>NZ_CP138513.1:0-5250000 GCF_033807855.1 Variovorax sp. SPNA7
ATGTCCACTGACGGCATCGGCGAAAGCCTCTGGCAAGCCTGCGTCGACCAGCTCGCGCAGGAGCTGTCCGAGCAGCAGTTCAACACCTGGATCAAGCCCCTGACAGCGCAGGTCGCGGACGACCTTTCGCGCATGACGGTGTTCGTTGCCAACCGCTTCAAGCTCGACTGGATCCGGGCCCAGTACGCCGGCAAGATTGCCGCCATGGCCGAGAAGATGTACGGCCAGCCGGTGGCGGTTGAGTTAGCGCTTGCTCCGCGAGAAGCGCCCGTGCGCTCTGCCCCGGTTGCCGTGCTGGCCGAAACCGACGTGCCGCGCGACGTGGCCGGCCCGGGCGAGGAGCCCGCCAACGCGGGGTTCAAGAACCGGCTGAATTCGGGCCTCACTTTCGACACCCTGGTGGAGGGCACGGCCAACCGCATGGCGCGCGCCGCCGCCATGCACGTGGCCGGCATGCCGGGCCACCTGTACAACCCGCTGTTCATCTACGGCGGCGTCGGCCTGGGCAAGACCCACCTGATGCACGCGGTGGGCAACCGGCTCTTGGCCGACCGCCCGGATTCCAAAGTTCTCTACATCCATGCCGAGCAGTTCGTCTCGGATGTGGTCAAGGCCTACCAGCGCAAGACTTTCGACGAGTTCAAGGAGCGCTACCACTCGCTCGACCTGCTCTTGATCGACGATGTGCAGTTCTTCGCCAACAAGGACCGCACGCAGGAAGAATTCTTCAATGCGTTCGAGGCCCTGCTGGCCAAGAAGTCGCACATCGTGATGACCAGCGACACCTATCCCAAGGGCCTGGCCGACATCCACGAGCGGCTGGTCTCGCGCTTCGACTCGGGCCTGACGGTGGCCATCGAGCCGCCCGAGCTCGAAATGCGCGTGGCCATCCTGATCAACAAGGCGCGCGCCGAGTCGGCCGAGATGCCCGAGGAAGTGGCCTTCTTCGTGGCCAAGAACGTGCGCTCCAACGTGCGCGAGCTCGAAGGCGCGCTGCGCAAGATCCTGGCCTACTCGCGCTTCAACCAGAAGGAGATCTCGATCGCCCTGGCGCGCGAGGCGCTGCGCGACCTGCTGTCGATCCAGAATCGGCAGATCTCGGTCGAAAATATCCAGAAGACGGTGGCCGACTATTACAAGATCAAGGTCGCCGACATGTACAGCAAGAAGCGCCCGGCCAGCATTGCGCGGCCGCGGCAGATCGCGATGTACCTGGCCAAGGAGCTCACGCAGAAGAGCCTGCCCGAAATCGGCGAGCTGTTCGGCGGGCGCGACCACACGACGGTGCTGCACGCGGTGCGCAAGATCTCGGGCGAGCGCCAGCAGCTCACCGAACTCAACCAGCAGCTGCACGTCCTCGAGCAGACGCTCAAGGGCTGATCCCGGATGTCATCAGGAATGCCCCTCGCAACAGCGGAGAATGGCGTCTCACTGGCGGATTCAAAGAGATAAGAGAAGAGGAAGAAGACATGATCGTTTTGAAGGCAACCCAAGACAAGGTCCTCGCCGCGCTGCAGTCGGTGGCTGGCATCGTGGAACGGCGCCATACGCTGCCGATCCTGGCCAACGTGCTGATCCGCAAGACCGGCGGCCAGCTGCAGCTGACCACCAGCGACCTCGAGATCCAGATCCGCACCACGGCCGAGCTCGGCGGCGATGAAGGCAACTTCACCACCACCATCGGCGCGCGCAAGCTGATCGACATCCTGCGCACCATGCCGGCCGACCAGACCGTGAGCCTCGAATCGAGCGCGAGCAAGCTGGTGCTCAAGGGCGGCAAGAGCCGCTTCACGCTGCAGTCGCTGCCGGCCGAGGACTTTCCGCTGGTGCAGGAAGCCGCCAACTTCGGCCCGGTGTTCAGCGTGCCGCAAAAGACGTTGAAAGACCTGCTCTCGCAGGTTTCCTTCGCGATGGCCGTGCACGACATCCGCTACTACCTGAACGGCATCCTGTTCGTGGCCGAAGGCAAGCAGCTGAGCCTGGTGGCCACCGACGGCCACCGCCTGGCGTTCTCGTCGGCCACGCTCGACGTCGAGGTGCCGCGCCAGGAAGTCATTCTTCCGCGCAAGACCGTGCTCGAGATGCAGCGCCTGCTGTCGGACGCCGAAGGCGCCATCGAGATGCAGTTTGCGAACAACCAGGCCAAGTTCAGCTTCGGCGGCATGGAGTTCGTCACCAAGCTGGTCGAGGGCAAGTTCCCCGACTACAACCGCGTGATTCCCAAGAACCACAAGAACAGCGTCACGCTCGGCCGCGCGCCGCTCCTGGCCAGCCTGCAGCGCACCGCCATCCTGACGAGCGAGAAGTTCAAGGGCGTGCGCCTGAACATCGAGCCCGGCACGCTGCGCATCGCGTCGAACAACGCCGAGCAGGAAGAGGCGCAGGACGAACTCGACATCGACTACGGCGGCGACGCCATCGAGATCGGTTTCAACGTGACCTACCTGATCGACGCGCTGTCCAACATGGGCCAGGACATGGTCAAGCTGGACCTGGCCGACTCCAACAGCTCGGCCCTTTTGACCATCCCCGAGAACGCATCCTTCAAGTACGTCGTGATGCCGATGCGAATCTAGAAGACAGAAAACACAGCGCCTTGCGCAGACAGCCCGCGGCCCTCCGCGGGTTTGCGCTTTCAAGAGGCAGGAAAAACCGGCTCCGAGAGCCCGAGAAATCCCGTGAACGCCGTGAGAGATAGAGGAATATCCGAATGAGTGCAGAAGAGAACAAGCCCGAAGTACCCCACACCGAGCCGGTCTACACGCCCGAGATCGAGAGTGCGGTACCGATCGAGATCACGCCCGCCGACACCAGCTACGGCGAAGGCTCGATCACGATCCTCGAAGGGCTCGAGGCGGTGCGCAAGCGCCCCGGCATGTACATCGGCGACACCTCCGACGGCACGGGCCTGCACCACCTGGTGTTCGAGGTGGTCGACAACTCCATCGACGAGGCACTGGCCGGCCACTGCGACGACATCGTCGTCACCATCCACACCGACAACTCGATCTCCGTCACCGACAACGGCCGCGGCATTCCCACCGGCGTGAAGATGGACGACAAGCACGAGCCCAAGCGCTCGGCTTCCGAAATCGCACTCACCGAGCTGCACGCGGGCGGCAAGTTCAATCAGAACAGCTACAAGGTGTCGGGCGGCCTGCACGGCGTGGGCGTGAGCTGCGTGAACGCGCTGAGCGTGATGCTGCGCCTGGTGGTGCGGCGCGAAGGCAAGATCCACGAACTCGAATTCAGCCGCGGCTTCGTGCAGAACCGCCTGATCGAGACCGTGAACGGCGTCGAGGTGTCGCCGATGCGGATCATCGGGGAAACCGACAAGCGCGGCACCGAAGTCCACTTCCTGCCTGACACCGAGATCTTCAAGGAGAACGCCGATTTCCACTACGAAATCCTCTCCAAGCGCCTGCGCGAACTGAGCTTTTTGAACAACGGCGTGCGCATCCGCCTGAAGGACGAGCGCAGCGGCAAGGAAGACGACTTCTCGGGCGCCGGCGGCGTCAAGGGCTTTGTCGATTTCATCAACAAGGGCAAGACCGTCCTGCACCCCAACGTGTTCTACGCGATGGGCGAGAAGCCGGCCGACACCTACGGCGGCATTCCGGGCACGCACATCGGCGTCGAGGTGGCGATGCAGTGGAACAGCGGCTACAACGAGCAGGTGCTGTGCTTCACCAACAACATCCCGCAGCGTGACGGCGGCACCCACCTCACGGGCCTGCGCGCCGCGATGACCCGCGTCATCAACAAGTACATCGAAGAAAACGAGTTCGCCAAGAAGGCCAAGGTCGAAGTCACCGGCGACGACATGCGCGAAGGCCTGTGCTGCGTGCTGAGCGTGAAGGTGCCCGAACCCAAGTTCTCGAGCCAGACCAAGGACAAGCTGGTGTCCAGCGAAGTGCGCGCGCCGGTGGAAGACATCGTCGGCCGCCTCCTGACCGACTACCTGCAGGAACGCCCGAACGACGCCAAGATCATCTGCGGCAAGATCGTCGAGGCCGCCCGCGCCCGCGAAGCCGCGCGCAAGGCCCGCGAAATGACGCGCCGCAAGGGCGTGCTCGACGGCATGGGCCTGCCCGGCAAGCTGGCCGACTGCCAGGAGAAGGACCCCGCGCTGTGCGAGGTCTACCTGGTGGAGGGCGACTCCGCCGGCGGTTCCGCCAAGCAGGGCCGCGACCGGAAGTTCCAGGCCATCCTGCCGCTGCGCGGCAAGATCCTGAACGTGGAAAAGGCGCGCTACGAGAAGCTGCTCACCAGCAACGAAATCCTCACCATGATCACGGCGCTGGGCACCGGCATCGGCCGCGCCGGCGCCACCAGCGCGGGCGGCGGGGCGGACGACTTCAACGTCGCCAAGCTGCGCTACCACCGCATCATCATCATGACCGACGCCGACGTCGACGGCGCCCACATCCGCACGCTGCTGCTCACCTTCTTCTACCGGCAGATGCCGGAACTGGTCGAGCGCGGCCACATCTACATCGCGCAGCCGCCGCTGTACAAGGTGAAGGTCGGCAAGGAAGAGCAGTACCTGAAGGACGGCCCCGCGCTGGACGCCTTCCTGCTCAAGGTGGCGCTGAAGGACGCGAGCATCGAGACCGGCGGCCCCAACTCGACCACCCTCTCCGGCGACACGCTGGCCGAGCTCGCGCGCAAGCACCAACTGGCCGAAGCCGTGATTGCGCGGCTGCGCAACTTCATGGACGCCGAAGCCCTGCGCGCCATTGCCGACGGCGTGGCGCTCGACCTCGACACCACGCCCGCAGCCGAAGCCTCGGCCGTGGCACTGCAGGCCAAGCTGCGCGAGCTCAACACCACCGGCGTGCCGGCCGAGGTGAGCAGCGAGTTCGACGCCCGCACCGACAAGCCGCTTTTGCGCATCAGCCGCCGCCACCACGGCAACGTCAAGAGCAGCGTGCTCACGCAGGACTTCGTGCACGGCGCCGACTACGCCGCGCTCGCCGAAGCCGCCAACACCTTCCGCAACCTCCTGAGCAGCGAAGGCGCCACCGTCCGCCGCGGCGAAGGCGAGCGCGCCAAGGAAGAAAAGGTGGCCGACTTCCGCATCGCGATGAAGTGGCTCATCGGCCAGGCCGAGAACGCCACCTCGCGCCAGCGCTACAAGGGCCTGGGTGAAATGAACCCTGCGCAGCTGTGGGAAACCACCATGGACCCGACCGTGCGCCGCCTGCTGCGCGTGCAGATCGACGACGCCATCGAAGCCGACCGCGTGTTCACGATGCTGATGGGCGACGAGGTTGAGCCGCGCCGCGAATTCATCGAGCAGAACGCGCTGCGGGCGGCGAATATCGACGTCTGATCGGCCGATCGGTCAGCGGCGGCCGGGCCACGGTGTCGATCCACTTGACGTGGGCATCGAGCGCCTCGGCGCTCATTCCATTTCCCGCTTGGCCGCCTCTTTCGCCAGCCAAGCGGGCGCCGGCTCAAATAGACCGGTGAACGCGAACGCGGCTTCTGCCTCCGCTCCGCTCGCCCCGGCCACCGTGCATCATTTGCGCGACGCGTGCCAGTCCGCCGGTTCCGCTGGCCGCGCGGCCGACCAGCGCACCGCCGGCGGCGCCCGCCAGCAGGCGGCGCCCCAGGGAGTGGCTGCGCCCCGCCGTCAGCAGCAGCAGGAGACCCGTGCCGAGCACGGCAAGGTGCTCGCCCGGAAAGCCCGGGCGCCGTGCGTCCTTCTGCTTGATTGCTTCGATCCTGGATCCAATGGTCATTTGAAGCTCCTTTCTGCTTACGAACTTTCTTCATAACCAGCGGTACCGTGCACCTCTGTAGGCGCCAATGACGTGCATCGCGTCGAATCGGGCCCACAGCGCGGCTTCTCAGGGTTTTCATAGGGAAGAGCCTTCGAAACGGTGCCGACGCCCGTCACACGTCCGTCATCAGCTATTAAAACAATAGCGTTCAGTACTTCCCCGAGGATCCTTCCTCGTAAACGCTATATCTAGCCCGACTCTTGCTAAGCAAAATCCTCGACGGATTTCACGTCACCCCATGATCGAGGACATCGAAGCAATGAACCTTATGCGTCTGCGGCAGCCGATGGCTGCACTGGTACTGGGCGGCACAGCAGCATTCTTCGGGGCGATGACATCGGCCCATGCGTTCTCGAACCCGCCCATCCAGATGGCGCAGGGTGTCGAATACATGTGCGGCGGCACGAACAAGGCCGAGGCGGCCTTCATGCAGATGGTTTCGCCGCGCTGGGCGGCCACCATCGAGTTCGGCATCAACGACAGCGCGCAGCGCGGCAGCTTCCCGGCGCGTGCGGCGGTCCAGGTGCGCGAGAAATACACGGGCCGCCCCGTGATGGAAGCGCAGTCGCAGGGGCCCTACATGCTCGCGCGGCTGGATCCGGGCGCCTACGACGTGAACGTGACGCTCGGCGGCCTCACGATGACGCAGACGCTGACGGTGATTGCGGGCGTGCCGGCCCGGACGGTGTTCATGTGGCCGTCGAACTTCGACATGGCCTCGGTGATGCCGCCGATGCCGCAGGCGCTCGCACAGACCTCCGCGGCGCGCTGAGCTTCCTTCCTTCTTTCTTCTGTCCCGGCTCCGGCCGGGCCCGGTCCTTTCCGTTAAGCCTTGCCTAAGCCGTGCGCCGCACAGTGGCGCCGTGGCCTTCCTCCGGCCACGCACACAAGCAGGCAAGCAAGAAAGGACCAGACCATGACCTCCCGGATTTCATCGCAGACGCGGCCCCTGGCGGCCGCCATGCTGTGCGGCGCCGTTCTTCTCGCGGCGCTTTCCTCTTCGGCGCATGCGGCGTTCAACCCGCCGATCCGCATGACGCACGGCATCGAATACATGAGTGGCGGCATCGGCAGCGACGAGGCCAGGCTGATGGAGACGGTGGCGCCGCGCTGGCCCGCCACCTTCGAATTCGCGATCAAGGACCACAAGGGCGCCGAGTTCGCATCCGACGTGCGCGTGACCGTGCGCGACAGCCATGGCACGGTGCTGCTCGACAACGTGGAATCGGCCGGTCCGTTCATGGTGGCGCGGCTCGACCCCGGCACTTATGAAGTGGAGGCTCGCTTGCGTGGAAATACGCTCAAGCAAACGCTGCAACTCAGGCCAGGCACGCCCGCTCGGGTGGCATTCCTGTGGCCGGCGGGCACCGATATGGCTTCTGCCGGCACGCGCGCGGTGCAGTGATCGGCAAGCCCCGTTCCGGAGGCGGAGCGCCGGAACTGGAGCTTGACCGTCCACTTCACTCGCAGCGCGAGCTATCTGGCTGCCCGGCGCTATAGAAAAAATAGCGGCTCGCTGGCCGGAGGCCGCCTTGAATGCGCGGCATGCGCCTTGCAGATGCCGGGTCCCGGGCAACGCCCATTCCCATTGCCCTCATGCCGATACGTTCCCTGAGCGTGCTCACCGCGCTCCTGCATGCCTACATCGCGCTGCGGCTGCTGCCCGCGCTGGCCATGCTCACGCCGGCCTGGCCGCTCGCCCTGGCCGCGCTCGCCATCTCGGCCCTCACGATCCCGCTGCCTTTTGTCTCGCGCGGCAGGGAGCACGGCGCCTCGGTGGGCGAACTGCTCCAGTGGACGGGGCTCATCAGCATGGGCTGGTTCTCCTCGCTGTTCGTGGCGACGCTGCTGCGCGATGCGGGCCTGCTGCTCGCCTGGCTGGCGAGCGTGCTGTTCGGCGCACCGGTGCCCTGGCATGCCGTGCTGCCATGGAGCGCGATGGCGGTGCTGCTGCTGGCCACGCTGGTGTCGATGGTGGGATTCCTCAATGCCCGCCGCACGGCGGACGTGAAGCGCGTGGAGGTTCCGATCAGCGGCCTGCCGGCGGCGCTCGAGGGCTTCACGATCGCGCAGCTCAGCGACATCCACGTCGGTCCCACGATCCGCAGCGCCTACATCCAGCGCATCGTCGATGCGGTGAACCGGCTCGGCGCCGATGCCATCGCGATCACCGGCGACCTGGTGGACGGCAGCGTGGCCGAGCTCCGCGAGCACATCGCGCCGCTGGCCGGCCTGCGCGCGCGGCACGGCACCTTCGTCGTCACCGGCAATCACGAGTACTACGCCGGCGCGCACGCCTGGATCGACGAGCTGCGCAGGCTGGGCCTGAAGGTGCTGCTCAACGAGCACGTGGTGCTGCAGACGCGCAACGTGCGCGGCGCCCAGAACGACGAAGAGCTGTTCGAGAGCCAGCTGGTGCTGGCGGGCGTGACCGACTACACCGCCGGCCACTTCGATGCCGCGCACGCCAGCGATCCGCACCTGGCGCTGTTCGATGCGCCGCCGCTGGTGCACACGCGGGTGCTGCTTGCACACCAGCCGCGCAGCGCGACGCTGGCGGCCCAGGCCGGCTACCAGCTGCAGCTGTCGGGCCACACGCACGGCGGCCAGTTCTTTCCGTGGAACCTGTTCGTGCCGATGCAGCAGCCCTTCACCGCCGGCCTGCACCGGCTGCACGACATGTGGGTCTACGTGAGCCGCGGCACAGGCTACTGGGGGCCGCCGAAGCGTTTTGGTGCGCCGTCCGAGATCACGCTGCTGACCCTGGTGATGGCGCGCGGCTGACGCGCCCGCCCGGTCAGTCGCGCAGCTCGGCCAGCCGCCGGGCGTTCGAGGTGGCTGCGGCGTGGATCGGCTTCAGTCCTTCGCGTGCAATGCGCACCGCCGCGCCCGAAAGCCGGCTGGCCGTGCCCGCCGCCCGGGCCGTGGCCTGGACGAAGGCATCGCTGCGCTCCGCGGCCTGCGCGGGGGTGACGCTGCCGGCCATCGACAGAAAGGCCCCGGCGCTCAGGAGCCAATGCTGCAGCGCGCGGTTCGCCAGCGAGACATGGCTGCTGTGCCATTGCCTGACCATGGCGGCCCCGGATTCGCCCGCAGCGGCAATTTTTTCATCGCCCATGAGCTGAAACTCCGCGAGATCGGCCGCGCTGGGCGCGAGCCCCGCCTTGGCCATGCGCTCGGTGCGCATCTGGATCACGGACCCGGAGGACAGCAGCATCTCCTGGGTCTTGAGGGCCACGTCGACCCACAGCATCAGCGGGTTGGACAGGCGGGCGACAGAGGTGAGGGACGGCATGGCGCGATCTATGAGGACGGATGAGCACCACTATAGGCGCGAGCCACGGCAATTGCTGCACTGCAACAAAACCGGTTCTGCAATTTTGTTGAACAAGTCCTACTTTTCGACATGGCAATAGCCTCGGCCCAAGGCACGGACCGCAGCGGAAAGTAATTATTTCTTTTCTTTCATCATTTGCAGACAACAACCACATCATGAAAGCACACAGGTCCGCGTCCCTCGGGGCCGCCGTGTTC
Organism: Variovorax sp. SPNA7; assembly: GCF_033807855.1. NCBI lineage: Bacteria > Pseudomonadati > Pseudomonadota > Betaproteobacteria > Burkholderiales > Comamonadaceae > Variovorax > Variovorax sp. SPNA7. Next base: position 9,324 of record NZ_CP138513.1, read on the forward strand.
GCAGGCGTCCTGAGCCTGCTGGGCGCGCAGGCTCATGCGTTCGAAGACAGCGCACGCGGCTTTTATTTCGAGGGCGGCCATGCACCGCATGGCGACAAGGGCGGCACCGAATCGGCCACGGTGGGCGTGACGCTGCCGTGGTCGCCGCGCCAGCCGGTGCACGAAGGGGCGCTCACTTCGTACTGGGATCTGTTCGCGAGCCATTGGCACGCGCCAGGCCTGGGCGGCGGTTCGCGCAACTACACGCAGATCGGCGCGATCTACACCTGGCGCTACCGCTTCGACAGCGGCAGTTCGCCGTGGTTTGCCGAAGGCGGCGTCGGCGGCACGGTGATGGACCACCTCTACAGGACGCCCGACCGCACCTTCAGCACCGCGTTCCAGTTCACCGAGGTGCTCGGCGTGGGACGCAGCTTCGGCGAAAACGGCAAGCACGAACTGACATTGCGGCTGCAGCATTTTTCGAATGCCGGCATCAAGAAGCCCAACCCAGGCGAAAACTTTGTGCGGCTGCGCTACACCTATCACTTCTAGCGTTTCGACGGCATGGCGTGCCGCCAGCGCCGCGCACGCAGTTCTGTGACGAAGTACGCCATCGTGGCCACGCCCAGCGGCAACAGGTAGTAGAGCCCGCGATAGACCAGCAGCACGCCCAGCAAACGGCCTTGCGCCACCTCGTGCGAGAGCAGCGCAAGGAACACCGCCTCCAGCACGCCCAGTCCCGCCGGCACGTGCGTGACCACGCCCGCCACCGCGGCCACCAGCAGCACCGCGAGCACCGCGTGATAGGCCACCTCGCCCTGCAGCAGGACCCAGATCACGCTGCCGATCAGCGCCCAGTTCAGGCACGACATGGCCAGCTGGAGCAAGGCCATCCGAAGGGACGGCACCTTGAACGGATAGTGGCGCAGCCGGAACACGTGCCCGCTGGCCACGGCGCACAGCACGAAGTAGGCCGCGGCCAGCAGCAGCAGCACCGCGCCCAGGATGCGCAGCCCGCCGTTGCCGACCTTCCATTCGGCCGGCAGCACCAGCGGCCAGAAGCAGAAGGCCACCCCCGCCACCACCAGGTAGCCGAGCCAGTTGGTCAGCATGCTGAAGCCGAGCACGCGCGTGATGGTGCCGTTGGGAAGGCCCAGGCGCGAATAGAGCCGGTAGCGGAACGCCACGCCGCCCACCAGCGAACCGAGGTTGAGGTTGAAGGCATAGCTGATGAAGGTCACGCCCATGACGGTGCGGGTGCCGAGCGGATGGCGCGTGAGATGGCGGCCCAGCAGGTCGTAGGTGCTGTAGGTGGCAAAGCTGCCGGCGGCCAGCGCGCCGGCCAGCCACAGCGTGGCCGCGGGCAGCGCGCGCATGGCGTCGAACACCTCCTGCCAGTCGATGGAGCGCGCCTGGCTCACGAGCAGCCAGGCAATCAGGCCGAAGAAGGCCCAGACTGCGATGCGCCGCAGCCAGGGCCACCAGGGCCGGTGCGCGAGCTTCGCAGTGGAGATGCTCATGCCGCTTCCGTCGGCGTGGCCCCGTTGTCGCCGGTGCCCTCGCGCTTTTCGCGCTTCTCGGCAAGCTCGGAGGCCTCGGCCAGGGTGAGGCGCGGCACCTGCCGCGGCAGCCAGCCCAGCCACGACGGATACCAGCGCAGGAAGTGGAAGATGAAGAAGCTGCGCACCAGCCGCCAGCCGCTCCATCCGCTCTCCAGATCGGCCTCGCCGATCTGCTGGCAGCTCTCGCGCATGAGCTTGTCCATGCGTTCCCACAGCAGCTGGTTGAAGGCCCCGCCGCGCGCGAACACGTTGGCTTCCAGGTTGAGCGACAGGCTCAGCGGATCGAGATTGCTCGAGCCGACCGTGCTCCACTCGTCGTCCATCAGCGCGACCTTGGCATGCAGCGGGCGGTCGCAGTATTCGTAGATGCGCACGCCCGCATGCAGCAGGTGGTGGTAGAGCATGGTGGCGGCCGTCTTGACGATCGGCATGTCGGGCTCGCCTTGCAGGATGAGCCGCACATCCACGCCGCGCCGGGCGGCACGGCGCAGTTCCTTGATGAGCCTGTAGCCGGGAAAGAAATACGCGTTGGCAATCACGATGCGCTTGCGCGCGGCGCGGATCGCGGCCAGGTATTCGCGTTCGATGTCGCTGGTGTGGCGTCGGTTGTCGCGCGTGATGAGCACGGCCTCCACATCGCCGACAGGCTCCCGGTCGACGGGCGGCGCCTGCTTGAGCCGGCGGCGAAACCAGCGCGGCCCCTTGTCGCCGAGCGCGATGGCGCGCAGCACGAACTGGTGGATCTGCGCCACGACGGGTCCGTGCAGCTCCACCGCGTAGTCCTGCTTGGCCTTGGGCCCGAAGTCCAGCAGGTGGTCGGCCGAATAGTTGATGCCGCCCACGAACGCGAGTTCTCCATCGACCACCACGATCTTGCGGTGCATCCGCCGAAACACGTTGAGCCGCGTGCCAAGGAAGGGTTGCCCCGGATCGAACACCCGCACCCGCACGCCCACGGCGCTCAGTTCCGCGATGAATTCGCGCGAGAGATCCGGCGAGCCGAAGCCGTCGACCATCAGGTCGATCTTCACGCCGCGCTGGGCTGCCGAGCGCATGGCGGCATGCAGCGCAAGGCCCACCTTGTCCTCGAACAGGATGAAGGTCTCGATGATGACTTCGCGCTGCGCCTGGCGAATGGCATCGAACACGCGCGCGAAGAACTCCTCGCCGTTCTCGAGCAGCGCGATGCGGTTGCCGCCCACCCACTGGCCGACGTTATCCATGGCGTTCACCGCAGGTCATGGGGAGTCCGCTCAAAGATCGATGTTCGCCACCAGCGGCGCATGGTCCGACAGGTGCGACCAGGGCTTGCGCGGCAGCACCACGGGCGCGTGCACGCCCGCGTTGCGAACATAGATGCGGTCGAGCGACAGCAGCGGAAAGCGCGCCGGAAAGGTCTTGGCGGCCGCGCCGTTCGCATGCACGAAGACCTCGCGCAGCGCAGCACCTTCTTCCAGCACCTGGTGGGCACGGCCGCGCCAGTCGTTGAAGTCGCCCGCCACGATCAGCGGCGCATCGGCCGGCACCTCGTCGCGCACGATGTGCAGCAGCAGTTCAAGCTGCTGCTGCCGGTGCGCCTCGGCCAGACCGAGATGCGCGCAGATCGCGTGGACGTCGACCGTGCGGCCCGGCAGGCGCAGCACGCAATGGAGCAGGCCGCGCTTTTCGGGCCCGGCCACCGACACGTCGTGGTTGCGGAAATGCACGATCGGAAACTTGGACAGCACCGCGTTGCCGTGATGGCCCCTCGGGTACACGGCGTTGCGCCCGTAGGCGAACTGCGGCCACATGGTGTCGGCGAGGAACTCGTAGTGCGGCGCCTCGGGCCAGTTGTTGACCTTGCGCGAGTGGCGCGAATGGGTGCCGAGCACTTCCTGAAGGAACACCACGTCGGCTCCCACCGTGCGCACCGCGTCGCGCAGCTCCGGCAGGATGAACTTGCGGTTGAGCGCGGTGAAGCCCTTGTGGGTGTTCACCGTCATGACCTTGATCGAAGTCGGCGCCGCGGCGGCAAGTGGAATCGGTGAGGAAGACATCGGTGTTGTGGTTGTACGTTGCCGCGCCCGGCGCGCCTGTAGGAACGCGCCACCTTCTTCGCCGCCTTTCGCGAGGCGACGGCCGGTTCCTACAGGCAGGCCTGCCGCACCCCGACACGGGCCGCACGGGGAGCCTCCTACGGTGGTTTTCAGGCCGCAGGAAAACAAGCCAGCGGTCTTCTTCATCATCATCATTTTCAAAGGAACGCACCATGAAGCACGCAATCCTTCACGCCACGGCGCTGGCCGGCCTGATGGCCGCGGCCGGTGCCGCCATGGCGCAAGCCACTTCGATACCCGCCCAGCCGGACCCGGCCGTGGGCGGCCAGGCCAGCACGCAGACACCCGCCGGCGTGCCCAACCCGCCGCAGCGCCCCGACGCCAGCATGCCGGTGTCGCGCGAGGCCGTGAAGGCCGAGGCGCGCGCCCACAACCGCAACAACACCAACAACCTGGTGCCCAAGGGCGAGGCCAGCACCACCGTGAACGGCCAGCCGAACGCCATGCCGCAACCCACCGGCGAGATGTCGCGCGCCGAGGTGAGCCAGCTGGCCCGCAAGCCCAAGCCCCAGTTCGGCCAGCCGGGCGAGCGGCCGGAGGTGCCCACCAACCCGACCGAAAAGACCGGCACGCCCCAATAGGCGCCCACTTGCGAACCATGTACGAAAAAAGCCCGCGGTGCTCGAGCATCGCGGGCTTTTCATTTTGTGCGCCGGCGCGGGCGCACTGTCTGCAGGTCAGCTCTTGGCAGGCGCTGCGGAATGCTGGCCGTCATGGCCGCCGTGACCATGGTGGCCGCGATGGCCGTGCATGCCGGCATGCACCGTTTCCGCGTCGAAGGTCTTCTGCTGCTCGGGCGTCAGCGCGGCATAGAAAGCCTTGGTGGCTTCGGCGCGCTTGGCGAACCTGGCGCTGCGCTCGGCCTCGCGGGCCTGCATGCGCTCCAGGCGCTCGGGCGTGGTGAGCTTGGCAAATTCCGCACGGTCCATGCGCTGCGTGCGGGCCGCCGGCTGGCTGGCCGCTGCGAAGCTGGTCCACGCGCTTTCCTGTCCGGCGTTCAGCTTGAGCTTTTCCTTCAGCGCGGCAAGCCGCTTGGCGCGGTGCTCCTGCATGCGCTCCATGCGCTGGGCCGGGTCCATGCGCTTGTGCTGCGCCTTGGGTGCTGCGCTGCCCTCGGCCTGCGCAACGGCGGCGGTGGGCGTGGAAGACGAAGTGCCGGATGCCGCCGGGACCTGTTGTGCAAAGGCGCCCGAAGAGGCGAGGGCGGCCGAGCCCAGAAGGCTGGCCCAGACGATGCGTTGGCGAAGAGAGATCATGAAAAGTGCTTCCTTTCGAAGAAGCCCGCCGCCAATGGGCAGCAGGTGAGACGAAGTGTGGAAGACCTCTGTATCGCCCAGGTGAGCCGGAAGTGAGCGTGCGTAAAGAATCATGAACGCGCTTATTTGGGCCTTGGCGGCTTCAGTCCGCGGTCGGGCGCCTGCAGCCTGCCCGCGCGCAGCTCGCCCACGGCCAGTGCCACGGCACGGGCCACGTTGCGCACTTCCTCCTGCACGCCTTCGTCGGCATCGAGGCTGTCATGGCTGGTGGCGTAGGGCTCGTAGTAGCCGATGTAGCGGTCGAGGCGGGCCTGCGCGCCCGCGTCGACCAGGCCCATCCAGTCGAGCCAGTCCGACAGGTTGCGCCGCACGCTCTCGGCGCCGGCCACGTCGCCGTGCACCACCAGGCCGTAGACCCGGCCCGCGAGGTGCTTGGGATAGCCCCAGCCCTGAAGCTCGAGAGCCTTGGCTTCGTCGGGCTTCTTGCCGTGGGTGCTGGTCGGGTCGGGGTTGCCGCCGTCGGCGCACACCAGCCGGTCGGCCATGAGCTTGAGCGGACTGGCGGACTGGTACCAGTGCGTGGGCGTGAACAGGATCACGCCATGCGCAGCCACCCAGCGCTCGTAGATCTCGTTCATCCAGTCGCCGGTCTGGCGCATTGCGTGGTTGGGATAGCAGCTGCAGGGCCAATGGCACAGCGGCATGGCGGTGGACACGCAGCCCTTGCAGGGATGGATGTGGCGCCCGTAGTCGGAGGCGAGCAGGCTCAGGTCGAGCACGTCGACGTCGATGCCATCGAGCACCTCGCGCGCGAGCTGCAGCAGCCGCCAGGTCTTGGAGATCTCGCCCGGGCAGGTGCCGTCGTTGCGCGGCGAGCCGTTGATCAGCAGCACGCGCGACTTGGTCTGTGCCTGGCCCCAGGCGGCCTGCGCCGCATCGATGCGCGCCCTGGCTTCGAGCCAGTCGGCGGAAAGTTCGTAGTCGGGGTCGGCATGGCCGGGACCGGCCTTGCGCGTGACAGGCGACTTGCGGCCCTGTTCGTAGGCCTCCCACGCGATGAGTTCGATGCGCTGCAGCGCAGCCTTCTCGGCCTGGAAGGCGGGGTCCTGGAACGGCTGCATGAAGCGATCGTGAAACTGGTCGCGCTTCAGTGTTTCGGGCGCCTGTCCCTTGCGGACCTCCGGGGCTTTGATCGAGCGGTGGGGCATGGCGGCCAATCTATGCCCCATGCGTGCGCCCGTGACCTGCGGGCAATGCCGATTTTCGGTAGGCCGGCGACTACATCAACCGCCGAACTTGCCGCTCTGGAAGTCCTGCACGGCCTCTTTCAGCTGCTCCTGGGTGTTCATCACGAAGGGGCCGTACTGCGCGATCGGCTCGTGCAGCGGCTTGCCGGCAATCAGCAGTGCGCGCGCCGGGCTGTGGTTGGTGGCCCCGGCGCGCAGCACCACGCCGTCGCTGCCGGGATCGTTCGCAAGAATGGCCATGCGGCGCGTCGGCACCTCGCTGCCCGCGATCCACACCGATTCGCGATACGCATACACCAGCGCGTTGTGGTCGTCGGGCAGCGGCTGGGCGAATTCGGCGCCGGGCGGCAGGGTGATGTCGAGGTACAGCGGCTCGGTGTTCTCGCGCCGCACCGCGCCCTCGATGCCATGGCTCGCGCCCGCAATCACGCGCACGTGCACGCCCGCTGCGGTGGTGTATTCCGGAATTTCCTCGCTCTGGATGTCGCGATACCAGGGCTCGCGCATCTTGTCCTTGGCGGGCAGGTTGAGCCAGAGCTGGAAGCCTTCCATCAGGCCGTCTTCCTGCTCGGGCAGTTCGCTGTGGACGAGCCCGCGGCCGGCCGTCATCCATTGCACGCCGCCGTTCTGCAGCAGCCCCTCGTGGCCGGCGCTGTCGCGGTGCCGCATGCGGCCCGCGATCATGTAGGTCACGGTTTCGAAGCCGCGGTGCGGATGATTGGGAAAGCCGCCGATGTAGTCGCCCGGGTTGTCGCTGCCGAAGGCGTCGAGCATCAGGTACGGATCGAGCCTTTTCTGCAGCGGCTGCTGCAGCACGCGGGTGAGCTTGACGCCGTCGCCATCGCTGGTCGAAACACCGGCCACGATGTGGTCGATGCCGCGCGGCGTGGCCACGGGATCGGTCGGGTGGTTGGCGTGGTGGTTTGCATTCGTCATGCAGCCATGGTGGCACTAACGGCCCGACCGCGCCACCCGGGAGGAATTGCGGAATCGGCCCTGGCGCGCTGCTGCGGCCTCAGCGCGGCCTCAGCGCGGCCACTGCTGGCGCTGCCAGTAGCGGTACTGCCATTGCGTCGAGAAACCGGCGCGCCGGTAGAGCGCGTGGGCGGCCACGTTGTGCGCGTCGACCTGCAGGAACACGCGCTCGAAGCCGCGCTCGAGCGCGGCCCGCGCGAGCCCCGCCAGCACGCGCCCGGCCAGGCCCCGGCCGCGCTGCGACTGCTCGGTTCGCATGCCGTGCACGCTGGCCCATCCGTGGCCGAAGGCCATGGCGCCCGCCGCAACGGTCCGGCGACCTTCGCGCACGCTGGCGTAGAGGGAGCCCTGGGCGCGCGAGAGCGCCCGCACGCGATGGGCGCCGTCCACGGGATCGAAGCCCTCGCCGAGGAACAGGGTGGCCCAGGCGTCGTCGGGCGCAAGGTCGACATCGGCCAGCGCGGCGCCGGCCGCGGCCACCTCGCGCATGCGCCGTGCGGAGCCGATCTGCACGCAGGTCGGCGAGTCGCCGACGTAGTGCCGCTGCTCCAGCTCGGACTGCAGCGCCACGAAAGAGGGAACATCGGCCAAGCGGAACGCGGGCACGAAGTGCCGGCGGTCGTAGCGGTCCTCGATGCGGTCGATCGTGCGGGCTGCGACCGGCTCGCGGTGCAGCGGAACGGCCGACCTGGCGCGCTTGACGGTGCCGTCGTCGAAGGGCAGCAGCCAGCCGTCGATCTCTTCGACGGCAAGGGGCGAAACGGCGGCCACGGTGGCGCGCTCGATGGCTTCGACCTCGTTCATGGAAAAGCCTCCGGTGCGGTGAATCTGGCGGCCGCCACGCTCTTGAGCAGCGACTCGCGCTGGTTGCGGCTGATGCCGCGCACGCTCTCGGCGACCCACTTGGTGCGGTCCGGGTCGATCTGCCCGTCGCGCCGCCATTGCTCGAGCACCGCCTGCGGCTTGTGCAGCATGGACGCGAGCCAGACCGCCTGCGCGGGCTCCAGGCTGCGCGCGGAACGCTTGAAATAGCGCCGGGCGGCGGCTTCGGCGCCGCACAGGTTGCCGCCCCACGGCGCGTTGTCCAGGTAGAGCTGCAGGATCCGCGCCTTGCCCAGGGTCTGTTCCATTTCGACCGCGTAGAGCAGCTCGCGCAGCTTGCGTTCCGCCGTGCGGTCGCTGCCGGTCACCAGCATCTTGGCGAGCTGCTGCGTGAGCGTGCTGCCGCCGCGCTTGGGCTGGCCTTCCTTCTGGTTGTTGTCGATGGACGCGACGATCTCCGCCAGGTCGTAGCCGGCGTGGGTGAAGAAGCGCTGGTCTTCGGCCGCGATGACGGCGCGCGCCAGCCAGCTGTCGTTGGCCAGCTTCGACGGCGCGCCGCAACTGGTGCGCGCGCCCAGCATGGCTTCGGTGCCCAGCCCCTCGACGGTGAACTGGCTCACGGTGGGCTGCACCGCGAACGTGGCCTCGGGCAGCGCGACCTGCCCGCGCAGCGCCAGCGTGCCGCCGATCCGGGCACGCTGCAGCTCGGGCAGGTTGGGCGCGAGCACCGCATACCAGCGGGCAATGGGTGCATCCTTGATGTCGGCGCTGAGCTGCAGGCCCTTGCCCTTGGGCGGCAGGTGTCCTTCCCATTGACCGTGGAGCATGGCGGCGGCCTCGGCGCTGCGGGGCGTGGCCTCGATGGTGCCTGCCAGCGTGTTGCCGTCCCGCTTCACGGTGGCGACCAGGCCTTCGAACACGATCGGCTGCGTGCCGAGCGCGGCAACCTCGGCGCTGCAGGGCGAACAGCGCACTTCGAGCACGCCGGCCGCTGCCTTCCAGGCGAAGTGCAGGGTGCCGAACCGGCTGTCGAACGCGTGTCCGTCGAGCCGCGGCGCGAACCAGGGCGAGGTGGCCAGGCGCACCGCGGTGGGCACGCCCACCGCCACGCGCAGCGGGCCGGCTCCGACCGTGGTGCTCCACTCGCCCGCTGCCGGCGCAAGCACCAGTTTCACTATCAGGAAGATAGCAACACACGTCGTCACGACAAGGGCCAGCAGCCCGTAGATCACGAATCGCAGAATCTGTTTCACAAAACTCTCATCACATCGGCCTCGCCACCGTCACAGCTTGCCACGGACCGCTCGAGCGTCCACTGGCCGCCGCCCAGTACCAGGCTGAAGTGTCGGTGAAAGCCGTGCCTTCGGCATCGACGATGCGCTCGCAAACGCGGATCTTTTGCGTGCTGTGCCGTTGCGCAACAAAACAGCGCCACAGCCGCTCCTGCGCATCGCGTTCGAGGCGCGCCTGTTCGATCCGAAAACCCAGCGCGCGGTAGCAGTCGGCCGCCGGATGCAGCATGCGCGTGGGGGCGTTCACCGCGCGCATCACGATCGTCTGCGTGCCGTCGGTCATGCGGCCGATGGCGCCCGGGAAGCGGTCGGCAAAGCGTTGCTCGACGTCGCCGAGCGCCAGTGGCCGCAATGGAACGCCGTCCCACTGGCTGGGCCATTCATGCGAGGCCATGGCCATCGAAGGCTCGGGCGGCGTGCGCAGCGCCGCCGCAGTCGACCACAGCATGCACAGCAGCATCGCGAGCGCGAAGGCCGTCTTGTGGCCGATGCGGTTGATGAAATGGTTGGCGAACAGGGCTTCAAAGAACCGTGTCGACATGGCGGCCTCCTTGCGTGGTGATCAGGCCCGGGATCGGCTGGTCGGCAAACGAGGGCGCGGTGCGCGCCGGCACCATCAGGCGGGCGATGCCGCCGCACACCGCGGCCAGCACCAGCAGCCCGAGCAGGTTGTGCGCCCAGGGCGCGAGCGGGTGGCCTGCGCCTTCGAATGCAACCAGCACGCTGTTGCGCAGGATGTTGCCTCCCAGCACCAGCAGGCCGACCATCGGCAGCCGGCGCAGGAAGCCGCGATCGCTCCGGCGGGCCCAGAGCGCCACCGCGCAGGCCGTGAAGTAGCCGAGCCACACCATCTGCACGCCCGAGCACGGTGCGTCGACGATCACCAGCCGGCCATCGACCATCAGGCTGCTGCCTTCTCGCACCACTCTGAAGCCCGGCGCCAGCAACCAGCGGCTCGCCTCGGCCGTGACCACGCGCAGCGGGTAGCCCGCATAGAACTGCAGCGACGACAGCAGCGGCAGCGCGAGCACTGCGAGGCCAGCCACCGGCAGCGCGGCCACGCGCCGCGGCAGGAAGGCCAGCAGGCCGCAGGCCAGCGCCAGCACGGCCACCAGGCCCGTGGCGAGCGGCGGCAGCGCAGGCAAGGCGCCGAGCCCGGTGCGCAGCACGGTCGCCAGCACGGTGCCGGCGCCGGCCAGTGCCAGCCAGCCCAGCTGCGGCGCGGCCCGCAGTTCGCGCCGGCAGTGCCATGCCAGCGCAGCCAGGGCGGCCAGTGCCAGCAGGCCCAGCGGATCGTCGGAGCCGTCGCGCAGGCGCCGGGCCATCCAGGCCCAGGTCGGCGCGAGCGCGGCGAATTGCAGTGCGAGCCAGCCGGCAGCCGGTGCGCGGTCGACGTGGATGCCCCAATCCACGATGCGCGGATGGCGATGGGCGAGTGCGGCCAATGACATTTTTTCTTTTCCCCTGGCTCAGGCCGTGAAGCGGCGCGGATCGTTGCGGCGCGCGCGGCGGCGCAGCATCGCGAGCATCGACAGCACCACGGCAATGGCGCCCAGCGTCTCGGGCTCCGGCGTGCTCGGCACCTCGGCACCGAGCGCGAGCTCGCTCACGCCCTGCGGCAACGGCAGCGGCTGGTTCACGCCCACGCTGTTCTGCGGCGCGGGGTTGCGCACCACCTTGTCGACGGCGATGAAGCTGGTGTACTGGGTCAGCAGGCTGTACTTGAGGCCGAGCTCGGTGATGCGCTCCTTGAAGGCGCTGCCGCCCTCGAGCGTCTCCTGGTCGCTCAGGCTCTGGATGCGGTGGCGCGCCCACAGCGTGCGCAGCGCGGCCGTGTCCTGGCGCAGCTGCGGGTCGATGCGCAGTTCCTGGCGGTACGGGCCGTTGGCAGCCTGGCCTTCGACGATGACGCGGCCCTTGGCTTTGCCTTCCGGATCCGCGCGCCACTTGCCGAACACGATCACCGGGCGCTCGCCGAGCACGTCGGGCAGCGCCTGCGGCTCCACGTCGTACACGTCGAGACCGCCGAAGGTCAGCTTCACATTGGTGAGCACCGGCGACTCCACCATGCGGCGGAAGCGCGCGGCCTGCTCGGGCGCCTGGATCGGGTCGGTGATGATGAAGGGCTCGCCCATGCCGGCGCGCGCAATGCCTTCCATCAGGCTGCGGTTCACCGACGAGCCGATGCCGAAGGCGAACACGTTGGCCTTCGAAAGGTTCTTGCGCACCAGCTCGAAAGCCTCGCGCTCCACGCTCACGTAGCCGTCGGTCACCAGCACCACGGTGCGCGACACGTTCTCTTCCTTCGGCTCGGCGTAGACGCGCTTGAGCGCGGGAATCAGCTCGGTGCTGCCGCTGCCGCCATAGTTCTTGATGGTGGCCAGCGCCTGCTCGATGTTGGCGCGCGTGGCCGGCACCGATTGGGGCGAGAGCATCTTGTTGCTGCCCGAGAACAGCAGCACGTTGAAGGTGTCGCTGGGCCGGAGGCCGCCGATCAGCCGTTCGAGCACGGTCTTGGCGGTGTCGAGCGGAAAGCCGTGCATCGAGCCCGAGATGTCGACCACGAAGATATAGTCGCGCGGCGAAATCGCGTTGGCGGCCACCGCCTTGGGCGGCTCGACCATCGCAAGAAAGAAGTTCTCGGCACTGCCGTCGGTGTTCTGGCCCTTGTAGAGCATCAGGCCCGATTCGATCCTTTCGCCCGCAAGGCGGTAGTCGAGCACGAAGTCGCGGTTGTCCGCGGGTCGCCCGTCGGCCGCGAGCGCGATGTCGGCGTGCCGGTCTTCGTCGCTCTTTTTCACCTCGATGGTGTGGGACGAGGAGCGCACCTCCTTCAGCCCCATGGGTGTGTCGATGCTGGCCTTGAGCCTGAAGCTGGTGCCGGACGCGCGCCCCGCGCGCAGCGTGGGCTGCGCCACCCATTGGACCTGGGCGTTCTCCGACTGCGGGCTGTTGTAGCGCGGGCCCACCACGGTGGGAAACACGAACGCATAGTTGCCCGACTGCGGCACCAGCAGTTCGGTATAGCGCAGCTCCACCTTCACGTCGTCGCCCGGCAGGATGTTGGCGACGTTCATCTGGAACACGTTGGGCAGGTGCTGCTCGAGCAGCGCGGCGGTCTTGCCTTCCTTCTTGGCGGTGTCGTATTCGATCTGCGCCTGCTGCTTCTCGCGGATCTGCGCGGTGATCAGCCGGTCGGCCAGGCGCACGTTGAGGCCGCTCACGGCAGCCTTGGTCGAGCCCGGAAAAACATACTTCGCCTCGATGGCGCGCTGGCCTTCGTTGCGGTAGGTCTGCGTGACGGTCACGTCGGCAATGACGCCCGAGATCTTCACCGCCACCTCGGTGGCCTTGAGCGGCAGGCGGTCGACCGAGGGATCGTCGCTCTTCACGAAGAAGTACGGGCTCTCGGTCTTCAGCCGCGGGCCGGGTGCTTCCTGGGCATGCACCGGGTTGAGGCTGAGCGCGACGAAGCCCGCCGTGGCCAGGCTCACGGTGGCGAGCCAGAGCCAGCGGCCGGGGCGGGTGGAAGTGTGGGCATCCATGGCGGTGTGGGTGTTGGTGTCCGTGCGAACTTGCACAGCCGCAACTGTCGGCACCGCGCGAGAAGGAAATTGGAAGGCTCCTTGAAGTCCGGCGCGCGGATGCGGCCTTGTGTGAAGCCTGTGTGAAGTCCGCCGGCGGCTGCGCTTCACACGCGCTTCGGATGGCGCGGCGAGCATCGCGGCTTCGACAATCGACGAGGAGAAAAAACATGTTCCAGTTGCTGAAGGCCCTGCAGGGTTCGATGCTGGTCAAGGTGGCCGGGCTGCTGCTGCTCACGCTCTTGCTGTGCATTCCGCTGGCCGAGATCAATGCGATCAACCGCGAGCGCGGCAACAGCCAGCGCGAGGCCGCCGCGGAGCTTGCTGCCACCTATGCAGGCCCGCAGACCGTGGTGGGCCCGCTGCTGCTGGTGCCCTATGTGGAGCGCTGGACGGAGCCGCTGCGCAACGCGCAGGGCCAGGTGATCGGTCAGGAGGCGCGCAGCAAGGAAATGACCCATGTGCTGTTTCCCGACAAGCTGCACATCGAAGGCTCGATGACACCGCACGAACGCTACCGGGGCATCTTCAGGATTCCGTTCTATACGCTCGATGCCACGCTCGGCGGCGGTTTTTCGGCCTTCGATCCCAAGTCGGTGGCGCACAGCGAAACCGATTCGGGCATCGAGTTCAAGGCGCCTTTCGTCGTCTTCGGCGTGAGCGACCTGCGCGGGATCGACGGTTCGCCTTCCATCGCGATGAACGGCGAGGCTTTGCGTTTCAGGCAGCGCGTGCCCGGCCTGGCGGACGATGCCTCGCTGGCCGACGGCATCCACGCGCCGCTCACCGGCGCCGCGCTGGCCGCATGGGAAGCGAAGGCGCCGCTGCCCTTCGAGATGAAGCTCGGCCTCGTCGGGCAGGACACGCTCTCGATGGTGCCGATTGCCGAGGAGACCACCGCCCACCTGCGTTCGCCCTGGGCGCACCCGAGTTTCGGCGGCCGCTTTCTCGCCACCCAGCGCGAAGTGACGCCGCAGGGCTTCGATGCGCACTGGCGCGTGTCCTCGCTCGTGACCTCGGCGCGCGAGCAGGTGCGCGCCGGACTGCCTGGCCGCAGCGATGCCGCCAGTGCCGCCACGGCGGCAGCCGCGGTTGCAACCAGCCGCGCGCCACGCGACCTCGGCCCCCTGCAGACCTTCGACGTCTCGCTCGCGCAGCCGGTCAATGTGTATTCGATGAGCACGCGCGCCGGCAAGTACGGCGCGCTCTTCATCGGGCTGGTGATCATGGCGGCCTTCATGTTCGAGCTGTTCCGCAGGCAGCGCATGCATCCGGTGCAGTACGGCCTGGTCGGCCTCTCGATCGCGCTGTTCTTCCTGCTGCTGCTGGCCCTGTCCGAGAAGCTGGCCTTCTGGCTGGCCTATGCCAGCGCGGCCGGCGCGAGCGTGCTGCTGCTGGGCATCTATTTCAGCGCGGTCTTGCAAAGCTGGAAACGCGGCGCGGGCTTCGGGGCCTATGTCGCGGTACTCTATGGCGCGCTCTACGGCCTGCTGGCATCGGAAAGCAATGCGCTGCTGCTCGGCGCACTGCTGACATTCGGCATGCTGACGGTGCTGATGCTCGCCACGCGCAAGGTCGACTGGTATGCACTGTCGGCCGGGAACCCCCGAACGCCCGAGCCGGTCTTACCTGTTGCGGCCGCGTCCGTGTAACCAACGCTACGGACTGTTTTTTTCCTTACCTTTTTGCCACTGATTCCCATGGACGATTCTTCTCCTTCCACCGAGCCCGCGCGCTCGCAGCGTTCAGTGAAGCTGCGGCGCGCGGCGCGGTGGAGCGCCATCGCGCTCGGCTCCGGCGCGCTGGTGCTGCTGGTGGCCGCCGTCGTCGCGGTGGCCGCCATCTATCCCCGGCTGCCCGACATTTCCGAACTGGCCGACTACCGGCCCAAGCTGCCCCTGCGCGTGTACACGGTCGAAGGCACGCTGATCGGCGAGTTCGGCGAGGAGCGCCGCACGCTCACGCCCTTTGCGAGCATTCCCAAGGTCATGAAGGACGCCGTGCTCGCAGTGGAAGACGCGCGCTTCTACGACCATGGCGGCGTCGACTACAAGGGCTTCGCACGCGCGGCCGTGGCCAGCCTCAAGGGCGGCCGCAAGCAGGGCGCATCGACCATCACGATGCAGGTGGCGCGCAACGTCTACCTGAGTTCGGAACGCACGCTGAGCCGCAAGGCCTACGAGATCCTGCTGGCGCTGCGCCTGGAGCAGCAGCTCACCAAGGACCAGATCCTGGAGATCTACCTGAACCAGATCTACCTGGGCAATCGCGCCTACGGCTTTGCCGCCGCATCCGAGGCGTATTTCGGCAAGCCGCTGAACAACGTCACGCTGGCCGAAGCCGCCATGCTGGCCGGCCTGCCCAAGGCACCCGGCGCCAACAACCCGGTGGCCAATCCTCGGCGCGCCCGCGCACGCCAGCTCTACGTGATCGACCGCATGCAGGAAACCGGCTTCATCACCGCCGAGCAGGCGGCCGAGGCCAAGAAGGAAGAACTGCACCTGCGAGATGCCGCCGATCCGAACCGGCTGCATGCGGAATACGTGGCCGAGACGGTGCGCCAGATGATGTACGCGCAGTACGGCGACAGCATCTACACCAGCGGCATGAAGGTCTACACCTCGCTGGTGGCGGCCGACCAGGCGGCGGCCTACAGGTCGCTGCGCAAGGGCATCATGGACTACGAGCGGCGCCAGCCCTATCGCGGGCCCGAGCGCTTCGTCGACCTGCCCGCCGATCCCAAGGAAGTCGACGAGGCGGTGGACGAAGCGCTGGCCGAGCATCCCGACAACGGCGACGTGATGGCCGCCGTGGTGCTGGAAGCCGGCAGCAAGGAAATCAACGCGGTGCGCGCGAACGGCGAAACCGTGCAGATCACGGGCGAAGGGCTCCGGCCTGCGCAGTCGGGCCTTGCGGCAAAGGCACCGCCCCACATCAAGATCCGCCGCGGCGCGGTGATCCGCGTGGCCCGCACGCCGAAGAACACCTGGGAGATCACGCAGCTGCCCGAAGTGGAGGGCGCCTTCATCGGCATGGATCCGCGCACCGGCGCCATCAAGTCGCTGGTGGGCGGCTTCGATTTCGGCAAGAACAAGTTCAACCACGTGACGCAGGCCTGGCGCCAGCCGGGCTCGAGCTTCAAGCCCTTCATCTATTCGGCCGCGCTCGAGAAGGGCTTCACGCCCGCGACCATCGTCAACGATGCGCCACTGTACTTCGAGCCGGGCACCCAGGGCGGCCAGCCCTGGGAACCGAAGAACTTCGACGGCGGCTTCGAGGGACCGATGCCGCTGCGCACCGCGCTGATGAAGTCGAAGAACCTCGTGACCGTGCGCGTGCTGCAGGCCATCGGCGCGCCGTATGCGCAGGAGTGGATCACCCGCTTCGGCTTCGACAAGGACAAGCATCCGGCCTACCTGCCGATGGCGCTGGGTGCCGGTTCGGTCACGCCGATGCAGATGGCCACCGCCTACTCGGTGTTCGCCAACGGCGGCTACAAGGTCAATCCGTACCTGGTCACGCGCATCACCGACCTGCGCGACAAGGTGCTGGTCGAGACCGAGCCGCCGGTGCTCGACGAAAGCCGCCGCGCCATTCCCGAGCGCAATGCCTTCATCATGGATTCGCTGCTGCAGAGCGTGGTGAAGGGCGGCACCGCCGCGCGCGCCTACCAGGCACTCAAGCGCGACGACCTGTTCGGCAAGACCGGCACCACCAACGACTCCTTCGACACCTGGTTCGCGGGCTTCCAGCCCACCACCGTGGGCATTGCATGGATCGGCTACGACACGCCGCGCCAGCTGGGCGTGCGCGGCGAAACCGGCGGCAGCCTGAGCCTGCCGATCTGGATCGGCTACATGCAGGCCGCGCTCAAGGGCGTGCCGGTGAGCAAGATTGCCGAGCCGCCGGGCGTCGCCAACATCGATGGCGAGTGGTACTTCGACGACTTCACGCCGGGCCACAGCGTGGCGAGCCTGGGCGTGGAGAGCGAGGCGCCGCCCGTGCCGGCCGAAGAACTCACGGGCGTGCCGCCGGTCGCTGCCCCGCCGCCGCTGGGCCCGCCGCCGCAGCCCGAAGAGCGCAACCGCATCCTCGATTTCTTCCGCTGAGGCGGCATGGCGGGAAGGAGCCGCACCGAGTCTCTACACTCGGTGCGGCTCCTTTCGCTTTACCTTCCCACGCTTCTTTCCCCATGGAAATCCTTATCCTGGCGACGTCGATCGTCGTCGGCGCCTACATCCTCAAGTCCAGGGACCAGCGCCAGCGCATCGCACTGCTGGGCAGCCACCTGGGCAGATACCAGATCGAAAGGCTGATGGAGAGCCTCACCGAAGGCTACCTGCGCTGCCTGGGCGAGGACAACGCCGAGCGGCGCCAGCAGATCTGGAGCCTGCTCGACTCCACCGAGGAAAAGCTCTCGGCCCAGTTCGACAGCTTTGCCGCCGAGTTCGCGCGGGTCGACGCCGCGGATGCACGCGTGAGCAAGCTGCCCGTGGCCATTCCCTTCGCGCACAAGCTGTTTCCGGCCGCGACCTTCGACCTGCGCGAAGCGCTGGCGATCCACGCGCGCGGCATTGCCGAGGTCATGCGCAACGACGCGGGCCGCTCGCCGAAAGCCAAGGCCTTCACCATGTCGGCCGAGTTGTTCCTGATGCAGCACACCTGCCACTGGTTCTGCAAGTCGAAGACGGTGGCCTCGGCGCGCATGCTGGCGCGGCACAAGACCTCGTACGAGCAACTGCTCGAGGCCGTGAGCCCCGCAACGCGCAGGGCCTACGCGGCACTCACGGGCCAGTGACCCGTTCAGTGGTGTGACGGCAGCAGCGGCAGCGTGAGCGTGGCCACCGCGCCGCCGCGCGCCGCATTGCCGAGCTCGATGCGTCCGCGGTGCAGCGCGGCAATCTCCTTCACGAAGGCCAGCCCGAGCCCGGTGCTCTTCTTCTGGCTGTGCGGCCGCGCGAGCGAATAGAACTTCTGGAAGACTTTTTCCTGTGCGTAGTCGGGAATGCCCGGGCCGTGGTCGCGCACGCTCACGCGCGCCAGCTTCGAGGTGGTTTCCAGCGTCAGCAGCACCTCGCTGCCCTGCGGTGAAAAATCGATCGCGTTGTCCAGCAGGTTGCTGATGGCGCGCCGCAGCAGGAACGGATCGCCCTCGGCGCGCGCCTCGGCGCGGATGTTCACGCGCACGCCGATGTTGCGCTTGGCCGCCGCAGGCTGCGCGCTGATGGCGATGTCCTCGATCAGCGAAGCCAGCGCCACCGGCTCCGTGCGGTCGAGCCCGTGGCGGGTTTCCAGCGCGGTGAGCTCCATCATGCGGTCGACGATTTCCTGGATGCGCTGCGTTTCGCGCTCGATGTTCTTCAGGAAACGCTCGCGCTCCGCATGCGGCATCGACGGTTCCTGCAGCAGCTCGGCCGCGCCGCGGATCGCCGAGAGCGGGCTCTTCACTTCGTGCGTGAAGGTCTGCACGTAGTCGGCCACGTAGTTGCGGCCGGTCAGCGCATCGCGCATTTCGCTGAAGCCGGTGCGCACCGCATCCACGGCGCGCCGCGCCATGCGCGAAAGGCTCAGCGTGCGCTGCGCGCGCACCCAGGCCCAGTAGTCCGAGATCAGCCCGAAAGGCCGCACCAGCCAGACCGAGACGATCACCGCCAGCAGCAGCAGCGCCAGCCCCGAACCCACGCCCACCCACAGCGTGCGGGCCCGCGCGTCCTCCACGAACTGGCCGAAGCTCTGCACCGGTTTGCCGACGCTCACCATGCCGACGATCTCGTTGTTCCACCGGATCGGCGCGCCCACGTACATCACCGAGGTGCGCGGATCGCCATCGACGTCGCGCGAGGTGCGCGCACCGTACAGGCCGGCGAGCGTGCGGCTCACGTCGCTCCACTGCGAGTAGTCGGCGCCCAGGTGCCTGCCGAGCGAATCGAACACCACGCGGCCGCTGCGGTCGGTGACGTACACGCGCAGCTCGACGCGGTTCTTGTGCAGGTTGTAGATCTGCGCGGAGAACTCGCGCGCATAGACCGTGCGGAACAGCGGCTCGAGCCGCGCGGTGTTGAGGGCGCCCGCGATCACGTCCAGCTCGACCAGGCTGGCCACGAGCTGCGAAGTCTCGACCAGCGATTCCTCGGCCGATTCGCGGTAGCGCGGATCGATGTCCGACACCACGCGGTAGAGCAGGAAGGCGATGCCCGCCGTGTAGATCAGCAGGATTCCAATGAATATCCGCGTGCGCCGGCTCACGGCGTCGGAGGCAAATCTTCGTTCAGCGCATAGCCGGTGCCGCGCAGCGTGCGGATCGGCTCCACCTCGGGCGCCACGGCCTTGAGCTTGGCGCGCAGGGTCTTCACATGGGCATCGACCGTGCGGTCGAAGCTGTCGCTCGCGTCGTCCCAGACCAGTTGCAGCAGCTCGTCGCGCGTGAACACGCGCCCCGGCCGCTGCACCAGCAGCCGCAGCAGCCCGTATTCGTAGCGCGAGAGCTCGAGCAGGCGTCCGTAGTAGCGGATCTGCATGCGCTCGTTGTCCAGTGCAAACGGCATTGCGGGGTGCTGGGCGGGCGCTGGAGGCGCCGCGCCCGGAATTCGAGGGGGTACCCCGTCGCCCGGTCCTGCGGGCGCTCCAGGGGCCGCTCGCGCGCTGCGCCGCAGGATGGTGCGTACCCGCGCCACCAGTTCGCGCGGCGAAAAGGGCTTGGCGATGTAGTCGTCGGCGCCGAGTTCCAGCCCCACCACGCGGTCGATCTCGTCGCTGCGGGCCGTGAGAAACAGCATCGGCACCTCGGCGCCGCCCTGCGACTGGTTGAGCGCGCGCAGCCGCTTGAACAGCTCGAAGCCGTTGAGATCGGGCAGTCCCACGTCCAGGATCGCGAGCGCCGGCGGTTCCTGTGCGAACTGCGCGATGGCGTCTTCGGCCGTGGCGCACCAGACCGGCGTGAAGCCGTCGCTCTTCAGGACGTACTGGAGGGTGTCGGCAATGCCCGATTCGTCTTCGGCGATCAGGATGCGCGGTTTGAAACTCATCCCCGGATGTTAGCGAGCGGGCGCCGATCGGCGAGGCTGGTTTGGCTGCGTGGCGCCGCGAACACGGCGCGGCCGTTCACGAACTTTTTTTCGGGCGCGGCGCTGTCCCCGTTTCTATTTCTTATTTCTCTTATTCAAATTAGTAGTAGTAGATAAGGGCAGCGCCGGTCTGTGGACATGGCACTTTTTCCCTTGCGTGACATGGACTTGTCATGCCTGCGTCACTGTGCGCAGCTGCGCTTTTGTGCTGTCGCGCCAAAAGGAACAACATTGCTGGAAGCGCCGGCCCTGTGGATAACGCCCTGCTTGTGCCGGAAATCTCCCCAGAGTTGTCCTTTGACACGCTCCGGAAAATCTGCCAAAGGCGTTTTCCGGCGCGAGAAATTCATTGCCTCATATTTGGGCAGACTGTAGATTTACCTTACAGATCAATCACTTAGCTTTCTCTTACAAGGAAGTGCGAGTGTTATCCACAGAGTTGCCCAAGCTTTGTGGGGAGAACCGGCGGCGGAACCTTTGGGCGCCATGCCGAACGAACTTTGTCCCTCAACCAGTGGAAATTCGAACGTGACACCTTCCGAAACCCGGGCCATCGTGTCCCTCAGCCTCCTGGCCGCCTTCGTCGACGGCGAGAAGCACGAGCGCGAACGCGCCGAGATCAAGCGCATTGCCGAGGGCCTTTCGCAAGCCGACGGCGTGAACCTGCCCACGCTCTACCAGGACGTGCTGATGAAGCGCGTCTCGCTGGCTTCGGTCGCCGGCGAGCTCAAGAGCACGGAATCGAAGCAGCTGGCCTACGAGATGGCGGTGTGCGTGTGCGATGCGGACGGCACGCAGTCCGATGCCGAGCGCATGTTCCTGGCGGACGTGCGCACTTCGCTCGGGCTCGATGCTTCGGCGGCGCAGTTCTCGCAGCAGGCGGAAGAGATTGCGGCAGCGGTGCCGGCGGCGGCCACTGTCACAGCCACGGCCGTGGCGCCCGCCGCTGTTGCTGCTGCGCCATCGCCCGACAGCGCAGAGCTCGACAAGTCCATCCTCAACGCGTCCATCCTCAACGGCGCGCTCGAACTGCTGCCCGAGACGCTCTCGACCATGGCGATCATTCCGCTGCAGATGAAGCTGGTCTACCGCATCGGCAAGGCCCACGGCTACGAGCTCGACAGCGGCCACGTGAAGGATTTTTTGGCGACAGTCGGCGTGGGCCTGACCTCGCAGTACCTGGAACAGGCCGGGCGCAAGCTGCTCGGCGGCCTGCTCGGCAAGATGGGTGGCGGTCTGCTGCGCGGCCTCGGCAACCAGGCGGTGAGCTCGGGCATGAGCTTCGCCTCGACCTACGCGCTCGGGCACGTGGCCAAGCGCTACTACGCGGGCGGCCGCACGCTCTCGGCGCAGATGCTCAAGGAAAGCTTCTCGGGCGTGGTGCAGGAAGGCAAGAGCCTGCAGACCCAGTACCTGCCGGCCATCCAGGAAAAGGCCCGCACCCTCGACGCAGGAAAGGTGCTGTCGCTCGTCAGGGGAGCGTGAGTCTTTCTTCGCCTATTTCGCCAAGTCGTCGAGGATGGGGCAGTCGGGGCGCGCGTCGCCGTGGCAGCAGTGCACCAGATGCGCGAGCGTGCTGCGCATCGACTGCATATCGGCAATGCGCTGCTCCAGTTCGCCCAGGTGCTTTTGCGCGATGCGCTTCACGCTGGCGCTCGCGCGCCGGCGGTTGTGCCACAGGCCCACGAGCTCGGCGATTTCCTCTATCGAGAAGCCGAGATCGCGCGAGCGCTTGATGAAGCGCAGCGTGTGGATGTCGGCATCGCCGTACTGGCGGTAGCCGCTTTCGGTGCGCGCCACCGGGGGCAGCAGGCCCAGGCCCTCGTAGTGCCGCACCATGCGCGCCGAGACACCCGAGAGCCGCGCGGCCTCGCCGATCGAGACAGTGCCGAAGCCGCTCATTGGACCCGGTAGCCGGCGTTCTCGATGGCCGCCACGATGTCCTGGCGCGGTTGCGCGCTCAGCACGTCGACATGGCCGGTTTCAAGATCCACCGTGACCTGCGCTTCGGGGTCCACCGTTTGCACCGCGTTCTGCACCGCGCTCACGCAGTGGCCGCAGCTCATGCCCGAGACCTGGAATTTCTGGCTCATCGTGTTTGCTCCTGTTGAATGAAATGAAGTGAACGAAGCGCCAGTTTGAACCTTCTCATGATGTCAATGTCCAGCGCAGGGACACTGCGTGTTGCGGCTTGACCTTGCCATGATGTGAGACTTTAGCCTCGGGGCATGGACAATCTGCTGCAAAACCTACACCACCCGATGAGCACCCTCGATCTTTCCGTCGGCGGCATGACCTGCGCCTCTTGCGTGATGCGTGTGGAACGCGCGCTCAAGAACGTGCCGGGCGTGCAGGACGTCAGCGTGAATCTCGCCACCGAATCGGCGCGCGTGGTCACGGCCGCCGGCGGCGAAGACATGGATGCCCGCCTGCGCCGCGCCGTGCGCGCGGCGGGCTACGAGCCGCGCGCGGCAAGCGGCGCGGCTGACGAGGCCGCTGCGTTGTCGCCCTGGCACGGCTTCGGGCCTGTGGCCGTCGGGCTGCTGCTGTCGATACCGCTGCTGGCACCGATGCTTGGCCAACCCTTCGGGCAGGACTGGATGCTGCCGCCCTGGCTGCAGCTGCTGCTGGCGGCGCCGGTGCAGTTCTGGCTCGGCGCGCGCTTCTACCGCGCGGGCTGGCATGCCGCAAAGGCGGGCACCGGCAACATGGACCTGCTGGTGGCGCTCGGCACCAGTGCGGCATTCGGCTTGTCGCTCTGGCTCTGGTGGCGCGCGGCCACGGGCGCGCACGCGGGGCACGGCGGCATGCCGCATCTGTATTTCGAAGCCTCGGCTGTGGTGATCACGCTGGTGCTGCTCGGCAAGTGGCTGGAGGCGCGCGCCAAGCGGCAGGCCACCTCGGCGATCCGCGCGCTGCAGCAGCTGCGGCCCGAGACCGCGCACCTGGTCGGCCCGCGTGGCGAAAGCGACGTGCCGCTGGCCGAGGTGATGGTGGGCGACCGGCTCGCGGTGCGTCCGGGCGAGCGCGTGCCCGCCGATGCGCGCGTGATCGAGGGGCAGTCCGAGGTCGATGAATCGATGCTCACGGGCGAGCCGCTGCCGGTGCCGAAGGGACCTGGCGACCCGCTGACGGGCGGCGCCGTGAACGGCGACGGCCGCATGGTCGTCGAGGTGAGCGCGGTCGGCGCCGAGAGCGTGCTGGCGCGCATCATCCGCCTGGTCGAGGACGCACAGGCCGCCAAGGCGCCGATCCAGCGGCTGGTGGACCAGGTCGCGGCCGTGTTCGTGCCGGTGGTGCTGGCGATTGCGCTGGCCACGCTGGTGGGCTGGCTGCTCGCAGGCGCCGGCATCGAGGTGGCCATGATCCACGCGGTGGCCGTGCTGGTCATTGCCTGTCCCTGTGCGCTGGGCCTGGCGACGCCGGTCGCCGTGATGGCCGGCACCGGCGTGGCGGCGCGCCGCGGCATTCTCATCAAGGACGCGCGCGCGCTGGAGCTTGCGCACCGTGTCGGCACCGTGGCCTTCGACAAGACCGGCACGCTGACGCTGGGCCGCCCGGTGCTCACGGCGCTGGTGCCCATGGCAGGCGGCAGCGACGAGGCTGCATTGCTCGCAACCGCCGCCAGCCTGCAAGGCGGCAGCGAGCATCCGCTGGCACGCGCCGTGATGGCGGCGGCCGCGCAGCGCGGCCTGCAGGCGCCGCCATTGGGCGTGATGCAGGCGATGCCTGGCCGCGGCGTGCGCGGCCAGGTGAACGGCGAACCCTGGGCCATTGCCAGCCTGCGCTGGTGCGCGGAACTCGGCGCCGTGCTCGACCCCGCACAGGTCGAGCGCCTGCACGTGCAGGGCGCCACGGTGTCCGCATTGCTGCGCTTCGACGACGCGGGCGCTGCCCGGGTGCAGGCGCTGCTGGCCTTTGCCGACGAGCCCAAGCCCGAGGCCGCACAAGCCATCCGCACGCTGCATGCACGCGGCCTGCGCGTGGTGATGATCTCGGGCGACAACCTGCGCGCCGCGCAGGCCATGGCGGCGCGGCTCGGCATTGCGGCCGAGGACGTGCGTGCCGAGGTGCTGCCCGCCGACAAGGCGGCGCAGGTCAGCGCCCTGAAGAAGAACGGCCAGGTGGTCGCGATGATCGGCGACGGCGCCAACGACGCACCCGCGCTGGCCGCAGCCGACGTCGGCATTGCCATGGCGCCTGCGGGCGGCGGCACCGACGTGGCGATGGAAGCGGCGGGCATCACGCTGATGCGCGGCGACCTGGCGCTCGTGGCCGAGGCGCTCGAGCTCTCGGCACGCACGGTGGCCAAGATCCGGCAGAACCTGTTCTGGGCCTTTGCCTACAACGTGGCCGGCATTCCGCTGGCCGCCTTCGGGCTGCTGAGCCCGGTGGTGGCGGGGGCGGCGATGGCGCTGTCGAGCGTCAGCGTGATGGCCAATGCGCTGCTGCTGCGGCGCTGGAAGCCCTGAGCCTCATCGTTCTCAGTCGATCAGCAGCGCCAGCAGGTGGTCGTCGATGTAGTCGGCCTCGCCGGCGCGCTTGTAGAACTTGCGCAGGGTGCCTTCGTACTCGAAGCCCAGCTTCTCGTAGAAGCGCAGCCCCGGCGCGTTGTCGCTTTCGGCATAGAGCTCGATGCGCTTGACGCCCTCGGCCTTGAGCCTGGCGATGGCATCGGTCACCATGGCCTGCGCAACGCCCTTGCCGTGCAGCGACGGATCGACCGCGAGCGTGCCGAAGCAGGCCACGTGCCGCACGCGGCCCGGATAGCGCGTCGCGCGGTAGAAGCCCGCGACGCGGCCATCGACTTCATAGACGTAGAAGCTGCGGCTGTCGACCAGCTCCTTGTAGATGGCGCGGAATTCATCGAGCGGCATCGGGTCGTAGCCGAGGAACGGGACCACGCTCTCGTGCATGTAGATGGAGAAGACCGCTTCGAGGTCCTGGGGTGTGGCGAGCCTGCGCATAGTGACGGGTTTTCTGCGGATGCGGCGAAGGCGCCAGCATACCCAGTCCCGCCGGCGCGCCGTTCTTCAGCGGCCCGCGATCAGCACGGCGTTGGTGCCGCCGAACGCGAACGAATTGGAAAGCACGTAGCGCAGGTTGCGGGCTTCGCGCGGCTCGCCGCGCACCAGGTCCAGGTCGAAGGCCGCGTCGGGCACCCGCAGGTTGGCCGTCGGCGGAAGCATCCCGCGCGCCAGCGTTCGCAGCGCCGCCACGAGCTCGATCGCGCCGCCGCCGCCCAGTACATGGCCGTGGATGGCCTTGGTGGCGCTCACGGGCGTGGCGTTGCCGAACACTTCGCGGATGGAGGCAGCCTCGGCGGCGTCGCCGGCCATGGTCGCGGTGCCGTGCGCATTGATGTGGCCGACCTGAGCCGCCTCGATGCCCGCATCGCGCAGCGCCGCGCGCATGGCGCGCACCTGGCCGGCCGTGTCGGGGTTGGTGATGTGCGTCGCATCGCAATTGGTGGCGTAGCCTGCAAGAAAGAGCGAAGAGGCATGGACGGCACCTCGCGCGTTGGCATGCGCCGCTGATTCGAGCACCAGCGCCGCCGCGCCTTCGCCGAGCGCGAAGCCCGCGCGGTCGCCCGAGAACGGCCGGCAGGCGCTGGCCGGCGCACCGGGCGGTGGCGGCGCCGTCACGCGCATCGCATGCCAGCTGGCCATCACGCCCGGCGTGAGCATGGCCTCGTGCCCGCCGACGATGGCCACATCGATCCAGCCGCCTCGGATGGCGCGCATCGCCTCGCCGATCGCCACGGCCGACGACGCGCAGGCGCAGGCATACGCAATGGCTGCGCCCTGCGCGCCGAACTGCAATGCGAGCTCCGCCACCGCCGCGTTGGGCATCACGGTGAGCACGGTCGTCGGCCGCATGCGGCGCTGCTGGCCGTAGAGTGCGCGCGTGGTGTCGTCGAAGCTGCCGGCGCCCGCCAGCCCGCTGCCCCAGAAGATGCCCAGGCGCTCGGGATCGACGCTGCCGGACTGGAGCCCGGCCTGCGCGGCGGCATCTCTCGCGGCCGCGAGCGCCATGGCGGTGCCCCGATCGAGCGGAAGGCGCGAGCTGCTGCGCACGGCGGGCGCGTCGAAATCGCAGGCGGCCGTTGCAAGTTCGATCGGATCGAGGCCGTCGATCTCGAGCGTGCGCGCGCGCACCGCGGAATGCCCGTTGAAGAGGGCATCGTCGAACGATCCGGTGCTGCAGCCCAGCGGCGTGACGATGCCGATGCCCGTCACGTGCACGCGCGTGCTGCTCACGCCTGCGCGGCCATCGGCGCATCGAGCTTGCACTCGATCTGGGCTTCGATCGCCTCGCACAGGTGGCCGAGCGTGATGCCCGCCTCGCGCGGATCGAGCCGGTCTTCGGGCAGGCGCAGATGGAAGGCGTCTTCCACCGCGAACACGAACTCCATCAGCGACAGCGAATCGAGGCCAAGCTCGGACAAGGCCGCGCCGGGCGCGATGGTGTCGCGCGTCACGTCGAACTGCTTCACCAGGATGGCTGCGATGCTGTTGAAGACGGGCGAGGAAGAAGAACAGGAGGGCATTGGCGTGCTTTGTTTCAGGCGGCAAGAGAACATGCGGGCAGGGCGCCGGCGGAGCCGGACGTGCCATGCGCCACGGCATCGGCGAAGGCGGAGGTTTCGCGCGCCACCTGGTGGCGGTCGTTGTCGATCGTGATCATGTGGTAGCTGTTGGCGAGCACCACGCTGCGGAACGTGCCGCAGCGAAGGCCGCGCGCAAGGAGGCCGAGATTGGCCACGCTGGCCACCTCGTCCTCGCGCGCATGCAGCGCGAGCACGCTGCCGCATTGCACGCGGTGCAGGTTGCGCCTCACGTGGCGGATCAGCCGGTCGTGCTCGCGCAGGTGGCCCACGCCGATCACCGCGCTGCCCGCGCTCGACACCTTGCGGTGGTGCAGCTCGCGCTCGATCCAGGCGCGCACGCGTTCGTTCTTCACGCCGTAGGGCGGGCATTCGCGGTATTGCCAGAACCGCCCGAGCGGCGTGTAGAAGGCCAGCGGCAACAACACCTGCATTCGCGGCACGGCCCAGCCGTCGAAGCGCAGCGTGGTCGACATCAGCACCAGCGCATCGACGCCGGTGCCGCAGCGGATGGCCGCGCCAAGCGCCAGCGAAGAGCCGGCCGAGATGCCCACCAGCATCACGCGATCGTGTTCTGTGCGCAGCGCCTTCACCCGTGCTTCGATGGCGTCGATCCAGCGTTCGTACGGCAGGGCCTGCTGCACCGCTGCGGCGGCATCGAAGGAGTAGCCGTCGATGCGCATCGGATGCACCGGGTAGCCGCTCGCGCGCAGGGACGACCGCACGGTCAGGAGCTCGTCAGGTGTGCTGCATAAACCATGCAGCAGCACGACGGCCGTGCGCCGCACCGCGGGGTGCACCACGCTCAGCAGATCGGAGGGATCGCGGGCGCTCATCGCGTTGTCGCAGCGGCCTGGAAAGAGACCCGTGCCGCAGGTTGCTGTCGTATGCTCATGGCGCGTTTATCGCCGGGGTGTGCTGACCGGCCGCTGACCCTCCTTCGCGCAAGAATAGGCACTTCAAACCACCACACACACCATGCGAATCCTGCTTGTCGAAGACGATGCCGTGCTGCGCGACGTGATGCTGCGCAGCCTTGCGGATGCCGGGCATCGGGTCGACGTGTCGACCAATGTCGAGGACGCCGACCACCTCTGGCGCGTGCAGCCCTTCGATGCGGTGCTGCTCGACCTGAACCTGCCGGCCACGGCCAGCCCTACGAGCGGACTGGCGAGCGGCCTCAATGCCCTGCGCCAGGCGCGTGCCCGCGGCGACCGCACGCCGGTGCTGGTGCTGACGGCGCGCGGCCGCACCGAGGAGCGCATCGCGGGCCTCGATGCCGGTGCCGACGACTACCTCGGCAAGCCCTTCGACCTGGCAGAGGTCGAGGCACGGCTGCGCGCATTGGTGCGGCGGGCCAAGGGCACCGAAGACATCGTGCTGCTGGGCCAACTCAAGCTGGACCGCAAGGCGCGCCGCTTTTCCATCGCGAGCGGACCGCTCGACCTGCCGGCGCGCGAGTTCGAGGTGCTGTGGGAGCTGATGAGCCCGCCGGGCCGCACGGTGAGCAAGCGGGCGCTGTCCGACAAGCTCTCCAGCTTCGACGAATCATTGGGCGACAACGCGCTGGAGGCCTTCATCTCCCGGCTGCGCAAGAAGCTGGCCGGTTCGGGCGCGGGCATCCGCACGCTGCGCGGCATCGGCTACCTGCTCGAAGCCGAAGTGTGAGCCGCACGCAACCGGCCGCGCCCGGGCCATCGAAGGCAGCGCCTTCGCTCACGCGGCGCGTGCTGCGCAACGTGCTGGTGCCGCTGGCGCTCACGTGGATGGTGGGCGCGGTGATCGCGCTGGTCATTGCCAACTATTTTTCCGAGCAGGCCTTCGACCGCGCCATGCTCGACGACGCCTATGCGCTCGCGGCCAACGTGCAGGCGGGCGAGCGCGGCATCGAGCTGCTGCTCACGCCGCGCGAAGTGGCCACGGTGCTGTTCGACCAAGTCGACAAGATCTACTTTGCGGTGCAGCGGCTCGACGGCACGCTGATCTCGGGGCAGGCGGGCCTGAATGCACCGCTGCCGGCGGCGGGTGCGCACTATCGCTTTTCGGACCTGAACTACGACGGCAAGGTCCTGCGCGCGGTGGTGCTCGAGCCCGTCACCGAGCCCGGCCGGCTGATGCCCTACCGGGTGGTGATTGCGCAGACCACGCTGAGCCGCGCGGCGCTGGTGCAGCGGCTGCTCGGCTATGCATTGGCGCCGCAGGTGCTGCTGCTGATGCTGCTCGCGGTATGGCTCTGGCATGGCATTCGCAGCGACCTGCGCCCGCTCGGCGAGCTCCAGCAGGCGCTGGACCGCCGCGACGTGTACGACCTCTCTCCGGTCGCGGTGGTGCGCACCTCGCGCGAGGTGCAGCGCCTGGGCAATGCGGTCAACGCGCTGTTCGACCGGCTGAACCACAGCGTGCGTGCGCAGCGCGAGTTCGTGGGCAACGTGGCGCATGAGCTGCGCACGCCGCTCGCGGGCATCCGCGCACTGGCCGAGTACGGGCTCGCGCAGCACGACTCCACCGTGTGGCGCGAGCAGCTCGCGCGCGTGGCCGAGCGGCAGGCGCGCGCGAGCCACCTGATCGATCAGCTGCTCGCGCTCGCACTCGCAGATGAAGCGCGCACCGGCCTCGCGCGCGAACCGGTGCGGCTCGACATGCTGGCCGAGCAGACGGTGTTGCGGCACCTGGCCCGCGCCGACGCGCACGGCGTCGACCTGGGTGCGCGCGGCCTCGACGAGCGCGTGACGGTGCTTGCGAACGAAGCGCTGGTCGAGGGCATTCTCGACAATCTGATCGACAACGCGCTGCGCTACGGCGGACGCACCATCACCGTCGAGCTGGCGGGCCGCACCCTGAGCGTGATCGACGACGGCCCCGGCATTCCACTGGAAGCGCAACGCGACCTGATGCAGCGCTGGGCGCAGGGGCCGGCGGGCCAGAAGCTCGGGCAGGGCTCGGGCCTGGGGCTGTCGATCGTCGCGCGCTATGCGGAGCTGCTGGGCGCCGAGCTGCGGCTCGATGCGGCCGAGCCCGCGGGGCTGCGCGTGAGCGTCACCTTCGCGGAGCTGCGCCCGACGGCGGCCAGCGATTAATCACCGAACTCCACTTCGCCTTCGATCTCGACCGGGATGTTGAACGGAAGCTCCGCCATGCCGACGGCACTGCGCGCGTGCGCGCCGATCTCCGGGCCGAAGAGTTCGAGCACGAGGTCCGAGAAGCCGTTGATGACGGCGGGCTGCTTGTCGAAACCCGGTGCCGAAGCCACCATGCCGAACACGCGCGTCCAGGCCGTGATGCGGTCGAGGTCGCCGAGCGCGCGCTGCAGGCTGCCGAGCATCGCCAGCGCAGTGAGCCGTGCCGCTGCGTAGCCCTGCTCGACCGTCAGCTCGCGGCCCAGCTTGCCGAGCGGCGCGGCAATGGTGCCGTCGGCATTCAGCGGGCCGTGGCCCGAAACGATGGCGCGGTGCCCGGCGATGCGCACGAAGGCGAAAGGCAGCACCACCCCGGGCGGTGGCGTGACCGGCGGCGGTAGCACGTGGCCGAGCGTGGCGAGTCGCTGTTCGATGCGGGCCATGCGTTTTCTCCTGCTGCGAACTCAGCCCAGCGCCGGGTAATCCGTGTAGCCCTGGGTGCCGCCGCCGTACATGGTGGCCTTGTCGACGGCGTTGAGCGGTGCGTTCTCGCGCAGGCGGCGCACCAGGTCGGGGTTGGCGATGAAGGGCTTGCCGAAGGCGACGAGGTCGTCGCCTTCCTTGACGGCTTCGTCCGCCAGCGGCTTGTCGTAGCCGTTGTTGACCATCCATGCGCCCTTGCCGCCGGCCTGGCGGTAGGCGGCCTTGAGCGCCTCGTAGTCGAAGGGGCGGTCCTCGATCTCGCGCGGGCCGCCGGTGGCGCCTTCGATGATGTGGATGTAGGCCAGGCCGAGCGGGGCAAGCTGCTTCACCACGTAGGTGAAGAGCGGCTGCGGATCGGAGTCGTGCACATCGTTGGCCGGCGTGACGGGCGACAGGCGGATGCCGGTCTTGCCGCCGCCGACCGCGTCGACCACGGCGCGCGTGGCTTCCAGCAGCAGGCGGGCGCGGTTCTCGATGCTGCCGCCGTAGTCGTCGCTGCGCTTGTTGCTGCCGTCCTTCAGGAACTGGTCGAGCAGGTAGCCGTTGGCGCCGTGGAGTTCCACGCCGTCGAAGCCGGCGGTTTCCACCGCGTTGCGCGCGGCGGCCGCATAGGTGTGGACGATGCCGGGCAGCTCTTCCGCGTCGAGCGCGCGCGGCTCGGAGGTTTCGACGAAGGTCGGCACGCCCTCCTTGATGAGCACGGTCTTGGTCCTGGCGGTGATGGCCGAGGGCGCGACG
Organism: Variovorax sp. SPNA7; assembly: GCF_033807855.1. NCBI lineage: Bacteria > Pseudomonadati > Pseudomonadota > Betaproteobacteria > Burkholderiales > Comamonadaceae > Variovorax > Variovorax sp. SPNA7. The sequence continues at coordinate 40,148 of NZ_CP138513.1, forward strand.
GGCTTGCCGCCGCCGGGCTGCAGTTCGCTGTGCGAGACGCGGCCCACATGCCAGAGCTGCACCACGATCTTGCCGCCCTTGGCATGCACCGCATCGGTCACGCGCTTCCAGGCATCGAGCTGCTCGGTGCCGTAGAGGCCCGGCACGTCGGCATAGCCCTGGCCCTGGTGGCTGATGGCGGTGGCTTCGGTGATCAGCAGGCCCGCGCTGGCGCGCTGTGCGTAGTAGGTGGCGGCAATGTCCTGGGGAATCGCGTTGGGCGAGCGGTTGCGCGTGAGCGGCGCCATCACGATGCGGTTGGCGAGCTGCAGGTCACCGGCCTGTACGGGATCGAAGAGGGAGGGCATGGCGGAACGTTGAAGAGTGGGACAGAGGCCGCGAGGCTAAACCTGCGCGGCCAAACCTGCTGTCGCACGGTTGTCCGTTTGCTGCTAGGCGTTCAGGGCGCTGCGATCGGGCCCCGCGAGCGCGAGCAGTTGCGCGCCCACGCGCACGGGCATCGCGAGCAGGATCTGCCCCATGCCCTTGCCGAGCGGATCGTTGCGCAGCGACGCCATGCCGCCGCCGCCGAGCGCCTGCTCGCAGACGAAGTTGAAGGCGCCGATGCCCGGCACTTCGTAGCGCGTCACCGGCCCCTTGACGAGGTGCGCGAGCCATTCGGCCACGCGCGCTTCGCTGAGCTGACTGCGCAGCAGCGGCAGCAGGGCAGGGTGGCGCGCAATGACGCCAATGTTCGAGGTGTCGCCCTTGTCGCCGCTGCGGGCCCAGGCCAGGCGGATGAGCGGCACTTCGATGGCGTCGGCATCGACGGAGACCGCGGCGTTCGCATCGCCGGCCGCATGCCGTGGCGAAGGCGCGTTGGCAGCCGCCGCAACCACGGCGTCGCGCGGCAATTCGATGCGCTGCCCGTCGATGCTCACGCGCGCTTCGACCATCGTCTTGTCGAGCAGGAAGGCGTACTGCCGGATCGACGGCGAGACCGAGGGCCGCCCGCCCGCGCCCGTGGTGCCCGGCGCCCACGAGGTGCCGGCCGGCGCCACTTCGCGCGCGAAGAGTTCCAGCGCCTCCTTGCGCGGATGCGTGACCGCGAGCCGCAGCACGGCTTCGCGAGTTTGCAGGGCCTGCGCATGCGGGCCGTAGCAGGACTCGGCGCCGAGCACTTCGAGCTGCGTGCCGCTGTAGGGACCGAAGCCTTGCTGGTCGAACAGCGCACCGGTGCGCGCAAGGATCGCCTCGCCGGTGCGCCTGGCCTTGGCCACGGCATCGAAGCCGACGATGGTGAGCTGTGCCGCGGCCTTGAAGCCCTCTGCATAGGTGGCGCAGACCTTGTAGCTCGCGGTGGGCGCGCGGCCCCGGGCGCCGTGCACGCGCACGCGGTGCTCGCCGGCCTGTTCGATGCGCACCTGCGTGAAGTCGGCCACCACGTCGGGCAGCAGATAGGCGAAAGGATCGCCGATCTCGTAGAGCATCTGCTCGCCCACCACGGCCGGCGTGAGCTTGCCGCCGGTGCCCGCGGGCTTGGTGACGACGAAGCCGCCATCGGCATGGCACTCGACGATCGGATAGCCGATGTTCGGCCAGTCGGGCACGGTGTCCCAGTCGGTGTGCAGCCCGCCGGTGGCCTGGCAGCCGCATTCGATGATGTGGCCCGCGAGGCTGCCGGCCGCGAGCAGGTCGTGGTCGCCGGGCTGCCAGCCGAATTCGTGCATCAGCACGCCGAGCGTGACGGCCGAATCGACGCAGCGGCCGGTGATGACCACCTGCGCGCCCGCATCGAGCGCCGCCTGGATCGGCCGTGCGCCCAGGTAGGCATTGGCCGTGAGCACGCGCTCGGGCAGCGGCGCGCCGCTCTGCAGTTCGCGCACGGAGGGCTGTTGCTGGCGCAACTGCGGCAGCAGCGGCAATACGTCGTCGCCGCTGACCACCGCGATCTTCAGCGCGATGCCCTGCTCGGCCGCGAGCGCGGCCAAGGCATCGGCACAGCCCTGCGGATTGACGCCGCCCGCATTGCTCACCACGCGGATGCCCTGCTGTACGACGTCCTTCAGCACTGCCTTCATCGCGATGGAGACAAAGTCGGTGGCGTAGCCGAGCTCCGGCTTCTTGAGCCGCGCGCCCGCGAGGATCGACATCGTGAGTTCGGCCAGGTAGTCGAACACCAGGTAGTCGATCTGCCCGCTGGCCACGAGTTGCGGTGCGCCCACGCTGCTGTCGCCCCAGAAGCCCGAGGCGCCGCCGATGCGCACGATGCGTTCGTTGTTGTTGCTGCCGGCGTTCATCGGCCGCTCCACTGCGGCTTGCGCTTTTCGCGGAAGGCGAGCTGGCCTTCGGCCGCATCTTCCGTGAGCGCGAAGAGGCCGATCTGGCTCTCGGTGAAGGCCATCGATTCCTCGAAGGCCATGGCCTCGATCTTCTTCATCGTGTACAGGCCGCGGCGGATGGCGGCGGGCGACTTGTCGAGCATGCGGCCGAGCAGCCAGTCCAGGCTTTCGTCGACGTCCTCGCCCACACGATTCACGAGCCCGTGTTCGAGCGCCTGCGCGGCGGTGATGGGTTCGCCCGTGAGGCACATCTGGGCCAGCACGCGGCGCGGCAGCAGGTTGCCGAGCACGCTGAGCACCTGGGCGGGAAAGAGGCCGACCTTGACCTCGGGCAGGCCGAACACGGCGTGGCTGCCGGCGGCCGCCATGTCGCACATGCCCAGGATGCCCATGCCGCCCGCCATGCAGGCGCCGTTGACGCGCGCGACCAGCGGCACCGTCAGCTGCTGCGCCTGGCGCAAGAGGTTGGCGAAGCCCTGGTACGGCTCGGCATGGTCGAACTTGAAGGAGGTGCCGCCTTGCAGGTCGGCACCGGCGCAGAAGGCACGCGTGCCGGCGCCGGTGATGACCACCGCGCGCACGGTGCGGTCGGCGTCGGCGCGGACCAGCGCGGCCGAGAGTGCCGCGAGCACGCCGGGGCTGAGGGCGTTGCGGCGTTCCTCGCGGTCGATGGTGAGCCACATCACGGGCCCGCGCATTTCCTCGCGCAGTTCTTGGTGATGATGAAGGGCAGGGGCTTCGGCCATCGTCGGTTCCTTCGCTACGGGGTCTGGAGCAGGCCCTTAGCGTGACCCGAAAAAAAAGCCGCGGCATGCGGCTTGTGGCTGAAGCAGTCCGGGTTTTCCCGAGATTGGGCGGACTGCTTCGCGGCTCTTGCGAGCTTCGGTCGGCTTCTTCTTACTTCAGGAGGCCTTCCGCCTTCATCGCCTCTTGAACGGCGGGACGAGCGGCCACGCGCGCGTGCCAGGCCTGGAGGTTGGCGAAGCCGGCGATGTCGACGCCGGTGGGCTTGGCCCAGTTGGTGACGGTAAAGAGGTAGCCGTCGGCCACGCTGAACTGGTCGCCCATCAGATACTGCTTGTCGGCAAGCTGGCCGTCGAGCCATTGATAGCGCGACTTGAGCTTGTCCTTGAAGATGGCCTTGGCTTCTTCGGGCATGTTCGGGTTGAACAGCGGGCTGTAGCCCTTGTGCATCTCGGTGCCGATGAAGGTCAGCCATTCCTGCAGGCGATAGCGCTGCAGCGTGCCGGCGGCCGGCGCGAGGTTCTTGGTGGGTGCGAGGTCGGCGATGTACTGCACGATGGCCGGGCCTTCGCGCAGGCGGGTGCCGTCGTCGAGCTCGAGCATGGGCACGTAGCCCAGCGGGTTGATGCCGTAGTAGTCGGTGCCGTCCTGCAGCTTGTGGGTCTTGGTGCTGGCCAGCACGGGTTCGAAGGCAAGGCCTGCCTCGTGCAGCGCGATGTGGGGCGAAAGGGAGCAGGCGCCGGGCGAGTAATACAGCTTCATGCGAAGAAATCTCCAATGTTGGGAATATGGATAGCGGGAATCGATCCATGGACCAGCGGGCATGCTAGCGGGTTTGCGCGCTGGGCGTTTGTCCTACGGCCGCTCGCGCGGGGCGACTATCGGGGCGGGTGTGGCCGGTTCCTAAGCTCCCCCGCACGGTGGGCGAGGCTCGCCGCAAGGAGTTTTCAGATGTTGAAGTACGCGATTATTTTTGCCTTGATCTCGCTGGTGGCCGGGGTGCTTGGCTTCGGCGGCATTGCGGCAGGCGCAGCCGGCATCGCCAAGCTGCTGTTCGGGCTGTTCCTGGTCCTGGCGGTGGTGTTCGTGGTGTTGGCGGCACTGGGGATTGGCGCGGTGAAAAAGGTGATCGACTGATGCAGCATCCGGCACCTGTCTGGCCGCGGTCCCGTCCGCTCGGCCTGCTGTTGCAGAGCCCGGCCCATCGCGTGGTGCGCGTGCTGCTCGTGACGCAGACCCACTGGCAGCTTCCAGAGCACCGCTCGCGCCGGCGGCACGCCTGAGCGCAGCATTTGTTGCTATTAAAATAATAGCAAGCTATTCAAGATGCAAGAGGGATCGGCTGGGTTCGGGGTGGTTTAGGCGCCATTAACCATATTGCCCGCATTTCGAACGCAAACCGGCACCCCCGATTAAAATCGGTGCCCCCTTTGCGCAGCGCACGCGTCAGTAGTGCGCCCCCTCTTTCAAATGCTGTACCCCGAAGAATTCGATGTGATCGTCGTCGGCGGTGGCCATGCCGGCACCGAAGCCGCGCTTGCCGCCGCGCGCATGGGCGCCAAGACGCTGCTGCTCTCCCACAACATCGAGACGCTGGGGCAGATGAGCTGCAACCCGTCGATCGGCGGGATCGGCAAGGGCCACCTCGTGAAAGAGGTGGATGCGCTGGGCGGTGCCATGGCCATTGCCACCGACGAGGCGGGCATCCAGTTCCGCATTCTCAATTCGAGCAAGGGCCCGGCGGTGCGTGCGACCCGCGCGCAGGCCGACCGCGTGCTGTACAAGGCCGCAATTCGCCATCGCCTGGAGAACCAGCCGAACCTGAGCCTGTTCCAGCAAGCCGTCGATGACCTGATGGTGGAGGGCGACCGCGTGGTCGGCGCCGTCACGCAGGTGGGCATTGCCTTTCGTGCACGCACGGTGGTGCTCACCGCCGGGACTTTTCTCGACGGCCGCATCCATGTGGGCCTGGACAACTACCAGGCCGGCCGCGCGGGCGATCCGCCGGCGGTCAGCCTGTCGGCGCGGCTCAAGGAACTCAAGCTGCCGCAGGGCCGCCTGAAGACCGGCACGCCGCCACGGCTGGACGGCCGGAGCATCGACTTTTCGAAGTGCACCGAGCAGCCCGGCGACGGCATGCCGGGCGGGGCAGGGCCGATGCCGGTGTTCAGCTTCATGGGCCGGGCCGACATGCATCCGCAGCAGATGCCATGCTGGATCACCCACACCAATGCGCGCACCCACGACATCATCCGCTCGGGCTTCGACCGCAGCCCGATGTTCACCGGCAAGATCGACGGCGTGGGCCCGCGCTACTGCCCGAGCGTCGAAGACAAGATCAACCGCTTTGCCGACAAGGAAAGCCACCAGATCTTCCTCGAGCCCGAAGGCCTGACGACCAACGAGTACTACCCCAACGGCATCTCGACCAGCTTGCCGTTCGACATCCAGTACCAGCTCGTGCGCTCGATGCCCGGCTTGGAGAACGCCCATATCCTGCGGCCGGGTTACGCCATTGAGTACGACTACTTCGATCCGCGCGAACTCAAGAGCAGCTTCGAGACGCGCTCGATCAAGGGCCTGTTCTTTGCCGGGCAAATCAACGGCACCACCGGCTACGAAGAGGCTGCGGCCCAGGGCCTGTTTGCCGGCATCAATGCTGCGCTCCAATGCCGCGGCGAAGAAGCCTGGCTGCCGCGACGCGACGAAGCCTACCTGGGCGTGCTGGTCGACGACCTGATCACCAAGGGTGTGACCGAGCCGTACCGCATGTTCACGAGCCGCGCCGAATTCCGGCTGCAGCTGCGCGAGGACAACGCCGACATGCGCCTGACCGAAGCAGGGCGCAAGCTGGGCCTGGTGGACGACGCACGCTGGGATGCTTTCAGCCGCAAGCGCGACACTGTTTCACGTGAAACAGAACGGCTCAAGTCGATCTGGGTGAATCCTCGCAACCTGCCGGCCGCCGAATCGGAGCGTGTGCTCGGCAAGGCCATCGAGCACGAATACAACCTGGCCGACCTGCTGCGCCGGCCCGATGTGAACTACGAAACGCTGATGTCCCTGGACGGCGGAAAGTACAGCGCAGGGTCGCCACTCAGTGAAATTGAAATCGAGCAGATCGAGATCTCGGCCAAGTACTCGGGCTACATCGAACGCCAGCACGACGAAGTGGAGCGCGCTGCGCACTTCGAGAACCTGCGCTTGCCGGCCGACTTCGACTACAGCCAGGTCAAGGCGCTGAGTTTCGAAGTGCGCCAGAAGCTCGACAAGCACCGGCCTGAAACGCTGGGCCTGGCGTCGCGCATTTCGGGCGTCACGCCCGCCGCAATTTCCCTGCTGATGATCCATTTGCGAAAAGGCGGCCACAAGGCATTCAACCGCGACGCCGCCGCCACGGAAGCCGCCGCAGAATCGCAGCCCGCCCAATGAGCGCGCCCGTCGACACGCTGCGCCAGGGCGCGGCAGCCCTGGGCACCGCCTTGTCCGATGCGCAGGCGGAACAGCTGCTGGCCTACGGCACGCTGATGCTCAAGTGGAACAAGGTCTACAACCTCACGGCGCTGCGCGATCCGGCCAGCGTGCTGACGCACCATCTGCTCGACAGCCTGGCGGCCGTGACGCCGCTGCAGCGCGAATGGGCAGGGAAGGGCAAGCTGCTCGACGTCGGCTCCGGCGGCGGCCTGCCGGGCGTGGTGATTGCCGTCATGCGGCCGGATCTCGAGGTGAGCTGCCTCGATGCCGTTGCCAAGAAGGCCGCTTTCGTCCAGCAGGTGGCAGCCGAGCTCGAATTGCCCAATCTGCGTGGCCTGCACGCACGCGTCGAATCGCTGACGGGCAGTTATGAAGTCATCAGCTCCAGGGCCTTTGCCTCGCTGCCTGATTTCTTCAACGGGTCTCGGCATCTGCTTGCGCCGGGCGGTGTCTGGCTTGCCATGAAGGGCAAGGTGCCCTCCGATGAACTTGCTGCCTTGCCCGCGGGTATCGCAGTGTTTCACGTGGAACAATTGGCTGTTCCGGGCCTGGATGCCGAGCGCTGCATCGTCTGGGCACGCAAAGAAGCGGCCTGAATTTCCAAAAAGAAGCCACGGCATCGGTGAAAGCCGATGCCGAATTGGTTCTCGCCGGGCCGGCCTCGCTTAGACTCGACGCCTCTCCCTGGCTCTCCTTCTCGAGGCAAATCCCATGTTCGGCATTGCTGACTACGGCGCATTCGTCGCCGCCATCGTCCTCTTTCTCCTGATTCCCGGTCCGGGCAACCTCGCGTTGATCACCTCGACCAGCAAAGGCGGAATCCGTGGCGGCCTGGCGGCCACGCTGGGCGTGATCGTCGGCGACCAGTTCCTGATGTGGGCGGCGGTGGCGGGCGTGGCGGCGGTGCTGGCGGCGTATCCGGCCGCATTCAAGGCGGTGCAGTGGCTGGGCGCCGCCTACCTTGCATGGCTGGGCGCCAAGATGCTGCTGACCAAGCCCGGCGCGGCACCGATCCTCAACATCCGCCCCAGCCACTTCATGCGCCAGGCGCTCGCCATCACCTTGCTGAACCCCAAGGCCATCGTGTTCTACATGGCCTTCTTCCCGCTGTTCGTCGACCCCGCGCGCCACCAGGGCGTGGTCACTTTCGGCGCCATGGCCGTGACGATTGCCGTGCTGACTTTCCTCTACGGCCTGACCTCGACGCTGCTCACGCACTTCCTGGCAGAGCGCATCCGTGCCAATCCGCGCATTTCGGGCGTGCTCGAAAAGCTCGCGGGCGTCTTCCTGATTGCCTTCGGCGTCAAGCTCGCCATTTCCCGCTGATCCTCATATGGCCAAGATTTTCTGCATTGCCAACCAAAAGGGCGGCGTCGGCAAGACCACCACCACCGTCAACCTTGCCGCCGGGCTGGCCAAGGTGGGCCAGCGGGTGCTCATGATCGACCTCGATCCCCAGGGCAATGCCACCATGGGTTCGGGCATCGACAAGCGGCAGCTGGAGCTCACGGTGTACGACGTGCTGCTCGAGTCGGCTTCGGTGGCCGAGGCGCGCGTCAAGGCCGACAAGCTGGTGGAGAACGGCTGCGGTTACGACGTGCTGGGCGCCAACCGCGAACTGGCCGGCGCCGAAGTCGAAATGGTGGCGCTCGACCGCCGCGAAAAACGCCTGCGCACCGCGCTTGCCGCGGTGGGCGCCGAGTACGACTTCGTGCTGATCGACTGCCCGCCGAGCCTGAGCCTGCTGACGCTCAACGGCCTGTGCGCCGCCCATGGCGTGATCGTGCCGATGCAGTGCGAGTACTTCGCGCTCGAAGGGCTCACGGACCTGGTCAACACCATCAAGCAGGTGCATGCCAACCTCAACAAGAACCTTCAGGTCATCGGCCTGCTGCGCGTGATGTTCGATCCGCGCATCACGCTGCAGCAGCAGGTGAGCGAACAGCTCAAGGCCCACTTCGGCGACAAGGTGTTCGACACCGTGATCCCGCGCAACGTGCGGCTGGCCGAGGCGCCGAGCTATGGCCTGCCGGGCGTGGTGTTCGATCCGGCCGCGCGCGGCAGCCAGGCCTTCGTTGCCTTTGCCAAGGAGTTGGTCGAGAAGATGCCGCCCGCCAGCGCCTTCGCATCCGGGGCTGTTGCGCCTCCCATTGCGCCGGTCGGGCCGGTCGCGCCGCCCAATCTGGCCGTCCCCGAGGACGTGCTGTCGCCGGCGGGCGGCCTCGATTCGGGCGAAAAAAGCTTCTGATGGCCGTGCCTTCTCCCGTCTTCCTGCTGCCGGGCTGGCAGAACAGCGGCCCTGGGCATTGGCAAACCCGCTGGGAGGCGATCCATGGCGACCGCCGCATCGAACAGCACGACTGGATGCGCCCGCTGCGCGGCGACTGGTCCGCGCGACTCGAGGAAGAGGTGCTTGCCGCGCCTGGCCCCGTGGTCTTCGCGGCACACAGCCTGGGATGCATCCTCGTCGCGGCCTGGGCCGCGCATTCGCGCAACACGCACAAGGTGCGGGGCGCACTGCTGGTGGCGCCCGGCGACGTCGAGCGCGACGACCTGCGCCAGCTGATTCCGGGCTGGGCGCCGATCGTGCGCAAGCCGCTGCCGTTTCCCGCGGTGCTGATTGCCGCCAACGACGATCCCTACTGCGAGGCCGCGCGCTCGCGCCAGATGGCCGCCGACTGGCGCGCGCGCTTCGTCGACGCCGGCGCGGGCGGCCACCTGAACGCCGAATCCGGCCTGGGCGACTGGCCCCAGGGCCGTCAACTATTGAACGAAATCTCGACGAAAGACACGCACTGATGGCGACCAAGAAACCCAAGGGCCTGGGACGCGGCCTCGAAGCGCTGCTCGGCCCCACGGCCGCGCCGGCCGCCGACCATGCCGGCGCCGACGAGGGCGCCGCCGCACAGAATCCGAACACGCTGATGCTCGACGAGATGGTGGCGGGCGTCTACCAGCCGCGCACCCACATGGATGAAGGCGCGCTGTACGAGCTGGCCGAGAGCATCAAGGCGCAGGGCATCATGCAGCCGATCCTGGTGCGCCGGCTCGATGCCGAATCGGCCGCCGCCAAGAACGCCGAGTACGAAATCATCGCGGGCGAGCGCCGCTTCCGCGCCGCCAGGCTCGCGGGCCTCGACCGCGTGCCGGTGCTGGTGCGCGACGTGCCCAACGAGGCCGCGGCGGCCATGTCGCTGATCGAGAACATCCAGCGCGAAGACCTCAATCCGCTCGAAGAAGCCCAAGGCCTGCAACGCCTGGTCTCAGAGTTTGGGCTCACTCACGAAGCTGCTGCGCAGGCCGTGGGGCGGTCGCGCAGTGCGGCCAGCAACCTGCTGCGGCTTCTGAACCTGGCCGAGCCGGCGCAGCAGATGCTGATGGCGGGCGACATCGACATGGGCCATGCCCGCGCGCTGCTTTCGCTCGACCGCGGCACGCAGATCACCGCCGCCAACCAGATCGCGGCCAAGAAGATGTCGGTGCGCGAAGCCGAGGCGCTGGTGAAAAGGCTGGCGGCCGAGTTCACCCTCACGCCGTCCCGCCGCAGCAACGACGGCGAGAAGTCGCGCGATCTGCAGCGCGTGGAAGAGGAACTGGCCGACCTGTTGACCGCCGAGGTCGAGGTCCGCATCAAGAAGCGCAGCAAGCGCGGCGGCAAGGTGGAGGAGAGCGGCGAGCTGGCCATCCACTTCGGCTCCATCGAGGCGCTCAACGGGCTGATCGAGCGCATCCGCCGAACGGCCTAGGCGCGGGGGCGTCCAGTCGGACATTCGCGTGATTGATTCTTGCAATCTTTTACGCGTATCCTCGCCGCTGACGTTTCAACACCAGATCTCGACGAGAGGGAGTTCTCCATGAAGTTCAGGACAAAGTTTCCGTTCGCGGCCGTGGCTGTGGGCGCGCTGCTGCTGACCGGTTGCGTGACCACCGACATGCAGATGGGCAGCCAGTCGGCCAAGACCATGGCCACCGGCAGCGCCGCGGGTTCCGCGACCGCCGGCGAAAGCGGCCAGCTCGAGCGCTGCGAGTCGCCGCTGGGCACCGTCTCGCTGATCGAGAACGTGAATTCCGGCTGGTACACCATCCTCACCGGCGAATACCGCCTGCCGCCCACGGCCAACCTGCTGCGCCTCCTGGTGCAGCAGTCGAACTGCTTCGTGGTGGTCGAGCGCGGCGCGGCCGGCATGAACGCCATGACGCGCGAGCGCGCGCTCATGCAGTCGGGCGAAATGCGCGGCGGTAGCAACTTCGGCCGCGGCCAGATGGTGGCGTCCGACTACGGGCTGTCGCCCGAGATCGTGTTCAGCAACAGCGATGCCGGCGGTATCGGCGGCGCGCTGGGCGGGCTGGTCGGCGGCGGCCGGGGCCGTGCACTGGCCACCATCGGCGGCAACATGCAGACCAAGGAGGCCAGCGCGCTGCTGACGCTCATCGACAACCGCTCGGGGGTGCAGGTGGCGGCTTCGGAAGGCAGCGCCTCCAAGACCGATTTCGGCGCCTTCGGCTCGGTGTTCGGCAGCCGCGCGGGCGGCGGCCTCGGCGGCTACACCAACACGGCGCAAGGCAAGGTGATTGCCGCGGCCTTCATGGACGCCTTCAACCAGATGGTGCGTTCGCTGCGCAGCTACAAGGCGCAGACGGTGCGCGGCCAGGGCCTGGGCGGCGGCGGCCGGCTCGGCGTGGATGGCGGCGCGGCGCCGTCGCAGACCTACGTGCCGGCCGAGCAGCCGGCGCCCGCACGCCGCCGCAGGTAGGCAAGGCGTTCGGCCAGCGACAAGAAAGCCCGGGGCTCTTGCGAGCCGCCGGGCTTTTTCACGAACGCTTTCGTAGAGATCAGAGCGCGAAGATCTTTCCGGGATTCATGATGTTCTTCGGGTCGAGCGCGCGCTTGATGGTGCGCATCATGTCGATCGCACCCACGCCTGCTTCCGTCACCAGGAAGTCCATCTTGTGCAGCCCCACGCCGTGCTCGCCGGTGCAGGTGCCTTCCAGTGCCAGTGCGCGGCTCACGAGCGAATGGTTCAGTTCCTCGGCCTTCACACGCTCTTCGGGAATATTCGGGTCGAGCAGGTAGCCGAAGTGGAAATTGCCGTCGCCCACGTGGCCGACCAGGAAGTAGGGGATGCCGCTGGCATCGGCCTCGGCCACGGAGTCGAGCAGGCAGTCGGCCAGGCGCGAAATCGGCACGCAGGTGTCGGTCGAGATCACGCGGCAGCCGGGGCGCGACTGCACGGCCGCAAAGTAGGCGTTGTGCCGCGCGGTCCACAGGCGCGTGCGCTCCTCGGGCGTGCTGGCCCATTCGAAGGCATTGCCGCCATGGCCGCTCGCGAGTTCCTGCACCGTTTCGGCCTGCTCCCTCACGCCGGCCGGCGAGCCATGGAATTCCATCAGCAACATCGGCTCTTCGCGCAGGTTCAGCTTGGCGTAGGTGTTGACCATGCGCACCGTGTTCACGTCGATCAGTTCCACGCGCGCAATCGGCACGCCGAGCTGGATGGTCTCGATGGTGGTGCGCACCGCGGCCTCGATGCTCGGGAACGAGCAGATCGCGGCCGACACCGCCTCGGGCAGCGGATAGATGCGCAGCGTGACTTCGGTGACCACGCCCAGCGTGCCTTCGCTGCCCACCATGAGGCGCGTGAGGTCGTAGCCGGCGGAAGACTTCTTCGCGCGCGTGCCGGTGCGGATCACGTCGCCGCCGGCCGTGACCACTTCGAGCGCCAGCACGTTCTCGCGCATGGTGCCGTAGCGCACCGCGTTCGTGCCGCTCGCGCGCGTGGCGGTCATGCCGCCGATGGAGGCGTCCGCGCCCGGGTCGATGGGAAAGAACAGGCCCGTGCTCTTGATCTCGTCATTGAGCTGCTTGCGCGTGACGCCGGGCTGCACGGTCACGGTGAGGTCGTCGGCATTGACCGACAGCACGCGGTTCATGCGCGACACGTCGATGCTGATGCCGCCCTGCACCGCCAGCAGGTGGCCTTCGAGCGAAGAGCCCACGCCGAAGGGAATGACCGGCACGCTGTGCTCGCTCGCGAGCTTCACCGCGTCGGCCACGTCCTGCGTGCTTTCGGCAAAAACCACGGCCGAGGGGGGCGGCGCATCGAACGAGGACTCGTCGCGGCCGTGCTGCGTGCGCACGGCCATGGCCGTGGAACAGTTGACGCCGAAGCGCGCTTTCAGGCCCTCGATCAGGCTGTCGGGCACATCGCGCAGATGAAGCTCCGGCATCAGGTGCGAGGTTTGGGTCGGGGCGTTCATCGGGCGTCTCCTGGGTGAAATGGGGCGGGGGCTCTGTTCGGCCATTTTACGGAGCGAGCACCATAATGCGCTTCGGAAAAAGCCATGAACCCCACGACCCTCACAGCGCTCGCCGCATTCCCCTCGCAGCTCGAAGCCCACTATGCGGCCATTCCCGATGCCTTCCGGCACTGGGCGCCGCCCTCGTGGGAGGGCGTGCCCAGCGAGTCCTTCACGGCCATCGAGCAGCTCTGCCATGTGCGCGACATCGAGGTCGAGGGCTATCACGTGCGCTTTCGCCGCACACTGGAAGAAAGCCATCCGACGCTGGCCTCGATCGACAGCGAACCACTCGCCATTGCGCGCGCCTATGGCATGGCCGACGCGGCAAAGGTGCTGGCGGAATTTCGCATTGCGCGTGCCTGGACCGTGGACATCGTCTCGAACCTGACGGACATGCAACTTGCGCGCACGGCCGTGTTCGAAGGCTATGGGCCGCTCACGATGCGCAGCCTTGTCCACTACCTCTGCAGCCACGACCAGCAGCATCTGGCGGGCCTGCAATGGCTGGCCGGCAAGATCGACGCGTCGAAGGCCGCGGTCGCCGCATAAACCAGGAGCACCCGATCATGGGCAACCGACTCTCGCAGATCGCCACCCGCACCGGCGACGACGGCACCACCGGCCTCGGCGACAACACCCGCGTGCCCAAGGACCACCTGCGCGTGCACGCGATGGGCGACGTGGACGAACTCAACTCGCAGATCGGCCTCTTGCTGTGCGAGCCCATGCCGGAGCCCGTGCGCGAGCTGCTGGTCGACGTGCAGCACCAGCTCTTCAACCTGGGCGGCGAGCTTTCGATGCCGGGCTTCACGCTGCTGAAGGCCGATGCGCTGCTGCAGCTGGACAACGCGCTGGCCGAGCACAACGCCGCCTTGCCGCGCCTGGCCGAATTCATCCTGCCCGCGGGCACGCGCGCGGCCTCGCTCGCGCATGTGTGCCGCACGGTGGCGCGCCGGGCCGAGCGCGCCGTGGTGGCGCTCGGCGCGACGACCGAGCTCAACGACGCGCTGCGCCAATATCTCAACCGGCTCAGCGACCTGCTCTTCGTGCTCGCGCGCGTGCTCAACCGGATGAACGGCGGCGACGACGTCTACTGGAAGAGCGAACGCATGGCGCGCGCCGCGGCGGCAGACGCTGCCGAGCCCAACGACGAAGAAGGAAGCCCATCATGACGAAAATACCTGCCCATGGATTCGCCCTGGCCGCGGCAAGCGCCGCGCTCCTGCTGCTGTCCTCCGCCACCGTTCATGCGCAGAGCGCCGACGGTCCGCCCGCGGCGCAGCCGGCGCACACGCTCAAGCCGCCGCCGCGTGACAGCAAGGTCGTGAACAGCGTGCAGCGCGGCACCAACGCCGCCGGCCGCGGCATCGACCGCGCCGAGGACGCGACACGGCGCGGCGTCAACAACGTTTCGGAAAAAGCCAGCCGGCCGGTGCGTCGGGTGGGGGAGTCCTTCGGGCGCAAGCTGGCACCGGGTTCGAGCGGGCGCACTGCGCCGCCGCCTGTGGGGCCGCAGGGTAACGCGCCCTGACATCGGTGTTTTGCGTGGCGCGCTTTGTTCGGGGCGCGCTCCCGCCGACGGGGTACCTTGCTCCGCGAATGTCCCCCGGCCTTCGGCCTCCTCCTTAATTTCGCTGCGCAAGGCACCCCATCAGCAGGAGCGTGATCAGAGCAGTCGTTGATCAGCGGTACACCACGAGCGTGCCCTGGTGCACAGGGCATCGGGTGCTCCCCGCAGCGAAATCAAGGAGGAGGGGCGTAGCCCCGGGGGACATTCGCGGAGGGGAGTACCCGGTGGCCTGTGCACGCGCCCTGAACAAGAACGACGAACAAAAGCCGCAACACACAGACCACCCGAATGGCAAGAAACATAGAGATCAAGGCCCGCATCGACAGCGTGGAACGCGTGGCACTCATCGCCGCGAAGCTCGCCGATTCAGGCCCTGTCGAAATCGCGCAGGACGACACTTTCTTCCGCTGCGACAACAGCGCCGACCGCCTCAAGCTGCGCACCTTCGCGCCCGACCGCGCCGAGCTGATCTTCTATCGCCGCGCCAACAGCAGCGGCCCGAAGGAATCGTTCTACCTGATCTCGCCCACCACCACGCCCGACATCTTGCGCGAATCGCTCACGCTCGCCTGGGGCCAGGCCGGCCGCGTGCGCAAGCAGCGCCGGCTCTTCATCGTGGGCCGCACGCGCGTGCACCTCGACCGCGTGGAAGGTCTGGGCGAATTCCTCGAACTCGAGGTGGTGCTGGAGGAAGGCGAGCCCGCCGAGGCCGGCATGGCCGAAGCCCATGCGCTCATGGCGCAACTGGGCATTGCGTCCGACCAGCTCGTGCAGGGTGCCTACGTCGACCTGCTGCAGGCCGCCTGAGCCTTGCCGTCAGCGCCAGCCCGCGGCCTTGAGCTGCTCGGCGAGCTGCTGCGCAACGCGGGCATAGCCCTCGGCATTGGCATGGATGCGGTCGGAGCGCAGCGATGCGTCCGACAGCACGCTCGAATACACATTGGGCACGAGCAGCGCCTGCCCCGTCTTCGCCACCTCCTCGTAGAACAGCGCATCGCTCAGCGAGCCGACGGCTGCGCGCATCGCGTCGGGCGAGGGCGTGGCCAGCAACGCCACGTAGGGCGTGTGGGCGCGCGCCTGGCTGACAAGGGCTGCGAGGTTCTCGCGCGTGGCCGCTGGCGACACGCCGCGCAGCATGTCGTTGCCGCCGATGCCGATCAGGACCGCGTCGTAGCTGCTCGCGGCCAGCAGCGGCGGCAGGCGTTCCAGCGCGCCGGCCGAGGTGTCGCCGTTGAGGCCCGCATTTTCGATCTGCCAACCGGTGAGCTCGCCCAGCTTCACGGGCCAGGCGGCCTCGGGCGGCGCGCCGTAGCCGAAAGTCAGGCTGTCGCCCAGCGCGAGCACGCGGGCATCGGATTTCAACGCGGCGGCGGAGGACTTGCGCTTGCCGCAGGCGGCCACAAGGGCGGCTGCGGGCACGCCGGCCAGCAGGTGGAGGAGGTGTCGTCGCTTCATGCTGCGCGCCGTCTCAGTCAGGACGCTTGAAGAAGCGGTACAGGCCCGCAACCAGCATGACCGCGCCCAGCAGGGCCACGGCGGTCTGGCCGCCTTGATAGCCGCCGATGCCGGCCGGCGGGCCCGACATGAGCCACCTCAGGAGCATGCCCCCGCCCCACACGATGCCGATGGCACCAATGATCTTGTCACGCATGTTGATGATGGCGCCTCCACGCCTGGATGGTTTGGAGGCCCATTGTCGCCAGGGTCGGACAACACGCCGCCCGGATACCTGCGCTTACCTGATTTCACCTGACCGCGACCTGATGCGGGCAGGGCAGACACAAGCGCCGCTGACAATGGACTCGTCATCAACACGAAGGAGTTCCAGATGATCATCAAGTCAAAGAGCATGGCCGTCGCTGCTGCGGCGCTCGCGATGTGCATGGCAGCGGGAAGCGCCTTCGCACAAGGCCGCGGCCACGACAACGACCATGACAACCGCGGCCGTGGCAACGGCCACGGACGCTACGAACAGCAGCACCGCCAGTTCGACCGGCACGACGATCGCCGCTACGGCCGCGAGGACTATCGTCCCGGCCGCCAGTTCGATCGCCGCGGCTACCCCCAGCCGCACGCGGAATGGCGCCGCGGCGGGCGCGTGCCCCACGAGTACCGCGGCCGCAACTACGTGGTGAACGACTGGCGCAGCTATCGCCTGCAGCAGCCGCCGCGCGGCTACCAGTGGGTGGGTGTGGGCGGCGACTACGTGCTCGCGGCCATTGCCACCGGCGTGATCGCGCAGATCATCGTGGGCAGCCAGTAACCAGCCGGGCGCGCAGGCTGCTGCTGCGCGCCGCACATTTCAAGACCGCCGTGGGTTTCCTGCGGCGGTCTTTTTGTTTGGGCCGCGCGAGGCCCTCAGGCCGCCACCGTGGGCAGCGACTGGGCGCAGACATTGCGCCCGGTGATGGTGAGCCGCAGGCCGCCGCCGTGCCATTCGAGCCAGTTCAGGCTCACGTAGGCCTCGATGTCGCTGTCGTCGATGCGGTCCGCCTGGCGGCTCTGCAGCAGTTCCACCGTGGCGGGCAATGCCCGCCTCAGCCGCTCGCGCCGTTCGGCGGCGTCGGCGGCCTTCAGGGCGGCCCTTGTTTTCTGTTGCTGCTGCGGGGTCGATGCCATTGCTGATCCGTTCCGGGAAGCCAAGGAATTAACCCGAATGTACGCCCCCTGTGTGAAGCAGCGCGCATCTTTTTAAAACCTGTTGCTGCGGGCGCCGAATACGTTGCGCAGTCGCTAGATTTCGTAGTGCGATCCCCTGGGATCATCGCCCAGAGCCTTTTCGACGACCGCGCGCGTCAACGTGGGTGCGAACGACTCGATGAAGGCGTGGACGTACTTGCGCAGGTAGTTGCCGCGCCGCACCGCGAGCTTGGTCATGTTGATGCCGAAGAGCCGGCCCGCATCGAGGGCGCGCAGCTGCGTGTCGCGCTCCGTCTCGTACGCCACGCCGGCCACGATGCCCACGCCCATGCCCAGCTGCACGTAGGTCTTGATCACGTCGGCGTCCATCGCGGCCAGCACGATGTTGGGCGCGAGCCCGCGCTGTGCAAAGGCCTCGTCGATGCGCGAGCGCCCGGTGAAGCCGGTGTCGTAGGTGATCAGCGGATGGCGCGTGAGCGCCTCGAGCGTCAGCGGCGCATCGAGCAGCGCATGGCCCGGCGGCACGATCACCGAGTGCGTCCAGCGGTAGCAGGGCAGGGCCACCAGCTGGGGATAGTCGCCCAGCGCCTCCGTTGCAATGCCCACGTCGGCCTCGCCGTCGATCAGCATCTGCGCGATCTGCTTGGGCGAGCCCTGGTGCAGGTGCAGCTTCACGTTGGGAAACTGCGCGCGGAATTCCTGCACCGCCACCGGCATCGCATAGCGCGCCTGCGAATGCGTGGCCGCCACCGAGAGCAGGCCGCTTTGCTGCGCCACGAACTCCTGCCCGGCATGGCGCAGGTTGCTGCTCTCCATCAGCATGCGCTCGATGATCGGCAGCACGTGGCCGCCCGGCTCGGTGAGCCCGGTGAGCCGCTTGCCGGCGCGCACGAAGAGTTCGATGCCGAGCTCTTCCTCCAGCTCGCGGATCTGCCGGCTCACGCCGGGCTGGGAGGTGTGGAGGGTATGGGCGACTTCGGTCAGGTTGAAGCCGCAACGAACGGCCTCGCGTACCGAGCGCAGTTGTTGGAAGTTCATCTGGCGCGGAAGAAGATCAGGGGAAAGGCACGGGCCCGCAGCGGGCCGAGCGGCGATTCTCGGCACAAGTGCTTATGCGGGGAACGATGCGTTTGTTGGTTTCACATGAGCAAAACATCTGTACGGCCACCTGCCGCTGTGGCTTCGAACGAATTTGCAATTTCGCACGACTGTGCTAAAGTCGCCTCCATGGACGCCAAGACCCAGAAAAGCGAACTCACCCGCGCCGCCATCGTCGGCGCGGCGATGGACCTCGCCTTGGCCGAAGGCCTGGAGGCCATCACGCTGCAGGCCGTGGCCAGCCGCCTGGCGCTCTCCAAGAGCGGCGTCTTCTCGCGCGTGGGCTCGCGCGAGGCGCTGCAGAAGGCGGTGATCGAGGAATACGGCCGCCGCTTCCTGGCCGACGTGTTCGTGCCGGCCATGCAAAAGCCCAAGGGTCTTGCGCGGCTCGACGACATCGTCGGGCGCTGGATTGCCCGCACCCGCGACATCGAGGCCGAAACCGGCTGCATCTACATGGCGGGCGCCTTTGAATACGACGACCGCGAAGGCGAGCTGCGCGACCTGCTGTTCGGCGAGATCACGCGCTGGCGCGCCGCGCTGCGCCGCACGGTGCTCCAGGCAGTGGAAACCGGCGAGCTGCGGCCCGACACCGACCCTGCACAGCTGGTCAGCGAATTGAACGGCCTCGTCATGGGCCTGCTGCACGACGCGCGCTTCCTGCGCGACCCCCAGGCCGCCGATCACGCCACGCAGACCTGGCAGCGGCTTCTTTCGAGCTACCGCGCCTGAGCCACCACGGCACAGGCCACTCCGTTCCGTCTTTCTTTGTCTTAATTTCGCACGATCGTGCGATAAAAAGGAGAAGCACCATGCTGATCATTGCCCTCTGTCTTGCCGTCTACCTGGGCGCCATCGGCGCCGAAACGGTCCGCACCGCGCTGCGCAGCTTGCCGCGCAGCAACGAGGACTGGGTCTGGTACTGAATGAAGAACGCGGGAGCCCATGGCATGACGAGCACCACCACCTCCGCGGCCACGCATGCCGCCCAGTCCAACTACTACCGCCCGGGCCGGCTGATGCGTGCATTGCGCTTCGGCCTGACCGCCTCGCAGCGCCTGTGGCCCGCGCTGGGCGTGCGCGCGGCCTACCGCGTGTTCGGCACGCCGCTGCCGTCCAAGTGGCTCTATCGCGGCCAGGGGCCCGGTGCCGGCTGGCGGCGCGAAGCCTGGGCCTTCGAGAACGCCGGCCTCGGCCTCTATCACCTGGCTGCGCAGGACTTCGGTGCGGAATCGGCGCCCGTCGTGCTGCTGGTGCACGGCTGGGGCGGGCATGCGGGGCAGATGCTGGCGCTCGCGCAGGCGCTGGCCGATGCGGGCCTGCGGCCGGTGCTGCTCGAACTGCCGGCCCATGGCCGCAGCGCGGGCACGATGAGCAACTCGCCGCAGTTCGCGCGGGCCATTGCCTACGTCGTTGCAAGGTTGGCGGCCGACGGCCATGCGCTGCGCGCGGTGGCCGCCCATTCGCTGGGTGCCAACGGGCTGGCGCTGGCGGCCGCGCAGGGCCTGCAGGCCGAACGGCTGGTGCTGCTTGCGCCGCCGGCCTCGCCGCGCGAATACACGCGCTACTTTGCGCACACCTTCGGCCTCAGCGAGGCGACGCGCCTGGCCATGCAGCGGCGCTTCGAGGCGCGCGAAGGCGTCCTGATGGCACAACTGGAGCCGGCGGCCGTCGGTCCGCGCATCGCGCAGCCGACGCTGATCGTGCATGACCGCGACGACCGCGTGAACCGCTTTGCGGACGCCGAGGCCTACAGGGACGTGATCAAGGGGGCGCAGCTGGTGGCCACGCAGGGGCTGGGGCACCGCCGCATCCTCAAGGAGGAGGACGTGGTCCGCCAGGTGGTGCGCTTCGTGGCGCAGCCCTGAGCGGCGGGCGGACGCAGGCGGGTGCGCCCCGCCCGCGCGTTCTTTCTTCAG
This sequence comes from Variovorax sp. SPNA7, assembly GCF_033807855.1. Classification (NCBI taxonomy): domain Bacteria; kingdom Pseudomonadati; phylum Pseudomonadota; class Betaproteobacteria; order Burkholderiales; family Comamonadaceae; genus Variovorax; species Variovorax sp. SPNA7. Next base: position 60,214 of record NZ_CP138513.1, read on the forward strand.
CGCGCCGGCGAAGGTGCCGGGTCGGGCAGCTCGATCTTGATGTCGAGCACTTCGAGGTCGTCCTGCTTTTCCAGGTGGACCTTGATGTCGTCGGCATTGATCTTCACGTACTTGGAGATCACCGCCATCAGCTCGCGCTGCAGGTCGGGCAGGTAGTCGGGGCGCTTCTTGCCGCTGAGGCTGGACCGCTCGTGCGCGAGGATGATCTGCAGCCGCTCCTTGGCGACGCTGGCCGTCTTCTTCTTTTCGCCGAGCAGGAACGAGAAAAAGGACATGGCCTACTTGCCTCCGAAAATTCGCTTGAAGAAGCCCGGCTTTTCGGCGTCGACGAAGCGCATCGGGCGGTCTTCGCCCAGGAAGCGCGCCACCACGTCGCTGTAGGCCTTGGCCACGTCGGTATCCTTGTCGTGGATCGCGGGCACGCCCTGGTTGGAAGCCTGCAGCACGCTTTCCGACTCGGGAATGACGCCGATCAGCTTGATGCGCAGGATGTCCTGGATGTCTTCCAGCGAGAGCATCTGGCCGCCGGCCACGCGGTTGGGGTTGTAGCGGGTGATCAGCAGGTGCTCCTTGATGGGGTCGCCGCCTTCCTTCGCCCGCTTGGTCTTGCTGCTGAGCATGCCCAGGATGCGGTCGGAGTCGCGCACCGAGGATACCTCGGGGTTGGTCACCACGAGCGCCTCGTCGGCAAAGTGCATGGCCATCATCGCGCCGGTCTCGATGCCGGCGGGCGAATCGCAGACGATGTAGTCGAAGTCCATGGCGGCCAGGTCGGTCAGCACCTTTTCGACGCCTTCCTGCGTGAGCGCTTCCTTGTCGCGCGTCTGCGAGGCCGCGAGCACGAACAGGTTGTCGCACTGCTTGTCCTTGATGAGCGCCTGGCTCAGGTTGGCCTCGCCCTGGATCACGTTGATCAGGTCGTACACCACGCGGCGTTCGCAGCCCATGATGAGGTCGAGGTTGCGCAGGCCCACGTCGAAGTCGATCACCGCCGTCTTCTTGCCCGCGAGCGCGAGGCCCGACGCAAAGCTGGCGCTCGTCGTGGTCTTGCCGACGCCGCCCTTGCCTGAGGTCACCACCACAATTTTGGCCATGGCCATTCCTTCTTGTTTCGATTCGGTTGTTGGTTGTCGGATGCGGCGCGGCCCGTCAGGGAATCGCGTCGATCACCAGCTTCTTGCCATCCAGGCGTATCTGGGCCGGCTTGCCGAGCACCGGGTCGGGCAGCGGCACTTCGTTGGTGCGATAGATGCCCGCAATGGCCACGAGCTGCGCTTCCATGCAGGTCGAGAAGATGCGCGCCTCGGTGTTGCCGCGCGCGCCGGCAATGGCCTTGCCCCGCAGCGGCGCGTAGACGTGCACGTTGCCGTCGGCAATGACCTCGGCGCCGAAGCTCACCACCGCGGTCACCACCACGTCGCCGCCGCGGGCGTAGACCTGCTGGCCCGAACGCAGCGGCTTGTCGATCAGGAGCGTGCCGTTGGCCGGCACCGGCACTTCGCGCACGATCTGCGGTGCTTCGCTGGCGGGCGCCGGCGAAGCAGCCGGCGGCGTTGGGGAGCGCGGCGCGGGCGCCACCGGCATGGCCGTGAGCGACAGGCCGGCCGCGCGCGCCGCGGCATTCTGGGCGTTGTTGCCCCCGCGCACCGCGATGGGCTGCGTCTGGTGGCGCGCCAGCAGGCCGCGCAGTGCCGCAAAGTCGAGCTCGGCGGGTTCCTCGCCGCTTTCCTCGTCCGGCTGCAGCTGCGAGAGGTCGATGACCACCGGCTCCTGCTCGAAGAAATCGGGCGAGTCGGCCAGCTGCGCGTCGAGGGCCTCGGCCAGCACGGCCAGGTCGGCCGTCTTGAGGATCACTGCAATCAGCGGCAGCGTGGCGCTCTTGAATTCGAAAACCGCCTTGGTGCGCGCGGCGGAGACATCGGCCATTGGAAAACGTCGGTGCGAAAAGCGTTGAAGTCTAACGGGCGCGGGCTTCCGGCCAGTGACCGGCCCCCGCTTCAATCACCCCGCAGAACATTTATTGCACGAGGTTTCACTTTTAAAAGGCTCAGGCGTTGCGCGATCTGCCGAGCAGTGCGTAAAGAATGATCGCCCCGAAAGTCGCGGTGCCGATGCCGCCGAGCGCAAAGTCGCCGAACTTCAGCGTGAAGTCGCCGGTGCCGATGATCAGCGTGATGGCGGCCACGATCAGGTTCTTGTTCTGCGAGAAGTCGACCTTGTTGTCGACCCAGATCTTGGCGCCGGCAATGGCGATGAGGCCGAACACCACGATGCTCACGCCGCCCATCACCGGCAGCGGAATGGCCTGGATCAGCGCGCCGAACTTGGGGCTGAAGCCCAGCACCAGCGCGATGAGCGCGGCCACCACGAACACCGCCGTCGAGTAGATGCGCGTGGCCGCCATCACGCCGATGTTCTCGGCATAGGTGGTCACGCCGGTGCCGCCCGAGGCACCGCTCACCACCGTGGCAATGCCGTCGCCGATGAAGGCGCGGCCGATGTAGGGGTCGAGGTTGCGGCCGGTCATGGCCGTGACCGCCTTCAGGTGGCCGAGGTTCTCGGCCACCAGGATGATGGCCACGGGCGCGATCAGCAGCATGGCGTTGGCCGTGAACACCGGTGCGGTGAAGGTCGGCATGCCGAACCACGCCGCGTTGGCGATGCCGCCCAGGTCCACCGGCTTGCCCAGGCCCATGCCGTTGGTCAGCGCCGCATAGACCAGCGTGGCCAGGATCAGCCCGACCAGGATCAGGAGCCGCTGCAGCATGCCGCGCGTGAACACCGCCACCAGCCCCACGCAGAGGAAGGTGACGGCCTGCATCCACGAATCGAAATTGCTGGCCGCCATGTTCTTGATCGGCACGCCCGCCAGGTTGAGCCCGATCACCGCCACCACCGCGCCCGTGACCACCGGCGGCATGAAGCGCTCGATCCAGCCGGTGCCGATGGCCTGCACGAGGGCGCCGATCAGGATGTAGACCACCCCGCAGGCCACGATGCCGCCCAGCGCCACCGCGATGTTGGCGTTGGGCCCCTTGCCCGCATAGCCGCTGGCCGCGATCACCACGCCGATGAACGCGAAGCTCGAGCCCAGGTAGCTGGGCACCTTGCCGCCCGTCACCAGAAAGAAGATCAGCGTGCCGATACCGCTCATCAGGATGGCGATGTTGGGATTGAAGCCCATCAGGATGGGCGCCAGCACCGTGGCGCCGAACATCGCGATCACGTGCTGCACGCCCATCGCGCCGGTCTGCAGCCAGGGCAGGCGTTCGTCGGGCGCGACCACGCTGCCCTCGGTGGCGGCGACTTCGCGCCAGCTGAACAGGTTGCTCATGAGTGGTTATCTCCTCGGTAGTTATTTATGTTCCTGGGGGGCTTCTCTCGGCCCGCTGCCGCCCGCGTGCCGGGCGGGTTTTCTTCTCTTCGCTAGCGCGGCGGCAGCACCGCCATTGTGATGCGTGAGACGCAGGTCAAGTCGCCCGCGTCGTTGGTCATGTCGATCTGCCACACCTGCGTGGTGCGCCCGCGGTGCACCGGCCGCGCGGTGCCCGTGACCCAGCCGCTGGTGGCCGAGCGGATGTGGTTGGCGTTGATGTCCAGGCCCACGGCCCGGTCTCCCACGGGGGCCGAGTAGTGCGCGCCGCAGGAGCCCAGCGTCTCGGCCAGCACCACCGAGACGCCGCCGTGCAGGATGCCGTAGGGCTGGCGGGTGCGTTCGTCCACCGGCACGCGGGCGCGGATGAAGTCGTCGCCTACCTCCAGGAACTCCATGCCCAGCGTGGACACGGCGGTGCCGATGTGGTTGCGGGTCAGTTCCTCGACAGAGATGTCTTTTTTCCAGATGCGCATTGGGTTTCTCCGGTGCAGGGTTTGGGAAACTATAGCGACGGCGGCTGACAACGGCAGTCGCCTTCGCGTGCTAAGTTGGTCTGATGAAACGCCCTCTTCGTCGTTGGCTCATCGGCATTGCCGCGGTCCTGCTGCTGGGGATCGGTGCGCTGCTGTGGTTGGCGAGCACCCGCCTGCCCAGCGACGAGGAAGTGGCCGCGCGGATCGCCGACGGCTTCGAGAGGCGCTTCGGCGTGGGCCTGAAGATCGGCGGCGCGCACTGGGCGCTGTGGCCCAGCCCCGTGCTGGTGCTGTCCGACCTGGCCACCGAGCAGCCGCGCCCGGTCACGCTGCGCCGCATCACGGTCCAGCTCAAGCTGCGGGAGCTGCTGCGCCGGGTCATCGCCATCGACGAGGTCGAGATCGAAAGCCTGGTGCTGCCGCGCGAGTCGATGCGCGCCTTCCGCGGCAAGGGCCCCAAGCCGAACGAGGGCGGCGGCATCGTCGCGCTGCCCGCGCCTTGGGCGCTGGCGCCGGTTCCGCTCGAAAAGCTGCGCTGGCGCGACCTGGCCTGGATCGACCGGCGCGACATTGCACTGGCCTACGACGGCGAAATCAGCTTCGACGCCGGCTGGCGGCCGCGCCAGGTCCGCATCGAGCGCACGGGCGTGTCGCCGCCCGCCCGGCTGCGGCTGGACCGCGCCGCCGGACAGGACCGGTGGCGCACCCGCATCGACATTGGCGGCGGCACGGCGAACGGCGTGGCCCGGTTCGAGACCCTGCCGCCGAACGACCTGCTGCGCGTGTCGGCCGAGCTCGAGCCCCGGCAGGTGGACATCGAGGGCTTGGTGCAGGCCTTCGGCCGGCGCAGCGCCGTGGCCGGCAAGGCCTCGGGCCAATCGACGCTGGTGGCCGAGGCCGGCGAGGTGGGCGCGCTCTTGCGCAGCCTGCGCACCCGCACCACCTTCTCGGTCCGGCCGGCCACGCTCACGCGGCTGGACCTGGCCAGGGCCGTGACCACCGCCGGCATCAGCCGCGGCGGCAGCACGCCGCTGGACGAGCTCACCGGCGTGCTCGACACGCAGGGCACCGACGACGGCGTGGTGCTGCGCTACACCGCGCTCAGGGCGCGCTCGGGCGTGCTCACGGCCAGCGGCCACCTGCGGCTCTTCAACCGCAAGCTGGACGGCGAGATCGCGGTCGATCTCATCGACGGCGTGGTGGGCATGCCGCTCCAGATCGGCGGGACCATGAGCGAGCCGGAGGTGTCGCTGACCGGTGGCGCGCTGGCCGGCGCGGCGGTCGGCACCGCGCTGCTGCCGGGCGTGGGCACGGCCATCGGCGCGCGTGCGGGGCAGCAGATGGAAAAGCTCTTCGGCGCGGAAGAGCCGGCGAAGAAAAAGGCGCCGCCGGCGACTCGCAAGGGCGCGGCGGTGTCTCCCTGAGGTGCCGGCGAGGCCGCTCAGTCGCGCAGCCGGATCACCTGCAGGTCGTGGTCTGCGCCGGCATGCAGCCGCGCCACCTCGGCCGCGCGGCGCGTGAGCACCGCGCGCTGGTTGATGTAGCCCTTGTCGGTGATCTCGCCGGCGTCCAGGTTCGGCGGTTCGACGAGCACCAGCGCGCGCGTGGGGCATTGCGAGGAGCCTGCGCCTTCGTCCCGCAGCGTGCGCAGCACTTCGGCGATGCGCCCGGCCAGCGCCTGCGGCGCGAGCGAAGCGGCCTGCGGGCTCGCGAACACCAGCATGCCGATCTCGTCGCGGTCGTGGCCCGTGAGCACCACGTCCTGCACATGCGGCGCCAGCATCGAGACCAGCTTCACGCGCAGCGTGCCCACCGAGACCCAGGTGCCGCTCGAGAGCTTGAAGTCCTCGGCCACGCGGCCGTTGAAGATCACGCCCTGCGCAGGATCGGCTGGGTTTGCAAGAAAGCCTGCATCGCCGATGCGGTAGTAGCCCTCGTCGTCGAAAGCCTCGGCGGTTTCGCGCGGCGCATGGCGGTAGCCCGGGAACACCGAGACGCCCTTGACGCGCATCTCGAGCTTCTGGCCGTTGGGCACGAACTTGAGTTCGAGCCCCGGCAGCGGTGCGCCGATGCAGCCCGCGCCGTCGAGCTTCCAGTGCGCCGAGGTGATGGCCGGCGAAGTCTCCGTGGCGCCCCACGAGGTGGTGAGCCACAGCGGCCGCTCGGGCCGCACGCGCTGCGCCACGGCTTCGAGCCGCTGCCAGGTCGAGGGCGCGAGCGCCGCGGCCGCATAGAAGGCCAGCCGCAGCCGCGAGAGCACTTCGGCGGCGAGCGCATCGTCGGCTTCGAGAAACGGCAGCAGCATGTCGAAGCCGCGCGGCACGTTGAACAGCAGCGTGGGCTTCACCTCGCGCAGGTTGCGCACGGTCTTCTCGATCAGGCCCGGCGCGGGCCGGCCTTCGTCGATGTAGAGCGCGCCGCCATGGGCGAGCACCATGTGCAGGTTGTGGTTGCCGCCGAAGGTGTGGCTCCAGGGCAGCCAGTCGACCAGCACCGGCTTCTCGTCGTTCAAAAAACGCCAAGTCTGCGCCATCATCTGCTGGTTGGCGCAGAGCATACGGTGCGTGTTGATCACCACCTTGGGCTTGCCGGTGGAGCCCGAGGTCAGCAGGTACTTGGCTTGGGTATCTGGCAGGATGGCCTCGTAGGCCTGCATCACGGCCGGCGTCTCGCGCGCCTGCAGCAGCTGAGCGAAGGGCAGGGCGCCGGCATGCGCATCGGCGTTGCGGCTGAACACCACGGGCACCTCGATGCCGCAGCCCGCGAGCGCACCGCCGTAGATCCTGGCGTCCGAGGCGTAGATCAATGCCGGCTGCAGCGCCTGCAGCATGCCGTGCAGCCTCGACGGATCCCTGGCCAGGCGCGAATACGCGCTCGACAGCGAGCATGCGGTGCGCCCGATGTGCATGGCCGCGAGCATCAGCACCGCGTGGTCGATCGCGTTGTCCGAGAGGATCACGATGGGCTTTTCGGCCGGCAGCTCCAGATCGAGCAGCGCCTGCGCGACGGCGCCCACGGCTTGGCGCAGTGCGCGGTAGTCGAGCTTGCGCCAGTGTTCGCCGCTGTCGTCGCGTTCCGCGAAGGCCAGCGCCTCGGGCGTCTCGCGCGCCCAGCGCTCCAGCCATTCGCCGATGCAGCGCGCATAGGGCTTGAGCGCCATCGGCGAACGCAGCGCGAAGGAGCCGTCGTCGAAGTCGATGCGCACGGTGCGCGGCGGGGCGATCTGGCTTTCGTCGAGGAGGAAGTCGTCGTCTTTCATTTCAATCGAGTCTGCCGGTTTCGGTCTTCGCGCGAATCAGGTTCAACAGCAGGATGTCGCGGGCAGCCTCGAGCTCGGCCACGCGCCGCGCGCCCAGTTCTTCGGCCACACCTTCGGTCACCTTCCGCTTGAGTTCTTCGGTCATCGTCGGTGCGCCCAAGTCCTTCCACCAGTCCTCGATCGGCCCGCCCAGGTGCGCGAGCACATGTTCGATGCCGCCCGCGCCGCCCGAGAGATGCAGGTTCATGAACGGCCCCATCACCGCCCAGCGCAGGCCGGGGCCGTGCGCAATGGCGGTGTCGATGTCGGCCACGCTCGCCACGCCCTCGTCGACCAGGTGGAAGGCCTCGCGCCAGAGCGCGGCCTGCAGCCGGTTCGCGATGTGGCCCTTGACCTCGCGCTTCACATGGATCGGCCGCTTGCCGATGGCGGCGTAGAAGGCCATCGTGCGTTCGATGGCCTGGGCCGAGGTGCGCTCGCCGCCGACCACCTCCACCAGCGGGATCAGGTGCGGGGGGTTGAAGGGATGGCCCAGCACCACGCGTTCCGGATGCTTGCATTCGGCCTGCACCGCGCTGATTGCCAGCCCCGAGGAGCTCGACGCCAGGATGGCGTGGGCCGGCGCGGCCTCGTCCATGCGCCGGAACAGGTCGACCTTGAAATCCAGCCGCTCGGGGCCGCTTTCCTGGACGAAGTCGGCCTGCGCCACCGCATCTTCGAGCCGCGCATGAAAGCGCAGCCGCCCGGCCGAGGCGCCGGTGGCCAGGCCGAAGCGCTCGAGCGTGGGCCAGTGCGCGGCCACGGCCGTGCGCAGCCGCGCCTCGGCATCGGGCGAGGGGTCGGTGGCCTCCACGTCGAGGCCGCGCGCGAGAAAGTAGGCGGCCCAGCTGGCGCCGATGACGCCGGTGGCGACCACCGCCACGCGTTTCGGAGTCGGTTCCATCTGCATCGCCTCAGGAGTCGGCCGTGAAGCCGATCTTCTTGACCAGCGGACCCCAGCGCTCGGCCTCGGCGCGCTGCGAGCGCGCCATCTCCTCGGTCGTGGAGCCCTGGGCGATCAGGCCGACCACGGCCAGGCTGTCCGTCACCACCTTTTCCTTGATGGCCGCGTTGATCGCCGCGTTGGCCGCCGCGACCACGCTAGCCGGCGTCCGGGCCGGGGCGTAGAAGCCGAACCATTCCTCGGTGGTCAGCTCGGCGAAGCCCTGCTCGGCGAAGGTCGGCACTTCGGGCGAGAAGGGCGAGCGCGCCTTGCCCGAGGTCGCGAGCAGCCGCAGCTTGCCAGCCTTGTGGTTGGGAATGAAGTCGCCGCTGGGCGTGACCATGGCGGCGATCTGCCCGCCCACCACGTCGGTCACGCCGGGGATGGAGCCGCGGTAGGGAACGTGCTTGAGATCGACCCCGTTGTTGAGGCCCAGCAGCGCGCCGATGAAGTGCGGCGTCGAGCCGGCCGCGGGCGAGCCGTAGCTGGCCTGGTTCGGGTTGGCCTTGGCCCAGGCGAGGAAGTCCTTCACCGTGCGCACCTCGGGCGGCACCAGCGGGCCGACCGCGAGGCCATGGTGCATGACGGCGGCAATCGATACCGGCACGAAGTCCTTGGCCGGGTCGTAGCTGAGCTTGCTGTAGATGTGCGGATAGATCGAGGTGCACGAGAACGGCGACAGCGCCAGCACGCTGCCGTCGGCCGGCGCGCTCTTGAGGGTTTCCAGCGCGATGCGTCCGCCGGCGCCCGGCTTGTTCTCGACCACGGCCACGTTGCGGGAATAGGCCGAGCCCGCGAGCTTTTCGCCCACGCGGCGCGCCACGCTGTCGCCCGCGCTGCCGGCCGGGAAGCCGTAGTAGATCTTGACCTGCTCGAGCGCCTGGGCCAGTGCGGCCAGCGGCGAGAGGGCGCCCAGCGCAGTGGCGGCGCCGAGCGTGTGGAGGAAGTGGCGGCGGGTGTTCATGGATGTCTCCTTCGATTTTCTGGCGGGGTGAACGGCCGCTTCAGCGCGGCGCGAATTCGGGGCGCGGGCCGCCTCTGCGGGGCAGCCCCATCATCTGCCTTGCTTCGGCCGGCGTGGCCACTTCCATGTCGAGCTCATGGATGATGCGCACGATGCGTTCGGTGAGCTGCACGTTGGTGGCCAGCTCGCCGTGGCGGAAGTAGAGGTTGTCTTCGAGCCCCACGCGCGCATGGCCGCCCAGCAGCAGCGCCGCCAGGTTGGCTTCCAGCTGCGAGGTGCCGATGCCGCTCACGCCGAAGATGCTGCCGCGCGGCAGGGTGTCGACCATCATCTGCAGGAAGCGCGGCGAATACGGCATGGCGTTCTGGAAGTTGCGGTGCACGTTCATCACCAGGTTGATGAAGTAGGGCTCGTCGTCATGGCCCTCGTCGATCAGCGTGGTCGTGTCCTGCAGAATGTGCGTGGGGCTGAACACCTCCCACTCGGGCTTGATGCCGCGCGCCTTCATGCCGGCGGCGAGCTCACGGCCGCGGGTGATGGGCGTGTCCATCAGGATCTGCTTGCCCTCGAAGCTCAGGTTGAGCGTGGTGGCGTCGAGCGTGCACATCTCGGCGCCCGCGTCCATGCCCTTGATGCGCTCTTCCCAGGCGATCTCCCAGCGATTGCCGGCCAGCGGCTTCACCATGTCGCCATGCACGCCGCCGCCGGTGGAGTTGTTGATGACGATGTCGCAGCCGGCATTGCGGATGCGGCTGTTGATGTCGCGGTACACGTCGGCATTGCAGGTGGCGCCGTCGTCGGGGCGGCGCGCATGGATGGCGGCCACGCTGGCGCCCGCGTTCCAGCAGCGCAGCACGTCGGCCGCGATCTCGTCGGGCTGGGTGGGAAGGTGGGGGTTCTGCGACTTGTGCGCCATGCCGCCGGTGGGGGCGATGGTCACGATCACTTTGCGCTTGGACGACATGCTCCGGGTCTCCTGGATGTCTCTTTCATGAGGGGCGCGCTATTATTTTTGGCGGCGCAGGCACACTCAGTCATTGCGACGACATTTGGGCTCAGGGTTTACGCACCCGGGCCCCAGGAGCTTTCATTTCATGGCCACGACGAAGCCGGCCTTCAAGGCGGCATCGCTGACGATTCCCCAGTTGCTGCAGCGCTCGGCCTGGTATCCGCTGCTCGACGAAACGGCGCGCGAACGCGTGCTCGACGAGATCCGCGAGGTCGATGTGGCGGCCGGCGCCGCGCTGTGCCGGCGCGGCGATACGCCGCTGCACTGGTACGGCACGCTCGAAGGGCTGCTCAAGTGGTCGATCACCTCGAGCGACGGCCGCTCGGTCACCTTCGGCGGGCTGTCGGTCGGCAGCTGGTTCGGCGAAGGCACGCTGCTGCGCGGCGCCCCGCGCTCGGCCGACGTCATTGCGCTGCGGCCCAGCCGGGTGGCCCAGTTGCCGCTGGAGACTTTCGAATGGCTGCACCGCACGCAGCGCGGCTTCGATCATTTCCTTCTGCAGCAGCTCAACGAGCGGCTGCACTGGTTCATGGGCAACTACGCGGCGCACCGGCTGCTCGACGCCGACGGCCAGGTGGCGCGTGCGCTGGCGGGGCTGTTCCATCCGTGGCTGTATCCGGGCAGCGAGCTGCACCTGCAGACCTCGCAGGAGGAGATCGCCAATCTTTCGGGTGTGTCGCGGCAACGATGCAATGCGGCGCTGAACCGGCTGAAGGAAGCGGGGTTCCTGCGGATCGAGTACGGGGGGATCACCGTGATCGACCTCGAAGGGTTGCGGCGCTTCATCGAGGAATGAATGACTCGCTCCCTCTCCCCTTGGGGAGAGGGCGGGGGTGAGGGTGGCGGCCGCCATTCGAGCGCCGCGCCTCGTTCATCGCACCTGCCCTCACCCTGACCCTCTCCCAGAGGGAGAGGGGACAACACGGCTCAGCGCTTGTGGTACGACGGCGCGCGCTCGAACACCGGCGTGTCGATGCCTTCCATGCGCGCCTTCAGCTGCAGCGCCAGGAACTGCGAGTAGTGGCGCGACTGGTGCAGGTTGCCGCCGTGGAACCAGAGGTTCTCGACCTGCGTAGGCTTCCACATGTTGCGCAGCTCGCCCTCCCAGGGCCCCGGGTCCTTCGGCGTGCCGGAGCCCAGGCCCCAGCACTTGCCGACCTTGTCGGCGATCTCGGGCGAGATCAGGTCGGCCAGCCAGCCGTTCATCGAGCCGTAGCCGGTGGCGTACACCAGCAGGTCGGCCGGCAGCTCGGTGCCGTCGGTCAGCGTGACCGAGCGCTCGTTCACCCGCTCGATGTTCACGCCGCTCCTGAGGTGGATGCTGCCGTTGGCCACCAGCTCGGAGGCACCCACGTCGATGTAGTAGCCCGAGCCGCGCCGCAGGTACTTCATGAAGAGCCCGGAGCCGTCGACGCCGAAATCGAGCAGGAAGCCCGCCTTCTCCAGCCGCGCGTACAGGTCGGCATCGCGCTTCTTCATCTCCTCGTACACCGGGATGTGGAAGGTGTGCATGATCTTGTAGGGCACCGAGGCGAAGATCAGGTCGCCCTTGTGATGGTCGATGCCGTTCTTCACGGCCTGCTCGGAGTAGAGCCCGCCCAGCGCCAGTTCCATCAGCGACTGCGACGGCGCGATGTGCGTGGACGAGCGCTGGATCATCGTCACGTCGGCGCCGTGCTCCCACAGCGCCGCGCAGATGTCGTGCGCCGAGTTGTTCGAGCCCAGCACCACGCACTTCTTGCCGGCATAGGCCTCGGGCCCGGGGTGCTGGCTCGAATGGTGCTGGTCGCCCTTGAAGTTCTCTGCGCCCGCGATCTGCGGCACGTTCGGATAGCCCGAGACGCCGAGCGCGAACACCAGCTGCTTCGGCCGCAGCACCACCGGCCTGCCTTCGCGCTCGACCGTCACTTCCCAGCGCTGCGTGGCCTCGTCGAAGCGGGCCTTCTTCGCATGGGTGGAGTTCCAGTAGTTGAGCTCCATGATCTTCGTGTACATCTCCAGCCAGTCGCCGATCTTGTCCTTGGGCGCGAACACCGGCCAGTCGTCCGGAAAGGGCATGTAGGGCAGGTGGTCGTACCAGACCGGGTCGTGCAGGCACAGCGACTTGTAGCGCTTGCGCCAGGAGTCGCCGGCCTTCGCGTTGCGCTCCACGATGATGGTCGGCACGCCCAGCCGGCGCAGCCGCGCGCCCAGCGCGATGCCGCCCTGGCCGCCGCCGATGATCACCACCTCGGGCTGCTCGGTGTAGCCGAGCGCAGCCTCTTCGTCTTGGCGCTTCTCGAGCCAGTTCTTGCGGCCCTTGTGCACGCCGTGCTCCGCGCCCTTGATGCGGTTCTCGCCCGTCTTTTCCTCGAAGCCCTTGAGCTCGGTCATGGTGGTGAGCAGCGTCCAGGCCTTGCCGCCGCGCAGCCGAAGGTGGCCGCGGCCGCGCGCGACGTGCGTCTCGAAGCTGAACCAGGCATCGACCACGCCGTCGGCCTCGGTCGCCTCGCCCTCCAGCGCGAAGGCCGTGGGCTGCGTGTCGGCCAGCCGCGCCTGCAGCATCGCGCGGATGGCATCGGCGCCTTCCTGCGTGCGGATGTTCCAGGTGAAGGCGATGAGGTCGCGCCAGTAGCTGTCGGCCTCGAACAGCGAGACGGCCGCGTCGCTGTCGCCGCGTGCGAGGGCGGCGGCAAAGTCGGTGAGCCAGGTGGCGGCGGCCCGGGTGGGACCGGTGGTCGGGTCTGTCATTGCATGTCTCCGTGTGTCGTTGAACGAATCGAATCGCGGCGCGGCAAGGCGCACGCGGTATTCGTGGCGCAGCTTTTGTGCCGTGCGGCGCAGGGCGAAGAATCAACGGCTTGGCGGCGGTTTTGTCGCAGGCGCTTGTCGCTGTCTCGCTGAGACTGAGACAATGCATGAGAATTTGAACGACGTATAAAATTGGACGACGTTTAAATTCAATGGCCCACACCGTGACAGAACCCGACCCCCCCGGCCGCCGCGAACGCCGGCGCACCCAGACGCTCGACCACGTGGCCTCCACCGCCATGCGCCTGTTCGAAGCCCAGGGCTACGACGCGACCACCATGGAGCAGATCGCGCAGCAGTCGGACGTGGCCAAGGGCACGCTCTACAACCACTTTCCGACCAAGGAAGCGATCCTGGCGCACTGGGTGCACCTCGAGCTCGAGGCCGATGTGCAGCGGCTGCACGAGGCGGTCGACCCGAAGGCGGGCTTCGCGGTGCAACTCGGCGGCCTGCTCGACGCGTCGGCCGAGTGGTCCGAGCGCTACCGGGCGTACCTGCTCGACTACTTCCGCTTTCGCTTCCTCAACATCGAGAGCGAACTCGGCGGCGGCGACCGCGGCACGCCGCGCGACCTGTCGGGGCTGTTCGAGGCGCTGATCGCCGCCGCCCAGCAGGCGGGCACGCTGCGCACCGACGTGTCGGCCGCGCACCTCGCGAGCCTGCTGCACCACCTGTACTTCGGTGCGCTGATGCGCTGGCTCACGCTGCCCGGCCTCGTGCTGCGCGACGAATTCGCCGTGGTCGTCGATCTCTTCGCCGGTGGCGCACGTGTGGCCCCGAAGCCCCCTGCAAGGAGGCGCTCCTCATGAAACTCGCCGTGCTCACCTACGGCACCGAGGGCGACGCCCGGCCGCTCGCTGCGCTGTGCCGCGCGCTGGACGACGCGGGCCATGCCTCGGTGCTGCTGGCGGACGCGACCACGCTCGGCGCGGCCGAACGGCTCGGCGTGCGCTCGCAGGCGCTGGCCGGCGACATGCGCGAGGCGCTCGGCGGCGTCATCGCGCAGGGCGACAAACCGGCCGCGGCCGCGAAGGCGCTCGCGGACATCGCCAATGCCAACGCCTCGTCCTGGCTGCGCCAGACCGTCGAGACCGTGCAGGGCTGCGACGCGGTCGTCTGCGCGGGGCTCGCGGCCTTCGTGGGCCTGTCGGCGGCCGAGGCACTGGGCGTGCCCGCCATCGGCGCGGGCATGTTCCCGCTCACGCCGACGGCCGCGTTCGCCTCGCCCTTCCTTCCGCCCGCACGCGTGCCGCGCTTCCTGAACCGCGCGAGCCACCACCTCGTCAACGGGCTGCTCTGGCGCGCCTTCCGGCCGGCCGTGAATGCCGCGCGCGCCGAGGTCTGCGGCCTTCCGCCGCGGCGGCGCCTGTGGACCACGCACCCCGTGCTCTACGGCTACTCGCCGAGCCTGCTGCCGCGCCCGGCCGACTGGCCCGCCAACGCCGCGGTGTGCGGCCAGTGGCTCGCGCCCGCGCCCGACTGGCAGCCGGCGCCGGCGCTGCGCGGCTTTCTCGCGGCCGGCGAGGCGCCCGTCTACATCGGCTTCGGCAGCATGACGGGCTTCGACAAGGCGCGGCTGCTCGCGGCCCTCATTGACGGCATGGCCGGCCGGCGCGCGGTGCTGCATCCCGGATGGAGCGGCCTGGATGCGCGGCAGCTGCCGCCGAACTTCCACGCCATCGGCGACACCCCGCACGACTGGCTGTTTCCGCAGATGGCGCTGGTGGTGCACCACGGCGGCTCGGGCACCAGCCACTCGGCCGCGCGCGCGGGGGTGCCCTCGGTGGTCGTGCCCTTCGCGGGTGACCAGGCGTTCTGGGCGCATCACCTCGCGCAGTCGGGCGTGGCACCGCCCGCGGTGGCGGGCAGCCGGTTCGGCGCCGAGGACCTGGCGCGCGGCATCGCCTTCGCGCACGACCCGCAGGTGCGTGCGCGGGCCCAAGCGCTGGGCGAACGCATGCGCGCGGAAGACGGCCTGGGCACGGCCGTGCGCGCCATCGAGCAGATCTTGGCGCGCTAGATCAGAGCAGGTCAGCCGCGCTGCGGCGCCACGATGCCGAAGCGCTTCATGTGCCGGTACGCGGTGGCGCGGCTGATGCCGAGCGCCTGCGCGGCCCGCGCCACATGCCAGCGGTGGCGCTGCAGCGCGTCGAGCAGGCGCGTGGCGTCGGCGGCGCTGTCGCCGTCGTCGGCCGGAGAGGGCGTAGGCGCGGCGTCGCGGGGGTCGAGCGACGGACGATGCGGCGCCAGGCGCAGCTCCTCGGGCGTGATGCTCGCGCCCGTGCACAGCGCGAGCGCCAATCGCAGCACATTGCGCAACTCGCGCAGGTTGCCCGGCCAGTCGTGCGCCATCAGCCGCAGCATCGCGGCTTCCGAAAGCCGCGCGGCCCCGCCCATCGCCGCGGCTTCCTCATTGAACATCGCCTCGATCAGGTAGCGCCGGTCGCCGCGCGCACGCAGCGGCGGCAGCTTGAGCACCGCGCCGCACAGCCGGTAGTACAGGTCTTCGCGGAAGCGCCCGGCCGCGACCAGCGCCGACAGGTCGCGGTGCGTGGCCGCCACCACGGCGATGTCCACGCGCTGCGGCGACTCCGCCCCCAGCGGCAGCACCTCGCCTTCGGAGAGCACGCGCAAGAGCCGCGTCTGCAGCGCCATCGGCATGTCGCCGATCTCGTCGAGGAACAGCGTGCCGCGGTCGGCCTGCGCGATCAGCCCCTTCATGCCCTTGGCGCGGCCGCCGGTGAAGCTGCCGGGCGTGTAGCCGAAGAGCTCGCTCTCGATCAGCGAATCGGGAATGGCCGCGCAGTTCACCGCCACGAAGGGCATGGCCGCGCGGCGGCTCGCGCCGTGCATGGCGCGCGCCAGCACTTCCTTGCCGCTGCCGGTTTCGCCTTCGACCAGCACATGGATGCCGCGGTCCACCAGGCGGCGCGCCTGCGCCAGAAGCTGCTGCATGGCCGGATCGTCGCCGGCGATGCGCGCGAGCGGCGGCAGGCGATCGGAGGGACGGGCCGTGTCCGGCGCGGGCGCCGCCGCCCGCCGCACGCGCGGCGCCAGCAGCGAGGCGTGGTATTCGCCGCCGCCCGGCAGCAGCACCGTGTGCGCGAAGGGCATGGCCGATGCGCCGCCGTTGCCCAGGCGCCAGACCGCGTCCATCGGCATGTGCAGCAGCTGCGACACCTCGCGGCCCAGCGGGTTTTCGGCCAGGGCCTGCCGCGCGCCACTGTTGGCGCCGACCACCGTGCCGCCCTCGTCGAAGGCCAGCATCAACTCGCCGGCCACATCGACCAGCCCGTAGGCCGTGCCCAGCCGCAGGATCCAGTGGCCGCGGAAGCTGCGCAGGAAATCGGCGTCCTCGATCATCCGCGCATAGATCGACACCAGGTGCCGCACCAGGTGCTGGCTCTCCCGGGCTTCGGGCGAGCGCAGCGCCGAGACGTCGAGGATGGCCGTGAGCCTGCCGCTGTGGTCGAACAGCGGCGCCGTCGTGCAGGTCAGCGCGATGTGCGTGGCATCGAAGTGCTCGGTCTGGTGGCAGGTCATCGGCTGGCGCTCGACCAGGCAGGTGCCCACGCCGCAGGTGCCCGCATGGGCCTCGTTCCAGTCGGCGCCCAGGTAGAGGCCGGCGCGGCGCAGCTGGTCGTCCCAGGCCGGGTTGCCGATGTAGTCGACCGTGATGCCTTCGGCGTCGGTCAGCAGCACCATGTAGCCGAGGTCCGCCACGCGGCGGTAGATATCTTCCATGCCGGCGCGCGCCGCACGCAAGAAATGCTCGAGCTGCTGCTGGTGCGCGCGCACCTCCTGCGCCGGAAGGATGCGCGCGGGGCTGGGCTTCGTCGGGTCGAGGCCGTGCTCGCGCACGCAACGCGCCCACGACTTGTGGACCAGGCTCGCCGCCGGATCGGCCAGCGCCGTGCCGGTGGCGATGGAGTAGACGTTGTCGATGTGACGCGATTGCAGGGAAGTCATGCTCAGCCTCGCGGGTGCGCACGGCCGTTGCGGGGATCCATGGGGCGTGCAGCCGCACATCATTCGGTGGCCGCATGGCCCGGGGTGAGAGGTGAAACCCGGTGGAACGGAGGTTTTACTCTCCCTCACACCGTGGGCATGCCGCTCACGCCGGTTTCGCACCCTCGGCCAGCCGCTTGCGGTACTCCGTCGTCGTTACGCCCGCGAAGCCCCAGTCGTCGGTGTCGATCTCCTCGATCACGATGTGGGTCCACTCCGGCGGCTTCTTCAGCACCCGTTCAAGCGTTTCCGTGAACTCGGCAATGACCTGGGTTTTCTGTTCGCGCGTGACACCGTCGCGCGTGATCTTCAGATTGACGAAAGGCATGGCGCTCTCCTTACCACTTGCCGGTGCTCATGCCGCCATCCACGGGCAGCACCACGCCGGTCGTGAAATCGGCGCTCGTGAGGTAGAGCACCGCGTCGGCGATTTCGCGCACGGTCGCGATGCGGCCGGCGGGCGCCAGGCCGTTGAGGAAGCCGTGCTGCTCGGGCGTGTACAGCGGCGTGTCCACGATGCCGGGTGCCACCGCATTCACCTTGACGTTGTGTGGTGCGAGTTCGAGCGCCAGCGCGCGCGTCGCGGCATTGATGCCGCCCTTGATCAGCACCGGCAAGGCCGCCGGCACCTGCTGGTTCGGCTGCAGCGCGATGCTCGCGGTGATGTTCACGATATGTCCCTGGCGGCGCGCGACCATGTGCTTCGCCGCGGCCTGCGAGGCATAGACGAAGCCCTTGAGGTTCGTGGCCACCATTTGCTCGAGTTCGTCCTCGGTGTATTCGACGAAGGGCTTGGCGTTGAAGATGCCCGCGTTGTTGATGAGCACGTCGACCTGGCCGAAGCGCTCCACGGCGCGGTCGACGAGCTGCTGCGCAGTGTCGCGGCGGCCGATGTCGCCCGCGACGCCGAGAAGGCGCGCCGGGTTGCCGAGCTGCTCCGCGGCGGCCGCGAGCCGCTCGGCGGTGCGCGCATTCGCGACCACGTTGAAGCCGCGCTCGAGGTACGCCTGCGCAAGGCCCAGGCCGATGCCGCTCGAGGCGCCCGTGATGACCACGGTGGGGGATGTGTTGTCCTGCATGTCGGTTCTCCAAGGAAGTTGATGACGTGGGGAGAACTGTATTGATGACGCACCAATAGATAAATCACTAGACTCGAACTTCACTTGATACGCGGAGTAATCAATCCATGCAGCGGCAGTTCGGCGACATCCTCCTGGGCAGCATCGAGTTGTTCTGCCTTGCTGCGGAGACCGGCGGCTTCACTTCGGCGGCGCTCGCTGCCGGTGTGACGCCGGCGGCCGTGAGCCGCTCGATCTCGCGGCTCGAGAAGCGGCTGGGGTTGCGGCTCTTCGTGCGCACTACGCGCAGCGTGCGGCTCACCGACGCGGGCCGCTCCTACTTTGCGCAGTGCCGCCAGGCGCTGGCGCAGCTCGCCGAGGCCGAGCGCGAGGTGATGGGCCAGCAGGCGCTGCCTTCGGGCACGCTGCGCATCAGCGTGCCGACCACCTACGGCCACCACCGCATCCTTCCCTTGCTGCCGGCATTTCGCGAACGCTTTCCCGACATCCGGCTGCACGTGCACCTGAGCAACCGCAACATCGATTTCGTGGAAGAGGGCTACGACATGGCCGTGCGCGTGCGGGCCCAGCCCGACTCCACGCTGATCGCGCGGCACCTCGAGGATGCAGGCCTGGTCGTGGTCGCCACGCGCAAATACCTGAGGAGGGCCGGCACGCCGCGCACGCTGGACGATCTTGCAGCGCACGAGTGCATTCAGTTCGAGCTGCCCAGCAGCGGCCGCCGCATTTCGTGGCTCTTCAAGGAAAACGGCAAGGACCGCGAAGTCTTCGCGGACAGCGCCTACAGCTGCTCCGACGACGTGCTCGGCGGGGTCACGCTCGCGAAAAGCGGCGCCGGGTTGTTCCAGACCTACCGCTTCGTCGTGGAGAAGGAACTGGCCGACGGCTCGCTCGTCGAGGTGCTGAAACCCTTCGCGGGCCGTTCGCGGCCCTACACGCTGCTGTACCCGGACGGACGCCACGTGCCGCTGCGCATGCGGGTGTTCATCGACTTCCTGATGGCGCAGCGGGCCGCCTGAAGCGCCTTACACGCCCAGCAATTCCTCGAGCGCCTGCGGCTCGGCCAGCAGATCGGCCGACGCGCCGTGCCGCACGATCTGCCCCTTCTCCATCACCACCGCCAGGTCGGTGTGCGCGAGCACCTTGCGGTAGTCGCGGTCGACGATCAGCGTGGCGATGCCGGTCGCGCGGATCTCGCCGATCACGCGCCAGATCTCGGCCACGATCAGCGGCGCCAGGCCTTCGGTGGCCTCGTCGAGGATCAGCAAGCGCGGGTTGGTCATGAGTGCGCGGCCGATCGAGAGCATCTGCTGCTCGCCGCCCGAGAGCTGCTGGCCGCCGTGCGAGAGCCGCTCGGCCAGCCGCGGAAAGGTGGCCATCACGCGGTCGAAGGTCCAGGCGCGCCGGCCGTCGATGCCCGCGCGCTCGCTCATCACGAGGTTCTCGCGCACCGAGAGGTTCGGAAAGATGCCGCGGCCTTCGGGCACGTAGCCGATGCCGAGGCGCGCCATCTTCTCGGGCGGCCAGCCGGTGACGGTGCGGCCATCGACCTGCACCTCGCCCGAGGCGGGGCGCACATAGCCCATGACCGTGCGGATCAGCGTGGTCTTGCCCATGCCGTTGCGCCCGAGCAGGCCGACCGAGGTGGCGGCCGGAATGCCGGCATGCACGCCGCGCAGGATGTGGCTGTTGCCGTAGTAGGTGTTGAGATCGCGGACGACGAGCATGTCAGTGGTCTTCTCCAAGGTAGGCGGTGCGCACTTCCGGGTTCTCGCGGATCGATTTCGGATCGCCGGTCGCGATGACCGTGCCGTTCACCATCACCGTGATGCGGTCGGCAATGCGGAACACCGCATCCATGTCGTGCTCCACCAGCAGGATGGCGTGCGTGGCCTTCAGCCGCGCGAGCAGCGTGAGCATGCGGTCGGTTTCCTCGGCGCCCATGCCCGCGAGCGGCTCGTCGAGCAGCAGCACGCGGGGCTTGGTGGCCAGGCACATCGCCACTTCGAGCTGGCGCTGCGCGCCGTGGCTCAGCGTGCCCGCGATGCGCAGGGCTTCGTTCGAAAGGCCTGCGGCCTCGAGCGCCGCGTCGGCCGCCGCATTGCTGGCGGCGCAGCGCCCGGACGACTGCCACACCGTCCAGGGCCGCGCCGTGGCGGCCTGCGCCGTGAGCCGGCAGTTCTCGTGCACGCTGAACTCCGGGAAGATGGTCGTGCGCTGGTAGCTGCGGCCCACGCCCGCGCGCGCGCGGCGCCACTGCGCGCGCCGGGTGATGTCGACGCCGTCGAGCGCGATGCGGCCTTCGGAGGCTTCGATCTCGCCCGAGAGCATGTTGATGAGCGTCGACTTGCCTGCGCCGTTGGTGCCGATCACCGCATGGACTTCGCCGACGTGCAGATCGAGCGTGATGGCATTGACGGCCGTGAGGCCGCCGAAGCGGCGGGTGAGGCCAGTGACGGAAAGAAGCGCGCCTGCATTCATGGTCGGGCTGGGGTGAGGGCACTGGGCGGTAGAAAGCGCAGGGCGATGGGCAGGGCCGCAGCCCTCACCCTAACCCTCTCCCGCCTGCGGGAGAGGGGACAAATCCGGAACGCGGTGGCAGTCATGCAGCCCCCTTCGGCGACAGCCGCTTGGCCAGGCCGATCAGCCCCTTGGGCAGCCACGCCACGAACACGATGATCGCGATGCCCAGCGTCAGCTGCCAGTGGTCCGCGAGCGGCCCCATCACGGCGTGCGTCGAGAAGATTTCCTTCAGCAGCGTGAACGCAATGGCACCGATGACCGCGCCGCGCAGGTGGCCGAGGCCGCCCAGGATCACCATCAGCAGCACCTCGCCCGAGTTGTGCCAGGCCATCAGCTCGGGGTTGACGACGCCGTCGCGCGAGGCCAGCAGAAAGCCCGCGAGCCCGGCCAGCGCACCCGCCAGCACGAAGGCCGCGAGCTTGTAGCCGTACACCGGAAAGCCCGCCGCGCGCATGCGCTGCTCGTTCACGCGGATGCCCGCGAGCGCCGCGCCGAAGCGCGAGCGCCGCACCAGCGCCAGGAGGCCGTAGGTGAACACCAGCGATGCGAGCACCACGTAGAACAGCACCATGCGGTTCTCCAGGTCGAGCTTGCCGATGGCCGGCCGCACGTACAGGTAGATGCCGTCGCTGCCGCCGCCGACCTTGGTGTCGTGGAACACGAAGAAGGCCATCTGCGCAAAGGCCAGCGTCACCATGATGAAGTACACGCCGCGCGTGCGCAGGCTCAGCGCACCCACGAACAGGGCATAGAGCGCGGCCGCGCCCATGGCCAGCGGCAGCAGCAGCGCGAGGTTGCCGCCCTCGTTGCCCGAGGCCAGCACCGTGACGTAGGCGCCGATGCCGTAGAACGCCGCATGGCCCAGGCTCACGAGCCCCGTCATGCCGACCAGCAGTTCGAGGCTCAGCGCGAAGATCGACAGGATCATCACCTTGACGACGAAGTCCGAGACGTAGTTGCCCATCAACGGGCCGAGCACGCCGATGGCAATGGCGCAGGCCAGCGGCACGAGAAACGCGCCACGCCGCATGGAAGAAGTGTGGGTCTGCGTCATGGCCGCCTCCCCATCAGCCCTTCGGGCTTCCAGATCAGCACGATGGCCATCAGCAGGTAGATGCCGATGCCAGCGAGGTCCGCGAAGAACACCTTGCCGAAGGTGTCGACGAAGCCCACCAGCAGCGAGGCCACCAGCGCGCCCGTGATCGAGCCGATGCCGCCGATCACCACCAGCACGAAGCAGATGATGAGCACGCTCGCGCCCATGTTGGGGTACACCGAGGACATCGGCGCCGCGATCATCCCGGCCAGCGCCGCGAGCGCCACGCCGGCCGCGAACACGATGCGGTAGAGCCGCTTCACGTCGATGCCCAGGCCCCGCACCATGTCGCGGTTGCTCGCGCCGGCGCGGATCATCATGCCCAGCCGCGTGCGGTTGACCACCCAGTACAGCGCCACCGCCAGCACGATGCAGGCGGCCGAGGCGAAGAGCCGGTACCACGGATAGCTCATGACGTTGCCGAGCGCAAAGCTGCCGTCCAGCCAGGCCGGCACCTTCACGCCGTGCACGTCGTTGCCCACGAGAATGGAGCGCAGTTCCTCGAACACCAGGATGAGCCCGTAGGTCATCAGCACCTGCTGCAGGTGGTCGCGCTGGTAGAGGTAGCTGAAGAAGGCCCATTCGAGCAGGTAGCCGAAGATCGCCGCCAGCACCACGCCGGCCACCAGCATCAAGAGGAACTGGTCGCCGAACAGCGGCGCGAGCGCGAACGCCATGTACGCGCCGATCATGTAGAAGCTGCCGTGCGCAAGGTTGATCACGCCCATGATCCCGAAGATCAGCGTGAGCCCCGAGGCCACCAGGAACAGAAGAAGTCCGTACTGAACCGAGTTCAGGCACTGGACAAGGAAGGTGCCGAAATCCACGTTAGGTCATCCCGGTAGCGGCTTGAAGAAAGAGCGTGGCGCGTAGCGCCCGCGATGTTCGTGAGACACCGCGGATCCGGCTTTGCCGGTCCGCCGGTGTCGCCCCCTCGAGGGGGGAGTCGAGCTACACGCAGTGAGCGAGGGACGGGGGTGGGTTACATGCGACATCCACGGGCCGGATCCGTCAGCCCCTTGATCGCGATGCTCACCAGCTTGTTCTCCTTGCCTTCGACCTTGCGCAGGTAGATGTCCTGCACCGGGTTGTGCGACTTGCTCATGGTGAACGTGCCGCGCGGGCTGTCGATCTTCGCCTTCTCGATGGCGGCCGTGAAGTCGGCCTTCTTGCCGATGTCGCCCTTGGTGGCGGCCAGACCCACGCCCAGCATCTGCGCCGCGTCGTAGCCCTGCACGGCATACACGTCGGGCTGCAGCTTGAAGGCCTTGGCGTAGCCGACGCGGAAGGCGTTGTCGCGCGCCGTGTTCAGGCCGTCGGCATAGTGCAGCGTGGTCAGCATGCCTTGGGCGGCCTCGCCCTGCGCGTCCAGGGTGCCGTCGGTCAGGAAGCCCGGGCCGTAGAGCGGAATGGTCTTGTTGAGGCCCGCGGCCTGGTAGTCCTTGACGAACTTCACCGCGCCGCCGCCCGCGAAGAAGGCATACACCGCATCAGGCTTGGCCGCGGCAATCTCGGTCAGCAGGGCCTGGAACTCGACATTGGGAAACGGCAGCGTGAGCTGCTTGTCGACCTTGCCGCCGGCCTTCTCGAACCCTTCCTTGAAGCCGTTGACCGACTCCTCGCCGGCCGCGTACTTCCAGGTGATGGTCATGACCTTCTTCTTGCCCTGCTGCTTGGCCGCCACTTCACCCATGGCGTAGGCCGGCTGCCAGTTGCTGAACGAACTGCGGAAGATGTTGGGCGCGCACATCGGGCCCGTGACCGCATCGGCGCCGGCATTGGGCACGATCAGCACGGTGCCGCTTTCCTTGGCGGCCTTGGCCATGGCCATGGCCACGCCGGAGTGCACGGTGCCCACGATCACGTCGACGTTGTCGCGCTTGATGAGCTTGTTGACGTTGTCGGTGGCCTTGGCCGGGTCGGACTCGTCGTCGACCTTGAAGTATTCGATCTCGCGGCCGGCGAGCTTGCCGCCCTGTTCGTCCACGTAGAGCTTGAAGCCGTTTTCGATGGCGACGCCCAGGGCGGTATAGGTGCCGCTGTAGGGCAGCATAAGGCCGACCTTGAGCTTGCCGGTGCCCTGCGCGCCGGCGGCGCTGGCCAGGGCGGCGAAGGCGATCGCGGTGAGCGCGAGGCGGGCGGTGCGGACCGGGGTGAATGGGGTCATGGTGTTTGTCTCCTGTTTTTGGTAATGAAAGAAGTGGCCGCGACGATGACACGATCCGGCTGATCGCGATGCGGGGAATGCCCGCATTCCGGGATTTCGAGCAGCTCGCATCCCCTGACCCGCGCCGCGATGCCGCGGATCTGCGCGAGCGTGCCGTACTCGTCGTCGATGCCCTGGATGGCGAGGACAGGGCAGCGGATGGTGTCGAGTTCGGCCTCGATGTTCCATTCGCGGAAGGGCGGGTGCAGCCAGATGCGGTTCCAGCCCCAGAAGGCCGAATCGGCGCTGTCGTGGTAGCGGCCGAGCTTCGCCGGCAGGTCGGTCGAGAGGTACGCGGTGCGGGCCTGCTCGATGTTCGCGACGGTCACGTCTTCCACGAAGATGTGCGGCGCGAGCACCACGAGGCCGCTGACGCGGTCCGGGAAGCGCGAGGCATAGAGCAGCGAGATCGAGCCGCCGTCGCTGTGGCCGAAGAGCCAGGGCTTCTCGTCGTCGAGCTTCAGCGCGGTGAAGAGCGCTGGCAGCACCTCGTGCGCCTGGCGGTGCATGAAGTCGACGTCCCAGATCTCGTCGTCGGCGCGCGGCGTCGAGCGGCCGTAGCCGGGGCGCGAGAACACGAGGCCGCGGGCGTTGGCGGCGTTGCAGACTTGCGCGGGGAAGTCCTTCCACATCGCGATGGAGCCGAGGCCTTCGTGCAGGAAGACGATGAGCGGGGCATCGGTGCGCTCGGGGGCGATCCACTGGCATTCGATGCGCACGGGGCGGTTGCGCCAGTTGATCGTTGCGAAGTCGGGAGTCATGGCTGTTGCTCCCTCTCCCTCTGGGAGAGGGAACAACGCGGGAACCTCATGCTCATGCCTGCCTCTCCCGCTCGCGCAGCCTGAACCGCTGGATCTTCCCCGTCGCCGTCTTCGGCAGCTCCTGCACGAATTCCAGGAAGCGCGGGTACTTGTACGGCGCGAGCCTTTCCTTCACGAAAGCCTTCAGCTCCTCGTCGCCGACCGACTGGCCGTCCTTCAGCACGACAAAGGCCTTGGTCTTGGTCAGTCCGTCCGCGTCTTCCTTGCCGATCACCGCGGCCTCGAGCACCGCGGGGTGCTGCATCAGCGTGGCTTCCACCTCGAAGGGCGACACATAGATGCCGCTGACCTTCAGCATGTCGTCGCTGCGCCCGGCGTAGGTGTAGTAGCCGTCGGCGTCGCGCGTGTACTTGTCGCCGCTCTTGGTCCAGCCGCCCTGGAAGGTCTCGCGCGACTTCTCGCGGTTGCACCAGTACATGAGCGCCGCGCTCGGGCCGCGGATGTAGAGGTCGCCCACCTCGCCATCGGGCACCGGGCGGCCATCCTCGCCGCGCAGCTCGACCTCGTAGCCTTCCACCGGCTTGCCCGTGGTGCCGTAGCGCACGTCGCCGGGGCGGTTGGAGATGAAGATGTGCAGCATCTCGGTGGAGCCGATGCCGTCGATGATCTCGCAGCCGAAGTGCGCCTTGAAGCGCTGCGCGATCTCGCCGGGCAGTGCCTCGCCGGCGGAAGAGCACATGCGCAGCGCCACCTGCTCGCGCGCCGGCAGCTTCGGCGAGGCGAGCATGCCGGCAAAGCCGGTGGGCGCGCCGAAGAACACCGTCGGCTTGTGCTCCACCCAGCGGCGGAAGGTGGCGTCGGGCGTGGGGCGCTCGGCCATCAGCACCACCGTGGCGCCGACCGACAGCGGAAAGGTCAGCGCATTGCCCAGCCCGTACGCGAAGTACATCTTGGCGGCCGAGAAGCACACGTCGTTCTCGGTGAGCCCGAGCACCGGCTTGCCATAGAGCTCGGCCGTCCACCACAGGTTGGCATGCGTGTGGACCGTGCCCTTGGGCTTGCCGGTGGAGCCGGAGGAATACAGCCAGAAGCCGGGGTCGTCGGAGGCCGTGGGCGCGGGCGCCGCCATCGGCGCGGCGGCGGCGAGCGCGGCTTCGAATTCCTGCGCGCCTTCGGGCAGCGCGCCCGTGGGCTGCGAGACGATCAGCGTGTGCACTTCATGCGTGCCGAGCGCCATCGCCGTCTGCAGCGCGGGCAGCAATGCGCCCGACACCAGCGCGGCCTGCGCGCGGCTGTGGTCGAGCATGTAGGCGTAGTCCGCGGGCGTGAGCAGCGTGTTGACGGCGACGGGGACCACGCCGGCATGGAGACAGCCGAGAAAACTCACGGGCCAGTCGCTGCTGTCGAGCATCAGCAGCAGCACGCGCTCTTCGCGCCGCACGCCGGCGGCCTTGAGCGCGGCGGCCAGGCGGCGTGCGCGGTCCTCGAGCTGGCCGTAGGCGAGCGTGCCGCGGTCGTCGATGTAGGCGGTGCGCTCGGCGCGGCCGCGGTTCAGCGCGAACAGGTGCTCGGCGAAATTGAATCGTTGGGGCAGGGTCATGGTTGTCTCCTTCGGCCGGGTTCTTTTTCTAGAGGCCCAGTGCGGCCAGCACGCCGGGGCTCGCCTGCACGGCGCTGCGGCGATGGTAGAAGTCCAGCGCGCGCAGGCCGCCGAGCTCGGCGCCGCCGCCCGCGCGGCCCGGGCCGCCGTGCAGCGACATCGGCATCACGTTGCCGTGGCCGGTGTGGGCCTGCGCCACCTCGGGCGTGATCACGTGCACGCGGCCGTGGCTCGGCGCCACCGCGAGCGCGGCCTGCGCCAGCGCCGCGTCGTCGCTGCCGTAGAGCGAAGTCACGAGCGAACCCTGGCCGCGGTGCGCCAGCGCGATGCCGTGCGCCAGGTCGCGGTACGGCAGCAGCGTGGCAACGGGTCCGAACACTTCCACGTCGTGCACGCGCTGCGCCGCATCGGCGTCGCGCGCACCCAGCAGCACAGGGCCGATGCAGGCGGCCACCGACGGTTCGGCATCGATCAGCGGCGTGTTGCGGCCGTCGTACAGCACGCTGGCCTGCGCCGAGAGCGCTTCCAGGCCCTCGCTCACGGCATTCATCTGCGCCCGGCTCACGAGCGAGCCCATGCGCACGCTCTCGTTGCGCGGATTGCCGACGGTGATGGCCGCGAGCTTGGCGCCAATGGCTTCGGCCGCGGCGTCGTAGAGCTCGGCCGGCACCAGGATGCGGCGGATCGCGGTGCATTTCTGGCCCGACTTGACCGTCATCTCGCGCACCACTTCGCGCACCAGCAGGTTGAAGGCCTCGCTGCCGGCCGCGGCGCCGGGCAGCAGCAGGGCGCTGTTGAGGCTGTCGGCCTCGATGTTCGCGCGTACCGAGCGCTCGGCCACGGCCGGGTGCGAGCGGATCACGGCGGCCGTCTCGGCCGAGCCGGTGAACGAGACCACGTCGAAGGGCTGCAGCGCATCCATCAGGCCCGCCGAGCTGCCGCAGACGACCGAGAGCGCGCCCGCGGGCAGCACGCCCGCATCGACCACGTCCTTGACCATGCGCTGCGTGAGCCAGGCGGTGGCCGTGGCGGGCTTCACGATCACCGGCACGCCCGAGAGCAGCGCCGGCGCGGCCTTTTCCCACAGCCCCCACGACGGAAAGTTGAAGGCGTTGATGAACAGCGCCACGCCGTGCGTCGGCAGCTGCAGGTGCTGCGACTGGAACACCGGCTCCTTGCCGAGCTTCACGGCCTCGCCGTCGCGCAGCGCGCGCACGTCGCCGAGCGCGTCGCCCCACTTCGCATACTGGCCCAGCGTGAAGATCGCACCGTCGATGTCGACGGCCGAGTCGTTCTTCACCGTGCCGGAGTTCGCGGTCGCGATCTCGTAGTAGGCATCGCGGTTGGCCTGGAGCACCTTCACGACGGCGCCGAGCAGCCCGGCACGCTGTCGATAGGTGAGGGCGCGCAGCGCGCCGCCGCCCTGTTCGCGCGCAAAGGCAAAGGCGGCGGGCAGGTCCAGGCCGGTGGCGTCGACGCGCACGAGCTCGGCGCCCAGCACCGGATCGAAAAGCGGCGTGCCGGCGCCCGATCCGCCTTGCCAGCGGCCGGCGACGTAATTGGGGAGGAGTTCGGTCATGGGGTGAACTTGATCTGCCCTTCAGGCAGGAGATAGAGAACGAGGGCGCGGCCGTTCGCCACGGTCGGGCGGTGCGCGGTGCCGGGGCCGTAGACGCACCAGCCCGCGGGCCGGCCGTCGAAGGTGGCGCCGGGGCTGCCTTCGATCGGCATGATCAGGTCGATCTCGCCATTCGGATGCGTGTGGTGCGGCCCCGCGATGTCCTGCATGTCGACCACGTCGACCGAGAAGCGCTGCAGTGCGTCCTCCGCCTTGAACACGCGGCCGTAGCGGATGTCGCCGCCTTCGCGCTCGCACAGCCAGCCTTCGGCCACGCCGCCGATGCAGGCCTGGCGCAGCGCCTCGAAGCGCGCGCTGCCCGCGCCATGGGTGGCGTTGAGCCACTGGTCGAGCTGTTCGTCGAGCGGACGGCCGGCAATTTCGGCGGTCAGGCCGGCGATCAACTGGTGAAATGCTTCCTTGCTGGACATTGGCGGGCTTCCTTTTTGGAGGCTGGCTGGCAGGGTGAATGGCGCAGCGAACTTTCGGACTACCTTGCAGGATTGGTGCGCGTGCAGTATCTTGCTTGTGGCCGAACAATAAGCATCGACTCCATAGGTGTCAAGCAATATAGTGCATCTATGGTGTTTACCCTGAGCGCGCACAATCCCGGCCAAGAACGAGGACATGCATGAACGAGCACGTAGACGCGGTGCTGGCCCCCGCGCCCGAAGGCGGCCACCGCGCCGGCAACCCGGTGGCACCGGCCGGGGAGGCCAAGAATCCATTGCTGGCGGCATTGGGCGAGCGCGTGCGCAACCTGCGCGCGCAGCGCGGCCTCACGCGCAAGGCGGTGGCCATTGCGGCCGACGTGTCGGAGCGGCACCTGGCCAATCTCGAATACGGCATCGGCAACGCGTCGATCCTGGTGCTGCAGCAGGTGGCCGGCGCGCTGCACTGCTCGCTGGCCGAACTGGTCGGCGACGTGACCACCAGTTCGCCCGAGTGGCTGCTGATCCGCGAGCTGCTCGAAAACCGCAGCGAGGCCGACCTGCGCCGCGTGCGCGTGGCGGTGGGTGAGCTGCTGGGCACGGCCTCGGTCGATCCGGCGCGCCACCGCCGCATCGCGCTCGTAGGCCTGCGCGGCGCAGGCAAGTCGACGCTCGGGCAGATGCTGGCCGACGACCTCGACGTGCCCTTCGTGGAACTGAGCCGCGACATCGAGAAGCTCGCGGGCTGCAGCGTGCGCGAGATCCACGACCTCTACGGCACCAACGCCTACCGCCGTTACGAGCGCCGCGCGCTCGAGGAAGCCATCCAGATCTACGGCGAGGTGGTCATTGCCACGCCGGGCGGCATCGTCTCGGACCCCGCCACCTTCAACGAGCTGCTCGCGCACTGCACCACCGTGTGGCTGCAGGCCGCGCCCGAGGAGCACATGGGCCGCGTGGCCGCGCAGGGCGACACCCGCCCGATGGCGGCCAGCAAGGAAGCCATGGAAGACCTGCGCCGCATCCTGAACGGCCGCGCTGCCTTCTATTCGAAGGCCGATCTCTCGGTGGACACCAGCGGCAAGACGCTGGCGCAGAGCTTCCAGGCGCTGCGCACGGTCGCGCGCCAGGCGATAGGCACCGGCGCCTGAACTGAAGTTTTGAAAAAAAGCGCTTCAGGCATTGACTTGCCTGTTCGCATGCAGCATGATGCATGTCATCGACGCCAGAAGCTGCATTATTCTTCCGGTTTGCATCTGCCCCCACAGGAGACTTCCGTATGACCGAGACCACGACCCTTCAGGCGCCTCTGCGCGTCGACTACCGCATCGAACCCGCGCAATACAGGCACTGGAAGCTCAGCGTCGAAGGCCCGGTGGCGCGCCTGGTGCTCGACATCGCGGAAGACGGCGGCATCCGCCCCGGCTACAAGCTCAAGCTCAACAGTTACGACCTGGGCGTGGACATCGAACTGAACGACGCGCTCAACCGCGTGCGCTTCGAGCACCCTGAAGTGCGCAGCGTGATCGTCACCAGCGGCAAGGACCGCATCTTCTGCTCGGGCGCCAACATCTTCATGCTGGGCGTGTCGAGCCACGCCTGGAAGGTGAACTTCTGCAAGTTCACCAACGAGACGCGCAACGGCATCGAGGATTCGTCGAAGCACTCGGGCCTGAAGTTCATCGCGGCCGTGAACGGCGCCTGCGCCGGCGGCGGCTACGAACTGGCACTGGCCTGCGACGAGATCCTGCTGGTGGACGACCGCTCTTCCTCCGTCTCGCTGCCCGAGGTGCCGCTGCTCGGCGTGCTGCCCGGCACCGGCGGCCTGACCCGCGTGACCGACAAGCGCCATGTGCGCCATGACCTCGCCGACATCTTCTGCACCAGCGTCGAAGGCGTGCGCGGCCAGCGCGCGGTCGACTGGCGCCTGGTCGATGCCGTGGCCAAGCCCGCGCAGTTTGCCGCCGCCGTGCAGGAGCGCGCCGCACAGCTGGCCGCCGCGAGCGACCGCCCGGCCAGCGGCAAGGGCGTGGCGCTGACCCGGCTGGAACGCACCGACAGCGCCGACGGCATCGCCTATTCGCACGTCGACGTGAAGATCGACCGCAGCAAGCGCACCGCCACGATCACCGTCAAGGCACCCACCGGCACGCAGCCCGCGGACCTCGCCGCCATCGAGGCTGCGGGCGCCGCCTGGTGGCCGCTTGCCGTGTGCCGCGAGCTCGACGACGCCATCCTCAACCTGCGCACCAACGAGCTCGACATCGGCACCTGGCTGCTCAAGACCGAAGGCGATGCGGCCGCCGTGCTCGCATCGGACGCCCTGATGCTCGCCCACAAGGACCACTGGCTGGTGCGCGAAACCATCGGCGCACTTCGCCGCACGCTGGCGCGGCTGGACGTGTCGTCGCGCAGCCTGTTCGCGCTGGTCGAAGCGGGTTCGTGCTTTGCCGGCACGCTGGCCGAGCTGGCCTTTGCGGCCGACCGCAGCTACATGCTCGCGCTGCCCGACGATGCCGCGCGCGCGCCGAAGCTCGTGCTCAACGAATTCAACTTCGGCTTCTTCCCGATGGTGAACGACCAGAGCCGCCTGCAGCGCCGCTTCTACGAAGAGGCCGCGCCGCTGGACGCCGCGCGCGCCGCGGCCGGCAAGCCGCTCGATGCCGACGAAGCACTGAAGCTCGGCCTCGTCACCGCCGCGCCCGACGACATCGACTGGGACGACGAGATCCGCATCGCCGTCGAGGAGCGCGCCGCCATGTCGCCCGATGCGCTCACCGGCCTCGAAGCCAACCTGCGCTTCGCGAGCCAGGAGAACATGGCCACCCGCATCTTCGGCCGGCTCACCGCCTGGCAGAACTGGATCTTCAACCGCCCCAACGCCGTCGGCGAAAAGGGCGCGCTCAAGGTCTACGGCACCGGCGAGAAGGCCGGCTTCGACTTGAACCGCGTCTGAATGAAGAAGAACCCCCAGTCCGCACAACCCAAGGAACAGCGATGAGCACGATCAACTACAGCGAGAAGATCCCCAACAACGTCAACCTCGGCGAAGACCGCACGCTGCAGCGCGCGCTCGAAGGCTGGCAGCCCAACTTCATCAACTGGTGGGACGACGTCGGCCCCGAAGGCTCGACCAACCACGAGGTGTACCTGCGCACGGCGGTGAGCGTCGATCCGCAGGGCTGGGCCCAGTTCGGCCACGTGAAGATGCGCGACTACCGCTGGGGCATCTTCCTGAACCCGGGCGACGCCAACCGCGAGATCCACTTCGGCGACCACAAGGGCGAGAAAGCCTGGCAGGACGTGCCCGGCGAACACCGCGCCAACCTGCGCCGCATCATCGTGACGCAGGGCGACACCGAGCCCGCCTCGGTCGAGCAGCAGCGCCACCTGGGCCTGACCGCGCCGAGCATGTACGATCTGCGCAACCTGTTCCAGATCAACGTGGAAGAGGGCCGCCACCTGTGGGCCATGGTCTACCTGCTGCACAAGCACTTCGGCCGCGACGGCCGCGAGGAAGCCGAGGCGCTCTTGCAGCGCACCTCGGGCGACCAGGACAACCCGCGCATCCTGGGTGCCTTCAACGAGAAGACGCCCGACTGGCTGGCGTTCTTCATGTTCACCTACTTCACCGACCGCGACGGCAAGTTCCAGCTGGCCGCGCTGGCCGAGAGCGCCTTCGATCCGCTCGCGCGCACCACCAAGTTCATGCTCACCGAAGAAGCGCACCACATGTTCGTGGGCGAGAGCGGCGTCTCGCGCGTTCTGGCGCGCACCGCGCAGGTGATGAACGAGCTCAAGACCGACGACGCGCAGAAGGTGCGCGCGGCCGGCGCCATCGACCTGGGCACCATCCAGCGCTACCTGAACTTCCACTACAGCGTGACCATCGACCTGTTCGGCGCCGACCAGTCGAGCAACGCCGCCATCTTCTACAGCTCGGGCCTGAAGGGCCGCTACGAAGAAGGCAAGCGGGGCGACGACCACGTGCTCAAGGGCCAGACCTACAAGGTGCTCGAGGTGAAGGACGGCCAGCTCGTCGAAAAGGACGTGCCGATGCTCAACGCGCTCAACGAAGTGCTGCGCGACGACTTCATCAAGGACTCGGTGGCCGGCGTCGGCCGCTGGAACAAGGTGCTCGAGAAGGCCGGCATCCCCACCCGCCTGACCGTGCCGCACAAGGCCTTCAACCGCCAGATCGGCGCGCTCGCGGGCATCAAGATGTCGCCCGAGGGCCGCGTGGTGAACGAGGTCGAATGGGCCGCCAAGCGCAACGAATGGCTGCCGAGCGCCGAAGACTTCGCTTTCGTGGCATCGTTGATGGGCCGCGTGGTCGAGCCGGGCAAGTTCGCAGGCTGGATCTCGCCGCCGGTGATGGGCATCAACCGCCAGCCGGTGGATTTCGAGTACGTGCGTTTCGGTTGATTGGGGTATTACTCCCTCTCCCCTCGGGGAGAGGGCAGGGGTGAGGGTTGACGGCGCTCCCACGACAAGCCGCTGCCCCCTCACCCTGACCCTCTCCCCAAGGGGCGAGGGAAAGGAGAAAAAACATGGACATGGCCGTTGAAGCCGGGGTCATCAAGCAGCACCTGATCGACCCCGAGATCTGCATCCGCTGCAACACCTGCGAGGCCACCTGCCCCGTCAACGCGATCACGCACGACGATAACAACTACGTCGTGCGCGCCGACATCTGCAATGGCTGCATGGCCTGCATCTCGCCGTGCCCCACGGGTTCGATCGACAACTGGCGCACCATGCCGCTGGTGCGTGCCTACACGATCGAGGAACAGCTCACCTGGGAATCGCTGCCCGCGGAGCTCACGCCCGAGGAGCTCGAGGCCGCAGGCGTTTCCGCCGATGCCGGCGATGAAGCCGCGGCGGCTGCCGCGCCCGCCACGGGCATGGCCCAGACTGCCGTCGACGCCATCGAGCCGGTCTTCAACTCGGCCCAGTACGGCGCCACCGTGCCGCCCTGGTCGGCCGCGCACGCCTACACCAACCTCTTTGCGCCAAAGGCGCCAACCACCGCCACCGTGGTGGGCAACTTCAACTGCACCGAGGCGGGCTTCGACAGCGAGACCCACCACATCGTGCTCGACTTCGGCGTGGTGCCGTTCCCGGTGCTCGAAGGCCAGTCGATCGGCATCGTGCCGCCGGGCGTCGACGCCATCGGCAAACGCCACCATGCGCGCCAGTACTCGGTGGCCAGCCCGCGCAACGGCGAGCGGCCCGGCTACAACAACGTGTCGCTCACCGTGAAGCGCGTGACCGAAGACCACCAGGGCGACCCGGTGCGCGGCGTGTGTTCCAACTACGTCTGCGACCTGAAGGTGGGCGACACGGTGCAGGTGGTGGGGCCCTTCGGTTCCTCGTTCCTGATGCCGAACCATCCCAAGTCGCACATCGTGATGATCTGCACCGGCACCGGCAGCGCGCCGATGCGCGCCATGACCGAATGGCGCCGGCGCCTGCGCAAGAGCGGCAAGTTCGAAGGCGGCAAGCTCATGCTGTTCTTCGGCGCGCGCACGCAGCAGGAGCTGCCGTACTTCGGTCCGCTGCAATCGCTGCCCAAGGACTTCATCGACATCAACCTCGCGTTCTCGCGCACGCCGGGCCAGCCCAAGCGCTACGTGCAGGACCTCATGCGCGAACGCGCCGCCGACCTGGCCGCGTTGCTGAAGGACGGCGCGAGCCACTTCTACGTGTGCGGGCTCAAGAGCATGGAAGAGGGCGTGGTGCTTGCCTTGCGCGACGTGGCGAAGGAAGCGGGCCTGGACTGGGACACCGTGGGTGCCGCACTGAAGCGCGAAGGCCGCCTGCACCTCGAAACCTATTAAGCTGCGGCGAATGAAGTTCGCCGACTTCCACCCCGGCCAGGTCATCGAGGCCGGGCCCTATGTCGTGTCCGAAGCGGAGCTCGTCGGCTTTGCGCAGGCCTACGACCCGCAGTGGTTCCACACCGATGCCGTCGCGGCGGCGGACAGTGCCTTCGGCGGGCTGATCGCGAGCGGCTGGCACACCTGCTCGATCGCGATGCGGCTCGTGGTCGATGCCGCGCTCAG
This sequence comes from Variovorax sp. SPNA7, assembly GCF_033807855.1. Taxonomy (NCBI): domain Bacteria; kingdom Pseudomonadati; phylum Pseudomonadota; class Betaproteobacteria; order Burkholderiales; family Comamonadaceae; genus Variovorax; species Variovorax sp. SPNA7. The sequence continues at coordinate 94,454 of NZ_CP138513.1, forward strand.
GGGCTCGGAGTCCTTTGCCTCGCCGGGGCTCGAGCATGTGCGCTGGCCCCATCCGGTGCGGCCCGGCGATGCCTTGCGGCTGGTGGCCGACGTCATCGAGGTGCGGCGCTCCGAGAAGCGGCCCACGCTCGGCATCCTGCGCTGGCGCTGGCGGCTCTTCAACCAGCGCGAGCTGATGGTGCTCGACGTGGAAGTGACCAGCCTCTTCAGGCTGGAAGCGAGTCATTGAAAAAGCCCGCGGCGCAGGCGCACCGCGGGCTTCTTTCCCTGAGCGAAGTGCTTATTTCTTGACGTCGACCGCGCCGGATCCCTTGGCCTTGCCGCTGGCCTTGGCGCCCACGGCCGGCGCCTTCAGCGCGCCGCCGGCCGAGCCTGCGGCACCGGTCGCACCGCCTACCGTGTCACCCACGACATTCGTCGCGCCGGTCACGTTGCCGGCCGCGCCGGTTGCGGCATTGGTGGCACCGCCGACCGCACCCGTCGCGCCGCCGACCACGCCGCCCAGGGTGTTGCCCAGCCCGCCTGCGGCCTTGGGGACTTCGACCGGCTGCACGCCGGCATTCGTGGCGGCACCGCCGCCGGCACTTCCCTCGGTGCGTGCACCGGCACCCGCGGTGCCTTGGCGTTGAGGCGCAGTCGCGCTGCCCGACGTGTTGACGTCGGCATTCACGCCCACGCCAACGCCCACGCTCTGTGCCTGTGCGAAGCCGCTCATGGCAAGAAGGCCTGCGAGCAAGGCGCCGACGAAAAGGGATTTGTGTTGTTGCTGCTTCATGGGTGACTTTTCCTTTCGTTGAATGGTCACTGAACCGGCTTTGGGCCAGTTCGGTCGCTACCGTGACCACCTCCGCACATGTCGCCGTGTGCGAGGCAGCCGCCGGCGCGTGTGGGACACCTCCGTCGTCGGGAATGGGAGCTCGTGCGTTAGGCGGCGCGGCCCAAGGCGGTCAAGGCAGCAGGTGCGCACTGAAGAAGACCGCCGTCTTGCGGTTCACTTCCGGCAGCAGCGCAGAGCGGTCGAATTCCGGCGGATCGTTGAGCAACTCGCCGATCAGCCCCGTGAGTCCGGGCGGCGGGGGCGAGAGCAGCGCGCCATGGCCGCCCGTGGGCAGGTCGGCGATCAGTTCGCAGCGCGGCAGGCAGGCCGCGAGCACGCGATCGCTGTGATAGCGCGGAATCAGCCAGCGGTCCTGCTGCGCAGTGATCAACCCCAGCGGTACGCGCGGCGTGGCGAGCGAGGCCATGTCGAAATCGGCCGATGCCGGCACACCGGCCACCACGGCGGCGATGCGTGGATCCTGGTGCGCGCGCGGCGTGGCGTCCGCGAAGCGGTGGCGGATCACGAACAGCGCGCCCCATTTCCTGATGCGGTCGAACCAGCTTCCGGTCAGCCGCGTGATCAGTCCGACGCAGGTCTGGAAGTCGCCTTCCAGGTTGGCTTCGCAATGCCGCATGAATGCAGCTGGCGACCAGCGTCCACCCGCCAGGCTCAACGCGGTGTGGCCGCCGGCCGACATGCCGTACATCCCCACCTTGTCGAGTTCGAGCAGCGGCGCAAGGCGTGCATCGCGCGCGACCGCGTCGATGGCGCGCGACACTTCGGCCGGACGCATCGTCCAGCTGTCGGGGCCGGGGTTGCTGGCGTCCTTGTAGTTGTCGGCCTTGTGCTCGGGCATGGCCACGATGAAGCCGGCGTCCACCAGGGCACGTGCCAGGTCCGCATGCACCCATGGCGCACCGCCCGACCCGTGCGAAACCACGATCAGCCGGCCATTGCCGCGAACGGGCGTGCCCTGCGCAGCCACGTCCAGCGTGAAGGGGCCGCGCCGGACGAGTCGGGCTTCGCCGCTTGACGGATAGAACACCGTGACCGGCCCATCGCCGGCCGTGCCGGCAATCTCGGCCAGGCCCATCGCGGCCTGGGCCAGCCCGGAAAGCAGCGCGAGCGCCGTGGCCGTAAAGAAAAAGAAAAGACGTCGCATCGACCGAACTCCTTGTGTCATCGAAGGCCCATGCCCTCGGCGGACCGGACGATGCCGCGGCATGCCCGCCGTGTCTTGCCGAAAGCTGCAAGCGCGGCTTTCGGCGCGCCGATTTCAGGAATCGGCCAGCTTCTGCTTGCGGAAATCGGTGGGCGTGAGGCTGGTGGCGGCCTTGAACGTGCGGTTGAACGGGCCGATGGACTGGAAGCCTGCCGTGAGTGCGATGGTGAGAACGGGCAGGTCGCGCTTGCGCGGATCGGCCAGCGCCGCCATGGCCTCGGCCAGCCGGAAACTGTTGACGAAGGCGTTGAAGTTGCGGTGCCCCAAGCGCTGGTTGATGAGCCGCCGCAGCCGGTATTCAGGCACCGACAGCCGCGCGGCGAGGCTGGCGATACTCAGGTCTTCGCTGCGATAGGCGCGGTCGACGGCCATGGCGTGCTGCAGGGATTCGGCGAGGCGGTCTTCGGCCGGATCGCGCTCGGCGTCCGGGCTTGGGAGCGCTTCGGGCGGCGGCGCGTCTTCAAGAACGACCACGGGCATCGCAGCCGGCACGCTCGCCGCCGGGAACAGGTCCGACCCCGCCAACCGCACCATCCGCCAGGCCACCACCGCCACGATCGCAAGCAACATTGCCACGTCCGCCGTGGCCGACAGCCCCGAAAGCCGGCCATGCGGCGAAGCCAGCCGGACTGCCAGCATCACCAGGCTGTAGCCGATGCCGGCCACCACGATGAAGACGCGCAGCCTGCGGCGCCGCTCCACCAGGTCTTCACGCCAGTGCGAGGCCGCGGCCAGTGCGGCAAGCACCGCGAATACAAGCGGCACGGCGCGCTGCAAACCCATGGTGATCGGCGCGAGCACCGAGGCGCTGCCGGCCACGACCGCGCAGTTGAACGCCGCCAGCGTGGCGACCGCGACCCAGGCTGCGACGTGCAGCGGGCGCAGCGCGAAATCGTCGTCGAACAGCGCCTGCACGAAGACCCAGAACAGCACGGCGTTGCCGACGGAGACGGCGACCAGCGGCGCCTGCCAGAGGCCGGGCACCAGCGCTTCGAACAGCGGCGTGGAGCCGATGACCTGCACGCAAAGGCCGAGCGTCAATGCCACGCCGGCACGCGCAGCCGGCAGGCGAGGGCGGTCGCGGCCGAGCACCAGTGCCAGCAGGAGCAGCAACGCGATCGCCACGCCGCGCAGGGCGGCGTCGATCAGGGTCGAGGGAAGGGCGGCGGGCATGCGGTCGTCGTGAAGGCGGCCGACGATAACAGGCGGCGGCAGCACAACCGTTCGGCCGGCAGGGTCAAATGCGACCCTCTCGAGCGCTTCCTATTTCACGCAACTCATAATGTTGCATGAAACGAGACAGCAAGCTTTCAGGCGTTCTCCACGCACTGCTGCACATGGCAGAGATGGAGGGGCCCGTCACCTCCGAATCGCTGGCCATGGCCATGCAGACAAATCCCGTCGTGGTGCGCCGGGTCATGGCGGGCCTGCGCGAGGCGGGCTTCGTGAGTTCGGCCAAGGGCCATGGCGGCGGCTGGGTGCTGTCGTGCCCGCTCGATGCCGTGACGCTCGGCGATATCCACCAGGCGGTGGGGTCTCCGGCGCTGCTGGCCATGGGCAACCGCACCGAGAGCCCCGGCTGCATCGTCGAGCAGGCCGTGAATGCGGCGCTCGACGGCGCCTGCCGGGAGGCCGAGGCCCTGCTGCTCGAGCGTTTCCACAGCATCACGCTGGCGGATCTCTCGAAGGATTTTCATCGCCGCATGACGGGCGGCGGCTTCACACACAAGGACATCGAACATGCACTATGACGCTCTGGTCGTGGGCGGCAGCTTTGCCGGCCTTTCCGCTGCCCTGCAGCTTGCGCGCGCGCGCAAAACGGTCTGCATCGTCGATGCGGGCGCGCCGCGCAACCGCTTCGCCGCCGCATCGCACGGCTTCTTCGGGCAGGACGGCACGCCGCCGCTGAAGATGATTGCCGATGCGCGCGCCAAGGTGCTCGCGTATCCGAACGCCAGCTTCATCGAGGGCCGCGTCGCCGAGGCGCAGGCCGACCGCGCGGGCGGGTTCACCGTTTCGCTCGAAGGTGGCGGCGTGCCGCTGTCGGCCAGCCGGATCGTGCTCGCCTTCGGCGTCGAGGACGGCTTTCCGCAGATCGAAGGCGTGCGCGAACGCTGGGGCCAAAGCGTGCTGCACTGCCCGTACTGCCACGGCTATGAAGTCAGCGGCCGGCGCCTGGGCATCCTGATCGAGCGGCCGCATGCGCCCGAGCATGCGATCCTGTTCGCCGAATGGGGGTCGGCCACGCTGTTCCTCAACGGCAACAACACGGTGGACGAGGAAACGCGCGCCAGGCTGCAGGCGCGCGGCGTGGCGATCGAGCCGGGCCGCATTGCGGCGCTCGAGGGGCCGTCGCCCGCCGAACTCTCGGGCATTCGATTCGCGGACGGCCGGCGCGTGCCGCTCGATGCGATGTTCCTCGTGCCGCGCACGCGCCTGGCGAGCCCGCTGGCCGAGCAGCTTGGATGCGCGATCGACGAGGGCGGCTTCGGCCCGCTGATCCGCACCGACGCAATGAAGATGACCACGGTGCCCGGCGTGTTCGCGGCCGGCGATGCGGCCATGATGTTCCACAACGCCACGATGGCTTCGGCCGATGGTGTGATGGCCGGCATTTCGCTGCACCGCGCGTCGGTGTTCGGCCACTGACCGAAGCGCGGAAGAAGGCCTGAAAAAACCAGGCTATAATCTGCGGCTCGAAATGCGGGAATAGCTCAGTTGGTAGAGCGCAACCTTGCCAAGGTTGAGGTCGAGAGTTCGAGACTCTTTTCCCGCTCCATATTTCATGCAAAAGGCCACCCTCAGCGGTGGCCTTTTCTTTTGGCGCGCCGGATGGATGTCTTCAGCCCTTCGCGGGCAGCACCGTCCCCCGGCTTTCGCCGAAGCCGATGCGCGCATGGCCCGGCTTTTCGCACCAGCCGCGCAGCAGCACCGCATCGCCGTCTTCCAGGAAGCCGCGCTGCTCGCCGTTGGCCAGCGTGACCGGGTCTTGCGCGGCGCGCGTCAGCTCGATGATCGCGCCGGCCTCGCCCGGCCCCGGTCCCGAGATGGTGCCGCTGCCGAACAGGTCGCCCGGGTTCAGGCTGCAGCCGCCCACCGTGTGGTGCGCCACCATCTGCGCCACGCTCCAGTACTGGTGCCTGAAGCTCGTGCGCGACAGGCGCGAAGGCCCGCTCCCCTCGCTGCGCGCCTTCTCGCTTTCGAGCCAGACCTCCAGGCGAATGTCGATCGCGCCGCTTTCGCGGTTGGCGCCGCTTTCGAGATAGGCCAGCGGCTGGGGCTCGCCAGCGGGCCGCGCCCAGGCCTGGCGATAGGGCGCGAGCGCTTCCATCGTCACGATCCACGGCGAGATGGTGGTCGCGAAATTCTTCGCAAGGAAGGGACCGAGCGGCGCCATCTCCCAGAACTGGATGTCGCGCGCCGACCAATCGTTGAGCAGGCAGATGCCGAAGATGTGCTCTTCCGCGCGTTCGAGCGGAATCGCTTCGCCGGCCGCATTGCCTTCGCCGATCCAGATGCCGAGCTCGAGCTCGTAGTCGAGCCGCGCGCAGGCTTGGTACGTGGGCGCCCTGGCGCCCGGCGCCATGGTCTGCCCCATCGGGCGATGAAAGCGCTGGCCGCTGATGCCGATGGTCGACACGCGCCCGTGGTAGGCCGTCGGAATCCAGCGGAAGTTGGGCGTCACGTCGCCTTCGGGATTCATCAGGCGGCTGATGTTCAGCGCATGGTCGATGGAAGTGTAGAAGTCGGTGTAGTCGCCGATGCGCGCGGGCACGGTGTATTCGACCTCGGCCTGCGGCACCAGGCATTCGCGCATGGCCTTGACCGTGGCGGCCGGTGCATCGTCGCGCAGCAATGCGAACACCGCGTGGCGCAGCGCACGCCAAGCGGTGCCGCCGAGCGCGAAGAAATCGTTGAGCGCCGGCAGCGCGGCGGCACGGGCCGCATCGAGCGCGAGTCCGTCGAGCAGCTGGCGTGCGGAGAGCGCGGCCATGTCGAGCACCTGGTCGCCAATCGCCACGCCGCCGCGGAACGGCTGCGGGCTGCCCGTGCGGCGAAACACGGCGTAGGGCAGGTTCTGGATCGGAAAGTCGGTGCCTTCTGTGTTGGCAGTGGCGACCCAGCTCTGGGCGCCGGCGTCGTGTGTGTGGTTGAGCGCAATCATTGGTCTCGATGCCCCAGGTTCAGACCGACGCCATCAGCGCATCGTCGAAGATCGCCACCGCGCGCGTCCAGCCGGCCGACGCGCCGCGGATCTTGTGCGGAAAGCAGCTGATGAAAAAGCCCGTGGGCGGCAGCGCCTCGAGGTTGTGCAGCTTCTCGATGTGGCAGTAGCCGATGTCGCGGCCGGCCTTGTGGCCTTCCCAGATCAGCGAGGCGTCGTGCGTCTCGCCGTACTTTTTGGCGGTGTGCACGAAGGGCGCATCCCAGCTCCAGGCATCGGTGCCTGTGAGGCGCACGCCGCGCTCCAGCAAATACATGGTGGCCTCGTAGCCCATGCCGGCGCCGGCGGAAACATAGTCGTTGTGGCCGTAGCGTGAGCCCGCGCGCGTGTTCACCACCACGATCTCCAGCGGGCTCAGCGTGTGGCCGATGCGTTTGAGCTCGGCCTCGACATCATTGGCCGTGACCACGTAGCCATCGGCAAAGTGGCGGAAGTCCAGCTTCACGCCGGGCTGGAAGCACCATTCGAGCGGCACCTCGTGGATCGCGATGGCGGGCTTCTTCTCGCCCAGCGCCTTGTCCATGGTGGAGTGGAAGTGGTAGGGCGCGTCGAGGTGCGTGCCGTTGTGCGTCGACAGCTGCACCAGCTCCACGGCCCAGCCTTCGCCGTCGGGCAGGTCTTCCTTCTTGAGGCCCGGAAAGAAGGGCTCGATCTGCTCGTAGGTCTGCTCGTGCGTGAAGTACTGGATCTTCGGCGCGAAGGCCGGCGGATCGGACAGCACATCGTTTTCGAGAAAGATCGAGAGGTCGACGAACTTGCGTGGCATGGCGGGGCTCCTTGTGGAATGGGGATGTGAGGGACAGCGTCAGGGCTGCTGCCAGCGCAGCAGCCGCTTCTCGGCAAAGGCCAGCAGCGCGTTGCTCGCGAAGCCGATCAGCCCGAGCAGCGCGATGCCGGCGAACAGGTCGCTCGCGCGGAATGCGCGCGCGGCCAGCAGAATGGCCTGGCCCAGGCCGCTTTGCGAGGCGATCATCTCGCCCACCACTGCGACGATCAGCGCAATGGTCAGCGCAAGCCGCATGCCGGCCAGGATGTCGGGCATGGCGTTGGGCAGGCCCATCTTCCAGACGAAAGCCGCGCGCGACATCTGCAGGCAGCGCGCCACTTCCGACAACCTGGGCTCAACGGCCGCGAAGCCGTGCACCGTGGCCAGCAGCACCGGCCACATCGCGCCGAAGGCCACCACGAACAGCACCATGCCGGGGTTCAGCCCGAAGATCGAGATCGCGAGCGGCAGCAGCGCCGAGGCGGGCAGCGGGCGAATGAACTCGAGCGTCGGCTGCACCCACGCGCGCACCGCGGGCGACACGCCAATGGCCGCGCCCAGCAGCACACCGAACAGCGACGCCAGCAGCCAGCCCTGCACCATGCGGCCGACCGTGGCCTGCGTGAAGGCGAGCAGCTCGCCGTGACCCCCGTTTCCGTTCGGGCCCGGGAGGTTGAGACCTTCGAGCAGGCTGGCGAAGGTGGCCTGCGGTGTCGGCAGGAACACGCGGCTCACCCAGCCCGCGTTGCTCGCGATCCACCACAGCGCAATCAATGCCGAGAGCACGGCGAGCGAGCCGAGCCGATTCACCAAGATGCCAACGCGGCTGTTGCCGTTCATGGCAGCACCCCCATGCGCCGCGCCACCACGCGCTGCAGCAGCACCATGCCCGCATTGACCGCAAAGCCCACCACGCCGATCCAGCCCAGCCACGCAAGCATCAGCGCGGGGTCGAAGCTCTGCTGCGCGATCATCATCGCGTAGCCCATGCCATTGGGATTGGCCGCAATCTCCACCGTGACGGCCACCACCAGCGCCACCGCCACGCCGAGGCGCAGCGCCACGAACAGGCGCGGCACGATGGCCGGCAGCACGATCTTGAAGGCACGCTCGCGCGCCGAGAGGCCCAGCACGCGGCTCACCTCGAGCAGCCGCGGTTCGATCTGCTGCACCGCCGACTGCACCAGCACCAGCAGCGGCCAGAAGGTGGCAAAGGCGACGATGGCCAGCTCCATGCGCACGCCGAAACCGAAGGTCAGCATCGCGAGCGGAATCAGCGCCACCGAGGGCACGGGCCGCAGCACCTCGATCGACAGCGAGCCGAGCTGCGCAGCGCGGCGCGAGAGCCCGAGCACGAGGCCCAGCGCAATGCCGAGCACCGCGCCCAGCAGCAGGCCGAGCGCCGCCGTGCCCAGCGTGAAACCCGTCGCCTGCCACAGCGAGCCGTCGAGCGCCGCGCCCATGAAGGCCCTGACCGCCGCGCTCGGCGGGGCGAGCGCGGCGCTGCCCAAGGCGGCCGCGCGCCGCGCGTACCACTCGAAGGCGCCGACCAGCAGGGCCGGAAAGACCCAGGGCCGCAGCCAGCGCAGGAGGCGGCGTTCAGTCATGGCTTTGCTCGATGAAGGCGAACAACTCGCGTCGCAGCTGCAGATATTCCGGATGCTCCTTCGTCGTGAGCTGGTCGCGCGGCCGCGGAATCTTCACATCGATCATCCGCGCCAGGCTGGGCCGCCCCGGCCCGGGGTTGGCCTGCAGCGCGATCACGCGGTCGCCGAGGTAGATGGCCTCTTCGAGATCGTGCGTGACGAACAGCACCGTGAGCCCGTCGTCGCGCACCAGCCGCGCGAGCTCGTCCTGCAGGCTCTGGCGCGTGAGCGCATCGAGCGCGCCGAAGGGCTCGTCCATCATCATGAGTTCGGGCTTCTGCGCCAGGCAGCGGGCAATTTGCGCGCGCTGCTGCATGCCGCCCGAAAGCTGCACCGGAAACTTCTGCGCATGCTTCGCGAGGCCCACTTTGCCGAGCACCTCGGCAATGCGCGGCGCGCGCTCGGCCGCGGGCACGCCAGCCGCTTCCAGTGCGAGGCTCACGTTGCCTTCCACCGTGCGCCAGGGCAGCAGCGCGCGGCCGTAGTCCTGGAACACGAAGGCCACTTCGCGCGACGGCTCGCTCATCTTCACGCCCTTGCGCCGCACCTCGCCGGCGCTCGCGGCCACCAGGCCGCTGGCCGCGCGCAGCAGCGTGGTCTTGCCGCAGCCGCTCGGGCCCACGATGCAGACGAACTCGCCGCGCGCCACATCGAACGAGGTGGGCGACAGGATCTCGCGCCCGCCGAGCCGGATCGCGACGCCGTCGAAGCGAAGGAAGTCGGCGGCCGTGCTCACTTGGCGATCAGCTTCGCAACGTCGATGGAGGTCTTGAGCATGTCCTGGTCCTTCATCAGGCCGACCCAGTAGCCCAGCTGCTTCTCGTTCACCGTGGCGCCGGGCGGCGAGATCTGGATCTTCGCGAGCACCTCGGGCGGCAGCTTGATGTACTTGCCGATGGCCGCGCGCACCTTGGCGTCGTTCTTCGGCTGCTGCATGAAAGAAGCGGCCTCGACCAGCGACTCGCGGAACGCGCGCGCGGCGGCCGGGTTCTTGGCCACCCATTCGCGCTTGGCCGCATGCACGATGGTCTGGTTGTTCTCGGGCAGGAAGGTGGAGTAGTACGAGGCCACGTAGCCCGCGCCGCTCTCGGTGATGCGGCTCATGAACGGGTCGGCCGACACCACCGCATCGACCGAGCCGCCGCGCAGCAGGTCGGCATGCTGCGGGAACGAGGCCTCGACGAAGTTGACCTTGCGGTAGTCCACGCCGCTCTCCTTGAGCCAGGCACGGAAGGTCACGTGCAGGAACGCGCCGAGCCCCGGCACGCCGATCTTCTTGCCCACGCAGTCCTGCGGCCCCTTGATGCCCGAGCCGGCGCGCGCCACCAGGCCGAAGCCCGTGATGGTCTTCGAGGTGAGCCCGCCGCCGGCCACCAGCACCAGGTCGAGCCCGCCGTCCACCGCCTGCAGGAACACCGAGGGCGTGGGTCCGCCGATCTGCAGCGAGTCGGACTGCAGCGCGGCGGGAATGGTGGAGTTGAGCGGAATGAACTTGAGCTCGACGTCGAGGTTGCGCTTCTTGAAGTAGCCCTCTTCCGCGGCCACGAAGACCGAGGCGAAGTCGGACACGGCCGTGTAGCCGAACACGATCTTCGGGTTCGATTGCGCGCGCGAGGGCAGCGCCGCGGCGGCCGAGGCGGCGGCCAGCGCCGAGAGCAGGGTGCGTCGTTTCATCATGTCTTCTGTCTCCTGGGGGTGGTTTTCTTCTGCGGGGCCTTGGGTCGCGGCAGCGCGGCGCGCAGCCCGCCGACGATGAAGTTCACGAGCATCGGCGCCACGGCCGGATCGCTGCGCCGGTTCTCGCCGCGCGAGAGCCGCTCGATGCGGCTGTCGTTCAGGTGGTGCAGCAGCGCCCCGAGCGAGAACTGGTAGCCCCAGGCAGCCTGTCCGCGCGTGGCATGCGGCAGCGCGACATGCAGCGCATCGATGTAGGCCTCGGCCAGCGGATCGAAGTAGCCGCGCAGCACGCGGTCGGCTTCCTCGGTGGCGTGGTAGAGCTCGCGTGCCACCAGGAGCGCGTAGTACTCGCCCTCGGCGCTCGCGCGCAGCGCCAGCACCGGCCCGGTGAAGGCCTCGATGATGCGCGGCAGCGTGCGCGCGTCGTCGGGGTCGTTGTTCACGGCCTTGAGGCCCGCGAGCCGTTCCTCGATGCTGTGGCTCCAGTGCTCGAAGATCGCATGGAAGAGCTCGTGCTTCGGGCCGAAGTAATAGCCCACCAGCGCCAGCGGCACGCCTGCCTCCTCGGCGATCTGGCGGATGGTCACCGCGTGGTAGCCGTGCTGCGCAAAAAGCTTTTCCGCTGCCAGCAGGATGGCGTGGCGCCGATCGGGCCGGGCGGCCTCGGCGGTGATGGCCACGGCGCGGTGGGCGCTTCGCCTGGCGGGCGGGGTGCGGGTGCTCATCGGGCGTATTGAACGTCTGTACAAAACTATTGAACACACGTACAAACCCTGAGGTCAAACCCGGTTGAACGGCGCGGAATGCAGCATTAGGCTCGGTGCATGCCCGCTCCCAACATTCCCCAGATCCGCCTCTACCAGAACTGGCTGCGCGAGCAGCGCGGCCTGTCCTTCGACACCTACGACGCGCTGTGGCGCTGGTCCGTGACCGATCTCGACGCCTTCTGGCAGAGCATCTGGGACTACATGGGCATCGTGTCGCCCACGCCGCACACGGCGGTGCTGGCTGACGACCGCATGCCCGGCGCGACGTGGTTTCCGGGCGCGCAGGTCAACTACGCGCGCGAGGTGCTGCGCCATGCCGACGCGGCGCATGCGGCCGGCATGCCCGCCATCGTGAGCGACAACGAACTGGGCGAAGTGCGCGAGATGTCCTGGCCCGAGCTGCGCCGGCAGGTGGCTTCGGTGGCGCTCACGCTCAAGTCGTTGGGCATCCAGCGCGGCGACCGCGTGGCCGCCTACCTGCCCAACGTGCCCGAGACCATGGTGGCCTTTCTCGCATGTTCGAGCATCGGCGCGGTGTGGAGCGTGTGTGCGCCCGACATGGGTACGGCCGCCGTGGTCGACCGCTTCCGCCAGATCGAGCCCACGCTGCTGATCGCCGCCGACGGCGTGCACTACGGTGCCAAGCCCATCGACCGCAGCGCGGTGGTGCAGGAACTGCGCGATGCGCTGCCCAGCGTGCAGAAGCTGCTGTTGCTGCGCACGCCGCATGCCGCGCAGCAACTCGCTGCCGATGCCGACTGGCAGGGCGCCAGCGCGCGCCGCGACGCCGAGGTGGCGGCCTTCGAGCCCGAGTGGCTGCCCTTCGACCATCCGATCTGGATCGTCTATTCGAGCGGCACCACCGGCCTGCCCAAGCCCATCGTGCACGGGCAGGGCGGCATCATCATGACGATGTACGCCTGCGGGCTGCACAACGACATCGGCGCGAGCTACGGCGCCAACAACTTCGATGAGCGCTTCCATTGGTACAGCTCGACCGGCTGGGTCATGTGGAACTGCCAGCTCGCGGGCCTGGCCTTCGGCGCGACCATCGTCATCTACGACGGCCATCCGGCCGGCAGCAAGGAGAAGCCCGACTGGGCCGTGCTGTGGCGCTTCGTCGCGAAGCACCGCATCAGCTTCTTCGGCGCCGGTGCGGCCTACTTCACCAACTGCATGAAGGCCGGCGTGGTCGCGGCCGGGTGCGGCGACCTGTCGCGCGTGCGCGCGCTCGGCAGCACCGGCTCGCCGCTGTCGGAAGAGGTGCAGCGCTGGGGCACGGCGCAGCTGCTGGCCGCGGGCGCGAGCAGCGTGTGGTGGTGCAACATCTCGGGCGGCACCGACTTCTGCGGCGCCTTCGTCGGCGGCAACCGCGAGCTGCCCGAAGTGCCCGGCCAGATGCAGTGCCGCCAGATCGGCCATGCGGTGGAGGCCTGGAACGAAGACGGCAAGCCCGTCATCGGCGAAGTGGGCGAGCTGGTCTGCACGCGGCCCATTCCATCGATGCCGCTGTACTTCTGGGGCGACGAAGGCAACGCGCGCTACCTGTCGAGCTACTTCGACACCTACCCAGGTGTCTGGCGCCACGGCGACTGGATCAGGATCGGCGAGGACGGCGGCTGCATCATCTACGGCCGCAGCGACGCCACCATCAACCGCCAGGGCCTGCGCATGGGCACCAGCGAGATCTACAGCGCCGTGGAGGCGCTGCCCGAAGTGCTCGACTCGATGGTGGTCGACCTCGAATACCTGGGCCGCGAAAGCTACATGCCGCTGTTCGTGGTGCTGCGCCCCGGCGTGGCGCTCGACGACGCGATGCGCAGCAGGATCAACAGCGCGATCAAGACCTCGCTCTCACCGCGCTTCCTGCCCAACGACATCTTCCAGGTGGCCGAGATCCCGCGCACGCTCTCGGGCAAGAAGCAGGAGCTGCCGATCAAGAAGCTGCTGCTGGGCCAGCCGCTCGAGAAGGTGGTCAACCCCGAGGCCATGGCCAACCCCGGCTCGCTCGGCTGGTACGTGGAGTTTGCCGCGCGGCGTGCCGGAGCCCCTCAGGGCATCAGCAGTTCGTAGAGCACCATGCGCGTCTGGCGGCCGCGCAGCGCCACCCGCTCGTCGATGCGGCGCGTCTGCAGCCGGCCCTTGAGGCCCGCGAAGGTGACCTCCGAGATCAGCGTGTGCGTGCCCAGCTGCTTGTTGATGCCTTCGATGCGGCTCGCCACGTTGACCACGTCGCCCAGGGCCGTGTACGACAGCCGGTCGTTCGAGCCCAGCACCCCCGCGATCGCCACGCCGGTGTGGATGCCCACGCGCGTGCGGAACTCGGGCAGTCCGTCGGCGCGCCACTTGCGGTTGAGCGCGCCCATCTCGATGTGCAGCTGCAGCGCGGCCAGGCAGGCGCGGTATTCCGCATCCTTCAGGTCCGCGGGCGCGCCCCACAGCACCATGATGCCGTCGCCCATGAACTTGTCGACCACGCCGCCGTAGCGCGCCAGCACGCCCGTCGCCAGGTTGAAGTATTCGGTCAGCATGCGCACGAGCACATTGGCTTCCATCGACTCGGAGATCCGCGTGAAGCCCTCGATGTCGGTGAACATCACGGTCATGCGCCGCGGCGAGCCGCTGGGCGCCAGCGCCTGGCCTTCGGCCACGAGCTGGCTGATCACGTCCACCGGCACGAACTTGCTGAACGCCCTGAGGCTGCGCGCCGACTCGTCCAGCGCCTGGTCCAGGTTCTGGATCTCCAGCACGCGGCTCGGCTCGCGCGGCAGGTTGTCGAGCTCCAGCAGGCCGATGCGGCGCGCGGTCTGTGCGAGCTTCTCGACCGGCGAGGTGACCAGCCTGGACAGCTGCAGCGACACGAACAGCGCCGCCGCGAGCAGTGCCAGGCCCAGCAGCAGCCACCACAGCACGGCGCGCCGCAGCTCGCCGAGCACGAAGTCCTCGGCCACCCAGCTCACCAGCTGCCAGCCGGTGGAGGGAATCGGCGAGGCCTGCGCGAGGTAGGGCCGCCCGTCGTGGTCGAACGAAAAGGCCGCGCCGCTTGCGCTGCCGGCCGTGCCGTCGCCCAGCATCTGCTCGTGCAGCGCGCCCAGCACGCCGGTGGGCGGCTCCGGCTGGCGCAGCACGCCGGGCTGGTCGCTGCGCGCCAGCACCTGAAAGTCGGCGCCCAGCACGGCGCTGTCGCCACGGCCGTCGCTCGCGAACAGCCGCACGAACTGCGAGAGCCGGCCCAGCGAGACGTCGCCGCCCACCACCAGCATCTTCGAGCCGCCTTCGGCATGGCGGCGCTTGCTGGTCAGGGTGTAGGTCACGCCCAGCTCCTGCGTCGCGGCGAAGGCATAGGGTGCCGTCCACAGGGGCCTTTGCATCTGGCGGGCCTGCTGGTACCAGCGCTGCAGCCGCGGGTCGTAGCTGCTGCGGAAGGACTCGATGCGCTGCGTGGCGAAGCGCTGCTGCGCGTCGATCTCGGGCGCGGGCGGCAGCTTGTACTGCCAGGTCTCGATGGCGAGTTCGCCGGCGCCCGCGCTGCGCGCGATGCGCCGGATAGCCGGCACCGGGTGGCGCTGTGCCATCAGCATCTGGCCGGTGTCGTCGGCCACGTAGAGGCTGTCGAGTTCGGGCGCCTGCTGCAGCAGGGTCCAGAGAAGCTCGGCCGTGCGCTGCGCATGTTCGCCCGCGGCACCGAGGCTGGGCGCAGCGGCCAGCGCGCCGACCGCCGACTCGGTCTTGGCGAGCACGGCGCGCATGTTCTCCTCGGTGCGGTGGTGGTTGGCCGCGTGCGCGGAGGCGCCGATCCTCGCCACCAGCCGCTGCGAGCCCCAGTAGCCGAGCGTGGCCAGCAGCAGCGACTGCGTCAGCGCCACGGCGCTCACGATGGTGCTCACGTCCACCCTGAAGCGGCGCGACAGCCGCGCCACCGCCGCGGAAAATTCAAAGAATGCGAGAGGCGGCTTTCCCGCCCCATCCGCAGACCCGGACGAGTTCTTCTTGTTCATACAGCTCCCTGTCGACCACTCGAACGCACCCGCGGCCGTCACGTCGGGCCGCGGATCGCATCCGGCCGCTCGCTGCTCCGATCGTTTTTGTTGTCGGAAATCATGGCGAGCACCCGGGGTGCAGGGCAGATTTTGCGCGACTTCGGACCGCGCGCGCCATGGCACGGTCGTGCGCAAGACGCGGGCGCTTGCTAGCGCGCGTCGTGGAAGATGATTCCCAGCGTATGCCGCCGCCCCGCGCGCACGTGGCTCACGCCGTGCCGCATGGTGACGCGGTAAGTGCCGCGCGTGCCCGCCACCGGCCGCTGGTTGACCGCGAAGATCACCGCCTCGCCCTGCGCGAGCGCCACCACCTCGGCGCGCGACTGCATGCGCGGGCGCTGCTCGGTGAGCACGAATTCGCCGCCTGTGAAGTCGTCGCCCGGCCGGCTCAGCAGCACCGTGAGCTGCATCGGAAACTGCAGGTCGCCGTACAGGTCCTGGTGCAGGCAGTTGTAGTCTCCTTCGCCGTAGCGCAGCAGCAGCGGCGTGGGGCGCAGCTGGCCCGCCGCATGGCAGCGCGCGAGGTAGGCCGCGTGGTCCGCCGGGTAGTCGGCCGGCTGGCCCATGGCGGCAGCCCATGCGTTCGCGAGCGGCGCGAGGCGCTCGTACAGCGCGCTGCGCCAGGCCGCGATCGAAGCGGGCAGCGGGTTGTCGAAGTACTGGTACTCGCCTTGCCCGAAGCCGTGGCGCTGCATCACCACGCGGCTGCGGAAATGGCCGGGCTCGTCATAGAGCGCGGCCAGCGCGACGCATTCCTTCGGGCTGAACAGGACGCCGGTGGTCGCGCAGCCGCGCGTGGCGAGGTCGGTTTCGATGCGGGGCCAGTCGAGGGCGCGGACGATGTGGGCAGGAGAGGTCGGCATGCAGAAAGTGTGCGTCCGGCGCGACCGCCACGCTCGCTGTTTCCGGACATGGGTTCCGGCCGCGCAGCGATGCCCGCGAACGAATGTCAGAACGAAAGGGCCACGGGCGCCAGCTCGCCGATCTGCACGCGCACCGCCGTGCCCGCCGACGCGAACAGCATGCCGGTGCACGAACCGCTCGTGACGATCTGCCCGGCCTTGAGCCCGGCGCCGCGCGCGGCGCAATGGTTGGCCAGCCACACCAGCAGCGCGCCCGCATCGGGGCTCGGATGCTCGCCCACGGTGTGCGCGACGGTCTGCCCGTCGAAATGCAGCGTGGCCTCGGCATGCCGCAGGTCGAACCAGGCCGGCGCGAAGGGCTGGCGCTGCCCCAGCACCAGCGCACCATGGCTCAGCAGGTCGGCCAGCAGGGCGTTGGCATGGGCGCCGAACCAGTCGGCCAGCCGGGTCTCGACGATCTCGATCACCGGCAGCACCGATTCGACGGCGCCTGCCACGTCGGCCAGCGTGTAGGGCGCGGCGCGCGGCGGCAGGTCGGCGCCCAGCTGGAAGCCGACCTCGGCCTCGATGCCGCGCAGCCGCCATGCCGGGCCCTGCAGCCGCACGCCGCCGGGCAGCAGCCCCTCGGCCGGCAGCGGCGCGCAGGTGGGTTCCTGGCCGGGCGCGCGCGCGCCGACCTTCCAGCCGCCGACCGGGCCGATCGCCGCCAGCGTGGCGTCCTGGATGGCATAGGCCTCGGCGCGGCTGGCCGTCTGCAGCAGCGCCGAGGGCACGCGCCGCCCCTCGCGCCGCGCGAGGTGAAGCGCGTGCGCGGCGCTGGCCGGCGCAAGGCCGCCGGCCAGCGCCGCGCTCACAGGGCGGGAAAGCGCTGCCACGGATGGGCGCGTTCGAATTCGCGGGCCAGCGCCAGCAGCGCGTCGTCGCCGCCTTCGCGCGCGACCAGCTGCAGTCCCACCGGCAGGCCTTCGGCAAAGCCGCAGGGCAGCGCGATCGCGGGCAGGCCCACGGCGTTGACGAAACCCGCGAACACCGCATGGCCGCGCGGGCCGACCTCGCGGCCGTCGATGCGCGGCGGATGCGTGTCGGCGGCGGGCCAGGGCAATGCCGCGGTCGCGGGGGTCAGCAGGAAGTCGTGCTGCTCGAACAGGCCCGCGAGTTCGCCGCGCAGGCGCTCGGCCTCGAACAGCAGCTCGAACAACTCGCGCGCCGAGGCGGCGCGGCCGGTCTCGGTGTTGGCCTGCATCGCGGGGCCGAACAGCGCGGGATCGAAGGGGCGCGGCCAGAGTTCGTGCGGATGGTCCACCAGCCAGGCCAGCCCCACCTGCGCGAGCAGCGGCCAGCGCTGGTTCACCGCCTCGGCCAGCGCGAAGCGCGGCAGCGTCGTGACCTCGTGCCCGAGCGCGGCCAGGTTCTCGGCGGCGGCATCCACCAGCCGCGCGATGCGCGGGTCCACCGGATGGTCCGCGAAGCGCGGCAGGTAGAGGATGCGCGCGGGCTTGGCTTCGTGCGGTGCATCGGCCGCCGCGCGCGGCGCGATTGCCCGCATGACCGCGGCCACGTCGTCCACGCAGCGCGCCATCGGCCCCACCACCTCGAAGTCCAGGAAGATCGGCGGCAGCCCGTTGCCGCGCCGCACGCGGCCGCGCGAGGGCTTGAGCCCGACAAGGTTGGTGTGCGAGGCGGGCCGGCGGATGGAGCCGCCGCCATCGGTGCCCAGCGCGATCGGGCAGCCGCCCGCGGCCACCAGCGCCACCGCGCCGCCCGAGGAGCCGCCGGGCGTGAGCGCCGGATTCCACGGATTGCCGGTGGGCCCGAACACCGGGTTGCCCGTGTAGCCCTGCATCGTGAACTCGGGCACGTTGGTCTTGCCGAAGATCACCGCGCCGGCTTCGCGCAGCCGCGCCACCGGCAGCTCGTCGCGCTCGGCGACGAGGCCGGCCAGCGCGCGGCTGCCCCAGTGCGTGGGCAGGCCGCGCACCTGCAGGTTGTCCTTGATGGTGGCCGGCACGCCGTCGAGCGCGCCGAGCGCGCGGCCCGAGCGCCAGCGCGCGGTGCTTTGCGCGGCGGCCTCGGCCGCGCCTTCGGCATCGAGCACCACCAGCGCATTGAGCCGCGGGTTCACTTCGGCCGTGCGTTCCAGGCAGGCGGCGAGCGCCTGGTCCGGCGTGAAGGCGCCGGCGCCAAAGCCTTCGGCGAGCTGGGCCGCCGTGAGTTGCCAGAGTGCTTTCATCGTGCGCTTACCGGAGGCCCACCACCGGCGCGACGACCTGCTTCCAGGTGGCCGAGCACTTGTCGTAGGACTTGTCGCAAACCTCGGCCCACAGCGGCAGCGAGACCGCGCCGACCGCGTCGCGCACCAGCTTCTGGTCGGCCGGCTTCACCGGCACTTCCTTCATGGCGTAGCGCTTGCCGAGCTTGCAGGGATCGCGCCCCACGTTGCAGCGCGAGGCGTCGTCCCACAGCTCGCGCGAATAGGCCCAGGTGTCGGTCTCCAGCTGCTGGAAGGCGGCCGCCATCCTGGCCTGCTGCGCGGGCGGCAGCGCATTCCACTTCTTCAGGTTGATGGCATAGGCGACGAAGTGGATCTGGAAGCCGATCGGCATGACATGCGTGGTCACCTCGGGCCAGCCGGCCGAGTTGGCGGAGCTCGGCCCGGTGATCGCGCAGTCGACCACGCCGCGCTCCAGCGCCTGCTGCGTCTCGGTGAAGGCCAGCGCCACCGGAATGCCGTCGAGCCGCTCGATGAAGCGCGCGAGCGACTGGTCGCTCACGCGCACCTTCTTGCCCTTGAGGTCGGCAAGGCCCGCAATCGGGGTCTTGCAGAACATGATCTGCGGGCCGAACGGATAGGTGCCCAGCAGCTTGGCGCCGTGGCGCTCCTGCAGCCGCGTGTCGAGCGGCGCGCGGTAGGCATCGACCACCTTGCGCGCGGTGTCGTAGTCGGTCGAGAGGCCGACGATGTCGGGGCCGAGCAAGAACGGATCGTCGCGCGAGACCTGCGCGAGCCGCAGCGCCACGATGTCGAACAGCCCCGACTTGAGCACGCGCAGGCTGTCGGCGTCCTTCATGCCGAGCACGTCGAGCGGCTTGTAGTCGGCATCGATCGGCAGTCCGGTGTTCTTCGCGAAGTTCTCGAAGAAGGGCTGCTCCTTGTGCTGCTGGATCTGGCCGCCGGACACCAGGCTGCCCGCCACGCGCAGCCGCGTGTTCTGGGCCGGCGCGGGCAGCGCCAGGGCGAGGGCGGCCGCGGCAACGAATACGAGCTTGAGTTTCTTCACCATCACATGCGTCCCGGCAGCCAGGTCACCAGCTGCGGCACGGCCAGCAGCAGCAGGGTGAACAGGATCATGATCAGCGCATAGGGCAGCGCGCCCCAGATCGCGTCCTCGATGCCGCCCTTGTCGGGCCGGATGCCGTGCACCACGAACAGGTTCATGCCCACCGGCGGCGTGATGAGCCCGAGCTCGCACATCAGCACGATGAAGATGCCGAACCAGATCGGATCGACCCCCAGCGCGGTGGCGATCGGATAGGTGATCGGAATGGTCGCCACCTGCATCGACAGCACGTCCATGAACATGCCCAGCACCAGGTAGAACACCATCAGCGCGAGGATCAGCCCCGTGGCCGACAGGCCCAGGCCCGAAACCCACTTGGTCATGGCCTCGGCCACGCCGGTGAGGCTCACCGTCAGGTTCAGCACGAAGGCCGCCACCACGATCAGCAGGATCATGCCGCTCACGCGGGCGGTCGAGACGAAGCAGTTGCGCATCAGCTCCCAGCTCAGCTTGCCCGAATGCAGCACGAAGCCCAGCGCCGCAATCACGCCCAGCGCGGCGCTTTCGGCTGCGGTGGCAATGCCGAAGTAGAGGCTGCCCATGACGATGCCGAACACCACCGCCGGCGGCACCAGGTGCACCAGCGCGCGGATGCGCTGGTCCAGCGGCACCTTGGCCTCGCGCATCGCGTTGCCGCTCGCCAGGCTGGAGCCCGCGATCCAGAGCATGAAGAGGCCGGTCAAGAGCAGGCCCGGGATGATGCCCGCGATGAACAGCTTGCCGATCGAGTTGTTGGTGAGCGAGCCATACACGATCATGTTCACGCTGGGGGGAATCAGGATGCCCAGCGTACCGCCGGCGGCCAGGCTGCCGAGCGAGGCGCGCATCGAGTAGCCGCGCCGCTGCAGCGAAGGCAGCGCCACCGTGCCCACCGTGGCCGCAGTGGCCACCGACGAACCCGAGGTGGCCGCGAACAGCGCGCAGCTGCCGATGTTGGTGTGCAGCAGCCCGCCGGGCAGGCGGCCGAGCCAGGCCGACAGCGCGATGTACATGCGGTCGGCAATGCCCGAGCGCAGCAGCAGTTCGCCGAGCAGCACGAACAGCGGCACCGAGGTCAGCAGGTTCTCGTTCTGCACGCCCCAGACCACGGGCGCAATCGAGTCCAGGAAGGGCGTGCCGTAGGCCGCGATGCCGCCGACGATGCCCACCAGCGCCATCGACACGGCAATCGGCAGGCCAACCAGCATCATGCCGAGCATCGCGAAGAACGCGAAGCCGATGACGAGCATGTTCATGGCTTGCCTCCTTCGCCCGGCTGCGGGGCCTGGCGCACCGCGAGGTCGTCGAGCTCTTCCTTCAGTTCTTCCTTCGCGCTCTTGGGATGGAAGTCGGTGTTCAGCGCCGCGATGTTGCCGCTGAGCAGCAGCCGGGTGGCGCGCAGCGCGAGCCCGCAGGCCACCAGCGCGAAGATCACCAGCCCCGCATACCAGACGCCCTGCGGAATGATCAGCGGCGTGGCCCACGGCGTCTGCGCGGTGCTGCGGTAGGCCATGGTGTCGCCGATCACCTTGAACGCGACCCAGCCGATGAACACCGCGAGCGCCGCCAGCGACACCGCCGAGATCCAGTTCAGCAGCGCCTGCACGCGGACCGGAAACTTCTCGTGGAACACGTCGACGCGGATGTGGTTGCGGCCCATGAGCGCGAGGCTGAAGGCAATGGTCGAGCCCACCGCGAGCGCATAGCCGCCGAGCTCGTCCGCGCCCTGCAGCGAGATGTTGAACAGCTTGCGCGCGGCGGTCTCGATGGTCACGATGACCGACAGGCCGAGGAAGATCGCGCCGAAGAGGGTGGCCAGCACCGTCTCCACGCGCGTCTTGAAGTCGATGCGCCGCGGCGCGGCCGACGCTTCTTCAGGCGAGGCGGCGCCGGGCTGCTGCGGCCGCTCGCTCATGGCCGCGCTGCTCACTTGCTGAGCCCCAGCACCGGCGCCACCGTGGCCTGCCAGCCCTTGGAACAGCCCGGGTTCGACTTGTCGCAGACCTCGGCCCACACCGGCAGCGAGACCTTGCCGACCGCGCCGCGCACCAGCTCGAGGTCGGCCGGCGTGACCGGCACGTCGACCAGCTTGAACTTCTTGCCGGTGGTGCACGGGTCCTTGCCGGCGTTGCAGTTCAGCGCGTCGCGGAACAGCTCCTCGGAGTACTTCCACACCTCTTCGGTCAGGCCGTCGAAGGCCGCCTTGAGCTTGGCCTGCTGGTCGGGCTTGAGCGCGTTCCACGACTTCATCGTCATGCCGTAGCCGTTGAGCGCCATCTGGAAGCCGATGGCCAGCTGGTGGGTCGTGACCTCGGGCCAGCCGGCCGAGTTGGCCGAACTCGGCCCGGTGATGGCGCAGTCGACCACGCCGAGCGACAGCGATTGGTGCGTGTCGGCAAACGACACCGGCACCGGTGTGCCGCCCACCATCTCGATGAACTTGGCCAGGTTCTGGTCGTACACGCGCACCTTCATGCCCTTGATGTCGGCCAGCGAGGCGATCGGCTTCTTGCAGAACAAAATCTGCGGGCCGAAGGGCCACACGCCGAGCAGCTTCACGTTGAACTGCTGCTGCAGCCGCGCATCGACCGTGTCGAAGTAGGCCTTGGCCACCTTGCGGCCGGTGGCGTAGTCAGGCGCGGCCCCGACCAGGTCGAGGCCCAGGATCGTCGGCTCGTCGCGCGAGTTCTGCGACACGCGCAGCGAGACGATGTCGAACAGGCCCGCCTTCATCACGCGCAGCTGCTCCGTGTCCTTGATGCCGAGCGTGTCGATCGGCTTGTAGTCGACGTCGATCGGCAGGCCGGTGCGGGCCGCGAAGTTCTCGAAGAAGGGCTGTTCCTTGTTTTTCTGGATCAGCCCGGTGGCCAGCGGCTGGCCGATGGCTTTCAGCTTGATCCGGTCCTGCGCCCGGGCGGCGGGGGGGGCGAGCAGCGTGGCCAGCGCGAGCACGAAGGCCGCGGCAAGCGGCTTTGGGAAAGAAGGCTTGGCAAGAGGGCGCATCGGCATGATTTCTCCTGGGAGGGCAAAGGTGGGCGGATCGGCAAGGCGGCAATGGAGGAGGCCATTGAACCGCGCCGCAAGGCAGGCGCGCAGAGTTTTCCGCGCACCGGGAACGGCAGAAAAAATCGTTCCAGATCAAGCACTTGGCGCCGCGCGCCGGTGGAAGACGGGCGGCCGGCGGCTACTTCGGGCGCCCGCCGTAGGCCGCGGTGATCTCGTCGGCAGCGGCGCGCACCGTGGCGCCGAGCTGCGCGAAGTCGGCCGCCTTGATGCGCTGCGTCGGGCCCACGAGCGAGATCGCGCCGAAGGGCTGGCCGTGCTCGTCGCGGATGGCGGCGGCAATGCAGCGCAGGCCCACGGCGTTCTGCTCGTCGTCCACCGCATAGCCGGCGCGGCGCACCTCGCCCAGCGTTTCGTGCAGCCGCGATGCGCGCGCAATGGTGTTGGGCGTGAGCTTGGGCAGGCCGTAGGTGCGCAGGTACTGCAGCACGTCGTCCTCGGCCATGGCGGCCAGGATGGCCTGCCCCATGGCGGTGCCGTGCAGCGGTGCACGGAAACCCGGCTTGCCGATGGCGCGCATCAGCTCGCGGCTTTCCACCTGCGTGACGAACACGATGTCGCCCAGGTCGGCAATGCCCAGGTTGATGCTTTCGCCCGAGCTGTCGCGCAGCCGCCGCATCACCGGCAGCGCCAGGTGCGCGATGCGGCGCCGGCGCCCGAAGGCCGCGCCCACCGAGAAGCAGCGCACGCCCACATACCAGAGGCTGGTTTCGCGGTCGAACTGGACGAACTGGCGCTGCTCCAGCGTGGTGAGCAGGCGGTGCGCGGTGGACGACGACAGGCCGCTGCGCGCCGCGATGTCGACCAGGCGGTAGCCCTCGTCGTCGTCGGCCAGCAGTTCGAGCAGCTGCATGGCCCGCGTGAGCGATTGCACGGTGCCGTCGCCGTCGCGGTCGATGCGCATGACCTTGCCGGCGGCCTTGGTGGAGGAGGAGCGGGGGGAGCTGCTGTCCGTCATGACGAAATCCTTGCAAGTTGCACGCCACCCCGCGGCCGCCGGCACGCCCATCGCACCCGCTCAGCCGCGCCGCCGGGGCTGCAGCGTGGGCGCGCCGCATGGCAGGAAGCGCCCGTGCCCGGCGCGCCCGGTGAAGGCCGCGCCGTCCCACACCACCTCGCCGCGCGCCAGCGTCATGGCCGGCCAGGCCGACAGGCGCATGCCTTCGTAGGGCGTGTAGTCCACATCGTGGTGCAGCCGTGCATTGCCGAGCACGAACTCGCGTTCCTCCCAGATCACCAGGTCGGCATCGCCGCCGACCGCGATGCTCCCCTTGCGCGGATGCAGCCCGTAGGCCCTGGCCGGGTTGGTGGCCGTGAGCTCGACGAACTTCTGCGCCGTGATGCGCCCGGCCATCACCCCTTCGGACCACAGCAGCGCCATGCGAGTTTCCAGGCCCGGAATGCCGTTGGGAATATGGCGAAACCCGACCTCCTGTCCGCCCGGCTTCTTGCCCTCGGGGTCGTCGAAGCGGAACGGCGCGTGGTCGGACGAGAACACGGTGAAGAGGCCATCGTTGAGGCCGTCCCAGATCACCTGCTGGTTGGCCTTGTCGCGCGGCGGCGGGCTGCACACGCACTTGGCGCCCTGGTAGCTGTCGTCCAGCCCCAAGTCCTCGGCCGTGAGGAAGAGGTATTGCGGGCAGGTCTCGGCGAACACGCTGAGCCCGTGCGCGCGCGCCCAGCGGATCTGTTCCACCGCCTCGCGGCCCGACACGTGCACGATCAGGATCGGCACGTCGACCAGTTCGGCCAGCGCGATCGCGCGGTGCGTGGCCTCGCGCTCCACCAGCATCGGCCGCGCATGCGCGTGGTAGCGCGGCGCGGTGCGCCCGGCCGCTTCGAGGCGGCGCGTGAGCCACTCGATGCAGTCGGCGTTCTCGGCATGGATCATGGCCATGGCACCGTGCTCGCGCGCGACGTCGAGCACGTCCAGCACCTGGCCGTCGTCGAGCTTGAGGTCGTCGTAGGTCATGTAGATCTTGAACGAGCTGTAGCCCTCGCGGATCAGCGCCGGCAGCTCCTCGCGCAGCACCGTGGGCGTCGGGTCGCTCACGATCAGGTGGAAGGCGTAGTCGACATGCGCCTGGCCTTCGGCGCGGCGGTGGTAGTCGTCCACCGCCGCACGCAGCGACTGCCCCTTGGCCTGCGCCGCGAACGGAATCACCGTGGTGGTGCCGCCGCAGGCCGCGCTGCGCGTGCCGCTGGCAAAGCCGTCGGCCATGCGCAGGGGCGCGGGCATCGGCTGGTCGAGGTGGCAGTGGGCATCGACGCCGCCGGGCGTCACCGGCCGGCCGGCCGCGTCGATCTCGCGCGCGCCGCTGTCCAGCGCGAGGCCGAGCTGCACGATGCGCCCCTCGCGCACCCCGATGTCGCACTGGAAGGTGTCGCTGGCCGTGACGGCCTGCGCGTTGCGGATCACCAGGTCGAAGGCCGAGTGGGAGCTCATGGAAGGGCACACCTCATTTTTTGTCAACAAAAGGTATTGAGTATTGTCGACATAATCATCAACAATCGAGCGGCCCGGAAGCAGTGATTACGCTGATGCCGGCCATCCGTACACCAAAGGAAACCCATGACGCGCCCCCTTCGCCTTGGCGTGCTCACGCCCTCGTCCAACACCGCGCTGGAGCCGCTGACCGGCACCCTGGCGGCCTGCGTGCCGGGCTGCAGCGCCCATTTCTCGCGCTTCAGGGTGACGGAGATCTCGCTCTCGGCCGCGGGCCTGGGCCAGTTCGACGACAGCAAGATCCTTGCCGCCGCCGAGCTGCTGGCCGATGCGAAGGTCGACGTGATCGGCTGGAGCGGCACCTCGTCGGGCTGGCTGGGCTTCGATGCCGACCTGCGCCTGGTCGAGCGCATCCGCGAGCGCACCGGCATTGCCGCCACCACCGCCGTGCTGGCGCTCAACGAACTGCTGGCGCTGCGTGGGGTGAACCGGCTCGGGCTGGTGACGCCCTACACCGCCGACGTGCAGCAGCGCATCGTCGACAACTACCGCGCGCTCGGCATCGAGGTGGTGGCCGAGCGCCACCTGGGCATCCGCGTGAACCACGATTTCGCGCTGGTGGAGCCCGCGCAGCTGATGGCGTCGATGCGCGAGGTGGCGGCCGCGCGGCCCGAGGCCATCACCACCTTCTGCACCAACCTGCACGCCGCGCCCCTGGCCGAGGCGTTCGAGGCCGAAACCGGCATTGCGCTGCTCGACACCGTGAGCACCACGGTCTGGGGCCAGCTGCGCGCCGTGGGGGCCGACCCGGCGCAGGTGCGCGGCTGGGGCGCGCTGTTCGGCTGGCGGTAAGGGGCCCGGCTCAGGCCCGGGCTGCGCGGCCTGCAGCTACAGCCACTTGCCGCTGCCCGTCGGCATCTGGATGGTGGTGGCGGGGTCGCCGCTGCTCACCAGCGAATCGATCGCAATGCTCAGCAGCGAGATGAAGATGCTCGCGAAGAACGCGGTCCAGAAGCCCGAAAGCTTGAATCCGCGCACCAGCGCGGCCACCAGCATGATCATCAGCGCGTTGATCACCAGCAGGAAGAGGCCGAGCGTCAACAGCGTCAGCGGCAGCGTGAGCACGATCAGGAGCGGCTTGACGATGGCATTGGCCAGGCCGAGCAGCAGGGCCGAGATCACGAGCGCGGAAGTGCTCTCGAACTTGATGCCGCGAAAGATCAGGCTGGCCACCCACAGCGACAGCGCGGTGATGGCCCAGTGCACGAGAAAGGGAGCGAGGTTGTTCAGCATGGTGTGAGGGGCGCAAGGCGGGGCGCAATGGCGCGCGATGATGCGGACCATCATATCGGCACTGTCTTAGGCGGCGCTGCGCTGCGCTGCGCCTCCGCCAGCAGCCAGTCGCTGAAGAACTTCAGCAGCGGCCGCTGGTCGGCGCGCTCGGGCGTCACGAGGTAGTAGTTGCGCTCGCCCGACAGCGGCCGCGCGCAGGCCACCACCAGTTCGCCGCGCGCGAGTTCGTCGGCCACCAGCATGGTGGGCATCAGCGCCACGCCCAGGCCGTGCGAGGCGGCCGCGGCCAATATGGAAAACAGCTCGTAGCGCGGCCCGCCGCGCGCATTGGGTGCATCGATCTGCTGCGCATCGAACCACTGGCGCCAGCCGTCGGGCCGCGTGCTCTGCTGCAACAGCGGCATCTGCGCGATGGCCGCGGGTGCCACGGGCTTGCCCTTGCGTCCGGGTGACTGCAACAGCGAGGGGCTGCACACCGGCACCACGTCCTCGTGCATCAGCATGAGCGCGCGCGTGCCGGCCCAGTTCTCGACCTGCGCGGGCGTGCCGGCGTACAGCGCGGCATCGAACTCCGCGTCGGCAAACAGGAAAGGCCGGGTGCGCGTCTCGATGTGCACCACCACGTCGGGCTGCAGCGCCGCAAAGCCTTTCAGCCGCGGCATCAGCCAGCGCGTGGCAAAGGTGGGCACCGCCGCCAACGAGAGCGAGCCGCCTTCGCCCTGGTGCGCCATGGCGTCGAGCGTGTCGCGCTCCATCGCCTCGAGCCGCTTGGTGATCTGCCGCGCATAGGCCGCGCCGCTCGCGGTGAGCGCCACGCCGTGGCGGGTGCGGCGGAACAGCGCCACGCCCAGGAAGGCTTCGAGCGTGCCGATCTGGCGCGACACCGCGCTCTGCGTGAGCGCGAGTTCCTGCGCGGCGCGCGTGTAGCTCTCGTGGCGCGCGGCGGCGTCGAAGCACACGAGGGTCTGCAGGGGCGGGATCTTGCGGCGCATGTATGCCGCTAGTGTATGACTGGGCAGGCGCCGTCACCTATGGAAACGTCTTGCCAGGCGGGTGCCAGATGTGCGAAAGACGCATATCTGGGTGAGGATTCATCGTTTGCGCCCGGGCCCCCGCATGGCTAGGATCGGCCCATTCCCCCTCTTTTTCCTCTTCCGGAGACAAGCACATGGCCGCCAAAGCGCAATTCCACTGGGACGACCCCCTTCTTCTCGACCAGCAGCTGACCGACGAAGAACGCATGATCCGCGACGCGGCCAATGCCTACTGCCAGGAGCGCCTCGCGCCCCGTGTCATCGAGGGCTTCCGCAGCGGCGAGACCGACCCCGCCATCTTCCGCGAAATGGGCGCGCTCGGCCTGCTCGGCCCGACGATCCCCGAGCAGTACGGCGGCCCCGGCCTCAACTACGTGGCCTATGGCCTGATCGCCCGCGAAGTCGAGCGCGTCGATTCGGGCTACCGCTCGATGGCCAGCGTGCAGAGCTCGCTCGTGATGGTGCCGATCTTCGAATTCGGCACCGAGGCGCAGAAGCAGAAATTCCTGCCCAAGCTCGCCACCGGCGAATGGATCGGCTGCTTCGGCCTGACCGAACCCGACCACGGCTCCGACCCCGGCAGCATGGTCACGCGCGCCAAGAAGGTGCCGGGCGGCTACTCGCTCAGCGGTGCCAAGATGTGGATCAGCAACTCGCCGATCGCCGACGTGTTCGTGGTCTGGGCCAAGGAAGTCAGCGAAAGCGGCACGGTCGGCCCGATCCGCGGCTTCGTGCTCGAGAAGGGCATGAAGGGCCTGAGCGCCCCCGCGATCCACGGCAAGGTCGGCCTGCGCGCCAGCATCACCGGCGAGATCGTGATGGACGGCGTGTTCTGCCCCGAGGAAAACGCGTTCCCCGAAGTGCAGGGCCTGAAGGGTCCCTTCACCTGCCTCAACAGCGCACGCTACGGCATCTCGTGGGGCGCCCTGGGTGCCGCCGAAGACTGCTGGCACCGCGCCCGCCAGTACACGCTGGACCGCAAGCAGTTCGGCCGCCCGCTCGCCGCCAACCAGCTGATCCAGAAGAAGCTGGCCGACATGCAGACCGAGATCACGCTGGGCCTGCAGGGCAGCCTGCGCCTGGGCCGCATGAAGGACGAGGGCACGGCCTCGGTCGAGATCACATCGATCATGAAGCGCAACAACTGCGGCAAGGCCCTGGACATCGCCCGCCTGGCGCGCGACATGATGGGCGGCAACGGCATCAGCGACGAGTTCGGCGTGGCGCGCCACCTGGTGAACCTCGAGGTGGTCAACACCTACGAAGGCACGCACGACATCCACGCGCTCATCCTCGGCCGTGCCATCACCGGCATCGCCGCCTTCGCCAACTGAACGAAGAGCGCATGACGGCCACCAAGCCCGCAGCCCTGGACGGCATCAAGGTCCTCGATCTGTCCCGCGTGCTCGCGGGCCCGTGGTGCACGCAGATCCTCGCGGACCTGGGGGCCGACGTCATCAAGATCGAACGCCCCGGCGTCGGCGACGACACGCGCACCTGGGGTCCGCCCTTCATCAAGGACGCGGACGGCAACGACACCGACCAGGCCAGCTACTTCACGGCCTGCAACCGCAACAAGCGCTCGGTCACGGTCGACATGGCCACGCCCGACGGGCAGGCGCTCCTGAAGCAGATGGCGGCGCAGGCCGACATCGTGGTGGAGAACTTCAAGACGGGGGGCCTGAAGCAGTACGGCCTCGACCACGAGAGCCTGCGCGCGGCCAACCCGCGCCTCGTCTACTGCAGCGTGACCGGCTTCGGCCATGACGGCCCCTACGCCGAGCGCGCGGGCTACGACCTGATGATCCAGGCCATGACCGGCATGATGAGCATCACCGGGCGCCCCGACGACGTGCCCGGCGGCGGCCCGCTGCGCGTGGGCGTGGCGCTCACCGACCTGTTCACCGGCGTCTATGCAAGCACCGCCATCCTCGCGGCGCTGCAGGTGCGCGACCGCACGGGCGAAGGCCAGCACATCGACATGGCGCTGCTCGACGTGGGCATGGCCATCCTCGCCAACCAGGCCAGCGCCTTCCTCAACACCGGCAAGCCGCCGCAGCGCCAGGGCAACACGCACCCGAGCCTCGCGCCGTACCAGGACTTTCCGACATTGGACGGCTCGATGCTGCTGGCCATCGGCAACAACGGCCAGTTCGCGCGCTTCTGCGAAGCGGCCGGCCATGCCGAGTGGGCCGCCGATGCGCGCTTTGCGAGCAACACGCTGCGCGTGAAGCACCGCGGTGTGCTCATTCCGATGATGGAAGAGCTTACGCGCACCCGCAGCACCGCCGACTGGGTCGCGCTGCTCGAAGACAAGGCCGTGCCCTGCGGCCCGATCAACGACATCGCGCAGGCTTTCGACGACGCGCAGGTCAAGTCGCGCGGCCTGGCCGTCACGCTGCCGCGCGATGCGGGCGACGGTATCGCCAGCATCACCGGCGTGGCGAGTCCGCTGCGCCTGACAGCCACGCCGCCCGTGCTGCGCCATGCGCCGCCGGCGCTCGGGCAGCACACGCGCGAGGTGCTGGCCGAGTTCGGCATCGACGCCGCGCGCTTCGACGCGCTGCGCGCGGCCGGCGTGGTGTAGAGCAAGGAGAGCAAACCATGACGGACCCGATACACAGCCCACCGTTCTCGGTGCTGCGCATCGATCATGTCGTGCTGCGCGTGAAGGACGCGGAGCGCGCCATTGCCTTCTACCGCGACGTGCTCGGCTGCCAGGTCGAGAGGCGCCGCGACAACCTGGGGCTCGTGCATCTGCGCGCCGGCACCAACCTCATCGACCTCGTCACGCCCGATGGCCCGCTCGGCAAGCAGGGCGGCGCCCTGGCCGGCAAGGAAGGCCGCAACGTCGACCACATCTGCCTGCGCATCGAGCCCTTCGACGAAGCGGCGATCCGCGCATTGATGGCGCGGCACGGCGTGCCGGTGCACGGCGAGGTGCAGAACAACTTCGGCGCCGAGGGCAACGGCCCGTCGATCTACATCACCGATCCCGACGGCAACGGCGTCGAGCTGAAAGGGCCGGGAGGCAGCGGCCCCTAGCCGGCGCGTCCCAGGATCGCCACGCCGAACACCGCGACGCCGAGCGCGAGGTTCAGGCTCACCAGCTTGCGGACCATGTCGAGCCGCCCGGCCGCCACCGGCCACGCGCTTTCCTCCACCGCGCGCCGCAGCGTCTTGAACACCGAGGCGCGGATGTACACGTAGATGCCGGTCATCACGATGGCGATGCCCATCATCGCTTCGATGCGCCAGTGCACCGCGCGGAAGCCGCCCGCGAGCAGGATCATCGCCACGCCGGTCGCGAACAGCAGCGTGACGGCCGCGTCCACGCCCACGAAGAAGCGCCGCAGCGCCGCCGCCATGGTGCGCAGCCGAAGCGGCGGCTCCAGCGTGGCGACCGCGGCGGGGCGCACCGCGAAGTGCAGGGTGGCCATGCCGCCGACCCAGAAGGCGGCGGCGAGAAGATGGATGAAGAGCAGGATGACGTAGGACATGGGGCCCGATCAGAACACCGAAAGCGGTGCTCGCGCAATGTCCGTCTCGTTGCGTTAAAACCCCATCCTTCGCACGCAACAAAGAAAGATGAGGCTTCCATGACCCGCACCGTCGCCCAGAAGCGCGCCGAGTTCCGCGCGCTGCACGAACAGGGCTGCTTCGCCATTCCGAACCCCTGGGACAAGGGCAGCGCGCGCTACCTGCAGGGCCTGGGCTTCAAGGCGCTCGCCACCACGAGCTCGGGCCATGCCTGGTCGCAGGGCCTGGCCGACGGAGGGCAATCGCGCGACACCATGCTGGCCCACCTGCGCGACATCGTCGATGCCACCGACCTGCCCGTGAATGCGGACTTCGAGAACGGCTTTGCGGCCGATGCCCGGGGCGTGGCCGAAAGCGTGCGCCTGGCCGTCGAGACCGGCGTGGCGGGCCTGTCGATCGAGGATTCGACCGGCGATCCGGCGAATCCGCTGTTCGAGATCGGCGTTGCGGTCGAACGGCTGCGCGCGGCGCGCCGTGCCATCGACGCGGCCGGCGGCGACACGCTGCTGGTGGGCCGGGCCGAGAATTTCTTCGTCGGCCGCCCTGATCTGGACGACGCCATCGCCCGCCTCAAGGCCTACGCCGAGGCCGGCGCCGACTGCCTCTACGCGCCGGGCATCCGCACGCGCGAGCAGATCGCGGCGGTGGTTGCCGCGGTGGCGCCCAAGCCGGTCAACCTGCTGATCGGCTGGCCCAGCGAGCTCGGCATGCAGGACGTCGCCGCGCTCGGCGTGCGGCGGGTCAGCGTGGGCGGTGCGCTTGCGCGCGCGGCCTGGGGCGGCTTCGACCGCGCCGCGCGGACGCTGGCCGAGCAGGGACGTTTCGATGGCTTCGAAGGCGCGGCCTCCGGGGCCGATCTCGATGGATTCTTCGGCCGGTTCTCCGAATAGCACGCGTGCCGGCGCCATGGATGCGCTGCTCGCCGAAATTCGCGGCTGCACCGCCTGCGCCGCGCACTTGCCGCTGGGCCCGCGGCCCGTGGTGCAGGCCAGCGCCAGCGCGCGCCTCTTGATCGTCGGCCAGGCGCCGAGCCTGACGGTGCATGCCACCGGCCTGCCATGGGACGACAAGAGCGGCGAGCAACTGCGCCGCTGGCTCGGTATCGACCGAAAGCTGTTCTACGACGCTGCGCGCATCGCGATCATGCCGATGGGTTACTGCTACCCCGGCCGCGGCAGCAGCGGCGACCTGCCGCCGCGGCGCGAATGCGCCGAGCTCTGGCATGCGCGCCTGCTCGCGCAGATGAGCCGGGTCGAGCTCACGCTGTTGATCGGCCAGTACGCGCAGCGCCACTTCCTGGGTGCGGCGCGCAAGGCCGGCGTCACCGAAACCGTCGCGGCCTTTGCGGAATTTGCACCGCGCTTCATCCCGCTGCCGCATCCGTCGCCGCGCAACACCGGCTGGTTCAAGCACCACCCGTGGTTCGAGAGCGAGGTGCTGCCGGTGCTGCGCGAACGCGTGCGGCAGGCGCTCGCACAACCCTAGGGGGCTGCGGCCACCGAGGTGCCCGACGTATCGAAGGGCCGCGCGGCATAGACCACGCGCCCGCCCACCACCGTCATCAGCGACACCGTCTTGCCGATGCGCTCCAGCGGCACCGAGAAGAAGTCCTGGTCGAGGATCGCGAAATCCGCGAGCTTGCCTACTTCGAGCGTGCCGCGCCTTGCCTCGTCGAAGCTGAACCACGCGCTGCCCACCGTGTAGAGCCGCAGCGCCTGTTCACGCGTGGGCGTCTCGTCGGCGCCGCGCATGGCCTTGCCGCTCACCGTTTTGCCGTCGAGCATCCATTGCAGCGCGACGAAGGGGTTGTACGAAGCCACGCGGTGCGCATCGGTGCCGGCGCCCACGTTCACGCCGCTGCGCAGCGCACTGCCGATGGGCGGCATGCGGCGCGCTGCATCGCCGCGCGTGGCGAGCGCACGGTCGCCCTGGAAGTACATCGCGTCCTGCATCGTCCAGCCGATGCCCAGCGCCTTCATGCGCGCGAGCGTCTCGGGCGAGGCGTCGTCCAGGTGCGCGATCGACCAGCGCAGGTCCTTGATCGGCACCTCGGCGTTGAGCTTCTCGTAGAGCCCGAGCAGGTGGTCGACCGAGCCGTTTTCCTGCCAATGGATCGTGACCGCGAGCTTGCGCATCGCCGCCCACTTGATGAGCTCGTAGAACTTCTCCTTCGCGGCCGCATCGGGAAAATTGTTGTTGTACATCGCGAGCGTCACGCGCTCGCCGAGGCCGTTGAACTTGAGCATGTCGTCGCCAAAGCCCATCGGCAGCATCTGCGTGAGCTCGCGGAACTCCTGCAGCTCGGCGCCGGGTTTCTGCGCGAACACACTGTAGGCCACGCGCAGCGTCAGCGCCTTCTCGCGCCACAGCTCGAACAGCGCCGCGTACTGCGACGGCGCAATGCTGAAGCCGCCCGGGTCCACGAGGCCTGTGACGCCCAGGCGGTTCAGCTCGCGGAAGAAGGCGCGCGTGCCGGCCAGGTTGTCGTCGTAGGTCGGCTTGGGCAGCTTGTCGAACAGCGCCGAGATGCCGACGATGTCGCCCGTCATCCAGCCCGGCGCACCATCCGCCGCGGGCTTCATGCCGGCCGGCAGCGTGCCCGCCGGAACGCCCAGCGCTTCGAGCGCCTTGGGCGTCATCACCACGGCTTCGTAGAACAGCTGCACGTACACCGGATGGTTGGGCGCGGCCTCCTGCAGTTCGGCCGCGGTGGGACGGCGGCGCTCGGCGAACTGCTGCTCGGTCCAGCCCCCGGCCACGATCAGCCAGCCGCCGGGCCGTGCACGCGCGGCCGCGGCGCGGATGCGCTCCATGGCTTCGCCGATGCTGCCGGCACCGATCCAGTTGACCTCGGTCGAATAGCTCAGCGCTGCGCGCACCGCATGCATGTGCGAGTCGATGAGGCCGGGGATCACGGTGCGGCCGCCCGCATCCACGGTGCGCGTGATCGGGCCCGAGAGCGCGCGCACCTGCGCGGCATTGCCGACCGCCACGATGCGGCCATCGCGCACGGCCAGCGCCTGCGCGGTGGTGGCGGCCGCGTCGAGCGTGGCGATCTTCGCGTTGGTGACGATCAGGTCGGCCGGCTGGGCCTGCGTTGCAGGCGGCAGCAGCAGCAGTGCGGCCGTCGCGGCCGCCGTGAGCAGTGTGCGCAGCATGGTCAGTCGACCTTGATGCTGGCTGCCTTGACCACCTGCTGCGCCTTGGCCGTCTCATCGGCAATGAACTTGTTGAACTGCGCCGATGGCATCGTGAAGGGCTCGGCGCCGAGCTTGTCGAGCCGTTCCTTGAGCTCGGGCGAGGCCATGATCTTCGCGACCTCCGCCTGCAGCCGGTCCACCACCGGCTGCGGCGTCTTCGCGGGTGCGAAAAGCCCGACCCAGAACAGGTACTCGGAACCCGGCACGCCGGCTTCCACCGTGGTGGGCGCCTCGGGCAGCGCGGGCGAGCGCTTGGCGGTGCCCACGGCCAGCGCCTGCAGCTTGCCGCTCTTGATGAGCGGCAGGGCCGACACCATCGGCGCGAAGAACCAATCCACGCGCCCGGCCATCACCTCGGTCATGGCCTCGGGCGTGCCGCGGAAGGGCACGTGCTGCGCATCGAGCCCGGCCGCGAGGCGGAACACCTCGGCGTTCATGTGCGTGGCCGAGCCGTTGCCCGCGGAGCCGTAGTTGAGTCCGCCCGGCTTGGCCTTGGCTTTCGCGACCAGGTCCTGCACGTTCGCGAAGTGCGAAGGCGCGGTGACCAGCACGTTGGGCAGGCTCGCCATTGGCGTGATGCCGGTGAAGTCCTTGATCGTGTCGTACGACAGGCCCTTGTAGATCCACGGATTCACCAGGTGCCCGGCCGAATGCACCAGCAGCGTGTAGCCGTCGGCCGGCGCCTTGGCCGTGATGGCCGCGCCCAGCGTGCCGCCCGCGCCGGGCTTGTTGTCCACCACCACGCTGGTGCCCAGCGCGGGCCCGAGCTTCTCGGCCACGAGCCGCGCGACGATGTCGGTGCCGCTGCCTGCCGTGAAGGGAACCACGAGCTTGATCGGCTGCGTGCCGGGCCAGGCGTTCTGCGCCTGCGCGACGCCGAGCGTGCCGATGGCCGCGAGTGCCGCGGCTGCGGTGAGCGCCTGCCGGCGGCTCCAGGTATTGAATGTCTTCTTCATGCGTCTTGTCTCCGTTGATTTGTTTGGGTGAGCGATGAATGACTGAAGCGGGCCTATGCGGGCGGCGGCGTGCTGTTCGGCATCACCAGCGCCACCAGCACGGGCCGGTTGCTGCGGTTTTCGAGCTGGCGCTTTTCGCCGGGTGCGAAGCGGCAGCTGTCGTAGGGGCCGAGCACTTCTTCCTGGTGCGCGCCGTCGAGCTCGCCGACCACATGGAGCTGGCCTTCGAGCACGAGGTAGAGCTTCTCCATCGGCGAACCGTCGAGCCCGGTATGGCCGCCGGGAAGGATCTGGCTCATGCCCATCCACATCTGCGTCGAAGGCCCGGCCTCCTTGCCCTGCAGGCGCAGGCAGCGCATGTCGAAATGGTTGGGCGCCTCGTAGTGCGGCGCTTCGCTGAAACGGGTCACATGCATGGCGGTGTTCCTCGGGTTGTTCGATTCAGGGGCGCAGCACGACGCGGTCGGTGCTGCCCGAGAGCACGAGCCGGTAGGCATCCATCGCTTCGTCGAGCCTGAAGTGCCGCGCCACGGGAAAGGGCTTGAGCGTGCCGCGCTCGAAGCCTTCGCGCATCGCATCGAGCTGGGCTGTGGAGGCCACGCAGTCCATCGCGAGCGAGTCGATGCCCACGAAGGTGTGCATGCCGCGGTAGAACGCGAAGATGTCGAAGGGCACGGCGCGTTCGTGCGTGGCGATGAAGATCTGCGTCGCGCCCTTGGCCATGGCCTTGTTGGCGGCCTCGAAGTAGGCGCTGCCTACGGTGTTGTAGACGATGTTTGCGCCGCGTCCGCCGGTGAGCTCGCGCACCTGCGCGCCCACGTCGGCATGGTGGCGCGCATCGATCACGTCGACCGGCCCGCACGCGAAGCCCTCGAACGGACCGGCGCGGCGCTGCACCGCGATCACGCGCGCACCGGCCTGCGAGGCCAGCTGCACCGCGGCCTGGCCGACCTTGCCGTTGGCGCCGAGCACCAGCACGGTCTGTCCGGCCTGCGGCATGCCGCTGCGCCTGAAGCCCTCGTAGGCGGTGACGAAGGGCACGCCCACGGCGCCGGCCTCGTCCATCGAGATGCCCTGGGGCTTGGCGCGCAATGCGGCTTCGGGCAGCACGAGATAGCGCGCATGCGAGCCGTCGCGCGTGATGCCGATGTCGCCGCCCGAGCCATAGACCTCGCGGCCGATCCATTCGGCCGGACCGCTGACCACGGTGCCCGCAAAGTCGCGGCCCGGCGTGCGCGGCCACACGGCTTGCGGCATGAGGCCCAGCGTGGCTTTCACATCGCTGGGGTTGACCGCGGCGGCGGCGACTTGCACCACGGCGTGGCCGGTGGGCGCTGTGGGTTCGGGCTGCGGCGCGGCTTCGAGCTGCAGTGCGTCGAGGTTGGCGGCCTTTTCGTTCACGCGCAGTGCGCGGGAGTTGTGGCTGGTGTGCATTGCGGCGGTGCTCATCTCGGTTGTTCCACTGCGTGTCGCGTGGTGCTTGTTTTGTTGAAGCTCTTGTTCTTGGCGCTGCTGTTCAGGGCGTGTGCACAGGCCACCGGGTACTCCCCTCCGCGAATGTCCCCCGGCCTTCGGCCTCCTCCTTGATTTCGCTGCGGGGAGCACCCGATGCCCTGTGCACTTGGACGCGCTGCCAGTGCATCGCTGATCAACGACCGCTCCGCATAACGCTCCCGTCGATGGGGTGCCTTGCGCAGCGAAATCAAGGGGGAGGCCGCAGGCCGGAGGACATTCGCGGAGCAAGGTACCCCGTCGGCGGGAGCGCGCCCTGAACAACGCACCTCGAACACAGCAGACAAGCAAGTTCCCATCTCCTAGCTCCCCGCCAAGGGCAAGCCCAGCATGTCGCGCGCCTCCCGCGGATTCGCAATCTCGCCCCCAAGGCTCAGCAGGATGTCGCGCGCCTTCGCCACCAGCTGCGCATTGCTCTCCGCCAACACGCCTTTCTCGAGGTAGATGTTGTCCTCCATGCCGACACGCACATGGCCGCCGAGCAGCCATGCCTGCGCAACGATCGGGAACTCCATGCGCCCGATGCCGAAGGCGCTCCAGAACGCGCCGCGCGGCAGCATGTTGCGGGCGTAGAGCAGCGTCTCGGGCGTGGGCGCGAAGCCGTATTTCACGCCGAGGACGAAGGTCCACATTGCAGGGCCGTCGAGCGTGCCGTCGGCAATCAGGTCGAGCGCGAGGTTGATGTCGCCCGAATCGAAGATCTCCAGCTCGGGCTTCACGCCGGCCTCGCGGATCACCCTGGCCATGCGGCGCACGTTCTTCGGCGTGTTCATCACCACGTCGGGGCCCGAGTTCATGGTGTTGAGATCGAGCGAGCACACGTCGGGCCTGATCAGCGCGATGTGCTCCACGCGCTTCTCGGGCGGCAGCAGCGTGGTGCCGGGCGCGGCGATCTTCGGATCGTCCTCGCTCGGAATGAAGCGCCCGCCGGGGCCGGTCGTGAGGTTGATGACCAGCTCGCGATTGCTGCGCCGGATGCGGTCGACCACCTCGCGGTACAGTTCCACCTCCATCGACGGCTTGCCGGTCTCGGGATGGCGCACGTGGATGTGCACCTGCGCCGCGCCGGCCTCGGCCGCGGCCAGGCATTCGTCGGCGATCTGCACCGGCGTGATCGGCAGGTGCGGCGTCTGCTCGGGCTTCACGAGGTTGCCCGTGACCGCGCAGGTGATGAGGGTCTTGGCGGTGCTCACAGGTGGCGCCCTCCATCGACCACGATGCGCGTGCCGGTGACGAAGCGCATCGTCGTTGCAAGCGCCTCCACCGCGGCGGCCACGTCGTCGGGCTTGCCGATGCGTCCGAGCGGCGTGGTGCTCGCCATCTTGCTGGCGAACTCCGCGCCGCGGCCCGGCACGAAGCCCGATTCGACCGCGCCCGGCGAGACGGACACCACGCGCACCGCCGGCGCCAGCGCCTTGGCGAGCGCATCGCCCACCACGTCGAGCCCCGCCTTGGCCGCCACGTACGCGAGGTTGCTGCCCACACCCGTGAAGCCCGCGATCGACGAGATGTTGGCGACGAGCCCGTCGCCGCTGTCCTTCAGCATCGGCGCGAAGGCGCGGATGGTCGCGAACACGCCACGGAAGTTGGCGCGCACGATGTCGTCGATGAGCTCGTCGGTCAGCGCATCGAGGTCGCCCGCGGGGACGGGCTGCGTGTGGCCTGCGCTGTTGACCAGGATGTCGCAGCGCCCATGCGTGGCCTTCACCTCGGCGGCCGCGGCCTGCAGGCTCGGCGTGTCGACGATGTCGGCGCGGATCGCCGCGTGGCGCTGTCCGCTGGCGGAGGGCAGGGCGGCCGCGCGGGCAGCCGCATCGTCGCCCTTGCGATGCAGGAGCACGCAGGTGGCGCCGAGCGTTGCAAGGCGCAGGGCTGTCGCGTAGCCGATGGCGCCAAGGCCGCCGGTGATGACGGCGACCTTGCCGTCGAGTCGGGAAACAGGATCGAAGCTCATGGGATGCAAGCGTGGTGGGTTCAGGGAATGGGTGGACGCGGAAACTTCATCTCGCCCGGTTCGAGCTGGAAGTCGTACTGCAGCGTGGCGCTCTGGCCGTCGGGCGCCAGCGCGAAGCAGCCGATCAGCCGCTGCGTCACGCCGAAGGTCGGGTCGCTCTCGAGGTTCTGGTCGTCATCGGCGAACACCTGCGTGACAAGCACCTTGTGGCCCGGCTTGCTCACCATGAAGTGCAGGTGCGCGGGCCGGTTGGGGTGGCGCTGCTGCGCGCGCAGCAGCACGCCGCAGGGCCCGTCGGTCGGCACCGGATAGCCGGCCGGCCGCACGCTGCGGAAGTGGAAGCGCCCTTGCGCGTCGGTGCTGAAGCGGCCGCGCAGGTTCATGTCTTCCTGCGCCGGGTCCTGGTTTTCGTAGAGGCCGATGGGCGAGGCCTGCCACACGTCGACCGTGGCGCCTGCGATCGGCTCGCCCCGCGCATTGCGCACCGTGCCTGCCACCGCGAGCGGCAGGCCCGGCGTGCCCGAGCGCGCGATGCTGTCGCCCAGCGCGCAGGCCGGCGAGTTCGCGCGCCAGAACGGGCCGAGCAGTGCGGCCGGCGATTCGCCGTGCGGGTCCTGGTTGTTCTGCAGCGCCACCACGGTGGAGATGCCGAGGATGTCGGCCGCCAGCACCACTTCGTTCTTCTTCTCGCCCGTGGCCTGGCCGATGGCGACGATGAATTCGAGCGCCTGCTCGAACTCGACCTCGGTCAGCTTCACCTCCTGGACGAAGGCATGCAGGTGGTGCGTGAGCGCGTTCATCACGGTGCGAAGGCGCGCATCGGGCGTGCGCTCCATGGCCTGGAGCGCGAAGCCCAGCACCGAGTCGGGGGAAGTGGCGATGTTCATGGGAGTCTCGTTGGTTTGTGCAATCGTTTGCACGATCTTAGTCCAAACCGCCAGAAAGTAAAATGACCCTGTTACCCGACCCGGGAATACCGGAAAGCCATTCTTGGCAGCCAGCCCGGTGACAATCGTTTGCACCAACCAGCCCATGAGCACCAGCCCGCCTTCTTCCCCCGTGACCATCCGCGACGTCGCCCGCGCGGCCGGCGTGCATGTGTCGACCGTGTCGCGCGCGCTCAGCCCCGAGAAGCGATCGCTGATCAGCGACGAGGTGCTGCGCGTGGTGGAGGAGGCCGC
Source organism: Variovorax sp. SPNA7 (assembly GCF_033807855.1). NCBI lineage: Bacteria > Pseudomonadati > Pseudomonadota > Betaproteobacteria > Burkholderiales > Comamonadaceae > Variovorax > Variovorax sp. SPNA7. Next base: position 133,976 of record NZ_CP138513.1, read on the forward strand.
GCAGCGCCTGGGCTACCGGCCCAACCGCGCGGCCTCGGCCCTGCGCACGGGCCGCACCCACACCATCGGCGTGCTGGTGCCCGACATCACCAACGCGGTGTTCCCGCCGATCCTGCAGGGCATCGAGGCCAGCGCGGCGGCGCGCGGCTACTTCGTGTTCGTGACCAACGTGGTCGACCCTGCGCTCGCGCGACCGGTGCTCGAGCGCATGCTCGCGCAGCGCGTCGACGGCGTGATCCTGGCCACCGCCACGCGCGACGATCCGCTGGTCGACTTCGTCGCCAAGGCCGGCATGACGGCGGTGCTGGTCAACCGCGCCGACGAGACCGGCCGCCTGCCGGCCGTGGTGAGCGACGACCGGCTTGCGATGAAGCTCGCGGTCGACCACCTCGTGGGCCTGGGCCACAAGCGCATCGCGCACCTGGCCGGGCCGCAGAACATTCCCACCGGCGTGGGCCGGCGCCTGGGCCTGGAGCAGGCGCTGCGCGACCACCGCATGAAGCCGCTGCGCGTGGTCGAGTGCGAGAGCTACAGCCGCGAGGCCGGCGCGGCCGCCATGCGGCAGATGCTGGAGGCCGGTCCAGCCCCGCAGGCCGTGGTGTGCTGCAATGACCTCGTGGCGCTGGGTGCCTACGACGCACTGCGCGAGGCCGGCCTGCGCGTGCCGAAGGACATCTCGGTCACCGGCCACAACGACATGCCGCTGGTCGACATGGTCGACCCGCCGCTCACCACCATCCGGCTGCCGCACCGCGAGCTCGGCTGGCGCGCGGCCGAGATGCTGTTCGAGGAAATCGACGGCCGCGCCATGTCGGCATCGACCGTGGTGCTGCGGCCCGAGCTCGTGGTGCGCAAGTCGACCGGCGCGCCGGCCGTGCGCTGATCAGCGGGGCAGGGTTTTCTTGCGCGCCGCCGGCCGCCGCGGCGGCCTGGCTTCGAGCACCAGCTGCGGCAAGGCTTCGCGCAATGACGCCAGCGACTGCTCGGCCGCCTTCAGGTCGCCCGCATGCGCCGCATACCAGGCGTGCTCGAACAGCAGGCTGCAATGCTGCAGGCCCGGGTAGCGCCGCCGGCCGGCCTGGTGGTCGGCCAGCCGCGCCTGCGCCACCTCGACCCAGCGCGCGGGCCAATGCGCGGCATCGAAGGCATCCGCGAGCGGCCCGGCGAGCTGCGAGATCGCGGCCGGGTCCAACGGCTTCTGCGCGCGGAACTGTGCGAGCGTGGACTGCGGCTCGGGCCGGCAGTGGCCGCGCGCGATGCGCATCAGGTAGATCGCGTTCCAGGCCGAGCGGCCCTGGCCGTCGGTGTGGCCGCAGAGCCATTCGCTGAAGGCGATCCACTGCACCGCGCGGCGCGTGGTGTCGGCATGGCCGTCGTGTGCGAGCGCCGGCAGGTCCGACAGGCCCACGCGGTCGAACAGCCAAGCAGCCATGCCCATGTTGGCGGCCACGTGCTGCGCGGCGTCGAAGGAATGCGACTCGAAGGCGGCCGCCAACGCCTCGCCGAAACGCTGCAGCGACTCTTCGGCGAGCGCAGCGGCCGTTGGCTTGTCATCGGCGGAAAGTCCCAGCGCGCGCGAGCGGCACACCAGCGCCCACAGGTTGCACCATTCGAAGCGCACGTCGGGGTGGTGCCGCAGCACCAGGCTGCGCGCCGCATCGTTCGCCATGCCGCTGAGCAGCGATTGCGCGAGCGGCAGGTCGCGCGCGGTGTAGGCGCACCAGGCCGAGACGATGCATTCCATCGCGCCCAGGTAGTCGTTGCCCGCCACATGGTGGGCGAGGCGCTGCTTCTTGAGCGCCTGCAGGCGGCGGCGCGCCTGCTCGTTGTCGCCGAGGCGGCGCCACAGCATCGCCTCGTTGAGCGTGACCAGCGCGCGCTGGAAATCGGTGGCGGCCAGCGTGCCGGCGAGGCGGATCGACTCCAGCGCACTGGCCGGCGACCCGGCCGCGCCGCCGCCCGCCACCGGCGCCATCAGCCGGCCTTGCCGCGCCGCCTGCTGCGAGGCCACCAGCTGCTTCCAGAACGCCGCGTCCTGCAGGTGCACCGCATCGGGCGGCGCCGAGCCGGGCGCGGCCGCGCGGGCCTTGCGCGGGCGCAGCCCCAGGAAAGAAGCCACCTCGGCGGCCGTCGCGGCGCGGCCGCCCACCAGCATGCGCACGCGCTTCGCCTCGGCGGGCGGCAGCCAGAAGGGCCCCTGGCTGCGCCGCTCGGCGTTCAGGAAGCGCGGCTCGCGCTGCGTGTCCTCGCCCCAGCCGACCTCGATGTGCCAGGCCTTGAAGTCGCGGAACGCGCGGCTCACGACCATGCGCAGCGTGCTCGCATCGGAGACTTCGCCGCGCAGGTCGGCCAGCCGCACGAGGCCGCCTTCGGCATCGTGCGCATGCTTCATGCGTGCGAGCAGCCAGAGCGACTGGAACGCCGCGCGCTGGCCGTTGACCGATTGCGGCGAGGTGAGTTCGATGGAAAGCGGGGTGGGGGCGGCGGTTTGGGGCACGCCCCGGATTGAACCTCAAATCCGGTGGTCAGCGATGCCGGTCGAGCAATCCGGCCACCTCGCTGCGACCGATGCCCAGGTCGCGCAACTCGTGTTCGCTCATGCCGGCCAGGTGCCGCGCGTCCACGTGGGCGCGGCGGCGCTCCGCGGCACGGCGGCGCCAGCTGCGCAGGGCATGCATCAGGCGTTGATGAAAGGGCGAGTGCGTCGGCGCGGTCACGATGGGCTCCTTGTTGGGAGCGCTCATCTTGCGGCGGGGCATGCTATTGTGGAAGTTGAGATTTCTGACACCTTCAATCAGCATTCCTGATGCGACAACTCAACCTCGACCAACTCCGAACGCTCATCGCCATCGCCGATCTCGGCACCTTCTCGGCGGCGGCCAAGGCGCTGCATCTGGCGCAGCCCACGGTGAGCCTGCACATCAGCGAACTCGAATCGCGCCTCGATGCGCAGCTGGTGGTGCGCGGCAACCGCCGCGTCACGCCCACGGCGGCCGGCGCGGCGCTGGTCGAGCGCGGGCGCAAGCTGCTGCGCGACACCGACGATGCCGTCGAGGCCGTCAAGCGCCAGGCCGAGGGCCGCACCGGCCGCGTGCGGCTCGGCACTTCCACCGGCGTGGTGGTCGACCTGCTGCCGCAGGTGCTCGAAGCGCTGGGCGCCCGGCATGCGGGCATCGACGTGGAGGTCAGCATCCTCGGCTCGTACGAGGCGATGGCGCGGCTGGCCGCCGGCACGCTCGACATCGGGCTGGTGGCCATGCCGCAGCCGCCGCTGCGCGAGCTGGTCGTCACGCCCTGGCGCGACCAGGCCATGATGGCCTTCGTGCCGCAGCGCTGGAAGGCGCCCAGGCGCGCCACGCCGGCCTGGCTGGCCGCGCAGCCGCTGATCTTCAACGACGCCACCACCCACATGTACCGGCTCTCGATGGAGTGGTTCGCCGCGGCCGGCTTCGCGCCGCGTGCGCGCATCGAGCTCAACTACGACGCCGCGATCCGCAGCCTGGTGGCGGCCGGCTACGGCGCCGCGCTGCTGCCGCTGCAGCAGACCACCGATGCGGCGCTGAACGAGCGCATGCAGATCCTGCCGATCACGCCCAGGCTCACGCGCCGCTTGGGCATTGCGCACCGCCAGCGCGCCCTGCTCGACGGCGCCACGCAAAGCGTGCTGCAGGTGCTGACGGCCTTTCGCCAGCTCTGATTCTTCAGCTCTGGCCGGGTCTGCGTGCGCCGAGCGAAAGGATTTCGTTGGCGTTGACGATGGCCCCGGCGATCTCTTCCATGGTCGTGCGCTTGCTCATCGCCTGGTCGCGGATCAGGTCGTGTGCCTGCCCTTCGGAAACGCTGTGCGTCTTCATGAGAATGCTCTTGGCCTCGGCGAGCTGCCGCACGCCGAGCAGCTTGGCCTCGACCTTGCGCAGGCGCCGCGCGAGCGAACGGCTTTCCTTGTGCGCCTCGCGCGCCACCACCAATGCAGAGAGCAAGCCGAAGGAGCGCACCGGCGAGGGCAGCACCGCCTTGGCGCCGATCTCCAGCACGGCCTCGACGATGGTCGGATTCTCGTAGCTGACCACCGCGATGATGGCGGGCGCATCTTCGCTCTGGGTCCACTCGAAGCGCAGGTGGATGAAGTCGGGCTGCACCGCCATGAAGGCCACGTCGATGCCCTCGGGAAGCACCTGCACCGGCGGCCAGAAGGCCTGCACCTGGCAGCCGATGCGCTGCAGCTGCTGCGTGAGCTGCCGGCCGTCGGCGTCGTCCGGGTGGATCACCGCGATCTTCAGCAGGCGCAGCTCCTTCAGCTGCGGCGGCGTCACCCGCAGGGTGTGTCGCTTGGGGGCGGCGCCGTCCATCCTAGAGCTCCAGCGTATCGAGCCTGGCCGTCCAGTCGCCCAGCGAATGAGTGACCAGATAGGGATCGGGGTACACCGCGCGCGTCGCCTGCCGCACGATGGTGAACTGCCCGTGCGCATCGACCCGCCCGATGCGCGGGTAGAGGCAGGTGTGATGGTTCGCCGGATCGATCTTCACGCGCCCCTGCGGCGCATCGAACTCGCTGCCCAGGATGTGCGGCAGGATCTCCGCAATGCCGTCGCTGCCCGATTGGCGGAACGCATTGGCGAAGATGTGCATCTGGAAATACGAGGCCTCCCAGCACAGGTTGGGCACGCAGCCGTCGCCGAAGCGTTCGCGCAGCCGCGCGAGGCAGCGCCGGTTGGCGGCCGAGTCGATGGACTGGAAATACGGCGCCGCGGTGAAGTGCCCCGTGGCCACGCCGGGCCCCATCTGCGAGATCTCGGCCTCCGACGTGGTGAGGCTCGAGATCGGCATCGTCTTCGGATCGAAGCCCGCTTCCGCATACGCGCGGTAGAGGCTCGCGGTGGAGTCGCCCACCACGGTCGAGAAGATGAAGTCGGGCCGCTTGTGGCGGATGTCTTCCATGATCGCGCGGTAGTCCTTCTCGGTGGCGTCGAGCGCCACGTAGCGCTCGCCGAGTTTCTCGCTGCCGGGACGCTGCATCACCAGCTCGCCCATGATGCGGTTCGACTCGTAGGGATAGATGTAGTCGGAGCCGATCAGGTACACGCGCGAACCGAAGTTCGTGGTCATGAACTCGGCCAGCTGCACGCTGTTCTGATTGGGTGCGGCGCCGGTGTAGATGACGTTCCCCGAGTACTCGAAGCCCTCGTAGAGCGTGGGGTAGAACAGCAGCTTGTTCCACTTCTCGATCACCGGGATCACGGCCTTGCGGCTGCTCGACATGTAGCAGCCGAAGATCACGTTGACGCGGTCCTGCACGATCAGCTGCTCGGCCAGCTGTGCATAGCGCGCGGGGTTCGATTGCGGGTCGTGGCGCATCGCCACGATCTCGCGGCCGTCGACGCCGCCGGCTCCGTTGATCTCCTCGATGGCGAGCAGCGCGCCCTGCAGCTGCGACAGCCCGATGGTCGAGGTGACGCCGGTTTCCGAGTAAAGGATGCCGACCCGGATGGGGTCCTTGTCAGCCACGGGGGTGTCTCCTGGTTGTGTGAACCATCATTCTCCTCAGTTTGCGGCCAGCCGCGCGCTCATGCGCGCGAGCCGCGCGGGCAGGCTGCGTGCGTCGTCGGCGATGCAATAGTTGCGCCAGCCGAAGATGCGGCGCACGTACGCGTCGGCTGTGCTGTCTACCGCGATGCACGCGGTGCGCACGCCGGCTTCGCGCGCCTCGGCGACGGCCATGCGGGCGTCTTCGACCAGGTACTTGGGGTCGTGCACGTCGATGTCGGAAGGGGCGCCGTCGGTCACGAGCAATATCGCGCGCTGGCCTGAAGGCTCGGTGCGCAGGTGCGATGCGGCATGGCGCAGCGCGGCGCCGATGCGTGTGGAGTAGCGGCCGCGCACCGCGCCGATCACGGCGCGCGACGGCGCCTCGAGCGGCCTGCCGAATTCGAGCAGGCGGTAGTAGTAGACCTCTGCGCGTGTGTTGGACGAGAAGCCGTGGATCGCGAACCGGTCGGCGCCGCGTGCGCCGGAGCCGGCCAGCAGCAGCGCGGCTTGCTTTTCGATGTCGAGCAGCGAACGCGCACCGCCATGGACAGGGTCGTTCGCCGATTCCGACAGGTCGAGCAGCACCAGCACGCTGCTCGGGCGCGGCGCCCTGCCGGGGCGCATGAAGAGCCGCGGATCGGGGCGCAGCCGCAGGCGGCGGTCGACCAGCACTTCGATGGCGGCGTTCAGGTCGATGTCGTCTCCCTCCCATTGGCGGCGCAGGCGGTGGGTGCGGTCGAGCTGGCGGGCGCGGGGCAGCGCGGGCGGGGCCAGGCGCTCGGTGGCGTTGCTGGCGGCCGTTTGTTGTTCGCGCACCGGCCAGAGACCCTGCCATGCGGGAAGCTTCTCGATCACCGTGCACCAGTCGGGCCGCAGGCGTTCGAGCTTGCGGTCCCATTCGGGGTAGATGTAGCGGCCCAGTTCCAGTTCGGCGGCGCCTTCGGGCAACGGGCCATCGCTTCGATTCGCAGCATCGGCATCGGTCGGCGGTGGCGGCCGGACAGCCGGCTGCTGCAGCGCGATGGCTTCGTCGGGCGACGTTTCGGCCTCGCCGAAATCCCACAAACAGCTGTTGTCGTCGCGGTACGGCGCCGGCACTGCGTAGTGCTGCGGCTCGAAGCGCACGCGCATCTGGCCGAGATCGTTGGCCAGGATCGACGCGATCGTACGGAAGGCGTCGCAGTCTTCCAGCCCCGCAGAGGCGACGGTCTCGTCGAACAGGCGGCGCGCCTTGTTGACCCAGTGGTTGTCGTCCTGCCAGGCGGGCAGCATCAGCATGCGGTCCATGCGCGAGACGAGCGCCGCAAAGCCCAGGTCGAGCGGGTCGGGCGCGGGCGCGAGCGATCCGGCGAACCAGCCGTGCACCCCGGGGAAGTCGCGGCACAGCAGCCGCTCGACGCGTGCGTCCTCGATGGCGGAGACGATGGCGATGCCCATGGGCTTGAGCGTGCGCGCGGGCCTGGAGGGCGGGGAGTGGCGCAGGTGCGCGACCGCATGGGCCACCATGGCGCGATGCCATCGCCTGTCGGCGCTCGCGGGCAGCAGCAGCCGCTTGCCGGCCAGCACCGCGCGCGTGCCTGCATGGCCTTCGAGCGGCTGCACCTCGATGTCGACACCTGCCAGCCCACGGGCGAGCAGGGCCAGTGCGGCGAAACTGTCCTTCATCCGAACTGCGCTTCGACGAAGCCCTGCAGCGCACTCGCCATGTCGGGGTCATCGGTGAGGGCGCGCGTCATCGTCATCTCGCAGCTGTCGCGCGGCGACACGCCGTCGCGGATCAGCACGCCCGCGTAGATCAGCATGCGCGTCGACACGCCCTCGTCGAGCCCACGGTGCTTGAGCTCGCGCGAGCAGCGCGCAATGGCCACCAGCTTCGCGGCCAGGTCGAGCCCGACCGCCGCCTCGTGCTCGACGATTTCCGCTTCGAGGCCGCTGCCGGGGTAGTCGAACTCCAGCGCCGCGAAGCGTTGCCGGGTCGAAGGCTTCATGTCCTTTGCGCTGCTCTGGTAGCCGGGGTTGTACGAGACCACCAGCTGGAAATCAGGGTGCGCGTGCACCAGCTCGCCCTTCTTGTCGAGCGGCAGGATGCGGCGCGCGTCCGTCAGCGGGTGGATCACCACCGTGGTGTCCTGCCGCGCCTCCACCACTTCGTCGAGGTAGCAGATGCCGCCGTGGCGCACCGCGAGCGTCAGCGGTCCGTCGTGCCAGGCTGTGCCGTTGGCGTCGAGCAGGTAGCGCCCCACGAGGTCCGACGCCGTCATGTCCTCGTTGCACGCCAGCGTGACCAGCGGCCGCCCGAGCGACCACGCCATGTGCTCCACGAAGCGCGTCTTTCCGCAGCCGGTCGGTCCCTTGAGGATCAGCGGCATGCGGTGGCGGTAGGCTTGCCTGTAGAGCGCCACTTCGTTGCCCGCGGGCCGGTAGAAGGGCTCGGTCTCGATGCGGTAGCCGGCGAGCGGATCGGGGACGGCGGCATTCATGGCGTGGCGAGCAGTTCCTTGAGGGCGGTGTCGATGAAACGGGTGTCTGCGGGGCTGCTGCCGCCGCCTGCGAAATGGCCCCACACGCCCGGGATCGGACGGCACTCGGCGTTCGGCATGTGCGACACCTCCCACTCGTTGTCGGCCACGGGAAAGTACAGGTCCCGCTCGGCCGGCATCACGATGGCGCGCGCCTTGATGGCGCCCAGCGCCTTCTTGAAGTCGCCCTTGAACACCGGGTTGTCGCTGATGTCGCCGTGCTGCCACGACCACAGCATCGCGAGCAGGTTGTTCGCGTCCTTCTGCAAGAAGAAGCCTTCCCAGAAGCCGACCAGGAAGTCTTCGAGCGAACTGAAGCCCAGCTCGCGCCACAGCTCCTGCATGTAGAAGGGCTGCGACAGGCCCCAGCCTGCGTACACGCGGCCCACCGCCCGCAAGCCCTTGCTCGGCGGCGTGGCGTACCAGCCGCCGTTCCACGCCGTGTCGGCCGTGAGCGCGGCCTTCACGCCCTCGAGAAACACGATGTTGTGCGGCGCCGTCTTCGCCGAGCCGCAGAAGGGCGCGATGCGCTGCACCATGTCCGGGTACAGGCAGCCCCACTGGTTGGTCTGCTGCGCGCCCATCGACCAGCCTGTGACCAGCGCGATGCGCTCGATGCCGAACTTCTCCGTGACCAGGCGGTGCTGCAGCCGGACGTTGTCATAGAGCGTGATGTCCGGAAAGCGCGACAGGTTGTACGGTTCGGGCGTGTTGCTGGGCGACGAAGAGAGGCCGTTGCCCAGCATGTTCGGCACGATGATGAAGTACTTCTCGGGGTCGAGCGCCATGCCCGGGCCGATCAGCCATTCGTTGTCGTAGTGTTGGCCCGAGTACCAGGTCGGGTAGACGATCACGTTGCCTTTGTCGGCGTCGAGCTTGCCGTAGGTCTTGTAGGCGAGCCTGGCATTGCGCAGCGTCGCGCCGCGTTGCAGGGGCACGTCGCCGAGGTCGAAGATTTCGTAGTCCATGGTCGTTGTCGCTTTCGAAGGGAGTGATCAGTTCTTGATGGAAGGTGCGGCTGCCGCCACCGGCGCGGCGCTGCCGAGGTGGAGCGCGACGTAGCAGATGCCCGCCGCAATGAAGGCTGCCACGGCGGTCGACAGCTGCGGTGCCATCGTCTCGGTGGCATAGGCCACCAGCGAGCCCACGCCCCAGGCGATGAAGGCGCGCGGGCGCCAGTCGGCGCCGATGGCGGCACCGGGCCGCACGAAGTACAGGTCGGCGATCAGGATGGCGCCGATCGGCGGCACCAGGATGCCCAGCAGCGACAACCACGGAATGAACAGCGCCCACACATTGGCCGCCGCAATCGCTATGCCCGCGGCCGCGAGCACCACTGCGAACACGCGCATGCGGCCGTTGCCGATGCGCGACCAGCCCACGGCCGAGTTGTAGAGGCAGTGCGCGCACACCGAGCCCAGGTTGCACAGCAAAAACACGAAGGCAACCACGGCCAGCCAGGGCGCGTTCTGCGCGAGCAGGTAGCCGAACATGTTGTCCAGTCCGAAGGGCTGCGGTTGCGGCAACGCCAGGGCGGCCGTCATGACGCCGCCGACCAGCATGGCGACCAGGTTGGCCACGGGAAAGGCGCAGGCCGTGGCGATCAGCGAACTTTTTCGGTCGACGGCCCAGCGGTTGAAGTCGGCGGTGACCGTGCCCGCGTCGATGAACAGCGCCACCACGATGGTCAACCCGACACCGAAGGACATCGGCAATGCGGGCTGCGTGCCGGCATACGACAGCACCTTGCCCCATCCCGCCGCGCCGGCCGAATGCAGCGCCACCCAGCCGCCCAGCACCACGAACAGCGGCACCGACACCATGCCGATCCAATGCAGGCCGCGGATGCCGACGAATGTGATGCCGACGTACAGCACGCCCGCGGCGATCGTCATCGTCAGGTAGTCGAACTTGAACGCGGTGTGCATCAGGTTGCCCGTGATGCCGGTCTGCACCGCGTACCAGCCCAGCAGCAAGGTCGACAGCAGGCCCGAGGCGAAAACGTAGCCCTTCCTGCCGAAGCTCGCGCTGGCGAGCAGCGCGAAGTTGTGGCCGCGTGCCGTGCCCAGCACGCCCAGCGACCCCACGTACGCGAACATCAGCAGGTTGCCCACGATCATCGCGAGCAGCGCGGACTGGAAGCCCATGCCCGCCACCAGGATGGAGCCGGTCATTGCGCCGGTGATGATCATCGGAAACCCGAGCCACACCATCGAGACCGAGAAGGTGCTGCGCCGCTTCGAGAGCGGAACCGGGTCGTGCTCGTACTCTTCGCCGAGTACCTTGTCGTCGACATGCGTCTGTGTCATGGCGTACCTTTTGTGGTTTGAAGTGGAAGGGCCGGTCGCCCGGTCAGCGATGCTTGGCCGGCTCGTTCGGAATGCCATCGATCGGGCATTCGGGCGTGCCGACCGTGCTGCGCGTGAACGACTCCACCATCTCTCTGGTGCCCTCGGGGTCGTTGATCCACTGCGTGTAGAAGTTGTAGGGGCAGGCCGCTACGCCCTTGTCGCCGTCGCCCGAGTTGATGGTGCCGGTGTAGCCGCGGTGCACCAGCTTGAACAGATGGTTCTGCGACTGGCCGTTCTTGCGCGCGTCGCGGATCAGGCCCATCGAGAGTTCGGCGTAGTTGATGCCCATCTCTTCCTCGCCGCATTCGCCGAGCGTGCGGCCGTCGAAGCCGATGAGCGCCGAGTGGCCGAAGTACGAGTACACGCCGTCGAAGCCCGCCGCGTTGGCCACCGCCACGTAGGTGTTGTTCATGAAGGCCATGGCCTTGGACACCAGGATCTGCTGTTCCTTGGCCGGGTACATGTAGCCCTGGCAGCGGATGATGAGTTCGGCGCCGCGCATCGCGCAGTCGCGCCAGATCTCGGGATAGTTGCCGTCGTCGCAGATGATCAGGCTCATCTTCATGCCCTTGGGGCCGTCGCTCACGTAGGTGCAGTCGCCCGGGTACCAGCCCTCGATGGGCACCCACGGCATGATCTTGCGGTACTTCTGGACGATCTCGCCCTGGTTGTTCATGAGGATCAGCGTGTTGTAGGGCGCCTTGTTTGGGTGCTCCTCGTGGCGCTCGCCGGTCAGAGAGAACACGCCCCACACGTTGGCGCGGCGGCAGGCGTCCGCGAAGATCGCGGTCTCCTCGCCGGGGATCGCGGACGCGGTGTCGTACATCTCCTTGGCGTCGTACATGATCCCGTGCGTCGAGTACTCGGGAAAGATCACCAGGTCCATGCCCGGCAGGCCCTTCTTCATGCCGACCAGCATCTCGCCGATCTTGCGTGCGTTGTCGAGCACCTCGGCCTTGGTGTGCAGGCGGGGCATCTTGTAGTTGACGACCGCGACGCCGACGCAATCGTTGCTGCTCGAAATATCACCATGTCTCATGACGCTGCTCCTGGTAGGGGTGGTTGAAGGGAAAGAAGGAAACTTCCTCACTCGGGCGGCCAAAGCTGCGCCACCGGATGGCGCGCATCCGTTCTGAAAAGGCTTCGTTGCGACCGAAAAACAAAAAAGCCCGAACCGGTGTTGAAACCGGTTCGGGCTTTGTTGCCCGACCCCTCGCCGGCAGCACTGGCAGCGGGGGTCGTATGAATGAAGGACTGAAAACGATTGCTCGTTGGGGCGGATTCTTCTCAACTCACCCCTGCGTGAACATACGTTCTTTCGCTTATTGGCGGATACGCAGGACGTGTGGTACTCGCGCGCACACCGGCGCGGCGCTGCCGTGAGCGCGGCCGGTTAACGCTGCCGATTAACGCGGGCGGGCGAAGTCGGCTTCGATCCAGCCGGCGGCGCTGCCGGACGAGAGCTTGAAGGCAGGCGAGACGTTGACGCTCGCGAGTTCGCTGTCGTCTTCGTCGTCATGTGCGCTCAGCGTGGCCGAGGGGTTGTCCTCGTCGGGCACGATGGCGAGCGACACGCGAATGCGCCGGCCGCCCTGCGCCGTGACCGTCACGCTCTTGTTGAGCGTGGCGTGCAGCTGCTGCTCGTGGCGGCGGATCACCTCGGCGGCGGTCTTCACCAGCGTGGAGAAGGCGGGTCCGTCGAGCGGCTTCGGATTCTTCTTGTCGCGGCCCATGGTCCAGGGGCCGACCAGCGCCGGCTCGGGGTCGCCGTGGCGCGTCATCTCGACGGCCCAGCCGTCGTCTTCCTCGTTCTTGATGACGCGGGCGGTCCATTGGCCGTCGCGCCAGAGGCGGGGTTCGTGCAGGGCGAGGGAGTCGGAGTCGGTGGAGTCTGTGGCTTCGGTCATTCGGATGCTCGGGTTCGTGTGTGGCCCATTTTCGCCCGGGCCTGCGCCCCGAGCCGCACGCGCCGCTCAGAAGACCGACAGCCCGGTCCGCGCCACGAACAGTTCCAGCGCCTTCATCCCGAGCAGCGAGTTGCCGGTGGCGTCCAGCGCCGGCGACCACACGCACAGCGTGAGCCGGTCGGGCACCACGGCCACGATGCCGCCGCCCACGCCGCTCTTGCAGGGCAGGCCGATCGAGAACGCCACGTCGCCCGCGGCGTCGTAGGTTCCGCAGGTGAGCATCAGCGCGTTGATGCGCCGCGTCTGGCGCTCGCCGGTCACCTCGGCCCGGCCGTCGATCGGATGCGCTCCGTCGCGGCACAGGAAGGCCGCCGCGCGCGCCAGCTGGCGGCAGCTCATGCGCAGCGCGCACTGGTGGAAGTAGGTGTCGAGCACCACAGCCACGTCGTTGTCGATCTTGCCGAAGCTCTTCATGAAGTTGGCGAGCGCGATGTTGCGAAAGCCGGTCGCGGCCTCGGAGCGTGCCACTTCGTCGTCGAAAGAGATCGGCTCGCCGCACAGGCTGCCCATCAGCGCAAGGATGTCGGCCTTGGCGCTGCCGCCGGCTTGCAGCGCCTGGCTCACGAGCCGGTCGGCCACGGCGATGGCGCCTGCATTGATGAACGGATTGCGCGGCTTGCCGTGCTCGTTCTCCAGCTGCACCAGCGAGTTGAACGGGTTGCCCGAAGGCTCGCGGCCGATGCGCTCCCACAGCGCGTCGCCCATGCGCTGCATGGCCAGCGTCAGCGTGAAGAGCTTGGACACGCTCTGGATCGAGAACGGCGTTTCGGCATCGCCCGCGAAGGCCTCGTTGCCGTCGCAGGTGCGCAGCGCAATGCCGAGTTGGCGCGCATCGATGCAGGCCAGCGCCGGAATGTAGCTGGCCACCGTGCCGGCCGTGCCCAGCAGCGGCCTCAGGGCGGCGACGATGTCGTCGAGCACCGGCTGGAAGCCTGAGTCTTTCATGTCCGCGCCTTTCGCCGGTTGACCATCACGATGCCCAGGCCCACGCCCGCCAGTGCCAGCATCAATTGCAGCGTGAGCGGCTCGCCGAGCAGCACCACGCCGAACACCAGCGCGAACAGCGGCGTGAGAAAGCTGAACGACGACATCTGCGTGGCGGGGTAGTGCCGCAGCAGCCACATCCAGGTGAGATAGCTCGCGAAGGCGCCGATCACGGTCTGCAGGCCGATCGAGGTCCATGCCCAGGCCGAATACGAGAAGCCCCAGCTTTCGCCGAGCGCCAGCGACAGCAGCGGGCACACGGCCGCGGTCACCGCCACCTGGTAGAACAGGGCCTTTTCGGCGCTCGCGGTGGCGAGCCGCGTGGTGCGCAGCGCCAGCGTGGTCAGGCCCCAGAGCATGCCGCCGACGATCGCCATCGCATCGCCGAGCAGCTGGCCCGAGCTCGAATGCCCGAAGCCTTCGCTGAACGCGAACAACACCGCCGCAAAGGCGATGCCCAGGCCCAGCCACTGCAGGCCGCGCAGGCGCTCGGCGGGCACCCAGCGCGGCAGCAGCAGCGAGACCCAGAACGGCGCGGTGTAGAGAAACACCGTGAGCCTGGAGGCCGAGGTGTGCTGCAGCCCCAGGTAGATGCAGGCGAACTCGCCCGCGAACAAGAGGCCCACCAGCAGCCCGCCCGGCAGCGTGCCGTCGCGCTCGAACAGCGGCACGCGGCGCCACAGGCACCAGAGCCACAGCAGCACCACGGCGCCCGCCATGCGCACCGAGGCCTGCCAGAGCGGCGGCACTTCGGCGACAGTGGTCTTGATGAGGATCTGCTGCAGGCCCCAGAACGCGCAGCATGCGATCAGAAGGCCGATGGCGAGGGAGTCGAGATGGGTCTTGCGCTGGATCATTCGTGTCTCGTCGATGGGCTTCGGTCTTGCATGCGGCAACAAAGCCCAGGACCGATGATCGTAGCGTGTGAGCCTCCGTTAGCATTCGGCTTTCGTTTCGGGTACCGCTCCTTCGTCTCGTTGCTCCGCACCCGGTACAGGTGCGGAGTCCGAGAGGTATCCCATGGCCCCACAGGCCTTCTCCTGGCTGCTGCTTGCAGCCAGCATCGCGGCGGAGGTTGCAGGAACGATCGCGCTTCGCCATGCAGATGGATTCACGCGCCTCACGCCGTCGCTGGTGGTCGGGGTCTGCTATGCGGCGGCAATCTGGCTCATGTCGATCGCCGTCAGGCACCTGGAAGTCGGGTTGGCCTACGCGGTGTGGGCGGGCAGCGGCACCGCATTGACGGCGGCACTCGGCATTCTCTGGTTCGGCGAATCGACGACGCTCCCGCGGCTTGCCGGAGTGGCCATGATCGTCATCGGCGTTGTTGTGCTCAACCTCGAAACGCACCCGTCCTGATGCATGCCGAACGCGACGCGGCTGCGCGGGCGAATGCGCCGCGTTTCAGGGGCGGATCTCACCGGCCGGCCACCGGATACGGCGGCTTGCCCCGCGTGCCGACCATCAGGTCGGCCACCACGGTCTCGACATCGGGCACCGCGCGCGCGGCGCGTTCGAGCTTCCTGGCCACCGCGGCCGAGGGCACGCAGCCCTGCAGGTAGACCCAGCGGCGCTGGATCATCACCCACACGCTCGCCTTCTGCACGCCCGGCACGGCCGAGAGCGCGGCGCGCACCTTGGGTGCGAGCGGCTTGTCGTAGCGGTATGCGTTGCTGTCGGTGCATTGGCCCGCGAGCCAGCAGCTGGTGCCGCGCTCCAGCCGCGAATGGGTCTGGGCGCGGCGCTCCTCGGCGGTGTAGAACGGGCCTTCGGGCATGGCGCAGGCGGGCAGGCCGGCGGAAACCTGGAAGAACGGATCGTCGAACCAGTTCTGCTTGAGCGGTGCTGCCGGCTCCTGCGCCGCCACGTTCTGCGCAGCCAGCAGCAGCAGCGACATGCACATGAACGCGGCGCCGCGGCTCACAAGGGATGTTCCGTGTAGAAGCGCCCGCCGTGGAACAGCAGCGGCGAGGCGCCGGCGTTGTGGGTGCAGCGCTCCACCTCGCCCACGAAGATCACGTGGTCGCCTTCGTCGTAGCGGCTGCGGTTGAAGCATTCGAAGCTCGCGGCCGCGCCGGCCAGCACCGGTGCGCCGCCCAGGCCTTCGGTAAACGCCACGTCGGCCCAGCGGTCGATGTTCTTGGTGGCGAAGCGCTCGGCCAGCCCCTTCTGGTTGGCTGCCAGGATGTTGATGGCGTAGTGCGAGCCGGCGCTGAGCGCCGGCATCGAGCCGGCCGCGCGCGCCAGGCTCCACAGCACCAGCGGCGGCGCGAGCGACACCGAATTGAACGAGTTGGCCGTGAGGCCGACCAGCGCACCCTCGGCCGAGCGCGCGGTGACGATGGTCACGCCGGTGGCGAACATGCCGAGCGCTTCGCGGAACTCGCTGGGCGAAAAGGTGGGCGGCTTGGCTCGGCGGGAGGTGGTCACGGAAGAGGCTGTGCGTTGGGCGGCGGAGGACCATTTTGGCTCAGCGCACGGCGGGCTGCTCGGCCGGGCCGCATCGCCCCGCTCGCGAGGGCCGGTTTCGCGGCGCTCAGCCGAAGAACCAGTAGCACACCGCGACGGCCGCGACCACGCCCGCCAGCTCGGCCGTGAGCGCGCAGGCCACCGCATGCCGCGCGCGCTGGATGCCGACCGCGCCGAAGTACACCGCCAGCACGTAGAAGGTGGTTTCGGTGCTGCCCTGGATGGTGGCCGCCACCAGCGCGGGAAAACTGTCCACCCCCTGGGTCTTCATGGTCTCGATCAGCATCGCGCGCGCCGCGCTGCCCGAGAAGGGCTTGACCAGTGCGGTGGGCATGGCGTCGACAAAACGCGCATCCCAGCCGCCCGCGCTCACCAGCCAGCGCAGCCCGCCGAGCACGAAGTCCAGCGCGCCTGAGGCGCGCAGCACGCCGACCGCGCACAGCATTGCCACCAGGTAAGGCAGCAGGTTCTTCGCAATGTCGAAGCCTTCCTTCGCGCCCTCGACAAAGCATTCGTAGACCTTGATGCGGCGGATCGCGCCGGCCAGCAGGAACACGATGATCACGCCGAACAGCACGAGATTGCCCATGAGAGACGAGAGCGACGCAATGGCCGCCGCCGAGAGCGTGCCCAAAAGCGCCATGAAGCCGCCCAGCAGCAGCGCGCCCGGCACCAGGTAGGCCAGCACCACCGGGTCCCACAGCCGCAGGCGCTGCGCCACCGCCACCGCGAGCAGGCCCACGAGCGTCGATGCGCTGGTGGCCAGCAGGATCGGCAGGAACACCATCGTCGGATCGCTCGCGCCCTGCTGCGCGCGGTACATGAAGATCGTCACGGGCAGCAGCGTGAGCGAAGACGCGTTGAGCACCAGGAACAGGATCTGCGCGTTGGTGGCCGTGACCGGGTCGGGGTTGAGCCGCTGCAGTTCGCGCATGGCCTTGAGGCCGATGGGCGTGGCCGCGTTGTCCAGCCCGAGCGCATTGGCCGCGAAGTTCATCGTGATGAGGCCGAGCGCCGGATGCCCCGCGGGCACGCCCGGCATGAGCCGCCTGAAGAGCGGACCGAGCAGGCGCGCAAGCCAGCCCACCAGCCCCGCGGCCTCCGCGATGCGCAGGAAGCCGAGCCACAGCGTGAGCGTGCCGAACAGCAGAACCATCACCTCGACCGCGAGCCGCGCCATCGCGAACAGGCTTTCGACGATGGCCGCGAAGACCGCCGGATCGCCGCCCACGAGCCAGCGCCCGAGCGCCGCCAGCATCGCCACCCCGAAGAAACCCAGCCACAAGCCGTTGAGCACGCGTGTCCTTTTCCTTTTTTGTGAGGGCGATCATAGGGCTGCGCCCGCGCCCGCCGCGGGCTACAGTGCGGGCCATGGCAGCCTCTTCCTCGATCCGCAGGCTCGCGGCCCTGGTGTGGGCCGCCGTGGCCCTGGCGTGGCTGGCGGGCTGCGCGGGCCTGCCGCCGCCCTCGCCGCGCGCGCCCGCGGCGGCCATCACCGACGTCGCCGACACGGCGCTCGGCCAGATGGCACGGCAGGACGCGCCGCAGGGGGCCGCATCGCTGTCGGGCTTTCGGTTGCTGCCGGAGGCGGCCTTTGCCTTCGACGCCCGTATCTCGCTTGCGCGGCATGCCGAGAAGTCGCTCGACGTGCAGTACTACCTGATCCAGAACGACGACGTCGGCCTGCTGCTGCTGCGCGAACTGCGCGACGCGGCGGCACGCGGCGTTCGGGTGCGCCTCTTGGTGGACGACCTCTACACGGCCGGGGAGGACGAGGTGTTCAGCACGCTCTCGGCCTTTCCGAACGTCGAGGTGCGGCTGTTCAATCCGCTGCCTTCGCGGGCCGACTCGCTCGCGCTGCGGATCCTGTTCTCGCTGGCCGATTTCGGCCGCATCAACCACCGCATGCACAACAAGCTGCTGGTGGCCGACAACAGCTTTGCCATCTCGGGCGGCCGCAACATCGCCAACGAATACTTCATGCGCAGCACGGCGGCGAACTTCATCGACATGGACGTGCTTTCCGGCGGGCCGGTGGTGCGCCAGATGTCTGAAGGCTTCGACCGCTACTGGAACAGCGAGCATGCGTGGCCGATCGAGCGCATCGCGCCGCTGCGCATGGCGGTGGACGAGGCGCAGAACCGCTTCGACGCCATCGCCAGCACCGCGCAGCCCGACGTGCGGATTCGCCAGCGCGACGTGATGGACAGGTCGCCCGTGGGCGAGCAGCTGACCACCGGCAAGGTCGAGCTGCGCTGGGCGCCGTTCACGCTGTTCGTGGACGATCCCGCAAAGATCACGCGCACGCCCGGGGCCGCCTATGCGGGCAGCGTGAACGAGGGTGCGCTGGGCGTCATCAATTCGGGCAAGCGCGAGGTCAAGATCGCCTCGCCGTACTTCATTCCTGGTCCGCCCGGCATGGCCATGATGAAGGCCGCGATCGAGCGCGGCGGCCGCATCACGGTGGTGACCAATTCGCTCGGCGCCACCGACGAGCCGCTGGCCTACGCGGGCTACGAACGCTACCGCGCCGACATGCTGAAGATCGGCGTCACCATCTACGAGATCGCGCCGATGCTCACCAGGCGCTCGGGGCACTTCGGCGACTTCGGCCAGTCGATCAGCCGCCTGCACGCCAAGCTCGCGGTGATCGACGACGACCGTTTCTTCATCGGCTCGATGAACCTCGATCGCCGCTCCGCCGCGGTCAACACCGAGATGGGCCTGGTGATCGACAGCCCGGAATTGGTGGCCGACTACGAAAAGCTCTTGAGCGCAGGGCGCGTGAGCCTGGGCTACCGGCTGCGGCTGGCACCCAACGGCCGCCGGGTGCAATGGCTGGAATACGACGACGACGGCGGCGACATCGTCCACGAGGACGAGCCCGGCGAGTTTCTCTGGCTGCGCTTCAAGAACTGGCTGCTGCTGCCGATCGTGGGCGAAGAGCTGCTGTAGGGCTGCTGTAGCGCGCGCTCAGGGCACTTCGATCAGCAGGTCCGGGCGAAAGCCTTCCTGTTCGCCCTTGCCCTTGTAGCCGAGCGGGTTGGCCACCACGCGGCAGCCGTCCTTCACGTAGTCGAAGGGGCAGTGCAGGTGGCCGTGCAGCCACAGCCGGGCGCGCGGCAGCAGCGCATCGAGCGAATTGCAGAAGCCGGCCGTGCCGGGCGTGAGGCCGTAGCGCGGATCGGCGCTCGCAAGGCTGGGCGCGAAATGCGTGATGGCGACCGTGGTGCCGTCGAAAGGCTCGGCCAGCGCCTGTTCGAGCCAGGCCTGGCAGGCCAGTGCCTGTTCCCGCATGGCGCCGGCCATGAAGGGCTGGCCGTGGCGCACCGTGGCGGCTTTCTCCAGGTAGAAGTCGGCCGCGCGCATCGCCTTGCCGCGCTTCTTGAGCGCGTCGGCCAGGCCGTCGGTGGGCTCCACCAGCGCATCGAAGTCGGCCCAGAGCGTCGTGCCGATGAAGCGGATGCCGTCGATCACCAGGGTCTCCCGCTCCAGCCAAAGGATGTCGAGCTCCTGGCACAGCGCGCGCAGGCGCTCGTGGGTCTGGTCGAAATCGGCGTTGTCGTATTCGTGATTGCCCGGCACGTACATCACGGGCACGGGCCAGCCGTTGCGGGGCGAAAAGCGCCCCAGGCCGAAGTCGGTGTCCGTCAGGCGCGAGCCTTCCTGGTAGGAGCCGATGTCGCCCGCCAGCACCAGCATGTCCGCGCCGGGCGCGGGCTCGGCCTGGAAGCGGGGGTGGGACTCCAGGTGCAGGTCGGACAGCAGTTGCAGCTTCATCTTGCTCATCGTGCAGCCAGTCTAGGGGAATCAGCCCATGCACAAAGCGCATGAAGTCGGGCTTTCAATATTAGGGATAACCCCTATTCTTGGGACATCAACCACTCCAGCGCAGCCAAAAGCAGCGCACTGTCATGTTCAGCCTCATTGCCCAAGTGGCCCGTTTCTTCCGTTCTTCCACCGCCAACGTCCCGGCCAGCCACGCCGCCGCGCTGATGGAAAGCGCCGATGTCCGCGCCGGCCGCGGCGCGCATCACGCGCAGGAACTGCGCGCGGCCGCCAGCGCCTGGCTCTCGGTCATCCGCTGAAAACCTCCGGTCATCCGGGCACCTTCTGCCCGAGGACCGAATCCGCAAAGGCCGCCGCGGCGGAGCGCAGCAGCGCGGTGCGCAGCCACTCGTGCGCATGCCCGTGCTGGGCGCGCCGATGCCAGATGGCGTCGACGTGCACCATCGGCTGGTCGAACGGCAGGTCGCGCAGCACCAGCTGCTCGTCAATGCCGGTCACGGTCACGAAATGGCGCGGCAGCACCGTCAGCAGGTCCGAATTGGCGACCACCCGGCCGGCCGTGAAGAACTGGTTCACGGTCACCACGATGCGCCGCTCGCGCCCCAGCGCGCCCAGCGTCTGGTCGATGAAGCCGTAGGGACGCCCCGAAAAGCTCACGAGCAGGTGCCGCGCGGCGCAATAGTCGTCCAGCGTGAGCGGCGCATTCGCCAGCGGATGGCCGCGCCGCATCACGCAGACGTACTGCCCCAGGTAGAGCCGCTGGGTCTCGAACGCCACCCCCACGCCCGACTGCCCGCGCGCCGCCAGGCTCGCGATCACGGCCGGAAAGTAGCCGATCGCCATGTCGACTTCTTCCTGCTCCAGCATCCGCCGCGGATCGCGGGTGGTCAGCGGCAGCACGCGCAGCGAGATAGCGGGCGCTTCCTTCTCCACGATCCGGACCAGCCCGGGAATGAGCTCGGCGGCGGTGGCGTCGGCCATGGCCAGGAGGAAGGTGGTGTCCGCGGTCGCTGCGTCGAACTCGCCCGGCGCCAGCGTGTGCTGCAGCTGGCGCAGCGCGTCGCGCACCGTGGGCCAGAGCGCCAGCGCGCGCGGCGTGGGCTCGACGCCCGCGCCGGAGCGGCGCACCAGTTCGTCGCCGAGCACTTCGCGCAGGCGGCGCAGCGCATTGCTCACGGCGGGCTGGGTGATCGACAGGTTGCGCGCGGCGCGCGTGAGGTTGCGCTCCGCCATCACCTCGTCGAAGACGCGAAGCAGGTTGAGGTCGAGTGTGCGAAAGTTGACGTCCATCAGTGATGTGAATGATAAACATCAGAAAGATAAAGTGGCAAAACATCAGGGCAAACCCTAATATCTCCCCATCGGCACCAGCCATTCGTCCCACGGAGGGATTCATCATGACCAGCTTTGTCCACGTAGACCAACCCACTGTCCATCCCGGCGTCCAGCGCGCCGAGATCCTGTTCGGCCAGATCAAGGCCGCACGCGCCGGCGCGAACGGTTCGCGTCCGTTGATCGCCCTGCTGATCGTCGCCGTCGTCGCGGCGGTGATGGTGGTGGCCGACAAGCTCGTTTCCAACTGGGACGAAGGCGCGCTGCTCGCCGCCTGGACCGTGCTTTGCGGCGCCGCTTTCGGTATTGCCGCGCTGTTTGCCGGCTCGCTGCGCGCTCCCCTGGCCCGCGTGGCCGGTGCCTGGAACGCAGCCGCCGCGCGCCGTGCCTCGGCCCGCGCCGACGCCCGCTTCCTGGAAACCGCCCAGAACGACCCGCGCGTGATGCAGGAACTGCAGGCCGCCACGTGGCGCCAGCAGTCCGAAGGCAAGGTTTCCGTCGCTACTGCCGCCAAGGTGGACGCCGTGGCCCGCGTGGCCGCACGCTCCAGCGAAGCGCGCATGCCGACGCTCTACGAAGCCATGCGCCGCATGAACAGCTCGCGCTACTACTGATCGATCGGCGCGAGCCGCCGGCCGTTCAATGAAAAAGCCGCCCACCCGGGCGGCTTTTTTTGCGTGTGCGGACAGGCCGCACAAGAGCCGAGGACCGGCGTCAGGCCGCCAAGCGCTGCTCGATGGCCGCCTTGGTTTCCGGCAGCTCCTTCGGCAGGTGGTGCGCCAGCTGCTGGAACAGCTCGGCATGCAGCTTCAGTTCGGCTTCCCAAGCGGCCTTGTCGATGCTGGTGACGGTGGCGAACTGCTCGGCGCTGAATTCCAGGCCGGTCCAGTTCAGGTCTTCGTAGCGCGGGCTCACGCCGAAGACATGGTCCACGCCCTGGGCCTTGCCTTCGATGCGATCGATGATCCACTTCAGCACGCGCATGTTCTCGCCGTAGCCGGGCCAGACGAACTTGCCATCCGGCCCCTTGCGGAACCAGTTGGTCGTGTAGATGCGCGGCTGCCGGGCGCCCGAAGCCTCGACTTTCTTGCCCAGGTCGAGCCAGTGCTGGAAGTAGTCGCTCATGTTGTAGCCCATGAAAGCGAGCATGGCGAACGGGTCGCGGCGCACCACGCCCACCTGGCCGACGATGGCGGCGGTGGTTTCCGAACCCATGGTGGCGGCCATGTAGACGCCTTCTGTCCAGTTGCGGCCTTCGGTGACCAGCGGCACCGTGGTCGAGCGGCGGCCGCCGAAGATGAAGGCGTCGATCGGCACGCCGGCGGGGTCGTCCCAGGCCGGATCCAGCGCCGGGTTGTTGGTGGCGGCCACGGTGAAGCGCGAGTTGGGGTGCGCGGCCTTGGCGCCGGTTTCCTTGGCGATCTGAGGCGTCCAGTCCTTGCCCTGCCAGTCGATCAGGTGCTCGGGCAGCTTCTTGCCGGGCACGTCGTCTTCGAGGCCTTCCCACCAGACGTCGCCATCGTCGGTGAGCGCCACGTTGGTGAAGATCACGTCGCGGTCCAGGCTCTTGAGGCAGTTGGGGTTGGTCTTGAGGTTGGTGCCGGGGGCCACGCCGAAGTAGCCCGCCTCGGGGTTGATGGCGTACATGCGGCCATCCTTGCCGGGCTTGATCCAGGCGATGTCGTCGCCGATGGTCGTTACTTCCCAGCCGTCGAAGCCGGCCGGGGGCACCAGCATCGAGAAGTTGGTCTTGCCGCAGGCCGAGGGGAACGCGGCGGCCACGTGGTACTTCTTGCCCTCGGGCGAGGTCACACCCAGGATCAGCATGTGCTCGGCCAGCCAGCCCTCGTCGCGGCCCATGGTGGAGGCGATGCGCAGCGCGAAGCACTTCTTGCCCAGCAGCGCATTGCCGCCGTAGCCCGAACCGTAGCTCCAGATCTCGCGCGTTTCCGGGTAGTGGACGATGTACTTGGTCTTGTTGCAGGGCCAGGTCACGTCCTTCTGGCCGGCCTCGAGCGGGGCGCCCACGGTGTGCACGCAGGGCACGAACTCGCCGTCGGCGCCGAGCACTTCGTACACGGCCTTGCCCATGCGCGTCATGATGCGCATGTTCACCGCCACGTAAGGGCTGTCGGAAAGCTCGATGCCGATGTGGGCAATGGGCGAGCCCAGCGGGCCCATGCTGAACGGCACCACGTACATCGTGCGGCCCTTCATGCAGCCGTCGAACAGCGGCTGCAGCGTGGCGCGCATTTCGGCCGGGGCCATCCAGTTGTTGGTGGGGCCGGCGTGTTCCTTCTTTTCGGAGCAGATGAAGGTGCGGTCCTCGACGCGCGCCACGTCGCTCGGGTCGGACGCCGCGAGGAAGGAGTTGGGGCGCTTGGCCGGATTGAGCTTCTTGAAGGTGCCCGCGTCGACCAGTTGCTGGCAGAGGCGGTCGTACTCTTCCTTGCTCCCGTCGCACCAGTGAATGGCCTCGGGTTTGCAAAGCGCGGCCATGTCGGCCACCCAGGCAATCAGTTTTGCGTTCTTGACGTATGAGGGTGCCTGGATGGCGAGGCCCTGCATCGTGGGTGCGTTCATCGGAAATCTCCTAAGTTGAAAAAATCGTCTTTCCGAACGGGACGCCGCGTCTGCGATGGCGCGGAGGTCCGTTTGAGAAAACGTTTTCGCTTCGGGAGACTGCGTCAACGCGGGCCGCACGGCCCGCGGACGAAGACGCAAACGGCTGTCAGGCCAAGTAGACAGCGATGGATGCCAGCAGCAGCATCAGCACGCCGCCAGCCAACGGGAGCACGATCGGCATCAGGTGCACGATCGATTCGACGGCGTCTTCTTCAACGGCGGCGGCGTGGCCGGGCTCGACGGGAGTGGGGTTGGACATTGAATTACCTCGAATACGCAAATACAAAAACTGCGGCCATTTTACCGGCGGCCCCCGGCAGCACGGTCTAGGGGGTTGCGAGCCCCCTTCAGTGCTGCTCCTCGGCCTCGAAACCGGCGTCGTGCAGCGCGCCCAGCACGCTGGCCAGGTGCGCCCGCCCGCGGGTCTGCAGCACCAGCTCGATGTCGACGTTCTGGGCTGCCAGCATGGTAAACGCTCTTTGGTGATGAACCTCATCGACGTTAGCGCCCGCTTCCGCCACAGTGGCCGTGATCTGGGCCAGCGAGCCCGGCACATCGCGCGCACTCACGCGCACGCGCGCCAGCCGGCCGGCCCGCACCATGCCGCGCTCGATGATGGCCGCCAGCAGCAGCGGGTCGATGTTGCCGCCCGACAGCACCAGGCCCACGCGCTTGCCCTTGAAGCGCCCCGGATGGCGGATCAGCGCCGCCAGGCCGGCCGCGCCCGCGCCCTCGACCAGGGTTTTCTCGATTTCGAGCAGCATCAGCACGCCCTGCTCGATGTCGCCTTCGTCGACCAGCAGCAGGTCGTCGACATGCTGGGCGATGATTTCCCGCGTCAGCACGCCGGGCGTTCCGACCGCGATGCCTTCGGCGATGGTGCTCTTGCCCTGCAGGTGCTGGGTGCCCTTGACGGCATTCACCATGCCCGGAAAGCGCGTGGTCTGCACGCCGACGATCTCGATGCCGGGCTTGCGCTCGCGCGCCGCGATCGCCATGCCCGCGATCAGCCCGCCGCCGCCGACCGACACCACCAGCGTGTCGAGGTCCGGCACCGCATCGAGCATTTCGAGCGCCACGGTGCCCTGGCCCGCGATGATGGCCTCGTCGTCATAGGGGTGGACGAAGGTCAGCCTTTCGCGTTCGGCCAGCTCCAGCGCGTGCGCGCGCGCCGCGTCGAGCGTGTCGCCGTGCAGCACCACCTCGGCGCCGAAGCCGCGCGTGCGCTCGATCTTCACGCCGGGCGTGAAGCGCGGCATCACGATGAGCGCACGCAGGCCGAGCCGTTGCGCGTGGTAGGCCACGCCCTGGGCGTGGTTGCCGGCCGACATGGCCACCACGCCCCGCGTTGCTTCCTTGCCGCTGCCGCCGCGCGTATCGGCTTCCAGGAGATCGACCAGCTTGTTGCACGCCCCCCGCTCCTTGAACGAGGATGTGAACTGCAGATTCTCGAATTTCAGGTAGACCTGCGCGCCCACGATCTCGGAGAGCGTGCGCGATTCGACGCAGGGCGTATTGAGCACCTGACCCTCGAGACGCGCCGCGGCGCGCCGGATTTCTTCGATTCCGACCATGGCGGGCATTGTGGCTGGAATCGCGTCATCAGGGTTTTTACCGCTTCCGCGTCTTCCCGAAGCCAAAAGTCTGCGTTATGGTCGCCCCAAGAAGTTCCTCGTCTGGAGGTTGTCCGATGGTCAAGCGTGCGGGTGTCGATGTAGTGGCTGCTGCGGTACGCGGGCAGGCATTGCCGTCGCCTGGGCTCAAGGGTGCGCCGGTGCTCGAGCTCATGTGCTCGCACTTCGTGCTCACGCTGGCCGCCAAGCAGGGCCCGCGCTTCAATGTGCGCCGCGACATCAACGGCCTGCTCTCGCTCACCGGCCGCCACCTGGTGTGGCCGGCGCCGGTGCTGCAGCGGCTGCGCGAATTCCTGGGCCGGCGCTGCGCCGGCAACGAGGCCTGGAAGGGCGTGGAGAATTTCGACGGCCGCACGCTGCTCGAGCGGCATGGCGTGTGGCGCGGGCCCTACGAGGAAGGCACGCTGTTCTTCTACCTCGACGAATACGCCAAGGACTACCCCAAGGACCTGCTCTCGGTGCTGGCCGTCACGCGCGACTGGCTCACGCATGCGCTGCGCAAGCAGTCGACGCTGGTCGAGAAGAACATCGATGCGCTCGCGGGCCTCCTGCAGCTCAACAAGGCCGAGCGCGCGCTGCTGCTCTACGGCACGCTCGCGCGCTACCAGCGCGACCTGCGCTCGCTGCTGGTCGAGTTCAAGGTCAACAACGCGCCCGAGGCCTATGCCGCCATTGCCGACATCGCGGGCGTCAACGCCACCGAAGTGGGCGAGGCCCTGCGCGCGGGCTCGCGGCTGGAGCGCATCGGCCTGGTCGAGAACCTGATCTCCGAGCACAACATCACCGACCTGGCCGACCTCATGAAGGTCAGCGAGAAGCTGCCGCCGGTGCTGATGCGCGAGTACCGCGACCACAACGAACTGATGGCCGTGTTCACGCGGCCCTCGGCCAAGAGCGCGCTCACCACGCACGACTTCTCCTTCGTCGAGGAAGACGCGCAGATGCTCGTCACGCTGCTGCGCGCGGCGGTGGCGCGCAAGGAGCCCGGCGTCAACGTGCTGCTCTACGGGCCGCCCGGCACCGGCAAGACCGAGCTCGCCAAGGTGGTGGCGCAGGCGGCGGGGCTGGAGCTGTTCGAGGTCGAATATGCCGACCGCGACGGCAACTCGCTGAGCGGCCGCGACCGCTACCGCTCGCTGCAGATCGCGCAGGTGTTCCTCAAGGGCAGCGCGCAGGCCGCGCTGCTGTTCGACGAGGTCGAGGACGTGTTCCCGCCCATCAGCACCGAGGCCGCGCAGTTCATGGCGCGCGCCGAGCAGATTCCCGCGCCCACCAGCGGCAGCGTGAGCGGCAAGGCCTGGGTCAACCAGATCCTCGAGGCCAACCCGGTGCCCACGCTGTGGGTCACCAACCGCATCGAGCAGATCGACCCCGCGTTCCGGCGCCGATTCGCCTACCACCTGGAACTCAAGTCGCCGCCGCCCGGTGCGCGCGAGCAGCTCGTGAAGAAGACGCTCGAAGGCATCGTCGTGTCCGAGGCCTTCACCGCCAAGCTGGCCGAGCGCAAGGGCCTCACGCCCGCGCAGATCCGCACCGCGGTGCGCTTTGCGGGGCTGGCACAGACAGAGGACGGCGCCTCGATGGAGGCGCTGATCGAGCGCCAGCTCAAGAACGCCGACCTCGCGCTCGGCACGCTCGACACCGGCCCGGGCGAACGGCGCAGCGTCACCACCTACGACCTCGACATGCTCAACGTCGAGACCCGCTTCGAGATCCCGCGCATCGTGGCGGCGATCAAGGCACGCGGCCACGGCACGCTGTGCTTCTACGGCGCGCCCGGCACCGGAAAGACCGCGCTGGCCGAGCACATCGCCAAGGCCATCGGGCGGCCGCTGATCATCAAGCAGGCCAGCGACCTCATGAGCAAGTACGTCGGCGAGACCGAGCAGAACATGGCGGCCATGTTCAAGGAAGCCGAAGCCGAGAAGGCCGTGCTGCTGCTCGACGAGGCCGACAGCTTCCTGCAGGACCGGCGCGGCGCGCAGCGCACCTACGAAGTGACCGAGGTCAACGAGATGCTGCAGGGCATGGAGCGCTTCAACGGCGTCTTCATCTGCACCACCAACCTGCTCGACCGGCTCGACCAGGCGGCGCTCCGGCGCTTCACCTTCAAGATCAAGTTCATGCCGCTCACCGCGCCGCAGCGCGAGCGCATGTTCGTGACCGAGGCGCTGGCGGGCGACGCCGCGCTGCTCACCGCAGACATCAAGGCGCGGCTGGCGCCATTGCACCAGCTGTGCCCGGGGGATTTCGCGGCCGTGAAGCGGCAGACGGATATTCTTGCGGTCGAGTTCTCGGCCGCCGAATTCCTGGACCAGCTCGAGGCCGAGCACCGCATCAAGCCCGAAGTGCGCGAGTCGCGCGGCATCGGCTTCATGCAATAGCAAGCAAGAGGGCCGCGGGAGCGCGGCAGACAAGAAAGAAAAAAACCGTCCGCCGCGGCGGGCACCAGGAGGGCTCGATGAGCTTGGGCAATGGACACGCGCGGGCGACGCCGCGCTTCACCGCATCGGCTGCGGCCGCATTCGCATTGGCCGGCATCGTCTGCGTGCTGGCGGGCTGTGGCGGCGGCGGCGGCGGAGGAGGGGGCGGAGGCGGCGGGTTTCCGATCATCGCGCCGCCCGGCAGCACGCCGCCTCCCACCAGCGGCGGCGATGGCGGCGACGACGATGCCATCCTTGCCTCGGCCACCGTGGCCGGCCTGTGCGCCGCGCCGCGCGCCGGCGTCAATCCCGCAACGGGGGCACCGTATCCCGACAAGCCCGGCACGCTGACCGACGAGAAGCGCTGGGTGCGCGGCTGGATCGACGAAACCTACCTCTGGTACGGCGAGGTGCCGACCACCCTCAAGGCGGCCGACTACGCGACGCCGGTGGCCTACTTCAGCGTGCTCAAGACCCCGGCCCTCACGGCCTCGGGCCGGGCCAAGGACCGCTTCCACTACGTGTACGACACCGAGCGCTACCGGCAGCTCTCGGTGAACGGCGTGGCGCCGGGCTACGGCATGGAGATCGCCATCGTGCGCAGTTCTCCGCCGCGCAACATGCGCATCGCCTACGTCGAGCCGAACTCGCCCGCCGCGAACGCAAACCTCCAGCGGGGCGCGAAGATCGTCGAAGTCGATGGCATCAATGCCGTCAGCAGCACCGGCACCGAGAACGTCGACGCGATCAACCGCGCGATCTCGCCGCAGACCGTGGGCGAATCGCACACCTTCGTGTTCGAGGTGGGCGGCGTCCGGCAGGCGCCCATCACGCTGGCGGCCGCAAAGATCACGCGCACGCCGGTGCAGAACGTGAAGACCATCGACACCGGCAGCGGCCGCGTGGGCTACCTGCTCTTCAACGATCACATCAGGACGTCCGAGCCGCAGCTCATCAATGCCTTCAACCAGTTCAAGCAGGACGGCGTGCAGGACCTCGTGCTCGACATGCGCTACAACGGCGGCGGCCAGCTCGATATCGCCAACCGCCTCGCCGCCATGGTGTCTTCGCCGGCCACCACCTCGGGCAAGGTTTTCGAGCGCCTGGCGTTCAACGACAAGAACCCGTTCCACCTGACGCCGGCGCAGACCATCTACCCGTTCCTCGGCACCAGCCGCGCCGGCGCCCCGCTGCCGACGCTCGGCCTTTCGCAGGTCACGGTGCTGGTCAGCCGCGACACCTGCTCGGCCAGCGAAGCGGTCGTCAACGGCCTGCGCGGCATCGACGTCAAGGTCAATCTCGTGGGCGGCACCACCTGCGGCAAGCCCTATGGCTTCTCTCCGCAGGACAACTGCGGCACCAGCTATTTCGCGATCCAGTTCCAGGGCGTCAACCACAAGAACTTCGGCGACTACGGCGACGGATTCGCGCCCGACTGCGCCGTTGCCGACGACTTCGGCCACCAGCTCGGCGACCCGGCCGAGGCGCGGCTGGCGGCTGCGCTGGCGATGCGCAACGGCGGCGCCTGCCCCGTTTCGGCCTCCGCCAAGTCCGAGCCGGAACTCGAGAAATCCGGGACGGCCGACGAGCAGCCCTATCTGCTCCATCGCTCGCCGCTGCGCGAAATGCGCCTGATCGAAGCCGCGCCATCGCCGGGCTGAACCGCGTCGGCGCCGGCCTCGGTTACCCCTTGAAACCTTGCGCTTTGCCACGCCCGTGGCATG
This sequence comes from Variovorax sp. SPNA7, assembly GCF_033807855.1. Classification (NCBI taxonomy): domain Bacteria; kingdom Pseudomonadati; phylum Pseudomonadota; class Betaproteobacteria; order Burkholderiales; family Comamonadaceae; genus Variovorax; species Variovorax sp. SPNA7. Next base: position 163,319 of record NZ_CP138513.1, read on the forward strand.
CGCTTTAGAGTTCAAGCAAACGTTTGCGCAAACGTTTGGCATTTAGTTCTACATGGCAAAACCACTCGAAAAGGAGCCCGGGATGACGATTCGGATTCAGCGACGCAGGTGGATGGCGGCGGCCTTGCTCGCCACGGCGCTCTCGGCCTGCGGCGGCGGCAGCAGCGGCAATGACGGCATCGGGCTCGCACCGGGCTTCGGCGCCGCGCCGCCTCCGGCGCAGAAGATCATCATCGACAGCGACTACAACACCATGAGCGACGACGGCCAGCTCGGCGTGATGGCTGCGCAGCTGCAGGCCCAGGGCAAGGTGCAGGTCATGGGCATCAGCGTGGTGTCGGGCAACCAGTGGCTCAGGCAGGGCGTGGCCGACGCGCTGAAGTCGGTCGAGCGGCTGGGCGTGGGCAACCGCATCGGCATCTATGCGGGCGCGAACTACGCCTTCAACCACGACTACGCGACCATCGAGGCCGAGATGGCGGCCGGCTCCGGCGGCGACGGCTACCTGGGCGCCTGGAGTTCGCCCGAACCCAGGAGCGATGCCGACCTGAAGCCCTCGCCCGACGGCTTTGCCACCCACACGGTGCTCCAGCGCAGCAGCGCGGTCGACTTCATCGTCGACACCGTGAAGGCCAACCCGAACGAGATCACCATTCTGGCCATCGGCCCGCTCACCAACATCGCGCTGGCGGTCAAGCAGAACCCCGAGATCGTGCCGCTGATCAAGAAGATCATCTACATGGGCGGCGCGGTCGACGTGCCGGGCAACACCACCAAATATGCCGAGTTCAACTGGTGGTTCGACCCCGAGGCCGCGCAGTTCGTGGTGCGGCTGCCGATTCCGCAGGTGGTGGTGCCGTTGGACGTGACCGACACCGTGTTCCTGACCAAGCCGATCTACGACCGCATCGCGCACACGGCCACGCCCACCGCCGTGACCGAGGTATTCCGCCAGCTCAACGGCTACGGTTTCAGCGGCACCAACGGCTTCGAGAACAACCCGGCCTACACGCAGAACATCTGGGACACGCTCACGCTCGCCTACCTGATCGATCCGGCCTATGCCACCGAAACCGTCGAGCGCTATGTCGACGTGGTCGCCAAGCCCGGCGCCGCCGACAACGGCCGCTCCGTCGGCTACGCCTCGCAACCCGCGGGCCCGGCGCTGCAGAAGATGACGGTGGTGAAGAAGTTCGACAACGCGCGCTTCTTCGAGCTGTACGTCGACCTGCTCACGCGGCCCGTGCCGGTCGCGCTGCGGCCCTGAAGCTGGGGGCGAGCCCGGCTAGAACGCGCTGCAGACGCGCAGCACTTCGGAGCCATAAGCCTCGAGCTTCTTGGTGCCTATGCCGCTGATGCCCTGCAGGTCTTCGAGCGTCGCGGGCGCGCGTTCGGAAATGGCCGCCAGCGTGGCGTCGTGGAAGATCACGTAGGCCGGCAGGTTGTGTTCGCGCGCCACTTCCGCGCGCCAGGCCTTGAGCGCATCGAAGCGCTTCTGGCCGTCGGCATCGAGCGCCGCGGCCGCCGGAGACGGGGCGCCGCGCGCCGCCTTCTCGCGCCGGGGCTTGCCGCCGCGCGCGGCCGGCGACGAAACCGACTCGCGCAGCGTCACGTTCGCTTCGCCCTTGAGCACCGCGCGCGAGCCTTCCGTGAGCTTCAGCGTGTTGAAGGCTTCCGCATCGACGGCCAGCGCGCCCGTGGCGATGAGCTGGCGCAGCACGCCGCGCAGCTGCACTTCGCTGAACTCCGCGCCGATGCCGAAGGTGCTGATGCGCTCGTGCCCGAACTGCTTGACCTTCTCGGTTTCCTTGCCGCGCAGGATGTCCATGATGTGGCCCGCGCCAAAGCTGATGCCGCTGAGCTGCTGCACGCGGTAGATGGTGGAGAGCAGCTTGCGCGCGGCATCGGTGCCGTCCCACACCTGCGGCGGGTTCAGGCAGTTGTCGCAGTTGCCGCAGGGCGTGCTCTTCTCGCCGAAGTAGCCGAGCAGGCGCACGCGCCGGCAGTCGCTCGCCTCGGCCAGCGAGAGCAGCGCGTCGAGCTTGCCGCGCATCACCTGCTTGAACTCCTCGCCCGCGGGGCTCTCGTCGATCATGCGGCGCTGGTTCACCACGTCCTGCAGGCCGTAGGTCATCCAGGCATCGGCCGGTGCGCCGTCGCGGCCCGCGCGGCCGGTTTCCTGGTAGTAGCCCTCGATGTTCTTGGGCATGTCGAGGTGGCCGACAAAGCGCACGTCGGGCTTGTCGATGCCCATGCCGAAGGCGATGGTCGCGACCATCACCACGCCCTCTTCGCGCAGGAACCGGTCCTGGTGCTTCTGGCGCATCGCCGCGTCCAGGCCCGCGTGATAGGGCAGCGCGTTGATGCCCGCGCCCTGCAGCATCACGGCCACGTCTTCCACGCGCTTGCGCGACTGGCAATAGACCACGCCCGCATCGCCTTCGTGCTCGCGCTCGATGAAGCGCAGCAACTGCGTGGTGGCGTCCTTCTTCTCGACGATGGTGTAGCGGATGTTCGGCCGGTCGAAGCTGGAGACGAACTGGCGCGCTTCCTCCAGCTGCAGCCGCTCGACGATGTCGGCGCGCGTGAGCGCATCGGCCGTGGCGGTGAGCGCGATGCGCGGCACGCCCGGATAGCGCTCGTGCAGCACCGTGAGCGCGCGGTATTCGGGGCGGAAGTCGTGGCCCCACTGGCTCACGCAATGCGCCTCGTCGATCGCGAACAGCGAGAGCTTGCCGCGCTCCTTCAGCGAATCGAGCTGCGAGAGAAAGCGCGGCGTGTTCACGCGCTCGGGCGCGGCATACAGCAGCGTGATCTCGCCGCGCAGCATGCGGCGCTCGACGTCCTGCGTCTGTTCCCAGTCGAGCGTGGAGTTCAGGAAGGCCGCATTCACCCCGGCCTCGTGCAGTGCGCCGACCTGGTCGTGCATCAGCGCGATCAGCGGCGACACCACCACCGAGACGCCGCGCCCCGCGCGCTGCCGCGCAATGGCCGGGATCTGGTAGCACAGCGACTTGCCGCCGCCCGTGGGCATCAGCACCAGCGCGTCGCCGCCGGCCACCACGTGCTCGACGATGTCCTGCTGCGGTCCGCGGAACTGCGAATAGCCGAAGACTTCGTGAAGGATGTCGGCGGGTGCGCTGCTGCTGCCGGGGGCGTCGAGGGGAAGGGGAGCGAGCGAGGACACAGGCAGCGGATGCGAAGGGTGGGGTGGGCGAAAAGCGGGAAACGCCGATTGTCCCCCAGCGGCACCGGCAGGAACGTGGCACGAGGTTTGCAATGGTGAACCCCGCCTTGCCGCCTTCCTGTATAGACAGCAATCTGGTGCATTTTGCTGAAGGAATGCACCGAAACGGTCCTTCCGGGTTATCCTGTATATACAAGTTGGGGCGCTTGGCAACAATGCGAGGCGCGCGCAGCCCGTGGTCGGGAGCGCATCGCTGCGTTTTTTTAAAGATCAGAACCAGGAGTACCCATGGTCGTCAAGACGGTAGTTGTGAAAGTCGCTTCGCTGCTGGCAGCAGGTGCGTGTGCAGCAGGCATGGCCCAGACGGCCGCCGCGCAGGAAACCAAGATCGCGCTCGGCATGTCGGGCTGGACCGGCTTTGCGCCGCTCTCGCTGGCCGACAAGGCCGGCATCTTCAAGAAGAACGGCCTGGACGTCGAGCTCAAGATGATTCCGCAGAAGGACCGGCACCTTGCGCTGGCCTCCGGCGCGATCCAGTGCGCGGCCACCACGGTGGAAACGCATGTGGCCTGGAACGCCAACGGCGTGCCCATCGTGCAGATCTTCCAGATGGACAAGTCCTACGGCGCCGACGGCCTCGCGGTGCGCAACGACGTGAAGGGCTTTGCCGACCTCAAGGGCAAGACCATCGGCGTGAGCGCGCCGGGCACCGCGCCCTACTTCGGCCTGGCCTGGATGCTCAACAAGAACGGCATGACGCTGAAGGATGTGAAGCTGGTCTCGCTCGAGCCGCAGCCCGCGGCCCAGGCCTTCGTGGCCGGCCAGAACGACGCCGCCATGACCTACGAGCCGTATCTTTCGACCGTGCGCGCCAATCCCACCGCCGGCAAGATCCTGGCCACCACGCTCGACTACCCGATGGTGATGGACACCGTGGGCTGCGCGCCCACCTGGCTCAAGGCCAACGCCAAGGCCGCGGCCGCGCTCACCAAGTCGTACTTCGAGGCGCTCGACATGATCAAGGCCGACCCCGCCAAGGCCAACGAGCTCATGGGCTCGGCCGTCAAGCAGACCGGCGAGCAGTTCGCCAAGTCGTCGGCCTACCTGCGCTGGCAGGACAAGGCGGCCAACCAGAAATTCTTCGCGGGCGAGCTCACCAGCTTCATGAAGGAAGCCACGGCCATCCTGCTGGAAGCCGGCGTGATCCGCAAGGCGCCTGAAGACTACACGGCCATGTTCGATGCAAGCTTCGTCAAGTAAGGCCCTGCCGCAGGTGGCGCCGCGCGCGGCGCCGCCTGCATCGGCCGCAACCCCCCAGGCCGCCGCGCCCGCGCGGCGCCGTTCGCTCGCGCCGCTCGAGCCCATCAGCGGGCGCGCCCGCGTGCTGCTCGGGCTCGGCTTCTTCGTGGCCTTCGTGCTCGTGTGGTCCATTGCCACGCTCGGCGGCTTCGTGCCGCCGACCTTCCTGGCCAGCCCCGTGACCATGCTGAAGGAAGGCTGGATGCTGTTCGCCGAGTTCGGCTTCCTCGGCGACGTGGGCATGACCGTGTGGCGCGTGTTCGGCGGCTTCCTGCTGGCGGCCGTGCTGGCGGTGCCGCTGGGCATTGCCATGGGCACCTGGAAGGCCGTGGAGGCCTTCTTCGAGCCCTTCGTCTCGTTCTGCCGCTACCTGCCGGCGTCGGCCTTCATTCCGCTGCTCATCCTGTGGGCGGGCCTGGGCGAGATGCAGAAGCTGCTGGTGATCTTCATCGGTTCGTTCTTCCAGATCGTGCTGATGGTGGCCGTGACGGTGGGCGGCGCGCGGCGCGACCTCGTCGAGGCGGCCTACACGCTGGGCGCCAAGAGCCGCGGCATCGTGGCGCGCGTGCTCATCCCGGGCGCCGCGCCCGGCATTGCCGAGACGCTGCGCCTGGTGCTCGGCTGGGCCTGGACCTACGTGATCGTGGCGGAACTCATCGGCTCCTCGTCGGGCATCGGCCACATGATCACCGACAGCCAGGCCTTGCTCAACACCGGGCAGATCATCTTCGGGATCATCGTGATCGGCGTCATCGGGCTGGTGTCCGACTTCGCTTTCAAGGCGCTCAACCGCCGCATGTTCGCCTGGGCTGCACTCTGATGAACGACCAACTTTCCATCCAGGGCGTCTCGCGCGTCTTCACCGGCACCAAGGGGCAGCGCACGCAGGCGCTGCTGCCCATCGACTTCGAGGTGAAGGAGAACGACTTCGTCACCATCCTCGGCCCCTCGGGCTGCGGCAAGTCGACGCTGCTGCGCATCGTCGCGGGGCTCGACTTCCCGACCACCGGCCAGGTGCTGCTCGACGGCGAGCGCATCGAAGGCCCGGGTGCGGACCGCGGCGTGGTGTTCCAGAGCTACACGCTCTTTCCGTGGCTCACGGTGGCGCAGAACATCCGCTTCGGCCTGCGCGAGCGCGGCATGAGCGAGGCCGACCAGAAGGAGCGCAGCGAGTTCTTCATCGCCAAGGTGGGGCTGCGCGGCTTCGAGCACCATTTTCCGAAGCAGCTCTCGGGCGGCATGCAGCAGCGCACCGCGATTGCGCGCGCGCTCGCCAACGACCCCAAGATGCTGCTGCTCGACGAGCCCTTCGGCGCGCTCGACAACCAGACCCGCGTGCTGATGCAGGAACTGCTGCTCGGCATCTGGGAGTCGGCGCGCAAGACGGTGCTGTTCGTCACGCACGACATCGACGAGGCGATCTTCATGGCCAACCGCGTGGCGGTGTTCAGCGCGCGGCCGGGCCGCATCAAGACCGAGATCGCGGTCGACTTTCCGCATCCGCGCAGCTACACCATCAAGACCTCGCCGGAGTTCATGGAAATCAAGGCGCGGCTGACCGAAGAGATTCGTGCGGAGTCGATGGCGGCTGCGGAGCACTAGGATGAAACCTTGCTCTTTTGTTCGTCGCGCTGCGGGTCATTCGGGGCGCGCTCCCGCCGACGGGGTACCTTTCTCCGCGAATGTCCCCCGGCCTGCGGCCTCCTCCTTTATTTCGCTGCGCAAGGCACCCCATCAGCGGGAGCGTTGGACAGGGCACTGGTTGATCAGCGGTACACCAGCGGCGTGCCCTGGTGCACAGGGCATCGGGTGCTCCCCGCAGCGAAATAAAGGAGGAGCCGAAGGCGGGGGACATTCGCGGAGGGGAGTACCCGGTGGCCTGTGCACGCGCCCCGAAACAAGGGCAAAAACAAAAGCCTCCGAACAAAAGCAACATCGCGTTGGAAACCTGACATGAAACGCGACCTGCCGTCCCTCGCGCTCTATGCGCAAGTCAAGGATCACATCTCCCGCAGGATCCAGGACGGCACCTGGCCGGCCGGCCACCGCCTGCCGTCCGAGAGCGAGCTGGTCGCGCAGTTCGGCATCTCGCGCATGACGGTGAACCGCGCGCTGCGCGAGCTCATGGAGCAGGGGCGCATCGTGCGCGTGGCCGGCGTCGGCAGTTTCGTGGCCGAGAACAAGCCACAGTCCACGCTGCTGCAGATCGCCAACATCGCGAGCGAGATCCGCCAGCGCGGGCACGACTACCGCTGCCAGATGCTCGCCGTCGAACGGGTCGCCGCCTCGCCCGACGTGGCTGCCTGGCTCGACATGCGCGCGGGCACCTCGGTGTTCCACAGCGTCTGCCTGCACCTGGAGAACGACACGCCGGTGCAGCTGGAGGAGCGCTACGTCAATCCGCTGGTCGTGCCCGATTTCCTCGAGCAGGACTTCGCCGCCGTGCCGCCCAGCGAATATCTGGTGCGCCACGTGCCCTTCGATCAGATCGAGCACGTGGTCGATGCCGTGCTGCCCACCGCCGAGCAGGCGGGCCGGCTCGCGATGGAGCCCACCGACCCCTGCCTGCTGCTCACGCGCCGCACCTGGACGCGCAACACGCCGGTCACCTGGGTGCGCTGCCTGCATCCGGCGTCGCGCTACAGCCTGGGCAGCCGCTTCCGAGCGGACGGCAACCCGTCCTTCGGCTAGACCTATGGCTCTCCCCCAGTCTTCGCGCACTTCGTGTCGCTTCGCCAACCCCCTCACCGGGGGCAACACCAGCGGCCCGGCAAAGCCGGTTCCGCGGTGTTCCACGAAGGGACCGTGAGTCTTTTTTAAATGTCCGAAGGACTAGGTTTTCTCTCGCAACCACTTGTATAGACAGGTTCACATGCCAACAAGCAAACACACCGCCACCACCCTGACCCTCACGCCCGGCAAGGTGGACCTCGCCATGCTGCGCCGCATCCAGGCCGGCGGCGTGCGGCTGGCGCTCGATCCTTCGGTGCAGGAGGGCATGGCGCGCGCCGAAGCGGCGGTGCGCCACATCGTCGAGAACGACCAGGTGGTCTACGGCATCAACACCGGCTTCGGCAAGCTCGCGAGCACGCGCATCGGCAACGACCACCTGGCCGATCTGCAGCGCAACCTCGTGCTCTCGCACAGCGTGGGCACGGGCGAGCCGCTGGCCGCGCCGGTGGTGCGCATGGTGCTCGCGACCAAGGCCGTGAGCCTGGCGCGCGGCCATTCGGGCGTGCGGCCCGCGCTGGCCGATGCGCTGCTGGCCTTGTTCAATGCGGGCGTCATGCCGCGCATTCCGTGCAAGGGCTCGGTCGGTGCATCCGGCGACCTCGCGCCGCTCGCGCACATGGCCTGCGTGCTGATCGGCGAGGGCGAGGCCACCACGGCCGAGGGCGCCGTGGTCAGCGGTGCCGAGGCCATGCGCCTCGTCGGGCTCGAACCTTTCGTGCTCGGCCCCAAGGAAGGCCTGGCGCTGCTCAACGGCACGCAGGTGTCGACCGCGCTCGCGCTCGCCGGCCTGTTCGGCGCCGAGGACGTGTTCGCTTCGGCGCTGATGTCGGGCGCGCTCTCGCTCGAAGCCATCCAGGGTTCGATCAAGCCTTTCGACGCGCGCATCCACGCCGCGCGCGGCCAGCCGGGGCAGATTGCGGTGGCGGGCGCGGTGCGCACGCTGCTCGAAGGCAGCGAGATCGTGCCGTCGCACGCCGACTGCGGCCGCGTGCAGGACCCGTATTCGGTGCGCTGCATTCCCCAGGTGATGGGCGCCTGCCTCGACAACCTCGCGCATGCCGCGCGCGTGCTGGTGATCGAGGCCAATGCCGCCTCGGACAACCCGCTGGTGTTCTGCGACACCGGCGAAGTGATCTCGGGCGGCAACTTCCACGCCGAGCCGGTGGCCTTTGCGGCCGACATCATTGCGCTGGCCGTGAGCGAAGTGGGCGCGATTGCCGAGCGCCGCATCGCGCTGCTGCTCGACACCGGCCTCTCGGGCCTGCCGCCGTTCCTGGTGCGCGATGGCGGCCTGAATTCGGGCTTCATGATCGCGCAGGTCACGGCCGCGGCCCTTGCGTCGGAGAACAAGTCGCTCGCGCATCCCGCGAGCGTCGACAGCCTGCCCACCTCGGCCAACCAGGAAGACCATGTGTCGATGGCCACCTTCGCGGCGCGCCGGCTCGGCGACATGGTCAACAACACGGCGGTGGTCGTCGGCATCGAGGCGATGGCCGCGGCGCAAGGCATCGAATTGAAACGCGGGCTCAAGAGCTCCCCGCTGGTCGAAGCCGAATTCGCCGCCATCCGCAAGAAGGTCGCCTTCCTTGAACGCGACCGCTACCTCGCGCCCGACATCGAAGCCATGCGCCAGTGGGCGCTGAAGGCCGAATTGCCGGCCGCGCTCTTGAACATCCTGCCCAGCCACGCCTGAACACCGATCAAGGAGAACCTCGCCATGAACGCACCCGAAAAGCTCCCGCTGCAAAACACCGACCCGCGCCACGACCCCACGCGCGTGATCCGCGCCCCGCGCGGCAGCACGCTCAACTGCAAGAGCTGGCTCACCGAGGCACCGTTCCGCATGCTGCAGAACAACCTCGACGCCGAGGTGGCCGAGCGTCCGCAGGACCTCGTGGTGTACGGCGGCATCGGCCGCGCCGCGCGCAACTGGGCCTGCTACGACCAGATCCTCGCCTCGCTGAAGGAACTGAACGACGACGAGACCTTGCTTATTCAATCGGGCAAGCCGGTCGGCGTTTTCAAGACGCACGAGAACGCGCCGCGCGTGCTGCTCGCCAACTCCAACCTCGTGCCCAAGTGGGCCAACTGGGAGCACTTCAACGAGCTCGACCGCCAGGGCCTCTTCATGTACGGCCAGATGACGGCCGGCAGCTGGATCTACATCGGCAGCCAGGGCATCGTGCAGGGCACCTTCGAGACTTTCGTCGAAGCCGGCCGCCAGCACTACAACAACAGCCTCGCGGGCAAGTGGATCCTCACGGCCGGCCTCGGCGGCATGGGCGGCGCGCAGCCGCTCGCGGCCACGCTCGCGGGCGCGGTGTCGCTCAACATCGAGTGCCAGCAGACCAGCATCGACTTCCGCCTGCGCACGCGCTATGTCGACAAGCAGGCGCGCGACATCGACCATGCGCTCGAACTCATCCAGCAGCACTGCGACGCGAAGGAAGCCGTGTCGATCGCGCTGCTCGGCAATGCGGCCGACATCCTGCCCGAGCTCGTGAAGCGCGCGAAGGCCGGCGGCATCAAGCCCGACCTCGTGACCGACCAGACCTCCGCGCACGACCTGATCAACGGCTACCTGCCCTCGGGCTGGACCGTTGCGCAATGGCAGGCCGCGATGAAGGACGACTCGCAGCACGACGCGCTCAAGAAGGCTGCCGCGAAGTCGTGCGCCGTGCACGTGCAGGCCATGCTCGACTTCCAGGCCATGGGCATCCCCACGGTCGACTACGGCAACAACATCCGCCAGGTCGCCTTCGACGAAGGCGTGCAGAACGCCTTCGACTTCCCGGGCTTCGTGCCGGCCTACATCCGCCCGCTGTTCTGCGAAGGCAAGGGCCCGTTCCGCTGGGTGGCGCTCTCGGGCGACCCCGAAGACATCTACAAGACCGACGCCAAGATCAAGGAGCTGTTCCCCGAGAACACCCACACGCACCGCTGGCTCGACATGGCGCGCGAGCGCATCGCCTTCCAGGGCCTGCCGGCGCGCATCTGCTGGCTGGGCCTGGGCGAGCGCCACATCGCGGGCCTGGCCTTCAACGAGATGGTGAAGAACGGCGAGCTCAAGGCGCCCATCGTGATCGGCCGCGACCACCTCGACACCGGCTCGGTCGCGAGCCCCAACCGCGAGACCGAAGCCATGAAGGACGGCACCGATGCGGTGAGCGACTGGCCATTGCTCAACGCGCTGCTCAACACCGCGGGCGGCGCCACCTGGGTCAGCCTGCACCACGGCGGCGGCGTGGGCATGGGCTATTCGCAGCACTCGGGCGTGGTGATCGTGTGCGACGGCACCGATGCCGCCGCCAAGCGCATCGAACGCGTGCTCTGGAACGACCCGGCCACCGGCGTGATGCGCCATGCGGATGCGGGCTACGACATTGCCGTGGCCACGGCGAAGAAGCAGGGGCTCAATCTGCCGATGATCAAGAAAGGATGATGCGATGTCTGCCGAAACGAATTCCGAACCCATCTACCTGCACTACCTGAACCACCTCGACGTGCAGGCGCTCGCGATGACCGATGCCGAGATCGTCGCGGCCGTCGAAGAGGGCCTGGTGGCCCAGGGCCGCGGCGAGACCACCATCGAGCCGCGCATGCACCTGGTGCCCGAGAAGGACTACCCGGGCCACTTCAACGTGCTGCGCGGCTACATCCGGCCGCTCGGCGTGGCGGGCGTGAAGGTGGTGGGCGACTTCTATCGCAACTACCAGGTCGGCCTGCCGTCCGAACTCGCGCTGCTGAACCTGTTCGACCCGAAGACCGGTGTGCCGGTGGCCATCGTCGATGCCTCCGACATCACCGACATGCGCACCGGCGCAATCACGGCCATCGGTGCCAAGCACCTCGCGCGCAAGAATTCGAAGATCCTGGGCCACATCGGCGCGCGCGGCACCTCGTACTGGAACGTGCGCCTGCTCGACTCGATCTTCGACTTCGACGAGATCCGCGTGCACTCGCGCCGGCCCGAGAGCCGCAACGCCTTTGCCGCCACGCTGGAGCGCGACCTCGGCAAGAAGATCGTCGTGACCGAGGACTGGGAATCGTGCGTGCGCGGCGCCGACATCGTGGTCGAGGCCTCGCGCCTGGAGAAGCCGGAGCCGGTGCTCAAGACCGAGTGGATCAAGAAGGGCGCCTGCATCATTCCATACGGCACCATGAGCGCGGTCGAGCTGTCGCTGACCGACATCATGGACAAGATGGTGATGGACGACTGGGGCCAGGCCAAGGCCGGCCCCTTCGGTGCACTGCGCGCGCACGTCGACAGCGGCCGCCTGTCGGAAAAGACGCTGCATGCCGAGCTCGGACAGATCGTCGCGGGCCTGAAGCCCGGGCGCGAGAGCGACGAAGAGACCAACCTGTTCTGGCATCGCGGCCTCTCGCTGTCGGACATCGCGCTTGGTGCGGCGATGCTCGCGAAGGCGAAGAAGATGGGGCTCGGCCAGCAACTGCGCTTCCGCTGACCGGCGCATCGGAACCCCTGCGATGACGCCCGTCGCCAACGCGCGCATGTACTCGGCCACCGCCTCGGTGCGCGCCGACTGGAAGCAGCTTCTCGCGTGGGCGCTGGCGCACGCAGGCCTCGCGTGGGACGTGATCGACTACGACGCGCCCGCGCCGCTCTCGGCGCTGTGGGCGCGCGGCGACCTCGGGCTCGCGATGATGTGCGGCCTGCCGTTCTCGCAGCGCGCGCCGCGCCCCACGCTGGTGGCTGCGCCGCTGCCTTCGCCCGCGCGCTATGGCGGCCGGCCGGTGTACTTCACCGACATCGTGGTGCGCACCGGCTCGGCCTTCGAAACGCTGGCGGACACCTTCGGCGGCATCGTGGGCTACACGCTGGCCGATTCGATGTCGGGCGGCGTGGCGTTGCGCAACCATCTCGCGCCATATCGCGCGGCGCGCGGCGCGCGTCTTTACCGCGGCGCCGTCGGCGGCCTCATCCATGCGCGCGGGGTGATCGAGGCTCTCGTCGAGGGCCGCATCGACGTGGGCCCGCTCGACAGCTACTACCACGACCTGCTGCGGCGCAACGAGCCGGCGCTCGCGCAGAAGGTGCGCATCGTCGACAGCACCGGGGCCATGCCGATCCCGCCGCTCGTCGCAACCGCATCGCTCACGCCCGGCGAACTCGCGCGCATTCGCAGCGCATTGCAGGAAGCCACCCGCACGCCCGAGCTCGCGGCCGTGACGGAACGGTTGTTGCTTGCAGGTTTCGTCTCGCCCGATCCTGCGGACTACGACGTTCTTGCGGCGATCTCTCTTCGTGCCATTCCCCCTTTCGAGGAACTCTGATGTCGATCAACCGCCGTGCGGCCGTCCTGTTGTCCCTGTTGCTTTGCGCCGCGCCATGGCCCGCGCATGCGCAGGCCTATCCCGAGAAACCCATCCACGTCGTCGTGCCGTTCGCGCCCGGCGGTCCGGCCGATGCGGTGGCCCGCATCCTCGGCCAGGAGCTGGTCGACACGCTGGGCCAGCCCTTCATCGTCGACAACAAGGTCGGCGCCGCGGGCAACATCGGCGTGGCGCAGATCGCCAAGGCCGCGCCCGACGGCTACACGCTCGGCATCGTGCCGGTCGGCAATGTCGCGGTGAACCCGAGCCTCTTTCCGTCGCTGCCCTACAAGGTGTCGGAGCTGCAGCCGGTCGCAATGCTCGCCGTGGTCGAGAACGTGCTGGTCGTCAATGCGTCCGTGCCGGCCAGGTCGGTGAAGGAGCTGCTTGCGCTCGCCCGGCAGAAGCCCGGCACGCTGAGCTTCGCATCGCCCGGCGCCGGCAGCCAGGCGCACCTGGCCGGCGAACTGATGGCGCTCGACGGCGACGTGCAGCTGATCCACGTGCCCTACAAGGGCATCGGCCCGGCGCTCAACGACGTGGTGGGCGGACAGGTCACGATGATGTTCGGCTCGCTCTCGGCCGTGCTGCCTTTCGTCAAGAGTGGCAAGCTGCGGGCGATCGGCCTCGCGAGCCTCAAGCGCTCGGCCGCGATGCCGGAGCTGCCCACCGTGGCCGAACAGGGCCTGCCCGGTTTCGAAGCCATCTCCTGGTATGCGCTGATGGCGCCGGCCGGCACGCCGAAGGCCGTCGTCGACCGTCTCAACGCAGAAACGGCGCGCGTGCTGGCCAAGCCCGAGATGAAGGAGAAGTTCGCGGGCCTGGGCCTCGAGCCCGGCACCGGCAAGCCGCAGGACATCGCCGCGAACATCCAGAGCGAAAGCGCCCGCTGGGCTGCCGTGATCCGCAAGAGGAACATCAAGCCGGAGTGAGCGCGCTGCCCGCCGGTGCGCGCAGCGCCGGCATCAAAAAGGCGCCCTCATTCCCACTGGGTGGGAATGAGGGCTTGGAGCCTGGGACGGCGCGCAAGATACTGCACGCCGTCTCCGCCCCGGACTCACGCACCCGCTCCCTGCCATGACGCTCCCCCTTGATGCTCCGGCCCACAACGACCGCGCGCTGCGCGTGCTGGCGGTGCTGGCGCAGAGCAAGTCGGCGATGAGCGCGGCCGAACTCGCCGAAGCCACGGGCCTCGTCAAGAGCACGCTATACCGGCAGATCGCGGTGCTGCGGCGCTGGGGCTTCGTGATGGAGACCGACGGACGCTATTCGCCCGGCCCCGTGAGCGTGCAGCTCGCGAGCGGCTTCGACGGCAACTCCGACCTCGTCATGGCCGCGCGCGCCGACATGCGCGCGCTCGCGCAGCAAAGCCATGAAAGCGTGGCGCTGGTCACGCTGGTCAACGACCGCGTGGTGTGCCTGGAGATGATCGACAGCGAGCAGTCGCTGCGCTGCTCGTTCGACCGGGGCCGCAGCGTGCCGGCGCGCGACGGCGCCAGCGCCAAGTGCCTGCTGGCCCATCTGCCGCCCGATCAGCGCGACGCCTTGCTCGACGGCCTTGGCGACAACCCGGGGCGGCGCGCCGAGCGTGCCGCCGAGCTCGACGCGATCCGCGAAGCCGGCCATGCCGTGACCCACGGCGAGGTCGACGCCGGCGTCTGGGGCGCGAGCGCACCGGTGCTCGGCCCGGGCCGGCGCCTGCGCGGCGCGATCACGCTCATGGCGCCGCTCACGCGCGCCGGGGGCATGGAAGCTGCATGGGCCGCCCTGACCGCCGTCACGGCGGCGCGCATCTCGCGCGCGCTGCAATAGCCGATCGCTGCCTTTCTTTCCCTCTTTCCTTTTCAAACCCACGGAAGCCTTCACATGAATACCCGCCGCACCCTCGTTGCCGCCGCACTCTCCAGCCTCGCCTTCTTCGGCTTTGCCGCCACCGCGCAAGCGCAGGGCGAGCCGCTGCGCGTGGCCACCGACGCCACCTTTCCGCCGATGGAATTCGTGGAGAACGGCAAGCGCACGGGCTTCGACGTGGAGCTGGTCGAGGCCATCGGCAAGACGCTGGGCCGCAAGATCGAATGGATCGACATCGACTTCAAGGGCCTCGTGCCGGGGCTTATCTCCAAGCGCTTCGACATGGCCGTGTCGGCCATCTACATCACCGACGAGCGCAGGAAGGTCGTCGACTTCACCGTGCCCTACTACGCGGGCGGCCTGGTGGTGATGGTGAAGGACGGCAACACGGCCATCAAGGCGCCGGCCGACATCAACGGCAAGAAGGTCAGCGTGCAGGTGGGCACCAAGTCGGTGGCCTACACCAAGGAGAAATTCCCGCAGGTGCAGTTGATGGAAGTCGAGAAGAACCAGGAGATGTTCAACCTCGTCGACATCGGCCGCGCCGATGCCGCGGTGACCGGCAAGCCCGCCGCCTACCAGTACGTGCGCACGCGCGGCGGCCTCAAGGTGCTGCCCGAGCAGATCACCACCGAGGAATACGGCATGGCCATCCGCAAGGACACGCCCGAACTCACCAAGGCCGTGAACGGCGCCATCGAGAAGCTCAAGGCCGACGGCACCTACGACCAGATCGTGAAGAAGTGGTTCAGCGCGAGCGCCAAGTAAGCGGACTATGGATTTCGACTTCTCGCCGGTCTGGCAGGGCTGGCCCGACCTGCTGCGCGGCGCGCTGGTCACCGTGGAGATCACCGCCTGCGCGCTCGCGCTCGGCTGCGTGCTGGGCCTGCTGGTGGGCATCGGCCGGCTCAATCCGAAGCGGCGCTGGCTCTATGGCGCGTGCACGGCCTACGTGGCGGCGATTCGCGGCACGCCGCTGCTGGTGCAGCTGTTCATTTTGTTCTTCGGCCTGCCGCACTTCGGCATCCTGCTGCCGGCCTTCCTGTGCGGCGTGCTGGGGCTGGGCGTGTATTCGGGTGCGTACGTGTCGGAGATCGTGCGCGGCGCGATCCAGTCGATCGACAAGGGCCAGACCATGGCGGCGCAGTCGCTGGGCATGACGCCAGGCACGGCGATGCGCGAGATCGTGCTGCCGCAGGCGGTGGTGCGCATGATTCCGCCGCTGGGCAACGAGTTCATCGCGCTCATCAAGAACTCGGCGCTGGTGTCGCTGTTGACGATCCACGACGTGATGCACGAAGGGCAGAAGATCATCAGCGTGTCGTACCGCTCGCTCGAGGTCTACCTGGCGATTGCGCTCGTGTACTTCGTGCTCACGGGCACGATGACGCTGGTCCTGCGGCACTTCGAGCAGAAGCTGCGGCAGGGCGGGTTGATGCGATGAGCGTGCTTCGATTTTCACGCGCCGCTCTCCCGGCCATGCCCTGGAAGAACGGCGGCGGCACCACGCAGGAGATCGTGAGCTGGCCGCAGGGCGCGGGCCTCGACAGCTTTGGCTGGCGCGCGAGCATCGCGACCATCGCGGCGGCCGGGCCGTTCTCGACTTTCGCGGGCGTGGACCGCAGCATCATGCTGCTCGAAGGCGACGGCGTGCGGCTGTTCACGCATGACGGGCGCATCGAGCACCGGCTCGACGTGCCGCACCGGCCGTTCGCGTTCAGCGGCGACGACGCGATCGACTGCGCGCTGCTCGGCGGCGCATCGAACGACTTCAACATCATGACGCGGCAGGGACAGTGGCGCGCCGATGTGCGGGTGCTGGACCACGCAACGGCCGTCGAGGCCGCGCCGCACGGCGTGCTGCTCGCGCTCTGCGGCGCATGGCGCCTGAACGGCGAGCCCTGCTGCGAGGGCGAAGGCCTGTACTGGACCGACAGCGCGCAGGCGTGGCAGGCCGTGCCCGCGCAACAGGAAGGCGCGCGGCTGGCTGCGGTTCGCATCGTGCCGGCGTAAGCTGTGCAAACACCAGACAAAGCATGACATCCGCAACTTCATCCCCATCGGCCGACGGCCTCTGGACCGGCCTGCGCCTGGCACCCGGTGCCGCGCCCGCCGCCGCCCTGGACGCCGACACCGAAGCCGCCATCGCGGTGGCCGAAGGCAAGATCCGCTGGGTCGGCGCACGCAGCGCCCTGCCGGCCGAATTCGCGGGCCTGCCGTTGCACGATGGCGGCGGCGCGCTCGCCACGCCAGGCCTGGTCGATTGCCACACGCACCTGGTCTACGGCGGCCAGCGCGCCAACGAGTTCGCGATGCGGCTCGCGGGCGCCAGCTACGAAGAAGTGGCGAAGGCCGGCGGCGGCATCGTCTCGTCGGTGCGCGCCACGCGCGAGGCCGATGAAGACGCACTCTTTGCGCAGGCCGCGCCCCGGCTCGAACAGCTGCTGGCCGACGGCGTGTGCGCGATCGAGATCAAGTCGGGCTACGGCCTGGCGCTCGAGCACGAGCGCAAGCAGCTGCGCGTGGCGCGGCGCCTGGGCGAGGCCTACGGCGTCACAGTGCGCACCACCTTCCTCGGCGCGCATGCGCTGCCGCCCGAGTACGCGGGCCGCAGCGGCGACTACATCGACCTCGTCTGCAGCGAGATGTTGCCCGCGCTCGCGGCCGAGGGGCTGGTCGATGCGGTCGACGTGTTCTGCGAACGCATCGCCTTCACGCTCGCGGAAACCGAGCAGGTGTTCCAGGCCGCGAAGGCGCTGGGCCTGCCGGTCAAGCTGCATGCCGAGCAGCTTTCCGACATGGGTGGCGCCGCGCTCGCCGCGCGCTACGGCGCGCTCTCGTGCGACCACATCGAGCACCTGTCGGCCGAAGGCATCGAGGCCATGCGCCAGTCGGGCACCGTGGCCGTGCTGCTGCCCGGCGCCTACTACACGCTGCGCGACACGCACTTGCCGCCCATCGAGGCGCTGCGCGCCGCCGGCGTGCCGATGGCCGTGTCGACCGACCACAACCCCGGCACCTCGCCGGCGCTGAGCCTGCTGTTGATGATGAACATGGCCTGCACGCTGTTCCGCCTCACGGTGCCAGAGGCGCTGGCCGGCGTCACCGTGCATGCGGCGCGCGCGCTGGGCCTGCAAGACACGCACGGCGCGATTGCCGAAGGCATGCCCGCCAACTTCGTGCTGTGGAACGTGCGCGATGCGGCCGAACTCGCCTACTGGTTCGGCCAGCGCCCGGTGCGCAGCGTCGTGCGGCAAGGCCGCATCGCCGTGGGAGCGACCCGATGAACACGCTGTTCGCAGCCGATGCGCTGCTGCCCGGCGGCTGGGCAAAGAACGTGCTGCTGTCGTGGAACGACGCCGGCCAGCTCACGCAGGTGCAGTCCGCGGCCCAGCCGGCAGCGGGCGCGCAGGTGGCGAAGGGCCCCGTGATCCCCGGCATGCCCAACCTGCATTCGCACGCCTTCCAGCGCGCCTTCGCGGGGCTCACCGAATACCGTGCCCAGCAGCAGGACAGCTTCTGGAGCTGGCGCACGCTGATGTACCGCTTTGCCGCGCGCCTCGGCCCGCAGCAGATGGAGGCCATCGCGACCTGGCTCTATGCCGAGATGCTCGAAGCGGGCTACACCAGCGTGTGCGAATTCCAGTACGTGCACCACGATGCCGACGGCCGCCCCTATGCCGACGATGCGACGCTGAGCCTCGCGCTGCTGCGCGCCGCGAAGAAGACCGGCATCGGCTTCACGCTGCTGCCCGTGCTCTACCAGGCCAGCGGCTTCGGCGGCCTGCCGCCCAATGAAGGACAGCGCCGCTTCATCCGCTCGACCGATTCGATGCTGCGCCTGCTCGACACGCTGAAGCCCGCATGCGATGCGCAGGGCGCGCCCGGACCGCAAGGCGGTCCTTCGGCCCGCCTGGGCCTGGCGCCGCACTCGCTGCGCGCCGTGCCGCCCGATGCACTGCGCGAAGCCGTGGCGGGGCTCGAGGCCATCGACCCGGGCGCACCGATCCACATCCACATCGCCGAGCAGACCAAGGAAGTCGACGACTGCGTGGCCTGGAGCGGCCAGCGCCCCGTGGCCTGGCTGCTCGACCATGCACCGGTCGACGCGCGCTGGTGCCTGGTGCATGCCACGCACATGGACGCGGCCGAATACGAGCGCGCCGCGAAGAGCGGCGCGGTCGCCGGCCTGTGCCCGACCACCGAGGCCAACCTGGGCGATGGCATCTTCGATTTTTCCGCCTGGCGCCACCATGGCGGGGCCTGGGGCCTGGGCTCCGACAGCCATGCCACGGTCAACGCCGCGGAAGAGCTGCTGATGCTCGAATACAGCCAGCGCCTGGCCTGGCGGCAGCGCAACGTCGGCGCCAGCGCGGCGCAGCCGCACGTGGCCACCGCGCTCACGCTCGAAGCGGTGCGCGGCGGCGCGCAGGCCTCGGGCCGGGCCATCGGCGGCCTGGCCGCGGGGCAGCAGGCCGACTTCGTGGTGCTCGATGCCGCACAGCTTGCGCTGCAGGGCCTGACAGCGCCCGACATGCTGTCGGCCCACGTCTTTGCGAGCCACCGCACCTCGGCCATCGACACCGTCTGGGTGTCCGGCCAGCCGCGCGTCGCGGCCGGCCGCCATGCCCTGCACACCGAGGCCGCCGCCGGCTTCGTCGCGGCGCGCAGCCAGCTTCTCCTCGAAAATTAGAGTCCCATGAGCTTCACCACCACCGAACCCGCCTTCCGCTTTCGCCAGGGCACGCGTCCCCTGCTGATCTCGATGCCGCACGTCGGCACCTACGTGCCGCCCGCGCTCGCCGCCCGCCTGACCGACGAGGCGCGCCAGGTGCCCGACACCGACTGGCACCTCGAACGGCTCTACGACTTTGCCGATGCGCTCGGCGCCTCGGTGCTCGTTGCCACGCATTCGCGCTATGTGGTCGACCTGAACCGTCCGCCGGATGGCGCGAGCCTCTACCCGGGCCAGAGCGTCACCGGCCTGTGCCCGGTCGACACCTTCGACGACACGCCGGTCTACGCGTCCGGCGCCAACCTGCCGGACGACGCGGAAATTGCCGCGCGCCGCGATGCCATCTGGCGGCCCTACCACCGGCAACTGCAGGCCGAGCTCGACCGCCTGAAGGCCGCGCACGGCACCATCGCGCTGTGGGACGCGCACTCGATCCGCTCGGTGCTGCCGCGCTTCTTCGAGGGCAAGCTGCCCGACCTGAACCTGGGCACCGGCAAGGGCAGCAGCTGCGACCCCGCGCTGGCCGCCACGCTGCTCGGCATTGCCGAATCGGCCACCGGCTACACCGGCGTGCTCAACGGCCGCTTCACCGGCGGCTACATCACGCGCCAGTACGGCAACCCCGCTGGCGGCGTGCACGCGGTGCAGCTGGAGATGACGCAGTCGAGCTACATGCAGGAGAAGCTGCCCTTCGACTACCTGCCCGAGGTCGCGGCCGGCGTGCAGCCGCATGTGCGGCGCATGATCGAGGCGGTGCTGGAATTCGTGGAAAGCCGCTGACGTTGCGCTGTGGCGTGTTCAGGTGGAACGCCATCGATCCGGCTTTGCCGGTCGATCGGCGTTGCCCCCGGTAGGGGGTAGGAGAAGCGACACGAAGTGCGCGGAGCCTGGGGGCGAGCGAGAATATGGGACTATGAAGCCCGTCACTTACACCCGCGGCCAGGCACTTGCCGGCATCCTCGAAAAGCGCATCGCCATCCTCGACGGCGCGATGGGCACGATGATCCAGCGCTTCAAGCTCACCGAGGAACAGTACCGCGGCGAGCGCTTCAAGGACTTCGAGCGCGACGTCAAGGGCAACAACGAGCTGCTCTCGCTGACGCGGCCCGACGTGATCCGCGACATCCACGAGGGCTACCTCGCGGCCGGCGCCGACCTGATCGAGACCAACACCTTCGGCGCGACCACCATCGCGCAGGAAGACTACAAGATGGCGCACCTCGCGCGCGAGATGAACCTCGAATCGGCCAAGCTCGCGCGCGCGGCCTGCGACAAGTTCAGCACGCCCGACAAGCCGCGCTTCGTGGCCGGCGCCCTCGGCCCGACGCCCAAGACCGCGAGCATCAGCCCCGACGTGAACGACCCCGGCGCACGCAACGTCGACTTCGAGCAATTGCGCGCGGCCTACTACGAACAGACGGAGGCCCTGGTCGAGGGCGGTTCGGACCTGATCCTGGTCGAGACCATCTTCGACACGCTCAACGCCAAGGCCGCGCTGTTCGCGGTGGACGAGTATTTCGACAACAGCGGCCAGCGCCTGCCGCTGATCATCAGCGGCACCGTGACCGACGCCTCGGGCCGCATCCTGAGCGGCCAGACCGTCACCGCCTTCTGGCACAGCGTGCGCCATGCGCAGCCGCTGGCCGTCGGCCTCAACTGCGCACTGGGCGCGGCGCTGATGCGGCCCTATATCCAGGAACTGGCAAAGGTGGCGGGCGACACCTTCATCAGCTGCTACCCGAACGCGGGCCTGCCCAATCCGATGAGCGAGACCGGCTTCGACGAGACGCCCGACGTCACCTCGCGGCTGCTGCACGAGTTCGCGGCCGAGGGGCTGGTCAACATCGTGGGCGGCTGCTGCGGCACCACGCCGGACCACATCGCGGCCATCGGCCGGGCGGTGGCCCCGATGACCGGCCGGCTGTTGAACAACAACGGCTTCTACCGCGAAGCGGCCTGACCGGCGCCCGGGGCTGTCGCGCCCCCGGCTGATTGACGGCATCCGGGCCGCCGCCTAGGCTGGCGGCGCAAAGGAAGCCTCGTCATGAACAACAACCAACTCTCCATGCGCTGGATCGGCATCGGCGCTGTTGCGCTGGCCTTGCCGCTGGCCGCCGCGGCGCAGCAGGCCTTCACGCGCGGCGCGGTCAACCTGCGGGCCGGGCCTTCCAGCGACTATCCGCTGGTGGCGCGCCTCGGCCCGGGCCAGCCGCTCGACGTGATCGGCTGCACCGGCGGCTACAGCTGGTGCGACGTGGTGCTGCCCGACGGCGGGCGCGGCTGGGTCTGGGCGAGGAGCCTGGACTACGCCTACCAGGAGCAGCGCGTGCCGCTGACCACCTATGCCGCGGTGATCGGCGTGCCCATCGTCACGTTCGTGATCGGCAGCTACTGGGCCGACTACTACCGCGACCGGCCCTGGTACGGCGAGCGCCGCTGGTGGGGCAGCCGGCCGCCGCCCCCGCCGGTGCCCGGCTGGCGTCCGCCGCCGCCGGTACGGCCGGCCTGGCAGCCCAAGCCATGGCCGGGCCCGGGGTTCAAGCCCGCGCCGGGGCCCGGCGTGCGCCCGCATCCCGGGCCGGGCTACCGTCCACAGCCGGGGCCGGGCTACCGCCCACCGCAGCCGGGCCCGGGCTTCCGCCCGCCTGCAGACCCCGGCTTCAAGCCGCCGCGGCCCCAGCCGGCTTTCCGGCCCGGGCCGCCACCCGGCCAGCCGCAGATGCATCCGGGTGGCGGACGGCCCGGCGCGGGTGGAGGCGGCGGTGGGGGCGGGCGCCCGCACGGCGGCGGTGAAGGCGGCGGCAGGGGCGGCGGCCACGGCGGCGGCGGAGGCAAGGGCGGCGGCCACCGCGACTGATCAGCCCCGTGGCTCGTCGACTGGAGGAATGCCCGCCGCGGCCTGCCGGTCGCGCGCAATCAGCGCCACGAAGCGCTGCGCCCCCAGCCCCAGCGGCCGCTCGCGCGACCACACCACGTCGACCCACAGGTCGAGCCCGTTGCTGAGGTTCTCGAACGGAATCTCGACCAGCGCGCCGGCGGCCACGTGCGGCCTGGCGAAATTGCGCGGCAGCCAGCCCCAGCCGAGTCCGGCCGTGATCAGGCTCAGCGCGGCCAGCGCGTTGTCGGTGCGCCAGACGTGGCGTGCGAACACGAAGCGCGGATCGCTGGTGGCGAGGTCGCGCCCCGCCACCACGATCTGCCGGGTGTTCGTGAGGTGCTCCTCGCGCAGCCGCTCGCCGGCGGCCGCCAGCAGCACGGGATGGCCGGGCGCCATCACGGCCACCATGGTGTCGCTGCCGACTTCCTGGAACCCCTCGCGGCCGTCGAGGCTCGGGCGCTCGAACACCAGCGCCAGCTGTGCGCGGCCGCTGTGCAGCAGCGCCAGCGCATCGGCCTGCGGCGCCGCCAGCACCTCGACCTGCAGCAGCGGATATTCCTCGGCCAGCGCGGCCAGCGGCCCGCTCCAGGGCGCCGCCAGCAGTTCCGGCGCAATGGCCAGCGTGAGGCGGTTTTCCAGGCCCTGCGTGAGCGCCAGGGCCTGCACCTGCAACTGCTTCAGCTGGGCCGCCAGGAGGCGCGCCTGCGGCTCCAGCGAACGGGCCGCGGCGGTCGGCTGCGGCTCGCGGCCGCTGCGGTCGAACAGGGGCAGGGCCAGTTCGGCCTCGAGGTTGGCAATGGCCATGCTGACGGCCGAGGGCACCTTGCGCAGCGCGCGCGCCGCGGCCGAGAAGGAGCCGTGGTCGATCACGGCCAGGAAGACCTCGACGTTGTCGCTGGAGAAAGCCATCTGCTGCGCCGATCTATCAATAAAACTGAAATAAGTTGACTTTTTATATCAGCGAACGGCAAATAAAGTCCAGCCATCGTCTTCATTTGCCAGAGGAAACAGTCATGCAGGGGTTCCAGCGCCGCGTCGTCTACATCAGCCTTTACGAAGGGATCGCCATCGTGGCCGCCAGTGCCGGGCTGGCGCTGATGACGGACGCCGGGCTCGGGCATTCGGGCGTGTTGGCGGTGGCCGCCTCGGTCATTGCCGTGATCTGGAACCTGGTTTTCAACGCCCTGTTCGAGCGCTGGGAGTCGCGCCAGGCGGTGCGCGGGCGCAGTGTGCGCCGGCGCGTGGCGCATGCCATCGGCTTCGAGGGCGGGCTGATCGCGGTGCTGGTGCCACTGTTCGCCTGGGGCCTGGGCGTGACGCTGTGGCAGGCGCTGGTGATGGACCTGGGGCTGGTGGTGTTCTTCCTGGTCTACACCTTCGTCTTCAACTGGGGCTTCGACCGGGTGTTCGGGCTGCCGGCCTCGGCCGCGCCCGCCAAGGCCGGCTCGGCAGCGGCGGCCGGGCAGGGGGCCTGAACGCCCCTGGCGGCCGCGGCCCTTGCCGCAGCCGGTAAAATTGCGCTCCCTTCCAAGGAGCGTTGCAGCGGCGGCCTACGTCAAGAGGCCCGCCGTCAGGCTTGGAAGGCGCCCCGCCGGCCGGGGCGCAAGCCGCAACAAACGACGCTCACCTGACGTTTTTTCCTGCCCAGGTGAGCCCCCATGAGCGAAGTTTCCACGCCCCGCGTCCCCCCGATGAAGCTGTCCGGCCTCGAGCCGGTGGCCATCGACGCCGGGTCGCTGTTCGTCAACATCGGCGAGCGCACCAACGTCACCGGCTCCAAGGCCTTCGCGCGGATGATCCTGAACGGCCAGTTCGAGGACGCCCTGGCCGTGGCGCGCCAGCAGGTGGAGAACGGCGCGCAGGTGATCGACATCAACATGGACGAGGCCATGCTCGACAGCAAGGCCGCGATGGTGCGCTTTTTGAACCTGATCGCCAGCGAGCCCGACATCGCGCGCGTGCCGGTGATGGTCGACAGCTCCAAGTGGGAAGTGATCGAGGCGGGCCTGCGCTGCATCCAGGGCAAGGGCATCGTCAACTCCATCTCCATGAAGGAGGGCGTCGACAAGTTCAAGCACGAGGCCAAGCTCGTGAGGCGCTACGGCGCCGCCGCGGTGGTGATGGCCTTCGACGAGAAGGGCCAGGCCGACACCTACGAGCGCAAGATCGAGATCTGCGAGCGCGCCTACCGCATCCTGGTGGACGAGGTCGGCTTTCCGCCCGAGGACATCATCTTCGACCCCAACATCTTCGCGATTGCCACCGGCATCGAGGAGCACGACAACTACGCGGTCGACTTCATCAACGCGGTGCGCTGGATCAAGCAGAACCTGCCGGGCGCCAAGGTGTCGGGCGGCGTGAGCAACGTGAGCTTCAGCTTCCGCGGCAACGACCCGGTGCGCGAAGCGATCCACACCGTGTTCCTGTACCACGCGATCCAGGCGGGCATGGACATGGGCATCGTCAATGCCGGCATGGTGGGCGTGTACGACGATCTCGAGCCGACCCTGCGCGAGCGCGTGGAAGACGTGGTGCTGAACCGCCGCCCCGACGCTGGCGAGCGTCTCGTCGAAGTGGCCGAGACCGCCAAGAGCGGCGCCAAGGACGACAGCAAGAAGCTCGAATGGCGCGGCACGCCGGAGCATCCGGTGCACGTCAACCAGCGCCTCTCGCACGCGATGGTGCACGGCATCACCGACTTCATCGTCGAGGACACCGAAGAGGCCTACCAGCAGATCCTTGCCAAGGGCGGGCGTCCGCTGCACGTGATCGAGGGGCCGCTGATGGACGGCATGAACATCGTGGGCGACCTGTTCGGCCAGGGCAAGATGTTCCTGCCGCAGGTGGTGAAGTCGGCGCGTGTGATGAAGTCGGCCGTGGCCCACCTCATTCCCTACATCGAGGAAGAAAAGCGCCAGGACGAGGCCGCGGGCCGCGACGTGCGCACCAAGGGCAAGATCATCATCGCCACCGTGAAGGGCGACGTGCACGACATCGGCAAGAACATCGTCACCGTCGTGCTCCAGTGCAACAACTTCGAGGTGGTGAACATGGGCGTGATGGTCCCGTGCCACGAGATTCTTGCCAAGGCGAAGGTCGAGGGCGCGGACATCGTGGGCCTCTCCGGCCTCATCACGCCGAGCCTGGAAGAAATGCAGTACGTGGCCGGCGAGATGCAGAAGGACGACCACTTCCGCATCCGGAAGATCCCGCTCCTGATCGGCGGCGCCACCACCAGCCGCGTGCACACCGCAGTCAAGATCGCGCCGCACTACGAAGGCCCGGTGGTCTACGTGCCCGATGCCTCGCGCAGCGTGAGCGTGGCGCAGTCGCTGCTCAGTGACCAGGCGAGCGCGTACATCGACGAGATCAACGCCGACTATGACAAGGTGCGCACGCAGCACGCCAACAAGAAGCAGGTGCCGATGTGGCCGCTGGCCAAGGCGCGCGCCAACAAGACGTCGGTCGACTGGTCCGGCTACACGCCGCCGGTGCCCAAGTTCATCGGCCGGCGCCTGTTCAAGAACTTCGACCTGACCGAGCTCGCCAAGTACATCGACTGGGGCCCGTTCTTCCAGACCTGGGACCTCGCGGGCCCGTTCCCGGCCATCCTGAAGGACGAGATCGTCGGCACCGAGGCCGTGCGCGTGTATGCCGACGGCCAGCGCATGCTCAAGCGCCTGATCGAGGGCCGCTGGCTCAGCGCGAGCGGCGTGGTCGGCTTCTGGCCCGCCAACACGGTGAACGACGACGACATCGAGCTCTACACCGACGAGACGCGCAGCGAAGTCGCGCTCACCTGGTACGGCATGCGACAGCAGACCGAGAAGCAGGTGATCGAGGGCGTGATGCGCCCGAGCCGCTGCCTGGCCGACTTCGTCGCGCCGAAGGACAGCGGGCTGAAAGACTACGTGGGCGTGTTCGCGGTCACCGCGGGCCTGGGCGTCGAGAAGAAGGAGAAGTACTTCATCGACGACCTCGACGACTACTCCGCCATCATGCTCAAGGCGCTGGCCGACCGGCTGGCCGAGGCCTTTGCCGAATCGCTGCACCACCGCGCGCGCACCGACCTCTGGGGCTATGCGCCCGACGAGGGCCTGAGCAACGAGGACATGATCGCCGAGAAATACCGCGGCATCCGCCCCGCGCCCGGCTACCCGGCCTGCCCTGACCACAGCGTGAAGCGCCCGATGTTCGACCTTCTGGGTTGCGCGGACATTGGCATGACGCTGACCGAAAGCCTCGCTATGATGCCCGCCGCCAGCGTGAGCGGCTTCTACCTGAGCCATCCCGAGTCGACCTACTTCAACGTCGGCAAGATCGGGCACGACCAGTTGCAGGACCAGGCGGCGCGCCGCCGGACCAGCGAATCCGAACTCGAGCGCCTGCTGGCGCCGAACCTTTGAACCTGCCGGCCGGCGTGGCCGCCCGGCGCCGGGAGTTGTTATTCAGAAGCTGATGTTTGCTGCCGCGCACTACGCGGCATTGGCGGTCTTTGTCCTCGGCTGCTGGGGTTTCGGGCGCGCGCTGCTGGCGCGCCTTGCGCCGCCGCCGCGCCGGGACGCCTGGCTCGAGGCCGCCATGGCGGCGGCCCTGGGCGTGGGCCTGTTCATCTGCGCCTTCCAGCTGCTCGCGATCTTCGGCGCGTTCAAGCCGGGCGCCACCGTGGCGCTGATTGCCGCCGGCGTGCTGGCGGCCACGCTGCAGCTGCGGCCCTGGTGGCGCGAAGTGCGGGCGCTGCACGTCGCTGGTGCTCCCGCCGCGCCGTGGACCCGCGCCGAAAGGATCGCCGCCATCGCGCTGGCGCTGGTGGCGCTGCCCGCGCTGGTCGCGCCGCTCGCGCCGCCCGCCGCCTTCGACGAGCTGATGTACCACCTGCCCTATGCGCGGCAGGTGGCGCAGCAGGGCTCGCTGGGCATCCACGAGTGGCTGCGCTACCCCTGGTTCCCCTACAACTACAACCTGCTGTATGCGGCCGCGCTGCAGCTGGGCGACGACGTGCTGCCGCACTTTCTCAATGCGCTGGCCGGCGCGATCTCGGCGGTGATGGTCTACCGCCTCGGCATCCAGCATGCGAACCGGCTCACGGCCTGCATCGGCGCGGCCATCTGGATCGGCATCGGCGACTATTCCAACGCGCTGATCGACATGGGCGTGGCGCTCTTCGTGCTCAGCGCCTGCGTGGCGCTGTGGTGGTGGCGCGAATCGCAGCCGCTGCAGGGCGGCACGCGCTGGCTCGGGCTGACGGCGTTCTGCCTGGGCGTGGCGGCGGGCTCCAAGTACCAGGCGCTCACCTTCCTGCCGCTGGTGGCGCTGTTCGTGGTGTGGCACGAGCGCCGGCCCAAGGCCTGGGCGCTGGCGCTGCTCTGCTTCCTGGTCCCGTGCATCTACTGGTACGCGCGCAACGCCATCATGACCGGCGATCCGTTCAACCCCATCGGCGCGCGCGTGTTCGGCTTCACCGACTGGATTCCGGCCGACTACGTGCAGCAGGTGGCCGACGTGCGCGACCATGCAGCGCGGCCCAACGCGCTGATCTGGGCCGTGTTCCTGGCGCCGTTCAGCCTGCTGTGGAAGCGCTCGGCCGCGCTACGCGCCGCGGGCTGGTTCTGCTTCTATTCGGTGGCCGTGTGGCTCCTGACCTCGCGCTATCCGCGCTATCTCACGGCCTCGTTTCCGCTGCTCGCGCTGATGGCGGCCATCGGCTGGCAGGTGCTGTTCGGCTGGATGGCCGCGGGCGTGCGCCGCGCGTTCGGGGCCCGGGGCGGGCCGGTGGAGGCCACGCCTGCCGCTGCCGCATCCGCACCTGCGGGACGCCTGGGCCTTGCCGGCGACTGGATCGTCGTGTTGCTGCTGGCCGCGCTGGCCGCGGTGTCGCTGGGCCAGACCGCGGGCAAGGTGGCGATGATCTCGCCCACGCCCGAAACGCGCGAAGCCTTCTTGCGCCAGCACGTGCCGGGCTATGCCGCCATGGACTACCTGCGCCAGCATGCCAACGGGCGCGTCTACCAGATCGCGCTGAACGAGGCGATCTACTACGGGCCCAATCCGATCTGGGGCGATACGCTCGGCCCGTGGCGCTACCGCGACTTCCTGCTGCTGCTTCCCGGCGACATGGCGCGCAAGCTCGCCGACCTGGGATTCACGGCCATCGTCATGCCGACCTCGATGGTGCCCACGCTGGCCACCCGGCCCGGCTTCGACGAACATTTCGCCCTGCTGTACGAAAAAGACGGTGGCCGGGTCTACCGCATTCTCTCGACCGCACCATGACCGACGACAACCCATCCGCCGCCGCCCGCGCCCCGATCCGCATCGCGGCGGTGATCCCCTGCTACAACGAGGCGCTGTCGATCGCGCAGGTGGTCGCGCAGTTCCGCGCGGCGCTGCCGGAGGCCGAGATCCACGTCTTCGACAACAACTCGACCGACGACACGGCCGTCATCGCACGTGCGAGCGGTGCCCTGGTGACGCACGTGGCCGCGCCGGGCAAGGGCAACGTCGTGCGGCGCATGTTCGCCGACGTCGAGGCCGACGTGTACGTGACGGTCGACGGCGACGCCACCTACGACGTGGCCAGCGCACCGCGGCTGGTGGATGCGCTGGTGGAGCGCAACCTCGACATGGTGGTGGGCTGCCGCGTCGACGACGGGCAGAACGCGCTCACCTACCGCGCCGGCCACCGCTTCGGCAACCGGCTGCTCACGGGCGCCGTGGCGCAGCTCTTCGGCGGCGGGCTGACCGACATGCTCTCGGGCTACCGCGTGTTCTCGCGCCGCTATGCCAAGTCGTTCCCGGCGCTTTCGCAGGGCTTCGAGATCGAGACCGAGCTCACGGTGCACGCGCTCGAGCTGCGCATGCCCCATGCCGAATTCGACACCGCCTACAGCACGCGGCCCGAAGGCTCGCACAGCAAGCTCTCGACCTACCGCGACGGCTGGCGCATCCTGAAGACCATCTGCAAGCTGTTCATCAGCGAGCGGCCGCTGCAGTTCTTCTCGATCCTTGCGGCAGTGCTCGCGGCGGGCGCGATCGCGCTGGTCATTCCGCTGCTGCTCACCTACCTGCACACCGGCCTGGTGCCCCGGCTCCCCACGGCGGTGCTCGCGACCGGCGCCATGCTGGCCGCCATGCTGTCGATGGTGTGCGGCGTCGTGATGCACGCCATCCGGCTCGCCCGCCGCGAGGCCAAGCGGCTGCGCTACCTCGCGATACCCGGCGTCGGGCAGTTCCGCCGCAAGCCATGAAGGCGGGCCGCGAGTTCCTCGCGTTTGCCATCGTCGGGGCGGCGGGATTCGTGGTCGACGTGGCCGTGCTGTACCTTGCGGCGCCGCTGCTGGGCTGGTACGGCGCGCGGGTGCTGTCTTTTCTTGCTGCGGCAACGGCCACCTGGGCACTGAACCGGCGCTACACCTTCGCGGCGCGGCGCGCCTCGGGCGCGGCGACGCCGATCGTGCGCGAGTACCTCGGCTATCTGGTCACCATGCTGGGCGGCGCGGTCGTCAACTACGGTGCGTATGTGCTGGTGCTGCACTGGCTCGAAGGCCCCTGGGTGCCGGCGCTCGGCGTTGCGGCCGGCAGCTGCGCGGGGCTGGCGGTCAACTTCCTGGCCGCGCGGCACCTCGTCTTCAAGTCGCGGCGCAGCCCCTGAACCGAGGCGCCTCAGTGCGCCGCCGACACCACCACCGGAATCTCGGTCGCGGGCGGCGTGTTGCGGCTGCGGCCGCAGCGCACGATGCCGTCGATCATCACCATGCCCACGCCCGGGATGTCGCCGAGCTGCACGCTCTCGAGCAGGCCCGGCGCGGGCGAGTGCTGCGCGCGGTCCATGAAGACGAAGTCGGCGTCGCGGCCCACTTCGACCAGCCCGCAGTTGAGCTTGCGGATCTTCGCCGTGTTGCCTGTGGCAAAGCAGAACACCAGCTCGGCCGGAATGTTCGCAATCGACGACAGCATGGCCACCATGCGCAGGATGCCCAGCGGCTGCACGCCCGAGCCCGCGGGCCCATCGGTGCCGAGGATCACGCGGTGCGGGCACTTGAGTTCGAGCGCGGCCTTGGCCGCCGCGATGGCGACGCGCTCGTTGCCGTTGTGCACGATCTCGATCGCGCGCGAGCTCTTCTCGCACAGCTCGCACACATGCGCCTCGGGCAGCGAGGTGTGGCCGCCGTTGATGTGGCCGATGATGTCGGCGTCGGCCTCGAGCACCACGTCCTTGTCGATCAGGCCCGAGCCCGGGATCGACGGGCCGCCCGTGTGGATCGTGCTCTGGATGCCGTACTTACGCGCCCAGGCCACCATTTCCTTGGCCTCGTAGCCGGCCTTCACCGAGCCCAGGCCCACTTCGCCGAGCAGGCCCACGCCGGCTTCGGCGAGTTCCTTGAAGTCGCTCTCGACCATGCCCTTCTCGATCACCGGCGCGCCGGCCAGCACCTTCACGCCGCCGGGGCGGAAGTTGTCGAAGGCGCGCTGCGCGGTGATGGCCAGCGCCTTCAGGCCCACGATGTCCTTGGGCCGTCCGGGCAGGTGCACCTCGCCGGCCGAGATCATGGTGGTGACGCCGCCGTGCATGGTGGAGTCGATCCAGCCGATCTGGCCCTGGCGCGGCGTCCAGTCGCCGAACACCGGGTGCACGTGGCTGTCGATCAGGCCGGGTGCCACGCAGGTCTTCTTCGCGTCGATGACGGTCTGCGCGCCTTCGAGGTCGCAGTCCTTTTCCTTGCCGACCGCCACGATCAGGCCGTCGTTCACCACGATGGTGTCGGCGTCCAGGATGGGCTTGTCGATGTCGCCCGAGAGCAGCAGCCCTATGTTCTTGATGACGACCTTGCCCGACTTTGCGCCGGCTGCGATTTCTGCCATTTCGTGGTGTCCTCGTCGTGGGGTGGGATGTTGTTGTCCTGCGCCTCGTCTGCGCGCACGGTGCGCAGCACGGTCTCGATCACGAAGTCTTCCCAGTGCGTGATCGCCTCGGGCGACTCCAGCGGCTCGCCGAGGAAGGCCGTGAGCGTGTGCCGGTTCGAGGTGTAGAAGTAGCCGGTGGACGCGATCAGCAGGTAGATGTCGCGCGCGATCAGGTCGCGGCGGAACAGGCCCTGGGCCGCGCCGCTGGCCAGGATCTCGGCAATGATCGCCACCGCCCGCGACGAATATTCGCGCGCCCGCAGCGACTTCGAGATGTGCCGGCCCTTGTGCAGGTTCTCGGTGTTCAGGAGCGTCACGAACTCGGGGTTCCTGCGGTAGTAGCCGAGCACGAAGCGGATCACTTCGGTGAGTGCCTCCACGGGCCGCGAGGCGTCCAGCGCGATGGCGGCCTCGGCGTCGTCCATGCGCTTGTAGATGCCTTCGAGCACCGCGATGAAGAGGCCTTCCTTGCTGCCGAAGTAGTAGTAGATCATGCGGTCGTACGACTTGGCGGCCTTGGAGATCTTCTCCACGCTGCCGCCGTCGTAGCCGTACTTGGCGAACACCTTGGTCGCCGACTTCAGGATGCTGTCGCGCGTGGCCTGCGCCGCGGCCTCGCGCACGCCGGTGCGGCGCTGGGGCTTGGTGGCAGCGGGCTTGCGTTCCATTACCGGCGGTCGCCGCCGGGCCGCCCCAAGGCGGACCGCGCCTCCCCCTCGGGGGGTGGAGTTACACGAGCGAAGCGAGTGAAAAGCCGGGGGGCCAACATTACTTTTCCGCGAAGGCGCGTTCGACCACGAAGTCGCCGGGCGTGCTCGTGTTGCCTTCCTTGAAGCCGCGCTTCTCCAGGATGTGCTTCAGGTCCACCAGGAGGCCCGGGCTGCCGCACAGCATCACGCGGTCTTCCACCGGGTTGATCGGCGGCAGGCCGAGGTCCTCGGTGAGCTTGTTGGTCTCGATCAGGTCGGTGATGCGGCCCTGGTTGCGGAATTCCTCGCGCGTGACCGTCGGGTAGTAGAGCAGCTGCTTCTCGACCATCTCGCCCAGGAACTCGTGCTTGGGCAGGTGGTCGGTCACGAGGTCGTGGTAGGCCAGCTCGTCGACCTGGCGCACGCCGTGCACCAGGATGACCTGCTCGAACTTCTCGTAGGTGTCCGGGTCGCGGATGATGCTCATGAACGGTGCGAGGCCCGTGCCCGTGCCGAACAGGTACAGGCGCTTGCCGGGCAGCGTGTAGTCGATCAGCAGCGTGCCGGTGGGCTTGCGGCCCACGATGATGGTGTCGCCCACCTGGATGTGCTGCAGCTTCGAGGTGAGCGGGCCTTCTTCCACCTTGATGCTCAGGAACTCGAGATGCTCCTCGTAGTTCGGGCTCACGATGCTGTAGGCGCGCAGCAGCGGCTTGTTGTTGACCTTCAGGCCGATCATCGTGAAATGGCCGTTGGAGAAGCGCAGCGCCGGGTCGCGCGTGGTGGTGAAGGTGAACAGGCGGTCGGTCCAGTGGTGGACGCTCAGGACGCGTTCTTCGCTGAAAGCACTCATACGGAACTCAAGAGTTGGTTGGAACAGTGGAGGGTGGCTGAGCCGGAGTGCACGCCCATGGGGCATGCAGCCGCCGGCCGGCTGCGAACCCTCCATTGTCGTTGGTCGGAAAAACCCCGATAAACACCGCGAGAAAACACCATTGCAAGCATCGGGCCTGTTTGCTACATTGACCTCTAATGTAGTGAACGCAACATGAAAGTGTAGGGAATGCTACACAAACGGAAGGCGGCGCACAAGCGGGCAGGCGGCACGTTTGTTGCAACCCTCCGCTGACCGAGTTTTCCCGCGCCCGACCCGCATCACGCCCCACGAGATCGCCCCGATGACAGAACACACCAAGACAGACGGACTGCCCGGCATGGACATGCCGGTGGCCGGCGCCGGCGCCTTCGGCAAGGCACCGCCGCGCAACGAGAAGATGAGCAGCGCCAAGGTCGAATGCAACGCCTGCCCGGTGCTGTGCCAGATCTCCGACGGCCGCACCGGCGCCTGCGACCGCTATGCGAACAAGGAGGGCGTGCTGGTGCGCGTCGACCCGGTGCTGCTGCTGCGCCGCGAGATCGCGAGCGAGGCTCCCGTGCTGGTGCCCTTCGACCGGCCCGCCGCCGAGAAGGCCGAGGGCAGCGCGCCCGACTGGAGCGGCGACCTGCTGCACGCCGACGAAGTCTTCGTGACCGGCGTGGGCTCGTCCACCACCTACCCCGACTACAAGCCGGCCCCATTCATCGTCGCCTCCAAGGCCCAGGGCGTCGACATGGTCACCGTGGTCACCGAAGGAATCTTCAGCTACTGCAGCTTCAAGGTGAAGATCGACACCGACCGCTTCCTCGGCTCCGAGCAGGCCAACGTGCGCTACCGCGGCGAGGTGGTCGGCCACGTCACCACGGCCGAATACGGCTCGCAGATGCTGTCGCTCGGCGGCGTGCACCACCTCACCGGCGGCAGCAAGAAGGAAGGCCGCATGACGGCCGAGCTGATGCAGCTCCTGGGCAACAAGAAGGCCGTCGAATGCACCATCGACGGCGGCTCCACGCTCGTCATCCAGGCGGGCAGGGCGCCCATCGTCAATGGCGTCGAAGAGCAGCGCATGCGCGTGGGCTGCGGCTCGGCGGCCGTGGGCATCTTCGCGCGCCAGTTCGCGGGCGTTGCCGATGAGGTGGTGGTGGTCGATGACCACATCACCGGCGTGCTCACGGAGCACCAGGCCGGGCGCTGCCTCGACATGGCGCCGTCGGGCATCCAGATGCTGGGGCGCAAGTCGACGCCGGGGCGCTACTTTCAGGTGGCGAACCCGGGCAACGGCTGGGGCGGCACCGACATCGCCGATCCGCTCTCGATCATCGAGGGCTGGGAAGAGGGCGTGGCGCGGCCGGGCCTGCGCTTGCTGATGACCTCGACCACCGGCGAGCATGCCCAGTGGTACGTGCTCGACGAGGCGCTCAAGCCGGTCGAGCAGCCCATGCCGACCGAGGTGCGCCGCATCGTCGAGCGCATCGGCGAGAACTGCGAACCATCGCTGTGCACCGTGCTGTTCCTCGGTGGTGCGGGCGGGTCCTTGCGCGCCGGCGTCACCGAAAACCCGGTGCTGCTCACGCGCGCCATCAAGCGTGCGCTGGTCAACGTGACCTGCGGCGGCGCGCCGGCCTATGTGTGGCCCGGCGGCGGCATCACCGTGATGGCGGACGTCATGCGCATGCCCGACAACAGCTTTGGCACCGTGCCCACGCCGGCCATCGTGGCGCCCATCGAGTTCAGCATGCGGCGCGACGACTACGAGGCGCTCGGCGGCCACATGGAACACATCTTTCCGCTCGAGCAGGCGCTTGCGCGCGGCGCATGGCAGGAAGACGGCGCGCCGCTGGCGCGGCAGTGGGTCGTCATCGACGATGCCAATCCGTGGCCGCTCGGCCACCCACCCATGCTGGGCTGAACCATGGCCGCCCAACGCGCCGCGCTCGACAAGAACCGCTGGCACTTCAACCACGGCCCGATCGACATCGTGGCCGAGGCGCACGGCGACCCCTACGCCGTGGCCGCCGCGCACGACGCGGCATGGGCGCGCTTCGGCCATGTGCTGGGCGAGCTGGTGCGCGAGCTGCCGCTGCTGCGCCTGCCGGTGGCCGACGGCGTGCGGCCGCGCGGCGTGGTCGGTGCGCGCATGTGGGATGCCTGCGCGGCGTTCTCGCCGATGTTCATCACGCCGATGGCGGCGGTGGCCGGCTCGGTGGCGCAGGAGCTGATCGCGTTCTACGACCGCCCCGGCATTGAGCGCGCCTGGATCAACAACGGCGGCGACATCGCGCTGCACCTCGCGCCGGGCCAGTCGGCGCGCGTGGGCGTCTACGCCGATCTCGCACGTTTCGACTGGCAGGACAGCGGCATCCTCACCACCGACGGCCAGTTCGAGGTCGGCGCCGCACAGCCGGTGCGCGGCGTGGCCACCAGTGGCTGGCGCGGGCGCAGCTTTTCCCTGGGCATTGCCGACAGCGTGACGGTTCTCGCCGCCACGGCGGCTGAAGCCGATGCCGCCGCCACCGTCATTGCCAATACCGTCGACGTGGACGATGCGGCCATCGGGCGCCGCCCCGCCAGCGAATGCAAGGACGATAGCGACCTGGGCGAGATGCTCGTCACGGTCGACGTGCCGCCGCTTTCGCCCGCGCTGGTGAAAAGCGCGCTCGACACCGGCGCCGTGTGCGCGAAAGTGCTGCAGGAAGAGGGGCTCGTCTGGGCCGCTCTGCTCGTTTGCCAGGGGCAGTGGCGACTTGTCGAGCCCTTATGCTCGAAGGCGCTGCCCAGAGCGCCGTCCGATGCAGTTGGTTCAGTATTTGCTTAACGAAAAGCAAGGTTCCTTTCCATGATCGATATACGCCGCGTCTTCACCCATGTCGAGCACATCCACCACGAGTTCGGACCGCGCGCCGCAACGCCGCTGGTGCGCGGTGCCATCGGCGCGGTGCTGACCAACCCTTTCGCGGGCCGCTACGAGCCCGACATCCTGCCGATGATGGCGCTGCTCGACCCGGTGGGCGTCGACATGGCGCACAGGCTGCACGCCGCCATGGACGTGCCGCTCGAGCAGATCGCCACCTACGGCAAGGGCGCCATCGTCGGCGCCGCCGGCGAGCTCGAACACGGCGCGCTCTGGCATGTGCCCGGCGGCTATGCGATGCGCGAGCTGCTCGGCTGGAAGGGCGACCGCGCGGCCTACACCGCGGGCAAGGCGGAAGAAAAGAAAACCGGCCAGCCCGGCAATGCGCTGTCCATCGTGCCCTCGACCAAGAAGGTCGGCCCGCCCGGCGCCGCGCTCGATGTGCCGCTCACCAACATCAACGCCAGCTACGTGCGCGGCCAGTTCGACGCCATCGAGGTGCGCGTGCCCGGCGCGCCGGCGGCCGACGAGATCGTCTTCATCCTGGCAATGAGCACAGGCTACCGCGTGCATGCACGCGTCGGCGGGCTGCTCGCCAAGGACATCAGCAAATGGGACGGCCTGCGCTGACCTGATGAACAAGAGACACGAAGAAGGAACACAAGACATGACCGCCAACATCCGCAAGCTCGTCATCCAGGTCGACGAAACCCGCAAGGAAATGGGCCGGGACATCGCGCCCCCCACGCGCCGCGCCGTGGCCATCGCGGTGATCGAGAACCCTTATGCGGGCCGCTTCAGCGAGAACCTCGACGAGCTGATCGCCATCGGCGAAGAGCTTGGTGCGCTCTTGGGCCAGAAGGCCGTGAAGGCGCTCGGCATCGAGCCCGGCCAGGCGCAGAGCTACGGCAAGGCCGCGATCGTCGGCGAGAACGGCGAACTCGAGCATGCCGCCGCCATCCTGCATCCCAAGCTCGGCGCGCCGCTGCGCGTGGCCGTTGAAAAGGGCGCGGCGCTGGTGCCCTCGGCCAAGAAGCGCGGCACGCTGGGCACGGCCATCGACGTGCCGCTCGGCCACAAGGATGCGGCCTTCGTGCGCAGCCACTTCGATGCCGTCGAGGCGCGCGTGTCCGATGCGCCGCGCGCCAACGAGATCGTGGTGGCGGTGGCCGTCACCGACAGCGGCCGTCCGCTGCCGCGCATCGGCGGGCTGCAAGCCAGCGAAATCAAGGGCGAGGACGGATTGCGCTGAATCCAGGGCCTCCGCTTCCACGTCGATTCTTTTTTTGTTCTCTCTTTCTCGATCCCAAGGAGTTTCCCCATGAACCCATTGCGTCACGTCTTCAGCGCCGCGGCCGTCGCCACGCTGGCCACCGCCCTCGTTCCTGCCCATGCCCAGGGCGTGATCAAGATCGGCGAGGTCAACAGCTACAAGGCCCAGCCCGCCTTCCTCGAGCCCTACAAGAAGGGCATGGAGCTGGCCGTGGAAGAGATCAACGCCAAGGGCGGGGTCAACGGCCGCAAGGTCGAGCTCATCACGCGCGACGACAACGCCAACCCCGGCGATGCGGTGCGCGTGGCCGAGGAGCTGGTGGCGCGCGAGAAGATCGACGTGCTCACCGGCACCTTCCTCTCGAACACCGGCCTGGCCGTGGCCGACTTCGCCAAGCAGAAAAAAATCTTCTTCCTGGCCGGCGAGCCGCTGACCGACAAGATGACCTGGCAGGGCGGCAACGAATACACCTTCCGCCTGCGCCCCGGCACCTACATGCAGGCAGCGATGCTGGTGCCCGAGGCGGCCAAGCTCAAGAAGAAGCGCTGGGCCGTCGTCTACCCCAACTACGAATACGGCCAGTCGGCCGTGGCCGCGTTCAAGACGCTGCTGAAGGCCGCGCAGCCCGACGTCGAGTTCGTCGCCGAGCAGGCGCCGCCGCTAGGCAAGGTCGATGCCGGTGCCGTGGTGCAGGCGCTGGCCGATGCCAAGCCCGATGCGGTCTTCAACGTGCTGTTCGGCGCTGACCTTTCCAAGTTCGTGCGCGAAGGCAACACCCGCGGCCTGTTCAAGGACCGCACGGTGGTGAGCGTGTTGACCGGCGAGCCCGAGTACCTCGACCCGCTCAAGGACGAAACGCCCAACGGCTGGATCGTGACCGGCTACCCCTGGTACGGCATCCAGACGCCCGAGCACAAGGCCTTCTTCCTCGCCTACCACGGCAAGTACAAGGACTACCCGCGCCTCGGTTCGGTGGTGGGCTACACCATGATCAAGTCGGTGGCGGCCGGCATCGAAAAAGCCAAGAGCACCGAGACGCCCAAGCTCATTGCCGCCTTCAAGGGCCTGCAGGTCGACTCGCCCTTCGGCAAGATCAGCTATCGCGCCGAAGACCACCAGTCGACCATGGGCGCCTTCGTCGGCAAGACCAAGAACGAAAACGGCAAGGGCGTGATGGTCGACTACACGTACTTCGACGGCGCCAAGTTCCAGCCGAGCGCTGCCGACGTCAAGAAGTCCCGCGCTGCCGACTGACCTTTTTCCGGAACGCTTGCACCCATGAGCCTCTCGTCCCTGCTGCTTCAGTTCCTCACCGGGCTGTCGTCGGCTTCGTCGCTGTTCCTCGTGGGGGCCGGCCTTTCGTTGATCTTCGGCGTCACGCGCATCGTCAACTTTGCGCATGGCTCCTTCTTCATGGTGGGCATCTACCTCGCCTACACGCTGGCCGACAAGCTCGGCACGCTGGGCTTCTGGCCGGCCGTGCTGATTGCCGCGCTGGCGGTGGGCGTGATCGGCGCGCTGATCGAGATGGTGCTGCTGCGCCGCATCTACAAGTCGCCCGAGCTGTTCCAGCTGCTGGCCACCTTTGCGCTGGTGCTCGTCATCAAGGACGCGGTGCTCTATGTCTGGGGGCCGGACGAGTTGCTCGGCCCGCGCGCGCCGGGCCTGTCGGGCTCGGTCGATATCCTGGGCCGGCAGTTTCCGACCTATGACCTGTTCCTGATCGTGGTCGGCCCGGTGGTGCTCGGCCTCATGTGGCTGCTGCTCACGCGTACCCGCTGGGGCACGCTGGTGCGCGCCGCCACGCAGGACCGCGAGATGGTCAGCGCGCTGGGCGTGAACCAGGCCTGGCTGTTCACCGCCGTGTTCGCACTGGGCGCCACGCTCGCGGCACTGGGCGGTGCGCTGCAGCTGCCACGCGAGCCGGCCACGCTTGCGATGGACCTCAACACCATCGGCGCGGCCTTCGTGGTGGTGGTGGTGGGCGGCATGGGCTCGATTCCCGGCGCATACGTGGCGGCGCTGCTGCTCTCCGAGATCAAGGCGGTCTGCATCTGGCTTGGCGTGGTCGATATCTTCGGCTACAGCGTGTCGTTCTCCAAGCTCACGCTGGTGGTCGACTTCATCGTGATGGCCATCGTGCTGGTGTGGCGCCCCTGGGGCCTGCTCGGCCGCCCGCAGGCGCCCAGCCGCTACGTGGGCATGCAGGAAGAACCGCTGCGGCGCGCGAGCAAGGGCTACCTGTGGCTCGTCGCCGCGCTCGGCATGGCGCTCATGGCGATGCCGCTGCTCACCGCCGATTCGCCCTACACCACGGTGCTGATGATCGACCTGCTGATCGCGGCGCTGTTCGCGGCCAGCCTGCACTTCATCATGGGCCCGGCCGGCATGCATTCGTTCGGCCATGCGGCCTACTTCGGGCTCGGTGCCTATGGCGCCGCCCTGCTGGTGCGCGCGAGTGGCATGCCGATGGAGCTCGCGCTCATCGTCGCGCCGCTGGTCGCGGCCATCGGCGCTTTTGTCTACGGCTGGTTCGCGGTGCGGCTTTCGGGCGTGTACCTGGCGATGCTCACGCTGGCCTTTGCGCAGATCACCTGGGCCGTGGTCTACCAATGGGATTCGTTCACCGGCGGCAGCAACGGGCTCACCGGCGTCTGGCCTTCGGAGTGGCTGTCGGACAAGCGCACTTACTACTGGCTCACGCTGGTGCTGGTGGCCGCGGGCATTTTGATGCTGCGCCGCGTGCTGTTCTCGCCGTTCGGTTATGCGCTGCGCGCTGGGCGCGATTCGGTGCTGCGCGCCGATGCGATCGGCATCGACGTCAAGCGGATGCAATGGACGGCCTTTGTCATTGCGGGTGCTGCGGCTGGATTGGCCGGGGCGCTCTATGCTTTTTCGAAGGGCAGCATCTCGCCTGAAAGCCTGAGCGTGGACAAGTCGGTCGATGGGCTGGTGATGGTGCTGCTGGGCGGTATCCAGACGCTGGCGGGACCGGTGGTGGGGGCTGTGACTTTCAGTTGGCTGCATGACACGGTGGCGCGCAATACGGACTATTGGCGGGCGACGCTGGGGGCGATCATCCTGCTGCTGGTGCTGCTGTTTCCGCAGGGAATTGCTGGGTTTGCGAAGCAGCTCAGTGAACGTTTGCTGCGGGGGCGTCGTCGGCGTCCGGAAGTGGATGTTGCTTTGAAGGAGAGGCGGACGTGAAGGGCGGTTGTCTTTCGTTCTTTCGCGGTTCTTTTTTTGCCGGGGGCCGGGTCTCGCCCCGGCGGGCGACCTACTTTTCTTTGCTTCGCCAAAGAAAAGTAGGCAAAAGAAAGGCGACCCTACTGTCTGCGTCCCTCCGCTTCGCTGCGGGCAACCTGCGGTGCTCGATTCCGGCGGGGGTCCGCAGAACTCGCTTCGCTCAAACAGCTGCGGCCCTGATCCCGCCTCCATCTGCGCTCCTCGGCGCATACAGAAGGGGTGGGAGCGGGCAGCCTTCGCTTCGCTCGGCCCCAATATCCAGCAGCCAATACCAACAGCCAATCCCAACCACCGCGGCGCGCAGCGCCGCGGTGGCTTGGTGGCCGAGCGAAGCAAAGGCCCGTTCGGTATCCAAGCCCCTCTGTATGCGCCGAGGAGCGGAGCGTTTCGCGGATCAGGGCCGCAGCTGTTTGAGCGAAGCGAGTTCTGCGGACCCCGCGAAACGCGAGCACCGCAGGTTGCCCCGGAGCGAAGCGCAGGGGTCGCAGACAGTGGGGTCGCCTTTTCTTTGCTTACGTTCTTTTGGCGAAGCAAAAGAAAGTAAGTCGCCCGCCGGGGCGAGACCCGGCCTCGGGAAGCAACCTCCCAGCACGAATCGAAAGCCGCGAGCCCTCACCCCAACCCTCTCCCGGAGGGAGAGGGAGTAAAGCCAAATGACCCTCCTCAAAGTAGACAACCTAGGCAAATCCTTCGGTGGCGTCAAAGCCGTCGACGGCATCAGCTTCGAGCTCAAGGCCGGCGAGCTGCTGGCCCTCATCGGCCCGAATGGCGCCGGCAAGTCCACCACCTTCAACATGGTCAACGGCCAGCTCAAGGCCGACCAGGGTTCGATCGTGTTCGACGGCCACGAGCTCGTGGGCCAGAAGCCGCGCGAGATCTGGCGCAAGGGTGTGGGCCGCACTTTCCAGATCGCCGAAACCTTTGCCTCGCTCACCGTCGCCGAGAACGTGCAGATGGCCATGCTCTCGCACGACGGCAAGCTGTTCTCGATGTGGCGCCGCGCGGCCGACCACAAGCGCGACGAGGCGCTGGCGCTGCTCGACCAGGTCGGCATGAAGGCGCAGGCCGACCGGCCCTGCAGCGAGCTCGCCTACGGCGACGTCAAGCGCGTCGAGCTCGCGATCGCGATGGCCAATGCGCCCAAGCTGCTGCTGATGGACGAGCCCACCGCCGGCATGGCACCGAAGGAACGCAACTCGCTGATGGCGCTGACCAAGAAGCTCGTGGTCCAGCGCGGCCTGGCCGTGCTGTTCACCGAGCACAGCATGGACGTGGTGTTCGCCTACGCCGACCGCATGATCGTGCTGGCCCGCGGCCGCCTGATCGCGCAGGGCAAGCCGCTCGAGATCCGCGACCATCCGAAGGTGCAGGAGGTGTACTTCGGCAGCGGCAAGACCTTCGAAAAGATTGCAGAGAAAGCCGCCGAAGTGAACGCGGCAGTGGGAGCAGCAACAGCATGAGCACGCACGAAACACTGTTGAAGGCGAACTCGCTGTGCGCCTGGTACGGCGCCGCGCAGATCCTGTACGACGTCGATCTTGAAGTGCGGCGCGGCGAAGTGGTGGCGCTCATGGGCCGCAATGGCGCGGGCAAGTCGACCACGCTCAAGACGCTGATCGGCATGCTCGCCAAGCGCAAGGGCAACGTCAGCTTCCTCGGCCACGACATCTCGAAGAGCGAGCCTCATCACGCGGCGAAGCTCGGCCTCGGTTTCGTGCCCGAGGACCGCCGCGTGTTCACCGATCTCACCGTGATGGAAAACCTCGAGGTCGGCAAGCAGCCGCCGCGCCGCTGGGCCGACGGCAGCGAGGCACCGCTGTGGACGCCCGAGCGCCTGTTCAAGCTCTTTCCCAACCTGGGCGAGATGCCCGACCGCCCGGGCGGCCGCATGAGCGGCGGCGAGCAGCAGATGCTCACCGTGGCGCGCACGCTCATGGGCAACCCCTACCTGGTGCTGCTCGACGAGCCCTCCGAAGGCGTGGCCCCGGTGATCGTCGAGCAGATGGCCAACATGATCCTGGAGCTCAAGGCGCAGGGCGTGAGCATCCTGCTGTCGGAGCAGAACATGCACTTCGCCGAACTGGTGTCCGACCGCGCCTATGTGCTCGAGAAGGGCCAGATCCGCTACCACGCCACCATGGCAGAGCTCGCGGCCAACGAAGAGGTGCGCCGCGCCTACTTGAGCGTCTAGCCGCACCGCGCGGCCCTCTTCTCCA
Organism: Variovorax sp. SPNA7; assembly: GCF_033807855.1. Classification (NCBI taxonomy): domain Bacteria; kingdom Pseudomonadati; phylum Pseudomonadota; class Betaproteobacteria; order Burkholderiales; family Comamonadaceae; genus Variovorax; species Variovorax sp. SPNA7. Next base: position 205,392 of record NZ_CP138513.1, read on the forward strand.
TTTCTCGTCAACCACCGGAGCACACGCCATGCACGACACGCACCGCAGATCCCTTCTGAAGTCCACGGCCGCGCTGGGCCTGCTGGGCGCGGCCGGAACCTTGTTCGCGGCTCCGAAGCTCAAGCCGGACGGCAAGTCCGCGCTGATCGTGATCGACGTGCAGAACTGCTTCGTCGATGGCGGCACGCTGCCCGTCAAGGGCGGCGCCGAGGTGGTGCCGGTGATCAACAAGCTGGCCGATTCGTTCGAGAACATCGTGGTCACGCAGGACTGGCACACGCAGGGCCATGCATCGTTCGCGAGCACGCATGCGGGACAGAAGCCGTTCAGCAGCATCAAGCTCTCGTACGGCAACCAGGTGCTCTGGCCCGACCACTGCGTGCAGGGTACCGACGATGCGGCCCTGCACAAGGACCTGAAGCTGCCCACCGCACAGGTCATTATCCGCAAGGGCTTCCACAAGGGCGTCGACAGCTACTCGGCCTTCGAGGAGGCCGACCGCAAGACCGCCACCGGCCTGGGCGGCTACCTCAAGCAGCGCGGCATCAGAACGGTCTACGTGGCCGGCCTGGCCACCGACTTCTGCGTGGCCTGGACCGCGCTCGATGCGCGCAAGGCCGGCTTCAAGGTCTACGTGATCGAGGACGCCACGCGCGCCATCGACCTCAACGGCTCGCTCGCCGCGGCATGGAAGCAGATGGCGGCCAAGGGCGTCAAGCGCATCCAGTCCGCCGACATCCAGGCGGCCTGAGCAAGCCAACCAGATCCGCACCGCATCCATCGCACCCCGCCCGGCCACAACGACAACAACGAGCTCGACAACGCATGACGATTCCGATTTCAAGGCGCGCCTTGGTGGCGGGCGGCGCAGCCCTGGCACTGGGCCCCGGCCTTCTTCGTTCGGCACGCGCCGACAACGGCGTGACCGACGGCCTCATCCGCATCGGCCAGTCGGCCGTGTTCAGCGGCCCGGCCAAGGACTTCGGCATCGACTACCGCGCGGGCATCAAGCTGTACTTCGACCGCGTCAACAAGTCGGGCGGCATCCACGGCCGCAAGCTCGAGCTCGTCAGCTACGACGACGCCTACGACCCTGCCAAGACAGCCGCCAACACCGCGAAGCTGATCGATGAGGACAAGGTCTTCGCGCTCGCGGGCTTCGTCGCCACCGGCAACCTCGCGGCCGCGATGCCGCTGGCCGAGAAGGCCGGCGTTCCCATGTTCGCACCGCTGGTGGGCACCAGCTCGTTCCGCGCCAGGGTCAACCGCCTGCTGTTCCACGTGCGCGCCGGCTACGACCTCGAGCTGCGCAAGATCATCAGCCATCTCTCGACCATCAGCCTCTCGTCGATCGCGGTGGTCTACCAGGACAGCGCGTTCGGCAAGTCGAACCTCGCCACCTGCGAGCAACTGGCCGCCGACTACAAGGTGCAGGTCGTGAAGGTGCTGCCGCTCGCCATCGCCGCCGAAGACGCGAAGCAGGTGGTCGCCAGCCTGGCCGAGGCCAAGCCCGGTGCGGTCCTGATGATCATGGCGGGGCGCATGGTCGAAGTGTTCATGCGCGACTACCGTGCGAACGGCGGGGCGGCGCCGCTCTACACGCTGTCGGTCGGCATCACCGATGCGGCAGGTTCCGCCAAGCGGCTCGAAGGCAAGCTCGCGGGCCTGGTCACGGCCAGCATCGTGCCGCCGCCGCAGGCCCTGCGCGTGCCCATCGTGGCCGACTACCAGCGCGACCGCGCCGAGTTCGGCGAGAAGATCGATGGCTACACCACGCTCGAGGGCTACATTGCCTCGCGCGTGATGGTCGAAGGCCTGCGCCGCGGGGGCAAGGCGCTCACGCGCGACAGCTTCATTGCGGGACTCGAGAGCATCGGCAATGCGCGCTTCGGCGATTTCCCGGTCGAGTACAGCGCGAAGAATCACAACGGCTCGAGCTTCGTGGACCTGGAGATGTACACCCGTGACGGCCAGTTGCGGCGCTGAGCCGCCGCTGCACCTGCAGGTCAACGGCGAGGCCTGTTCGATCGCGGACGTGCCGCGCGCGGCCACGCTGCTGCACCTGCTGCGCAACGACCTCGGCCTGAACGGCCCCAAGTACGGCTGCGGGCTGGGGCAGTGCGGCGCCTGCACGGTGCATGTCGACGGCGTGGCGGCGCGAGCCTGCGTGATTCCCGCGCATGGCGTGGCGGGCCGCGCCATCACCACGCTCGAAGGCCTTGGCACCCGTGGCCGCTGGCATCCGGTGCAGGCCGCCTTCGAAGACGCGCAGGCCGCGCAGTGCGGCTATTGCCTGAATGGCATGGTGATGCAGGCCGCGGCACTGCTCGCGCGCGATCCGCAGGCGAGCGAGGCGCGCATCCGCAGCGAGCTTTCGGGCAATCTGTGCCGGTGTGGGACGCACATCGAAATTCTGGACGCGGTGCAGCGGGCTGCGGTGCGCATGCGCGCGGAGGCAAACCGATGAGCGACCTGCCTTATTCCCTCTCCCTCCGGGAGAGGGTCAGGGTGAGGGCATCGGCCCGTGCACAAGCACGGCCCTTGCCACCGCCGCCGGCCCTCACCCCCGCCCTCTCCCGGAGGGAGAGGGAGCAAAGCGGGGGGCAAATTCCATGACGCGCCGCGCCGATCTGCCGCGGACCCGCGCGGACTTTCTCTCGGCCGACGGCGTGCTGCTGGTCGTGCGCGAGACCCCGCCCGCACCGGCGCCTGCCAAGGGCCAGCCCACGGCCGTGGCGGGCAACCCGATCGAAGGCGACGAGATCCTGCTCGCCGTGTGGGACGACGGCAGCGCCTCGGCGCTCAACGGCCACGTCGACCTGGGCACCGGCATCCAGACCGCGCTCGCGCAGATCGTGGCCGAGGAGCTCGAGCTCGGCATGCCCTGCGTGCGCATGATGCTCGGCGACACCGCGCGCGCGCCCAACCAGGGCGCGACGATCGCGAGCGCCTCGATCCAGATCCATGCGCAGCCGCTGCGCCTGGCCGCCGCGCAGGCGCGCGCCTGGCTGCTCGCGCGCGCGGCCGAGCGGCTCGGCGTGGCGGCCGACGCGCTGCAGGTACGCAACGGCGTGGTGCGCGTGGCCGAGGCGCCGGACCACCGCATCAACTACGCGGACCTGGTGGCGGGGCAGCGCACCGTGCTGCGGCTCGACCCGGGCGCTCAACTGAAGGACCCGAGCGACTACCGCATCGTCGGCACGCGCCAGGCCCGCGTCGACATTCCGGCCAAGCTAGCGGGCGACCTCGTCTTCGTGCACGACATGCGCGTGCCCGGCATGCTGCACGGCCGCGTGGTGCGCCCGCCGTACGCGGGCGCGGACCACGGCGAGTTCATCGGCAACACGCTCGAGTCGGTGGACGAGTCGTCGATTGCGCACATCCCCGGCATTCGCGCGGTGGTCGTGATCCGCGACTTCGTCGGCATCGTGGCCGAACGCGAGGAGCACGCCGAACAGGCGCTGCGCGAACTGCGCGTCAGGTGGAAACCGTGGCCCGGCATGCCCGATCTTTCCAACCTCGCGCAGGCCCTGCGCGACAACCCATCGACGCAGCGCCTGCTGGTCGACGAGGGCGATGTCGACGGCGCGATCGCCGCGGCTGCGCAGCCGATGCATCGCACCTATGTGTGGCCCTACCAGATGCACGCGTCCATCGGGCCTTCGTGTGCGCTGGCGGAGTGGCGCCCCGACGGGGGCATTGCCCTCCGTGTCTGGGCCGGCTCGCAGAACCCGCACGTGCTGCGCGCCGACCTCGCAAAGCTCATGGGCCTGGACGACGTACAGGTCGACGTCGTCCGCATGGAAGCGGCGGGCTGCTACGGCCGCAACGGTGCCGACGACGTGGCGGCCGATGCGGCGCTGCTCGCGCGCGCCGTGGGCGCACCGGTGCGCGTGCAACTCACGCGCGAGCAGGAGCATGCCTGGGAGCCCAAGGGCGCCGCGCAGCTCATGGAAGTGGATGGCGGCCTCATGGCCGATGGCCGCATCGCCGCCTACGACTTCGAAACCTCCTATCCATCGAACGGCGCGCCCACGCTTGCGCTGCTGCTCACGCGCACCATCGAGCCGGTGGCGCAGGCCTTCGAGATGGGCGACCGCACGGCGCGTCCGCCCTACAGCGTCGACAACCTGCGCGTGAAGGTCAACGACATGGCGCCGATCGTGCGCGCCTCGTGGCTGCGCGGCGTGTCGGCGCTGCCAAGCTCCTTCGCGCACGAGTCGTACATCGACGAACTGGCCACCGCGGCGGGCGTCGATCCGGTGCAGTTCCGCCTGCGCCACCTGGACGATCCGCGCGCGGTCGAACTGGTGCAGGCCACCGCGCAGAAGGCCGGCTGGCGCATGCGCACGGGGCCAGAGGAGAACGCCGACGGCGGGCTCGGTGAAGGTGGCGACATCCTCTTCGGCCAGGGCTTTGCGTACGCGCGCTACATCCACAGCAAGTGGCCCGGCTTCGGTGCCGCATGGGCCGCATGGGTGGCCGACGTCGAGGTCAACCGCAAGACCGGCGAGGTGCATGTGCGCCGCGTGGTGGTGGGGCACGACGCGGGGCTGCTGGTCAACCCCGCGGGCGTCGAGCACCAGGTGCACGGCAACGTGATCCAGACCACGAGCCGCGCGCTCATGGAAGAGGTGCAGTTCGCGCCGCAGCAGGACGCGGCAACGGCGGCCGGTGGCGCGCAGCTGCTGCCCGGCGTGCTGCCCTCGGGCGTGGTCGCGAGCCGCGAGTGGGGCAGCTACCCGATCATCAACTTCCGCGACGTGCCCGTGATCGAGGTCATGCACATGCCGCGGCCCGGCGAACCCTCGCTCGGCGCGGGCGAGTCGTCCTCGGTGCCGGGAACGGCGGCAATTGCGAATGCGATCTTCGATGCGACGGGCGTGCGCTTCCGCGAGCCGCCGTTCACGCCGGAGAAGGTGCTGGCGGCGTTGAATCGGGGTTTGCTCCCTCCCCTTCCGGGGGAGGGCGGGGGTGGGGGCGAGCGGCGCTCGAAGGGTGACGCTGCCGTGCCCCCATCCCAACCTTCCCCCGGAAGGGGAAGGAGCAATACCGCATGGCCGCAGCGCAAGGGCCTTTGGGCCACCAGTGCCGCGCTCTTCATCGGCGGCATCGGCCTCATCGCCGGCCTGCTCGGCTGGCGTTCCGCCATCGCCCCCGTCTCGCTCAGCGCCCCGGTGTACAGCGAGGCCACCATCGAACGCGGCCGCGTGCTCGCCGCGCTCGGCGACTGCGCCGTGTGCCACACCGCGCCGGGCGGCACGCCCAACGCCGGTGGCCGCGCGATGCAGACGCCCTTCGGCACGCTCTACACCACCAACCTCACGCCCGATGCCGACACGGGCCTGGGCCGTTGGTCGTTCAGCGCCTTCCAGCGCGCGATGCGCGAAGGCGTCTCGCGCGACGGCCACCACCTGTACCCGGCGTTCCCGTACACCGCCTTCGCGAAGACCAGCGACGACGACCTGCAGGCGCTCTACGCCTACTTCATGTCGATGCCCGCGGTGCGCGCCGAGACGCCGAGGGCCGAGCTGAAGTTTCCGTTCAGCATTCGGCCGCTCATGGCTGGATGGAACGCGCTCTTCCACGACCCCGCGCCCCTGCAGCCCGTCGCCACGCAAAGCGCCGAGTGGAACCGCGGCGCCTACCTCGTCAACGGCCTGGGCCATTGCGGCGCCTGCCACACGCCGCGCAACGCGCTCGGCGCGGAGCAGGGCGGCAGCGCGTTCCTCTCGGGCGCGATGGTCGACGGCTGGGAGGCGCCCGCGCTCACGCAGCGCTCCAAATCCGCCGTGCCATGGGATGCCGACGAGCTCTATCGCTACCTGCGCCAGGGCCACACGCAGCGCCATGGCATCGCGGGCGGGCCGATGGCCGAGGTGGTGCGCGAACTCGCGCAGGTGCCCGATGCCGACGTGCGCGCCATGGCCACCTACCTCGCCTCGTTCAATCCGGCGCCCGTGGCCGATCCGCAGGCCGTGGCGCAGCAGGTGGTCGACAACGCGGCACGCACGCAGGGCCGGCTGCTCGGCTCCGCGCAGCGCATGTTCGACAGCGCCTGCGCGTCGTGCCATCACGACGGCGACGGCCCTACGCTGCTCGGCGTGAACACCCCGCTCGCGCTCAACGGCAACCTCACGAGCGCGCGGCCCGACAACCTGCTGCGCACCATCCTCGACGGCGTGCGCGAGCCCGCGAGCCAGGGCATCGGCTTCATGCCGGCCTTCCGCGACGCGCTCGACGACCGGCAGATCGCCGAGCTCGCGGGCTACATGCGCGCGCGCTTCGCACCGCAGGAGCCGGCGTGGAAGAACCTGCCGGCCGAAGTGGCGCGCGTGCGCGCGGCGCGTGGCCACGGCGCTCAATAGCCGTCCCGCTTTCCGCTTGCGCAGCGGCAGGGAGCACATTCATTCAGAATGTCCGCTCCAAGAACCAACCCAAGTGCCGAAGTGCCACCGGAGACAACATGCCCCTGAATCTTTCCACCGCCGCCAGCCTTCCCCGTGATGCCGAGCGCGCCACGCTCGTCGGCCGCATCTGGCAGCCCGGCGTGGGCCCCGTGCTCGTGGCGGTGCACGAGGGCGGGCTGCACGATCTCTCGCGGCTCGCGCCAACGATGAGCGACCTGCTCGAGGCGAAGGAACCGCCCGCCGACGCGGTGCAGCACGCGCTGCGCAGCGGCCAGGCCCCGCGCGTCGCCTCGCTGGCCGAGGCCATCGCCAACAGCGACGCCACCGCGCGCGACGAAGCGAAGCCCTGGCTGCTCGCACCCTGCGACCTGCAGGCCATCAAGGCGAGCGGCGTGACCTTCGTCGAAAGCCTGCTGGAGCGCGTGATCGAAGAGCAGGCGCGCGGCGATGCCTCGCGCGCCGAGGCCACGCGCGCGGCGCTCAGCGGCGTGCTCGGCGACAACCTCGCGGGCATCGTGCCGGGCTCGGCCGAGGCCGCGAAGGTCAAGGAGGTGCTGATCTCGCAGGGCGCGTGGTCGCAGTACCTCGAGGTCGGCATCGGGCCCGATGCCGAGATCTTCACCAAGGCGCCGGTTCTCTCGGCCGTGGGCATGGGCGCCGACGTGGGCATCCATGCCGCCTCGGTGTGGAACAACCCCGAGCCCGAGGTCGTGCTCGCAGTCAACAGCCGCGGCGAAACGCTGGGCGCCGCGCTCGGCAACGACGTCAACCTGCGCGACTTCGAAGGCCGCAGCGCGCTGCTGCTCGGCAAGGCCAAGGACAACAACGCCTCCTGCGCGATCGGCCCGTTCATCCGGCTGTTCGATGCGCACTTCGGCATCGACGATGTGCGCCGCATCACGGTGGCGCTCGAAGTGAAGGGGCCCGAAGGCTTCACGCTCGAAGGCTCGAGCTCGCTCGCCAAGATCAGCCGCGATCCGCTCGACCTCGTCTCGCAGGCCGTTGGCGCGCACCACGACTATCCCGATGGCTTCATGTTGTTCCTGGGCACTATGTTCGCGCCGACACAAGACCGTCATGGTCCTGGGCAAGGATTCACCCATGTCGTCGGCGATCGCGTGAGCATCGCCGCGCCGGAACTCGGCGCCCTCGTGAACCGCGTGGTCCATTCGGACCAGGCGCCGCGGTGGACTTTCGGGTTAAGTGCGCTGATGCGGAATTTGTCTGCGCGCGGACTGCTGTAAACGTTCTTTCTACGCTTTAAAAGGAGTTGTACTCCTTTGTGATTCATAGTCGGCACGTAGCAATCTGTTGCTGTTGACCGCGTCTCGCGTTCCCCTCAAGATAACCGGTCTTGAAAATGGTTAACACGGGAGATGGGGTTGCCGACGAGCGAGATCGAACTACTGCAGTCGCCTGTTGAAGGCCCGCTTCCGTGCGGTGAAGACCTCGAATACGACCCCGACTTCATGGCGTTGCAGCAAGCTGCAACCGGAAAGCGGGAGCAGCAGTTCGGCTCGACCATCATTCCGGCCGAGCCGCCCGACTGGGCCCGTGTCGAGCGCATTGCCAAGCAGCTGTGCCAGCGCACGCTCGACGTGCGCGTGCTGGTTCTGCTGACGCTGGCGTGGACCGAGAGCCGCGGATTGCCGGGCTACGTCGACGGCCTGCGCGTGGTGGACGGCATCCTGCAAAAGTTCTGGAACGACGTGCATCCGCGCGTCGTCGATGGCGATTTCGAAGACCCGCTGCCGCGCATGAATGCGCTGGCTGCATTGGCCGAAGCCGAGGGACTCGGACGCAGCGTGCGCGATGCGCGCCTGCTCGAGGATGCCGGCGCGTCGATGAGCCTGCGGCAGGTCGAGGCCCTGCTCGACTCGAGCAAGGCCGACCAGATCGATTACCCGGGCGGCATCGGCCGGCTGCGGGAGGTGGCGCGCCGCGCGCAGGAGAAGGCGGCGCCTGCGGTGATGGCATTGCATGCGGCGCTGGAACTGCTGCGGCGCATCCGGGAGACTTCGGAGCGGGCCCTGGGACAGAGCTGGGCACCCGATTTTTCCCGGCTCGAACGTTCGCTTCGCACCGTGGTCCAGCTGCTGCCCGAGCAGGCCCAGCCTGAGCCGGTCGAGGCACCGCAGGCGGCCTTGCAAGGCCATGGATCGGCGCAGGCCGTCCCCTCGGCGCAGGGTGCCGAGGGCGTGGCAAGCGGCGCCCCCGGACCGCGGGCGGCAAGCATTAAAGATATTGAAATATCGACTCGTGATGATGTGCAGGTCCTGTTGGAAAAGGCGTGCCAGTACATGGAACGTACCGAGCCCAGCCATCCGGCACCCATGCTCATCCGCAGAGCGCAAAGGCTGCTGGACCTCAACTTTTTCCAGATCATCGAAGAACTCGTTCCCGAGGGCCTGCAGAAGATCGAAAGCCTGGCCGGCCGTTCGCTGAGCGGCGGGGCCGCGGCGGAGTGAACGGCCGGCGCAAGAACCCGGAAGCAGGCCGCCGGGGCTCGACCCATACGTCAATCCATACGGATAGGCATTGAGATTCAAGAGGAAGCTTTATGGCAGACAACCGTGTCAGAAACAGTGGTCAGAAGTTCATCGCGCGCAACCGGGCACCCCGCGTGCAGATCGAGTACGACGTCGAGATCTACGGCAGCGAGCGCAAGATCCAGCTGCCCTTCGTGATGGGCGTGATCGCCGATCTCGCGGGCAAGCAGGTCGACCCGATGCCCGACCTCGCGGACCGCGACTTCATGGCGGTGGACATCGACAACTTCGACGACCGCATGAAGTCGATCAAGCCGCGCGTGGCCTTCCAGGTGCCCAACACCCTCACGGGCGAAGGACAGATGAACGTCGACATCACCTTCGACAGCATGGACGACTTCTCGCCCGCGCGCATCGCCCGCCAGGTGGGCGCGCTGCAGCACCTGCTCGAAGCGCGCACCGAGCTTTCCAACCTGCTGTCCTACATGGACGGCAAGAACGGCGCCGAGCAGCTGATCGCCCAGGCGCTGCAGAACCCGGAGCTGCTCAAGTCGCTCGCATCCGCGCCCAATCCCGCCGTTGCCAAGGCGGTGGAAGCCGCCAACGAAAAGTCGGGCAACCCCGGCACCCCTTCCGAGTAAGCCGAGCAAGCCGACAGGATCTCCATCATGAGCACTGCACCCAAACAGACAGCGCGCGGACAGGCCGCCACCATCGAAGCGCTCGAGCCGAACGAGTTCTCCGACCTCCTGCAGCGCGAATTCAAGCCCAAGACCGACCAGGCGCGCGAGGCGGTGCAAAGCGCCGTCAAGACGCTGGCGGTGCAGGCGCTTGAAAGCACCGTCACCATCTCGAACGACGCCTACCGCACCGTGCAGGCGATCATCACCGAGATCGACCGCAAGCTCTCCGAGCAGATCAACCAGATCCTGCACCACGAAGACTTCCAGCAGCTCGAAGGTGCATGGCGCGGCCTGCACTACCTGGTCAACAACACCGAGACCGACGAGCAGCTCAAGATCCGCGTGATGTGCGCCTCCAAGCGCGAAGTGGCGCGCTCGCTCAAGCGCCACAAGGGCATCGGCTGGGACCAGAGCCCGCTGTTCAAGAAGATCTACGAACACGAGTACGGCCAGTTCGGCGGCGAGCCCTTCGGCGCGCTGATCGGCGACTTCCACTTCGACCACAGCCCGCCCGACGTCGAGATGCTCGGCGAAATGGCCAAGATCGCCGCGGCCGCGCACTGCCCCTTCATTGCCGGCGCATCGCCCACCGTGATGCAGATGGACTCGTGGCAGGAACTGTCGAACCCGCGCGACCTGACCAAGATTTTCCAGAACACCGAGCACACCGCCTGGCGGTCGCTGCGCGAGTCGGAGGACGCACGCTACATCGGCTTGGCCATGCCGCGCTTCCTGGCGCGCCTGCCCTACGGCGCGCGCACCAATCCGGTCGACGAGTTCGAGTTCGAGGAAGAAACCGACTCGGCCCTGCACAACCGCTACACCTGGGCCAACTCGGCCTACGCGATGGGCGTGAACATCAACCGCTCGTTCAAGCAGTACGGCTGGTGCACGTCGATCCGCGGCGTGGAGTCGGGCGGTGCGGTCGAGAACCTGCCCACCCACACCTTCCCGACGGACGATGGCGGCGTGGACATGAAGTGCCCCACCGAGATCGCCATCAGCGACCGGCGCGAGGCCGAACTCGCCAAGAACGGCTTCATGCCGCTGGTGCACCGCAAGAACTCCGATTTCGCGGCCTTCATCGGCGCGCAGTCGCTGCAGCAGCCGGCCGAGTACTACGACGCCGACGCCACGGCCAATGCCAACCTGGCCGCGCGCCTGCCCTACCTGTTCGCATGCTGCCGCTTCGCGCACTACCTGAAGTGCATCGTGCGCGACAAGATCGGTTCGTTCCGCGAGCGCGAGGACATGGAGCGCTGGCTCAACGACTGGATCATGAACTACGTGGACGGCAGCCCGGGCACGTCGTCCCAGGACACGAAGGCAATGAAGCCGCTGGCGGCGGCGGAAGTCCAGGTGGAAGCCATCGAGGACAACCCCGGCTACTACGCCGCCAAGTTTTTTCTCCGGCCGCACTATCAGCTCGAAGGGCTGACGGTGTCACTGCGGCTGGTTTCGAAGCTGCCATCCAACAAGAAGGACAGCAGCTAGTTCAACGGTGTCCCGCAATCGGGCATATATATAACTCTGGGGGTTAATCATGGCAGTAGACATGTTCATGCGCGTCGAGGGCGCGAACGGCGAATCCAAGGACTCGAACCACAAGGACTGGACGGATATCAAGTCGTTCGCATGGGGAGCAACGCAGCCGGGCAACATGGTCAGCGGCGGCGGTGGCGGTGTGGGCAAGGCAAGCTTCAACGACCTGCAGGTGCTCGCACGCATCGACAAGGCGGCGCCGTCGGTGATGAAGAACTGCGCGAGCGGCAAGCACCTGAGCAAGGTGGAAGTGTCGGTGTGCAAGGCCGGGGGCTCGCAGATCGAATACACGCGCGTGACGCTGGAAGAAGTGCTGGTCACCTCGGTGCAGTACACGGCCGAGCAGGGCGGGGATGCGGTGCTGGTGCAGTTCGCGTTCCAGGCGGCCAAGGTGAAGCAGCAGTACTGGGAGCAGACCGACAAGGGCGGCAAGGGCGCCGAGACCGTGCTGGCCTGGAACATCAAGGAAAACCGGGAATCCTGATTTCCCCTTTTGCTTGTTCCCGACCGGTCCGCGCATGCCGCGGGCCGGTCGCCTGCAGATAGTTGTCGACGGCCCCCGGGCCGTGCGCGAGTCAATGAGGAAGTTTCATGGGCGATGGGTTTGCAGTGCTGGGCGAGCGCTCCGTGGCCGAACACACCGAATGGGTACAGCGGCAGATTCGCGCGAGTCCACAGAATGCCAGCCTGCGGCTTGCCCTGTGCCACTTTCTTGCGCTGCGGGGCGACTGGCAGCGGGCTGAGGACCAGCTCAAGCTGGCCGCGAAGATCGATCCCTCCTTCGCTCCCGCCAGTGCCACCTGTGCAATGGCGCTGGCTGCCGAGCGGCATCGAACCGAATTCTGGAACGGCGGCCGTGCGCCGGCCGTCATTGCCGGCCAGGCCGACTGGGTCGCGGCGCTGATTGCCGCCGCCGGGCTGCCGGCCGAACGCGCCGCCGAAGCGGCCGACCTGCGCGAAGCCGCGCGGCAGGACGCGCCCGCATTGCAGGGCACGCTGAGCTGCGTCGACCGGTCGGATTCCCGCGCCGTGCAGGCCATCGACGGCGAGCCGGTGCAAAGCAGCGAGTTCGCCTGGCTCTGCGATGGCGACGCGCGCATTGGCGCCGTGCTCGAACTCCTCACGCCTTCGGGCTATGCGTGGCTGCCGCTGCCGGCGGTGCGCCGACTCAAGTTCTCCCGTCCGCAGCACCTGGTCGACCTGCTCTGGGCGCCGGCCGAGATCGAGCTGCATGACGGACGCGGACTCAACGGCCTGGTGCCGGTGCGCTATCCCGGCGCGCTCGATGCGCTGGACGACGAAACAACCCTGGGCCGCCGCACCGACTGGCTGCCGCTGGCCGGCGAAGACCAGTACGCCGGCGTCGGCCAGCGCACGCTGATCAGCGAAGCCGGCGACCATTCGCTGCTCGATATCCGGCTCGTCGAGTTCGCGCCTGCCGAGAGTGCTGCGCAGTGAGTTCCGTCATGCCAGCCAGCCGGTCGGCCATGGAGGCCGATGGCGACCAGCAAGAAAGCGTTGCACGCGACCGCCTGCAGCCGGTGCTGCTCGACCGCCTGACCGACAAGCAGCCGCAAAGCCGCCAGGAGCGCGCGGGTGCGTTCCTCATGAGCGGCAAGCTGCTGCGCGACTCGGTGCTGCGCGATCTGCAGTGGCTGCTCAACACCACCAATTTCGGCGCGGACCACACCATCCACGCGATGCCGCGCGCGCGGCGCTCGGTGGTGAACTACGGCGTGCGCGGCTGGGCCGGCGGACGCATGTCGGAGGTCAACTTCGCGGACGTCGAGGCTGCCATCCGCGCCGCGATCATCGACTTCGAGCCGCGCATCATGAAAGACAGCATCGACGTGCGCTGCGTCACCGATGCCACCGACCTGGAGCACCACAACCTGCTCGCGCTCGAGATCCGCGGCACGCTGTGGTCGGTGCCCTACCCGATCGAATTCATCCTGCGCTCCGAACTCGACCTCGAGAGCGGCCACATGGTCCTGCGCCCGACGGGAGGACTCTGAATGGACGCAAGGCTGCTCGACTACTACAACCGCGAGCTCACCTACATGCACGAGCTCGGTGCCGAGTTCGCGCAGCGCTACCCGAAGATCGCCGGCCGGCTGGGCATGCGCGGCATCGAGGTCAGCGACCCCTACGTGGAGCGCCTGCTCGAGGGCTTCAGCTTTCTCACGGCGCGCATCCAGCTCAAGATGGATGCGGAGTTTCCGCGCTTCTCGCAGCGGCTGCTCGAGGTGGTGTACCCCAACTTCCTCGCGCCGCTGCCCGCCATGGCCGTGGTGCAGATCGACGGCAACCTCAACGAAGGCTCGCTGAAGGCCGGCTACGAACTGCCGCGCCACACGATCATGCGCGGGCGCATGATCAAGGGCGAGCAGACGGCCTGCGAATTCCGCACCGGCCATGAGGTCACGCTGTGGCCCATCAGGATCGCGGATGCGGGCATCGGCCCCGTGCCTGCGGAAATCGCGCATGCGATGCCCGCGGTGGCCCAGCGGGCCAAGAGCGCGATCACCATCAAGCTCGAAGCCGTGGGTGGCACCACCTTCGCCGAGCTGCCGATCGACCGGCTCGAGTTCTTTCTTTCGGGCGCGGAGTTGCACGCGCTGCGCGTGCTCGAACTCGCGGTGCACCACGGCATCGGCACCGTATGCCGCAGCGGCCCGGGCAGCAAGGCGCGCATCGTTCCGCTCGGCGACGAAGCCATTCGCCACGAGGGCTTCGATCCCGAGCAGGCGCTGCTGCCTTATGACGCGCGCTCGTTCCAGGGCTACCGGCTGCTGCACGAATACTTCGCCTTCCCCGACCGCTACCTGTTCTTCAGCGTGAAGAACCTGCGCGCGGCGGCCTCGGCCATGGGCGGCACCACGATGGAAATCGTGATCCTGCTCGACCGCGCCGACGCCGACCTGGAGCGGCTGGTCGACGCCAAGCACTTCTCGCTGTTCTGCACGCCCATCATCAACCTGGTGCCGCGCCGCAGCGACCGCATTCCGGTGGGCCCCGGGCAGCACGAGCACCATGCGGTGATCGACCGCACGCGCCCGCGCGACTTCGAGATCTTCACGGTGGAGCGCGTCACGGGCCACATGGCGAGCGGCTCGGAAGAGCGCGAATTCAGGCCCTTCCTGGGTTCGTTCGCTGCCGACGACGGCGACTTCGGCGCGTACTTCTCGCTGCGCCGCGAGCCGCGCCTGGTGTCCGACCGCGCACGCGCACAAGGCACGCGCACCAGCTACACCGGCAGCGAGGTGTACGTGTCGCTGGTCGACCAGCACGACGCGCCCTTTCCGCACAGCCTGCGCCACATCACGATCGACGCGCTGTGCACCAACCGCGACCTGCCGCTGCTGCTGCCCACCGGGCTGGAGTCGGACTTCTCGCTGCGCGTGTCGGCGCCGGTGCGCGGCATCCGCATCCTGCGAGGGCCGTCGCGGCCCTATCCCGCGTTGGCGGAAGGCGCTCTGACCTGGCGCCTGATCAGCCATCTGGGCCTCAATTACCTGAGCCTGACCGACATCGATGCCACGCAGGGCGCGGCCGCGTTGCGCGAGATGCTCGACCTCTACGGCAACCTGGCCGACCCGGCGGTGCGCCGCCAGATCCAGGGCGTGCGCTCGATGGCGCTGGCGCCGGTGTTCCGCCGCCTGCCCGAGCCGGGGCCGATCGTCTTCGGGCGCGGGGTGGAAATCGCGCTGAAGATCGACGAGGTCGCCTTCTCGGGCGCGAGTCCCTATCTCTTCGGTGCCGTACTGGAGCAGTTCTTCAGCCGGCACGTGTCGCTCAACGCGTTCACCGAGTTCGCGCTCTCCAGCCTGCAGCGCGGCGAGATTGCGCGCTGGACGCCGCGCATCGGGCGCCGTCCCGCCGTATGAGCATGAGCACCACGGCCGACCTCACCGACGATTCGCAGCAGGTGCCGCTGGCTGCGATCGAACATGCCGCGCCCGAGAATGCCGGGGCACGCGCGCGCCGCGGCGCGGCCGAAGCCGATCCGGTCCTGTGGGCCGGCCTCGTCGACCAGCCTTTCGAGCACGACCTGTTCATGCTGCTGCGCCGGCTCGATGCGCACGGCAGCCATCCGCTGCTGGGCCGCGCGCCGCGCCCGCTCGATGAGCCGCTGCGGCTGGGCCAGGAACCGTCGATGGCCTTTGCGCCATCGAACGTCTCGGGCGTCGATGTCGACGGCGACGGCCCGCCGCGCATCTCGATCTACGGCTTCGGCCTGTTCGGCCCCAACGGGCCGCTGCCGCTGCACCTGACCGAGTACGCGCGCGAGCGCAAGCGCCACCACAGCGACAACACGCTCAGCGCCTTCGCCGACCTGTTCCACCACCGGCTCATCCTGCTGTTCTACCGGGCCTGGGCCGATGCGCAGTCGGTCAACAGCCTGGACCGGCCCGACGGCCACCGCTTCGTCGACTACGTGGCGAGCCTCATGAACATGGGGCAGCCGGGCCTCAAGGAGCGCGACCGCATCGCCGACCATGCGCGCACCTTCATGGCCGGGCACCTCGTGCGCCAGACGCGCAACCCCGAGGGACTGATCCAGATCCTGCGGCTGTACTTCGATGTGCCCGTGCGCGTCGAGGAGTTCGTGAGCGACTGGGTGATGCTCGACGAGCGCGAGATCAGCCGCATCGGCCCTTCCGGGCGCAACCAGAGGCTGGGCGCCGGCGCTACCGTCGGCCTGGCGGTGCGCGATGCGCAGGGCAAGTTCCGGCTCGAGCTCGGACCGCTCTCGCAAAGCGAGTTCCGCGACTTCCTGCCGGGCAGCAGGCGCCTGCAGCAGGTGGTCGACTGGGTGCGCCAGTACGTGGGCATCGAGTTTGCCTGGGAGCTGCGGCTCGTGCTCAAGAAGCAGGAAGCCCTCGGCATGCAGCTGGGCAGCGACCAGCGCCTGGGCTGGGGCAGCTGGCTCGGCACGCGCCTCTCGCCCACCGACGCCGGCGACATGCTGTTCCAGCCCGAAGCCCTGTATTCCCGTTCCGCATCGGCTGCTTCCGCAGCGGCCGAAGCCTCTTCCATGGCCTTATGACCGATATCCGCCGCGTCTCCCTTTTCTCCAAACTCAATCCGATGCTCTACAAGGCATTGGAGACCGCCACCGCCTTCGCCAAGCTGCGCGGCAATGCCTACGTGGAACTGGTGCACTGGCTGCACCAGATCCTGCAACTGCAGGACAGCGACCTGCTGCGCATCGTCAAGCGCGCGGGCCTCAACCTCGACGCGGTCGAGCAGGACCTGGTGCGTGCGCTCGACCGACTGCCGCACGGCGCCACCTCGATCAGCGACATCTCGGAGCACGTCGACAACGCCGTCGAGCGTGCCTGGGTCTATGCGAGCCTGCGCTTCGAGGCCACGTCGATCCGCGGTGCCTACCTGCTCGCGGGCATCGTCAAGACGCCGGGGCTGCGACAGGTGCTCTCGGGCATCTCGCGCGAGTTCGACAAGATCGTGCCCGACGTGCTCATCGCCCAGCTTCCCGCATGGACAGAGGGCTCGCCCGAGGACGACTTCGACGCTGCGGCCGCGCCAGGGCAAGCCGCTGCGGCGGTGTCCCACCAGGGCGACGGCGCTGCCGCGGGCGGCTCGGCACTCGCCAAGTACGCGAGCGACCTCACGGCCAAGGCGCGCGCGGGCGAGCTCGACCCGGTCTACGGCCGCGACGACGAGATCCGCCAGATCATCGACATCCTGATGCGCCGGCGCCAGAACAATCCTCTGCTCACGGGCGAAGCGGGCGTGGGCAAGACGGCGGTGGTCGAAGGGCTGGCCTCGCGGCTCGCGGCCGGCGACGTGCCGCCCTCGCTCAAGGACGTGTCGCTCTGGGTGCTCGACCCCACGCTGCTGCAGGCCGGCGCCGGCGTGAAGGGCGAGTTCGAGCAGCGGCTGCGGCAGGTGATCGACGAGGTCGAGAAAAGCCCCAAGCCCATCGTGCTGTTCGTCGACGAGGTGCACACGCTGGTTGGCGCGGGCGGCACGGCCGGCACCGGCGATGCGGCCAACCTGCTGAAGCCGGCGCTTGCGCGCGGGCGGCTGCGCACCATCGGCGCCACCACCTGGTCCGAGTACAAGAAGTACATCGAGAAGGACCCGGCGCTCACGCGGCGCTTCCAGACCATCCAGGTGCACGAGCCCACCGAGTCCAAGGCCGTGGTCATGCTGCGCGGCATCTCGGCCGAGCTCGAGAAGCACCACGGTGTGCTCATTCTCGATGCCGCGCTCGAAGCGGCCGTGAGCCTGTCGCACCGCTACATTCCCGCGCGCCAGCTGCCCGACAAGGCCGTGAGCCTGCTCGACACGGCCTGTGCGCGCGTGGCCCTGAGCCAGCATGCGCTGCCCGCCGCGATCGAAGACCTGCAGCGCCGCATCGAGGTGCTGGGCATCGAGTCGGGCATTGCGGGACGCGAGGCGGCGATCGGCGTCGGCGAGCACCAGCGCGTGGAGGACATCGCGGCCCAGGTGGCCGCGGCGCAGGCCGAGCTCGACCTGCTCGAGCAGCGGCGACTGGAAGAAAGCGTGCTCGTCGAACGCATCGTGGCGCTGCGCAAGCTGCTGTCGCCCGATGCGGTGCCGGTGCGGGCCGAGGCGCAGACGGACGGCGAGGCCGAGGAGGGCGGCGATCCCGAGACACCGGCGCGGGCCGAGGCCGCTCCGTCCGAGCCCGAGCGAACGCCCGAAGAAATCCGCGCCGAACTCGACCAGGCGCAGGACAAGCTCGTGCAGTTGCAGGGCGAATCGCCGCTCATCCTGGCGGCAGTCGATGCGCAGGCCATTGCCACCGTGGTGGCCGACTGGACCGGCATTCCGATCGGCCGCATGGTGCGCGACGACGCGCAGTCGGTGCTGCGTCTCGGCGAGATCCTCTCGGCCCGCGTGGTGGCCCAGCCCGATGCGCTGGAGACCATCTCGCGGCGCATCCGCACGGCGCGCGCGCGGCTGGACAACCCGAACAAGCCGGTGGGCGTGTTCCTGCTGTGCGGCCCCTCGGGCGTGGGCAAGACCGAGACCGCGCTCGCGCTGTCGGAAGCGCTCTACGGCGGCGAGCAGAACCTCGTCACCATCAACATGAGCGAGTTCCAGGAGTCGCACACCGTCTCCACGCTCAAGGGCGCGCCGCCCGGCTACGTGGGCTACGGCGAAGGCGGCGTGCTCACCGAGGCGGTGCGCCGCCGGCCCTACAGCGTGGTGCTGCTCGACGAGATCGAGAAGGCCCACCCCGACGTGCACGAGATCTTCTTCCAGGTGTTCGACAAGGGCTGGATGGAAGACGGCGAGGGCCGCCACATCGACTTCCGCAACACCGTCATCATCATGACCTCGAATGTCGGCACCGACCTGGTCATGCAGCTGTGCGAAGACCCGACCCTGCGCCCCGATCCCGAGCCGTTGGCGGCCGCGCTGCGCGAACCGCTGCTCAAGGTGTTCGCGCCGGCGCTGCTGGGCCGGCTGGTTGTAGTGCCTTATTACCCGTTGCAAGCCGATGCATTGCATCGCATCATTCGCCTCCAGCTCGACCGCATTGCCACCCGCCTCGATGCGAACCATGGCATTGCGCTGGACTACGACGACAGCGCCGTCGAACTGGTGGCGCGCCGTTGCACCGCCATCGAGTCGGGTGGGCGGATGATCGATGCGATCCTCACGCACACCATCCTTCCGCGGCTGAGCGAAGAAGTCATCGGCGCCACGGTCAGTGCGCGCAAGCTCGCCGGCGTGCGGCTGTCCGCAGCGGGCGACGACTTCCAGTACGAATTCTCGGAAGCGTAGGAAGACAAGAATGCAAGGAGACAAACTACATGGCGAGAGTCGTCAAGGCGCATACGCCACTGGGTGAAGAGCAGCTGCTGTTCCGCTCGATGGCGGGCACCGAAGGTCTGTCGCAGCTGTTCGAGTTCGAGGTGGATCTGCTGAGTGCGGATGCGGCGCTCGACCTGAAGTCGGTGCTGGGCAAGCCTTTGTCGCTGGAGATCCAGACGGCGGTGGCGGGCGAGCCGCGCTTCCTGAACGGGCAGGTCGTTCGCTTCTCGATGGTGGGCCGCGAAGGCGGCACCTCGCGCCACACCGTGTACCGGGCGAGCGTGCGCCCGTGGCTGTGGTACCTCACGCGCTCGAGCGACAACAAGATCTTCCAGAACAAGAGCGTGGTGGACATCCTGGAAGAGGTGTTCGGCGACTACGGCTTCGCGTTCGAGAAGAAGTTGAGCGGCAGCTACCGCCAGTGGGAGTACTGCGTGCAGTACAACGAAAGCGACTTCGCGTTCGTGAGCCGCCTGATGGAGCTGGAGGGCATCTACTACTACTTCAAGCACGAGAAAGACCAGCACACGCTGGTGCTGGCCGACGACGCGGGTGCGCACGAGGCAATGCCCGGCTACGACACCATCGACTACTTCGCGGCCGACCGCGACATCAGCGAGGACATGGAAGTCATCCGCGACTGGCAGCCCGGCGAGGAGGTGCGCCCCGGCAGCTACGCCGTGGACGACTTCAACTTCACCACGCCCAAGGGCGACCTGGTGAACATGCGCAGCCAACCCAGGCCGCACGACAACGCCGACTACGAGATCTACGAGTGGCTGGGCGACTACCCCACTGCCGGTGATGGCGAGCACTACGCGCGCGTTCGGCTCGAAGAGACGCAGGCCCTCGCGCAGCGCAGCGCGGGCCAGGCCACCGTGCGCGGCATGGCGCCGGGCTACAAGTTCACCATGCGCAATTCGCCGAGGTCGGACGACAACCAGGAGTACCTGGTGGTGGCCGTGTCGTACGCGCTGCGCGAAGGCGGCTATGCCACGGGCGCCGCGCCGGGCGAATACAACTTCGACTTCGTCGTGCAGCCCAGCTCGCTCGCATTCAGGGCACCGCGCCAGACGCCCGTGCCGCGCACCAGCGGACCGCAGACCGCGACGGTGGTGGGCCCCGAGGGCGAGGAGATCTGGACCGACCAGTACGGCCGGGTGAAGGTGCAGTTCCACTGGGACCGCTACGGCCAGCGCAACGAGAACAGCTCGCGCTTCGTGCGGGTGTCGCACATCTGGGCCGGGGAGCGCTTCGGCGGGGTGTTCACGCCGCGCATCGGGCAGGAGGTGGTGGTGGACTTCATCGGCGGCCGGGTGGACCGGCCGGTGATCGTGGGGCGCGTGTACAACGCCGACCAGATGCCGCCGTTCGCATTGCCGGGCGAGGCCACCAAGAGCGGGATCGTCACGCGGTCATCGAAAGGCGGCTCGCCCGCGAACGCGAACGCCTTCGTGTTCGAGGACAAGACGGGCGCCGAGCAGATCCTGCTGCACGCGGAGCGCAACCTCGACGTGGAGGTGGAGGGCGACGAGACGCACACGACCGACAAGACGCGCACGACGCTGATCAAGGGGCACGAGTCGGCGACCTACGAGTCGGGCGAGGAGCGGCACATCACGGGCGGCGCGATCGAGACGATCGACGGCGGCGAGGAGCGCACGGTGACGGGCGGGGCGACGGAGACGGTGACGGGCGGGGAGGAACGCACGATCACGGGCGGTGCCACCGAGACGATCACGGGCGGGGAGACGCGCACGGTCACCGGCGGCCTGACCGAGACGGTCAACGGCGGAGTGATGCTGACGGTGAACGGCACGGTGGTGCGGATCCTCAGTGGCACCGACATCCGGATCATTGGCGCAGGGCGTATCGAGATCATCAACGCGATTGACGCCAAGGTTGTGCTCGGACCGAACATCACCACCGTGACTGGCCCCAAGATCGTGTTCGCGCCATTCATCATCCACTACGCCGACACTTACACGATCAACACCGTCAACTACATAGTCAATGCCAAGGTGGTGATCCACAACAAGCCCACGCAGACGCTCCACATCCAGGAGCACAGCCACTGGCGTTGGACGCGCTACGACATCGAAGTGTGGCAGGGCGGAACGCACAGCATGGCGTTCGACATCTACGGCATAAAGCTGATGGTGAGCAGGTGGTTCGTGTCTGCCAACGGCATCTTCGTCAACCTCGCCGCGAAGACCGAGATCCAGACGATGAACAAGTACCAGGTTGGCTGGTTGAAGTTCCGACAGTTCCTGAAGGACCGCAAGACCAATGGAATGAGGGCAGTAAAGGGAACGATCTTTGTCAAGATGAACTGAAAAGGATGACCGTGATGACCAGGATCGTGAAGGCGCATACCCCATTGGGGGAAGAGCAGCTGAAGTTCCGTTCGATGCGCGGCAGCGAGGGTCTGTCGCAGCCGTTCGACTTCGATGTCGACCTGCTGAGTGCGGATGCGGCGCTCGACCTGAAGTCGGTGCTGGGCAAGCCTTTGTCGCTGGAGATCCAGACGGCGGTGGCGGGCGAGCCGCGCTTCCTGAACGGGCAGGTCGTTCGCTTCTCGATGGTGGGCCGCGAAGGCGGCACCTCGCGCCACACCGTGTACCGGGCGAGCGTGCGCCCGTGGCTGTGGTACCTCACGCGCTCGAGCGACAACAAGATCTTCCAGAACAAGAGCGTGGTGGACATCCTGGAAGAGGTGTTCGGCGACTACGGCTTCGCGTTCGAGAAGAAGTTGAGCGGCAGCTACCGCCAGTGGGAGTACTGCGTGCAGTACAACGAAAGCGACTTCGCGTTCGTGAGCCGGCTCATGGAGCTCGAAGGCATCTACTACTACTTCAAGCACGAGAAAGACCAGCACACGCTGGTGCTGGCCGACGACGCGGGTGCGCACGAGCCGATGCCCGGCTACGACACCATCGACTACTTCGCGGCCGACCGCGACATCAGCGAGGACATGGAAGTCATCCGCGACTGGCAGCCCGGCGAGGAGGTGCGCCCCGGCAGCTACACCGTGGACGACTTCAACTTCACCACGCCCAAGGGCGACCTGGTGAACATGCGCAGCCAACCCAGGCCGCACGACAACGCCGACTACGAGATCTACGAGTGGCTGGGCGACTACCCCACTGCCGGTGATGGCGAGCACTACGCGCGCGTTCGGCTCGAAGAGACGCAGGCCCTCGCGCAGCGCAGCGCGGGCCAGGCCACCGTGCGCGGCATGGCGCCGGGCTACAAGTTCACCATGCGCAATTCGCCGAGGTCGGACGACAACCAGGAGTACCTGGTGGTGGCCGTGTCGTACGCGCTGCGCGAAGGCGGCTATGCCACGGGCGCCGCGCCGGGCGAATACAACTTCGACTTCGTCGTGCAGCCCAGCTCGCTCGCATTCAGGGCACCGCGCCAGACGCCCGTGCCGCGCACCAGCGGACCGCAGACCGCGACGGTGGTGGGCCCCGAGGGCGAGGAGATCTGGACCGACCAGTACGGCCGGGTGAAGGTGCAGTTCCACTGGGACCGCTACGGCCAGCGCAACGAGAACAGCTCGCGCTTCGTGCGGGTGTCGCACATCTGGGCCGGGGAGCGCTTCGGCGGGGTGTTCACGCCGCGCATCGGGCAGGAGGTGGTGGTGGACTTCATCGGTGGGCGGGTGGACCGGCCGGTGATCGTGGGGCGCGTGTACAACGCCGACCAGATGCCGCCGTTCGCATTGCCGGGCGAGGCCACCAAGAGCGGGATCGTCACGCGGTCATCGAAAGGCGGCTCGCCCGCGAACGCGAACGCCTTCGTGTTCGAGGACAAGACGGGCGCCGAGCAGGTCCTGCTGCACGCGGAGCGCAACCTCGACGTGGAGGTGGAGGGCGACGAGACGCACACGACCGACAAGACGCGCACGACGCTGATCAAGGGGCACGAGTCGGCGACCTACGAGTCGGGCGAGGAGCGGCACATCACGGGCGGCGCGATCGAGACGATCGACGGCGGCGAGGAGCGCACGGTGACGGGCGGGGCGACGGAGACGGTGACGGGCGGGGAGGAACGCACGATCACGGGCGGTGCCACCGAGACGATCACGGGCGGGGAGACGCGCACGGTCACCGGCGGCCTGACCGAGACGGTCAACGGCGGAGTGATGCTGACGGTGAATGGAAGCAGCATCCGGCTCCTGAGCGGTTCGGATCTGCGCGTCACCAGCAGTGGACGCATCGAGACGGTCAATGCCATGGATCTCAAGCTGGTGAACGGGACCGACTGCACCACGGTCACCGGTCCGAAGATCGTGGTTGCGCCGCTGATCACCTATCACACGACGCAGCACATCGACACCACGAGCACCTACACGATCGACGCGACGGTCAGCATCACCAGATCTCCCCACACGATCCTCAACGTCGCCGATGAGACGTGGCTCAAATGCAATTTCCTGCGTTGGTCCAACCGGACCGTGCGGGGGATCGTTCTCGCGACTGATTTCTATGGCCTCAAGTTGCAGGCCTGCGCGATCAACACGCAAATCAACGGCTGGTTCACCAACAGGGCGACGAACTTCCTGCTCGATGCCCCGATCAAGTTCGAGACTTCGATGCGCAGTTCGAAGAAGAAGGGACTGAACATCGGCGTTTGCAAGCTGCACCTGTCGTGCGTCTACATGACGAAGAAGAAATGATCGTGCTGCATCGCGGCCGGCCCTACACATCCATCCATCAGGAGTTTCCGAGCCCATGGACCGCATCGTGAAGACCCATACTCCACTGGGCGAAGATCAACTGCTGCTGCGCTCGATGCATGGCATCGAGAGCCTTTCACAGCCTTACGAGTTCGAGCTCGAGTTGCTCAGCACGGACGTGGCGATCGATCCGAAGTCGCTTCTCGGAAAGCCGTTGTCGCTGGAGATCAAGACCGCAGCCGGAGAACCGCGCTTCCTGGATGGCCAAGTGGTGCGGTTTTCGAAGGTCGGCCGAGAAGGCGGGACTTCGCGATACACGATCTACAGCGCCGTATTGCGCCCCTGGCTTTGGTATCTATCGTTCTCGAGCGGCAGCAAGATCTTCCAGAACAAGTCGGTTGTGGACATCCTCGAAGAAGTGTTCGGCGCCTACGGCTTCGCGTTCGAGAAAAAGTTGAGCGGCAGCTACCGGCAGTGGGAGTACTGTGCGCAATACAACGAGAGCGACCTCGACTTCGTGAGCCGGCTGATGGAGCTGGAGGGCATCTACTACTACTTCAAGCACGAGAAGGGCCGCCATACGATGGTGCTGGCCGACGATGCGGGTGCCCACGAGCCGATGCCGGGCTACGAGACCATCGACTACTTCGCGGCCGACCGCGACATCACCGAGGACATGGAGGTCATCGACGATTGGCAGGTGACCGAGGAGATTCGCACGGGCAGCTACGCGGTGAACGACTTCAACTTCACCACGCCGAAGGGCGACCTCGGCAGCACGCGCAGCCAACCGCGCGCGCATGACAATGCCGGCTACGACATGTACGAGTGGATCGGAGAGTACGTCGACGCCGGACAGGCCGAGCACTATGCGCGCATACGGCTGGAAGAAGCGCAGTCGCTGGCCTCGCGCAGCACCGGCCATGCCACGGTGCGTGGCATGGCGCCGGGCGCCAGAATGACCATGCGCAACGCGCCGCGCGGCGACGACAACCGCGAGCACCTGATCGTGTCTGTCGCCTACGCCCTGCAAGAGGGCGGCTACGCCACCGGCAGCGCACCGGGCGTGTACGGCTTCGATTTCGTCGCGCAGCCCGCGGACAACCCCTACCGTGCACCGCGACTAACGCCGATGCCGCGCACCAGCGGACCGCAGACCGCGACGGTGGTGGGACCCGAGGGCGAAGAAATCTGGACCGACGAATACGGGCGGGTGAAGCTGCAGTTCCACTGGGACCGCGAAGGCCAGCGCAACGAGAACAGCTCGGCCTGGGTGCGCGTCTCGCAGGCCTGGGCGGGCGACGGCTACGGCACCGTGCACGTGCCGCGCATCGGGCAGGAAGTGGTGGTCGACTTCATCGCGGGCCGTGTCGACCGTCCCATCATCGTCGGCCGTGTCTACAACGCCGACCAGATGCCGCCGTTCGACCTGCCGGGCGAGGCCACCAAGAGCGGGATCGTCACGCGGTCATCGAAAGGCGGCTCGCCCGCGAACGCGAACGCCATCGTGTTCGAGGACAAGACGGGCGCCGAGCAGATCCTGCTGCATGCCGAGCGCAACCTCGACGTGGAGGTGGAGGGCGACGAGACGCACACGACCGACAAGACGCGCACGACGCTGATCAAGGGGCACGAGTCGGCGACCTACGAGTCGGGCGAGGAGCGGCACATCACGGGCGGCGCGATCGAGACGATCGACGGCGGCGAGGAGCGCACGGTGACGGGCGGGGCGACGGAGACGGTGACGGGCGGGGAGGAACGCACGATCACGGGTGGTGCCACCGAGACGATCACGGGCGGGGAGACGCGCACGGTCACCGGCGGCATCACCGAAACCATCAATGGCGAAGTGCTGGTGACAATCAACGGCAGCGTGCTGCGTCTGGTCAGCGGGGCGGACATCCGCATCACCGGTGCAGCCCGGGTGGAAGTGGTGAACGCGATCGACATGACGTTGGTGCAGGGAACCAAGCTCACCACTGTGACCGGGCCGAAAGTGATCTTCGCGCCAACCGTTCTTCATCTGTCCGGCAGTGACCATACGATCAATGTGCCAGGTACCCTCAAGATCAACGTGACCGGCGTCGATATCGAGAACACGCCGGTCAAGACCGTCAACTCGCTGGATGCCAAGTGGTGGCTCCACGCTGTCAAGGAAGGCATCGGCCACCAGGCGCTGTTCGTGGCGGCCTCGGCCGACTCCTACACGACCAAGATCCAGCTGGCGGTGCGCAACACGCTGCTGCAGAGGGGGGCGTTCGTGAACCTCTCAGCTGTCAACTGGGTGCAGGCAGTCAGCAGGCAGGAACTCGGCCACTACCATTTCTGGCTCGATCCGATATTGATCGTTGCTGGAGCGGCGCAGTTCGTCAAGAGCGCACTCGACGTCGAGAAATGAAGCCATCACAAGGGAATCGCAGCGGATGCAGATCATGAGATGGCTGGAAATAGCGGTCGCCATCGTCGGCGTCGCGGTCCTGGTGGTGTCCACGTTCGGCAGCTCGCGCGTCTTTCGCGCCGGCAGCGCGACCAAGGCGGCGCATGTCGCAGAGGAGGAAGAGTGGGAGGCGCTGCGCCACGACGGCTCGCGCGCGGTGGCCCAGATCCTTGCCCTGGCTCGGCCTGGCTTCCGCCTGGTGACCTGGCGCGGAGACTCGCCGAACATGGCGGCCGCGGAACTGCTGATCGCGTTCACGGATTCGGACGGCGAGAACCATCGCGTGACCCTGCGGACCTTCATCGACCAGGAACTGCTGGCCAACTTCTCGGGCGGCCGTCCGCTGCCCATCGTCTACGCCAAGAACCAGACGCTGCGCGTCGCGGTGGACCGTGACCGTACGCAGCTCGAGATTCCCTCCACGATCGACGCATGAAAATCATCAAACCGTTGCGTCTGGGCATGCTGACCCGGCCCTTCGCCAACGATGGACGCCACTGGCTGGCCGTGACCGCCATCGCGATGACCGATCGCCTCGGCAGCGATGCCCGGCTCATCCCGGAGCAGGAGTGCTGGAAGATCTTCGGCGAGGAGGTCGGCATCGACGGCGCGTTCGACCTGGGCATGCCCAAGCTGCACCCGGAATTCCTCGTCACGGGCGCGGCCTACACCCGCCAGCAGCAGGACAAGACGCAATGCGCGGTCCGTGTCCGCGTCGGCGGGCGGCAGAAGGACCTGCTGGTCTTCGGCGACCGTTTCTGGATCGATGGCAGGCCGAGCGCCCCGCAGCCCTACGAGTCGATGCGCATCGACTGCGGCCATGCCTTCGGCGGCCCGGGGTTTGCCGAGAACCCGGGTGGCATCGGGCATGCGCACGAGCAGGTTGGCGGTGTCCAGGCGCAGCGCCTTGCGAACATCGAGGATCCGCGCGCCCGCGTGCAGCGCCCCGACCAGACCGTGCAGCCTGCTGGGTTCGGGCCCGTCGAGGCCACGCGGCCGTCGCGCGCGGACCGGCTGGGCCGCCAGTACGACGAGCATTGGCAGAACCACCTCTATCCCGGCTACGCGAAGGACATGGACTGGGCCTTCTTCAATGCCGCGCCGCCGGACCAATGGTTCGGGCGCGACGACGGCGAACTCGCGGGCGCGGAGTTCGAACTCTGGAACCTGCATCCCGACCGCACGGTGCAGCATGGCCGGCTGCCCGACTGGCGCGCCCGTGCCATCGTCGTGCGCGGACCGATCAACAGCGTGAAGCTCGACGAAGGCACGCTGCACGACGTGCCGATGCGCCTGACCACCGCCTGGTTCTTTCCGCACCTGGAGCGCGTGGGTCTGATCTACCACGGCTTCGTGGAGGTCGAACAGGACGACGCGGCAGACGTCACGCACGCCATGATCGCCATGGAAGAGGCGGCCATGCCGCCACAAGGGCTCGATGCCTGGCGCGACCTGCTGGTGCTGCGCTGCGAGTCGGAAGACCGCGCGCTCTACGGCATGCGCGATGACCTGTTGCTGCCGGAGCCAATCATTGGAGCCTGGCCCGACCTCGATGCGGAGTTCGAGGAATCCCCGATGCGGCGCAACGTGCAGGCGCGCGTCGACCACGAGCGCGAGCGCATGAAGGTCTCGTTCAGGTCGTCGGGTCTCGGCTCAGCCGCTCAGGAGGAGCCGCCGGCCGTCGATCTCATGGAGAAGGTGCCTACCCTGCGCGAACTGCCGGCCTACATGGCGCAGCGCAAGGCGCTCATCGAGGAGCACCGCCAGAAGATCGAGGCGGCGCGCCGGGAGCTCGACGAGGCCGCGAAGGCGAACGCCGTGCATTCGCGCAAGGCGGGTTTCGACACTTCGAACCTGGTGCAACAGGCCGAATCGTCGACACAGAAGGGTCCGCCGACTGTGGACAGGTGGGCGCGCATCGAAAGCATCCTCGCCCAGTCCGATGGCCGCGGGTTCTCTCCGACGCCCGATCAGATCGCTCAGTTGCGCAAGGTTCATGACGATGCCGCGAGCCAATTGCTCGAGAACTATCGCCGTACGGCACAACACCAGGATGCGGCGGACAAGATGTCCGGAGAGCAGTCGGCCCAGACGCGCATGGAAGTCGAGCGTCGCATGGCCGGCGCGCGAGACCTCTCCGACATGGATCTCACGGGTGCGGATCTCACGGGCATGGACCTGCGCGGCGCATGCTGGCACCGCGCGATGCTGGAGTGCGCCGACCTCAGCGGCAGCAGGCTCGACGGCGGCGATCTGTCGGATGCGTTGCTCGCGCGCGCGCGCCTGGTGGGCACGTCGATGCGAGAAGCGAACCTCAAGGAAGCGAACCTGTCCCTGGCGCTGTGCGAGAACTCGGACTTCACCGGTGCGCGCTTCGAGTCCACCCAACTCGAAGGCATGGCCGCGCGTGGCTGCAGATTCGCCGACGCATTCTTCGATCTCCATGAGGCTGCGGGCGTGGTGTGGGAGAACTGCGGCTTCGAGCGTGCGCAACTGCGGAACTTGAGCTTCACCGAGGGCTCCCGTCTGAAAGGCCTGGATTTCGAGGGCGCCAGCTTCCACAAGGTGGATTGGATCGAATGCCAGGCGGGCGGGCTGCGCTTTTGCGGCGCAACGCTCGACACCTGCGACTGGACCGATACCGACTGCACCGAAGCGATGAACTTCTCCGATGCGCGCCTGATCGCGACCTGTTTCGTGGGATCGACCGATTTGCGCAAGGCCGACTTCCAGGGCGCGACGCTGGTCGAATGCAACCTGCAGTCGATCCGCCTCGACGAAGCCGACTTCCGCGATGCGAAGCTCGACAACACCGACTTCACCGATGCGTCCATGCGTGGCGCCCGGCTCGGCGGCGCGAACGCCGACGGCTCCGATTTTGTGCGCACGGACCTCACGGCCGCTTCGCTGGTCGATGCCAGCCTGATCGAGACCGACTTCAGCAAGGCCACTCTTGTGGCTACCGATTTCCACCGTGCCAACTTGTTCCAAGCCGACCTGTCCCAGTGCCTGATCGACGACACCACGCGCTTCGACGAGGCCTACACCGTCAACGTGATCACGGTGCCCCGGCGCAAGGCGCAAGAGGTCGCGCGATGACGCCGAAGGAGGTGCAGACCATGGTCAAGCGCGGGCAGGAAATCGTCGACCAGAATCTGGTTGGCATGGATTTCCGCGGCCTCGACCTCTCGGGCGGCATGTTCATCGAGAGCGACTTCACGGGCGCGGACATGTCGGGCGTGAATCTCAAGGGCAGTGCCTTTGCAACCTGTGGACTGAGCCGCGCCACGCTCGAGCGCGCCGTGCTGGATCGCTGCAACTTCCACGCCGTGAATGCATCCGGTACCTTGATGGCTGGTGCCACCATGCACGGCACGAGCTTCTACGACACGCGGCTCGCCGACGCCTGCTTCGACGGCGTCGAGGGCGATGTCATCGGCATTTCCAACTGCGACCTGGCCAGGACCTCGCTACGCGGGGTCAAGTCCGAGATGCTGGTTTTCTATGGAGCGCGGCTCGACCGCACGGATTTTTCCGGATCCATGCTCGACGGCGCCACCTTCTACCAGGCGGACCTGCGCACCGCAGTGTTCGAGCGCTGCAGCTTCGAGCGCTCGATCTTCTCGGAGTGCGATCTGTCGGGGCAGGTGTTCCGTGGCCAGGTGTTCAATCTTTGCCAGTTTCCCGATGCCAACCTGGCGGGCTGCGACTTCGACGAAGCGACGCTGCGCCAGTGCAACTTCAAGGGCGCGCAGATCGAGGGCGGTTCGTTCCGGCGTGCGGCGGCGGCACACAGCGTGTTCGTGGGCGCCAACCTGGGCGGCGTGGCCTTCAACGGCGGCCACTTCTTCCAGAGCGTCTGGGCCGATGCCCGCTTGGCCGGTGCGGACCTGTCCGGCGCGCATCTGGAACAATGTGTTTTCCACCGCGCGCAATGCGGTGGCGCGAGATTCCCGGAGGCGCGGCTCACCTATGCCGACTTTTCCTATGCCGATCTGCGCGATGCTGATTTCCGCGGTGCTACGCTGATGCGCACCAAGGTACACCGCGCGATGCTCGAAGGCACGCAATTCTCCGAGCGCGGTGGCTTGCTGCTCCAGGATGCCGCGTTGTATGAGGCCGAGGCCTATTCCGCGCGCAGGCCCAGCCATCGCGATCCACCCAGGCCTCGCAGCGAGCCGGGCACGACTGGACAGGCCGCAGAGAAGGATTCCCAGAGATGACGACGATCCGACGCACAGCTTCCGACCCGACACCCGCAGGCCGCGAAATGCGCTCCGCGGCCGCTGCGCCCAAGCCCGCGGGCGGCGGCGTGGTCAACGCACTGGGTACCGTGACGGCCATCCTGCCCGGAAGCATCCACAGCGTGGACTGCGACGGACGCACGCTGCGGTGCCTGCGCGCCGCCAGTTGCCTGCTGCGGCCGGAGATCGGCGACACCGTGCTCGTCAGCGGTCCCGACGAGCAGCGGCTGTACCTGACCGCGGTGGCCGAACAGGCCGATGCGGGCGTCGCCCACATCGAGGTGGCCGGCGATCTCACGCTGGCTTCGCAGCGCGGTGCGGTCAAACTGCAGGGCGCCACCGACCTGCACCTGAGCGGTCCGCGCGCTCTGCGCATGGACACCGCGCAATTGCACCTGAGCGCGCAGGCGGCCGAATGCCAGGTCGGCCACATGAGCTACCAGGGGGTGGAAGCACGCGCGACAGTGCTGAACATGCGCATCGTCGGCCGCGTCTACGAGGCCATCGTTGACCGCCTCGTGCACCTGAGCAAGTCGGCCTTTCGCATGACCGAAGGCGTGGACCAGCTGCACGCGGGCCAGATCGACTACCAGGCCAGCGAGATGGCGCGCGTGCATGGAAGAAACACCGTGGTCACGGCCAAGGATCTGATCAAGGCGGACGCCAAGCAGATCCACATGGGCTGAACCTGTCTGACATCGAAACTTCAATGAAGGAGCAGTGATATGTACTTTGGCGCCCAAGGTCCCAGCCTTGACATCGGGGGGCCGGACGTCTGCAAGACGCCGGCCGTTCCCATTCCCCACATCGACATCGGGCTGGGCCTGATGGCGATTCCCAACGTGCCGAACATCTTCTGGTCCGGCATGATGGCGCACAACAAGAAGACCAGGATCCCGCTCACCTTCGGCGACACGGCGGGGATCGGACTCGGTGTGCGTGTGCCCAGCGTCATGGGGCAGTCGAAGAGAGTCACTGGCTCGAACACCTTCCTGATCAAGGGCTCCCCGGCCGCGCGCGTGACGAGCTCCACCAAGCAGAACCGCGGCAACACCCCTGGCGTCCTGACGACGCCGCCGCAAACCAAGTGCGTCGATCTCTGCGCATGAAAGGCTGAGTCCGTCCGGCTCGAAACGGACGGGCGCGGCGGATTCCGGTCGCTCAGGGCCTGGCGGCGGGCGTCGCCGTCCCCGCCAGCGTCACCTGCTGCGGAAACCCCACCCACACCGCCAGCGCCGAGTAGTTGTCGCGCGATTCGTCGGCTTTAGCCTCGGCCGCGCGGCGCAGCAGCGCGAGCCACTCTTCCGCACTGTCGGCCAGTTGCAGCGAGCGTTCCATCACCTGCTGCGAAATGAGTTGCCACAGACCGTCCGTGCACAGCAGGAACGCGTCGCCGTCGGCAAGGCGCTGCGGCGTCGATACCGTGGTCTCTGCCGTGGCGCGCGCGCCGAGCGCGCGGTACAGCAGGTTGGTTTTCACCAGCCGCTCGCCGCCGTTGACACCGTTGTCCATGGCCGCTTCGCCCGAGCGCTCCGACAGGCTGTGGTCTTCGGTGCGCTGCATCAGCGCGCCGCGGCGGAACCAGTAGAGGCGGCTGTCGCCCACGTGGGCCCAGCAGGCCTGGCCGCTGGTGCGGTCCACGAACAGCGAGACGATGGTCGCGCTCATCCGGCTCTGGTCGGCCAGCTCCCGCTGCTTGGCGAGGATGGCGTCGTTGGCCGCCTTCACGGCCTGCAGGATGTCGTGCTGCGCCACCGAGGGGTTGTCGACGAAGGTGTTGAGCGCGGTATCGACCGCGATGCGCGCGGCCAGCTCGCCGCCCGCGTTGCCGCCCACGCCGTCGCTCACGACGAAGCAGGCGTTGTATTCGTCCAGGTGGTAGCCGATCGCGTCCTGGTTGCCGCTGCGCTCGCCCACACAGGAGAACTGCGAGGTCGAGATGGGAACCGCGAACGCGCGGGGAGTGGTCTCAAGCACGGCGCGCCTCCTTCAACCGTTCCATCTCCTTGTCGTAGGCCTGCTGGAAGGCCCGGCCGAAGACGGCCTGGAAGTCGTCCTCGACGGCCGCGGTGGTCTCTGCATGCAGCTTCTGCAGCTGGCGCCACAGGCGCGCCTCGCGGCCGCCGGGCAGCAGCTTCTCGCCGAGCCCGCCGTCGTGCGGCGTGGCGGTGTTCAATGCCGAAGGATCGAAGCGCTTGAGCACCGTGAGCAGCGCGGCGCGCATGCCGGCCACCATGCCGAGCTGGTGCGACTGCAGGTCGCCGAGCGCGTCGTGCACGGCCGCCTCGGGCGACAGGAAGCCGGGCATGCGCGCGCCGAACATCTGCATCAGCACGGCGCGGCCGTTGGGAAGGATCTTGAAGGGATTGTTCTCTTCGTCGACGATCATCGTGATCTCGGCCCGCACTTCGCGCTTGAGCATGGCGCGCGACGAGAGCAGCTCGATGGTGCCGTCGGTGAACGCGCGCATGAGCCGGCCGAGGCGCCGCATGGCTTCGGCGTCCAGCGGCTGCTGGCCGGCCACGTCGGGCACGCCGGCGCCTTCGAGGAAGGCCTTGAAGAGCTCGTCTGAAGAGGACGGTGCCGATGGCGGCGCTGCGACAGGAGCAGGCGGCGCGGCCACGGGCGAGGGCGCGGCAGCAGGCTTCGGTTGTTGCGGTGCGGGCGGCTCCGGCGGCGCGGCCTTCAGAGGCGGCGCAACATCTTCCACGCGCGCGGCCGCGACGGGCACCGGTGCTGGCGGCGGTGGTGATGGCGGTGGCGCCGACGATGGTGGCTCGGCCTGTGCGGATGCCTGCGGCTCGGCCGGCTTCATTGCCGGCGCATCGAAGGGCCGCGGGTCCGGCGGCCTGAATTGCGCCGTCAATTCACGCGCATGGTTCGAATGGCTGTAGCCCTGCGGGGCCGCCGTGGGCCTGGCCAGCAGATCGACGGCCGGATGCACGTCGCTGAGCGGATCTTCGTGGGTCAGCGCGGTGGGACGTGGATCGGACAGCGGCGAGGGCGCGTCGTTATCCGCGGCAAAGAAGGACAGCGGGTCCATGCCGCGCTTGAGCGCCACGTCGGACATGCCGTCTTCCGCTTGCGGATTCAGTTCGGCCAGCGGATCGACCGGGTTCCTGCGCGCCTGCGAGGGCAGCTCGAAGGGCTCGTGCGCCATCGGGTCGGGCATGGGCTCGGAGGCGCTCGCCTCGCGGCGCGGCGCATTCGCGAGGATGGCATCCCAATCGGCGGCGGAGGGAATCTGCGAGGTGCTGGTCTGCGTGCTTGCCGGTGACGAGGCTGGCGATGGCGATGGCGATGGCACCGGCGCGGCGGCGCGTGCTTCTGCGGGCGGCGGTGCCGGCACGGCCCGCGGCGGCATCGCCACGGTCACGGGCTGCGTATCGCCGATCGGCAGTGCGCCGGCGCCGAAGAGGTCCGAGAACACATCGGAGACGGGCGCCGCCGGCAGCAGCGAGTCCATCGGCGCCGGCGCCATGGTGCTGGCCGGCGGTGCGCTGCGCACAGGCGCGGCCGGCGGGGGAGCCGCCGCCATCAGCGGCGCAGCGGGCTCGATGGCCGCGGTGCGCTGCCCGCTCCCCGCCACCAGCACATAGCTTCCGATGGTCACGCGGTCGCCATCGGCGATCGGCGATTCCTGCTCGTGCTGCAGCGTGCGCTCGTTGACGCCGATGGGCAGTACCGCGCTCATGTTGCGCAGCACCGCCGCGCCACTGTCGTCGAAGCGCACCGTGGCCTGCAGGCGCGAGATCTGGCGCTGCTCGTCAGGCAGCACCAGGTGGTTGTCGGGGCTGCGCCCGATGGTTCCGCCGGGTGCCGCGAGCAAGGCCGAGGGGCCTGCGGTCACCGGCTTGCCGGCATGTTCGATCACCGTCCAACGCATATCAGACCTCCCGCTGGGCCGCCCCAAGGGCGGTCTGCGCCCCCTCGGGGGGC
Organism: Variovorax sp. SPNA7; assembly: GCF_033807855.1. Lineage (NCBI taxonomy): Bacteria > Pseudomonadati > Pseudomonadota > Betaproteobacteria > Burkholderiales > Comamonadaceae > Variovorax > Variovorax sp. SPNA7. The sequence goes on from NZ_CP138513.1 coordinate 239,635, forward strand.
AGCGAATACACACAGTGATGAGCGTGGGGGCTCATGATCTCCATCTTCATGTCGAGCCGCGGCTCATCCCTTGCGGCGTTCAACGCTTCATTCGCTTGGCGGCCTCGAAGGCGGGGCCCCACACCGGGTGCTTGCGTTCGGCAACCGTGAGGTCGAAGTTGGGGAACGCATCGATGAGCTTGCGGAATTGCGTGCGGCATTCGGGCACCTGGTTGGCCACGCAATAGCTGAACGCCTCGAGCTTCATGGCATCGAGCCGCGTGGCCGGCTCCGCGGCCTCGAACACCGAGACGCCGCCGCTCTTGAGCGTGGTGATGGCCTTGGCGTAGTCGCCTTCGTCGTAGGCCTGTTGCGCGCGCTCGAGCGTGCTGCGCGCGACTTGCTGGCTCAGGCGTTCGGGTTGCGGCGGCTCGGGCGGTGGCGTGGTCGTGCAGCCAGCAAACAGAACCAGGGTGAACGCCAAAGCAGGCAGACGTGAATTCAATCTTCTCTCCTACCTTGCAAAAGGCAATGCTTGAGATAGTGTGCCGCTGTCATGCGACAGGCACGCGATGCGACGCGATTCGTGCGCACGACTTCGATAATATAGGCCGCGAACCACTAGGGAAGATCTCAATGCATCGACGAACCCTGCTTCAAGGCGCACTTGCAACCGCACCGTTGCTTGGTGGCCTCAGTGGATGCGCATCGACTGCGAAGTCATTGCCCACGCCCTACGCCGTGACGATCAAGATCGACGATGGCGTCAACCCCGACGGACGCGGCCAGCCGGCGCCGATTCTCGTCAAGGTCTTCGAACTGAAATCTTCCGGTAACTTCGAGACGGCAGACTACTTTGCACTACAGGACCGCGATCGCGAAACGCTTTTGACGGAACTCGTGAACGCCGACCAGGCCATCATGCGCAGCGGCGAAGAGCGTGTCTTCAAGCGCGAGGCAGGGCTCGACTCGCGTGCCATCGGCATCATCGCCGGCTACCGCAAGCTCGAGGCCGCGCGCTGGCGCATCGTGCTGCCGCTCAAGGAGCCGAAGCAAACCAATCTCTACAAGGTGTGGCAGTTTTCTCCGAGCGAGCAAACTGTGCGCATCGCGATCCGCAAGAGCGGCATCGAGTTACTACCAAGTCGTTAATTTCACGGCCTTGTAGTTAGAAAGTGCGAGAAATTCGCACGCGAAATGCGGTGCAAAACGTAAGAAGCGCCGTGTAGCATCAGAGAAAAAAACCGATTCAATCGGGAGGCCGTTAACGAGCACCTCCCGCTTCAGTGTGGGCACTCCCCAGGAGGTTCTTTGGTGACAGTTCGCAATCCGGGCGCAGGAAAACAGGGCGCCCTTCCGCAGGCGTTGGCGAATCGCGTGGTGTGGTCCGAAGGCATGTACCTGCGGCCGCAGCACTTCCAGCAACTGGAGCGCTATGTCGAGCAGTACGTCACGCGCCGCACCGCGGGCCTGCAAGGTGCCTATTGGGGATGGCTCAGCCTGGACATCGATCGCGATGCCCACGCGCTCGGCCGCGTGTCGCTGCTCGGCGGCGCGGGTGTGCTGCCCGACGGCACGCCGTTCTCGTTCGGCGCCGAAGATGCGCCGCTGCCCTACGAGGTGCCGAGCGACCTGACCGATGAACTCATCGTGCTTGCGCTGCCGCTGCGCCGCACCGGCAGCGAAGAGGTCATCTTCGCCGACGACGAGGGCTCGGCCGCGCGCTTCGGCGTGATCGAGCGCGAGGTGGCCGACGGCAATTCGGTGGCGCTCGGCCCGGCGGTGCTGCAGCTTGCGAAGCCGCGCCTGCGCCTTGCGCGCGCATCGTCGCTCACCGCGGAGTGGCAGGCCATCGGCGCGGTGCGCGTGATCGAGCGGCGCACCGACCACAAGCTGGTGATCGACGCCAACTACATTCCGCCGGTGCTCGATGCATCGGCGCACCCCATGCTGCGCAGCATGGTCGCCGAGCTGCACGGCCTGCTCACGCAGCGCTCCGAGGCGCTGGCCTCGCGGCTCTCGCAGCCCGGCCGCGGCGGCGTGAGCGAGGTCTCCGACTTTCTTTTGCTCGAGCTCGTCAACCGCTATCTCGCAACGACCTGGCATGCGCAGCATGCGGTGCAGGTGCACCCCGAGGAACTGTTCACCGACTGGTTCAAGCTGGCCTGCCATCTCGCCACGCACACCTCGCCCACGCGGCGCCCCGTGGTGTGGCCGAAGTACGACCACGACAATCTCAACGAGACCATCCGGCCGCTGATGGAAGAGCTGCGGCGCTCGCTCTCCGCGGTGCTCGAGCAGAGCGCCATCGCCATCGAGCTCGAAGAGCGCAGCCACGGCGTGCGCGTGGGCCGCATGCCCGATCCGGTGCTGGTGCGCAATGCGGGCTTCGTGCTCGCGGTGCATGCCAACCTGCCTGCCGATGCGATCCAGCAGCGCTTTCCGACGCAGGTCAAGATCGGTTCGGTGGAGCGCATCCGCGACCTCGTGCAGCTGCAGCTGCCGGGCGTCACGGTGCGGCCGCTGCCGGTGGCGCCGCGCCAGATTCCATACAACGCGGGCTACCACTATTTCGAACTCGACAAGAGTGGCGACATGTGGCGCCAGCTCGAAAAATCGGGCGGCGTTGCAATGCACCTGGCCGGCGACTTCCCAGGGCTGGCCATGGAGTTCTGGGCAATTCGTCCGTGAGGGACCCTATGAACGGTGTCAACGACATGGCGGTCGGTCCGGGAGGCTTCGTGCCACCCAACCCGGGCGGCGGCGCCAACAACGGCGGCAATGGCGATGCGCAAGGCATGCCACCCGCATCGCGCGGCGCGGGGCAGCAACAGCCCCAGTCATTCACCGCATGGCATGACGCGCGCCGTCCGCATGCGGGCGACACGGCACTGGCCGGCAACAACCCGCTCGTCGCGGCGGCCAACCCGCTGCTCGACCTGATCCCGCAGATCCGCGCCACCGGCCACCACGATGCGCCGGCGCAATTGCGCGAGCACCTGGTCGACGAGGTCAGGCGCTTCGAGACGCGTGCGCAGCAAAGCGGCATTGCGCCCGAGGTGATCATCGGCGCGCGCTACTGCCTGTGCACCGCGGTCGACGAAGCGGCCGCGCTCACGCCATGGGGTGGCAGCATCTGGTCGTCGCAGAGCCTGCTCGTGATGTTCCACAACGAGACCTGGGGCGGCGAGAAATTCTTCCAGCTGCTGTCGCGGCTGGTGCAGAACCCGCAGCAGCACCTGCAGCTGATCGAGCTCATCTACTTCTGCCTGGCGATGGGCTTCGAAGGGCGCTTCCGCGTCATCGACAACGGCCGCACGCAGCTCGAAACGCTCAAGCAGCGGCTGCTGCAGATCATTCGCCAGGCGCGCGGCGAGATTGCCGTGCCGCTGTCGCCGCACTGGCAGGACGCGAGCGCGCCGGTGCGCCGCACGCGCAACTGGGTGCCGCTGTGGGCCGTGGGCGCGGTGGCGGCGGTGCTGCTGGTGCTGGTGTTCGGCGTGCTCACCTTCAGCCTGGCCGGCCGTTCCGACGGGGCATTTGCTGCGGTCAATGCGGTGCGCCTGCCGCAGACGCAGCGGGCCGTGGCCGTTGCGCCGGCACCGCAGCCGCGGCTGCAGCGCTTTCTCGAACCCGAGATCCGCGACGGCCTGCTGACGGTGCGCGACGAGGCCGACCGCAGCGTGGTGGTGCTGCGCGGCGACGGCCTGTTCGCGTCGGGCTCCGACCGCGTGCTCGACCGCTATGCGCCCGTGCTCGCGCGCGTGGCCGATGCGCTCAACTCGGTGGAGGGCAACGTGCTCATCAGCGGCTTCAGCGACGACCAGCCGATCCGCAGCGTGCGATTTCCGTCCAACTGGCAGCTCTCGCAGGCGCGTGCCGATGCGGTCAAGAAGATGGTCGCCGCGCGCGTCACGCGGCCCGAGCGCCTGCGCGCCGAAGGCCGCGGCGATGCCGATCCGCTGGTGCCCAACGATTCGCCGGCCAACCGTGCGCGCAATCGGCGGGTCGAAGTGACGCTGCTGGTGGCGCCCGTGGCCGCAGGTGCTGCTGCAGCCGCCGCGCCGCAGGGAGGAACCCGCTGATGCTGCGCGCGATTTTCCGTTTTCTCGTGAGCCGCGACCTGTGGGTCTTTCTCGGCTTGCTGGCCGTTGCGTTCCTGATCTGGATCATCGGCCCCGTCATCGCGGTGGGCCGCTACCGGCCGTTCGAAAGCGAGTTCGTGCGCATCGTGGTGATCGCGCTGATGTTCGCGATCTGGATCGCGCGCGTGCTCTACCGCAAGTGGCGCGAGCGGCGCCTCAATGCGCAGCTGCTCAACCAGCTGCGCACGCCCTCGCCCAAGGAGAAGGCCGCCAAGCCCGAGGATGCGCCCGAGATCAAGGAGCTGCAAAGCGGCTTCACCGACGCCACATCCATCCTGAAGAACATGCGCTTCGGCGCGGGCGCCGATGGCAAGCCCGCGGGGCGCTTCGCGGTGTTCGACCGCCAGTACCTGTACCAGCTGCCGTGGTACATCTTCATCGGCGCGCCGGGCTCGGGCAAGACCACCGCGCTGGTCAACTCCGACCTCGACTTTCCGCTGGCCGACCAGCTCGGCAAGGCCGCGGTGCGCGGCATCGGCGGCACGCGCAACTGCGACTGGTGGTTCACCAACGAGGCGGTGCTGATCGACACCGCCGGGCGCTACACCACGCACGAAAGCAACCGCGAAACCGACGAGGGCGAGTGGAAGGGCTTCCTCGACCTGCTCAAGAAGTTCAGGCCGCGCCAGCCGATCAACGGCGCCATCCTCACCATCAGCATTGCCGACCTGCCGCTGGCCGACGATGCGCAGCGCGCGCGCCACGCCATGGCGCTGCGCAAGCGGCTGCTCGAACTGCGCAACGGCCTGGGCATCAATTTTCCGGTGTACGTGCTGGTCACCAAGACCGACCTGCTGGCCGGCTTCAACGAGTATTTCGGCTCGCTGGGCCGGGCCGAGCGCTCGCAGGTCTGGGGCTTCACCTTCCCGATCGACGCCAACCCCGCGGACCCGGCCAAGGCCGACCTGCGCGAGCGCTTCCACCAGGAATACAAGCTGCTGCACCAGCGCCTGGACGAGCGCCTGCCGGAGCTGCTGGCGGCCGAGCCCGACCAGCTGCGCCGCGCGCAGGCCTACCTGCTGCCGCAGCAGTTCGCGAGCTTCGAGGACATCCTCGGCACCTTCCTGGCCGACGTGTTCAACCCTTCGAAGTTCGAAGTGGCACCCATGCTGCGCGGCGTGTACTTCACCAGCGGCACGCAGGAGGGCACGGCCTTCGACCGCGTGATGGGCGCGATCAAGCGCTACCTGCAGGTCAACGCGCCGCCCGCGCCGCCGCCGGGCCCGGGCAAGAGCTACTTCCTGAAGGAGCTGCTGCAGCAGGTGATCTTCCGCGACGCGGGCGTGGCCGGCACCAACCTGCGCTGGTACCGGCGCAAGCGCGCCATCGACCTCGCGGGCTACGGCCTCATCGGCGTGCTGCTGGTGGTGGTGCTGGGCGCCTGCGTGAACAGCTGGCGCAACAACCGCGACTACGTGGCCGAGGTCGACAACAACGCCAAGGCCTTCAACAAGGCCGCGGCGCGCGGCGAGCTGCCGACGGTGGTCGATTCCAACAGCGACATCGCCAGCTCGCTGCCGGTGCTCGACCGCCTGCGCGACCTGCCCAAGTCGAGCCAGTTCGACATCGGCGATCCGCCCGTGGGCTACCGCTTCGGCCTCTACCAGGGCGAGAAGCTGCAGGCCGCGACCGACGGCGTCTACCAGCGGGCGCTCGAAAGCGTGCTGCTCCCGCAGGCCGCGCAGCGCGTGGAGCAGGCGCTGCGCGAGGCCTCCAGGACCGATGCCGAATACAGCTACGAGGCGCTCAAGGCCTACCTCATGCTGTACGACGCCGAACGCTACGACGCCGACTTTCTCCAGGCCTGGCTGCTCACCGACGTGGACCGCAAGATCGGCGCCGGCCTCACGCGCGAGCAGCGCACCAACCTCGAGTCGCACCTGCAGGCGCTGTTCGCCGAGCGCGTCGTGACCTCGCCCTTCGCCAAGGACGACCGGCTCGTCACCGAAACGCGCAACCGCCTGGCCGGCGTGCCGCTGGCGCAGCGCTCCTATGCGCGGCTGCGGCGCATCCTGCTGCAGACCAGCCCGCCCAACGCCTTCAGCATTGCGGAGGCGGCGGGGGCCGAGTCGGCGCTGGTGATCAAGCGCGCGAGCGGCAAGCCGCTCACCGACGGCATCCCGACGCTGTTCACCTACCGCGGCTACTGGGACATCTTCGACAAGCGCATGGCCGAGACCACGCTCGCGCTCGAACAGGAAGACCGCTGGGTGCTGCAGATCCGCGCGCCGGGCATGGCCGACATCACCTCGCGCGAGCTGCTGCTGCGCGAGGTGCGCCGGCTCTATCTCACCGACTACATCCGCATCTGGGACGACTACCTGGCCGACGTCCGGCTGGCCGACAGCCGCTCGCTGCTGCAGAGCATCCAGATGACGCGCGTGCTCTCGACCAGCGAGTCGCCGATGTCGCGCCTCATCCGCGGCGCGGCACGCGAGACCGACCTGCTGCGCAACCACGACGAGGCCACGCGCAGCCTGCTCGACCAGGCGCAGAACCGCGTGGCCAGCACGCGCGAGCGCATCGAGCAGCTCATCGGGCAGCCCGACGGCAGCCAGCGCCGCAACACCGTGCCGGACCGCCCCGAATCGCTGGTGGACAACCACTTCGCGCCGCTTCGCCGCATGGTCACCGCGCCCAAGGCCGGCGGCCAGGCGCCGATCGACGCGACCGCCGCGCTCATCAACGAGCTCTACACCTTCCTCACCGCCACCGACACGGCATTGCGCAGCGGCAACATCCCGCCCTCGAGCGATGCGGTCACCAAGGTGCAGGCCGAGGCGGGCCGCCTGCCGGTGCCGTTCCAGGGCATGCTGAACGATCTCTCGGCCACCGCGTCGTCCAAGGCGGCGGCGGTGACGCGGCAGAACATCGGGCAGAACGCGGCCGCCACCATCGGCCAGTTCTGCAGCCAGGCCATTGCGGGGCGCTATCCGTTCTCGCGCGGCTCGAACCGCGACGTGGCCGCGGGCGACTTCGCGCAGCTGTTCGCGCCGGGCGGCATGATGGACGACTTCTTCCAGAAGAACCTGGCCTCGCAGGTCGACACCTCCGTCAACCCGTGGGCCTTCAAGAAGGGCGTGGACGGCAGCTCGCCGGGGCGCTCGGCGTACCTCGATTCGTTCCAGAAGGCGCAGGCGATCCGCGACGTGTTCTTCTCGGGCATGGCGGGCGGGCGCACGCCCTCGTTCACCATCGACATCCGGCCCGAGGACATGGACGCCGCCATCAGCCAGTTCACGCTCGACATCGACGGCCAGACGGTGCGCTACGCGCACGGGCCGCAGGCGCCCAGCACCGTCAAGTGGCCCGGCCCGCGCAACAGCAACCAGGTGCGGCTGCAGGTGACGACCGCCAGCGGCACGCCGGCCGGCGGCATCGTCACCGAAGGGCCATGGGCGCTGCACCGGCTGTTCGACAAGGCTTCGATCTCGTCGGGCAGCGCACCCGAATCGTTCAACGCGACCTTCGACCTGCAGGGCAGGAAGGTGGTGCTGGCGGTGACGGCGAACAGCGTCTACAACCCGCTGCGCCTGAACCAGATGAACGGCTTTTCATGCCCGGGGAAGTCCTGAGATGAACAGCGGCATTCCTTCGCCGCGGGTGTGGGTGCCCGACGACGAGCAGATCGGCTGGTACGGCAAGCTGCCAGCGGCCGGCGACTTTCTCTATCGCCGCGTGCCGCGCGAGCTCCAGGCCTGGTGGGACCGCTGGATGCAGAACGGCCTGGGCACCTTCAAGCGCTGGCCCGACGCCATGACGCGGCACTACGTGGTGGCGCCGGTCTGGAACTTTGCGATTCCGGCCACGCAGGGCGTGGACGCGGTGCAGTTCGGCTGCCTGGCGCCCAGCTGCGACCGCGTGGGGCGCTACTACCCCGTGTGCGTGACGCTGCAGGTGGCCGCATCGAGCTACCGGCCCTCCATGCTCGAGGGCTCCGCCGCCTGGTACTGGCAATGCGGCACCGCGCTGCTGCAGGCGATCCGCCACAGCGTGGCGCCCGACCAGTTCGACCGCCAGGTGCTGGCCGCGGCCCACGGCGGCTTCCAGACCGCGAGCGGCGGCTCGGACGACATCCTTTCGATCCTCGGGCCCGCGGCTGGCGGCGCCGGCGCCACAGGCGCGCAGCAGCGCCTCGGCTGGCCCGAGCTGCCGCTGTGCTTCGATGCCTTTGGAAGCACCAGCTACTGGTGGACCAACCAGGCGGACGGCTCGCCGTTGCGCACCGCCGCCCACGGCGGTGGCCTCAACACGCCGTTGTTTTCGAAGTTGTTTTCACAGGGGCATGTGCCATGGGCATGAACGACCAGACCCCCGCCGCGGGAGGAGATGCATGACGACCAACGCCAGCAATAACAACAGCAGCAGCACCAGCATGCAGGCCGATCCGCAGGAGCGCCCCCATCCGCTGGACGCGGGCCACCGGCTGGACGAATTCGAGCTGCTCGAGGTCATTGGCGAAGGCGGCTTCGGCATCGTCTACCGGGCCTACGACCACTCGCTGCAGCGCGAGGTGGCCATCAAGGAATACATGCCCTCGATGCTCGCGCGCCGCGTGGGCGACGACAGCGTGCACGTGCGTTCCGACCGTCTCACGGCCACCTTCCAGGCGGGCCTGCGCAGCTTCATCAACGAGGCGCGCACGCTCGCGCAGTTCAGCCATCCGGCGCTGGTACGGGTGCACCGCTTCTGGGAGGCCAACAGCACCGCCTACATGGCGATCCAGCTCTACCGCGGCCGCACGCTGCGCCGCCTGGCCGAGGAAGAGCCGAAGAAGATCTCCGAGGCCTGGCTGCTGAGCATGCTCGGCCCGCTGCTCGGCGCGCTCGAAACCTTGCATCGCAGCCAGTGCTTCCACCGCGACATCGCGCCCGACAACATCTTCATCCAGCAGGACGACCTGCCGGTGCTGCTGGACTTTGGCGCGGCGCGCAAGTCGATCGCCGACCTGGTGGACGAAGTGGCGGTGATGGTGAAGTCGGGCTATTCGCCGATCGAGCAGTACGCCGACGACAACACGCTGCTGCAAGGCGCGTGGACAGACCTCTACGCGCTGGGCGCCGTGCTGTACCGCGCCGTCACCGGCCACCCGCCGCCATCGGCCGTGGTGCGCAGCGTGCAGGACGCCTACGTGCCGCTGTCGTCGCTGGGCCGCAGCGACCTGAGCCCGGCCTTCTGCGCGGCCGTCGACCACACGCTGGCCGTGCATAGCAAGGACCGCACGCAGACCGTGGCCGCATTCGCGGCCGAACTGGGGCTTGCCAAGCTGGGCGACACCTACGTGAGCGGGCTGGCGGCGCCGACGGCCGTTGTTGCGCCGCCTGCTTCAAAGGCCGCGCCGGTCGTGGCGCCGGTGCCGCAGCAAGCGCCAGCTGCTCCGGCGCCCCAGGCATCGACGCCGGCGGCCGCGGCAGCAACTGCATCGCAAGCCGCCGCATCGGCCAGTGCTGCGCGAACTGAAATCGTCGAGCCGGAACCCGCCAAGCCCAAACCTCAACCGGGGCCCAAGGCCGCGCCGGCCCCGGCACCTGCGCCCAAGCCCGCCGCGCCGCGCGAGGCTGCAGCAGCGCCGGCACGCACGCCATCGGTGGCCGCCGGCAAGCAGCCGTCGCCGTCCGCAGCCAGGAAATCGTCGATGCCGCGCTGGGGCCTGGTTGGCGTGCTGCTGGTGGCGCTGGTGGGCGTGGGCACCTGGATCGGCATTCACCTGACTTCGGGCCGGCAGGAAACATCGACCGCCATGGTGCCGGTGCCCCCGCCTTCAGGGCCGATGTCCGCCACCGCGCCGCCGCCCGCCGCCATGCCGCCGGGTGAAAGCGCCCCCGGCGGCTCATCATCATCGGCGCCCGCGGGCGAGAACGTGGCGGCAGCGCCCGGCACGCCGCCTCCCGCGGCGGCCGCCAGCGCACCGGCCGGCCCGTTGACGCCGCTGACCAACGTGCCGGTCGGCGCGGCGCCGGCGCCTGCACCGGCCACACCCGACCCCGCAGCCACGCCGCCGGGCGCGACGCCGACGCCCGTGCCGCCGCCGGAGGCCGCCCTAGCCACCGCCGAAGCCGAGGACTGGAACCTGGCCCAGGCCGAGAACACGCGCGAAGGCTACGAGGCCTACCTGCGCCGCTATCGGCGCGGCCCGCATGCGCGCGATGCCCGCAACGCCATCGCCGAGCTGAACCGGCTCGCGCAGGCCATGCCCGCGGCACCGGGTGCGGCGCCAACGAATCCGGTACCCACCGTGATTGCCGGCGGCACTGCACCGCCGCCCGCGCCGCCGGCCGCTCCGCCCGGCATGGGACGCGTGGTGCTCAACATCCGTCCCTGGGGCCAGGTCTTCGTCGACGGCGCCGAGCGCGGCGTGAGCCCGCCGCTCAAATCGCTGTCGCTGCGTCCGGGCATCTACAACATCGAAGTGCGCAACGGCGACCTCGATGTCTACCGCCAGCGCGTGACGGTGCAGGACAGCAAGTCGGCGCCTGTGGTGAGCCACGAGTTCAAGTAGGCGCTACTCCGAACCCTGGCGCCGGGGTGGTCAGTTCCGCAGCGCCCTGCGGTACTGCACCGCCTCCGCCACATGCACCACCCCCACCGATTCGGCGCCCGCCAGGTCGGCCACGGTGCGCGCCACCTTGAGCGCGCGGTGCGTGCTGCGCGCCGACCAGCCGAGCTTGGCGGCGGCGTTGTAGACGAACTTGCGCGCCGCGTCGTCGAGCGCGGCATGCTTGTCGATGGCGCCGGCCTGCAGCGCCTGGTTGGGGCTGCCCTGGCGCTGCACGGCGAACTCGCGCGCGGCCACCACGCGGGTGCGGATGCTGGCCGTCGATTCGCCGGGCGGCGCATCGATGAGCTGCTGCGCCGATACCGCGGGCACCTCGATGTGCAGGTCGATGCGGTCCAGCAGCGGGCCGCTGAGCTTGGCCTGGTAGCGCGAGATCTGGTCCGGCGTGCAGCGGCAGGCCTTCAGCGTCGAGCCCAGGTAGCCGCAAGGGCAGGGGTTCATGGCCGCGACCAGCTGGAAGCGCGCCGGAAACTCGGCGCGCCGGGCGGCGCGCGCGATGGTGATGGTGCCCGTCTCCAGCGGCTCGCGCAGCGCCTCGAGGGCGGAGCGCGCGAACTCCGGGAACTCGTCCAAAAAGAGCACGCCGTGATGCGCCTGCGAGATCTCGCCGGGCCGCGGGGGCGAGCCGCCGCCCACCAGGGCCACGGCGCTCGATGTGTGGTGGGGCGCCGAGGTCGGCCGGTTCATCCAGCGCGCGGCCGAAAAACTGCCGGCCAGGCTGGCCACGGCCGCGCTCTCCAGCGCCTCGTCGACGCTCATGGGCGGCAGCAGGCCGGCAAAGCGCTGTGCCAGCATCGACTTGCCCGAGCCGGGCTCGCCCACCATCAGCAGGCTGTGCCCGCCCGCGGCGGCGATCTCGAGGGCGCGTTTGGCGCCCGCATGGCCCTTGACGTCGGCCAGGTCGGCATAGAGCGGCGCGGGCGCCGCGGCTGCGGCATGCACCCGGGCCCAGCCGTCCGCGGCGGGCTGCTGCTGCTGTTCCTCGCCCTGCGGCAGCGCCGCGCCCTCGGGCATGAAGCGCTGCACCACGTCCAGCAGGTGCCTGGCGCCGTACACCTCGCTGCCGGGCACCAGCGCCGCTTCCTGCGCGCTTGCGGCGGGCAGCACCAGCCGTGTCGCGATGCCGCGCGTGTGCAGGGCCAGCGCCATCGCCAGCGCGCCGCGCACGGGCCGCAGTTCGCCTGAAAGGGAGAGTTCGCCGGCAAATTCATGCCCCGCCAGGAGCGCGGGCTGGATCTGCCCGCTGGCCGCGAGGATGCCGAGCGCGATCGGCAGGTCGAAGCGGCCGGAGTCCTTGGGCAGGTCGGCCGGCGCCAGGTTGACGACGATCTTCTTGTTGTTCGGAAACTCCAGGCCGGCGTTCTGGATGGCCGAGCGCACTCTTTCGCGCGCCTCCTTGACTTCTGTTTCCGCCAGCCCGACGAGCGTGAAGCTCGGAAGGCCGTTCGCCAGATGCACCTCGACCGTGACACTGGCCGCTTCCAGCCCAAGCAAAGCACGGCTTTGCACCAAAGACAGGCTCATTTCTCTCCCTCTCCCCATTGTGGTGCGCCCGTTTTTGGTCGGGCTCATGCACCGCGGTGCCCCATGGGGTACCGCAACTGAACACGCTTGTAACTATTTCGCCTGGGTTGCGGGTGCGGGAGCGGCCGCCATGCCGCAGGGCAAAACGTGCACTTTGGCACGCTCCCTGCTATGAGACGGTGTCCCCCAACAATCCAACCAACTCCGAGGAGTCTCGATGATGCACCGTAAATTCGCCCAGGCAATGGCCGTGGTCGCCCTTGCCGCCCTGCCGATGCTTGCGAGCGCACAGCTCACCGGGAATGTGGCACTGACGAGCAACTACAAGTTCCGCGGCCAGGACCAGGACATGATCGGGAACAACGACTACGCCAAGACCAAGGGCTTCAAGCCCGCCATCCAGGGCGGCTTCGACTACGCCTTCGGCGAGAGCGGCTTCTACGTGGGCAACTGGAACTCCAGCGTCAACTGGCTGCAGGGCAACAGCATCGAGAGCGACCTGTACGGCGGCTACAAGTTCAAGGCCGGCCCCTTCGACCTGGACGTGGGCGCGCTCACCTACATCTACCCGGGCAACTCCATCGGCAACACCACCGAGCTGTACGGCGCCGGCACCTGGGCCAGCGAGGCCATCGGCTCGTTCACGCTGAAGTACTCGCACACGGTCTCCAAGGACTACTTCGGTTACGCCGGCTACAAGTCGGGCTCGGGCCTGAAGGGGCGCAACACCGGCTACCTGAACCTGGCCTACAGCAAGGAGATCGTGCCCAAGCTCACGCTGAAGGCGGCCGTGGGCTACACCCACATGTCCAGCGACATCCGCAGCCTGGGCTACAAGAGCTACGTGGACTACAACGTGGGCGTGTCGTACGACTTCGGCAACGGCCTGGCACTGGCCGGCTCGGTGCAGGGCGCCAACAAGAAGAGCTCCTACCTCGCGCTGAGCAACCCGGGCGTGGACTTTGGCTTCGGCCCCATCGGCGAGCAGTACTACTCGCCCAACAAGGCGCGCTTCATCGTTACGCTCAGCAAGACGCTGTAAGCAGACACAAGAACAAGGTGCGGCCCAAGCTGCCGCACCACCCATTCCATCCAAGAAGGAGAAAGTCATCATGAAGCTGGTCACAGCCATCATCAAACCGTTCAAGCTCGACGAGGTGCGCGAAGCCCTCTCGGCCATCGGCGTGCAGGGCATCACGGTCACGGAGGTCAAGGGCTTCGGCCGCCAGAAGGGCCACACCGAGCTGTACCGCGGCGCGGAGTACGTGGTCGACTTCCTGCCCAAGGTCAAGATCGAGGCAGCGGTGTCCGACGACCTCGTCGACCGCGTGATCGAAGCCGTGGAGGGTGCGGCGCGCACCGGCAAGATCGGCGACGGAAAGATTTTTGTCTACAACCTCGAGCAGGTCGTTCGCATCCGCACCGGCGAAACCGGTCGCGAAGCCCTCTGATCCAGCCCGGAAAACAACAACCATGAAAAAACTGCTTGTTTCTCTCGCGCTCGGCCTGAGCCTGCTCGCTGCAGGCACGGCGAGCTTCGCCCAGGCGCCTGCTGCCACGCCCGAGGCGCCTGCGGCGTCCGCGCCCGCAGCCGCCGCTCCGGCACCCGCGGCCGCCCCGGCTGCCGCCGCTCCTGCAGCTGCTGCCGAAGCAGCGCCCGCCGCTCCTTCCTTCAACAAGGGCGACACCAGCTGGATGATGCTGTCCACGCTGCTCGTCATCATGATGACCATCCCCGGCCTGGCGCTGTTCTACGGCGGCCTGGTGCGCAGCAAGAACATGCTGTCGGTGCTGATGCAGGTGATGGTCACCTTCTCGATGATCGTGGTGCTGTGGCTCATCTATGGCTACAGCATCGCGTTCACCGAGGGGAACGCCTTCTTCGGCGGATTCGACCGGCTCTTCATGAAGGGGATCTTCGATCCGGCCACCGGCGTGTTCGCGCCCGCTGCCACCTTCAGCAAGGGCGTCTATATCCCCGAACTGCTGTTCGCCGCCTTCCAGGCCACCTTCGCCGGCATCACCTGCTGCCTGATCGTGGGTGCCTTCGCGGAGCGCGCCAAGTTCTCGGCCGTGCTGCTGTTCATGGTGATCTGGTTCACCTTCAGCTATGCGCCGCTGGCCCACATGGTGTGGTTCTGGATGGGCCCCGACGCCTACACCGCCGCCAACGTGGTGGATGCCACCAACGCCAAGGCCGGCCTGATTTGGCAGTGGGGCGCGCTCGACTTCGCGGGCGGCACCGTGGTGCACATCAACGCCGCTGTGGCGGGCCTGGTCGGCGCCTACGTGATCGGCAAGCGTGTCGGTTACGGCAAGGAAGCCTTCACGCCGCACTCGCTCACGCTCACCATGGTCGGCGCTTCGCTGCTGTGGGTCGGCTGGTTCGGCTTCAACGCGGGTTCGGCCCTCGAAGCCGGCACCAGCGCCGTGCTCGCCTTCATGAACACCTTCTCGGCCACCGCCGCGGCCGTGCTCGCATGGTGCATCGGTGAAGCGCTGATGCGCGGCAAGGCCTCGATGCTGGGCGCCGCTTCGGGTGCCGTGGCAGGTCTCGTGGCCATCACCCCCGCTGCCGGCAACGTCGGCCTGATGGGCGCCCTCGTGATCGGCTTCGTCGCCGGCTTCGCCTGCCTCTGGGGCGTCAACGGCCTCAAGAAGCTGCTCGGCGCGGACGACTCGCTCGACGTGTTCGGCGTGCACGGTGTCGGCGGTATCGTCGGCGCGCTGCTGACCGGCGTGTTCAACACCCAGGCACTCGGCGGCCCCGGCCTCGTGGGCGACTGGGTCACGGCCGGCATCGTGTCCAACGGCATCGGCGCGCAGGTCTGGATCCAGCTCAAGGGCGTGTTGCTGACCATCGTGTGGTCGGGCGTGGTGGCGTTCATTGCCTTCAAGATCGCCGACCTCACCATCGGCCTGCGTGTGTCGGAAGAAGAAGAGCGCGAAGGCCTCGACATCTCCTCGCACGGCGAGACCGCATACAACCGGTAACCCCCCAGTCTTCGCGCACTTCGTGTCGCTTCGCCAACCCCCCTGCTGGGGGCAACACCAGAGGCCCGGCAAAGCCGGTTCCTCGGTGTTTCTGGAAGAAGGCATGCGGTGTACAGGCTGGTTATAAGAACTACACGGAACGAATTTTTCAGCGAGGTCTCCTTTGGATGTTCAGCCCGCGAGCGCTTCGGCGTCAGCGGGCTTTTTTTTGCCTGCGTTTTTCCTCTGGAGCGGCGATGTCCGCGCATGCACAATTCCAGGCATGTGGACCTCCATCGACAACAGCCTCTGCGAGCTCGGCGAATCGCCGTTCTGGCATCCGCGGGAACGCGCCCTGTACTGGCTCGACATTCCGGGCCGCGCGGTGCTGCGCACGCGCGGCGAGATCGGCACGGCCTCCGCCAAGGTGGAGCGCTGGGCCCTGTCGACCGAGCCCGGCTGCATGGCACCGGCGCGCAGCGGCGGCCTCGTGATCGCGCTGCGCGACGGCATCTACCGCGCGCGGGAGTGGGGCGGTGAACTCGTCGCCATCGCGCGCGTGGAACACGACGTGCGCACCATGCGCTTCAACGACGGCAAGTGCGATGCGCTCGGCCGCTTCTGGAGCGGTTCGATCAACGAGGCGAAAGACCGCGCCAATGCCGCGCTCTACTGCCTCGATGCGCGCCCCGGCACCGGCGTGGCGCCGGCCCTCGCGCAGATGGCCAACCAGGTGACCACGGCCAACGGGCTCGCGTTCTCGCCCGATGCGCGCACCCTGTACTGGGCCGATACCCCCGCGCACCAGGTGCGCGCCTGGAACTGGGATGCGGCGGCCAACACGCTCTCCCAGCCCCGCGTGTTCCACCAGTTCGACGCCAAGCCCGAAGGCTGGCCCCCCGATTCGCCGATGCCGCGCTACGAAGGCCGTCCCGACGGCGCCACGGTCGATGCGCAGGGTCACTACTGGGTCGCGATGTTCGAAGGTGCCCAGCTGCTGCGCCTCGCGCCTTCGGGCGAGATCGTGGCCGCCGTTCCCGTTCCGGCCCAGTGCCCCACCATGCCCTGCTTCGGCGGCGACGACCTGAAGACGCTCTTCGTCACCACCGCCCGCAAGGGCCGCCCCGCCGCCGAGATCGAGCGGCTGCCGGCCTCGGGCACGGTGATCTCGACGCGGGTCGATACGCCGGGGTTGCCTGTCAGCTTCTTCGAGGACTAGGGTGAATTCTGGTTCTTTGACTCGATGCCTTGTGCGTGACGCGCTTTGTTCAGGGCGCGCTCCCGCCGACGGGGTACCTTGCTCCGCGAATGTCCCCCGGCCTGCGGCCTCCTCCTTTATTTCGCTGCGCAAGGCACCCCATCGGCGGGAGCGTGATTCAGAGCAGTCGTTGATCAGCGGTACACCCAGAGCGTGCCCAGGTGCACAGGGCATCGGGTGCTCCCCGCAGCGAAATAAAGGAGGAGCCGAAGGCGGGGGACATTCGCGGAGGGGAGTACCCGGTGGCCTGTGCACGCGCCCTGAACAACAGCGCCAAAACCAAGAGCACCCCGGAAGAGGGTAAGGACAATGGCCCTGCAGCACATCCCGCCCATCCAGTGCCTGCTGACCTTCGAGGCCGTGGCGCGGCTGCGGCATGCGGGCCGCGCGGCCGACGAGCTGTGCGTCACCGCCAGCGCGGTGAGCCACCGCATCCGCCAGCTCGAGGCGCACGTGGGCTTCAAGCTCTTCGGCCGCGGCGACTTCAGCCTGACGGCCGACGGCGCGGCCTACCTTGCCAACGTGCGCACCGGCCTTGCTGCGCTGCAGGCCACGCCGCTTGGCAACGCGGCGACGCGCGCCACGCGCCTGCGCATTGCCGTCACGCCCACCTTCAGCCGCGTGTTCCTGATGCCGCGGCTCGAACTGTTCCGCAACATCTATCCCGACATCGAACTGGTGCTGCAGGTGTCCATCCCGCTGCTCGACGTTACCGCCGAACAGGCCGACCTCGAAGTGCGCTACGGCAGCGGCGCCTATGCCGACTGCGAACACCGGCTGCTGCTCGAGGAAGAGGTGCTGCCCGCCTGCAGCCCGAGCTACCTCAACGAATTCGGCCCGTTCGACGGCTTTTGCACCGCGGCGGAGATTGTCAGCGCCCGGCTGATCCGCAGCCCGCTCGAACCCTGGGGCACCTGGTTCGCAAGCTGCGGCCTCGACCAGCCCGAGCCGCATGTCGGCTCGCAGTTCAACGACCTGGGCCTGGTCTACGACGCCGCGGCCAGCGGCTTCGGCGTGGCGCTGGTGCGCCAGAAGATGGGCGCCGCCTGGTTCGAGTCGGGCCGGCTGGTGCCGCTGTCCGACCGGCCCGTGCCTTCGCCACACCGCCACACCATCTGCTGGCAGCCCGGCACGCTCGATCGCTGGGAATGCGCGGCTTTTGCAGACTGGCTCGCGCAGAGCCTGCGCTGAAGAACCGGCGGCCGGCCGCCCATCCGGCAAAGTTCCATCGGCAAAGTTCTCTCAAGCGCCACGCAAAAAAGCTTCAACCCGGCCGCGCCGCATTTTGCGTAGAGTGCAGGGCACCACGAGAGACATCCATGAACGCGCCGCTCACCGCCGCCCAGAACGATTCGCTGCTGCAGAAAACCGACCGCCAGTCGCAGATCGTGCGCGCCCTGCAGGCCCACCTGCCGGCGCACGCGCTGATCTGGCATGCCGAGGACACCACGCCCTACGAATGCGACGGCCTCACCGCCTACCGCCAGCGCCCGCTGGTGGTGGCCCTGCCCGAGACCGAGGCGCAGGTGGCGGCCGTGCTCAAGACCTGCCACCAGCTCGGCGTGCCCGTGGTGGCGCGCGGCGCGGGCACCGGGCTCTCGGGCGGCGCCATGCCGCATGCGCTGGGCGTGACGCTGTCGCTCGCCAAGTTCAACCGCATCCTGAAGATCGACCCGGTGAGCCGAACGGCCGTGGTGCAGTGCGGCGTGCGCAACCTTGCCATCAGCGAAGCCGCCGCGCCCTTCAACCTCTACTACGCGCCCGATCCGTCGAGCCAGATCGCCTGCACCATCGGCGGCAACGTGGCCGAGAACTCGGGCGGCGTGCACTGCCTGAAATACGGACTCACCTTGCACAATGTGCTGCGCGTGCGCGGCTTCACGGCCGAGGGCGAGCCCATTGAATTCGGCGGCGAGGCGCTCGACGCGCCGGGTCTGGACCTGCTTGCGCTGGTCATCGGCAGCGAAGGCATGCTGGCCGTGACCACCGAGGTCACGGTCAAGCTGGTGCCCAAGCCGCAGGTCGCACGCTGCATCATGGCCAGCTTCGACGACGTTCGCAAGGCGGGCGACGCGGTGGCCGCGGTGATTGCGGCCGGCATCATTCCCGCGGGGCTCGAGATGATGGACAAGCCCATGACCGCCGCCGTCGAGGACTTCGTGCACGCGGGCTACGACCTCGACGCGGCCGCGATCTTGCTGTGCGAATCCGACGGCACCGCCGAGGAAGTGGAAGAGGAAATTGGCCGCATGACGGCCGTGCTGCGCTCCTGCGGCGCCACCGCCATTGCGGTGAGCAGCAGCGAAGAAGAGCGCATGAAGTTCTGGAGCGGCCGCAAGAACGCGTTCCCCGCATCGGGCCGCATCAGCCCCGACTACATGTGCCTCGATTCGACCATTCCGCGCAAGCGGCTGGCCGACATCCTGCTGGCCATCCAGCAGATGGAGAAGAAGTACAACCTGCGCTGCTGCAACGTGTTCCACGCAGGCGACGGCAACCTGCATCCGCTGGTGCTGTTCGACGCCAACGACCCCGACGAGCTGCACCGCTGCGAGCTCTTCGGCGCCGACATCCTCGAGACCAGCGTGGCCATGGGCGGTACCGTGTCGGGCGAGCACGGCGTGGGCGTGGAAAAGCTCAACAGCATGTGCGTGCAGTTCACCGCGGCCGAGAACGAGCAGATGTTCGGCGTCAAGCGCGCCTTCGATCCGGCCGGCCTGCTGAACCCCGGCAAGGTGATCCCGACGCTGCAGCGCTGCGCCGAATACGGCAAGCAGGTGGTGCGCGGCGGCCGGCTGCCGCATCCCGACCTGCCGCGCTTCTGAGAACCACGACAAGAAAACAACACAGACCATGGAACCCGCCCTCAGCCAGATCGCCGAACGCATCCGCGCCGCGGCCGCCGATGCCACGCCGCTTCGCATCCGCGGCGGCGGCACCAAGGACTTTCACGGCGAGACGCCGCATGGCGAGGTCCTGAGCACCACGGCGCTCACCGGCATCACGAGCTACGAACCCAGCGAACTGGTGGTCACCGTGCGCGGCGGCACGCCGCTTGCCGAGCTCGAAGCCGTGCTGGCCGAGAAGGGGCAATGCCTGCCTTTCGAGCCGCCGCACTTCGGCGCGGCCGGCGCAGGCACCGTGGGCGGCATGGTGGCCGCGGGGCTCAGCGGCCCGGCGCGCGCCAGCGTGGGCGCGGTGCGCGACTACGTGCTGGGCGCCACGCTGGTCAACGGCCGCGGCGACGTGCTCACATTCGGCGGCCAGGTCATGAAGAACGTGGCGGGCTACGACGTGTCGCGCGTGCTCGCGGGATCGCTCGGCACGCTGGGCGTGATTGCCGAGGTGAGCCTCAAGGTGCTGCCGGTCGCGCCCGCCGAGGCCACGCTGTCCTTCGACTGCAGCCAGGCGGATGCGCTGCGCCTGCTCAACGAGTGGGGCGGCCGGCCGCTGCCGCTCAATGCGAGCTGCTGGTTCGAACATGGGGGCGCCGGCATCCTGCAGCTGCGCCTGCGCGGCGCGGTCGCGGCGGTGGAAGCCGCGTGCGCGCATCTCGGCGGCGAGCGCAAGGACAACGCGCAGGCCGCGGCGCACTGGCAGGCGCTGCGCGACCAGCAGCTGCCGTGGTTCGACACGGGCGCGAACGCGCTGTGGCGCCTGTCGGTGCCGCAGACCGCATCGGCGATTGCATGGGGCGATGGCGAAGCGCCGCTGGTCGAATGGCATGGCGGGCAGCGCTGGTACCAGGCGCCGCCCGCGCAGGCCGCGCGCATCCGCGAAGCCGCGCGTGCGGCCGGCGGGCACGCCACGCTGTTCCGCATGCCCGCGGGCCACGCCGCGGACAGCGGGGTGCCGCGCTTCGACGCACTGAACGCGCCCGTGGCCCGCATTCACCAGGCGCTGATGCACGAGTTCGATCCGCACCGCATCTTCGATCGCGCACGGCTGTTGGCCGACGCATAGATAAAAAACCAAGAACACCCGCGATGCAAACCGAACTCGCCCCCGAATTCCGCGATACCTACGAAGGCCGCGAAGCCGAAGCCATCCTGCGCAAGTGCGTGCACTGCGGCTTCTGCACCGCCACCTGCCCCACCTACCAATTGCTCGGCGACGAGCTCGACGGCCCGCGCGGCCGCATCTACCTGATCAAGCAGGTGCTCGAAGGCAAGGCCCCCACGCGCAGCACGCAGCTGCACCTGGACCGGTGCCTGACCTGCCGCAACTGCGAGAGCACCTGCCCGAGCGGCGTGCAGTACGGCCACCTGGTCGACATCGGCCGCAAGATCGTCGACGAGAAGGTGCCGCGCCCCGCGATGGAATCGGCCACGCGCTGGCTGCTGAAGGAAGGGCTGCCGTCGCCGCTGTTCGGCCCGGCGATGAAGCTCGGCCAGTCGGTGCGCGGCCTGCTGCCCGAGGCGCTCAAGGCCAAGGTGCCGGCCAGGCAGGAGGCCGGCGCCTGGCCCGCCGCCGCGCATGCGCGCAAGGTGCTGATGCTCGCGGGCTGCGTGCAGCCCTCGATGATGCCCAACATCAACAGCGCCACCGCGCGCGTGCTCGATGCGGCCGGCATCCAGGCCGTGATTGCGCCCGAGGCCGGCTGCTGCGGCGCCGTCAGGTTCCATCTCAACGACCAGGAGGGCGGCAAGGCGCAGATGCGCGCCAACATCGACGCCTGGTGGCCGATGGTCGAGCGCAACGAAGTCGAAGCCATCGTGATGAACGCCTCGGGCTGCGGCGTCACGGTGCGCGAGTACGGCCACATCCTGCAGCACGACGCGGCCTATGCGGCCAAGGCTGCGCGCATCAGCGAGCTGACGCGCGACCTGAGCGAGCTGCTGCCTGACCTGGTGCCGGCCCTGAAGGCCCGCGTGCGCGCGCCGCAGGGCGTGGTCGCGTACCACCCGCCCTGCACGCTGCAGCACGGCCAGAAGCTGCGCGGCGGCGTCGAAACGCATCTGCGCGCACTCGGCTTCGACGTGCGCGTGGCGCTGAACGAATCGCACCTGTGCTGCGGCTCGGCCGGCACCTACTCGGTGCTGCAGCCCGAGCTGGCTTACCCGCTGCGCGACCGCAAGCTCGGGCACCTGGAGCAGCTGCAGCCGAGCGTCATCGCCTCGGCCAACATCGGCTGCATCACGCACCTGCAAAGCGGCAGCCAGAAGACGCCCGTGCGGCACTGGGTGGAACTGCTGGACGCGGCGCTGGCAGCGGCCTGATCGCGCACACCGAAGAGCGCCCTGGTCCGACTCGCGCCGACGCGCTTTGCGCCGCATCATGGCGCCACCGATTTTCCAAGGAGCAAGCCTCATGTCTTCTGTTCAAGCAGCTTCCATCGTTCCGCAGAAGCACTTGCGGCGCGCCTTGCTGGCGCTGGCATGCGCGGCCGGCGCCGCGGGCGCACAGGCCCAGTCGGCCATGCCGCAATGGAAGGGCGAGGGCGCGGTGCGCTATGTCTGCGGCGGCATCGGCTCGGACGAATCCACCGCGATGCGCGCAGCCATGAAAGACCATCCGCTGGCGCTGCTCTTCGCGCGCTCCGACGGCGCCTACCTGGCGGACGTGCAGGTCGACATCAAGGGCGCCGACGGCGCGCCCTCGCTGGCCTTGCGCGCGAGCGGGCCGGTCTGCCTGGTCGACCTGCCCGCGGGCCGCTACACCATCGACGCTGCCATGGCCGGCACTGCCAAGAGCCAGACGGTGACGGTGGGCGGGGGCTCCAAGACGGCCAGTTTCCGCTTCTGAGCGGGCGGCCGGTGCGCTCAGCGCGCGTCGCGCCGCAGCGGCAGGGTGATCCGGAAGGTGGTGCCCGCACCCGGTGCGCTCTGTGCCTCGATGCGCCCGCCATGATGCTGCACGACCGCGCGCACCACTGAAAAGCCAAGGCCCATGCCGCGTGCGGCGGGCACGGCGGCATGCGCGGCAATGCTCCTGTCTTCGTCGGCCATGGCAAGTCGCCGGCCCCGTGGCGTGGTGAGCAGCGCCTGCAGCTGCGAGGCCGTCATGCCCGAGCCCTCGTCGCGGACGGTGATCCGCACGACACCACCGGCGAGGTGATGCGGATCGGGCATGGCCTCCATGCCCAGGGTCACGCAGCTGTCTCGCCGGCTGTGGCGGATGGCGTTGTTCAGCAGGTTCACGATGGCGCGCGTCAAGAGCGAGCCGTCGGCCGGGATCGTCGTTTCGTCGGCTTCGTCGAGCCGAGCCTCCACGCGCACGCCGTTGGCCTGGGCATAGGGCCACACCTGGTCGCGGGCATCGAGCAGCACCGTGCCCAGGTGCGTCGGCGCAAAGCGGTAGTCGTTCGACTCGGCCTCGGTGTAGTCCATGAAATCCTCGGCCAGCGTGAGCGTGCGTTCCGCTTCGCGGCGGATTGCGCGCAGCAGGTCCGGCGAGGGCGATGCCGAGTCCGTGCCGGCGCCGTGCATCGACAACAGGCTGAGGATGGTGACCTGCGGGCTGCGCAGGTCGTGCGACAGGAAGCGCCGCCATTCGTCGCGCTGGCGCTGGGCTTCGCGCTCGGCGGTGAGTTCGGGCAGTGCGACCACCCAGCCCCGCTCGTCGGGCGCCGCGGCGCCGAAGGGCGCGGCCTCCAGCCGGAACACGCGTGCCTCGCGCGTCTGGTATTCGCCGCGCAGGCGCGCGGTCCAGTGGGGAGCGTCCCCCGCCACCGTCGTTGTATCGCCGGCCACGGCATCGGCTTGCGCGATGGCCGCCATCGGTGCGATCAGTTCGGGCAGCGACACACCCCTGAGTGCCGCGGCCTCGCCATCGCGCGAAGGCGGCGCACCGGCGCCCAGCAGGCAAAAGGCCGCGGCATTGCTCGAGACGATGCGTCCCTCTTCGTCGCAGATCAGCATCGCGACGGGCATGGTGTGCATGGCTTCGTCCATCAGCTTCTGCATGCGCTGGACACGGGCAATGGCCCGGTCCAGGGCCTGCCTGGGCCGCTGCGCGGAGTCGGCCGGCGCGGGCGCCAGGGTCGGGGGCATTTCGAAGGCGCCGGCCGGAAGCATGTCCAGCGCCTGGGCGCGCTCGCGGAAGTAGGCGAACTGCGATTCGAGCCGCCGCCAACTCCACAGCAGGTAGAGGATGGCAAGACCCAATATCGGCGCCGCGGGAGGCAGCCACCAGTGCCGCGCGAGCATGGCGGCGAGGCTGAGCAACAGGCAGGCCGTGGCCAGTCCGAAGGCCACCGGCAAGGCATGGCGCCCCATGCGGATCAGCAGCCACAGTGCAATCCAGAGCGGCACCACGGTCCACGCCGCATAGGCCAGCGACGGCAGCACACGGATGTTGCGCGCATGAAGCAGGTTGTCGATCGCATTGGCATGCACCTCGATGCCGGGCAACGCGCCGCGGACGCCGGCATTGGGTGCCAATGCCTGGTCGCCGAGGCCCGAGGCGGTGGCACCGATGAGCAGCAGCTTGCCGCGCAGCAGCTCGCCGGGCACCTCCCCGCGCAACACGCTCACATAGGGCACCGTGCGGTAGCTGCCGCGCGGGCCGGCGAACAGCAGGCGCAGCGGGTCCTCTCGCAGCCAGGTACCGGGCGGTGCCGCCGCGGGCCCCTGCGACGGCACGCGGTCCGCCATGAGCGCGCCCACGTAGGGCTGCAGATGCCCGGCATATCCCTCGCGCAGGTACAGCGTGCGCGCCACGCCGTCGGTGTCCGGCGTCAGGCCCGCATGGCCGACGCCCCGGGCGCGCTCGGCGAAAGCTGCGAGCGGCGGCAGGAAGCCCGGCCAGCTCTCGCTCATCGAGGTCAAGGGCGGGGCATGCAGCAACGGCAGGTAGACCGGTAGTTTTCCCATGGCCTGCGCCAGCCGTTCATCCTCCCGTGGTTTGATGCTGGGCTCGGTCAGGAAAAGATCCAGCAGCACCGCGTGCGGCGCATGGGGCGCCAGCCGCTCCAGCAGCCGGGCGTGGGTTTCGCGCGGCCAGGGCCACCGGCCAAGTTCTCTCAGGCTGCGCTCGTCGATCGCGATGATCAGGATCTCCGGCGCCGCGGCGTGCGATGCGAGGCGCAGCATCCGGTCATGGATCGCGGCGTCGAGCTGCAGCACGATGGGGCGCTGCGTCAGCATCAGCATGGCCATGGGCAACAGCAGCGCCATCAACAGCCGCTCGATGACCAGCCGTGTGCGCATCGCTTGGGCCCGGCTCAACGCACCGGGATCTCGAAGCTTCCGCTGAAGCTCTGCCCGGGGCTGGCGGATCCGGCGCTGCCCGGCTGCTGCTCGCGCACGCGCCAGTGGTAGCGGCCGCCGACCGCGAAGGGCCCCACCGTCATGCCCGTGGCGTAGACGGCGGGCTCGCTGAGCAGCAGCAGCGAGAAGTCGGCGCTGCGCGAAAGCTCGAAGGCGTAGCGGCGCCCTGGAACACCGGGCCAGCGGATCTCGACGCGGCCATCGGCCATCAGTGTGGCCGCTGCTGCGTTGCCGTCCTGTCCCCCTGTATTGGGTTGCGGCAGGTAGACCGTGCTGTCGCCCGGCAATCCCTCGAGCCGTGCGGCATCGAACGCGCTGAGGCGCAGCTGGTAGAAGCCGGCCTCGAGTTCGGGCGGCACGGTGAATGCGGGGCCGGCGCCGCGCTGCTCGTGCACGGGCAGCAGAAAGCGCTCGTCGCGCGCGAGTTGCAGCCGATAGCCCTGCGCGCCCGCGACCGGCAAGAGCTCCATCGTCCGGCCGCCGCTTCGGGGCCCGGCGGCGGGCACGAGCTGGGGTGCCGGCAGCAGGGCGTGCGCCGCGGCGCTGCCGTCTTCCAGCAGCACGGCGCCCTGGCCTGCGCGCAGCACGAGGGCAGGGGCCGCGGGCCGCTGCGGGTCCTGCCCCGCGGCGGCGCTCCTGCTGGCCACCACTTCGCCCTCGATGACCTCGCTGGCCAGCAGGCCGTCTTCGTCGCGCACGCGGAAATGAGTGCCGGCCACACCCAGCCTCATCGACCGCGCGCGGATTTCGAACTGCTCGCTCGGCTGCCGCTTCTGCACCTGCGATTCCACGCGCCCTTCGATGAGCCGCAGCCTGACGGTGGTGGCGTCGATCGCCAGCACCTCGAGCGCGCTGCGGGAGGGCAGCACGACGCGGCTGCCGCCCGGCAGGCCCAGGGTGACGAAGGCCTCGCCGCCGGTGGCGAGGATGTCGCCCGGCAGGATCGGCATGCCGGGGGCGAGCGCCTGTTCGCCTCCATGGCCGCCGCGGCGGCGCGAGGCCGGTCCTTCGACCGCCACCACCACGGCCGCGCCCTCGGGCACGATGCGGCCGTCCGAGAAGTACAGCACGGTGCCCGGCTGCAGCAGGCGGGGTTCGCCCACCCGGTTGCGCTGCCGCAGCTCGGGCCAGCGCTGCGGCGCCTGCAGGCGCTCTCCCGAGATGCTCCACAAGGTTTCGCCAGGCTGCACGATGTGCGGTGCCGGCTGCGCCTGTGCAGACGCCGCCAGTGCAACGAGCCACGCGCATGCCGCCAGCTGCCTGCACGGCAGCAATGGAAAACCTCTTCTTGCTCCGGGTCCGCTCTTCGTCATGTCGGGATCGTTCTGGTGGGCCAGCATAGCCCTTGCCCGCCGAACCACCATCAGGGTTGCGCCTGCTGCGTGGCCTCGAGCCGGTAGCCGCGTCCATAGACCGTGCGCAGGCTCAGCCCGCGCGCCGCCTCCAGCCCGAGTTTGCTGCGCAGCCGGTAGATGTGGCTGTCCAGCGTACGCGACGGCAGCTCGTCGCTGCTGTAGCCGGCGCTCTCCAGCAGATGGGCGCGCGACACGACCCCGCCCATGTGCTGGAACAAGGTCAACGCCAGCTTGAATTCGCGATCGGTGAGCGCGTGCCGCTCGGGCGGTGCGCTGTCCGGCGCAGCGGGGTGGATCAGCACGCTCTGCGTGAGCCGGTCGAACTCCCATCGGCCGAAGCGCTCCTGGTCCGACTGCACCACCGGCGAGCGCCTGGCCATCAGGCGCTGCACGCGCGCGCGCAGCTCCAGCGGGCGGAACGGCTTGACGATGTAGTCGTCGGCGCCGAAGGTCAGCGCCTGCACCACGTCCTGCTCCGAAGCGCGGGAGCTGAGCATGAGCACGGGCACCAGGTCGCGCTGCCAGGTGCGCAGCCATTTCAGCAGCTCCACCCCTTCCAGCCCCGGTACGTTCCAGTCGAGCACCAGCAGGTCGAAGCTGTCCCGCCGCAGTACCTGCTGCAGGGCGGCGCCGTCGGTGAATGCCGTGCAAGCCACCGTCGTATCTCCCGCCGTGAGCAATTGCTCGAGCGTCCGCACGAGGTGCGCGAGCTGGTCGGGGTCGTCTTCGAGGATGGCGATGCGCATGGGGTCCGTTCGTCTGGCGGCGGGATTCTGACAGCGATCCGAGCGCCTGAATCTGACGAATTCGCGCAAATCCGCGCCTCGAGGATAGTGTTAGTGCTAGTTAATAAGTAGTAAAGAAATTCACAGTTTGGTGCGAAATGAGCGGCCAATTCTGACCAAACCTCACGCTGTCCCTTCGCCCTCGAAGGCCCCTCGACATCATCCGCGGCCTGTGCAGCGCCAACCGGTGCTGCGATCCCGCAAAAGCCACAGTCTCTCGTGCCCGGTCATGGATGAGGTTGTGCGTCGCAACTTGATTGATCGAGGAATTTCGGAAATGAACAAGACTTACCGTTCCCTCTGGAACGATGCCTTAGGAGCGTGGGTGGCCGTGAGTGAGGTCGGCGCCGCGCGTGGAAAGAAGAGTCGGGGTCTCAGGGCCGCGGTGGTGGTGGCGGCCGTGATCGGCACCGCCGGGCAGGCATCGGCGGCGGATGCAGTCTGCCGCGATCCCGTCGCAGGTACCGTCGTGGGAACTGCCTCCGGCACCGGCGATGAAGTCGCATGCGGCCAAGGTGCATTGGCGCAGGGCGCAAACAGCGTTGCAATCGGAAAGAACGCGGTCACGGGCACCAGCGCCTCTGGCGCCATCGCGCTCGGCAACGGGGCGACGGTGGCGGGTATCGACGGAATCGCCATGGGCAACCAGGCCAATGCAGCGGGAAATCTGGGTGTGGCGATCGGCCGCGAGGCGAACGCGGCCGGTGCCGGCACGGTATCCATTGGCGCCCTTGCGGGCTTCAACTCGACGGCAAGATCGAGTGTCTTTCTCGGCACCACCGCGGGCATTGGATCTTCTGGCGACCTGAACGTCGCAATCGGCAACAACGCCGGTGCCAACTCGTCCGGTTCAGAGAACGTTTACGTGGGCGCGGTTGCAGGTGCTGACGCCCATGGCGACTTCAACACGGGCCTCGGCCTGGGTGCGGGCAGCAATACGGTGGGCAGCTCCAACTCGGCATTTGGCGTGCAGGCGGGTGTGCTTACCACGGGCTCAAACAACACAGCCTTCGGAAGATCTGCCGGCTTTGGGGTGAACGGCGAAGGCAACACCGGCATCGGGACGCAGGCTGGTGCGAGCGTGACCGGCAACGACAATCTTTCGGCCGGCAACGGCAGCGGCCTTGGGTTGGCAGGCAACCGAAACAGCTTTCTCGGCTTCAACGCCGGTCAGGTCGCACAAGGCGATGACAACGTCGCAACCGGCAGCTATGCCGCCAGCCAGAGCAAGGGCAATGCCAACGTTTCGTTCGGCACGCTCGCAGGCTCGCTGGTGAATGGCCATCGCAACTTCGCAGCAGGGGCATCGGCGGGCATCTTCACGACCGGCAGCAACAACGTCGCGCTCGGCACGTCGGCGGGAACGGGCTACATGGTGGATATGGAGACTGGGACCCTCACCGACCGCAACGGCAATGAAGTCGATGTCTCTTCGGGCTTGCCTTCGGTCAGCCTGAACGATGCCGTGGCCGTCGGCAACACCGCCGTGACGGGCTCCGACCGCAGCATCGCCATCGGCAAGGGAGCGCTGGCAGGCGTCACGGGCAAGACAGACGCCATCGCCATCGGCACGGGCGCCCAGGCCACGGGCCTGCAATCGATCAGCATCGGAACCGGCAATACGGTTCGGGGCGACCATTCCGGCGCCATTGGCGACCCGAGCGTCATCGACGCGGCCAACAGCTACAGCGTGGGCAACAACAACACGCTGGGCGCAGGCGCCACCGACAGCTTCGTGCTGGGCAATGGCGTCAACATCCAGGTAGCGAACGCCACCGCGCTGGGCAACGCCACGGGCGTGACCGTGGCCGACGGCGTGGCGCTGGGCAGCGGCTCGGTGGCCAGCGTGGACAAGGGCGTGGCGGGCTATGACCCGCGGACCGGCGTGGCCTCGACGGCCGCCAGCGGCACCTGGAAGAGCACGCTGGGTTCCGTGAGCGTGGGCAACGGTGGTACCGCGACCCGGCAGATCACGAGCGTGGCGGCTGGCGCCGCAGATACCGATGCCGTGAACGTGGCGCAGCTGAAATCCGCGCAGGCCGCCGCCACCACGCATTACTACAGCACCAACGACCAGGGCATCGTCCAGAGCAACTACAACAACGATGGCGCGGTGGGAAGCGGCTCGATGGCTGCGGGCGTCAGGGCCAGAACCACGGCCGCGACGACCTGGGGCATGGCCGTCGGCAACAACGCCGTGGCGGATGGCGACCGGGCGACGGCCATGGGTGCCGATTCGCTGGCGCAGGGCGCGAGCACCACGGCTGTCGGCCAGAACGCCACCGCGAGCGCAGCCAATGCAACGGCTGTGGGCGTCGCATCGACCGCAAGCGCAGAGCGCGCGACAGCGATCGGGCCCAACGCCGCGGCGCTGGGCGTGGGAACCACCAGCGTCGGCAATTTCGCGGGGCTCGGCAACACCGGCAATGGCAACTCGTTCCTGGGCCTCAACGCCGGGCGGGAGTCTTCCGGCGACAGCAGCACCTACATCGGCAACGGCGCCGGCTGGCAGACCAAGGGCTACTCGAACGCATCGATGGGCACGACCAGCGGCGCCTATTCCACCGCCGACTACATGGCCGCCGTAGGTTCGGGCGCATTGCAGAACAGCACGGGCAGCTACAACTCCGCGCTGGGTACCAATGCGGGTTTCGGCGCCGGTGGAAGCGGCAATGTGGCCCTCGGTGCCTTTGCAGGCCAGAACAACGGCAATGTGAACAACACGATTGCCATCGGCAGGCAATCCACGGCCACGGGGGGCAGCGCCATTGCGATGGGGAACCAGGCCCGCGCTTCGGGTCTTTATTCGATCGCGCTGGGCGCGGTCGACAACCAGGTGGGCAACACCGTGACCAGCGCGAAGGGCGACCGCGCGATCGCCATCGGCGCGGGTGCTCAGGCGGTGGGTGCCTCGTCCATCTCCATCGGCACGCGCAATGTGGTCAACGGCGCCAACAGCGGCGCGATCGGCGACCCGAGCATCATCGACGCGGCCAACAGCTATAGCGTGGGCAACAACAACACGCTGGGTACGGCGGCCACCAACAGCTTCGTGCTTGGCAATGGCGTCAACATCCAGGTTGCGAACGCCACCGCGCTGGGCAATGCCACGGGCGTGACGGTGGCCGATGGCGTGGCGCTGGGCAGCGGCTCGGTGGCGAGCGTGGACAAGGGCGTGGCGGGCTACGTGCCGGCCGGCGCCAGCGCCGTGCAGGCCGCAGCCATCGGTGCGACCACCGGAACGCTGGGTGCGGTGAGCGTGGGCGGGAACGGGAATTTCCGCCAGATCACCAACGTGGCCGCGGGCGCGGCCGACAGCGACGCGGTCAACGTGAGCCAGCTCAAGGCCGTGTCAAGCGCTGCGGCGGCGGGCGCGATGCATTACTACAGCGTGAACGACGGGGGCACGCAGCAGGGCAACTACAGCAATGGCGGCGCCACCGGACTGAACAGCCTGGCGGCGGGCGTGAATGCGACGGCGCAGGCCGCCAACGCGGTTTCCATGGGCAACGGCGCCAGCGTGGGAGCGATCGCCACCGGCGGCATCGCCATCGGCACGGGCGCTTCGGTGTCGGGGACCGTTTCCACGGGTGCGACCACGCCTTCGACGTTCTACTCGTCGATTGCCATCGGCAACAACGCGAAGTCGCATGACGCGCAGGAAGTGGTCATCGGCACCAACGCAGGATGGAACGCCACCATGCTGGCGCAGCCGGGCTACCTGTCCGACAGCGTGATGGTTGGATCCCAGGCGGGCGCCAACTCGAAGTACCAGTATGCGACCTTCATCGGCCAGGAGGCTGGGCGCAATACCAACGGCTATCACAACACCGCCGTCGGCCAGAACGCGATGCGCTTCATGGACGGCAGCGCCAACACGGCGCTGGGCAGCAATGCCTTGGCATCGGCCAGTGCTTCGGGTCTCAACCCGGCGTCGGGGTCCAGCAATACGGCCGTCGGCGCTTCGGCCGGCGCAAGTCTGCAAGGCAGTGGAAACGCCTACCTGGGCACTTCGGCGGGGCAGGGCACGATCGGCAGCAACAATGTGGCCAGTGGCAACAGCGCTGGGGCTTCCGTCGAAGGCAGCGGAAACGTCGCGAGCGGCTACGTTGCAGGCAATAACGTGACCGGCAACAACAATGCCGCGAGCGGCTTCCTGGCCGGCATCAGCGTGACAGGCAACAACAACGTCGCCAGCGGTTTCATGGCCGGTACGGGCGTCACAGCCAATGACACCGTGGCCATTGGCTCGCAAGCGCGGGCCTCGCAGGACAGCGCCATCGCCATCGGCACCGGCGCCCGTGCGAACGGCCTCCAGTCGATCAGCATCGGCACCGGCAACCAGGTCAACGGCGCGCATTCCGGCGCCATCGGCGACCCCAGCTACATCGACGCCGACGACAGCTACGCCATCGGCAACAACAACACCATTGCGTTCGGCGCCAACCAAAGCTTCGTGCTCGGCAACAACGTCACGGTGACCAACGCCAACAACGTGGTGCTCGGCAACAGCAGCGCCGACAAGGCCGCCGTGCAGGTCAGCAGCGCCACGGTGCCGAGCGTGATTGCCACGCTCAATTCAGACGGCTCGGTCACCTACAGCGCCGGCCCGGCCATCACCTATGGCAACTTTGCAGGCACCGCCACCGGCGTGGTGAGCGTAGGCGCACCGGGCGCCGAGCGGCAGATCGTCAATGTGGCGCCCGGCGCGATCACGGCCGACAGCACCGATGCGATCAACGGCAGCCAGCTGTATCAGGTGGCCAGCACCGTCAACGCGCTGGGCGGCAGCATCACCACCATCGTCAACAACGCACAGACGCACTACTACAGCGTCAACGGCGGCACGGCGCCGCAAGGCAACTACGCCAACGATGGCGCGACGGGCGCCAATGCGCTGGCGGCCGGCACCGGCGCCAGCGCCTCCGGCACCAATGCCGTCGCGGTGGGCAATGTGGCCACCGCGAGCGCCGCCAACAGCGTGGCCGTGGGCTCGAACGCCACCGCCTCCACCGACAACAGCGTGGCGCTGGGCAGCGGCTCGACCACCAGCGCGGCCACACCCACGGCCAGCACCACCATCCAGGGGCAGACCTACGACTTCGCCGGCGCCGCGCCGGTGGGTGTGGTCAGCGTGGGCGCGCCGGGGGCCGAGCGCCAGATTCAGAACGTGGCGGCCGGGCAGATCAGCGCCAGCAGCACCGACGCGATCAACGGCAGCCAGCTCTACGCGACCAACCAGGCCATCAACAACATCCAGGTGGGCGGCGCGGGCATCAAGTACTTCCACGCCAACTCGCAGGCCGCCGATTCGCAGGCGGCCGGCGCGGAGAGCGTGGCCATCGGGCCGCAGGCCGTTGCGCTGGGCAACAGCGCCTTCGCGGGCGGCAGCGGCGCCCAGGCGAACGGCGCGAGCAGCATCGCGCTGGGCGCGAATGCCATCGCCACCACCAGCAGCGGCGTGGCGCTCGGCAGCGGCGCATCGGCCGACCGCGCCGGCATGAGTGGGCAGCGCGAGATGTTCTCGAACGTCTCGGTGCTGTCCGCGCAGGGCGCGGTGTCGGTGGGCAGTGCGGGCAACGAGCGCCAGATCACCAACGTCGCGGGCGGCACGCAGGCCACCGATGCGGTGAACGTGCGCCAGCTGCAGGCGGTGCAGGCCGGCAGCGTGCGCTACGACACGAACGCGGATGGCAGCGTCAACTACAACAGCGTGACGATGGGCAACGGCAGCGCCGCCGGGCCGGTGGCGGTGCACAACGTGGCGCCGGGCGTGGCGCCCACCGACGCGGTGAACGTGCAGCAGCTCAACCAGGCGGGCGCGGCCAATACGGCCTACACCGACGCGCGCGCCAACGCGCTCGGCAGCGAGATCCGGGGCGTCGCGCGCAATGCCTACGCCGGCGTGGCCGCCGCCATGGCGGTGCAGATGCCCGGCACCTACGTGCCCGGCAAGACGGTGATGCGCATCGGCTATGGCGTCTTCAAGGGCGAGAGCGCGGTGGGCGTGAGCTTCCGCCGCACCTCGGAGAACAACGCATGGAGCCTGACGGGCGGCGTGGGCATGAGCCGCGCGGGGGCGGCCGCCACGGTCGGCGCCGAGTGGGTCTTCAATTGAGCGCGGGGAGAAGAGAAATCATGAATCGAACGATCTGTGGGGCTGCACTGGCTGCGGCAATGCTGGTGCTCCAGGGCTGTGCGTCGCCGGGCGCCGCCATCGACAAGGACGCGCAGGCGCGCGTCGCAGCGGAACGGCCGGAGGCGCCCAGGCCGGAGGACTTTCCGGACCTTGCCAGCGCGAGGTGGAAGCAGGGCGCCTTTCCCGGCACCGACGCGTTCGCACCCATCCGCACCGGCATGGGCAAGGACCAGGTGCGCGAACTGCTGGGCTGGCCGCACTTCAGCGAGGGGCTGTGGGGCGTGCGCGAGTGGAACTACATCTTCCACTTCCGCACGGGCAAGAGTGCCGACTATGTGACCTGCCAGTACATGGTGCGCTTCAGCGGCGATGGCGTGTCGACCGGCGCCTGGTGGAAGAATCCCGACTGTGCCTTGCTTGCGAAGCCGCCGGCCGCCACGCCGATTCCGGTCAGCACCAAGCTGGCACCGCCGCAGAAAGTCACGCTGAATGCCGACGGCCTGTTCCGCTTCGACGGCTCTTCGCTGCCCGACCTGCTCCCCGATGGACAGGCGCGCATCGAGCGGCTGGCCGCCGAGCTGCGGGGCAACTTCAGGTCGCTGCACTACATCGTGGTGACGGGGCACACCGACCGGCTCGGCGGCGATGCCTACAACGAGGCGCTGTCGCTGGCACGCGCCAACACCGTGCGCGATTTGCTGGTGAAGCAGGGCATCGACGGCAAACTGATCCGCGCTGCGGGCATGGGCAAGCGCCAGCCAGTGGTCAGCGATTGCGAGGGCACGCGCAGTTCGCCGGCGCTGCTGCGCTGCCTCCAGCCGAACCGCCGGGTCGAGATCGACGTGGCCGGGGAGCAGTAGCCGGTGAATGCATCGTGGATCCACCGGGAGTATCGGATTGCCCTCGTGGATTCGGATGGGCTGCAGCGCATCTGCACCTCCAATTCGCTGGCGGTGCTGGGCACGGACAGCGCGTCCTTCGGCCGGATGCACGAGCTGGTCGACGCGATCCGCGCAGGGCACCAGTTCGACGCCCTCATCGTCGGGCTCCATGCGGATGCGGCAAAGACGGTCTCGCAACTGCCCGACGTGGCGGAAGCAGCAGGCCGTGCGCTACCGGTGCTGTACCTCGCCCATCACACCGAGCTGCACATCGTGCATCGCATGCCTGCATCGGTGCTCGCGCAGGAGTCGTTCCGGTTGCTGGCCTCGCCGGTGGACGAGCGCGCGCTGATCGAGTGGCTGAATGCGCTGGACATGCGGGACGAGAATGACGCGCGCGGCGCGGGCACTGGCTTCCTGCGCGTCGGGCCTTGAATCAGCCCGCGGCCAGCGCCGCCTCGATGTCGCGCGCGAACGAAGCGGGCGTCTCCAGCGGCGCGTAGCGCTTGAGGACCCGCCCGTCGCGGCCGACCAGGAACTTGGTGAAGTTCCACTTGATGGCCGTGCTGCCCAGCAGGCCCGGCTTTTCCTTGGTGAGCCACTGGTAGAGCGGCGCGGCGTTGCTGCCGTTGACGTCGATCTTTTCCATCATCGGAAAACTCACGCCGTAGTTGGTGGTGCAGAAGGCGCCGATTTCCTCGTTGGTGCCCGGGTCCTGCGAGCCGAACTGGTTCGACGGAAAGCCCAGCACCACCAGCCCCTGGGCGGCGTACTTCTCGTGCAGTTCCTCGAGCCCGGCGAACTGCGGCGTGAAGCCGCACTGGCTGGCCGTGTTGACGATCAGCAGCACCTTGCCGCGGAAGGCCGAGAGCGTCACCTTCTTGCCGTCGATCCGGTTGGCTTCGAAGTCGTAGATGCTGGTGGTCATGGCGCTGCCTCGGTCAGGTGGGGGACGAAAGGCGATCATCGCCCTGCACCGGCGTTCGCGCAAACGCCGACCACACGGCCGCCAGCACGATCAGCGCGCCGCCCGCCAGGATGCGCGGATCCATCTGGGCCGCGCCCAGCGCCACGGAAGAGACGCTGGCAAACAGCACCTCCGACAGCATGATCACCGCCGTGGCGCTGGCCGCCAGCCGGGCCGCGCCGTACTGCAGGCAGACGTTGGCCACCACGAAGCCAACGCCCAGCAAGGCCGCCCAGCCGATCCAGCCCGGCTCCGCGGCAAGCGGGGAGCCGAAGGCGCCGAACAGGGTGCCGGCCGCCGCGGCGATGCCGGCCACCGCTGCGCACCCGCAGAACATGGCCAGCGCGCGCGATTCGCCGGGCGCGTCGCGCAGGTGCCGCAGCACGATGTTGGTCACGGCAAAGCTGAAGCCGGCCGCCAGGCCCAGCCAGTCGGGCAGGCTCGAAGGCACGGGCCATTCGACGCCGGGCGTCTTGAGCACCACGGCCACGCCGGTCAGTGCCAGCGCCACGCGCGCGAGCGCGCCGCCGGTGGGCCGCTCGCCCAGCACGGCCCAGCCCAGCAGCACGCTCCACAGCGGCATCAGGTAGAACAGCAGCACCACGCGCACCACGTCGCCCTGCGTCACCGCCCAGTTGAAGCCCAGGTTGGTGAAGCCCGCCGCCAGGCCCAGCAGCACCAGCATCGGATACGCCGCGAAGCCGCGCCAGGCATGCCGGCGAAAGAGGCCCATCGCCAGCGAGATCGCCACGTAGATGATGCAGGTGGTCCAGACGGGATGCAGCCCGTGGCTTTCGATGTGCCGAAAGGGGAACCAGGACACGCCCCATACAAAGGCATTGAAGATCAGCGCAAGAGCGGGCATGTGGCGGAGTTTTTTCGTGGAACACCGTGGAACCGGCTCCGCCGGGCCACCGGTGTTGCCCCCGGTGAGGGGGTGGGCGAAGCGACACGAAGTGCGCGCAGCCTGGGGGAGGTCAATGATGCTTGTCGCTGCGGGCGATGGCGAGCAGGTGCTCGACTTCTTCGGGGTACTTGCGCAGGTTGTGATGATGCCAGCGCTGGATCAGCCACATGCAGCCCGCCACCACGCCGCCGAAGGCGCCGATGGCCGCGAAGGCCGACAGGCCCAGGCCGGTGCAGGCGCTGTAGAAGCCGCCGAGCAGCAGGATGCAGGCCTGTTCGTTGAAGTTCTGCACGGCAATCGAGCGGCCCGCGCCCATGAGGTTGTGGCCGCGGTGCTGCAGCAGTGCGTTCATCGGCACCACCAGGAAGCCGCCCAGCCCGCCCAGCAGGATCAGAAAGGGCACCGCGATCCAGACGTTGCCGATCAGGTTCATGCTGATGACCAGCAGCCCCATGCCGATGCCCATCGGAATCACGCGCGTGGCCATGTCCAGCCGCATGCGCATCGACGCGACGATGGCGCCCACCGCCATGCCGATGGTGACCACGCCGGTGAGCGCCGTGGCCTGCGTGGTGTTGTAGTCGAGCGCGAGCGCGGCCCAGGCCAGCACGATGTACTTGAGGTTGGCGCCCGCGCCCCAGAACAGCGTGGTGGTGGCCAGCGAGATCTGGCCCAGCTTGTCGCGCCACAGGCGTGCGTTGCAGTGCCAGAAGTCGGGCAGCAGCGAGAACATGTTGCGCGCGAGGCCATGCTCCGGATTGGCGCGCAGCGGCCGCATCTCGACGCCGGTGTGCGGAATGCGCGTGTTGAACCAGGCTGCCAGCGCGTAGACGAAGATCAGCACCGAGATGGCCGCCTCGGCCGGCGAATCGACCCCCGTGTCGATCAGCGGCATGTCGAAGGACAGCAGCTGGCTGGAGACCGCATGCCCCACCAGCGAGCCGCCGAGCACGATGCCCAGCAGGATCGAGGCGATGGTGAGTCCTTCGATCCAGCCGTTGGCTTTTACCAACTGCGAAGCCGGCAGCAGCTCGGTCAGGATGCCGTACTTGGCCGGCGAATAGGCCGCGGCGCCCAGCCCCACGATCGAATACGACAGCAGCGGATGCGAGCCGAACAGCATCATCAGGCAGCCGACCACCTTGATCGCGTTGCTGATGAACATCACCCGCCCCTTGGGCAAGGCGTCGGCAAAGGCGCCCACCAGCGGCGCCAGCACCACGTAGAAGACGGCAAAGATCGGCACCAGCGCCGCGCGCTGCCATTCGGCCGCTCCCGTGCTTCGCATGAGCTCGACCGCCACGACAAAGATCGCGTTGTCGGCCAGCGACGAAAAGAACTGGGCCGACATGATCGTGTAGAAACCGCGCTTCATCGATGGGCTGGCTGGCCAGGAAGGTGCTGGCAGTAGTGAGAAAGTGTCGCGTCTTTTGGGCGAATGGGCGGTTATAGCATGGGGGTACGACAGCGAAATCAGCGTTCCCACCCTGGACGGTCCGGTCCGGGAAGATGCTAAAACCCCATCCATCCACCATTCGACGCCCACCATGCCGCGCCCCATTCTCGCCACTGTCCATACCGCCGCGCTTCGCCACAACCTCGACCGGGCACGGCGCGCCGCGGTCGATGCCCGCGTCTGGGCCGTGGTCAAGGCCAATGCCTATGGCCACGGCATCGAGCGGGTCTATGAGGGCCTGCGCGGCGCCGACGGATTTGCGCTGCTCGACCTGGCCGAAGCCGAGCGCGTGCGCGCCCTCGGCTGGCGCGGCCCGGTGCTGCTGCTCGAAGGCGTGTTCGACGCGCGCGACCTGGAGCTGTGCTCGCGGCTCGACCTGTGGCACACGGTGCACTGCGACGAGCAGATCGACATGCTCGCGGCCCACAAGACGCTCAAGCCGCAGCGCGTGTTCCTCAAGATGAACTCCGGCATGAACCGCCTGGGCTTCGCGCCCGAGCGCTTCGGCTCGGCCTGGACGCGCCTGAACGCGCTGCCGCAGGTTGACGAGATCTCGCTGATGACGCATTTCAGCGACGCCGACGGCGCGCGCGGCATTGCGCACCAGCTGGAGGTGTTCGAGCGCGCCACCCACGACCTGCCGGGCGAACGCTCCATTGCCAACAGCGCCGCCACCCTGCGCCATGCCCGCCAGACCCGCGGCGACTGGGTGCGCCCCGGCATCGTGCTGTACGGCAGCGCGCCCGACTTTCCGGAGCACGACGCGGCGCACTGGCAGCTGCAGCCCACCATGACACTGTCGACCAAACTGATCGGGATCCAGACGCTCCAGGCCGGCGACACCATCGGCTACGGCTCCAATTTCACGGCCGAGGGGCCGCTCACCATCGGCGTGGCCGCGGTCGGCTATGCCGACGGCTATCCGCGCCACTGCAACACCGGCACGCCGGTGCTGGTGAACGGCGTTCGCACCCGCATGGTGGGCCGCGTGAGCATGGACATGATCACGGTCGACCTCACGCCGGTGCCCGACGCGAAGTTCGGCACCGAGGTCACGCTGTGGGGCCGCTCGGCCGGGACCGGCGCGGTGCTCCCCATCGACGAGGTCGCGCAGGCCGCCGGCACCGTCGGCTACGAGCTCATGTGCGCGGTGGCGCCGCGCGTGCCCTTCGCTCCGGGCGACGAGGAATGAAGCGGGCGGGGCAGGGGCCTGCCGATCGTCATACGCTGTCCGTGGAATGGCCGCGCGTCCGTGCGGTCGCGACACTCGCGGCATGGCTGAACCACTTCCCGCTCCCGGATTCCCTCCCGAGTACGAACTCTTCGACACCGTCACCGAGGCGGCGCGCGCGGCACTCGAGTCCGTGCTGATCGAGTCGATCGAACGCCGCAAGGAGTTCGGCGCCATGATCTGCCAGCAGGGCAACCAGTTCTTCGCGATGCCGCCGCGCGAGGGCGACACCAACACGGTCGACGTCGGCCACCGCCTCGGCAACAGGGGCTGCCCCGAGGGCACGACGGCGGTGGCTTACTACCACACGCATCCGGCCTACAAGGGCGCAGGCTTCAACATGGAGCCCGACCGCTTCTCGCCCGAGGACCGCGGCGTCGCGAACGACATGAAGATCGACGCCTACGTGGGCAGCGTCTCGGGCCTGTTCCTGCGCTACGACCACCGCATGCGCAAGATCATGGTGGCCGGACCGCGGCTGCGCAACGCCCGCGACCTGCCGCAGCCGATTCCGGTGAAGAAGCCTGCGCCGAAGACGCCGCGGCGACACATCATTCCGGCGCCGCGGCTGCTCTGAAGCCGTGCGCCGGCGCCCCGCGGCGCTCAGTACAGCCCGAGCTTGCGCATCTTCAGCCGCGCCAGCCCCAGCAGCGCATCGGTGAACGGCGTGGCCACCGCGGTCAGTTCGCCCAGCTCCCGCACCACGGTGACCAGCGCATCGAGCTCCACCGATCGCCCGGCTTCCACGTCCTGCAGCATCGAGGTCTTGAACGCGCCAAGCTTCATCGTCACGGCATGGCGGTCTTCGGGGCTCTGGGTGATCTCGATGCCGATGCGGCGTCCGATCTCCTTGGCTTCGAGCATCACGGCCGAGATGAAGCCGCGCACGTAGTCGTCGCCCATGATCAGGTCGGTGGTGGTGCCCGTGAGCGCGCTGATCGGGTTCACCGTCATGTTGCCCCAGAGTTTGAACCACACGTCCTTCTGGATCTGCGGCGACAGCGTGGCGTCCAGGCCCGCACTTTGCAGCAGCGCGACCAGCTTCTGCACGCGCGGCGTGGCTTCGCCCGAAGGCTCGCCCACGATCAGCCCGTTGCCGAAGTGATGCCGCACCACGCCCGGGGCATCGAGCGAACAGCTCGCGTGCACCACGCAGCCGATCACGTTGCGCGAGGGGATGGCCCTTGCAATTGCGCCGTCAGGGTCCACGGCCGCAAGGCGGTGGCCGGTGATGGCGCCGCCGAAGCCGCCTTCGAGGAACCACCACGGCACGCCGTTCATGGCCACCAGCACCAGGGTGTCGGGCCCGATCAGCGGCCCGATGCGTTCGGCCACGCCGGCCAGCGCGGGCGCCTTCACGGCGATGACCACCAGGTCCTGCGTGCCAAGCGATTCGGGGTCGGCCACCGCGTTGACCGGCACGCGCGTGCGCACCTCGCCGCGCATCAGCGAAAGGCCATCCTGCTGCAGCGCTTCGAGCGTGGCGCCGCGCGCCACCACGTTGAGCCGCTCGCCAGCCTGCGCCAGGCTGGCGCCGATCCATCCGCCGATGGCGCCGGCGCCGTAGATGCAGATCTTCATGTCAGTTCTTGTAGCTGGCGTCGATGCGGTCGACCTGGCGCACCAACGCATCGAACACGTCCTGCCCGGCGCCGTGCTCGGGGCTGAATTGCAGCGCATCGCGCGTGCAGCGCTGCGCGATTTCCTCGCTCACCGGAATGGCCGCGCCCATCGAGAAGGTGGCCATCTGGATCTCGCAGGCGCGCTGCAGGGTCCACAGGATGGCGAAGGTCTGCGGCAGCGTCTGTCCCCAGGCCAGCAGGCCGTGGTTGCGCAGGATCACGGCATTGCGGTCGCCGATGCTCCTGAGCAGGCGCGGGCCCTCGTCGGCATGGATGGTGATGCCCTCGAAGTCGTGGTACGCCACCATGCCGTGCAACTGCGCGGTATAGAAATTGGTCTGCTGCAGGCCGCCCTGCAGGCAGGCCACGGCCACGCCGGCCGTGGTGTGCGTGTGCATCACGCAGTGCGCGCCGGGCAGGCCGTCGTGGATGGCGGCGTGCACCGTGAAGCCGGCCGGGTTCACCGGCCAGGTCGAGCCGTCGAGCACCTTGCCCTGCAGGTCGATCTTCACCAGGTTGCTGGCCGTGACCTCGCTGTAGTGCAGGCCGAAGGGGTTGATGAGGAACTGCTTCTCCCCGCCCGTCACGCTGTCGGGCAGCCGCACCGTGATGTGGTTGTAGATCATCTCGGTCCAGCCCAGCATCGCGAACACGCGGTAGCAGGCCGCAAGCTGTTCGCGCGCGGCGCGCTCGTCCGGATGGATCGAGGGATGGACCGGCGCCGACGGCGGTACGCGGGTGGCGAGTGTTGTGTTCATTGCAGTTCCTTCATTCAGGTTATCCCTCAGCCGTGAAGCCGACTTCCTTGACGATTGGCGCCCACTTGGCGGTGTCTTTCTTGAGCAGATCGGTCAGCTCGCCGGGCGTGGAAGACATGGCTTCCAGCCCGAAGTTGCCGAGGCCTTCGATCACGTCCTTGTGCGCCAGCGCGGTTTTCATCGACGCGTTGAGCTTCGCGACCAGTTCCGGCGAGGCCTTGGCGGGCAGGAAGAAGGCGAACCATTCGCTGTGCGCCATGTCCTTGATGCCCTGCTCGCCGAAGGTCGGCACGTCGGGTGCGAAGCGGCTGCGCTTGGCGCCCGAGACGCCCAGGATGCGCACCTTGCCCGAGGCCAGGTGCTGCGTGATGTCGCCGATCGGGCCCGAGACGGCCGAGATGTTGCCGCCCAGCAGGTCCAGCATGGCCGGCTGCGTGCCGCGGTAGGCGGCGTGCTTGAGTTCGACGCCGCCTTTCTTGCCCAGCAGCGCGCCGATGAAGTGCGGCGTGGAGCCCGCGGCCGGCGAGCCGAAATTGGCGCCGGTCGGGTTGGCCTTGGCCCAGGCGAGGAACTCGGGCACCGTCTTCACGCTGGCGGGCACCGAGGGGCCGACCGCAAAGCCGAAGTCGAAGATGCAGGCAATGCTCACAGGTGTGAGGTCGACCATCGGGTCGTACGGCAGCTTCTTGTAGATGTGCGGGTAGATCGTGAGGATGGAGGTGGGCGTCTGCAGGATGGTGGCGCCGTCGGCCGGGCGGCCCTTCACGTAGCTCACGGCGATCTGGCCGCCCGCGCCGGTGCGGTTTTCGACCACGGCCGACTTGGCGTAGTCGGGGCTGAGCTTCTGCGCGATGCGCCGGCAGGTGGTGTCCGAGGTGCCGCCGGCCGCAAAGCCGGTGACGATGGTGGCGGTTTCGAGCGAGGCTTGCGCGAAGGCCTGCTGGCCCAGGCTGGCAAGCAGCGCCGAGGCGCCGGTGGTCTGCAGCAGTTGGCGGCGGGTGAAGGTCATGGTCTGTCTCCAGGGTGTTGTCAGTTGCGTTTCACGACTCGTCGCGCAGCCAGGTGACTGCGCCCGAATGGGTCACGGCGCCCTGGTAGGCAGGGCGCACGGTGAGCGCGTATTTTTCCAGCAAGCCGCGGTGCGGGACCCCCGCGTTTACCTGACGTCTGGAGAGCCGCAGTGCAATTTCTTCCGCTGCCAGTTCCACCGAAATGGTGCGCGCCCCGGCTCGCGCGTCGATGGCCACCATGTCGCCGTCGCGCAGTGCCGCAATCGGCCCGCCGTCGGCCGCTTCGGGCCCCGCATAGCCGATGCACAGGCCGCGCGTGGCGCCCGAGAAGCGCCCGTCGGTCAGCAGCGCCACCTTGTCGCCCATGCCCTGGCCGTAGAGCAGGGCGGTGATGCCCAGCATCTCGCGCATGCCGGGGCTGCCCTTCGGGCCCTCGTTGCGGATCACGATCACGTCGCCGGCTTCGTAGCGGCGGTTCTGCACGGCCGCCTGCGCTTCTTCTTCCGAGTTGAAGACGCGCGCCGGGCCGCGGTGCACCAGCGTCTGGAGGCCCGCGGTCTTGAGCAGCGCGCCGTCGGGACAGAGGTTGCCCTTGAGCACGGCCAGCCCGCCGTCGCGCGTGATCGGGTTGCCGGGCGCGCGCACCACGCGGCCATCGGGCGCGGCGGCATCGGCCAGTTCCTCGGCCA
Source organism: Variovorax sp. SPNA7 (assembly GCF_033807855.1). Taxonomy (NCBI): domain Bacteria; kingdom Pseudomonadati; phylum Pseudomonadota; class Betaproteobacteria; order Burkholderiales; family Comamonadaceae; genus Variovorax; species Variovorax sp. SPNA7. The sequence continues at coordinate 282,080 of NZ_CP138513.1, forward strand.
GCGTGCGGCCGGTGAAGCTGAGCGCATCGCCATGCACGAAGCCCTGCTCCATCAGCGTGCGAAGAATGACGCCCGCGCCGCCGATGTAGAACACGTCGCGCGCCAGGTACTGCCCGCCCGGACGCAGGTCGGCAATGAGCGGCGTGCGCGCGAAGATCTCGGCCACGTCGTCCAGGTGGAACCTGATGCCCGCCTCGTGCGCGATGGCCGGCAGGTGCAGCGCGGCGTTGGTCGAGCCGCCGGTGGCCGAGACCACGGCGCAGGCGTTCTCGAGCGCCTTGCGCGTGACGATGTCGCGCGGCAGCGGGCTGTCGCCCATCACCGCCTTCATGAGGTTCTTCGCGGCGCGGCGCATCAGCGGCGCGCGCTCGCTGAACACCGCCGGCACCATGCTGGAGCCGATGGGCGCGAGGCCCAATGCTTCCGACACCATGCCCATGGTGTTGGCCGTGAACTGGCCCGCGCAGGCGCCCGCGGTGGGCAGGCAGGCGCGGCTCATGGCGTCGAGCTCGTCGTGCGTGGCGGTGCCGGCCAGCACCTTGCCGATGGTCTCGTAGGTGTCGACCACGTTGAGGTCGCGGCCATCGGGACCCGGCATCTGCCCCGGCAGCGCCGAGCCGCCATGCACGAACACGCTCGGCACGTTGCAGCGCACCATGCCCATCATCAGGCCCGGCAGGTTCTTGTCGCAGGCACCGATGGCGAAGATGCCGTCCCACTGGTGGCCGCGCGTCGAGGCCTCCACGCTGTCGGCGATCAGCTCGCGCGAGATCAGCGAGAAGCGCATGCCCGAATGCGCCATGGTGAGCCCGTCGCTCACCGACACCACCGGGCATTCGTGCGGCGTGCCGCCGCCCGCGTAGATGCCGGTCTTGGCGTGCTGCGCCTGCTCGCGCAGGTTGAGGTTGCACGGGCTCATCTCGCCGCCGGTGTGGAACACGCCGATGTGCGGGCGCGCGATGTCCTCGTCGTCCTGGCCGAGCGCATGCAGGAAGCTGCGCGTGGTCGCGCGGATGGTGCCCTCGCGGATGGTGGCGGAGCGGAAGCGCTTGGGATCGGTCGGGGAAGTCATGGCGCGAAGGAGGTTCAGTAGCCGCTGGGCGTCACCGCGCTCGCGGCGTTCTTGTACCGGGACGACAGCTGCCTTGCCGCCGCCGTGAGCAGGATGGTGTCCACGCCCACCGCCACGAACTGCGCACCGGCGGCCAGCCACTTGCGCGCCTGCTCCTCGGTGGTCGAGAGAATGCCCGGCGCCTTGCCGGCCTTGCGGATGCGCGCAATGGCGTCGGCGATCATGGCCTGCACCTCGGGATGGTTCGGCTGGCCGACAAAGCCCATCGAGGCCGACAGGTCGGCCGGCCCGATGAACACGCCGTCCACGCCCGGCGTGGCGGCGATGGCGTCGAGGTTCTTCATCGCTTCCACGGTTTCGGCCTGCACCAGCAGGCAGGTTTGCGCGTTGGCCTCGTGCAGGTAGCGCGGATAGGCCTGCCAGCGCGAGGCGCGCGCCAGGGCGCTGCCCATGCCGCGGATGCCTTCGGGCGGATAGCGCATGCCCTGCACCATGCGCTCCGCCTGCTCGGCGGTGTCGACCATCGGCACCAGGATGGTCTGCGCGCCGATGTCCAGGAACTGCTTGAGCAGCGTGACGTCGCCCACCGGAACCCGCACCACGGGGTGCGAGCGCTCGGACTCGGGCTGTGCCGACCAGGCGCTCGAGATGCCCTGCAACTGCGCGAGCACCGAGCGCACGTCGTTGGGCGCGTGCTCGCCGTCGACCAGCAGCCAGTCGAAGCCGGTGCCGGCCAGGATCTCGGCCGCATAGCCGTCGGCCAGGCCGACCCAGAGGCCGATCTTCTGTTCGCCGGCCTGCATGGCCTGCTTGAAGGTGTTCAGGGGTGTTTGCATGGTGTGTCTTTCAGGCAAGTCGGAATGCGATGCTGCCGAGTGGGCCGTAGTCGGCATGGAAGGTGTCGCCGGGCAGGGCGGTGGTCGGCCGCGTGAACGAGCCACCGAGCACGACTTCGCCGGCTTCGAGGCATTCGTCCCACGGTGCGAGCTTGTTCGCGAGCCAGGCCACGCCCGTGGCCGGGTGGTTGAGCACGGCCGCGGCGACGCCTGACTCCTCGATCACGCCGTTCTTGTAGAGCAGCGCGCTCACCCAGCGCAGGTCGACCGCGTCGGGCTTGACCGGCCGGCCGCCCATCACGATGCCGGCATTGGCCGCGTTGTCGGCAATGGTGTCGAACACCTTGCGCGGCGCCTTGGTGTGGCGGTCGAACTGTTCGATGCGCGCGTCGATGATCTCGATGGCCGGCACCACGTAGTCGGTGGCCGCCAGCACGTCGAAGATGCTCACGTTCGGCCCCTGCAGTTTCTTGCCGAGCACGAAGGCCAGCTCCACCTCGATGCGCGGCGCGATGAAGCGCTTGAACGGAATGTCGCTGCCCTGCTCGAAGAACATGTCGTCGAGCAGCGTGCCGTAGTCGGGCTCGTCGATCTGGCTGGACTGCTGCATGGCGCGCGAGGTCAGGCCGATCTTGTGGCCCCGCGGCACGCGGCCTTCCGCGATCTTCTGCCGAACCCATTCGCGAGAGATGGCGTAGCCGTCCTCGATGGTCATTTCGGGAAAGCGCTTGGAGAAATGCTCGACCTGCACGCGCGATCTTTCGCTTTCGTGCAGTTCGGCCGCGAGGCTGGCGATGGTGTCGGCGGTGAGCATGGTGCTACTTGTTGAAGAGTGGATGCAGGTTGCTGTGCTTGCCGTCATACACCTGGCCCGGGCTTTCGTCGATCTGCAGCGTGATGCCGATGTGGCGCTTGTCGAAGATCGGTTCGAAATGCGTGCGCACGTCGGCCAGCAGTTCGTCGCCGGCCTTCTTCTTCACCGCCTCCGAGCGCCCCGCGGCCATGCGGATGTTGAGGTACACGAAGGCATAGTCGGCCTTGCCGTCGGCCACCGCATAGTGCGCGGCCGGATAGGCCAGCACGCGTGTGCCGCCGACGGGGAACACCGGCTTGCCGGCCTCGTCGCGCTGCGCGAGCATGGTGTCGGCCAGCGTGCGGCACAGCGCCGAGATGTCGGTCTCGGCTTCGATGTTCGGCGTGTAGAGGATGACGAGATGGGGCATGGCGTGTGTTCGGGCGATGTACTCAGACGGGAAGGGGCGTGACCGGGAAGATCGCGTTGATCTGCCCCGTGCCCGAGCTCCCGAAGTAGGGCGTGACCACTTCCACCGGCGCGGCATAGCGGTCCCAGCCCAGGAGGCCCAGCAGCATCGCGGTGTCGTGCATGTCGCCTTCGCCCCAGCACTTCTCGGCGTACATCGGCAGCATGCCGACGAAGGTGGCCCAGTCGCCGCGCTCCCAGAGCTCGACCACGCGCCGGTCGATTTGCTCGAGGAAGGGGTCGTACACCTTGTGCATGAACTCCGGCGCGCGGCCGTTGTCCGCGAAGTGGTGCGAGAGCGAGCCGCTCGCGAACACTGCCACCGTGCCCTCGTAGCGCTCCTCGATCGCGCGCCGCACCGCCAGGCCGAAGCGGCCCGACTCGGCGAGGTCGTGCCAGTCGCACCAGCCGCTGATGCTGATCACCTTGTAGTGCTGGTCGGGGTTCATGTAGCGCATCGGCACCAGCGTGCCGTACTCGAGCTCGAGCGTGGTGTCGCTGTGCGCGCGGCTCTTCACGCCCATTTCGTTCGCCATGTCGGCGATCAGGTGGCCGAGCGCCGGGTTGCCCGGGTAGGCGTAGGGCATGTTCTTGATGAAGTGCGGCAGCTCGTTGCTGGTGTAGGTGCCGCCGAACTGCGGACCGCAGTTGATGTGGTATTCGCTGTTGACCTGCCAGTGCACGTCGAACACCACGATGGTGTCCACGCCCAGCGCGCGGCAGCGCCGGTCGATTTCCTTGTGGCCGTTGATCGCGGCGTCGCGGCAGCCGAAGTTCGGTCCCGGAAATTCCGAGAGGTACATCGACGGCACGTGCGTGATCTTGGCGGCGAGTGCGAGCGTGCCCATGGTCAGGCTCCCCAGTGCGGAATGTGGTGCGAGCCCATCGACACCGCAATGTTCTTCGGCTCGCAGAACACCTCGTAGCTCCAGGTGCCGCCTTCGCGTCCGGTGCCCGAGGCCTTGGTGCCGCCGAAGGGCTGGCGCAGGTCGCGCACGTTCTGGCTGTTGACGAAGCACATGCCGGCTTCGACCGCGGCGGCCACGCGGTGCGCGCGGCCGATGTTCTCGGTCCACACGTAGCTGCTCAGGCCGTATTGGATATCGTTGGCTAGTTCGATCGCGTGCGCCTCGTCCCTGAACGGGATCAGGCAGGCGACCGGTCCGAAGATCTCGTCCTGCGCGATCCGCATGCGGTTGTCGACATCGGCGAACACCGTGGGCATCACGTAGTTGCCGCGCTGAACGCGGTCGGGCAGGTTGTCCGGCGCCTCCAGCCCGCCGCACAGCAGCGTCGCCCCTTCCTTCGGCCCGAGCTCGATGTAGCTGCGCACCTTGGCCAGGTGGGCCTGCGAGATCATCGGGCCGACGATGGTCTTCTCGTCCAGCGGATCGCCGACCGTGATGCGACTGGCGCGCTCGGCGAACTTCGCCGCGAAGTCGGCATAGATCGACTGCTGCACCAGGATGCGCGAGCCGGCGGTGCAGCGCTCGCCGTTGTTGCTGAAGATCATGAACACGGCCGCGTCGAGCGCGCGGTCGAGGTCGGCGTCCTCGAAGATCACGAACGGGCTCTTGCCGCCGAGCTCCATGCTGAATTTCTTCAGGCCCGCGCTCTTCACGATGCGGTTGCCCGTGGCGGTGGAGCCGGTGAACGAAATCGCGCGCACGTCGGGGTGTGCCACCAGCGGCTCGCCCGCTTCCTTGCCATAGCCGTGCACGAGGTTCAGCACGCCGGGCGGAATGCCCGCTTCGAGCGCGAGTTCGCCGAGGCGCGCGGCCGTGAGTGGCGAGAGCTCGCTCATCTTCAGCACGGCCGTGTTGCCGAAGGCGAGGCAGGGCGCGACCTTCCAGGTGGCGGTCATGAAGGGCACGTTCCACGGGCTGATCAGCGCGCACACGCCCACCGGATGGAACAGCGTGTAGTTCAGGTGCGTGGGCGTGGGGTAGGTGTGGCCGTCGACGCGCGTGCACATCTCGGCGAAGTAATAGAAGTTGTCGGCCGCGCGCGGGATCAGCTGCTTGCCGGTCTGCGCGATGACCTGGCCGCAGTCGTTGGTTTCGGTCTGCGCGATCTCGGGCACGTGCTTGGCAATCAGGTCGCCGAGCTTGCGGATGAGCTTGGCGCGTTCGGTGGCGGGCAGGCCGGCCCACTTGGGAAAGGCCTCCTTCGCGGCAGCCACGGCCGCATTCACTTCGGCCTCCCCGCCCGAGGCGACCTCGGCCAGCACTTCCTGCGTGGCGGGATTGACGGTTTCGAAGTATTCGCTGCCGGCAACGGCCTTGCCGGCGATCAGGTGATCGACTCTCATGCTTTTCCTTGGATGGTGTTGACCAGCGCGCCGATGCGCTCGATCTCCGTCACGACCACGTCGCCCGGCCTGCAATCGACCACGCCGTCGGGCGTGCCCGTGAGGATCAGGTCGCCGGGCGACAGCGTCATGAAGCGGCTGAAATATTCGATGAGGAAGGGCGCGTCGAAGATCATGTCGCGCGTGCTGCCCTGCTGCGTGACGGTGCCGTTCACCGTGGTCTTCAATGCGAGCGCCATGGGGTCGGGCACGTCGGACGCATCGACGAACCACGGGCCGAGCGGCGTGCAGGTGTCGCGGTTCTTCACGCGCAGGTTGGGGCGGTACCAGTTCTCGAGGTAGTCGCGGATCGCGTAGTCGTTGGCCACGGTGTAGCCGCCGATGAAGTCGTAGGCGTCATCGCGCTTCACGTGCTTCGCGGTCTTGCCGACCACGATGGCGAGCTCGCACTCGTAGTGCATGAACTGCACGCCGGCTGGCCGGTGCGTGTGCTGGCGGTGGCCGATCAGCGTGCTCTGGCCCTTGACGAACACCAGCGGTTCCTCGGGCGCCTTGAACTCGAGTTCCTTCGCATGGTCGGCGTAGTTGAGGCCGAGCGCGAGGATGGTGCGCGGGCGCAGAGTGGGCGCGAGCGGCGGCAGCCACACGAGCTGTTCCTGCGGCACGATGCGGCCGTCGTCCAGCCGCACCGCGGCATCGGCCTGGCCGTTGAATTCGTGCGCGGTGCCGGTGTGCTCGCGGCCTTCGAAGATGACGCGTGCGTGCTTCATGCGGCGGCCTCCTGCACCAGCGTGTTGCAGAGGCTCTCGAACCCCGGCGCGGAGATTTCGATGCGGTCGCCCGCACGCGCCAGCGGCCGGCCGGCATCGCAGCCCAGCATCAGCACGTCGCCATGCGCGAGCGTCATGAATTCGCCCACGTCGGCCAGCAGCTGCTGCGCGGGCCGCACGAGCTGCGAAAAGTCGATCGACTGCTTCAGCGCGCCGTTGACACGCACCTCGGCGCGAAAGCCCGCGGGATCGGCCACCTCCTGCGCATCGCGCAGCGCCGGGCCGACGCCCAGGAAGCCGTCGACGCACTTGAACTTCACGGGCGGGCGGAAGAAGCTCGCATGCGGAATCGAGAGGTCGTTCATCAGCACGAAGCCTTCCACGTCGCCCTCCGCGCCGATCACCATGCCGATGCTGGCGCCGATCTCCACCTCGGGCACCGATGCAGGCACCGTGATGGCGCTGCCGTGCGGGCTCCAGGTGTTGGCGGTCTTCACATAGAGCACGGGGGCCTTCGGCGGTGCCTTGTACGGTGGCTGCGTCATCTGCGGTGCGAGCGCCTGCACTTCCGCGCGGAAGTTCAGCAGCGTGCCGTACACGGTGCCGGTGGGCAGGAAAGGGGAGGAGGAGGTCATTCGGGTTGCTCCAGCGCGATCAGTTCGTCCAGCAGTCCGTACAGCTGCGTCAGCTTGGTCTTGCCCAGCGACTGCTCCAGCCACTGGTAATGCGACTCGATGCTCGAGGACAGCTTCTTCACCAGCTTCATCCCGTGCGCCGTGGCCTCGACCACGGTGCGGCGCTGGTCCTCGGGGTCGCGGCTGCGGGTGATGAGGTCGTCGCGCTCCATGCGCGCGAGCACGCCGGTGAGGCTGGGCCCGAGGATGAACGCCTCGCGCGCCACGCGGCCGGTTTCCACCGCGCCGTGCTCGCCGAGCACGCGCAGCACGCGCCACTGCTGGTCGGACAGCGCGTGCTCGCGCAGGCTGGGCCGCGTGTGGGCCATGACGGCTTCGCGCGCCTGCAGCAGCAGGCGCGGAAGGTTGCGGTGGGTGAAGGTGCTGGCCACGTCGGAGTGTCGCGTCGAATTATTTAATATATTAAATGATCCGGCGCGGCATTGCCAACATGTGATCGGGTAAACCCGGGTCGCATTCGAAATCGCGGGGTGCTGGCGGCGCCGTGCGCCGTTGATGAAGGGGCGGGGGCGGGCGCTTTGCGACCCCGCAGATCGCGCCCGCCGGTCCTAGATCAGCCCATCCTCGAATTCGTCGAGGACGACCTTCCACCACGCTGTCCCCTTGAGGGCCTTGGCGTCGATCTGCTTCAAGGTGTCTTTGACCTTCTTCGCTTCCGCCGCGCGGTTGAACCGGACCTGGACCTTGGGCGGCCTCAGCAGGCCCTGCCTGAGAAGGGCCAGCTTCTCCTGCATCTGCTGGAGATTCATGACGGCGGGCGCAGGATCAGGCTCACTGGCGGCGGCTCGGCGCATGAGGTCGTAAACCGTGTAGACAAACACGGTCAGCGATTCGACGGAGGCATTCATGTAGCTCGGCTTCGCGCCGGGCGAGACGGCATAGACCCCCATGTCGCTCGGATCGAGCGCGATCAGCAGATCGTCCTTCCATATCTCGCGCCCAAGCAGCAGGTAGCTGCGATTGTTCAGCGAGATGGCCTTGATCTCTTCGAAGCGAATGCCGAATGGCGGGTCGTCCCCAAACACCGGCAGTCCCTTCTCTTCGAGATACCGGGCGGTCTCGGGGGCGATGCCGAGGCTGGTCAAATGCGCCCTGTCGGCGTTGATCCAGGCAATGACGGTCGGGGAGTATTCAAGATGGGTCATCGTCAGCATCCTCGAAACAGCTTCCTCGCCGCTTCCGTCATTTTCTTCACGCCTCTTCTGCGCGAGGCGTAGCTCTCACCGTACTCGAAGCTGTGGGTGACGGTGGCTTTCTTGAATCGTTCGTCCAGCATGTTTCTGCAGTACTGCATGCCGCGAATGGGCGGGCAAGGCGCAAGCTCGGTATAGACCCGGGTCACCTGTTCAGGCTTGATCCCAATCTTGTCGAGGTATTCCGCGATTCTTCTTTCGGCATGCTTCCCCTGGCTGACCTGCGTGACGTAGTTGGGCATGCCGTTGTGGTCCAGGTATTCGAATACCGCGACGTTTCGTCCGCCGAAGATGCCGTTGTCCATTCTGTAGGCCTGAGCCATCTGGCTCAAGTCGGTGGAGCCGTAGTCGACTTCTGTCGAATGCAGTCCGAGCGGATCGGCCCAGGCGATCGCATTGGGCGCATAGGCGTACAGATTGCTGCCTGTGGCCAGTCGCAGGGGATCCTGGCCGACAAACTGTCCAATGTTCGAATCGAAGTACCGGTATCGATTGTAGTGAAGGCCGGTCTCTGGATCGTGGTACTGGCCTTGATAGCGAAGCGGGTTGTCGATGCTGCCGGCAGGCGCAGGCAGGGCGTGTCCCCACGCCGTATAGGTGGCCGACCACAGCGTTGCGCCCTTGCCGTCGAAAACGCGGATCGGGCTGCCGTTGGGATCGGTGTAGTAGTGAAGCAGGCGCCTGCGCGAAGCGCCGGGCTGCTCATCCGGGCCTTCGCCTTCCACCAGTGCGAGCGGGACAAAACTGTCGGGGTAATAGACGTACTCCCTGGCCTGCCCATGCGCGGTCTCCGATGGATGGCCGCGCCGGCGAGCCGCCCACCACTCTTTCACCCGGCCGATATCGATCGGTGCGGTTCTCGGCAGATCCAGCCGTTGGCGCGTTTCGCCCAGCAGCGCATCGCCGTCCCAGAAGAACCAGGTCGTGTGTGTGGCATCGCGCTTGAATGCCCGCCGGCCCAGAGCGTCATAGCCGTAGGTGACGGTCCTACCGTTCCCGCGGGTCTGCACCAGGCGGTGGTTCGCGTCCCACAGCAGCTGCAGATCCTGGGGCGCATCCGGGCTTTCTCGGCGGCGGCTCACCAGGTCGCCCGCGCGGTCGAAGACGTAGTGCAATCCGTTGTGGTCGCCCTCGCGCATCCACACGCTGGCCGGGCTGGGAGCGCCGCCGGCAACCTGCAGGGCCGGCGTTTCGCGGACCACTGTGCGCAGGCGGTCGTTGGCGGGGTCGTTCAGGAAGCGCTCGATGCGGCCCTTGGGGTCGGTGTGCTGCAGCAACCGGCCGAGCGCGTCGTAGCGGTACTCGTCCACGCCTTGGCGATTGTCGGTGCGGCGAATCAGATGGCCTGCCGCATCGTGGTCGTAGCGCGTCTCGAAAACGGGGTGCGCGTCGACGAGCACGGCCTGGGCGGTCAGCCGCCCTCCAGCCTCGTAGGCAAAGTGACGCTGCGCATGCTCGTCGAGTTGCTCGCGCGTGGCGCGGCCCAGCGCATCGCGTGTCACGAGGATGAGCGGTTCGTCGTTCACCGCGATGCTGGCGACCTGGTTGCGCAGGTCGAAAGTGCAGGCCACGCGATTGCCTGCGCTGGTCTCGCGCAGTACGCGGTTGCCGGCCGCGTCGTAGCTGCTGATCACTCGGAAGCCGTCCTGCGTTTCTTCCAGCAATCGACTCGCTGCGTCGTATCGGCGGCGCACATGCCGGCTGGGATTGCGCAGCTCCACCAGGCGGCCGGCTGCGTCGTAGGCGAACTGCTCCTGCACCTGCCGGCCAGCCTGAAGGGTGTCCGGCAGGGTCTTGCAGAGAATGCGGCCGAGCTTGTCGGTGGTGTACGCAATGCGCTGGCCCAGCGGGTCCAGCGTCGACACGAGGCGCCCGGCTCCGTCGTAGTCATAGCGCCGGGACTGGCCCCAGTAGTCGACCTCCTCGACGATGCGGCCCAGCGTATCGCGCTGCAGCGCGTAGTGCTCGCCGCGCTCGTTGGTCAGGCCGACGAGCTGTTCCTCCGTGTCGTAGCGGTAGCTCACACTGTGGCCGTCGGCCTGGGTTCGCCTGCTGACCTTCCCGAGGCCTGCATACTCCAGCCGTGTTTCGGCGCCCGCCTCGTCGACATGGCAGACGAGCTGGTCCTCTGCATCGTAGGCGCAGGCGATCTGCGAGCCATCGGGCTGGAAGATGCGTACCACGCGGCCCTTGCCGTCGTGGTGATAGCGGGTCCAGCGATCCAGTGGATCGCACTGCGCCGTCAGCCGTCCCAGTGCGTCATGCTCGAATCGGCTCGCATGCCCGAGCGGGTCGCGCAGCGAGGCCAGTTGGCCGTGCGCGTCGTAACTCAATTCGGTGACGGCGCCGCGTGGGTCGGTGATGCGCGTCAGCTGGCCGCGGCTGTCATAGGCGAAGTGCGTTGCTGCACCCAGGGGGTCGGTCTGGCTGAGCAGCAGGCCGCGCCCGTCGCTGCTCCGCGGCCACCGATGCCCGAGCGGATCGATCACGGCCAGCACCTGGTCCTGTTCGTCGTACTCGGTGCCGGTGCTGCTGCCATCCGGCAACTGCATGCGCAGCAGGTTGCCGCGTGCGTCGTACGCAAAGCGGGTGCACAGGCCCTCAGGGCCGATCACGGCCACCGTGCGGCCCGACTCGTCGTACTCGAAGACGGTCACGCCGCCAAGCGGATCGACTTCGCACAGCGGCAGCCGGTTCTCGTCCAGCGTGACCACCGACACATGGCCGAGCGAGTCGGTCACCCGAGTCTGGCGCAGCGTGTCGTCGTAGGCAAAGCGGTAGTCGTACAGGCCATCGTCGCCCCAGGCGTGGACGACGCGCCACCGCGTGTCGTACGCGTAGCTGAACGACAGGCCCAGCCTGTCGGTGTGCCGCACCATGCGGTGCTCGACATACTCGAAACTGCGCGCGGCACCCAGCGCATCGAGCACTGCCGCGAGGTCGGCCTGCTCATGGCGATAGCTCACCAGGACGTGTGGCCGTTGCGTGTCAGGGTCCTGCAGCGCCATCTCGCGGATGCGTCCCGCCTGTGAGCCCACCTCGATCACGCGGCCCGGCTGCGCGCCGTGGCCCCTTTCGACGATGCGCATCAGCTGCCGGCCCCGCCACACGAATCGCCAATGGTTGCCGCAGGCATCCTCGATCCGTTCGATGGGAACGACGCGCCCGCTGCCGGGCATGACCATTGCGGCGGCGGGCTCGAAGCAGTGGCGCAACCCGTCTTTCGTCCTGACGACCAGCGTCCCGCCGGTGCGCCACAGCCGCGCACCGTCGATCACATCCAGCAGATAGTGCGTGCTGCCGTCGACCTGCGGGAGCCCCTCGAACAGCGCCACCTGTCCCGGGCCGATGAAGCACACCGTGCCGTCTGCGGCGATCTCCAGGCGGATGTCGGCGGGGGTCTGCCATCCATGGCCGCACACGCCGTCGTGGCTGCTGCTCGATGAGTACTCGCGAGTCCAGGCCAGCGGCAGTCGCCCAGGAATCTCGAAGTCCTGGTGCTCCACCGAGACGCTGCCGTCGCGCAGGTCGACGGGTTCCGCCCGCAGCACCTTGCACTTCAGGAACCCGGAAGGCATGTTCTTGAACACCTTGCGAGCCGCCGCCTTGAACCCCTTGCCCAGCGCCTTCAGGAATGCGCGGCTCATCATGCTGGCCCATGAGATCGTCGGCGGCCCGCCGACGAACACGTTGACCGGCAGCGCAATGTTGAAGGTCGTCGGCAGCAGCAGGCTCAGATGGACCTTCTTGGCCAGCTTCTTGGGGCGAAACGGCGGGATCATGCCGACCACGTTGCAAGCCAGCACCGGCATGGTGATGCGCGAGAACGGATCACCGTCGGCGAGAACGATGCGGCTACCCATGAACAGTTCGTCGTCGAACTGCGGGCCCGCCGGTGCACGGATCACCGGCATCGGCGCGCCGATGAGGATATGGAAGTCCAGGCCGCCGGTGCCCGCGTTGGCGCGCTTGACGCCTGCCACCTCCACCGTGGCACCCAACGGAATGGGCACGCTCTCTGGTGCCCCCGCCGTGGCGCCGGGCGGTGCGGGGACTTCTGGAGCGCGCGTGCTCTCGCCGATCAGGCTCAACCCGTCCTGCATGACGTTGCCGGCCGCGGAGAGCGCCTGCAGCACCGGGTTGTCGGGCGAGACGCTGATGGTCGGCAGGTAGTCGAATGGATCGAACACCATGCCGATGTGCAGCGAGGGCCATACGCCGGGCGGCGCCAGGTAGGTGTGGGCATCGATGCCCAGCTGGGGGTCGAAGTGCTTGGCCGCGAAGAACAAGGTGCTGTCTCTCTGGCGTGCGGTGGGGTGAAGCGGCGCGACCCAGTTCAGGCCGCTTCGACGAAGGGCTGCGGATCGGGCAGGCGGGCGAACGCGGGCGCCTCGCGCCATTCGTCGACCCCCTGGTCCAGCGGATGGCTCACATGCGGCAGCCCGCTCCAGGCCGGATCGAGCCACTGCCGGCCCAGCGCAATGACGGTGCGGAACACGTCCTCGCTGCCCTGGACCCATTTCTCGCGCTCGCGCAGCAGGGCCTGGAACACCTGCTCGTAGCGCTGCGCGAGCCGCGCCTCGATGGCGTCGATCGCGGGCCGCGGCGGCCGCTCGCCCAGCCGATGGCCGGCCAGGTCGGCTTCGACCACGGCCGCGCGCGCGCCGCGCTCGTAGCGGGTGGCGCAGTGCGCGATGCGCTCGCAGCGCTTGGGGTCCTGCATGACGAGCATGTCGTGCAGCAGCTGCGGCACGGTGCTCCAGGGGCGGTCGGCGTCGGCCATGGTGCGCGCCTCGCGGATGCCGGCCAGCGCGGAGGTCCAGGCCCGGTCGCGCTCGCCGGCGCTGCGCCAGGCCTGGGCCGCGGCGCGCTGGCCTTCGATGGCGAACATGGAGTGGGGCACGCGGCGGGCCGCTTCGGCGGCCTCTTCGAACGCATGGGCGGCCTGCTTCATGTCGCCCGCCGCGGCCCAGGCGCCGCCTTCGGCCATCCAGCCCTGCATGAACAACGTGGCACCCATGGGATTGCCGGCCTGCGCCGCCTCGGCCGCCGAATCGCGGGCCCTGCGGTAGCGCGCGATCGACGCGACGAAGTCGCGCGCCTGCAGCCAGGCGCCGCCCACCATCATGTCGAGCACGGCGCGCTGGTCGGCCCAGCCGTTGCGCGTGGCCAGCCGCAGGGCGCGTTCGCCCGCGGCCTGCACCCCGGCCGCGTCGCCCAGGCGCAGCAGCGACAGCATGTCGGCATAGAGTTGGCGGAAGAGGGCCACGCCGCTGCCCCCGCCGCCGCTCTGGGCGGCGATCTCGCGCGCGGCCTCGAGGATGTCCAGCGGCGCATCGACCACGCGCATCGCGCCCGCATGCCGCTCCACCAGCGGCTGCCAGGCGCGCGAGTCGCTGTCGTCCACCAGCACCAGCCGCAGCAGGCCGGCCTCCTGCGGCGGCACGGCCGTCTGCATCGCCGCGTCGAACCAGCGCTCGAAGCAGTTGACGTCGCTCACGCTGCCGGGCTGCAGCACGACCGACATGCGCTGGCAGCGCAGGTGCCGCGCGAGCGAACAGCCGGCCTCCACGAAGCCGGCGGCGCTGTCCCAGCCGGGCTGGCCCTCTTCGTCCCAGTTGGCCGAGACACCCTGCTTCACGAGCTGCGGCCGGTTGTGCCTGTACGTGTCGATCAGCTGCTGCCGCAGTTCGCGGCTGTAGCGAAAGCCGGTCTCGAAGGCCGTGTCCAGCCGCAGGAAGAGATCGGGCGTGCTGTATTCGCTGTCGACCATCTGGAGCGTGAAGAAGGCCTCCAGCATGCGCTGCGAGTCGGGCGGCGCGCGCAGCACGATGGCGCGCAGGGCCGGGTCATCGGTGCGCTCCCACCACAGGTCGTGCAGCTGGGCCATGCGCTTCTCGACGGGGTTGCGTGTCGACATGGCGGCCTCAGCAGTTCAGGAAGATCTTGGTGCCGTTGACCGTGACGCCGGCGTCGTCCAGCATCAGGTTCGCGCTGCCGGCGCGCAGCACGATGCGCCCCGGCGTCACCTCCACGGTCGTACCCTCGACGTTGAGCACCACGCTGGTCGGGCTCGCGTGCGTCATGGCGCCGGAGGCGTAGGTGTCCAGCGTGCCGCCCTCGGCGCTCACGCCGACATTGGTCGAGGCCACGGCGGAAAAGTCTCCGCCCTGCGCGAACAGGCCCACGTTGAGGGCGGCCGTTCCATAGATGTTGGCGGCCGAGCTGGTCAGGGAGAAGTCGCCCTGCGAAGTGGCCGAGGCCGGGCCTGCCGGCACGGTCAGCGTCATCGCGTCGTTGTAGGTGCCGGTGTGCGACCTGGCGGAGACCTGGTAGGCCTGTCCGATGGTGGTGGTCTGGCCGAGGGCGACGTTCCAGGTGTCGCTGTCCTGGACCGTGACGCTGCGGGCCTGCGCCACCGCGAGCGAATCCGTGCCCGTGACCGAGGTGCTCTGGTTGCCGGTGACGCTGGCGGTGCGATTGGCCTTGGCGGTGTGGGTCTGGTCGCCCGTGACCGTGAGGGCCTCGGTGCCGGTGATCGAGTGGCTGCGGTTGGACTTGACGGTGACCGTCTCGTCGCCATCCACCGTCTCGGCGCGCTTGCCGTGGACCGTGATCGTCTCGTTGCGGTCCACCGTTTCCGTGCGGTCGTTCTTGATGTGATTGGTTTCGTCGTGGTCGACGGTCTTGGTGCGGTCGCGGCCCACCGTGTGCACCTCGTCGTTCTCGACCTCGATCAGCTGGTCCTTCTCCGCATGCAGCCAGAGCTGCTCTTCGCCCTTCTTGTCCTCGAAGCGAAGGGCGTTCGCGTTCTCGCTGGTGCCGCCTTCAGAGCTGCGCGACAGCAGGCCGCTCTGCGTCGCGTTGGCCGGCAGCTCCCACGGCGGCATGTTGTCCGCGTTGTAGACGCGGCCGGTGATGATCGGCCGGTCCGGGTCGCCGTATTCGAAGTCGACCACCACCTCCTGCCCGATGCGCGGAATCTGCATGCCCCCGAAGTTGTTGCCGGCCCACGGCGAGGACACCCGCACCCAGCACGAACTGCTTTCGTCCCTGGTGCAGTAGCGGTTCCAGTGAAAGCTGAGCTTCACGCGCCCGTACTGGTCGGTCCAGATCTCGCGGCCCGCGGGGCCGGTGACCACCGCGGTCTGCGGGCCGGCGGTGCGCGGCTTGGCCGCGTCCGGGGTCGGGCGGAAGATGTTGCTTGCCGGGATGACCTCGAACTCGACATTGCACTGGAACTCTTCCTGCCCGGTGGCGTCACCCGCTTCCTGCAGGAACAGGCGTGCCACCGTGACGAGATAGTCGGCGTTCGCGCTGTCCTGCGGATGGCCGGCCAGTGTGAAGCGATAGCCGGCCGCCACGCCCCGCAGGTTGCCCGCGCCGCTGGCCACCTGCCCCGGCGCACCGGCTTCTTCCATGCGCGCACGCGCGAGCTGCTCGCCCTCGGATTCCACGGCGTAGTTGCCGGGCCACGCGAACACCTCGCGCGTGCTGTGCTGCGTGCGCCGCGGCATCGCGCGGGCCTGCGTGAGGTCCGCCTTCGGCCGCGTGAAGTCGAAGTCGCCCGTGACCCACTTGCCGCTTTGCAGGCCTTCGGACAGCCGGAAGCGGTGGCAATGCTCCTCGTTGGACGATGCCTGCACGGCGCTGAAGGGAACCTGCTCGTAGCCGCCGGCCGGAAAGGGCCGGTGCGACTGCATGTCGTCGACGATCACCATCGTGTGGCCGGCCTCGCCGTGCTCGAAGTAGTAGTACAGGCCCCACTCGTGCAACAGGCGGCTGACAAAGTCGTAGTCCGTCTCGCCATACTGCACCACGAACTCGCGCGCGGGATAGCTGCCCGTGGCCCGGACCGAAAGCGCAAAGCCGTACGCGCCGAGCACTTCGCCCACCGTGTCGAGCACGCTGTTTTTCTGGAAGATCTTGAAATCGCGCGTTCGCTGGGCCAGGCTCAGCCAGGGCTCGATGACCACTTCGTAGAGCGCCCGCCTGTTCTCCAGGCGCAGGAAGCGGGCGCGCGTCACCAGGCCGGAAATGTGGCGCTCCTGCCCGGCGCCGCCGGTGCGTCCGTCAAGCAGGATGTGCACGCTGAACTCCTCGCCGATCAGGGGCTTGAGCTGGACGTTCGCCGCCGAGCGCGCATCGATCTCCGGCGACTCCGGCGTGGTCAGCGTGATGGTGTAGCTGTAGGGGCGGCTGAGGGCTTCTTCCCCCTCCACCCGCATCGGTTCAAGTGCATCCATGCCTGCGAACGTGGGCATGGCGCTGGAAGTTGCGGCGAGCTTGCGGCCGCGGTTGAAGTCGGACATGGCGTTGAGACTCCCTGGATTGGGTCCATATTTCCTTGACCAAAACACAAATTAGCTTCTTGCGTCTCCCTACACTTCGGCATGGCCAAGGAAAAAACTCTCTTCGTCTGCAGCGAATGCGGCGGCACCAGTCCCAAGTGGCTCGGCAAATGCCCGAGCTGCGGCGCCTGGAACACTCTCATCGAACAGGTGGCGGGCGGCAGCGGCCCGGCCAACAACCGCTTCGGCACGCAGTACGCCGCGCTCGCGGGCGTGTCGGAGCTCGCAACCCTCTCCGAAATAGAAGCGACCGACGTCGCGCGCACGCCCACCGGGCTCGACGAGCTCGACCGTGTGCTGGGCGGCGGCATCGTCTCGGGCGGCGTCACGCTGATCGGCGGCGACCCGGGCATCGGCAAGTCGACCTTGCTGCTGCAGGCGGTCGATGCGCTGCAGCGCGCGGGGCAGAACGCGCTCTACGTCACCGGCGAGGAAAGCGGCGCGCAGGTGGCGCTGCGCTCCAGGCGCCTGGGCCTGGATCACTCCCAGGTGCAGGTGCTGGCCGAGATCCAGCTCGAGAAGATCATCGCCACGCTCGACGCCACGCGCCCGGCCATCGCGGTGATCGACTCGATCCAGACCGTGTACTCCGACCAGCTCACCTCCGCGCCGGGCTCGGTGGCCCAGGTGCGCGAATGCGCGGCCCACCTCACGCGCTTTGCCAAGACCAGCGGCACGGCCGTGGTGCTGGTGGGCCACGTCACCAAGGAGGGCGCGCTTGCCGGCCCGCGGGTGCTCGAGCACATGGTCGACACGGTGCTGTACTTCGAGGGCGACACGCATTCGAGCTTCCGCCTCGTGCGCGCCATCAAGAACCGCTTCGGCGCCGTGAACGAGATCGGCGTGTTCGCCATGACCGAGCGCGGCCTGAAGGGCGTCGCCAACCCGAGCGCGATCTTCCTGAGCCAGCATGCCGAGCCGGTGCCCGGCAGCGTGGTGCTGGTCACGCTCGAAGGCACGCGGCCGATGCTGGTAGAGATCCAGGCGCTGGTCGACAACGGCGGGCCGAGCCCGCGCCGCCTCTCGGTGGGCCTGGACCGCGACCGGCTCGCCATGCTGCTGGCCGTGCTGCACCGCCATGCGGGCGTGGCCTGCATGGACCAGGACGTGTTCGTGAACGCGGTGGGCGGGGTGCGCATCAGCGAGCCCGCGGCCGACCTGGCCGTGATGCTCGCCATCACCTCGAGCCTGCGCGGCAAGCCGCTGCCCAGGGGATTCATCGCATTCGGCGAGGTCGGCCTTGCGGGCGAAGTGCGCCCCGCGCCGCGCGGCCAGGAGCGCCTGCGCGAAGCGGCCAAGCTGGGCTTCAGCGTGGCCGTGGTGCCCAAGGCGAATGCGCCGCGCAAGGGCACGAAGGAGATCGAAGGTCTGACGATCCATGCCGTAGAACGTATCGAGGAGGCGATGGACGTGGTCCGCCGCCTGGATTAAGACCGGTTGCCAGGGAAAAAATGCCCGGCGCGCCAGGGACGCGCCGGGCGATCCTCCCTGTTCCCACGATGTGTGCCATGTTGTGCTGGCAACCTCGGTTGCCTCTCCCCTGAAGCCAGTTGCGTCGGCCCCGTTCGGTGAAATGTGCCTGCTGGAACCAGGACTCGGGGCGCTTTTCGAGGCGAGTACCGCCTTGTGCACCTGGCAGTAGCAACGGCCGCTACCGCACGCGGCGACAATGCGCGCCATGAATTTCCAGAAAATACTGGTGCCCGTGGGCGCCATCGTCCTGCTCGGGCTGGCCTGGCGCAGCGGTGGCTGGGGCGGTGTGGCCCTGGCGGGCGGGGCCATCGTGATGTTCCTGCTGCTGCACTTCCACCGCGCGATGCAGGTGCTCAAGCGCGCAGCCGACCGCCCGATCGGCTACGTGGCGAGCGCGGTGATGCTCAACGCCAAGCTCAAGCCCGGCGTGACGCTGATGCACGTGATTGCGATGACGCGCGCCCTGGGCGAACTGCGCTCGCCCAAGGACGAGCAGCCCGAGCTCTACCGCTGGACCGACACCGGCGGCTCGCATGTCGACGCCGTGTTCAACGGCGGCAAGCTGCAGAGTTGGACGCTGACGCGGCCCGAAGCCGCGCCCGACGACGCGCCGTCTTCCGAAGAAGACAAGGCGGGCTAGGAAGAAGCGAAGAAGCGCCGGCCGTCAGAAGGGCGCGTCTTCTTCCTCGGCTTCGGCATCGGCCGGCGTGGTGGTGGTAGGCACTTCCGCGGCAGCCTTCGGCGCTGCTGCGTCCGTTGGCGCGCCGCTGAAGGCCGCCTCGCCGCCCAGTGCGTCGAGCAGCGCCGGCACCAGCTGGCCGAGTTCGCCGGTGGCAATGGCCACGTCGGCATCGAAGTTGTCTTCCTTCTTGCCGCCGGCCGCGCCGTCGCCCGTGCCTTCGAGGAACACGATCTTGCGGATCAGCATGCCGTGCGTCAGCTCGAAGGACACGCGGTCGTCCCAGGTGAGCGCCAGGCGCGTGGGGCGCTTGCCGTCGGTGATGTGCTTTTGCACTTCCTCGATGTCGAGCGGGTGCTTGGCGTAGCGCACCACGGCCTTGGAGTCGTCCGAAGCCTTGAGCTCGCACTCGCGGTCGATGGTGAAGCCGGCGGGCGGCTCCTGCGTCAGGAGCCAGTTGGCCATGGCGGCGGCCGGCTCCACCTGCGTGTTGATGAGGGCCACCGCAAAGCCGTCGAGCGACTTCACGAGGCTGGTGACCACTTCGTCGGCGCGCGCGGCGTTGCCGCTGTTGATCACCAGGCGGCGCTCGGCCTTGTCGATCCACACGGCCACGCGGGCGCTGCGCGTGAAGGCCATCGGCAGCAGCTCGAGGGTGATGTCCTCCTTGAGCTCTTTCTTTTCCTTCTTGCCGGGCTTGCGGCCGGTGGTGGCCTCGATCTGCGCGCAGCGCTCGTCGAGCTTGCGGCGCACCACGGAGCCGGGCACAGCCTTGCTCTCGATCATGTATTCGACCAGCCACTGGCCGTCGATGGATTCGACCAGCGGGCCGTTGGCTTCGCCGCGGGGTTCGACCCAGCCGGCGGATTTTTCCTGCGAGGGGCCGCAGGGCTCGAAGCGCGCCTTGGCGAGCGCTTCTTCGGCCTCGGCCAGTGTTTGGGACCAGGCAGGTTCGATGCGATAGACGATGACGTTCTTGAATACGGACACGGAAACCCTTTTTTCCACTGGTTTGGACAACCGGCCATTGTCGGGCACGGCGTTCCGGCGGCCACCGTAAAATCGAAAGCTTTTGCGACTTCCCCCGGTCGCTCCCCACACAGCTCCCAAAGGAATCAGGAAATGAGCTCGATCCCCCCCTCGCTGGACGACCGTGACGGCAAGATCTGGATGGACGGCGAACTCGTGGACTGGCGCGACGCCAAGATCCACGTGCTGAGCCACACGCTGCACTACGGCTGCGGCGCCTTCGAGGGCGTGCGCGCCTACAAGACGGCCGACGGCAGCACTGCCATCTTCCGCCTGGCCGAGCACACCGAGCGCCTGTTCAACAGCGCCAAGATCCTGCGCATGAAGATTCCCTTCACGCAGGAACAGCTCAACGAAGCCCAGAAGCAGGTCGTGCGCGAGAACAAGCTCGAAAGCTGCTACCTGCGCCCGCTGATCTGGATCGGCTCCGAAAAGCTCGGCGTGAGCCCCAAGGGCAACCGGATCCACGCCATGGTCGCGGCCTGGTCCTGGGGCGCCTACCTGGGCGAAGAGGGCATGAAGCGCGGCATCCGCGTGAAGACCTCCAGCTTCACCCGCCACCACGTCAACATCACGATGACGCAGGCCAAGACGGTGAGCAACTACACCAACTCGATCCTCGCCAACATGGAAGCGCTGGACGACGGCTACGACGAGGCGCTGCTGCTCGACGCGAGCGGTTTCGTCTCCGAAGGCGCGGGCGAGAACATCTTCGTGGTCAAGGGCGGCGTGGTCTACACGCCCGACCTCTCGGCCGGCGCGCTCAACGGCATCACGCGCAACACCATCCTGCATGTGTGCAAGGACCTGGGGCTGGAGCTGGTGCAAAAGCGCATCACGCGCGACGAGGTCTACATTGCCGACGAGGCCTTCTTCACCGGCACGGCTGCTGAAGTCACGCCCATCCGCGAGCTCGACCGCATCGAGATCGGCAACCGCGGCGACGGAGGCTCGCGCGGCCCCATCACTGAAAAGATCCAGTCTGCCTTCTTCGACATCGTGAACGGCAAGAACCCCAAATACGCCCACTGGCTCACGAAAGTCTGAGAAAACCCATGCCTACCAACGCAGTCGTCGAACTCCTGGCCAGGGAACTCAACCATCAGGGCGGCGTGTTCTGCCCCAGCCCCAAGGCCGACATGAAGCTCTGGGACACCCATCCCAAGGTCTACCTGGACGTGGCGCGCACCGGCGAAGCCAAGTGCCCGTACTGCGGCACCGTCTACCGCCTGAAGGCGGGCGAGACGGTGTCGTCCCGGCATTGACCGTTCGCAACCGCTGAAGCCAAGCGCAGCAGCGGCAGTCGCAGACAGCTATCGGGATTGCGGCGGGACCTCGAGCGCCGCTGCGATGCGGCGCGTCGGCCACAGGTCGCGCCAGGGCTGCGTATCCCGCGGTTCCTGCGCGAGCCGCAGGTAGACCATCGCGATCCACAGCAGCGCCAGCCCGATCTGCGCGTCGCGCACGGCCGAGTTCACGCTCGACGCGATCAGCGCGATCAGCGTGGCCGCCAACGCGTAGCGGCCCGCGATGTCGGGCCGCTTCCACGCCTGCCAGACGGCGCCCGCCATGATCACCAGCAGGCTCAGCAAGGCCGGCAGCCCGCCTTGCGCGCCGACCCACAGGAAGTCGTTGTGCGGCATGTTCGAGTCGGCGAAGAGCGCCGGGCCGCGCTTGTGCCACTGGTCGGTCCAGCCGCCGATGCCCCAGCCGGCGAGCGGCCGGTCGGCGATCATGAGGCCGGTGTCGCGGTACATGTAGTAGCGGATGACCCAGCTGCCCTTGAAGATTTCGCCGGCCTGCGCCTTCTCGATTTCCTCCACGCCGGTCTCGACCTTGTGCTGCAGCTGCGGCACCTGGTAGAGCGCGGCCGCCAGCACCACGGCTCCCAGCACCAGCGCGCTCACCAGCATCTTCAGGTGGCTGCGCCATTGGTGGATGCAGATCACCGGGATCACCAGCATCAGCGCGAGCACCGAGGTGCGCGAGGTCAGCGGCAGCGCCACCACCAGCCCCAGGCCCAGCACCAGCGCAAAGGCCGGAACGGCGCGCAGCGGCCGGTGCGCGGCGATCTGCGCGATGCCCCACACAGCGGCCGTGGACGCCACCACGCTGAACAGCAGCGCATTGCTGATCGACTTGTTGCCCACTTCCATGACCACCGCGCGCAGCGGCGACCAGATCGGAAAGCCGATGGCGTAATAGGCCACGATCAGCAGGATGTTCAGCGCCGCGATCAGCAGGAAGCCGCGCAGCGCCCAGACCGCTTCCTCGCGCGTGAGCGCCATCGCCATGAGGATGGTGAGGCCGATGCGCAGGCCGTGGAACAGGTTCGAGCCGGTCTGGGGGTAGTGCGGCCCGATGGCCAGCACGATGAAGGTCCAGGCCAGGTACGCCACCAGCGGCCACCACAGCGGGTTGGCGCGCAGCCGCGCGAAGCGCTCGCGCAACCCGCCGGCCAGCAGCATGGTGGCGAGCAGCAGCAGGGCCGAAAGGTAGGTGACGCCGACGGGCATGAACACCACCAGCCCCCAGAACATGGCCGCGGGCCTGACGATGTGCGATCTCTGCATAGGGGCGGGATTTTAGGTGGGGCCGGCAGGCCCCAGGCTGACTTGCCCCGACGCACCCCCGGGGCGTGGGCTCAGTGCGCGGGTGCGCCCGCCGGCAGGCGGATCACGAAGCTCGCACCGCCCTCCGGGCCGTCTTCGCAGCGCACGCTGCCGCCATGCCGCTCGGCGATCGACTTCACCAGCGCGAGCCCCAGGCCGACACCGCCGTTGCGCTCGCTGGCGCCGGGCAGCCGGTAGAAGGGCTCGAAGATGCGTTCGCGCAGGGCCGGCGGCACGCCCGGGCCGCGGTCGGTGACGCGCACCGTGGCAAAGCCGTTGGCGCTGCCGAGTTCCACGCTGATTTCGCCGGCGCCGTAGCGGCGCGCGTTCTCCAGCAGGTTGCGGATCGCGCGGCGCAGCAGGCGCGAGACGCCGGGCACGGTGAGCCTGGCGTTGTCGGTGCCTTCGACCAGGTCGAGCTCGGCATTCACCTGCGCGCACTCCTCGGCCGCGAGCCCCGTGAGGTCGACCGCCTCGATGGTGCCCATGTCGGCCTCGCTCGCATCGAGCCGGCTGGCCAGCAGGATCTCGTCGATGAGCTGGTCGAGCTCGCCGATGTTGCGCGAGATTTCCTCGCGCGCCTTGGGGCTCGGGCGCTCGCCCATCAGCTCCAGGCCCATGCGGATGCGGGTGAGCGGCGAGCGCAGCTCGTGCGATGCATTGGCCAGCAGCGACTTGTGCGAACGCACCAGCTGTTCGATGCGTTCGGCCGACGCGTTGAAACGTTTGGAGAGATCAGCCACTTCGTCCTGCCCTTCTTCGATCACGCGCACCGAGAGGTCGCCCTCGCCCCAGCGCTGAACGCCGCGCTGCAGCGCCTCCAGCCGCTGGGTGAGCCGCCGCACGATCGGATACACGCCCAGTGCCACTGCAATGCCCACGAGCGCGATCATCCAGCCCAGCCCGAACGGCGTGCGCCAGGGCGCGAATCCGCCGGTGCCCGAGGGCCGGTCGCGCGGCGCCACGCGCAGCGTGATGGCCCTGCCGTCGCCGAGCGTCACGTCGAACTCCAGCCCCTGGCCCGGCACGCGCAGCGCCTTGCCGGTGCCGATGGGCTTGTCCTGCGCATCGAGCACCACCACGTTGCGCGGCACCGGCGCCAGCCGCTCGCGCTCGGCCTCGGCCGCCTCGCGCACGATCCAGTTGGCCATCAGCGTGAGGATGACCACGCCGCCCACCACCGCGAGCCAGATGCGCACGTAGAGGTGGCGGGAGTAGAGGCTGCGCAGCATCGGCCGGTCAGTCCTGCTGCTTGGCGAACACGTAGCCCACGCCGCGCACCGTGAGGATGCGCTTGGGGTTCTTGGCATCGACCTCGATGGCGGCGCGGATGCGGCCCATGTGCACGTCGATCGAGCGGTCGAAGGCCTCGAGCTCGCGGCCGCGCACGGCCTCCATGATCTGGTCGCGCGTGAGCACGCGCCCGGCGCGCTCGGCCATGGCCACCAGCAGGTCGAACTGGTAGGAGGTCAGGTCGGCCAGCGCGCCGCCCACCGACACGGTGCGCGCGTTGCGGTCGATCTCGAGCGTGCCGAAGCGCATCACCGTGCTGGCTTCGGTGTCGGCATTGTTCTCGCTGCGCCGGCGCAGCACCGCGCGGATGCGCGCGAGCAGCTCGCGCGGCTCGAAGGGCTTGGGCAGGTAGTCGTCGGCGCCGATCTCCAGGCCGATGATGCGGTCCATCGGATCGCCCTTGGCGGTGAGCATCAGCACCGACACCTTGGAAGCCGGCGGCGGCAGCGAGCGGATGCGGCGGCAGATCTCCAGGCCGTCGGTGTCGGGCAGCATCAGGTCGAGGATCACGAGGTCGGGCGCGTGCTGCTGCAGCTGCTCGAGGCCGCTCGCGCCATCGCCGGCATGGGTGAAGAGGAATCCCGACTGCGTCAGGTATTCGCCCACCATCTGTGCCAGGCGGGCGTCGTCTTCGATCATCAGGAGCTGGGGGGTACTCATGCGCTTCATGGTCGTGCACGGGGGGCAACGGGGCTTGAACGCTCCGTAAAGTTGGGTAAACGCGGCTTCCGGCTGTCATCCGGAAGTGCTGCGAAAAGCATAGCGCCGGCTTGCACGCTGGCGGGCAGGCCGGCGATGTTTTCCTCGAGTATCGAGGGCAGGGCGCAATCGCCCAGGTCCGCATTGTCCGCCCGCGCGCGCGCGAGGATCTCGCCGGCCAGTTGGCGCAGCTGCGCGGCCGAGGCCCGGATGCGCGCCTTGAACGCGGCGTCGCCCAGCCGCGGGTCCTTCAGACTGCGGTTGAGCTCGGCGAACCAGGGCATGGCGGCCTGGTCGAGCATCACGGGCGCGTTGCGCCTGGCGCTGGCCGCGGACCAGCGGCGCAGCAGCTGCTGCACCGCGAGGTTCAGGCGCTGGCAATGCTGCAGCTCGTCCTTCAGGCTGCCCAGCAGCACCAGGTCGGTGAGCCGCTGCTGGAAGAAGATCTGCGACAGCACGCCCCAGTAGTAGGCGTAGTCCCAGATCACCTTCACCGGCAGCACCTCGGGGTCGCCGAACAGCGGGTACTGGTCCTGGTAGAGCGCCAGCGTGCTTTCGTAGAACGAGTGGTAGATCTGGTCGTAGAGCTGCGCACGCGCTTCCACCGGGTGGCCCGCGCGGTCGTGTGCCACCAGGTCGGCGATGTAGGTGTTGCTGATCGCGATGAAGTCGCTGCCCGGCGAGTAGAAGGGGTCGAGGAACAGCCCGGCCTCGCCCGTCAGGGCCCACCTCTGGCCCGAGAACACCTGCCGGCAGCCGTGCGAGAAGTGCTTGAGGAACGCGAAGTCCTGCAGCAGGTGCCGCTTGCCGTCGAGCGCGTCGTACAGCCGCGGCTGGTAGGTGGCGAACCACCGCATGGCCTTGTCGAAGGTGTCGATGGTGTCGAGCGGGTGCAGCTTCGGATCGGCCACGATGCCCACCGAATGCGAGCCCGAGGCCAGCGGAATCAGCCAGGCCCAGTAGCCCGCGCCCACCAGGTGGTTGGTCGAGAGCCAGCGCGCCTGCGGATCGCAGCGACCGCGCCAGGCGGCGTCGTCGCTCCACTCGTCGATGGCAATGCGCTCGCCGATGCGGAACCACACGGCGTTGACGTCGTGCGCGTTGGCCTCGGCCAGGCCGAGCTTGCGCTTGAGCAGGCCGGCGCGGCCGCAGGCATCGACCAGCCAGCGCGCCTCGGCGCTGTGGGTTTCGCTGCCGCGTGTCCATTCGAGGCGGTGCGGCGCCTCGGCGCCCTGGGCCAGCTCGACGCGGCGCACCAGCGCGGCATCGTCGAAGCGCACGCCGCGCCGCACGGCTTCCTCGGCCAGGTAGTTCTCGAAGATGCCGCGGTCGATCTGGTAGCTGGGCACCGCCAGGTAGCGGCTGGCGCCGATCTCGGTGACCTGGTCGATGTCGCGCCGGCCCTCGCTGAAGAAGAAGCGGAAGCCGAACTTGCGCAATTGCGCGCCGTCCATGTGGGGCTTGAGGCCGAGCACCGTGTCGAAGTAGTGCGCGCCGATCTCGACCGACGACTCGCCCACCTTGTGCGCCGCATGCGGCACCGGGTGCGTGCGGCGCTCCAGCACCAGCACGTCGATGTCCTGGAAGCGCTGCTTCAGCTGCAGCGCCAGGGTCAGCCCCGCGAGCCCGCCGCCCATGATCACTGCGTCACATCGTTGCGCAGTGCCGGTCATGGAGCCTCAGTCCCGGATCGGCCGCAGTTGCAGCCGCAGCAAAAGGGTGGAGGAAAGCGGCAGGCCGATGGGCGGCGGCGGGCCGTCTGCGTCCAGCCGCGCCAGCGCTTCGAACAGGCCGAGCGCATGGGCCATCGGGTTGATGTGCGCCAGGGTCTTGGCGGCGTCGGAAAGCGGCGCTGGCGCGGAGCCGTCGCCACCGCCGTCGTCCACCGACCAGTCGAGCGCGGCCACGGCGCGCGCCGTGCGCTCCGGCGCGATCACCAGCGCCACGGCCAGCAGGCCCTGGCTGTCGGTTACCGAGGTCAGCGGGCCCACCGTGGGCGTGTCGTAGCCCACCAGCAGCACCGGCGACTGGTCGGCCGCGCATTGCACGGCCGCTTCGAGCAGGCCGGCCGCAAAGCTGTTCTCGTAGGCCGAGACCGAGTTGCTGGCCGCCATGCAGCCGGTTCCTATGGTCCAGTAGCCCACGGCCGCGTTGTGCACCGAGTTGTGGAAGCGCGTGGGCGACAGCACCGTGGGATCGGTGGCCAGCGTGCTGCACATGTAGTCGTTGATCGACAGGTCGCCATGCGCCGAGACGAACACGCAGGGCACGTCGGCCGCGTTGCGGCCCGAGGCCGCCATCGACGCGGCGGCCACTTCGAGCGCCAGCGCCACCGTGTCGGGTGCGCGGCGGCGCTCGGCCGGCGCCAGCACCTGCGGCGACGGCCGCTTGGCCGGCGGATCGGCCAGCCCGCCTTCGCCGCGGAAGGCAGCGCGCGCGGCGTCCCAGCCCGGCAGGGTGGGCGTCCAGAAGGCCGGGCCTTCGATATAGAGAGTCGGGGGCGTGGGGACGCTCATGCTGGTTGTCATTGGATGGCCCCTTCGCGGAACACCGTGGAACCGGCTTTGCCGGGCCACTGGTGTTGCCCCCGGTAGGGGGAGGGAGAAGCGACACGAAGTGCGCGGAGCCTGGGGGCGAGCCTCATACCTTTGCCTTGCCGAACACCAGGGAGCAGTTGTTGCCGCCGAAGCCGAAGGAATTGGTCAGTGCGTAGCGCACCTCGCCATGCGCGGGCGCGAGCCGGATCTGCGGGCCGAAGCCGGCGTCGAGCTGGTTCGTGTTGACCGTGCCCGGCATCAGGCCGCGCTCGATCGCGAGCAGGCTGATCACCGATTCGACGATGCCCGCCGCGCCCAGCGTGTGGCCCATGAAGCCCTTGGTCGAGCTGGCATGGGTGCGCGCCGGAAAGCGCCGCGCCACCAGCGCGCCTTCGACCTCGTCGTTCTTCTGGCTCGCGGTGCCGTGCATGTTGATGTAGTCGATCGCCTCGGGCGCGAGGCCCGCGCGCGCCAGCGCCTCGTCGAGCGCGCGTTCGGCGCCCAGGCCCTCGGGGTGCGGCGTCGACATGTGGTGCGCGTCGCTGGCTTCGCCGTAGCCCAGGAGCCGCAGCGGCGCGGCGTCGTCGTCCTGCACGCGCTCCACCAGCGCGAAGCCGGCCGCCTCGCCGAGGCTGATGCCCTTGCGGCTCGCATCGAACGGCCGGCACGGTTCGCTCGACACCAGTTCGAGCGAGTTGAAGCCGAACAGCACGCTGCCGCACAGCGTGTCGACCCCGCCGACCACGGCAGCGTCGGCCAGGCCCAGGCGGATCAGCCGCTCGGCCGAGGCGAACACCTTGGCGCTCGACGAGCAGGCGGTGGAAATCGTCTCGCTCGGCCCGGTGAGCCCGAGCACCTGCTGCACGAACATGGCCAGCGAGTGCGGCGTGTGCACGGCCGCACGGCGCTGGTCCATGGGAAAGAGGCCGTCGGCGTCGAGCTGGGTGTAGGCCAGCTCGGTCTCGCCGATGCTGGAGGTCGAGGTGCCGAGGATCAGCGCGATGCGCGACGGGCCGTATTTGGCCCGCGCGGCCGCCACGGCCTCGGGAAAGCCGTCCGCATGCAGGCCCAGCCAGGCCAGCCGGTTGTTGCGGCAGTCCCACGAGGCCAGCGCCTCGGGCAGGCGGATGTCCTCGAGCCCGTCGACCCGGCCGATCCAGGTGGGCAGCGGCGCATCGCCGAAATCGTTGGCGCGCAGGCCGCTGCGCGAATGCTCGAGCGCCTCGGCGAGCGGCTCCTTGCCGACGCCGACGGCCGAAGTGGCCGTGAAGGCGCTGATCTGAAGGGGAGAAATGCGGGGCGGCACGTTGCTTGTGGGTTGGCGGACGGAAGGTGGATGATCGCTCTGGGAGCGAAGCGGAGGTAAGCGGAAAGTGACAGCCTACCAGTTGCGCGGGCCCCCGGGCGTCAGCTGTTTTCCCATGCGGACCGCGCCCTATTGACGCCCGGCCGGGGCCTTGGTGGTGGTGATGCGGGCGGCCAGCGCCACCAGCAGCAGCACCGGCACGCCCAGGAAGGCGGTGGCGGTGAAGAACTGGGCATAGCCGTGGCTGTCGACAAAAGCACCCGAATAGCCGGCAATGAACTTCGGCAGCAGCAGCATCAGCGAGCTGAACAGGGCGTACTGCGTGGCCGAATAGCTGATGTTCGTGAGGCTCGACAGGTAGGCGATGAAGGCCGCCGAGGCAATGCCGCCGGCCAGGTTGTCGGCCGACACCACCGCGATCAGCGCCGTCAGGTCGTGCCCGCGCGAGGCCAGCCAGGCAAAGAGCAGGTTGCTCGCGGCGCTGAGCACCGCGCCCAGCATCAGCACCCGCATCACGCCCAGGCGCATCGACAGCACGCCGCCCACGAAGGCGCCGGCCAGCGTCATGACCACGCCGTAGATCTTGCTGACCGTGGCCACCTCGTCCTTGGTGAAGCCCATGTCCACGTAGAAGGGGTTGGCCATGATGCCCATCACCACGTCGCTGATGCGGTAGATGGCAATCAGCGAGAGGATCAGCGCGGCCTGCCACTTGTAGCGGCGGATGAAGTCGGCAAAGGGCTCGATCAGCACGCTTTGCAGCCACTCGGCCGCGTTCCTTGCCTTGGGCAGCACGCGGCGCACCGGCTCGGGCGACAGCAGCACGGTGAGCACGCCCACCGCCATCGAGGCCGCCATCACCAGGTAGGCCGTCTTCCAGGCGCCGTTCTGGTAGGCCGCCGCGCCCGTGGCACCGGCCGCCGGCGCCACCTCGGCCCAGGCCGCCACCCAGAGCACGCCGGCGCCGGCCCAAATCATCGCGAGCCGATAGCCCGTTTGATAGGCGGCGGCGAGCGCGGCCTGCTTGCGCGTTTCGGCCGATTCGATGCGGAAGGCGTCCAGCGCGATGTCCTGCGTGGCCGAGCCGAAGGCCACCAGCAGCGCGCACCAGATCAGCGGCGCGAGGCCCTGGCGCGGATCGTTGAGCGCCATGCCGACCAGCCCCGCGATCACCACCCCCTGCGCCAGCAGCAGCCAGCCGCGCCGGCGCCCGAGCAGCGTGGTCAGCGGCGGCAGCGGCAGCCGGTCGACCAGCGGCGCCCAGACCCACTTGAAGCCATAGGCCAGGCCCACCCAGCTCAGGTAGCCGATGGTGGTGCGGTCGATGCCCGCCTCGCGCAGGCGAAAGCTCAGCGTGCCCAGCACCAGCAGCAGCGGCAGGCCGGCGGAAAAGCCCAGCGCCAGCATGCGCAGCGTGGCGGGCTCGAGGTAGACCTTCAGCGCATCGCGCCAGGGCAGGGAGGGGGCGGTGGAGGTTTCGGCGGGCTGGGCAGACATGAACTTCGGATTGTCCATGAGCGCGCGCCGCCTGCCGAGCCGTCTTTTTGTCGGCAATTGTTCCTATGATCCGCGCATGTGCACACGATGCGAGCTTCTCCTTTCTTCCGCGGCTTCCTCGGCGTCGCGCGCCTCGGCCTGGCAGCCGCGGCGGGCCTTCCTGCTCGCGGCGGCCGGTGCGGCGCTGGCCGGCCCGGCCCTGGCGCAGGTGAATGTGGGCAATGCCTCGGTGGCGCGCAACCTGGTGCCGGCCGACCGGATCGAGGCCGCAGGCGTGCAGCAGTACGGCCAGTTGCTCGAACAGGCGCGCGCCAAGCGTGCGCTCGCGGGCGACGGCAACGCGCAGCTGCAGCGGCTGCGCACCATCGCGAACCGGCTGATTCCCTTTGCCACGCCGTGGAACTCGCGCGCGCGTGAATGGAAATGGGAGGTCAACCTGATCGGCAGCAAGCAGATCAACGCCTTCTGCATGCCGGGCGGCAAGATCGCCTTCTTCACCGGCATCCTCGAACAGCTCAAGCTCAGCGACGACGAGGTCGCCATGGTGATGGGGCACGAGATGGCCCACGCGCTGCGCGAGCACGCACGTGCCCGCATGGCCAAGAGCGCGGGCACCGGCGCGGCGCTTTCCATCGGCGCGCAGCTGCTGGGCCTGGGCCAGATGGGCGACCTGGCGGCGCGTGCCGGCACGCAGCTGCTGACCCTCAAGTTCAGCCGCAGCGACGAGACCGAGGCCGATCTCGTCGGGCTCGAGCTCGCGGCGCGCGCGGGCTACGACCCGCAGGCCTCGGTGTCGCTCTGGAAGAAGATGGCCGTGGCGTCGAAGAACCAGGGCGGGCTGAGCTTTCTGTCGACCCACCCGAGCGGGCCGGACCGGATCCAGAAGCTCGAGGCCAACCTGCCGAAGGTCGAGGGGCTTTACAAGGAAGCCAAGCGCAGCTGAGGCGTGAGCCACCTCTTCTTCTGAAAGAGGGCTGTATCTTGCTCCCTCTCCCGGAGGGAGAGGGAGTAAATCCATGACGGCCTGTTCTCGCCTGGCACATTGCTTGCATCTCGACTTGTACACAAGTTTGGATGCCTGATGATGGTGCATGAAGAAAACGGATCGGCTGCCGCAGCGTGGATTGCCCGCTTTCCCCAGCCCGTGCCCGGCACGGGCACGGGCCGCCTCGCGGGCCTGCGCTTTGCCGTCAAGGACAACATCGACGTGGCCGGCATGCCCACCACGGCCGCCTGCCCGGCCTTCGATCGCCGGCCCGCGCAGCATTCGGCCGTGGTGCAGAAGCTGCTCGATGCCGGTGCATCGCTGCTCGGAAAGACCAACCTCGACCAGTTCGCCTGCGGCCTGAACGGCACGCGGTCGCCGTACGGCGAAGTGCCCAATGCCTTCGACGCGCGCTACGTCTCGGGCGGCTCCAGCTCTGGGTCGGCCTATGTGGTGGCCGCCGGCGAGGTCGATTTCGCGCTCGGCACCGACACCGCCGGCTCGGGCCGCGTGCCCGCCGGGCTCAACAACATCGTCGGACTCAAGCCCTCGCGCGGCCTGCTGAGCGCCTTCGGCGTGGTGCCCGCCGCCCAGAGCGCGGACTGCGTGTCGATCTTCGCGCGCACGGTCGGCCTGGCCGTCGATGTGCTTCTTGCGGCCGCCGGACCCGACGCGCGCGACCCTTATTCGCGGGCGCTTGCACTGCGCAGCGATCCGTTTCCGGCGGCCTTCCGTTTCGGCGTGCCCGACACGCTGAGCTTCTTCGGCGATGCCGCCGCCGAGCAAGCCTTCCGCGATGCGCAGGTGAGGCTCGCCGCCCTCGGCGGCACGGCCGTGGCAATTCCCTATGCGCCGCTGGCCGAGGCCGCCGCGCTGCTCTACGAGAGCGCGCTCGTGGCCGAGCGCTATGCGGCGGTGCGCGGGTTCTTCGATGCGCACGGCTCCCAGGTGATCGAGCCGGTGCGCGGCATCCTCGAAAGCGGCCGCGGCTACAGCGCCGCCGACGTGTTCGAGGCGCAGACCCGCCTGCGTGCCATCGGGCAGCAGGTCGAGCCGATGTGGCGCGGCATCGACCTGCTGCTGGTGCCGACCGCGCCCACGCACTACACGCGCGAACAGATGCGCGCCGACCCCGTGGTGCTCAACCGCAACCTCGGCGCGTACACCAACTTCGTCAACCTGCTGGACTACGCCGCCATCTCGGTACCGAGCTCGCTGCGTGCCGACGGCCTGCCCTTCGGCATCACGCTGATCGGCCCGTGCGGCAGCGATCTTGCGCTGGCCGAACTGGGCCAGCGCTATCACCACGCCACCGGCCTGCCGCAGGGCGCCACGGGCCTGCCGCTGCCCGAGCCGCGCCCCATTCCGGGCCTGGGCGCTTCGCCAGTGCAGGCCATGCCCATCGCCGTCGTCGGCGCGCACCTCTCGGGCATGCCGCTCAACGGCCAGCTCACCGAACGCGGCGCCACGCTGCTGCATGCCACCACCACCGCGCCGCGCTACCGCCTGCACGCCTTGCCGGGCACCATGCCGCCCAAGCCGGGGCTGCAGCGCAGCGCCGTGGGCGGAACCGCCATCGCGCTCGAAGTGTGGTCCGTGCCCGTGGCCGAGGTCGGCAGCTTCCTGGCGCTGATCCCGCCTCCGCTGGGCCTGGGCAGCGTCGAGCTCGCCGACGGCAGCTGGGTGCACGGCTTCATCTGCGAGGGCCATGCGCTGGCCGATGCCGAGGACGTGAGCCACCACGGCGGCTGGCGCGCCTACATCGCGAGCCGCGCTGCGGCCTCTTCCCAAGCCATTCCAACCTGACCGATCGAGGAGTCTTCATGAGCACCCCTGAGAAATCGCCCGCGGCCGCCGCTGCGTCGCGCCGCCAACTGCTGCAGGCCGGCGCCGCGGGGCTGGCCGTGCTGGCCGCGCCTGCCATCGTGCGCGCGCAGGCCGCGCCCAAGATCCGCATCGGCTTCTGGCCCGTGGCCGCGGGCCTGCCCTTCTTTGCCGCGGTCGACCGCGGCTACTTCAAGGAAGCGGGCCTGGAGGTGGAGCCGCTCAAGTTCGCGGGCGCGCAGCAGGTCATGGAAGGCATGCTCGCGGGCCGCTGCGACGGCAGCTCCAACGGCACGGGCTCGGCCAACCTCGCCATCGGCGAGATCGCGCAGCCGGGGCTGTTCAAGATCTTCTGCACCAACCCGAGCAACGCCAGGTTCGTGCTCGACGAATTCATCGTCGCCAAGGACAGCCCGATCAAGACCGTGGCCGAACTGGCCGGCAAGAAGATCGCGTCCGGCCCCGGCATCCAGAACGTGACGCTGTGCAAGACCATGCTCGAGCGCGCGGGCGCCAAGGGCGCCACCGTGAGCGAGCTTCCCATCGGCCAGCATGTGGCCGCGCTCGTCGCGGGCCAGGTCGACGCCTGCTACACGCTCGAGCCCACCGGCACCGTGGGCCGCATGAACGGCACCACGCGTGTCATCGAGGCCGGCGTGGTCGCCAAGTACATCCTCGGCGATCCGATGGCGCCCTGGCACGGCGGCGCGGCCAGCCTCACCAGCGAGTTCATCAAGAAGAACCCCGAAGTGGCAAAAAAGTACATCGCCGCCTATGCGCGCGGCGTGGAGTTGGTGCGCAGCAAGCCCGACGACGCGCGCCAGCACATGAAGGGCTACACCGCCATCGAAGGCAGCCTCACGGCCGAAGTGCCGCTCGCCTCGTACATGCTCTACAACGAGTTCAAGCCGAGCGACGTCGCGTACTTCCAGAAGTTCTACGACCTGTTCACCGAGAAAGGCATCTTCGAGAAGAAGGTGCTGGTGGACGGCCTGCTCTACAAAGCCTGACCATGGCCGACGCAAGCACGACCACGGCCGCGCCGTGGACACCGCCGGCCGATGGCAGCGCCACCTCGGCGCCGAAGCCGCCGCTGCGCGACCGGCTGCTGCCCTTCATCGGCCCCGTGGTGCTGTTCATCGTGTGGGACCTGGCGGTGCGCCTGGGCTTCATCAAGCCGATCCTCTTGCCCACGCCCGCCGACACCGTTGCGGCGCTCATCACGGGGCTCGCGGGCGGGCCGCTGCTCACCGACTTCGCGATGACCGTGTGGCGCACGCTGCAGGCCTTCGCGATTGCGGCGGTGGTCGGCGTGCCGCTGGGCGTGCTGCTCGGCAGCAACGAGCGCGCCTACCGCAGCGTCGAGTTCCTGATCGACTTCTTCCGCTCCACGCCTTCGTCTGCGCTGATCCCGCTGTTCCTGCTGATCTTTGGCGTGTCGGACGTCAACAAGGTGGCGATCGCGGCCTTCGGCGCGCTGCTGATCGTGGTGTTCAACAGCGCCTACGGCGTCATCAACGCGCGCAAGCAGCGCGTGATGGCGGCGCGCGTCATGGGCGCCTCGCGCTGGCAGATCTTCAAGGACGTGCTGGTGTGGGAAAGCCTGCAGCCCAGCTTCGTGGGCCTGCGCTCGGCGGTGTCGATGGCACTGGTGATCGTCATCGTGGCCGAGATGTTCATCGGCTCCGACACCGGCCTCGGCCACCGCATCATCGATGCACAACAGGTGCTCAACGTGAAGAGCATGTATGCGGCCATTCTTGCGGCGGGCGCGCTGGGCTATGCGCTCAACATCCTCTTCCTCGTTGCCGAGCGCCGCATCGTGCATTGGAGCGGAAGATGAAAGCCACGCCCGACATCGTCGTCAACGGACCGGTGTATGCCGACGTGCCCAAGCCGGTTTTCAGGCCCGGCCCGGCCGGCACGCACATCACCATCCGCGGCCTCACCAAGTACTTCGCGGGCTGGCCGCTGTACGAGAACTTCGACCTCGACATCCCCAAGCACCGGATCGTCTCGGTGTTCGGGCCCAACGGCTGCGGCAAGTCCACGCTCATCAACATGATCGCGGGGCTGGTTCCCATCGATTCGGGCGAGATCCTGTTCGACGGCAAGGAGCGCAAGGACACCAAGATCGGCTACGTATTCCAGAACTACCGCGAGGCGATGTTCCCGTGGATGCGCACCATCGACAACATCGCCTACCCGCTGAAGCTCGAAGGCCGCAGCAAGGCCGAGGTCGACCGCCGCATGGAAGAACTGGTGGCGTCGTTCGACGTGAAGTTCGACTTGAAGCGCTTTCCGTACGAGCTCTCGGGCGGCCAGCAGCAGACCGCATCGATCATGCGCGCGCTCGCGCCCAAGCCCGAGGTGCTGTTTCTGGACGAGCCTTTTTCGGCGCTCGACTTCGAGATGACGCTGTTCATCCGCGAGAAGCTGCAGGAGGTGTTCATGCAGACCGGCACCACCATGCTCTTGGTGTCGCACGACCTCGAAGAGGCCGTGTACCTGGCCGACGAGGTGCTGCTGCTGACCAAGCGGCCCACCGGGGTGGCCGAGATCCTGCGCTACGGCGATGCGCGGCCGCGCACGGTCGAGACCCTGAGCACCGAGAGCTTCGTCGCAACCAAGAAGCTCAGCCTCGACATCTTCCAGCGCGAGGTCCGCCGGTGACGCCCGAGATCAACATTCCCGAGGTGCTTGCCGAAATGACGGCCGTGTTCGCGCGCTACGAGCAAGCGCTCATGGCCAACCAGCCCGCGGTGCTCGACGAACTGTTCTGGAGCAGCCCGCACACGCTGCGCTACGGTTTCTCGGAGAGCCACTACGGCCATGCCGCCATCAGCGCCTTTCGCGCCTCGCTGCCGGTGCAGAGCCCGCCGCGCGAGTTGCTGCGCACCGTCATCACCACCTTCGGCCGCGACTTTGCCACCGCCAACTGCGAGTTCCGGCGCGAAGGCGCCACCGCTGTCGGCCGGCAGAGCCAGACCTGGCTGCGCACGGCCGACGGCTGGCGCGTGGTCGCCGCCCACGTGAGCCTGCCGGGCTGAGCCGGGGCACATTTTTTGCACTCCCTTCAACCTCTGGAAAGAACCGCCATGACAAGCCCGATCAATCGCCGCGATTCCCTCAAGTCCCTGGCTGCGCTGGGCGCCGCCGGCACCCTCGGAGGCTGGAGCGCGCTCGCCGGCGCACAAGGCAAGCCGCTGACCGTCGGCGTGATCTACGTCGGCGCACGCGACGACTACGGCTACAACCAGGCGCACGCCATGGCGGCCGCCGAGATCAAGAAGCTGCCCGGCATCAAGGTGGTCGAGGAAGAGAACGTGCCCGAGACCGCCGCGGTGCAGAAGACCATGGCCGGCATGATCTCGCAGGACGGCGCCAAGCTGCTGTTCCCCACTTCGTTCGGCTACTTCGACCCGCACATCCTGGCCGTGGCGCCCAAGAATCCCGACGTGCGCTTCTCGCACTGCGGCGGCCTCTGGACCGAAGGCAAGCACCCGAAGAACGCGGGCAGCTTCTTCGGCTACATCGACGAGTGCCAGTTCCTGAACGGCGTGATCGCGGCGCACATGACCAAGAGCAACAAGATCGCCTTCGTCGCCGCCAAGCCGATTCCGCAGGTGCTGCGCAACATCAACGCCTTCACGCTGGGTGCGCGCTCGGTCAAGCCGAACATCACCTGCAGCGTGATCTTCACCGGCGACTGGTCGATGGCCGTGAAGGAAGCCGAGGCCACCAACAGCCTGGCCGACCAGGGCTGCGATGTCTTCACCATGCACGTCGACGGTCCCAAGGTGGTGGTCGAGACGGCGGCCAAGCGCGGCAAGATGGTCTGCGGCTACCACGCGAGCCAGGCCAAGCTCGCGCCCAACGCGTACCTCACTGGTGCCGAATGGAACTGGCTCACGGCCTACAAGACCGCCATCGAGGCCGCGCAGGCCGGCAAGCCGCATCCCAACTTCCTGCGCGGCGGACTGAAGGAAGGCTACGTGAAGATGTCGGCCTACGGCCCGATGGTGCCGGACGCCGCGAAGAAGCAGGCCGACGAGATCAAGGCGAAGATGGTCGCGGGCAGCTTCGACATCTTCAAGGACGGCATCAAGGACAACAAGGGCGCGGTCGTGGTGCCCGCCGGCAAGGTGCTCAAGCAGACCGACCTGGAACTCGAAAAGATGAACTACCTGGTCGAAGGCGTGATCGGCCAGGCCTGATCGCCGCCGCACAGGCCCGCACGCCATGCGCCAAGCGCTCAAGGAATTCGCCCTGCCGGTGTTCGCCATTGCGGCGGCGCTGCTGCTGTTCGGCGTGCTCGCGGCCTTTGCCGGCGTTGATCCGCTGGAGGTCTGGGCGACGCTCTTCAAGGGCGCGTTCGGCGACTGGTTCTCCTGGCAGAACACCCTGCAGCGCGCAGCGCCGCTGATGCTCGCCGCGCTGTGCGTGGCGCTGCCGGCGCGCGCGGGTCTCATCGTCATCGGCGGCGAAGGCGCGCTGGTGCTGGGCGGCCTGGCCTCGGCCGCACTCGCGCATGCGGTGCCGCTGCCGGGCAATGCCGCGGGCACGGTGGCGGTCTGCTTCGCGGGCGCAATGGCCGGCGCGCTGTGGATCGCACTTGCGGGCTGGCTGCGCCAGTACCGCGGCATCAACGAAACCATCAGCAGCCTGCTGCTGGCCTACATCGCCATCGGCATCTTCAAGCACCTGGTCGAAGGGCCGCTGCGCGATCCGGCGAGCCTCAACAAGCCCTCGACCCATGCGCTGGCCGACGGGCTGCTGATCGGCGGCATCGGCGGCTCGGACGTGCACTGGGGCCTGGTGATCGGCGTCGTCGCCTGCCTGGCGCTCGGGTGGTGGCTGCGCGCCACCGCCTCGGGCTTTTCGGTGCGCGTGGTGGGCGGCAATCCGCGCACCGCGCAGCTCGTGGGACTGCCGGCCACGCGGCTCATCCTAGGGGCCTGCGGGCTCGGCGGCGCCTGCGCGGGGCTCGCGGGCGCGGTCGAGGTGGCGGCGGTGCACACCAACGCCAATGCCTCGTTGATCGCGGGCTACGGCTATGCGGGCATCCTGGTGTCGTTCATCGCGCGGCACAACCCGGTGGCCATCGTGCCGGTGGCGATCCTGTTCGGCGGCTTCGGCGCGGCCGGCAGCCTGCTGCAGCGGCGGCTCGGGCTGCCCGATGCCTCGGTGCTGGTGCTGCAGGGCATGGCCTTTGTGCTGATCCTTGCGAGCGAGGGCTTGCGCATGGTCGACTGGAACGCGCTGCGCGCGCGCGTGCCGCGCGGCGCGGGGGTGGTGCGATGAGCGCGGACCAGTGGATCGCGCTCGCGGCCGGCATCGTCGGTGGTGCGCTGCGCGTGGGCGCGCCGTTTCTTTTCGTGAGCCTGGGCGAATGCCTCACCGAAAAGTCGGGCCGCATCAACCTCGGGCTCGAAGGCGTGCTGGTGCTCTCGGCGATGGCGGCCTTCGGCGGTGCGTACCTCACCGATTCGGCCTGGCTCGGCGTGCTGATCGGCGCGCTGGCCGGGGCGGCGCTCGCGCTGCTGCATGGCCTTTTGTGCTCGCTCGACCGCGTGAACGACGTGGCGACCGGCATCGCGCTGATGCTGCTCGGCACCGGGCTCGCGTTCTACCTGGGCAAGCCGCTGATCCAGCCGCAGGCGCCGCAGATTCCCGCGATACCGCTGGGCTTCTGGAGCGACAACACGGTGGTGCGCTCGGCGCTGCAGCTCAATGCGCTGGTGCCGATCGGCGTGGCGCTGGCGGTGCTGCTGTGGTGGGGCTTTGCGCGCACGCGGGCCGGCCTCCTGGTGCGCATGGCCGGCGATTCGGCGCAGGCGACGCGCGCGCTCGGCTATTCGGTCTCGGGCCTGCGCATTGCGGCGACCACGGCCGGCGGCTTCATCGCGGGGCTCGGCGGCGCGTCGCTCACGCTGTTCTATCCGGGCAGCTGGAACGAAGGCATCTCCAGCGGCCAGGGACTGATCGCGGTGGCGCTCGTGATCTTCGCGCGCTGGAGCCCGCTGCGCTGCGTGGGCGCGGCGCTGCTCTTCGGCGGGGCCGGCGCCATCGGACCGGCGCTGCAATCCATCGGCATCGGCTGGGGCTACCACCTGTTCAACACCGTGCCCTATGTGCTCACGCTGGTGATCCTGGTGTTCACCTGCAGGCCCGGCACGGCCGCCGCCGGTGCGCCGGGCGAACTTTCATCGACAAGGAGCTGAATCCCATGGCGAACACCACATCTCCCCGCCACGTGGCCGCCGAGCCCTATGGCTGGCCCTACAACGGCGACCTGCGGCCCGGCAACACCGCGCTCGTCGTGATCGACATGCAGACCGACTTCTGCGGCAAGGGCGGCTACGTCGACGTGATGGGCTACGACCTCTCGCTGGTGCAGGCGCCGATCCAGCC
The DNA here is from genome assembly GCF_033807855.1 of Variovorax sp. SPNA7. Taxonomy (NCBI): domain Bacteria; kingdom Pseudomonadati; phylum Pseudomonadota; class Betaproteobacteria; order Burkholderiales; family Comamonadaceae; genus Variovorax; species Variovorax sp. SPNA7. The sequence goes on from NZ_CP138513.1 coordinate 320,917, forward strand.
GATCGCGCGCACGCTCGCGGCGCTGCGGCCGCTGGGCTTCCACATCATCCACACGCGCGAAGGCCACCGGCCCGACCTGGCCGACCTGCCCGCCAACAAGCGCTGGCGCTCGCGCCAGATCGGCGCCAACGGCGTGGGCATTGGCGACGACGGGCCATGCGGGCGCATCCTGGTGCGCGGCGAGCCGGGCTGGGAGATCATTCCCGAACTCGCGCCGCTGCCCGGCGAGGTGGTGATCGACAAGCCCGGCAAGGGCTCGTTCTATGCCACCGACCTGGAATTGATCCTGCGCACGCGCGGCATCGAGAACCTCATCCTCGCGGGCATCACCACCGACGTGTGCGTGCACACCACGATGCGCGATGCCAACGACCGCGGCTTCGAATGCCTGCTGCTGTCGGACTGCACGGCCGCCACCGACCACGGCAACCACCTGGCGGCGCTGAAGATGATCACGATGCAGGGCGGCGTGTTCGGCGCGCATGCCAGCTCGCAGGCACTGCTGGCTGCGCTGGACTGACGAAGGCATGGCCGACCCCACGCCCCACGCCATCGGCGCACTGCCTGCGGGCAGCGGCGCGCTCGCGCTCGACACCTACGCGCTGACCAAGCGCTTCGGCGCCTTCACCGCGATGGACCGCGTGACGATGCGAGTCGAGCCCGGCACGGTGCATGCGCTGCTCGGCGAGAACGGTGCGGGCAAGAGCACGCTGGTGAAATGCGTGGCGGGCTTCCAGCGCGCAGAGGAGGGCAGCATCCTGATCGACGGGCGCGAGCAGGACATTGCCAACCCGATCGTGGCGCGCGCGCTCGGCATCGGCATGGTCTACCAGCACTTCACGCTGGCGCCGGGCATGACGGTGGCCGAGAACCTGCTGCTCGCGGGCGGCAAGACACCGGCGCTGATCGACTGGAAGGCGAAACGCGCGGAGCTCAGGAATTTTCTTGCGACCACGCCCTTCAGCCTCGACCTCGATGCACGGCCATCCGAACTCGCGGCGGGCGAGAAGCAGAAGCTCGAACTGCTCAAGCAGCTGTACCTGAGGCCGCGCCTGCTGATCCTCGACGAGCCGACCTCGGTGCTCACGCCGCAGGAGGCCGACGAGGTGCTGGGCCATGTGCGCGAGTTCGCGAAGAGCGGCCTGTGCACGGTGCTCATCATCACGCACAAGTTCCGCGAGGTGATGGCGTACGCCGACAGCGTGACGGTGCTGCGCCGCGGCAAGGCGGTGCACCACTGCCGCGTGGCGGACACGAACCCGGCGCAGCTGGCGCAGGCCATGATGGGTGGCGAGGGCGCTTCGGCGCCTGCGCCGGCTTCATCGCCTGTCGCGAGAAAACCGGTGCCCGATGCGGCGTCCGTCGCGTTGAGGGTCGAAGGCCTCGAGGCGCAGGGCGATCGCGGCACGCTCGCGCTGCACGGGCTGAGCCTCGCGGTGCGCGCGGGCGAGATCCTCGGCGTGGCGGGCGTCTCGGGCAACGGCCAGCGCGAACTGGTCGAGGCGCTGGTCGGGCAGCGCGCGCGGCTGGCCGGCAGGGTGAGCGTGATGGGCCAGCCCTACAGCGCGCGCCGCGCAGAGAACCGCAGCCTCAAGGTCCGCAGCCTGCCCGAGGAGCCTTTGCGCAATGCCTGCGTGGGCGACCTCAGCGTGGCCGAGAACATGGCGCTGCGCGATTTCGACCGGCCGCCGCTGTCGCGCGGCGGCGTGCTGAACTTCCCGTTCTGGCGCAACCGGGCGCGCGAGTGGATTGCCGAATACGGCGTGAAGACGCAGGGCGAGGGTGCGCCGATCCGCAGCCTGTCTGGCGGCAACGTGCAGCGCGCGGTGCTGGCGCGCGAGCTGGCCGGCGACATCAACGTGCTGATCGCGGCCAACCCGGTGTTCGGCCTGGACTTCGCGGCCGTGGCCGAGATCCACGAGCGCATCGTGCAGGTGCGCGAGAAGGGCGGGGCGGTGCTGCTGATCAGCGAGGACCTCGACGAGCTGCTGGAGCTGGCCGACCGCATCGTCGTGATGAGCGAGGGGCGGATCGTGTTCGAGACTTCGGCTGCGGGGGCAGAGAGGCATGTGATCGGGGCGCACATGGGTGGGGGGCACCATGAGCCGTTGAAGGTTGCGGCATGAGTGCCCTGGCAGCTGTTGCGGGGCCGCCCGGTGCGCGGTGCGGCGCGGTCGGCCCCACTGTGCCGGCCGCTTCGCGGCTGCCCTGCGGTGCTCGCGTTTCGCGGGGTCTCGCAGAACTCGCTTCGCTCAAACAGCTGCGAGCCCTGATCCGCGAAACGCTGCGCTCCTCGGCGGCACAGAGGGGCCGCCCGCCCCGCACCACACACCGGGCTCCGAGGTGGAGTGTTTGCCCCCGGTGCGTCCGAGGCGATGAGCGGTGTGCCCCTGGCCGGCCGTTGAGGCACCGCCGAGCAGCGCAGCGACAGGCGGATCAGGGCTCGCCCTTGTTTGAGCGAAGCGAGTTTGGGCGAGACCCCGCCTGTCGTGAGCAGCGCAGGGCAGCCCGAAGGGCCGGTGACGTCGGCCGGCCAGGGGCACACCGCTCATCGCCGAACCCCAGGCATGGAAAACAGCGAGAACCAGCATGCGCATAGAAACTGCCAACCCATTTCCCTATGACTTCGAGCTGAAGAACACCGCCCTGGTCCTCATCGACATGCAGCGCGACTTCATCGAGCCCGGCGGCTTCGGTGAAACGCTGGGCAACGATGTGTCGCTGCTCGAAGCGATCGTTCCGGCCACAAAAGCGGCGTTGCAGGCATGGCGAAAGGCCGGCGGCCTCGTGGTCCACACGCGCGAGGCGCACAAGGCGGATCTTTCCGATTGCCCGCCTGCCAAGCGCAACCGCGGCAACCCGAGCCTGCGCATCGGCGACGAAGGCCCGATGGGCCGCATCCTCGTCGCGGGCGAACCCGGCAACCAGATCATCGATGCGCTGGCGCCCGTGGACGGCGAGATCGTCATCGACAAGCCCGGCAAGGGCGCGTTCTACGCCACCGGCCTGCATGAACTGCTGCAACGCCGCGGCATCACGCACCTGCTGTTCGGCGGCGTCACCACCGAGGTCTGCGTGCAGACCAGCATGCGTGAGGCCAACGACCGCGGCTACGACAGCCTGCTGCTCGAAGACTGCACCGAAAGCTACTTTCCGGCCTTCAAGGCGGCCACGCTCGAGATGGTCCGCGCGCAGGGCGCGATCGTGGGCTGGACCGCGCCGAGCAGCGCGCTGCTGGCGGCGCTCGGACAGGGGCAATGACTGCGACTACCATTCCCCACGTGTCTACCGCCCGACCCCGCTCCGCTTCGCCCGCCCCCGCTTCCGACGCCACCGTTTTCCGCACGCGGGCCGACGAGGTCTACGCGCAGCTCAAGCGCGACGTGGCCGATTTCATCCTCGTGCCCGGCGACCGCTTCACCGAAAACGAGATCAGCGACCGGCTCGGCGTCTCGCGCACGCCGGTGCGGCAGGCGCTGTTCCGCCTGCAGCAGGAGGGCTTCGTCGAGGTGCTGTTCCGCAGCGGCTGGCGCGTGCTGCCCTTCGACTTCGACCAGTTCGAGCAGCTCTACGACCTGCGCATGGTGCTCGAGACCACCGCGGTGCACCGCCTCTGCGAAGCCGACCGCCGCGTCGACCGCAGCCTGCTCGACGCGCTGGCCGAGATCTGGCTCGTGCCCGCCGCCCAGCGCAGCAGCGACACCGCGCAGGTGGCGCAGTGGGACGAGGCCTTTCACTGCGCGCTCGTGGCCGCGGCGGGCAACGCCGAGATGGCGCGCGTGCATGGCGACGTGACCGAGCGCATCCGCATCATCCGCCGGCTCGACTTCACGCAGCAGCCGCGCATCGACGCCACGTATGAAGAGCACGCCAAGATCTTGAAGGCCGTTCGCGCCAACCGCGGCGAGCAGGCCGCGATGCTGCTGCGCGCGCACATCGAGACCAGCCAGGCGGAGGTGCGCAAGATCACGCTGCACCAGGTGCACCTGGCGCGGCACGCGGGCAAGGCGGCGCCGCGCTGAGCGGCCCTTCTACAGCGTGAAGTCGTAGTCCACCGTGATCGGCGCGTGGTCGCTGAACTTGATGGTCTTGTAGATCTGCTCGCTGCGCGCGAGCGCGCCCAGGGCCGGCGTGGCCAGGTGGTAGTCCAGCCGCCATCCCACGTTGTTCGCGTAGGCCTGGCCGCGGTTGCTCCACCAGGTGTAGGCCTCGGCGGTGGTGTCGGGCTTGAGCAGGCGGTAGACGTCCACCAAGCCCGCGCCGTCGGTGCCGGCGTCGAGCAGCCGGGTCATCCAGGCGCGCTCCTCGGGCAGGAAGCCGCTGTTCTTCTGGTTGCCGCGCCAGTTCTTGAGGTCGATTTCCTTGTGGGCGATGTTGATGTCGCCGCAAAGGATGAATTCGCGCTCTTTCTTGAGCGCGGTGAGGTGCGGAAAGAAGCCCTTCAGGAAGCGGAACTTGGCTTCCTGCCGCTCCTCGCCCGAGCTGCCGCTCGGAAAATAGCAGCTGATGATCGAGAGCTTGCGCTGGGGCGTGTCGAAGCGCAGTTCGAGATACCGGCCCTCGGCGTCGAATTCGGCGTCGCCCCAGCCCACCACCACGGCGCTCGGCGCGTGGCGGGTGTAGATCGCGGTGCCGGCGTAGCCCTTTTTCTCGGCGAAATGGAAATGGCCCTTGAGGCCGGCCATTTCCTCGAAGCGGCCCTCGATGTCGCTCGCCTGCACCCGGATCTCCTGCATGCAAATACAATCCGGCGCAAGTTCGGCCACCCAGTCCGCCACCCCCTTCGTGGCGGCCGAACGCAGGCCATTGAGATTGAGGCTGGTCAGTTTGAACACAAGGAATTTCCGATGGCTGTAGATGGTGTGCAAGGCAGCGCGGTGGCGCAGGATTTCGTCCAGTTCGCACTCGACGCAGGGGTGCTGCGCTTTGGCGAGTTCAAGACCAAGGCCGGGCGAATGAGCCCCTATTTCTTCAATTCGGGGCTCTTCGACGATGGCGCCAAGATCGCGCGGCTCGCCGGATTCTATGCAGACCGGCTGATCGAGAGCGGCGTCGAGTTCGACATGATCTTCGGCCCCGCCTACAAGGGCATTCCGCTGGGCGCCACGGTGGCGGCCGAACTGGCCCGGCGCGGGCGCAACCATCCCTTTGCCTACAACCGCAAGGAAGCCAAGGCGCACGGCGAAGGCGGCAACCTGGTGGGTGCGCCGCTCAAGGGCCGCGTGCTGATCGTCGACGACGTGATGTCGGCCGGCACCGCGGTGCGCGAATCCATTGCCGCCATCGAGGCCGCGGGCGCCACGCCGCACGCCGTGGCCATTGCGCTCGACCGGCAGGAAAAAGCCACCGAGAACGGCGTCGACGTGGACCACAGCGCCGTGCAGTACGTGCGCAACCAGCTGGGCCTGCAGGTGGTGGCCATTGCCACGCTCGACGACCTGCTGAACTATCTCTCGGGCAGTGCCGCCGCCGACCTGGGCGTGCATCGCGAGCGGGTGCTCGCCTACCGGGCGCGCTACGGCGCCAGCTGAGATCGACGCCGTGCCCAAGCGCAAGCTCGACCTGGCGGCCCGGCCGTTCGCAGCCCCCTGGGTGCTGCTGATGATGGCACTGTGGGCCGGCGCGGCGCCGGCGCAGCCCGCACCGGCGCCGGCCGCCGGCATTTATTCATGCACCGATGCGCGCGGCCGCACGCTCACGGCCGACCGCCCGATTGCCGAATGCATCGACCGCGAGCAGCGCGAACTGAACCCGAGCGGCACCACGCGCCGCCGGCTCGAGCCCACCTACACGGCCCGTGAACTGGCCGAGCGCGAAGACCGCGCCCGCGAGGCCGCCTTGCAGGCCGCGCGCCTGACCGACGAGCGCCGCCGCGAACGCGCACTGCTGGTGCGCTATCCCAACGCCGAGGTGCATGACCGCGAGCGTGCCGAGGCACTGGTGCAGATCGACGCGGTGATCCAGGCCGCGAAGAAGCGCCTGGTCGAACTCGCCGAAGACCGCCGGAAGGTCGACGAGGAGCTCGAGTTCTACAAGCACGACGTGAGCAAGGCGCCCGGCGCCGTGCGCCGCAAGCTCGAGGACAACGCGCAGAGCGTGGCGGTGCAGAACCGCTTCATCGGCGAGCAGGAAGACGAGAAGAAGCGCGTCAACGCGCGCTTCGACGAGGAGCGCACGCGCCTCAAGCCGCTCTGGGCCCCCCAGAACGGCCTCAGCAAACGCTGAGGGCCAGCGTCAGCCCAGCTTTGCCTTGAGCAGCTCGGTCACCTGCGCCGGGTTCGCCTTGCCACCACTGGCCTTCATCACCTGGCCCACGAGGCCGTTGAGCGCCTTTTCCTTGCCGCCGCGGTATTCCTCGACGTTCTTCGCGTTCTTTGCGATCACTTCGTCCAGGATCTTGTCGAGCGCACCGGTGTCGCTCATGGGCTTCAGGTCCTTGGCCTCGATGATGGCGTCGACATCGCTGCCTTCGCCGGTCCAGAGCGCGTCGAACACCTGGCGCGCGGCGTTGTTGGGCAGCGTGCCGTCGGCAATGCGCCCGACCAGTTGCGCCAGCTGCTGCGCCGTGACGGGCGCGGCCTCGATGCCGATCTCCTGCGCGTTCAGGCGGCGCGCCATTTCGCCGGTGATCCAGTTGCTCGCGAGCTTGGGCGTCGCGCCGGCCTTCACCGCGTCGTCGAAATAGCGCGCGAGCGCCGGGCTCTGCGTGAGCTGCGCCGCGTCGTATTCGGACATGCCGTGGTCGCGCACATAGCGCTCGGCCATGGCGCGCGGCAGCTCGGGCATGGTGGCGCGCACGCGTTCGATCCACTCGGCCTCGATGGCCAGCGGCGGCAGGTCGGGGTCGGGAAAGTAGCGGTAGTCGGCCGCGTCTTCCTTGGTGCGCATGGTGCGCGTCTCGCCGGTGTCGGGGTCGAACAGCACGGTGGCCTGCTCGATCTTGCGGCCGTCTTCCAGCTCGTTGATCTGCGAGTTGATCTCGTAGTCGATCGCCTGCTGCATGAACTTGAAGCTGTTCAGGTTCTTGATCTCGCGCCGCGTGCCGAGCTTCTCGCCGGGCTTGCGCACCGACACGTTGGCGTCGCAGCGGAAGCTCCCTTCCTGCATGTTGCCGTCGCAGATGCCGATCCAGGTGACGATCTTGTGCAGCTCGCGCGCATAGGCCACGGCCTCGGCGGTGGAGCGCATGTCGGGCTCGGTCACGATCTCCAGGAGCGGCGTGCCGGCGCGGTTCAGGTCGATGCCGCTCTGGCCGATGAAGTTCTCGTGCAGCGACTTGCCCGCGTCTTCCTCGAGGTGGGCGCGCACCAGGCGCACGGTCTTCTTTTCTTCGCCGAGGAAGAACGAGACGGAGCCGCCCTGCACCACCGGGATCTCGTACTGGCTGATCTGGTAGCCCTTGGGCAGGTCGGGGTAGAAGTAGTTCTTGCGCGCGAACACGCTGCGCGGCGCAATGTGCGAGCCGAGCGCGAGGCCCAGCTTGATGGCGCGTTCGACCGCGCCCTTGTTCATCACGGGCAGCGTGCCGGGCAGCGCGAGGTCGACCGCGCAGGCCTGCGTGTTGGGCTCGGCGCCGAAGGCGGTGGAGGCGCGGCTGAAGATCTTGCTCGCGGTCGAGAGTTGCGCATGCGTCTCGAAGCCGATGATGACTTCATAGCCGCGCACCAGCGGGCCGGTCGGGCGGCCTTCTTGCTGTGCTTCGAAAGTGTTCACGGGTTCGCTCATTTCAAAAGCCCTCCGGCGTGCGCATGTGCCAGTCGGTGGCTTGCTGGAAGCGGTGGGCTGCGTTCAGCAGCTTCGCTTCGCCGAAGTAGTTGCCGATCAGCTGCAAACCGACGGGCATGCCGGAATCGAAGCCCGCGGGCACGCTCATGCCCGGCAGGCCGGCCAGCGAGGCGGGCAGCGTGAAGATGTCGGCCAGGTAGTCGGCCACCGGATCGCCGCCGTGCTCGCCGATCTTCCAGGCGGTGGTCGGCGCGGCCGGGCCGGCGATCACGTCGCACTGCCTGAAGGCCTGCTGGAAATCGTCGGCGATCATGCGGCGCACCTTCTGCGCCTGCAGGTAGTAGGCGTCGTAGTAGCCGTGCGAAAGCACGTAGGTGCCGATCATGATGCGGCGCTTGACCTCGTCACCGAAACCTTCGGCGCGCGTGCGCTCGTACATGTCGGCCAGGTCCTTGTACTGCTTGGCGCGGTGGCCGAACTTGACGCCGTCGAAGCGGCTCAGGTTGCTCGAGGCTTCAGCCGCGGCCAGGATGTAGTACACGGGAATCGAGAGTTCGGTGAGCGGCAGCGTGACTTCGACGCGTCTGGCGCCGAGCTTCTCGTACTGCGCGAGCGCCGCATCGATGGCCGCGCGCACGCTGGGCGCCACGCCTTCGCCGAAGAACTCCTTCGGCACGCCGATGCGCAGGCCTTCGAGCGAACCGTTCAGCGAGCGGCCGAAGTCTTCGGCGGGCTTGTCGAGCGAGGTCGAGTCGCGGTCCAGGTCGGGGCCGCAGAAGGCCGACAGCAGCAGCGCGCAGTCCTCGGCCGAGCGGGCCATCGGGCCGGCCTGGTCGAGGCTCGATGCGAAGGCCACCATGCCGTAGCGCGAGGCGCGGCCGTAGGTCGGCTTGATGCCGGTGATGCCGCAGAACGAGGCCGGCTGGCGGATCGAGCCGCCGGTGTCGGTGCCGGTGGCCGCAGGCGCGAGGCGCGCCGCCACGGCCGCGGCGCTGGCGCCCGAGGAGCCACCCGGAATGCGCTCGCGGTTCCACGGGTTCTGCACCGGCACGGCCTTGTCGTGGCCCACGGCGGGCACGGCGACGTTCTCGTTGGCCGAGCCCATCGCGAATTCGTCGCAGCTGAGCTTGCCCAGCGTGACCGCGCCGGCCTCGGCCAGGCGCTTGACCACGGTGGCATCGAAGGGCGAGCGGTAGCCCGCGAGCATCCTGGAGCCGGCGGTGGTGGCGAAATCGGTGGTGACGAAGATGTCCTTGTGCGCGATCGGCACGCCGGCCAGTGCGGGCGCGTTGCCCTTGGCAATGAGCGCGTCGGCCGCGCGGGCCTGGGCCAGCGTGACTTCCTCGTTCACGTCGACGAAGGTGCCGAGCGATTCGTGGGCCTTCATGCGGCCCAGGAAGACCTGCGAGGCCTCGACGGCAGAAACCTTGCGGTCGGCCAGGGCCTTGGCCAGGGCGACCACCCCCATTTGATGCAATTCGCCGCTCATTCGATCACTTTCGGCACGAGGAACAGGCCGGCTTCGACGGCCGGGGCGCTCTTCTGGTTGGCTTCCCGGTTGTCGGGCTCGCTCGCCACGTCGTCGCGCAGGCGCAGCGTGACGTCCTCCACGGCCGCCACCGGATGGGCCAGCGGCTCCACCCCGGCGGTGTCGACCGAACGCATGCGCTCGACCAGGTCAAAAAAGCCGTTGATCTGGCTGAGCATGCGCTCGCTTTCGTCGGAAGCAAGCTGCAGCCGCGCCAGGGAGGCGATGCGTGCAATATCTGAAGCGGAAAGTGACATGGGTCGGACCGGTCGAAAAACCGGAAGTAATCGCACGCCGGAGAGGGTGCTAACACGGGATTCAGAGGGGATTCGGGTATTATCCCGCCTTTGCCGCAACCCCCGCGAACGCGCCGGCTTTTGCGCCAAAAACGATCAATTCACCCCGTCATACGACCCAAAAAACAGAGCGACGACCTGCCGACGCGCAGGCGTGCTCCAGAGGATTCCGCACATGTTTGGAGCTTTCCGTCGGTACTTTTCCACCGACCTGGCGATCGACCTCGGCACCGCCAACACCCTGATCTTCGCTCGCAACAAGGGCATCGTGCTGGACGAACCCTCGGTCGTCGCCATCCGCCATGAAGGCGGCCCCCACGGCAAGAAGGTGATCCAGGCCGTCGGCCGCGAGGCCAAGGCCATGCTGGGCAAGGTGCCCGGCAACATCGAGGCCATCCGCCCGATGAAGGACGGCGTGATTGCCGACTTCGTGATCACCGAGCAGATGATCAAGCAGTTCATCAAGATGGTGCACCCGCGCACGCTGCTCACGCCGAGCCCGCGCATCATCATCTGCGTGCCCTGCGGCTCGACCCAGGTCGAGCGCCGCGCCATCAAGGACGCGGCCGAAGCGGCTGGCGCCACTTCCGTCTACCTGATCGAGGAACCCATGGCCGCGGCCATCGGCGCCGGCCTGCCCGTCAGCGAGGCCTCGGGCTCGATGGTGGTCGACATCGGCGGCGGCACCACCGAAGTGGGCGTCATCAGCCTGGGCGGCATGGTCTACAAGGGCTCGGTGCGCGTGGGCGGCGACCGCTTCGACGAAGCCATCATCAACTACATCCGCCGCAACTACGGCATGCTGATCGGCGAGCCGACGGCCGAAGTCATCAAGAAGAACATCGGCTCGGCCTTCCCGGGCTCCGAGGTCAAGGAGATGGAAGTCAAGGGCCGCAACCTCTCCGAAGGCGTGCCGCGCAGCTTCACGATCAGCAGCAACGAAGTGCTGGAGGCCCTGACCGATCCGCTCAACAACATCGTCTCGGCCGTGAAGAACGCGCTGGAGCAGACGCCGCCCGAACTGGGCGCCGACATCGCCGAGCGCGGCATGATGCTGACCGGCGGCGGCGCGCTGCTGCGCGACCTGGACCGCCTGCTGGCCGAGGAAACCGGCCTGCCGGTGCTGGTGGCCGAAGATCCGCTGACCTGCGTGGTGCGCGGTTGCGGCATTGCGCTGGAACGCATGGACCGCCTGGGCAGCATCTTCACGAGCGAGTAACTGACGCACACCCCCAGGCTTCGCGCACTTCGTGTCGCTGCGCCAACCCCCTTGCAGGGGGCAATACCAGCGGCCCGGCAAAGCCGGTTCCGCGGTATTCCGGCGAATGGCGGTGTGTTACTTTCACGTGTCGTGACTCGCGCAAAGCGCGGTGATAACTAGGCCGAATCCATGCCCTTGGGCACGCTCGATCGCACAGCCCCACCCCTGTTCAACCAGGGGCAGTCGGCACTCAGCAAGCTGATCTTCTTCGGCGCGCTCTCGCTGTTCCTGATGGTGGCCGATGCGCGCTTCCATCTGGTTCAGCCGCTGCGCGCGGCCGTCGGCGCGGTGCTCTACCCGGTGCAGTGGCTGGCGCTCAAGCCGGTGCAGATGGTGATGGGCGGCAGCCGCTATTTCGAAGACCTGCAGACGGCCCAGCGCAACGAGGACGAGGCCCGCAAGGCGCTCATGCTGCAGGCCGAGCGCGCGAGCCAGGCCGACACGCTCGCGCAGGACAACGCGCGGCTGCGCGCGCTGCTCGAACTGCGCGAGACCACCCAGGCGCCGGGCCGCGCGGCCGAGGTGCTGTACGACGCGGCCGACCCCTACACGCGCAAGATCGTCATCGACCAGGGGCTCACGCAGGGCGTGGCCGCCGGCTCCCCCGTGATCGACGCGCACGGCGTGCTGGGACAGGTGACGCAGGTGCAGCCGTTCACGAGCGAGGTCACGCTGGTGATCGACCGCGATCTTTCCATTCCCGTGCAGAACACCCGCACCGGCGTGCGCAGCGTGGCCTTCGGCGACGCGTCGGCGCATGGCGGCGGACTCGAGCTGCGCTTCATGGCCGCCAATGCCGACCTGCAGGAGGGCGACCTGCTGTCCACCAGCGGCGTCGACGGCGTCTATCCGCCCGGCCTGCCGGTGGCGAAGATCGAGCGCATCGAGCGCCGGGCCGATTCGGCCTTTGCGCGCATCTACTGCGTGCCGCTGGCCCATGTGACCGCCGCGCGCTACGTGCTGGTGCTCGCGCCCACCGGCGCACCCTCGGCGCCACCGCCCGCAGCGCCCGCGGCCGCGGTGCGCAAGAAGCCCGAGGCCAGGCCAGCCGGCAAGGCGGACAAGGCCGCCGACAAGGCCGACAACAAGAAAGCCGCGGAGCGCGCCCGATGATCAAGCGTCCAGGACAACAGCAACTCCTGCTGCCCGTGAGCCCGCTGTTCATGTGGGCGAGCCTGGTGGTGGCGCTGCTCATCAACATGATCCCGATCGGCCGCGCCGCCTGGATGCCCGACCTGCTCGCGCTGGCCATCGTGTTCTGGGGCGTGCACCAGCCGATGCGCGTGGGCATCGGCGCGGCCTTCGTCTTCGGGCTGTGCATGGACGTGCACCAGGCCTCCATGCTGGGCCAGCATGCGCTGTCCTACACCACGCTGGGCTTCTTCGCGATCACCATCCACCGGCGCCTGCTCTGGTATCCGGTGGCCTCGCAGGCGCTGCAGGTGCTGCCGCTCTTTGCGCTGTCGCAGCTCATCGAGGTGATCACGCGGATGGTCGGCGGCGGCGTGTTTCCGGGCTGGAGCGTGCTGATCTCGCCGGCCGTGGAGGCTGCGCTGTGGCCGCTGGCCACCGCCTTGCTGCTCGCGCCCCAGCTGCGCACGCCGGATCCCGACGAGAACCGGCCGCTATGAGCTCGTCGCTCACCAGGCCCGCGGTTGCCATGGCAACGGCCCGCGCCTAAGCTCGCACTTCCGCCGCCATGACCGAAATCCGCAACGTCGCTGCCGATCTCGCGCGCTTCAAGCGCCGCGTGATCGTGATCGGCCTCGTGGTGCTCTTCGCCTTCGGCCTGCTCGGCGCCCGCCTGTTCTACCTGCAGGTGGTGCGGCACGAAGACCTGGCGGAGCAGGCCGAGAGCAACCGCACGGCCATCGTGCCCGTGGTGCCCAACCGCGGCCTGATCCTCGACCGCAACGGCATCGTGCTGGCCTCCAACTATTCGGCCTACACGCTGGAGATCACGCCTTCGAAGGTGGGCGACGTCGAGGAGACCATCGAGAGCCTGACCCAGGTGCTCGAGGTCTCGCCGCGCGACCGCCGCCGCTTCAAGCGCCTGCGCGAAGACTCGCGCAGCTTCGATTCCATTCCGATCCGTACCCGCCTGAGCGACGAGGAAGTCGCGCGCTTCGCCGCGCAGCGCTACCGTTTCCCGGGCGTGGAGATCAAGGCCCGGCTGTTCCGCAACTACCCGCACGCCGAACTGGCTTCGCACGTGCTCGGCTACATCGGCCGCATCAACCAGCGCGAGAAGACCGCGATGGAAGACTGGGCCGAGGAAGACCAGGCCAACTACAAGGGCACCGACTACATCGGCAAGCTCGGCATCGAGCAGAGCTACGAGAAGACGCTGCACGGCCAGACCGGCGTCGAGCAGATGGAAACCTCGGCCGGCGGCCGCGCGGTGCGCCGGCTCGCCAGCCACCCGGCCACGCCCGGCAACACCGTGATGCTGTCGCTCGACATCAAGCTGCAGAAGCTGGTGGAAGACATGTTCGGGGACCGCCGCGGCGCGCTGGTGGCCATCGACCCCAAGACCGGCGAGGTGCTGGCCTTCGTGAGCAAGCCCACCTTCGACCCCAACCTGTTCGTCGAAGGCATCGACACCGAGAGCTGGCAGGCGCTGACCGAGTCGCTCGACAAGCCGCTCCTGAACCGCGCGCTGCGCGGTACCTATCCGCCCGGCTCCACCTACAAGCCCTTCATGGCGCTGGCGGCGCTGCAGACCGGCAAGCGCGGCCCGAACGTGGTGGTGAACGATCCCGGCTACTTCAACTTCGGCGGCCACCGCTTCGGCAGCCCCGAAGGCAACATCGGCGGCGTCGACATGCGCCGCTCGATCCAGCTGTCGAGCAACATCTACTACTACTCGCTGGCCAACGAAATGGGCGTGGACCTGATCCACGACTTCATGAAGCCGCTGGGCTTCGGCCAGATCACCGGCATCGACCTGGGCGGCGAGGTGCGCGGCGTGCTGCCGAGCACCGAGTGGAAGCGCAACGCCTACCGGCGGCCCGAGCAGAAGAAGTGGTATGCGGGCGAGACCATTTCGCTGGGCATCGGGCAGGGCTACAACACCTTCACGATGTTGCAGCTCGCACAGGCCACGGCCATCGTGGCCGACGGTGGCTTGAAGCGCAAGCCGCACCTCGTGCTGGCCACGCGCAACACCGTGAGCGGGCAGGTGGTGCCGCTGCCCCAGCCGCCGGCCGAGAACCTGGGCTACACCGCGGCCAACATCGCGGTGATCCGCGAGGGCCTGACCAGCGTGGTCAGCAGCGGCACCGCGCGCGGCGTGTTCGCCGGCGCGGGCTACCAGGCGGCGGGCAAGACCGGCACTGCGCAGGCCGTGACGCAGGCGCAGAACACCAAGTACAACGCCAAGGCGCTCGAGGAGCACCAGCGCGACCACGCTCTGTTCATGGCCTTCGCCCCGGCCACCGATCCGAAGATCGCGCTGGCGGTGATCGTCGAGAACGCCGGCTGGGGCGCGGGCGCGGCGGCGCCCATTGCGCGCCGCGTGTTCGACTACTGGCTGATGGACCAGTATCCGAGCGAAGCCGACATGGCGGCCGTCAGGATCGGCAAGGCCACGGCGCCGATCGGCAAGCCGCGCGTGGCGAGTGAAGTGGCGTGGCCGGCAGCGGCCTCTGCCGCAACAGCACCCTGAGTCTTGCTCCCTCTCCCTCCGGGAGAGGGAACAACACCTCAAGCCCCAGTCACCGTTCCGCTGACCTCGCCCAGCCCGATGCGCACCGCGCCCGCGCGCTCGCAATAGCCGCGGATCACCAGCGTGTCGCCGTCCTCGAGGAAGGTGCGCTTCTCGCCATTGGGCAGCGTGATCGGCTGCTTGCCGCCCTGCGTGAGCTCGATCAGCGAGCCGGCCTCGTCGGGCTTGGGGCCCGACAGCGTGCCCGAGCCCAGCAGGTCGCCAGGCTGCAGGTTGCAGCCGTTCACCGTGTGGTGCGCGACCAGCTGCGCGGCGGTCCAGTAAGCGGCCTCGGTGGTGTTGCCGCGCGTGAGGCGCGCAGGCGCCAAGCCCTCGGCGCGCATCTTCGCGGTCTGCAGCAGCACTTCGAGCGTGATGTCGAGCGCGCCGCCTTCGCGGTTCGAGGGCGCGTCGAGGTACGCGAGCGGCTGCGGATCTCCCGCGGGCCGCTCGAAGCGGGCGCGGAACGGCGCCAGCGCTTCCATCGTCACGATCCACGGCGACAGCGTGCTCGCGAAGTTCTTCGAAAGGAAGGGGCCGAGCGGCTGGTACTCCCAGGCCTGGATATCGCGCGCCGACCAGTCGTTGAGCAGCGCCACGCCGAACAGGTGGTCTTCGGCCTCGGCGATCGCAATCGGCTCGCCGAGCGTGTTGCCGCGGCCGACGAAGAAGCCCAGCTCCAGTTCGTAGTCGAGCCGCTTCGAGGGACCGAAGCCGGGCTCGGCGGCATCGGGCGCCCTGGTCTGGCCCTGCGGGCGCTTGAAGGCCTGCCCGCTCACGCCGATGGACGAGGCGCGGCCGTGGTAGCCGATCGGCACCCACTTGTAGTTGGGCATCAGCGGCTGGTCGGGGCGGAACAGTTTGCCGATGGTGGTGGCGTGGTGGATGCCGGTGTAGAAGTCGGTGTAGTCGCCGATGCGGCAGGGCACGGTCATTTCGGCCTTCGATTGCGGCAGCAGCGCCCTGGACCATGCGGGCTGCTGGCTGCTGCCTTCGGCCAGGCCCGCGGAGATTGCCGCACGCAGGGCCTGGCCTTCCTTCACGCTCGCGTTCATCAGCGCATTCATGTCGTCGCTGTCGACGAGGCCGGCAGCCTTCAGGTCGAGCACCTGGTCGCCGATGGCCACGCCGATGCGGAAAGCCTCGCTGCTGCTGCCCGCCGTGCGGAAGCGGCCGAAAGGCAGGTTCTGGATCGGGAAGTCGCAGCCGGCTTGGTTGGCGGAGGCGACCCAGCTGCGCAGCTTCGGGTCATGGGTGGCGTTCAGTGCGATGGTCATGGATGTCTTTCTTTATTTGAGTCGGCGGTCAGGGCTTGAACTGGTCCTGGAGACCGGCCCAGCAATCGGCGTAGTCGGTGTCGAGCGCAGGGCTCTTGAGCGCGAAGTTCGTCGGAATGAAGCGGTAGCGGCTCTCGAACATGAAGGCCAGCGTGTTGTCCAGCTTGTGCGGCTTGAGGTCGGCATGCGTGGCCTTGTCGAAGGCCTCCTCGTCGGGGCCGTGCGGCACCATGCAGTTGTGCAGGCTCGCGCCGCCGGGCTTGAAGCCG
This sequence comes from Variovorax sp. SPNA7, assembly GCF_033807855.1. Lineage (NCBI taxonomy): Bacteria > Pseudomonadati > Pseudomonadota > Betaproteobacteria > Burkholderiales > Comamonadaceae > Variovorax > Variovorax sp. SPNA7. The sequence continues at coordinate 336,979 of NZ_CP138513.1, forward strand.
CCCGGCTTGGCGTCGTACTCGCCGAGCACCAGGCCCATGAATTCGCTCATGAGGTTGCGATGGAACCATGGCGGACGGAAGGTGTTTTCCATCACCATCCAGCGCGGCGGGAAGATCACGAAATCGCAGTTCGCAGTGCCGGGCGTGTCGCTCGGCGAAGTCAGCACGGTGAAGATCGACGGATCGGGGTGGTCGAAGCTGATGGAGCCGATCACCATGAAATTGGCCGTGTCGTACTTCACCGGCGCCAGGTTGCCGTGCCAGGCGACCACGTTGAAAGGCGACTGCTTGGCCGGCGCCTTCCAGAAACGGCCGCCGAATTTCTTGATGAGTTCGTAGGCGCCGCCGTCTTCCTCGAAGGCCGCTACGGGGGCCTGGAAGTCGCGCGCGTTGGCCAGGCCGTTGGAGCCGATCGGGCCCAGTTCGGGCAGGCGGAATTGCGCGCCGTAGTTCTCGCAGACGTAGCCGCGCGAGAGCCCGTCGGGCAAGGCCACCTTGAAGGCCATGCCGCGCGGCAGCAGCGCGATTTCGCCGGGCTTCACGTCGAGCACGCCGAGCTCGGTGGTGATCACGAGGCGGCCCTGCTGCGGCACCACCAGCATCTCGCCGTCGGCGTTGACGAAGGCGCGGTGCTCCATCGAGCGGCCCGCCAGGTACATGAGCGAGCCGATGCCGACCTGCGATTCGGCATCGCCGTTGGCCGCGACCGTGTGCATGCCGTCGATGAAGTCGGCTTCGGCCGCGCCGGCGTCGAGCGGCATCGGATGCCAGCGCAGCGGCTCGGGCGGCAGCGCGATCTCGCGGTCGGCGCCGGTGGTCCAGTGCGCCTGCGCATATGGCTGGTAGCGGCCCGAGACCACCGAAGGCTGGCGGCGATACAGCCAGGTGCGGCGGTTCTCGTGGCGCGGCGCGGTGAAGGCGGTGCCCGAGAGCAGCTCGGTGTAGAGGTCGAAGGGTGCGCGCTGCGGATTGTTGCGGCCCTGCGGCAGGGCGCCGGCGACGGCTTCGGAGGCGTACTCGTTGCCGAAGCCGCTCTGGTAGCGCCGTTCGGTAGGGGCGGTTGGGTTGGTCATGGTGCTCTCTTTCGAAAATCAGGGCGATGAGCCGGCCCGTGTTCAGCTGCCGCGCGCGGCCTCGAAGGCCTCGCGCAGCACGGCCAGCGAGCCGATGTGGTTGGCCAGCACCAGCACGAGCCGCGCGTTGAAGGCATGGCTCTCCTCGGTGGAAAGCCCCTGGTGCGCCTCGATCAGCGCCTCGTAGAAATCGTCGGGCGCTTCGAGATTCGGGGCGGTGATCAGTTGTTGTTGCTGTTGCATGGTGGTCCTCATGCCTTGGCCAGTGCGCGGCCGATGGCTGCGCGGATGTTTTCTGCCGTGGGTTGCCGCCAGCGCGCGCACACGTGCTGGTCGGGCCGCAGCAGGTAGACGGTGCCGGGCTGCGCGTCGTAGCGCTGCGTGGCGAGTTCGCCTGCGGGCGTCGCACCTTCCACGCGCACCACGTGCAGCGGAAGGTCGCAGGCCTTCAGCGCCTGCAGGCTGCGCTCGGCCGCCTCGCCCGTGCCGAACAGCAGCGCCGTGAACTGCGCCACATGGCATTCGCGCAGCAGCCAGCCGCTGCTGCCGTCGGCGCGCACGATGGGCGCATCGGCCGCCGCGGCACCGGGCACCATCGCACCCGCAAACACATCGGAATCGGGCGTGTTGAGCGGCGAATCGCGCAGCACCGCGGGCAACGAGAGCCGTCCGCTGTTGACCAGCGTGCGCGCGAAGGCGTGGCGCTTGGTGAGCTCCAGCACCGCGTCGCGGAACAGCCGGCTCACTTCGCTCTTGGGCGTGATGAAGTCGGTGGCGCGCGTGGAATGGCGGATGTTCTCGTCGGCTGCGTATTCGCGCTCGCTCGCATAGCTGTCGAGCAGCGCGTCGGGCGCCTCGCGCTTGAGCACAGCCGCGAGCTTCCAGGCGAGGTTGTCGGCGTCCTGCACGCCCGAGTTGGCACCGCGCGCGCCGAAGGGCGACACGCCGTGCGCCGAGTCGCCCGCGAACAGCACGCGGCCATGGCGGAAGCGCTCCATGCGCTGGCAGGCAAAGGTGTAGACGCTGGCCCAGCCGATCTGGAACTGCACGCCCTCGAAGCCGATGCTGTCGAGCAGCGCGCGCACGCGCGGCGTGATGTTCTCGGGCTTGCGCTCCTGCACCGGGTCGGCGTCCCAGCCGAGCTGGAAGTCGACGCGCCACATGCCGTCGGCCTGCTTGTGCAGCAGCACGCTCTGGCCTGGGTGGAACGGCGGATCGAACCAGAAGCGCCGCTCCGTCGGCAGGTCGGCGTCCATCGTGATGTCGGCGATCAGGAAGCGATCGCGGAACACGCGGCCCTTGGCTTCGAGGCCCATCAGCTGCCGCAGGTTGGAGCGCGAGCCGTCGCAGGCGGCGACGTAGCCGGCCGACAGCCGGTACTCGCCCTCGGGCGTTTCGATGGTGAGCAGCGCGCCGTCTTCGCGCGGCTCGATGCCCGTGACCTTGTGGTTCCAGCGCAGGTCGATCAGCGGCAGCGTGACGGCGCGCTCCACGAGGTAGCCCTCGACGTAGTACTGCTGCAGGTTGATGAAGGCGGGGCGCTCGTGGCCGGGCTCGGGCAGCAGGTCGAAGCGGTAGACCTGCTCGTCGTGGAAGAACACCTTGCCCACGTGCCACGACACGCCCTTGTCGACCATGCGGTCGCCGCAGCCGAGGCGGTCGAACACCTCGAGCGTGCGTTTGGCGAAGCAGATCGCGCGCGAGCCGCTGGACAGGGTGTTGTCGTTGTCGAGCAGCACCACGGGAACCTCGCGCAGCGCCAGGTCGATGGCGAGCGCGAGGCCGACCGGGCCGGCGCCGACGACCACCACGGGGTGGCGGGCGGGCGTGGCCGCGTCCTGGTCGGCGTGGCGCTTGTAGTCGAAGCGCAGGCTTTGATAGTCGATCACGTCTTGTCTCCGTGTCTTCTGCCGTTCCGCGCGATCAGCCTTCCAGCGCCTTCCACATCTCGATGTCGCGCTCGGCCGTCCACACGCGCGGGTCGGCGTGGCCCGAGGCCTCGTCGTACGCGCGGCTCACGTCGAAGGGCATGCAGTGGTCGAAGATCACCCACTGGCTGTACTTGGGCTTGAGCTTCGCGTAGGTGTCCTTGTAGACGGTGTTCAGGTCGCGCCCGGCCTTCACGCCTTCCTGCACGCTGGCGTACACGTCGGAGATGAAGTCGCGCGTGCCGCGCAGGCCCTCGGCCACTTCGGCCGACGTGGTGAGCGCGGCGCCGCGGCCCGGCACCAGCGCGGCGGGCTTGAGCGCGGCGATGTTGTCCAGCGTCTGCGGCCAGTCCTGGAAGTAGGCGTCGCCGGCGTACGGCGTGGCGCCGAACTCGACCAGGTCGCCCGACAGCAGCGTGCGCTCCTCGGGCAGCCAGACGACGGTGTCGCCCTTGGTGTGGCCGCGGCCCAGCTGGATCAGCTGCACCTCGAGCTTGCCGAGCCACAAGGTCATCTTGCCGGTGAAGGTCATGGTGGGCCAGGTCAGGCCCGGCGGCACCGTCTCGACGTTCTGGAACAGGCGCGGGAAGCGGCCGATCTCGCTGGCCTTGTCGGCCTCGCCGCGCTCCACGATCAGGTCGCGCGTGTCCTCGCTGGCCAGGATGTGCTCGGCACCGTAGCCGGCCGCGCCCAGCACGCGCACCGCGTGGTAGTGCGTGAGCACCACGTACCTGATGGGCTTGTCGGTCACCTCGCGGATGCGGCGCACCACGTCGGCCGCCATGGCGGGCGTGGCCTGGGTGTCGGCCACCAGCACGCAATCGTCGCCGATCACGATGCCGGTGTTGGGGTCGCCCTCGGCCGTGTAGGCCCAGGCGTGCGCCGAGATCTGGCTGAAGGTGATCTTCTTTTCTTCCATGTCGGCCTGGCTGGCGAACTTCTTGGCTTGGCTCATCGTGTGTCTCCGTCGGGTGGATCGAAATTTGATTCGTCTAAAGCAAATGAATTCGCGGTTAACGAATTCCTGGAGTGTAAGCCCGAGATCAGTTCATGTCTAATCCCTTCTTCATGAACGAACAACCAGACGCCAAGGCGGGCCATGGCAGCCAATGACACCGACCGCGCCGCCCAGCGCGGCATCCAGAGCATCGAAGTGGGTGGCCAGCTGCTGCGCGCGCTGGTGCACCACGGCCGGCCGATGGCGCTGAAAGACCTGGCGCGCGAAGCCGACATGACGGCCGCCAAGGCCCATCCCTACATGGTGAGCTTCGGGCGGCTCGGCCTGATCGAGCAGGACCGCGCCAGCGGCCACTATCTGCTCGGGCCGCTGGCCTTGCAACTGGGGCTCATCAGCCTGCAGCAGGCAGACCCCGTGCACATTGCGACGCCGCTGATCGCCGAGGTGGCGCAGCGCATCGGCCACACGGTGGCGCTCGCGGTCTGGGGCGCGCGCGGCGCCACCATCGTGCGCACGGCCGAGTCGCCGTCGCCGGTGCACGTGAACATGCGGCACGGCACGGTGTTCTCGCTCACCAACACGGCCTCGGGCCGGGTCTTCGCCGCCTACCTGGCGGCCGATGCGGTGCGGCAGCTGCTCGACGCCGAGCGCCAGCGGCAGAAGCAGCGCAAGGCCGGCGAAGAACCACCCGCGGCCGGCATGCCGCCGCAGCCGCCGCTGCCTTCGTGGAGCGAATTCGAGCGCCAGCTGCAGGAAGTGCGCGCGCACGGCATCAGCCGCTCGGAGGGCGAGGTGATCGAGGGCGTGAGCGCCATGGCGGCGCCGGTGTTCGACCACACGGGCGCCATCGTGCTGTCGGTCACGGCCATCGGCCCGGCCGCCATCTTCGACACCGCCTGGGACGGCGAAATCGCACGCGCGCTCAAGGCCTGCGCGGGCACTGTGTCCGCGCGGCTGGGCGCAACGTCTGCCGGAAGAAAGGCTTCCGCACCCCTGGATCCATGAGCAGCCTGGGCACCGCTTCCTCTTCCACATCGCCCGTCGAATCCGCCATCGCCCTGCTGGGCGCCGCCCGGCGCATCGCCGTGCTGTCCGGCGCGGGGCTGTCCAGGGCTTCGGGCATTCCGACCTACCGCGACGCCGACGGCCTCTGGATGAACCAGAACGCGCTGCAGTTCTCCCACGCCGAAGACCTGCAGCGCGACCCCAAGGGCTTCACCCGCTTCTGGGCCCGGCGGCTTTCCACCGTCGAGGCCGCGCAGCCGAACCCCGGCCACACGGCGCTCGCGCAGCTGCAGCGGCTGCGCCCCGCCACGCGCCTCATCACGCAGAACGTCGACGGGCTGCTCTCGATCGCAGGCGGGCTGGACGTGCTCGAGCTGCACGGCTCGCTGCGCCGCTGGCGCTGCGACCACTGCGGCAACCGCCGCGGACCCTGGCCCTTTCATCGCTGCATGCGTTGCGCCTCGCGCGCCCGGCCCGATGTCGTGATGTTCGGCGAGATGCTGAACCACGGCGTGCTGCACGACGCGCAGGTGGCGGCGCAGGAATCGGACGTGTTCATGGTGGTCGGCAGCACGGCGGTGGTCTATCCGGCGGCCGAGCTGCCCCAGCTGGCGATATCGCGTGGCGCCCGGCTGGTCACGCTCAACATGGAGCCGCTGCCGCAGCTGGACGCGGCGGCCGCGGTGGTCCTGCGCGGCGCGGCGGAGGTTCTGCTGCCGCAGTTGCTGGCGGGGATCGGCGGCTGAGCGCTCGCGCTCAGCCTTTCTTGCCCCCCAGCAGCACCAGCGCCCCGCCCACCACGATGGCGGCCACGCTGGCCCAGGCCGGGAAGTTGACCTGCTGCTTTTCCTTCACCGAGAACTCCAGCGGCCCCAGCTTGGCCTGGTGCGTTTCCTTCGTGAAGCTGAAGCCGCCGAGCCCGAGGCCCGCGATGCCTGCGACGACGAGCAGGATGCCGATGATGCGTGTGGCGTTCATGGTGGGGTCTCCTCCGTTGATGGAAAAAAGCGTGTCGAGCCGAGCTTACTGCCGCGGCTGCTGGTCCACCCACTGCACGATCTCGGCCACCGCCGTGTCGGTGGCCGCGGCCAGCGCCTTGACGCCGCCCGCTGCATCGGCGCTTGGCGCGGGGCGGCGCACGGTGAAGCTGCGCTGGCCCAGCACGCGGTCGCCGCCCGTGGTGCCGCGGATCAGCGTGGCGCGCATGCGCACCAGGCCGACGCTGCTGCCGGCCGATTCGAAATAGTGGCTGAATTCGTCGAGCGAGATGCGCAGCGTGTCGGGCACCTTGCCCTCGGCGCGCGCGATGGTCGCGGCTTCTTCGGGGCCGAGCACGGTACGCCGCTCGGCGAGTGCGTCGCGCAGCCGCTGGCGCAGCAGTTGCGCCGGCGGCAGGCTCCAGCGCGACTGCCCGTAGGGACGCAGTTCGTTGGCATCGGCATAGCCGAGCCGGTAGAGGATCTGCGTGCCGTCGAGCCGCGTGTTGCTCTCGATCTCGGCCAGCGCGAGCGTGGGCAATGCGGCTGCGGCCGGGCTGGCGGCCGCGGCCGATGCAGCCGGCCCGGGCCCGAAGTCGTACAGCGTGGCGCGCGCGGGCTTGTCGGGCAGCGCGCCGCAGCCGGCGAGCAGCAGCACCAGCAGCGCGAGGCCGGCGCAGGCGGCCCGGCGCGGATGGAGGTGAATGGCGTTCTTCATGGTCATCATCAGGTTCAGGGACGTGCCAGCGAATGGGTGGCGGGCGGCGCGGAAAAACCGGGCTCGCCGGGCCCCGCGGCGGTGCCGCCGTTGCCGAACAGCAGCGACTGCGGGTTGTCGTTGATGCTGTCGGCCGCGCGGCCGAGCCGGCGCACCGCGCGCGAGGTGTCGTCGGCCACGCGGTTCACGCGCGGCAGCGTGGCGGCGTTGAACGAATCGACCGACTGCGCCAGCGCCTTGGTGCCATCGCTGAGCCGCTCGATCGGGCCGTCGGGCGCGTTGAGCCGGCCCACGGTGGTGTTGAAGTTGTTGGCCACGCGCGAGACGTCGCCGGCGGCCGTCTTCACCGACGAGAGCGTGTTCGGCAGCGCCGCGAGCGCCGGGTTCAGCCCGGTCTTCACCGTGCTGTCGAGCTGCTTGAGCAGCGTGTTGGCGCTGGCCGAGGCCGCCGCGATGTTCTCCAGCGCCTCGGCCGCGCGCTTCTGGTTGTCGTCGCCCAGCAGCTGGTTGGCGCGCTTCGTCGCCTCGTCGACCTGGTTGATGATGGCTTCGCCGCGGTCCTGCAGCTGTGCCAGCATCGAGGGCTTGAGCGGAATGCGCGGCGGATCCTCGTTGTTGGGCGCGAGCGCCACGCTCGATTCGCCCTTGTCGTCCAGCGCGATGAAGGCCAGGCCGGTCACACCCTGGTAGCTCAGCGTGGCAAAGCTCGAGGTGGTGAGCGGCACGCGCTGGTCGACCGTGATGCGCACGCGCACGTTGCCCTTCGTCTTGGGGTCGAAGTCGATCGAGGTCACCTTGCCGACCGCGATGCCGCGGTAGCGCACCATGGCCTGCGGCTGCAGCCCGCTGACCGGGTCGCGCGTGGAGAGTTCGTAGATGTTGCGCACGGTGCTGTCGCGCGTGAACCAGACCACCAGCCCCACGAGCACGGCGATGAGGCCGAGCACGAAGGCGCCGGCGGCGATGGCATGGGCTTTGTTTTCCATGGTGTGGCTACCTTTCAACGGGCCGCGCCGGCGGATGGCGGCGGGGCTTTGGCGGGTTTGTCATGCAGGGCCTCCAGGGCGCGCTGGCCGCGCCCGCCCAGGAAATATTCGTGGATGAACGGATGCGGATAGGCGATCACCTCGCGCGCCGAGCCGCTGACGATGACCTTGTGGTCGGCCAGCACCGCGATGCGGGTGCTCAGGTCGAACAGGGTGTCCAGGTCGTGCGTGACCATCACCACCGTCAGGCCCAGTTCGCGGTGCAGGCCGCGCAGCAGGTCGCAGAAGCTGTCGGAGGCCTCGGGGTCCAGGCCCGCGGTGGGTTCGTCCAGCAGCAGCAGCGGCGGGTCCATGATGAGCGCCCGCGCCAGCGCCACGCGCTTGATCATGCCGCCCGAGAGGTCCGCCGGGCTCATGTTGGCATGCCGCGGCTCCAGGCCCACCATCTGCAGCTTCACCAGCGCCGCGTTGCGGATCAGCTCGTCGGGCAGCAGCTTGAGCTCGCGCAGCGGGAAGGCAATGTTCTCGAGCACGCTGAAGGCCGAGAACAGCGCGCCGTGCTGGAACAGCATGCCGACGTTGGCCGCGCCCTTGGCGCTGAGCTCGCCCGGCGCCCGGCCCAGAACCTCGACCGTGCCCTTGGTCGGCTTTTCGAGCCCGAGGATCTGGCGCAGCAGCACCGTCTTGCCGGTGCCCGAGCCGCCCACCAGCGACAGCACCTCGCCGCGCTCGATGCGCAGTTCGAGGTCGCGGTGCACCACGACCTCGCCGTCGGCGCTCTTGAACACCGTCCAGAGCTTGTGGATGTCGACGACGGTGTTTGAAGAATCGCTCATGCGCGAAACCCCACGCCCTTGAACAGCACCGCGAACAGCGCGTCGACCAGGATCACCGCGGTGATCGAGGTCACCACCGACGAGGTGGTGCCGCGGCCCAGGCTCTCGGTGTTGGGCTTGACCTTCATGCCGAAGTAGCAGCCGATCAGCGCAATCAAAATGCCGAACACCGCCGACTTCGCGAGCGCGAGCCAGAGGTTGGCAATCGGCACCGCGCGCGGCAGCGCCGACAGGAAGTAGGCCGGCGAAATGTCGAGCGCGGCGTCGGCCGCGAGCATGCCGCCCAGGAGCGCCGCCATCGAGGTCCAGAGGCTGATCAGCGGCATCGCGATGGCCAGCGCCAGCACGCGCGGCATCACCAGCCTGAAGCCGTGCGGAATGCCCATCACGCGCATCGCGTCGAGCTCTTCGGTCACGCGCATCACGCCGATCTGCGCCGTGATGGCCGAGCCCGAGCGCCCTGCGATCAGCACTGCCGCCAGCACCGGCCCGAGTTCGCGGATCAGCGACAGCCCGAGGATGTTGACCACGAAGGCCTCGGCGCCGTACTGGCGCAGCTGCTGCGAGATCAGGTAGGCCAGCACCACGCCGATCAAGAGCCCGACCAGCGCCGTGATGTGCAGCGCGGTGGCGCCGAACTGGTAGAGGTGCCCCGAGAAATCGCGCCAGGGCGCGCGGTGCGGCGCGCGCAGCAGCGTGCCGGCGTCGAGCGCGAGCTGGCCGATCAGCCCCACGAAGTCGCGCGCGACCTCCAGCCCGCGCGCGCCGGTGTGCGAGAAATGCCGCAGCCGCTCGGCCAGCGTGGGCGGTGGCTCCTCGGGCGTGCCCACGGTGTACTGCGCCACCTGGTCGAGCACCGCCTTGTGCTGCGGCGACATCTCGAGCGTGGCCGGCCAGCCGTGGCGCCAGTGGTCCCAGAGCAGCTGCGCGCCGATATGGTCGAGCTGCTCGATGGGGCGCAGGTCCCAGGCGCGGTCTTCGGCCGGCGGCGCGCCCGCCAGGTCCCTGGAAAGCGCCTGCCATGCGCTGCGCGACGACATGGCCAGCGTGGTCCAGCGGCCGCTGGCCACGGTCCAGCGGCGGCCGTCCTGCTCGCGTTCGTCGATGCGCGGCAACACGCTGTCGGCGTCGGATGCGTCGGCAGTCGGGGTTGCTATGGGCATGATGCGGCGATGGAGGGCGAAGTAAGAAGAAAGAGGCGGTCCGGAAGGGCGCATCGTAACCGGATGAATCGACATTCCCGGTGCGCACCGGCGCCGCTTCGCGTAGGGCGGAACGCCGTTTCGCCGGTCATTCGTAACCCTTTTCCGCTCAATTCCAGGCCCGCGCGAGCGCGTTCCATGCACTCGCGATCACCGGCTCGTTGCGCCGCGCCGCCAGCGAGACGAAGCGCAGTGCGCAGTCCAGCTGCACGCGGTCAGCCATCACGAGGCCGTGCGACTGGCTTTCGCGGATGGCGATCGAATCGCGCAGCAGGCTCAGGCCCACGCCCGATTTCAGCAGGTCGAGCATCGAGGCCTCCTGGTCGACCAGCGCCACGCGGCGCGGCGACAGCCCGAGCGGGCCGAACACTTTTTCCAGCAGCCGGTGGTGCGCCGACTCGGGCGGCGTGGCCAGCCAGGGCAGCGCGGCCAGCGCCTTCCAGTCGCGGCCCAGCACCTGCGGGCCCCAGCCCGCGGGCGCGACCACGCGGTAGGTGAAGCGCGTGAGCGTGCGCGCCGCGAGCGGCGCCGGCGCGGCGGCATCGCCGTCTGTGTCGAGGTGGAAACCCACGTCGAGCTCGCCGCGCAGCACCTGGGCCAGCACCGTGCCGCTCATGCCGTGGCGCAGTTCGGTCTCGATCTGCGGGGCTGATTCCACCAGCTCGCGCAGGAACATGCCGAGCCGGGTGAACTCCGCATCGAGGATGGTGCCGATGCGCAGCGCCCCGCGCACCGTGCCCTGCAGGTTGCGCGCGGCCTGCTGCAGGTCGCCCACGGCCGCGAGCACGCGCTCGGCCTGCGGCAGCAGCGCGGCGCCGTCGGCCGTGAGCGCCAGCCCGTGCGGCGTGCGCGTGAAGAGCTGCAGCCCGGTTTCCTCCGCCAGGCGCTTGAGCTGCAGGCTCACCGCCGGCTGCGTCAGGTGCAGCCGTTCGGCCGCGCGCGACACATTGCCCTCGCGCGCCGCCAGCACGAAGGCACGCAGAATCTGGAGGTCCAAGGCGGCGGCAGTCATATAAGGACGATTTATATGCCAATCGCTGCGAAATCATTGGCTTTTTGCGCATGGCTTGGGAGAAACTGCGCGCCGAAGCCCTTCGCCGGGCCCATGAGCACAATAAATACCGTTGACCCTCGGAGACAAGCCAGCGCCATGAGCGACAACACATTCGACTACATCGTCATCGGCGGCGGCACGGCCGGCGCATTGATGTGCAACCGGCTGACCCGCAAATCGCAGCAGCGCACGCTGCTGATCGAGGCCGGCCGCAAGGACGACTACCACTGGATCCACATTCCGGTGGGCTACCTGTACTGCATCGGCAATCCGCGCACCGACTGGCTCTACAGCACCGAGCCCGACGCCGGCCTCAACGGGCGCGTGCTGCGCTATCCGCGCGGCAAGACGCTGGGCGGCTGCTCCAGCATCAACGGCATGATCTACATGCGCGGCCAGTCGCGCGACTACGACCAGTGGGCGCAGCTCACGGGCGACGATGCCTGGCGCTGGCAGAACGTGCTGCCCGATTTCAAGAAGCACGAGGACTACTACCTCGGCGCCGACGAGCTGCATGGCGCCGGCGGCGAATGGCGGGTGGAGAAGCAGCGCCTGCGCTGGGACATCCTCGACGCCTTTGCCGAGGCCGCGGTGCAGGCCGGCGTGCCGCACAGCACCGATTTCAACCGCGGCAGCAACGAAGGCGTCGGCTACTTCCAGGTCAACCAGAAGAACGGCTGGCGCTGGAACACGGCCAAGGCGTTCCTGCGGCCGGTCTGCTACGGCCGGCCCAATTTCGAGATGTGGGTCAATGCGCATGTGACCAGGCTGATCGTCGAGACCCAGCCCGACGGCAGCCGGCGCTGCACCGGCGTGCAGGTGTGGGACGGCCACGAGCTGGTCACCGCCCATGCCACGCGCGAGGTGGTGCTGTGCGCCGGCAGCATCGGCTCGCCGCAGATCCTGCAGCTCTCGGGCATCGGCCCGGCCGATCTGCTGCGCCAGCACGGCATCGACGTGGTGATCGACGCACCCGGCGTCGGCGCCAACCTGCAGGACCACCTGCAGATCCGCGCGGTCTACAAGATCAACGGCGCGCCCACGCTCAACGTGCTGGCCTCCTCGATGTACGGCAAGGCGAAAATCGGCCTCGAATACCTGATGAAGCGCAGCGGGCCGATGAGCATGGCGCCGTCGCAGCTGGGCGCCTTCACGCGCAGTTCGCCCGAGCATGAGTGGCCGAATCTCGAATACCACGTGCAGCCGCTGTCGCTCGACGCCTTCGGCGATCCGCTGCACAGCTTTCCGGCCTTTACCGCGAGCGTGTGCAACCTCAACCCCACGAGTCGCGGCAGCGTGCGCATCAAGAGCCCGCGCTTCCAGGATGCACCCGCGATCGCGCCCAACTACCTGAGCACCGACGAAGACCGCAAGGTGGCGGCCGATTCGCTGCGCGTGACGCGCCGCATCGCCTCGCAGCCGGCGCTTGCCAAGTACAAGCCGGAGGAATGGAAGCCCGGCGTTCAATACCAGAGCGACGAAGACTTGGCGCGCCTGGCCGGCGACATCGCGACCACGATCTTCCATCCGGTCGGCACGACCAAGATGGGTGCGGACGGCGACCCGATGGCGGTGCTCGATTCGAAGCTGCGCGTGCGCGGCGTGCAGGGGCTGCGCGTGGTCGATGCGGGCGCGATGCCGACCATCACGAGCGGCAATACCAACAGCCCTACCTTGATGATGGCCGAGAAGGCTGCGGGGTGGATTCTGGAGGCGAACGGCTGAGGCGCGTTCTTCGGGGCGTTTGTTCTTGGCGCTGTTGTTCAGGGCGCGTGCACAGATCACCGGGTACTCCCCTCCGCGAATGTCCCCCGGCCTGCGGCCTCCTCCTTGATTTCGCTGCGGGGAGCACCCGATGCTCTGTGCATGGGGCACGCTGCTGGTGTATCGCTGATCAACGACTGCTCTGTCCAACGCTCCCGCTGATGGGGTGCCTTGCGCAGCGAAATAAAGGAGGAGCGCGAAGCGCGGGGGACATTCGCGGAGCAAGGTACCCCGTCGGCGGGAGCGCGCCCTGAACGTCCCCGTCTTTGAATTACTTCTCGACAGTCTTGTTCCAACGCGCATTCCAAGCAGGACGATTCGCATTGATGCTATCCCAGTCGATGGTGACCGCCGTCTTCATCCATTGGTTGATGTCGGCCACCTGCTTCACGCCATCGCCCACCGCCGGAGCCTTGGGGTTGGTGGGAATCTGCGCGCCGTACTGAAGCACGTTGGCCTGGGCCAGCGGGCTCAGCAGGAACTCGGCGAGCTTTTGCGACAGCTCGGGTTCGCTGTTGTTCGCAATCACGCACTGGCCCACCATCAGCACCACCGCGCCTTCCTTCGGCGGTGCGTACTCCACCGGGATGCCCTTGGTCTTGAGCGCGGCCACCGCGGTGGGCGTGAGCGGGAAGATCGCGGCCTCGCCGGTCTGCACCATCTCCGACAGCTTGGCCGAGCTCGGGATGTACTCCAGCACGTTCGGGCCGATGGTGGTGGGCCAGGCCTTGAAGCCGGGTTCCACGTTCTTGTCGTTGCCGCCCTGGATGCGGTTGAACATCAAAAAGCCGTGCAGCCCGAAGGACGATGACGACATCGACTGGAACACCACCTTGCCCTTGTACTTGGGATCGGCCAGGTCCATCCACGAGGTGGGCGCCGCCCAGCCCTTGTCCTTGAACATCTTCGCGTTGTAGGCCAGGCCCGTCATGCCCAGGCTCACGCCGCTGGCCATGTCGTCCTTGAAGCGCGCGGCCGGGTAGATCTCGGCCAGCGACGGATTGGGCCGCTGCTTCTGGCACAGGCCCATGCCGATGGCGCGCACCATGATGCCGTCGTCCAGGAACATCACGTGCATCTGCGGGCGGTCCTTGTTGGCCTGCGCCTTCGCGAGGATGTCGGACGAAGTGCCCGGCACCACCACCACCTTGGCGCCGTGGAGCTTCTCGAAGGCCGGGAACACGTACTGCGTGTATGCCTTCTCCATGGTGCCGCCGTTCATGCCGATGTAGAGCGTCTTGGTCTGCGCACCGGCCGCGCCGCCGGCCGCGAGCGCGGCCACCGCCGCCGCACCGGTCACGGTCCGGCGAAGAGAGAAGAAAGAACAAATCTTCTGGAAACGGGACATGGTGTTTTCCTTTCAGGGTGGGGTGGGGGTGAAGCGTTCGATCGAGAAGCTCTCGATCGGCGTGCTGCTGCGGCCGTCGCGCACGAGTTCGGCCAGCACTTCGCCGGCGGCCGGGCCGATCTGGAAGCCCGCGCCAGAAAAGCCGAAGCCATGGAACAGGCCGGGCGTGGTGCGGCTCGGGCCGAGCACCGGCTGGCGGTCGGGCAGGTAGCCTTCGGTGCCACTCCAGGTGCGGATGAAATGCGCATGGCGCAGCGCGGGCAGCAGCTCGACGGCCTGAGCGGAGAGCGAGGCGATGGCGTCGCGGTCCGAGCGCGCGCGGTCGGCATCGAGCGCCACGCCCTTGCCGCCGCCGCCCAGCACGAGGTTGCCGCGCGCCACCTGGCGGCAGTAGATGCCGCCGCCCTCCACGCCGAGGCTCCAGTCCATGAAGAAGGGCAGCGGCTCCGTCACTGCCATGGCGGGATGGCCCGATTGCAGCGGCACCTCTTCGCCGAACTCCGTGGCGATCGGCCCGGCCCATGCGCCCGCGCAGTTGAGCAGCGCCGGCGCATGCACTTCGAGCGCATTGCCCGAGCGCAGCATGAACGCCTGGCCGTCGTGCGCCACCTCGTCGACCTGGTGGCGCTCGAAGACCTGCGCGCCCGCGCGCTGCGCCGCGAGCGCGAAGGCCGGCGACACCAGCCGCGGATTGGCCTGCCCGTCTTCCGCGCACAGCGAGCCGCCGACGGCGCGCGTGCCGAGCCAGGGGCAGCGCTCGCGCAGGCGGGCGTCGGAGATCAGCTCCAGCCCCAGGTCGAAGTCGCTGCTTTGCGCACGGTAGCGTTCCAGCGACGCCATGTCGGCCTCGCTGCGCGCGATCTTGAAGTGGCCCGAGCGCAGGTACTCGCCGTCGGTGCCGATGGTTTCGCGCAGGCGGCCCCAGATGCGGTGCGCGCGCTGCGCGAGCGGCAACTGATCGATCGGGCGGCCCTGGCGCCGCACGCCGCCGTAGTTCACGCCGCTCGATCGCGAGCCGCACAGGTCGCGCTCCAGCAGCACCACGCCGATGCCCATCTGCCGCAAGGCCAATGCGGCGGACGCGCCGACGATGCCGCCGCCGACGATCGCAACGTCGGTGCGCAATGTCTGGCGCCCGCTCATTCGCCGGCTCCTTCGGCAGATGGCGCAGCGGCCAGGTGGATCGGAATCGGCTTGATCGGCGCTTGACCGCGCAGCCGGCCCACCTGCTGCAGCGGCAGCCCCGTGGCATGCGCGAGGATTTCGGCCGCCGCCGCGCCGCACATGCGGCCCTGGCAGCGGCCCATGCCGACGCGCGACAGCGCCTTCAGGCGGTTCATCTCGTCGGCGCCGGCGGTCGCGACGGTCTGGCGCAAAGTGCCGGCCGTGATGTTCTCGCAGCGGCAGACCACGAGCTCGTCGGGTGCATGCGTGGCCCAGTCCTGCGGCACGGGGAAGGCGCGCTCCAAGCCCTCGCGGAATCCGGCGAGCTTGCCGAGCTTGCGTTCGAGTTCGGCGGCGCGCATCGCATCGACCGCCACGCCGTTGTCGGCCAGCAGCGCGAGCGCGGCGCGTTCTCCGGCCCACTCTGCCCCATCGGCACCCATGATGCCGGCGCCGTCGCCCGCAAGGTACACGCCCCGCACGCTGGAGCGGCCGGCGGAATCGCGCACCGGCAGGTGGGCGCGGTGCAGCGGCGCGAATTCGAAGCGGCAGCCGAGCAGGTCGGCCAGCTGGGTTTCGGAGCGCAGTGCATGGCCGAAGCCGACGGCATCGCAGGCCAGCGTGCGTTCTTCGCGGCCGTCGTGCCACGCCACGCCGGCCACGCGGTTGTCTTGTGCATCGCCGAGCACGCGCAACGGCCGCACGCCGCCGTGCAGCGCCACGCCGTGTGCGCGCAGCCAGGCCACGTAGTACACGCCCTTCGCGAACACGGCGGGCTGCCGCAGCATCGCGGGCGTGGCGGCCAGCTGGTCGGCGAGCCGCGCGGTGTCGAGCACCGCGGCCACCTTTGCGCCGGCCTTGGCGTACTGGTAAGCCACCAGATAGAGCAGCGGGCCGGTGCCCATGAACACCACGCGCTCGCCGATGGCGCAGCCCTGGAACTTGAGCGCCACCTGCGCGCCGCCCAGCGTGTAGACGCCGGGCAGCGTCCAGCCCGGAACCGGCAGCACGCGGTCGGTGGCGCCGGTGGCGACGATCAGCTGGCCGTACGAAAGGCTCGAAGTGCTGCGCGTCGGGCCGTGCAGCACGTCGAGCCGGCCGCCTTGCGCATTCCACACCAGGCTGTCGGGACGGTAGTCGATGCGCTCGCGCAAGGAATCGAAGGTGGCATGCAGCGCATCGGCGCGGCCGGCCTCGAAGCCATAGAGCGCCTGCGCGCTGCGCTGGACCAGGCTCGCGGGCGGCCGCCGGTAGATCTGCCCGCCGGCGCGCGAAGCCTCGTCGATCACCACGGGCCGCAGGCCGTGCGCCGCCAGCGCCTGTGCGGCGCGCACGCCCGCCGGCCCCGCGCCGACGATCACCGGCTGCAATGCGGCAGAAGAAGAAGCCGTCATGCGCCGCTCCTTCCCGTGACCAGCGCCATGCCCGGCGCGATGAAGGTGGAGCAGGCGCGCAGGCGCTCGCCCTGCTCGGTGGCGATCCAGCAATCCTGGCAGGCGCCCATCATGCAGAAGCCCGCGCGCGGGGCGCCGCTGAATTCGTTGCGCCGCAGCTGGGCGGCCTGCGTGAGCACCGCGGTCAGCACCGTGTCGCCCGCAAGCGCGGAGGCGGGCTGGCCGTCGAGCGTGAAGGACACCGCGGCGCGACCCGTCTCGGCCACGCGATGCAGCAGCGGTTGAAGCTTTGGCAAGCTCATCTATCGGCGCCCCACCAGCACGCGGTCCAGCCCGTAGACGCGGTCGAGCACCACCATCGCGACGGCCGTCACCGCCACCATCAGCGCCGACACCGCCGCCATCAGCGGATCGATCGACTCGGTGGCATACATGTACATGCGCACCGGCAGCGTCACCGTGCTGGGCGAGGTGACGAAGATCGACATCGTCACTTCGTCGAAGCTGTTGATGAAGGACAGCAGCCAGCCGCCCGTGACGCCCGGCAGGATCATCGGCAGCGTGATGCGCCGGAACACCGTGGCCTGGCTCGCACCCAGCGAGAGCGCGGCCTGCTCGGCGCTGCGGTCGAAGCCCACCAGCGCGGCCACCACGAGCCGCAGCGTGTAGGGCGTGACGATCAGCGCATGCGCCATCACCAGCCAGCCGAAGCTGCCCGTGCCGCCCACCAGCGCGAACAGGCGCAGCAGGGCCACGCCCAGCACCAGGTGCGGAATGATCAGCGGCGAGAGGAACAGGCCGTTGAGGAAGTCGCGCCCGGGAAATTCGTAGCGCGTGATCGCCATGCCCGCCGGCACCGCGAGCAGCGTGGCGATGGTGGCCGAGGCCAGCGCGAGCCACAGGCTGTTCCAGAACGACTGCATGAAGTCCGGGTGCGCGAACACCGCCTTGAACCAGCGCAGCGAGAAGTGCGTGGTGGGAATCGTCAGCGTGTTCTCGGGCGTGAACGCGACGATGCACACCACCACGAGCGGCGCCAGCATGAAGGCGATGACCAGCGCGTTGAACGCGAGGGCGAGGGGGCCGTTCTTGCTCATCGGATCACCCGAGCGCTTTCTTGTAGCGGCCTTCGACGAGGCGGTTGTAGCTCAGCATCACGATCAGGTTCGCAGCGAGCAGCGTGAGCGCGACGGCGGCGCCGAGCGGCCAGTTGAGTTCGTGCAGGTACTCGTCGTACACGACCGTCGCGACCATCTTCAGGCGGCGCCCGCCGAGCAGCCCCGGAATCGCGAACGAACTCGCGGCCAGGCCGAACACGATCAGGCTGCCCGAGAGAATGCCCGGCATCACCTGCGGCAGCACGATGCGCCTGAGCGTGGTGAAGGGCGAGGCCCTGAGCGAGAGCGCCGCGTTCTCCACGCCCGCATCCAGCTTCTGCAGCGAGGTCCAGACCGGAATCACCATGAAGGGCAGCATCACGTGGACCAGCGCGACGATCACTGCGGTCTCGGTGTAGAGCATCTTCACCGGCCCGATGCCCACCAGCCGCAGCAGCCCGTTCACCGCGCCTTCGGGCCCGAGCAGCATGCTCCAGCCGAAGGCGCGCACCACCACCGACACCAAAAGCGGCGCCAGCACCACCAGCAGCAGCACCGAGCGCCACGGGTTGCGCATGCGGCTCAGCACATAGGCCTCGGGCGCGCCGACCAGCACGCAGATCAGCGTGACGAGGCCCGAGATCCAGAAGGTGCGCCAGAAGATGCCGTGGTAGTACGAGTCGGTGAATACGTGCGTGTAGTGCTCGAGCGTGAACTCGCCGGCCTTCGGTCCCGTGGCCGGGTCGTAGACGTTGAACGACAGCACCGCGGTGAGCGCGAGCGGCACCACCAGCAGGGCCGCGAACAGCAGCAGCGCGGGCCCCGACAGCCACCAGGGCGTGGCCTTGCTCTTCATGCGGCCACCGCCTCGCCGGCCGGCAGCAGGCGTGTGCAATGTGCGGGCCAGTCGATGCCGGCGGCATGGCCTTCGTCGAGCGCATCGCGGCCGTCGTTGGGGCTCAGCACCATCAGGTCGCCGGCGGGCGTGCCCAGGCGGTAGAGCCACTGGCTGCCGAGGAAGAAGCGCTCCAGCACCCGGCCGTCGAGGCGGCCGCGGCCGGCCTCCACCAACTGCAGCTTTTCGGGGCGCACGCTCATCAGCACCGCATCGCCCGGCATGTAGCCGGTGTCGTCGACCTCGACCGCGAGCGCGCCCACCGCCACATGGCAGCTGCGCGCGCCGCTGGCCGTGACGCGCCCGTCCAGCAGGTTGGCCTTGCCCACGAAGGTGGAGATGAAGCGCGTGCTCGGATGCTCGTAGACGCGGTGCGGATGGTCGATCTGCGTGGCGCAGCCGCCT
Source organism: Variovorax sp. SPNA7 (assembly GCF_033807855.1). Taxonomy (NCBI): domain Bacteria; kingdom Pseudomonadati; phylum Pseudomonadota; class Betaproteobacteria; order Burkholderiales; family Comamonadaceae; genus Variovorax; species Variovorax sp. SPNA7. The sequence continues at coordinate 355,783 of NZ_CP138513.1, forward strand.
TCCATCACCACCACGCGGTCGCTGATCGACATGGCCTCGCTCTGGTCGTGCGTGACCATCACCGTGGTGGTGCCGACCTTGCGCTGGATCTGGCGCAGCTCGAACTGCATTTCCTCGCGCAGCTTGGCGTCCAGGTTGGAGAGCGGTTCGTCCAGCAGCAGCACCGGCGGCTCGATCACGAGCGCGCGGGCCAGTGCCACGCGCTGGCGCTGCCCGCCCGAGAGCTCGCGCGGGTAGCGCGCGGCATGCGCTTCCAGGTGCACCAGCGCGAGCGCCTGCCTGACGCAATCGGCGCGCTCGGACTTCGGCATCTTGCGCATCTCGAGGCCGAAGCTCACGTTGTCGGCCACCGTCATGTGCGGGAACAGCGCGTAGGTCTGGAACACGATGCCCAGGCCGCGCGTGTTGGCCTTGGCATGCGTGATGTCCTTGCCCGCGAGCTCGATGCGCCCGCTCGACACCGCCTCGAAGCCCGCAATCATCTGCAGCGTGGTGGTCTTGCCGCAGCCCGAAGGGCCGAGCAGCGAGACGAACTCGCCCTTCTCCACCGCGAGGTTCATGGCCGACACGGCGCGCGTGGCGCCGTAGAACTTGGTCAGGTCGGTGAGCCGTAGGAACGACATGGAAGGGCCTTTCTGCGGGGGTCTTGATGGCGTGCAGCACCTTGGTGCACGCCGCGGACAAAGAGAGAACTTTCAATTCACTCTATTGCAACGATCAGGCCAGAACGCCTCGGGTATTCCATTAATCAGAATCTTTATAGAATTTATTCCGTTCAATGGAATATCATGCGAAAAATCGATCTCAGGAATTCCACAGGAGCAAGGTATGGAAACCCCCTCGGCGGCCAGCGGCGGCGTGCCGCGTGTCTTTTCGGTGATCCGCGCGCTCGGCGCGGTGCAGGCCGAGGGCGGGCGCGTGACCCAGATCGCACGGTCCGTGGGCCTCACGCAGGCGACTACGCACCGCCTGCTGCAGTCGCTCATGGCCGAGGGCATGGTCGAGCAGGACGAGCGCAGCAAGCTCTACCGGCTGAGCATCGATTTCTTCGCGCTCGCGGCCAGCGCCGGCAACCCGGGCGACCTGCGCTCCATCTGCCGCCCGGTGCTGCTGCGCCTGTGCGCGAGCCTGGGCGACAGCATCTTTTTGCTGGCGCGCAGCGGCTTCGACGCGATCTGCCTCGACCGCAGCGAAGGGCCGTTCCCGATCCGCTCGTTCACGGGCGACATCGGCGGGCGCATCGCGCTGGGCGTGGGGCAGGGTGCGCTCGCGATCCTGGCCTTTTTGCCGGAGGCGGAGCGCGAGGAGGTGATCCGCTTCAATCTCTCGCGCGTGCGCGAGTACGGCGTGTACGACGAGGTCTACCTGCGCACCGAGATCGAGCGCGTGCGCCAGGCCGGCTATGCAGGGCGCAACACCGGCCTGCTCGAAGGCATGGCCGGCGTGGCCGTGCCCATCCTCGACCGCGAAGGCCACGCGGTGGCCGCGCTCAGCGTGGGCACCATCGCCGACCGGCTCAATGCCGACCGCATGCCCACGGTGGTGGAGCTGCTCAAGCGCGAGGCGGCGGCCATCGGGCCGAAGATCAATCCCTTCGATGCGACCTTGCGGCGGCCGGCGCAGAGCCTCGCGGGCTCGCCGGCGGGGCAGCGCATCAGCCTGCCCGAGCCGCCCGGGCCCGCCGCTTGAAGGTGTTGTTTGTGCACTGAATGCACGAATGGTGCGGTAGTTCATTCCTGAAACGCACCAAGTCCTTCCGTTTTTTCGCTATGCAAGCAGGCCCTGTTCGCAGATATTGAGCTGTTGCCGCATTCCTGCTGCCCATCTTTCCTGTTCTCTCTTCTCCCCGCCGGAGCCGCCATGCCAGAAGCCCAAGCCTCCCTTTCCGTTGCCGCCGAAATCGCGCAGCTGCTGCAGCGCCTCGGCGTTCCGGGTTCCGCCCATGGCGGCGGCGAACTCACGGTGCGCTCGCCGGTCACCGGCGAGGTGGTCGCGCAGGTGCGGCAGACCAGTGCCGCCGAAGCGGCCGCGGCCATCGGCCAGGCGCACGAGGCCTTCAAGGCCTGGCGCAGCGTGCCCGCGCCGCGCCGCGGCGAACTGGTGCGCCTGCTCGGCGAAGAGCTGCGCGCCGCCAAGGCAGACCTCGGCCGCCTCGTCACGCTCGAGGCCGGCAAGATCCCGTCCGAAGGCGCGGGCGAAGTGCAGGAGATGATCGACATCTGCGACTTCGCGGTCGGCCTCTCGCGCCAGCTCTACGGCCTCACGCTCGCCACCGAGCGCGCCGAGCACCGCATGATGGAAACCTGGCATCCGCTGGGCGTGTGCGGCGTGATCTCGGCCTTCAACTTTCCGGTGGCCGTGTGGTCGTGGAATGCGGCGCTGGCGCTGGTGTGCGGCGATTCGGTGGTGTGGAAGCCGTCCGAAAAAACGCCGCTCACGGCGCTGGCCGTGCACGCCATTGCGCAGCGCGCCCTTGCACGCTTCGGCGATGCGCCCGAAGGGCTGCTCGGCCTGCTGCTGGGCCAGCGCGACATCGGCGAGGTGCTGGTGGAGGACCACCGCGTGCCCATTCTCTCGGCCACCGGCTCCACCGCGATGGGCCGCCAGGTGGGGCCTAAGCTGGCCGCGCGCTTCGCGCGCGCCATTCTCGAACTCGGCGGCAACAACGCGGCCATCGTCACGCCCTCGGCCGACCTCGACCTCACGCTGCGCGCCATCGCGTTCTCGGCCATGGGCACGGCCGGCCAGCGCTGCACCACGCTGCGCCGGCTGTTCGTGCACGACAGCGTGTACGACGCGCTGGTGCCCAAGCTCGCCAAGGTGTATGGCAACGTGCAGGTGGGCGATCCGCGCGAGGCCGGCACGCTGGTCGGCCCGCTGATCGACCGCGCGGCCTTCGACGGCATGCAGAAGGCGCTCGGCGAAAGCCGCGAGATCGGCGCCACGGTACATGGCGGCCAGCGCGTGGAGGGCATCGGCACGAAGGACGCCTTCTACGTGCGCCCGGCGCTGGTCGAGCTCAAGTCGCACGACGGCCCGGTGCTGCGCGAAACCTTCGCGCCCATTCTCTATGTGGTGCGCTACAGCGCGCTGGACGACGCCATCGAATGGCACAACGCGGTGGGCGCGGGCCTGTCGTCGTCGATCTTCACGCTCAACGTGCGCGAGGCCGAGCGCTTCCTGTCGAGCGCGGGCTCGGACTGCGGCATTGCCAACGTCAACATCGGCCCGAGCGGTGCCGAGATCGGCGGCGCCTTCGGCGGCGAAAAGGAAACCGGCGGCGGCCGCGAGGCCGGCTCCGACAGCTGGAAGGCGTACATGCGCCGCGCCACCAACACCATCAACTACTCGACCGCGTTGCCGCTCGCCCAGGGCGTGACCTTCGAGATCAACGACTGACCGACCCCGGCCTTGTGGCCTTGCCGCGCGGCGTTCCGCTGCCGCGGCCGGACGGTGGCCGTGCCCAAGAAAAACAACCAGGAGACAGAGAAATGAAGATGCAATTGAAGACCCTCGCCGCCACCGCAGCGCTGCTCGCGCTCGCTTTCGGCGCCGCCGCGCAGCAGGCGCCGGCCGGCGGCACGCTCGACAAGATCCGGAGCAGCGGCAAGGCCGTGCTCGGCGTGCGCGAAGCCTCGCCGCCCATGGCCTACATGCTGGGCGCGAACGAGAAATACGTGGGCTACCACGTCGAGCTGTGCGAGCGCGTGCTCAAGGACATCGCGCCGCAGGCCAAGCTCGAATACATGGCCGTGACCGCGCAGAACACCATCCCGCTGGTGCAGAACGGCACGCTCGACATCGGCTGCGGCCCGACCACCAACAACACCGCGCGCCAGCAGCAGGTGGCGTTCGCGCTCACCACCTACGTGAGCGAGGTGCGCATGGCGACGCGCGTCGATTCGGGCATCAGCTCGCTCGACCAATTGGCGGGCCGCACCGTGTCGGCTTCCACCGGCACCACCGCCGTGCAGCTGCTGCGCAAGCGCGAGCGCGCGCAGAACACCACCATCACCACGATGCTCGGCAAGGACCACCTCGAAAGCTTTTTGCTGATGGAGTCGGGCCGCGCCGATGCCTTCGTGCTCGACGACAACCTGCTCGCGGGCATCATCGCGAACGCGAAGAACCCGTCGGCCTACCGCATCGTCGGCGATGCGCTGGGCTCCGAGCCGATCGCGCTGCTGTTCCGCAAGGACGATGCCACCTTCAAGGCCGCGGTGGACGATGCGCTGCGCCGCCTCATGAAGAGCGGCGAGCTCGAGAAGATCTACACCAGGTGGTTCGTCGCGCCGATTCCGCCGAAGAACACCAGCCTGAACCTGCCGATGAGCACGGCGCTGAAGCAGCTCATTGCCGAGCCCAACGACAAGCCGCTGGAGGCCTACGCGAAGTGACCTCCGCCGTTCCCGGTTCCGCATTCGAGCCCGCGCAGCGCGTGCGCGCCATCGGCGTCTCGGAAATCCTGCGCATCACCGACCATGCCAATGCGCTCAAGCGTGCTGGCCGGCCGGTGATCGTGCTGGGCGCGGGCGAGCCGGACTTCGACACGCCCGAGCCGATCCGCGCCGCCGCGGCCCGTGCGATGGAGCGCGGCGACACGCGCTACACCGTGCTCGACGGCAGCCCGGCCATGAAGGCCGCGGTGCAGCTGAAGTTCAGGCGCGACAACGCGCTGGAGTTTGCGTTGGACGAAATCAGCGTGGGCGCGGGCGCCAAGCAGGTGATCTTCAACGCGCTGATGGCGAGCCTGAACCCGGGCGACGAGGTGATCCTGCCCGCACCGTACTGGACCTCCTACGCCGACATCGTGCAGATCTGCGGCGGCGTGCCGGTGAGCGTGCCCTGCAGCGAGGCCAACGGCTTCAGGCTCGATGCCGCGCAGCTCGAGGCGGCCATCACGCCGCGCACGCGCTGGCTCTTCCTGAATTCGCCGTCCAACCCCTGCGGCGCGGCCTACAGCGCGGCGCAGCTCGCGCCGCTGTGCGAGGTGCTGCTGCGGCATCCCGCGGTGTGGGTGCTGGCCGACGACATCTACGAGCACATCCTCTACGACGGCCTCGCCTTCGCCACGCCCGCGGCCGTCGAGCCGCGGCTGCGCGAACGCACGCTCACCGTCAACGGCGTGTCGAAGGCGTACGCGATGACCGGCTGGCGCGTGGGCTACGGGGCAGGGCCGCGCGCGCTGATCGCGGCCATGGCGGTGGTGCAGAGCCAGTCGACCTCGTGCCCATCGTCGGTGAGCCAGGCCGCCGCGATCGAGGCGCTCACGGGGCCGCAGCACGTGGTGGCCGAGCGGCGCGACGACTTCCAAGCGCGGCGCGACTTCGTCGTGGCCGCCTTGAACCGTGCGCCGGGCCTGCATTGCCGCGTGCCCGAAGGCGCCTTCTATGCCTTTGCGAGCTGCGCGGGCCTGCTCGGGCGGCGTACCCGCAGTGGAATGCTGCTGCAGACCGACAGCGACTTCTGCAATTACCTGCTGCAGGATTTCGAAGTGGCGGTGGTGCCGGGCAGCGTGTTCGGGCTCGCGCCGTACTTCCGCATTTCGTATGCCACGTCGATGGCGCAGCTCGAGGAGGCGTGTGCGCGCATTGCGGCGGCATGCGAAGCTCTCGAATGAATTTCTGATTGGACACAGCATGACTTCTCCCCGCACCGGCGGCCAGATCCTGGTCGACCAGCTCATCACCCACGGCGTCAAGCAGCTCTTCTGCGTGCCCGGCGAAAGCTTTCTGGCCGTGCTCGATGCGCTGCACGATGCCGCCATCGACGTCACCGTGTGCCGCCAGGAAGGCGGCGCCACGATGATGGCCGAGGCGCAGGGCAAGCTCACGGGCCAGCCCGGCGTGTGCTTTGTCACGCGCGGTCCGGGCGCGACCAACGCGGCGGCCGGTGTGCACATCGCGCACCAAGACTCGACGCCGCTCCTGCTGTTCGTGGGCCAGGTGGCGCGCGAGGCGCTGGGCCGCGAAGCTTTCCAGGAGCTGGACTACGGCGCGGTGTTCGGCACCATGGCCAAGTGGGTGGTGCAGATCGACGATCCCGCCCGCGTGCCCGAGCTGGTCTCGCGCGCCTTCCACGTCGCCACCTCGGGCCGGCCCGGTCCGGTGGTGATCGCGCTGCCCGAGGACATGCTGACCGAAGCCGCCACGGTGGCCGATGCGCAGCCCTATGCAGTGGTCGAGACCCATCCGGGCGCGGCGCAGGTCGCCGAGCTGCAGCAGCGCCTGTCGCAGGCCGAGCGGCCCGTGGTCATCCTGGGCGGTAGCCGCTGGTCCGAGGCCGCCACGCAGCAGTTCGCGGCTTTCGCCGAGGCGTTCTCGCTGCCGGTGTATTGCTCGTTCCGCCGCCAGATGCTGCTGTCGGCCGAGCACCCCTGCTACGCGGGCGACCTGGGCCTGGGTGCGAATCCGCGCATGCTCGAGCGCATCCGCAACGCCGACCTGGTGCTGCTGGTGGGCGGGCGTTTGTCGGAAGTGCCATCGCAGGGCTACGAGCTGCTCGCCATCCCGCAGCCCAGGCAGGCGCTGGTGCATGTGCATGCCGATGCCGACGAGCTCGGCAAGCTCTATCGCCCGGCCCAGGGCATCCACGCCACGCCGCAGGCCTTCGCCGAGGCGGTGTCCGCGCTGCGCCCGACCGCGCCGCCCGCCTGGCAGGCCGAGACGAAGGCCGCGCGCGAGGACTTCCTGCGCTGGAGCGATCCGGCGCCGATCCGCATTCCGGGCCCGCTGCAGATGGGCGAGGTCATGCGGCACCTGCGCGAGGTGCTGCCGGCCGACACCATCTTCTGCAACGGCGCAGGCAACTTCGCGACCTGGGTGCACCGCTTCTGGCCGTTCCGCGCGTTCGCGAGCCAGCTGGCGCCCACCAGCGGATCGATGGGCTACGGCCTGCCGGCCGGCGTGGGCGCCAAGCGCCTCTGGCCGCAGCGCGAGGTGGTGGTGTTCGCGGGTGACGGCGATTTCATGATGCACGGCCAGGAGTTCGCCACCGCGGTGCAGTACGGCCTGCCGATCCTCGTGGTGCTGCTCGACAACGCCATGTACGGCACCATCCGCATGCACCAGGAAAAGCACTACCCGGGCCGCGTGAGCGCCACGCAGCTGAAGAACCCCGACTTCCGCGGCTATGCCGAGGTGTTCGGCGGCCACGGCGAGCGCGTGGCCAGCACCGAGGAGTTCGGTCCCGCGCTGGCACGGGCGCGTGCCAGCGGCAAGCCCGCGATCCTGCATTGCCTGCTCGATCCCGAAGCCATCACGCCGGCCAGCACGCTGCAGTCGATCCGCAAGGCCGCTCTCGCGGCGGGCTGAAGAAGAAATCAGCCCAGCCCGTCCGCATAGCGCGGCAGCGGGTTGGGCAGATGGCCGTCAGGCGCACGCGCCGCCAGCCGCGCGGCGCGCGCCAGCGGCTCCATGGCCTGCTCCAGCCGGGTGGCGAGCAGGTACAGGTCTTCGTCCTTGGTCTCGACCGCATGCGCGCGCGTCATGCGCACGATCTCCGTGGCGTACTCGGCATTGGTGGCCATCCATTCGGTGTCGGTCACGCGCCCGTGCTTTCGCCTGAGCGCCACGTGCAGGCGCGCGGCCAGCGCAATGCGTTCGCTTTCGGACATGGACATGACGGTCTCCATGGATGGATCAAGCATCAGCGTGCACAAGTCATGCCATGCCGTTAACGGTCCGAAACACTTTGGTTTGCGAACCGCCCCCGGAGGTAAGGCAAAGCGGGTAATTCCCAATGCACTGGGGCGGTGCACCGCCTAAAGTCTGCCCACTCGCGAACGGGCCCAGCTCGTACTGCCGAGGGTCCGAGGAGACAAATTCGGTCTACAACAAAAATTCTTCAAGGCTTCCGATCGAGAAGCCGTGCTGAACTTGAAAGGCGCCGCTGGTCGGCGTCTTTTTTTTTGCCTGCCGCAACCCCCCGCCGAGGCATTTTCTTCCAGCCGAAGAGCGCGCTTGTGCCCGTCCTGCTTCTGGTTGAAGCTCCTTTTTTGATAGCAATCCGGGTGCGACAATCCCGCCATGGAAATGCTGGTGGTGACGGGCGCCTCGCTGCTCGCGGGTTTTGTCGATTCGATCGTGGGCGGCGGAGGACTGATCCTCGTGCCGGCGCTCTTTGCCGTCTTTCCGGGCGCGCCGCCGGCCACCTTGCTGGGCACCAACAAGAGTGCGTCCATTTGGGGCACGGCGGCCGCGGCCGCCCAGTTCAGCCAGCGCGTCCAGATGCGCTGGGGCGCCCTGTGGCCGGCCGCGCTGCTCGGTTTCGCGGGCTCGATGCTGGGCGCCTGGGGCGTGACCGTGTTCCCGGGCGACTTCCTGCGCCGCGCGCTGCCCGTCGTGCTGCTGGGCGTGCTGCTCTACACGCTGGCGCGCAAGGACCTGGGCCGCAACCATGTCCCGCGCTTCGGCGGCCGGGCCGAAACGCTGGCGGCCTGCGCCATCGGGCTGTCGATCGGGTTCTACGACGGTTTCTTCGGCCCCGGCGCGGGCAGCTTCCTGGTCTTCCTGTTCGTGCGCTGGATGGGCTACGACTTCCTGAACGCCTCGGCCTCGGCCAAGATCATCAACACGCTCACCAACGCCGCGGCCCTGCTGCTGCTTGCGCTCAAGGGGCACGTCTGGTGGCACTATGGGCTGGTGATGGCGGTGGCCAACGTGGCGGGCAGCCTGCTGGGCACGCGTGTTGCGCTGAAGCACGGGGCCGGTTTCGTGCGGGTGGTGTTCATCGTCGTGGTGAGCGCGCTGATCCTGAAGACCGCCTATGACGCATTCCTGAAATAGCCAAACCCGAAAGTCCTGCTGCATGCCGCCACCAGAGCCCGTCGAATCTCCCGCACCCGTCAGCTTCTGGCAGGCCTTCGCCTACTGGCTCAAGCTCGGCTTCATCAGCTTCGGCGGGCCGGCCGGACAGATCGCGCTGATGCACCAGGAACTGGTCGAGCGCCGGCGCTGGATCTCGGAGAAGCGCTTCCTGCATGCGCTGAACTACTGCATGCTGCTGCCCGGCCCCGAGGCCCAGCAGCTGGCCACCTACATCGGCTGGCTCATGCACCGCACCTGGGGCGGCATCGCGGCGGGCGTGCTCTTCGTGCTGCCGTCGCTCTTCATCCTGATCGGCCTGTCGTGGGCCTACATGGCCTACGGCCACGTGCCGGCCGTGGCGGGCCTGCTCTACGGCGTGAAGCCCGCGGTGACGGCCATCGTGCTGTTCGCCGCCTGGCGCATCGGCTCGCGGGTGCTCAAGAACGCATGGCTCTGGGCGATTGCCGTGGCGGCCTTCGTGGCGATCTTCGCGCTGCGCCTGCCGTTCCCGCTGATCGTGCTGGCCGCCGGTGCCATCGGCTACTTCGGCAGCCGGTTCGCGCCGGCGTACTTTGCGGCGGGCGGCGGGCACGGCAGCGCCGCGGCATCGGCCGGGCCGGCGCTGATCGACGACCACACGCCGACGCCGGAGCACGCGCTTTTCGGCTGGGGCCGCTTCGTGCGCGTGCTGGCGGTGTTTTTCGTGCTGTGGCTCGGCGCCCTTGGCGCACTCACGGCGCTGTACGGCTGGAACGGCGCGCTCACGCAGATGGCGTGGTTCTTCACCAAGGCGGCGCTTTTGACCTTTGGCGGCGCGTACGCGGTGCTGCCTTATGTGTTCCAGGGCGCGGTCGACCACTACCACTGGCTCAGCGCCACGCAGATGATCGACGGACTGGCGCTCGGCGAAACCACGCCCGGCCCGCTGATCATGGTGGTGTCGTTCGTGGGCTTCGTGGGCGGCTGGGGCCAGGCGCTGTTCGGCCCGCAGGCGCTGTTCGCGGCGGGTGCGGTGGCGGCGGCGGTGGTGACCTTCTTCACCTTCCTGCCGTCGTTCCTGTTCATCCTGCTGGGCGGCCCCTTCATCGAATCGACCCACGGCAACCTGAAGTTCACCGCGCCGCTCACCGCCATCACCGCGGCCGTGGTCGGCGTGATCGTCAACCTGGCGGTCTTCTTCGCCTACCACGTGCTCTGGCCCGCGGGCCTGTCCGGGCCCTTCGAGATTCCCTCCGCCGTGATCGGCGTCCTCGCGGCCATCGCGCTCTTCCGCTTCAAGGCCGGCGTGATTCCGGTGGTGCTCGCCTCCGCACTCGCCGGCATGGCCTGGCAACTGCTCGTGCGCTGACCCGGAACTTGAGGCGGGACATTCCAGGAACACCGCGGAACCGGCTTTGCCGGGCCGCTGGTGTTGCCCCCGGTAGGGGGTTGGCGCAGCGACACGAAGTGCGCGAAGACTGGGGGCGAGCCAAGTGCCACCGCGGAACCGGCTTTGCCGGGCCGCTGGTGTTGCCCCCTTGAGGGGGGAGTCGAGCTACACGAAGTGAGCGAGGGACGGGGGTGGGTTATTCCTCGACGAAGGCTTCTTCGCGCTTGGCCTTGATGGAAGGCAGCAGCACGATGCCCAGCAGCAGCGCCGCGGCCACCAGCAGGCCGGCCGACAGCGGCCGCGTGACGAACACGCTCCACGTGCCGCGCGACAGCAGCAGCGCGCGCCGCAGGTTCTCTTCCATCATCGGCCCGAGGATGAAGCCCAGCAGCAGCGGCGCCGGCTCGGTCTTGAGCTTCAGGAACAGGTAGCCGATGAAGCCGAAGATCGCGACCATCCACACGTCGAAGGTGTTGTTGTTGGTCGAGTAAACGCCAATCGCGCAGAACAGCACGATGGCAGGGAACAGGAACTTGTAGGGCACCGTCAGCAGCTTGATCCACATCCCGATCAGCGGCAGGTTCAGCACGATCAGCATCGCATTGCCGATCCACATCGAGGCGATCAGGCCCCAGAAGAGTTCGGGGTTGCTGGTCATCACCTGCGGGCCGGGCTGGATGTTGTGGATCGTCATCGCGCCCACCATCAGCGCCATCACCGCGTTGGGCGGAATGCCCAGCGTCAGCAGCGGAATGAAGGAGGTCTGCGCACCGGCGTTGTTGGCCGATTCGGGCGATGCCACGCCGCGGATGTTGCCCTTGCCGAAGGCCACTTCACCGGGGCGCATCTTGATCTTCTTCTCGAGCGCGTAGGCCGCGAAGGCCGCCAGCAGCGCACCGCCGCCGGGCAGGATGCCGAGCGCCGAACCCAGCGCCGTGCCGCGCAGCACCGCGGGCGTCATGCGCTTGAAGTCGTCCTTGGTGGGCCACAGGCCCCTGACCTTGTGCGTGAACACCTCGCGCTCGTCGTCGGGCTGCGAGAGGTTGCCGATGATTTCGCCGTAGCCGAACACGCCCATGGCAATCACCACGAAGCCGATGCCGTCGGTGAGCTCGGGAATGTCGAAGCTGAAGCGCGCCACGCCCGAATTGACGTCGGTGCCCACGATGCCGAGCAGCAGGCCCAGCACGATCATCGCCACCGCCTTGAGCAGCGAGCCCGAGGCCAGCACCACCGCGCCGATCAGGCCCAGGGTCATCAGCGAGAAATACTCGGCCGGGCCGAACTTGAAGGCCAGTTCGGTCAGCGGTGGCGCGAAGGCCGCGAGGATCAGCGTGCCCACGCAGCCCGCAAAGAACGAGCCCAGGCCCGCAGCCGCGAGGGCGGGGCCTGCGCGGCCCTGCCTTGCCATCTGGTAGCCGTCGATGCAGGTGACCACCGATGACGACTCCCCGGGCAGGTTCACCAGAATCGCCGTGGTCGAGCCGCCGTACTGCGCGCCGTAGTAGATGCCCGCCAGCATGATCAGCGCCGACACGGGCGGCAGCGCATAGGTGGCGGGCAGCAGCATCGCGATGGTCGCGACCGGGCCGATGCCCGGCAGCACGCCGATCAAGGTGCCCAGGATGCAGCCGACCAGGCAGTACAGCAGGTTGGTGAAGGTGAACGCGACGCCGAAGCCGGTCGCGAGGTTGTGGAACAGTTCCATGGCGGCGTGCTCCTCAGCCCGAAATGAAAGTAGGCCAGACCTGGATCTGCAGCTTGAGAGCCCAGATGAAGGCCACGTAGCTGCCGGCCGCCAGGATGGTGGACAGCACCAGCACGTCGCGCAGCTTGAAATGCTGGCCGGCCATGCTCGAGATGATGGTGAGCGCGTAGATCGCGACGATCATTCCCATGGCGGGCAGGCCGATGCTCGGCAGGCCCCCGAGCAGCACGCCGAACGCCAGGTTGGCGCCGAGCACGAAGGCCAGCGGCTTCCAGGCCCATTTGCCGATCGGATCGCCGCCCGCAGTTTCGACCACCATCGCCTGGAACATGATGAGCGCGCCGAGCACGGCCAGCAGGATGCCCAGCATGAGCGGGAAGTAGCCGGGGCCCATGCGGGCACCGTCGCCGATGTTGTAGGTGGTGGCGCCGATGGCGAAGGCGCCGCCCACGGCTGTGAACATGACTCCCGAGAAGAAGTCAGCCTGACTCTTGATACGCATTGTCTCGACCCTCTTGATTGGACGGGTGAGGGTCGTCGCCCAGGGCTGACCGTTGGCTGACCGGCCCGGTAAGGACAAATGCGTACAAGGGTTCTCCCGCGCGCCTTGCGCAGGCAGGCGCCGAGAGCGAGGCAGAAACGAAAAAAGCTCCCGAAGGAGCTTTTTCATTTGAGAGCGAGGTCTCGGGGGGAGGGCTTAGTAGCCGCCGCGACCACCGCCGCCGCCGCCGTAGCCGCCGCCACCACCGCTGCGGCCACCGCCGCCACCACCGTAGCCGCCGCCGCCGCCACCACCACCGCCGTAACCACCACCACCGCCGCCGCCGCCGTAGCCGCCGCCACCACCGGTACGGGGGGGACGAGCTTCCATCGGACGTGCTTCGTTCACGGTCAGGGCGCGGCCCTGGAGCGAATGGCCGTTCATGGCTTCAACGGCTGCCAGCGCTTCAGCGTCGGTGCCCATTTCCACGAAACCGAAGCCCTTGGAGCGGCCGGTGTCGCGTTCCATCATGACCTTGGCGCTGACGATCGAGCCGAACTCGCCGAAAGCCTGTTCCAGGTCGTTGTCACGCACGGAGTAGGCGAGGTTGCCTACGTAGAGTTTCTTGCCCATTGAGGGACTCCTAATTCAAACCAACAAGACAAAGCGATGGAGTCCCAGAATCACAACAAACAAATGCGCTGTGGCGCGAAACTGACCGATCACCGAATTACGTGCACGGGAGACAAGCTCACAGACACGTAGGCCGGATTATCAAGCCGTTCCGGAAAAAGCGTATCGAAATCAGCGCTTATTACGAAACATCACGTCCTGACGGGCGGTTTCGCAACGGTTGCAGCAGGCCGGAGAGGCCGTTGTGGTCTATTTCATGCATCAAATGGAGCAGCCGGCCAATTTCGCCCGAGGGAAAACCCTCGCGGGCGAACCAATTCAGGTAATTTCCGGGCAAATCGGCAATCAGCGTGCCCTTGTGCTTGCCAAAGGGCATTTCGAGCGTGACGAGGCGCTGTAGGTCTTCGGGTTTCATTGAATTCAGCCTCCTGCGCGCTTGACGGTGTGGCCCTGCTTCGAGAGTGCCGCGATCACCAGCTCGCGGTGGTCGCCCTGGATTTCGATGAGGCCGTCCTTCACCGTGCCGCCCGAACCGCAGGCCGTCTTGAGCTGCTTGCCCAGGGCCGCGAGCGCCGCCGCATCGAGCGCCAGGCCCTTGACCACGGTCACGCCCTTGCCCTTGCGGCCCTTGGTCTCGTGCGATACACGCACAATGCCGTCGGTGGCCGGCGCGCGCGCCTTGATCTGCTTGCAGCGGCACTGCGCCATCGGCGCGCCGCAATCAGGGCACATGCGGCCGCCCGCCTCGGTGGAGTACACCAGGGTGCTGGCCGGATTGCTTTTCATCGTTGCCATTCGATCGATCTCTTCGTCTTCTTCACTTCTTCACTGTCCCCGGTTCATCCCTCTGTCTGCTCACATGCCATTCGACTCACTGGGCCTGGCCCCCGCGCTCGTGCAGGCTGCCGCCGAAAGCGGCTATGCCGCGCCGACCGCCATCCAGGCCGCGGCCATTCCCGCCATTCTGCAAGGCCGCGACGTGCGGGGCTCGGCGCAGACCGGTTCCGGCAAGACCGCCGCATTTTCCCTCCCGCTGCTGCAGCGGCTGGCTGCAGAACAGGCACAGGCGCCGCGGCGCGTGCGCGCGCTGGTGCTCGTGCCCACGCGCGAACTCGCGGCCCAGGTCGGCGAGACCCTGCGCAGCCTGGCGCAGCACCTGCCCGAGCGGCTCAAGATCGCGATCGCCTTCGGCGGTGTGTCGATCAACCCGCAGATGATGAGCCTGCGCGGCGGCGCCGACATCGTGGTGGCCACGCCGGGCCGCCTGCTCGACCTGGTGGAGCACAACGCGCTGAAGCTCGGCGCCGTGTCGATGCTCGTGCTCGACGAGGCCGACCGCCTGTTCGACCTCGGCTTTGCCGAGGAGCTGGGCCGCATCCTCGCGCTGCTGCCGGCGCAGCGCCAGAACCTGCTGTTCTCGGCCACCTTCCCGCCCGCCATCCAGGCGCTGGCCGACGCCACGCTGCGCGACCCCGCGGTGATCGACGTGCAGGGCGAGCCCGGTACCGAGCCCGCCATCGTGCAACGCGTGATCGAGGTCGACGCGAACCGCCGCACGCAGCTGCTGCGCCATCTGCTGAAGGAAAACGACTGGGACCGCGTGCTGGTCTTCGTCGCCACCCAGCATGCGGCGCAGACCGTGGCCGAGAAGCTCTACAAGAACGGCGTGTATGCGGTGCCCTTCCACGGCGACATCGCGCAGGGCACGCGCACCGGCATCCTCGCGCAGTTCAAGGAGAGCCGCTGGGACGTGGTGATTGCCACCGACCTGGCCGCGCGCGGCATCGACATTGCGCAGCTGCCGGTGGTCATCAACTACGACCTGCCGCGCTCGCCCACCGACTACATCCACCGCATCGGCCGCACGGGCCGCGCCGGCGAAAGCGGGCTGGCGATCAGCTTCGTGAGCGCGGCCACCGAGGCGCACTTCCGCCTGATCGAGAAGCGCCAGGGGCTCAGCCTGCCGCGCGAGCGCATCGAAGGCTTCGAGCCCACCGAGGCGCCCGTGCCGATGGCCGATGCCTCGGGCACCGGCGGCATCAAGGGCAAGCGGCCGAGCAAGAAGGACAAGCTGCGCGCGGCGAATGCGCTGGCCGCGGCCAGGCCGGGCGAGGGCGAGGGCGAGCAGAACGATTGAGCGCGGGCCGGGTGGCTACAGCCAGCCCAGCTGCCGCGCGGCCAGCTCCTTCATGATGTCCTCGGCGCCGCCGCCGATCATCATCACCTTCACTTCGCGGTAGATGCGCTCGCTCACCGTGCCGCGCATGAAGCCCATGCCGCCCAGGATCTGCACTGCCTGGTCGGCGCAGAACTGCATGGTTTGCGTGGCGTGGTTCTTGAGCATGCAGACTTCGGCGACCCACTCCGGCGCATTGGCACGGCCGGCCGCCTCGAGCACATCGCCTTCGGCCGACACCGCCTCGAGCCAGGCTTCGGTGGACGCGATGCGCATCCGCATGTCCACCAGCTTGTGGCGCACCGCCTGGTGCTCGACGAGCGCGGCGCCGAAGGTCCTGCGTCCCTGCGACCAGGCCAGCGCCTCGTCGAGGCAGGCCTGTGCAAAGCCGAGCGCGCCCGCCGCCAGGCCGATGCGCTCGCCGTTGAAGTTGCCCATGACCATGCGGAAACCCGCGCCTTCCTCGCCGAGCAGGTAGCGCGCGGGCACGCGCACGTTGTCGAAGTGCAGCTGCGCGGTGTCGGAGCACCACCAGCCCATCTTGGCGAGCCGCGTGCGCCCGAGGCCGGCCGAATCGCCGGGCACCAGCAGCATCGAGAGGCCGCGCGCGCCGCGCTCCTCGCCGGTGCGCACCGCCACCGTGATCCAGTCGGCGCGCATGCCCGAGGTGATGAAGGTCTTTTCGCCGTTCAGCACGTAGTGCTCGCCGTCGCGCCGCGCGGTGGTGCGCAGCGCCGCCACGTCGGAGCCGCCGCCGGGTTCGGTGATGGCGAGCGCGGCGATCTTCTCGCCGCGCAGCACGGGCGGAACGACCTCGCTGCGCACCGCCGCGCTCGCATGCAGCACCACGGGCGGCAGGCCGATGTTGTGCGAGAACAGGCTCGCGAGCACGCCGCCGCTCCTGCCGTGGCGCGCGAGCGCGATCCAGGCTGGCAGCTTCAGCGCATACGAGGCCGGCGTGCCGCCCAGTGCCTCGGGGTAGCCGAGACCGAGCAGCCCCAGCTGCGCGGCGCGCGTGTAGAGCGCACGCGGGAATTCGCCCGCGTCGTCCCAGGCCTCGACATGCGGCGCGATCTCGCTTTCGGCAAAGCGCCGCACCGTGTCGGCGAGCGCCGCGCGGTCGGCCCGAAGTTCGGCGTCCATGCGCTTCATCCGCGCGGCGGCCGCTTGGCGATGCCCATGGTCTTGGCGAGGATGCCCAGCATCACTTCGTCCGCGCCGCCGCCGATGGAGCCGAGACGCCCGTCGCGGTACAGCCGCGAGACGCGGTTCTCGAGCGTGAAGCCCATGCCGCCCCAGAACTGCAGGCAGGTGTCGGCCACCTGGCGCGTGAGACGGCCGGTCTTGAGCTTGGCCATGGAGGCCAGCTCGAGCACGTCCTGGCCCTGCACGTGCAGGTCGCAGGCGCGGTAGGTCAGGGCGCGCAGCGCTTCCACCTCGGTCTTGAGTTCGGCCAGCTTGAACTGCACCCACTGCTGGTCGGCCAGCGTGGCGCCGAACATCTGGCGCTGCTGCGCCCATTCGATGGTCTGCGCGATGCAGTCCTCCATCGGCTCGAGCGAGCTCGCGGCGGCCCACAGGCGCTCTTCCTGGAACTGCTGCATCTGGTAGACGAAGCCCTGGCCCTCCTCGCCGATGCGGTAGTGCTGCGGCACGCGCACGTTGTCGAAATGAATCAGGCCGGTGTCGCTCGAGTGCATGCCGATCTTGCGGATCTTCTTCGCCTTCTCGATGCCGGGGCTGTCCATCGGCACCATCACGAGCGACTTGTTGCGATGCACCGGTCCATCGCTGGTGTTGACCAGCATGCACATCCAGTCGGCCTGCAGGCTGTTGGTGATCCACATCTTCTGGCCGCTGATGAGGTAGTCGCCGCCGTCCTTGCGTGCATGGCTCTTGAGGCCGGCCACGTCGCTGCCCGCGCCGGGTTCGCTCACGCCGATGCAGCCGACCGTGTCGCCCGCGATGGCGGGCGCCAGGAATTCGCGGCGCAGCGCGTCGCTGCCGAAGCGCGCGAGTGCGGGCGTGCACATGTCGGTCTGCACGCCAATCGCCATCGGCACGCCGCCGCAGCTCACATGGCCGAGCGCCTCGGCCATGGCCATCGCATACGAATAGTCGAGCCCGGCGCCGCCGAAGGCCTCGGGCCTGTTGAGGCCCAGCATGCCCAGCTCGCCAAGCTTCTTGAAGACCTGGTGCGCGGGAAAGATCTCGGCCTCTTCCCATTCGTCCACATGCGGATTGATTTCGTTGTCGATGAAGCGGCGCAGCGTCTTCTGGATCTCGAGGTGCTCGTGGGTGTACTGCATGCGGTGGTCTCCAATCAGTCGTTCGCCTCGCCGCCGTCCCGGAAAACGCGCGGCGTCTCGGCCAGGTGAAAGCCGCCGAAGGGCCGCACGGCGGCGCGCTGCCGCACCTGCGCATCGGGCAGCGCCATCGGCCAGCCCATGCGCACCTGCGGCCGCGCGCCGTCCACGCGCAGCACGCTGCCGCTGATGAAGCTCGCCGCGGGGCTCAGCAGGAAGGCGATGGCGGCGGAGGTTTCGGCCTCGTTGCCGAAGCGGCCCGCGGGCACGGTGTCGCGCATGGCGCGCAGCATCTCGCCGGCCTCGGGCGGGTAGTGGTCCATGCCGCTCGACGCGATGTAGCCCGGCGCCACGGCGTTCACGCGCACGCCGCTCGCGGCCCATTCGAGCGCAGCGGTCTCGGTGAAGCTCACCATGCCCGCGCGCGCCGCGCCGCTGTGGCCCATGTGCGGCATCGAGCCCCACATGTCGGCCACGATGTTGACGATGGCGCCGCCATGCGCCTGCATGCTCTGCACGAAGCATTCGCGCGCCACCAGGAAGCCGCCCGTGAGGTTGGTGTGGATCACCGCCTCCCAGCCCTTGGCCGAGATGGCCGCGAGCGGCGTGAGGTACTGGCCGCCCGCGTTGTTGACGAGGCCGTCGATGCGGCCGTGCGTTGCAACGATCTCGGCGATGGCGGCGCGCACCGCTTCTTCCTGCCGGATGTCGAAGGCCTGGGTGCCGGCCTTGCCGCCCGCATCGGCGATCTCGGCCTGCACTCGCTGCAGCTTGTCGGGCTTGCGGCCGGCCAGTACCACCTGCGCGCCGAGCGATGCAAGCTCGTGCGCCGTGCAGCGGCCGATGCCCGAGCCACCGCCCGTGACGAGGATCACCTGCCCGGCGAACAGGCCGGGCGAGAACACGGAGCGATAACGGGAAGAGGCATTCATGCGTCGGCAATCTCGGCCACCACATGGCGCGCGGCCACCTGCGCGCCCACCGCCACATGCAACGCGGCGACACGGCCCGCGCGTGGCGCGCAGTGCACATGTTCCATCTTCATCGCCTCGAGCGTGGCGATCGGCTGGCCGGCGGCGACGGCCTCGCCTTCGGCCACCAGCAGCGCGATGACGCGGCCGTTCATCGAGGCGCGCAGCAGGCCGTCGCCGCCCGCAGCCTCGGCGCGCGGCACCGCGGCATGCGTGAGATCCTGCAGGTCGAAGGCCCGGCCATGGAAGTGGAGCCACAGGCGCAGCGCAGATTCGCGCACCGCCATGGCCCGTTCCGAGACGCCATCGCACGAGAAGCGCAAGGCGCCGTCGCCGGTCAGCGAAAGCAGCTCGATCGATACCGGTTCTGCCGCATCGAGCGCGACATCGAAGCGGCCCGCGCCCCGAGGCGTCACGCGCGCAGCATGCACCTGGCCATCGAGCGAAAAGCGCAGCGCGTTGGGCAGCGTGTGCGCGAGCGGCGAGGGCCATCCGCGTTCACCCAGCTGGAGCAGCAGCGCCGCGAGCCATGCGGCGCGGCGCTCCGTGGCGGGGTCGGGTGCCAGCAATGCGTCGGCGTGTTCGGCAATGAACGCCGTCGTCGCCGAACCGTCGGCAAACACCGGATGCGACAGCGTGCGCTGAAGGAACTGCTGGTTGGTCGCAAGGCCCAGGACCACCGTGTCCTGCAGCCCCGCGACCAGCCGGCGCCTGGCTTCTTCGCGCGTGGAGCCATGGGCCACGAGCTTGGCGATCATCGAATCGTAGAAGGGCGGCACCGCGGCGCCGTCCCGCAGCGCGTGTTCGACGCGCAGGGCCGGCGAAGGCCGCCACGCGGCGAGCGTGCCGCTCTGCGGCATGAAGCCCTGCCGCGGATCTTCGGCACACAGCCGCACTTCGATGGCATGGCCGCTCAGGCGCACGTCCTGCTGCGCAAGAGGCAGCGGCTCGCCCGCCGCCACGCGCAGCTGCAGCTCGACCAGGTCGAGCCCGGTCACGGCCTCGGTCACCGGATGCTCCACCTGCAGCCGCGTGTTCATCTCCATGAACCAGTACTGCCCCTTCGCATCGAGCAGGAATTCGAGCGTGCCCGCACCTTCGTAGCCGATGGCTTTCGTCGCCGCCACGGCCGTAGCACCCATGCGTTCGCGCAGTTCGGTGGACACCGCGGGCGAGGGCGATTCCTCGATCAGCTTCTGATGCCGGCGCTGCACCGAGCAGTCGCGCTCGCCCAGGTGGATCGCGTTGCCATGCCGGTCGGCGAACACCTGGATCTCGATGTGGCGCGGCGCGGCAATGGCGCGCTCGAGGATCACCGTCCTGTCGCCGAAGGCATGGAGCGCCTCGGACTGCGCGCTCTGCAGCAGCTCGGCAAAGGCCTCGGCCGAAGGCGCGAGCCGCATGCCGCGCCCACCGCCGCCGGCCGTGGCCTTGATCATCACGGGCCAGCCGATGCGCGCGGCTTCGGCGGCGAGCGTGATCGTGCGCTGGTCTTCGCCCTGGTAGCCGGGAATGCAGGGCACGCCGGCAGCCAGCATCAGCCGCTTCGCTGCGGCCTTGTCGCCCATGGCGCGGATGGCCTCGGGCGAGGGGCCGATGAAGACGAGGCCCGCATCGCGGCAGGCTTGTGCGAAATCCGCGTTCTCGGCGAGGAAGCCGTAGCCGGGATGGACCGCTTGCGCGCCGCTCGAGCGCGCGGCTTCGACGATCGCGGCGATGTCCAGGTAGCTCTGCGCAGGCAGCGGCTCGCCGATCCACACCGACTGGTCGGCCTGCCGCACATGCTCCGCATCGGCATCGGCGCTCGAATACACGGCGACCGTGCGGCAGCCCATCGCGCGCGCCGTGCGCATCACGCGCAGCGCGATCTCGCCGCGGTTGGCGATGAGGATCTTGTGGAAGCTCATGGCCGCGCCACCGAGAACTGCATCGCCTGCGGCACGCGCGCATCGCCGTCGCGGCACACTGACAGCACTTCGGCCAGCACCGCGCGCGTATCGCGCGGATCGATCACACCGTCGTCGAGCAGCAGCGCGCTGGTGGTGAAGACGCTGGTCTGCCGTTCGAAGCGTTCGACGATCTGCCGTTGCATGGCGTCGATCTTCGCGCGGTCGACGGCACCTTTTCGCGCCATGCCCGCTTCCATCACCATGGCCATGGTCTGCGCCGCCTGCTCGCCGCCCATCACCGCGGTGCGCGCGTTGGGCCACGAGAAGCAGAAGCGCGGCGCGAAGCCTCGGCCGCACATGCCGTAGTTGCCCGCGCCGTAGGAAGCGCCGCAGTGCAGCGTGACCTGCGGCACCGTGGCGCTGGTCACGGCCTGGATCATCTTGGCGCCGTGCTTGATGATGCCGGCCTCCTCGTGCGCGCGGCCCACCATGTAGCCCGTGATGTTCTGCAAATACACGATGGGCGTGCGCGACTGGCAGCAGGCCTGGATGAAGTGCGTGGCCTTGGTGGCGCCGTCGGAGTCGATGGGCCCGTTGTTGCTGACGATGCCCACCGCGTGGCCTTCGAGCCGCATGTGCCCGCACAGCGTGGCACTGCCGTAGTGCACGCCGAATTCGAGGAACTCGGAGCCGTCGGCAAGGCGCGCGATCACCTCGCGCATGTCGACCGGCCGGCGGCCGTCGCTCGGCATGATGCCCAGCAGTTCCTCGGCCGCGTAGAGCGGCGGTGCGAACTTGCGCGGTGCCTCGTCGCGCGCCCAGTCGATGCCGCCGAGGATCGCGCGCGCGATGCGGATGGCGTCGCGGTCGTCCTCGGCCAGGTAGTCGCCCAGGCCCGAAATGTGGGTGTGCATCACGGCGCCGCCCAGTTCTTCTTCGGTGGCGATTTCGCCGGTGGCGGCCTTCAGCAGCGGCGGGCCGGCCAGGAAGGCGCGCGTGCGGTCGCGCACCATCACGATGTAGTCTGACAGGCCCGTCTGGTAGGCACCGCCCGCGGTCGAGGAGCCGTGCGTCACCGTCACCACCGGCAGGCCCGCGGCGGAGAGCCGCGCCAGGTTGCGGAAGATGCCGCCGCCGCGCACGAAGTCCTGCACCCGGTACTGCATGAGATTGGCGCCCGCGCTTTCCACCAGCTGCACGTAGGGCAGCTTGTTTTCCAGCGCGATCTCCTGCACGCGCAGCTGCTTGTCCAGGCCCATGGGCTGCAGCGCGCCGGCGTCGATGCCCGAGTCGGAGGCGCTGACCATGCAGCGCACGCCCGCGACCCGGCCGATGCCCGCGATCACGCCGCCGCCGGGCACGCTCCGGCCGAGGTCTTCGTTGTCGTGCCCGAGTCCCGCGAGCGAGGCCAATGGCAGAAAGGGCGCGCCGGTGTCCAGCAGCAGCGCGAGCCGTTCGCGCGGCAGCAACTGGCCGCGCCTGGCAAAGCGCTCGGCCGAGGCGTTCGATGCCGCGGCCGCGCGGGCCTCGTGCGCGCGCACCTGCCCGAGCAAGGCCAGCATGCCGGCGCGATGGGCCTGGAAGGATTCGCTGGCCGCGTTCAGCCGGGATTCGATGGCGGGCATGGAAGAGTCAGTGCAGATCGCTTTCGCTCTGCACCGACTCTAGGGCGCGGATGCGCGCCCGGCTTGCGCCAATTAGCTGGTGCGGGCCCGCCGCGGCGCAGCGGGCGCGTCCAGGCTGGTGCCCGTGATCACCCAGTAGATGAAGATCAGCACCGCGCCGGCCGTGCCGAACACCGACAGGCCCATGTAGTTGCCGCCGATGGCCAGCGCGTCGGTGGGCGCGGCCGCGATGCAGATCATGCTGGCCGCGCTCATGCCCACGTAGTGCATGGTGCAGACGGCCACGCCCATCACGGCCGCCGCGGCAATCTGGTGGCTCAGCCGGCGCAGGTTGAAGGCCAGCCACAGGGCCGCGCCGGCGGCGGTGATGGCAATGGCCACCGACAGCGCCACGATGGTGGGGTCGAAGTCCATCGAGGCGCGCATGTTCATCGCGAACATGCCCATGTAGTGCATCACGCACACGCCCAGCCCCGCGAGCAGGCTTCCGGCCAGCCAGCCGGCCCGGCTGAACTTGCGCCGGCCGCCCGCCATGTACAGCGCAATGCCCGAGATCAGGATGGCCGCCACCAGCGAGACGACCGTGAGCGGCACGTTGTAGGAAATGCCCACCGGCAGGCGGTAGGCCAGCATGCCGATGAAGTGCATCGACCAGATGCCGATGCCGCCCAGCGCCACCGCGGCGCAGGCGACGACCGCGAGGTTGGGTTTGCCGTCGGCGCCGACCATGCGCCCCGCGCAGATCAGCGCCACCAGGGAGCCCGCGAACGAGATGAGGAACGAGAGCGCCACCAGCCCGAGCGAATACTCGGGCGACAGCAGTTGGCCAACGACGAGGGGAGTCATGTCTTTTTTTCTCCTGAAAAGGAACGACTCGCCGCCGCCGGCCACCCGGCCGGCCAAAAATGTAACGAGACGTCCGCTCAGGAGTTTGTAATAGTTGTTTTCAAAAGTAAACCCGATTTCATGGGATTTACTCCCATTTTTTGCTGTCAGTTTTTCGGACGAATGCGGTAGATCGCATTGTTCCGGTCGGCCGCCATGTAGATGGTCCCGTCGCTGCCCACCGCGACGCCCGTGACCACGTAAGGCGGCGGCAGGCCCGGTCCAGCGGCCAGCCCGATCGGCAGGTTTTCCGCGACGGTGCGGCGCGAGCCATTGGCCGGGTCGATCTCCACCAGCCGGCGCGCCGCGCTCTCGGCCACGATGAAGCTGCCCCAGGGCGTCTCGGCCACGCCTTCGGGCAATGCCAGGCCTTCGGCAATCGCGCGCAGCGGGGCGCTGGCATCGAGCGGAATGCGGGTCAGCTTGCCCGCGGCCTCGGTGACGTAGAGCGCGCCGTCCCGGCCGACGATCATCTGCACCGGGCCGCCCAGCCCGCTGGCGAGCACTTGCTTCTCGGCAAAACGCGGGCCGCTCGCGCGGGTGATGCTGCCGGTGGCGATCTCGGCATAGATCACGCTGCCGTCGGCCATGGGAATGGCATCGAACGGCGCCTTCAGCCCGTGGATGGTTTCGACGGTCCGAAGCGTCTGGCGGTCGACCAGCTGCACGGTGCCGGTGAACCACGAGGTCAGCGCGAAGCGCGTGCCCGACAGGCCGATGGCGAACGGATAGTCGAGCTCCGGGTCGCGCTGCATGCGGAACACGTCGCGCACCTCGCCCGTGCGCACGTCCACCTGCCGGAAGCCGAACACATCGGCCACCCAGAGCGTGCGGCCCTCGATCTTGAGCCCTGCCGGTGCGGCGAGCTTGCCGCTGGTGAGCGTGCGCAGCACGCCGGTGGCGGGGTCGAAGACCTGCACTTCGTTGTTGGCCATGTTCGAGACGTAGATCGTTCCGTCGGGGGCGATGGCCAGGTTGTCGAGCGACGGACGCAGCTGCTTCGCGACCGTCTTGCGGCCCGTGGCGAGGTCCACCTTGACCAGCTCGCCGCTGCGCGCATCGACCACCCAGAGGTTGCCCTTGCCGTCGAGGTTGGCGGCCGCCGGAATCTTGAAACCGCCGGCGATCACGGTCATGGCGCCGCCGGCCGGATCGATCTTCACCACCTGGCCCTTGAACCACAGCGGCCCGTAGAGCATGCCGTCGGGCCCGACCTCGAAGCCGTTGAAGCCGCCCATGTCCTTCTTGATGAGCCGCGGCGGCTTCTGGCCCGTGCGGTCGATTTCCCAGAGCGCGTCGCCCAGGAACACCTGGGAGGCGTAGAGCTTGCCGCTGCTGCGGTCGAAGTCCAGCGAGTTGAGGCCGGGCAGGTCCTTGGCGAGCACGCGCATCGGCGCGCCGTCGCTTTCGCGGTAGCGCAGCATGCCCATGAGGTAGTTGGTCCACGCCAGCTCGCCCTTGGGGCCGACCGCGATGTCGTCGGCCTGGCCTTCGGGCGCGTCGATCAGGACCTTGGCCGCGCCGGTGCCGCGGTCGACCTCCCACAGCGTGTTGCCGAGCACCGAGCCCGCGAGCAGGCGGCCCTTCGGGTCGATGGCCAGGCCGTGCACGCCCGCGAACGAGGAGGGCGCGACCAGCACTTCGGGCTCGGACCACGCGGCGGGGCGGGTGGGCGGTGGCGATGGCGGCACGATGCTGCTGCAGGCGGCCAGCAGGGCGAGGATGGCGATGAGTGCGGCGGCGCGGAGGGGGCGGCGGGGCATGTCTTCTCTCCTTCTTGTGGATGCATCTTGTCTTGCGATGTGCAGGCAGTCTAGAAGCAGGCGCGGGGGGCAGGGCAGTCGCTCCCGCGACATGCGGCCTTCCGACCACGCCGGCTCAAGCGCGCAGAAGCTGCGTCGCCGTGTGGATCGAGAGCCCCACCAGCCCGCCCACCAGCGTGCCGTTGATGCGGATGAACTGCAGGTCGCGCCCGATGTGGCGCTCCAGTTCGCTGGTCATCTCGCCGGCGTTCCATTCGGCGACGCGCTCCTCGATGTAGCGGCGGATGTCCTCGCGGTAGCGCTCGATGGCCAGCGGCGCGGCCGCCTCGATCTGCTCGTTGATCCAGCGGCGGATCGCCTCGTCGGCCTGCAGCCGCGTGCCGAGCGCGCCGGCCATCGATGCGATGCGCTGGCGGATGGTGGAGTCGCCCCGGCCCAGGTCGTCATGCAGCCAGGCCAGCAGCTCGCCCCAGATGCCGTGCAGGTAATCGCCGAGCGCGGGATGCGCCATCAGCTCGGCGCGGATCTGCTCGCCGCGCTGCTGGAACTCGGGGTCGAGCTTGAGCCGCACCACGAAGTCGTCGACGAAATGGTCGAAGCGCCGGCGCATCGGATGCTCGGGCTCCGCCGCGAGTTCGGCGATGGTGCGTGCCACGGCCGCCACGATCTTGCGCGTGGCGAGCTTGGCGGCCACCTGGTCCAGGCCCACGTAGCGCAGCGTTTTTATCTCGCGTGCAATGGCTTCGGTGATGTGCGCCTGCACCTCCTCGCCTTCGAGCAGGCCGGCCACCTGCTGCAGCACGTCGTCGAGCAGCGCCTGGTGGCGCCCGCCGGCCGTGAGCGCATCGAGCGCCTGGCCGGTCAGGCGCGAGAGGTCGATCTTCTGCAGGCCCGCCGCCGCGGCGCGGCCCATGAAGGCGCGCACGCGCTCGTCGTCGAATGCAGAAAGCCCGTAGCGGGTGGCCGCCACGCCCCACTCGCCGAGCTTCTGGCCGCTCGCGGGCCGCGCCAGCCAGTCGGCAATGCGCCCGGCCGCGTCGAACTCGCGCAGCTTGGCGAGCACCTGCTCCGTGCCGAGGAAGTTGTTGCAGATGAAGCCGGCCAGCTTGGCGCCGATGCGGTCCTTGTTGCTCGGGATGATCGCGGTGTGCGGGATCGGCAGGCCGAGCGGATGCCGGAACAGCGCCACCACCGCGAACCAGTCGGCAATGGCGCCGACCATCGCGGCTTCGGCAAAGGCGGCCACGTAGCCCCAGGCCGGATGCCCGCCGTGCAGCGCGCTGGCCAGCGCATAGAGCAGCGCCGCCGCGCACAGCAGGCCGAGCGCGACGCGCTTCATGCGCTGCAGCGCGCCGCTGCCGTGGCTGTCTTCAGCCAATGGTGGGCGTGGCGGCAAGGCGTTCCATGAACAGTTCGCAGCGCGCCAGCTGCTCGAGGCTTACGAACTCGTCGGGCTGGTGCGCCTGTTCGATGCTGCCCGGGCCGCACACCACGGTGGGGATGCCGGCGTTCTTGAACAGGCCCGCTTCGGTGCCGAAGGCCACCAGTGTGGTGCGCTCCTCGCCCGCCAGGCGCTGGGCCAGCTGCGTGACCGGATCGCCGGCCGCGCCCAGGAAGCTCGGAATCTCGCAGATGGTCTCGAACCTGAAGCCCGCGTCGGGCGCCACCTTCTTCATCGACGCCTCGAGGCTGCCGGCATAGGAGACCACCTCGTCCTGCATCTTCTGGGCGTCGGCGGTCGGCAGGTCGCGGAATTCGTAGCGGAACTCGGCGTCGCGCGGCACCACGTTGTCGGCGATGCCGCCGTGGAACTGGCCCACGCTCGCGGTGCTGAAGGGCACGTCGAAGCCTTCGTAGCGCGGTTCGCTGCGCTCGAAGCCTTCGGCCATGTCGCGCACCTTGCCGACCACGCGCGCGGCCATCTCGATGGCATTGACCGACTGCGGCGTGAGCGACGAATGCGCCTCCTTGCCGCGCACGCAGCAGCGGTAGCGGTACACGCCCTTGTGCGCGATGGCCGGCACCATGCTGGTGGGCTCGCCCACGATGCAGGCGAGGGGCTTGATGCCGGCGTCGCGCATGTCGGCGATGAGCTCCTTCACGCCGAAGCAGCCGATCTCTTCTTCATAGCTGAAGGCAAAGTGCACCGCGAAGGGCGAATCGCTTTCGAGGAAGCGCCGGGCATTGGACAGCGCGATGGCAATGAAGCTCTTCATGTCGGCCGAGCCGCGCCCGTAGAGGCATTCGTTCCGCACGGTGGCGGAGAGCGGGTCGACGCTCCAGTCCTGCCCGTCCCAGGGCACCGTGTCGGTGTGGCCCGAGATGATCACGCCGGCCGGCTTGCCCTCGCCGAGGGTGGCGAACAGGTTGGCCTTGGTGCGCTCGGCGTTGTAGGTGATGCGGCTCTTCACGCCCAGCGCGGCCAGGTGGCTTTGCGCGAGGTCGATCAGCTGGAGGTTGCTGTTGGCACTGACGGTGTTCATGCGCACCAGCGTCTGGGCCAGTGCGAGGCTTTGGGGGGAAAGCGTATGGGGCATGCAACACATTGTCCAAGAAGTCGGTGCCGGACGCCGGCGGGCGCCCGGGCTGTCATGCGCAGCGGGTACCCTGCGCCTCTTTTGGATGGAGAAAAAGACGATGCGCACCGTTCACTTCGCCCTTGCCGCGACCGCCGTCCTTGGCCTGGCGGCCTGCAGCACCACCGGTCCTGCCCCCAAGCTGCTCACGCTCGACGGCAACCCGCCGCTGGTCATTGCGCACCGCGGTGCCTCGGGCCAGCTGCCCGAGCAGACGCTCGAAGCCTATGCGCGCGCCATCGAACTCGGGGCCGACGTGATCGAGATGGACCTGGTCTCCACCAAGGACGGCGTGCTCATCGCCCGCCACGACCCCAACCTGGCCATCAGCACCGACGTGGCGAAGCACCCGCGCTTCGCCTCGCGCAAGAAGACCATCAAGGTCGACGGCGAAACCCAGACCGGCTGGTTCAGCAACGACTTCACGCTGGCCGAGATCAAGACGCTGGGCGGCATCTCGACCGACCCCGAGCGCCCGCAGGAATTCAACGGCAAGTTCAAGATCCCGACCTTCCAGGAGATCATCGACTTTGCCAAGGCCAAGTCGAAGGAAACCGGCCGCACCATCGCGATCTACCCCGAGACCAAGAACCCGACCTATTTCCGCGACCTCGGGCTGCCGATGGAAGACAAGGTCATCGCAGCCATCAACGCCGCCGGCTGGAACAGCAAGACCGCGCCCATCTACGTGCAGTCCTTCGAGCCCGGCAGTCTCAAGTACATGAAGGCCAAGGGCCTGAACACCCGGCTCATCCAGCTGATCGACGGCGACGGCATCGACATGAAGACCGGCGCCATGACCTACGCCGTGCCGGTCGACCGCCCCTACGAATGGACCAAGGCCGGCGACAAGCGCAACTTCGACGTCATGGTCACGCCCGCGGGCCTGGCCGAGATCAAGACCTATGCCGACGGCATCGGCCCGTGGAAGCGCTACATCGTGAGCATCAAGGGCAGCGTCGGCGCCGACGGCAAGCCGCTCGACGTCAACAAGGACGGCAAGATCAACGATGCCGACGCCACCTCGGTCTCGCCCACCACGCTCATTGCCGATGCGCACAAGGCCGGGCTCTTCGTGCACCCGTTTACCTTCCGCAACGAATCGCGCCGGCTGGCGGCCGACTACAACAAGGACGGCAGGAACGAGTACGCGGTCTACTACAAGCTGGGCGTGGACGGGGTGTTCACCGACTTCACCGACACGGCGATCGCTGCCCGTGCCGACTACCTGAAGAGCATGGGGCGCTGAGCGGGTTCCTGAACGCAGCCTGAGGGTTTGCCCGGCACGGTCTTTGCGGGGGTTCTTTCAAAGCCTAGACTGTGCTCTATGAAACTCATCGATTCGCTCGTCACGCAAGCGGCCGGCATCGCCGCCGTGCGGCGTGACCTCCACGCCCATCCCGAACTCTGCTTCGAAGAAGTCCGCACCGCCGACGTGGTGGCAGGCAAGCTCACCGAATGGGGCATTCCCATCCACCGGGGCCTGGGCACCACCGGCGTGGTGGGCATCGTCAAGAACGGCACCAGCAGCCGCGCCGTGGGCCTGCGCGCCGACATGGACGCGCTGCCCGTCACCGAGCTCAACACCTTCGCGCATGCCAGCAAGCACCACGGCAAGATGCACGCCTGCGGGCACGACGGCCACACCGCCATGCTGCTCGCGGCTGCGCAGCACCTGGCCAAGCACCGCAATTTCGACGGCACCGTCTACCTGATCTTCCAGCCGGCCGAAGAGGGCGGCGGCGGCGCGCGCGAGATGATCAAGGAGGGACTGTTCGAGCAGTTCCCGATGGACGCCGTCTTCGGCATGCACAACTGGCCCGGCATGAAGGCCGGCCAGTTCGCGGTGAGCCCGGGACCGGTGATGGCGTCGGGCAACAAGTTCTACGTCAACGTGATCGGCAAAGGCGGCCATGCCGCGCTGCCGCAGACCGGCATCGACCCGGTGCCGATCGCCTGCGAGATCGTGCAGGCCTTCCAGACCATCCTCACGCGCAAGATGAAGCCGACCGACTCGGCCGTGATCTCGGTCACCACCATCCATGCCGGCGAAACCAACAACGTGATTCCCGACAACTGCGAGATGACGGGCACGGTGCGCACCTTCTCGATCGAGGTGCTCGACATGATCGAGTCGCGCATGAGGCAGATCGCCGAGCACATCTGCGCGGCGCACGACGCGAGCTGCGACTTCCGCTTCGAGCGCTACTACCCGCCCACCATCAACACCGAGGCCGAGGCCAACTTCGCGCGCCGCGTGATGGGCGAGATCGTGGGCGCCGAGAACGTGCTGCGGCAGGAAGCCGCCATGACCTCGGAAGACTTCGCCTTCATGCTGCAGGCCAAGCCCGGTGCCTATGCCTTCATCGGCAACGGCGACGGCGCGCACCGCGACGTGCACCACGGCGAAGGGCCGTGCACGCTGCACAACGCGAGCTACGACTTCAACGACGACCTCATTCCCCTGGGCGCCACCTGCTGGGTGCAACTGGCCCAGCAGTTCCTCAAGCCCGGGGGAGCCGCGCCTTGATCGGCATCGGCGAGGCGTTTTCGCCGCGCTACGCCCAGGCCCGCCAGAAGTTCCTGCAGGCCTGCGTGAGCGCGGGCCTCGCGGCGCTGCCGCATGCGCATCCGGGCAAGGGGCGGGACGGCGAGGAGCTTTCGATGGACGTGGCGCTCGACGGCGCGGCGGACGCCGAGCGCCTGCTGATCGTCACCAGCGGTTGCCACGGCGTGGAAGGCCACTGCGGCAGCGGCGTGCAGGTGTTCGCGCTGCACGACGCCGAATGGCGCGAGAAGGCCCGGGCGCAGGGCGTGGCGGTGCTCTATGTGCATGCGCTCAATCCGCATGGCTTTTCGTACGGCCGGCGCGTCACGCAGGAGAAGGTCGACCTGAACCGCAACTTCGTCGATTTCTCGAAGCCGCTGCCGGCCAACGAGCCCTACGCCAAGCTGCACCCGCTGCTCGTGCCCGACACCTGGCCGCCCACGCCCGAGAACGAGGCCGCCATCGAGAAATGGATCGGCAAACATGGCGCCGCTGCCTACCAGGAGGCCATCACCAGCGGGCAATACCAGTTCGAGGACGGCCTGTTCTTCGGCGGCAAGGCGCAAACCTGGAGCAACAAGACCTTGCGCGGCGTGCTGCGCCGGCATGCCGCCAGCGCGCGCCGGCTGGCCTGGATCGACCTGCACACGGGGCTTGGGCCCAATGGCCTGGGCGAGCGCATCTTCGCCTGCCGCGACGACAAGGCCGCCTACGCGCGCGCCAATGCCTGGTGGGGCACACCCGCGGCGCCCGTCACCTCGATCTACGACGGTTCCTCGAGCTCGGCGCTGCTGCGCGGCCAGATGTCGGACGCCGCATACCAGGAGTGCCCGCAGGCCGAATACACCGGCATTGCGCTCGAATACGGCACGCTGCCCATGCTGGAAGTGCTGGCCGCCCTGCGCGCCGACCACTGGCTGCACAAGCATCCCGAGGCGCCGGCCGACCTGGCCGACGGCATCCGCGCGCGCATGCTCGAGGCCTTCTATACAGACACCGACGCCTGGCGCGGCCAGGTCATCAGCCAGGCGCGGCAGGCGATGTTCCAGGCCGTGGACGGCCTCTGCAATTAGGTGCGGACCCGCCCGTCGCCCGTCAGCATCGACAGCTCGACGAACTTCGATGCCACGTGGTTCCTGGCCGAGAAAGACACCTCGAAGCCGCCGAACTGCTGCCGGTCGATGCTTTCGAGCCCCGCGATGAGGCCGTCGCGTGAGGCCTTGCCCGGCGCGCGGCGCAGGCCCTCGGTCAGCACCTTGGCGGCAATGTAGCCTTCCATGCTCGAGAAGTTGGCGCTCGTGCCGGCGCCGGCCTTCTTCACCGCCTCGCTGAATTCGCGCGTGATCGCATTGGCCGGGTTGTAGGGCGAGGGCACCACCTGCGTCACCATCACGCCCGCGCCCTCCTTGCCGAGCTCGTCGGCCAGCGCCTGGGTGCCCACGAACGACACGTTGAAGAAAGTGCCGCCGTAGCCCGCCTTGCGCGCCTGGCGGATGAAGGCCGCGCAGGCCTTGTAGGCGCCCACCTGGACCACCGCGTCGGGCCGCGCCGCCGTGATGCTTTTCACCGCCGACGCCACGTCGACCGAATTGCGCTCCACCGTGGCCAGCGCCACCGGCTTGAGGTCCTGCTGCGACAGCGCCAGCGTGACGCCGTCGAGCCCGGCCTTGCCGTAGGCGTCGTTCTGGTAGAAGACCGCGATCTTCTTCAGCCCCAGGTGCGTGAGCTGCTTCACGATCAGCGCGGTCTCGTCGTTGTACGAGGCGCGCAAGTGGAACACGTTCCTGTGGAAGGGCTCGCGCAGCGACATCGCGCCGGTGAACGGCGCGACGAAAGGCACCTTCTCCTTCACCGCGAGCGGCAGCGCCGCCATGCTGGTGGGCGTGCCGATGTAGCCGAACAGCGCGAAAACGTCTTCCTCGATCAGCTTTTGCGTGTTGGCGGCGCAGCGGTCGGGCTCGTAGCCGTCGTCCAGGTTCTTGATGACCACGTTGCGCCGGCCGGCCTGGGCGTTGTATTGGTCAAGGAACAGCTTGGCGCCCTGGTGGAACTGGATGCCGAGCTGCGCGGCCGGGCCGGTGAACGGTGCCGATTGGCCCAGCACCAGCGGCACGTCGCCCTGCGCCCGCGCCAACTGGAAGCCGCCGAGCGCCGCCGCGCCGGTGGCCAGGGAAAAATGTCTGCGATTGATCATGTGAAACCTCCTTTGCGCCTTGCCGCGCCACTGCCTGGAAAACTTTAGACTTGCCGGATGGTCGATGCCCCGGTCCCCACAACTGCTGTTCTCCCCACCCCTACGTCCACGGTCCTGGGCGCCTGTCCGCACGACTGCCCGGACACCTGCGCGCTGGTCACCACCGTCAAGGACGGCGTGGCCGTGAAGCTGCAGGGCAATCCGGCCCATTCGCACACCGGTGGCGTTCTCTGCACCAAGGTTTCGCGCTACATCGAACGCAACGACCACGCCGAAAGGCTCGTCCAGCCGATGAGGCGGACTGGTCCCAAGGGCAGCGGCCAGTTCGAACCTGTGAGCTGGGAGGCCGCTCTTGACGACATCGCCGCGCATCTCCGTGCATTGCAGACAGATCCGGAAACAATTGTGCCTTATAGTTACGCAGGCACGATGGGTCTGGTGCAGGGCGAGTCGATGGATCGACGTTTTTTCCACAAATTGGGCGCCACGCTGCTGGACCGCACGATCTGCTCCATGGCCGGCGGCGAGGCCATGGTCCACACCCTGGGCGCCAAGACCGGCATGCGGATCGAGTTCTTCGCCGAGGCGAAGCTGATCCTGATCTGGGGCAGCAACTCCATTGCCAGCAACCTGCATTTCTGGCGCCACGCCCAGGCCGCCCGGCGCGCCGGTGCGCGGCTGGTGTGCATCGACCCGCGCAAGACCGAAACCGCCGACAAGTGCGACGAGCACATCGCCCTGCTGCCCGGCACCGATGCCGCGCTGGCCCTGGCGCTGATGCACGAGCTCATCGTGCACGGCTGGCTCGACCACGACTTCATCGCCAACCACACGCTCGGCTGGGAGCAGCTGAAGGAGCGCGCACTGCAATGGCCGCCCTCGCGCGCGGCCGCCGTGTGCGGCGTGCCCGAGGCGCAGATCGTGGCGCTGGCGCAGGCCTACGGCACCACCCGGCCGGCCGCGATCCGCCTGAACTACGGCATGCAGCGCGTGCGCGGCGGCGGCAACGCGGCGCGCGCCATCGCCTGCCTGCCCGCGCTGGTGGGGGCCTGGCGCGACCGCGCGGGCGGGCTCCTCCTGAGCAGCTCGGGCCACTTTCCGGTCGACCGCGCCGCGCTGCAGCGCCCCGACCTGCTCGCGGGCCGTCAGCCGCGCACCATCAACATGAGCACCATCGGCGACGCGCTGCTCGACGGCCAGGCAAAGCCGGTGAAGGCCATCGTGGTCTACAACAGCAACCCGGTCGCGGTGGCGCCCGAGTCGGGCAAGGTGGTGGCGGGCTTCGCGCGCGAAGACCTCTTTACCGTGGTGCTCGAGCAGTTCCGCACCGACACCGCCGACTACGCCGACTACCTGCTGCCCGCCACCACCCAGCTCGAGCACTGGGACATCCACACCAGCTACGGCCATACCGACGTGCTGCTCAATCGGCCCGCGGTGGCGCCGCGCGGCGAAGCGCGCAGCAATGCCTGGGTGTTCCGCGAGCTCGCGCGCCGCATGGGCTTCGACGAGCCCTGCTTCTCGGACGACGACGAGGCGCTGTGCCGCAGCGCCTTTGCGCCGGGCGCCATCGACTACGCGCAGCTGCTGGAACAAGGCTTCACCAGCCTCGCGCTGCCCGAGGCGCCTTTTGCCGAGGGCCGCTTCCCGACGCCCTCGGGCCGCTGCGAATTCTTCAGCGCGCGCCTGCAGGCGCAGGGCATGGACGGCCTGCCCGACCATGTGCCCAACTACGAAGCGGCGGGCAGCTCCAGCGAGTTTCCGCTGGCCATGATCTCGCCGCCGGCGCGCAATTTCCTCAATTCGACCTTCGTCAACGTGACCAGCCTGCGCGCCATCGAGGGCGAGCCGCTGCTCGAGATCCACGAGGCCGACGCGGCCGCCCGCGGCATCGAGGACGGCGCCGTGGTCCGCGTCTTCAACAAGCGCGGCGAGCACCGCTGCCGCGCCGAGGTGTCGCGCCGCGCGCGGCCCGGCGTGGTGCACGGCATGGGCATCTGGTGGCGCAAGCTCGGCATGGACGGCACCAACGTCAACCAGCTCACCAGCCAGCGCCTGACCGACATCGGCCGCGGGCCGACCTTCTACGACTGCCTGGTCGAAGTGGAGCGTATTGCTCCCTCTCCCTCCGGGAGCGGGTTGGGGTGAGGGCTGCCCCCGCATTCGCCCTGGCCGGCGCGCTGCTGATGCTCGGCGGCTGTGCCGACCTCGGCTACTACTGGCAGTCGGCCAGCGGCCACCTCGGCATCCTGCGGGTGGCCAAGCCGGTGCCCGAATGGCTCGCGGACCCCGCCGTTTCCGCGCCCTTGAAGGCCAAGCTCGAACTCGCGCAGCGCATCCGCCGCTTCGCCGTCACCGAACTGGCGCTGCCCGACAACCCCAGCTACACCTCGTACGCCGATCTGCACCGCCCCGCGGCGGTGTGGAACGTGGTGGCCGCGCCGCCGTATTCGCTCACGCTCAAGAGCTGGTGCTTTCCGGTGGCCGGCTGCGTGGGCTACCGCGGCTACTACGACGAGGCCGCCGCCCGGGCCGAGGCCGAGGCGCAGCGCGCCAAGGGGCTGGAAGCGGCCGTGTACCCGGTGCCGGCGTATTCCACACTGGGCTGGATGAACTGGGCCGGCGGCGATCCGCTGCTTTCCACCTTCATCGGCTACCCCGAAGGCGAGCTGGCGCGCATCGTGTTCCACGAGCTCGCGCACCAGGTGCTCTATGTGCCCGGCGACATCGTCTTCAACGAGTCGTACGCCACCGCGGTGGAGCGCATCGGCGGCGCGATGTGGCTGGAGCGCGAGGCCGGCGAGGCGGCGCGCAGCGACTACGCGCGCTTCGACGCGCAGCGTCAGCAGTTTCGCGCGCTGGCCCTCGAGACGCGCCGTGCGCTCAACCGGGCCTACGAATCCGCCGAGGCCAAGGCCGGCGACTGGCCCGCGGTCGACGCCATGAAGAAGGCGGCGATGGATGCCTTTCGCGAGCGCTACGCGATGCTGCGCGCGCAATGGCAGGGGCCGCGGCAGGGCGCCTACGACCTGTGGGTGGCGCGCGCCAACAATGCGACGTTCGGGGCCCAGGGTGCCTACGACGACCTGGTGCCGGGCTTCGAGGCCCTGTTCGTGCGCGAGAGCCGCAACTGGCCGCGCTTCTACAAGGAGGTGCGCCGCATTGCCGCGCTGCCGACGATGGAAGAGCGGCGCCACGCATTGCAGACCGCGACCGGCATCCTGCAGACGAATTCCCGCCACGACCACAACGACAACAACGGAGGCCAAGGTGCCTGACATCCATATCGAACGAAACCACGCACTCGGCATTGCCGGCGCCCGCGAAGTCGCACGCCAGTGGATCGAGCAGGTCGGGCAGGACTACGGCCTGGAGTGCACCTACACCGAGGGCGAGGCCTGCGACGTCGCGCAGTTCAGCCGCATGGGCATCGACGGCACGGTGGAGGTCACGGCCGACACGCTGACGCTGGAGGCGACGCTGGGCTTTTTGTTCAGCAGCTTCAGCGGCCAGATCGAGCAGAAGATATCGCGCAAGCTCGATGCCTTGCTGGCGTCGCCCGGTGGCGGCGGTGCCCGCTTCGCCTGAGCGGCGGTCGGTCAGGCGATGACCGGCGGCACGGCACACTCTGGCGCCATGACGCACGCATCTTCTTCTCTCCCGGCCGCGGGCCCGCTGGCCGGCCTCAAGGTCGTCGAACTCGGGCAGCTCATTGCCGGGCCTTTCGCGGCGCGCACGCTGGCCGACTTCGGCGCCGAGGTCATCAAGATCGAGCCGCCGGGCGCGGGCGATCCGCTGCGCAGCTGGCGGCTCCTGAAGGACGGCACCTCGGTGTGGTGGCAGGTGCAGTCGCGCAACAAGCGCTCGCTCGCGCTCGATCTGCGCCAGGCCGAGGCACAGGCCGTGGTGCGGCAGCTGGCCGCCGAGGCCGACGTGCTGGTCGAGAACTTCCGCCCCGGCGCCATGGAAGGCTGGGGCCTTGGCCCGGACCAACTGCTGGCCGCCAACCCCGCGCTCGTGATGCTGCGCATCAGCGGCTACGGCCAGACCGGCCCCTACCGCGACCGGCCGGGCTTCGGCGTGGTGGCCGAGGCCATGGGCGGGCTGCGCCACCTCACGGGCGAGCCCGGCCGCGTGCCGGTGCGCGTGGGCGTGTCGATCGGCGACACGCTGGCCTCGCTGCACGGCGTGATCGGCGTGCTGATGGCGATGCAGCACCGCCATGCCACCGTCAGCGCCGAGTATCCGAAGGGCAGGGGCCAGGTGGTCGACGTGGCGCTCTACGAGGCGGTCTTCAACTGCATGGAAAGTCTGCTG
Source organism: Variovorax sp. SPNA7 (assembly GCF_033807855.1). Classification (NCBI taxonomy): domain Bacteria; kingdom Pseudomonadati; phylum Pseudomonadota; class Betaproteobacteria; order Burkholderiales; family Comamonadaceae; genus Variovorax; species Variovorax sp. SPNA7. The sequence continues at coordinate 392,031 of NZ_CP138513.1, forward strand.
CCCGAGTACGGCGCGTTCGGCGCGGTGCGCGAGGCGGCCGGCAGCGCGCTGCCCGGCATTGCGCCGACCAACGCCTACCGCTGCGCCGACGGCGGCTACGCCATCGTGGCGGGCAATGGCGACAGCATCTTCCGCCGGCTGATGGCATGCATCGGCCGGCCAGACCTCGCGGCCGATCCGTCACTGGCTGGCAACACGGGTCGGGTGGCGCAGGTGGAAATGCTCGACGCCGCCATCGGCGACTGGGCCGCGGAGCGCACGGTGGACGAGGTGCTGGCCGCGCTCGATGCGGCGCAGGTGCCGGCCGGCCGCATCTACACCATCGCCGACATCGCGGCCGACCCGCACTACGCCGCGCGCGGCATGCTGCAGCAGGTGCCAATGCCGGACGGCAGCGCGCTCGCGGTGCCCGGCTTCGTGCCCAAGCTCTCGCTCACGCCGGCCAGCCACCGGCGCAACGCGCCCGCGCTGGGCGCGGACACCGACGCGGTCCTGAAGGAGATCGGCCTGAGCGCCGGGCAGATCGCCGCGCTGCATGCGCGCGGGATCGTCGGCTGAGCGCTGCGGCTCAGGCGCGCAGCGATTCGATCAGGTCGATGTACTTCTGCTTCGCCTCGTCGGCGCCGAGGCCCTTTTGCGCGGTCCAGGCGTCCCACTTGGCGCGCGCGACGATGTCGCTGAAGCTCGGCTTCTTGGCCGTGTTGTCGCCCTCGGTGGCCTGCTTGAAGAGGCCGTAGATCTTGAGCAGCGTGGGGTTGTCGGGGCGCTCCGGCAGCAGCTTGGAGTTGGCCTGGGCGGCTTCGAAGAGGGTGTCGAGATCGGACATGGCGGTCGGTTTGAAAAGCAGGAAACCCGCATCTTAAAGTGCGCGGTACCCGCGGGTACCAGCGCGCGGCTCAGTCCGTCAGGCCGGCGCGCGCCAATTCCACGTCGAGCCGCTCCTTGGCGTCCGCCGGCTTCAGCGCGGCGGCCTTCTCGTAGAGCTGCGTGGCCTCGCCCAGGCGCGCGTCGCCGTGCAGCATGAGCAGCGCGCGGCCGTATTCCATGAGGGCGCTGGGTGAATGGGGGTGCAGTTCGAGGCCGCGCTCGAACAGCTCGACCGACATTTCGGCGCGCACGCCGTAGGTCATGCGGCCGACCAGCGCGCCCACCTTGTCGATCACCTCGGCATGGAAGGCGGCCAGCGCGATGTGCGCATCGGCATGCTGCGGCTGCAGCTCGATCACGCGCTCGAGCGCCCCCTTGAGCTTGCTGCCGAGGCCCTGCGCCAGCGCGCGCGCCACGCTGATGCCCTGGCTGTAGCGCCCGAGCGCATAGGCCTGCCAGTAGAGCGCATGGCAGTTGTCGGGCTCGGTGCCGGCCTGGGCGGCGGCGCGCTCGATGACCTGGCGGAACATCGAAAGCCGGACCGATTCGCGCGGCTCGAGGTAGTTGGCATAGACGGCGGTGGCCTGGTTGGCCAGCACCAGGCCGTCCGGCCCGTGCGCCAGGCCGAGCGCGGCGGCGCGCTCGAACTCGCCGTTGTGATAGAGCGCCCAGCCGTCGGCCAGCGGATGCCCGTTCGGCGGCGGCGGCAGGGCGTGGCCGGCGTGCAGCCGGGGCCAGTGCGGCAGGAGGCTGTGCGCGTCGTAGCGCGGCAGGTCGGCATAGGGCAGCGGTGTCCAGGATTGCGCGGTTGCGGCGACCGGGCTGGCGGACATCAGCGAGAGCGGCTTGAAATCTGGATGGGGCATGGCGTTAACGGGCCTCGGCTGCCAAATCGGCGGTGGCCTCCGGAGGAGGCCGCGCGCTTGCGGGATCATCGCCGCTGTAGGCATGGCTGAGTGTCAGCAAATGCCGCCGCTGCTCGCCTCCGAGATACGGCGCGAGCAGATGCAGCGTGTGCTGGCCGCCGCGCATCAGCGCGCCCTGGGCGTGCGCGGGTTCGAGCGCCTCGCGCGGATTGCGCACGTACTCGTAGCTGAGCCAGTAGGTCAGCACCACCACCATGCTCTGGGCGAGGGTGTCGACCTCGTGGGCATCGATGTCCAGGTGCCCGGCCCGGCTCAGCCCCGCGATCAGCATGCGGATCGCGCGGGTCTTGTTCTTGAGCACCAGCTGGAACTGCGTTTCGAGATGCCGGTTCTTGCTCAGCAGGTCGTTCAGGTCGCGGTAGAGAAAGCGGTAGCGCCAGATCAGCTCGAACAGGCTGTGCATGAAGAACCAGGCGTCTTCCACATCGTGCACGCCTTCGCTGGCATGCAGCAGCTCGTTGAGCTCTGCCTCGTAGCCTTCGTAGAGCTTGTTGATCAGCTCTTCCTTGGCGGGGTAGTGGTAGTAGAGATTGCCGGGGCTGATGTTGAGCTCGCCCGCCACCAGCGTGGTGGAGACGTTCGGCTCGCCGAAGCGGTTGAACAGCTCGAGTGCGGCTTCGAGGATGCGTTGCGCTGTGCGGCGTGGCGCCTTCTTGGCCATGTCAGTCCCCGTTTTTTGTCTCTTGGGGACACTCTAGCGTATGTGCACTGCACCATGAATGCGCCAGCGCAATGTTTTGCGCGGCGCGTGTTGTGCACTGCCGCAAAAACGGGGCTCGGGAGGCGCTCAGCCCGGCTTGGTGCTGCTGCTGCGCCGCACGGTCTTCTTGGCGGCGGTGGCGGGTGCGGCGCTGCGGCCCGCGGTCTTGCGGCTTGCGGTGCGCGCCGGGGCGGCGGCGCTCTTGCCCGGGCGGCGCTGCAGTTCGGCCTCGAGCGCGGCCACGCGGGCCTGCAGCGCGGCGTGCTCGGCGGCCGAGGGCACGCCCAGCTTTTCGAGCGCGCGCGCCACGCGCTCTTCGAAGATGTTCTCGAGCTTGCCCCATTGGCCCGCGGCCTTGGTGCCGAACTCGTTCGCGAAGCCGGCCATGCGCGTCTGCGCCTGCGTGAGGGTTTCCTCGGCGGCCTGCTGGGTTTTCTTCTGCAAGCCGGCGCCGTCCTTCACCAGCGCCTCGAAGGCCTTGCTGCCTTCCTGCTGCATCTTGGCGAAGGCGCCAAGCCCGGCAAGCCAGATCTGCTGGGCCGAGTCCTTGATGCGGTCGGAGCCCTTGTTGCCGTCGTCGTCCTGGGTAGCCATGCGAATATTCCTGTGAAACCAACGAGCGACTCTAGCCGCTCGTCCCGCTCGTTTTTAGAGCTTTGTATCTATGGCCACGGGCTAAACGGTGGCTCCGGCGGCGCGGCTGGCGTCCAAATGGGTCTTGGCCCGTTCGGCAAGCGCCATTTCGCCCGGCGTGCCGGGCACGAAGGGCTGCACCGGCAGCGGCCGGCCGTGCGAATCGACCGAGACGAAGACGATCAGGCATTCGGTGGTCTTGTCCATGGTGCCGCCCTTCATGTCGCCGCTGCGCACCTCGACCGAGATGTTCATGCTGGTGGTGCCGGTGTAGGCCAGCCGGGCCTCGACCTCGACCAGGTCGCCGATCATGATCGGATGGTGGAAGCGGATGCTGCCGATGAAGGCCGTCACGCAGTAGCGCTTGGCCCAACTGGTGGCGCAGGCGTAGCCGGCTTCGTCGATCCATTTCATGACGGTGCCGCCGTGGACCTTTCCGCCGAAGTTGACGGTGCTGGGCTCGGCCAGGAATCGAAGGGTGATGGAGGACATGCGCCGCCTTTTGTGTGGGCCGTGGGTGGGGTTCCGATTATGCGAGCGAGCGCCCACCGCGGCGCGCGCCGCCGGTCGGCGCGGCGCACACGCTCAGCCGCCGCCGCCGAACAGCTCCGCCAGCGTGCGCCGCAGCCAGGCATTGCCGGCGTCCGCATGGAAGCGCTCGTGCCAGTGCTGCTTGACGGCATAGGCCGGCAGCTCGAAGGGCGGCTCCAGCAGCTTCACCGGCTCCTGCGTGGCCAGCACCTTGCCGAGGATGCTGGGCACGATCACGATCAGCTCCGTGTGCGCCACGATGCGCGCCACGCTCAGGAAGCTCGACAGGCTGGCCACCACGTTGCGCCTGAGCCCCAGCCGCGCGATGGTCTTGTCGACAATGGCATGGCCGGTACCCGACGAGGCCACCACCGCATGCGCCTCGGTCTCGAAGCGCTTGCGCGTGAGCCGCTCGCCGATGCGCGGGTGGTTGCGCGCGGCCAGGCAGACGAAGTTCTGCATGAACAGCGTCTGCTGGTAGAAGCCCGCGTCCAGCTGCGGCATGAAGCCCACGGCCAGGTCCACCGCGCCGTCCTCGAGCCGGCGCCCGCTCTCGGTGGAGATGATCTCGGTCTCGATGCGCACGCCGGGTGCCGTGCGGCGCAGGTGGTCGAGCAGGCCGGGCAGCAGCACCACCTCGCTGATGTCGGTCATGCAGATGCGGAAGCTGCGCGCCGCGCTCGCGGGATCGAAGCTTGCGCGCCCGCCCTTGGCCCGGTTCAGCCGGTCGAGGATGTCGAGCACCAGCGGCTGGATCTGCCGCGCATAGGGCGTGGGCTCCATGCCGCGCGAGGTGCGCACGAACAGCTTGTCGCCGAAATGCGTGCGCAGCCGGGCCAGCGCGGTGCTGGCCGCCGACTGCGAAAGGCCCAGCCGCTCGGCCGCGCTCGACACGTTGGCGGTCTTGTAGACCTCGTCGAACACCAGCAGCCATTCGAGATCGAGCTGGGCCATGAAACAACTCCTTTGCGGCGACCACTATCAAGAAACAAGATCGGGCCTATCGCCATGGCCCCATTGCGCCAATAGTAGTACCGGCGGAAGATCCGCGTTCCCCCGGAGACAACCGCCGCACGACGGCCGGAGCTGCTGCTGCCCATGAACCCCACCGCCCAGAAACCTGCCGCCCCGGCGCCCGCCAATGCCGCGGAACGCCGCGGCTACTACGAGCGCATCCGCCCGCTCCACCTCACGCCGTTGTGGGAGTCGCTGCATGCGCTGGTGCCGCGCGAGCCCGCCACGCCCTGCGTGCCGGCGCTCTGGCGCTACGACGAGATCCGGCCGCTGCTGATGGAATCGGCGGACCTCATCACCGCCGAGGAAGCGGTGCGCCGCGTGCTCGTGCTCGAGAACCCGGCGCTGCCCGGCAACTCGTCGATCACGCAGTCGATCTACGCGGGCCTGCAGCTCATCATGCCGGGCGAGGTGGCGCCCTCGCACCGCCACGTGCAGTCGGCGCTGCGCTTCATCGTCGACGGCAAGGGCGCCTACACCACGGTGGGCGGCGAGCGCACCACCATGTACCCGGGCGACTTCATCATCACGCCTTCGTGGGCCTGGCACGACCACGGCAACGAGGGCGTCGGCGGCACGGTGGAGCCGGTGGTCTGGCTCGACGGGCTCGACATTCCGATGCTGCGCTTCTTCGACGCCGGCTTTGCCGAGAACGACGACGCCAAGGTGCAGCACGTGGCACGCCCCGAGGGCAACAGCCTCGCGCGCTTCGGCCACAACATGGTGCCGGTGCGCCACGACCACGCGTCGCCCACCTCGCCGATCTTCAACTATCCCTACGCCCGCAGCCGCGAGGCGCTGGCCCTGCTGCAGAAGCAGGAGGCGTCCGATGCCTGGCTGGGCCACAAGCTGCGCTACATCAACCCGCTGACGGGCGGCGCGCCCATGCCCACCATCGGCACCCAGCTGCAGCTGCTGCCCCAAGGCTTCACGGGCAAGGCGCACCGTGCCACCGACGGCACCGTCTACAGCGTGGTCGAAGGCCGCGGCATCGCGGAGATCGCGGGCCGGCGCTTCGAGTTCGGGCCGCGCGACACCTTCGTGGTGCCTTCGTGGGCGCCGCTGCGCCTGTCGGCGCCCGCCGAGGACGTGGTGCTCTTCAGCTTTTCGGACCGTCCCGTGCAGCAGGCCATGGGCATCCTGCGCGAAGCCTTTCTCGAAGACGCCTGAAAACCGTCCGCATTTTTTCGTTCTTCTCTTCTCTTGTCTTGACCCTGTGCCGCCGCGCGCGGCAGGAGCCCACATGTCCTTCGTCTTCACGCCTCCTTCCATCGTCGGCCTGCCCATCGTGGGTTCGAGCGAGCTGTTCCCGGTGCGCCGGGTCTACTGCGTGGGCCGCAACTACGCGGCGCATGCGCGCGAGATGGGCTTCGACCCCGACCGCGAACCGCCGTTCTTCTTCTGCAAGCCCAACGACGACGCCTCGGTGGTGCCCGTGGCCGAGGGCGAGACCGGCGCCATTCCGTATCCGCCACTCACGAGCAACTACCACTACGAAGCCGAGCTCGTCGTGGCCATCGGCAAGGGCGGCAAGGACATTGCGGTGGCAGAGGCCCCCAGCCACATCCACAGCTACGCCGTGGGCCTGGACATGACGCGGCGCGACCTGCAGATGAAGATGCGCGAAGCCGGCCGGCCGTGGGAAATCGGCAAGGCCTTCGATTTCTCGGCGCCCATCGCGCCGCTGCGCACGCTGGCCGACGTGGGCGAGATCAATGCCGGCGCGATCCGGCTCGAAGTGGACGGCCAGGTGCGCCAGAACAGCGACATCACGCACCTGATCTGGTCCGTCAACGAAGTGATCGCCAATCTCTCGACGCTGTTCACGCTGCAGCCCGGCGACCTGATCTTCACCGGCACGCCCGAAGGCGTGGGCGCGGTGAAGCCCGGCCAGACCCTCAAGGTGAGCATCGACAAGCTGCCTTCGCTCACCGTGCGAATCGACTGAGCAAGCGCAGCGCAGAGGCCACGCGATGAGCACACTCCCCCCGAAGAACCCTCCCACCGTGCTGCTCGTCGGCGGCGGCATCGGCGGCATGGCGGCCGCGCTGGCGCTCGCGCGGCTCGGCGTTTCCATCGACCTGCTCGAGCAGAGCGCGACCATCGGCGAGATCGGCGCCGGCCTGCAGCTCGGGCCCAACGCCTTCGCGGCGCTCGACGCGCTCGGCGTGGGCGAGGCGGTGCGCCGCAACTCGGTCTTCACCGACCGGCTCGTGATGATGGACGCGGTCGACTGCGGCGAAGTGGCCTCGGTGCCCGTGGGCGAAGCCTTCCGCGCGCGCTTCAGGAACCCGTATGCGGTGAGCCACCGCGCCGACCTGCACGGTGCCATCCACGAGGCCGTGAAGCAGCATCCGCTGATCCGCTTCCACACCTCGGCGCAGGTCGAGACCCTCGACATCGGCACGGGCAAGACGCAAGGCGTGGTCGCCACCACGCGCGACGGCCGGCGCTTCAAGGCCGATGCGATCGTGGGCTGCGACGGCGTGAAGTCGGTGGTGCGCGCCAGGCTGGTGGGCGACGAGGCGCGCGTCTCGGGCCACGTGGTGTACCGCGCGGTGGTGCCGGTGGCCGACATGCCGGCCGATCTGCGCTGGAATGCGCCCGTGGTCTGGGCCGGCCCCGACTGCCACCTGGTGCACTATCCGCTGCGCCATGGCGAGCAATACAACCTGGTCGTCACCTTCCACAGCCGCGAGCAGGAGGAGTGGGGCGTTTCCGAAGGCAGCAAGGAAGAAGTGCTGTCCTACTTCGAGGGCGTGCATGCGCGCCCGCGCCAGCTGCTCGACCGGCCAAGCTCGTGGCGGCGCTGGAGCACGGCCGACCGCGATCCGGTGGCGCGCTGGAGCGACGGCCCGGCCACGCTGCTGGGCGATGCCGCGCATCCGATGATGCAGTACCTCGCGCAGGGCGCCTGCATGGCATTGGAGGACGCGGTCACGCTGGGCGCCGCGGTGCAGGCCTGCGATTTCGACATGCCGGCCGCCTTCAAGCTCTACGAGGCCGCGCGCATTCCGCGCACCGCGCGCGTGGTGCTGTCGGTGCGCGAGATGGGCCGGCTCTATCACGCCAAGGGCGTGGAGCGGCTGGTGCGCAACAGCCTCTGGGTAGGCCGCACGGCCGAACGCTTCTACGATGCGGTCGAGTGGCTCTATGCCTGGCGGCCCGAGCATTGCCTGGACGACGCGCCGCAGCCGCTGTTGCGTTCCGTCGCGATCTCCGGCGCCGAGGCAGCCGCCGTGCTTTCGCCACACTGAGCGGACGGGTTTCCTTCATCATCACCATTCGAGGCCACAGGCCCAGGAGACAAGACAACATGAGCTTTTCACCACGCGCATTGCGGGCGGGCATCCTGGCCCTGGCGTCGCTGGCCGCCACCACCGGCGCCTTGGCGCAGGCCGGCGACTATCCGAACAAGCCGGTCACGCTGGTCACGCCCTTCGCGGCCGGAAGCGGACCCGATGCGGTGCTGCGGCTGGTCTCCGACAAGCTCTCGCGCCTCTGGAACCAGCGCGTGCTGATCGACAACCGGCCGGGCGGCGGCGGCTTCATCGCCATCGACCAGGCGCGGCGCGCGGCACCCGACGGCTACACGCTGCTGCAGCTGGACAGCGAGCACATTGCGGCGCTGCCGCACCTGTACAAGTCGCGCAACTTCGTGACGCTGCAGCACTTCGACCCGGTGGCCTCGCTGTTCCGCACGCCCTTCTTCGTGGCGGTGTCGAGCGAGTCGAAGTGGAAGAACATGGGCGACCTGATCGCGGCCGCCAAGGCGAGCCCCGACGCCGTCGTCTACGGCTCCTGGGGCGTGGGCAGCCCGGGCCACCTGGGCGCGCAGCAGCTGGAGGCGCTCACCGGCATCCGCATGCGGCACGCACCGTTCCGCGAGGTGTCGCAGCTGTTCTCCAACGTCGGCACCGGAGAAGTGCCGTGGAGCTTTGCCAGCATTCCGTCGAGCCAGGGCATCTACAAGGCCGGCAAGCTGCGCTACCTGGCCATTGCCGCGCCCAGGCGCATTCCGCAGATGCCCGAGGTGCCGACCATGGCCGAGGCCGGCGGGCCGGCCTCGCTGGAGGTCAACTCCTTTGTCTCGCTGCTCGCGCCCAAGGGCGTGCCGGCGGCCGTCAAGGCCAGGATCAATGCCGACGTGGCCAAGGTCATTGCCGACCCCGAGATCCGCGCGCGCTTCGACACCTTCGCCTTCGAGCCGCTGGCCTGGTCGCCCGAGGAGATCGAGCGCAACGCCGAGGCCAAGTCCAAGGTGTATGGCGAGCTGGTCCGCCGCGGCAACATCAGCCTCGACTAGCGGCCTCATTACCATTACGTTTTTTCACATTTCCTTTTCACCTTCCATGCACGCCACCAAGAGAGCCCTCCTGATCGCCTGCGGCCTGGCCGCCGCCGCTGCGCTGCCGCTCGCGGCCAGCGCACAGAACAACGCCTGGCCGACCAAGCCCATCCGCCTGCTCGTCGGTTTTCCGGGCGGCTCCACGCCCGACATCGCCGCCCGCACCATCGCCGAGCCGCTCGCCAAGGCGCTCGGCCAGCCCGTGGTGGTGGACAACAAGCCCGGCGCCTCGGGCAACATCGCCGCCGACATGGTGGCCAAGGCTACCGACGACCACACGCTGGGCATCGTCATCAACGGCAATCTCACCTCGTCGAAGATGCTGTATCCGCGGCTGCCCTACGACCCGGCCAAGGATTTCAGCTACCTCTCGCTGATTGCCACGGCCCCGCTGGTGCTGGTGGCGCAGAACAGCCTCCCCTCGGGCACCGCCTTCTTCGATGCGGCGCGCAAGGGCGGCGACAAGTGGAACTACGGTTCGGTGGGCGTGGGCTCGGTCGGGCACCTGGGCATGGAACTGCTCAAGAGCCGCGTGGCCGGCTTCAACGCCGAACACGTGCCCTACCAGGGCAACCCGCAGGTCGTGACCGCGATGCTCGGCGACCAGGTGCAGATGGCGCTCATCCCGCCGGGCGTGGCCATGCCGCAGGTGCGCGCCGGCAAGCTCAAGGCCATCGGCCTCACGGGCGGCCGCAGCGCGCTGGTGCCCGAGTTGCCGCCGCTGGCCGAAGCCGGCGTGCGCGACTTCAACCTCGAGGTGTGGGTGGCGCTGCTGGGACCGGCCGACCTCTCGAAGACCGCGCAGGCGCGCATCAGCCGCGAGATCGAGGTCATCATGAAGCAGCCCGAAGTGCGTCGGAAGCTCTTCGAGCAAGGCTGGCAGGCGGTCGGCACCTCGCCCGACGGCATGCGCCTGCGCGTGAAGGAAGAGGCCGCGATCATGACGCGCATCATCTCGGCCCGCGGAATCAAGATCCAGTGATGGCCACCGTCCAGCACAAGAAGACGACTCTGGCCGAGCCGGCGCGCGAGCTGGCGGTGTTCGGCGAATACGACGTGGTGGTGGTCGGCGGCGGCCCCGCCGGCATTGCCGCCGCCGTGAGCGCGGCGCGCCATGGCGCGAACACGCTGCTGGTGGAGCGCTACGGCTTTCTCGGCGGCATGGGCACCGCGGGCGGCGTGACCAACTTCGCGGGCCTCTACGGCAAGCGCAACGGCGAGATGACGCTGCTGGTGCGCGGCGTGGCCGACGACCTGCTCGCGCGCATCGATGCGCTGGGCGGCCTCAACACCCCGCAGGACGGCATGCAGGGCCGTATCCGCGTGCGCTCGTACGACACCTCGGCCTACAAGATCGCGGCCGACCAGCTGCTGCTCGACGCCGGCGTGCACCTGCTGTTCCATGCCTGGGCCGCCGCGGTGGTGTGCGAGGGCGACCGCATCGCGGCGCTGGTGGTCGAGACCAAGTCGGGCCGGCAGGCGATCCGCGCCAATGCTTTTGTCGATGCCAGCGGCGATGCCGACGTGGCGGCCTTTGCGGGCGTGCCCTTCGAAGTGGGCGACGGCCACGGCAGCGGCCTGTTCCCGACCACCATGTTCCGCGTCGGCCAGGTCGATGCGCAACCGGCACTCGCGGCCGTCGGCGAATTCAAGGCCATCAACGACCTGATGGCACGGGTGCAGGCGCAGAAGCCGGGCGCCTACAAGTTTCCGCGCGAAGGCGCGATCCTGCGGCCCAACATCGACCCGCGCGAATGGCGCGCCAACGTCACGCAGATCCGCAATGCGGCCGGCCGCGCGATGAACGGCGTCGATGCGCGCGAGCTCACCGAAGGCGAGCTCGAAGGCCGGCGCCAGATTGCCGAGTACTTCAGGTTCATGAAGGCCGAGGTGCCGGGCTTCGCGCGCTCGGCCATCGTCGAGATCGCGCCGCAGGTCGGCATCCGCGAAACGCGCCGCATCGAGGGCCTCTATGCACTCACGGGCGAGGACATCCTGTCGTCGGCCAGCTTCGACGACAGCATCGGCATCAACGCCTGGCCCATGGAGATGCATGCCGACGGCCGCATCGAGTGGGCCTTTCCGCGCGACGAGAGCCGCACCTACAACCAGCTGCCCTGGCGCATGCTGGTGCCCCGCACCGTCGACAATCTGCTGGTGGCCGGCCGCTGCGCCGCCATGACGCACGAAGGCCAGTCGGCCGCGCGCGCGAGCGGCGGCTGCTTCGTGATGGGGCAGGCGGCAGGCACGGCCGCGGCTTCGCTGGGTGCCAGCGCGAAGTTCGCGGACGTCGACGTGTCGGCGCTCCAGGAGAAGCTGGCCGCCGACGGCGCCGATCTCGACCGCTGAGCCGAATTGCGCCCTGGCGGCGCACTGACTGCCCCGCGACAGCCCGCGGGCGCGGCCTTTGCTATGGTCGAGGGTTGCTTCCTTCGCATTGAACGCTCTTCCTCCGATGACCACCGATCCCGCCACCGCCGCCCGCCTTGTCGCCGAACTCGTCGCGCTCATGCAACTCGAGCCGCTCGGAGGCGACAAATTCCTGGCCCAGAGCGAAGACATCGGCACGCCCGCCGTGTTCGGCGGCCAGGTGCTCGGCCAGTCGCTCGCGGCCGCGAGCCTCACGGTGGGCGCCGACCGGCCGGTGCATTCGATGCACGCCTACTTCCTGCTGCCGGGCGAACATGCCCCCATCGAATACAGCGTGGACCGCGTGCGCGACGGCCGCAGCTTCACCACGCGGCACGTGGTGGCGCGCCAGCAGGAGCGCATCATCTTCGAGATGTCGGCCTCGTTCCAGACGGTGGATGACGGCGTCGAGCACCAGTTCGCCATGCCCGCCGCCGTTGGCCCCGAGGGCCTCGCGAGCGAACTCGACCAACGCCTCGCGCTCGGCGAGCGCCTGCCCGAACGCTGGCGCATCAAGGGCCTGGAGCCGCACGGCATCGAATACCGCGGCGTCGAGGCCGACGACCTGCTGGCGCCGGCGGTGCGCTCGTCCGAAAGCGCCATCTGGATGCGCGCCATCGCGCCGCTGCCGGACGACCCGGTGGTGCACCGCGCGCTGCTGGCCTACGCCTCCGACCACGGCCTGCTGCGCGCCGCGATGCTGCCGCACGGCCTGAGCTTCATGAGCGGCCAGGTGCGCCCCGCGAGCCTCGACCACGCGATGTGGTTCCACCGCGATTTCCGCATGGACGACTGGCTGCTCTACGTGCTCGATTCGCCAAGCGCCAGCGGCGCGCGCGGCCTGTGCCGCGGCAGCCTGTTCACGCGTGACGGGCGGCTGGTGGCTTCTACGGCGCAAGAGGGGATGCTGCGGGTCAAGCGCTGAGGAAGTGTTCGATGCTGCTGTTCAGGGCGCGCTCCCGCCGACGGGGTACCTTGCTCCGCGAATGTCCTCCGGCCTTCGGCCTCCCCCTTGATTTCGCTGCGCAAGGCACCCCATCGGCGGGAGCGTGATTCAGAGCAGTCGTTGATCAGCGATACACCAGCAGCATGCCCAGGTGCACAGGGCATCGGGTGCTCCCCGCAGCGAAATCAAGGAGGAGGGGCGCAGCCCCGGGGGACATTCGCGGAGGGGAGTACCCGGTGGCCTGTGCACGCGCCCCGAACAACGGCGCCCGAGCACAGCCCGTGCAAGCCCCCGAATCCTTGGCTAAATTGCGAGCTTTGAATGAACCAAGGACCCACATGTCTTCCGAAGCACAGAAAAAAGTAGCCATCGTCACCGCCGGTGGCAGCGGCATGGGCGCGGCCGCGGCGCGCAAGCTCGCGGACGACGGCTTTCGCGTCGCCATCCTCTCGTCATCGGGCAAGGGCGAGGCGCTCGCCGCCGAGCTTGGCGGCATCGGCGTGACCGGCTCCAACCAATCGAACGACGACCTCCAGCGACTCGTCGACAAGGTGACCGACACATGGGGCCGCGTCGACGTGCTGGTCAACAGCGCGGGCCATGGCCCGCGCGCGCCGATCCTCGACATCAGCGACGAAGAGTGGCACCGCGGCATGGACGTCTACCTGCTGAGCGCGGTGCGCCCCGCACGGCTCGTGGCACCGCTCATGGTCAAGCAAGGCGGCGGCACGATCATCAACATCTCGACCTTCGCCGCCTTCGAGCCCGACCCCGTGTTCCCGACCTCGGGCGTGTTCCGCGCCGGCCTCGCGGCCTTCACCAAGCTCTTCGCCGACAAGTACGCGGCGGACAACGTGCGCATGAACAACGTGCTGCCCGGCTTCATCGACAGCCTGCCCGAGAAGCCCGAGTTCCGCTCGCGCATTCCGATGGGCCGCTACGGCAAGAGCAGCGAGATCGCGGCCGTGATCGGCTTTCTCGCATCCGAAGGCGCGGGCTACATCACGGGGCAGAACCTGCGCGTCGACGGCGGCATCACGCGCTCGGTGTGAAGAAGCCCGAGCGGGGCCGGTAGCCGCTCCTTCTTACAATCGAGGACATCTGCCCGTGAGGCGCGGCGCGGCCTTTCTTGTCGCCGCGTGCGGGCCACTCCTCATCCATGTCATCTCCACACAGCCGCCTGCGCACCGAGTGGTGCCCGAGCATCCCGCGCGAACTCATGGCCGGCGCCGTCGCCACCTTCGCGCTCATTCCCGAGGTCATCGCCTTTTCCTTCGTGGCCGGTGTCGATCCGGCGGTCGGGCTGTTCGCTTCGTTCGTGATCGGCATCGTCATTGCCTTCGCCGGCGGCAGGCCCGCCATGGTGTCGGCCGCGGCCGGCTCGGTGGCTCTCGTGGCCGCGCCGCTGGTGCATGCGCACGGGCTGCAGTACCTGCTGGCGGCCGGCGTGCTCGCGGGTGCGATGCAGATCGTGTTCGGGCTGCTGCGCCTGGGCGTGCTGATGCGCTTCGTCTCGACCTCGGTGCGCACGGGCTTCGTCAATGCGCTCGCGATCCTGATCTTCGCGGCGCAGATGCCGCACTTCATCGGCGCCAACACCGCGACCTGGGCCATGGTGGGCCTGGGGCTGGCCATCATCTACCTGCTGCCGCGCATCACCACGGCCGTGCCGTCGCCGCTGGTGTGCATCGTGGTGGTGACGCTGGCCGGGCAATGGCTGGGCCTGCCGCTCAAGACCGTGGCCGACCTGGGGCACCTGCCCGATGCGCTGCCCGCATTCGCCCTCCCCTCGGTGCCGCTCACGCTCGACACCCTGCGCATCATTGCGCTGCCGGCCTTCGCCATCGCGATGGTCGGCCTGCTCGAATCGATGATGACCGCCAGCGTGGTGGACGAGCTCACCGACACGCCGAGCTCCAAGAACCGCGAATGCAGCGGCCTGGGCGTGGCCAACGTGGCGGCCAGCTTCTTTGGTGGCATTGCGGGCTGCGGAATGATCGGCCAGACCGTGAGCAACGTGCGCTACGGCGGCCGCGGGCGGCTGTCGACGCTGTTCGCGGGCGCCTTCCTGCTGATCCTCATGGTGCTGCTCAAGCCCTGGGTGTCGCAGGTGCCGGTGGCGGCGCTGGTGGCGATCATGGTGATGGTCTCGGCCTCGACCTTCGACTGGGGCTCGCTGCGCGCGCTGGTGCGCCATCCGCGCATGTCCAGCGCGGTGATGCTCGCGACGGTGGCCGTCACCGTCGCCACCGACAACCTGGCCGCGGGCGTTGCCACCGGCGTGATGCTGAGCGGCGTGTTCTTCACCTTCAAGGTGGCGCGGCTGCTGCACGTGCATGCCGAAGCCGGCGACGGCGGCACGCGCGTCTACCGCGTCACGGGCCAGGTGTTCTTCGCCTCGGCCGACATGCTGGTGGATGCCTTCGACGTGCGCGAGATCGACGGCGCGCCGGTGCACATCGACGTGTCGCAGGCCCATTTCTGGGACGTGACCGCGGTGGCCGCACTCAACAAGGTGGTCGAGCGGCTGCGCAAGCACGGCAGCGCGGTGGAGGTTGCCGGGCTCAACCAGGCGAGCCGCGACCTGATCGTGCAGCTGGACGCCGCGCCCGAGTGAGCTAGGTGATTTTCCTCATGAGCCGGGCGGTGCCTTGGCCCTAGCCTTTGCAGTTCCGTCGGATGGCCGATGGACGACTGGAAAGGCTTCCATGAAGATTCCCGACCTGGCGCAGGAGAACATGCGCCGCACCATCGAGTCCTACGAAGCGTCCGCCCGCGAATACAACGCGATCGTGGCGGGCCACCGGCCGGCCGAGATCGAGGATGCGCTGCGCCGCATGATGCAGCTCGTGCCGGCAGGCGGCAGCGTGCTCGAGATCGGCTCCGGAACGGGGCAGGACGCCGACTTCGTCGAGGCGCTGGGCGGGGTCGTCAGGCGCACCGATGCGGTCCAGGCGTTTCTCGACCTGCAGGCGGAGCGCGGCAAGAAGGGCGATCTGCTCAACGTCGTCACGGATGCGCTGGGCGGGCCCTACAACGCGATCGTCGCGATGTGCGTGCTGATCCATGTCGATCGCGCGCAGATCGCCCCGGTCCTGCGCAAGGTGTTCGACGCACTCGAGCCCGGCGGGGTCTTCCTGGTGGCCATGCGCATCGGCGAAGGCGAGACCAACGGCGACTACCAGACCGTCTACTGGGCGAAGGACCGCTTCGCCGAGCAGCTCGAGGCGGCGGGTCTGCGCATGCAGTGGAGCAACCAGTGGATCGGCCGCGACAACGTGACGTGGGCCAACTTCCTGGCGCGCCGTCCGCTGTAGCGAGCCGCGATCTACACGCCCAGGTAGCGCGTCCAGAGCGAGCGGTCGGCGTCGAGCGCGGCCGAGTCGCCCTGCCACACCACGCGCCCGCGTTCGAGGATCACGTGGCGGTCGGCCAGCGGCAGCAGGCGCTGCACGTACTTGTCGACCACCAGGATCGCCTCGCCCTCGGCCTTGAGCGTGGAAATGCAGTGCCAGATCTCCTCGCGGATCACCGGGGCCAGGCCCTCGGTGGCTTCGTCGAGGATCAGCAGGCGCGGATGCGTCGACAGCGCGCGTGCAATCGCCAGCATCTGCTGCTCGCCGCCCGAGAGCTGGTTGCCCGCATTGGCCTTGCGCTCCGCGAGGCGCGGAAACAGGCCGTACAGCGCCTCGACCGTCCAGCGCGGTGCGCTGCCCGGCCGCGGCCGTGCGAAGGCGCGCAGGTGCTCGTCGACGCTGAGATTCGGAAACACGTGCCGGCCCTCGGGCACGATGGCCACGCCGCGCCGTGCAATGGCGTCGGGCTTGTGTCCGCCGATGGCATCGCCGCCGAAATGCACGCTGCCGCGCATCGGCGAAAGCGTGCCGGTCAGCACCTTCAGCAGCGTGCTCTTGCCCATGCCGTTGCGGCCCAGCAGCGCGAGCACTTCGCCCGCGCCAATACGCAGGTCGATGCCGAACAGCACCTGGCTGGCGCCGTAGCCGGCCTCGACGGATTTCGCGTCGAGCAATGTGGTGGCTGCATTCATGCGTGTCCCTCCGCTTCCGTACCGAGGTACACCGCCTGCACATCGGGATGCCCGCGCACTTCGTCGGCCGTGCCGCTCATCAGCACGCGCCCCTGCACCAGCACCGTGAGCCGGTCGGCCAGGCGGAACACCGCGTCCATGTCGTGCTCGATCAGGAGGATGGCCATCGATTCGCGCAGCGACTCGATCAGTTCCACCATGCGTGCCGACTCGTCCGGGCCCATGCCGGCCATCGGCTCGTCGAGCAGCAGCAGCTTGGGTTCGGCCGCAAGCGCCAGCGCCACGTCGAGCGCGCGCTGCGCGCCGTGCGGCAAGGTGCCCGCGATGCGGTGGCGTTCGCTGCCGAGGCCCACGCGGTCGGCCAGCGCCACGGCGCGTTCCACCAGGCCGCGTTCCGTCGCGCGCGGCGCCATGAAGCGCAGGCTGCTGCCCGCATGGGCCTGCGCCGCGAGCATGAGGTTGTCGTGCACCGTTTCCTTGGCAAACACGCGCGTCACCTGGAAGCAGCGCGACATGCCGGCCGCCACGCGCTGGTGGTCCTTGAAGCCGGTGATGTCCTTCTCGTCGAGCAGGATGCGCCCGGCGTCGGCCTTGAGCAGCCCCGTGATCAGGTTCACGAGCGTGGTCTTGCCCGCGCCGTTCGGGCCGATCAGCGCATGCACTTCGCCGCGCTCCACGGTGAGGTTCACATGGTCGGTTGCGAGCAAGCCGCCGAAGCGCTTGACCAACCCTTCGATTCTGAAGAGGCTCATGCTTTACTCCCTCGCCCTTCTGGGGAGAGGGTTGGGGTGAGGGGCAAGCGGCGCTTGTACAAGGCAGCAAGCCCTTTAGGCGCCCACAACGCAACAGCAATCAACAGCAACCCGAGCGGCATGTGCCAATGCTCCGTGTGCTGCTTCAGCGCCTCCTCGAGCACCAGCCAGACCACGGCGCCCACCGGCCCGCCCCAGCTGCGTCCCAGTCCGCCGATCACCACCATCACCAGCAGCGTGGCCGACTGCGTCCAGTGCATCGTCGCCGGGCTCACGAAGCCATTGCCGCCCGCGAGCAGCGCGCCCGCCAGCCCCGCGATGGCGCCGGCAATCGCAAAGGCCACGAGCTGCAGCTTGAACACCGGGTAGCCCAGCGCCCGCATGCGCGTCTCGTTGTCCCGGATGCCCATCAGCGCATGGCCGAAGCGCGATTGCGTCGCGCGGTGCAGCCACCAGAGCGCGAGCGCCACGATGGCCAGCACCACCCAGTAGAAGTTCGATTCGTTGCCGAGGTCGAGCCCCGGCAGCAGCGTGGGACGGCTCATCAGCGTGTAGCCGTCGTCGCCGCCATAGCGGCGCAGCGACACCACCACGAAGTACAGCATCTGCGCAAAGGCCAGCGTGGTCATGATGAAGTAGACGCCGCGCGTGCGCAGCGCCACCGTGCCGATCAGCGCGGCGACGAGGCCGGCCACGAGCGCGGCCAGCGGCCACATCACCCATGCGGACATCACGCCCGCATCGCTGAGCGCCACCACCGTGTAGGCACCCATGCCGATGAAGCCCGCATGTCCGAGCGCCACCATGCCGCCGAAGCCCAGGATGAAGTTGAGGCTGGCGGCAGCCAGCGCCACCACGAGCACGCGCCGCACGAAGCCGATGTAGAACTCGAGCCCGAACAGCGGCGCGACCAGCGGAAAGGCCGCGAGCAGCAGGAGGAGCAGGCCGAGGCCGAGAGAGCGTGAGGAAAGCTTCATGACCGGGCCGAGAAAAGGCCCGAAGGCCGGAAGATCAGGACGATCACCATCAGCGCGTACATCGCGACTTCGGCGAACAGCGGTCCCAGGTCGGCCGCGGTGGCCGGCGGCAGCGTGGCGCGCAGCAGCATCGGCACGAAGGCGCGTCCGACCGTGTCGACCACGCCCACCATCAGTGCGGCCACGAAGGCGCCGCGCACCGAACCGATGCCGCCGATCACCAGCACCACCAGCGCCGGGATCAGGATGGCTTCGCCCATACCCACCTGCACCGCGACGATCGGCCCCATCAGCGCGCCGGCCAGCGCGGCCAGCGCCGCGCCGAGCAGGAACACGCCGTTGAAGATGCGGCCCACGCGCACGCCCATCAGCTCGGCCATCGGCCGGTCGGACGCGCCCGCGCGCACCCGCATGCCGATGCGCGTGTGGTTGACCAGCAGGTAGAGCGCGAGCGCCACCAGCAGCCCGCCGGCGAGGATCACGAGGCGGTAGGACGGGTAGGGCAGGCCGTCCACCAGCTCGATCGGCCCCGACAGCGCGGCCGGCGTCGGCGCCATCACCGGCGACGGGCCCCAGGCCATCTTGACGATGTCGTCGGCCACCAGGATCACGCCGAAGGTGGCGAGCACCTGCGCCAGGTGGTCGCGCGTGTAGAGGCGGCGCATCAGCAGCACCTCGAGCAGCAGCGCCACCACCACCGTGACCGCCACCGCGATGACGATGGCCGCCGTGAACGAGCCGGTGCGCGTGTGCGCCTCGGCCGCCACGTACGCGCCCGACATGAAGAGCGAGCCATGCGCGAGGTTCAGCACGTCCATGATGCCGAACACCAGCGTGAGCCCCGCCGCCAGCAGGAACAGCATCAGCCCATAGCCGAGGCCATTGAGCAGCTGCTCGAGAACGAGGATGCCGCTCACTTGAGGGGACACTTGTCGGCGTACGAGTCGCCGTAGTTCGTGAGAACCGTGTTGATCAGCTTGTTCGTGACCTTGCCCTGCGCGTCCTTGCCGATCACGCGCAGGTAGAAGTTCTCCACCGGATAGTGGTTGTTCGCGTACTTGAAGCTGCCGCGGGTCGACGCGTAGTTGGCCTTCTTGAGCGCGGCCACCACGGCTTCGCGGTTCTGGGCGTTGCCGCCCGATTGCTTCACGGCCGCATCCATCGCCAGGATCGCGTCATAGGCCTGCGCCGCGTACACCGACGGATAGCGGCCGTTGTATTCCTTGCGGAACGCAGCCACGAAGGCCTTGTTGGCGGCATTGTCGAGGTCGTGCGCCCAGTGCGAGGTGTTGAAGAGGCCCAGCATCGGCTCGCCCACCGCGCCGATCACGTCCTCGTCGGCCGAGAAGCCGCTGGTCACGAGCGTGATGTCCTTCGACAGGCCCGCGCCCACGAACTGCTTGATGAAGTTGATGCCCATCGCGCCGGGCAGGAAGAAGTAGATGGAATCGGGCTTGGCCGCGCGCAGCTGCGCGAGTTCGGCGGCGTAGTCGATCTGGCCGAGCTTGGTGTAGAGCTCGTCGGCCACCTGGCCCTTGAACTGGCGCTTGAAGCCGCCCAGCGCATCCTTGCCGGCCGGATAGTTGGGCGCGATCAGCACGGTTTTCTTGAAGCCGCGGTCCTGCGCGAACTTGCCGGCGGCCTCGTGGAACTGGTCGTTCTGGTAGGCGGTGCCGAAGAAGTAGGCATTGCACTGCGCGCCCGCGAACTGGCTCGGGCCGGCATTGGCCGAGAGGTACGGCACCTTGGCATTGAACAGCGTCGGGCCCACGGCCAGCGCCACGTTGGAGCCGATCGGGCCGCTGAAGAGGTCGATCTTGTCGCGCTGGATCATGCGGTCGACCAGCTGCTTGGCCTGGTCGGGGCTGCCCGCCATGTCGGCCTGCACGAACTCCACGTCCTGCCCGCCGAGCTTGCCGCCCAGCTGCTTGATACCGAGCGCGAAGCCGTCGCGCGCCTCGGCGCCCAAGGCCGCGAACGGGCCGGAGATGTCGAGCGCCAGGCCCACCTTCACGGGCGCGGCCACGGCCGATGCCGCGCCACCAAGGGCTGCGCCGCAGAGCAGCAGCGAAAGCAGGGTGCGCGGCAGCGCGGGCGACTTCGGGGACGGGTGGCTCATGGATTCTCCGGCAGAGGAAGGGTGAAACGGCGCCCCGGCGCCGCGCCATGCAGCACCGAAGATGTCGAACCGTTGATAGCTAAATACTTTAACCATAAACAATTCGCTGTCAACGGTACTAGCACGAATGGTGCCAATGGTTCGTGTCACTTCCTGGTGCGCGGGGCCCGTTCCGGTGGGCCCTTTCCCCTGCTTCAGCCGAAGGGATTGGCCGTTGCAAACCACAGGCCGATGCCGGTGGCGATGATGAATGCGCCGTCGGTCACGCCCGCCACCAGGAAGAACTTGGTCTGCAGCGTGTCGGCCAGTTCGGGCTGGCGCGCCGTGCTTTCGAGAAACTTCTGGCCGACCAGCCCGATGCCCAGGCAGGAGCCGAGCGCTGCCACGCCGATGAGCAGGGCGACTGCGAGGGGAAGGATGTTGAAGCCGGTCATGGTGTTTTCTCCAGTGGTTGATCGATGGAGGTACTTTCCCAGAGCGGGTGCGTGTGGTCGATGACCTGGGAGGTCATGTTTGGGATGAATCGTGGGCGCGCTCCCGCCGACGGGGTGCCTTGCTCCGCGAATGTCCCCCGCCCTTCGGGCTCCTCCTTAATTTCGCTGCGCAAGGCACCCCATCGGCGTGATCGCCGGGCAGAGCGGTTGTTGATCAGCGGTGCAACACGAGCGTGCCCCGGTGCACAGGGCATCGGGTGCTCCCCGCAGCGAAATCAAGGAGGAGGCCGCAGGCCGGGGGACATTCGCGGAGGGGAGTACCCGGTGGCCTGTGCACGCGCCCTGAACAACAGCGCCCTGAACAACAGCGCCCTGAACAACAGCGCCCTGAACCAGAGCGCCCCAAAACAAGAGCGCCCAGAAACAGGAGCAAGCCCTAAGGCAGCTGCGTCCAGTTCTGGTTGTTCCCCCCATTGCAGGTCCACGTGATCAGCGCCGTGTCCTGCGTCGTCGAGCCGTTGGGCACGTCGAGGCACGAACCCGAGGCGCGATTGCGGAGCGTGCCGCCGACCAGGCTCCACTGCGCCGTGTTGCCCACCGTGCATGCCAGCTGCACCACCGGCGCGTTCGTCGTCGCGGTGCCGTTCTGCGCCAGGCACAGGCCACTGTGCTCGGCCACCAGCTGCACATAGCCGCCCGTGATCGACGTCACCGTGAACTTCTCGTTGCTCGCCGTGCCGCAGGGCCACTGCACCGCCACCGTGCCGCTCGCCGTCGCCCCGCCCTTGATGTTCACGCACATCGTCGGGTTGAGGTCCGAGCGCAGCCGCGTGACCACCGCCGGCGCCGTGTCCAGCGAGCGCACGTACTCGCGCAGCGCCACCACGTCCGGCGCCGGCAAGCTCGATGCGTTGCCGTGCCCGCTGTTCAGCACGTCCTGCAATGTCGCGGCCTGCCCGTTGTGGAAGAAGGCCGTCGTGTTCCAGGTGCCCGAGAGCGTCGGCGTGTCGAAGCCCAGCCCCGCGAGCGGCTGGTTGTGGCCCTTGCCCGACGAGAGCTGGATCGTGCCCACGTCGTGCCGCAGGCCATCGCGCAAGGTGCCGCCAGTGTGGCAGGTGGCGCACTGCGCGGTGTTGAACACCGTCTGGCCGCGCACCGCTTCCACGCTCAGGCTGCCGTCTGCCGCGCGCGCCGGGCTGCGCATGTACTTGTTCAGCGAGCTCAGGTAGGCCGCAAGGTCGTCGAGCTGCGCGCTCTTGCCGGCCTTGGGCGCGCCCAAGGGGTCGGCCGTGGCGGCGAAATCCGCATTCGTCAAAAAGCCGGTGCCGCCGAACTCGTTGCGGATGTCGTTCTCGAAGTCCTGCACCTCGTCGAAGTTGGCGGTCCAGTGCATCTTGCCGTGGCTCGCACCGCGCTTGCCCATGAGGCTGATGGTGCGGCGCAAGCCTTCGCCGCGCTGCGTGAAGTCCCACACCATGCCGTCGTCGCCGCCGTCCGCATGGCAGCTCGCGCAGGAGATGTAGTTGTCCTTGCTCATGCGCCGGTCGGAGGCGTTGTAGAACACCTGCTTGCCGCGCAGCGCCGCGGCCGCCATCGGCTCCTGCGCGACCGTCGCCACGTTCTGCAGGAAGGTCGCGGCCGCCGATTCCGACGACAGCACCAGCGCCACGTCGTGCACCGACACGGAGCGCGCAAGGAAGTTGTTGACGAACAGCCGCTTGCGCGCCGCGTCCAGGTACAGGCCGTGCGGCGCGCTGCTCGCGTTGATCTCGCCGCGCACTGCCCGGCTGTACGGGTCGACGATGGCGACGCGGTTGCCCTCCATCTGCGCCACGAACAGGTAGTCGCCGGGCGGAGAGAACAGCGCCGCGCGCGCCGGGGCACGGTCGTCGAAGTCGATCTGCTCGTCGAACACTTCCGCGGCTGCCTGCAGGTCGACCTGCGAGAGGATGGAGCGCACGCTCTGGTCGTGCGTCAGGTCCACGCCGTCGCGGAAGCGGCCACGCACGATGTTGTCCTTCTTCGAAGGCAGCACCGCGCGCCGGCCGTCGGGCGAGATCACCACCTGGCTCAGGTAGTTGGCCACGCCGCGCGCGCGGCTCTCGGTGTCCACCGTGGTGGTGTCCACCGGCAGCGCGATCGTGGGCATCGCGCTCATGCTCTGCAGGTTCACCTTGTGCAGCTGGCCGCCCGTCAGCTTCGACTTGAAGCGCGTGACGTAGGCCACCTGCGCATCGGAGCTCACGGCAATGCCGCGCAGGTTGCCTTCGAGCGCGACCGCGCCGGTGGTGGCGCCGTTGCTCGGGTCGAAGCTCATCAGCACCGACTTGCTCTCCAGCGTCAGCAAGCCCTTCGCGCCGTCGGGCGTGAAGGCCACGCCATAGGGGCCGCTGCCGTAGGCCAGCGGCACGGTGGCCGAGAGGCTGCCGTCGGCCGCGCTGAGCGCCACCAGCTTGTCCTCGCCCTGCACCGCGACCCAGATGCGTCCATCGGGGCCCACGGCCAGCGTCTTCGGCTCGTCGCCCACGCGCACTTCCCAGCGCCTGGCCAGGGTCTGTGCGTCGATGGCGGCGACCGTGCCGCTGTCGGGGTTGAGCGAGTAGACCGAATTCGCATCGCCCGCGATGTTGGTCGTGTGCGTGGGCGCCCGCGCCGTGACCGGGACGATCACCGTGAGGTTGTAGGTGTAGAAGGTCTCGCGGCCGCTCGCGTCGCGCACCGTCAGCGTCACGGTGTAGTGGCCCGGCCGCGTGTAGGTGTAGGTGTAGCCCGGCTGGGTGGAGTAGGCCGTCTGCGTGCCGTCGCCGAAGTTCCAGCGGAACTGCGCGCCGCTGCTGCCGAGCGTGGCGGGGGCGAACACCAGCTGGCCGTTGACGATCTTCGGACCGCCGCCGATGCCCGGGTCGCCGATGACGGCCTGGCCGCGCAGCGTGGCCACCTCGCCGTCGGTGAGCACGCGGCTGTACACGCGCACTTCCGCCAGCGTGCCCTTGAACAGGTCGGCGTTGCCCTGGATCTGGCCCATGACCTGGAACTTGTTCGCGAGTCCCTTGGTGCCGGTCAGGCCCGTGGAGCTGGTCTTCACGCCGTCCACGTACATGGCCTGCGCGCCCGAGGCCGCGTCGCGCGTCATCACCACGTGGTGCCAGTTGCCGTCGTTCACCGCGGCCTGCGAGCGGGTGCCCGGGTTGTTGGTGGCCTTGTTCGCGACCGAGAGATTCATGAAGCCGCTGCCGTCGATCCAGCCCCAGAACACGTCGTCCGCTCCGCTGGCCTGGTCGCGCCCGAAGATGCCCGGCGCGGTCCATGGGTTCGCGCTGCCGGCCTGCGTGGTCTTCATGTAGAAGCTCAGCGATGCGGTGCCGCCGAGCACGGTGGCGACGCTGTCGTTCTTCAGCGGCACGCCGGTGGTGCGGTTCGCGAAGTTCATGCCGATGCTTTCGAAGGCATCGCCCGACGCCGGCGTGCCGTTGTTGCTGCCGATCGGGTCGGACAGGTTGCCGGCCAGCGTCCAGTAGTGCTGCAGGTTGATGTCGGTCGCGTTGCCGGTGTTGAAGGTCGACTTGAAGTCGGCACCGATGGCGTTGCCCGCATAGTCCTTCACGCCGTTGGCGGGCAGGAACACTTCATAGCTGGTGCCCGGCGAAAGCGGCTGCTCGGGGTGGAAGTTGATGATGCCCAGCTGCACGCTGTAGGTGCCCGCGAGCGTGTTGCCGCCCACCGGGCGCACGATGAAGGTGTTGGCGTTCACGCTCTCGGGGCGGATGCTGTCCGTCAAGCCCAGGCCGATGCGCGAGGTGAGGGCCTGCTGCTTCGCGCCGTTGGCCGGAGAAACCTGTTTCACTTCAGGCCGCGTGGTGTCGGGGTCCACCGCATGCACGACGAAACCGCTGCCCGAGCCGTGGTCGTTGCCCACGAAAACGAGGTTGCCGAACATCGCGACCTGGCCGTTGTCCGAATGCGAATAGTTGGGATCGTCCTCGCGCAGGATGCTGCCGCGGCCCACCTCCACGTGATTGAGCGGATTGCTCACGTCGACCTTGTGGATGCGCGTCTGCGCGCCCTGGATCACGTAGTTGTCCTGCGTGGCGCAGTACAGCTGCTCGTCGATCACCAGCCGATTGTCCTCGGCCACGAAGCGCGAGCGGTCGCCCAGGTCGTAGCTGTACATCTTCGCGCCGCTGCCGCGCGTCGAGGCGTGCAGGCTCCTGCCGTCGAAGCAGGTGGCGTAGTAGAACGGCGTGGTGCCCACGATGGAATCGAGCACCTTGGGGTTGAGCGGGTCGGAGATGTCCAGGCTCGCAAACCCGCCGTTGCTTTCCATCGCGGTCAGCACCATGTGGTTGCCCATGGTGAAGATCGGACCGATCCGGAAGTTGCCGAGTTCGCCCGTGGGCACCGGGTTGGGCTTGCCGGCGCCGCGGTTCGCCACCACGGCGTTCGCGGGGTCCCTGGCGTCGACGATGAACATGCCGCGGCCCGCCGAGGCCACGTACAGGTAGGGCGCCTGCCACCAGAGCTGCCAGGCGACGTTCTCGTAGTCGCCCGCGTTGACGCCGGGCAGCGCCAGCTTCTTCACCTGCTTGATGTCGTTGACGTCGGTGAAGTCCCAGAACTCCACGCCGTTGATGCTGGGCAGCACCACGTACGTCTTGCCGCCGATCTTCGCGGTGCCGAAGGAGTGCGTCTCGCGGAACTCCTTGGTGCGGCCACCTGTCGCGTCATCGGGTTCGTAGATCTTCTTGACCAGCCGGATCTGGCGCGGGTTCGACACGTCGTACAGCAGGAAGCCGCCCGGGCCCAGGCCGCTGTCCGGCGCGAAGGAGGTCAGGAAGTAGCCGTTGACCATGATGCCGGCGTTCATGCCGTAGTCCTTGCGGCCCGGGTACGTGGCGGGCACGTCGCGCGCCTCGTAGGCGCTGCTGTGGGCCGGATCGAGCGGGTGCGCGAGGCTCGTGATCATCGACACCGGCTTGAACAGTTCCGCCGATGTGTAGCTGAGGTTGCCCAGGCCCGGCCCCTGCAGCGGGAGCGGATCGGCGACGGCTTCGGAAACCGCCGTTGCCATGTTGCCGAGGGTGGTCATCGGGCTGACCCCGGTGATGGCCGCATGCGTCAGCAATGTGACGAGCGGGGCCAGGAACGCCATCAGGAAATACCGGATCTTCATCGTCGCCTCCAGGTTGTTGGAAATTCGCAGGGCAACCCATTGCTCGATCCCTCTCCAGTGCGCGCGCAGGACGCACCCCGGCTGGCGACGGGTGCATCGCCTGCCGTGCTGATTTCTTCTTTTGTCTTACTTCGCGCCGCCCGATTCGTAGAGGGCCCAGGCCGCCTCGGCGCTCGCGCCGCGGTGGATCATGGCCATCAGCGCACTCACCACCGCGGAAGGGTTGGCGTGCTGGTAGACATTGCGCCCGTACACCATGCCGACGGCGCCCTGGTCCAGCAGCGCGCGAGAGCGCGCGAACACCTGCTGCAGGTCTTCGCGCCCGCCGCCGCGCACGAGCACGGGGCAGCGCGCGGCTTGCACCACGCGGTGGAAGTCCTTCGGGTCGCTGGTCGGGTCGGCCTTGACGATGTCGGCGCCCATCTCGCGCGCAAGGCGCACCAGCGTGACGATCTTCTCGGCGTCGCCGTCGACCTGGTAGCGGCTGCCGGGCGTGGGCGACTGCATCACCAGCGGCTCGATCATCAGCGGCATCCCGTAGCGGTCGCAGTCGGCGCGCACGCGCGCGATGTTCTGCACGCACTGGCGGAACAGGTCGGGCTCGTTCGGCAGCATGAAGAGGTTGACCACCACGCAGGCCGCGTCGCGCTGCACGGCCGGCAGCACCGGGTCGTGCTCGTTCTGGAGCTGGGCCCACATCACGCGGTGCAGCGTGGCGTTGTAGGGATTGCCCATGTCGATGCGCATCACCAGCGCGGGCTTGTTGCGGCCCGGGCGGTCCTGCAGCAGGTCGGACTGGCCGTAGTTGAGCTGGATCGCATCGGGGCCGGCGGCCAGGAGCTTCTCCATGACCTGGGGCATGTCTTCCAGGCCGTCGAGAAAGGAGGGCTCGTTGCACACGCCGTGGTCCAGGGCGATGTCCAGGCAGCGGCCGTTGGTGAGCAAGCGGTTGAGCCGCGCTGTCTTGTCTTTCGACATGGGAAAGAACTCCTTGTTGGGGGGGAATCGAAAAAAAGAAGTAAGGCTCAGGCGAGCGCGTCCAGGTGGCGCCTGGCCGCGGCGTCGATAAGCTGCAGGGCTTCGCCGTTCAGCTCGACCGCACCGGCGCCGGCGTTCTCGATGGCCTGCTGGCGCACGCGTGCGCCGCACAGCGCGACAGCCACGGTGCCGCGCGCGACGGTCCACGCGATCATCATCTGGCCGAAGGAACAGCCGAGCTGTTCGCGCAGCGGATCGAGCGCCTCGAAGAAGGCCTTGAGCTTCGAACGGTTGGCTTCGCTGAAGCGCGGATTGCTCGCGCGCTGGTCGTCGCCCTTGAACTCGCGTGCCGGATCGATGGGCCCCGCGAGCAGGCCGAGCGCCAGCGACGAATAGCCGAGCACCGCCACGTTGTGCTCGCTGCACAGGGGCGCGAGCGTGGCTTCGATCTCGCGGTCGATCAGGCTGTAGCGCTCCTGCGCCGCATCGACGGGGCCGTGGCGCAGGTATTCGGCGAGCGTTTCGGGGCTCACGTTGCTCACGCCGATGGCGCGGATCTTTCCCTGCTTCTTGAGCGCGAGCAGCGCGTCCATGGTCTCGGCCACGGGCGTGGTGCTGTCCTGCCAGTGCGTGATGTAGAGATCGATGTAGTCGGTCTGCAGGCGCTTCAGGCTCTCTTCGCATTCATGGAAGATCGATTCGCGGCCGAGATGGCGGTACACGGGATGCCCGTCTTCCTCGAAGAAGTGCGTGCCTTGTTGCGTGTGCCACACCAGCCCGCACTTGGTCGCGATCACGGCCTCGTGGCGGCGCCCCTTGAGCGCGGTGCCCACGATGCTTTCGGAGCGCCCCAGGCCGTAGGCCGGCGCGGTGTCGATCAGGTTCACGCCCGCATCCAGCGAAGCCTGGATCGCCGCCTCGGCCGCCGCGTTGTCGCCGCCGCCCCACATCCATCCGCCCATCGCCCAGGTGCCCAGGCCGATGGCCGAGCACTCGATGCCCGAGGGGCCCAGGGTCGTCTTTTTCATCTTCATCGTCATCGCGTCGTCTTTCTCGTGTTCAGGAGGTGGTCGATGGTCACGGCCGCGAGCAGGATCAGGCCCTTGATCACGTCCTGCCAATAGGGCGACACGTCGAGCAGGATCAGCGAGCTGGTCACCACCGAGAGCAGCGCGAGGCCCAGCACCGCGCCCAGCACGGTGCCGGAGCCGCCCTTGAGGCTCGCGCCGCCGATCACCGCCGCGGCAATCACGTTGAGTTCCATGCCCACGCCGAAGGTGGGCGTGGCCGCGCCGAAGCGCGCCGTGTAGATCACGCCGGCCAGGCCCGCCGATGCGGAGCACAGCACCGTGACCCAGAACTTCACGCGCCCCACGCGGATGCCCGAGTACAGCGCGGCCTTCTCGTTGCTGCCGGTGTAGAAAACGCGCCGCAGCAAGGTCGAGCGGCGCAGCACGAAGTCGCTCACCACGACGATCGCCACGAAGATCAGGATCACGGCCGGAACGCCGAACAGCGTGCCCTGCCCGATGAACTTGAACTCGGCCGGCAGCGAGAACAGCGACTGCGGCGTGCCCTGCGTGAGCGCCAGGCACAGCCCGCGCACGATCACCATGAAGGCCAACGAGGCGATGAAGTGGTTCAGCCCGATGCGCGTGACGCAGCCGCCGATCATCGCGCCGACCAGCCCGCTCGCGCCGATGGCCACCAGGCTCGCGATCCATGGGTCCACGCCCATCAGGAACAGCTTGCCCGTGACCACCATCGCGAAGCAGACCACCGAGCCCACCGACAGGTCGATGCCGCCGACGATCAGCAGGATGGTCATGCCCACCACCACGATGCCTTCGATCGAGAAGGACAGCAGCATGGCGCGCACGTTGTCCCAGGTGAGGAAGTAGGGCGACGCGAAGCTCATCGCCACGCACAGCACCGCAATGATCAGCAGCAGGCCCATCTCGCGCATGCTCGTGAGCCTGTTGGCGGGCTTCGCGGGGCCGCCTCCCGATGGGTGCGGTGCCAGGCCCGCATCGAGTTGTGCCGGGTAGTTCATGCCATCTCCTCCTGTTCGCAGAGTCCGGAGGCGAGCCGCAAGAGGGCCTCCTCCGTCATATCGTTGGAATTCAATTCGCCGGCCAGCCGGCCGTCGCGGATCACCAGCGCCCGGTCGCACAAGCCGATGATCTCGGGCAGCTCCGAAGAGATCACGATCACGCCCACGCCCTGGTTCGCGAGCTCGCGCAGGATGTGGTGGATCTCCGACTTGGCGCCCACGTCCACGCCGCGCGTGGGCTCGTCCATCAGCAGCACCACGGGGTTGGTGGCCAGCAGCTTGGCAATCGCCACCTTCTGCTGGTTGCCGCCCGACAGGCTCGACACCTCGATCGCCACGCCGTCCGACTTGAGGTTGAGCCTGGCGCCGAGCTCGCGGGCCAGGCGGTGCTCGGCCGCGCGCTGCAACAGGCCCCAGCCGGAGCTCACGCGCCGCAGCGCCATCGACGAGATGTTCTGCGCGATCGGCAGGTCCAGGTACACGCCCGCCGCCTTGCGGTCTTCGCTGAGGTAGGCGATGCCTTCGCGCAGCGCATCGCTGTACTTGCGGATGGCAAGCGCCTTGCCGTGCAGGCGCAGCGTGCCGCGCGTGGCAGGGCGCAGGCCGCAGAGGGTCTCGGCCAGTTCGCTGCGGCCGGCACCCATGAGCCCGGCAATGCCGAGGATCTCGCCGCGCTGGAGCGCAAACGAGATGCCGTGCACGCGCTCGCCGTCGGCGATGTCCACCGCCTCGAGCACCGGCCCGGACGATTCGGACGGGCCTTGCTTGGGCGGGTAGTAGTTGCCGAGGTCGCGCCCCACCATGCGGCGCACCAGCTCGTCGGCGGTCATGCCGGCCAGCGGTCCGCTGTGCACGTTGCGCCCGTCGCGTAGCACCGTGACGCGGTCGCAGTGCGTGAATATTTCAGCCATGCGGTGGCTGATGTAGATGATGCCGATGCCCTGCGCCTTCAGGTCGTGCAGCACGCGGAAGAGCGCGGCCGACTCGTTGTCGGTGAGCGCGGCCGTGGGCTCGTCGAGGATCAGCACCTTGCAGTCCAGCGTGAGCGCCTTGGCAATCTCCACCAGCTGCTGGCTCGAGATGCTCAGCTCGCGCACGGGCGTGCCGGGAGCGATGTCCTGCCCGAGCCGCGCCAGCACCTGGGCGGCGCGCGCGTTCAGGCTGGCGTAGTTCATCCAGGCCTGCTTGCCGGCGTTGATCTCCGGCATGAAGATGTTCTCGGCCACCGTGGCGTCGGCGCACAGCGCGATCTCCTGGTGCACCAGGCCGATGCCCAGGCGCATCGCATGCGCCGGGCCGTCGATCACCACCTTCTGGCCGTTGAGAACGATGTCGCCTTCGTCGGGGCGGTGGATGCCGTCGATGATGTTCATCAGCGTCGACTTGCCCGCGCCGTTCTCGCCGCACAGGGCGTGGATCTCGCCCGCATGCAGCGAGAAGTCCACGCCCGAGAGCGCGCGCGAAGCGCCGAAGCGCTTGCTGATGCCGCGCAGTTCGAGCAGTGCGCTCACTCGCCGATTCCCTTGGTGCCGCGGCGCGCGAGGTACTTGTCCCAGTAGAAGTCGTCCGCGTTGGCCTTGCTGACCACCGACAGGCCGTTGTCCAGGAACGGCACCGACATCGGATTGGTGCCGTTGCGCTTGGCGTCGTTCATCGGGTCGATGAGCGAGGGGTTCTTGGCCAGGAACAGCATCATCATGCCCATGTAGCCCTGCATGCCCTGGTTCGGGTTGATGGCGCCGAACACGTCGCCGGCCTTGATCATGTCGAGGATCTTGGCGTTCACGTCGCAGCACATCACGCGGATGTTCTTCTTCGATTCGATCTTCGCCTGCGCGGCGCCCAGGGCAGAGTTGGCCTCGGGCATGAACAGCGCACCCAGGTTCGGGTTGGCCTGCGCCAGGCTCAGCACCGCCTGGTAGGCCTTGCTCGGGTCCTGGTTGCTGGCGGCGCGGCCGACCAGCTTCATGCCCGCGTGCTTGGTCTTCATGCGGTTGACGAAGGCCGCGATGCGGCGGTCGTGGTTGTCTTGGCCGGGGTTCTCGAGCACCGCGTATTCGCCCTTGCCGCCCAGCGCCGCGGCAATCGCGTCGGCTGCCTGCGTGCCCTCGCGGTCGTTGTCCGAAGTGACGAAGGAGGCGCGCTTGGAGTTGGGCGAGTCGGCCGCGAAGGTCACGACCGGGATGCCCATGGCCACCGCCCGGTTGATCGGCTCGATGAACGGGTCCGGGTTCATCGGATGCAGCAGGATGCCCGCGGGCTTGCGCGCCAGCTCCTGCTCGAACGAGGCCAGCTGCTTGTTGACGTCGTACTCGGGCGTGCCGGTGTAGCGCGTGCGCACGCCCAGCGTGCGGCCCAACTGCTTCATCATCTCGTAGACCGGAAACCAGTATTCGACGCCCGACACCATCACGTTCATCACGTAGACGTCGCTCGCGTTGCCGCGCAATCCGGTGGCGGCGGCCGTGGGGGTGGACTGCGCAAATGCGCTGGTGCCGGCCAGGCCGATACCGGCGGCCGCAGCGGACTTCAGGAAATTTCGCCTCATCTTGTGTCTCCTCGCGTTGACTGGCAGAGCTTGCGACCTGCCTTGCGAGCAGATCTTCGGACCTCGTTGTCACGACAGTTGTTATGACAGGTAGAATGTAATCGCGGGTTGTTCGCCGCGATAACTAGGGGAAACGCTACTGGCAAGCGGCTTTCAACTCGCCGAAGCTGTTATGACATGAAGTCCAACATATTGATCGGCGTCGACATGGGCTCGAGCAGCCTGAAGGCGCTGGCCCTCGAAGCCGGAAGCGGCCGTACCGTCGCCTTGTCCCGCATGCCCCTGCCGCACGACCGGCTGCCTGGCGGAGGCTGCGAGGTGGGCGCGCCTGCGATCCGCGCCGCGCTGACGCATGTGCTGCGTGATGTCGCCCGCCAGCTCGGCCCGCGCACGGCCGAAGTCCGTGCCATGGCCTGCACCGGCCACGGCGCCGGCCTCTATGCGCTCGATGCCGGCAACCAGCTCGCCGGCGGCCGCGCCGTCGCCTCCACCGACCAGCGCGCCGATGCCCGGGCGCGTGCGCTGGCGGCGAGCCACGGCGCGCAGTTGTTCGAGGACGTGGGCTGCAGCCCCTGGCCCGGGCAGCCCACGGTGATCGCGGCCGAGCTGCTGGGTGCGGATGCCGTGCAGCGCGGCGAACTGCACCGCCTGCTGTTCGCCAAGGACTACCTCGGCTTCCTGCTCACCGGCCAGATCGCCACCGACGCCAGCGATGCGAGCACCGCCGGCTTGGTGTCGCTTGCCACCGGCAGCTGGTCGCACACGGCCCTCGAGGCCTCGGGCATCGCGGAGCTCGGCGCGGGCGCCTTCGGCCCCATCGTGCCGAGCGGCATCACGATCGGAAAGCTGCTGCCCGCCGAGGCCGCGCTGTGCGGCCTGCCCGCGGGCATTCCGGTGGCGATGGGCGCCATCGACCTGCTCGCCTCGATGACCGCGATCCGCGCGGAAGGGCGCGGCCGCGCGGTGTCGGTGCTCGGCACCTGGTGCGTGAACGCGGTCGTCGGGCCGGTGATGGCACCCAAGCCTGCCGTTGCCGCCATCGTGAATTTCGGCCGCGGCAACGCGCGGCTCTACATGGAAAACAGCCCGTCCTCGATGGCCAACATCGCCTGGCTGGCCGGCGTGCTTGCGCTGCCCGATGCGCGCGCGGTGGTCGACCTGGCCATGACGGTGCCGCTCGGTGCCAGCGGCCTGCGCTTCCTGCCCTTCGTCAATGGCGGCGGCGGCGTGACGGCCGGCTTCGTGGGACTCAAGAGCCATCACACGCGCGCCGACATGGCCCGCGCCGTGGTCGATGCCGTGGCGGCGCTGCATGCGCGGCACACGGCGCGCCTGGCCGCAGCCGGCCTCGCGGTGGGCGAGACGACGGTGCTCGGCGGCGGTGCAGGCGATGCGCGCCTCGTGCGGCTGCTCGCTGCCTTCCTCGGGCGCCCGGTCGAGCGCTGCGCCGACGACGAGACCGGCGCGCGCGGCGCCGCGATCTACGCCGCCATGTCGCAGGGCCTGGGCGACGCGTCGCAGGACAGCGCACTGCTCGCGCCCTGCGACGTGATCGAGCCCGATGCACGCGAGGCACGCGCCCATGCGGATTTCAACGCCGGTTTCAACGAACTGATCGACAGCATGTCACCTGTATTCACCCACATCGCGGAAAGCGCGAAATGAGCGCCTGGCAACTTCCCTTCGTGCGCCCGGCCTCGCTCGCGGGCCGGCATTTCTCCACCGTGATCGTGGGCGCCGGCATCAACGGCGTGGGCGTGTTCCGCGACCTGTCGCTGCAGCGCGTCGATTGCCTGATCGTCGACAAGGGCGACTTCGGCGCCGGCGCCAGCAGCGCGCCCTCGCGCATGATCCACGGCGGCCTGCGCTACCTGGAGAACGGCAGCTTTTCACTGGTGGCCGAAGCCACGCGCGAGCGCAACCTGCTGCTGCGCAATGCGCCGCACCTGGTGCGGCCGCTCAAGACGGTGGTGCCGCTCGCGAGCTTCTTCGGCGGCCTGATGAGCAGCGCGCTCAAGTTCTTCGGCCGTACCCCGCCGCAGCGCACGCGCGGCCTGCTGGCCGTGGCGCTGGGCCTGCGGCTCTACGACATCCTGGGCCGCCGCCAGCGCGTGATGCCGGGGCACCGCATCAGCCGCGTGCCGCCGGCCGACCGCGGCCTGTTCCGCACGGCCATCCGCTGGACCGCCACCTTCTTCGATGCGTGGATCAGCCACCCCGAATGGCTCATCCTCGAGCTGATCGGCGATGCCTGCCGCGACCAGCCGCGCTCCGCCGCCGCCAACTACTGCCGCGTGATGGGCTGCGCGGGCAACATCCTCACCCTGCGCGACGAGATCACCGGCGAGCTCGTGCGCGTGACCGCCGACACGGTGGTGAACGCCACCGGCGCCTGGCTCGACCGCAGCGCGGCCGTGCTCGGCGGCGCCGGCCCGCGCGTGATGGGCACCAAGGGTTCGCACCTCGTGCTCGACCATCCCGCGCTGCGCGATGCGCTCGACGGCCGCATGGCCTACTTCGAGGCGGTCGACGGGCGCGTGTGCATCGTCTATCCGTTCCTGGACCGCGTGCTGGTGGGCTCCACCGACATCCCGGTCGAAGACCCGGACCAGATCGTCACCGAGCCGGCCGAGGTCGACTACCTCATCGACGTGCTGCGCGAGGTCTTCCCCAACATGGCTTTCGGCCGCGGCGACGTGGTCTACACCTACGTCGGCGTGCGGCCGCTCGCGCGTTCGGAGGCCGACAAGCCGGGCCAGATCTCGCGCGACCATTCGGTGGCGGTCGATCCGCCGAACGCGACGCGCGACATCGCCATCGTCGGCCTCGTCGGCGGCAAGTGGACCACCTTCCGCTCGCTGGCCGAGGAGGCCACCGACGAAGTGCTGCAGCTGCTCGGCCGTTCGCGCACCGCATCGACCGAGCTGCTGCCCATCGGCGGCGGCGCGGAACTGCCGGCCGATGCGGCCGCGGCCGACCGCTTCGTCGAGAAGATGATGGCGGCCTGCGGCATGAGCCGCGCACGCGCACTGACCCTGCTCGGCCGCTATGGCTCGAAGGCGCTGCCGCTCGCGCAGCGGCTCGCGGCCTCGGGCGACGTGCCGCTGCAGCATGCGCCGGACTACTCGGCCGCCGAGCTCTCCTACCTGTGCCTCGAGACCGGCGTGGTGCATCTCGACGACCTCGTGATCCGCCGCACGCTGCTGGCCATTCGCGGCCTCGTCACCGACGCCGCGCTTGCCGAGATCGCGGGCGTTGCGGCCGAGGCGCTGGGCTGGGACGCCATCCACGCCCACAACGAGCTGTGCGCCTGCGCCACCGCGCTGCGCGAGCGGCACAACGTGCGGCTGCACGCGGTGGCGGCCGGCGAGGCACCTTCTTTCGATGCATCATTGATGGCCAGCTCAGTCCTCGGCCAAGCCTAAAAGTGAACAGTCCCAACGACATCTCGACCGTGCTCGACCGCAATTCCGAATCGCCGCTGTGGGCGCAGTTCCGCGACGCCATCCGGCTGCAGATATTGCAGGGCGTGCTGCCCATCGGCGCCAAGCTGCCTTCGGAGGCGGAGCTCGGCGAGCAGTTCGGCATCTCGCGCATCGTGGTGCGCGAGGCCTTGGCCGACCTGGTGCGCAACAACCTCATCTACAAGATCAAGGGCCGCGGCGCCTTCGTGTCGGCGCGCGAACGCGACGAGGATTTCGTTTCCACCGTGCTCGGCTTCTCCGACGAAATGGAGCGCAAGGGCCGCTCGGTGCGCACGCAGATCCTCGCGCAGGAACTGCGCGCACCCACCGAGCACGAGGCCGCAGCGCTGGGCCTGGCCGACGACACGCAGGTGGTGGCCCTCAGGCGCCTGCGCAGCGTGGATGGCGAGCTGCGCCTGCTGGTCGAGACGGCGGTGCCGGCGGACCTGGCGCCGGGCCTGCACCGTGCGCGGCTGGAAGACCGCTCGCTCTACGACGTGCTGCGCCGGCAGTACGGCCTGCGCCTGGTGCGCGCCGAGCGCTGGATCGACGCGGTGCTGCCCGATGCCGAAACCTGCCGCCTGCTCGACCTGCCGCAGCCCGAGCCGCTGCTGCGCATCGAGTCGATTGCCTACGGCGCCAATGGCCGGCCGCTGGAACACTACCGCGCACTGCACCGCTGCAAGACCAGCCGCCTGCACGTGCAGACGACCACCTGATCGTTCATCAGGCCTTGGCGGCGCTGCGCGAGGGCCAGAGCACCGAGGCAATCGCGACCATCATCAGCGCGACGGCCACCCAGTCCTGCCAGTGCACCACTTCGCCGAGCCACACCGCGCCGCTGAACACGCCCAGCACCGGAATGAACATCACGCTCAGGGTCGAGGCCACCGGCGGCAGGCCGCGCGCCAGGTAGAACCAGGCCGCATGCGCGAAGCCGAAGATCAGCACCGCGTTGTAGGCGATCGAGCCCCAGGTCACGGGGCCGGGCCAGCGCCATGGATCGCGCTCGAACAGCAGCGACAGCACCGTCATCACCACGGCCGTCATCGCCGTCATCCAGAACGAGAGCGTGAGCGTCGGCAGCCCGATGCGCGAGCGGCGCAGCAGCTGCGTGCCGAGCGCCCATGTCGCGGCCGCCACCAGTGCGAGCGCCACGTAGCCGGGCCGTCCCGAGAAGTCGGTGAGCTCGTGCGACAGCAAGAGACCCACGCCGATCGCGCAGGCGCCCACGCCGATCCATGAGCGCCGCGTGAGCACGGCCGAGAACAGCAGCGCGCCGATCACCGCGGAGAACACCGGCATCGTGTAGCCCAGGATCGCCGCGCGCCCGCCCGAGAGCGCCTTCACCGCGAGGATGATGCAGGCGTGCCAGATGAACATGTTGGTGGCACCCAGCCAGACCAGTTCGGGCCATGCGCGGCGCGGCACGTGGAACGGCACCTTCATCCACGCCAGCGCAAGCCCCAGCACCGGCACGCCGAGCCAGATCGAGATCGCGCGGAAGGCCAGCGGCGGATAGTCCGCCACGCCGAGCTTCATCACGGGCCAGTTGAGGCCCCATGCAAGCGTCAGGAGAACGAGCAGGACGAACTGGCGCGGCGTGAAGGAGGGCATGGGCCGCGATTGTGGCGCGGCCCGCGCATTCGTGCAGGAAGCGGGCGCGCGCTACAGCAGCCGCTTGAGGTAGCGCCCCGTGTGGCTCGCCTCGTTGGCCGCGATGTCTTCGGGCGTGCCTTCGCCCACCACCGTGCCGCCGCCGGCGCCGCCTTCGGGGCCCATGTCGATCAGCCAGTCGGCCGTCTTGATGACGTCCAGGTTGTGCTCGATCACGACGATGGTGTTGCCCGCGTCGCGCAGCTGGTGCAGCACCTTGAGCAGCAGCTCGATGTCGGCAAAGTGCAGGCCGGTGGTCGGCTCGTCGAGGATGTAGAGCGTGCGGCCGGTGTCGCGCTTGCTGAGCTCCAGCGCGAGCTTCACGCGCTGCGCCTCGCCGCCCGAGAGCGTGGTGGCCGACTGGCCGAGCTTGATGTAGCTGAGGCCCACGTCCAGCAGCGTGCGCAGCTTGCGCTCGATGGTCGGCACGGCTTTCAAAAATTCATGCGCGGTCTCTACCGTCATCTCGAGGATCTGCGCGATGTTCTTGCCCTTGTAGAGCACCTCGAGCGTCTCGCGGTTGTAGCGCTGGCCGTGGCACACCTCGCAGGGCACGTACACGTCGGGCAGGAAGTGCATCTCGACCTTCACCACGCCGTCGCCCTGGCAGGCCTCGCAGCGCCCGCCGGCCACGTTGAAGCTGAAGCGGCCCGGGCCGTAGCCGCGTTCGCGCGCGGTGTTGGTCTCGGCCATCAGCTCGCGGATCGGCGTGAACAGGCCCGTATAGGTGGCCGGGTTGCTGCGCGGCGTGCGGCCGATGGGGCTCTGGTCGACGTTGATGACCTTGTCGAAATACTCGATGCCCTCGACCGATTCATGCGCCGCCGGCTCCTCGTGCGCGCGGTAGAGCGTGCGCGCCACGGCGGTGTAGAGCGTGTCGTTCACCAGCGTCGACTTGCCCGAGCCCGAGACGCCCGTCACGCAGGTGAGCAGGCCGACCGGGAAGGCCACGCTCACGTTCTGCAGGTTGTTGCCGGTGGCGCCGACCACGCGGATTTCCTGCAGGTCGGTCTGCGAGGCCAGGTGCGCCGCTTCGCGCGCGGCGCGCCGCTCGGCCGCGGGACTCTGCGGAAAGCGCGAGGCCTTCTTGCCTTCGTTGAAGGCCGGCTTCTTCACGGCCGGCAGCCAGGCGGTGCGGCGCTTGGGCACTTCGATCTTCTTCGTGCCCGACAGGTACTGGCCGGTCAGCGAATCGGGGTTGGCCGCCACCTGGGCGTAGCTGCCCTGCGCCATCACGCGCCCGCCGTGCACGCCCGCGCCCGGGCCCATGTCGATCACGTGGTCGGCGGCGTGGATCATGTCCTCGTCGTGCTCGACCACGATCACGCTGTTGCCGATGTCGCGCAGATGCTTGAGCGTGCCGATCAGCCGGTCGTTGTCGCGCTGGTGCAGGCCGATGCTGGGCTCGTCGAGCACGTACATCACGCCCGTCAGGCCCGAGCCGATCTGCGAGGCCAGCCGGATGCGCTGCGCCTCGCCACCCGAGAGCGTCTCGGCGCTGCGGTCCAGGCTCAGGTAATTGAGGCCCACGTCGTTCAGGAACTTGAGGCGCAGGCCGATCTCGCGCACCACCTTGTCGGCGATGTCGGCCTTGGCGCCGCGCAGCTTGAGCGTCTGGAACCAGGCGAGCGAATCGCGCAAGGTGAGATGGCTGAGTTCGAAGATCGCCATGCGCGGCGGCTCGCCGCCATCCGCGGGCCGGGCCGATTCATCGACCAGGAACACGTTGCGCGCCTCGGGCCGCAGCCGCGAGCCGCCGCAGTCGGGACAGGGCTGCAGGTTGCGAAAGCGCGCGAGGTCTTCGCGCACCATCACCGAATCGGTCTCGCGGTAGCGCCGCGTCATGTTCGGGATGATCCCTTCGAAGGGATGCTTCTTCGTGAGCTTCTTGCCCGCGAAGTTGCCCGATTCCATGGTGTAGTTGAACTTGATCTCCTCGGCCGCCGAGCCGTGCAGCAGCACCTGCTGCACCGAGGCGGGCAAGGATTCGAAGGGCGCGTCGACGTCGAACTTGTAGTGCTTCGCAACGCTCTCGATCATGCTGAAGTAGTAGCCGTTGCGGCGGTCCCAGCCCTTGATGGCGCCGCTCGCGAGCGAGAGCGACGGAAAGGCGACCACACGCGCCGGGTCGAACACCTCGCGGTGGCCGAGGCCATCGCAGCTCGGGCAGGCGCCCACGGGCGAGTTGAACGAAAAGAGGCGCGGCTCCAGCTCCGACAGCGAGTAGTGGCAGATCGGGCAGGCGAACTTGGCGTTGAACAGGTGCTCCTTGTCGGGCGCGCCCGCAGCGCCATCGGCGCTGCCTTCCGGCCTTGCGCCCAGCTCCAGCGCGATGGCGCGGCCCTCGGCCAGCCGCAGCGCGGCCTCGAAGCTCTCGGCCAGGCGCTGCTGCATGTCGGGGCGCGCGCGCAGCCGGTCGATCACCACGTCGATGTCGTGCTTCTCGGTCTTCTTGAGCTTGGGCAGGTCGTTGTATTCGTAGGTCTGGCCGTCGACGCGAAAGCGCACGTAGCCCGCGGCCTGCATCTCGGCGAAGAGCTCGAGGAACTCGCCTTTCTTCTCGCGCGCCACCGGCGCCAGGATCATCAGCCGCGGCTCGTCGGGAATCGCGAGCGTGGCATCGACCATCTGCGACACGGTCTGCGCCTGCAGCGGCAGGTGATGCTCGGGGCAGTAGGGCGTGCCGGCGCGGGCGTAGAGCAGGCGCAGGTAGTCGTGGATCTCGGTCACCGTGCCCACGGTGGAGCGCGGGTTGTGGCTGGTGGCCTTCTGCTCGATGCTGATGGCGGGTGACAGGCCTTCGATCACATCGACGTCGGGCTTGTCCATGAGCTGCAGGAACTGCCGCGCATAGGCAGAGAGGCTCTCCACGTAGCGCCGCTGGCCTTCGGCATACAGCGTGTCGAAGGCCAGGCTCGACTTGCCCGAGCCCGACAGGCCGGTGATCACCACCAGCTTGTTGCGCGGAATGTCGAGGTCGACATTCTTCAGGTTGTGGGTGCGCGCACCGCGGATGCTGATGCGCTGCTGCGCGAGCACCGCGCCGAGGTAGGTGTCGCGTTCGAGTTCCGCGTCGCGTGCGCGCTGCGCGTCGTCGTCGGCGTATTCAATGGCTTTGGAATTCAAGGGGGCGATCGTCCGAGGGCAACCGGACATGATAGTCCGAGCGGCATTTCATGGCGAGCGGGCGGGTTGCGGCGGTTTTACCGAAGCGGTGCTTCGAAGGGGTTCCGGCCGGCCGGCATCGGGCACAATCTAGGGTTCTCTTCCTCCTTCTCCTTCATCTACTTATCAGGGGCAGTGCATATGGCATCGGTCAACAAAGTCATCGTCGTCGGCAATCTGGGGCGCGACCCCGAAATGCGTACCTTCCCGAGCGGCGACCAGGTCGCGAACGTCACCGTGGCCACCACCGATCGCTGGAAAGACAAGCAAAGCGGCGAAATGCGCGAGGCCACCGAGTGGCACCGCATCGTCTTCAACGGCCGACTGGCCGAAATCGCCGGCCAGTACCTGCGCAAGGGCTCGCAGGTGTACGTCGAAGGCAGCCTGCGCACGCGCAAGTGGACCGACAAGGACGGCATCGAGAAATACACCACCGAAATCCGCGCCGACCAGATGCAGATGCTGGGCAGCCGCCAGGGCCAGGGCGGCCCCTCGGGCGGTCCCGAGGACGACGGCGGCTATTCGCAGGGCGGCGGTGGCGGCGGCTACTCGCAAGGCGGTGGTGGCGGTGGCGGCGGCTATGCCCCCCGCGCACCGGCCGCGGCACCGCGCGCTCCGGCGCCGGCACCGCGCCAGGCTCCGGCCAAGTCGTCGTCGGGCTTCGACGACATGGACGACGACATTCCTTTCTGAGCTGAATCGCACCGTTTCCTGAGCTGGACCGGGCAGGCCGCACGCAGATGAGCCTCGCATGAGCCTCGGATCTGCGCGCCGGCTGCTCGAACAATTCTCCAGATACCGCCTTGCCTCCTTCTGGGCGAACGTGGTGCTCGCCGCGTCCGTGGCGCTGCTGGTGGCCATGGCCGCCTTTTTTGGCACGACCGGCGCCGCGCAGCACAACGCGGCGCTGCACCTGACGCAGGCCGATTGGCAGGTGCAGGACGCACCCGGCTTCCGTGCACTGCCGCTTGCGGTCGACAGCAAGGCTTTGCCTTCCGCCTGGCAGCCCGTCGAGCTGCCGCTGGCCCTGCCCATTGCGCTGCTGCGCCAAGCCGACGGCAGCGTGTCGACGGGCGCAACCCGCATCACCTGGCTGCGGCTTTCCACGCGCGGCCTGCCCGACACGCCGGCGCCGCTCGCGCTCTATGGCGCGCGCATCAAGACGGACGGCACCATCGCGGTGTATGCCAACGGGCGGCTGGTCCACCGCGCGCAGGTGCAGGGCCCGCTGTGGAACAGCACCCGCACGCCGCTGTGGGTGCTGCTGGGCAGGACGACCGACGGCGCGCCGCTGAACGAGATCCTGGTGCGCATGGAGCACACGCGCGGCGCGCAGGTGGCGGTTTCGTCGATGTGGCTGGGGCCCGCCGAAGCGCTGGAAGCGCGCCATCGCACGCGGCAGTGGCTGCAGCAGGAGCTGCCGGCCATGCTCAGCGCGGCCTTCATGGCCGTGGGCGTGTTCGCGCTGTTCGTGTGGTTCAGGCGCAGCCACGAAACCGGCTATCTGCTCTTCTTCAACCTGGCGACCACGTCCTTCCTGCGCAGCCTGCATTTCTACGTGGACGTTCCGATTGCCAACGACTGGTTCGCCTGGCTCACCGTCAACTCCCTGTTCTGGCTGGTGGCGGTGGTGCACTTCGCGTTGCGCCAGCTGCATGGCCGTCCGCTCAGGTGGCTGACCGGCGCGGTGGTGGCGTGGACGGTGCTGATCGGCGTGCTGACGCTGCCGGGCCTTGCCGTGCTGAGGAACACGCCGCAGGTGACGCCGCTGATCTACCTCGGCGCGGCACTGATGGGTGTCGCCGTTGCGCTGGTGGGCGGGCTC
Organism: Variovorax sp. SPNA7; assembly: GCF_033807855.1. Taxonomy (NCBI): domain Bacteria; kingdom Pseudomonadati; phylum Pseudomonadota; class Betaproteobacteria; order Burkholderiales; family Comamonadaceae; genus Variovorax; species Variovorax sp. SPNA7. Next base: position 433,594 of record NZ_CP138513.1, read on the forward strand.
AGTGCCTGGCGCCGCTCCAGCGAGGGGCGGCTGGTGGCCGTGGGCATCGGCGTGTGCGTGCTGCTGGGGGTGTCCGACTGGCTGCTGCAGAACAATTTCGTGAGCCCCGAAGGCTGGTACCTGGGCGCCTACACCAATGCCGTCACGTTCAGCGTGTTCGGGGTGATGCTGTACCGGCGCTACGTCAATGCCATTGCCGAGGTCGAGCGGGTCAACGCCAGCCTGGCCCAGCGCCTTGCGGCCCGCGAAGCCGAGCTCGAACTCAGCCACCGGCGGCTGCGCGAGGTCGAGAGGAAGCAGACCATCAGCGACGAGCGCCAGCGCCTGATGCAGGACATGCACGACGGCCTGGGCTCCTCGCTGATCAGCGCCATCCGCTCCGTGGAGGGCGGCAGCATGAGCGACGACAAGGTCTCGCAGGTGCTCAAGAGCTGCCTGGACGATCTCAAGCTCACCATCGATTCGATGGAGCCGCTGGAGGACGACCTGTTGCTGCTTCTGGCCACGCTGCGCTACCGGCTCGGCCCGCGGCTCGAGAGCTCGGGCGTGGCACTGCAGTGGCAGGTGCAGGAACTGCCGGCGCTGGACTGGCTCGACCCGACCAGCGCGCTGCACATCCTGCGCATCGTGCAGGAGAGCATCGCCAACGTGCTGCGCCATACCCGCGCCACAGAGATCCGGGTGGCCACCGAGCGCGAAGCGTCGGGCGTGCGGGTGAGCATCGAGGACAACGGGCAGGGCTTCGACGTCGAGAAAGCCTTGTCCGTCGCCGGGGGCCGCGGCATGCAGAACCAGCAGCGCCGGGCGCAGGCCGTCGGGGGCGAAGTCTCGTGGCGCTCGGGGCCGGGAGGCACGCTGTTCACGCTCTGGCTGCCGCTCAAGCGCGGCGGGCGGACGGCGTCGTAGGAAGGGCGAGATTCAGCCGGCGTCGGCGTGGCCCGCGAATTGGGGCAGGTCGTCGGTGATCGTGAACCAGGGCGCCTTCGAGCCCACGAAGATGTGCGCGCGCGGTCGGATCGACGGCTCGTCGGTCAGCGTGCCCAGCGTCACGTGCACGAACAGGCCGTCCCGCACCACCGAATAGAGCAGCGAGCCGCAATGGCGGCAGTGCACATTGCCGGCGTCTTGCTCGCCGAAGACCAGGAGTTCGTCCTGGCCTTGGGCGATGGCCAGCTTGTGCCGCTCGATGCCGGCGAAGGGCTTGAAGGCCGAGCCGGTCGTGCGCCGGCAGTCGGCGCAGTGGCAGTTCAGCGCATAGGCGAACGCGTCGGCCACTGTGTAGCGCACCGCGCCGCAGAGGCATTGGCCGGCCAGGGTGCGGGCGGCCGCGTTCTCGGGGCGGGTCACCGGACTCTCCATCGAACGAGAGGCAGCGGCTCAGCCCGCCAGGCCCACGAACACGTTCTGCACGTCGTCGTTCGCATCGATGGCCGCGAGGAACACTTCGACCTCTTCGAGGTGCTCCGCGCTGAGGCTGGCCGGATCGACCGGGTTCCTGGGCTTGTAGCCCAGCTTGGCCGACAGCACGGTGAACCCCTGGGCCGGCAGCGCGCGGCTCACCAGGTCGAGGTCGGTCGGGTCGGTCAGGAATACCGTGGCGCCGCCTTCGCCGGCCGCCTCGAAGTCCTGTGCGCCCGCTTCGATGGCCGCCACTTCGGCATCGGCATCGGCACGCGAAGGCTCGGCCTCGATCATGCCCACGTGGTCGAAGTCCCACGACACCGAGCCCGAGGTGCCGAGCTGGCCCTTGCGGAACAGCACGCGCATTTCAGGCGCGGTGCGGTTCACGTTGTCGGTCAGGCACTCGACCATCACCGGCACCTGGTGCGGCGCAAAGCCTTCGTAGATCACATGCTCGAAGTGCACCGCCTCGCCGGTGAGCCCCGCGCCCTTCTTGATGGCGCGGTCCAGCGTGTCCTTGGGCATCGAGACCTTGCGGGCCTGCTCCACCACCAGCCGCAGGCGCGCATTGGAGGCCGGATCGGCGCCGCTGCGCGCGGCCACCATGATTTCCTTGGCCAGTTTTCCGAACAGGCGACCCTTGGCATTGGCCGCCAGGTCCTTGTGCTTTGCTTTCCACTGTGCGCCCATGGCTGATGTTCCTTGTGTTGTGTGTGTGGCTGGATGGGCCGTTTGGGGCGACTACTTTAGCCGCAGCGCTCGAGGGCGGCGGTTTTTTCCAATCCGCGAAGGCCGGTGTCGCCATGGCCCTGGTCCACCGCTTTGGCGGTGCGATTGTTTCCTTTCCGTGAACGCCGTGGTTCCTTTTGCTAAGGGTTTTTACGTAGAAGACGGCGCACAATTCATCTCACGGACCGGCCCCCAAGCCGATCTGGGTGAACAGGGCCCCGAGCGAGGTGGCCGCCCCCCGACGGGACGGTGACCCACCCAAGACCGGTTCGAAATCATCCAAGTCAAAACTGAACTGAATTGAAGGAAATCAAAATGACCGCCTCGAAGATCCTCTCCGCCGTTGCTGTTGCCCTCATGGCCGTCGCCGGTGCCGCCCACGCCGAAACCTACGAAGGCGTGCATCAGCTGACCTCGGCCGCCAGCCGCGCCGACGTCGCCGGCCAGGCCGTGGTTGCCGCGCACAGCGCCAACCCGTACGCCACCGGTGCCAATGCAGGCCCGGCCCAGGTGCTCGTCTCGTCGAACAGCCGCGACGCGGTCCGTGCCGAAGCCGCTGTCGCGGCCCGCAGCGCCGACCCGTACGCCGAAGGCGCCTCGTCGGGCGTGGCCCCGATCGTCGCCAGCACGGTGGACCGCGCCACGGTGCGCGCCGCAGCCCGCGCTGCTGCCCGCGGCGACGCACTGCCGCTGTAAAAACGGCCTCGGCGCTCGGCGAGCGCCAGTCCTCCGGAAGCCGGCCATGCGAAAGCATGGGCCGGCTTTTTGCCGCGCTGGCCATCCCGGAGGCAATGGCCGCGGCCCGGGCGTGGTTGATTTGCCACGCAGGCAAATGCTTTCGCCTTACAAATCGGCCGCCGCCCCCGCGGGCGGACATCGAGCTTTGGCCGCAGCCCGGTACGATGGTGCCCGCCGCGGCGGGGCTGGCCGGCGCGGCTTCGATGGCCTCCCATCCGCAAGATACCCACAACGTGAGCTGCACCCTGGTTCTGAAAGACGCCGCCGGCCGCTTCGAAGCCGATGCCTTCGCATGCCTGGCAGGTTGAACCGAGCACGCATGGCCCTCACGCTCGACCCTGAAGACACGCGCGAACGCATCCACGGCCTCGCGTGGTGCGGCTTCCATCCCGACGGCGACATCGAATGGATGATCACCGACGAGTACCTCGACCCCGATGAGCTCACGGCCGAAGACCGTGCCTGGGTCAAGGCTGAGGCGGCGCGCGCCTGCGCCGCCAAGCGGGCCGCCGAGGCTTCCTGGCCCGCCCAGACCGAATACGACCGGCTCGAAGCGGTGTTCGCCCAGTTGCGCAGCGAGAAGATCATTGCGCTGCACCGCGCCGGCAACTCGCTGGCCGACGGCCATGACGACGTGCGCGAGCAGTGGCGCGCCGCGGGCCGGCTCGCCTCGGGCATTCGCGGCTGCTGCTTCTATCACGCGCAGGATCTCGACACCGCCGTGCGCACCGGCCGCCTCTACCTGGCGTTCAGCGGCGGCATGATTCCCGAGATCGACCAGCGCGAAGCCAACACCGTCGCGGTCGGCCGGCGCATCGTCGAGCTGCTGCGCGCGGCCGGCTTCGGCGCCCAATGGAGCGGCAACATCAACGAGCGCATCGAGGCCGACCTGGGCCAGTGGCGCAAGCGAAGCCCGTAGCCGCCTGGCATCGGCCAGCCCTAGCAGAGCGGGCAATGGCTTGCACGAGCAGGGATCGCCGGATCGCGCCATCATCCGGCCCATGATTCCGTTCTCGATCCTCGACCTCTCCCCCATCACCGAAGGCAGCGACGCCGCGCAGTCGTTCCGCAACTCGCTTTCGCTCGCGCAGCACGGGGAGAAGCTGGGCTACCGGCGCTACTGGCTGGCCGAGCACCACGGCATGCCGGGCATCGCGAGCGCGGCCACCGCGGTGCTGCTCGCCTACGTGGGCGCCGGCACTTCGACCATCCGCATCGGCGCCGGCGGCGTGATGCTGCCCAACCATTCGCCGCTGGTGATCGCCGAGCAGTTCGGCACGCTGGAGTCGCTGTATCCGGGGCGCATCGACCTGGGCCTGGGCCGCGCGCCCGGCTCCGACCAGCGCACGGCGCGCGCGCTGCGCCGCAACCTCGAATCCGATGCCGACCAGTTTCCGCAGGACGTGGTCGAGCTCATGGACTTCATGTCGAAGGCGCCGCAGCAGCCCGTGCGCGCGGTGCCGGGCGCGGGGCTCGAGGTGCCGGTGTGGATCCTCGGGTCGAGCACCTTCGGCGTCCAGCTGGCCGCGCACCTGGGCCTGCCCTACGCCTTTGCCTCGCATTTCGCGCCGCAGCAGCTGATGCAGGCGATCCAGATCTACCGCGAGACCTTCAAGCCTTCGGCGCAGCTGCAGAAGCCCCATGTGATGCTGGGCTTCAACGTGTTCGTGGCCGACACCGACGAAGAGGCCGAATTCCGCGCCACCTCATGGCAGCAGGCCTTCGTGAACCTGCGCAGCGGCCGGCCAGGGCGCCTGCCGCCGCCGGTCGAGGGCTACCGGCAGAAGGTCGGCCCGGCCGAGAACGCGCTGCTCGATTCGGTGCTGTCGTGCTCGGCCGTGGGCTCGCCCGCCCGGGTGCGCGAAGGCGTGCAGGCCTTCATCGAGCGCACGGGCGCCGACGAGCTGATGATCACTTCGCAGGTGTTCGATCACGCGGCGCGGCTGCGCTCCTACGAGCTGCTGGCCGGCTTGCGCAGCCAGGCCTGATTCCCCCACGCCGGCCGCCCGGGCGCCGGGCTGGGACAATGGCGGGCTTATGGCAAAGCAACGGATCGTGGTGGGACTGAGCGGCGGGGTCGATTCCGCGGTCACGGCGCACCTGCTCAAGCAGCAGGGGCACGAGGTGGTCGGCATCTTCATGAAGAACTGGGAAGACGACGACGACAGCGAATACTGCTCGTCGAACATCGACTTCGTGGACGCCGCCAGCGTGGCCGACGTGCTGGGCATCGAGATCGAGCACGTCAACTTCGCGGCCGACTACAAGGACCGCGTGTTCGCCGAGTTCCTGCGCGAATACAAGGCCGGCCGCACGCCCAACCCCGACGTTCTGTGCAACGCCGAGATCAAGTTCAAGGCCTTCCTCGACCATGCGATGCGCCTGGGGGCCGAGAAGATCGCCACCGGCCACTACGCGCGCGTGCGGCTGAACGAGGCCACGGGCCGGCACGAGCTGCTCAAGGGGCTCGACCCCTCCAAGGACCAGAGCTACTTCCTGCACCGGCTGAACCAGGCGCAGCTGTCGAAGACGCTGTTTCCCGTGGGCGAGCTGCACAAGACCGAGGTGCGCCGCATCGCGGAAGAGATCGGCCTGCCCAACGCGAAGAAGAAGGATTCGACCGGCATCTGCTTCATCGGCGAGCGGCCGTTCCGCGAATTCCTCAACCGCTACATCTCGAAGGAGCCGGGCCCCATCAAGGACGACCGCGGCCGCAAGCTCGGCGAGCACCAGGGCCTGAGCTTCTACACGCTGGGCCAGCGCCAGGGGCTGGGCATCGGCGGCGTCAAGGAGAAGGGCGCGCAGCGCGGCTCGGGCGACCACTCGCCATGGTTCGTGGCGCGCAAGGACGTCGAGAAGAACACGCTCTGGGTGGTGCAGGGCCACGACCATCCCTGGCTGCTGTCCTCGGCGCTCGCGGCCGGCGATGCGAGCTGGGTCTCGGGCGAAGCGCCCGCGCCGGGCCGCTATGGATCGAAGGCGCGCTACCGCCAGGCCGATGCGGCCTGCGAGCTGGAAGAAGACGGCGGTGGCGACCCTGCGGCGAGCTTCAGCCTGCGCTTCGGCGAGCCGCAATGGGCCGTCACGCCGGGGCAGTCGGCCGTGCTCTACGACGGCGAGCGCTGCCTTGGCGGCGGGGTCATCGTCTGAGCGCCTGAGGCCGGCGCGCGGCAGCCTTCAGCGCACCGATTCGTGGACGTGGATCAGGTCGAGCGGATAGCGCTTGCCGGCCAGGTGGTCCTCGACGCACTGCAGCAGCAGCGGGCTGCGGTGCCGCGGCACGCTGGCGCGGATCTCGTCGGCACTCATCCAGACCGTGCGCACGATGCCTTCGTCGAGCGCTCGGCCCGCTTCCTGCGCGCCGAGCGTGCCGGCAAAGGCAAAGCGCAAATAGGTCACGTCTTCCTTGCTGCCCGTGCGGTGGCTCGATCGCGCCATGTAGATGCCGACCAGCGCGGTGGGCGTGAAGGCGTGGGCGGTTTCCTCGAGCGTTTCGCGGGCGCAGCCTTCGATGGGCGATTCGCCCGGGTCGAGGTGCCCCGCCGGGGTGTTGAGCCTGAGCCCCTGGGCCGTGTTTTCCTCGACCAGCAGGAAGCGGCCGTCCTGCTCGATCACGGCGGCCACGGTGACATTGGGTTTCCAGCGCGGGGTCGTCATTGTCTTGGCCCTTTTGACTACTCAATGCAGCGCGTAGCCGCTGAAGCGCCAGATGCGGTCGCTGTCGAGATGGAAGCTCACGAGTTCGCGCAGTGTGCCATCCGGCTTGTTGCTGAAGCGGGTCTCGTACTCGATGCTGACATATTGTCCGGCCGCCTCGGCATCAGGGTCGGCCACGGCCCGGCGCTTGACCGCCACCCAGGTGCGCTGCAGCGGCGCGCCCAGCGGCGAACGGCTGCTGGAAACCTTGGCGGCGAAGTCGGCGCGCGCGATGCGCTTGCGGGTGGCGGCCGTGGCGCCGTCCCAGAGCTCGCCGGTCCGGCCCTGGTCGATCATCCGGATGGCCTGCATGCCGCCCTGCACCATGTCGCTGGCTTCCACGTCCTGCGCGGCGGCCGTGCCGAAGGCGCCCCAGCACAATGCGGCGGCCAGCAGCAGCCTCGTGAGAACTTTCATCGGCTTCATTCCTTGTGTGAGGCCCACAGGAGCCCGAAGCCGTTTGGAGCCCGTATCGGGGCGGAGATTCCCGGGCGAGCCTCAGCGCGCGAGGCTGTCGGGGTGCGTGCTGGCGTCGACCACTTCGAGCCGGTAGCCCAGCCCATAGATGGCCAGCAGCAGGAAGCCGCTCGAGGGCCCGAGGCCCAGCTTGGTCCGCAGGCGGGAGACGTGCGTGTCCAGCGACCGCGACAGTGCCGCCGTGCCAACGCCCCACACCGCCTCGTGCAGGTGCTCGCGCGACAGCAGCCGGCCGAGGTTCTGGAACAGGAACAGCGCGAGCGCGTATTCGCGGTTCTTCAGCTCGACCGTCGCGCCATTCACCTTGAGGACGCGCGCGGGCGGGTAGAAGTGATAAGGGCCGAACACCAGCTCGGTCTCGTGCTGCGCGGGATAGGACCGGCGCAGCAGCGCATTGACGCGGGCTTCGAGCTCGGTGACGCGTACCGGCGCGACCATGAAATCGTCGGCGCCCGCGTTGAGCCCTTCGACCACGGCGGTCTCGTCGCGCGTCGTGGTCACGAAAAGAATGGGGGCGCGGCTTCGCAGCTCGTTGCGGGCGGTCTTCACGAGCTCGAGGCCGCGCATGTCCGGCGGGTTCCATTCGAGGATCAGAAGATCGAAGGTCTGCCGGCGCAGCGCCTGGAGCAAAGGACGCCCTTCGGTGTACGAGTGACATTCGTGGCCGAGCCCCGACATCCCCTGGACGATCAGCTGAAGCTGATCGGGCTCGTGATCAAGTACTGCAATACGCATTCCATCCCCTTCTTCCTGCCGAATTTGCCTCTGCGGGCTTTTGAGTGAAAGAAGTGTATCTATCTGCGTCTTGAGAAAAAAGCCTTCGCGTAACTAATGCACGAAATGAAGGTATCTTTCTTGGAGTTGATGGCAATTGCAAACAAATGCGTGCTATTTGACGACAAGGATTGCCGGACGCCGATGCCGAGCGGCCGGGCACGCTCACGTGTGAGAGCTCAGGTGCTGGGGAAACAACCGATGTACCGGCCTGCCGGTTCCGATGCCGCCGGCCTCGCTACCATTTATATAGCTACACATGCAATGACTACGGTCATCAAGCGGCGAACAGGCGGTGGATTTTGGCGACAGCGCAGCCGTAATCTTGCTGTAAGCTCTGCCCGCGTTCCCGTATTGCCCTTGCCCTGAGGAGATCTCTATGCTGATAGGCGTGCCTGCCGAGACGATGGCCGGCGAAACCCGCGTGGCCGTAACGCCCGAGACGGTGAAGAAACTGGCCGCTTCCGGGCACACCGTGCGCGTGCAGTCCGGGGCCGGCATTGCCGCCAGCGTCACCGATGCCGCCTACCAGGCCGCCGGTGCCGAGATCGTCAACATGAACGCCGCCTTCGCGGCCGACATGGTGCTCAAGGTGCGCACGCCCAGCGATGCCGAAACCGCGCTCATGAAGCCCGGCACCGTGGTCATCGGCATGCTCAACCCCTTCGATGCGGCCGGCCTGCAGCGCCTGGCCACGGCCGGCCTGACGGCCTTCGCGCTCGAAGCCGCGCCGCGCACCACCCGCGCCCAGAGCATGGACGTGCTCTCGTCGCAGGCCAATATCGCGGGCTACAAGGCCGTGATGATCGCGGCCGACAAGTACCAGCGCTTCTTCCCGATGCTCATGACCGCCGCCGGCACCGTGAAGGCGGCGCGCGTGGTCATCCTGGGCGTGGGCGTGGCGGGCCTGCAGGCCATTGCCACCGCCAAGCGCCTGGGGGCCGTGATCGAGGCTTCCGACGTGCGTCCGAGCGTGAAGGAGCAGATCGAGTCGCTCGGCGGCAAGTTCATCGAGGTGTCCTACGACACCGACGAGGAGAAGGAAGCCGCGGTCGGCGTCGGCGGCTACGCCCGGCCGATGCCCCCGAGCTGGCTCGCGCGCCAGCAGGTCGAGGTGGCCAAGCGCGTGGCGCTGGCCGACATCGTCATCAGCACCGCGCTCATTCCCGGACGTGCGGCGCCCACGCTCATCACCGAGGACATGGTCAAGGCCATGAAGCCCGGCTCGGTGATCGTCGACATCGCGGCCGGCAAGGGCGCCGATGGCATCGGTGGCAACTGCCCGCTGTCGGAGGCCGACAAGACGGTGGTCAAGCACGGCGTGACCATCGTCGGCGAGACCAACCTGCCGGCGCTGGTGGCGGCCGATGCGTCGGCGCTTTATGCGCGCAACGTGCTCGACTTCCTCAAGCTCATCGTCACCAAGGAGGGCGGCCTGAAGATCGACCTCGAGGACGACATCGTCGCCGCCTGCCGCGTCGCGCAGGACGGCCAGGTCACGAAGCAATAAGCGGTCACGCGAGGAGAAGAAATCATGGATCCCGTTTCCCATACCGTCATCAACCTCATCATCTTCGTGCTGGCCATCTACGTGGGCTACCACGTGGTGTGGACTGTCACGCCCGCGCTGCACACGCCGCTGATGGCCGTGACCAACGCGATCTCGGCCATCGTGGTCGTCGGCGCCATGCTGGCGGCCGCGCTCACCGAAACCCCGCTGGGCAAGACCATGGGCGTGCTCGCGGTGGCGCTCGCGGCGGTGAACATCTTCGGCGGCTTCCTGGTCACGCGGCGCATGCTCGAGATGTTCAAGAAGAAAGAGAAGAAGGCCGCACCCAAGGCCGAAGCGGGAGCCTCGCAATGAGCATGAACGTCGTCACGCTGCTGTACCTGATTGCCAGCGTCTGCTTCATCCAGGCCTTGAAGGGCCTGAGCCACCCCACCACCTCGATCCGCGGCAACCTCTTCGGCATGGCCGGCATGGCCATCGCGGTGGTCACCACCGGTGCGCTGATCTACAAGCTGGCCGGCGGCCAGCTCACGGGCCTGGCCTGGGTGCTGCTGGGGCTGGTGGCCGGCGGCGGCTACGGCGCCTACCGCGCCAAGACGGTCGAGATGACCAAGATGCCCGAGCTGGTGGCCTTCTTCCACAGCATGATCGGCCTGGCGGCGGTGTTCATCGCGGTCGCGGCCGTGGTCGAACCCGCGGCCATGCTCGAAGGCATCGCCAAGGGCGCGCCCATTCCCGCCGGCAACCGCCTCGAGCTGTTCCTGGGCGCGGCCATCGGCGCCATCACCTTCAGCGGCTCGGTGATCGCCTTCGGCAAGCTCTCGGGCACCTACAAGTTCCGGCTGTTCCAGGGCGCGCCGGTGCAGTTCGCGGGCCAGCACATGCTCAACCTGGTGCTCGGCCTGGCCATGATCGGCCTGGGGCTGGTGTTCATGGCCACCGAAAGCTGGCCGGCGTTCTTCGCGATGCTGGCGCTGGCCTTCGTGATGGGGGTACTCATCATCATCCCGATCGGCGGCGCCGACATGCCGGTGGTGGTGTCGATGCTCAACAGCTACTCGGGCTGGGCGGCCGCGGGCATCGGCTTCAGCCTGAACAACGCGATGCTGATCGTGGCCGGTTCGCTGGTGGGCTCGTCGGGTGCGATCCTGAGCTACATCATGTGCAAGGCCATGAACCGCTCGTTCTTCAACGTGATCCTGGGCGGCTTCGGCGGCGAGGCGGTCACGGCCGGCGGCGCGGCCAAGGAGCAGCGGCCGGTCAAGAGCGGCAGCGCCGACGACGCGGCCTTCGTGCTGGGCAATGCCGAGACGGTGGTGATCGTGCCGGGCTACGGCCTGGCGGTGGCGCGCGCCCAGCATGCGGTGAAGGAACTCGCCGAGAAGCTCACGCACAAGGGCATCACCGTGAAGTACGCGATCCACCCGGTGGCCGGGCGCATGCCGGGCCACATGAACGTGCTCCTGGCCGAGGCCGAGGTGCCCTACGACCAGGTGTTCGAGATGGAAGACATCAACGGCGAGTTCGGCCAGGCCGACGTGGCGATCATCCTGGGCGCCAACGACGTGGTGAACCCGGCCGCGCTCACCAAGGGCAGCCCGATCTACGGCATGCCCATCCTGGAGGCCTACAAGGCCAAGACGGTGATCGTGAACAAGCGCTCCATGGCGGCGGGCTATGCCGGCCTGGACAACGAACTCTTCTACATGGACAAGACCATGATGGTCTTTGGGGATGCGAAGAAAGTAGTGGAAGATATGGGCAAGGCCATCGAATAGGCCCAAGGGCCGCACCTGCGCAGTGCGGACCAGATCATCACCGCGGCGCACCTGTGCGCCGCTGTCGTTTCAAAACACGCGATTCCGAGGAGACAACCCATGACCGACCGCCCCTGGCTCAGCAGCTACCCGCAAGGCGTTCCCGCCGACGTCGACGCTTCGCAGTATTCCTCGCTGGTCGGTCTCATGGAGGAGAGCTTTGCCAAGTACGCCGACCGCACGGCCTACAGTTTCATGGGCAAGGACGTCAGCTATGCGGAGACCGACAAGCTCAGCAAGGCCTTCGGCGCCTACCTGCAGGGGCTCGGCCTCGCCAAGGGCGACCGCGTCGCGGTCATGATGCCCAACTGCCCGCAGTACCCGGTCGCGGTCGCGGCCATCCTGCGCGCCGGCCTGATCCTCGTGAACGTGAATCCGCTGTACACGCCGCGCGAGCTCGAGCACCAGCTCAAGGACTCGGGCGCCAAGGCCATCGTCATCATGGAGAACTTCGGCACCACGCTGCAGCAGTGCATCGCGGCCACGCCGATCAAGCACATCGTGCTCGCCGCCATGGGCGACCGGCTCGGGTTTCTCAAGGGCGCGCTCGTCAACTACGTGGTGCGCAACGTGAAGAAGCTGGTGCCGCACTACAGCCTGCCGGGCGCGGTGCGCTTCAACGATGCGCTCGACCAGGGCGCGAGCCGCACCCTGCAGCTGCCGGCCATCGGCCCCGACGACGTGGCCGTGCTGCAGTACACCGGCGGCACCACCGGCGTCTCCAAGGGCGCGGTGCTGCTGCACCGCAACGTCATTGCGAACGTGCTGCAGTCCGAAGCCTGGAACGAACCCGCGATGGCGCAGGTGCCGGCGGGCGAGCAGCCCACGAGCGTGTGCGCGCTGCCGCTCTATCACATCTTCGCCTTCACCGTGGGCATGATGCTGAACATGCGCACGGGCGGCAAGCTGATCCTCATTCCGAATCCGCGCGACCTCGCGGGCGTGCTCAAGGAACTGTCCAAGCACACGATCCACAGCTTTCCCGCGGTCAACACGCTGTTCAACGGGCTGGCCAACCACCCGGACTTCAACACCGTCAACTGGAAGAACCTCAAGGTCTCGGTCGGCGGCGGCATGGCCGTGCAGGCGGCCGTCGCGAAGCTCTGGCTCGAGAAGACCGGCTGCCCGATCTGCGAAGGCTACGGCCTGTCCGAAACCTCGCCCTCGGCCACCTGCAACCCGACCGACAGCAAGGCCTACACCGGCACCATCGGCCTGCCGCTGCCGAGCACCTGGCTCAAGCTGCTCGACGACGAGGGCCGCGAAGTGCCGCCGGGCCAGCCCGGCGAGATCGCGATCAAAGGGCCGCAGGTGATGGCCGGCTATTGGCAGCGCCCCGACGAAACCGCCAAGGTCATGACGCCTGACGGCTACTTCAAGAGCGGCGACATCGGCGTGGTCGACGAGCGCGGCTACTTCAAGGTGGTCGACCGCAAGAAGGACATGATCCTGGTGTCGGGCTTCAACGTGTACCCCAACGAGATCGAGGACGTGGTGGCGCAGATCCCGGGCGTGCTCGAATGCGCGGCGGTTGGCGTGGCCGACGACAAGACCGGCGAGGCCGTCAAGCTGGTGCTCGTCAAGAAGGACGAGTCGCTGACCGAAGCGCAGGTGCGCGAATACTGCAGAGCAAACCTTACGGGTTACAAGCAGCCGCGAACCGTGGAGTTTCGTACCGAGCTCCCGAAGACGCCGGTCGGAAAGATCCTGCGGCGCGAGCTGCGCGACGTCAAGAAGTAAGGGTTCGGCCCGGGTAGGGCCGCGGCATCGATCTTGCATATTGCGGGTCGATGCTTCGCTTCCTCCTCACGCGCGTGAGCCTGCTGGTGCCGACCTTCATCGGCATGACGCTGCTTGCTTTTTTCCTGATCCGGCTGGTGCCGGGCGACCCCATCGAAACCATGGCGGGCGAGCGCGGGATCGACCCCGAGCGCCACGCCCAGCTGCGCGCAGCCTACGGCTTCGACAAGCCGGTGATCGTGCAGTACGGCATCTACATCGGCCGCGTGCTGCATGGCGATCTCGGCAAGTCGCTGGTCACGCAGGAATCGGTCGCCAACGAGTTCCTTGCGCTGTTCCCCGCCACGGTCGAGCTCGGCGTGTGCGCGATCGTCTTTGCGCTGCTGCTGGGGCTGCCGGCGGGCATCCTGGCGGCGGTGCGGCGCAATTCCATCTTCGACCACGGCGTGATGGCCACCTCGCTCACCGGCTATTCGATGCCGATCTTCTGGTGGGGGCTGCTGCTGATCCTGTTCTTCTCGGTGCAGTTGGGCTGGACGCCCGTGTCGGGCCGCATCTCGGTGCAGTACTTCGTCGAGCCTGAAACAGGCTTTCTGCTGATCGATGCACTGCGCGCCGGCGATTCCGGCGCTTTCTGGTCGGCGCTGCATCACCTGATCCTGCCGGCCATCGTGCTCGGCACCGTGCCGCTGGCCGTCATCGCGCGCATGACACGTTCGGCCATGCTCGAGGTGCTGGGCGAAGACTACATCCGCACCGCGCGCGCCAAGGGCCTCTCGCGCCTTCGCGTGGTGGGGCTGCATGCGCTGCGCAACGCGCTGATTCCGGTGGTCACGGTGATCGGGCTGCAGGTGGGCGTGCTCTTCACGGGCGCGATCCTCACCGAGACCATCTTCTCGTGGCCCGGTGTCGGCAAGTGGCTGATCGAGGCCATCGGCCGGCGCGACTATCCGGTGCTGCAGGGCGGCATGCTGCTGCTGGGCGGCATCGTGATGCTGGTCAACCTGCTGGTCGACGTGACCTATGGCGTCATCAACCCACGCATCCGGCACTGACCAATCCCATGGCAACGACACACGCAGTTTCGAGCAGCGCCGGGGGGGCGGCGCCTCCCGGTCCCTGGCGCGAGTTCTGGACCGCCTTCTCTGCCAACCGCGGCGCGGTGATCGGCCTTGCCACCATCGCCGTGCTGTTGGTTGTCGCGCTGTTCGCGCCGTGGATCGCGCCGCATGCGCCCAACGAGACCAATAGCGCCGTCTTCCTGCTGCCGCCGGTGTGGCAGCAGGGCGGCTCCGCGAGCTATCTGCTGGGCACCGACGCCATCGGGCGCGACATTCTTTCGCGGCTGATGTATGGCGCGCGACTGTCGCTGTCCATCGGCGTGGCGGTGGTGGCGCTGTCGGTGGTCATCGGCGTGGTGCTCGGCCTTGTCGCGGGCTTCTTCCGTGGCGTGCTGGAGATCGCGATCATGCGGCTGATGGACATCGTGCTCACGATGCCGAGCCTGCTGATGGCCATCGTGATCGTCGCGATCCTCGGGCCGGGGCTGATCAACGCCATGGTGGCGGTGGCCATCGTCGTGCTGCCGCACTATGTGCGCATCACGCGCGCCGCGGTCATTGCCGAGATCTCGCGCGACTACGTGACCGCCGCGCGCGTGAGCGGCGCCGGCACGCTGCGCCTGATGTTCCGCGAAGTGCTGCCCAACTGCGCGGCGCCGCTGATCGTGCAGGCCTCGCTCGGCATCTCCACGGCCATCCTCGATGCGGCGGCGCTGGGCTTCATCGGCCTGGGCGCGCAGCCGCCGTCGCCCGAATGGGGAACGATGCTGGCCGATGCGCGCGAGTTCGTGCTGCGCGCCTGGTGGGTCGTGACTTTTCCGGGGCTCGCGATCCTCGCGGCCGTGCTGGCCTTCAACCTGCTCGGCGACGGCCTGCGCGATGCGCTCGACCCCAAGCTGAAACGATGAACATGCTGCTGGACATCAAGGACCTGCACGTCGAGTTTCCGACGCAAGGCGGCGTGCTGCACGCGGTCGACGGCGTGAGCCTCAGGCTCGAGGAGGGCGAGGTGCTCGGCATCGTCGGCGAGTCGGGCTCGGGCAAGAGCGTGACGATGATGGCGCTGATGGGCCTCGTGGGCTTTCCGGGCCGCGTGCGCGCGCAGCACATGCGCTTTGCCGGCAAGGAGCTGCTCGGCATTTCCGACAAGGCCCGCCGCGCGCTGGTCGGCAAGGAGGTGGCCATGATCTTCCAGGAGCCGACCACCAGCCTCAACCCCTGCTTCACCATCGGCTTCCAGCTGATGGAAACGCTGCGGCTGCATCTTCATCTGGACCGGCGCACGGCGAAGAAGCGCGCGACCGAACTGCTCGAGCAGGTCGGCATACCGGCCGCATCGTCGCGCCTGGGCAGCTATCCGCACCAGCTCTCGGGCGGCATGAACCAGCGCGTGATGATCGCGATGGCCATCGCCTGCAACCCGCGTCTCCTGATCGCCGACGAGCCGACCACCGCGCTCGACGTGACGATCCAGGCGCAGATCCTCGACCTGCTGCGCGAGCTGCAGAAGGAGCGCGGCATGGCGCTGGTGCTCATCACGCACAACATGGGCGTGGTCAGCGAGATGGCGCAGCGCATTGCCGTGATGTATGCGGGCCAGGTGATGGAGCAGCAGCGCGTCGACCGGCTCTTCGCGGATCCGCAGCATCCCTACACCGAGGCCCTGCTGGCCGCGCTGCCCGAACGCGCCGCGCCCGAGGGGCGGCTGGCCACCATCGCGGGCGTGGTGCCGGGCGTGCACGACCGGCCGGCCGGCTGCCTGTTCGCGCCGCGCTGCAGCTATGTGACGACCAAGGCCTGCAACGTGCGGCCGGCGCTGCGCACGGTTGCGTCGCCGCCCGGTGCCGAGGTGCGCTGCCATTTCCCGCTCGGCGAGCCGGGGCGGATGGCGGCCATCGAGGCCGACCGGCCGCGGCCGCAGGCCGTGGAGGTGCTGCCATGAGTGGCGATGCCATCGGCGATGTCGTCGTGGAGGCGCGCAACCTGCAGCGCACCTATGCCGTGCGGCGCGGCATGTTCCGCGCGCCTGCGCAGTTGCGCGCGGTCGGCGACATTTCCTTCCGCATCGAGCGCGGCCGCACGCTCGCGGTGGTCGGCGAATCGGGCTGCGGCAAGTCGACGCTCGCGCGCATGGTCGCATTGATCGAAAAGCCCACGGCCGGGCAGCTCGTGCTGGCCGGCCACGACGCGGTGGAAACGCCGCCCGCCTACCGGCGCGAACTGCGCCAGGCCGTGCAGCTGGTGTTCCAGAACCCCTATGGCTCGCTGAATCCGCGCAAGAAGATCTCCGCCGTGCTCGAGGATCCGCTCGCCATCAACACCGCGCTCGGCAAGCCCGAGCGGGCTGCCAAGGCGCGCGAGATGCTGGCGCGCGTGGGCCTGCGGCCCGAGCATGCGAACCGCTATCCGCACATGTTCTCGGGTGGCCAGCGCCAGCGCATCGCCATTGCGCGTGCGCTCATGCTGGAGCCGCGCCTGCTGGTGGCCGACGAGCCGGTGTCGGCGCTCGACGTGTCGATCCAGGCGCAGGTGCTGAACCTGCTGGCCGACCTGCAGGCCGAGCTGGGCCTGGCCTATCTCTTCATCTCGCACGACCTGGGCGTGGTGCGGCACATCGCGCACGAGGTGCTCGTGATGTACCTCGGCCATGCGGTGGAGCAGGGGCCCAAGGCGCGCATCTTCGCGCGGCCGCTGCATCCCTACACGCAGGCGCTGCTGGCGTCCACGCCGGGGCTCAGCAGCCAGCGCATCGTGCTCAAGGGCGAGCTGCCGTCGCCGCTCGATCCGCCCACGGGCTGCGTCTTCAACACGCGCTGTCCGCATGCGACGCAGCGCTGCCGCGAGGAGCGGCCCCTGCTGCGCGCGCTCGACGAGCGCCTGGTGGCTTGCCACTACGCGGAGAAATTCCTCGACGGCGCGCCGCCGGTCAGCGCCGATGTGCCCTTGTCCCCGCCGTTCGTCGCGCCCCTGGCGATGAACCCCTAGTTCACTTCCACCGTGTCCCAAGGAGTTGCCATGAAGAAGACCACCCAGCCATCCGTTTCGCGCCGCCCGCCCAGGCTGGCCGCGCTGCTCGCGCCGGCGGCACTCGCCGTGCTCGCACTGGCCGCGGGCGCCGTGTCCGCCAAGACGCTGGTCTATTGCTCGGAGGGCAGTCCCGAGAATTTCTATCCGGGCGTCAACACCACCGGCACCTCGTTCGACGTGACCACGCAGGTCTACAACACCATCGTCGAGTTCGAGCGCGGCGGCACCAAGGTCGTGCCGGGCCTCGCCGAAAAATGGGACATCTCGGCCGACGGCACGGTCTACACCTTCCACCTGCGCAAGGGCGTGAAGTGGCACAGCACCAGCAAGAGCTTCAAGCCCACGCGCGACTTCAATGCCGACGACTTCATCTTCATGCTCGAGCGGCAGTGGAAGGAGAGCGATCCCTTCTTCAAGGTCACGAGCCAGAACCACTCCTACTTCAACGACATGGGCATGCCCAAGCTGCTGAAGTCGGTGGACCGCATCGACGAGTACACGGTGAAGATCACGCTCAACCAGGCCGAGGCGCCGTTCCTTGCCAACCTGGCCATGCAGTACGCGGGCATCCAGTCGAAGGAATACGCGATTGCGATGCTGAAGGCCGGCACGCCCGAGAAGGTCGACCAGGACCCGATCGGCACCGGCCCGTTCTACCTCGTGCAGTACCAGAAGGACGCGGTCATCCGCTTCAAGGCCTTCCCGCAGTACTGGGGCGGCAAGGCGAAGATCGACGACCTGGTGTTCGCGATCACGCCCGACGCCTCGGTGCGCTGGGCCAAGCTGCAGAAGGGCGAATGCCACGTCATGCCGTATCCGAACCCGGCCGACCTCGACGCGATCCGCAAGGACCCGAACGTGCAGGTGCTCGAGCAGCCCGGGCTCAACGTGGGCTATCTCTCGTACAACACCACGAAGAAGCCCTTCGACGACGTGCGCGTGCGCAAGGCCCTCAACATGGCGATCAACAAGAAGGCGATCATCGACGGCGTGTACCTGTCGACCGGCGTGGCCGCGAAGAACCCGATTCCGCCGACCATGTGGTCCTACAACGACGCGGTCAAGGACGATCCTTACGACCCCGAAGCCGCCAAGAAGCTGCTGGCGCAGGCCGGCTTCCCCGACGGCTTCTCGACCGACCTGTGGGCCATGCCGGTGCAGCGGCCCTACAACCCGAATGCCAAGCGCATCGCCGAACTGATGCAGGCCGACCTTGCCAAGATCAACGTCAAGGCCGAGATCAAGAGCTTCGAGTGGGGCGAGTACCGCAAGCGCCTGCAGGCCGGCGAGCACCAGATGGGCATGCTGGGCTGGACCGGCGACAACGGCGACCCCGACAACTTCCTCTACACGCTGCTGGGCTGCGCCTCGGCCAAGTCGGCCAGCGGCAGCAACATCTCGAAGTTCTGCCACCAGCCGTACGAAGACCTCGTGCTCAAGGCCAAGAGCACCACCAAGCAGGCCGACCGCGATGCGCTCTACAAGAAGGCGCAAGTCATCTTCAAGGAGCAGGCGCCGTGGTTCACCATCGCGCATGCGGTGCAGCTGAAGCCGGTGCGCAAGGAGGTGGTCGATTTCAAATTGAGCCCCTTCGGCCGCCACACCTTCTATGGCGTCGACATCAAGTAACCGATGAGCGCACCGGTCGCCATCGTCGCTGCGATGCACGAGGAGCTGAGCGCGCTCCTCGCGCAGATGCCGGACGAGCAGCGCGTGCGCGCCGCGGGGCGCGACTTCTGGGTCGGCCACCTGCGCGGCCAGCCGGTGGTGGCCGTGCTGTCGCGCATCGGCAAGGTCGCGGCGGCGGTCACGGCCACGGTGCTGCTCGAGCGCTTCGGCGTGCGCGCGATCGTGTTCACGGGCGTCGCGGGCGGGCTCGCGCCGGGCGTGGAGGTCGGCGACGTGGTGGTCGCAACGCAGTTGCTGCAGCACGACCTCGATGCCTCGCCGATCTTCCCGAAGTACGAAGTGCCGCTCATGGGCCTTTCACGCTTCGCGGCCGATGCCTCGATGGGCGATGCGCTGGCCGCCGTGGCCGAAGCCGCGCTGCGCGACCCTGTGGCGCTGGTGGGGCAGGCGGCCGCCGATGAATTCGGCCTCCGGTCGCCGAAGGTGCACCGCGGCCTGCTGGTGAGCGGCGACCGCTTCGTCTCGGCGGCCGCCGAGAGCGATGCCTTGCGGCGCAGCCTGCCCGATGCGCTCGCGGTCGAGATGGAAGGCGCGGCGGTGGCGCAGGTGTGCCACGACTACGGCGTGCCGTTCGCGGCCATGCGCACCATCTCGGACCGGGCCGACGACGCCGCGCATGGCGACTTCGCGCGCTTCGTCGCCGAGGTGGCGAGCCGCTACAGCCTGGCGTTGGTCGATGCGTGGCTGGCCACGCTGCCTGCGAGCGGAATGCCGGCCGCTACTTGAGCCAGCCGCGCCGGCGGAAGTACCACATCGGCACCAGCGCGCTCGCCGCCATCAGCGCCAGCGCATAGGGATAGCCGAGCGACCAGTCGAGCTCGGGCATGAACTTGAAGTTCATGCCGTAGATGCTCGCGATCAGCGTGGGCGGCAGCAGCGCCACGCTGGCCACCGAGAAGATCTTGATGGTCTTGTTCTGGTTGATGTTGATGAAACCGACGGTCGCATCCATCAGGAAGTTGATCTTGTCGAACAGGAAGGCCGTGTGGTTGTCCAGCGATTCGATGTCGCGCAGGATCTGCCGCGCCTCCTCGAACTGCTCGGCATTGAGCATGCGGCTGCGCATCATGAAGCTCACGGCGCGGCGCGTGTCCATCACGTTGCGGCGGATGCGGCCGTTCAAGTCTTCCTGGCGCGCGATGGCGCCCAGCACCTCGCCGGCCAGCTCGTCGCTGACGTTGCCTTCGAGCACCTTCTTGCCCGCGATCTCGAGTTCGTCGTAGATGTTCTCGAGCGTGTCGGCCGAGTATTCGGCGTCGGCGTCGAACAGCTTGAGCAGCACTTCCTTGGCATCTTCGATGAGGCCCGGTGCGCGGCGCGCACGCATGCGCAGCAGCCGGAACACCGGCACGTCCTCGTCGTGGATCGAGAACAGCACGCCGCGGCTGCGAAGCTCGGTGTTGTGCTGGTTCAGGATGAAGGCCACGCGCACCGACCGCGGGTCTTCGTCGTCGTCGATCAGGAAGTCGGAGCGGATGTGCAGCTCGCCGTTGTCTTCTTCATAGAAGCGGGCCGACTCCTCGATGTCCTCGTCCATCGCGTCTTCGGGAATCGAGAGGCCGTAGTACTGCTTGATCCAACGCTTTTCCTCGAGCGTGGGCGATTCGAGGTCGACCCAGATCGGCTGGAACTTGGAAAGCTCCTCCAGCGCCTCGATCTCTTCCTGGACAAGGCGGCCGTTGGCGAGCGTAAAGATATTGAGCATGGGCTCACTCCCGTGAAATGGCTGAGGCGATGGGGCGAGGGGAGGGGTGCTTTCAATCCCCGGGCCCTGGTGTCAGCGATCGAGGCGCGTCAGGACGCGGGAGTTGAAAGCTGCCGAGACGGTGCGGTTTCCATGATGCGGTCTCCAGTTGCAGCGAGCGGCGATTATGTCATCGGCCATGTGACGGCAGGCCCATCGATCTGGATGGACATACAGTAAAGTCGCGGGCATGCAGACCGCTGCGCTCCCCGCTTTTTCCGCCACCGGCACCACCGGCGCCACCCAGGCCGAGCGCCTGGCCGCGGCGCTCTCCGCGCTCAACGACGAGCAGCGCGCCGCCGTCGAACACGGCGTCGGCACGCTGACCGGGCGCGACGAGCGGCCGCTGCTGGTGATCGCCGGCGCGGGCTCGGGCAAGACCAGCACGCTGGCGCACCGGGTGGCGCACCTCATCGCCGGCGGCGTCGATCCGCAGCGCCTGCTGCTTCTGACCTTCTCGCGCCGCGCGGCGCAGGAAATGGAGCGCCGCGCGGGCCAGGTGCTGGCGCGCGTGCTCGGGCTCAAGTCCGACAAGCCGCCCGCGCTGCCCTGGGCCGGCACTTTCCACGGCATCGGCGCGCGCCTGCTGCGCGAGTACGCCGCGCACATCGGCCTGAACGACCACTTCACGATCCACGACCGCGGCGACGCCGAGGACCTGCTGGGCCTGGTGCGCCACGAGCTCGGCCTGTCGTCGAGCGTGAACCGCTTTCCGCGCAAGGGCACTTGCCTCTCGATCTATTCGCGCTGCGTCAACACGCGCGCCCCGCTGGCCGACGTGCTGGCCGAGGCCTTTCCGTGGTGCGCCGAGTGGGAAGCCGAACTCAAGCGCCTGTTCGGCGCCTACGTCGAGGCCAAGCAGCAGCAGAACGTGCTCGACTACGACGACCTGCTGCTCTACTGGGCCGGCATGGTGGCCGAGCCCGCGCTGGCGGCGCTGGTCGGCGCGCGCTTCGACCACGTGCTGGTCGACGAGTACCAGGACACCAACCTGCTGCAGGCCTCGATCCTGCAGGCGCTCAAGCCCGATGGCCGCGGCGTGACGGTGGTGGGGGACGATGCGCAGTCGATCTACTCGTTTCGCGGCGCAACCGTGCGTAACATCCTCGACTTTCCGTCGCAGTTCTCGCAGGCTGCGCGCGTGGTCACGCTGGAGCGCAACTACCGTTCGACCCAGCCGATTCTCGATGTCTCGAACCGGGTCATTGCGCAGGCGGCCGAGCGGCATGCCAAGACGCTCTGGACCGACAAGCCCTCGGCCGGCCGGCCGCAGCTGGTGCTGGTGCCCGACGAGGCGCAGCAGGCCGTCTGGGTGGCCGACAAGGTGCTGGCGCACCGCGAGGGCGGCCTCGCGCTCAAGTCGCAGGCGGTGCTGTTCCGCGCCGCCACGCACAGCGCGCCGCTCGAACTCGAACTGGCGCGCCGCAACATTCCATTCGTGAAATATGGTGGCCTCAAGTTTCTCGAGGCCTCGCATGTGAAGGACCTGCTCGCGGTGCTGCGCTTCGCCGAGAACCCGCGTGGCCACATGGCGGGTTTCCGCGTCACGCAGCTCATCCCGGGCATCGGGCCGGCCACGGGCGCGCGGCTGCTCGATGCCATGGACCAGGCCGCCGATCCGGTGGCGGCGGTGCGCGCGTTCGTGCCGCCCTCGGCCGCGCGCGCGGAATGGGCGGTGTTTGCCGAAGCCTATGCTGCGCTGTGCGCGCCCTCGCTGCCGTGGCCGGCCGATGTGGAGCTGGCGGTGCGCTGGTATTTGCCGCACCTCGACCGGCTCTACGACGACCCCTCCGGCGTGCGGCGCGGCGACGTCGAACAGCTGGCGCGGCTGGCCTCGGGCTACGGCTCGCGCGAGCGCTTCCTGACCGAACTCACGCTCGATCCGCCCGAAGCCACCAGCGACAGGCCGGGCCCGCCCTCGCTCGACGAGGATTACCTGATTCTTTCGACCATCCACTCGGCCAAGGGGCAGGAGTGGAATTCGGTGCACGTGCTCAACGTGGTCGACGGCTGCCTGCCGGCCGACGTGGCGCAGGGCGCGCACGAACTCGAGGAGGAGCGGCGGCTGCTCTACGTGGCGATGACGCGGGCGCGCGACCACCTGCATCTCCTGGTGCCGCAGCGCTTCTACGTGACGCAGCAGGCCGTGCGCGGCGACCGGCACCTGTATGCCAACCGCACGCGCTTCATTTCCGAATCGGATCTTGCGGGCTTCGAGCAGCAGACCTGGCCGCCGCCGCCGGAGCGCCCGCCCGCGGTGCCGCCGCCGGCCGCGGTGATCGACCTGCGCAACCGCATGCGCGCCGCCTGGAGCTGAGCCGGCAGGCCCTTTGCCCGGCAGGGTCACCGCTGGTGACCTACTGAAACACTTGCTGCCAAAGCGCCGCATCGGCGGGCCGGCATGCGCGGGCCGCTATGGAATCGCTAGCATAAGTAGGGCATGGCCCGCCGGCGTCCGCCACCCGGAGAAGTCAGCTATTGCAATACCGTGACAGCTTGGGCATAGTGAATCGACCGTCCCATCTTTTCTCTTCTTCCCCTTTTCTCCGCCACCCCCATATCTGTTTCGCCGGCCACGCCCCATCCCGGAGCGGGGCCATTTTCCCAACCGTCAATTCTCAGGAGGTCATTCATGAATTTGACGATCAGCGGTCATCACCTCGACGTCACACCTGCCTTGCGCACCTACGTCACGAGCAAGCTGGACCGGATCACACGGCACTTCGACCAGGTGGTCGATGTGAAGGTGCTCCTCACGGTGGAAAAGCAGAAGGAAAAGGAACGCCGCCAAAGGGCGGAGTGCAACATTCACGTCAAGGGTAACGACATGTTCGCGGAGTCGAGCCACGCTGATCTCTATGCTGCGGTCGATGAACTGGTCGACAAGCTCGACCGCCAGGTGGTGCGCCACAAGGACCGCCTGCAGGACCACCACCACGCCGCCCCCAAGCGCGTGATGTAGCAGGCCACGGGCAAGGAGGGCTGCGGCCCCTGCCGACAAGCCGCCTCCGGGCGGCTTTTTGCTGCCTGTTCCTGTTACCGGCATTGACAGGGACGCGAGGCCTCCGGGCAACATGTAGCCAAAAAGTAAGTAACGGGAGTGGGGGTTTTTACCAAGCGGGTGCATAATCGCCCCCGCCCTTCCCCCACCATGAATCGCCTCGCGTCCATCCTGCCGCCCGCTCAAGTGCTTGTGAGCGTTGACGCTACCAGCAAGAAACGTGCTTTCGAAGAAGCCGGCTTGCTGTTCGAGAGCCTTCACGGCCTCGGCCGCGCGCTCATCACCGACAGCCTGTTCGCACGCGAACGCCTCGGCTCCACCGGGCTCGGCCACGGCGTGGCCATTCCGCACGGCCGCATCAAGGGCCTCAAGGCGCCCATGGCCGCGGTCTTCCAGCTGGCGAACCCGATCGGTTTCGACGCGCCGGACGAGCAGCCCGTCGGGCTCCTGATCTTCCTGCTGGTGCCCGAGGCGGCCACGCAGAAGCACCTTGAAATCCTCTCCGAGATCGCCGAGCTGCTGAGCGACGCCAACCTGCGCGAGCAGATCAAGTCGAGCACCGACGCGGCCGAACTGCACGGACTCATTGCCGGCTGGCAATCGACGCAAGTCGCCTGAAGTGCCTGCCCGCAGGCTCCCGCGGCCCCGCCGGGCCGGTTCCGCGGTATTCTGGCCGGCCTCCAATTAGGCGCGCAGCGCCATTTCCCTACGCATGAAGCCGACCGTCATCAGTGCCGACGCCATGTTCGAGGAATTCCGCGGGTCGCTCCGCTGGGAATGGCTCGCCGGGCTCGGGGCGTCAGAGCGCCAGTTCGACCCTGAAGTCATCAGCCGCGCCCAGTCGGCGGCCGATCTGGTCGGTTACCTCAATTACATCCATCCGTACCGCGTGCAGATCCTGGGCGCGCGCGAAGTGGCCTACCTGACGCGCGGCAGCCAGGAAGACTGCGCCCGGCGCATCGCCCGCATCGTCACGCTGGAGCCGCCCATGCTGGTGCTGGCCGACGGCCAGGCCGCGCCGGACGAGCTGCTATCGATTTGCGAGCGCGCCCAGCTGCCGCTGTTTGCCACCCGCGAGTCGTCGGCCTTCGTGATCGACCTGCTGCGGGCCTACCTGTCCAAGCATTTCGCGGAGCGCACCTCGATGCACGGGGTGTTCATGGACATCCTGGGCATGGGGGTCATGATCACCGGCGAATCGGGGCTCGGCAAGAGCGAGCTCGGGCTGGAACTGATTTCGCGCGGCAACGGCCTGGTGGCCGACGACGCGGTCGACCTGTTCCGAATCAACCAGAACACCATCGAGGGCCGCTGCCCCGACCTGCTGCTCAACCTGCTGGAGGTGCGCGGCATCGGCCTCCTGGACATCCGCGCGATCTTCGGCGAGACGGCGGTGCGGCGGAAGATGCGGCTCAAGCTCATCGTGCACCTGGTGCGGCGCGACAGCTTCGAGCGCGACTACGAGCGCATGCCCTCGGCGCCGCTCACGCAGGACGTGCTGGGCATCCCGGTGCGCAAGGTCATCATCCAGGTGGTGGCCGGGCGCAACATCGCCGTGCTGGTGGAAGCCGCCGTGCGCAATTCGATCCTGCAGCTGCGCGGCATCGACACTTATGCCGATTTCGTGGCGCGCCACCACAAGGCGATGGAAAGCGGGCGCGACGGGGACTGACCGGCTACCTTTTGTTTACACAGTCGCCGCACAGGCCGTAGAGCGACATCGCGTGGTCCTGCAGGATCCAGCCCTTGTCCTTGGAGATCATCTGCTGGCGGCGCTCGATCTCGGCGTCGTAGAACTCCTCGACCTTGCCGCACGAGGTGCAGATCAGGTGGTCGTGGTGGGTGCCCTCGTTCAGCTCGTAGACCGCCTTGCCGCTTTCGAAATGGCTGCGCTCGAGGATGCCGGCCTGCTCGAACTGCGTCAGCACGCGGTAGACGGTGGCCAGGCCGATGTCGGAGTGCTCGTTCAGGAGCACGCGGAAAACGTCTTCGGCCGTCATGTGGCGCTGGCTGCCGGTCTGGAAGATCTCGAGGATCTTCAGGCGTGGCAGAGTGGCCTTGAGGCCGGTGTTCTTGAGTTCGTCGATATTGGCCATGATGGTTCCTGCGCCCTGGGCTGCAGACGGGCCCCAAAAAGGGCCAGCCGCTACAATGGCCGATCATATCGCTACCCCCCTTTTTCCTCCCATGCCTGCCATTCTCCAACGCCGTCCCTGGCTGCTGGCTGCGGCCGTCGCCGCGACGTTCTGCCTCGGTGCCTGCAGCGGCTTCAGCGATCGCACGCGTGGCGCGCTGACGGCCATCACGCCCTACAAGGTCGAAGTGGTCCAGGGCAATTTCGTGTCGAAGGAACAGGTCGAGGCGCTCAAGCCCGGCATGTCGCGCCAGCAGGTGCGTGAAATCCTCGGCACCTCGCTTCTGACCGACGTCTTCCACAAGGACCGCTGGGACTACGTCTTCACGATCAGGCGCCAGGGCGTGGATCCGCAGGAGCGCCGCCTGACCGTCTTCTTCAACGGCGAACTGCTCGAGCGCTTCGAGGGCGATCCGATGCCCAGCGAGGAAGAATTCGTCGCCACGCTCGACACCCGCAAGAAGAGCGGCAAGGTGCCGCCGCTCGAGGCATCGGAAGAAGAGCTCAAGAAATTCGCCCCCAAGGACGACGGCAAGAAGGCCGATGCCACCACCGCGGCCACCGGCCTGGCGCCGCTTCCCGCCGCATATCCCCCGCTCGAAGCCGCGCGCTGAGCACGCGCCAAACACAGGGCGAGGGCGGGCGCACCCGCCGGGTCAGGCGGGGCGTGCCGGCTTCCATGCCAATTTCGAAGGCTGAATCCGCGTGACTGAATCCATTTCCACTTCTTCGTCCCTTTCCGAGTCTTCCACGCCCCCGCTGCGGCGCATCGCGATCGCGGGCGCCTCGGGCCGCATGGGCCGCATGCTGGTCGAGGCGGTGCGCGAGGCGCCCGATTGCCGGCTGGCCGGCGCGCTCGACATGGCGGGCAGCAACGCCATCGGCGCCGATGCGGCCGCGTTCCTCGGCTTCACGAGCGGCGTGCCGATCGTGGCCGACCTGCGCACCGGCCTCAAGGACGCGCAGGTGCTCATCGACTTCACCCGCCCCGAAGGCACGCTCGCACACCTCGCGGCTTGCCGCGAACTCGGCGTGCAGGCCGTGATCGGCACCACCGGCTTCAGCGATGCGCAGAAGGCCGAGATCGCCGAGATCGCGAAGGACATCGCGATCATGGTCTCGCCCAACATGAGCGTGGGCGTCAACGTCACCTTCAAGCTGCTTGAAATGGCGGCCAAGGCGCTCTCGACGGGCTACGACATCGAGATCATCGAGGCGCACCACCGCCACAAGGTCGATGCGCCCTCGGGCACCGCGCTCAAGATGGGCGAAGTGATCGCCGGGGCGCTGGGCCGCGACCTGAAGGACTGCGCCGTGTACGCGCGCGAAGGCATCACCGGCGAGCGCGACCCGTCCACCATCGGCTTCTCCGCGATCCGCGGCGGCGACATCGTGGGCGACCACACCGTGCTGTTCGCGGGCACCGGCGAGCGCATCGAGATCACCCACAAGTCGGCGAGCCGCGTCACCTACGCGCAGGGCGCGCTGCGCGCCGTGCGCTTCCTGGCCGGCCAGAAGGCGGGCCTGTTCGACATGTTCGACGTGCTGGGTTTGCGCTGAACGAACGATGAGCGTCCTCGAACTGCTGACCCAGGGCGACGGCGTGAGCCGCTCGGTGGCGGCGCTGCTGCTCGCGATGTCGATCGCCAGCTGGGTGGTGATTCTGTGGAAGGCCTGGCTGCTGCGCGGCGGCACGCGCGACGTGCTGCGCAGCATTGCGGCATTCTGGCAATCGGCCACGCTCGCCGATGCGCAGCAGCGGCTCCAGGCTTTCGACCGCGCGACGCTGGTGGGGCCGGCCGTGAGCGCCATCAGGAATGCGGCAGCGGCAGCAGATGCCGGCGACGCCACCCTCGGCGCCACCACCGGCGACCGCAACCAGCGGCTCACGCGGGCGCTGCGCGGCGCGCTGCATGGCGCGCTGCGGCGCCTGCAGTCCGGCCAGATCCTGCTGGCCACCGTTGGCGCCACGGCGCCCTTCGTGGGCCTGCTCGGCACCGTGTGGGGCATCTACGGTGCGCTGTCGGGCATTGCCGGCCAGACCGGCGGCTTCACCATCGACAAGGTGGCCGGACCGGTGGGCGAGGCGCTGGTGATGACGGCCTTCGGCCTGGCCGTGGCCATTCCGGCCGTGCTGGCCTACAACGTGTTCGGCCGCGTCATCGGCCGCATCGAAGCCGAGCTCGAGGGCTTTGCGCACGACCTGCTCGGCAGCTTCGGCAGCCCGCCGCCACCGGCCGCGCCGCCGCCCGCGCGGCCCATGCCGGTGTCGGCCTAGCCGAACGGAGCAAGGCAGAGCCATGGCCTTCGGTCGCACCTCCCTGGGCAGCAGTGCCGCCGGCGGCGGGCGCGCGACGGGGGCGGGCGGCCAGCGGCCGCTGTCCGACATCAACGTCACGCCGCTGGTCGACGTGATGCTGGTGCTGCTGGTGATCTTCATCATCACCGCGCCGCTGATGGCGAGCTCGATCAAGCTCGACCTGCCGCAGACCGATGCCGGCCAGCCCAACGACACGCCCAAGTTCGTGAGCGTGTCGGTCGATGCCGCGGGCAAGACCTTCCTCAACGACCAGGCCGTGACCGACGAGGAACTGGCCGCCCGGCTGCAGCAGGCCGCCGCCGACAGCAAGGACACCGAGGTGCAGCTGCGCGCCGACCAGACGGTGCCCTACGGCAAGCTGGTCGCGCTGATGGGCATCGCGAACAAGGCGGGGTTGAACCGCATCGGCTTTGTGACCGAGGCGCCCGCGCCAGGCCAGCCGCCGAGATAAGGACAGCGGCCCGCTCGCTCAGCCCAGCACCACCGGCTTGGTGTGCCAGATCTCGTGCGCGTACTGCGCAATCGTGCGGTCCGACGAGAACGCGCCCATGCCCGCCACGTTGAGGATGGCCATGTGCGTCCAGGCGTCCGGGTCGCGGTACAGCGCATCGACCTCGGCCTGCTTCGCGACGTAGCTCGCGTAGTCGGCCAGCAGCAGGTAGTGGTCGCCCCAGTTCACCAGCGCGTCGTAGATGCCCTGGTAGCGCGAGGGCTCGCCGGCGGAGAAGGCGCCGTCGCGGATCGCATCGAGCACGCGCTTGAGCTCGGCGTTCTCTTCGTAGATGTCGCGCGGCTGGTAGCCGTGGGCGCGGATGTCGGCCACCTCCGGCGTGGTGTTGCCGAAGATGAAGATGTTCTCCGCGCCCACGTTGTCGCGCATCTCCACGTTGGCGCCGTCGAGCGTGCCGATGGTGAGAGCGCCGTTGAGCGCGAACTTCATGTTGCCGGTGCCCGAGGCCTCGGTGCCCGCGGTGGAGATCTGCTCCGACAAATCGGCCGCGGGCATGATCACCTCGGCCAGGCTCACGCTGTAGTTGGGCAGGAACACCACCTTCAGCAGCTTGCCGACGCGGCTGTCGTTGTTGATGGTGTGGGCCACGTCGTTGACCAGCCGGATCACGAGCTTGGCCATCTGGTAGGCCGAGGCCGCCTTGCCCGCGAACACCACCACGCGCGGCACGATGTCGATCGGCCCGCCCGCGGCCTGCGCATCGAGGATGCGGTGGTAGCGCGTGATCACGTGCAGCACGTTGAGCAGCTGCCGCTTGTATTCGTGGATGCGCTTGACCTGCACGTCGAACATCGCGTCGGTGTCGAGCACCAGGCCCATGTGCTGCTCGACCCAGTTGGCCAGGCGCAGCTTGTTCTCGCGCTTGGCATGGCGGAAGGCGCGTGCGAAGGGCGGCTGGGCCGCCATCGGCCGCAGCGCCTCGAACTGCGAGAGGTCGCGCCGCCAGCCCTTGCCCAGGCGCTGGTCGAGCAGGCTCGCGAGCGGCGGGTTGGCCTGTGCGAGCCAGCGCCGCGGCGTGACGCCGTTGGTCTTGTTGTTGAAGCGCTCGGGGAAGATCTTTGCGAAGTCCGCGAAGATCGATTGCTTCATGAGTTCCGAATGCAGGCCCGACACGCCGTTGATCGAATGGCTCGCGAGCACCGCCACGTAGGCCATGCGCACGCGGCGCTCGCCCGCTTCGTCCACCAGCGAGAGCCGGCGCAGCAGCTCGACGTCGTTGCCGGCCTTCTGCGTCACGGCCGCGAGGAACTTCGCGTTCATGTCGTAGATGATCTGCAGGTGCCGCGGCAGGATGCGCCCGAGCATCTCGACCGGCCAGGTCTCCAGCGCCTCGTGCATCAGCGTGTGGTTGGTGTAGCTGAACACCTTCTGCGTGTGGGCCCAGGCCGCGTCCCACGCCAGGCCGTGCTCGTCGAGCAGGAGGCGCATGAGCTCGGGCACCGCGAGCACCGGGTGCGTGTCGTTCAGGTGGATGCTGACCTTGTCGGCCAGCTGGTCGAAGCTCTTGTGGTTGCGCAGGTAGCGCCGCAGCAGGTCCTGCACGCTCGCGCTGCAGAAGAAGTATTCCTGGTGCAGCCGCAGCTCGCGGCCCGAGGGCGTGGAGTCGTCGGGGTAGAGCACGCGCGAGACGTTCTCGGAGTGGTTCTTGCTTTCCACCGCCGCCATGTAGTTGCCGCGGTTGAAGGCCGAGAGGTCGATCTCCTCGGTGGCGCGCGCCGACCACAGGCGCAGCGTGTTGGTGGCCTGCGTGCCGTAGCCCGGAATGATGGTGTCGTAGGCCACGGCCAGCACGTCGTGCGTGTCGACCCAGTCGGCCGCGCCGTAGGGCGCGTTCTTTCCCTCGCGCTTTTGCACACGGCCGCCGAAGCGCACGCGGTAGTTCACCTCGGGCCGCTGGAATTCCCAGGGGTTGCCGCGCGTGAGCCAGTAGTCGGGCGTCTCGACCTGCTGGCCGTCGACGATGCGCTGGCGGAACATGCCGTATTCGTAGCGGATGCCATAGCCCATGCCCGGCACGCCGAGCGTGGCCATCGAGTCGAGAAAGCAGGCCGCGAGCCGGCCGAGGCCGCCGTTGCCCAGCGCCGCGTCGGGCTCGCGCTCGGCGAGCGCCGCCATGTCGACGCCGAAGTCGGCCAGCGCTTCGCGCACCGTGTCGTAGAGGTCGACCGCCAGCAGCGCATTGGTGAAGGTGCGCCCGATGAGGAACTCCATCGAGAGGTAGTAGACGCGCTTCAGGTCCTGCGCATAGTTGGCGCGCGTGGTCGCCATCCAGCGCTCGACCAGCTGGTCGCGCACGGCCAGAGCGGTGGCGTGCAGCCAGTCGTCCTGGCTGGCCGCGACGGGGTCCTTGCCGACCGCATAGATCAGCTTGTTGGCGACGGCGCGCTTGAACGCGGCCACGTCGCGGTCGGGATGGTCGTAGGCGAAGTCTTTGATGGTCATGGGCTTCGGTGAAGAGTGGTGGGGTTGTGCGCCGTGGCGCTTGGTTCAGGTGCCGGCGGACTCGAGCGCCTGCCGGTAGACCTCGATGTACTGGCCGGCGGCGCTGGCCCAGTCGGCCGGGCGCCGCATGGCATTGCCGCGCACGCGGCGCCAGTCGGGCGCGCGCTGGTAGAGCGCGAAGGCGCGCCGCAGCGCGCGATCGTAGTCGGCGGCGTCGAAGCGGTCGAAGACGAAGCCGGTGGCGTCGCCGCTGGCCATGTCCTCGAGCGTGCAGTCGACCACCGTGTCGGCCAGGCCGCCGACGCGGCGCACCAGCGGCAGGCTGCCGTACTTCAGGCCGTACATCTGCGTGAGGCCGCAGGGCTCGAACAGCGACGGCACCAGCGTCACGTCGCCGCCGCCGAAGAGCTGGTGCGCCAGCGTTTCGTTGTAGCCGATGGTGACGCCGACCGAGCGCGGCGCGGCCGCGGCGCGCTGGCGGAAGGCTTGCTCGAGCCAGGCCTCGCCATTGCCCAGCAGCGCGAGCTGGCCGCCTTCGGCCAGCAGCGTGTCGAGGCCGCCGAGCACGAGGTGCAGGCCCTTCTGCTCGGTGAGCCGGCTCACCAGGATGAAGAGCGGCGCATCGGGGCGCTCGGCCAGGCCGAGCTGGTGCTGCAGCACCGCCTTGCAGCGCGCCTTGCCCGCCATGTGGCGGCCTTCGGGCGTGTGGTAGCCCTGCACCAGCGCGCTGTCGGTGGCCGGGTTCCAGACCTGGTCGTCGACCGCGTTGAGGATGCCCGTGAGCACGCCGCCGCGCAGGCGCAGCAGGCCGTCCAGGCCGAAGCCCTGCTCGGGCGTCTGGATCTCGCGGGCGTAGGTCGGGCTCACGGTGGTCAGGCGGTCGGCAAAGTAGAGGCCGCCCTTCATGAACGACACCTGCCCGTGGTATTCGAGCCCGTTCATGTGGAACGCCGGCGCGGGCAGGCCGAGATCGGCAAAGTTCCATGGCGCCGAGATGCCCTGGTAGGCCAGGTTGTGCACCGTGAACACGCTGCCCGCGCGGGTGGTGCCGGCCTCGCGCGCGAAATGCAGGTAGGCCGGCGCGAGCCCCGCATGCCAGTCGTGCGCATGCACGACCTCGGGCTGCCAGGTGGGATCGAGCCCCTGCGCCAGCTGCGCTGCGGCCCAGCCCAGCAGCGCGAAGCGCCGGTGGTTGTCGCCATAGGGCTGGCGCGTGGCGTCTTCATAAGGGTTGCCGGGCCGGTCGTAGAGCGCCGGCGCATCGATCACGTAGGCGGTGATCGGCGCCGCCGCGCCGTCGATCGCGATGCGGCCCGCGCGCAGGCCGAAGCGTTCCGGGCCCCAGGGCGCCGTGAACTCGGCTACCGGCGCCAGCTCGCGCACGCCGGCCAGGATGGCCGGAAAGCCGGGCAGCAGCACGCGCGCGTCCTGTCCGGCGGCCATGAGCGCGAGCGGCAGCGCGCCGGCCACGTCGGCGAGGCCACCGGTCTTGAGCAGGGGGAAGAGTTCGGCGCTGACCTGGAGGATTCGCATCGGGGAAGGGTGCGGCCTCAGGCAGCCAGCAGGCGCTTGAGCATTTCGCGGGTGACCAGCACCACGCCGTTGTCGGTGCGCTCGAAGCGCGCGGCATCGGCGTCGGCGTCTTCGCCGATCACCATCTCGTCCGGAATGACGCAGCCGCGGTCGACCACCACGCGGTTGAGCCGGGCGCCGCGGCCCACCTCGACGTCGGGCAGCAGCACGGCCTCGTTGATGTCGCAGAACGAGTGGATGCGCACGCCCGAGAACAGCACCGAGCTGCTGACCTTGGAGCCCGAGACGATGCAGCCGCCCGAGACGATGGTGTTGACCGTCATGCCGTGCCGGCCCTCGCGGTCGAGCACGAACTTGGCCGGCGGCAGCTGCCGCTGGTAGGTCCAGATGGGCCAGTCTGTGTCATAGATGTCGAGTTCGGGCGTGATGGAGGCCAGGTCGAGGTTGGCTGCCCAGAATGCATCAATCGTGCCCACGTCGCGCCAGTAGGCCTTGGCGTCGGGCCCGCGCGAGGCGCGCGTGACGCAGGACATGCCGAAGGGATGCGCGAGCGCGCGGCCCTGCGCCACGGCGCGCGGGATGATGTCCTTGCCGAAATCGTGGCTCGAATCGGGATTGGCGGCGTCTTCCTCGAGCAGCTGGTAGAGGTACTCGGAATCGAACACGTAGATGCCCATGCTGGCCAGCGCCACGTCGGGATGGCCCGGCATGGCGGGCGGATCGGCCGGCTTTTCGAGAAAGGCCGTGATCTGGCGGCCGTCGTCGACGGCCATCACGCCGAAGGCGGTGGCCTCCATGCGCGGCACCTCGATGCAGCCGACCGTGCAGCCCAGGCCGCGCTCGGCATGGTCCTTGACCATGATCGAGTAGTCCATCTTGTAGATGTGGTCGCCGGCCAGCACCACCACGTAGTCGTGCTTGGTGGAGCGGGTCTGGATGATGTCCAGGTTCTGGTACACCGCATCGGCCGTGCCGCGGTACCAGTGCTCGTCGCCCGTGCGCTGCTGCGCGGGCAGCACGTCGACCATCTCGTTGAGTTCGGCGCGCAGGAAGCTCCAGCCGCGCTGCAGGTGGCGCATCAGCGAATGCGACTTGTACTGCGTGACCACCGCCATGCGCCGGATGCCCGAATTCAGGCAGTTCGACAGCGCGAAGTCGATGATGCGGAACTTGCCACCGAAGTACACCGCCGGCTTGGCGCGCCGGTCGGTCAGCTGCTTGAGGCGGGAGCCCCGGCCGCCGGCCAGCACCAGGGCGATGGTGCGGCGGACCAGTTGATGCGCCTGCAGGGGAGCTTGCGGCGTGCTGATGCTGTTGTTTTCCATCCTGTGTCTCCGTTCGTTTGGCGGTTTGTCGTCTTGTCTTCTTCGTCTTCAGCGTTCCTGCAGCCAGCCTAGCACCGCGCGGCGCGGCTGGCTGCTACCTTCTTGCAATCCGGATGCTCGAACGCGGTACCTCCACCGTGCCGGCATGGGGCTGCTGCAGGGCGATGGCGGCATCGGGCGCCGGATCGTCGGTCGCGAGCCGCCACTGCCACGAACCCGCGGGCAGCGCGAACGGCACGGCCGCCGGTCCCGCATTCACCAGCACCAGCCAGGCGCCCGCATCCGCGGCCGTGGCTTCGAAAAGGATCGCAAGCGCCGTGCCGCCGTGCCAGTCGGCCTCGCGCATCGGCTGGCCGTCGGGCCGCAGCCAGCGGATGCCCGGCGCGCCTTCTGCCGGCTCGGCCGGCCACCAGCGCGTGCTGCGCAGCACGGGCGCTTCGCGGCGCAGCGCAACGAGCCGGGCGACGAAGGCGCTCAGGCGCGCTGCTTCGCTCGCGGGATCGTGCGCGCCGATCCAGGCGAGCCAGGTGGTTTCGTTGTCCTGGCAGTAGGCGTTGTTGTTGCCTTGCTGGCTGTGGCCGAGCTCGTCGCCGGCCAGCAGCATGGGCGTGCCCTTCGACAGCAGCAGCACGGCGAGCAGCGCGCGCTGCAGGCGCCCGCGCTCGGCCTGCACGGCGGGGTCGTCGCTCGGCCCCTCGACGCCGCAATTGTTGCTCAGGTTGTGCGCATGGCCGTCTCGGTTGTTCTCGCCATTGGCCAGGTTGTGCCGCTCTTCGTAGCAGAGCAGGTCGCGCAGCGTGAAGCCGTCGTGCGCGGTGATGAAGTTGACGCTGGCGGTGGGCGCGCGGCCATGGTGGGCGAACTGCGCGCTCGAGGCGGTGAAGCGGTGCGCGAAGTCGCCCAGGCCGGCGGCGCCCTCGCGCCCCTGCCGCAGCCAGAAGCCGCGCTGCGTGTCGCGGTAGCGGTCGTTCCATTCGAGCCAGCCCGGCGGGAACTCGCCCAGGCGGTAGCCGCCCGGCCCGATGTCCCAGGGCTCCGCGATCAGCAGCGTGCGCGAGAGCACGGGGTCTTGCGCGATGGCCGCGAAGAAGGGGGCGCGCGGGTCGAAATGGCCATCGGCGCCGCGCCCCAGCACGGGCGCGAGGTCGAAGCGGAAGCCGTCGACGCCCATCTCGCAGGCCCAGAAGCGCAGGCTGTCCATCACGAGCTGCAGCACGCGCGGCTCGCCGAGGTTGAGGCAGTTGCCGGTGCCGGCCCAGTTCTCGTACAGGGCCCGGTCGTCTGCGCGCAGGTGGTAGTACAGGGCATTGTCGATGCCGCGCAGCGAAAGCGTCGGACCGAGTTCGTCGCTCTCGGCGCTGTGGTTGTAGACCACGTCGATCACCAGCTCCATGCCGCGCGCATGCACCGCATCGGCCATGGCGCGGAATTCGCTGGCCGGCGTGGTGCCGGCGCGGCCGCTCCAGTAGCGCGCCTCGGGCGCGAACCAGCCGATGGTGTTGTAGCCCCAGTAGTTGCTGAGGCCCATGGCGAGCAGCCGCTGTTCGTCGGCGCGGTGCTGCACCGGCATCAGGCTCAGCGTGGTGACGCCCAGGCCCTGCAGATGGTCGAGCACCGCGGGTTCGGCCAGGCCGGCATAGGTGCCGCGCAAGGCCGCGGGCACGGCCGGGTGCAGCCGGGTCTGTCCGCGCACATGCAGTTCGTAGAGCACGCGCTCGCCGGCCGGGATGCGGGCATGGCCCGGTGCGGCCGAGGCATCGGCGGTGGCCGCCACGCGCGCCTTGAGTGCCACGGCGCCGTTGTCGCGTGTGTTGCGCTGTTCCGGATTCGCGGGATCGTGCCCGAGGAACAGCTCGCTGCCGTCGTATTTGCCGACGATCTCGCGCGCATACGGGTCGAGCAGCAGCCTCGCAGGATTGAAGCGTTTTCCCTCGTGCGGCGTCCACGGGCCGTGCACGCGAAAGCCGTAGACCAGCCCGGCGCGCCCGCTCGGCAGCAGCCCGTGCCAGACACCGTCGGTGAAGGCCGGCAGCCGGATGCGCTGCTGCTCGTGCTGGCCCGTGCCGTCGAAAAGGCAGAGCTCGACGGCTTCGGCACTGGGCGCGACGAGCGCGAAGTTCACGCCGTTCGGCGAGAGCGTCGCGCCAAGGGGGAAGGGGGAACCCG
The DNA here is from genome assembly GCF_033807855.1 of Variovorax sp. SPNA7. Taxonomy (NCBI): domain Bacteria; kingdom Pseudomonadati; phylum Pseudomonadota; class Betaproteobacteria; order Burkholderiales; family Comamonadaceae; genus Variovorax; species Variovorax sp. SPNA7. The sequence goes on from NZ_CP138513.1 coordinate 469,429, forward strand.
GACTCAGCATCGTGTCAGGCCAGCACCCACATCACGGTGGCCAGGGGCGGCACGCTGATCAGAATCGAATCGGCCCTGCCGTGCCAGGGCACCGGTTCGCTGTCGACCACGCCATTGCCGACGCCGCTGCCGCCGTACACGGCGCCGTCGGTGTTGATGGCCTCGCGGTAGGCGCCCGCCGCCGGCACGCCGAGCCGGTAGCCGTGGCGCGGCAGCGGCGTGAAGTTGCACACCGCCACCACGAAGGAGCCGCCCTGGGCCCGGCGCACGAAGGCGAACACCGACTGCTCCCGGTCGTCATGCACCAGCCATTCGAAGCCGGCCCTTTCGGTGTCGAGCTCGTGCAGCGCGGGGAAGTGCCGGTACACGTTGTTGAGGTCGCGCACCAGCCGCCGCATGCCCTGGTGCGGCGCCTGCTCGAGCAGGTGCCAGTCGAGGCTGCGGTCGGCGTTCCACTCCGCCACCTGGGCGAATTCATTGCCCATGAACAGCAGCTTCTTGCCCGGATAGGCCCAGAGGTAGCCATAAAGATTGCGCAGGCCCGCGAGCTTCTGCCACTCGTCGCCGGGCATGCGCCCGAACATCGAGCCCTTGCCGTGCACCACCTCGTCGTGCGAGAGCGGCAGCACGAAGTTCTCGCTGTGCGCATACATCAGGCCGAAGGTGATCTGCTGGTGGTGGTGCTTGCGGTGGACCGGGTCGATGCCCGCATAGGCGAGCGTGTCGTTCATCCAGCCCATGTTCCATTTGTAGTGGAAGCCGAGGCCACCGTCCTCGGGTGGCCGCGTCACGCCCGGAAAGCTGGTCGACTCCTCGGCCAGCGTGATGGCGCCCGGGCGCTCGACGCCCACCACCCGGTTCATGCGCCGCAGGAAGTCGATGGCCTCGAGGTTCTCGCGTCCGCCGTGGATGTTGGGCACCCATTCGCCGGGCTCGCGGCTGTAGTCGCGGTAGAGCATGGAGGCCACGGCGTCGACGCGCAGCCCGTCCACGCCGTAGCGTTCGAGCCAGTACAGCGCATTGCCGACCAGGTAGTTGCGCACCTCGGTGCGGCCATAGTTGAAGATGAAGGTCTTCCAGTCGTTGTGGAAGCCCTCGCGCGGATCGGCGTATTCGTAGAGCGCGGTGCCGTCGAAGCGGCCGAGGCCATGCGCGTCGGTAGGAAAGTGCGCGGGCACCCAGTCGAGGATCACGCCCAGCCCCGCGGCATGCGCGGCTTCGACCAGATGGCGGAAGTCGCCGGGCGTGCCGAAGCGCGAGGTGGGCGCATACAGGCCGATGGGCTGGTAGCCCCAGGAGCCGTCGAACGGATGCTCGCTGACCGGCAGCAGCTCGATGTGCGTGAAGCCCATGTCGCGCGCGTACGGCACCAGCGTGTCGGCCAGCTCGCGGTAGTCGAGCCATTCGTGGCCGTTCTTGCGGCGCCAGGAGCCCAGGTGCACCTCGTAGATGCTCATCGGCGCATGGCGGCCGTTGGCGGCTGCGCGTCCGGGCGGCATGGCCACCGGCGCGGGCAGCGGCGCGACCACGCAGGCGGTCTCGGGCCGCAGGCGCGAGGAGAAGGCGAAGGGATCGGCCTTGCGCAGCACCTCGCCCTGGGCCGAGAGGATCTCGAATTCGTAGCTGTCGCCCGTGGCCAGCTGCGGCGCGAAGATCTCCCACACGCCGCATTCGCGGCGCAGCCGCATCATGTGGCGCCGGCCGTCCCAGTTGTTGAAGTCGCCGACCACCGAAACGCGCCGCGCATTGGGCGCCCAGACCGCGAAGGCCACGCCCTTGACGCCATCCATCTCGCACAGGTGCGCGCCCAGCCGCTCCCAGGGCCGCAGGTGCGTGCCTTCGGCCAGCAGCCACACGTCGGTGGCGCCCAGCACGAACGCAAAGCGGTACGGGTCTTCGAGCCGCGAGCTGTGCGTGCCCCAGTCGACCTGGAACGAATAGCCCAGCAGCGCCTCCGCCGCGGGCACCAGGCCCGCGAACAGGTCGGAGCCTTCCTGCCGCGACAGCAGCGCCAGCGGCCAGCCCGTGCGCGTGTGCACCACGGCCACGCTTTGCGCGCCCGGCAGCAGCGCGCGCACCAGCAGGCCGTCGCGTGTCTCGTGGGGGCCGAGCACCGCGAACGGATCGCCGTGCTCGGCGCGCATCAGCGCATGGACTTCGCGTTCGGGCAGCAGCAGGGAAGGCATGTTGTTCTTCACATCTGTTTTTCTTCACCGGCGGGACGACCGAAAAAGACGCCGTAGGGCGCCAGCTTCAGCATGCGCCTTTCGGCGCCGGCCTGCAGGGACGACGACGATGCCAGCGGACGCCCCGCGAGCGGCTCGAGCGCTTCGCGCAGCGCGATGGACACAGACTCGCCTCCCAGGTTGAAGACGGCCTGCAGCGATTGGTTCCGTTCGCGCCGCTCGAACCACAGCACGGGCTCCGGCGCATCGATGAAGGCGATGCTGCCGGTGCGCAGCAGCGGCTGGGTGCGGCGCCAGCGCAGCAGCGCGCGGCTGAATGCGAGCATCGAGTCGGGATCGGTGGACTGGCGGTCGACCGCCAGCGGCAGGTGGCGGCCGTAGACCGGCAGCCAGGGCCCGCCGGTGGTGAAACCGGCGTGCAGCTCGTCGGCCTTCCAGGGCATGGGCGTGCGGCAGCCGTCGCGGCCCTTGAATTCGGGCCAGAAGGCGCGGCCGTAGGGGTCTTGCAGCAGCTCGAACGGCACCTCGGCCTCGGGCAGGCCGAGCTCCTCGCCCTGGTAGATGCTGGCGCTGCCGCGCAGCGCGAGCAGCAGCGCGAGCCAGAGCCGGTCGCGCCGCGTGTCTTCCGGGCCGCCGCCGCTCCAGCGCGTGGCCACGCGCGGCACGTCGTGGTTGGAGACGGCCCAGCAGCCCCAGCCGCCGGTCGGCGCGAGCGCCTGGTCGAGCGTCTCGACCTGGTGGCGCAGGTGCCGGGCGCTGTGCTCGGCCGTCAGCAGGCTGAAGCTGTAGGCCAGGTGCAGGCGCTTGCCCAGCTCGGTGTACTGCGCCATGACGGGCGGCGCGTTCTCGTCGCCGACCTCGCCGAGCGCGACCGCACCGTAGTCGTCGAGCAGCCCGCGCAGGCTTTCCAGGAAGCGCAGGTTCTCCATCTGGCTCTTGTCGTAGAGGTGCTGCTGCATGGCATAGGGGTTGTCGGCCCGCACGGTGCTCACCTCGTCCAGCGAGGCGGCGCTGGCCGGCGGGTTGTCGCGCAGCAGCGCATCGTGGAACTGGTGGTTGCAGGCATCGAAGCGGAAGCCGTCCACGCCGCGCTCGCACCAGAAGCGCACTTCGCCGAGCAGCGCCTCCTGCACCTCGGCGCAATGGAAGTTCAGGTCGGGCTGCTCCTGGAGGAAGCTGTGCAGGTAGTACTGGCGGCGGCGCGAATCCCATTGCCAGGCCGGCCCGCCGAACACCGACAGCCAGTTGGTGGGCGGCGTGCCATCGGGCCGCGGGTCGGCCCACACGTACCAGTCGGCCTTGGGGTTGTCGCGGCTCGCGCGGCTTTCGGCGAACCAGGCGTGCTGGTCGGAGGTGTGCGAAAGCACCTGGTCGATGATGATCTTGAGGCCGAGCGCATGGGCGCGCGCCAGCATCTCGTCGAAATCGGCCAGCGTGCCGAAGATCGGATCGACCGCGCGGTAGTCGGCCACGTCGTAGCCGAAGTCCTTCATCGGCGAGCGGAAGAAGGGCGACACCCAGATCGCATCGACCCCCAGGCTCGCCACATGATCGAGCCGCGAGGTGATGCCGGGCAGGTCGCCGATGCCGTCGCCGTTGCTGTCCATGAAGCTGCGCGGGTAGATCTGGTAGATCACCGCGCCGCGCCACCATTCGCCGTTGCTGCTGTTGTTGCTGCGCATGCTGCCCCTGTGGTCTGAAAATCATTGTGGCATGCGAGATCCGGGCCCGGTCCGTGCATGGGCCTGTCCCGGTCCCGCCTGAAAAGCTTTCTACACTGGGCGGGGTTCCATGCGAACCCGCTTCCCGTTTCGTTTTGCAAGATGACCACCGACGCCGCTTCCCCTGCCCCATCCCCCCGCCCGCAAGCCCTTGCCGCGCTCGAGCAGCGGCTCGCCCGGGATCTCGAATGCCTCGGCTGGCCCGCGCGCGCATGGATGCCGGTTCGCACGCACGGCGGCGAGCCCGTGCTGGACGTGGCCATCATCGGTGCCGGCCAGGCCGGGCTCGCGGCCGCGGCCGCGCTGGCCCAGCAGGGCATCCGGGCCGTGGTGTTCGACCGCGCGCCCGCGGGCAGCGAAGGGCCGTGGGCCACCACGGCGCGCATGGAAACCCTGCGCTCGCCCAAGGAACTGACCGGGCCCGCGCTGGGGCTGCCCGCGCTGACCTTCCGCGCCTGGTTCGAGGCCCGGTTCGGCGCCGAGGCCTGGACTGCGATGGACAAGATCCCGCGCCTGCAGTGGATGGACTACCTGCGCTGGTACCGCCGCGTGATGAACGTCGATGTGCACAACGACACGGCCGTCACCGGCATCCAGCCGCTCGCCGATGCCGCGGCGGTGCGGCTCGCGCTGCGCACGCCGGCCGGTGCAGAGCAGGTGCTGGCGCGCCGCGTCGTGCTTGCCACGGGCCGTGACGGGCTCGGCGGCCCCGCGGTCCCCGCGTTCGTCAACGCGCTGCCGCGCTCGCAGTGGGCGCACTCGTCCGACGAGATGGACTACGGCAAGCTGGCCGGGCTGCGCGTGGGCGTGGTCGGCGCGGGCTCATCGGCCATGGACAGCGCGGCCACCGCGCTGGAGGCCGGCGCGCACAGCGTCGAGCTGCTGATCCGCCGGCCCGACCTGCCGCGCGTCAACAAGGGCAAGGGCGCCGGTGTGCCGGGCCTGACGCAGGGCCACTACGACCTGCCCGATGCGTTCAAGTGGCGCATCCGCCACTACATCAACGTGGCCAACGTGCCGCCGCCGCATGGCAGCACGCTGCGTGTGTCGCGCCATCCGAACGCGTTCTTCAATTTCGGCTGCCCGGTGCTCTCGATCGAGCCACAGGGCGCGGCGATGCGCGTGGCCACGCCCAGGGGAGACTTCGTGTTCGACTTCCTCGTTGTTTCCACCGGTTTCAAGATCGACTGGCGCTGCCGTCCCGAGTTCGACACCATTGCATCGCATGTGCGCACCTGGAAGGACCGCTTCGTACCCGCGCCCGGCGACGAAGACCAGGAGCTGGCCGATTCGCCCGATCTCGGGCCGGTGTTCGAATTCCGCGAGCGCACAGCGGGCCAGTGCCCGGGCCTGGACCGCATCCATTGCTTCTGCTATCCGGCGGCCTTGTCGCACGGCACGGTGTCGGGCGACATTCCCGCGATCAGCGATGGCGCCAGGCGGCTTGCGAGCGGCATGGCAAGCCTGTTCTACCGCGAGGACTTCGAGCAGCACTTCGCCAACCTCGAGGCCTACAGCGAGCCCGAACTGTTCGGCGACGAATGGGTGCCCGCGCCGCCGCCGGCCGAACGCTGAACTCCAGACTTCTCCATCGAGACGCATGACCACTCTTTCCGAATCTCCTCTTGCCATCGACGTGATCGATGCCACGGTGCCATTGCTGCCCGGCCACGCCACCCGCCTGCTGCGCCAGCAGCGCGACAAGGTCGTGGCGGCCACGCAGGGCAGCTACGACGCGATGTTCTCGCCATCGGTCGAAGGCCTCTCGGTGGCCGAGCGCCTGCTGGTCGCGCTGCATGCATGCAGCGTCTCGAAGGCCGCGACGCTCGCCGCGCACTACCGCGAGCAATTGCTGGCCGAGGGCGTGGACCGCGAACTGATCGCGGCCGTGGGCAGCGGCGCACCGGTGGCCGATGCGCGGCTGCGCACGGTGCTGGCATTCACCGCGAGCCTGATCGAGCGGCCCATCGAGGGCGACAAGGCCGCGGTGCAGTCGCTGGCGGAGGCGGGCCTCTCTACGCCCGCCATCGTCGCGCTGGGCCAGCTGGTCGCCTTTCTCTCCTACCAGGTCCGCGTGGTCGCGGGGCTGCAGGCGCTGGCCGCCGCGGAGGTTGCAGCATGAGCACGAGCACGAGCACGAGCACGAACGCGCCGATCCGCATCAAGGGCTTCACCAACGAGGTGCTGAGCTGGAAGCCCTGGCTCGACCCGGTCGACGTTGCCACGGCCACGCCGGCCCAGCTGGCCGCGCTCGACGAGATGAGCCCGCAGGCCCGCACCTCGCCGTATTTCCTGCTGCTCGCGCATCAGCCCGAGATGCTGCTGCAGCGCTCCATCGCCTTCAACGCGATCATGTTCGCGCCGGGCGGCATGCCGCGCGCGGAGCGCGAGCTCGGAGCCACGGTGGAGTCGCGCGTCAACGGCTGCGTGTACTGCGCGTCGGTGCATGCGCAGCGCTTCGAGCAGCTCGCCAAGCGCAGCGACGTGATCTCGCAGGTGTTCGAGGAGCCGGCCTCCGCGGGCACCACGGCGCGCGAGAAGGCCATCGTCGAATTCTCCATCCGGCTCGGCGCCGAGCCCGGCAAGGTGTCGGCCGAGGATGTGCGAATGCTCAAGGAGGTGGGGCTGAGCGAGCTCGAGATCCTCGACCTGGTCCACTCCGTGGCGCTCTTCGCCTGGGCCAACCGGCTGATGCTCAACCTGGGCGAGCCGGTCTTTCCGGCAGCGGCGGCCGCCGCGTCATAGGCGGGCGAGCAGCCCGGCGACTGTTTCGTCGGCCAGGCCGAGCGGCGCCAGCAGATCGTTTTGCTGCCGGTAGTCGATGCCGTTGACCAGCGAGGCGGCATCGACGATGGTGCGCGTCGCGGGCGTGGGCACGCCGGCAATCCGCCCCAGCGCTTCCACGAAAGCCAGGCCGTAAGGCATGTCCTCGGACACATAGCGGGTGTCGGTGCGCACCGGCCCGGGCGGCCCGCCGCGCTTGGCATGCAGCTCCGCCGCGATGTCCTCGAGCCGGGCCGACGCGGTGCCGAAGGAACGCGCGAAATGCGCCTCGATGGGCCCGAGCGCGATGCCGAAGGCCTGGGCCACGGCCCGCCGTTCCAGGTCCAGCGCCTCGATCGCTCGGGACACGCCGGGCGTCATGCAGTGGTACTGCGGCCAGTTCTCCGCATGCTCGATGCGGGTCCAATTGAAGACGGCCAGCGGGCCGTGGGACTGCGGATTGACGTTGGCGAGCGCGCTGGCGAGCGTGTTTTCCTGCGCGAAGAAGCCGCCGCCGAACAGCACGGTGCACAGTGCGATCGCGCTCTCTATTTCCGTGCTCGGCAGCGTGGACACGCCGACCGCCTGCCGCCGTGTCATCACCCTGACCTGCGTGGCGGATTCGCGGCGCGCCGTCAGCACCGTCGTGCCGAAGCTGGCGACCGTCACCCGCTTGCCCGCGCGCCGTGCGCCTTCGTGCAGATAGAGCGACGACAGCGAGGCCATCGAGCTGACGATCACGGTCTGCCCGTCGCGCAGGAAGGGCAGCAGTGCATCCATCACGCGCCTGTGGCCGTTGACCGGCAGGGCAATCAGCAGCACGTCCGATGCGCCGCAAAGCTGCGCCGCAGTGTCGGCCACTTCGACCGCCACGCGGCAGGGCTGCACGCCGACGGCTTCGAGCGGCTGCGTGCGCAGGGCCTCGGCACCCTGGCCGCCCGGCGACCAGAGCATCACGCCGTGGCCCGCCTGGCGCAGCCACGCCGCGCTGGCCAGGGCGATCGCCCCGGTGCCCGCGATGCCGACCCGCAGGTGCCCAGGCTCAGTCAATCTTGATCCCGCCTTGTTTGATGACCTTCGCCCAGCGCTGGCTGTCCTCGGCAATCACCTTGCCCAGCGCCGCGCCGCCGCCGCAGGTGTTCACCGCGCCCAACTGGGCGAAGCGCTGCCTGGTCTCGGGCAGATTGCATACCTCGACCAGCGCCGCCGAGAGCTTCTCGACGCTGGCCGAGGGCATGCGCGCAGGTGCCATCACGCCGACCCAGACCGGCACGTCCATGCCCGCAAGGCCCGCCGCGTCCGCGACCGTCGGCGGCGTGCCGAGGCCGGGCAGGGCCGCGCGCGAAAAGGTGCCGAGCACGCGGGCCTTGCCGCTCGCGACCATCGGCTCGATGGAGGCGGCGCTGGTCACGATCAGCGCCACCTGGCCGCCCAGCAGGTCGGTCAGCGCCGGCGCCGCGCCGCGGTAGGGCACGTGCAGCAGGTCCACGCCGCTCGCCTGCGCCAGCAGCGCCCCCGTCAGGTGCGAGACGGTGCCGTTGCCGGTGGAGGCGTAGGTCAGCTGCCCCGGCTTCGCCTTGGCGTCGCGCAGCACGTCGGCCAGCGTCTTGTAGGGGCTTTCGGTGCGCACGGCCACGGTCATCGGCGTGTCGCCGACCAGGGCCACGGGCGCGAGGTCGTTCACCGGGTCGTAGGGCAGCCTGGCCTGCAGGTGGGGCGCGATGGTGACGGCGCCCCCGGTGGCCAGCAGCACGGTGGCGCCGTCGGTCGCCTTGGCCACCGCATCGGCCGCCAGGATGCCGCCTGCGCCCGCCTTGTTGTCGACGATCACGCTGCCGCCGAGCTTCTCGGTGAGCTTGGTGCCCAGGTAGCGGGCGATCACGTCCTGCGCCCCGCCGGGGGCGAAGGGCACCACGATGCGCAGCGGCCTGTCGCCGCTCGGCTGCGCATGGAGCGGCATCACGGCCAGGCCGGCGGCGGCCGCAAGGCCCAGGGCGAGGTGTTTCAGGAACAGTTTCATGGCATTCCAGGCGGTACGAAAATCTGCCGAAAGGCCGGCATTGCCCTGGGCAACACGCAGGTTACGTGCCTCAAGTCTAGAGTCTGCCGGCCGGGCGGCCGCCCGGGCGCGATAATCCGCCTTCCCCGGCCACCCCGCGCCGGGTCTTGCCGAACCGCCATGAACCCCAGCTACAAACCCAGCGACGTCGAGTCCGCTGCCCAGGCGCAATGGAGCGCCGCCGATGCCTACCGCGTCACCGAAGACGCGAGCCGTAAAAAGTACTACGCCTGCTCGATGCTGCCGTACCCCAGCGGCAAGCTGCACATGGGCCACGTGCGCAACTACACCATCAACGACATGCTCACGCGCTACCTGCGCATGAGCGGCTACAACGTGCTGATGCCCATGGGCTGGGACGCCTTCGGCCTGCCGGCCGAGAACGCGGCGCTGAAGAACGGCGTGCCGCCGGCCAAGTGGACCTACGAGAACATCGACTACATGCGCGGCCAGCTCCAGGCCATGGGCCTGGCGATCGACTGGAGCCGCGAGATCGCCACCTGCGATCCCAGCTACTACAAGTGGAACCAGTGGCTGTTCCTCAAGATGCTCGAAAAGGGCATTGCCTACCGCAAGACCCAGGTCGTCAACTGGGACCCGGTCGACCAGACCGTGCTGGCCAACGAGCAGGTGATCGACGGCAAGGGCTGGCGCACCGGCGCCACGGTCGAGCGCCGCGAGATCCCGGGCTACTACCTGAAGATCAGCGACTACGCCGAGGAACTGCTCGAGCACACCCAGCACAAGCTGCCGGGCTGGCCCGAGCGCGTCAAGCTGATGCAGGAGAACTGGATCGGCAAGAGCGAGGGCGTGCGCTTCGCCTTCACGCACGACATCAAGGACGCGAGCGGCCGGCTGATCCAGGACGGCCGCATGTACGTGTTCACCACGCGCGCCGACACCATCATGGGCGTCACCTTCTGCGCCGTGGCGCCCGAGCATCCGCTGGCCGCGCACGCCGCCACGCTCGATCCCAAGGTCGCGGCCTTCATCGAGGAATGCAAGGCCGGCGGCACCACCGAGGCCGAGCTCGCCACGCAGGAGAAAAAAGGCGTGCCCACGGGCCTGACCGTGACGCACCCGATCACCGACGAGCAGGTGCCGGTGTGGGTCGGCAACTACGTGCTCATCAACTACGGCGACGGCGCCGTGATGGGCGTGCCCGCGCACGACGAGCGCGACTTCGCCTTCGCCAACAAGTACGGCATCCAGATCATCCAGGTGGTGCTGGTCGACGACGAGCCGCACTTCGACTATCACAAGTGGCAGGACTGGTACGGCGACAAGCAGCGCGGCGTCACCATCAACTCCGACAACTTCAGCGGCATGACCCACAAGGAGGCCGTGGCCGCCGTGGCGCATGCGCTCGCCCAGAAGGGCCTGGGCGAGATGCAGACCACCTGGCGCCTGCGCGACTGGGGCGTGAGCCGCCAGCGCTACTGGGGCACGCCGATCCCGATCATCCATTGCGACGAGCACGGCGCGGTGCCGGTGCCCGAGCAGGACCTGCCCGTGGTGCTTCCGACGGATTGCGTGCCCGACGGCTCCGGCAACCCGCTGCACAAGCATGAAGGCTTCCATGCCGGCGTCGTCTGCCCGGTCTGCGGCAAGCCCGCGCGGCGCGAGACCGACACCATGGACACCTTCGTCGACAGCTCGTGGTACTTCATGCGCTACTGCGACCCGAAGAACGACCAGGCCATGGTCGCCGAGGGCGCCGACTACTGGATGCCGATGGACCAGTACATCGGCGGCATCGAGCACGCGATCCTCCACCTGCTGTATGCGCGCTTCTGGACCAAGGTGATGCGCGACCTGGGCCTGGTGAAGGTCGACGAGCCCTTCAGCAAGCTGCTCACGCAGGGCATGGTGCTCAACCACATCTACTACCACCGCGACGAGCGGGGCGGCAAGAGCTACCACCCGCCGCTGGAGGTCACGCCCACGCTCGACGCGCAGGGCCGCATCGTCGGCGGCACCACCGCGGACGGCACCAAGGTCGAGTACGGCGGTGTCGGCAAGATGGGCAAGAGCGAACGCAACGGCGTCGACCCGCAGGACCTGATCGAGAAGTACGGCGCCGACACCGCGCGCCTGTACACCATGTTCACCGCGCCGCCCGAGGCCACGCTCGAGTGGAACGACGCGGCCGTCGAGGGCAGCTACCGCTTCCTGCGCCGGGTCTGGAACTTCGGCGTGGCGCAGGCGGACGTGGCCCCGGTGGCGTTCGGCGGCCAGGCTTTCGGCAAGGCCGCGCAGGCGCTGCGCCGCGAAGTGCACACCGTGCTGCGCCAGGTCGACTACGACTACCAGCGCATGCAATACAACACGGTGGTGTCGGGCGCGATGAAGCTCCTGAACGCGCTGGAAGGCTTCAAGCCCGACGGCAGCGCCGGCGATGCCGCCGCGCTGCGCGAAGGCCTGGGCATCCTGCTGCGCTGCCTGTATCCGGCCACGCCGCACATCGCCTGCCAGCTCTGGCAGCAGCTCGGCTACGACAAGGAACTGGGCGACCTGCTCGACGCGCCCTGGCCCGTGGTGGACGTGGCCGCGCTCGAGCAGGACGAGATCGAGCTCATGCTGCAGGTCAACGGCAAGCTGCGCGGCGCGCTGCGCGTGCCGGCCGGCGCCTCCAAGGCCGAGATCGAATCGCTCGCGCTCTCGTGCGACGACTTCGTCAAGTTCGCCGAAGGCGCGCCGGCCAAGCGCGTCATCGTGGTTCCCGGCCGGCTGGTCAACGTGGTCATCTGAACGAAACGAACGATAGAAGCATGAACAATCGCAACGCCCCGCTGCCGCGCCGCGGCTTTCTCATGGGCCTGGCCGCCGCGGGTGCCAGCCTCGCGCTGGCCGGCTGCGGGTTCGAACTGCGCAAGGCGCCGGTGTTCGCGTTCAAGACGCTGTCGCTGTCGGGCAATTCGGAACTGATCAACCGGCTGCGGCGCGAGATGCGCGCCGCCGGCACCGTCACGCTGGTGCCGCCCGAGCAGGCCCAGAGCGCCGACGCGATCCTCGAGATCCTGGGCGAGAGCCGCGACCGCATCGTGATCTCGACCAATTCGGCGGGCCTGCTGCGCGAGCTGCAGCTGCAATTGCGCGTTCGCTTCAGCCTGCGCACGCCGGGCGGCAAGATGCTGCTCGCGCCCACCGAGGTGTCGCAGACGCGCGACCTGAGCTTCAACGAAACCAACGCGCTTGCCAAGGAAGGCGAAGCCGAGCTGCTGTACCGCGACATGCAGGCCGACATTGCACAGCAGCTGATGCGCCGCCTCGCGGCCGTCAAGGAACTCTAGGCGGCACGAGCGCGCCTGCCGCACATTCCATGCAACTTGCCAGTGCCCAACTGGGCTCCCATCTGCAGAAGGGGCTGAAGTCCCTCTACACGATCCATGGCGACGAGCCGCTGCTCGCGCAGGAGGCGGCCGACGCCATCCGCGCCGCGGCACGCGTGGCGGGCTATACGGAGCGCAGCTCCTACACCGTGGCCGGCGCGCACTTCGACTGGAGCGCGGTGCTTGCCGCGGGCGGCTCGCTCTCGCTGTTCGCCGACAAGCAGATCGTCGAGATCCGCATTCCCTCGGGCAAGCCCGGCAAGGACGGCAGCACCGCGCTGCAGCAGCTGGCCGAGGCCGCGCAGGGCAACGACAGCACGCTCACGCTGGTGATGCTGCCGCGGCTGGACAAGGCTACGCGCACCGGCGCCTGGTTCTCGGCGCTCGAGAACAACGGCGTGAGCCTGCAGGTCGACCCGATCGAACGCAACGCGCTGCCGCAGTGGATCGCGCAGCGCCTGGGCCTGCAGGGCCAGCGCGTGATGCCCGGCGACGAAGGCCAGCGCACGCTGCAGTTCTTTGCCGACCGCGTCGAGGGCAACCTGCTGGCCGCCCACCAGGAAATCCAGAAGCTCGCCCTGCTGCATCCGGCCGGCGAGCTGAGCTGGGAGCAGGTCGAAGGCGCGGTCAACAACGTGGCGCGCTACGACGTCTTCAAGCTCTCCGAGGCCGTGCTGGCCGGCAACCCGCAGCGCGTGGCGCGCATGCTCGACGGCCTGCAGGCCGAAGGCGAGGCCGAGGTGCTGGTGCACTACACGATCGCGGAGGACATCCGCGCGCTCAAGCGCGTGAAGGACGCCATGGCCGCGGGCCGGCCGCTGCCCATGGCGCTGCGCGAGAACCGCATCTGGGGCCCGCGCGAGCGCGCCTTCGAGCGCGTGCTGCCCCGCCTCGACGACCGCCTGCTGGCCCGGCTGCTGCGCGCGGCCCATGTGGTGGACGGCATCTGCAAGGGGCTGAAGCAGCCCGACTGGCCCGCCGGCGGCTGGCAGGCGCTGCAGCGGCTGGCGCTGATGCTGTGCCGCGCCTGCAGCAGCGGCCCAGCTCCCTCTCCCTCCGGGAGAGGGTTGTTGGGGTGAGGGCCGGCGGCCTTCATCGCATCGCGCGTCTTCTGGTGCCGCGGCCCTCACCCTAGCCCTCTCCCGGAGGGAGAGGGGACAACACGGCAAATGGGCGAAGCCTGGGGTTGATCCAAATGCAGGAAAATGCCCGCATGAACGCGTTCAACGTCAGCGAGCACATGCAGACCCTCGGCCTGCAGGCAAAAACCGCCGCATTCCTCATGGCCCGTGCGGATGCAGCTACCAAAAACAGAGCATTGAAGGCCCTGGCCAAGCGCCTGCGCGAAGCCGGCCCGGGCCTGGCCGAGGCCAACGAGAAGGATCTGGCGCGCGCCACGGCCGCCGGTCTTTCGGCGCCGATGGTCGACCGCCTCAAGCTCATGCCCAAGGTCATCGAGACCGTGGCGCTGGGCTGCGAGCAGCTCGCCGGCATGGCCGACGTGATCGGCGAGATCATCGGCATGAAGCAGCAGCCCAGCGGCATCCGCGTGGGCCAGATGCGCGTGCCGATCGGCGTCTTCGGCATGATCTACGAGAGCCGCCCCAACGTGACCATCGAGGCCGCGAGCCTGGCCATCAAGAGCGGCAACGCCGCCATCCTGCGCGGCGGCTCCGAAGCCATCGAGTCGAACAAGGCGCTGGCGCTGCTGGTGTCCGGCGCGCTGGCCGAGGCCGGCCTGCCGGTCGACGCGGTGCAACTGGTGCAGACCACCGACCGCGAAGCCGTGGGCCAGCTCATCGCCATGCCCGAGTTCGTCGACGTGATCATCCCGCGCGGCGGCAAGGGCCTGATCGAGCGCATCAGCCGCGATGCCAAGGTGCCGGTCATCAAGCACCTGGACGGCAATTGCCATGTCTACGTGGACGACACGGCCGAGTTCGAGATGGCGCTGCGCATCGTCGACAACGCCAAGACGCAGAAATACAGCCCCTGCAATGCGGCCGAAGGCCTGCTGGTGTCGGCGGTGGTGGCGGAAGACTTCCTGCCCCGCATCGCCGCCATCTTCGCGGCCAAGGGCGTCGAAATGCGCTGCGACCCCGTGGCGGCCCGCATCCTGCGCGCCGACGAGGCATTGGCCGGCTCGGGCGCAAGAGTCGTCGACGCGGTCGAATCCGACTGGTCCGAGGAATACCTGGCCGCGGTGATCAGCATCAAGGTGGTCGAAGGGGTCGACAAGGCCATTGCGCACATCAACCGCTACTCGAGCCACCACACCGACGCGATCGTCACGCGCGACCACGTGCATGCGCAGCGTTTCCTGCGCGAGGTCGATTCGGCCAGCGTCATGGTCAATGCGAGCACACGCTTCGCGGACGGTTTCGAGTTCGGCCTGGGGGCGGAAATCGGCATCAGCACCGACAAGTTCCATGCGCGCGGACCGGTCGGCATCGAAGGGCTGACCTCGCTCAAGTACGTGGTGCTCGGGCAGGGCGAAGTGCGCAGCTGATGCACCGGAAGCGGGCGGACTGAACCAAGTCCGCTCTACGTAGTCTTGTCATTGGGGCGGCCATCCCCAAATCCTACAATTCCGCTCTACCTTTCAAGTACAAATCCAACAAGGCCGCCGCATGGTTCCGCATCTCGTCACCGCCCTGACCGGCCCGATCAACGAACTGGAACAGCGGGTACTCGACTCCACGCCCGCCATCGAGCGCTGGTTCCGCCTCGAATGGATGGAGCACACGCCGCCGTTCTACAGCGCGGTCGACATCCGCAACGCGGGCTTCAAGCTGGCGCCGGTCGACACCAATCTGTTCCCGGGCGGCTGGAACAATCTCACCAAGGAGATGCTGCCGCTGGCAGTGCAGGCCGCGCAGGCGGCCATCGAGAAGATCTGCCCGGAGGCGCGCAACCTGCTCGTCATTCCCGAGAACCACTCGAAGAACACCTTCTACCTCGCCAACGTCGCCCAGCTGGTGCGGATCTTCCACATGGCGGGACTCAACGTGCGCGTGGGGTCGATCGATCCGGCCATTAAGTCGCCCAAGAAGATCGAGCTGCCCAACGGCGAAACCGTGTGCCTGGAGCCGGTGGTGCGCAGCAAGCGCCGCCTCGGGCTCAAGAACTTCGATCCCTGCACCATCCTGCTCAACAACGAGCTGTCGGCCGGCACGCCGGGCATCCTCGAAGACCTGCACGAGCAGTACCTGCTGCCGCCGCTGCACGCGGGCTGGTCGGTGCGGCGCAAGAGCAATCACCTGCACAGCTACGAGGAGCTGTCCAAGCGCTTCGGCAAGCTGCTGGGCATCGACCCCTGGCTGATCAACCCGATCTATGCGCGCGCCGACGGCGTCGATTTTTCCGAAGGCCGCGGCATCGACGTGCTGACCAGCCATGTGGACGCGGTGCTGACCAAGGTGCGCCGCAAGTACAAGGAATACGGCATCAACGAGAAGCCCTTCGTCGTCGTCAAGGGCCATGCCGGCGGCGACGGCCCGGGCGTGGTCACGGTGCGCGATGCGAAGGAAGTCGAAGGCCTGCTCGGCAAGCCGCGTGGGGCCTCGGCGGGCAGCAAGGCGGCCGCGGCCGCCAGGGAGCTGCGCGAGCCCCGCGAGGTGATCGTGCAGGAAGGCGTGCTGACCAACGAGCGCGTGCACAACGGCGTGGCCGAGCCGGTGGTCTACATGATGGACCGCTACGTGGTGGGCGGCTTCTACCGCGTGCATGCCGAGCGCAACCCCGACGAGAACCTCAAGCTCCCGGGCGCGAGCTTCGTGCCGCTGGCGTTCTCCGAAAGCGCGCATCTGCCGCAGCCCGGCGCCAAGCCCGGCGCGAGCGCCCCGAACCGCTTCTACATGTATGGCGTGGTGGGCCGCCTGGCCATGGTGGCTGCGAGCTACGAAATGGAAGCTACCGATCCGGACGCCGAAATCTACGAATGATTTTCCGGGGCGGCTTGCGCGGGCGTCGGTCGGCGGCAAAATAGCGGCCCCACAGCAAAGGAAACAAAAGGGCGGAGGGCGCGTGCAGCGGCTGGAAATTCCACCGCGGCAGCGTCTCGGTGCGTGTGACGTCTGGTTACGCGCGGGCAACCTCCCTTTTTCCCATCGACTTCGTGTCACCTCCCAAATCCTCCGCCGCCGCCTTGATCATCGGCACCATCGGTGTCGTCTATGGCGACATCGGCACCAGCGTGTTGTATGCAGTCAAGGAAGTGTTCGGCCACGGCCACCTGCCTTTCACTGTCGAGAACGTCTACGGCATCTTGTCGATGTTCTTCTGGACGCTCACCGTCATCGTGTCGATCAAGTACGTGGTGCTGGTGCTGCGCGCCGACAACGAAGGCGAGGGCGGCCTGGTCGCCATGCTGGCGCTGGCCTCGCGCGCAGTGGCCGACAAGCCCAGGCTGCGCCACGTGCTGCTGCTGGTGGGCATCTTCGGCACCTCGCTCTTCTATGGCGACGGCGTCATCACGCCGGCCATCTCGGTGCTTTCGGCGGTCGAAGGCCTCGAAGTGGTGTCGCCCCACTTCAAGCACTATGTGCTGCCGGTCACGCTGGTGGTGCTGTTCGGCCTCTTCGTGGTGCAAAAGCGCGGCACGGCGGGCATCGGCAAGTTCTTCGGGCCCATCACGCTCGCGTGGTTCCTGGCAATTGCGGTGCTCGGCGTGTCGCAGATCATTCACCACCCTGAAATCCTCAAGTCGCTGAACCCCTGGTTCGCGCTGAAATTCATGTGGGACAACCCGGGCACCAGCTTCATCCTGCTGGGCGCCACGGTGCTGTGCGTGACGGGCGCCGAGGCGCTCTACGCCGACCTGGGCCACTTCGGCAAGCGGCCGATCCGCGTGGCGTGGTTCACGGTCGTGATGCCGGCGCTCACGCTCAACTACTTCGGCCAGGGCGCGCTGCTGCTGGAGAACCCCGAGGCCGTGAAGAACCCGTTCTTCATGATGGCGCCCGAATGGGCGCTCATTCCGCTGGTGCTGCTGGCCACGGCGGCCACGGTTATCGCGTCGCAGGCGCTCATCACGGGCGCCTTCAGCGTCACGCGCCAGGTCATCCAGCTGGGCTACCTGCCGCGCCTGAACATCGAGCACACGAGCGTGCGCACGGCGGGGCAGATCTACATTCCGCTGGTCAACTGGGGGCTGTTCGTGGCCATCGTGCTGGCGGTGGTCATGTTCCGTTCGTCGAGCAGCCTGGCCGCGGCCTACGGCATCGCCGTGACCACCGACATGCTGATCACCACGATCCTGACCTTCTTCGTGATCCGCTACGCCTGGAAGCTGCCGCTGGCGCTGTGCATTGCGTCGACCGCGGTGTTCTTCGTGGTCGACTTCCTGTTCTTCGCGTCGAACCTGCTCAAGCTGTTCGAGGGCGGCTGGTTCCCGCTGGTGATCGGTGGCGCCGTGTTCACCCTGATGATCACCTGGAAGGAAGGCCGCCGCCTGATGGGCGAGGTGCAGCGCGCCGACGCGATCGAGCTGAAGGCCTTTCTCGATTCGGTGTTCGAGAGCCCGCCCGCGCGCGTGGACGGCACCGCGGTGTTCCTCACCGCCGAACCCGGCGTGGTGCCCAACGCGCTGCTGCACAACCTCAAGCACAACAAGGTGCTGCACGAGCAGAACCTGTTCGTGACCGTGCGCAACCACGAGGTGCCCTGGATACCGATGGACAAGCGCATCGAGATCGAGGCGCTCGGCCACCATTGCTGGCAGGTCATCGTGCACTACGGCTTCAAGAACGACATCGACCTGCCGCGCGCGCTCGACAACGCGCGCCTGCGCGGCTGCCAGCTCGAGCCCATGACGACGAGCTACTTCCTCTCGCGCGACGTCGTCATTCCCACGCTGGGCAGCGGCATGGCGCCATGGCGCGAGAAGCTGTTCGCGCAGATGCACCACAACGCGAGCGGTGCCGCCGCGTTCCTCGGGCTGCCGAACAACGCGGTGGTGGAGCTGGGCTCGAAGATCGAGATCTGATGATGACGGTGGGCCCGGCGGCGGCAGGCAGCCCGCCGCTCAGCCCAGCCCCAGCATCTGCCCCAGGCTGCGCTGCGAAGCGGGCCGGTCGAGCGCGATGTTCTTCTCGAGCACCAGCAGGTGCTCTTCCATCAGGCGCACGGCCTCGTCCGCGTCGCCGCGCGCAATGGCATCGACCACGCTCGCATGCTCGCCGTGCTCGCACGATGCGTTGCCGGGCGGTTCGTAGAGCGCCACGATCAGCGAGCAGCGCGACATGAGTTCGCTCAGGTAGCGCTCCAGGATCGGATTGCGCGCGAGCTTTGCCACGCGCAGGTGAAAGGTGCTGGCCAGGCGCGCCCACTCGGGCTGCGCATAACGGTGCATCGCCGCATGCTCTTCCTTCAGGTGGCGCCGCAGCTCGGCGATTTCGGGGCGCGTGGCGTTGCGCACCGCCATGCGCACCAGCGCGGCCTCGAGCGCGCGGCGCGCTTCGAAGATCTGCCGCGTTTCCTCGGGCGAGGGCATGGCAACGATGGCGCCGCGGTTCGGCCGCAGTTCCACGATGTGGTCGTGCGCGAGCCGCTGCAGCACCTTGCGCACCAGCGCGCGGCTGACGCCGAACAGCTCGCACAGCGAGGCCTCCGGCAGCTTGGTGCCGGGCGCGAGGCGCTGGCTGGTCACGCCTTCGAAGACCGAGCGGTAGATGCGTTCCTCGACGTCGCCGTGGTCGTCATTCTTCGCTGCGGTGCCGTCGGTGGACGGGAGCTTGCGCCGCGCGGGGCGCGATGCGATGGCGGGCTTGGCTGGCAAGGAGGAGCGGGGCATGGAACAGGCGATGAGGGAATCCGCTCATTATCGAGCGCGTGCGGCGTGCATCCGGCGGCTCATCCGAAGTCCGCCGGCCGGTCCGCTGCAAGCTGCTGCATGTGCGACGCGATCGCCCCGGGCGTGGTGAACCAGACGTCGCCGCGGTCGCGCGCACGCGCCAGGTGCGCCAGCGCAGTGCGCAGGTGGCGCAGCCGGTAGGGCTGGCCGACGATGTAGGGATGCAGCGCGAGGCCCATCACCAGCGGCTGCGCGCGCGACTGCTCGCGCATCTCGTCGAAGTTGTCGATCACCATCGCGCTGAAGTCCCTGGCGTCCATGAGGCGGCCCACGATCATCGGAATGTCGTTGAGCTCCTGCGGATACGGCACCGACCAGATCGAGCCGCCGCCGCGCGTGCGCATGCGCACCGGCTGGTCGTCGTGGCACCAGTTGAGCGTGTAGCCGTAGCCGGTCTCGGCCAGCAGGTCGGGCGTCACGGCGCTTTCCGAGATCCACGGCGACAGCCATCCGGCCGGCGCCTGGCCGCTTTCGCGCTGCATGCGTTCGCGGCAGCGCGACAGCAGTGCGCGCTCGTGCGCCTCGTCCCATGCGCCCTGGCGCTCCGCGTTGCTGTGGCCGTGGCCGATCAGCTCGTCGCCGCGCGCGACGCAGGCCTGCACCAGTTCCGGGCAGTGGTCGTAGAGCGCCGTATTGATGAGCGCACCCGCCGGCAGGGCCAGCGCATCGAACAGTTCGAGGCAGCGCCAGGCGCCCACGCGGTTGCCGTATTCGCGCCAGCCGTGGTTCAGCACGTCGGGCTGCGGCGAGGCCGGGCCGATGCAGGCGCCCAGGCCGTCGCCGAACGCGAAATGCTCGATGTTGAAGCCGATGTACACGGCCAGCCGTGCGCCGTTCGGCCAGGTGTAGTCGGGCCGCCGCGTGATCGGGCTGTAGCCGAAGCGGCCATGCGTGGGCAGCCGCTCGGGCCAGCGTGCGGTCATGCGCCCCGCCTCACAGCACCGCCAGGCCGGCGCGCGCCAGCAGCCACTCGGCGCTGTCGTTCCACACGTCCATGCGGCTGATGAGGCCGTGGCGCACCACGTAGCGGTCGACATAGCGGTTGCCCTCGAAGGCGGTGCCGTCGGGCCAGGCGCCGTAGAGCGTGCCGAGGCTGTAGACCACGGTTTCCTCGGGCGTGCCGCCCGCCACCACTTCGGTGCGCTCGATCTTCTTCTTCACCCAGGCGTAGCGCTTCGCATTGAAGGCCGAGGTGTCGCCGGGCGCCTGCATCTCGCGGTTGCCGGTGAAGCGGATGCGGATGTCGGGCGCGGTGAAGCGCGATGCCGATTGCGGGTCGGGAATCATCACGAGGCGAAGGAATTCGTCGACCACCTCGGCAGGCGTGGAAGGGAGCGGCAATGTGTGCGCGTCGGACGAAGCAGGCGTATTCATGGGTTCTCCAGCAGGTAGGCCATGGCGGTGCATGGCGGGAAGCACGACGGTGCTGCAGCAATTCTCATGCCGATCGTCAACGCGAATGGCAATGGATTGTCGACAATTTGTATTGGAAATTGTTGACTTGGCATGGCGCTTGCATTCGATCGGGCCACTCGCTTCGGCGAATTCCAATGCACCCTGTTGGGTGCACCACCTGCTGTCCCCCGTTCGATCAGGAGTCCGCCATGACCCGCCTCAACCGTCGCCATCTTTGCCTTGCCGTCGCTGCGGCCTGCCTCGCATCCGGCACCGCGTTCGCTGCCGATCCCATCAGGATCGGGCTTGTCACGGCCCTCTCGGGCCAATCGGCGCTGGCCGGCGAAGCCATCACGCGCGGGCTCGCGGTGGCCATCGACGAGATCAATGCCAAGGGCGGCCTGCTCGGTGGCCGCAAGCTCGAACTGGTGCGCCGCGACGATGAGGCCAATCCCGCCAAGGGCGTGGTGGCGGCGCGCGAGCTGATCTTCAAGGAAAAGGTGGCCGTGCTGTTCGGCGGGCTCGACACGCCGGTGTCGATGGCGATCGTGCCGGTCGCCAACCAGGAGAAGGTGCCGTTCATGGGCCCCTGGGCCGCGGGCACGCCGATCACGAAGAACGGCGCGAATCCCAACTACGCCTTCCGCGTGTCGGCGGTCGACGAGATCGTCAACGTCGGCATGCTCGACTACGCGCAGAAGAACTTCAAGACAAGCAAGTTCGGCATGATTCTCGTCAACAACCCATGGGGCGAGTCGAATGAGAAGGGCCTGCACGCCGCACTCGCGGCCAAGGGGCTGAAGGCGGTGGGCGTCGAGAAGTTCGACGGCAACGACGTCGACGTGGTGCCCCAGCTCACGCGCCTGAAGGCTGCCGGCGCCGACACGCTTTTCATGGTGGGCAACGTCGGCCCCTCGGCACAGGTGGTGAAGTCGCTCGATCGCATGGGCTGGCAGGTGCCCATCGTCTCGCATTGGGGCCCCGCGGGCGGGCGCTTCACGGAACTGGCCGGCCCCAATGGAAAGAACGTGCACTTCGTGCAGACCTACAGCTTCTTCGGCAAGCAGTCGCCGGTCGGAGAAAAGGTGATTTCCGCGCTCAAGGCCAGGTACCCGGCCATCAAGGGCCCGGATGACATCACGCCGGCCGTGGGCGTGGCCAATGCCTATGACGGCATGCAGCTTGCCGCGCTCGCCATCGCCGCCGCCGGCTCGACCGATGGCGATGCGGTGCGCCAGGGCTTCTACAGGATCGGCAAGTACGAAGGCCTCATCAAGACCTACGACAAGCCCTTTTCGCCCACCGTGCACGACGCCGTCACCGCGAGCGACTACGTGTGGGCACAGTTCATCGACAACCGCATCCTGCCGGTGGGCATGGTCGCTGCGAAATAAAAGAGAACGGCACCGCGCGCAATGCTGCTTTCCGCATGGATCAGCGGGCTGGGGCTCGGAAGCATGTACGGGCTGATCGCCCTCGGCTTCTACGTCACCTTCGCCGTTTCGGGCACGGTCAACTTCGCGCAGGGCAGCGCGATGATGCTCGGCGCGGTCTTCACCTTCTGGTTCGCGCAGACGCTCGGCTGGCCGATGCCGCTGGCGGTGCTGTTCGCGCTGCTGCTGTGCGGCGCGTACGGGCTGGTGGTCGAGTTCGTGGCCGTGCGACCGTTCGCGAGCCGCGGCTCCGAAGCCTGGCTCATGGCCACGGTGGCGCTCGGCATCGTGGTCGACAACCTCGTGATGTTCACTTTCGGCAAGGAGCCGCGCAGCCTGCCGTCCTCGCTGGCACTGACGCCGCTGCAGCTGGGCGAGGTCGGCCTGGGCGTGTATCCGCTGCAGCTGCTGATCCCGGCGGTGGGGCTCGCGCTGGCTGCCGCGCTGCATGTGGTGGCGCGCCGCACGCGCTGGGGCATCGGCATGCTCGCCGTGGTGCAGAACCCGGCGGCGGCGCGGCTCATGGGCATACCGATCCGGCGGGCGGTGGCTGCGGCCTTTGCGCTGTCGGCGCTGTTCGCGGGCGTGGCGGGGGTGCTGATTGCGCCGCTCTTCAACGTGCAGGCGGACATGGGCACGCTCTTCGGCCTCAAGGCCTTTGCGGTGGCCATCCTCGGCGGCATCACGAGTGCGTGGGGCGTGATGGTCGCGGGCCTGCTGTTCGGGCTGGCCGAGGCGCTGATCACCGCCACCCTGGGCTCGGGCTACACGCAGATCCTGACCTTCGGCCTGGTGATCCTGGTGCTCGCGCTGCGGCCCCAGGGGCTCTTCGGACGCGCGGCGGTGAAGAAGGTATGAGCCGCGCAACCGGCATGCGCTGGCCCGCGCTGATCGCCCTTGCACTGGCCATGGCAGCGGGCGTTGCGCTCGCTGCCACCGTCAACGGGTACTACGTGTTCGTGCTTGCCAACGTCGCGCTGCTCGCGATTGTCGGCATCGGCCTCAACGTGCTGCTCGGGCTGACGGGGCAGATGTCGTTCGGCCATGTGGGTTTCTATGCCATCGGCGCGTATGCGGTCGCCGTTCTCACGAGCAAGGCCGGGTGGAGCTTCTGGGCCGCCTGGCCGGCAGGCGCGCTCATTGCGGGGGCCATGGGCGCGCTGCTGGCGCTGCCGGCCCTGCGCGCGAAGGGGCCGTACCTCGCGATGATCACCATCGCCTTCGGCTTCATCGTGGAGCATGCGATCGTCGAGGCGCGCGATCTCACCGGCGGGCAGAACGGCATCATGGGCATTGCGGGTCCGGTGCTCGGCGGCCTGGCGCAGGGCGAGCGCGCCGCTGCCATGCTGGCGGTGCTCACGGCCGGCGTGGCGCTGGCGGCGTTCGCGCTGCTGTCGCGCGGCGGCTGGGGCGCGGCCATGCGCGCGGTGCGCGACAGCGAGACGGCGGCCGAATCCATCGGCCTCGATCCGCTGCGCATCAAGACCGTGGCCTTCGCGATTTCCGCGCTGTGCGCGGGTGTGGCGGGTGGGCTGTTCGCGCCGCTCTCGGGCTTTGTCACGCCACATACCTTCGGCTTCGGCCAGTCGATTCTCTTCGTGCTGGTGGTGATGATCGGCGGCGCCGGCTCGGTGGGCGGGCCGCTGGTCGGCGCACTGGTCGTCGGCCTGCTGCCGGAAGTGCTCGCGAGCCTCGAGGAATACCGGCTGCTCTTCTTCGGCCTGCTGCTGCTGGTGGTGCTGTGGGCGGCACCCGACGGCGCCGCCGGGCTCTGGCGGCGCGCGGTGGCCCGTTTCTCGAAGCCGGCCGGGCCGCTGCCGGCTCCGGCGAACGAAGCCGCGGCGCTGCCGTGGCGCGGCACGGGCGAACCCATCAGCACCGAAGGGCTCACGATGCAGTTCGGCGGCGTGCGCGCGGTGAGCGGCCTGGCCTTTGCCTCCCGCGCGGGCGGCATCACGAGCCTGATCGGGCCGAACGGCGCCGGCAAGACCACGGTGCTCAACATGCTGAGCGGCTTCTACCGGCCCACCGGCGGCGCTTTCCGGCTGGGCGGCACGGCGCTGCAGGGATTGCGCGCCTTCCGCATCGCGCGTGCCGGCGTGGCGCGCACCTACCAGACCTCGCAGCTGTTCGGCAGCCTGAGCGTGGAGGACAACGTCGCGCTGGCGCTCGGCCGCGGCGCGCTCGGGCCGTTGCTGGGTGCGCGCCGTTTCCGCTCGGCTGCCGCGCGCACGCAGGCGCGGCAGTTGCTGGCCTTCTGCGGCTATGCGGGCTCGCCCGATGCGCCCGCCGCGGACCTCGCGCACGTCGACCGGCGGCTGGTGGAGATCGCGCGGGCCTTGGCCACTGCCCCGCAGGCGCTGCTGCTCGACGAGCCCGCGGCCGGCCTTTCGCGCGAAGACAAGGCGCGGCTCGCGCAACTGCTCGGGCGCATCGCGGCGGCGGGCATCGGCGTGCTGCTGGTCGAGCACGACATGGAGCTGGTCATGGGAATCTCGGACCACATCGTGGTGCTCGATGCAGGCCACCGGCTGGCGGTGGGCGACGTGGCCGCGATCCAGTCCGACCCGGCGGTGCGCAAGGCCTATCTCGGCGACGCGCTGGCGGCGGACGCCTCCATGGACAAGGCTCCGCGCGCCGTGTTGCCGGTCGACGCGCCCGAGCTGCTCGGGGTCGGCGCGCTCGTCGCCGGCTACGGCGCCGAGCCGGTGCTGCACGGCATCGATCTTCGCGTGCGCCGCGGCGAGCTGGTGGCGCTGCTGGGCGCCAACGGCGCAGGCAAGTCCACGCTCATGCGGGCGCTGGCCGGGCTGCATCGCCCGGTGCGGGGCGGCATCCATCTCGAAGGCACCGAGCTCGCGGGCCTGCCGGCGGAGCGCATCGTGGCGCGCGGTCTGGTGCTGGTGCCCGAGGGCCGGCAGGTGTTTCCGGAGCTCAGCGTGCGCGACAACATCCGGCTCGGGGCGTTCCTTGACAGCCGCGACATCGAAGCGCGGACGGAAAGCATGCTCGAGCGCTTTCCGCGGCTGCGCGAGCGCCTGCACCAGCGCGCCGGCCTGCTTTCAGGCGGCGAGCAGCAGATGCTCGCCATTGCGCGCGGGTTGATGTCGAAGCCGCGCGTGCTGCTGCTGGACGAGCCTTCGCTGGGCCTGGCGCCGAAGGTCATCCTGGAGCTGTTCGGGGCGCTCGATGCGCTGCGCGGCGAGGGTCTCACGGTGGTGCTGGTCGACCAGATGGCGGCGCTCGCGCTGGCGCTGTGCGACCGGGCCTATGTGATCGAGGGCGGCCGCATCGTGGCAGAGGGCAGTGCATCCGAGATCGCCGCCGATGGCGCGCTGGCCAAGGCCTACCTGGGCGCGGCCTGAACCAGGGCCGTTGGGCGGAGCCGGGGCGTCCCCGGCACAATCGCCCGATGCGTTTTTTCAAGGATCTGAGCCTCTCGGCCTTCACCGCGGGCTTCGTCGCGGTGCTCGTGGGCTTCACGAGTTCGGTGGCCATCGTGTTCCAGGCCGCGCAGGCCTTCGGCGCCACGCCCGAGCTTGCGGCCTCGTGGATGTGGGCGCTGGGCATCGGCATGGGCCTGCCGTCCATCGTGCTGTCGCTGTGGTGGCGCAAGCCGGTGATGATCGCCTGGAGCACGCCCGGCGCCGCGGTGCTCGCCGTGGCGGCCGGCAGCTATGGCATGGGCGAGGCGGTCGGCGCCTTCATCGCCTGCGCCGTGCTGGTCGTGCTGGCGGGCGCCACGGGATGGTTCGAGCGCGTGATGAACAGGATCCCGATGGCCATTGCCGCCGCCCTGCTGGCCGGGGTGCTCGCGCGCTTCGGGCTCGACGCGTTCATCGCCGCGAGAACCGCGCTGCCGCTGGTGCTGCTGATGCTCGGCACCTACCTGGTGGCCAGGCGCCTGCTGCCGCGCTATGCGGTGCCGCTCACGCTGCTGGTGGCCATTGCCTTCGTGGCGGCGCGCGGCGAGATGAGCGGGTCGGCGGTGCAGTTCTCGCTCACCTGGCCGGTGTTCACCATGCCGGTGTTCAGCTGGCAGGCCATCGTGAGCCTGGCGCTGCCGCTCTTCATCGTCACCATGGCATCGCAGAACCTGCCGGGCGTGGCGGCCATCCGCGCCGCGGGCTATGGCGACCTGCCGGTCAGCAAGCTCATCACGGCGACCGGCCTTGCCACGCTGGTGCTCGCGCCCTTCGGCGCCTTTGCCCTGAACCTGGGCGCCATCACCGCCGCCATCTGCATGGGCCGCGAGGCGCACGAAGACCCGGCGCGCCGCTACACGGCCGCGGTGAGCTGCGGCGCCCTCTACGTGGTGATCGCATTCTTCGGCGCGGCGGTCACCGGCTTGCTCACGGCCTTTCCGAAAGAGCTGGTCGCCGCCATTGCCGGCCTGGCGCTGCTGGGCACCATCGGCAGCGGGCTGGCTGCCGCGGTGCGCGACGAGCCGCACCGCGAGGCCGCGGTCATCACCTTCCTGGTCACGCTCTCGGGCGTGGCGATCGCGGGCATCGGCTCGGCCTTCTGGGGCGTGGTGGCGGGCGCTCTCGCGCTCGCCGTGCAGCAGGCCGGGCGCACAAAGGCCTCCGCCGGCAAGGGCATCGCCGCTTCCGGCAACATCGCGCCAGACAGCAGCAACATGGCGGCCACCCCCGGCGCCGGAAAGACTCCCAGATGAAAAACATCCTCTTCGTCGCCGATCCGCTCGATCATTTCAAGATCTACAAGGACACCACCTTCTCGATGATGCGCGAGGCCCAGCGCCGCGGGCACCGCATCGCGGCCTGCCTGCCGGAAGACCTGCAGTGGGTGTCGGGCGGGCTGGTCACGGCCAACGTGCAGCAGATCACGCTCACCGGCGACAGCAAGGCCTGGTACCGCGAGGACATCCGCGAGTCGAAGGCGCTGAAGGACTTCGACGCGGTGCTCATGCGCAAGGACCCGCCCTTCGACGCCGAGTACATCTACGCCACCCACCTGCTCGAGCAGGCCGAGCGCGAAGGCGCGCACGTGGTCAACAAGCCGCGCGCGCTGCGCGACCATCCCGAGAAGCTCGCGATCATGGAGTTTCCGCAGTTCACCACGCCCACGCTGGTCACGCGCAGCGCGCAGGCCGTGCGCGACTTCCATGCCGAGCACGGCGACATCATCCTCAAGCCGCTCGACGGCATGGGCGGCATGGGCATCTTCCGCGTCAGGCAGGACGCGCTGAACCTCGGCTCCATTGTCGAGACGCTCAACAAGAACGGCGCCGAGACCATCATGGTGCAGCGCTTCGTGCCCGACATCGTGCAGGGCGACAAGCGCATCCTGATCATCGCGGGCGAGCCGGCGCCCTTCGTGCTGGCGCGCATTCCGCAGGGCTCCGAAGTGCGCGGCAACCTGGCGGCCGGCGGCAAGGGCGTGGCGCAGCCGCTCACGCCGCGCAACCGCGAGATCGCCGAAACCGTGGGCCGCGCCCTCGCGCCGCGCGGCCTGCTGCTGATCGGGCTCGACGTGATCGGCGATTCCGTGACCGAGATCAACGTGACCAGCCCGACCTGCTTCCAGGAGATCACCGAACAGACCGGCTTCGACGTGCCGGCGATGTTCATCGACGCGCTGGAGAAAACCCTGCGCCCTGCCTGAGCGCCGGCGCCGCGCCGGCCGGTTCGCGCTCGCGCCGGTCCTGCAGCCGCCGCGAGCGCAGCTTGCGCGCCCAGATCACGATGCCCGTGATCGACAGCATCGCCACCGCAAGCCCCATGGC
This sequence comes from Variovorax sp. SPNA7, assembly GCF_033807855.1. Lineage (NCBI taxonomy): Bacteria > Pseudomonadati > Pseudomonadota > Betaproteobacteria > Burkholderiales > Comamonadaceae > Variovorax > Variovorax sp. SPNA7. The sequence continues at coordinate 496,920 of NZ_CP138513.1, forward strand.
CGACATCAGGATGCGTCCCGGCAGCCCGAGGATGCGCCCGCCATGCAGCGGCAGCTGCAGCTGCGCGAACACGTCGGCCGCGGTGCCGTGCCACGGCCGGTTGCTGCCGATCAGGTGGCCGTCGCGCCCGTCGAGGTAGAGATTCGACAAACCCATGCCGTCGCTGTCGTCGTGCGAGGCACGGTCGAAGAACGAGATGTTGTAGAAGCCGCCGCGCGCGTTGTAGAACACGCCGCCCAGCGGCGTCGTCCAGCCGCGGCGCCGGGCCTCGGCATCGGCCTGCGCCACGATCTCGCGAAAGCCGATGGCGGGCTCGATGCGCGTGCCCAGCGGCGCGAGCGGCACCAGCGCCGACGGACCCGGCGTGGTCTTCGACACCAGCGAGAGCATTGGGTGGAACACCTCCTTGTAGAGGTTCAGCGAGAACGAGGTGAAGGCGATGACGATGATCAGCAGCCACATCCACAACCCGCCCGCGCGGTGCAGGTCGAAGTTGAGCCTGTAGCCGCCGGCCGCCCAGCGCACCGTCCAGGCCGGCTTCCAGCGCTGCCACCAGACGCCCGCGGGCCGGTGCTCCGGATGCACCGCCCGGCGCAGCCGGCGCGGCGTCGTGAGGTAGAGCGCGACGAAGCTGTCGAGCAGCCACACCAGCGCCACCGTGCCCATGATCCAGTAGCCCAGCCGGTCGGTGCCCCACATCGCCGGCACGTGCAGCATGTAGTGCAGCTTGCGCAGGAACGGCATCAGCGTCTCGGGCTTGAGCGAGATCGCGGTCGAGTCGCGGCGGCCGCGCACCTCGGCGGTCACCGGGTCGACGAACACCTGGTTGTAGCCGAGCCTGAAGGGCTTGCCGGTGGCCGGATCGGTGCGCGGCTGCACGAAGTAGCCGGCGGCGTGGCCTTCCTCGAAACCCAGCGGAAGGTAGGCGACACGCGCGCGCGGATCGTGCGCCTCGACCGCGGCGGCCAGCTCGAACGGATCCTTGAAGGGGCCGCGGCTCGTGGTGTCGTAGAGCTTGCGGTTGAGCCAGCCGTCGATCTCGTGGTCCCACGAGATGACGGCGCCGGTCAGCCCCGAGACGACGAGGAACAGGGCCACCGCCAGTCCCGCCCAGCGGTGTACGGCGGTCGCAAGGGCGCGCATCAGAACTCGAGCGTGGCCGAGAGGTTGAACGTGCGGGGCGCGCCGAGCACCAGGTAGCCGGAGCCGGGATAGCCGCCGACCGAGGACCAGTAGTTGCGGTCGGCCAGGTTCTCGATGCGCGCGCGCAGGGTGAGCAGCTTGCCGCTCACTTCGGTCACGTAGCGCGCGCCGATGTCCATGCGGGTCCAGCCCGGCACGCGCAGCGTGTTGGCGGCATTGGCGTAGCTCGATCCGCTCGCCACCACGCGGCCGTCGAGCGAAAGGCCCTGCACGCCCGGCACGTCCCATTCGACGCCGATGCTGCCCTGCGCCTTGGGCACGCCGATCACGCGCTTGCCGTCGGTGATGCTGCTGCCCGTGTCCTTCTGCTTGGCGTCCAGCCAGGTCGCGCCGCCCAGCAGCCGCAGGCCCTTGCTGACCTGGCCGAAGACGCTGAGCTCGGCGCCCTGGTGGCGGTCCTTGCCGTTCGCGGAGAAGTAGTTGCCTTCCACGAAGGCGCGCGGCTTCTCGGTGGAGAAGAAGGCGAGGGTGCCGCCGACCTGGCCGGCGTCGTACTTGATGCCGACTTCCTTCTGCTTGGAGACGTAGGGGCGCAGCTGCTGGCCGGCGTTGAGCACCGGCTGGCCGCCGGACTGCGCGGGCGCGCTCTCGCCCTGTGCCAGCCCTTCGATGTAGTTCGCGTAGACCGACAGCTGGTCGTTGGCCTTGAACACGATGCCCGCCAGCGGGCTGGTGCGGCTCTGGTCGTACGAGGTGACGGTGCCGCCGGCGGCGGTCTGCCGGCCGTTGCTCACGATGCGGTAGCTGATGTCGCCGGTCTCGATCGTCTGGTGGCGCGCGCCGAGCGTCAGGCGCAGGCGGTCGTCCATGAAGGACAGCGTGTCGCCGATGGCCAGGCTCTTGAGCGTGGTGGTGCCGTTGAGCGCGGGGTTGGCAAGGTCGTTGCCCAGGTAGGTCAGCGCCGGCGGGAAATAGCTGCGCGGATAGTAGATGCCGGTGTTGAGCGTGCCGCCGGCGCCCAGGCCCATGCCGTAGGCGTTCTTCTTCTCGAGGTCGAAGTAGGAATAGCCCAGCACCCATTCGTGGCCCACGCTGCCGGTGCGCAGCTTGCCGCGCACGCCGATCTCGGCCGTCTTGACCTTGTCCTCGCGCGTGTTGTCGAAGCGGGTCATGGTGGCCGCTCCGGTGAGGCCGTTGAAGACCGTCGGGCCCGCGAGGGAGTTGTTCTCGTAGCTGCTGCGCGCGCCGGCGGCGGCCCAGGCCGTGATGTCCGGCGTGATGTCGTACTCGCCGCGCACCGAGCCGAAGGTGTCGCGCTCGTAGGAATAGGTCCAGGGCTGCGCGAAGTTCGTGCGGTTGTCGGGCGCCCTGGGTACCACCGTGACGCCGCTGCCGAGCGTCACGTTGGGACGCGTGTTGCGCAGGCGGTGCTCCTGGTGGCCGATGTCGGCCGAGATGCGTGCATCGCGGCTGCGCCAGTCCAGGCCCACCGAGAGCACGTCGAGCTTGACGCCTTCGCCGTCCACGCCCGTGCCGCCGTCGCGGTGCGCGGCGTTCAGGCGCACGCCCACGCTCTGGTCGGGGCCGAAGCGGCGCGCGATGTCGGTCGCGGCATAGGCCTGCGAGCCGCTGGCCGTGCCCAGCGTGACCTGCGTGAGCGGATCGTTCGGCGCGCGCTTGGGCAGCAGGTTGATGTTGCCGCCGATACCACCGCCCGAGGGCGTGGCGCCGTTCAGGAACGCGCTCGCACCGCGGAACACTTCCACGCGCTCGAACAGCTCGGACGAGATGTACTGCCGCGGCAGCAGGCCGTAGAGCCCGTTGTAGGCGATGTCATCCGAATTGACGATGAAGCCGCGGATGAAATACGACTCCTGGAAGTTGCCGAAGCCGCGCGCCACGCGCACCGTCGGGTCGTTCTGCAGCACGTCGGCCACGCTCCTGGCCTGCTGGTTCTGGATCAGCTCGTTGGTGTAGCTGGTGCTCGAGAACGGCGTGCTCATCATGTCCTGGTTGCCCAGGATGCCGACCCGCCCGCCGCGCGCCACCTGGCCGCCCGCGTAGGGCTTGGTCAGGCCTTCGGCCGAGGCGTCGGCGCTGGCTTCGACGGTGATGGTGGCCAGCGTGCCGGTTGTCGACGGCGAGGCTGCCGGCGCTGCGGGAGCCGGCTGCGCCGGGGTGGTCTGGGCAAGGGCGGCCACTGCGTGTAGGGCCAGCAGCGAGGCGGCCACAGTCGGGCGAAGCCGGAGAAACGGAGCAGCGGACATGGAACGGTTCAATATGTAATACAAATGAGAACCGTTATTATTCGATAACAAAGCCCATGATTTCGAAACTTTCCCGCCATGTTGCGGAAAAGTGTCAGAGAAAAGTCGTCAATCGGAGGCTTGCTGGGCAGGGCCGTTTCAGAACGGCGCCAGCTGCCCGTCCACGAACACGTGCAGTTCGCCGGGCGCGAAGGCGGTCCAGCTTTCGTTGGTGGTGAGCGGCGCGGTCACGACCACCGCCACGCGGTCGTTCGGCGTGGTGTGCTTTGCGAAGTCGATCTCCAGGTCTTCGTCCGACAGCTGCGCCGTGACGAAGGGATGGCGCCGTTCCACGTACCAGAGATGCGTGGAGGCATGGGCCCAGAGTGCCTGGCCGTTCGACAGCATGAAGTTGAAGGTGCCGTGGCCCGCAAGCTGCGGCGCCAGCTCCCGCAGCGTGAGCGTGAGCTCCTCGATGCTCGGCACGCCCGCATGCGACTTGGCCAGTTCCTGCATGATCCAGCAGAAGGCGTGCTCGCTGTCGGTGTTGCCCACCGGGTGGAAGTTGCCGTGCAGCCGCGGGCGGAAGTCCTTCAGGTCGCCGTTGTGGGCGAACACCCAGTAGCGGCCCCACAGCTCGCGCACGAAGGGGTGGCAGTTCTGCAGGTTGACGGCGCCCTGCGTGGCCTTGCGGATGTGCGCAATGACGTTGCGGCTCTGGATCGGGTAGCGCCGGATCAGCTCGGCCACCGGCGACTCGCTCGCGGGCATGTGGTCGACGAAGTGGCGCAGCCCCCGGTCCTCGAAGAAGGCGATGCCCCAGCCGTCGGCATGGTGGTCGGTGCGCCCGCCGCGCTGCGCGAAGCCCGTAAAGCTGAAGGTCACGTCCGTGGGCGTGTTGCAGTTCATTCCAAGCAGTTGGCACATGGCGCTATTAGAGCGCGAGCGCCGCCCTCCCGGCGAACCCGGCCGCCCGTTCAGCGCACGAAGCGGCCTTCGGGCGTGACGCGCACCATCTCGATGAAGCGCGAGCCGGCATTGGCGCCGGTGGAGAAGTCGATGTCCATGCCGGCCAGGCGCAGCCTGAATGCCCGCAGCGTTGCATGCAGGCGGGCCCGCGTCAGGTCGCGGCCGGTGCGCTTGAGCGCCTCGATCATCACCAGCGCGTTCAGGTAGCCCTCGAAGCTGCCGTAGCCCACCGGCACCTGCGCGCGTTCGGCCAGCCGGCGGTAGTCGCGCGTGACGGATTCCACCTCGCCCCAGGGGTAGGGCGTGACCTGCGAGATGGCCAGGCCGCTGGCCTGCAGCTGCACCACCTTGGCCGTGACCTCGCCCGGCACGATCGACATGCCGTAGAACATCGGCTTGCTGCCGGCCGCGTAGGTCGCCTTGATCACCTCGCCGGCCACGGTGCCGGCCAGGTACATCAGCACGGCCTGGGACTGGCTGTCGGCCAGCAACTTGCCGGCGGCCGCGGAGGTCGAGCCGTCGCCCTTCACCGACACCACCAGCGCGGGCGCCTGCTTGTGCGTGGCCATGGCCGCCTCGATCAGCTTCACCGCCTCGACGCCGCCGGGATTGTCCAGGTGGGCGATCGCGATCTTGTTCACGCCGATGGTCGACAGGTGCTCGACCAGCGCCTGCGCCTCGCGTGCATTGCTGGCGCGCACGAAGTAGGCCGAACCCGCCACGCGCTCGCGCGCGCTGTCGCCCACGCCATAGCCGCCCACGCTGGGCGCACCGCTCTGCTGCAGCAGCTTGGCTGCGGCGGCCGTGGTGCCCGAGCCCACGCAGCCGAAGAAGGCGAACACGCGGTGGTCGTTCAGCAGCTTGCCATAGTTCTCGACCGCCTTCTCAGGCTTGAGCTCGTCGTCCAGCGCCACCAGCTTGATCTTGCGTCCGCCCACGCCGCCCTGTTCGTTGATGGCATCGAAAGCCAGCGCGGCGCCGTTGTGCACCACCTTGATCTGCGAGCCGAGCGGACCGCTCAGCACGGCCGAACTGCCGAGCACGATCTCGGTGTCGGTCACCCCGGCCTCGGCCGCCTGCGCGGACGAGAGATGGGCCAGGCCCGCTGCGAAAACCGCCGTTCCGGCGACAAAACTTCTGCGTTGCATGAAACTCATCCCATCATTAGCTAACAAATGCTAACAATTAGAAACGATGGGTGCTTAAGTATTACTAAGTGCTTACCCTTGCGGATCGGGTTGCCGAAGCTGCCAGGCCGCGCAGATGGCCAGCGCGCACAGCGCGGCCAGCATCAGGAACACCTCGTCGAAGGCCGCCAGCCGCGCGGGGCTGCTCGCGGCATTGGCCAGCGAATCGCCATGCGCCGCCAGCCGCCACTCGAGCACGATGGCGCACAGGCTCACGCCGGCCGCGCCGCCCAGCATGCGCAGGAAGTTGATCGCGCTGGCGCCCTGCGGAATCAGCGGCTTGGCCAGCGGCCGCATCGAGCCGAGGTTGAGCGAGGGCAGGATGAAGCCGAGCCCGATGCGCCCGATGATCGCAAACGCCACCAGCAGCCAGAGCGCGCTGTCGAGCCGGAGCACCACCATCAGCGCGAACGAAGCCGCCAGCAGCACCAGTCCGATGCTCACCAGCATCCAGGTCGGCTGCCGGTCGGCCAGCCGGCCCACGCCCGCGATGGTCAGGGCCAGCACGATGCCCGCCGGCAGCAGGATGGTGCCCACGTGCGACGCGGACAGCTGCAGCCCGACCTGCATGTACACCGGCAGCAGGTAAGTGGAGCCGAACAGCGCCGTGCCGTAGATGAAGGCGACCACGCTGCCCATGGCGAACTGGCGGTACTGGAACAGCCCCAGGTTCATCAGCGGTTCGCCGCCGCCGGCCGCGTAGCGGCGCTGCCACCAGACGAAGGCGCCAAAGGCCAGCACCGCGGCCGCCAGCAGCAGGCCGGCCTGCACCGGCGAATCGCCGCGCAGCTCGACCAGGCCGTTCAGCAGGCAGAGCGTGCCCACGGTGCCCAGCGCAAGGCCGCGCCAGTCGAGCCCGTTGCCGCGCGTGGCTGCCACGCCGCCGGGCGCCGTGGTGGGCACGAACCTGTAGGCCAGCCAGAGCGAGGCCAGGCAGAACGGCACCACCATGAAGAAGATCGAGCGCCAGCCGAACAGGTCGACCAGCACGCCGCCGATGCTCGGGCCGATGGCCGGCGCCAGCACCACGCCCATGCCGAAGATGCCGCTCGCGCGTCCCTGCTCGTGCGGCTCGAAGGCACGCAGGATGATGATGGCCGGAATCGGCTGCACCACGCCCGCCGCAAGCCCTTCGGCCACGCGCGCCAGCAGCACCAGCGAGAAGTTGTTGGCCAGCCCGCCCGCAATGCCGCCCGCGAGCAGCAGCACCATCGTGCCCACGTAGGTGCGCCGGTAGCCGTAGCGCGACAGCAGCCAGGGCGTGGTCAGCATCGAGACCGTCATCGCCACCATGAAGCCCGAACTCACCCACTGCGCACGTTCCTGGCCCAGCGAGAAATGGTGGCTCATGCCCGGGATCGCGACGTTGACGATGGTCGAGGACATGATCGACGCCATCACGCCCACCATCACCGAGAGCAGCAGGTACCAGCGGTAGCGCGGGCCGTAGCGTTCGCGCAGGGTGCCGATGGAAGGCGGGGCCGGCGAGGCGGCTTCGGGCTTGGGAGTGGTGGTCATGGGCGGTGGTCCCGGCTTTTTTTCGATGCGGGTCCGTCGTCCTACAAGCATATCGGGCTTTGCGCGGCGGGGCCGGGGCCTGCGCGTCCCACAATGCACCGCTGTCCCGCGCTGCCTTTCCAGAACAATGAAATGAATACGCCACCTGACCCCGCCGGCGCTCCCGAGCCGGGCGCGCCCTCCCACCTTGCCGCCGAACTCGCGGCGCCCACCGTGAGCCGCGCCTACCGCTGCCAGTGCGGCCGGCCGGTGTTCCTGCGCAACAGCCAGTGCCTGGCCTGCCGCACGCCGCTGGGCTACGTGATCGAGCGCCTGGGCGTCGTGCCGCTGGCGCCCGTCGAGACCGACGACCAGGCCGAAGGCGGCGCGGGCGACGGCGCCGAGCCTGAAGAAGAACAACAGCTCTTCACCGTGTTCGGCAACCCCGATGGCCGCACCTACCGCCGCTGCGCCAACCTCATGACCGCTGCCAGCTGCAACTGGATGGTGCCGGCCCCGCGCGAGGGCGACGACCCCTCGTTCAACACCGACGGCCTCGCGCCCGGCTACTGCCTGGCCTGCAGCGTCACCCGCACCATCCCCGATCTTTCGGTGGAGAGCAACGGCGAACTCTGGCGCAAGCTCGAGCATGCGAAGCGCCGGCTCATCTCGCAGCTGCTCGCGCTCGGGTTGCCGGTGGTCAGCCGCCATGCCGATCCCGCGCACGGCCTGGCCTTCGACTTCCTGAGCAACATGCCGGGCGGCCCGCACGTGATGACCGGGCATGAACAGGGCGTGATCACCCTCAACGCCGAAGAGGCCGAAGACGCGGTGCGCGAGCGCATCCGCGCCGAAATGCGCGAACCCTACCGGACGCTGCTCGGGCATTTCCGCCACGAGGTCGGCCATTACTACTGGGACCTGCTGGTGCAGCCCACGCCGTGGCTCGACGGGTTCCGCACGCTCTTCGGCGACGAGCGCGCCGACTACGCCGCGGCGCTCCAGCAGCACTACGAGCAGGGCCCGCCGCCTGACTGGGCCAACCGCTTCGTGAGCAGCTACGCGAGCATGCATCCCTGGGAAGACTGGGCCGAGACCTGGGCCCACTACCTGCACATGGCCGACACCGCCGACACGGCGATGAGCTTTGGCGTGGACGCCACCAACGTCGAGCTTGCGACCGACCTCTTCACCGCGGAAGACCTCTGGCAGCCCGAGCATCCCGGCGCCGCCAAGTTCCTGGATTTTCTCAACGGCTGGGTGCTGCTCACCAACGTGCTCAACGAGCTTTCGCGCAGCATGGGCCAGCCCGACTACTACCCCTTCGTGCTGCCGCGCGTGGCCGTCGGCAAGCTGCAGTTCATCCACTGCGTGATCACGCAGCAGCGCGACCGCGGCGTGTCGGCAGCCGCGTCGCCCGGCGTGCCGCTGCCGCCGGAGGCGAAAGCCCCCGCACCCGCTTCCGAAGCGGCGCCCACGCAAATACCGCAGGCCCAGAACCAGCAGCAGGGCGCGGCTCAGTCCTGACGAGGTTCGGCGGCTGCTATCCCCGCGGCGCAGCGGGCGCACATGCAGGCCTTGCCGCGCGATGCCGGCGGCAGGGCCCCAAACGGCGCCTTGCCGAAGTCGGCCGCCATGCACCAGCAGGGCGGCTGTGGCTGGCCGGTCTCGCGTGCGGTTTCCATCGCGCAGCGGTTCTCCTCGCCGCACAGCGGACAGCGCGTGGTGTCGATGATGGTGGCGGCGGTTTCCATCGCGTCAGGCGAGCTCGAAGGCCGGCAGCTTCCTGGGCACGGCCACGTTGCGCAGGGTTGCGTACACCGGCAGGCCGCTGCGGTAGGCGGGGTAGTCCTCGCCCTCGATCAGCGGCAGCAGGTAGCGCCTGCACTTGTCGGTGATGCCCCAGCCGTCGTCCGAGATGAAGTCGCGCGGCATGGGCTTTTCGACGTTCGCCACCGCGTCGAGCGGCGCGCTGCCGATGCGGTAGGTATAGGGCGCATCGGAAGTGCGCTCGATGGTCGGCATCACCGCGTTGCGGCCTTCGAGCGCGAGCTCGACCGCACGCTGCCCCAGTTCGTAGGCCTGCTTCACGTCGGTGGCCGAGGCAATGTGCCGCGCCGCGCGCTGCAGGTAGTCGGCCACGGCCCAGTGGAACTTGTGGCCCAGCGCCTCCTTGACCATCTGCGCCACCACCGGCGCCGCGCCGCCGAGCTGCGCATGGCCGAAGGCGTCGCGCGTGCCCTGCTCGGCCAGGAAGGTGCCGTCGGGGTAGTGGCAGCCCTCGGACACCACCACCGAGCAGTAACCATGCAGCTTCACCAGTTCGTCCACGCGCGCGAGAAAGCGCGCCTTGTCGAACTCGATCTCGGGGAACAGCACCACCACTGGAATGCCATGGTCGGCCACCAGCCCGCCGGCCGCCGCGATCCAGCCCGCATGGCGCCCCATCACCTCGAGCACGAACACCTTGGTGGAAGTGGCGGCCATCGAGCGCACGTCGAACGAAGCCTCGAGCGTCGACACTGCCACGTACTTGGCGACCGAGCCGAAGCCCGGGCAGCAGTCGGTCAGCGGCAGGTCGTTGTCGATGGTCTTGGGCACGTGGATGGCCTGCAGCGGGTAGCCGAGCGACTGCGACAGCTGGCTCACCTTGAAGCAGGTGTCGGCCGAATCGCCGCCGCCGTTGTAGAAGAAATAGCCGATGCCGTGCGCCTTGAACACCTCGATCAGCCGCTCGTATTCACGCCGGTTCTTCTCGAGCGACTTGAGCTTGTAGCGGCACGAGCCGAAGGCGCCAGAGGGCGTGCTGCGCAGCGCCGCAATCGCCTCGGCCGGCTCGGCGCCGGTGTCGATCAGCTCTTCGGTCAGCGCGCCGATGATGCCGTTGCGCCCGGCGTAGACGTTGCCGATGCGGTCCGGATGTTTTCGTGCCGTCTCGATCACGCCGCAGGCCGACGCATTGATGACCGAGGTGACGCCGCCCGACTGGGCGTAGAAGGCGTTGAGGATGGGCATGCGGCCATTCTCCCGCAGCCTCGAGGCAGGCGCCAGTGGTGCTGTTTCAGCGCCCGCCGAGGCCCATCGCCCGCGTGATCACCTCTTTCATGATCTCGTTCGTGCCGCCATAGATGCGCTGCACCCGCGCATCGGCATACGCGCGCGTGATCGGGTACTCCCACATGAAGCCGTAGCCGCCGTGCAGCTGCACGCAGGCGTCCATCACCTTGCACTGCAGGTCGGTGGTCCAGTACTTGGCCATGCTGGCGGTGGCGGTATCGAGCTTCTCGGCCATCAGCAGCTCGATGCACTTGTCGACGAACACCTGCGCCACCTGCACCTCGGTCTGCAGTTCGGCGAGCGTGTAGCGCGTGTTCTGGTAGCTGCCCACCGGCTGGCCGAACACCTTGCGCTCCTTCACATAAGTTACGGTCTGGTCGATGGCGGCCTGCGACGCGGCCACGGCGCTGATCGCGATCTGCAGCCGCTCCCACGGCAGCTGCTCCATCAGGCAGACGAAACCGCGGTTCAGCTGCGCGGCATCGCCAAGCAATGCGTCGGCCGGCAACCGCACGTCGTCGAAGAATAGCTCGGAGGTGTCCTGCGCCTTCAGCCCCAGTTTCTTGAGCCGCTTGCCCTTCTCGAAGCCCGGCATGCCGCGCTCGACCAGGAACAGGCTGGTGCCCTTGGCGCCCGCGGCCGGATCGGTCTTGGCGACCACGATCACGAGGTCGGCATGCCAGCCGTTGGTGATGAAGGTCTTGCTGCCATTGAGCAGGTAGCTGCCGCCGGGCTGGCGGATGGCGCTGGTCTTCACCGCCTGCAGGTCGCTGCCCGCGCCGGGCTCGCTCATCGCGATGGCGCCGACCATCTCGCCGCTCGCGAGTTGGGGCAGGTAGTGCTGCTTCTGCGCCTCGGTGCCGTAGCGCAGGATGTAGGGCGCCACGATCTCGCTGTGCAGCCCGAAGCCGATCCCCGTGAAGCCGCGCGCCCAGAGCTCCTCGAACTGGATCACCGAATAGAGCAGGTCGGCGCCCGCGCCGCCGTATTCCTCGGGCAGCGCCATGCAGAGAAAGCCGTTCTCGCCGGCCTTGGACCAGACGGCGCGGTCCACGTAGCCCTGTTCTTCCCAGGCCTCGTGGAAGGGCGCGATCTCCTTGTCCATGAAGCGGCGGAAGCTGTCGCGGAAGGCCTCGTGGTCGGCGCTGAAAAGCGTGCGTTCGATCATGGCCTCAGCGCCCGGGGAAGCTTGGAGGCCGCTTCTGCAGGAAGGCGCTCACGCCTTCGCGGAAAGTGGGGCGATCGATCAGCTCGCGCTGGCGTTCGCTTTCGTAGTGCAGTTGCTCGGCCAGCGTGTGGCGCTCGGCGGCCTCGAAGGCTTCGCGCGCCTCGACCACCGCATGCGCCGGCAGGCGGGCGAGCCGCTGCGCGATGGCGCGTGCTTCGTCGAGCAACTTTTCGTCGTCCGCGCAGGCCCAGATCAGGCCCCATTGCACCGCCTGCTCGGCGCCCAGGCGCTCGTCGAGCAGCGCCATGCCCATCGCACGCGCCCGGCCGGCGCGCCGCGGAATGGCCCAGGTGCAGCCCAGGTCCGGCACGATGCCGAGCTTGGGCAGGAAGGGCAGGTAGAAGTACGCGCTGCGCGCCGCAATCGTCACGTCGGCCGCCAGCGCCAGGCCCACGCCGGCGCCGGCTGCGGCGCCGTTGACGGCCGCCACCACCGGCACGGGCAGGGTGCGCAGCGTCTCGATCAGCGGATTGCTGAGCGACTGCATCCACTCCGCGGTCTGCGCGCCGAGCGACTTGCCTTCGTCGCCGGGCGCCATTGCGCTCAAATCGGCGCCCACGCAAAAGGCCTTGCCGGCGCCGGTCAGGATCACGGCGCGCACCGCGCGGTCGTCGCGGATGCGCTCCAGCGTGTCGCGCAGCTCGACCTGCAGTTCGCGCGCAATCGGGTTCAGCTTGGCCGGCAGGTTCAGCGTGAGCGTGGCGATGCCGTCGGCCAGCTCGTAGAGCACATAAGGCTGCGGTGCGTTCATCAGAGCCTCTCCACGATGGTGACGTTGGCCATGCCGCCGCCTTCGCACATCGTCTGCAGGCCGTAGCGTTTGCCGCGCCGGCCGAGTGCGTGGACCAGCGTGGCCATGAGCTTGGTCCCCGAGGCGCCCAGCGGATGGCCGAGTGCGATCGCGCCGCCGTTCACGTTGAGCCGCGCGGGGTCGGCATCCAGCGCCTCCAGCCAGGCGATGGGCACGGGCGCGAAGGCTTCGTTCACTTCATAGAGATCGATGTCCTGGATGCGCATGCCGGCCTTCTTGAGCGCGCGCAGCGTGGCGGGCAGCGGGGCTTCCAGCATGATCACCGGGTCGTGCCCCATTACGCTCATGTGGTGGATGCGCGCGAGCGGCTTCACGCCCAGGGCCTTGAGGCCGCGTTCGTTCACCACCAGCACGCCGCTTGCGCCGTCGCAGATCTGGCTCGCGGTGGCCGCGGTGCAGCGTCCGCCTTCGGCAATCAGCTTGACGCCCGCAATGCCTTCGAGCGTGGCATCGAAGCGGATGCCTTCGTCGACCGTGTGCTGCTCGCCCGTGCCATTGCCGTCGGCCTGCAGGATTTCGATGGGCACGATCTCGTCGCCGAATGCGCCCGCGCGCGTCGCGGCCATGGCTCGGCGATGGCTTTCGAGCGCGTAGCGGTCGAGCGCGTCCTTCTCGATGCCGTAGTTCTTCGCGATCATCTCGGCGCCGGTGAACTGGCTGAACTCCACGCCGGGGTAGCGCCTTTTCATGGCCGGGCTCATGTAGGTGCCCAGGCCCGCCTTGGCCGGCAGCGCGTTGGGCGTGAACATCGGCACGCGCGTCATGCTTTCGACGCCGCCTGCGATCACCGCGTCCATGGCGCCCGACATCACGGCCTGTGCCGCAAAGTGCAGCGCCTGCTGCGACGAGCCGCACTGCCGGTCGACCGAGGTGCCCGGCACCGACTCGGGCAGCTTCGAGGCCAGCACCGCGTTGCGCGCGACGTTGGTCGCCTGCTCGCCCACCTGGCTCACGCAGCCCAGGATCACGTCCTCCACCGCGGCCGGGTCGATGCCGCTCTTCGCCACCAATGCGTCGATCACCTGCGCAGCCAGGTCGGCCGGATGCCAGCCCGCGAGCTTGCCGCCGCGCCGCCCGCCGGCCGTGCGCGCGGCCGCCACGATGTATGCCTCTGCCATGGTCATGTCCCTTCAGAAAAGAAATCAGCGTGAACCGCGCGGCGCCCAACGCAAAAAAGCCGCCCGTCACGGCGGCGGCGTTCGGTGCTTGAAAGGTCCATGGCATCGAGGTTCGATGCCGCGGCCGCCCAGGTCAAGCCGGGGACAACCCGAGCGGCAGCAGTCGCCAAGGCGACCGGCGCCGCGCCGGCAGCGGTATGGCCGCGGGCTGCGCGTCCGACACCGTGATGCACGAGGCTTCGAGCGCCGACACCAGCATGCGCCGGTGCTCGCTGCCCTCGAAGCGCTCGCCCGGCGCGAGCACGATGTCGCGCGGATCGCGGTCGAGCGTCACCCAGACCGAGCCGCTGCGGCATTCGATGCCCACGCCGGCGCCATCGGGCACCGAGAAGATGGAACGGGTCGGCAGGCTGACCTGGAAGTGGGAAGAAGAAAGAGGCTGGGTGCTCATGGCAAGCTCCATTGCATTCGTGATACGAATGAATATAGTGAGGCGTCCTCCCTCTTGCACACGGTAAATTGGAACTCGTTGCATGCCTCCAGAGAATGCGAAAGCCCTAGGCGCCGGGTCCGGCGAACTGCCGCCGCTCGAGCTGCTGCGCAGTTTCGAGGCCGCCGCGCGCCGGCTGAGCTTCACGCTCGCGGCCGGCGAACTGCACCTGACCCAGTCGGCCGTGAGCCGCCAGATCCAGCAGCTCGAAGCCAGCCTGGGCGTGCTGCTGTTCGAGCGCCGGCACCGCGCGCTGGCGCTCACCGAGGCGGGCGGCGTGATGCAGCGGGCCGTGACCGACAGCCTGGAGCGGCTGCGCGATGCCACCGCGCGGGTGCGTGCCAGTTCCGCGCCGCGCCAGGTGGCCATCACCACGACGCCGGGTTTCGCGTCGCTCTGGCTCATTCCGAAGCTGGCGCGCTTCACCGGCAGCCATCCGCAGGTCGACGTGCGCGTGTCGGCCACGCTCGACGTGCTCGACCTGGAGAGCAGCCGCCTCGACCTGGCGGTGCGCTTTGCGCCGATCGGCCGCGGCATCGGCCCGGCGCTGTTCGAGGAATCGGTGATCCCGCTGTGCTCGCCGCAGCTTGCCGCCTCGCTGCGCGCGCTGTCCGATTTTTCGAAGCTCACCCTGCTCACCGTCGAATACCCGGACCACAGCGAAGCGCCCACCGCCGATTGGGAGCCCTGGCTCAAGGTGATGGGGCTCGACGACGTGCGCATGAAGAGCACGCTGCGCTTCACCCAGTACGCCGATGCGGTGGCCGCCGCCGTGGCCGGGCAGGGCGTGGTGATCGGCCGGCTGCCGCTGCTGCGCGAGCTGGTGCAGGACGGCCGGCTGGTCGCGCCGCTCGGCGAGGGCGCGGCTTCGCACCGTGGCTACTTCATCGAGGCCTCGCGGCGCGCCGCGGGCAACCGCGATGCGCAGGAGTTCGCGCAATGGCTGCGCGACGAAGCCGAGGCGGCGCAGCGGAGCTGACGAATTCGAAGGAGCTCCTTGCGCATGCGGCGCGGCGCGATGCGTGGGCTTTGCGCCACAGCCGCAGGCGCCGCGCTTGCACACAGCGCGCGTGCTCGCCAGAATCCGCCCTTCGTTTTTCAGCAACAGTTTTTCATCCGCGCCTGGCGACGACCAACCTCCCGGGCGGCACAACACATTCAATGAACCGTTTCCTGAACACCTGACCCGCACACCGACCGCCCCGGCCGCGTGTGCATCCACGCATCCGCCGAGGCCCATCGACAAAGGCCCCGCGCAGCCATTCGCCGGGGCTTTCTTGTTTCTGGAGTGTGCGCACATGAGTGCTCAACGAAAGGCCCGCGACGACGACAAGCGTCTGGGCCGGTTTTATTTTTCGGTGCCGAATGCGGCACCTCGCAACCCCGTGGTGGCCGCGATCGCGCGCGGCGAATCCAATCAGAAGGCGGGCCGCCACCTGCGCACGCACCGTGCGGAACGGCGCGCGCAGAAGGTCGCGTTGCAGAAGGCTGCGCGCAGCCTCGGGCGGGAGGGCTGACGATGCGCGAAGACATGGACAAGCTCATCGTCGAACGGCCGCGCCGCGGCGGTGGCGTGCAGGGCGACGGACGCGTGTTTCGAAACAGCAGGGAGCGCGGGTCGCACCTCGGCATGAAGCGTGGCTACGACCACCCGAAGGGGCTCAACGAGAACCTCCAGCCGCTCAGGCGCTGGCTGCACAAGCAGGTGCACCGGCCGTGGGACAAGGTGTGGAGCGAGCTCTGCCAGGGCATCGACCGGCGCAGCACGGTGCAGGCGCACATCTTCCTGCACATCGACGACTTCGTCGTGCGCGATGCGGTGATGCACGGCGGCGAGGTGCTGGTGCGTTCGCGGTGGTGGGCGGGCAGCGACCGCGTGCCGCTGCGCGAGGCGCCCCACGTCGAACTCTTCGTGCATCCGGGCACCGGCATCCTGTTGCCCAACCGGTATCGGCGCGGCTCGGCGCAGCGCCGCAAGGCCGAACGCGAGGCGAAGGTGGCGGCGGCGCAAGGGGTGGTGAAGCCCTACGCGCCCTACCATGCGATCGACGCCGTCACGCAGTGGCATCGCATCGACGGCTGCTGGTGGGAGGTGACGCTCGCGCGTGTGCCCGAGGTGCGCCGGCTGGAGCCCGCGCCGCGCTGCTACGACGTGCTGCGGCGCTGCCTGGTCACGCGCCGCGGCTGCGAGCCGCCCGCCTTCGGCACCGCCGACACCATGGCGATGTATGGCCGGCCCAACGTGTATGCGGAGTGCATGCGCAAGCTCGGCCGCGCGGAGGTTCGCTCGCGGCTGGGCGAGCGCGGTTGAGCTTGCGCCTGCGCGATGCCGCTCAGGGCTGCGCGCAGGCGAGGCCCGATTTTTCGTGCGCACGCGGCAGCAACAGGAACGCCAGGGTGCCCACCGCCAGCATGGCCGTGATCGTGAGGAACACCGCGCGAAACGGCTCCACGCCGTTCGACGCGGCCCACGACGCCGCCACGCCCGTGGTCCACTGCATCAGCGACACGCCGAGGAACATCGCCATGTTGAGCAGCGACAGCGCGCGCCCCGTCATGGCCGCCGGATAGGCGGCGCGCGTGTACGAATACTGCAGCACCGAGTAGCCCGAGAGCAGGCCATAGAGGATCGGCAGGCCGATGTCGACGGCGAGCGAATGCGTGAACGCCATGAACGCGAAGATCACCGCGGCCGCAAACGCGCAGCCCATGAGCCAGCGGCCGCGCCGCGCGCCGCCCGGGTCGAGGCGGCCGAACATGGCGGGGCTGATCATGCCGGCGATGGTCATCACCAGCGCCACATTGCCGCTGCCGACCAGCGACAGCCCATGGCGGTCGTGCAGCACGGGGCCGAGCCAAAGGCCGCGCAGGGTGATGAAGGCCGCATATGACACGCAGGCAAAGCACAGCGGCCCAGCGTGTGCGGCATGGCAAAGAGCGGCAGCAGTTCGCGCACGGCCTTGGCGATCGTCTGGCGTTCGTGCGGCGCCGCGCGCGGTGGTTCGTGCACGCGCCAGAACACGAAGCCCCACGACAGCACCGCGAAGCCCGCGAGGCAGGCGTAGCCCGCGCGCCAGCTCGCGGCTTCGATCAGCAGCGCGAGCGGCGTGCCGGTAAACAGGATGCCCAGTCCCGCCATGCTCATCACGAGACCCGACATGGCCGTGAAGCGCGCGGCCTCGAAGTGCCGTGCGATGAACACGGTGCAGGCAAGAAAGGCCGGCGCGCAGCCGACGCCGATCATGGCCTGACCGAGCAGCAGCGCATGGAAGCTGGGCGCGGCTGCACACAGCACCGCGCCCGCAATGGCAAGCGGAAAGGCTGTGAGCACCGTGCGCCGCACGCCGTAGATGTCGATCGACACACCCATCGCGAGCTGCGTGGCGCCGAACACGAAATGGAAGGTGCCGGCCCACAAGCCCAGCGCCTGGGCCGTGAGGCCGAAATGCTGTGCGAGCGGCGTGGCCATCATCGCGCCGACGGTGCGAAAGGCCTGGCTCAGAGCAAAAGCGGAGGCCAGCACGATCAGCATCGATGTGGCCGAACGTGCCGAGGCAGGGGAGTGGGTCATGGGGGAGGCGCGGCGCTGGAGACCGAGGCAGCACGAATCCTAACGGCATGCCAAAGAAAAACGGCGCCCGAGGCGCCGTCGTTTTCAAGCCGATGCGCAGGCGCGATCAGGCTTCGCCCTTCACCTTCAGCCGCCACGCATGCAGCAGCGGCTCGGTGTAGCCGCTCGGCTGCTCGATGCCCTTGAACACCAGGTCCTGCGCCGCCTTGTACGCGGCCGAGGTTGCGAAGTGGCCGGCCATCGGCTGGTACACCGGGTCGCCGGCGTTCTGTTCGTCGACCACCTTGGCCATGCGCTGGAAGGTCTCGTCGACCTGCGCCTTGGTCACCACGCCGTGCAGCAGCCAGTTGGCGATGTGCTGGCTCGAGATGCGCAGCGTGGCGCGGTCCTCCATCAGGCCCACGTTGTGGATGTCGGGCACCTTGGAGCAGCCCACGCCCTGGTCGATCCAGCGCACCACGTAGCCGAGGATGCCCTGCACGTTGTTGTCGATCTCCTGCTGCTTCTCGGCCTCGGTCCAGTTGGCCGCGGGCGCGATGGGCACCTGCAGCAGCGCATTCAGGATGTTGTCGCGCTCCGCGTCGGCGTCGATCTTCTCGAGCTCCTGCTGCACGGCCGTGACGCTGACCTGGTGGTAGTGCAGCGCATGCAGCGTGGCGGCGGTGGGCGAGGGCACCCAGGCGGTGTTGGCGCCGGCCTTGGGGTGCGCGATCTTCTGCTCGAGCATGGCGGCCATCAGGTCGGGCATGGCCCACATGCCCTTGCCGATCTGCGCCTTGCCGCGCAGGCCGCACGAGAGGCCGACCAGCACGTTGTTCTTCTCGTACGCGCCGATCCAGGCGCTGGACTTCATGTCGCCCTTGCGGATCATCGGGCCGCCGTGCATGGCGGTGTGCATCTCGTCGCCGGTGCGGTCGAGAAAACCGGTGTTGATGAAGGCCACGCGCGCGGCGGCCTCGGCGATGCAGGCCTTGAGGTTCACGCTGGTGCGGCGCTCCTCGTCCATGATGCCAAGCTTCACGGTGTTGGCGGGCAGGCCGAGCAGCCGCTCGACGCGGCCGAACAGCTCGCTCGCAAAGGCCACTTCGGCCGGGCCGTGCATCTTGGGCTTGACGATGTAGATGCTGCCGGTGCGCGAGTTGCCCTTGCGCTTCAGGTCGATCATCGCAATGGTGGTGGTCACCACGGCATCGAGGATGCCTTCGGGAATTTCCTTGCCGCCCGCATACAGCACGGCCGGGTTGGTCATCAGGTGGCCCACATTGCGCAGGAACATCAGCGAGCGGCCGTGCAGCTTCACGGGGCGGCCGTCGGCGCCGGTGTACTCGCGGTCGGGGTTGAGGCCGCGCGTGAAGGTCTTGCCGCCCTTGGCGACTTCTTCGGTGAGCGTGCCCTCGACGATGCCGAGCCAGTTGGAATAGGCGACCACCTTGTCGGCCGCGTCGACCACGGCCACCGAGTCTTCGAGGTCGAGGATGGTCGAGAGCGCGGCTTCGAGCACCAGGTCGCTGACGCCGGCGGCATCGCCCTTGCCGATCGGCGTGCTGCGGTCGATGCGGATGTCCAGGTGGATGCCGTTGTGCTTCAGCAGCACCGACGACGGCGCGGCCGCATCGCCTTGGTAGCCGACGAACTGCGCGGGGTCGGCCAGGCCGGTGCTGCTGCTTTGCAGCGCGACGACGAGCTTGCCGTCCTTCACGCTGTAGCCGGTCGCCATCTTGTGCGAGCCGTTTTCGAGCGGCGCGGCCTGGTCGAGCACGTTGCGCGCGAATTCGATGACCTTGGCGCCGCGCACGGGGTTGTAGCCCTTGCCCTTTTCGGCGCCGCCGGTTTCGGGAATGGCATCGGTGCCGTAGAGCGCGTCGTACAGCGAGCCCCAGCGCGCATTGGCGGCGTTGAGCGCGTAGCGGGCGTTGAGGATGGGCACCACCAACTGCGGGCCGGCCTGCAGCGCGAGCTCGGAATCGACGTTCGCGGTGGTGGCCTTCGCGCCCTTGGGCTGCGGCAGCAGGTAGCCGATCTTCTCGAGGAAGGCGCGGTAGGCCGGCATATCGGCGATCGGGCCGGGGTTCTTCTTGTGCCAGGCGTCGAGCTCGGCCTGCAGGCGGTCGCGTTCTGCGAGCAGCGCGATGTTCTTCGGCGCGAGGTCATGGACGATGGCGTCGAAGCCCTTCCAGAAAACATCGCTGGCCACGCCGCTGGCGGGCAGGACCTTGTCTTCGATGAAGCGGTGAAGCTCGGTCGCAACCTGGAGGCCGTGGGTGGTGGTGCGGGCGGTCATGTTTTTCTCTCCTTGAGAACGGTGCAATGCTGAATGAAATGAGGAGCGGTGTCTGTCAGAAGAACCCGAGCACGTCGCGCAGGCTGCTGCCGATGCGTTCGGGCTGCGTGCCGAGTTCTTCGAACGGGAGCTGGTAGCGGTTGACCCAGAGCGTGCGGAAGCCGAACCAGGTGGCGCCGAGCGCGTCCCAGCCGTTGCAGCTCACGAAGGCGATGCGCCCGGGCGGCAGGCCGGTGGCGGCAACGCCGAGCTGGTACGCATCGGGATGCGTCTTGTACTTGCGGATGCCATCGACGCTCAGCACGTGGTCCAGCAGACCGTCGAGCCCGGCGCTGCGCACGGCGGCATCGAGCATGCCGGGGTCGCCGTTCGAGAGGATGCCGGTGGCCACGCCGCGGTCCTTGAGCGCCTGAAGCACTTCGCGGCATTCGGGAAAGGCCGTGAGCGTGCGGTACTGGTCCATCAGCTGCTGCTCGGCGGCTTCGGTCAGGTCGAGGCCCAGCCGCTTGCAGGTGTAGCGCAGCGCGGCGCGCGTGAGTTCGCCGAAGGGCCGGTAGTGCGCGCCGTGGTTGCTGGTGGTGACGAGGCGCGTGTATTCGATCTGCTTGTCGCGCCAGCCCGCGGCAAGCGCTTGGCCGTGACCCGCGAACAGCCGCTCGGCCGTCTGCCCGACGCTGTAGACGTCGAACAGGGTGCCGTAGGCATCGAAGAGCACTGCGCCGGGTTGATCCATGGCTTGGACTTTATTCGATACTTTGCCGGTTAGTAATAACCAGGATCGGGATTTATCAGTGACAAAAATGAAGGTAATCGCAGGAAGACCTGCGTTTTCTCCTTCTTTTTGTCAGAGGGTTCCACTCAGCTCGCGGGCCGCCGCGCGCACCGGCTCGATGTGGCGCGCGTCGTAGCGGTGCGCCGGCATCGTCAGCGTGACCGCCGCGGCGAGGCGGCCGTCGGCATGGAACACCGGCGCCGAAATGCCGGCCAGCTCGGCCGTGCGGTCGCCCACCAGCGCGCAGTAGCCCTGGGCGCGGATCGCGTCGTGCAGCTTGCGCTCCCTGGCGCCGCGCGGGCGATCGGCCTCGGGGCCGAAGGCGATCAGCACGCGCGCGCCCGCACCGCGGTCGTTGGGCAGCAGGTCGCCCGCGCGCACGTGGTCGCGCACCACGTGCGAGGAGTCGACGCGGAACTGGCACAGCCGCACCCAGCTGTCGCCCTGTTCCTGCCGCACGTGATACGCCGCGCTCTCGCCCGTGGCCGCGGCCAGCGCGCGCAGCACCGGCAGCACGATGCGCTCGAGCGAAAGCGACGCCGCATAGAGGCCGTGCAGCCGCGCGATCTCCGCGCCCAGCGCATAGCGCCCGTCGTCCTGCCGGCGGATCAGCCGCGCATGTTCGAGCGAGGCGAGCAGCCGCAGCACCGTGCTTTTGTAGAGCTGCGTGCGCTCGGCGAACTGCGCGAGCGACAGCGCCTCGTCGCCGGGCTGGAACGCCGAGAGCAGGCTCAGCGCGCGGTCGACCGCGGCGGCGCCGCCGGGCGCGGCATTGAGGTCTGAAACCGATTCGGTCTGGGCTTTGCGGGGCATGGCGTTCGCTTGACAGGGCAAGTCGTTCGGCGGTTTAATTCTGTTTAACGGAATTTAGTTCTGCAAGATAGAACTGTCAAGCGGTCAGTGCCCATCGCCCGATCGCTCCAAGGAGACGAAACCGATGACACCCCCCGATGTCCTCATCAGCGAGGTCGGCCCGCGCGACGGCCTGCAATCGGTCAAGGCCACCATGCCCACGGCTGACAAGCTGCGCTGGATCGATGCGCTTTACGCGGCCGGCGTGCGCGAGATCGAGGTCGCGTCCTTCGTGCCTGCCAGATTGCTGCCGCAGATGGCCGACGCGGCCGAGGTGGTGCGCCACGCCATCACCCTGCCCGGCCTCACCGTGATGGCGCTGGTGCCCAACCGCAAGGGCGCGCAGGCCGCGCTCGAAGCGGGCGTGCACAAGCTCACGATGCCGGTTTCGGCCAGCGTGGCGCACTCGCTTGCCAACGTGCGCAAGACGCCGACCGAGATGGTCGAGGAGGTGCGCGCCATCTCCGAGCTGCGCCGCGCGATGGCACCGCATGTGAGGCTCGAGGCCGGCATCTCCACTGCCTTCGGCTGCACGCTGCAGGGGCTGGTGCCGGAGGACGACGTGATCCGCCTCGCCGCGCAGTGCATCGAGGCCGGCGCGGAAGAAGCGGGCCTCTCGGACACGGTGGGCTATGCCAACCCCGCACAGGTGCGCCGGCTCTTCAGGCGCCTGCGCGCCGAGCTCGGCACGCACGCCGGCGCCGCCCACATGCACAACACGCGCGGCCTCGGCATTGCGAACTGCCTGGCCGCCTGGGACGAGGGCGTGCGCACCTTCGACGCCTCGCTCGGCGGCCTCGGCGGCTGCCCCTATGCACCCGGCGCCTCGGGCAACGCGGTCACCGAAGACCTCGTCTTCATGTTCGAGGCCATGGGCGTTCGCACCGGCATCGACATTCAAAAGCTCATTGCGGCGCGCGCGCCGCTCATGGCCGGCCTGCCCGGCGAACCGGTCTACGGCATGACGCCTGAAGCCGGCCTGCCCAAGGGCTTTGCCGTTCAACAGGAAACCTCCCCGCATGCCTGAATCCCAACCCCTGCCGTACGCCGGCGTCCGCGTCGTCGAGTTCACCCACATGGTGATGGGCCCCACCTGCGGCCTGCTGCTGGCCGACCTCGGTGCCGAGGTCATCAAGGTCGAGCCCATCGAGGGCGACAGCACGCGCCGCCTGCTCGGCTCGGGCTCGGGCTTCTTCCCGACCTTCAACCGCAACAAGAAGAGCATCGCGCTCGACCTCAAGACACGGGAGGGCGTGGAGGCCGCGCTGCGCCTCGTCGCCACGGCCGACATCGTGAGCGAGAACTTCAAGCCCGGCACCATGAAGAAGCTGGGCCTGGACTACGACAGCCTGAAGCAGCTCAACCCGCGCCTCATCTACGTGAGCCACAAGGGCTTCCTGCCCGGCCCGTACGACCATCGCACGGCTCTGGACGAAGTGGTGCAGATGATGGGCGGCCTGGCCTACATGACCGGCCGCGCCGGCGACCCGCTGCGCGCGGGCACCAGCGTGAACGACATCATGGGCGGCATGTTCGGCGCCATCGGCGCGATGGCCGCGCTGCGCCAGCGCGAGCTCACCGGCAAGGGCTGCGAGGTGCAGTCCGCGCTGTTCGAGAACAACGTGTTCCTGGTCGCGCAGCACATGATGCAGTTCGCCGCCACCGGCAAGGCGGCCGACCCGATGCCCAGCCGCATCTCGGCCTGGGCCGTGTACGACGTGTTCACCGTGAAGGACGGCGAGCAGATATTCCTCGCCGCCGTGAGCGACAAGCAGTGGGCGATCTTCTGCAAGGCCTTCGGCCTGGAAGAAATGCTGGCCGATCCGCGCCTGAAGACCAACAACGACCGCGTGCTCGCGCGCGACTGGATGATGCCGATCCTGCGCTCGCACCTGGCCGGCTACAGCGCGGCCGAACTCAGCGCGGTGTTCGAGCAGAACGAGCTGCCCTTCGCGCCCATCACCAAGCCGCAGGCGCTGTTCGACGACCCGCACCTCAACGCCACCGGCGGCCTCGCCCCCGTGCGCATGAACGACGGCCACATGGCCAAGGTGCCGCTGATGCCCTTCACGCTCGACGGCGAGCGCCTCGGCATCCGCCTGCAGCCGCCGCGCGTCGGCGAGCACACGGGCGAGCTGCTGAGGGAAGTGGGCTACAGCGAGGAAGAGATCGCCGCGTTCGAGTCGCGCCAAGCCGGCGCCGCCGGCTGAACCCGCGCGAAACCCGGGATATATAGTTCGGGCGCCATGGACCGCCTGAAGCAACTCGAATCCTTCGTCTCGGTCGCGACCCGCGGCGGTCTCACGGCCGCGGCCAAGGCCGAGGGCGTGGCGCCCGCCATCATGGGGCGCCGGCTCGACGCGCTGGAGGCGCGGCTGGGCGTCAAGCTGCTGGTGCGCACCACGCGGCGCATCACGCTCACCCACGAAGGCAGCGCCTTTCTCGAGGACTGCCAGCGCCTGCTGACCGAATTCGCCAATGCCGAAGCGAGCGTGAGCGCCGGCGGCGTCAAGGCCAGCGGCCACCTGCGCGTCACGGCACCGGCCGGCTTCGGCCGCCGCCACGTGGCGCCGCTGGTGCCGCGCTTCCATGCGCTGCACCCAGAGGTCACGATCTCGCTGAACCTCAGCGATCGCGTGGTCGACGTGCGCGGCGAGAGCTTCGACTGCGCGGTGCGCGTGGGCGACATGCCCGACTCGTCTTTGGTCAGCGTGCGGCTGGCCGACAACCGCCGCCGCTGCGTCGCCACGCCGGAGTTCGTGCGCCGCCACGGCATGCCGCGGCATCCGAACGAGCTGTCGCGCTTTGCCTGCCTCACGCTGTCGAGCGATGCCTCGCAGACGCGCGGCTGGGCGTTCCGCGTTCCGCGCGCCGCCCAGGAGCGCGATCCGGAGCGCGCCCCGTCGGGCGCTGGCGAGGAGGGCGGCGAAGCGCTGATCTACCTGCGGCCCGAAGGCCCGCTCGATTGCTCCGACGGCCAGGTGCTGCACGACTGGTGCCTGGCCGGCCACGGCATCGCGTGGCGCAGCACCTGGGAAGTGGAAGCCGAGATCGATGCCGGCCTGCTGGTGCCGCTGCTGGACGAATTCGCCGCGCCGCCCAACGGCATCTACGCGGTCTTCGCGGGCACCAAGCACCTGCCGCTGCGGGTGCGACTGTGGCTTGATTTCCTCAAGGAGCAGTACGGGCGGCCCGAATTCTGGGGCGGCAGGGGGTAAAGCGCGCGAGCGGCGTCACAATCTGCAAGCATTTGCAACCCCATTGAAGAAGAAAGCCATCGATGACCCTCGAAGCCATCCTCGCCTACCTGCACTTGCTGGCCATCCTCACGATGGTCGTCTTCATCTCGAGCGAAGCGGCGCTGTGCCGCGTGCAGTGGCTCAATGCCGCCGTGGTGGAGCGGCTCGCCAAGGTCGACATGGTCTACGGCATGGCCGCCATCGCGGTGCTGGCCACCGGCATTGCCCGCACGGTGTGGGGCGTGAAGGGCACGGCGTGGTATTGGACCAACCCGCTGTTGCATGTGAAGCTCGGCTTGTTCATCATCATCGGCGTGCTCTCGATCTTCCCGACGCTCACCTACTTCCGCTGGCGCAAGGCGCTGCGCGCCAACGGCACGCTGCCGGCCGAGGCCGACATCCGCAAGACGCGCAGGCTGGTGATGGTGCAGGCCCACCTGATCGCGCTGATTCCGCTGGTCGCCGTGTTCCTCGCGCGCGGCTTCGGCAAGTAGGCCTGCATGGGACGCACCGGCATCCAGCTTCTGTTTGCCGGCACCATCTTCAGCAGCGCGTTCCTGCTGTTCCTGGTCCAGCCGCTGATCGCCAAGCAGATCCTGCCCTGGTTCGGCGGCTCGGCCGCCGTGTGGTCGATCTGCATGGTGTTCTTCCAGGCCGTGCTGCTCGCGGGCTATGCGTACTCCGACTGGGTCACGCGCCGCCTTCGCGTGCGGGCGCAGGCCACGCTGCACGTGGGGCTGCTGCTGGCGAGCCTGGCGTTCCTTCCGATCGTGGTGGCCGCGCGCTGGAAGCCAACCGGCGCCGAAGACCCGGCGTGGCTGATCCTCGGGCTGCTGCTCGCGACCATCGGCCTTCCGTACTTTCTTCTGTCGACCACCGGCCCGCTGGTGCAGTCGTGGGTGGCGCGCACGCCCTGGAGCGCGCGGGTGTACCGGTATTTCTCGCTTTCCAACCTGGCGTCGCTGCTGTCGCTGCTGAGCTATCCGGTGCTGATCGAGCCGCGCAGCTCGCTGCTGCAGCAGGCAGCGGGATGGTCGTGGGGCTACGGCCTGTTCGTGCTGCTGTGCGCCGGCACGACATTGCTCGTGGCCTACCGCTGGCCCGCGGCCGTGCCGGCGCCGCAGGCGCAGGGCCAGGCCACGGCCGCCGACGTCAGCGAGAAGCCGCCGCGCTGGTCCGACAGCCTGCTCTGGCTCGCGCTGCCGGCGCTGGCCTCGTGGCTGTTGCTGGCCGTGACCAACCACATCACCCAGAACGTTGCGGCGGTTCCGTTTCTCTGGGTGCTGCCGCTGTCGCTGTACCTGTTCACCTTCGTGCTGTGCTTCGAGAGCGACCGCTGGTACCGGCGCGGCGTCTTCCTGCCGCTGGCGGCGGGCGTGCTGCTGCTGTGCGCCTTCGGGCTGCAGAACCACGTCGGCTCGGATGTGCGCACGGGGCTGCCGATCTATGTCGGCGGCCTGTTCGTGCTGTGCATGTTCCTGCACGGCGAAACCGCCCGGCTGCGGCCGGCGCCGCGCTATCTCACGCGCTTCTACCTGATGCTCGCGCTCGGCGGCGCGCTGGGCGGCGCCACGGTCGGGCTGGTGGCGCCGCATGTGCTGCCGGCGTATTACGAACTGGGCATCGGCCTGGTGCTGACGGCGCTCGCGGCGGCCGCCGTTCTGCGCCAGCGGATCTGGCTGCGGATTTCCGGCGTGGCGTTGGCGGCCGGCTGCGCGTACTTCCTGATGGCGCAGATCGCGAGCGACAGATCGGACGCGCGCCACCTGATGCGCAATTTCCATGGCGCGCTGATCACCTTCGACGTGCGGCGCCTCCATCCCACGGACAGCGTGCGGCTGCTGTCGCACGGCTCCATCAAGCATGGCGAGCAGTTCCTGGACCCGTCCCGCCGGCGCGAACCCACCACCTACTACGGCGCCACCTCCGGCATCGGCCGCGCGATGGCCGCCGCACCAGCCGGGCCGCGCCGCGTGGGGCTGATCGGCCTGGGCGCTGGCACGCTCGCGAGCTACGGCCGAAGCGGCGACGTCTACCGGATCTACGAGATCAATCCGCAGGTGTTCGAGCTCGCGGACAGCGAATTCACCTTCCTGCGCGACAGCCCGGCGCGCATCGAGCGCGTGCTCGGCGATGCGCGGCTGGCGCTGGAGCGCGAGCCGCCGCAGGGCTTCGACCTGCTCGCGGTGGACGCCTTCTCGGGCGATGCGGTGCCGGTCCACCTGCTCACGGCGCAGGCCATGGACGTCTACCTGCGGCACATGAAGCCGGACGGCGTCGTGGCCTTTCACGTGACCAACCGCTTCCTCGAGCTGGCGCCCGTGGTCGCGCGGATTGCCGAGCTGAAGGGCCTGCATGCGGTGCTCGTGAGCGACGACGCGCAAGCCTCCAGATCGCTCGACCCGACCGACTGGGTGCTGGTGGCGCGCGACCCGGCCGTGCTGGCGCGGGAGCCCTTGCGCGGCGCGGTCTCGCCCGTTGCGCTGCGCGCCGGCGCCCGTCCCTGGACCGACGATTTCAACAATCTGCTGGGCGTACTGAAGTAGCAGCCGCCGGCGCGGCCCCATGAAAAAAGCCCGCGCGCGGCGGGCTCTTTCCTTCTTGGCGCGCAATCTTCAGCGCGCCGTGGCGTCAGGCCTTGGCGGCATCCGCTTCGCACTTCTTCATGAAGCTGTTCTTGGCGGCACCCGCCAGCGCCTTGCCATTCTTGTCGACCGCCTTGGCCGCGCAGGCGGGCGCCGCGGCTGCCTTGGCGTCCTTTTCGCACTTCTTGACGAAACTGGTCTTGGCGGCGCCGGCCAGGGCCTTGCCGTTCTTGTCGATGGCCTTGGCCTCGCAGCCGGTGCCTGCGGCGGCGGCCGTGGCGGCCGGTGCGGCTGCCGGCGCGGGGGCCTTGTCTTGTGCCTGTGCTGCGCCGAAGGAAAGGCAGGCGCCCAGGGCGACCAGGGAAAGGAACTTCTTCATGGTGACATGTCCTTGCAAGTGTGGTTTTTGACAGGTGCCCCGCCCCGGGGCTGCCCATCGTAACGGGCGATGCTGCGCATCGGATGACGATCGTTAACTGGCGCGGGTTGGCCCCCCGGTAAAATTCGCAGATGCTATTGGTCAAACAGG
Organism: Variovorax sp. SPNA7; assembly: GCF_033807855.1. Lineage (NCBI taxonomy): Bacteria > Pseudomonadati > Pseudomonadota > Betaproteobacteria > Burkholderiales > Comamonadaceae > Variovorax > Variovorax sp. SPNA7. The sequence continues at coordinate 524,495 of NZ_CP138513.1, forward strand.
AGCTGCTCGCGGCGCTCGCGAACACGCTCGAATCCCTCTCGCCCGGCGCTGGCTCCAAAGCCGCGTTCGAGTCGCCCAAGGTGGCTGCCCACGGCGATTTCGCCAGCACGGCCGCCATGCAACTCGCCAAGCCGCTCGGGCGCAAGCCGCGCGAACTGGCCGAGGAGCTCAGTGCCGCGCTGCTCGCCACCCCGGTTTTCGGCCAGTGGGTCGAAGCCATCGAGATCGCCGGCCCCGGCTTCCTCAACATCCGCCTCAAGACCGCTGCCAAGCAGCAGATCGTGCGCGAAGTGCTGGCCGCCGCCGGCGCCTTCGGGCAACAGCCCGCCACCGGCGAAAAGGTGCTGGTCGAGTTCGTCTCGGCCAACCCGACCGGGCCGCTGCACGTCGGCCACGGCCGCCAGGCCGCGCTCGGCGACGCCATCTGCAACCTGCGCGCCTCGCAGGGCGACACGGTCTGGCGCGAGTTCTATTACAACGACGCCGGCGTGCAGATCCAGACGCTGGCCAACAGCACCCAGCTGCGCGCCCGCGGCTTCAAGCCCGGCGACCCCGAATGGCCGAGCGGCGAAAAGGCGCCCGCCTACAACGGCGACTACATCGCCGACATCGCCGAAGACTTCAAGGCGAAGAAGACCGTCAAGTCGGACGACCGCGAATACACCGCCAGCGGCAACATCGACGACCTCGACTCCATCCGCGAATTCGCCGTGGCCTACCTGCGCCGCGAACAGGACCTGGACCTGCAGGCCTTCCGCGTGCGCTTCGACAACTACTACCTCGAATCGAGCCTCTACACCAGCGGCCGGGTCGAGGAGGCGGTGCGCAAGCTCGTGGCCGCCGGCAAGACCTACGAGCAGGACGGCGCGCTGTGGCTGAAGTCGACCGACTACGGCGACGACAAGGACCGCGTGATGAAGAAGCAGGACGGCACGTACACCTACTTCGTGCCCGACGTCGCCTACCACATCGCCAAGTGGGAGCGCGGCTTCCACAAGGTGGTCAACATCCAGGGCACCGACCACCACGGCACCATCGCGCGCGTGCGCGCCGGCCTGCAGGCCGCGGGCGTGGGCATTCCCGAGGGCTATCCCGACTACGTGCTGCACACCATGGTGCGCGTGATGAAGGGCGGCGAAGAGGTCAAGATCAGCAAGCGCGCCGGCAGCTACGTCACGCTGCGCGACCTGATCGAGTGGACCAGCACCGACGCCGTGCGCTTCTTCCTCCTGAGCCGCAAGCCCGACACCGAATACACCTTCGACGTCGACCTGGCCGTGACCAAGAACAACGACAACCCGGTTTATTACGTGCAGTACGCCCATGCGCGCATCTGCTCGGTGCTGGCGGGCTGGGGCGGCGATGCGGCCGCGCTCAAGGACGTGGACCTGTCGCCGCTCGAAAGCACGGCCGCGCAGGCGCTCATGCTGCTCTTGGCCAAGTACCCGGCCATGCTCACGGCCGCCGCCAAGGATTTCGCGCCGCACGACGTCACTTTCTACCTGCGCGAACTGGCGGCCAGCTACCACAGCTACTACGACGCCGAGCGCATCCTGGTCGACGACGAGCCGGTCAAGCTGGCGCGGCTCGCGCTCGTCGCAGCCACCGCGCAGGTGCTGCACAATGGCCTCGCGATTCTCGGCGTCAGTGCGCCGAGCAAGATGTGAACTGACTATGAAGAAGACAACCAGACAACGCGGCAACATCGTCATCGGGCTCATCGTCGGCCTGGTGCTGGGGTTGGGTGTCGCGCTGGGCATCGCGGTCTACGTGACCAAGGTGCCGATCCCGTTCGTGACCAAGACCCAGCGCGGCGGCGCCGAGCAGGACGAAGCCGAAGCCCGCAAGAACCGCGACTGGGACCCCAACGCGCCGCTGGCCGGCAAGGCCGGCGCGCCCAAGCCGCCGGCCGCGGCCGGCCCGGTGGCGCCACCGGCCGGCGGCGACACCGCGGCCGTGGCGCCGGGTGCGGCGCCGCCCGCTCCGCCGGTGCCGGTGGTGGTGGCTCCGAAACCCGCACGTCCGGCCCCGGTGCCGGCCGAGGCCAATTCCCTGCCGCCGTCGAACGATCCGCTCGGCGACCTGGCCCGCGCGCGCTCTGGCGGCAGCACCACCACGGCCTCTGCCGCGCCCAGCAGCAACAGCGCGGCGCCGGGTGCCGATCCGTTCATGTACTTCGTGCAGGCGGGCGCTTTCCGCACCACCGACGATGCCGAGGCCCAGCGCGCCAAGCTGTCGCTGATGGGCGTCGAGGCCCGGGTCACTGAGCGCGAGCAGGCCGGCCGCACGGTCTACCGGGTGCGCGCGGGTCCGTTCAACAAGAAGGACGATGCCGATCGCCTGAAGGAACGGCTCGACAGCGGCGGCCTCGAATCGGCGCTCGTGCGCGTGCAGCGCTGAGCTCGCCGGCAGCCGCTGCGGATATTCTTTAAGCTTCGCCGCGCGGCACGGGCCGCCGCCAGGATCGTCCTGGGCATGCCGCAAGCGGGAACTCCGCGCGGCGCGCCGGCTCAGTCTGCCGTACCCAACAGGAGAACTCTTTCAATGAAACGTCGTGACTTTTCGCTGGCCGCCACCTCGCTGGGCCTGCTTTCGCTGGCTGGCAACACCGCGCACGCCCAGGCGCGCGTACCCAAGGCCGGCACCGAGTACCTGGTGCTCGACAAGCGCGTGCCGGTCGACGCACCGGCGGGCAAGGTCGAGGTGATCGAGTTCTTCTCGTACAACTGCCCGCACTGCAACGACTTCGAGCCGCAGCTGGAAGCCTGGCTCAAGACGGCCCCCAAGGAAGTGGCTTTCCGCCGCGTGCCCGTGCCTTTCGTGGGCAACGACGTCGAGGCCAAGCAGCGCCTGTACTACGCGCTCGAAGCCATGGGCAAGATCGAAGAATTCCAGCCGAAGGTCTTCAACGCGATCCACAAGCAGCGCCAGAACGTGAACGGCGATGCCAACATCATTGCCTGGGCTGGAGCCAACGGCCTAGACAGCGCCAAGTTCAAGGAAGTCTTCACCTCCTTCGGCGTGGCCAGCAAGGCCAAGCGCGCCGCGCAGCTGACCGACGCCTACAAGGTGGCCGGCGTTCCAGCGCTGGCCGTGGCCGGCCGCTGGTACGTGGACGGCGAACTGGCCGGCAACATGACCAAGGCGCTGCAGGTCACCAACTACCTGGTCGGCGAAGCGAAAAAGGGCTGACCCCCAAGCTGCGCGGCACTTCGTGTCCGCTGCGCCCACCCCCTTGCAGGGGGCGACACCGGCCCGCCTCGGCGGGCCTTTTTCATCGGCGTTGGTGGCTGGGGTTGATCCGCCGCATACAATGGTTCAGAGCAAGTTTCGTGCCTCTATGACATTGCCCTCCTATCCTCACACCATCCCCTTCGTTCGCCGCATCGGTCGCCTGGCCGCCGGCGCGCTGCTGCTGGCCGGCCTCGCCTCGGGCGCGCTGGCCGAGACCGCCGACCGCAGCAAGCCGATGAACATCGAATCCGATGCGATGCGCTACGACGATCTCAAACAGACGAGCGTGTTCACGGGCAACGTGCTGGTCACCAAGGGCACGATCATCATCCGCGGCGCGCGCATCGACGTGCGCCAGGATGCCGAGGGCTACCAGTACGGCGTGGTCACGGCGGCGCCCGGCAAGCGGGCCTACTACAAGCAGAAGCGCAACGCGCCCGACGAGTGGATCGAGGGCGAATCCGAGGTCATCGAGTACGACAGCCGCGCCGACAACGTCAAGTTCATCCGCAATGCCGTCATGCGCCGGCTGATCGGCGCCACGCCCAACGACGAGAGCACCGGCGCGCTCATCGTCTACGACCAGAGCAACGACACCTACACGGTCAACGGTTCCACCGTGCCGCCCAACACGGGCGTGAACGCACCGGCGGGCGGGCGCGTGCGGACCATCCTCACGCCCAAGAGCGCCACCGCGCCGGCCCCCGGTGCCTCGGCGGCCGCCGGCGGCCGCGCTGCGCCGGCGGCGGCCGCGCCCCAGCCGGCGCCCGGCGCCGGCCTGCGCTCGACCACCACGCTGGGCGGCGAAGGGGAAAGGCGCAAGTGATCGAAACCGCTGGAACCCAGAACGCCGATGGCACGCCGGGCAGCCGCCTGGTGGTGCGCGGCCTGCAGAAAAGCTACGGCAGCCGCAAGGTCGTGCGGGATGTCTCGCTCGACGTGCAAAAGGGCGAGGTCGTGGGGCTGCTCGGCCCCAACGGCGCCGGCAAGACCACCTCGTTCTACATGATCGTGGGGCTGGTGCGGGCCGACGCGGGCGAGATCACCATCGACGGCGAGCCCATCGCCCACATGCCGATCCACCGGCGCGCGCGCATGGGCCTGAGCTACCTGCCGCAGGAAGCGTCCATCTTCCGCAAGCTCACGGTCGAGGAAAACGTGCGCGCCGTGCTCGAGCTCCAGCGCGAACCCGACGCCAGCGGCAAGCCCGCGCCGCTGACCAAGCAGCGCATCGAGGAGCGTCTCTCCGGCCTGCTGGCCGACCTGCGGGTGGACCATCTCCGCGATTCGCCCGCGCTCGCGCTCTCGGGCGGCGAGCGGCGCCGGGTCGAGATTGCCCGCGCGCTGGCCACGCAGCCGCGCTTCATCCTGCTGGACGAGCCCTTTGCCGGCATCGACCCGATCGCGGTCATCGAGATCCAGCGGATCATCAGCTTCCTGAAGGAGCGCGGCATCGGCGTGCTCATCACCGACCACAACGTGCGTGAGACGCTGGGCATCTGCGATCACGCGTTCATCATCAGCGACGGGCACGTGCTGGCACAAGGCACACCCTCGGAGATCGTCGACAACGCCGAAGTACGCAGGGTGTACCTCGGCGAGCACTTCCGGATGTAAGGGAGGAGTCGGTCTCCATGAAGCAAGGGCTGTCCCTTCGCGTTTCGCAGCACCTGGCGCTCACGCCCCAGCTGCAGCAGTCGATCCGGCTGCTGCAGCTGTCCACGCTCGAACTGAGCCAGGAAGTGGAGCAGATGCTGGACGAGAACCCGTTCCTCGAACGCACCGCGGAAGAAGCCGCGCGCGAGGAATTCGGGCTCGATGCCATCGACACGCCGGTGCCGCGCGACGAGGCCGGTGAAGCCGCCGAGGGCGAATTCGCCTCGGCCCCGGCCAGCAGCACGACCAGCACGTCCAGCGAAACCGCCTCCACGGCCGAGTCCGATGTTCCCGCCGCCGATGCCACCGAGCGCGAGCCCGACTGGGAAGGCGACGGCACCGTCGACATGGCGCCCGACGACAGCGAATGGGGCAGCGATGCCCCCGCGCGCCAGAACAACCTGGGCGACGACGAGCGCGCCGACGCCACCGAGCTCGCGCGCAGCCAGGAGTCGCTGCAGTCCTTCCTGCACCGGCAGGCGCTGAGCCTGCGGCTCAACGAGAACGACAGCGCCGCGCTGCGCTTCCTGATCGAATCGCTGAACGACGACGGCTACCTGGAGGATTCGCTGCCGGCGCTGGCCTCGGGCCTGGCGGGCGACGACAACGACCAGTTCGACGAGCTGGTGCACCACTTCCAGGTGGCGCTCGGCCTGCTGCAGAGCCTGGAGCCGGCCGGCGTGGGCGCGCGCGACCTGGGCGAATGCCTTTGCATCCAGCTGCGCGCACTCGCGAGCGAAAGCGAGACCGAGGAACAGGCGCTGGTGCGCAAGACCGCCATCGCCATCTGCAAGCAGCAGATGGAGCTGCTCGCGCGGCGCGACTTCAAGCGCCTGGCCACGCTCACGCGCACCAACGAAGAGCTGGTGCGCTCGGCGCTGCAGGTCATCTCGCGCCTGGAGCCCAAGCCGGGCCGCCGTTTTGTCGACGTCGAGCGCAACATCGTCATTCCCGACGTGATCGTCACCAAGGTCGGCCGCGGCACCAATGCCAAGTTCCGCGTCATGCTCAACCCCGAGGTGATGCCGCGGCTGCGCGTGCACGACATCTATGCCGGCGCGCTCAAGTCGCACAAGGGCGAGGGCAGCCAGGCGCTGTCGCAGCGGCTGCAGGAGGCGCGCTGGTTCATCAAGAACATCCAGCAGCGCTTCGACACCATCCTGCGCGTGAGCAACGCCATCGTCGAGCGGCAGAAGAGCTTCTTCGTGCACGGCGAGCTCGCGATGCGGCCGCTGGTGCTGCGCGAGATTGCCGACGAACTCGGCCTGCACGAATCGACCATCTCGCGCGTGACCACGGCCAAGTACATGTCCACGCCTTTCGGCACCGTCGAGCTCAAGTACTTCTTCGGCTCGGCGCTCGGCACCGAGACCGGCGGCAATGCGTCGAGCACCGCGGTGCGCGCGCTGATCAAGCAGTTCGTGAGCTCCGAGAGCATCAAGAAGCCGCTGTCCGACAGCCAGATCTCCGAGATGCTCAAGGAGCAGGGCATCGAGTGCGCGCGCCGCACCGTGGCCAAGTACCGCGAGGCCCTGCGCATCGCGCCGGCCAACCTTCGCAAGGCGCTGTAGAAAGCCGCCGATGGCCCGCCGCCTGCTGTCGCGCTGTGGGCAATGGGCCTTCGCCATGGCGGCGGCGCTGCTCTTCGCCGGCTGCGCCACCCTGCCCGACGAGGCGCCGCGCCCGCCCACCAAGGCCATGGCCGCCTCGGCCGACACCGCGCTCGGCAGGATCGCGCTGGCTTCGCAGCCCGACCCCGACCTCAGCGGCTTTCGCCTGATGCCGGGCGGCGACTTCGCCTTCGACACCCGCATCCAGCTCGCGCGCCGCGCCCAGCGCACGCTCGACGTGCAGTACTACCAGATCGAGAACGACGAGACCGGCCGCTACCTGCTGCGCACGCTGCGCGATGCGGCCCGGCGCGGCGTGCGCGTGCGGCTGCTGATGGACGATCTCTACACCTCGGGCGAGGACGAACTGCTGCTCGGCCTGGCCGCCACGCCGAACGTCGAACTGCGCCTGTTCAACCCGTTTCCGGCCGGGCGCGGCAGCCTGCTCAGGCGCTTCACCGCCTCGCTGTTCGACTTCAGCCGCGTCAACCGGCGCATGCACAACAAGCTCTTCATCGCCGATGGCGCCATGGCGGTGGCGGGCGGGCGCAACATCGGCAACCAGTATTTCAGGCGCACGGCGGGCGAGAATTTTCTCGATCTCGACACCTTCGTGGCCGGTGCGCTGATTCCGCGCCTGGGCGCGCTGTTCGACCAGTACTGGAACAGCGCCTACGTGCGGCCGGTCCAGTCGGTGGTGGCCAGCGAGCTGCCGCAAGACGAGCTGCAGAAGCGTTTCGAGGCCGCCACCGGCCCCGGCACCACGCCGCCGCCGCCCAGGCCCGCGCCCAACGACCTGCTCGGCTACAGCCCGATCGCCGAAGACCTGGATGCCGGCAAGCTCAACCTGATCTGGGCCCTGGCCGAGGCGTACGCCGATTCGCCCGAGCGCGTGATCGGCAAGACCGCCTCGTACGGCGGCGTGCCGCTGCTCGACGTAGACAGCGTGCGCTACAACGTGGTCGAGCAGATGCGCCGCGCGCGCTCCGAGGTGACGCTGGTCTCGCCCTACCTGATTCCAGGCAAGGCGGGGCTCGAAGTGATGCGCGAGATCCGCCGCCGCAATGTGAAGATCAGCATCGTCACCAATTCCTTCGCCGCCACCGACGAGCCGCTGGTCCACACCGCCTACCGCCGCTACCGGCCCGAGATGCTCGAGCTCGGCGCCGAGCTGTACGAACTGAGCACCACGCGCACGCGGCGCAGCGTGCGCCTCGGCCTGTTCGGCACTTCGGTGGGGCGGCTGCATGCCAAGTCGGCGGTGATCGATCGGCAGGTTCTCTTTGTAGGCTCGATGAACTTCGACCCGCGCTCCGAAACGCACAACACCGAGATCGGCCTGTTCATCCGCAGCCCCGAGATGGCGCAGCAGACGCTCAAGCTCATCGAGGTGCTGAAGCAGCAGGGCGCCTACCGGCTGCGCTTTGCGAAGGGTAGTGGCAATGCGCGCATCGAGTGGATCAGCGAGGAGGAGGCCGGCCGGACCACGGTGCTGGCCGAGGAGCCCGACTCCGATTTCTGGGGCCGCACCATGCTCGAGCTGCTGGCGCCGCTGACGCCCGAGAGCCTGCTGTAGTCCGCGCGCCTCAGCTGCTGCTGCGCACGCCCGACAGCAGCTTGAGACCCAGCAGCACCATCACGCCGCCGGCCGCGCGGTCGATCCAGGCCTTGTAGCGCAGGTAGGCCGAGCGCGGCGCCGCCGACGATAGCGCCAGCGCGACGACCGCGTACCAGCCGGTCTCTATGCAGAAGATCACCGCCGGCACCGCGAGCGCCAGCGCCAGCGGCACCTCGCGCGGCAGGAAGGCCGCGAAGATGCTGGCGTAGACCACCGCAGTCTTCGGGTTGCTGACCTGCGTGCCCATGCCCAGGAGGAACGCGCGCCGTGCATTGCCCGTGCCTGCGGCCGCGCGTTCGTCCTGCGCAGCGGACAGCGGCTCACGCGCACCGCGCCAGATGCGGATGCCCAGGTACACAAGGTAGGCGCCGCCAAGCAGCTTCACCGCCAGGTACAGCGCCGGAACCGCGAGGAATGCCGCTTGCAGCCCGACCAGCGCCGCAATCGCGAACACCACGCCGCCCGCGCCCATGCCCAACGCCGCGGCCAGGCCATCGCCGCGCGACGACGACACGGCGGTGCGCGCCACCATGACGAAGCTCGGGCCGGGGCTCATGGCCCCGACGATCATCGCGCCCGCGATGCCCAGCAGTGGAACCGTGATGTCGTTCATGGCTTTATTGCTGCACGTTGACCGCTTCGACCTGCACCAGCAGCTTCACCTTGTTCTCGAAGCCGAAGTTCAGGCCCCAGGTGATGCCCCAGTCGCTGCGCTGCACCGTCGTCTCGAAATCGCCGCCGCAGACCTGGCGGTTGATGAGCGGGTTCAGGTAGCAGTTGAAGCGCACGGCCTTGAGCGTGACCGGCCTGGCCTGCCCCATCAGCGTGAGCGTGCCCGGCACGTCGACCACCTTGTCGCCGCTGAATTCGATGCGGTCCGCCACGAAGCGGCCGGTCGGGAATTCGGCCACGTTGAAGAAATCCTTGCTCTGCACGTGGCGGTTGAGCAGGTCGACGCCGGTGTTGATGGAGCTGATGTCCATCGTGATGTCGACCTTGCCGCTGCTGCCGGTGGCGTCGATCTGCACCGAGCCGTCCTTGGTGCTGAAGCGGCCGCGGTTGGTGGTGGTGCCGTAATGCCCCATCTCGTACATCACGAAGGTGTGCGTGGGATCGATCACGTAGCTGGCGTTCTTCACCGGGCCGGCCGCGGGCTTGGCGGCGACGGGCGGCGCGGTGTAGTCCTGTGCCAGGGCGGGGGTGGCAAGGGCCGCCGCGGCAGACAGCGCGGCAGCGAGGAGGAGCTTCTTCATGGCAATGGGCGTGCGTGGCGTGAGAACGAAGTAAAGAATTTCATAGCGGGCCGAACCCCGCGAGCGTGAACCTGAAGCGAACCAGCACTTCGTTGCCGACCACCGAGGTGTCCGTCCATTCGCCGTCGCCCACCTTGTAGTCGAGCCGCTGGATCGTAAAGCTTCCGCTGGCCACCGCGTGGCCGTTGGCCGGCGCAATGCTCACCGGCACCGTGACCTGGCGCGAGATGTTCTTGATGGTGAGCTTGCCCGCCATCTCGAAGCGGCCGTCGCCCAGCGCCTTGATCGCGCTCGACTGGAAGCTGGCCCGCGGAAAATGCGCCGTGTCGAACCAAGGCGCCTTGGGCAGTTCGGCATCGCTCATCGGAACGCCGAGCGATGCGCTGGCCGTGTCGATCTGCAATGCGACGCTGCCGCCTTCGGGCTTGCGCGGATCGAAGGCCACCTGCGCATCGAACTTCTTGAACGTGCCCTCCACGGGCACGCCCATCTGCTTGCTCACGAAGGCGATCTGGCTCTTGTCCGCGACCAGCCGGGTGGCCGCTGCAGGCTCGGCGAGCGCGGGCGCCAGGGCGGCGAACGCCAGGGCGGCAAGACAGAAGATGCGCTTCATCCGGCGGATTCCTTGCGTGGCGCGGGCCACATGCGTTTCAAGATGCCATCGCGGTCGATCCAGTGGTGCTTGAGAACCGCCGCCACGTGCAGCAGCGCCATCGCGGCCAGCGTGAAGGCGCTGCCCTTGTGCAGCGGCTTGAGCACGGCCTCGGCCCATTCCTTGTCGACCGGCACGAAGTCGGGCAGCGGCAGCACGCCGAACCACACGACCGGAAAGCCCAGCGCCGAACTGTAGGCCCAGCCGAACAGCGGCACCGCGAAGAACAGCAGGTACATCAGCGCGTGGCTCGCCCGATGGGCGCTGCGCTGCCAGCGCGGCATGGCCGCCGCCGCATCGGCCGGCAGCGGCGGCGGCGGATGGCGCAGCCGCCACAGCAGGCGCACGGCCGACAGCAGCAGGATCGTCACGCCGGCCCATTTGTGCCAGTTGTAGAGCTTGATGCGCCCCGGCGAGAGCGGCAGGCCGGTCATGTAGAGGCCGATGCCGAGCGAGCCGACGATCATGGCCGCAAGCAGCCAGTGCAGCGCGATCGCGACCGGGCCATAGCGCAGTTCGCGCAGGCCGCGCAAATCGGCGGGCGCATCGGCCATGGCGGCGGGGTGGGAAGGGGTGTCGATGGACATCGGAGGCAGGACCGGGGCCTGTGCGCGGAGCATATATCGGAAGCAGCGAAGGCATCGCACGAGCCGTGCCAGACGCACCAGCCGCCCGTTCAGCGCCCCGATGCCGCCTGCTGCGCCTGCAGCAGCACCGCATGCAGCTCGGCCGGCTGCACCGGCTTGCGCAGCGCATGCCAGCCGCTGGGTGGCTTCGCCGATGTCGGCCGAGACCAGTGCGATGCCGCCGAGCGCGCCCGGCAGCCGGATGTCGCCCAGCGCCATGTCGAGCGCGCGCGGGTCGTGGTTGGCGGCCGAGAAGAAGCTCAGCCGCTCGGCCTGCGCCTGTTCGGAGGCGCGCAGCCCGGCCACCAGCTTCCACATCATCGCGGTCAGGCCGATGCCGATGAGCGCCACCGCCTTCATGGCCGGCGCGCCGAGCCAGAGGCCGGTCACGATCACCGGCGCCAGCAACAGCGTGATCGCCAGCTGCGTGGCCGGAACGTAGAACGACACCGAGAACGCCGAGGACAGCGTCATGCCCATCAGCATCAGCCCGAGCAGCAGCTGCTGCTCGGGCTGGCCGGGGTTGAACACGTGTGCAGTTCAGCAGGTATTGCGCCAGCAGCACCGGCCCGATCGGGCGGATCGACCGCCGCAGCACCTCGCATTGGATGGCAAAGCGGCCATCGCCGGCGGCCGGAGCAACCATGGGCGCGGTGGTGGAATTCATCGGCCGATCCACTATATGGAGAAGCGGCCCGGCGCGGCGACAATGGTGCTCCCCAGCCGGCCGAATGATGGCGAACCCCCTGTGAACGATCTCTCTCTCTTTTTGCCTTGCGCCGCCGGCGTCGAGGAATTCCTGGCGCAGGAAGTCCATGCGCTCACCGGCCGCGTCGGCCAGGACCTGCTCACGCTGCGCGGCGGCGTGCGGGTGCGCGCCGAATGGCGCGACGCGCTCAAGCTCAACCTGCACAGCCGGCTAGCGCAGCGCGTGCTCGTCGAGCTGGCCCACGCGCCCTACCGCAGCGAGAACGACCTCTACGCCATCGCGAGCGGCGTGGCCTGGGAGATCTGGTTCACGCCCAAGCAGACCTTCAAGATCGAGACCACGGCGCAGCACAGCCCGCTGCAGAGCCTGAACTTCGCCACCCTGCGCATCAAGGACGCCATTGCCGACCGCTTCCGCGCCAAGGCAGGCGGCGTGCGCCCGAGCATCGAGACCCAGTGGCCCGACTGCCGCGTGTTTGCCCACCTGACCACCGAGCACTGCACGCTCTACATCGACACCTCCGGCGAGCCGCTCTTCAAGCGCGGCTGGCGCCAGGACAAGGGCGATGCGCCGCTGAAGGAAACGCTGGCCGCCGCCATGCTGGCCGCCAGCGGCTGGTGGAACCCCGAAACCGGCGCCGTGGCCGCCGAGCCGCTGTACGACCCCTGCTGCGGCAGCGGCACCATCGCCATCGAGGCGGCGCAGATCGCGCGCGGCATTGCGGCCGGCTCGCTCAGGCGCTTCGGCTTCGAGAAGCTGCTGCCATTCCAGGCGCATGTGTGGGAGGCCATCAGGAAGGAAGCCCAATCGTCGGCGGTGCCGCGCGATGTCGCCATCTTCGGCTCCGACGTCTCGCACCGCATGGTCGATTTTGCCGAGCGCAACGCGGAGCGCGCCGGCGTCGCCGATGCCATCGAGTTCCGCGGCGGCGACGCACTGCAGCGCATGCCGCCGGCCGAGGGCGGGGTGATCATGCTCAACCCGCCGTACGGCGAGCGCATCGAGGTCGGCGGCGTGGCGCGCTTCGGCGCCCGCGAGGCCGCGCAGACCCCGGGCGAGGGCAGCGGTGAAGGCGGCGATGGCGGCGGCGATTTCTTTCCGCAGCTCGCCACCCACTGGAAGAAGAACTACGCCGGCTGGACCGCCTGGGTGCTCACGCCCGACCTGAAGCTGCCCAGGCAGATGCGGCTGAAGGAATCGCGCCGCGTGCCGATGTGGAACGGGCCCATCGAGTGCCGGCTGTTCCGCTTCGACATGGTTGCGGGTTCGGCCAGGAAGTAGCACTGCGTGCACCTGCGGGTGCGCGATCGCACGCCACCATGACTGTTCCGGAATCCGGCCTCGTCGTCATCGACACCAACATCGCGCTCGACCTGCTGGTCTTCGAAGACCCCGCCTGGGTGCCGCTGATCGCCATGCTGGCCGCGGGCGAACTGCGCTGGCTCGCGACAGCTGCGATGCGCGTCGAACTCGAGCGCGTGCTCGGCTATCCGCTGATCGCCCGCCGCATGGCGCAGCGCGGCCTGCAAGTGCCTACGGTGCTGGCCGACTTCGATGCACGCGTGCGCATGATCGAAGGCGTTCCGTCGCGCGCACCCTGCGTCTGCAGCGACCCCGACGACCAGGTCTTCATCGATCTTGCGGTGGCGCACCGCGCGCTGCTGCTCAGCAAGGACCGCGCGGTGCTGTCGATGAAGAAGCGGCTGGCCTTGCGCGGCGTGGTGGTGCAGGCGGCGCTTGGGCTTTCGCGGCCGGCGCAGTGACGGCGCATCGGCCCATGCCGCGCCAACTGCACCCATGGGACCGGTCGATTGCCGCTGCGCGCAAAAACGCGCGAAAACCGGCGGATTGACAACTTCCGACTCATCGACACCTGCGAGGGGCGGTGTTAGCTTTCACTGGCGCCACCCCTTCAATTCTTGTTTCGACGGGAAAACATGCAACCATCTTTCGCGACGCTCTGGGCGAATCATCCCCACATCAAGGGCGACGGCACTTTGCTGGACAAGGACGTCTACACGGATCAATGCGCCATCAACGTGGGCGCAGCATTCATGCGATCCAGCCTGAGCCTTGAGAGCTTCCCCGGTGTCTTCTCCTGGCAGAAGGACAAGCCGAAGTACCCGATCAGGGCGCAAGAATTGGCGAACTGGCTGGATTCCGGCAAGGCCGGGCTGATGTCCCGGACCGAAAAATACACGGGAAAAGAAGGCTTCGAGAAAATCGCCAACCGCACGGGGATCGTATTCATCCAGAATTACTGGGGCGAGGGGCGGCAAGGCGACCACATCGACCTCTGGAATGGCTCGCGGCTGACGGCCTTGTCGTCGTGGTTCCGCATCCAACTGAACATGTCGTGGGAGGGCTTCATGACAGACTACCGAAAGGGCTCTGCCATTTGGTTCTGGTACGTGCCATGAGATTTATTGCACGCCTCTTCTCCATCGTTGTCGGAGCAACTGCGCTCGGCTTTATTTTCTACAAGCTCATTGGCCCTGTGGGCCATTGGTATGAGCTCAACTTTGCAAGGAACGACGGTGACTTGGGCCAGGCGTACATGGTCGCGCTCGCCGTTCAACTCCTCGCATTGATCGCGGGCGGTTGGCTTGGCGACTGGGCATTTCGCAAGTGGCGGCAGAGGCAGCCTGATCGCCCGTAGCTCATGTGGCAATCACGGATCGGCCGAGTTCCATGAAGATACTCATTCGACTGCTCTGTATTCTGGGCGGAGCGCTGACCCTCAGCTTTCTTGCTGCCAAAGGTGTGCTCGCTCCCATTGGGCAATGGTACGAAATGAACAATGCCCGGAGCTTCGACGATGTATCCGACGCCTTCGTTCTCGCTCTTGCCGTGCAAGCGATCTTCGCCGTTGCAGGCGGCTGGCTCGGCGACTGGGTATTTCGCAAGTGGCGGCACAAGCAGCCTGATCGCCCGTAGCTCATGTGGCGACTGCCGATTGGCCGAATCCCATGAAGATACTCATTCGACTACTCTGCATTTTGGCCGGCGCGCTCGCACTCAGTTTCCTTGTTGCGAAGGTCGTGCTCGTCCCCATTGGGCAGTGGTACGAAATGAACAGGGCCCAAAGCGAGAGCGATTTGTCGCAAGCCTTCGTCATTGCTCTTGCAGTGCAGGCCCTTTGCGTCATTGCCGGCGGCTGGCTCGGCGACCGCGCATTCCGCAGGTGGCGGCACAAGCAACTCGGCCGCCAACAGCGCTCGTAAAAGACCGCCGCTAGCTGTGAAGCTCCAATAGGTTGTATCCGGTGTTCATCCGGATTGGGTTTGAGAGACTGGAAGTCGCCAAACACCCAATCCACTCAGGACGCCCAACCGGATGAACACCCATAAGCATGCCCGACTTACCTTTGCCCGCCGACTTGAGATGGTCAAACAGATGACTCGTGAAGGCTTGGATGCCGTGCGAGCCGCGGCTGCACACGGCGTCACTGCGCCAACGGCCAGGAAGTGGCTTGGCCGTTACCTTGCGGGCGGTGAGGCCGCCTTGGCCGATGCGTCCTCCAGGCCCATGCGCTCTCCCAGGGCCATCGATGCGGGCAAGGCCCTGCTGATCGTCGAACTGCGCAAACGTCGAATGCTGCAGGCTCGCATTGCGCGCAGCGTGGGCGTCTCGGAGTCCACGGTCAGCCGCGTCCTGGCACGCGCCGGCATGTCCAAGCTGAGCGACCTGCAGCCTGTGGAGCCCGTCGTGCGCTACGAGCACGAAGCACCCGGCGATCTGCTGCATATCGACACCAAGAAGCTCGGGCGCATCGAGCGGCCCAGCCACCGCGTCACCGGCAATCGGCGAGATTCGGTCGACGGCGCGGGCTGGGAGACGCTGTTCGTGGCCATCGATGACCACGCCAGGCTGGCGTTCACCGCCATGCACCCGGACGAGAAGCAAGCGCAGGCGGTCCTGTTCCTGCGCAATGCGGTGGCCTACTACGCCCGCCTGGGCATCATCGTAAAGCGGTTGCTGACGGACAACGGTTCAGCCTTCCGCTCGCGCGACTTCCGGGCAACCTGCATTGAACTGGGCATCAAGCACAGCTTCACGCGGCCCTACCGGCCGCAGACCAACGGCAAGGCAGAGAGGTTCATCCAGTCCGCGTTGCGAGAGTGGGCCTACGGCTGGACCTACCAGAACTCGGCCCATCGAACCGATGCCCTGGCAAGCTGGCAACACCACTACAACTGGCATCGCCCGCACAGCGGTATCGGCGGCATCGCGCCCATGTCCAGACTCAACTCGTCAAGAAACAACCTCTTGACGCTTCACAGCTAGCCCTGCAGCCCAGCGGCCGGCCCCAGGTGCCAGCGCCCCAGCAGCCGCGCCACCGCGCGCACCCGCTGCGTGTCGCGGCCCCAGCGGCGGCTGGCGGGCAGCTTCTGCGCCCATTTCATGCGCCGCGCCGCCTCGGCGATGCGCTCGCGCACCTGCGCGTCCACCTCGGCCAGCGCGGCGTGCCAGTGCAGGCCGGCGGCTTCGGGTGCGGCGGCCTCCAGCATCATGGCCGTGGAGTGCAGATAGCTGAGCCAGTCGCGGGCCTGGCACTCGGACAGGGCCATGACCTCGGACGGGTCGTCCTCGAAGTCGATGTAGCCGATCACGCCGTCGGGGCACTGCACCAGGTTGCGGTCGAAGGCCTGGCTCAGGTGCTGGCCGCGCACATGCACCTTGGCGATCGCGGCCAGCCCTTCGCGCCAGACCGCGAGCAGCGCAGCCGGCCCGGCCGCGGCGGCTTGGTCGAGCCGCTCCTGCAGCACGACGGTGGTGCGGCCGCTTTGGCCGAGGTCCGAAATCAGCAGGCCGTCGGGCTGCTGCGCCAGCACCGCCGGCACGCGCAGGCCCGCGGCCGCGAGCTGCCGCAGGCGCCGCGCCTCGGTGGCAATGGCGGCCTCGCCGCCCGGGTTGGGCACCGGCTTGATGATGTCCAGCCGGGCCATGCGCGCGACCGCCGCCATCACGCGGTAGCCCCACTTGCCGTGGCGCGGGCCGGCCTTCTTGAGCCACACGCGCTCGCTGCCCAGGCGGTGGCTGGCGACGTTCTTCTGCTGCCTGGGCAGCATGAGGCGCAGGAATTCGGCGTAGTCGCCCGGCGCCGGCACGAAGGGCTGCGCGTCCAGCGGCGCGGGCGCGGAGGCCGCGCCCTTGGCGCTGTGCAGCCGCGCCGAAGCCCCGCGTCGCAAGGGGTTCATGCGGCCAGCGGAAGGTTCGACACCAGGCCGTGCGGCCCTTGCGTCAGGGGCTGGAAGCTCTCGGCGCTGGCCAGCGGCCAGTAGGTGCGGAACACGTTGTGCTGCTTGTCGAGCGGGCCGAGCAGCGCGCCCGGCTGCACCTGCATCACCAGGTTGCTCAAGAGGCGCACCTCGGTGTCCGAAATGCGCCGCACGATGTGGTGCGCGGTGATCTGCTGCGGATGGTCGAGGCCGGCGGCCTGCACCAGCTCCTGCAGCGCATGCAGCGTGCTGCGGTGGAAGTTGCGCACGCGCTCGGCCTTGGTCGGCACCACCAGCGCCTGCTGGCGCACCGGGTCCTGCGTGGTCACGCCGGTGGGGCAGTGGCCGGTGTGGCAGCTTTGCGCCTGGATGCAGCCCAGGGCCATCATGAAGCCGCGCGCCGCGTTGCACCAGTCGGCGCCGAGCGCCATCATGCGCGCCACGTCGAAGGCCGTGATCACCTTGCCCGCGCAGCCCAGCTTGATGCGGTGGCGCAGGTTCACGCCGACGAGCGTGTTGTGCACCAGCAGCAGGCCTTCCTGCAGCGGCGCGCCCACGTGGTCGCTGAACTCGACCGGCGCGGCGCCCGTGCCGCCCTCGGCGCCATCGACCACGATGAAGTCGGGCGTGATGCCCGTCGCCTGCATGGCCTTGACGATCGCGAACCATTCCCACGGATGGCCGAGGCAGAACTTGAAGCCGGTCGGCTTGCCGCCCGAGAGCTCCCGCAGCTTCGCGATGAAATGCATCATCTCGACGGGCGTGCTGAACGCGCTGTGCGACGAGGGCGAAACGCAGTCGATGCCGATCGGCACGCCGCGCGCGGCCGCGATCTCGGGCGTGACCTTGGGCGCGGGCAGCACGCCGCCGTGCCCGGGCTTGGCGCCCTGGCTCAGCTTGATCTCGATCATCTTCACCTGCGGATCGCGCGCGTTGGCGCTGAAGCGCTCGGCGTTGAAGGTGCCGTCCTCGTTGCGGCAGCCGAAGTAGCCCGAGCCGATTTCCCAGATCAGGTCGCCGCCATGCACGCGGTGGTGCTGCGAGATGGAGCCTTCGCCGGTGTCGTGCGCAAAGCCGCCCAGCCTGGCGCCCTGGTTGAGCGCGAGGATCGCGTTGGCCGACAGCGCGCCGAAGCTCATGGCCGAGATGTTGAACACGCTCGCGCTGTAGGGCTGCGTGCACGGATGGTGCGACGTCCCGGCCGCGCCCGATGGCGGTGGATTCGCGTCGGCGGTGTGCGGCGTGCCGCCGATCACGATGCGGAAATCGTGGTTATCCAGCTTGGTCGGCTGCATCGAGTGGTTGATCCACTCGTAGCCCGCAATGGTCACGTCGAGCTGCGTGCCGAAGGGCCGGTTGTCGGGCTCGCCCTTGGCGCGCTGGTACACCAGCGAGCGCTGCGCGCGCGAGAACGGGGCGGCCTCGGAATCGCTCTCGATGAAGTACTGCCGCATTTCCGGCCGGATGAATTCGAGCAGGAAGCGCAGGTGGCCGATGACGGGGTAGTTGCGCAGGATGGCATGGCGCGCCTGCCGCAGGTCGTGCACGCCGGTGCCCGAAAGCACCGCGAAGACGGCCACGCCCACCCAGGCCAGCCACAGGTGCGGCGACACCAGCACCAGGGCGATGCAGGCCGCCAGGCCGACCACGCACAGGGCGAAGGCGCTGTAGCGCGTCGGAAACGGAATAATCGTGGGCATAGAAATAGTGTCGACCGGAGCCTGCTGCATCATAGAGGGCTGCCCCGAACTTGCCATGACCAACAACCACGACACCCCCCAGGCCGAAGCGGCCGCTTCCGCCCCCCTCGGCCCCGACGATTTCGACGCCCTCGACCAGGCGCTGGACGCCATGCGCGAGCATGACGAGGAAATTCCCCAGTGGGAGTTCTGCGAAGGCTTCATGGCCGCGCTGATCTGCACCCGCCGGCCCATCGAGCCGGCCGAATACTGGCCCGTGCTGCTGGGCGAGGGCTTCGTGCCGGCCCAGCACATGGAGTTCGTCTGGAACTGGAAGCGCCGCTGGCTCGAGATCGAGGAGGGCCTGGATGCCGACGTGCAGTCGCTCGACGACGAGCGCAGCTGGCAGCCCGAGGTGCTCGACACCCGCGGCGCCATTGCCTCGCTGCCCGAGGAAGAGCGCGCCGAGGTGGCGGGCGAGGAGATTCCCTCGTTCGCGCAGGTCTGGGCGCTGGGCTTCATGTACGCGGTCGAGAACTGGCCCGAGGACTGGGCCGCGCCGCGCGACAAGGAAGCCGCCCAGATGCTGGACGATGCGCTCGACAACATCGTGGCGCTGACCGAGGACGACAAGGCCAAGCCCACGCTCTCGATGTTCAGCGACGACGGCCCGCCGAGCGTGAGCCAGCAGCGGCTGGACGATTTCGGCGCCGCCATCTGGGCCGTGTACGACCTGCGCCAGCTCTGGAAGAGCCTGGGCCCGAAGGTCGAGACCGTGCGCAAGGAAGCCACGCCCGGCCGCAACGACCCCTGCCCCTGCGGCAGCGGAAAAAAATACAAGAAGTGCCACGGTGCCTGACAGCGACCCCGCCAGCGCACCGCTGACGCCACGCGCGGCGTGGGTCATGGTGCTGGCGCTGTGCGCCGGCGTGGCGCTGAGCCAGGCCTTCCGTACCGTGGGCGCCATCATGGCGAGCCCGCTGCAGGCCGACTTCAGGCTGTCGGCCCAGGCGCTGGGCATTTTCTCGGGCGCCTTTCATTTCGCCTTTGGTGCGATGCAGCTCTTCATGGGCATCGGCATCGACCTGCATGGGGTGCGGCGCACGGTGCTGGTGGCCTTTCCGGTCGCCATCGCGGGCGCGCTGCTGTCGGCGTTCGCGCCCAGCTACGCGGTGCTGGTGGCGGGGCAGGCGCTGATCGGCATCGGCTGCGCGCCGGCCTTCCTGGTGTGCACCGTGTTCATTGCGCGGCACTTTCCCGCCGCGCGCTTTGCCACCGTCTCGGGCCTGGTGCTGGCCATCGGCGGCCTCGGCATGCTGGCCACCGGCACGCCGCTCGCGTGGCTGGTGCAGGCGTATTCTTGGCGCGCGGGCTTCCTGGTGCTGGCCGTGGCCTCGGCGCTGGCGTGGCTCGCGATCTGGCGCTGGGTGCGCGAGCCCGCTTCGGCCGTTCCACGGGCGAACGAATCGATTCCCGAGGCCATCCGCCAGTTCGGCGCACTGCTCGCGATGCCGCACACGCTCGGCATCGTGGTGCTCGGGGCCGTGACCTACGCCGCCTTCATCTCGCTGCGCGGGCTCTGGCTCGGGCCGCTCATGATGGAGCGCCACGGCTACTCGCTGGTGCAGAGCGGCAACGTCGCCATCGCGGTGTCGGTGATCTCGCTGTTCGGTGCGCCGCTGTTCGGCCGCTTCGACCGCGACGGTGCCGCGCGCCGGCGCTGGATCGTGGTGTGCGCGCTCGGCTATGCGGCGCTGTTCGCGCTCATCGCCTTCACGCATTCGGCCTGGCTGGACATCGGCGGCATGGTGCTGATCGGCGTGCTCTCGGGCTTCATTGTCTGGCAGTACGCCGACGTGCGCGTGGCCTACCCGGTCACGCTCACGGGCCGCGCGATGGCGGTCTTCACCATGGCGATGTTCCTCGGCGTCGCGCTCATGCAATGGGGCACCGGCGTGGCGGCCTCGGTGGCCGCGGCGCATGGCGGCGATCCGCTCATGGCCGTGCTGGCCACCATTGCCGCGCTGCTGCTGCTCGGCATCGCGGCCTTCGCGTGGCTGCCCGCGCCGAAGGCCGACGCCCTCAGATCTTGAAGGCGCGCTGGATGTCGGGCCGCACGAGTTCGGCGTATTCGCGGTGCTTGCGGATGTAGCCCGCAATGAACTGGCACACCGGAATCACATGCAGCCCCTTGGCGCGCGCCTCGTCGAGCACATGCCGTGCAATGCCCGAGCCCACGCCCTTGCCCTCGTGCTCGGGCAGCACCTCGGTGTGGGTGAACATGATGGCGTCGGTCAGCAGGTTGTATTCGGCGTAGGCCGCGAGCTGGCCCTCGAGCGCGGCTTCGTAGCGGTGCAGGGCTTCGTTGTTGGTGATGATCAGGTTGCTGTTGCTCATGGTTGGCGTGCGAGATAAGTGGCGAGATTGGCGGCCGCGGTGGCGCGTACCTTGTTGCGCAGCATCGGCGTCCAGCCGAGCAGCAGGCCCGGCGCGCCCAGCGCCTGGCGTGACCAGGTCCAGAAGGCAAAGCTGTCGCGGTGGGTGGCAATCAGCCCGTCGGGCGTGAAGCCGAAGCGTGCGTCGATGCTGTTGTCGACCAGGCGGCCGGTGGCGCCGAAGCGATAGTGCGCGTCCCAGTGGGCCTGGCCGCTGGTGTCGTCGGCCTGCACGTCGCGCCAGGTCAGCCGCCAGACGTCGGCGCCCTTGGCCCGCGTGGCGTCGCAGAGCATGCGCCACATGCCGCCCACCTGTTGCCGGCCGCGCAGCGAGAAGGCCTCGTCGTCGAAGGCCGCGTCGCTGGCGTAGCAGGCGGCCATGGCGCGGGCGTCGAGCCTGGAGAAGGCCTCGTAGAAGCGCTCGATGGTCTGGGCATTGGCGGTTGCGGCTGCTGATGTCATGTCATGGGGCCTTTGTTGTGGTGCCAAGGTGCGGGCCGAGCAGGCCCACCAGTGTCTGGAGCGCGTAGTGCACCGTGGCCGCGCGCACCGCGGCGCGGTCGCCGTCGAAGCGGCGGCGCTCGGTGCGCACCTGCCCGTCGACCGACCAGCCGAACCACACGGTGCCGACCGGCTTTTCGGGGCTGCCGCTGGTGGGGCCGGCCACGCCGGTCACGGCCACCGCGGCGCGTGCTGCCGAACGCGCGACGGCGCCTTCGGCCATGGCGCGCGCCACCGGCTCGCTGACCGCGCCATGGGCTTCGATCAGCGCGGCATCGACGCCCAGCAGTTCGGTCTTGGCGGCGTTGGAATACGTGACGAAGCCGCGCTCGAACCATGCGCTGGAGCCCGCGAGTTCGGTGCATGCGCCGGCAATGAGCCCGCCGGTGCAGCTTTCGGCGGTGGCCAGCATCCAGCCCTTCTTCAGCAGCAGGTCGGCCAAGGCCGCGACGAGCGCGGGCGTGTCCTGGTCGGCAAGAAAATTCGCAGGGGTCGAAGCTTCCATCAAGTTCACCATGCGCGCCAGAGCGCGATGACCAAGAGCGTGCAGAACGCCGCCACCAGGTCGTCGAGGATGATGCCGAAGCCCGCGCGCCACCAGCGCACCTGGGCGGCGTCGCGCTGCTTGAACAGCGCATCGGCCCAGGCCACCGGCCCCGGCTTGGCGGCATCGAAGAAGCGGAACAGGCCGAACGCGATGGCCTGCGCGAACAGGCCCGCGGGCGTGACGAGCCACAGCACGATCCAGAAGGCGATCACCTCGTCCCACACGATGCTGCCCGGGTCGGCCACGCCCATGTCGCGCGCGGTGATGCTGCAGGCCCACCAGCCGATCGGCAGCGAGGCCAGGATGATCCAGCCGATGGCGGCGGGCGTGAACCACAGCTGCATCACGGCAAAGGCGGCCCAGGCCCAGAGCGTGCCGACGGTGCCGGGCGCCACGCGCGGCAGGCCGGAGCCGAAGCCCATGGCGATGAAGTGCGCCGGGTGGGACAACAGGAAAGCGATCGAAGGGCGGCGGGGCGTGGCTGGCGGCATGGGGCCTGCGGAGGAAGAAGCAGCTTGCATCAGGCCAGAGTGTCGCGCATTCGAGGGGCTGTCCAAGACCCTCTATTTATCAAAGCAATAGCTTGTTTAATTCGCGAGGCCGGCCTAGTATCCGGGCCTTGCCTTTCCACCCGTCGTCCGCCAAGGACCGCGCCATATGCCTGCTGCCTCATCCAACGCCCCTGCCTCGCTCCACCCCGCTTCGCCCGCCGCCGGCTGGAGCGAACTGTTCAGCGGCCGCAACGGCTGGCGCGCGCTGGCGCTCACGGGCGGCGTTGCGCTGCATGCGGTCAACGTGCACATCGTGACGACCGTGCTGCCCTCGGTGGTGAACGAGATCGGCGGGCTCGACTGGTATGCCTGGAGCACCACGCTGTTCGTGGTGGGATCGATCCTCGGCGCCACGCTGTCGGTGCGGCTGCTGGCGAGGCTGGGCCCGCGCGGCGCCTGCCTGGCGGCGCTCGTGGTCTTCGGCGCGGGTTCGATGGCTTGCGCGCTGGCGCCGGCCATGCCCTGGCTGCTCGCGGGCCGCACGGTGCAGGGGCTGGGCGGCGGCCTGCTCGCGGCCCTGAGCTATGCGCTGATCCAGTTGGTGTTCGCGCCGCGGCTGTGGCCGCGCGCGGTGGCGCTGGTGTCGGGCATGTGGGGCGTGGCCACGCTCTGCGGGCCGGCGGTCGGCGGCCTGTTCGCGCAGGCGGGGCACTGGCGCTGGGCCTTCTGGTCGCTGCTGCCGCTGGCTGCGGTGCAGGCGCTCCTGGTCGCGGTGCAGTTGCGGCCCGCGGCCGGCGTGCGGCACGAACGGCCGGCGGCCATGCCGCGCATCCCGGCGCTGCAGATCGGCTTGCTGGCGGCCTCGGTGCTGGTGATCGCGGCCAGCGAGTTCTTGTCGGCAATGGCTTGGCAGGCCGCCGGCGTGGCGCTGGGCCTGGCGCTCGGCGTGGCCGCCACGCGCATCGACCGGCATGCCGCGGTGCGGTTGCTGCCCGCCGGCGCCTATGCGCTGCGCACGCCGATGGGCGCCATCTATGCGAGCGTGGTGCTGCTCCTGATCGGCACCACCACCGAGATCTTCGTGCCGTACTTCCTGCAGCTGCTGCACGGCCATTCGCCGCTGTCGGCCGGCTATCTCACGGCCGCGATGGCCGGCGGCTGGAGCGCGGGCTCGCTGCTGTCGTCGGGGCGCAGCGGCGCGGGCGCCGACCGCATGCTGCGCGCCGGGCCGGTGGCCTGCACGCTGGGGCTTGCCGCGCTCGCGCTGCTGCTGCCGGCGCCCGGGCGCTTCGCGCCGGGGCTCGAGATGCTGCTGGCCGCCATTGCGCTGGCGGCCGTGGGGCTGGGCGTTGGCATCGGATGGCCGCACCTGGTCACGCGCGTGATGTCGCTCGCACCGGCCGGGCAGGAGGGCCTGGCCTCGGCCTCGATCACGACCGTGCAGCTCTACGGCATGGCCGTGGGTGCGGCGGTGGCGGGGCTGGTGGCCAATGCGGCCGGCCTCAGCGAGCCCGGCGGCGCGGCGGGCGCGCGCTCGGCCGCGGCCTGGCTGTTCGCGAGCTTCGCGTTCGCGCCCGCGCTGGCGGCATGGCTGGTGGCCCGCTTCGTTGCCGCGCGCAGCCTGACTGGCGCACTCAAGCAATCGCTCTAGGCCTTCCTGCATGCCGTCCGGTGTATTCGCCCGCGGCAATGCGCATCGTATGCTTGGTGGCCCATTCAAGCGCGAGAGCCCATCATCATGAACAGAGCCATGGTCCGTTTCAACGCATTGTGGTTGTGCCTTGCGTTCAGCCTTCTGCTCGCCGCCTGCGGCAACAAGGAGGCCGAGCAGCGCACCGCCTTCATCGGCTTCCTGCAGGCCCGCGTGCTCGACAAGCCCGGCCTGCGCGTGCCCACGCCCACCGCCGACGAGAAGGCCTCCTTCGGCGACTATGCGCAGCACTACGCGGTGATTGCCGACTTCAACGAGGGCATGAACAAGTCGGTCAGCCAGCCGATGGGCCAGGTCATGGCCAAGGGCGCGCTGCGCTCGATTGCCGACCTGGGGTCGCGCCGCGACGACCTCAAGGCCGCCAAGGACGGCCTGGGCGGCCTGCGCACCGCGCTCGACCAGGAACTGGCCAAGGCCGATGCCGCGCACACGAAGCTCAAGCAGCCCGACGACCTGAAGCAGGTCTACGACAAGGCCTACGAGAAGACCGTCTCGGCGCCGGCCGCCACGTTCAAGGAAGTGTTCCCGGCCCTCGACAAGGTGTTCGACGGCGCGCTCGCGGTGGGCGACTACCTCGAGAAGAACAAGTCGAAGATCCAGGTCTCGGGATCGTCGGTCAGCGTGAGCGATCCGGCCGTGCAGGCGCAGCTCAACAAGATGCTACAGGAGCTCAATGCCCACTCGAAGGACATCAACGCCGCCCAAGCCAAGATGCAGGCGATGGTCCGCGGAGGATGAGGCTCGCCCCCAGTCTTCGCGCACTTCGTGTCGCTACGCCAACCCCCTACCGGGGGCAACACCAGCGGCCCGGCGAAGCCGGTTCCGCGGTGTTTCTGGAATAAGCCTTTAGGCCTGAAGAAGGCTTATATGAAGTGGTCGAAGGAGCCGAAGCGCTGCGCCACCGGCGCGCCGCCGGCGTCCACGATGCGCAGGCCGGCTTCGGCGTCGATGCGGCCGATGCGCGTCACGCGCGTGGCGCTTTCCCTGCCGGCCTGTTCGACCGCGGCGCGCGCCGCGGGCGGTGCGGTGAAGACCAGCTCGTAGTCGTCGCCGCCTGAAAGCGCGCAGGTGCGCAGCATCTCGGTGCCGAGGCCGCAGGACGCGGCCACGGCGATCAGGCCGGTGGCCGCATCGGCATCGAGCGTGGCGCCCACCTTGCTCGACGCGAGGATGTGGCCCAGGTCGCCCACGAGGCCGTCGCTCACGTCCACCGCCGCGGAAGCGGTACCGCGCAGCGCCTGGCCCAGCGCCACGCGCGGCGCGGGCTGCTCCATGCGCATGCGCGCCTGCGCGAACACATCGGCGGGCAGCGTGAGCGTGCCGCGGAACATCTCGAGCGCGAGCCGTGCATCGCCGAGCGTGCCGCTGACCCAGATGTCGTCGCCCGCGTGCGCGCCCGAGCGCAGCAGCGCCGCACCGGCCGGCACTTCGCCGAACACCGTGATGCAGATGTTGAGCGGGCCGCGCGTGGTGTCGCCGCCCACGAGCTCGCAGCCGTGTTCGTCGGCCAGTGCGAACAGGCCGCGCGAAAAAGCTTCGAGCCAGGGCTCGTCGACACCGGGCAGCGCGAGCGCGAGCGTGAAGGCCAGCGGCTTTGCGCCGCAGGCCGCCAGGTCGCTGAGGTTCACCGCCAGCGCCTTGTGGCCAAGCCGCGCGGGATCGACGGTCGAGAGAAAGTGCCGGCCCTCGACCAGCATGTCGCAGGACACGGCAAGCTGCATGCCGGGCGCCGGCGCGAGCAATGCGCAGTCGTCGCCCACGCCGAGCGGGGAGCGCTTGGCGGGGCGCTGGAAGTAGCGTGTGATCAGGTCGAATTCACCCATGGGGCGAGCATAAGCGCTGAACCGCTCAGCCCCGCGCGCGCCGGTTCGACATCACCACGTTGTCCTTCTCGATCGCCTGGCCAGCCTGCAGCGCCGCGATCCAGGCCTCGGTGCTTGCCACGGCCGCGAAGTTGCTGTGGAACACGACGCTGAAGACGCGGTGGATCTCCTCGGCGCTGACCTGTCCGGCCGCATTCGAGTAGGGCAGCGCGCCGCTCGCGTCCGACAGGAACTCCACGTTGAGGCCGCGGTGCATGGCCTCGAACACGGTGGACGCATCGCAGTTGTGGGTCATGTAGCCCACCACGCTGAGCGTGTCGATCTGGTGGCGCGCGATCCAGTCGGCAAAGTCGGTGCCGGTGAACACGCTCGGGAAGGTCTTTGTGATCAGCTGGTCGCGCGGCCGCCTGGCAATTTCCGGATGCAGCTGGCCGTTGTGCGTGTCGGCCTGGAACACCGGCGCGCCCTTGGGTGCGTGGTGCTGCACCACGACCACCGGCGTGCCGGCCGCGCGCGCGGCGTCCATGGCCTGCGCGATCTTCGGCAGCGAGCTTTCGACCGGCGGGTACTCGATGGGCAGGCCGCCGCCTTCGAAGTATTCGTTCTGCACGTCGATCACGACGAGGGCGCGGCGCGGGGCAGGGTGGTTGCTCATGGTGGTTGGCTCCGTGTTGCAAGTGGTTGGGATGGCGCGATTGTTCGCGCTGGAGCCCTTGGGAGAAAGTGGCCCGAAAGCCATTCATCGATAAAATCGGGCCATGGCTCGAAAAACCGCGGAAACCATCGCCGTCATCGCCTTCGACGGCATCAGCCCCTTTCACCTGTCGGTGCCGTGCATGGTCTTCGGCGAAGACCGTACGGAAGCGGGCGACCCGCGTTTTCGCCTGCTGGTGTGCGGCACCGAGCCGGGCCCGCTGCACACCAATGCGGGCTTCACGCTCGGGGTGCCGCACGGGCTCGAGGCGATCCGGCGCGCGCAGATCGTGATCGTGCCTTCATGGCGCGACGACGGCCGGCCCGCACCGCCGGCGCTGATCCGCGCGCTGCAGGCGGCGCACCGGCGCGGCGCCATCGTGGTCGGGTTGTGCCTGGGCGCCTTCGTGCTGGCCGAGGCGGGCCTGCTCGACGGCCGCCCGGCCACCACGCACTGGAACCTGGCCGAAGCCTTTGCCAGGCAATATCCGAAGGTCAGGCTGCAGCCCGAGGTGCTGTACGTCGACGATGGCGATGTGCTCACTTCCGCCGGCACGGCCGCGGGCATCGACTGCTGCCTTCACCTGCTGCGCGTGCGCCATGGCGCCGAGGCGGCGAACCTTGCGGCGCGGCGCATGGTCGTGGCGCCGCACCGGCAGGGCGGGCAGGCGCAGTACATCCGCCAGCCGATGCCCGCCGCGGCCGAGAGCGACCGCCTTGCGCCGCTGCTCGAATGGATGGGCCGCCACCTTCAGAGCCCGCATGAGCTCGACAGCCTCGCGCGGCGCGCGCTGATGAGCCGGCGCACCTTCACGCGGCGCTTTCGCGAGGCCACGGGCACCACCGTGGGCCAATGGCTGCAGAACCAGCGGCTTGCGCTGGCGCAGCGGCTGCTGGAGACCACCGACCGGCCGGTCGAACGCGTGGCCACCGACGTGGGCTTCGGCTCGGCGGTGTCGCTGCGAAAGCACTTCGCGGCGGCGTTCAAGGTGTCGCCCACGGCCTACCGCAGGCAGTTCTCGCAGGCGGCGGTGGCGGCCTAGGCCCCGCCGCGAAAGCGCAGCGCTGCCTGCCGCACCACCTCGGCCAGGAGGCGCTCCTTGCCCTGCTTCTCGCGCAGCCAGCGCGCGTCGTTGCGGTTGGCTTCCACGCTGGTGCGCAGCTCGCCGAGCGCCTGCGTGGCGTTGAGCGCCTCGCTGTGCCATTCGAGCTGCGTCATGGTCATGAGGATGTGGTCGCGCAGCGGCATGTGCTGGCCGCTGGCCGGGTCCACGTACACCGCGTCGAGCCCGAAGCGGCAGGCCTGGAAGCGGTTGTAGGTGTAGACGAGGTAGTCGTCCTCGGTCGGCTCGAAGGGCTGCTCCTGCAGGAACCATGCGGCCAGCGACTGCACGTAGCCCGCGAGCGCGGCCGCGCGCTCGACGGTGAGCGGCGTGTCGAACACGCGGATCTCGATGGTGCCGAACTCCGGCTTGGGCCGGATGTCCCAGTAGAAGTCTTTCATGCTGCGCACGACGCCGGTGCGGGTCATGCGCTCGAAGTACGCTTCGAACTCCTTCCAGCTCAGCGTGAACGGTGCGCGGCCCGAGAGCGGGAATGCGAACACCGAGTTGAGCCGGGCCGAGTCGAACTGCGTGTCCTGCCCCTGCACGAACGGCGACGAGGCCGACAGCGCAATGAAGTGCGGGATGTAGCGCGACATGCGGTGCAGCATCAAAAGCGCCGAATCGGCATCGGGGCAGCCGATGTGCACGTGCTGGCCGAAGATGGTGAACTGCTTGCTCAGGTAGCCGTACAGCTCCGACAGCTCGCGAAAGCGCGGCTTGTCGTAGATGCGCCGCTCGTGCCACTGCTGGAAGGCATGCGTGCCGCCGCCCACCACCGCGATGTTGAGCTTGTCGGCGTTCTTGATCAGCGCCTCGCGGATCGGCGAGAGCTGCGTGATCACGTCCTGCGCCGAATGGCAGATGTCGGTGGAGATCTCGATCATGCTCGAGGTCATCTCGGGCACCACGCTGCCGGGCAGCGGCGTCTGCGCCATCAGCCGAAGCATGTCTTCCGCATAGGGCGCGAGGTCGTAGTCGTGCGTGTTGACGAGCTGCAGCTCGAGCTCCACGCCGAGCGACAGCGCTTCGGAGCGGTTGAAGGGCTCGAGCTTGACCACGCGGCTCGCGGGGTCCGCGGGCAGCGCGGCGGAGCGGAAGTCGTCGCTGTCTGGCAAAGGCATGGCCGCGGTCATCGCTGAGTGTCCTCCGTGGTGCTGAAGGCCTGGGGCGTCCAGGGCACCGAGCTTTCGCCCACCGCGTGGATGGCCACGGTGGCGAGCACGGCGCCCATCACTTCCATCAGGAGAATCGAGGGCAGGGCCACCTGCGTGATCATGGTGCCGAGCAGCGGCGACGCGGTGGTGAAGTTCGAGGCGATGAGCAGCGCGATCGACGACAGCGGCGACATCGCGCAGCCCACCCAGAAGGCCTGATTCCAGCTCGCGCCGCTGCCCGGGTTGGCAATGGCCACGCCGGCGATCTTGGCGAACAGGCGGATGCCGATCACGGCCAGCACCACGCTGGCCACGGGCAGCGTCCAGTCGGCCTGCGCCGCCACGATGGACACCAGCACGAACATCAGCATGGTGAGCAGCGACGAGGCCGTGCCGAGCTGCCGCTGCCAGGCCCAGGGCTTGGGATTCAGCGTCTTGAGCAGCACCCCGCCGATCAGCGCGGCCAGTGGCGCGGAGCCGCCGACGTGGGCGGTGAGCGCGCTCGCGGCCGCAATGAGCGCGAGCAGCAGGATCGAGGTGTTCTCGCTCGTCGGGCTCATGAAGCGCAGCGCCGTGCGCAGCGCCAGTGCGAGGATGGCGCCGACCACGAACGACAGGCCCAGCACCACCGCCACCGGATAGAGCTTCTGCAGCAGCGTCTGCGGCGCCCGCTCGATCAGGCCGGCCTGCGCATAGCCGAGCGCCAGCGCATAGAAGGTGTTGAGCGTGGCCAGCGTCATGGCGCGCTCGGTCACCGGCCCCGAGGCGCGGGTGTCGATGATCACGCGGCTCAGCACCGCCGGCGAGGCGACGATGGCCATCAGCGCGATGGGGTTGGCCACCGGATCGGGCAGGCCCAGCAGCTGCAGCATCCAGAACACGCCGAAGTAGGTGAGCGTGGCTTCGAGCAGGCTCTGCACCAGCACCATCGGGTTGTGGCGGAACCAGCGCAGCGGCAGCCGGCCGCCGGCTTCGAACAGCACCACGGCCGCGCCGAGCTCCAGCAGGAACAGGCTGATGCCGCGCAGCGGCCAGATCGCGCCTTCGAAACCGGCCAGGCCGGCCACCGCGCCGACCATCGAATAGCCCACCACCTTGGGCAGGCCCAGGTAGCGCTGCACCAGGTGGCCGGAGGCCGCCGCCGCCGCCAGCAGCAGCGACCACAGCACCGTGGGCAGGCCCGCCGAAGGGCGCAGCCATTCGGACCAGAAGCCCAGCAGATCGTTGATGAGATTCGTCAAATTCATGCAGGTAGAAAAAAGCTGATGGGCCGGCTGCGCCAGCGCGCCCAGATGGCGCTGCGGATGCGTGCACGGTCACCCAGGCTGACGCTGTGCGCGCGCAGCGCCAGCCGGAATGCGAAATAGAAACTCACGCTCACATTGAGCGCGCCGATCACCGGGATGGCCGCCACCGCCCACCACAGCGCGGGCTGCTGGAGCACCGCCATGCCCGTGGAGGCCGCGGCCGCCGCGATCTGCCCGGCCGACAGTGTCACGTGGCGCACGTCCAGCCCGAGCCCGAAGAAACCCGCGAATGCGGGCAGCAGTCCGAGCATGAGCCCGAGCGAGATGTTGGAGGCAAAGCCCGATATGTGCGTGCGCATGAAGGTGGCCCAGCGGCGGGCGCGGGCGGCACCCAGAAAAGCGCCGATGCGAGGGTTGTAACGCATGGCGGAGTCCAGGCGATGCAGGACAAAGGCGTTTTCTGTCCAGCCCGCGACGATGCTGGCCGCGAACAGCAGCACGCCGGTCAAGGCCGCGAAGGCCGCGGTCGGGCCCGCCAGCGAGAGCGATTGCAGCGTGGCCGCGGCATGCGCCGCGTCCAGCAGCGGCCGCCCGAGCGCGAACTGCACCAGGAGGGCGAGCGCCAGCATCGCGGGCACCACCAGGCCCACGTTGCCCAGCACGGCCGCCACCTGCGAACGCACCAGATTGGCCACTTCGTCGACGAAATCGGCCACCGCGGCATCGGTCTTGATGTCGCGCAGCCGTGCCGCCATGGCGGGCGCCGTCATCGCGGGCTGCTTGGTGGCCAGCGTCAGGTGCAGCAGCTGGATCGCGACAAAGCTCGCGGCATACATCAGGCCCGACCAGAGCCCGCTCCAGAAGGCCGACAGCGCGAGCGAATAGATGCCGAACTTGAGCAGCACCGTCAGCGCGGTGAGCGCGCCGCCGCCCGCGGCCTTGCGCACCATCTGCAGGTAGCTGGCGCGGTCGCGCGTGATGTAGTGCTCGCCGGTCTCGGCGCTGCGCTCGGTCACCTTGGCCGCCAGCATCGAGGAGTTCGACGCGATCAGCGCGCGGATGCTGTTGCGCTCGCCGCCGGCCAGCACCAGCCGGCCCACCAGCCGCGCCACGCTGGGGGCGGGTGCGGGCGAGATCAGGCAGTCGAGCAGCTCGCGGATGCGCAGCACCCGCTCGCGCAGCTGGCGCAGCCGGAACACCAGGCCGACCGAGATGCCGTTGTCCTCCAGGTGCGTGTAGACCGAGGAGGCGCTGGCGCGGCAGGCGTCGAGCCGGTCGCGGAAGGCCACGAACGCGGCCTGCAGCGCGTCTTCGTCGCGGGGGGCCCGGAACATCTGTTCGCGCAACGCGTCGAGATCGGACATCAGCGCATGGAAGGCGCGGCTCTCGCTCGCTGCGCTCATGCGCAGCCGCAATTCGGGCGAGAAGCCGGCCGCCACCACCTGGCTGCTGCAGTAGGTGACGGCGTCCATCACGGTGTGGCGCCAGCGCGGGGCGCCGTCGATGTCGTCGAGCGCGGCGTCGGCCAGCAGATTGCCGATGCGCGCGAGCTGTGCGTCGTCGAGCAATGCGATCCAGCCTGCGTCGAACGCGCCGGGCAACACCATGCGGAACAGATCCGAGGCATCGGTGGTCTCAGGCGTGCCAGGCAGGATCTTGCGGCGCAGCCGTTCGGTGAGCTCGCTCACGAAGGCGGTGCGCGGCGCAAAGCCGTAGTCCGCGAGCAGCGTGGTCAGGTCGACCGCCTGCGTGAAGGCGCGCCACCACGCGCGCAGGCGCTCGCGCAGTTCGGGCCGCGCCTCGACCGCGTCGAGCAGCAGCGACACGCGCCCCACCGCGGCCTGCGGCGACGCACGGTCGCCGCGCAGCCAGTCGAAGACGTCGATCAGCCAGATGTGGCGCTGCGCCACATCCGCCGTCGGATCGAGCCGGGCCAGCAGCCCCTGCAGGTCAAGCGATGCAGCAGCCATGAAAAAAATCAAAAAGGAGAACCAAATACCAGAAACACCGCGGAACCGGCTTTGCCGGGCCGCTGGTGTTGCCCCCGGCGAGGGGGAGGGAGAAGCGACACGAAGTGCGCGAAGCCTGGGGGAGTGCTAGTGAAGTACGCGCGAAACGGGTGCCCCGCCGATGTCCGCCTCCAGCACGAACATCGGAATCGGCACGTCGAAGCGCTCGCCGTCTTCCGTCACCATGAAGTAGCTGCCGTGCATGGTGCCGCTGGGCGCCTGCAGGCGGCAGCCGCTGGTGTAGCGGAACGATTCGCCGGGCGCCAGCAGCGGCTGCTGGCCGATCACGCCCAGGCCCTTGACCTCCTGCGCATGGCCCGAGGCGTCGTTGATGAGCCAGTGGCGGGCGATGAGCTGGGCGCTCGTCTCGCCCTCGTTGGTCACGGTGACGGTATAGGCGAAGGTGTAGATCTTGTCCTTGGGCGAGGACTGGTCTGCGAGATAGCGCGGTTCGACCTGGACGCGGATGGGGCTGTGCGGCATGCGCGCGATGGTAACTGGAGCCTTCTCTTGCACTGCTTTCCGGGTTTTCCGCCGGCTGCGACAATCGGGGCATGAGCACGCCGTTCCGCATCGCCCCCTCCATTCTTTCGGCCGATTTCGCCCACCTGGGCGACGAACTGGCCAAGGTCATCGCCGCCGGCGCCGACTGGATCCATTTCGACGTGATGGACAACCATTACGTGCCGAACCTGACCTTCGGCCCGATGATCTGCAAGGCCCTCAAGCCCTACGCCAAGACGGCCGACGGCGAGGCGGTGCCGATCGACGTGCACCTGATGATCCAGCCGGTCGACGCACTGGCCGCCTCCTTCGCCGAAGCGGGCGCCGACTACATCAGCTTCCACCCCGATGCCTCGCCGCACGTGAACCGCAGCATCCAGGCCATCAAGGCCGCGGGCTGCAAGGCGGGGCTGGTGTTCAATCCGGGGCTGGGGCTGGAGGCGCTCGACTGGGCGATCGACGACATCGACCTGATCCTGATCATGTCGGTGAACCCCGGCTTCGGCGGGCAGAGCTTCATCGATTCGGCGCTGCGCAAGATCGAGCTCGCGCGCAAGCGCATCGAGCAGAGCGGGCGCGACATCCGGCTGGAGGTGGACGGCGGCATCAAGGCCGACAACATTGCGCGCGTGGCGTCCGCCGGCGCCGACACCTTCGTGGCAGGCAGCGCGATCTTCAACGCCAAGGACTACGCGGCGGTGATCTCGTCGATGCGCGACCAGCTGGCGGGCGTGGCCCGAAAGTAAGAAGCAAGGGCGCGGCTCAGCGCTTGACCTTGTCGTTGTAGACGCGGTCCGTGACCGGCCCGCGGTCGGTGTCCACGACGCCGCGCTCGATGTCCTCGTGGCCCTTGCGGCCGATCTCGGGCGGCTTTCCGTTCGGCGTCTCCTGGCTGTCGGAAGACTCGTCGCGCTCGTGCGGCAGGCGCGGCGCCGAATCGCCGCCCTGCTGGGTCTTGGTGTCGCCGCCGCCGGCGTCCCGCAGCGGGTCGCTCGGTTCGGCCGGGTCCTTGGTACGGGGCTTGGTGCTGCTCATGGCGCTCGGTTCCTTCTTCGCGGTGTCTGTGTGCATTCACGACGAGCCTGCATGGCGCGCCGGCCGCAGCCGGTAGGACAGCCCAGGCATGCCCTGTAGGCACGGCGCGCCGGGCCGCACGCACGCAATGTGCTGCTATGAAACGAGTAGCGGCTTTGCGCACAGGGGAAGGCCTCCGCAATAATCGCCCGGATGTCCTCCGATCCTCTTGCCGCTGCTGCCGCCACCACCGACAACCTGCGCATCCACACCTTCGCCGCGCTGGAGCCGGGCCCGCGGCTGCTCGTGATGGGCGGGGTGCATGGCGACGAAACCTGCGGCACCGCGGGCATCGAGCGCGTGCTGGCCGAGCTCGACGGCGGCACTTTCCGGCTGCGGCGCGGGCAGCTCACGCTGGTGCCGGTTGCCAACCCGCTGGCGCGGCGGCGCCTGCAGCGCGAGGGCGAGCGCAACCTCAACCGCCTGTTCAAGCCGAGCGCGGAGCCCGCGGACTACGAAGACCGGGTCACCAACGTGCTGTGCCCGCTGATCGAGCGGCACGACGTGCTGCTCGACCTGCATTCCTTCCAGAGCGAGGGCGAGGCCTTCGCAATGATCGGCCCGCGCGACAACACCGGCTCGCTCGAGCCCTTTGCGCGCGCCAGCGAGGAGGGGCTGCTTGCGCTGCACCTGGGCACGCCCATCGTGGTGGAGGGCTGGCTCGACATCTATGCCGCGGGGCTCGCGCAGCGCTCCGCGGGCATCGCGGTGGGCGATGACGCGATCGACTTTGGCCGCGGCACCAACGAGTACATCCGCAATTGCGGCGGCTACGGCGTCACGCTCGAATGCGGCCAGCACCGCGACCCGAAGGCGCCCGAGGTGGCGTGGCGCGCCATCCGCCGCGCGCTCGCGCTGCTCGGCATGGCGGCGCTGCCCCAGGGCCTCGCGGGCGCGCCGCCCGCGCCGCCCCGGCTGCTGCGCCTGGCGAGCGTGACCGACCGGCTGCACGAGGACGACAGCTTCGTGCGCGACTGGGCCACCTTCGATGCGGTGCAGCGCGGCGAACCCATCGGCATGCGCCACGACGGCACGCTGGTGAGCGCGCCGGACGACGGATTCATCGTCTTTCCCAACGCGCTGGCGCTGCCCGGCGCCGAATGGTTCTACTTCGCGCATCCGAGCGAGCGCGTGCTCGGGTCCGCGGCCCGCGCCGCCTGAACCTACGGCAGGCGCCGCCGCGCTCCTACATCGCGCACCAGTGCGCGACGCAGAGTCTCGAGGCTGAAGGAGTGTGTCCATGGCAGTCTCGAAAAAAGCCCCCGCGCCGCGCGTCCTGTGGAAGGGCGCGATCAGCTTCGGCCTCGTCCACATCCCGGTGGCGCTGTACTCGGCCACCACCGACCACGGCATCGACTTCGACTGGCTCGACAAGCGCACGATGGACCCGGTCGGCTACAAGCGCATCAACAAGAAGACCGGCAAGGAGATCGCGCGCGAGAACATCGTCAAGGGCATCGAGTACGAAGACGGCGAGTACGTGGTGCTGAGCGACAAGGAAATTGCCGACGCCTATCCCAAGACCACGCAGACCATCGAGATCGAGAGCTTCGTGCCCGCCAACGGCATTCCGTTCGTCTATCTCGAGCGCCCCTACTACGTGGCGCCCATCAACCGCGGCACCAAGGTGTATGCGCTGCTGCGCGAGACGCTGCAGCGCAGCCAGCGCATCGGCGTGGCGCGCGTGGTGATCCAGACCAAGCAGCACCTGGCCGCGCTCGTGCCCGTGGGCCCGGGGCTGGTGCTGAACCTGCTGCGCTGGGGCGCCGACATCCGGCCCTGGACCGAGCTGCCGCTGCCGTCGGAAGATGCGAAGAAGGCGGGGCTGCGCGAGCACGAGATCAAGATGGCCGAGCAGCTGGTCGAGGACATGAGCGCCGAATGGGACCCGGACGACTACAAGGACGAGTTCAAGGACGAGATCCTGCGGCTGGTCGACCGCAAGGTGGCCGCGGGCCAGACCGAGACCGTGACGCAGATCGAGCCCGAGGAAGGCCAGGCCGTCGAGAGCCGAGGCGCGAAGATCATCGACCTCACCGAGCTGCTGCAGCGCAGCCTGCGCAAGGGTGGGGGCGGCGGCAAGGCGGCCGCGGCCAGCGAAGACAGCGACGATGAAGAAGAAGAGGCGCCCGCGGCAACCAGGGCCAAGTCCAGGTCCAAGGCCAAGCCCAGGGCCCACGGCAAGACCGCCGCAAAAACCAGCAGCGGCGCCGCACGCAAGCGCACCGCGGCCAAGAGCGCCACCGCCCGGCGCCGCGCGGCATGAGCGCGCGCATGGCCACGGCGCAGAAGGCGCCGCGCATCACCCACGCGGAGCGCCTGATCGACGCCGCCAGCGGCCTCACCAAGGGCGATCTCGCGGCCTACTACGCGCGCGTTGCGCCGCTGATGCTGCCGCACCTCGAAGGGCGGCCGGTGGCGCTGGTGCGCGCGCCCGACGGCGTGGGTGGCGAGCTGTTCTTCCAGAAGCATGCGCAGCACAGCGACATCGCGGGCATCAAGCTGCTCGATCCCGCGCTCGACCCGGGCCATGACCCGCTGCTGCAGATCGACACCGCCGAGGCGCTGGTCGGCGCGGCGCAGTTCAACACCGTCGAGCTGCACACCTGGAACGCCACCTCGCGCGCCCTCGGCAAGCCCGACCGCATGAGCTTCGACCTCGACCCCGGCGAAGGCATCGACTGGCAGCAGATGCAGGAAGCGGCGCTGCTGGTGCGCGTGCTGCTCGACGAGCTCGGCCTGCCGTCGTTCCTGAAGACCAGCGGTGGCAAGGGGCTGCACGTGGTGGTGCCGCTGCGGCGCCAGTTCGGCTGGGACGAGGTGCGCGGCTTCTCGCGGGCCATCGTCGAGCACCTGGCGCGCACGGTGCCCGAGCGCTTCGTGGCCAAGAGCGGGCCGCGCAACCGCGTGGGCCGGATCTTCGCGGACTACCTTCGCAACGGCTTCGGCGCCACCACCGTCAGCGCGTGGTCGGCGCGCGCGCGGCCCGGCATGGGCGTGTCGGTGCCGCTCGCCTGGGAAGAGCTGCCCGACCTGGACAGCGCGGCCCACTGGACGGTGGCGAACATCGGCCCGCGCCTGGCCACCGGCAACATGCCCTGGGACGCGATGGAGCGCAGCCGCACCGGCCTGCGCGCCGCGATGCAGATGCTCGGCTTCCTGCCGGAGTGAAGCCGCGGGCCTATTGCGGCACTTCCTCGGTCGTCACTTCGAAGCGCTTGAGCGAGTTGGCGCCGAACACCATGGTGATCGGCACGTCGGCCGCGTCGCGTCCGCGCGCAATCACGATGCGGCCGATGCGCGGCACGTTGTGGCGCGCATCGAAGGTGTACCAGCGCTCGCCCAGGTACACCTCGAACCAGGCGCTGAAGTCCATCGGGGAGGGCACGGGCGGAATGCCGATGTCGCCCAGGTAGCCGGTGGCATAGCGCGCGGGAATGTTCATGCAGCGGCACAGCGTGATCGCCAGGTGGGCGAAGTCGCGGCAGACGCCCGTGCGCTCGCGGAACCCCTCCAGCGCCGTGCGCGTGGCGCGCGCGCTCTGGTAGTCGAAGCGCAGGTGCTCGTGCACGAAATCGCAGATGGACTGCACGCGGTGCCAGCCCGGTGCCACGCCGGAGAAGTTGCTCCAGGCGAACGCGAGCAGTTCGCTGTCGACCTCGCAGTAGCGGCTCGGCAGCAGGAAGGGCAGCGTGGACACCGGCAGGTCCGCCGCCGCGTGCTCGACGGCGCCGAAGTCCACCGGATCGGCCCAGCCCGGGTCGAACACCACCGCATGGTTGCGCAGCCGCACGCTCGGCACGCCCGCGGGAATGCGCACGCGCGCGCAATGGTTGTCGAAGCCGTCCATGTAGTAGTCGGTAGGCAGCTGCGGCGTGAGGGTGACGTGCTCGCCGTCCTGCAGGTCCGCTGCGCGCGAAGGGTGGACATGCAGCATGTAGACCAGTGCGGTGGGGGCCGTGACGGCGAGTTCGATGTCGAAACCGATCTTGATCTGCATGTTTCTTTCTTTCTTCCCTGAGTGAATGGCTTCGGTCCACGAATGCCCAAGCAGGCTTCGTGCCGCCCGTGTTCGATGCTACGGCTGCGCACGCGGCGCGGATGCGGGCCGACACGCCAGCCCGCGTAGGCGGCAGCCAGGCGATGTCGGTGCGCTCCTACCGCGTAGACGCCGCCTCTCCCACAAGCGCGGGCGAGGCGCCACTACGGGTAACAGTGTGAGAAAAACATAACCTTTGGATTCGCTCGCAACGGCCCCCGCGAACCCGCTTTCGTGGCTTCATGGAGGCCGCAGCGCAAGCATCGAGTTGTTCAATCTGATCTGCTGGAGCGAATCATGGATCTGTCGTCGCTGTTCGATTCACTTACCGGTGCTTGGGGGGATGAAATCCTGTTCTGGGTGGTGGCCGCCGTGGCGGGCTTCATCTGCCTGATTGCGCTGGTGAACGTGCTGGACCTCTTTATCGACAACGAAGCCGACCCTCCCATGAAAGACCCTCGATGACGCCTCAGAACAAGGCCGCCGCCGGACGCCGCTCGAAGGCCACGGACGGCAGCAACGCCAAGCAGCAGCAACTCGATGGATTCGCAACCGATCATGCGCCCAATCTGACGACCAACCAGGGTCTTCAGATTCCGGACAACCACAATTCGCTCAAGGCCGGGGTGCGCGGGCCCACGCTGCTCGAAGATTTCATCCTGCGCGAGAAGATCACGCACTTCGACCACGAGCGCATTCCCGAGCGCGCGGTGCATGCGCGCGGCTCCGCGGCGCATGGCTATTTCCAGGTCTACAAGTCGATGTCGCAGTTCACCTGCGCCGACTTCCTGCAGGACCCGGACGCCAGGACGCCCGTTTTCGTGCGCTTTTCGACCGTGGCCGGCTCGCGCGGCTCGGCCGACACGGTGCGCGACGTGCGCGGCTTCGCCGTCAAGTTCTACACCCGCGAGGGCAACTACGACCTCGTGGGCAACAACATCCCGGTGTTCTTCATCCAGGACGCGATGAAGTTCCCCGACCTGATCCACGCCGTCAAGCCCGAGCCGCACCACGAGATGCCGCAGGCCGCCAGCGCGCACGACACCTTCTGGGATTTCGTCTCGCTCATGCCCGAGAGCACCCACATGCTGATGTGGGCGATGAGCGACCGCGCCATTCCGCGCAGCCTGCGCATGATGGAAGGCTTCGGCGTCCACACCTTCCGCTTCGTCAACCTGCGCGGCGAGAGCCACTTCGTGAAGTTCCACTGGAAGCCCAGGCTCGGCATCCACGGCCTCGCATGGGACGAGGCGCAGAAAGTCGCGGGCAAGGACCCCGATTTCCACCGCCGCGACCTGTGGGAAGCGATCGAGCAGGGCGACTTTCCCGAGTGGGAGCTCGGCGTGCAGCTGGTGCCGCCCGACAAGGCCGATTCGCTCGGCTTCGACCTGCTCGACCCCACCAAGCTGATCCCCGAGGAGATGGTGCCCGTGCAGCGCATCGGCCGGCTGGTGCTCAACCGCAACCCCGAGAACTTCTTTGCCGAGACCGAGCAGGTGGCTTTCCACCCGGGGCACGTGGTGCCCGGCATCGACTTCAGCAACGACCCGCTGCTGCAGGGGCGCCTGTTCTCCTACACCGACACGCAGATCTCGCGCCTGGGCGGCGCCAACTTCCACGAGCTGCCCATCAACAAGAGCGTGTGCCCGTTCCACAACTTCCAGCGCGACGGCATGCACCGCCAGACCATCGCGCGCGGCCAGGTGGCCTACGAGCCCAACTCGCTGGGCGACGGCAAGGAGTTCAGGGTCGACGGCGGCAGCGTCGGCTTCCAGCCGCATCCCGACGAGCTCGAGTCGCCCAAGGTGCGCCGGCGCAGCCCGACCTTCGACGACCACTTCACGCAGGCGCGGCTGTTCTTCAACAGCCAGAGCGCGGCCGAGAAGGAGCACATCGTCGCGGCCTTCCGCTTCGAGCTTTCCAAGGTCGACGTGCCGGCCATCCGCCAGCGCATGGTCGACAACCTGGCGCACGTCGACGAGAAGCTCGCGCGCCGCGTGGCCGAGCCGCTGGGCATCGGCGCGCCGGACGCCAAGGCGGCCGCGGGCCGCGCGGGCTACCGCGAGCACCGCATGACCCTGCCCATCGAGGAATCGCCCGCGCTCAGCATGGCCGACAGCGGCGACGGCTCGATCCGCACGCGAAAGATCGCGATCCTCGCGGCCGACGGCATCGACTCCGCCTCGCTCAAGCCGATCCGCGATGCGCTCGAGCAGGCCGGCGGCAAGTGCAAGGTGGTCGGCGCCCGCCTGGGCACCATCGCCAGCGCATCGAAGCGGCAGATCGACGTCGACATGACCTTTGCCAACGGGCCGTCGGTCGTGTTCGATGCCGTGCTGATCCCCGGCGGCGCCCAGGGCGTGGCGGCGCTGGCGGGCATGGGCGACGCGGTGCACTTCGTGCTCGAGGCCTACAAGCACTGCAAGGCCATCTGCACCGTGGGCGACGGCGTGCAACTGCTC
This sequence comes from Variovorax sp. SPNA7, assembly GCF_033807855.1. Taxonomy (NCBI): domain Bacteria; kingdom Pseudomonadati; phylum Pseudomonadota; class Betaproteobacteria; order Burkholderiales; family Comamonadaceae; genus Variovorax; species Variovorax sp. SPNA7. Next base: position 564,550 of record NZ_CP138513.1, read on the forward strand.
TCCACGCTCGGCATCAGCGCGAACGCGCAGCAGGGCGATGCACCCGCCGGCGTCATCGTCGCGGCCACGCCGGTCACCAACCTCGGTGACACCAGCGAGGCGACGCAGATCGCGCAGGCCTTCATCGCCGCGATTGCCAGGCACCGCCACTGGGACCGCGCCAACATCGATGCCATCCCGGCCTGATGTAGTCCATTCGCGCTAGGCCTTCTTGCGAATAGGCGCCGCAGGGGGCCGCTCCTAGACTTTCCCCACGAGGCCTGAACGGCGCGCACTTCCGCGGCGTCGACCCCCGCAACCGCGGGCACACGGGCCGCGCGCGGGGGTCCAATGACGTGGTTTTCGAGAAGAACGGAACGGGAGCGCTCGGCACGTCGTGCAGGGGCCGCGGGTGCGCTGGGGCTGGCAGCCATTCTTCTGCTGGGCCATGGGTCCCCGGCGTCGGCGCAGCAGGCGCCGAATGCCGAAGCCGCAGCCGGCCGGGCGGAGCAGGCCCGGCTCGCCGACACCGACACCTTGCTCGCATTGACCAGCGAGGGCGCGGTGCTCTACGGGCAGGACGCGGTCAAGCTGTCCGGCTACCAGTACTGCAGCCAGGCGGTGGCGCTGGCCGAGGCCGGCGAATTCCGCCAGAGCGTGCGCGCCGCCAGCAAGGCGCTGCACCTGGCCAATGCCACGCGCGATCCCAACCTGCTGGCCATGGCCAACCGCGACCTGGCCATCGTCTACAGCTATTCGGGCCAGCTCGAGAAGGCCGAGGAATTCGCACGCGAGGCGCTCAAGCATCCGGCGCGCGACCCCAAGCTGGTGGTCGGCCCGGTGCAGAAGGTGATCGGCGACGTGCGCACGCGCCGTGGCGACTACGCGGGCGCCGTGATCAGCTATGACGAGGCGCTGGCCAACAGCTCGTCGCGCTATGCGCCGCTGGTGCAGGCCTCGCTCGTCAATGCGCTGATCGAATCGGGCGACGCCGCCAGGGCGCGCGAAGTGCTCGGGGGCATGGCGCCGCCCCGGGACGCGCCGCTCACGGCGCAGCTCGACCGCACCCGCGCGCGGCTGCTGCTGGCCGAGAACAAGCCGGCCGAGGCGCGCGACCTCTACCGCGCGCTCACCGCGCGGCAGGTGGGCACCGACACCGAGTACTACCGCCTCTGGGCCTGGGACGGCGTGGCGCGCAGCGAACTCGCGCTCGGCCAGAAGCAGGCCGCGGCCGAGGCCGTGGCGCGCGCGCTGGGGGGCATCGACCAGGTGCGCGCCAGGTTCCGCAGCGAAGAATTCAAGATGGGCCTGTTCTCGGACCTGCAGTCGGTGTTCGAGCGCGGCGTCGCGATCTACAGCGACGCGGGCGATGCGCGCCAGGCCTTCGAGGTGAGCGAGCGCAGCCGCTCGCGCGCGCTGCTCGACGCAGTGCGCGGCCGCGCGAAGATCAACGAGCGCGCCGCGACCACCGTGGACCTTGCCGCGCTGCAGGGCATGCTCGCGCCCGATGAGCGCGTGGTGCAGTTCCATTCGCTGCCCGACCGGCTGCTGGTGTGGGTGGTCGGCCCGGCCGGCATCGAGGCCAAGACGGTGGCGGTGCGCCGCGAGGAGCTCACCGAGCTGGTCGAGGTGTTCCGCAACTCCATCGTGCGCGGCCGCCGCGCGGCCATCACCAATGCCGACAAGCTCGGCGCCGCGCTGCTCGGCCCGCTGGCCCTTGCGCCGGGGCAGCGGCTGATCGTGGTGCCGCACGGGCCGCTGCACTACCTGCCGTTCCAGGCGCTGCGGCTCGACGGGCGCTACGTGATCGAGACGCATCCGGTGGCGGTGGCGCCTTCGATCAGCATCGCGGTGCAGCTCGCGCAGCGCTCGCCGCGCGTGGGCGCATCGCTCACTGCCTTCGGCAACCCGCGCATCGAGGACAAGTACGACCTGCCCGGCGCCGAGGTGGAAGTGAAGCAGCTCGCGCAACTCTTCCCGCGCAATACCGTGTACATGGGCGTCGCGGCCACCAAGACGCAGTTCCGCGAGGTGGCCGCGCGCTCGCCGCTGATGCACGTGGCGGCGCATGCCGAGGCCGACGCGGTGGATCCGCTGTACTCGCGCATCCTGCTGGCCAACGAGGGCGGCAAGCAGAATTTCCTGGAGGCGCACGAGATCCTCGGCCTGCCGATGGACGGCACGGCGCTGGTCACGCTGTCGGCCTGCGAGTCGGGGCTCGGGCGCATTGCGCAGGGCGACGAGGTGCTGGGCTTCACGCGCTCCTTTCTCTCGGCCGGCAGCTCGAGCCTGATCGCGTCGCTGTGGCCGGTGTCGGACGACGCAACCGCGGTGCTCATGGGCACGCTCTACGGCGAGCTGGCCAAGGGCCGCGACATCCAGAAGGCGATGCAGGCCGGGCAGCTGGCGGTACTGAAGGATCCCAAGATGTCCCACCCCTTCTTCTGGGCGCCGTTCAACCTGATCGGCAACTGGCGTCTCACGGTGGGGAGCTGAATGACATGAAAAGAAGAAATGCCATGTCTGTTGTATTTGAAGTGCGTTGTTCAGGGCGCCGCTGTTCGGGGCCCGCTCCCGCCGACGGGGTACCTTGCTCCGCGAATGTCCCCCGCCTTCGGCTCCTCCTTTATTTCGCTGCGCAAGGCACCCCATCGACGGGAGCGTTGGACAGAGCAGTCGTTGATCAGCGATACACCAGCAGCGTGTCCTGGTGCACAGGGCATCGGGTGCTCCCCGCAGCGAAATCAAGGAGGAGGCCGAAGGCCGGGGGACATTCGCGGAGGGGAGTACCCGGTGGCCTGTGCACGCGCCCTGAACAACAGCGTCATGAACAACAAAGCGCAACGGAGCACTGAGATGCGCGCAATCCAACGCTCCACCCCGATCGCCCTCGCAGTCGCCGCCCTGGTGAGCGCAACGCTGCTGGTTGCCGCCCAGCGCACTCACGCGGCAGAACCTGATGCCAATACGCTGCTGCCAACAAAAGATCCCTGCGGCAGCTGCGACCGCCCCCTCGCGCAGGCCACCGGCGGCGTTGCGCCGCAGAGCCTGCCGGCACCGCCGCGGCCGCCCGCCGCCACCTTCAGGCTCAACGACCTGCGGCTCAACGGCGTCAAGGCCCTGAGCAATGAGGAACTGCAGGGCATCACCGCACCGTACATCGGGCGCGACGTCACGCTCGGCGATCTCGAAAGCCTGGCGCAGGCCATCACCGCGCGCTACAAGGAGCGCGGCTACTTCCTCGCGCAGGCCGTGGTGCCCGTGCAGACCGTGCGCGACGGCATCGTCGAGATCAGCGTCATCGAAGGCCGGCTCGGCAAGGTCGAGGTGATCGTTGCACCCGATGCGGCCACCAGCGAGGCGCGCGTGCGCGGCTTTCTTGCGCCGTTGCAGCCCGGCGAGGCCGTCAACGCACCGGCCTACGAACGCTCGATGCTGCTGCTGTCGGACCAGCCCGGCATCAAGGTCACGTCCTCGCTGCAGGAAGGCACGCAACCGGGCACCACCGACCTGTCGGTCGAAGTGGCACCGGCGCCGCGCTGGGCCTTCGCGGCCGAGGCCGACAACCACGGCACCAAGGAATCCGGCCGCTACCGCCTCGGCGGCACGATGCGCTGGGCGAGCCCGCTGGGCAGCGGCGACAACCTCGACGTGCGCGCCATGGTCTCCAACGGCAATGCGCTGCAGTTCGGCCGCATCGCCTACGAGGCACCCATCGGCAGCAGCGGCCTGCGCGCGGGCCTCGGGCTGGCGCGCGTCAACTACGAACTGGGCGGCGAGTTCGCGGAACTGGGCGCCCAGGGCAAGGCCGATGTGTTCGACGTCTCGCTGAGCTACCCGCTCATCCGCCAGCGCCAGCACAACCTGTTCCTGCGCCTGTCGGCCGACAGCAAGAAGCTCACCGACGAGTACACGGCGGTCGACTTCTCGGCGCGCAAGCGGGTGCGCGGCTTCGGCCTGGGCTGGACCTGGGAGCGCCGCGACGACTGGCTGGGCGGCGGCTACTGGGCCAGCACCGGCAATCTCTATCACGGCCGGCTCTCGATCCGCGATGCCGACAGCCTGCTGACCGACCAGGGCCTGGGCGGCCACCGCACCGAGGGCGGCTTCACCAAGGCCACCGTCCAGCTCTCGCGCCTGCAGGCGGTGATGCCCCGGCACTCGCTGTACCTGGCGCTGGGCGGCCAGTGGGCCAGCAAGAACCTCGACGCCTCGGAAAAACTCTCGCTGGGCGGCGCGCGTGCCGTGCGCGCCTACCCCTCGGGCGAACTGCTGGTGGACCAGGGCGTGATCGGCACCGTGGAATGGCGCTGGTCGCTCGACGCCGAGTTCACGCCCTTCGTGTTCTACGACGCGGCGCGCGGGCGCCAGACGAAGAACCCGACGATCTTCGACGCCAGCCCCGGTTCGCGCAGCCTGCGCGGCGCGGGCATCGGCCTGAGCTGGACGCGGCCCGGCAACTTCACCATCAACGCCACGCTGGCCTGGCGCGCCGGCACCGACCCGGCGCGCACCGACGGCGGCGGGCGCAACCCGCGGCTGTACGTGCAGGCGCAAAAGACCTTCTGAGGGCAGCATGAGAAACCATGATCTTTCCGCGAAAGCCCTGCCGCGGCACTGGCGCGTGCGGCCGCTCGTGCTGTCGCTGGCCTGCATGGGCATGGTGCCGGCCTGGGCGCAGCTCAACCTGCCGACCGGCTTTCCGCAGAACGGCAACGTGGTGTTCGGCAACGTGGGCGTCGCTTCCGGCGGCACGGCCGCCTTGCAGAGGCTCAACCAGAGCACGATGAACGCCATCGTCAACTGGAACGCGTTTTCGCTGGCCGGCGGCAAGACGCTGGAGATCAACCAGCAGATGGGCGCAGCGAGCGTGATGCTCAACCGCGTGGTGGGCAGCGGCGGCGTGATCGAGCAGTCGGTCATCAACGGCACGCTGACGGCCAACGGGCATGTGTTCGTGGTCAATCCCTCGGGCGTTCTGTTCGGCAACGGCGCCCAGGTGAACGTCGGCGGGCTGGTGGCCTCCACGCTGGACATCAGCGACAGCCAGATCGCCAAGGACGTCAGCGTGGTGGGCAAGGGCGGCCAGCTGGTGTTCGGCGGCGGCATCAACGACGCCAACAGCACTGCGCGCGTGACGGTCGAACCTAACGCGGTCATCAACGTGGGCGAAGGCGGCACGGCCGGGTTGCTTGGTGCATTGGTGCGCAATGAAGGCCAGATCAACGTGGCGCGCGGCTCGGCGGGCCTGATGTCGGGCGCCCGGGTGACGCTGGACTTCGAAGGCGACGGGCTGACGAAGTTCACGGTGCCGCTCGAAGGCGGGCTCATGAACACGTCGGTGGCCAGCGTGCAGGCGACCGATCCCACCACCAAGGCGCTGGTCATGAACACCGGCACCATCATGGCCGACGGCGGGCGCGTGGTGCTGGTGGGCGCCTCCGGGCTGGTGCAGCAGGTGGTCAACCAGAGCGGCACGGTGCGCGCGCGTTCGTTGGTCGAGCGCGGCGGCGAGATCGTGCTGGAGGCCATCGGCGCGCAGGTCGACAGCGGTGCGGGCCTCGAGGTCAGCGGCACGCTGGATGCGCGCGGCAATGCGCCCGGCGTGGCTGGCGGCAGCATCCGCACCACGGCCGGCAACCTGAACATATTGGCGGGCGCGCAGATAACCGCCGGCGGCAATGCAGGCGGCACCAACGGCAGCTGGACGGCCGAGACGGGCCGCAATCTCTCGGTCGTGGCCGACACCGACGCCGGCAACATCGCGGCCAGCGTCATCGGCAAGGCGCTGAGCCAGGGCACCGACGTGACGCTGACCACGCGTTCGTCCAGCAAGGTGGCGCAGATCAACGACGCCGTCGTGTTCCAGCCCGGTGCCCAGGTGATCAAGGACGGCGGCGGCACGGCCACGCTGCGCGTGAATTCGGTGGGCAACATCGACATGCGCTGGGACGCCGAGGGCGAAGGTGCAACCATCGCTTCCACCAGCGGCGCGCTGAACGTCGAGTTCAATGCCGACGCGCAGGGCCTGGCCGCCGCCGAGGTCGGCCAGGACAACGGCATTGCGGCAGCCATCCGGCTGGACCGCGCGCGCATCGATGCCAACGGCGGGAACATCCGCTTCTTCGGGCAGGGCGAGGTCGACAGCGGGCGGGCGATCGGCGGGCAGGTCAAGGGCCCGGACGCCGATGGTGCCGGCGATATCCGCAGCGGCGTCTGGCTGGGTGGCAGCACCTTGAGCACGCTCGGCGCCGGAAGCATTTCGCTGCGCGGCGAAGGCGGCACCGCCGAGGTGGGCAGCGGCTTCCTGAGCGCCACCGACGGCGTGCGCATCGACGGCGACAGCACGCTCCGCACGCAAGCCGGCGGCATCACGCTGGACGGCCGCGGCGCCGCGGGAGGCTCGGGCGTGCGGCTGAACGGCGACGACTATTCGGTCGCACTGTCTTCCGCGAGCGGCGACATCGCCCTGACCGGGACGGTGCGCGACTGGGCCAGTGGTGGCCCGGTCGGCGAGCCTGCGGACGGCGCCGGCGTACTGGTCACCGGCGCGAAGTTGACCACCGGCGGCGATGTGCGCATCACGGGCCAGGGCGGCAACCTGTCGGGCATGGCCGACGGCCTGCGCACGCAAGCCGTCGAACGCGGCACCAGCTTCACCGTGGGCGCCTCGAATGGCGTGGTGATCGAGGGCACGCGGGTCGAGGCCGGCGCGGGCCGCAGCATCGAGATCAACGGCACGGCCGGCAGCGCGGGCTTCGGCTATGACGGCGAGGGCGTGGCGCTGACTTTCGCGCCCATGGACGCGACGGTCACGCCGCTTGGTGTGCGGCTTTCGTCGTCCCAGCAGACCGACGGGCTGCATGCCGCGGGCGGCAGCATCCGGGTCGCAGCCGGCACGGGCGATGTGGCCTTGAGAGCCGGCGCCTTCGAGGGCACGCTGCTCGATGCAGCCAACGCCACCGGCATGGGCGGCAGCATCAGCGTGACGGGGCGCAACATCCTTGCGGAGTCCACGGCGGACGCCAGCGGCCTGGCGGACGCCAGCGGCGCGGGCGGCGGCGGCAGCATCGAGATCCGCGGCAGCACCGCGGCCGGCGCCGGCAACGAGAACACGGGCGTGGTCTCGGTCGGGCCGAACCTCACGCTGCTGGCCAACGCCCTGGGCAGCGGCAACGGCGGCAGCATCACCGTCGTCGGCGAGCGTTCGGTGCGCGCCTTCGGCGACCTGCAGGCCCGGGGCGGCAGCGCCGGCGGCAACGGCGGCACGATCGAAACCTCGGGTGGCTCGTTCGACGTGAGCGGCATCCGCGTCGACGCCTCGGCGCCGGCCGGCCTGGCGGGACGCTGGATCGTCGATCCCTATGACGTCACCATCGTCCACGGCACGGGCGGCGGCGGCGGCGGCCTGCCCACCAACCCCTTCGAGCCGGTGGCCACCTCGACCATCCAGGACGGCGACATCAACAGCGCGCTGAACACCGGCACCAGCGTGAGCATCACCACGGGAAGCGGCGGCACCGATGCGGGCGACATCCTCTTCGGCAGCGGCATGCTGATCGAGCGCACGGCGGGCAGTGCGCCGCTGGTGTTCGAATTGAACGCGGCGCATTCGATCGGCGACCGCGTGTTCTCCAGCTCGTACCTGGCGCCGATCATCCGTTCGACCACGGGGCCGATGGACGTGATCTTCAATGCCGGCTCGGCCGGGGTGCTCGACGGCTATGTGCATTACTTCGGCAACACGGGGGCCGACCAGGCCGTCATCTCCACCAACGGCGGCCGCGTGCTGGCGCACGCCACGGGCACGGGCTATGCAGAAGTGGTCTTCAACTCCGCCAGCATCGACACTGGCGGCGGCGAGCTGCGCCTGCAGACGGACGGGCCGAGCACCACCCAGTTCGTCGCGCTCAGCGGCAATGTGCAAACGCAGGGCGGCAGCGTGACGCTGGACGCCGGCTTCGTCGGCGGCAGCCCCGCATTCAGCGACATCAACATCGACGTGGACGGCACCATCGACACGGGCGGCGGCGCGGTGTCCATCCATGCGCATGGCGTCGGCGGAATCTACGATTCGGTGACCAGCCGGTTCAACAACCAGATCATCACCAACGGCGGGGCGGTGTCGATCCTGAACGGGCAGGCCGGCGCGCCCTCGGGCTTCGTGCTGCTCCAGGGCACCCGGATCGACACGCGCGTCGGCCAGTCCGATGCGGGCGCCGGCGGCGACGTGAGCATTGCCGGTGGCGGCGTGAGCCTCAACGGAACGCGCATCGACAGCGCCACCGGCGACGTGGCCATCACCGGGACCGGCGGCACGGGCCAGAGCGGCAGCGCCGTACAGCTGGACTACCTCTCCCTGGGTACCACGGGCGTCCAGGTTCCCACCGCCATCTCGACCACCAGCGGCAACGTGCTGATCCGGGGCGTGCAGGACTTCGACCGCGGCTCGAGCGCATTCAACGCAACGCACGGCGTGCTGGTCACCGGCGGCAGCAGCATCACCACGGGCAGCGGCAACATCGCGCTGCAGGGCCTGTTTGCCAGCGCGGTGGTCGACGGCACCGACAGCGGCGTGCGGCTGGAAAACGGCGCGCGCCTTGCCACCACCGGCGGCGGCAATATCGAGCTGACCGGCAGCTCGCTGCAGGGCACGCCCGGCGTGTCGATCCAGACCGGCCTCTTGCCCACCGGCGCTCCCGGCGCGGCGCCGCAGGTGCAAAGCAGCGGCAACCTGGTGCTGCGCGCCAGCAACGACGGCAGCGCGCCGGCCCTGGCCATCGATGTGCCGGTGAGCGCCGCCGGCACCATCAACCTGCGGCCGGGCGGCATGGACGCGGCGCTCAATGCCTTCGACGCCACGGCCATGGGCATCACCGTGGGCGGTGCGGCGGGGCCCGGGTTCACGCTGTCCGATGCGCTGATGTCGCGCTTGAATGCGCCCAGCGTGGTGGTGGGCAGCAACACGCACGCAGGCATCATCACCGTGGCCGGCGCGCTGGCGAGCGGCGGCGCGCTCACGCTGCAGAACGAAGGCGTGGGCGGCGGCGCCGGCGGCATCGTGCTGAACGGCGCCGTCACGGCGGACCGCCTGGGCCTGCTCTCGGCCGGCGACATCGTGCAGACGGCGAACGCGCCGATCACCGCCCAGCACCTGCTGGCGCGCTCCAGCCGCGGCAGCGTGCTGCTGGACCGGGCGGCCAACAACGTGAGCGAGAACACGCTGGGCGGCGGCGCCGCCGGCGCCTTCCGCTACCAGGACGTGGACGGCGTGCGCATCGGTGCGCTGTCGGTCACCGGCTTCGACGCGGGCAGCAACCAGCCGCAAGTGGTGTCGGCCACCTCGATGGCGGCCGACACGGTGTTCGTGCGCACGCTCTCGGGCGACCTCACGCTGGACACCGCCGTCACCAGCACCTCGGGCACCGACCTGGTGGCCGCCTCGCGCTTCCAGAATGCGGGCGGCGGCAGCATTGCCGGTGCGCCCTGGCGCATCTGGGCCGACACCTGGGTGGGCGAATCGCGCGGCGGCCTCGCCGGCTCGGGTGCCACGCCCAACCTGTTCCACTGCGCCTACCTGGGGCTGTGCACCGTGAGCATCACGCCGGGCGACAACCACTTCATCTACGCCCAGCAGCCGCGGGCCACGGTGGTCATCGGCGACGCCAGCCGGCCCTTCGGCATGGCCAACCCGCCCTTCGGCTTCACCATCGGCGGGCTGATCCTGGGCGACGGCACGGCCGGCTTCCTGGGCACGCCCACGAGCCCGGCCGGCATCTTCAGCCCCGCGGGGCGCTATGGCATCAACGGCAGCTTCACCTCGGCGGCCGGCTATGCAGTGGACGTGGTGCCCGGCACGCTGACCGTGACGGCCAGCCTGCGCCGGCCGGACTTCCCGAGCTCGGACCTGGTGCGCGAGCTGCCCAACACCAACACCTACACCTTCGACCGCAACCTCGGCGCGCCGCCGATCTGCTTTGCCACCGGGCCGCTGGAGGGCGACCGTGCGCAGCAGGACGGCGACCTGCTGGCGCGCGAATGGTCGCGCGTGCGCTCGCGGCCCAACCTCACCAGCTGCGTGGCCACGGACCGCAAGAACGGCTGCGCGGACTTCTGAGAGCGGAGCCGGCCGTGGAACTGCCGCCGCCCCTGTTCCTGTTCATCCAGACGAACAAGCGCTGCAACCTGCGCTGCGAGCACTGCGACTTCTGGAAGCTCGATGACGCCGACCGTCCGCGCTACCTCGGCCCGGCGCGCCGGCGCGAGGTGCTGGCGGAGTTCGCCGCGATGAATCCCCAGGGCAGCGTGGTGATCTGCGGCGGCGAGAGCATGCTCGACCTGGAGGACTACTTCCACATCTCGCGCACCTGCCGCGAACTGGGCCTCGCCTGCCTGTCGGTCATCAACGGCACCCGCGTGCGCGACGAGGCCACGGCCGAGCGCATGATCCGCGAGGGACCGCACGGCATCTCGGTGTCGCTCAACAGCCATCGGCCGGCCCTGCACGACCGCACGCGCGGCGTGAAGGGCGCCTTCGGCAAGGCGGTCGCCGCGCTGCGCCTGCTGCTGGCGGCGCGCGCGCCGGGCGGCGACACCCGGATCAACGTGATGGGCCTGATCTTCGACGAGAACTACCTCGAGCTGGAGGACTTCTACGCCTTCGTGCTGGACGAGCTGGGCGCCGACAAGCTGAAGCTGAACTTCCTGCAGCCCAGCTTCGGCCAGATGGGACTGGTCGATCCGTTCTTCGCCGCCCACCGCAACGTGGACCCGGACCGGCTGGTCGAGGTGATCCGCCGCTGCGACCAGCGCTTCGGCCTAGGGCTGAACCCGCTCTGGCTGCACCAGGTGCACATGTACTTCTCCACGCTGCGCGCCTGCCCGGACGCGGCGCGCGGCTGGGGCTCGCACACGCGCACGACGGAACACATCTGCAACACCTACGAGCGCAACATCATGGTGGACCACTATGGCGTGGCGCGCCTGTGCTTCTCGGGCAGCTTTCCGGGCATGCGGCTGGACAAGCCCGGCGACTTGCGCCTGTTCTGGCGCGAGGCGGAGTTCGTCCGCACGGCGATGCGCGGGTGCAACCAGTTCTGCGGCATCAGCCACAGCGTGCGGCGGGAGACCAGCACCTGCGCCTCGCGCCGACCGGCCGCGCCTTTCCCCGCGGCACGGCCCGCGGCCGGCGTGGCGCGCATCATTCCCCTGCACGCGGAGCGCGGAGGCTGAGGTGAACGACGCGGCGCTCAGGGTGGCCGTGGTCACCCCCTACCACCGCGAGCCGGCCGCCGTGCTGCGCCGCTGCATGCAGAGCGTGCGTGCGCAGGACCATTCGCAGGTGGTGCACTACATGGTGGCGGACGGCCTGCCGCAGCCCGCGCTGCTGGCCGAATGGCCGCAGGTGCGGCACATCGTGCTGCCCTGCGGCAATGCCAACTTCGGCTGCACGCCACGCGGCATCGGCGCGCTGTGCGCACTGGCTGACGGCGCCGACGTGGTGTGCTTCCTGGACGCGGACAACCTGTTCCTGCCCGGCCACGTCGCCTCGGTGGTGCAGGCCTACGCCGAGGCCCGGGAGCGGGGCCGGCCGGTCGATGCGGTGTTCTCTTCCCGGTACATGTTCCTGCCGGGCCACGAGCACCTGCGCATCGTTCCGCCGGACGAGGCGCCGGGCTCGGATTTCGTGGACACCAACTGCATCAGCCTGGCCCGCTCGGCCGGGTTTCTGTGGGGCGCCTGGTCGCAGCTGCCGCGTTCGCTGACCCCGGTGTGCGACCGGGCGATGTGCTGGCTCATGCAGCACCATGGGCTGCGGGTGCGCTGGACCCGGCAGTGCACCGTGCTGTACGAATCGCGCTGGCGGGCCACCTATCTGCAGGCCGGCCTGCCACCGCCCGAGGGGCTGCACGACGAGCTGCTGCGCTCGGCCGGCACCGGCCTGACGCCGGAGGAGCTCTGGGGCCTGCTGCGGGTGCGGTGGACCTTCGATCCGCCGGCCCGGCGGACATGACGGGCCCGGCGCGCCGGCTCACCGCGGAAGGCCGTGGCCGCCCGGTGCGTCCAGCGCGCCCAGCGCGCGCGGCAGATCGCCGTGCCAGGTCTTCAGGCCCTGGTGCGACAGGCGCGACTGCAGGTCGACGAACACCTGGCCGCCCAGTTGCTGCCAGCGCCGGCAGAAGGCGAAGTCTTCGCTCAGGTAGCGGCCGGTGGCGGGCTCGAACTGGGTGTCGAAGAAGCGCCAGTGCGGCAGGTGCGCATTGGCGTGGTCGCCGGCCTCGGGGGTGTAGCGCAGCTCGGGCATGGCCGCGGCCATGCGTTCGAACACGCTGCGGTCGATCAGCATGAAGCCGGTGGGCGCGTCCAGCACCTCGACGAAGCCGTCGGCGTCGGCCTGCGTCGGCGTGTGGCGCAGGTTCAGCGGATAGCGCGCATGCAGCGCGTCGAAGTCGGCCTGCGTGGCACCCGCCGGCAGCGGCCGCGCCAGGCCCTGGGCCGGCCAGCCGTCGTGCTTGTGCGGGTAGACGCCGGCCACCACGTCGCGGCCGGACAGCAGCAGGCGCAGCGCTGCATCGGGCGTGAAGCCGACGTCGGCGTCGATCCAGAACAGGTGCGTCCATTGCGCATCGGCCATGAACTCGGCCACCAGCCGGTTGCGTGCGCGCGTGAGCAGGCTGTCGCCGTCGAGGAAGCGCGTCTGCATGGCGAAGCCGTGCGTCCATGCCGCATTGACCAGGCCCAGCAGGCTGCGCACGTAGAGGCTGGTCATGGCGCCGCTGTAGCTGGGCGTGGCGACGAAGGGACGGATGCCCTTGAGGGCGGCGGTGTCGAGCATGGCGGGGTCGATGCGTGGTGAATGCCTGATGGAAGAGGAGCGTGCAGTTCAGGCCGCGTGCGCATGGCGCCGCGTGGTGAGCAGTGCGCGCAGCTTGGCGGGCGCGACCGGCTTGGTCAGCAGCATCACGCCGCCGTGGCGCAGCCGCTGCAGCACCTCGGGCCCGGTGGCGCCCGAGACCAGCACCGCGAGCGCATCGGGCTGCAGGCGCCTGGCGGCGTCGATCACGTCCATGCCGTCGGCGTCGCCGGCCAGCTGCAGGTCGCACAGCACCGCGTCGAAATGCATATCGCCCGTGCCCAGCCGCGCGATGGCCTCGGCGCCGGTGGCCACGCATTCGACCTGGCAGCCCCATTGCTCCAGCAGCGCGCGGCTGCCGTCGAGGATGGCGGGGTCGTCGTCGACCACCATGCAGTGCAGGCCGGCCAGCGGCGTCAGCGCGAGCGGCGCGGGCTCGGGCGCGGTGGCGTCGGCCGCATGGGCCGCGGGCAGGGTGAGCGCGAAGGTGCTGCCCGCCTGCAGCGCCGAGCGCAGCGTGATGCGGGTGCCCAGCAGCGCCGCGATGCGCGCGCAGATCGCCAGGCCCAGGCCGAAGCCGCGGCGGCGGTCGCGCTCGGTGTTGGCCACCTGGTAGAACTCCTCGAAGATGCGGCCCTGGTGGATGGGCGCGATGCCGATGCCGTTGTCGCGCACCTCGATGCGCACGCTGTCGCCGTTCTTTCCGCGGGCGCGGCGCGCGGCCACCAGCACGGTGCCGCCGGCCGGCGCATGGCGCAGCGCGTTGGCCACCAGGTTGCCGACGATGCGCTGCAGCAGCGCCGCATCGCTGCGCACCGCCAGGCCGCGGTCGCTCCAGCGCAGGCGCACGTGGGTTTCCACCGCGGTGGCGGCATGCTGCGCATCGAGCTGGTCGAACAGCGCCGCGAGCGGCACCTTGGTGATTGCCGGCGTCAGCACCTGGGCGTCGAGCCGCGAGATCTCCAGCAGGTCGTCGAGCAGCACGCCCATGAACTCGGTGCTCTCCTGCAGCCGCAGCATGGCGGGGCGCTGCGCGGCGCTGGCGCCCGGCAGCAGGCCGTCGATGAACAGGCCCATGGCATGCAGCGGCTGGCGCAGGTCGTGGCTGGCCGCGGCCAGGAAGCGGGCGCGCGAGAGCGCCGCCTGCTCGGCCTCGGCCATGCGCTGCAGCGCCACCGCGGTGGCCTCGCGCACGCGCTCCTCGCTGATCTGCCGGTTGCGCTGCAGGCGCTCGGCCAGGCGGTCGATGTCGTGCGCGAGCACCGTGAGCTCGTGCGCGCGGCCCTTGCCGGAACCGCCGGTGGACGCGCGGCTGTCGCCCTCGGCCACGTCGCAGCGCGCCTCGAAGTGGCCGGCCTGGAGCGCGGCCACGGTGCGCGAGACGCGCCGCAGCGGCCGCGCCACCGTGCGCGCCATGTGGCGCACCGAGGCCCAGGCCGCGAGCAGCGCCACCAGCGCGATGCCGATGCTCGCGATCAGCGAGCGGCTGCGCTCGCGCGCATAGGCCGTGGTGTCGCGAAAGGTCTGCACCAGGCCGATGGGCGTGTCGCCGGCGGCGGTGGAGCCGGCCGGCGCGAAGGCGCTGGCACGCGAGGCCTCGCGCAGCGTGACCGGCGAGGTGAACATGCGCAGCTGCGCGAGCGACGAGGCCTTGGGGCCGGCCGTCACGTAGACGCCGGCGCTGTTGCTGATTTCCACGCGCATCACCTGGCCGCCGCGCAGCGCGGCATTGGCCACGTTCTGCAGCGCCGGCAGGTCGCCGGCATAGAGGCTCAGGTCGGACATGGCCGCCACCTGGCGCGCCACCGCCTGGCCCTCGGCGTCGAAGGCGGCCTCCAGCGTCTGCAGCCGGCTGTGGGTGAACCAGCCGGTGAGCGCGAGCGCCACCGCGGCGCACGGCACCACGCCAAGGCGGAACAGGTCGCGCTGCAGGTTGCCGCGCACCAGCAGCGTGGGTGCAGGGGAGGCGGGCGGCGCCGATGCATCGGCGTGCCCGCCCGCGGAGGGCAGCGTCTCGCTCATCGGACGACCGTGAGCCGCTCGGTCAGTTCCCGCTCTTCGGGCAGGCGCAGGCCGAGTCCGCGCGCCACGGTGACGTTGACCCGCACGGTCGCGGGCGCGGCCGATTCCACCAGCGGATGGCCGCTGCCGCCGGCGCCGCTCGCGAGCTTCTGCCCCAGCAGGCGTGCCTGCTGGGCCAGCTGCGCCGGCGTGGAGACGGCCGCGGCCAGGCCGCCCGAACGCACCAGCCCCTCGCTGGCGCCGAACACCGGCAGGCCCGCCCCCGCGCCGGCGCGCAGCACCGAGAGCGTCGCAGCCTGGTTGTCGCCGATCAGGTCGGGCAGCACCAGCAGGGCATCGCTGCGCGGCACCACCGAGCGCAGCGCGCCGGCCAGCGACCTGTCGTCGGGCGCGTACTCCACCTGGATGTCCCAGGGCGGATTGCCGTTCTGCGCGGCGCGCTGCAGCTCGCGCACCAGCGGTTCGGATTCGAGAGTGGCGACCACGCCGATGCGGTGCTTCTGCGGCAGCACCGCGCCGATCAGCGCGAGCTGGTCCGCCATGGCCGGATCGCGCAGCAGCACGCCCACGCGCCGGTCGCCGCGCTTGAGCGCCGCGCTGCTGGCGCGAAGGCTCTCGTAGTCGAGCCGGCTCAGCATCGCAAGCACCAGCGGCTGCTGGCCCGGGCGCTCCAGTGCGACGCGCGCGGCGGGCGCGCCCACCGCCAGGGTGAGCGCGGCGTTCGCGGGCGCGGTGCGCAGGCTGCGCGTGCGCACGCCGGCATTGGCGCCGCGCTCGGGCTCGGGTTCGGCGCGGGCCGTTTCCACCGGCTGCGCGGCTTCGGCGCCGCCCGGCGCCAGCCGCACCAGCTCGAAGCGGCTGCCGGGCCCCTGGCTCGCGCGCAGATGCTGCACGAACTCGGCATGCGCCGGGAGCTCGTCGCCCACCAGCACCGTGAGCTCGGCCGCCGAGGCACTGGCGGCGGGCTGCGCCATGCACACGAGGGCCAGCACGGCGCAGGCGCCTTGGCGTCGCCGTTTCCGGAGGAGCGAGATGAGAGGGTTCACGGCGACAAACATGGGCTGCGGCTGCAGCAAGTGCAGCACCCAATGTACGGAAGCCGCCTGCTTCGCGCGATAAGGCAGAGGGCTTATGTCGGCGCCCGCAGGCCCGCGCGGCTGTGATGAAGATCACAGCGCCGGCAGCCGCTTGGCCTATGTCCGACGCACTACCCTGGTCAGGCGTCGGCGTTCGACAGCACCGCGGCGCGCTGCGCCTGGATCGCCTGGCGCAGCACGCGCGGCGACACCGGCTTGTAGAGCACCGCGATGCCGGCGCTCGCCACTTCGCGCAAGCGGTCCGGCTTGGTCTCGCCCGTGACCAGCAGCCGCGCCGTGCCCGGGCCGATGCCGCGCGGGTGGCGCTCCAGCGCGGCGATCACGTCCAGGCCGTTGTCGCCGCCCTGCAGCAGCAGGTCGCTCACCACCACGTCGGGCGGCTGCTCCCAGGCGTCGGCCAGCGCCAGCGCTTCGGCGCGCGTCTGCGCGGCCAGCACTTCGGCGCCCCAGTGGGCGAGCACCACCGTCAGGCCTTCGAGGATGGTGCGCTCGTCGTCGATCACCAGGATGCGCAGGTTTTCCAGGCTCGCTTCTTCCTCGGCGCCACCGGCGACGGGTGCGGCGGCCGGCTGCGGCAGGGCGGCCGGCGCCGAGCGCACCAGCACGCGCACGCAGGTGCCCTTGTGCGGCCTGGACGTGAGGTCGACACGCGTGTTGAGCAGCTCCGCCAGGCGCTGCACCGTGGCCAGCCCGAGGCCCATGCCGCGTGCGCCGCGCGGTGCCTGGCGGCCCGTGGCCTCCACCTGGTAGAACTCCTCGAACACGCGCGCCTGGTGCTGCGGCGCGATGCCCACGCCGGTGTCGACCACGTCGATGCGCACCCCCTTGCCGCGCCGCCGCGCGCCGATCAGCACGCCGCCCTCGAGCGTGTGGCGCAGCGAGTTCGACACCAGGTTGTTGAGGATGCGCGAGAGCATCACGTAGTCGCAGCGCACCCAGAGCTCGGTCTTGCGCGCCACCAGCCGCAGGCCCTGCTGCTCGGCCACCGGGCGGAAGTTGCGGCTGATCTCGTCGAACAGCCGGTCCAGCGGAAAGTCGGCCCACTGCGGCTGCAGCACGCCGGCGTCGAGCTGCGAAAGGTTGAGCAGTTCGGAGAACAGCCGGTCGAGCGAGTCGACGCACTCGCGGATGTGGCCGATGCGCTGCAGGCGCGTCGGGTCGGTTTCGCCGTTGGCCAGCCCGTCGGAAAAGAGCGTGAGCGCATGCAGCGGCTGGCGCAGGTCGTGGCTGGCCGCGGCCAAAAGGCGCGTCTTGGCCTGGCTTGCCACTTCGAGCTGCTGGTTCTTGCGCGCGAGCTCGGCGGTGGCCTCGCTGATGCGGCTTTGCAGCAGGCGATGGCTCTCGGCCAGCGCGCGCGCCGCCTGGTTGAAGCCGTGCTGCAGGTGCCGGATCTCGGAGGTGCCCTCGATCGACACGCTCGCGTCCTCGCCCGCGCCCAGCCGGTCCACCGCCTTGCCGAGCGCGCGGATCGGCTCGCTGATGCGCCGCGCCGCCCACCAGCCCGCCAGGCCCACGCCCACCAGGCTGATCGCCAGCACCAGCACCACGTTGAGCCACACCGAGCGCCGCGCGTCCTGCACCGCGTCCAGGCTCATCTCCACCATCACCTTGCCGTTGTGCCGGCCCTCGTCGCTGACGATCGGCACCACCACCTGCAGGCCTTCGCCGCGCGCGCGGTCGACCGTTTCGGAGTTGGCCACGATCTCGCCGTCTTCCGACCAGATCTGCACCTGCTGCACATGCGGCTGGTAGGTGCCCGACTGGGCGGTGCGCTGCAGCATGCGGCGGTCCATGCGCACCAGCGGCGTCTGCGCCGCGGTGGCCACCTGCAGTGCCACCGTCTGCGCGTTGGCGCGCATCAGCTCGGTCAGGTTGTCCAGGTGCTGGCGCGTCAGCACGGCAATGGCGGCCAGCGTGGCCGCGGTGGCGGGCACCAGGGCCAGCAGGATCAGCTGCTGGGCGAAGGTGAGGCGCGCAAGCCCCCGGAGGACGCGGAAGTTCCAGTTCATGGGGGAATTTGGCGCATGAAGGTCGAGCTTAGAGGGGTGGCGATGCGGGCGAAAGATGGGAAAAACATCACGAAATTAACTTGTATTTGGTATCTAATTGCGTCGCGTTGCCCATGTTAGACCCGCTGGTCCGCAGCGGCCCCATGTCTTCGTGTTCCAAAAATGCAGGCCTCCCCATGCCGCGCCCGGAAGGTTTCCGGCGCTTCCGGCGCCTTTGGCGCCTCCCGCCGCCCGCGCTTCGGGCGCGCTGCCGCCACCATGGCGCGCATGGTTTGCCGCGGCGCCGCCACCGCCATCCTGACGCTGCTGGCCGGCCTGCCGCTGGTGGCCCTTGCCCAGCCCGCACCGCAGCCCGATGCGCCGGTGCGCTTCGGCATCCTGCCGCTGGGCGGCGCCTTCGAGTCGCGCAGCGACTGGGATCCCTTGCTGGCCGAGCTGAGCCGCGCCATCGCCAGGCCCGTGAGCGTGCTGTCGGTCAACTCGTACGAAGCGCTCGAGCAGGCGATCCAGCGCGGCGAAGTCGACATGGCCTTCCTGTCCGGCAAGATGGCGCTGGACGCCGTCACGCAGCGGCGCATGAAGGTGGTGGCCCAGGTGGTGCGGCACGACGGGCTGCCCGGCTACCGGGCCCTGCTGCTGGCGCGAAAGGCGCCCCCTTTCAACAGCATGAAGAGCCTGCTCGCGGAGCCGGAGCGCTGGCGCCTCGCGCGCGGCGAGCGGCAGTCGGTGTCGGGCTTCATCGTGCCGCAGCTGCAGCTGTTCCTGCCCAACCACATCGCCATGGAAACGCGCTTCCTGAGCGAGATTGTCGGCACCCACCAGACCACCGCGCTGGCCGTGGCCAACAGCGAAGCCGACGTGGCCACCAACAACACCGCCGACTTCGAGCGCTTCAAGCAGCGCTTTCCGGCCGAGGCCGAGCGGCTGCAGGTGCTGTGGGAGTCGGAGCTCATCCCGCATGCGCAGATCGTGGTGCGGCGCGAATATCCGCCCGAACTGCGCAGCCGCGTGCAGGCCTTCCTGGTCGGCTATGGCCGCGCGAAGGGGCCCAAGGGCGATGCCGAGCGCGTGGTGCTCAAGTCGCTGCACGACCTGGCCGGCTTCGTGGCGGCGGACAACAGCTCGCTGCAGCCTGCCGCCAAGCTGGCCTACCAGCTGGCCAGGCAGAACGCCATGAGCGCGCAGTGGGTCAACGATGCGGCGCGGCAGGCGCGGCTCTCGCGCATCGAAAGCGGGTACGCGGAACAGACCGCCGTGCTGCGCGACCTGTCTCCCTGACGCGGGCCCTGCCCATGTCCATGCTGCGTCTCCTGCGTTCGGTTGCCGCGGCGCTCGCGCTGTTGGCCGTTGCCGCTGCCTGCCTGGCACAGGGCAGTGCCGGCACGGCGGACAAGGCAGGTTCTGCGCCGGTCAAGTCGATCCGCTTCGGCGTGCTGCCGCTGGGCGGCGCGGTCGAATCGCGCGCCTTGTGGACGCCGCTGCTGGCCGACCTGAGCCAGGCCATGGGCGTGCCCGTGAGCGCCTACTCGGTGGCGTCGTACGAGGAGCTCGACCGCGCCATCAAGCGCGACGAGATCGACATGGCCTTTCTCTCGGCCAAGATGGCGCTCGATGCCGTGATGCAGCGGCGCATGAAGGTGGTGGCGCAGATCGCGCGCCGGCCCGGCATGCCGACGCACCGCGCCGTGCTGCTGACGCGCAAGACCGGCATGCCCAGCACGCTGGAGGCCGTGCTCGCCGAGCCCGAGCGCTGGCGGCTGGCGCGCGGCGACAGCCGCTCGGTGACCGGCTTCCTCATTCCGCAGAGCCAGCTTTTCCTGCCGCGCAAGATCGCGATGGAAACGCGCTTTCGCGGCGAGATCGTCGGCACCCACCAGGCCACCGCGCTCGCCGTGGCCAACGGCGATGCCGACGTGGCCACCAACAACACCACCGACTTCGAGCGCTTCAGGGAGCAGTTCCCGGTGGAGGCCGCGCGGCTGCACATCGTGTGGGAGTCCGAGCCGCCGCCCGGCGCGCAGATGGTGGTGCGGCGCAGCTATCCGCCCGAGTTCCAGGCCCGGCTGCAGGCCTTCCTGGTGGGCTACGGCCAGGGCAAGGGCCCCGGCGCCGATGCCGAGCGCGAGGTGCTGAAGACCCTGCGCGCGGCCCATGGCTATGCCGCCGCCGACGACAGCGCGCTGCTGGCCGAGGCCATGCTCGAATACCAGCTCGGCAAGCAAAGCGCCATGGCCGCCGCCTGGGTCAACGACGCCGCGCGCGAGAAGCGCCTGCAGCGCATCGAGAAGAACTACCGGGAACAGGTCGAGGCCTTGCGCGCCGGCGCGAGCGCTGGCACGCGCTGAGCCGGCGCTCGCAAGGCGCATCTACTCCCTTCGCCGTAGCTCCAAAACCCCGCATCTAGGCCGTTAGGCGGATTTGCCCGCCGCGGCGCGCGCCGGAAACTTCGTGTTTCTTTCAGGCAGCCCTTGCCGTTGACGGAGTGCGGATGAGTTGGCGAACAAAAGTGGTCTGGAGCGAGGGGATGCTGCTGCAGCCCCAGCACCTGCAGCAAAGCGAGCGTCATGCCGACCATGCGAGGCATGTGCTGCTGCGTTCCACCACGCCTTATGCCTGGGGGTTCGCGGAGATCGAGATCGACCAGGCCGCGCTCACGCTGGGCAAGCTCGCATTGGTGCGGGCGGTGGGCCTGTTCGGCGACGGCACGGTGTTCGACATGCCGGCGGTCGATCCACTGCCCGAGCCCATCGACATTCCGCCCGCCATGCGCGACGAGGCCGTGGTGCTGGCGCTGCCGCTGCGCCGCGCCGGCGCCCGCGAGGCCGATGCCGAAGACTATGAAGAGCTGGTGCGCCACCGCGTGCTCGAGTCCGAGGTGCCCGACTCCAACACCGCGGGCGAGCGCACCGCCGTGCTGCAGCTGGGCCAGCTCCACACGCGCCTGATGCGCGCCAGCGAAGCCACCGACGCCTGGACCACGCTGGGCGTGGCGCGCGTGCTGGAGCGCCGCGTCGACAACCAGGTGCAGCTCGACCGCGCCATGCTGCCGCCGCTCTTGGACGTGGCGGGCCATGCGGTGATCCGTTCCTGGCTCGACGAGCTGCTGGGCCTGCTGCGCCAGCGCGGCGAGGCGCTGGCCGGCCGCATGACGCAGGGCGGCACCGGCGGCGTGGCCGAGATCGCCGACTTCATGCTGCTGCAGACCGTCAACCGCAACGAGGCGGTCTTCGCGCACCTGGCCAGGAGCGCCATGCTGCATCCGCAGCATTTCTTCGAGCATGCGCTCGGGCTGGCCGGCGACCTGGCGAGCTTTCGCGATTCGCGCCGCGTCACGCGCTTCGGCCCCTACATCCACGACGACCTGGCGCTGAGCTTCCGCCCGCTGATGGACGACCTGCGGCGCAGCCTCTCGATGGTGCTGGAGCAGTCGGCCATCCGCATCGACCTGCACGACCGCAAGCACGGCGTGCGCGTGGCGGTGGTGACCGACGTGGAGCTGCAGCGCAAGGCGACCTTCGTGCTCGCGGTGAATGCCAACATGCCGAGCGAGGCGCTGCGCGCGCGCTTTCCCACGCAGGTCAAGATCGGCCCGGTCGAGCGCATCCGCGACCTCGTGAACCTGGCGCTGCCGGGCGTCACGCTCACGCCGATGCCGGTGGCGCCAAGGCAGATTCCCTTCCACACCGGCGCCAACTACTTCGAGCTCGAAACGCGCAACAGCGACCTGTGGCGCCAGCTGGAGCAATCGGGCGGCATCGCGATGCACATCGCGGGCGACTTCCCAGGGTTGGATCTGGCTTTCTGGGCCATTCGTTCCTAGCCGCATCGGGCTGACGGAAACGGAACACCATCATGACAACACCCGATCCCTTCGCCGCCTTCGAGTCGGAGCGCACGGTCATCAAGCCCAAGCCGCGCACGCCGGCCGGCACGCCGCCCGCGCCGGCTCCCGCACCGTTCTTCGGCGGGGCCGATCCGACGCCGGCCGTGGAGGTCGGCGAGATCGGGCTGCTCAATCCGCTGGTCTCGGCCGCGGGCAAGCTGCTGGTGCTGATCGGGAAGCTGCGCAACCTGGTGCAGCCGCCCAATGTGCCGGCGCTGCGCGCCTCCACCGCCGACGCGGTGAACCAGTTCGACGCCGCCGCGCGCCGCGCCGGCGCCAGCAACGAATCGGTGCTGGCCGCGCGCTACGTGCTGTGCACCGCGCTCGATGAAGCCGTGGCCAACACCCCCTGGGGCGTGCAGGCCGGCTGGAACAAGCAGAGCCTCTTGGTGCAGTTCCACAACGAGACCTGGGGCGGCGAGAAGGTGTTCCAGCTGCTCGCCAAGCTCGCGCAGGACGTGCCCACCCATCGCCAGTTGCTGGAGCTGATCTACAGCGTGCTCGCGCTCGGCTTCGAAGGCCGCTACCGCGTGGTCGACAACGGCCGCGCGCAGCTCGATTCGGTGCGCCAGCGCCTGGCCGACCTGATCGCCAAGGACCGCCCGCCGCTCGAGGCCGAGCTTTCGCCGCACTGGCGCGGGCAGGGTGCGGGCACGGTGCGGCTGCGCGAATCGCTGCCGCTGTGGGTGTTCGCGGCCGGCTTCGCGCTGCTGCTCGCGCTGGCCTGGTTCGGCCTGCGGCTCACGCTCAACTACCGCTCCGACACCACCTATGCCGCGGTGTCGGGCCTGCGCGTGCCCAACATCCAGATCGCGCCGCCCGCCGCGCCGGCCAAGTCGCCGCGGCTCGCGCGCTTTCTGGAGCCCGAGATCAAGCAGGGCCTGGTCACCGTGACCGACGAGGCCGACCGCAGCGTGGTGCGGCTGCGCGGCGACTCTTTCTTCGGCTCCGGCAGCGCCGAGCCCATGGCGGCCTCGCTGCCGGTGCTGCGCCGCATCGGCCAGGCGCTGGCCGAGGTGAAGGGCGAGGTGCTGATCACCGGCCACTCCGACAACCAGCCGATCCGCTCGCTGCGCTATCCCTCCAACTGGCACCTGTCGGCTGCGCGTGCCGATGCGGTGAAGGGCGCGCTCACCACGCTGGTCGATCCGGCGCGCATGCGTTCCGATGGCAAGGCCGACGCCGAGCCCGTGGCCGCCAACGACACGCCGGCCAACCGCGCGCGCAACCGGCGCGTCGACATCGTGCTCTTGTCCGAGCCGGACCGCGTGGCTGCCGCGGCGGGAGTGACGAAATGATCAAGAAATTCTTCGGCTTCCTGTTCAGCCCGCTGCTGCTGACCCTGCTGGCGCTGGTCATCGTCGCGCTCCTGATCTGGTGGATCGGCCCGCTGGTGAAGATCGGCGCGTGGGTGCCGCTCGAAAGCGAACTCGCACGCGCGCTGCTGATCGGCGCCATCGTGCTCATCGTGGTGCTGCGCGCGATCTACCGCCGCTGGCGCGCGCGCCGTGCGAGCCAGCACCTGACCGACGGCCTCATGAAGGCGCCCGCCGCCAAGACCGATGCGCCGGTCAACGGCGAGCAGAAGATCCTCGACACGCGCTTCAGCGAAGCCGTGGCCACGCTCAAGCAGATGCGCCTGCATGCCGCGGGCAAGAAGCCCGGCTGGCGCGACTGGCTCTCCATCTCCGGCGGCAGCTACCTGTACGACCTGCCGTGGTACGTGTTCATCGGCGCGCCGGGCGCGGGCAAGACCACGGCGCTGGTCAACTCCGGGCTCTCGTTCCCGCTGGCCGAGAAGTTCGGCCCCGGCGCGATCCGCGGCGTGGGCGGCACGCGCAACTGCGACTGGTGGTTTACCGACGAGGCCGTGCTCATCGACACCGCCGGCCGCTACACGACGCAGGACAGCCACCAGTCGGAAGACAAGAGCGCATGGGAAGGCTTCCTCGGCCTGCTCAAGAAGGCGCGCCCGCGCCGGCCGCTCAACGGCGTGTTCCTGACCGTGAGCGTGGCCGACCTGCTGAGCCAGGGCCCCGAGCAGCGCACGCAGCTGGCCGCCTCCATCCGCGCGCGGCTGCTCGAGCTCGATGCGAAGCTCACCACGCGGCTGCCGGTGTACGTGCTGGTCACCAAGAGCGACCTGCTCTATGGCTTCACCGATTACTTCGACGACTTGGGCAAGGAGCAGCGTGCGCAGGTCTTCGGCTTCACGCTGGCGGCCGACGAGAACGTGCAGGCCGACGAGAAGGGGCTGTCCACCGCCTTCCACCGCGAGTTCGCGCTGCTGCACAACCGCGTCAACGACGGGCTCATCGCGCGCATGCAGCGCGAGACCGACGGCACGCGGCGCGCGGCGATCTTCGGTTTTCCGGCGCAGTTCGGCTCCATCGGCTCGATGCTGTCGGACCTGCTCGACCAGGTCTTCACCGGCTCGCGCTTCGCGCAGCCGCCGTGGGTGCGCGGCGTGTACTTCACCAGCGGCACGCAGGAAGGCAGCCCGATCGACCGCGTGATGGGCAGCCTTTCGCGCAGCTTCGGCATCGAGCGCGCGATGCTCGCGCCGCAGAAGTCCAGCGGCCGCAGCTACTTTCTCACCGCGCTGCTGCGCGAGGTGGTGTTTCCCGAGCAGCGCCTGGCCGGCGCCAACGTGAAGCTGGAGCGCCGGCGCCATGCGCTGCGCATGGCGGGCGTGTCGGCCATGACGCTGGTCACGCTCGCGCTGCTCGCGGGCTGGGGCTACAGCACGCTGCAGAACGTCAATTACCTGAAGTCGGTCGAGGCGCGCGTCGACCCTGCGCGCCAGACCCTTGCGGCCCTGCCTTCGCGGGTGCAGAACCTGGTGGAGGTGGCGCCCGTGCTGCAGGGCCTGCGCGACATCTGGAAGACGCCCGACAACCGCCAGGGCGACGAGCCGCTGTCGATGACGCTCGGCCTCTACCAGGGCGACAAGCTCGACGCCGCCGCCATGCTCACGCACCAGCGCGCGCTCAACGACGCCTTCCTGCCGCAGATCGCCAAGCGCATCGAGGACCAGCTTCGCACCGCGCAGAAGGACAACCTCGAGTACACCTACGAGGCGCTCAAGAGCTACCTCATGCTCTACCAGCCCGAGCATTTCGATGCCGAGGCGCTCAAGGCATGGATCACGCTCGACTGGGCGCGCAGCCTGGACCGCGGCATTCCCGAGGACCAGCGCCAGGCGCTCGAGGACCAGCTCGACGTGCTCATTGCCCAGGGCCCGCCGCGCTCGCCGCTCAAGATGGACGAGAACCTGGTGCGCAGCGTGCGCGCCGTGCTCGCAAGCTATCCGCTGGAGCAGCGCGTGTTCAGCCGCCTGAAGCGCCAGCGCGCCACCAAGGACATTCCGGGCTTCAGCATCGCCACGGCCGCGGGCCCCTCGGCGCCGCTGGTGTTCGAGCGCATCAGCGGCAAGCCGCTGACCGAAGGCGTGCCGGGCATGTTCACCTACGACGGCTATCACAAGCGCTTCCAGAACGAGGTGACGGTGCTCACCGGCCTGCTCGCGCAGGAAGACCCGTGGGTGCTCGGCCAGGACCGCAGCGCCACCGACCGCATGCGCGACGTGGCGGCGCTCGGCGCGCTGACCGACCGCGTGCGCCGGCTCTACCTGGCGGAGTACGTCAAGGTCTGGGAGGCGCTGCTGGCCGACGTGCGGCTGATCCGCGCCAGCGGGCTCGAGAAGAACATCGAGGCCGCGCGCATTCTCTCGGGCGTGGGTTCGCCGCTTGCGAACTTCCTGCGCGCGGTGGTGAAGGAAACCACGCTCATTCCGGCCGACCAGCCCAAGGACGTGGTGAGCAAGGCCACCGCCACCGTCGCCAGCACGCGCAAGGGCCTGGAAGACCTGTTCGGCGGCGACCCGAGCAAGCCCGTGGCCAGCGGCAAGCGCATCGAGAGCATCGTGGACGACCGCTTCGAGCCGCTGCGCCGCCTCGTCACCGCGGCCGGCCCGAACCAGCCCGCGCCCATCGACGATGCGCTCAAGCTCTTCAACGAGGTGTACGTGTACCTCAACGCCGTCGACACGGCCGTGAAGGGCCGCACCTCGCCGCCGCCCGGCGACGTGGCCGGCAAGCTCAAGTCCGACGCGGGCCGCCTGCCCGAGCCGGTGCGCACCATGGTCGAGAACCTGAGCCAGTCGGGCGCGGCGCAGGCCCAGGTGGCCGAGCGCGGCAACCTGAGCCAGGACCTGCGCCCCGTGACCGATTTCTGCAACCGCGCCATCGCGGGCCGCTACCCGTTTGTGGGCAGCAGCAAGCGCGACGTGCTGCCCGAGGACTTCGGCCAGATGTTCGGTGCCGGCGGCCTGATGGACGAGTTCTTCCAGAAGCGGCTGGCCGCGCTGGTCGACACCAGCACCAAGCCCTGGCGCTACAAACCCGTGGCCGAACGCGGCGCCGTCACCACGCAGGCGCTGGCGCAGTTCGAGCGGGCCGCGCGCATCAAGGACATCTTCTTCCGCGGCGGCGGCCGCGGGCCGTCGATGCGGCTCGACTTCAAGCCGGTGGAAATGGATGCGGGCATCACGCAATTCATTCTCGACGTCGACGGCCAGCTCGTGAAGTACGCGCACGGCCCGGTGGTGCCCATGGCCGTGCAGTGGCCCGGCCCGAAGGGCAGCAACCAGGTGCGCATCCAGGTCAGTCCGCCGTCGACCACCGGCAGTTCGGGCGCGGCGGTCGATGGGCCATGGGCGCTGTTCCGTGCGCTCGACGACGGCCAGCTCGAAGCCGGCGATGCGCCCGAGAAATTTTTCATCACCTTCCAGATCGGCGCCCGCAAGACGCGCTTCGAGGTGACGACGAACAGCGTGCAGCATCCGATCCGTTTGAAGGAACTGCGCGAGTTCTCCTGTCCGGAGGGGCTGTGAGCGAAGCCGCTGCGTTGCCCGGATGGTTCGGCAAGCTGCCGGGCATGGGCGACTTCGCGCACCGGCGCCTGCCCGAGTCGTTCCGCTCGGTGTGGGACCCGTGGCTGCAGCGCGGACTGGCGCGGCTGCGCGACCGGCATGCGGACTGGACCTCGCACTACCTCGAAGCGCCGGTGTGGTGCTTTGCGCTGGGGCCGCAGGTGGTTGGCGAAGGCGCATGGATCGGCGTGCTGATGCCGTCGGTCGACGGGGTGGGGCGGTACTTTCCGTTCACGCTGGCGGTGGAGCTCGATGCTTGCGCGGGCGGGACGCTGCAGGGCGAGGCGCTGCAACAGGCGCTGGGGTGGTGGGCGCGGGGGACGCGGGCTGCGCTCGAAGGGCTGGAGGGGGATCTGGATGCGCTGCGGTTCGATGCGGTGCTGGAGAGGCTCTTTGCTGCCAATGACATCGCACCGCGCGAGGGGGGTGTGGAGTCGCTTGCCTTGCCTGGGGTGGGGGAGTCTTTGTGGCTTGGCGATCCGGGCACTGGTGACGGGGCTCGGATGCTTGTTGCCGGGTTGCCTTTGGATGCTCGGTTTGAAGCCTTGTTTTTGGGGGGTGGGGAGTGAAATTCCTGCTTTCTTTTGTGTTTCGGGGCCGGGTCTCGCCCCGGCGGGCGAGCTACTTTCTTTTGCTTCGCCAAAAGAAAGTAGCCAAAGAAAAGGCGACCCCACTGTCTGCGACCCTTCGCTTCGCTACGGGCAACCTGCGGTGCTCGCGTTTCGCGGGGTCTCGCAGAACTCGCTTCGCTCAAACAGCTGCGAGCCCTGATCCGCGAAACGCTGCGCTCCTCGGCGCATACAGAGGGGAGGGCAAACCACACGGGCCTTTGCTTCGCTCGGCCAACAGGCCACCGCGGCGCTGCGCGCCGCGGTGGTTGGCATTGGCTGTTGGGTTTGGTCTTGGTGCCGAGCGAAGCGAAGGCCCGTCTTCTCCCCACCCCTTCTGTATGCGCCGAGGAGCGCAGATGGAGGCGGGATCAGGGCCGCAGCTGTTTGAGCGAAGCGAGTTCTGCGGACCCCCGCCGGAGTCGAGCACCGCAGGTTGCCCGCAGCGAAGCGGAGGGACGCAGACAGTAGGGTCGCCTTTCTTTTGCCTACTTTTCTTTGGCGAAGCAAAGAAAAGTAGGTCGCCCGCCGGGGCGAGACCCGGCCCCGGAACAACAAACAAAGGAGCAAGTCAATGACCGAAGCTCCAAGCAGCAGCATGCCCCCAGAAGACGACCGCACGCGCGTCATGTCGCGGCCTGCGCAGCAGCTCGACGACACCTCCGCCACCGTCATCACATCCGGCTCCACAAGCCTCTCCAACGCTCCGGCAGCCGCCGCCGCTGCAGAAACCAGCGAGGCCGGCCTCCTCCCCGTAGGCAGCCGCCTCGCAGAATTCGAGATCACGCGCGTCGTCGGCCAGGGCGGCTTCGGCGTGGTCTACGAAGCCTGGGACCACACGCTCGAACGCGTCGTCGCCATCAAGGAATACCTGCCGACATCGCTGTCGACAAGGCAGAACGACGGCACGGTGGTCCCGCTGTCGGAGCGCCACCGCGAAACCTTCGACCTCGGCATGCGCAGCTTCATCAACGAAGCCCGCCTGCTCGCGCAGTTCGACCATCCCTCGCTGCTGAAGGTCTACCGCTTCTGGCAGGAGCGCGGCACCACCTACATGGTGATGCCGTTCTACCGCGGCGACACGCTGCGGCAGGCGCTGGTGACCATTCCCGCGGGCGTGGACGAGGCCTGGCTGATCCGCATCATGGACGGCGTGACGCAGGCGCTCGCGGTGATGCACGGCGCCAACTGCTACCACCGCGACATCGCGCCCGACAACATCATCCTGCTCGAAGGCTCCGGCCGGCCGGTGGTGCTCGACTTCGGCGCCGCGCGCCGCGTGATCACCGACAAGACGCAGGCGATCACCGTCATCCTGAAGCCCGGCTACGCGCCCATCGAGCAGTACGCCGAGATGCCCGACATGTCGCAGGGCGCGTGGACCGACGTCTACGCGCTCGCGGCAGTGATGCACGTGGCGGTGTGCGGGCGTGCGCCGCCGCCCTCGGTGGCACGGCTCCTGTCCGACAGCTACGTGCCGCTTGCGGGCAACGACATCCTGCGCCAGCGCTACAGCCTGCGCCTCTTGCAGGCGATCGACGCGGGCCTGGGCGTGCGGCCCGAGTCGCGGCCGCAGTCGATGGCCGAGTTCCGCGCCGCGCTCGACCTGGAGGTGGGCCACAGCATCGCGCCGCCGCCGCGCACCACGCCCGGGGGCTCGGGCGCGCGCGGCACCGGCAACGCCGACCTGCCGACGACGATCGGACGCGGCAAGACGTCGTCCGCGCCGGCACCCGCTCCAGGCGCGGGCACCGGCGGCAAGAACAGCGGCAAGGCCGTGGCCGCGATCGCCTCGGTGGCCGTGCTGGCCGCGGCCGCCGGCGGCGGCTGGTGGTGGTACCAGGGCCAAACCACCGCGGGCGCGGAAGGGGACAACAACAACAACGGCGGCAAGCAGGTCGCCGTAGTCGCAGCACCGCCGCCGCCGCCCGAGCCGCGCGTGGTCCAGGCGCCGCCGCCACCTCCTCCCCCGCCCGCGCCCCGCACGCCGTTCGAATCGCTGCAGTCGCTCGCGGCGGGCGCGGCGCCGGGCTTCGACGTGACGGCCGCGCCCAAAAAGGCCGAGGTGTCGATCGGCAAGGACAAGCTCGCCTTCGAGGTCCGCAGCAAGCGCGAGGGTTTCGTCTACGTGTTCCTGCTGTCCAGCGGCGGCGAGATGTTCCTGCTGTTCCCGAACCTGCTCGACAAGTACAACAAGATCACCGCCGGCAGCCCGCTCTCGCTGCCGCGCGCCTCCTGGCCGATGGATGCGGGCGGACCGGCCGGCACCAACCAGTTCGCGGTGCTCGTGAGCGAGCACGAGCGCGACTTCGGCGACTCGGGCGTGCAGAACGACGGTGTGTTTCCGCAATTTCCGCTGCCTGTGCTGGCGGCGCTCGAAGCCAGCCGCGGCGCAGGTCCGTCGCCTTTGCTGGGCAAGCCGGTCTGCGCGCCCAACACCCCATGCAACGACGTCTACGGCGTCGCGAATTTCAAAATCGTCGAGAAGTAATCGTCTGCAGAGCGTTGGCCCGATGGGCCGCTCTTTCCGGACAAGGAGGCTTTCATGTTCACCACACCGTCGCCGATTTTCATTTCCGCCCTGCGCTGGGCCGCCACCGCAGCCGCCGTGCTTGCAGCGGGTTGCGTCAACACACCGCCGGCCGCCACCACCGGCGCCGACGCGGGAAGCAGCGCCACTGCCGGCACGGCGGCCGGTGCAGCGACAACCACGCCACCACCACCGCCGCGAGCGGCCGCCACCGGCTCGAGCACGGCCGGCCAGGCGCGCACCTTCTCGACCCAGCTGGCCACCTACACCTCGGTCAGCTTCGATGCCGTGCCCGGATGGGCGCGCGACGACTTCTCCGAAAGCTGGCCGGCCTTCCTCGGCAGCTGCAAGGTGCTCACCGGCCGCGGCGCCGAGTGGAAGGACGTGTGCGCGCGCGCCCTCCGCATCGACAGCAAGAACAACACCGCGATCCGCGCCTTCTTCGAACAGGAGTTCTCGGCCTACCAGATCCGCGACGACGACCGCAAGCCCGACGGCGTGGTCACCGGCTACTTCGAGCCCGAGATCCCGGGCAGCCGGCAGTACGCGGCGCCGTTCATCTACCCGGTCTACGGCCAGCCCGAGGACATGCTGTTTGCCGACGCGCGCAAGCTGCCGGCCGGCAGCGGCACGGTGGCGGCGCGGGTCGAGGGCCGCAACGTGGTGGTGCAGACCGGCCTCAGCACGCGCGACATGGGCGCGCCGGGGCTCTATGCGCTCGACCTCTCGGGCGTCACGCGCGACACGCTCGACCGCAAGGTGCGCCTGCGCATCGAGGGCAAGCAGCTCTTGCCGTACTACACGCGCGAAGAGATCGAGACCAAGGGCGCGCCCAATGCCCGCGTGCTGGCTTTCGTGAGCAGCGCCACCGCGCTCTACGAAATGCAGATCCAGGGTTCGGGCCGCATCAAGCTGGCCAACGGCGACATCGTCCGCGTGGCCTATGCCGAGCAGAACGGCCAGCCCTTCCGCCCCACGCTGGCGCGCGCCGCCAACGGCAAGCCCCGCAGTCCGGTCAAGGTGCGCGGCTCGTCCATCGAACTGGAGCTCGACGACGGCGACGATGAAGACGACGACGCCGGCAACACCGCGACAGGCACCATCCGCACGCGCGGCTTCACGCTTGCGCGGCCCACGGCCAGCGGCGCGGTGCTGGTGCCGGGGCGGCGCACGGCCGGGCCGGTGATCGGCTCGGGCATCAAGGACCCGAGCTACGTGTTCTTCAAGGAGTCGCCGTCGCCTTCGGGCGGCCCGGTGGGCGCGTTCGGCGTGCCGTTGTCGGCGGGCCGCTCGATCGCGGTGGACCCGCGCAGCACGCCGCTGGGCTACCCGGTGTTCGTGTCGACCCGCGCGCCCGGCACCGGTGCGCCGATGCAGCGGCTGACCATTGCGCAGGACACCGGCGGTGCCATCCGCGGCGCGGTGCGGGCCGACTATTTCTTCGGCAACGGCCAGCAGGCCGCGACCAACGCGCGCCGCATGAAGGAGCGCGGCCAGCTCTGGATATTGCTGCCGCGCGGCCTGGCCGTGGCCACGGCAGCGGTGTCCTCGGCCATCCGCACGCGCGGCGGCCCGGTGGGCGCCGGCCTGCCGCAATGCCTGGTGCCGACCGAAGGCGTGTGCGTGGACGACTGAGTCATGTCTGCCCCCCGGCTTTTCACTCGCTGCGCTCCTGTAACTCCACCCCCCGAGGGGGAGGCGCGGCCCGCCTTGGGGCGGCCCGGCGGCGGCCGCTGACCCATGCAAGAAACGCTTTCGTCCGCGGAAAGCAGTGTGCTCGTCCGCCTCTGGCGGCGCCGGCAGACGCTGTCCCCGGGCGACATGGGCACCATGTACCGCATCGTGGGCGATGCGCTCGTGGCCTGCAACCCGCCCGAGCTCCAGGTGCTGGGCGAAGGCCGGCAGGAGCTGGTGGCGCAGTTCATCTACGTGAAGGTGCTGCGGCTCGATGCCGATCCCGACGAGGCCGACGAGCGCGCGGGCCACAGCGCGCCCTCCACCGCCTTTGCGCTGTGCGCGTACTTCCGCCGCTACCTGATCGACTGCACGCGCGCGAGCGCGTTCCGCCGCAAGCTCTCGATCGGCGAGCAGGTCAGCGAAGCGCAGCTCGAAGATGCGCTGGGCGCCGGTGAAGACCTCGAGGGCTGCCTCGCGGAGCACGGCCTGAGCGCCGGCGCGGTGCAGCTGGCCGCGCGCGCCTTCATCGCCGAACTGCCCGAGCCCGAGCGCATCCTGCTGTGCGAGGGCTTCGGCAAGGAGGCCGAGGGCGGCCTCTCGGGCATTGCCTCGCGCCATGCCATCGCCTCCTACCACTACCGCGCAGGCCGGCTGGGCCTGGTGCACAAGCGCGAGGGCCTCACCGCCGACTACGCCAAAACCCGCCTGGGCGGCTGGATCCAGCAGACCCTGGGCATTGCGATAGCGCCCGACAACATGGCGGCGATCCTGCAGGTTTTCAAAATCCTCGGTGCTGAAGCGTCTTATGCCTGAAGACATAGCCATTCAGGAACAGACCGCCATGAACACCGACCTCTGGCCCCCGCTCAGCGTGATCCGAAGCGCATTCCAGGCCGCGGGCGCCGCGCCTGCGGGGCCGGGCGCGACCGGCCAGGAGACCGCCGTCGCGATGCCCGGCGCCGCGCAGCAGGGCACCGCGGCCGCGCCGCCGCGCGCCGTGCTCGATCTCGTGCTTCCGCTCACCGAATTGGCCCGGCGCCGCGAGGCTGTCGCCCAGCGCGCCTTCAGTGCGCGCTGGGCGCCGGGCCGCCTCGTGAGCGTGGTGCACGAAGGGCGGCTGCTCGGCGTGCTGCTCGACCGCTGCATCCACGGCAACCTGTGGCAGGGCTGGATGGCCGCGGGCGAGGCCGACTGGGCCGGGCCGTTCGACGTGCTGCTCGAGCCCGACGACGAGCCCTTCGAGCCGGCATTCGGCCTGGTGCAGGCCTGGAACATGCTCACGCTCGAACCCAGTCCGCAGCTGTGCGCGCGCGTGCTCGGCGAAGTCTCGGCCACCCGGCTCGCCGCGATCCGCGCGGTGCACGACGAATGGGCCGCGCAGGCGCCGCTGGCCATCGCGCCCGAGCCCGGGCGCATCGCTCTGCGCACCGTGGGCGGCGTGTTCTCGGTGCTGTCCGGCACGCCGCTCGGTGTGCAGGACCCGCGCGCCGACTACCAGGCGCTGTACCGCGCCGCCGGCCTGCAGCTGGGCCCGGCGCGGGTGCAATCCCCCGGCGCGACGCCGGCCGCCGCACCCGCTTCCCCGCGCGCCCGGCCGCAGGAGCGGCCCGAGGGCGGCTGGTGGGGCAGCATCCGGCACTGGTTCGGTTCCGGCGGCTGGCTGCGTCCCGCGTTTGCGGTGCTGGCGCTGTTCGCGGTGGTGCAGAACGCCGGCCTGCTCGGCGGCCGCGGCGCGGAAGAGGACGAGGTGCGCTTCCGCGCCGTGCCCGCAGCGCCCGCTGCAACACAGGCGAACCTGGTCGTGCGCTGGAAGGACGAGGTGCGCATCGACGAGGCTGCCCGCCTGCTGCGCTCGATGCCGGCCGAGGTGGTCGGCGGGCCGGATGCGAACGGCGTCTGGCGGCTGCGCGCGGCCGATCCGGTCGGCGGCCGCGCGGTGCTTGCCGCATCGCCACTGGTCGAGTCGGCCGGACCGGTCTCGGGGCGGCCATGACATCGGCCTGCGTGCTGTCTTGTTCCCTCTCCCGCTTGCGGGAGAGGGGCAGGGTGAGGGCAGGTGCCTTCGCAAAAGCATCGCCCTCGCCATCGCCGCCGGCCCTCACCCCAGCCCTCTCCCCAAGGGGAGAGGGAGCAACACAGCGGCGCTTCCTGCAAACGTTGCTAATGGCGTGGCTGCTTGCCTGCAGCAGCTTTTCCTTCGCCACCCAGCGCGCCCTGCTCGTCGGCGTTTCCGAACTCGTCAACCAGCCGCAGTCGCTCTGGCTGCAGGCGCCGCGCAACGACGTGATGCTGATGCGCGATGCCTTGCTGAAGCAGGGCTTTGCGGCCTCCGACATCACCGTGCTCGCCGACGGCGTGGGCGGCGCGGTGCTGCCCGAATCGCAGGCCATCCACGATGCGCTCGGCCGGCTGCTCGCGCAATCGAGAAGCGGCGACTTCGTGCTGCTCTACTTCTCGGGCCACGGCACCCGCCTGCGCGACAGCAGCAAGCGCTACCAGGAGCCCGACGGCCTTTCGGAAAACTTTCTCGCACGCGATGTGCGCGGCACGCTCGGCAGCGACAGCGCGCTCACGGGCGACCTGCGCGATGCCGATTTCGATGCCTGGATCCAGGCCTTCCTGGCACGCAACGTGTTCGTTGCCTCCGTCTTCGACACCTGCTCGGCGAATTCGATGACCCGCAGCAGCACGGCCGACAGCCCGCTTATCGCCGAAGGACCGGCCGACGACGAGGTGCGCTGGCGCGGCCTGCGCATCGGCCAGTTGCTCGGCGCGTCCGCTCCGGCGGCGCGCCCTGCCGTGGCGCGGCCTGTCGCGGCCGAGCCGGTGCCGCGCGCGCGCTATGTGGCGCTCTTCGCTTCCGAGAGCCACCAGATCACGCCCGAGCTGCGCCTGCCGCGCAAGAGCCGCAATGCGCGCCCGCAGGGCCTCCTGACCTGGGCCGTGGTGGAGGCGCTCTCGCGCAGGCCCGCCACCTGGCGCGACCTGTTCGACGGCGTGCTCGCGGCCTATCCGCCGGTGATCGACGAACTCGCGCAGCGCTTTCCCACGCGCGAGCTGCCATCACCGGTGGCCGAGGGCAACCTCGATGCGCCGATCTTCGCCAACCGCGCGCAGCCGGTTTCGACGCGGCCGGTCTGGCGCGCGCAGCGCTCCGGCGATGCGCTGGTCCTGCAGGCCGGCCAGCTCGACGGCCTGGTGGCGCAGCAGCCGCTGCGCGTGCTGGCCACGATGGAAGACGGCACGGTGCGCAGCGCCGAGGGCCTGCTTCTGCAGGCCTACACCGACAAGGCGCGCATGGCCGTGCCGTCCGCGCTGCGCGAGCTGTCCGGCGCCGCGCTCTGGAACATCACGCCAATCGGCGAACCGGCTTCGGTCGCGCTGCGCGTGCGCGCGGAGCAGGGCCTGCCACCCGGGCTGAGCCTCGACTACCCCGCCTCCGTTGTCGCCGTGGCCGAGGCGGACGGTGCCGACGTGCACTGGAATGCCGCCCGGCTCGACGTGATCTCGCCCGCGCTCGGCGCAGGCGCCAGGCCTGTGCCGGCCGATGCCGCAGCGGCCCGCCGGCATCTCGAAATGCTGGCCCGGCTCAAGTGGCTCAACCAGCTCTACAGCATTGCCAGGGATGCGCAGTTCGAGGGCTTCGACGCGCTGTTCGAAGTGTGGAACGGCGATCGCCTGGTGCGCAGCGGCCCGGCCCGGCAGGCCGGCACCGGGCTGCTGCCGCTGCGCAGCGGCGAGCGCGCCGTGCTCAACGTGCGCAACGCCACCGGACGCTCGGTGGACCTTGTCGTCGTCGGCATCGACCCGCAGGGCGGCGCGCGCCAGGTCTATCCCGGGGACCCGGGCGAGACCAACCGCTTCAAGCGCGGCACGCGCGATGCGCCCGCCGTCAAGCGCTTCGAATTGCCCTGGTTCAACGCCGAAGGCGGCCGGCTGCTGGTGCTGGCCGCGCCTGCAACGCCCTACAGCGCGCCGCGCCTGTTCGGCGCCGGCACGGCCGACGGGGTGGCCCAGGTGCGGGTGCGCGGCGCCCTGCAGCAAGACAGCGAGCGGCAGAGCTTTGCCGCGATGGTGCATTGGGCGGGCGAAGCCTTGTCCGCCAGGTAACGACAGACCACCGGATTTTTTTCAGGAGATCGACATGAGCTGGACCTACGATGGAAAACTGGACCCCGACGAGGCCCTGCGCCTGCTCGACTACCTGTCGGGCGAATCGGGCAACGACTTCGCGATGATGATCGAGAGCAAGGGCTCGCCGATCGAGGGGGAGTCCAAGCGCACGTACGAAGACGGCAAGCAGCGCATGGACATCGGCGGCTACTCGTACAAGTCGGACGTCGTCGTTCCGCCCGGCTCCACCAAGGGCAAGCTGCGCAACCACGCCTTCATCGTGATCCGCGACTGCGATGCGGCCACGGCTTCCATCGCAAGCCTGCTGAAGAGCCAGGACAGCGACCTGAAGGTGACCATCTCGGTCTTCAAGGCCGGTGGCGACAGTTCCAAGGACCTGCAGTCGCACCTCGAATTCGTGCTCGAAGGCGCGCGCGTGAACTGCCACGCCATCGTCACCGGCGGCACGCCCAAGCGGCCCTGCGACCTGATCTTCTTCGACTACACGAAGCTGGAGATCCGTTCGGCGCCGCAGCAGCAGACGGGCGCACGGGGTGCCGTCCGCACCTGCACCTTCGCGGGGAACTGACATGGCCAGCTCCGCCGAACTCCTCAAGTCCGCCGACCCCGTCGGCGCGCTCAAGGCCCTGAGCGACGAGGTCCGCGCCAAGCCCGCCGACAGCAGGCACCGCGTCTTCATGGCGCAGCTGCTGTGCGTGCTGGGCCAGTGGGAACGCGCGCTCAACCAGCTCACCGTCGCGGCCGAGCTCGATGCGCTCGCCGTTCCCATGAAGCAGGTGTATGGCGACGCCGTGCGCTGCGAAGGCCTGCGCGCCGAGGTGTTTGCCGGCACGCGCACGCCGATGATCTTCGGCCAGCCCGACGAATGGCTGGCGCTGCTGATCGAATCGCTGCTGCGCCAGGGCCGCGGCGAGAGCGAGCTGGCCGAGGACCTTCGCCAGCGGGCCTTCGACGGCGCGCCCGCCATCGCCGGCACCATCGACGGCGAGCCCTTCGAATGGCTGGCCGATGCCGACATGCGCCTGGGCCCCGTGCTCGAAGCCTTCGTCAACGGCAAGTACTACTGGATTCCCTACGCCCGGCTCGCGCACATCAAGATCGAGCCGCCCGAGGACCTGCGCGACTGCGTCTGGATGCCCGCGCACCTGCAGTTCGAGAACGGCGGCGAGACCCTGGCGCTCATTCCCACCCGCTACGAAGGCACCGAGCAGAGCGAAGACGGCGAGCTGCGGCTCGCGCGCAAGACCGAGTGGCGCGAACTGCGCCCCGAGGTCTGGGCCGGCTGCGGCCAGCGCGTGCTCGGCAGCGACGCGGGCGAGTACGCGCTCATGGACGTGCGCGAGATCCTCTTCACGCCGGCCGCTGATCGTGGTTGAACTCACCGCCCAGGAACGCCTGCAGCCGTCGCTGCTCGACCGCCTGGTCGACAACGCGCCCACCGAAAAGCGCGAGAGCGACGAGAAGCGAACGCTCACCAAGCAGGCGCTGCGCTCGGCCGTGCTGCGCGACCTGAGCTGGCTCTTCAACGCCACCGGCTTCGGGCTTGCGATGGACGACAAGCAATACCCGAACGCCGCGCGCTCGGTCATCAACTACGGATTGCCTATGCTGTCTGGCCAGTTCACCTCGTCGGTGCAGCGTGTCAGCATGGAACAGGCTTTGAAGAACGCAATCCTGCAGTTCGAGCCGCGCATTTTGTCCCGCACTCTCGAAGTTGAACTCGTCATGGAAGGCTCGGCACTCGACTCGCACAACAGCATCGGCCTGCAGATCCGCGGCATGCTGTGGGCGCAGCCCGTGCCGCTCGAGTTCCTGATGCGAAGCCGTGTAGACCTGGAAGAAGGACGCATCGAGATCGTGGACATGGCGCAAAACCCAAGGTGAGTCCGACATGGACCCTCGGCTGCTGAACCTGTATGAACAGGAACTGCGCTATTTCCGCGAGAGCTCCTCGGAGTTTGCGCGCGCCTTTCCGAAGATCGCGCACCGCCTGGGCATCGAAGGCCAGGAGGTCGCCGATCCGTACGTCGAGCGGCTGATCGAGGCCACGGCCTTCCTGTCGGCGCGCGTCAATCTCAAGCTCGATGCCGAATACCCGCGCTTCACGGGCCACCTGCTCGACATCGTCTACCCGAATTTCCTCGCGCCCACGCCGGCCATGGCGGTGGTCTCGTTCTCGCCCGACCTGGACGACGCCAACCTTGCGACCGGTCCCAAGCTGCCGCGCGGCGCCGGGCTGCGCGCGCGGCAGGCCGTGGGGCAGAACACGCACTGCGAGTTCCGCACCTCGAGCGCGCTGCGCATCTGGCCGATCGAGATCCAGCGCGCCCAGTACTTCACCTATGCGCCCGACCTGCCGCTCGCCACGCACCCCCAGTCCCGTGCCATCCGCGGCGGCCTGCGCATCACGCTGCATGCGACGGCGGGGCTCAACTTCAGCCAGATCGCGCTCGACGACCTGGTGCTGCATCTGGGCGGCGCCGAAGACGTGGCGTGGCAGCTGCAGGAGTGCGCGCTGGGCCAGCCCATCGGCGTGATGGTGCGGCCGCTGTCGCCCACCGGCGCGCTGCAGGGCGCGGCGCAGAGCCTGCCGGCCACGGCGATCCAGCCGGTCGGCTTCGAGGACGATGAAGCACTGCTGCCGGTCACGGCCACCGGCTTCTCGGGCTTTCGCCTGCTGCAGGAGTACTTCGCGTTCCCACAGCGCTTCCAGTTCCTGCGCATCGCCGGGCTGCAATCGGTGCTCGCGGCCATGCCGGTCGCCGAGGTCGAACTGGTGCTGCTGTTCTCGCGCGGCGATGCGGCGCTCGAAAAACTGGTGAGCGCCGACAACGTGCAGTTGCACTGCGTGCCGGTGGTCAACCTGTTCAACAAGCGGCTCGACCGCGTGCCGCTGACCGAAGGCGTGAGCCAGTTCCATCTGGTGCCCGACCGCACGCGCCCGCAGGATTTCGAGGTGCACACCGTCACCGAGGTCATCGGCCACGGCGCTCCGGGCGCCGATGCAGCGGCGGCCGAGCAGGTGTTCCGCCCTTTCTATTCGGCCTTCCATGGCACGCGGCACAGCCACCCGGCCTACTTCACGACCACGCGCGAGCCGCGGATGCTGTCGGTGCGCCAGCGCACCGAGGGCCATCGCAGCAGCCACATCGGCTCCGAGGTCTACATGCAGATCGTCGATCCGCAGCAGGCGCCGTACGCCGCCACGCTGCGGCAGCTCGCGGTGGCCGCGCTGTGCACCAACCGCGACCTGCCGCTCCTGATGCCGCTGGGACGCGACAACGACTTCGATTGCGTCGACTCCTTCCCCGTGCAGCGGGTGCGCATGGTGCGCGGTCCTTCGCGGCCGGTGTCGCCGGTGGTGAGCCAGGGGCTGGGCTGGCGGGTGGTCGATCACCTGGCGCTCAACTACCTGTCGATCTCCGACAGCACGCCGGAGCAAGGCGCTGCCGCATTGCGCGAAACACTGATGCTCTATGCCACGCATGCCGACGAGATGCGCCAGGGCCAGGTGCGCGGGCTGCTCTCGGTCAAGGCCAAGCCCGTGGCGCGCCGCCTGCCGCTCAAGGGGCCGATCGCCTTCGGGCGCGGGCTCGAAGTGACGCTCGAAGTCGACAAGGACGCATTCCATGGCCACAGCGTGTTCCTGTTCGGCGCGGTGATGGCGCGCTTTCTGGCGCGCCATGTGGAGGTCAATCATTTCGTCGAGACCGTGCTGCGCGTGGCGGGCAAGGGCGAGACCATGCGATGGAGGCCGCTGTGCGGGACCCGGCAGATCCTGTGAGCGCCGCCCGGCCGCCCGAAGGCGCGAGCCGGGGGGAGTCGGTCAACACGCGGGTCGACACCGCGCTGCGCGCATGGTCGGCCGAGCCGTGGTCCTTCGATTATTTTGCGGTGCTGCGCCGGCTGGAGTCGGTGGCCGCGACCACGCCGCGATGGGGCCGCGCCTTGCTGCCGAGCGCGGAGCCGGTGCGCGTGGGGCAGGAGCCGTCGCTGTCGTTCGCGCCGGCCAGCTTCAGCCGCTTCGAACCGGCCAGTGCCCACTCGCCGCCGCGCCTGCGCCAGCACTTCTTCAGCTATGTCGGGCCCAACGGTCCGCTGCCGGTTCACCTGAGCGACTTCATCCGCGAGCGCAGCCTGAACCATGGCGACCCCACCTGGCTGGCCTTTCTCGACAGCTTTCTGCACCGCTTCTCGCTGCACTTCTACCGCGCATGGGCGCAGGCGCGGCCCGCGGTGGCGCTCGACCGTCCGGGCGAGGACCGCTTCCGCCTGCAGGTCGGCGCGTTCGTGGGCATCGGCACGCCGGGGCGCATCGAGCGCGACGAGGTGCACGACGATGCCCGCCTGCATTTTTCGGGCTGGCTCGCGCGCCGCGTGCACAACGCCGAGAGCGTGGAGTCGGTGCTGTGCAGCTACTTCGGCGTGCCCGTGAAGCTGGAGCGCTGGGTCGGCCACTGGATGAGCCTGCCCGCGGGCGAGCTCACGCGGCTGGGGCAGGGCGAGAGTTCGCGCTCGATGGGCATGGGCGCGATGCTCGGCACGCGCGCGTGGGACCGGCAGCACCGCGTGCGCCTGCACATCGGTCCGCTCACGCTCGCGCAGTACCGCATGTTCCTGCCGATCGGCAACGCGCAGCCGGTGCTGCAGCGCTGGATGCAGCAGCTGCTCGGCGACGAACTCGAATGGGACGCCGAGCTGGTGCTCGAGACGACGCAGGTGCCCGCCACGCGCCTCGGCCAGGCCAAAGGCAACGCGCCGCGCCTGGGCTGGGTCTCGTGGCTCGGCCAGCGCACGCGTGCCAAGGATGCGGCGGACGTGCGCATCGGCAACCGCCCGATAAGCGCCCGCAGCGCCCAGGCCACCGTGGGAGCCGCCGCATGACGACGACGCCCGTGCATCCGGACATGACGGCGCACGCGGCCGCGCTGGCGCAAGCCGCGGCCCTGGTCAAGGCGCAGAAGCTGGACGCGGCGGGCGAATTGCTGGACCGCATCCTGGAGGCCGCGCCGGCCGACCCCGACGCCCTGCACTACCAGGGCCTGCTGCGCCATGCGCAAGGCCGCAGCAACGAGAGCATCGCGTTGATCGGACGGTCGCTCACGCTGCAGCCCGCGCAAAGCGGCGCCTGGAACAACCTGGGCAACCTGCTGGTCGAGGTCGGCCGCATCGACGACGCGATGCTCGCCTACGGCAACAGCGTCTCCTTCGCGAAAGAAGGCGACGAAGGCGCCGATGCGCTGAGCAACATCGCATCGCTCGAACGCCGCAAGGGCCACTGGCAAGCCGCCGAGCGCGTGAGCCGCCAGGCGATCGAGCTGCGGCCGGAATTCAGCGAGGCCTGGTACAACCTGTCGATCGCGCTGATGGAGCAGGGGCGCATCCACGAGAGCGTCATCGCCAACAGCCGTGCGGTGCTGCTGCAGCCGCGCAACCTGAGCGCCCGCTCGCAGGTGATTCGTGCGCTGGAACTGCTCGGCGAGCATGAACAGGCCCTTGGCATGTACCGCGAGTGGCTGGCCGAAGATCCAGGCAATCCCGTGGTCACGCACCTGCTGGCCGCTTGCGAGGGGCAGGCGCCCGCGCGCGCCAGCGACGGCTATGTGGAGACCGTGTTCGACAGCTACGCCGGAAGCTTCGACGCCAGCCTGGAGAAGCTGCACTACCGCGCGCCCGAGCTGGTGGCGCAGGCAGTGGAGCAAATGCATGGCGCGCCGGCCGCGAGCCTGGCCGTGGTCGATGCCGGCTGCGGCACCGGACTCTGCGCCCCGCTGCTGCGGCCCTGGGCCGCGCACCTGGCCGGCTGCGACCTGTCGGTCGGCATGCTGCAGCGCGCGGAGCAGCGCGGCGGCTACGACGTGCTGCACAAGGCCGAGCTCACCCACTACTTGCAGACCCAGCCCGGCCGCTTCGACCTGGTGATATCGGCCGACACGCTGTGCTACTTCGGCGACCTGCACGAGGTGCTGGCGGCAGCCGCGCGCGCGCTGCGTCCGGCAGGCGGCGTGGTGTTCACGGTCGAAGCCATGCCCGGGGGGCGGGACGACTTCAGGCTCGAAGGCAGCGGCCGCTACCGCCATGCGGCTGCGCATGTGGAGGCCTGTCTTGCGGCCGCCGGCTTCGGTGCCGTGCGCATCGAGCCGATCGTTCCGCGTCGCGAGGCGGGGCAGGACGTGCAGGGGTGGCTGGCCAGCGCAAGGCTTTCTGCGCATTGACGCCGGACACGGATCGCCGAACTTCAAATTTACCGGCATGAATCGTCTTCAACAGATACGGAGTCTTCCATGAGTGAAATCAGTCGCACCGCCCTTTTCGGCAAGCTCAACTCGCTGGCCTACAAGGCCATCGAAGGCGCCACGGTGTTCTGCAAGATGCGGGGCAATCCGTATGTGGAGCTGGAGCACTGGTTCGCCCAGCTGCTGCAGGCGCAGGACTCCGACCTGCACCGCGTGATCCAGCACTACGGCCTCGACGTGTCGGTCATCGCCAAGGACATGACGGCCGCGCTCGACCGCCTGCCGCGCGGCGCCACCGCCATCAGCGACTTTTCCCCGCACATCGAGAACGCCATCGAACGCGCCTGGACCTATGCCACGCTGCAGTTCGGCGAGGCGCAGGTGCGCACCGGCTACATCCTGGTGGGCATGCTGAAGACGCAGAGCCTGCGCAACCCGCTGTTCGGCCTGTCGAAGCAGTTCGAGAAGGTCAAGGTCGAGGATCTGGCCGACAACTTCGTGAAGATCTGCGACGCCTCGCCCGAATCGCAGATGCACGCGCAGGACGGCACCGGCATGGGCAGCGGCGCCCCCGGCGAAGACTCGGGCGCGATGGCGCCCGCGGCCATGGGCAAGGGCGATGCGCTCAAGAAGTTCGCGGTCGACCTCACCGAGAAGGCCAAGAAGGGCGAGATGGATCCGATCACCGGGCGCGACGAGGAGATTCGCCAGATCGTCGACATCCTGATGCGCCGCCGCCAGAACAATCCGCTGCTCACGGGCGAGGCCGGCGTCGGCAAGACGGCCGTGGTCGAAGGCTTTGCGCAGCGCCTGGCGCGCGGCGACGTGCCGCCGCAGCTGAAGGATGTGAAGCTGCTCACGCTCGACATCGGCCTCCTGCAGGCCGGCGCGAGCATGAAGGGCGAGTTCGAACAGCGGCTGCGCCAGGTGATCGACGAGGTGCAGGCATCGCCCACGCCCATCATTCTTTTCATCGACGAGATCCACACGCTGGTGGGCGCGGGTGGCGCGGCCGGCACCGGCGATGCGGCCAACCTGCTGAAGCCGGCGCTGGCACGCGGCAACCTGCGCACCATCGGCGCGACCACCTGGGCCGAGTACAAGAAATACATCGAGAAAGACCCGGCGCTGACGCGGCGCTTCCAGGTGGTGCAGGTGCCC
The DNA here is from genome assembly GCF_033807855.1 of Variovorax sp. SPNA7. Lineage (NCBI taxonomy): Bacteria > Pseudomonadati > Pseudomonadota > Betaproteobacteria > Burkholderiales > Comamonadaceae > Variovorax > Variovorax sp. SPNA7. The sequence goes on from NZ_CP138513.1 coordinate 607,672, forward strand.
GAGCCCGACGAGGTGAAGGCCATCTTGATGCTGCGCGGCGTGGCCAGCGTGCTCGAGAAGCACCACCGCGTGCAGCTGCTCGATGAGGCCATCGAGGCGGCCGTGAAGCTGAGCCACCGCTACATTCCCGCGCGCCAGCTGCCCGACAAGGCCGTGAGCCTGCTCGACACGGCGTGCGCGCGCGTGGCTGTGAGTCAGCACGCGACGCCGCCTGAAGTTGAAGACTGCATGCGCCGCATCGAGGGGCTCACGGTCGAGCAGGAGATCATCGGCCGCGAGGAAGCCATCGGCATCGACGTGACCAAGCGCGCGGCGCAGGTCACCGCGCTGCTGCTGGAATCGAACGGACAGCTGGAAACGCTCAACGCCCGCTGGAAGGAAGAGAAAGGGCTGGTCGATCGGTTGCTCGAACTGCGCGCGAAGCTGCGGGCGGGGAACAAGCCGGTGGATGCGGCGTCCGCCGAGGGCGATGCGAAAGCCGACGTGCCCCCACCCCAGCCCTCCCCCGGTGGGGGAGGGAGCGAGGACCGCGCCGCGCTGCTTGAAGAACTGCATGCGCTGCAGGCCAAGATCCATGCGGTGCAGGGCGAGTCGCCGCTGATCCTGCCCTCGGTCGACGAACAGGCCGTGGCCTCGGTGGTGGCCGACTGGACCGGCATTCCCGTCGGCCGCATGGTCAAGAACGAAGTGGAGGCGGTGCTCAAGCTCGCCGACACGCTCAACCAGCGCGTCATCGGCCAGAAGCACGGCCTCGAGATGATCGCGCGGCGCATCCAGACGTCCCGCGCGCGGCTGGACAACCCGCAAAAGCCGATCGGCGTGTTCATGCTCTGCGGCACCTCGGGCGTGGGCAAGACCGAGACCGCGCTGGCACTGGCCGAAGCGCTGTACGGCGGCGAGCAGAACATCATCACCATCAACATGAGCGAATTCCAGGAGGCGCACACCGTCTCCACGCTCAAGGGCGCGCCGCCCGGCTACGTGGGCTACGGCGAAGGCGGCATCCTGACCGAGGCGGTGCGCCGCCGGCCCTACAGCGTGGTGCTGCTCGACGAGGTCGAGAAGGCCCACCCCGACGTGCACGAGATCTTCTTCCAGGTCTTCGACAAGGGCTGGATGGAAGACGGCGAGGGCCGCATGATCGATTTCAAGAACACGATCATCCTGCTGACCACCAACGCCGGCAGCGAGCTCGTGATGAGCATGTGCCGAGACCCCGAGCTGCTGCCCGATTCCAACGCGCTGGCCGATGCGCTGAAGGCGCCGCTCATGAAGGTGTTCCCGCCCGCGCTGCTGGGCCGCATCGTCACCATTCCCTACTACCCGCTGTCGCCCGACATGATGAAGAAGATCGTGCGGCTGCAGCTGGGCCGTATCAAGAAGCGCGTGGAGACCAACCACGGCGTGCCCTTCGAGTACAGCGACGCGGTGGTCGACCAGGTGGTTGCGCGCTGTCAGGACCCGGAGTCGGGCGGGCGCGTGATCGACGCGATCCTGACCAACACCGTGCTGCCCACCATCTCGGTCGAATACCTGCAGCGGCTGGCGTCGGGCGGCGAGATCCGCCGCGTCGCGCTGGATGTGAAGGACGCCGACTTCACCTACGCCTTCGACTGAAATGACGACCCGTCTTTCCATTCGTCGGTGTGTGGGGTATTCGGAGCGCGATCACGCCGACGGGGTACCTGGCTCCGCGAATGTCCCCCGGCCTTCGGCCTCCTCCTTGATTTCGCTGCGCAAGGAACCCCATCGGCGTGCTCGTTATGAGCAGCGTTCGCTGATGGGCCGCACACCACCAGCGCGTCCAGTGCGCAGGGCATCGGGTGCTCCCCGCAGCGAAATCAAGGAGGAGGGGCGCAGCCCCGGGGGACATTCGCGGAGGGGAGTACCCGGTGGCCTGTGCACGCGCCCCGAATGCCCCTCTGACGCACGTCGCATCGCCTGCACCCGGCGAGTCGACTGAGCCGCTTCCATTCTTCAAGAGTAAAAAATGGCCGACCACGAGTTCCGCATCGAGACAGATTCACCCGCCAAGGACGACCTGATGTTCTGGCGCATCGTGGGCCACGAGGCGCTGGCGCGCCCGTCGGCCTACGAGCTCACGGTGCTGTCGAAGAACAAGGCGCTCGATGCCAAGGACATTCTCGGCCGCGCCTTCGACGTGGTCATCCAGTTCCAGGACAAGGACGGCGGCATGCACGAGCGCCACTGCCAGGGCCACGCGGTGCGCTTCGTCCGGGCCGGGCACGTGGGCAGGCATTTCGAATACCGCATCACGCTGCGCTCGTGGTTCTGGCTGCTCACCAAGCGCACCAACTCGCGCATCCTGCAGGACAAGAAAGTGCTCGAAGTGCTCGACGCGGTCTTTGAAGACAGCCCGATCAAGCGCTTCAAGAAGACCAAAGCCGGCAACGTCATCGGCACCCACACGCCCAGGCGCTACTGCGTGCAGCACCAGGAGAACGACTACCAATTCCTCTCGCGCCTGCTCGAGGACGAAGGCATCTACTACTGGTTCGATTCGCACGACGCGCCCGGCACCATGCACCTTTCAGACGCCAGCGACCTGGCGCACGAGAAGCTGCCGGTGGAAGCCACCCTGCGCTACATGCACAGCGACGCGAGCGAGGCCCGCCACAACGAGATTTCGCGTTGGGTGAGCGCGCGCCAGTTCGACACCGGCAAGCAGGCTTCGCGCGACAGCGACTTCAAGGCAATCAAGAAGAAGCTGGCTGCCACCATCGACGTGAAGGACGACCACGAACTCGCCGACTTCGAGGAGTTCGAATTCCCGGGCGGCTACTTCACCGGCGACGATGGCGAGAACCGCACCAAGCTGCGCGGCGACGAGCTCAACGCGCGCCGCGACCGCCACTGGGCGCTGACCACCTGGCCCGACGTGGCTGCGGGCCGCAGCTTCAAGTTCGAGGGCGACCCCGACGGCACGCGCAACGGCGACTACGTGATCGCGGCCTGCACCTTCATGGCAAGCCACCCCGGCTATGAAAGCGTGGGCGCCGGCACGGCCGTTCCGCAGGACCTGCGCACGGCACTGGCCGGCGTGCTGCGCGACGACGCGGTGAACGCCGACACGCTGCAGGTGCTGGAAGACCTGATCGCCAGCACGCCGATGCTCAGCACCTCGCAGCCAGGCGCCAGCGCATTCCTGATCACCGCGATACCGATGGAGCGGGCCTACCGCCCGCCGCGCCTCACGCCGCGCGTGACCATGCCCGGCCCGCAGACGGCCATCGTGGTCGGCCCCGCCGGCGACGAGCTGCACGTGGACGACCACGGCCGCGTGAAGGTGCACTTCCACTGGGACCGCTACGACGAGAGCAACGAGAAGTCGACCTGCTGGGTGCGCGTGTCGCAGCCCTGGAGCGGCAAGGGCTGGGGCGGGTATTTCATTCCGCGCATCGGCCAGGAGGTGATCGTCGACTTCATCAACGGCGACCCCGACCGCCCGATCATCGTGGGCCGCGTCTACAACGACGACCAGCCCATACCGTATAAGTCGCCCACGCAGAGCGGCTTCAAGACCCGCTCCACGCCCGGCGGCGGTCCCGCGAACTACAACGAGATCATGTTCGAGGACAAGAAGGGCGAGGAGAACATCAACATCCATGCGGAGCTGGACATGAGCCGCAGCGTGGAGAGGGATGACTCGACCAAGGTGGACCGCGACCAGACGGTGACGGTTAAGCGCGACCAGACCACCACGGTGGTGCGGGACCGCAAGCTGACGGTGGAGAAGAACGACACCACGAGCATCCAGCAATTCCAGAAGCTCACGGTCGGCAAGAACCAGGACAACCACATCGTCGGCCACCAGACGACCCACGTGGACATCGACCATGCGCTGCTGGTCAAGGGCAACCACAAGATCGATGTCCAGGGCGCGCGCACCGACTTCACGAAGGGCAACGAGAGCCGTTTCGTGACCGGAAACCAGACGGTCGCGGTGACCGGCAACATCAGCCAGAAGGCCGCACGCATGACCTTCGAGGCCGGCCACATCGAGTTCAAGGTGACCGGCGCCAATTCGATCAACTGGGACGGCGGCGCGGCGCCCTACACCGCGGCGTTCCAGAAATACAGCCTGACGAGCAACACGCACATCAACATGATCGCGGTCGGGGACATCAACCAGACATCGCTCGGCTCCAACACCACCGTGCTCGGGGCCAACACCAGCGGCTACATCGGCAACAACACCGAGGCCAACCTGGGCATGGCGCAGACCACATTCCTGGGAATGAGCACCGACAACGCGGTCGGCCTGGCCATGAGCAACTTCATCGGCATGCAGATGGAGAACACGCTGGCCATCCAGCTCATCTCGGTGGCGGCCATCGGGGTCGAACGCAAGAACGGCGACCTGAAGGAGGCGCCCTTCCACATCCTCAAGGCGGGCGGCGCGGGCGGCGGAAATGCCGCCACGCCCCGCGTCGACAAGTTGGCGGGCGCCTTCTCGGCGGTGAGCGCCATCTGGGGCTTCTACACGGGGCGTGCCGGCGTCAACGCCACCTTCGACCAGTACACGGAAGCGGCCGCGCAGCTGCGCGCCGCGGCCAACGATCCGGCGTGCGCGTCCGTGCCCGGGCTCCAGGCCCGGCTCAACCGCATGGCCGACGCGACCGACACGCGCCAGGAACAAGGGCGCGCCCTGTCCGGTTCGCACTACGGCACCGACACTGGCATCGGCGCAGCCACCGGCGCCGGTGTCGGCGCGGTGGCCGGCCTGGGCATCTTCGGCATCGTGACGATTCCCGTGGGGACGGTCGCGGGAGCGGTGGTGGGCGGACCGGTCGGTGCGATCACGCGCGCGGCCACCAGCGACGCCGGCGACCAGGCGGACGCGCTCAAGCCGCTCAAGGACGGCTCGGTGCCGCCTCTGCCGCCGGACAATCCGGCGCCGCAAACACCGACACCCCAGGCCGCGCCGTCCGACAGCAACCCCGGCACGCCGCAGCCCGCCGGGCCGGCGTCCTCCCAGCCGGCCGGTCCGACATCATCCCAACCGGCGGGGCCGACCTCGTCCGAGCCGGGCCCGTCCTCTTCCGGTTCCGACGAGCCCTGAGGTACAGCCGCATGCAAGTCGTCAAGCCGCAGGCCATGGGCCTGAGCACCAGACCGATCGAATACCGCCAGCGCTTCGGTCTTTGCATCACCGCGGCCCTGCACGTTCCGTTCGCGCAGGGCGAGAAAGGCTCGCTCTGGGGCGAGCAATCGATGTGGGACTTCCTCGCCGCGGAGATGGGCGAACCGCTGATCGACGAAGGCGTGGCCAAGCTCACGCCGGAGTTCCTCGTGCACGGCAAGGCCTTCGCGCCGCCGCACCAGCCTGCGGCGTGCGCGGTGCGCGCGAGCCTCGGCGGTACCAGCAAGACCCTGCTGGTCTTCGGCCATCGTTTCTGGGACGGCAACCGCGCCAGCGCGCCGCTGCCTTTCGAGGGCATGCCCATCGACTGGGCGCATGCCTACGGCGGGCCGGACATGCCGACGAATCCGGCGGGCATGGGCCGGCAGTTGCGCGACGGCCACCGGCCGCTGCCCAACATCGAGCGCGCGGACGATCCGTTGCGCCATCCCGACCACGCCGCGCAGCCGGCGGGCTGGCATCGGCTGGATCCCGGCCACCCTCAACGCCTGCAATACCGCGGCACCTACGACGCCGACTACCTGAAGCTGCATGCGCCCGGGTTCGCACCCGATCTGGACTGGCGCTACTTCAACCTCGCGCCCGCGGACCAGTGGCTGGACGGACCGCTGCGCGGCGACGAGCCCTTCGTGCTGGAAAACCTGCATCCGCTGCAGCCGCGCATCGAAGGCCGCCTGCCCGGCCTGCGCGCGCGCGTCTTTGCCAGCTATGCGGTGGCCGGCAGCGAACCCAGGCTGCGCGAGGTGCCGATGCGCGCGACGACCGTCTGGTTCTTCCCGCATGCGGAGCGGCTGGTGCTGCTCTTCCATGGCCTGGCGGAGGTCGCGAGCGACGACGGCGCGGACGTGGTGGGCCTCACGGGCGCCGTCGAGCGGCTCGGCGAAGCGAAGGAAGACGCCCACTACCTGCATGTGCTCGCCCAGCGCGCCGACCCGCGCATGGGCGTCATCCACAGCCTGCGCGACAGCGACCTGCTGCCCGAGGGCCTCGACGCCACCGACCCTGCCGCCGAGCGCGCCGGCGAGGCGTTCGCCATGCAGGGCCTGCAGGTGGAAGCGCAGGTGCGGCGTGCCCAGGTCGATGTGGCACTGGCGCGCGAGGAAGCGCGCGCCGCCGGACGCGACCCCGATGCGATGGGCATCGTCATGCCCGAGCGCGAGCCCCAGCCGGCGCCGAAGGAACTGGCGCAGTACGTGGAGCGAAAGATCGAGCAGGCCGAACGCCAGCAGTGGGAGGCACTCAACGAGACGCTGCTCCAGATGGAAAAGGCGCTGACGATCGCCACCGAGCGCGGCATCGATCTCGCGGCGCTGCAGCATCGGGGCCCACCGGTGTTCAAGGCCGAGCGCGAGGTGGAGCGGCTGCGCGGCGTGGCGCAGGCCGCCAATCGCAGCTTCGACGCTCGCGCTGTCTATGGCCCGTTGCTGCAGAAGGAGCTGGTCGAGGTGACCGGCTACCTGGCCAGCGCACACTTGCAGCCGCCGGCACCGCCCATGGCCGCGGCGGAAGCCGCCCAACTGAGGGCGGAGATGGCGGTGGCCGTGCCGGCCGGCCTGAAGCATTTCAGCGGCATGGACCTGACGGGCGCAGACTTCAGCGGCCTCGATCTGCGCGGCCTGAATTTCTCGGGCGCCTGGCTGGAAAGCGTCAACTTCGAGAATGCCAACCTGTCGGGCGCCAACCTGTCCTACGCCGTGCTCGCCCATGCCAACCTGCGCGGCGCGATCGCGGTGGGCGCCTCGCTGGTCGGGGCCAATCTGGGGGGGGCGCGCCTGGCAGGAGCGGTGCTCGAGGAGGCCGACTGCGGCAACGCCCGCTTCGACGGCTGCGACTGGCGCGGCGCGCGCCTGCGCGGCGCCCGCGTGGACGGCGCTTCCTGGATGAACGTGGCGTGGCGCGATGTCGACCTGCAGCGTGCCCACGCGGCAGGGCAGCTCTTCTACAAGCAGGACCTGCGCGGCGCGGTGTTCACCGAAGCCGTGCTGGACGATGCCAACTTCATCGAGTGCGATCTGCGCGGCTGCGACCTGCGCGCGGCGAGCCTGGCGCGCGCGAGCTTCGTCACGTGCAGGCTCGACGGCGCCCATGCGTCTGGCGTGCGCGCCGATGGCGCGGTGTTCGTGGAAGGTTGCACGCTGGTCGGTGCAGACCTCGGCCATGCCTCGTTCGGCGGCGCCAATTTCGGCGGCATGGACCTGAGCCAGGCGTCGCTCGTGGGCAGCGTGCTGGACGGCGCCAACCTGATCGGCACGCGCCTGGCCGGCAGCGATTGGCGCCTGGCGCGCGCCAAGGGTGCGCTCCTGTGCAAGGCTGACCTGGCGCACGCCCGGATGGCGGGAGGCGATTTCAGCCAGGCCGTGCTGCAGCGCGCCGACTTGCGCGGCGCCGACCTGCGGCAGAGCAATCTCTTCGGCGCGGACCTCGCGCGCGTACGGCTCAGTGGCGACACGCGCTTCGACCGCGCGCTGCTCACGCGCGCGCGCACCTGGCCGCGCCTGAAGCCCGAACAACAGGCGGCGCCATGAAGCACCCGCATCCACGCACCGTGCCCGCGGGCAAGCGCCGGGAGTCCCGCCGATGAGCCCCGAGCTGCTGACCATCGCCGTCGCCCTGGGCGAGCCCCTGAGCGGGCTGGACCTGTCGGGCCGCCACTATGCGGGCAGCACGCTGGCCGGCGGCACCTTCTCCAAGGTGCGGTTGGCCGGCACCGACCTGCGCGATGCCGACCTGCGCGAAGCGGTGTTCGACGAATGCGATCTGCGCGGCGCGCTGCTGTCCGGCGCGCAGTTGCGGCGCGCGGTATTCAACCGCTGCGAGCTGGACCACGCCGACCTGCGCCGCGCCAACCTGCACGCCGCGACCTTCAACGAATGCGGCGCCGCGCATCTGCAATGCGGCGAGGCGTGGATGTCGATGGCGGTGTTCGCGAAGACCCGGCTGGACCACGCCAACCTGGCGCACTCCAACCTGGATGCGGCGCTGTTCAGCGGCTGCAGCCTGCTCGACGTCTGCGCCGACGCGGCCGACTGGCACCAAGCGACGGTCATGGAGTGCAACCTGACGCATCTGAGCTGGAGCGGCGCATCGCTGCGGCGCACGATCTTCGTCAAGACGGCGCTGGCCGGCCTGTCCTTCGCCGGGCTCACGCTCGAGTCCTGCCAGTTCGGCGCGGCCGATCTTCGCGGTGCGGACTTCTCCGGCAACACGCTGCCGCGCTGCAATTTCCAGGGCGCCCGTCTCGACGGCGCACGGTTCACCGGCGTGACTGCCCCGATGGCGCTGTTCTGCGAGGCGCAGGGCGAGAACGTGGATTTCTCCGGCGCGCGGCTGCGCCAGTCGCTGTTCACCGGCGCAGTCCTTCCGGGGAGCGACTTCACCGGCGCGGACCTCTGGCAGACACACTTCGCCGGCGCCGACCTGACGCGCGCGCGCATGCCGCGCGCCGAACTGAGCTATGCCGACCTCAGCCACGCCCGCCTGCCGGAGGCCGACCTGCGGGACGCCACGCTGTTTCGTACCTGCCTGCACGGCGCCCACACCGACAACGCGCAGATGAGCGACCGGGCGCGCGCGCTGGAGACCGACCCCGAGCGTGCGCAGGCCGAGCAATGGCGCGCGCCGGTCCTGTGACATCCCATCGGCAAGATTCCCAAGGAGCTTTCATGAACACCGTTGCATCGGTCCCTGCCCATCGAAATCGCCGCTCGGTTGCCGCGCGTGCGCAGGCGCCGTCGTCCCCCGCTTGCTGGAGCGCGCAGGTCGAGGCGTGCGACGGCGCGGCCCTGCGGGTCTGCGACGGCGAGCAGTCGTTCGAGGTGCGCCGTGCCGCCAGTTGCCTGCTGATGCCGGCGCCCGGCGACCAGGTGGCCTGCGTGCGAACCGGTCCGCAGGAGGTCTGGGTGCTCGCGGTGCTCCAGCGCGCGGCCGACACGCCGGCCGTGCTGCGCTGTGACGGCCCGCTGGAGATCGTCGCCACCACCTTGAGCCTGCGCAGCGAGCGGCTCGATGTGACCGCGGAGCACGCGGTGCTGAGCGTCGGCGTGGCCGAGCTCATCGGGCGACAGCTTCGCGCCGTGGCCACCACGGTGAAAGTCGTGGGCTCGGTCCTGACCAGCGTGATGGACCGGGTGACGCACTTCAGCCGTCACTACCAGCGCACGACGCAGGGCACGGACCGCGTGAGTGCGATCCACATCGAATGCGAGGCCGAGCAGTTGCTGCGCATGCAGGCCGAGCACGTGCTGGCCAACGGCAGCAAGCTGGTGAAGGCGCGCGGCGCGCAGATCCATTTCGGCTGAGGAGCGCATCGTGTTCGCCAACTGCCAGATGATGGGCACCGACATGGGTTTTCCGGACGTGTGCATGACGCCCGCCGCGCCTTCGCCCATCCCGGTGCCCTACCCCAACATCGCCATGGGTGCCACGGCGATTCCCAATTGCCCGACCATCCTGATCATGGCTGGGCCGGCCCACAACCTGGGAACGACCATTCCCATGACCAATGGCGACAACGCCGGCGTCCTGCTGGGCGTGGCGTCCGGCACCGTGATGGGGCCGAGCCGGCACCTGACGGGCGCCTTCACCGTGCTTTTCAACGGCATGCCGGCAACGCGCCTGAGCAGCTCGAGCCTGCAGAACAGCACCAACTGTCCCGGCGTGCGCACGGTGCCGAGCCAGACCAACGTGCTGCTGCTGGCGCCTTGAGGCGCAACCACCACGACAGGCCGCAAGACCTGGGGCAGAAAGAGTCAGGGAACGGAAAAGACGGACGGGGGCCTCGAGCCGAAACACATGGCCGATCACGAGTTCCGCATCGAAAGCGATTCGCCCGCCAACGGCGAGCTGATGTTCTGGCGCATCGTGGGCCATGAGGCGCTCGCGCGCGCGTCGAGCTACGAACTCACCGTGCTGTCCAAGAACCATGCGCTCGATGCCAAGGACATTCTCGGCCGGGCCTTCGACGTGGTCATCGAGTTCCAGGACAAGGACGGCGGCATGCACGAGCGCCACTGCCAGGGCCACGCCGTGCGCTTCGAGCGCACCGGCCACGTGGGGCGCCACTTCGAATACCGCATCGGCCTGCGCTCGTGGTTCTGGCTGCTCACCAAACGCACCAACTCGCGCATCCTGCAGGATAAGAAGGTGCTCGAGGTGCTCGACGCGGTGTTCGAGGACAGCCCGATCAAACGCTTCAAGAAGACCAGGGCGAGCAACGTGATCGGCGCCCACAATCCCCGGCGCTACTGCGTGCAGCACCAGGAAAGCGACTACCAGTTCCTGTCGCGATTGCTGGAAGACGAAGGCATCTACTACTGGTTCGACGCGCACGACGCGCCCGGCACCATGCACCTGTCGGACGCGAGCGACATCGCGCACGACAAGCTGCCCGTGGAGGGCACGCTGCGCCACATGGCCACCGACACCACCGAGGCGCGCCACAACGAGATCTCGCGCTGGGTGAGCGCGCGCCAGTTCGACACCGGCACCTACGCCTCGTGCGACAGCGACTTCAAGGCCATCAAGAAGAAGCTCGAGGCCGCGGGCGGCCAGCCCGACAAGCACGAGCTGGCCGAGTTCGAGGCCTTCGAGTTTGCCGGCGGCTACTTCACGGGCGGCGATGCGGACGACAAGGGCAAGCTGCGCGGCGAGGAGATCGTCGCGCGCCGCCAGCGCCACTGGGCGCTCACCACCTGGCCCGACGTGGCGGCGGGACGCAGCTTTACCTTCGAGGGCGACCCCGACGGCACGCGCGATGGCGACTACGTGATCGCGGCCTGCATCTTCGCGGCGAGCCACCCCGGCTACGAGAGCATTCCCCATGCCACGCCGAGGATGCCCATCGAGCAGGCGCTGCGCGAGGCGCTCGACGACGACGCCGTGAACGCCCAGGCGCGGTCCGCACTCGAGGCGCTGATCGCCGACGCGCCCGCGCTGCGCACTGACCTGCAGGGCACCAGCGCCTTTTTGATCACCGCGATTCCGGTCGACGTGCCGTTCCGCCCGCCACGCCTCACGCCGCGTGTCGTCATGCCCGGGCCGCAGTCGGCCATCGTGGTGGGGCCGGCCGGCGAAGAGATCCACGCCGACGACTTCGGCCGTGTGAAGGTGCACTTCCATTGGGACCGCTACGACAAGAGCGACGAAAAGTCCACCTGCTGGGTGCGCGTGTCGCAGCCCTGGGCCGGCAAGGGCTGGGGCGGGTACTTCATTCCGCGCATCGGGCAGGAGGTGATCGTCGACTTCCTGAACGGCGACCCCGACAGGCCGATCATCGTGGGCCGCGTCTACAACGACGACCAGCCGATACCGTTCGGCTCGCACACGCAGAGCGGCTTTCGCACGCGCTCCACGCCCAAGGGGAGCGCCTCCAACTGCAACGAGTTCCGCTTCGAAGACAAGAAGGGCTCGGAGCAGGTGTACCTGCATGCCGAGAAAAACCAGGACATCGAGGTCGAGAACGACGAGACCCATTGGGTGGGCCACGACCGCACCAAGACCATCGACCACGACGAGACCACGCACGTCAAGCACGACCGCACCGAGACGGTCGACAACAACGAGACCATCACCGTGCACGGCCAGCGCACCGAAACGGTGGACAAGGACGAGACCATCACGATCCACCAGAACCGCACGGAGACGGTGGATCTGAACGAGACCATCTCCATCGGGCAGAACCGCTCGATCACGGTGGGCGCGAGCGAGACGGCGACCGTGGCGCTGCAGCGCACACATTCGGTGGGAATCAACGAGACCATCACCGTGGGCGCGGCGCAGGAGATCACGGTGGGGGCGATGCAGGCGGTGACGGTGGGGGCGAGCCAGAGCATCAGTGTGGGCGTGAGTCAGTCCACGAGCGTGGGGAGCAACCGGTCGGTCACCGTGGGCTCCAAGCTCTCGACCCAGGTCGGCGCGGATGAATCGCGCAAGGTCGGTGGCGGCCGCTCGACGCAGGTGGCGAAGGACGAGGGCCTGAAGGTCGGCAAGAACCTGGTCATCGAGGCCGGCGACTCGATCCAGCTGACCACCGGTAGCGCAAGCATCACCATGAAGAAGGATGGAACGATCATGATCAAGGGCAAGGACATCCGGATCGAAGGATCGGGAAAGATCACCGTCAAGGCCAGCAGCGATGTGACGGTGAAGGGCTCGAAGGTGGGGATCAACTGATGCGGCGCGAACTCTTCCTGGAGATGGATCCGTTCGAGGCCGGTGCGGTCCAACCCTCCGCCGCCGCCACGCATGCGGCGCATGGCAGCGAAGGCAATGCGGGGCTGTTCGGCACTGCGGGCATGCCCAGTGCATGCCTTGGCCTGCTGCAGGGCTTCGATGCGCAAGGCCAGGCCCTGGTGCGTGACGCGGCCGACCTTCAGGCGCCTGCGGTGCCCGCCCGCACGACGGTGCCGCTGCACGCCGAGATGATCGGCGACACAGTCGTCGTTGTATTCGAAGGCGGCGACAGGCAGCGCCCGATCGTTCTGGGCGTGGTCCAGCGTGCAGGCGGTTCGCCCACAGCGACCGTGCGCAAGCCGGTGTCGGCGCTGGTCGACGACGAACGCGTCCTCATCAGCGCGGAGCGCGAGATCGTCCTGCAGTGCGGTCAGGCGAGCATCACGCTGACCCGCGCAGGCAGGGTCGTGATCAAGGGTGCGCACATCCTGAGCCACGCCAGGGGCTACAACAGGATCAAGGGCTCCGCGGTCGATATCAACTAGTCGAACACCATGTGGCAGATCGACAACCGCACGCCGTTCGCCGTCGGGCAGGGCTGGGTCCGCGATCGGGACGGTGCCGAAGTCTGGCTGGTGGCCGTCAAGGCCAGCTTCGACGTGATGCCCGACGGGGCGTTGGAGATCGCCCGGGAACAGTCGCCGCTGTTGCGTGCCGCGCAATACGTCGGCGAGCCCGGCAAGAGCAGCCTCCGCCACGAATCGGACATGGTGTTGACCAAGACCACGACGGACGTGCTGGTGGTCGGCCATGCGTTTGCGCCCGGGGGGCAGCCGGTGACGACGCTGGACGTCGGTTTTCGCGTGGGGTCGATGCAGAAGGTGCTGCGCGTCCTGGGGCCGCGCGAGTGGGGCGCCCTGGGGCCCACGAAGCCGGAGCCCTTCGTCAGCATGCCGCTGGTCTACGAGCGCGCGTGGGGCGGCGTCGACATCCACGCACCCGATCCCGGCGCGGCCTGGGACTGGCGCAATCCAGTGGGCTGCGGCTTTGCGGTCAGGGCGTCGAATCTTCATGGCCTGCCGCTGCCGAACATCGAGTGGCCCGACCGCCTGATCCGGTCGTGGGACGACCGGCCCGACCCGGCGGGTTTCGGCCCGATCTGCAGCCACTGGCAACCCCGCGCGTCGTACGCCGGCACCTACGACGACCACTGGATGGCAACGCGGCAACCTCTGCTTCCCGAAGACTTCGACGCGCGCTTCTTTCAGTGCGCACCGGTCGACCAGCAGGCGCGCGAATTCCTGGTTGGCGGCGAACAGGTCATGCTGCTGAATCTGACGCCGGCCAGCCAGATGCAGTTTCGGCTGCCTGCGCTGCAATTCGACATGCAGACCCGCTTTTCCGACGGAGAGCGGCGCGAACACGAGCCGCCTCGCCTGCACACCGTGCTGCTGGAGCCCGACTTTCCGCGCGTGTCGATGGTCTGGCACAGCGCGCTCGAATGCCACGCCAAGGTCTACCAACTGCAGGACACCCGCGTGACCTTGCGAAAGACCACCCAGGACGAGGAAGACGATGAACCCGTGGACAACCTCCTCGACCTGGTCTGAGCACGGCGAGGGGCCTGTGATTGCCGGGCTCGGCGCCGTGACGGCCGTGGGCCGTAGTGCCTGGGCCGCGGCGGCAGCCGTGCGAGCGGGCGTCTCCGGGTTCGGGCCGCATGGCTTCATGGTCGATGCAGCCGGCAAGCCGATGTGCGTGGCTGCGTTTCCGTGGCTCCCGACAGCGCAGGGCGTTGCCAGCCGTATCGGCGAAAGCCTGGTCGCGGCGATCCGCGATTCGTTGCTGCCGCTGCGGGCCGCGGCCGGAGCGGAGGAGATCCCGGCGTTCTCGCTGCTGGTCAACCTGCCGTCGGCCCGGCCGGGACTGCCCGACGATCTCTGCGACACCGTGCGCGAACACTTGGTGCGCGAGTTCCCGAACGGCGTCGATCGGATCGGCGTCGCGCCGCTGGGCCATGCGGGCGGCATGATGGCATTGCGCTCCGCATCGGAGTACCTGCGGGCGACGCCCGCAGCGGTATGCATCGTCGCCGGCGCTGACTCCTACCTCGACCCGGATGCGCTGGAGTGGATCGAAGACACGGACCAGCTCCACAGCGCGGGGGAGCAAAACAACCCGCAGGGATTCGTGCCCGGCGAAGGCGCGGGCGCCATGCTGCTGGTGTCGGCCGAGACGGCGCAGCGGATGGGCCTGCAGCCGCTCGGCCGCATCGAGGGCCAGGGACTCGGGCGCGAGGCCAACCTGATCCGCACGGACTCGGTCTGCATCGGCGAAGGACTGACGGCTGCCATGCGGGGTGCGATGGGAGGCCTGCCGCAAGATGAGCGGCTGACCGACGTGTACTGCGACCTGAACGGCGAACCGTACCGTGCCGACGAGTTCGCCTTTGCCGCACTGCGCACGCGGGAACGCTTCGTCGCCGCCTCGGATTTCGTCGCGCCGGCCGACTGCTGGGGCGATGTCGGCGCGGCCTCGGCTGTCCTGCTGGTCATGCTCGCCTGCATCGCGGGACTGAAGGGCTATGCCAACGGTCCGAATGCGCTGGTGTGGGCCAGTTCCGTCACCGGCGAGCGGGGCGCGGTGGTGATCCGTACGTCGGCGCTGCCGGCGGCCGAGGGGTACTAGTCGCCATGGCCACCGTCAAGGTCAACGGCACCATGAACGGCCTGGTTCACAAGGGCGGCTCCTGGGCGTCCCCCGCGACCATGCCCGACGTCTGCAAGACGCCTACGCCCGGCGGCCCCGTGCCGATGCCCTACCCCAACGTGTCGGATTCGAGCTCGCTCACCGGTGGCTCGACGACGGTGAAGGTCGACGGCGGCAACATGGCCGCCATCAAGGGGTCGAAGTTCGCGACGAGCATCGGTGACGAGCCCGGCACCGTCGGCGGCGTGAAGTCCAGCACTTTCAAGAAGGCGTCCACCTGGATCACGTATTCGTTCGACGTGAAGATCGACGGCAAGAACGCCTGCCGTTTCACCGACAAGAAGTTCCAGAACGACGAGAACACTGTCGATGCCGCAGGCACCGTTCCGCTGGTGGTGGTCGTCGATCTCGACGACGTGAAGATGAAGTGCGGCGAGCTCAACCAGTACGGCGAGCAGAAGAAGGTCTCGGGCAAGGGCAAGTCCGACCGCGACCACGTGCCCTCGAAGGCGGCGCTCAAGGCCAAGGCCGCCAAGCTGATGAAAGTGAACACGCCCGATCTTCCGGACTGCGTGGCCAAGAAGATCGATGCGGGCGCGCTGGCGATCGTCATTCCCAAGCGGGCGCACCAGGAATGCAGCGAAACCTATGGCCAGACGATGGCCGAGGCCGAGGCCGATGCCGATGACCTGAAGGGCGCCGCCGAACGCGACACCAAGACACTGGAGAAGGAGATCGAGAACTACGACCCGGCCTGCAAGGAGGCCTACAAAAAGGCGGCGCGCAAGGTGCGCAAGATCACCAACCGGCAGTACACGAACTGGATAAAGAAGATCATCGCGGGCTGCTGACCTATTTTTCGACGAGGACATTCCATGGACGCTTCCCAATTCGAACTCTGTCTCGGCAAGGCCGAGGACACGCCCGAGGTGACCACGATGCTGGCTGCGCTGGGGGTCACCAAAAAACTCAAGCTCGGGAGCGAGGGCTACGTGCGGCTGAAACTCGCCAGCCAGGGGCTGCTGCTGTCCTTCGTTCCCGAGGACCCCAAGAGCAGCAGGCTGGTGTTCTCCGGCGTGCAGTTCTACTCGGATGTGGAGGAGGGCTTCACCACTTTCGCGGGCGCCTTGCCGGGCGGGTTGACGTTCTCGGATTCGCCCGCGCAGGCGCGGGCCAAGCTGGGCAAACCCACGGAGATCATGAAGGATTTTCGTCTCGACCACTGGATCGCGGATGGCCGCCAGCTGACCGTGCGCTATACGAAGCCGCTCGACGGCATAGCCCATGTGCTTCGCGGATTTCCGAGGAAGGACCGCAAGTGACACCTGCGAGCGCAGTCACCGGAGACGACCTGCTGCGGTTGCTGGGCCGGGATGTGGACGACGCAGCCGTGCAGGCCTCGCTCGACCAACTCGCGCGCGGCATGCAGCCGGAAGTGGACGCGAACGACGACGGCGCCTTCGTCGATTGGGTGACAGTCAACGAGATCGGCCTGGAGTACGGATTCCAGGACGAAGCCTTCGTTCGCGCGTGGGACCCGGAGCGTCGCGGGCACACCCGGCTGATCCTGACGCAGCTTTACTTCTACGGCGATACGCCCAGGACGCGGCCCTTTCCTTGGCCGCTGCCGTTCGGCCTGGACTTCAGGGACGACCGGCTTGCAGTGCAGCGCAAGCTGGCGCAGATCGCGGGGCCCTGCAAGACCTACATCCGGGATGCATGGAAGCTGCCGGACTTCGACGTCACCGCGGCGTATCGGGCGGACACGAACCTGCTCGAATCGATCTACTGCCACATCCCCCACGACCCGTGGCTGCCGCTGCGCGACGAAGTGTCGCTGGCACAGGCGTTTCCGCCGAGCCTGTTCATCGGGCTCTTCGGACTGCGGTGGTCGGACGAGCGCCTGAGGACCATCCTGGCGCCGCTGGGCTATGTCGAAGCGATGGCAGGCGTGCGCAGCGAGCACATGGCGGATCTCTTGTCCACGCACGGGCTCGAACTGGCCTTTGCGCCGAGTCGCGAGTTGACGATGGGCGATCCGCGCTATCCCCGCTCGCCGGCTCTGGCTGTTGCCACCTTCCACGCGAGCCGGGACATGGACGCACGCGCATGGGCCGGCGAACTGCCGTGCAACCTTTCCTTTTCCGATGCGCAATCGGATCTCGTGGCGAAGGTGGGCGAGGCGCCGGACGAGCGCATCGACAGCGACCGCAGCGGCATCGTGGCGTGGCATCTGGCGGCGTATTCGCTCGTAGTTGTCTACAGCAACGTCGAGAATCGCATCCTGCGCGTGAGCGTCATGGCGCCGGGTTATTGGCATGTCGTCCACGCGGACGATGGCGAGTGACGCGATGCGAGGCCCCGTCATGTGGCTGACCTGCGCCGAACCCGTGATAGAGGTGGTCCAGCTCCATGTGGAGGAGGCGGCAATCCTGCGCGGCACGCGCAGCCGCATGGTCGCGGCTGCGCACATCGGACTGCACTTGCTGCGCCGGTTCGATGACCGGATCGCGGCGCACCTGGACGGCATCGCGGTGGCCGCGGGCTTCGGCGATCACTTCATCGAAGCCGCGCTGGAGGCGCCCGACGCCGGGCCGTGGTTCGTTGCGGCAACTGATGCGCTGGAGCGTGGCGATGCGGCCAGGCTGGACGAACTCCTGGCGCGTTGCCCGGACCATCGGCCGGCGATGTCGGGCGTGATCTCCGCATTCGGTTGGGTGTCGCCGAGAAAGCTGCGCGGCATGGCCATCGAGTTCTTCGGTTCAAGCGATCCCTTTCGGCGCGAAGTTGCGCTTGCGGCATGCAGCATGCATCGGGCCGATCCCGGTTCATGGCTCGACACCATCCTGGCGGAAGCGGCCGGCCCTGCTCACGTGCGGGCGGTCCGCGTCGCCGGGCTGCTGGGGCGCACGGACTTGCGGGAGCCATGCCTGCAGGCACTGCAGAGTGCGCAGGGCTGGGATCGGTTGCATGCGGCGCGATCAGCGCTGCTGCTGGGGGAGCGTCATCTGTCGCTGAAGGCGCTGACGGAGATCGCGCTTGCCGCTGGTCCTTGCCAGCGGCAGGCGACCGCGCTGCTGTTCAAGGCGCTGGACACGCAGCAAGGCCGGAGGGTGCTGCAGTCGTTGATGGACGACCCTTCCATGGTGCGGATCGTCATTCAGGCGATGGGCGTCCTGGGCGATCCGTACGATGTGCCCCAGCTGATTCGCTTGCTGGACGAGCCTGCCTGCGGCCGGTTGGCGGGGGAGGCCTTCAGCCTTCTTGCTGGGGTCGACTTGGTCGATGCGGGACTAGGCGGCGTCCAGCGGGTCGAGGCGCCGCAGGAGTTGCTGGGTGATGACGATGCGTCGGACGATTTCGATCTCGCAATGACTGAAGACGACGACCTGCCATGGCTCGACCCGGACAAGGTGGCGGCATGGTGGCAATCCAACAGCCACCGGTTTCCCGTCGGCCAGCGCTTCTTCATGGGCGAGTCTCCCAACGTCGGCAACTGCGAGCGCGTGCTGCGGAACGGGCTGCAGCGCCAACGCATCGCCGCGGCCGAGCACCTGGCGCTGCTGCAGCCTGGCACGCCGTTGTTTCCCACCAGTGCGCCGGCATGGCGGCAGCAACGGTGGCTCGCTGCGACGAACGCCTGAGCAGCATGGCCACCCCCTGCATCCTCGCCCTGTTTGCGTTGGCCTTCCTGCTGGCCGCCGTCCGGCGCTTGTGGCGCGGTGGTGCCGTGCGCGACCCCGCCACCCGCACTTGGCTCCTCATCGCCCTCATCTTCACCGCCGTCGCCGCCTGGCTGCAATGGCATACCTCTTAAGGCGAGATTGCCAACCCGCTCCACGGAATGAATACTCCTTCTGAGTTTTTTCGCCCGTGCATGCGCGGGCTGTGTTCGGGCGTAGAAGGGCATAGAGCCTCGGGGGCAGATTCATGATCCATATCGCTGTCATCACCCGGCAAGGCGCTCCGGCGGGGCAGCCCATCGCTGCCGATTTCGGGCCCAACGGGGGCACCATCGGACGCGCCGACACCAACACGCTGGTGCTCGACGATCCGGACCGCACGGTCTCGCGCGTGCACGCGCAGGTGCTGTGCCGCGACGGCCAGTACTTCGTCATCGACCGCGGCAGCAATCCGATGCAGTGCAACGGCGTGTCGCTGGGCTCGGGCAAGGAGGCCCCGCTCACCGACGGCGCGCGGCTGATCGTCGGCAGCTTCGAACTCAGCGTGCGCATGAGCGCGGCCGCGCCGCGGGCATTGACCATTCCCAACACCGTGACGTCGGCGCCGCTTGCAGCAGCCCCCGCGGCCAGCACCAGCGACGATCCCTTTGCCGACCTGCTTGCGGGGCTCGGATCGCCTGCGCCTGCCGCACCTGCCGCGGCCCGTGCGTCCGGTGCCAGGGCTGCCGCGCCGGCAAGCGCGGATCCGCTGCTCTTCCCCGACCCGATGGAAAGTGGCTCGCGCAACGCGCAGGCTGCGCAGGTCGATCCCTTCGCCAACCTGCTCGGGCCCACGCCGTCCTCCGCGCCGGCCGCAGGCCTCGGTGCGCTCGACGATTTCTCCGATCTCGGCGCACCGCCCGCGCACGGCAAGGCCGCCGGCATCGACGAGCTCTTCGGCGGCATGGGCGGTGGCGGCGGCATCGGCGGCGATCCGCTCGCGCTGTCGCCGCTGGCAGACCCGCTGCTGCAGCCGAACACGGCTTCTTCCGCCGATCCGCTGGCCGCATTGCAGAGCGCGGCGCCGCCCACGCCGACACCGCGCTCCGACCACCTGCCGATCGACCAGTTCGGCTTCACGCCGCCGAAGGCGATCACGCCAGAACCGGCCGCCGCGCCGGCGGAAGCGCTGCCGCGCTTCGACGACATCACCGGGCAGCCGATACGCATCAGCGGCCCGGAGGTCGCGAGCCGGCCGTTCGAGCCGCCACCACCGCCACCACCGCCGCCACCGCCGCCGCCACCCGTCCAGCGGGCGCCCGCCGCGGCGGCCCCGCGCACCGCTTCCGACGACGAGCTGCTCGCCGCCTTCCTGCGCGGCCTCGCCAGCACGCACCAGGCGCCCGAGATGCTCACGCCCGGCCTCATGGAGCGCATCGGCTCGATCCTGCGCAGCGCCACCGAAGGCACGCTGCAGCTCCTGCTCACGCGCCAGGAGTTCAAGCGCGAGGTGCGCGCCGAGGTCACGATGATTGCTTCGCAGGCCAACAACCCGCTCAAGTTCTCGCCGACCGTCGAGGTCGCGCTGGCCCACCTGCTGGGGCCGGGCGTGCGCGGCTTCATGCCGCCGGAGGCCGCGATGCGCGATGCCTTCAACGACCTGCGCGCGCACCAGTTCGGCGTGATGGTGGGCATGCGCGCGGCGCTGGCCCATGTCATTGCGCGCTTCGAGCCCGAAGAGCTCGAGAAGAAGATCAGCGCGAAATCGGCGCTCGACGCGCTCTTCAGCGCCAACCGCAAGGCCAAGCTCTGGGACCAGTTCGTCGCGCTCTACGGCGGCATCGCGAGCGAGGCGGAAGACGACTTCCACAACCTCTTCGGCAAGGCCTTCCTCGAAGCCTACGAAGAGCAGATGGCGCGCCTCAAGTCGGACACCTGAAGAACGCCCGCCCCTCAGGCACAAGTACAACAGCACCAGCAAACGCGAGGCACCCCGCTTGGAAATCGAAATCGTCACGCTGTCCCGGCAGGGCGGCCGCAACTACAACGAAGACGTCCACGGCCACTGGCACGACGAGCGCTACGTCGCCTGCCTGGTGGCCGACGGTGCGGGCGGCCATGGCGGCGGCGATGTGGCGGCGGCAACCACGCGCAGCAGCGTGCTGGGCGGCTTCTCGGCGGCGCCGGGGCTGGACGAATTCACCTTGCGCACGCTGGTCGAACAGGCCAACCGCGACGTGGTGGCGCGGCAGGCCGAAGGCGGCAAGCTTGCCGGCATGCGCTCCACGGTGGTCTTCGCGGCCATCGACCTGGAGAACCAGGCGCTCGCCTGGGTGCACAGCGGAGACAGCCGCGCCTACCTCTTTCGCGGCGGCGCCATCGTGGCGCGCACCACCGACCACAGCCTGGTGCAGCAGATGGTGGCCGGCGGAATGCTCGACGAGGAGGGTGCGCGCCTGCATCCGCAGCGCAACATGCTGCTCTCGGCGCTGGGCTCGATCGAGGAGGCACCCGACATCACGGTGTCCGACCGCATGCGCCTGATGCCCGGCGACGTGCTGCTCCTGTGCAGCGACGGCGTGTGGGAGCCGCTGGGCGACGAGTGCCTGGTCGACACGCTGCACGCCTCGCGCACGCCCAGCCAGTGGACCGAGCAGCTCGACACCCAGATCAAGGCGCGCGCCAAGCCCGGCCACGACAACTACACGGCGCTCACGCTGTGGGTGATTCCCGAGGAAGGGGACGATGCCACGCGCCTGCTGCCGGCGGCCGAGGAAGAGACGATGCCGGCGGCCATCGAGGCGAACGAGAAGCCGGCGGACTAGGGCCTGTCAACGAGCCCTGCGCAGCGCTGCCGGCGGTCCGCCGGCAGGCTCCCTCAGGGCTTCTTCGGCCGGTAGGCCTTGAGCTTGCCGCTCACCGTCACATCCACCGTGACCACCACGACGGCCGATGCCAGCTTGCCGTTGTCCTGGCGCTTCATCTGCTTGCTGGTGGTGGTCGAGGTGGAGCTGCTCTTCCAGCGGATCGTGCTGGCGCGCACGGGCTCCTTGTTGCCCTCGTGGTTCTGCTCCAGCACCGTGATGGCGCCGGTGCCCGGGTTCTTGGAGAGGACC
Organism: Variovorax sp. SPNA7; assembly: GCF_033807855.1. Taxonomy (NCBI): domain Bacteria; kingdom Pseudomonadati; phylum Pseudomonadota; class Betaproteobacteria; order Burkholderiales; family Comamonadaceae; genus Variovorax; species Variovorax sp. SPNA7. Next base: position 629,493 of record NZ_CP138513.1, read on the forward strand.
GAGGTGTGGTGCGGATGGCCGACCGTCACGTAGGGGCTGTCGGTCCAGCCCGAGCCGTCGGCAAAGGTGACGTCGGTGGTGGTGGTCGTCGTCATCTCGTAGTCGCGGTACTGCAGGATGTCGCCGGGAAGCGCATCCTTGAGCGCGACTTCGTCGCCCCAGATGTAGTCGTCGTCGTCGCCCATCGGGCCGAAATCCGACGAGGTGCCGGCGCCGGCCTGGCTCAGGGCCGAGTTGGCCAGGTCCCAGCATTCGCCCGCGCCGATCTGCTTGCCCAGCTGTGCGCTGGCCCACTGAAGGACCTTGGCGTTGAGTGTGGCCATCGCGTGTCTCCGGCTGGAAGGTCAAGGGGCGGCCGCCTTGCATCGGGCGGCCGCGGCGCAAGGCGCCTCAGACCTTCTTGTTGGCCGCGATGTCCCAGCCGGTTTCCTTGGTGCCGTCGCCGGAACCATCGGCCTTCTGCGGCGTGTACTCGTACTTGAACTTCGAGAAGTTGAGCGTGATGGTCTCGGTCAGGCGGTCTTCGCCGCCGCTGCCGCCGGTGTGGACGTTGCTGACGATGATGTCTTCCATCGTGAGCTTGATGTACTCGAGCGGCGTGGCCCCCGCCTTGCGGACCACGAGCGTGCCCTTCTTGATGTGCTGGCCGTTGCAGCAATCGAGCAGCAGCAGGTGCGAGGAGGCGTCCACGTACTTGGTGACCGAGAGGTCCTGCACGCTCACCTTGCCTGCGCCAGAGCCGCCGCCGACGTGGCCGGTGCCGGACTGGCTCGCGCCCCAGCTCCAGGAGAGAACGTCGATTTCCTTCTTGTGCGAATCGTCCTTGGATTCACCGTCGACGCCCTCGAGCTTCAAAAACATGTCTGCAGCCATGATGCTTACCTTTCAGTTGTGTGCGAGTCAGAGATAAAAAGGGCTTCCGTGCGGTGCCTGATCGGCGGTGGTGCCCGGGAGCTATGGAGAGAACGAGCAATGGGCCTTGTTTTCAAAGGCCCACCGACGGCATATGCCGCCCGTTACTTGCCGCCCTTGGCCGAGGGCAGCTTCGACACCAGCCGCAGCGACACCGTGAGGCCTTCGAGCTGGTAGTGCGGGCGCAGGAAGAACTTGGAGGTGTAGTAGCCGGGGTTGCCCTCGACCTCTTCCACCACCACCTCGGCCGCGGCCAGGGGCTTCCTGGCCTTGGTCTCTTCGGAGGAGTTGACGGGGTCGCCGTCCACGTAGTTCATGATCCATTTGTTGAGCCAGCGCTGCATGTCGTCGCGCTCCTTGAAGCTGCCGACCTTGTCGCGCACGATGCACTTCAGGTAGTGCGCGAAGCGGTTGCAGGCAAAGAGGTACGGCAGGCGGGCTGCCAGGTTGGCGTTGGCCGTGGCGTCCGGGTCGTCGTACTCGGCCGGCTTGTGCAGCGACTGCGCACCGATGAAGGCCGCGAAGTCGGAGTTCTTGCGGTGGATCAGCGAGAGCAGGCCGGCCTTCGACAGTTCCGCCTCGCGCCGGTCGCTGATGGCGATCTCGGTCGGGCACTTCTGGTCCACGCCGCCGTCGTCGCTCGGGAAGGTGTGCAGCGGCAGGTTCTCCACCGCGCCGCCCGATTCGATGCCGCGGATGCGCGAACCCCAGCCGTAGAGCTTGTAGGAGCGGTTGATGTTGGTGGCCATCGCATAGGCTGCGTTGGCCCAGGCGTACTTGCTGTGGTCGGCGCCGGCGGTGTCTTCCTCGAAGTCGAATTCCTCCACCGGATTGGTATTGGCGCCGTAGGGTGTGCGCGCAAGGAAGCGCGGCATGCACAGGCCCAGGTACTTGGCGTCGTCGGAATCGCGCAGCGACCGCCAGCCGGCGTACTCGGGCGTGAGAAAGATCTTGGTCAGGTCGCGCGGGTTGGCGAGCTCCTGCCACGATTCCATCTGCATCAGGTTGGGGCTCGCGCCGGTGATGAAGGGCGCATGCGCCGAGGCCGCGATCTTGGACATCTCGCCGAGCAGCTCGATGTCGGGCGGGCTCTGGTCGAAGTGGTAGTCGCCCACCAGCGCGCCGAAGGGCTCGCCGCCGAACTGGCCGTATTCCTGTTCGTAGATCTTCTTGAACATCGGGCTCTGGTCCCAGGCCGCGCCCTTGAACTTCTTCAGGCTCTTGGCGAGGTCCGTCTTCGAGATGTCCATCACCCGGATCTTCAGGTGCTCGTCGGTCTCGGTGTTGTTCACCATGTAGTGCAGGCCGCGCCACGCACTCTCGAGCTTCTGGTAGTCGGGGTGGTGGATGATCTTGTTGACCTGGTCGGTCAGCTTGGCGTCGATCGCGGCGATCATCGACTGGATCGACTTGGTCACGTCCTTGCCGATGACGGTGCTGTTGCTCAGCGCCTGCTGCGCGAGCGTGAGCACCGCGGCTTCGACGGCGCTCTTGGCTTCGTCGCTGCGCGGCTTGAATTCCTTTTGCAGGAGCGACGAAAAATCGCTGCCCGCATAGGCGACATCCTTGAGTGCGCTCTGCTCGAGTGCTTCGGCCATGGTGGTTCTCCTCGGGGTCCGGTGTTTCAGGTGTTGGGGATCAGGCGGCCGGCTTGGCCGCTTCGTCGTCGGGCTTGGCGGTGGCCGCCAGCGACTGCAGCAGGGCCGGGTCTTCGAGCACCTTGGCCAGCAGTTCCTCGGCGCCGTTCTTGCCGTCCATGTAGGTCACGAGGTTCGACAGCTGGGTGCGCGCCTCGAGCAGCTTGTCGAGCGCGCCGACCTTCCTGGCCACGGCGGCGGGCGAGAAATCTTCCATGTTCTCGAAGGTGAGCTCGACCTTGAGTTCGCCTTCGCCCGTCAGCGAGTTCTCCACCGCGAAGGCGGCGCGCGGCTTCATGGCCTTCATGCGCGAGTCGAAGTTGTCCACGTCGAACTCGAGGAACTTGCGGTCGGCCACGGGCGCGAGCGGATCGGCCGGCTTGCCCGACAGATCGGCCAGCACGCCCATCACGAAGGGCAGCTGGATCTTCTTCTCGGCGCCGTAGAGTTCCACGTCGTATTCGATCTGCACGCGTGGCGCCCGGTTGCGGGCGATGAATTTCTGACTGCTCTTGGCCATGGCGATGCTCCTTGCGGGGGTAGATGGGGCGGTTCGATCAACAGGAAAAAAAAGGGGATGGAAAAAGGCGGCTACTCGGACGGGCGCTTGCCGGTCACGGTCTCGATCGTGTCCAGCGCGCCGGGTGCGAGGTTGGCCATGATTTCGAGAAAGCTCACGCCGATGAGCTTCTTGGCGCGCTCGATCAGGAGCGGCGCGGGGTTGCCGGGCTCGGTCTGTTCGAGAAAGCGGATCACGCGGTCCAGCATCTGCAGCGCGTCCTGCCGGCTCTGGATCTCGCCGCGCGCGGCAGCGGGCCGCGGTGCGCCGCCGGCCTGCGGGGAATCGCCTTGCGTGTCTTCGGCCGCGCCGGCTTCTTCGGGTGCACCGATGGCGGCGTTGCAGGCCTTCTGCAGCATGCGGCCGATGGTGCGCAGCGGGGAGAGGTCGATCGCGTCGGAGCGGCCGGTGCGCTCCACCAGCAGGGCCTGCAGCTTCTCGACCAGGCCGGGCACGCCGATGGCGGCCTGGATCAGCTCGGGCCGCTCGGCATGCAGCGCTTCGAGGCCGCCCTGGATCTGTGCCGGCGAGTAGGTCGCTTCGCCGCCCACCGCATTCAATGCGTTGTTGGCCACCGCGATGTCGCGCACGCGGATGGCGCCCACGCCGGGCGCCACGCCCACCTGCGCGTCGTACAGGTCGCGCAGGCCCATGGCCTCGTCGGTCAGCGGTGCGAGCGCGTTCAGGCGCATCGTCGGATCGTTGTCGTCCTCGGCATCGAGCTTTGGATGTATGCCGTCCCAGAACTTGTCGAGCAGGCCGATCAACAGCTGGAGCCCGGCCACGAAGCCGGCCACGCCCTGCAGCCGCGTGGAAGCGCGCAGGAGCAGAACCGCGGCGCGCACGTCCTTGCTGCGGCGCAGGATCGCGTCGGACTGCTCGGCCACCTCGCGCCACTCCGGCTCCACCGCGGCAATGACGGTGTCGCCGAACTGCTGCTCGGGCTTGCCCTGCGCTGCGGTGGTGAGCGCGGTGAAGGCCGCGTCGTACTCCAGATCGTCGCCGCACGGCGATGCCTCGCCGATGGGCGTGAGCAGGGCTTCGACAAGTTCGTTGGTCAGCATGTTGCCTGTTCGAGTTGGCTGGTGATAATCAAAGATGCGTCCGAACCGGTCAATGCAACGAAGGGAATAGCATGCGCACGCTGGGTACACACCATTCGTCCTATGGACGCTCTTTTGCTGCGGTCTCGCGGCGCCTTGCACTGGCCTGCGGCCTTGCATTGACCGGTGCCCTGATCGCAGGCTGCGCAAGCAAGCCCGTGGTCACGCCGGTGTCGATCACGCTCACGGCCGGTGCCGATGCCAACCCCGATGCGCGCGGCCGCGCATCGCCGCTCACGGTGCGCATCTATGCGCTGAAGTCGCCCGGCCCCTTCGAAGGGGCCGACTTCTTCTCGCTGTTCGAAAAGGACCAAGCCACGCTCGGCGCCGAGCTGGTGCAGCGCGAAGAGATGCTGCTGCGCCCGGGCGAAAGCAGGAAGCTCGACCTCACCCTGCCGGCCGATGCCAAGGCCATCGGCGTGATGGCCGCGTTCCGCGACCTCGACCGTGCGCGCTGGCGCGAAGTGCGCGCCGTGGAACCCGGCAAGCCGCAGACGCTCACCGTGACCTTCGGCGCCCGGCAGATCCGCATCGACAGCAAATAAGCCCCGCCTGCGGTCCATTCATGCCTTTGCCGCGCTGGCGTTCGGCGGACGGCCGGGCCGCGCGAGCGGCTGGTCGGCGGGCAGGAAGTGCTCGAACAGGTCGGTCACGAATGCGCCGCCGGCCGCGCCCGATGCGGCGGCCGTGAGATAGAGGCCGCGCCATCGCGGGCCGCGCGCGCCGCGGCCTTGGCCTTCGAACAGGGTCTCGGCCAGCTGGTGCAATGCGGGCTGCAGCGCACGCAGCGCCTCGATGAACTCATGGATCGCGAGCCGGCCCGATGCGCCCGGCTGTTCGCGCAGCAGCGCCATCCGCAACGCATGCAGCTGCCGCGCCATGGGGTCGAACAGGGCATCGAGCCGTTCGGCCGCCGTCTCGCCATGGGCGGCAGCTCCGGCCAGGCGATGGCCGATGGCCTGCGCCAGCACCTCGGGCGGCAGCGCGCCGCGCAGCGTGGCGTAGCCGGCCAGCTGCTCCAGGCCGGTCACGACCAGGTAGACCGGCAGCCGCAGGCGCAGGGTCTCCGCGGCCTCGTCGAGCAGCCGGCGCATCCTGCTGGCCAGCGGCTTCATGCCTGCATCGGCCGGGTGCAGCAGTTCGCTCGCTGCCACGCAGACCACCACGCCGTTGATCGGCACGCGGTCGCGCCGCTCGGCCAGTGCAAGGAGCGCCTGCAGCCACAGCGCGCGCGTGTGCGGCGCCGCGGCCACGTCGCTGACGGCGCTCGGGTGAAGCTCGATGGCCGTCATCGAGCCGGTGAGCCACCAGCGCCAGTAGGGTTCGCCGAAGGGCTCGCTGCCTGAAGGTGCCAGGTGCTCGGCATGGGCCGCCGCCAGCAGCCCCGGCAGGTTGGCCGCCGCATCGCCGAGAAAGAGAAACCAGGGCACCGGCGCGGCTTGCTGCCGCGGTGGCTGGCGCAGGAGCTGGCGTGCGTGCGACATGGCGTCCCTCATGGCTTCGATCGCGGCTTCGTCGGTTTCGGCCGCCGGCGGGCCGAGCGCGGCAATGCGCCGGCGCAGCGCGCGGCGGCGCGCACCGCGGCCGGCGTCGCGGACCGCGGCGTACAGCAGTGCAAAACCGGCCAGGCACAGCGCGAGCAGGAGCCAGAAGAAATGGGCGGACGACAGCGCGGCGGGCATGGCGGGGAGCGTGCTGCGGTTTTCAACGCGCGGTGGTTTCGAAGAACTCGAAATCGGCCAGCAGCCGCTCGTTGCCCTTGTGGGCCGCGAGCGCCTCGCGCAGCCGCAGCAGGTAGGCCGAAGCGAGTTCGTAGGGCGGCCGGTCGGCGGCGCCGCCGAACGGCGTGGGGGACGAGAGCACCGTGACCAGCACGGTACCGAAGGGCGGGGCCACCAGCCAGCTCGCGGGGATGTCGCGGCCCAGCTCCAGCTTCTCGCCGGCGCGCAGCCGCATCGGCTGGCCGGTGTTCAGGTGCATGACCGAGCCATCGGCTGTGTAGTAGTCCACCCACAGGTAGCTGTCGTGCCGGGGCGCGGCCACCTGCATGCGCACATCGTCTCCTTCGCGCAGCCGGCCGTTGCGGGCCGTCGCGGCCGTCACGCCCAGTCCGTGGGCCTTCTCGCGGTTGCGCAGCTGGTAGGGCTTCAGGATGGCGAACACCTCGCAGTGGGGCCACACGCGCAGCCTGACATCGAAGGTGGGCGAGCCGCCGTCGGGCAGCAGGCCGGCCACCTCGCGCTCCACCCGCTCGACGTCGGCCGGCAGCGAGACGAAGCCGCTCACATGCAGCCTGCCGCCCGTGCCGGCGGAAGCCGAGAGATCGGCGCATGCATAGCTTTGGAGATGCTGCTCGATGCGCTGCGCCGGTCCCGGCTCGCCCGCGTACGGCCCCGCCAGCCACTGCCACCACAGCAGATAGAGCAGCGGCAGCAGCAGCGCGAGCGCGCCGACCGCGCGCAGCAGGGTGCGGTCGCGGCGCTGCAGGTCGTGCGGACCCGGCGGATCCGCAACGCCATAGGGCTGCGGCGTGATGCGGTCCTGCACCAGGCTGCCGAGCGCCAGGGGCCTGAGCCGCAGCTGGCGGCCGTGCAGTTCCTTCAGCTTGCCGAGCTCGCCGCGGTCGTCGCTCTCGAAGTAGTACTGGCCCTTGAAGCCGTGCACCAGCGCATGCCAGTAGACCTCGCGCAGCTCGTCGTCCTCGGCGCCCAGCGCCGACAGGTGGTGGAAGAACTCGCTGTGCGCATTGTTCGAATTGAACAGCTGCACCTGCAGCGGCGCCGCGCCCGCGGCCGCTGCAGGGTGGCGCGCCAGGATCTCGTCGATCCAGGCCACCATGGCAAAGACCGCCGATTCGACCTGCGCGGCGGGCTGGCCCGATGCGCTGGCGCGCGCCGCATCGAGCAGCCGGCGCGCCTGTTGCTGCGCGGCATCGTGCGAGGGCGGCGCGGCGCGGCCGGCGGCAATCGATGCGTCGAGGGCGAGGCCGAAGGAGACGAATGCGGAAAAACAGTCGAGCAGCCGGACCATGGATGACCGCGCCCGCTCACCGCGCCTGCATTGCGGAGGATGCCTTGCACCGGCGTCTGCTGCGATGGCACATCCCCATGTCCCCGGTTCCTTCGAGTAAGGATTCCATCTTCCGAACGCCGGGCGGCGGGCGCCATATCGCTTGGGGACTATGCCGTTCGTCGGGCAAACCGGCTTGCTGCGCGGGGCAATCGCCGGTATCTTCGGCATCCGCTGAGTTCAATGCACGCACGCTGGGACACCCGGGGACACTAGGACATGCCATGAAAATTCTGATCGCCGACGACCACCGGCTCGTCATCGAGGCGGTCAAGGCCAAGTTGTCGGAGCTCGAGCCCGGCATCGAGTTCGTCCTGGCGATGAGCGTCGACGAATTGCTTGCCGGCGCCACCGACGAGCTCGACCTGGCCCTGATCGACCTCAACATGCCCGGCGCCGATGGCCAGGCGCACATCGACGAAATCCGCCGCCGCCATCCGGCCGTGCCGGTCATCGTGCTCTCGGGCTACGAAGATCCGGCCATCATGCGCAGCGCGCTGGAGCGTGGCGTGCTCGGATTCATTCCCAAGGCCTACTCGCCCGAGGTCATGCTGTCGGCCGTGCGGCTGGTGTTGGCCGGCGGCGTGTACGTGCCGCCCATGATGCTCACGGCGCTGCCGCCCGGCATCGTGGCCGGCGTGGCGCCTACGCAGAACGGCGATGCGCGCTCCGCAGGCGCTTCGTCCCAGACCCTCGAGCACTTGCGCAGCGTGCTCACCGAGCGCCAGGTCGAGGTGCTGCAGCTGCTCTCGCAGGGCAAGCCCAACAAGCTCATCGGCCGCAGCCTCGGCATCAGCGAAGGCACGGTCAAGATCCACCTGGCGGCCATCTTCCGCGCGCTCAACGTGCGCAACCGCACCGAGGCGGTGGTGGCCGCGCAGGCGCTGACCGAGGCGCAGCAGGCCTGAGCCTGAGCTCAGGCTGCGGCGCGCAGCTGGGCGCCGGCCGGTTCCTCCTCCTGCGCATCGGCCCGGCCTGCCGCTGCCGCGTTCTTTCTCTCCTCGATCGCCTCGGCAAGAAACTCCGCGTCGCGCGCCACGCCCGAGAAGCGGCCCGACCCCCAGGTGTGCAGCCAGGGCAGCCCCAGGAAGTAGAGCCCCGGCACGCCCGTCACGCCGCGCTGGTGCACCGGCGCGCCGCGGCCGTTGAACACCGGCGCATCCACCCAATCGAAGTCGGGCGAGAAGCCGATGCACCAGAGCACGCTTGCAATGCCCGCCTCGGCGAGGTTCAGGCGCGTGCGCTCCTCGGGCGGCTCCCACACCGGCGTGTAGACCGAGGGCGGCGGCGCCTCGATGCCCCGGGAGGCAATGAACTTGTCGATCGAGGCGTTGATGCGGTTGTAGGTGGCGTCGGCGCTGTCCAGGTGCTCGCGCAGGTTGGGCTGGAACTCCAGCGTGCCGTCGCCGCCCAGGCCGGTCAGCAGGCCATACAGCTCCATGCCTTCGAGCGCGAAGCGCCGCAGGTCGATGTCGCGCCCGCCGTCGCGGCCGGTCACGTAGTGGTTGGTGTTGTCGCGCACGCCCTCGCGCAGCGGATGCTCGGTCACGGGCATGTCGTAGTACTTCATGTCGGCCAGCCAGTCGACCACTTCGCGGCCGCGGTAGAAGCGCGCGCAGCGCGGCGCATCGCCGGTGGCAAGGTACACCTTGCCACCGGCCAGGTGCAGGTCCTCGGCGATCTGCGAACCCGACTGGCCGCAGCCCACCACCAGCACCGCGCCCTCGGGCAACTGCGCCGGGTTGCGGTACTGCGCCGAGTGGTACTGCACCACGTGGGGCGGCAGCTTCTCGGCCAGGCGCGGCACGATCGGGCGGTGGTAGCCGCCGGAGGCCACCACCACCTGGTCGGCGGTGTAGAGGCCGCCGTCGGTCTGCACCATGAAGCGGTCGCGCTCGCCCGTGCCGGGCACGCGCGCCACGCGCTCGACGGTCACGCCCTCGATGGCCGGCGCCTTCACATGCGCGACGAAGCCCGCGAGCCATTCGTTGATCTGGTCCTTCACCATGAAGCCGTGCGGATCGTCGCCGGCGTAGGCCCAGCCCGGCAGCTGGCACTGCCAGTTGGGCGTGACCAGGCAGAACGAATCCCAGCGCTGCGTGCGCCAGCTGTGCACCAGGCTGCGCTTCTCGATCACCAGGTGGTCGATGCCGCGCTGCTGCAGGCAGTGGCTCAGCGACAAGCCGGCCTGGCCGCCGCCGACGACGATGACGCTGTAGTGGCTGCGTCCGCCAAATGGATAGGACATGGGGTCTTCTTTCTTTCTTTCTCTCTGGATGCAGGGGCGTCAATCGAAGGCGACGACGGTGACTTCGGCATCGGCGGTGCCGGTGAAGCGGGTGGCGATGCGCTCGATCTCGGCGAGCTGGTCCATGGCCTGCGAGCATGCGAAGCCATACTTGGCGCGCACGCGTTCGGAGGCGATGCCCAAGGCCTCGCGCGAGCGCCGCAGGAAGTCTTCGAGCGCATAGCGTTCGCCGGGCGCGAAGAAATCCTGCACCACGGAAGAGGGCGAGTAGCAGCGCGTTTCGCTGGCGTCGGGCCAGCGCACCTGGAAGTGCATCACGGGCATGCGAGCGCCTCCCGTGGTGGCTGGATGAAGGCATCGCTACCGAAGTCCCACAACAGGGCCTCGTTGCCGCCTGCTTGCAGCCGCACCTGCCGCGTTGCATCGACCTCGCCGACCACCGCGCAGGCGATGTCGCGCGCGGCGAAGCGGCCGAGCACCGGCGCGACCTGCGAAGGCGGCACGCTGAGCACGAAGCCGTAGCTCGGAAATGAAGAAAGCCAGCGCAGCAGCGGCACGCCGCCGGGCCTGGGCAGTGCATCGAGGTCGATGCGCGCACCGACGCCCGAGCATTCGAGCAGCATCATCGCGGTGCCCACCGCGCCGGCCATGCTGATGTCCTTCGCGGCGCGGCACAGGCCGTCTTCCGCGATGGAGGGCAGCAGTTCGAGGTCGGCGCGCAGCCGCGCGGCCGGCGCCGTGGTCGATGCGTTCCAGTAGGGAAAGGGCTCCTCGTAGGCGCCGCGCAGGTCGGCCGCCATCACCAGCAGGTCGCCGGGCTTGGCGTCGAAGCTCGTGAGCAGCTTGCGTGCATGGCCGAGGATCGCGACCGCGAGCTGCGGCCGTTCGCTGCGGTTGTTGCTGTGGCCGCCCACCACCGGCACGCCGTAGCGCACCGATGCCTCGGCCATGCCGCGCAGCACCTCGTCGGCGGGGTCCATGCCGGTGCTCCACAGCGCATCGACCACCGCCGTCGGGCGGCCGCCCATCGCATAGATGTCGCTCACGTTGACCATCACGCCGCAGTAGCCCGCGAACCACGGCATGCGCACGATGAAGTCTTCCACCATGCCTTCGATCGCGAACAGCAGGTAGCCGCCATGGCCGTCGGGGATGGCCGCGCAGTCGTCGCCGATGGGCACGGCCTGCGCGAGCGCGGCATGGCCGCCGGGCAGCGACCGCCCGAGCGCCGATACCACGTCGCTGATGTCGCGCTTGTGGGCGAAGCCGCGCGTGGCGCGCAGCGCTTCGGCGATGGCGTGGACATCCGTCATGACAGCCCCTTCGCGCGCGTGACGAAGCCGCTCACCGGGTCGTGGCAGGGCGGGTAGAAAGCGAGCCCCGCCTGCATGCGCGCGTGCGGGCGGCCGTGGATGGCGCTCTCCTCGAGCAGTTGCCAGCCCAGCTTCTGGAACAGCGGCACGTTCTGCATCTGCACCTGCGCGAAGAACGCATCGCAGCCCAGCGCGTTGGCGCGCGACACCGCGAGACGTATCAGCGTCGCGCCCAGGTGGCCCTGGCTGCGGAAAGCGGGATGCACCGCGAGGCGCGAGCCCCACCATTCGCCCGGTGCCTCGCCGCGGTGGATGCGCACCGTGCCCACCACCTGCTCGGGCATGCCGCCGTTGCACGACATGGCGACCAGGAGCCGCGCATGGTCGTCGATGGCGTCGCGGTCGTCGCGCGCGAAGATGCCCTGCTCGATGCAGAACACCGCACGGCGCAGCGCCATGGCTTCGTCGCGCTCCCACTGCTGCGCGGCTTCGCGCACCAGGTATTCGACCGGCGCATAGTGCGGGTCGAGTTCGCTGAGGTCGTCGATGCACAGCATGCTCAGCTTCCGCTTTCTTTTTCGTAGACCGACAGCGAGGAGCAGGCGCCGCACTTGCCGCAGCCCGCCTTGATGTCGGCCGAGCGCAGGCCCGCGGCCACCACGCGCTCGCCGAGGGGCGCGAGCAGCGACTTCATGAATTCCGGCGACGGTGCGGGATGGTCTTCGAGCGGCGTGCCGCTGATCGGCACGAAGGGCACGACGAAGGGGTACACGCCGCGCGCGAGCAGCTGGTCGCAGGTGTCGAGGATGGCGTCGCGCGTGTCGCCCAGCCCGGCCAGGATGTAGGTGCTGACCTGGCCGCGCCCGAACACGCCCACCGCCGCCTCGAAGGCGCTCATGTAGCGCGAGACGGGCACGCTGGCCTTGCCCGGCATGATGCGCTCGCGCACCTCGGGCGTGACCACCTCCAGGTGCATGCCCAGCGTGTCGATGCCCGCGGCCTTCATGCGGTGGAACCACTGGTCGTCGTCGGGTGGCTCGCACTGGCCCTGGATCGGGATGTCGACCGCGGCCTTGATCGCGAACGCGCTCTCGCACAGGATGGCCGCGCCGCGGTCGGTGGCGTTGGGCGTGCCGGTGGTCATCACCATGTGCTTCACGCCGTCGAGCAGCACGGCCGCGCGCGCCACTTCGGCGAGCTGTTCGGGCGTCTTGCGCGCGATGGTGCGGCCGGCCGCGAGCGACTGGCCGATCGCGCAGAACTTGCAGCTCTTCCTGCGGCTCTCGTAGCGGATGCAGCTCTGCAGCACCGTGGTGGCGAGCACGTCGCTGCCGTGCAGCGTGGCAATGTGCGAGTACGGCACGCCGTCGAAGGTCTGCATCGCATAGAAGCGCGGCTGCTTCGGAAAGCTGATGCTCGCAATGGGAATGCTGCCGCGCATCACGCGGCTCATGCCCCGCGCATCGGGCGCCTCGGCCGTGAACGGCGAATGCCAGGCGCTCGAGGTGTGGACCGGCACCATGATCGTGTGGCCGTCCACCGTCACGGCCTTGTGGTCCGACGGGCCCGCGCCGCCGCGGCGGCTTGCCACGCCGGCCGAAGGATCAACCAGCCGCAACCCGAAGGACTGGAGCTCGGTCATCAGCTGCCGGCTGTCCGGCGGGGTCGTCGTGGTGGTGCTGGTCATGGTCGGGGCTCCGTTGAGCGAGGGGTTGCGTGGGATGCATGGGCACGGTGGTCTGCGCCGGCCGGTCGTTGATGGCGAGCGACAGCAGCTCGGGCCGCGCGTAGTGGCCGACCGAATCCATCATTCGCTTGCGCTTGGCGATCAGCGCCATGTCGAGGTCGGCCACCACCATGCCTTCGCCCTCGGTGAGCGGCGGCGCAAGGTGCTTGCCCTCGGGCGAGACGATGGCGGTGTGGCAGCCGCCGCGCAGCGCCTTCTGCAGGTTGGCGTCGGGCGTCACGCTGCGGATCTGCTCGTCGCTGAGCCAGCCGGTGGCGTTGACCACGAAGCAGCCCGACTCGAGCGCGTGGTGGCGGATGGTCACTTCCATCTGCTCCGCGAAGATCGGGCCCACCAGCGAGCCGGGGAACTGCGCGCAGTGGATCTCCTCGTGCTGCGCCATCAGGGCGTAGCGCGCGAGCGGGTTGTAGTGCTCCCAGCAGGCCAGTGCGCCGACGCGGCCGGCGGCCGTGTCGACCACCTTGAGGCCGGCGCCGTCGCCCTGGCCCCACACCATGCGCTCGTGGTACGTCGGCGTGATCTTGCGGCGCTTGAGCACCAGCGTGCCGTCGGCATCGAACACCAGCTGCGTGTTGTAGAGGCTGCCGTGGTCGCGCTCGTTCACGCCGAGCACCACGACCATGCCGTGCTGCCGCGCACGCTCGGCCACGGCCTGCGTGACCGGACCCGGCACCACCACCGCGCGCTCCGCCAGCCGCAGGTGCGGCGCGCCCTGCAGCACTGGCGGCAGCACGAAGCTGAAGTAGGGGTAGTAGGGCACGAAGGTCTCGGGGAATACTGCCAACTGCACGCCCTTGGCCGCGGCCTCGTCGATGGCGCCGCACACCCGCTCGAGCGTGCCGTCGGGCCGGTCGAAGTCGGGCGCGATCTGGATCGCCGCGGCACGCACGATGCGGGGTGGGGAAGCCATCGCTCGGGTCCTGCCTTACAGGGTCCAGGTGTCGAGGATCACGGCGCCGGCCTTCTTGTGCAGCAGCACGAGGTCCAGCACGTCGAGCGGGTTGATCGGCGTGATGCCCTCGATCAGCGCACCTTCGCCGTGGCCGTACAGCGCCTGCAGCGCGAAGCGGCACGCATACACCTTGCCGCCTTCCTCCATGAACTTGCTGATCTGCTTGTTGAAGTTCTGGTGGCCCGGAAAGGCCTCGTCGCCCAGCGTCGGAAAGCCGCGCTGCACGCCCAGCGTCACGCCGGGCCCGTACAGCAGGACCGATGTCTCGTAGCCCTTGCGCCTGAGCCGCGTGGCCTGCAGCAGGTTCACGAAGCCGATCGAGCCCTCGAAGGCCACGGTGTGGAAGGTGACGAGCGCCTTCTCGCCGGGCTCGGCCTTGACGTCTTCGAACACCTTCTCTTCGTAGTCGACGAGGAACTCGCCTTTCTCGTTGCGGGGGCGGGTGACTTTGGGCATGGGGTACTCCGGTTGAAGAAAAAGGGGATGAACGCAGGTCTTGCGCGCCTTTCTCTTCGCAGGCGATGTGCCAGCGCCTGGCGCGGCGCATGCGATCAATGCGCGATCAATTCGCCCGGGTGCGGGCTGCACGCTCGAAAACTTTTTTCGGCCGCACGAAAAGACCCCTGCAGAGGCGGCCGGCGCGGCCGTGCCTGCACCGGAACGACGCATCTGCCATGCGATCAATGCACCCGATCAATGGAGTTGATCGCACCTGATCGAGGCGCCCAGCCCCTCTGGCGCGGGCGCGATTCCTGCGTGCCTGATCGGTGGCCCGATGCAATCAATGGATGCAATCAACTCCGCCGATGACCACGATCACCGCCCACTGGCGCAAGCAGCTGCGCAACACCACCAAGCCGGCCTACCTGCTGCTGGCCGAATTGATTGCCGACGACATCAAGACCGGCCGCCTCGCCGTGCGCGACCGGCTGCCCACCTTGCGCGAGCTCGCGGCCGAGCTGGAGCTCAACTACACGACCGTGGCGCGCGGCTATGCCGAGGCGCGCAAGCGCGGCCTGATCGATTCGCGTGCCGGCACCGGCACCTTCATCCGCTCGGGCAGCCCGAGCCTGCGGCTGCGCGGCGGCAGCGGCGCCGAGATGACCATGAACATGCCGCCCGAACCCGACGACCCGCACCTGATGGCGCGGCTGCACGACAGCGCGAGCCGCACGTTCGCAGAGGCCAACCTGCACGACCTGCTGCGCTACCAGGACTTCGGCGGCACCACGCATGACCGCGAGGCCGCGATGCACTGGCTGCGGCCCTTCGTGCCCGATGCAGGCATCGACCGCATCCTCGTGTGCCCGGGTATCCACGGCGTGCTCACGGCGCTGTTCTCGCAGCTCGCGCGGCCGGGCGAGCTGATCTGCGTGGAGTCGCTCACCTACCCGGGCGTGAAGGCCATCGCGGCGCAGCTGGGCGTGCAGCTGCATGCGCTGCAGCTCGACGACGACGGCCCCATTGCCGATGCCTTCGAGCACGCCTGCAGGACGCTCAAGCCCAAGGCGCTCTATTGCAACCCCACGCTGCTGAATCCGACCGCGGGCACCGTGTCGCGCGCACGGCGCGAGGCGCTGGCCGACGTGGCGCTGCGCTATGCGGTGCCGATCATCGAGGACGACGCCTACGGCATGCTGCCGCGCCAGACGCCGGCCGCGCTCGCCACGCTGGCGCCGGGGCTCACCTACTACGTGAGCGGGTTTTCCAAATGCTTTGGCGCGGGCCTGCGCAGCGCCTATGTCTGTTCGCCCACCGTGGTCCAGTCGCAGCGCCTGGCCGGCGCGATGCGCGCGACCACCGTGATGGCCTCGCCCATCACCAACGCGTTGACCACGCTGTGGGTCGAGGACGGCACCGCCGAGGCCATGCTGCAGGCCGTGCGCGGCGAATCGATGGCGCGGCAGGCGCTGGCCGCGCGGCATCTCGGCGGCAGCGGGCTGCAGGCGCATCCCGAGGGCTTCCATGCCTGGCTGCCGCTCTCGCCGGGCTGGAGCCCGGTGGAGTTTGCCTCCTACCTGCGCACGCAGAACGTCGGCGTGGTGGCGAGCGCGGCCTTTTCCACCGATGGCGATCCGCCCGAGGCGGTGCGCATCTGCCTGGGCGGCCCGATGTCGCGCGAGCAATGCGATCAAGCGCTGCGGCTCATTGCCGACACGCTCGCGCATCCGCTGCATCCGCACGCCACGCTGCGCGGCGGCTGAGCGCAGCGGCCGTGGCGGTGTTCAGGCGCAGTCGAGCTTCATCGCCTCGATGCGGCCACCGAAGCCGAGCTTGCGCATCAGCCCGCCCTCGCGGCTGTTCGCCGGGAAGTCGACCGTGCGGTCCCTGAACATCGCATGCTCGTACACCTTCAGCGTGGCGCGCGGGCCCACGCTGACGCTGTCGATGTCGCGCTTGAGCTGGCGTGCGGTGCCGCGGTCCATGCTCTGGACCTCGGCCGGCCCCACCAGCGTCAGCATGTCGCCCTGGAAGTTGCGGCCGGTATAGAACTGGGCCCAGCAGCCCGAGGCCAGCGCGGGGTCCTCGATGCGCACGGGCACGAGCAGGATCGTGGGATCGGGCCGGTTGTCCGCCGAGGCGGTCGGGCTGGCCGAGCGCGTGGGGCCGGGCATGTGGGAGCAGGCGCCGAGCGCCATGGCGCCGGCAATCATGAGATAGCGGAAATTCTTCATTGGATGGGAATGGTTGCTTGTGTTGTGGTTGGGAAACGAGCCGATCAGGCTAGCGGCCACGGTTTCCCACCGCGTAGGAGCAAAGCCCAAGCTCCCGTCCCCGCACCGCGACGGCGGCGTTTGCCGCGCGCAACGCCGGGCGCGAAATCTCCGCGAATGGCTGCGGCCCGGATGCGCCCCTTTCCTACGCCGGCCGATGCTGCGGATGTCCAGTCTGGCGATTCGCACCCATCCAATTCTTTTCTTGTTCAACATCGAAGGACGCCATGGCCACGAGCAGCATCCTGGGAGGCGAACGCCCGCCGGAGGAACCGAAGGGAACGGACGTCGACAGCCTGGGCCCCAGCGACACGAGTGACAGCGGAAGCGACGTGCGCACCTCGCGCGAACGCAGCGCCATTCCCGAAGACGCCGCGGAAGGCGCCATTCCCATTGCGCATGAAAGCAGCACCGATGCCGAGGGCACCGGCGAACGCGCATCGGCGGACGCCCCGCCGTCTACGCCCGATGCGGACATCCTGCCGGACCGCACCGAGGACACGGGCTCGGCCGACGAGCTTGCCGGTACGGAAGAAGAAATCGACGAGAACGACGACGAAACGGAGGACGCCGGCAACAAGCCCGCTTGAGGCGAGTTCGGTGCAACGCCATGCACGGCCAACTTGACTGCGCGCTCCACGGGCTCCAGCAGCTTGCCTACGCACGGATCACGCGCGAATTCCACCAGGCCTGGCAGGCGAGGACGGACAGCCCCGCGTCGTGCGAAGCAGCCATCGGCGAGTCGCACCGCCGGGTGCAGCAGTGCGAGCAGGTGCTCGCGCAGCTGCGCCTGCTGATCGACGATCCACAGCAGATCACGGAAATCAAGATTGCGCGCGCGCTGTACCTGCGCCTGCTGCTGGAAAGCGCGCCCGTGCGCCTGCAGTCGTGGAGCGACAGCGAAAGCTTCGACGACATGCCCAAGTCCCACCTGTTCGAGTGGATCGCCTACGACTTCGAACGGCTCGAACTGGCCGAGCTCGAGGGCTCCATGACGCCCGAGGAAGCCGCTTCGTACGCGCAGGCGCTCGACGCGCGCGCCAGCAGCCTGCGCGAGGAGTGAGCGCGCGGCGGGCGGGCCCTCAGCCCCGGCCCAGCACGATCGCGCCGTCCTGGATGTAGCGGTCGAATTCGAGCTTGGGAATGGCCGCGGTCAGCGACTGGCCCTGGTCGGTCCAGGTGAGCACGACGCTGTCGTCGGCCATCATGATCTGGCAGTTCCCCTTCGGAATCTTCAGCTGCGGGCCGTCGCCGGCGCGAAAGGCCACATCGCCTGCGATGCGGGCGTCGATCTGCGTGGTGGAAGTCATGGTCTTGATCTGCCTTGCTTGCTATTGCGGCGCGGGGCGCGCATGGCGGTGGCTGCCGTCGCTGCGCTGCTCCTTGGAAGGATCGGCATCGCGCGTGGGGGCGAGGCCGCCGGGCGAGCCGGCCGAGGGCGGGCGCGAGGTCTGCGTGCGCGCGCTGGCCGGTCCCTTGTCGGCGCCGAGCTGGCGCTGGTCGATCGCGCCGCCGGGCTGGTCCGCGGGGCGCGAGGCAGGCGGTTTTTCCGAATCGCTCATCGGCGGAGCGCGCGTGCCCTTGGGCGTGCCGGTGGGCTGGGCTGCCGCGGCCATGGCGGCCAGGGCGGCTGCCGCGAGGCCGCACTGGAAGAAGCGCAATGGTTTGCTGTGCATGGAGGAATCCTCGAAAAAAAGGAAGCTGCAAGCCTCCTTTCTCGCGCAGCCTCGCCGCGTGCTTGTAGGCAGGGACAGCATTCCCGCGCCGGTGGCGGGCCTGCGCGCGACTTGCTTGCGCCGAAGACGCGCCGCTTTCCTACGCACGCGTCCAGCACTGCGGCGCACGGTGGAATTTTCTTTCTAGCAAAGGAATCCAGCGTGACCCGAAGACGATCCACCGAACCAGCGAATGCGCCGGCCTACGGCCAGCCCGTGCCCGCCGAACGCAGCATGAAGCGCGAGGCCAGGACGCCGGCGGAAAACGGCGAGCCCGTGGGGCCCAACAACGGCCCGGCCATCACGGAGCAAAGAAAGCCGCCGACCCCCGGCGATGCCGCGGTCGGCGAAAGCGGCAACCACGGCAGTTCGCCAGGCAGCCAGCCCGGCCGCGCCGAAAAGGCATTCCGCGAGGAATGAGCCGGTGAATGCATCGGGGGCGGGCGCCGCACCCCGAAAAACGCTTACAGCGGACGTCAGGCGAAACCGACACCGGTCCTCATCTGCCCGAACACCATTTCTTCATGGAACCAGCGCACGCAGTGCAGCAGCCTGGCGCTGGCATTTCTCAACCCGCCTCATTCCGACGAGGCCTACGAAGGAGTCATGACATGGCCAACTACACGAACACCGCCGACACCGCCACCACCGAGGACGTGGTCGAGGTGCTGAACGATCTTCTGGAGAACTCGCGCGACGGCGAATACGGCTTCCGCGCCTGTGCAGAGGAAGTCGATTCGCCGCAGCTCAAGCAGGTCTTCCAGAGCCGCTCGGCCGAATGCGCCAAGGCCGCGGGAGAACTGGTCCAGCTCATCCAGCGTTTCGGCGGCTCGCCCGACAAGGGCGGCACGGCGACCGGTGCCATGCACCGCGGCTGGGTGCACGTGAAGGGCACCGTCGGCGCGAACAGCGCGCTTTCCATGCTCGAGGAATGCGAGCGCGGTGAAGACGCCGCGGTGGCGCGCTACCGCAAGGCGCTGAAGGAGGACCTGCCGGCCGACGTGCGCGCCGTGATCCAGCAGCAGTCCGAAGGCGCCAAGCGCAACCACGACCAGATCAAGCGGCTGCGCGACGAGATGCGCAGCAAGAGCAAGTAAGAGGCTGCGCCGCCCGGCAGGGCCGCACGGGGCAAAATGGACATCGTCCTGCAACTCCGGCGGCCTTGTCCTTGAACCCCATTCACTACGACCTCACCCGCTTCGATGCCGCCATCGTCGATCTCGACGGCACCATGGTCGACACCCTCGGCGATTTCGCGGTGTCGCTCAACCACATGCTGGGCGACCTTTCGCTGCCGCCGGTGGCGCCGGCTGCCATCGAGAAGATGGTGGGCAAGGGATCGGAGCACCTGATTCTTTCGGCGCTCGCGCACGTGATGTCGTCGGGCGGTGCGGCGCCCGAGGGGGCGGACGCAGAGGCGCTGCACGCGCGCGCGCAGGCGCTTTTCGACCGGGCCTGGGAGCGCTATCAGCACCATTACCTGGTCATCAACGGACAGCACTCGGCGGTGTACCCGGGCGTGACCGAGGGGTTGAAGGCGCTGCGCTCGCGTGGCCTGCGCCTCGCCTGCCTCACCAACAAGCCGACCTCGTTTGCCAAGCCGCTGCTGGCTGCGAAGGGGCTCGACGGCTTCTTCGACTTCGCGTTCGGCGGCGATGCCTTCGCGCGCAAAAAGCCCGATCCGCTGCCGCTCGTGAAGACCTGCGAGGCGCTGGGCACTGCCCCCGCGCGCACGCTGATGATCGGCGACTCCAGCAACGACGCCAAGGCCGCGCGCGCTGCCGGCTGTCCGGTGGTGCTGGTCACCTACGGCTACAACCACGGCGAGCCGATACGCGGCGTCGATGCCGATGGCTTTCTGGACTCGCTCGCCGAGATCGACCGAAGCGCTTCCTGACGTCGCTGCGGCTACTTGCCGAGCAGCGCGTCCTTGAGCTTCCAGTCGGCCGGCGCCGGCCCGAGCCAGATGCGCAGCAGCGCGTTGAAGAACGCCGGCTCCTTCACCGGATCGGGCTGCGGCACGCCGCGCACCGTCACCAGCGTGCCCGTGCCGGGCAGCCAGTCGATGGTGAAGGTGTCGCCGGCCTTGAGCTGCTTCTGGTCGGAGAACATCCGGCCCATGCGCAGCAGCCCCGGAATGAGGTTGACCATTTCGCTCTTGGGCGAGTTCTCTTCCACGCCCTTGGTGAAGAACCTGCCCAGCTCGTCGGCATCGATGTCGCGCAGCATGGTGATGGCCACGCGCTTGGGCCCGGGCGCGGCCAGCGCCTCCTCGGGCGTGGAGACCTTCTTGCCCATGTACAGCCCCGCCGCGTACACCTTGAAGACGGCCTTGTAGCGCACCCCCGCGCCGTTGAGCTGCAGGGTGCTGCCGCGCAGGTCGAGGGTGTCGTTCAGCTTGACGCCGGCCACGTCGACCTGCGCGGCCGAGGCGCCGAGCGCAAACCAGGCGCAGGCCAGCACGGCCGGGCGGGAGAACAGGGTCGGGAGCGAAAGGGCAACGGGCACGTGGCTTCCTTGATTTGCGAACGATCGTTCGAATGTATCTTTTCGTTTTACTGCCGGCCCCTCGGGCGAACCCTGAAGGCGGCGGTTGCACCCGGCGGCGTTTTCGTGGGCTAAACTCCACGCTCCATGTTCGTTCATCACATCATTCAAACAGGTGAAGGCAGCCGGGGAGCCTGGCCCTGGCGTCGCCATACATCGCTGACTGTTTGATTGCACGGCGCACGCCGTGCGCCCGCGGTACCGGATCGGTTCTTTCTCGACTCCGGGCCACCAGTGAATGACCTTGCCACCGGCCAAGAAGCGCCGGCAGGCAACTGGAGAACGAATCCGTGATCACCGAACTTGAATTCAAGAGCCTCAGCGCCCAGGGCTACAACCGCATTCCGCTGATGGCCGAGGCCTTTGCGGACCTCGAAACGCCTCTTTCCCTCTATCTGAAGCTCGCCCATTCGCAAGGCGGCGGCAAGCACAGCTTTTTGCTCGAATCGGTGGTGGGCGGCGAGCGCTTCGGGCGCTACAGCTTCATCGGCCTGCCGGCGCGCACGTTGCTGCGCGCGAGCGGCTTCGGCGCCGATGCGAAGACCGAAGTGGTGACCGACGGCCAGGTGGTCGAAACCGCCGCGGGCAATCCGCTCGATTTCATCGCCGAGTACCAGAAGCGCTTCAAGGTGGCGCTGCGGCCTGGCCTGCCGCGTTTCTGCGGCGGCCTTGCGGGCTACTTCGGCTACGACACCGTGCGCCACATCGAACGCAAGCTCGAAAAAAGCTGCCCGCCCGATGTGCTCGGCTGCCCCGACATCCTGCTGCTGCAGTGCGAGGAGCTGGCGGTCATCGACAACCTCTCGGGCAAGCTCTACCTGATCGTCTACGCCGACCCGAAGCAGCCCGAGGCCTACGCGGCGGGCAAGCGCCGCCTGCGCGAGCTGAAGGAAAAGCTCAAGTACTCGGTGAGCGCACCCGTCGTGAAGCCCACCCAGCCGCATCCGCCCGAGCGCAGCTTTGCCAAGACCGACTACCTGGCGGCCGTGGAACGCGCCAAGGACATGATCGCCGCCGGCGACTTCATGCAGGTGCAGGTGGGCCAGCGCATCAGCAAGCGCTACACCGAGTCGCCGCTGTCGCTGTACCGCGCGCTGCGTTCGCTCAACCCCTCGCCCTACATGTACTACTACCACCTGGGCGATTTCCACGTGGTGGGGGCTTCGCCCGAGATCCTGGTGCGGCAGGAAAACACGGGCGACGGCGAGCAGAAGATCACCATCCGACCGCTGGCCGGCACCCGCCCGCGCGGCGCCTCGCTCGAACTCGACAAGGCGGCCGAGGAAGAACTCATCAACGACCCGAAGGAGCGCGCCGAGCACGTGATGCTGATCGACTTGGCGCGCAACGACATCGGGCGCATCGCCAAGACCGGCACCGTCAAGGTGACCGAGGCCTTCGCGGTGGAGCGCTACAGCCACGTGATGCACATCGTGAGCAACGTCGAAGGCACGCTGAAGGACGGCATGACCGCCATCGACGTGCTCAAGGCCACGTTCCCGGCCGGCACGCTCACCGGCGCGCCCAAGGTGCATGCGATGGAACTCATCGACCAGCTCGAGCCCACCAAGCGCGGCCTCTACGGCGGTGCCTGCGGCTACATCAGCTATGCCGGCGACATGGACGTGGCGATTGCCATCCGCACCGGCATCGTGAAGGACCAGATGCTGCACGTGCAGGCCGCGGCCGGCGTGGTCGCCGACTCGGTGCCCGAGCTGGAGTGGAAAGAAACAGAGGCCAAGGCGCGCGCACTCCTGCGTGCCGCTGAACTGGTCGAGGAAGGCCTGGAATGAGCAACCCACCGGACATCCAGAACGATTTCTCGCACGAGATCATCGGCGCCGCCGTCGAGGTGCAGCGCGTGCTCGGCACGGGCCTGGGCGAGGACGCCTACGCCGCCGCGCTGGCCATCGAACTCGCCGAGCGCGAGATCGGCTTCACGCGCGACGTGGCGCTGTCGGCCAGCTACAAGGGCCGCTCGCTCGGCGAGGTGTACCGCGCGGGCTTCGTGGTCGAGCAGTCGGTCATCGTCGAGCTCAAGGCGGTCGACGTGCTGACCGACCTGCACCGCGCGCAGGTGCTCGCCGCGCTGCGTCTCTCGGGCCTCAAGCTGGGCCTTCTGATCAACTTCAACGTGTTCCCCGTCGTCAAGGGCGTGCACCGGATTGTGAGCAAGCCATGAAACTGCTGATGATCGACAACTACGATTCCTTCACCTACAACATCGTCCAGTACCTGGGCGAGCTGGGTGCGGATGTCCAGGTGCACCGCAACGACGAGATCAGCGTGGCGCAGATCGGCGAGCTGATCGCCTCGGGCGTCACGCGGCTCGTGGTGTCGCCTGGGCCCTGCTCGCCGGCGGAAGCGGGCGTTTCGGTGGCGGCCATCAAGGAGTTCGCGGGCAAGCTGCCGATCCTCGGCGTGTGCCTGGGCCACCAGGCCATCGGCGCGGCCTTCGGCGGCAAGATCATTCGCGCGCAGCAGCTCATGCACGGCAAGACCAGCGAGATCACGACCACGCAGGAAGGCGTGTTCGCGGGGCTGCCCGAGAAATTCATCGTCAACCGCTACCACTCGCTCTCGATCGAGCGCGAGAGCTGCCCGAAGGTCCTGGCCATCACCGCCTGGACCGACGACGGCGAGATCATGGGCGTGCGGCACACCGGCTTTGCGCATGACGTGCGCATCGAGGGTGTGCAGTTCCACCCCGAATCGATCCTCACCGAGCACGGCCACGCGATGCTCAAGAACTTCCTGGACTGACCCGCCATGACAGACCGCTCCTCCCTCGTCGACCTGCGCAGCGACACCGTCACGCAGCCCACCCCGGCGATGCGTGAGGCCATGATGGCGGCGCCGCTCGGAGACGACGTCTTCGGCACCGATCCGAGCGTCAACGCGCTGCAGGAAAATGTTGCCGCGCTGCTCGGCTTCGAGGCGGCGCTGCTGGTGCCGACCGGCACGCAGAGCAACCTGTGCGCGATTCTTTCGCACTGCGGGCGCGGCGACGAGTACATCGTCGGCCAGCAGGCGCACAGCTACCGCTGGGAAGGCGGCGGTGCCGCGGTGTTCGGCAGCGTGCAGCCGCAGCCGCTCGACCACGCACCCGACGGCACGCTGCCGCTCGCGCAGATCGAAGCCGCCATCAAGCCCGACGACGCGCACTTCGCGCGCACGCGGCTGCTGGCGCTGGAGAACACGCTGGGCGGCAAGCTGCTGCCGTTCGAATACGTGCAGGCGGCAACGGACTTGGCGAAAAGCAGGGGGCTGCAGCGGCACCTCGATGGCGCGCGGCTCTTCAACGCCGCCACCGCGCAGGCCGCGCTGAACAAGAACGGCGACGTCCGCACCGAAGCGCGCCGCATCGCCCAGTGCTTCGACAGCGTGTCGGTCTGCTTCAGCAAGGGCCTGGGCGCGCCCATCGGCTCGGCACTGGTCGGTTCGCGCGAGTTCATCGCGCGGGCGCACCGCATCCGCAAGATGGCGGGCGGCGGCATGCGGCAGGCCGGCGTGCTTGCCGCAGCGGCTTCGCATGCGCTCGACCATCACATCGACCGGCTCGCCGACGACCATGCACTCGCCCGGCGCCTGGCCGAGGGGCTCGAAGGCATCGAGGGCCTGAAGGTCGAGGCGCCGCACACGAACATCGTGTTCGTCGACCTCACGGGCGCGGCGCAGGCGCGTTCGGCCGAACTGCTCGCGAGCCTCAACGGGCAGGGCATTCTTGCCACCGGGCTCTATCGGCTGCGCTTCGTGACGCACCTCGATGTCGATGCGGCCGGCGTCGACCGCGCCGTGGCAGCCATCCGCGGTTTCTTCAACGCCTGAACTTCAAGGAGCTGTGCGATGCCCGATCTCCCGCATCTGCTCGCTTTCATCGCCGCCGGCTGGCTGCTGAACCTCACGCCGGGGCCCGACGTGCTCTACATCGTCGCCAACTCGCTGCGCTCCGGCGTGCGCGCGGGCATCGTCGGCGGTTTCGGCATTCTTGCCGGCTGCTTCGTCCACATCTTCGCGGCGGCGGTCGGCGTCGGCACGCTGCTGGCCACCTCGGCCGCCGCCTTCGCGGTGCTCAAGTACGTTGGCGCGGCCTACCTGCTGTACCTGGGCGTGCGCATGGTGTTCTCGCGCGCCAAGGCGCCGGCCGATCTGCAGCAGGCGGCTGCCGCGTCGGGCGAGCGTGGGCTCAAGGCCATCTTCATGGGCGGCTTCTGGACCAACGTGCTGAACCCCAAGGTCGCGTTGTTCTTCCTGGCCTTCGTGCCGCAGTTCATCGCGCCGGGCGCTGACAACAAGGGCCTGTACTTCGTGCTGCTGGGCGTGCTGTTCAATCTCAATTCCATTCCCGTCATCGTGGGATGGGCCTCGTTTGCCGGCTGGATGGCGCGCCGCAGCGCCGTGCAGAAGGGCATGCACTGGCTCGACCGCGCGGCCGGCGTGCTGTTCATCGGCTTCGGCCTCAAGCTTGCATTCACGGACGCGCCGGCCGGCCGCGTCGGCCCCTGAAAACACCGAGGAGACTCCCCATGATCACCCCCCAGGAAGCGCTCCAGCGCACCATCGAGCACCGCGAGGTGTTCCACGACGAGATGCTGCACATCGTGCGGCTCATCATGAGCGGCGAATGCTCGCCCGTGATGATGGCGGCGCTGATCACCGGCCTGCGCGTCAAGAAGGAAACCATCGGCGAGATCACCGCGGCCGCGCAGGTGATGCGCGAGGTGTCGACCAAGGTGCCCGTGAAGGACACCACGCACCTGGTCGACATCGTCGGCACCGGCGGCGACGGCTCGCACACCTTCAACATCTCGACCTGCTCGATGTTCGTCGCGGCCGCGGCGGGCGCCAAGGTCAGCAAGCACGGCGGGCGCAGCGTGTCGAGCAAGTCGGGCAGCGCCGACGTGCTGGAGTCGCTGGGCGTCAACATCAACCTGCCGCCCGAGCAGATCGCGCGCTCCATCGAAGAGGTGGGCATCGGCTTCATGTTCGCGCCCAACCACCATCCGGCCATGAAGAACGTGGCGCCGGTGCGCAAGGAGCTCGGCATCAAGACCATCTTCAACATCCTCGGGCCGCTGACCAATCCGGCCGGCGCGCCGAACATCCTGATGGGCGTGTTCCACCCCGACCTCGTGGGCATCCAGGTGCGCGCATTGCAGCGCCTGGGCACCGAGCACGCGATGGTGGTGTATGGCCGCGACGGCATGGACGAGATCTCGCTCGGCGCCGCCACCATGGTGGGTGAGCTCAAGGACGGCGAGATCCGCGAATACGAACTGCATCCCGAGGATTTCGGCTTTGCGATGTCGAGCAACCGCGCGCTGCGCGTGGAAACGCCCGAGCAGTCGAAGGCCATGCTGCTCGGCGTGCTCGACAATCAGGCCGGCCCGGCGCTCGATATCGTGCTGCTCAACGCCGGCGCGGCCTTGTACGCCGCCAACGTGGCCGATTCGATGGCCGCGGGCATCGAGCGCGCCCGCGAGGCCGTGGCATCGGGCGCGGCGCGCGCCAAGCTGGCCGAGTTGGTCAAGGCCTCCACGGCCGCCGCGTGAAGCAGGAAAACAGCCAGGAACGCAAAAAAATGTCCGACATCCTCGACAAGATCATCGCCGTCAAGCGGCAGGAAATTGCTGCGGCGCAAAAGAAAAGCCCGCTCGAAGCCGTGCGCTTCGACGCCGAAAGCCGCGTGCTGACGCGCGATTTCGAGGGCGCGCTGCGCGCCAAGATCGCCGCCGGCCAGGCTGCCGTGATCGCCGAGGTCAAGAAGGCCAGCCCGAGCAAGGGCGTGCTGCGCGAAGACTTCATTCCGGCCGACATCGCGCAGAGCTATGCCGAAGGCGACGGCCAGATCAGCGCCGCCTGCCTCTCGGTGCTGACCGACAAGCAGTTCTTCCAGGGCGGTGTCGACTACCTCAAGCAGGCCCGCGCCTCTTGCGACCTGCCGGTGCTGCGCAAGGACTTCATCGTCGACGCCTACCAGGTGTACGAATCGCGCGCGATGGGCGCCGATGCCGTGCTGTTGATCGCCGCCTGCCTCGACGACGCGCAGATGAAGGACTATGAAGCCATTGCACGCGGCCTCGGCATGGCGGTGCTGGTCGAAGTGCACGACGCGGCCGAACTCGAGCGCGCGCTCAAGCTCAAGACGCCGCTCATCGGCGTGAACAACCGCAACCTGCGCAATTTCGAGGTGTCGATCCAGGCCACCATCGACCTGCTGCCCAGGCTGCCGGCCGACCGGCTGGCCGTCACCGAATCGGGCATTGCCACGCGCGAGGACGTCGCAACCCTGCGCACGGCCGGCGTCCATGCCTTCCTGGTCGGCGAGGCCTTCATGCGCGCCAAGGAACCCGGCGAGGCGCTCGCCGCATTGTTCAAATGAGCCGGCCCGATCAGCTGGCGAGCAGCGATCCGGCCGACTGGCCCGTCGCACCGGGCTGGCAGCCGCTGGTGGACGGCTTCTTTGCCGGCATCGTGGGGCAGAAGCTGCTCGGTTTCCTGCGCGAGCGCCTCGATGCGGGCGCGGTCATCTTCCCGCCGCAGCCGCTGCGCGCACTGGAGCTGACGCCGCCCGAAGACGTGCGCGTCGTCATCCTCGGGCAGGACCCGTACCACGGGCGCGGCCAGGCGGAGGGGCTCGCGTTCTCCGTGGCGCCCGGCGTGGCGCTGCCGCCATCGCTGCGCAACATCTTCAAGGAGCTCCAGCGCGACCTGGGAACGCCACCACCGCCGTTTCCGAACCCCGGTGGCAGCCTGGTGAAATGGGCGACCCACGGCGTGCTGCTGCTCAACACCTGCCTCACGGTCGAGGAAGGGCAGCCGGCCAGCCATTCGGGCCGCGGCTGGGAGGTGCTGACCGACGCAGTCATCCGCCATGTTTCAGCCGGCGAGAAACCTGTTGTTTTTATGCTCTGGGGCTCGCATGCGCAAAGTAAGCGCGCGTTGATCGACATTGGCCGCCATAAGGTGCTGATGTCGAATCATCCGTCGCCGCTTTCGGCCTTGCGCCCGCCGGTCCCGTTCATCGGCTGCGGCCACTTCGGCGAAGCGCGCGCCTGGCGGCTCGCGCGCCAGCCGGGCGGCGAAATTCACGGATAATGCCGGCTGTTTCGCCTCGGGCAGTTCCCCGCATCTTCTTGGTGCTGAGTTCTGCGTAGTCACAAAACCGTGCTATATTTCGAGGTTCGCCGGAGAGGTGGCCGAGTGGTTAATGGCAGCAGACTGTAAATCTGCCCTCTAACGAGTACGCTGGTTCGAATCCAGCCCTCTCCACCAGCGATGAATTTGGTTTCTAAGAGCGATTGGATCTAGCGCTTTGGGTGCCTTGAAGTGCCCCCGATGCGGGAGTAGTTCAATGGTAGAACCCCAGCCTTCCAAGCTGATGACGCGGGTTCGATTCCCGTCTCCCGCTCCAGAGACCCGGTTCGGCGCCGGAAAGCGATTGGTTAGACAAAGCCCTTTTGGCTCAGTGGTAGAGCACTCCCTTGGTAAGGGAGAGGTCGCGGGTCCGATTCCCGCAAAGGGCACCAGTTTTTAGGGGGTTGCAACGGCAGGTTTGCAACCCATCTGCATACGTTGAAATCGTTTTTTTCGGAGTCGAAAAATGGCAAAAGGTAAATTCACCCGCACCAAGCCGCACGTGAACGTGGGCACGATCGGTCACGTTGACCACGGCAAGACCACGCTGACGGCGGCCATCGCCACGGTGCTGTCGGCCAAGTTCGGCGGCGAAGCCAAGGCCTACGACCAGATCGACGCGGCGCCCGAAGAAAAGGCCCGCGGCATCACCATCAACACCGCCCACGTCGAGTACGAGACGGCCAACCGCCACTACGCCCACGTCGACTGCCCCGGCCACGCCGACTACGTCAAGAACATGATCACCGGCGCGGCCCAGATGGACGGCGCCATTCTCGTGTGCTCGGCCGCCGACGGCCCCATGCCCCAGACCCGCGAGCACATCCTGCTGGCGCGCCAGGTGGGTGTGGGCTACATCATCGTGTTCCTGAACAAGTGCGACATGGTGGACGACGCCGAACTGCTCGAGCTCGTCGAAATGGAAGTGCGCGAGCTGCTCGACAAGTACGAGTTCCCCGGCGACGACACCCCCATCATCCACGGCTCGGCCAAGCTCGCCCTGGAAGGCGACAAGGGCAAGCTCGGTGAAGAAGCCATCATGAAGCTGGCCGAAGCGCTGGACACCTACATCCCGACGCCCGAGCGCGCCGTGGACGGCACCTTCCTGATGCCCGTGGAAGACGTGTTCTCGATCTCCGGGCGCGGCACCGTGGTGACCGGCGCCGTCGAGCGCGGCGTGATCAAGGTCGGCGAGGAAATCGAGATCGTCGGCATCCGCCCGACCGTCAAGACCACCTGCACCGGCGTGGAAATGTTCCGCAAGCTGCTCGACCAGGGTCAGGCTGGCGACAACGTCGGCGTGCTGCTGCGCGGCACCAAGCGCGAAGAAGTCGAGCGCGGCCAGGTGCTGTGCAAGCCCGGCTCGATCAAGCCGCACACGCACTTCACCGCCGAGGTGTACGTGCTGTCCAAGGACGAAGGTGGCCGTCACACGCCGTTCTTCAACAACTACCGTCCGCAGTTCTACTTCCGCACGACGGACGTGACCGGCGCGATCGAGCTGCCCAAGGACAAGGAAATGGTCATGCCTGGCGACAACGTCAGCATCACCGTGAAGCTGATCAACCCGATCGCGATGGAAGAGGGTCTCCGCTTCGCCATCCGCGAAGGCGGCCGCACCGTGGGTTCGGGCGTCGTGGCAAAGATCCTCGACATCTAAGCCGAGCAAAGAGTACCGGAGGGGTATAGCTCAATTGGCAGAGCGTCGGTCTCCAAAACCGAAGGTTGTAGGTTCGATTCCTACTGCCCCTGCCACTTAGGTGGCGCCTCCGAAAAAGCCCATCCATCACCCGATGGGAGGCTAAAAAAGCCCATCGTGACCCGATGGGCTTCGGCGTCTCAAGAAGGCGCATTGAATTGAAGGCCGAAAGGCCACAGGAAATCAGCCGAACATGGCCACTTCTCAAATCGAAACCGTGAGCACGGGTGCCGACAAGGCCAAATTGGCCGCGTCGGTGGTGCTGGCAGTGGGCGCCATCGTGGCGTTCTACCTGCTGGCGCGCCAGGGCTCGCTGGTGCAATGGGCTGCGCTGCTGGTTGGCCTGGCCGCGGCCGTGGGCGCCTTCGGCAGCTCCGAGAATGGCCGCCAGCTGTGGGCTTTCGGCCGCGACTCGTGGCGCGAGGTCAAGAAAGTCGTCTGGCCGACCCGCAAGGAAGCCATGCAGATGACGGCTTACGTGTTTGCCTTCGTGGCCGTCATGTCCGTTTTCCTCTGGCTCACCGACAAGACGCTCGAATGGGTGTTTTTCGACCTCATTCTGGGCTGGAGAAAATAAATGACCGACGACGTAGTTGAAACCACGCCGAGCAGCCCCGAGGAAGAAAACACCTCCGTGCTGGCTCCCGCCGCCAACCCCGATCTGCGTTGGTACGTGGTGCATGCCTATTCGGGCATGGAAAAGGCCGTCGAGCGCAACATCATCGAGCGCATCAACCGCGCCGGCATGCAGGACAAGTTCGGCCGCATCCTGGTGCCGACCGAAGAAGTGGTCGAGATCAAGAACGGCCAGAAGCGCACCACCGAGCGCCGCTTCTTCCCGGGCTACGTGCTGGTCGAAATGATCATGGACGACGAGAGCTGGCACCTGGTGAAGCACACCAACAAGGTGACGGGCTTCGTTGGCGGCGCCAAGAACCGTCCGGCCCCGATCTCGCAGAA
Organism: Variovorax sp. SPNA7; assembly: GCF_033807855.1. Taxonomy (NCBI): domain Bacteria; kingdom Pseudomonadati; phylum Pseudomonadota; class Betaproteobacteria; order Burkholderiales; family Comamonadaceae; genus Variovorax; species Variovorax sp. SPNA7. The sequence continues at coordinate 659,805 of NZ_CP138513.1, forward strand.
AGAGGTCGAAGGCATCGTCAGCCAGATGCAGCAGGGCACCGAGAAGCCGCGCCACAAGGTCGAGTTCACCGTCGGCGAATTCGTGCGCGTCAAGGAAGGCCCGTTCACCGACTTCAACGGCACCGTCGAGGAAGTCAACTACGAGAAGAGCAAGGTCAGCGTGTCGGTCATGATCTTCGGCCGCGCGACACCCGTGGAGCTCGAGTTCAGCCAGGTCGAGAAGACCTGAGCTTCGGGCCGAAAGGCCTGAACCATTTCCGGTTGCGCGCTATCCGACTCGGTGCGCGGCCTTGAGCAGAAGAGTCGTCTAACCCCCGGGGAGCTGCGGCGAAAGCCAAGGCGCTATCACCCGCAAGGAGCAAAAAATGGCGAAAAAAATCGTCGGCTTCGTCAAGCTGCAAGTGCCAGCTGGCAAGGCCAACCCGTCACCACCGATCGGTCCCGCACTGGGCCAACGTGGTCTGAACATCATGGAGTTCTGCAAGGCGTTCAATGCGCAGACGCAGAGCTACGAGCCGGGTCTGGCGCTGCCGGTGGTCATCACCGCGTTCGCCGACAAGAGCTTCACCTTCATCATCAAGTCGCCGCCCGCTGGCGTGCTGATCAAGAAGGCGATCAAGCTGGACAAGGGTTCGGCTCGTCCGCACCTCGACAAGGTCGGCAAGATCACGCGCGCTCAGCTCGAGGAAATCGCCAAGACCAAGATGAAGGACCTGACGGCTGCCGACATGGACGCCGCGGTTCGCACCATCGCCGGTACTGCCCGCTCGATGGGCGTGAATGTGGAGGGCGTGTAAATGGCCAAGATCACCAAGAAGCAAAAAGCGCTCGCAGGCAAGGTCGACAGCAACAAGCTGTACCCGCTGGTTGACGCGATCGTCATCGTCAAGGACGCCGCCACCGCCAAGTTCGACGAATCGATCGACGTGGCCGTGCAGCTCGGCATCGACGCGAAGAAGTCGGACCAGGTCGTGCGCGGCGCCGTCGTGCTGCCCAACGGCACCGGCAAGACCAAGCGCGTGGCCGTGTTCGCCCAGGGCGCCAAGGCTGAAGAAGCCAAGGCCGCCGGCGCCGACATCGTCGGCATGGACGACCTGGCTGCCATGGTCAAGGCTGGCGACATGCCTTTCGACGTCGTGATTGCGGCCCCCGACGCCATGCGCGTGGTCGGTACGCTCGGCCAGATCCTCGGCCCGCGCGGCCTGATGCCCAACCCCAAGGTTGGCACGGTGACCCCGGACGTCGCCACGGCTGTCAAGAACGCCAAGGCAGGCCAGGTCCAGTTCCGCGTCGACAAGGCCGGCATCGTGCACGGCACGATCGGCCGCCGCTCGTTCGACAACGACAAGCTGCAAGGCAACCTCGCCGCGCTGATCGACGCTCTGGTCAAGGCCAAGCCGGCGACCAGCAAGGGCGTGTACCTGCGCAAGGTGGCTGTGTCGTCGACCATGGGCCTGGGTGTCCGCGTGGACACGCAGACCATCGCGGCGAGCTAAAGAAGAGATTTGCCCGATCCGCAAGGAGAGGGCAGATGTGGTGGGTCGCGGCAGCTCCAGTTGCCGCGGGCCATCCAAGACCGCTGGTGTGCAGGGCGCTGCACTTAATCGCCGGATCGATCCTTCCGGTATCCAGCGCAGATGGCGACCCCACTGCAAGGAATTTGTTTTTTTGTTCCTGACAGTTGGTCGCTGCATGAAGCGCGATCCGAGGCCCCGGCCGAAGGTCGCATTAAAAGGAGTAGACCTTGAGTCTGAATCGCAGTGAGAAAGAAGCGGTCATCAGTGATGTGACCAGCCTCGCCGCTAAAGCTCAAACGCTCGTGATGGCGGAATACCGTGGCATCACGGTGGCCGATATGACCAAACTGCGCAGCGAAGCTCGCAGCAAGGGTGTGACCCTCAGCGTGTTGAAGAACACGCTGGCACGCCGTGCTGTCGCTGGTAGCGCATTTGAGATTGTTGGCGACCAGATGACCGGCCCGCTGATCTATGGCTTTTCCGAAGACGCAGTGGCCGCCGCCAAGGTGGTGGCCGATTTCGCGAAGACCAACGACAAGTTGGTGATTCGCGGCGGCGCATTCGGCGGCAAGGCCCTGGACGTGAACGGCGTGAAGCAACTGGCCAACATCCCTTCCAAGGAAGTGCTGCTGGCGCAATTGCTGGGCTTGATGCAATCCCCGATCTCTCGTACCGCCCGCGTGCTCGCGGCGCTGGCCGAGAAGCGCGGTGGTGGCGAAGCTGCACCCGCCGATGCACCGGCAGAAGCGCAGGCTGCTTGAGCCTTGCGTTTGAAATATTCAACCCAATTGTTAGGAAACAAAAATGGCATTCGATAAAGACGCATTTCTGACCGCGCTCGACAGCATGACGGTCCTGGAACTCAACGACCTGGTGAAAGCCATCGAAGAGAAGTTCGGCGTGAGCGCCGCGGCAATGTCGGCTCCGGCTGCTGGCGGTGGCGCTGCTGCCGTCGTGGCTGAAGAGCAGACCGAGTTCAACGTCATGCTGATGGATGCAGGCGCGAACAAGGTTTCGGCGATCAAGGCCGTGCGCGAAATCACCGGCCTGGGCCTCAAGGAAGCCAAGGACCTGGTGGAAGCCGCTCCCAAGGCTGTCAAGGAAGGCCTGTCGAAGGCTGACGCTGAAGCCGCCAAGAAGAAGCTGGAAGACGCCGGCGCCAAGGTGGAACTGAAGTAATTCAGACCCGCTAGAGGGCTGGAGGTGCCTGAAAAGGCCCTCCAGCCTTTGCCGCTTTCAGAGCGCACCCGAAAACCGGAAAAAAGACGGTTTTCGAGTGTCTTCTGACCCCGACTGCAGAAGACCCCTTGGTTCGGGCGATGTGCAACGCATCGCTGTCCGCCAACGGCTGGTAGTGGCCAGCCGCCAAGCAGTGGTGCCTCGGCACTGCTGACAAGTCGCTGAAGATCTCAAGCTCCGGAGCTCTCATGGCCCAATCGTCCGCGTACAGTTACACCGAACGCAAGCGCATCCGAAAAAGTTTCGGCAATCGCGACAGCGTCGTAGAAATCCCCTACCTGCTGCAGATGCAGAAAGACGCGTACACCGCGTTCCTGCAAGCCGGCATTCCTCCCAAGCAACGCACCGTCGAAGGCCTGCAGGCCGCGTTCGACGCTGCCTTCCCGATCGTCTCGCACAATGGTTTTGTCGAGATGAAGTTCCTCGAGTACAACCTCGCGAAGCCGGCCTTCGACGTGCGCGAATGCCAGACCCGCGGCCTGACCTTCGCCTCGGCCGTGCGCGCCAAGGTCCAGCTCATCATCTATGACCGCGAATCGTCGACCTCGCAGTCGAAGGTGGTCAAGGAAGTGAAGGAACAAGAGGTCTACATGGGCGAAGTGCCGCTCATGACCGAAAAGGGTTCGTTCATCATCAACGGCACCGAGCGCGTGATCGTCTCGCAGCTGCACCGTTCGCCGGGCGTGTTCTTCGAGCACGACAAGGGCAAGACGCACAGCTCGGGCAAGCTGCTGTTCTCGGCCCGCGTGATTCCCTACCGCGGTTCGTGGCTCGACTTCGAGTTCGACCCGAAGGACATGCTGTACTTCCGCGTCGACCGCCGCCGCAAGATGCCGGTCACGATCCTGCTGAAGGCCATCGGCCTGAACCCGGAATCGATCCTCGCGAACTTCTTCGTGAACGACAACTTCCGCCTGATGGACAGCGGCGCGCAGATGGAATTCGTTCCCGAGCGCCTGCGCGGCGAAGTCGCGCGCTTCGACATCACCGACAAGTCGGGCAAGGTCGTGGTCGCCAAGGACAAGCGCGTGACCGCGCGCCACACGCGCGAGCTCGAGCAGTCGGGCACCACGCACATCAGCGTGCCGGAAGACTTCCTGGTCGGCCGCGTCATTGCCCGCAACATCGTCGACGCCGACTCCGGCGAGATCCTGGCCAAGGCCAACGACGAACTGACCGAAGCACTGCTGAAGAAGCTGCGCACGGCCGGCGTGCAGGACATCCAGGTGATCTACACCAACGAACTCGACCAGGGCGCGTACATCTCGCAGACCCTGCGCATCGACGAGACGGTGGACGAGTTCGCAGCGCGCGTGGCCATCTACCGCATGATGCGCCCCGGCGAGCCGCCGACGGAAGACGCGGTGCAGGCCCTGTTCCAGCGCCTGTTCTACAACCCGGACACGTACGACCTGTCGCGCGTCGGCCGCATGAAGTTCAACGCCAAGGTCGGCCGCGACGAATCGACCGGCCCGATGGTGCTGACCAACGAAGACATCCTGGCCGTGGTCAAGATCCTCGTGGACCTGCGCAACGGCAACGGCGAAGTCGACGACATCGACCACCTGGGCAACCGCCGCGTGCGTTGCGTCGGCGAACTGGCCGAGAACCAGTACCGCACCGGCCTCGCCCGCATCGAGAAGGCCGTGAAGGAACGTCTGGGTCAAGCGGAGCAAGAGCCGCTGATGCCGCACGACCTGATCAACAGCAAGCCGATCTCGGCCGCGCTGAAGGAGTTCTTCGGCGCCTCGCAGCTGTCGCAGTTCATGGACCAGACGAACCCGCTGTCCGAAATCACCCACAAGCGCCGCGTGTCGGCCCTTGGCCCGGGCGGTCTGACGCGCGAGCGTGCCGGCTTCGAAGTGCGCGACGTGCACGTGACCCACTACGGCCGCGTGTGCCCGATCGAAACGCCTGAAGGCCCGAACATCGGCCTGATCAACTCGCTGGCCCTGTACGCCCGCCTGAACGAATACGGCTTCATCGAGACGCCGTACCGCCGCGTGGTCGACAGCAAGGTCACCAACGAGATCGACTACCTGTCGGCCATCGAGGAAGGCAAGTACGTCATCGCCCAGGCCAATGCGGTGCTGGACAAGGAAGGCAAGCTGACCGGCGACCTGGTCTCCGCGCGTGAAGCCGGCGAATCGATCCTGGTGGGTGCCGAGCGCATCCAGTACATGGACGTGTCGCCCGCACAGATCGTGTCGGTGGCTGCTTCGCTCGTGCCGTTCCTCGAGCACGACGACGCGAACCGCGCGCTGATGGGCGCCAACATGCAGCGCCAGGCCGTGCCGGTGCTGCGCCCCGAGAAGCCGATGGTCGGCACCGGCATCGAGCGCGTCTCCGCGGTCGACTCCGGCACCGTGGTCACGGCCACCCGCGGCGGTATCGTCGACTACGTCGACGCGACCCGCATCGTGGTGCGCGTGAACGACGCCGAAGCGGCAGCCGGTGAAGTCGGTGTGGACATCTACAACCTGATCAAGTATCAGCGTTCGAACCAGAACACCAACATCCACCAGCGCCCGATCGTCAAGCGCGGCGACAAGATCGCCAAGGGCGACGTGGTGGCCGACGGCGCATCGACCGACCTCGGCGAACTGGCCCTCGGCCAGAACATGCTGATCGCGTTCATGCCCTGGAACGGCTACAACTTCGAAGACTCGATCCTGATCTCGGAACGCGTCGTCGCCGAAGACCGCTACACCTCGATCCACATCGAGGAACTGGTGGTGATGGCCCGCGACACCAAGCTCGGTGCCGAAGAAATCACGCGCGACATCCCGAACCTGGCCGAGCAGCAGCTCAACCGCCTGGACGAGTCCGGCATCATCTACGTGGGTGCCGAAGTGCAGCCGGGCGACACGCTGGTGGGCAAGGTCACGCCGAAGGGCGAGACCACGCTGACGCCAGAAGAGAAGCTGCTTCGCGCCATCTTCGGCGAGAAGGCTTCCGACGTGAAGGACACCTCGCTGCGCGTGGACCAGGGCTCGCAAGGCACCGTGATCGACGTGCAGGTGTTCACCCGCGAAGGCATCACGCGCGACAAGCGCGCCCAGCAGATCATCGACGACGAGCTCAAGCGCTTCCGCCTCGACCTGAACGACCAGCTTCGCATCGTCGAAGCCGACGCGTTCGACCGTATCGAGAAGCTCCTGACCGGCAAGGTCGCCAACGGCGGCCCGAACAAGCTGGCCAAGGGCACCAAGCTCGACAAGGCCTACCTGTCGTCGGTCGAGAAGTTCCACTGGTTCGACATCCGCCCGGCGGACGACGAAGTGGCCACGCAGCTCGAGTCGATCAAGAACTCGCTGGAGCAGACGCGCCACAGCTTCGACCTCGCGTTCGAGGAAAAGCGCAAGAAGCTCACGCAGGGCGACGAGCTGCCCGCGGGCGTGCTCAAGATGGTCAAGGTCTACCTGGCCGTCAAGCGCCGCCTGCAGCCCGGCGACAAGATGGCGGGCCGCCACGGCAACAAGGGTGTGGTGTCGAAGATCGTTCCGGTCGAAGACATGCCCCACATGGCCGACGGCACGCCGTGCGACATCTGCCTGAATCCGCTGGGCGTGCCTTCGCGGATGAACGTGGGCCAGGTGCTCGAAGTGCACCTGGGCTGGGCCGGCAAGGGCATCGGCCACCGCATCGGCGACCTGCTGCAGCAGGAGGCCAAGGTGGCCGAACTGCGCAAGTTCATGGAGCAGCTGTACAACGGCTCGGGCCGCAAGGAAGACCTCAGCCAGCTGAGCGATACCGACGTGCTCGAAATGGCAGCCAACCTGCAGAGCGGTGCGACCTTCGCCACGCCGGTGTTCGACGGCGCCTCGGAAGATGAAATCCGCGGCATGCTGAAGCTCGCCTATCCGGACGACATCGCCAAGCTCAAGGGCCTGACCGAGACGCGCACGCAGGCCTACCTGTACGACGGCCGCACCGGCGACCAGTTCGAGCGTCCCGTCACCGTCGGCTACATGCACTTCCTGAAGCTGCATCACCTGGTGGACGACAAGATGCACGCCCGTTCGACCGGCCCGTACTCGCTCGTCACCCAGCAGCCGCTGGGCGGCAAGGCGCAGTTCGGCGGCCAGCGTTTCGGCGAAATGGAAGTGTGGGCGCTGGAAGCCTACGGCGCCGCCTACGTGCTGCAGGAAATGCTGACCGTGAAGTCCGACGACGTGCAAGGCCGTACCAAGGTGTACGAAAGCATCGTCAAGGGCGAGCACTCGATCGAAGCCGGCATGCCGGAATCGTTCAACGTGCTGGTCAAGGAAATTCGTTCGCTGGGGCTCGACATCGAGCTCGAGCGTTCTTAATTTGAAAAGGGAAAGAGTCTTATGAAATCGCTACTCGACCTGTTCAAGCAATTCACGCCCGATGAGCATTTCGATGCCATCAAGATCGGCATGGCTTCGCCCGAGAAGATCCGTTCGTGGTCTTTCGGCGAGGTGAAGAAGCCCGAGACGATCAACTACCGCACGTTCAAGCCCGAGCGCGACGGCCTCTTCTGCGCCAAGATCTTCGGCCCCATCAAGGACTACGAGTGCCTGTGCGGCAAGTACAAGCGCCTGAAGCACCGCGGCGTGATCTGCGAGAAGTGCGGCGTCGAAGTCACGCAGACCAAGGTGCGCCGCGAGCGCATGGGCCACATCGACCTGGCCGCGCCCTGCGCGCACATCTGGTTCCTGAAGTCGCTGCCGTCGCGCCTGGGCCTCGTGCTCGACATGACGCTGCGCGACATCGAACGCGTGCTGTACTTCGAAGCCTACGTGATCACCGACCCCGGCATGACCCCGCTGAAGAAGTTCGGCATCATGTCCGAGGACGACTATGACGCGAAGCGCAAGGAATACGGCGACGAGTTCGTCGCCAAGATGGGCGCCGAAGGCATCAAGGACCTGCTCGAAGGCATCGAACTCGACAGCGAGATCGAACGCCTGCGCGGCGACCTGACCGGCTCCGAAGTCAAGGTCAAGAAGAACTCCAAGCGCCTGAAGGTGCTCGAGGCCTTCCGCAAGTCGGGCATCAAGCCCGAATGGATGGTGCTCGACGTGCTGCCCGTGCTGCCGCCGGACCTGCGTCCGCTGGTGCCGCTGGACGGCGGCCGCTTCGCGACCTCCGACCTGAACGACCTGTACCGCCGCGTCATCAACCGCAATTCGCGCCTGCGCCGCCTGCTGGAGCTCAAGGCTCCGGAAATCATTGCTCGCAATGAAAAGCGGATGCTGCAAGAAGCTGTCGACTCGCTGCTGGACAACGGCCGCCGCGGCAAGGCCATGACGGGCGCCAACAAGCGCGCGCTCAAGTCGCTCGCCGACATGATCAAGGGCAAGAGCGGCCGCTTCCGCCAGAATCTGCTGGGCAAGCGCGTCGACTACTCGGGCCGGTCGGTCATCGTGGTGGGCCCAACGCTCAAGCTGCACCAGTGCGGCCTGCCGAAGCTGATGGCGCTCGAGCTGTTCAAGCCCTTCATCTTCTCGCGCCTCGAAGCCATGGGCATCGCGACCACGATCAAGGCTGCCAAGAAGGAAGTCGAATCGGGCACGCCGGTGGTCTGGGACATCCTGGAAGAAGTGATCAAGGAACACCCGGTCATGCTGAACCGTGCGCCTACGCTGCACCGTTTGGGCATCCAGGCGTTCGAGCCGATCCTGATCGAAGGCAAGGCGATCCAGCTGCATCCGCTGGTTTGCGCGGCCTTCAACGCCGACTTCGACGGCGACCAGATGGCCGTCCACGTGCCGCTGTCGGTGGAAGCGCAGATGGAAGCCCGCACGCTGATGCTGGCCTCCAACAACGTGCTGTTCCCGGCTTCGGGCGAACCGTCGATCGTTCCTTCGCAGGACGTGGTGCTGGGTCTGTACTACACGACCCGCGACCGCATCAACGGCAAGGGCGAGGGCCTGATCTTCTCCGACATCGGTGAAGTGCAGCGCGCGCTCGACGCCAACGAAGTCGAACTGACCGCCAAGGTGGCAGTGCGCATCACGGAATACACCAAGGACAAGGAAACCGGCGAATTCACGCCTTCCACGTCGCTGGTGGACACCACCGTGGGCCGTGCACTGCTGTCCGAGATCCTGCCCAAGGGCCTGCCGTTCTCGAACATCAACAAGGCGCTGAAGAAGAAGGAAATTTCCAAGCTCATCAACGTCTCGTTCCGCAAGTGCGGCCTGAAAGAGACCGTGGTGTTCGCCGACAAGCTGCTGCAGAACGGCTTCCGTCTGGCCACCAAGGCCGGCATCTCGATCGCCATCGACGACATGCTGGTGCCCGCTGAAAAGCACGGCATCATCGAGCGCTCGGCCAAGGAAGTGAAGGAGATCGAGCAGCAGTACGTCTCCGGTCTGGTGACTTCCGGCGAACGCTACAACAAGGTGGTGGACATCTGGGGCAAGGCCGGCGACGAAGTGTCGAAGGTCATGATGGCCAAGCTGTCGAAGCAGAAGGTCATCGACCGCCACGGCAAGGAAGTGGAGCAGGAGTCGTTCAACTCCATCTACATGATGGCCGACTCCGGCGCCCGCGGTTCCGCAGCGCAGATCCGCCAGGTGGCCGGCATGCGTGGCCTGATGGCCAAGCCGGACGGCTCGATCATCGAGACGCCCATCACCGCGAACTTCCGCGAAGGCCTGAACGTGCTGGAGTACTTCATCTCCACCCACGGTGCCCGAAAGGGTCTGGCCGACACGGCGCTGAAGACGGCGAACTCGGGCTACCTGACCCGCCGTCTGGTCGACGTGACGCAAGACCTGGTCGTGACCGAGCAGGACTGCGGCACGCACGGCGGCTACCTGATGCGCGCCATCGTCGAAGGCGGTGAAGTGATCGAATCGCTGCGCGACCGTATCCTCGGCCGCTCGGCTGCCGACGACGTGCTGCACCCGGAAAACCGCTCGGTGCTGCTGAAGGCCGGCGAGATGTTCGACGAGGACAACATCGAAGAGCTCGAGGCGCAAGGCGTCGACGAGGTCAAGGTGCGTACCGCGCTGACCTGCGAAACCCGCTTCGGCATCTGCGCGACCTGCTACGGCCGCGATCTGGGCCGCGGTGGCCTGATCAACATCGGCGAAGCTGTCGGTGTGATCGCTGCGCAGTCCATCGGCGAACCCGGCACGCAGCTCACGATGCGTACCTTCCACATCGGTGGTGCGGCATCGCGTGCGGCCGTGGCCTCGAGCGTCGAAGCCAAGTCCAACGGCGTGATCGGCTTCAACGCCACGATGCGCTACGTGACCAACAGCAAGAACGAGCTGGTGGTGATTGCACGTTCGGGCGAGATCGTCATCCATGACGAACACGGCCGCGAGCGCGAACGCCACAAGGTGCCGTACGGCGCGATCCTGGCGGTCAAGGCCGACCAGCAGATCAAGGCCGGCCACGTGCTCGCCAACTGGGATCCGCTGACGCGCCCGATCATCACGGAATTCGCCGGCAAGACGCAGTTCGAGAACGTGGAAGAAGGCCTCACCGTCGCCAAGCAGGTGGACGAAGTGACCGGCCTGTCGACCCTGGTCGTGATCGATCCGAAGCGCCGCGGCGCTGCCAAGGTCGTGCGCCCGCAGGTGAAGCTCATCGACGCCTCCGGTGCCGAAGTGAAGATCCCGGGCACCGACCACTCGGTGACGATCGGCTTCCCGATCGGCGCCCTGGTGCAGATCCGCGACGGCCAGGACGTGGGCCCCGGCGAAGTGCTGGCGCGTATTCCGGTCGAAGGCCAGAAGACCCGCGACATCACCGGCGGTCTGCCGCGCGTTGCCGAGCTGTTCGAAGCCCGTTCGCCGAAGGACAAGGGCATGCTGGCCGAAATGACCGGTACCGTGTCGTTCGGCAAGGAAACGAAGGGCAAGATCCGCCTGCAGATCACCGATCCCGAAGGCACCGTCTGGGAAGACCTCGTGCCGAAGGAAAAGAACATCCTGGTGCACGAAGGCCAGGTGGTGAACAAGGGCGAAAGCGTGGTCGACGGTCCGGCGGACCCGCAGGACATCCTGCGCCTGCTGGGTTCGGAAGAACTCGCGCGCTACATCGTGGACGAAGTGCAGGACGTGTACCGCCTGCAGGGCGTGAAGATCAACGACAAGCACATCGAGGTGATCGTTCGCCAGATGCTGCGCCGCGTCGTGGTCGACAACATCGGCGAGACCGGCTACATCTCCGGCGAACAGGTCGAACGCAGCGAAATGCTCAACACCAACGACGCACTGCGCGCCGAAGGCAAGATCCCCGCGACGTTCACCAACCTGCTGCTGGGTATCACGAAGGCATCGCTGTCGACCGACTCGTTCATCTCTGCCGCTTCGTTCCAGGAAACGACGCGCGTGCTGACCGAAGCCGCGATCATGGGCAAGCGCGACGAGCTGCGCGGCCTGAAGGAAAACGTCATCGTCGGCCGCCTGATCCCAGCGGGCACCGGCATGGCCTACCACCAGGCGCGCAAGGCCAAGGATCAGATGGACGAGGCCGAGCGCCGCGCCATCGCCGAATCCGAAGCCGCCGAACTGGCCGGTTCGACCAGCGATGTTTCCACCACGGCCGACGCCAGCGAAGGCGCCGCGTCCGAATAACTGGTTAGCATCACCGGCCATGACCGGTATCCGACGCCCCCCGACCGCCCCCGGTTGGGGGGCGTTTTTCTTTGAGTTGTCTATTGCGAAGCGTTTTTGCCGATGAGCGTGTTGCCCGATTCGATGGTCGGCTGGATCGTCATTGCCGTGCTCCTGTTCTGGTTCGTGGGCGCGTACAACCGGCTCGTGCGGCTGCGCGCTGCCGTGCTCCAGGCCTATGCCACGCTCGATGCGGCCCTTCGGAAGCAGCTGGATTTCGTCCAGGCCAGCATCACGGCCGCGCTGCCGGAAAAGGACGCGTCCGGCCATTCGTCGGCCGTGGCACCGCTGCAGGCCGCCACCACCCAGCTTGCGACCCTGCTGGGCGCCACCCGGCTGCATCCGCTCGACCCCGGCGCCATGGCCGCGCTGGCCACGGCGCTGCAGGTGCTGATCACGGCCTGGCAGCGCCAGCATCCGGACGCGGTGACGGTCTTCGAGGCGGACGGAACGCTCTCGCGGCCGGCGCTGCTGCTGCCGGCCGGCGCCGGTGCGGCCTCCGGCACGCTCGAACCCATGGCCTGGCCCGAGCCTTCGGCCGCGGCGGAAATCGCACGCAGCCAGTTCAACCTGGCGGTGGGGCAGTACAACGCCGCCATCGTCCAGTTTCCGGCGCTGCTGGTGGCATGGATGGTGCGTTTGCGCCCGGCCGCGCCGCTGCTTTGAAGTTGTCCAGACGCCGGCGTTGCATTTTTTCTTCGTACGCTCGCGGGGCGCCGCACCTGCGGCGCGCCCGTTGACGCCCCTTACCATCGCCCCAACTTGTCAGAACTATCTTCCGATCATTCCGCCGGCACTGCGCCGCCGATGCAACCTCCGCTGTGGCGCCAGCTGCAGCTGACCGCGGCGGCGCTCGCGTCGATTCGCGCCGGCAGCTCGGGCACCGTCGCGTTCGAAGCCGTCGAGCCCGCGATGCGCCCCGGCGTGCAGGCGCTCGGCTTCCAGGTGCTGCGCTGGCTCGGCCGCGCCGAGGCCCTGCGCCGCCACCTGGCCAAGCGCACGCCGCCGCCGCTGCCCGACGCGCTCCTGTGCACCGCATTGGCACTGGCCTGGGATGCGCAGCACGCGCCCTACGAACCCTTCACGCTGGTCGACCAGGCCGTCGAGGCGGCAAAGCGCAATCCCGCCACGCGCGCGCAGGCGAGCTTCATCAATGCCTGCCTGCGGCGCTTCCTGCGCGAGCGCGACGAACTCGTGGCCGCGACCGACCATGAGCCGGTGGCGCAGTGGAACCATCCGCGCTGGTGGATCGAGCGGCTCAAGCGCGACCATCCGCGGGACTGGCAGCGCGTGCTTGCCGCCGACAACGCGCAGCCGCCGATGACGCTGCGCGTCAACCTCCAGAAGACCACCGTGGCCTCCTATCAGCTGGCGCTGCAGGCGGTGGGCCTCGAGGCCGTCCGGGTGGGGCAGGCGGGCCTGCAGCTGGCGCGCGCGCGCCCGGTGCAGCAGCTGCCGGGTTTTGCCGACGGCGAATGCTCGGTGCAGGACGCCGCCGCGCAGCTGGCCGCGCCGCTGCTGCTCGAAGGCCTGCTGCCGGCGGCCGGGGCAGTGCCCCTGCGCGTGCTCGATGCCTGCGCCGCTCCCGGCGGCAAGACCGCGCACCTGCTGGAGTTTGCCGGCCCGGCGGCCGTTGAGGTGACGGCGCTCGAGGTCGATGCCGCCCGCAGCCGCCGCATCGACGAAACCCTGGGCCGGCTCGGCCTGTCCGCCCAGGTGGTGGTGGCCGATGCCGCGCGGCCATCCGCCTGGTGGGACGGCACGCCCTTCGACGCCATCCTGCTCGATGCGCCGTGCACCGCTTCGGGCATCGTCCGGCGCCATCCCGACGTGCGCTGGCTGCGCCGCGAGAGCGACACCGCCCAGCTGGCGGTCCAGCAGGCGGCGCTGCTCGCGGCTCTCTGGCCCCTGGTCCGGCCCGGCGGCCGGCTGCTCTACTGCACCTGTTCCGTATTCCGGGAAGAGGGCTCGCAGCAAATCGATGCGTTCCTTGCGCACAACACCGATGCCCGATTGGGGGCATCGCCGGGCCATTTGCTTCCCCAAAGCGGGGCGAATGCCCGCGCCGTCCCGGACAATCCCTCAGGTGACCACGACGGCTTCTTCTACGCCCTGCTTGAAAAACGTCCGCGCTGAGGCCCGCAGGCGGCGCGCCCTGGCGCCGCTGGCCGGGCTCGTGCTGGCCTGGGCATTGCTGCTGACCTGCCTGCTCCCGATTGCGGTGGCGCAGGGGCGCGTCGTGCCATCGGTCACCCAGATGCGGCTGGAGCAGGCCGACGACGGCGTCTATCTCACGGCGGCGGTGCAGTTCGAGCTGCCCTCGCTGGTCGAGGAGGTGCTCGACAAGGGCATTGCCATCTACTTCGTGGCCGAGGCCGAGGTCTTCCAGGAGCGCTGGTACTGGACCGACCGCAAGGTGGCGCAGGTCACGCGCCACATGCGCCTGGCCTACCAGCCGCTCACGCGCCGCTGGCGGCTCAACGTGTCGCCGGTGCCCATCACCGGCACCGCGGGATTCGGCGTCTCGCTGAACCAGAACTTCGACAGCCTTGCCGACGCCATGGACGCCGTCAAGCGCGTCGGCCGGCTGCGGCTGGGCGACGTGGCCGAGGTCGGCGACGAGCCGCTGCACCAGGTCGTGTTCCGCTTCCGGCTCGACACCTCGCAGCTGCCGCGCCCGTTCCAGATCGGCGTGGTCGGCCAGGCCGACTGGAACATCGTGGCCGAGCGCAGCGCCAAGCTGGTGCTGGAGAAGCAGCGGTGAGCAACAAGCCGCGCAGCGGCGCAGCGGCCACGCCCGCCGCACGCCGCTCGCGCGCGGTCCGCTGGGCCGTGGGCGTGGGCGCCGCGCTGGTCACGGCCATCGGCCTGGTGCTGATGTTCCTGCTGGCCCAGGCCACCAACAACCGCGCGCTGTACGAGCGCTACTACGTGCGCCTGTTCGGCATCAACGTGGTGGTGGCGGTGCTGCTGGTGCTGGTGATCGGCTGGGTCGCCTTCCGGCTGCTGCGGCGGCTGCGCCAGGGCAAGTTCGGCAGCCGCCTGCTCATCAAGCTTGCGGCCATCTTCGCGCTGGTGGGCGTGGTGCCGGGCGCGCTGGTCTACGTGGTGTCCTACCAGTTCGTCGCGCGTTCGATCGAAAGCTGGTTCGACGTCAAGGTGGAGGGCGCACTCGACGCCGGCCTGAACCTCGGCCGCGCCACGCTCGACTCGCTCGCGGACGACCTGGCCGCCAAGACGCGCGTGGCCAGCGCCCAGCTGGTGCAGGTGCCCGATGCGAGCGCCGGCCTTGTCCTCGAGCGCATCCGCGACCAGCTCCAGGCCAGCGACGTCGTGCTCTGGACCGGCACCGGTCAGCTGGTGGCCGGCGCCGGCGCCTCGCGCTTCCAGCTCAACCCCGAGCGGCCGACCACCCAGCAGTTGCGGCAGGTGCGCGCCGACCGCGCCATCGCCCATATCGAAGGCCTGGACGAAACCGCCGCGCCGGGCGCCAACCTGCCGCCCGCCAGCGTGCGCGCCCTCGCGATGGTGCAGCGGCCGGGCTTCGACTTCGACACGGCGCCGCGCTTCCTGCAGGTGACGCAGCCCCTGCCGCCCGCGGTGGTGGCCAACGCACTCGCCGTGCAGGAGGCCAACCGCGAATACCAGGAGCGGGCGCTGGCCCGCGAGGGCCTGCGGCGCATGTACATCGGCACCCTCACGCTGAGCCTTTTCCTGGCCGTGTTCGGCGCCGTGCTGCTGGCCGTGCTGTTCGGCAACCAGCTCGCGCGGCCGCTGCTCGTGCTGGCGGACGGCGTTCGCCAGGTGGCCGGCGGCGACCTGCGGCCGACCGCCGTGCTGCAGGGCAAGGACGAGCTGGGCGGCCTCACGCGCTCCTTCGCCGTCATGACCCAGCAGCTGGCCGATGCCCGCGGCGCCGTCGAAAAAACCATGGGCCAGCTCGATGCCGCCCGCGCCAACCTGCAGACCATTCTGGACAACCTGACCTCCGGCGTGATCGTGCTCGACGCCAAGGGCACCATCCTTTCCACCAACCCCGGCGCCACCCGCGTGCTGCGTGCGCCACTCGCCGCCTACGAGGGCATGCCGCTCGCCCAGGTGCCCGGGCTGGCCGACTTCGGCACCAGCGTGCAGCAGCAGTTCGACGAATTCCAGGTCGAGCGGCTGCAGCACGGCCTGGACCACTGGCAGCACGCCTTCGAGCTGCACGCCACCGGCAACGACCTGCCGCAGCAGGACAGCGCCATCAACATCGTCGCGCGCGGCGCGGAACTGCCGGGGGCCGCGCGGCTGCTGGTGTTCGACGACATTTCCGAGATCGTCTCCGCACAGCGCGCGCAGGCCTGGGGCGAAGTGGCGCGCCGCCTGGCCCACGAGATCAAGAACCCGCTCACGCCCATCCAGCTTTCGGCCGAGCGGCTCGAGATGAAGCTCTCGGGCAAGGTCGCGCCGTCCGAGCAGGCCGTGCTCGTCAAGTCGGTCAAGACCATCGTCGACCAGGTCGACGCCATGAAGCGGCTGGTCAACGAGTTCCGCGACTACGCCCGCCTGCCCGCGGCCGACCTGAAGCCGGTCGACCTCAACGCGCTGCTGGCCGACGTGCTCCAGCTCTACAGCGCCGAGAACGCGCCCATCGCGCTGCGCTCCGAGCTCGACGAGCGCTGCCCGCCCATCCGCGGCGACGCCCAGCAGATCCGCCAGGTCATCCACAACCTGCTGCAGAACGCCCAGGACGCCGCCGAGGCCGCCGCCAGCACCACCGGCCGCGCCGGCGAGGTCGTCATCCGCACCCGCCTGGGCGATTCGGGCCAGCGCGTGCGCCTCACCGTGCAGGACAGCGGGCCGGGTTTTGCCGAGAACATTCTCAAGCGCGCCTTCGAGCCCTACGTCACCACGAAAACAAAAGGTACAGGTTTGGGGCTGGCCGTGGTCAAGAAGATCGCCGACGAGCACGGCGCCCGCATCGAGCTTTCCAACCGCGTTGTCGATGGGGCTGTAGCAGGGGCGCAAGTCTCGCTATCATTCGCGCTGGCAGGCGAGCCGCAAACAGCGGTCGCTCACACCGAAGATCCGAAGTCTTCCGCCGCCTGAGCGTGAAAGAAACCCGTCGCGCACAGACGATGGGGCGGCTGGCGGACCCTACACACATTGCAGATACCGGCGCATACAACAAGCAGCACTCATGGCAAACATTCTCGTGGTCGATGACGAGCTGGGCATTAGGGACCTGCTCTTCGAAATTCTCAATGACGAAGGCCACAACGTGGAGTTGGCGGAAAACGCGGCCGAGGCACGCGCAGCGCGGCAGCGCGCACGGCCCGACCTCGTGCTGCTCGACATCTGGATGCCCGACACCGACGGCGTCACGCTGCTCAAGGAATGGTCCACCGCCGGGCTGCTGAGCATGCCCGTCATCATGATGAGCGGCCACGCCACCATCGACACCGCCGTCGACGCCACCCGCATCGGCGCCTTCGCGTTCCTCGAGAAGCCCATCACGCTGCAGAAGCTCCTGAAGGCCGTGGAGCAGGGCCTCGCGCGCGAGAACGCCAGGCGCGCGGCAGCCGGCGTGGTGCCCCCGGCCCCGGGCATCAACCCCTCGGCCGCCATCACCACCACCGGCGACAGCCTGCTGCTGGCCTCGCTCGCCTCCGTGCCGGTGCCCGACGCCGGCCCGCAGTCGACCCAGAGCTTCGACCTCGACCGCCCGCTGCGCGACGCGCGCGACGGTTTCGAGAAGGCCTACTTCGAATTCCACCTGGCCATGGAGAACGGCTCGATGACCCGCGTCGCCGAGAAGACCGGCCTGGAACGCACCCATCTCTACCGCAAGCTCAAACAACTTGGCGTCGATCTTTCGAGAGGGCGCAGAAGCGCTGTATAATTTAAGGCTGCACACCAAGGCCCGGTAGCTCAGTTGGTAGAGCAGCGGATTGAAAATCCGCGTGTCGGTGGTTCGATTCCGCCCCAGGCCACCAATACCCAAAAGGCGCTACAGCTATGAAAGTTGTAGCGCCTTTTCCGTTTTATTCCCACCGTGGGATTTGTGTTGTCGGCGAGGCTCGGTGAGCTACTTTTGCTCCGAGTTCTGCTCCTACTTTCTCTTCGCAATTAAAACGCGTTAATAACGGGTGGGGCGAGGGCGATCGCTACTACCGCCGCCGTGACAGAAACCTGCTACTACGATCGCGCAGAGTGGGGCTGCTACTAGCAGTGTCAGCGATGGCGTCAGTACTTGCAGAGGCGCAGAGCTTGCTGTTAGCAGTGCTACGCTGTTAGGACGCTACTAACGGTTTGGCTTGTTGACGGTGCTGTCAATTGACCATCAATGAGAATCAAGCTGATTTTGTGCAACAAAATCAAGCACTTAGCTTTGGTGACGGCAGCTAGATGTCAAGCGAAAACACTTGTCATCAATGACCTAGGCCCAGAACGGCACGTATCGCATCTGGTTGCGGGCGGCGTCGGCGTCGTATGCCTTGATCATTCCCGCCTCGACAGCCTCCTTGATGTAACGAGAGACTGCGGCCTTGTTCTTCTCCTCTACCCCGAAGCGGACCCTCAAAGAGGCGTTTGTCAGGTTGTCCCGCATCACGTACTTCAGGCAGGCGTGCAGGTAGCACGCGTGTATCCGATCCCCCTTGTCCATGCTAGACAGTGGGCGATGTGCGAAGAGGACTACTCGCGTGTTATCGCCAGCGATTTCCGCGACTGGAGCGGGGAGTTGATAGAACTCTGTTTCGTGGACAACCTTGTCCCAGCCGGACCCTCGCTCCTCGCAAATGCCGATGCGCCTCATCAGGGAGGCCAGCTCTTCGTTTCTAGAGGAGGGAGGCGTATCGATGAACCTGTTTGTGTCCATCAGAGGAGAGCCGGGATTCGTAATCTCGATTCGATTCGCAAAAATCTCGACCATCGGGCCGCTGCCATGCACAGAAAGATCTTGGTGTATCAGTGCGTTCGCCACTAACTCGCGGACGGCAAGCTCTGGAAACATGGGAACACTTTTTCTGAGCGCTTGCCCGATGACTTCGTTGGCAGGGATCAAGCCGTTGACATAGCTGATGAGGCCTTCGAAGCCAGAGGCATATCCTTTCGCCCCGACCTGTTCGCGCACGGTCTCCACTCGATCGTTTGCGCGATACAGGATCACGCGCATTGCCTTGCGCTTGAGGTTGGCGAAATCGTCCAGGCGCCTGGCAAACAAAAGAGCCCCCAAGTTTGTGATGTTCCATCCACCGGCATCGCACTTTACGATCAACTTGTCGGCTGCGAGCGCTTGCAACACTGCATCCCTTCCCTCTGGCAGAGGGAAGCCCAAAAGTTCAAAGTAACTGGGATAGTCAAGAAGGGCCAAGACTTCCGAGTCCGCCTGGCGCTCTGCTGCCACACCAGCTTCGAAGGGGCTCTTGTCAAAGATTCGCCAAAGTGCCCGCTCTCGCTCCTGAAAATCCTTCAACAACTTCTTGTTCGATCCGACGCGGATGTACTCATGTCCGGAAAATCTCACGGGCGTGTGCTGGGCCCGCTCAATCTCCAGAATGGAGACCAACTTCCCATCAAAATCGATCTCGAAAAATCGGAAATGAATCTTGGGCAGAAGCATTCGGAGCAACCAGCTTTCTAGCTCCTCGTTGCCCACTTTGGCAGATGCGAATCGAAAAGTTGTTCCTACGACCTCGTGATCGCCATCGGAGACGCCCCAGACCATGTACGCGAACGCCTTGCCAGCGAAGGCTGCCGAATTTGCGAGGGCGGAGATGTATTCACCAATCTCCTGTGCTTCAGCCTTGTTCTGCTTGAACTCAAGCCATTCCATCTCCTCGCTCAGCTTGCAAAATTCGCGCACCAGGCTGGTTAGAAATTCGTGGCTTCGGTTGATGGTCATAGGCTTTCGATTGTCGCCTGCCACGCCTATTTCGGGCCAAATCGAGGCATGAGGCACTGGCTGGGGTTACTTGAGCCCCTTTCGGGTCGAGACTCGTGAGCGGTCATAAACCCTGGCAGTGGTCTTCATGTCTGCGTGTAGTTCTGGCAGTCCGCCATACTGGTCCTTGTGCTGAGTCGTGTAGTAGGCCCGAAGGTCGTGGAAGGTGAAGCGCCTCGGGATGATCTTGTCCTCGAGTGCCTTGGTCATCGCGCGCTGCCAGGTCGACGCGAAGCCGTCATCGGTGTACGGATTTCCGTCCCGCGTGGTGAAGACGTGCAGGCAGCCATCGGGTCGCTCAAGCGCACGAAGTCGCCGCACCAAGTCCTCCATTCCCGCGGTGATCATCACCTTTTCGACGCGCACTGACCCGCCGTGCTGTTTCGCGCGCATCAGTCGAATCCGGCCGAGCTCGTCGTCGATCTGCGGCAGGGTGAGGCGAATGAACTCGATGCGACGAGAGCCGGCCATCGCTGCGAACTCGGCCATCAAGCCGATGACCTTGCGCTGTGGGCCTTGCGTGTTCAACCATGCAAGGAACGCCGCGAACGTCTCGGGCTGCGGCGACTGCACCCGAGTGTTCCTGGGCATCCCTACGCGCATTCAGTGCCGACTTTGCTCCGGCCGGAGGACGGTATGACCGCACTTCTCAATCCGAAGGTTTGGGCCGCTATCGCACTAGCTGCGGCGCTGACCTTCTCAAACTTCTTCGTCTACAGGTCCGGAAAGGCTGAAGTTCGCAAGGACTTCGACGCCTACAAGATCGCACAGCAGGAGTTGCGCATCCTCGCCGATCGCGCACAGCGCGCCGAAGAACAGCGCCGCGCTGCGGCAACCGCACAGGAGGCTCAACATGCTCAAGCCAGAATCGCGTCCCTCGAAGATTCACTTCGCCTTGCTCGCACTGCTTCTGACGGGGTGCGCGATGCAGCCGCCGGTGCCGCCAGTCGAGCCCGCGCGCGTGCCTGCTCTGTCGCCCCAAGCCCGGGCAAGTCTGGTGAAGACCCCATTGGGCTGCTCGTTGACGTGCTCGGCCGGATTGACCAACGAGCGGGGGATCTGGCGGAATACGCTGACCGGCTCCGGATTGCCGGCATCGCCTGCGAGCGCACGTACGATGCCCTGACGCCATAGGGCTCAGCTACGGCGGCGGCGATGACGGGCGCTCGCGCAATGCGCGCGATCAGCTGTTCTTGAAGCAGCACCCGCCCTTGCCATAGTCATGCCTTGATGCCGCCCTTACCCCGTCGTACCCTCGATTTCTGCAGAACTTGGTCTTGTTGCCCTTTTTCCATCCCAGCGCTTTCATGTTGACGCACGACGAGGAGTTGCACTCTGGAATTGACCTGTTAATCGTGCGAAGGTACTTCGTGCCGCCCGGGCAGCTCTGCGCCCCGCACGCGAACGTGACGCGTCCGTTATTGGTCAGGCACTCCTTGTACGACCCGATTGCCAGCGCGGTGGCAATCGGGTCGACTTCGCCGGCAGGCGCAACCGACGCTGGTGACCCGGCCTCCTGCGTCCAGGCGAGCCCCGATGCGCCGAGCAGTGAGATGATGAAGGCGCAGGCGATACGCACCACATGAACGCGGTTCCAAATGAAGGCCATGGATCTCTCCGATGAAGTGATCCTCCTTGCGGCCAAGCTCGGTTTGTATGCGGCGTTTTGGGGTCGACGATCTGCCTGGCGCCTGCTTTGTACGCTGGGGGAGGATTGCCTGTCAATCTGGTGCTGCACCATACGCTGACGCTCGTCGTGGCCCATTGCCAAGAATCGACAAGTGAATGCTGATGCCTTCGAACTCAAGCCGATCGCTCTGGCTAGTGCAGGGATGCTGATCGATCCCCGGTTCTCGCAGGATTGGCTTCGCGAAGTCGAGAGCTACTTGAACGAGGTCGATTCGTTGTTGAAGGACGTGCCGCTGAAGTGAGTCTCCCGCTGGGCGCCATGATGAATGACCGCGGGCTGCGGCTGAGACCCGAGCCCTAGTCGAGAGACACGCCGTTAGGTGCGGTTTTCGATCCTAGATGGGGGCGTCTGCAGAACGCCGCGTCGAGAGTGGTGACCTCATAAATCTTTGAGGGATTGCCGATTTTGTAGAAGGTGAACCTATAATTTGTATAGAATGGCAACAACGTTCGGTCAGGAGAATCCCAAGCTCACACAGGCTATCAAGCGTGTTGCGCGGGATTCCCTGAATGTTTTTTTTATCCCGCACGCCGAGGACGAAATGGACAACGACGGATTTGACCATGATGATGTTCTGACCTGCCTTCGCAGAGGCACTGCTTACGGTCCAGAGCAACAAGGCAATCCCCCTGAGTCGCGTGCGAACGTAGTACACCGAGGACTTCACATCCGCGTTGCAGTTGGCGGACTTGACGATTGCAATGGGGACTGGGACCAGCTCTCGTCTTTCTCGGTCATAACGGTCATGAAGGTGAACTGAAATGCGAAGACTCAAGGGCGTAGGCCTGCCCAATGTCTACTTGCTCGATGGGGTGCTTGAGCGGCCGGATGGGGCGATCGCATATCGCGATCTCGA
The DNA here is from genome assembly GCF_033807855.1 of Variovorax sp. SPNA7. Lineage (NCBI taxonomy): Bacteria > Pseudomonadati > Pseudomonadota > Betaproteobacteria > Burkholderiales > Comamonadaceae > Variovorax > Variovorax sp. SPNA7. Next base: position 681,637 of record NZ_CP138513.1, read on the forward strand.
TGGGCTCTATCAAGCCCTTGCGGGGGCAATCGCGATGCGCTCTGGCGCCTTGACGGGTCCGGAATTGCGTTTCCTGCGCAAAAGCTTGGACATGACACAGGAAGACGTTGGGCGTCTCGGGGATAAGAGCAGCCAGATTGCCGCGAAGTGGGAAAAGGGCTCCGCGCCAGTGCCACTGGCTGAGAGCAACATGCTTCGATTGATCTGGTTGGAGCGCTTCAACAAGCGCTATCTTGCGGCCGCTGTGCGTGCGTTCATCGTTGAATCCACGGAAGCAGTGCCTTGTGACTATGTGATGCGCTTTGTCGAAGGTGAAGGTTGGCGCGAAGACATCGCGTTCGCGCAGGCGCTCGCCGTGCGGCGAGCCGACGAGCGGTTGGCTCAGGCCCTTATTGAGGCGATGGACCGCGGTGGCCTTGAGGGCTTTAAGACCATCGTCACCGTGTCGGCGGCCGACGAAGAAGAGTTTGTTTTTGATGCGGCCGATTCGGCGCAGAGCAAGGAAATGTTTACATGAAGGAACCTAGGCCTACAAAGCGCGCCGAAGTCGCCGAACCGGCTCATCTTTTCAGCTGGCAGCAGGTCGCTGCCGCGCTTTTTGCTGCCAATGGAATCAAGAGTGGATGGTGGCGCCTGGGGGTCCAGCTGCGTTTTGCTGCGATCACGACACGCATGGCGGAGCCCGGCCAAGTCCACCAGGCAATGCCAACAGGTATGGTTGGGGTGGATAAGGTGGCTGTTTATGAGGTTTCTCAAGGCGGAGATATGGTGTTTGATGCCTCGCGCAATGCGGAACCCGTTCCCGTCAGCATCACAGGCGTATCCGCAGTGACACCGGCTAATACGGCGCGCAAAGCTCCCAAGGTTCCGGCTTCAAAAGGGGCGATTCGCAAGATCACCGCGCGTAAACGCGCCGAGTGATTTGCCTCGAGTTCGGCAAAGGCTCCGTGCACTTCCACTGGGATCGTGAGACTGCCGCGGCGCGACGCCCAACGCTGCAGCGCTTTCCCGGCCACCTGAGCGCACCGGCTACAGCAGCAGTGGAATGGCTGCGGCCGATCAACGAAGTGCGTCGCGGGGCCAGCTAATTAACGACGTTGATTAATTGAGGCTTTCGGCAAGAACAAAAGGCGCCCCATTCGATTCATCAAATACCATAGCGGTTCTTCATCACTAAAGGGTGTCCATGGGATTCAACGCGACCGACGCAGCCGCACTCAACGCAGTAGCTGACATGTTTGATCCAAAAATTTGGAGCGACGCATTGGATCGCAACTTCCCGGTTTTGCGTATGACCATCGGTACGGCCGGGTCCGCGGCCGCCATCACCACGGGAAGGGCGGCTGAGCTGTTGTCTGCCGCCATCGATGCGGCTAACCGCTCGGACCAGAATGTCACCGTGTGGATCGAAGTGACTCTGCGAGGTATGCCGTTGTTTGTGGCTGAAGCTTTCGACCGGCTCGCAGGATACGGCGCAGGGATCGTGGTTACGCAGACCTCGCCTGCTGGGATGCTTTGTTCTCATCCGCCAGGTGGGCAACTACCGCAGCAATTCCTAGAGCGACTTGCCAAGGCAAGCAGGGCGGGGGAGGTGTGGCATCCCCATGTGCAGGAGCCTGTGCCCGGGATCGGCATCTGAGCGCCGCCGCGTGAAAGGCCGGCCTGATAACGCGGCTGTCCAGCTTTTGGCATGGGTTTGGTCGCCGAAGATAGAAGACCTCATTGACCGAACTCACGCCTCCGTGTGACGCTTCAATTTCCTAGATAGTTGAATAGATTTAGGCCGACTGCCTTGTAGCCGGAGTTATCGTCGTGAACAACCCCGAAATATGCTTCGCACGAGGGAAGCTGGTTTGCGGGCAAGTTCATGAGGCGCCAGAATAAAATCATTCCCACTCTTGAATTTATCTCACTGTCGAACGCGACAGCAGCATAGTAGGAGTCTCGTTGAGCTATAGCCAAGCTTCCTCCGGGACTCTGCGCAGTGCAGTTAGGCGGAACACGGTCCGCCGCTCCCGTCTCTCCTATAACCAACTTTCCCTTTAGTGCAGAGGGGAGGATTTGATCAATGGCAAGAACGCGGATTCGTAGCTTATTTAGCAAATCCCCATACCCTTGAAACTCAAAATCGTTCCTCACATAAATGTGAGCATTGGGCAGTCCGGTCCCGTAGAGTTGGTAATAATCCGAGATGTACTGCGCCTGCGGATCTGCGACGCCCGACCCATATCCTGCATACGCTCCTACAACCGATGGCATTAATGTCTGCACGCTTGTGCCATACAGATTCAAGTACCATTGGATCCCGTTTTGTAAGTCAGCGGCTCGCGTAGGCGATGAGTTGACTGTTGACCCTGAGGTATTTTGAAGTGAGTCGAATTCATTGAATCCTTCGATAAAGAGATGAGTCGTCATCCAAGTGCGGTTTACGCGTGGGCTATTCCACAGAGCTTGAACGAGGTTCCCCATTTCGAGGGCGAGTGAGTTTTTTAGCGTAGCCCATTCTTGATCGGACGTCGGCATTGGGGTCCATGTGCTTCCGTTTGGCGATATCCAAGACGGGATGGGTAATCCAAATGTCAGCGTTAATTTTAGGTTGTAGTTCGAGTAAATCGAAATGATGTCAATGACGTCGTCATAGTGATTGGTGCTTGAATTCGGTCGCAGTGCGGCAAGAGGAATGATCTCCCTAAAAGCGCCAACATGTCGTTGGCTGGCAAGGTCCAATATTCGACCATTAATGAGTGCCGCATCTGCTTGGTAGGTGTTTGTAGGGCACTCGGCACACCAATGCCCTTTGGATTTCATGTATCCAGAGATGAACGGCTCGTTGAAGCCGATGCTCCACTTGTCTGCCGCTAGCGACAAAGAGGATATGAATAGCGCGTAGAACAGGAGCACAAATTTTAAATAATGGGTCACCGTTTTTTCCTCGAGTTTGGCTGAGCGGCATGCTACTGCCATAGGATGGCGACCCGTCAGCGCCCGAGTCGATGCACACGCCTCCAAGGGTGATCCGGAGACGGCCCGCTCTCCAGTGGGTTGAGCGTAGATCCGGGGCCGCGCGGCTGCTGCGGCTCTGGAAGAGGTTCTTCCATAAAGGGAAGATCAAGGTCGCCCTTGATGATGCTCGCGTAGGCGACCTGTGTGCGGATGGCGTTCACGGCGACCGTCGCGACCTCACAGTACATGCGCAATTTGGGTATGTCGGGCTTTGCGGACGTTCTCAGTTCGTGCATCACTTCAAACAACTCGTTGCGAAGGTCGGCCATGTTTTTCATGGTCATACAGAGCTTTCTTAAGGTCGCCCAACAGGCGGATGGTTTCCTGCAGCGCAGGTGGGTATGACCGGAGTTCGGTCATGCGGGTAGCGGCCTCGGCGTCGGTGATGAGTTCGAGGTTTCCAAAGGCGCAGTTGCCTCGGTCGCCGTCCTTGAAGAGCACGCGCGTCCCCTTGGCCGGAAGGGTGCCGGTGTGCTCTTTCCAAACCAAGTGGTGCTTGCGTATCCAGATCGCTTTGCTGGCGTCGTCGAGGATCTTCACCATCGGATAGGAGTTTTCCCCTTGTCGACGGACTTCAGCACCGAGAGGAAGCGGTGTGCCGCGCCAGTGGTACTTGCCGCTCAGGCCTAGCGCGATGGCCATGTGCTTGACAGCCTGGCGGCTCCGGCCCGTGCCCTGGGCGATCTCATCAATCGCGCCGAGCGGATAGAGCTCTCGGAGCAGGGTCATCTGTTCCTCGGTCCATTTGGGCTTCATTGACTTGCTCATCGCCGGCAAGTATTCCAACGACATGCATCTATGCCCACACATGGATTTCCGGATTGGCGCCGGCCAACGCTCGCGGCATTCGGGCGCGCCCATGCGCGTGCGCGCGCAGGCTATTTCAGCAAAGTGCGAAGTAACTCGCAAGTACCGAAGTTGTCATCTACGGCCTGCGCATATGACAAAAACTTCACTTGTTGTAAGTGACATTTCGCGCAAACGATAGGTCGTACTCGTGGGAACGTCGCCCTTCAAGCTCGCGAGGGGAGAGGCCTACGCGTCGCTGAATATTCCCTCAGAAGGCCTGCGGGCCGCATGGCTGTTGAGTTGTGCCATGGTTTGAAAATCCGCGTGTCGGTGGTTCGATTCCGCCCCAGGCCACCATTCATCATTTGAGGTCGTCCGCAGGCGACCATCAAGATCAAAAAAGCGCTAAGTAAATCAACTACTTGGGGCTTTTTTCATTCCAGAGCAGTCCGTAGTTTCCCGCGCGAAGCCGGTCACTTGTGGGAGGGGCAGCTTCGATCCAGATGCCGCTGGCGCAGGCCAGCACGAAGCGGCCAGAAAGCCGTGTCCTCCCCAATCAAGACTCGTGGCCGCCTCAGGCAAGGCGACACGCGGTGCCTCCCCTAAAGTGAATCTGGATCGAGGACCAGAGGGCGCGCTCTCGTGCGAAGCGCCTCGGCCATCCAATCACCGCAGGAGACAACATGAACAACACCTCACGCCGCCACGTTCTCAAGGGCCTGGGCGCCGCTGCCGCCACGGCGGGCCTGCCGGGCCTGGCACTGGCTCAGGGCAAGACCATCCGCATCGGCTTCATCAGCCCGATGACCGGCCCGCAGGCGCCGTTCGGCGAGACCGACAAGTACATGGTGGCAAGGATCCAGGCCTTGCTGAAGGATGGCCTTACGGTCAACGGCCAGAAGTACGCGGTGGAGATCCTGGTGCGCGACAGCCAGAGCAATCCCAACAAGGCGGCCGAACTGGCGGGCAACCTGATCCTGAACGAGAAGGTGCACCTGATGCTGCCGGCATCCACCACCGACGCGATCAACCCGGTGTCGGACCAGTGCGAGCTCAATGGCGTGCCTTGCCTGTCCAGCCAGGCGCCGTGGCAGAGCTTCGTGTTCCCGCGCGGCGGCTCGGCCGAGAAGCCGTTCAAGTGGACATACCACTTCTTCTGGGGCCTGGAGGATGTCCTGGGCACCTTCACCAGCATGTGGAACTCGGTGGAAACCAACCGCAAGGTGGGCATGCTGTTCCCGCGAAATGCCGATGGCGAAGCCTGGGGCAACAAGGAATGGGGCCTGCCGCCGGCCGTCGCCAAGGCGAAGTTCGAGACGGTGATTCCGAGCTCGTTCCAGCCGCTGACCAACGACTTCTCGGCGCAGATCTCGGCCTACAAGAAGGCCGGCTGCGAGATCATCGGCGGCATCGGCTACCCGGCGGACCTGAAGACCTTCATCACCCAGTGCCGCCAGCAGCAGTACAAGCCCAAGGTCGTGACCGTGGCGGCCGCGCTGCTGTTTCCCTCCGGCGTGGAGGCCATGGGAGAGCTGGGCCTGGGCATGAGCACGGAGGTCTGGTGGACGCCGGCCTTCCCGTTCAAATCCTCGCTCACCGGCGAGAACGGAGCCAGGATGGCCGCCGACTGGGAGGCGGAGACCAAAAAGCAATGGACCCAGCCGCTGGGCTATGCGCATGCGCTGTGGGAAGTGGCCATCGACGTGCTCAAGCGCAGCAAGGACCCGCTGAGCCGGGACGCCATTCGCCAGGCCATCACCGAGACCAGCGTCAACACCATCGCCGGCCCGATCAGCTTCAAGGGTGGTCCTACACCCAATATCTGCAAGACGCCCATCGTCGGCGGCCAGTGGGTCAAGGGTGCCAAGCACCGCTATGACCTTCGCATCGTCGACAACAGCGTGGGCAAGCTGGTGCCCACCGAAGGCAAGCTGCTGCTGATCTGAACCCATGACAGTCAGTGCCTCACCCATGCTGTCCGCGCGCGGCCTGAGCAAGTCCTTCGGCGCCGTGCGGGTGATCCACGAACTCAGCTTCGAGGTCCACACCGGCGAGGTGCTGGGCGTGCTGGGCCCCAACGGCGCGGGCAAGACCACGTTGTTCAACCTGATCAGCGGCGACGTGGCGCTGGACCAGGGCGAGGTGATCTTTGCCGGCGAACGTTTGAAGGGCGAGCCGCCGTTCAAGCGCTGCCGGCTCGGCATCGGCCGCACCTACCAGGTGCCGCGTCCCTATGGCGGCATGACGGCCTTCGAGAACCTGCTGGTGGCGGCGATGTTCGGTGGCCAACAGCCCGAGCGCGCCGCCAACGACCGCTGCGCCCAGATCCTGGACGACTGCGGCCTCGGCCTGAAAGCCAACCACCTGGCGGGCGGCCTGACGCTGCTGGACCGCAAGCGGCTGGAACTGGCCCGTGCGCTGGCCAGCGGACCGAAGCTGCTGCTGCTCGACGAGATCGCCGGCGGCCTGACGGACGAGGAGTCGCACCAGTTGGTGAGCTTGGTGAAGCGCATCCGCGAACGCCAGGTCACCGTGGTCTGGATCGAGCACGTGCTCAATGCGTTGATGGCTGTGGCCGACCGGCTGCTGGTGCTGAACTTCGGCGAGATGATTGCCGAGGGCCCGCCGCAAGCCGTGATGAACAACCCCGAAGTGCAACGCGTCTACATGGGAATCGAGGCATGAGTCCTTCATCCGCCTTGCTGTCCACCCAGGCTCTCGACGCTCGCTACGGCGACTTCCAGGCCTTGTTCGGCATTGATTTCGAGATCGCTGCAGGCGAGGTGGTGGCGCTGATCGGGGCCAACGGCGCCGGCAAGTCCACCTTGCTAAAAAGCCTGAGCGGCCTGCTGCCGGTGTCCGCCGACATGGTGCGCTTCAACGGCCAGCCGGTGGGCGGCAGCGCCCCGCACCAGATGGTGCGGCGCGGGCTGGCCATGGTGCCCGAGGGCCGGCGATTGTTCACCGGCATGTCGGTGGACGACAACCTGCGCGTGGCCATCGACCAGGCGCCTGCCGCCGGTGCGGGCAGCAGCGCCCGGACCTGGACGCTGGAGCGTCTGCACGCGCTGTTCCCCATCCTGAAGACCAAGCGCCGCGTGCCGGTGGAGTCGCTGTCGGGCGGGCAGCAGCAGATGGTGGCCATCGGCCGTGCGCTGCTCTGCCAGCCGCGTCTGTTGCTGTGCGACGAGCTGTCGCTGGGCTTGGCCCCGCTGGTGATCCGAGAGATCTACGCCGCGGTGCCGGACATCGCGGCCGCCGGCACCGCCATCGTGCTGGTGGAGCAGGACGTGGCCCTGGCCCGCCGTGCTTCCCACAGGCTCTACTGCATGCTCGAAGGCCGCATCACCCTGACCGGCCGCTCGAGCGAGATCGAGCGTGGCGAGATCGCCCGCGCCTACTTTGGAGCCGGCCATGCCATGGCTTGACGCCCTTGTCCAAGGCCTGCTGCTGGGCGGCATGTACGCCCAGTACGCGCTGGGCATGGCACTGATGTTCGGCGTGATGCGCATCGTCAACACGGCCCAGGGCGACATCATGATCCTGCTGTCATTGATGGGCATCAGCCTGGCCGGCGCGCTGGCCATCGGGCCCTATGCGGTGGTTGCGATGATGGTGCCGGTCGCGGCGGTGCTGGGCTGGCTGCTGCAACGCACGGTGCTGAACCGTGTGCTGGGCAACGACCCGCTGCCTTCGCTGATTGCCACGTATGGCCTGTCCATCGCGCTGCAGAACCTGATGCTGCAGGTCTGGTCGGCCGACACGCGCTCGCTGCCGGGCCAGGGCCTGGAGTCGGCGAGCGTGGCGCTCGGCGATCTGTTCGTCGGCGTGCTGCCCTTGCAGATATTTGTTGCTGCGCTGCTGATGAGCGCAGGCCTGGACCTGACCCTGCGCTACACCGCCTTCGGCCGCGCCCTGCGTGCTGCTTCGGCCGACCCCGAGGCGGCCGCCATCACCGGCGTCAACCCACGGCGCGTCTATGCCGCAGCCACCGCGCTGGCGGTGGGCATGCTGGGCGTGGCGGCGGTATGCCAGTCGTTGCGCGCCACGGTGGCGCCCGCCGACGGCCCGGCGCAACTGATCTACGCCTTCGAAGCCGTGATCATCGGCGGCATGGGCTCGACCTGGGGCGCGTTCCTCGGCGCGATGGTGCTGGGCGTGGCCCAGGCCGTGGGCTTTCGGATCGATGCCGGCTGGGGCGTGCTCAGCGGCCATCTGGTTTTCCTGGCCGTGCTGGCCGTGCGCCCGCAAGGGCTGATGTCCCGCAAGGGGTAGAGCGCCATGAATGCAATCAGTGCCGCGATGAACACCTCCGCCTCGGCTCCCCTCGCAGTCGCTGGATCGCCCGCACAGGTCCAGCGCCACACCGCGTCCAGCCGCGTCGCGCTGAGCCTGTGCGTGCTGGCCGTGGCCGTGATGCTGAGCATGCCCTGGTGGGCCGACTCGGGCCTGATCCGCTCGGTGATCGAGCTGAGCTGCTACGTCGTCGTCGCGCAGATGTGGAACCTGCTGGCGGGCTATGCCGGCCTGGTGTCGGTGGGACAGCAGGCCTACATCGGCGTTGCGGGCTATGCCCTGTTCGTATTGGCCAACAAGTTTGGCGTGGACCCTTACCTGGCCTCGGTCCTGTGCCTGGTGGTGCCGGCCCTGCTGGCGGTGCCGGCCTATGCGCTGCTGCACCGGCTGGACGGGCCGTACTTCGCGATCGGAACCTGGGTGGTGGCCGAGGTCTGCCGCCTGTTCACCTCCACCTTCGACTACGTGGGCAGCGGCTCGGGCATGACGCTGCGCGCCATGAGCAAGTACAGCCTCGAGGAGCGCGAGTTCGGTACGCTGTGGCTCAGTGCCGCGATGCTGCTGCTGGCGGTGGGCGGCTGCTGCGCGCTGCTGCGCTCGCGCTACGGCCTTGCATTGATGGCCATGCGCGACAACCCGGTGGCCGCTTCGAGCCAGGGGGTGGACGTGAAGCGCCTGCGCTTCTTGATCTACCTGGCCGCTGCGGTCGGCACCGGCATGGTGGGCGCGGTGTACTACCTCAGCGCGCTGCGCATCTCACCCGCGGCTGGCTTCGATGCCAATTGGTCGTCGATCTGCATCTTCATCGTCATGGTGGGTGGCATCGGCTCCATCGAAGGGCCGCTGATCGGCGCCTTGCTGTTCTTTGCCGCGGACAGACTGTTCGGCCGCTTTGGCGCCACCTACATGGTGCTGCTGGGCTTGATGACGCTGGGCATGGCCTTGTTCGCGCGCGGTGGCCTGTGGGGCTTGTGGCGCCAGCGCTTCGACACCCCCTGGTTCCCGCTGCGCCGCCACCTGCTGCGCCGGCCGCCGCCTTCTTCTTTTTCTCCCGATGACAAACCACGATGAGGCACCCATGAGCAAGACACCCGTCGCGCCGTTCAATCCGGCCATGATCCAGTTGCCCGCCGAGCCCTATGCACCGACGATCGCGGAGTTCGGCCTGACCGGCGGCCACGTCGGCCCGTCCGAGGCCGAGTCGCCCTGGGTGCCGTTCGGCGACAGCGCGGCCATCCGCCACCTGTCGTTCGACGTGCGCACCGGCGCCGTGGCCAACGTGCTGTGGGTCAAGGGCGGTGGGCGCATCGGCACGCACCGCCACCGCGGCGCCGTCTCGGCTGTCACGCTGGAAGGCAGCTGGGGCTACTACGAGTACGACTGGGTCGCCCGCCCCGGCAGCTTCGTCCACGAAACGCCGGGCACCGCGCACACGCTGTATTCGGACGATCCGAACGGCATGAAGGCCATGTTCTGGATCAACGGCGCGATCGAGTTCTTCGACGACGCCGGCAAGCTCACCGACACCTTCGACGTGTTCTGGTTCATCAACCACTACGTCGGCTACTGCCGCGAAAAGGGCCTGCCCATCAACCAGGCGCTGTTCCTGTGAGCGCCACGCTGCAACGCTTCGATGTGCGCGGCCTGGCCTGCGTGGTCACCGGCGCGGCCAGCGGCATCGGCCTGGCCTACGCCGAGGTGATGGCCGAGCATGGCGCACGCGTCAGCCTGTTCGACCTGAACGCCACGGGCCTGCAAGCCGCCGGGCAGCGCCTGCGCGCGCAAGGGGCCGATGTGCGCACCGCGGTGGTGGACGTGACCGACCGCGCAGCCCTGCAGGCTGCCTTCGAGCGCAGCGCCAGCGCCCACGGTGGGCTGGACGTGCTGTTCGCCAACGCAGGCATCGACGCCGGGCCCGGCTTTCTGACGCCCGGGAACGAGCGCAACCCGGCAGGCTCGCTCGAAGGCCTGGACGAGGCGCATTGGGATGCCGTGATCGCCACCAACCTGACCTCCGTCTTCACCAGCCTGCGCGCCGCCGCACGCCTGATGAAGCCCAAAGGCTCGGGCAGCATCATCGTCACCACCTCCAACGCCGCGATCATCAACGAGGCCATCGTCGGTACGCCTTACATGCCGGCCAAGGCCGGCGCAGCTTCGCTGGTGCGCCAGGCGGCGATGGAACTGGCCCGCTACGGCATCCGCGTCAATGCCATTGCGCCGGGGCCCTTCGTCACCAACATTGCGGGCGGCCGGCTGCGCAACCCTGCCGACCGCGAAGCCTTCCAGGTCCGCGTGCCCATGCATCGGGTGGCCGACACCGAAGAGATCAAGCCGCTGGCGCTGTTCCTGGCCTCGCAGGCCTCGTCCTTCGTCACGGGCGCCCAACTCGTGATCGATGGCGGCCAGATGCTGGGCCGCGTCGACTGAAGGACACCCCCATGCGCATGCAAGCCGCCATCTTCGACGCGCTGCGTCAGCCCCTTCGCCTGGCCGAACTGGCCACGCCCGAGCCCGACCGCTACCAGGTGCTGCTCAAGGTGTGCCGCTGCGGCATCTGCGGCAGCGACCTGCACATCACCGAAGATCCGGTGTTTGGCGCCCGCCAGGGCGACGTGCTGGGCCATGAATATTCGGGCGAGGTGCTGGAGGTCGGCGCCGAAGTGGCCGGCCTGAAGGTGGGCGACCAGGTCACTGCCGCGCCGCTCTTTGGCTGTGGCCAATGCGACAGCTGCCGGCGCGGCGAGCCGGCATGGTGCACGCAGATGCAGCTGACCGGCGGCGGCTACGCGCAGTACGCCGCCGTGGCCGCGCGCCAGTGCCGCAAGCTGCCCTGGGGCATCTCGGCGGCCGATGGCGCACTGGCCGAACCGCTGGCCGTGGCGCTGCACGGCGTGATGCAGGCCGGCCTCAAGCCCGGCGACAAGGTGCTGGTGGTGGGGGCCGGCGCCATCGGCCTGGCCGTGGCCTTCTGGGCCCGCCGCATGGGTGCCGGCGCGGTGGCAGTGAGCGACCTGAACCGCCATCAGGAAGCACGCGCCATGGACCTGGGCGCCGGAGCTTTCCTGGTGGCGGGCGAGGACCTTGCCCGCCAGGCCAATGAGCACTTCGGCGGCCAGGCCGACGTGGTGTTCGAATGCGTCGGCAAGCCCGGCCTGATCGACCACTGCATCGGTCTGGTCCGCCCGCGCGGTACGGTGCTGGTGCTGGGCCTGTGTACCGCACGCGACCACTTCGATGCCTTCCGGGCCATCTCGAAAGAGGTGCGCATCGTGATGTCGGTGTTCTTCAGCATGCAGGAGTTCGGCAGCGCCATCGACGCGCTGGACGGCGGCCGCTATGCACCGCAGGCGCTGATCTCGGACACGATCTCGCTGGCCGAACTGCCCACGGCCTTCGAGGCATTGCGCCAGCGCACCACGCAGTGCAAGGTGCTGGTGGACCCGTTCGCCGACGTTGCCTGCTGAAGAGGACGCTCAGCCGCCGTTGGCGATCTTGGCGGCGCCAGCCACCACAGGATCAGTGCTGCGAGCCGCGCAGCAGTTCGCCGGGCGTGACGCCGAAGCGCTGCTTGAACACCCGCGAGAAGTGCGCATGGCTGGCGAAGCCGCAGCGGTAGGCTGTTTCGGCCACGGTGCACCGGCGCAGGCGCGGGTCCAGCAGCGCCTGCCGGGCACGGTCCAGGCGGCGTGCCAGCACATAGTCGGAGATGGATTCGCCCTGTGCCGCGAACAGCCGGCGCAGATGGCGCTCGGAAATGCCGACCTCCCGTGCAATGGCCAGGGCATGCAGTTCCTCATCATCCAGGTGCTCGCTGATGTAGGCCTTGGCGGCCAGCAAATGACCCGCGCTCAAGGCCGACAGGGCAGGGCCGCCTTCCGACTGGCCCATCATCGCGCCCAGCAGGTCGCAGACCTGCTGGTGCAGCACCTCGTTGCTGCACCGTGCTTCGGCCGGACCGTCGATCAGGCCGAGCAGCAAACGGCTCAGCGTGCGGTTGTAGAGGCGGCTGGTGCTGTGCGCCATGGCGATGTGGATGGGCTTCTTCACATCGGCGCGGGCCAGCTGGGTTTGAAAGACCTCGGCGGGGATGTCGATGTGCAGCAGGTTGAAGGTGTCGGCGCCGCCGACCAGGTACGGGTAGCGCGCGTCGTAGATCAGCACGTCGCCCTGCTGCAGCTTGGCGCAGTGGCCCCGCTGGTAGACGAACGTCTCGCCGGACAGAATCACGTTGACGAAGATCGACTCGCGCGGGAATGCTCGGATCATGTCCGGCGTGCGCTCGATCACGTGGGCGTTGGCGGTGGTTTGCCCGATTCGCAGCTGGTCCACGTCCAGGCAGGTCTGGTGGGCCAGCAGGCCATCGTCGGAATGGGACGAGCACCGAAAGCCGACCAGGTTGGCGCGGCACTCTTCTTCCCAATAGCTCACACGCCGCTCAGGGCTGACGGGTGCCGTGTTGATCGAATAGCGGTGCAGGGTCGATGCCGTCATGTTTTCAACGAAGAACACATGAAATTGAACCAGAGCAATCACCGGAAGCACTAGGTACTAGTACCAAAACGTGCGAAGGAAAACCTCGGGTTTACGCCTAGTCCCACACCCTCAAGTTCCGCCGCAGCACTGCCGATATACCAGGCAACCTGGCCTCCGCGTCGGCGGCCGTCACGGGAAAAGCACATGCGCAATTGGAAGATCAGCGCCCAGCTGGGCGCGGCGTTCGGGATCGTGTTGCTGTTGATGGCGACGGGGCTCGCGATCGGCATCGCGGGCCTTCAGGACGTCGCCGGCAGCGGCGTCGCCCCGGAGCTCGCAGGGCATATCGCTTCGACTCGCAACCTCATGGCGGGCTTCGGGCTCGCCGCGCTGCTGGCGGGCGTGGGCTGCAGCGCCTGGCTTGCGCGCAGCATCATGCAGCCGCTTGGCGAGGCGATTTTCATCGCGGAGACCGTGGCCTCGGGCGACCTCAGCAAGGAATTCGAGACCGAGCGCGGCGGCGATTTCGGGCGGCTGCTGCGCGGCATGGGCGAGATGGAGGACACGCTGACGGATGTGGTGACGCGCATCAAGGCATCGACCGATTCGATCGTGGTGGCATCCGGGCAGATCGCTGCCGGCAACCAGGAGCTGTCCTCGCGCACAGAAGAGCAGGCCAGCTCGCTCGAGCAGACCGCGGCCTCGATGGAAGAGCTCACGAGCACCGTCAAGCAGAACGCGGACAACGCGCGGCAGGCGAATCAGCTCGCGCTCTCGGCCTCCGAAGTGGCGGTCAAGGGTGGCAGCGTCGTGGGCCAGGTGGTCGACACCATGGCGTCGATCAATGCTTCTTCCCGGAAGATCGTCGACATCATCGGCGTGATCGACGGCATCGCGTTCCAGACCAACATCCTGGCGCTCAATGCCGCAGTCGAAGCCGCGCGCGCCGGCGAGCAGGGCCGCGGCTTCGCGGTGGTCGCGTCGGAAGTGAGAAGCCTCGCGCAGCGCTCGGCCGCGGCGGCCAAGGAGATCAAGGGCCTGATCGACGATTCGGTGGGCAAGGTCGACGCGGGCAGCGCGCTCGTCGGCGAGGCCGGCCAGACGATGGAAGAGATCGTGAGCGGCGTCAAGCGCGTGACGGACATCATCGGCGAGATCACGGCCGCGAGCCACGAGCAGGCGCAGGGCATCGAGCAGGTGAACCAGGCAATTGCGCAGATGGACCAGGTGACGCAGCAGAACGCGGCGCTGGTCGAAGAGGCGGCGGCCGCGGCCCAGTCGCTGCAGGAGCAGGCCGACAGCCTCTCGCAGGTGGTGGCGACCTTCAAGCTCGACGACGACGAGGAGGAACCCGCCGCGGCACCGCCCAGGCCTGCGCCCATCCAGGCGCGTGTCGTGCAGCCGGTCCCCCCGGCTCGCCGTGTCATTGGCGCCGCACCGCAGCGCAAGCCAGTGACGGCCATCGCGGGCACGTCCGCCGCCAGCGGAGACTGGGAGACTTTCTAAGCCCGTGCGTGCGCGCCGGCCGCAAGAGGCAATGAACGGTCAGGCCGGCTGCCAGCCCGCCTTGTGCGCATCGGGGTTCTTGTCCGCGACAAGATTCAGCTTGATGCCATGCTCGAGGAACGCCTTGAGCCCTGCAAGCGTCCAGGTGAAGCCTTGGGTCGACTCGGCAACGTACTTGAAGAGTTCGTCGCCATCTCCTGTCCAGCCAGACTCCGTGATGACGACATAGGTCGTTCCATCCTTGCGTGCGGAAAACTTCCATTCGACCGTCGTGCGGCCGCTGTACCCGTCCCACTCGATCACGATGCGCTTGTCGGGCTCGATGTCTTTCACGAGCACCGATGTGGATGCGCCATACATCTCCCAGTCCCATCTGACTTCACGGCCGGTCTCGAGCCGGCCGCTGCTTTTGGTGAACCAGAAGTTGGTTGTCACACGGGGATCGATGAACGCCCCGAACACCTCTGCGACGGGCTTGCGGATGAGCATCTCCGTTTGGGCGACGGGTGCTTTCGTGATCTCGACTTTCATGGGGGCCTCCTTTGCAGGACGCGATGTTGCGCTTGCCAATCGATCTTGGCATGGAGCGCCTCACACCATGAGCACTCGGCGACATTGACCCACCTGCGGCGCAGTTTCTTTCAATATGCAACGCTCCACTGCACCTACGCGAATGTGAGCATCGCCCTACAGAAGAACCGCTGCAAAAAAATAAGGTGACCGATGGCGAGGCCGAGCAATGTGTGAAGTGCCTCGCGCAAAGGAAGCCAAATTGGACCCCCCATCCAGACCCTTCGAGCGCCGTGCGCTCCGAATTCCGCTGCGCTCTTCCGTGACGCTGGAGGCCGACCTGAGCCTGCCGGCGGTCTCCCGCGGGATCGTGCTGTTTGCGCATGGCAGCGGAAGCAGCCGCTTCAGCCCGCGCAACCGCCAGGTCGCGGAGAGCCTCAACGAGGCGAAGCTGGCCACGCTGCTCGTCGACCTCCTGACCTCCGAGGAGGAGGCCATCGACGAGCGCACGCGCGAGCTGCGCTTCGACATCGACATGCTGGCCGACCGGCTCGTCGGGCTGACCGACTGGCTGTGCGACTACGAGGCCGCCGCCGGCCTGAGGATCGGCTACTTCGGCGCGAGCACCGGCGCTGGTGCCGCGCTGGTGGCGGCGGCACAGCGGCCCGACGCGGTGCACGCCGTGGTCTCGCGCGGCGGGCGGCCCGACCTGGCCGGGCAGGCGCTCGAGCGCGTGCGTGCGCCGACGCTGCTGATCGTCGGCGGCAACGATGGGCCGGTGATCGACATGAACTGGCAAGCCCTTGCGGCGCTGCGCGGCGAGAAGCGGCTTTCGCTCGTGCCCGGCGCAACGCATCTTTTCGAAGAGCCCGAAGCACTGGGCGCGGTGTCGAAGCTGGCGCGCGACTGGTTTCGGGACCATCTCGATCCCTCCAGGAGTACGAAGAAATGAGCAAATCACCCGGACACCAGAAATGGCCCGACCACCAGGTGCGCGAAGAACCGCTTCGCCAGCCGATGGAGGTCGAGGTCGAAGGCGTGGTCGTCGCGAGTTCGGCGGACGTGATCAAGGTGGTCGAGGACAAGTCGCCGGTGCGCTACTACTTTCCGCGCACCGACGTCCGCACGGACAAGCTCAAGCGTTCGCAGACCACGTCCGAATGCCCGTTCAAGGGCACCGCGAGCTACTACAGCCTGAACGTGGGCGAACGGCAACTCGACGACGCGATCTGGTCGTATGAGGATCCGTACGACGAGCACCAGGCGCTGAAGGGCCGCATGGCTTTCTACGACGACAGGTTGCCGGAAATCCATGTCCGCCCGAAGAGCTGAGCGAGCCGCCGGATAGCGCTCTCGCACGTGCGGCAATATTTGCCGCACAAGCCGCAGCGATGACCCTCCTTCACGCCAAGCCCGGAAAGGCCTTCCCTGATGAATGAAGCGCTCGAGGCGCTGGCCGATGCAACGCTGATGGGCCTGGCCGTGCCCGACCTGGCGCTCGCCGTGGCTGCCGCCCTTGCCACCTACCTGGCGATGCGGCTGGTGCTGCGCTACATGATCGGGCGGATGCGCGGCATCGCGCAGCACACGAGCAATCGCGTCGACGACACGGTGGTCGAAGTGCTGGCCGGCACCAACCGCGCATTCCTGGTGCTGGCCGCGCTGCTCGTCGGCGTGGGCATGCTCGACCTGCCCGAGCGCTGGAACCAGCGCGTCGGGCAGCTGTGGTTCATTGCGCTCGCGCTGCAGGCGGGCCTGTGGTTCACCCGGGCCATCGGCTTCGGGCTGCGCCGCTACGAGCAGCGCCATTCCTCCGCGAGCATGACGCAGGTCAGCGCATCGGCCACGCTGATGTCGTGGTCGCTGCGCACCGTGCTGTGGGCGGTGATTCTGCTGGCGGTGCTGTCGAACCTGGGCGTCAACATCACCGCGTTCGTGGCCAGCCTGGGCGTGGGCGGCATTGCGATTGCCCTTGCGATGCAGAACATCCTGGGCGACCTGTTCGCCTCGCTGTCCATCGCGGTCGACAAGCCGTTCGAGGTGGGGGATGCGATCGGTGTTGGCGGTCTCTCGGGCACGGTGCAGCACGTGGGCCTCAAGACCACGCGGCTGCGCAGCCTGAGCGGCGAACAGATCGTGATCGGCAACACCGACCTGCTCAAGCAGACCGTGAAGAACTATCGCCGCATGGACGAGCGCCGCATCGCCTTCAAGTTTGGCGTGAGCTATCGCAGCACGCCCGAACAGCTGGAAGCCATACCGGGCATCGTGAAGCGGTTGATCGAGTCGCGGCCGTCGCTGCGGCTGGACCGCGTGCACTTCCAGGCCTTCGGCGAAAGCTCGCTCGACTTCGAGGTGGTGTACTTCGTGACCACGCCGGACTACGGGCTCTACATGGACGAGCAGCAGCGCCTCAACCTGCAGATGATGCGCGAGTTCGCGCGCCTGGGCGTGGAGTTCGCGATTCCGGCGCGAACCCTGCATGTGCTGCCGCCCGAGGGCCGGCGCGCGGTGGAGAAGGAACTGGCCACTCAGGAAGAGTAGGAGCGCTGCAGGCACTGTGCCACCGAGGCCAGCAGGTCGTCCGGATGCAGCATGGCTGCGCGTGCCTTCTGCGCGGTCTCGTACTGGTGCAATGCGGCCTGCAGCCGCGGTGCCGTGGCCAGCGCATGCCAGACCGGAGCCAGCTCGGCATGCGATGGCGCCTCGCCGCGCGCGAGCTGCTGCGCGAAGGCCAGGCTCGCGGGCTCGGCGAGCAGCACGGCCTTGGTTGCGGCGCCCAGCGGCTGCGGCAAGGCTTCGGGCGGTGCCGAGCAGCAATAGATCACGTGGGGCGGCAACAGGCGGCGGACCGGCCGCAGGCCCTGCAGCGATGCGCCGGCAATGCGCTGCTCGCCGTCGGCCGATGCAAAGGCGTAGACCGCTTCGGCGCGGGCCTGCGCAAGGCGCCGCAGGCCGCGCAGCAGGCGCGGAAAGTCGGACGTGGCTGCGGCGGGCGAGGCCTTGGTTTCGGCAAGAAGAACGAGGTCGGCGCCGCCACCCGCTTCGTCGCGTGCATCGCCGCGCACGATGGCGGCGTCCCATTCTTCCTTGGCCTTGTTCGCTTCTCCCGGAAATCCGCGCGGCGTGCGAAGACCGCGTGCGACGCGGTAGGTGGCGGCTTCCTTGCGATGGCGGTTCAGCATGCCGGCGATCTTGCGGAAGGCCTCGACCGCGGCGTGTTCGGCGATCCGGCCCTGCTGCGCCGATGCGCGCCCTTCGGCGGCTGCCGCATCGCTGCCCGCGAGCGGTCCGCGCCGTTCGCACAGCGCCAGGTAGTGCTGCACGCTCTCGAGCCGGAGCAGCTCGCTGCCGCGCACCAGCCGCTGCAGCGCGGGGCTTGCGTGGATCGCTTCCAGCGGCGCGCGAAAGTTCTCGGCGTCGGGTAGTTCCTGCGCGAGCAGCTGCCCGACGGCCTCTGCAAGTTCCGCCCACGCGCCCGCTGCCGCAAGGCCGTGCAGCCGGCCCAGCGCGTCGCGCGCGGCGCCGGCCGCCTCGCGCCGCAGCTTGCCCGGGTGCGCGATGGCATCGACTGCCATCCTCAGCGTGCGCCGATCGGCCGCGCGCTGCCGGGACAGCTGCACATGTTCATGCACCTGCGCGTCCCGCGCCTGCAGCATGGCGGCCTGGAACGCCGGGTCGCCGTATTCGGGCGCGAGCGCCTCGCGGATCAGCTGCGCCAGCGCGCGGGTGAAAAGCGCCTGGATGCCGCCGTGGCCGGGCAGCGCCGCGGGCGATGCCTTCTCGATGCGTGCGGCCTCGATCGCAAACGCGAGCGTGGCTTCGGTGCCGCCCGCCACGGCTGCCTCGGCATCGGCCGGCAGCGGCGGCAGGCGGTACCTGCGTGGCGCCGTGCGCAAGGCAGCCAGGAGAAGCGCGTCGAGGTGATGCTGTTGTTGCTGCTGCTGCAAATCCATTCGAATCCTGCTGCTGGATGCCCTCGGGTTTCGGGGCGGAAGCCGCCGTCCACTCTACGCCCTCGGGCGCCTTGGCGCAGGTGGCGCGGCCCTCCGGCGGGCATGCGGATTGCCCACGATATCGCCATGAACAACACTGAAAAAGCGCAATGGAACCGCAAGCTCGACGAGCGGGCGGCCGAACTCGAAAGCGAACTGAGGACCGCCAGGGCCGACGAGGACGAGGCGCCCACCCGCAGCACCCCGCACGTCCAGGTGCCGGACACGGTGGACGCGGCCGAGGAGCGGCTGCGCGGCGCGCTCCGGGGCGCGGAAGTGGAGCGCGACGTGTCCGAGCTGCGGGACATCGAGGCCGCGCGCGAGCGCCTGCGCACCGGCGAGTTCGGAACCTGCATCGATTGCGGCGTGCAGATCCCGCTCGATCGCCTCGAGGCCATGCCGGCCTCGGCGCGCTGCCTCGAGTGCCAGCAGCGCCATGAGCGCACGCATCCGATCGAGATCCGCATTCCCCCCGCCCTGTGAACCCAAGGAAGGAGAGCCACATGCCCGACAGGAAACTGACCACCTCGCCCGCCGAAGAAAACCTGATGGACTGGCTGCGCGATGCGCATGCCATGGAAGAGCAGGCCGAAAAAATGCTGAGCGGCACCGCCGACCGGCTGAAGAACTATCCCGTGCTCAAGGAACGCATCCTCGCGCATCTCGACCAGACGCGCATCCAGGCAAGGCAGGTGCGCGACTGCATCCGGCGGCGCGGCGGCGATGTCTCCGTGGTGAAGGACCTCACCGCGCGCATCACCGCCGCGGCCCAGAGCCTCAGCGGCCTGTTCGTGTCGGACGAAGTGGTGAAGGCGGCCTTGTCCTCGTACACCTTCGAGCACATGGAGATCGCCTCCTACCGCATCCTGATCGCCGCCGCCAGGGTGGCCGGAGACGAGGAGACGCAGCGCGTGTGCGAAGCCATCCTGGTCGAGGAAGAGGCGATGGCGGCCTGGCTGCTGGAGCAGCTGCCCGTCATCACGCAGGACTTTCTTGCGCGCCAGCAGGCGGAGGTCACGGCCAAGCACTAGGACCGCTACAGCGCGTTCCCGCAAGCGGCGCAAGCGGCTCTTGAAAGCGGGAAGGCCCACCCCAAAATATGCGCCGGAGGCCGTGCCGCCTCCATTCTTCGCCTTGTTCCTTGTTCATTCATTCCCTTTCGAGGAGATTGTCTTGACGATGAAGATCGCGCAGATCGCGCCCCTGTACGAAGCCGTTCCGCCGCGGCTCTATGGCGGCACCGAACGGGTCGTTGCCCACCTGGCCAATGCGCTGGTGGACCAGGGCCACGAGGTCACGCTGTTCGCCTCCGCGGACACGCAGACCCGGGCCCGTCTGGCGCCCATGCGGGCCCAGGCCCTGCGGCTGGACCCGGCGCCGCTGAAGTCCGACCTGGCCAGCCACCTTTGCATGCTCCACGAAGTGCGACGACGAGCGCACGAGTTCGACGTGCTGCATTTCCACGTCGACCTGCTTCACTTCCCGTTCTTCGAGGACATGGCCGGCCGCACGCTCACCACGCTGCACGGGCGCCTCGACATTGCGGACCTGCCCGGCGCGTACATGCGCTGGAACCAGTTTCCGCTGGTCTCCATCTCGCGGCACCAGCGCAAGCCGCTGCCCTTTGCCAACTGGCTCGCGACCATTCCGCACGGACTCGAAGAGACGCCCTACGCCTTCGAGCCGAACCCCGGTGGCTACCTGGCCTTCCTCGGCCGCATCTCGCCCGAGAAGCGGCCCGACCGCGCCATCGAGATCGCCAGGCGCGCCGGGCTGCCGCTGAAGATCGCGGCCAAGGTCGATGCGGCGGATGCAAGCTACTTCGCGCAGAAGATCAGGCCGCTGCTGGACGATCCGCTGGTCGAGTTCATCGGGGAGATCGGCGACGCCGACAAGGCCGCCTTCCTGGGCGGTGCGCGCGCGCTGCTGTTCCCGATCGACTGGCCGGAGCCCTTCGGCCTGGTGATGATCGAGGCCATGGCCTGCGGCACGCCGGTGATCGGGTGGCGCTGCGGCTCGGTGCCCGAGGTGATCGAGCAGGGCGTGAGCGGGCTCATCGTCGAGGACGAGGCGCAGGCCGTCGAAGCGGTGCACGCCATCGGCGGGCTCGACCGCCGCCGCGTGCGGCAAGCCTTCGAGCGGCGCTACACGGCGCAGGCCATGGCCAGTGCCTATGTCGAGCAGTACGCGCGCCTGGCCGGCGGCGGCGAGCTCCCGCCGCAGCAGTCGCAAGAGCTGCAAGAGCCCCTCTACCGCGAGGCCGCCTGAGCATGAACATGAGCGCCGAAGTGCCTGCCGCCGAGCAGGCCGAGCCCGCGCCGGAGCGCGCGGTGCAGCATGCCTTCGTGCTCAAGGAGGGCGACACCTACTTCGTCATGGACGGCCACGGCGACGTGGGCGGCGGCGTGGACGGTCTCTTCCACGACGACACGCGCATGCTGTCGACCTTCGTGCTCAGGCTGGACGGCGCGCGGCCGCCGCTCCTGTCCAGCGGCGTGAGCCACGACAACGTCTTCTTCACCGCCAACCTCACCAACCGGCCGCTGCCGGTGCTCGGGTCGACGTCCATGCCGCAGGGCGTGATCCACATGGAGCGCAAGCGCTTTCTCTGGGGTGCGCGGCTGTTCGAGCGCATCCGGCTGGTCAACTACGGCGACCAGCCCGCGCAGGCGCCGCTCGCGCTGCAGTTCGGCGCCGACTTCCGCGACATGTTCGAGGTGCGCGGCCAGCGGCGCGCGCGGCGCGGCGACATCGGCGCACCCGAGGTCGCCGCGCAGGGCGTGGTGCTGCGCTACCAGGGGCTGGACACGGTCACGCGGCTGGCCTGCATCGATTTTTCCGAGGCGCCGCAGCGCCTCGATGCGGGCACTGCCGAATTCACGGTGCCGCTGGCGGCGCACGGCCACTGGACGCTCTATCTGGAGGTGGGCACGGCACCCGCGCGGCCCGGTGCCCAGCGTTTCCGCGAGGCTGGCGTGCTCGCGCGCTGGCGCATGCGCGCACGCCAGCGGCGGGGCTCGCGGCTGCAGGCTTCGGGGCGCTTGTTCCAGGCCTGGCTCGACCGCTCGCGCGCCGATCTCGCGCTGCTCACCACCGACCTGCCCACCGGCCCCTATCCCTATGCGGGCATCCCGTGGTTCTCGACGCCGTTCGGGCGCGACGCCATCGTCACGGCCTTCCAGACGTTGTGGATCGACCCGAGGCTGGCGCAGGGCGTGCTCGAATTCCTGGCGGCGCGGCAGGCGCACCAGACCTCGAGCTTCCGCGATGCGGAGCCCGGAAAGATCATGCACGAGACCCGCAAGGGCGAGATGGCCGCTGTCGACGAACTGCCCTTCGGCCAGTACTACGGCGGTGTCGACACCACGCCGCTGTTCGTGGCGCTGGCCGGCGCCTATGCGCGGCGCACCGGCGACCGCGCCACCATCGACCGCATCTGGCCCGCGCTCGGCGCGGCCTGCGAATGGATGGAGCGGAACATGGCGCGCCATCCGGACGGCCTGCTCGCCTACCAGCGCGGCGAGACCAGCGGCCTGGTCAACCAGGGCTGGAAGGACAGCCACGATTCCATCTTCCACGCCGACGGCCGCACGCCCGAGGGGCCGATCGCGCTGGTCGAGGTCCAGGGCTATGCCTATGCGGCCTTTCTCGCGATGTCGGCCATGGCCGAGTGGCGCGGCGATGCGGGCGCGAGCCGCTGGCGCCAGCGCGCGGCGGCCATGCGCCTTGCGGTCGAGAGCCGGTTCTGGCTCGACGACCTGGGCTTCTATGCGCTGGCCATCGACGGCGCCAACCAGCCTTGCCGCGTGCGCGCCTCCAATGCGGGCCACCTGCTGTTCACCGGCCTGCCGAGCGCCGAGCGGGCCCAGGCCGTGGGCCGCCAGCTGCTGTCGTCCGCCTTTGCATCGGGCTGGGGGGTCCGCACCCTGCCGGCCGAAGCGGTGCGGTTCAATCCGATGTCCTATCACAACGGATCGGTGTGGCCGCACGACGCCGCCCTGTGCGCGGCCGGCCTCGCCCGCTACGGCGAGCGCGACGGCGTGGTGCGCATCCTGGACAACCTGTTCGAGTCGGCCTCGCACTTCGGCATGCGGCTGCCGGAACTGTTCTGCGGCTTCGACCGCGAGCCGGGCCAGTCGCCCGTGGCCTATCCGGTGGCGTGCCTGCCGCAGGCCTGGGCCGCGGGGTCGGTGTTCATGCTGCTGCAGGCCTGCCTCGGCCTGCAGGTGGATGGCATCCGGCGCGAGGTGAAGATCGTGCAGCCGCGGCTGCCGGCCGACATCGACCAGCTGCATGTGCAGCGGCTGCAGGTGGGCCAGGCGCGGGTGGACCTGCATTTCCAGCGGCTCGAGGAGCGCATCGTGGTGGTCGCGCAAACAGCGCCCGGCACGCCCGGTGTCCAGGTCAACCTGCAGCTCTAGCGCGGCGGCCCGCGGCGGGCTGGCATGACATTTCTGAGCGCATCGGCGCGCCGGGGTGACACTGAATGTCATCTGGCGCGCGGCTTCCTGCACCTTCGCGGTGCCGCCGCGTCCCGCGCCGGCGATTCGGTGAATGGAAAAGAATGCATCGCGGATTGGGCACGCATGTTGCGGTAACGAGGGCTAACAAAACTCGATCCCGACATGCATCAGTCACAAAACCAAAACAACAACAGCAATCCCCTGGACCGCCGCGCATTCTGCGTGGGCGCCGTGAGTCTCGCGGCCCTCGGCACCACCGCGTGCGGAGGAGGTGGTGGTGGTGGCGGCGGCGCGGTGGGCGGCTTCGGCGCGCTGGGCAATGTGCCGCAGGCGGATGCATCGGCCCCCGCGGACGCCCCGCCCGCCGCGCCCGAGGCATCAGCCGTACTCGATGCGGCGCCTGCCGAACCGCAGGCGCGCAAGTTCGCGCACCCCGGCCTGCTGCATACCGAGGCCGACTTCGAGCGCATGCGCCAGAAGGTCGCGGCCAATGCGCAGCCCTGGGTCGCCGGCTGGAACGCACTCACGTCCAACGGCCGTTCGCAGCTCGGCGCCAGGCCGCGGCCGCTGGCCACGGTGATCCGCGGCGGCGACGGGCAGAACTTCGCGCAGATGTACATCGACATCGCGCGCGCCTACCAGCTCGCGCTGCGCTGGAAGGTGTCGGAGGACACGCGCTATGCCGACCTCGCGGTCGTGTTCCTCAACGAGTGGTCGTCCACGCTGACCGCGATCGAGGGCAATGCCGACCGCTTCCTGGCGGCGGGCATCTACGGCCAGCAGTTCGCGAACGCGGCCGAGATCATGCGGTCCTATGCGGGATGGGCGGCCAGCGATTTCGCGCGCTTCCAGAACATGATGCTCACGGTGTTCTACCCGCTCAACCACGACTTCCTCACCAGGCACAACGGTGCGGTGATCACCAACTACTGGGCCAACTGGGACCAGTGCGCGCTGGGCTCGATCCTGGCCATCGGCGTGCTGTGCGACCGGCCGGACCTCTACGACGAGGCGATCAGCTACTACAAGGCGGGCCAGGGCAACGGCGCGGGCCTGCAGGCGGTCTACCACGTGCATCCCGGCTATCTCGGCCAATGGCAGGAGAGCGGCCGCGACCAGGGCCACTGCACGCTGGGCATCGGCCTGGCGGGCGCGTTCTGCGAGATGGCGTGGAACCAGGGCGACGACATCTACGGCTACGAGAACAACCGCTTCCTTGCCGGCGCCGAGTACGTGGCCAAGTCCAACCTGCGCGACGGCAGCGGCAACTTCTACACCGTGCCCTTTCTCACCAGCGCCAACCGGCAGGGAATAAAGACCGTGCTGGCGGACGGCCTCGGCCACCGACGCGGCATCTGGGAAAGCGTCCACCACCACTATGCCAACCGCCTGGGCATTGCCACGCCCTACACCGCACTGCAGGCCGAGCAGCTGCGGCCCGAGACGGACGGCAACAACGGCGACCAGCTCGGCTTCGGAACGCTCACCTTCACACGCGATCCGGTCGCGACGCCGGTGCGGCCGAGCGGGCTCACCGCGCGCGTGCACGGACCGCAGGTCGAGCTGTCGTGGTGGGGCTGCACCGGCGCGCTGAGCTATTCGGTCAAGCGCGCCACCATGGCGGGCGGCCCGTATGCCACGGTGGCCTCGGGCATCAGCGATACGCTGACCTTCACCGACACCACCGTCGCGCCCGGCGTGGTGTACCACTACGCGGTGGTGGCGCTGACCGCGGCCGGGGAAGGCAACCCCTCCGACGAGGCCCGCGCCGCCATCAAGTCCGAACTGCTGCTGCAGCGCGACTTCAGCGAGACGCAGGCGGCCGCCGACTACGCCGAACTTCCCGTGGGCGTGGTGAAAGACGTGGCCGACTTCACCATCGCCTGCCGGGTGTTCCTGGACGAGATCTCGACCTGGTCGCGCGTCTTCGACTTCGGCTCCGGCGAGCGCCGCTACATGATGCTCACGCCGCGCAGCGACACCGGCAAGGTGCGCTACGCCATCTCGCCGGTCCACGGCTACAACATGCAGATGATCGAAGGCGCGTCGCCGCTGCCGACCGGCCGCTGGGTGCATGTGGCGGTGACCCTGTCCGGCACGCTCGGCACGCTGTACATCGACGGCGTGGCGGCCGGCAGCAATGCGCAGATGAGCTTCGGGCCCTGCGAACTCGGAGAGACGACGCGGAACCTGCTCGGGCGTTCGCAGTATCCGAACGATCCGCCGCTGCGCGGCCGCCTCGGCGATTTCCGCATCTACCAGGGCGCGCTGGGTGCCGCGGAGCTTGCAGCGCTGGTGTAGGGCCGAACGCTAGACCGCCCCGTGCGCCTCCACGTAGAGCGCATAGAGCGAATGGCTGCTCGCCATGTAGAGGCGGTTGCGCTTGGGTCCGCCGAACTCCAGGTTGGCGCAGCGTTCCGGAAGGCGGATGAAGCCGATCGGCTTGCCGTCGCGGTTGAAGACCTTCACGCCGTCCATCTCTTCGGATTTTCCGAGCGGCAGGTGGGCCTTCAGGCCGCCGCCCACGTCGGTGGGCTCGGGCGCGAATGCGCCGCTGAAGCCCCATCCGCACCAGAGGTTGCCGTCGCGGTCGACGCGGAATCCGTCGAGCGCGCCGGGGCCGTCCGCGTCGATCAGCTTGGTCTTGTTCGACACGCTGGCGCCATCGGCTGCAACGTCGTAGCTCCAGATGCTGCGGTTGGGCGTGCCCTTCCACTCGACCACGTAGAGCTTCTTCTCGTCCGGCGAGAACGCGAGCCCGTTCGGGTTCACGAGATCGGTGATGACGGCGCTGAGCTTGCCGTCCTTCGCGATGCGGTAGACGTTGGTGGTGGCCTGCTCCGGCGTGGCCTTCGATCCTTCCCACTCGCCGTTGATGCCGAAGGTCGGGTCGGTGAACCACACGCTGTCGTCGGACTTCACGACCACGTCGTTGGGCGCATTGAGCTTCTTGCCCTCGTAGCGGTCGGCCAGCACGGTCATGCGGCCGTTCTTCTCGGTGCGCACCACGCGGCGCGTGACCGAATGCTCGCAGGTGACGAGGCGGCCCTGCCGATCGCGCGTGTTGCCGTTGGCATAGTTGGCGTTCTGCTTGTGCACCGTGAACTTGCCGGTCTTCTCGTCGTACTTCATGAGCCGGTTGTTCGGAATGTCGCTGCACAGCAGGTAGCCGCCTTCCGGAAAGTACACCGGTCCCTCGGCCCAGCGCATGCCGGTGCCCAGCTGCTCGACGCTGCTGCTGTAGATGCGGTACCTGGCAAAGCTCGGATCCAGGATCAGCACCGAGGGGTCCGGGTAGCGCTGGTTGGGCTTGAAGTCGAAGGACTGCGCGCCGGCCAGCCCGGCGAAGGCGGCCAGACCCGAGCCCGCGGCATTCTTCAGGAAGCGCCGGCGCGGCTTGAGGGTTGCGTTCTGCATCTGTGAATCTCCTTGTGTCGTTGCGGAAATCGGCGCACGCGATCTTACGTATCCGCCCGCGGCATCCGCGCCCGCCGTGCCAAGTGCGACATGGCTGACTCGCGTTCCGCGAGACTGCCGACATGGCCCGGCCGGCGCCTGCCTAAGCTCGGATCTGCAGGGGGCTTTCCATCCGGCTTCGCTGCAGAAAGGACATGCGATGACTCAAGTTCATGAAGTGATGACGCGCGGCGTGCGCACGGTGGCGCCGGGCGACACCATCGTGCAGGCCGCCAAGGCCCTGGAAGAACTCGAAGTGGGCGTGCTGCCGGTGTGCGACGGCAGCCGGCTGGTCGGCGTGGTGACCGACCGCGACATTGCCGTGCGCGGCGTGGCCCGGGAGATCGACCTGGGCGCATCGCCGGTCAAGCAGATCATGACCGCCGACGCGTACTGGTGCTATGCCGACGACACGGTCGACGAGGCGCTCAGCCAGATGAGCGCGGTGCAGATCCGCAGGCTTCCGGTGGTCGACCGCGACAAGCGCCTCGTGGGCATCCTGTCGCTCGGCGACGTGGCGGCCAAGGGCGAGGCCGGTGCGGCGGCCGATCCGCTCGGAAGGATCTCCGAGCCGGCACGGCCGAAGCACTTGTAGCAACGGCCCGCGGGCCGTGCGTCGAAGGGCTGGTTTCGCTCAGGCGCTCTGAGCCTGGGCCTGGCTTGGCGCGCGCCGGCGAATCTCGCTGTGGAGCGCGCGCTGTCCGGCGGCCAGTGCGGCTTCATAGGTGTCCGCCGGATCGAAGGCGTCGCGAAGCACCTTGGGGTTCGCTCCGTTCGCATCCGTTTCGAGCAGGCGCCAGACAAATGAACCGAGGGCTGGCTCCTCGATGATGAGTTCGATGGGCTGTGTCATCCGCTCAACTTGCATGAACCCGCGCCAGATGTATGTAGGCCGAATTCGAATGCTGCCGGCCCCGCGCCCGATGGGGCGGCAGGTCAGCCCGGCTTGCCGCCCGTGCCCTCCGCTCTCAGCCGCAATGCATTCGTGATGACCGATGCCGAGCTCAGGCTCATTGCCAGCGCCGCGATCATCGGCGACAGCAGCCAGCCCGTGAACGGGAACAGCACGCCCGCGGCCAGCGGCACGCCGAGCGCGTTGTAGACGAACGCGAAGCCCAGGTTCTGCTTCATGTTGGCGATGGTCTTCTCGGAGACGATGCGCGCCTGTGCAATGCCGCGCAGGTCGCCCTTGACCAGCGTGACCTGGGCGCTGTTCATCGCCACGTCGGTGCCGGTGCCCATGGCCACGCCGACGTCGGCCTTGGCGAGCGCGGGCGCATCGTTGATGCCGTCGCCGGCCATGGCGACGATGCGGCCTTCGCGCTGCAGCTTCTCGACCAGCGCCAGCTTGTCGGCCGGCTTGACCTCGCCGTGCACCTCCTCGATGCCCAGCCTGGCGGCCACGGCGCGCGCGGTGGTCAGGCCGTCGCCCGTGGCCATGATCACGCGCATGCCCGACGCCTTGAGCGCCGCGAGCGCTTCCGCGGTGGTGGCCTTGACCGGATCGGACACGGCCAGCAGGCCGGCGGGCTGCCCGTCGACCGCCAGGAACATCACGCTGGCTCCTTCGGCGCGCAGCGCCTCGGCCTGCGGCCTGAGCGCGTCGACCGGCACGCCCAGCTGGTCCATGAGCGCGGTGTTGCCGAGCGCCAGCCGGCGGCCGCCCGCGCTGCCGCTCACGCCGATGCCGCTGGCGGACTCGAACTCGTCGGCCGCGGCCAGCGCAAGCCCACGCTCGCGTGCCGCACGCACGATGGCATGCGCCAGCGGATGCTCGCTGCCCTGGTCGAGGCTCGCCGCGAGGCGCAGCACCTCGTCCTCGCTGAAGCCGGGCAGCGCCACCGCGCGTTCGAAGCCGGGCTTGCCTTCGGTCAGCGTGCCGGTCTTGTCGACGATGAGCGTGTCGACCTTGCGGAAATTCTCGATGGCGGCCGCATCGCGGAACAGCACGCCCTGCGTGGCCGCCTTGCCCGTGGCCACCATGATCGACATCGGCGTGGCCAGGCCGAGCGCGCAGGGGCAGGCGATGATGAGCACCGCCACCGCATTGATGAGTCCGTGGGTCCAGCTCGGCGCCGGCCCGAAGAAGCCCCATGCGAAGAAGGTCAGCACCGCGATGCCGATGACGGCCATCACGAAGTAGCCGGCCACGTGGTCGGCCATGCGCTGCATCGGCGCGCGGGAGCGCTGGGCCTGCGCCACCATCTGCACGATGCTTGCGAGCACGGTCTGCGAGCCGACCTTTTCCGACTGCATCACCAGCGCGCCGCTGGTGTTGAGCGTGGCACCGATGAGCTTGTCGCCGGCCCGCTTGGTCACGGGCAGCGGCTCGCCGGTGAGCATGGATTCGTCGACCGCGCTCGCGCCCTCGACCACCACGCCGTCCACCGGCACCTTCTCGCCGGGCCGCACGCGCAGCTTGTCGCCGACGTGCACGTGGGCGATCGGCACGTCTTCTTCCGTGCCATCGGCGCCGATGCGCCGCGCCGTCTTGGGCGCAAGGCCGAGCAGCGACTTGATGGCCGCCGAGGTCTGCGAGCGCGCCTTGAGTTCGAGGATCTGGCCCAGCAGCGTGAGCGAGATGATCACCGCGGCCGCCTCGAAGTACACCGCCACGCGGCCCATCGACATGAACGATTCGGGAAACACGCGCGGCGCCACCGTGGCCACCACGCTGTAGGCGAAGGCGGCCGCGGTGCCCAGGCCGATGAGCGTCCACATGTTGGGGCTGCGGTTGGCGGCCGATTGCACGGCGCGCCTGAAGAAGGGCCATCCCGCCCAGAGCACGATCGGCACCGAAAGAACCAGTTCGACCCAGCTCTGCGTGGCCATCTCGAACCACTGCAGCCGGTGTCCCGCCATGGCGAGCACGGTGACCGCGAGGGTGAGCGGCAGCGTCCAGATGAAGCGCCGCTTGAAGTCGCGCAGTTCGGGGTCTTCGCCCTCGTCGAGCGTCGGCATCAGGGGTTCCAGCGTCATGCCGCACTTGGGGCAGTTGCCCGGATGGTCCTGCCGGATCTCCGGATGCATCGGGCAGGTGTAGATGGTGCCGGCGGGCTGGGCCGGCGCCTCGGCCGTGGGCGCATGCCGGTGCGGCGCGTGGTGGGAGTGCGTGTCGTGGGAGTGCGTGTGGTTCATGGCGGTCAGCTTCGGGTCAGGACGGCCGCCGGAGAATGGCCGCGCCGCAGGTCATCGACTGAATCTCGAACTCTTGCATAGGGTCCCCTTCATTGAAAGCGGGCTTCAGTTTCAGGGTTGACATCGTGGCAAGGTCAAGAGGCGTGCGGCAGGCCCATCTCACAACTTCTTTCTTGCCGGAATTCCTGCCCATGCCTCCCGTCTTTCGCCATCTCCTGGCCGTTGCGCTGCTCGCGACCTCAACCCTCCATGCCCAGACGCTCGACTACGACCACCAGGACAGCTGGAAGGCAGTGCACGACAGCGCCCAGTCGCCGATCGACATTCCCACGCACGAGGCCCGGGCGGGCGATGCGCTCGAGCCGCAGGACATCCGCCTGAACCACGCCCGCGCAAAGCTCGAAGTGGTCGACAACGGGCATGCGGTGGAGGTCGAGGCGAAGGGGCCCGAGGCCATGATCCGCGGGCGGCATTTCAAGCTGATGCAGTTTCACTTCCATGCCGAGAGCGAGCACACGCTGAACGGAAAGCATTTCCCGCTGGAGGGGCACTTCGTGTTCCGTGCCGCGGACGGCTGCCTGGCAGTGGTCGGCGTCATGTACAGCGAGGGGGCGGCCAATCCGCTGGCGGCCAAGCTACTGGGCGCGCTCGGCAAGGAAGGCCGCGGCGAGCTGCCGGCAACCGACATCTCCGTGCTCCTGCCCAGGGACAAGGCCTACTTCCACTACCTGGGCTCGTTGACCACGCCGCCGCTGACGGAGAACGTCGAGTGGTACGTGCTGCAGGTGCCCGTGCCGCTGGCGCCCGCCCAGATTGCGCAGTTCCGTGCGCGCTATGCCCACAACAACCGCAGCCTGCAGGCGCTCAACGGGCGCCCGCTCATCCGTTTTCCGGCGGTGTCCCTGACGGCGGCGGAGAGTCGCGCCGCATCCGCGGCCCGCTGAACGCCGGGCCCGGTTTTTCTTCTTCAGACGGCAGAGACCTCCGCGTCCGCAGCGGCGCCGCCAGGCGCGCCTGGTGGCGCCGTAACGATCGATGTGAGCGCAGGTTCGGCAGCGCGCAGCGTTGCGATGTCGGGCCGCGGGCGGCGCAGTTGCGCATCGGCCGCGAAGGCCTGTTCCATGGCGTGCGCCGCGCCCAGCACCTGGTGGTCGGCCCTGAAGGCGCCCACGATCTGCAGCCCGAACGGCATGCCCGCATGGTCGAGCCCGCAGGGCAGCGACAGCGCCGGATGCGTCGTCAGCGTGACCACGTAGGTCAGCGCGAGCCAGCGGTAGTAGTTGGCCTGCTTCTCGCCGTTGATGGTGTCCGCATAGAGCTGCGTCCACGGAAAAGGCGACACGGGCGTGGTGGGCGAGAGGATCAGGTCGTAGTCGGCGAAGGCGGCCTGGAAGCGCTTGATGAGCCGGGTCTGCTCGGCCTGGGCCCAGGCGCTGTCGAGCAGGCTCATCTGCGCGCCCATCTCGTAGTTGGCGCGGGAGTTGGGGCCCAGGCTGGCCGGGTCGCGCTGGTAGGCGGCATGCATGCCGGCCACGAAGGCCTCGGCGCGCAGCACGTCGAAGCAGCGGTGCGCTTCGCCGAGGTCGAGCTCGATCTTGTCGCAGCGCTTGAAGAGGTGCTGCATCGCGCTGATCTTGCTGCGCATGGTGGCGCGGATGCCGTCGTCCACCGCGCAGGTGCCGAAGTCTTCGGTCCACGCCACGCGCAGGTTGCTCAGGTCGATGCCGGCCGGCTTCAGGAAGCTGAGCGGATCGAGCGGATAGCTCAGCGGATCGCCCGCGTGCATGCCGGCGGAGGCCGCCATCTGCAGGCAGGCGTCTTCCACCGTGCGGCCCATCGGGCCCACGACCGAGATCGGCGTCCAGCCCAGCAGCTTGCGCACGCTCGGCACGATGCCCGGCGAAGGCCGGAAGCCCACCACGCCGCACTTGGCGGCCGGAATGCGCAGCGAGCCGCCGGTGTCGGAGCCGGTGCAAACGGGCAGCATGTCGCAGGCCAGCGCGGCGGCCGAGCCGCCGGAAGAACCGCCGGCATTGAGGTTCGGGTCGAAGGGGTTGCCGGTGGCGCCCCACACTTCGTTGCGCGAGTT
This sequence comes from Variovorax sp. SPNA7, assembly GCF_033807855.1. NCBI lineage: Bacteria > Pseudomonadati > Pseudomonadota > Betaproteobacteria > Burkholderiales > Comamonadaceae > Variovorax > Variovorax sp. SPNA7. The sequence continues at coordinate 713,358 of NZ_CP138513.1, forward strand.
GGCGCCGGCGCCCATTTCCGGAACGTTGGTCTTGCCCGCCACGATGGCGCCGGCCCTGCGAAGGCGCGCCACCAGTTCGATGTCTTCCTGCGGCACGTGGTCGCGGAAGATCGCGGAGCCCCAGGTGGTGAGCAGGCCTTCGGTGGGCTCGAGGTCCTTCACGCCGAGCGGCAGGCCGTGCAGCAGGCCCAGCGCATCGCCGCGCATCACGGCGCCTTCCGCCGCTCGGGCCTCGGCCCACGCGCGCTCGAAGCAGGTGGCGGTCACGGCGTTGATGAAGGGGTTCACGCGCTCGATGCGCGCAATGCAGGCTTCGAGCAGCTCGACCGGCGAGACCGCCTTGCTGCCGATGAGCCGGCGCAGTTCGACGGCGGAGTGTTCGATCAATTCGGTGTTGTGGCTGCTCATGTCGCTTCGGGGGGCGTCAATCGGATGTGATGTTGGCGCGCGCCGCAATGGCGCGCATCTGCGGCAATTCCTTGGCGATCAGCTCGCTCACGGCGGCCGAATTGCTGTAGCCCGGCTCCATGCCCTGGGCACTGAGCTTGGCGCGCGTGTCGGGATCGGCCATGGTCGCGGCCAGCGCTTTTTCGAGCTTGGCCTTCACCTCGGGCGGCAGGCCCTTCGGCGCCACCACGACCAGCCAGGTGTCGGTGTTGACTTCGGGGTAGCCGCTCTCGGCCATGGTGGGCACGTCGGGCAGCAGCGCCGAGCGCTTGGCCGTGGTCACGGCAATGGCCTTGATCTTGCCGCTCTTGAGCTGGGGAATGGCCGCGCTCACGGTGTCGACGCTGAACGAAACCTGCCCGCCCATCAGGTCGGTCATGGCCGGGGCGCTGCCCTTGTAGGGCACGTGCGTCATCTTGAGGCCGGCAGCATGCAGGATGGTCTCGCCGGCGAACTGCGAGGTGGTGCCGGTGCCGTAGGACGCGTACGAATACTTGCCGGGCGAGGCCTTCACGTAGTCGACGAACTGTTTCACGGTCTGCACCGGCACCTCGCTGTTCGCAAGCAGGATGATGCCCACGCGCCCGGCCAGGCCGATCGGCTCGAAGCTCTTGACCGGGTCGTAGGGCAGGTTCGGGCGGATCGCGGGATTCACGGTGAAGGTGGTGCCCGAGCTGATCAGCAGCGTGTAGCCGTCGGGCGCCGCCTTGGAAACATAGCTCGCGCCGATCACCGTGCCGGCGCCGCCGCGGTTCTCGATGACCACGGGCTGCCCGAGCTCCTTGCCCAGGCGCTGCGCGATCACGCGGCCGTTCACGTCGGTGGCGCCGCCGGGCGGAAAGGGAATCACGAGCGTGACCGGGCGCGACGGAAACCCGGTGTCGGCGGCCAGGGCCGCGAGCGGTGCCAGGCCGAGGCAGGACAACAACAGCACCATGCGGGCCAGTGCGGGGAGGCGTTTCATGAAGGACTCCTGGAGGGGAACAGAGCGGGGATGCAGGTTCATCCTAGGAGCCGCAACGCGCTGCCACAAGCGCAATGTTTAGAATTGTGGATTGCCAATTCGGCAATCGACGAACGCGCGTCGCCACGCGGCCACAAGGAAGAAACATGTCGCTTCACACGCTGCAGGAAACCGCGGTCCGCTACTTCCTGGAGGTGGTCAGGACCGGTTCGGTGAAGGAGGCGGCGCTCAAGCTCAACGTGGCGCCTTCCGCCGTGAGCCGGCAGGTGGCGCGGCTGGAGCGCGAGCTCGACACGCTGCTGTTCGACCGGCACGCGCGCGGCATGGTGCCCAATGCGGCCGGCGAACTGCTGGCCGCGCATGCCAAGCGGGTGCAGCAGGACATCGAGCGCGTGGCCGGCGAGATCCAGGGCCTGCGCGGCCTGCGCAGCGGGCGCGTGCGCGTGGCGAGCACCGAGGGCTTTGCGTTCGACTTTCTTCCCACGCTGATCTCGCGCTTTCGCGCGAAGCATGAAGGCATCCGCTTTCATCTGGAGGTCTGCCCGCCCCACGAGATTCCCGGGCGCATCCGCGACGGCGAAGCGGACGTGGGCATCACGCTGAGCTCGGTGCCCGAGCCCGGCATCCGGATCGAGCTGCGCCACCCGAGCCCGATCCTCGCCGTGATGGCGAGCGACCATCCGCTGGCGGGGCAGCGGCAGCTCTCGCTGCGCCAGGTGGCGGCCTATCCGCTGGGCCTGCCGCCGCGGGACAGCTCCATCCGGCAGCTGCTCGACATCAGCTGCAGCCGGCAGGGACTGCAGTACGTGCAGGCCATGTCGAGCAACCATGCGAATGCGCTGGTGAGCTTTGCGGCCGCGGGCGGCGGCACCATCGCCTTCTATGGCGAGCTGTCGATCCGCACGCAACTCAAGTCGAAGGCGCTGGTGGCCATCCCGCTGAAGGACCGTGAAATGAACGAGCGCCACCTCGAAGTCGAGACGCTCGCGGGCCGCTCGCTGCCCGATGCAGGCAAGGCATTCGTGCGGTTTTTGACGGATGCCATCAAGGCCTCGGCCTGAGGGCATCCGCGCGTGCGCTACACTCCGCGCCGCTTGCAGCTGCCCTCAGCCGCTGCGCCGTCATTGGCAACATGACGAGAACAAACCAAAGGAAATTTTTCAAGTGAACCGTATCGAACTGGTCGAAAAGATCGCCACCGCCCACAACGTCAGCAAGGCCGAAGCCGCCCGCATCCTGGAAACCGTCACGGGCTCCATCGTCGCCGCAGTGAAGAAGGGCGACCCCGTGCAGCTCATCGGCTTCGGAACCTTCAAGCAAGTGGCGCGCGCCGCACGCACCGGCTTCAACCCGCAAGCCGGCGCCAAGATCAAGATCGCCGCACAGAAGGTGCCCAAGTTCGTGCCGGGCGCAGCGTTCAAGGCCGCCATCGACCCCAAGGCTGCAAAGCGCAAGGCCGACAAGGCCGCAGCAGCCAAGCCCGCCGCCAAGAAGGCAGCACCGGCGAAGAAGGCCGCACCCGCCAAGAAGGCTGCCAAGAAGTAAGGAATGGATCGCAGCCGCAAGGCTGCCTCCACGCAGAACGGCCTTCGGGCCGTTTTCTTTTTTCCGGGCGGACTTTCAGCTCAGCCCGGCGTGCCCAGCCGCTCGAGGATCAGGTCGTGCAGCGTCTGCGCCGCCACCGAGAGGCTGCCCTCCCGGCGCTGCACCAGGTAGATGGTGCGCGTGAGGCCGGGCAGCGGCAGCGGCCGCGTCACCAGCGTCTCGCGCTGGAAGTGGAAGAGCGTGAGTTCCGGCACCACGCTGATGCCGATGCCGGCCTCGACCAGCCCCATCACCGTGGCCAGGTGCTCGACCTCGAACACCGCATTGAGCCGCAGCGGGTGCAGCGCAGCGTCCAGCGACTGGCGCACGCTGCTGTTGCGCGCCATCTGGATGAAGGGCCACGGCGCGAGCTGCCGTGCCGTGAGCCTGGCGGTGCCGGCGAGCGGATGGTCCTTGCGGCAGACCAGGTGAAAGCGGTCGCCGCAGAGCTTGCGGCCGCGCAGGTCGCTGGCCGCGGCGGCGCCGGCACCGGTTGCCGCGAGCGCGAAATCCGCCTGGTGGCTGCGCAGCTGGGCAATGCAGGCGTCCGACAGCGCATCGTGCAGCTCGACCGTGATGCCGGGCCACGCCTGCATGAACTCCGCCAGGATGGCCGGCAGCCGGCCCGCCGCCAGGGAGGGCAGGGCCGCCACGCTCACGCGGCCCTTGCGCCGCTGGGCATGGTCGGCCAGGTCGCCGATGGCGCCCTGCATGTCGTCCAGCAGCCGCCGCGCCGAGGGTTCGAACAGCCGGCCCTCGGGCGTGAGCTGCACGCTGCGCGTGTCACGGTCGAACAGCCGGGCGCCGAGCGTTTCCTCGAGCGTGCGGATCAGTGCACTGAATGCGGGCTGCGACAGATGGCAGGTCTGCGCCGCGCGCGTGAAGTTGCGCTGTTCGGCCAAGGCCGTGAACGCGCGCAGTTGGCGGCTGGAAAGCTCGGGCGCTGGCATCGGTCTGGAATCTGGGTGAATGGGGCCGGGAATCCGGGCTTGTGGATGGTATTCCTGTGCCCTGTACGCAACGTGCCTTGGCGATTCCGGCCGGCGGGCGCCAGAAACGGCCTTTTTGTAAAAAAATTGTGACTTAAGGCCCAATTCGGCATCATGATCCGGGCCATGAGGTCCGGCGAAGTTTCTTCCGCTTGGCGACGCGTGCTCTGGACGCATGTTGCCGTTCTTTTTCTTGCTTTCGCTGCAACGAACAGCAAGGCTCAGCAGCCGGCGTCTGCGCAGGGGCTCCGGATCGTGGGCGGGCTGGCGAGCGTGAGCCAGTACACGCTGCACGAGGAGCGCTTCTGGAGCCAGGACCTGCGCCGCCTGAGCGGCGGAAAGTACAGCGCGAGCATCGTCCCGTTCAACCAGGCCGGTGTTCCGGGGCAGGAAATGCTCAATCTCATGCGGCTGGGGGTCATTCCGTTCGGCACCGCGCTGCTCAGCCAGGTCAGCAACGAGTACCCGGAACTGGGCACGCCCGACATCGCCGGACTGAATCCCGACATGCCCACGATGCGGCGGGTGGTCGCAGCCTTTCGGCCCTACCTCGAGAAGACGCTGCGCGAACGCCATGGCGTCGAGCTCCTCGCGGTGTATGTCTACCCCGCCCAGGTGATCTTCTGCAAGCGGACCGTGACGCGGCTTTCGGACCTGGCGGGGCGGCGCGTCCGCGTTTCGGGCAGCAGCCAGGCCGACTTCGTACGGGCGCTCAACGGCGTGCCGGTCTTCACCGAATTCGCGGAGCTCATGGCCAACATGAATTCCGAGAACACCGAATGCGCCATCACCGGCGCGATGTCCGGCAACACGCTGGGCCTGCACAAGGTGACGAATTCGCTCTACACCATGCCCATCAACTGGGGCGTGGCCATCTTCGGCGCCAACACGGATGCCTGGAATGCGCTCCCTGCGGACCTGAAGGTCCTGTTGAAAGCCGAGCTGCCGAAACTCGAGGCCGCGGTCTGGAACGAGTCGGAGCGCGACACCGGCAACGGCATTGCATGCAACACGGGCGCTGCAAGCTGCATGAAGGGCACCAAGGGCGCGATGGTCGAGGCGCGCCCTTCTGCGGATGACGAGCGGCGCAGGCGCGAGATTTTTGCCACCAGCGTGCTGACCCGCTGGGTGCAGCGGTGCGGGGCCGTGTGCGCGGAGGTCTGGGACCAGACCGTCGGTCCCATCTCCGGGATCAAGGCTCCTGTCGGGCAGTGACCAAGCCGTTGCCCAGCCGCATCACCGGCTTCGTCTATGGCGTTGCGGCGCTGTTTCTCGCGGCCGTGCTCGCGATTGCCGGCCTGATGGCGTGGCAGATGCACCAGAAGGAGATTGCCGACAGCGAGGCCCAGGCCGTGCGCTTCATCGGCACCTCGGAGGCTGCGCTCAACCGCAGCCTGCTCGGCGCCAACACGCTGCTGGCGGGCCTGGGGCAGTTCCTGCGCAGATCCAGCGAAGGCAGCATCGCGGGCGACCTCGCGCAGGCCGAGACCGTGCAACTGATCGAAACCAGCGTTCGCCAGAGCCTGCTGGCACGGTACGTCGCCTTCCTGACGCCCGAGGGCCGGGTGATCGGGTCTTCCGACCGGCGGGGAGCGAAGCTGGCGGTACAGCTGCCCGAGGGATTCCTGCAAGAGGTTCTGGCCCATCCGGGATCCGTGATGTCGATCAGCACGCCCTCGGTCAGCCCGGTGACTTCCCAGCAGGTGCTGCATCTGGCGCGCGTCCTCACGCTCGCGGACGGCGGCAAGCTGGTTGCGGTGGCCGAAGTGCAGGTCTCGATGCTCACCACGATCCTTGCGCAAGGGGCCAACATCAGGGGGCTCGAAGTCACGCTGGAGCGCGAGGGCGGGCTGCTGCTGGCCAGCATGCCGCCGCGCGACGACCTTGCCGGGCGCACCATCAGCCCCGCCTTGACGGACCAGGCGGACGGGCGTCCCCGGCACATGCACTCCCGGCTCAGCGGCGCTCCGGCCATCGTGGTTGCCCGGCCCACGCTGCATCGAAGCCTGCTGATCGTCGCGAGCATTCCGCTCGAGTCCGCCCTCGCGGATTGGCGCAGGGACCGCAATGTCATCGGGGCCGCGGCCCTGGCCTTCACGCTGATGATCCTTGCGGTCACTTACTTTGCGCTCGCGCAGCTGCGGCGGCAGTGGCGTGCGCGCGCGGAACTGCTGCGCTCCAAGGCCACGCTCGACCAGGCGCTCGAATCCATGGTGGACGGCTTCGTGCTGCTCGATCCCAATGACCGCGTCGTCACCTGGAACCGCCGCTTCGTCGATTTCTTTCCCTGGACGCAGCCGCTGCTTGCGCCGCTGGTGCCGTTCCAGCAGATCGTGGAGCAGAACGCGCGCCACCTGCTGACGCAGAGCGAGCAGGAGCTCACGCTGCTGAACGGCCAGGTGATCGTTGCGGTGAACAGTCCCACGCCGGACGGCGGCCTGGTGTGCGTCTACCGCGACGTGACCGAGAGGAAGCGCCACGTGGCGGACATCCTCGAAGGCAAGGCGCAGCTGCAGGCCACGCTGGATGCCTTGCCCGACGTGCTGATGGACGCCGGCATCGACGGGCGTTGCTACAGCTTCCATTCGCCGCGCCGCCCCAGGCCCGCGTTCAAGGTGCGGGAGCCGGTGGGCAAGCTGATGTCGGACCTGCTGCCGGCGAATGCCGCGGCCGAGGTGATGGTGGCGCTGCGCGATGCCTTCGAAACCGGCTTTTCCACCGGCCGGCAGTTCGAGATCCGGACGGCCCGGGGCGTCACGTGGTTCGAGATTTCGGTCTCCCGCAAGGTGATCGGCGAAGGCGCTGCCGCGCGCTTCATCGTCATCCTGCGCGACATCACCGAGAGCAAGCTCGCCGCCCGCGAGATCGAGCACCTGGCCTTCTACGACATCCTCACGGGCCTGCCCAACCGCCGGCTGCTGCTGCACCGCCTGCAGGCCACCATCGATTCGAACGTGCGCCGCTCGCGCCATGGTGCGCTGCTGTTCCTGGACCTGGACGCCTTCAAGACGCTCAACGATGCGCTCGGCAACGCCACGGGCGACGAGCTGCTCAAGCAGGTGGCAGCGCGGCTGCAGGACAGCCTGAAGGAGGGCGGCACGGTCGCGCGGCTCGGCGGCGACGAATTCGTGGTGCTGCTGGACAACCTCAGCGACGACGCCGGCGTTGCCGCGATGCAGGCCAATGCCGCCGGCGAGGCCATCCTCGCGGCGCTGAACGGGTCTTTCCAGCTTGCGGACCACGAGTACCACAGCACCGGCAGCATCGGCGCCGTGGTGTTCGGCGCCACGCACCAGTCGCTGGAGGATCTGCTGAAGCAGGCGGACATCGCCATGTACTACGCCAAGTCCGCGGGCGGCAACGCGCTGCGCTTCTTCGAGGCCTCGATGCAGACCGCCATCACCGCCCGCGCAACGCTGGAGAGCGAGCTCCACGCGGCGCTGGCAGGCGGGCAGTTCGTGCTGCACTACCAGTCCCAGGTGGCCTCGGAAGGCCGCATCGTGGGCGCCGAGGTGTTGATCCGCTGGCAGCATCCGGTGCGGGGCCTGGTGCAGCCCGGCGGCTTCATCGAGCTGGCGGAGGAAACCGGGCTGATCGTGCCGATCGGCTTGTGGGTGCTGGAGACGGCCTGCATCCAGCTCGAGCGCTGGAGCCACGACGCGAGGCGCCGGCACCTGCGGCTGGCGGTCAACGTCAGCGCGCGCCAGTTCCGCACCGACGATTTCGTGGACCGCGTGCGCGGCGTGCTCGAGAGAACCGGCGCCGACCCGACGCGGCTGGAACTCGAGCTCACGGAGAGCCTGCTGCAGGACAAGGTGAGCGAAACGATCTCCAAGATGCAGTCGCTTGCGACGCTGGGCGTGCGCTTTTCCATGGACGACTTCGGCACCGGCTTCTCGTCGCTCTCCTACATGACCCAGCTGCCGCTGAACCAGATCAAGGTCGACAAGTTCTTCGTGCAGAGCATCGGCATCGATCCGAAGGTCGAACTGATCATCCAGGCCATCATCGGCATGGCCCGCAACCTCGATCTCGAGATCGTGGCGGAAGGTGTCGAGACGCAGCAACAGTACGAATTCCTCCAGGCGCACGGCGCCATGCTGTGCCAGGGCTACCTGTTCAGCAGGCCGGTGCCGCTCGAACAGTTCGACGCCCAGCTGGATGTCGAGATGGCGAACTGAACCCGCGCCGCGCTCACCAGGCCACTGCGATGCGCCTTCCACTCCCCGCCGTCCCCCGCCTGAGCCTGCGCGCCCGCCTGTCCGCCGGCGTGCTGGCGATCGTCTTCCTGACGGCGATGGGAGTCACCGCCGCTGCGCTCCATTTCCTCAAGCGCAGCATGGAGGCGGCCATCGCGAGCGAGGAATTCGAACGCATCTCCGCCATTGCCGGCGCCGTGGACCAGAAGTTCCTGAGCCGGCGCACCCTGCTCAAGACCTTTGGCGACGGCGTCGAGAGCCGCAACCTGGCCGGCCCCGAGGGACTGCAGGAGCTGGTCATGCAGCACCAGTCGCTGAGGGAGGCGTTCGACAACGTGGCCTTCACCGGCATGGACGGCGAACTCGTGGCCAACCTCAATGGCACGCAACCGATCGGCAAGGTCAACATCAAGGACCGCGAGTATTTCCAGCGCACGGTCGCCGCCCGCGCGGGCGTCATCTCCAAGCCCTTCCGCAACCGCGTCAGCGGCCTGGCGCAGATTGCCCTGACCGAGCCCGTGCTCGATCGCGGCGGCAACGTCGCCTATGTCATTTCCGCCTTCGTCAACCTCAAGGAACAGAACTTCCTGGGCGAGCTTGCCAACGTGAAGTTCGGCAAGAGCGGGTACATGTTCATCACGGACACGGACGGCATCGTGATCGACCATCCCGACAGGTCGCGGCTGCTCCAGCGCGCGGACGCCGGCGGGGCCAACCCTGCCACAGAGCGCGCCATCGCCGGCTTCGAGGGCACGATGGAGGCCGTCGATCCCACGGGCGTCCACGGCCTCTACGCCTTCAAGCGCATCGGCCAGACCAACTGGGTGCTGGGTGCGATGTACCCGCGCGACGAGGCCTTTGCCCGGATCGACCGGATCGAGCGCTACGCCTGGGCCGGCGCACTGCTGCTGACGCTGCTGGCCGGGGGGCTGGCCTTCATGACCGCGCGGGCGCAGCTCGCTCCCCTGTCGCGCCTGCGCGAGCACATGCAGGTCTCGCGCGCCGCCAGCGCCTATGCGCCCATGCAGGAGGCGCCGCCGGACGACGAGGTCGGCGATCTCTCGCGAACCTTCGACCTTCTGATGACGGAGCGGCAGGCCGCCAACGAGAAGCTGGCCGCCAGCGAGAGATTCCTGCGCGATGTGACCGACAACCTGCCGGCCGTGGTTGCCTACTTCGACAGCAGCCAGCGCTGCCTTTTCGCGAACAAGGCCGGGCTCGGCATGCGCGGCAGAAGCGTGGCCGACATCGGGCGCATGACCATGCAGGAGTCGCTGCCCGACCACGTCTACCAGCAGCTCGTGCCGGGCATCGCCAAGGTGCTCGCGGGAACGCCGACGCGCACCGAAGGCACCTACGAGCGCAACGGCAAGCTGGGCTTCTTCGAATGCCACCTGGCGCCCGACCTCCGCGACGACGGCGTATTGGCCGGCTTCTACGTGATGACCTTCGACGTGAGCAAGCGCAAGCAGGCCGAAATGCACAGCGCCGGAAGCGAGCGGCGCCTGCGCGGGCTGACCGACAACGTGCCGGCGCTTCTTGCCGAGCTGGATCTCGAGGAACGCGTGGTCTTCTGCAACGGCAAGTACCAGGCCTGGCTCGGGGTCTCGCCGGATGCCATGACGGACCGCCCCATCCACGAGGCCATCGGCGAGGCGCACTACGAAATCCGCAGGCCGCTGCTGGCGCGGGCATTCGCGGGCGAGGTGGTCTCCTTCGAGCAGGCCGCCAGCCTGCTGATCGGCGAGCGGACCTTGCAGACCACCTATCTGCCCCAGCGCAACGCGCAAGGTGCGGTCACCGGCCTGTACATCCTGTCGAACGACGTCACCGAGCTCAAGCAGAAGCAGATGAAGCTGGACGCCCTCGCACGCGAGGACGCGCTCACCGGCCTGCCCAACCGCCGCTCGTTCGATGAGCACGCGCGCGATGCCATGGCCAGGTCCCGGCGCGCCGGCCTGCCGGTCTGCCTGCTGTTCCTGGACATCGACTACTTCAAGTCCATCAACGATTCGCTGGGCCATGCGGCGGGCGATGCGGTGCTGCGGGAATTCGGCCGCCGGCTCAAGGAGAGCGTGCGCGAAACCGACATGGCGGCGCGCTACGCGGGCGACGAGTTCGTGATCCTTCTCGAAGGCGCCAGCGGCGCCGCCGAGGCGCAGGTGGTGGCCGGCAAGGTGCTGGCTGCCATGCGGCCGGCTTTCCATCTGCCCGGCCGCACGCTGCAGGCCACCACCAGCATCGGCGTCGCGATTTCGGAGGACGACGAGGATTTCCCGTCCTTGTTCGTGCGCGCCGACACCGCGCTCTATGCGGCCAAGAAAGAGGGAAAGAACCGCTTCATGATGGCGGCGCCCCGATCCGGAAAGCCCGGCGGCGCGTCGTGGCCGCGCGAAGAGCCTTCCAGCGCCTGAGGCCCGCAGGACCGCGCCTGCGGTGCGCAATCTGGACCTTGTCCTACGCGAAAAGTAACCATTGCTGGCCTAAATTGGCACCACCGTTTTACGGCGGGCACCGCATGCCGTGGCATCGATCGCGCGGCCACTGAAGGGAAAAGAGCAATGGCAGATCACGGCGCTGGGAGTGCACCCCTGAACCAACGCACTCTGACCGACGCCGATTTCAGGCTGATGGTCGATTCGGTCACCGACTACGCCATCATCGTCCTCGATCCTGGCGGCATCGTCATCAGCTGGAACGAGGGCGCCCGCCAGCTCAAGGGGTACGACGCCCCCGAAGTCCTGGGGCGGCACTTCTCGCTTTTCTATCCGACCGAGCTGCTCGAGAAGAACCGGCCGGAGCAGGCACTCGAAACGGCGCGCCGGGATGGCCGCCTGGAGGAGGAAGGCTGGCGCCTGCGCAGCGACGGCACCCGCTTCTGGGCCAGCGTGGTCATCACGCGGATCACCGGCGCGGGCGGGGAAGTCCGCGGCTTCTCGCTGATCACCAGGGACCGCAGCGAGATCCGCCGCCAGGACGAGATGCTGCGCATGAGCGAAGAGCGCTTCCGGCTGCTGGTCGAGGGCGTGAAGGACTATGCGATCTTCATGCTCGACCCGGGCGGCCACGTCGTGAGCTGGAATCTCGGCGCGCAGAAGAACAAGGGCTACGAGGCCTCGGAGATCATCGGGCAGCACTTCTCCAGGTTCTATCCGCCGGAGGTCGCCGCCACCGGCTGGCCCGGGCAGGCGCTGCGCAACGCGCTGCGCGACGGCCGCTTCGAGGACGAGGGCTGGCGCATCCGCAAGGACGGCAGCCGGTTCTGGGCCAGCGTGGTGATCACCGCGCTGCACGATGCCACCGGCAGGCACCGCGGCTTTGCCAAGGTCACGCGCGACCTCACGGAGCGCCGCCGCGTGACCGCGCTGGAGGACGAAGGGCGCCGAGTGACGAACTTCCTTGCGATGCTCGGGCACGAGCTGCGCAATCCGCTGGCGCCGATCTCCAACGCGCTCGAGCTCCTCAAGCGGGAGAAGACGGAGTCGGCTGCGGTCGTGCACACCCGCGACATCATCGGCCGGCAGCTGCGCCAGATGACCCGGCTGGTGGACGACCTGCTCGACGTCGGCCGCATCACCAGCGGCAAGATCCAGCTCGAGAACAAGCCGGTCCGACTGCGCGACGCCATCGCCGAGGCCATCGAGGCGGTGCGACCGCTGATCGACGGCAAGTCGCAGACCCTGCACCTGCAGGCGCAGGACGCAGACCCCTGGATCGCCGGCGACAGCGCGCGCGTCATCCAGATCGTGAGCAACCTGATCCACAACGCCGCCAAGTTCACCGGCAACGGCGGCAACATCCACGTGTCGCTCTCGCGGACTGCAGCGGATGCGGACATCAGCGTGCGCGACGACGGGCCCGGCATACCGCCGCAGGACCTGCAGCGGATCTTCGACCTGTTCGTGCAGGGCGAGCAGAACCTGGCCAGGACGCAGGGCGGGCTGGGCCTGGGGCTGAGCCTGGTGCAGCAGCTCACCACGCTGCACGGCGGGCGCGTCAGCGCGTTCAGCACCGGCCGGCCGGGCGAGGGCAGCGAATTCGTGGTGCAGTTCCCGATCACCCAGGCGCCGGTCGCCATGCTCGAGGCGCAGCCGCGGCCGGTCGGCGAGCAGCGCGTGCTGGTGGTGGACGACAACGTGGATGCGGCCGAGACCATGGCCATGCTGCTGGAGGCGCTGGGCTACAAATCCAGCGTCGTGCATGGCGGGCTGGCCGCCATCGAGGCGGTGAAGGCGCAGGACCCGGATGTGGTGCTGCTGGACATCGGCCTGCCCGACCTGAGCGGCCATGAAGTCGCGCGCCGCGTTCGCGCGGAGATGGTCAACCCGCCGCCGCTGATCGCCGTCACCGGCTACGGGCAGGCCAGCGACCGGGATACCAGCCTGGAGGCCGGCTTCCGGGCCCATCTGACGAAGCCGGTCGATGTCGACAAGCTCTCGGCGCTGCTCGAGGGCCTGCTGGAGCCGCCTCGGTTCAAGGCGGCGTAGAGCCGCGTCGCAGAGCCGGACTGGAAAGCTAGGCCGGGTGCGGCGGCTCCACCGGCAGCGCGCGCTTGTGGGCACTCTTGCGATGCGTGGCAAGAATGATCTCGCGCGCCGCGGCGGCCACCGGCTTGCCTTCGAGGAAATCGTCGATCTGCTCGTAGCTCACGCCGAAGGCGTCCTCGTCGGGTTTGCCCGGCACCAGCGATTCGAGGTCGGCCGTGGGCACCTTGAACACCAGTTCGTCGGGCGCGCCGAGCCGCTGCGCGAGGGCGCGCACGCGGCGCTTGTCGAGGCCGGTGAGCGGCGTCACGTCGGCCGCGCCGTCGCCGAACTTGGTGAAGAAACCCATCAGCGCCTCGGCCGCATGGTCGGTGCCGATGACGATGCCGTCGTGCGCGCCGGCCACCGCGAACTGCGCGATCATGCGCTGGCGGGCCTTGATGTTGCCGAGCACGAAGTCTTCATGCGCCGCGTCGCGGAAGGCCAGGTCGCCGGTCTTGAGCGCCGCGAGCATGGCGTCGGCCGCCGGGCGGATGTCGACGGTCAGGATGCGGTCGGGCCTGATCACCGCGAGCGAGGCCTGCGCCTCGTCCTCGTCCTTCTGCACGCCGTAGGGCAGGCGCATCGCGATGAAGGTGGCGCCGTAGCCTTGCGCGCGCAGCTTCTCGACGGCGCGCTGCGCCAGGCAGCCGGCGGTCAGCGAATCGACGCCGCCGCTGATGCCGAGCACCAGCGCCTTGAGCCCGGTGCGCTGCAGGTAGTCCGCGAGAAACGCGGTGCGCCGCTCGATTTCCGCTGCGGCATCGAAGACGGGCGCGACATGCAGCGCCGCGATGATCTCGCGCTGCGTGGCGTCGACGGGAGACAGGTCGTGGGTCATGGTGTGGTTCGGAAAAGTCAGAAGTCCACCAGGCTCAGGCCGATGCTGAGCACGGTGCGCTTGCGGTTGTAGTCCACCAGCGTGTCGCCGTAGCCATGGAACAGCTGCGTATGGAAGCGCAGGTTGCTCCGGGTCGAATCGCCGATGGCCTTGAGCCATTCGAGCCGCACCGAACCGCGGCCGCTCTCGCGCAGGTTGTTGCGCACCGTGATGCCCAGGGTGTTGTCGCGGTTGAAGTTCCAGCGGCCCGTGACTTCGGCGCGGCCGATGTAGTTGGAGATGTCGGGATTGTCGTCCTTCGCGGCCTCTTCCGACATGCGCTGCCAGATGCGACCGGTGATGGTGAAGCGGTCGCCCAGTTCGGCGCCGCCCATCAGGTAGACGCGGTTCCAGCTGCGCGACAGCGGCAGGCTCTGGCCGTTCGACTGGTGCACCACGCCCACGCCCGCATAGCGCCATCGCCAGCCGCCGGGCAGGTTGAAGTCCAGCGGATAGACATACATCAGCTCGGGCTCGTGGTCGGTGGTGCGGAACGGCCGCGAGATCGAGCCGTTGAACAGCTGCCAGGTCGACTGCTGCGAGTACGCGAACCACAGCGAGTCCTTCTTGGCCGGCTCGTTCTGCGTGAGCAGGCCCTGCGCGATCTTGGTGCGCACCGACAGGCCGATGCGCATCTCGTTGGCCTGGTAGGCCACGGGCGTGCCGGTATGGCCTTCGGACGGCGAGGTGGGCGTGTCGGGCTTGCTGCTGGCGGCCGAGGCCGACACGTTCAGCGGCCGGTAGCCGCGGAAGCCGAAGGTGCCGCAATCGGTGCCGTTCTCCAGTTCCCAGAAGCGCGACAGCGCCGAGTACTGGCGGTCGCGGCAGCCTTCGTTGGTGTCGACCGAAATCACGCGCGTGGCCGGTATCGAGGCGTCCACCGGCGGCGCCGGCTGCGTGTTGGCCAGCACCGGCGGCGCCACGGGCACCGAGACCGAAGGCAGCGTCTGCTGCTGCGCCCAGCGGTCGAAGCAGGCCAGGCGCGCTTCGTTGCTGTTGCCGAGCGCGGTGCATTGCTGCCACGTCAGCTGCGCGTCGGCCAGCGGGCTGCGCGGCTGGTCGACAGCCTGCGCATGCGCGGCAGCGGCGCCGCCAAGGCAGGCCGCGAGGGCCGCCAGCCCGGAGACGGAGAAGATGGCGTGTGTACGTTGGGTCATTGGTTTCCTTGCATCCCCCCCTCTTTTTTCAGCACGAACGGATGCGTGCTTTCGTCCGCGGCGTTGCGCCACGTGCCCCTGAATTCCCGGCCGCAGGAGCCGGGTTGCAGTGTGCCGGCCCAGACGCCGCTGATCGCGCGGCCGTCCAGCGATTCGTCGATGGAAAGGGCGCCGTCGTCGTCGACGTCGCCCGCGAGCTGCGCCACCTCGGGCCGGGCGCTGCCGTCCGCGGCGTGGCGCGTGATGGTGCCGCGCACGCCGGCGTAGTCGGGGTGCCTGCCCAGCTGCACGATGGCCGCGGCGGGGGCGCCGTCGAAGCGTGCCTCCCAGCGGCCGTAGAGCGACTGCAGCGGCAGCTCGCGCGCATCGGCAGGGCAGCCGGCACTGCCGCCCTGCGTTGCCGTGGCACAGCCCGTGGCGGCAACGAGAACGGCGAGGAAGGCGGGCAGCAGCCTTGTCATGGTGCCGCTGCAGCCGCGGCCTTGGCGGCCGCGCTGTCCTGCGCCTTGCGCGCGAACTCGGCGCGCAGCGCCTTGAGCTTCTCGCGCGGGTCTTCGCGGGTGGTGGTCTTGTCCAGGCCCATCTCGGCGATGAAGCGGCTCGGCACGCAGGGCACCATCTCGCGGCCCTGCTTGCGCTTCTTGGTCCAGCTCACCGCCAGGCTGCGCTGCGCGCGCGTGATGCCCACGTACATCAGGCGGCGCTCTTCCTGCAGCCGCTGCAGCGTGTCGTCGCTCACCTGGAGCTGGCGGCCGTTGTCGTCGTCGAGCTTGAAGGGCAGCAGGCCCTCGGTCACGCCGATCAGCATCACGTGCGGCCATTCGAGGCCCTTGGAGGCATGCAGCGTCGACAGCGTGACCACGTTCTGGTCCTGCTCGCGCTCGCTGATGGTCGACAGCAGCGAGATGGTCTGCGCCACCTCGAGCAGGCTCTTGCGCTCGGTCTCGATGTTGCCGTCGGCGCCCGAGGCATCGTCGATGGTGCCGCCGGCGCGCTGCGACATCCAGTCGACGAACTCCATCACGTTGGTCCAGCGCGCGGCCGCGGCCTGCTCGCTGTCCTCGCCGTCGTAGAGATGCTTCTCGTAGTCGATCTCCTTGAGCCAGTCGAGCATGAAGGTGCGCGAATCTTCGGCGCCCATGGTGCGGCGCGCGCGGTATTCGAGGTCGTTGATGTAGCGGCCGAACTCGTGGATGCCTTCGAGCGTGCGCTTGGGCATCACGCTCGGCAGCGACGGACTGAACAGCGCCTCGAACAGGCTCAGCTTGTACTGGCTCGCAAAGGTGCCCAGGCTCGCGAGCGTGGTGTGGCCGATGCCGCGCTTGGGCGTGGTGATGGCGCGCAGGAACGCCGGGTCGTCGTCGTTGTTGACCCAGAGGCGGAACCAGCCGCACAGGTCCTTGATCTCGGCGCGGTCGAAGAAGCTCTGGCCGCCCGACACCTTGTAGGGAATCTGCGCCTTGCGCAGCGCCTGCTCGAACACGCGCGCCTGGTGGTTGGCGCGGTAGAGGATGGCGAAGTCGCGGAACTCCTTGTATTGCTTGCCCTGTATGGCGGTGTCGCCCGCGCGCAGGCTGACGATGCGCGCCACCGCGCGCTCGGCCTCGTGCGCCTCGGAGTCGGCATCGACCACGCGCACCGGCTCGCCTTCGCCGAGTTCGGAGAACAGCGTCTTCGGAAACAGCTTGGGGTTGGGGCCGATCACGTTGTTGGCCGCGCGCAGGATCGCGCTGGTGGAGCGGTAGTTCTGCTCGAGCTTGATGACCTTCAGGGCCGGGTAGTCGACCGGCAGCTTGCGCAGGTTGTCCAGCGTGGCGCCGCGCCAGCCGTAGATCGACTGGTCGTCGTCGCCCACCGCGGTGAAGCGCCCGCGCTCGCCGGCCAGCGCCTTCAGCACTTCGTACTGCGTGGCGTTGGTGTCCTGGTATTCGTCCACCAATATGTGGCCCAGCGCGGCCTGCCACTTGGTGCGCACTTCGTCGAAGTCGCGCAGCAGCTTGAGCGGCATGCCGATCAGGTCGTCGAAATCGACGCTCTGGTAGGCCGTGAGCCGCTCTTCGTAGCGCGCCATGATGCGCGCGGTGATGCGCTCGTTGTCGTCCGCCGCGGCCGCCTCGGCCTGCGCGGCGTTCAGGCCCATGTTCTTCCACTTGCTGATGGTCCACTGCCAGATGCGCGCGGTGGCGGTGTCGGTGGTGCCGCCCGCGTCCTTCAGGATCTTGGTGACGTCGTCGCTGTCCAGGATGCTGAAGGCCGGCTTCAGGCCGAGCACGGCGCCGTCTTCGCGCATCATGCGCACGCCCAGCGCGTGGAAGGTGCAGATCACCACATGCTTCGCCTCGCGCCCGATCAGCCCCTTGGCGCGTTCGCGCATTTCGCTCGCGGCCTTGTTGGTGAAGGTGATGGCCGCGATGCGCTTGGGTTCGAGCCCGGCCTGGATCAGCCGCCCGATCTTGTGCGTGATGACGCGCGTCTTGCCCGAGCCCGCGCCCGCCAGCACCAGGCAGGGGCCGTGCAGGTAGTTGACAGCTTCTTGTTGCGCGAGATTGAGACCGGAAGACATGAGGAGTGGGAACGGAAGGCCGCGAAGGAACGGCAGGCGCAAAGCGCGCAATGATACGGGGCGCAGTCTCCGCGGAATGGCCCCGGAGTTCACGATGCGGGACGCGGCGACAATCAGCGCGTGCTGCCTGTATTTCTCGTAACTTTTCCTTTCTTCGCGCTGATCGCGGCCGGCTACGGCGCCGCGCGCGCCCGGATCCTGCCGCTGGACGCGATCCCGGGCCTCAACACCTTCGTGCTGTATTTCGCGCTGCCCTGCATGCTGCTGCGCTTCGGCGCCGGCACGCCGATCGGGCAGCTGCTCGACGGCAGCGTGGCACTGGTCTGGGGCCTGAGCGCGCTGGCGGTGGTGGCGGGCGTGGTGGTCTTTACCCGCAATGCGCGCATCGGCTGGAACGACGGCGCATTCGGCGCGCTGGTCGCGGCCTTTCCGAACACCGGCTTCATGGGCGTGCCGCTCCTGGTGGCGCTGCTGGGCGCGCAGGCCGCGGGGCCGATGATCATCACCATCGCGTTCGACCTGGTCGTGACTTCCTCGCTGTGCATTGCGCTGTCGCGCCTGGACGGCGCCGGCGGGCAGCATGGCCCGCGGCTGGCCGCGCGCCAGGCGCTGCGCGGCGTGCTGGTCAATCCGATGCCGTGGTCGATCCTGCTGGGCGTGCTGCTGTCGGCGGCGCGCTGGCACCTGCCGGGGCCGGTGGAGCGCACCATCGCCATGCTGGCCGATGCGGCTTCGCCGGTGGCGCTCTTCACCATTGGCGCGGTGCTGGCGCGCTCGGCGCTGCTCGCGCGCGAGCACGGCGCCAGCGCGGCGGTGGCAGCCGCCATGGGCACGAAGTCGGCGCTGCCTCCCAAGGCGCCGCTGGCCGACGTGCTGCCGGTGGTGGCCGTCAAGCTGCTGGTGCATCCGGTGCTGGTGTGGGCGGTGGGGCAGGCGGCCATTGCCATGGGCCTGCCGCTGTCTTCTTCGGCGCTGATGGTGATCGTGCTGGTGGCGGCGCTGCCGAGCGCCAGCAACGTCTCGATGCTGGCCGAGCGCTTCGGTGCCGACAACGGCCGCATCGCACGCATCATCCTGTGGACGACGGTGGCAACCTTCTTCAGCTTTCCGTTCGCTGTCGGCGTGTTGCGCTGAGCGGCCTCAGGGCGTCAGCACGCCCAGC
The DNA here is from genome assembly GCF_033807855.1 of Variovorax sp. SPNA7. Lineage (NCBI taxonomy): Bacteria > Pseudomonadati > Pseudomonadota > Betaproteobacteria > Burkholderiales > Comamonadaceae > Variovorax > Variovorax sp. SPNA7. The sequence continues at coordinate 731,826 of NZ_CP138513.1, forward strand.
TTGAACGGATCGGCATCGGGCAGGCGCTCGCACTTGGAGAAGTCGCGGCCCTGGGTGCCGTCGCAATAGAAGGCGTTGTAGATGCGGCCGAAGAGCGTCGGGCTGGCCGTGAAGAGCACGCCGTGCTCGGGTTGCCAGTTGTCCCTGGGCGTGCCGGCGGCGCGAGTTTCCGTGGCCTGGATGGGCGCGGCCGCCGCACTGGGCGTGAATTCGGCCAGCGTCTTGTGGGCTTCCTCGCCGCGCCAGCGCACCGCCAGCTCGGCCGCCGTGGGCCTTGCCGCCACCGGCAGCAGCACGCCGTTCACCTGAAGGCCGTAGCCGAAGCGATGCGCCTTGCCGGCCAGGAAGGCATAGGCGCAGGCGGCCAAGCACTGGCCGCGGATCTCGGTGTCCACGCCGCTCGCGCGGATGGCGTCGGCAAAGGCGCCGGCCGCCTCGGCGGTGCCGCCGAAGGAATCTTCGAACACCACGGTGCGCACGGTGCCCTTGCCCAGGTGCTCGGTGAAGGTCTTGATGGCGCTGCCGTCGAGCATGCCCGACACCACGAGCCGGCTGCCCTGCAGGTCGAGTTCGGCCGCCGAGCATGCAAGGCATGCGAACAGGAGAACCGCAACCACAGATGAAGGCAGTTTCACGACAGACGACCCCGCGGACCAGCGTGCTTGCTGGAGGTGCGAGCCGGAACGGGCTTCGCACAGCGACAGCTTGCGCAACGCGCGGGGGCACAGTCAACGGTTTTTTCAGAATATTTCCGCTGCGGCGTAACGGCCGTAAGGCATAGCTACTGCTACTACTTCAGATGAATACTTGAGTTTGCACAATGCCTGATAGAGTGTTTGTGAATCAAAGTTTGAATGGGGCAGCACGATGGCAATACTTATTCGTATCCTGCTGTGGCTCGCCTGGGTTGCCGGCGTGAGCTGGTCCTGGCAGGCCGGCATGCTCGGCACCGGCACCTCGCTCGCGCTGGGCGCCCTGAGCCTGGTGGTGTTCGCATGGCCCGCCAGCAGCGCGCGGCGCCGCAGCACCGAATTGCGCTACGTCGACGTCGGCAAGGAGCCCGCAGGCCTGCACTGACCGCCGCCGTCGGGGCCTGCGAGGCAGAAGGCAGTTTGCTAGATGCTGTGCGGATCGACGTCGACCAGCCAGCGGATCACGCTTTTGCCTTCGGGCGTGCGCCTGAGGGCGTGCAGCAGCGGCTGCCACTGCGCCAGCAGGCGCTGCAAGGCGGCGCGCGAGGGGCTTTCGATCAGCATCTGCGCCCGTTCCACGTTGGCCACGCGCTGGATCGCCAGCGGCACCGCGGGATAGCGCACCACCCGGTCGGCGCCTTCCAGCGCATCGACGGCGGCGCTGGCCGCGTTCAGGAAAGCCTGCGCGGCTTCCTGCGTGCGCGCATCGGCGCGCAGCAGCGCCTGGAAGGCGAAGGGCGGCATGCCGGCGGCGGCGCGTTCCTCGAGCTGCTGCCGCGCGAAGGCCGTGTAGTCGTGCCTTCGGAGCGCCGAGAAAAGCGGGTGCTGCGCATGGTGCGTCTGGATCCACATCTCGGCCGTGGCGCCCTGCGCCGCCAGGTAGGCGGCGTCGCGGCCCGCGCGGCCGGCCGACTGCATCAGCAGGCTGAACAGGCGCTCGGGCGCGCGGAAGTCGCTGGAGAACAGCGCGCCGTCGGGGTTCACCGCCGCCACCAGCGTGATGCGCCGGAAGTCGTGCCCCTTGGCGATCATTTGCGTGCCCACCAGCACGTCGACCTCGCCCGAATGCACGGCCGCGAGCTGCGATTCGAGTGCGCCCTGCTTCCTGGTGCTGTCGGCGTCGATGCGGGCGATGCATATCGCGCTGCCGTCCGGCCGCGTCACCGCCGCAAACAGTTCCGCGAGATGTTCCTCGAGCCGCTCGGTGCCGCGGCCCACGGGCGCGATGTCGGGGTTGCCGCAGGAAGGACAGGCGCGCGGCACGCGTTCGGTGAAGCCGCAGTGGTGGCAGCGCAGCGTGCGGTCGATCTTGTGGAATACGCGGTAGGCGCTGCAGTGCGGACATTCGCTTTTCCAGCCGCAGTCGGCGCAGGCCAGCACCGGCGCATAGCCGCGGCGGTTCAGGAACACCATGCTCTGCTCGCCGCGCGCGATGCGCTGGCCGATGGCGTCGAGCAGCGCACCCGAGATCACGGTCTTGGGCGGCTGCAGGTTCATGTCGACCAGCCGCACCGTGGGCAGCTCGCCGGCGCCGATGCGCGACGGCATGGCCAGCCGCACATAGCGCCCGCCCGGGTCTTCGCCCTCGGCGGGGCGGCTCTGGTGCCAGCTTTCGAGCGAGGGCGTGGCCGAGCCGAGGATGACCTTCGCGCCCTCGCGCTGGCCGCGCCAGACGGCGAGGTCGCGCGCCGAATACCGCGCGCCTTCCTGCTGCTTGTAGCTGGGGTCGTGCTCCTCGTCGACCACCACGAGCTTCAGGCCCGGCATCGAGGCGAACACCGCCATGCGCGTGCCCAGCACGATGCGCGCGGCGCCGCTGTGCGCCGCGAGCCAGCTCGCGAGCCGCTGCGGGTTGGTCATGCCGCTGTGCAGCGACACCACCGCGTCGTCGCCGAAACGCGCCTTGAAGCGCGCTTCGAGCTGCGGCGTCAGATTGATCTCGGGCACCATCACCAGCGCCTGCGCGCCGGGATCTGCCGCGAGCAGGTCGGCCACGCAGCGCAGGTAGACCTCGGTCTTGCCGCTGCCGGTGCTGCCGACCAAGAGGAAGGTGCCGGCTTCACCAGCCTCGATGCGGGCCAGCGCGGCAGTCTGCTCCGCGCTCAGGGCGACCGGGTGGGCGGCCTCGGCCGTCTCGGCCACGGGGCCGGCCGCCGTCTTGCGCTTGAGCCGGCGCGCCAGCTGCGTTCCGCTCAGGTCGCGCAGCTGCGGCGGCAGCGCGGCCAGGGCGATCTCACCGATCGAACGCTGGTAGTAGCGCGCGGCAAAGGCCACGAGGTCGCGCCAGGCCTCGCCGAGCGGGGCCAGCGCGTCCAGTGCGGCGCCCACGGGCTTCAGGGCCATGTCGGGCTCGGCATTTTCGAGCGAGACCGGCGGATTCCAGACCACGCCCAGCACCTCGCGCCGGCCCAGCGGCACCCGCACCAGCGTGCCGGGCACCAGGGGGGCGGAACTGGCATAGCTCAGCAGGTCGCCGAGCGCGGCATGCGCGGGCGTCTGCACCGCGATGTCGAGCCGCCAGGCCACCGCGGCAGGCACGCTCGCCGACGCCGGAGCGGAGCCGGCCGCGGGCGCTGCTGCTGTTTCGGAGGCGGGGCTGACGGTGGGAATGGGCGTCCTTGTTGGCAAGGTTTGTTAATGCGACTTTGAACAAGATCGCTTAAGTCGTTGATTTTCCAGTGCTTTGGGAGCCATCCAGAGTTTCTGTGGATAACTTTGTTGACAACCGGGCTCGACACGCCGGCGAGCCTTGAAAATCAAGCCTCTGACTGGATTGCCCTCAAAAAAAGCAAAGTTCAATTTCTATATAAATCAACAACTTAGCGTCGCTATTGGTTTAGGAGCAAAGAGGGAAGGGCTACAGATAATCTTGCGCAGTGCAACACGTGTTTTGTGCATAAGTCGGTGGTCCTACACCGTTTTTATGCTTGACAAACGCCAGGAAATCGATTTTTGGGGCCGCGGCCGCGTCCCTGCGCGGCCGGCGGCTCGTTTACCGTTTTTAACCTTTGCGCAGGGCGCGCGATTGTGCGTGCACGGCCTGCACCAGCGCCGCGACGTGGTCGGGCGGCGTGAACTGGCTGATGCCGTGGCCCAGGTTGAAGATGTGGGTCGGGCCCTTGGCATCGGTATCGGCATGCGGCTTGCCGAAGGCCTGCAGCACCTTCGCCACCTCGGCCTCGATCTGGGCGGGCGGTGCGAACAGCACGTTGGGGTCGATGTTGCCCTGCAGGGCCTTGGCCTTGGCATCCGTACCTTCGCCGACCAGCCGGCGCGCGGCCGAGAGGTTCACGGTCCAGTCGACGCCGAGCACCTCGCAGTCGAGTTCGCGCATGGCCTCGAGCCACAGGCCGCCGCCCTTGGTGAAGACGATGCGCGGCACCGGCTGGCCGTCGGCGCCGTTGCGCTTGAGGCCGGCCAGCACGCGCGCCGTGTAGGCGAGGCTGAATTCCTGGAACGCGCCGTCGGCCAGCACGCCGCCCCAGCTGTCGAACACCATCACGGCCTGCGCACCGGCGTCGATCTGCGCATTGAGGTAGGTGGCCACCGAATCGGCATTGACCGCGAGCAGGCGGTGCATCAGGTCGGGGCGGCTGTAGAGCATGCTCTTCACGAGGCGGTAGTCGCTCGAGCCCGCGCCTTCCACCATGTAGCAGGCCAGCGTCCAGGGGCTGCCAGAAAAGCCGATGAGGGGAACGCGGCCGTCGAGTGCCTTGCGGATCGACGCCACGGCGTCGAACACGTAGCGCAGCCTGGCCATGTCGGGCACTTCGAGCGCCGCGACGGCCGCTTCGTCGCGCACGGGGCGTGCAAAACGCGGGCCTTCGCCGGCCTCGAACGAAAGGCCCAGGCCCATGGCGTCGGGCACGGTGAGGATGTCGGAGAAAAGAATGGCGGCATCGAGCGGATAGCGCTCGAGCGGCTGCAGGGTGACTTCGGTGGCGTAGTCTGTGTTGGTCGCCAGCCCCATGAAGCTGCCGGCCTTGGCGCGGGTGGCCACGTACTCGGGCAGGTAGCGTCCGGCCTGGCGCATGAGCCAGACGGGCGTGTGGTCGGTGGCCTGGCGCCAGCAGGCCCGCAGGAAAGTGTCGTTTTGCAAGGGGGCGAAGGGCATGCCCCGATTGTCGCAGGGGGACTGTGCTTTCTTTTCGAGTGCTGCTGTTCGGGGGGCTGCTGTTCAGGGCGCGTGCACAGGCCACCGGGTACTCCCCTCCGCGAATGTCCCCCGGGCTTCGCCCTCCTCCTTGATTTCGCTGCGGGGAGCACCCGATGCCCTGTGCACCTGGGCACGCTCGTGGTGTACCGCTGATCGACGACCGCTCTGCCCAACGCTCCCGCTGGCGGGGTGCCTTGCGCAGCGAAATAAAGGAGGAGGGCGAAGCCCGGGGGACATTCGCGGAGCAAGGTGCCCCGTCGGCGGGAGCGCGCCCTGAACTGACAAGCGCGCGAGAACCAGAATTCAGACCACAGGCACCCGCACCGAATCCGCAGGATTCACCTGCCGCCGATACAGCAACAACGTCGCCACCAGTCCGCAGACAGCGGCGGCGGTCATCCACAGGCCCGGCGCGCCCTTGTCGCCGGTCATCTCGATCAGGCCGGTGGCAATGGCGGGCGTGAAGCCGCCGAACAGCGCCGTGGCCAGGCTGTAGGCCAGCGAGAAGCCGGCGGTGCGCACATCGACCGGCATCACCTCGGTGAGCGCCACCACCATCGCGCCGTTGTAGCTCGCGTAGAGGAACGACAGCCAGAGCTCCACTTCGAGCATGCGCCCGAAGCTCGGCGCGCCCACCAGCCACTTGAGCGACGGGTACGCGGTGAGGATGGTCAGTACCGTGAACAGGACCAGCAGCGGCTTGCGGCCCACGCGGTCCGACAGCGCACCCATGACCGGCAGCCAGATGAAGTTGGAGATGGCCACGCACAGCGTGACGACCAACGCATCGGTGGTGCCCAGGTGCAGCACCGACTTGCCGAAGGTGGGCGTGTAGACCGTGATCAGGTAGAACGACACGGTGGTCATCGACACCAGCATCATCCCGGCGACGACGAGGCCCCAGTTGGCCACCATCGACCGGAAGATCTCGCGCGCGTCGGGCCGGTGCTTGCGCGCCATGAACTCCTCGGTCTCCTGCAGCGAGCGGCGGATGACGAACAGCACCGGCACGATCAGGCAGCCGACGAAGAACGGAAGGCGCCAGTAGAAGTCGCCGATCTGCTGCGAGGTGAAGGTCACGTTGAGCCAGTAGCCGAGCGCGGCCGCCACGATGATCGCCACCTGCTGGCTGGCCGACTGCCAGCTCACGTAGAAGCCCTTGCGGCCCGGCGTGGCCATCTCCGACAGGTAGACCGAGACGCCGCCCAGCTCCACGCCGGCCGAGAAGCCCTGCAGCAGCCGCCCGGCGAGCACCAGCAGCGGTGCCGCGAAGCCGATGGTGGCGTAGGCCGGCACGCAGGCGATGAGCAGCGTGCCGAGCGCCATCAGCGCGAGCGTGGCGATCAGGCCCTTGCGGCGGCCCACGCGGTCGACATACGCGCCCAGGAAGATCGCGCCCAGCGGCCGCATCAGGAAGCCCGCGCCGAAGGTCATGAAGGTCAGCATCAGCGAGGCGAACTCGTTGCCCGCCGGGAAGAAGGCCTTCGAGATCTGCGTGGCGTAGAAGCCGAACAGGAAGAAGTCGAACATTTCCATGAAATTGCCGCCCGTCACGCGCAGCACGGTGGCGAATTTCGAGGAGGAGGAGGAAGCGCTGGAAGAAGCGGTGCCTGGCGCGGCACGGGCGGCGGCCGCAGCCGGTGGTTGCGCGGCGGAGTGCGCAGGATTCATCTGGTTGTCCCCTTGGGCGATGTCGTTCGCCCGAGGGTAGGCCGGGGTTCCCGACCACCGCCTGACCGCGCGGGTCAGGTACCTGTCACTGCCCGTGGGGCGTCGTCAGCTCTTGTACTTCACCGAGCAGCCGTAGGGCCGCGTGGAGGCCGTCGAGATCGGCTTGCCGCCGAAGGCTTCGCCGAGCGCCTGGTTCACGTAGTTGGTCGCGGTCTTGATGTCGTCGGGCCGGGCCGAGGCGATGCTGTCGATGCCGCCGGCATACACCAGCATGCCCTTGGGATCGATGATGAAGATGTGCGGCGTGGTGCGCGCGCCGTAGGCCTGGCCGATCACGCCGTCCTCGTCCATCAGCACCGCGGTGGGCGCGGCCTTCTGCGACTTCATCCAGGCGTCGAGGGCGGCGGGCTGCAGGTAGTCGCTGGCCGCGCGCTCGGTGGAATTGACCGACAGCCAGACCACGCCCTGTGCCGTGGCGGCCTTCTGCGTGGCGGGCATGTTGCCGCTGTTGTAGTGCTTGCGCACGAAGGGGCAGCCCGGGTTGGTCCACTCGAGCACCACGAACTTGCCGGCAAAGTCGGACAGCTTGTGCTTGGCGCCGCTGGTGTCCACGGCAACGAAATCGGGTGCCTGCTGGCCCACGGCGGGCGCGGCGAAGGCATTGTTGCCCATCAGGAAGGTGGCGCCCAGTGCGACGGCAGCCGCCACCACGGCGCGGCGCGAAGCGCGGCTGAGGGCCGCGCGGGCATGGCGCGCGGCACGAATGGAACGCGAGTCGGACGATGGCGAAAGTGACATGGCCAGCTTGAACTCCAAAAGAAAAAACGAACAACGGCGACAGCTTAGGGCGCTTTGCTCATGTGCATGTGACAACCCATGTCGCGCCGGGGGTCAAAGCTTGGCAAGTGCGGCGCGCACCTCGTCCTTGCCCAGGATCTCGGTCAGCACGACCGGCGCCTTGCCGGGCGCCTGCAGCACGTACAGCGGCACGCCGCTGCGGCCGAGCGCGGTCAGCGCGGCGGTGATGGCGGGGTCGCGGCGCGTCCAGTCGGCGCGCAGCATCGCGACCTTCTTGCTGTCGAAATCGGCCAGCACCTCGGCATCTGCCAGGGTGGCCTTCTTGTTGTACTGGCAGGTCACGCACCACGCGGCCGTGAAGTCGATGAACACCGGCTGCCCGGCGCCCGTGAGCTCGGCCACGCGTGCGGCCGACCAGGGCTGCCAGCGCTGCCCGGCGGTGGTGGCAGCCAGCCTGGCCGGCTCCACCGTCTGCAGCACGTTGCGCCCGATCGCGGCGGCCAGCACCGCGGTGAACGCGACCATCAGCGTGGCAATCACCAGCCGCGTGCGGCCGCGCAGCGTGAGGGCCCAGACGATCGCGGCCATGCACACCAGCAGCGCGAGCAGCGTGCCCGCGCCGTCGATGCCGCTTTGCTGGCCCAGCACCCAGACCAGCCAGGCCACGGTGGCGAACATCGGGAACGCCAACAGCCGGCGCAGCGTGTTCATCCAGGGGCCAGGCCTGGGCAGCAGCAGCGCCACGGCCGGAATGAAACCCGCAACCAGGTACGGCAGCGCCAGGCCCAGGCCCAGCGCGGCGAACAGCAGCAGCGCCTGGGTGGCGGGAAGCCCGATGGCAAAGCCGAGCGAAACGCCCATGAACGGTGCGGTGCAGGGCGAAGCGATCACCACTGCCAGCACGCCCGAAAGAAAGTCGTTGGCAATCGGATGCCGGGCCTGGGCCGAACACAGCGACAGGGGCGCCGCGCGGCCGAACTCGAACACGCCCGCCAGGTTGAGCCCGATCAGCGTGAACAGCGCCGCGAGCGCCGCCACCACGGCCGGCGATTGCAGCTGGAAGCCCCAGCCCAGTTGGGCGCCGGCGGCGCGCAGCGCCAGCATGGCGCCGCCCAGCGCGAGCATCGAGAACATCACGCCGGCGGTGTAGGCCAGGCCCGCGGTGCGGTGTGCGCTGTGGTTGCCGGCCTGCCGCGCAAAGCCCAGCACCTTGATCGCGAGGATCGGGAAGACGCAGGGCATGAGGTTCAGCAGCAGTCCGCCGAGCAGGGCGCCGAGCAGCGCGGCCATCAGCGTGACCGTGGGTTGCGGCGGCAGTTCCGAAGCGGGCGAGGAAGGCGCGGCGGCCGCATTGGCGGCAAGGGCCGCCTGCAGCGCGGGCGAAACCTCCGCGCGCGGCGCCGCGGCCGGCCAGCTGCCGCTGACCGGCGCCTCGGCGCGCCAGGCCACGTGCTGGCCCGGCTGCCGGTCGGACTCGGCCAGCGCCACCACCAGCGGCAGGGTCGTCGGGCTGGCGCTGCGCTGGTCGGCCAGCGGCAGCGTGGCGGTCCAGGTGCCGCCTTGCCAGTTCTGGGTCCAGTCCTTGCCCGATTCGGCGGCGGTGCGGATCAGCTCGGGTGTTTCGGGAAAGAAGCCCAGGGTCTTGCCGTGGGCCGAGGCGGGCAGGCCTTCCAGCCGCACCTGCAGCGTGTTGCCGCTGACCTCGACCGCGCCCGGCTTGCCCAGCGGCTGCGGCTGCGCGGCCTGGGCCGCGTCGAAGTCGGCCTTGTGCAGCGCGGTCGAGCCCTGCAGCGGCAGGGCCAGGGTGAATTCGCCTTCCTCGGGAATGCATTCCTTGCGGCACACCAGCCAGCTGGCCTTGAGCCGCACATCGAGCGTCGATGCGCCGGCGCCCAGGGCCAGCGGCGGCTTGAAATTGCTCGACACCTCGAGCGGCACCGGCAGCAGCACCGTGCCTTCGTAGCCGTAGTTGGCGAGGTTGCCGACCGGAATCTTGCGCGGCACCGGCCAGGCGATGTCGCCGGCCGCCACGCCGCTCGGCAGCGTCCAGTTCAGCTCGGTCGGAAGGCCCGAATCGCCGGCGTTCTTCCAGTAGGTGTGCCACTCGGGCTGGTGGGTGATCTGCAGGCCGACCCAGACCGGTGCGCCGGGCGCAACGCCTTCGGGCGCATGCGCCACCAGTTCGGCGCGCACGTGGGGGGTGGTGACCACCGCTCCCGGCCTGGATGCCAATTGGGCCGCAGCCGGCATGCAGGCTGCGGCGGCTGCTACCAGAAACGTAGCGATGTGAAAGCGGGAAAAGATCATGCCGTCAGTCGGAGCAGGGGAACGGTGCGAAGTTCCGATGGTTGGGGCGGCTCAGGCGGCCCAACTCAGCACCACGCGGCGGCTGTTGGCGCTCTTTTTCTCGATCTTGGTGACCATCACGGCGCCGATCTCGGCGGTGTTTGCAACATGCGTGCCGCCGCAGGGCTGGAAGTCGATCTGCGCCTCGCCCTCGCCGCCGATGCGGATGGTGCGCACCGTGCCCGTGCCGCGCGGCGGCTGCACGCTCATGCTCTTGACCAGCGCCGGGTTGGCGTCGAGCTCCTCGTCGGTGATGGCGCCCACGGTCAGCGGATGCGCGGCTTCCACCAGCCGCGCGAGGCCGGCCGTCAGCGCTTCCTTGTCGAGCGGATCGGTCATGTGGAAGTCGATGCGCGCGTAGTCGGGCGTGATCGAGCAGCCGTTCACCGGCACGGGCACCAGGTGGCAGAGCAGGTGGCTCGCGGTGTGGAAGCGCATCAGCCGGTGGCGGCGCTCCCAGTCGAGGCGGGCGGTCACGGCGCTGCCGGGTTCGAGTTCGGCGAGCAGTTCGGCCTGGCCGGGCGCCGGCACGTGGACGACTTCCTGCGTGGGCTGGCCTTCCTCGTTCTTCGCCTTGCGCGTGTCGGCAATGGCCAGTTCGCGCCCGTCGGCCAATGCCAGCACGCCGGTGTCGCCGGCCTGCCCACCGCCCAGCGGATAGAACACCGTGCGGTCCAGCACGATGCCGGTATCGTCGATGCGCAGGATGCGGGCTTCGCAGGCGCGCAGGTAGGCGTCGGCGCGGAACAGGTCGTCGGTCATGCGGCCGATGGTAGCGGCGATGCGTGAATGGGGTGCGCCCACGCCAAAAAGCGCCCATGGCCGACAGTCCATGCCGGCGCCGTCCTCATGATTTGCCGAAAAGGCGGCCCCCGCGCCGCAGCAACCAAGGAGCGCGAATGAAGGTACCGAGCATCGCCAATTCCTCGCTGGCCTGGATGGCCGCCGTGGCTGCAGCGCTGGCGCTGGCCGGCTGCGGCGAAACCGCCAAGGTGGCGCCCGAGGCCACCATCGGGCCGCGCCCGCAACTGGCCGAACCCAACAAGACGCTGATTCCCACCGTCAACGTGGCCACGGCGGTCGGCTGGACCGACACCGCCGCCCCCAAGCCCGCCCAGGGCCTGCGCGTGAACGCGCTGGCGCGCGGGCTGGACCATCCGCGCTGGGTCTACACGCTGCCCAACGGCGACGTGCTGGTGGCCGAAAGCAACAAGCCGCCCAAGCCCGAAGGCAGCAGCGACGGCGCCGGCGGCCTGATGGGCAAGGTCCGCAACTGGGTCATGGGCAAGGTCATGGGCCGCGCCGGCGCCAACGTGCCCAGCGCCAACCGGATCACGCTGCTGCGCGATGCCGACGGAGACGGCGCGGCCGAGGTGCGGCAGGTCTTCCTGTCGAACCAGAGGTCGCCGTTCGGCATGGCGTTGGTGGGCAACGAGCTGTTCATCGCCAACGCCGACGCGCTCGTCAAGGTGCCCTACACCGAGGGCCAGACCTCGGCCAGCGCAACGCCCACGGTGGTCACGCCGCTGCCCGCGGGCATCAACCACCACTGGACCAAGAACGTGATCGCCAATCTCGAAGGCACCAAGCTCTATGTCACGGTCGGCTCCAACAGCAACATCGGCGAGAACGGGATGGCCGCCGAAGAAGGCCGCGCCGCCATCTGGGAAGTGGACGTGAAGAGCGGCGAAAAGCGCCTGTTCGCGAGCGGCCTGCGCAACCCCAACGGCATGGCCTGGCATCCCGAGACCAAGGCGCTGTGGACCGTGGTCAACGAGCGCGACGAGATCGGCAGCGACCTGGTGCCCGACTACCTGACCTCGGTGAAGGACGGCGCCTTCTACGGCTGGCCCTGGAGCTACTACGGCAGCAAGGTGGATGCGCGCGTCACGCCGCAGAACCCCGAGATGGTGGCCAAGGCCGTTGCGCCGGACTACGCGCTCGGCGCCCACGTCGCGGCGCTGGGCCTGGTCTTTTCGGACGGCCGCGGCCTGCCGCCCCAGTTCGCGGGCGGCGGCGCCTTCATCGGCGAGCACGGCTCCTGGAACCGCAAGCCGAAGTCGGGCTACAAGGTGGTGTTCGTGCCGTTCGCCGGCGGCAAGCCGAGCGGACCGCCGGTCGACGTGCTGACCGGCTTCCTCTCGGCCGACGAAAAGGCGCACGGCCGCCCGGTGGGCGTGGCGCTCGACAAGAGCGGTGCGCTGCTGGTGGCCGACGACGTGGGCAACGTGGTCTGGCGCGTGTCGGCGCAGGCGAAGTAGTAGCGCGCGGCCTTCATCCTTGCTTCGGCCGGGCGATGCGATAGAGCCTGTGCCGCCGCAGCGCATGCCCCTCGGGCACGGCCGGGTGGTCGAAGGCGCCATCCACGTCTTCACGCATGCCCAGGCGCTCCATCACCGCCGCCGAGCGGTGGTTGCCGAGCGCGGTGAACGCCACGATCTCGTCGAATCCGAGCCGCTCGAAACCCACCTGCAGGGCAGCGCGCGCGGCCTCGGTCGCGAGCCCCTGGCCCCACCATTGGCGGGCGAAGCGCCAGCCGATCTCGACGCAGGGCGAAAAGGGCAGCGCGGCCAGCGGCACATTGAGGCCCGTGAAGCCCGCGAACTCGCCCGATGCCTTGTGCTCCACGGCCCAGAGGCCCCAGCCCTGCTCGGCGATGCGGGCCCGGATGCGCGCGGCCAGCGCATCGCTCGCGGCCCGCGTGGGCACGGGCAGCAGGAACTCCATCACCAGCGGATCGGCCGCCAGCGCGGCAAAGGGCGCGAGATCGCTCTCCTTCCACTGGCGCAGCCGAAGGCGCGGGGTTTCGAATTCGATCAGGGGCTGGATGCTGTCTTCGGCCATGCGGCCGATTGTGCTCAGAACCCCGCGAGCACCACCTTGCCCTGCGCCTTGCCGCTCTCGATCAGCGCATGTGCCTTCCGGAGGTTGGCGGCGTTGATGGTGCCGAAGCTCGCATTGGCGGTGGTGCGGATGTGCCCCGCGTCGACCAGCGCGGCCACCTCGGCCAGCAGCGCGCCCTGCTCGGCGATGTCCGGCGTTTCGAAGCGCGAGCGCGCGAACATCATTTCCCAGTGCAGCGAGATGCTCTTGGTCTTGAGCGGCATCGCGTCGAGCGTCGGCAGGTCGTCGATCACCGCGAGCTGGCCCTGGGGCTTCAGGCTTTCGATGATCTGCGCGTAGTGCTGGCCGGTCTGCGTGAGGCTCGCGACCATGTCGACCTCGCCGATGCCCGCGGCCTTGAGTTCGGCCGCGAGCGGCTTCGAATGGTCGATGACCGCGTGGGCGCCGAGTGCCAGGCACCAGGCCCGCGTCTCGGCGCGCGAGGCCGTGGCCACCACGCGCAATTGCGTGAGCTGGCGCGCAAGCTGGATCAGGATCGACCCCACGCCGCCGGCGCCGCCGGTGACCAGCAGCGTCTGGCCCGCACCGCCGTTCTTCGGCACCCGCAGGCGGTCGAACAGCAGCTCGTAGGCGGTGATGGTGGTCAGCGGCAGCGCGGCGGCCTGCGCATCGTCGAGGCTCGTGGGCGCGAGCGCCACGATGCGCTCGTCCACCGCGTGCAGTTCCGAATTGGCGCCGGGCCGCACGATCGAGCCGGCGTAGTACACGCGGTCGCCGACCTTGAAGTTCTTCACGCCGGTGCCGACCGCCTCGACCGTGCCCGCGGCATCCCAGCCCAGCACCTTGGGCTGGCCGGCTTCGGGCGCCATGTTCTTGCGCACCTTGGTGTCGACGGGGTTGACCGAAATGGCCTTCACGCGCACCAGCAGGTCGCGCGGGCCGGCCACGGGGGCGGGCAGTTCGATGTCCTGCAGCGACTCGGCGTTGTCGATGGGCAGGGGCTGGTAGTAGCCGATGGCTTTCATGGTGGATGACCTTTCTTTCTTGAACGATGGCTCGACTGTAGGATGGCAACCAGAAATTGATAAGACCGCCTCAATGAGCAACACTTTCAAATGAAGATTGAAAATCTCTCGGACCTGCAGGTGCTGGTGCAGACCGCCCGCGGCGGCACGCTCACGGCTGCGGCCCATGCGCTGGGCATGACGCCGGCAGCGGCCAGCGCCACGCTCAAGCGGCTGGAAACGCAGCTCGGCGCCCGCCTGTTCGAGCGCTCGACCCGCGCCATGCGCCTGACCTCGCAGGGCCAGACGCTGCTCGACTACGCGGTGCGCGCCTTCGAACTGCTCGCCGAAGGCGAGTCGCTGGTCACGGCCGAGCGCGGCGAACTGGTCGGCACCTTGCGCGTGGCCGCGCCGTCGGACCTCACGCGCAGCACGCTGCTGCCCTGGTTCGACGAATTCCTCGAACTGCACCCGGGCGTGCAGCTGTCGCTGTCCGTCGGCGACCGGCTGCTCGACGTGACGCGCGACGAGGTCGACGTGGCGCTGCGCTACGGTGCGCTGGCCGATTCACGGCTGGTGGCGCGGCCGTTCGCGCTGACCAATCCGCTGCTCACCGCATCGCCCGCCTACCTGCGCCGCCACCCCGCGCCGAAGACGCCGCAGGACCTGGTGCACCACAACTGCCTCACCTTCGACCGCGGCGGGCGCCGCCACCGCACCTGGCGCTTCGCGCAGAACGGACAGTGGACCGAAGTTCGCGTGAAGGGCGACCGCAGCGTGGACGACGCCTCGCTCGCGCGCGAGTGGGCCGTGGCGGGCTTGGGCATCGTGCTGAAGTCGGCGCTCGACGTGCGCGAAGACCTCCGCAAGGGCGCGCTGGTGCGGCTGCTGCCCGAATGGGACACCGAGCCCTATCCGCTGCACGCCTTGCTGCCGAGCGGGCGCTTCGTGCCCGCGCGCGTGAGGGCGCTGGTGGATTTCCTGGCGCTGAAGTTCGAGGCACTGACGGCTGGTTAGATCATCGGCGTCACGGCGCCATCCATCGCAACGATCGCGCCCGTCACATAGCTCGCCTTCGGCGACGCCAGAAAGACGACCGTGTTGGCAATCTCCTGCGGCGTGGCGATGCGCCCGAGCGGCAGCCGGGCCTTGGCGCGCTGCAGCGCTTCGTCGCTGCCGATGCCCTGCAGCTTCGCATCCGCCTTCATGCCTTCCTGCAGCCGCTCGGTCAGCGTGAGGCCGGGGTTCACCGCATTCACGCGCACGCCCTTGGCCGCATAGGCCGCGGCCATGCCGGCGCTCACCAGCATCAGCGCCGCATTGGCGGCGCCACCGGCCATGTGCACCGGGCTCGCGACCTTGCCACCCTGGCCGATCACGTTGACGATCGCGCCGCGGCCGCGCCGGCCCATGCGCTTGACCACCGGATCGATCATGTGGATGTAGGTGAAGTACTTGGCGTCCATCGCGTCGTGCCAGGCGGCGGCATCCAGCTCGTCGGGCGGTGTGCGGCGCGCGGCGCCGGCGGAATTCACCAGCACGTCGACCGGGCCGAAGGCCTGCTCGGCCGCATCGAGCGCGGCCACGGCGCTGGCCGGGTCCTTGAGGTCGGCTGCATGCACCGAGATCCGGCCCTCGGCCTGCGCGAACGCCTCGATCAGCGTCTTGCGGCCCCGCTCCAGGTTCTGCAGGTCGCGCGACACGAGGCTCACGCGCGCGCCCTCCTGCAGGAAGCCCAGCGCGCAGGCCAGGCCGATGCCCTTGCTGCCGCCGGTGATGAGAACGTGCTGGTCCTGGAGCTGGAGATCCATTGAAGAGTCCTTGAAGGGTTGCTGCGAATCGGAGCGATTGAATCACCGACGCGAAACCCCTGCAGGGATGCGGCCGTACCGCTCAGCGCGCGGCGGCCGCCGTTTGCAGCGCGGGCTCCGGCAGGCCGCGGGCCGCGTCCTCGGCATGGCGCAGCTGGCCGTCGCGATCGTGGTGCACCAGCAATTGGCGGGCGCGCTGCCAGGTGGACAGGCGCGCCGGCGGCACGGCGATGTAGGAGGCCAGCGCGAACAGCGACGACTGCTCCTGGTCCGGCGGCGTTTCGCGCAGCTGCTGCAGCCGGCGGAACGGCGCCATCAGCAGCATCGAGACCAGGATCACGCCGATCACGGTGGCATAGAGGCCGAGCAGGTGCAGCACCTCGGGCTGCGAGCGCGCGCCGAGCACGTAGGGCCATGCGTACCAGATCGCGCAGAACCAGATCGCCACGGTGACGGCCGGGCGCAGCACGCGCAGCCACAGGTACATGGCCAGCGTGCGCTGCGGCGAGCGGCCGCTGCCGAAGGCGCGCAGCGAAATGCGCGCGGCGTCGATGATCGGCTCTTCCCCCGCGGGCTGGCCCCAGGAGCGGCGCCGCACCGGCGGCAGGATGTGGGATTCAGGGTGGTGGTGCATCGGAAACTCCTCGGTCGGGGCTCGTCCACACCGCACGCTTGCCGCGGCGGCGCATCAGGGCTTTGGGAAGGGCGATGACGGTGGCCGCCATCGTGATGGTCCAGAAAGCGATCGGGTACCAGATCGTTCCGGCGAAATAGCGCAGCAGGTCGCGGTCGTAGCGGCGATCGATCCACAGGCTCAGCAGCATCTGCAGGATGCAGGTCATGGCAAGCAGCGTGCCCTGCCAGTGCGGCAGCAGCGCCGAATGCCACGCCGACGCCGCGGGCAGCCAGGGCCGCAGAAAGCCGATGAGCAGCACGAGCGCCATCGCATAGGCCCACACCACGCTGACCATGTACTCGGCATAGACCAGCCACATGCGCCATTGCCGCGGCCGCAGGATGCGCGGGGTGTAGCGCAGCATGGTCTGGATGCCGCCGACGGCCCAGCGCAGGCGCTGCTTCCAGAGGCCGCGCAGGGTTTCGGGCATGAGGATCCAGCACAGCGCGCGCGGCTCGAAGCGCAGCTGCCAGCCGCCGAGCTGGAGCTTCCAGCTCATGTCGATGTCCTCGGTGAGCACGTCGGGGCTCCAGAAGCCCACGTCGATCACGGCGCGGCGGCGGAACATCGCGATCACGCCCGACACCGTGAACAGCGTGCCCACCAGCTGCTGCGAGCGCTTGATGAGCCCGATGATCGAGGAGAACTCGCCCACCTGCATGCGCCCGAGCAGCGTGGTGCGGGTGCGGATGCGCGGGTTGCCGGTCACGGCGCCGATGCGCTCGGACTCCAGCATCGGGTTCAGCATCCAGGCAATCGCGTTGGCGTCCACCAGCGCATCACCGTCGATGCCGAGGATGTACTCGCCGCGCGCGAGCTGGCAGGCGGTGTTCAGGCCCACGGCCTTGCCCTGGTTGCTCGCGTTGTGGATCACGCGCAGCCGGCTGTATTCCTGCGTCATCGCGTCGAGCAGCTCGCCCGTGCCGTCGGTGCTGCCGTCGTTGACGGCGATCACCTCGAAGTTCGGATAGCGCGTGCGCATCAGCTGCTCGATCACCTCGCGCAGGTGGGGCGCCTCGTTGAAGCAGGGCACCACCACCGTCACCAGGGGCTGCGACGCAAGCACTTGCAGCGGATCGATCTCGACGTCACTCCGGCGCTCGAACACCCAGGCATGCGACAGCCCGCCCGCCATCCATACGTACGCCATGAAGAAGGGGTAGTAGAAGACGAAGCCGAACAGCAGCGGCGGCAGCGCTTCGGACAGGGCTTGGAGGGTGGTCATGGCGAGCGGCCTTCTTCCGCGGATGCCGCGGATGTCGCGGCGGACGTTGGCGCTGGTGCTGGTGCTGGTGCTGGTGCAGGCAGCGCGCGCGGCAGCAGCGCGCGCACCGAGATCGCGCGGCGCACCACCTCGAGCGAGGGCTGGTTGGCCAGGAAGTCGTCGGGGTAGTAGCCCAGGTGCCGCACGCCCATGCGGTGCAGCAGTGCCCACTGGCGCGCGAGTTCCTCGTCGGGCACGGGCTGGCCGGTGCGCCAGTCGCGGGCCTGCAGTTCGAAGACGGTGCCGTCCAGGCCGCGCGGCGTGCCGGCCGCGCGGCGCGCAAGGCGTGCGAGCCAGGCCTGCGCATCGGCTTCGCGCTCCATCCGCGGCATGGCCATCAGCGCCACGTAGTCGTAGGCCGCGAGCGAGGCTTCGTAGTTCTGCGCAAACCATTGTTCCGCGGCGGGTTCGAGCACCGGCCGCGCATAGAGATTGCGCGCAGTTTCCAGCCCGGGCCGCCAGGCGCCTGCGCGCGCGGCGAGCTCCCGGGTGAATTCCGTCAGGTGGCGCGTCTTGGCGCCGGTCCAGCGCGCCATCAGGGCCGGGTCGGCGCGGATGGCGGCCACGTCGGCCGGCAAGCCCCAGCGGCCGTATTCGGCGAGCGCGGGCGGGCTTGCGTCTTCGTCGTCCGACAGCATCGCGTCGTCATGGAACAGCAGGCCCTCGAAGAAGGCATGGCGCCCGAGGTCTTCGTAGATGCCGCCGACCAGCGCGCGCACTTCGGGGTCGAAGGGCGACAGCCGGTGGTAGCGGTCCGCGGGTGTGCCGCCGTCCATGGTGCGCACCGTATGCGCCGCGAGCGGGTGGGAGGCCGGCAGGCGAAACGCCATCACCGGCATCCATGCATAGACCTTCACGCCGGTGCGGCTGCGCAATTGCCAGGCGACGCGGCTGAAGAGGTCGGCGCGCACCGGCAGCTGGCGGTTCGGGAAGTAGAGCGCATCGGCCACGCCGTCGCCGTCGGGGTCGGCATAGGCCTGCAGGAACACGGAGCGAGGCCGGATGGCCGCGACGCGGTCGAGCAGGGCCGAGAGGTTGCGTTCCTGCTGGGCGGGATCGGGGTCGTAGACGTAGTCCAGGTCGACGTGCATCACGCGGTTGACCGGACGCAGCTCGCCGCCCACGGGGCTGCTCAGCAGCCGGGCGTATTCGGGCGCCTCGTTGTCGTAGGCCACCAGTGCGCGGCGAATCTGCGAGAGCGGCACCGAGGCCGTGTTCGGCCCGTCGTCGAGCGTAAAGGTGACAGGCATCCCCGCGCGCTCGGCTGCCTTCAATGCCGTGCTGTTGTAGGCGCCGTAGGGCCACACCATCGCGCGCACCTTGGCGCCGGTGCGGGCCTCGATGATGCCGCGGCTGCGGCGCAGGTCGGATTCGATGCGCTGCGCGTAGGCGGCGTCGTCCTCGTAGCGGCCCGTGGCCGGGTCGTAGCGGTGCGTTGCGGCGGACGGCAGCATGTTGCCCTGCGGATTGGCCTGCACGCCGTTGTGCATCGCATGGCTGTGGCTTGCCAGTTCGACCAGGCCGGAGCGCGCCA
Source organism: Variovorax sp. SPNA7 (assembly GCF_033807855.1). Classification (NCBI taxonomy): domain Bacteria; kingdom Pseudomonadati; phylum Pseudomonadota; class Betaproteobacteria; order Burkholderiales; family Comamonadaceae; genus Variovorax; species Variovorax sp. SPNA7. Next base: position 750,622 of record NZ_CP138513.1, read on the forward strand.
TCTCGGCGGCCTCGCTCCAGCGCAGGAAGTCGTCGCGCGGCGCGGGCTTGTCGCCGTAGGGAACGCTTGCGCCCTCCGGCACGTCGAGCCAGCTGGTCACCAGGGCCAGCAGCGCGGGATAGCCGAAGCGCTTGAGCAGCGGGAAGACCTTGGTGTAGGCACTGCGGTAGCCGTCGTCGAAGCTCAGCAGCACGGGCTTCGGGGGCAGCGGCCGGCCGCCGGCGCGCGCATCGATCGCCTGCTGCAGGCTGATGGGGTGGTAGCCGTTGTGCCGCAGCCAGGCGAACACCTCGGCCAGCGTGCGCTCGTCGATGGCAGTGCCGTCGGGCGAACTCTCGAAGCTCGCACGCACGTTGCTGCGCACGTCGTGGAAGGAGAGCACGCGAAAGCTCACGCCATCGTCGGGGTCGGCGGGCGGCAGCGGCTGCGCTGCGCCGGGAAGCGCGAGCGACAGCAGCAGCCAGGCCATGGTGGCGCGCACGAGGATGAACAGGTCGGTTCGCATCAGGGCAGGGGCATCGAAAGGTTCAGGAAGACGCTGCGCTGCCGTTCGCGCACGCCGTCGTAGGGATGGCTGGAGATGCCCAGCCCGTAGCGCAGGGTCAGCTTCGGGCCCAGGTTCCACCTGTGCTCGTAGCGCAGGCTCCACAGCGGGCCGGTGCCGAAGCCGGCCTGGCGATAGCTGCCGCCGCCGATCTCCACGGCCTGGAAGAACTGCCTGTCGTCGCTCTTCCAGTTGAGCCATTGCGCACGCACGGTGAGCAGGGCGCTGGCATCACGGGACGGGCTGAAGTACGCGGCCTCCTGCTGCCTGCCGCGGCTGGTGCCGGCGCCGAGCCGCGTCTCGAGCTGGAAGCGCGGCGTGCTGACCCAGCGTTCGCGCCAGGTGAGGTCGAGGCCGTTGCGCAGGTTGCCGTCGCTGAAGTCGAGCCGCTGCCATTGCAGCTCGAAGCGGCGCGCCTCGTTGACCACGTGGCTCAGGGCCAGGCCGCTCTCGCGCGCGCCGATGCCTGCGATGCGTGCCTTCCAGGGCAGATCCTTGCTGTCGCCGTCGAAGGTGGCCGAAAGCCGCCATGCGTCCCCGGCGCGGTAGTCGATGCGTCCGGCCGCGCTGCTGCGGTAGGGCCCGGTGTTCGAATGCTGCACGGCGCCCTCCGCCAGCCAGCGGCCGCGCTGCCAGGCGAGGCCGATGCCGCCGCGCGCCCAGTTTCCGTTGCCGTCCGAGGTGTCTGCGCGGCCCAGTACCTGGTCGTAGAAGACGCGCCATTCGTCGTCGATCAGGCCCGAGCTGAGGCGGCTCGCCACACGCCATTCGCGATTGGCGATGGCGGCACCGCCGGAAGCTGCCTCGGCATCGAGATCGAGCCGCGGGCCGGTGGCTGCGCGCCGCTTGCGGGCCAGGTCGCGCACCTGGGCGGTGTCGGGCGCGTCGGCCTCGAGCGATTCGGCGCGGCGGCGGGCCTCGCGGAATTCGCCCGCGTCGAGCAGCGCCTCGACGTGGCCGGCGCGTGCGCCGATGTCATGCGGGTGGTCGGCGGCCAGTGCCTCGTAGCGCGCGAGCGCCGCCTCGGGGCGATCGCGCAGCCGTTCGGCGAGGCCCGCACCCGCCGCGAATCCGGCGTTGAGAGGCGCTTCGCCCGTGAGCAGGGCGAAGCGCTGTTGCGCGAGCGCATGCTGGTCGCCGTAGAGCAGCAGCATGGCGCGCATGCCGTTCGCTTCGGTGTACTCGCCGTTCGGCAGGCCCGCTTCGGGGGCGAGGCGCAGCGTGGCGGGCGTGGCGCCTTCGATGCGCGCGAGCAGCGCATCGGCTTCCTCGAAGCGGCCGGTATCGAGGTAGGCGTAGGCCAGCCCCCGGTAGATCGGATCGGCCGTCGGCAGCGCCGGGCCGCTGCCGGCCACGGCCGCCTCGAACAGCGGCACGGCGTCGACCGAGCGGCGTTCCTGCGCGAAGGCACGGGCCGCGGCGCCGAGCCCATAGGGCGGCAGTGCCGATCCGTCGGCGCGCAGTGCCTCGTACAGCGCAATGGCGTCGGCGGGCCGGCCACGCTCGACAAGCGCCAGCAGCCGGTCGGACTGCAGCCGCAGGCGAACGGAACGCCATGCATCGGCATCGGCCGGGTCGGCGTGCAGTGCCGATGCGTCGAGCCGGACCAGCGCGATCTCCTGCTGCGCGAGCACCTTGTCGAGCGCAGCCACGCGCGCCGTTCCGATGCGCTCGTCGCGCTCCAGCACCGCCCAGCGCAGTTGCTGCGCGAGCGCCTGCTGCTGCAGCGTGGACAAGGCCAGCGCCGTGAAGGTGCCGGGATTCGCGTGCTCCGCCGCTTCGGCTTCCTCGAAGGCCGCGGATGCGGCGCCGCTCGACGCCAGCAGCAGTCCGGCTTCGCGCTGCGCATCGCGCGACGCCGGCAGGCGCGCCCGCCAGGCGGCGATGGCCTCGCCCTGCAGCGCGAGGTCCTGCGTGCGGCGTGCCGCCAGGACCAGCGGGCCGAGCGCGTAGTCATGCAAGCTGGCAGGCGGCCCTTGGCGGCCCAGCGCCGCGGCTTCGGCGAACTGGCCGTCCGCGGCCGCGATCGCCACGGCATCGGAGACGACGCGCTGCCGCTCGGCATGGCCCAGCGCTGCCGCGAGCCACGCCTTCAGTTGCTGCAGCGCTTGCGGCGGCGCGATGCGGTTCGCGCGATATGCAGTAATGAGCGCGTCGTGCCGCTGTGGATCGTAGGAGGAAGCGGCGGTGCGATCGGCCGCCGCGGGCGATGCGGACGATGCAATGGCAGCCGGTGCCGCAACTGCAGCGGAGGCGCCGAACGCCAGCAGGCAGACGGCCGGAGGCAGCTTCCGCACAGCCTGTGCGAGGTATCGAGGCCACGGGCCGGCCGGCGCCGAATTGCGCCCAGCCACGACCGTGCCTCCATCGTTCTTGTGGATTGGCACTCTGCTCCCTTTGATTGCACTCCCTGTACGGCGAATCGCCGTTCAGGGCAGAACTTTTCGAAGCCACGAAAGCTGTATTGAAAAGTTCCTAAAAAGTGACTCTATGGGAGTTTGTTAACAAATGGCTCACAAGCAGCGAAAGATGTGGCCGGAGCGTGAACTGAGTCGCAGATCGATGGGCATGAAGGCATCCGCGAGCGCATCGCGTGGCCATCTGGGCGCCGGCGGCGCGTCAGCCTAAGATCGCAAGATGCACGCAAAACCGGCCTCCCTCCCGCGCTTCTGGTCCCAGCTCACCACGCGCGATTTCGCGGCGCTCGACGCGGCCGCCACCGTTGCGGTGCTGCCGCTCGGCGCCACCGAGCAGCACGGGCCCCATCTGCCGCTGGGCGTGGACACGGTGCTGGCCGACGGCATCGTGGCCGCGTCGCTGCCGCTGCTGCCGGCCGCGCTGCCGGTGCTGTTTTTGCCGACGCAGCAGATCGGCCTGAGCCCCGAGCACGCGCGTTTTGCGGGCACGCTCACGCTGTCGGCCGAGACCCTGATCCGCATGTGGAAGGAGATCGGTGCCGGCGTGGCACATGCCGGCGTGAAGAAGCTGGTGCTGTTCAACGCGCATGGCGGCCACGTGGGCGCGATGGACATCGTGGCGCGCGAACTGCGCGCGGCGCACGGCCTCATCGTCTACAGCGTGAGCTGGTTCAACCTGCCGCTGGGCGATGCGGGCGCGCAGTTCGGCGCCGGCGAGCACCGCTTCGGCGTGCATGCCGGCGAGATCGAGACCTCGATGATGCTGGCCCTGGCGCCGCAGCAGGTGCGCATGGCCGAGGCGAAGAATTTCCGCTCCACCTCCGAGCAGCGCGCGGCCGATTACGCGATTCTCGGCAACGGCAAGAGCGCCAAGCTCGGCTGGGCCATGGAGGACTACAACGCGCAGGGCGCGGCCGGCAACGCAGCCGCCGCGACGGCGCCGCGCGGGCAGGCTGTTGTCGATGCGGCTGCGGAGCAACTCGCGCTGCTGCTGGCGGAGGTGTCTCGGCTGCCGCTGGACACGGCTCGTACGGGGCCGCTGCCTTAAGCTTGTTGTCGCTGCTGTTCGGGGCGCGTGCACAGGCCACCGGGTACTCCCCTCCGCGAATGTCCCCCGGGGGCTGCGCCCCCTCCTCCTTGATTTCGCTGCGGGGAGTACCCGATGCCCTGTGCACCTGGGCACGCTCCGGGTGTACAGCCGATCAACCACCGCGCTGAACAACGATCACGCTGATGGGGTGCCTTGCGCAGCGAAATTAAGGGGGAGGCCGCAGGCCGGAGGACATTCGCGGAGCAAGGTACCCCGTCGGCGTGATCGCACCCCGAACAGAAGCGCCCCGATTGCGCCTCCCAAGTCTTTACGCCGCGGCGCCAACGCCCCCCAGCACCCCGGCGAACATGCCGGAATCGACATTGCCGCCGCTCACGCAGATGCCCACCGTCTTCCCGCGCCATCGCTCCTGCTGCTGGAGCGCGCCTGCCAGCGCCGCGGCGCCAGCACCTTCGGCAACGTTGTGCGTGTCGCTGAAGAGAATGCGCATGGCCTCGGCCACCTCGTCGTCGGTGACGGTGATCACGTCGTCGGCTTCGCGCAGGATCACATCGAGCGATTCGGGCACCGGCGTGCGGCAGGCCATACCGTCGGCCAGCCGCGTGCCGGCGGGCGACTCGACGGGCCGACCGGCGCGGAACGAATCGCGGTAGGCCGTGGCATGCGCCGACACCACGCCGACGAGCCGGGTCGACACACCGCAGTGCGCCCGCGCGGCGGCCGCGGCTGCGAAGCCGGAGCCCAGCCCGATCGGCACGAACAGCACATCGGGCGGCGCATCTTTCAGCGCGCTGAAGAATTCGACATACGCCGTCGACACGCCGCGCACCAGCTCGCGGTGGAACGAGGGCACGCGGTGCATGCCGCCTTGCTCGGCGAGCAGGGCCGCATGCTCCGCGGCCGCCTGGAAGTCGTCGCCATGCTCGACCAGCTGCACGCCCAGCGCGCGCATCGCGGCGTTCTTCTCGAGCGAGTTGCCATGCGGCACCACGATGGTGGCTGCGAGCCCGTGGCGCCGCGCCGCGAAGCCCACCGACTGGCCGTGGTTGCCGCGCGTGGCGCTGATCGCATGGCGCACGCCGGGTTGCTCGCGTGCCAGCGTTTCGAAGTAAGTCAGCCCGCCGCGGATCTTGAAGGCGCCCGCCGGCGTGTGGTTCTCGTGCTTGGCCCACACCGTGCAGCCCAGGCGCTGCGCGAGCAGCGGCCATGCATATTGCGGCGTGGGCGGCATGGCGGCGCCGACGGTGCGCTGCGCGGATTCGATTTCTTCGCGGGTGAATCTCACGCGCACTCCTTTTTTACTTGCGTTCCGTCAGTGCCACGCGCACCGCCAGTGCCGCCAGTACGCTGCCCATGATGTAGCGCTGCGCGCGCAGCCAGCCGGCGCTTTGCGAGAGCACGGCCGTGATGCTCGCGGCGCCGAGGATCACCGCGGTGTTGACCGCGGCGCTGCTCGCCATCTGCGCCATGCCCAGCTGCATGCTCTGCAGCAGCACCGAACCGCGCTCGGGATGGATGAACTGCGGAAAGAACGAGAGGTAGAACATCGCGACCTTCGGGTTCAGCAGGTTGGTGAGAAAGCCCATGCGAAACAGCTTGCCCGGCGGATCGGCCGGCAGCGCGCGCGGCTCGAAGGGCGCATTCCCGCCGGGTTTGACGGCCTGCCACGCGAGCCACAGCAGATAGGCGGCGCCGGCAAGCCGAATGGCGTCGAACGCGAGCGGCACCGCCAGCAGCAGCGCGGTGAGGCCGAGCGCGGCCGCGAACAGGTGGGCGAGAAAGGCCATCATCACGCCGCCGAGCGAGACCAGTCCGGCGCGCCGGCCCTGGATGAGCGTGCGCGACACGCAATAGATCATGTTCGGCCCCGGCGTGAGCGCCAGCAGCAGCGAGGCGAGTGCGAACCAGGCGATTTCGGTCAAGCTCAGCATGTCAAATTCCTTCGGATTGAAGTGTGACGGGGCCGCGGGGCGTGTCGAGCACGGCCACCAGATTGGGCGCGCCGGGCTGCACCGCCATGCCGGCCATGCCGATGGCCGACAGCGCCGCAGAGAGGTCGGCCGCGCGCGGATGCGTGGCCTGCAGCGAGCGCATCGCAAGCCCCGAGCCCGGCATGGCGTCGGTGGGATGCACCGGCCCCCACTGGATCAGCGTGGGCAGCGCGCCGTAGAACAGGCGCTGGCCGTCGTCGCGCACGGTGATCTGCCATTCGAGCCGGCCGGCGGGCGTGTCGCGCGAGGCTTCGAGCAACTGGCCGCGGTCGATGTGCGCATGCTCCTCGCGCGCCAGCGCCTGCAGCGCGGCGTGGGCGTCGGGCACGCGCGCGACGAAGTGCACCAGCCGCGGTCCGCGCCGCGCGAGCCCGGCCTGCAGCACGGGGTCGTCGAGGTCGAACCAGCGGCGCGTGCCGGGACGCGATGGCCGCTTGCCGGGCTCGATCGCGATGATTTCCAGGTAGGCCTGCGGAAACGCCTCGGCCGCGATGTTCAGCAGCCGGTTGTGCGTGCCCATCAGCGGATGCGAGCCGCCGGGACCGGGCGTGACGCCCAGCGTGGCCTCGCACCACGCCACACCCTCGGCCAGCGAGGCGGCGGCGATCACCAGGTGGTCGAGTTGCGCGTGCATGGCGGCCGGCCTCAGAGCGTGACCTGGCCGTCGATGCAGGTCACGGCGTCGCCGCCGACCCACACCTTGCCGTCGGCGTCGCGCTCGATGTACACGCGCCCGGAACGGCCAAGGCACTGGCCCTGCGCAGCCACGTAGCGCGCGGGCATGTGGCCGTCGGCAATCAGCCACTCGGCGAGGCTGGCGTTGAGGCTGCCGGTGACCGGGTCTTCTTCCACGCCGATGGGCGCGGCAAAGGCGCGCACCTCGAGGTCGATCTTGGGGCCGTCGCCTTCTTCGATTGCAACGGACTTGCCGCCGAAGGCGCGCGCCTCGCGGTTCGAGCGGCCGATCAGCATCGACGAGCCTTGCTCGGCCGGCACACCCGCCACGCCAGCCTTCACGCCCAGCTCCTTGAGCATGCGGTGGTCGGGCACCAGCCGGAGCACGGTGTCCGCATCGCTGAGCAGCAGGCCGAACCACACCGGCCCGTTGTCGAGCACCTGGGCCGCGACGATCTGCTGCGCCTTCAGGCCCAGCGCGCCCGCCACCTTGGCCAGCAGCGTGGGGCTCGGCGCGCTGCGCTTGAGCGGCGGGGCCGAGAAAGCCAGGCGCTCGCCTTCATGGCGCAGCGGCACCAGGCCGGCCGCGCACTGCTGCACGATCCGGCCCGCCGCCTTGGGCCTGCCGCCGGCCTGCAGCCAGGCGTGGCAGCTGCCGATGGTGGGATGGCCGGCAAAGGGCAGTTCGCCGCCGGGCGTGAAGATGCGCACGCGGTAGTCGGCCGTGGGCTCGGTCGGTGGCAGCAGGAAGGTGGTTTCCGACAGGTTGGTCCACTGCGCGAAGCGCTGCATCTCGGCGTCGCCCAGCCCGCTGCCGTCGAGCACCACGGCGAGCGGATTGCCGAGGTAGGGCGTGGCGGTGAAGACGTCGACTTGTTTGAACGGGCGGGGTTTCATGCTTTTCATTCGAGCGGGAGATCGAGCACGCCGCGCGTGCCCGGCCGGGAGATCAGTTCGCCGTACCAGCGTTCGAGGTTCGGCCAGCTGGGGCGCTGGTATTCGGCCGGCGGCAGGCCGAACCAGCGGTGCGCCTCGCAGCCGATGGGAATGTCGGCCATGGTGAAGCGCTCGCCGGCCATGAAGGGCTGCCGGGCCAGGTGCGCGTCGAGCATGGCGAACAGCGCCTCGCTCGCATGGACCGAGGCCGCGATCAGTGCGGGATCGCGCTCGGCCGGCAGCGTGCGCACCCATTGCACGAAGGCGTTGCGGCTCGCGCGGTTGAGCGTGGTCTGCTGCCAGTCCATCCAGCGTTCGGCATCGAAGCGCGCGGGCAGCTCGCTCGGGTAGAACTTGCCGTGCGAATGCTTGGCGCAGAGATAGCGCACGATCACGTTCGATTCCCAGAGCGTGACGCGATCGCTGCCTTCGCCGTCGTCGATGGTGGGCACCATCGCGTTCGGATTGAGCGCCAGGTACTCGGGCGTTTGCACCATGCCGAACCGGCCGCCGGCCTCGGTGCGTTGAAAGTCGAGCCCGAGTTCCTGCGCGCACCAGACAACCTTGCGCACGTTGATCGAACTGATGCGGCCCCAGATATTGAGCATGGTGTTCAGCTTCCTTGGACAGGTGTGGCGGACAGGGCGGATGGCACGGCGGGACGGTCGAGCAGCAGCAGGCGGATCGCCAGGCCGACCATCACCAGGGCCAACAGGCCGCGCTGGAACTTTTCAGCCCCCGGACGGCGCTGCAGCCAGCGGCCGACCTGCCCGCTGCATGCGCCGAGCAGCGTGTTGAACGCGAGCGCGGCTGCCGACAGCATGACGCCGAGCTGCACCAGTTGCAAGGGCACGCTGCCGCGCGCCGGGTCGACGAACTGCGGCAGGAACACCATGAAGAACAGCAGCGCCTTCGGGTTGACGAGGTTGTTCAGGAAGGCCATGCGCACGATGCGCGCGAAGGCGGATGGCTGCGCACGCGCGCCCGTGGGGAGGCCGCCGCTGCTGCGAAGGGCCTGCACCGCAAGCCACAGCAGGTACAGCGCACCCGCGTAGCGCAGCAGGTCGAACGAGGGCGGCCAGGCCGCGACCAGCGCCGTGACGCCGGTGGCGGCAAAGAGCGTGTGCACCAGGTCGGCCGAGGAGATGCCCAGCGCCGCCGCGAAGCCGCCGCGCGGACCGTGGGCCACGCCGTGCGAAAGCACGAAGGCCATGTTCGGCCCCGGCGACAGGAACAGCGCGAGAACGGCCAGCAGGAAGAGCGCGAGCGTGGCGAGGCTGATCATGGTGTGTCTTTGCGATGCTTCCTTCAGGCCGCTGCGGCCGTGGCTGCTGGAACCGGCGGAAGGTAAGGCTCGATGTTGCGCAGCGCGCGCGCCACGTAGTCTTCCTTCTCGCCCACCGGTGCCACGTAGTGCAGCGCGCTCTGCGCGGCCTCGATGCCCTCGCTGCGCGCGATGAGCCAGGCCGCGAGGTAGGGCGCCGACAGGCAGCCGCCGGCCGTCGCCACATTGCCCTTGGCGAAGAAGGGCTGGTTGAGCACCTCGATGCCGGCTTCCTGCACCCAGGGCTTGGTCGTGAGGTCGGTGCAGGCCGGCACCGCGCCCAAGAGGCCTAGCTTGGCGAGCAGCAGCGTGCCCGAGCACTGCGCGCCGATCAGCTGCCGCTTCGCATCGAGGCGGCGCAGCGCGCCCATGATGGCCGGGTCGGCCGCGATCTCGCGCGTGCGGATGCCGCTGCCGACGAGCACCGCGCCGGCTTCGGCGGCCGCCTCGAGCGTGGAGCTCGCATGCACGGTGACGCCGTTCATCGAGGTGACCGTGGCGCTGGGCGCGGCCAGCGTCACGCGCCAGCCCGGCCTCTTGATGCGGTTGAGCACGCCGAGCGCGATCAGCGAGTCGAGTTCGTTGAAGCCGTCGAAAGTCAGGATGGCGATGTGCATCGTGGTCTGCCTCGTGTTGCGGCTCAGACGGGTTCGGGCGCGAGCCTGCGCTCGCCCAGCAGCGCCAGCTCTTCGCGCAGCGTCAGGGCCAGCGCGGCGATCGCGGTGTCGATCTCCTCGACGCTGGCCGTCACGAACGACAGCCGCAGCGTGCGCGGATCGCCCTGGTCCGCATAGAAGGGCGCGCCGGGCACGAAGGCCACGTTGCGCTCCACCGCCTTGGGCAAGAGCGCGACGGTGTCGATGCCCTCGGGCAGGCGCGCCCACAGGAACATGCCGCCCTTGGGCGCGTTGAACTTCACGTCCAGCCCGGCCATCTCGCGCGTGAGCGCAGCCATCATCGCGTCTCGCTGGCGCTTGTAGAGCGCGCGGATGGTGGGCACGTGGCGCTCGAGGAAGTTGTCCTTCATCACGGCCGAGACCATGCGCTGCGTGAAGATCGGCGTGTGCAGGTCGACCGCCTGCTTGGCCTGCAGCAGCTTCGGGAAGATGGCTTTCGGCGCCACCAGGAAGCCCAGGCGCAGGCCCGGTGCCAGCACCTTCGAGAACGAACCCAGGTAGATACAGCCTTCGGGGTTGCGCGCGGTCAGCGGCAGCGGCGGGGCTTCGTCGAACCAGAGTTCGCCGTAGGGGTTGTCCTCGACGATCGGCAGGCCGGCGGCGGCCGCGGCGGCCGACACCGCCGCGCGGCGCGCCTCGGTCATGGTGCGGCCGGTGGGGTTCTGGAAATTGGGCAGCAGGTAGATGAAGCGCCCATCCTTCGCCTTGGCCACCAGGTCTTCGACGATCACGCCCTCGTCGTCGCTCGCCACGCTCACCGGGTTCGGCTCCATCGGGCCGAAGGCCTGCAGCGCGCCCAGGTAGGTGGGCGTCTCGACCAGCACCTTGCTGCCCGGATCGATGAGCACCTTGGCGACCAGGTCCAGGCCCTGCTGCGAGCCGGTGGTGATGAGCACCTGCGCGGGATCGACGTTCCACGGCAGCATGTCGGCCACGGCCTGGCGCAGCGGCGCATAGCCTTCGCTCGCGGCGTATTGCAGCGCCGCCTGGCCGTCGTTGTGCAGCACCTCGGCGCAGGCGTCGGCAAAGGCCTGGATCGGGAAGGTCTTGGGCGAGGGCAGGCCGCCGGCCAGGCTGATGATGCCGGGGCGCTCGGTGACCTTGAGGATTTCACGCAGCACCGACGGATTCATCTTGGCGGCGCGGGCGGCGAGTTTCCAGTTCATGGGTTCTTCTTTCAGGCGGGTGAGGTGGGATTCAGGATTGTTCGGCATGCGCGGCACGCGCCGAAACGGCAGGAGCGGGCTGCGGCTGCGAAAGGCGCTTGCCGAGCACCACCGTGCAGACCACGGCAATGGCAAAGCCCAGCGTGACCACGTCGAGCGGTTCGCCCAGCAGCGGAATGGATGCAAGGATGGAGAGAAAGGGCTGCAGCAGCTGCGTCTGGCTCACGCGCAGCGCACCGCCCAGGGCCAGGCCGCGGTACCAGGCAAAGAAGCCGATCCACATCGAGAACACGCCCACGTAGACGAAGCCCAGCCAGGCCGAGGTGGCGATGGGCTCCGCGGGCCACAGGGCCAGCGTGGCGGGCAGCGTCACGGGCAGCGCCATCACGCAGACCCAGCAGATCACGCGCTCGGCGCCGAGCGACGGCGTGACCTGCGCGCCGTAGATGTAGCCGAACGAAGCCGCGACCACCGCGCCGACCAGCAGCAGGTCGGCCCATTCGAAGCCGAAGCCATGGCCGCCCTGGCTCGCGCGCAGCACCGAGAACAGCACCACCAGCACGCTGCCCGCGATGGCGCAGAGCCAGAAGCCGAGCCGCGCGCGCTGGTGCAGCACCCAGGCCGCGACCGCCGCGGTCACGAGCGGCAGCAGCGCCGTCACCACCGCCGCGTGGCTGGCCGTGACCACGCGCAAGGCGTAGCCCAGCAGCAGCGGATAGCCGATCACGTTGCCGAGCACCGCCATGCCAAGGGGCTTCCACTGATGCGCAGCGGGCCGCGGCGAGCGTGTGGCCAGCAGGAAGACCATCGAGAGAATGCCCGCGAGCGCGGCGCGCCCGAGCGTGACGAACCAGGGCGACAGCTGCGGCGCGCCCTGCGTGCCGGTGGCCAGCCGCGTCATCGGCAAGGTGATGGCGAACAGCGCCACCCCGATCACGCCAAGCCACATGCCCAGCGTTTCATCCTTGATGTTGAGGCGGCTGCTCATACGCCCAGCATCCACCAGGCCGTGAGCACCAGCACCAGCCCCATCGCGCGGTTGAACCACAGCAGGCGCTTGCCTTTGGAGAGCCATTCGCGCAGCAGCGCGCCGGCCAATGCGTAGGTGAAGTTGCTGATGAAGGCGTAGACCAGCATCACCGGCGCGACGATGGCGAAGCGCCCGAGCGCGTCGGGCTGCCCCGCGATCCAGCCGGCCACCAGCGTGAGCGCGAGCAGCCAGGCCTTGATGTTGACGAACTGCAGCATCACGCCCTGGCCGAAGCCGATGTTCAGGCTGGCGCCGTCGGCGCGGCCGAGCGTGCCGCTGCCGCTCAGCTTGTAGGCCAGCCACAAGAGGTAGCCCACACCCAGCGCCTTGATGGCCAGGCGCAGCGAAGGCACCGCCACCACCAGCGCGCCGATGCCGGCCGCGCACAGCACCAGCAGCAGCGTCCAGCCGACCGGCACGGCCACCACGAAGCGCATGGCGCGCGGCAGGCCGCCGTTGGCCGCGAGAGCAGTGGAAAGCGTGGTGTTGGGACCGGGCGAGAAACTCATCGCCGTGGCCAGCACCAGCAGCGCGGTGAATTCTTGCCAGTTCATTGCATACACTCTAAACTTTCACACCATTACAGTTCCGATACAGTTGATCGAACATATTCGAAAACTGTATTGGTCTTTCTTTCGACACAGAAGCCGGGCCCCAGATGCTGACACGAACCTCCACCCAGTCGCTCACGGGGCAATTGGCCGACCGGCTGGCAGAACGCATCCGTACCCGGCTGCTGCCGCCCGGCGCGCGTCTGCCCTCGGTGCGCGAATGCGCGCGCCAGCAGGGCGTGAGCCCCTACACGGTGGTGGCGGCCTACGACCAGCTGCTGGCGCAGGGGCTGGTCGAGGCGCGCCGCCAGCGCGGCTTCTACGTGCGCGACTCGGCGCCGGCGCAGGAGGGGCGCCCGCCCAATGCGGCGCCCATGGTCGTCCAGATGATGGCCTCGCGCGTGCCGGCCGATGCGAGCTCGCTCATCCGCAGCATGTTCCACCGGCCCAGCGACAAGCCGCAGCCGGGCATGGGCGTGTTTCCGCCCGACTGGATGGCCTCCGCCTTCATGCCGACGGCCGTGCGCCGCATGACCAGTACAGCCGCGCTGCAGGAGCTGTCGCTCCAGTACGGCGAACCCTCGGGCGACGCCGCGCTGCGCCGCAGCCTGTCGAACAAGCTGGTGGGCATCAACGTGCCCGCCGCGCCCGACCAGATCGTGACCACGGTGGGCGCCACGCATGCGCTCGACATCGTGAGCCGCACCCTGCTGCGCGCGGGCGATCCGGTGATGGTCGAGGAGCCCGGCTGGGCGCTGGAATTCGCGCGGCTCGAGGCGCTGGGCATGCGCATCCTGCCGGTGCCGCGCCGCGCCGACGGGCCCGACCTGGAGGTGATGGCGCAGTACTGCCAGCTGCACAGCCCCAAGCTCTTCGTGAGCGTGAGCGTGCTGCACAACCCGACCGGCTACAGCCTCACGCCCGGCAGCGCGCACCGCGTGCTCAAGCTGGCCAACGAGCACGACTTCCACATCGTCGAGGACGACACCTACAGCCACCTCGCGCCCGAGCACGCCACGCGGCTCAGCGCGCTCGACGGGCTGCAGCGCACCATCTACGTCAGCGGCTTTGCCAAGATCCTCGCGCCCAACTGGCGCATCGGCTTCCTGGCCGCCTCGCCGGAGCTGAAGGAGCGGCTGCTCGAGACCAAGCTCCTGGCCACGCTCACCACGCCCACGCTGTTCGAGCGGGCGCTTTCGTGGTGCATCGACCAGGGCCAGCTGCGGCGGCATGCCGAACGCATACGCATCCGGCTCGACGGCGCGCGCGGCCGTGCGGTGAAGCTTGCGATGGCGCACGGCTGCAGCTTCGCGTCGGAGCCGGCGGGCCTGTTCGGTTGGGTCGACACGGGCGTCGACACCGACGCGCTGACCCAGCGCATGCTCGACCAGGGCTACCTGCTCGCGCCGGGCTCGCTGTTCCATGCGCGGCGGCCGCCGAGCACGATGATGCGGATCAATTTCGCGACCTCGCAGGACGCGGCGTTCTGGAAGGTGTTCAGCAAGGTGCGCGCGGAACTCTGATGGCCAACGGGGAGGGCGCCCGGGCCCAAAACGGCGATGCCTTGGAGTAAGCTGGCATCACAAGAAAACCCAACCGGAGACCTCCGCATGAGCAATGCCAGCCAACCCTTCGACTTCAGCCAATTCGTCCCCGGATTCGATTTTCTGAAGAACCTTGCCGGCGGTGGCGCCGGCGGCGCGGCGGGCAGTGCGGTGCCCGGATTGCCGAGCCTCGCGAGCTGGGTGGCCCCCACGCTGAGCGTGGAAGAGGTCGACAAGCGCATCCAGGAACTCAAGACGGTGCAGTATTGGCTCGAGCAGAACGGCCATGCGCTCAAGGCCACCATCCAGGCGCTCGAAGTGCAAAAGATGACACTTTCGACCTTGCGCGGCATGAACGTGCGGATGGAAGATATCGCCAGCGCGTTCACCAAGCAGGCGGCCGCCGTGGCGCCTGCCGCTGCCGCGGCACCTGCAGCCGCTGCGCCGGCCGAACCGGAGGCCGAGCCCGAGGAAGAAGCCCCGGCACCGGCAAAGAAGGCGCGCAGCAAGCCGGCTTCGGCCACTGCCGCTTCGGACGGCAATGGCAGCGGCGCCGGCGTGATCGATCCGATGCAATGGTGGGGCTCGCTGACCGAGCAGTTCCAGCAGATCGCGAGCTCGGCGCTGCAGGATGCGGCCCAGCTCAAGGTGCCGGCCATGGCCCAGCCATTGGCCGATGCGGTGGGCAAGGCCATGGGCAAGCCGGCGGCGGCTGCTCCCGCAGCCTCGAAACCCGCGGCCAGGAAGGCGGCAGCGCCCGCCGCCGCAAAGAAGGCATCGGCCGCCGCGCGCAAGCGAACGGCCGGCCGCCGCTGACGTCATACACACACATTCCTTGATTGAAGAGAACGGGTTGGCACGCATCATGAAGCTGTTTCCTTCCGGCCATGCCACCCACCCGCAATGGCGCATGGCAGCCGGCCTCGTGCTGGCCCAGTTGCGCGCGCAGATGGCGCTGCCCGACTACGCGGCGTCGCCCACGCTCGGGCTGCTCTACATCACCGACCACTATGCGTCGGACGCGCAGGACATCCTCGACCACCTGAGCGCCGAACTGCCCGAGGTCACCGACTGGTCCGGCACGGTCGGCATCGGCGTCTCGGCCAACAACGCCGAATATTTCGACGAGCCCGGCCTCAGCCTGATGCTCTGCGCGCTGCCGAGCGACCAGTACCGCGTGTTTTCCGGCGTGGCGCCGCTGGGCAATTCGGAAATGAGCGGCTTCGAGGCCCACACGGCGCTGGTGCACGCGGACCCCGCCACGCCCGACCTGACCGAACTCATCGGCGAGATGGCGGGCCGCACCGACACCGGCTACCTGTTCGGCGGGCTGTCGTCAGGGCGCGGCGGCGCGCTGCAGTTCG
The DNA here is from genome assembly GCF_033807855.1 of Variovorax sp. SPNA7. Taxonomy (NCBI): domain Bacteria; kingdom Pseudomonadati; phylum Pseudomonadota; class Betaproteobacteria; order Burkholderiales; family Comamonadaceae; genus Variovorax; species Variovorax sp. SPNA7. Next base: position 765,892 of record NZ_CP138513.1, read on the forward strand.
CGGTCGGCGGCAACGGCAACATCCGCGGCCATGGGGCCGCGGGCGGCGTGTTCTCGGGCGGCTTGTCGGGCGTGGTGTTCGGCGAGGGCGTGCGGCTGGTGTCGCGCGTCACCCAGGGCTGCCAGCCGCTGCGCTCGGGCGCGGGGCGCGAGCGCGAGATCACCGAGGCCGATGGCAACCTGCTGCTCAAGCTCGACGGCGAACCTGCGCTCGACGTGCTGCTGGCCGACCTGCAGGTGACGCTCGAGCGGCCGCAGGAAGCCATCGACGCCGTGCGCGCCACCCTGGTGGGCCTTGCCGATGCGGGCAGCGACGGCATCCGCCGCACCGGCGACCTGGGGGCCGATGTGCTGGTGCGCCACATCATCGGCCTGGACCCCACGCGCCGCGGCATCGCGATTGCCGATGTGGCCGAGGCCGGCATGCGCCTGACCTTCTGCCGCCGCAATGCGCAGGCCGCGCGCGCCGACCTGATGCGCATCTGCGCCGAGATCCGCGAAGAGCTCGAGCCCGAGGAGCAGACGCTGGCCACCGCGCGCGCCGTCGCAGCGGGGGAGGCCGAGGCGGCGCCGCATCCGGCGCGCCGCATCGCGGGCGCCGTGTACGTGAGCTGCTCGGGACGCGGCGGGCCGCACTTCGGCGCGCCGGGCGCCGAACTGCAGATCGTGCGGCACGCGCTGGGCGACGTGCCGCTGGTCGGCTTCTTTGCCGCGGGCGAGATCGCGCGCCACCACCTGTACGGCTACACCGGCGTGCTGACGGTGTTCACCAGCAAGGACTGAGCCTCGCCCTCTGGCATTCAGGCCGGCTGCAGTACGCGCGCCGCCGGCGCAGGCATGCCGGTGAACGCAAAGTCGACCTCGGGCGCGAGTCCGCTCACGATGCGTGCAATCGACTTGCCCGATCCGCAGGCGTGCGTCCAGCCGAGCGTGCCATGGCCGGTGTTGAGGAACAGGTTCGGCAGTTTCGTCTTGCCGATCAGCGGCACGTTGCTTGGCGTCGCGGGGCGCAGGCCGGTCCAGAACTGGGCCTGCGTGGTGTCGCCGGCGCCCGGAAAGAGCTCCTCGACGCGCCGCACGATCGCCTCGCAGCGCACGCGGTTCAGGTCGCGGTCGTAGCCGTTGAGCTCGGCCGTGCCGGCAATGCGCAGGCGGTCGCCGGAAGCCGAGGTGTAGCGCGAGAACACGAGCTTGAACTCGTCGTCGGTCAGCGAGACCTGGTGCGCCCTGGACGCGTCCTTCACCGGCAGCGTCACCGAATAGCCCTTGGCCGGATAGATCGGCAGCCGGATGCCCAGCGGCGCGGCAACGATCGGGCTCAGCGAACCCATCGCGAGCACGAAGGCGTCGCTGCGGATGCGCTGGAAGCGGCCTTCGCTGTCGGTGGCTTCGACGTGGTCGATGCTGCCGCCGGCCTCGCGCAGCGCGGTCACCGTGTGGCTCATGAGGAACTTCACGCCGGCCGCGGCCGCGCGCTTCGCCAGCTCGCGTGCAAAAAGATTCGCGTCGCCGGACTCGTCCTCCGCCGTGTAGGTGGCACCCGCCAGCTTCGGGCGGATGTGGGCGAGGGCGGGCTCGATCTTCACGGCCTCGTCGGCAGAGATCACCTGGCGTTCGCAGCCGAGTGCGCGCATCTGCTCGGCGGGCTTGAGGGCGCCGTCGAACTCCTTCTGCGTCGTATAGAAGTGCAGGATGCCCTGCGTGCGCTGGTCGTATTGCAGGCCGGCGTCGGCGCGCAGCTGCTGCAGCACCTCGCGGCTGTAGGTGCCCAGGCGAACGATCTGCTCGATGTTGTGCCGGGTGCGCGCCGGCGTGCATTCGCGCAGGAACTGCAGGCCCCAGAGCCACTGGCGCATGTCGGCGCGGATGCGAAACAGCAGCGGGGCGTCTTCCTTGCCCAGCCATTGCAGCACCTTGAGCGGTGCGCTCGGATTGGCCCAGGGCTCGGCATGGCTGACGGAGATCTGCCCGCCGTTGGCAAAGCTTGTTTCGGCGGCCGGCGTGGCCTGCCGGTCGATCACGGTCACTTCGTGGCCGAGTTGCTGGAGATAGTAAGCAGAAGTCACGCCGAGCAGGCCGGCGCCAAGAACGATCACACGCATTTCAAGTACCTTTGAAGATTGGCACTCGAACGGCGGACTTGGTGTGCTACTGATTCAATAGCGAGCAACCGGACGAACGCCGTCCAAGTTGCCGCTCCCCCTGTCCTTGGTACCTGAGAGATTCACCTGTTGCACCTTGCAACGGGTTTGCTCCTTCGGTGCATCACGCGAGGTGATGGCTCTCCAGACGGCTTGTCAGTTGATGCAGTACATGCCACGACACTCTTTGAAAGAACTTCAAGGAATCTGTGGGCTGACCTGAGCGTTTATGGGAGTTTGCGCCTTCGGTGGAGTAGTAATAAGTACTACTCACTCTCCTGCAGTGAAACGATTGTAGGCGGGGACCGCAAAGCCGCCAACCATGAATTTTGACAATTCGGACCAATGGGATAATTGTCATTGATTCGAAACTTCGGGGAGACTCATGATCCTGGTAACCGGCGGCGCGGGCTTCATCGGCGCCAACTTCGTACTCGACTGGCTGGCGCAGAGCGACGAGCCTGTCGTGAACCTCGACAAGCTGACCTATGCCGGCAACCTCGAGACGCTCGCGTCTCTCAAAGGCGACCCGCGGCACCTCTTCGTGCAGGGCGACATCGGCGACAGCGCGCTGGTTGACCGCCTCTTGGCCGAGCACAAGCCGCGCGCCATCGTGAACTTTGCCGCGGAATCGCACGTCGACCGCTCCATCCACGGCCCCGAGGACTTCGTGCAGACCAACGTGCTGGGCACCTTCCGCCTGCTCGAGTCCGTGCGCGGCCACTGGAGCGCGCTGGCGGCCGAGCAGAAAGCCGCCTTCCGCTTCCTGCACGTGTCCACCGACGAGGTCTACGGCTCCCTCTCCAAGACCGACCCCGCCTTCACCGAAGAGCACAAGTACGAGCCCAACAGCCCCTACTCGGCCAGCAAGGCCGCCAGCGACCACCTCGTGCGCGCCTGGCACCACACCTACGGCCTGCCGGTCGTCACCACCAACTGCTCCAACAACTACGGGCCCTTCCACTTCCCCGAGAAGCTCATCCCGCTGATGATCGTCAACGCCCTGGCCGGCAAGCCCCTGCCCGTGTACGGCGACGGCATGCAGGTGCGCGACTGGCTCTACGTGAAGGACCACTGCAGCGCCATCCGCCGCGTGCTCGAAGCCGGCCGCCTCGGCGAGACCTACAACGTCGGCGGCTGGAACGAGAAGCCCAACATTGAGATCGTCAACACCGTCTGCGCCCTGCTCGACGAACTTCGCCCGCGTGCCGACGGCCAGCCCTACAAGGCGCAGATCAGCTACGTCACCGATCGCCCCGGCCACGACCGGCGCTACGCCATCGATGCGCGCAAGCTCGAGCGCGAACTCGGCTGGAAGCCCGCCGAAACCTTCGACAGCGGCATCCGCAAGACCGTCGAGTGGTACCTGGCCAACGCCGAATGGGTGCGCAACGTGCAAAGCGGCGCCTACCGCGAATGGGTCGAGAAGCAATACGACGCCGCACCCGCGGCCAAGGCTGCGGCATGAAGCTGCTGCTGCTGGGCAAGGGCGGCCAGGTCGGCTGGGAGCTGCAGCGCAGCCTCGCGCCGCTGGGCGAGCTGGTCGCGCTCGACTTCGACAGCACCGACTTCCACGCCGACTTCAGCCGTCCCGAGCAGCTGGCCGACACCGTGCGCAAGGTGCGCCCCGACGTCATCGTCAATGCCGCGGCCCACACCGCCGTCGACAAGGCCGAGAGCGAGCCCGAGTTCGCCCGCACCCTCAACGCCACCTCGCCCGGCGTGGTGGCCGAGGCCGCGCAGCAGATCGGCGCGCTCATGGTGCACTACTCCACCGACTACGTCTTCGACGGCAGCGGCAGCACGCCGTGGAAAGAAGACGACGCCACCGGCCCGCTCAGCGTGTACGGCCGCACCAAGCTCGAAGGCGAGCAACTGGTGGCGAAGCACTGCGCGAAGCACCTGATCCTGCGCACCAGCTGGGTCTATGCCGCGCGCGGCGGCAACTTTGCCAAGACCATGCTGCGCATCGCCAAGGAGCGCGACCGCCTGACCGTCATCGACGACCAGTTCGGCGCCCCCACCGGCGCTGAGCTGCTGGCCGACGTCACGGCGCACGCCATCCGCGCCACCTTGCAGGACCCGGCCAAGGCCGGCCTGTACCACGCGGTGGCCGGCGGCGAGACCACCTGGCATGGCTATGCGCGCTTCGTGATCGAGCAGGCGAAAGCGGCTGGCGTGGAACTCAAGGCCGGACCGGAAGCCGTCGAGCCCGTGCCCACCAGCGCCTTCCCCACCCCCGCGACGCGCCCGGCCAACTCGCGCCTGGACACGCGCAAGCTGCAGGCCGCCTTCGGCTTGGTGCTGCCGCACTGGCAGCAGGGCGTGGCCCGCATGCTGCGCGAGACCCTTTGACAGACGGCAGCACAAGCGACCCACGCAAGCAAGAAGCGGAGAACAACACCATGACCACGAAGACCACGCAACGCAAAGGCATCATCTTGGCCGGCGGCTCCGGCACCCGGCTGCACCCCGCCACGCTCGCGCTCAGCAAGCAGCTGCTGCCGGTGTACGACAAGCCGATGATCTATTACCCGCTGAGCACGCTGATGCTCGGCGGCATGCGCGACATCCTGATCATCAGCACGCCGCAGGACACGCCGCGCTTCCAGCAGCTGCTGGGCGACGGCAGCCAGTGGGGCATCAACCTGCAGTACGCGGTGCAGCCCAGCCCCGATGGCCTCGCGCAGGCCTTCATCATCGGTGACAAGTTCGTGGGAAATTCTCCGAGCGCGCTGGTGCTGGGCGACAACATCTTCTATGGCCATGACTTCGCGCACCTGCTGGCCGATGCCGATTCGAAGCCCTCCGGTGCCACCGTGTTCGCCTACCACGTGCACGACCCCGAGCGCTACGGCGTGGTGGCCTTCGACGACAAGGGCAAGGCCAGCAGCATCGAGGAGAAGCCGCTCAAACCCAAGAGCAGCTATGCCGTCACGGGCCTGTACTTCTACGACAACCAGGTGGTGGAGATCGCCAAGGCCGTGAAGCCCAGCGCGCGCGGCGAGCTGGAGATCACGGCCGTGAACCAGGCCTACCTCGACCGCGACCAGCTCAGCGTGCAGATCATGCAGCGCGGCTATGCCTGGCTGGACACCGGCACGCACGAGAGCCTGCTGGAGGCCGGCCAGTTCATCGCCACGCTGGAGCACCGGCAGGGCCTGAAGATCGCCTGCCCCGAAGAGATCGCGTGGCGCCACGGTTTCATCGACCGCGAGCAGCTGGCCAGATTGGCCGCGCCGCTGCAGAAGAACGGCTACGGCAAGTACCTGAACCACCTGCTGGCCGAGGAGGTGCGCTCGTGAAGGCCACACCCACCGCCATTCCCGAGGTGCTGATCATCGAACCGAAGGTCTTCGGCGATGCGCGCGGCTTCTTCTACGAGAGCTTCAACGGCAAGGCCTTCGACGAGGCGGTCGGGCGGCATGTGGAGTTCGTGCAGGACAACCATTCGCGCTCGGCCAAGGGCGTGCTGCGCGGCCTGCACTACCAGATCCAGCAACCGCAGGGCAAGCTGGTGCGCGTGGTGCGCGGCGCGGTGTTCGATGTGGCGGTGGATATCCGCAAGTCGTCGCCGACGTTTGGAAAATGGGTGGGGGTGGAACTCAGCGAGGACAACCACAGGCAGCTGTGGGTGCCTGAGGGGTTTGCGCATGGGTTTCTGGTGCTCAGCGAGACGGCGGAGTTTCTGTACAAGACGACGGACTACTATGCGCCGGCGCATGAGCGCAGTATCGTGTGGAACGATGCGACGATCGGTATCGAATGGCCGGATGCCGGCATGGGCCCCGTGCTGTCCGCGAAAGACGAACTCGGTGTTTCATTGAATCAAGCTGAAACCTTCGACTAAAAGACAGGCGAAGATCTGTTGCCCATCTATGGATACGGCGCCAGCACGAGCGCCAGAGTGAGGAACTGAATGTCGATCGAAGGGCTGCAAGAAGCTTCAAAATTGCCTGTGACAAACACGGGTGCCACACGCCAAAGGGTCAGTGGCGTCGTCATCGCCTACAACCGGGTTGATCTGATAGGTACCTGCCTCAGGGCACTGTCGTTTGTCGACGAACTCTTGGTAATTGACAAGTCGTCAACAGATGGAACCGCGGAGCTTGCGGCTCAGTTTGCGGACCGCGTGATCGTCGTGCCCTGGTCGCCTGTGGTTGAGGAAACCAGGGCGTTTGCGGTCGCGACCTGCAAGCACGACTGGATCGTCTGCATGGACGATGATGAATGTCTGAGCGTCGAGGCCGTTCGCTTCATCGAGCGCGAACTCATATCTCCCCGCGCGTCTGTCTACTTGTTGCCGCAACGGCACTACATCATGGGCCAGCACGACGAGCGTGCCTACTATTGGCCTGAATTCCAGCCCCGGTTTTTCTCAAGAAAGGCAGTAACCTTCCTTGAGACGGTGCATGGCGGTATGAAGTACGACGAGGCGACGGCCTATGTCGTTCCCTACGAGGACGGTACCTGCATCCATCACCTGTCGCACAAGAACGTAGAGCAGTGGATCGAGAAGGCCAACCGCTACACATCGAGGCCGGACCGCGTGCGAGTCCCGCATGCAGGTGATGATGTCGTGGCGTTCTCGCACGAGAATATCAACCGCTATGTCTCCGTTACCAAGTCGAGTGAACCAGGAGGCTATCCACGCGCTGTGGCCGTGTTGCGCGCGCTGTACGACATCCTCGATCGCCTCAAGACGTGGGAAGAAGAGGAGGGTGTCGACGGTGATGCGGCATTTCAGGCGATTTGCCGCCAGCTCGATGCAGCGTATGCCCGCGAACTCCCACTTCGAAAAGTTGCGGCACCGCAGATCGATACCTCGCAATTGGTAGCGTCGGCAGTACCGCCAACTAAAGCGCCCGAGCGCAATGCGGTCATCAGCGATGACGCGTCGCTCGAGACATTGCGTCGCGCAATCGAAGCATTGCGCGAGTCGTTGCGCCACGTGCGCGCAGCAGCAGAGGTCGAACGACGGGGCGCCGCCGCGGCACTTGCGTACGAGCGCCATTTGTTGGCGGAGAGCAGCGAGCAACTTGTGGCGCAGGAAACCAAGCTGCAAGAGGAGGCACGAGCGAACGCAACTCTGCATGAAGCGCAGATACTGCAGGCATCCAGAGACCTCAGACTCGCGCGTAGCGAACTTCAGGTCCAGCACGACCAGGCTCTCGTACTTCGACAGCAGATTGCAGCGGTGCAAGCGGAAGCGGATCAGCTGAGAGCTGACGCTGCAAGCGCGCGCCAGCAATTGCATGCGGTCTATGCCTCTGTCAGCTGGCGGCTCACCAGCCCGATGCGCGGCATTGCCTCGCGTCACCCCAGGGCGGTGGCTGGGCTGCGTGGGTTCCTCAGGCGGCATCCGAAGCTAAGGCGAGCGGCGGTGGGAGCCGTCAAAGCCGGATGGCGACTTATCACGCTTCGTCAAGGAAACACGCCAGTATCGCCGGCGCCGGCGCCGCTGTCCGAAGGCGAACTGTTGCCCGCATTGGCTCCGAGTACGGACGTCGAGAGGCGCTTTGATGTACAGCGCCTCGATGTTCCTTCGGTCGCACGCACTCCTGCTTCGAAACGCCGCGTGCTTTGCGTCAGCCACGTGATGCCTTACCCCCCTCGTGCTGGCAACGAGTATCGAATTCACCAACTGCTTACGTGGCTGTCGAGCGCTGGCTACAGTCCGCTGGTCGTGATCTGTCCGCTCCCGCACGAGGTGCCTTCCGATAAGCAGATCGCAGCGGCCGCCTCGGTCTATCCGAATTTCGTCGTGTGCGGGCGCGACGGCGTGATCCATCACAACCTCGACAAAGATTCACCGCTCCTCGAGGGACTTCATGGTGGAGTAGCCCGCGACTTCGCTGCGACGCTTGGCGAGCAAGTGCCTGCGACTAAACGCGAACGGGACTTGCTGAGTACCATGCGCGCCTTCTGTCCGAACGTATTGATCGAACTGCTGATGAAGCTCGATGCAAATTGGAGTCCGGACATTCTTCTGGCCGAGTACGTGTTCATGACGCGCGCTTTTGCCGTGATGCGGCCTGAGCTATTGAAGGTGATCGACACCCACGATGTGTTTTCGACCAAGGCGCGCAAAGTGCAGCAGTACGGCGTGTCCGATGGACTCGCACTGAGCGATGCCGAGGAAGCCGCTTTGCTCAAGCGGGCTCAGCTGCTGATAGGAATTCAGCCCGAAGAAACCCGTGATCTCATGCGGCTTGCCCCAGGATGCAACGTGGTAAACGTGGGCGTCGATTTCCCGGTGAATACGAATGCTGTGGTACCACCACCTCAGCCGATTGTTCTGTTGGTGGCCTCTAGCAATCCAATGAACGTCAAGGGGACGAAGGACTTCCTGAGCTTTTCATGGCCGATCATCCGCAAGGGAAGGAGTGATGCCGAACTGCACATCGTCGGCGACGTGGGCCGATCGATTGCTATCGTTCCCGATGGTGTGAAAGTGCTCGGCCGGCTCGACGACTTGAACGCTGCATATGCGAGTGCCACTGTTGTCATCAACCCAACTGTGGCCGGCACGGGCCTGAAGATCAAGACAGTCGAGGCAATTTGTCAATTGCGGCCGGTGGTTGCATTCCCCGCTGGAGTTGATGGCATCAGTGCCGCGGCGAAGCCGCTGCTCCACGTGGCCTCGGACTGGTTCCTCTTCGCCCAACACGTCTTGCGTGTCCTCTCGGAACGGCCAGACGCCGAGATGCTCGCCGGACTTGGCATCACACTCGCCCGCGAATTTTCGCCCGAAGTTGTCTATGCGGAGCTTGCCGGTGCACTTGATGAATTCTGAATCGATGACGACCTCCGCCGGATCTTTGATTGTCGGGCCCTACGATCTGCTGGTTGATCTGTCTGCCTGCGCGCTCGATCAGCCGGGGTTCGATCAGCACGTTGCCAAGCTTCTGAAGTACTGCGGTTTTGGCGACGTCCTGGATCGACTAAGTGTCGTAGTACCGCCGAGACTTGAACTTCAGCCAAGGCCGGATTGGAGCGGTGTGCTGCAAGCCAATGCCGACGGCGCTGCATTGTTCGACCTTGCCGTCGAGGAAGCTGCCATGCGGCGCCGGGCTTTGTTGGTTGTCATTGGACCATTGCTCCCGTCCAACGAAGTGCTCCTGCACCTTTGGCGTGCCATTCATTCAGATCCATTGCTAGGTGTTGCTCAACCACGCTTCGCCGATGCGAGAACCGATGGTATCTTTCCATACCCGCATTCAGCGGAGGTTGCGAGCCATGGGCTCACCTCAAAAAGAGCGCTGGCGGAGTTGCCGGAGATCACGATCACGGCAGAACTGCTGGCGTCGTGCCTTTTACTGCGCCGCGAGGTCGTCGCGGCGCTCGGGCCCTCCGGGCCATTTCGCAGTTTGACTGGTGCGCTCGCCTTGGGGTTGTGCCGGGCAAGACGCAAGGGCTACCGAAATGCGGTCTCCAACAGGGCGGTTGTCGTCCTGCCTGTGGATCCCAGCGAAGAGGCGCACCGGCTTGCCTACCCGCAGCTCGAATCAGCCGACATGGCGACACTGCTCGACAGGTATCCTGACCACGCACGTGCAGGTGCCGAGATTGAACGCCGTGCGAACCGGCGGCTGGAGCAACTCTTGGCTGCAGCGCATCCACCTGTGCGCCAGCCGAGGCGCCTTCTGCTCGATTTCCGTGGCATGTCCGCCATTCACAATGGCACATCGCAAGTGATGCTTGGTTTGCTCGACGGCCTTTCGTCGATCGAACACCCATCTTGGGAAGTCGTGGTCCAAAGCCAGTCCGAGGCCGCGAGATTTCACGGCTTGGCCGAGCGTTATCCCGGTCTTGTCCATGCACATGGCGACATTGCAGGCGCATACGCTGCGGCCCTAATGCCCAATCAGCCATGGGCGTTGGAAACCGTGGCGCAATTGCATCGCCACGCGTTGGTCAACATCTTCAACATCCTGGACACCATTGCCTGGGATGTGCTGTATGCAGTCGATCTTCGCGTGGAAGAAACTTGGCGTTTCATCGCTGCGCACGCGGATGGGCTTGCCTACATTTCTTCTTTCAGCCGCCAGCGGTTCCAGCCGAGATTTCCGGTGAAGCCGAGCGTGCAGGAGAGGGTCATTCACCTGAGTCTCGATGGCAACGACCACTCGGATCCTGCAGTCGGTGCGCAGGCGCCGCTCGATCATGTGCTGCTGTTTGGCAACGACTACGACCATAAGGACCTAGTGCCGACATTGCAGGTCTTGTCCGATGCCTTCCCCTTGCAGAAATTCATGGTTCTTGGTGCGGCCTCTTGTGCGCTGCCGCGGGTCGAATACGTGCCGAGCGGACAGGTATCGGGCGACGAGGTTCACAGGCTGATCGCAACCGCGCAGGCGGTGGTGTTTCCGTCGCACTATGAGGGCTTCGGGTTGCCGGTGGTGGAGAGCCTTGCCTACGGGCGTCCCGTGCTGGTTCGAAAATCCGCCCTATGGGACGAGATTGCTGCGCATTCATGCTTGCCTGGCCGGATGATCGAGTTCGACGATACGGTCTCTTTGGTCGAGGGCCTGGGCCGAGTGTTGGCGGGGCTGCCGGTGAGCGAACTGTCTTGCGCTACCGCACTCGCCGATGGCGTGCCTCCCCCGAACTGGCACAGCTATGCGTTGGACCTGCTCGATTTTGTCGAGGAATGCCTACACCGCACCGACATTGCACGTTGGACGGAGCGAGAACATACCTTGACGTGGATGAAGCTATGACCCCAAAACTGCGGATTGCCACGCTTATGGCCCGCCACGGTACCGCTAAATATCAGTCTGCGGTGGCCGATCTCCGGGCACTGTTCGAACAGCGCCTCCCGCAGATCGAGCACACCTTCATCGTTGTTGACAACGCGCTGCCTCCATCGCACGAAGAACGCCTTGATGGCGGCGTGATATTGATCGGTGGGTCCAATGCGGCCTGGGAATTCTCTGCCTGGGATAGTGCCATCGCTTATCTAGGCTCACGCCTCGACGACTTCGACTTCGTCCACCTTGCAACGTCCGCATTCAGACAACTGTACGTGGACTACCTAGACCGCTTCAGCGAGCGTATGTTGAACCTCATGCTGGGGCGCAGCGTGGCGCTGGGCCATGTTGACTACTACAACGAGTCGGTTTCACTGCTGGGCGTGGGTTCTCAGTCGTGGCTCAGAACATCATTCGTCTTTCTTCCGCCTGCTGAGATCAGGCTCTTGAGGTCATTGGTAAGCGTGACCAGCAAGGAGATCTTTTTCTCGGGAAATCCCTCGGAGCCGTTCTTGAAAGAGGCGCCAATTTCGACCGGCTATCGAAAAAACATTCTGGGCTGGCTGACGGGCGACGGTACCGAGCAGGGGGTCGAATGGCACTCGCGCTTCAGGCTCGACGCCACGACGTTGCCTTTCTTCGAGAGCAAGGTGCTTGCGATCTTCAACGAGCAGATGCTCAGCAATCGGCTGAGAGCACAAGGTTGCGCGGTAGTTGATGCCACTTGGGCGGCCACCGTGGTCGAGAACCTCGGACAGCGAGGTGAGCCGTTCTCCATTCCCCGCTGGCAGGAGCAATTGGTGGCACGCGACAGCGTCGCGGCGCCGGTGAGCCTATTGGTGTAGCTCAAGCTCAAGAAGCCCGCTGTTGAAGTCGGGGGCTCGCATTGAAAGGCGGACCGCATGACCGTGGTCATAAAAGGGCTGAGTTTGCTGCCGCTCGGTGTGAAGGAGACCTGCTGCAGAGCAGGACGCCTCATGTTTTGAGCGCAGTGGTCGCTTTGATCTCCGAAAGAACGAATCGGCAAGCTTCATCCAGTGAGACAATGGTGTAGTTCTCGTGTCTGAGTGCGTCAGCGAGAGCGCCGTGTGCATTGCTCACTTCGTCCTCGATCAGCTCGGCAGGAAGGTATGACGGGGGCTGGCCTCCTTCGGTCTGCGCCGCGACAGAGAGGGCTGGCTTCGACTGCGTCACCCGCCGATTGGCATGCGCCACGCCCGGCACACAGGTGAACCATCCGATCTTGTGCTGCACAGTACCGTGGTGACAAACGTAGAAGTCGCAGGTTCGCGCCAACGCCAAGGCCTCGGACAAAGGACGCCCCGCGGTCTGATAGATTTTTGAATTCCGCTGCACGAGGCGGTTAGTCACCTTTGCTGCCACGTCTGCATCAGCGGCCGCAATGGCGTGGTTGGAACAGTCGCCCAGTTCAACCAAACGGTCGTCGTCTTCGGACAGCGAATGCCCATCGAGCACAATATCGCAACCCGGGTACTCATCGATCAAAGAGTGCGCTAGTTCAGTGAGAAACTGCACTTGATTGGTGATGGTGCGATTGCGTGTACGAATACTCAGCCAAAAGCGGCCGGCTGGGTTGCGCCGAACGGCGGCTTTGGGGAGGTCAACTGTGCGCTCGACGTGCTTGAATACACGAGCTTTGGCGCCTTCCGTGACCAGCATTCCGGCGAGCTGCACGAACAGGGTGTCACGGCAGTTCAATTGCTGAACCCGCGATGAGTGCACATATCTGATCTTCCAGTTCGGGCAGTCGTCGAACAATTCCGCCAGCGGGCCGAGCGGCTCTTGCATCACCACCACATTCGTGGTCTCCAGCGCGAAATCAGGCTCATCTGCGATCAGCCGGTCCAATGCGCCGAGCTGATTCCAGATGTGATGTGCGAAGCTGGCGTCGCCCGTCACTAGATACGGGGTCGGACCACTGACCCGATCCATGTCGAGCGGCAGCCTGTTGAAGATCGTCATGGCTTTGCGGACGTGGCCCTCGGTCACACCCCAGGCTTCATCCCCAAGATTCACCAGGATTGCCCTCTGGGGAAGGTAGATGCCCTGAATTGGCGCACCCTCCCCGAGGGAGCCGGCGAACAGCCAGAAGTTCAGCGCAGACCCGAAGCCATAGGCGATGGTCTTGTCTTCGAGCAGAACGGACTGGGTAGCTTGCACTAGCTCGTTGTCCCACACAGAGCAAACGACAAAACGGCCTTTCCGCAGCAAGTCTCGCTGATACCAGCGACCGAGGCACTCCCTGTGCTTGGCCTGCTTTTCCTCAAGATCATCGATCAGGTGAGCTAGATAGGGGACGCCCAGTGCGGCTATTTCGTGGGGGTTCCTGCGAGATGGCGCGGCCTGGATGACGCGGAGTGGATCGCTGTTCATCATCGGTAGAAGGATACCGCGCTGGCATTGCCCCAGCGTTCGCGCCGGGACTCGCCCTCGCTGCGGATGACGACCCCGCAAGCAGCACAACAAACCGCCGGCGGGCTTGGCCGATCCTAGGTCTTGAGCACGCTGACGGCGGCGGCGGCCAGCATGCGCTTTAGAGTGTCCTCGAGATGCGGTATTTCGAGCTTGGCACCATGGTGTTCAAGCAGCGCGTCGAGCTTGGCGGGATTGCCGCAGAGCCTGTGCACCTCGTTCGCCCGCACGAAGGCCGGGTTGACCTCGATTCGTGGAGTGTGGCCCGTCATACGCATGAAGGTATCGAGCACGTGGCGAAGCGTGTAGGGATGCCCGGTACAAATGTTGTAGCTTTCGCCCGGCTCTCCGTGAGCAAGAAGCAAAAGGTAAGCGTCGCAGAGCATGCGCACGTCGTTGAACTCACGTTCGACGTCGAGATTTCCGAGCTCTATGGTCGGTGCGCGCTTCGCGAAGTGAAGTGCAAGCTTGGGAATCAGGAAGCTCGGGCTCTGCCCGGGACCTGTGTAGTTGAAGGGCCGCGCGATCACCAGATCGAGGCGACCTTCATAAGTACGCGCCATGTATTCCATGGCGAGCTTGCTCATGGCGTAATGATTGACCGGCGCGGGCGGCTGGGTCTCGCTGATTGGTGACTGTGCCGTGTTGCCATAGATGTTGGCACTGCTAGCCAGAAGCACGCGTTGAGGCCGCGCAGGCAGCTTGGCGAGCGCATCGAGCAGGTTCGCGGTGCCCACCACGTTGACGGCATAGAACGCCTTTTCATCCGCATGCCCGACGAAGCTGATCGCCGCCAAGTGAACCACTGCATCAGGTGACGTCTCAAGCACTTCCTGGCGAAGCGCATCGCTGTCCGTCAGATCAGATCGCAACGCGATGACTGCATGTCCCTCGGCCGATGCGCGTTCGGAGAAATGTAGGCCGGTAAACCCCTCGGCGCCGGTTAGCAGAATTCTCAAAACGAGAAGCCCTGGCGATTGCGTCGCAGGTCTGCCTCGACCATCATCTGGCAGAGTTCCTCGAGCGTGGTCTTTGGCTCCCAGCCGAGTTGGGTCTTTGCCTTGGCCGGATTTCCGATCAGCAGTTCGACTTCCGCGGGGCGATGGAATTTCGGGTTGATGCGCATGACGGTCTTTCCGGTAGCCGTGTCCACGGCCGACTCGCCCTCGCCGCTGCCATTGAAATCCACGGCGATGCCCGCGCCCTTGAATGCCATGCTCACGAAGTCGCGGACGGTTTCGGTGCGGTTGGTTGCCAGCACGTAGGTGTCGGGCGCATCGGCCTGGAGCATCCGCCACATGCCCTCGACGTATTCCTTCGCAAACCCCCAATCGCGCTTGGCGTCGAGATTGCCAAGTTCAAGGGCGTCGAGCTTGCCCAGCTTGATCTTCGCGACGCCGTCAGTGATCTTGCGGGTGACGAACTCTCGGCCGCGCAACGGGCTCTCGTGATTGAAAAGAATGCCGCTGCAACCGAAGATGTCATAGCTCTCACGGTAGTTGATGGTCATCCAGTGGGCGTAGAGCTTGGCAACGCCATAGGGACTGCGCGGATAGAAAGGTGTGTCTTCCACCTGCGGAACGGCTTGCACTTTGCCGAACATCTCTGAGGTGGAAGCTTGATAAAAGCGAATTTTTGGGTTGACGAGTCGGATGGCCTCAAGCAGGTGCAGAGCACCCACGCCCGTGATCTGCGCGGTCGCGACGGGCTGGTTGAAGCTCACGCCCACAAAGCTCTGGGCGGCAAGGTTATAGACCTCGACCGGCTCCGCTTGGCGAATTAGCTCGATCGAACTTCCCAAGTCGGTTAGGTCGTACTCGATCAGATGCAGGTCGGGGTTGTTCTGAATGCCCAGTTCCTCGATGCGCCAGAAGTTGACCGAACTGGTGCGCCGATAGGTGCCATAGACGACGTACCCCTTGGCGAGCAGCAACTCGGCCAGATAAGCGCCGTCTTGACCCGTAATGCCCGTTACAACGGCATGTTTCTTCATGAGAACCTTTTCTGTATTGTCCAAAAGTTCGCAAACACGGCGATCTGCGCCTGTGGGGCAGGATCCGTGAGTGGGGGTTGGATTGGACTTGTGGAAGTCTCGATTTTGCCAAATCGGGCGGCCCGGAGGTCACGGCATGTTTGGTTACGTATCTTGCCTGCGCTCGAGTATCAAGCGGTTCCAGAGATCAACGAAGAAGCTCTCCTATTGTTATAGGCAGAGCGAAGCGCGCGCCGCACTCAAGTGCAACAGCGATGCAGATTTGCGTGGCTGAAAGCCAACAGTCGACGGTGATAATAAATGTGAAAAAGCGCCGGCCAGAATACTGGCGGCCATGTCTCACGGAGGGGGGCAGAAACTGGGGGGCTCGAAGGGCGGGGGTCCGCAATGCTCCCAGATAACGAAGCAAGTATGAGTGACACACCACGAGACGCAGAAAAGCTCGCCGAAGCGGAGCGGCAGATCGCTGCACTTAAATTGCGATTGGAGTTGCAGGGACGGCTTGTACTAAGCAGCGACGATGCGCGCGAGGCCCAGATCGAATCGGCAAATCAACGCGCGGCGCTCGCGCTGCAGCAGCAAGACGAGTTGCTCCGATCAGCGTCCTGGCGACTGACAGCTCCGTTGCGGAGGGTGTCGGCGGCGATTCCTTCGTCCTGGCGCGGGTATCTGCGTCGCGCAGCCAAGGCAACGTGGTGGGTCGCGACGCCCTGGCGCACGCAGCAGCGGCTGCAGTTTCTCAAGGAGCGTCGCCGAACGGTTGACGCAAATGCCTCTCGCGTTGTGCCCGCCGCCGGCGTTGATGTCGGCTGTGACAGCCAGAACGCCTATCGACAATGGATCGCCGAGAACGAGCGTCGCTCTACCGCGTTCGTGGAGGGGGCTCCGAGCCCGCAGCTGAGTTTCCTGCTTTGTGCAAGTGGCACGCAGCTTGAGATGCTGAGCGAGACCGTGAAGTCGATTCGTGCGCAGGACTTGCCCCAGTGGCAACTCCTCGTCGCCGACACAAGTGATCATGCTGGCGCGCTTGATGAACGCCTTCGCGCGTTGCAGGATGAAGAGCCGCGGGTCATCCCGGTACCCGCGCATGGAAAGAGCCGCGCCGAAGCGCTGGCCGCCTGTTTTTCGCATGCCGAGGGCGATTTCATCGCGGTGCTGGACGCCGGCGACGTCATTGCGCCGGGCGCTGCAATCGAAATCGCAAATGCGCTGGCCGAGGCGCCGGCCAGCGATATTCTTTACTGCGATGAGGACGAGCTGTCGGCCGAAGGCGGACGAATTCGGCCCTACTTCAAGCCGAGTTGGTCGCCGGAACTGCTCTATGCCTTCAATTACTTCGGGCGCTTGACGCTGTTGCGTCGACAACTCGTCGAGGCGGCGGGCGGCGTCGACCCCGAAGCGGGCGCCGGCCTCGAGTGGGATCTGAATTTGCGCGCGAGCGACATCGCGCAAACCATCACCCGCATTCCCAAGGTGCTGTGCCACCGTGCGGCCGATGGTCACCGAGACAGACCAGCCGCCGATTCGGCGGA
This sequence comes from Variovorax sp. SPNA7, assembly GCF_033807855.1. NCBI lineage: Bacteria > Pseudomonadati > Pseudomonadota > Betaproteobacteria > Burkholderiales > Comamonadaceae > Variovorax > Variovorax sp. SPNA7. The sequence goes on from NZ_CP138513.1 coordinate 782,743, forward strand.
GGCTGCGGCGCAGCGCGCCGCATTGCGCAAGTTCTGGGCGCAAAAGAACATTGACGCCTCCGTTCAGACGCAACCCGATGGCACCCAGCACGCGACCTGGACGATTGACCAGCCCCCGCTCGTCTCGATCGTGATTCCTTCCAAGAACAAGGACCATCTGCTGCGCATGTCTGTCGGCGGGTTGCTGCGGGGAACGGCATACGCGAACAAGGAAATCATCATTGTGGACACCGGCTCTACCGAGCCGGAAACGCTGGCGTATTACGCCGAACTCGCATCGGAGCCAAGCGTTCGCATCGTTCATTTCAATAAGACCTTCAACTATTCCGCGGCGTGCAACTACGGCGCTGCGTTCTCGCAAGGCGAGATCCTGCTATTTCTCAACAACGACATCGAGGTCACCTCTCCCGACTGGCTGCACGAAATGGTGCGCGTCGCGATGCGCCGGGGTGTCGGAGTGGTCGGCGCCAGGCTGGTGTTTCCCTCGGGCGAACTGCAGCATGGCGGCGTGGGCGTCGGCATTCACCTGTGTGGCTTGATGTATCGCGGCGCCGATGGGCGCGGCTGGGGCGTGTTCGGTTCGCCGGACCACGCCCGCAACTGGCTCGCGATCATGGGCGCATGCCAGATGGTGCGGCGCGATGCCTTCGAACGCGTCGGAGGCTTCGACGAGTCGTACCTGATCGCAATGAGCGACGTCGCTCTCTGCTTGAATATCTGGCGCGCCGGCTACCGGACTGCCTACGTACCGCAGGCGCGCCTTGTGCATCACGAAGGCGCGACGCGAGGCAACAGCAACCCCGGGATCGACATGTGCCGGGTGGCTGACGACATTCGTGCGCTGGGTATCGACGACGACCCCTATCTTCATCCCGAGCTGGATGCGAATCACGCGATTCCAGTCCTTCGGGTCGGCACGGCGCCCGCCGTCCGCGAGAAGCTCAAGGCCAGCCTTCGCGAGTTCGGCTCGCCAAGGCCGCAGCCACAGACCCTCGATCTGTCGAATGACGGCGTATGCCTGGCCGTTGCCATGCTGCCGCGCGAGCGCGTGATTTGGGTGCCACAGCCTGTGCACGGCGTGCGCGACGTCTGGTCTGCGGCGAGATGGTGTCTGGATCTCTTGCGTACGTGCGCCGATGTTCGCCTGCGTTTCCCCGGTGCGCTGTCCGAAGGCCTCGATGGCGCGTTCTGCCGTTGGCTCGAAACTGAAGGCGCGGACCGTTTCGGACTCAGTGAAGACGCGCTCGCCTCGATTCGCATGTTGTGGTCGGAGGATCTCGCAACTCGTGCGCGGCAGGTGTTTCTCTTTCACTCGGAAGTCAGGGTTGTCTTGCCTCATGGCTTATTGCCTATTGGCAGACGTGAGCTGTTCCACTGGTTCATGCAGCATGGCCGGCGCAATGGAGGCCTGAGGCTGGAGGAAGTCTGGTGGCTGTTCTGGACGGCTGCAGAAACACCCGAGGCCGAACTGGTCAGGGCCTACGAATTCACGCCTGGCTGGCAAAAGCTCTACCCCGACGGGCTGACGGTTTTCGGCCGCCGCGCGTTTGCCTCCTGGTTCTGCGCAAATTACCGCGTGGCCGAACTGTGGACCGACCCGATGCGCTGGCCCGTTGACATCCCGCCCGCCCGGCAGCTTCGATCGGCCTATCGCGCGCGCGAGCAATGGCAGCGTGCATATCCCGAAGCGCTCGACAAGGTCGAGGCCGCCAAGGCGCTGATCGAATGGCTCCAGTTGCCCGAATCCATGCAGCCAGAGGCGGTGCGGGCATGGTGCGCCGGTCTCGACAAGGAAGGCGTGGCGGCTGAAATGACGATGCTCGGCGTCAACGTCATCGGTCATTTCTCGTATCCGTCCGGCCTGCGGGTTTCCGTGGAGGCACTGGCGAAGGGCTTGCGGAGTGTGGGCGTGCAGACGGCGCTGCGCGACCTCCGCACGGATAAGAAAGACGACCCCGTCCATGCGCAGTTTCGCGATTTCGAAGACTTCGAAACGACCATCATCCACACCCAGCCGGAGCCTTTTTTCAACGAAGCCTACAGCCGCAGCGATCTGAGCGAGCACGTGCCGCGCACCTATCGGATTGCGTATTGGTACTGGGAATTCGACTCGATTCCCGACTCGTGGCTCGATGCGGCTGCCAAGGTCGACGAAGTCTGGACGGCTACTGAGTTCGTTGCCAAGGGCCTGCGCGAGCGGCTCTCGATCCCGGTCCGGACGATATTCCCCGGCGTCGCGCTTGGTACTTATCAGCAGCGAGCGCGCAAGTACTTTGGCCTGAAGGACAGCAGTTTCACGTTTCTATTTACGTTCCACATGATGAGTGTGATGGAGCGCAAAAATCCGCTTGGCCTTGTCCAGGCATTCAAGGCGGCGTTCTCTGCGCAGGACGATGCGACATTGGTGCTCAAGACGTCGTTCGGTGACCGTCATCCGGCGCAGTTGCAGGAGCTGCGCGCCGCCGCAGAGGGCCACAACATCGTGGTGATCGATCAGGTCTACAGTCCCGACGAAGTGCTGTCGCTGATGGACGCGTGCGACGCTTATGTGTCTCTGCATCGCAGCGAAGGGCTTGGTCTCACGATGGCCGAGGCAATGCTGATGGGCAAGCCGGTGATCGCCACCAACTATTCGGGCAACGTCGATTTCATGAGCGAGGAAGACAGCCTGCTGGTGCCCTACAAGTTGGTGAAGCTCGGTCGCCCGATTCCTCCTTACGACGAGAAGCTCGAGTGGGCGGAGCCATCGACAGAGCATGCGGCCCAACTCATGCGGCGCCTATATGAAGACCGTGAATGGGCAAAACAGATCGGTGCGCGCGGCAAGGCCCGCGCGGCCATCGACCTGTCTTTGGAAACTGCGGGCCATAGGGCCGCGGCACGGTTGGCCGAGATCCGGATGCTTCTTCGGACGGGTTCGAGGAACTGAGCCAATGGCGCCCGGGCGACGCCCGCGGCGCTCAATGACGCGTGACTGTTCAATCGATCAGGCGGTCAATCGGCGCTCGGCCACCTCAGCCATGTACTCTTCCATATCCACCGCTTCAAGGCGGCCATGGTTGAGTTTCACAACCTTGTTGCACTCTTTCGCGATCAAATCGGGTGAATGGGAGGCAAGCACCAGAATGCCTGACTTGGACACCACATCGCGCATCCGCTTCTCGGCCTTTTCGGTGAATTCCGCGTCGCCCACCGACAGCCATTCATCCATGAGCAGGATGTCTGCCTCGACGCTGGTCGAGATCGAAAAAGCCAGGCGCATCATCATCCCAGTGGAGTAGGTACGCACGGGCATGTCCACATACTGGCCGAGTCCGCTGAATTCACAGATCTCGGGCGTACGCCGGTCGATTTCTTTCTTGCTCATGCCCATCACGAGGCCGCGCAGCATGATGTTCTCGACACCCGTCGCGTCGACCTCGATGCCCAGTGATGGATCGATGAGGCTCGAGACGCTTCCCTCACGCCGGAACTCACCTGCCGAGGGCTCGTAAACGCCAGCCAGGGTACGCAGCAAGGTCGACTTCCCGGCACCGTTGTGGCCGATGAGTCCCAGACGATCGCCGCTGCGAAGTTCTAGGTTGATGTCGCTCAGTGCCTGGACGACGGTGACGCCCGTCTCCTTGCCGAAGCGCCCGCCCGTGACAGATGCCGCAAGCGTCTTCTTCAGCGAGGCCGCGCCTGCACCATAGATGGGGAAATTGACTGCGACGTTCTTGAGTGAGATGGATGCCATATATCAGAGCCAGTAAACGACGCGCCGACGGTACTTGATGAAGAGCAGCGAGGAGGCGACAACGCTCACGACTGTCCAGGCCAGGATGCCGAGCCAGCTATGCATTTCCGCCACGCCGCCCATCAGCGGAGTGCGTAGCAGGTCGAGCATCTGTGCAAAGGGGTTCCACAGGATGTACTGAGCACGTCCCGGAAGGCTCTCGGGAAGCCAGAAAACGGGTGTCAGGAACATCAACATCTGCATCACGCTGGTCACGATCTGGGTCACGTCCCGGTAGCGCGTGCAGATCAGGCCGAGCAGCAGGCCGAGGGCATGCGCGTTGATGACCAGGATCGCGAAGGCCGGTAGTACCAGCAGTGCCGACCACGACAGTGAAATGCCGGCCCAGAGAGCCACCGGGATATACAGCACGATCTGATGCGCGAACTGAATCAGGTTGCGCGCGATGCTTCGCCAGACAAAAAGGCTGATCGGGAAGTAGCCCTGCTTCAGGTAGTTGGATGAGCCCACGAACGCGTTGCACGCCTCCGATACCACGCTGGAGAAGAAGCCCCAGAAGATGATCCCGAGTGCGAGGTGCGGGAAGAACTTGGACAGTTCCGTGCCAAAAAGCGAGCTGTACAGCGGACCCATGCCACCGATCATTGCGCCCATGCTCAGCGTGAGCCACAGCGGCCCCAGCATCGAGCGCCGGTACCGCAGCACAACGTCGAACCAGGCCAAGGTCCACCAGATATCTGTTCGGCGGGTGCCCTCCCACCAGTCGGAGAGCGCACTTCGGTGAAGATTGGAATGAACTTGACTCATGCACGTCCGTAGGTGTCTGCGAGACGAACGATGTCGTCTTCGCCAAGGTAGTCGCCACACTGGACTTCAATGAGTACCAGTTCTTCTTGTCCTGTATTGGTCAAGCGGTGTTTTTCTCTCAATGGAATATAGCGGTACTGGCCGGGAAGGGTCTCATGCTCCACTTCGCCGATCTGCACGATGCCGCGCCCCCGAACCACAACCCAGTGTTCTGCGCGTTGATGGTGATACTGCAATGACAGTGATTCGCCGGGTTTCACGGTGATGCGCTTCACTTTATAGCTGTCCTCTTCCTTCAAGGCAGCATAAGTCCCCCAGGGGCGATGAACCACTGCAGGCAGGGTGACCGCTTCGTGCTTGCGTTCTTTAAGGACGTCGACGATTTTCTTGACTTTCTGGGCGCTGCTTTTATGGGCGACCAGCAGTGCATCAGGCGTGTCGACAATCACAAGATCGTGCACGCCCAAGGTCGCGACCAGCTTGGGGCCGTGGCTGTCGACTTGCACATGAGTTCCCGTGGTGTCGATTGCAACGGCATCGGAAGGCATGGTGTTACCGCTCGCATCAGGGGTATGCGCGCTGGCAACCGCCGGCCAGGAGCCCACGTCGCTCCAACCGAATTTTGCCGGCACCACATGAACGTTGTCTGCCGCTTCCATGACAGCGTAGTCAATGCTGATGTCTGGCTGAAGCCCGAAGGAGTGCAGGTCGAACTGCATGGTGCCATTGGCTTCTCGTGCCGAGTCGAGCGTTTTGCGCGCTGCCACCAAAAGCTCGGGCGCATACTTTTCGAAGGCCGCAACGATGGCATCGGCCGTGAAGCAGAACATTCCGCTGTTCCAGTAATAACGGCCGGTGGCCAGGTATTCCTGTGCGGTCTCGAGATCGGGCTTTTCCACGAAGCGCTTGACCGGCTGCGCTTCTCGCGAAACCTTGGCAACTTCGACATAGCCGAAGCCGGTGTCCGGACTGGTCGGGTTGATCCCGAAGACCACCAGGGCCCCCTTTGTTGCGAGGCGGAATGCCTGCTGCGCGCTGGCCACGAAGGCCTCGACGTCCGGCACCAGGTGGTCGGCAGAGAGCACCAGCATGACCGTGTCGCCGCTGTATTGGCGGATGCACTGCAATGCCGCAAGGGCGATGGCCGGACCCGTGTTCCGGCCCTTGGGCTCGAGCAGCAGCGTCGTTTGGGGCGGGTCTACCATCTGGCCCAGTACGTCCTTCGTGAGGAACAGATGATCCTTGTTGGTGACGATCATGAGATCACCGGTTCCACACGCCTGACCGCGCTCAATGGCCTGCTGCAGCAAGGTCGACTCCCCAAGCTTCATGAAAGGCTTGGGAAAAGCCTGCCGCGATGCTGGCCAAAGCCGGGAACCGGCCCCTCCCGAGAGCACAACTGAAAGGACGCGCATTTTTTATAGATGTTTGAAGAAGAGGATAATTTTACCGGCTCCAGTTTCCGGGGCCGGTAACCAGTGGAAGCCGCTTTCTCTTTCGTGATGACCTCGAGCAATGTTCAGTAAGCCCACGCTGCCAGCCGCGCAGCCCCATATCCGGCGATGCGGGCTTGAGAGCGGCTTGAGCAGTGCGCAGCTTCAGCGCCAGATCGCGTTGCTCGAGCACGAGACGAAGTCCTTGGAAGCGCAGATCCTGGGGATGCAGCGGTCCAGCAGTTGGCGCATCACGGCGCCGCTGCGTTGGGCGAGCCGGCATTTTCAACGCATCGTGCGGGGTGCGTCCTTGCCGCGGGTTGAGGAACGCGGAGACTACACCGATTGGGTCGAGCGTTACGACAGGATCGATACCGCCGACTGCGATCGCAAGCGCCGGGAAATCGATGCCTGGCCGAAACGTCCGCGCTTGCTGCTGATGCCCGCGGGCGAATTGAGCGCGGGCTCGCTTGACGCGCAGTTGTACAACGAATGGACGAGGCGGCCGGCCGGGTCATCGCCCAGCGGCTTCAAGGCTGCGGCTTCCGCCGACTGGGTCATCTGGATCGAACCGGGCTGCGCACTGCCGCCGCACGCGCTGTGGGCCATTGCCCAGCAGGTTGTTGCGCACCCCGACGCGCGCTTGATCTATGCCGACGAAGACGAACTGGATGCAAACGGGCAGCGCATCGATCCCTTTTTCAAGCCCGACTGGAATCCGGATCTTTTCCTCGGCCGCAATCTCTTTTCTTCATGGATTGCCGTGGAGGCCGGCCTGTTCGATGAGGTCGGCGGAATTCGTCCAGAGCTGGCGCCACCCGAGCAGGGCTATGACCTCGCGCTGCGCTGCGTGGAGCGTGTTGGCAGCGAGCAGGTACGCCACATCCCGCACGTGCTAGCTCATCGCCATGCTTCCGAGGCCGCGCTCGGTGCCCGGCCGGCCGGCGTTGCCGTGCTGAATGCCCATTTCGAGCGAACCGGCGCCGCAGCCAGGGCCGAGGCCACGCCGTTTGGCTATCGCACCCGCTATGCGCTGCCCTCTTCGCCGCCGCTGGTCTCACTCATCATCCCGACGCGCAACGCATTGCCGCTGGTGCGGCAGTGCATCGAGAGCATCGTGCTCGAGACGGACTATCCGAACTACGAAATCCTGCTGGTCGACAACGGATCGGACGACCCCGAAGCGCTCGCCTACTTTGCCGCGCTCGATGCGCAGCAGGGCATCACCGTCATCCGCGACGAGCGTCCGTTCAACTATTCGGCGCTGAACAATGCGGCGGTTGCAAGGGCGCGGGGCGAGCTTGTTGCGCTGCTCAACAACGACATCGAGGTCGTCTCGCCTGACTGGCTCGCGGAGATGGTGTCGATTGCCTTGCAGCCGGGGGTGGGCGCTGTCGGCGCGAAGCTGCTTTATCCCGACACGACTGTCCAGCACGGGGGCGTGATTCTGGGGATGGGCGGCATCGCAGGCCATGCCCACAAGCACCTGGCTCGCTCGGATCCCGGCCACGGCGGACGTGCGCAGCTTGCGCAGTCGTTCAGCGCCGTGACTGCGGCTTGCCTGGTCGTGCGCAAGGCGTTCTACGAGCAAGTGGGAGGACTCGACGAGGCGCATCTTGGCGTTGCCTACAACGACGTCGACTTTTGCCTGCGCTTGCGCGAAGCCGGATTCCGCAACGTCTGGACGCCCTGGGCCGAGCTGCTGCACCACGAATCGGCCACGCGGGGACTCGAGGTGGCGGCCGAGTCGCGGAATCGGCTGGCGGCCGAAGCGGCGGTCATGCAGGTCCGCTGGGGCAAGCTCATCGCGCACGATCCAGCCTACAACCCAAACCTGACGCTCGATAGCGAAGATTTCGATCTTGCGTGGCCGCCGCGTACATCCCTATGAACACCGCCCGTCCCCTCGAAGTCTCCGTCGCGCTCTGCACACACAACGGTGCTCGCTTTCTGCGCGAGCAGGTGCGCAGCATCTGCCTGCAAACTCTTCCGCCGGTCGAGATCGTGCTCTCGGACGACGCCTCCCGGGATGACTCGGTGGAGGTGGTTCGCGCTACGGTGGCCGAATGCGCTGTCGAACGGCCCGGGCATCCGGTGGCGCTGCGGGTGTTGAAAAACGCCACCCCCTTGCGGGTCGTCAAGAATTTCGAACAGGCCATCAGTGCCTGCACCCGCGAGCTGATTGCGCTGAGCGACCAGGACGATGTGTGGGTGCCCGATCGGCTTGCGCAGATGGTGGTGCGCTTTCAGCAGGATGAGAATCTGCTGCTGTTGCATACCGACGCGCGCCTTGTCGATGCGGGCGGAAACGACCTCAACCAGTCCCTGTTCCACGCGCTCGAGGTCACCCGGTCCGAAGTCGAGCGTATCCATGGCGGCAGCGCTTTCGACGTGTTTCTTCGCAGGAACCTCGTCACCGGAGCGACCGCGGTATTTCGCCGGTCGCTGCTTGCAGACGCCTTGCCGCTGCCCGTTGAATGGGTCCACGACGAGTGGCTGGGCATCGTGGCATCGGCGGTAGGGCGTGTCGATTTTCTGGAGCAGCCGCTCATCGACTATCGCCAGCATGAGTCCAACCAGATTGGCGCGCGGCGCGACACTTTCGTCGAGAAGATACGCAAGGCGCTTGCATCGCGCGGAAATACCCACGTCGAGCGTGCCATCAAGGCCGAGCTTCTCCTGGAGCGTCTTTTGCAGATCGGCGATCGCGTCTCGCCCGAGATCATTGCCAAGGTCCGCAGCAAGATCGAGCATCAGCGCTTTCGGGCCGCATTGCCCGCGTCGCGGTTGGCGCGGTGCATTCCCATCTTCCGCGAAGCCATGACGGGCCGCTACGACAAGTTCGGCCGCGGCGTACGCGGCGTGGTTCGCGACCTTTTCGAATCTGTGTAGGCTCGCCCCAACAGAGCCAAGCCAAAAAACAATGACCCCAACGAACGCTCCCGCCGTGCCCGCCATCGAATCCATGCCCCTGTGGCCCAGCGTGGTGGTGATCATCCCGTTCTACAACGGCGCCGATTTCATCGAGCGCTCGGTGCGCAGCGTGTTCGAGCAATCGGTGCCCGCGGCCGAGGTGATTGTGGTGAACGACGGTTCGCGGCCGGAGGAGCGCGCGGCGCTCGACGGGCTTGCGAAGCGCTATCCCTTTCGCATTCTCGACAAGGAGAATGGAGGACAAGGCTCCGCACGCAATGCCGGAGTGGCAGCGTCCACCTCCGACTTCATCTGCTTCCTGGACCAGGACGATTTCTACCTGCCCAACCACATCGAGACGTTGGCGTCTTCGATTCCGCAGGACGACCGGCTCTTCGGCTTTGTCTATGCCGACCTGTACGAAGCCGACGCCGATGGAAACGTGATCCGGACCGGCGTTGTGAAGGAGCATGCGACGCATCCCAAGCGAAACATCAACGACCTGCTGCGGCACGACATGTTCGTGCTGCCATCGGCCACGCTGATCAGCCGCAAGGCCTTCGAGGCCGTGGGCGGGTTCGATTCGCAGTTCATGGGCTTCGAGGACGACGACCTCTTCCTGCGCGTGTTCCGCAAGGGCTACAGCAATTACTTTGTCGACAAGGCCGTGACGGTGTGGTGCATCCATACGGCAAGCACCTCGTTCGGCATTCGCATGATCCGCAGCCGCTTCAAGTACTTCAAGAAGCTGGTGCAGATGTTCCCCGACGAGCACCAGCGCGGTCGCTACTACTTCCGCGATTGTCTCGTGCCTCGGTTTCAGCCGTACTTCGTCAACCATGCGATCGAGTCGATCAAGAACGACGACCAGTACCGCGAGGAAATGACCGCGATCCTTTTCGAGTACGGCGCGATGGTGCTGGCCAATCCCTATGTCGGCCGCAAGAAAAAGCTGCGGCTGCGGACCACATTGTTTCTGCTGAAGCACAGCTCGCCCGGCATGGTGCGCCTGGTCGGGGCGATCACGCGGCTGCCGGGTGTGCGCAGCCTGCGGAAGCTCTATTCCTGAGTTCTAGCTAGCGCCCCGTGACCGGCACGGTTGCGGGTGTTTGCTGCTGCTTCTGCGTGCTCATCGCCACGTCGATGTACGTTGCGAACTTGCGCACGTACTCGGCCCGCAAGTGCCCCGCGTCCTTGTAGATGGGCGTGGCGTCGGCATCCGCCCGGGTGCACTGGTTGCCCTTGCAAAGCGTCGGAATCGGGTCGATCACGATGGCGCCGCTTCGGATCGCGATCTGGCGCATGCGCTCGTGGAGGGCCCTTTGCGCTGAAACCCATTCCGTGGTGGGCGACATTGGCGCCACGCTCATGTTGCCGAGCCGCCCCCCCTTGATGAATTCTTCCGGCCCATACCCTTCCCCCACCGGGTTGTCCAGCACCAGGTACACCTGCTTGTGCTTGGCAAGGTTCGTCATCACCGCTTCGAGCATGTTGAGCGCAAAGTCCACGCCGCCGCCGCCCATGAATCGCCGCTTGGTCTTGCCGTCGAAGTAGTAGTAGCGGTCGGCATCGGCGTTCGCGGCGTTGGGCTTGCCGGTTTCCGAGAAGTAGCAGTTCCAGCAGCCGCCGAACACCACCGCGTCGAACTTGTCGCTGATGGCCAGGCGCATGGCGCCGTCGCGGCGCTCGCCGCACAGGTTGTTCTTTTCGTCGACCACGTTGGGAATGGGCGGGCAGGCGCCCCAGGTGGCGAAGGAGAGCGAATCGAGGGTGTCGGGCGCGATCTTGTTCAGCTCCACGGCGCGCGGGCCGTATTGCTCGATGTGGCTGTCGCCGAAAAGGAGCACCCGGCGCTTGCCGTGGCCGATCTGCTGGAGCACCTCGCCGTCGACCTTGATGGGGCTCAGCCCGTCCGGGTAGCCCCAGTCCTTGGCGGCCGCGGCCGTCTTGTTGAAGTAGGGGTCGCTGTGCCGTCCCACGTAGTAGCGCGTGGCCGCCAGGGTGCCCAGCACCACGAAGCCCACCATCAGCGCCACCAGCACCGAGATCACCGTGCTGTTCTCGCTGCGGCGCGTGCCGCGCTCGACAAAACGGTAGGTCAGCCAGGCCAGCACGAAGGCGGCCAGCAGCATCAGCGCGCGCAGGCCGTTGGACGGCACGTCGCCCTCGACGATGCGCGCGTACACCAGCAGCGGCCAGTGCCAGAGGTACAGCGGGTAGCTGATCAGGCCGACCCAAACCATCGGCTTGGAGGCGAGCACGTAGCGGTTGAGCACGCCGGTCGGGCCGGCCGCAATGCAGTAGAAGGCGCCCAGCGTGGGCAGGATGGCCCAGAACCCCGGAAAGGCCTTGCCGCCGCGGATGTAGGCAAGGCCCAGGCCGATCAGCACCAGCCCGGCAATCGACTGCGCATGGCGGCCCCAGCCCGGCTTGGGCAGGGGCCGGTGCAGCCGCATGTACGCCAGCATGCCGCCGATCATCAGCTCCCAGAAGCGCGACAGCGGCGAATAGAACGCCGCGGTGCGGTGGCTGTGGATGGTGGTGACGTTGAGCAGGAACGACATGGCCGCCACCGTGCCCACCACCGCGAGCACGCGCCACTTGCGCTTCCACGCCAGGCCCAGCAGCACGGGCCAGAAGATGTAGAACTGCTCCTCGATGGCCAGCGACCACAGGTGCAGCAGCGGCTTGGTCTCGGCCGCATTGTCGAAGTAGCCGGCCTCGCTCCAGAAGGCGAAGTTCGAGACGAAGCCGGCACCCGCGGCCACGTGCTTGCCGAGCTGCTCCCACTCGTGCGGCAGCAGCGCGTACCAGCCGAAGGCAAAGGTCGCCGCCAGCACCAGCACCAGCGCCGGAAAGATGCGCTTCACGCGGCGCGCGTAGAACTCGCGGTAGCTGAACCCGTCGCCCTCGAAGCTGCCCAGGATGATCGTGGTGATCAGGAAGCCCGAGATGACGAAGAAGATGTCGACCCCGATGAAGCCGCCCTTGATCCACTGCGGAAACGCGTGGTAGCCGAGCACGGAAAGCACGGCGACGGCGCGCAGGCCGTCGATGTCGGGTCGGTACTTGGGATGGAGCAGGTGGGCGTGTTCCTGCGGGGCTGTCGGGCTGCTCGTGGTCGTCATCGTCGTGGTTGGGAGGGGACGGCGCCTGCGGTCTCTGCTGGCTTCCCGGCCCCGGATTGTCTGCGCAAACGCGGTCGCGGCTTTTTTCAGGCCCGGCGGGATCGGGCCCGCAGGTAGCGCCAGAACGCGCCCGAGGTCCACACCTTGAGCAGGCTGGTCACGTGCCAGTAGAGATGCTTCCTGCTGCTGCGGCTGGCGCGCTGGGCCTCGTGGCGCGCGAGCAGGTCTTCGCCCACCTGCAGCTTCCAGCCCGCCAGCTGGGTCCGGGCGCAGATGTCGAAGTCTTCGCCGTACATGAAGAAGCGCTCGTCGAAGCCCCCGATCTGGCGGTAGGCCTGGCTGCGGAACAGCATGAACAGGCCTGGAATCCAGTCCGGCACCGCCGGGCGCACATACCCCGGCTTGCGCCGCGTGAGGATCTCGAGCGGCGTGATGACGGCGCGGTGCTGCTCGGGCGTGCTGCGGCCCGGTTCGAGGATGCGCGGCGTCAGCAGGCCGGCGTCGGGCACGGCCTGCGCCAGCAGCGGCGCCAGCACGTCGCCGTCCAGGCGGATGTCGGGGTTGAGCACCAGGAACCAGGGCGTGTCGCAGTGCCCGAAGGCCTGGTTGTGGTTGGCGCCAAAGCCCTTGGGGGCCGTGTTTTCGATCCGCTCGAGCGCAAATCCCCATTCCAGGCCGGCCAGCACGTCAGGTTCGGGGATGTTCAGCGTGAGCACGACCTTGGCGGTCGAATTGCGGCAGAAGCGGTCCAGCTGCTCGAGCAGCGGGCGCACCAGCGCAAGCTGGCCGTGGCTGACGATCGAAATGGTGATCGGGGGGGAAGAAGGGGAAGGGGGCGCTGGCATGGTCTAATTTCGCTCGGGAATTCTAGGGTTCCCCAACACCCACACATGATTGCTCTGATCGTCATCAGTTTCTTCGTCTCGGCCTTCGGGGTCCAGGTGTTCATGCGCCGCGCGCGCAGGCACGCCCGGCTCTATGGCGCCGACATGCCCCAGCGCTTCCACAAGGGCCACGTGCCGCGGCTCGGGGGGGCGGGCATCCTGCTCGGCATGGGCGTGGCCTGGATGGCCTCCGGCATCACCGGCACCGACCCGTTCAACGTCTCCTGGCCGCTCAAGACCTCGATGCTCACGCTGCTGTGCATTGCGCCGGCGGTCCTCGGCGGCATCGTCGAAGACGTGACGCAGAACGTCAAGGTGCGCTACCGGCTGGCGCTCACCATCGGCTCCGCGCTGCTCGCGTGCTGGGTGCTGGGGCTCAGCCTGTCGCGCACCGGCATCGAGGCGGTCGACGGCTGGCTGGCCGTGGTGCCGTACGGCGCCGTGCTGTTCGCTGCGCTGGCCATCGGCGGGCTGCCGCATGCCTTCAACATCATCGACGGCTACAACGGGCTGGCCGGCACGGTGGCGGTGCTGGTGTGCCTTGCCATTTCGCACGTGGCGCTGCAGGTGGGCGACCGCCAGCTCGCGGCCATGATGGTCTGCCTGGTCGGCGCCACCATCGGCTTTTTGATCTGGAACTATCCGCGCGGCAAGATCTTTGCCGGCGACGGCGGCGCCTACGTGTGGGGCATGGTGATTGCGCTGGCCTGCGTGACGCTGGTGCAGCGGCACCGCGTCGTCTCGCCGTGGTTCCCGATGCTGCTGCTGATCTACCCGGTGTGGGAGACGCTGTTCTCCATCTACCGCAAGCTCGCGCGCGGGCAGTCGCCCGGCACCGCCGACGCGCTGCACTTCCACCAGCTGATCTTCCGGCGCATCGTGCGCGTGGCGTTCGCGGACGACGAGGCGCGCCAATTGCTCGCCCGCAACAACCGGACCTCGCCCTACCTCTGGATGTTCGCCGCGCTGTCGGTGGTGCCCGCGGTGCTGTTCTGGAACAACACCATCGTGCTGATGCTGTTCTGCCTGCTGTTTGTCACGACCTATGTGGGCGCCTACCTGATGATCGTGCGATTCAAGGTGCCGCGCTGGCTGCGCCCGTGACGGCCTCCTTGCTGCAAGAATTCCTTCTTTCCATCGTCCCCACCGTTTTGGAGCCTGCCCGCCCATGACCGATCCCGTCCTCAACATTCCCCCGCGCGACAAGGCCGAAATCCTGGCCCAGGCGCTGCCGTACATCCGCAAGTTCCACGGCAAGACCATCGTCATCAAGTACGGCGGCAATGCCATGACCGATCCGGCCCTGCAGGCCGACTTCGCGGAAGACGTGGTGCTGCTCAAGCTGGTCGGCATGAACCCGGTGGTGGTGCATGGCGGCGGCCCGCAGATCGAGGCGGCGCTCAACCGCCTGGGCAAGAAGGGCAGCTTCATCCAGGGCATGCGCGTGACCGACGCCGAGACCATGGAAGTGGTCGAATGGGTGCTGGCCGGCGAGGTGCAGCAGGACATCGTGGGCCTGATCAACCAGGCCGGCGGCAAGGCCGTGGGCCTGACCGGGCGCGACGGCGGCATGATCCGCGCGCAGAAGCTCAAGATGGCGGACCGCGCCGACCCCAACCTGCACCACGACGTGGGCCAGGTGGGCGACATCGTCTCCATCGACCCCAGCGTGGTCAAGGCGCTGCAGGACGACGCCTTCATTCCCGTGGTGAGCCCGATCGGCTTCGGCGAGGAGAACGAGAGCTACAACATCAACGCCGACGTGGTGGCCGGCAAGCTCGCCACCGTGCTCAAGGCCGAGAAGCTCATGCTCCTGACCAACACGCCCGGCGTGCTCGACAGGGACGGCAATCTGCTCACCAACCTGAGTGCGCGCGAGATCGACGACCTGTTTGCCGACGGCACCATCTCGGGCGGCATGCTCCCCAAGATCGAGGGTGCGCTCGATGCCGCCAAGAGCGGCGTGAACGCGGTGCACATCATCGACGGCCGCGTGCCGCACGCGATGCTGCTCGAGATCTTGACCGACCAGGCCTACGGCACGATGATCCGCGCGCGCTGAGGCCCCAGCCGCCTCAGCGGCCGTTCGCGCTGACCCTGGCCCCCGCGGGTTTCCGGCCCAGGAACTCGAAGCCCGCGGCGCCAACCTCCTGCACCGACTGCGGCAGCTTCTCGAAATCGGTCCACAGCGGCGTGTCGCGCAGCGACGGATCGCGCCACAGGTCCACCAGATCGCCCGCGGGGGCCTCCCGGAAGCGCTCCGCGGCTTCGTCCGACACATTGGCGCGCAGCGCCTGCTCGCACTCCGACGCCAGCCAGCTGACGGAGTGATTCGGCGCGAAATTCTCCGACACCCGCACGCGCTCGGCCTCGAACTCGCGGAACCACTGCTCCAGCCCGTAGCGCGTGCAGTTGAAGAAGTGCCACGGCCGCTCGTGCAGCGGCTGCATGAAGGCGGTGCGAACCAGGATGCGGCCGCCGGGCTTGAGCACCCGAAGCAGTTCCGCCGCCACCTTCTGCGGTTCGCGGTAGTGCTCGAAGGCGTTCATGACGATCACGGCGTCGAAGACCGCGTCGTCGAACGGCAGCACGTGGGCATCGGCGACCACGTCGGTGTGCCTGAACAGGCAGTATTCGACCTCGACCACGTTCTCGATCTTTTCCTGCGAGCCTCCGCCGCTGAGATTCAGCACCCACCCCTTGGTGCTCCTTGCGAGCTTCAGGGCTTCGGGCGGCAGCGCGTTGCTGACGTGTTCGGCGGGCTTGACCTCGGGCTCGCCGATGTCCTCGCAAAGAACCGGCCGGCCCTGGACGACGGGCCAGCGCCGCCAGCCGTCCACGGTCGCCAGCGCGCCGCCTGCCGCATCGGCCGTCAGCTTGAGGCCGGTCTTGGGGCAGCGAAGAATCGGCAGCAGCGCCTGGAGCCGCGACTTCGCGCCGCTGTCGCTCAGCGCCACCTGCAGCGCCGGCGCCTTGCGCGCGAGCCGCTCGTCGATCAGCGACACCCAGGGATGCTGGGCCTTGAAGTTCTCGATCAGCCGCTGGTAATTCTGCGGGACCGTCGTCTCGGCCTTGATCATCGAGCCTGCATGCACGCGGTAGTCCGCAAGCGTTTGCGGCTCCCGCACGCCGCGCTGGCCCTGTTCCGCGAGCCGGCACCAGAAGTCGTAGTCTTCCCAGCCGTGGCGAACGTGGTTGTAGCCGCCGACGATCGCCCACGCCTCCTTCGAGACCAGCGCCATCGCATCGATGTAGTTGCCGGCCACGAAGCGCTGCGGCTCGTAGGAGGCTTCGCCGAGCATCGCGCTGGAGGCGCCGAAGTGCTGGATGGTCGGGTAGGCGAAGGCCACGCGCTCGGCGCGGATGGCGCGGCGCAGTTCCTCGCAGCATTTCGGGCGCAGCCGGTTGTCGGCATCCAGCGGCAGCACATAGGGGCTGTCCGCGAGGTGGAAGCCCGCATTGCGCGTGAGGCCCAGGCCGCTGTTGGCCTCATGCCGTGCGACCACCACGCGGTTGAAGCGCCTGGCGTGCTGCCGGGCCCATGCCAGCACGGCGTCCAGCGAGCCGTCGGTCGAACAGTCGTCCACCACCACCAGGTCCAGCACCGCCAGCGTCTGGGCGCGCACGGACTCCAGCGCCTCGACGATGAACTGCTCGTAGTTGTAGAGCGGAATGACCACCGTGACGTCCGCAATCTCGGCCTCGTCGGCCCGGTGCTCGAACAGCACTTCCAGCGGCATCAGCTGGGGCCGGCGGATCGGCGCCGAGCGAACGCGCGCATCGAGCGCAAAGGCCCGCGCGGCCAGCGCATCGCCTTGCAGCTGGTCGAGCACGCGGCCGAACTGCGTGGCCCGCTGCAGCGGCCCGTACGAGGCCATCGCGCGCAGGAACGCGGCCGAGCCGACGCTGGCCCTCAGTGCCGGGTCCGAAACCAGCGTCGACAGATGGTGGTACCAGTCGTCCGCGCTCGCGGCCAGGAAGCCCGACACGCCATGCTCGATCGCCCGCGTGAACGGGCCGGTCGGCGACGCGATGGTCGGCACGTCGACCAGCGCGGCCTCGAAGAACTTCAATTCGCTCTTGGCTTCGCAGAACGGGTTGCCGAATTCCAGCGGCGCGATGTTGATGTCGAAGCGCGCAATTTCGCGCGGCAATGTCTCCAGGGTCTGGAAGGGCCGCCATTCGATGCGGTGCGCCAGGCCGGCCATCACCGGGTATTCCTCCACGTCGACCAGGCGCATGCCCGATTCGGTCTGGAAGAGCACCAGCCGGCACAGCTCGTTCTCGCGCAGCACGCGCGCGATCGCCTCGATGGCCAGGCCCAGGTCGCGCTGGTGCGTTCGCGAGCCGCCGGCATAGCCGATGCGCACCAGGTTGTCGGTCCGCGCGCTGCGCCACTGCCGGGCGCTGCGCCTGGAGAGCTCGAAGGTCTGATCGTCGAAGCCGTTGAACAGTACATGGGTGGACTTGCCCGCCCAGCGCATGTGATAGGCCAGCTCCTGGGTGCTGGCAATGCACACATCGGCTGCGAGCATGGCGCGGCGCACACTCGTGAAGAGCTCGCGCACCGCGGCCTCCGGATGGGCGTTGGAGCGGATGCCGTCGATCACCTTGGTGTCGGCCAGGTCGGGTTCGATCATCAGGTCGTCGATGTCGAACACCACCTTCTTGCCCTGCGCATGCATCAGCCCGATGGCTTTTTCGAGCACCGGGCTCCACTGGGTGCGCCACAGAATCATCACGTCGTGCCGTGACGTCAGCTCGAGCCGCGCCTCCAGCTCTTCCTGCCGGATCCATTCCGCCGGCACGCCGTTCATCCGCGCCGCCTCGATGTAGCGCGCGACGCGGTACAGATGGCCGGGCGTATCCGCCTCGCCCGAAACGTAGAAGATCGAGAACACCCGGCTCGGCAATGGAGGAATGGGCGGCGGCTCGGTGTCGTCGCTGCCGAGCAGGCCGGCGCGCCGACCCTCTCGCGCGCCGACCAGCGTGTAGTGAATCAGCGGATTGAAGCCTGCCGCATCCCCGTAGCGCGCGGCGTATTCGGTGCCCGAGAACCACGGGCCGGGCTGGCGCCCTTCGGCCGCGCCGTGGGTGACGTAGTGCTCCGCGGGGTCCGTGCCGGCCGATGCCACGTCAGCGTAGGTCTTCAGGTACCACTCGCGGTCGAAGTAGGGCGAGAACCGGACGATCTCCACCGCGCCCAGGTCCACCGGCTTGCCGGCAAGGCGCCGGGCAAGCAGCCGCAGGCGCCTGCGCAGCTTGGCCTTGACGCTCAGGGACGGATCGACCCGCAGGCGCGTGAAGCGCTCCATCAGCGATTCGACCCGGTCTTCCTTGCGGTCGGCAAGGTTCTTCCAGGCCAGCGCGGTGCGCTGCTGCAGGCTCTTGGCTTCGCTGGTCTCGTCCAGGTCGTCGCGGGTCTTGTTCAGGTCGGTGGCCAACTGCGCCACGACATTCCGCAGCTCCGCCACGCGCCGGTTCGCCTGCTCGTGGGCGAAGCCGGTTGCGCGCGCGGCGGCTTCGGCCTGGGCGGCCTTCGCGTGTGCATCGCTGGCCTGCCTGTTCAGGTCTTCCAGCTGCGCTGCCTTCTCGGCCACCTCGTGGGCCAGGGCGTCCAGCTTGCCTTCGGCGCTGGCGCGGGCCTCGGCCTCGGCCGCGCGGGCGGCCGCCACCTGGGCCAGTTCGGCTTCCACCGGTGCGCGCAGGGCATTGGCCTCGTGGATGCGCTGATGCAGTTCGGCCGAGCCGAGCTGTTCGCGCGTGGTCACGAACCAGCGCGTTCCCAGGTGCGCGAAGCGCGCCCTGGCGGCATCGGCGCGCTCGGGTTCGAGGTTGCACAACGCCATGGCGGCGGCCGGCGCGCGGTCGCCCACGGCCAGCACGCCCAGCCCGTGGCCGTGCAGGAACTCGAACGACGGGTAGTGCCGTGCCTGCTCGGCGAAGAAGCGGAAGACGCCGAAATTGCCGCTGCGCACATTGGTGTCGTGGAACAGCACCACGGCCTTGTCCGACAGCTTGGGAAGCCAGGTCTCGAAGTCGTGCTTGACCGCCTCGTAGGTGTGGAAGCCGTCGATGTGCAGCAGGTCGACGGAGCCGTCGGCAAAGTACGGCAGGGCGTCGTCGAAGGTGGACTTGAGGAGCTCGGAGAAGGCGCTGAAGTGCTTGTCGTGGAAGTCGCGCAGCTCGTGGTAGACCTGCGCGTCGAAGTGCCCGGCATGCTCGTCTCCGGCCCAGGTGTCCACGGCGTAGCAGCGCGTGGCCGACTTGAGCCGCGCAACGGCCTCGCAGAACGCCGCGTACGACACGCCGTTGTGCGTGCCCAGTTCCACCAGCAAACCCGGCTTGCAGGCGGCCACGATCCAGAACGCGAACGGCGTGTGGGTCCACCAGGCGCTGGCCTTGCCGAGCAGGTGCGGCGTCCAGAAGAGCGGGTCCAGCACCGGGTGCGTCAGCACGTCGAGCGACCGGTCGACTGTCGGAAGGATGAGGGTGGGTTCTTTCATTTGTATTCCTGCCCGGACGAGTCCGGGCCTCCGCTAGAAAGTCGATGAAACCGCGGCTTCAGCGCGCGAGCTGCCAGGGCTGGCCGACGTTGGGGGCCAGGTGCGCGCCGGTGAGCCAGTCCCACTGGACATTCGGGTTGTGGTAGGGGTCGTGCTCGAAGCGATCGATCCACTTGGTGCTGGCATGCGCCTGCTCGCGCGCTGCCCGCTGCTGCTTCTCTTCGGAAACATGGTCGTGCCCGCGCGAGGCGCTCTCCAGGTGCAGCAGCGACGCGAACGGCGTGCAGATGTTGCGGTAGCCCGCATCGTTCACCTTCAGGCACAGGTCGATGTCGTTGTAGGCCACCGGCAGGTGCTCGCCGTCGAAGCCGCCCACCTGCTCGAACACCGCGCGCCGAACCGCCAGGCAGGCGCCCGTGACCGCCAGGTAGTCGCGCGTGCCGGCGAGCCGCCCGTCCAGGCCGGTGTCGGTGGCACCGTCGGTGCGGCAGACATGCATCGCCAGCGGGCCGCTCTGCAGCATGACGCCGGCGTGCTGGACCGTGCCGTCGCCGTACAGCAGCTTGGCGCCCACGCAGCCGATGTCCGGCCGCATGGCCTCGCCGACCATCTCCCTGAGCCATCCGCCGTCGAGGATCTCGATGTCGTTGTTCAGGAAGAGCAGCACCTCGCCGGTCGAGGCCTGCACGCCGACATTGTTGATGCTCGAGAAATTGAAGGGGCCGGGCACGCGGAGCACGCGCACGCGAGGGTCCGCGGCCAGTTCGGCGAAGAGGGACAGCGTGGCCGGCTCGACGCTGTCGTTGTCGAGGATGAGGACTTCGAAATCCGGATAGTCCGTCTTGCGCAGCAGGCCGTCCAGGCAGGTCCTCACCAGGTTGGCGCGGTCGCGCGTCGGCACGAGCACGCTGACCCGTGGCGCGGGGCTGGGCAGGGGACGGCGGACATGGTTGACGAACTCCGCGATCGGCGAGGGCAGCACCTCGGCCGCCACGCCCGTCTGCCGGAACGCCGCTTCAGCCGCCACCCGCCGGGCCGCCGCCGCATAGGCCTCGAAGGCCTGCCGCGTGTCGCCCGCATCCATGATCGGCGGGACCTGCCGGTGGTACAGCACCGAGGGAATATGGCGCACCCGGCTGCAGGGCAGCGGCATGGCCACCCTGCAGTGCAGGTCGTAGCCGGCGGCCGGTTCGAATTCGGCGCGAAAGCCCCCGGCCGCCAGGACGTTGTCGCGCTTCATCACGCACAGGCCGTCCAGCAGGTCGAAGCCGAGCTGCGCCTCCGGATCCCATGCCGACTTGAAGCGCGGCTTGCATCGCGCCTGGCCCTCGGCGATCCAGTCTTCGTCCGCATAGACGACGGCCGCATCGGGCCATTTGGCGAGCGTGAACTGGATCGACGAAACGGCCTGCGCAGCGAGCCGGTCGCCCGAGAGGATCACGCCGAACCACGGTTCGGCCGTGTGCTCGAGCGCGAGCTGCTGCAGTTCAAGCCGGCTTGCCGGTGCGCTCGCCGCCACCAGCCGCACGTTGATCGAATCGCGAACGAACAGGAGCGCCTGGCTTGCCGCTTCGGCGCGCGAAGGGTCGCAGGTCACCACCACGTCGAAGCGATGGCACAGCTGCGCGGAAAGCGAAGTCAGCGTGCTGCGCAACGCCTCGTCGCTGCCGCTGTCGGCGATGGCGAAGGTCAGGCCCTCGCGGTACGGAAGATTCTCCAGCTCAGAGCGAAGCGCCGGCTGCTCTGCCTTGTGGCGGGACGCTTCCTCGCGTGTCCACGCGCTGTAGGCGGTATCGGTGAAGGCAGAGAACCGGCACGCCGCCGCCCATTGGGCGTATCGCGCTTGATCGATAGGCAAATCTTTCCCCCTACTCTGCAAAGAGATGGCACAACCCTTGGGGCTTGCCGGCATGCAGAGCCCCCCATCAATTCAGAATAGCGACGCGAAAGATCGGTTGGGTAACAATCCCCTTAACATTTGTTGCGGGCAGGTTCCCGTGTGTGCATTCGTTACATGCCCGGGAGCCGTTGGGGGCCTTCCTTCCGGGGGAAGCCAGGAGCGGTCAGCAAGCGGTCAGTGACCTTTCGTAGCCGTTCGGATTGCCCTGCTGCCAGCGCCAGCTGTCGGCGCACATCTGGTCGAGTCCGCGGTGCGCGCGCCAGCCGAGCGTGGCCTCCGCCAGCGAGGGATCGCCCCAGTACGCGGGCACGTCGCCGGGCCGGCGCGGACCGATTTCATAAGGCAGCGGACGTCCGCTCGCGCGCTCGAAGGCATGCACCACCTCCAGCACGGAGGCGCCGCGGCCGGTGCCGAGGTTCAGCGTGACCAGCCCGGCGTGGTCCTGCGCATGCCGAAGCGCCGCCACATGCCCTTCGGCGAGGTCCATCACATGCACGTAGTCGCGCACGCCGGTGCCGTCGGGCGTGGGGTAGTCGTTGCCGTGGATCAGCAGCTTGTCGCGCTGCCCCACGGCCACCTGGCAGACGAAGGGCATCAGGTTGTTCGGCTTGCCCTGCGGGTGCTCGCCGATGAGCCCGCTTTCATGCGCGCCCACCGGGTTGAAGTAGCGCAGCAGCGCAATGCGCCAATCGGGCTGCGCGCGGTGCAGGTCGGCCAGCGCTTCTTCCACCATGCGCTTGGAGCGCCCGTAAGGGTTGGCCGGCCTGCAGGGCGCGTCTTCCGGAATGGGCGAGTGGTCGGGTTCGCCGTACACCGTGGCGGACGATGAAAAGATCAGCGTCCGCACGCCCGCCTGCTGCATGGCCGAGGCGAGCACGAGGCTGCCGTGCACGTTGTTGTCGTAGTAGGTGAGCGGGTCGGCCACCGAGTCGCCCACGGCCTTGAGGCCCGCGAAGTGGATCACGGCCGCAAAGCGCTCTTCGCCCAGCACGCGGTCGAGCAGCGCCCGGTCGCGCACGTCGCCCTCGATCAGCCGCGGCGCGCTGCCGGTGATCTGCCGCAACCGCTCCAATACCCGGATGTCGCTGTTGCCCAGATTGTCGAGAATGACCGGTGTGTATCCGGCCGCGGCCAGCGCGACGCAGGTGTGGCTGCCAATGAAACCTGCACCACCTGTCACCAGAACGCTTTTTGGGGCCATGAGAACTCTTGCTTGGTTGAATGGGCCGATTCTGTACGAGCTTTCCCGGGGCCGGTTTGCGCGCGCTCACTGCGCGGCCCTGTGCGAGAATCAATTGATTACATCTTTGCACGCGCTTCCATGCAGAACGAAGAGACAAGCTATCCCGGCATAGAAACCCAGACCGAAACGCTGACGCCCGTCGCGCCGGTCCGAAAACGCCCCAAGCCCGGGGAGCGGCGCGTGCAGATCCTGCAGGCGCTGGCCGCCATGCTCGAGCAGCCCGGGGCCGAGCGCGTGACCACCGCGGCACTGGCCGCGCGGCTCGACGTCAGCGAGGCCGCGCTCTACCGCCACTTTGCGAGCAAGGCCCAGATGTTCGAGGGCCTGATCGACTTCATCGAGCAGAGCGTCTTCACGCTGGTGAACCAGATCCTCGAGCGCGAAGGCGCAACGGGCGCCCAGCAGGCCGCAAGAATCCTGACGCTGCTCGTGCAGTTTGCCGAGCGCAACCCCGGCATGACGCGCGTCATGGTGGGCGATGCGCTGGTGTTCGAGAACGAGCGCCTCCAGCAGCGCATGAACCAGTTCTTCGACAAGATCGAGGCCACCCTGCGCCAGGTACTGCGCGGGGCGGCCGCCGCGGACGGCTCGGCCACCCCGAGCGTGGACGCGCAGGTGCGCGCCGCGGCGCTCACGGCCTTCGTGGTCGGGCAGCTGCAGCGCTTCACGCGCTCGGGTTTCCGCCGGGCGCCGTCGGAGCACCTCGAAGCCACGATCGCGCTGATCGTCTAGAGCCTCGGGCGGCCTTCGGCGGGCCGCCTATCGAGGCGATAGCTCAATGTGATGCAGCAAGGCTGCATTCATTGACAGAATGCATGGGCCCCTACAACTCCAGAGGAAAGCCCACCCATGACCGACTCCCGCAAGCTCACCACCGAAAACGGCGCGCCCGTCGAGAACAACCAGCAGTCGCAGACCGCTGGCCCCGGCGGCCCCGTGCTGATGCAGGACCACAACCTGATCGAGAAGCTTGCGCGCTTCGACCGCGAGCGCATTCCCGAGCGCGTGGTGCACGCCCGCGGTTCGGGCGCCTTCGGCACCTTCGAAGTCACGGCCGACGTGTCCAAATGGACCAAGGCCAAGTTTTTGAGCCAGGTCGGCAAGAAGACCGAGGTGCTCGCGCGCTTCTCGACCGTGGCGCTCGAGCTCGGCTCGGCCGACACCGTGCGCGATCCGCGCGGCTTCGCGCTCAAGTTCTATACCGAAGACGGCAACTACGACCTGGTCGGCAACAACACGCCGGTCTTCTTCATCCGCGACCCGCTCAAGTTTCCCGATTTCATCCACTCGCAGAAGCGCGATCCCTACAGCCACGTGCAGGAGCCCAACAACGCCTGGGACTTCTTCTCGCATTCGCCCGAAGCCACGCACCAGTTCACCTGGCTGTTCGGCGACCGCGGCATTCCGAAGAGCTACCGCCACATGGACGGCTTCGGCTCCCACACCTTCCAGTGGGTGAACGCCAAGGGCGAGGCCTTCTGGGTCAAGTACCACTTCAAGACCCACCAGGGCATCGAGACCTTCGTGGCTGAAGAGGCGCAGCGCGTGGGCGGCGAAAACCCGAACCACCACCACCTCGACCTGCTGCATTCCATCGAGCGCGGCGAGTTCCCGAGCTGGAAGGTGCAGGTGCAGATCATGCCCGTGGCCGAAGCGCAGACCTACCGCTTCAATCCCTTCGACCTGACCAAGGTCTGGTCGCACAAGGACTATCCGAAGATCGACATCGGCATCCTCACGCTCAACCGCAATCCCGACAATTACTTTGCCGAGATCGAGCAGGCTGCGTTCAACCCGGCCAACTTCGTGCCCGGCATCGGCCCCTCGCCCGACAAGATGCTGCAGGGCCGGCTGTTCAGCTACGGCGACACGCAGCGCTACCGCCTGGGCATCAACCACACGCAGCTGCCGGTGAACCGCCCGCATGCGACCACGGCGCAGAACTACGGCCGCGACGGCGCGATGCGCGGCGACGGCAACGGCGGCCGCGGTCCCAACTACGAGCCCAACAGCTTCAGCGACGCGCCCAAGCAGAGCAACGAGCCGGTCTACGCGCCGCTCGAGATCCACGGCTGGACCGGCAGCCACCAGTGGCAGCAGCACCCCGAGGACAACGACTTCGTGCAGGCCGGCGACCTCTACCGGCTGATGGACGAGGAAGCGAAGCAGCGCCTGGTGAACAACATCGCGGGCGGCCTGGGCGCGGTGACGCGGCAGGACATCATCGACCGTTCGGTGAGCTACTTCCGCCAGGCCGATGCCGACTACGGCGCGCGGCTCGACAAGGCCATCAAGGCCGTGCAGGCGAAGCTCAAGGGCGAGGAAGTGAGCGTGCAGGTCGGCAAGCCGGCGCACGACGCAAGCCGCAGCTGATCCGCGGCGTACCCTGGGTACCCAGGGTACTGCGCGCGGCCGGGCATCGCGCTCGACTTGCCTTGTTGCGAAGCGTAGGATCAGCGCCCCCCTTGCCGCTGAGTCGCGGCGACAAGTTCCGTGTTCGTGTGGCTTCTGAACGGAGGTTCGTATGAGCTATCACCTGGAAGGTCGCCTGCTCGAGGTATGCAACTGCAACGTCCTGTGTCCCTGCTGGATCGGCGAGGACCCTGACAACGGCACCTGCGACACCATCGTCGCGTGGCGCATCGACAAGGGAACCATCGACGGCGTCGATGTCGGCGGCAACACCATCGCGGCCGTGGCGCATGTGCCCGGAAACATCCTCGAAGGCAACTGGACGGCGGCGATCTTCGTCGACGACAAAGCCTCCAAGGAACAGGAAGAAGCGCTGCTCAAGGTCTACACCGGGAAGGCCGGCGGGCCGATCGCCGACCTGGCCGCCCTCATCGGCGAGGTCGTGTCGGTCGAGCGGGCGCCGATCCGCTTTACCGTGAACGAAGGCAAGGGCGAGCTGGAAATCGGCAAGGACTACTACGCCGAGCTCGAACCCTACCGCGGCGCCACCGGCGGGCAGACCACGCTTTCCGACACCGTGTTTTCCACGGTTCCGGGCGCGCCGGTGTTCGTCGGCAAGGCGCCCACCTACCGGTCGAAGAACCCCGCCCTCGGCATCGACCTAGACATCAAGAACCACAACGCCCTGCAGAGCACCTTCGTCTTTGATTCATGAACCCCGCGGCCGGCTTGCCGCCGCGCAACGTCATCCGCCACCGCCGCGTGTTCCTGCCGGTTCTCGTCGCGCTGGCCGCGCTTGCGTGGATGGCGCTGTGGGCCTGGGCGCGCAGCCCTTACGGGCGCTACCTCGAACACGGCGACTGGACCGTCTCGGGGCCGGCCGCGTTCCTGTGCCAGGCCATTCCCGCCGGCGGCGTGATCGTGCCGGCGGTCCTCTATGCGGTGGCGTGGATCCTCATGACCATGGCCATGATGCTGCCGACCACGCTGCCGCTGTTCAGCGCCTTCGACCGCCTGACCGCGGGGCGCCCGGACCATGCACGCCTGCTCGTGATGCTGGGGCTCGGCTACATGGCCGTGTGGGGTGCCTTCGGGCTGCTGGCACACGGGCTCCACAGCGGGGTGCTGGCGCTGCTCGCGAGCGCGCCCACGCTGGCCTGGCACGGCTGGGTGATCGGCGCCGCGACCATCGCGCTGGCCGGCGCCTTCCAGTTCAGCAGCCTCAAGCACAAGTGCCTCGAGAAGTGCCGCACGCCGCTCAGCTTTGTCATCGAGCACTGGCGCGGCCACGCGCAGGCCCGCCAGGCGTTCGCGCTGGGCACGCACCACGGCCTGTTCTGCGTCGGCTGCTGCTGGGCGCTGATGCTGCTGATGTTCGCGCTCGGCACCGGCAGCCTCGGCTGGATGCTGCTGCTGGCCGCCGTCATGGCGCTGGAAAAGAACGTTCCCTGGGGCCACCGCCTGAGCGCACCGCTCGGGTTCGCGCTGCTGGGCTGGGCCGTCTTCATGGTGGCGGCGCATGTCTGAAGCCATGTCCGAAGTGCGCCGCGCGCCGTCCACGCTGCAGACCGTCGCCCTGACCGCGGTGGCCATGGTCGCGTTCGCGGCCAATTCGCTGCTGTGCCGGCTCGCGTTGCAGCAGCAGGGCATCGATCCGGCCAGCTTCGGCAGCATCCGGCTGGTTTCCGGTGCGCTGACGCTCGCGCTCGTCGTGCAGTTCCGGGCACGACCTGCCGCGCCCGGCCGTGCCGACTGGCTCGCGGCCGCCATGCTGTTCGCCTACGTCGCGTTCTTTTCCTTCGCTTACCTGAGCCTCTCCGCGGGCACGGGCGCGCTGATCCTGTTCGGCGCAGTGCAACTCACGATGCTGGGCGCGGGCCTGGGCTCCGGCGAGCGCTTCGGGCCCGTGGCATGGCTCGGCTTCGTGCTGGCGGCCGGCGGGCTCGTCTACCTGGTGCTGCCGGGCGTTGCGGCGCCGCCGCTGCTCGGCGCCGTGCTGATGGCCATCGCGGGCGTGGCATGGGGCGTGTATTCGCTGCGCGGCCGCGGCGTGCCCGATCCGCTGGCCGCCACGGGCCGCAACTTCATGCGGGCCGTGCCGCTGGCCCTGGCGCTGAGCCTTGCCTTCATGATGCGCGCCCATGCGGATGCGACCGGCATCGCGCTGGCCGTGGCCTCCGGCGCATTGACCTCGGGCCTCGGCTATGTCGTCTGGTATGCGGCGCTGGCGCGTCTTTCGGCCATGCAGGCGGCCACCGTGCAGCTGTCGGTGCCGCTGCTGGCTGCGTTCGGCGGCGTGCTGCTGCTGTCGGAGGCGATCACGCCGCGGCTGGCGGCTGCCTCGGTGGCCATCCTGGGCGGCATCGCGATCGTGCTGAGCCAGAAGTCGCGCAAGGCGCGGCGCTAGAAGCGCGGGCCTTTACGCGGCGACCGCCACGCCCACCTTCGTTCCGGCCGCGACGATCTCGCCCCAGGTCGCATCGTCCAGCCAGATGCCGTCGCGCTCGCGTGCCGTGCGTGCGGCACGCTCCGGTTCGCCGGCGATCTGCACCTGGTCGAAGCCGGCGCCCGGCGGGCTCTGGCGCAGCCACTCGACGAAGGCCGTCGCCTCCTGCGCGAAGCTGGCCTGGGTTCCCAGCTTGGCGGGGTCGATCAGGATCGTCAGCATGCCGTTGAGCACCGTGCGTGCGGTGTCGGCCGGGCGGTGCCAGGTGCCGCCACCGGTGAGCGCGCCGCCCAGCAGCTCGCAGGCCATCGCCATGCCGTAGCCCTTGTGCTCGCCGAAGGTCATGAGCGCGCCGAACAGGCCGTTGGCCTGCGGCACCACCACCACGCCGGGGTCGTTGGTGGGCGCGCCGCGCTCGTCGATCAGGTAGCCGTCGGGCACGCGTTCGCCCTTGTTGTGGGCCACGCGCATCTTGCCCTGCGCCACGCGGCTGGTGGCAAAGTCGAGCAGGAAGGGCTCGGCCCCTGCCAGCGGAATGCCGATGCAGCAGGGGTTGGTGCCGAAGCGCCCGTCGCCGCCGCCCCACGGCGCCACCACGGGCCGCGACAGCACGTTGACGAAGTGCATCGAGACCAGGCCTTCGGCCGTCGCCATTTCGGCGAAGTGCCCGATGCGGCCCAGGTGGTGCGCATTCGCGAGCGTGAAGATGCAGCTGCCGTGCTGCCTGGCCCGTTCGATGCCGAGCGCCATGGCCTGCACGCCGACGATCTGGCCGTAGCCATGCTGGCCGTCGAGCGCGAGCAGCGTGCCGATGTCGGTGTTGACCTTGACCGCGGCATTGGGCACGAGCCCGCCTTCGGCCACCGCATCGACATAGCGCGGCAGCATGCCCACGCCATGCGAGTCATGGCCGCTCAGGTTGGCCAGCACCAGGTTGGCGGCCACCTGCGCGGCTTCGGCCGGCGTGCTGCCGGCGGCTTCGAGGATGCGGGCGCATTGCGATCGCAACGCTGCGGCGGGAACGGTCTTGGGCATCAGTTGACTCCATGGGTTTGATCAGGGGCCGCGGCCCATTCGTGAAACACCGCGGAACCGGCTTTGCCGGGCCGCTGGTGTTGCCCCCGGAGAGGGGGAGGGCGAAGCGACACGAAGTGCGCGCAGCCTGGGGGTGAGCTACATCACCGCGCCGACTTGCCACGGCACGAATTCGTTCTGGCCGTAGCCATGTTTCTCACTCTTCGAAGGTTCGCCGGAAGCCGTGGCCAGCACCAGTTCGAAGATGCGCTGGCCCATCTCCTGGATCGAGCTGGTGCCATCCACGATCTCGCCGCAGTTGATGTCCATGTCCTCTTCCTGCCGCTGCCACAGCGCCGAGTTGGTCGCGAGCTTGAGCGAAGGAGAGGGCGCGCAGCCGTAGGCCGAGCCGCGCCCGGTCGTGAAGCAGATGAGGTTCGCGCCGCCCGCGACCTGCCCGGTGGCGCTCACGGGGTCGTAGCCCGGCGTGTCCATGTAGACGAAGCCGTGCGCCGTGACCGGTTCGGCGTATTCGTACACCGCCTCGAGATTGCTGGTGCCGCCCTTGGCCACCGCACCGAGCGATTTTTCGAGGATGGTCGTCAGGCCGCCGGCCTTGTTGCCCGGCGAGGGGTTGTTGTTCATCTCGCCTTCGTTGATCTCGGTGTAGTGCTCCCACCACTTGATGCGGTCCACCAGTTTCTGGCCGACCTCGCGCTTGACGGCGCGGCGCGTGAGCAGATGCTCGGCGCCATAGACCTCGGGCGTCTCGCTCAGGATGGCCGTGCCGCCGTGCGCCACCAGCAGGTCGACCGCCGCGCCGAGGGCCGGATTCGCGCTGATGCCGGAGTACCCGTCCGAGCCGCCGCACTGCAGCCCGATCGTGATGTGCGCCGCGCTGCAGGGCTCGCGCTTGACCGCGTTGGCGCGCGGCAGCATCTCGTTGATCAGCGCAATGCCCTTCTCGACCGTCTTGCGCGTGCCGCCGGTGTCCTGGATGTTGAAGGTGCGGAAATTCTCGCCTTCGGCCAGGTGGCCGGTCGCGAGCCAGGCATTGATCTGGTTCGCTTCGCAACCCAGGCCCACCACCAGCACGCCCGCGAAGTTGGGGTGCGTGGCATAGCCCGTGAGCGTGCGCTCCAGGATCTGCATGCCCATGCCCTGCGTGTCCATGCCGCAGCCCGTGCCGTGGGTGAGCGCCACGATGCCGTCGACATTCGGGTAGCCGGCCAGCGCCGACGGATTGGTCTTGCGCGAGAAGTGGTCCGCAATGGCGCGCGCCGCGGTGGCCGAGCAGTTCACGCTCGTGAGCACGCCGATGTAGTTGCGCGTGGCCACGCGGCCATCGGCCCGCCTGATGCCCATGAAGGTGGCCTCGCGCTTCGCGGGCGCGGGCTTCACGTCGGCGCCGAAGGCGTAGTCGCGCTCGAAGTCGCCCTTGTCGGGGCCCATGTCGAGGTTGTGCGTGTGCACGTGCTCGCCGGCTGCGATCGGCTTGCTCGCGAAGCCGATGATCTGGTTGTAGCGGCGCACCGGTTCGCCGGCGGCAATGGCGTGCGTCGCCACCTTGTGGCCGGCGGGAATCAGGCCGCGCACGGCAAAGTCTTCGACCTTGGCGCCGCCGACCAGCTGGCTGCGCGCGATCACGACATCGTCGGCGGGGTGAAGACGGATAAACGGGGTCATGGATGAATCTCCTGGATCTCATGGGGAACACCGCGGAACCGGCTTTGCCGGGCCGCTGGTGTTGCCCCCTGCAAGGGGGTTGGCGAAGCGACACGAAGTGCGCGAAGACTGGGGGTGTGCGTCATTTCTAGAAGAACATTTTCGGCAACCACAGTACCAATGAAGGTACGTAGGTGATCACCACCAGCGCCAGCAGCAGCGGAATCAGCCACGGCAGGATTGCCATGGTCGTGCGCTCGAAGCTCAGGCCCGCCACGCGCGCCAGCACGAACAGCACCATGCCCATTGGCGGATGCAGCAGGCCGATCATCAGGTTCAGCACCATCACCAGGCCGAAGTGGATCGGGTCCACGCCCAGCTGCGTGGCAATTGGCAGCAGGATCGGCACCAGGATGGTGATGGCCGCCGTGGGCTCCAGGAAGCAGCCCACGAACAGCATCAGCAGGTTGGCCAGCAGCAGGAACACCCAGGCTTCCTTGGTGAAGCCCAGCACCCAGCTCGCGATGTCGGTGGTCACGCCGGTGGCGGTGAGCATCCAGCCGAAGATCGACGCGGCCGCCACGATGAACAGCACGGTGGACGTGGTCTCGATGGTGTCGAGGCAGACCTTGACGAACATCTTCCACGACAAGGTCTTGTACCAGGCGAAGCCCAGGATCATGGCCCACACGCAGGCGGCGATCGCGCCCTCGGTGGGCGTGAACAGGCCCGTGCTCATGCCGCCGATCAGCAGCACCGGCGTCATGATGGGCAGCAGCGCTTCGAAGCGGAAGATCCGGTCGAGCACGAACAGCGAAGCCAGCCCCGCAAACACCGTGAGCTGCGGCGGCGTGCCCAGCTTGGCCACCAGCAGCCACATCAGGAGCGGCCAGCCGATCACCACGGCGAGCTCGCACATGGCCTTGAAGAAGCGCGTGCTCGAGAACTTGACGTCGCCGCCCCAGCCGTTGCGGTGCGCGAAATAGGCCACCGTGAGCATCATCAAAATGGCCAGCAGTGCGCCGGGCAATATGCCCGCGAGGAACAGCGCCCCCACCGACACGTTGGCCATCATCCCGTAGATCACGAAGGGCAGGCTGGGCGGAATGATCGGACCCAGCGTGGCCGACGCAGCCGTCACGCCCACGGCGAACTCGGTCGAATAGCCGTGCTCCTTCATCGCCTTGATCTCGATCGTGCCCAGGCCCGCGGCATCGGCAATGGCGGTGCCGCTCATGCCCGCGAAGATCACCGAGCCGAGCACGTTCACGTGGCCGAGCCCGCCCTTGAGCCAGCCCACCAGCGCGAGCGCGAAGTTGTAGATGCGGGTGGTGATGCCCGCGTTGTTCATCAGGTTGCCGGCCAGGATGAAGAAGGGCACCGCCAGCAGCGGAAAGCTGTCGATGCCGCTCACCATGCGGTGGATCACGACGAAGGGAGGCAGGCTGCCGCTCGCCACGATGTAGGCCAGCGAGGCGCCGGCCATGGCCACGGCCACCGGAATGCCGCCCGCCATGAAGACAAGGAAGAATATTTTCAGCATGCAGTTGTTCTCTTCGGGCTCATCAGCGGTCGGCCAGCGTGGACTCGGGGCGTTCGAGCACGCTGTAGCCACGCTTCCAGTGGATGCGTGCCACCTGGACCGAGCGCCAGGTCATCGCGATGAAGCCGAACAGGCACAAGCCGTAGACGATGTTCATCGGCGCATCGACGATGGTCATGCGCGTGGTGTTGCCGATCTTCAGCATCATCTGCACCGTCATGACCACGGCCGCGGCAAAGAACACGGTGCGCAGCACGTCGACCGCGCGCGACATCCAGCGGCCCATGGCCGCCGGCATGTGGCGGTAGAAGAAGTCGACCTGGATCTGGTTGTTCTTCGCGACCCCGATGGCGGCGCCGATGAAGACCACCGCAATCAGCATGTAGCGCGCGACCTCCTCGGTCCATGCGGCCGAGTCGTTCATCACGTAGCGCGTGACGAACTGGTAGAACACCGTGAGCGCGAGCATCCAGAAGATCGCGAGCGAGATCCAGCCTTCGGCGATGGTGTGGGAAAGGTCGACGGCCTCGTCTTCGGCATGGAAATGCCCTTCGTCGTCGATGATCTTCGGTTCAGTCATGCCGGCGCCCTGGGTTTACTTGATGCTCACGATGCGGTCGTAGTCCTGCTGGCGGTAGCCGTGGTCCGTGGGCTTGGTGTTCTTCAGCACGGCTTCGCGGAATGCGGCCTTGTCCACGGTGATCACGTTGTTGCCGCGCTTCTTGAACTCCTCGGTCAGGCGGATTTCCGAGGCGATGATCTCGCGGCCGGTCTTTTCGGCGGCCTCCTGCATCACGTCGGTGAAGATCTTCTTCTCGTCGGCCGAGAGCTTGCCCCACAGCTGGCCGGAGACCACGGTCAGCAGCGAGTCGATGATGTGGCCCGTGAGCGAGATGTTCTTCTGCACCTCGAAGAACTTCTTGGCCTCGATGGTGGGCAGCGGGTTCTCCTGCGCATCGACCGTGTTGTTCTGCAGCGCAAGATAGACCTCGGCGAATGCGATGGGCGTGGCGTTGGCGCCCAGCGCCTTGGGGAAGGCCAGGTAGGCCGGTGCGTCGGGCACGCGGATCTTCAGGCCCTTCATGTCTTCGGGCTTGGCAACGGGCCTCGCGGCGCTCGAGGTGACATGGCGAGCGCCGTAGTAGTTGAGCGCCGTGATGTGGTTGCCGCTCTTGTCGTCGTAGCCCTTGGCCAGCTCCTGGAACACATCGCTCTTGGCGTACTTCAGCAAATGCTCCGAGTCGCGGAAGATGAACGGAAAGTAGGTCACGGCCAGCGGCTTGTAGGTGTTGCCCGCAAAGCTCGCGCCGGTCAGCACGATGTCGACCGTGCCGAGCGTCAGGCCCTGGTTGATGTCCGACTCCTTGCCCAGGCTGGAGGCCGGGAACACCTGGATGTCGTACTTGCCGTTGGTGCGCTTCTTGATTTCTTCCGCGGCCCACACCGAGTACTTGTGGAACGGCTCGGAGGTCTCGTAGACGTGCGCCCACTTGAGCTTGGTCTGTGCACCGGCGATGCCGGCAGTGCCCAGCGCGGTGGCCGCCAGGGCGCAAGCGGCGATGGCCTTGAGGGTGTTGCGTTTGCTGTTCATCGGTTTGTCTCCGTTGTAGTGATGGGGTGAAGAAGTTGCTGGCAGTTCAGGACGAGGCTTTTTTTGCGCGGCGCCAGCTCGCGCTGAATCGTTGGTGCGAGTTGTCCATGTGGGCGTGCATGGCGGCGCGCGCGGCCTCGGCATCGCGCGCCGCCACGGCGTCGCGGATGGCCTCGTGCTCGGCAATGGCCGAGCGCCAGGAGACCACCGTCTCGAAGTAGCCGCCCAGGCGAGTGAAGATCGGGCCGTTGCGCGAATCCCAGAAGCTCTGCACCGTTTCCACCAGCACGGCGTTGCCGCTGGCGTTGACGATGGCCACGTGGAATTCGCGGTCGCCCTCGAGCGGCAGTATTTCGCGGTCGGCGAGCCCGCGCATCGTTTCGATGGCGCGGCTCATGGCGTCGATGTCCTTGCGTTTGCCCACGGCAGCCGCGATGGCGGCGGTCTCGCCCTCGATCACGCGGCGCGCGCGAATCAGCTCCAGCGGGCCCCATTCGGTGGGCGCCACCGGCTTGCTCGCGCGGTGCGAGCGGTCGAGCACGTACACGCCCGAGCCCGTGCGAACCTCGACCCAGCCCTCGACCTCGAGCGCGATCAGCGCCTCGCGCACCGAGGGCCGGCTCACGCCGAGCTGCTGGGCCAGGTCGCGCTCGGCCGGCAGCCGTGCGCCGACGGCAAACTCGCCCTTGCCGATCAGCCCGCGGAGCTGGTCGGCAATCTGGCGATAGAGGCGCTGGGGTTCGACGGTCTGGAGCGGCACGGGCGGTGGGGTTAAGGGTTGTCCTGAATTGGACAAGTGGTAAGGCCAATTCAGAATACGATCCGCACCGCGCCGCTGCCATCGGGCCAAACCCTGAACGCTGAACGGCCGGTGCACCACTTTCCAAGGAGACATGCATGAGACTCAAGGGCAAGACCGTGCTCGTGACGGCGGCCGGACAAGGCATCGGCCACGCGAGCGTGCTCGCCATGGCCGCCGAAGGCGCGCAGGTGTGGGCGACCGACGTGAACGAGAAGCTGCTCGAGCGCTACGCGGGCGTCGCCAACGTGCGCACGGCCAGGCTCGACGTGCTCGACAAGGACGCGATCGGCGCCTTCTTCAAGAGTCTTCCCGCGCTCGACGTGCTGTTCAACTGCGCCGGCGTGGTGCACAACGGCACCGCGCTCGAAGCCACCGACAAGGACCTCGAATTCGCCTTCGCCCTCAACGTGCGCGCGCAGTTCTGGACCATCCAGGCCGCGCTGCCCGGCATGCTGGCCGCGGGACGCGGCAGCATCATCAACATGGCGAGCGTGTGCTCCAGCATGAAGGGCTTGCCCAACCGCTTCGTCTACGGCACCACCAAGGCCGCGGTGCTGGGCCTGACCAAGAGCGTGGCGGCGGACTTCGTGTCGCGCGGCATCCGCTGCAATGCGGTGTGCCCGGGCACGGTCGACACGCCCTCGCTCGGCGAGCGCATCAATGCCAACGAGGATCCCGAAGCGGCGCGCAAGGCCTTCATCGCGCGCCAACCCATGGGACGCCTCGCGCAAGCCGAGGAAATCGCGCCCGTGGTGGTGTTCCTGGCGAGCGACGAATCGGTGTTCGCCACCGGCCAGGCCTTCACGGTGGACGGCGGCATCACCATATGAACCAGCTCGACTTCGCGGGCCGCCACGCAGTGGTGACCGGCGGCGCGGCGGGGCTGGGCTACGGCATCGCCGAGCGGCTGGTCGCATCAGGCGGCAGCGTCACGCTCTGGGACCGCGACGAGGCCGCGGCCACCAAGGCCGCAGCGGCGCTGGGCCCCAAGGCCTTCGCGGTGAAAGTCGACGTGGCGCAGCAGCCTTCCGTCGCCGCCGCCGTGGCGGCCACGCTCGCGCATGCGCCGCGCATCGATGCGCTGGTCAACAGCGCCGGCATCACCGGCCCCAACACGAAGCTCTGGGACTACCCGGTGGACGATTGGCGCCAGGTGATGGAGGTCAACATCAACGGCGTGTTCCTGTGCTGCCGCGAAGTGGTGGCGCAGATGCGTACGCAGGGCTCCGGCCGCATCGTCAACATCGCCTCGGTGGCCGGCAAGGAGGGCAACCCGAACGCCAGCGCCTACAGTGCGAGCAAGGCCGCCGTCATCGCGCTTACCAAGTCGCTGGGCAAGGAGCTGGCCGATACCGGCATCCGCGTCAACTGCGTGACGCCCGCGGCGGTGAAGACCGCCATCTTCGACCAGATGACACCGGAGCACATCGCGTTCATGCTCTCGAAGATTCCCATGGGCCGCTTCGGCACGGTGGAAGAGGTGGCCGCGATGGTCGGCTGGCTCTGCACCGAGGATTGCTCGTTTTCCACCGGCGCCGTGTTCGACCTGTCCGGCGGCCGCTCCACTTATTGATCAATCAGTCTCCCCAAGAAAGGACCACATGAAACTCGTTCGCTATGGCAACCCCGGCAAGGAAAAGCCCGGCCTCATCGATGACAACGGCCAACTGCGCGACCTGAGCGCGCTGGTCAAGGACATCGGGCCCGAGCAGCTCGGCGACGCCGCGCTTGCCAAGCTGCGCAAGCAGAAGGTCGACAAGCTGCCGCTGGTCAAGGGCAAGCCGCGCTTCGGCAGCCCGGTGGCCAACGTCGGCAAGTTCATTGCCATCGGCCTGAACTACGCCGACCACGCGGCCGAGTCCGGCCTGCCGATTCCGAAGGAGCCGGTGGTCTTCATGAAGGCCACCAGCTGCATCCAGGGCCCGAACGATCCGGTCATGCTGCCCAAGAACTCGGTCAAGAGCGACTGGGAAGTCGAGCTCGGCGTGGTCATCGGCACGCGCGCGCGCTACGTCTCGCAGAAGGATGCGCTCAACTTCGTGGCCGGCTACTGCACCATCAACGACGTGAGCGAGCGCGAGTTCCAGATCGAGCGCGGCGGCACCTGGGACAAGGGCAAGGGCTGCGACACCTTCGGCCCGATCGGCCCTTGGCTCGTGACGCGCGACGAAGTGCCCAACCCGCAGAAGCTGTCGATGTGGCTCGACCTCAA
Source organism: Variovorax sp. SPNA7 (assembly GCF_033807855.1). NCBI lineage: Bacteria > Pseudomonadati > Pseudomonadota > Betaproteobacteria > Burkholderiales > Comamonadaceae > Variovorax > Variovorax sp. SPNA7. Next base: position 818,978 of record NZ_CP138513.1, read on the forward strand.
CGGCAAGCGCATGCAGACCGGCAGCACCAAGACGATGATCTTCAGCATCGCCAAGATCGTGAGCTACCTGAGCCAGTTCATGACGCTCCTGCCCGGCGACGTCATCACCACCGGCACGCCGCCCGGCGTGGGCCTGGGCATGAAGCCGCCGCTCTATCTGAAAAAGGGCGACGTGATGACGCTGGGCATCGAAGGCCTGGGCGACCAGCGCCAGGAAGTGGTTCCGTTCAAGCTGTAAGCCAACAGGCGAGCAGCCAGGAAACGGCGTGTCGGGCATTGGCCCGGCGCGCCGTTCTTGTTTGTGCACTCGCGGTTTTAAATGTCCCATTGACAGAACATTGAAACTGCAAAAACATCAAAGGCATGTCGCAAATGCCTTTGCCGAAGTACCACCAGATCTACCTGGTCCTGCGTGAGCAGCTGCACGAAGGCCGTTTCGCGGAGGGGCTGCCCGGCGAGCTTGCGCTCATGGCGCAGTTCAACGTGGCGCGCGTCACGGTGCGGCGCGCACTCGAGCAGCTGTCCTCCGAAGGCCTGATCGCGCGCAACCCGGGGCGCCGCACGCGCGCGCTGCCGCCCGGGCCCGCGGGCGAAGCGAACGGCAGCGGCAACAGCATGGAGCGCGCCAATCTGCGCGGCCTGCTCGAGAACCTGGTGACGATGGGCCTGCACACCTCGGTGAAGGTGATCGAGGTGGCCACCATCACGGCCTCCACCCAGGTGGCCGAGGCGCTGCAGCTGAAGCTGGGCGATCCGGTGCAGAAGGCGGTGCGCGTGCGCTCCACCAAGGAGGGCCCGCTCTCGCACATCACCACCTACGTGCCCGACACGATCGCGCGCCGCTTCGGCCGCCGCGAGCTGTCGAAGAAGCCGATCCTCGTGCTGCTCGAGGAGTCGGGCGTCAAGGTGGGGCGCGCGCACCAGACCATCTCTGCGCGGCTGGCCGACAGCCTGATCGCGCAGCACCTCGACGTGTCGGTCGGCTCGGCCCTGCTCGCGGTGCGCCGCCTGATCTACGACGAGGACGAGCGGCCCGTGCAGTGGCTGCACGGCCTCTACCGCCCCGACCGCTACACCTACGAAATGCAGCTCTCCCGCGTGGGCGGCATTGACGCGAAGGTGTGGGTCAGCAAGGACGTGTCAGCCAAGTTCAACTGAAGAGAAGAAAAGGAAAGCCCCATGCAGAACCGCCGCAGTTTCGTGTCGCAGTCCGCCGCCCTGGCGACCGCCGTCGCCTTCCCGCTCGTGGCCGGCGCGCAGCCCAAGACCGTCAAGGTCGGCGTGCTGCATCCGGTCACCGGGGCGCTGGCCTATTCGGGCCAGCAGTGCCGCCTCGGCGCGCTGATGGCCATCGAAGACATCAACGCCGCCGGCGGCATCAAGGCGCTCGGCGGTGCGAAGCTCGAGGCCCTGCTGGGCGACGCGCAATCGCAGCCGCAGGCCGGCGCGGCCGAGGTCGAGAAGATGAACGAAGCCGGCGTGTCCGCCATCGTGGGCGCCTACGCCTCGGCCATCTGCCTGGCGACCACGCAGGCGGCGGCCAAGTACAACCTGCCGCACGTGGTCGACGTGGGCGTGGCCGACCAGATCGTGGAGCGCGGCCTGAAGAACACCTTCCGCTTCGGCCCCGGCTACAAGAAGTCGACCGAGGTGGCCATGGCCAACCTGCTGGTGCTCAACAAGGCCGCGGGCAACCCGGCCAAGACCGTGATGATCATTCACGAGGAGTCGCTGTTCGGCGCCGGCACCGCGCAGCTGCTCTCGCGCGAGCTGCCGGGCTACGGCCTCGAGGTGAAGGAGGTGGTGAAGCACGCCAACCCCACGCGCGACTTCAACAACATCGTGCTGCGCATGAAATCGATCAACCCCGACATCGTGATCCCGGCCAACTACTACAACGAGTACGCGCTGCTGGTGCGCACCATGCAGCAGCAGAAGGTGGTGCCCAAGGCGATCTTCTCGGTGCTGGGCGGCGCCGCATCGAGCTACAAGTTCGTGAAGGAGTTTCCGGACGCAGCCAACGGCATCATCGACTGCAACCACTGGTTCAACCCGAAGGACAAGCGCTCGCAGGAGCTGCGCAAGCGCGTGGAGGCCAAGGGCCAGTTCTTCAGCTACGAGGTCTTCATGACCTACACCGCGATGTGGCTGCTGGCCGATGCGCTGGAGCGCGCGAAGTCGGCCGAACGCGCGGCCATCGTCGATGCGCTGGAGAAGAGCACCTTCTCGAACCACATCATGCCGTACGGCCCGACGAAGTTCGTCAACGGACAGAACGAGGGCGCGCAGCCGTTGATGACGCAGGTGGTGAAGAACGACATCAAGGTGATCATTCCGCGCGACTACCGCGAGGTGGAGCCTGTGTTTCCGCTCAGGGCATGAACTTCTTGTGTTTGAGCGTCGGGGGCGGTGACGGGCGGCTGCTGCTTCCCTCATATTCCGGCCGCGCTTGTTCGACCCTGGAGCCCGGTATGCGGTGCGGGCCGGGCGAACCCCTCTGCGCCGCCGAGGAGCGCAGCGTTTCGCGGATCAGGGCTCGCAGCTGTCTGAGCGCAGCGAGTTCTGCGAGACCCCGCGAAACGCGAGCACCGCAGGGCAGCCCGAAGGGCCGGCGCAGTGGGGTCGCACGGCCCGCACCGCATACCGGGCGGCCCCCAAAAAGCGCACAAAGCAAATGTTCGATCTAAGCATCCTCTTCCCCTCGATCCTGAACGGCCTCACGACAGGCGCCGTCTATGCCCTGATTGCGCTGGGTCTCACCTTGATCTACGGCGTGCTCCACATCATCAACTTCGCCCACGGCGCGAGCCTGATGCTGGCCCTCTACGCGGTGTACTTCCTCAAGGAGCGCTGGGGCATCGACCCGTACATGGCGCTGCCGATCGCGGTGGCCGGCATGTTCGCGCTCGGCTATGCGCTGCAGCGCAGCGTCATCAATCGCGCCGGCCACGGCAAGGACGAGAACATCCTGCTCGCCACGCTCGGCATTGCCATCGTCATGGAGAACCTCGCGCTGCTGTTCTTCAAGTCGGACACGCGCAGCATCGACACCGCCTATTCGCTCAGCACCGTCGCCATCGGCCCCGCGATGATCGCCGTGCCCAAGCTCGTGGCCTTCGCGGGGGCGCTCGCCGTCTCCGGCATCCTGTTCTGGATCATGGGCCGCACCGACCTCGGCCGCGCCATCCGCGCCGTCGCCAAGGAAAAGGAAGGCGCCAAGCTCATGGGCATCGACGTCGACCATGTCTATGCCATGAGCTTCGGCATCGGCCTGGCCTGCCTCGGCGCGGCCGCCTGTTTTTTGCTGCCGGCCTATTACGTCAACCCGCAGGTGGGCGGCGGCTTCGTGCTCGTGGCCTTCACCATCGTGGTGCTCGGCGGCATGGGCAGCTTCGTCGGCGCGCTCATCGGCGGTCTCCTGGTCGGCGTGGTCGAGTCGCTCGGCGGGCTGTACCTGGGCGAATCGCTCGGGCAGATCGGCATCTTCGCGATCTTCATCGGGGTGGTGCTGTTCCGTCCCCAGGGCATGTTCGGAGCCAAGGCATGAGCGGCGCGCACAGACAACTCGCGGGCATCGCGCTCTTCGCGGTGCTGGTCGGCTGCGTGCCGCTCGCCACCAAGTCGGGCGTGACGCTGAACTTCGTGATGATGGCGCTCTACGCCACGCTCATCGCGCAGGCCTGGAACATCCTCGGCGGCTTCGGCGGGCAGTTCTCGTTCGGGCATGCGCTGTTCTTCGGTACCGGGGCCTACATCCAGGCCATCGCGCAGCTGCAGGGCGGCATCAACGCCTGGGCCGCGCTGCCGCTGGCGGTGGCCGGCGCCGCGCTGGTCGGGTTCTTCGTCGGCGCGCTGAGCTTCCGCTATGGCCTCAAGGGCTCCTACTTCGCGCTCGTCACGCTGGCCTTCGCGGAGGTGTTCCGCATCCTCGCGCTGTCGGTGAATTTCACGGGCGGCGGCGTGGGCCTGATGGTGCCGCTGCGTGAATCGGTGACCAACCTGCAGTTCGCCTCGCGCGCCGGCTACCTGTGGCTGGTGCTGGCCATGGTGGTGCTGGCGCTGCTCGTCACCTGGTGGCTGCGCAACGGCCGCTTCGGCGCCTACCTGCAGGCCGTGCGCGACAACGAGGATGCGGCGCGCGCCGTGGGCGTGAACCCGTTTCGCGTCAAGCTCGCGGCCATCGGCATCTCGGCCGCCTTCATGGGTGCGGCCGGCGCTTTCTACGTGCAGGTGTTCCAGTACATCGACGCCGGCATCGCCTACGGCCCGGCGGTGTCGGTCGAAGCCCTGGTGGCGGCCATCGTGGGCGGCATGGGCACGCTGTGGGGGCCGGTGCTGGGCGCGGTCGTGCTGCACCTGCTGTCGGACCTCACGCGCAACCTGTTCGGCGAGCTGCCGGGCATCAACATGGTGATCTACGGCACGGTGCTGGTCGTGATCGTGATCTTCCTGCCGCGCGGCGTCGCGGGACTGGGGCTGTCGGTGCGGCAGCTGTGGAATGCGAAGAAGGGAGGCCGCCATGACTGAGGCGCTGCTGGCCGTGGGCGGGCTCTCGCGTTCCTTCGGCGGACTGAAGGCCGTGCAGGACGTCAGCCTGTCGGTGAAGGAGGGCAGCCTGAGCGCGCTGATCGGCCCCAACGGCGCCGGCAAGACCACGCTGTTCGCGCTGATGTCGGGCTTCCTCAAGCCCGACAGCGGCACCGTGCGCTTCGCGGGCCAGGACATCACGGGCCGCGAGCCGCACCGCAATGCGCTGCTCGGCATGACGCGCACCTTCCAGATCGTCAAGCCCTTTGCGGCGCAGACGGTGCGCGAGAACATCGCGGTCGGTGCGCACCTGCACCTGCGCGGCCGCCGCGAAGCGCTGGCGCATGCCGAGGCCATCGCGCTGCGCGTGGGCCTTGCGCCGCAGCTCGACAAGGCCGCTTCGGACCTCACGGTGGCCGGCCGCAAGCGGCTCGAACTGGCGCGCGCGCTGGCCACGCGCCCGCGGCTGCTGCTGCTCGACGAAGTGCTCGCCGGCCTCAACCCGCAGGAGATCGCAGAGATGATGCCGGTGGTGCGCGGCATTGCCGACAGCGGCGTCACGGTGCTGATGATCGAGCACGTGATGCAGGCCGTGATGCACCTGGCCGAGCATGTGTGGGTGCTGGCGCAGGGCCAGCTGATTGCCGAGGGCAGCCCGGCGCAAGTGACCTCCGACGACAAGGTCGTCGAAGCCTACCTGGGCCATGGCACCGCGGCGCGGCTGCGCAAGGCGGCATCGGGAGCTGCCGAATGACCGCGTTGCTGGACATTCAAGGGCTGCGCGGCGGCTACGGCCGCGTCGAGGTGCTGCGCGGCGTCGACCTGCAGGTGAACGCCGGTGAAATGGTCGCGCTGCTCGGCAGCAATGGCGCGGGCAAGTCCACCCTCAACAAGATGGTCTGCGGCCTGTGCCCCGCCTGGAGCGGCAAGGTGCGCTTCGACGGCAAGGACCTGAGCGGCGCGCACTACCGCGACGTGGTCAAGGCCGGCCTGATCCAGGTGCCCGAGGGCCGCAAGGTGTTTCCCAACCTCAGCGTGCTGGAGAACCTGGAACTCGGCTCCTTCACGCGAGCGCGCGAGCGCCGCGCGGGCAACGTCGAGAAGATGTTCCACATCTTCCCGCGGCTGCGCGAGCGCATGGCGCAGCACGCCGGCACCATGAGCGGCGGCGAGCAGCAGATGCTGGCCATCGCGCGCGGGCTCATGGCCGAGCCCGTGCTGCTGATCCTCGACGAGCCCTCGCTCGGGCTTTCGCCGCGGCTGGTGGAGGAGATGTTCACGCTGATCCGTGAACTGCGCGACGGCGGCCTCGCGGTGCTGCTGGTGGAGCAGAACGTGGGCCAGTCGCTCGAGATTGCGGACCGCGCCTACGTGCTGGAGAACGGCAGCGTGCGTTTTTCGGGCCTGCCCGGCGAACTGCTCGGCAGCGACGAACTGCGGCGCGCCTACCTGGGGCTCTGAAGCCCGCACATCACATTGAGATACCCCCGATTTCCTCGGAGACAAGACACATGAAGAGACGCGACACCCTTCTTCTTCCACTGGCCGCCGCATTTGCCGGCAGCGCCTTCGCGCAGATCGGCAATGCGCCGGTACGCATCCTCGTCGGCGCGCCCGCGGGCGGCTCGACCGACACGCTGGCCCGTTCGCTGGCCGTCAGCATGGGCCCGGCGCTCGGCCGCACCGTGATCGTCGAGAACCGGCCCGGCGCGGGCGGCAACATCGCGGCCGATGCCGTGGCCAAGGCTGCACCCGACGGCAACACGCTGCTGATGAGCTTCACCAGCCATGCGATCAATGCAACGCTCTATCCGGCGCTGCCTTTCGACCCGGTGAAGGACTTCACCGCGCTCACCTGCGTGGCGACGTCGCCCTCGATCCTCGTCGCGCATCCATCGGTGCCCGCGAAGGACGTGCGCGAACTCATCGCACTCGCCAAGGCGAAGCCGGGCCAGCTCAACTTCGCGATCGGCGCGGTGGGCTCGTCGCTGCACATGGCGGGCGAGGCCTTCAAGATGCAGTCGGGCGTCGACATCGTGAACATCCCCTACAAGGGCACCTCGCCCGCCGTGCAGGACGTGCTCGCGGGCCAGGTGCAGCTGATGTTCGCGGCCGTGGGCAACGTCAAGGCGCACATCCAGGCCGGCAAGCTCAGGGCGCTGGGCGTGACCACGGCCAGGCGTTTGCCGGCCTTTCCCGACGTGCCCGCCATTGCCGAAGCGCTGCCGGGCTACGAGTCGAGCGCATGGTTCGGCCTCTTCGGCCCGGCCCGCATGCCGGCGGATCGCGTGAAGCAGGTCGGCGACGCCGCACGCCATGCGCTGCAGCAGGCCGACCTGCGCCAGCGCCTCGAAACCGAAGGCGCGATACCGGTGGGCAACTCGTCCGAACAGTTCGCCGCCTTCGTGCAGAGCGAGATCACGCGCTGGGCCAAGGTCGTCAAGTTCTCGGGAGCCAAGCCGGAATGACCTCCAACGCTCCAGACCGCGCGCCGGCCCAACAGACGCTGGCGCAGAAGCTCATCGCGCGCGCCAGCGGCCGCGCGCAGGTGGCGGTGGGCGAGATCGTGACCTGCGGTGTCGACATGGCCATGTTCCACGACTCCTCCGGTCCGCGCCGGCTGCAGCCGATGCTCGAGGAGCTCGGTGCGCAGATCTGGGACCGCTCCCGCGTGGTGCTCGTGATGGACCACTACGTTCCCGAGCGCGACGATGACTCGCGCCGCATCGTGCGCATTGCGCGCGACTGGGCGCGCGACCAGCAGCTGCCGCACGTGTACGACAGCCAGGGCATCTGCCACGTGGTGGTGCCGCAGCACGGCCACATCCGCCCCGGCATGCTGTGTGTGGGCGGCGATTCGCATTCGCCCACGGGCGGCGCATTCGGCGCCTACATGTTCGGCATCGGCAGCACCGAAATGCTGGGCGTGATGGTCACCGGCGAGATCTGGCTGCGCGTGCCCGAGACCATCCGCATGTGGTGGGACGGCGCGCTGCCCGCCGGCGTGACCGCCAAGGACATGATGCTGCACATGATCGGCCGCTTCGGCATGAACGGCGGGCGCTACCAGGCGGTGGAGTTCGCGGGCCCGGCCGTGGCCGCGCTGTCGATGCAGGAGCGCATGACGCTCTCCAACATGAGCGCCGAGCTGGGTGCGCAGGCCGGCCTGATCGCGCCCGATGCCACCACCGCCGCATTCCTCGCACAAGCCGGCGCCCCGCCGGTCGACATGGCGCCGTGGTTCACCGACGAAGGCGCCGCGCTCACGCACCACCGCTTCGATGCCGCCGCGCTCGAGCCCTACATCGCCGCGCCGCACAGCCCGGCCAACGCGCACGGCGTGAGCCGGTACCTGGGCACGCATGTCGACGTGGCCTACATCGGCGCCTGCACCGGCGCCAAGCTCGACGACCTGCGCGCCGCGGCCCAGGTGCTGCGCGGCCACAAGGTGGCGGCGGGCATCCGCCTGATCGTGGCGCCGGCCAGCCTGCACGACCAGGAGCGGGCGCGCGAAGAGGGCGTGCTGCAGGTGCTGATGGATGCCGGCGCCGAACTGTTCCCGACCGCCTGCGGCGCCTGCTCGGGCTACGGCGATCCGATGGGTGACGGCATCACGGTGATCTCGACCACGGCACGCAACTTCAAGGGCCGCATGGGTTCGCCGACCGCGCAGGTGTACCTGGGCTCGCCCTACACGGTGGCGGCGGCCGCACTGCGCGGCTGCGTGATCGACCCGCGCGAGGTGCTCGCATGACTGCGGAAACCCTGCACCGGGTGTGGCGCCTGGGCGCCGACATCGACACCGATGCGCTCGCGCCCGGCCATGCGATGAAGCACGGCATCGACCTCATCGCGAAGCATTGCCTCGAAGCCATCCGCCCCGATTTCGCGCGCGACGTGCGCCCCGGTGACGTGATCGTGGCCGGGCCGAACTTCGGCATCGGCTCGTCGCGCGAGCAGGCGGCCGCCGTGCTCGTGCAGCTGGGCGTGGCCGCGGTGATCGCGCCTTCGTACAGCGGCCTGTATTTCCGCAATGCCTTCAACGTGGGCCTGCTGCTTCTGACCTGCGTCGAAGCCGAGTCGCTGCAGGACGGCGAACGCATCGCGCTCGACACCCGCACGCCCGCAGTGCGCACCGCCGATGCGCGCATGCTCGCCTGCGAGCCCGTGCCGGGTTTCCTGATGGACATGGTCGATGCCGGCGGCCTGCTGCAACTGCTGCGCCGGCGCATGGCCGCCAAGAAAGAAGCCGATGCAGGGCGCTGAACACGATCCGCAACGCGCCATTCTGCAGGCCACGGTGGCGCTGCACGCGGCGCAGCCGGCCACCGCCGAGGCCGCCTTGCAGGCGCGGCGCCTGTTGGCCGACACGGTCGGCTGCGCGTTCGCGGGCCGGCATGCGAGCGAGGTGCAGCGCCTCGAAGCCGCGCTTGCGGCCTGCGAGCCCGGCGACTTTTGCTTTCCCGGCGGCGCTCCGATGGCGGTGCAAGCCGCCGCGCAGGTGCTGGCCATGGCCGCGACCTGGGACGAGGCCTGCGAGGGCCATGCGCTCGCGCACGGCCGGCCCGGCGTGCCGCTGGTGGCGGCGCTGCTGCCGCTCGCACTGCGGCGCGATGCCAGCCTTGGCGAGTTCATCGATGCCTTCGTGCTCGGCTACGAGGTCGGCGCGCGCTGCGGCGCCTGGCTGCGTATCCGGCCCGGCATGCATGTCGATGCGAACTGGCCCGCGCTGGGCGCGGCGGCCGGCGTGGCGCGGCTGCTCGCGCTGCCCCCGGCGGGCATCGTGCAGGCCATCGACATCGCGGCCTGCCAGCTCGCGACCAGCCTCTACCTGCCGGTGCAGCAGGGCCGCACCGCGCGCAACACCTACCTCGGCCACAGTGCATCGCTGGGGCTGCAGGCGGCCTTTGCCAGCGCAGCGGGCATCGACGCGCCGGACGGTGCGCTGGCTCACTACGCGCACACGCACTCGGCCGCGACCGCGCAGCCGCTGCCCGACGCGGCGACCCTGCTGCTGCGCGATGCCTACCTCAAGCCTTTCGCGGCCGTGCGCCACGTGCACTACGGCGCCACCGCCGCGCGCCAGATCCGCGAGCAGCTGGCCCAGGACACCACCGGCATCCAGGGCATCGTGCTCAAGATATACGAAGAAGCGATCGTCTACTGCGGCAACCGCGCGCCGCGCACGCCGATCCAGGCGCAGTTCAGCCTGTCTTTCGGCGTCGCGGCGATGCTGCGCTTCGGCGATGTCGATCCCTCGGTTTATGCCGCGCCGCGCTTCGACGACGCCGAGCTGCGGCGGCTCGAAGCCCTGGTCGTGCTCGAAACCGATGCCGGCCTGACGGCGCGCAAGCAGCGCGGCGCCGCGCTCCAGGTGTCGCACGCGGGCGGCACGCTCGCGCAGACCGTGGGCACCATCGCGGGCGATGCCGCCCATCCGCTCGACCGCACGGCGCTCGCCGCCAAGTTCGCGCACTACGCCGCGCACAGCGTGCCGGCCCCGCAGGCCGCGCGCTTCTGCGACGGCGTGCTGGACGCGCCCGCCGGCACCAGCCTTCGCGCGCTGTGGCAGCAGCTTGCCGCCTGAATCCTTCGTTCCTCACAGGCCCACCACCATGAAACTCCTGCGCCATCTTGCGAGCACACTGCTCCTCGCCTGCCTGCCGCTCGCCGCCGCCGCACAGGCGGGCAGCTTTCCGGACAAGCCGATCCGCATCGTCGTGCCGTTCCCCCCGGGTGGCGCCACCGATGCGGCGGCCCGGCTGGTCGCCGTGAAGATGGGCGAGCACTGGGGCCAGCCGGTGGTGGTCGACAACCGTGCGGGCGCGGGCGGCAACGTCGGCTCCGACCTCGTCGCCAAGGCGCCGCCCGACGGCTACACGCTGGTGATGGGCGTGACCGGCTCGCATGCGATCAACACCTCGCTCTACAGCAGGATGCCCTACGACCCCGTGGCCGACTTCGTCGCCATCAGCCAGGTGGCGGTGGTGCCCAACGTGCTGGTGGTGCATCCTTCGGTGCCCGCGAAGAACCTGGCCGAGCTCGTGGCGCTCGCGAAGAAGGAGCCCGGCAAGCTCAACTACGCCTCGCTCGGCAACGGCACGGCCGCGCACCTGGGCATGGAAATGCTCAAGTCCGAGGCCGGCGTCGACATCGCGCACGTGCCCTACAAGGGCAGCGCGCCGGCCGTGTCCGACCTGCTTGCGGGCCAGGTGCAGATGATGGTCGACGGCCTGCCCTCGGCGCTGCCGCACGTCAAGGCCGGCAAGCTGCGCGCCATTGCGCTCACCAGCCTGCGCCGCGCACCATCGCTGCCCGAGCTGCCGACCATCGCAGAGACCTACCCGGGCTTCTACGCCGACGCATGGTCGGGGCTGTTCGCGCCCAAGGGCACGCCGCAGCCCGTGGTGGACAAGCTCTCGGCCGAGGTGCAGCGCATCCTGAAGCTGCCCGAGGTGCGCGAGAAGCTCACGGCGCTGGGCGCCGAGCCCGTGGGCTCCACCCAGGCGGAATTCACCGCGCACGTGAAGCGCGAGATCGAAAAATGGGCCAAGGTCGTCAAGACCAGTGGCGCGAAAGTGGACTGAACATGAACGACACCCTCGACCCCGTCACGCTCGCCGTGCTGCGCGGCCGCCTCGAACAGGTGGCCGACGAGATGGACGCCACGCTCTACCGCAGCGCGTTCAATCCCATCATTGCCGAGGCGCACGACGCCTGCCACGGCCTGTACGACGCCGCCACAGGCGACACGCTGGTGCAGGGCAAGTCGGGCCTGCCGGTGTTCGTGGGCGCCATGGCCTTCGCGGTGCGCGCCACCGCCAAGGCGGCCGCGCCGCGCGGCGGCATGAAGGACGGCGACATCTGGATCAGCAACGACGCCTACGACGGCGGCACGCACGCCAACGACTTCAAGCTGGTGAAGCCCTTCTTCCGCAACGGCAAGCTGTATTGCTACATGGCGTCGGCCGCGCACTGGCACGACGTGGGCGGCGCGGTGCCCGGAAACTACAACCCCGCCGCCACCGAGTGCTGGCAGGAGGCGGTGCAGATTCCGCCGGTGCGCATCATGCAGGGCGGCGTGCTCGATGCCGACGTGCTCGCCATCCTGCAGGCCAACACGCGCCTGCCCGACAGCCTCTGGGGTGACCTCAACGGCCAGCTCGCCGCGCTGGAGCTCGGCGCCAAGCGCCTGCACGGCCTGCTCGACGAATACGGCGACGGCCTGGTGCTGAATGCGCTCGGCGAGCTGCGCGGCCGCGCGCTGCGCCTCATGCGCGCGCACATCGCCTCGCTGCCCGACGGCCGCTACAGCTTCGAGGACGTGCTCGACAACGACGGCATCGTCAACCAGCCGCTCACTATCGCGCTCGACATGACGGTGGCCGGCGACCGGCTCTCGCTCGACTTCTCGCGCACCTCGCCGCAATGCGCGGGCCCGGTGAACATCTCGCGCGCCACGGCGGTCGCGGCCTGCTACGTCGCGCTCAAGCACCTGTTCCCCGACGTGCCCGCGAACGCCGGCGTGCTCGACGCGGTCGACTTCGTGATTCCCGACAAGCTGGTGATCAGCGCCGAGCGCCCGCGCCCGGTGGGCGGCTACACCGAGACCATCCTGCGCATGATCGACGTGATTTTCAGCGCCGCCGCGCAGGCCGACCCCACGCGCGCCGCGGCGCAGGCCTACGGCACCATCAATGCGCTGTCGATCGCGGGCCACCGCAGCGACAAGGGCCGCGAAGGCCAGCGCTGGGTGATGTTCAGCTTCTTCGGCGGCGGGCACGGCGGCCATTCGGGCGGCGACGGCCTCTCGCACGGCAACGCACCGATCTCGACCGCGACGATTCCGCCGCTCGAAATCCTCGAGGCCGCATACCCCGTGCGCTTCACCGAATGGTCCCTGCGCGCCGACTCGGGCGGCGACGGCCGGCACCGCGGCGGCCTGGGCGCCGTCTACGAGATCGAACTGCTCGAGAAGGACGCCGAGGTGTTCGTCTTCGGCGAGCGCGGCACTTCGCCGCCCAAGGGCATCGCGGGTGGCGGCCCGGGCGCCCTCAACGTGTTCCGCTACGAGAACGGGGGCGAGTGGCACACGCCGCCCATGGTGTCGAAGATGCGCGGCATCCAGCTCGCGCGCGGCGAGCGCGTGCGGCTCGAAACGCCCGGCGGCGGCGGCTGGGGCCGGGCCGGCGAGCGCCCCGCTTCGCAGCGCGAAGCCGATGCCGCGATGGGCTACGTCACGGCCGCTACCGGCAGCAAGCAGAAAGCATCCGAATGAGCTCCACAAGCAAATCCCTTGTCGTCGGCGTCGACGTCGGTGGCACCTTCACCGACCTGTTCGTGCTCGACGAGGCCAACGGCAGCGCGCGCATCGTCAAGGTGCCCTCCACGCGCGGCGAGGAAGCGCGCGGCTTCATGAACGGCGTGGCGCGCGTGGCCGATTCGGCCGCGGCCATCGCCACCATCGTGCACGGCACCACCGTCGGCACCAACGCGCTGCTCGAACGCAAGGTGGCGCGCACCGGCATCATCACCACGCGCGGTTTCCGCGACGTGCTCGAAATGCGCCGCCGCGACCGGCCCCAGACCTGGGGCCTGCGCGGCAGCTTCGTGCCCGTGGTGCCGCGCGACCTGCGCCGCGAAGTCGACGAGCGCGTGCTGGCCGACGGCACGCTGCACACGCCGGTCGACCTGGACCAGGTGCGCGCCGAGGCGCGCTCGCTGCTCGAAGCGGGCTGCGAAGCGGTGTGCGTGTTCTTCATCAACACCTACGCCAACCCCGAAAACGAACGGCTCGCCGTGGCGGCCGTGCGCGAACTCTGGCCCAACCCGCACGTCACCTCGGCCAGCGAGGTGCTGCCCGAGATCCGAGAATTCGAACGCTGCTCGACCGCCACGCTCAATGCGGCACTGCAGCCGGTGGTCGGCAGCTACCTCGGCCGCCTCGAAGCCGACCTGCGCGCGCAGGGCTTCGCGGGCGAGCTGCTGGTGGTGCAGAGCAACGGCGGCGTGATGTCGCGCCGGACCGCGAGCGACCTGCCGGTGCGCACCGCGCTCTCGGGCCCCGCGGCCGGCGTGATCGCCTGCGCGGCCATTGCACGCGCGGCGGGTTTTCCGAACGCGATCACCGGCGACATGGGCGGCACCTCGTTCGACGTGTCGCTGGTGGCCAACGGCGAGGCCGCGCTGGCGGCGCAGACCGCCATCGAGTTCGGCATGGTGATCCGCTCGCCGATGATCCAGATCGAGACCATCGGCGCCGGCGGCGGCTCCATCGCTTCCGTGGATGCAAGCGGCATGCTGCAGGTCGGCCCCGAGTCGGCCGGCAGCGTGCCGGGGCCGGCGTGCTACGGACGCGGCAACATGCGCCCGACCGTGACCGATGCGAACGTGCTGCTGGGCCGCATCGCCGCCGACCGGCCGCTCGGCGGCGGGCTGCTGGCGGCGTTGGACGCAGAGAAGTCCCGGCAGGCCATCGAAGAGCACGTTGCACGCCCGCTCGGTCTCGACGTGCATGCGGCTGCGGAAGCCATTCTCACGGTGGCCAATGCGCGCATGGCGGGCGCGATCCGCCTCGTGTCGATCGAGCGCGGGCACGATCCGCGCCGCTTTGCGTACATGCCCTTCGGCGGCGGCGGCGCGCTGCATGTGTGCGCGATGATGCGCGAGGTGGGCGTGGCCACCGGCATCGTGCCGCCCTATCCCGGTGTGACCTCGGCCCTCGGCTGCGTGATCGCCGACATGCGGCACGACGCGGTGCAGACCCTCAACAGGCCGCTCGCCGAACTCGACGTGGCCGACCTGCAGCGCCGCATCGACGAACTCTCGGCGGCCTGCCAGCAGCGCCTCGACTCCTCGGGCGTGCGCTTCGACGAAGTGCGCGAGGTGATCGCGCTCGACATGCTCTATGCGGGCCAGACGCACACGCTGCCCGTGGTGCTGGCCGATGCGGGCCAGGCGCCGGTCACGGCCGCATCGATCCGCGCCGCGTTCGAGGCCGCCTACACGGCCGCCTTCGGCCGCGTGCTCGACGGCATCCCCATCCGCGTGATGAACCTGCGCTATGCGCGCATCGGCGTGCGGCCCAAGTTCGACCTGAAGGTGCTCGCGCCCGAAGGGCAGGGCAGCACCGCGCCGCTGGGCACGCAGCGCGTGTTCCACCACGGCCGGTGGCACGAGGCTGTGCGCCATGCACGGCTCGAACTGCCGGTGGCCGCGCGCATCGAAGGGCCTGCGATCCTCGAGCAGGCCGACACCACCGTGTGGCTCGAACCCGGCTTCCACGCCGAGGTCGACGCGCACGGCAACCTGCTGGTGAGGCTGTCATGAGCGCCGCGGCGAAGACGGCGCTGGTCATCATCGACCTGCAGAACGATTTTCTCGACGCCAAGGGCGCCTATGCGCGCGGCGGCGACGCCAACCCGCCCGCGCTGCTGCTGCCGGCGCGCGTGGCCGGGGTGGCGCGCGCGCTCAAGGCCGCGGGCGGCCTCGTGGTGGCCAGCCAGTTCACGCTGTGGCCCGATGCGGCTGGCGAGCCGATGGTGTCGCCGCACCTCAAGGCGCTGCGCCCCTACCTGAAGAAGGGCGACTTCGCACCCGGCAGCTGGGGCCAGGCGAACGTCGATGCGCTGGCCGGGCTCGTCGACGTGACGGTCAGCAAGGTCGCCTATTCGGCCTTCTTCAACACCCAGCTCGACTGGGTGCTGCGCCGCGCGGGCATCGACACCGTGGCCGTGTGCGGCATCGTGACCAACGGCGGCGTGGCCAGCACCGTGCGCGATGCCCACATGCGCGACTACCGCACGCTGGTGCTGGCCGACGGCTGTGCGGCCTTCGGCGAGGAGCGCCACCAGACCTCGCTGGCCGACATGCGCAACGTGGCCGAGGTGACCGACTGCGCGGCCTTCATCGCATCGCTCGCATGACGGCGAACCCTTCGCGCCTCATCCGCCGCGCGGCGCAGATCGAGGTCGATGTGCACGTGGCGGTGGCCATCGTCGGCGGCGGCGCCTGCGGGCTCACGGCCGCGCTGATGCTGTCCGATGCGGGCGTGGACTGCGTGGTGCTCGAGCGCGACGCGCTGCCCAGCGGCTCGACCGCGCTGTCCTCGGGCTTCATCCCCGCGCCCGGCACGCGCGCGCAGCGGGCGCATGGCGTTCTGGGCGACAGTGCCGAACGCTTTGCCGCCGATATCCAGGCCAAGGCCCACGGCCGTGCGGCGCCTGCGCTGGTCGAGGCCTATGCGGCTTCCATCGGCCCGGCGCTCGATGCGCTGCAGGAGCGGCATGGGCTGCGGTGGATGCTGCTCGACGGCTTTCTCTATCCGGGCCACAGCGTGCATCGGATGCACGCGTTGCCGCAGAAGACCGGCGCATCGCTGATGGCGGCGCTGCAGGCAGCCGCCGATGCGGCGGGCATTCCGGTGCTGACCCAGGCGATGGTCGACACGCTGGTGCTCGACGCTGAAGACCGCGTGATCGGCATCGATTACCTGCGCCCCGATGGCAGCCGCGAAACGCTGGGCTGCGACGCACTGCTGCTCGCCTGCAACGGCTTCGGCGGCAATTCGGAAATGGTGCGCACGCTGCTGCCCGAGATGGCCGAAGCCAGCTTCGGCGGCCACGCCGGCAATGACGGCAGCGCGATCCTCTGGGGCGAGGCACTGGGCGCGCGGCTGCGCGACCTCGGCGGCTACCAGGGCCATGGCTCGTGGGTCACGCCGCAAGGTGCGCTGATGTCGTGGGCCGTGATGATGGAAGGCGGCGTGCAGCTCAACCGCGAGGGCCGGCGCTTCCATGACGAGACAGAGGGCTACTCGGAAGCCGCCGTGCATGTGCTCGCACAGCCGGGCGGCACACCCTTCGCCAACCTGTTTGCCGCCGGTGGCGCGGCGGGCGGCGTTTCGGGTGATGCGGTGTGGGGCTATCTTTCCGGCAACGGCCTGCTGAGCGCGGTGGCCGGCGGCTACATCGCGGCGCGCACGGCTGCCGCACTGATCCCATCGACGAAAGCGTCCCAATGACGAACCCTTCCTTCAAGACCCGGCTCGCGCGCAAGGACATCGTGCTCGCACCCGGCGTGTACGACGCGCTCAGTGCGCTCGTGGCCGAGCAGGCCGGCTTCGAGGCGCTGTACCTCTCGGGCGCATCGATCGCCTACACGCGGCTCGGCCGCTCCGACGTCGGCCTCACCACCTTCACCGAGGTCGAGGACACGCTCGCGCGCATCACCGAACGCGTGCGCCTGCCCGTGATCGTCGATGCCGACACCGGCTTTGGCAACGCGCTCAACACCCAGCGCACCGTGCGCGGCTTCGAGCGCGCGGGCGCGGCGATGGTGCAGATCGAGGACCAGACCTTTCCCAAGCGCTGCGGCCACCTCGACGGCAAGGCCGTGGTGCCCGCGCGCGAGATGGTCGGCAAGCTCAAGGCCGCGCTCGATGCGCGCACCTCGAGCGGCACGCTGATCCTCGCGCGCACCGATGCGGTGGCGGTCGAAGGGCTCGAGGCTGCGCTCGACCGCGCCGAGGCGTACCTCGCCTGCGGCGTCGATGCGCTCTTCATCGAGGCGCTGCGCTCGCCCGAGCAGATGGGTGCCGCCTGCCAGCGCTTCGGCGACCGCGTGCCGCTGCTCGCCAACATGGTCGAAGGCGGCAAGACGCCGATCCAGGACGCCGACGCGCTGCAGGCCCATGGCTTTCGCATCGCGATCTTTCCGGGTGGCACCGCGCGCGCCGTGGTGCACACGCTGCAGGGCTACTACGCGAGCCTGCACCGGCACCGCACCACGCAGCCGTGGCGGCCGCAGATGCTGGACTTCGATGCGCTCAACGAGGTGATCGGCACGCCGGAGCTGATGCGCACCGGCCAGAAGTACGACTGACCCGCTGTGTCTTCAACGCAGCACGCGGATCAGTTCGTCGTACACCAGCCGCACGCGCGCTGGCACCGGCGCACGCTGCGGGCGGTAGACATGGATCGGCCAAGGCTCGGGCGCCTCGGCCTCCAGCACGGGCAGCATCGCGCCTGTGCGCAGCCACGGTTCCGCCAGCGGCCCGATCAATTGCCCGAAGCCCACGCCCGCGAGCACGGCGGCGCACTCGGCATCGATGCTGTCCGTCACGAAGGCGGGCGAGGACACCGTCACCACCCGCCGCCTGCTGAAGGCCCACGGCCAGGGGCGGCCCGAGCTGCGGTCGATCAGCGCGGTGAGCGGCAGCGCCGACAGCGCATCGAGGCCCTGCGGCCGGCCCACTCTTTCAATGAGCGCCGGCGCCGCCACCACATGCAGCGCCATCTTGCCGACGGCGCGCGCCACGAAGCGCGCATCGCGCATCGGCCCTACGCGCACGCCGATGTCGATCTGCTCGTCGACCACGTCGGCATGCTGCTCCGACAGGCGCAGGTCGAGCACCAGCCCGGGGTGCGCCGCCAGCAGCGGTGCCAGCGCCTGCGGAATGAGCCGGGCGTACACATGCGGCGCCGTGACCCGCACCGTGCCCGCATGCTGCGACAGCGTGCGCCGGTCGATCTGGTGGAACAGCTCGTCGACGCTGCCCACCGCCACGCGGGCGCGCTCGGCGAGCTGCCGGCCGAAGTCGGTGAGCTGCACGCCGCGCGTGCTGCGGTGGAACAGCGGCTCGCCCAGTTCTTCTTCCAGCTCGCGCACCGCGCGCGTCACGACCTGCGGCGAGACGGACAGGCGCGCGGCGGCCTCGCGGAAGTTGGCGGCAGCGGCGGCGGTGCAGAACACGCGCAGGGCTTCGAGACGGTTGGCCATGGGGTGCTTTCAAGAGGCGGTGCATTCCAGATTAGGGAATTGTGAAGTCGCCAGAGTTTCATTTACGGGAACGCGTGGATTTTCCACACTGCATGCACTTCTTCTTCAACACCCCCGAAAGGAATTTCCATGACATCCGTTCAAGACAACATCAAAGGCAAGGTCGCCATCGTCACCGGCGCGAGCAGCGGGCTCGGCGAATCGACCGCGCGCCACCTGGCCGCGCGCGGCGCCAAGGTGGTGCTTGCGGCGCGCCGCACCGACCGCCTCGACAAGGTGGTCGCCGAGATCCGCGAGGCCGGCGGCGAGGCCATTGCCGTGGCCACCGACGTGGCCAGGCGCTCCGATCTGGACCAACTCGCGGCCGCCACCGTCGAGGCCTTCGGCCGCATCGACGTGCTGGTCAACAACGCAGGCGTGATGCCGCTGTCGCCACTCGACAAGCTCATGGTCGACGAGTGGGACCGCACCATCGACGTCAACATCAAGGGCGTGCTCTACGGCATTGCCGCGGTGCTGCCGCGCATGCAGGCGCAGGGCAGCGGCCACATCGTCAACGTGGCGTCGATCGCGGGGCTCAAGGTGTTCACGCCGATCGGCACCGTCTACAGCGCGACCAAGCATGCGGTGCGCGCCATCTCCGAAGGGCTGCGCGTCGAAATGGGCAACAGCGGCGTGCGCGTGACCATCGTCTCGCCCGGCGCGGTGGAGTCGGAGCTGAAGTTCGGCAGCACCGACGCCGAGAGCGCGGCCGGCGTGAAGGCGTTCTACGAGGCCAACCAGATTCCCGCCGATTCGGTGGCGCGCGCGGTGGTCTATGCCGTGGAGCAGCCGGCGGACGTGGACATCAACGAGGTGGTGCTGCGGCCGGTGTCGCAGGAGTTCTGATCTAGGGGAATGGGCGGCCTGATGTAGATGTGCAAGCCGTTGGCACTCGACCATCTCCGCCGTCGTTCTGACCTTCTATAGATCAGCTTCCGCCACGCCTTTGCAGACACCCACTGCATGCCGGCTTGAGGAAGTCGTGAGCGCTAGCCACTCATACAAGGGGGTGCCGTCGCGAACCGATTTCTCCTCGCCTTCCACAAACAATGCGCGAGACCGGGGTAATCCCTTGGTAATTTGCGTGCAAATCGATCGGCGAAACACGTAAGTAACAAAATCTTGCAGCGGCAGCCGGTTCTGCTGAGAATGCCCAAGCATTGCGCAACGCGTGCACGCTCAGTTCAACACATCAAGGAGCAGGAAATTGGACTTCATTGATCAGGTCAGATCGCTTGCTTCTCGAGTGGCTGTTGCCAAGGACTTGCTCCAAACTGAGGAGGCAACCAAGAACGCGATGGTCATGCCCTTCATCCAACTCCTCGGCTACAACGTCTTCGACCCTTTGGAGGTCACACCGGAATTGATCGCAGACGTCGGAACAAAGAAGGGCGAGAAGGTTGACTATGCGATCTTGAAGGAGGGCAAGCCCATCATGCTTTTCGAATGCAAGAAGAGCGGTGGTGACCTGAACATCAACCATGCCAGCCAGCTCTTCCGCTACTTTCATGTGACTGAGGCTCGCTTCGGAGTTCTCACCAACGGTGTTGTGTACCGCTTCTTCACTGATCTTGAGAAGCCGAACAAGATGGACGAGAAGCCCTTCTTCGAGTTCAACATCCTCGATTTTCGTGATCAAGACGTTGAAGAGCTGAAGAAATTTGCCAAGGCGATCTTCGACCTTGAGAGCATCCTCACCACAGCAAACCACCTCAAGTACACGCGCGCAATCCAGAACACATTGAGTGAATGGATGATGAACCCTCCCGAGGAATTCGTGCGGCTCGTATCAGCAGAGTTCTTGGCTGGCAAGCATTTCAAGAACGCAGTTAAGGACCAGTTCACCTTAGTGACGAAGCGCGCCTTTCAACAACTCGTTGGCGACAAGATCAATGAGCGACTGAAGGGAGCAATGACTCCTGAAACTGCGTTGATTCCAGTGGGACTGGTGGTGGAAGAGTTGGCGTTGGCGCAGGCAGCGGACGATCCATTCGTTCCGTCGGAGATCGAGTTGGAGGCCTTCCAGATCATCCGAGCGATCCTTCGCCCGTTGGTAAAGCCAAACCGCGTGTTTATCCGTGATGCTGCCAGCTACTGTGCCATCCTCTTTGACGATAACAACCGCAAGCCGATCTGCCGACTGAGATTCAACAATGAGAGCAGGCTAGTGGTCGGGCTGTTCGACGCGAACAAGGAAGAAGAACGCATTTCTATTTCCAATGTTGACGAACTCTTCGATTTCGGCGATCGGCTGAAAGACAGCATCAACGCATACCTCATACCGAATTCGATCAAAGAACCCACAGAGCCAATTGGGAGCAAACTCAATTTGGCTTGAGCCGCCGCGAACTGGCGCGGTGACGGAGAGCGTCCGCGAACTTAAGTGCCGAAGGTTACGGCGGTCGCCGCCAGAGCGCCCAGTCCCGCTTCGGGCACTGCCGCAGCCGCCCGCACCCCATTAACCTTCAATCGCGGAAGGTCATTGACAGCCAAAAGTGCAAAGCCCCTGCAAAATAGAACGACCGTTCGTTTTATTCCGGAGCTTCCACGATGTCTGTCAATGCCGTTCCCGCCAAGCCGGTCCGCGCTGCCCAGAAGGGCCAGCAGACCAAGGCCGTGATCGTCGACGCCGCGCTGGCGCTGGCGGCGCAGATCGGGCTCGAGGGCCTGTCGATCGGCGCGGTGGCCGAGCTCACCAGGATGAGCAAGTCGGGCGTCTTTGCCCATTTCGGCTCGCGCGAGGAGCTGCAGATTTCCGTGGTGCGCGAGTATCACGCACGTTTCGAGCAGGAAGTGTTCTTTCCCGCGCTCGAAGCGCCGCGCGGCCTGCCGCGCCTGCGCGCCATGTTCGCCAACTGGATGAAGCGCACCTCGGCCGAGATCGACTCGGGCTGCATCTACATCAGCGGCGCTTCCGAATTCGACGACCGTCCCGGCCCGGTGCGCGATGCGCTGGTGGAGTCGGTCAGCATCTGGCAGGCGGCCGTGCTGCGCGCGATCGTGCAGGCCAAGAGCGAAGGCCATCTGCGCGCCGACGCCGACGAGCGGCAGCTGGCCTTCGAGATCCACGGCCTGATCCTCGCGCTGCACTACGAGGCGCGTTTCCTGCAGGTGCCGGGCTCCATCGGCCGCGCGAATGTCGGCTTCGACAACATCCTTGCGCGCAGCGCCACGCCCGATGCGCCCCCCGCCGAAGCCGCGGCGTCGGCCAGGCCCGCTGCTTCCCGCCGGCTCAAGCCGGTGCGCTGAGCGACCCCTTTTTCCTTTCTTTCTTTTTCCCTTTCAGTTTTCGACCAGGAGAGTCCCGGATGCCCAGCTACAACCCACCCGTACGCGACATGCAGTTCGTGCTGCACGAAGTGCTCAACGTCGCCGACGAACTCAAGGCGCTGCCGGCCCATGCCGAGACCGATGCCGACACCATCAACGCGGTGATCGAGGAGGCCGGCAAGTTCGCGGCCGAAGTCACGTTCCCGCTCAACATCAGCGGCGACGAAGAGGGCTGCACGCTCGACAAGACCACGCATGAAGTCAAGACGCCCAAGGGCTTCAAGGACGCCTACGCCAGGTACGTCGAAGGCGGCTGGCCCGCGCTCTCGTGCGACCCGGCCTTCGGCGGCCAGGGCCTGCCCTTCGTGGTGAACCAGTGCCTGTTCGAGATGCTCAACAGCGCCAACCAGGCCTGGACCATGTACCCCGGCCTTTCGCACGGCGCCTACGAAGCACTGGTGGCGCACGGCACCGAAGAGCAGAAGAAGACCTACCTGCCCAAGCTCACGAGCGGCGAATGGACCGGCACCATGTGCCTGACCGAACCGCACTGCGGCACCGACCTGGGCCTCTTGCGCACCAAGGCCGAGCCGCAGCCCGACGGCAGCTACCGCATCACCGGCAGCAAGATCTTCATCTCGGCCGGCGAGCACGACATGGCGGACAACATCATCCACCTGGTGCTGGCCCGCCTGCCCGATGCGCCCAAGGGCAGCAAGGGCATCAGCCTGTTCGTGGTGCCCAAGTACAAGGTCAAGGCCGACGGCTCGCTCGGCGAACGCAACCCGATCTTCTGCGCCGGCCTCGAGCACAAGATGGGCATCCACGGCAACGCCACCGCGCAGATCGTGATCGAAGGCGCCACCGGTTCGCTGGTGGGCGAGCCCAACAAGGGCCTGCAGGCCATGTTCGTGATGATGAACGCCGCGCGCCTGGGCGTGGGCAACCAGTCGCTCGGCCTGACCGAAGTGGCCTACCAGAATGCGCTGGCCTACGCCAAGGACCGCACCCAGATGCGCTCGCTCTCGGGCGTGAAGGCCAAGGACAAGGAAGCCGATCCGATCATCGTGCACCCTGACGTGCGCAAGATGCTGCTCACGGCCAAGGCATATGCCGAAGGCGGCCGCGCGCTGCAGATCTTCTGCACGATGCTGCTCGACAAGGAGCACCACCACCCCGACGAGAAGGTGCGCAAGGACTCGGGCGAACTGGTGGCGCTGCTCACGCCCATCGTCAAGGCCTTCATCACCGACAACGGCCACATCGCGACCAACGCCTGCATGCAGGTGTTCGGCGGCCATGGCTTCATCAAGGAATGGGGCATGGAGCAGTTTGTGCGGGACAACCGCATCAACATGATCTACGAGGGCACCAACACCATCCAGTCGCTCGACCTGCTGGGCCGCAAGGTGCTGGGCAACAACGGCGCGTCGCTCAAGAAGTTCGGCAAGCTGGTTGCGAAGCTGGTGGAGGAAGAAGGCGTGAACGAGAAGATGGCCGAGTTCATCAACCCGATCGCGGGCCTGGGCGACCAGCTCACCAAGTTCACCACCGAGATCGGCTTCAAGGGCTTCCAGAACCCCGACGAAGTGGGCGCCGCCGCAGTGGACTACCTGCGCGTGGCCGGCCACTTCGTGTTCGGCTACCTGTTCGCCCGCATGGCGCAGGTCGCGCTGCGCCAGATCGCGGCCGGCAACACGGATCCGTTCTATGTCGCCAAGCTGCAGACCGCGCGCTTCTACTTCGCCAAGCTGTTCCCCGAGACCGCGACGCTGATGCGCACCGCACGCGCCGGCAGCAAGGTGCTGATGGACACAGACGCGGCGCTAGCCTGAGGCCTTCGTCATTTTTCATCGTCCGATCAAGAGCCTGTTCATGAAATCGACGCTTGCAGCCATCGTCCTTGCCGCCACCGCCGTCATGGCCGCGGCCCAGACCACGCCCGTGGGGCTGTGGCGCAACGTCGACGACAAGACCGGCGAGGCCAAGGCCGAGATCCGCATCGGTGAAGCGAACGGCGCGCTCATCGGCCGCATCGAGAAGTCGCTCAAGAAGGACGCCAAGCCCGATGCGATCTGCGATGAATGCAGCGACGACCGCAAGGGCAAGCCCATCACCGGGCTCGACATCATCCGCGGCGGCAAGAAGGCCGACGGCAAGGACGTCTGGGAAGGCGGAAAGATCCTCGACCCCGAGAACGGCAAGGAATACCGCGCGAGCTTCACGCCGATTGACGGCGGCAAGAAGCTCGAGGTACGCGGCTACCTGGGCCCTTTCTGGCGCACCCAGACCTGGAACCGTATCCAGTAGACCGCCGCGTTTTCAATCCAAGAAATACCAATCAACATGTCCCGATTCCAAGTGAAGAAAGTCGCCGTGCTCGGCGCCGGCGTGATGGGCGCGCAGATTGCGGCCCACCTCGTCAATGTGCGCGTGCCTGTGGTGCTGTTCGATCTGGCTGCAAAAGACGCGACCGGAGCTGTCGCTCAAGGTGCAGCGAAGAACGGCATCGTCTCGCGCGCCATCGACAACCTCAAGAAGCTCAAGCCCGCGCCGCTCGGCGACGTGGCCGATGCGGTGCTGATCGAGCAGGCCAACTACGACGACGACTTGGCCAAGCTCGGCGAGTGCGACCTCGTCATCGAAGCTATTGCAGAGCGCATGGACTGGAAGCTCGACCTGTACAGGAAGATCGCGCCGCATGTGGCCAAGCACTCGATCCTGGCCTCGAACACCTCGGGACTGTCGATCACCAAGCTCAGCGAGGCGCTGCCCGAAGCCCTGAAGCCACGCTTCTGCGGCATTCACTTCTTCAACCCGCCGCGCTACATGTTCCTGGTGGAGCTGATCAACACGCCCACCACCGAGCCGCAGGTGCTCGACGATCTCGAGGCCTTCGTCACCAGCACGCTCGGCAAGGGCGTGGTGCGTGCGCACGACACGCCCAACTTCATCGCCAACCGCGTCGGCATCGCCGGCATGCTGGCCACGCTGAAGGAGGTCGAGAAGTTCGGCCTCACGCCCGACGTGGTGGACGATCTCACCGGCAAGAAGCTGGGCCGCGCGAGCTCGGGCACCTTCCGCACCGCCGACGTGGTGGGCCTGGACACCATGGCCCACGTCGTGAAGACGCTGCAGGACAACCTGAACGCCGAGACCGATCCGTTCTACGCCAACTTCGCGACGCCGCCGGTGCTTGCCAAGCTGCTCGAACTCGGCAACCTGGGCCAGAAGACCAAGGCCGGCTTCTTCAAGAAGGTCGGCCGCGACATCCTGCGCTTCGATCTGCAGAGCGGCGAGTACCTGCCCGCCGGCGCGAAGGCCGACGAGGTGTACGGCCGCATGCTCAAGAAGCCCGCGGGCGAACGCCTGAAGCTCCTGCGCGAGAGCGAAGGGCCGCAGGGGCAGTTCCTCTGGGCCATCCTGCGCGACGGGTTCCACTACGCCGCGGTTCACCTGGCCGACATCGCCGAGAGCGCGCGCGACATCGACTTTGCGATGCGCTGGGGCTTCGGCATGAAGCAGGGCCCGTTCGAACTCTGGCAGGAGGCAGGATGGGCGCAGGTCGCGAAGTGGGTGCAGGAAGACATCGACGCCGGCAAGGCGCTGAGCAGCGCACCGCTGCCCAAGTGGGTGTTCGAAGGCCCGGTCGCGCAGGCCGGCGGCGTGCACACGCCCGAAGGATCGTGGAGCGCATCGCAGAACACCTTCGTGCCGCAGCGCAGGCTGCCGGTGCACGACCGCCAGCTGTTCCCGGAGAGTGTGCTCGGCGCGAACGCGGTCGATGCCAACACTGCGGGCACGACGATCAGCGACGAAGGCGATGTGCGCGTGTGGACGCTCGATGGCGAAGTGCTCATCGCGAGCATCCATTCGAAGATGCACGCGATCAGCCCCGACGTGGCCGAGGCGCTGGGTGCTGCGGTCGAGCTCGCAGAGGCGGAATACAAGGGACTGGTGATCTGGTCGCCCGACGAGATGTTCTCGGTCGGCGCCGACCTGCAGGCGATGCTGCCGGCCTTCGTGGTCGCGGGCATCGGCGCCGTCGAAGGCGCGGAGGAAGAGCTGCAGAACGTGATGCTCAAGATCCGCTACGCGAGCGTGCCGGTGGTCTCGGCCGTGCGCGGCATGGCGCTGGGCGGCGGCTGCGAACTGGCCGTGTATTCGTCGAAGCGCGTGGCGGCGATGGAGAGCTACATCGGCTTGGTCGAAGTCGGCGTGGGCCTGATCCCCGGCGCGGGCGGCCTGACGTATATCGCACGCCGCGCGGCCGAGAACGCATCGGCTTCCACGGGCACCGACCTGCTGCCGTTCCTGACCGAAGGCTTCACCGCCGCCGCGATGGCCAAGGTGGGCACCGGCGCGCTCGACTCGAAGAAGCTTGGCTACCTGCTCGAGAGCGACATCATCGTGCCGAACAAGGACGAGCTGCTGTACGTGGCGCTGCAGCAAGCGAAGGCCATGGCCGACGCCGGCTACCGCGCGCCGCTGCGCCGCACCTTCCGCGTGGCGGGCCGCAGCGGCGCCGCGACGATCAAGGGCCAGCTCGTGAACATGCGCGACGGCGGCTTCATCAGCGCGCACGACTTCCACATCGCGAGCCTGATCGCGCACGTGGTGACCGGCGGCGACGTGGACGCGGGCTCGCTCGTGACCGAGGAGTACCTGATGGCGCTGGAACGCAAGGCCTTCTGCTCGCTGATCGTGCATCCGAAGACACAGGAGCGGATCATGGGGATGCTGAGCACGGGGAAGCCGGTGCGCAACTGACCTGCATTTCTCCTTCCCCCCTCCGGGGGAAGGCAGGGATGGGGGCAACCTCCAACCAAGCACGATGCGAAACCAGTCCACGCCCAACGCCCGCGCAAACGCGCAGGTGCTTCGCCGCGAGATGACCGACTCGGAGCGAAAGCTCTGGGGTGGACTGCGCGCTGAGCAGTTGGGTGTGAAATTTCGGCGCCAGCATCCGCTGGGCAATTACATCGCGGATTTCGCGTGCCTTGCGCCCAAGCTGATCGTCGAGCTCGACGGATCGCAGCATCAGCTGCAGCAGGGCTACGACGCGCGACGCGACGCATTCTTCCGCGCGCGGGGTTTCGATGTGCTGCGCTTTGCATCGAACGATCCGTTCACCAATCTTGATGGGGTTCGCCAGGCGATTGCCAACCGGCTTGCCGAATTGACGCCGCCGGCCCCCATCCCAACCTTCCCCCGGCGGGGGAAGGAGCAAGAAAATCCAGGAGCTTCTTCATGAGCAGCAAACAAGTCCAAGACGCCTACATCGTCTCCGCCACCCGCACTCCCATCGGCAAGTCGCACCGCGGCTACTTCCGCAACTACCGGCCCGACGACCTGCTCGCGACCACGCTCAAGGCAGCGCTCGCCGCCGTGCCGGGCCTCGACCCCAAGGCCATCGAGGACATCATCTGCGGCTGCGCGATTCCCGAATCGCAGCAGGGCCTGAACGTCGCGCGCATCGGTGCGGTGCTCGCGGGCCTGCCGACCAGCATCGGCGGCATCACCGTGAACCGCTTCTGCGCATCGGGCCTGTCGGCCGTGCAGATGGCCGCGGACCGCATTCGCGTGGGCGAGGCCGACGTGATGATCGCGGCGGGCGTCGAGAGCATGAGCATGGTGCCGATGATGGGCAACTCGCCCTCGCTGTCGCCTTCCATCTTCGAACGCGAAGGCGACGTCGGCATTGCCTACGGCATGGGCCTCACGGCCGAGAAGGTGGCGCAGCAGTGGAAGGTGAGCCGCGAGGCGCAGGACGAATTCGCGCTCGCCTCGCACCAGAAGGCGCTGGCCGCGCAGAAGGCCGGCAAGTTCACGGACGAGATCACGCCCATCGAGGTGACCGACCGCACGCCGGAGCTCGCCACCGGCGAATCGATCGCCAAGACGCGCACCGTCAACCTCGACGAAGGCGCGCGCCCCGACACCAGCCTCGAAGGCCTGGCCAAGCTGCGCACCGTGTTCGCCGCGCGCGGCACCGTCACGGCCGGCAACAGCTCGCAGACTTCCGACGGCGCGGGCGCGCTGATCCTCGCGAGCGAAAAGGCCGTGAAGCAGTACGGCCTCACGCCGCTCGCGCGCTTCGTGAGCTTTGCGAGCAAGGGCGTGCCGCCGCACATCATGGGCATCGGCCCGATCGAGGCCATTCCGGCCGCGCTGCGCTATGCCGGCCTCAAGCACGAGGACATCGACTGGTTCGAGCTCAACGAGGCCTTCGCCGCGCAGTCGCTCGCGGTGATCAACACGCTGGGGCTCGACCCCAGCAAGGTCAACCCGATGGGCGGCGCCATCGCGCTCGGCCATCCGCTCGGCGCGACGGGCGCGATCCGCGCGGCCACGGTGGTGCATGCGCTGCGGCGCGAGAACCTGAAGTACGGCATGGTCACGATGTGCGTGGGGATGGGGCAGGGCGCGGCAGGAATTTTTGAACGCGTCTGACCGGTAACACAAGACACCGCAACGCGTGTCGGCACACGAAGGAGACAACTTCATGCAGACGCAGCAGCAACTCCCGGTCGACAACGGCGTGCAAGTGGCGGTGCGCCGCTACGAGCCCGCCGGCGCACCGCGCGCCAGCATCGTGATCGGCGGCGCGATGGGCGTGCGCCAGTCGTTCTACGAACCCTTCGCGCAGTGGCTCGCGCAGCAGGGCCTGCGCGTCTGGACCTTCGACTACCGCGGCTCGGGCGATTCGCGCAACGGCGCCTCGCTGCGCGGCTTCGAGGCCGACCTGTTCGACTGGGCGCGCGACTACGAAGCGGTGATCGATGCCGCCAAGGCCGCGCTGCCCGAACAGCCGCTCTATCTCCTCGGCCACAGCCTGGGCGCACAGCTGCCGGGTTTCCTGCAGCGGCCCGAGCAGGTCGACGGCCTCGTCAGCATCGCGGCCGGCAGCGGCTACTGGCGCGAGAACGCGCCGAAGCTCAAGCGCAGCATCCTCTACTTCTGGTTCGTGCTCGTGCCGCTGGCCACGCGGCTGTGCGGCTACTTTCCGGGCCGCCGGCTGAAGAAGGTGGGCGACCTGCCGCGCGGCGTGATCCTGCAATGGCGGCGCTGGTGCCTCCACCCGCGCTACAGCGTGGGCGCCGAAGGCGATCTGGCGCTGCAGAGCTACGGGCGCGTGCGCTTCCCGGTGCTCGCGCTGTCCATCACCGACGACGAGCTCATGACGCTCGCCGGCACCGAAAGCCTGCTGAGCTTCTATGCCGGCGCGCCGCGCGCCATGGAGCGCATTGCGCCGGCCGACGTGCAGGCGCGGCGCATCGGGCACTTCGGTTTCTTCCGCGAACAGTTCAGCCAGAGCCTGTGGCCGAGCACGGTCGACAAGCTGAACCGGCTGGCCGCGCTTACCGCAGTGCAGCAAGCCGGCGTCCCGCACACGACTGCGTGACGCCATCCACCGGAGGCACACTGCAAATCATCATGAGCATGCAACACCCCTTCGACAGGGCCCTGGCCCTGCAGCACAGCGACATCCGCGTGGGCCACTTCACCGGTGCCACGAGCCCGGACTACTGGAACATGGTCGGCCCGTTCGGCGGCGCCACCGCGGCCATTGCGCTGCAGTCGGTGATGCAGCATCCGGATGTGCTGGGCACGCCGATCGCGCTGACCGTCAACTTCGCGGCCGCGCTGGAGGCCGGCGCATTCGACGTGCAGGCCACGGCGGTGCGCACCAACCGCTCGACCCAGCACTGGACCGTGCAGATCACGCAGCCTGGCGCCAGCGGCGCGCCGAACATGACCACCACGGCCACCGTGGTGACGGCCGCGCGCCGCGAGACCTGGGGCCAGAGCGACCTGCCGATGCCCGAGGCGCCCAGTCCCGAGACGGTCGAGCGCCTGAGCGTCGGCCCGGCCGGCGTGGCCTGGCTCGACCAGTACGAGATGCGCCTGTTCAGCGGCAGCATTCCCGCGAAGTGGGACGCGAGCCTGCATCACAGCGAGAGCCGGCTCTGGCTGCGCGACGCGCAGGCGCGGCCGCTGGACTTTGCCTCGCTGGCCGCGATGAGCGACGTGTTCTATCCGCGCGTCTGGCTGCGCCGCGCCAGGCATGTGCCGGCCGGCACGGTGTCGATCACCACCTACTTCCATGCCGGTCCGGCGCAACTGGCCGAGGTCGGCACGGGCTACCTCTTGGGCCGCGCGGTGGGGCAGCAGTTCTTCAACGGCTTCTTCGACCAGAAGGCGCATCTGTGGAGCGAGCAGGGCGTGCTGCTCGCCACCTCGAACCAGATCGTCTACTACAAGGAATGAATATGACCCCCACGTTCGGCACTTCGTGTCCTCTCTGCCCCCCGAGGGGGCGCTCGCTTGCTTGGGGCGGCCCGGCGCGGCGCTCGTGACCATGGCACTCGCCAAAGCCGCACTCATCGTCGGTGCCGGCGACGCCACCGGCGGCGCCATTGCCCGCCGCTTCGCGCGCGAGGGCTATGCCACCTGCGTCACGCGCCGCAGCCTCGACAAGCTGCAGCCGCTGGTCGCGCAGATCGAGGCCGCGGGCGGCCGCGCCCATGCCTTCGGCTGCGATGCGCGCAAGGAAGAAGAAGTGGTGGCGCTCGTCGAGCAGATCGAATCGACCATCGGGTCGATCGAGGTGATGGTGTTCAACATCGGCGCCAACGTGCCCGAGAGCATCCTCGCCGAGACCGCGCGCAAGTATTTCAAGGTGTGGGAGATGGCCTGCTTCTCGGGCTTTCTCAACGGGCGCGAAGTGGCCAGGCGCATGGTGGCGCGCGCGATGCCGAAGAGCGGGCACCGCGGCACGATCATCTTCACGGGCGCCACGGCGTCGCTGCGCGGTGCGGCGAACTTCGGTGCGTTTTCGGGCGCAAAGATGGCGCTGCGCGCGCTGGCCCAGTCGATGGCGCGCGAGCTCGGGCCGCAGGGAATCCATGTGGCGCACGTGGTGGTCGACGGCGCCATCGACACCGAGTTCATCCGCAGCAATTTTCCCGAGCGCTATGCGCTGAAGGAGAGCGACGGCATCCTGAACCCCGAGCACATCGCCGACAGCTACTGGATGCTGCACGCGCAGCCGCGTGACGCCTGGACGCATGAGCTCGATCTGCGGCCTTGGTCGGAGAAGTTCTGAGATGACTTCGGTCCGTTTGATTGTTCGTCGCGTTGTGCCTGCCGATTCAGGGCGCGCTCCCGCCGACGGGGTACCTTGCTCCGCGAATGTCCTCCGGCCTTCGGCCTCCCCCTTTATTTCGCTGCGCAAGGCACCCCATCGGCGGGAGCGTTGGACAGAGCGGTCGTTGATCAGCGGTTCACCAGCGGCGTGCCCTGGTGCACAGGGCATCGGGTGCTCCCCGCAGCGAAATAAAGGAGGAGGCCGCAGGCCGGGGGACATTCGCGGAGGGGAGTACCCGGTGGCCTGTGCACACGCCCTGAAACAACAGCGCCAAGAACGAGCGCACCCCATAAGGAGACCCCAATGACAAAAACAGTCGAGTTCTATTTCGACTTCGGCAGCCCCGCCGCCTACCTCGCCGCCACGCAGCTGCCCCATGTGTGCGCCGACACCGGCGCCGAACTGGTGTGGAAGCCCATGCTGCTGGGCGGCGTGTTCCAGGCCACCGGCAATCGTTCGCCGGTCGAGGTGGTGCCCAAGGCGCCGTACATGACCATCGACCTGCAGCGCTTTGCCAAACGCTACGGCGTGCCCTTCGTGCACAACCCGCACTTTCCCATCAACACGCTGCTGCTGATGCGCGGCGCGACCGGCCTCCAGATGAAGGAGCCGGCACGCTTTGGCGCATACGTCGATGCCGTCTTCCACGCGATGTGGGTCGAGCCGAAGAACATGAACGACCCGGCCACCGTGGCCGCCGTCTTGCAGAATGCGGGCTTCGACGCCGCCGCCTTGCTCGCGCTGGCCGGCACGCAGGAAGTGAAGGACCGCCTGAAGGCCGTCACGCAGGCAGCGGTGGCGCGTGGCGTGTTCGGCGCGCCCACCATGTTCGTCGGCGACCAGATGTTCTGGGGCCAGGACCGCCTGGATTTCGTGCGCGAAGCCCTCGACGCCTGACCACTGCGCCGCCATCCAGGCAAACAAACCGTTTTCATCCAAGGACCATTCCCATGAGCGACATCCTCGTCCACACCGAAGCCGGTGTGATGACCCTCACCTTCAACCGCGTCGACAAGAAGAACTCGATCACCGGCAGCATGTATGGAGAGCTTGCCGATGCACTGGCCGCGGCCGAGGGCGATGCGGCCGTGCGCTGCGTGCTGATCCAGGGCGACCCCACCATCTTCAGCGCGGGCAACGACATCGGCGACTTCCTCAACGCGCCGCCGGCCGGCAAGGATTCGCCGGTGTTCCGCTTCCTGCGTGGCATCGCGGCCTTTCCCAAGCCCATCGTGGCGGCGGTCTGCGGCCCGGCCGTGGGCATCGGCACCACCATGCTGTTCCACTGCGACCTGGTCTACGCGGGCGACAACGCGGCGTTCTCGATGCCTTTCGTGAACCTGGGCCTGTGCCCCGAGGCGGCATCGAGCCTGCTCGTGCCGCAGATGCTGGGCTACCACCGCGCGGCCGAGGCGCTGCTGCTGGGCGAACCCTTCATGGCCGAGGCCGCGCTCGAAGTGGGCCTGGTCAACCGCATCGTGCCGCCGACCGAAGCCAATGCCATCGCGCAGGTGCAGGCCCGCAAGCTCGCGGCCAAGCCGCTGAGCGCGCTGGTCGAGACCAAGCGCCTGCTGAAGAAGGCGCAGATGCCGGCCGTGCTCGAACGCATGGACGAAGAAGGCGCGAGCTTCGGCCGCATGCTGCGCGAACCCGCGGCGCGCGAGGCTTTCGGCGCTTTCATGGAGAAGCGCAAGCCCGATTTCTCGAAAGTCTGAGGCGCGTTTCCACGCTTGCCGGCCCACGGCGCATGCGTACACTGATGCCGTGCAAGTTTTCGAGACACGATCGCCGGCAACGTCCACCCAGTGGGCGAATGATGCTACTGAAAAAGTAGCAATCGACGCCGTGCGCAGGCGTACTTTAGGCCTGCTCGCAGGCACCCTGGCCGCGCCTTCGCTGGTCTTGGCCCGCGTGCGGCCGCTGCGCATCGGCCTCATCGGCTCCTGGTCCGGCCCCTATGCGGCCGGTGGGCGGCAGTTCGATGCCGGCATGTCGGTCTGGCTTGCTGCCCACAACCAGCGCATCGCGGGGCGCCCGGTCGAACTGCTGCGCCGCGACGTGCCCGGCAGCGCGCCCGAGCAGGCGCGCCGCCATGCGCAGGACCTGGTGGAGAGCGAGCGCGTGGACCTGCTCGCGGGGCTGGACTTCAGTTCCAACGCCTACGCCGTCGGCGCGGTGGCCACGCAGGCCAAGGTGCCCCTGCTGGTGATGAATGCGGCCTCGTCAGGCATCACGGCGCGCTGCCCGTTCGCGGTGCGGGTGTCCTTCACCATTGCGCAGGTCACGATGCCGCTGGCGCGCTGGGCGGTCCAGCAAGGGCTGCGCGATGTCTGCACCGTGGTGGCCGACTACGCCTCGGGCGTCGATGCCGAGAGCGCTTTTGTCTCGGCCATCACCGCCGGCGGCGGGCGCATCGGCGCGATGCTGCGCGTGCCGCTCAACACGCTGGACCATTCGGCCTACATGCTGCGGCTGCGCGAGCTCAGGCCGCAGGCGGTGTTCTTCTTCCTGCCTTCGGGCCAGATGCCCGCGACCTTCCTCAAGTTCTGGCGCGACCGCGGCATGGCCGACACCGGCATCCGCCTGCTCGCGACCGGCGACGCCACCGACGACCACTACCTCCAAGGCATCGGCGAACTGGCCGATGGCCTCGTGACCAGCCACCACTATTCGTTTGCCCACGACTCGGCGGCCAACCGCCGCTTCACCGGCGTCTTCGAGACCGAGTACGGCAGCCACCTGCGGCCCGGCTATTTCGCGGTGGCGGCGCACGATGCGCTCGCGGCGGCCGATGCCGCAATGAGCTCGCCCGCCGCGCGCGGCGGCGCGAGCGCAGAGCAGCTGGTGGATGCTTTCCGGGGACTGAAGCTCGAGAGCCCGCGCGGCCCGATCGAGATCGACGCCCACACGCGGGACATCGTGCAGGCCGTCTACATCCGCCGCACCGAGCGGCTCGACGGGCGCTGGGTCAACCGCGAGTTCGAACGCTTCGAGCGGGTGCGCGACCCGGCGCTGTGAGCGCGCTCAGGGCTGCTGCTCAATGGGCCGGGGCCGGCCGTTGTCGTCGATGGCCACGTAGGTAAAGGTGGCCTGCGTCACCTTGATGTATTCGCCTTGCGCCCGGAAGCGCTCGGCAAACACCTCGACCGTGACCGTGACCGAGGTGCGGCCGATGCGCACCAGCTTCGAATAGAACGAGAGGATGTCGCCCAGCCGCACCGGCTGCTTGAAGATGAATTCGTTGACCGCCACCGTGGCCTGGCGGCCCTTGGCATAGCGTGCCGGAATGACCGAGCCGGCCAGGTCGCACTGCGCCATGACCCAGCCGCCGAAGATGTCGCCATTGGCGTTGCAGTCCGCCGGCATCGGAATGACCTTGAGCACCAGCTCCATGTCGGTGGGCAGGCTCTTGAGGGTTGCGGCGGCGGCAGCGCTGGAAATATCGGACATGGGCACAATCTGGAACAAACAAAGCAACCACGATTGTCCCTCATGCGCCGCAGCGGCGAAGCCCTACCTCCCCCGTCCCATACCGCCACCGGCCACGCGCCGGCGCGCAGCGACCGCTCCGACTGGGCGACGCTGCGGCGCCTTTTCCCCTATCTCTGGCAGTACAAGTGGCGGGTGATCGCCGCGCTCGGCTTCATGGTGGGCGCCAAGGTGGCCAACGTGGGCGTGCCGGTGCTGCTCAAGGATCTGATCGACACCATGACGCCCAAGCCGGACATGGCGCAGGCGCTGCTGATCGTGCCCCTCGGGCTCCTGCTGGCCTACGGGCTGCTGCGCTTTTCGACCGCGCTCTTCGGCGAACTGCGCGAGCTGATCTTCGCCAAGGCCACCGAGGGCACGGCGCGGCAGATCGCGCTGGAGGTGTTCGGCCACCTGCATTCGCTGAGCCTGCGCTTCCACCTGGAGCGCCAGACCGGCGGCATGACGCGCGACATCGAGCGTGGCACGCGCGGCGTGCATTCGCTCATCTCGATGTCGCTCTACAGCATCGTGCCCACCCTGATCGAGCTGGCACTGGTGCTCACCATCCTGGGCGTGAAGTTCGATTCGCTGTTCGTCTGGATCACGGCCGCGGCGCTGGTGCTCTACATCACCTTCACGGTCACCGTCACCGAGTGGCGCACCCAGTTCCGCAAGACCATGAACGAGCTCGACTCCATGGCCCAGAGCCGCGCGGTCGATTCGCTGCTGAACTACGAAACCGTCAAGTACTTCAACAACGAGGAGTTCGAGGCCAGGCGCTACGACGCCAGCCTGGACCGCTACCGCAAGGCCGCCATCAAGAGCCAGCGCACGCTGAGCATGCTCAACATCGGCCAGCAGCTGATCATCGCGACCAGCCTGGTGCTGATGCTCTGGCGCGCCACCTCGGGCGTGGTCGAAGGCCGCATGACGCTGGGCGACCTGGTGATGGTCAACGCCTTCATGATCCAGCTCTACATTCCGCTCAACTTCCTGGGCGTGATCTACCGCGAGATCAAGCAGAGCCTGACCGACCTCGACAAGATGTTCGTGCTGATGGAGAAGGAGCGCGAAGTGCGCGATGCGCCCGGCGCGCAGCCGCTCGCTGGCGTCGACTCCACCATCCGCTTCGAAGACGTGAGCTTCGCCTACGAGCCCGACCGTCCCATCCTCAAGCACGTGAGCTTCGAGATCCCGGCCGGCAAGACGGTGGCCGTGGTCGGCCCCTCGGGCTCGGGCAAGTCGACGCTCGCGCGGCTGCTCTACCGCTTCTACGACGTGCAGCAGGGCCGCATCACCATCGGCGGGCAGGACATCCGCGAAGTGCAGCAGTCCAGCGTGCGCCGCGCCATCGGCATCGTGCCGCAGGACACGGTGCTGTTCAACGACACGGTCGAATACAACATCGCCTACGGCCGCCCAGGTGCCACGCGCGAAGAGGTAGAAGGCGCGGCCCGCGCGGCGCGCATCCACGACTTCATCTCGGCCACCCCCAAGGGCTACGAAACCACCGTGGGCGAGCGCGGCCTCAAGCTGTCGGGCGGCGAGAAGCAGCGCGTGGCCATTGCGCGCACGCTGCTCAAGAACCCGCCGATCGTGATCTTCGACGAGGCCACCTCGGCGCTCGACTCGGCCAACGAGCGCGCCATCCAATCGGAACTCAGGAGCGCCGCGCAGGACAAGACCACGCTGGTCATTGCGCACCGCCTCTCGACGGTGGTCGACGCGCACGAGATCCTGGTGCTCGAAGCGGGCGTGATCGTCGAGCGTGGCAGGCATGCCGAGCTGCTTGCGAAGCAGGGCCGCTATGCGCAGATGTGGGCTTTGCAGAAAAGCGAAGCCACGCCACTGATGTAGCCCGATCATTCATCTTTTCAAATCGATCCAGGAGTTCAGACGTGCCGACCAAGATCCCCCTGCTGGTGCTCAACAGCCTCTCGAGCGCCCACCAGGCCCAGATTGCCGAGGTCTATGACATGACCTATGCCTTCGACCCCGCCGCGCGCGCCGCCGCCATTGCCGAGCACGGCAAGAAATTCCGCGCGGTGCTGACCATCGGCGTGATCGGCATCACGCCCGAAGAGATCGCGGCCATGCCGGCGCTCGAGCTGGTCTGCTGCATGGGCGCGGGCTACGAAGGCGTGCCGCTCGAAGCGACGCGCGCGCGGAGCATCGCCACCGCCAACGGCGCGGGCACCAACGACGACTGCGTGGCCGACCATGCCTTCGGCCTTTTGATCGGCATCGTGCGCGAGTTCCGCAAGCTCGACCGGCTGTGCCGCGAAGGCGTGTGGCGCGAAGCCATTCCGCAGCCACCGAACGTGTCGGGCAAGAAGCTCGGCATCCTGGGGCTCGGCACCATCGGCCAGAAGATCGCCAGGCGCGCGGCCGCGTTCGACATGGAGATCGGCTATCACAACCGCAAGCCGCGCGAAGGCGCGGCGCACCGCTACTTCGGCGACCTGAAGTCGCTTGCGGCCTGGGCCGACTTCCTGGTGCTGGCCGCGCCGGGCGGGCCGGCGACCAGGCACCTGGTCAATGCCGAGGTGCTCGATGCGCTCGGGCCGCAGGGCTATCTGGTCAGCATCGGGCGCGGCAGCGTGGTCGATACCGAGGCGCTGGCCGCTGCGCTGCGCGAGCACCGCATTGCCGGAGCCGGCCTCGATGTGTACGAAAGCGAGCCGAAACGGCCCGAGCCGCTGGTCGGCCTCGACAACGTGCTGCTGACGCCGCACATGGCGGGCTGGTCGCCCGAGGCCACGCAGAAGTCGGTCGACCATTTTCTTGCGAATGCCGAAGGGCACTTTGCAGGGCGTGGTGTGTTGACGCCGGTCTGATTTCTTCCCCCGGAAGGGGAGGGAGTCAAGCCAATACCGGGGGGCGATGAACGCCCCAGCCGCAGGCCTGGTCATAGGCATGCCCGAGCCGCAGCACGTCGAGGTCCGCATGGATTGGCCCAGACAGCTGCAGGCCCATCGGCAGCCCGCCTTCGCCGAAACCTGCGCGCACATTGAGCGTGGGCAAGCCCGCCAGCGTGAACGGCGTCACGATCTCCATCCACCGGTGGTAGGTGTCGCTCGGCACGCCGGCCACCTCGGCGGGCCAGTGCAGTTCGGCGTCGAAGGGGAACACCTGCGCGGTCGGTGCCAGCACGAAATCGAAGCGCTCGAACAGCCTGAGGAACGCGCGGTACACGTTCGAGCGGTAGAGCGAGGCCTGGTAGAGCGAGGCCGCATCGAGGTGCCGGCTCTGCTCGATTTCCCACTGCGCTTCCGGCTTGAGCTGCGCGAACAGCTGAGGGTCGCTCAGGTAGGCGCCGAGCTTGCCGCCGACCAGCAACTGGCGCAGCCGCAGCCAGGCGCTCCAGTTGTGCTCGCGCGGCACGTCGAGCGTGCAGGGCTCGACCTCGCAGCCGATGGCGCGGAAGGTGCCGAGCGCCTGCTCCCCGAGTTCGCGGATGCCGGGCGCCAGCGGCAGTTCGGGCCAGAGGCTGCCGAGCCAGCCGATGCGCAGGCCTTTTCCGTCGCCGTCGAGTGCGATGGCATCGGCCGAAGGCAGTGCCTGCGGCGACGACAGCGGCACGCGCACATCGAAGCCCGCCTGCACCGCGAGCAGCCGCGCGGTGTCTTCCACCGTGCGGCCCATCGGGCCCTCGGTGCCCAGCTGCTGGAAGAACAGCTCCTGCTCGGGGTCGCCGGGCACGCGTCCGCGCGAGGGCCGCATGCCGATCACGTTGTTGAATGCTGCCGGGTTGCGCAGCGAGCCCATCATGTCGCTGCCGTCGGCCACCGGCAGCATGCCCAGGGCCAGCGCCACGGCCGCGCCGCCGCTGCTGCCGCCGGCGCTGCGCCCGGGCGCGTAGGCGTTGCGCGTGATGCCGAACACGGTGTTGTAGGTGTGCGAGCCCAGGCCGAATTCGGGCGTGTTGGTCTTGCCGATCACGATGGCGCCGGCCGCGCGCATGCGCGCGACGTGCAGGCTGTCGGTGCGCGCCGGCGAGCGCGGCGAAAGCGGCGAGCCCATGGAGGTCGGCAGCCCGGCCGCATGGCTCAGGTCCTTCACCGCCAAGGGAAAGCCATGCATCCAGCCGCGCCGTTCGCCGCGCGCCAGTTCGGCATCGCGCTCGCGGGCTTCGGCCAGCAGCACCTCGGGTTCGCGCAGCGAGACGATCGCGTTGAAGCGCGGGTTGAGCGCCTCGATGCGGGCCAGCGAGGCCTGCATCAGCTCATGGCAGGACACGCTGCGGGCCGCGATGCGGCGCGAGAGTTCGGTGGCGCTGAGGTCGAGCAGATCGGCTGAAGGCATGGCGGATGCGGGAAAAGGAGGGGGAGCCCAGTATGGCGCGGCGCTCGCATAATCGCCGCGTATGGAAACAAAGTGGCTCGAAGACTTCATCAGTTTGGCGGAAACGCGCAGCTTCAGCCGCTCGGCCCAGTTGAGGCACGTGACCCAGCCCGCGTTCTCGCGCCGCATCCAGGCGCTCGAAGGCTGGGCCGGCACCGACCTGGTGGACCGCAGTTCCTACCCCACGCGCCTCACGCCCGCGGGCCAGACCCTCTACAGCCAGGCCATCGAGATGCTGCAGTCGCTGCAGAGCACCCGCGCCATGCTGCGCGGCCACTCGGCCGCCGGGCAGGACGTGATCGAGATCGCGGTGCCGCACACGCTGGCCTTCACCTTCTTTCCTTCGTGGGTGACCAGCCTGCGCGAGCACTTCGGCCCCATCAAGAGCCGGCTGATCGCGCTCAACGTGCACGACGCCGTGCTGCGCCTGGTCGAGGGCAGCTGCGACCTGCTGATCGCCTACCACCATCCTTCCCAGCCGCTGCAGCTCGACGCCAACAAGTACGAGATGGTCAGCCTGGGTGAGGAAACCGTGGCGCCCTGGGTCAAGGCCGACGCCGACGGCGCGCCGCGCTTCCGGCTGCCCGGCCGGCCGGGCCAGCCGTTGCCCTACCTGGGCTATGCGCCCGGCGCCTACCTGGGGCGGGTGGTCGACCAGCTGCTGAAGGAGTCGGGCACCGCCATCCACCTCGACCGGGTCTATGAAACCGACATGGCCGAAGGCCTGAAGGTCATGGCGCTCGAAGGCCACGGCATCGCCTTCCTGCCGCAGAGCGCGGTGCGCAAGGAGATCAAGGCGCGCAAGCTCGTGAGCGCGCTGCCGCCCGAGATCGACAGCCTGGAGGCGACGATGGAAATCCGCGCCTACCGCGAGCGGCCGAGCACGCCGGCGGCCCCCGTGAAAACCGGTACCGGCCGCTCGGCAAAGGCTGCCGCCGCCTCCGAGGGCCTGCAGCCCAAGCGCACGGCCGATGCGCTGTGGTCGTACCTGGTCGGTGCCCAGCCGCCGGGCCGCTGACCGCCATCCGATCGATTGACGCGCGGAATTTGTGCGCTGCACAATCTATAAATGCAACGCATAAGCCTCCCCGCAAACGGCATTGGCGCCGCAGGCCCGCGGCCACTACAGTCGCGGCAGTTTTTTGCCGCTGTCACACAGCAATCTTTACGGCACGCGCCATCCGCGTGCTTTTTTTTAGCCGAGGAACCTGTATGAGCTCCAATTTCAGGACCGAACACGACTTTCTCGGCGAGAAGCAGATTCCTGCCTTTGCCTACTGGGGCGTGCACACGGCGCGCGCGGTCGAGAACTTCGCCATTTCCGGCACCCGCGTGTCGGCCATGCCCGACCTGGTGCGCGCGCTGGCCTTCGTGAAGAAGGCCGCCACGCGCGCCAATGCCGACCTCGGCGCCATCGACCGCGACCGCGCGGCCGCCATCATCCTGGCCTGCGAGGACCTCATCGAAGGCAAATTGCTCGACGAGTTCGTGGTCGACGTGATCCAGGGCGGCGCCGGCACCTCCACCAACATGAACGCCAACGAGGTGATCTGCAACCTCGCGCTCGAGAAGCTCGGCCACGAAAAGGGCCGCTACGACGTGCTGCATCCCAACGACCACGTCAACGCCTCGCAGAGCACCAACGACGTCTATCCGACGGCGGTGCGGCTGGCGCTGTGGTTCGCCATCGGCCGGCTGCTCGAATCCATGGCGGCGCTGCGCAAGAGCTTCGAAGCCAAGGCGCTCGAATTCAAGGACATCCTGAAGATAGGCCGCACCCAGCTGCAGGACGCCGTGCCCATGACGCTGGGCCAGGAGTTCCTGACCTACGCCGTCATGATCGGCGAGGACGAGGCCCGGCTGGGCGAGGCGCGCGCGCTCATCGAGGAAATCAACCTGGGCGCCACCGCCATCGGCACCGGCATCAACGCGCCGCACGGCTATGCCAACCTGGCCTGCCAGTACCTGGCCGAGCAGACCGGCGTGCCGCTCAAGCAGTCCGCCAACCTCATCGAGGCCACGCAGGACACCGGCGCCTTCGTGCAGCTGTCGGGCGTGCTCAAGCGCGTGGCCACCAAGCTCAGCAAGACCTGCAACGACCTGCGCCTGCTCTCCAGCGGGCCGCAGGCCGGCTTCGGCGAGATCCGGCTGCCGGCGCGCCAGGCCGGCTCGTCGATCATGCCGGGCAAAGTGAATCCGGTGATCCCGGAAGTGATGAACCAGGTGGCCTTCGAGGTCATCGGCAACGACATCACCGTGACCATGGCGTCCGAGGCCGGCCAACTGCAGCTCAACGCCTTCGAGCCGATCATGGGATGGAGCCTGTTCAAGAGCATCAAGCACCTGAGCAACGCCTGCAACACGCTGCAGCACAACTGCGTCGAAGGCATCGAGGCGAACCGGGAGTTCCTGGCCAAGCGGGTGCGCGAATCGGTCACGCTGGTCACCGCCCTGAATCCGCTGATCGGCTACGAGAAGGCGGCGCTCATCGCCAAGACCGCGCTGGCCACCGGCGGGCCCATCGACCTGGTGGCCGAATCGCTCGGCATCATGACCCGCGCCGAGATGGAGGCGCTGCTCGTGCCCGAGAACCTGACCCAGCCGGTGCGCCTGTCCGCGCCGGTGCCGCCGGCTGCCGAGCCCTCGGGCACAAAGGCTGCTTAGTGAAAGTCGGACAATGCCAATGGGTCCACCTGCACCACGACAGCGCCCGAATGTGCGCGGCCGGTGCGGCCGTCGTCGAGAATGCACCGGGTTGGCCCGGGTATTCCCCATCACGTGAATGTCTAGAATTTCGTTGTATCTGTATCTTCCAGTCACCTCAGGAGTTTTCCGTATGAACAAGCAAGTATTGGCATTGGCAATCGCAGCCCTGGCTGCCGGCGGCGCTTTTGCACAGGCCAATGACACCCTGGCCAAGATCAAGGCCTCGGGCAGCATCACCGAAGGCGTGCGGGAATCTTCCGGCCTCTCGTACACGCTGGGCAACGGCCAGTACACCGGCTTCCACTACGACATCTGCGCCAACATCATCAAGGACATCCAGAAGCACCTGGGCCTTGCCAAGCTGGAAACCAAGTACCAGCCCGTCACCTCGCAGAACCGCGTGCCCCTGGTGCAGAACGGCACCGTCGACCTCGAATGCGGCTCCACCACCAACAACGCCACGCGCCAGAAGGATGTCTCCTTCGCCGTGACCACCTACGTGGAAGAAGTGCGCATCGCGGTCAAGGCCAACTCGGGCATCAACGGCATCAAGGACCTCAACGGCAAGACCGTGGCCACCACCACCGGCACCACCTCGGTGCAGACCCTGCGCAAGAACGAGCGCGCCGGCGGCATCGACTTCAAGGAGCTCTATGGCAAGGACCACTCCGACAGCTTCCTGCTGCTCGAATCGGGCCGCGCCGACGCCTTCGTGATGGACGGCTCCATCCTGGCCTCGAACATCGCCAAGTCGAAGTCGCCTGCCGACTTCAAGATCGTCGGCGAAGTGCTCAGCGTCGAGCCCATCGCCATCATGATCCGCAAGGACGACCCGGCCTTCAAGAAGGTGGTGGACGACAGCATCAAGGCACAGATCAAGAACGGCGACCTTGCCAAGCTCTGGGACAAGTGGTTCCTGAAGCCGATCCCGCCGGCCAACGTCACGGTGAACCTGCCGCTGTCCGACGCCACGAAGGCCGCCTGGGCCAACCCGAACGACAAGCCGATGGAAGACTACGCCGCCAAGAAGTAAACACGGCAAGGTCATCCGCGCAACGCCCGCCGCCCCCGGCGGGCGTTTGTTTTCGCAAATGCGGCGCGCGGGCATGGCCTCTGCAAGCCAGCAGTCTGGAAATCTGAAAGAAGGAGAGTCCCCGATGGGATCAAACTGGGATTGGCAGGTCTTCTTGCAAGACCCGGGCGGGAAGTACCCGACCTACTGGGAGTGGATGCTGTCCGCATGGGGCTGGACCGTGTCCGTGGCCCTGCTGGCGCTGATCGTCGCGCTGGTGCTGGGTTCGCTGATCGGCATCATCCGCACCTTGCCCGACAGTCCATGGCTCATGCGCCTGGGCAATGCCTGGGTCGAGCTGTTCCGCAACATTCCGCTGCTGGTGCAGATCTTCCTCTGGTACCACGTGATTCCGGCCATGATCCCGGTCATGAAGGGCGTGCCCAGCTTCGTGCTGGTGGTGCTGGCGCTGGGCTTCTTCACGTCGGCGCGCATTGCCGAGCAGGTGCGCTCGGGCATCCAGGCGCTGCCCAAGGGCCAGCGCTACGCGGGCATGGCGGTGGGCTTCACCACGCCGCAGTACTACCGCTACGTCATCCTGCCGATGGCCTACCGCATCATCATTCCGCCGCTCACGAGCGAAACGATGAACATCTTCAAGAACTCGTCGGTGGCGTTTGCCGTGTCGGTGACCGAGCTCACGATGTTCGCGATGCAGGCGCAGGAAGAAACCTCGCGCGGCATCGAGGTGTACCTGGCGGTGACGGGGCTCTACGTGATCTCGGCCTTTGCGATCAACCGCATCATGGCCTTCATCGAGAAGAAGACGCGCGTGCCGGGCTTCATCGTCTCGGCCAGCGGCGGCGGGGGACACTGACATGATGAATCTCGACCTGTCGTTCTACAACTGGGACGTCATCAGCAACTTTGTCGTCAAGGGCTTCTACTTCAGCATCATGCTGACGATCGTGGCCACCATCGGCGGCGTGCTCTTCGGCACCGTGCTGGCGCTGATGCG
The DNA here is from genome assembly GCF_033807855.1 of Variovorax sp. SPNA7. Classification (NCBI taxonomy): domain Bacteria; kingdom Pseudomonadati; phylum Pseudomonadota; class Betaproteobacteria; order Burkholderiales; family Comamonadaceae; genus Variovorax; species Variovorax sp. SPNA7. The sequence goes on from NZ_CP138513.1 coordinate 862,298, forward strand.
GCTGTCGGGCAAGAAGTGGCTCGACGCGCCCGCCGCCATCTACGTCAACGGCATGCGCAGCATTCCGCTGGTGATGGTGATCCTGTGGTTCTTCCTGCTGGTGCCGGCCTCGTTCTACGCGGCCTTCGGCTCCATCGGCTCGAACTACCGCTCGGAAATCTCGGCCGTGATCACCTTCATCGCCTTCGAGGCGGCCTACTTCAGCGAGATCATGCGCGCGGGCATCCAGTCGATTCCGCGCGGCCAGGTGAATGCGGGCCAGGCGGTCGGCATGACCTACGGCCAGAACATGCGCCTGATCGTGCTGCCGCAGGCCTTCCGGAACATGCTGCCGGTGCTGCTCACGCAGACCATCATCCTGTTCCAGGACACCTCGCTGGTCTACGCCATCGGCGCCTACGACATGCTCAAGGGCTTCGAGACCGCGGGCAAGAACTTCGGCCGTCCGATCGAGGCCTACCTGCTCGCGGCGGTCGTCTACTTCATCATGTGCTATGCCTTGTCGTGGCTCGTCAAGCGCCTCCACAAGAAGATCGCCATCATTCGCTAGCCGAGTGGCTGAACCGGAGAAAGAAATGTCCGAAAAAATGATTGAAATCAAGAACGTCTCGAAGTGGTATGGCCCGGTGCAGGTGCTCAACGATTGTTCGGTGAGCATCTCCAAGGGCGACGTGGTGGTGGTGTGCGGGCCCTCGGGCTCGGGCAAGTCCACCCTCATCAAGACCGTGAATGCGCTCGAGCCCTTCCAGAAGGGCGAGATCACCGTCAACGGCATCCCACTGCACGACCCCAAGACCAACCTGCCCAAGCTGCGCTCCAAGGTCGGCATGGTGTTCCAGCACTTCGAGCTGTTCCCGCACCTGTCGGTCACCGAGAACCTCACGATCGCGCAGATCAAGGTGCTGGGCCGCAGCCCCGACGAGGCCAAGACCCGCGGCCTCAAGATGCTCGACCGCGTGGGCCTGATGGCGCACAAGGACAAGTTCCCGGGCCAGCTCTCGGGCGGCCAGCAGCAGCGCGTGGCCATTGCCCGCGCGCTCAGCATGGACCCGATCGTGATGCTGTTCGACGAACCCACCTCGGCGCTCGACCCCGAAATGGTCGGCGAAGTGCTCGACGTGATGGTGAGCCTGGCCAAGGACGGCATGACCATGATGGTGGTCACGCACGAAATGGCCTTTGCGCGCAAGGTGGCGAGCCGCGTGATCTTCATCGACGTGGGCGGCAAGATCCTCGAAGACTGCCCGAAGGACGAGTTCTTCAGCCACCCGGAAAACCGTCAGCCGCGCACGAAGGATTTCTTGAACAAAATCCTGCAGCACTGATCGATTCGCTGCGGCACCAAAAAGCAAAAGCCACGCTGTTCGCAGCGTGGCTTTTTTATTTACCCGGAGCCTATGGCAGCCGCGCGATGTGCTCCGTCAGCAGGTCGAAGAAGCCCTGCGCATCGCCATCGACGATCCAGTTCGCGTTGGCGGGGCGGTTCAAACTGCCGTGCCAGTCGGCCGCGGTCTGGCCGAAGCCCATGCCCTCTCGGCTGTCGACTTCGACGTGGATGCGCCTGCCCTGGAAGAGCGAGGGTTGCAGCAGGTAGGCCGTGACGGTCGCGTCATGCACCGGCCCGCCGAGCATGCCGTAGTGCTGCATTTCCTGCGGCGCATAGGCGTCGAGGATGTCGGCGACGATCGCGCCGGCCCGGTTGCCGAGGCTCCGCAGCCGCGCGATGCGCTCGTCGCTCGTGAGGATCTTGTGCGTGACGTCGAGCGGCAGCATGGTGATCGGCACGCCGCACTTCAGCACGGCCTCGGCCGCATGCGGATCGGCGAACACGTTGAACTCCGCCGTGGGCGTGATGTTGCCGCCGTTGAAGTGCGCGCCGGCCATGAGCACCAGTTCGCGCAGGCCGCGCACGATGTCGGGCGCCTGCTCGAGCGCGAGCGCCAGGTTGGTCTGCGGGCCGAGCATCGCGAGCGTCACGCTTTTTTCGGGCGCGGCGCGCAGCGTGCGGACCAGGTAGTCGACCGCATGGCCTTCGGCCAGCGGTACGGCGGGCTCGTGCACCTTCACGCCCGTGATGCCTTCGCGGCCATGGATGTTGGCCGCGTAGATCGGCGTGCGCTGCAGCGGCCGTTCGGCACCCGCGTACACCGGAATCTCCGGCCGGCCGGCCCATTCACAGGCGAGGCGCGCGTTGCGCGAGGTCTTGGCCAGCGGCACGTTGCCGGCCACCGTGGTCAGCGCCTGCACCGCGAGCGATTCGGGCGCCGCCAGGGCGAACAGCAGCGCGATCACGTCGTCCGCGCCGGGGTCCGTGTCGATGATCAGGGTGTGCATGGCCGCATTGTCGCGGCCTCCACCCCGATCCACGGGGACGCGAGCTTTACTTCTGGCGCGCCGCGATGGCCTTCTCGGCCTTGGCCACGAGGTCCGCGCCCACGGTCGACTTCCACTTGTCGTACACCGGCCGCGTGGCCTTCACGAAGGCTTCGCGCTCGGCGGGCGTGAGCTGGGTCACGGTGACGCCCATGGCGGCAATGTCCTTGAGCACCGGCTTGTCGGCTTCCACCAGGCCCTTGCGCGCGAGCGCGATTTCCTGCTTGCCGGCATCGACGGCGGCCTGGCGCACGATGGCCTGGTCGGCCGGCGTCCACGAGGCCCAGATTTCCTTGTTGACCACGAACACCAGCGGATCGGCCACGTAGCCCCAGGTGGTCACGAACTTCTGGCCCACATTCTGCATCTTGAGCACGGTGAACAGGAAGAGCGGGTTCTCCTGGCCGTCGACGGCGCCGCTGGCGAGCGCGGGCTGCGCGTCGGCCCAGCTCATCTGCGTGGGGTTGGCGCCGAGCGCGGTGAACATGTCGGAATAGATCGGCGAGCCGACGACGCGGATCTTCATGCCCTTGAGGTCGGCGGGGGACTTGATCGGCTTCTTCGAGTTGGTGATCTCGCGGTAGCCGTTCTCGCCCCAGGCGAGCGGCACGACGCCGGCCTTGTCGAGGGTCTTGAACATGTCCTTGCCGACTTCGCCCTGGGTGAGGGCGTCGATGGCCGCGTAGTCGGGCATCAGGAAGGGCATGGAGAAGAGGTTGAGCTGCTTGACCTGCGGCGACCAGTTGATGGTCGAGCCGACGGCCATGTCGATCACGCCCTGGCGCAGCGCGCTGAATTCGCGGGTCTGGTCGCCCTGGATGAGGGACACGCCGGGGTACAGCTTGATGTTGATGCGGCCCTGGGTGCGCTCCTTGACGAGGTCGGCCCAGATTTTTCCGGCCTGGCCCCAGGGGGTGGGCGGGCCGAGCACCAGGGACATCTTGTATTCGGGCTTGTAGGCGGCCTGCGCCATGGCGCCGGTCGAGAACATGCCCAGGGCGGTGGCTGCGGCGGCAAGGCCGAGCAGGGTGCGGCGGAATTTCATGAGAGGTCTCCTTGTTTTCTGAACACAACTAAGCGATGGATGTTTTTCGGGAACGTTCGGGGCGATGCTGTTTCAGGGCGCGTGCACAGGCCACCGGGTACTCCCCTCCGCGAATGTCCCCCGGCCTGCGGCCTCCTCCTTGATTTCGCTGCGGGGAGCACCCGATGCCCTGTGCACCTGGGCACGCTCTGAGTGCACAGCCGATCAACGACGGCTCTGTCCAACGCTCCCGTCGATGGGGTGCCTTGCGCAGCGAAATCAAGGGGGAGGCCGAAGGCCGGAGGACATTCGCGGAGCAAGGTACCCCGTCGGCGGGAGCGCGCCCTGAACAAAGCATCCAAACGCACCGCCCCATTTCAATAACCCAGCTTGCGCGGCAACCAGAGCGCGAGCTCAGGAAACGCGATCACCAGCACCATCACCACGAACATCGAGAACAGCATCCAGCCCACCCACGGCACGGTCTCTTCCATGCGCACCTTCGCGATGCGGCACGACACCATCAGGTTGACCGCGAGCGGCGGCGTGAACTGGCCGAGCGCCACCTTGAGCGTGAGGATCACGCCGAACCACACCGGATCCCACTTGTAGTGCTGCACGATCGGCAGCAGCAGCGGCACGAAGATCAGGAAGATCGACACGCCGTCCAGGAACATGCCCACCGTGATGAGCAGCAGGATCAAGAGCGCCAGGATGCCGTATTCGCCAAGGCCCGAATCCACGATGGCGCGCGTCACCGGGTCGATGATGCCGAGCGTGGAAAGCGAGTACGCGAAGATGCCCGCGAGCGACACCACCAGCAAAATCACCGCCGAGAGCTCGCCCGATTCGCGCAGGATGACGAACAGGTCGCGCACCTTGATGGTCCGGTGCACGCACATGCCCACGAACAGGCCGTAGAACACCGCCACCACCGCGGCCTCGGTGGGCGTGAACCAGCCCGCGCGCATGCCACCCAGGATGAGCACCGGCGCCGCCAGGCCCCAGATCGCTTCGCGCAGGCTCTTCCAGAACGGCGGGCGCGGCAGCGTCGCTTCGAGCGCGCCCATCTTGTGCTGGCGGGCCAGCAGCACGGCCGGGATCATCAGCGCCAGGCCGGCCATCACGCCCGGGATCATGCCGGCCGCGAACAGCGCCGGCACCGAGGCGCCGGGCACCAGCACCGAGTACACGATGAACGCGACCGAAGGCGGAATCAGGATGTCGGTGGCCGCCGCGGCGCCCACCACGCTGGCCGAGAAGGCGGCCGGGTAGCCCGCGCGCGACATGGCTGCGATCATCACCGCGCCCACGGCCGCGGCATTGGCCGGGCCCGAGCCCGAGATGCCGCCGAGGAACATCGCCACCGCAATCGCCACCAGCGGCAGCATGCCGGGTCCGCGCCCGACGACCGCCACCGCAAAGTTCACGAGCCGCAGCGCCACGCCCGAGCGGTCGAAGATGGAGCCCACCAGCACGAACATCGGAATGGCCAGCAGCGGGTACTTGCCGAGGCCGGCATAGAAGTTCTGCGGCACGGCCAGGAGGCCGAACCACTGGGCGTCGCTGTTGGCGAGCGCGATGCAGGCGGCGCCGGCCAGGCCTAGTGCGGCGCCGATGGGCACGCCCACCAGCATCATCGCGACGAAGGCGACGAAGAGCAGGGTGGGGATCACGATGCGTCGCCCTTGCCGCCAGGGTTCTTCGCGTCGCTGCGGTATTCCTTGCGGCCGCGGCGGATCATGAGGCCCACCGCACGCAGCGCGATGGCGAACGACACGACCGGCAGCCAGATCGAATACCACCAGGCCGGCAGGCCGATGCCCGGCGTGGTCTCGTCGAAGCGGTAGTCGTCCCACACCATGCGGATGCTGAGCGCGCCGATCAGCGTGAACAGGATGGCGATCATGAGCGCGCCGAACTGCGCAAGCCGCTTGCGCCGCGCCATGGAGCCGTTCTCGGAAAAATATTCGATGCGGATGTGGCGGTCGCGCGCCACCGCGGCCGAACCGGCCACCAGCGCCAGCATGATCATCAGGAAGACCGAGAACTCCTCGGTCCACGCGAACGAGGAGTCGGTGAAGTAGCGCACCAGCACGTTGGCAAAGGTGATGAGCGCCAGCGCGCCCATGATGATGACGGTGAGCCAGTCCTCGATGGCGAGCGGCACCCGGGTGGGCTCGTCGGCGGCTTCGATGTCGGGGGGAAGGGGGCTGGCGGCGTCCAGCAGGGGGCCGGACTCGTTGGGAGTGGTCATCGAGAGGGAGGGGGAAAGCAGCTATGGATGGTAACGATCCATGTCCATTCGTTCATCGGGGTTTTCCTAAGCTGCGGCCCCGTTGCGCGCCCTCCCGGCCCTCTCGAAACGGGCTACTCGAGCTTGGCGCCCGAATCCTTGATCAGGCGCTCCCAGACCGGGCTCTCCTTCTTGTACACGGCGGCAAAGGCCTCGGGCGAGCTCTCCTTCAGGTCGAAGCCCATCGCCGCGACGCGCGCCTGCACGTCGGGCTGGCGCGTGGCCTTGCCCACCTCTTCGGCAATGCGCTGCACGATCGGCTTGGGCGTGCCGGCCGGCATGGCAATCGCGAGCCAGCCGGCCACGCGGTAGGCCTCGTCGTCCAGGCCCTGCTCGGCCAGCGTGGGCACGTTGGGCAGGGTGGCCATGCGGCGTTCACCGCTCACGCCGACGGCCCGGAGCTTGCCGGCCTCGATGTGGGGCTTGGCCACCAGCGCGCTCGCAAAGGCCATCTGGATCTGGCCGCCGATCAGGTCCTGCAGCATCGGTGCCTCGCCCTTGTAGGCGACGTGGTTCATCTCGGCCTTCTGCGTGAGGCTCATGTGCGCGCCGGCCAGGTGCGGGTAGGCGCCCACGCCGTACGAGCCGTAGGCCACCTTGCCCTTGTTGGCGGCCACGTACTTCAAAAGCTCGGGCCCGCTCTTCACCGGCACGCTGGGGTGGACCACCAGCACCAGCGGCGCGGTGGCGATCTGGTAGACCAGCGTGAGGTCGCGCTGCGTGTCGTAGGGCAGCTTCTGGTAGAGGAACTGGTTGGTCAGCAGCGAATTGCTCAGCGCCAGCACCATTGTGTAGCCGTCGGCCGGCGCCTTGGCCACCGCGTCGGTGCCGATGATGCCGGCGGCGCCGGGCTTGTTGTCGATGATCACGGGCTGGCCCAGGCCCGCCGCCATCTTCTCGCCCACCACGCGGGCCAGCACGTCGGTGGCGCCGCCCGCGGCAAAGGGCACCACCATGCGGATCGGCTTGCTCGGATAGGCCTGCGCCCAGGCGGCCGTGGAAGTGGCTGCGATCACGATCGAGGCGATGCCGCAGTGCAGGGCGCGGCGGGTGATTCCGCGCGCGGCGGTGGTGGTGAAAGTTGCGCTCATGTCCGATGTCTCCGGCTGTCGTTGTTGTCTGTCGAAAAAAGAAACGGGCGCGCGGTGGCTATTCGGCCAGCACCTGCGTCTTGAAGGGAAGCGCCTCGAGGGCCGTGCGGATCTGTGCCTGCAGCGGCGCCGCGAGCGCACCCGCAGCCGCGGCATCGATGCGCACCTGCACCAGGCTTTCGCCCTCGCTGCGCACGCGCGGCCGGGCGGCCGGCGCCACGCCGAGCTCCCCGCACACCTGCGCCACCGTGGCCGCCACCACGCGGCTCGCGGCCATCGCGCGAAGCTCGGGCTTGTAGATCTTGCCGACGTTGGTCATCGGCATGTGCTCGATGACCGTCACCGAGCGGGGCTTGGCGGGCGCCTCGTCGACGCGCGCGGCGGTGAAGGCCAGCAGCTCGTCCTCGCTGGCCGAGGCGCCGGGCACCAGCGTGGCAAAGACCACGGGCAGCTCGCCGGCATAGGCATCGGGCGCGCCCACTGCCGCGCACAGCTGCACCGCGGGATGCGCGCCCAGCGCGTCCTCGATCACCTTGGGGTCGATGTTGTGGCCGCTGCGGATAATCAGGTCCTTCGAGCGGCCGCTGAGGTTGAGCCTGCCGTCGCCGTCGATCCAGCCCAGGTCGCCGGTGGCGAGCCAGCCGTCGGCGGTGAAGGCCTTGGCGTTGTCGGCCGGATCGACAAAGCCCGAGAACAGGTTGGGCGACTTGAACAGCACCATGCCCTGCTCGCCGGGCGGCAGCTCGCGGTCGCTGGCATTGCCGTTCTCGTCGAGCGCCACGATGCGCATCCGCATGTAGGGCAGTGGAAAGCCGACGCAGCCCGCGGGCCCGTCCACGCCGGGCGGCGTGATGGTCGAGATGCCGGCCATCTCGGTCATGCCCAGGCTCTCGTGCACATGCAGGCCGAACAGGCGCTCGAAGCGCGCGGCCAGCTCGGGCGAGAGCACGGCGGCGCCCGTGCGGCAGTAGCCGATCGACGAGATGTCGGCGCCGTCCAGCGGCACGTTCGCGAGCGCGGCCAGCACCGTCGGCACGGCCGAGAGCGAGGTCGGGCGGTACTTCTCGACCAGCTTCCAGTAGTTGGCGAGCACCTCCTTGTTGCGCAGCAGCGAGGGGGTCGGAATGATCACTTCCATGCCCGCCGAGAGCGAGGCCAGCGAGGCCGGCAGCACGCCCGCCACGTGGAACAGCGGATAGCCGTTGATCGAGATGCCCTGTTCGTTCATGCCCGCGACCTGCACGCTGGCCCACGCCGTGAACACCTGCGCGCCGTGGCTGTGGCGCGCGAGCTTCGGCGCGCCGGTGGTGCCGCCGGTGTGGAAGTAGGCGGCGATGTCGCTCGGCGCGATGTCGCGGCCGCTCACGAGGCGGTCGGATGGCTGTGCCGAACGCAGCACGTCGAACTCGGCCACGCCTTCGGGCAAGCTGGCGACTGCACCCGGCGCCTCGTCATGCGGCGCCACGCGCAGCACGGTCGTGAGCGTGGGCACCTGGCCGCGCAGGCGCATCGCCTTCGACCACATGCCCGATTCGCTGTCCGAGCCGTAGGCGATCAGCACCTTGGCGCGGCCGGCGGTCATCAGCGCCACCAGCTTCTCGTCGGTCAGCAGCGGGTTGAGCGGCTGCACGATGCCCGCCGCCTCGCCGCCCCAGAGCGCGAGGTGGTATTGAAGGCAGCCCGGCAGCAGCACCGCCACCGCATCCTGCGGGCCCACGCCCAGCGCCTGCAGCATGTTCGCGGTCTGGTGGATGCGCGCGAGCAGCTCGGCGTACGACCAGCGGATCGGCGCGTCGGCCGGATTGCCGGTGCGAAGGAAGGTCAGCGCGGTCTTGCCGCCGAAGGCCGCGCCTGCATTGCGGAAGATCTCGTAGGTGCTGCGGACCGTCAGCGCCTGCTCGAGCGGCGTCTCTTCGAGCTTGCGGATGTCGGCGAGGCTGCGGACCGGGAGCGTCGGGCGAAAGGGTGCGCCGGCCGCGTTCGTCTTCTTGCTGTCTGCCATGGCGTGTCTCCTGGATATTTGTTGTGGTGCCGGCCGTGCGAAGCGCTGTTCTACTGGTTTGTGATCTTGTTGTCGCGAATGACCTTGCCCCAGCGCTCGAAGTCCTGGCGCATGCGCACGCCGGTCTGCTCGCCCGTGCGGTAGGCCGCGAAGGAGCCGACGCCCTCGAGCTTGTCCTGCACTTCCTTGTCGGCGAGTGCGGTCTTGAGTTCTGCGCTCATGCGATCGACCACCTCCTTGGGCGTGCCCGCCGGTGCCAGCAGGCCGCCCCAGGAAGTGGCATCGAAGCCCGGGAAGCCCTGCTCGGCGACCGTCTTCACGTCGGGCAGCAGGCTCACGCGCTGGCCCGAGCCGACCGCGATGGCGCGCAGCGCGCCCGAGCGGATGTGCGGCATCACCGCCACCAGGTCCGAGAACATCGCGGGCACCTGACCGCCGATCAGGTCGGTCACGGCCGGCGCGCTGCCGCGGTAGGGCACGTGCTGCATCTCGAACTTGCCGATGTTCTTGAGCTGCTCGGTCGTCAGGTGGCCGAAGCTGCCCGCGCCGGCGGTCGTGTAGTTGAGCTTGCCGCCCTCGGCCTTGGCCTTGGCGATCAGCTCCTGCAGGCCGTTCACGCCGGGCAGTGCCTTGGGGTTCACCACCATCACGATCGGCAGGTCGTACACCGTGCCCACGGGCGTGAAGCTCTTGAAGATGTCGTAGGGCGTCTGGCCGTACAGGTGCGCGGCCAAGAGCGTGGGCGTGGCCAGCATCACGAAGGTGTAGCCGTCGGGCGCGGCCTTGGCGGCCACCGCCGCGCCGATGGTGCCCGAGGCGCCGCTGCGGTTGTCGACGAGGATGTTCTGCTTCAGGCCCTGCGACATCTTCTGCGCCACGATGCGCGTGGCGACGTCGGTCGGGCCGCCGGGCGGAAAGGGCACGACGAAGGTGATCGGCTTGGCGGGCCAGGCCTGCGCGAAGGCGGCGCCGGCCATGAGCGGAAGGGCCAGCGCGAGGAGTGCGCGGCGTGCGGGATTGCGAAGGGAGCGGGAAGAAGAAAAGGCCATGGACTTGTTCAAGGATCGGAAGATCGGCGCCTTCAGACGACGCCGCTGGTTTTCAGTTGCGCGAGCCGGTCGTCCGACAGGCCGAGCAGCGACTGCAGCACTTCGTGCGTGCCTTCGCCCAGTTGCGGCGGCGCGCTGCGCACGGGCAGGCGCTCGCCGTCGAAGCGGTAGGGCGGGGCCAGCACGTTGACCTTGCCGGCCACCGGATGCGGCTGCTCGGTCACCAGGCCGGCATCGGTCGCGCGCCTGGAGTTCAGCGCTTCGAGCAGGCCCAGCACCTCTCCGCAGGGAATGCCCGAGGCGCTGAGCCTGGCCAGCAGGTCGGCGCGCTGGCGCCTGGCGAGCTCGGCGTGCAGCTCGGGCAGCAGCACCGCGCGGTTTGCCGAGCGCAGGATGTTGGTCTTGAAGCGCTCGTCGGCCGCGAGGTCGGGCCGCTCGATCACCTCGGTGCAGAAGCGCGCGAACTGCGCGTTGTTGCCCACGGTGATCACGAGCGGGCCGTCGGCTGCATCGAACACGCCGTAGGGCACGATCGACGGATGCGAGTTGCCGTAGCGCGGCGGGTCCTCGCCCATCAGCAGCGCCTCGAGGCCGTAGTAGGCGGTGATCATCAGGCCGCAGTCGAACAGGGCCATCTCCACGTGCCGGCCCTTGCCGGTCTTCTCGCGCTGGTAGAGCGCCGCAAGCACGGCCTGCGCCGAATACATGCCGGTGAACAGGTCGACCATGGCCACGCCGAACTTCAGCGGCGGCTGGCTGGCTTCGCCGTTGAGCGCCATCAGGCCGGCCTCGCCCTGCACCACGAGGTCGTAGCCGGGGCGCGCGGCCTCGGGGCCGGTGCGGTCGTAGCCCGAGATCGAGCAGTAGATGAGCCCCGGCTGCTCCTTGCTGAGCTGCTCGTAGCCCAGGCCCAGCTTGTCGATGCCGCCGAACTTGAAGTTCTGGATCACCACGTCGCACTGCTTCGCGAGGTCGCGCGCGATCTGCTGGCCCTCGGGCGTCTGCAGGTCGAGCGTGACCGAGCGCTTGTTGCGGTTCACGCTGTTGAAGTAGGCGGTCTCGGTCTTGCCGACGCGCAGGCCCCAGTCGCGCGTGTCGTCGCCGCGGCCCGGGTGCTCGACCTTGATGACCTCGGCGCCCATGTCGGCCAGCACCATGCCGCACCAGGGGCCCGCGAGGATGCGGGACAGATCGAGGACGCGCACGCCGGCCAGCGGCAGCGAGGAATTCAGCATGGGCATGAGGGCAACTCCAGGAAAACGAAAGACCCCCGCGTCCGCATGCGAGGGCGGGGCATGACGCGCGTCAGGACGCGTCCGGCTTTGTCTTGCGGCGCAGCGCGGCGAAATCCGCGCGGCGCTTGCCGAGGAAGGCGCCGATGCCTTCGGCCGCTTCGGCATCGGCCTGCGACTCGACCATGTACACAGCCTCGGCATCGAGTTGCTGCTCGAGCGTGGCGCGGTGCGCCTGGCGGCACAGCGTCTTGATGCGTGCGATCGCGCGCACGGGGCCGTCGGCCACCCGGGCCGCGAGCGCGATGGCCTCGGCCAGCGCGGCGCCCTTGTCGGTCAGCCGGTTGACCGCGCCCAGCGCATGCAGGCGCTCGGCTGTCATGCGATCGCCGGTCAGGCACATCTCGGTCAGCACCTGGCGCGAGACGAACTCCGCAAGGAAGGCCGTGGCACCGCCGTCCGGCGTGAGGCCGACCTTGACGTAGGCCACCGTGTAGAAGGCATCGCGCGCCGACACCAGCATGTCGCAGGCCAGCGCCATCGAGAGGCCCGCACCCGCCGCGCCGCCTTCGACGGCCGCGATGACCGGCTTGCCGAAATCGCGGATGCCGCGGATCAGGTCGTGCAGGCCTTCGAGCTTTTCGCGGCGCTCGGAGGCGGGCAGCTCGCGGCGCTTGGCCAGCAGGTTGAGGTCGCCGCCCGAGCAGAAGAAATCGCCCGCGCCGGTGAAGACGACGGCGCCGACTTCGGGGTCGTTTTGCGCATCGGCGAGCGCGGCGCTCAGTTCCGCATACAGCGTCGGCGTGATCGCGTTGCGCGCGCCGGGGTTGCTGTTGGTCAGGATGCGGACGGCGCCCTGCTGCGAGATCAGAACCGTCTTTTCGGTCATGCGGTCACCTCCTTGCCGAGCGCGATGTAGCGCTGCAGGTGGTGGTCTTCGTCGCCGAGCTGGTGGTCGATCATCACGAGCCGCTTGGCGTAGTGCGGCAGCGGCAGCTCCCAGGTCATGCCGATGCCGCCGTGCATCTGGATGCTCTCCTCCGCGACCAGCGCGCCGATGCGGCCGATGCTGAACTTGGCGGCCGACAGCGCACGCTCGCGCGCCACGCGGTCGGTGCCGTCGATGGCGGCCGCGGCGTTGATGACGGCCGAGCGGGCCTGTTCGATCTCGAGCAGCAGGTCGGCCATGCGGTGCTGCAGCGCCTGGAAGCTGCCGATCAGCATGCCGAACTGCTTGCGCGTGCGCAGGTAATCGAGCGTGGCGGTCTTGGCGGCTTCCATTGCGCCGAGCGCCTCGGCGCACAGCGCGAGCACGCCGCGGCCGATGGCGCGTTCCAGCGTCGCGTGGCCCTGGCCTTCGGTGCCCAGCAGCGCTTCGGCGCCGAGCTTCACGCCGTCGAGCGCGAGTTCGGCGACACGGCCGCCGTCGATGGCGGGGCAGCCGCGCACCGTGAGGCCTGCGGTCCTGGCGGGCACGAGGAACAGCGAGATGCCGGCTTCGTCGTCGACGCTGCCCGAAGTGCGGGCCGAGACCAGGAACAGGTCGGCCTGCTCGCCCTGCGGCACCACGGCCTTGGCGCCGTGCAGCACCCAGCCGTCGCCGCTGCGCTCGGCACGGGTCGAGACACGCGTGCGCTCGTAATGCGTGTCGGCTTCGTCGTGCGCAAAGGCTGCGACAGTGACGCCGTTGATGATGTCGCCGAGCTTTTCTTTTTGCGCATCGCTGCCGGCGGCGCTGAGCGCCTCGCCGACCATCACCGCGCCCAGCAGCGGCTCGACCACGAGCCCGCGGCCCAGCGCCTCGAAGACCACGGCAATGTCGAAGCCGCCGCCGCCGAAGCCGCCGTCGGCCTCGCTGAACAGCGCGCCGATCACGCCCAGTTCGGCGAAATTCTGGAAGATCTCCTTGCTGAAACCGTGCGCGGACTTTGCGATGCGGTCGCGCGCATCGAAGGCGTACTGCTCGGCGATGAAGCGGTTCAGGCTGTCGGCGAGCATGCGCCGGTCTTCGGTGTGTTCGAAGTTCACTGCATGTCTCCTTTAGAGGCCCAGGATCATCTTGCTGATGATGTTCTTCTGGATTTCATTGGAGCCGCCGAAGATCGACAGCTTGCGGTTGTTGAAGTAGCGCGCGGCGGCGGCCGATGCGTAGGGCGGACCGAAGGTCTCGCCGTCGAAGCCGTCGTGCAGCGCTTCCTCGATGAAGGGCCGGCCATGGACGCCCATCGCGCGGCGCGCGAGCGAAGAGATCTCCTGCCGGATCTCGGTGCCGCGGATCTTGAGCATCGAGCTTTCCGCGCCGGGCACGCCGCCACCGGCCACGGCCGCGATCACGCGCAGGTTGGTGGTCTTCATGTTCTCCAGGTCGATCTCGACACGCGCCATGCGCGCAGCGAAGGCCGGGTCTTCGGCCAGCGGCTTGCCGTTCTTGGTCTGCGTGGCCGCGATGCCCTTGAGCTGCTCGAGCGCCGCCACCGAGAAGCCGACGCCCGCGATGTTGGTGCGCTCGTAGGTCAGGAGGTACTTGGCGCAGGTCCAGCCCTTGTTCTCTTCGCCGACGAGGTTTTCGGCCGGCACGCGCACGTCGGAGAAGAACACTTCGTTCACTTCATGCTCGCCGTCGAGCGTGATGATCGGGCGCACTTCGACGCCGGGCGACGCCATGTCGATCAGCAGGAAGCTGATGCCTTCCTGCTTCTTCGCCTCGCGGTTGGTGCGCACCAGGCAGAAGATCATGTTGGCGTGCTGGCCCAGCGTGGTCCAGGTCTTCTGGCCGTTCACGATGTAGTGGTCGCCCTGCGCGTCGATGCCGCGCACCGCCGAGGTCTTCACGGCCGCCAGGTCAGAGCCCGCGGCGGGTTCCGAATAGCCCTGGCACCACCAGTCGGCGCCGTTCAGGATGCGCGGCAGCCAGTGGCGCTTCTGCGCCTCGTTGCCGTACTTGATGAGCACCGGCCCCAGCATGTTCACGCCGAAGGGCACGATGCGCGGCGCAAAGGCCAGCGCGCATTCGTGCTCGAAAATGAACTTCTCCACCGCCGTCCAGCCCGGTCCGCCGTACTGCTCGGGCCAGTGATTCGCGAGCCAGCCGCGCTCGTTGAGGATGGCGTGCCATTCCTCCATGTCGGCCTTGGCGAGGATCTTGCCGCCGCGCACTTTCTCGGACAGCCGCACCGGCAGTCTTGCGGCCAGGAAGGCGCGCACTTCGCTGCGGAAGGCTTCTTCTTCGGTGGTGAAGTTCAGGTCCATCGTGCGCTCCTCAATAGATTTCGAACAGGCCCGCGGCGCCCATGCCGCCGGCAATGCACATCGTGACCACCGCGTACTTGGCGCCGCGGCGCTTGCCTTCGATCAGCACGTGGCCCGTGAGGCGCGCGCCCGTCATGCCGAAGGGGTGGCCGATGGAGATCGCGCCGCCGTTCACGTTGAGCAGTTCCGACGGAATGCCCAGCTTCTCCTGGCAGTAGATCGACTGCGAGGCGAAGGCTTCGTTGAGTTCCCACAGGCCGATGTCCTCGACCTTGAGGCCGTGGCGCGCGAGCAGCTTGGGCACCGCGAACACCGGGCCGATGCCCATCTCGTCGGGTTCGCAGCCCGCCACGGCAAGGCCACGGAAGGCGCCCAGCGGCTTGAGGTTGGCGCGCTCTGCGTCCGTCGCTTCCATCAGCACGCAGGCCGAGGCGCCGTCGGACAGCTGCGAGGCGTTGCCGGCGGTGATGAACTTGTCTTCGCCCATCACCGGCTTCAGCTTGGCGAGCGCCTCGTAGGTGGTGCCGCGGCGGTTGCAGTTGTCTTCGGTGGCGGTGACTTCGCGGTAGCTGACTTCCTTGGTCTCCTTGTCGGTCACGGCCATGGTGGTGGTGCAGGCGACGATCTCGTCCCTGTAGCGGCCGGCCAGCTGGGCCTCTTCGGTCTTGCGCTGGCTCTCGGCCGAGAAGCGGTCTTGCGCCTCGCGGCTGATGCCGTAGCGCTGGGCGACGATGTCGGCGGTCTCGATCATCGCCATGTAGAGCGCGGGCTTGTGCTGGACGATCCACGGGTCCATGCCGCTGTCGCCGGCATCGGTGGCGCTGCGGCTGCGGATCTGCGAGATGCTTTCGACGCCGCCCGCGATCATGGCCGGCGCGCCGTCCACCACGATGCGGCCTGCGGCCATCGCGATCGCCTGCAGGCCCGAGGCGCAGAAGCGGTTGACCGTCGTCCCGGCGATGCTGATCGGCAGGCCCGCGCGGACGATGCTCTGGCGCGCGATGTTGCGCCCGGTCGTGCCCTCGGGGTAGCCGCAGCCGAGGATCGCGTCCTCGATCAGCGCGGGGTCCAGGCCCGAGCGCTCGACCGCCGCCTTCACCGCAAAGGCCGCGAGCGTGGGCCCCGGCGTGATGTTGAATTCGCCGCGGTGCGCCTTGGTGAGCGGGGTGCGGGCGGTGGAAACGATGACGGCTTCGCGCATGGGGAGGGCTCCTTAGTCAGTTGAGGACAGAGCAAAAACTGCTGCGCAGTTTCTTGGTTTGTCCCGCAAGGTTTTCAGTTTTGATTGAGGCTGGCGAAATCGGCGCCTTGCGCGACCAGCTCGACCAGCAGCGGCGAGGGCTTCCAGAAGATCGGGTCGGCCTTGGCGAACTCGCGGATGTCGGCCAGCACCTTCGGCAGGCCCACGGTGTCGGCGTACTTCATCGGGCCGCCGCGGTGCCGCGGAAAACCGTAGCCATAGAGAAAGGTCACGTCCACGTCGAGCGGACGCAGCGCGATGCGCTGGAGCACGACGTTGGCGCCCTCGTTGATCATCGCGGCCATGTAGCGGCGCATGATTTCTTCCTCGGTGAAGGCGCGCGGCGTGATGCCTGCGCGCTCGCGCTCGGCGTCGATGATGGCCAGCACCTCGGGGTCGGGCTGGCCGGTGCGCGCGCCTTCGGGGTACAGGTAGTAGCCGCGCTGCGTCTTCTGGCCGAACCAGCCGCGCTCGCAGATGCGGTCGGCAATCTGCACGTAGCGCGCCTGCGGATCGCGCGTGGCGGCCTTGCGCTTGCGCGTGGCCCAGCCGATGTCGCCGCCCGCGAGGTCCGACACCTGGAACGGGCCCATCGGGTAGCCGAAGTTGCGCACGGCCTCGTCGATCTGGTAGGGCGATGCGCCGTCTTCCATCATGTGGTCGGCAGCCTGGCGGTACACCGCGAGGATGCGGTTGCCGATGAAGCCGTCGCACACGCCGGCGCGCACCGGCACCTTCTTCAATTTCTTCGCAAGCTCGAAGCCGGTCGCGACCACGTCGGCGCTGACCTTGGCGGGCACCACGATCTCCAGCAGCTTCATGATGTTGGCCGGCGAGAAGAAGTGCAGGCCCACCACGTCCTGCGGACGCGAGATGCTCTCGGCGATCTCGTCGATGTCCAGGTACGAGGTGTTGGTGGCGAGCACCGCGCCGCGCTTGCACACGCGGTCGAGCTCGGCGAACACGGCCTTCTTCACGCCCATGTCCTCGAACACCGCCTCGACCACGATGTCGACCTGCGCGAGCGCGTCGTAGCTCGTGGAGCCCGAGAAGCGCGCCATCACGGCGGTCTTGGCCTCGGGCGTCATGCGGCCCTTCTTGATGAGGCCGTCGTACACCTTCTCGACATGCTGGCGGCCGCGCGCGAGGCTGGGCTCGTCGCGTTCGATCATGGTCACGGGCAGGCCCGCGTCGAGCATCGCCACCGCGATGCCCGCGCCCATGGTGCCGCCGCCGACGATGCCGGCCGATGCGAGCGCGCGCGGCGCGGCGGACCGGGTCTCGGGCGCCTTCAGCACTTCGCGCTCGGCGAAGAAGGCGTGGATCAGGCCGGCGCGCTGCGGGCTGTCGATGCACTGCAAAAACAGCTTGCGCTCCAGCGCCATGCCTTCGTCGAAAGGCAGCGTGAGCGCGGCTTCGACGGCTTCGATGATCTTCATCGGCGAGAACAGGCCGCGGCTCTTCTTGGCGGTGTCGGCGCGCGCGGCTTCGAGAGCGGCGCGGCTGGCTTCCTTGTCGGCCAGGCCGCCAGCCTCGCGTGTGCGGCGCACCGGCGCCTTGGCTGCCACCAGTTCCTGCGCGTAGGCGAGGCCTTCGGCGCGCGCATCGGCCTCGTTGCCGAGCCGGTCGACGAGGCCGAGCGACAGCGCTTCCTTCGCGCCCGCATGGCGGCCACTGAGCATCAGTTCGAGCGCGGGCTTCACGCCGATCAGGCGCGGTGCGCGCTGCGTGCCACCCGAGCCGGGCAAGAGGCCGAGCTGCACTTCGGGCAGGCCCAGCTTGGCCGACGGTGCGGCCAGGCGGTAGTGCGCCGACAGCGCCACTTCGAGCCCGCCGCCGAGTGCGGCGCCGTGGATGGCGGCAACCACCGGCTTGCTGCAGTTCTCGATAGCGAGGCACACCTCGGGCAGCGAGGGCGGCTGCGGCGTCTTGCCGAACTCGCGGATGTCGGCTCCGGCGATGAAGTTGCGGCCCGCGCCGACGAGAAGCACCGCGGCCGCGGCGCCGTCGGCCTCGGCCGTCTCGATGGCGGCCACGAGGCCGCGGCGCACATCCACGCCCAAGGCGTTGACGGGCGGGTTGTCGATGGTCACCACGAACACGTCGCCAAGACGCTCGAAGCTGACGGGACCGGAAGACGTGGAAGGGCTGGAGGTTGTGGTGGCCATGTGCTTGTCTTGTCTCTTGCGTGGCGAGCCCTGCAAACGCGAGGGGCCCGAGGCTCTGGGGTGAACCCCGCATTCTTGGCCGGTGCCGGTGCTTTGACAATTGCATAGACCATTGACAGACTGTCAAAGAATTTTTGACACAATCCCGGCATGGACCTCCAATCGCTGACCCTGCTGGTGGAAATCCTTGACGCCGGCAACCTGAGCGCGGCGGCCCGCCGGCTCAAGATGAGCCGCGCCAACGTCAGCTACCACCTGAACCAGCTCGAGCGCTCGGTCGGCGCCCAGCTGGTGCGCCGCACCACGCGACGCGCCGAACCGACCGAGATCGGCCTGCGCCTGTACCAGCACGGCGTGGCGATCCAGACCGAGCTGCTGGCCGCGAAGGAATCGGTCACCACGCTGGGCCAGGGCCTGCAGGGCCGCGTGCGCCTGAGCGTGCCCAGCGGCTACGGCCAGCTCGTGATGGCCGACTGGCTGATCGACTTCAAGCGGCAGTACCCGGGCATCGTGCTCGACGTGGTGTTCGAGAACCGCATCGAGGATCTGCTGCGCGACGAGGTCGACATCGCGATCCGCGTGATTCCCGAGCCGCCGCAGAACCTGGTGGCGCACGAGATGGGGCCGGTGCGCTATGTGGCCTGCGCTTCAAGCGGCTATGCCGAGAAGCATCCGCTGCCGGTACAGCTCGACGAACTGCAGGGCGCACCCGTGGTCACGGCCGCCGTCATCGGCCGGCAGCTGCGCGTGTCGGCCTACCAAGGCCAGAACCTGGGAGAGGTGCGGCGCGAGGTGATCCTGGAGCCGACGCTGATCTCGGAGAACTTTTTGTTCCTGCGCCAGGCCATCCTCGCGGGCCTGGGCATCGGCCTGGTGCCCGACTACGTGGTGCAGGAGGACGTGCGCAAGGGCGACGTGGTGACCACGCTGGACGACTGGCGCCTCAGCATCTTCGGCACGCAGATGTTCATGCTCTACATGCCCAACCGGCAGCACACGCGGGCAATCCGCACCTTCATCGATTTCATCCTGGAGCGGGTGCGGGTGCCCGGCACGGAGCCGGGCGGTCAGTCGCAGCGGTAGCTGACTTCGCCCGTCGGCGCGCCCGCTGCCGCCTTCGGGTCGAGGAAGCGCATCGGCGCGCCGAAGTTGCGGCAGTAGGCTTCGGCCTCCTGCACGGTGGGCGACTTGAATACACCGTCGCCGAGCCAGCTGACGCGCGGCGCGGGGCCCGATGCGCATGCTGCGACAAGAAGAGCGGCTGGAACGAGGAGGCTGAGGGTGAGGGAGCGTCGCATCGGGAAGCGCAGGCTGCGCAGGTGAGGAAAAAGGGAGCCCCGCGACTGTAGCGCCTGCTTTCGCGGCCGCACGCGGGCCCAGTGACCATCGGCATGTTTTCTGCTGTACTCCGCCGCATGAACGATGCTGCTCCCCAAGCCCTGGTGCCGCTCGCGGTGCAACCGCTGACACCCGAGGCCTTCGCGCCCTACGGCACGGTGCTGGCCGCGCCCGCCGGCAATAAGGGCCGCCTGATCAATGGCGGCAATGCCGAACGCTTCGATCTCGTCGGCGACCTGCAGCTCGGCGCGCAGGGCGGCCGGCCGATGCTCGCGCTGTTCCGCGCGCAGGCGCGGCGTTTTCCGCACGAGGTCACGGAGATGGAGCGCCACGCGCTCGGCAGCCAGACTTTCGTGCCTCTGGGCGAGCGGCGCTTCGTCATCGTGGTGGCGCCGGCCGGCGAGGCGCCCGCGCCCGGTGCACTCGCTGCGTTCGTCACCGATGGGCTGCAGGGCGTGACGCTCGGGCCCGGCACCTGGCACCACGCGCTGCTCGCGGTGGATGCGGGCGACTTCGTGGTGGTGGAGCGCGGCAGCGAGTCCATCGACTGCGACATGTGCACGTTGGCGGCGCCCGTGACGATCGCCCACTGCAGCGATTGAGCCGGGCGCCGGCCCGGCGCCTCACACCCAGACCGCGTCGACTGGGCGGCGCAGCGAACGGGGCATTTCCGGGCCCCGGCCGAAGCGCACGACCAGGTCGGGCCTTCCGCCCGCAATACCCAGTGACTCGGCGAACCCCACCCCCCCGCCGCGCGGTCTCGCTTGCTGCCGCAGATCGCCCGTCAATGGCGAACTATTGCGGCAGAGCTCCGACTTGCGGTGATAGCAGTAGTCAGCTTCTTCAAAGCCTTTTCAACCTGCATTTGCGGGCATGCAAGGTTCAGCCGAACGTGCTGCGCACCGTTCGCGACAAACATATCTCCCCCTTCGAGGATCAGGCCAGCCTTTTCGAGAAAGAACCGGGTCAGATTGATGGAGTCGTCGAAATAGGCACTCAAGTCCACCCATGCCAGATACGTGGCCTGCGGAATCTGGAACCGTGCCTTGGGCAGCCAAAGCGAGAGATATCGATGCATGAACGCAAAGTTGTCGTCCAGATACTGCCTGAGCGCTTCAAGCCAGGCTTCACCCTCTGTATAAGCACCGACCGCCGCAGCGAGGCTTAGCGGATTGACGAGCGGATAGTGCCTTCGCTTCCATGTCGCGCGAAGCTCTGGATCGGGAATGATGACCGTGGCGATCATCATTCCGGCCAGGTTGAACGTCTTGCTCACCGCCATGCAGGTGATGATGTCCTTGCTGTTCGGGAATAGCTTGGCCAGCGGCACATGCGTCACCCCGGTGCGGGTCAGGTCGCAGTGGATCTCGTCAGATACGATCTTGACGCCGTTGGACAGGCACAGTTCGGCCATGCGACGCAACTCATCCTCGGTCCATACGCGCCCGGTCGGGTTATGGGGATGACAGAGGAAAAACAGCTTCACGGCCGGGTCTCGAACCTTGCGCTCGAAGTCCTCGAAGTCAATCTCGTAGTCCCCGTCTTCCTTTTTGCGCAAAGGCGAGGTTTCGAACACCCTGTCCCGTTGGACGACTGCATGCTTGAAGTAGCCGTACGATGGCGTCAGGCTGAGCACCTTGTCACCGGGGTCGCACACGTATTCGACAAGGCCGAAAAGCGCTGGGATCACTCCCAGGGATATCTGCATCTGCTCGCGTTCGAAACGCCAACCGTACCGCCGGCCACACCACGCACCGAAGGCGTCGTACAACTGGTCGTCGAAGTTCATCGTGTATCCAAAAATGGGATGCCCGAGCCGCTCACGCATGGCGCCGATAGCGGCCTCGGGGGCAGCGAACTGCATGTCAGCAACCCACATGGACACCAGTTCCGTCGCGGGCACTTGCAGGGGCGGCACCAAGGGCTCGGCTCCGAATAAGTAGTTTTCGAAACCATCCTCCGCAAGGGCGTTGGTGCCCTGGCGCGAGATCGGCTGATCAAAATCGAACGTCATAAGAATCTTCTTCTCCTGAAACAGATCTGGTGTGCTGGCTTGAACGCTGTGCCGGCCTGGTTCGGCCACACCATGTCAGCTCAGTAGGGAGCGCTTGCGTGCATACGCGAAATAGACCACGAGGCCCAGCAGCAGCCAGATGCCGAAAGCCATCCAGGTCGTGGCCTGCAGAAAGGTCATCAGCGTGATGCAGAACCCGATCGCCAGCAGTGGCACGATGGGGACTGCTGGGCAACGAAAGGCGCGGGGCAGGTCGGGGCGCGTCCTGCGCAGCACGATGATGGCCACCGCGATCAAGCTGAAGGCGGCGAGCGTCCCGATGTTGATCAGCTCGGCCAGCACGTTGAGAGGCACGATTGCCGCGATCAGGCCGAAGAAGATGCCCACGAGCCAAGTGGCGAAGAACGGCGTGCCGAAGCGGGAGTGGACTTTGGAAAACCGCTGGGGCAGCAGGCCGTCGCGCGACATCGCGAAGAGGATGCGTGTCTGGCCATAGATCATGACCAAGATGACCGTGGTCATGCCGAGGATGGCGCCCAGATCAACGAAGCCTGCAAACCAGTTCTCGTTGGCGCGCTGCAAGGCCAGCGACACCGGGTGGTCCACACCAAGGAAATCACGGTAGGGCACGATGCCCGTCATGATCAGCGAGACCGCGACGTACAGCACGGCGCAGATCGCCAGTGAACCAATGATGCCGATAGGGAGGTCGCGGTCGGGGCGTTTGACCTCCTCTGCGGCAGACGAGACGGCATCGAAGCCGATGAACGCGAAGAACACGAGTGCGGCTGCGCTGAAGATCCCGTTGGTGCCGTAGGGAGCGAAAGGCTGCCAGTTGGCGGGCTGCACATGCTTGTAGCCCACGATGATGAACAGCAACACGACAGCGACCTTGATGGCCACCAGCAGGTTATTGACTTTCACCGATTCCTTGATTCCGATGGAAAGCATGGCGGTCAGCGCCAGCATGATCAGGAAGGCTGGCAGGTTGAACCAGGTTTCGACACCGGGAATCGCACCAGGCGCCGCGGACAGCGCCTTGGGCAGCGCAATGCCGAAGCCGCTCAGCAAGGACTGGAAGTATCCCGACCAGCCCACGGACACCGCGGAGCTCGCCAGCCCATATTCCAGCATCAAGTCCCAGCCGATGATCCAGGCGATCAGCTCGCCCATCGTGGCGTAGCTGTAGGTGTAGATCGACCCGGCCACGGGAAACGACGACGCGAATTCGGCATAGCACAGCGCGGCGAAGGCACACGCCATGGCCGCGATGATGAAGGAAATGGTCAGCGCGGGTCCGGCTGTGAGCGCCCCTGTTCCCGTGAGCACGAAGATGCCGGTGCCCACGATGGCACCGATGCCGATCAGCATGAGATCGAGGGGGCCGAGGACTTTCTTCAGGCCATGGATGGATTGGGCGCTCGCGACCAGGTCGTCGAGGCTCTTGGTTCGAAACAGGCTCACGTATGTCTCCAGTTGGATTTCTTTTTTTGCTGGACGCGCAAATGGTTGAAATGCGGGGCCAGGCCGATGGGCTCTCAACGGGAGATTCTGGGGACTGTTGCGGGGAATTTGATTTCTAATATTTCCCAAATTACGCGAAAATAGCTAATTAAATTAGCTCGCCAGCGCGGGCCTACCTATGGAGGAGTTGAAATGGTTGAGTTGGACAAAACAGATCGCACCATCCTGCAGCTTCTGCAGGCCGACGGTCGACTGGCCAACACGGAGATCGCGTCTCGCGTCGCGCTGTCACCTCCGGCATGTTGGAAGCGACTCAAGCGCCTGGAGGAGAAGGTGATCCGGGGTTACCACGCCGCGTTGGAGCCTAGGGAACTGGGGCTGGGACTGTTCGCGTTCGTCAGCATCCTGCTCGACGACCATTCCGAGAAGGCGATGGATCGTTTTGAGAGCGACGTGATGGCGTTGCCGAATGTCATTGCCTGTCACAACGTCTCTGGCAAGTATGACTATCTGCTGCAGGTAGTCGCGTCCGACATGGAGGCCTTCCATGAACTGACCCTGAACAAGATCGTTCGCAAGCTAGGCAACATCAAGGAGATGTATACCGGCTTTTCGCTGAAGGAGATCAAGCGGTCAACGAGCCTGCCGCTATGACATCAAGGGAGAGTTCGCTTTGAAGTACGGCGCGGCTTCTGTGCCTTGACCGACGACAGGCTACAGACCGTGCACACGTGGCTCTTGGATGGAACGCAAGCCGCGATGCATTCCTGCATTGCGGGGCTAGGCCCGCTTGCCGGCCGGCTTCTTTTGCTTCAGGCCTTGCGCCGCGAGAACGGATTCCCTTGCCAAGGCGGCCAGCGCTTCATGGTCCTCGATGATCTCGATGGGAACCTCGAAGTACTTTCGCACCTGGACCCGCCGCGCCTTGGTGTCGTAGGCAAAGCAGGTGCTGCCCAGCTTCTCGTACCTGGGCCGCGTGTCCTTGTCCACGACGAAGTACAGGCTGCCGCCCATGACCATCGCGAACTGCGTGGCGTGGACCGAGAGGCCCGTGCCGCCGAAGAAGCGGGTTCTTGCGATGCCGTCGATTCCAGAGAGCCGGTCGACGATGAAATCGATGAACTGCGGCGAGGCTTCGGACATGATCGGCTGGCGTCAGGCGCTGGATGGAAAGAACGCAGTGTCGTCGACTCCGGCGAAGCTGCGCTGCGTCCGGCTGCAGGAGCCAGCCCGTGTGTCGGCCGCGCCACCGGTCCGGCGGCTCAGGCCCAGACCGCGTCGATCGGGCGGCGCAGCGAGCGGGGCGTTTCCGGCCCCCGGCCGAAGCGCACCACCAGATCGGGCCTTCCGCTCGCAATGCCCAGTGACCCGGCGAACCGCGGCCTGAGGCGCGAGACCTCCACCGGCTGGTTCAGGTGCGCGGTCCGGACGCCGAGCGCGGTCGCCTGCAGCGCGAAGCGCTCGAAGGCACGACCCGCCTCGAGCCAATGGCGCTTGTCGTCCGCCTCCGAAACGAAGACCGCGATGCCCGCCGAACTCCGGATGTGCCGTGCGTACTTGTCGTTCTCGGCCTTCTCGGTGAAGAAGAGGTCGAACGCCCGCGGGCCCAGCCAGCCGGGCATCGCGGGGTTGCCGGATGATTTCGCGAACAGGCCGTCTCCGGTGTCCACCGCCTGCGCGCCGTTGAAGCGGATCCACGCCTTCAGTTCCCGCACGAAGGCCGGGTCGCGCATCTGGGCGGTGTTGCCCTGGACCACGTAGTCGAGCACGTTCTCCAGCGCCTGCTGGCCGGTGAGCAGCAGAACCCGCACGCCGTTGCCGGTGCCTGCGATCTCAAGGGTCTTCAGTTCCTCGTTCGAAAGCGGCCGGCCGTCGAACTCGGCGCGGGTCGATTGCCGGCGCGTGATCGCCTGGAACAGCGCGGAGTCGACGGGCTTCGCCGGCTCGAGCGCGATGTCCAGCGCTTCCTGCGGGCCGTCCCTGAACATGGCATCGCCGCGAAAGCCCATGGCCGCCGCGGCCTGCACGAGGTTCTCGGCGGCGCAGCCGAGGCTGACGAACAGGTGGTGGTCGTCGGGATCGACGACCGGACAGCGCCGGCCGAAGTCGGGCCGGATCGAGATGGATCTCTCGTCGCCGCCGAACTTCCAGCACTGCGTGTTGTGGCTCGATGGCGCCAGGGTCGCATGGCGCACCAGCTCGCGCACCAGGCCCGAAGGGCCGGGCGTACCGTCGGGGGCACGGCGCCAGAGCGCTTGCACGGCCTGTTCGTAGGCCTGGTTGTCCGTGCGCAGGGCATGGAGCGAAAGCGCGCCGCCCGCGCCTGCGGCTGCGATCGCGGCAGCGGTGATGAGTCGCCTTCTGTTCATCACCGGATTGGAACCGGCCTCAGCTGGCGATAGCTTGCGCCAGCGCAATCAATGAGCGGTCCGACCCCGCCGGCCCGAGCAGCGAAATGCCGAGCGGCGCCCCCTCGCGCTGCGCGAGCGGCATCGACAGTTGCGGAAATCCGGCAAGGCCCGCGATGCACAGCATCTGGATCGCGCGGTTGCGGTAGTCCTCCAGGCCGGCCTCGCCTTCGCTGCGCAGCGGTGCGATGTCGGGCATGGTCGGCATCAGCAGCACGCCGTCGCTGCCGAGCAGTTCGGTGAGGTGGCTGCGGAAGGCGGTGCGGAAGGCGCGGCCGGCGACGATCTGCGCATCGGTCACGTCGCGCGACCAGGCAAAGCGCTCGGCCACGCCCGGGCCCAGCGGCGGCGCGTAGCGCTCGATCAGCGGACCGTCGGTGAGCCAGGCCTCGTGCGCCTGCACGTAGCGGAAGTTCCAGTACATCGCGTCGAAGGAGTCGAGCGCGACCTCGATGCCTGTCGCATCGCCGAGCACGCGCTGCACGCGCGCGGTCGCGTCCGCCAGCGCGTCGGCCGCGGCCGGCACCGCGAGCGACCACACGTCCTCGGGGCGCAGCAGCCGCACGCGCGCGGGCAGCGCGGCCGTGTCGGCGCCCAGCAGCACGTCGGCCACGCGCGCGAAGGTGCCGATGTCGCGTGCGAACCAGCCGCAGGTGTCGAGGCTGGGCGCAAGGTCCAGCGCGCCTTCGAGGCTCACGCGGCCGTGCGTGGGGCGCAGGCCGTACAGCCCGCAGTGGTTGGCCGGGGCGCGCACCGAGCCGCCGGTGTCGGTGCCGAGCGCAAAGTCGCACAGGCCCGATGACACGGCCGAAGCCGAGCCCGACGACGAGCCGCCGGTGATGCGGTCTTTCGCGGCACCGTTGACCGGCGCGCCGAAGTGCGCGTTGTTGCCGTTCATCGAGAAGGCGAGTTCGTCGGTCACGGTCTTGCCCGCGAAGCGCGCGCCCGCATCGAGCAGCTTCTGCACGGTGGGCGCGGTGCGGGTCTTGATGCCCGACATCGCCAGCACGATCGGGCTGCCGCCGCCGGTGGGATAGCCGGCCACGTCGAACAGGTCCTTCGCTGCAAAGCGCAGGTCGGCCAGCGGGCCGGTGGGCGCATGCGGCACCGGCGCGTCGGGATACGGAACGAAGGCGTGGGCGGGGTCGTGCAGGGGCATGGCGTGTTGTCGTGTGTGTGTGCAGGGGCGGGTCAGGCGACCAGCGTGGGTGCGATGGCGGCGGCGGCATCGGTATGGATGCAGCGCGCGCGGTGCTTCGGCGCAAGCTCGACCACCGGCGGCTGCGCGGCGCGGCAGGCATCGGTGGCGAGCGCACAGCGTTCGGCAAAGGCGCAGCCCGGCGGCAGCGCCGACAGGTCGGGCGGCGCGCCGCCGATGGTCTCCAGCCGTGCGCCGCGCGCCAGCGCGCCGTGCGCGCGGCTCTTGAGCAGCGCGATGGTGTAGGGGTGGCGCGGCGAGCGGATCAGCTCGCGCGCCGTGCCTTCCTCGACGATGCGGCCCGCATACATCACGGCGATGCGGTCGGCCACCTCGACCGCGGCGCCGATGTCGTGCGTGACGAAGATCACCGACAGGCCGAGGTCGCGCTGCAGCTCGCGCAGCAGCAGCAGGATCTGGATCTGCACCGTGGCGTCGAGCGCGGTGGTCGGCTCGTCGGCCAGCAGCAGTTGCGGGCGGCAGGCCAGCGCCAGCGCGATCATCGCGCGCTGCCGCATGCCGCCCGACATCTCGTGCGGATAGGCCGCGAGGCGCCGCTCGGGGCTCGGGATGCGCACCCGCTCGAACAGCGCGAGCGCACGCTGCTGCGCCTCGGCGGCCGTAGCCTTCTTGTCGTGCCGGCGAATCGACTCGACGATCTGCGCGCCGACCGAATACACCGGATCGAGCGCGAGCAGCGGCTCCTGGAAGATCATCGAGGCGACCTTGCCGCGGAAGTCGTCGAGCTCGCGCGTGGGCATCGCGAGCACGTCGCGTCCGGCCACCTGCACCTGCCCGCCGATGCGCGTGCGGCGCTCGGGATGCAGGCGCAGCAGCGTGCGCAGGGTCACGCTCTTGCCGGAGCCCGATTCGCCGATCAGCGCGACCACCTCGCCGCGCTGCACCTCCAGGCTCACGCCGCTGACCGCGCGCACGGGCTTGCGGCCGCCGCTGAAGCTGACGCTGAGGTCGCGCAGGCGGACCATCGGCTCGAGGGAGGAAGAGGTCGGATTGCTCATCGTTGTCGTCATCATGCGTTCAGGCCGCCCGGGCCAGCGGCGCGGCCATCGGATGTCCGCTGCCGGGCTCGTGGACCAGGCAGCTCGCCGCATGCCGCGCGCCGGTGGCGATGGGCTCGGGCACCACCTGGCTGCACACCGGCGCGGCCAGCGCGCAGCGCGGATGGAAGCGGCAGCCCGTGGGCGGGTTGATCGGGTTCGGCGGGTCGCCGGCCAGTGCTGCTTGCTCGGTGCGGTGGTCGGGGTCCATCGAGGGCATCGACGAGAGCAGCGCGCGGGTGTAGGGATGCGCCGGCGCGTCGTAGAGCGCGTCGGCGGGCCCGATCTCGGCCACCTGGCCCAGGTACATGACCATCACGCGGTCGCTCACGTAGCGCACCACGTTGAGGTCGTGGCTGATGAAAAGATAGGTCAGGCCGAACTCGGCCTTGAGGTCGAGCAGCAGGTTGATGACCTGCGCCTCCACCGACTTGTCGAGCGCCGACACGGCCTCGTCGAGGATCACCATGCGCGGCTGCAGCGCGAGCGCGCGCGCGATGTTGACGCGCTGGCGCTGGCCGCCCGACAGCTCGTGCGGATAGCGTTCGGCAAAGCGCTGCGGCTCGAGCCCGACGCGCGCGAGCAGGTCGCGCGCACGCGCCACGGCCTCGCGCCGCCCGACGCCGTGCACCTGCGGGCCGAAGGCGACCGAATCTTCGATGGTGAGGCGCGGGTTGAGCGACGCATAGCTGTCCTGAAACACCATCTGCACCTGGCGCCTGAACTCCTTGAGCGGCAGTTCGCGGCCGCCGACTTCGCGCCCGTCGAAGATCACTTCGCCCCGCGTTGGTGCAATCAGCTGCATCAGCAGCCGCGCGGTGGTCGACTTGCCGCAGCCCGATTCGCCGACCACGCCGAGGGTTTCGCCCTTGAGCACCTCGAAGTCGACCCCATCGACCGCGCGCACCACGCCACCGCCGCGGCCCAACGGATCTTTCTTGAGCGGGAAGTGCTTGACCAGGCCGGTGATGGTGAGCAGCGGTTGTGCGGGGCCGCCGATGTCTTTCAGTGCGTCCATGGTGTTCTTTGTTGCTCTTGTTGCTCTTGTTGCTCTTGTTCGGGGTGCTCTTGTTCAGGGCGCGTGCACAGGCCACCGGGTACTCCCCTCCGCGAATGTCCCCCGCCTTCGGCTCCTCCTTTATTTCGCTGCGGGGAGCACCCGATGCCCTGTGCACCGGGACACGCTCCGGGTGTACCGCTGATCAACGACCGCTCTTTGCAACGCTCCCGCTGATGGGGTGCCTTGCGCAGCGAAATCAAGGGGGAGGCCGAAGGCCGGAGGACATTCGCGGAGCAAGGTACCCCGTCGGCGGGAGCGCGCCCCGAACAAAGAACCTCAAACACAACGCAAGGCATCCTCACCCCTTGTTGTCCATCGCCGACCGCAACCCATCGGACAGGAGATTGAAGGAGATCGAAGTGATGAAGATCATCGCGCCCGGCAACGCGGCGACCCACGGCTGCACGTAGATCGCGGTGCGCAGCGTGTTGAGCATCAGGCCCCACTCCGGCTCCGGTGGCTTCACGCCCAGGCCCAGGAATGACAGGCCCGAGGCCAGGATCATCGACACCGCGATCAGGCTCGTCGCGTAGACAAAAATCGGACCGAGCACGTTGCCCAGCACATGCACCCGCACGATCGTGAACGGGTTCGCGCCCGAGGCGCGCGCCGCCTCCACGTAGTCGCGCGTGCGCACCTGCGTGGTCACACTCTCGGCCACGCGCGCGATCTGCGGAATGAACACGATCGTCAGCGAGATCAGCGAATTGACCACGCCCGCGCCCAGCGTGCCCGACAGCGCAATGGCCAGCAGCACCGAGGGAAAGGCGTAGAACACGTCGATGGTGCGCATGATCAGCGTGTTGGTGAAGCCGCCCGCGTAGCCCGCAATGATGCCGATCACCGTGCCGAGCACGAAGGCGCAGATCACCGGCGTGATGCCGATGAACAGCGACAGCCGCGCGCCGACGATCAGGCGCGACAGCATGTCGCGGCCCAGCTCGTCGCTGCCCAGCGGCAGGCCTTCGGTGCCGATCGGCTTGAGCCGCTTGAGCATCGACGACTGGTACGGATCGGCCGGCGCGAGCCACGGACCGAACACGGCCAGGCCGATCAGCAAGAGCACCACCAAGGCGGCACCCATCGCGACCGGATCGCGCGTGAAGCGCAGCAGCGCCGAGGTCCAGTAGCCGCGCGAGCGCTGCATCGGCAGCAGCGGCTTCACGTCGGCGGCGGTGGAGGAAGAAGAAGAGGGAAGGGGCAGTGCGCTCATGTCTTCAGGCCCGAGCGATGCGCGGGTCGAGCAGCGTTTGCAGCACATCGACCAGCAGGTTGAGCAATACGAAGAACAGCGCCAGCACCAGGATGGTTCCCTGCAGCAGCGGCAGATCGCGCTGGAAGATCGCGGAGTTCAACAGAAAGCCGGTGCCAGGCCACGAGAACACGGTCTCGATCAGGATCGAGCCGCCGAGCAGGTAGCCCAACTGCAGGCCCATCACCGCCAGCGCGGTGGGCGCCGCGTTCTTCACCATGTGGCGGAACACGCCGAAGTGCGTGAGGCCCTTGGCGCGCAGCCCGACGATGAATTCCTGGTCGAGGATGTCGGCCACCAGCGCACGCACGGTGCGCGCGATGATGCCCATCGGGATCACCGACATCGTGAGGGCCGGCAGGATCAGGAACTGCAGGTGCTCCCAGTCCCAGGCCCAGTCGCTGGAGCCGCCCGGGCCCGCGCCGGTGGCGGGCAGCCACATGAGCTGCGACGAGAACACGATCACCATCACCATGCCCAGCCAGTAGTGCGGCACGCTCACGCCCAGCACCGACAGCATCGAGGCAAAACGGTCGAGCCACGAGTTGCGGAAGTAGCCGGCCACGAAGCCGAACAGGCAGCCCAGCACGAAGCCGATGAAGGTCGCCACCACCGCGAGCCGCAGCGTGTTGCCCACGGCCGTGAACACCTCGCCCGCCACGGCGCGGTTGCTCGCGATCGACACGCCCAGGTCGCCATGCAGCGCGCGCCAGATCCACATCGCGAACTGCTCGGGCAGCGAACGGTTGAAGCCGTAGAGCTCGCGCAGCTGCGCCTGCAGGTCGGCCGAGGCGTCGGGCGGCAGGATCGACACCAGCGGATCGCCCGGCGCGATGTGCACGAGCAGAAAGCACACCAGCGCCACGCCGACCATGATCGGCACGGCGTAGACGATGCGGCGCAGCAGATAGGCCAGCATCAGTCCATCGTCATGGTGGCGATGTCGATGAACCAGCTCTTGGGCTGGACGACATTCTTGACCTTGGCCGACATCGCGCGCGGACCGACGTCATGCGCGATCCAGACGAAGGGTGCGTCGTCCACGATGTGTGCATGCAGCCTGGCCAGCGCGCCGTCGCGCGCCTTGTCGTCGAAGCTGGTGCGCGCATCGGCCACCAGCTTGTCGACCTCGGCGTTGCCGTAGTAGCCCCAGTTGTTGGACACCGGCGGGAAGGTCTTGGTGCTCACGAAGCGCACCATCGCGAAGAAGGGGTCCATTGCCGCGAAGCTCACGTTGGTGGCGTTGGCGCCGTTGGCCGAGGGGTCCTTCACGCCCTTGCGCCAGTTGGTGAAGAGCGTGTTCCATTCGATCACGTCGAACTGCACGTCGAAGAAGCACTGCTTGAGCGACTGCTGCGCGAATTCGTTCATCGGCAGCGGCTGCATCTGGCCCGAGCCCGAGGCCGAGATCTGCACCTTCACCTTGATCGGCTTGGCGGCCGAGTAGCCGGCCTGCGTCATGAGCGCCTGGGCGGCCTTCACGTCGTACTTGATGTCGAACTTCGGGTTGCCCCACCACGGATGGCCGGGCGGCACGGTGCCCTTGGGCTCGGCCATCATGCCGCCGAGCAGCTGCTTCATGCCGCCGCGGTCGATGCACAGGTTGGCGGCCTGGCGCACGCGCTTGTCGAGCCAGGGCGAGCCTTCGGCGAACGACAGCTGCCACGGCCACACGTGCGGCTGCGCGTTGGAATAGATCTTGAAGCCGCGCTGCGTGATCTGCGGCATGGCGTCGGGCGCGGGGGCCTCGATCCAGTCGACCTGGCCGCCCAGCAGCGCGGCGGTGCGCGCATTGGCCTCGGGCATCGGCAGCATCACGACCTTGTCGATCTTGGGCACGCGCTTCGCGTCCCAGTAGGTCTTGTTGGCGGCGAGTTCGAGGCGTTCGCGGGCCACGAAGCGCGTGACCTTGAACGGGCCCGAGCCCGCGGGGTCGGCCGCGAAGGCGGTCCAGGCGGCCTTGGACTTGTCGGCAGGCGTGGCGCCGGCCGCGGCGTCGAACTTCTTCTGCCATTGCGCGGGCGAGGCCATGAACAGGTTGGTCAGGTTGATCGGCAGGAAGGCGTCGGGTTCGCTGGTGGTGAGCTCGACCGTCATGTCGTCGATCTTGCGCGCGGTGCGCAGCGTGGGCATGCGCGAGGCGGTCACGCCGACCTGGCTGGGGTCGAACTGGGGGGCGTCCTTGTCGAGCACCTTCTGCACGTTCCAGATGACGGCATCGGCGGTGAAGGCCGAACCATCATGGAACTTGACGCCGGGGCGCAGCTTGAAGACCCACTTGGTCTTGTCCTTGGCGTCGACGGCCCAGGAACTGGCCAGCGCGGGGATCAGCACGCTCGGCGCATCGGCCTTGGACAGGTCCCACTGCGTGAGCGAGTCGTAGATCGGAATGCCGGTGAAGCGGTTGCCTTCGAAGCCCTGGTCGGGCTGGCCCAGCGTGCGCGGAATGTCGGCCGCGGTCATGGCGATGCGCAGCGTCTTCTCCTGGGCCAGGGCCGGCGTTGCGAAGGCCAGGGTGGCGAGCGCCGCACAGGCGGCCAGGGGTTTCAGGATCGAGGCAGGAACGGCACGCTTCACAGGAGCTCCTAGGGGTGAAAGGGCAAAGGGATCGAACCGGTGGTGAAGCACGACGTGTGCCAGCCGTGGTTTCCGGGGCCGCGATGCGACAATTGCCCTCCCATGACAGACACCCTCACCATCACCCGCCCGGACGACTGGCACCTGCATGTGCGCGACGGCGCCGCCCTCGAAGCCGTGGTCCCGCACAGCGCGCGCCAGTTCGGCCGCGCGCTGGTCATGCCCAACCTGCGCCCCCCTGTGACCACCGCGGCGCAGGCCGTCGCCTACCGCGACCGCATCCGCGCGGCGGTGACGCCGGGCACGGCCTTCGAGCCCGTGATGTCGCTCTACCTGACCGACAGGCTGCCGCCCGAGGAAATCGCCCTGGCCGCAGAAGCCGGCGTGCGCGCGCTCAAGCTCTACCCGGCCGGCGCCACCACCAACAGCGATGCCGGCGTGACCGACATCCGCCACACCTACAAGACGCTCGAAGCCATGCAGAAGCACGGCCTGCTGCTGCTGGTGCACGGCGAGGTCACCGACCCGGCGGTCGACCTGTTCGACCGCGAGGCCGTCTTCATCGACCGCGTGATGATTCCGCTGCGCCGCGACTTCCCCGAGCTCAAGGTGGTGTTCGAGCACCTCACCACCCAGGAGGGCGCCCACTATGTGCGCGATGCCAACCGCTTCACGGCCGCCACCATCACCGCGCACCACCTGCTGTACAACCGCAACGCCATCTTCACCGGCGGCATCCGCCCGCACTACTACTGCCTGCCCGTGCTCAAGCGCGAGACGCACCGCGTGGCGCTGGTCCAGGCGGCCACGAGCGGCAGCGACCGCTTCTTCCTCGGCACCGACAGCGCGCCGCATCCGGCCCACCTGAAGGAGCATGCGCTCGGCTGCGCCGGCTGCTACACCGCGCTGACCGCCATCGAGCTCTATGCCGAGGCCTTCGACAGCGTGGACGCGCTCGACAAGCTCGAGGGCTTCGCGAGCTTCCACGGCCCCGACTTCTACGGCCTGCCGCGCAACAGCGGCACCATCACGCTGAAGCGCGAAAGCTGGACCGTGCCCGAGACCGTGCCCTACGGCGACGCCACGCTCAAGCCGCTGCGCGGCGGTGAAACCATCGCCTGGAGACTCGCATGACGCCCACGCTGCGGGTGATGCTGCTGATCGATGCCGACAACGTCTCGGCCGACGTGATCGAGCAGGCCGTGCAGCGGACCCTGGCCGAGCACGGCGCGGTTCATGTGCGCCGCGCCTATTGCAACGCCGAAACGGCGCTCAAGCAGCAGGCGCTCTTCAAGCGGCTGTCGGTGCGGCCGATGGTCAATCTCTCGGCCGGCAAGAACAGCACCGACATCGCGCTGGCGGTCGATGCGCTCGATCTCGTGATTGCCGAGCGTCCCGACGTGGTGGTGCTGGTGTCTTCCGATTCCGACTTTGCGCCGCTCGTGATCCGGCTGCGCGAGAAGGGCTGCCGCGTCTGCGGCCTGGGCCAGCAGGGCAAGACCGGCGAAGAAACCGTGGCGGTCTACGACGAGTTCACCGACCTGCAGCACCACGGCGCGCCGGTCGCGCCCCGCACGGCGCCGGCGAAGAAGGCCGCGGCCAAGGTGGCCGCGAAGCGTGCGCCGGCCAAGACGGAAAAGACCGAAAAGAGTGCGGCCGCGCCGGCCCGCAAGACCGCGGCGGCCAAGGCTCCGGCCCGAAAGACCGCCAAGGCGGCGAAGCCGCCCGCGCCGCAGCCGCCTTCCGAGGCCGCCGAATTCATCCTGCGTGCGGCGCCCGCGCTGCGCAGCGGTGCCGACGTGCCGCTCAACGACGTGGCCCAGGCCCTGCGCGCGGCCGGGCTGCTCGGCAAGCACGGCAGTTCGCTCAAGCTGTTCGACAAGCTTCCGGCGGAGTTCGCCGTGCTGCAGCACCCCGACCGCATCCGCTGGACCGGAGCCGCCACGCCTTGAGCCTGGCGGCGGTCGACTGGGCGCAGCCCTGGCTCGCGCCTTACCGCGCCGTCGGCCAGGCGGCGGCGCAGGCGGCGCTGCGCACCTCGGTTGCAGCCGCGCTGCAGCGGGAAGCGGCGCCGGACTTCAGGCCCGCCTTCGTGCCGCAGTCGGCGCTGTCCGCGGGGCAGGCCTATGAGGCCCACATCTTCCAGACCGGCACCGTGCCGACGCGCGACAACCTGCACGACTTCTTCAACGGCCTCGTCTGGCTCGCCTTTCCAGAGGCCAAGCGCCGGCTCAACGAATTGCAGGCCGCGGAGATCGCCCGCGCGGGCATCGGCGCCACGCGCGGCCCGCTGCGCGACGCGCTCACGCTGTTCGACGAGAACGGCGCCGTGCTCGATGCGCCCGAGCCGTTGTGGCAGGCGCTGGCCGCGCGCGACTGGCACACGCTCTTCGTGACGCAGCGCGCGCTGTGGTCCGAGGCGCGCCTCTGGGTGTTCGGCCATGCGCTGCTCGAGAAACTCGCCAACCCGCGCAAGGCGCTCACCGCGCATGTGCTGCGGCTGCCGCCACTGGCTGCCGGCGGATCGGTGGCGGCCTGCGACCGCGCACTGGCGTGCAGCCTCGCGCCGGAATACCTGGCGCGAAAACCCTTTGCTCCGCTGCCGGTGCTCGGCGTGCCGGGCTGGTGGGCCGGCAACGTGGCGGTGCATTTCTACGACGATCCCAAGGTCTTCAGGCCCGGTCCGTAGAACTTTTGCTCCTATCATCGCTCTACCCGCAGGCTGCGGTCGGCCTCCTTCAAAATCCAAACAACAAAGGAAGAGGGCCATTTCCTGCACGGCTTGAAGAGGGCCATCCGGTCCTCATCTAAGCGGCAGCATTCCCCCACGGAGAATTCAACTTGAAACGTATCCTTCTGTTCGTTTTGACCAATGTGATGGTCGTTGCAGTGCTCGGCATCGTCGCCAGCCTGCTCGGCGTCAACCGCTACCTGACGGCCAACGGGCTGAACCTCACGGCGCTGCTCGGCTTCGCGCTCATCATGGGCTTTGGCGGCGCGATCATTTCGCTCCTGATCAGCAAGCCCATGGCCAAGTGGACGACCAAGCTGCACATGATCGACAACCCCCAGTCGCCCGACGAGGCCTGGATCGTCGGCACGGTGCGCAAGTTTGCCGACAAGGCCGGCATCGGCATGCCCGAGGTCGGCATCTTCGAGGGCGAGCCCAATGCCTTTGCGACCGGCGCGTTCAAGAACTCGTCGCTGGTGGCGGTGTCCACCGGCCTGCTGCAGAACATGACGCGCGAAGAGGTCGAGGCCGTGATCGGCCACGAAGTGGCGCACATCGCCAACGGCGACATGGTCACCATGACGCTGATCCAGGGCGTGATGAACACCTTCGTCGTGTTCCTCTCGCGCGTGATCGGCTATGCGGTCGACAGCTTCCTGCGCCGCGGCGACGACCGTTCGTCGGGCCCGGGCATCGGCTACTACGTGAGCACCATCGTGCTGGACATCGTGCTGGGCTTTGCCGCCGCCATCGTGGTGGCGTGGTTCTCGCGCCAGCGCGAGTTCCGTGCCGACGCCGGCGCGGCCGCGCTGATGGGCAACCGCCAGCCGATGATGAACGCGCTGGCGCGCCTGGGCGGCCTGCCGGCCGGCGAACTGCCCAAGGCGGTGGAAGCCATGGGCATCACGGGCAGCATCGGCAAGCTCTTTGCCACGCACCCGCCGATCGAAGAGCGCATTGCGGCGCTGCAGAACGCGCGCGGCTGATCGGATCGATCTCCGCTGCAACAGCAAAAAGAAAAGCCGCCACGGGTTGCCGTGGCGGCTTTTTCATTGGGGCTGCCGCCGGGCAGCTTCAATACGAACGCAGCGAAATACCCCAGCGCCCGTCCACGCGCGTGGCGATCCAGAGATTGCGGTGCGTGCTGAGCACCGTGCCGGCTTCGTCCTCGCGCGTGTAGCTGACGACGAAATGCACCTTGTCGGCGCTTGCGAGCACCGCTTCCTTCGACTGGTAGCGCGTGCGCCGCCAACCCGAAGCCATGAGCTGCTCGAAAAAACCGGCCGGATGGTGGCCGGGCGCCTGCCATTCGAGGCGGTCGGCGCCCGAGAGCATCAGGTGCGGAAAATGAAGCTCGCCGTCCATGCCCGCGGTGTCGCAGGCATTGAAGCGTTCGGTGAAGCGGTCGAGGCAGGCGGAGGCTTCGCCGATCGCGTCCGACGCCGCCGCGTCTGCGGAGGCCTCCGGCGCGACGAAGCTGGCGAAGTCGGTCATGGTTGCTGCGGCGGCGACAACGCCAGGGCGATCAGGCCGCCGGAGCCGCCGGCTGCCGTTCGGTCCGTGCGCGTGCGAGCGTGCGTGCGACCTCGTCGGCATCCATGCCGTACATCTCGGCGAACTCGTGCTCGCTGCTGCGGCCGCTGGCCTCGAAGGCGCGCAGCAGCGCCTCGCGCTTGGCGGCCTGGCGGGCCAGCTCGGCCAGCGCTTCGTCGAGCACGGCGTTGGTTTCCTCGTCGCGCGAGCGCACCAGCACCGCGTAGGCCTCGCGGTCGAGGCCCGAGGCTTCCACGGCGCGGGCGATGCGCGCGACCAGCTGGGGGCGCAGGTCCTCGCCGGGGTTGCGCTGCACGCGGCGGCGGTGCAGCTCGAGGATGGCGTGGTGCACATGCTCGGGTGCAACCGGCTCCACCGCGTTGCCGTCGAGGTCGTGGCGCGCAAGGCCCGCGGCCACCGCCTCGAGATAGCGCGTGGAGCGTGCGTGCAAGCCCAGCGCAACCTTCAGCTCGTCCTTCTTGAAGTCGTCGGGGTGCTTCTCGAGCAGGTCCTGGAACACGCCGAGCTTGAGCGGCAGGAAGCGCGCGCCGAACATGCCGGGGTACAGCTCGAACAATTTCTCGAGCGCCGGGTGCACCTTGCGCGCGCGCTGCGGCTGCGCCGCCTGCTTCGGCTTCTGCCTTTGTGGTCGCTGCTGTTGCCGCGGCTGGCGCGGCGCGCGCGGCGGCCGTCCATCGGCGTTCGGCTGCTGATGCGGCTGGTGCGACTGGGCGGTGCCCTCGGCTTCCGCCGGCTGGACTTCCTGGATTTCTTCTTGGGGCGTGGCGGTGTCGGTCATCGGTCGGTTCTTGTCAGGTTGGCTGGCAGCGGCGGGGAAAAATGGATTCCGCGCGTTCAGCGCGGGCGGAACATCTTGAAGAGATTGTCGGGGCTGATCTCGAAGTAATCGGCCGGGCCGCCGCCGCGCAGGATGGGCTGCGCCGCGGCGGTGTCGTAGATGCCGTTCTT
This sequence comes from Variovorax sp. SPNA7, assembly GCF_033807855.1. Taxonomy (NCBI): domain Bacteria; kingdom Pseudomonadati; phylum Pseudomonadota; class Betaproteobacteria; order Burkholderiales; family Comamonadaceae; genus Variovorax; species Variovorax sp. SPNA7. The sequence goes on from NZ_CP138513.1 coordinate 899,624, forward strand.
CAGCAGGTGGCGCGCAATGTGCACGCCCACCACTTCGCCGAGGATCAGCCAGGTGGGCACCGGCACGCCGTCCACGCCCTCGAGCTGCAGCAGCTGCGTGAGCCGGCACTCGAAGGACACCGGGCTCTCGGCCACGCGCGGCACCGCAATGTGGTGTGACGCCGCGGGCGTGAGGCCGGCGAGCTCGAACTCGTTCACCTCGGGCGGCACGGCGGCGCACGACTGGTTCATCTGCTCGGCCAGCGGCCGGGTGGCCAGGTTCCAGCCGAATTCGCGCGTCTGGCGGATGTTGTGCAGGCTGTCCTTGGCGCCGATGCTCGCAAAGCCCACGATGGGCGGCGTGTAGTTGAAGGCGTTGAAGAAGCTGTAGGGCGCGAGGTTGAGCCTGCCGTTCTCGTCCTGCGACGAGATCCATCCGATCGGCCGCGGACCGACCATGGCATTGAACGGATCGTGCGGCAGGCCGTGGCCCTTGGCGGGTTCGTAGAAGTGGAAGTCGTCGTTCGGCACGGCCATGGATTCCTTGCTCATGTTCCGGTGACGCTGCGCGCCACCGCTTCGGCCACCTTGATGCCGTCGACGCCGGCCGACAGGATGCCGCCCGCGTAGCTCGCACCTTCGCCGGCGGGGTAGAGGCCGCGCACGTTGAGGCTCTGGAAGTCGTCGCCGCGCGTGATGCGGATCGGCGACGAGGTGCGCGTTTCCACGCCGGTGAGCACCGCATCGTGCAGGTCGAAGCCCTTGATCTTGCGGCCGAAGGCGGGAAAGGCCTCGCGCATCGCCTCGATGGCGTAGGCCGGCAGCGCCTGGTGCAGGTCGGTGGGCGTGACGCCGGGCTTGTACGAGGGCGTCACGCTGCCGAGCGCGGTCGAGGGCCTGCCCGCGATGAAGTCGCCCACCAGCTGGCCGGGCGCGCGGTAGTCGCTGCCGCCGAGCACGAAGGCGTTCGACTCGAGCTCGCGCTGCAGCGCGATGCCGGCGAGCGCGTCGCCCGCGGCCTCGGGCGTCCAGCCCGGAAAGTCGCGCGGGTCGATGCCCACCACGATGCCCGCGTTGGCGTTGCGCTCGTTGCGCGAATACTGGCTCATGCCGTTGGTGACCACGCGGCCGGGCTCGCTGGTGGCTGCCACCACGGTGCCGCCCGGGCACATGCAGAAGCTGTAGACCGAGCGGCCGTTGCTTGCGTGGTGCACCAGCTTGTAGTCGGCCGCGCCGAGCAGCGGATGGCCCGCATGGCGGCCCCAGCGCGCGCGGTCGATCAGGCCCTGCGGATGCTCGACGCGAAAGCCGATGGAAAAGGGCTTGGCCTCGATGTGCACGCCGCGCGCGTGCAGCATGGAAAAAGTGTCGCGCGAGCTGTGGCCGAGCGCCATCACCACGTGGTCGGCGCGCAGCTCGCTGCTCGTGCCGGTGGCCTGGTCGAGCACGGTGAGGCCGCGAATCTGGCCGTCTTCGATCTGCACGTCGGTCACGCGCTGCTCGAAGCGGATCTCGCCGCCGAGCGAGACGATCTGCTCGCGGATGTTCTCCACCACCTTGACCAGCTTGAAGGTGCCGATGTGCGGATGCGCGACGTAAAGGATCTCGGGCGGTGCGCCGGCCTTCACGAATTCTTCCATCACCTTGCGGCCGAGGAAGCGCGGGTCCTTGATCTGGCTGTAGAGCTTGCCGTCCGAGAAGGTGCCGGCGCCGCCTTCGCCGAACTGCACGTTCGACTCGGGGTTGAGCACGCTCTTGCGCCACAGGCCCCAGGTGTCGCGCGTGCGCTGGCGCACGGTCTTGCCGCGCTCGAGCACGATGGGCTTGAAACCCATCTTCGCGAGCATCAGCGCCGCAAAGATGCCGCAGGGGCCGAAGCCGATCACCACGGGCCGGGGCGCGCCTTCGGGCGCCTGCGCGGGCGGCGTGTAGCGCATGTCGGGCGCGGCCTGGATGTGCGGATGCGCAGCGTGCTTGGCGAGCAGCGCGGCTTCGAGCCCGGCGTCGGCCAGCTGCACGTCGGCGATGTAGACCGTGAGCAGGTCGACCTTGCGCGCGTCGAAGCTGCGCTTGAAGACGGTGTGGGAAGCGATCGCTTCGAGCGGGACGTCCAGCGTCCGGGCGATCAGGGCGGCCAGCGCCTCCGGGGCGTGGTCCAACGGGAGTTTGAGTTCGGAGATTCTCAGCATGTCATGGGGCTTGTGGTTATCAAGCAGGCCACGGATTTTACGCGCCGAGGCGCTATGAAAGAGATAGCTGGATCAGGCTGGCAGGAAGCCCTCGACCGAGAGGTAGCGCTCGCCCGTGTCGTAGTTGAACCCCAGCACCACCGCATCGGCTGCCAGCGAGGGCAGCTTCTGCGCGATGGCCGCGAGCGTGGCGCCCGAGGAAATGCCCACCAGCATGCCTTCCTCGACCGCGCAGCGGCGGGCCATTTCGCGCGCCGGTTCGGCGTCCACCTGCAGCACGCCGTCGAGCAGCGAGGTGTCGAGGTTCTTCGGGATGAAGCCCGCGCCAATGCCCTGGATCGGGTGCGGCGAGGGCTGGCCGCCCGAGATCACCGGCGAGGCCACCGGCTCCACCGCGAACACCTGCAGCTTCGGCCACTTCTTCTTGAGCACCCGCGCCACGCCCGTGATGTGGCCGCCGGTGCCCACGCCGGTGATCAGCACGTCGACGCCGTCGGGGAAGTCGGCCGCGATTTCCTCGGCCGTGGTGCGCACGTGCACGTCGATGTTGGCGGGGTTGTTGAACTGCTGCGGCATCCACGCGCCCGGCGTGCCGGCCACGATTTCCTCGGCGCGCGCAATGGAGGCCTTCATGCCGCCGGCGCGCGGCGTGAGGTCGAAGGTGGCGCCGTAGGCCAGCATGAGGCGGCGGCGCTCCACCGACATGCTGTCGGGCATCACGAGGATCAGCTTGTAGCCCTTGACGGCCGCGACCATGGCCAGGCCGATGCCGGTGTTGCCCGAGGTGGGCTCCACGATGGTGCCGCCGGGCTTCAGCGCGCCGGACTTCTCGGCGTCTTCCACCATCGACAGCGCGATGCGGTCCTTGATGGAGCCGCCGGGGTTGGCGCGCTCGGACTTGATCCACACCTGCTGCTTCGCATTGCCGAACAGGCGGTTGATGCGGATGTGCGGCGTGTTGCCGATGGTCTGGAGGATGTTCTGGGCCTTCATTGGAGGGTCTCCTTGGGCATGAGGTGGATCGGGTCAGCTCGGTCGAAGCGCCATTGTGGAGCGGACGGCCAGCGCCCGCGAGGGTATCGGGCGATAATCCCCCTGTGAAGCACGCCAGACCGCCGCTGGTGCAAGCCCGCAAGGGGCGACGCCGCAAGGCGCCGCGTCGAAAGACCGCACTGGAGGAACGTCCGGACTGCACAGGACAGCGCAGGAGTTAACGACTCTCCACCGTGAGGTGAGGATCAGAGCAACAGAGACGAGCCGATTAAGTTCGGGTGAAACGGGCAATCTCTGCGCGCAGCAACACCAAGTAGGCCAGTATCGAGGTGGTTCCGCTGAGCTGGCGGGTAGGTGGCATCGAGCCGTTTGGCGACAAGCGGCCCAGAGTAATGGCGGTCACGTTGGGGGCAACTCCAACGCACAGAATCCGGCTTATCGGCGGGCTTCACACTTTTTTTCTTCCCTGGCGGCCGCGGCCGCCAGCGGCCTTTGGCGTCAGCGCGTGAAGAGCCAGCCGCCCTTGGGCTGGCGCGTCAGTTCATGCCGCCGGACCGAGCGTTCCTCGCCGTCGTCGCCCACGTACACCACCTCGAAGCGCAGCCGCTTCGGCGAGACCATCTTCCAGTTCTGGATGCGCTTGACCGTCACGCAGGCGGTCTTGTCGTGGTACTGCATCTCCGCCATCGGCCCGCCCTGGAAGCCGGTGCCGTCGAACAGCCGGCCCGGCGCCGCGAACGGGTTGAGCACGGCGCCGTTGCGCGCGGTGATGCAGCCCTCGGTCCGCACGAAGGATTCGATGGTGGGCGCCGCACTTCGCACCACCTTGGCCACGGCCGGCGTGGGCGGCTTGGTCACGATGGCCTCGCGGATGCGCTCCACCTGCTCCTCGGTGATCGGCGCGAGCCCGCTGGGCGACACGACCGGCGGCGGTGCCGGCGGTGGCGGCGGCGCGTACGGGGGCAGCAATGGCGCGAGATAGCTGCAGCCTGCCAGCGCCAGCGGGGCGGTGCAGGCGAGTGCGGCGATCCGGGTTCCGAACTTCATGGATGGGTCTCCTGTCGTCGATTCCTCTTCGGGCCTTGTTCGTGCCTCTTCTTCGATGTCAAAAGCGTTCGTGCGGCGAAAGATAGCGCCACTGGCCGGGCTCCAGCCCTGCCAGCGGCACGCGGCCGATGCGGATGCGCCGCATGGCCAGGATGCGCAGGCCGGCTTCGTCGCACAGGTGCGCGATCTGTCCGGGCCGCGCGCCCTTGAGTGCAAAGCGCAGGCCGGTCTGTTCGTCGGCCTGGCGGCCGATGCTCACGCGCGCGGGCGAACGCTCGAAGCGCACGAGCTGCTCGGGGCTGACCTTGCCGGCCACGTCGACCATCACCTCGTGTTCGAGCACGCCCGCGTCCTCTTGCAGCTTGCGCTCGATGCGCCATTCCTGCGTGTAGACCACGAGCCCGCTGGCGCCGGTTTCGAGGGGCGTCATGCAGCGCTGCGCCTTGGCGTGCGCGGGCAGGAAGCGCATGCCCGCGCGCTCGGGTTCGTGGTGGTTGGCGGCCACCAGCAGCCGGTGTGCGGTGTCGGTGGCCATGCCGGCCGGCTTGTGCAGCAGCAGGGTGACGGGCACGACGGGCTCCGGCTTGGCGCCGGGCTCGATTTCGACCTTCTGGTGGCCCAGCACGCGCGACTGCGGCAGCAGCGCCGGCACGCCGTCGACGCGCACCGCGCCGTTCTCGATCAGCAGCTCGGCCTCGCGCCGCGAGCAGCCCGCGATGGCGGCCACGCGCTTGGCAAGGCGGATGCCTTCTTCTTCGGAAGCGCCGCTCATGGCGTGGAGGCCAGTTGCCGGATGCGCGCCACGTGCGCGGCCAGCGATCGGGCGGCCACCGGCCACATGCGCTCGGGCACGTCGTCGTAGGCCAGTGGCAGCCAGTCGTCCGGCGTGCCCTGGGGCAGCCTTTGCATGGCCGCGGCGATCTTGGCTTCGCGCTTCAGGCGGTGCGCCTTCAGCTGCGCGATGGCGCTGCGTGCGCTGCCGATGACGTGGCCGTGTGCGGGCAGGATGAAATCGATGCCGCCGGCCTCGCAGGCCGCATCGAGCTTGTCGAGTGAATCGAGATACGCGTTCATGTCGCCGTCGGGCGGATCGACCACCGTGGTGCTGCCGTTCAGGATGTGGTCGCCGGAGAACAGGAGCCCGTCTTCCTCGAGCACCAGGCACAGGTGGTTGGCGGCGTGGCCCGGCGTGTGGATGGCGCGCAGCGTGTGGGTGACGGGCTCGCCTTCGGCCGTGGTGCCCTCAAGCACCAGGCGCTCGCCGTCGCGCAATTCGCGCTCCGCGGCAAAGCGCGCCGACGAACGTGCCGTGGGCGCCGAAGACAGCCCGAGGATCGGCGGCTTCTCCTTGCACAGCGCCTGCAGCGGCGCCGCGCCGGGCGAATGGTCGGCATGCGAATGGGTGCACACGATCATGCGGATGTTTCCCTCGGTGGCGCGCCACAGCCGTTCGATGTGGCCCGCGTCGTTCGGGCCCGGATCGATCACGAGGTAGCCCGTGGCCGCATCGCCCACGATGTAGCTGTTGGTGCCCGGGCCGGTCATGGCACCGGGGTTGGGCGCGGTCAGGCGCTGCACATTCCTGAGCAGCGGCACGGCGCGCTCGCTCTGCCAGTCGAGCGCATGCAGCAGCTGTCCGTCGGGGCACACCAGCGCGAGCTCGCCGTAGGGCGAATCGCTTTCCATGTAGCGCGCGTCCTGGCCGCGCAGCAGGCCGGCGCGCGGGCAGCTGGTCCACAGCGGCTGCTCGGCGGCGCAGGCCTGCAGCACCGCGTCCACGCTGGCGTAGGCCGCGAGCCGCTGCAGCGTGCGCACGGTCGGAAAGATCATGAAGAAGCTGCCTGCCGCATGGCGCGCCAGCGCATCGGCCGGCCGCACCCAGCAGGGCTCGAACTGCTCGCTCTCATCGGCCGTGGGCGTCTGGCCCTCGGGCATGCGCGCCACCAGGAAGGGCACGTCGAAGCGCTTGGGCAGGTCGCGGTCGGTGATCCAGTGCGCGAGGGTGAACACCTGGTCGGACGCGAGCACCAGCCCGCGCGCGGCACATTGCTCGGCAAAGGACACGGGCGACGTGGTGCTGCGGTCCATCGATGCGATGTCCTGCGCGCTCACGGGCCGGCCGTCGGCATGGCGCGCGAGCAGCACGCCAAGCTCCTCGAAGCCTTCGCGGATCGCCGCAATCGCCTGCGTCAGCTGCAGGCCGCTCTGGGTGGGCCGCCGTGCGGCGATGTGAGCGGCGGCTTGGTCGGCTGCATCGATCTGCCCGCCGGGAAACACATAGGCGCCTGGCGCGAAGCTTGCAGTGCCGGAGCGGCGCGTCATCAGCACCTCGATGCCGGCCTCGGAATCGCGCAGCAGCAGCACGGTGGCTGCCGCGCGCACGGGCGCGGGCTCGCGTGCGGGGTGGAGTTGTTGAGTGGGACGGACCATGCGGCGATTATGGAGAGATCGCTCGGCGCGGTTGCGTGCCGCATAAGCTCATACCGGATCGGGCATGAACCGCGCGCCACAATCCCGGGCTGCACCGCCCGCATCGAGGAAAGACAGTCATGATCCATTCTCCCTTCACTCGCCACCTCAGGTTCTCGTCGTCGTTCTTCGCGCGGCGCCTCCGCCCGGCCTTGCTGCTGGCAGGCGCCGCCCTGGGTGCGGCCGCATCGTCCGCGGCCTTTGCGCAGGGCGACTGGCCGCAGCAGCCGGTCACGCTGATCATGGGTTTTCCGGCCGGCTCGGGCGTCGACGTGGTGGCCCGCGCCATCCAGGAGCCGCTCGCCCGGCAGCTCGGAAAGCCCGTCATCATCGACTACAAGTCGGGCGCGGCCGGCAACATCGCGAGCGAGTACGTGGCCCATGCCAAGCCCGACGGCTACACGCTTTCGTTCGGCACCGCCGCCACGCATGGCAGCAACGCCGCGCTCTACAAGAAGCTGCCGTTCGACGTGGAGGCCGACTTCGTGCCGGTGGCGCCGGTGCTCGACGTCTCGAACGTGCTCACCATCAACCCGGACGTGATCAACGCCAGGACCTTGAAGGAGTTCGTCGATCTCGTCAAGGCCAACCCCGGAAAGTACAACTATGCGTCTACAGGCAACGGCGCCGGCACGCACATGGCCTTTGCCGAGTTCAATTCGCGCCTCGGCCTGAAGATGGTGCACGTGCCCTACAAGGGCGGGCCCGAGGCCATCACCTCCGTGGTGCGCGGCGAGACCTGCTGCATCATGAACCAGGTGCAGACGGTGCTGCCGCACTACAAGGCCGGCAAGGTGCGGCTGCTGGGCGTGACCACCGCCGCGCCGGTGGCCGCGGTCAAGGAGGTGCCCACCATCGCCTCCAGCGGCCTTCCGGGCACCAAGGGCTTCGACAGCTCGATCTGGTTCGGCATCTTCGCGCCCAAGGGCACCGACGCGCAGATCGTCGACAAGCTCAACGCCGCCGTGAAGGCGGTGCTCGAGCAGCCCGAGATCCGCGAGCGCTTCGAAAGCCAGGGCAACACCGTGCGCATCGAGTCGCCCGCGCAGTTCAAGAAGACGGTGCACGACAACCGCGTGAAGTGGGCCGAGGTGGCCAAGGCCGCGAACATCAGCATCGACTGAGGGGCGTTGGGGCGCGTGCGCAGGCCACCGGGTGCTCCCCTCCGCGAATGTCCCCCGGCCTTCGGCCTCCTCCTTGATTTCGCTGCGGGGAGCACCCGATGCCCTGCGCACAAGGTACGCGGCTGGTTTGCGGCAGACAGATCGTGCCCTGACGGTGCGGACTACAGGGTCTTGCTGAGCCTGACGATGCCCTTGCTGTAGCGTAGGCGATGCGGCTCTTCATCGCGTCCGGAACCGGATCATGGGCGGCCAGCCGCGCGCGGGCACCGTCATCGCGACCACGCCCGCCACGATGCACGCGAGCCCGGCCCACGCGGTGGGCGAGAGCGCCTCGCCGAGGAACACCACGCCGATCATCACGCCGATGGGCACGCGCAGGTAGGCCTGCGCTGCCGTCGACATCGGCCCGAGCGTCTTGATGAGCCGGAAGTAGATCGTGAAGGCGAGGGCCGTGGAGAGCACTGCGAGCGCCAGCACGGCGATCATCGATGCGGCTGAAGGCGCCAGCGTCCACGGCCGGTCGACCGCGAGGCTCGCGGGCAGCAGCATCGCCGCACCGCAGAGCAGCGAGCCCGCGGCCGGCACCATCGGGTCGAGTCCCTTGAACACGCGGCCGAACATGGCCGCGCAGCCGTAGCAGACGGCGGCAGCCACCAGCCCGAGCTGCGCGAGCAGCGAATGCCCGAGCCCGTGCAACGCCTCGAAGCCGACGATCAGGCAGATGCCCGCGAGGCCCGCCGCCACGCCGAAGAGCCGGCGCAGCGTCGGCTTCTCCGCACCGCCCATGCCCAGGCCCAGCAGGAAGATGAAGATCGGCGAAGTCGAGTTGAGGATGGTGGCGAGCCCGGCATCCACGCTGCGCTCGGCCCACGCGATGAGCGTGAACGGCAGCACGCTGTTCAAGCAGGCTTGCACCGCGAAGCGGCGCCACATCGCGGGCTCCCGCGGCAGCCGCACGCCGCGCAGGCGCAGCAGCGCGAGCAGCAGCAGGCCGGCAATCAGCGTGCGCGCCGCGATCAGCGTCACGGGCGGCAGCGTCTGGACGCCGATCTTGATGAAGGTGTAGGAGGCGCCCCAGCAGGTGGCGAGTACGGCGAGCAGCATCCATTCGAAGGCGATGCGGGGCGCGGGCTTGGCGGCGGTAGTAGCGAGTGAGGTCGTTGGCATGGTGCACCGATCATCGGGAGTTCGCAGCGCGGACACTTCGGCCTGCAACGAAACGTGCGCGTGATGACCACGGGCCCGAATCTGGGTACGCTGCACACGGCCCTGATCCCCACGCATTCAACGACCGACCGACTTTCCATGCCTTCGCTCCTGATCCGCAATGTGCGCCCCATGGGCGCTTCCCCCGTCGATGTGCTGGTGCGCGATGGCCGCATCGCGGAAACCGGCGCCGCGCTTTCCACGCCCGCCGATGCCGCCGTCGAGGAGGGCGGCGGCGCCTTGCTGCTGCCCGGCCTGGTCGAAGGCCACACCCATCTCGACAAGACGCTGTGGGGCATGGACTGGTACTGCAACGAGGTCGGTGCCAAGCTCATCGACAAGATCGAGAACGAGCGCGCCTTCCGGCATGCGAGCGGGCACGACGCGGCCGCCCAGTCGCTGGTGCTGGCCAAGGCTTTTCTCGCACGCGGCACCACGCGGCTGCGCACGCATGTGGACGTCGACACGCAAGCGGGCCTGCGCCATCTCGAAGGCACGCTGCGCACGCGGCAGACGCTCTGCGAGTTGCTGCAGATCCAGGTCGTCGCGTTCCCGCAGTCGGGCCTCCTGGGAAGGCCGGGGACGGCCGAACTGCTTGGCCAGGCGCTCGCGCAGGGCGCCGATGTGCTCGGCGGCCTCGACCCCTGCGCGATCGACGGCGATCCGGTGCGCTCGCTCGATGTGCTCTTCGGCGTTGCCGACAGGCACCAGCGCCCGCTCGACATCCATCTGCACGAGCCCGGCGCCATGGGCGCGTTCTCGCTGGACCTGATCCTGCAGCGCACCGAGGCGCTGGGCATGCAGGGCAAGGTGGCGGTGAGCCACGGCTTCTGCCTGGGCGACCTGGGCGAGCGCGAGCGCGACGCATTGCTCGCGCGCATGGCCCGGCTCGGCGTGGTGCTGGTCACCAGTGCGCCGCCATCGCGCAGCGTGCCGCCGCTCATGGCCTGCCGCAAGGCCGGCGTGACGGTGCTCGGCGGCAACGACGGCATCCGCGACACCTGGTCGCCCTACGGCAATCCCGACATGCTGGAGCGCGCGATGCTGATCGGCATGCGCTACAACCTGCGCCGCGATGACGAGATCGACGTGGCGCTCGACACCGTCACCCACGCCGGCGCGCGCGGCTGCGGCTTCGAGGCCTATGGCCTGGACGCGGGCTGCCGCGCCGACCTGGTGCTGGTCGATGCGCAGACGGTGGCGCAGGCCATGGTCGCGCGGCCGGTGCGCAGGCTGGTGGTGGCGGGCGGCCGTGTCGTGGCGCGCAACGGCGTGCTGCAGGCCGAGGTGGCGTCCTTGTAGCCCGCGCCGCCATGTGCGCCCTCGGCCTACGCGAAAGTCCGCTGCCGGCTGTAGAGCGCCGGGCCGGCGCCGGGAGAGTCTTCGCCGCTGATTCAATCCCCGAACGAAAGGCTTCTTCCATGCGCGCCAACGACAAATCGCTGTCCGGACCCGTTGCCGATGAACTGACGCCGCTGGAAATTTCCCAGGCCGTCCTCCAGGGCGAAGAAAACCCGAACACGGCGCGGCCGCTCACGCCGCTCGAGCAGGCTGCCACGGGCATAGCAACGGCCGGCGGACAACGTTCGCCGCTGGCCCGCATGCTTTGCAGTCCGGCGGTGGCCTGGGGTGCCGCGGCCATGGCGGGCCTGGGGCTGCTCGCCGCGCTGGCCTATTCGAGGCGGGGGCCCACGCTCAGGCCCTGACGCCCCCGGCGGCGAAAGCGGGCAGGCGGAACCCGCCTCACTACACTGCTGCGGATGAGCCTTTCCCCTCCACCGCATCGCGTGCGAGAAGACCGCCTCGTTTCCTACTTCCTGGGCGGCGACGCCATGCGCAGCCGCAGCGTGGGCGATGTGGTGTTGTCAGACAGAGTCGATGTGCCTGCACCTCCGGCGCGCCTCATTGCAGATTGGGAGCGCGAGGTTTCCTCGCGCCTGGCGCTGGAGCCCGGAGACGTCGAACCCTTGCCGCTGGCGCGTGCGCGTGCGCGCTGGCCGGACTACAGGCGCTGCGTGCAGGCCATGTCCGACTGGACGCGCACCATCGGTTGGCCCGAAGCGCTCCTCGCCTCCAGCGAAGTCGCGCTCATGGCCTGCCGCGGCGCGAGCTACCACCATGACGGCGCGCAATACGGCGGCGCCGCGTTCTGCAATCTGTTCCTCTGCGAGGACAAGGAACTGGATGTGCACTTTCCCTCTACCGGCCAGCGAATCCCCCTGGCCCGCGGCACGGTCCTGCTCTTCGATACAGGCCAGCCGCATGCCGTGATCCGGCGCGGCAGCAGCGGCTTCGATGCGGCCCACTTCGCACCCGGCGAGGATTGCACCCAGGTGTTCCTGAGCTGGGAGCTTCCGATCGAGGATGCGCATGTAGCGCGCGCGCTTCGCATTGCCTTCGACGTCGATGCGCCGACCGCATCGCAACTCGACGAAGAGCAGGTCCAGGTCGATGGCGAGCCGGCCAGCCTGTGCCCGGAATCCGGCCGATGGCGGCGCGCCGGCTGAGCGACAGGCAGGCACGCCGTCATCGCCGCTACATCGCGATGTCACAGCTCTTTCTTAGGCTGGAGGCCCTCCAACCGCCTCGAGAAAAAAGGAGTGCCCTCATCCATGCATCCACGATTCATCCTGCGCGCACCGCTCGCGCTGTCGGTACTGGCCCTTGCATTGACCGCCTGCGGCGGCGGTGATGGCGGAGGCGGCAGTGGCTTCAGCGGCGCCGCTGCCACGTCGGGCAGCGCGCTCGGTTCGGACCAGACCCCTGCAGGCACGGCCGGCAAGACCGATGCAGCCTCGTCCGGCGCGGGCAGCGAGCCCAGCGTGAGCTACGCGCCCTGACGCGCCATCGCGTTCCGGCATCCTCAAAACCAAGACGAACCCCGCCATGACCACACGCCGCAAGTTCCTCCAGACCGCCACCGGCTCCGGCATTGCCGCCGCCACGCTGGCCACCTTTCCGCCCAGCATTCGCCGCGCGCTGGCCATTCCCGCGCACCACGAGACCGGCACCATCAAGGACGTCAAGCACGTCGTGCTGCTGATGCAGGAGAACCGTTCCTTCGACAGCTATTTCGGCACCTTCAAGGGCGTGCGCGGCTACGGCGACCGCTTTGCCGTGCCCGCGCCCAACGGCAAGACCATCTTCCACCAGACCTACACCAAGACCACGCCGCCCAGCACCTACACGCCCTACCGCCTCGACGAGAGCAAGGGCAACGCGCAGCGCGCGGGCAGCACGCCGCACGGCTGGTCCGACTCGCAGGCCGCGTGGGACCACGGCCGCATGTTCAAGTGGCCGGACGTCAAGAACCTGCTGTCGATGGGCTACTACGACACCGCCGAGGTGCCTTTCCAGCGCGCGCTGGCCGAGGCCTTCACGCTGTGCGACCACTACCACTGCGGCATGCACACCGGCACCATCGCGAACCGCCTGTTCTACTGGAGCGGCACCAATGGGCCGAACGGCATCAGCCCGGTCGACGGCAGCAAGGTGCAGCTCGCGGTGCTCAACAACCAGTTCAACGCCGGCAACGACATTGGCGCATCCACCGAAGGCTGGACCTGGACCACCTATGCCGACCGGCTCGAGAAGGCCGGCGTGAAGTGGAAGGTCTACCAGAGCCTGATCGACAACTTCGGCTGCAATGAGATGATGAGCTTCCGCCACTGGCGCACCGCCATCGAGCAGATGCCGGCGGCGCGCCGCCCCGTGTACGTTCCCGCGACCGACATCACGCAGCCGGTGACCGCCGCCGGCCCGTTCTACGACCCGGCCATCGACGATGCGCTCAGCCCGCTGGCCAAGGGCTTCGGCAACACCATGCCGCAGGGCTTTCTCGAAACCTTCCGCGAGGACATCCGCAACGGCACCCTGCCCGCGGTGTCGTGGATCATCTCGCCGTCGGCCTACAGCGAGCATCCCGGTCCGTCGAGCCCGGCCAAGGGCAGCTGGTACGTGCAGGAAGTGCTGGACGCATTGACCGCCAACCCCGAGGTCTGGAGCAAGACCGTGCTGCTCATCAACTTCGACGAGAACGACGGCTTCTTCGACCACCTGCCATCGCCCGCAGTGCCCTCGCGCAACCCCGACGGCTCGCTGGCCGGCGCCACCACGCTGGCCGAGGCCGACACGGCCGTCGAGTACCACAACCACACGCCGGCCACGCCCAAGCAGCCCGCCATGGACGGCCGCCCCTACGGCCCCGGCCCGCGCGTGCCGATGTGGGTGGTCTCGCCCTGGAGCCGCGGCGGCTGGGTCAACTCGCAGGTCTGCGACCACACCTCCACGCTCATGTTCCTGGAGAAGTGCTTCGGCGTGGCCGAGCCGCAGATCAGCAAGTACCGCCGTGCCGTCTGCAGCGACCTCACCAGCGCTTTCAACTTCGAGCGCCCCAACGACGAGCCGCTGCCCGTGCTGCCCGGCCGCAAGACCAAGGCCGAGGCGGATGCGCTGACCGCCGCGCAGGAGGCGCTGCCCAAGATCGTGCCCGCGGCCGACGCCGAGCTGCCGGTGCAGGCCACCGGCGTGCGCCCTTCGCGCGCGCTGCCCTACGAGCTGCACACCAGCGCGCGCAGCGATGCGCTCAATGGCCGCGTCCAGCTGCTGTTCGCCAACAGCGGCCGCGCCGCCGCCGTGTTCCATGTCTACGACAAGCTGCACCTGTCCGATCGCCTGCCGCGCCGCTACGTGGTGGAGCCCGGCAAGCAGCTCGACGGCCACTGGAACGCCATGGCCGACGACGCCGGCCTGTACGACCTGTGGGTGCTCGGCCCCAACGGCTTTCATCGCCAGTTCAAGGGCGACCTGAACCGGCTGCGCGCCGGCAGCGCGCCCGCGCCCGAGATCCGCGTGGGCTACGACGCGCGCCGCGGCGACCTCTACCTGCAGATGCGCAATGACGGCCGGCGAGATTGCCGCTTCACCGTGCAGCCCAACAAGGCCTATCCGCGCCCCGATGCCTACCAGGCCGGCGGCAGGGACCGCAACGGCAACAACGGCCATGGCAACGATGGGCACGGCAATGACGACAAGGGCACCTACGGCCACAACCCCGACGGCTCGTGGAGCATCCGCGTCAAGGGCGGCGGAGAAACTGGCATGCGCTGGAGCCTGGACGCGAGCGGCCAGTGGTACGACTTCGTCGTGACCTGCGATGCCGATCCTTCCTTCTACCGGCGCCTGGCCGGCCGCATCGAGACCGGCCGGCATTCGGTGAGCGATCCGGCCATGGGGCTGCAGGACCGCTTCTGAGCTGGGAAGGGGCTGCGTGCAGCTACGGCAGCAGCCTGGCGATCGCATCGGCGAACGATGGAATGTCGGTCTGGGTGTGCGTTGTCGAGTAGGTGGCCTCGCTGATCGACAGGCCCGGGTAGCCGCGGGCCATCAGCCGCGCGTGCATCCGGCCCACCGGCTCGAAGTTGCACTCGACCGGGTTGTCGCAGCGCGTGAGAACCAGCGTTGCAGGCAAGGGCCTGCCGCCGAGCGCATCGTGCATCTGCTGCTCGAGGCCTTCGTACTCGGCCGCCTGGAAGGCGAATGCGCCTTCGAACGCCAGGAAGTGCGAGAACACCAGGCTGCCTGCCGCGCCTTCGAGGAACAGCGCGATGCCGGCCATGCTCCCGCTCAGCGACAGCCCCGTCAGCAGGCGGCTTTTTGCATCGGCGCGGTACTTCGCCTCGATGAACGGCACCAGTTCGAGCACGAGGAAGTCGTGGTACGGCACGGCGCCGGGCATCGTGTAGTCCTGCTCGCGGCGCGCCGTGCCGCCGATGCCGACCAGGATCGCTTCGGTGCGGCGCTGCTCGAGGATGTTCCTGAGGTCCGAAAACCGCGTGTTGGGCGGATTGAAGACCCCGTCGGCGTCCATCGCATAGATGACCGGATAGGCCGCCGAGCCGCCGTCGTAGGAGGCCGGCAGGTAGATCTCGAGCGCGTAGCTTGCGCCTGTCTTGGCCGAGGTGATGGTGTCGGAAACGACGCGGCTGGTGGCGGGCGGCGATTCGGCGGGTGCCGCGGGCGCGGGCTCGGGTGCCGGTTCGGGTGGCGCGGCCGGTGCATCGGGCGGCGGCGTGGCGGGCGTATCGGCCGGCGGCGCAACGGTGGCTACCGGCAAAAAGGCGCCGCCACCGCCGCCTCCACCGCCGCCTCCACCACCTCCGCCGCAACTCCACATTCCGAGCGCGAGCGCCCAGCTGCCGATCCATACGAACGCACGCATCCTGTGCCCGAGCTGCATCGGAGTTTTCCTCGAAGCTGGTGGCCTGAAGAGGCGCATCAGGGGCGTCGCGCCAAGAAAAAAGCGCGCCGGCCCGATGCGGACTTTTTCAGGATGCCACGGGAAGCCGTGGGTGCGGCGCTATCCGCGGTAGATCAAAAACGAAAAAGTCGTATCAGCCCCAATCCCGAAGAGATAGAAAGAAGCGTCCATTCCCAGTGGGCGGGACTGCGGGCTTGGACGCAGGGGCGCGGCACAAGATACTGGACCACCGCCCGGCATTCGATCGCAATGGTCCCGGGCTTCTCAGTCAACAGGGAGCAGATCGATGAGAGTCCAGCGCGGGCCGCGTGGAGAAACCGCGTGCCCGATTCGGCCGATAGAGCCCGCCCCGCCGGTCCCCGCCTCATGGACATGATCGGCTTCCTGGCAGGCGACCATTCGCTTTCCATCCTGTGCATTCTTGCCGGGGTCGCATTCATTGCGGGGGCCTTCGACGCCATCGCAGGCGGCGGCGGATTGGTGACCGTGCCCGCGCTGGTGATCGCGGGTCTGGACCCAGTCTCGGCCATCGCAACGAGCAAGCTGCAAGCGACCCTGGGGGCGGTCTCCGCGACCACGAGTTTCGGGCGCGCAGGCTTGATCGAGTGGAGGCGGATCTGGCCCGCCGCCCTCCTGGCTTGCGTGGGTTCGGTCCTTGGCGCGCTGGCGATCAGTTCGGTTCCGCAGCAGGCGGTGAAGACCGGCCTGCCTTTTCTCCTGATCGCCATGGCGCTGTATTTCGCCCTGTCGCCCAAGATGACCGACGACGATGCCGGGCAGAGAATTTCGATGGCTGCCTTCTGCGTGACTGCCGCGATCGTGATCGGGTTCTACGACGGGGCCTTCGGTCCGGGTACGGGCTCCTTCTTCATGATCGCGTTTGTCCTGCTGCTGGGCTGGGGCGTGGTACGGGCCACCGCGCACACCAAGCTGCTCAACCTCGCGTCGATCCTGGGATCGCTTTCCATCTACCTCTTTCACGGGCTTGTGCACTGGCGCATCGGCGTGGTGATGGGTCTAGGGGCGTTCATCGGTGCGCTGGTGGGGTCCAGGTTGGCGATCCGTGCCGGCGCCAGGCTCATCCGGCCGCTGCTCATGGTGGTTTGCTGCGCCATTGCCTTCAAGCTGATGCTGGCTCCGGCGCACCCCGTCCATCAGTGGCTTGCGGGCAGGTTGTGAGAGCCCCCACTGCGCTCGCATGCACGCGGTTGCCGGTCTAGGGACACTTACACTCCGGCCATGAGAAGCGCAAGGGACGTCGGATGCGGCCTGCAGCCCGTGGTGGAGTTGCGGAAGGATGCTGCGTCGTACGCCTATTCCGTTCGCGCACCGCGTTCGAAGGGCGTGATCCCGCCCAGCTCGTACAGCAATGGCGGTTTCGTCACACTCGCCGACTGCCTGCTCGACGTGGCGCGCGCACTCGGTGGCGACTTCAAGCGCATCTACGTGCGTCTCGACGGCTACTGCGTTGGAGAGCGCGACATCGTCGAACTGCGCCGCGAGCCGCAAGAGGTTGCGGCCGCATTGAGGGCTGCCTGCGACGTGGTTGCGAGCGCCGCCAAAGCGGGTGCCGCCGCACCGGAAGCCAACGACCCCTGAACTCGCGGCTGCCGATACGCGATGCGAGCTGAACCTGCGGCGATCCGGGCGCCTTTGTGCCCCGCCTGTCATTGACGGAAGCTACAGTGAGGTTCCGAACCAGGAGGAGGCAGTCGCATGAGCTATGACTTGATGGTGAGCCTGTCAGCTGCTATTGCAACGAACTCTGATGCGGTGCGCTGAGGCGGGAGTGATGCACCTCATCTTGGGGTGTTGCTCGGGCGAGTTCCTGCGTTCTCCTCGGATTCCTTCCACGCCGCCCAGCACTGCTGGCTGCAGCATGGCCACCAACCGAGCGGCCCGCACTCCGCGGCCTCGCCGCAACCCGTTCGGCACCAGACGGTGTGCCGCCGCGACGCGCGTGCGCTGGCTTGATGCGGCCTTCGCCCCAACTGCCGCACCGCCAACGCGAACGGCGTCCCATCCACTGGCTGGTCCATCACTTGTCGTCCTTGGGATCGCCCATCTGCTGCCAGTTCGTGTCGCCGAAGGAACTGCGCTTGATGATCGGCATGATCTCGCCCTTCTCGAAGTAGCGCCGGCTGTCCAACTCGGCCGGGGTGAACCACCAGCCGGCCTGCGGGCAGGGTTCGCCGCCGGGGATGAGCGGCTTGCGGGCGGTCGATGCCTCGCCTGCAGGCCAATAGGAAGGATCGTGCGGGGAGACCCTGGACCGATGCTCCCGCGCCCAGTCGGCCAGGTCCTTGGGATAGACCAGGTGGTTGCGGTAGCTGCTGTCGTCGATGTTCCACAACACCGTGACCAGCGCGGCCTCGAAGGCCCAGTAGCCGAAGTAGGAGGAGCCCTCCTTGTCGGTGTGGGTGCCGTGCCAGTAGCAATCCTTCATGTTCTTGTACCAGCCGTCGAGGAACTCCTTGACCAGTGCCGGCCGGTCCTGCGCATCGGGTGCCGTGGCCTTGGCGAGCGGGCGGTAGGCCGCGGGATGCAGCAGCACGCGCTCGACGGGTTCCTTCTTGCCTGTGAGCTTTTCGACCACCGCCTCGAACAGGCCGTCGCGGCCCCGGTTGTATTCGGCGTTCTTGTCGAGCCAGCGCATGACGGTTGGAACCAGTTCGGCATGGCCGAGCAGCCGGCACAGCGCCAGCAGCCACATCACGTAGACGTAGGCTTCGTGCTGGGTGATGGTGAGTGTGTGTGCTTCAATGGGTCGAGGCTGATCGAACGGTATGTACTGTTCGAACGCCTCAATGACCGCAGGCAGTTCTCGCGACAACTCTGAGATCAGCCGGCCGGCTGTGTAGCGAAGAATCAGAAGCTCGAGCGTGCTTGTGGCCGCGCTCCAAGCCAAACTACCTTTGGCCTCCAAAACCAAGCTTTCGTCATGAAGGTAAGGTCTGTCCAGCTCAATGCGATAAGTCAAATCGTCATCGCGCTCCTTTGCGTGAGGTTCATCTAAGAACCGCTGCCTGCGAATGTCGTTGAACTTCACGGGCACCTCAATATGTCGAATCCTGCGGCGAGCCTGAAGACTTGCGTAACTTTGGCACCGCGCTTTCCAAATCCACGCCGGACGCCACAACGTCGATCAGCACGTATAGCTTGGTGCCACTGCCGACAGGGCCTGGCAAGCAATACGAATATCCCGTTGAGCATGGGTGTGCCCCGAGTGTTCACTTCACCCGTCCAGCACTGCTGGCTGCAGCCTGATCCATCATTTGCCATCCGTTGGATCGCCCGTCTGTTGCCAGTTCGTGTCGCCGAAGGAACAGCCTTTGATGATCGGCATAATCTCGCCCTTGTCGAAGTAGCGCCGGCTGTCCAACTGGGCCGGTGTGAACCACCAGCCGGCCTGCGGGCAGGGCTCGCCGCCGGGGATGAGCGGCTTGCGCGCCGTCGATGCCTCGCCTGCAGGCCGATAGGACGGATCGTGCGGGGAGACACTGGACCGGTGCTCCCGCGCCCAGTCGGCCAGGTCCTTGGGATAGACCAGGTGGTCGCGGTAGCTGCTGTCGTCGATGTTCCACAACACCGTGACCAACGCAGCCTCGAAGGCCCAGTAGCCGAAGTAGGAGGAGCCCTCCTTGTCGGTGTGGGTGCCGTGCCAGTAGCAATCCTTCATGTTCTTGTACCAGCCGTCGAGGAACTCCTTGACCAGTGCCGGGCGGTCCTGTGTGTCGGGTGCCGTGGCCTTGGCGAGCGGGCGGTAGGCCGCGGGATGCAGCAGCACGCGCTCGACGGGCTCCTTCTTGCCTGTGAGCTTCTCGACCACCGCCTCGAACAGGCCATCTCGGCCCCGGTTGTATTCGGCGTTCTTGTCGATCCAGCGCATGACGGTTGGAACCAGTTCGGCGTGGCCCAGCAGCCGGCACAGCGCCAGTAGCCACATCACGTAGACGTAGGCTTCGTGCTGGGTGATGGTGAGCGTGTGGGCCTCTTGAGGCGGCGGGTTGTTCAGGGGGACATACACGTCAAACGCGGCAATGACGGAAGGAATATCGCGCGACAGCTCAGAAATGGAGTGACCTGCGGTGTAGCGAAGAATCAGCAACTCCAGCTGGCTATAGGCAGCTCTCCACGCCGAACTTCCACGTGCATCCGCTGATAGAGCGGGGTCATCCACCCTCGACTTCGCTCTATCGATGACATAGGTCAGTTCGTCTTCACGCTCAATGGCGTGAGGTTCTCCAAGTAGCCTTTGCCTGCGCACGTCTTTGAAAGTCATATCGTGTCCTAGTATGTGTTGCTGTCGTAAGGTGCAGTCCCCTTGCGCGGCTTGGGCATCTTGCTTTCCAAGTCCATGCCTGAGGCTATGACGTCGATCAGCACATAGAGCTTGGTGTTGCTGCCGATTGGGCCGGGCAAACAGATGAAGATCCACCGGGCATAACCAGAATCTTCGATTGCTTCGATCTTGCCTTGCCGGAAGACTCTATTTCCTGCTTTCGGGTATTGCCGCTCAAGGGCCTGCGGAATCCGTCTCTCGGTCCACGGCTTGCTCATCTGCTGCCCATCACATGTATTTTTGAGCCTGTACTTGGCCTCCTTCTTGATCCCCTCGGTATCGTTCGCCTCGAACGTCCTGGCCATGTGCTTGGCCTCGAACACCACGAACTTCGGATAGGTGCTCTTCGGCGGCTTGCCTGTGAAGTCGTACCTTGACTGCGGTGGCCTGTCTGTCGGCGGAATGAAGAGCAGCTTGCCCGGCTTGGGGATTTCAACGGTCGTGGGCATCGGGTTGGGCTGATCGAAGGGCACGCGCTTCTCGAACAACCCGTCCAGCCCCTTGCCCTTGGGCGGATCGACCAGCCGCGCATACTGCAGCGCCTGCTCCATCAGCACATAGCCGTCCTCCTCGCATTCGGTTCCGTTCTTTCGGTTCTCGTCGCTCTGCGGCTTGCAGTCGTTGTTCGTGGTGTTCACCGCCGCATCGGCGTCGGCCTTGTCCAGCGGAACGACGATGCGCCCTGGTTCCTCTTTCGGCTGCGGCGTGTCGCCCGAGAGCATCAGCGGCAGCAGCAGGATCAGCCACGGGGCACGCAGCAGCGTCGCACCCAATCCGGGAGCGGGACTGGGTGCTCGCAGAGGTGGCGCGGGTTCGATGGGCACCGGGACCGTGGATGGCTTCGGCGGCGTCCGGTACTGCGGCGGCACGTCCGAGCGCGGCGCCAGGGGATCGCCATCCGGCGCGAACGCCAGCACGAGGGGCGGTTCGTTCGCCCAGCTGTCGAGCCCGTCGGCGGCGATCTCCAGCTCATTGGCCTGCCGCTGCAGAATGCCCTGCCAGGCATCGATCTCGGCCTGGGCCTTCTTCTGCCCGCCGCCCCAGTCGAAACTCTCGACGTATGCGCGGGCATTGCCATAGCTCAGGCCATGCATGAACGCCTGCAGGTGACTCCAGGGCTGCTTCTCGGCCGCCATCGCCAGCAGGATGCAGGCCGCGCCGTAGCTGGGCATGAAGCCGCTGAAGTAGTAGGCCAACGGGTCCGCGGCCTGGATGCGCCCGCTGCCGCCTGCGCCGCTGCCGAGCGCAAAGGCCAGGAAGTCGCGGGTCAGGTGCAGGAAGTCGTCATCGGCATGGAAACCCTTGATGCGCGACAGCCACTGGCCGGCGACGGCCTCGGCGGAGCGGGTGCGCGCAATGGCCTCCGGCGGATAGAACATGCCCAGGAAGCGGGCGATCTCGCCGACGGCCATGCGCACCGCGTCGCCGAGCTTCGGCTGGACCTGGACGATGGGAATGGTGCGCGCGGGAATCACGACAGCAGTCCTTGGACCAGGGCCACGGCTGACCGGGCGCTCGCAGCGGCTCCATAGCGCTCGTTGGGGTGCCGGGTCTCGCCGCCCCAGGGCCGCTCGTCTTCGCCCCATTCGATCCGGGCCGATCCGTCGGGCACGCCGTCGTGGCGTGCAAAGCCCAGGCCGTCGAGCTTGCCGCGGATGACGGTGCCGTTGTCGAAGATCAGCTTGTAAGGCGCGCCCTTGACGGGCTCCAGGTCGTCGTAGACATGGTTCAGCTCGATCCAGTTGGGCTGGTCCGACACGAACGGCAGCGGCTGCGTCTGCACCGGCACGCTCTTGGGCCCCACCATCGAATGCGAAGCCGCATGCGCGCGCCACAGCCCGTGGGTGCCGCTCTCGATACCGCCCGCTGTCCAGCGCGTGTAGCTGGAGCCGCCGTTGATCAGCACCTCTTCCTTCGCCGTGATGGTGATCCGGTTGGCCTCCATCCTGATGTCCAGCTTGGCCAGCGCGTTGATGCTGTCCTTCAGCGCTGTGATGTCGATGTCGGCCGCGGCCGCCGCCATGCGGATGCCGTGGTTGAAGGCGACCATGCGCACCGCATCCTTGGCGCTCACCAGGAAGCTGTTGCCGGTGGCCACGCTGGTGTGGGCACCGCTGCTGATGGCCGTGTGCTCGACGCTCACGAGGTGGGTCGAGCCCTGCGTCGTCGCCTGGATGCCTGCTGGGCTCGACAAGGTCAGGTGCGGCTCCTGGAACTCCGGGAACTCGCCCGGGCCCGAGGGGCCGCCGCTGCCTTTGATCGCGTCGTTCTGCGCCTTCAGTGCCTTGCTCACCTCGTCCTGGTCGCCCGCCTCATGGGCCTTGGCCTGCTGCGCCACCTGCGCCAGGCTCTCGTGCAGGTCGCGCCCCTCTGTGAGCCTGGCGACGGTCTCGCGCATGTCGGTGATGTGGCCCTGGGCGTTGGCGCGCGCCTCGGTGCTCACCAGCAGGCCGCGGGCGGCGCGCACGGCACCGTGGCCGTCGGTGCGCAGCTCGAAGCCCTGGCCGCGCAGGTCCTTGCGGCCCGCCGTGTCCTCGATGCGGGAAATGTGCCCGAGACTCAGGCTCGAGCTGTCGTGGTCGCTCTTGAGCTGGCTTTGAATCTTTCCTGCGAAATCATCGAGCACCAAGTGGTTGGAGCGGCTGCCGCCGAGCTCGCGGCTGCGCAGGCCGCAGAGGTGGGCCTGGCCGGGCAGTTGCCACGCGGGCATTTCGTCGGCGTTGTGCACCCGGCCGGTGACGATGGGGTGGTCGGGGTCGCCGTTCAGAAAATCGACGATCACCTCCTGCCCGATGCGCGGCAGCGCGGCCGCGCCGAAGGTGGCGCCGGCCCAGGCGGTGGACACGCGCAGCCAGCAGCTGGCGTTCTTGTTGCGCTGGCCCAGGCGGTCCCAGTGGAACTGGACCTTGATGCGCCCGTACCTGTCGGTCCAGATTTCTTCGCCGGCCGGGCCGACCACCACGGCGGTCTGCGGCCCGCGGGTGCGTGGCTTGGGCGTGCTGCGGCGCGGGCGCCAGGCGTAGCTGGTGGGCTGGGCCTCGAAGGCGAAGCGCTGCACGGAGCCCTCGGAAGCGTTCGCGCCTTCGCTGGCCTGCAGGTTCTCCTGCAGCTCGTAGTCCACGGCCAGCAGCAGGTGCTGGCGGTTCTGGTCCTCGCGCGGATGGTCCCGCAGGCGGAAGGTGCAGCCCGGCGCGAGATCGCGCCGATTGGCGCGGCCTGTGACCCGGCTGCGTTCGCTCAACTGTTCCTCGGTGCGAAGGCGCGCATAGGTCTCGCCGTCGTCATGCTGGGTGAAGCCGCCGGGCCATTCGCAGCGCTCGAAATCGTCGTGGTCGTGCCCGGGCGGCATTTGCCGCAGATGCGACAGCTCGGCCCTTGGTTTCTCGAAGTCGTAGTCGTCGTTGAAATAGTGGCCTGGGCGCACTTCCTCCGAGGACGCCCATTCGTAGATGCGTTCGCTGGCCTCCAGCCCGCCGGTCATGCCTGATTGTTCGTGCGGGTGGTAGCGCACCGTCTCTCCGCCGGGCAGCGGCGGATGCGAACTGGCGATGTCGTCCGCGAACACGAGCACGTGCTGCTCGGCTTCGTGGCGGAAGTAGTAATAGATGCCTTCGTGCTCGCACAGGCGGGACACGAAGGAAAAGTCGTCCTCGCGGTACTGCACGCAGTAGGTCCAGGGGCGGTAGCTGCGGCTGAGCTTCTGCTCGAGGGGGTAACCGTAGCGCCCGAGCACGGCCGCAACGATCTCGGGCACGGTCTGGTCCTGAAACACCCTGAAATCGCTTCGGCGCGTGGCGAGCCACAGCCATGGGCGCAGCCGCATCTTGTAGAAGGCCTGGCGGTCGTCTTCGTGCGACAGGCCGAAGCGGGTGACGAGGCCGGCGAGGTAGCGCGGGGCGCCGCTCTCGGTCTCCATCACGACGGTGGCGGGCTTGCCCAGGATGGCCTGGGGGTCCAGCGCATTGCTGCTGCCCAGCAGGTCCAGGTCGAAGGCGCAGGCTTGGCTGAGCGCCTCGCGGCCGGCCAAACGATAAAACTGCAAGGCGTCGCCCAGGGGCGAGCGCAGGATGACGCGCCTTCTCATGGACGCGGACGAACCACGGGCGCGGGCGAGCGGGCTCGCGCGATCGAACATTGACATGAAAGCTCCCTGGCCGCCCTCAGAGGCTGGGGGGCCGTTTTGTGGGGAGATTATGTAAGCCGCTGTTGCAGGCTAGGAAGCAGCCCAAAGTAGTCATCGCGAACGCATCCGCCCAAAGCGTGAACGAATGCACAGCGCCGTGTGCCGCGAGTCGCGCATCGGCGTTCGATGGACGGCCGCTCTGCTAGATTCCGTCCCGGTAGCCAATCCATTCAAGAGTCTTGACGCTCTGTTCTCCCTGAACCCTTCAATGAAGGTTTTTTTGGCTACCCCTCAACCCGCTTCGGCGGGTTCTTTTTTGGGCGGAACAGTCCTGCAGGAAGCCTCCTTAACCATCGGTTAAGACCGGCTAAACCAGACGCGAATTGCCGTCATGCCCTCGAATCGTGAGGATGCACAGCGCCGACGCCGTCGGATCCGAGCAAGAAAAAGACAGGAGACAGCATGCACCCCAGAAGCCCGATCGGGCGCCAGCCGCGCCTGCACTGGCTCGCGGCGGCGATGGCCACGGCGGCCATCGTTATTGCTGCCGGGCCGGCCGAGGCCCGCGTCACCCGCATCGTGATCGACAGCGTCGCGCCTCTCGCGGGGCAGGCGATCCCGTACGAGCAGATCCGCGGCCGCGCCTTCGGCGAGCTCGACCCGAACGATCCGCACAACAGCGTCATCACCGACATCAGACTGGGTGCGGACGCAGACGGCAAGGTGCGCTACGAGACCACGTTCAACCTGGTGAAGCCGGTCGACATGAGCCGTGCGAGCGGCTTTCTCTGGCATGACGTGCCCAACCGCGGCGGTGCGGGCACCATCGTTGTGGACGAACGCGAGCTGGGCGACGTTGGCCTGCGCAGCGGCTGGCAGGCGGACAACGCGGGCAACACCGGCATTCCCGCCAACCGGGCCGAGGGCACGAATCACTGGGTGGCGGCGCCCATTGCCAAGGTGAACGGCGTGGCCGTGACAGGCAAGGTGTTCGGGCGCATCGTCAACCGCAGCGGCGCGGACTCGCAGCCGCTGATGGTGCAGACCAACCCCGTGCCCTACCTTCCGGCCACGCTGGACACGACCAAGGCAACGCTGAAGACGCACATCAAGGAAACGGTCGATGGCGTTGTCACCGAAGGACCGGCCATCGCGGCGGGCGACTGGGCCTTTGCCAAGTGCGATGCCGGCAATCCGTTTCCGGGCACGCCGATCGACATCAACCCGGCCCATGCGCCCGGCAACCTGCCGGTGCACATCTGCCTGCGCAACGGCTTCGACGCTAAGCTGCTGTACCAGGTGGTGTATCCGGCGCAAAACGCCTATGTGTTGGGCGTGGGCATGGCGGCGTTCCGCGACGTCGGCACCTTCTTCCGCCACGAGGCGGCCGACGACTTCGGCACGCGCAATCCGGTGGCCGGCTCCATCAAGGGCACGGCCGTGCGGGGCGTGTCGCAGTCGGGGAACATGGTGCGGCAGTTCATCTTCATGGGCCTGAACCAGGACGAGCGCAACCGCAAGGTCTACGACGGCGCCTGGCCGATCATCGCGGGCCGCCGCGTGGCCGCCAACTCGCGCTGGGCGCAGCCGGATGGCGTGCTGGAGCTCTACCAGCAGGGCAGCGAAGGCCCGCAGTGGTGGGTGGACTGGCCAGACCCGGTGCGCAAGCAACCCACCGGCAGCATCTTCTCGCGCTGCAACGCCAACGACACCTGCCCGAAGGTGATCGAGCATTTCGGATCGGCCGAGGTGTACGCGCTGAAGCTGACGCCCGAGTGGATCGGCACGGCCGGCGATGCGGACATTCCGCTGCCGCGCAATGTGCGGCGCTACTACGTGCCGAGCAGCCACCACGGCGGCGGCGCGGGCGGCTTCACGCACATGCCAGCGGCCGCTACCGGCCCCACCTGTCCCGGCAACAACTTCGGCCGCGGCACGCTGGCGGCCAACCCGGTGCCGCACACGGAGATCACCAACGTGCTGCGCCTGGCGATGCGCGACTGGGTGCTGAACGGCACGCCGCCGCCGCCCAGCCGGTGGCCCACGCTCGCGGGCAAGACGCTGGTCGACGCCAACATGAAGGCAATGGGCTTTCCGGGCGGCGTGCCCGGCATTCCGGATTCGATCTTCCTGCCGCAGAACTTTGCGTTTCCGGTGTTCGACTACGACTGGGGGCCGCAATTCAATCATGCGGAAGCCTCCGGCGTGCCCACCAACGTGCCGCCGATCATCCGGAAGCTGATCCCGATGAAGGTGCCGAAGGTCGATGCCGACGGCAACGAGATCGACGGCGTTCCCACGGTGCTGGTGATGGCGCCGCTGGGCACCTACCTGGGTTTCAACATCACTGCCGAGGGCTTCCACCGCGGCCAGGTGTGCAACTACGTGGGCGGCTATGTGCCGTTCGCCCGCACGCGTGCCGAGCGGGCCGCGAGCGGCGATCCGCGCCTGTCGCTCGAGGAGCGCTACGGCAGCCACGAGGGCTACGTGGCCGCAGTGCGGGCCGCCGCCGGGAAGGCCTTCGCCGAGGGCTTTCTTCTGCCCGCGGATCGCGACCGCCTCATCCGCCAGGCCTCGGAGAGTGCCGTGCTCCGCTGAAAGGCGCCGCGCTTTCGATCATTTCCACCAGGGCAGCCGCCGGCATCGAGAGCTCCGCGCGGCTGCGCATGGCCAGCAGCAGCACGCGTTCCATCTCGATGCCTTCGAGGCCGACCTGCACCAGGCCGAGCGCCTGGGCATAGAGCGCCGCCGCCGCGCGCGGCAGGATCGCCAGGCCGAGCCCGAACGAGACCATGCGGCACATCGAATCGAAGCTGCGCACCTGCACCCGGATGCGGGGCGTGCGCTTGGCCGCATCGGCCGCCGCCATCACCTTGCGCGTGAGCGATGCGCTGCGTGCCAGCGTGACCAGGTCGTGGTCGAGCAC
This sequence comes from Variovorax sp. SPNA7, assembly GCF_033807855.1. Classification (NCBI taxonomy): domain Bacteria; kingdom Pseudomonadati; phylum Pseudomonadota; class Betaproteobacteria; order Burkholderiales; family Comamonadaceae; genus Variovorax; species Variovorax sp. SPNA7. The sequence goes on from NZ_CP138513.1 coordinate 926,281, forward strand.
GTCCGCGAGGGCGGCGTTCTGCCGGCCGTCCAGCGCATGGCCCGCCGGCACCAGCAGCACCAACTGGTCGATATTGCAGACGAGGGTTTCCAGGCCCTCGTGCGGCACGTTGTCGCCGATGACGGCCAACTCCGCCGTGCCTTTCTGCACGGCGCGGATGCCGTCCTCGCTCAGGGCATCTTCCATGTCGATCACCACCTGCGGATAGCGGCGGGCGTACTCGGCCAGCACGCTGGGCAGGAAGCCGCCGAAAGCGGAAGGATTGGCGCACAGCCGCAGATGGCCGGTGGCACCGGATTGAAGATCGTCGACCGCCTGCACCAGCTGTTCGAGGCACGCGATCACCTCGATCGCGTGCCGGTGCAGGGTCTGTCCCTCCGGCGTGGCGGTCACGCCGCGCTGGCCGCGCTGGAGCAGCGCCATGCCGCAGTGCTGCTCGAGATCGGTGATGCGCTTGCTGGCCGCCGGAAGCGATACGCCGAATCGATCTGCGCCCGCCGTCAGGCTTCCACCATCGACGACCGCGACAAAAAGCCGCAAGGAAGTGAGATCGAAACGGTTCAGATTGATCATGGCGGGTGGATTTGACCACTGGCGACGCTACGATCCATTGAAAGAAGGAAGACACCACACCATGCCCATCCTCCCTCCATCCGGTTTCAACTTTTTCCCCCGTACCCGCGGCATCCTGGCGGGCGCCGTTTGCGCCGCATCGATGTTCATGGCGGGCTGCCAGACGCAGCCCGAATTCCGCCCGCTCACCTCCGAGGCGCCGCCGCCGCCCACCTTCGTGACCGTGCCCGGCGAAGAAACCTGCCAGGCCGCGCAGGCGCGCTATGCGCTCGGCCAGGCGCTCGATCCGCTGCTGCTGGAGCAGATGCGCACGCGCACCGGTTCCAAATCCGCGCGCACCTCGGCCGTCGGCGCGCCGCTGCCGGTGCCGGCCGATCCGGCGCGGCTCAATGTCGACGTCGATCCGCAGGGCCGCATCACCGCCGCGCGCTGCGGCTGAAGGAAGTTATCAATAATTCCGCGATGACCACCCCTCCGACCCTCACCGCCATCGCGCTCGACTGCTACTACAGCCTTTCCTCGCCCTGGGCCTACCTGGGCGGCCCGCAGCTGCAGGACATCGTGCGGCGCCACCATGTGCGGCTCACGCTCAAGCCCTACGACTTCCAGGCCGTGGTGCCGCAGACCGGCGGCATTCCGCTGAAGACGCGGCCCGAACCGCGCCGCAGCTACCACGCGCTCGAACTGGCGCGCTGGCGCGACTACCTCGGCATGCCGCTCAACCTGGAGCCCGCCTACTACCCCAAGGGTGCGCCGGTCGATCCGAACTGGAACAAGTACCCGGGCTGGATGGTGATTGCCGCGCAACTGCAGGGGCTCGATGCCCAGCCGCTCTCGCATGCGCTGCTGCGCGCGCTGTGGGCCGAGGAGCGCGACACCTCCGAAGCCGCGGTGCGCATCGCGGTGGCCGAGGAAAACGGCTACGACGGCGCGGCGCTGCAGGCGCTGGAGCAGGCGGCCGAGACCTTGGCGGTCTACCGCGCCAACAGCGCCGACGCCATCCAGGCCGGCGTGTTCGGTGCGCCGACCTTCGTGCTCGACGGCGAGCGCTTCTGGGGCCAGGACCGCCTGGCCTTTCTGGACCGGGCGCTCGACCGGCGCCGCCATTCCACGGGCGGATAATCGCCCGATGCGAATCCGCTTTACCAAGATGCAGGGTGCCGGCAACGATTTCGTCGTGCTGGACGAGACGCGCGGCACCCTGGGCCTCACGGCCGCGCAGTACCGCTTCCTGGCCGACCGCCATTTCGGCGTCGGCGCCGACCAGATCCTCACGGTGCGGCCGCCCTCCAAGGGCGCGGCCGAGGGGGTCGATTTCCAGTACGTGATCCACAACGCCGACGGCGGCGAGGTGGAGCAGTGCGGCAACGGCGCGCGCTGCTTCATGCGCTTCGTGCGCGAGCACCACCTGACCGACAAGGACACGGTGCGCGTCGAAACGCTGGCCGGCATCATCGAGCCGCGCATGGGCGCAGACGGCCGCGTCACGGTCGACATGGGGCCGCCCATCTTCGAGCCCGCGCGCGTGCCCTTCGACACCGCCGGCCTCGATCCGCAACCCACGGGGGCGTGGCACACCTGGCACCTGGCCCTCGGCACGCATGCCGACTCGGCCATCGTGTCGGTCGCGGTGTTGTCGATGGGCAATCCGCATGCGGTGCAGGTGGTCGACAACGTCGACACCGCGCCCGTGGCCCGGCAGGGCCCGCAGATCGAGCATCATCCGCGCTTTCCGCAGCGCGTGAACGCCGGCTTCATGCAGGTGGTCGACCGCTCGCACATCAGGCTGCGCGTGTTCGAGCGCGGCGCCGGCGAAACGCTGGCCTGCGGCACCGGCGCCTGCGCGGCGGTGGTGGCGGGCATCCGGCTCGGCCTGCTGGAGCGCCGGGTCGACGTGCAGACGCATGGCGGCGTGCTCACGATCGGCTGGGAAGGCGAGGGCCATCCGGTGCTCATGACCGGCCCGGCCACCACGGTTTTCGAGGGAGACATCGAGGTGCCCGAGCTGCCATGACTAACTTCAGAAACAACAAAGACGACGCCATGAACCCGATCACCGAAGACGACATCGCCAATTACCTGGCGAACACGCCCGACTTCTTCGAACGGCACGCACAGCTGCTGGCGCAGGTGCAGCTCACCAGCCCGCACGGCAACCGCGCCGTGAGCCTGCAGGAGCGCCAGGCCGAGATGCTGCGCGAGAAGATCAAGGCGCTGGAGCATCGCCTGATGGACATGGTGCGCCACGGCACCGAGAACGTGGTCATCGCCGACCGGCTGCAGCGCTGGACCAGCGGCTTGCTGACCACGCGCGATCCGCGCAGCCTGCCTTACCGCATCGCGGTCGACCTGCAGTCGCTGTTCCTGGTGCCGCAGACCGCCATCAAGGTGTGGGACTGCAGCGCCGACTACCTCAACGAGGCCTACGCGCAGTGGGTGAGCGACGACGTGAAGGCGCTGGCCACCTCGCTGACCTCGCCCTACTGCGGGCTCAATTCGGGCTTCGAGGCGGCCAACTGGCTGCCCGAGCCGGCCGGTGCGATGTCGATCGCGCTCATTCCGCTGCGGCCCGATGCCGAGTCGCCGGCCTTCGGCCTGCTGGTGCTGGCCTCGCCGGACGCGCAGCGCTTCAACGCCGAAATGGGCACCGACTTTCTCGAACGCATCGCCGACCTGGCGTCGGGCGCGCTGTCGCGGCTGCGGCCTTGAGCGGGCGGCGCCGGTCCTGGCGGGCCACTGCGTGGCCCGTGCTGTGGACGGTGCTGCTGGCCGGACTGCTGGCCTACCTGGTCATCGCGGCCGTCATCTGGCGGCGCGCGGTCGAGGCGCTGGCCAACCCGCCCGGCCGGCCGGCCGATGCCGCGATGGTCCTGGGCAACCGCGCCTTCCTCGATGGCAAGCCCAATCCGTGCCTGACGGGCCGGGTCGATGCCGCCATCGCGCTGGCCGATGCGGGCCTCGCGAAGCAGCTCGTGCTGTCGGGCGGCGTCGACAAGGAAGACGGCCGCATCGAGGCCGAGGTGATGCAGCGGCATGCGCGGGCCCAGGGCTACGCCGGGCCGCTGCTGCTGGAGCCGGCATCGACCTCGACTCGCCTGAATCTTGCGATGTCGCGTCCGCTGCTGAAGGCGGCCGGCATTCACGGCGTGATCGTGGTGTCGGAGCCCTACCACCTGTGGCGCGTGGAGCGCCTGGTGCGGTCCAGCGGTTTCGACAGGGACTTCGACGTTCAGTACGCGGCGGCGAGCACGCGCTGCTGGCGCCGCTGGGGCATGGTCTTCAAGGGTGCGTTGCGCGAGCCTCTGGCTGTCGTGAACAATGCGTTCAATGGCTACCTCCACTGAGACGGCGGGGACCGGCTGGGTCGACAAGTACCTGGAGCACGTGCGCGTCGAGCGCCGGCTGGCGGCGCGCACGGTCGAGCTCTACGCCATCCACCTGCAGGCGCTCGCGGCCCATGCCGCGGAGGCCGGGCTCTCGCTCGACCGCGTGCAGACCGCGCACATCCGGCGCTGGATGGCGCAGCTGCACGGCGCGGGACGCGAGCCGCGCGGCATTGCGCTGGTGCTCTCGTGCTGGCGCAGCTTCTACCGCTGGCTCGGCAACGAGGGGCTGGTGGGCTTCAATCCCGTGAAGGACGTGCATGCGCCCAAGGCCGCGCGGCCGCTGCCCAAGGCGCTGGCGGTCGACGATGCGGTGCGGCTCGCCGAACTCTACGACCCCGAGGCCGACCCCTGGACCGAGGCGCGCGACGGCGCCATCGTCGAGGTGCTCTACGGCTGCGGCCTGCGCGTGAGCGAGCTCACCGGCCTCGATGCGCGCGCCAGCAATACGGCCCGCGGCTGGGTCGATCTCGACGCACTGGAAGCCAACGTGCTCGGCAAGGGCAGCAAGCGGCGCATCGTGCCGATCGGCAGCAAGGCGGCCGAGGCGCTGCGCGACTGGTTCGCGGTGCGCGGCGATTGCGCGGCGCTGTCGACGGCCGCGCTGCGCGACCCGGCGGGCGCGGCGGCGCTCTTCATCAGCGCCAAGGGCATGCGCATGTCCTCGCAGGCGGTGTGGAAGCTGCTGCGCGAGCGCAGCCTCAAGGCCGGCCTTGCGGCGCCGGTGCATCCGCACATGCTGCGGCATTCGTTCGCAAGCCATGTGCTGCAGTCGAGCAGCGACCTGCGCGCGGTGCAGGAACTGCTGGGCCACGCCAACATCGCCACCACGCAGGTCTATACGCGGCTGGATTTCCAGCACCTGGCCAAGGTGTATGACGCGGCACATCCGCGCGCGCAGGCGCGCCCCGAGGGCACGCGCGCGCAGCCGCGGCCCGAAGGCGCGCGAGCCAAGCCGAAGAACGACGACAACAAGCCAACCAAATAAATGAAAAACCTCCGCCTCAAGCCCGGCAAGGAGCGCTCGCTGCAGCGCCGCCATCCCTGGATCTTCGAATCCGCCATTGCACGCGGCGGCGCCGATTCGGGCGAGACGGTGCGCGTCGAATCCCATGACGGCGCCTTCCTGGCCTGGGCCGCGTTCAGCCCGGTGTCCAAGATCCGTGCGCGGGCCTGGAGCTTTGTCGAAACGCAGCGCATCGATGCCGCCTTCCTGGCGTCGGTGTGCGCCCGCGCGGTGGCGGCCAGGGCGCTGTTCGACCTGCAGAGCGACGGTGTCCGGCTGGTCCACGGCGAGGCCGACGGGCTGCCGGGCCTGATCGTCGACCGCTACGGCGACACCTTGGTCGCGCAGTTCCTGTCGGCCGGCGTCGAGCGCTGGAAGGCCGCGATTGCCGATGCGCTGCTCGCAGCGACCGGCCTGCACAAGCTCTACGAGCGCTCCGATGCCAGCGGCCGCGAACGCGAGGGCCTGAAGCCGGTCACCGGCTGGCTGCGCGGGGAGGGCGCGACCGAGATCACGATCCTCGAGCACGGCTGGCAGCTTTCGCTCGATATCGCCACCGGCCACAAGACCGGCTTCTACCTCGACCAGCGCGACAGCCGCCAGCGCTTTGCCGAGCTCGCGCAGCATCGGCGCTTTCGGCGCGTGCTCAACTGCTTTTGCTACACCGGCGGTTTCACAGTGGCCGCGCTCGCAGGCCTGCGGTCGGCCGGCGCGGTGGAGGGCGCTGAACTGGTGTCGGTCGATTCGTCGCAGCCGGCGCTCGAGAGGGCGCGTGCGCACCTGGCGCTGAACGGCTTCGGCGCCGAGGATTCGGGCCTGAAGACGGAATTCCTGGACGCCAACGTCAACACCGTGTTGCGCGAATTCATCGAGCAGGGCCGCACCTTCGACGCTATCGTGCTCGATCCGCCCAAGTTCGCGCCCACGGCGGCGCATGCCGAGCGCGCCGCCCGCGCCTACAAGGACATCAACCGCCTCGCGCTCAAGCTGCTGGAGCCCGGCGGCGTGCTGCTGACTTTTTCCTGCTCGGGCGGCATCAGCGCCGATCTTTTCCACAAGATCGTGGCTTCGGCCGGTATCGACGCGCAAGTCGACGGCTACATCAGCGAACGGCTGGGCGCCGCGCCCGACCATCCGATGACCATCGAGTTTCCCGAAGGCGAATACCTCAAGGGCCTGGTGGTGGTGAGAAAGCCCGCTTGACCCCGCGCCAACGCAACTGAGTGGCATTGGCTAAACTGCCGCCCATCCCCTTTTCTTCCTGTTTTCCGTTTCCGGAGCACACCATGGCCCTCATTCCCGCCACCATCCTCACCGGCTTCCTGGGCTCGGGCAAGACCACGCTGCTCAAGCGCATCCTGACCGAGGCCCATGGCCAGAAGATCGCGGTGATCGAAAACGAGTTCGGCGAAGAGAACATCGACAGCGACATCCTCGTGACCGAGTCGAAGGAGCAGATCATCCAGATGAGCAACGGCTGCGTCTGCTGCACCATCCGCGAAGACCTGCGCGAGGCGCTGCAGCTGCTGGCCGCCAAGAAGCGCCAGGGCCTGCTCGACTTCGACCGCGTGGTGATCGAGACTACCGGCCTGGCCGACCCCGGTCCGGTGGCGCAGACCTTCTTCATGGACGACGAGATCGCCGAGAGCTACCTGCTCGACTCGATCCTGACGCTGGTCGACGCCAAGCATGCGCCGCAGCAGCTCAACGACCGCCAGGAGGCGCGCCGCCAGGTAGGCTTTGCCGACCAGATCTTCATCAGCAAGAGCGAGCTGGTGTCGGCCGAGGAGACCGATGCGCTCATTCACCGCCTCAAGCACATGAACCCGCGCGCGCCGCAGCAGAAGGCGCATTTCGGCGACGTGCCGCTCAAGGACATCTTCGACCTGCGCGGCTTCAACCTGAACGCCAAGCTCGACATCGACCCCGACTTCCTCAAGGAAGAAGAAGAGCATCACGACCATGACCATGCGCATGGCGAGCATTGCGACCACCCCTCGCACAAGCACGAGGGCCACGGCCACCATCACCACACCGACGACGACGTCAAGAGCTTCGTCTACAAGGCCGACCGTCCCTTCGACCCCGCCAAGCTGGAAGACTTCCTGGGCGCCATCGTCAACATCTACGGCCCGCGCATGCTGCGCTACAAGGGCGTGCTGAACATGAAGGGCACCGAGCGCAAGGTGATCTTCCAGGGCGTGCACCAGCTGATGGGCAGCGACCTGGGCCCGGAGTGGGGCAAGGACGAAGCCCGCCAGAGCCGCATGGTGTTCATCGGCATCGAGCTGCCGCGCGAAATTCTCGAGCAGGGGCTCGAGCAGTGCCTGGTCTGAGGCCCTGACTTGCTCCTTCCCCCGCTGGGGGAAGGTGGGGATGGGGGCAGGCCTCCGATCAGGCGCCGTGCTTTTTTTGGGCTGTCGTGCCCCCACCCCGGCCCTCCCCCGAAGGGGAGGGAGGAATTACCGGCCCGGCGCGCCCAGCGGCTTGCCGTTGAGCTTCAGGCTGCCTTCGGCGTATTCGATCTGCGCGGTGACGTCATCGCCCTCGCGCTTGACGAAGCCCTTTTCCTCGCCTTGCTCGACCAGCCCTGCCATCATTTCGGGCGGCGGCGTCTGGCCGCTGTCGGCGCCGGCGGCGGCCATCTGCTCCAGCCACTGCATCGGCAGCCGCGCGCTGGCCTTGAGCACGCCGCGCTTCATGAGCAGCGCCATGCCGGGCGCCTGCAGGTCTTCGTCGGTGACGCCAGCCATGCCGGCCGTGTAGCTGAGTTCGCCGCGCTTGCCGCCGATTTCGACCAGCATTTTGTCGAGCCCGAATTCGGGGCTGTACTTGGCCATGGCCTTGAGGTCGGGTGCCAGTTGGTCGAACAGCACCTTCATTGCCGCCTGCGAGGCCTTGTTGCCGCCCTTGCCGCAGCCGTTTGCGGCGCTCGACTGCATCCAGGCATCGGCCAGCTTCTTGTAGCCGGCGGCGTGGATGCGGCGTCCGCCGCTGCTCATCTCGAACTTGTCGATCTTCGTCTCGCCGATCTTGCCGGTGCCCTTGACCGTGCCGGTCGATGCGTAGAGCCCGTTTTCGATGGTGGCTTCGGCGAGCATGTCGATGTTCTGCAGCAGCACCGCCGGCAGGGCCTTGCCTTCGCCGCCCGCGGCGCCGCCCAGGCCCTTGGGAGCCGCGAATTCGAGGCTGTCGAGCCGGGCCTCGGTCTTGCCCGTGGCCAGGATCCAGCCCTCGCTCTTGTCCATGTCGGCCTTGCCGGCCAGCTTGCCCATCTTGAGCGTGGCGCCGGTGCGCGCATCGGTGACATCAAGCCCCGGCATCGCCAGTTCGTAGCGCACGTGGGTGCGGGCGCCGTTCATCTCGAAGCGGACCTGCGCGCCCTGCCAGGCGAAGCGGGCCTTGCCTTCCTCGGCCAGGCTGGCGGGCGCCACCGCCAGGTCGGTGGCGTAGGCGCCGTCGAACGCCACCTTGGTGTGCGCCGTCAGGGGCTTGGCCTTGCCGAAGATCTGCTCGGCCTTGGCCTGGCCCTTCACGTCGAGCACCAGTTCGCTGTCGATGGTGGCCGCCGCCAGCGTGCCACCGGCCAGCGGGCCGTGGCGGATGGTGTCGCGGAAGGTGATGCGCACCGCCTTGAACGGCGTGGCGGCTTCTTCCTCTTCTTCATCCTCTTCCTCGCCGGGCTTGGCGGCAGGCACCTGCGCCGCGGCGGCGGCATCGGCTGCGCAGCCGAGCTCGATCGTCACGGTGCTGACGGCGCCGAAGAAGCCGCGTTCGTAGCTGCGCTCGACCACGCGGACCAGCGCAGTCTGCTTCGGCACCTCGTCCAGCGCGGCCTCGTAGCTGGACTTTACTTTTGCGCCGGCCAACCACGTGCCGCCGCCATAGGCAAGTGCGATGGCCGCAGCCAGCGTGCCCAGAACTGCTTTTTTGCTCAAGATTGATTTCTCTTTTGTATGAATGAGATCGACCTGCACCGCTCCCCCGGCGATTCCGGCAGGTCTTGCTGCCCCCTCCGGCAACGCCGGCGATGCTACCGGAGGCAAGGGGTTGCAGCCACATCACCCTTCGATTCGAGTTCTCTATACAATCGCGCGCCTGTTCCGGCAGCCACGCCTTCGTCCGATGGACGGGATGTGGCTGGCGGTGCGGGGCGCCGCAGGTTCCTGGCGGGCTTTCGGGGGTATAACCCCGGGGTTCGCCACTGCGAGCACTCCGACGAGTGGAGCCCGCGCGGCCTGAAACCCGCGGTGGTTCCCTTGGGAGGAGACACCCAGTGAAAGCGCGTTCCAGTTCGTTCAAGGAGCCAGTCACCGTGAAGAAACCCGCCGCCAAGGCTACGCCAGCAACCAAGCCCCCCGCCAAGAAAGCGGTGGCTGCAAAGCCGGCTGTACCCGCGGCAAAAAAGAGTTCTTCCGCTGCAAAGGCCCCGGCCACGAAACCAAAAAGCGCTCCAAAGAAGCCAGCAACGCCATCGGCCAAGGCCGCGACCGTTGCAAAGAAGCCCGTCAAGCCTGCAAAGTCTGCTGCGCCGCCGGTGGCATCCGCCCCGGACAAGAGTGCAACCAAAACTGCAGTTGCGGGTCAACTGCCATCCAAAACCGTCGGCCGCACTGCTGCCGTTCCTTCTGCCCCTCCGATCCCAATGAAAAAAACGGCTGCCGCCTCTTCTTCCGCCACGGCGACACCTTCGATGCCCGCTCAGACCGCTGCACCCGCCCCCGCGCGAGGTGGCCGCGTGTCCCGGCTGTCGCAGCTGACCGTGCCTTCCATGCCGCAATCGGTGGCTTCCACCGCGGCCAAGTCCTCCTTCTCGCAGGCACCTTCCAATGCGCTGGTGCCGCCGCCTCCGGTCGCGGTGAAAAAGGACCCGAAGCTCGCCAACAACTGGAAAGCCAAGTCGGCTGCCGAGTTGACCGATGCCGAGGTGATCGCCATGCCGGACTCCGAGTACATGAATGAAAAGCAGATGGCGTTCTTCCGCCTGAAGCTCGTCGAACTCAAGCGCGGCATTCTCGAAAACGCCGGCGAAACCACCGAGCACCTGCGCGAAGACACCGTGGTGGTGCCCGATCCGGCCGACCGCGCGACCATCGAGGAAGAGCACGCGCTCGAACTGCGCACGCGCGACCGCGAACGCAAGCTGCTCAAGAAGATCGAGCAGTCGATCCAGCGCATCGATGCCGGCGACTACGGCTACTGCGACGAAACCGGTGAACCCATCGGCGTCGGCCGCCTGCTGGCGCGTCCCACCGCCACGCTGTCGCTCGAAGCGCAGCAGCGCCGCGAACTCAAGCAGAAGATGTTCGGAGACTGAGCGAGCGGCCGAAGAAGAGAACCTGTTCGCCTCGAAACCTCGTCGATGCCAAAGGAAGAGTCGGGCCGCCTTTTTTCCAAGGTGGCGAAGTTCGTCCGCAATCCGCTCAAGGATTGGTCCGAGCTGAATGCGACTGCGGATTCCACGCTGCCCGAGCAGGCCTACAGCCGCGAAATGCTCAAGGAGATGATCGAGCGGCGCCAGCGCAACGATTTCGTTCGCCGGCGCGAGTTCGACATGCTGCGCAAGCTTCGCCAGCGCGAAGCCGCCGCCCATGCCTTCGAAGGAACGGTCACGCCGTCTTCGTTCAACCTGAACAGCACCACGGAAAAATCCGAGGGACGCGCGCTCACGCTCAAGAAGATCGACGAGATCGAGGAGCAGATGTCGCAGCAGTGGTGGAAGGGCCGCGGCCCCAACGGCGAGGTGCTGTCCAATGCACCGCCCGATGCCGGCGCCGAAACCCTGCCGCCGCCCGTGGACGCAGCCGAGCTGGCCAGCCTGCTGGCCGCGCCGGCCTACGGCCCTGCGCCGGCGCCTGCCGTCGTGCCGGCACCGGCCGTGGTTGCGGCGGCTGCGCCTGCGGCGCCCGCTGCGGGCGGTCCGGCGGCCAGCGGCACCTCGCTGCTGTCGGCACGGCTCGCGCGCGACGGCGCGCTCGAGGAAGCCGTGATCCGCTTCGCGCACGGCGACGATGCCGGCGCCGAGGCCATTCTTCTCCAGGCCCTGGCCTCCGAAAGCGCAGCAGCCGAGGGCGACCACGCCACCGTCGAGCGCGACGACGCGCGCTGGCGCGCGTTGTTCGACCTGTACCGCGCCACCGGCGATGCCGCCAGGTTTGCCGCGGCGCGCATGCGCTATGCACAGCGCATGAAGCGCATGGGGCCCGACTGGGTTTCGCTCGACGAACTGGCGCGCAGCGTGAAGGCGGTGGCCGCCAGCGAACTCGCAGAACTGGCGCCGGCCGGCGCCGACTGGGCCAGCCCGGCACGCCTGGCCCGCGATGGCCTGATCCAGCTCACGCGGGCGTTGTCGCAGGCCGGCTCGGTCTGGACGCTCGACTGGCGCGCGCTGGTTGCCATCGAGGCCGATGCCGCCGCGCCGCTGCGCGTGCTGTTTGCGCACTGGGCCGATTCGCCGGTCCAGCTGCGCTTCATCGGCGCCGCGAAACTGCTGGCCGTGCTGGCCGAGGCCACGCCCAACAACGAGCGCGGCACGCCGGACGTCTGGTGGCAGCTGCACCTGGCTGCGCTGCGCATGATGAACATGCCCGACGACTTCGAGCTGGTGGCGCTCAACTACTGCATCACCTACGAGGTGTCGCCGCCGGCCTGGCAAGACCCCAAGGGCGCCTGCACTTCGGTGGCCGCACCGGCGGCAAGCCATTCGAGCTCCGTGTGGTCGCTGCTCTCGGTCCATGGCGAATCGGAGAGCTTCCCCACCACCGACACCGGCTTTGCCGCGCTGGCCGGCGATCTGCGCGGCGAGGCGCATTCGAGCCTGCAACGGCTGGACACCGACCTGCGCAACACCACGGCGCCCGTCATCTCGTGCGCCGCGCTGCTGCGCATGGACCTGGCCGCGGCCGGCACGCTGCTCGGCTGGGTGCGGGCGCGCGACGCCCAGGGCGAGCGCGTCCAGTTCGTGGACGCCCACCGCCTGATCGCGGTGCTGTTCGACCTGGTCGGCATCGCCGACCATGCGACGGTGGCGCTGCGCAAGAACTAGGGCGCCCTGGCGCCCTGCACATTCGGTAGCAGCCGCGGGCTTGCATTGCCCCCGGGCATCCCCAGATGGCTTCGATGGAACAGTTTCACGGCACCACCATCGTGAGCGTGCGCCGCAAGACCCCCCAGGGCGACCAAGTCGCCATCGGCGGGGACGGGCAGGTCACTCTCGGCAATATCGTCATCAAGGGCACCGCACGCAAGGTGCGGCGGCTCTATCACGGCAAGGTGCTCGCGGGCTTTGCCGGCGCCACGGCTGACGCCTTCACGCTCTTCGAGCGCTTCGAGGCCAAGCTGGAAAAGCACCAGGGGCACCTCACCCGCGCCGCCGTCGAACTCACCAAGGACTGGCGCACCGACCGTGTGCTGCGCAAGCTCGAGGCCATGCTGGCCGTGGCCGACGCCACCACCTCGCTCATCATCACCGGCAACGGCGACGTGCTGGAGCCCGAAGACGGCGTGATCGCCATCGGCTCGGGCGGCGCCTATGCGCAGTCGGCCGCCAAGGCGCTGATCGACAACACGGACCTCACGGCCGAGCAAATTGTGCGCAAATCACTGGCGATAGCCGGTGAAATCTGCATTTACACGAACATGAACCACACGGTGGAAGCACTCTGACCATGTCCATGACCCCGCAGGAAATCGTCTCCGAGCTCGACAACCACATCGTCGGTCAGCCCGCCGCCAAGCGCGCCGTGGCCATTGCGCTGCGCAACCGCTGGCGCCGCCAGCAGGTCGAGGAGAAGCTGCGCACCGAGATCACGCCCAAGAACATCCTCATGATCGGCCCCACGGGCGTGGGCAAGACCGAGATCGCGCGCCGCCTGGCGCGCCTGGCGGACGCGCCGTTCATCAAGGTCGAGGCCACCAAGTTCACCGAGGTGGGCTATGTCGGCAAGGACGTCGACTCGATCATTCGCGACCTGGCAGAAATCGCCGTCAAGCAGACGCGCGAGGCCGAAAGCGCCAAGGTGCGCGCCCGCGCCGAGGACGCCGCCGAAGACCGCATCCTCGACGTGCTGCTGCCGCCTGCGCGCGGTGCCGAGGGCGCCACGCCGGCGCTGGACGGCCCCAACCCCACCCGGCAGGCCTTCCGCAAGAAGCTGCGAGAGCACCAGCTCGACGACAAGGAAATCGAGCTCGACCTGGCCGAAGCCCGCGCGCCGCTCGAGATCATGGGTCCGGCCGGCATGGAGGAAATGACCGAGCAGTTGCGCGGCATGTTCGGCCAGCTCGGCGGCGGCAAGCGCAAGACGCGCAAACTCAAGATCGCCGAGGCGATGCGCCTGCTGATCGACGAGGAAGCAGCCAAGCTGGTCAACGAGGACGAGATCCGCGCGCAGGCCATCACCAACGCCGAGCAGAACGGCATCGTCTTCATCGACGAGATCGACAAGGTCGCCACGCGCAGCGAAGCCCAGGGCTCCGACGTGTCGCGCCAGGGCGTGCAGCGCGACCTGCTGCCGCTGGTCGAGGGCACGGCCGTGAGCACCAAGTACGGCGTGGTGCGCACCGACCACATGCTCTTCATCGCGAGCGGCGCCTTCCACCTGAGCAAGCCCAGCGACCTCATTCCCGAGCTGCAGGGGCGCTTTCCGATCCGCGTCGAGCTGCAGTCGCTTTCGGTGTCCGATTTTGAGAGCATCCTCACGCAGACCCGCGCCTCGCTCGTGAAGCAGTACCAGGCGCTGCTCGCCACCGAGGGCGTCACGCTCGAATTCACGCCCGAAGGCGTGAACCGCCTGGCCACCATTGCGTACGAGGTCAACGAGCGCACCGAGAACATCGGCGCACGCCGTTTGTCGACCGTGATGGAGCGTTTGCTGGATGAGGTAAGCTTCGACGCGACCCGCATCGAGGGCCAGACCATCCGCATCGATGCCGCTTATGTCGACGAGCGCCTTGCGGCACTAAGTCACGACGAAGATCTTTCGCGCTTCATCCTCTGAAGCCGCTTTGCGGCCCCTGTAACGGCGGCCGCGCTTCACGCATCACATTCACTGCGTGAGCTAAGTGCTTAATTCTCAACGAAATTCGCCGATTTCCAGGTTTGGAAATCGGCGCTAAGTCGTTGATTCCATTACAAAAAATACCACCAACGGCCAGTTGCGTCCGAAGTGTTTCCTGCTACAGTGCAAAAAAGTGCAGTTAAGTGGGAAAAAGTGCGGATGGTGCCTCTTTCAGGTGCCCCGGCATTCCCAACACAGGGGTTCTGGTCGTGTTTCAAGGCGCTTCATCGCTCAGTCTGGATGCCAAGGGGCGGCTCTCCGTGCCGACCCGGCATCGCGACGTCCTGAGCGCCACGGCGGGCGGCCAGCTCACGATCACCAAGCACCCGCACGGCTGCCTCATGGTGTTCCCGCGTCCCGAGTGGGAGAAATTCAGGGAGCGCATCGCCGCGCTGCCGATGTCGGCACAGTGGTGGAAGCGCGTCTTCCTCGGCAACGCCATGGACGTGGAGATGGACGGCACCGGGCGCATCCTGGTGTCGCCCGAACTGCGTGCCGCCACGGGCATCGTGCGCGACACGCTGCTCCTGGGCATGGGCAACCACTTCGAGCTCTGGGACAAGGCGACCTACGAGGCCAAGGAGGCCGAGGCCACCCAGGGCGAGATGCCGGATGTGTTTCAGGACTTCGCGTTCTGAGGACCGACGTGAACACTCCATGGACCCATACGACCGTCTTGCTGAACGAAGCGGTGGAAGCCCTTCTTTCCGGCAGCACGGCAGCCACCGGCACCTATGTGGATGCGACCTTCGGGCGCGGAGGGCATGCGCGCGCGATCCTCGCGCGGCTGGCACCGGAAGGCAGGCTGATCGCATTCGACAAGGATGCGGAAGCGGTGGCCGAAGCAGCGCGCATCTCGGATGCGCGTTTTTCCATCCGGCACCAGGGATTCCGTTCGCTGGGCGAATTGCCCGATGCCAGCGTGGCGGGTGTGCTGATGGACCTGGGCGTGAGTTCGCCGCAAATCGACAACCCGGTGCGCGGCTTCAGTTTTCGTTTCGACGGCCCGCTCGACATGCGCATGGACACCACGCGCGGCGAGAGCGTGGCCGATTGGCTGGCAACGGCCGAACTCCAGCAGATTGCAGAGGTGATCCGTGACTATGGCGAAGAACGGTTTGCTGTTCAGATTGCAAAGGCGATTGTTGCTCGCCGACAAGAACGGGGCGCAATTTCAACCACCACCGAACTGGCCGAGCTCGTGGCTGGCACGGTCAAAACCCGCGAGCCGGGCCAGAACCCTGCAACGCGCACATTTCAGGCTTTTCGGATTTTCATCAACGCCGAGCTTGAAGAGCTGCAACAGGCGCTAGAGGCGAGCCTTTCCGTGCTGCAACCCGGAGGCCGGCTCGCGGTGATCAGCTTCCATTCGCTGGAAGACCGCATCGTGAAGCAGTTCATCGCCAGGCACTCGAAGGAGGTGTACGACCGCCGCGCGCCGTTCGCCGCCCCGAAGGCCATGAAGCTGCGCGCGCTCGAGCGCATCAAGCCATCCGACGCCGAAGTGCACGGCAACCCGCGCTCGCGCAGCGCGATCCTGCGCGTGGCCGAGCGCACCCAGGAAGTTTGACGTGGCGCGCCTCAACCTGCTCCTGCTGCTCGCGGTGGTCGCCTCCGCGCTCTACCTCGTGCACACGCAGTACCTGTCGCGCCAGCTCTACACCGAGCTCGACCGCACCCAGCAGGAAGCCCGCCGGCTCGAGCTCGACCACGACCGGCTGCAGGTGGAAAAGCGCGCGCAGGCCACGCCGCTGCGCGTGGAGAAGCTGGCCAAGGAGCAGTTGCAGATGCGCACCACCACGCCGGCCATCACGCAGTACGTGCGGCCCGACGGCACGGTGATTCCGGCCGTGGTGGCGCCGCCGCCCGCGCCGCCCGCAACCCCGGCGCCCAAGCCGGTCGCGAGGACCCAGCGATGAGCCGCCGCAGCGTCCGATATACCACCAGCCCCTTGCTTGCGAGCAAGACGCCGGTCTGGCGCAGCAAGTTCATCGTCGCCGGCATCGCCTTCGGCTTCGTGGTGCTGGCGGGCCGGGCTGCCTACGTGCAGGTGTTCAACAACAGCTTCTTCCAGCGGCAGGGCGAAGTGCGCTTTGCGCGCACGCTCGAGCTGCCGGCCAACCGCGGACGCATCCTCGACCGCAACGGGCTGATCCTCGCGTCCAGCGTGGTGGCGCCGAGCATCTGGGCCATTCCGGAAGACATCGAGCGCGACGACCCCGAGGTGCGGGCCAAGCTCAAGCAGGTGGCCAAGCTGCTCGAGATGCCGCAGAAGGACTTCGACAAGAAGCTCGAGGACGAGGACAAGACCTTCGTCTGGATCAAGCGCCAGGTCGACGAGCCCATTGCCAAGCAGATTGCCGCGCTCAACCTCAAGGGCATCTACCAGCGCAAGGAATACAAGCGCCAGTACCCCGAGGGCGAGGCCGCGGCGCACGTGGTGGGCTTCACCAATGTCGAGGACAACGGGCAGGAAGGCATCGAGCTTTCCTTCAACAAGGACCTGGCCGGCAAGGCCGGGTCGCGCCGCGTCATCAAGGACCGCCTGGGCCGCGTGGTCGAGGGCGTGGGCGAACAGGTGCCGCCGGTCGACGGCAAGGACATCCAGCTCAGCGTCGACAGCAAGGTGCAGTTCTTCGCCTACCAGAAGCTGCGCGACGCCGTGACCGCGCGCCGTGCCAAGGCCGGCAGCGTCGTGGTGCTGGACGCGGTCACCGGCGAGGTGCTGGCGCTGGCCAACTACCCGAGCTACGTGCCCGACAAGCGGCAGAACCTCACGGGCGAACAGCTGCGCAACCGCGCGCTCACCGACACCTTCGAGCCCGGCTCGACCATGAAGCCGATCACCGTGGCCATGGCGCTGGAGGCCGGCCGCGTGAAGCCCTCGACGCTGATCGAGACTTCGCCGGGCCGCTTCCAGCTGGGCGGCTTCACCATCAGCGACACGCACAACTACGGCACGCTCACGGTCGAGGGCGTGATCCAGAAGTCGAGCAACGTAGGCGCGCTCAAGATCGCGCAGAAGATGACCCCGCACGAGATGTGGGACACCTACACCGCGCTCGGCTACGGCCAGAAGCCGCAGATCCAGTTCCCCGGCGCGGTCACGGGTCGCCTGCGCCCGTGGAAGACCTGGAAGCCGGTCGAGCAGGCCACCATGGCCTATGGCTACGGCCTGTCGGCGTCGCTGTTCCAGATGGCGCATTCGTACACCGCCTTCGCGCACGACGGCGCCATCATTCCGGTCACCATCCTCAAGAACACCGAGTCGCCCGTGGGCGTGCGCGTGTTCTCGCCGTCGAACGCGCTGGCGGTGCGCAAGATGCTGCAGATGGCGGCGGGCCCGGGCGGCACCGGCACGCGCGCGCAGACCATCGGCTACTCGGTCGGCGGCAAGTCGGGCACCGCGCACAAGCAGGTTGGCAAAGGTTACGCGAGCAACAAATATCGCGCGTGGTTCACCGGCATGGCGCCGATCGAAAAGCCGCGCATCATCGTCGGCGTGATGATCGACGAGCCGAGCGACGGCCAGTACTTCGGCGGCGTGGCCGCCGCGCCCGTTTTCAGCGAGGTCGTGCAGCAGACCCTGCGCATGATGAACGTTCCGCCCGACCTCGCGGTCAAACCGCTGGTGGTGACGCAAGGCGTCGACGAGAGCTTCTGAGCATGCTGACACTCACTTCCCCTCAACACGCCGCGCTCTGGCTCAAGGAGCGCGTGCAGGGCGCGCTGCATGCGGACAGCCGGCCGGTGGGTGCGGGCGACGGCTTCATTGCCTGGCCCGGCGCCGCCACCGATGGGCGCAGGCACGTGGCTTCGGCACTGGCGCAGGGCGCCGCGGCCTGCCTGGTCGAGCACCAGGGCGTCGAGGCCTTCGGCTTCGATGGCGACGACCGCATTGCAAGCTACCCCGGGCTCAAGGCCGCCACCGGCCCGATCGCATCGGCCTTCTACGACAACCCGTCGGCCGCGCTCGACGTGCTGGCCGTGACCGGCACCAACGGCAAGACCTCCACCGCTTGGTGGCTCGCCGAATCGCTCTCCACGCTGGCCGTGCCGGGCGGCGTCCGCGCGCCGCGGCTGGACGGCAGCACCGAACGCGGCCTGCCTTCGCCCTGCGCGGTGATGGGCACGCTGGGCATCGGCGTGCCGCCGGAGCTCGTCTACACCGGCCTCACCACGCCCGACCCGGTGATGATGCAGCGCGAACTGCGCGCGCTGGTCGAGCGCGGCTTCGGCGCCTGCGCCATCGAGGCCTCGTCGATCGGCATCGCCGAACGCCGGCTCGACGGCACGCGCATTGCGGTGGCCGTGTTCACCAACTTCACGCAGGACCATCTCGACTACCACGGCAGCATGGATGCCTACTGGCAGGCCAAGGCCGAGCTGTTCCGCTGGCCCGGGCTGCGCGCCGCAGTGATCAACATCGACGACGTGCATGGGGCCAGCCTGTGCGCGAACCTGCTCGAGGCCGGCATCGGCGCGCTCGACGTCTGGACCGTGTCGGCTGCCGGCGCGCCGGCGCGGCTCATGGCGCGCGACGTCGGCTACGACGCGCAGGGCCTGCGGTTCTCGGTGGCCGAGCACGACAACGACGCCGTGGAGCGCATGTCGACCAGCCTGATCGGGCAGTACAACGTGGCCAACCTGCTGGGCGTGCTCGGCACGCTGCGGGCGCTGGGACTGTCGCTCGCGCAGGCCGTGGCGGCCTGCGCCAGGCTCACCAGCGTGCCGGGCCGCATGGAGCGCGTGGGCGCCGCCGAGGCGAATGCGGCTGCGCCGCTGGCCGTGGTCGACTACGCCCACACGCCCGACGCCCTCGACAAGGCGCTGGCCGGCCTGCGCCCGCTCGCGCAGCAGCGTGGCGGCGCGCTCTGGTGCGTGTTCGGCTGCGGCGGCGACCGCGATCCGATCAAGCGCCCGATGATGGCCGCCGTGGCCGAGCGCCAGGCCGACCGCGTGATCCTGACCAGCGACAACCCGCGCAGCGAAAACCCCGACGCGATCATCAGCCAGGTGCTGCTCGGCCTCGCACGTCCCGAAGCGGCCCAGGTGCAGCCCGACCGCGCGGCTGCCATTGCCGACGCCATCGCGCAGGCGGCGCCGCAGGACGTGGTGCTGATTGCCGGCAAGGGCCATGAAGCCTGGCAGGAAATCGCCGGCCAGCGCATTCCGTTCTCGGACCGGGTCCATGCGCTCGATGCACTCACCCAGCGAGGTGCCGCATGAGCCATTCGCCGCTGATGTTCACACTGGCCCAGGCGCAGCAATGGATCCCGGGCGCACGCCTGGTGGGCGACGGCGCCACCACCATTGCCCGCGTCCATACCGACACCCGCACGCTCGCCGAGGGCGACCTGTTCGTGGCGCTCAAGGGCGAACGCTTCGACGCCAACGAATTCCTGGCCGATGCCAAGGCGCGGGGCGCCGTCGCCGCCATTGCGCACGGCGGCCTGGAAGCGGCCGGCCTGGCGGGCCTCGAGGTGCCCGATTCGCTGGCCGCGCTCGGCGCGCTCGGCGCCGGCTGGCGCGCGCAGTTCGACCTGCCGCTGATCGCCGTGACGGGCAGCAACGGCAAGACCACCGTCACGCAGATGATCGCGGCCGTGCTGGTTGCCTTCAGGGGCGATCGCGCACTCGCGACGGCCGGCAACTTCAACAACGAGATCGGCGTTCCGCTCACGCTGCTGCGCCTGCGTGCGAAGCACCAGCATGCGGTGGTCGAGCTGGGCATGAACCACCCGGGCGAGATCGCACGGCTCGCGGCCATCGCGCGCCCGACCATCGCGCTGGTCAACAACGCCCAGCGCGAGCACCTGGAGTTCATGGCCACCGTCGAGGCGGTGGCGCTCGAGAACGGTGCGGTGTTTTCCTTCGTGCCGGAGGGCGGCACCGCGGTGTTCCCGCACGGCGACGAGTTCACTCCGCTGTGGAACGACATGGCGCGCGACGGCGCCATGCGCCGCTGCATGAGCTTCGGCGAGCAGGAAGACGCCGACATTTCCCTGGTGGGCGCCGAATGGCAGCAGGGCGCATGGCAGGTCCGCATCCGCACGCCGCTCGGCGACTTCGACGCGCAGCTGCACATCGCGGGCCGCCACAACGTCGTCAATGCGCTGGCGGCCACCGCGTGCGCGCTGGCAGCCGGCATTCCGCCCGAGACCATTGCGCGCGGCCTCACGGCCTTCGAGCCGGTCAAGGGCCGCTCCAAGGCGAGCCAGGTGGTGCTGCCCGGCGGGCATTCGCTCACGCTGGTGGACGACAGCTACAACGCCAATCCCGATTCCATGCGCGCGGCGATCGACGTGCTCGCGGCGCTGCCCGGCCCGCGCCTGCTGGTGCTCGGCGACATGGGCGAGGTCGGCAACCGCGCGCCCGAATTCCATGCCGAGGTCGGCGACTGGGCGCGGCAGCGCGGCATCGAGGCCGTATACGCGCTGGGCGCCGAAACCGCGCACAGCATTGCCGCCTTCGATGGCGGCGACAACGGCCGCCACTTCCAGGACATCGATGCGCTCGGCACCGCGGTGCTGGCGCGGCTGCCCCAGGTGGGGAGTGTGCTCGTCAAGGGCTCGCGCTTCATGAAGATGGAGCGCGTGGTGCAGGCGATCGAGCAATCACGACAACAACAAAAGGAGGCCGGTCATGACGCATGAGCCGCGCGACACCACATGCTGATGAGCCTGGCCCAATGGCTGCAAACACTTTCGCCCGAGTTCGGGTTCCTGCGCGTTTTCCAGTACCTCACCTTCCGTGCGCTGATGGCTGCGCTGACGGCGCTGGTGGTCGGCCTGGTGGCCGGGCCCTACGTGATCCGCCGCCTGGCCGCGCTCAAGATCGGCCAGCCGATTCGCGGCTACGGCATGGAAACGCACCTGACCAAGAGCGGCACGCCCACCATGGGCGGCGTGCTGGTGCTGTTCGCCATTGCCTTCGCCACGCTGATGTGGTTCGACCCCTCCAACCGCTTCGTGTGGATCGTGCTGTGGGTCACGCTGGGCTTCGGTGCCATCGGCTGGGTCGACGACTGGCGCAAGGTGGTGCGCAAGGACCCGGAGGGCATGCGCTCGCGCGAAAAGTATTTCTGGCAATCGGTGGTCGGCCTGATCGCGGGCTTCTACCTGCTCTTCAGCATCTCGGAAAGCTCGAACTGGCGCGTGCTGCAGCTGTTCTTCGCCTGGGTGCAGTCGGGCTTCGACCTGGACTTTCCGCCCAAGATCAACTTGCTGGTGCCCTTCTTCAAGGAAGTGAGCTATCCGCTCGGCGGCATCGGCTTCGTGATCCTCACGTACCTGGTGATCGTGGGCGCGAGCAATGCGGTCAACCTGACCGACGGCCTGGACGGCCTGGCGATCATGCCGGTGGTGATGGTCGGTTCGGCACTGGGCGTGTTCGCCTACGTGACGGGCAGCGCGGTGTATTCCAAGTACCTGCTGTTCCCCAACATCCCGGGCTCGGGCGAACTGCTGGTGTTCTGCTCGGCCATGGCCGGCGCGGGCCTCGCGTTCCTCTGGTTCAACACCCATCCGGCGCAGGTCTTCATGGGCGACGTGGGCGCGCTGGCGCTCGGCGGCGCGCTGGGCACCATCGCGGTCATCGTGCGCCAGGAGATCGTGTTCTTCATCATGGGCGGCATCTTCGTGGTCGAGGCGATCTCGGTGATGGCGCAGGTCATGTACTTCAAGTACACCAAGAAGCGCTACGGCGAAGGCCGCCGCGTGCTCAAGATGGCGCCGCTGCACCACCACTTCGAAAAGAGCGGCTGGCGCGAGACGCAGGTCGTGGTGCGCTTCTGGATCATCACGATGCTGCTGTGCCTCATCGGCCTGTCGACGCTGAAGCTGCGGTAACGGAACCATGCGGCACTTGAAAGACCTCCCCGTTTTGATCCTCGGCCTCGGTGCGTCCGGGCTGGCGATGGCGCGCTGGTGCGCGCGCCACGGCGCGGTCGTCACGGTGGCCGACACGCGAGAGGCGCCGGCGCTGCTTGCGACGCTGCGGGCGGAGTGGCCGGAAGTGGCGTTCATCGGCGGGCCGTTCTCGGCCGCGCTGATCGAGGGCACGCCGATCCGCGCCGTGTACCGCTCGCCGGGGCTGTCGCCCGCCACCATCGCGCCGGTCGTCGATGCGGCGCGGGCCGTGGGGCTCGCGGTCGGCGGCGAACTGGATCTGTTTGCGCGCGCGCTGCTGGACCTGCGGACCGTCGAAGTGCCGGTGGTCGAAGCGGCGCCTGAAGTGCCGGAAGAAGAGCCTGCGGTGGAGGTGCCGGCGGAGCCCGTCGCGGAGCCCGAAGCGCAAGGCGAATTGCCGCTCGGTGGTGAACCGGCGGAAGCTGCGGACGCCACGGCACCGGAAGAGCCGGCAACGACCGAGACACCGGAAGCGGTCGAGCCCGTCGCCGATGCCGCTGCCGATGCGGCAGAAGCCGAACCCGCACCGCCCGCCGCGCAGGCCGAAGCCATGCCGCGCGACCCGTCGTTGAGCGTTCCCGCCACGCCGCCGCCCGAAGAAGAACAACAGTCGGCGCAGGAGCAGACACCCGCGGCCGAGACGCAGGATGCGCCCGCGCCAGCGCCAGCCTCCGCCACCGTGTCGCGCCTGCCGACCCCCGGCCAGGCCTACGTCCCCACGGCCGCCAGGGAGGCCGCCGAATTCGTCGCGAAGATCGCCGAACTCTCCGCCACCAACCCGGCCTCCGCCGCGGTCGAGGAAGAAGACACACCGCAGCTCAAGCTCGTGCCGATCGAGGAGCCGCCGGCGCCCAAGGGCTACACGCCCGCGGTGCTCGCCGTCACCGGCACCAACGGCAAGACCACCGTCACCGCGCTCACCGGCCAGCTGGTCGAGCGTGCGGGCAAGAGCGTGGCCGTGGCCGGCAACATCGGCCCCACGCTGCTCGACACCCTGGCCGCGCACATCGATGCCGAGACGCTGCCCGATGTCTGGGTGCTCGAACTCTCGAGCTTCCAGCTCGACGGCGTGCAGGGCTTCGAGCCGACCGCCGCCACCGTGCTCAACCTCACGCAGGACCATCTCGACTGGCACGGCGACATGCCGCATTACGCCGCGGCCAAGGCGCGCATCTTCGGCACGCAGGGCCTCATGGTGCTCAACCGCGACGACTCCGGCGTGATGGCCATGCTGCCTCCGCCCGTCAAGGTGAAGCTGCAGCGCCCGCAGGTCCGCGCCCATGTCACCTTCGGCGCCGCGATGCCGCAGCGCCCCGGCGACTACGGCATCGAGCGCGTCAACGGCATGGCCTGGCTGGTGCGCGCGCTCGAAGCCGACGAAACGCAGAAGCGCAAGCGCGGCGCGGTGGTCGAGGAAGAGATCTTCCTGCAGCGCCTGCTGCCCGCCGACGTGCTGCGTATCCGCGGCCGCCACAACGCGATGAACGCGCTCGCGGCGCTTGCGCTGGCCAGCGCCGCCGGCTGCCCGCTGGGGCCGATGCTCTACGGCCTGCGCGAATACCGCGGCGAGCCGCACCGCGTGGAACCGATCGCCATCGTCGACGAGGTCGAGTACTTCGACGACAGCAAGGGCACCAATGTCGGCGCGACGGTCGCTGCCCTCAACGGCCTGGGTGAAGACCGCCGCGTGGTCGTCATTCTTGGCGGCGAGGGCAAGGGCCAGGACTTCGAGCCGCTGGCCGCCCCCGTGGCGCAGTACGCGCGCGCCGTGGTGCTCATCGGCCGCGATGCGCCGCTGATCGAGCAGGCGCTGGCCGCCACCGGCGCTTCGCTGATGCATGCGGGCTCGATGCAGGAGGCCGTCAAGCTGGCCGCCGCGCGCGCCAACCCCGGCGATGCCGTGCTGCTGTCACCGGCATGTGCGAGCTTCGACATGTTCAAGGACTACGAGCACCGTGCGGCCGTGTTCCGCGAGGCCGTGCAGACGCTCGAGGACGACCCGCGCGGGGCCGCCTCGTCGTCGAACGATGCCGATTTTTCTTCGGGAGGTCCGGTTTGAACACCACGGCCGCAGGCGCCACGCCCAACGCGAAGACCAGCCGTTTCGGCGGCTGGTTCAGCCGCGCGCGCAGCGGCATCGACTCGCTGCCCGTGCACCTGCCGGTGCGGCTGGGCGGCGCCGGCGTCACGCAGACCAAGGCCGCGCCGATGCGCGTGCTGGGCTTCGACCAGGCGCTGGTCTGGGTCACCGTCGCGCTGCTCACCTGGGGCCTGGTGATGGTGTATTCGGCCTCCATCGCGCTGCCGGACAACCCGCGCTTCGCACGTGCGGGCTACAGCGCGTCGTTCTTCCTCACGCGGCACGCGGCTTCGGTGGTGTTCGCGGTCGTCGCGGCGCTGCTGGCCTTCCAGATTCCGATGAAGACCTGGGAGCGCGCCGCACCCTGGCTCTTCGTGGCCTCGCTGCTGCTGCTGGTGGCGGTGCTCATTCCGCACATCGGCATCAACGTCAACGGCGCGCGGCGCTGGCTGCCGCTGGGCTTCATGCGCTTCCAGCCGTCCGAGCTCGCCAAGCTGGCGATGGTGCTCTATGCCGCCAGCTACATGGTGCGCAAGATGGAGATCAAGGAGCGCTTCTTCCGCGCCGTGCTGCCGATGGGCGTGGCGGTGGTGGTGGTCGGCATGCTGGTGATGGCCGAGCCCGACATGGGCGCGTTCATGGTGATTGCCGTGATTGCGATGGGCATCCTGTTCCTCGGCGGCGTGAACGCGCGCATGTTCTTCGTGATTGCGGCGCTGGTGGTGGTGGCCTTCGGCACCATCGTCGCCACCAGCTCGTGGCGCCGCGAGCGCATCTTCGCGTACCTCGATCCGTGGAGCGAGGAGCATGCGCTGGGCAAGGGCTACCAGCTGTCGCACTCGCTGATCGCCATCGGCCGCGGCGAGATCTTCGGCGTCGGCCTGGGCGGCAGCGTCGAGAAGCTGCACTGGCTGCCCGAGGCGCACACCGACTTCCTGCTCGCGGTGATCGGCGAGGAGTTCGGCCTGGTCGGCGTGCTGCTGATCATCGGCATGTTCCTCTGGCTGACGCGCCGCGTCATGCACATCGGCCGCCAGGCGATTGCGCTGGACCGCGTGTTCTCCGGCCTCGTGGCGCAGGGCGTGGGCGTGTGGATCGGCTTCCAGGCCTTCATCAACATGGGCGTGAACCTCGGCGCGCTGCCGACCAAGGGGCTGACTTTGCCGCTGATGAGCTTTGGCGGCTCGGCCATCCTGATGAACCTGGTGGCGCTGGCGGTGGTGCTGCGCATCGATTACGAGAATCGTGTGTTGATGCGGGGAGGGCGCATATGACCGGCCGCACCGCACTCGTCATGGCCGGCGGCACCGGCGGCCACATCTTTCCGGGGCTCGCGGTGGCCGAGGCGCTGCGCGAGCGCGGCTGGCGCGTGCACTGGCTGGGCGCGCCCGGCAGCATGGAAGAAAAGCTCGTGCCGCCGCGCGGCTTCGCCTTCGAGCCGGTTGAGTTCGGCGGCGTGCGCGGCAAGGGGCCGCTCACGCTGTTCCTGCTGCCGCTGCGGCTCTTGCGCGCGTTCTGGCAGAGCATTGGCGTGGTGCGCCGCGTGCAGCCCGACGTCGTGGTGGGCCTGGGCGGCTACATCACCTTTCCGGGTGGAATGATGAGCGTGCTGCTCAACAAGCCGCTGGTGCTGCATGAGCAGAACTCGGTGGCCGGCCTTGCCAACAAGGTGCTGGCGGGTGTGGCCGACCGCGTGTTCACGGCTTTCCCCAATGTGCTGAAGAAGGCGCAATGGGTGGGCAATCCGCTGCGCGCGGCGTTCACCTCGCAACCCGAGCCGGCCGTGCGCTTTGCGGGCCGCAGCGGTCCGCTGCGGCTGCTGGTGGTTGGCGGCAGCCTGGGGGCCAAGGCACTCAACGCCGTGGTGCCGCAGGCGCTGGCGCGCATCGAGCCGGCCACGCGCCCGCAGGTGCTGCACCAGAGCGGCGCCAAGCAGATCGACGAGCTGCGCGCCAACTACGCGGCAGCCGGCGTCGAGGGCGAACTCACGCCCTTCATCGAAGACACCGCGCAGGCCTATGCCGACGCCGACATCATCGTCGCGCGCGCCGGGGCCAGCACCGTGACAGAAATCGCGGCCGTCGGCGCAGCAGCGCTGTTCGTGCCTTTTCCCTCGGCGGTCGACGACCACCAGACCACCAACGCGCGCTTCCTCGTCGACGCGGGCGGCGGATGGCTGGTGCAGCAGACCGACCTCACTCCTGAATTGCTGGCTGATTTGCTACAGAAAACCGAGCGCACCGCGCTGATCGACAAGGCCGCCAAGGCCAAGACCATGCAGAAGACCGAAGCAGTGGAAGCGGTCGTCCGCGCCTGCGAGGAGCTTGCAAGATGAAGCACGCGATTCGTCACATCCATTTCGTGGGCATCGGCGGCTCGGGCATGAGCGGCATCGCCGAGGTGCTGTTCAACCTCGGCTACCGCATCACCGGTTCCGACCTGGCCGACAGCGCCACCTTGCGCCGGCTCGCGGGCCTGGGCATCGGCACCTTCGTGGGCCACGCCGCCGCGCACATCGACGGCGCGGATGCGGTCGTCACGTCCACCGCGGTGCAGTCGGACAACCCCGAGGTGCTGGCCGCGCGCGAGAAGCGCATTCCGGTGGTGCCGCGCGCGCTGATGCTGGCCGAGCTGATGCGGCTCAAGCAGGGCATCGCGATTGCGGGCACGCACGGCAAGACCACCACCACCAGCCTGGTGGCGAGCGTGCTCGATGCGGCCGGGCTCGACCCGACCTTCGTGATCGGCGGGCGCCTCAACAGTGCCGGCGCCAATGCGCAACTCGGCAGCGGCGACTACATCGTGGTGGAGGCCGACGAGTCGGACGCCTCGTTCCTGAACCTGCTGCCCGTCATGGCGGTGGTCACGAACATCGACGCCGACCACATGGAAACCTACGGGCACGACTTCGCGAAGCTCAAGAAGGCTTTTGTCGACTTCCTGCATCGCATGCCGTTCTATGGCGTGGCGATCCTGTGCACCGACGATCCGGCGGTGCGCGACATCGTGGCCGAAGTCACCTGCCCGGTGACGAGCTACGGCTTCGGCGAAGAAGCCCAGGTGCGCGCGGTCGATGTGCGCGCGGTGGGCGGCCAGATGCATTTCACGGCGCAGCGGCGCAATGGCGTCACGCTGCCCGACCTGCCCATCGTGCTGAACCTGCCGGGCGAGCACAACGTGCGCAATGCGCTTTCGGTGATCGCGGTGGCGGTGGAGCTCGGCATTCCCGACGAGGCGGTGCAGCGCGGCCTGGCCGGCTTCAAGGGCGTGGGCCGCCGCTTCCAGAGCTATGGCGAGGTGGCCGTGCAGGGCCAGCCGGCCGGCAGCTTCACCGTGATCGACGACTACGGCCACCACCCGGTCGAGATGGCCGCGACCATTGCCGCCGCGCGCGGCGCGTTCCCGGGGCGCCGGCTGATGCTGGCTTTCCAGCCGCACCGCTACACCCGCACGCGCGACTGCTTCGAGGATTTCGTCAAGGTCATCGGCAACGCCGACGCGGTGCTGCTGGGCGAGGTCTATGCCGCGGGCGAGCCGCCCATCGTGGCGGCGGACGGCCGCACGCTGGCGCGCGCCCTGCGCGTGGCCGGCAAGGTGGAGCCGGTGTTCGTGGACGACATCGGCGCCATGCCGCAAGCCATTCTGGACAACGCGCGCGCCGGCGACGTGGTGCTTTGCATGGGCGCGGGCTCCATCGGCGCCGTGCCAGGCAAGGTGGTTGAAATTGCAGCCGCGGCATCGCTGCCGCCAACAACGCGCACCAGGCGCAAGGGGGAGGCATCATGAGCCTTCAGGATCCAAAGCAATTCGGCAAGGTGGCCGTGCTGTTCGGCGGAAGCTCCGCCGAGCGCGAAATCTCGCTCTTGTCCGGCAACGGCGTGCTCGGAGCGCTGCGCTCGCGCGGTGTCGATGCGCATGCCTTCGACCCCGCCGAGCGCGACCTCGTCGAGCTGCGGCGCGAGGGTTTCGCGCGCTGCTTCATCGCGCTGCATGGCCGGCATGGCGAAGACGGCACGGTGCAGGGCGCGCTTGAGCTGCTCGGCATTCCCTACACCGGCTCGGGCGTGATGGCTTCGAGCGTGGCCATGGACAAGGTCATGACCAAGCGCATCTGGCAGGCCGACGGCCTGCCGACGCCCAGGTACGTGCGCCTGGCCTTCGACCAGCAAAGCCGCGAGCAGGTCCGCGCCGTGCCCGACGTGCTGGGCCTGCCGCTGATCGTGAAGCCGCCGCGCGAAGGTTCGTCGATCGGCGTGACCAAGGTCGAGGGCTATTCGCAGATGCAGGATGCGGTGGCGCTGTCGGCCAGGTACGACGCCGACGTGCTGTGCGAGGAATTCATCGAAGGCGAGGAAGTGACCTGCGCCGTGCTCGGCCAGGGGCTCGATGCGCATGCGCTGCCGGTGGTGCGCATTGCCGCACCCGAAGGCGCCTACGACTACCAGAACAAGTACTTCACCGACGACGTGAAGTACCACTGCCCGAGCGGCCTGCCCGAGGCCGAGGAGCACGAGATCCAGCGCATCACGCTGGCCGCGTACCACACGCTCGGCTGCCGCGGCTGGGGCCGCGCCGACGTGATGATCCGCGCGAGCGACCGCAAGCCTTTCCTGCTCGAGATGAACACCTCGCCCGGCATGACCAGCCATTCGCTGGTGCCCATGTCGGCGCGCGCATCGGGCATTGCCTACGAAGACCTGTGCCTGCGCGTGCTGGCCTCGGCGTCGCTGGATGCCGCGGGGGGAGCGCAATAGCCATGGCGGAAAGCATTCCAGTGCCCTTCGACGTCAAGCTCATGAACATCGTCTCGAACCTGGCGTTCGTGGTGGTGGCGCTCATGCTGCTGGCGGCGGGCGCATGGTGGGTGCTGCGCCAGCCGTTCTTTCCCATCGGCGGCATCAAGGTCGACGGCGACGTGACGCACAACAACGCCGTGACGCTGCGCGCCAACGTCGCGCCGCAGCTCGCGGGCAACTTTTTCACCGTCGACCTGGCGCGTGCGAGAACCGCTTTCGAGTCGGTGCCCTGGGTGCGCAAGGCGGTGGTGCGGCGCGAGTTCCCGAACAAGCTGCGCGTGACGCTGACCGAGCAGGTGCCGGTGGCCAACTGGGGCGACGAGGCCGGCTCGAAGCTGATCAACGGCTTCGGCGAGGTGTTCGAAGCCAACGTGGCCGAGGTCGACGACCGGCTGCCGCGGCTCGACGGTCCCATCGAGCAGGCCGGGCAGGTGCTTGGCATGTACCGCGTGATTGCGCCGCTGTTCCCGCCCTACGACTTCAGCGTGGAAGAACTCACGCTGTCGAGCCGGGGCAGCTGGAAGGCGGTGCTGGACACCGGCGCCCAGATCGAGCTGGGCCGCGGCCAGGCCGAGGAAGTGACGGCGCGCACGCAGCGTTTCCTGAAGACCGTGACCCAGGTCGCGGGCCAGTACCGCCGCACCGCGGCGGACGTCGAGGGGGCCGACCTGCGGCACAACGACGCCTATGCGCTGCGTCTTCGCGGCGTCACCACGGTCGTTGCCGACCCCAAGACCAAGAAGAAATAGATAGCGAATACCGAGGACATTCAATGCCCAAAGAATACAAAGACCTGGTTGTCGGACTCGACATCGGAACCGCCAAGGTGATGGTGGTGGTGGCCGAGGTGCTGCCCGGCGGCGAACTCAAGCTCGCGGGGCTCGGCATCGCGCCGAGCAACGGCCTCAAGCGCGGCGTGGTGGTGAACATCGACGCCACGGTGCAGAGCATCCAGCAGGCCTTGAAGGAGGCTGAGCTGATGGCCGACTGCAAGATCAGCCGCGTCTACACCGGCATCACCGGCAGCCACATCCGCGGCATCAATTCGAGCGGCATGGTGGCGGTGAAGGACAAGGAAGTCACGCCCGCCGACGTGGCCCGCGTGGTGGAAACCGCGCGCGCCATCAACATCTCGAGCGACCAGCGCCTGTTGCTGGTGGAGCCGCAGGAGTTCGTGATCGACGGCCAGGACGTGAAGGAGCCGATCGGCATGAGCGGCATGCGGCTCGAAGCCAAGGTGCACATCGTGACCGGTGCGCAGAGCGCGGCCGAGAACATCATCAAGTGCGTGCGCCGCTGCGGCCTGGAAGTCGACCAGCTGATGCTCAACCCGCTGGCCTCGAGCCAGGCGGTGCTGACCGAGGATGAGCGCGAGCTCGGCGTGGTGCTGGTGGACATCGGCGCGGGCACCACCGACGTGGCCATCTTCACCAACGGCGCGATCCGCCACACGGCGGTGATCCCGATCGCGGGCGACCTGATCACGAGCGACATCGCGATGGCGCTGCGCACGCCCACCAAGGACGCGGAAGACATCAAGGTCGAGAGCGGCTACGCCAAGCAGCTGCTGGCCGACCCCGACCAGCAGGTCGAGGTGCCCGGCCTGGGCGACCGCGGCCCGCGCATGCTGAGCAAGCAGGCGCTGGCCGGCGTGATCGAGCCGCGCATCGAGGAGATCTTCTCGCTGGTGCAGCAGGTGGTGCGCGAGTCGGGCTACGAAGAGGTGCTGTCCTCGGGCGTGGTGCTCACGGGCGGCAGCGCCGTGATGCCCGGCATGGTCGAGCTCGGCGAGGACATCTTCCTGAAGCCGGTGCGCCGCGGTATTCCGAAGTATTCGAGCGCGCTCTCCGACATGGTGGCGCAGCCGCGCGCGGCCACCGTGATGGGCCTGCTCGAAGAAGCCCGCTTCGCACGCATGCGCGGCTTCAAGGTCGCGCAGAAGAACGGATCCGTAAAGACTGCGTTCGGACGTTTCAAGGACTTCATCGTGGGGAACTTCTGACCATGAACCACTCCCCACTCTGGCTCGCACGCGGCGGTCCGCCCTTGCATTTCAACGAGCGATGGCGGCGCACGGGTCCACCGCCGCGACGACAGCTTCGTTGAACTCGTCAAGACACCAGAAAAATTCATAGATACACAACGGCAACTGCAAATTCAAGGAGTTAGAAATGACCATCGAAATGATCGAAGTCGAAGAATTCAACCAAGGCACCCAGATCAAGGTGATCGGCGTCGGCGGCGGCGGCGGCAATGCCGTCGCGCACATGATGGAGCGTGGCGTGCAGGGCGTGCAGTTCGTCTGCGCCAACACCGACGCGCAGGCACTGCAGCGAAGCAACGCGCACAAGATCATCCAGCTGGGCACCAGCGGCCTCGGCGCAGGCAGCAAGCCCGACAAGGGCCGTGACGCGGCCGAAGCCGCGGTGGACGACATCCGCGCCGCCATCGACGGCGCGCACATGCTCTTCATCACAGCCGGCATGGGCGGCGGCACCGGCACCGGCGCCGCACCCGTGATCGCGCGCGTGGCCAAGGAAATGGGCATCCTCACCGTGGGCGTGGTGACCAAGCCCTTCGACTGGGAAGGCGGTCGCCGCATGACCAACGCCGACGCCGGCCTGGCCGAGCTCGAGGCCAACGTCGACTCGCTGATCGTGGTGCTCAACGAGAAGCTGCTCGACGTGCTGGGCGAGGACATCACCCAGGACGAAGCCTTCGCGCATGCCAACGACGTGCTCAAGAACGCTGTCGGCGGCATCTCGGAAATCATCAACGAGTACGGCGGCGTGAACGTCGACTTCGAAGACGTGCGCACCGTGATGGGCGAGCCCGGCAAGGCCATGATGGGCACGGCCGCCGCCGCCGGCCCCGACCGCGCGCGCATCGCCGCCGAGCAGGCCGTGGCCTGCCCGCTGCTCGAAGGCATCGACCTCTCGGGCGCCAAGGGCGTGCTGGTGCTGGTGACCGCGTCGAAGGGTTCGCTGAAGCTCAACGAGTCGAAGCTCGCGATGAACACCATCCGCGCTTATGCCTCGCCCGATGCGCACGTGATCTACGGCGCGGCCTACGACGAGAGCCTGGGCGACCAGATGCGCGTGACGGTGGTCGCCACCGGCCTGTCGCGCGCCGATGCGCGCCGCCAGGCCCCCACGCTCGAAGTGATCCGCACCGGTACCGACAACATCCCGTTCAACGTGCCCACGCTCGGCGCCGGCCATGCGGGCCACGCCGGACACGGCGGCGGCAACCAGCCGAACTACGACGGCATGGCCGTTCCCAGCGTGTGGCGCACCAACCGCACCATGGCCGCGGCCAAGGTGGATGCGCTGTCGTCGGGCGGCATGGACGACTTCGAGATTCCGGCATTCCTGCGCCGTCAAGCCGATTGACGGCACGGCAACCGAACGCAGAGGGCACGAAGGTTCGCAAGGGGTACGGGGAAGACCTGAAAGGGACTTCTGCCGGCTCTAGGCGCTGCGTCCGCTTCGTGCCCCTTGCGTCCATCGCCGGCCGGCGGGCATAGAACCCATGTCTATCGCTGCCATAGCGAGGGGAATAGGGCGGCATGGCCGCCGCGCGCCTAAAATCTTCGGCGTGCTGCAACAACGAACCCTCAAGTCGATCAGCCGCGCCGTGGGCGTGGGGCTTCACAGCGGCCAGCGCGTGGAACTGACGCTGCGCCCCGCGCCGGTGGACACCGGCATCGTGTTCAGGCGCGTCGACCTGCCCGAGCCGGTCGACATCCGCATGACCGCCGAAGCGGTGACCGACACGCGCCTGGCCTCCACCGTCTCGACCGGCGGCGCCAAGGTGCAGACGGTCGAGCACCTGATGTCGGCCTGCGCGGGCCTGGGCATCGACAACCTCTACATCGACATCACGGCCGACGAAGTGCCGATCCTCGACGGGTCGGCCTCGTCCTTCGTGTTCCTGCTGCAAAGCGCGGGCATCGAGCTGCAGAAGGCGCCGCGCCGCTTCATCCGCGTGACGCGCAAGGTCGAGGTGCGCGAGGGCGAGGGCGCCAACGAGAAGTGGGCGAGCCTGGAGCCCTACCACGGCTACAAGCTGAGCTTCGAGATCGACTTCGACCACCGCGTGGTCAACTCCACCGGTCAGCGCGTGGAGTTCGACCTCGGCACCGATTCGTACAGCCGCGACATCGCACGCGCGCGCACCTTCGGCTTCACCAAGGAGGTCGAGTACATGCGCAGCAAGGGCCTGGCGCTCGGCGGCGGCCTGGACAACGCCATCGTGATGGACGACACCAAGGTGCTCAATGCCGGTGGCCTGCGCTACGACGACGAGTTCGTGAAGCACAAGATCCTCGACGCCATGGGCGACCTGTACATCATCGGCAAGCCGCTGCTCGCGGCCTACACCGCGTTCCGCTCGGGCCATGCGCTCAACAACAAGCTGCTGCGCGAACTGCTGGCCAACAGCGATGCCTACGAGGTCGTCACCTTCGAAGACGAAAAGCGCGCACCGCGCGGCTTCGGCGAAGTGGCGCGGGCCTGGTAGGCCGCGTTCGGCAATGCTTCTCTTCCGCTGGGCCATCCTGCTGCTTCTGCTGGTGGCGGGCGTGTCGTTCGCGTTCTATGCGGGAACGGGCCAGGCCAAGTACCGGCGCTTCGGCTGGATCGTGCTCAAGTGGACGCTGCTTGCGGCCTTCGGCTTCTTCGCGGTGCTGATCGCCGAACGCGTGGTGTAGTTTGGCTCGCCCCCAGGCTGCGCGGCACTTCGTGTCCGCTGCGCCCACCCCCTACCGGGGGCAACACCAGAGGCCCGGCAAAGCCGGTTCCTCGGTGTTTCACGAACAATGCGGCCTGGCCAGTGATCGATTCAGTCGGCAAGGGTCTGCAACGCCTGCACCTGCTGCGCCAGCAGCGCGCCCCTGCGGTGCGCGGGCACCAGCAGCATCAGCGTGTCACCCAGTGCCTTCGGCCGTCCCCAGGGCGCGTGCAGCCTGCCTTGCGCGAGCAGCGGCGCCACCAATTGCTCGCGGCCCATGAGTACGCCTTCGCCGTCGAGCGCCGCCTGCAGCGCGAGGCTGTAGAGCGAGAAGTCCGGGCCGGCGGCCAGCGCATCGGCCTCGGCTGCGGTGGTGCCGGGGCGCACGGCCTGCAGCCAGCGCGTCCAGTCGTCGTGCCACACGGTGTCGTGCAGTCCGCCGCAGCGCGCCAGCACATCGATCAGGTCATCGAGCGCGCGCGGGCGGCCGCTTGGCAGCGCCTGCTGGAGGCGCGGGCTGCACACCGGCACCAGCCGGTCGCGCGCGAGCACCATGCCCTGCGCGCCGACGGCCGCTTCGATGCGGTCGCCGCCACGTGCATAGAAGAGCCCGAGGTCGAAGGGTTCGCGGCGGAAATTCGGCGGTTGCTCGAGCGCCGTCACGGACACCTGCACGCCGGGCAGCGCCGCCTTCAGCCGCGAAAGCCGCGGCGACAGCCACAGCTGCGCCATCGCCGGCAGCGCCGCCACTTGCAGCGTGCTGCGGCGCGCGGCGGTCTGCGTTTCGTGCCGCAGCGCCTGCACTGCGAGGCCGAGCTGGTCGACCGCTGCGCTGAGCGCGGGCAGTGCGCGCCGTGCGTGCGCGCTGAGGCGGATGCCCTGGCTGTGGCGCTCGAACAGCGCGCCGCCGGCCCAGGTCTCCAGCGCCTTGATCTGCTGCGCGACGGCCGCCGGCGTGACGAACAGCTCTTCGGCGGCGCGCGCGAAGCTGCCGTGGCGCGCCGCTGCCTCGAAGGCGCGAACGGCCGTGTGCGGGGGTAGGCGAGGGCGGGGCGGTGCGAGCGGCATCGGGGTGGATAGAGGTACTTCAGGCCAAGTTTTTCTAGGCCGAAGGCCCAGATTATCCGGTTTGCCCGCGAGTGCTTGGCGCGCGACGATGCGCTCACTCATCACTTCCAGCGAGATACACCGCATGCCCACTGCCCTCCAACGCCGTTCCTGGGTTCCCGCTGCCAGTGAAGACCACGTGCTTGCGATTGCCGGCGATGCGGTGGCGCGCGATGCCGTGGGCATTGCCGCCGAGATCGAAAGGCTGGCGGCTGACAACCATCGCATCCATGACATCGATGGCCTCAATCTCAACCCCGCCACCAACGTGATGAACCCGTCGGCCGAGGCATTGCTCTCGCGCGGCCTGGGTTCGCGCCCATCGCTTGGCTATCCCGGCGACAAATACGAGATGGGGCTGGACGCCATCGAGCGTATCGAGGTCATCGCGGCCGAGCTGGCCGCCGAAGTGTTCGGCTCCAAGTTCGCCGAGGTGCGCGTGAGTTCGGGCGCGCTGTCGAACCTCTATGTGTTCATGGCGACCTGCAAGCCGGGCGACACCATCATTGCGCCGCCACCGGCCATCGGCGGCCATGTCACGCATCATGCCGCCGGCGCGGCCGGCCTCTACGGGCTGAACACGGTACCCGCGCCGGTCGACGCCGACGGCTACACGGTCGACGTGACGGCGTTGGCCAAACTCGCACGCGAGGTGAAGCCGAAGCTCATCACCATCGGCGGCAGCCTGAATCTCTTTGCGCACCCGGTGCCGGCAATTCGCGAGATCGCGGACAGCGTGGGCGCCAAACTGCTGTTCGACGCCGCGCACCTTTCGGGCATGGTGGCCGGCAAGGCCTGGCCGCAGCCGCTCGAGGAGGGCGCGCATGCGATCACCATGAGCACCTACAAGAGCCTCGGCGGGCCGGCCGGCGGGTTGATCGTGTCGAACGATGCGGCGCTGATGGAACGCATCGATGCCATCGCCTACCCCGGCCTCACGGCCAACTCCGATGCGGGCCGCACCGCGGCGCTGGCGCGCGGGCTGCTCGACTGGAAGGTGCACGGCACGGCCTATGCCGCGGCAATGCGCGAGACCGCGCAGGCGCTGGCACGCGCGCTCGACGCGGAGGGCTTGCCGGTGTTCGCGAAGGCGCGCGGCTTCACGCAGTCGCACCAGTTCGCGCTCGAGGCCGCGCGCTGGGGCGGTGGACAGCGCGCCGCGAAGAAACTGGCCGAGGGCGGTTTGCTGGCCTGCGGCATCGGCCTGCCGATCGCGCCGGTGGAAGGAGACATCAACGGCCTGCGTCTCGGCGTGCCGGAGATCGTTCGGCTCGGCTTCACGCCCGACGACATGCCGCAGCTCGCGTCGTGGATCGCGCGTGCGCTGGAGGGCGGCGGCGCATCGGTGGCGGCCGAGGTGCGCGAGCGCCGCACGAGGCTCGGCGGCCTGCGCTACATCGTGCGCTGAGTCAGCGCGAGCGTCCCTGCCGGTAGGTGCCGGCGTGCGTCTTCGACAGCTCGGCCGCCTCGGCCAGCCGCGCCATCGACCGGCCCACCTGCGCATGCGTGATGGCAATGCCCAGCGCGTCGGCGGCATCGGCGCCCGGCAGGCCCGGCAGGTCGAGCAGGCGCTTCACCATTTCCTGCACCTGCGCCTTGGCGGCCTGGCCGTGGCCCGCCACCGCCTTCTTCATCTGCAGCGCGGTGTATTCGGCCACCGTGAGATTGCTGTTGACCAGCGAGGTCACGCAGGCGCCGCGCGCCTGGCCCAGCAGCAGCGTCGACTGCGGATTGACGTTGACGAAAATGATCTCGACCGCCGAGGCATCGGGCTGGTAGCGCGCGGCGATTTCCGCGATGCCGTCGAACAGTACCTTGAGCCGCGCCGGCAGGTTGCCGCTGCCCAGGTGGCGCGTGCTGATGGTGCCGCTGGCCACGTAGCGCAGCGCATGGCCATCCGAATCGACCACGCCGAAACCGGTGGTCAGGAGGCCGGGGTCGATGCCGAGAATGCGCATGTCAGAGGTTGAAGTACCAGCGGATCGAGTGAAAGAAGATCGGCGCCGCGAAGCACAGCGCATCGACGCGGTCGAGCAGGCCGTTGGCCCCGGTCACGCCCACGCCCTTCTTGCCCCAGTTGGGAATGCCGCGGTCGCGCTTGAGCGCCTTCATCACCAGGTGGCCCATGGAGCCCGCGATGCAGGCGATGACGGACACCGCGAGGGCCTGGCCGAACTTGAAGGGCGTGATGAACGAGAACAGCGCGCCCACGAGGCTGGCCACCCCGATGCCGATGCCCCAGCTGGTCCAGTTGAAGCTGCGGCTCACGTTGGGCGCGAAGGGCTTGCGCTGGGTGCGGCGCGAGATCACGTGCTGCACCAGCACCGAGGTCTGCACCACGAACACCAGGAAGAACACGAGAAAGGCGCTCTTGCCCTCGTAGCCCGGAAAGCTCAGCAGCAGCAGCGCGGGCACATGGCTCATGCCGTAGACGCAGACCATGATGCCCCACTGCAGCTTGGCGTTGCGCTCGAGGAAGTGGCTTGGGTCGTCGGCCAGTGCGCTCGCGACCGGGATCGCGAGGAACACGTAGACCGGAATGAACACGGTGAACAGGTCGAAGCGCGCGGTGGCGACGAGCCAGAACTGGATCGGCAGCACGACGAAGAAGGCCAAGATCAGGCTGCGATGGTCGCCGCGCCGCGTGGGCGAGAGCGTGATGAACTCGCGCAGCGCGAAGAAGGCGATCAGCGCGAACAGCACGGTGGCCACCGTCTCGCCAAGGGCCCAGCCGACCCAGAACACGATCACCATGAACCAGGTGGTGCCCAGCAGCTTGCGGTAGTGCGCCAGTTCGGCCTGCCAGGCGGCGTCGTGCACGGGGTTGCGGCGTTCCCTGAAGCTCAGGAAGAGGGCCGCGGTGCTCACGATCACGAGCAGGCCGAAGACGATCAGGAACAGGGCCGCGACCTGCTGGGTCGGGGTGAGGCTGCGCAGGAACTGGTTCATGTCAGTTTTCCTCCGCATTGTTGTTGTTGCTGGCGCTCTTGTTCAGGGCGTGTGCACAGATCAACGGGTACTCCCCTCCGCGAATGTCCCCCGGCCTGCGGCTTCCTCCTTGATTTCGCTGCGGGGAGCACCCGATGCTCTGTGCACTGGGGCACGCTCTGGGTGCACCGCTGATCAACGAGCGCCCTGAACAAAGCGCCAAACGCACAACGCAAGGAACAGAAAAAGCCTTCATTTCAGACATCGCGCAATGCAATCACCGCGGCACGTGCGCGATCGAGGAACGGCCGGCGCTCCTCGCCTTCCTCGACGCGGATCGGCGCGCCGAAGGTGACGGAGCACAGGATTGGCACCGGCACGATCTCGCCCTTGGGCATCACGCGCTGCACGTTGTCGATCCACGCCGGCACCAGCACCACCTCGGGAAACATCGTCGCGAGCGTGTAGAGGCCCGACTTGAACTTCTGCGGCTCTCCTGTGTGGCCGCGCGTGCCTTCGGGAAAGATGATGATCGAATCGCCGCTGCGCAGCGCCTCGACCAGCGGTGCCAGCGGGTCGGATGCAGGCGCGGCCGCCTCCGGCTCCACGGTCGGCGGCGCGACGGGCGGCGCGGCCGGCGGTGGTGGGGGAGGCGGCGGAGCAGGCAGGTCGAGCCATCCTTGCACTTCGTCGAAGGCTTCCGGGGTGATGTCCACGACAGGCGGTGCCATGGGCGCCAGCGGCAGCAGGGGCTCCATCGAGGGTTCGATGCGCTCGGGCTGCGGCGCGGTGGCGGCAGCTCGCATGGGCGGCGGGGGCGCTTCGGGTTCCGCCGGCGCTGCGGCAGGCGCGGCCGTCGCCGTCGCCGCGCGCTCCACGTACACCGCGTTGAACACCTCGGTCGTGATCCAGCGCTTGACCGGCGTATTGGCCCAGTAGTCGCGCGCCGCAATCGGCCGCGTGATGCTGCGCAGTTCCTCGGGCAGGGCGGCCCAGATCATCACGAGGTCGGCGTGGCTCTGGTGATTGGCGAAATAGATGCGCTGTTCGGCCTTCGGCGGGCAGCCGTACCAGCGCGCCTGGGCGCCGGTGAGCAACCGGACGATTCCCAACAACAACCAACCCGTGAGCTTTGCCAGCATGGGCGCGATGATACGGGGCATGCGATGGCGTTTCGATCCTCTTTCTCTGGTGTGGGCGGTGGCCCTGTTCCTGGTTCTCGTGCTGCTGGCCACCATCGGCGCGCGCTGGGGCTGGTTGCGGAGCTTCTTCGGCGACGTGCTGGCCGTGGCGTGGGTCTACCTCGTCTTCAAGACCTTCGTTGCCGCGCGCGTGCTGCCAGTGGCGCTGGCTGCGCTCGGCGTGGGCCTGGCGGTCGAGCTGGGACAGTTCCTGGCCTCGGCCTGGCACCTGCACATTCCGAACCGCGCCCTGCGCATCGTGCTCGGCAGCACGGCCGACTGGTGGGACGTGCTGGCCTATGTGATCGGCTTCGCAGCCGTGCTGGCCATCGAAGCGCTGCGCGAAGTCCTCAGGGCAGTTCGGCCGACGGCATCCGCGCCACGATGGTC
Organism: Variovorax sp. SPNA7; assembly: GCF_033807855.1. NCBI lineage: Bacteria > Pseudomonadati > Pseudomonadota > Betaproteobacteria > Burkholderiales > Comamonadaceae > Variovorax > Variovorax sp. SPNA7. The sequence continues at coordinate 965,422 of NZ_CP138513.1, forward strand.
GACGCCCGCCCGCTGAGGTAGGACGAGCCGATGCGGCGCTCGAAGAACTTGGGGCTCGGCAGCATCACGGCAAGGCGCGCGGCTTCGGCGGCGCTCAGGCGCGAGGCGGGCTTCCTGAAGTAGTACTGGGCCGCCGCCTCGGCGCCGAACACGCCTTCGCCCCATTCGACGTTGTTGAGATAGATCTCGAGGATGCGCCGCTTGTCGAGCAGCACCTCGAGCGCCATCGCAAGCGCCAGTTCCTGGCCCTTGCGCAGCAGCGTGCGCTCGCCGGAGAGCAGCAGGTTCTTGGCGAGCTGCTGCGTGATGGTGGAGCCGCCCCGCAGCTGCACCGGCCGCACCGGCTTGCCGCGTGCGATGGCACGCGCCGCACGCTTGGCCGCGAGCTCCTCGGCCTTGGCGTTGCGCTGGCGCGCCCGCTCGATCGCTTCCCATTCCACGCCGTTGTGGTCGATGAAGTCGGCATCCTCGCTCGCGATGACGGCGCGCTTGAGGTTGTCGCTGATCTGCGCGTAGGGCACCCATTCCTGGCGCCACGCGCCCTTGCTTCCCTGGTGGATGGCGATCTGCCAGGCTTCGCTGCGCTGGAAGGCGGTGCTCTGCGGATCGATCACCGCCATGGCCGCGATGCGCCCCACGAAGAAAAGCTCCATCGCCACGCCCGCCACCAGCAGGCAGGCCACCAGCCGCAGCAGCCGCTTCATTGGCCGGCGGCGAGCGAGGCGCGCAATTCGGCCAGCACCTGCGCGGCGGGCGGCCGCACGCCGCGCCAGATCTCGAAGGCCTCGGCCGCCTGCTCGACCAGCATGCCGAGCCCGTCGCGCGGCACGGCGCCGTGCGCTTCGGCCCAGGCCATGAAGCCGGCGGCCGCGGGGCCGTACATCAGGTCGACCGCGAGCGCGCCCGGGCGCAGCACCTGCGCGCGCACCGGCACCGCGTCGCCCGCGAGGCTGGAAGCCGTGGCATTGACCACCACGTCGAAATTGCCGGGCACCTCGTCGAGCGCCCAGGCTTCGAGCGCTGCCCCATGGCGCAGCGCCAGTGCCGCATGGCGCTGCACCAGCGCCATGGCCTTGCCGACCGTGCGGTTGGCCACCACGATGCGCGCAGCGCCGGCGTCGAGCAGCGGCCCGAGCACGCCCGCCGCGGCACCGCCCGCGCCGATCAGCAGCAGCTCGCGGCCCGCCAGCGGCACGGCGGCATTGCGCACGATGTCGTTGACGAGCCCGATGCCGTCGGTGTTGTCGGCATGGATGCTGCCGTCGGCCTCGAAGCGCAGCGTGTTCACCGCCTGCGCAAGCACCGCGCGCTCGCTGGTGTGCTGCGCGAGCGCGGCGGCGTCGAACTTGAAGGGCACGGTCACGTTGCAGCCGCGCGCCGTGTCGCCGCGCTCGGCGGCTTCCCGGCGGAAGGCGGCCACGCCTTCGGCAAAGGCGCCGACCGGAACGAGCCGGCGGCTGTAGCCCATCTGCTGGCCGCAGAGTTCGGCAAACCGGGCATGGATGCGCGGCGAGCGGCTGTGCTCGACGGGGTTGCCCATTACGCAGTACAGGTCCATGGCGCGTGGATTCGCTGTTGTCTATTGGGAGGAGAGCTCGATGGTCTCGTCGCGCGTGAACTTGAAGCGCGACTGCAGCACGATCTGGTCGGTCTCTTTTCGCATCGCATCGGTGAATTTTCCGAAGCTGCCGATGCTGTGCACGATGGCCTTGGCGCGGCGGTCGAGCACGACGTCGCCCGAACTTTCGTCGACCACGGTGTCGAGGATCTTGCCGTCGTGGTTGATGGTGATCGTCATCTTGAGCTCGCCGTAGAGCTTCTTGCCGGCGGCCGTGGGGAAGTTCTCGGTGCCCCGCACCTCGATGCGCCGGCGCAGCGTGTCCACGTAGATGGCGTAGGCCGCCTCGCGCGTGGAAGGGCTCAGGTAGCGCTTCTTGGGGCGCGCGTTCTCTTCGTTCACGCGCCGCTCGATCTCGGCCAGCAGCTCCACCATCTGGCGCCGCTTTTCCTCGCGGGCCACGGTTTCCTTCGGGTCGCCCGAGGCGCGCGGGTCCGGCGCGGGCATGGCGGCCAGGTCGCGCTTGAGCTGCGCGAGCAGCTGCATCTGCTGGGCCTGCATGGCCTCGACCTGGCGCCGGGCCTCCTCGATCGAGTCGCCGACGGCGGTGAAGCTCGAAGGCGGCAAGGGGCTGGTGGCGCGGCCGCGTTCGAGGTCGCCGCCGCCCGCGAGCGAGGTCTGGGCCATCACGCGGGTCCTGGCGTCGGGCTTGTCGTTGGTCTTGCTGTTGACCAGGATCACCTCGAGCGCGGTTTCGCTGAAGACCCGGTTGAACGATTCGGGATCGACGAAACGCACCGCAAGAAGTGCGGCATGCGCGATGACCGACACGCCGAGTGCGATCTGCAGCGTGCTCAGATCCCTGAAGTTCATGGACGACGCTCCTTGGCGCGCATGGGATGGCCGGTGCTCATGCCGGCGTGTTCTCCGGGGCCGCCTCGCTGTCGGTGAGGTCGACTGCAATGGCGATGGGGCCGGCGACTTCTTCCACTTCCTCGTCGCCGCCTTCTTCTTCGGCCGCGACATCGGCCTTGGGCGCGTCGAGGCGCTCGAGCACGGTGCCGTGCACGTCGAGCGCGATTTCATCGATCTCGCCGAGCTTCACGCGCAGGCGCGCGCCGCGCTCCTGCTGGCCCGCCACCGGGAACACCAGCGGCAGGGTGTCCGCACGCACCAGCGCGCCGTTCGGAATGTCCTTGATGACGGTCGCCACGAGCTCGGTGATGCCCTGCTGCTCCAGGTACTTGAGCGTCCAGAAGCGTTCCATGCCGCCCTGGTAGGCGTTGTAGGTTGCGTAAGCGGCGTCGAAGCCCGAGAGAATGGAGAACAGGTCCGCATCCTTGGGCTTGAACGGCGCGGCCAGCGCGGCGGTCTTACCGTGGCGCGCGGCGGCAATGATCTGCCACTGGTTCACGAGGTCGGTGTAGCGGCGCAGCGGCGAGGTGCTCCAGGCATAGCTCTTCACGCCAAGGCCCGCATGCGGCAAGGCCCGCGTGCCCATGCGCACCTTGATGCCGGGCGCCAGGCTGGCCTGGCTGCGGTAGAGCCCGGGCACGCCGAGCTCGCCGAGCCAGCCGCCCCAGCTGCTGTTGGCCAGGATCATGGCTTCGGACACGATCAGGTCGAGCGGCGCGCCGCGCTGACGCGTGGTGATCTGCACCTGCTCGCTGCCGGTCGGTTCGCCGTCGTTGCCCACGAGGCGGAAGTTGTAGTCGGGCCGGTTGAAGTTCTCGGGCTTGCCGCGCACCACTTCGCGCTGGGCCTTCAATTGCTTGGCAAGGCGGAACAGGAAGGACAGCGGCGCGCGCAGCCTGGCGGCGGCTTCAGGCGTGTTCTCGCTCGTGAACGAAGCGTCTTCGAGCCAGGGCTGCGTGACCACCGTGTCGAGCTGGTCGTGCCGCAGGTTGGCCACGATCGGCACGCGTTCGAGCTTCGTCTCGGTCGACTGCAGCTCGAGCGTGGCTTCGTCGAAGCGCGCATAGAGCGACACCGCGGGCCGGTCGCCGCCTTCGAGCAGCGTGTAGGTGCTCACGACTTCGTCGGGCAGCATGGTGATCTTGTGGCCCGGCATGTAGACCGTGGACATGCGCGCGCGCGCCACCTGGTCGATGGCGCTGCCCGGCACGAGCGCGAGGCCCGGTGCCGCAATGTGGATGCCGACCGTGACGGTGCCGCTGCCAAGGCCCTGCACCGACAGCGCATCGTCGATTTCGGTGGTCTGCGAGTCGTCGATCGAGAACGCCTGCACACCCTCGGCCAGCGGCAGCTCGTCCACGATGGGCGGCGCGGCAAGCGCCGGGAAACCCGTGCCCTTGGGAAAGTTCTCGAACAGGAAGCGCCGCCAGTGGAACTGGTAGGGCGAATCGATGGCGCCGGCGCGTTCCAGCAGCTCGAGCGGCGGGCGCTGGGTGGCGCGCGCGGCGTCGACCACGGCCTTGTACTCGGGCGCGTTCTTGTCGGGCTTGAACAGGATCTTGTAGAGTTGCTCGCGGATCGGCTGCGGGCAGATGCCCTCGGCCAGCTGGGCGGCCCATTCGACGATCTGCGCCTGCACCACTTTCTTCTTCTCGATGGCGGCCAGCGCCTGCTGCAGGATCTCGGCCGGCGCCTTCTTGAAGCGCCCCTTGCCGGCGCGGCGGAAATAGTGCGGCGCCTCGAACAGCGCGAACAGCGCCGCGGCCTGCTGCGCGAGCGTGGGCTTGTCGCTGAAATAGTCGGATGCGAGATCGGCAAAGCCGAATTCGCCCTCCGGCGCGAATTCCCAGGCCAGGTCGAGGTCCATCGTGGCCGCGAGCGCACGCGCCTCGGCGATCAACTCGGCCGGGGCCGGCTTCTCGAAACGCAGAACGATGTTGGCGCCCTTGACCTTGACGCGCTTACCGGTGTCGAGCTCGACCTGCGCCGATGCTTCGGCCTCCGACAGCACGCGGCCGCCGAGGTACTTGCCGGCTTCTTCAAACAATACAAACATGCCCGGATTGTCCCAGACTTGGGGACGCGCGCGGGCCTGGGCGCTGCGCGATGCCTGCCGGGCTTCAGACGGGATTGATGAACGCGATCACGTCGTCGAGGTGGTTTTCCTCGAAATCGGACAGCGCATGGTCGCCGCCCTCGATCAGCTTGATGTTGCTGTCGGGGTAGCGCGCCGAGGTTTCGTGCCAGTCGAGCGCCTCGTCGCCCTTGGCGATGATGGCCAGCACGCGCTCGGGGCGGGTGAGCGCGCCGACCTCCATGGTGCGCAGCTCCTGGATGTATTCGGGCCTGAAATAGAAGTGCTCGGCCGGGTCGTGCCAGGCGGTCTGGTCGCCGATGTAGCGCGCGAGGTCGCGCGCCGGATGCACCGCCGGGTTCAGCAGCACGGTGCGGCAGCGCGTCATGCCGGCCACGTAGGTGGCATAGAAGCCGCCGAGCGAGGAGCCGACCACGGCCATCGACTTGCGCGGCCAGTCCGCGATGCCCTTCATCACCATGTCGATGGCTTCGCGCGGCGAGGGCGGCAATTGCGGACACCACCACTGCAGGTCGGGGTGCTCCCGGGCCACGCGCGCTGCCATCAGCCGCGCCTTGGTGGAGCGGGGCGAAGAGCGGAATCCGTGCAGGTACAACAGGTGAGTGGTTTGCGGGTCCATGCGGGGCGGAGACTGGAAGTGGTGCGGTCTACACAGCTCCCTTGAAGGAGCCGGTTGATTTTGCATGAGGAGCGTGCGCCCGACGCGGTCCTCGGCGTACGAGGCTTCGATATCAGGGCTTACTGCACGGAGGTGTTGGTTTGCCACGGTGTCCATGGGCGATGCCCAGAAGCCAAAAGTATTCAACTGAAGTGCGCGGCCGGACTCGCAAGTCAAAGCAAGTTTCAACGGCCCGCGCCGGTGTCCGCATCCCATGAAAACGGGAGGTCCGCCGGCCCTTTTGCGTTGCGCCGAAGCTTATGCTCAAGCCCATGAATATCGAGGCAACGGACACCGGGAAGACGCACCGCTGGGGCGTGCTCGTGGTCGAGGACGACAGCCGCGCGCGCGCCTTTTTCGAGGCGAGCGTGCAGCGCAGCGCCAGCCTTTTCTGGCTCGGAAGCGCCGGCACGGTGCACGAGGCACTGGCATGGATGGCCCAGGCCACCATCATTCCCGATGTGCTGCTGGTCGATCTCGGCATGCCCGACGGCAGCGGGCTCGACGTGATCCGCGAGGCCGTGGCGCGCTTTCCGGGCTGCGAGCCGCTGGTGATCTCGGTCTTCGGCGACGAAGAAAACGTGCTGGCCAGCATCGAGGCCGGCGCCGTCGGCTACATCCACAAGGATGCTGCGCCGGAAGACATTGCACAGACCATCGTCGAGATGAAGGCCGGTGCCTCGCCAATCTCGCCCATGATCGCGCGGCGGGTGCTGGCCAAGTACCGCAGCCTGCAGCTGGCCGGAACGCTCGCCGCCGCGCCGCCCGAGGCGGCCCTCGGCAACACCACGGCGCCCAGCCTGCTGTCCGCGCGCGAGCACGAGGTGCTGACCTTGATCGCGCGCGGTTTTTCCTATGCCGAGATCGCACGGCTCAAGGGCCTGAGCGTGCACACGGTGCAGACGCACATCAAGAATCTCTACGGCAAGCTGGCCGTGCACTCCAAGAGCGAGGCCGTGTTCGAGGCCACGCGCCTCGGCCTGTTGTCCCACCCGGGGTGAATCGCGTGGCCGGACGCATGTTCGGGCGGGCGGGCAGGGCTCTTGCCGCGCTGTGGCTCGCGGCAACTCTGATGCTGGTGGCGCAACCGGCGGCAGCCGCGCCGGCCGAGAGCCCGATCGAGCTGCAAAGCGGCACCGCATGGACCACCATCGACGGCGCCACGCACAAGGCGCCCGTCGAACTCTCCTACCACTGGGACCGCCAGCACGGCGGACGCCCGGGCTACGCGACCTTCGAGCTGCCGTTCACCCTCGAAGCCGCGCCCGAGGTGCCCTGGGGCATCTTCATTCCGCGCGCAGGCAGCGTTCTGGAGGTGTGGCTCAACGACGCGCTGCTGCAGGTCTACGGCGACCTGGCCCGCGGCAACGGGGCGGACTACGCCAAGGCGCCGCTGTACGTGCCGGTGCCGGGGCGCTTGCTGAAGGCCGGCGAGAACCGCCTGCAGGTTCGCATACGCGCCGACAGCGCCCGCCGGGCCGGGCTGTCGCGCGTGACCATCGGGCCGGCGACGCCGGTGCGCACCGATCTCTTCGAGAGCGCCTATGCCTGGCGCTTCACCGGCTCGGTGCTCCTGACCGCCTTCAGCCTGATCGTCGGCAGCATCGCGCTGGCGCTGTGGCTCACCCAGGTGGATGCCGGCGCCACCGGATGGCGCCGGCGCGACAGCCTCTATTTCTGGGCCGCGCTGGCCGAGTTCTGCTGGGCGATCCGCGTCGCCGACGGCGTGATCGCCGAACCGCCGCTGCCCTGGGGCGCCTGGGGCGTGCTCATGGCCACCTGCTATGCGGGCTGGGCCGCGTCCGCCATGATGTTCTGCTACCAGCTCGCAGGCTGGGACGGCAACCCGCGGATGCGCTGGCTGCGCTGGCCGATGGCAGGCATGGTGGCCGGAACCTTCTCGGCGAGCGCCATCGCGCTTTACCGCGAAGAGCCCTACTGGCTGACCGGCTGGCTCGCGCTGGAGATCGTGTTCGTCGCGCTGTTCGTCGGCGCCTTTGCCGTGGCCACCATCCGGCGGCCGAACGTGGGCCGCCTGCTGGTGGCCGCCGCCGCGCTGGTGACGCTGGGCTTCGGCACCCGCGACTGGCTCGTGATCCGCCTGAGCGACGCCTACGGCGAGACCACCTGGGTGCGCTATTCCTCCGTGTTCTTCGGCATCGCGCTGCTCTTGATCGTGCTGCGGCGCTTCCATGCCGCGAGCGTGCAGGCGCGCGGCTCGGTCGCGGCCCTGGCCGAGCGCGTGGCGCAGCGCGAACGCGAACTCGCCTCCACCTTCGCCGCGCTCGAGCAGGTGGCGCGCGACCAGGCGCGCACCCACGAGCGCGAGCGCATCCTGCGCGACATGCACGACGGCGTGGGCTCGCACATCAGCTCGGCGATCCGGCAGCTGCAGTCCGGCCAGGCGAGCCCGGAGGAATTGCTGCGGACGCTGTGCGACTCGCTCGACCAGCTCAAGCTGGCGATCGACTCCATTCACCTGCCGCCGGGCGACGTCGGCGCCCTGCTGGCGGCACTGCGCTACCGGCTGGAGCCGCGCCTGGCGGCCGCGGGCATCCAGTTCGAATGGGCGGTGGACGAGGTGCCCGACGTGAAGCGGCTCGACGCGCAAGCCATGCGGCAATTGCAGTTCCTGCTGTTCGAGGCGATTTCCAACGTGCTCCAGCACGCCCAGGCCAGGACGCTCAGGATCGAGGCCGAAGCGCTGGCCGGCGCCGTGCAGCTGCGCGTGATCGACGACGGCCGCGGATTCGACGCGCAGCAGGTGCCCCGGGCGCTGGCGGAGCGCGCCGCCGCCATCGGCGCCCGTCTGGCGCTCGAAAGCCGACCGGGGCGCACGGTCGTTCAGCTCGGCTTCGCCTGAAATGCCGTTCGGGGCGCGGATAATCCGCCCCCATGTCCGCAGTGTTCAACCAGCCCTCCCTGGCGCGCCGGGTCGCGCCCATCTTCCAGGGCTTCGACGGCTTTCTGGCCTTCGCCGTGATGCTGCTGGTCTTTGCCGGGCTGCTGACCATGTATTCGTCGGGCTACGACCATGGCTCGCGCTTCGCCGACCACGGACGCAACATGCTGCTGGCGGGCTTCATCATGTTCGTGGTGGCCCAGGTGCCGCCGCAGCGGCTGATGATGTTCGCGGTGCCGCTCTACGCGACCGGGGTGGCGCTGCTGATCGCGGTGGCGCTGTTCGGCATCACCAAGAAGGGCGCGCAGCGCTGGATCAACGTGGGCGTGGTGATCCAGCCGAGCGAAATCCTCAAGATCGCGATGCCGCTGATGCTGGCCTGGTGGTTTCAGCGCCGCGAGGGCCAACTGCGGCCGCTCGACTTCGTCGTGGCCACGGTGCTGCTGGCGGTGCCGGTCGGGCTCATCATGAAGCAGCCCGACCTGGGCACCTCGCTGCTGGTGCTGGCGGCCGGGCTGGCGGTGATCTTCTTTGCCGGGCTGCCCTGGAAGCTGATCGTGCCGCCGGTGGTGATCGGCGCCGTGGCGATCACGCTGATCGTGGGCTTCGAGCCGCAGCTGTGCGCCGACGGCGTCGACTGGCGCGTGCTGCACGACTACCAGAAGCAGCGCGTGTGCACGCTGCTCGACCCCAGCAAGGACCCGCTGGGCAAGGGCTTCCACATCATCCAGGGAATGATCGCCATCGGCTCGGGCGGGGTCGGCGGCAAGGGCTTCATGCAGGGCACGCAGACGCACCTCGAATTCATTCCCGAGCGCACCACCGACTTCATCTTCGCCGCCTATTCCGAGGAGTTCGGGCTGGTGGGCAACCTGGCGCTGATCTCGGCCTTCATCCTGCTGATCTTCCGCGGGCTGGCCATCGCCGCCACGGCGCAGACCCTGTTCTCGCGCTTGCTCGCGGGCGCGGTCACGATGATTTTCTTCACCTATGCCTTCGTCAACATGGGCATGGTGAGCGGCATCCTGCCGGTGGTGGGCGTGCCGCTGCCGTTCATCAGCTATGGCGGCACCGCCATGGTCACGCTGGGGCTGGGGCTGGGCATCCTGATGTCGATCGCCCGGGCCAGGAAGCTCGCCCAGAACTAGCGCTTCGAGTGCCCTTGGGCCCGGCACGGAAGAGGGCGGCTGCCTAGAATGGCGCAATGATCTCCCGCGAACCCACCATCGAGCGCCTCGCCACGGCGCAAAAGCTCCTGCTCACGCCCTTCGGCCTGGACGAATCGCACCTGAGCAAGGCCCTGGCCGAGATCACCGCGCACCGGGTGGACGACGCCGACCTGTACTTCCAGTACACGCGCAGCGAAGGCTGGAGCCTCGAGGAGGGCATCGTCAAGACCGGCAGCTTCAGCATCGACCAGGGCGTCGGCGTGCGCGCGGTCAGCGGCGAGAAGACGGCCTTTGCCTATTCGGACGACATTTCCGAGGCTTCGCTGCTCGACGCGGCCCGCACGGTGCGCTCCATTTCTTCCGCGGGCCGCACCGGCCGCGTGAAGACCGCCACCCGCAAGATCGCCTCGAGCCGCTCGCTCTACAACGGCGTCGACCCCATTTCCACGCTCGACAGCACGGCCAAGGTCAAGCTGCTCGAAAAGGTCGAGAAGCTCGCGCGTTCGCGCGACCCGCGCGTGGCGCAGGTCATGGCGGGCCTGGCGAGCGAATACGACGTGGTGCTGGTGGCGCGCGCCGACGGCACGCTGGCGGCCGACGTGCGCCCGCTGGTGCGCCTGTCGGTCACCGTGATCGCCGAGCAGAACGGCCGGCGCGAGGTCGGCTCCGGCGGCGGCGGCGGGCGCTTCGGCCTCGCCTACTTCAACGACGCGCAGATCGCCGAATACGTCGACCAGGCCGTGAAGGCCGCGCTGACCAACCTCGATGCGCGCCCGGCGCCCGCCGGCGAGATGACCGTGGTGCTCGGCTCCGGCTGGCCCGGCATCCTGCTGCACGAAGCCATCGGCCACGGGCTGGAAGGCGACTTCAACCGCAAGGGCTCGAGCGCGTTCTCGGGCCGCATCGGCCAGCGCGTGGCGGCCAAGGGCGTGACGGTGCTGGACGACGGCACCATTGCCGACCGCCGCGGCTCGCTCAACGTCGACGACGAGGGCAACGCGAGCCAGCGCAACGTGCTCATCGAGGACGGCATCCTCAAGGGCTACATCCAGGATTCGCTCAACGCGCGCCTCATGAAGGTCAAGCCCACGGGCAACGGCCGGCGCGAGAGCTACGCGCATGTGCCGATGCCGCGCATGACCAACACCTACATGCTCGGCGGCGACAGGGACCCGAAGGAAATCGTGGCCAGCATCAAGAAAGGCCTCTACGCCACCAACTTCGGCGGCGGGCAGGTCGACATCACGAGCGGCAAGTTCGTGTTCTCGGCCAGCGAGGCCTTCTGGGTCGAGAACGGCAAGATCCAGTACCCGGTCAAGGGCGCGACCATCGTGGGCAACGGCCCCGACGCGCTCACCCGCGTGACCATGATCGGCAACGACATGGCGCTCGATTCGGGCGTGGGCACCTGCGGCAAGGAAGGCCAGAGCGTGCCGGTCGGCGTCGGCCAGCCCACCCTGCGGATCGATGGTTTGACCGTAGGCGGAACGGCCTGAGGGCTTGTAAGCTCCGCTCCTCGATTTTTACAAAGAGGAGCATTCGATGAAGAGGATCAGGATCAATTCGTCTGCGGCCCTGTGGGCCGCGGCTGCCGCAGTGGCGCTCGCAACCGCAGGTTGCGCTTCGCGCGGCGGTTCGGGCGGCACCCAGCCCGCGGCGGCACCCGCTGCCGCGCCGGCGGCATCGGCCCGCGGCGGCGCCAGGGCCGGCATGGATGCCCAGGGCAACGTCGTTGACTCCTCCAAGGTCGAGGCCGGCAGCGGCCGCACCGTCAAGAGCCTGAATGGCTACGAGGGCGAGATCACGGGCAACCCGGCGCGCAACAGCAGGTTCACCCGGCTGCAGATCGGCATGAGCGCCAAGCAGGTCACCGACCTGGCCGGCCCCCCGACCGACCAGGGCGCCTACGTCACGGGCAAGGCCTTCATTCCGTTCTATTTCGGCAGCGACCGCCATCGCTACGAGATGACCTACAAGGGCCAGGGCCGCCTGGTCTTCGCGGGCGGCGGCATGGGCGACTACTCCAGCGGCAACCTGATCTGGATCATCCACAACCCCAACGAAACCGGCTACCGCTGAGCCCTTCGAAGCCGGGCGTTTGCCCGGCTCTCCGTTTTCCGTGCTACATTCCGCCCACATGTCCGCCCTCCGCGCTTATTTCTTTGCCTACTTTTGGTTCCCGGTTTCCGGCGGACGAGAGGCGAGCGCGTAAAGCAAACGAACACCCTCCCAAAACCGCCGGCGCCTCGAGCCCCGGCGGTTTTTTTATGCCCTGACGATATCCACTCCAACAAGGAAAGCACCATGAGCACGAACACTGCCCCCGCCAGCGACAGCTGGTATGCGAGCGTCGAAAAAACCAGCAAGACCGACGACGAACGCATCAAGGACATCAACGTGCTGCCCCCTCCCGAACACCTGATCCGCTTCTTTCCGATTCGCGGCACGCCGGTCGAGACGCTGATCGAGGGCACCCGCCGCAGCATCCACAACATCATGGCGGGCAAGGACGACCGGCTGCTGGTGGTCATGGGCCCCTGCTCGATCCACGACCCGGCCGCGGCGCTCGAATACGCCCGCCGCCTCAAGGTGGAGCGCGAAAAGTACGCCGGCACGCTCGAGATCGTGATGCGCGTCTACTTCGAGAAGCCGCGCACCACGGTCGGCTGGAAGGGCCTCATCAACGACCCGTACCTGGACGAGAGCTTCCGCATCGACGAGGGCCTGCGCATGGCGCGCCAGCTGCTGATCGACATCAACCGGCTCGGCCTGCCGGCGGGCAGCGAGTTCCTCGACGTGATCTCGCCGCAGTACATCGGCGACCTGATCGCCTGGGGCGCGATCGGCGCACGCACCACCGAAAGCCAGGTGCACCGCGAGCTGGCCTCGGGCCTGTCGGCGCCCATCGGCTTCAAGAACGGCACCGACGGCAACATCCGCATCGCCACTGACGCCATCCAGGCGGCAGCGCGCGGCCACCACTTTCTGTCGGTGCACAAGAACGGCCAGGTCGCCATCGTGCAGACTAACGGCAACCGCGACTGCCACGTGATCCTGCGCGGCGGCAAGGCGCCCAACTACGACGCCGCCAGCGTCGAGGCGGCCTGCAAGGACCTCGAGGCCGCCAAGCTGCCGCCCACGCTGATGGTCGACTGCAGCCACGCCAACAGTTCCAAGCAGCACCAGAAGCAGATCGACGTGGCCAAGGACATCGCCAACCAGATCGCCGCGGGTTCGAACCGCGTCTTCGGCGTGATGGTCGAAAGCCATCTGCAGGCCGGCGCGCAGAAGTTCACGCCTGGCAAGGACCAGCTCTCGGGCCTCGAATATGGCAAGAGCATCACCGACGCCTGCCTGGGCTGGGACGATTCGGTGCAGGTGCTCGACACCCTGTCGCAGGCGATCAAGCAGCGCCGGGGCTGAACAAAAGGGTCAAAGCATTCCGGCCAGTTCCGGCCAGTGGTGCCGCATGGCGGCGGCCTCATCGCTGTCCGGCGGCACCAGCGAGAAGTCGGCGAAGTCGAAGCCCGGGCCGACCATGCAGGCAACCAGCGTGTAGTCGCCGCTCGCGTGGCCCTGGATCGGCCGGGCGGCCTGCCACTGGCCGGCCGGTACCACATGCTGGGGGCGCATGCCGTGTGCATCGACGGGGCCCAGCCGCACATGGGCCGGCGCCGTGCGCAACGCGGCATCGCAGGTCCAGAGCGCGAGCGGCACGCCTTCCAGATGCACCCAGACTTCATCCGACAGCACCCGGTGCCAGCGCGAATGCTGCCCGGCTTCGAGCAGGAAGTAGATGCTGGTGAGCGCGCTGCGCGGCGCGCGGCCGTCGGTGGGAACGACGCTCGCCGCCGAGCGGAACACCTCGCTGTACCAGCCACCCTCGGGGTGGGGCTGCAGCTTCAGGCTCTCGATCAGCTCGCGGGCGCGCATGGCAGTCATGGTGCCGTGGTGGCGCGCAGTGCCGCAAGCAGCTTGTCGTGCACGCCGCCGAAGCCGCCGTTGCTCATGCAGACGATGTGGTCGCCAGGCCTGGCCGCCGCGACGATCTGCGCCACCAGCGGTTCGATGGCCCCGGCCACCTGTGCGCGCTCGCCCATCGGGGCCAGGGCCGCGGCGGCGTCCCAGTCGAGCCCGGCCGTGTGGCAGAACGACAGGTCGGCCGCTTCCAGGCTCCACGGCAGCTGCGCCGCCATGACGCCCAGCTTCATCGTGTTGCTGCGCGGCTCGAAGGCCGCGAGGATGCGCTCGCCCTGCCGGCCGGCGTCGTCGAGCTTCTTGCGCAGCCCGTCGAGCGTGGTGCGGATGGCGGTGGGATGGTGGGCGAAGTCGTCGTACACGGTGATCGCGCTGCCGCTGTGCTCGACCGCGCCGCGCAGCTCCATGCGGCGGCGCACGTTCCTGAAGCTGCCGAGCGCGCGGGCCGCATCGGCCGGTGCCACGCCCACATGCTCTGCCGCCGCGATGGCGGCCAGCGCATTCATCTGGTTGTGCAGGCCCGAGAGCTCCCACTCGACCCGGCCGACCGCCTCGCCCTGGCGCAGCAGGTCGAAGGCGCCATGCGTGCCGCGGGCCTGCCATTCACCGCCCGCGCCGAAGCGCGCCAGTTCGCTCCAGCAGCCCTGAGCCAGTACGCGTTGCAGGCTTTCTTCCGTGGCGTTCACCACCAGCCGGCCGGTTCCCGGCACCGTGCGCACGAGGTGATGGAACTGGCGTTCGATGGCGGCCAGGTCGTCGAAGATGTCGGCGTGGTCGAACTCCAGGTTGTTGAGGACCGCGGTGCGCGGGCGGTAGTGCACGAACTTGCTGCGCTTGTCGAAGAAGGCCGTGTCGTACTCGTCCGCCTCGATGACGAAGGCTGAACCATTGCCGAGCCGTGCCGAGACGCCGAAGTCGAGCGGCACCCCGCCCACGAGGAAGCCCGGCGCCTTGCCGCCCTGTTCGAGCACCCAGGCCAGCATCGAGGTGGTGGTCGTCTTTCCGTGGGTGCCTGCCACCGCCAGCACGTGGCGGCCGAGCAGCACATGCTCGGCCAGCCACTGGGGTCCGCTGGTGTAGGGCTTGCCGGCGTCGAGGATGGCTTCCATCAGCGGAAATTTTGGGGTGCCGTCGGGCAGCCGGGCCCGCGAAACCACATTGCCGACCACGAAGACGTCGGGCGAAAGCGCGAGCTGGTCCGCGCCGAAGCCCTCGATCAGGTCGATGCCGAGCGATCGGAGCTGGTCGCTCATGGGCGGGTACACGCCGGCGTCGCAGCCCGTGACCCGGTGGCCTGCCTCGCGCGCCAGGGCGGCCAATCCGCCCATGAACGTGCCGCAGATGCCAAGAATATGAATGTGCATCGGCCGATTCTAGGGAGGCGGCAAGCGGTGTCCGCGCTCCAGTCCTCGTCCTTTGTACTGATGTTTGTGCGAGGGGCGCCGTACTGCGGGCAAAATGTGCCGATGGACACGTCCACCAAGCGCGAGATTGCTGCTGCTGCCGCCCGCCTCGTTGTCGAGGAGGGGCTGGAGTACGGTCCGGCCAAGCGCCGGGCGCTGCGCGACCTGGGCCTGTCCGCGCGCACGGCGCTGCCGAACAACGACGAGGTGGAGGCCGAAGTCCGCGATTACATCGCGCTCTATTGCGCCGACACCCAGCCGCAGGAACTGCGTGCGCTGCGGCTGCTCGCGCTCGAATGGATGGAGCGCATGGCGGCATTCCGGCCGCATGTGGGAGGCGCCGTCTGGCACGGCACCGCCACGCGGCTGTCAGACATTTATATTCAATTGTTCTGCGATGATTCGAAGTCAGCCGAGATTGCCCTGATCGACCATCACGTGGACTACGAGCCGCGCATGGTCACCGGGTTTCACGGCGAGCAGGTGGAAGCGCTGAGCGTTCACGCCGCGAGCCGCGCATTGGGCGAGGAAATCGGGGTGCACCTGCTGGTGTACGACCTCGACGACCTGCGTGGGGCACTGCGGCCCGACGCCCAGGGGCGGACGCCGCGCGGCGACCTCGCGGCGCTGCGGCGGCTGATCGAAAGTGAAAAGGACAAGTGAATGACTTCTTCGCCCACACGGCGAGGCCTCCTTTATGGCGGCGTGGCGGTCGCGGCCGCTGCGGCCGGCCTAGGCGGCGCATGGTGGCGTGAGCGCGCCAGCGGCCCGAAGGGCGAGGTGCTGGACGCAAGCTTCTGGGAGCAGCGCTTCGAGCGGCCGGAGGGCGGCGAACTGGTGTTCTCCGATTTGCGCGGCAAACCGCTGCTGCTCAACTTCTGGGCCACGTGGTGTCCGCCGTGCGTCGAGGAAATGCCGATGATCGACCGCTTCTTCCGCGAAAATGGCGCCAACGGCTGGCAAGTTGTGGGTTTGGCCATCGATCAGCCCAGCGCAGTGCGCAAGTTCCTGCAGAAGACACCGGTCGGCTACCCCACGGGCCTGGCCGGCCTGCAGGGGACGGAACTGGTCAAGAATCTCGGCAACACGGGCGGCGGATTGCCCTTCACGCTGGTCCTGAATGGCGCGGGCGAAGTGGCGGCTCGTAAAATGGGCAAGCTCGAAGCGGCCGACCTGGACGCTTGGCGGCGTGAACTGGTTCACGGTTAGAATCAGATACACACTCGGCATTAGCCGCCAATCGCTGAAAATCACCGATTTTCAGACAAGTTACATCCTATTGACCGGCAAAGTCGGCACTGGAGCTCCATGGATCTGCGCAAACTCAAGACACTGATCGATTTGGTGTCGGAATCCAATATTTCCGAACTGGAAATCACCGAAACCGAAGGCAAGGTTCGCATCGTCAAGGGCGGCGGCGCTGCTCCGGTGCAATATGTACAGACCGTGGCGGCCGCACCCGCTGCTGCTCCTGCTGCCGGCGCGCCGGCGGCACCCGCGCTTCCCAGCACCTCCGCGCCCGAAGCCGCGCCTGCCGGCCACGCGATCAAGTCGCCGATGGTGGGTACTTTCTACCGCTCTTCCAGCCCGGGCGCCCCGGCCTTCGTCGAAATCGGCAGCAAGGTCAACGAGGGCGACACGGTCTGCATCATCGAAGCGATGAAGATCCTCAACGAAATCGAAGCCGACAAGTCCGGCACGATCACCCAGATCCTCGGCGAAAACGGTCAGGCGGTCGAATACGGCCAGCCGCTGTTCATCATCGAGTGACCATGTTCAAGAAGATCCTGGTTGCAAACCGGGGGGAAATCGCCCTCCGGATCCAGCGCGCCTGCAGCGAGCTCGGCATCAAGGCCGTGATGGTCTATTCCGAAGCGGACCGCGACGCAAAGTACGTCAAGCTCGCGCAGGAGGCCGTGTGCATCGGCCCGGCGCCGTCCTCGCTGAGCTACCTCAACATGCCGGCCATCATCTCGGCGGCCGAGGTGACCGACGCCGAGGCCATCCACCCCGGCTACGGCTTCCTGAGCGAGAACGCCAATTTCGCCGAACGCGTGGAGCAGAGCGGTTTCCAGTTCATCGGCCCGACGCCCGAAAACATCCGTGTCATGGGCGACAAGGTCTCGGCCAAGCAGGCCATGATCAAGGCCGGCGTGCCGTGCGTGCCGGGCTCCGAGGGCGAGCTCTCGGATGACGCCACCACCAACAAGCGCATTGCCCGCGCCATCGGCTATCCGGTCATCATCAAGGCGGCAGGCGGCGGCGGCGGCCGCGGCATGCGCGTGGTGCACACCGAGGCCGCGCTGATCAACGCGATCCAGATGACCAAGGCGGAAGCCGGCGCTGCATTCAGCAATCCGGCCGTGTACATGGAGAAGTTTCTCCAGAACCCGCGCCACGTCGAGATCCAGATCCTGGCCGACAAGCACAAGAACGCGGTCTACCTGGGCGAGCGCGACTGCTCCATGCAGCGGCGCCACCAGAAGGTCATCGAGGAATCGCCCGCACCCGGCATTCCGCGCAAGCTGATCGAGAAGATCGGCGAGCGCTGCGCCGCGGCCTGCAAGAAGATCGGCTACCGCGGCGCCGGCACCTTCGAGTTCCTGTACGAAAACGGCGAGTTCTATTTCATCGAGATGAACACGCGCGTGCAGGTGGAGCATCCGGTGACCGAGTTCACCACCGGCATCGACATCGTGAAGACGCAGATCATGGTGGCGGCCGGTGAGAAGCTGCCGTTCACGCAGCGCCAGATCGAGATGCGCGGCCACGCCATCGAGTGCCGCATCAACGCCGAGGACGCCTGGAAGTTCACGCCGTCGCCGGGCCGCATCACCATGTGGCACCCGCCGGGCGGCCCGGGCGTGCGCGTCGATTCGCATGCGTACACCAACTACTTCGTGCCGCCGAACTACGACTCGATGATCGGCAAGATCATCGTCTACGGCGACACGCGCGAGCAGGCCATGGCGCGCATGCGAACGGCGCTGAACGAAACCGTGATCGAAGGCATCCAGACCAACATCCCGCTGCACCGCGAGCTGATGGTCGATGCCAAGTTCATGAGCGGCGGCACCAACATCCATTACCTGGAAGAGTGGCTGGCGGCGCACAAGCGCTGACCCACGAAACGACGCCATGTTCGAACTTCGCCTGATGGCGCCGGAAGACCGGGTCGAAACGGTCAGCGATGCGCTTGACGCACTTGATGCGCTGAGCGTGTCGGTGGAGGACGCCGACGCGCAGACCGATGCCGAGCAGGCGCTGTTCGGCGAGCCCGGCATGCCGCCGCCCAAGGAAGGCTGGCAGCGTTCGCGCGTGATTGCGCTGTTTGCCGATGAAGCGCTTGCGAAAGAGGCGGCGTCGGTGCTTGCGCTGCAGGATTTCTTCGAAGGTTGCGCGGTGCTCGGCGTGGCGCCGGTGCCCGAGCAGGATTGGGTGCGGCTCACGCAATCGCAGTTCGCGCCGGTCGAGATCACGCCCGAATTCTGGATCGTGCCCACCTGGCATGAGCCGCCCGAGCAGGCAAGGCAGGTGATGCGGCTCGACCCGGGGCTTGCCTTTGGCACCGGCACCCATCCCACCACGCGCATGTGCCTGCGCTGGATCGCAAGGCAGGGTTCGTTCGCGGGCCAGCGCGTGCTCGACTACGGCTGCGGCTCCGGCATCCTGGCCATTGGCGCGGCGAAGTTCGGCGCCACCGACATCGATGCCGTCGACATCGACGAGGCGGCGGTGTCGTCGACCCGCCTCAACGCCGAAGCCAACGGCGTGCGCCTGAACGCCGGCCTGCCCGAAGCGGCCAAGGGCAGCTACGGCACCGTGCTGGCCAACATCCTGGCCACGCCGCTCAAGGTGCTTGCGCCACTGCTGCGCAGCCACGTGGCGCCCGGTGGATCGCTGGTGTTGGCCGGCATCCTCGAGCGCCAAGCCGACGAACTGAAAGAAGCGTATGCGCCCTATGCCGCGCTCGAAGTCAGCGACAGCGAGGACGGCTGGATCCTGATGACGGCGCGCTGCTGAGGACGTACGCGCCTGCCGTTTCGCGTTTGATCCCACCGGTGCGGCAAGGGCCCAACCCTACAATCGCCCCGTCATGAGCCTCGTCACGCGCTGTCCCGCCTGTGCCACCACCTTCAAGGTGGTGCGCGACCAGCTTCGCATTTCGGATGGCTGGGTGCGCTGCGGACGCTGCAGCCACGTGTTCGACGCCACGCTCGACCTGCACGAGGCACCCGATGGCCCGACGGCTGCGAGTGCTGCATCTCCATCGGCACCGGCATCGGCACCTGCCGCATCGACCGAGCCGCCGTCCTCCTCCGATGCGATCGAAGACGCGGATTTCTTCGACGACGAACCCGAGGACCGCGAACCGCCGGGGGCTGCGCCTTCCGAGGCCGAGCTGCTGCCGGCACCGGAGCCCGCGCCTGCACCAACACCTGCTCCCGCGCCTGCACCCACCTTCGCCTTGCCGGCGCACGGCATCGTCGCCGACGAGCTGTGGACCGACTTCGAAGCCAACGAGCCCGAATGGCGCCCGCCGGCGAGTTCGCTGCCGCCGTTTCCGAACATCGACCTGAACCTGGCGGCCCCGCCTTCGCCGCCACCCCCGCCCGCACCGCCGTTGCCGGCCCTGCGCCTCAAGGCGCGCGAGATGGCGGCAACGGCCAGCGAGGAAGACGAAAAGCACGCGCCCGAACAAGACCGCGACCAGGTGCAGATGCAAAAGGCGCTGCGCCGGGCCCGCATCAAGTCGGCCAAGATCGCGAGCGCCAAGGCGCGCGACGAGCGCGCCGCCGCAAAGATGTCGGCCTCGATGGTGCGGGAGGCGAGCGAGCCCGAGCCGGGCCTGCTTCCTTCGCCTCAGCCGTCGGTCCGCGACGACGTGGAAGATTCGGAGCGGCTTCCTTTTTCCGATGGCAACGAGAACTTGGGCCGTGGCGCCGCGGGTGTCTGGCAGCGGCCTGGGGTGCGGCGCTGGCTCTGGCTGCTGGCCGTGCTCGCCGTCCTGCTGCTCTTCGTGCAGGTCCTGCGCCACGAACGCGACGGCATCGTCGCGCGCCAGCCGAACCTGCGTCCCGCATTCGCAGCGCTGTGCAGCGTGGCCGGCTGCGAGCTCACCGCGCTGCGGCAGATCGGCGACATCGTGATCGAGGGCGCGGCCTTCGCGCGCGAAAAAACCGGCAACAACGACTACCGGCTCAGCTTCACGTTGCGCAATGGCGCGGCCGTTCCCCTCGCCATGCCGGCCGTCGAGCTTTCGCTGCTCGACACGCAGGAGCGCGCCGTGGTGCGCCGCGTGTTGATGGCCGCGGACTATGGCGCACCGGCGGTGCTTGCGGCACGCTCCGACCAGACCGCGTCATTGCCGCTGAGCCTGTCGGCAACGGAAGCGGCCACGCTGCCGCCCATTGCAGGCTACCGCGTCGAAGCGTTCTATCCTTAGGCCTGGCTCGCGCCCGCCTTTTCATTCATCCACCCATTCCTACCCAACGGCTCACCCATGGCAGCAGTGATTTGCGGTTCCCTCGCGTTCGATACCATCATGACCTTCGAGGGCCGGTTCGCCGACCAGATCCTTCCGGACCAACTGCACATCCTCAATGTGTCGTTCCTGGTGCCGGGCCTGCGGCGTGACTTCGGCGGCTGTGCCGGCAACATCGCCTACAGCCTCAATGCGCTGGGCGGCACCGCGCTGCCGATGGCCGCGCTCGGCAGCGACGGTGCCGACTACCTGGAGCGCATGCGCATGCTGGGCATCAGCACCGAGTTCGTGCGCCAGATCGACGACACCTTCACCGCGCAGGCGATGATCATGAACGACGTCGACAACAACCAGATCACCGCGTTCCACCCCGGCGCGATGCAGCAGGCGCACCTCACGAAGATCGCCGCGCGCGAAGACATCCGCGTCGGCATCATCGCGCCCGACGGCCGCGAGGCAATGCTGCAGCACGCAGAGCAGCTCGCCGCGGCCGGCATTCCGTTCGTGTTCGATCCGGGCCAGGGTCTGCCGATGTTCGACGGCGAGGCGCTCAGGCACTTCGTCGACCTGGCGAGCTGGGTCGTCGTCAACGACTACGAAGGCAAGATGCTGTCGCAGCGCACCGGCTGGAGCCTGGCCGAGATTTCGAAGCGCGTGCGCGGCCTGGTCGTCACGCTGGCGGCCGAAGGCTGCGAGGTCTGGATCGACGGCGAACGCGAGCATGTGCCGGGCGTGACGCCGACGGCGGTGGTCGAGCCCACCGGTTGCGGTGATGCCTGGCGCGGCGCGCTGCTGTTCGGCCTCGAAAAGGAATGGCCGCTCGCGCAGTGCGCGGCGCTCGGCAACCGCATCGGCGCGCTCAAGATCGCGCAGCGCGGGCCGCAGAACTACCAGATCGACCTGAAGGCGCTGGGCCTCTGAGCCGCCCGCTGGCAGGCGCCCATAAAAAAAACCCGGCACCGTGAGGTGCCGGGTTTTTTGCCGTCAAGGCCGCTGAGCAGACTCAGGGCTTGCTGGCCGTCGGAAACGGCCAGGCTGCCTGGGGGTTCAGCGTCGTTTGCGCAGCAGGAGCAGGCGCTACGGCAGGAGCCTTGGCAGCCTTCTTCGCAGCAGGCTTCTTGGCAGCAGCGGCAGGCTTGGCAGCGGGCTTTTTCGCGGCTTTCTTGGCCGCAGCCTTTTTGGCAGGAGCCTTCTTGGCGGCAGCCTTCTTCGCAGGGGCCTTCTTGGCAGCAGCCTTCTTTGCCGGAGCCTTCTTCGCCGCCGCCTTCTTGGCAGGAGCCTTCTTCGCTGCGGCCTTCTTCGCCGGAGCCTTCTTGGCAGCGGCCTTCTTTGCCGGAGCTGCCTTCTTGGCGGCTACCTTCTTCGCAGGCGCCTTCTTGGCGGCTACCTTCTTCGCTGCGACCTTCTTGGCCGGAGCCTTCTTCGCAGCTACCTTCTTGGCGGGAGCCTTCTTAGCGGCCGCGACCTTCTTTGCCGGAGCCTTCTTTGCAGCGGCTTTCTTAGCCGGCGCTTTCTTTGCAGTTGCCATTTCTATTTCTCCTTGATCAAGTTGAAAAAATCAACCTATTGAAGCACTCCACGCACGTTGGTAGCGTGAAGCGATCCATGGCGTTGGAATCTGAGCTCCAGCACCATGAACGCCTGAGCCCTCGTCCATGCCGCGCTCTTCGGCGCGATCGGTGGCAAGGGCAATTCTTGAATTCATTAATTCTTGTCGAAAGATTCGATTCAATCCCAGGAGAGCGCACCACCCGACTGGTATTCGATCACGCGGGTTTCGAAGAAATTGCGCTCTTTCTTCAGGTCAATCATTTCGCTCATCCAGGGGAACGGGTTTTCCTCGTTCGGGAAGAGCGTTTCGAGGCCGATCTGCTGCGCACGCCGGTTGGCGATGTAGCGCAGGTAGCCCTTGAACATGGAGGCGTTCATGCCGAGCACGCCGCGCGGCATGGTGTCTTCGGCGTATTTGTACTCGAGCTCGACGGCCTTCATGAAGAGGGCCTTGATCTCGGCCTTGAACTCGGGGGTCCAGAGGCCGGGGTTCTCGAGCTTGAGCTGGTTGATCAGGTCGATGCCGAAATTGCAGTGCATCGACTCGTCGCGCAGGATGTACTGGTACTGTTCGGCGGCGCCGGTCATCTTGTTCTGGCGGCCCAGCGCGAGGATCTGCGTGAAGCCGACGTAGAAGAAGAGGCCTTCCATCAGGCAGGCGAACACGATCAGCGACTTGAGCAGCGTCTGGTCGGTTTCGTGCGTGCCGGTCTTGAAGAGCGGGTCGCTGATGGCGTCGATGAACGGGATCAGGAACTGGTCCTTCTCGCGGATCGACGGCACTTCGTTGTAGGCGTTGAAGATCTCGCTCTCGTCCAGGCCGAGCGACTCGACGATGTACTGGTAGGCGTGCGTGTGGATCGCTTCCTCGAACGCCTGGCGCAGCAGGAACTGGCGGCATTCGGGCGCCGTGATGTGGCGGTAGGTGCCCAGCACGATGTTGTTGGCGGCCAGCGAGTCGGCGGTCACGAAGAAGCCGAGGTTGCGCTTGACGATGCGGCGCTCGTCTTCGGTCAGGCCGTTCGGGTCTTTCCAGAGCGCGATGTCGCGCGTCATGTTCACTTCCTGCGGCATCCAGTGGTTGGCGCAGGTGGCGAGGTATTTTTCCCAGGCCCACTTGTACTTGAACGGCACCAGCTGGTTGACGTCGGTCTGGCCGTTGATGATGCGCTTGTCGGAAGCCTTGACGCGCTGCGCCGCGGCGGGCGCCGTGGGTTGTGCAATCGACGAAGTCGGAGCATCCACCGGTCGGCCTGCGGACAGGCCGCTGGTCGATGCGTGGTGTTGCTGCAATCCTTGTTGCATATCCTTTGATAAGGAGGGCTTGACTTCTTCGTCCCAGGTCAACATAGAAAAATCCAATGCTCAATTATCGGAGCAACGATGTGAGTTGCAAAGTGCTCGTTCACGTCGCGCTCCATTTATGTGGTTGTTATGTTGCTCTCATGCATCGCGCGATGTCAGTCGATGCCGTGATCGACTGAGAGTTCGCGCGTCGTGCATGCACCTCTCTCGCATCACTCGCGCGTCATTGGCACGCTTCGCAAGTCGGATCGTCGACGCCGCAGAACGCGATGTCGGTGGCAGGCATCGCACTCATCTGCGCCTTCGCTGCGGCTGCCGCGGCTTCGAGTGCGCTCATGCCCGAAGCTGCATCGCTGCCCGACGACACCGCGTTGAGGCGGCCCGACTGCACGGTGGATTTCTCGGCGTGCGTCGCGCTCTGCGTGCGCAGGTAGTAGGTGGTCTTCAGGCCGCGCAGCCATGCGAGCTTGTAGGTGTCGTCGAGCTTCTTGCCCGATGCGCCGGCCATGTAGATGTTGAGCGACTGCGCCTGGTCGATCCACTTCTGGCGGCGCGAGGCGGCTTCGACCAGCCAGGTGGTTTCGACTTCGAACGCGGTGGCGTAGAGCGCCTTCACGTCCTGCGGCACGCGGTCGATCGGGCGCAGCGAACCGTCGAAGTGCTTCAGGTCCATCACCATGACGTCGTCCCACAGGCCCAGGCGCTTCAGGTCGCGCACCAAGTAGTGGTTGATGACGGTGAATTCGCCCGACAGGTTCGACTTGACCGAGAGGTTGCCGAAGCAGGGCTCGATGGAAGCGTCGACGCCGATGATGTTCGAGATGGTCGCGGTCGGGGCGATGGCCACGCAGTTGGAATTGCGCATGCCGTCGGCCTTGATCTTCTGGCGCAGGGCCTCCCAGTCGAGGGTGGACGAGCGGTCGACCTCGACGTAGCCGCCGCGGGCCTTTTCGAGCAGGTCGAGCGTGTCGATCGGCAGGATGCCCTTGTCCCACAGCGAGCCCTTGTAGCTAGAGTACTTGCCGCGTTCGCGGGCCAGCTCGGTCGAGGCCCAGTAGGCGTGGTAGCAGATGGCTTCCATCGACTCGTCGGCGAATTGCACGGCTTCCTGCGAAGCGTAGGGAATGCGCAGTTCGTACAGCGCGTCCTGGAAGCCCATCAGGCCCAGGCCGACCGGGCGGTGGCGCAGGTTCGAGTCGCGCGCCTTCTTCACGGCGTAGTAGTTGATGTCGATCACGTTGTCGAGCATGCGCATCGCGGTCGCGATGGTGCGCTTGAGCTTTTCCTGGTCGACCTTGCCGTCCTTCAGGTGCTGCAGCAGGTTCACCGAACCCAGGTTGCAGACGGCGGTTTCGGTGTCGCTGGTGTTCAGCGTGATCTCGGTGCACAGGTTCGACGAGTGCACCACGCCGGCGTGCTGCTGCGGCGAGCGCACGTTGCAGGCGTCCTTGAACGTGATCCACGGATGGCCGGTCTCGAACAGCATCGTGAGCATCTTGCGCCACAGGTCCGAGGCCTGGATGGTGCGCGCGGGCTTGATCTCGCCGCGCGCGGCCTTTTCTTCGTAGGCGACATACGCCTTCTCGAAGTCGGCGCCGAACAGGTCGTGCAGGTCGGGCACGTTCGACGGCGAGAACAGCGTCCAGGTGCCCTTTTCCATCACGCGGCGCATGAAGAGGTCGGGAATCCAGTTGGCGGTGTTCATGTCGTGCGTGCGGCGGCGGTCGTCGCCGGTGTTCTTGCGCAGTTCCAGGAACTCCTCGATGTCGAGGTGCCAGGTTTCGAGGTAGGTGCAGACGGCGCCCTTGCGCTTGCCGCCCTGGTTCACCGCCACGGCCGTGTCGTTGACCACCTTGAGGAAGGGCACGACGCCCTGCGATTCGCCGTTGGTGCCCTTGATGTGGCTGCCGAGCGCGCGCACGCGGGTCCAGTCGTTGCCCAGGCCGCCCGCGAACTTCGAGAGCAGGGCGTTTTCCTTGATCGACTCGTAGATGCCGTCGAGGTCGTCGGGCACGGTGGTCAGGTAGCAGCTGGACAGCTGCGAGCGCAGCGTGCCGGCGTTGAACAGGGTGGGCGTGCTCGACATGAAGTCGAAGGACGACAGCACCTCGTAGAACTCGATGGCGCGGGCTTCGCGATCGATCTCGCCGAGCGACAGGCCCATGGCCACGCGCATGAAGAAGGCCTGCGGCAGTTCGATGCGCGACTTGCGCACGTGCAGGAAGTAGCGGTCGTACAGCGTTTGCAGGCCGAGGTAGTCGAACTGGTTGTCGCGTTCGGCCTTGAGCGCGGCGCCCAGGCGCGGCAGGTCGTACTGCAGCAGCTTCTCGTCGAGCAGGTCGTTCTCGACGCCCTTCTTGATGAACTGCGGAAAGTAGTCGGCGTAGGCGGTGGCGCGCTCGGCGGGCATCACTTCGCGGCCGATGATCTCCTTGAAGATCGTATGCAGCAGCAGGCGGGCGGTCGCGAAGGTGTAGTCGGGGTCTTTCTCGATCAGCGTGCGGGCCGCCAGGATCGAGGCCTTGTAGACCTCGTCGAGCGGCACGCCGTCGTACAGGTTGCGCATGGTCTCGGCGACGATCGGCGCGGCGGTGATGCTGTCGCCCAGGTTTTCGCAGGCCGACTCGATCAGGCCCTTGAGCTGGTTCAGGTCGAGCGCGACGCGTTCGCCGTTGTCCAGCACGTGCAGCGTGGGCGTGGCGGGCGCTTCCTGCTCGACCTGCTTGGAACGCTCCTGCGTGCGGCGCTCGCGGTAGAGCACGTAGGCGCGCGCGATCTCGTGGTGGCCGCCGCGCATCAGGCCGAGTTCGACCTGGTCCTGCACGTCTTCGATGTGGAAGGTGCCGCCGCCCGGACGCGAACGCACCATGGCGCGGATCACGCCCTGCGTGAGCGCGTCGACGGTTTCGCGCACGCTGGCCGAAGCCGCGCCCTGGGTGCCGTGCACGGCCAGGAAGGCTTTCATCATCGCGATGGCGATCTTGTTGGGTTCGAAGGGAACCACGGCGCCGTTGCGGCGGATGATCTGGTAGTGCGCGAGGTTCTGTCCGGCAGGCGAGCCAGCGGTGTCGCGCTGCTGCTGCGTGGGCGTGGAGGGAACGGCACGCGAGGTCGATGGGGTGTTCAGGGCTGTTTGCATTCGCTTCCTCTCGGTTGGCAATTCTTGTTGGATGGCAACGCCTTGGTTGGGCGTCGCGCCGGCGTTGTTGACCGGACGGAGGACACTATATCTAGGGTCTGAGGGGTGTACAACCCACTAGATGTAGCGTTTTCCAGTGGATACAACCCTTGCCGATATTTCTTTCGGCCTAGGTCACGGCCGTCGATGCCGCATGAATACTGGCCTATGTTGTCGCAACCCGCATGGGGCGTGGCTTGCAGGCCGATTTGGGCTTGCAGGCCGCATGGTTGCTGCATGCAGCCGCTGCAATTTTCTCATTGCTGCGCCGCGGCACCGGCGCATCGCGAGTCGCCGCGCGATTGAAAAAATTAGCGCTGCACCACCTGCGGAGGAAACATGTGTGGACTCCAGCCGAGGTGCCCGCGCAGCAATTGCCAATCGAAGCCGGCGCCCGGGTCCTGTTTTCGGCCCGGTGCGATGTGCTCGTGGCCGGCGATGTGCGCGATGGCATAGTGCTGCGCGACGGCGGGGCAGAGGCTGGCCAGCGTCTCGTACTGCGCCTCTTCGAACGGCTGGCCTTCGAGGCCTTCGAGCTCGATGCCGATGGAGTCGTCGTTGCAGTTATCGCGGCCGCGCCACGACGACACGCCGGCATGCCAGGCGCGCTCGTCGCAGCTCACGAACTGCCAGAGTTCGCCGTTGCGCCGCACATAGAAATGCGAGGAAACCGCAAGGCCGCGAATCGACTGGAAGTAGGGGTGCGCATCCCAGTCGAGCTGGTTGGTGAAGAGCTGCTGCACGGCCTCGCCGCCGTATTCGCCAGGCGGCAGGCTGATGGAGTGCAGCACGATCAGGTCGGTCTGCGCGCCGGCGGGCCGGGGTCCGAAATTCGGCGAGTGCAGCGCCTTGGCAAAGCGGTACCAGCCGGCGTGCCAGAGCCCGTCGTCGTTCAGCGGATGTGCCTCAGTCGTCGGCATGGCTGGTGCTGGCACCTTCGTCGCCGCCGGGCGTGGTGATGCCCAGCCGCGCGATGCGGTAGCGGATCTGGCGCAGGCTCATGCCGAGCCGCGCGGCGGCGGCCGTTCGATTGAAGCCGCTTTCGTGCAGCGCGCGCACGAGGATCTCGCGCTCCTGCTGATCGAGGTAGGCCTGCAGGTCGGAGGGAAGGGCGGGCGGCGGGGACTTGGGTTCCGCAACGGCCACGGCGAGCGCAGCGGGCGCCGCAGGCGCTTCGCTACCGGGCGCCGAAGCAGAAGAAGGCGCGGGTTCGGCAATGGCCGTCTCGGCCGGCGCCTCGGCGGCGCCCGGCCTCGGCGCCATCAGGTCCAGGTGCAGTTCGTCGCCGTCGTTGAGCGCCACTGCGCGGTGCAGCAGGTTCTCGAGCTCCCGCACGTTGCCGTCGAGCCGGTGCTGGGCAAGGCGGCGCAGCAGTTCGGCGGAAAGATGCGGCACCGGCAGCCCGCCGTCCTGCGCAATGCGCGCGAGCAGCGCGGCGCAAAGTGCGGGCAGGTCCTCGCGCCGGTCGCGCAGCGCGGGCACCGCGATCTCGATCACGTTGAGCCGGTAGAACAGGTCCTGCCGGAAGCGGCCGGCCTGGACTTCGGCATGAAGGTCCTTGTGCGTGGCGCTCACGATGCGCACGTCGACCGCGTCTTCCTGCGTCGAGCCGATGGAGCGCACGCTGCGCTCCTGGATCGCGCGCAACAGCTTGGACTGCATCGCCAGCGGCAGGTCGCCGATTTCATCGAGAAAGAGCGTGCCGCCGCGCGCGGCCTGGAAGTAGCCGTCGCGGTCTTGCGACGAGCCGGTGTAGGAGCCCTTGCGGGCGCCGAAGAACTCGGCCTCGAGCAGGTTCTCGGGAATGGCGCCGCAGTTGACCGCGACGAACGGGCCCTCGCTGCGCTGGCTGCAGGCATGCACGGCGCGCGCCACCAGTTCCTTGCCGGTGCCCGATTCGCCGCGCACCAGCACCGGCGCCATGCCGCGCGCCACCTTGGCGATGCGCGACTTGACCAGGCGCATCGGCTCCGAGTCGCCCACCAGCCGGTCGAGCGCAGCAACGCCGCTGTCCGGAACGGCGGGTGTGTCGGCGCGCGGCTGGCCTGCGGGCGCCGCCTGCCAAGCCTTGGCCGGCGCTGCCTGCTGCGCCTGCACCGCGGACGCGACCACGGCGCGGAACTGCTTCAGGTCGACCGGCTTGGTCAGATAGTCGAAGGCGCCGGCCTTCAGCGCCTCGACCGCATTCTCGGCGGAGCCGTAGGCCGTCATCACCACGCAGCGCTCGCTGCGCTGGTTCTTCTGGATGCGGTGGATGATTTCCATGCCCTGCCCATCGGGCAGCCGCATGTCGGTGATCACCGCATCGAACTGCCCGGCCTCCAGGTGCTGCCAGGCTTCCGAAACGCTGCCGGCGGCCTCGACGCGATAGCCTTCGCGCAGCAGGGTCAGTTCGTACAGCGTGCGCAGGTCGGGCTCGTCATCGATGACCAGGATGTTGGCCGGGCGCTGCATGGAAGGATGGGGAGTGCTCACGGCGCTATTGTGTCAGCCGGTTTTCGCTCGGCGCGAAACTGACGAAGAATTCATTGCCCTCGGGGCCGCCCGCCACGAGCGCGCGCCGCTCGTAGCCGATGGTGGCGCCGTGGCGCCGGCACAGCTCGCGGCACAGGAAGAGGCCGAGTCCGCTGGAGCGGCTCTCGGATGAGAAAAAAGGTTCGAACAGGTGGCGCTGCACCGCCGGCTCCAGCGGCGCGCCGTCGCTCCACACCTGCAGGCTGGGGCGGCCGGAACTGCCGCGCTGCGTGGTGGTGACGACCTGGATCGCGCCCGCCCGGCTGCTCGCGTAGCGCGCCGCATTGTCCAGCAGGTTCACGAGCAGCCGGCGCAGGTGCTCGACGTCGAAGCGCACCTCGGCATCGGCGGCATCCAGCGCGACCAGCACGCCCTGGCGCCGCGTCTGGCGCACCCACTCTTCGGCCAGCGCCTGCACGGCGGGATCGAGCACGACCTGCTCGCCGAGCGAGAGCACGCGCTGCTGGCGCGCGCGCGAGACGTCGAGCACGTCGTCCACGATGCGCGCGAGCCGCTGCGCGTTGTGCTGCACCATGCTGGTCAGCTTGCGGTGCGCGGGGTCGGTGAGGTCTTCGGCGAGCAGCGCGCTGGCCTGCGTGATGGCCGCGAGCGGATTGCGGATCTCGTGCGCCACGGCGGCCGACATGCGGCCCATCGCGGCCAGCTTCTCGGTGCGGATGCGGGCCTCGAGTTCGCGCAGGTCCTGCAGGAACATCACGCAAAGGCTGTCGACGTGCCGGCTGCTGGTGGGCGTGAGCCGCGTGCGCACGCGCACCTCGCGCGCGGCGCCGCGCGCCTGCGCCACCGGAATCTCCTCGCTTTGCGGTGCGCGGCGCGCAAAGGTCTGGCGTGCCAGCGCCGCCAGCGCATGCCAGGCGGGCTGCGCATGCAGCGCGAACGGCAGGCCGAGCCGGGCCAGCCCCTGGCCGAGGATCGCGTCGGCCGCCGGATTGGCCGCATGCACCATGCCTTCGGCGTCGATCACCAGCACGCCTTCGCTCAGCGTCTCGATCACCAGGTCGTTGACCTGCGCCTGCATCTGCGCGCTGCTGCGGTTGCGCAGCGCGGTTTCTTCCTCGCGGGCCAGCCGGCGCGCCAGCTCGTGCGCCAGCAGGGCCACCACGAAGAGCCCTGTGCCGGTGAGCGCCGCCTGCACGAAGCGGGTGGAGGAATCGCCGGGCTGCTGCAACAGCCAGTGCCAGCCGGCATCGGCGAGCAGCAGCAGCGTGACCGTGGCGGTGGTGCCCAGGCCCACCGTCACCGTGCCCAGCACCGCGCTCATGAGCACCGGCAGCGCGAACAGCGGCGTGTAGTTGATGCTGCCGCCCTGGAGCACCTGCAGCGCGGTGAAGGTGCCCAGGTCGATGCCGATGGTGAGGAACCACAGCATGCCGAAGGCCCGGATCGGCGGCGTGAAATGCGCGTAGCGGGCGCCCAGCCAGGTGGCGGCCAGGTAGCCGGCCGAAAGCGCCACGGCCAGCGGCTGCACCGTCTGGCCGAGCGCCATGGCCACGCCTTGCAGCAGCACGAGCACCAGCGCGACGAAGCAGCGCGCCGCCATGAAGCCGCGCCACAGCCGCAGCAGCGCGGCGCTTTCGCCGCGCCCCGGCTCGAGCGTGCTCCAGTCGGTGGCGGGGTCGCCGCGCGACCACGGGGAAGAACTCACGGGTGCACCCTTGGCGCTGTGCTCATCGCGCTACAGCGCCCGCTCAGCCGCGCTCGGCGGCCTGGCGGTGCGCAGCACTGCAGTAGACCGCGTCGCCCGGTCCCGAGATCGCATCGCTCGCAGGCAGGTGCAAGCCGCAATGGGCGCAGCGCAGCATGGCTTGCGGCGAAGCCGGCGCGGCGGGCGGACGCTTGGCGGCGCGCGCCGCCTCTTCGCGCAGGGTTTCGCGCATTTCCTCGCGGCGATTCTTGCGCCAGAGCCAGATCGCCACCCAGAGCACCGCGAGAACGAGCAGGTATTTCATGTCGCGCCGCGCGCCAGCACCACTTCGAGCACGAAGCGCGAGCCCACGTAGGACAGCAGCAGCAGGGCGGAGCCGGCATACAGCACCCGCCGCGCCGTGCGGCCGCGCCATCCGAAGCGGACCCGGCCGATCAGCAGCACGGCAAAACTCATCCAGGCGAGCACCGAGAACACCGTCTTGTGGTCCCACTTCCAGCCGCGCACGCTTGCGCCGTACAGCGTTTCGCTGAACAGCAGGCCCGCGAGCAGCGTGGCGGAAAGCAGCACGAAGCCGGCCATCACGAACCGGAAGGTGAGCCGCTCGAGCGTGAGCAGCGGCACGCCGCCTTGCGGTTCGGTGGCAAGGCGGATCTGCTTTTCGGCCCGCGTGATCAGCCAGGCATGGACCACCGCGGCGCCGAACAGGCCATACGAGGCAATGCCCAGCGCCAGGTGCAGCGGCAGCCAGGGCGATGCCGACACATGCAGCGGCGTGCCGGGAAAGAGAATGGCCAGCAGCACGGCGGCCGCACCCAGCCAGGCCAGCGCGCGGCGCACCTTGAGTTGCGGGTACATGCGGCTTTCGACCGCATAGACCGTGAGCACTAGCCAGGCGGTGACCGAAAGCGCCGGCGCGAAGCCGAATTTCGGTTCGCTGCCGATGAGGCCATGGCCCAGCACGGCGGCATGCAGAAGCCACGCCAGCCCGAGGGCCCACTGAGTGGCTTTGCGGCTCAGCCGGGCACCCGCGGCAGCGGCAAATCCGTAGGCAGCCGCGGTGGCGATGCCCAGCGCCACGGCAAGTGGGGAGGGGATCGCTAAAATCATGCGTAGAGTTTATCTCCCCCAGGCTTGCGCACTACGTGTCGCAGCGCCAACCCCCTCACCGGGGCGACACCAGAGGCCCGGCAAAGCCGGTTCCTCGGTGTCTCGCGAAAGGGGCAGTAGGCCGCCGATTCCGTTCACGACTTTCCGACTTTCCAATAGCCCGCCGCAGCGGGTGACAAGGCATCCCGCTCATGGCCACCGCCCTCACAGAAAAGTTCTCCCGCCTCGTCAAGACGATGAGCGGCCAGGCGCGCATCACCGAAAGCAACGTGCAGGACATGCTGCGCGAAGTGCGCATGGCCCTGCTCGAAGCCGACGTGGCGCTGCCCGTGGTGCGCGATTTCGTCGCCCGGGTGAAGGAAAAGTCGCTCGGCCAGGAAGTGCTGGGCTCGCTCAAGCCGGGCCAGGCGCTGGTCGGCATCGTCAACCGCGAACTCGCCGCCACCATGGGCGAGGGCGTGTCGGACATCAACCTTGCGGCGCAGCCGCCCGCCGTGATCCTCATGGCCGGCCTGCAGGGCGCGGGCAAGACCACCACCACCGCCAAGCTGGCCAAGCACCTGATCGAGAAGCGCAAGAAAAAAGTGCTCACGGTGTCGGGCGACGTCTACCGGCCCGCCGCCATCGAGCAGCTCAAGATGGTCACCAAGCAGGCCGGCGCCGAATGGTTCCCGAGCACGCCGGACCAGAAGCCGCTCGACATCGCACGCGCCGCGCTCGACCACGCCAAGCGCCATTTCTTCGACGTGCTGCTGGTCGACACGGCAGGCCGCCTGGCGATCGACGAAGTGCTGATGACCGAAATCAAGCAGCTGCACGGCGCGCTCGATCCGGTCGAAACGCTGTTCGTGGTCGACGCGATGCAGGGCCAGGATGCGATCAACACTGCCAAGGCCTTCAAGGAAGCGCTGCCGCTCACCGGCATCATCCTGACCAAGACCGACGGCGATTCGCGCGGCGGTGCGGCGCTGTCGGTGCGGCAGGTGACGGGCGTGCCGATCAAGTTCGCAGGCACCAGCGAGAAGATCGACGGCCTCGAGGTGTTCGATGCCGAGCGCCACGCGGGCCGCATCCTCGGCATGGGCGACATCGTCGCGCTGGTCGAGCAGGTCACGGCCGGCGTCGACGTGGCGGCGGCGCAGAAGCTCGCGGCCAAGGTCAAGAGCGGCGCGGGCTTCGACTTGAACGACTTCCTCGGCCAGCTGCAGCAGATGAAGCAGATGGGCGGCCTCTCCAGCCTGATGGACAAGCTGCCGCAGCAGATGGCCGCCAAGGCCACCGAAGCCGACATGACCCGCGCCGAGCGCGACATCCGCCGCAAGGAAGGCATCATCCAGAGCATGACGCCGCTGGAGCGCCGCAAGCCCGAGCTACTCAAGGCCACGCGCAAGCGCCGCATCGCGGCCGGCGCAGGCGTGCAGGTTCAGGAAGTGAACCGCCTGCTCAACGAGTTCGAGCAGATGCAGGGCATGATGAAGAAGATGAAGGGCGGCGGCCTCATGAAGATGATGAAGAAGATGGGCGGCATGAAGGGGATGGGCGGCATGGGTGGCCCCGGCGGCCCGAAGCTGCCGTTCTAATTAAATAGAGCGATGGCTGCTGCTCCGGCAGCCGCGCAATAAAAAAGCCGGCCTCGTGGCCGGCTTTCTTGTTTGCGGTGGAGCTTGCGCATCAGGCCGTCGCCAGCGCCGCAGGGCGCGCCAGGCGCAGCGCATGCATCCAGGCGCGGCGCAGCACGGCCGGCGAACGCGATTCCTCGGGGATCAGCAGGAAGCCGCGGTCGCGCAGCGAGGTGCCCAGCGCGATCTGGCTGGTCAGCACGGTGAGCGGAATGGCCAGCAGCAGCGGCAGGCCCACCGGCATGAGCCAGATCAGCGCGCTCGGATCGATCATTGCGACGCCCAGGGCCAGTGCGCCGACCACCACACTCATGGGAGCGAGCTGCGTCACGGCGACCTTCCACGGCACGGCAGCGGCTTCGCGCGGGGGCGACTTCCAGTCGAGCTTGATGCCGGTGAGGGCGACCAGCACGAACAGCGAGTGGGCCAGCATGCGAACCGGCGCCTGCACGATGGCCAGGCCGCTTTCGAGCACCGAGCTCTTCACCAGGCCCCACAGGCCGCCGTACTGGCGCTGCTCGCCGCGCATCAGCACGGCTGCAATGCCGAGCAGGCGGGGCAGGAACAACAGGCACAGGGTCCAGACCCACAGGCCGGCCAGTTCCGCCGGCAGCACGCTCCAGCTGGAGATCAGGCTCGAGCCGCTCAGCCACAGCGCGGTGCCGAGCGTCAGGAATGCGAGCCACAGCGGCGCCGAGACGTAGGCCATGGTGCCGGTCACGAACATCGCGCGGTGCACCGGGTGGATGCCGGGCTCGGCCATCAGGCGGGCGTTCTGCAGGTTGCCCTGGCACCAGCGGCGGTCGCGCTGCAGTTCGGCCAGCAGGTCCGGCGGCTGCTGCTCGTAGCTGCCGACCAGGTCGGCGCAGAGCCACACGTTGTAGCCGGCGCGGCGCATCAGCGCAGCTTCGACGAAGTCGTGCGACATGATGCCGCCCGACATGCCGCCGGTGCCCTTGATGGGGGCCAGCGCGCAGTGCTTCATGAAGGGCTCGACGCGGATGATCGCGTTGTGGCCCCAGTAGTGCGATTCGCCCAGTTGCCAGAACTGCATGCCCAGCGTGAACAGGCGGCCCGTCACGCGGGAGGCGAATTGCTGCGCGCGGGCATGCAGCGTCACGTGGCCGATGGCCTGCGTGGCGGTCTGGATGATGCCGGCGGTCGGGTTGGCTTCCATCAGCTTGACCATCGAGGTCAGGCAGTCGCCGCTCATCACGGAGTCGGCGTCGAGCACGACCATGTAGCGGTAGTCCTTGCCCCAGCGGCGGCAGAAGTCGGCCACGTTGCCGGCCTTGCGGTGCGTGCGGCGGGTGCGCAGGCGGTAGTACACCTCGACCTGCGGCTGGTTGGGGCTGTCGGCCAGCGCGGCGCGCAGGTCTTCCCACGCGGCGCGCTCGGCGGCGGCGGTTTCGGGCGAGTAGCTGTCGGACAGCACGAACACGTCGAACTGCTTGGCGTGGCCGGTGGCCGCAACCGATTCGCAGGTGGCGCGCAGGCCGGCGAACACCGTGGCAACGTCTTCGTTGCAGATCGGCATGATGATTGCGGTGCGTGCCTCGGGGTTCATCGGGTGGTGGGCCACCTGCTTGACCGAGAGCGCGTGCTTGTCACCGCGCACCGAGACATAGAAGCCCATGAGCGCGGTCACGAAGCCGGTGACGACCCAGCCCGAGAGCAGGCCGTACAGGCCGATCTGGCCGTATTCGAGCCAGACGTTGTCGTAGTCGGGCTGCACGCCGGCAAACAGCGCGGACGCGATCACGGTGCTCAGAAGCGTGAGCGCCATGAAGGCGAAGCGGCGCTGGGCCGCGGCGCGCTGCCAGGGTTGCTTGACCTGGGCGCCGGCTTCGGCGGTCTGGCCCTCCGGCTTGCCGCCGGCGCCGAGCTTGACCAGCAGGGCCGTGCCGAGGCTGTTCCAGAAGCCGCGCCAGGGGCGGGGCGCCATGGAGCCGCGGTTGACCGGCGGAGCGGTCACGGAATTGGGGTGGCGTTCTTCGCGCACCGGGCTGCGGTGCGAAAAGTCGGCTTCGGTCAGCACGTTCAGTTGGGAGAAGTCGTTTGGCTTCATGTGTGATTTACCAACGTTGCTTGTCGAGGGAAGGGGTGTCGCCAATGGCAGGAAAGCGCTTGATCACGCAATCCGGTTCGGCGCCGCCTGCGCTTGCGAGCGCGGCCACCGAATGACCGGCGGCACGGGGCCGCACGGGGGAAAACTGCTTTTGACGCAGGCCGTCGCGCTGCTGGCGCAGTGCGAAAGATGGGCTGGTGAGTGCTGTCATGCCTGTACAGGGGCAAACCCTGTGCCAGGCTGGAAAAAAGCTTTCAGATCAATGACTTAGGGCGATCTGAATGCGATTTTCGGGGTTGGAGCCGTTTGGAAGGCCCCGAAACCCGTGTTTTTGTCGCCGAATCCCGACAAGCCTGGGGGGCTGGTGGAAGATGGCCTTTTAAATCAACGACTTAGGGGCGTCGCTAGTCGGCGACAGGCTCGCTGCCGGGAGCGACAGCGTCGGCCTTGAAGTGGCCCGGCGTGAGTTCGTGCTTCTGCAGCAGCCGGTAGAACTCGGTGCGGTTGCGGTCGGCCAGCCGGGCGGCGTCGGCCACGTTGCCGTCGGTCAGCTTGAGCAGCCCGACGAGGTAGTCGCGCTCGAAGCGCTGCTTGGCCTCGGCATAGGTCTGGACCTCGACCGTGGGCACGCGCAGCGCGCGCTGTACCAGCGCCAGCGGGATCAGCGGCGAGCTCGACAGCGCACAGACCTGTTCCACCACGTTGTAGAGCTGGCGCACATTGCCGGGCCAGGCCGCGGTGGCCAGCGCCTTGAGCGCCTCGGGCGCGAAGCCGGACAGCCGCTTGCCGTACTTGGTCGAGAGCTTCTGCAGGAAGTGGTTGGCCAGGAGCGGAATGTCCTCGCGCCGGGCCGACAGCGGCGGCAGCGTGAGCGTGACCACGTTGAGCCGGTAATAGAGGTCTTCGCGGAACTGGCCGGCTTCCATGGCGACGTCCAGGTCGCGGTGGGTGGCCGAGATGATGCGCACGTCGACCTCGATCGACTGGCTGGCACCCAGCGGGCGCACGGCGCGCTCCTGCAGCACGCGCAGCAGCTTGACCTGCAGGGCGGGCGGCATGTCCCCGATTTCGTCGAGCAGCAGCGTGCCGCCGTCGGCCTGCTGGAACAGGCCCTTGTGGTTGGCGTGGGCGTCGGTGAACGCGCCCTTCATGTGGCCGAACAGTTCCGATTCGAGCAGCGCCTCGGGGATGGCGCCGCAATTGACGGCCACGAAGGGCTTGTCGGCGCGGGCGCTGGCGCGGTGGATGGCGCGCGCCAGCAGTTCCTTGCCGGCGCCGCTGTCGCCGCGCAGCAGCACCGAGGCGTCGGACTTGGCGACCATGCGCGCCTCGGCCAGCAGCTCGGACATGCGGTTGCTGCGGCTCACGATCTCGGCGCGCCAGCTTTCGTCGCCGGCCTTGGCGGGCGTGCTGGCGGGTGCGCCCAGCGCCAGCGCCTGCGCGATCTTGTCGAGCAGTTCGCGCCCGTCGTAGGGCTTGGTGAGGTAGGTGAACACGCCGCGCGCCGTGGCCTCGACCGCATCGGGAATGGTGCCGTGGGCGGTGAGCAGGATCACGGGCAGCGAGGGGTGGCGCTTGCGGATCTCGTCGAACAGCTGGAGCCCGTCGCGGCCGGGCAGCCGCACGTCGCTGAGCACCAGCTGCGGGTGCTCGATCTCGAGCTGCGTGAGCGCGGTTTCGGCCGAGGTCACGGCCGTGACCTGGTAGCCGGCCGAGCTCAGCCGCATCGAGAGCAGCCGCAGCATGTCCGGGTCGTCGTCGACCACCAGCAGGCGCGCGCCGGTCGTGCTCATCGATGGGGCTCCTTGGGCAATCGCCGGCTGCTGTTCATGGATTGGGCCTGGTGCCGCCGGGCGGAGGCAGGGTCGGCGCCGGCACGTTGTTGGGCCGTGCGAAGCTGCGCTCGATGGCACGCAGCGCCTCGATGCGGTCGTTCAGCTGGTCGATGCGGCGCTGGCTTTCGCGCACCTGCTGCGCCTGCTTGTCGCGGTCTTCCTCGACGCGGCGCTGTTCCACGTAGCGCGCGGCCAGTGTGCGTGCCAGCGGCTGCAGGGGCTGCGCCTCGGGCGAGGGGTTGGAGATCACGCGCTGCATCAGGCCCAGCGCGCGTGCCAGGTCGGCCGGCACGCGGGTCTGCGCGAGCAGCAGCGCGAGCTGCATCTGCGCACTGGGCGAATCGCCCGGATCGCCGGCGCGGGTGATTTCGGCGGCCAACTCGGCGCCGCCCAGCGGACGGACCTTGTCGGCATAGGCCAGCATGGCCGCGACCGGGCCCTGGGTCATCAGCGTGAAGAGCGAGGCGGGCTGCGTGGCGGGCGCCTTGGGCTCGGCCTCGACCGGCATCACGCGCGGCACGGCGGGCGGCGGCGGCAGCGCCTCGGCTTCGGCGGGTGGTGCGGGCTGCGTCGCGCAGGCGGCCAGCAGCAGGACGAAAGGCATGGCCACCGCCCCGGACAGGGTCGAACTGCGGACGAACGGAAAAAGCATGGATTGAAGAAAAGGCAAGAGGCGGTAGTTGTTTTCAGGTGGATGCCCGGGGGCTTCGCGGTGGGTTCAGGCCGTGCGCGGCAGTTCGATGCGAAAGCGCGCGCCGGGCCCCTCTGGCAGCAGGGTGATGCGGCCCCCATGGGCAGCAATGTACTCCTGCACGATCGAAAGGCCGATGCCCGTGCCCTTGACGGCATGCTCGGGCTGGCGCTCGCCCCTGTAGAAGGGCTCGAAAATCCGGTCCCGGTCGCCCTCGGCAATACCCGGGCCGGCGTCGTTGATATCGATGCACGCCGTGGTCGGCGTGCCGGACACCACGATCGAAATCACACCGCCGCGCGCCGAATACCGGATGGCGTTGGACAGCAGGTTGGCCACCGCCGTGCCGAGCTTGGCGCGGTCCACCGGCAGCGTGAGCGACTCGCCCTCGGCATGGACGCGCAGGCCATGGGCCTGCCATTGCAGGCGCTGCGCCTCGATCTGCTCCTCGACCAGCGGCAGCAGGTCGGTGCGTTCGCGGCGCAGCTCGCGCGCCTCGAAGGCGGCGGCATTGAAGCGCAGCAGCGCCTCGATCTGCCCCTGCAGCGAAACGGTGTTCTGGTTCAGGATCTGCGCCACTTCGAGCTGGGCCGGATTGAGCGGACCCGTCACGCCGTCTTCGAGCAGCGAGACGCCTTCGCGCAGCGCCGCCAGCGGTGTCTTGAGTTCGTGCGAGACGTGGCGCAGGAAGCGTGCCTTGTCGGCGTCGAGCTCGGTCAGCCGCAGGCGCAGCCACTCGAGTTGCTGCGACAGGCGCCGCACGTCGGCCGGGCCGCGGATGTCGATGGGTTCGTCGAGCCGGTTCTGGCCGAGCCCGACGATGGCGTGCTCGAGCCGCTTGAAAGGGCGCGCGAGCCAGATGCCGAAAGCCAGCGCCAGCGACACCGCCAGGATGCTGGCGGCCACCACTTCGCGCATCAGCCGGCGGCGCGCATTCTCGATGCGCTTGGCCAGCGCGTCGTTCTGCAGCTCGATCAGGAACTGGGCCTGCTGCGCAAGGTTCGTGTTCAGTGAATCGAGCTCGCGGAACTGCATGGCCATGCCGCTTTCGCGCGAGAGCGCGCTGTCGGCGCTGCCGCTCATGAGCCCCTCGATCACGCCGAGCTGGGCGCGCCAGAGTTCGATGCCCGAAGGTGCGAGGCCGTTCCTCTCGAGCCGTTCGAGCACCTGGTGCGCTTCGCGCGCGGCGTCGTCGAAGCGGCGGCGCAGCACGGCGTCGTTCAGCACCAGCGACTGGCGGCCGGCGCGCTCCATGGCGGCACTGCGCTCGGCCAGCGACTGGGCCGCGCCCGAGAGCCGCAGCGCGCGGGCCGCCGCATCGCGGCTCTGGGTCATGAGCGCGTCGTACTGGAACACCGAGCGCAGCGCCACGCCCACCAGGAGGGCGGTGATCAGCAGGAACGCGAAAAGCAGGAGCTGCTGGAACGAGCCCCGTTTCGACGGCCGCTTCGCCATCAGGCGGCGAGCGCGGCGCGAACCGGCACCGTCGACGACTCGCGCGTGGCCACTTCGCCGCGCAGCGTATAGGCCAGCGAGCGCGTGATGCGCAGCTCGGCCATCTGCCCGACCAGGCGCGCGTCGCCTTCGAAGTTGACCACGCGGTTGCAGGCGGTGCGGCCCATCAGCTCGTTCGCGTCCTTGCGGGAAGCCCCTTCGACCAGCACGCGCTGCGTGGTGCCGACCAGCGCATCGCCGAAGCGGCGCACGTTGCCGTCGATCACGCGCTGCAGCGTCTGCAGGCGGGCCAGCTTCACCGCATGGGGCGTGTCGTCGTGCAGCGCCGCGGCAGGCGTGCCGGGGCGCGGGCTGAAGATGAAGCTGAAGCTGTTGTCGAACTGGCAGTCGTCGATCAGCTTCATCATCTTGGCGAAGTCTTCGTCGGTCTCGCCCGGGAAGCCGACGATGAAGTCGCTGGAGAGCGCGAGTTCGGGCCGGATGGCGCGCAGCTTGCGCACCGTGCTCTTGTATTCCATGGCGGTGTAGCCGCGCTTCATGGCCATCAGGATGCGGTCGCTGCCGTGCTGCACCGGCAGGTGCAGGTGGCTCACCAGCTGCGGCACCTTGGCGTAGGCCTCGATCAGCCGCGGCGTGAATTCGTTGGGGTGGCTGGTGGTGTAGCGGATGCGCTCGATGCCGGGGATCTCGG
This sequence comes from Variovorax sp. SPNA7, assembly GCF_033807855.1. Taxonomy (NCBI): domain Bacteria; kingdom Pseudomonadati; phylum Pseudomonadota; class Betaproteobacteria; order Burkholderiales; family Comamonadaceae; genus Variovorax; species Variovorax sp. SPNA7. Next base: position 1,005,268 of record NZ_CP138513.1, read on the forward strand.
CGACGTATTCGATGAGCAGCGCGAAGTCGGCGATCTCGGCCGTGTCTCCCATGCGGCCGCGGTAGGCGTTCACGTTCTGCCCCAGCAGCGTGACTTCGCGCACGCCCTGGTCGGCCAGGCCGGCAATCTCCACCAGCACGTCGTCGAGCGGGCGGTTCACTTCCTCGCCGCGGGTGTAGGGCACCACGCAATAGCTGCAGTACTTGGAGCAGCCCTCCATGATCGAGACGAACGCCGTGGCGCCCTCGACGCGCGCGGGCGGCAGGTGGTCGAACTTTTCGATCTCGGGAAAGCTGATGTCGACCTGCGGGCGGTCCAGGCGCTCGCGGTCGTTCAGCATCTCGGGCAGGCGGTGCAGCGTCTGCGGGCCGAACACGATGTCGACGTAGGGCGCGCGCGCGATGATGGCCTCGCCCTCCTGGCTCGCCACGCAGCCGCCCACGCCGATCTTCACGCCCTTGGCCTTCAGGTGCTTCACGCGGCCGAGGTCGCTGAACACCTTCTCCTGCGCCTTCTCGCGCACCGAGCAGGTGTTGAACAGGATCAGGTCGGCCTCGTCCACGTTCTGCGTCGGCTCGTAGCCTTGGGCGGCGTTCAGCACGTCGGCCATCTTGTCCGAGTCGTACTCGTTCATCTGGCAGCCGAAGGTCTTGATAAATACTTTTTTGCTCATGGGGTGCTTTCCTGGCCCTCCTTGCCGGAGGGCCGATGCAGGACGGTCGTGTCGCCCTGCGGCGCGGCGGGCGCGGCCCGCCGGCATCTTTATTGCGTGTTGACGGTGTCGTTCGAAGTGAACGGCCAGATGTTCAGCAGCGGCTTGTCGAGCGACTCGCGCCTGGCAACGGCTTCGTCGGGCGTGAGGATCCAGACTTCGCGCAGCAGGCCGGCGGCATCGCGCGTGTAGTTGACGAGGTATTTCTGGCCGGTGATGGCGCTGGACATGACCAGCATGTTCTGCGCGCTGCGGATGCGGCCGCCGGGCGCCATGCGGTCGGGCTTGCCGTCGAGTTCGACGTCGACCCCGTCGATCACCATGAACTTGCCGCGCAGCGTGCCGACCGGGAAAGTGCGTCCGCCCACCAGGGACTCGTTCTGGGTCTGCGGCCGGGGTACCTCGGACTGGGCTGCGGCGCCGATGGAAAAAAGGCTTGCAGCCACTGTGCAAAGCGCTATGAAAGTGAGAGCATTCGTGGGTTTCTTGCAGCGGTTCATGGGGTATATCCAGAGGCTGTGGAGCGGCGATTTTAGCGGCGGGGTGAAATCATCCCTGGCGCCTGCCACAGCGGGTTGTACATGGGCCCTGGCATTGCGGCTTTACTTATCTTTACGGCACTCACGGACACTGCGAGTCGACGGCTGCTCCAATAGCCGCTGTCAGCCCAAAGTGCACAAGAACCCATGAAGAAAAAAATCGTCCTCGCTCTTGCAGGTGTGTTGATCGTAGCTGTCGCGGGATGGTGGTGGAACGGGTCGGGCGATCGCATGGCGGCAAAGAACGCCAGGCCCGCCGCCGCTGGCGGCGGAGCCCCTGCGGACGGCGCACCGGCCGCGCTCGTCACGCTCGCCACCGCCGAGCGGCAGGACGTGCCGGTCACGGTGCAGGTGAACGGCAGCGTGGTGTCGCTCAACAGCGTCGATTTGCGGCCGCAGGTGACCAACACCGTTGCGGCGGTGCACGTGAAGGAAGGCCAGTTCGTCAAGGAGGGCCAGCTGCTCTTCACGCTCGACGACCGCAACGACCAGGCCAACCTGGCCCGCGCCCGCGCCCAGCAGAAGCGCGACGAAGCGACCCTGGCCGACCTCGAGCGCCAATATCGGCGCAGCCAGGAGCTGCTGGCGCAGAACTTCATTTCGAAGAGCGCCACGGACGCCACGCTGTCGCAGCTCGAGGCGCAGCGCGCCGCGGTGGCGGCCGACCGCGCCGCGGTGCAATCGGCGCAGGTGGCGCTGGGCTACGCCACGCTGCGCGCGCCCATTGCGGGGCGCATCGGCGCGGTCAACATCTACCCTGGCACGCTGGTGCAGCCGACGCTGTCGCTGGTCACCATCACGCAGCTCGATCCCATCGCGGTGAGCTTCCCGGTGCCGGAGGCCAACCTGCAGGACCTGCTGGCGGCGGCGCGCAGCCGGGCCAGGGTCGAGGCGCTGGTCGTCGGGCGCCGCGAGCCGCTCAGCGGCGTGCTCAATTTCGTGGACAACACGGTCGACCCGCAGATCGGCACCGTGCGCGCCAAGGCGGTGTTCGACAACGCCGACCAGAGCCTCTGGCCGGGCCAGTTCGTCGGCACGCGGATCACGGTTCGCACGCTCTCCGGCGCCACGGTGGTGCCGGCCGCGGCGCTCATGATGCTGTCCGACGGCGCTTCGCTCTACGTGGTCGACCAGGCCATGAATGCCAAGCGGCGCCAGGTGCAGGTGCTCCACACCTTCGGCACCAGGGTGGCGGTGAGCGGCGTGGAGCCGGGCGAGCAGGTGGTCATCGAGGGCAGCCAGAACGTGCGCCCGGGCGGCAAGGTCCGGGTCGATAAAAAGGCCGCGCCGGCCGGCACCACCGGTGTCACGCCGGGCAGTGCGGCCTCCTCGGACACCCAGGCTCCGCGGGAACGCGCATGAACATCTCGGAGCTGTGCATCCGCCGTCCCGCGATGACGGTGCTGTTGTCCGCGGCGGTGGTGGTGGCGGGCATCTTTGCCTACTTCAGCATCCCGGTCGCCGCGCTGCCGAGCTACAACACGCCGGTCATCAACGTGAACGCCCAGCTGCCGGGCGCGAGCCCCGACACCATGGCTTCGTCGGTGGCGCTGCCGCTCGAAAAGCAGTTCTCGACCATTCCGGGCCTGCAGACCATCAGCTCGGTCAACACGCAGGGCGTGAGCTCGATCACGCTGGAATTCGTGAGCAGCCGCGACATCGACGCCGCCGCCGTCGACGTGCAGGCCGCGCTGCTGCGCGCCCAGCGCCAGCTGCCGCAGGAGCTGACGCAGCTGCCTTCGTACCGCAAGGTCAATCCGGCCGATGCGCCGGTGCTGTTCATCTCGCTGATCTCGCCGTCGATGAATCCGTCCGAGCTCAACGACTATGCCGAGAACCTGATCTCGCCCACGCTCTCCACCATCGACGGCGTGGCGCAGGTGGCCGTGTACGGCCGCAAGGCCTTCGCGGTGCGCATCAAGGCCAATGCCGACCTGCTCAACGCGCGCAACATCACGCTCGACGAACTGGCCAGGGCGGTGAATTCGGCCAATGCCAACACGCCCGTCGGCGTGCTCGACGGGCCGCGCCAGACGCTCACCATCCAGGCCAACCGGCAGCTCACCAAGGCGGAAGATTTCGCCAAGCTGATCGTCGGGCAGCGCAACGGCGCGCCCGTGCGGCTCGACGAAGTGGCCACCATCGAGGACAGCTTCGAATCGGTCAAGACCGCGAGCAGCTTCAACGGCCAGAGCTCCATCTCGCTGGCCGTGCAGCGCCAGCCCAACGCCAACACCGTGGAGGTGGTGGATGCGGTGCGTGCGCTCATCCCGCGCTTCAAGGCCGAGCTGCCGCAATCGGTCGAGATCCACATGGTGAACGACCGCTCGCTGTCGATCCGCGAGGCGGTGCACGACGTGCAGCTCACGCTGCTGGGCACCGTGGCGCTGGTGGTGCTGGTGATCTTCCTGTTCCTGCACCGGCTGGTGGCCACGCTGATTCCGGCCGCGACCATTCCGATCTCGCTGATCGGCGCGGTGGCGCTGCTGTATGCCTTCGGCTACAGCCTGGACAACGTCTCGCTGCTGGGCATCACGCTGGCCGTGGGGCTGGTGGTGGACGATGCGATCGTGGTGCTCGAGAACATCATGCGCTACGTCGAGAAAGGCATGGAGCCGATGGCCGCGGCGCTGCGCGGGGCGCGCGAGGTGGGCTTCACCATCATCTCGATCTCGATCTCGCTGGTGGCGGTGTTCATTCCGATCTTCTTCATGCCGGGCGTGATCGGCCTGTTGTTCCATGAATTCGCGGTGGTGGTGGCGCTGGCGGTGCTGGTGTCGGCCATCGTGTCGCTCACGCTGGTGCCGATGCTCGCGAGCCGGCTGCTCAAGCACGTGCCGCGCAAGGACGGCGCGCTCGACCACGAGGAAGAGCACCCCGAACCCGGCACCGCCATCGGCCGCGCCTTCGAACGCGGCTACCGCTGGGTGCATGCGAGCTACATGCGGACGCTCGACTGGACGCTCGCGCACCGCACGCTGATGCTGCTGGTGGCCGGTGCCACCTTCGTCGTCACGGCCTGGCTGTTCGTCTCCATTCCGAAGGGCTTCTTCCCCGAGGAAGACATCGGCCAGATCCAGATCACCACCGAAGCGGCCGAGGACATCTCCTTCACCGCCATGTACGCGCTGCAGGAACGCGTGGCCGCTTCGCTGCAGGCCGATCCGAGCGTGGCCTACGTGAGCTCGTTCGTCGGCGTGGGCGGGCCGACCGCCACGCAGAACTCCGGCCGACTGTTCGCGGTGCTCAAGCCGCGCAGCGAGCGTCCCAAGATGGCCGCGGTGCTCGAGTCGCTGCGCCAGCGCTTCCGCGAGATTCCGGGCATTGCGGTCTACATGCAGCCGGTGCAGAACCTGCGCCTGGGCGGCCGCCAGAGCAAGGCGCGCTTCCAGTACACGCTGCAGAGCGTCAATGCGGGCGAGATGGTGCCCTGGGCCACGCGGCTCATGGAGCGCATGCGCGCCGACCCGGCCTTCCGCGACGTCACCAGCGATTCGCAGAACCGCGGCCTGCAGGCCACGCTGGAGATCGACCGCGACAAGGCCGGCGTGCTCGGCGTGGCCGTGGGCGACCTGCGCACCGCGCTCTACAACGCCTATGGCGACCGGCAGATCGGCAGCATCTACGGCGCGAGCAACACCTACCAGGTGATTCTCTCGGCCGCCGACAACGACCGGCAGTTCGAGGACGACGTGTCGCGCCTGTCGGTGCGCAGCACCAGCGGCCGGCTGGTGCCGCTGTCGGCCTTCTCGACCGTCAAGCGCACGGTGGGGCCCACCTCGGTCAACCACCAGGGGCAGCTGCAGGCGGTGACGGTGTCATTCAACCTCGCGCCCGACGTGCCGCTGGGCAACGCGACCGCGAAGATCGACCAGTTCAAGGAAGAACTGAAGATGCCGCAGTCGATCATCACCACCTACGGCGGCGATGCGGCGGTGTTCCAGAGCTCGCAGGCGAGCCAGGCCGTGCTGCTGGTGCTGGCGGTGCTCGTGATCTACGTGCTGCTGGGCGTGCTGTACGAAAGCTACATCCACCCGCTGACCATCCTGGCGGGGCTGCCGTCGGCGGCCGTGGGCGCCTTGCTTTCGCTCAAGATCTTCGGCTTCGACCTGACGCTGATCGCGACCATCGGCATCCTGCTTCTGATCGGCATCGTCAAGAAGAACGCGATCATGATGATCGACTTCGCGCTCGATGCGCAGCGCACCGAGGGCATGAAGCCGGTCGATGCGATCCGCGAGGCCTGCCGGCTGCGCTTCCGACCGATCCTGATGACCACGCTGGCCGCGCTGATGGGCGCGCTGCCGCTCGCCTTGGGCCTGGGCGCCGGCGCCGAACTGCGCCAGCCGCTGGGCGTGGCGGTGGTGGGCGGCCTGATCTTCTCGCAGGTGATCACGCTCTACATCACGCCCGCCATCTACCTGGCGCTCGACCGCTACAGCGGCACCGGGCCGATGGTCGATCTGCCGGGCGAGGCCAAGGCCGAGGCTGGTGGTGGTGCCGCGGGGCACGCGGCCTCGCACGCCTAGGTCGTTGTCTCGTCGAGGACGTCGTCGTCCGCCGCCAGGTGGGCGGTGTCGCTCCAGCCCACGAGGCTGAAGCCCTCGGGCGTCCACAGCATGCGGTTGATGGCGGCGTTGCCGAGCTGCCAGGTGCGCGGCGCCTGCAGCTCCTGGCGCGTGGCGGCGCGGTAGAGCACGTCCATCACGCCGCCGTGCGCCACCAGTGCCACGAGCTGGCCCGGATGGCGTGCGGCCAGTTTCGATGCGATGCGCGTCACCCGCTCGCGGAAGACCAGCAGGCTCTCGCCGCCCTCGGGCTGGAATTCGGGGTCGCGCTCGCGCCAGCGCCGGGCCTGGTCGGGCAGGGTGGACTCGATCTCGGCAAAGCTCATGCCCTCGAAGCGGCCGAAGGCGCGTTCACGCAGGCCCGGTTCGGGTTGCACCGCGAGGCCGTGCGGCCTGGCGATCTCTTGCGCGGTCTGCCAGGCGCGCGAGAGGTCGCTGGCGTAGATCGCGCCGATGTCTTCGTGCGCCAGCGCCTGCCCGACGCGCCGGGCCTGCCAGAGCCCGGTGTCGTTGAGCCCGATGTCGAGCTGGCCCTGGATGCGCGTGTCGACGTTCCAGGCGGTTTCGCCATGGCGAACGGCAATCAGGCGGGTGATTTCTTCCATCTGGCTGGATTCTAAAAGCGCGTCATTTCTTCTTCGCGGCGGACAGCTCGATGTTCACCCGGCGCTCGCCCTGCGGCGGATTCGGAAAGCCCTGCAGCGCGGCCTCGAACATCACCGGCAGGATGGTCGCGCTGACGTTGTACGGGCCATCGTTGCGGGCCCGCGTTTCGTAGACCACGCGGTTCGAGCCGATGTCGCGCAGCACGATGCTCACTTCGCGCTCGTACCAGGGGTTGGCCGCGGGCGGCATGAAGGCCGGGCCGCCGTACCAGCCGCCGCCATGCCAGCGGCGTGCATAGCCGGGATAGCCGTAGCCATAGCCCCAGGGGCCGTCGAAGAGCCACGGGTCGGCCCAGGGCGAGAGGCCGGCCGTGACGCGGGCGCCGATCTGCGCGCTGTATTGCGGCCTGGCGTCATCGCGGCGCAGGCCCACTTTCTCGAGCGCGGCGGCGGCCATGGCCTCGAGCGATTCCTGCCGGGCGGGGTCGGCCTGCTGAGACGGCAGGCGCTCGAAGCGGTAGCTGGCGCCGGGCGCCACGGTGCCCAGCGACGAGAAGCTTTTCACATCGCTGTCGACCACCCAGGAGGTGGCGCAGCCGCTCAGGGTTGCTATCAGAAGAAGAGCTGAAAACGCACGTTTCATGAGGATCTCCGGGCTCGGCGGCCCAAAATTCCCCTGGGTTGCCCGGTCAGCCCTGAAGGATGCGCAGGGCTGCAGGTGCCTGGGAGAGCAGGTCGAAGGAGGGCGTGTCGAAGGCCTTGTCGCCGTCTTCGTCGGCCACGCCGGTCGCCTTCAGACCCTTGAAGTCGTGCCGCGTTCCATCGAGCAGGTGCGAGGGCACCACGTTCTGCAGCGCGGTGAACATGTTCTCCACGCGGCCGGGGTGCTTCCTGTCCCACTCGCGCAGCATTTCGCCGACCTGCTTGCGCTGCAGGTTTTCCTGGCTGCCGCAGAGGGTGCACGGAATGATCGGGAATTCGCGGTGCTGCGCCCAGCGCACCAGGTCTTTCTCGGCCACGTAGGCGAGCGGGCGGATCACGATGTGCTTGCCGTCGTCGCTCACCAGCTTGGGCGGCATGCTCTTGAGCTTGCCCGCGAAGAACATGTTGAGGAAGAAGGTCTGCAGCATGTCGTCGCGGTGGTGGCCGAGCGCGACCTTGGTGGCGCCCAGTTCGTCCGCCACGCGGTACAGGATGCCGCGGCGCAGCCGGCTGCACAGGCCGCAGGTGGTCTTGCCCTCGGGGATCACGCGCTTGACGATGCTGTAGGTGTCCTGGTTCTCGATGTGGAAGTCCACGCCGAGCTCGCTCAGGTATTTGGGCAGCACCTCTTCGGGGAAACCGGGCTGCTTCTGGTCGAGATTGACCGCGACGATGTCGAAGTGGATCGGCGCGCGGGCCTTGAGCTTGAGCAGGATGTCCAGCATGGCGTAGCTGTCCTTCCCGCCCGAGACGCACACCATGACCTTGTCGCCCTCTTCGATCATGTTGTAGTCGACGATGGCGCGGCCGACCTCGCGGCACAGGCGCTTCTCGAGCTTGTGCGTTTCGCGCTCGATCTTCAGGGAATTGGTGGCGGTTGCGGCGCCGGCGACGGGCGCCTCGTCGATCCAGACGGCGTTCATGGGTGGGCTGCTTCGGTCAGGCAAATCGGGGGGAGGAAGGCTCGATTTTGCCTTGGTTCACCATTCCCCGGCTTCCATGCGGATAGCCACCTCGCAGTCGTCGAAGATCTCGAGCTTGGCGATCTTCACCCGCACGCCGACCACGCCGGGCAGCTGCAGCAGCCGCTGTGCGAGCTTGCCGATGAGGGTTTCGAGCAGGTTCACGTGCTCGGCGGTGCACTCGTCGATGATGATGCGGCGCACCTTGCGGTAGTCCAGCACGTGGTAGATGTCGTCGTCCTTCGGCAGCAGCGGCTGCGCGCCCAGGTGCAGCTCGGCATCGACCTGGATCGGCTGCGGCGCCGTCTTTTCCTGGTCGAGGATGCCCAGGTTGGCGTCGAAGCGCAGCCCCTGCAGGGTGAGTGTCTGGCGGCCGATCGGATTGGAAGGCATGGTGGGGCTCACATCAGCGAGAAGTCGCGGTCGAATTTCATGAGGTGCTGGCCGCCGTCCACCACGAGCGTGGTGCCGGTGATCGAGTTGTTCTCCAGCGCGAACTTCACGGTGGCCGCCACGTCGGCCGGCGTGGAAGAGCGGCCGAGCGGCGAGAGCTTGTGCAGCTTCGAGAACCTGTCTTCGTCCAGCATGTGGCTGGGCAGCGTGAGGCCGGGCGCCACGCCCACCACCCGCACGCGCGGCGCCAGTGCCAGAGCCAGCATGGGCGTGGCGGCCTCGAGCGCGGCCTTGGAGAGCGTGTAGCTCAGGAAGTCGGGGTTGGGGTTCCAGAGCTTCTGGTCGAGCAGGTGCACCACGGCGCCCTGCGCGTCGCCGCGCAGCGCCAGGTGGTCGTGCAGCGCCTGCGCCAGCAGGATGGCCGCGCCGGTGTTGCTGCGCGCATGGCGCTCCATGAGCGCGTAGCTGAAGCTCGCGGCGTCGTCGTGCTCGAAGAGCGCCGCGCTGTGGACCACCGCATCGACGCTGCCGAAGTGCGCCGCCACGCGCGGCAGCAGGGCGCGGGTGGCGCCTTCGTCGAGCAGGTCGGCCTCGAACGGCGCCGAATTGCCCGACAGGGCCGCGCAATCGGCCGCCGTTTGCTCGGCCTCGGCGCGCGAGCTGCGGTAGTGCACTGCCACCTGCCAGCCGCCCGCGGCCAGCGCCAGCGCAATCTCGCGCCCCAGCCGGCGGCCGGCACCCGTGACGAGGACGGTGCGGCGGGCGGGCGTAACAGGAGGAAGGGGCACTGTGCTCATGCGGGCAGAGAAGGGAGAATCGGCGGGTGACGACAAAAACGACGACAAACAGTTTACCCATCGCCCTCGATATCCTGATCGCCCGTTCGGTGGAACGCGCGGGCGGATGGATCGGCTTCGACCGCTTCATGGCGCTGGCCCTGTATGCGCCGGGGCTGGGCTACTACGCCAACAGCTCGGCCAAGTTCGGCCACATGCCCTCTTCGGGCAGCGACTTCGTGACGGCGCCGGAGCTCACGCCGATGTTTGGGCAGGCGCTTGCGGCGCAGGTGGCCGAGGCGCTTGAGAAGACGGGCACCGACACGGTCTGGGAGTTCGGCGCCGGCACGGGCGCGCTCGCCGTGCAGCTGCTGCATGCGCTCGACGAGATGGGCCGCGGCGACGTGCGCTACCGCATCGTCGACCTGTCCGGCACCTTGCGCGAGCGCCAGCAGCAGGCGCTGGCGCGCTACACGGACCGCGTCGAATGGCTCGGCGAACTGCCCGAGGCGATGCAGGGCGTGGTGGTCGGCAACGAGGTGCTCGATGCGATGCCGGTGCAGCTCTTGGCCCGCGTGGGCGGCCAGTGGTTCGAGCGCGGCGTGGTGCGCAATGCGCGCGCCGACGGCTGGGCCTGGGCCGACCGCGAGACCGCGCTGCGGCCGCCGTTCGAGGTGCCCGGCGAGCACGACTACCTGACCGAGATCCATCCGCAGGCCGAGGCCTTCGTCGCGACCCTGGCGGACCGCTTGAAGAAGGGGGCCGCCTTCTTCATCGACTATGGTTTTCCGGAGCGCGAGTACTACCACCCGCAGCGCCACATGGGCACCGTGATGTGCCACCGCGCGCACCAGGCCGACGGCGATCCGCTGTCGGATGTGGGCTACAAGGACATCACGGCGCACGTCAATTTCACCGGCATCGCGCTCGCGGGGCAGGAGGCCGGGCTCGAAGTGCTGGGCTACACCAGCCAGGCGCGCTTTCTGCTGAACTGCGGGCTGCTCGAACGGATGGGGCAGGGCAGCACGGCCGAAAGAGGCATGGCGGCTCGGCTCGTTCATGAGCATGAGATGGGGGAGCTGTTCAAGGTGGTGGGGTTTGCGGTGGGCGAGGGGTGGGAGGCGATGGGGTTTGCTGAGGGGGATCGGAGTCATACGCTCTGACTTGCTGTGGCTGTTTTGTTTTCCGGGGCCGGGTCTCGCCCCGGCGGGCGAGCTACTTTCTTTTGCTTCGCCAAAAGAAAGTAGCCAAAGAAAAGGCGACCCCACTGTCTGCGACCCCTTCGCTGCGCTACGGGGCAACCTGCGGTGCTCGCGTTTCGCGGGGTCTCGCAGAACTCGCTTCGCTCAAACAGCTGCGAGCCCTGATCCGCGAAACGCTGCGCTCCTCGGCGCATACAGAGGGGCTTGGGAGCCGAACGGGCCTTTGCTTCGCTCGGCCACCAAGCCACCGCGGCGCGTGGCGCCGCGGTGGTTGGAATTGGGCTGTCGGTATTGGTATTGGCTGTTGGTCTTGGGGCCGAGCGAAGCGATGGCCACCCGCTCCCAGCCCTTCTGTATGCGCCGAGGAGCGCAGATGGAGGCGGGATCAGGGCCGCAGCTGTTTGAGCGAAGCGAGTTCTGCGGACCCCCGCCGGAATCGAGCACCGCAGGTTGCCCGCAGCGAAGCGGAGGGACGCAGACAGTAGGGTCGCCTTTTCTTTGCTTACTTTCTTTTGGCGAAGCAAAAGAAAGTGAGTCGCCCGCCGGGGCGAGACCCGGCCCCGGAACTCAAAAACCCCCATAAGCAACCAACAAAGATTTCGTTGGAGAAACCCCTCACCAAAACCTACATTGGCGCAATGACCGCCCCCCAGCACTTCGAAGTGCGCCCCTTCAACGCCCCGGTAGGCGCAGAAATCGTCGGCCTCGACATCTCGAAGCCCATCAACGACGAAGACTTCGCGCGCATCCACCGCGCCCACCTGGACCACCACGTGCTGGTGTTCCGCAATCAGCAGATCACCCCGGCCGAGCACATTGCCTTCAGCCGCCGCTTCGGTCCGCTCGAGATCCATGTGCTGCACCAGTTCCACCTGAAGAACCATCCCGAGATCCTGATCGTCTCCAACATCAAGGAAAACGGCGAGCCCATCGGCCTGGGCGACGCTGGCGTCTACTGGCATTCGGACATCTCGTACAAGCCTCAGCCCAGCCTGGGCTCGCTGCTGCATGCGCAGGAGCTGCCGAGCGAAGGCGGGGATACGCTCTTTGCCGACCAGCACCTTGCGTGGGAGACGCTCTCCCCCGAACTGCAGCAGCGCATCCTGCCGCTCAAGGCCGAGCACAGCTACCTCGCCAAGTACGAGGAACTGCGCGCGAAGAACCCGTGGCGGCCCAAGCTCTCGCAGGCGCAGATCGACCAGGTCGCGCCCGCCGTGCAGCCGGTGGTGCGCACGCATCCCGAAACCGGCCGCAAGGCGCTGTTCGTCAGCGAGCATTTCACGACGCGCATCGTCGGCCTGCCGCAGCAGGAGAGCGATGCGCTGCTGGCCGAACTGTTCGCGCACAGCGTGAAGCCGCAGTTCGTGTATCGCCATCCATGGGCGCCGCACGACCTGGTGTTCTGGGACAACCGCTCGCTGATGCACCTGGCTGCCGGCACGCCGGACCATCTGCGGCGCCGCCTGAACCGCACCACCATCGTGGGCGACACGCCCTTCTGACTGCTTCTAGCCCCGATGCAGCCGGGTCAGCCGGATACGGGCTTGCCGCCACCACCCTGGCGCAGCGCGCGCAATTCGGCGTTGAGAAACTCGTTGGCGTCCCGCATCGAGCCGTTGGCCATCTTGACCTTGTAGGGCTTGCCCGTCACCTCCGAGCGGGAGGCGCAGCGGTCGATGAAGTCTTCCGCCGTGGCGATGTCGTCTTTGAAGTGGTCGAACTTGGCCTGCATGTGCTTGGCGGCGTCGGCGGCGTTGTGCTCATTGCCGTTGCGCATGAAGGTCATCGTCGTCATCTTCGAGACGCGCAGGATCAGCGTGTCGATGAGCTTTTGCTCCGACGCGGAAGGGGTGGCCTGGGCCACTGCGGCTGCAAGGCCGAGCACAAGCGCCAGCAGGGCGCGGCGCAGAAGTTGAAATGAAGCCATGTTGTCGATGTGGCAATTTCCGGACCATGCTAGGACGGTGGCCCCATGCGTGTCAAACCGGGCCCGGCTCGGGTCTAATCGCAGGTTTTGGCACGCTTGGTTTCCCATGAGCTCTTCCGCCCCCGATCTGCTGTCGATCGCGCATTTTCTGGCCGATGCCGCCGCCGCGCAGTCGATGCGCCATTTCCGCACGCCGCTGGACATCATCACCAAGGCCGACGAGAGCCCGGTGACGCTGGCGGACCGCGCCGCCGAAACGGCCATGCGCGAGATCCTTGCCGTGCGCGCCGCGGCGGACGGCATCTTCGGCGAGGAGCACGGCCTCGAGCGGCTCGACGCCGAGCGCATCTGGGTGCTCGACCCGATCGACGGCACGCGCAGCTTCATCACCGGATCGCCGCTCTGGGGCACGCTGATCGGCGTGCTGCAAGGCGCGCGCGTGGTGCTGGGCATGATCGACATGCCGGTGCTCAAGGAGCGCTGGATCGGCCAGGCCGGCCTGGGCGCGACGCGCGACGGCCAGCCGGTGCACGCCAGCAGCTGTACCGACGTCGTCAAGGCCCGCATCGTCACCACCTCGCCCGACATCTTTGCGCCCACCGACTGGCAGGCCTTCGACCGGCTGAGCCGGCAGTGCGCGATGCGGCGCTTCGGCGGCGACTGCTACGGCTATGCGCAGCTCGCGGGCGGCACCATCGACCTCGTGGTGGAAACCGGCCTGCAGCCCTACGACTACCTGGGCCCAGCCGGCGTGATCGAGGCCGCGGGCGGCGTCATCACCGATTGGCACGGCCAGCCGCTGGGGCTGGAATCCGACGGCAGGGTGATTGCGGCCGCAACGCCCGAACTTCACCGACAAGCCATGGCCGTCCTTGCGGCCTAGACTGTCCCCATGATCCGCTGGCTGATCGTCGTCGTCCTTGCCCTGGTGCTCATGAGCGGCCTCACGGCCTGGCTGCGCCGGTTCGGCTTCGGGCGGCTGCCTGGCGATTTCGAATTCCGCGCCTTCGGCCGCGAATGGCAGCTGCCGATCTCGAGCACCCTGGTGCTCAGCATGATCGCGGCGCTGGTGGCGCGCTTCATCTAGCGCCGTTGATGATGAACCCAGACACCCCAGAGAGAAGAACCACGCGATGAGAGCCTGCGTTGACATCGGCGGCACCAAGGTGGCCGTGAGCCTTTCCCCTTCGAGCGATGCGCCGCTGGTCGGCCGCCGCAGCGAGCCGACCGCCAAGACCGGCGACAACGATGCCGTGGCGGTGCAGATCATGCGCATGATCGACGAGGTCTGCGCCGAGCAGGGCATCGCGCCGGCCGACATCGACCGCGTGGGCGTCTCGTCCACCGGTCCCTTCGAGCTGCGCGACGGCATGGTGGAACTGGCCACGCCCAATATCTGCGGCGGCATTGCCGGACCGGCGCGCGGCCTGCCCAACAACTGGATGACGGCGATCATCGAAGCCCCGCTGGCCCGGCGCTTCAGCCGCGTGCGGGTCGAGAACGACGCCGTGGCCGCGCTCGAGGCCGAGCGCCACTGGGGCGCGCTGCAGGGCATGGACCACTGCGCCTACGTCACCTGGAGCACCGGCGTGGGCGTGGGCCTGTGCGTGGACGGCCGCGCACTGCGCGGCAAGAACGGCAATGCCGGCCATGCGGGCCACAGCTTCGTGGCGGACGACGCCAGCGGCGCGCTCTGCGGCTGCGGCAACCTCGGCGACGTGGAGGCGCTGGTGGCGGGCAACTCCATTGCGCGCCGCTTCGGGCAGCCCGCGCCCGACCTGTTCGCGGCCGCCTCGGGCGGTGAACCGCATGCCATCGAGGTCGTCGATGCGCTGTGCCGCGTGATGGGTCGGATGATCTACAACCTGGTTGCCACGCTCGACCTCCAGCGCATCAGCCTGGGCGGCAGCGTGTTCTGGCACCACCGCGACTTTCTGCTGCCACGGCTGCAGGCACAGGTCGACGGCAAGCTCAAGCCGCTCACGCGCGGCGTGCTGCTGGTGCCCGCCGGGCTCGGCGAAAAGGTCGGCGACTACGCGGCCCTGGCACTGCTCGACTGAAGCCGGCGCGCCTCGGGCGGCTGGATGGGGGCCGGGGGCGATGCCGGCCGCATGGGCAGGGGCGCCGCAGCCGCGCCGGCGCTGCGGCTCATCAGCGTCTCGATGATCTGGCCCAGGCGGCGCAGGCCCGTGTCGACCGCCTCGCCATACGGCCAGCCGCAATTGATGCGCAGGTAGTGATCGAAGCGCGAGGAGTTGGAGAACAGCGTGCCGGGCGCCACCACGATGCGCTCCGCGAGCGCCGCATCGAAGACCCGCGACGACGACAGGCGCTCGGGCAGCTCGACCCACAGCTGCAGCCCGCCAGGCGGCAGGTTGATGCGCGTGCCGGCCGGAAAGTAGCCGGCGATCGCATCGGCAGTCTGCTCGCGCTGCGTCTTCAGGCAGCTGCGCAGATGGCGCAGGTGGCGGTCGTAGGCGCCGGTGGCCATGAACAGGCCGGCCCCGCTTTGCGAGAGGCCTTCGTTGTTGCGGGTCTGCGCGTACTTGAGCATCTCCACCCGCGCGTGCCAGCGTCCGGCCGTGATCCAGCCCAGGCGCAGGCCGGGCGCGAGGATCTTGTGCAGCGAGGCGCAATGGATCACGTTGCCGCCGGTGTCCCAGGACTTGAGCGCGCGCGGCGGCGTCGGGGCGTCGACGAGCTCGCTGTAGGTGTCGTCCTCGATCAGCGGAATCGCGTGCCGTTCGCACAGCTGCGCGAGCCGCGCCTTGTGGGCATCGGGCATCACGCTGCCCAGCGGGTTCTGCAGGTGCGGCACCACCACCACGGCCTTGATGTTGTCGTAGGTGCGGATCGCGAGCTCCAGCGCCTCGATCGAGAGGCCGGTCTGCGGGCTGGTCGGGATCTCCAGCGCGCGCATGCCCAGGCTCTCGAGCACCTGCAGCAGGCCGTAGAAGGTGGGCGACTCCACCGCCACCGTGTCGCCCGGCTGCGCCACGGCACGCAGCGCGAGGTTGAGCGCCTCGATGCAGCCGTTGGTGACGAGGATGTCTTCCGGCGAGATCGCCATGCCCACGCGCAGGCTGCGCTGCGCGAGCACCTCCCGGAACTGGCGGTGGCCCTTGAGCGGCGCCGCGACCGTCAGCATGTCGGGCTGCTGGCGCAGCATGCGCGTCATCGCATTGCGCAGCGCCTCGGCCGGATACAGCTCGGGTGCGCCGCGCGCGATGGAAAAGTTGAGCTTCTCGGGAAGCTGCCGGCGGCGCGCCACGAAGTCCGACACCTTGGCGTGGATGCCCACGTACTGCGCCGGGTCGGGCGGCACGCCGGCCGGGGGCTCCTCCATCGGCGCGATGGCAAGGCGCCGCG
Source organism: Variovorax sp. SPNA7 (assembly GCF_033807855.1). Lineage (NCBI taxonomy): Bacteria > Pseudomonadati > Pseudomonadota > Betaproteobacteria > Burkholderiales > Comamonadaceae > Variovorax > Variovorax sp. SPNA7. Next base: position 1,021,023 of record NZ_CP138513.1, read on the forward strand.
GCCGGCGCACGAAGTAGCCCGAGCGGTCGCGCGCCTCGACCCAGCCGTCGCTTTCCATCGTGCGGCACAGCTGCAGCGCGGTCGACAGGCTGATGCCGTGCAGGCGCATGAGGCTGCGCAGCGAAGGCAGCTTGTCGCCCTGCTTGAGCGAGCCGGTGTGGATCGCGTCCACGTAGTGCGCTGAGAGCTGGCGGTAGAGCGGTAGCGAATCCATGGCCTCGATGCTCCCCCTGTCGCGCATCCAAAAACAGATGCAGTTGCGAAGGAAAACGACCATAACAGATGCGCCGCGGCCACCGCTGTTCCGGTGCGAATCGCCTGGGCGTGTGCCTGTTTTCCGGGCGCCCGAATTCCTACGATGAGCGCACCCACTCCAGAAGGCGCGCCATGTCCCCCACCACTCTCGACCGACTGCCCGATACCGTCGTCCTGCAACCGGGCGAGGCCCTGCGCGCGGCGCTCGACCCCGCCACCTGGCTCGAGATGCTGGAGGGCCGTGCGCTGCTCGTGTCGCCGCCCTCGTGGTTCGGCGACACCGTGTTCACCGCGAAGACCGTGCTGAACGAGGGCGACGTGCACCGGCTGGAACGCGGCGGCTGGATCGAGCTGTCGGCGCTGGCGCCGGTGCGGCTGCGCGTGCATGCGCCGCCGCAGCAGCAGGCACCTGCGGCCCGGCCCGCCGAGCCCCGGCCCGTGATGCGGCTGGTGCGGCTTCTGACCGGAAGCTAGGCCACGGTTCTATTCACCGCTGGCTCGCGGCGTGGCGCAGCGCCTCGAGGAAGCTGCGCCGCCACCAGTGGATGTCCTGCTCGCGGATGCGCGACAGCAGCTTCTGGTGCCGCTCGCGCCGCTCCTCGAGTGGCATCTGCAGCGCCTGCTGCACCGTTTCGGCCGTGCCGTGCGTGTCGTAGGGATTCACCAGCAGCGCTTCCTTCAGCTGCTCGGCCGCGCCGGCAAAGCGCGACAGCACCAGCACGCCCGGATCGGCCGGGTCCTGCGCCGCGATGTATTCCTTGGCGACCAGGTTCATGCCGTCGCGCAGCGGCGTCACCAGCCCGACCGCGGCCGCGCGGCACAGCCCCGGCACGCGCTTGCGCGCCACCATGCGGTGGATGTAGCGCACCGGCATCCAGTCGAGCTCGCCGTAGTCGCCGTTGATGGCGCCGCACAGCGATTCGAGCTCGCGTCGGATGTCGCCGTAGGCATCGACCGTCTCGCGCGTGGGCGAGGCGATCTGGATCAGCGTGGCGCTGCGGCGGTTCTCGGGATAGTTGGCAAGCAGCTCGCGGAAGGCGCGCACGCGCTGTGGAATGCCCTTGGAGTAGTCGAGCCGGTCGATGCCCAGCAGCAGCCGGCGCTGCGAATATTCGCGCTTCATGGTCTCGAACATGTCGCGCGACTCCTTCGCGTGCGTGAGCGCTGCGAATTCGTCGACGTCGATGCCGATCGGGAAGGCGCTGCAGCGTACCGTCTGGCCGTAGGCGCGGTACATCTCGTCGCCCAGGTATTCGCCGTGCGCCTCGTTGCGCACGTAGTGCTCGAAATGCTGCACGTCCTGCTGCGCCTGGAAGCCGATCAGGTCGTAGGCGAACAGCGAGCGCATGAGCCATTCGTGCTGCGGAACGGCCGCGATGATGATCTGCGGCGGCAGCGGAATGTGCAGGAAGAAGCCGATGCGCTGCCTGCAGCCCATGGCGCGCAGCTCGGCCGCGAGCGGCATCAGGTGGTAGTCGTGGATCCAGATGATGTCGTCGTCCTTCAGCATCGGCTTGAGCTTGCGCGCGAACAGCTGGTTCACGCGCCGGTAGCCGCCGATGAAGCCGGCTTCGAAGTGGGCGAGGTCGAGGCGGTTGTGGAACACCGGCCACAGCACGTCGTTGCTGTAGCCCAGGTAGTAGCTGTCGTGGTCCTCGCGGCTCAGGTCGATGGTGGCGAGCGTGACCTTGCCGGCCTGCAGCATGTGCAGCTCGCCTTCGCCCGTGGGACCGTTCTCGACGATCTGGCCGCTCCAGCCGAACCACATGCCGCCGCTTTGCTGCAGGCTTTCGCCGAGCGCCACGGCCAGGCCGCCCGCGGCGGGCTTGCGCGGATCGGCGACGCGGTTGGAGATGACGACGAGCCGGCTCATATGCACGAATCCCAAGGCGCCGACAGCCGCACAGCGGCATTGATGATGCCGACCATGGAGTAGGTCTGCGGGAAGTTGCCCCACATCTCGCCCGTGACCGGATGCGTGTCTTCCGACAGCAGGCCGAGCGGGTTGCGCGCCGCCAGCATGGTCTCGAAGATCTGGCGCGCCTCGGCCTTGCGGCCGATCTTGGCGAGCGCGTCGATGCGCCAGAAGGTGCAGATGTTGAAGGCGGTCTCGGGCTTGCCGAAGTCGTCGGCCGCCTCGTAGCGGCGCATGTAGGGGCCGTCGCAGAGCGACTTCTCCATGGCGTCCACCGTGGAGATGAAGCGCGGGTCGCGCGCGTCGATCAGCCCCACCTCCACCATCAGCAGGATGCTGGCATCGAGCTCGTGGCCGCCGAAGCTCTCGGCAAAGGCCTGGCGCTCCTCGCACCAGGACTTGGCCAGAATCTCTTCTTTCATGCGCGCGGCGTGGCCGTGCCAGTAGGCGGCGCGTTCGGGCAGCGCCAGCGCGCGCGCGATCTTGGCGAGCCGGTCGCAGGCGGCCCAGCTCATGAGCGCGGAACTGGTGTGCACGCGGGCGCGGGTGCGCAGCTCCCACATGCCGGCGTCGGGCGTGCCGTAGACGCGGATCGCTTGCTCCCCCACGGCTTCGAGGTGCGGAAACTCGGCCGCACCCGCGCGGCTCAGCAGCCGGTGGTCGTGGAAGGCCTGCGCCGCGCCGAGCACGATGTTGCCGTAGACGTCGTGCTGGAAGTGCTCCTGCGCCTGGTTGCCCACGCGCACCGGTCCCATGCCGCGGTAGCCCGCGAGGTTCTCGACCATCGACTCGGGCAGCTCGCGCTCCAGCCCGATGCCGTACAGCGGCTGGATGTGCTCGCCGTGCGAGCCGATCACCACGTTGCCGAGCCAGCGCAGGTAGTCTTCCATGGTGCCCACCTCGCTCAGCGAATTGAGCGCGCGCACCACGAAGAAGGCATCGCGCAGCCAGCAGTAGCGGTAGTCCCAGTTGCGCTGGCTGCCCGGCGCCTCGGGAATGCTGGTGGTCATGGCGGCGACGATGGCGCCGGTGTCCTCGTAGAGCGAGAGCTTGAGCGTGATGGCCGCGCGGATCACCGCGTCCTGGTATTCGAACGGAATCGCGAGCCGCTTGCTCCAGGTGCGCCAGTAGGCGATGGTTTCCTGCTCGAAGCTGCGCGCGGTGTCGGCAATGCCGTCGAGCAGGGTTTCGTCGACGCCGAACATGAAGTTGTACTCGCGCGAGAGCACGAAGGGCTGGCGCGAAAGGATGTGCGAGATCGATGCGTCGGTGTTGAGCCGCAGCGTCACGTCGGGCCCCACGTAGCGGATATGGTTGCTGCCGCGCGTGACCTCCAGCGGCCCCGAGGCGCCCCACTGGAAGCGCGGGTCGAGCGCCACCCGGACGCGCGGTGCGCCGGCAATCGGCCGCACGCGGCGCACCATCATCAGCGGGCGGAAGTAGCGCGAGCGGCTGTAGAAGCGCGGCGCGAAGTCGGTGATCTCGATGCCCTGGCCGGCGCTGTCGAACAGCTGCGTGCGCAGCACCGCGGTATTGGGCTCGTACCACTGCTTGCTGGAGGCGAAGTCCTCGATCTCGATGGCCCAGGCGCCGGCCTCCTCGCCCGGGTGCAGCAGCGCATTGAAGACCGGATCGCCGTCGAAGCGCGGCAGGCAGCACCACACGGCGCGCCCGCGTGCATCGATGAGCGCGCTGTAGGCGCAGTTGCCGATCACGCCCACGTTGAGCGAAGGCTCGGCCGGCGGCCCGAAGCCGCGCGGCGCACCGGAAGCTGCAACGCGCGGGTCGACCGGCGCGTGGTCGGCGGGCCCGGCCGCGCCGGAAATGGAAATGCCCGCGCGATCCTCGGGTGCCTTCGACAATTGCAGCTCGCTCATCCATCGCTCCTCGGGGATTCGTTTTTCTTGCGGGCCGGCGCGGCCAGCTGGTCGCGCAGCTGCACCAGCCATTCGAAGACCGCGCGCGGCGATTCGAGCCGGTGCAGCGCGAGGCTCGGTCCCGAGCCGACCTTGATGCCGATGCCGCCGCGCGGCTGCACCACCGCGAAGCCGCTCTCGTCGGTGGTGTCGTCGCCGGCAAAGACCGGCAGGCGCCCCGCGAACGGCGCTTCCGTCATGAAGGCCTCGATGGCAATGCCCTTGTTGACCCCGGTGGGCTTGACCTCGAACACGAACTTGCCGTGCAGCAGCTCGAGCAGCGGCCGGCCCGCAATGGCGCGCGACATGGCATCGCGGCACACGGCCTCCAGCTGCGGTGCGAGCCGGTAGTGCAGCGCGATGGCCGCGTGCTTGCGCTCGACCAGCAGGCCTTCATGCACGCGGGCGAGTTCGTTGGCGATGTCCAGGATGGGCGCGAGGTCGGGCGCATGCTGCTCCTGCATGCGGCCCTGCGAGTCGCGCCGCTGCACGCCGTGCTCGCCCGCGGCGGGCAGGCGCAGCGGCGCGAGGAAGCGGTCGATGGCATCGATCTGGCGGCCCGACACCACGGCCAGCGCGCCGCCGAGCTGGTCGCGCAGGTCTTCGAGCAGGCCCGCCAGGGCGGGAGGAATCTCGATCGCCTCGGGGGTGGCTGCGAGCGCGACCAGCGTGCCGTCGAAGTCGAGAAAGAGGGCGGTATCCCGGCCCAACGGGGGCGGCAACTGGGAGGACATTGGCATCGGTGAAAACCATAACACGGGCCTGGCATTTCCCGTGTCGGCCAAAGTCGGACGTCTGCGGCGGCGGCGTCAGCCCAGCGAGGCTGCCACGGCCTCCACGCGTGCGCGGTGGATCGCCTCGCCGATCTGCGGCCCGGCGGCGCCGGATTGCTGCGCCGCGCGCACCACGGCATCGGTGGGCACGCCCGCCGCGGTGGCGAGCACGGCAAGCAGCCGCTCGCGCTGCGGATAGGGCCGGTCCTCGAAGCCGAGCCGGCCGCGGGCGTCGCACTCGCAGGCCAGCAGCACGTCGGCAAAGCGCGCCGGCTTGCGAAACGCGTCGCAGCGCTCCAGCAGGCGCACCAGCGCCGCCGCCGCGAGCTCGCCGCTGCGGTGGATGTTGCCGTGCTCGCGCGCCACCACCTCGGCGAGCTCGCGGATATCGACCGGCACGCGCCAGCGGTCACACACCGCGTGCAGCAGCTCGGCGCTGCGCTTCTCGTGGCCGATGTGGCGCGGTAGCAGATGGGGCTCGGTCGTGCCCTTGCCGAGGTCGTGCATCAGGCAGGCAAAGCGCACCGGCAGCGAAGCCTCGAGCCTGGCGCTGGTGTCGATGACCATCATCAGGTGCAGGCCGCTGTCCACTTCGGGGTGATGGGTCTCGGGCTGCGGCACGCCCCAGAGCCGGTCGACCTCGGGCAGCAGCACCGCCAGCGCGCCGCAGGCGCGCAGCACCTCGAACATGCGCGACGGGCGGGTTTCCATCAGCCCGCGCGAGAGCTCCTGCCAGACGCGCTCGGGCACCAGCGCATCGGCTTCGCCGGCTTCGACCATCTCGCGCATCAGGGCCATGGTTTCGGGCGCGACCGAGAAGTCGTCGAAGCGCGCCGCAAAGCGCGCCACCCGCAGGATGCGCACCGGGTCTTCGCGAAAGGCGTCGGTGACGTGGCGCAGCAGCTTTTGCTCGAGGTCGCGCCGGCCGTGGAAGGGGTCGGCGAGCTTGTCGGCGTCGGGCTCGAAGCGGCCGTCGGCGTCCACGAACTCCGCGGGCAGCGCGATGGCGTTGACCGTGAGGTCGCGCCGCGCCAGGTCCTGCTCGAGGGTGACGTCGGGCGAGGCGTGCACGGTGAAGCCGCGGTAGCCCGGCGCGCTCTTGCGTTCGGTGCGGGCCAGCGCGTATTCCTCGCGGGTCTGCGGATGCAGGAACACCGGAAAGTCGCGCCCCACGGGCAGGTAGCCGCGCGCCGCCATTTCCTCGGGCGTGGCGCCCACCACCAACCAGTCGTGGTCCGACACCGGCCGCCCCAGCAGCCGGTCACGCAGCGCGCCGCCGACGAGATAGGTTTTCATGCGCCCAGTGTAGGGATTACTCCAGATGGAAAAAATAGAACGACCGTTCGACAATTTCCTGGCAAATCGCACGATCGTTCGCCGATTTGCCGGAAAAGTAGCCGCTGTCGCAGTGGAGGCCGCGTGCTGCAGATTTTTAAACCAAAAGGAGTAATCACGTCATGAAGAAAACAATGCTTGCGCTGACGGCAGTGGGCGCGCTGGCGTCCGGAAGCGCCTGGGCGCAGAGCGCTGGAGACTGGGTGGTCGGCGCGGGCTGGCTTCATCTGGCGCCGCAGGACTCGAGCAAGCCGCTCACGCTGACGGCGCCGGTGCGCAGCGTGATGACGGGGTCGGGCGCATCGATCAACGATTCGGACACGCTGGGCCTGAGCGCCGTCTATTTCATCGACAGCCACTGGGCCGTCGAAGGGGTGCTCGGCATTCCGCCGAAGTTCAAGCTCGACGGCACCGGCACCCTGGGCCGCGTGGGCGAACTGGGCGAAGCGCGCCAATGGAGCCCCACCATCCTCGGCAAGTATTACTTCAACGAGGGCAACGCCGCCTTTCGTCCGTTCGTGGGCCTGGGCGCGACCTACGTCTGGTACAGCGACATCGAGCTGACGCCGGGGCTGCAGGGTGCGCTGGGCAGCCAGCTGCGCCAGCGGCCGCTCTCCACCTCGACCACCGCCAAGCTCGACAGCTCGTTCGCGCCCGTGCTCAACGCCGGCGTGTCCTACCAGATCGACAAGCACTGGGGGGTCTCGTTCTCGGTTTCCTACATTCCGCTGAAGACCAAGGCCAAGCTCACGACCACGACGCTCACCGGGCTGCCGATCGCCACCAGCGAGGCCAGGCTCAAGCTGAACCCGATCGTGACCTACCTCTCGGCGACCTACCGCTTCTGAGGCGGCGGGATTCGAAGAGCCTCAGCGCGCCGTGCGGTAGGGCTCGTCGAACGCCACGAAGTCCTTCTCGGCCAGGGCATCGTCGATCCATGCCTTGACGCCGGGCAGCGCCTGCACGCGTTCGATGTAGGCGCCGATGGCCGGCGGCACCGGCAGCCCGTAGGTCTTGATGCGCGTGCCGACCGGTGCGAAGTAGCTGTCGGCAATGCTGAAGCCGCCGAATAGCAGGGGGCCGCCGTGGGCATCGAGCAGGCCGCTCCACATCTGCACGACGCGGTCGAGGTCGGCCTGCAGGCCGGGGTTGTCCTTCAGCAGCCGTGCACCAACGTCGGCGAGCGATGCCTCGATGTTCATGGGGCAGAGGCTGCGCAGGCTGCCCAGGCCCGAATGCATTTCGGCGCAGATGCTGCGCGCGTGGGCCCGGTCGGCCACGGCGCGGGGCCAGAGCTGCTTCTCGGGAAAGGTCTCGGCCAGGTATTCGGCAATGGCGAGCGTGTCCCACACCACCAGGTCGCCGTCGACCAGCACCGGCACCTTGGCCACCGGGTTGAGCGCGCCGATGGTCTTCTTGAACTGCGAGCCGGACTCGAAGGAATCGAAGCGGACCTTCACCTCCTCGAACGGGATGCCGGCCTGCTTCATGAGTATCCAGGGCCGCATGGACCAGGACGAGTAGTTCTTGTTGCCGATGTAGAGCTTGCGCATGGTGCGATCCTGCGGTTGGGATGAGAGAGAAAAAAGCCTTCGATGCTAGCGGGCCCGTGCCGGCGAATTGATGCCGAAATGCGGCCGAATTGATGCGCTACCGCGGCTGGTCGTCTTCAGGCGAGGCGATCACGCGCGGCGCTGCGCCGGGCTTGTCTTTTTCTTCGATGCGCGGCGGCCCGACCATGCGCTCGACCATGTCGACCAGGCGCGGCACCAGCGCGAGCACGGCCAGTGCCAGCAGTGCGCTCAGGATGGCGGTGACTTCGCGGCCGAGCCCGCAGGCCATGCCGATGGCGGCGGTCATCCACAGCCCGGCGGCGGTGGTGAGGCCTTGCACATGGTGCTCGTCCTTGCCCTGCTTGAGGATGGTGCCGGCGCAGAGAAAGCCCACGCCCGCCACCAGGCCCTGGATCACCCGGCTCATGTCGGCCGGCTCGATGCCGGTCTGCTGCGGAATGAGCACGAACAGCGCCGAGCCGATGGCCACCAGCATGTGGGTGCGCACGCCTGCCGCCTTGCCCTGCTGTTCGCGCTCGAAGCCCAGCATGAACCCGATGACCGCCGCGAGCATCAGCCGAACGACGATGCGCGTGAGCTGCGCGATGTCGCCCACGTCCGAGAATTCGGCCGCTACGGTGTCGAGCACCTGGCCGGCCCAGCTCATGTCAGGGAAGATCCTTGTTGGGTTCGGGTTCCGCCGCGTCGCGCGGGCCCACGCGGCCCAGGCGCTCCTTCAGCGACTGCGGGCGCCCGCTGATCAGCGCGGCGTAGTTGGTGGTGTTGGCCAGCACCTTCTTCACATAGTCGCGTGTTTCGTTGAAGGGCACGTTCTCGGCCCAGATCGCGGCTTCCATCACCGGGCCGTTGCGCCAGTTGCGCGGCCGTCCCGGGCCGGCGTTGTAGGCGGCCGCGGCCAGCGGCATGGAGCCGTCGAAGTCGTCGAGCGCGAGCTTCAGGTAGTTGGTGCCGATGGTGATGTTGGTCTCGTGGTCGTTGATCTGTCCGGGCGTGAAGCCGGCCAGGCCGATCTTGCGTGCGGTCCAGCGCGCGGTGGCGGGCATGACCTGCATCAGGCCCGAGGCGCCGACGCCCGAGCGCGCGTCCATGATGAAGCGGCTCTCCTGGCGGATCAGGCCGTAGACATAGGCCGGGTCGAGCCCGATGTCCTGGCTCTTGCGCAGCACCGTGTCGTGGAAAGGCATGGGAAAGCGCTGCTCGACGTCGATCACGCCCTTGGTGCGCTCGCTGGTGTTGATGCAGCGGTCCCACACCTCGCGCTGGCAGGCGAAGTCGGCCGCGGCCAGCAGCCCGCGGTCGTCCATGCCGCCCTTGTCGTGCAGGTTGGTGGCGTAGTTCCATTCGCGCGTGCCCTCGGAGCGCAGGCCGATCGCAATCGCGTAGAGCGCGCGGTTGAGCGCGATGTTGCTGCGCGCGGCGTTCTTCTCTTCAGGCGTGAGCGGCGCCGGGCGCGTGGGCACCACGGTGCGCTGGCCGAGTTCCTCCAGCGCCAGCATCTCGTAGAAGCCGCGCGTGCCTGCAATGCTCTGGTAGAGCTCGCGCGCCTGCGCACGGCGGTCGTCGCCGCCTGCCGCGCCGAGTGCGCGCGCCTTCCAGTAGACCCAGGTCGGCTCCAGCTGGGCGGTTTCGCTCATGGCGTTGATGGCGGGCGCCACCTCCTTCCACTGGCCGGTGCGCAGCGCGGCGCGCACGCGCCATCCGAGCATGTCGTCGGACAGGTCGCCGTTCTTCGTGACGTTGGCAAAGTAGCTGCCGGCCAGCGGCGAGAGCTTGCCCGCGGCCTGCCGGCCGATGGTGCCCCAGAGCCAGTTGCGCTCCTCGGCCGAAAGCATCGGACCCCACTTGCTGTCGAGCTGGGTGGCGGCCTGCTCCGGATCGGCCATGGCGATCTTGATGAGCGCCAGCACCACCAGCTCCTTGCGCGACTTGGCGGCCACGAAGGCGCGGCCGGCCAGGAACTTGGCCGCGCTGGCGTTGAGTTCCTCGAACAGCGGCAGCGCATCGGGCGCGGCAATGGTCACGGCGCCGCGCGCGGCCTGCGGGCGGTTGGCCTCCATGGCCAGGCGCGCCTTCTTCCAGGCGTCGTTGGGCGACAGCAGGCGGGCCGCGACCAGGCGGTCGGCCGCGGTGAGGCAGCCGTCGTCCGAATCTTTCTGGGCGAACCAGTTGCGGCGCACCTCGTGGGCCTGGGCCTGCGTGGTGCTGCCGGACTGCAGGGCCTCGACCAGGATCGCGTAGCAGCGCACCTGCGGATCGTCGCCCATGCGAAAGCCCGCCAGCGCGGAGGAAAAGCCGTCCCAGTCGCGGCGCTGACCCAGCAGCAGCAGCCAGTCGTTGCGCAGCCGGTCTTCCTGGTAGGTGCCGGGGTAGCGCGCGAAGAAATCTTGCACCTCGTTCGGCGCGGCTTCCTGCAGGCGGGCCTTGAGTTCCCAGTAGGCGGCCCAGGGTTCGAGCGCATGGCCGCGCGCCTGCGGCAGCAGCGCCGCGAGCCGGCCCTTGTCGCCGCGCTGGAAGGCCTGCTTCATCTGCATCAGCACGTCGTCGTTGCTGTTGGCCTGTGCGGCGGCGGGCTGCTGCGAAAGCAGTGCGGCGGCTGCCAGGACGGCGGAAAAAACCAGCGCGGACGCTGCATTGCGCGGGCGATGGCGCATGGGTGCCAAAATGCTTGGGAACTGCATCGGGGGATTATGGACAAGTCAAAGGATGCCGACACCTCGGCGACCACGAGTTTTCTCAAGGATCAGGTGAGAAAAGCACTGATCGAGCAGCGCCTGGCCATGCCCGACCGGCTCGCCAAGGCCGACCTGCTGCAGCGCGTGATGCGGATCTGGCTGGTCGGCCGGCCCGACACCGTGATCGGCGCCTACTGGCCGATCAAGGGCGAGTTCGATCCGCTGCCCGCGCTGCACCGCTGGAAGGAAGACGGCGAGCTGATCGACGAGCCGCAGCGCCGCCGCATCGGGCTGCCGGTGATGAACAAGGTCCACAAGACGCTGACCTTCCACGCCTGGTACCCGGGCTGCCAGATGGAGGAAGACGCCTACGGCATTCCCAAGCCCAAGGACACCGAGCTGATCGTGCCCACGCTGCTGTTCGTGCCCTGCGTGGGCTACAGCGCCGGCGGCTACCGGCTGGGCTACGGCGGCGGCTTCTACGACCGCACGCTGGCCGCGCTGGAACCGCGCCCGTTCACGGTGGGGCTGGGCTTCACCAACGGTTTCCTCGAAGACTTCGAGCCCGAGGCGCACGATCTGCCGCTGGACGCGATCCTCAACGACAACGGCGTGGTCTGGCCAACGTCCTGAGCCCCCCGGCTTTTCACTTCGTGTAACTCCACCCCCCGAGAGGGAGGCGTGGCCCGCCTTGGGGGCGGCCCGGCAGCGGCCACCTCTCGCTGGCGCATCGTTCAGTCGATGTTGTCGACGGTGTCCGGGTCGGGCACCTCGCCGATGGTCTCGCGCGTGGTGATGGCCTGCACCTGCAGCCAGTCCCAGAAGGCCTTGATCTCGGGCCGCAGCGCATTGCGCGGCCCGGCAATGAGCCAGTAGCCCATCGGCGAATCCATGCGGTGCTGCGGCAGCACCTCCACCAGGTCGCCGTTGGCCAGGCTTTCGGCAATGAGCGAACTGCGCGCCAGCGTCACGCCCTGGCCGGTGAGCGCGGCCTGCACCATCTGGTAGGCGTAGTTGAAATAGAGCCAGCGCTTGGGCTGCGCGCGTTCCAGGCCATTGACCTCGAACCAGCGCCGCCAGGTCAGCCATTCGAGGTGCGTGCGGTGCGCGTCGCCGGCCTCGATCAGCGTGAAGCCGGTGATGTCGGCCGGTGTCTTGATGGGCGGGCTGCTCTTCAGCAGCCAGGGGCTCGCCACCGGTGTGAGGGTTTCGCCGAACAGGCGCACGGCGGTGGGCGGCATGACTTCGCGCGTGCCGTAACGCAGCGCGATGTCGACGTCCGCCACCTCCAGGTCGACCGCCACGTCGCTGGCGTCGATGCGGATGTCGATCTCGGGGTTGTCGCGCTGGAAGGCCTCGAGCCGCGGGATCAGCCACATCGATGCGAAAGACGCAAAGGTGGTGAGCGACACGCTCTTACGCCCCGCGCTCTGGCGGATCTGGCGTACCGCCGTGTCGATGCGCGGCAGCGACTGCTGCACCGCGAGCAGCAGCTGCGCCCCCGCGCTCGTGAGCTCCACCGCCCGCGTGTGGCGCAGGAACAGCGCCACGCCCACTTCTTCCTCGAGCGACTGGATCTGGCGGCTCACGGCGGACTGGGTGAGCGCCATTTCTTCGGCGGCGGCGCGAAAGTTGAGGTGGCGCGCCACCGCCTCGAAAGCGCGCAGGTGCCCGGCCGAAATGGGGCGGGAGCGCAGGTGGGTTTGCGAATGCTGCATGGATGGGGGCGTGGGCGGCATCGGTCGATTGATGCGGATTCGGAATCAGTAGGCTACCTCGTTTTCATTGGACTGCCAACGCCATGGAAACGATCATTCATTCCCGAACTGCGCTATTGCCTCTGTCTTGTCATCGCACTTCGGCAACGCCCAAGGAGTTTCATCATGTCCACCGCCGTCTGCACCACCGAATCGCTTGCTTCCCTGCCGTCTTCCACCCGCACCGCTTCCGCCGTTCCGCCGGCCGTGCGCCGCGGTGCCTGGCAGATTGCGCCCGGCGAGGCAATGAGCCTGAAGGCGCGGTCGGCCAGCGTGCTGCGGGTCAAGCAGGGCCGGGTCTGGGTCACGCCGGACGCCACGTCCGCCAGCGCCAGCGAAGACCTGGTGCTGGCCCCGGGCGAATCGCTGAACGTGGCCGCGGGCCAGCGCATCGTCATGGAAGCGTGGGATGGCTACGGTGCCACCTACTCGTGGGACCAGGCCTGAACGGTCATCCCTCCATGGACGCAAGGGCGGCTTCGGCCGCCTTTTTCATTTTTCAGCCGTTGATGTCGAAACTGGGGCGCAGGGCCAGGAAATGCGCGAGGGCGGCTTCGCCGTCCAGCGCACGGATGCCGGCCATGAGGTCGGGTCCTTCGCTTTCGGCCAGGCCCATGCCGAAGCCGCTGTAGCGGCGTGCCGCGAGCGGGCCGCGGCGGAAGACCTTGATGTCGGTATGCCGGGTATCCCGTTCGATGCGGCGCATCAGCGTCTCGACCGCCCCGTGCGGGCCTTCGAGGTGCTGGCAGAAGCGCATGCCGTCGAAGACCAGGAGGCCGGTGATGCCGTACTGGGCGTTGCGTGCGCGGGCCAGGGTCACGATCGAGCCCACGGTGGCCGGCGGCAGGTCCGGCGTGAGCATGCTGCAATAGAAGACTTCGTGGAGAGCTTGCTTTTCTGTCATGCGTTCGGAAGCGAAAGGCGTGCGAAGTGTATGAATCTCCCGGGCCGTGCGAAATGTCAAAAGACACAGGCCCGAAGCCTATAGTGGCGCGTGAAATTCGAGGACCATGCACCCCCCGCGTCGCCCCCTGTGGGCCCCCATCCCTGCGAGCGCTGCGCGCTGCGGAAGATGGAGGCCTTCCTGCCGGTGGCGCCGCCAGAGCTCGAAGCCATCGCATCCTTCAGGGCCGGCTCCCGCCGCGTGGCGGCCGGTGCCACCATCATCGACGAGCACCGGCCGAGCGCCGAGCTGTTCACGCTCTATGCAGGATGGGCCTTCCGCTACAAGACGCTGAGCGATGGCCGGCGCCAGATCCTGAGCTTTCTGCTGCCCGGCGACTTCATCGGCCTGCAGGACGAGTTTGCCGACGGCCACACGCACGGCGTGGAGGCCGCGAGCGAGGCCACGCTCTGCGTGTTTCCGCGCGGCAGGCTCTGGGAGCTGTTCCATGCCCAGCCGAAGCTCGGCTACGACATCACCTGGCTGGCCGCGCGCGAGGAAAAGCTGGTGGACGACAACCTCGTGACCACGGGCCGCCGCAACGCGGCCGAGCGCGTGGCCATGCTGCTGATGCACCTGTACCGGCGGGCCCAGCGCGTGGGCATGGTGCGCGACGGCTGGGTCGAGTTTCCGTTCAACCAGCAGCACCTGGCCGATGCGCTGGGGCTGTCGCTGGTGCACACCAACAAGACGCTGCGCCGGCTGCAGAACCTGGGGCTCTACAAGCTCGACGGGGGCTGGCTGCGCATCCTGGAGCCACGCGCGCTCGAAGCGCTGGGGGATTATTTCGAACGCCCGATGCGGCCGACGCCGCTGATCTAGCGGCGGCCCGGTGACTTCGCCGTCCTAACGGGCGGCCACCAGCTGCCGCAGGTCGTCCTGGTAGGCCTGCAGCCGGCGCGCCGCCTGCTCCCGCTGGGCGGCGCTGGTGGTGTTGTGCAGCGCAGCCAGGTTGCGGCAGCCTTCCTGCAGCAGCGCCTGCTGGTGATCGCGCCAAGGGCCGGGCGGCGGCTCCGCGATGCGCATCACGTAGGCATGGATGGCTGCGCGCGCCTCGGCCGCGGAGGGCTTGGCGGCATTGAAGCCGCGCAGCAGCTGCAGCGCCTCCTGCTGGCGCTGGCGGCGCTCGGCATCGGCCAGCCGCGGATCGAACACCGATTGCGCCACCTGCCGCCGCAGCAGGTCGCGCTGCTCGGGGCTCAGCCGGCCATAGAAATCTTCCAGGCGGTCGAGGAAGCGGTCGTAGCGCTTTTCCTGCACATCGGCGGTGCTGCGCTCGAGCCAGTCCTTGCGGTAGTCGGCATTGTTCTTGGCGTACTTGCGCTCGAGCTGCTGCAGCTGCGCCTCGGTCAGGCTCAATGCCAGCTCGGTGCCCGCCGGCTCGGCGCGCTCGGTGACCGCCAGCAGCCGCTCGCGGATCTGGTCCGCCATGCGGCAGGCCTGGGCCGCGGTCGCGTCGCGCGGCGCCAGGGCCTGCGCTTCCTGCAGCAGGCCGGCGATCCGCGGCAGCTCGTTCTGCCGGTGCCAGCTCAGCAGCTGTGCGAGCTCGTCGCGCACCTTGGGCGTCTGCGAGCCGTCGAAATCGAGGTAGGTGTCGAGCCACCAATAGCTCACCTCGGGCAGGTTGTTGTAGGCCAGCCTGACCGTGCTGCAGGCCGCGAGCGCGGCGGCCGCCAGCAGCGCGCCGATAATCCGCGCCAACTTGGCGCAACGCATTCGGGTAGAAAGAAGCATGAATCAGATTCCGCAAGACAACCAGGGACCGGTCGACGTCGTCATCATGGCGGCCGGCAAGGGCACGCGCATGAAAAGCAGGCTGCCCAAAGTGTTGCACCGTTTGGCCGGGCGCGCATTGCTCGGGCATGTGACCGATACCGCCGCGCGCATCGGCGCGCGCCATGTGGTGGTGGTGACCGGCCACGGCGCGGCCGAGGTCGAGGCCGCCATGGCCGGCAACGCCATCGGCGCAGCGCTGCAGTTCGCGCGGCAGGAGCCGCAGCTGGGCACCGGCCACGCGGTGCAGCAGGCAGCGCCGCTCCTGCCCGACGACGGCACGGTGCTGGTGCTGTCCGGCGACGTGCCGCTGATCGGCGAGGACACGCTGCGCGCGCTGATCGCCGCCAGCGGCGGCCGGCGGCTCGCACTGCTGACCATCGAGTTCGACGATCCCGCGGGCTACGGGCGCATCGTCCGCGCCGAAGGACAGGCGGGCGGCGAGGTCAAGGCCATCGTCGAGCAGAAGGACGCCACCGAGGCGCAGCGCGAAATCCGCGAGATCTACAGCGGCGTGATGGCCGTGCCCGCCGCGCTGCTCAAGGGCTGGCTCTCGCGGCTGGACAACCGCAACGCCCAGGGCGAGTACTACCTCACCGACATCGTCAAGCTGGCCGCGGCCGACGGCGTGCCCGTGGTCGCGCATGTCATCGCCGACGCGCTCCAGGTCGCCGGCATCAACAGCCCTGCGCAGCTGGCGGCGCTGGAGCGCGCCTGGCAGCTGCGCCAGGCCGATGCGCTGATGGCGCAAGGCGTGCGGCTGGCCGACCCCGCGCGCTTCGACCTGCGCGGCGCGCTGGCCTGCGAGGCCGACGTCGAGATCGACGTCAACTGCGTGTTCGAGGGCTCGGTGTTCCTGGGCGAGGGCGTGCGCATCGGCGCCCACTGCGTGATTGCCAATGCGCGCATCGAGGCCGGCGCGGTGATCCATCCCTTCACCCACATCGACGGCGAGAAGGTCGGCGTGACCGTGGGCGAAAGGGCGCTGGTCGGCCCCTTCGCGCGGCTGCGGCCGGGCGCGCAGCTGGGCGCCGAGGTGCACATCGGCAACTTCGTCGAGGTCAAGAACTCGACCCTGGCCGAGGGCGCCAAGGCCAACCACCTGGCCTACCTGGGCGACGCCAGCGTGGGGCAGCGCGTCAACTACGGCGCGGGCAGCATCACGGCCAACTACGACGGCGCCAACAAGCACCGCACCGTCATCGAGGACGACGTGCACGTGGGCAGCAACTGCGTGCTGGTGGCGCCGGTCACCATCGGCGCGGGCGGCACCATCGGCGGCGGCTCGACGGTGAACAAGTCGACCGAGCCCGGCGCGCTCACCGTGGCGCGCGGCAAGCAGGTCAGCTTTGCGAACTGGAAGCGGCCGCAGAAACAGCCGAAGGCCTGATCGAAGGGCGCCTGCCGCGGCGCCTCAGGGCGTGAGCGGCACCCGGGGCTCGAACTTCGCGCGCTTCAGGCTGAAGAAGGCCTTGACGTTGCGCACATTGGCGTCGGCCGTGAACAGGCGCTGCGCCAGCGCGCCGTAGTCCGGCATGTCGCGCGCCGCCACCACCAGCACGAAGTCCGGCCCCGGCGAGACGCGCCAGCATTGCTGCACGGCATCGTCGGCAATCACGCGGGCCTCGAAGGCGTCGAGGGCCGCGGCGTCCTGCCGGTCCAGCGAAATCTCGACCACCGCCTGCAGGCCATGGCCCAGCACCGCCGCGAGCCGGTCGGGCGAGAGCAGCGCGACCTGGCGCTCGATCAGCCGCTCCTGCCGCAGGCGCTGCACGCGGCGCAGGCAGGTGGGCGGCGAGATGCCCACCTCGGCGGCCAGCCGCTGGTTGGTCTGCGAGGCGTCGCGCTGGAGCGCGTCGAGCAGGCGAAGGTCTATTGCATCCAGGGAAATTGATTCCATATTCAATGAAATTATGGAATAAAAATCCAGTTGACTGGATGTATGAAAGAAAAGTTCGAAATCAGTCCAATTTCGATCGCATATTTTTCCGACTGATTCCTACCATCGAGCCTCTTCTTCAAGATTCAAAGGCAGCTCACCATGTGCGGCATCGTCGGCGCAGCGTCCCATCGCAACATCGTTCCGGTCCTGGTCCAGGGCCTGCAGAGGCTCGAATACCGCGGCTACGACTCCTGCGGCGTGGCGGTCCATGCGGGCGGGCTCACGCGGGCGCGCACCACCTCGCGTGTGGCGGACCTCGTCACGCAGGTGCGCGAAGACCATGTCGAAGGCCTGACCGGCATCGCCCACACGCGCTGGGCCACGCACGGCGCGCCCGCCGTGCACAACGCCCACCCGCACTTCAGCCACGGCCCGGGCGCCGATGCGCAGGGCGCGCGGCCGGGCCGCATCGCGCTGGTGCACAACGGCATCATCGAGAACCACGAAACCCTGCGCGCGGCGCTCGAAGCCAAGGGCTACGTGTTCGAGAGCCAGACCGACACCGAGGTCATCGCCCACCTCGTCGACAGCCTCTACGACGGCGACCTGTTCGAGGCCGTGAAAGCCGCGGTGCTGCAACTGCACGGCGCCTATGCCATCGCCGTGATGTGCCGCGACGAGCCGCAGCGCGTGGTGGGCGCGCGCGCGGGCTCGCCGCTGATCCTGGGCGCGGGCAAGGAGGGCGGCGAGAACTTCCTCGCGAGCGACGCCATGGCGCTGGCCGGCGTGACCGACCAGATCGTCTACCTCGAGGAAGGCGACGTGGTCGACCTGCAGCCCGGCAAGTACTGGATCGTCGACCGCAACCACAAGCCCGTGCAGCGCCAGGTGCGCACCGTGCAGGCGCACAGCGGCGCGGCCGAGCTCGGCCCGTACCGCCACTACATGCAGAAGGAAATCTTCGAGCAGCCGCGCGCCATCGGCGACACGCTCGAGGGCGTGGCCGGCATCGTGCCCGAGCTGTTCGACGGCGTCGGGCAGGACGGCGCCACCGGCGCCAGCGCGCACCGCGTGTTCAAGGACATCGACAAGATTCTCATCCTGGCCTGCGGCACCAGCTACTACAGCGGCTGCACCGCCAAGTACTGGCTCGAGAGCATCGCGAAGATCTCGACGCAGGTCGAGATCGCGAGCGAGTACCGCTACCGCGATTCGGTGCCCGATCCGAAGACGCTGGTGGTCACCATCAGCCAGTCGGGCGAAACGGCCGACACACTGGCCGCCTTGAAGCATGCGCGCTCGCTCGGCATGGAACAGACGCTGACCATCTGCAACGTGGCCACCAGCGCCATGGTGCGCGAATGCAAGCTCGCCTACATCACGCGCGCCGGCGTGGAGATTGGCGTGGCCTCGACCAAGGCCTTCACCACGCAGCTGGCCGGTTTGTTTTTGCTGACGCTCGCCATCGCGCAGACCAAGGGGCGCCTGAGCGAAGCCGACGAGGCGCGCTACCTGAAGGAGATGCGCCACCTGCCCGTCGCGCTGCAGTCGGTGCTCGCGCTCGAGCCGCAGATCATCGGCTGGGCCGAAGACTTCGCGCGCAAGGACAACGCGCTGTTCCTGGGCCGCGGGCTGCACTACCCGATCGCGCTCGAAGGCGCGCTCAAGCTCAAGGAAGTGACCTACATCCACGCCGAGGCGTATGCCGCCGGCGAGCTCAAGCACGGCCCGCTCGCGCTGGTGACGAGCGAGATGCCCGTGGTGGCCGTGGCGCCCAACGACACCCTGCTCGAAAAGCTCAAGAGCAACCTGCAGGAAGTGCGCGCGCGCGGCGGCGTGCTCTACGTGCTGGCCGACGGCGACACCAGGATCAAGGGCAGCGAAGGCCTGCACGTGATCCGCATGCCCGAGCACTACGGCGCGCTCTCGCCGCTGCTGCACGTGGTGCCGCTGCAATTGCTGGCCTACCACACGGCCTGCGCTCGGGGTACCGATGTCGACAAGCCGCGCAATCTGGCGAAGAGCGTGACGGTGGAGTGAGGGCGCGGGGCTGCGGGGGCCGGCACCTTCGAGAGGACAATCGAAGAAACTCCGTTCGAAATCACAGCCTGCCACCACCATGCCCCGCCTCGACGACCCCCTCCACGATGCCGAGATCGGCTCCCGCGACAGCACGCTCGACACCACCCGGATCGACGACGTGCGCATCGGCGCCGTCCGTCCGCTCATCACCCCTGCCTTGCTGCAGGAGCGCGTGCCCGTGCGCGACAACACGCTGGCGCTGGTCGAAGGCAGCCGCGCGGCCATCGCCGACGTGCTGCACGGCCGCGACGACCGGCTGGTCGTCGTGGTCGGCCCTTGCTCCATCCATGACCACGACCAGGCGATCGAATACGCGCAGCGCCTGAAGACCGTCGCCGACTCGCTGCAGGACGACCTCCTGATCGTGATGCGTGCCTATTTCGAGAAGCCGCGCACCACCGTGGGCTGGAAGGGCTACATCAACGACCCGCACCTGGACGGCAGCTTCGCGATCAACGAGGGGCTGGAGCGTGCGCGGCGCCTGCTGCTCGAGCTGACCACCCTGGGCCTGCCGACCGGCACCGAATTCCTCGACCTGCTGAGCCCGCAGTTCATTGCCGACCTGATCGCCTGGGGTGCCATCGGCGCCCGCACCACCGAGAGCCAGAGCCATCGACAGCTGGCGTCGGGCCTGAGCTGCCCGGTGGGCTTCAAGAACGGCACGGACGGCAGCGTGAAGGTCGCGGCCGACGCGATCCTCGCGGCCCGCGCGCCGCATGCCTTCATGGGCATGACCAAGATGGGCATGGCGGCGATCTTCGAGACGCGCGGCAACGACGACTGCCACGTGATCCTGCGCGGCGGCAAGGCGCCCAACTATTCGGCCGCGGATGTCGCATCCAGCTGCGAGGCGCTGCTGGCGAACGGGCTGCGGCCGCAGGTGATGATCGACGTCTCGCACGGCAACAGCAGCAAGCAGCACCAGCGGCAGATCGTGGTCGCAGAGGACGTGGCGGCGCAGATCGCGGCCGGCGAGCGGCGCATCACGGGCCTCATGATCGAGAGCCATCTCGAGGAAGGGCGGCAGGACCTGAAGCCCGGCGCGGCGCTGAAGCACGGCGTCTCGATCACCGATGCCTGCATCGGCTTTGCACAGACGGTGCCGGTGCTCGAGGGCCTGGCGTCGGCGGTCAAGGCAAGGCGGCGCCTGCCGAAGGCTTGAGAGCGGCCATGCCCAAGCATCGAATTTTTGCGACGGCGTTTGCGAAGATCTATCCGATGTACGTCCAGAAGGCCGAGCGCAAGAACCGGACGAAGGAAGAAGTGGATCAGGTCATTCGCTGGCTGACCGGCTACGACCAGGCGGGCCTGGAGCGGCAGATCGAACAGGAGAAGGATCTCGAGGCCTTCTTTGCGGAGGCGCCAGCCATGAACCCGAACAGCGCGCTGATCAAGGGCGTGGTCTGCGGTGTCCGCGTCGAGGAAGTCGACGATCCTCTGATGCAGAAGATCCGCTATCTGGACAAACTGGTCGACGAGCTCGCGAAGGGCAGGAAGATGGAGAAGATCCTCCGTCAGCAGGACTGACTGACCGTCAGGCATTGCATCCCATGGCACCTTATCCGCAGTATTGGCACAGGAGGAGATCGGCGTGACCACTCGACGTGATGGAGGGTGCCTGTGCGGGGCCGTGCGCTTTGTCGCCCTGGGCGAGCCCATGCGCACCTTGCAATGCCACTGCAGGTTCTGCCAGCGGGTGACGGGCTCGACGTCGTACGCGGAGTCGATGTATCCGGTGGACGCGGTCCAGTTCTCGGGCGCGCCGATGGCAAGGTACTCGCACAAACCGGAAAGCAGTTCAAGGCAGGTGCATGTTCACTTCTGCCCCCGATGCGGCACCACGGTCACGCTCACGTTCGAGCGCTGGCCCGAGTACCGCGGGATCTCCCGTGGGGCGTTCGACGAGCCGAACTCCGTATCGATCAGCTCGCACATCTGGACCAGTTCGGCGCAAACGGGCGTGGTGCTTCCTGCCGGCATCGACTGCTTCCAGTTTGCCCGCGCGGACCTGGCCGGCTCGCCCCAGACGCCTGCGTGCTTCGATACACCGCGCATGGCGCGCACGGGCGATGCCTGAGCTCCTCTCAAAAAGTTCTCACCCCCACCGCTGGAGCCTTGGGCTCGCGGCGGCGTTCATGGCCATCCTTGTTCCGTCCGCCGGGGCTTCCCAATCGATGGGCTGCAACGGTTCGCTCGTGGGCAAGGGTGATTCGCCCGTGTCGCTGCTTCAAAAATGCGGCGAGCCGATCTATCGCCAGAGCGTCTGCGTGCCGATGCTGCAGCTTGGCTGGGTCGTGACGCCGTACCGTGCGGGCAGTCCGCAGGCGGTTCTTGCGAACCAGTGCGTTCCCATGGAGGAGTGGACATACGACCGGGGTCCCGGTGCATTCCTCGGCGTCGTGCGCATCTACAACGGCGCAATCGAATCCGTGCGCGACGGCGAGCGCAGCCGGTGAAAGCCAGGACACCGGACATGCCCTGAGAGCCCGATCCCCCGGAAGTCTCAGACCCCTTCGATGATCCGCAGGTCCCGTTCGGCGCCATCGCCCAGCGCGTCAAGCGCGGCCTGGTAGTCGGGACTGTCATGCACGGCCCTGGCTTGCTCGACGCTGTCGAACTCGATCAGCACGGTGCGTTGGGAAAGACCGAACTCGTAGACCTCGGCGGGCAGGCCGCGCGCCAGGAAGCGGCCGCCGCCGGCAGTGATGGCCGGGCCGGCCAGTTTTGCGTAGGCCGCGAGTTTGTCGGCGTCGTTGACGGCACGGTACGCGCTGACCCAGTAGGCTTTTGCCATGGTGATTTCTTCTCTGTCTGTTGCTGAGCGCGCAATATAGCTTGCCCGTTGCGCCCTCAGTCCCACGCAGGAAGTTCGTTCAACGCATCGTTGGGGCGGCCCACGATGTCGACACCGGTGATGCCGGCGCCGCCCGGCAGGAGCTGGACATCGCAAATGACTTCCCAGGCATGGCTTTCGGTGCGCCGTGCAAGGCACACTTCCTCGCCGGCGGCGAGGAGTTCCACGCATTCGCCGATGCCGATCCGCCGTGCCGCACCAAGCGCGAATTCGGTCGAGCCGAACTCCTGCTCCACCACCGGGTGAATCGCGACGAGGTCGATCTTCCCGTCGCTGAAGTGAACAGCGGTAATTGCATGCTGGGCCATGTTCAACCTCCATTCGTGGAGAGCCCGATAGCGTTTCGGCAACCGCCGTCGGCCTGGGCTCAGCCGCCCACTGTACCCCCGCAACGGCGCGTTCCCCTCGCCGTTCCGCCAAAGCCGACTCCGGCGAAGGGCGGCTGCGGCGGCACAATCCGCGCCATGCCCCGATCCCTTCCCGACCTCGATCCTGTGCCCTACTGGCTCTATCTCCTGGAATGCGAAGGCGGCGTCTACTACACAGGGATCGCGCTCGACGTGGAGCAGCGCTTCTTCCAGCATGTGTTCGGGCTGGGCGCGAAATTCACGCGCGCGCGTCCTCCGCTGCGCGTGCTTGCAGCGCGCGCCTACCCTGACAAGGGCGCCGCGCTGCGGGCGGAGATCAGGGTCAAGGCATTGCCCCGCGCGCGCAAGCTGGCCTTCTTCGACGCCGAGGCCTGAGGCGCCGGCAAGAAAAAATGCGCGCTTGACCGGCTGCGCTCCCGCCTGAAATTCGCTAGGCTTTGCTGGCGAGCGATTCCATCGAGCGCGGAGACAACGCGATGAGCCAGGGCGTATCTCTTCGTCTGCATGTGCCGGAGCCCACCGGGCGGCCAGGG
Organism: Variovorax sp. SPNA7; assembly: GCF_033807855.1. Classification (NCBI taxonomy): domain Bacteria; kingdom Pseudomonadati; phylum Pseudomonadota; class Betaproteobacteria; order Burkholderiales; family Comamonadaceae; genus Variovorax; species Variovorax sp. SPNA7. Next base: position 1,043,655 of record NZ_CP138513.1, read on the forward strand.
CATGAGACCGACTTTTCCTATCTCCACCTGTCGCGTGCCGGCGAGGTGCGAAAACCCCCGGTCGACGCATCGCCGGCCGACACCAGCGACCTGGCCTACACGCTGGTACGCGTGCTCGACGATGATGGCCGCGCAGTCGGCCCGTGGGCGCCCGAGGCCGACCCCGAGCTGCTGCGCCGCGGCCTGCGCGCAATGATGAAGACGCGCGCCTTCGATGCCCGCATGCTGATCGCGCAACGGCAAAAGAAGATCTCGTTCTACATCCAGTGCCTTGGCGAGGAGGCCATTGCCACCGGCCACGCGCTGGTGCTGCAGCAGGGCGACATGTGCTTTCCCACCTACCGCCAGCAGGGCCTGCTGCTGGCGCGCGACGACGTGACGCTGCTCGAGCTGATCTGCGAGCTGATGTCCAACGAGCGCGACCCGCTCAAGGGGCGGCAGCTGCCGGTGTGCTATTCGATGAAGCGGGCCGGCTTCTTCTCGATCTCGGGCAACCTGGCCACGCAGTTCATCCAGGCGGTGGGCTGGGGCATGGCCTCGGCGATCAAGGGCGACACGCGCATTGCCTCGGGATGGATCGGCGACGGCGCCACCGCCGAGTCGGACTTCCACACGGCGCTGACCTTCGCGCATGTGTACCGCGCGCCGGTGATCCTCAACGTGGTCAACAACCAGTGGGCGATCTCGACCTTCCAGGCGATTGCCGGCGGCGAGGCCACCACCTTCGCGGCGCGCGGCGTGGGCTGCGGCATCGCGTCGCTGCGCGTCGACGGCAACGACTTTCTCGCGGTGCTGGCGGCCTCGCGCTGGGCCGCGGAGCGTGCGCGCAGCAACCTCGGGCCGACGCTGATCGAATGGGTGACCTACCGCGCCGGCGCGCACTCGACCTCCGACGACCCTTCGCGCTACCGTCCGGCCGACGACTGGGCGCATTTTCCGCTGGGCGATCCGATCCCGCGCCTGGCGCAGCACCTGAGGTCCATCGGCGCCTGGTCGCAGCAGGAGCACGAGCAGACGCAGGCCGACCTGGAGGCGCAGGTGAACACCGCGCTGAAGGAGGCCGAGCGCTTCGGCTCGATGGCCGACGGCCACGTCGCCGGCGCCGCGACCATGTTCGAGGACGTCTACAAGGAGATGCCCGAGCACCTGAAGCGGCAGCGCGCGCAGCTGTCGTCCGAGGGATGACGCCATGGCCTCGATGACCATGATCCAGGCCCTGCGCTCCGCCATGGACGTGATGCTCGAGCGCGACGACAACGTGATCATCTACGGCCAGGACGTGGGCTACTTCGGCGGCGTGTTCCGCTGCACCGAAGGCCTGCAGGCCAAGTACGGCCGCTCGCGCGTGTTCGATGCGCCGATCAACGAGGGCGGCATCGTCGGCTCGGCCATCGGCATGGGTGCCTACGGCCTGCGCCCGGTGGTGGAAGTGCAGTTTGCCGACTACGTCTATCCGGCCTACGACCAGATCGTGTCCGAGGCGGCGCGCCTGCGCTACCGCTCGGCCGGCGACTTCACCGCGCCGATCACCATCCGCATGCCCTGCGGCGGCGGCATCTACGGCGGCCAGACGCACAGCCAGAGCCCCGAGGCGCTGTTCACTCACGTCTGCGGGCTGCGCACGGTGATGCCTTCCAATCCGCGCGATGCCAAGGGCCTCCTGATCGCCTCGATCGAGAACGACGACCCCGTCATCTTCCTCGAGCCCAAGCGGCTGTACAACGGGCCCTTCGACGGCCACCACGAGCGGCCGCTGGTGTCGTGGTCGGCGCATCCGCTCGGCGAAGTGCCCGAGGGCTACTACACGGTGCCGCTGGAGTCGGCCACCGTGTTCCGCCCCGGCGCCGACCTGACGGTGATCAGCTACGGCACCATGGTCTTTGTCTCGGAAGCGGCCGCGCAAGAGACCGGCATCGATGCCGAGATCATCGACCTGCGCAGCCTGTGGCCGCTGGACCTGGAGACGCTGGTCGCCTCGGTCAGGAAGACCGGCCGCTGCGTGATCGTGCACGAGGCCACGCGCACCAACGGCTTCGGCGCCGAGCTCACGGCGCTGGTGCAGGAGCATTGCTTCCATCACCTGGAGGCGCCGATCGAGCGCGTGGCCGGCTGGGACACGCCCTATCCGCATGCACAGGAGTGGGCCTACTTTCCGGGCCCGGCGCGCGTCGGCGCGGCGATGCGCCGCGTCATGGAGAACTGAATGGGCACGCATGCAATCAAGGTGCCGGACCTTGGCGAAGGCATTGCCGAGGTGGAGCTGGTGGCGTGGCGCGTGCAGCCCGGCGACACGGTGGCCGAAGACCAGGTGCTGGCCGACGTGATGACCGACAAGGCCACCGTCGAGATTCCCTCGCCAGTCGCGGGCAAGGTGCTCGCGCTCGGCGGCGAAGTGGGGCAGCAGATGGCGGTGGGTGCGGAGCTGATCCGGATCGACGTGGAGGCGCAGGGCGAGGCGGTGCAGGTGCCGGCCGCACCCGCCCGCGCGCCGGCACCTGCACCTGCAGTGGCAACAGCGGCGGCGGCGACATCTCCACCGGCCGTGCGCACGCCGCCATCGGCCGGCAAGCCGCTCGCCGCACCCGCGGTGCGCCATCGCGCCGCCGTGCTCGGGATCGACCTGCAGCAGGTGCCGGGCAGCGCCGCGGAAGGCCGCATCCTGCACGAGGACCTCGACGCCTGGCTGCTCCGCAGGCAGGGCGCGCAGGCGCCGAGCCCGCCGCGCTACGCGGAGCGCCACGACGAGGAGGCCGTGCCCGTGACCGGCGTGCGCCGCCGCATCGCGCAGCGCATGCAGGATGCGATGCGCCGCATTCCGCACTTCACCTACGTCGAGGAAGTCGACGTGACCGAGCTGGAGCTGCTGCGCGCGCGGCTCAACGAACGCTGGGGCAGCGAGCGGGCGCACCTGACGCTGCTGCCGCTGCTGGTGCGCGCCATCGTGCTGGCGGTGCCGCGCTTTCCGCAGGTCAATGCCCGCTTCGACGACGAGACCGGCGTGCTCACGCGCCATGGCGCGGTGCATGCCGGCATCGCGACCCAGACCGCGGTCGGCCTCATGGTGCCGGTGCTGCGCCACGCCGAGGCGCGCGACCCCTGGTCCAGTGCAACCGAGATCGCGCGCCTGGCGGAGGCCGCGCGCGCCGGCCGCGCCACGCGCGACGAGCTGAGCGGCTCGACCCTCACCATCACCAGCCTTGGCGCACTGGGCGGCATCGCGTCCACGCCGATCATCAATGCGCCCGAGGTCGCGATCGTCGGCGTCAACCGCATCGTGCAGCGCCCGGTGATGAAGGATGGCGCCGTGGTTGCGCGGCGCATGATGAACCTGTCCTCCTCCTTCGACCACCGCGTGGTCGACGGCCAGCTGGCGGCGGAGTTCGTGCAGGCCGTGCGAGCCTCGCTCGAATGCCCGGCGCTGCTTTTTGTCGAATAGCCGACGCCGCGGCGCCTCAGGCGCCCTCGTCCGGCGCGAGGCCCGGGCCCTGGTGGAACACCAGGTCTTCCACCACGACGCCGCCCACCAGGTGCTGCGACAGGATGCGGTCCATGTTCTCCGGCGTGACGTTGTAGTACCAGGTGCCGTCGGGCTGCACGCACATCACCGGTCCGCCCTTGCAGGCCGCGAAGCAGCCGACGCGGCTGCGCTTGACGCGCAGCGCACCCTCGTGGAGGCCCGCAGCCTTGAACTTGTCGCCCAGGCTGTCGAACAGGTCCTGCGAGGCGCCGTCGGGGCTGCAGCGCGGTCCGGTGCAGACCAGCAGGTGGCGCTTGTAGCCGCCGATCTTGGGCTTGACGACCTCGCTCATTCCTGCGTCTCCTCGAGCGGCGCAGCCGCGGCGCTTTCTTCCTCGGCCGGTGCGGCCAGCACGGCCTCGATGTAGTCGACCGGCAGGCGGTGCTGCGCCGCCAGCGCGGCAGCGCTCGCGCCCTCGGCGTGGTCGGCGCGCAAGTTGGCCATCCAGCCCAGCAGGCCGGTCGACAGCGAGCGGCCGGGCTTCTCGCCGCTGCGCGTGTTGCCGCCGTCGTCCAGGTCGTACTTGTTGGCATAGCCGCGCGGCGTGACCATGAGGCCGTGCTGCACGAAGGTGTGGCTGTTGCCGATGAGCACGGTCGTCAGCATGCCGATGTCGCACTCGCTCATGTGGGCGAGCGTGGTGAACTCGATGCGCTCGCGCCGCCGGTAGGCCGACTTGACCACCGCCACCGGCGTGTCCGGCCGCCGGTGCCGCAGGAAGAGCTGCTGCGCCTGCACGATCTGCTGGGTGCGCCGTCCGCTCTTCGGGTTGTAGAGGGCCACCACGAAGTCGGCCGCCGCCACCGCATCGAGCCGCCGCGCGATCACGGGCCAGGGCGTGAGCAGGTCGCTCAGCGAGATCGAGCAGAAGTCGTGCGTGAGCGGCGCGCCCACCAGCGCCGCGCAGGCGTTGATGGCCGACGCGCCGGGCACCACCTCGACGGCGATGTCGGAGTCCGGCGTCCAGCCGGCCTGGAACAGCACCTCGTAGGTCGGGCCGGCCATGCCGTAGACACCGGCATCGCCGCTGGAGATCAGCGCCACCTTCTTGCCCTCGCGGGCACATTCGAGCGCATTGACCGCGCGGTCGAGCTCCTCGGTCATGCCCTTGCGGATCACTTCCTTGCCCTCGAGCAGGTCGGCCACCAGCTTGATGTAGGTGCTGTAGCCGACCACCACGTCGGCTTCGGCGATCGCGGCCAGGGCGCGGCCCGTCATGTGGTCGTGGTGGCCGGGGCCGATGCCGACCAATGAAATCTTTCCGCTCATGGATTCACCTCCAGTGCCGGTGCAGTGCGCGCATGGCTGAACGCAGCGGCCAGCGCCGGCCGCAGCCAGCGCTCGAAGGCCAGGCCGCAGGCCAGGCCCGTCGAGGCCCAGAAACTCAGCGAGATCCAGGTGGTCACCCAGATGAAGCGGGCATCGAGCGCCCGCAGTGCGGCCTGTGCCTCGGGCCCGAAGCCCGCGAAGGGGTCGCCTGCGGCCTGCGGCGCACCCACCACGAAAGGCAGCGCGAGCCAGGCCGCGGCCGCGGGCCAGCGCAAGGCGCTGCGCAGGCCCGCAAGCGAGATGCAGGCCAGCGCCGCGCCGGCCGCGGCCAGCACCCACCAGCCCTGGCGCGAGCCCAGCCGGGCCGCATCCATGCCGGGGATCTCGGCCGGCAGCCCGAGCGAGGGCCAGAAGTGAAAGCTCAGCCAGCCGGCGGCAGACACCAGCAGCGCCAGCGGCAGCGAGCGCATGCGGGCGCCGCGCCAGAGGCAGACGCCCATCGCCGCGAGCACCAGCAGCGCCATGCTGAAGGCATGCAGCATGTTGGCGACCCAGCTCCAGAAGCTGCGCTCGGCGCCGTCTTCGGGCTGCCACGGCGCAGCCTCGACGGCAGCGCCGTGGGCATGGGCCGCGTCATGGCCGTGGCCGTGGTCTGCAGGCGCGGCCTTCTGCGACTCGTAGCTTTCGGCGGCTTGGATGATCGGCGCGGCCTGCCACTGCTGCACGCCGGTCTGCACGCTGCCCACCAGCACGGCCGCCGCCAGCGCGGACCAGATCAGTCGTTGGAAGATCATGGGACGTTCCGCGCTCAGTGGCAGGGCTTGACCGTGACGTGGCGCACGTCGTGTGCGGCGTTGTGCGCGAGCGGGCTTTCGGCAAAGGCGACGCCGTACAGGACGAACAGGCCCAGCGCCGCGGCGCCGGCCAGTTGCAGCAGCAGGCTGCGCGGCGTGCCGGCATGGGCGAAGCCGCCGGTGGGGGAAGTGGTGTGCGTGGAGGAGGCGTTCATTGCGGGTTCCATTCGAGAGGGTGAGGGTTGGGATTCATCAGGACATGCGCGCGATCGAGACCGTCGCGTGGCGCCCGTCGGCGCCGCGGTGCTTGTGCTTGGGGGCGACCAGCGCCGTCATCGGCAGGCCGCCGCCAGCCAGCAGCGCGGCCGCCTCGCTGACCGACGGCGTGCCGGTGTGGCGGCGCACCGTTTCCGACGGATGCGGCACGGGCACTTCGGCCAACTGCGCGGCAGAGTAGAAGCGCAGCGCCCAGCCGTGGGCCGCGGCCAGTGCCAGCAGGCCGGGCTCGTCGGCCTTCAGGTCGATGCTGGCTGCCGCCGCCACCTGCGCGAGCTGCACGCCGATGCCGGCCAGCGCCTCGTCGATCGCCTGCTGCAGCGTGGCCTGCGGCGTGCCGCGGTCGCAGCCCAGGCCGATGGCGTAGCGCGCGGTGCTCATTGCGGCGGCCGATAGACGACGAGCCGCTCGGCCAGCGCGCTCCAGCGTTCGGCGCTGACTTCGGCCTGCGTGATCCACAGCACGGCCTTGAAGCGCGCGAGGTCGACCTCGTCGAAGCGCGCGAAGCGGTGGATGTTGGCGGGCAGCGGGGTGGGGCGGGTCCACCAGTCGGCGCTGCCCGCTTCCTGCACCACCGCAATCGGCTCGCCGTTCACGACATGGGCCGAGACGCGCGTGATGTTGATCTTGGGCGCCTCCACCTTCCAGCCGAGCTCGCGGCCGAGGATGTCGACCGGGATGGTCTTGCCCACGTCCGATGCGGTGGTCAGCACCGGCGTGGCGCCCAGCAGCGCAGCGACCTGCTCGGCCATCGCGTTGGCGCCGCCCACGTGGCCCGAGAGCACCGGAATCACGAACTGCGCGGCGTCGTCCACCACCAGCACGCCGGGGTCCTCGTCCTTGCTCTTGAGGTGCGGCGCGATCAGCCGCACCACGGCACCGAGCGAGACGAAGAACACGACCTGGTCGAAGTCCGCGAACAGCGCCGCGATCTCGTCGCGAAAGGCGCCCGCATAGGCGCGCACCGGGTTGGGCAGGCCGGCCATGAGCGGCGCGAACTTGTCCGCCACGCACACGCTGGCCTCGGGCAGCAGGCGGGCCAGGCCGGCCGTCTGCTGCGCGCCATGTTTGGTGATGGCCACAAGCACCACGCGGGGTGCGGTTTCATTCGTCATTCGGGTTGTCCTCTTCGATTTCGGTGCTGGTTTTCTTGCGGCAGCCGCGCACCAGTTCGCCGCGTTCGCGGCCGGGGTTCTTCACCAGCAGCAGCGACAGGTAGTTGACCTTGCTGCCCTTCAGGCTGGCCACGTCGTGCACGATGCGTTCGATCGGCGAGCCGGCCTTCTCGATGAAGCGGCTGTGCGCGAGCAGGCCGCGCCGCGCCAGCAGGTCGATCAGGTCGTCGAGCAGCGGCTTGACCTTCATGAGCACCAGCGTGTCGAAGTCGTCCAGCATCTTCTCGACCGCGGCAATGCCGTAGGCCGCCGGCACGATGGCCACGGTGTCGTCCTGCTCCGAGAGCGGCAGCTGCAGCCGTGCGCATGCCGCGTTGAACGAGGTGACGCCGGGCACCACGTCGATGCGCGCGGCGGGGTCGAGCTCGCGCAGCACGCGCGCCAGGTAGCAGAAGCTCGCGTAGGTGGAGGCATCGCCCTCGACCAGGAACAGCACGTCCTGCCCGGTGGCCAGCAGCGCCTGCACGGTCTCGGCGGCCTTCAGCCAGTGGCGCGCGAGCTTCTCGGCGTCATGGGTCATCGGGAACAGCAGCGCCTGGTGCTGCGCGGGCGCCGACAGGCCGGCGCGCAGCGCGATGTCGAGCGCGTAGCTTTCCTTGCGCAGGCTGCGCACAGGGTAGGTCCAGACCGCGTCGGCGCGCGTCAGCAGGGACCACGCGCGGCGCGTGATCAGGTCCGGATCGCCGGGGCCGAGCGATACGCCGTGGAGCATGCCGGGTGCCGTCATGCCGCACCTCCTGCTTGCGCACAGACCAGCCACACCGGGTTCTCTGCCGCGAGCCGGTGCATGTGCAGGATCGGCTTGCTGCGCGAGGCCTGCAGCTGCAGCACGTCCCAGGCCGCGCCTTGCGCCTTGAGCGCCTCGACCGCAGCGGCGAGGTTCTCGATGGTCACGAAGTTCATCACCAGCCAGCCGCCCGGCCGCAGGCGCCGCAGCACCAGCGCGACGAGCTCGGCCAGCTCGCCGCCGGAGCCGCCGATGAAGACCGCATCCGGATCGGCCCAGGCCGCCAGCCCCTCGGGCGCCTTGCCGTGCACCAGGCTGTGGTTGCTGATGCCCATGGCCTGCCGGTTGCGCGCGACGATGGCGCTGTCGTCCGCATTCTTCTCGATCGCGTAGACATGGCCGCGCCAGCACAGCCGCGCGGCCTCCAGTCCGACCGAGCCGGAGCCCGCGCCGATGTCCCACACCACGCTGTCGGCGCGCAGCTGCATGCGCGCGAGCGAGACGGCGCGCACCTCGTTCTTGGTGATCAGGCCCTTCTCGGGATGGCGCTGCTCGAAGCTGGCGTCCGGCAAGCCGAACAGCACCTGCGGCGCGCGCAGCCGGGTGCGCCAGAGCAGCACCACGTTCGGGTCGGCAAAGCGCATCTGCGCCGCGGCCGTGATGCGCATGCCGCTGACCACGCGCTCCTCGGGCTGGCAAAGGCGCTCGGCCACGGCCATCTCGAAGTCGTCGGCCAGGCCTTCGGCCACCAGCATGCGCGCGATGCGGTCGGGCGTGTTGTCGGGGCTGGTGAGCACGGCCAGCCGGTCGTGCTGGCGGATGTCGCGCAGCAGCGCATAGAGGCCGTGCGCGGGCGGCGAGCCCGGCAGCCAGTCGCCCGCGTCCTTCGCATGCACGGAGGCAAACTTCATCTCCTGCCACGGCAGGCCGAGCCGCGCGCAGGCCAGCTGCAGCGTCGACACGTTCGGAATGACCTCGATCGCCTCGATGCACAGGCGCGCGGCCAGGAAGGCCGCAATGCCATGGCACAGCGGATCGCCGGTGGCCAGCACGACCACGCGGCACTGTTCGGCCTGCGCGGCGCGGATCCATTCGGGCACCTGCGACAGCGCACCGCCGAGGTCGCGCTGCACCGCGCCGGGCGCGATGTGCGGCGCGAACAGCGCCAGCGTGCGCGCCGCGCCGATCACCAGCTGCGCTTGCTGCAGGTGGGCCATCGCGCTGCGCCCGAGGCTCGCGTCGCCGTCGTCCAGCACGCCGAGGATGCGGCATTTGTGGGTCATGTTGTTCTTGTCGTTGTCGTTCACGGGGCCTCCGCGATCTTTCGGCCTTCGAAGTCGCAGACCAGCACCTTCAGTTCGAACTGGTCGGGGTAGCGCGTGCGCAGCGTCTGGATGACGCGCTGCGCGAGCGCCGTGTGAAAGGCGGTGCCGAGCCCGAGCGCGTCCATGCGCTCGCCGGCATAGCGCGCGGTCTCGTTGCCGCGGATCGCATCGCACACATCGGGCGGCGCGCCGAGTCCGGCGGCCAGGTCGGCCAGCAGGCCGGTGTCGACCTCGGCCCGGCCGGCGTGGGTGATGGTCTCGCCCTGCGCAATCTTGGTGAGCTTGCCCACCATGCCGCCGATCACCACCTTCCGGATCCCGGCCTTGACCGCGGCGCCCATCGCATAGCGCAGGAAGTCGCCCATCTGCACGAAGGCCGGCTCGGGCAGCTCGGGCATTTCGGCCATCACGAACTTCTCGGTGCGCCCGCCGGTCGTGAGCACGACCACGCCGTGGCCCAGCGTGCCCGCCACCTGCACGCCCTGCACCACGCTCGCGCGGTAGGCGGCGGTGGAATAGGGCTTGACGATGCCGGTGGTGCCCAGGATCGAAATGCCGCCGAGGATGCCCAGGCGCGCATTGAGCGTCTTCTTGGCCATCTCCTCGCCCTGCGGCACGGAGATCGCGACTTCCAGCCCGACCTCGTCGAGCAGCGCCGCGCCCACCGCACGCACGTTGGCTTCGATGTTGCGGCGCGGCACCGGGTTGATGGCCGGCCCGCCCACGGCGAGCCCGAGGCCCGGCATGGTGACGGTGCCCACGCCGGTGCCGCCGGCCAGCACCACCTGGCCCGCCAGATCGGGCAGCAGGCGCACGTCGGCGGTGAGATGGGCCTTGTCGGTGCAGTCGGGGTCGTCGCCGGCGTCCTTGATGACCATGGCATGGGCGCTCGCGCCGTCGGCGCGGCCGTCGTGCACCGCGAAGCGCACGAGATCGCCGTTGGGCAGCAGGCACTCGACGTGGTCGGGCACCTGGCCCGTGACCAGGCCGATCACCGCCGCACGCGCCGCCGCGGCCGAACACGCACCGGTCGTGAAGCCGGTGCGGGTGCCGCGGGGTGCGCCCTTGTCCATCATGCGGCGTGTTCGCGCGCCTCGGCCAAACCCAGCAGCGCGTGGATCGCGGCCACCACCAGCGTGGAGCCGCCCTTGCGCCCGCGGATCACGATCGAGGGCACATCGTCTTCGAGCGCGACCAGGTCCTTTGACTCGGCTGCCGACACGAAGCCCACCGGCATGCCGACCACCAGCGCGGGGCGCGCACCCTCTTCGTGGATCAGCCGCACGATCTCGATCAGCGCGGTCGGTGCATTGCCGATGCCGACGATCGCGCCGTCGACCAGCCCGAGCCGGTGCGCCTTGCGCATCGCCTGCACGGCGCGCGTGGTGCCTTCGGCCATCGCCTGCGAGATCACGTCGGGGTCGCTGATGAACTGGTGCGTGCCCATGCCGAAGTGCGCCAGGCGCGGCGCCGAGAGGCCCACGCAGATCATCTCGACATCGGCCAGCACGCGGCTCGCGCGCGAGCGGATGGCGGCGATGGCGGCGTCGACCGCCTCCGGGTGGAAGTCGGTCAGGCCGTTGAAGTCGAAGTCGGCGTTCGCATGGATCATGCGGCGCACCACGGGCCACTGGTCGGCGGTGTAGGCATGCGAGGCCACCTCGCGGTCGATCACCGCGAAGGAGTCGTGCTCGATGGCGCGGCCCGCCGCGGTGAGCTGCTCGGTGACGACGTTGGCCGCCGGGGAGTGCGTCGGCTTCATCGCAGCGCCGGCACCGGATCGTGCGCATGGGCGTGGCCATGCGCGTGGTCGTGGTCGTGATGGTGATCGTGGCCGTGCGCCGCCGCATCGCCATGGTGATGGCCGCCCAGGCCATGTTCCACCGCGAAGTCGCGGAACTTGCAGCCGTCGCAAGGCATGAGCGCGGCCGGCGCGCCGCGCCGCAGGTCGTCCACGCGCTGTTCGAGCAGCGCGAAGATCTCGGGCTCGAAGCCGAAGTAGCGCGTGGAAACGAAACGGATCGTCGGGTACTGCGCCTTCAGGTGCTCGACCTGGCGCGCGATGCGCTCGACCAGCGTGCCGTTGAACAGGTAGTACGGCAGCACCACCACCTGCTTCATGCCCAGCAGGCCCTGGCGCTGCACGGCCTTCTCCAGGCGCGGGTAGGTGATGCCCGTGAAGGCGAGGTCGACCAGCTCGTGGTCGGTCTCCTCCATCAGCCAGCGCGCCATCTTGGCCATGTCGCCGTTGGCCTGGCGGTCCGACGAACCCCGGCCCAGGATCACCACGCCGGTGGTGGTCGGGTCGGGCATGTCGAGCGCCTGCATCGCGTCCTTGAGGCGGCGCTGCAGGATCGCCAGGATCGGATCGCAGGCCGTGAGGTGCGGCGCATAGAGGAACTGCACCATCGGGTACTTGAGCCGGGCGCCGTCGATGGCCTGCGGCACGTCCATCTTCACGTGGCCCGCGGCATTGAGGATGAGCGGCACCACGATCACGCGCCGCGCGCTCTCGGCGGCGCGGCGCAGGCCTTCGCTCATCGTGATCTCGGAAAATTCGATGAAGCAGACCTCGATGCGCCAGCCCGGCTGCCGCTCGCGCCATTGCGCGGCAAAGGCCTCGATCTCGTCGTTGCCGGATTTTTCGCGCGAGCCGTGGCCCACCAGCAGAATGGTTTCGGAGTTCATGGGAGTTCCTGGCGCAGGGTTTCGGCGGGAACGCTCGCGCGCCTGAAGCGGTGCGTGAAGCTCGCGTCGTAGAGCTTGGATTTGGCGAGCGTGGTCCACTGCCGCGCGCCCAGCGTGGGGCTGGCGATGATCATCGACTGGCTCGCGATGCGCGCTTCGCGGCACAGCGCCTGGATGGTCGCGACCGTGCCGCGCACGATCTTCTCTTCGCCGGGCCAGCTTGCCTTGTGAACCACCACCACGGGCGCATCGGGCGACCAGCCGGCGGCCGTGAGCGCGGCCGTGACCTTGCCCATCAGGGTGATGCTCAGGAAGATGCACAGCGTGCTGTGGTGCGCGGCCAGCGCCTCGAGCGACTCGCCCTCGGGCATCGGCGTGCGGCCTTCGACGCGCGTGAAGATCACGGTCTGCGTGACCTCGGGCAGCGTCAGGCTTTCCACCGCCGCCGCCGCCGAGGCCATGGCGGAGGACACGCCCGGCACCACGCCGATCGGCACGCCCGCCGCATCCAGCGGCTGCACCAGCTCGATCAGCGCGCCGTACAGGCCCGGGTCGCCGGTCTGCAGGCGCACCACGGTCTCGCAGCGCGCGGCCTGCGCGATCAGCCAGGCCGACATCTGCTCGAGCGTCATGTCCTTGCTGTCGGCAACGGCGCAGTCCGGCCGCGCCCAGCGCATGGCGGTTTCGCTCACGAGCGAGCCTGCGAACAGGATCGCCCCGGCGCGCTCGACGAGGCCGCGTCCCTTGACGGTGATGAGTTCCGGATCGCCCGGGCCTGCGCCGACGAACCACACGGTTCCCGGTGCCGGCATGCTGCCTGGAGCGATGGCTCGCTCGTTCATGATGATGATTCCTCCGCGCCCGCCGCGCGATAGATGGTCGGTAGGACCGGGCGGGGGGAGAGAAATCGGAGGGGCGCCAGTGGATGCGGTTCCGGCGGATGCACACCTCATGCATTGAGCCGGACGCCATGCGCCGCCCGCCGATCCTCGCCCACCGCAAGGTCATGCGCTGGTCGTCAGGCCGGTCTCCGGGCTCACGAGCGGAGGGCCGTCGGGCTCTCCAGCAAGACCACCTTCCCATGCCGTACGCGGCACAGTGGCGCGGGACCGAATCCCGGGGTCTTGCTTTTTGACTCGTTTACCGTTGCGGGGGCAGCGTCGGCATTGCGCGGTGTTCTCTCCACCGCCGCGCACCGACTTCCCGTTTCACCCTGGCCACCCCGCCGTTTACACGGGGCGCCAGGACACCTGACAACGCGCACAAAGTGTATCAGCCGCTTGCGGCAGGGCAGCTGGCGGGCCTGCCGCAAGGGACAACCGCTGCAAGACATCGACTGGACTCTGCCCAATCCGGCCACGAGGAGATGGCAAACGACGATGCGCTGAGGCGGTTCCGAAACGCATCAGCGAGGACATGCCGAGGAACTCAACGACTAACCTCAGCGCGCTCAGGGTGGAGTGCCGCGTCCGCGTCAAACAAACAGAAGAGATTGGGCCCGATGCGGTCCGCTCCATCAAAGAAGCGGCCCGGCCGAGCAGTCGTCAATGCGGCACTACCAAACAGACAAGCGGCGATTTGCCTGTGGCCCTGCAGTCATGTGAATCGTCCCAAACAGATTGAAAAATCAGACCGGTCACGAATCCGAGAATTAGAAGCATGAGCGCGACAGGAACCGCTCGTTCGCGTGGTGCAGGGGTGTTGCCAACCCATGCGGTAAACCTGCGCGCTTGACGCGCAACGAAATAAAGCGCGACCAAAGACAAGCCGGCAAGAATGCCAAAGAACATTTTTTAACTCCCTTAGATTGCTCGATATTGAGCGTTTTTAGTGTGGCTCAAACTCAGCGATTTCTCAACCTCTGGTCGTGCACTCGCGCGGTCACGCGTGGTGATGAGGCGGGCATAAGGAGGCGAAGGATCCGGAGATTGCTCAACTGCACCGGGCGATCACCTGTCCAGCCCGAGCCGCCCGCGCAGTTCCCTGCGGGCCGCGGCGAAATCGCCCTGGTACGCGGGGTTGTTCTGGATCAGCACGGCGATCATCGTCGCCAGGCGCCGGCCGGCCTCGATGTCGCTCGGATAGTGGACGCCGCCGAGCACGCGGTTCTCGCCGAACTCGCTGGCGCGCGCGAAGATCTGCGCGCGTTTTTCGGGAACCAGCTCGGCCAGCACGATGCCCGACAGATAGGCGAAGGCCGAGTGGCCGCTCGGGTAGGAGCCGCTCGACGAGTACCGCGCCACCGGTTCGATGCGCTTGTCGAAGAGCGGCGGGCGCGTGCGCTGCCACTTTTCCTTTCCCTGCTTGTTGAGAATGCTCTCGGTCCGGTACAGCGTCTCGAAAAGCCTGGCGGTGCGCGGCAGGTCTTCCTTCCTGAAGCTCTCGCCCATCACGTCGGAAAAGCGGAAGACGCTCTGCTCCAGGTCGGCAACGGAGCGCTCGGCCTGCGCGGGCGTGCGCTGCCGCTGCAGCACGAGCATCTGCTCGATCTCGCGCCGCGTGGCCGCCTCGTCGGGCGGTGGTGCCAGGAAGCGCGTGGTGTCGATCTGCGCCGGATCGAGGTAGGTCGCCGTCGACGCAGCCATTGCTTCGCCGGCCCGCGGCGCTGTGGCTGGCAGCGGCGCCTGCGTGGTGCAGGCAGTGAACAGGAAGGCGGCAAGGGACAGCCAGCAGAGCTTGCGGGTGATGCGCATCGAGGGTCTCCATTCGGTCGGGCGGCCAAAGTAGCAGAGCGGCCGGCCTCGTTCCAATCACCTCTTCTGATGGCTGCCATAAGGCAATCGCAGCCGGCGCACCAGGATCTGAAAAGCTAGGACGCGAATTGCCGGCACTGCGCCAGTTCGATGCCGAGCGCGATGTCGGCACCGACGGCATGGCGCGCCGCGTCGCGGTGATGCGGCTCGTCCACCAGCACGGCGTGGTCGCCGATGCGCACCCGGTAGCGCACGGCCCGGCCCAGGAATTCGGCGTGCTCCACCGGGCCCGCGAGCCAGGTGTAGCGGACGTCGTGCACATCGCCGCCGCGGCCGATCTTCACGGCATGCGGACGGAAGCCGATGGACAGCCGCGCGGTGGCGGGCGTGTCCGGCCGCAGCGGCACGCGCAACTCGCCGACACCTTCGACATCGAGCAGCAGCACGCCGCCCTGGCGAGCGCGCGCGATGCCGCTGAGCAGGTTCCATTGGCCGACCGCGCGGGCAACCGCCGCGTTGGCCGGGTAGTCGTACAGGCCGATGGGGCTGCCGACCTGCTGGATCGCGCCGTTGTCGAGCACGGCAATCCGGTCCGCCAGGCCGAGCGCCTCTTCCTGGTCGTGCGTGACCAGCACGGCCGTGATGCCAAGCTGCTGCTGCAGCTGGCGCAGCTGTTGCCGCAGCCCCAGCCGGAGCGTCTTGTCGACGTTGGAGAACGGTTCGTCCAGCAACAGCAGCCGCGGCTCGGCGGCAAGGGCGCGTGCCCAGGCCACGCGCTGCTGCTGTCCGCCCGAGAGCTGGTTGGGCTCACGGTTGCCATGGCCTTGCAGGCCGATGGCGCCCAGCCACTCGGAGACCGTGCTGCGAACGATCGGCGCTTCGACCCCGCGCTCGATCAGGCCGAAGGCAATGTTCTCCGCCACGGTCAGGTGCGGCCAGAGCGCATGGTTCTGGAACACCATGGCCACCTGCCGCGCCCAGGCGGGCTCTTCGGACACGTCGCGGCCGTCCAGCAGCACGCGGCCTTGGCCGGGCGCCTCGAGCCCCGCGATGATCCGCAGCAGCGTGGATTTCCCCGAGCCCGACGGCCCCAGCAGCGCAAAAAATTCGCCCGGCGCAATGTCGAGGCTGACGTCGTCCAGCACCTTGGCGGGGCCGTGAGAAAAGTGGATGTGGCGGCATTCCACACGCACTTTTTTCATCGAGGTGTCGGTGGGCATGAAAAGGGATGAGGCGGGGGAAAGCGTGGAGTATGCAAGGCATGGCGCCGAAGGGCGAGGGACGGCGAGCCGCTTGCCCGGGCAAACCCGAGTGAGGCTCCCGGCAATGCCTCGAATCAAAAACTGTGATTGGAATGCGCTGCGCCCCGGCCCTAAGCTCGGCCCGCCATCCACACAACAACGGGAGACTTCCATGCGCATCGACTTTCGGCCCTTGCTGACGTTGGCCGCCCTCGCTGGTTGCACAGCATTGCACGCGGGCACCGTCTCGGTCGTGACCTCCTTCCCCAAGGAACTGACGCAGGCCTACAAGACCGCGTTCGAAAAAGCCAACCCCTCGATCAAGCTCGAAATCCTCAACAAGAGCACCACCGCGGGCGTGGCCTACGTCCGCGAAATGCCGGCCGGCCAGCGGCCCGACGTGTTCTGGGCTTCGGCGCCCGATGCCTTCGAGGTGCTGGTCGACGGGAAGCTGCTGGAGCCGATCCCGGCGCTCGCGAATCCCGCGGTTCCCAAGGTGGTGGGCAGCTATCCGCTCAACGAGGCTTCGGGCATGTACCTCGGCCAGGCGCTCGGCGGCTACGGGCTGATGTGGAACACGCGCTATCTCTCGGCCAACAAGCTGCCGCCGCCCGCCGAATGGAGCGACCTTGTCAAGCCGATCTACTTCAGCCACGTGGCGCTGAGCTCGCCCTCGCGTTCCGGCACCACCCACCTGACCGTGGAAACCATCCTGCAGGGCGAGGGATGGGACAAGGGCTGGTCGGACCTGCTCCAGATCACGGGCAACAGCGCGGCCATCACGGAGCGCAGCTTCGGAGTTCCCGACGGCGTCAACAACGGGCAGTTCGGCATCGGCATGGTGATCGACTTCTTCGGGCTCGCGGGCAAGTTCTCCGGCTTTCCGGTGGAATTCGCCTACCCGAGCGTCACGGCCATGGTGCCGGCCAACATCGCGCTGATCGCCGGCGCCAAGAACGCCGAGGAAGGCAGGAAGTTCATCGCGTTCTCGCTGTCGAAGGAAGGGCAGCAGTTGCTGGTCGCGCCGCAGATCTCCCGCCTTCCGGTGCTGCCGCCCGAGCAGCTCAAGATGCCGGCCGGCTTTCCGAATGCCTATGAGGTGGCCAAGCGCACCAAGGTCAAGTTCGACGCGGATCTTTCGGCCACGCGCTACAACGTCGTATCTTCCCTCTTCGACCAGACCATCACCTTCCGGCACAAGGAGCTGAAGGCCGCGACCAAGGCCATCCACGGCGCCGAGGCGGCGCTCGCGCGCAAGCCCCACGCAGAGGCCGCGGCACTGGTCAAGAAGGCGCGCGGCCTCGCGTTCACGCCGCTGGTCAGTGCGTCGATGGCGGCCGACAAGGCCTTCCTCGCGATGTTCGCGGCCAACAAGAAGGACTCCGAGGCGAACAAGCGGATCACCGGCCTGGAGGGCGAGTGGAGCGGCAAGGCGCTCGACAACTACAACCAGGCGCGAAGCCTGGCCGAGCAGGCCGAGGCGCTCCTCAAGTAACCACAATGCCGCGCGGCCCGGCCAGCCCGGGCCGCCATGGAGGTTTTTTTCATGCTCGGTCTTTTTCGTTCCGACGTGCGGTCGGGCGCGTGGTGCGCCGCGGGCCTGGTGGCCGTCTTCCTGCTGCTGTTCCTCGTCATGCCGGTGGCGTGGGTGTTCTACACCGCGTTCGTCAATGCCGACGGGAGCCCGACGATCGGGCATTTCGTCGCATTCTTCTCGCAGCCGCTGATGCAGGAGGCGTTCTTCAACAGCCTCTACGTGGCCGTGATGTCGACCGTGTTCGCTTCGCTGATCGCCGTGCCGCTGGCGTACTTCACGGTGCGTTTCCAGTTCCGCGGCGCGGCGCTGATCCAGACGCTCGGGGTGCTCCCGCTGATCATGCCGCCCTTCGTTGGCGCGGTGGCGCTGCAGCTGATCTTCGGCCGATCCGGCAGCATCAACCTGCTGCTCAACGATTATTTCGGCTTCACGGTTCCGCTGATGGATGGGCTGAGCGGCGTGATCTTCGTCGAATCCATCCACTACTTTCCCTTCGTGCTGATGAACCTCACGCTGGCGCTGCGCAACATCGACGGCGCGATGGAAGAGGCCGCAATGAACCTCGGCTGCCGCGGCTGGCGGCTGTTCTGGCGCGTCATCTTTCCGCTGGCGCTGCCGGGGTTCGTGGCCGGCGCATCGCTGGTGTTCGTCAAGGTCTTCGACGACCTGGGCACACCGCTGGTGCTGGGCACCACCAACATGCTCGCCCCGCAGGCCTACCTGCGCATCACCCAGGTGGGGCTGGAAGATCCGCTCGGCTACGTGACCAGCGTGATCATGATCGCGTTCTCCATTGCCGCCATGTCGCTGTCCGCGCGGATGCTCAAGGGCAAGGACTTCTCCACCATCCAGAAGGGCGGCGGGGCGATCCAGCGGCGCGTGCTGTCGCCGGCCGGATCGCTGCTGGCCTACGGCTGGATCGGGCTGGTCATGCTGCTGGTCCTGTCGCCGCACATCGGCGTGCTGCTGCTGTCGTTCGGCAACGTGTGGAGCTTCTCGCCCTTGCCCGATGCCTACACCCTGGCGCACTACGCCACGGTGTTCCAGGATGCGGGCAGCATGATCGGCAACACCATGCTGTATTGCGGGCTGGCCGCGGGGCTCGACGTGGTGCTCGGAACCACCATCGCCTACCTGCTGCTGCGCACGCGGCTGCCGGTGCGCCATTGGCTGGACGTGATCGCGACGGCGTCGCTGGCCGTTCCGGGCCTGGTGCTGGCCATCGGCTACCTGCGCTTCTTCAAGGGCGTGATGGTTCCCGGCACCGAGGTGCTTCTCACCAGCACCTGGGTCATGATCATGCTGGCCTACGCGGTGCGGCGCCTGCCGTATGCGCTGCGTTCGTGCGTGGCGGCGCTGCAGCAGATCCATGTCTCGCTCGAAGAAGCGGCCGAAAGCGTGGGCGCGACCAAGGCGCGCACCATCCGGCGCGTGGTGGTGCCGCTGATGGCCGGCGGCATCCTCGCGGGCTTCGTCACCAGCTTCATCACGGCGGCCGTCGAGCTGTCGGCCACCATCATGCTGACCACCAGCCAGTCGCAGGCGCCGATGAGCTACGGCATCTACCTGTACATGCAGAGCGTCGCGGGCCGCGGCCCGGGCGCGGCGCTGGGGGTGCTGGCCATCGTGGTGGTTGCGCTGGGCACCTACATATCGCATGTGGTCGTGGAGCGCACCAGCAGCCGCTTCGTCGCGCGGCCGGTGGAAGACCAGGAAGGGGAAGCCTCGTTGTCGTTCGGGGCAGTTCCCGCGAAGATCTGAGGAGAGGAGACATCATGAAAAAAGTCAGCGTCGAGTGCCGCAACATCCGGCTCGCCTACGGAACGACGGAAGTCCTGCGGGACGTCAACCTGCTCATCGAGCCCGGCGAGTTCTTCGCGCTGCTGGGGCCCTCGGGGTCGGGCAAGTCGACCTTGCTGCGGCTCATTGCCGGCTTCAACCAGCACCAGCACGGCGAGCTCCTGGTGGACGGCAAGAATGTCGGCGGCATGCCGCCATGGAAGCGCAACATCGGCATGGTGTTCCAGAGCTATGCGCTGTGGCCCCACCTGAGCGTGTGGGACAACGTGGCGTTCGGCCTGGTGGAGCGGCGCGTTGCGCGGGCCGAGATCAAGCGCAAGGTGGCCGCCGCGCTCGAGACCGTGGACCTGCTGCGCTATGCCAAGCGCAAGCCGAGCCAGCTCTCCGGCGGCCAGCAGCAGCGCGTGGCGCTGGCGCGCACCATCGTGATCGAGCCGCAGGTGCTGCTGCTGGACGAGCCGCTCTCCAACCTGGACAAGTCTCTGCGCGTGCAGATGCGCCAGGAGCTGCTGGCACTGCAGCGGCGGCTCGGCATCACCACCATCTTCGTGACGCATGACCAGGAAGAGGCCATGACCACGGCGGACCGCATGGCCATCCTGGACCGCGGCGTGCTGCAGCAGGTGGGCAGCCCCGCAATGCTCTACGACTACCCGGTCAACCCGTTCGTGGCGAACTTCGTCGGAACGATGAACTGCCTCACCGGCCGGGTCAGCAGCCGCCAGGGCAACACCGTCACGCTCGACATCGACGGCGTGGGCGACCTGCCGTTCCAGCTGCAGTCGGACGCGCCGGCCTCCGACCGCGTGCTGGCCACGTTCCGGCCGCATTCGCTGCGGGTGGACGTGGTCGATGCGGCGCGCGATGCGCGCTTCGTGTGGATGCCCGGAACGGTGGAAGCGAGCGAGTTCCTCGGGGAGTTTTCGCGCTACCGCGTGCGCGTCGGGCACCAGGCCGTCGAGGTGGACCAGCCGCACTACGCGGGCCTTTCCAAGTTTCCTGCGGGATGCGCGGTGAGCCTCGGGCTGGAGCCTTCGCAGGTGCGTCTTTTCGCGGCCTGACGCGCCTGTTGTTCGTGAACCATGGAGCTTTACCAGATCCGTGCCTTCGTCTCCGTGGCCCGGCTGGGCAACGTGACCAAGGCGGCTGATGCACTCCACGTGACCCAGCCCGCCGTGACGGCGCAGATCAAGGGGCTGGAACAGGACCTGGGCGTGGCGCTGTTCGTTCGCGCGGGCGGCCGGCTGAGCCTGACGCGTGCCGGGGAGCGCCTGCTTCCCTGCGCGGAGGCCCTGCTGCAGTCCTCGGCCGAGATGCAGGCCACGGCGCAGCGCCTGAAGGGCGAACTTTCCGGGAGCATCGAGCTGGGCGTGCCGGGCGAGACACCCGAGTTCCTGCGCCTCGGTGCGCTGCTGGGTGGCATGCAGCAGGGGCTGCCGCTGGTGGAGCTGCGTACGCGCAGCCTGCCGCTGCTGCACCTGCTGGACCAGGTGCGCGGCGGCGGCTTGTCCTGCGCACTCATCGTGGCGCCCAATCCGCCGCGCGACGTGCAGTGGCATCCGCTGCGCTCGCTCAGCTACCGCGTGGCCATTCCCAACCGGCTGAAACCCGAGATGCAGAACTGGGGCTGGCGCTTCCTGGCGGGCCTTCCGTGGATCGATGGCGCGATCGAATCGCATGTGCACCAGATGCTGCGTGCCCTGTTCGAGCAGCAGGGGCTCGATCCCAACGTGGTCCTGCGCAGCGAGGACACCAGCGGGCTCGATGATTTCGTCCGCTCGGGCAGCGGCTGCGCGCTGCTGCGGGAAGAGGTCGCGGTGCTCGGCGCAGAGCGCGAAGACTGGATGGTCTGGAGCGCGGCCAAGGTCGATGCGCAGCTGTTCTTCATCACCTCCGCGGAGCGGGCCAGCGATCCGCTGATCGTGGCGATGTCCTCGGTGATGCAGTCGGTCTGGGCTCAGTGAACGGCTGAAGGAACTGCTCGCCGGAAGAGCGCAGGCGCATCGGCACGCTCCATCCGCCGCAGTACGGCGCTCAGCTCGTCCTGCTCTGCAGCGCTCAGCGCACCTGCGAGGCGCCTGAACTCGGCCTGGTAGCAGGGCAGCATCAATGCCGCCGTGAGCGCGTGGACGTCGTTGCCGCGCGCAAGGCGCTCGTTGCACGCCGCGATGCTTTGATAGATGCCGAGCGCCTGCGCGACGCGGTCGTTGTTGCTGCTGTTCCTGCTGTTGCTGCTCATCGCCGGCTCCTTGTGGCGCGCCCTGGATGGCGCCGCAAGGCAACTCTAGGGACTCGCGAGCGCAGCGGGGAGTAACAAGATCGTCGTGAATCCGGCCGTTGCGGTTGGTTGCGTGCGAACCCGATCCGGCCTGCCGGTGCCGTTCACAGCAGCACCGTGCATGACACGTCCGGCTCGCGCTGGGTGCCGATGAAGCGTTCGAAGGCCAGCGTCTCCATGTTGAAGTAGCCGAGCTTGTCGTTGTCCTGGCTCACGAACGCGAGCGGCCGGGTCGGATGGAAGCTCAGCGCGATGGCGCGCGCCTCCATCGGGATCCGCGCCAGTTCCTTCAGGCTTGCCGGATCGACCACCGACAGGCTGCGCTCGCCGTAGTTGGTGACCACCAGCCGCCCGTCGCGATAGAGATAGAGCCGTGTCGCGTCCTCGCGCGAGGGCGCTTCGCGCAGCACTTTCATGGTGGCGGTGTCGATGGCTGCGAGCGTGTTGCTCCAGCGGTTGGTGACGTAGAGCGTCTTCTCGTCGGCCGAAAGCGCATAGCCCTCGGGCTTCTCGCCGGGTGAGCAGGGCACGGGTGTGGCCGTGGCGTCGTGCGGCCGTACCTTGGTCACGGTGTGCGAGAGCAGGTTCATCACATAGGCCGTCCGGCCATCACGGGTGAGTGCGAACAGATGGCTCTTGATGCCGCCGGTGGGCACGGCGCGGCGCGGCGCGGTGTCGGTCTCGGGCCGGTCGAGCACCACCAGCTGCGCGCGATCCTCGCTGAGTGCGTAGAGGCGGCCCTGTTCGTCCATCTGCATGCCGTGCAGCCGGTTGAAGGGCGCGATGTCGATGGTCCGGGCGAGCCTGCGCGCCGCAATGTCGATCTGGAAGATCCGCGTGCCGCCGTGCCCCAGGTGGCCCGAGGTCTCGACGCCGTAGTGGCCGACGTAGGCAAACCGCTGCGCCCGGTCCACCACGAACTCGTGCGGGAACTCTTCGAGCGCGATGCTGTGCAGCCGTTCGCCGCTCTCGATGTCGTAGTAGCTGAAGCAGTGGCTGCACTTTTCCACCAGGAGCAGGATTTCTTGTGTCATGGGCGCTGGATGCCTTCCGTGTGAAGCGCGATTCGGTAGAGCGAGCTGCTTGCCGCAATGTAGAGCTGGTTGCGCCATGTGCCGCCGAAGCACAGGTTGCCGACCTTCTCGGGCACGTGGATCTTGCCGAGCAGGCTGCCGTCGGGGTGGTAGACCTGCACGCTGTCGAGGCTGCTGGTGTAGAGCCAGCCCTGCACGTCGAGCCGAAAGCCATCCGGCAGGCCGGGGTTCACCTCGGCGAACACGCGCGGGTTGGCGAGGGCGCTGGCGTGCACGTCGAACACCATGAGGTGGTGGCGGCCGCTGCCGTCGCTGCGCATCGCGCTCGAGGTGTCGCTCACGTAGAGCAGCGATTCGTCGGGCGAGAAGGCAAGGCCGTTGGGTTCCTGCACTGCGTCGCTCATGGCGTCGAGGCGACCGCTCGCCGGATCGAAACGGAACACGAAGTTGGCCGGCTGCTCGCGCTCCGCCCGGTGGCCTTCGCGGTCGCTGGCAATGCCGTAGGGTGGGTCGGTGAACCAGATCGTGCCGTCGCGCTTCACGACGACATCGTTGGGCGAATTGAGGCGCTTGCCCAGATGGCGGTCGACCACGATCTCGTCAGGCGTGCCGGCGCGCACGCCGCCGGGCGAGACGCGCGTGCGCACGATCGCACGCAAGCCGTGCGAGCAGTGCAGCAGGTCGCCATTGAGGTCGCGCGCGTGGCCGTTGGTGAACTCGACGCCGCTGCGCCACACCGTCATGCCCTCGTACTCGCTCCAGCGCAGCATGCGGTTGCTCGGGATGTCGCTCCACAGCACGGCTCCGTCCTCGTGCATCCAGACCGGGCCTTCGCTCCACTGGGCGCCGGTGCACAGTTTTTCGAGCCGCGCGCCCTCGACGACGGGGCGCAGGCGCGCATCGAAGACTTCGATGGAGGTGTCCATGCGCGTCATCCCTTCACGGCACCGGCCGTGAGCCCGGTGATGATCTGGCGTGCGGCAACGAAGGTGAAGATCAGCGGCGGGATCGCGATCAGGCTGCCCATCGCCATCACCTTGCCCCAGTCGACGCCCATGTCGGTGATGAACAGCGAGGCCGCCACGGGCAGCGTGCGGGTGTGGCGGTCGGTCAGCACCAGCGCGAGGATGAATTCGTTCCACGCGATCCGGAAGGTGAAGATCGACGCCGCGGCCAGGCCGGGCGCCATGAGCGGAAGCAGCACTTTGATGAACACCTGGATCGGACCACAGCCGTCGATGGCTGCGGCTTCTTCCAGTTCGATCGGGACCTGCAGCACGAAGCCGTAGAGCAGCCAGATGGTGAAGGGCAGGTTGACCGCCACGTACAAGAGGACCAGGCCCCAGAGGCTGTTGACCAGGTGCCACTGGTTCCAGATCATGAAGACCGGGATGGCCAGCACCGCCAGCGGCACGGTGCGCAGCAGCAGCGTGGTGTAGGCCACCGCGGTGCGCCCCGCGAAGCGGAAGCGGGCCAGGCCGTAGGCGGCCATGCAGCCCAGCACCAGGGTGACGGCCGTGGAGACGATGCCGACGAACAGGCTGTTCATCAGGTAGCTGCTGAACTTGTCTTCCTCCAGCACGGCGCGGTAGTTCTCCAGCGTGGGCGTGAAGATGAAGTTCAGCGGCTCGGCGAAGATCTGCACCTGCTGGCGCAGGCTGGTGGTGAAGATCACGGCGATCGGCGCGATGCACAGCGCCGCGAGTGCGATCAGCATCGCGTAGTGCAGCGTCGTGAGAAAAGGGGAGCGATTCATGGGTGTTCCCTCACTTCTCGCTCTTGAGCGGATTCGACAGCCGCAACGCGCCCCATGAGAGCGCCGCCACCACCACCAGCAACAGCACCGAGATCGCCGCAGCCGCGCCGAGCTGCTGGCCGACAAAGGCGGTCTTGTAGATGTGCAGCGCGAGAATCTCGGTCGAATCGCCCGGGCCGCCGAAAGTCAGCACGTAGATCACCTCGAGCACGCGGAAGGCGTCGATCAGCCGCATCATCAGCGTGATGGCGATCACGTGCATCACCATCGGCAGCTTGACCAGGAAGGTCATCTGCCACCACCTGGCGCCATCGATGCGCGAGGCCTCGATCACCGCGCCGTCCACATTGGCCAGTGCCGCCACCATCATGATGAAGACGAAGGGCGTCCACTGCCAGATGTCGGCGATCACGATGGTGGCGAAGGCCAGCGTCGGGTCGGCCAGCCAGCCGCGCGCGGCAATGCCGAACAGGCCCAGCACCGCATTGACGAGGCCGAACTGCGCGTCGAACAAGTAGCGCCAGGCCAGGCCGACAGCAATGGGCGCGATCATCATCGGCAGGATGAACAGCGTGCGGAAGAAGGCCGTGCCGCGCACTGGCTTCTCGAGCGCCAGCGCCAGGGCGATGCCCAGCACCATCTCCGCGCTCACGCAGACGGCGGCGAACAGCAGGGTGGTCCAGAGCGACGACCAGACGCGTGGGTTGGAGAAGGCCGACACGAAGCTGTCCAGCCCGACCCAGCGCGCGTCGCTCCACGGCGTGCCCATGCTCCAGTCGAAGAAGCCGAGCTGGAAGGCCGACAGAACCGGGTACAGGCAGGCCGCCACCATGATGAGGACGGCCGGGCCCAGGTAGAAGGCCGGGATCCAGGGAGATGTGCGCATCGCGGTCAGGCCTTGTAGCCGCCCTCGCGCATGATCTGCGTGACCGGCGCCACCAGGTCATTGAGCGCGGCTTCGGCCGTTTTCTTGCCCGTGAGCGCCTCGGAGATGCCGACGCCCAAGGCCTGCACATTGATCTTGTCCCACACCGGGATGATCGGCCGCCAGTCGGGGTTGGAGTACTTCAAGGCCTCCCTGAAGGTGATGAACTCCGGGTACTGGCGCACCAGTTCGGCATCGACCAATGTCGAGTTGCGCACCGGCGTACCGCCGGCCCGGGTGCAGGCCTTGTCCTGTGCCTTGGAGGTGAGCCACTGCATCAGCAGGAAGCCTGCATCGGCGTTCTTCGCGTTCCTCGGAATCGCGAGGCCCAGGCCGCCCGACTGCGATGCGCGCCGGGCGCCCATGGGGTGCAGCGCCCAGCTCACCTTGCCGGCAATCCGCGATTTGGAAGGATCGTTGACCAGGCCCGCGAGC
This sequence comes from Variovorax sp. SPNA7, assembly GCF_033807855.1. Taxonomy (NCBI): domain Bacteria; kingdom Pseudomonadati; phylum Pseudomonadota; class Betaproteobacteria; order Burkholderiales; family Comamonadaceae; genus Variovorax; species Variovorax sp. SPNA7. The sequence continues at coordinate 1,069,125 of NZ_CP138513.1, forward strand.
GAGGTGGAATCGAGGTACATCGCAGCCTGCCCTTGCAGGAAGGCCGTGTTGCTCTCGCCCTGCCCGTAGGCCGGAATGCCGGCCGGCCCGGTCGCTACCACCTCCTGCAGGAACTTGAGTGCCTTGACGCCTGCCTCGTCGTTGAAGCGCACCTTCCATCCGTCGTCGAAGACGCTGCCCCCGAGCGGGTTCAGGTGCAGCAGCCAGGCATGCACGCACTGGTGGCCGGCCTGCCCGCGCGATGCCAATGCGCCGATGCCTTCCTTGTCCTTCAGCAGGCGCAGAAGCCTCGCGAAATCATCGTAGTTGGCGGGGGGCTGGAGGTTGTGCCTGGCAAAGATGTCGCGGCGGTAGGCCAGCACCGAGGTTTCGGCGCCATAGGGCAGGCCGTAGAGCTGGGCGCCAGGGCCTGCCAGGTAGCCCTTGGGGCCGCCGACCATGCCCAGGTTCTCCAGGTAGATCGGCACGATGTCGTTCAGGTCGTAGGCGGGATCGGCCAGCGCCGGGTTCTTGAGGAAGCGCTCCAGCGGATGGATGAGGTTCTTGGCGACGTATTCGCCCTTCCACATCACCACGTAGCTCACCAGGTCGTAGTCGCCCTGCGGCTTGGCCATCTCGAGCAGGTGCTTTTCCTTCATGCGGCCCATGGCCAGCTTGTCCACGTCGACCTTGATGCCGGTCTCCCTGGTGAATTCGGGCAGGATCTTCAGCATCGCGTCGTAGTGCGGATGCGCCGGAATGCCGAAGGTCACGGTCTGGCCCGCATATCTGGCGTAGCGGCTCTGCGCGAGCGCCCCGCGAAAAGGCAGGCCGGCGCCGAACACCGTGACCGCACCGCCCTTGACGAAATTTCTTCTCTTCATGGTTGTCTCCCTTTGGTTGAACGGCGACAGCGCAATCAGCGGCGCAAGGAGCGTCCGCTGCCGCTGTCGAAAACATGCAGGTCTTCACTGTCGAAGCCCAGCGCCAGCTCGTGGTGCAGCAGCGCATGGGCATCGCCCGGCAGCATCGCGGCCACGCGCTGGCCCGAGGGCGCGGCCATGTGGCCGACGATCTGGCTTTCGGTGCCGAGGTACTCCACCACGTCCACCTTGACGGCCAGCCGCACCGCGTCCGGGCTGGCGCGCAGCGCCTGCGGACGCAGGCCCAGCACCAGGTCCTGCCCGGCGGCGGGCGGATCGGCCGCGAGCCACGCGGGCGGCTGCCAGGCAAAGCCTTCGCCGCGAAGCACGCGCCGGCCGCCTTCCTCGGCATAGCGGGCCTTGAAGAAATTCATGGTCGGCGTGCCGATGAAGCCCGCCACGAACAGGCTCGCCGGCCGCGTGAACACGTCCGACGGCGTGCCCACCTGCTGAATGCGGCCCTTGTCGAAGATCACGATGCGCGAGGCCAGGGTCATCGCCTCGACCTGGTCGTGCGTCACGTAGACCGTGGTCTTGCCCAGGCGCTCGTGCAGCAGCGCGAGCTCGGCGCGCATGTGGCCGCGCAGCTTGGCGTCGAGGTTCGACAGTGGTTCGTCGAACAGGAAGACCTTGGGCTCGCGGACGATCGCGCGGCCGATCGCCACGCGCTGGCGCTGCCCGCCCGAGAGCTCCTTGGGCTTGCGCCCGAGCAGGTGCTCGATGTTCAGAACCTTGGCGGCCGCCGCCACCTTGCTGTCGATCTCGGCCTTCGGGCGGCCGGCCAGGCGCAGCGCGAACGACATGTTCGTGCCGACATCCATGTGCGGATAGAGCGCGTAGTTCTGGAACACCATGGCGATGTCGCGCGCCATCGGCGCCACGCGCGTGACGTCGCGTCCGCCGATGGTGATCTGCCCTTCGCTGACTTCCTCGAGCCCGGCGATCATGCGCAGCGTCGTGCTCTTGCCGCAGCCCGATTCACCCAGCAGCACCACGAACTCGCCGTCGTCCACGGCGAGGTCCATCTGCTGCACCACGGTCACCTCGCCGAAGCGCTTGACCACGTTGTTCAATTCCAGTCCTGGCATCTTGTTGTCTCCTTGAAGTTCGTTCTTGTCGGTGAGGGGTTCAGGGCGGGCCGAAGCGTGCGCGCCAGGCGGCCGCCGTGTAGCGGCGCACGCCCCAGCCCACCGCGGGCCGGCGGTTGCCCGGATGCGCGGCGCCCGGTCCCCAGATGGCCTGGTAGGTGTCGATGCAGCGGCCCTGGCGCTGCAAGCGCACGAAGGCCGCAACGAGCGCGCTCCACCAGAGGGCCAGGACCACGGCCATCCAGCGCGGCGCGTCGGCCGCGACGAGGCCCAGCGCAATGCCCACCCACGCCAGTGCAATGGCCAGCCAGCCCAGCGATTTGTGCAGGCGCTCGAAGCCGATGCGCCGGCGCGTCATGTCGTAGTGGTCGCCGCGCAGCCGGACATCGGCAGGGCCGCCCTTGCCGCCGCGCAGCAGGCCGCTGGCAACCTGCACCCAGCCCGCGATGCACAGGCTCCAGCCCAGCCACGCATGCACCTGCGCCGCGGTGCCGTGTCCATGGCCGAATCCCCACGCGAGTCCCAGCCCGGCAGTCATGGCCAGCACGCCGGCGTACTGCAACAGGCGATGCGCATGCCACCACGTCTTGTTGTCGAGCTGATGCGGCCACTCCTGCCCGGGCACGATCTTGAAGAAGCGCGCCGCCAATGCGCCGAGCGGCAGCAGGACGCCCCAGCCGAGCACCATCAGCCGCGCATGCCAGGCCATCCGACCGGCGATGTGGTGCTCGCTGGCACCGGAGAGCGGCGTGAGCAGCCAGTCCCACGGTTGCGCGGGCGCCGCATGCGCAGCGGCCGGAACGGCCAGCAGCGCCATCAGCGCGATGAAGCAGGCGCAACGGTGCGTCATGTCTTTCAGCCTGCAGCGGTGTACGCCGTCTTCACCGTGGTGAAGAACTCCTGCGCATACTTGCCCTGCTCGCGCGGGCCGTAGCTCGAGCCCTTGCGCCCGCCGAACGGCACGTGGTAGTCCACCCCTGCGGTCGGCAGGTTCACCATCACCATGCCGGCCTGGCTGTGGCGCTTGAAGTGCGTGGCGTACTTCAGGCTGGTGGTCGCAATGCCGGCCGACAGGCCAAACTCCGTGTCGTTGGCCGTGGCCAGCGCCTCTTCGTAGTTCTTCACGCGGATCACGCTCGCCACCGGGCCGAAGATCTCTTCCTTGTTGATGCGCATCGCCGCCGCCGATTCGCTGAACAGCGCCGGCGACATGTAGTAGCCGTCGGTCTCCAGCTTCAGCAATTCGCCGCCGGCCGCCAGCGTGGCGCCTTCGCCCTTGCCGATCGCGATGTATGCCATGTCCTGGTCCAGCTGCGACTTCGACGAGACCGGGCCCACGTCGGTGCCCTGCGCCAGTGCATCGCCGACCTTGATCTTCGCCATGCGCGCCTTCATCGCCTCGATGAACTTCGGGTAGATGCCTTCGGTCACGATCAGGCGGCTCGACGCCGTGCAGCGCTGGCCGGTGGAGTAGAAGGCGCTCTGCACGCTGAGCTCCACGGCCTGGGCCAGGTCGGCGTCGTCCAGCACCACCTGCGGGTTCTTGCCGCCCATCTCGAGCTGCACCTTCTTGTGGTTCGTGACGCACTGGATGGCGATGTTGCGGCCCACGCCGACCGAGCCGGTGAAGCTGATGGCATGGATGCCCGGGTGGCTGACCAGCGCCTCGCCGATCACGCTGCCGCGGCCCATTACCAGGTTGAACACGCCCGCCGGGATGCCCGAGCGGCTGATGATCTCGGACAGCGCCCAGGCGCAGCCGGGCACGAGGTCGGCGGGCTTCAGGACCACGCAGTTGCCGAAGGCGAGCGCGGGCGCGATCTTCCAGGCCGGGATGGCGATGGGGAAGTTCCAGGGCGTGATGAGGCCGACCACGCCGACCGGCTCACGGGTGATTTCGACGCCGATGTTGGGACGCACCGAGGGCAGCAGCTCGCCCGACAGGCGCAGGCATTCGCCGGCGAAGAACTTGAAGATCTGGCCGGCGCGGGTGGCTTCGCCGATGCCTTCGGCCTTCGTCTTGCCTTCTTCGCGGGCGAGCAGGGTGCCGAGCTCTTCGCGGCGCGCGAGGATCTCGGTGCCGATCTTGTCCAGGGCGTCGGAGCGCGCCTGGATGCTGCCGGTGGCCCAGGCCGGGAAGGCGGCGGTGGCGGCGGCCACGGCGGCCTCGACATCGGCGGCGCTGCCCTGCGCGTAGTGGCCCAGCACGTCGGACAGGTTGCTGGGGTTGAGGTTGGGGCTGTAGCTTGCGCCGGCACGCCATTCGCCTGCGATCAGGTTGTCGAAGTTTTGCATGGGAGGCCCTTGTTCAGCGTGCCCAGCGCAGCACCAGCGGATCGAGCCGCCGCGCGGTTTCGATCAGGCCCTTGCGGGTTTCCGGGTGCATTGCGGGCCAGGGGTGGCGCGGCGCTTCGCAGGCGATCACGCCGCCTTCCTTCATCAGCGCCTTGGCCGCGAGGAAGCCCGACTGGCGGTTCTCGTGGTTGATGAGCGGCAGCCAGCGCTGGTAGAGCGCGAAGGCCTGGTCGCGGTCGCCCGCGCGGTGCGCCTCGATGATCGGGCGGATGCCGTCGGGATAGCCGCCGCCGGTCATCGAGCCGGTGGCGCCGGCATCGAGGTCGGGCAGCAGCGTGATGGCCTCTTCGCCGTCCCACGGGCCTTCGATGGCATCGCCGCCCAGGCGGATCAGCTCGCGCAGCTTCGACGCGGCACCGGCCGTCTCGATCTTGAAGTACGCGACGTGCTCGATCTCGCGCGCCATCTTCGCGAGAAACGCGGCCGACAGCGCGGTGCCGGCGGCCGGCGCGTCCTGGACCATGATGGGAACGTCCACCGCGTCCGACAGGCGTGCATAGAAGTCATGGATCTGCGGCTCGGGCACGCGGAAGGTGGCACCGTGGTAGGGCGGCATCACCATCAGCATGGCGGCGCCCATGTCCTGCGCGCGGCGGCTGCGCTCGGCGCACACCGTGGTGCTGAAGTGCGTGGTGGTGACGATCACCGGCACGCGGCCCGCCACATGCTCGAGCACCGTGCGCGTGAGCACCTCGCGCTCCTCGTCCGACAGAAGGAACTGCTCGGAGAAGTTGGCCAGGATGCACAGCCCATCGGAGCCGGCATCGATCATGAAATCGACGCAGCGCTTCTGGCTTTGAAGATCGAGTGCGCCGCTTTCGGTGAACGGCGTCGGCACGACGGGGAAGATGCCGCGGAAGCGGGCGGAGCGCGTGGTTGTCATGGGTGTCGTGAAAGAAGTTGCGCGTCAGGTGACCACGCTGATTTGCCAGGGTACGAACTCCTGCTGGCCGTAGCCGTGGCGTTCGCTGCGCGAGGGCTGGCCCGAGGCGGTGTCCAGCAGCATGCGGAACAGGCGTTCGCCGAGTTCCGCGATGCTGTGCGTGCCGTCGAGCACTTCGCCGCAGTTGAGGTCCATGTCGTCCGACTGCCGCTCCCACAGTGCGGTGTTCGTCGCGAGCTTGAAAGAAGGCGAAGGCGCGCAGCCGTAGGCCGAGCCGCGCCCGGTGGTGAAGCAGATGAGGTTCGCGCCGCCCGCCACCTGGCCGGTGGCCGAGATCGGGTCGTAGCCGGGCGTGTCCATGAACACCAGGCCGCGGGCCTGCACCGGTTGTGCGTACTCGTAGACCTCGACCAGGTTGGTCGAGCCCGCCTTCGCGATGCCGCCCAGCGACTTCTCGAGCACGGTGGTGAGGCCGCCGGCCTTGTTGCCGGCCGAGGGGTTGTTGTCCATGGCGGCGCCGTTGCGCCCGCAGTAGGCCTCCCACCAGCGGATGCGCTCGACCAGCTTGCGCCCGACCTCGGGGGTCTGTGCGCGGCGCGTCAGCAGGTGCTCGGCGCCGTAGATCTCGGGCGTTTCCGACAGGATGGCCGTGCCGCCGTGCGCAACCAGCAGGTCGACCGCCGCGCCGAGCACCGGGTTGGCCGAGATGCCGGAGTAGCCGTCGGAGCCGCCGCACTGCAGGCCGACGACCAGGTGGCTCGCGGGCACGGCCTGCCGCTCGACGGCATTGGCCTGCGGCAGCATCTCCCGGATCAGCTCGATGCCGCGTGCAATGGTGTTCGTGGTGCCGCCGGTGTCCTGGATCGTGAAGCTGCGCAGCCGGGTGCTGTCCGTCAGCCCCTGCGTGGCGAGCAGCGTGGAGACCTGGTTGGTCTCGCAGCCCAGCCCGATGACCAGCACGCTTGCAAAGTTGGGATGGCAGGCATAGCCGCCCAGCGTGCGCTGCAGGATCGCAAGGCCTTCGCCTTCCGGGTCGACCGCGCAGCCGGCGCCGTGCGTGAGCGCCACCACGCCGTCGATGTGGGGGAAGGGCGCGAGCATTTCGGGATGGATGTCGCGCCGGAAGCGGTCGGCAATGGCGCGCGCCACCGTGGCCGAACAGTTCACCGAAGTCAGGATGCCGATGTAGTTGCGCGTGGCGACGCGGCCGTCTTCGCGCACGATGCCTCGGAAGCTCGCAGGCTCCGCTGCGCGCACCGTCGGGCGTGCATCGGCGGCGTGCGCATGGTCGCGGGTGAAGTCGCCCATCGCGAGGTTGTGCGTGTGCACATGCTGGCCCGCGTGGATCGGCCGGCTTGCAAAGCCGATGATCTGCCCGTAGCGGCGCACCGGGGCACCCGGTTCGATGGCGCGCGTCGCCATCTTGTGGCCCGGTGGAACGAGGCCGGCCACCGCCACGCCTTCGCTTTCGATGTACGTGCCCGCGACCAGTTGGTCGAGCGAGATCACGACATCGTCCCCGGCATGCAGCCGGATCACGCGCGCGTGGGGGTGGGGCAGTGGGAGCGGCATGGCGGGTGCACCGTCATTCGACGATGTTGAAGTCCTTGAGGTGCTCGGTCTTCAGCGTGAGGCCGAGGCCCGGCTTGTGGTCGTCGAGCTGCAGGAAGCCGTTCTCGGCCACCGGCTCGCCGTCGAAGATGTAATAGAACAGCTCGTTGCCCACTTCGACGTCGTGCATCGGGAAGTACTCGCTCATCGGCGAGGCCAGCGTGCTCATGGTCAGGTGGTAGTTGTGCATCTGGCCCGCATGCGGGATGACCGGCACGCTGTAGGCCTCGCACAGCGCATTGATCTTGTGCGCGGCCGTGATGCCGCCGACGCGGTTGGTGTCGTACTGCACCACCGACACCGCCTTGCGGTCCAGGAGCTGCTTGAAGCCGTAGAGCGAGAACTCGTGCTCGCCGCCCGAGACCGGGATGCTGGTGAGCTGGTTCAGCTCGGCATAGCCGTCGATGTCGTCGGCGATCACCGGCTCCTCGAGCCAGCGCGGCTGGAATTTCTCGAGCTTGGGCAGCATGCGCTTGGCGTACTCGAGGTTCCAGCCCATGTAGCACTCGAGCATCAGGTCGTTGTCGTAGCCGATCACTTCGCGCACCGCCTCGACCGACTTGAGGTTCTCCGCCACGCCCTTCTGCAGGTGCGCCGGCCCATAGCCGAAGCGCATCTTGAAGGCGGTGAAGCCCTGGTCGAGGAACTTCTGCGCCTCGGCCTGCATTTCATTCAGGTCGGTGCGGTAGAGCTTGGAGTAGTAGCAGGGAATCTTTTCCTTGGTGCGGCCGCCGAGCAGCTTGAACACCGGCTTGTTCACCGACTTGCCCAGGATGTCCCAGATCGCGAGGTCGACCGCCGAGATCGCGGCCATCGTCACGCCCTTGCGGCCCCAGGCGTGGGTGGCGCGGTACATGCGCTGCCACAGGTACTCGTAGTCCCACGGGTCGTGGCCGATCACCAGCGGCGCGAGGTACTGGTCGATGATGGCCTTGGCGATGGCCGGCGCCAGCGCCACGTTGCCCAGGCCCACGATGCCGTCGTCGGTCTCGATTTCGACCACGGTCCACGAGTGGAAGCGGAAGGTGCTCATGGTTTCCTGCGGCGCGTACAGCAGGTCCATCGCGTTGGAGCAGAAGTTGCCCTGCGGCGGAACGGTCTTGCCCTTCCATTCGAAAACGCGGGCGCGGACGGATTTGATCTTCATGAGGTCTCTCTGGTGTGGAAGGGATTCAAGCGGAGGCGTGGTTCGCGAGCCGGTGCGCAGTGCCCATGCGGCTCGCAATGCGGAAGGCCTGCCAGGTGGCTTCGACGCTGGCCTTGCCCTGGCCCGCGATGTCGTAGGCCGTGCCGTGCGCGGGCGTGGTGATCGGAATCGGCAGGCCGCCCTGCACCGTGACGCCGCGGCTGAAGCCCATCAGCTTGATCGCGATCTGGCCCTGGTCGTGGTACATGGTCACGATGGCCTGGTACTCGCCCGCCTGCGCCTTCAGGAAGATGGTGTCGGCCGGGAAGGGGCCGTGGAACGGCGACTCGGTCGGCCACTCGCGCGCCTGCAGGCGCTGCACGGCCGGGACGATGATGTCGACTTCCTCGCGCCCGCAAAGCCCTCCATCGCCGCCATGCGGATTGAAGGCCGCGACCGCGATCCTGGGCTGCGCCACGCCGTTGGCCAGCAGCGAGCGGTAGATCAGCTCGGCGGCCTGCTCGATGCGCTCCACGCTCAAATAGCTGGCCACGTCCTTCAGCGGAACGTGCGAGGAGATGCGCGAGGTCCAGAGTTCGCCCAGGGTGTTGAACTCGCAGAAGTAGCCGGTCACGCCCAGGTGCTCGGCGAAATGGTGCAGCTCGTCCTCGTGCTGCAGGCCGCCGATCTTCATGGCGTGCTTGTTGAGCGGCGCGAAGCAGATCGCGTCGACCTCGCCGGCCAGCGTCGCATCCATGCAGCGGTCGAGCACCTCCAGCACCGAGCGGCCGCCGGGCGCTGCCGCCTGGCCGCGCTGCACCAGCGCCGGATCGATGCTGTGCACGGCAAGGAAGGCGGGGCGCGCCGTGCTCGCGCGGCTGCGCACTTCGGTCAGCGAATGCACTTCGTCGGTGGCGACGGTGGTGCCGGCGATGCGCTGGCCTTCGTCCCACAGCCAGCGATCGCCGATCAGCACGATGTTGGCCAGCGCGGTGGCCTCGGGTTTGGCCAGCAGCCTGGCGATCAGTTCGGCGCCGATGCCGGCGGGGTCGCCGAGGGTGAGCGCGACAACGGGAAGGGAGGGGGTGTGCGTCATGTCAATCCAGGCGGATGTTGTTTTTCTTGATGACCTCGCCGAAGCGCTTGTATTCGGCGGCGTGGAACTGCGCGAACTGCGCCTGGGTCATGGGTGCGGTCTCGGCGCCGATGGCCTGCAGACGGGTCTGGGTCTCGGGCATCGCGAGCACCTGGTCGACCGCGTCGTGCAGCTTGTCCTGCACGGCCTTGGGTGCGCCGGCCGGCATGTAGATGCCGTACCAGGCGCTCATCTCGACCTGCGGCACGCCGGCTTCGGCCAGGGTCGGCACATTGGGCAGCTGCGCATTGCGCTTGGCGGTGGTGACGGCGAGCGCGCGGACCTTGCCGTTCCTGATCTGGCCGATCACCGAGGGCAGGGTGTCGAAGCTCAGCTGGACCTGGCCGCCGATCAGGTCGACCAGCGCCGGTCCGCTGCCCTTGTAGGGCACGTGCGCGATGTCGACACCGGCCACGTCCTTGAACATCTCGGCTGCGATGTGTTGCGTGCTGCCCGCGCCGCTGGTGGCGTAGTTGAGTTTGCCCGGCTCCTTTTTTGCGAGCTTGACCAGCGCCTGCACCGAGTCGGCCGGCACGCTGTTGCTCACCACCAGCACGTTGGGAACCGCGCCGACGAAGGCCACCGGCACCAGGTCGCGGTTGCTGTCGTAGTTGAGCTTGAGCAGGTGCGGCGCAATCGCATGGGCCGTGACCACGCCCATCACCATGGTGTGGCCGTCGGTGGACTTGGCCGTGGCGTCGGCCGCCAGGGTATTGGAAACGCCGGGCCGGTTCTCGACCACCACCGGCTGCTTGAGCAAGGGGCCGAGCCGGTCGGCCACTGCGCGGGCCATTGCGTCGGTGCCGCCGCCGGGCGCGGAGCCGACCATGATCCGGATCGGGCGGGTGGGCCACTCCTGGGCCTGCACCGCGCTGGCGGCGAGCGCCAGCATCCCGGCGGCCGTGGCTGCCATGTACTTCTTCATCTGCTTGTCTCCAGACTGTTTCGAGGAATCGTTGGCGGCAATCGTAGGGAGGCGATTGATTCCCGTAAACTGAAAGAACTTGATCGATCAATATCCTGAGGTAATCAATCGTGGGCTCCATCGACAGGCAGGATTCGACCCCTCAGCTGCTCAACCGCATTCGCATGAGGCAGGTGGCACTGATGCTGGCGGTGGAGGAGCGGCGCACGCTGCGCGCCGCTGCCGATCAGCTGGGCCTCACGCAGCCGGCTGCCACCAAGATGCTCCACGAGCTCGAGAGCGCGCTGGGCCAGCCGATGTTCGAGCGGGTCGGGCGCGGACTCAAGCTCAATGCCGCGGGCGAGCGCGTGATGGGTTACTTCAGGGGTATCCGCGGCAGCATGGAGGCGCTCAACCGCGAGCTGCACGAGTTCCAGCTCGGCAGCGTCGGCAAGTTCTCGCTCGGCAGCATCATGGCGGCCTCGCCCGGCCGGCTGACCGATGCGCTCACCGAGCTCAAGGCGGCCCATCCCCTGCTGGCCATCGAGATTGCGGTGGACACCAGCGACAGGCTGCTCGCCCAATTGCACGAGGGCGTGCTCGAAGTGGTGGTGGGGCGCCCCGTGGGTCCGGAAGCGGCGGCCTGCACCTTCAATGCCATTGGCGACGAATCCCTTGCGGTGGTCGTCGGCAACGACCATCCGCTGGCCGCGCAGTCACGCGTGGCCTTTGCCGACTTGCTGGAATACACATGGATCCTGCAGCCTGCGCACAGCCCCATGCGCGACGTGATCGAGCGTGAGTTCCAGGTGCACCACGCGGTGATGCCTCCCGGCCTGATCGAGACCGGCTCGATACTCACGACCATCAACCTGATCCGCAAGTCGCGGATGATCGGCGTGATCCCCGCGACAGTCGCGCTGCGGGACGCCCAGCACGGGGTGCTGAGCATCGTGCGCTACTCGATCCGGCACAAGCTCTCCACCTACGGCAGCATCGTGCGCAGCGACCGGCCGCTCAGCCTGCCGGCCAGGCACTTCCTGGAACTGCTGCACAGGAAGCGCTAGGCGCCCTACTCGACCGCGACCTTCCCCTCCTTGACCAGCTTCGCGAACTTCGCCGTCTCCTCGCGGATGCGGGCCGCCATCTCGGCGGAGCTGTCGCCGATCGGGTCGGCGCCGATCGCGCGCATGCGCTCGGCGAACTCCGGCGACTTGATGATCCTCGTCATCTCGGTGTGAAGCTTGGAGGTGATGTCCTTCGGCGTTCCCGCCGGCGCCAGCACGCCGAACCAGGTGCCGATGTCGAAGCCCTTGAGCCCGGCCTCTTCGAGCGTCGGCACCTCGGGCAGCACGGCGGAGCGCTTGGCGGTGGTGACGGCCAGCGCGCGCAGCTTGCCGCCCTTGATGTGCTGCAGCACGGGCGTGATGGTGTCGAAGGACATGTCGACCTGCCCGCCCAGCAGGTCGGTGGTGAGCGGACCGCTGCCCTTGTACGGCACGTGCAGCAGCCTGGCGCCGGTGCTGGCCTGGAACTGGGTGCCGATCAGGTGCTGCGCCGTGCCGTTGCCGTTGGAGCCGTAGGCCAGTTCCTTGGACGACGCCTTGGCAAGCGCGACCAGCTCGGCCACCGACTTGGCCGGCGTGAGCGACGCATTGACCACCAGCACGTTCGGCACCATCGCCACCGTGGTGATGGGCGCGAGGTCTTTCTGGAAGTCGTAGGGCAGCTTCTTGTAGACGCTGGTGGCGATGGTGTGGTGCACCGCGCCCATCAGCAGCGTGTAGCCATCGGGCCTGGCCTTGGCGACGTAGTCGGCGCCGAGCGTGGCGCCGGCGCCCGGCTTGCTTTCCACGATCACGGGCTGGCCCAGGCTCTTGGAGAGCGCATCGGCGAGCGCGCGGGCCAGCACATCGGTGGTGCCGCCGGAAGGGAAGGGCACGATCAGGTTGATCGGCTTGGCCGGCCACGGCTCCTGGGCGGCGGCCCAGGGCGCGATGCAAAGGCCGAGGGCCGCCAGGGCGGTGCCCGCGAGGGTGCGGCGCCCGATGGCGAATGGTTGCTTCCACATGTCTTTGTCTCCTGGCTGACGGTCTGCGCCGTGTGTTTTCTTTATGCGAGCCGCGCGCACACGGCCTGCGTGACCTGCGCGGTGGTGGCGCTGCCGCCGAGATCGCGCGTGTGCAGCGCGGGGTCGGCCGTCACGGCTTCGACGGCCTGCATGACGCGCCGGGCGGCCTCGGCCTCGCCCAGGTGCTCGAGCATCATCACGACCGACCAGAAGGTGCCGACCGGATTGGCCAGGCCCTTGCCCATGATGTCGAAGGCGGAGCCGTGGATCGGCTCGAACATCGACGGGTAGCGCCGCTCGGGGTCGATGTTGCCGGTCGGTGCGATGCCCAGGCTGCCGGCGAGCGCGGCGGCCAGGTCGCTGAGGATGTCGGCATGCAGGTTGGTGGCGACGATGGTGTCGAGCGAGGCCGGCCGGTTGATCATGCGCGCGGTCGATGCGTCGACCAGTTCCTTGTCCCAGGTCACATCGGGAAACTCCTTCGAGACCTGCAGCGCGATCTCGTCCCACATCACCATCGCGTGGCGCTGGGCGTTGCTCTTGGTGATGACCGTGAGCAGCTTGCGGGGCCGCGACTGCGCCAGTTGGAATGCGAAGCGCATGATGCGTTCGACGCCGGCACGCGTCATCATCGACACGTCGGTGGCGGCCTCGATCGGATGGCCCTGGTGCACGCGACCGCCGACGCCGGCGTATTCGCCCTCGGAGTTCTCGCGCACGATCACCCAGTTCAGATCATGAGGTCCGCAGCGCTTGAGCGGGCCGTCGATGCCGGGCAGGATGCGCGTCGGGCGCACGTTGGCGTACTGGTCGAAGCCCTGGCAGATCTTCAGGCGCAGGCCCCAGAGCGTGATGTGGTCGGGAATGTGCGGGTCGCCCGCCGAGCCGAACAGGATCGCGTCCTTGCCGCGCAGCGCATCGAGGCCGTCGGCCGGCATCATCACACCATGTTCGCGGTAATAGTCGCCGCCCCAGCCGAAGTTCTCGAACTCGAACTTGAAGCTGCTGCCGGCCGAGGCCAGCGCTTCCAGCACTTGCTGGCCCGCGGGCACGACTTCCTTGCCGATGCCGTCTCCGGGGATGGTTGCGATCTTGTACGTCTTCATGGCGATGCCTGCGGGAGGTTGAAAAAGAGCTTCCACTGTAAGAAACAGCAGCCCGCGGAATCGGCGCTAAAGTGAAGTCATCGTTAACCTGAGTTCAACAGTGGAGTCGCGATGAGCAGCGCCATTCTTCCGGCCGATCTCGGCTTCTTTTCCACGCTGGCGAGCGCCGGGAGCCTGAGCGCCGCGGCGCGGGAGCTGGGCATCACCACGCCCGCGGTCAGCAAGCACCTGGCGCTGATGGAATCGCGCGCGGGCGTGCTGCTGGTCAACCGCTCGACGCGCCGCATGAGCCTCACGCCCGAAGGCGAGCTGTACCTGGAGCACGCGCGCCGGATCCTCGGCGAGATCGACGGCATGGAGGAGCTGCTGGGCGTGTCGCGCGCCACGCCCAGCGGCCTGCTGCGCGTGAACGCCACGCTGGGCTTCGGGCGCAGTCATGTCGCGCCGCTGATCTCGCGCTTCGTGCGCAAGCATCCGGCCGTGGAGGTGCAGCTGCAGCTGTCGGTCAATCCGCCGGCGCCGAGCGAAGACCTGTTCGACGTCTGCGTGCGCTTCGGCGCGCCGCCGGACAGCCGCGTGGTGGCAAGGCACATCGCATCGAACCGCCGGCTGCTGTGCGCATCGCCCGCCTACCTGGCGGCGCGCGGCATGCCAAAGGTTCCGAACGACCTGGCCAGGCACAACTGCATCGGCATTCGCCAGGGCGAGGAAGCCTACGGCGTCTGGCGCCTGACGAGCGGCCGAGGCCGCCATGCGCGCACCGAATCGATCAAGACGCGCGGCAGCCTCGCGACCAACGACGGCGAGATTGCCGTGAACTGGGCGCTCGAAGGCCACGGCATCCTGATGCGGGCCGAGTGGGACATCAACCGCTACCTGCGCAACGGCCGCCTGGTGCAGGTGCTGCCGCAGTACTTCACGCCCGATGCGGATATTTACGCCGTGTATCCGCAGCGCCACCAGCTGGCCGCGCGCGTGCGGGCCTTCGTCGACTTCCTGGCGCTTTCATTCACGCAGCAGGCGGCGTCCGGCAAGGCATAGCCGGACGCGCGTGCGTCGGTCGCAGCCGTTCAGCGTGCCATGGCGCGGCACGCGGCCGCGCAATCGCGGCATGCCTTGGCGCAGGCCTGGCAGTGCTCGTGCTTGTGCCTGGCGCATTCCTCGCCGCAGGTTTCGCAGATGTCGGCGCACAGCGCGCAGATGGCTTTCGCGTGTTCGCTGCCGCGCGCCATGGCGGCCGCGGCAAACTGGCAGGTGGCCGCGCAATCCATGTCGAGCGCGATGCACCGGGCCATCATCTGGACGTCGGGCTCCTTCAGGCATGACGCGGCGCAGTGATGGCATGCGGTGGCGCAGCCGTTGCACGCCTCGATGCATGCGGCGTAGGTTTGATGTGGCATGGCTGTCCCCTTCGAGATTCGAGCCGCGGGAGTTCGCTGCTGCTGACGGCCCATGCTCGCCTGCCCACCCACCGCAGCTGTAGGAAAGGGGCGCGTCGGCGCGTGAGAACGGCTTGCCGCCGTGCAGCACGGGTGAGAATCCGCGGATGCATCCAACCAGCAGCACTTCATTCCTGCAGTCCACCATCCGGCCCGCCCTTGTGGCCGCAGCCATTGCAACGCTGGTCGCAGGCTGCGCGTCCGCACCGCCCGGGCCGGCGGCGTCGCAGCCGCCGGGCTCCACAGCGGGAGCGCGGCCTGCAACTGCGCCCACGCCCGCAGCCCCGGATGCCGCCGCGCTCGAGCAGCAGCGCTTCGCCAAATGGGTGGCAGACTTTCGCGCCACCGCGCGCGCATCCGGCATCCGCGAGGCCACCTTGCAAAGCGCCTTCGACCAGGTGCAGTTCCTTCCGCGGGTGATCGAGCTGGACCGCGCCCAGCCCGAGTTCACGCGCACGGTCTGGGACTACCTCGACAACACCGTCTCGCCCCAGCGCATTGCCACGGGCCAGGACAAGCTGCAGCAGGTCCGCGCCGAAGCCGATGCGGCCGCCGCACGCTATGGCGTGCCGGGCACCATCGTTGTCGCCATCTGGGGCATGGAAAGCAATTACGGCGGCAACTACGGCAGCACGCCGGTCATCGATGCATTGGCCACGCTCGGCTTCGAGGGCCGGCGCGAAGACTGGGCGCGCCGCGAGCTGCTCGCGGCGCTGAAGATCCTCGACAGCGGCGACATCGCGCGCGACCGCATGATCGGCTCCTGGGCGGGCGCCATGGGCCAGACCCAGTTCCTGCCCTCGAACTTCCTGGCCTACGCGGTGGATGCCGATGGCGACGGGCGGCGCGACATCTGGGGCAGCATGCCCGACGTGGTGGCCTCGACGGCCAACTTTCTCTCGCGCTCGGGCTGGCAGGCCGGCATGCCATGGGGCGTGGAGGTCAGGCTGCCGGCGGGCTTCGACTACGGCCGCGCCGACATGGCCGTGCGGCAACCGAGCGCGCAGTGGGCGGCCGAGGGAATCAAGGCGATGGACGACCAGCCGCTGCCGGAGTTTGCCGACGGCTCGGTGCTGCTGCCCGCGGGCGCGCAGGGGCCGGCCTTCCTGGTCGGGCCGAACTTCCGTGCCGTGCTGCGCTACAACAACTCGACCAACTACGCGCTCGCCGTGGGCCTGCTCGCGCAGCGCCTCGGCGGCGGCCCCGACGTGCAGGCGCCATGGCCAAGAAGCCTGTCGGCGCTCTCGCGCAGCCAGATCGCCGAACTGCAGACCGCGCTCACCCAGCGTGGCTTTGCCACTGGTGCGGCCGATGGCGTCATGGGCCCCGCCACGCGCGAAGGCCTGCGCCGCTACCAGCGCAGCGTCGGCCTGCCCGCGGACGGCTATCCGAGCGCGGAGCTGCTGCAGCGACTGCAGCAGCAGCCCTAGCCAGCGGGCCCATTAAACTGGGGCCGGGTGCGGGGCCGCTTGCTTCTTGTTTGCGGCGCCGCAGGTTCATGCGATGGTCGGGCCGCCACGCGGATCAGTCACGTCATCCCCCCATGCAAGAGCCCACCATCCAGTACGTTGCCGCAGCCATCTTTGCCGTGGCGCTCATCCACACCTTTGCCGCCAAGCAGTTCGAGCGGCTGTCGCACCGCTTCCCCCGGCACGCCGGCCTGTTCCACCTGCTGGGCGAGGTGGAAGTCGTCTTCGGCTTCTGGGCCATCGTGCTCGTGCTTGCGATGGCCCTGCTGGCCGGCGGCGAGCAGGCACTCGGCTATGCGGAGTCGCGCAACTACACCGAGCCCCTGTTCGTCTTCGTCGTCATGGTGGTGGCTGCCTCGCGGCCCGTGCTGCGCACCGTCATGTCGGGCGTGAGCCTCATTGCGCGCGTGCTGCCGCTGCCCACGCCCGTTGCGGCGGCATGGCTCGGGCTGGCGGCCGTGCCGCTGCTGGGCTCGCTCGTCACCGAGCCCGCGGCCATGACCATTGCGGCGCTCATGCTCGCGCCGCAGATCTTCAGGCCGAAGGTGCCCGAAGCCGTGAAGTACCTTGCGCTGGGCGTGCTGTTCGTCAACGTGTCGATCGGCGGCACGCTCACGTCGTACGCCGCGCCGCCGGTGCTCATGGTGGCCTCGACCTGGCAATGGGACAGCGCCTTCATGCTCGCCACCTTCGGCTGGAAGGCTGCGGTGGCCGTGCTCGTCAACGCCACGGTGGCCACCTTCGTGCTGCGCAAGCACCTGCCCGCCGCATCGGCCGCGGACGCGGCGCTCTCCGAAGCACCCGTGCCGCTCGCCGTGGCCCTGACGCACCTCGTGCTGCTGGCCGGCATCGTGCTGTTCGCGCATCATCCGGTGGCGTTCCTCGGGCTCTTCCTGATGTTCCTCGGGTTCGCGCAGGCCTACGAGCGCCACCAGAGTCCGCTGATCATCAAGGAGGCGCTGCTCGTCGGTTTCTTCCTGGCCGGGCTGGTGGTGCTCGGCGGCATGCAGCGCTGGTGGCTGGAGCCGGTCGTCTCCAGCCTGGAGCCGCTGGCCTTGTTCTTCGGTGCGCTGGGCCTCACGGCCATCACCGACAACGCGGCGCTCACCTACCTGGGCTCGCTGATCACGAACATCTCGGACGAATCGAAGTACATGCTCGTGGCCGGCGCGGTGGCCGGCGGCGGCCTGACGGTGATTGCCAACGCGCCCAATCCCGCGGGCGTCGCGCTGCTCAAGAGCGGCTTCTCCGACGAGACCATCGGTGCTGGCGGACTGCTGCTGGGCGCGCTCGGGCCCACGCTCGTGGCGGCCGCGGCCTTCATGCTGTTGTAGCGATGAAACCGCGCGGGGCGCGGGGTCGAAAGGAGACGAAAGCATGCGCACGTTCTTTCGCATGGGCCCGGCCGCAGGTGCGGTGCTCGCGGCGGCCCTGGCCATCGGCGGCTGCGCTTCGCATGGCGATGCTGTTTCATCCAGGAGCGCGCGGACAGCGCCGCCGCCCACCGATTGCCGCGCGTGGGTGGGCGTCGACCGCAACCACGAGCTGCCCGGCTACCGGCTGCCACAAGCCGATGGCCGCACCGTCTGCGTGCCGCTCGGCGTCAACGCCTACCGTCCGCCCGCGGGCTATGCCGGAAGCGACTACCACGTCGACGAATTCACCGATGCGCGGCTGAAGGAGCGCTGGCGCGCATGCAAGGCCGATGCCGCCTGCTTCGCGCGCATCGATGCGCAGATGCAGCGCTGGCTGCCGCCGAACAAGGCGCGCGCGACGCGTTCGACCGGCGTGGTCGATCCCTCCGGCAGGATCGATCCGGAAGGGCTTGTCGACCTGCGGCAGATCCGGCGCCCGGCCTTCTTCGCCAAGGCGCCCTATGCCGAGGCGATTGCGCGCGCCGATGCCGGCACCTTCGTGGTCGAGTTCACCGTGCCGCGCGACAGCTTCGAGCGCATCGACCTCAAGATGGCCGATCCGGTCAAGCTGCGCGGCTGGTACATCGAAGGGCGCGGTGTCGACGATGGCAAGGGCGGCAGGATGCGCGCGTTGGTGGTCATGGCGCCGGGCGGCGGCGGGCAGCTCACCGCGATCCAGCACCCCGACGAAAAGCCCTACCGCATCGACCCGGCCACGGGCAGGGCGGTCGACGTCAAGTTCCCGAATGCCACCACCGAGACCATGGGCCAGCGCTGGTGGCGCGAGAACCTCGATGCGCTCAACCAGGCGGGCTTCGACGTGCTGGCCTACGACCGGCGCGGCGAGGGCATCTCCGGCGGAT
This sequence comes from Variovorax sp. SPNA7, assembly GCF_033807855.1. Lineage (NCBI taxonomy): Bacteria > Pseudomonadati > Pseudomonadota > Betaproteobacteria > Burkholderiales > Comamonadaceae > Variovorax > Variovorax sp. SPNA7. The sequence continues at coordinate 1,087,492 of NZ_CP138513.1, forward strand.
TCAGCGACACCCACACGCTGGAGCAGGGCGAGGATGTGTTTCGCGTGCTCGCGCAGTTCGACACCGGCCACGGCCTGCGGCTGCTCGCGCCCGATGGCCGCGTGCTTGAAGGCGAGGAGGCGGCCGGCAAGCTGCTGGGCGGCATGAAGTCGACGCGCATTCCGATCCTGCTCGGCGGCTATTCGCGCGGCTCGATGTCGACCGCATGGGCCATGGCCAAGAACTTCTCGGGCGCGTGCAGCTACGACATGCCGGTGCCCGAATGCCAGCCGCCCAAGGGGCTCTCGAACATCAAGGGCGCCATTTTGTTGGCGTCCTTCGCGAGCGGCGCGGGCTACCTGCCCGCATCGCCCGACCTGGCCGACCGCAACCTGTTCCTTGGCGGCATGGCGGCGGACCATCACATCCTTTTCTATCCGAACTCGGCGCCGCTCGCAGGCATGCACAAGTGGCCGGCCGCCTTCTTCGGCAAGGGCCTGTGGGACCGCGCCGAAACACTGGAAGGCACCGTGGCCGCCTACGATCGCATTCGCGGTGCACGCGAAATCGTGGTGGCCCGCGCACCTCATTCGATCGAGACCTGGCCCGAGAGCGACAGGCAGTACCTGCGCGAGCGGATGATCGCCTTCGCGAAGGTCGCGATCACGGGCGGCATCACCGTGCCGGGCGCAAAGCCCTGGTCCAACCTCAAGGAGCTGGTCGCGACCACGCCTGATTCGTGGGAGGCGTCGTCGAGGCCGAAAGAATGAAGCGCGCCTTCTACGCTCCAAACAGCATGGTGGCGAGAAACCAGGTTGCCCAAAGAGCCGCATAGCCGGCGCCCCAGAGCACGCACACAAAGGCGACGGCGTACACGATCCGGCGGCCCACCCCCGGCGCATGAGGCACACAGCGCCAATAGATCCATGCGGCCCAAGGCAGGAGGATCGAAACTTCGATGAAGAGCGTAAGCATCGGCGCGAACTCTCCCAATGAAGAGAACGCGCTGCTCCCGACGGAGCCTGCCAGCACCTGAACCAGCGGCGAGGCAACGACCCATAGCGCGACATGCAAACCGAGTCGCCAGCCCGCCTTCATCGCAGTGCCTCGCCTTTGAAGAAGTGCAGATGACATCGTTCTCCCTTTGATTGGCCAGTTGCCCTGGCTCATTCGCCGCATGATATCGACCGATCCAGTCGGTTCGGTCGCGCGCCGCCGCTTGACTTCTCATCCATGATGTTGGATATTCCTCCGACATCATGGAAATCCAATCACCCAGCCTCAACGACCGCATCGCGCAGCGCGTGCGAGACCTGCGCGCCGACCGCGGCCTTTCGCTCGATGCGCTGGCGGCGCATTGCGGCGTCAGCCGCTCGATGATCTCGCTCATCGAGCGCGGCGAAAGCAGCCCGACGGCGGTGCTGCTCGAAAAACTCGCAACCGGCCTCGGCGTTCCGCTGGCGTCGTTGTTCGAGGCGCCGGTGCCCGCGTCGGGGCCGGTGTCCCGGCTGGCCGACCAGCCGCAATGGCGCGATCCGCATTCGGGCTATGTGCGCCGCAACGTGTCGCCCGGCGGCTCCGCATCGCCGATCCACATCGTCGAGATTCTTTTTCCGCCCAAGGCGCGCGTGGCCTACGAAACCGGCCCGCGGGAACCCCAGGTTCACCAGCAGGTGTGGGTGCTCGAAGGAAGCATCGAAGTCACGCTCGGCGACGACCGCCACCGGCTCGCCGTGGGCGACTGCCTGGCGCTGGTGCTCGACCGCCCCACCAGCTACTACAACCCCACCCGGCAGATCGCGCGCTATGCCGTCGTGATCGCCACCTCGCCCTCTTCCTGGAGATGACATGACCCAAACTGCGGCAACAACCCCCGCGCCACGCGTCCGCCTTCTTTCCAGCGTCGACGACGTCCATGTCCGGCAGCTGGCCGACGTGCTCGTCGACTGCGTCGAAGGCGGCGCCTCGGTCAGCTTCATGCTGCCGCTCACGCCCGAGCGCGCCCAGGCCTTTTGGCAGCGCGTGGCCGAAGGCGTGGCAAGCGGCGAGCGTGCGTTGCTGGTGGCGGAAGATGCGCAAGGCATCGTCGGCACCGTGCAGTTGGTGCTCGGGCAGCCCGAGAACCAGCCGCACCGCGCCGAGGTCTCGAAGATGCTCGTGCACCGGCGCGCCCGGCGCCAGGGCATCGGCGCGCTGCTGATGCAGGCCGCCGAGCAGCTCGCGCACGAGCACGGAAAGAGCCTGCTCGTGCTCGACACCTCCAGCGCCGAGGCCGAGCGGCTCTATGCCCGGCTCGGCTGGACCCGCGTCGGCGTGATTCCAGGCTATGCGCTGCTGCCCGGCGGCGCGCCCTGCGACACCACCTACTTCTATCGCGCGCTGGCGCCGCAGGCGCGGTAGCCTGCGGTGTTGCCGCCCGCGGCGCGCGCTGCGGGTGCGGCCGCCGCCCTGCGGCTCGCGGCCGTATGCAGCAGCAGTCCGCCGACCACCATCGCCATGCCGGCCAGCTCGTTGGCCGAGGGCAGCTTGCCCAGCGCAACGCCCATCAGCAAGGCCGACACCGGAACGAAATTCAGGAACGCCGTGCCGGTGACGGCGCCCAGCGTGCGAACGCCGTAGTTGAAGGCCAGCACGGAGATGGCGGACGGCACCAGGCCCACGAACAGCAGCGCGTGCCACGACAGGCGCAGGCCCTCCGCACTGGGTGCGTGGCTCGCGCCGAAGGCGGTGGCGAGCAGCGCGCCCGCCAGCAGCAGCGGCCAGGAAGCCAGCACCGTGAGGGCCGAATACTCGACCACGTCGAGCGCGGGAAAGCGCGCCGCGCCGCGCGTGTACCAGATCCAGCCCAGCGTGCCGGCAAAGGCCACCGCATCGCCGAAGAGCGTCGAGCCGGCCGACGAGGCGCCACCGAACAGCAGGCCCGACACCATGGCGACGCCCGCGAGCGCCAGCGCCGTTGCCAGCAACGCCAGCCGCGCGGGCCGCACGCCGTCGAAGGCCCAGCGCATCAGTTGCGTGGTCATGGGCGTGGTGGCCACGATCACCGCGCCGTGCGAGGGCACCGAATGCGCGAGCCCGACGAACAGCATCACGCTGAAGACGCCGAAGCCCGCGGCGCCGCGCAATGCCAGCGGCAGCGCGTGCAGACGGAGCTTGCGCCAGGGCGCCGCGCCGCGCGGCAGCAGCAGCGCGGCGAACAGCAGGGCCGACATGCTGTAGCGGATCAGCGTGAGCCACACGGGTTCGACGTGGTGCAGAACGTCCTTGCCGACAAGGAACATGGCGCCCCACCCGGAGGTGGCGAGCAGCAGCGCGGCAATGCCGAGCGGGCGTGGATTGGCGGTGGACATGGTGTGCGGGCCTCGTTGCATTGGATCGATGGCGCCAAGCTTCGGCTTTTCCACGCCGCGCGGCCATTCGCTTCTTTGGACCGGGCGCTCCAAAAAAACGAAGGGACGCAGGCCGCGCCAGCGCTCACAATTTGCGCCATGGAGCTCTACCAACTGAAGACCTTCGTCGCCATTGCGAAGGAGGGCAGCCTCACCCGCGCCGCCGAGCGCGTGTTCACCAGCGCCCCGGCCGTCAGCGCACAGCTCAAGGCGCTGGAGGACGAACTGGGCGTGAAGCTGTTCGAGCGCACGCCGCGCGGCATGGTGCCCACGCAGGCCGGCCGCAGCCTGCTCGAGGAAGCCGAGCGCACGCTGGCCTCGGCCATGCGCATGCGCTCGGCCGCCGAGCAGCTGCGCGGCGCGGCGCAGGGCGTGGTGCGTTTCGGCACCGTGGTCGACCCGGTGGCGCTCAGGCTCGGCGAGGTGCTGGTCAAGCTCGCCGAGCGCCATCCGCAGGTCACGCTGCAGCTGCGGCAGGGCCTGTCGTTCGAGACGCTGGCAGCGGTGCAGCGCGGCGAGCTCGACTGCGCCTACGCGCTCAGCGACAGCGAGCAGGTCGAAGGCATGGAGCTGCTGCGCCTCGTTCCGGTCGAACTTGTGGTGACGCTGCCGCTGCCGCTTTCCGAGGCCCACCCGGGCCTCACGCTCGACGAGCTCACCCGCCTGCCGTGGGTGGGAACGCCGCCCTCGTGCATCCTGCGCACGCACCTCGAGAAGCTCTTCGCGGGCGCCGGCCGCGACTACCGGCAGGGCCGCACGGCCGACAGCGAAAGCGCGGTGCGCAGCATGGTCGCCAGCGGCATGGGCGCGGGCCTGCTGCGGCTCGACCAGGCCGAGCAGGGCCAGCGCAACGGCGAGCTCGCGATCTGGAACGGCTGGCGCTCGCGCACCTGGCTCTGCTGGCTCGCAGCCGAAGGCCGGCACGCGAGCGCCGTCGAGGCGGTGCGCAGCGCGGTGCTCGAAACCTGGGCCTGAGCGGCAGGCAAGGGCCGCCGATTTGCGGAGCGCGCACGGCCTGTCATCATTCGCGCCTGCATGACCCAAGAACCGACTTTCCCCATCGATCTGTTGAACCGCGCCAGGCAGCTCCTGGCCGCTCCGGACGGCACGCTGCCCGGCGCCGCCGCCACGCCCGAGGCCGGCTGCGTGGTGCTGATTGCGATAGGCGACGGCACGAGCCGTGCGCGCGTGGTCGCCGGGCGCGCCGAAACCACCGAGCAGGCCTGGCAACAGGCCAGCGATGCGGCGATTGCGCTCGTGCAGCGCATCGGCATGCAGCCGCGCCGCGTGCGCGTGGAGCTGGTCGACCAGGTCGAGCCGATGAACTGGGGCGCGCTGAAGGCCCGCTTGGCGCGCACCAAGCGCAACTACTTCAACCTGGGCGTGTCCTTCGACGCGAAGTTCGACGTGGCGCTGCTCGCGCCGGAGATCAACGGCAGCGCCGTCTTCTACAACGGCACGGTGGGCCATGCCGAGCCCAATCCGGGCAACCTGCGCCTTCATGCGAAGCGGCGCTTCGGTGCCGAGCTCGATTTTCCGCAGGACGACGCGGCGCCGGTGTGGTGCTTCACCACGCGCGCGGCCTATGCCGACGCCGAAGGCGCGTGGCCGATCACCCCCAAGGGGCAGGCGGCGGGCTATCGCACGCTGCCCGAGTGGGGCGCCGGCCAGGTGCGCAGCCTGGTGGACAGCGCGAGCGACTATCTCGCGGCGCAGATCAAGCCCACGGGCGAGTTCCACTACGGCTGGTTCCCGTGCTTCGACCGCGCGATCCCCACCTACAACACGCTGCGCCACGCGAGCTCGACCTATGCGCTGCTCGAGGCCTGGGAGCTGACCCGCAGCGACAGCCAGAAAGCGGCCATCGACCGCTCGCTGTCGCTGCTGACGAAGCGACTGATCCGCCAGGCCGAGCTGCCCGATGGCACGCGCGCGGCCTACCTGCTGGACGTCGGCGACGAGATCAAGCTCGGCGGCAACGCGGTGTGCCTGCTGGCCCTCGTCAAGTACACGGAGCTCACGGGCGATCCGCAGTACCTGCCGCTGATGGAGCAGCTCGCGCTCGGCATCCAGGCCATGCAGGACCCGGCCAGCGGACGCTTCGTGCACGTGCTCAACTACCCCTCGCTCGAAGTGAAGGACGCCTTCCGCGTCATCTACTACGACGGCGAAGCCGCCTTCGGCCTGATGCGCCTGTACGGGCTCACGCGCGACGAGCGCTGGCTCGCCGTGGTCGAGAAGGGCTTCGAGCATTTCATTGCCGCCGAGCACTGGCGCGCGCACGACCACTGGCTCAGCTACTGCGTCAACGAGCTCACACGAGTTCGGCCCGAAACGCGCTACTACCAGTTCGGCCTCCGTAACGTGGCCGACTACCTGGACTTCGTGCTGGAGCGCATCACCACCTTCCCGACCCTGCTCGAGCTGATGATGGCCGCGCGCGAGATGGTGGAGCGCCTGGCCGCCGACCCCGCGCTGCGCCCGCTGCTCGAAGGCTTCGACCGCGCCAAGTTCGACCGCGCGCTCGAGCACCGCGCGCGCTATCTGGCCAATGGCCACTTCTGGCCCGAGCTCGCGATGTTCTTCCGCAACCCGGACCGCATCGCCGGTTCGTTCTTCATCAAGCACCACAGCTTCCGCGTGCGCATCGACGACGTGGAGCACTATCTCTCCGGGCTCATTGCCTACTGGAAACACCGTCGATGAACAGCAACAGCAGCAGCATCACCACCCGCGAATTCGGCCGCATGCCCGACGGGCGCATCGTGACCGAATACACCCTGGACAACGGCTTGGGCCTGCGCCTGAGCGCCATCAACCATGGCGGCATCGTCACCGCATTGCGCGTGCCGGACCGGCATGGCCACAGCGCCAACATCGTGCTCGGCCTGCCGAGCCTCGCGGACTACCTGGGCCCGCATCCGCACCTTGGCACCATCGTCGGGCGCTATGCGAACCGGATCGCGGGTGGCCGCTTCACGCTCGACGGCGCCCAGCACCAGCTCCCGCTGAACAACGGCGCCAACTCGCTGCACGGCGGGCACCAGGGCTTCGGCACGCGCTTCTGGCAGATCGAGCCGGTGCCGGCGGACAGCGCGGCGGGCGACATCGCGATCGAGCTTCGCTACACCAGCGCCGACGGCGAAGAAGGCTTTCCGGGCGAAGTGCAGCTGACGGTGCGCTACGCGCTCAGCAGCACCGAGAACAGCTGGCGCATCGACTACCGCGCCGTGACCGACCGGCCCACCGTGCTGAACCTGAGCCACCACGACTACTTCAACCTGGCGGGCGAGGGCGCGGTGCTGGACCATCGGCTCACGATTCCCGCGAGCCGCTATTGCCCCGTGGATGAAGGCCTGATTCCCCTCGGCCTCGCGCCGGTGGCCGGAACGCCGTTCGACTTCCGCGCGGCCACGCCGATCGGCGAGCGCATCGATGCGGCGCACGAGCAACTGCGCATCGCCGGCGGCTACGACCACAACTGGGTGCTCGACCGCGAACCGGCCGGCCTCGCGCTGGCGGCGCGGCTCGAGCATGCGCCATCAGGGCGCGTGATGGAGGTGCACACGACCGAGCCGGCGGTGCAGTTCTATTCGGGCAACTTCCTCGACGGCAGCCTGCGCGGCGCCGATGGCGAGAGCTTGCGGCGCGGCGCCGGGCTGTGCCTGGAAACGCAGCACTGTCCCGATTCGCCGAACCAGCCGGACTTTCCTTCGACGGTGCTGCGGCCGGGCGAAGTGTTCAGCAGCAGCACGCTGCACCGCTTCGGCACATTGGCCTAGCCGCCGAACTCGGCCGCAAGCAGGCCGGGGCTGCCGATGCGCACCGCGAACAACCCGCCGGCCAGCGGCTCGGCCTCGAGCTGTTCGGCCGTGAGCCCGCTGCGCGCGGTGCTGATGTAGAGCGTGCACAGGTCCTCGCCGCCGAAGGCGCAGTCCGTGACGTTGCTTGCGGGCAGTTCGATGCGGCACAGTTCGGCGCCGCTCACCGGGTCGTGGCAGCTCACGCAGTGGCCACCCCAGCGCGCGATCCAGAGGCGGCCGGCCGCGTCGGTCGTCATGCCGTCGGGCAGGCCGTCGCCTTCTGCGAAGCGAAGCCACACCCGCTTGTTGCCCACGGTGCCGGCTGCGCTGTCGAAGTCGTAGGCATACACGCGGCCTTCGACCGTGGCGTTGAAGTACATCGTGCGTTCGTCGAGCGACCAGGTCGGCCCGTTGGTCACCGCAAAGCCGTCATCGTGGCGCGTGCAGCGGCCGTCGGCGTCGAAGCGGTAGAGCGCGCCGGTCGGCGCCACGCAATCGAAGTCCATGGTGCCGCCCCAGAAGCGGCCCTGCCGGTCGCACTTGCCGTCGTTGAAGCGGTTGCCGGGCCGGTCGGGCTCGGGCTGGTGCAGGTAGCGCGGCGCCGCATCTACCGCGGGGTCGAACAAGGCGAAGCCGCGGCGCATCGTGACGATCAGCCCCGGCGCGCCCGCGCGCTCGGCCAGCGCGGTGATCTCCTCGTCGAATTGCCAGCTGCGGCGCGCGCCGCTGGCCGGGTCGAGCCGGTACAGGCGGCTTTCGAGGATGTCGATCCAGTAGAGCGCCCGTTCGCGCGGCGACCACAGCGTGCCCTCGCCGAGCGTGGCGCCTGCGGGCCACAGGCACTCGGGCTGGCCGAGGATCGATGGCGCGCCAAGGGGCGTGGGAGTGGATGCGGTGCGGCCGGTCTGGGTCATTTGTTTTGCGCCTTTGTTGTCTCTGTCCTTGACGCGGCGGATCGTATCAAGGCATATTGATAATAGAAACTAAACTATTTGGCATTAAGTGATATTGATTTTGCAATGTCACGGCCAGCTCTCTGGAGACACCCATCTTGAAGGATTCCCCGCAGCTTTCGATCCATCCCAGCCTGAAGGGCCGCACGGTGTTCGTCACCGGCGGCGGCAGCGGCATTGGCGCGGCGATTGTGGCCGCATTCGCCGCGCAGGGCGCACGCGTGGCCTTCGTCGACATTGCCGAAGGCGCCAGCGCCGCGCTCGCGCAGCGCATCGCGCAGGAAGGCCATGCCGCGCCGTGGTGGCGCGCCTGCGACGTGCGCGACATCGGCGCGCTGCAGCAGGCCGTGGCCGACGCGGCTGCCGAGCTCGGCGACTTTGCCGTGCTGGTCAACAACGTGGCGAGCGACGACCGCCACACGCTCGAATCGGTCACGCCCGACTACTACGACAACCGCATGGCCATCAACGAGCGGCCCGCGCTGTTCGCGATCCAGTCGGTGGTGCCGGGCATGCGGCGGCTGGGCTTCGGCTCGGTGGTCAACCTGGGCTCCACGGGCTGGCAGACCAAGGGCTCGGGCTACCCCTGCTATGCGATTGCCAAGTCGTCGGTCAACGGCCTCACGCGCGGCCTGGCGGTGGAACTGGGCCGCGACCGCATCCGCATCAACACCGTGTCGCCCGGCTGGGTGATGACCGAGCGGCAGGTGCAGCTCTGGCTCGACGACGAGGGCGAGCAATCGCTCAAGCGCAACCAGTGCCTGCCCGACAAGCTGATGCCCGAGGACATCGCGCGCATGGTGCTGTTCCTCGCGTCGGACGACGCGAAGATGTGCACCGCGCAGGAGTTCACCGTGGACGCGGGCTGGACCTGATCAGTCCATTTCAAGTTTGCGGCCGTAGACGCTGAGGCTCGCGGTCTTCAGCGCCTTCATCATCACCTTGGCCGCCGGCGACAGCAGCCGGTCGGTGCGCGTGATGATGCCGAAGGCGTCCATGTGGCAGGGCATGTCCAGCGGCAGCAGCGACACGATGCCGTGCGCGGCGTAGTAGCGCGCCACGTCGGTCGCGAGCACGGCCACCATGTCGCTCTGCTGCAGCATGCGCGTGATGAAGAGCAGGGCCGAGCTCTCGATGATGTTGTTCGGCGGCACCAGGCCTTCCTCCTGGAACATCAGCTCGAAGCGGTGGCGCAGCACGCTGCCCGCGGGCGGCACGATCCAGCCGGCGCCCACCACGTCGCGCAGCGTGAGGCCGCTCACGCCCAGGAGCGGATGGCCGGGGCGCACCAGCGCGCACACCGGCTCCTCGGCCAGCGCTTCGTAGCGCAACTGCGACTTGTCGTGCTCGGCGAAGAGCCGCGCCACCAGGATGTCGAGCTTGCCCTGCTCGAGCCGCTCGATCAGCACCGCGCTGGTCTCGATCTCGAGCGACACGCGCAGGTCGGGCTGCTCGCGCTTCACCATCGCCACCGCGGGCGGCATCAGCGTGAGGCCCGGCGCGGTGATGGCGCCCACGCCCACCTGGCCGAAGCGGCCGGCCTTGAGCGCGGTGAGTTCGTCGTGCGCCTGGTTCAGGCTGGCCAGCGCCACGCGGGCATGGCGGATCATGGTTTCGCCGTACCAGGTGGGCCGCATGCCGCGCGGCAGCCGGTCGAACAGCGGCACCTCCAGCACGTCTTCCAGGTCCTTCAGCAGCTTGGAAGCGGCCGGCTGCGTCATGTTGAGCACCTGGGCCGCGCGGTGGATGTTGCCTTCCTCCGCCAGCGCCACCAGCAGGAGCAACTGCCGCGTCTTGAGGCGGGCGCGGATGAACCAGTGGTTGTAGTTGGTCATGTCTCGTGGGGTGTTGTTTGTTAAAGCTTTGTGCTCAGAGGGTTTTCCAGAATCCGGCGATTGATATGCATTTTGTCGAAAAAATGATTGGATTGATATCAATTCTGTTCATAGACTCGCCGCACTTCCAAAACCAGAGACAAGGTCGGCGCGCAGGTGATTCACGGCGAGATCCATCAGAACGTGCGGCAATACATCAACGGCCGCTGGGAAACCAGCGCGACCACCGGTGTGAGCGCCAATCCTTCGGACACCAGCGAAGTGGTGGCCGAATACGCACGCGCCGATCGCCGCCAGGTCGAATCCGCCATCCGCGCGGCCGCCGATGCCTTTTCCCACTGGAGCCACAGCACGCCGCAGCGCCGGGCCGACGTGCTCGACCGCATCGGCACCGAACTCCTGGCGCGCAAGGACGAGCTGGGCTTGCTGCTGGCGCGCGAAGTCGGCAAGACCCTGCCCGAGGCAGTGGCCGAGGCGGCGCGCGCGGGGCAGGTGTTCAAGTTCTTTGCGGGCGAGGCGCTGCGCGGCGGTGGCGAGAACATGGCCTCGCTGCGCGCGGGCGTGCAGGTCGACGTCACGCGCGAGCCGGTGGGCGTGGCCGGGCTCATCACGCCGTGGAATTCGCCGCTGGCGGTACCGGCAACCAAGATTGCGCCGGCGCTCGCGCATGGCAACTGCGTGGTGTTCAAGCCGGCCGAACTGGTGCCGGCCTGCGGCTGGACGCTGGCCGAGATCATCAGCCGCGCCGCACTGCCCGCGGGCGTGTTCAACCTCGTGATGGGCAGCGGCCGCGAGGCCGGCCAGGCGCTGGTCGACAGCCCGCTGGTCGATGCCCTGAGCTTCACCGGCTCGGCGCGCAACGGCGAACGCATCCTGCAGGCGGCCGCCGCGCGGCGCGCCAAGGTGCAGCTCGAGATGGGCGGCAAGAACGCGCTCGTGGTGCTGGCCGATGCCGACATCGACCATGCGGTCGACTGCGCGGTGCAGGGCGCCTACTTTTCCAACGGCCAGCGCTGCACGGCGTCGAGCCGGCTGATCGTCGAGGCCGCGGTGCACGATGCCTTCGTCTCGCGGCTGCGCGAACGGCTCAAGGCGCTGAAGATCGGCCATGCGCTCGAACGCGGCATCGACGTCGGGCCGCTGGTCGATGAAGAGCGCCTCGCGCGCAGCCTGGCCTGGGTCGGCATTGCGCGCGAAGAGGGCGCCGAGCACGTGTGGGGCGGCGAGCCGCTGCAGCGCGCCACGGCCGGCCACTACATGAGCCCCGCACTGTTCCTGGCCCAGCCCGGGCACCGCATCGCGCGCGAGGAAATCTTCGGCCCGCTGGCCTGCGTGCTGCGCGCCGCCGACTACGACGAGGCGCTGGCGCTGTGCAACGACACGCCTTCGGGCCTGAGCGCGGGCATCTGCACCAACTCGCTCAAGCACGCGATGCATTTCAGGCGCCATGCCGAGGTCGGCATGACGATGGTCAACCTGCCGACGGCGGGCGTGGATTTCCACGCGCCCTTCGGCGGGCGCAAGGGGTCGGGCTACGGGCCGCGCGAACAAGGGCGCCACGCCGCGGAGTTCTACACGACGGTCAAGACCGGCTACATGCTGGCCTGACCACCACGGACGGTTTTCATCAGCAAGCAAGCAAGCACTCAGAAAGAAGGAGACATCCCATGAAACTCAATCGCCGCACCCTCAATATCGCGCTCGCCGCCGCCTCGCTCGGCGGCCTCCTGCCCGCCACCGCGCTGGCGCAGAAGAAGATCGTGCTCGGCTTCAGCCAGGTGGGCGCCGAGAGCGAATGGCGCACCGCCAACACCGAGTCGATCAAGTCGTCGGCCAAGGAAGCCGGCATCGAGCTCAAGTTCTCCGACGCGCAGCAGAAGCAGGAAAACCAGATCAAGGCGATCCGCTCGTTCATCGCGCAGAAGGTGGACGTGATCGCCTTCTCGCCGGTGGTCGAATCGGGCTGGGAAACCGTGCTGCGCGAAGCCAAGGCCGCCAAGATCCCGGTGGTGCTGACCGACCGCTCGGTGAACACCAAGGACGACTCGCTCTACGTGACCTTCATGGGCTCCGACTTCGTCGAGGAAGGCCGCAAGGCGGGCCGCTGGCTGGTCGAGAAGATGAAGGACCAGAAGGGCGACGTGAACATCGTCGAGCTGCAGGGCACCGTGGGCTCGGCACCGGCCATCGACCGCAAGAAGGGCTTCGAGGAAATCATCAAGGCCGACCCCAAGTTCAAGATCGTGCGCTCGCAGACCGGCGACTTCACGCGCGCCAAGGGCAAGGAAGTGATGGAAGCCTTCCTGAAGGCCGAGGGCAAGAAGATCAACGTGCTCTACGCGCACAACGACGACATGGCCATCGGCGCGATCCAGGCCATCGAGGAAGCGGGCCTGAAGCCGGCCAAGGACATCACGATCATCTCCATCGATGCCGTCAAGGGCGCCTTCGAAGCCATGATCGCCGGCAAGCTCAACGTGTCGGTCGAATGCAGCCCGCTGCTCGGCCCCCAGCTGATGAGCGCCGTGAAGGACATCAAGGCCGGCAAGCCGCTGCCCAAGCGCATCGTGACCGAGGAGACGATTTTCCCGATGGAAGTCGCCGCCAAAGAGTTTCCCAACCGCAAGTACTGAGAGCGAACACCCATGAAACGCAACTTCCTCAAGGCCTCGCTCGCAGGCATCGCACTGGCCGTCGCCGGCATCGCGCCGCTCGCGCATGCGCAGGACAAGGGCCCGATCGCCATCTCGATGCCGACCAAGTCGTCGGCCCGCTGGATCGCCGATGGCGCCAACATGGTCAAGTACTTCAAGGAAAAGGGCTACAAGACCGACCTGCAGTACGCTGACGACGACATCCCCAACCAACTCGCGCAGATCGAGAACATGGTGACCAAAGGCTCCAAGGTGCTGGTCATCGCGGCCATCGACGGCACCACGCTGTCCGACGTGCTGCAGAAGGCCGCCGACAAGGGCGTGAAGGTCATCGCCTACGACCGGCTCATCAAGGGCTCGAAGAACGTCGACTACTACGCCACCTTCGACAACTTCCAGGTCGGCGTGCTGCAGGCGCAGTCGATCGAGGCGGCGCTCGGGCTGAAGAGCGGCAAGGGCCCGTTCAACATCGAGCTGTTCGGCGGCTCGCCGGACGACAACAACGCCTTCTTCTTCTACAACGGCGCCATGTCGGTGCTGGACCCGTACATCAAGAGCGGCAAGCTGGTGGTGCGCAGCAAGCAGATGGGCATGGACAAGGTCGGCACGCTGCGCTGGGACGGCGCGGTGGCGCAGGCGCGCATGGACAACCTGCTGTCGGCCTACTACAGCAAGGACCGCGTCGATGCGGTGCTGTCGCCGTACGACGGGCTGTCGATCGGCATTCTCTCGTCGCTCAAGGGCGTGGGCTACGGCTCGGCGTCGCAGCCGATGCCCATTGTCTCGGGCCAGGACGCGGAGATTCCTTCGGTCAAGTCGATCCTGCGCAAGGAGCAGACCTCGACCGTGTTCAAGGACACGCGCGAGCTGGCCAAGGTCACGGTGGCCATGGCAGACGCCATGCTGTCGGGCAAGACGCCCGAGGTGAACGACACCAAGACCTACAACAACGGCATCAAGGTGGTGCCCTCGTACCTGCTCAAGCCCGTGAGCGTGGACGGCGGCAACTGGAAGCAGGTGCTGGTCGACAGCGGCTACTACAAGGAAAGCCAGGTCAAGTGAGCGTTGGAATGGCAGCAGCGGGTACGCCCAGCATCCTCGAGATGCGCGGCATCACCAAGACATTTCCGGGCGTGAAGGCGCTCAGCGATGTCAACCTGGCGGTGCGCGCGGGGGAGATCCATGCGGTGGTCGGCGAGAACGGCGCGGGCAAGTCGACGCTCATGAAGGTGCTGAGCGGCGTCTACCCGTGCGACTCGTACACCGGGGAGATCCACTTCGAGGGCGAGCTGCGCCGCTTCCGGAGCATTGCCGACAGCGAGAAGCTCGGCATCATCATCATCCACCAGGAGCTGGCGCTGGTGCCGCTCTTGTCCATTGCCGAGAACATCTTCCTCGGCAACGAGATCGCACATGGCGGCGTGATCGACTGGTTCGCCGCCTATGCGAAGACGCGCGAGCTGCTCGCCAAGGTCGGCCTGAAGGAGCCGCCGACCACGCTGGTGACCGACCTGGGCGTGGGCAAGCAGCAACTGGTGGAGATTGCGAAAGCACTGGCCAAGGAGGTCAAGCTGCTGATCCTCGACGAGCCCACGGCCAGCCTCAACGAGAACGACAGCGATGCGCTGCTGATGCTGCTGCTGGAGCTCAAGCGCCAGGGCATCGCATCGATTTTGATCTCGCACAAGCTCAACGAGATTGCCAAGGTGGCCGACTCCATCACCGTGCTGCGCGATGGCGCCACGGTGGAAACCATGGACTGCCGCGGCCAGCCGATCAGCGAGGACCGCATCATCCGCGGCATGGTCGGGCGCGACATGGCGCACCGCTATCCGCAGCGTGATCCGAAGATCGGCGAAACGGTGTTCGAGGTGCGCGACTGGCGTGTGCACCACGCGCTGCATGCCGACCGTGAGCAGATCAAGGGCGTGGACCTGCACGTGCGCAAGGGCGAGATCGTCGGCATCGCAGGCCTCATGGGCGCAGGCCGCACCGAGCTTGCGATGAGCGTGTTCGGCAAGTCCTACGGCCAGCGCATCAGCGGCACGGTGCTGATGCACGGCCAGCCGGTGGACGTGGGCACGGTGCGCAAGGCCATCGACCATGGCATTGCCTATGTCACCGAAGACCGCAAGGGCCTGGGGCTGGTGCTGGAGGAAAACATCCAGAAGAACGTGAGCCTGGCCAACCTGGAGGCGGTCTCCAGTTCGATGGTGATCGACGACGCGCGCGAATTCAAGGTGGCGAGCGACTACCGCCGCGCACTCAACATCCGTTCATCGGGCGTGGAGCAACTGGTGGTCAATTTGTCGGGCGGCAACCAGCAGAAGGTGGTGCTCAGCAAATGGCTCTTCACCAAACCCGAACTCCTGATTCTCGACGAACCCACGCGCGGCATCGACGTGGGCGCCAAGTACGAGATCTACACCATCATCGACCAGCTCGCGAGCGAGGGCAAAGGCATTCTCATGATTTCTTCCGAACTGCCGGAACTGCTCGGCATGTGCGACCGCATCTACGTGATGAACGAGGGCCGCTTCGTGGCCGAATTTCCGGCCGCCGAGGCTTCGCAGGAGCGCATCATGCATGCGATCGTGAGCGCAGGGAGCTCTGTCCATGTCGCAGCCTGACGCCAACGCGGTGAACGCCGCCGTCCCCATGCCAGAAGCCGCCCCGAAGCTGCACGCCGGCTTCCTCAAGAACAACCTGCGCGAATACGGCATGCTGATCTCGCTGGTCGCGATCATGGTGCTGTTCCAGGTGCTGACCGACGGCACGCTGCTGCGGCCGCTGAACCTCACGAACCTGCTGCTGCAGAACAGCTACGTCGTCATCATGGCGCTGGGCATGCTGCTGGTGATCGTGGCGGGGCACATCGATCTGTCGGTGGGCTCGGTCTGCGGCTTCATCGGCGCGCTGGCGGCGGTGTTGATGGTGGAGTACGAATGGCATTTCGTGCCGACGGCCATCATCAGCATTGCGGCGGGCGCGGTCATCGGCGCCGCGCAGGGCTGGTTCGTCGCATTCCGAAAGATCCCCTCGTTCATCGTCACGCTCGCGGGCATGCTGGTGTTCAAGGGGCTCACGCTGGCGCTGCTGGCGGGGCAGTCGGTGGGGCCGTTCCCGGTCGAGTTCCAGCGGCTGAGCTCGGGCTTCATTCCTGATCCGCTGGGCGGCCTCGATGGCGGTGGGCTGCGCATCACCTCGCTGGTGGTCGGCGCGCTGGCCGCCGCGGCGCTGGTTTTCTTCAAGCTGCGCGGGCGCGCCAAGCTCGCGGCGCACGGCATGGAAACCGAGCCCTATGTGTTCTTCCTGGTGAAGAACCTGTTCTTCGCGGCCATCATCCTGTTCTTCAGCTACCTGCTCTCGACCTACAAGGGCCTGCCCAATGTGCTGATCGTGATGGCGGTGCTGATCGTGGTGTACGACTTCGTCACCAACCGCACCACCATCGGCCGGCGCATCTATGCGCTGGGCGGCAACGAGAAGGCGGCGCGGCTGTCGGGCGTGAAGACGCAGCGGCTCGCCTTCCTGACCTTCGTCAACATGGGCGCGCTGGCCGCGCTCGCGGGCCTGGTGTTCGCGGCGCGGCTCAACACGGCCACGCCCAAGGCGGGCCTGGGCTTCGAGCTCGACGTGATCGCGGCCTGCTTCATCGGCGGGGCCTCGGCCTCGGGCGGCGTGGGCCGCGTGATGGGCGCGGTGATCGGCGCCTTCATCATGGGCGTGATGAACAACGGCATGTCGATCCTGGGCATCGGCATCGACTACCAGCAGGTCATCAAGGGCCTGGTGCTGCTGGCGGCGGTGTTCATCGACGTCTACAACAAGAACAAGTAGGCGCATGAGCCAGAGCAGCACCAGCCCCGTGCTCGAACTGCGGGGCATCCACAAGCAGTTCGGCGGCATCCCGGTGCTGCGCGACGTGCAGCTCAGGCTGTACCCCGGCGAGATCCATGCGCTGATGGGGCAGAACGGCGCGGGCAAGTCGACGCTCATCAAGGTGCTCACGGGGGTTCTTCCGTCGAGCGGCGGCGAGATGCACCTGGACGGACAACCCATTCATCCCGCCTCGCCGCTGGAGGCGCAGAAGCTCGGCATCAGCACGGTCTACCAGGAGGTCAACCTGTGCCCGAACCTCTCGGTGGCCGAGAACGTGTTCGCGGGCCGCTATCCGCGCTGCGGCGCGGCGCAGGGTTTTCGCATCGACTGGGCGGCGGTGAACCGGCGCGCCGAGGAACTGCTGGCGCGCATCGGCCTCGACATCGACGTGAGCCGGCTGCTGTCGAGCTATTCGGTCGCGGTGCAGCAGATGGTGGCCATTGCGCGCTCGCTGGGCGTGTCGTCGAAGGTGCTGATCCTCGACGAGCCGACCTCGAGCCTGGACGACGACGAGGTCGAGAAGCTGTTCGAGGTGCTGCGCCGCCTGCGCGGCGAGGGGCTCGCGATCGTCTTCGTGACGCACTTCTTCAACCAGATGTATGCGGTGTCGGATCGCATCACGGTGCTGCGCAACGGCAACTGGGTGGGCGAGTGGCGCGCCGCGGACCTCGGCCCGCAGGCATTGATTGCCGCGATGCTGGGGCGCGAACTGGCCGCGCAATCGGCGCGGCCGGCGGCGCTGCCGGCCTTCGATGAAGCGGCGCCCGCCCTGCTGCAGGCCGAGGGCCTGGGCCAGGCAGGACAGCTGCAGGCCACCGACCTGCGCGTGCGTGCCGGCGAGGTGGTCGGCATCGCGGGCCTGCTGGGCGCGGGCCGCACCGAGCTTGCGCGCCTCTTGTTCGGGCTCGAAGCGCCCGACCGCGGCGTGCTGAGCATCGATGGCCGTTCCGTCAGCTTTTCGAACCCGGCCGATGCCATCCGCGAAGGGCTCGCACTGTGCCCCGAAGAGCGCAAGACCGACGGCATCGTGGCCGAGCTGTCGGTGCGCGAGAACATTGCGCTTGCGCTGCAGGCGCGCCTGGGCGTGCGGCGCTTCCTTTCGCGCGCCGAGCAGACAGTGATCGCGGAGCGCTTTGTCGCATCGCTGGGCATCAAGACCGCGAGCGTGGAAACCCCCATCGGCCTGCTCTCGGGCGGCAACCAGCAAAAGGCCATGATCGCGCGCTGGCTCGCGACCGAGCCGCGCCTGTTGATCCTGGACGAACCCACGCGCGGCATCGACGTGGCGGCCAAGCAGGAAATCATGGAAGAGATCCTGCGGCTCGCGAAGGCGGGCATGGCGGTGATCTTCATCTCGTCGGAGATGAGCGAGGTGGTGCGCGTCGCGCATCGCATCGTGGTGCTGCGCGACCGGCAGAAGGTGGGCGAACTCCCAGGTGGTTCGACCGAGGATGAGGTCTACGAAATGATTGCAGCAGCATGACGCACACGCTGTCTCCGTGTTGTCCCCTCTCCCGCTCGCGGGAGAGGGCCAGGGTGAGGGTAGGGGCCTTCGATAAGCAGCCGGCCTTCGCGCAGGCCGCACCCTCACCCCAACCCTCTCCCGCAAGCGGGAGAGGGAGCAAGACCGATGCGTTGCACGGTGTTCGGTGGAGCCTGACATGAATAGCGCCAGCACCCTCCTGGTCCGCGCGATGAGCCACCGCCTCGCCTGGCCCCTCGTCACGCTGCTTCTGCTGCTCGCGGTCAACACCGCGTTCAACGCCAGCTTCCTGCACCTCGAATGGCGCGACGGCCATCTGTATGGCAGCCTGATCGACATCCTCAACCGCGCGGCGCCGCTGGTGCTGGTGTCGCTGGGCATGACGCTGGTGATTGCCACGCGCGGCATCGACATCTCGGTGGGCGCGGTGGTGGCCATTGCGGCGGCCGTCGCGGCCTGGATGATCGGCGGCTCGGTGGCGAGCGACGTGAGCCGGTTTCCGATGCCGCTCGCGATCCTTGCGGCCCTGGGCGTTGCGCTCTTGTGCGGCCTCTGGAACGGAATGCTGGTGGCCAAGGTCGGCATGCAGCCGATCATCGCCACGCTGATCCTCATGGTGGCGGGCCGCGGCGTTGCGCAACTCATCGCCGACGGGCAGATCATCACCATCTACTACAAGCCCTTCTTCTTCCTCGGCAGCGGCTACCTGCTGGGCCTGCCGTTCTCGCTGTTCATCGTGGCCGCGGTGTTCGTGCTGCTCTACCTGGCCATCACGCGCACGGCACTCGGGCTCTTCATCCAGGCGGTGGGCATCAACCCGACGGCTGCGCGCGTGGCCGGCGTGCAGGCGCGCAGGCTCGTCGTGGGCGCCTATGCGTTCTGCGGCCTGTGCGCGGGCGTGGCGGGCCTCCTGATCAGCTCCAACGTCAAGAGCGCGGACGGCAACAACGCCGGCCAGCTGCTGGAGCTCGATGCGATCCTGGCCGTGACCCTGGGCGGCACCGCGCTCACGGGCGGGCGCTTCAGCCTCATGGGCAGCGTGATCGGTGCGCTCATCATCCAGACGCTGACCTATGCGATCTACTCGCTGGGCGTGCCGCCCGAGATCAATCTCGTGGTGAAGGCGGTGGTGGTGTTCGCGGTGATGCTGCTGCAGTCGCCTGAATTCAGGTCGGAGGTTCGCGCGCTGGTGCAGCGGCCGGTGCATGAGGGAGCCAAGTCATGAGCGCGGTGATCGAAGCGGCTACACCCTCACCCCAACCCTCTCCCGCTCGCGGGAGAGGGAGCAAGGCGGGGCTCAACCCGAAGTACTTTCCTTTGGCCGCGACCATCTCGCTGTTCATGCTGATGGCCACGCTCGGCTCGATGCGCTATGACGGCTTCTTCTCGGCGCAGGTGTTCCTCAACCTGCTGATCGACAACGCCTTCTTGATCGTCGTGGCCGTGGGCATGACCTTCGTGATTCTTTCGGGCGGCATCGACCTGTCGGTGGGCTCGGTGATCGCGCTCACCACGATGGTGTCGGCCTCGCTGGTCGAGAAGCACGGCTGGAGCCCCGCCGTGGTGATTCCGCTGGTGCTGGCCATGGGCACCGCGTTCGGCGCGTTCATGGGGCTGCTCATCGAGCGCTTCAGGCTGCAGCCCTTCATCGTCACGCTCGCGGGCATGTTCCTCGCGCGCGGGCTCTGCTACCTGATCAGCATCGACTCCATCAGCATCACCAACGCGTTCTATGCCGAGGTCTCGCAGATCCGCATTCCGGTCTGGGGCGAGGCCTCGCTGTCGATCAGCGCAGTGATTGCCATCGGCGTGCTGCTGGCCGCGGTGTTCATTGCGCACTGCACGCCCTTCGGCCGCGCGGTGTACGCCATTGGCGGCAGCGAGCAGTCGGCGCTGCTGATGGGCCTGCCGGTGCGCTCCACGATCGTGGGCGTGTACACGCTGTCGGGTTTCTGCTCGGCGCTGGCGGGCGTGATCTTCACCTTCTACATGCTCTCGGGCTACGGCCTGCATGCGCTGGGGCTGGAGCTCGATGCGATTGCGGCGGTGGTGATCGGCGGCACGCTGCTCACGGGCGGCGTGGGCTATGTGGCGGGTACGCTGTTCGGCGTGCTGATGCTCGGAATCATCCAGACGCTGATCTCCTTCGATGGCACGCTGAGCTCATGGTGGACGCGCATCGTGGTGGGTGCGCTGCTCTTCGTGTTCTGCCTGCTGCAGCGCTTCTTCACTTCGCGTACGCCACGGCGCTGACGCGTTCTTCCTTTTTTCTTTCTCGCTTTCAGGAAACTCCGCATGCCGGACCAAACCCCCAAGAAGAAGCTGCGCTCGACCGAATGGTTCGGCTCGGCCGACAAGAACGGCTTCATGTACCGCAGCTGGATGAAGAACCAGGGCATACCGGACCATGAGTTCGACGGCCGGCCGATCATCGGCATCTGCAACACCTGGTCGGAGCTCACGCCCTGCAATGCGCACTTCCGCAAGATCGCCGAGCATGTGAAGCGCGGCATCTCGGAGGCGGGCGGATTTCCGGTCGAGTTTCCGGTGTTCTCCAATGGCGAATCGAACCTGCGGCCCACCGCCATGCTCACGCGCAACCTTGCGAGCATGGACGTGGAAGAGGCCATCCGCGGCAACCCGGTCGATGCGGTGGTGCTGCTCACGGGCTGCGACAAGACCACGCCCGCATTGCTGATGGGTGCGGCCAGCTGCGACATCCCGGCCATCGTGGTCACGGGCGGGCCGATGCTCAACGGCAAGCTCGACGGCAAGGACATCGGCTCGGGCACGGCCGTGTGGCAGCTGCACGAGTCGCTCAAGGCCGGCGAGATCAACCTGCACCAGTTCCTCTCGGCCGAAGGCGGCATGTCGCGTTCGGCCGGCACCTGCAACACCATGGGCACGGCCTCGACCATGGCCTGCATGGCCGAGGCGCTGGGAACTTCGCTGCCGCACAACGCGGCCATTCCCGCGGTCGACGCGCGGCGCTACGTGCTCGCGCAGATGTCGGGCATGCGCGCGGTCGAGATGGCGAAGGAGGGGCTCACGCTGTCGAAGATCCTCACGCGCGAGGCCTTCGAGAATGCCATTCGCGTCAACGCCGCCATCGGCGGATCGACCAATGCGGTGATCCACCTGAAGGCCATTGCGGGGCGCATCGGCGTGGACCTGGAGCTCGAGGACTGGACGCGCATCGGCAGCAACACGCCGACCATCGTCGACCTGTTGCCTTCGGGCCGCTTCCTGATGGAAGAGTTCTACTACGCGGGCGGCCTGCCCGCGGTGCTGCGGCGCCTGGGCGAGAGCGGCCTCTTGCCGCACCCCGGCGCGCTCACCGTCAACGGCCGGTCGATCTGGGACAACGTGCGCGAGGCGCCGAGCCTCAACGACGAGGTGATCCGCCCGCTCGACAAGCCGCTGATCGCCGACGGCGGCATCCGCATCCTGCGCGGCAACCTGTCGCCGCGCGGCGCGGTGCTCAAGCCTTCGGCGGCATCGCCCGAATTGCTCAAGCACCGCGGCCGCGCGGTGGTGTTCGAGAACCTGGAGCACTACAAGGCGCGCATCGTCGACGAAAGCCTCGAGGTCGATGCGAGCTCGGTGCTGGTGATGAAGAACTGCGGCCCCAAGGGCTACCCCGGCATGGCCGAGGTCGGCAACATGGGCCTGCCGCCCAAGCTGCTGCGCCAGGGCATCAAGGACATGGTGCGCATCTCGGACGCGCGCATGAGCGGCACGGCCTACGGCACGGTGGTGCTGCACGTCGCGCCCGAAGCGGCCGACGGCGGACCACTCGCGGCGGTGCGCGACGGCGACTGGATCGAACTCGACTGCGATGCGGGCCGCCTGCACCTCGACATCAGCGACGAAGAGCTGGCCTCGCGCCTGGCTTCGCTCACCAGCACCGACGCGCAGCCCATGAGCACGCGCGGCGGCGGCTACCAGAAGCTCTATGTCAACCACGTGCTGCAGGCCGACGAAGGCTGCGACTTCGATTTTCTCGTCGGCTGCCGCGGCGCCGGCGTCCCCCGCCATTCACACTGATTAACCATGACTCCCAGATACCGCGGCATCTTCCCGGTGGTGCCGACCACCTTCACCGAACAGGGCGCGCTCGACCTCGAGAGCCAGAAGCGCTGCGTCGACTTCATGATCGACGCCGGCTCCGACGGCCTGTGCATCCTGGCCAACTTCTCCGAGCAGTTCGTGCTGTCCGACGAGGAGCGCGAAGTGCTCACGCGCACGGTGCTCGAGCATGTGGCGGGCCGCGTGCCGGTGATCGTCACCACCACCCACTACAGCACCCGCATCTGCGCCGAGCGCAGCCGGCGCGCGCAGGACATGGGAGCGGCCATGCTGATGGTGATGCCGCCCTACCACGGCGCCACCTTCCGCGTGCCCGAGCCGCAGATCTTCGAGTTCTACGCCGGCCTGTCCGATGCGGTGAGCATCCCGATCATGATCCAGGACGCCCCCGCGAGCGGCACGCTGCTGTCGGCGCCGTTCCTCGCGCGCATGGCCAGGGAGATCGAGCACGTTGCGTACTTCAAGATCGAAACGGCCGGTGCCGCTTCGAAGCTGCGCGAGCTGATCCGCCTGGGCGGCGATGCCATCGAAGGTCCCTGGGACGGCGAGGAGGCCATCACGCTGATGCCCGACCTCGATGCCGGCGCCACCGGCTCGATGACCGGCGGCGGCTATCCCGACGGCATCCGCCCGATCATCGAGGCGCACCGCGCGGGCGACCGCGACAAGGCCTTCGCGCTCTACCAGCAGTGGCTGCCGCTCATCAACTACGAGAACCGCCAGGCGGGCCTTCTGGCCTGCAAGTCGCTCATGAAGGAGGGCGGCGTGATCGCTTGCGAGGCGCCGCGCCATCCGTTGCCGGCGATGCACCCCGAGACGCGCGCCGGCCTGATCGAGACGGCAAAGCGGCTCGACCCGATGGTGCTGCGCTGGGGACGTTGACAACGGCGCCGCGCCCTTCGACGAAGTAGGGCGCGACGATCTCGGTCAGCCAGTCCATCACGGCCAGCACGCGCGGTGCGAGCTGGCGCCGGTTGGCATAGAGCAGCGAAACCGGCATCGGGCGCGCGTTGAACTCCGGCATCACCTGCACCAGCGCGCCCGCAGCCAGGCTCGCTTCCAGGCCCGCGAACGGCGCCTGGATCAGGCCCAGGCCGGCCCGCGCGGCCGCCTGGTAGGCGTCGGTGCCGTTCACCGTGACGGTCGCAGGCACGGGCCATGTCTTGTACACGCCATCGGCGGGGTCGAGGTACTCCCAGCCTGCGTCGCTGGAAGAGAGCGTCTGCGCGAAATGAACGACCCGGTGCTGCGCCAGGTCGTCGAGCGTGCGGGGCGTGCCGTGCGCGCGCAGATAGTCGGGGCTCGCCGCATTGGCCATGCGCAGGGCACCGAGCGGCCGCGCGACGAGTTCCGAATCGCCGAGCATGCCCACGCGCAGCACGCAGTCGAAGCCTTCGTGCACCAGGTCGACACGGCGGTCCGAGGTGCTGATGCCGACTTCGAGCGCGGGATGCCGCGCCAGGAATTCGGGCAGGCGCGGAATGACGAGGTCGCGCGCGATGGCGTTCGGCAGGTCGACGCGCAGCCGCCCCGTGAGGCCGCCGGCCTGCGAACGGAACATGGTGGCGAGCTGCTCGCCCTCGGCCAGGTAGTCCTTGCAGCGGTCGAGGAAGCGCCCCCCGTCCTCGGTGAGCCGCACGCTGCGCGTGGTGCGCTGCAGGAGCCGCGTGCCCAGCCGCTCCTCGAGCTGCTGCACGGCCACCGAAACGCGCGCACGGGTCAGGCCGAGCTGGTCCGCGGCACGGCTGAAGCTCGCGAGTTCGGCCACCCTCGAGAAGATGCGCAATTCGTCGGTGTTCATGGCCGAGGATTGTTTCCTTTCTGGGTAACAGTGTGCGCAGTTTCTCGGAATTTATCTTTCTGCCGGTAATTTTTAAAGTCCACCCATCGACTCATCGATCAACCCACCAAGGACTTTGAAATGACAGCTTCCACAACCGCCAATTCATCCCGCATCGCACTCATTACCGGCGGCAGCCGCGGCCTCGGCCGCAGCGCCGCGCTGGCGCTCGCCGCCGATGGCGTCGACGTGATCCTCACCTACGTGTCGAACGACGCCAGCGCGCAGGCGGTGGTGGCGCAGATCGAGGCGAAGGGGCGCCGCGCAGTCGCACTCAAGCTGGACGTCGGGGACAGCACGACCTTCGCCGCATTCGCGGATTCGGTGAGGGCGGCGCTGGCTGCCACCTGGCAGCGCGAGCGCTTCGACTTCCTGGTGAACAACGCCGGCGTGGGCCTGCACGCGAACTTCGAGGACACGACGGAAGCCCAGTTCGACATGCTCTTCAACGTGCACTTGAAGGGCCCGTACTTCCTCACGCAGAAGCTGCTGCCGCTCATCAACGACGGCGGACGCATCGTCAATGTGTCCTCGGGGCTCACGCGGTTCTCGATCGCCGGTGCCTCCGCTTACGCCGCGATGAAGGGCGGAGTGGAAACGCTCACGCGCTACCTCGCGAAGGAACTCGGCGCGCGCGGCATTGCGGCCAACACGATCGCACCGGGTGCGATCGAAACCGACTTCGGTGGAGGCATGGTGCGTGACAACCCGCAGGTGAACGCGATGGTGGCCGGTTTCACCGCGCTCGGGCGCGTGGGCCAGCCCGACGATATCGGCGGAGCGATCGCGGGCTTGCTGGGGGAGGGCAACCGCTGGGTGAATGCCCAGCGCATCGAAGCATCCGGAGGGATGTTCGTCTGAGTGCGCGGCGCACCCGGCAGCTTGGGGCTCAGCTCTTCTCGAGCTCGCTCACTTGCAAGGACAGGTCGAACAGCTTCGACTTGCTTGCGTAATAGCGGTCGAGCCGCCATTCCTTCAGGATGTCCATGGCGAGTTCGAAGCTCTTGTAATCAAGGCTGTAGAGGGTGACCAACTCGAAGCTGCGTTCGGATTCGAGCGCCAACACGAGCTGCGCCAGGATCTTGGCCGACTCGTTGGCCGGGTCCGTTTCTATGAATCGGCGAGCGACCTTGATGGCATTCATGGGATAGTGTTCCTCGGTAGGCAGAGACCGCGAACTATAGCTAGCATGCCGCCGCGCTTTATGACAGTCGTGTGACAAGCGAGGGTCATTGCCCTTGACGGGCGTGGTGCACGCATCCGCCGCCGCCCGGCCAGGGCGGGCGACGGGAAGCCGCTGGATAGCGAGCTTCAGCGCTTCAGCGCATGGGCGCCGGCATGGGCGCCGGCATGGGCGCCGGCATCGGTGCCGGTTCCATCGGCGCGATGGGCGCAATGGCCGGTGGCGGGACCCGCGAAGGCGCGGGCATCGGCGCCGGGATCGCGGCGGCGGGTGCCGGCATGACGACGGTGGTGACCGATTCGCGGATCACGCCGCCGCCCATCACGCTGCCATCCACATTGCCGCGGGTATTGCCGCTGCCGCCCATCACGCGGGCTTCGCAGTCTGCGCGGTCGGCCGGTGGCTGGAGCCCGCAGCGCGCGAGGGCATTGCGCTGGTAGTCGGGGGCGCTGGTCAGGCCGCCGCGCGCAGCTTCCTGGCGTGCGGCGCCGGCCTCGCGGATGCAGGCCGCGCGGTCCTGCTGGTTGTGTCCGCAGACCGCGAGTTCCTGCTGGTAGGTGGAGTCGCCGCGGCGCGGCTGGGCCGAGGCCGAGGTGGCGGCGGCCAGGCCGCCCACTGCGATCAGGGCGGCAATCATCGAACGGGTGGTGCTGTTCATGGGGTGCTCCTTGGAGTGACCTGAGACATGAAGCTGTTGGACAAGGCGGGCCGCATCGGGTTCCTCGCAGCCCATGCCGGTCAGCGTGCGGGTGCAGCCGGTTGTGCCGGCAATGGCGTCACTGTTTCGCGGATGACGCCGCCGCCCATCACGCTGCCTTCGGTGCTGGTGCGTGCGCCGCCCTGCAGGCGGGCCTCGCAGTCGGCGCGGTCGGCCGCGGGCTGTTCGCGGCAGCGCGCCATCGCATTGGCGTCGTAGCGGCCGGGGCTCGCGCTCGTGAGGCCGTTGCGTCCCGCTTCCTGGCGCGCGGCGCCGGCTTCGCGCAGGCAGGCCGCGCGGTCCTGCTGCACGCCGTCGCAGGTGGCGCGCTCCTGCTGTGCGCGCGCGGCCGTGCCGGGCGCCTGCGCCTGCGCCTGCGCCTGCGCGAACGATGCGCCGGGCACCAGCAAACCGCTGGCTGCAAGAAGCGCGGCAGCACAAAGGGTGGAACGAACTGTTGTTGTCATCGGGTGCTCCTGGTTGAGGCGCGCCCTCCGAAAGCGCGACCGGACACACAGTGTGGTCCAGCGCATCCCTTGCAGGGTGTGGGACGGCACAGACAGCAGACCCGGCCGGACTCGCCCCTGCGTGTGGGACGTGTCCGGCATGGTCCGGCGTGGCCGGCCCGGGGCGTGTCAGCCCGCCGCGATGCGCTGCGCGAGGTGCGCGAGCGCTTCCTCGACCTGGTCGACCAGGATCAGCGACAGGTCGCCCGGCTGCAGCCGCGCGAGCGCGGTGTCGATGGCGACGAACTCGCCGCGGATCTCGTCGATGTAGCGCGTGCGGGCCGCGCCCTGCAGGCCCTGGCGCAGCAGCGCCATCACCTCGCCGTCGGCGCGGCCGCGCTGGGCCGCGTCCTGGTAGAGGATCACGTCGTCGAAGGCCTGGCCGAGGATGGCGGTCTGGTCGCGGATGTCGGAATCGCGCCGGTCGCCCGCGCCGCTGATCACCACCGAGCGCTTGTTGGCCGGCATGGTGTCCACGGCCGAGACCAGCGCGCGCATGGCGTCGGTGTTGTGGCCGTAGTCGGCGATCACGGTGGCGCCGCGGTAGTCCATGACGTTGAAGCGTCCCGGCACGCCGGCCGCGTCGTTCAGGAAGCTGGCGAGGCCGCTGCGGATGGTGTCCCAGTCGAGGCCCACGGCCCATGCGGCGGCCACGGCGGCCATCACGTTGTCGACCTGAAAGCCGATGGTGCCGCTGCGCGTGATGGGCACGTCGCGCAGCGCGATGCGCTCGCGCCAGGAGCCTTCGGCCGCCACCAGCGTGTCCTGGTCGACGTAGACGGTGCGCTTGCCCTGCGCGCGGTGCGTGGCCATCACGGGGTGCTGGCGGTCGGCGGTGAAGAAGATCACGTGGCCGGGGCAGCCGGCGGCCATGGCGGCGACGTTGACGTCGGCGGCATTGAGCACGGCATAGCCGTCGGGCGCGACGTTGCGCACGATCACGCGCTTGAGCACCGCGAGGTCTTCGACGGTGGTGATGTAGTTCAGGCCCAGGTGGTCGCCGCTGCCGATGTTGGTGACCACGGCCACCTGGCAGCGGTCGAAGCCGAGGCCCTCGCGCAGCACGCCGCCGCGCGCCACTTCGAACACGGCCGCATCCACGTCGGGGTGCATGAGCACGTTGCGCGCGCTCTTGGGGCCGCTGCAGTCGCCGCTGTCGGTCTGGCGGCCGTCGACGTACACGCCGTCGGTGTTGGTCATGCCGGTGCGCAGGCCGCTCGACGAGAGCAGGTGGTTGATGAGGCGTGCCGTGGTGGTCTTGCCATTGGTGCCTGTGACGGCCACCACCGGAATGCGGCCGTCGTCGCCGTGCGCGAACATCGTGTCCATGACGGCCTCGCCTACCGCGCGGCCGCGGCCGAACGAGGGCGAGATGTGCATGCGCAGGCCGGGCGCGGCATTGACCTCGACCACGCCGCCGTGCTGCTCCTCGAGCGGGCGCAGCACGTTTTCGCAGACCATGTCGACGCCGCAGATGTGCAGCCCGACCATCTGCGCCGCATCGACCGCGCGCGCGGCCACTTCGGGGTGCACGGTGTCGGTCACGTCGGTGGCGGTGCCGCCGGTGGAGAGATTGGCGTTGTTGCGCAGCACCACGCGCTGGCCGCGCGTGGGAACGCTGTCGGGCGTGAGGCCCTGGGCCTCGAGGCGGCCGATGGCGATGTCGTCCAGGCGGATCTTGGTGAGCGAGGTGGCGTGGCCTTCGCCGCGGCGCGGGTCGAGGTTCACTGCGTCCACCAGCTGGCGCACTGTGGCGCTGCCGTCGCCGATCACATGCGGCGGATCGCGCCGCGCGGCGGCCACCAGGCGGTCGCCCACCACCAGCAGGCGGAAGTCGAAGCCCGGCAGGAATTTCTCGACCATGACCTCGCCATAGGCAGAGGCCGAGTCGTAGGCGGCCGTGAGCTGCTCCTGGGTCGTGATGTTGACCGTGACGCCTTTGCCCTGGTTGCCGTCCTGCGGCTTCACCACCACGGGCAGGCCGATTTCCATGGCCGCGGCCCAGCCGTCCTGCGCATCGGAGACGGGGCGGCCCAGCGGCACCGGCACGCCGGCAGCGTTGAGGAGTTGCTTGGTGAGTTCCTTGTCCTGCGCGATCGATTCGGCCACGCCGCTGGTGCTGTCGACCTCGGCCGCCTGGATGCGCCGCTGCTTGGAGCCCCAGCCGAACTGCACCAGGCTGCCGCTGGTGAGCCGGCGGTAGGGAATGCCGCGCGCCACGGCGGCATCGACGATGGAGCCGGTGCTCGGGCCCAGGCGCTCGGACTCGTCGAGGTCGCGCAGCTCGGTGATGGCGGCGGCGGCGTCGAAGGCGGTGTCGGCCTGCGCGGCCGCGATCAGCTGTTCGGCCAGTTCGATGGCGCGGCGGCCCACGGCCTCTTCGCTGTACTGGAACACGACCTGGTAGACGCCGTCTTCCACCGTGGGCGAGGTGTGGCCGAAGTTGACCGCGCACCCGGCCTGGGCCTGCAGCGCCACGGCGGCGTTCTCGAGCACGTGCGCCACGGCCATCGGCTGGCCCAGCACCATCGGATGCAGTTCGCCGATGTTGGGGAACAGCGCGCGCAGGCGCGCTTCGAAGCCCGGCAGGCGGCTGATGGCGTTCTCGTCGCCTTCGCAGGCAACCACCGCTTCGATGGCGGTGTGGCGGCTCCAGAGGTTGGGGCCGCGCAAGGCGCGGATACGGGTGACTTTCATGGGGCGGCGGTGCGCTTCAGGCGAGTTGCAGTTGGGGGGACGAAAGCGGCTGCGTCTGCGAAAGCTGCAGCGAGGCCAGCGCCGCCTGCAGGTCGGCCTCGAAGGCCTCGACGCCGGCGCCGATGAGGTTCAGCGGAATGCCCAGCGCCCAGGCCGCGGCCACCGCGGCCAGCAGGCTCTCCAGGTTCACGCCCGCGTGCGTGGCGCGCCAGACGGTCAGCCGGCCAAGGCCGGGCAGGAAGGATTCGCTGCTGCCGTTGGCCAGCACCACGCGGTCCTGCCGCACCAGCACGGCCTTGCCGCCGGCGGCCTGGTGCGCGGTGAGCGCGGCGGCCTGCGGGTCGGCCGCGTAAAGAATGACGGCGCCGTCGCACAGCGGCGCCAGGCCCGCCACGCGCGGATCGCCCGCGTTGAGCACGGCAGTGCCTTCGCCCAGCACCACGTCGACCTGCGTGCGCAGCACCTTGACCATCTGGTCGCTCTCGGTGATGTCGTAGTCGGCCAGCGCCTCGGCGCCGTCGAGGTCGGTCACGATGCCGATCTCGCAGCGGTCGTAGGCCAGGCCGTCGCGCAGGATGGTCTCGGCGCCGTTCTCGATCACCACGGCCTGCACCGCGCGGTTCACCAGCAGGCGGCGGCCGGCCTCCCAGTTGGCGCTGTCGCGCGCATCGACGCGGCGGCGCTCCAGGAACAGGCCGTCGCGGCAGGCCAGGCCGGTGTGGCGCCCACCCAGGTTGATGAGCCAGGCGACCAGGCGCGCGAGCACCGCGGTGTCGCGCGAGCCGGCCACGCCGATCACGGGAATGCGGCCCGGCGCATCGCCCGGGAACAGGTGGTCGCAGATCGCGCGGCCCACCGGACGCGGCGAGCCGACGGCCGGCTTCAGGTGCATCAGGAGGCCGGGGCCGGCATTCACTTCGACGATGGCGCCGCGCTGCGGGCCGAGCGGCTTGCCGATGTCCTGCGCCACCAGGTCGATGCCCGCGATGTCGAGGCCCACCACGCGCGCGGCCAGCACGGCAGCATGCGCGACTTCAGGATGGACCTGGTCGGTGCAGTCGTTGGCCATGTTGCCGTTGCGCTGGATCGTGACCACGCGGCCGGCCGCCGGCACCGAGGCGCCGTCCAGCTCCTGGCGCTTGAGTTCGAGCTGCAGCTTGGCGTCGGTGTCCAGCACGATCAGGTCGAGCGGATATTCCTCTTCGGCGCCGCGGCGCGGATCGCTGTTGAGCTGCTTGTCGATCAGCTCGGCCACGGTGCTCTTGCCGTCGCCGGTCACGGTGATGATCTCGCCGCGCGCGGCCGCCACCACCTCGCCGCCCACCACCAGCAGGCGGTGTTCGTGGCCGCGGATGAAGCGCTCGACCATCACGTCGCTGCCTTCGGGCTCGGCCACCGCGAAGGCGGCCATGACTTCCTCGCGCGTGGTCAGTTCGAGCGACACGCCGCGGCCGTGGTTGGCGTCCGACGGCTTCACGGCCACCGGCAGGCCGATGTCCTCGGCGGCTTCCCAGGCTTCCTCGGCGCTGGCCACCACCTGGCCCTCGGGCACCGGCACGCCGCAGCTCGCGAGCAGCGACTTGGTGAGCTCCTTGTCGCTCGCGATCGATTCGCCGATGGCGCTGGTGTAGTCGGTCTCGGCAGTCCAGATGCGCTGCTGGTTGGCGCCGTAGCCCAGCTGCACCAGGTTGCCGCTGTTGAGCCGGATGTGCGGAATGCCGCGGTCGGTGGCGGCGGACACGATGGCCGCGGTGCTCGGGCCGAGGTAGCAGTCTTCGACCTTGGCCTTGACCGCATCGACTGCCTTCTGCACGTCGTCTGCGGTGAACGGGTCGTTGTTGATGGCCGCCATCAGCAGGCGGTGGCCTTGGGCCAGCGCCACGCGGGCCACCTGCTCGTCGCGCGCGCGGAACACCATGCGGTAGACGCCGTGCTCCGAGGTGCTGCGGGTTTGCCCGAAGCCGGTCGGCATGCCGGCCAGGTTCAGCAGCTCGATCACCACGTGCTCGAGCACATGGCCCGACCAGGTGCCTTCGGTCAGCCGCTGGATGAAGCCGCCGCGCTCGCCCACGCCGCAGTGGTGCTCGATGAGCGCCGGCAGCAGGGCCGTGAGCCGGTCGGTGAAGCCTTCGATCTTGTTGGAGGGGTAGTCCTCCAGCTGGCCCAGGTCGAGCCAGACTTCCAGCACGGGCCGGTAGGTCCAGAGGTTGGGACCGCGCAAATAGTTGATGCGCAGGAGGCGGATGTCGTCGAAACGGGTCATGCAAACGTTCGATGTGCTTTGGCCGAGCACCGCGGCGCCTTCAAGCGCGCCCATGGCAATCGGTCAGAATCGGCGCCCGACAAAGGACGCCATGGCGCGGTCCCTGCGGCCCGCGACGGGCAAGAGTCAAAGAAACACAATGCAACATCACGATCCAGTCGGCACCCGGGAGGGCGAAATCGAGGCGGCCTCAGACGCGCTGAAAAGCCGGCTCGTAGCCGCGGAAAACGTTCTGGTCACACTGCCGGTTGACCTTGACGATGAACTTCTGTTTACCTTTGGGCTCGTGGCCCTCACCGACCGGCGGCTGCTGGCGCTGCAACCGGATGGCCAGTGGTGTGAGTGGACACTATCAGATTCATCGCTCCGCCTCCATCTGAGCGACCATTCGGGCGTTGGAACGCTCGACCTGGTGGGCGCCGAAGGCCGCCTTGCGCGCTGGCGTTACACGTTGGCGAGCCAGCCGGCTGCGCTGCGGCTGCTCAAGCTCTTCGGCCAGCGCGAGAACGGCACTGTCGCCGAGGCGACAGCCGAGCCCGACGGCGACGACCTGGCCTTGCCCGACGCCGAGCTCCAGACCCCGCCCTCGACCTGGGTGCTGCTGCGGCTCGGCCGCTTCGCCAAGCCCTACCGCAAGCAGCTGATCGCGGGCTTCCTGCTGACGCTGGTCTCCACGGCCGCGACGCTGGTGCCGCCCTACCTGACCATTCCGCTGATGGACGACATCCTGATTCCGTTCCAGAACGGGCAGAAGATCGACCCGGCGCGCGTCGGGCTCTACCTGAGCGGTCTGCTGGGCGCGGCGCTGGTCGGCTGGGGCCTGGGCTGGGCGCGCACCTACCTGCTGGCGCTGGTGTCGGAGCGCATCGGCGCCGACCTGCGCACCACCACCTACGAGCATCTGCTCACGCTCCCGCTCGACTATTTCGGCGGCAAGCGCACCGGCGACCTGATGGCGCGCATCGGCTCGGAAACCGACCGCATCAACGTGTTCCTCTCGCTGCATGCGCTCGACTTTGCGAACGATGTGCTGATGATCGTGATGACCGCGGTCATCCTGGTCTCCATCAACCCGCTGCTGGCCGTGGTCACGCTGGTGCCGCTGCCCTTCATCGCCTGGATGATCCACGTGGTGCGCGACCGGCTGCGCACCGGCTTCGAGAAGATCGACCGCGTGTGGTCCGAGGTGACCAACGTGCTGGCCGACACCATCCCGGGCATCCGCGTGGTCAAGGCCTTTGCGCAGGAGCGCCGCGAAGCCGAGCGCTTCCGCGTGGCCAATGCCTACAACCTGCAGGTCAACGACAAGCTCAACCGCACCTGGTCGCTGTTCACGCCCACCGTCTCGCTGCTGACCGAGATCGGCCTGCTCGTGGTCTGGGGCTTCGGCATCTGGCAGGTGGCGCGCGGCAGCATCACGGTGGGCGTGCTCACGGCCTTCATCGCCTACATCGGCCGCTTCTACACGCGGCTCGACTCGATGAGCCGCATCGTCTCGGTCACGCAGAAGGCGGCGGCCGGCGCCAAGCGCATCTTCGACATCCTGGACCACGTGAGCAACGTGCCCGAGCCCGCCAACCCGGTGAAGATCGAGCGCGTGCAGGGCCGCATCGAGATGAGCGGGCTGGGCTTTCGCTACGGCTCGCGCGCCGTGATCCACGACCTGGACCTGACCATCGAGCCCGGCGAGATGATCGGCCTGGTGGGCCACAGCGGCTCGGGCAAGAGCACGCTGGTCAACCTGATCTGCCGCTTCTACGACGTGACCGACGGCGCCATCAAGGTCGACGGCACCGACATCCGCCGCTTTGCCGTGGCCGACTACCGGCGCCACGTCGGGCTGGTGCTGCAGGAGCCGTTCCTGTTCTTCGGCACCATCGCGCAGAACATCGCCTACGGCAAGCCCGACGCCACGCGCGCCGAAGTGGTGGCCGCCGCGCGCGCCGCGCATGCGCACGACTTCATCCTGCGCCTGCCGCATGGCTACGACTCGCTGGTGGGCGAGCGCGGCCAGGGCCTGTCGGGCGGCGAGCGGCAGCGCATCAGCATTGCGCGTGCGCTGCTGATCGATCCGCGCATCCTGATCCTCGACGAGGCCACCTCGGCCGTCGACACCGAGACCGAGAAGGAAATCCAGAAGGCGCTCGACAACCTCGTGCAGGGCCGCACCACCATCGCCATTGCGCACCGCCTCTCGACGCTGCGCAAGGCCGATCGGCTGGTGGTCATGGACCGTGGCGAGGTGGTCGAGGTCGGCCCGCACGACGCCCTGATGGAGAAGCAGGGCGCCTACTGGCGGCTCTACCAGGCGCAGCTGCGCCAGGCCGACGAAGATGCGAGCGAAGGCGCCGTCGACGAACGTGCCGGCGCGCAGCTGCCGCTGGTCATCAGCCATGCAGCCCACCCGGCCGGAGACGCATGATGAGCGACACCATTCCCACTTTCGATCTCGAGCGCGATGCCTTCGGCCGCCTGGTGCTGACCGATGCCGAGGGCGAGCGCCACGAGGGCGTGACGCCCGTGCGCGCCTTTCCGCTCAGCGCGCCCGGCGAGGGCGTGTCGCTGGTCGGCAGCGAGGGCCGCGAACTGGTCTGGATCGACCGCCTCGAGGCCCTGCCCGCGGCGACGCGCGCGCTGCTCGAACAGGAGCTCGCGGTGCGCGACTTCGCGCCCACGCTGCTGAAGCTGCATGGCGTGTCGAGCTTCGGCGTGCCCAGCACCTGGACCGTGAGCACCGACCGCGGCGACACCAGCTTCGTGCTCAAGGCCGAGGAAGACATCCGCCGGCTCGAGGGCGGTGCACTGCTGATTGCCAGCGCGCACGGCGTGCAGTTCCGCATTCCCGATGTGAAGGCGCTCGACCGCGCCTCGCGCAAGCTGCTGGAGCGCTTTCTCTAGACCGCAGCGCCGCCCGGTGCGGCCGGCAATGCGGGTGCCGGCTGCGTAGCCGCCCGGGCCTGCCGATGGCCCCAGTCGGTGATCGGCTTCTCGAAGCGGCGGTAGAGAAAGTCGGAGGCAACCAGCGCCACGCCAAAGGATGCGAACAGCAGCGCCGCCCCTGCCACCGTGGTGGGCGAGATGCCGATCACGGCCTGCGCCGCGAGGTACTGCACCAGGTACATCGCGTACGAGCGGCGCCCCACGAACAGCATGAAGCGCGACGCAAGAAGCCTGCGCAGCCAGCTGTCCGCAGCAACCAGCGAAGGCAGCCACAGGCCCACCAGCACCACGTACAACGCAATGAGCTGCGGCTCGCCGAAGCGGGCGCTGATCGCGAGCGACTTGCGGTGCACCAGGAACAGGGCCAGCGCAATCGCGATGGCGGCCGTCTGCGTCATGAGGCCGCGCATCCATGCGAAGGTCCGGCGCGTGTGCATTGCCATTGCCACCATCGATCCCACCAGCATGCCAAGGTAGTGCCAGGGCGAGAATCCGGCCGGGTGGGCGCCCGTCATCCAGACGGCAACCAGCAGCACGAGGCTGCACGCGGCGGTTCCGAAGCGCGAGGCGGCCGTGGAGCCGAACAGCGCGAACAGCGCCGGCCACACCAGGTAGTACTTCCATTCGATGCCCAGCGTCCAGGTCATCTGCAGCGGCGCGAAGCCGGCAAACTCGTTCAGCAGCGTGAGGTAGTAGGGCGTGGCCGCCTTCATCTGCTCCCAGGCCGCGCCCTGGGCGAGATAGCTCAGTCCGAGCACCATCAGGTAGACCAGAAAATAGAGTGGCAGGATCCGGGCCGCGCGCCTGATGTAGAAGGCCTTGAGCGACACCGTGCCCGTGGCATCGCGCTCGCGCAGCAGCAGCGTGGTGATCAGGAAGCCGGAGAGCACGAAGAAGGCATGCACGCCGAGCCAGCCCGAGAATTTGTCCCAGCGCGGCCCGCCGAAGTGGAACCCGAAAACAAGGAAGACCGCTACCGCCCGCAGCCCATCGAGTGCTGCGAAATTGCGGGTCTCCCGGTAATCGTCGGGGCCGTGGATCGACCCTTGTTCGCGCATGTTGAGCGGTGCCTCTCCTTCGAATCGCGCGGATTCTGCCCGAGATAGCACTTTCGTGGTGCATCGGCGGAGCCCGACGGCCGCGGCTGTTGGCGCGGCGCCACGCTGCGCCGCCGAGCCTGCGAAAATCGCGGTTTTGAAGAGACGGACATGCCCCTGCACACCACCGCCCTCGTCCTGTTCTCCGGCGGCCAGGATTCGACCACCTGCCTCGCGGACGCGCTGTCCAAGTACCAGCGCGTCGAGACGCTGGGCTTCGACTATGGCCAGCGGCACCGCGTCGAGCTCGACGTGCGCGGCACCATCCTCGCGAAGATGCGCGAGCGCTTCCCCGACTGGGCGCCGCGCCTGGGCGAAGACCACGTGCTCACGCTGGCCGCGCTGGCCCAGCTCGGCGGCTCCTCGCTCACCGAGGAAGTGGCTTTCGAAATGCAGGCCGACGGCCTGCCCAACACCTTCGTGCCCGGGCGCAACCTGCTGTTCCTCACCTTGGCCGGTGCGCTGGCCTACCGGCGCGGGCTGCAGGTGATCGTCACCGGCGTCTGCGAGACCGACTTCTCGGGCTACCCCGACTGCCGCGACGACACCATGAAGGCCATGCAGCTCGCGCTCTCGCTCGGGCTGGAGCGCCGCCTGGTCATCGAGACGCCGCTGATGTGGATCGACAAGGCCGAGACCTGGCAGATGGCGCACCGCCTGGGCGGCGAGCCGCTGGTCGACCTGATCGTCGAAGAAACCCACACCTGCTACCTTGGCGACCGCGAACATCGCCAGGCCTGGGGCTATGGCTGCGGCGAATGCCCGGCCTGCGAGCTGCGCAAGAAGGGCTGGGAGCGCTACGCCTCTGGCCTGCAGCAGTCCTAGGTGGCCGCAGTCTCCAGCCGGTAGCGTGCGCCGCCCGCCGGTGCGCCTTCGGGCTGGGGCACCAGCGTCCAGCGCTGGTTGTGGAAGTCGCCGACGGCCGCGCGGTGCGCGATCGACACCATGGCGCCGCCCGCGGCCTTCACCCGGTCGGAGAGCCGCTTGTAGAGCACGCCTTCGGCCTCGGCATCGAGCGCGCTGGTGATCTCGTCGGCAAAGAGCCATGACGGCTTCTTCAGCAGCACGCGCGCGATCGACAGCCGCTGCTGCTCGCCGCCCGAGAGCTTCTGGCTCCAGGCATCGCTGTCGTCGAGGCGGTCCACGAGGTTGGGCAGCAGCGCGTCGATCAGCGCCTGGCGCAGATCGGCATCGCTGTAGTTCTCGGCCGGATTCGGATAGGTCAGCGCATTGCGCAGGGTGCCGTCCGGCACGTAGGGCCGCTGCGGCATGAACACCGCGCCCTCGGGCACCTTCACATGGCCGTGCGCGAACGGCCAGATGCCGGCAAAGGTGCGGAACAGCGTCGACTTGCCGCTGCCCGAAGGCCCCTGCAGCAGCACGCTGTCGCCCGGCTGGACCGCCAGCGCCGCGCCTGCGACGAGCGAGGTGCCGTTGGGCAGCGCCACCGTGAGGTCGCCGGTCTGCAGCGCGGGCGCGGTGCCGTCGCGCTCGAGCGACTGGCTGCGCGCGGCGTGTGCGCGCATCGCATCGTCGAAGCTGGTGAGGCGGTCGGTGGTTGCGCGCCAGACGGCCACGCGGTCGTAGTTGTCGACGAACCAGCTGAGCGAATCCTGCACCTTGCCGAAGGCCGACGAGATCTGCATCAACTGGCCGAGCTGGATGGCGCCGCTGAAGAAGCGCGGAGCGGCCACCAGGAACGGGAAGATCACGGCCGCCTGGCCGAAGAACGAAGTGAAGGTGATCAGGTTCTTCTGCTGCTTGATGAGCACCAGGTAGTTGCGCAGCACGCTGCCAAAGCGCAGGTCGAGTTGGCCGTGCTCGACCTTCTCGCCCTTGTCCAGCGCAATGGCCTCGCTGTATTCGCGCACCCGCACCAGGTGGTGCCGGAAGTCGGCCTCGAAGCGCTGCTGCCGGAAGTTGGTGCCGATCAGCGGGCGGCCGATGAAGTGCGTGATGGCCGTGCCCACCACGCAGTAGGCCACCGCCAGCCAGACCATGGCGCCCGCGATCTGGTAGCTGCTGCCGCCCATCGAGAACGCGAAACTGCCCGACAGCCCCCAGAGAATGCCCACGAAGCTCACCAGCGTGACCACGGCGTTCAGGAGGCCCATCGACAGCGTCATCGTGTAGTCGGTGAACATCTGCATGTCTTCCTGGATCCGCTGGTCGGGGTTGTCCGGCGTCTGGCCTTCGTTATTCGCGTAGCGCGCAAGCTCGAGGTGATAGAAGGTGCGGTCGGCCATCCAGCGCGACAGGTAGTCGCGTGTCATCCAGGTGCGCCAGCGCAGCTGCAGCAGCTGCGTCACATAGAACTTGAGCACCTGTACCGCGATGTTGAAGAAGGCGATCCAGCCAAAGACGCCCACCTCGCGCCAGAAGACCGCCGAATCCTTGTTCTGCAGCGCATCGTAGAAACGCCCATACCACTGGTTGCCCAGCACGGCCACGTACACATAGAACAGGTTCAGCGCGACGATGCCCAGCAGCATCGTGCGGGCGCGCCATTTCTCCTCGGAACGGAAATAAGGCGCCGCAAGCGCGAAGACGCGCTTCACTACCTGGGCGAACGTGGCGGCACGCGCCGTGACGGATAAAGACATGCAGGTTTCCTCGCTGGGCGCGGGTGCGCCGGACATCGTGAGGAAACGATGGTAGTCAAATGTTCCTTAAGCGGGCCTGAACCGGCCCGGCGCCCTGCAAAGTAAGTGCTCAGCGCAGCATGACCCGCGCCGCTGTTTCCAGGAAGTGCTTGAGCGGCGGCGTCTCGCGCCCCTGCACCTTCGCTTCCTCATCCCACAGCCGCAGCCGCACCGCATCGTTGGCCCAGCGCTGCTCGGCAAAGCGCTGCGCCGCGGCTTCGTCCATCACGCCGCCCTGCAGCGCGAGGCTGCGCACCGAATCGGCCGAGAGCCGCGAGAAATAGCCGGGCCGTGTCGCGCAGAGGTAGCGCTTGGCGTCCACATGCAGCCGGATCGGCTCGCGCACCTCGGCGCCGAAGACGCCACGCAGGAGCGGCATGGCGATGTACTGGTGGCGGTCGTCGATGCCCAGCTCGGTGGGCGAGCGCGACAGCGTCTGGTGCTCGGCGATCAGCAGGTGACCGAGGTCGTGCAGCAGCGAGGCCGTGACCAGCGCATCGCCCGCGCCGGCCTGCTCGGCCAACCATGCGCACTGCAGCGCATGCTCGAGTTGCGACACCGGCTCGCCCGCATACGCAACCCCGCCGCGTTCGGCGAACAGGCGGGCAATCTCGGCGAGGTCGAGTGTCATGGAGCTGGAGCGAAGGCGGAAAGCGCGGAGCGAGGGCACACAGCTTCGCGCATTCCGATGACCAAGGCATGACGAACCTGCAGCGCTGCACCGGCGCACCGCTCAGTCGGCGCGGCGTCCGACTTGACTTGCATGAAGGCGGGCATAGCATCCGCCGCATGAGAAGCACAGTCCTTGTTCTTCTGCTCTGCATCGGCCTGGCGACGGCCGGCTGCGACGACAAGCCCAAGCCCGGCGTGCCGGTGCCGAAGGCTTCGGCGGATGTCGTGATGCCGGTCCCGTTCGCGGGCTGATTCGCCATCGGGCGCGCAGGCGGCCATGCGCCGCCGGCCATTGCGCGCGCTCGCCTTCGCGTATTCGCGCCCGCGGGTATCCTCGACGCGGAGCAAAAAAACAATGAAGACATTCGAGACAAGCGCCCACGAGGCGGATTCGCGCTACGCCATGCTGCGGCTCGGCCTCACGCTGCTGGTCATGACGGTCGGCAGCAGCGGCATGTACGTGGTCTCGGTGATGCTGCCCGCCGTGCAGGCCGAGTTCGGCGTTGCGCGTGCCGATGCCTCGCTGCCCTACACGCTGCTGATGCTCGGCTTCGGCGTGGGCGGCGTGCTGATGGGCAAGCTGGCCGACCGATTCGGCGTGATGTGGCCCTTGCTGATCGGCGCGCTGAGCCTTGGCGTGGGTTATGTCGCGTGCGGCATGGCCGATGGCATCGTGTCCTTCATCGCGGCGCAGGCCGTGCTGGTCGGCCTGCTCGGCAGCGCCGCGGCCTTTGCTCCGCTGGTGGCGGACACCTCGCTCTGGTTCGTCAAGCGGCGCGGCATCGCGGTGGCGGTGTGCGCGAGCGGCAACTACGTGGCCGGCGCCATCTGGCCGCCGATCGCGCAGCACTTCATCGAGACGGTGGGCTGGCGCCAGACCTACATCGGCATGGGCCTTTTCTGCGGCCTTGCGATGGCGGCGCTCGCGCTCTTCTTCCGTGCGCGGCCGCCGGCATTGGCCGTAGCGCCGGCCGACCCTGCGGGCCATGCCGGGCGGCGGCGCGACATGACGCGGCCCTTCGGCCTCAGCATGGGCACGGCCCAGGGCCTGCTGTGCGTGGCGGGCGTGGCCTGCTGCGTGGCCATGGCCATGCCGCAGGTGCACATCGTGGCCTACTGCGGCGACCTCGGCTACGGCGCGGCGCAGGGCGCGCAGATGCTGTCGCTGATGCTGGGCTTCGGCGTGGTGAGC
Organism: Variovorax sp. SPNA7; assembly: GCF_033807855.1. Classification (NCBI taxonomy): domain Bacteria; kingdom Pseudomonadati; phylum Pseudomonadota; class Betaproteobacteria; order Burkholderiales; family Comamonadaceae; genus Variovorax; species Variovorax sp. SPNA7. The sequence goes on from NZ_CP138513.1 coordinate 1,127,288, forward strand.
CGGCTGGTGTCGGGCGCGATCTGCGACCGCATCGGCGGGCTGCGCACGCTGCTGCTGGGCGGCGCGCTGCAGGGCGTGGCGCTGCTGCTGTTCCTGCCGTTCGACGGGCTGGTGCCGCTCTATGTGATCTCGGCGCTGTTCGGCCTGTTCCAGGGCGGCATCGTGCCGTCCTACGCGATCATCGTGCGCGAGCACTTTCCGCCAGAAGAAGCCGGCGCGCGCGTGGGCACGGTGCTGATGTTCACGCTGTTCGGCATGGCGCTGGGCGGCTGGATGTCGGGCAAGGTGTTCGACCTGACCGGCAGCTACCACGCGGCGTTCCTCAACGGCATCGGCTGGAACCTGCTGAACGTCAGCATCGCGGCGATGCTGCTGTTCAGGGTCCGGCATCTGCGGCTTCGTGCCGCCGCGGCGTAGCGCGCAAGGGCCCGCGCCGCTGCGGTGCGAGGATCCCTCAGAGATCTGACAGGCCCATCGCCGGATCGCTCACGGTGTGCTTTCCGGTTTCCACGCGGCCGGCAAAGCGGCGCAGGTAGCCGGGGTCGGCATCGCAGCTGACCGCGAAGTCATACCACTGGCCGCTGGTGCCAAGCTCCCAATGCTGTTCGGCCGCAGCGCTGCCATCGACCGTCGCGATCCAAGGGCCGTCGTTGCGATAAGCCTTGGCGCTCACCGTGAACTTGCAGCTCTTTGTTCCGCCGTTGCGCATGTCGAGGTAGACATTGCCGTTGGCAATGTCGTAGCACACCCGCACTTCAGGGATCGCCCCGCTCGTGCGCAGCGCGTCGAGATTGCCCTTGAAGTGGCGGTGAAAGCCGTTGGGGCCGAGCACCCACAGGTCGTAGAAGCCGCTGTTGTCGATGGCCGCATTCCAGGTGTCGTCGAGCGTCTTGCCGGCTTCCACCGTGTAGCGGCGCGGCAGGCGGCCGAGGTTGAGCTTGTCGTACACGTGGAACACCGCACCCGCCTTGCCCGTGTTCGAGAACAGCAATTGCACCGTGCCGGCCGCCGCATCGGCGCGCGCGCTGGCATGCAGCTCGTAGGGCAGCGCGCGCGAGGGGCGCGTGCCGGTCGGCTGGCGCGGCAGCTGCGGGTCGATAGGCAGCGGTACCTGGCCCAGCGCCTCCTGGCTCAGCCGGAGCTGGTCGGCCTGGTCGCGGGTGCTGCGGCCCGCCAGCGTGGGCAAAGGCTCGTCGTTCGGGTTGGCAAAGTTGAAGGCGCTGGTGAGGTCGCCGCACACCGTGCGCCGGAAGGCACCGATGTTGGGCTCCTTTACGCCGAAGCGCGCTTCGATGAAGCGGATCACCGACGTGTGGTCGAAGGCCTGCGAGTTGACCCAGCCGCCGCGGCTCCATGGCGAGATCACGTACATCGGTACGCGCGGTCCGGGGCCGTAGACACGCCCGTCGGGCGCAGGCTGCTTGGTGCTGCCGGGCGGCGCCGCCTGGGTGAAATATTCGGGGGCCAGGTCCGCATCGGGCAGCGTGGTCTTGCCGGCAAAGGTGCCGTCGCCGACGGGCGAAGGTGCCGAAGGCGAGGGCAGGTGGTCGAAGTAGCCGTCGTTCTCGTCGAAGTTGACAAGCAGCACGGTCTTGCTCCACACCTCGGGCACGGCCGTGAGCGCATCCAGCACCTCTTGCAGAAACCATGCGCCTTGCACCGGGCTCGACGGGCCCGGGTGCTCGCAGTAGATCGAAGGCGCATTCATCCAGCACACCTGGGGCAGCTTGCCTTCGCGGATGTCGCGCCTGAAGGCGTCGAGGTAGTTCTCGGGCCGCGTGCCCGGCAGCGTGTTGGCCACGCCCTTGTACAGCGGGCTCTTCGCGTCGTCGGTGGCCGGGTCGTAGGCGCGGTAGGGCAGCGGCTGGCCCGTATTGGCATAAGGCGTGTTCGGCTTGCCGCCGCTGGACACGGGAAAGCCCGAATCGAGGTTCGCCTGGCGGAACTGCCGGAAGGCACCCAGCATGTTGTCGCCCCATTCGTCGGGCATGTTCTGGTAGCTGATCCAGCGCACGCCCGCTTCTTCCAGGCGCTCGGCATAGGTCTTCCATGTGTAGCCGGTGTTCACCGACTCGGGGCGCCCGTCGATCCAGTCCCACTCATTGGTGACAAAGGCGGTGCCGGCGGCGGTCGCACCGTTGGTGCCGGTGAGATGGAAGGCCCGGTTCGCGTCGGTGCCGGTGTGCATGCTGCAGTGGTACGCATCGCAGAGCGTGAAGGCGTTGGCCAGCGCGAACTGGAACGGGATCTCCGCTTCCTTGTGGTAGCCCATGGCCTTGCTGGTTTTGTAGCGCGGCCACTGGTACATGCGGCCGCCGTCCCAGGCGTTCTGGCTGTCGGCCCAGTCGTGGGGCGTGCCGCCGTCGCGCTGTGCGTTGCCCTTGCGGCTGTCCAGGTGATAGGGCAGCACCAGCTTTCCGCTGGCGTCGGTCTGCTGCCACACGTTCAACCCCTTGGGCAGCGGAATGGTGAACCGGTCGCCGAAGCCGCGCACGCCGGTGAGCGTGCCGAAGTAGTGGTCGAACGAACGGTTCTCCTGCATCAGGATGACGATGTGCTCGACGTCCTGGATGGTGCCGGTCTTGTTGTTGGCGGGAATGGCCAGCGCGCGGCGGATGCTCGGCGGAAAGGCCGAGAGCGCGAGCGCCGCGGCGCCCGTGGTGGCAGTGCCTGTAAGAAATCTGCGGCGTGAGTTCATTGCGCGTGCAGCCTCACAGGTCGGCCAGGCCCATGGCGGGGTCACTCACCGAGTGCTTGCCGGTTTCAACGCGGCCGGCAAAGCGGCGTACGAAGCTGGTGTCCGCATCGCAGGTCACGGCGAAGTCGTACCAGGCGCCGCTGCTGGCCAGGTCCCAGTGCAATTCGGCCTTGGCGCCGCCCGCTACCGTCGCGGTCCATGGGCCGTCGGTGCGGTAGGCCTTGGCGCGCACGGTGAACTTGCAGGCATTCTTGCCGCGGTTGTGCATCTCCAGGTACACGTTGCCGTTGGCGATGTCGTAGCACACGCGCACTTCGGGCACGGCGACGTCGCCGGCGCGAAGGGCGTTCAGGTCGCCCTTGAAGTGGCGGTGGAAGCCGTTGGGGCCCAGTACCCACAGGTCGTAGAAGCCGCTGTCGTCGCGCATCGCGTTCCATGCATCGTCGAGCGTCTTGCCGGGCTCGACCATGTAGCGGCGCGGCAGGCGGTCGAGATTGAGCTTGTCGTACACGTGGAACACTGCGGCGGCCGTGCCGGTGTTGGCAAACAGCAGTTGGACTTTTCCGCCGATGGCATCGATGCGGGCGCTCGTGTGCAGCTCGTAGGGCAGCGCGCGCGAAGGGCGCGTGCCTTTGGCTTGAAGCGGCAGTTGCGGAAGCGCCGGAAACGGCACCTGCGAAAGTGCCTGTTGATCTGTGCGCAACTGGTCGGCCTGCGCCTTGGTCTTTCGGCCTGCGAGTGTGGGCAGCGCTTCGTTGTTGGGCGACACGAAGTTGAAGGCACTCGTGAGATCGCCGCACACCGCGCGGCGGAAATCGCTGATGTTGGTCTCCTTCACCCCGAAGCGCGCCTCGACGAAGCGCAGCACCGAGGTGTGGTCGAAGGCCTGCGAGTTGACCCAGCCGCCGCGGCTCCAGGGCGACACCACGTACATCGGCACGCGCACGCCAGGGCCGTAGACACGGCCGTCGGGCGGCGGCTGGTCGGTGGTGCCGGGCGGATTCGGATGGTTGAAGTATTCGGGCGCGAGCGCTTGCACCGGCAGCGTGGTCTTGCCCGCGGGCGTGCCGTCGGCGTTGATCGAAGGCGCGGCCGGCGAAGGCACGTGGTCGAAGTAGCCGTCGTTCTCGTCGAAGTTGATGAAGAGCACTGTCTTGCTCCACACCTCGGGCACCGCGGTGAGCGCGTCGAGCACTTCCTGGGTGTACCAGCCACCCTGCACCGGGCTCGAAGGGCCCGGGTGCTCGGAATAGGCTGCGGGCGCGACGATCCAAGACACCTGGGGCAGCTTGCCGTTCTTGATGTCCTGGCGGAACTGCTCGAGAAAACCGCCGTCGGGCATGGTGTTGGCAATGCCCTTGTAGAGCGGATTGCCGGCGTCGTCGCTGGCCGGATCATAGGCAGGCGAGATCGCGCTGCCACTCACTGGCTTGCCGGAGGCTTCGTTGGCCAGCCGGTACTGCTTGAAGCCGGCCAGCGAGTTGTCGGTGAAGTTGTCGGGCATGTTCTGGTAGACGATCCAGCTGACCTTGGCTTCCTGCAGGCGCTCGGGGTAGGTCTTCCAGCTGTAGCCGTTGGCGGAGCTGTCGATACCGTCCCATTCGTTGTTGACCGTGGCCACGTTCGCGCCCGTGGGGCCGTTGGTGCCGGTCCAGAGGAACATGCGGTTCGAATTGGTGCCGGTGTGCATGCTGCAGTGGTATGCGTCGCAGAGCGTGAAGGCGTTGGCCAACGCAAACTGGAAGGGCAGTTCCGCCTCTTGGAGGTAGCCCATCGATTGGGTGAAAGGCGCCGTCTTGGTTTTCTTGTACTTCACCCATTCATGCATGCGCCCGCCGGCCCACGCATCCTGGCCGTCGCTCCAGCTGTGCGGCGTGCCGGCCACGCGTTGCGCATTGCCCTTCGAGCCGTCGAGGTGGTAGGGCAGCACTTCCTTGCCGGTGTCGTCCAGTTGCTGCCACACGCTGCGCCCGTTGGGCAGCGGAATGGTGAAGCGGTCGCCAAAGCCCCGTATGCCCATGAGCGTGCCGAAGTACTGGTCGAACGAACGGTTCTCCTGCATCAGGATGACGATGTGCTCGACGTCTTGAATGGTGCCGGTCTTGTTGTTGGCGGGAATGGCGAGCGCGCGGCGGATGCTCGGCGGAAAGGCGACGAGTGCGAGCGCGGCGGCGCCGGTGGTGGCCGTGCCCTGCAGGAATTTGCGGCGTGAGTTCATGGTCTTGTTGTGTTTGGTCATGAGGGGATGCGGTGGGCGTTTCGATGAGCGCTCAAGGCGCGCAGCGCATCTCGGGCTTCACGCCCGTGTCGGGTGCGGGCGGGTTCGGATTGGCGGGTACGTCGGGGTTGGTGGGTGTGCCGGTGCCGGGCAGGAAGCCGGAGAAGCCGCCGCCTCCATCGCCGCCGCCGCAGGCAGAAAGGGCGCAGGCCAGGGCCAGTGCGGAAAAGAGCCGCACGGAGGGGAATGGGAGTCGCATGGTGGGTTCCTTGGTGTTGTCGTGTATGGACGTTCGGATGCGGCAAAAAAAAAGCGCCATGAAGGCACCGCGCACCGGACAGATCGCAAGACTAGGGAAAACCCGTTACATCGCTATGAACGAGCGATGACAACGCAAAAGCGCTGGGCGCGCCAAGGGAGCGGAGCGCCGCGAAAGCGCCCGCCCGGCGAGAGGCTCAGCCCTCGTTGCTGATGCCGCTGGAGACGTGGCCCGCAGGCACGTGGCGTGCCGCGGCATCGACGTGGCCGGTCTGGTCGTCGAAGAAGAAATCGGGTTCGAACTCGCGCAGGAATTCGCCTTTCGGCAGGCCGCCGAGGAACATCGCCTCGTCGACGCGGATGTTCCACTTCATGAGCGTGCGGATCGCGCGCTCGTGCGCCGGGGCGCTGCGCGCGGTGACCAGCGCGGTGCGGATGCGCATCTGCGCGTTGCCCGCCATCTGCAGGCGATGCAGCGCCGTCAGCAGCGGCTTGAAGGGCCCTTCGGGCAGCGGCAGGTCGGCCTTGCTGAGTTCGTGCGCCTGGAAGGCATCGAGGCCTTCGGCCTGGAACACGCGCTCGGCCTCGTCGCTGAAGAGCACCGCATCGCCATCGAAGGCAATGCGCACTTCGTTGGGCCAGACATCGCTGGCCTTCACCGATTCGACCAGCACGCGCGCCGCCGGAAAGCCCGCGCCCAGCGCTTCGCGCACGTCCTGCGCGTTGACCGACAGGAACAGGTGCGCACGCAGCGGCCGCAGGTAGCCGAAGGGCGGCCGACCCTGCGTGAACACACCGCGCTGCAGCTTGATGTCGGCGGCCGCGCTCGAGCGGAAGATGCGCATGCCCGAGACCGGGTCGTTGCGCGAAAGAATGACCACCTCGACGCGCTGCACGCCGTCGTCGTTGAAGCGCAGCAGCTTGCGGATCAGCGAGTACGCGATGCCCGGCGCGGCCGGCACGTCGATGCGGTCGAGCTGCAGCTTCATGTAGCCCTCGTTGTCGCCAGCCTCGAAGATCCTGTTTTCTTCTTCGAGGTTGAACAGCGCGCGCGACGAGATCGCGACCACGAGCTTGTCTTCGAGCGTGACGGGCATGGCGTGCAGTGCTTCCTGGCGGACTTACTTGACGAACTGGTTGAGCTGGATGATAGGCAGCATCACGGCCAGCACAATGAGCATCACCACGCCGCCCATGGCCACGATCAGCAGGGGCTCGAGGATGGTGGCCAGGTGCATCGCGCGGCGCTGCACTTCGGCGCCCAGCTGGTTGGCGGCGCGCTGCAGCATCAGCGGCAGCGTGCCGGTCTGCTCGCCCAGCCGCGCGAACATCGAGACCAGCCCGGGAAAGCGCTTTTTCTGCGCCAGCGCCGAGGCCAGCGGCGCGCCTTCGCGCACCAGCACCAGCGCGTCGAGCGCATCGGCGCGCATGGCGCGGTTGCCCAGCGTTTCGGAAGCCGCCTGCAGCGCGCGCAGGATCGGCACGCCGGCGGTGGCCAGCATGGCCAGCGTGCTGGCAAAGCGCGCCGCGTTGTAGCCGCGCGCGAGCTTGCCGACCAGCGGCAGCCGGAGCCAGGCAGCGTCGAACTTCAGGCGGAAGGCTTCCTGCGCCAGCGCCAATCGCGCGGCGATGGCGGCAAACACCACGCCGCCCAGCATCCACCAGCCGTAGTTGCGCACCGCCGCGCTCAGCGACAGCATGACGGTGGTGAGGAAGGGCAGCGAGCGCTTGGTGCCCGCGAACACCTGCGCCACCTGCGGCACCACGTAGCTCACGAGGAAGATCACGATCACGATCGCCACCAGCGTGACGATGGCCGGATAGAGCGCCGCGCCGATGAGCTTCTGCTGCAGCGCCTGCCGCTCCTCGAGATCGTCGGCGAGCCGGTCGAGCACGAGGCCGAGGTTGCCGCTCTGCTCGCCCGCGCCGATCACGGCGGTGTAGATGGGCGAGAACTCGCGCGGATGGGCCGTGAGCGCGCGCGCAAAGGGCGAGCCCGCGTTGACCTCGGCACGCAGCGAAGCGACCAGGTTGCGCTGCGGCTCGGTCTCGGCTTCGTCGGTGAGCGCGGTCAACGCGCGTTCGAGCGGCAGGCCGGAAGAGACCAGGCCCGCGAGCTGGCGCGTCCAGACCGCGAGGCCGGTGGAACTGAAGACCCTGGCGCCGCCGCCCAGCCAGCGGCGCAGGCCGCCATTGCCGGTGCCGTTGACGTGGTTGCTGCCCACCGGTGTGACCGACAGCGGAATGAGCGCCTGCGCGCGCAGCAGGCTGCGGGCACTGCGCGCGGTGTCGGCCTCGAGCACGCCTTCGCGCGACTGGCCGCTGGCATCGATGGCTTCGAAGGAATAGGCGGGCATGGCGGGTGCCGGGCGGATCAGTCGCGCGTGACGCGAAGCAGTTCGGCGCGCGAGGTGATGCCGGCCTGCACCAGCCGTTCGCCGTCTTCGCGCATCAGGCGCAGGCCGCCGCGCGCGCCGGCCTGGAGCAGTTCGCTTTCGGCTGCCTTGCTGTGGATCAGGCCCTGCACGGTCTCGTCGGCCACCAGCAGCTCGAAGATGCCGGTGCGTCCCTGGTAGCCGGTCTGCCCGCATGCCTCGCAGCCGGCGCCGCCGCAGGCCGTGCAGACCTTGCGCACCAGGCGCTGCGCGAGCACGCCCAAGAGCGACGAGCTCAACAGGAACGGCTCCACGCCCATGTCGGTCAGGCGCGTGACGGCGCTGACCGAGTCGTTGGTGTGCAGCGTGGCAAGCACGAGGTGGCCGGTGAGCGAGGCCTGGATGGCGATCTGCGCGGTCTCGAAGTCGCGGATCTCGCCGATCATGATCACGTCCGGGTCCTGCCGCAGGATGGCGCGCAGCGCCTTCGCGAAGGTGAGCTCGATCTTGGCGTTGATCTGCGTCTGGCCCACGCCCGGCAGTTCGTATTCGATGGGGTCTTCCACCGTCATGATGTTGCTGCGGCTCGCATCCAGCCGGGCCAGCGCGGCGTACAGCGTGGTGGTCTTGCCCGAGCCCGTGGGGCCGGTCACCAGGATGATGCCGTGCGGCTGCGCGATGAGGCGCTCGAAGCGCGCGAGCGTGTCGCCCTGCATGCCGACCGATTCGAGCGTGAGCTTCGATTCGGTCTTGTCCAGCAGGCGCAGCACCGCGCGTTCGCCGTGCGCGCTCGGCAGCGTGGAGACGCGCACGTCGACCGCGCGCGTGCCGATGCGAAGGCTGATGCGCCCGTCCTGCGGCAGCCGCTTCTCGGAGATGTCGAGGTCGGCCATGATCTTCAGGCGCGAGATCAGCGCGGCGTGCAGCGCGCGGTTGGGCTGCACCACCTCGCGCAGCGTGCCGTCGATGCGAAAGCGCACGGACGAGGTGCGCTCGTAGGGCTCGATGTGGATGTCGCTCGCGCCGTCGCGCGCGGCCTGCGTGAGCAGCGCGTTGAGCATGCGGATGATGGGCGCGTCGCCGGCGCTTTCCAGCAGGTCCTCGACCGCCGGCAGCTCCTGCATCATGCGCGAGAGGTCGGCGTCGCTCTGCACCTCGCTCACCACCGCGGCGGCGCTCGATTCGCCCTGCGCATAGGCCGCGCTGATGCGCTGCGCAAGCGGGCCGTCGGCCAGCACCTCGAAGGCCTGCACGCCGTACTTGCGCGTGACCTCGCCGACCGCGCTGCGCGAGGGATGGCTCGACATCCACAGCGTGTGGCTGCCGTCGTCGGCTTCTTCGAGCAGCAGCTGCTGGCTGCGTGCGAACGCGTAGGGCAGGGGGTGGCGCATGGGCTTCAGGGCAGTTCGCGCGAGCTGGTCGGATCGGCCGTGGGCGGCAGCGCGCCGCGCAGCGGGCTCGGGCGCAGGGTGCGCGTGTCGGCGGGCGGGCGCGGCGGCGGGATCAGTTGCGTGCCCTGGATGCGGTCGCTGCCGCTGCTGTTGCTGTTGCTGCTGCTGCTGCTGCTGCTGCTGCTGCTGCTGGTGTCGCGGCCGCCCGAGCGCGGAAGCGGTGCCTCCGGCAGCACGGGGGCGGCATCCACGCCGCGCAGCATGATGTTGTCGGTGTTCGGCTGGGTGCGCTGCTGCATGCCGCGGATCTCGTCGTAGCGGTCATAGGCAAAGGCTTCGGTGGAGGCGCCGTCGCGCATGACCGCGGGGCGCAGGAACATCATCAGGTTGCTCTTGTTGCGCGTACGGATCTCGTTCTTGAACAGGTTGCCGAGCACCGGGATGTCGCCCGCCACCGGCACCTTCTCGACCGTGTTGCCGTAGTCGTCCGACAGCAGCCCGCCGAGCATGACCAGGCCGCCGTCTTCCACCAGCACGCTCGATTCGATCGAGCGCTTGTTGGTGGTCGGGCCGTTGGGGTTGTTGATGGTGTTGCCGTCGACGGTCGAGGTCTCCTGGAAGATGGTCATCTTCACGGTGCCGTTCTCGTTGATGGTCGGGCGCACGCGCAGCGTGAGGCCCACGTCCTTGCGTTCCACCGTGGTGAACGGGTTGATGCCCACCGAGCCCGAGGTGCTGGCGTACTGGCCCGTGACGAAGGGCACGTTCTGGCCGATGACGATCTTGGCCTCTTCGTTGTCCAGCGTCAGCAGGTTGGGCGTGGAGAGCACGTTGGCATCGCCGTCGCTGTTGAAGAAGTTCGCGATCGCGCCCAGGATGTACTGGCCGCCGATCTTGCCGGCAATGCCGAGGTTCAGCCCCGACGACGGCCGCACGTTGGCCACGTCGCGCGTGGCCAGCGCCTGCGTCAGCGCCAGGATGTTGGCGCTGGCCAGGCTCGAATTGGTGCCGATGACCGCGTTGTTGCCCAGCGCGCTCTGCCACTGGACGCCGAAGTTGGCGGCCTTCTTGGCGCTGACCTCGACGATCAGCGCCTCGATCATGACCTGCGCGCGCCGGCCGTCGAGCTTGTCGATCACGGCACGCATCTGGCGGTACTGCGGCTCGGGCGCCGTGATGATCAGCGAGTTGGTCGACGGGTCGGCCTGGATCTGTCCGCCGGTCGACGGCTGGTTGGCATTGTTGAGCGGTGCGTTGGCGGCCGCCGAGCCGCCGCCTTGCCCGCTGAGGTTCACCGGCATGGCCTGCTGCATGTTGGCTTGCTGCTGCTGCGGTGCGCCGCCGCCTCCGGCCGCACCCGGGGCCCCCGGCGTGCCGGGCAGCTGGTTGGCCGCCATGGCGGCGCGCAGCGTGGCCGCCAGCCGCACCGCATCGGCGTTCTTCAGGTAGACCACGTAGATGTTGCCGGCCGCGCCGTTGCTGCTCTCGGCGGGCGCGCGGTCGAGCTTCTGGACCAGCGTGCGCACCAGCGCCGCGCGCGCCGGATTGGCCGCGCGCAGGATCAGCGCATTGCTGCGCGGGTCGGCCAGCAAGGTGGTACGGAACGACGCATCGGCCACCCCTGGCGCGGGGGCGCCCGGCGTGGCGCCCGAACCGCTGCCGTCGACCAGCCGGGTGATCAGCGGCAGCATGTCGGTGGCGATCGAATGCTTGAGCGGGATCACCTCGATGTCCGACGCATTGGGCACGTCGAGCGCCGCGATGATGCGCGCCAGCCGGCGCATGTTGTCCGCGTAGTCGGTGATCACGAGCGAGTTGTTGCCCGGGTTCACGTTGATTGTGTTGTTGGGCGGAATGAGCGGGCGCAGCACCGGCAGCAGGCTGTTCGGCGACTCGTAGTTGAGCCTGAAGATCTGCGTGACGATCTGGTTGCCGGCCACCGAGCCGGCGCTGGGCGTGGCGGTGTTGACGGTCTGGGTCTGGAGCTTGGCGTCGGCTTCGGGCACCACCTTGTAGAGCCCTTCGGCCTCCACCACCGCAAAGCCCTGCAGGCGCAGCGCGGAAGCGAACTGGTTGAACGCCGCGGCCGGCGCAATGGCGCGGTCGGTCACCAGGTTCATTGTGCCCTTGACGCGCGGGTCGACCACCACGTCGCGGCCGGTGACCACCGCCATGGTGCGGGCCACGGCTTCGATGTCGGCGTTGGCGAAGTTGAGCGTGATGGGCTCGCCCCGGCGCGGCGCATCGCCGGACTGTGCGAACACGGGCGGCGCGGCCTGCAGCAAGGTGGCGGCAACCAGCATCTGCGCTGCGAGTGCAACGACGGCGAGGCGGCTGCCGGGCGAAGTCAGTGGCTTCATCATGATCAACCCAGGGTGATGATCGAACGCGCGTTGTCGCGCCGTCCGATGATGTTCAACAAATTGGAAAGCGCGTCTTCGCGGCCGGCCGCGGCACTGGCTTCGCCATTGAAGCGAAAGGTGGTGCCGTTCCAGCTGCCGCTGCCGTTCAGCTGCAGGCTGCCTTCGCGCGTGCTCAGCAGCAGGCTCGGGCGGCTGCCGCCTTCGAGCGTGAGGCGGTAGCTGCCCATCGGCTTGAGCGTCGAGAGGCTGGACGACACGTCGGTGGCGTCCAGCGTGGCCTGGCCCGCGATGCGCAGCACGGGGCCGTCCCACTGCATCGAGAGGCCCCGGGTGGAGAGGTCGAGCGTGCCCTCGAGCCTGAGCGTGTTCCAGGGCGCGCCCAGGCCGGTCAGCAAGGTGGCGGGCCAGCGCGAACTGCCATCGCCCCATTGCAGCTGCATGCCGCTCGCGCGCGGGCTGGCCTTGAGCTGGAGCGGCCGGGCCGCGCAGCAGGGCAGGTCGAGCACGGCGAACATGCCGCTCCACGCCGGACGCATGCGCCAGTTGAGCGCGCCGGGCAGCGACACCGCCTCGGCGCCGCCGGCGCCGCTGGCAAGCACCACGGCCGCGGTGCCGTTCCAGACCGTGCCGCGCGGGTTGACAAGCAGCAGCCGGCCCTGGCTCCAGTTCGAGAGCGCCGTGGCCAGCCAGCGGGCCGGCGCGAACAGCACCAGCGCCAGCAGCGCCCCCAGCACGATGCCGAGCAGGGCCCAGCGCCAGCCGCGGCGCGGCGCGGATTCGGCAAGGGAGGAACGCGTCACCATGCGGGCCGTGCTCAACGGGCTGCGGGCAGCGCCATCACGAGCGTGCCCTCCCAGCGCACCTTCGCGGGCTGCGGGTCCTTGCTGCCGGCGGCCGGCGGCGCGGCGGCCGCACGGGTCAGGTGGGCCTCGCGCGGCACCGCGTGCGCATTGCCGCGCGCCTGCGCCAGCCACTGGGCCACGGCCTCGGCCGGCGTGGCGCGCATCGTGATGGTGGCGGCGCCATCGCCGCTGGCTGTCATGAGCTGGGCATTGGTGCCCAGGCTCTCGCGTACCGAGGTTTCGAGGGCGCGCAGCGCGTCGTCACGGTTCAGCCGGGGCTGCGCCTGCAGCGCCTTGGCGCGGTTCTGCAGCAGGGCCATCTGCTGCAGCTGCGCGTCGAGCTGCGCATGGTCGGCCGGCGCCGCGGCCAGCGTGCGCAGCGCGGGCGCCAGCGCAATCCACCACAGCAGCGCGAGCGCCACGAGCGCAGCCGCGATGGCGACCATGCGCCGCTCGCGCAGTTCGAGGGCGGCCCAGCGGGCCCGGAGTTGTTCGCCGAAGTTCATCGCGCAGCCTCGGCCTGCACCAGCAGCAGGTCGCCCTCGGCGCGCACGCTGTAGCCGCGCGGACCCATCGCGCCCGAGAGCCGCGTGAGCTCGGAAGGCTGCAGGCCCAGGCCGCGCAGGCGCAGCTGGCCGGCGCTGTAGTCGATGGCGCTGGGTGTCTTGCCCGGCGGAAGATTGGGGGCGAGCGCGCCGATCATCGGTTCGAGGTCGCTGCCCGCGACATCGCCCACGGCCTGCTGCAGCGCCGCGACCTCGCGAGCCATCTGCAGCGGCGCGTCGACCACGAGTTTCACGGACGGGAAGGTCTGGGTCAGCATGGTCTTGACGGCCTGGCGCTTGGCCTCGAGTGCATTGCGTTCTTTCCAGGCCCAGGCATTGAGGCCGATCAATTGGGTCAGCAGCAGGGCCACGATGCCCCAGCGCGCGGCGCGCCACTCGGGCGCATAGCGCAGCGTCTGCACCACCGACGCAAATTTCTTGCCGGCGCGGGCACGGCCCGTCACGGCCAGGTCGAACTGCGCGAGCTCCCAGGGCGAGCGCGCCGCCTGCAGCCAGCGCTGCGGCGCCTGCACGATGGGCACGCGGCGCTCGAGCAGGTGCTCGGCGGCTTGCGCGACGGCGGGCTCGGCGCTGATCACGGCGGTATCGAGCGGCAGGCCGGCGGCGAGCGCCAGCCCGGCGCCCGTGAGCGGCAGCGAGACCACGCCGTCGGCATCGCACACCGTGAGCTGCGGCGCCTCGGCTTCGCCGGTGACCTGCAGCAGCGGCGGACCGTCCGCGGGCTGCGGCGCGAATTCGGGAACGATGCGCACCACGCGCCGTCCGGCCGACTCCAGCCCCTGCACCAGCGTGCGCAACCAGATGCGGTTGCAGGCGGCCACCCAGACCGGCGCGCCGGCCTTGGCCGCGGGTTCGAGCGCGAAGTGCAGGGCCTCGGGATCGTCGAGCAGATGCTCTTCGAGCAGGCCGTCGAGCACGGCGCGCAGCTTCGACGCGCTGTTCATGCTGCCCTTGGGCAGCGTGACGCGGTGCCATGACAGCGCCGCGGCCGGAATGCCGAGCGTGACTTCCGCGCTGGCCGGCAGCAGTGCGAGCAGCGCGCGGCCATGGTTGCGCAGGGCGATGCCGTCGTCGCCAGCCTGGGCCCAGTCGTACTCGCCCGCGGCGTCGGCCGGGGGGAGGGGAGCGATGAGCAGCAGCGGGGTCATTTCGATTTCAGGAGGGCGGGTGATTGTAGGGGTGCGCCGATGGTGCTATTGCTACTCTATTTGTAGCGTTTGACGTAGATGCGACGGGCGCTGGACGATGTATTGACGCAACAGAAATGAGGAAAGGAAGCCGCACTCAGGGTTTAGCCGGAGTGGCTGTGGCAAGGCCGGCGCCGCGGTTGCGCCAGATCGTCTTCACCGTGACGCCGTCGCGCTGCAGCAGCGAGCGCTCCTCGACCCAGGTGCGGTCGAGCCGCAGCCGGCCGTAGACCTCGAAGAACTGGGTGCCCACGCTGTGCTGGCCGGCGTTGAACTGCGTGCCGCCGTTCGGCAGCGCGGCGTTGGCGTCGGCAATCTGCTTGAAGTACGAGCGCGTGCGCTTTTCCACCAGCTGGCGCGCGTCGCTGATGCTCAGCGACGGCAGGCTGGCGCTGATGGCTTCGGCGCTCGCGGTATTGATGTTGAGCGGCGTGCGTATCGGGAGGATCGTCACGTAGGGCTCGAGCGCGGCCGCGGTCGAGGGCGAAAGGCCGAGCCACACCAGCTGCGAGACCTCCTGCGGCATCAGCGGCGCCGCGCCGGCATCGCCGCCGGCGGCATCGGTGCCGGTGGCCAGCGCGCGCGCGAGCGAGGCCGTCATCGCGCTGAGCTCCGAGGCCGGCAGGCCCAGGATATTGAACAGCTTGGTGAAGGTGGCGATGCTGGCCGGCACCGGCTTGTTGCCGTCGACCAGCGACAGCACGTTGAGCTTGGATTGCGCATCGACCACGCGGCCCGACAGGAAGGCGTCGGGCAGCCCTTCGAGGTTGTCGCTGGCCACGTTCTTCTCGGCCGACAGAAAGCTCGTGAGCCGCGCTTCCGCGAGCGGCACGGCCCAGGGTTCGGCCAAGTGGTCGGGCCCGCCGGTGAGGGCGTCCTCGCGCAGGATCAGGCGCGACCAGTCGAGCGCGCCGATCAGCACCCATGCCGCCTGCACGCGCCCGCGCTCGGCCGCCTCGACTTCGGACGCGCGCCATTGCTGCCACAGCGCCGCGGCGGAGAAGGTGGCGACCAGCATCACGGTCAGCATGGCCGCGAGCAGCGCGGCGCCGCGCTGGCGTTGCCCCATTGTTCGAAAAACCGTGGATGCGGTCATGAGCGCGGCGCTCCCACCGTGGGCTTGACCCAGTCGCGCGTGAGCGTGCCCGCCAGCCCCTCGCCCGGAGACAGGGTCAGCACCAGGCGAACGCCGTCCGGCATGTTCACGAGGGCGCCGGTGGGATTGGCCGGGTTCGCCGGATTGGGCGCGCTGGCCGGCAGTTCGCCCGCGGGCGTCCAGGCGTTCTCGCGGAAGTAGTAGAGCTGCCAGCTCGTGGCCGGCATCAGGGCGACGTCGCCGCCGCCGCCTTCCTGCGCCCATGAAGCGGCCAGGTTCCACGCCTGCTGCCATTCGCCGCGCGTGGTAAAGGGTGGCGACTGCCAGCGCCGCCAGCGGGTGCCGTCGGCACCGGTGCGCAGCGTCCACGCCACCACCAGCATGGCGGGGGCGCCCGCATCGCTGCCGCGGCGCGTGAGCCGCAGCACGCGGCCGTCCCAGTCGATCGGGCGGGTCTGCGCGATCGGGGTCACGGCGTCGAGGTCGGCGCCCCATTGCGAGAGCGTGGTCTGCAGCGTCAGCACTGCGTCGGCGCGCTGCTGGTTCAGCGTGGTGGCGCGCGACATGTTGTCCAGCCCGCGCCAGCTCACGAGCGCGAGCAGCGCCATCACCGAAATGGCCACCAGCAGCTCGATCAGCGTGAAGCCGCCGCGGGCTCCCTGGCTTGCGAAGCGTCGCATCAGAAGCGGCCCACCACGGTCGAGATGCGCAGCACCGGCGCGTTGGCCTCGTCGCGCACCTGCACGTCGACGCGCCGGAAGTTGGGATTGAGCGTGGCGATGGTGGAGGTGGTCACGTTGAACGAGACGCCGGCCTGCACGCAAATGGAGCCCGAATCGCCCACCGCCGGCATCTGCCTGGCGAGCCGCGCCTTGGCGAGCTCGTTTTCCGCGCACAGGTCGGCCAGCAGCAGGTCGGACTGGCGCTGCGCATTGCGCGTGAGCGACATCGTGGCCTGCGAGCCCGCCGCGAGCGCCAGCGCGACGATGCCCAGCGCAATCAGCACTTCGATCAGCGTGAATCCGCCGCATGCCGGATGGCGCCGCGACCTCATGGCGTGCTCACGGTGAAGGGCCTGAGGCCGTCGGTGGCAACGCGCAGCGAGCGCGCGGGCGGGCCTTCGGAATACAGCACGATCTGCTGAGCGGCAATGATCGGGTCGGGACCCAGTTGCACCGCCGCCACCGGCGCGCCGCCAACCAGCGAAGCCGTGGCGCTGATGCCGCTCGCGGCCCAGCCGCTGGGCAAGGCATCGGGCGGCAGGCCGTCGAACACGAAGCTGCCGCCCTCCACGAGGCGCCACCGCACCGCGACGCCGCTCGCGCGCGACTGGGCGCGGGCCGATTCGAGCAGCGCGGCCAGCCGGTCGGCCTCGCGGTCGAGCCGGGCCGCGTTGGTGTCGCGCATTGCGAAGCTCACGCTGGCCGTTGCGATCGCGATGATCGCGATCACCACGATCAGCTCGAGCAGCGTGAAGCCGCCCGTGCGCCTACTGCCAGCTGCCGATGTCGGCATTCTTGCCCTCGCCGCCGGCCTGGCCATCGGCGCCGAGCGAGAGCACGTCGATTTCGCCCTTGATACCCGGATTCATGTATTGGTACGGATGGCCCCACGGATCGTTCGGCAGCTTCTCGACGTAGGGTTTCCAGTTGGGCGCGGCCGGCCCGGCGGTCGGGCGCACCAGCAGCGACTGCAGGCCCTGTTCGGCCGTGGGATAGCGCTGGTTGTCCAGGCGGTAGAGCTTGAGCGCCTGCATCAGGTTGTTGATGTCGGTCCTGGCGGCGGTCACGCGGGCGTCGTCGGCGCGCTCGATCACGTTCGGCACGATCAGCGCGGCCAGCACACCGATGATGACCAGCACCACCATCAGCTCGATCAGCGTGAAGCCGCGCTGGGCAGCACGGGTGGCGTCGCGTAGGATTTTTTTCATAGCTTGAATGACATGGTTCGGAAGGCGCGCTGCATGATAATCCGCGGCCATGACAAGTCCCTATTCCGCTGCGCACTGGCATGCCCCCGTTGCAACCACGGGCCTGTGGGCGCTGGCCGCCGGAGCAGCGGTGTTCTGGGGGCTGCGGTTCGCGGCGCCGCCCGAGCCCGTGGCCGCGGCGGCCACCATGCCCCGGGCAGCGGTCTCGGCCGACGCGGATGCGGTCGCGCGGCTGCTCGGCGTGGTTTCGGCGGCCGACGCGGCGCCCGCCGCACCCGAGGCGGCCAGCCGCTTTGCGCTGTCGGGTGTGGTGGCGGATCCGTTCAACCAGGGCGCTGCCCTGATCTCCATCGACGGCAAGCCGCCGCGTCCGTTCCGCGTCGGTTCGCGCGTGGGCGACAACTACGTGCTGCAGTCGGTCGGGGTGCGCGCGGCGACGCTGGGTACCAGTGCGGAAGGACCGGCGGCCTTCACGCTGCAGCTACCCGTGCGCGCGCCGATCAGTTTCGGCAGTCCCGCTCCGACGGGTTTGCCGGCCTCGCCAACGCCATCGGCCAGGCCCAGCGGGCTTTTTCCGGCCACGGTGCCTCCTGTGGTGGCGCCGCCTGCCGGCGGAACTGCACCGTCACAGGCGTCGCAAGCGCCGCCGTCAGATTCTGCGCAGCAACCGTCCGCGCAGCCTGCGCAGCAATAAGAGCCGGGCGGCCTTTCAGGCCTGCAGGAACAGCCTGTACGCCGGATTCGCCGTTTCCTCGACGTAGGGATAGCCCAGCGTTTCGAGGAAGTCGTCGAAGGCGGCCGCGTCGCCGGCCGGCACCTGCAAACCCACCAGGATGCGGCCGTAGTCGGCGCCCTGGTTGCGGTAGTGGAACAGGCTGATGTTCCAGTTCGGCCGCATCAGGCTCAGGAACTTGAGCAGCGCGCCCGGGCGCTCCGGAAACACGAAGCGCAGCAGCCGCTCGTCGTGTGCAAGCCCCGTGCGCCCGCCCACCAGGTGCCGCAGATGCTCCTTGGCGAGCTCGTCGTGCGTGAGGTCGAGCGCGTCGAAGCCGTGGGCAATGAAGGTCTGCGCGATGGTCGTCGATTCGCCGCGCGTCGACGTGGTCAGGCCCACGAACACATGCGCCTTGGCCGCGTCGCTGATGCGGTAGTTGAACTCCGTCACGTTGCGCAGCGCGCCGCCGGCCGAGCCCGTTTCCTGCGATTCGCTGGCCGGCATTTCGCCCACCAGTTCGCAGAAGCGGCGGAAGCTGCCGCGCTCTTCGGGAATGGTCACCGCGAACAGCGCCTCGCGCTCCTCGCCGACCTCCGCGCGCTCGGCCACGAAGCGCAGCCGGTCGAAGTTCATGTTGGCGCCGCACAGGATGGCCGCATAGGTCTCGCCGTGGCGGCCGTGCCCGGCCACGTACTGCTTGATGGCGGCCACCGCGAGCGCGCCCGCCGGCTCCACGATGCTGCGGGTGTCGACGAATACGTCCTTGATGGCCGCGCAGACCGCATCGGTGTCGACCGCGATGTACTCGTCGACCAGATTGCTGGCGATGCGGAACGTTTCCTCGCCCACCAGCTTGACGGCAGTGCCGTCCGAAAACAGTCCCACGTCGGGCAGGCTCACGCGCTGGCGCGCTGCCACCGACTGCATCATGGCGTCGGAGTCGTTCATCTGAACGCCGATCACCTTGATCTCCGGACGCACCGCCTTGATGTAGTTGGCCACGCCCGAGATGAGCCCGCCGCCCCCGATGGCCACGAAGACCGCGTCGAGCCGGCCTTGGTGCTGGCGCAGGATTTCCATGGCGATGGTGCCCTGGCCCGCGATCACGTCGGGATCGTCGAAGGGATGCACGAAGGTCAGGCCCTGCTGCGCCTGCAGCTCGAGCGCATGCAGGTAGGCATCGGAATAGCTGTCGCCATGCAGCACCACCTCACCGCCGAAGCCGCGCACCGCATCGATCTTGAGCCGGGGCGTGGTCACCGGCATGACCACCACCGCGCGCGCACCCAGCTTGCGCGCGCCCAGCGCCACGCCTTGCGCGTGATTGCCGGCCGATGCGCAGATGACGCCACTCGCGAGCTGCTCGGCCGAGAGATGCGCCATCTTGTTGTAGGCGCCGCGCAGCTTGAAGCTGAACACCGGCTGCTGGTCTTCGCGCTTGAGCAGCACCGTGTTGCCGAGCCGTTCGCTCAGTGCATTGGCTTTCTCGAGCGCGGATTCGACCGCCACGTCGTAAACGCGGGCGTTCAAAATTTTTCTGAGATAGTCGGCGGGCGTCAGTGCCGGCACAGGTACGTCGCGCACGGTTTTGTCCAAGGGAGTTTTCAATTGATAAATGACGATGATAAGAGGCATCGGGATTGCGTACGGGATATGGCATGGACACAAATGTCATAAACCTCATCCAGAGAGCCCCGGCCGCGAACGATTCCGGTTTTTTTGCGCGCAGCTATCCCGCGAGCGAGGCGCCCGCCAGTCATTTAACAAATGAGCAAAATCTGTTAACCCTTTTTGTCATCGACCTTTCCAAAGGGTTGATGCAGGCAGAAGCGGCGCGCGTGCAGCGAGGCGAAATCGGACGGCCGACCTGGCAGGTGATGGGCAACAGATTGCGCGCGCACATCATTCCTTTGCTGGGTTCTGTGCCGGCGCAGGCATTCGCTACTTCCGATGCGCAGCGCCTGATCGATCACCTTGGAGCGCAGGGCTTCACCAGCACGACGATCGCGCAGTACCTTGTGTTGCTGCGAAAGGTGTTGATGCACGGCGTGAACATCGGCGTGCTTCGCGACGCACCTGCCTTCCCGAAGGTCAAGGTGCGCAGCCAGCCGCGCGGGAGCTTCAGCGTTGCGGAGTACCGGGCCGTGGTGGCGGCTGCGCGCCGACTGCGCGGGCAGCCGCATCCGGTGCTCGACGAACTGGCCTCCGGCGAGCGCTTCTGGATTGCGCGTGAACTGCTCGTCATGCCGGAAGAACTGCCATGGCTGATCCGCTGGATGGTCAATACTTTCGTGCGCCCGAGCGACATCAAGCTCATGAAGCACAGGCACATCGACATCGTGCGCGGCAAGCACGTCTATCTGCGAATGAACCTGCCCGAAACCAAGCGGCACAGCCAGCCCATCGTGAGCCTGCGCCCGGCGGTGCGGGTCTATGAATGCCTGCTCGCGCATCGCCGCGAGCAGGGCTTTGGCGGTGCGGAAGACTACATCTTCATGCCGCAATTGAAGAACCGCGAGCATGCGCTGGCCGTGCTCAACTTTCTTTTCCATTGGGCGCTGGAAGCAACGTCGCTCCAGAAAGGGCCGCAGGGCCAGTCGAGGACGCTCTATTGCCTGCGCCATACCGCCATCACCTTGCGGCTTTTGTACGGGCAGGGCATCGACATGCTGACCTTGGCGCGCAATGCGCGCACGAGCGTCAACATGGTCGAACGTTTCTACGCTTCGGTTCTGAGCGGAGAAATGAATGTGGGGTTGCTGCAAAGCAGGCGTGGCCGCGCGAATTGAGCAAAGCCAAAAAGCCGCCCGGCTTGCGCTGGGCGGCTTGATACTGGATTGATCCGAACTGGCTGAAGCCAGCATTGGGAATCAGGCCGCGATCAGAAGGCGTGGCGGATGCCGAAGTCGTAGCCGGTCGAGGTCTTCGGGGTGAAGATGTCGTTGCTGATGAACTTCGGGCCGCCGACGGTCAGATTTGCATAGTTCTTGTTGCTCACGCGAGCGATCGTTGCGTACAGGGCCGTGCGCTTCGACAGGTTGTGCACGTAGCCGAGAGCCAGCTTGTTGGCCTTCGGGTCTGCAAGACCATCATCCATATCGCGGTTCACCTTGACGGCGGAGTACGACGCGCGAATCAGACCCGCGCCAACGGGCACAGTCACGCCAAGCAGATACCCCTTCAGAACGGCTTCGGGAACATACGCGGCATACGGTTCAGAAGTGCCGCCGAGGTCGATATGGTTCTTGGCTCTCGAAACTTCACCAAAGAGCTTCACAGGACCAAAATCATATGAAGCGCCGAGGTTCGCCGTGTTGATCTTGCTCGTCACGCCGAGATAGTAGCCGTCGGCAATCGTGCTGCTGCCATAGGAAAATGCAACGTCCAGAGGGCCATTGGCGTAGCCGAAGCGGCCACCAACGTAACGGCCTTGGCGCGAGTTGTTCGTGACATCAGGCGTGGCCAGGCCGGGGCTGTACTTGGTCTTCTCGCTGAAGGCATACATCACTTGGCCGTAGAAACCACCCAGGTTTGGCGGCAGGAAATAGCCGATGCTGTTGCTGGCGCGAGAATAGTTGCTGCCACCGACGTCAGGGATGCTGGGGGTGTTCACCAGCGCGGTTTTGGCGCTGGCATAACCAGGGAATGCGCTGAAAGCACTGTTGGCCGTCGAAACCAGGTTGGTGCCAACACCGTTGGCGCCGAACGGATCGAACACGGTGTCGTTCCAGAAGGTCGGGGTGTAGTCACGGCCGAGGCGGACTTCACCGAAACCACCTGACAGGCTCACGGTCGAACGGCGAGCGAACGTCGAGACACCGGTCTGGCCGTCGTCGTTGGTGATTGGGGCTTCGAGCCAGAAACTGGCTGCCAGGCCACCACCGAGGTCTTCCGTGCCACGGAAGCCCAGACGGCTGGAGTTGTAGCCCGAATTCGTCAGGCCGCGGCTGCTGGTCCTGACGCTGCCCCGGTTGACATAGAACGGGTCATAGGCGACCGGGAAGCCCAGGGCGTTGTACGTCACGCCGTTGTTCAGGTCGCGCGAGCTGTTCGAATAGCCGCTGATCGAAGCGTCGACCACGCCGAACAGCGTGACGGACGACTGAGCCGAGGCAACACCGGCAACAGCCAGGGCAGCCAGAGCAACTGCCCTTCAGGCCCGAAAAACTAGAGTGGACCCGCAGCGCTGCAGGTCGGGGAAAGAAAAAAGCCCCGAGCCTTGCAGCTCGGGGCTAAATCCACCAATTGGAAGGGTGGAGGAGACAACTGGTGCGCACGGTTTCGTACGCCATGAAATAAAGTATATCGGTTGTTTGTTGCGTTGCAACAAGCAAGTGACGCTTTTCCCACACACAAATGGATGTCGGCGTGATTTTTTGCTGAACATCCTGAATGGATCTGACACAGATGGAATGCACAGTAAGTTGGACCGGCGATGCCGGAACGCGCTCGGCCATGGGTTTCGTGGCCGAGACGGGCAGCGGCCACGTCTTGATGATGGACGGTGCGCCCGACGCCGCCAAGCCCGAGAACGGCGGCCAGAACCTGGCGGCCAGGCCCATGGAAACCGTGCTCGCGGGCACGGGCGGCTGTACTGCCTACGACGTGGTGCTGATACTGAAGCGGGGCCGCCACCGCGTCGAGCGCTGCAGCGTCAAGCTGACCAGCGAGCGCGCGGAAAAGGACCCGAAGGTCTTCACCAGGATCCACATGCATTTCACCGTGGCGGGCAAGGGCATTCCTGCCGCCGCCGTCGAGCGTGCGATTGCCCTGAGCCACGAAACCTACTGCTCGGCCAGCATCATGCTCGCGAAGACCGCCGAGATCACCACCAGCTTCGACCTGATCGAAACCTGAGTCCGCCAGGCCTCAGATCCGGTGCGCCACCGTGGTCATCACGCGGGAGGCGAGCCGCATCAGGGCCTTGGCCGGGGCCGGCAGTTCCGCCGCACCGGCATCGATGGCTTGTGCGGCGTGCTGCGCTTCGTCGATCTTCATCTGCTCGACCACGGCCCTGGAAGCAGTGTCGGCGGCCGGCAGGCGGCCGAGATGGCTCTCCAGGTGGGCTTCCACCTGGCGTTCGGTCTCTGCAACGAACCCGAGGCTGAGCGGATCCCCCAGGCGTCCGGCCACCAAGCCCAGGCCGAAGGCACCTGCATACCAGAGCGGGTTCAACACGGACGGCCGGGCGCCGAGTTCGTCCAGCCGCTGGCGCGTCCAGGCCAGGTGATCGGTTTCTTCGTGCGAGGCCTCGAGCAGGCGGGCCCGCAGGACAGGGTCGCGCGCCACCGCGGCCTGGGCGGTGTAGAGCGCCTGGGCGCACACCTCGCCCACGTGGTTCACCCGCATCAATGCCCCGGCCTCGCGGCGCTCCGAATCGGTCATCTCGCCCGGCGCCTGGATGGGCGCGGGCGTGGCCCGTGTTGCATGGGGCCGGGCAAAAAGAGTGCGCAATGCCGCATCAGCCGCAGTCAGGACGGGGTCGAGCGTGGAAGTCATGCCCGTATTTGAACGTATGCGGAAAGAGCAGCGCGAAACAGTTGCTTCATTTCATATGGTGGTTTGTGAGCACGCCAAAGTCCTTTGTTGCAGGACTGCAACGAAACGCGTGGGCCGCTGGAGATTTCGGGCGATTTGTTTTGCCCTGCCGCAGCGGCTCTGGTGCAATAGCATCAACTTCCCAAAAGGAGGTTGGCCCGGGGTCCGGTGGGAGCACAAAAGTGCCAGTCACGGTGAGCCCTTCGCACCGGAGCCCTATGTTTAACCTTGGAGAAACTTGCAATGAAAAAATCTCTAGTTGCTCTGGCTGCCCTGGCTGTTGCCGGTGTTGCCTCGGCTCAGTCGTCCGTCACGCTGTTCGGCGTGGTCGACGCTTCGATCAGCAGCTATTCGAGCACCTCGCGTGACCTGAACGGTGCCACGTTCCTGAACCCGTTCTACCTGAACCAAGGCAGCGTCAAGGTCAGCCGTCGTGAACTGGCTAACTCGGGCTACAACTCCAGCCGTCTGGGCTTCCGTGGTACGGAAGACCTCGGTGGTGGCCTGGCAGCCAGCTTCTGGCTCGAAGCCCCGATCACCAATGATGACGGCGCTACCGGCGTTTCGACGTTCAACCGTCGTTCGACCGTGAGCCTGTCGGGTGGTTTCGGTGAAGTCCGCCTCGGCCGTGACTACACCCCCACGTTCTGGAACAACACCGTGTTCGATCCGTTCGGCACCAACGGCGTTGGCACCAACCTGATCCAGACGGCTGTCGCCGACTTCGGTCACCCCACCCGCGCAAGCAACACCATCGGCTACTTCCTGCCGCCGAACCTGGGTGGCTTCTACGGTCAGCTGCAGTACGGCTTCCACGAGAAGACCAAGTACGATCCGGGCACCGCTACGCCTAACGTCGCGAACAACTCGCGCACCGGCCGTAACATCGCTGGCCGCTTCGGCTACGCGAACGGTCCTCTGGATGTCGCAATCGCTTACGGCAGCAGCACGATCGGCGATCAGTTCTACGCTGGCACGACCACGAAGCTGAACACCCTGAACCTCGGCGCTTCGTATGACTTCGGTCCCGTGAAGCTCTTCGGCGAAGTGTCGCGCACCAAGAACAAGGTCGACTACGAAGTCACCCCGTTCGCAGCTGCTGCAGACGTCGACCTCACCGGCTACCTGCTCGGCGTGACCGTGCCGGTCGGTGCTGGCCTGATCCGCGCTTCGTATTCGCGCGTCAAGTACGACTTCAACGAAGTCCAACTGCCGTTCGAACCGTCGGTTGCAGACCCGAAGGCCAGCAAGCTGGCTCTGGGCTACGTGCACAACCTGTCGAAGCGCACGGCTCTGTACGCAACGATCGCTCGCGTGAGCAACAAGAACGGTGCAGCTCTGACCGTTGGTGGCCCGGCCTTCATCAACAACGCCGTCTTCACCCCGAAGAACTCCACCGGCTACGACTTCGGTATCCGTCACGCTTTCTAATTCGAGGCTGGCCTTGCGCCAGCTTTGAATCGAAAGACTCAAAAGCCACTCGACGAAAGTCGAGTGGCTTTTTTATTTGTGGCTTCGCTGATGTTGCATTGGTGCATCCGAAGCGCACCATCCGCGTGCACCCCCGGGGAATCACCGTGCGGGCACGCACCTTGCACTGCTAGCATGCCTGTTCACTTCGTTTGCTGAATGATTGCCTTCGTCCTGCGCCGCCTGATCCAGGCCGTGATCGTCATGATCGCGGTCGCGTTCATCGCCTTTCTTCTCTTCCAATATGTGGGCGACCCCGTCGTCTTTCTGCTGGGCCAGGACGCCAAGCCCGAGCAGATCCGCGAGCTGCGCGCCGCATTGGGGCTCGACCAGCCCTTCTTCGTGCAGTTCTGGCACTTTCTCGTCAATGCGGCCCAGGGCGAGTTCGGCCTGAGCCTGCGCCAGGGCGCGAAAGTCTCGCGCCTCATCGGCGAGCGCTTTCCGGCCACGCTCGAGCTCGCGCTGGTGGCGGCCGTACTTGCGCTGTTCATCGGCATCCCGATGGGCGTGTACACCGCGCTGCGCCGCGGCACCTTCCTGAGCCAGGTGTTCATGACCGTGTCGCTGCTCGGCGTGTCCCTGCCCACCTTCCTGATCGGCATCCTGCTGATCCTGGTCTTTGCGGTGATGCTGGGCTGGTTTCCGAGTTTCGGGCGCGGGGAGACCGTGCAGTTCGGCTGGTGGAGCAGCGGCCTGTTCCGGGCCGACGGATGGCATCACATCATCCTGCCGGCCGTCACGCTCGCGATCTTCCAACTGACCCTGATCATGCGGCTGGTGCGCGCCGAGATGCTCGAGGTGCTGCGCACCGACTACATCAAGTTTGCGCGCGCCCGCGGCCTGACGAACCGCGCCATCCATTTCGGCCATGCGCTCAAGAACACGCTGGTGCCGGTGATGACCATCACGGGCCTGCAGCTCGGCGGCCTCATTGCCTTTGCGATCATCACCGAGTCGGTGTTCCAGTGGCCCGGCATGGGACTGCTGTTCATCCAGGCCGTGACCTTTGCCGACGTGCCGGTGATGGCGGCCTACCTGTGCCTCATTGCCTTGATCTTCGTGGTGATCAACCTGGTGGTCGACCTGCTGTACTTCGTGGTCGATCCGCGGCTGCGCGTGGGCAAGGCGGGAGGACATTGAAATGACGGTTGCCGCAGCAGCACCGCGACTGCAGGCCTCGGGCAGGGCGTTTGCGCACATCGCGAGCTTCTATCCGGAGATCACGGCCTTTCGCCGCGACCTGCATGCCCATCCCGAGCTCGGCTTCGAAGAGGTCTACACGGCCCGCCGCGTGCGCGAAGCACTGCGTGCCTGCGGCGTGGACGAGATCCACGACGGCATCGGCAGGACCGGCGTGGTGGGCGTCATCCGCGGCCGCTCCACGGCGAGCGGCCGGATGATCGGCCTGCGCGCCGACATGGACGCATTGCCCATGCGCGAGGACAACGACTTCGGCTGGCGCTCCGCCAACGACGGCCTGATGCACGGCTGCGGGCACGACGGGCACACGGCCATGCTGGTCGGCGCGGCGCGCTACCTGGCCGAAACCCGCAGCTTCGACGGCACCGCGGTGCTGATCTTCCAGCCCGGCGAAGAAGGCTTTGCCGGCGCGCGCGTGATGATCGAGGACGGCCTGTTCGACCGCTTTCCGGTCGACTCGGTCTATGCAATGCACAACTGGCCCGCCATGCCCGCGGGCACCGTGGGCATCAACCGCGGCGCCATGATGGCGGCGGCCGACCGCGTCACGATCGAGATCAAGGGCAAGGGCGGCCACGGTGCCCATGCCTACCAGACCATCGACCCCGTGGTGGTCGCCGCGCACATCATCACGGCCGCGCAGACCATCGTGTCGCGCAGCGTGCGGCCGATCGATGCGGCGGTGGTCAGCATCTGCGCGGTGCAGGCGGGCGACCTGGGCGCGATGAGCGTCATTCCGGGCGAGGCCACGCTGGTGGGCACCGTGCGCACCTTCAGCGCGCGTGTGCAGGCGCAGGTCGAGCAGCGCCTGACCGAACTCTGCACGGCCGTGGCCGCGGGCTTCGGCGCCACCGCCAGCATCAAGTACGAGCGCATCTATCCGGCCACCATCAACACCGCACCGGAGGCGATGTTCGCGGCCGATGTGGCCGAGTCGCTGGTGGGCGCTTCCAACGTCGAGCGCAGCATGGAGCCCAGCATGGGCGCCGAGGACTTCTCCTTCATGCTGCAGAAAAAGGCCGGCGCCTACCTGCGCATCGGCCAGGACGCCAAGTGCGGCGCCTTCCTGCACAACAGCCGCTACGACTTCAACGACGAGATCCTGCCGCTCGGCGCCGCATTGCATGCGGGGCTGATCGAGCAGGGCATGCCGCTGGCTGCTACCCGCAGCGAGCAGCCCGTGAGAGACGCCGCTACCGCGACGCCTTGATGTATTTCCGATTCCAACCCGAGGAGTGTTCCCATGAGTTTCCAGAAGAAGGCGGCCGCGGTCGCAGTTTTGTGCCTGCTGGGCGCCACCAGCCTGATGGCCGGCGCGCAGACCATCCGCGTTGCGAACCAGGGGGACGCGCTGTCGCTCGACCCGCACTCGCTCAATGAGTCGCTGCAGCTGAGCACCACCGCCAACGTCTATGAAACGCTGGTCGGCCGCAACAAGGACCTGAGCGTTGCCCCGCTGCTGGCCACCAGCTGGAAGCAGACCTCGCCCACCGTGTGGCGCTTCGAACTGCGCAAGAACGTCCAGTTCCACGACGGCACGCCGTTCACGGCCGACGACGTGATCTTCAGCTTCGCCCGCGCCGCCGGCGAGGGCTCGGACATGAAGTCCAACACCACCGACATCAAGGAAGTGCGCAAGGTCGACGCGCACACCATCGAGATCGAGACCAAGGGCCCGTTCCCCATCCTGCCCGACGTGATCACCCAGCTCATGATCATGAGCAAGAAGTGGTGCGAGGAGAACAAGGCCGTCACGCCCGTCGACCGCCGCAAGGGCATCGAGAACACCGCCTCGTTCAAGGCCAACGGCACGGGTCCGTTCCGCGTGCGCGAGCGCCAGCCCAACGTGCGCACGGTGTTCGTGCGCAATCCCACCTACTGGGGCAAGATCGAAGGCAACGCGCAGGAGATCATCTTCACGCCCATCGCCAATCCCGCCACCCGCGTCGCGGCGCTGGTGTCCGGCGAGATCGACGTGATGGAGCCGGTGCCGGTGCAGGACGTGGCCCGCATCAACGCGAGCCCGAGCGCGCGCGTGATCTCCGGCCCCGAACTGCGCACCATCTTCCTGGGCATGGACCAGAAGCGCGACGAGCTGCTGTACTCCAGCGTCAAGGGCAAGAACCCGTTCAAGGACAAGCGCGTGCGCCAGGCCTTCTACCAGGCCATCGACATCGTCGGCATCCAGCGCACGGTGATGCGCGGCGCATCGCGCCCCACGGCGCTGATGGTCGGCCCCGGCATCAACGGCTGGAACGAAGCGCAGGACAAGCGCCTGCCCTTCGACGTCGAGGCCGCCAAGAAGCTGCTGGCCGAAGCCGGCTATCCCAGCGGTTTCGAAGTGACGATGAACTGCCCGAACGACCGCTACGTGAACGACGGCCAGATCTGCCAGAGCGTGGCTTCCAACCTGGCGAAGATCGGCGTCAAGATCAACCTCGCGGCGGAAACAAAGGGCACCTACTTCCCCAAGATCCTGCGCCGCGACACCAGCTTCTACCTGCTGGGCTGGACTCCGACCACCTACGACTCGCACAACGCGCTCACGGCGCTGATGGCCTGCCCGGACGACAAGACCGGCGCCGGCCAGTTCAACCTGGGTGCCTACTGCAACCCGAAGGTGGACGAGCTGACCAAGAAGATCCAGTCGGAAACCGACAAGCCCAAGCGCGACGCGATGATCAAGGAAGCCTTCGACCTGCACACCGCGGACGTCGGCCACCTGCCGCTGCACCAGCAGGCGCTGGCCTGGGGCGTGAGCAAGAAGGTGGCGCTGACGCAGATGGCCGACAACTACATGCCCTTCAAGTGGATGAGCATCAAGCCGTGATCCCGCGGGCCGCCCGCCAGCGGGCGGCCTGAGTGGCTCGATCCTGGGCCCGCTTCCTGCGGGCCCATCCTTTTTGCCTCACGATGAAAAAAACATTCGCTCGATGGCTCGACAGCGACGTCGGCTACAGCTTTCGCACTTCGCCCGTGGCCATGGTGGCGGCGCTCATCGCGCTGGCCTGCCTGTTCTGCGCGGTCTTTGCCGGGTGGGTCTCGCCGCACAATCCCTTCGACCTTGCGACGCTCGAACTCGGCGACGCGCGCCTGCCGCCCGCATGGAGCGCCGAAGGCTCTTCCAAGTACCTGCTGGGCACCGACGACCAGGGCCGCGACATCCTCTCGGCCGTGATCTACGGCGCACGCATCTCGCTGATCGTCGGCATCGTATCGGTGGCGCTGTCGATCACGGTGGGCGTGGTGCTCGGCCTCTTGGCCGGCTTCCTCGGCGGCTGGCTCGATTCGTTCCTCATGCGCCTGTGCGACGTGATGCTGTCGTTTCCACCCATCCTGGTGGCGCTGCTGATTGCCGGCGTCGGCCGCGCGCTGTTTCCCAATGCGCATGAGTCGCTGGCCTTCGGCGTGCTCATCATTTCCATCTCGCTGACCGGCTGGGTGCAGTACGCGCGCACGGTGCGCGGCTCCACGCTGGTGGAGCGCAACAAGGAATACGTGCAGGCCGCCCGCGTGACCGGCGTGGCGCCGCTGCGCATCATGCTGCGCCACGTGCTGCCCAACGTGATGGGGCCGGTGATGGTGCTGGCCACCATCCAGGTGGCCACCGCGATCATCACCGAGGCGACCCTGTCGTTCCTCGGCGTCGGCGTGCCGCCGACTTCTCCTTCGCTGGGCACGCTGATCAGCATCGGCAACCAGTACCTGTTCTCGGGCGAGTGGTGGATCACCGTGTTCCCGGGCCTGATGCTGGTGCTGATCGCGCTCAGCGTGAACCTGCTGGGCGACTGGCTGCGCGACGCGCTGAACCCGCGCCTGCGCTGAGATGGAAAAAAGGACAACGCCACCATGACGCTGCTCCAGGTCAAGAACCTTGTCGTCGAGTTCCCGCACCGCCGCGGCACGCTGCGCGCGCTCGATGGAATTTCATTCGACATCGCGCCCGGCGAAATCCTGGGCGTGGTGGGCGAGTCGGGCGCCGGCAAGTCGCTCACGGGCGCGGCCATCATCGGGCTGCTCGAGCCGCCGGGCCGCGTGGCCAGCGGCGAGATCGTGCTCGAAGGCCAGCGCATCGACAACCTCGGCTTCGATGCCATGCGGCCCATTCGCGGCCGCAAGATCGGCGCGATCTTCCAGGATCCGCTGACCTCGCTGAACCCGCTCTATACCGTCGGCCGGCAGCTGGTGGAAACCATCCGCGCCCACCTGCCGGTGACCGAGGCCGAGGCGCGGCGCCGCGCCATCGGCCTGCTGCAGGACACCGGTATTCCGGCCGCCGAGCAGCGCATCGACCACTTCCCGCACCAGTTCTCGGGCGGCATGCGCCAGCGCGTGGTGATTGCCCTGGCGCTGGCGGCCGAGCCCAAGCTCATCGTGGCCGACGAGCCGACCACGGCGCTGGACGTGTCTATCCAGGCGCAGATCATCCAGCTGCTCAAGCGCATTTGCAAGGACCGCGGCGCTGCCGTGATGCTGATCACGCACGACATGGGCGTGATCGCCGAAACCTGCGACCGCGTGGCGGTGATGTACGCAGGTCGCATTGCGGAGATCGGCCCGGTGCACGAAGTGATCCACCAGCCGGCGCATCCCTACACCTCGGGCCTGATGGCCTCGATTCCCGACATGACGATCGACCGCGAACGGCTCAACCAGATCGACGGCGCGATGCCGCGGCTCAATGCCATCCCGCAGGGCTGCGCCTACAACCCGCGCTGCCCGCGCACCTTTGCGCGCTGCCTGACCGAGCGGCCCGAACTCATGCATGCCGGCGCCACGCGCGCCGCATGCTGGCTGCACGATGCCACCGATCCGCACCAGGGCCAGGCCGAACTGGCGGCCCGGCACCACGACGCGCAGCTGGCCGGCGAGCGCGCTGTGCCCGATGCGGCCGCACCGCTTGCGGAGGTGACCCGATGAGCGCCGCACCGCTCGTGGTGGCGCACGACCTCGCGCGCACCTTCGACGTCTCGCCGCCGTGGCTCAACCGCGTGCTCGAACGCAAGCCGCGCGTGCTGCTGCACGCGGTGGACGGCGTGAGCTTTTCGATCGAGCGCGGCAAGACGCTGGCGCTGGTGGGCGAATCGGGCTGCGGCAAGAGCACCGTGGCGCGGCTGCTGGTCGGCCTGTATGCGCCCACGCGCGGCGGCCTGCAGTTCGACGGGCAGGACGCGCATGCCGCGTTCAAGACGCCCGAAGGCCGCAAGCTGCGCCGGCGCATCCAGATGATCTTCCAGGACCCGTACGCGAGCCTGAACCCGCGCTGGATCGTGGAAGACATCGTCGGCGAGCCGCTGCGCGAGCACGGCATCCTCAGCGACAAGGCCGAGCTGCGCGAGCGCGTGGGCCAGCTGCTCAAGTCGGTCGGCCTCTCGCCGCTGGACATGAGCAAGTACCCGCACCAGTTCTCGGGCGGCCAGCGCCAGCGCATTTCCATTGCGCGCGCGCTCGCCACCGAGCCCGAGTTCCTGGTGTGCGACGAACCCACCTCGGCGCTCGACGTCAGCGTGCAGGCGCAGGTGCTCAACATCATGAAGGACCTGCAGCGCCAGCAGGGCCTGACCTATCTCTTCATCTCGCACAACCTCGCGGTGGTGCGGCACGTGGCCGACCAGGTCGGCGTCATGTACCTGGGCCGGCTGGTCGAGGTGGCCGACAAGCAGAAGCTCTTCGCCGAACCGCAGCATCCCTACACGCGCATGCTGCTCGACGCGATTCCGCAGATGAAGCACACCGGCCGCGCGCGCACGCCGGTGCAGGGCGAAGTGCCGAACCCGCTGAATCCGCCGGCCGGCTGCGCCTTTCATCCGCGCTGCCCGCATGCGAACGCGCGCTGCTCGGCCGAGCGCCCGAAGCTGCTGACTATCAAGGGCGTGCAGGTGGCCTGCCACGCGGCCGAGGAAGGCCGCATCTAGCCCGGGTGTGCGTAAACGCACCGACATGCGCGGCGAAGCGGCGCAGAGTGCGGGCATGAGCATGAAGAAGAACACAGGCACCGGCGGCAGCCCGGCGATCCCGTCGGCGCTGGGCCGGCGCGGCTTTCTCATGGGTTCCGCGCTAGCGGCCACTTCGACGCTGGCTTCGCTTTGTTCGCTGTCGCACGCGGCGGGCGCGGCCGCGTCGCAGCGGATGCCGGTCATCTTCATCGGCCACGGCTCGCCGATGAATGCGCTGGCCGACAACGCCTTCACGCGCCGGCTGGCCGCCTGGGGCAGGGAGCTGCCGCGGCCCTCGGCCATCCTCAGCGTTTCGGCCCACTGGCTGAGCCGCGGCGCCACCGGCGTCGGAATGCAGGAGCGGCCGAAGACGATCCACGACTTCGGCGGCTTTCCGCAGGCGCTGTTCGACATCGAATACCCGGCGCCCGGCCATCCCTCGCTCGCGCGCGAAACCGTCGGCGCGGTGAAGCAGGCCGCGGTGGTCGGCACCCAGCAGTGGGGCCTGGACCATGGAACATGGACGGTGCTGAAGCACCTCTATCCGAAGGCCGACATTCCGGTCTTCCAGCTCAGCATCGACTACGACCAGCCGGCCGCCTTCCACTACGCGGTCGGCCGCGACCTGGCGGCGCTGCGGGACAAGGGCGTGCTCGTGATGGGAAGCGGCAACGTGGTGCACAACCTGCGGGCCACCGACCGCGGCACGCCGGATGGGCCCGTGGCGAGCCGGCCGTGGGCGCAATCGTTCGACGACGCGGTGAAGGCCGCGCTCGCGGGGCGCGACGACCGCGCGCTGGTCGGCTATGAAAAGCTGGCGGGCGCCTCGACCGCAGTGGCCACGCCGGACCACTACTTTCCGTTTCTCTACGCGCTCGGCGCCGCGGGAACGGGCGAGCGCGCGAAAACGGTCTACGAGGGATTCCAGTCGGGCACGCTGAGCATGCGCTGCATTCAGTTCGGCTGAGCGCGCCGGCCTACTGCTCTTCGCTCCACGAGAAGCCGTCGCGCGCAATCATCGCGCTCGAGGCGCTCGGCCCCCAGGTGCCCGCGGCGTAGGGGCGCGGCCCGCCGTCCGAGGCCCAGCTGTCGATCAGCGGCTCGACCCAGCGCCAGGCTTCTTCCTGCTCGTCGCTGCGCACGAACAGGTTCAGGCGGCCGTCGATCACGTCGAGCAGCAGCCGTTCGTAGGCGCCCACGCGCTCGGCGCCAAAGCGCTTGTCGAAGTCGAGGTCCAGCTGCACGGGCGCGAGCTGCGCGGCGCTGTGGTGGCCGTTGCTGCGGCGGTTGTCCTGTGCCTGCGCGAGCATGTGCAGTTCCAGGCCGTCCCGCGGCTGGAGGTTGATCACCAGCTTGTTGACGGCGCCGGCGGGTGCGCGGTAGATCGCGTGCGGCGTGGGCCTGAAGTTGACCTCGATGCGCGCGTCGCGCGAGGCCAGCCGCTTGCCGGTGCGGATGTACAGCGGCACGCCGGCCCAGCGCCAGTTGGCGATTTCTGTGCGCAGCGCCACGAAGGTCTCGGTGCGGCTCTCGGGGTCGACGCCGGGCTCGTCCTTGTAGCCCGGCACGCGTTCGCCGTACGCCGTGCCGGCCGTGTACTGGCCGCGAATGGCGTGCAGCCCCAGCGTCTCGGGCGTCCAGGGCTTGAGTGCGCGCAGCACCTTGAGCTTCTCGTCGCGGATGGCGTCGGCATGCGAGTTGATCGGCGGCTCCATGCCGATCGCGCAGACCAGCTGCAGCGCATGGTTCTGCACCATGTCGCGCAGCGCGCCGGTCT
This sequence comes from Variovorax sp. SPNA7, assembly GCF_033807855.1. Classification (NCBI taxonomy): domain Bacteria; kingdom Pseudomonadati; phylum Pseudomonadota; class Betaproteobacteria; order Burkholderiales; family Comamonadaceae; genus Variovorax; species Variovorax sp. SPNA7. The sequence goes on from NZ_CP138513.1 coordinate 1,160,848, forward strand.
GGTCATAGAAGGCGCCGCGCTTTTCGACGCCCAGGTCTTCGGCAATGGTGATCTGGATGTTGGCGATGTGCTCGCGGCGCCAGATGGGCTCGAACAGCGCATTGCCGAAGCGCATGGCGAACAGGTTCTGGACCGAGGGCTTGCCGAGGTAGTGGTCGATGCGGAAGACCTGCTTCTCGTCGAGCACCTTGCAGACTGCGGCATTGATCGCGCGGTTGGACGCCAGGTCGTGGCCCAGCGGCTTCTCGAGCACCACCCGCGTCGACGGGCCGTTGAGACCGGCCGCGGCGATCTGCTCGACCACCTGGGTGAAGAGCGCGGGCGCCGTGGCCACGTACATCACCACGGTGTCGGCATTGCGTTGCTTGAGCAGGTCGGAAAGCCGCGCGTAGTCGGCCGGCTTGGACAGGTCCATGCGCAGGTAGTGCAGCAGCGAGGCGAACTTCTCGAACTCCTCGGCCGAAGGGCGCTTGGCGCCTTCGACGGCATTGAAGCGCGACTGGATCAGTTCGCGGTACTGGTCGTCCGAGAGGTCGTCGCGGGCCACGCCGACGATGCGTCCGTCTTTCGGAAGGCTGCCATGCCTGAAGGCCTGGAACAGCGCAGGCATCAGCTTGCGCCATGCGAGATCGCCAGTGCCGCCGAACAGAACGAGATCGAAGCTCATGAGTCGAATTTCCTTTTGTCTTGGTGCCGAGTGGGCTCTCCGGTTCAACCGAATGGTACTTGTACCAATTCATGAAACCTGTACGAAAGCTACGCTCAACCTCGGCCGGGAGGCCTATTTTTGTTTTGGAGGCGGGGTTTTCACATGAAGAAGCTTTTTACTGCTGCGGCCTTGGTGGGTTTGTCGGCCGCCGCGTCGGCGCAGGGCACGGTCAACGTGATCTGCTCGGTCCAGGCCGAATGGTGCAACGTGATCGCTACCGTGTATGCGCGCACCACGGGTACCCGCATCAACATGTCGCTCAAGGGCTCGGGCGAGGCGCTGGCCCAGCTCATCGCCGAGAAGGACAACCCCAAGACCGACATCTGGTTCGGCGGCACCGGAGACCCGCACCTGCAGGCGGCCGAACAGGGCCTGACGCTCGAATACAAGTCGCCCACGCTGGCGCAGCTGCACCCCTGGGCCCAGCAGCAGGCCCGGCAGTCGGGCTACAGGACCGTGGGCATCTACTCCGGCCCGCTGGGCTTCGGCTACAACCCCGAGCTGCTCGCCAAGAAGAAGCTGCCCGTGCCCAGGACCTGGGCCGACCTGCTCAAGCCCGAATACAAGGGCGACATCCAGGTGGCCAACCCCGCATCGAGCGGCACGGCCTACACCATGATCGCCACGCTGGTGCAGCTGATGGGCGAGGACAAGGCCTTCGACTACCTGAAGGCGCTGCACCGGAACGTGGGCCAGTACACCCGTTCCGGCACCGGTCCCATCAAGGCGGTGGCGCGCGGCGAAACGGCCGTGTCGATCAGCTTCGTGCACGACGGCCCGGGCGAGAAGATGCAGGGCTTCCCGGTCGAGACCGTCACGCCCAGCGACGGCACCGGCGCCGAGATCGGCTCCATGAGCATCATCAAGGGCGCCCGCAACCTCGAGGCCGCGAAGAAGTTCTACGAATGGGCGCTCACGCCCGGCGCGCAGGAGCTCGGCGCCGCCAACAAGCAGTTCCAGCTGCCGAGCAACGCGAATGCCAAGCTCGACCCGCGCATTCCTGACTTCAAGAAGATCAGGTTCATCAACTACGACTACGCAAAGTACGGCGCCAGCGCCGAGCGCCGGCGCCTGATCGCGCGCTGGGAAAAAGACGTCAATTCGCTGCCGCGCTAGGTGCAAGCCCCTTCCATCGGCGGCGCGCCGGCCAATCCGGCGTCGGTGGCTGCCGCGCGGCGGGCGCAGCGCTGGATCCGGGCCTGGGTGGCGCTGGGTTTCGCGGCCTACCTGCTGCTGCCCTGGTATGCGATCCAGGACGCCACCTGGTACGAAGCCGTTCCGCAGGTCTTCGGCCGGGCCGAGGGCGCCAACGGCCTGATGCAGGCGCTCACGCAGGGGCGTGGCTGGCTCTTCATTGGGCTCGCCGGCCTGGCGATGTGCGCCATCGGCGCCTGGCGGCCGGCCGGCCGCGCGCAGGGGCGCTGGCTGCTGGCGGGCGGCGCCATCGGTGCCTTCGGCCTGGCCATCGCCGGCTTCACCATCGGCGCGCGGGGCTGGAGCCTTGCGGCGCTCAACACGCAGTTCGGCGAACTCGCGATCAATCAGTTCGGCATCGGCGCGGGCGGCTTCGTGGCACTCACGGCGCTCACGATGCTGGCGGCCTTCGGCATTGCGCGGCTCGGGCTTTTCAAGGGCGACCTGTTCGTGGCGGCCGCGGTCATCGGCTGCGGGGTGCTGATGGCGCTGTTCATCGCCTACCCGGTGAGCAAGGCGCTCGCGGGTGCGTTCCTCGACGAAGACGGCCGCTGGTCGATCACGGCCTTTGCTGCGCGCGTGTTCGCCGAACGCATCTGGGGCGTGGGCTGCCTGGCGGGCGGCGTGCGCTGCGGCGTGGCCTGGAACACGCTCGTGCTGGCACTGCTGACGGCCGTCGGCACCACCTTTCTCGGCACCCTGATGGCATTGATGGCCGAGCGCGGCAGCAAGCGCGGCCAGGGCGCGCTGCGGGTGCTGGCGCTGCTGCCGATCATCACGCCGCCCTTCGTGGTGGGGCTCGGGCTCATCCTGCTGTTCGGCCGCGCGGGCATCGTCAACCAGCTGCTCGAGAGCGCGTTCGGCATCGAGCCGACGCGCTGGTTCTACGGCATGCCAGGCGTGCTGGTGGCGCAGCTCTTCGCCTTCACGCCCATCGCCTTCATGATCATGCGCGGGGTGGTGCAGGGCATTGCGCCCAGCCTGGAAGAGGCGGCGCAGATGCTGCGCGCCGACCGCCGCCGCACCTTCTTCACCATCACGCTGCCGCTCCTGAAGCCCGGGCTGGCCAATGCCTTCCTGGTCGGCTTCATCGAGAGCATTGCGGACTTCGGCAACCCGGTGGTGGTGGGCGGGCAGTTCTCTGTGCTGTCGACCGACATCTTCTTTGCCATCGTCGGTGCGCAGTACGACCAGGGACGCGCGGCCTCGCTGGCGTGGGTGCTCACGGTCTTTGCGCTTGGCGTGTTCGCGCTGCAGCGCGGCGTGCTCGGCCGGCAGAACTACACCACCGTGAGCGGCAAGGGCGACGCGGGCATTGCGATGGCGCTGCCCGACGGCGTGCGGCGCACCATCCACTGCATCGCGCTGCCCTGGATCGCGTTCACCGCAGTGGTCTACCTGTTCGCCTTTGCGGGCGGCTTCGTGCAGACCTGGGGGCGCGACTACAGCTTCACGCTCGATCACTTCAAGAACGCGTTTGCGCTCGAATGGGGCCAGTTCGGCCTGGTGTGGGCCGGCACCGCGTGGAATTCGCTGCTCACCACGCTCAAGCTCGCGGGCATCTCCGCGCCCATCACGGCCGCGCTCGGCCTGCTGATTGCCTGGCTGCTCGCGCGCAACGAGTTCAAGGGGCAGGGCGTCTTCGAGTTTGGCGCGCTGCTGGCCTTTGCCATTCCGGGCACGGTACTGGGCGTGAGCTACATCCTGGCCTTCAACGTGCCGCCGTTCGAACTCACGGGCACCGGGCTCATCATCGTGCTGTGCTTCATGTTCCGGAACCTGCCGGTGGGCGTGCGGGCCGGCACGGCGGCTTTCAAGCAGCTGGACCGCTCGCTCGACGAAGCCTCGCTGATGCTGCGCGCCTCGACCGCCCAGACGCTCTTCAAGGTGGTGCTGCCGCTGCTGAAACCCGCGCTGGTGGCTGCGCTGGTCTACAGCTTCGTGCGCGCCATGACGACGGTGAGCGCAGTGATCTTCCTGGTCACGGCCGAGAACGAACTGGCCACCACTTACATCATCGGCCGCGTGGGCAACGGCGACTACGGCATCGCGCTGGCCTACTGCACGGTGCTGATGGTGCTGATGTCGCTGGCGATTGCGCTGGTGCAGCTCGTGGTGGGCGAGCGCAGGCTGGGACGGCGCGGCACCGCGCCTCCGCATCAAGGACATCACAAAATGGAAAGCCTGGCGACACCATGAACGGCATCGAATTGCGCAACGTCACCAAGCGCTACGGCACCGACAAGAACGCGCCGTTGGCGGTCAAGGGCATCAGCTTCGAGGTGCCGGCCGGCACGCTCACCACCATCCTCGGCCCCTCGGGCTGCGGCAAGACGACCACGCTGCGCATGATCGCGGGGCTCGAATCGGCCAGTTCGGGTTCGATCTTCATGGGCGGGCGCGACGTGACCACGCTGGGCCCGGCCGAGCGCAACGTGAGCATGATGTTCCAGAGCTACGCGCTGTTCCCGCACATGAACGTGATCGAGAACGTGGGCTACGGCCTGCGCATGAGCGGCGTGAAGAAGGACGAGGCCGCCTCGCGGGCGCGCGGCGCGCTCAAGGGCGTGGGGCTGGTCGGCTTCGACGAGCGGCTGCCCAGCGAACTCTCGGGCGGCCAGCAGCAGCGCGTGGCACTGGCGCGCGCGCTGGTGCTCGAGCCCGCGGTGCTGCTGTTCGACGAGCCGCTGTCCAACCTCGACGCCCGGCTGCGGCGCGAGATGCGCGAGGAAATCCGCGCGCTGCAGCAGCGGCTGAAGCTCACGGTGGCCTACGTCACGCACGACCAGAGCGAGGCGCTGGCCGTGAGCGACCAGATCATCGTGATGGACCACGGCGTGATCGCCCAGCGCGGCACGCCCGAGCAGCTCTATGCCCGGCCCGAGAGCGAGTTCGTCGCCGGCTTCATGGGCGAGGCGATGGTGTTCCCGGCGGTGGCGCAGGCCGACGGCAGCGTCGCGCTCGGCCCGCTGCGGCTGCAGCCGCGCCATGCGGTGCCGCCCGGCGCGGTGAAGGTGGCGGTGCGGCCCGAGGCCTGGAAAATTGGGGCGGCCGGCGCTAGCGAGGGCCTGCCCGCGACGCTGCGCAAGGCGGCCTACCTCGGCAGCTTCTACGAATACGGCTTCGACACGCCGCTGGGGCCGGTGTTCGTGGTGTCGACCGACCTGTCGAGCCCCCTGGCCGCGGGCGCCGAGGCCACGCTGTCGCTGGCGGCGCATGGCGTGAGCGTGGTGCCTGGCGGCGCGTGAAACAATGGCGCCATGAACGTGGTTTTCGATCTTGGCGCCGTGCTGCTGGCATGGGAGCCCACCCGGCTGGTGCAGACCCATCTTCCCGAGCATGCCCCTACCGAAGCCGTCGCGGCGGCGCTGGGCCGGGCGCTTTTCCACCATGACGACTGGATGAGCTTCGACTGCGGCATGCGCTCGCTGGACGAGGCCATCGCGCGCATGGCCCGGCGGCTGTCGCTGCCGGCGGCCCGGCTCGACGACATGCTCGGCACGCTCGGGGAGCGCCTGGAGCCCATTGCCGTCACCGTGGAACTGCTCGAAGGCCTGTTCGCCCGGCGCGAGGCCGGCGAGGCGCTGCGCCTGTACTACCTCTCGAACATGCCGGCGCCCTATGCGCGCGCGGTCGAGCGCCGGCACGGCTTCATGCGGCGCTTCGACGGCGGCGTGTTCTCGGGCGATGTGAAGTTCATCAAGCCGGATCGCGAAATCTACGAGCTGCTGGCGGTGCGCCATGCGCTCGACCCCGCGCAGACGGTGTTCATCGACGATTCGGCCGCCAATGTGGAGGCCGCGCGCGCCTTCGGCTGGCAGGCCATCCATTGCACGCACCCCGCGGCGCTGGCGGCGCAGCTGGCGCGCCATCTGCCGGCTGTTCAGGCGACCCCGCCTATCGGCCGGTGAGCACCACCTTGGAGGTGTCGAAGCCCAGGCTGGCGGCATAGTCCAGCTCGGCCTGCAGCGCGTCGTCCTCCAGGCGCGGCGCGCGCGAAAGCACCCAGAGGTATTCGCGGTCGGGCGTGCCGACCAGCGCCACCTGGTAGTCGCGGTCGAGCTTCAGGATCCAGTAGTCGCCCCAGACCATCGGCAGCCAGCTGAGCCAGGAGGGCGCAAAGCGCACTTCGAGCCGGCCCGCGCCGGGCTGGCCTGCCACCGGCACCACGCGCGCCGTTCCCACCGCCTCGTCGAAATTGCCATCGGGCCGCACGCAGCGGTTGAGCACCTGCACGGTGCCATCAGGCTGCACCGTGTACTCGGCGCTCACGGGGCCGGCGCACTGCTTCTGGAAGCGGTTGGGCAGGCGGGCCTGCTCGTGCCAGATGCCGGCGTAGCGCTGCAGATCGACCGGCGCCACCACCTGCAGCGGCGCGCGCATGAGCGGCGCGCCATCGGCCGGACCGGGCAGCTGCGCTCGCGCCGTGCGCCCCGCGCCCATCGCGACCCAGGTGGCGACGCCGCCCACCACGAAGGCCGCGGCCAGGGTGCCGATGGAACGGCTGGTGTGGCGGTCGTCGAATGGCGCGCGGCTGGCGGCGGCAGGCGCGGCGGAGCGATGGCGAAAAGGCATGGGCGTGGCACTCCTGTGGTCGAAAGCATCGATCGGAAACAGCCAGCCTAGTCCCCGACCGGGGCGGCGCGCCGTCAGCGGCGGACCACAGCCGCTGTAGGGCAGCGTGGCCGGACGGCCGCGTACAACCCTGTCGGCGGCAGGCTGATGCAGGGCGGTGAAAACCCGTGCTACGGTGCGCATGAAAACATCGGCCCCGGCGCAACAGCGTGCAGGACTTGTCATCACCCGCACTGGATAATCTTTCTCCATGAATCAACTCGATGCTCTCCGCCAATGGACCACCGTGGTCGCCGACACCGGCGACTTCAAGCAACTTGCCATTTCCAGGCCGCAGGACGCGACCACCAATCCCTCGCTCATCCTGAAGGCGGTGCAGAAGCCCGAGTACCGGCCGCTGCTCGACGAAGCCGTCAGCAAGCATGCGGGCAAGCCGCTCGACGAGGTCATCGACCGGCTGCTGGTGCGCTTCGGCACTGAAATCCTCTCGATCATTCCGGGCCGCGTGTCGACCGAAGTCGACGCGCGCCTCTCGTTCGACACGGCCGCCACCATTGCGCGCGGCGAGCGCATCGTGGCGCTCTACAGGGCCGAAGGCATCGACACCGAGAAGCGCCTGCTGATCAAGGTGGCCTCCACCTGGGAGGGCATCGAGGCGGCGCGCGCCCTGGAGCAGAAGGGCATCCGCACCAACCTCACGCTGCTGTTCTCGTTCGCGCAGGCGGTGGCCTGCGGCGCGGCTGGCGTGCAGCTCATCTCGCCCTTCGTGGGCCGCATTTACGACTGGTACAAGAAATCGGCCGGCGCCCAGTGGAACGAGGCCGCCAGCGCGGGCGCGAACGATCCGGGCGTCAAGTCGGTGCGCCAGATCTTCGAGTACTACAAGCAGCACGGCATCAAGACCGAAGTGATGGGCGCGAGCTTCCGCAATGTGGGACAGATCCGGGCCCTGGCCGGCTGCGACCTGCTGACCATCAGCCCCGAGCTGCTGGCCGAGCTGGCCGCGAGCAACGAGCCGCTCGCGCATGCGCTCGATGCCTCCGCCGCGCCCACGGCCGACATGCAGAAGCTGAGCTACGACGAGGCCGGCTTCCGCTTCGCGCTCAACGAAGACGCCATGGCCACCGAGAAGCTCTCCGAAGGCATCCGCGCCTTCGCGGCCGACGCCGTCAAGCTCGAAAAACTCATGCAGGAAAGCGGCAAGTAAGCATGGCCATGACCCTTCGCTGCGACCGCGCGCCCGCCTGGGCGCAACTGCAGGCCGCCTTCGAGACCGCGGGCCGCCAGTTCGACGTGCGCCACGCCTTCGTCGATGACGCCAGCCGCTTCGAGCGCTTCAGCCAGGAGGCGCCGCATGTGTTCGCCGACCTGTCGAAGAACCTGATCGATGCGCGCACGGAAGAACTGCTCTTCGCGCTGGCCCGCGAGTGCGGCCTCGAGGCGCACCGCGACGCCATGTTCGCGGGCGAGCACATCAACAACACCGAAGACCGCGCCGTGCTGCACGCGCTGCTGCGCGCGCCTGCCGATGCGAAGGTGGGCAAGACGGCCGACAAGCTGCGCGAGGTGCACGAAACGCTCGACGCGATGCTGGCCTATGCCGAGAAGGTGCGCGCCGACCACACGATCACCGACGTGGTCAACATCGGCATCGGCGGCTCCGACCTCGGGCCGCAGATGGCGGTGCTCGCGCTGGCCGAGTTCGCCGCGCCGGGCAAGCGTTTCCACTTCGTCTCCAACGTCGACGGCCACGAGCTGGCCGGCGTGCTGCGCGACCTGGCGCCGGAGCACACGCTGTTCCTCATTGCCTCCAAGACCTTCACCACGGCCGAGACCATGGCCAATGCGCTCTCGGCCAGGCGCTGGTACGAGCAGTCGGGCGGCACCGACATTGCCGGGCACTTTGCCGCGCTCACCACCAACGTCGAGGCTGCAAAGCAATTCGGCATCGACACCACCTTCGGTTTCTGGGACTGGGTGGGCGGGCGCTATTCGCTGTGGTCGGCCATCGGCTTGCCGATTGCGCTGGCCATCGGCGCCGACGGTTTCCGCCGGCTGCTGGCGGGCGCGCACGCGATGGACGAGCACTTCCGCACCGCGCCGCTCGAGCAGAACCTGCCGGTGCGGCTCGGCCTGCTCGATGTCTGGTACCGCAACTTCCACCAGTTCACGAGCCGCGGCATCGCGCCGTACCACAGCGCCCTGAAGCGCCTGCCGGCCTACCTGCAGCAGCTCGAGATGGAAAGCAACGGGAAGCAGGTCGATGCGAGCGGCGCGCCGCTGCCCGCGGGCCTCGGCACCTCGCCCGTGCTCTGGGGCGAGCCCGGCACCAACGGCCAGCATGCCTACTTCCAGATGCTGCACCAGGGCACCGACGTGATCCCGCTCGAATTCGTGGCGGTGCGCGATGCGGCGCACGACCTCGATGGCCACCATCCCAAGCTGCTGGCCAATGCGCTTGCGCAGGCACAGGCGCTGATGGTCGGCAAGCTCGATGCGGGCGGCCACAAGAACTTCCCGGGCAACCGGCCGAGCAGCTTCTTCGTGTTCGAGAAGCTCACGCCCGAATCGCTGGGCGCCTTCCTCGCGCTGTACGAGCACCGCGTGTTCACCAGCGGCGCGCTGTGGGGCATCAACAGCTTCGACCAGTGGGGCGTGGAACTCGGCAAGGTGCTCGCGAAGGACATCGAGCCGCGCCTCGCCTCGGGCGACATCATGGGGCTCGACGCCTCGACGGCGGGCCTACTGAAACGCCTGGGCACGCAGGCCTGATCCGCTGAAAGGCCGGTGCAGCAGGCCCGGACAGGCCGAGATAGGCCGATCCATAGGCCATTTGTTTGCGAACTGATGGCCGAATTTGCCGTTGAATGATGCGTCGATATGATCGGCCCGGGGAATTTCCCTGGGATTCAATCAAGAGGAGTCGATCAATGGACTTTCAGACAGCGGTCAAGACCTGTTTCAGCAAATACGCCGATTTCAAGGGACGCGCATCGCGTTCCGAGTACTGGTGGTTCGTGCTGGCCGAGGTCGTCATTCTCATCGTGGCGAGCCTGATCCACGAGTATGTGTACGTCATCGCGGCGCTGGGCTTCCTGCTGCCCGTGCTGGCCGTGGGCGCGCGCCGCCTGCACGACATCGGCAAGAGCGGCTGGCTCCAGCTGTTGATGCTCATTCCGATCGTCAACCTGGTGCTGATCTATTTCTACGTGCAGCCTTCGCAGCCCGAAACCAACCCGCACGGCGCGCCCGCCGCCTGAGCCTCGCGTCAGGCTGCAATTTGCGCGCTGGAAAGCGCGCGCACCGGCCCACCGCCGGCCATGCGCACGCACAGGTCGAAGGCCTGCTGCAGGCCTTCGATCTGCGCGACGCCCTTGCCCGCGATGTCGAAGGCGCTGCCGCTGGCCGAGGTGGCCACCGGCACGGGCAGGCCGCCATGCAGCGTCACGCCCTGCTCGAAGCCCATGAGCTTCATCGCGATCTGGCCCTGGTCGTGGTACATCGACACCACCGCGTCCACGTCGCCGCGTCGCGCGCCGATGAACACCGTGTCGGGCGAGAACGGGCCGCGGGCGTCGTAGCCCTCGGCGCGCAGCCGCTCGATGGCCGGCGCGATGATCTCGATCTCTTCCATGCCGATCGAGCCGCCGTCGCCCGCATGCGGGTTGAGCCCCGTCACCGCGATGCGCGGCTGTGCCACACCCGCGCGGCGCAGCGCCAATGCAATGATCTTCACCGCGTCGCTCACGCCCTCCACCGTGATGTGGCTCGCCACCTCCTTCAGCGGAATGTGCGAGGTCACGCGCGAGGTCCACAGCGAACCCGTGAGGTTGAACTCGCAGACGAAGCCCGTCACCGCGAAGCGCTCCTGCATGTAGCGCAGCTCGTCCTCGTGCACGAGGCCCCCCAGGCGCAGCGAATGCTTGTTGAGCGGCGCGAAGAGAATGCCCTCGGCCTGGCCGCGCTGCACGGCCGCGGTGGCGAGTTCGAGCGCCTCGAAGGAGGCGCGGCCCGAGGCCTCGTTCGACTCGCCGAGCACCGGCTCCCGGCCCTGCATCCAGTCGCGCTGCAGCAGGGTGGGGCGGCCGTCCTCGAAGCGCAGGTCGTCGAATCCATTGACCCGCAGCGGATCGAGCTTCATGCCCGCCGCGCGCTCGCCCGCGGCCAGCACCACGGGGTCGGCGATCAGCAGCACGCGCGCGGCGTCCAGGTTGCGCTGGCGCGCGAGCAGCTTCACGGCCATCTCGGGGCCGATGCCGCTGGGGTCGCCGAGCAGCACGGCGATGCGGGGCCTGGCGGAGATCAGGTTCGGGGTCTTCGATGGGGTGGGCATGTCGACGGGATTGAAATGATGAAGAGGGGGCCTCACTCGGCCTTGATGTTGGCGTCGCGCACGAGCTGGCCGTAGTGGTCGAACTCCTGCCTGTTCATCGCCGCGAAGGCTTCGCCGGTCAGCGTGCCGGGCTCGCCGCCCAGGGCCTTGATGCGCGTTTGCACATCGGCCAGCTTCAGCGTGCGCACGAGCTCGGCGTTCAGCCGCTCGACCGCAGGGCGCGGCGTGCCGGCCGTCACGTAGAGGCCGTACCAGGTGGACACATCGGCGCCCTTGATGCCCTGCTCGGCCAGCGTGGGCACGTCGGGCAGCTCGGGCGAGCGCTGCGGCGCGCTCACGGCCAGCGCGCGGAACTTGCCGGCCTTGATCTGGCCCATGGCCGACGACGTGCTGTCGAACATCATGTCGACTTCGCCGCCGATGATGTCGACGTGCGCCTGCGAGCTGCCCTTGTAGGGCACGTGGATCGACTTCATGCCGGTGGCCAGGTTGAAGGCCTCGCCGCCCACGTGCTGCGTGCTGCCGATGCCGGATGATGCGTACTTGAAGCCGCCCGGCTTGGCGCCCATGGCCGCCACGAGGTCCTTCACCGACTTGTAGGGCGAGCTGGCCGAGACCACCAGCACGTTGGGCATCACGGCCACCAGGCCGATCGGCTGCAGGTCTTTCAGCGGGTCGTACTTGAGCTTGAGGATGTGGGGCGCCACCGCCTGCGCGGTGTTGGTGGCCAGCAGCAGCGTGCTGCCGTCGGCCGCGGCGCGCGCCGTGAGCTCGCCGGCGATCGTGTTGGAAGCGCCGGGCCGGTTCTCCACCGTCACGGGCTGCTTGAGGACCGGCGCCAACTTGTCCGCCAGCACCCGCGCCAGGATGTCGGTGCCGCCGCCGGGCGAGGCGCCGACCATGATGCGCAGCGGCTTGTCGGGGTAGGCCGGCTGCTGCGCACCGGCGGTGGCGGCCATCAGCGCCAGCGCAGCCGTGCCCGCCGCGCGGGCCAGGAAGGATTGCTTCATCGGGTGTGTCTCCTGCTTGTTTGGCGCGAGCTTAGGCAGCTTCGTGCGCCCGATCCAATCGAAAAAGCCCGAAGCTCCATATACTTTTGTGCATGACTTCCGGTCCTGGCCCTGCCGACACATCGCTGATGCTCCATGTGCGGCCGCGCCAGCTGCTCCTGCTGGCGCGGCTCGACGCCCACCGCCACCTGGGCCGCGCGGCCGAGGCCATGAACATCAGCCAGCCGGCCGCCACCAAGCTGCTGCAGCAGCTGGAGGATTCGCTGGGCGAAAGGCTCTTCGAGCGCCTGGCGCGCGGCATGGAGCCCACGCCCTACGGCGAGATCCTGATCCGCTATGCCCGCCGCGTGCTCAGCGACTTCGGCAGTGCCCGCGAGGAAATGCTCGCGCTGCGCTCGGGCCTGAGCGGTTCGCTGCGCGTGGGCAGCGTGCCGGGCGCCGTGCCCGAGCTGCTGGCGCCGGCACTGGTCGAATACCACCGCCGCCATCCGCAGGTGGCCGTGTCGGTGGTGGTCGAGACCAGCGACGTGATGCAGGCGCAACTGGAGCAGGGCGACGTCGACCTGGTGCTGGGCCGGCTCACCGACAGCCACGACGAGGCCAAGTACGCCAGCGTGCCGCTGCTGGGCGAATCGCAGGTGGTGGTGGTGCGCGCCGCGCATCCGGTGTTCGAGCGCGCCACCGTCACGCTGGCCGAGATGGCGAACTGGTCCTGGGTGCTGCAACCGCCGGGCTCGCCGCAGCGCGGGCGCTTCGAGGCGGCGATGCGGGAGGCGGGCATCCAGGCGCGGCTCGACATCATCGAAACGGCATCGCCCATTGCCATCACCGCCTTGCTCGAGAACTCCGACATGGCGGCCGTGATGCCGGCTTCGCAGGCCAGCCACTACGCCCGCCTTGGCGTGCTGCGCACGGTGCCGGTGGAGCTGCCGGTACGCGTGCCGCCGATCTGCCTCGTCACCCGGCAGGACCGCGCGCTCTCACCGGCCGCGGCGCAGTTCCGGCGCCAACTGCTGGGCGGCGGCTGAAGCCTTTGGATTGAGCTTTTCCATGCTGTATTGCACCAATTAGGGAATCTCCTAGCCGACTGGTGCATGAAAGTACCAATACGAGCCAGCGAAGTACCAAGCCCGCAAGCGCGTTTCTCCAGAATCCCGCCACGGCGACCCGAACACAGGGCGTCGCTCACCTCTAGGAGACAACATGAAGCGTTTTCTGAAAGCGGGCCTCGTCCTCGCACTCGCCGGCACGGGGCTCGCCTCCCAGGCCGCCACCGAACTCGTGATCGCGACCGTCAACAACGGCCACATGATCGAGATGCAGAAGCTCACCCCCTTCTTCGAAAAAGCCAACCCCGACATCAAGCTCAAGTGGGTCACGCTGGAAGAAGGCACGCTGCGCCAGCGCGTGACCACCGACATCGCCACCAAGGGCGGCCAGTTCGACGTGATGACCATCGGCCTGTACGAGGCGCCGATCTGGTCGAAGAAGGGCTGGCTTCAGCCGATTGCCACCGACGCCGCCTACGACGCCGACGACCTGCTGCCCGCCATCCGCGCCGGCCTGTCGTACGAAGGCAAGCTCTACGCCGCGCCTTTCTACGGCGAGAGCTCGATGCTCATGTACCGCAAGGACCTGGCCGACAAGGTCGGCTTCAAGATGCCCGAGCAGCCCACCTGGGCGCAGGTGAAGGAACTGGCCGGCAAGATCCACGACCCGAAGGCCGGCCTGTACGGCATGTGCCTGCGCGGCAAGCCCGGCTGGGGCGACAACATGGCCTTTTTGACCACGCTGGTCAACACCAACGGCGGCCAGTGGTTCGACATGCAGTGGAAGCCGCAGATCGACACCAAGCCGTGGAAGGACGCGATCAACTTCTACGTCGACATGATGAAGGCCTACGGCCCGCCGGGCGCCTCGGCCAACAGCTTCAACGAGAACCTCGCGCTCTTCAACGAGGGCAAGTGCGGCATGTGGGTGGACGCGACCATCGCGGCCTCATTCATCAGCGATCCGAAGCAGTCGAAGGTGGCCGACAAGGTGGCCTTCGCGCAGGCGCCCGTGGCCGTCACGCCCAAGGGCGCCAACTGGCTGTGGACCTGGAACCTGGCCATTCCCGCCAGCTCGACCAAAGGCGCGGCCGCGCAGACCTTCGTGAAGTGGGCCACTTCCAAGGAGTACGTGAACCTGGTGGCCAAGGAGCATGGCTGGGGCACGGTGCCCACCGGCACGCGCAAGTCGACCTATGCGAACCCCGAGTTCCAGAAGGTCGCCAAGTTTGCCGCGGCCGAGAAGAAGGCCATCGACACCGCCAACCTCAGCGACAGCACCTTGCCCAAGTCGCCCTACGTGGGCGTGCAGTACGCGGCCATTCCCGAGTTCCAGGCCATCGGCGTGGCGGTGGGCCAGCAGATGAGCGCGGCGCTGTCGGGCAAGGTCACGGTGGACCAGGCGTTGAAGACCTCGCAGACGGCGGCGGAGCGCGAGATGAAGAAGGCTGGCTACTACAAGTAAGCGGTGAAGGGGCGGCGTGCCCATGACCGCCGCCGCATGCCCTCATCCCCACCCTCTCCCGCAGGCGGGAGAGGGGGCAACAGCCCGAGAGGAACACAAGATGAAACGACTCCTGCCCCGCGCCCTCATGGCGCCCGCCGTGCTCACGCTCCTCCTGTGGATGATCGTGCCGCTCGCGATGACCTTGTACTTCTCGTTCGTGAACTACAACCTCATGCAGCCCGGTGAACGCACCTTCGCGGGCATCGAGAACTTTCACTACTTCGTCACCGATCCGGACTTCTGGCCCGCCACCTGGAACACGCTGATGCTGATCGGCAGCGTGATCGTCATCACGGTGGTGTTCGGCGTGCTGCTCGCGCTGCTGGTGAACGAACCCTTCCCGGGCCGCGGCATCGTGCGGGTGCTCCTGATCTCGCCCTTCTTCGTCATGCCCGCGGTCAACGCGCTGCTGTGGAAGCACATGATGATGAACCCCATCTACGGCATCCTGGCCGACGTGTGGCGCTTCTTCGGTGCGCAGCCGGTCGACTGGCTCACCGACGTGCCGCTGTTCTCGGTGATCGTCATGGTGGCCTGGCAGTGGCTGCCCTTTGCCTGCCTGATCTTCATCACCTCGCTGCAGTCGCTCGACCGCGAGCAGATGGAGGCCGCGCGCATGGACGGCGCGAGTGCGTTCCAGCGCTTCTTCTACCTGACCATCCCGCACCTCGGCCGGCCGATGGCGGTGGTGATCATGATCGAGATGATCTTTCTGCTCAGCGTGTTCGCCGAGATCGCCATCACCACCAATGGCGGCCCGGGCAACGAGAGCACCAACATGACCTACCTGATCTTCAAGCAGTCGCTGATGAACTTCGACGTGGGCGTGGCCTCGGCCGGTGCGCTGTTCGCGGTGGTGCTGGCCAACATCGTGGCGGTGTTCCTGATCCGCATCATCGGCAAGAACCTGGACTGAAGGAACGACCATGCAACCCAGCAACTTCCTTCCGCAACTGCTGCGCACCGTGGGTGCCTGGGCCGTGGCGCTGCTGCTGTTCTTTCCGCTCGGCTGGCTGTTCCTCACGGCCTTCAAGACGGAGCTGCAGGCGATCCACGTGCCGCCGCTCTTCATCTTCGAACCCACGCTCGGCAACTTCAGCGAAGTGCAGCGCCGCAGCGACTACCTGCTGTATGCGCGCAACTCGCTCATCACCAGCCTGGGTTCGACCATCATCGGCCTGTTGATCGCGGCGCCCGCCGCGTACTCGATGGCCTTCTTCCGCACGAAGAAGACGCGCGACATCCTGATGTGGATGCTCTCCACCAAGATGATGCCGGCCGTCGGCGCGCTGGTTCCGATCTACGTGCTTGCGCAGACGGCGGGCCTGCTGGACTCGCTCACCGCGCTGACCATCGTGTTCACGCTGTCGAACCTGCCGATCATGGTGTGGATGCTCTACAGCGCCTACAAGGACATTCCGAACGAAATCCTCGAGGCCGCGCGCATGGACGGCGCGAGCCTGTGGACCGAGTTCCGCCACGTCGTGCTGCCGCTGTCGGTGGGCGGCCTCGCATCGACCGGCCTGCTGTGCCTGGTGCTGAGCTGGAACGAGGCCTTCTGGGCGCTCAACCTCAGCTCGGCCAAGGCCGGCACGCTGGCCACGCTGATCGCCTCGTACTCCAGCCCCGAGGGCCTGTTCTGGGCCAAGCTGTCCGCCGCCTCGCTGATGGCCATTGCGCCCATCGTCGTGTTCGGCTGGTTCAGCCAGAAGCAACTGGTGCAAGGCCTGACCTTCGGCGCCGTCAAGTAAAGAAAGGGAGACACCCCATGGCCTACCTGCAACTCAAAGACATCAAGAAGAGCTTCGGCGACGTCGACATCATCAAGGGCGTCGACCTCGAAATTCAAAAAGGCGAGTTCATCGTCTTCGTCGGGCCTTCGGGCTGCGGCAAGTCGACGCTGCTGCGGCTCATTGCGGGGCTCGAGCCGATCACCAGCGGCAAGCTGCTGCTCGACGGCAAGGACATCACCTGGGCGCCTTCGGGCAAGCGCGACCTGGCGATGGTGTTCCAGAGCTATGCGCTCTATCCGCACATGAGCGTGTACGACAACATGTCCTTCGCGCTCAAGCTCGCGGGCGTGCCCAAGGACGAGATCAAGACCAAGGTCGAGTACGCGGCCAAGACGCTCAACCTCACGCAGTACCTCGACCGCACGCCCAAGGACCTGTCGGGCGGCCAGCGCCAGCGCGTGGCCATCGGCCGCGCGATCGTGCGCGCGCCCAAGGTGTTCCTGTTCGACGAGCCGCTGTCCAATCTCGATGCGGCGCTGCGCGGCAACACGCGCGTCGAGATCCACAAGCTGCACCGCTCGCTCGGCGCCACCACCATCTACGTGACGCACGACCAGGTCGAGGCCATGACGCTGGCCGACCGCGTGGTGGTGCTCAGGGACGGGCTCATCGAGCAGGTCGGCACGCCGCTCGAGCTCTACGACCATCCGGCCAACCAGTTCGTCGCGCAGTTCATTGGCATGCCGTCGATGAACATGGTGGCGGCAAGCGCCATTCCGAGCTTCTCGGCCGCGACCGGCGGGCGCCTGCCGAGCGACGGCTTCCTGGGCGTGCGGCCCGAAGGCCTGCGCGTGCATCCGAAGCAGGCCGCGCCCGCGGGCGTGCCGGGGCGCGTGGAGCTGATCGAGGCGCTGGGCGCCGACACGCTGATCCACGTCGACGTGGGCGGCGTGCCGCTGATCGCGCGCCAGAACGAGCGTACGCCGCTGCATGCGGGCGACGACGTGGCGGTCGAGCTCGATCCGTCGGTGCTCCATTTGTTCAACCGCGAAGGCCGTTCGGTCTCCGCCTGATTTCTTCCGGAACATTCCCGTGACCCTCGCAGCAGCGCCTCTCGGTGCGCCAATCTCACCCCCGGCTCCTTCGGAGTTCGTGGTGCTTCACCTCGGACTCGGCTCGTTCCATCGGGCCCACCAGGCCGTCTATTTGCAGCGGCTGATCGAGGCGGGCGACAGCCGCTGGTCGCTCTCGGGCGCCAACATCCGTCCCGACATGGCCGAGGTCGTCGCCGCGCTGCAGGCGCAGGGCGGGCGCTACACGCTCGAAACCGTGTCGCCGGCCGGCGAGTACCGCTACGAACAGATCGAGGCCATCCGCGAAGTGCTGTCGTGGGAGCCCTCGCTGGCCGCGGTGGTTGCGCGCGGCGCGGTGCCGTCCACGCGCATCGTGTCCTTCACCGTGACCGAGGCGGGCTACTACCTCGACACCAAGGGCCGGCTGGACCTGTCGTTCGCCGATCTCGCGGCCGATATCGAGCGCGCACGCCGCGGCGATGCCCCGGGCGATGGCGTGACCATCTACGGCGCCGTCTGCGCGATCCTGCGTGCGCGCAAGGCCGCGCAGGCTGGCGCGGTCACGCTGCTCAACTGCGACAACCTGCGCCACAACGGCGAGCGCTTTCGCGCCGGGCTGCTCGAATTCATCGAGCGCGCGGGCGATGCCGATTTGCTGGCATGGGTGCAGGCCAACACCGCCTGTCCGAACGCGATGGTCGACCGCATCACGCCGCGCCCGCCACCCGAGCTGCGCGCGCGCGTGCAGGCCGCAACGGGGCGCGACGATGCGGCCGCCATCACCGGCGAGAGCTTCATCCAGTGGGTGATCGAAGACAACTTCGCGGCCGGCCGCCCCGACTGGGACCGCGTGGGCGTGGAGCTGGTCGAATCGGTGCAGCCTTATGAAGAGGCCAAGATCCGCATCCTCAATGCCACGCACAGCTGCATCGCCTGGGCGGGCACGCTGGCGGGGCTGAATTTCATCCACGAAGGCACGCACGACGCGGCCATCCGAAAGATGGCCTTCGACTACGTCACCGACGACGTGATCCCATGCCTCAGCCCGAGCCCGATCGACCTTGCAGCCTACCGCGACGTGGTGCTCGACCGCTTCGGCAACCCCGCGATCCGCGACACCAACCAGCGCGTGGCGGCCGACGGTTTCTCGAAGATCCCGGGCTTCATCGCACCCACAGTGCGCGAGCGGCTCGCCGCGGGGCAGCCGATCGACAGCGTCGCGATGCTGCCCGCGCTGTTCCTGGCCTTCCTGCAGCGCTGGCATCGCGGAGCACTGCCCTATGCCTACCAGGACCAGGGCATGGACGAGGCGGTGGCGCACGCGATCTGCGATGCCGCCGATCCGGTGCTCGCGCTGTGCTCGGACCCGGCGCTGTGGGGCGCCGCCGCAGGCGATGCGCGGCTGGTGGGCGCGCTGCGCGCAGCGAGCGCGCGCGTGGCAAATTTCCTGAAGAACCCTGGAGCAACGAAATGAGCGAACGTCTGAAGAACCGCCACGTGCTGCTGACCGGCGCCGGTGGCGGCATCGGCCTGGCCGTGGCCGATGCCTGCATTGCCGAGGGCGCGCGCTGCAGCGTGATCGACCGCGCCGCGGCGGCGCCCGAGGCGGTGCGCGCGCTGCAGCAGCAGCGCCCCGACAAGCTGGCCTACATCGCGGCCGACGTGACCGACACGCAGGCCATCGCGCACATGCTGGCCGAGGCGCAGGTCGCCTTCGGGCCGATCCACACGCTGTTCAACAACGCCGCGGTGTTCGACCTGGCGCCGCTGCTCGACAGCGACGAGGCTTCGTTCGACCGGCTGTTCGCGGTCAACGTGAAGGGCATGTTCTTCGTGATGCAGGCCGTGCTGCGCCACATGGTCGAGGCCGGCACGCAGGGTGCGTCGGTCATCAACATGGCCTCGCAGGCGGGGCGGCGCGGCGAGGCGCTGGTGTCGCACTACTGCGCGACCAAGGCCGCGGTCATCAGCTACACCCAGAGTGCCGCGCTGGCCATGGCGCCGCACGGCATCCGTGTCAACGGCATTGCACCCGGTGTGGTCGACACGCCGATGTGGGACCATGTCGACAGCCTGTTCGCCAAGGCCGAGGGGCTGCCGCCCGGCGAGAAGAAGCGCCGCGTGGGCCTGGAGGTGCCGCTCGGCCGCATGGGCGTGCCGGCCGACGTTGCGGGCGCGGCCGTGTTTCTTGCCAGCGACGAGGCGCGCTACATCACGGCGCAGACGCTCAATGTCGATGGCGGTAATGTCATGAGCTGAGATGAAAGCTTGCGTTTTGATTCGATGCGCTGGGTGTCATTCAGGGCTCGCTCCCGCCGACGGGGTACCTTGCTCCGCGAATGTCCCCCGGCCTTCGGCCTCCTCCTTTATTTCGCTGCGCAAGGCACCCCATCGGCGGGAGCGTTGGACAGAGCACTGGTTGATCAGCGGTGCACAACGAGCGTGCCCTGGTGCACAGAGCATCGGGTGCTCCCCGCAGCGAAATCAAGGAGGAGGCCGCAGGCCGGGGGACATTCGCGGAGGGGAGTACCCGGTGATCTGTGCACACGCCCTGAACAGAAGCGCCCTGAACAGAAGCGCCCTGAACAACAGCGCCAAGAACAACAGCGCCAAGAACAACAGCGCCAAGAACAACAGCGCCAAGAACAACAGCACCAAGAACGCACAGTCATGACCGAAGACTTCCATCTGTACCTGGACAGCGCCGACCTGCCTGAATTGCAGGCCTGCCTGCCGCACCCGGTGGTGCATGGCGTGACGACCAACCCCACGCTGCTCAAGCGCGCCGGCATCGGCCGCGGCGAAGTGCCCGGTCTGCTGAAGCGCTGCATCGAGCTGGGCGCACGTCAGGTGCAAGCCCAGGTGTATTCCAGTGACGTCGACGGCATGCTCGAAGACGCGGCCGCCTTGCTTCCGCACTTCGACCGGGGCCAGCTGGTCGTGAAGATTCCCGCCACGCGCCAGGGCCTCGACGCCGGCGCGCGGCTCATCGCGCAGGGCGTGCCCGTCACGTGGACCGCCGTGTATGCGCCCGAGCAGGCGCACTTCGCCGCGCAGCTGGGCGCGGCCTACGCGGCACCGTACCTCGGGCGGCTCGACGATGCCGGCGTCAACGGGCTGGCGCTGATCGCGCAGATGCAGGCGCTGGTCGCGCAGCGCCCTTCGTCCGGCACGCGGCTGCTGGTCGCCAGCATCCGCTCGCGCGAGGCTTATCTTTCGTTGCTGGCACTCGGCGTGGGCGCCATCACGATTCCGCCGCGCCTCTTTGCCGAGCTGCTCGACCACCCCGCCACGCTGGCCGCGGAGCGCGGCTTCCTGGCCGATGCACACGCCTTGCCCTGACAGAAGAGAATCCGAGAACCATGCGCATTGCACTCACGGGCGAAGCCCTCATCGATTTCACCGCCAGCGAGGCCGGCACGCTCGCGTTCCTGGGCCACGAGGGCGGCTCGCCGCTCAACACCGCCGTGGCCTGCGCGCGCCTGGGCCAGCCCACCGGCTTTCTCACCCAGCTGTCGACCGACCTGTTCGGCGAACGGCTGATGCGTTTTCTCGAACGCAACGGCGTCGATACCGGCTTCATCCTGCGCAGCAATGCGCCGTCGACGCTGGCCTTCGTCGAGCGCACGCCGCAGACCAACCGCTATGCCTTCTACACGCGCGGCAGCGCCGACGCCACCTGGGCGCCCGAGCCGCTGCCGCAACTGCCGGCGGAGTGCCGCTTCCTTCATTTCGGCTCGATCTCGCTGCTGCAGGAGCCGGCGGCCACGCGCATTGCCGAGCTGGTCATGGCCAACGCCGGGCGCCGCGTGATCGTGTTCGACCCGAACGTGCGGCCGAGCCTGATTCCCGACATGGCCGCCTACCGCGAGCGCGTGACCGGCTGGCTCGCCATGGCCGACCTGGTCAAGCTCAGCGACGAGGACGCCGAACTGCTCGCCCCTGGCCAGCCGGTCGACGCGCTGGCGGCGGAGTGCCTCCAGGCCGGCGCGCATGCCGTGATCGTCACGCGCGGCGGCGCGGGCGCCACGCTCTGGCGCACGGGGCATGCGCCGCTTGCCGTGGCGGCGCCGCAGGTCAAGGTGGTCGACACCATCGGCGCGGGCGACACCTTCACGGCCGGGCTTTCGGTCGCGCTGCTCGCGCATGGCGTCGAGCACCCGGCCCAGCTGGGCGCGCTTGGCGACGACGCCTGGCGCGAAGTGATGCGCTTCGCTGCCACCGCCGCCGCACTCAACTGCACCCGCGAAGGTGCCGATCCACCCACGCTCGACGCGGTTCACGCCGCGCTGGCGCAGGAAGACAATGAGGCCGTCGCTTCCCGGCCCTGACCCCGTGCTGCCATGACAACGTCCACACGCAAACGCTCGATTCCCCGTCAGCGCCAACCCGAGCTGGAGCGCGACATCGCGCGCTCCCCGTCGCTGGGCTACGAGGCCCCCGAAACCGGACTGGTGCGCTGCCTGGCGCACGGCTTTCCGAGCCCGCTGGTGCGATGGCACTTCCATGAAGACTACGAGCTGCACCTGATCACCGAGACTTCGGGCAAGGCCTTCATCGGCGACTGGATCGGGCCGTTCCAGCCCGGGCACCTCGTGCTCTGCGGGCCGCGGCTGCCGCACAACTGGATCTCGCTGGACGTGCCCGAAGGCGGCGCCGCCGGGCGCGACCGGGTGATCCAGTTCCGCCACGAGCCCATCGAGCGCGCCGCGGCCGAAATTCCGGAACTGCGCGAAGTGATGCAGCTGTTCGAACGCGCGCGGCACGGCATCGAGTTCTTCGGCATGTCGCAGCAGGCGCAGGCGCACTGGGACAACATCAAGGCCGCGCGCGGCGTGCGCCGGCTCGGCCTGTTCCTCGAGTTCATGGCCGACCTCGCGCAATGCACCGACTACCGGCTGCTCTCCAGCGTGCAGATGCAGGGCGCGCACGGTGTCGAGGGCGATGCGCAGGTCGACCAGATCAACGACATCGTCAACCGCATCACCAGCAACATGGCGGAGCCGATCTCCATGTCGGATGTGGCGGCCGAGCTCGGCATGAGCGAAAGCCGCTTCAGCCGCTTCTTCCGGCGCTCCACCGGCAACAGCTTCACCGACTTCGTCAACCGCGTGCGCATCAACAGCGCCTGCCACCTGCTGATGCAGACCGACCACTACGTGACCGACATCTGCTACCAGGTCGGCTTCAACAACGTGGCCAACTTCAACCGGCGCTTCCTCGAGATCAAGGGCATGACGCCGAGCGAATTCAGGCGCCAGGCCGACACGCGCTTCGGCTGACAGCCAGACCGAGCGCTTTCAAGGCAGCAATCAGGGAGCACCATCTTGTATCTGGGACTCGACCTCGGCACGTCCGAGCTCAAGGCGCTGCTGCTCGCCGGCGAGCACCGCATCGTCGGCGTGGCGCGTGCGCCGCTCACGGTCGACCGGCCCCAGCCGCTCTGGTCGGAGCAGGCGCCGGGCCAGTGGTGGCAGGCGCTCGAACAGGTCATGGGCGAACTGCGGGGCGCGCATGCCGGAGCGCTCTCGGCCGTGCGCGCCATCGGCCTGTCGGGCCAGATGCATGGCGCCACGCTGCTCGATGCCGCGGGCGAGGTGCTGCGCCCCGCCATCCTCTGGAACGACGGGCGCAGCGGCCCGCAGTGCGAGGCGCTCGCGCGCGCCGTGCCGCGCCTGGGCGAGATCGCGGGCAACCTTGCGATGCCCGGCTTCACCGCGCCCAAGCTGCTGTGGGTGCGCGAGCACGAGCCTGAAATCTTCGACCGCACGGCGCGCGTGCTGCTGCCCAAGGACTGGCTGCGCTTCATGCTCAGCGGCGAGGCCGTCAGCGAAATGTCCGATGCGGCCGGCACGCTGTGGCTCGACGTCGGTGCGCGCGACTGGTCCGACGAACTGCTCGCGGCCACCGGGCTCACGCGCGGCCACATGCCGCGGCTGGTCGAGGGCAGCGAAGTGTCGGCGCAGCTCAAGCCCGAACTGGCCGCGCGCTGGGGCGTGGGCAACGGCGGTGCGGTGCTCATCGCCGGTGGCGCGGGCGACAACGCCGCCAGCGCGGTCGGCATGGGGCTGGTGGAACCGGGGCAGGGCTTCGTGTCGCTCGGCACCTCGGGCGTGGTGTTCGTCTCGACCGACCGCTTTTTGCCGAACCCCGCGCAGGCGATGCATGCCTTCTGCCATGCGCTGCCCGGGCGCTGGCACCAGATGTCGGTGATGCTCTCGGCTGCGAGCGCGGTGAGCTGGGCCGCCAGGACCTTCAGGTTCGCCGACGAGGCCGCGCTGCTCGAAGCGGCGACGTCGGTTGCGCTGGCGGATCGTGCGCGCTGCCCGCTGTTCCTGCCCTACCTCTCGGGCGAGCGGTCGCCGCACAACAACCCCTACGCGCAGGGCGTGCTGTTCGGGCTCACGCATGCGCACGGGCCGGCGGAGATCGCCTATGCCGTGGTCGAGGGCGTGAGCTTCGGGCTGCGCGACGGCTTCGACACCCTGCGGCTGCCGACCGGCATGCCGCTGCGCGAAGTGGCGCTGGTGGGCGGCGGCGCGCGCAGTGTCTGGTGGGGCCAGTTGCTGGCCGACATCTTCCAGGTGCCGCTCACGCTGTACGCGGGCAGCGAGACGGGTGGGGCGCTGGGTGCGGCGCGGCTCGCGTGGCTGGCCGACGGCGGCGAAGTGACCGAGGTGTGCACGCTGCCGCCGGTGAAGCAACAGCTGGTGCCTTCGCTCGAAGGTGCCGATGGGCACAAGACGCGCCATGCGCGCTTCCAGGTGCTCTATATGGCGCTGCGCGACCAGTTTCGATAGAGCCAGCACCGAGCGCCCATAAAAAAACCCGTCGCAAGACGGGTTTTTTACTTTCGCGAAACACCGCGGAACCGGCTTTGCCGGGCCGCAGGTGTTGCCCCCGGTAGGGGGTGGGCGTAGCGGACACGAAGTGCCGCGCAGCCTGGGGGCGAGCGAAATTACATCCCCATGCCGCCCATACCACCCATGCCGCCCATGTCGGGCATGCCGCCGCCGGCACCGGCCTCATCCTTCGGTGCGTCGGCGACCATGGCTTCGGTCGTCAGCAGCAGCGAGGACACCGAGGCGGCGTTCTGCAGCGCGGTGCGGGTGACCTTCGTCGGGTCCAGGATGCCCAGCTCGAGCATGTCGCCGTACGTGTCGTTCGCAGCGTTGAAGCCGTAGTTGCCCTTGCCGGCCAACACAGCGTTCACCACCACCGAGGCTTCGCCGCCGGCGTTATTCACGATTTCGCGCAGGGGTGCTTCGATGGCCTTGAGCACCAGCTTGATGCCGGCGTCCTGGTCGGCGTTGTCGCCCTTGATCGAGTCGCCCACGGCTTGCTTGGCACGCAGCAGAGCCACGCCGCCGCCAGCCACAACGCCTTCTTCCACTGCAGCGCGGGTGGCATGCAATGCATCTTCCACGCGAGCCTTCTTTTCCTTCATCTCGACTTCGGTGGCAGCGCCAACCTTGATCACTGCCACACCGCCGGCCAGCTTGGCCACGCGCTCTTGCAGCTTTTCACGGTCGTAGTCGCTCGTGGCTTCTTCGATCTGCACGCGCACTTGCTTCACGCGGGCTTCGATGTCGGCCGCAGCGCCCGAACCGTCGATGATGATGGTGTTTTCCTTGCCCACTTCGATGCGCTTGGCCTGGCCCAGGTCGGCCAGCGTCACCTTTTCGAGCGTCAGGCCCACTTCTTCAGCGATGACCTTGCCGCCCGTCAGGATGGCGATGTCTTCGAGCATGGCCTTGCGGCGGTCGCCGAAGCCAGGTGCCTTCACAGCCACGACCTTCAGGATGCCGCGGATCGTGTTCACCACCAGCGTAGCCAAGGCTTCGCCTTCGACTTCTTCGGCAATGATCAGGAGCGGACGGCCAGCCTTGGCGACTTGTTCCAGCGTGGGGAGCAGGTCGCGGATGTTGCTGATCTTCTTGTCGAACAGCAGCACGAAGGGGTTGTCCAACAGCGCCGATTGCTTCTCGGGGTTGTTGATGAAGTAGGGCGACAGGTAGCCGCGGTCGAACTGCATGCCTTCGACGACGTCGAGTTCGCTGTCCAGCGACTTGCCGTCTTCCACGGTGATCACGCCTTCCTTGCCGACCTTGTCCATCGCGTCAGCGATGAGCTTGCCGATGGTTTCGTCGCTGTTGGCCGAGATCGAGCCGACTTGCGCGATTTCCTTCGACGTGGTGGTGGGCTTGGAAGCCTTCTTCAGCTCGGCGACCAGGGCCGTGACAGCCTTGTCGATGCCGCGCTTCAGGTCCATCGGGTTCATGCCGGCAGCCACCAGCTTGAAACCTTCGCGAACGATGGCCTGGGCCAGCACGGTCGCGGTGGTGGTGCCGTCACCGGCGTTGTCGCTGGTCTTGGAAGCCACTTCCTTCACGAGCTGGGCGCCCATGTTCTGGAGCTTGTCCTTGAGTTCGATTTCCTTGGCGACCGACACACCGTCCTTGGTGACGGTGGGGGCGCCGAACGAGCGCTCGAGCACCACGTTGCGGCCCTTGGGGCCCAGGGTCACCTTGACTGCGTTGGCGAGGATGTTGACACCCTCGACCATGCGTGCGCGGGCTTCACCGCCGAAGACTACGTCTTTTGCTGCCATGTTTTATTACTCCGAATGGGGATGGATGGATTACTTCTCGACGACCGCGAACAGGTCGTCTTCCTTCATGACCAGCAGTTCGTCGCCATCGACCTTGACGGTCTGGCCGCTGTACTTGCCGAACAGGACGCGGTCGCCGACCTTGACGGTCAGTGCGGTCAGGTCGCCCTTGTCGGTACGCTTGCCCGGGCCCACGGCCAGGACTTCACCCTGATCGGGCTTTTCGGCGGCTGCGTCGGGGATGACGATGCCGGAGGCGGTCTTGGTTTCGCTGTCAACACGCTTGACGATCACGCGATCGGCCAAAGGACGAAGTTTCATTGCATCTCCTGGATAAGAAACGGGGTTGTGGTCGGGCGCCGGCGGGAAAGGCCGGCGGCCCATCGACTGGAAGCGAGGCTTGTTAGCACTCGTCAGCAGCGAGTGCTAATCATAAGGGCAATCGGCGGACTTTCAAGGGCCGGGGGCGGGGTGGATGCGGGAGAAGCGGGCGTCAGCCGCCGCCCCTGGACGTGCATTTTTTCACGTGAACGGCGGGTGTGCGGCTCGCAATTGCTACTTTCGGGTGCTTCCGCCGCAGGAACATCGACTTACATAATCCCTGCACAAAAGCCAGCCCGTATCCGGAGCGGCAGGACGCATTCAGGGAGTCCCATGTTCAATCTACACGGCGTGCCTGCACGCCTGCGGCAGCCATGAAGCGCCGCGTCACCATCCAGACGCCGCTGGGCGAAGCACTGCAATTCCACCGCTTGGTCGGGCGCGAGGCGCTTAGTCAGGCCCACGCTTTCGACCTGGACCTGCTGGGCAGCAACAACGCCATCGACGCGAAGGCCCTGCTGGGCAAGCCCGCCACCATCGTGATGGGGAACACCTTGCTCAGAAAATTCATAGAGATCGCTAGATCGACCTTCCGCCTTGCCTGGAGGCAGAAGCTGGGTTGGCTGGCTGCAGGCGCATGCGCGCTGCTGCTGGTCGGTTGCGGCGATGAGATGGTCCCAGCGTCAGTCATGGGCTACAACCACATGAGCGACTGGGGCATCGCGAGCTTTACGGTTGATGGTGCAGGGGGGCCGAACCTGACGCCGAGATCTGGAGGCGGAGGATCGTCATGCTGCGGAAGAGTTCCGGCGCGTTGGCGCCCCGGCATGAAGGTCAAAGTGCAGTGGAGCTACGACACCACGCAAGGTGGTCCCAGACCGCCACCGCCTCAGGAAGCGGAAGTTGAAATCCCTGAATATTCCAAGCGCACGGGAGATATTCAGGCGCATTTCTATCCAGATCACAAGGTCAAGGTCGTGGTCTCCAACTATGGCATCGAGCATCCTCGCTATCCCATGAGCGAAGAGGACAAGCTGCCCTGGGAAACCAGCAAGCAACTGCTGGAAT
Source organism: Variovorax sp. SPNA7 (assembly GCF_033807855.1). NCBI lineage: Bacteria > Pseudomonadati > Pseudomonadota > Betaproteobacteria > Burkholderiales > Comamonadaceae > Variovorax > Variovorax sp. SPNA7. The sequence continues at coordinate 1,188,031 of NZ_CP138513.1, forward strand.
ACGAGAAGGAAGGGAGGCTTCCTGAATGACCGACAGCATCGATGCGGCTTTGAACCCCGCCCTCGGCTTGACCCGAAGCCGCGAGCGCCCGTTGACGCCACGCGAACTGATGCAGCGCGACAAGGCGGTCTGCGCCGCCAACCCTGTGAGTTCGAAGCCCAGCTGCACCGGCGTCATCTTCGTGGGCATGTTCTTCGATGGCACCGGCAACAACGAGGATGCGGATTTCAAGAAGCCAGAGCGTCCTCCGCGCGAACAAAAGCACAGCAATGTGGTGCGGCTGTATCACGCGTTTCCAGGCCAAGATAAGGGCGGATACACGTCCGGCACCACAGGCTACTTCCGCTACTACATACCCGGCGTGGGCACGCCCTTCGAAGAAATCGGCGACGACGGCAAGGGTTTCGGTGGCCAGATCTCGCAGACGCTGGGCTCCACCAGTGCGTGGTACGGCGAACCGCGGATCATCTGGGGGCTGACGCGGATGTTCAATGCCGTCAGTTGGTATGCCTACAAGTCCAACATCTTCGACAACAAGACGGCGGCCAAGCTGGCCCGCGACCTGAGCGGCGTCACCTCCTTCGGCCCGGAACGGCGCAAGACGCTCAAGGACACCTGGCAGACCAAGCTCAAGTCCCAGCTGGTCAACCGCAAGCCCGAGATCACCCAGATCAATCTCAGCGTCTTCGGGTTTTCTCGCGGCGCCGCCGAGGCGCGCGCTTTCGTCAACTGGCTCTACGAGATCTGCGAACACAAGGACGGCGGCTACCTCTTTGCCGGCATCCCGCTGCGCGTGCAGTTCCTGGGCCTCTTCGACACCGTGGCCTCGGTCGGTGCGGCCGGGTTGTACAGCGTGTTCGAGGGGCGCCAGAGCTGGGCCTGGAACAACATGCAGGTGCAACCGGCCGTGGAGCAGTGCCTGCACCTGGTGGCGGGCCACGAGGTGCGCGCCTGCTTTCCGCTCGACTCAGTGCGCATCGACGGCAAGTACCCGCCCAACGTGCGGGAGTATGTGTACCCCGGCTCGCACTCCGACGTGGGTGGCGGCTACATGCCGATGTGCCTGGGCAAGAACGACTGGAAACAGGACGATTGGCAACTGGTGCGCAAGCAGGACGACCGGCAGCTGGCGCGCATCCCGGGCTTCGAGATGTACTGCGCGGCCATGATTGCGGGCGTGCCTTTCACGCCGCTGGAAAAACTGCGGGAACCGGTGGCAGATGCATTGGTGCCCCATCCCGACACAGTCGAAGCCTTCCACGCCTACTACAGGGCCGCGGGCATCACGCCCGGGCCCGTGGAAGAGATGCACCGCCAGCACATGGGCCACTACTTCACCTACCGCTGGCAGTTGCTGGACAGTGGATTGCAAGCCTCGCCGGAATGGGCGCGCGCGAGCCGGCATCCCAACAAGGGCAAGAACTACGACGGCGAGCTCCAGTGGCTGCAGGCCACGCAGCGCGCGCTGATCCATGTGATTGCGGCGGTGCTGGCCGAAATCGACCGCCGCATCGAAAGCGGCAACAGCCGCTGGAGCTGGAGCAAGGACGACCGGCTGAAGCAGCCGCTCGCCTTCGACCTGGGCGTTCAGTTGCTGAGCCCGGTGGCGACCCTCGCCGAACTCGGGGGCAAGGCCGATTCGCGCATGGACCGGCTCAAGGAAGGCGAACTGCAGGGTAGGGCCGCCGCGCTTGCCAAGAGGGCGCCCGAGTACCTGGCCAGGTGGCGCAAATGGCTGGCCGACAACCAGCAGGCCGAAGTGCACGACACCGACATCGAGCGCGAGCCGGTGCTGCTGCTCGAAAGCTTGAAGCCGAAGGCGCTGCCCGCGGACGTGTCGGCGTTCTTCTCGGGTTTCGTGCACGACTCGATGGCCGGGTTCATCGGCTTCGGCATGCCCGAGTTCGAGGCCAACGGCTTTGGCCTGGCGAAGTTCCGGCGCATCTACGCGGGGAACAGGGGCGACGATTTCCTGCGCGGGATCGTCATCAGGGCGAACGAAAGGAAGATCGCCGCCGCCCAGGCACTGCGTACGAAGACCGCCCAGTGGCGGATGGAGTCGGAGAACTACAGGCGCGCCAATCCGAATCCTTGGTAGCCGCGGAGGCGAGCAAGAGCTACCCGCCTATTCCGGCGCGTGCGCCAGCACGAAGGACAGCGATGCCAGGTGCTCCACCTTGTCGGTCTTGAGAGGGTCTTCCGGCGGTGCGGCCAACAGGGCGGTGACGACGTTCAGGCCTTGGTTGCGCACCTTGATGACCACGCTGCCGTCGGCGCCGCTTGCCACGGGCGGGGCGTCGGGATCGTTGACGAAATCACCCAGCACCAGGGCGCCCGCCACGGGCTTGCCCTGGTAGAGCACGCGCAGGCGCAGGTCTTGGCCGAGCTTCTCGGGCAGGGTGGAATCGACCGGGACGATCTGCAGCGTGTGCCCGGGCAGCGGCGGCAAGGCACTGCGCAGCGGGCTGCGCAGGTGCACCGCATATTTGAAGTTGTGGCCGCTCGTGAGCGCGCCGGGGACTTCGTTCTTGCCCTTCTTGAGCCATTTGCCTTCCGGCGTCTTGCTCCAGATGCCGTTGTCGAGCACCGCCGCGACGATGGCGGGTTTCTCCCTGGTGTCCACGAGCAGCAGGCGTCCGTTCACCTCCAGGGCAGTCGGCACGGGTTTGCCGAACGCGTCGTAGGCGCTGACCGCGGTGATCAGCGGCTGCCGCTTGACCATGTCCAGGTCGTCGGCGCCTTCGCCATAGATCAGGGCGAGATCGCCCGAGCGCTGGGCGAACCAGATGCCGTGCGCCTGCGCGCCCGCGGAAGAAAGTACGGCCGCCGCTGCGAGCGTGGCCAGGGCGGCGATTCGGTGCAGTTTGTTCATCAGAGGTCCAGCTTCAGGCTGGCCACGACGCTGCGCTTGGCGCCCGGAATCACATACAGGTTGCCCCACGAGGCGGTGTAGAAGTTCCGGTTGAAGAGGTTGTGCACGTCGATCGACACGCGGGCGGTCTTGTTGATCTGCCAGAAGCTCACCAGCTTGACGGTGGTGTAGGCCGGCAGCGAGTAGGTGTCGGCGCTGTTGCCCGAACGGTTGCCCACGTAGTTGATGCCGGCACCCACACCATAGCGGCTGCCGTCGGGCAGCGCATCTTCGCGGATGGCGAACAGGCCGGCGCTCGTCTTCGGGATGTTCACGATGCGCGTGCCGGGTGCCAGCGTCGCGTCCTTCGAGATGCGGGCGTCGAGGTAGGCGAAATTTCCGCTCACCCGCCAGTTCTTGTCGATCTGGCCGTAGACGTCCGCCTCGAAACCGCTGCTCTTGACCTCGCCGGCCGCGACGGAGAAGCCGGGCGTGTCGCTTGCCGTCAGCACGTTCGTCTTCTTGATGTCGAACACGGCCAGGTTGGCGCCCAGTCGCTGGTCGAGCGTCTGCAGCTTCACGCCGGCCTCCAGCGCGGTGGAACGCTGCGGATCGAAGGCCTGGCCGTTCTTGTCGGTGCCGCTGTTACCTCGAAACGACTTGCCCGCGGAGACGTACCAGGAGCTCCAGCCGTTCGGCAGGTAGGTGAGGCCGGCGCGCGGCGAAACAGCATCGTGCTTCTGGGCGCTGTTGCGGTTCACGCGGTCTTCGATGCTTTGCCTGAAGTGGTCGTAGCGGGCGCCCACCAGCAGCTTCCACTGCGGCGAAAGGCTGATCTGGTCTTGCAGGAAAACGGCGCTCGCGCGCTGGTGCTCGTCCGAGCTGGAGGTGAGCGAGGTGAGCGGCGGCTGGGCCCTGCCATAGACAGGCTGGTAGATATCGATCGGATAGTTGCCCGAGCGGAGGATTTCGGTGTTCATCCATAGCCTGGACGCTTCCACGCCGACCAGCAGCGTGTGGGCCAGGGCGCCGGTCGTGAACTTGCCTTCCAGCTCCGCCTGGAAGGAAGTGTCGCGCGACGGCAGCTGGCGCCAGGTGGCGCGGCGGTTGAGCGTCCGGTTGTCGCTGGCGAGGGAAGTCGCTTCGGTGTAGTTGCCGGAGAAGGTGCTTTCCTTGTAGCTCGCACCGACGCGCGCGCGCCAGTTTTCCGACAGCTGGCGGTCCAGCGTGAGCTGGTGCGTGTTGCTGGTGAGCGTCATGTTGCCGTCGCCGGGCTCGTTGAGCACGCGGTCGCGCGGCAGGGTTCCGAGCAGGCCGCGAACGTTGATCAGCCCGCGGTCCAGCGGCGTTTTCGAACGCAGGAACTCGGACTCGTAGTTGAGCACTGTCTTGTCGTCGATGACCCAGGTCAGCGCGGGCGCGACCAGGGTGCGCCGGTTGCTCAGCAGGTCGCTTCGGCTGTCGCCTTCTTCCACCGCCAGGTTCAGCCGGTAGGCCACGTTCTGGCTCAGCGCGCCGGTGCTGTCCAGCGTGCTGCGGCGCAGGCCCTGGCTGCCGATGCTGAAGTCGGCCGTGTTGCGGCGCGTGAACTCCGGCTTCTTGGTGACGATGTTGATGGTGCCGCCCGGCTCGCTGCTGCCGTAGACGGCCGAAGCCGGGCCCTTGAGGAATTCGAAGCGCTCGACCGTGGCGGTGTCGCGCGGCGGGTTGTAGCCGCGCGAGCCGGGGAAACCGTTGACCAGGAATCCCATGTCGGTACTGCTGAACCCGCGGATGCCGAAGTTGTCCCAGGTGCCGCCGAAGTCGTTGAGACGCGTGATCCCGCTCACAAAACCCACCGTGTCGGCCAGGCGCGTTGCACCCATGTCCTCGATCAGCTGGCTGGAGACGATGCGCACCGACTGCGGCACCTCCCGCAGCGGCGTGCTGGTGCGCGTGGCGCCGCTGCTGCTCGTGGGGTTGTAGCCGCCGGATTCGGGCTCGGCGACAACATGCACTTCGGGCAGCGACGTGCTCGCAGGGTCCGGCTGTCCGGTGCCGGTGCCTTGTGCCATGGAGAGCGGGGAAATGGAAGCGAGGGGGAGCAAGGCAAAAGCGATGCGGGACGACCGGATGCGGGATCTCATTGCAATTTGTAGACGTTTTATTTACAGTTAATGAGAATAACTCTCATTACCTATTGTAGACGTACGCTACAGCTGGTCGGTCGGCACGAACCATGAGAACAGCAGCAGCTGCAGCCGCGTGAGCAGGCTCGAATCGGGCTCGCTGTCCAGCACCTCGTTGTCCACGTCCCCGGTGCCTATCCATTGCACGTTCTCGCCGTCGGGCATCAGCACGACGCGGTAGACGCCCTCGATGTCGTCCAGCTGGTAGGCATAGAGCAAGGCCTGGGTCAGCTCGAAGCTTCGCACGCGGACGCCGAACTCGGTGTTCAGCCGTGCCGAGCGCGGGTCGAGGTTCATCGAGCCCAGCAGCACCCATTCGCGGTCGACCAGCGCGAGCTTGGCATGCAGGCGGCCGCGCGCCTTCTTGAGCAGGTTGCGGAACTGGCGGTTGCGCCTGAGCTGCCGGGTGCTGACCTCGTACAGGTTCACGCCCAGCTTCAGCATGTCGACGCGGTAGCGGTTGTAGTTGATGTTGACCAGCGGCTCGTCGCTGTCGGCCAGCGAATTGGTGATGACGCTGATGCGCACGCCGCGCTCCCGGCCCTCCCGGATGCGGGCCATGCCTTCGTCGCCGGGAATGAAGTAGGGCGAGATCACCACGACGTCCGAACGCGCCGTGGCGGTCATTTCATGAAAGCGCGCAGCCAGCGATTCGGCCGGCGACGCGAGGGTGCCCAGCGCCTTGTTGGGGCTGTCGGCCGCGGCATGGGCGTCGGCGCGCATCCACTTCATGCGGCCGATGTCGGCCAGCTGGGCGCCGAGCGGCGGATCGCCCATCAGGTCGGTGCCGAGCAGAGCGTCGGGCGGCGGGGCATGGGCCGGCGAGGTGGCGGCTTCGAACTCTGACTTCAGCGCCTCCGGAGTGCCGCTGGCGCCGGCGATCCGCTGGAGCGGGTAGACGACGTCGCTGTTCCAGTAGGTGTCGAAGATGCGGGCGGCCTCGGGGACGACGGGGCCGGCCATGATCAGTTCGAAGTCGATGAAGTTGGCATCCTCGCTGCGCAGGAAATATTCGTCGGCCAGGTTGCGGCCGCCCGCGATGGCCATGGCGCCGTCGGCCACGAAAAGCTTGTTGTGCATGCGATGGTTGAGCCGGCGGAAATCGCCGAAGAACTCGAGCCAGCGCGTGGCCGAGTGGTCGCGGGCGTTCACGAAGGGATTGAACAGCCGGACCTCGGCGTTGGGTTCCGCGGCCAGGCCGAGCAGCAGGCGGTCCATGCCGGTCGTGTGGAAGTCGTCGAGCAGCAGGCGCACCCGCACGCCGCGCCGCGCGGCATCGCGCAGTTCGCGCAGCAGCAGGCGGCCGGTCTTGTCGTTGCCGAGCTGGTAGGTCTGCACGTCCAGGGAGGCTTGTGCCCGCCGCATCAGTTCGAAGCGCGCATCGAGCGCAAAGGACGCCTCCACCAGCGGCTGGATGCTCGACAGCCCGTCGTGCGCGGCGTTCAGGCTGGCCGCTGCGCGGCCGAGCGTGGTGGAAGTGGAGGCGGCCATCGACAGCGTCGGCGCCTCGGGCGTGCGCGGAGGAAGGCCGGCGCAGCCGGCGAGCACCCAGGCGATGCCAGCGGCCACCAGCCAGAGCGCCAGGCCGCGCGGCGCGGGAAACAAAGAGGCGATGAGCTTGTCGGGCATGGGCCTGGGGACGCACACGGCGTGCGGCCGGGATCGTAGCCGCTTTGCCCTGTGCCACGCTGCGCCGCCGGCGCAAGCGCTGCCCGAACGTCCCCTTGCCGACGCGGGGAAATCGGAACAAATGAGACTTTATAACTATTAGAATGCGAATCGTTCTTAATAATCTTACGGAGTGGAGCAGGAATGAAGAGGTTGATGGCGGGGCGCAAAGTCGCATCGGTGCTGGCAGGCTGCATGGCGATTTACGTGCATCACCAGGTTCTGGCCCAGACCGCGGCGCCCGGCGCCTTGCCGGAAGTGAAGGTCGATGCAAGCGCCGAGGCCGAAACCGCGACGTCGCCGGTGATCGGCTACCGCGCCAGGAACGCCGCAACCGCCACCAAGACCGACACGCCGCTGGCCGAAACGCCCCAGTCGGTGACGGTGGTCACGCGCGACCAGATGGTGGACCAGGGCGCGGGCAATCTTCAGGACGCGCTCAACTATGCGGCCGGCGTGCGCTCCGATGCCTATGGCCAGGATTCGCGGACCGACTCCGTGCGCATCCGGGGCGCCACGCCCGACGTCTACCTGGACGGCCTGCGCCAGTCCTATGGCTACTACACCAGCACCACGCGCACCGAGCCCTACACGCTGGAGCGTCTCGAAGTGCTGCGCGGCCCGGCGGGCATGCTGTTCGGCGCGGGCACCGCGGCGGGCGTGGTCAACATGGTCAGCAAGCGTCCGCTGCAGGAAACCCAGCGCGAAGTGGGCGTGCAGTTCGGCAGCTTCGGCCGCAAGCAGATCCAGGCCGACCTGACCGGTCCGCTGAATGCCGATGGCAGCCTGTCGTACCGGCTGATCGCGTTGCAGCGCAAGTCGGACTCGCAGGTCGACCACGTGCCCGACGACCGCAGCGTCATTGCGCCTTCGCTGACCTGGCGGCCCAACGCGGCAACCTCGCTCACCTTGCAGGGGCTGTGGCAAAAGGACAAGAGCGGCAGCAGCTCGCAGTTCCTTCCATGGGAGGGCACCCTGCTGCCGAACCCGAACGGACGCATTCCCGTGAGCCGCTTCATCGGCGAGCCGGGCTTCGACTACTACAACAGCGAACGCAAGACCTTCGGCTGGCAGTTCGAGCACAAGTTCAACGAGAACTGGCGCGTGCGGCAGAACTTCCGCTACGCGAAAAACGAGAACGACAACCGCTACCACTATGGCGCCGCCTTCAGCGGAGCCGAAAGCTGGGATGCCACCGATCCGATCTTCAAGCGTGTGCTCGGCCGCTACTACGACAGCTACCTGACGCGCAACCGCACGCAGACGCTCGACAACCATGTCGAGGGCCATTTCCAGACCGGCGCGGTGAAGCACACGCTGCTGGTCGGCGCGGATTTCTCCAGGCAGCGCGAGAACGTGTGGGGCGCGACGACCTTCGACACCATCGACGTCTACGCGCCCGTGTACGGCCATGTCGACCTGCCCGAGCGCGCGCCGCTGCCGCGCACCCGCCAGCGCCAGACCGGCGTCTATCTGCAGGACCAGATCAAGCTCGACAACTGGATCTTCGTGGCGGGCCTGCGGCATGACAGGGCGGCGTCCAGCGCGGCAGGCAGCGACGAGCAGAAGAGCAGCGCAACCACCAAGCGCTTCGGCCTGATGTACGCCATGCCCTCGGGCTGGTCGCCGTACCTGAGCTACAGCGAATCGTTCACGCCGCAGACGCCGATCCGCGGCCAGATCTTCAAACCCCTGCGCGGCGAGCAATGGGAGGCCGGCGTCAAGTACGAGCCGAAGGAGCGCGCTCTGGCCTTCAGCGCGGCGGTCTACGACTTGCGCGAGAAGAACCAAATCACCTCACCGGAGAATGGTGTGTACACGCAAGTCGGCAACACCAAGACCCGCGGCCTGGAGCTCGAAGCCAAGGGCTCGATCGGCTCGAACCTCGACTTGATCGCACACTACAACTACACCGACGCGGATGAGAAGATTGAAGGCCTTCCCAAGCACCAGGCGAGCATCTGGGCCAAGTACCGCTTTTCGATCGGCGGCGTCAGCGGCTTCTCGGCCGGCGCGGGCGTGCGCGTGATGAGTTCGTTCCGCGACCTGCAATTCGGCGTGGGACCGCGCGTGCCGGGCATTGCGCTGGCCGACCTCGTGTTTGCCTACGACACTGCGCAGTGGCGCTATGCGCTCAACATCAACAACGTGACGGACAAGGCGTATTTCAGCACCTGCCTGTCGCGCGGCGACTGCTGGTACGGCTCGCGCCGCAATGTCGTGGCCAGCGCGACCTATCGCTTCTGATATTTTCCTTTCGACAAGGGCAGCAACGACATGAACAGCCGAAAGATCAAGACCTGGGCCTGGGTGCACAAGTGGAGCAGCCTGGTATGTACCGTGTTCATGCTGCTCCTGTGCATCACGGGCCTGCCGCTGATCTTCCATCACGAGATCGGCCACCTGCTGGGCACCGAGGTCGAGTCGCCCAAGATGCCCGCGAACACGCCGCGCGTGAGCCTGGACCGCGTGCTCGAAACCGCGCGTGCGAAGCACCCTGACCGCGTGGTGCAGTTCGTTTCGCAGCCGGAGGACGACGACGGCCTCTGGTTCGTCACGCTCACGCCCACGCCTGCCCCCACGGACGACTTCAAGTCGGTGGCGGTGGACGCGCGCACCGGCGCCGTGCTTGCGCAGCCCAAGCTCGACGAAGGCTTCATGTACGTGATGTTCAAGCTGCACGTCGATCTGTTCGCCGGACTCGCGGGCAAGCTGTTCCTGGGCTTCATGGGCTTGCTGCTGCTGGTGGCCATCGTCTCCGGCGTGGTGCTCTACGCGCCGTTCATGCGCAAGCTCGACTTCGGCACCGTGCGGCGCGAGAAGCGCCCGCGCCTGAAGTGGCTCGACCTGCACAACCTGCTGGGCATCGTCACGCTGGTGTGGCTGTTCGTGGTGGGCTCCACCGGCATGATCAACACCTGGGCCGACCTGGTCATCAAGTACTGGCAGTACGACCAGCTCAGCGCGCTTCTTGCGCCCTACAAGAACGAGCCGACGGTGCCCGTGGCCCAGCGCGCATCGGTGCAGCGCTCGATGGAGGTCGCGCTCCAGCAGACGCCCGACATGAAGCTGTCCTTCGTCGCGTTCCCGGGCACGGCGTTCTCCAGCCCGCACCACACCACCTTCTTCATGCGCGGCAACGAGCCCTTCACCTCGAAGCTGCTGCAGCCGGTGCTGGTCGACGCCAAGACGGCCCAGGTGACCGCCGCGCCGAAGATGCCCTGGTACCTGACGGCGCTGCTGGTGTCGCAGCCGCTGCACTTCGGCGACTACGGCGGCATGCCGATGCAGATCATCTGGGCGCTGCTCGACATCGCGACCATCATCGTGCTGGGCAGCGGGCTCTACCTGTGGCTCAAGCGCGGCAACACCGTGCCTGCCCCGGCCGCACCGGTGCCGGCAGGCTCCGGGCACAGGCCGCAGCAGCATGGCGGGCAGCAGCCTGATCCGGCGCCTGCCATGAAGGTGCAGGCATGAAGCAGCGCCACAGCTTCTGGCACATGTGGGGCTGGCCGATCGTGCTCGGCGTGCTGACCACCGTCGGGTTGATCTCGGCGCTGTTCAGCGACGGCGGCCTGGGAGACATGCTGGCCTGGTTCGCGCTGGGCATTCCCGTTGCCGTGTGCGGTTGGTACGGCTGGCGCAGAAGAAGCTGAATCCGGTCCGATCGGGTTCCTGCTAGTACGGGCAGGGGCGCGCGCCGAAGCAGAATCGGCGCAATGAAGCCTGCACTTTCCGCCACCGCCACTGCCGCTGTCCGCCTGCTCCTGCTGGGAGTTCCGCTCGCCGCCCAGGCGCAGCAGCAGCTGGAAATGCAGCCGCAGGCCGACCGCGGCAGCCTGCCCGCAGTCACCGTCTCCACGCCGCGCGGCGAGGTCGCTTCGTTCAACGTGCCGGGCTCGGTCGATCGCGTCGATGGTGCCGAGATGCGCGACAGCCGGCTGCAGGTCAATCTTTCCGAAAGCCTGGGCGGCGTTCCGGGCCTGCAGGTGCAGAACCGCATGAATTACGCGCAAGACCTGCAGCTGTCGATCCGCGGCTTCGGCGCGCGTTCCACCTTCGGCGTGCGCGGCGTGCGGCTGTATGTCGACGGCATTCCTGCCACGCTGCCCGACGGCCAGGGCCAGACCTCCAACATCGACATCGGCTCGCTCGACCGCATCGAGATATTGCGCGGGCCGTTCTCGGCGCTCTACGGCAACTCCTCGGGCGGCGTGCTGCAGGCCTTCACCGCATCGGGCGAAGGGGCGCCGCGGCTTTCGTACTCGGCGGCCGGTGGGAGCTTCGGCACCTGGCGCCAGTCGCTCCAGGCGAGCGGGTCGCAGGGCGCGGTCGACTACCTGCTGAACGCGAGCCGCTTCCAGACCGACGGCTGGCGCGAGCACAGTGCGGCGCGGCGCGACATCGCCAACGGCAAGCTCGGAATCGCGCTGGACAACGGCGACAAGCTCACGCTGGTGCTCAACAGCGTGCGCATCAGCGCCCAGGATCCGCTGGGGCTCACGGCCGGGCAGTACGCGCTGGCGCCGCGCAGCGCACCACTCGCCACGCAGTTCGACACCCGCAAGACCGTGGAGCAGACGCAGGCCGGCCTGCTGTATGAACGGCGCATCGATGCCGCGCAGTCGCTGCGGCTCATGGTCTACGGCGGCGAGCGCAAGACCGTGCAGTACCAGTCGATCCCGCCGTCGGCGCAGCAGAATCCGCTGCATGCGGGCGGCGTGATCGATCTCACGCGCCAGTACGGCGGGGTCGACCTGCGCTGGACCGCCGCACTGCAACTGGCCGACCGGCCGCTCGAACTGGTGGCGGGCCTGGGCTACGACAGCCTGCGCGAACAGCGCCGCGGCTACGAGAACTACCTCGGCCGCGTGGCCGCGCCCGTGCTGGGCGTGCAAGGCCGCCTGCGGCGCAGCGAGCGCAACGAGGTCTGGAATCTCGACCCCTATGCGCAGGCCACCTGGCGCCTCGCGGAGCAATGGACGCTCGAGGCCGGCGTGCGCCGCAGCAGCGTGCACTTCGATTCGCAGGACCGCTACATCGTGGGCCCCAATCGCGACGACAGCGGCAGCACGCGCTACAGCAAGACGCTGCCCGTGGCCTCGCTGCGCTACCAGGCCACGCCCGATCTCGCGCTGTATGGCTCGATCGGCCGGGGCTTCGAGACGCCGACGCTCAACGAGTTGTCGTACCGCGCGGGTGGTGCCAGCGGGCTCAACTTCGCGCTGCGGCCCTCGGTCAACGACAGCGTCGAACTGGGTGCGAAGGCGCGGCTGGGCGCAGGCCTGCTGACGGCGGCAGTGTTCCAGACCCGCACGCGCGACGAGATCGTGACCGACACCAACACCGGCGGCCGCGCCACTTTCCAGAACGCGGGGCGAACCCGGCGCAACGGCTTCGAGCTGGCCTGGCAGCACGAGACAGCCAACCACTGGCGCACCCAGCTGGCCTACACCTGGCTCGACGCGCGCTACCGCGATGCCTTCTGCTCGCCCTCGCCCTGCGCGGCATCCAACACGGTGGCGGCAGGCAACCGCATTCCGGGCATCGCGCGGCAGTCGCTCTTCGCTTCGCTGGGCTGGGTGCCGCCCGAAGGCTGGCGGGCCGGCGTCGAAATGCGTGCGCTCGGACGCATGCAGGCCAACGATCTCAACACCGCCAGCGCGCCGGGCTATGCCGTCGCGGCGCTGTACGCCGGCTACCTGAAGAAATGGGAGCGCTGGGAGTTCAACGCCTTCGCGCGCGTCGACAACCTGTTCGACCGCCGCTACGTGGGCTCGCTGATCGTCAACGAGGGCAATGCGCGCTACTACGAGCCCGCGCCGGGCCGCAACTGGACGGTGGGGCTGAGCGGCGCCTACCGCTTCTGAGGCTCAGACGCCGCCGTCCGTCATGCGGTACCAGCCGATCACGGCCGACACATAGAGCCGGCGCAGGCCATAGAGCGGGAACGGCCGCATGTCCGATGGCTGCACCGGCAGCGCCTTCCTGTCGCCCGTGGCGACGTATTGCGCCAGCGCCTGGCCCATGCGCGTCTGCAGGCCGACGCCGCGGCCTTGGCAGCCGATGTCGATCAGCAGGCCCGGTGCGGGCTCGTGCAGGTGCGGCAGGTAGTCGCGCGTGATCGCGACATGGCCGCACCAGCGGTAGGCAATGGGCACGCCCGCCGCCTGCGGGAACAGCTTGGCAACCACGTGCTCCAGGTGCGACCAGTCGCCAGGCTGGCCGGCGTCGGGCTCGCGGAAGGTGCCGCGTCCGCCCATCAGCAAGCGGCCGGCGTGGTCCAGGCGATAGTACAGCAGCAGGTTGCGCGCATCGGAAGAGACGTGGCCTTCGGGCAGCACGGTCTTGCGTATTGCCTCGGGCAGCGGCTCGGTCGCGACCTGGAACGAGTTCGCGTTGATGATGGTCTTGCGCAGGCCGGGCCACAGGCCGTCGGTGTAGCCGTTGGTGCACATCACCACGCGCTCGGCCGTCACGCGTGGGCCGCGCGCGGTGGCGGCCTGCCATTTGCCATGGGCCTGGGTGAGCTGCGTCACGGGCGTGCCGGTGTGGATGACCACGCCGGCCGACTGGGCCGCGCGCGCCAGCTCGCGCGCGTAGCTCAGCGGCTGCACGCCGCCGCCACGCGGATCGAGCCAGCCGCCGAAGTACTTGTCGGTGCCCAGCAGGCGCGCGATCTCGCTGCGTTCGAGCTGGCGCGCGGCCACGCCCTGCGCCTGCCAGTCGCGCGTGCGGCGCTCGGCCAGCTGCAAGGCGGCCGGCGTGTGCGCGCCCTGGATCCAGCCCTGGCGCGTGCGGGGCACGTCCATGCCGCGCTTGTCGATCAGGTCGAACACCGCGTCGGCCGTGCCCTTGGCAAAGTCGACCAGGCGCTGGCCTTCTTCGGGGCCGAACATGCGCAGCAGTTCGCCCGGGTCGTGCTTGAGGCCCGGGATGACCTGGCCGCCGTTGCGGCCCGAGCCGCCGAAGCCGATCTCCTTTGCTTCGAGCACCACCACGCGCACGCCGCGCTCGGCCAGGTGCAGCGCCGTGCTGAGGCCGCAGTAGCCGGCGCCGACAACGATCACGTCGGCCTGCGTGTCGGTGTCCAGCGGCGCGGTTGCCGGCGCGGGCACCGCGGTGGCGGCCCAGAGCGACGGGGCGAGCGGAAAGAAATCCTGCGGCGCGTTCGGCATGAAAGCCCTTCAGAGCGGATGGAGCACGCGGCGCAGGAAGTCCTGCGTGCGCGGGTTCTGCGGGTTGTTGAGCAAGCCGGCGGCGGGGCCCTGTTCGACGATCACGCCGCCGTCGATGAAGATCACGCGGTCGGCCACTTCGCGCGCGAACTGCATCTCGTGCGTGACCACCACCATCGTCATGCCGGTGCCGGCGAGCTTGCGCATCACCTGCAGCACGTCGCCGACGAGTTCGGGGTCGAGGGCCGAGGTGGGCTCGTCGAACAGGATGGCCTTGGGCCGCATGGCCAGCGCGCGCGCAATGGCCACGCGCTGCTGCTGCCCGCCCGAGAGTTCGGGCGGATGCGCCTCGGCCTTGTCGGCCAGGCCGACGCTCGCGAGCAGTTCCTTCGCATGCACGATGGCGGCGGTGCGGTCTTCGCCCTTCACGTAGACGGGCCCCTCGATCACGTTCTCGAGCACCGTGCGGTGCGGGAACAGGTTGAAGCGCTGGAACACCATGGCCACTTCGGCGCGGATCGCCTTGATCGATGCATGGCGGTTGTCCACGCGCCGGCCGTCGATGTCGACGCTGCCGCCCGAATAGCTCTCGAGCCCGTTGATGCAGCGCAGGATGGTCGACTTGCCCGAACCCGAAGGCCCGACGATGCAGACGACTTCGCCCTGCGAGATCGAGGCGTCGATGCCCTTGAGCACATGGTGGCTGCCGAAGGACTTCTGCAGCCCGCGGATCTCGATCATTTCCTGCTCCGCTTCTCGAAGTGGCGCACCAGCAGGATGAGCGGCACGCACATGATGAGGTAGAGCAGCGCCACCAGCGAGAACACGGTGGCGTTCTGGAAGGTCGAGGTGGCGATCAGCTTGCCCTGCAGCGCGAGCTCGGCCACGGTGATGGTCGAGGCCTGCGACGAGTCCTTGAGCATCATGATCATGATGTTGCCGTAGGAGGGCAGCGTGATGCGAAAGGCCTGCGGCAGCACCACGCGCCGCATCGTGAGCCGCCAGCTCATGCCCATGGCCTGCGCCGCCTCCACCTGGCCGTGGTCCACGGCCTCGATGCCGGCGCGGAAGTTCTCCGACTGGTAGGCCGAGTAGGCGATGCCCAGGCCCAGGATGCCCGCCTGCAGCGCGCTCAGCGAAACGCCGAAGTCGGGCATCACGAAGTAGATGAAGAACAGCAGCACGATGATCGGGATGCCGCGCAGCAGGTTGATCACGCCCGCGCTGATCTTGGCGAGCAGCGGAATGCCCGAAACCCGCATCGCGGCCCAGACCAGGCCGAGCAGCGTGGAGATCACCAGCGAGCCCAGCGTCACCAGCACCGTGAGCTTGGCGCCCTGGAGCAGGATCGGCAGGAACTCCCAGACGTTGTGCAGGAAGGTGCTCATGAGCGGGGTCTGTCAGGGGCAGGCAGAAAGTGCCGCTCAGCTGTTGAGGCCCCACTTCTTGAGGATCGCGTCGATGCTGCCGTCGGCCTTGAGCTTGGTGAGCGCCGCATTCACCTTGCCCATGGTTTCGGTGTCGCCCTTGCGCGTGGCGATACCGATGCTGTTGACCATCGTCGGCTGGTAGGTCGTCACCAGGCGCAGGTTCGGGAACACGTTCTTGGAGATCGCGTAGGCGGCGATGGGGTAGTCGAGCACGCCCGCGTCGATGCGCCCGGCATTGGCGTCGCGCATCAGGTCGGCGGTGGTGTCGTAGAGCTTGACCTCGCTGAAGATGCCGAGTTTCTGCAGCGGCTCGACGAAGGCGGTGCCCACCTGCACGCCCATGCGCTTGCCCTTGAACTCGGCGAAGCTGCGGTAGGCGGTGGTGTCTTTCACGGGCACCACGATGCCTTCGCCGTAGCTGTAGATCGGCTGCGAGAAGTCCACCACCTCCTGGCGCACCGGCGTGATGAACATCGCGGCCGAGATCAGGTCGATGCGCTTGGAAGTGAGCGAGCCGATCAGCGCCGAGAACTGCATCGGCTCGATCTGCACCTCGAAGCCCGAGGTCTTGCCGACGGCCTTGACGATGTCCGCCATGATGCCGTCGATGGTGTTGGTCTTGGTGTCGAGAAAGGTGAAAGGGTTGCCGGTGGGCGTGGACCCGACCTTGAGCACGGTCTGGGCCGAGGCCTGGCCGCCGAAGGCCAGGGTGAACGTGGCCAGCACGAAGGCTGCGAGGGAAGAAGCGATTTTCATGGTGGGTTCCTCTTCAAAAAAGATCGGGGCCTATGCGGGTGAACAGGTGATCGCCCAAAGGACGGTGGTGGGTGTGGTGCCGGGATTGCGCCAGCGGCGCGGCATGCCCCCGTCGTAGCAAAAGCTGTCGCCGGCCTTCAGCTTGAGCAGGCGCTCGCGCACGAAGAGTTCGAGCTGTCCCTCGATGACGTAGCCCACCTGTTCGCCCTTGCGCGTGAAGAACAGGTCGTCGCCCGTGGAGCCGCCCGGATCGATCACCGCGCGGTACATCTCGACGCCACCCGCGGCGGCGGGCGGCGTGAGGTTTTCCTTGTGGATGCCCTTGTCGCCGAGGTCGATGCGCTTGTGCGTGCCGGCGCGCGCCACCGCGCCTTCGGCCTCGCCTTCGCTGTACTGCGTGTTGCGCACCAGGGTCTCGATGGGCAACTGCAGTTCCTGCGCCAGCGCGCCGAGCGTGCGCATGGAGATCGAGCGGTGCCCGCGTTCGAGCTGGCTCAGCAGGCTGACCGAAATGCCGCAGGCCTGCGCCACCTGCTGCAGCGAGCGGCCGAGGGCCTGGCGCCTTCTGCGCAGTTGTTCCCCGAGCCAGAGGTCGATGACCGAATGGATGCGCTGTGCCCGGCCGGCATCGGTTGCCGGTACAGGGGCGGGAGGCGGACGAACCGGCAATTGCGACACCAGAGCCTTTGTAAAATTTTCACAAGACGCTCAAGTTTTACACACAATGCCGCGCACCGCCAGCAAATTCGGCCGGGGTATTCCAGAAGCGCAAATGCCGGCGCGAGGCCGGCATTTGCGTGGAAGAAGGGCCGGAAAGCCCCGGGGACTTACAGGCCGGCCGCAGCGCGCAGCGCAGCCGCCTGCGTGGTCGCTTCCCAAGTGAATTCGGGCTCTTCGCGGCCGAAGTGGCCGTAGGCGGCGGTCTTCTGGTAGATCGGGCGCAGCAGGTCGAGCATCTGGATGATGCCCTTGGGGCGCAGGTCGAAGAACTCGCGCACGAGCTCGGCGATCTTGGCGTCGGGGATCACGCCGGTGCCTTCGGTGTAGACCGTGATGTTCATCGGCTGGGCCACGCCGATGGCGTAGGCCACCTGGATCTGGCACTGGCGCGCGAGGCCGGCGGCGACGATGTTCTTGGCCACGTAGCGTGCGGCGTAGGCGGCCGAGCGGTCGACCTTGGACGGGTCCTTGCCCGAGAACGCGCCGCCGCCGTGCGGGCATGCGCCGCCGTAGGTGTCGACGATGATCTTGCGGCCCGTGAGGCCGCAGTCGCCCTGCGGACCGCCGATGACGAAGCGCCCGGTCGGGTTGATCAGGTAGCGCGTGTCCTTGAGCCATTCCTTCGGCAGCACGGGCTTGATGATCTCCTCGATGATGGCTTCGTTGAACGAGGCCTTCATCTTGGTGGGCGTTTCGCTCTGGTCGGGGCTGTGCTGCGTGGAGAGCACCACGGTGTCGATGCTGTGGGGCTTGCCGTCCACGTAGCGCATGGTCACCTGGCTCTTGGCGTCGGGCCTCAGGAAGGGCAGGCGGCCGTCCTTGCGCAGCTGGGCCTGGCGCTCGACGAGGCGGTGCGCGTAGTAGATGGGCGCGGGCATCAGCTCGGGCGTCTCGTCGCAGGCATAGCCGAACATCAGGCCCTGGTCGCCGGCGCCGGTGTTCAGGTGGTCGTCGCTCGCGTGGTCCACGCCCTGGGCGATGTCGTTGGACTGCTTGTCGTAGCAGACCATCACGGCGCAGCCCTTGTAGTCGATGCCGTAGTCGGTGTTGTCGTAGCCGATGCGCTTGATGGTGTCGCGCGCCACCTGGATGTAGTCGACGTGCGCGTTGGTCGTGATTTCGCCGGCGAGCACCACGAGGCCGGTGTTGGTCAGCGTCTCGGCGGCCACGCGGCTGCGCGGGTCCTGCTCGAAGATCGCGTCCAGGATGGCGTCCGAGATCTGGTCGGCGACC
Source organism: Variovorax sp. SPNA7 (assembly GCF_033807855.1). Lineage (NCBI taxonomy): Bacteria > Pseudomonadati > Pseudomonadota > Betaproteobacteria > Burkholderiales > Comamonadaceae > Variovorax > Variovorax sp. SPNA7. The sequence continues at coordinate 1,206,035 of NZ_CP138513.1, forward strand.
TTGTCGGGGTGGCCTTCGGAAACCGATTCGGACGTGAAGAGGAAGTCGTTCGCCATTTTGTTCAAAGCTCCTTGAAGTGATTTGGCGCGTTGCCAACTCTGCGGAGCCCTGGCGAACGCTTTAGCAGATGCCGATGAATCGGCGGGGCACAATCGCTTTTGCGCTTGTGTTTGTCGCCCTGCAAGTTGTTCCGTAACTCGGCGACAATTTACATTCTATTCGAGCCGCGCCAAATCGTGCGCGCGCGTCCTGGTTTTCACTCCCTGTTGCCGATGGTCACCCTGTTCCGCCTGCTTGCCCGCGTACCGATGCCCGTGATGCATCGGCTCGGCGCGCTGCTGGGCTGGATCGTCTGGTATTGCGCGCCGGACTACCGCCGCCGCTTCAAGGCCAATGCCGAGAGTGCCGGATTCACCCCCGAACAGTACCGCCCCGCCATCGCGGCCGCCGGCCAGATGGCTGCCGAGCTGCCGTGGCTCTGGCTGCGTCCGCAGGGCGAGAGCGTGCTGCGGCGCGTGGTGCGCTGGGAGGGCGTGGAGGCCTTCGAGGCGGCCATGCGCGAGAAGAAGGGCGTGATCCTCGTGGCCCCCCACCTGGGCAGCTGGGAAATGTGCGGCCAGGCGATCGGCGAGCGCTTTCTCGAGACCTTCGGGCCGATCACCGCGCTGTTCCGCCCCGCGCGCAAGAAATGGATGGCCGATCTGATCGCCGCGGGCTCGCGCGACCGGCCCGGCCTGCAGACGCTGCCCACCAACAACACCGGCGTGCGCGGCCTCATCCGCACGCTGCGCAGCGGCGGCTACACGGGCATCCTGCCCGACCAGGTGCCGCCGCTGGGGCAGGGCGTGTGGGCGCCCTTTCTCGGCCGGCCGGCCTACACCATGACGCTGCTGCCGCGGCTCGCGCAGCAGACCGGCGCCGCCTGCTTCCTGAGCGTGTGCGAAAGGCTGCCGCGCAGCGCGGGCTATGTGATCCGCTTCGAGCCGATCGTGGGCACGCCGCTGACCGATCCGGCCGCGCCCATCGAGGCCGCGGCTGCCGCCATGAACGACGCTATCGGGCGCCTGATCCACAGCCTGCCGGGGCAGTACGTGTGGGACTACGCGCGCTACAAGGAGCCGCGCGGCGAAACCGCGGTGGCGGCCCGGCCCGGGGAGCAGGCACGATGAGTCTCGGTTCCCGGCTCGGCATCGCCTTCATGCGCGTGATTGCGCCGCTGCCTCTGCCGCTGGTGCGCGGTTTCGGCGCGTTGCTCGGCCGCGTGCTGCACACCATCGCCTTGCCGCGGCGGCGCGTGGTCGACACCAACCTGGCGGTGTGCTTCCCCGAAAAATCCGAAGCCGAACGCCGCCGCATCGCGCGCGAGACCTTCGTGTACGTGGCGCAGTCGTGGCTCGATCGCAGCTGGCTCTGGCATGCGCCTGAAAAGGTGGTGGCCAGCCGGCTCAAGGTGGTCGGCGCGGCGCGGGAGATCCGCGAGATTGCCGATGGCGACGAGCCGATGATCCTGTTCGCGCCGCACTTCTACGGCCTCGACGCGGCAGCCACTGCGCTGACCATGCACACGGCCCGGCCCTCGGCCACCATCTACACGACCCAGCGCGATCCGATGGTCGACGAATGGATCCGCGAAGGCCGCACGCGTTTCGGCAACGTGGCGGCGCTGAACCGTGTCGACGGCATCAAGCCGGTGCTCGGAGGCCTGCGCAAGGGCGGCCTCCTGTACCTGCTGCCCGACATGGACTTCGGCCGCGACCAGACGATCTTCGTGCCGTTCTACGGCGTGCAGGCGGCCACGGTGCCCTCGCTCTCGCGCTTTGCGCGGCTGGGCAAGGCGAAGGTGGTGCCGGTGGTCGCGAAGCTCACGCCTGAAGGCTACGAGATCGAAGTGCGGCCGGCCTGGCAGAACTTTCCGACCGACGATGTCGAAGCCGACACGGCGCTCATGAACCAGCGGCTGCAGGGCTACATCGACACGATGCCTTCGCAGTACTACTGGGTGCACCGCCGCTTCAAGACGCGGCCCGAAGGCGCGCCGCCGATCTATTGATGGCGGCCGCTGCGGCGGCTTCAGCTCCGCTGCAGGAAGGCCTCGATCTCGCGCGCGACCAGCTGCGGCTGCTCGTGCACGATCCAGTGGGTGGCGCCGGGCACCTTCTTGACCTCGAGCGTCGGCACGTAGTCCTCCAGGCCCTCGAGCAGGCCCGGCAGCAGCGCGGCGTCGTCGAGCGCCCAGAAGACGAAGGTCGGCACGTCGATGGTGAGCCGCTCGCGCGGCAGCACCGGAATGCCGTCGATGCTCTGGCCCGGCAGCGGCGGCTTCATCGGCGTGACGCGATAGAGATTGCAGGCGCCCGTGAGGCCCGCGTTCCACACCTCGCGGTACTGCTGCTTCACGTCTTCGGTCAGCCAGCCGAAGCCGTCGGGCCCGGCCTTCATCAGGGTGAAGAAGGGCCACATGCGCTTGAAATCGTCAGCCGAGAGCAGGGCTTCGGCATCGGGCCGCGCGAGAAAGTTCATGTAGGCGCTGGCCTGCTGCTGCGCCGGGTTGTGGCGCAGCTCGCGCGTGAAGGTGCCGGGGTGCGGCGAATTGATGATGACCAGCCGGCCGACCTGCTGCGGAAAAGCATTGGCATAGCCCCAGCCGAAAGCGCCACCCCAGTCGTGCGCGACCAACGCGGCGATGGTGCCGTCGGCGCTCTCGGTGGCGGCCAGTTGCTGGATGTCCTGGATCAGCAGGTGGGCCTTGTATGCGGCCACCTCGGTGGGTGCGCTCGACTTCTCGAAGCCGCGCAGATTGGGCGCAATGCAGCGGTAGCCGCCGTGTTCAGGCTGGGCGAAATGCTCGAGCAGCTCGTCCCAGATGAACGCGGCCTCGGGAAAACCATGAAGGAACACCATCAGCGGTCGCCCGGGCGTGCCGGTTGCGCGGCAGCTCAGCGTGATTCCGTTGGGCAGGCTGCGCTGGAACGTCTCGATCATGCCTTGTCTCCTTCAACTTTCGTTGCTATTGTTTTGATAGTGCATCACGCAGAGGGGACGGCAGCGAACCGGTTCCCCTAGGCGTCTTCCGGCTCCGTGGGCGGCTCGGCTTCTGCCTCTGCCTGCCCGGGCGGATGCGCCCAGCGCCACAGCAGCTCGGCGGCTTCGCCCACGCCCTGTTTCTTGAGGGCGGAGAACAGTTTGACCTCGCCGCCACCGGCCTGCAGTCGCGTAATGGACAGCACCTTGGCGCCCTCGCTGCGCGTGAGCTTGTCGGCCTTGGTCAGGAGCACGAGGAACTTGAGCCCCTGCTCCACGCGCGGGCGGATCACGTCGAGCAGGATCTCGTCGAGCTCGGTCAGGCCGTGGCGCGGGTCGCACATCAGCACCACGCCGCGCAGGTTCTCGCGCGTCATCAGGTAGTTGCCCATGACACGCTGCCAGCGCAGCTTGGCTTCCTTGGGAACCGCCGCATAGCCGTAGCCCGGCAGGTCGGCCAGCACGGCGTCGTCGGCCTTCTGCTTGCCGACGCCGAACAGGTTGATGTGCTGCGTGCGGCCTGGCGTCTTGGAAGCGAAGGCCAGGCGCGTCTGCTGCGTGAGCGTGTTGATCGCGGTCGATTTGCCCGCGTTCGAGCGGCCGACGAAGGCGATCTCGGGCAGGTCGAGCGGGGGCAGATGCTCCAGCTGCGGGGCGCTGGTGAGGAAGTGCGCCGTGTGCAGCCAGCCGAGCGCGATGCGCTCGCGCTCGGCGACAAGAGGGTCGACGGCAGGGGTCGCGCGGGAAGGGGGAGCAGCGTGCTTGCGCGACGGGGTGATCATCAATGAGCTTTCGGAACGGGCTGCCATTGTAGAATCGCGCGGTTTTGCGCCAATAAATCGAGCCCCCGATATGAAGTTGTTTGCCAATTTTCTGCTTGCAGCCCTCATGGGCGTCGCAGCCAGCGCGAGCCTTGCGGCTGACGATCCTGCCGCCGCACCGGCTGCAGCCGCCGCGGCCAAGCCGGCCAAGCCCGATCCCGCCAAGGGCGACGCGGTGTTCAATTCCGCCGCCCAGGCCTGTGCTTCCTGCCACAACGCAGACGGCAATTCGGCCATTGCGGCCAACCCCAAGCTGGCGCAGCAGCACCCCGAGTACATCCTCAAGCAATTGCAGGACTTCAAGTCCGGCAAGCGCAAGAGCCCCATCATGCAGCCCCTGGCCGCCAAGCTGTCCGAAGAGGACATGCGCAACATCGCCTGGTTCGTGGGCTCGAAGAAGGTCAAGACCGGCTTCTCCAAGGAGAAGGACCTGGTCGCGCTGGGCGAGAAGATCTACCGCGGCGGCATTGCCGATCGCCAGATCGCGGCCTGCGCCGGCTGCCACAGCCCCAACGGCGCCGGCATGCCCGCGCAATACCCGCGCCTGGGCGGCCAGCATGCCGACTACACGGTGGCACAGCTTGTTGCGTTCCGGGACAACGTGCGCCAGAACAGCGCTCCGATGACCGGCGTGGCCGCAAAGCTCAACGACCGCGAAATCAAGGCTGTTGCAGATTACATCGCCGGCCTGCGCTGACACCACGCGCTTCAGCGTGAACTAACCGCCGATAAAAAACCCAAACAGAGGGCGGGCCGATCCAGCTGGATGGCCCGCCCTTTGCTTTTTCCCCTGTTCCTTTTCCCCCACTGACCGATGTCTGTCTCCACCCACGGCCTTCGCGTTCATCGCGGCCCGCAAGTGCTCCGCGCTGCGGTGGAACTGTTTTCGTCGATGCGCTTCGCGATTGCGCTGCTCACTGTCATCTGCATCGCATCGATCATCGGCACGGTGCTCAAGCAGCACGAGTCGATCAACAACTACATCAACCAGTTCGGGCCGTTCTGGGCCGAACTGTTCCGCGCGGCCAAGCTCGATTCGATCTACAGCGCCTGGTGGTTCCTGCTGATCCTGCTGTTCCTGGTGATCAGCACGACGCTCTGCATTGCGCGCAACACGCCGCGCATCTTCATCGACCTGAAGACCTTCAAGGAAGGCATCCGAGCGCAGAGCCTCAAGGCCTTCGGCCAGCGCGCCGAGACCCGGCTGGACGAGGCGCCCGCCGCGGCCGCCAACCGCATCGGCCAGCTGCTGGTGAGCGGCGGATGGAAGGTCAAGCTGCAGCAGCGCGAAGCCGCGGGCGGCCATGCCGAAGCCGGCTGGATGGTGGCCGCGCGCGCGGGCGGCGCCCACAAGCTGGGCTACATCGCCGCCCACAGTGCGATCGTGCTGGTGTGCATCGGCGGCCTGCTCGACGGCGACCTGGTGGTGCGGGCCCAGACCTGGTTCAACGGCAAGAGCGTGTTCACCGGCGGCGGCATGATTGCCGACGTGCCGCCGCAGCACCGGCTGTCGCCGCGCAACCCGACCTTCCGCGGCAACATCCTGGTGCCCGAGGGCGCGCAGGGCAGCGTGGCCATCCTGCAGCAGTCCGACGGCGTGCTGCTGCAGGAGCTGCCGTTCTCGATCGAGCTCAAGAAATTCATCGTCGACTACTACTCGACCGGCATGCCCAAGCTGTTCGCGAGCGAGGTGGTGCTGCACGACCGCGAGACCGGCGAGCAGGTGCCCGCGCGCATCGAGGTGAATCATCCCGCCAGCTTCAAGGGCGTGGAAATCTACCAGTCGAGCTTCGACGACGGCGGCTCCAAGGTGAAGCTCAAGGCGGTGCCGATGGCGGCTGCGGCCAAGCCCTTCGAGGTCGAAGGCGTCATCGGCGGGCCCAGCACTGAAATCACCAACGGCAAGGAGAAGCTCACGCTCGAATACGCCGCGCTGCGCGTGATCAACGTCGAGAACTTTGCCGACGGCGGTGCCATGGGCAGCGGCGCCGACGTGCGCAAGGTCGACCTGCGCCACGACATCGAATCGCGCCTGGGCGCCGCCAACAAGACCAGCAAGCCGAAGGTGCTGCGCAACATCGGCCCGAGCATCGGCTACAAGCTGCGCGATGCCGCGGGGCAGGCGCGCGAATACCAGAACTACATGGTGCCGGTCGATACCGGCGACGGCCAGCCGGTGTTCCTGCTCGGCATGCGCGAGAAGCCCGAGGAGCCGTTCCGCTACCTGCGCGTGCCGGCCGACGAGCAAGGCACCATGGACAGCTTCGTGCGCATGCGCACCGCGCTGGCCGATGCCGACACGCGCAACCGCGCGGTCGAGCGCTACATCGCCAAGGCGGTCGATCCGAAGCGGCCCGAGATGGCCGAGCAGCTCCGCGTTTCGGCGGCGCGCGCGCTCGCCCTCTTTGCCGGCAGCGAGCGCGCCAAGGCCGATGCCACCACCCTGGGTGGCTGGCAGGCGATTGCGGAATTCATGGAAGCCAACGTGCCCGAGGCCGAGCGCGAACGTGCCGGTGCGGTGCTGGTGCGCATCCTCAACGACGTGCTGTTCGAGGCGCTCAACCTGAGCCGCGAGGGCGCGGGGCTCGCAGCCCTGCCGAGCGACGAGAAGTCGCAGGCCTTCCTGACCCAGGCGGTGCTGGCCATCAGCGACGCGTACTTCTATCCGGCGCCGGTCGCCATGATGATGACCGACTTCACCCAGGTGCAGGCCAGCGTGTTCCAGGTGGCGCGCGCGCCCGGCAAGAACGTGGTCTATCTGGGCTGCCTGTTGCTGATCGTCGGGATTTTTGCCATGCTGTATGTGCGCGAGCGCCGGCTCTGGGTGTGGCTCACCCCCGATGGCGCGGGCTCCGGAGACAACGCCACGGCCGCCACGATGGCCTTCTCGGTCAACCGCAAGACCATCGACAGCGATCGCGAGTTCGAGCACCTCAAGCACAAGCTGCTTGCCTTGAAGAAAGAAGGACCGGCGTCACCATGAACACCACCACCCTCACGCTGCACGAAAGCTGGTTTTCGCGGCGCAACCTTTTCGACTGGGTGTTTGCGGCGCTGGTGCTGGCAGGCGGCGTTTTTGCATTTGCCCGGTACGCGGGCTCGATGGATTCGTACGAGAAGCCGATCCTTGGCGCCGCCATGGTCTCGATCATCGCCATCGCCTGGTTCTGGCGTCCGCTGCGGGTGCTGGCCATCGTGGTGGCCGCGGCCTCGCTGCTGGCCATCGTTTCCTACCAGGGCGACCTGGCGCGCGCGGACACGGTGTTCTGGCTCAAGTACTTCCTGTCGAGCCAGTCGGCCATTCTCTGGATGAGCGTGCTGTTCTTCATGAGCACGCTGTTCTACTGGCTCGGTTTCTTCGGCGGCAAGCAGGGCGACACCTTCGACCTGATCGGCTCCCGGCTGGCCTGGGCCGCCATTGCCATGGCGCTCATCGGCACCATGGTGCGCTGGTACGAGAGCCATCTGCTGGGGCCGGACATCGGCCACATTCCCGTCAGCAACCTGTACGAAGTGTTCGTGCTGTTCTGCTGGCTCACGACGGCCTTCTATCTCTACTTCGAATCGCGCTACGGCACGCGCACGCTCGGCGCCTTCGTGATGCTGGTGGTGAGCGCGGCGGTCGGCTTTTTGCTCTGGTACACGCTGGTGCGCAATGCGCACGAGATCCAGCCTCTGGTGCCGGCGCTGCAGAGCTGGTGGATGAAGCTGCACGTGCCGGCCAACTTCATCGGCTACGGCACCTTCGCGCTCGCGGCCATGGTGGCCTTCGCCTATCTCATCAAGGAGCAGGCGCAGGAAACGCGCTGGTACAAGCTCACGCCGATCTGGCTTCTGGGCGTGGCGCTGTGCTTCGTGCCGGTGGCCTTCCGCCAGCGCGTGCAGGAGGCCGGCGGCAGCTATTGGGTGATCTATGCGGGCATCTCCGCACTCATTGCCGCGGGCATTTTGCTCGGCCGCAAGCGCATTGCCGCGCGGCTGCCCGCCAACGAGGTGCTCGACGACGTGATGTACAAGTCGATCACGGTCGGCTTCGCCTTCTTCACCATTGCCACCGTGCTCGGCGCGCTGTGGGCGGCCGACGCCTGGGGCGGCTACTGGAGCTGGGACCCGAAGGAAACCTGGGCCCTGATCGTCTGGCTCAACTACGCGGCCTGGCTGCACATGCGGCTGGTCAAGGGCCTGCGCGGCACCGTGGCGGCCTGGTGGGCGCTGGCCGGCCTCGCGGTAACCACCTTCGCGTTCCTGGGCGTGAACATGTTCCTGAGCGGACTGCACAGCTACGGCACGCTGTAGGCAGGGTTGCGGCTTTTCGCGAAGAATTGAGACCACGCGCAGCGATTGCGCGTAACCGGATCAGGGGATTGCACGAACTACCCTGAGCACAACGATTCACGCGAAAGGCCATCACATGTCGTTCCATTTCCGCCCGCAGGGTCGCAGCAGCGGTTTCATCCATCCGCTCTCGAGCGAGATCACGCCGCGCGCCGTCTACGAAGGCCGGCGGGATCTGCTCAAGCTGATGGCCGGCGGCGCAGCCGGTGCCGCGCTGGCGGGCTTTGCGGGGCGAGAAGCCTTCGCCCAGGCCACGGGCCCGCACAAGCTGGCGTTGCTTCCGGGCGCGAAGTCCGCCGTGCCGGGAGCGCAAACGATGGAAAAGCTCACCGACTACAAGGACGCGACGAGCTACAACAACTTCTACGAGTTCGGCACCGACAAGGGCGACCCGGTCAAGAATGCCGGCACCCTGAAGACCCGCCCATGGACCGTGGAGGTCGAGGGCCTGATCAAGAAGCCCGGCAAGTACGGCATCGAAGACCTGCTCAAGCTCAGCGCGCAGGAAGAGCGCATCTACCGCCTGCGCTGCGTCGAGGGCTGGTCGATGGTCATTCCCTGGGTGGGCTACTCGCTGGCCGAGCTCATCAAGAAGGTCGAGCCGCAGGGCAATGCGAAGTACGTGGAGTTCGTGACCCTGGCCGATCCCAAGACCATGCCTTTCGTGGGCTCGCGCGTGCTCGACTGGCCCTACACCGAAGGCCTGCGCATGGACGAGGCCATGCACCCGCTCACGCTGCTGGCCTTTGGCATGTACGGCGAAGTGCTGCCCAACCAGAACGGCGCGCCGGTGCGCATCGTGGTGCCGTGGAAGTACGGCTTCAAGTCGGCCAAGTCGATCGTCAAGATCCGCTTCGTCGAGAAGGAGCCGGGCACGGCCTGGAACAAGGCGGCGGCACAGGAATACGGCTTCTATTCGAACGTCAATCCGAATGTCGACCATCCGCGCTGGAGCCAGGCCACCGAGCGCCGCATCGGCGATGGCAGCGGGCTCTTCGCCAAGCGCCACAAGACGCTGATGTTCAACGGCTATGAAGCCCAGGTCGGCCAGCTCTATGCGGGCATGGACCTGAAGAAGAACTACTGAGCCGCCACCGCCACGCGGCCCTTGCCCCATGAACAAGCTGCTCATGCATCCGGCGGCCAAGCCGGTCATCTTCCTGCTGTGCCTGCTGCCGTTCGCGCGGCTGGCCTATGGCGCGTTCGCCGGCGGGCTGGGCGCGAATCCGGCCGAGTTCCTGATCCGCGCCACCGGCGACTGGACCCTGCGCTTCATCTGCATCGTGCTGGCGGTGACGCCGCTGCGCGTGATGGCCAAGGCCAATGCGCTTGCGCGCTTTCGCCGCATGCTCGGGCTGTTTGCGTATTTCTACGTGGTGCTGCACCTGCTGTGCTACAGCTGGTTCGACATGGGCTTCGAGTGGGCCGACATCGCCAAGGACATTGCCAAGCGGCCGTTCATCCTGGTGGGGTTCTCGGCCTTCGTGCTGCTGACGCCGCTGGCGGCCACCTCGTTCAACCGCGCCATCAAGGCCATGGGTGCCAGGCGCTGGCAGATGCTGCACAGGCTGGTCTACCTGATTGCCGGCCTGGGCCTGCTGCACTTCTTCTGGATGCGCGCGGGCAAGAACGACTTTGCCGAGGTGTTCGTCTATGCCGCGGTCATCGCGGTGCTGCTCGGATGGCGCGTGTGGAACTATGCGAGCAAGCGCAGGCCGAAGCCGTCGGCCGGCGTGCGTGGCGGCCGCGGCAACAGCAGCGAGAAGTCGCTGCGCAGCAGCACCGGCTGACCGGCGCGAATCGCGCCGATCGCGCGCGGATCAGCCCTCGATCTGCTCGCTGCGCAGCTGGTCTTCCATCGTCTCGCGGCGGCGGATCAGCGTGGCGCTCTGGCCGCTCACCAGCACTTCGGCGGCGCGGCCGCGCGTGTTGTAGTTGCTGGCCATGCTCATGCAGTACGCACCGGCCGACAGCACCGCCAGCAGGTCGCCGGCCACCACGTTGAGCGCACGGTCGCGGCCGATCCAGTCGCCGCTTTCGCAGACCGGGCCGACCACGTCGTAGGTGGGCGCGTCGCCGGCGCGGATGCGCAGCGGCACGATCTTCTGGAACGCCTGGTACATCGCGGGCCGCGGCAGGTCGTTCATGGCTGCGTCGACGATGCAGAAGTTCTTGTCTTCGCCCGGCTTGGTGTAGAGCACCTCGGTCACGCACACGCCCGCATTGCCGACCAGCGAACGGCCGGGCTCGATGACGAGCTTGCGCTGTCCGAAGCCGCGCACATCGAGCCGTGCGAGCAGCTGCTGCCAGAGCGCATCGGCCTTGGGCGGCACTTCGCCGTTGTAGTCGATGCCCAGGCCGCCGCCGAAGTCGAGGTGGTGAATGGGCACGCCGGCCGCCTCGATGGCCTCGACCAGGTCGAGCACCCGGTCGCAGGCGTCCAGGTAGGGCGAGGCCTCGGTGATCTGCGAGCCGATGTGGCAGTCGATGCCCACCACCTCGAGCCCCGGCAGCCTGGCGGCGTGGCGATAGGCCTCGACCGCGCGGTCATGGGCAATGCCGAACTTGTTGCCCTTGAGGCCGGTGGAAATATAGGGATGCGTCTTCGGATCGACGTTCGGGTTGATGCGGATGCTGATGGGCGCGCGGCGCCCTTCGGCCAGCGCCACTTCGTTGAGCACGTCGAGCTCGGCTTCGCTCTCGACGTTGAAGCAGGCGATGCCGGCCGCCAGCGCCTGCCGCATTTCGGCGCGCGTCTTGCCCACGCCCGAGAAGATGATCTTGGCCGGGTCGGCGCCCACCGCCAGCACGCGCGCCAGCTCTCCGCCCGAGACGATGTCGAAGCCGCAGCCGGCCTCGGCGAACACGCGCAGCACGCCGAGCGACGAATTCGCCTTCATCGCATAGCAGATCAGGGCGCTGCGGCCCTCGAAGCCGCGCTGGTAGGCGGCCAGCGCGTCGAGCATCCACTGCTTCGAATAGACGAACAGCGGCGTGCCGTGCTCGCGGGCCAGCGCTTCCAGGCCGAGGCCTTCGACGTGGAGCGCGCCGTCGCGATGCGCGATGTGCGGATGGCCGGGAAGGGGGGTGGAGGCGTTCGTCACTTTTGCGTTCCGCTGCTGGGGGTGGCCGGAGCCGGGGCGCTGCTGGCCGCAGCGGGCTTGGGCGCCGCCTCGGCTTCGGAAGCGGCGCGCGGGCCACCGGGGGTCAGCAGCTGAGGCAGGGTGGCGCGCTGGGCCGCTGCCGGATCGGTCGGCAGGAACAGCGGTCCGCGCTGTCCGCAAGCAGACAAAGCGGCCGCCGCCGCGGCAAGACTGACCATGAGCACAGCGCGGGCGGGGGCGCTCACTAGAATTTGACGAACATTCAACATAACGAAATTGTAATGACCGACTCCGAATACATGGACCGCGCCGAAGCCGCACTCGCCGCCATCGAGCAGGGCTGCGACCGCATCAACGACGCGACCGACGCCGACATCGACAACCAGCGCGTGGGCGGCATGATCACGATTTCATTCAAGAACGGCAGCCAGCTGATCGTGAACCTGCAGAAGCCCCTGCAGGAAATCTGGCTTGCCGCACGCTCCGGCGGCTATCACTACCGCTACGACGGCAAGGCCTGGGTCGACACCAAGACGGGCGAGGAATTCTTCGGCAATCTTTCCCGTGAGGCGAGCCTTCAGGCCGGGCAGCCGCTGGAGTTTGCGGCCGCCTGAACCGTCGCCAGGGCCTTCTTCTTCAGTTCCTGAAAAGGTCGAGGATGCGGTTGCGCTCTTCGGGCGGCGGGGGCGGGCTCACCGGAACGCCGCTCAGGGACTCCGCCGGCGGCGATGAAGGTGTCTCCACGCCAAGGCTGGACACGCCGCGGCCCGGCGCGTAGTCGTCGTAGTACCACTCGCCGCCCACACTCACGACGCCGGACGGCGGCGTGGCGGAAAGATCGGTCACGGGCACGCCCTTGATCGCCGTTTCCATGTAGTTGATCCAGATCGGCAGGCTCAGGCCGCCGCCGGTTTCGCGGTCGCCCAGGTTGCGGGGCGTGTCGTAGCCGATCCAGGAGATGGCCGTCATCGTGGGCTGGAAGCCGGCGAACCAGGCATCGAGCGAGTCGTTGGTGGTGCCGGTCTTGCCGTAGAGGTCGGGCCGCTTGAGCATGGCCTGGGCCTTGGCCGCGGTGCCGGCGCGCGCCACCGATTGCAGCAGCGTGTCCATGATGAACGCGTTGCGCTGGGGAATGGCGCGGATCGTTTCGTTGAGCAGCGGCGGCTGCTTGTCGACCAGCACCCTGTCCTTGTGGTCGGTGATGCGGGTCACCAGGTAGGGGTTGACGCGGTAGCCGCCATTGGCGAACACCGAATAGGCGGTGGCCATCTGCATCGGCGTGACCGCGCCGGCGCCCAGCGCCATCGGCAGGTAGGCCGGGTGCTTGTCCTTGTCGAAGCCGAAATTGGTGATCCATTCCTGGGCGTAGCGGGTGCCGATCGATTGCAGGATGCGGATCGAGACCAGGTTCTTCGACTTCATGAGCGCGGTGCGCATCGACATCGGGCCGTCGTAGCCCCCGCCGTAGTTCTTGGGCTCCCAGGGCTGGCCGCCGGTGGTGCCGGCATCGAAGAACAGGGGCCCGTCGTTGATGACCGTGGCCGGCGTGAAGCCCTTCTCGAGCGCGGCCGAGTAGATGAAGGGCTTGAAGCTCGAGCCCGGCTGGCGCCAGGCCTGCGTCACGTGGTTGAACTTGTTCTTGCCGAAGTCGAATCCGCCCACCAGCGCCTTGATGGCGCCGTCGCGCGGATCCATGGCGACGAAGGCGCCTTCCACTTCGGGCAGCTGGGTGATTTCCCAGGTGTTCTTGGGCGTCTTCACCACGCGGATCACCGCGCCGCGCCGAATCTTGATGTTGGGCGGTGCCTTGTCGGCCAGGCCGGACTGCGCGGGCTTGAGGCCGTCGCCCGTGATCTGCACCGGGTCGCCGTTGCCGCGCACGGCCGAGATTTCCTTGGCGTTGGCCTTGAGCACCACCGCCGCCATCACGTCGCCGTTGTCGGGATGGTCGGTCAGGGCGTCGTCCACTGCATCGTCGAGTTCCTTCGGATCGTTGGGCAGCTCGACGAACTTCTCGGGGCCGCGGTAGATCTGGCGCCGCTCGTAATCCATGATGCCCTTGCGCAGGGCCTTGTATGCCGCAGCCTGGTCGGCGGCAACCAGCGAGGTGTACACCTTGAGTCCGCGCGTGTAGGTGCTGTCGCCATATTGCGCATACATCAGCTGGCGCACGGTTTCTGCCACGTATTCGGCGTGCAGCCGGTTCGGGTCGGCCGCATCGCGCAGATGCAATTCCTCTTTCTTGGCTTCGGCGGCCTGCTCGGCGGTGATGAAGCCTGCGTCCTGCATGCGGTCGATCACATAGAACTGGCGGCCGCGCGCGCGCTGCGGGTTGTTGACGGGGTTGTTTGCGCCCGGCGCCTTCGGCAGGCCTGCCAGCATGGCCGCCTGCGCAATGGAGAGCTCCTGCAGCGGCTTGCCGAAATACGCTTCCGATGCGGCCGCGAAGCCGTAGGCGCGGTTGCCGAGATAGATCTGGTTCAGGTAGATCTCGAAGATCTGGTCCTTGGTGAGCAGGTGCTCCAGCTTGAAGGTGAGCAGCACCTCGTAGATCTTGCGGGTCAGCGTTTTCTCGGAGCTCAGGTACACGTTGCGTGCCACCTGCATCGTGATGGTCGACGCGCCCTGGCTCTTCACGCGGTTCATGTTGGCCAGGCCGGCGCGCACCATGCCCTTGTAGTCGACGCCGCCGTGGTCATAGAAGCGCGTGTCTTCGGCAGCCAACACTGCCTCCTTCACGAGCTTGGGGATTGCCGCGATCGGGGTTAGATTGCGTCGCTCTTCGCCGAACTCGCCAATCAGGATGCCTTCCGCGGAGAAGACCCGCAGCGGCAGTTTCGGCCGGTAGTCCGACAGCTCGGAGATGTCGGGAAGGTTGGGGTAGGCCACAGCCAGGGCGACTGCGATCACGCACAGCAACGCCAGAACACCGGCTGCGGCGATGCCGAACCCCCAGACCATGAAGCGCAGCAGCCATTTCAGCCAGGCTGGTCGTGTGGAAGGAGGGGTCTTGGCTGGCCCTTTGGGGCGTGAAGTTTCTTGCATGTGGGCCCGGGGAGTCACCGCACATTATAAAAAGCCGCCCCCTTGCCACGGGCCGAACTTGGGTGCATCGTTGCGGGCTAAACCAAAAGTTACCAAATGTGGCTTCGGCGTCAGCTTTTGACAACGGTCCGCTATTTTGCCGGCGTGGGTTGTTTGGTCGCTGCTACGTCTGCTGCTAGCATGCAACCGAACGCAAATTTTTCCATTGGTTACAAATGCAGGGGTAAAGGGACCTAACTTGGCTGCTTTCGGATCATTGTTTCGCCGTCAGAACGCCCCCATGCTCGGCCTGGATGTCAGCTCTTCCAGCGTGAAGCTGGTCGAGCTCGGCCGTGAAGCCAGTGGCAAGCTGGTTCTCGAGCGCTGCGCGATCGAACCCCTGGAGCGGGGCTGGATCACCGACGGCAACGTCGAGAAGTTCGACGAAGTGGCCGAAGCCGTCCGCCGCGTCGTGCGCAAGAGCGGTACCCGCACCCGCAACGTCGCGCTGGCGCTGCCTCCCTCGGCGGTCATCACCAAGAAGATCATTCTTCCGGGCGGCATGAGCGAGCAGGAGCTCGAAATCCAGGTCGAGTCCGAAGCCAACCAGTACATCCCGTTCTCGCTCGACGAAGTCAGCCTCGATTTCTGCGTGACCGGGCAGAGCACCGCCTCTGCCGGCGACGTCGAGGTGCTGATCGCCGCGTCCCGCAAGGAAAAGGTCCAGGACCGCGAAGGCCTGGCCGAGGCGGCCGGGCTGAAGGCGGTGATCCTCGACGTCGAGTCCTACGCCTCCCGCCTCGCGACCGCTCGCCTGATCGAGCAATTGCCGGGCAAGGGCCTCGATGCCGTGGTGGCGCTCTTCGAAGTGGGCGCCTTCACCACCAGCATGCAGGTGCTGCGCAACCAGGAAGTGCTGTACGACCGCGACCAGGCCTTCGGCGGCGCGCAGCTGACCCAGCTGATCGTGCGCCAGTACGGTTTCTCGGCCGAAGAGGCCGAAGCCAAGAAGCGCAGCGGCGATCTGCCCGACGACTACGGCTCGGGCGTCCTGAAGCCCTTCGTGGAAAGCATCGCGCAGGAAATTGCCCGTGCGCTGCAGTTCTTCTTCACCAGCACGCCCCACAACCGCGTGGACTACGTGCTGCTTGCAGGCGGCTCGGCCTCGCTGCCCAGCCTCACCAGCGCCGTGACGCGCCAGACCTCGTTCGCCTGTTCGCTCGTGAACCCGTTCGACGGCATGGAACTGGGTCCGAACATCCGCGAGAAGAAGGTCCGGCGCGAAGCGCCTTCCTACCTGACCTCCTGCGGCCTGGCCATGCGGAGGTTCGTGCAGTGATCCTCATCAACCTGCTCCCCCACCGCGAAGCCGCACGCAAGCGGCGCCGCGAAGCGTTCTACGGCACCCTGGGCGCGGCTGCTGTGCTGGGCGTGCTGATCGCCGGCCTGGGCTATCTCTGGTTCGAGGCGCAGATCTCGGCCCAGCAGGACAAGAACAATTTCCTGAAGACCGAGATCACCAAGCTCGAAGTCGAAATCAAGGAAATCTCGACCCTGCAGGAAGAAATTGCCGCGCTGCGCGCGCGCCAGCAGGCGGTCGAAGACCTCCAGGGCGACCGCAACCTGCCGGTGCACCTGCTCAACGAACTGGTTCGCCAACTGCCCGACGGCGTCTACCTGACCAGCATGAAGCAGGACAACCAGACCGTCACGCTGCAGGGCATGGCGCAGTCGAACGAGCGCGTGTCGGAGCTGCTGCGCAACCTGGGCAACAACAGTCCGTGGCTGGTCAAGCCCGAACTGGTCGAAATCACTTCCGCGACGGTGAGCCTGAGTCAGCGCGACCAGCGCCGCGTGGCGAACTTCACCATGCGCATCGGCCTCAAGCGGCCGACCGACGCGCAGAAGGCCGCAGCCGACAAGGCGCTGGCCGCAGCGGCGCCAGTCAAGGGGTAGACGGATCATGGCAAGCAATCGCCCCTCTCAAAAAATGGACGTCGGCGCGGCGCTGCGCGGCTTCGGCGACCAGTTCCGCAACCTGAATCCGAACGACCCGTCCGCATGGCCGGCGGTGCCCCGCTACGCCCTGTGCCTGGCGGTGACCGCCCTGGTGCTCGCAGGCCTCTGGTTCCTCTGGCTTACCAACTCCAACGACGAGCTCGAGAGCGAGCGTGCCAAGGAAGTCACGCTGCGGGCCGACTACCAGAAGAAGGTGGCGCTGGCCGCCAATCTCGATCTGCTGAAGAAGCAGCGCGAGCAGGTGCAGCAATACGTGACGCTGCTCGAGAAGCAGCTGCCCAGCAAGGCGGAAATGGACGCATTGCTGTCCGACATCAACCAGGCCGGCCTCGGACGCAGCCTGCAGTTCGAACTGTTCCGCCCGGGACAGGTTTCGGTGAAGGACTACTACGCAGAGCTGCCGATCGCCGTGCGCGTGACCGGCCGCTACCACGACATCGGCTCTTTCGCCGCCGACGTCGCGAGCCTCTCGCGCATCGTGACGCTGAACAACCTCACGATCACTCCGCAGCAAAAAGACAAGGACGGCACCCTCACGATGGATGCCACGGCACGCACCTACCGCTATCTCGATGACGAAGAGCGGGCGGCCCAGAAACGCGCCGCGGCGCCGAAGGCGAAGAAATGAGGACGACCGCCAAACTCCTGTGGCTGGTCGCGGCCGCCCTGGGCCTGAGCGCCTGCGCCGATTCGGAGCAGGAAGACCTGCGCCGCTGGATGGTCGAGCAGCGCGCCCAGGTCAAGCCCACGGTGCCGCCGATCACGGAACCCAAGAAGTTCACCCCCCAGGCCTACACCGAGGGTGCGGCATTCGAGCCGTTCAACCTGCTGAAGCTGACCCAGGCGCTGCGCCGGGAATCGAACCAGCCCAGCACGTCGGAACTGATCGCACCCGAGCTGGTGCGCCGCAAGGAAGCGCTCGAAGCCTTCCCGCTCGACTCCATGGCCATGGTGGGCAGCATGAACCGCAACGGCCAGCCGGTGGCGCTGGTTCGTGTCGACAAGCTGCTCTACAAGGTGCGGGTGGGCGAGTACCTGGGCCTCAACTACGGGCGCATTACCCGTATCAACGAAACCGAAGTCGCCCTGCGTGAAATCGTGCAGGACGCCGCCGGTGAATGGATCGAACGCGTGGCGACATTGCAGCTGCAAGAGAGTGCGAAATGAATCATAAAAAATCAACGATGGCACAGCGGCTGCGAGCTGCGGGGCTGGGTCTGCTGGCACTTGGCGCTTTCGCTTTGGCCCATGCGCAAAACGCCATCGAGGCGGTGACCAGTTCGACGCAGTCCGGCGCGGAGGTGATCCGCATCGACCTTGCCCAGCCGCTCGCGGCCTTGCCGACCGGCTTTGTCGTGCAGACGCCGGCGCGCATCGCGCTCGACTTTCCGGGTGTCACCAACGCCATCGGCCGCTCCGCCATTGAGGTGAACCAGGGCAACCTGCGTTCCGTCAATGTGGTCCAGGCCGGCGAGCGCAGCCGGGTGGTGCTCAACCTCAAGCAGGCAACCGCATACAAGACCGAGATCCAGGGCAAGTCGCTGCTGGTGATTCTCGAACCCGCGGCCGGCACCGCGCTGGCGTCGTCCACGCCCACCGTCTTTGCCGAGAACCGCAACCGCGACACCCTGCCGCTGCGCGACGTCGACTTCCGCATGGGTGCGGACAACACCGGCCGCGTGATCGTCGACCTGCCGAACAACCAGGTGGGCGTCGATGTCAAGCAACAGGGCAAGAACCTCGTCGTCGAATTCACCAAGTCGACGCTGCCCGAGGGGCTGCGCCGCCGCCTCGACGTGGCCGACTTCAACACCCCGGTCCAGCTGATCACCTCGCAACAGTCGGGCGACCGCGTGCGCATGACGATCGAGGCCAAGGGCGACTGGGAGCACAGCGCCTACCAGAGCGAAAACCAGTTCGTGGTGGAGGTTCGCGCCCGCAAGGTGGACCCGACCAAGCTGACGCAGGGCGTGGGCTACACCGGCGAGAAGCTCTCGCTGAACTTCCAGAACATCGAGATCCGCTCGCTGCTGCAGGTGATCGCCGACTTCACGAACTTCAACATCGTGACCTCCGACTCGGTCACCGGCGCGCTGACGCTGCGGCTGAAGGACGTACCCTGGGACCAGGCCCTGGACATCATCATGCAGGCCAAGAACCTGGGCATGCGCAAGAACGGCAGCGTGCTGTGGATCGCGCCCAAGGACGAAATCAACGCCAAGGAAAAGCTCGAATTCGAAGCCAAGGCCGCGATCGAGAACCTGGAGCCGCTGCGCACCCAGTCGTTCCAGCTCAACTACACCAAGGCGATTGCCATTGCGCAGGGCCTGACCGGCACCGGCGCCTCGGCCGGCGGCGGTGGCGGCTCCGGCACCACCACCCGCATCCTGAGTCCGCGCGGCAGCGTGATCGCGGAGTCACGCACCAACCAGCTGTTCGTGTCGGACATTCCGTCGCGGCTGCAGCAAGTGGCCGACCTGATCCAGAAGCTCGACATCCCGGTTCGGCAGGTGCTGATCGAAGCGCGCATCGTGGAAGCTTCCGACACCTTCGGCAAGTCGCTCGGCGTGCGGCTGGGCGGCGGTATCTCCCGCGAGCGCGTCGCGTCGGCCAACGGCAATCCGGCATACGGCACCTTCGGCGTCATGCCCACCACCACCGCTGGCGGCGTCGGCGCCGCGGCAGCCACCTGGACCAACTCCAACTTCATCAACCTGCCCGCAGGCGATGCCGGCGGCACCGGCAATGCGCCCGGTACCTTCGCGATCTCGCTGTTCAACTCGAGCTTGTCGCGCATGCTGAACCTCGAGATCTCGGCGCTCGAGGCTGACGGCAAGGGCAAGCTGGTGTCCAGCCCGCGCGTCATCACGGCCGACCAGACCAAGGCGCTGATCGAGCAGGGCGAGGAAATTCCCTACCAGCAGGCCACGTCCAGCGGCGCCACCTCCATTTCGTTCCGCAAGGCGGTGCTGAAGCTCGAGGTCACGCCGCAGATCACGCCCGAAGGCAACATCATCCTCACGCTCGACGTGAGCAAGGACGCCCGCGGCGTCAACACCTCGGCCGGCCCGGCCATCAACACCAAGCACGTGCAGACCGAGGTGCTGGTCGAGAACGGCGGCACGGTCGTCATCGGTGGTATCTTCGAACTCACCGAAACCAATGACGAATCGCGCGTGCCGGTGCTGGGTGAAGTGCCCTACCTGGGTGCACTGTTCCGCAAGCGCGAACGCGTTGCCAACAAGACCGAAATGCTCGTCTTTATCACTCCGAAGATGATTACCGACCGCAACGCCGCGCGCTGACGCGCGGGCGTAGCAGCCACCGCGTGGCGATCGCACTCGTCGGGTTGCCCGGCGCCGGAAAGTCCGCAGTGGGCCGGCGCCTGGGCGCACGCCTGGACCTTCCCTTCGTCGACACCGACCACGTGATCGAGCAGCGCATCGGCTGCTCGATCCGCGATTACTTCGAGCGGGAGGGCGAAATCGCCTTCCGCGACCTCGAGCAAACGGTCATTGCCGATCTGGCCGCCCAGCCCCACGGCGTGCTGGCCACGGGCGGCGGCGCCGTGCTGCGGGAAGCCAACCGCCAGCAGCTGCGGGACCACTTCCACGTGATCTACCTGCGCTCCTCGCCTGAAGACCTGTTCCGGCGCCTGCGCCACGACGTCAAGCGGCCCCTGCTGCAGGTGGCCGATCCGCTGGGGCGGCTGCGCGAACTGCACGATGCGCGCGATCCGCTCTACCGCGAAACGGCCCACGAGGTGGTCGACACCGGGCGCCCCTCGATCGCCATGCTGGTGAACATCATCGTGATGCAGCTGGAGCTTGCCGGCATCGTGGCTGCGGGCACGCCGCCCGAAGAGCCCTCCGACTGAAGCGCCGGCGCGCAGCGCCTAAACTCGCTGCCATGCCATTGCCCGCACCTTCCGCACCGCCAGAACGCGTCGATATCCAGCTCGGCGAACGCAGCTACCCGATCCTGATCGGCGCCGGCCTGCTGGACGACCCCCAGAGCTTCGCCGCCGTGCCCGCGGCCGCCAGCGCGCTGGTCGTCAGCAACACCACCGTGGCGCCGCTCTATGCCAAGGCCCTGCGCGATGCGCTGGCCGGGCGCTTTCGCACGGTCCACCTGCTCGAGTTGCCCGACGGCGAGGTGCACAAGAACCTCGAGACCCTGAACCTGATCTTCGATGCGCTGCTCGGCCACGGCAGCGACCGCAAGACCGTGCTGTTCGCCCTGGGCGGCGGCGTGGTGGGCGACATGACCGGCTTTGCCGCCGCGAGCTACATGCGCGGCGTGCCTTTCGTGCAGGTGCCGACCACGCTGCTGGCGCAGGTCGATTCGTCGGTGGGCGGCAAGACCGCCATCAACCACCCGCTCGGCAAGAACATGATCGGCGCCTTCTACCAGCCGCAGCTCGTGGTGTGCGACCTGGGCACGCTGCAGACGCTGCCGCCGCTCGAGCTCAGCGCGGGCCTGGCCGAGGTTATCAAGTACGGCCCGATCCACGACATGGCCTTCTTCGACTGGATCGAGGCGAATGTCGACGCCCTCGTGGCGCGCGAGCCGGCCGCACTGGCCTACGCGGTCAAGCGCAGCTGCGAGATCAAGGCGCTGGTCGTGGGCCAGGACGAGCGCGAGACCGGCCTGCGCGCCATCCTGAACTTCGGCCACACCTTCGGCCATGCGATCGAGTCGGGCCTGGGCTACGGCGAGTGGCTGCATGGTGAAGCGGTCGGCTGCGGCATGGTGATGGCGGCGCACCTGTCGCAGCGGCTCGGCGGCGTCGATGCGGCGTTCGTCGAACGGCTCACGCGGCTGATCGAGCGCGCCGGCCTGCCGACCGTCGGCCCGGCGCTGGGCGCGGACCGGTACCTCGAACTGATGCGGGTCGACAAGAAGTCCGAGGCGGGCGAGATCCGCTTCGTGGTGATCGACAAGCCGGGCTCCGCCGCCGTCAGCAGCGCGCCCGATGCGCTGGTGCGCGAAGTGCTCGCGCGCTGCTGCCAGGCGGAATGAGCGCCGCGCCGAGGGTGCACCGATGAGCCTCGCGGCCTATGCCTGCCACCCCGCGCGCTCGCGCGGGAGGCGCCATGCCGAGCCGCCGGCGCCCACGCGCGACGCCTTCCAGCGCGACCGCGACCGCATCGTGCATTCCACCGCGTTCCGGCGGCTGGTCTACAAGACGCAGGTCTTCCTGAACCATGAAGGCGACCTGTTCCGCACCCGGCTCACGCATTCGCTCGAAGTCGCACAGCTGGGCCGCTCCATCGCGCGCGCGCTGCGCATCAACGAAGATTTGGTGGAAGCGATTGCCCTCGCGCACGACCTCGGCCACACGCCGTTCGGCCATGCGGGGCAGGACGCGCTCAACGCCTGCATGGAAGGCCACGGCGGCTTCGAGCACAACCTGCAGAGCCTGCGCGTGGTCGACGCCCTGGAGCACCGCTATCCGCAGTACGACGGACTGAATCTCAGCTTCGAGACGCGCGAGGGCATCCTCAAGCACTGCTCGCGCGCCAATGCCGAGCGCCTGGAGGCGGGCGAGCCCCACGGCGTGGCGCGCCGCTTCCTCGACCGCACGCAGCCGGGCCTCGAGGCGCAGCTGTGCAACCTGGCCGACGCGATCGCCTACAACGCGCATGACATCGACGACGGCGTGCGCTCCGGCCTGATCAACGTCGAGCAGCTCGGCGAGGTGGAACTGTTCGAGTGCTACCGCCGCGAAGCGCTGGCCGAATACCCGCAGCTGGAAGGGCGGCGCGTGCTCTACGAAACCATCCGGCGCATGCTGAGCGCGCAGGTCTACGATGTGATCGACGCCACCCGTGCGGCCCTGGAAGCCACGAAGCCGGCCGATGCCGACGACGTGCGCAACGCGCCGCCGCTCGTTGCGTTCAGCGAGACGATGCAGGCGCAATCGAACGAGCTCAAGGCCTTTTTGTTCCGCAACCTCTACCGCCATCCGCAGGTGAGGCAGACCACCGACCAGGCGCAGCAGGTGGTGCGGGAACTGTTCGAGGCTTATCTGGAGCGCGGCGCCGAAATGCCTGTTTCCTACGCAGACCGCCGCGACAGGCAGCGCGCCGTCGCCGACTACATCGCCGGCATGACCGACCGCTTCGCCGTGCGCGAGCATGAACGGCTGACCGGCCGACGCGGGATTTCATGAGCGCAGCGCCGGGCCGCCCCAAGCAAGCGCGCACCGCAGCCCGTCAGGGCGAAGGTGGTCCCATGAGTCCTGCGGCTGTTGCTTCCGCGCGCGTTCCGGCCGCCGCCTTTGCCGTGGTGCTGGGCGGGGTCAGCGCCGCGCTGCACCTGGGCAAGCTGCCGCCCGCGGTGCCGGCGCTGCAGGCGTCGCTCGGCATCGACCTGGTCGAGGCCGGATTCCTGCTGTCGCTGGTGCAGGTGGCGAGCATGAGCCTGGGGCTGATCGCCGGGCTTGCGGCCGACACCATCGGCCTGCGGCGCAGCATGCTGGCCGGCCTCGTGGTGCTGACGGTGGCGAGCCTGCTCGGCGGCGCGGTCGGCGCGGGCTGGCTGGGCGGCGCCTTTGCGGTGCAGTGGCTGCTCGGCCTGCGCGCGCTCGAAGGCATCGGCTTTCTGCTGGCGGTCATGCCGGGGCCGGGGCTGATCCGCGCCCTGACGCCGCCGGGCGCGGACAAGGCGGCGCTCGGCGTATGGGGCGCCTACATGCCGCTGGGCGTTGCGCTTGCGCTGCTCTTCGGGCCGGCGCTGATCGCCTGGGGCGGATGGGCCGACTGGTGGTGGACGCTGTCGGCCGTGTCGGCCGCCGCGGCGCTCTGGCTGTGGTTGGCGGTGCCCGCGGACGCATTGCGCACGGGTGCGGCGCGCGGCATGGCCGGCGGCTGGCCGTCGCGCCTGCGCGCCACGGTCGGCGCACGCGCACCCTGGATGATCGCGCTGACCTTCGCCGTGTATTCGGCCCAGTGGATGGCGGTGATCGGCTTTCTTCCGGCCATCTACGCCGGCGCCGGCGTGCCGGCCGGCTGGGGCGCGGTGCTCACGGCGGTGGCGGCCGCGATGAACATCGTCGGCAACGTCGCGGGCGGCCGCTGGCTGCAGCGCGGCGTCGCGCCCGAGCGCCTGCTGCAGGCGGGTTTCCTGGCCATGGCGCTGGGCGGCTTTGCGGCCTTTGCGCAGGCGGGGCAGGGCGCCGACGCACTCGGCCTGCCGCCGGTGCTTCGCTATGCCGCGGTCTGCGTCTTTTCGCTGGGCGGCGGCATGGTGCCGGCCACGCTGTTCCTGCTCGGGGTCCGGCTGGCGCCCGGCCCGTCCACGGTTTCCACCACCGTCGGGCTCATGCAGCAGGCATCGTCCCTGGGGCAGTTCCTGGCACCGCCGGCGGTGGCCTGGGTGGCGCTGCGTGCCGGCGGTTGGCACTGGACGTGGACCGCCACGCTCGCATGTTCGCTGGCGGGCATGGCCCTGGCGCGGCGCCTCGGCCAAATTCGCCCTTCGGCGGAGGTGGCATGACCAGCCCGGCGACAATCGATGCCATCCAGGCCGAAGCCGACATGCGGCGCTGGCTCGAACGCGCGGTGATCGGACTCAACCTGTGCCCGTTCGCGAAGGCGGTGCACGTCAAGGCGCAGATCCACTATGCCGTGTACCTGCCCGCCGACGAAGCCGCGCTGATCGACATGCTTCTGGCAGAGGCCGATGAACTCGCCGCGCTCGATGCCTCCGTGCGCGACACCACCTTGCTGATAGCACCCAACACCTTGGCCGATTTCCTGGACTTCAACGACTTCACGGCACGCGCCGAACGCCGGCTTGCGCGCGCGGGCTTCGACGGCGTGTTCCAGCTCGCGAGCTTCCATCCGCGGTTCCAGTTCGCAGGCACCGACGCCGACGACATCGGCAACGCCACCAACCGCGCGCCGTACCCCACGCTGCACCTGCTGCGCGAAGACAGCGTGAGCCGCGCGGTCGAGGCCTTTCCGGAGGCCGAAGCCATCTTCGAGCGCAACATCGAGACGCTCGAAGCGCTGGGGCCGGACGGCTGGGCCGCGCTGGACGTGGGCCCCGGGAGTGCCCGGCCATGAACACGCCGGCAGCAACCAGGGCCGTGAAGACGGCCAAGACCGGCAAGGCCGAAGCCGAACTGGCGGAGGTCCTGCGTCCGGGCCAGTCCGTCGAGCTTTTGAAGGAACTGCACATCCTCACGCGTGAAGGCCGGCTCAACCAGGATTCGCGGCGCAAGCTCAAGCAGGTCTACCACCTGTTCCAGTTCATCGAGCAGTTGCTGCGCGAACTGCCGGGCGGCGGCGCGGAGGCCACGCTGGCCGACCATGGCGCCGGCAAGTCGTACCTGGGCTTCATCATCTACGACCTGTTCTTCCGCTCGCGCGAGGGCGGCCATGTCTACGGCATCGAGACGCGCAGCGAGCTGGTCGAGAAATCGCGCGTATTGGCACGCCAACTCGGCTTCGAGCGCATGTCCTTCCTGAATCTCACCGTGGCCGAATCGGCCCAGGCGAGCGAGCTGCCCGAGCGCATCGACGTGGTCACCGCGCTGCACGCCTGCGACACGGCCACCGACGACGCGATCGCCTTCGGGCTCGCGAAGAAGGCGCGCTGCATGGTGCTGGTGCCCTGCTGCCAAGCCGAGGTGGCGGCCTGCCTGCGTGAAACCAAGGCACTGGCCTTGTCGCGTACGCCCCTGGCCGAACTCTGGCGCCATCCGCTGCACACCCGCGAAATCGGCAGCCAGCTCACCAACGTGCTGCGCTGCCTCTACCTCGAGGCCAATGGCTACAGCGTCACCGTCACCGAACTGGTGGGCTGGGAGCACAGCATGAAGAACGAGCTGATCCTGGCGCGCCACACCGGGCAGCGCAAGGCTGGCGCAGCGGCGCGGCTCGGCGAGCTGCTGTCGCAGTTCGGACTCGACACGCTGGGTGAGACGCGGTTTCGCCTGCCCTGAACGCCCGCCGAAGCGCATAGCGCCGCGCTCGTCACGCCATGGCCCGTCTGCCCCGCCTCACGCTCCCCGGCCTGCCGCACCACGTGATCCAGCGCGGCAACAACCGCCAGGCCATCTTCATCGACCGCGCCGACCACGAGCGGCTGCTCGGCCTGCTGGCGGACGCGGCCCCGCGCTTCGGCGTGGCGCTGCATGCCTATGTGCTGATGGACAACCACTTCCATCTGCTGGCCACGCCCGACACGACCACCGGGCTGCCGCAGTTCATGCAGTCGGTGGGGCGCAGCTACGTGCGCTATTTCAACGACCGCCACGGCCGCAGCGGCACCTTGTGGGAAGGGCGCTACAGGTCGACGCTGATCCAGACCGAGCGCTATCTGCTGACCTGCATGGCGTACATCGATCTCAACCCTGTGCGGGCCGGCCTGGTGTCGGACGCGCGCGACTTTCCATGGTCCAGCCATGGACACTATGCGGGCCTGCGGCACGACAAGCTGCTGACGCCGCATCCGCTGTACTGGGAACTGGGCAACACGCCCTTTGCCCGCGAGGCGGCGTACGTCGAACTGGTGCGCGGCGGCGTGCGCGCGGCCGACCAGGGCGCGCTCACCGAGGCCACCTTGCGCGGCTGGGCGGCCGGCGATGCGGATTTTTTGGCGTCGCTTCAGAAAGCGACAGAACGCCGCGTCGCCAAGGCCAAGGCCGGGCGCCCGCCGGCGGCTTCCGATTCTTGAGCTGATGCTTTCTCCTCCTCGCGGGAGATGGAAGTTCTGCTACTTTCTTTGATATGTCCCTAATTTTATTCTGACTAGAAAAGTCGGGATTTAATTAGAATCTGACCCCATTTAAAGTGTTTGGCATTCTTTGTGCATCGCAATATCCTTCTCTTCCCTGCGAAAAACTGAAGGAGTGCGCCATGACGACGGCTGCCGAGATCGAACATCTCCAACAACACGGTCTGTATTCCGGTGCCGATGAGCACGATGCCTGCGGCGTCGGCTTCGTCGCGCACATCAAGGGCGAGAAAAGCCATGCCATCGTGCTGCAGGGCCTGAAGATCCTCGAGAACCTCGACCATCGCGGCGCAGTGGGCGCTGACAAGCTGATGGGCGACGGCGCCGGCATCCTGATCCAGCTGCCCGACCGCCTCTACCGCGAAGAGATGGCCAAGCAGGGCGTCACGCTGCCTCCGCCGGGCGAATACGGCGTCGGCATGATCTTCCTGCCCAAGGAGCACGCGTCGCGCGAAGCCTGCGAGCAGGAAATGGAACGCGCCATCAAGGCCGAAGGCCAGGTGCTGCTGGGCTGGCGCGACGTGCCGGTCAACCGCGACATGCCGATGTCGCCCACCGTGCGCGCCAAGGAGCCGCTGCTGCGCCAGGTGTTCATCGGCCGCGGCAACGACGTGATCGTGCAGGACGCGCTGGAACGCAAGCTCTATGTGATCCGCAAGACCGCCAGCGCCAACATCCAGCGGCTGAAGCTCAAGCACAGCAAGGAATACTATGTTCCGAGCATGTCGAGCCGCACCGTGGTCTACAAGGGCCTGCTGCTCGCCGACCAGGTCGGCACCTACTACCTCGACCTGCAGGACAAGCGCTGCGTCTCGGCGCTTGGACTGGTGCACCAGCGCTTCTCGACCAACACCTTCCCCGAGTGGCCGCTGGCCCACCCGTACCGCTACGTTGCCCACAACGGCGAAATCAACACGGTCAAGGGCAACTACAACTGGATGAAGGCGCGCGAAGGCGTCATGTCCTCGCCCGTGCTGGGCGCCGACCTGCAGAAGCTCTATCCGATCAGCTTTGCCGGCCAGTCCGACACCGCCACCTTCGACAACTGCCTCGAGCTGTTGACGATGGCCGGCTACCCCATCAGCCAGGCCGTGATGATGATGATTCCCGAGCCCTGGGAACAGCACGCCACCATGGACCCGCGCCGCCGCGCGTTCTACGAATACCACGCCGCCATGCTGGAGCCCTGGGACGGCCCGGCCTCCATCGTGTTCACCGACGGCCGCCAGATCGGCGCCACGCTCGACCGCAACGGCCTGCGCCCGTCGCGCTACTGCGTGACCGACGACGACCTGGTCATCATGGCCTCGGAGTCGGGCGTGCTGCCCGTGCCCGAGCAGAAGATCGTGCGCAAGTGGCGCCTGCAGCCCGGCAAGATGTTCCTGATCGACCTGGAGCAGGGCCGCATGATCGACGACGAGGAGGTCAAGGCCACCCTCGCCAACAGCAAGCCCTACAAGCAGTGGATCGAGAACCTGCGCATCAAGCTGGACAGCGTCGAGGCCGAGCCGGTGCCCGCGCCGCTCTCGCAGGTCGCGCTGCTCGACCGCCAGCAGGCCTTCGGCTACACCCAGGAGGACATCAAGTTCCTGATGAGCCCGATGGCGCAGGCCGGCGAAGAAGGCATCGGCTCCATGGGCAACGACAGCCCGCTGGCCGTGCTCTCCAGCAAGAACAAGCCGCTCTACAACTATTTCAAGCAGCTGTTCGCGCAAGTGACCAACCCGCCGATCGACCCGATCCGCGAGGCGATCGTGATGTCGCTGGTGTCCTTCATCGGCCCCAAGCCCAACCTGCTGGACATCAACCAGGTCAACCCGCCGATGCGGCTCGAGGTGAGCCAGCCGATCCTCGACTTCGCCGACATGGCCAAGCTGCGCGACATCGGCACCTATACGCAGGGCAAGTTCAAGAGCTATGTGCTCGACATCACCTACCCGCTCGCCTGGGGCTATGAGGGCGTCGAAGCCAAGCTGGCGTCGCTGTGCGCCGAAGCGGTGGATGCCATCAAGGGCGGCCACAACATCCTGATCGTGAGCGACCGCGGCGTGAGCCCGACGCAGGTGGCGATCCCCGCCGTGCTGGCGCTGTCGGCCGTGCACCAGTACCTGGTGCGCGAGGGCCTGCGCACCACGGCCGGCCTGGTGGTGGAAACCGGCTCGGCGCGCGAAGTGCATCACTTCGGCGTGCTCGCGGGCTACGGCGCCGAAGCCGTGCACCCCTACCTCGCGATGGAGACGCTGGCCGCCATGCACGCCGACCTGCCGGGCGACATGAGCGCGGAGAAGGCGGTCTACAACTACGTCAAGGCGATCGGCAAGGGTCTGTCCAAGATCATGTCGAAGATGGGTGTCAGCACCTACATGAGCTACTGCGGCGCGCAGCTGTTCGAAGCCATCGGCCTCAACACCGAGACGGTCAACAAGTACTTCACCGGCACCGCCAGCCGCGTCGAGGGCATCGGCGTGTTCGAGATCGCCGAGGAAGCCATCCGCATGCACAAGGCCGCGTTCGGCGACGACCCGGTGCTCTCCAACATGCTCGACGCCGGCGGCGAATACGCCTGGCGCACGCGCGGCGAAGAGCACATGTGGACGCCCGACGCCATCGCCAAGCTGCAGCACAGCACGCGCTCCAACAACTGGAACACCTACAAGGAATACGCGCAGCTCATCAACGACCAGAACCGCCGCCATCTCACGCTGCGCGGCCTGTTCGAGTTCAAGCTGGATCCGGCCAAGGCCATTCCGGTGGACGAGGTCGAGCCGGCTGCCGAGATCGTCAAGCGCTTTGCCACGGGCGCGATGTCGCTCGGCTCGATCAGCACCGAGGCGCACTCCACGCTCGCGATTGCCATGAACCGCATCGGCGGCAAGAGCAACACGGGCGAGGGCGGCGAAGACCCGGCGCGCTACCGCAACGAACTCAAAGGCATCCCGATCAAGCAGGGCGACACGCTCAAGAGCGTGATCGGCGCGGCCAACGTCGAGGTCGACCTGCCCCTGAAGGACGGCGACTCGCTGCGTTCGCGCATCAAGCAGGTGGCATCGGGGCGCTTCGGCGTCACGGCCGAGTATCTGCATTCGGCCGACCAGATCCAGATCAAGATGGCGCAGGGCGCCAAGCCGGGCGAGGGCGGCCAGCTGCCGGGCGGCAAGGTCACCGAGTACATCGGCAAGCAGCGCTACGCGGTGCCGGGCGTGGGCCTGATCTCGCCGCCGCCGCACCATGACATCTACTCGATCGAAGACCTCGCGCAGCTGATCCACGACCTGAAGAACGCCGCGCCGCATGCGAGCATCAGCGTCAAGCTGGTGAGCGAAATCGGCGTGGGCACCATCGCGGCGGGCGTGGCCAAGTGCAAGAGCGACCATGTGGTGATCGCGGGCCATGACGGCGGCACCGGCGCATCGCCCTGGTCGTCGATCAAGCACGCGGGCAGCCCGTGGGAAATCGGCCTGGCTGAAACGCAGCAGACGCTGGTGCTCAACCGCCTGCGCAGCCGCATCCGCGTGCAGGCCGACGGCCAGATGAAGACCGGCCGCGATGTCGCCATCGGCGCGCTGCTGGGCGCCGACGAGTTCGGCTTTGCCACGGCCCCGCTGGTGGTCGAGGGCTGCATCATGATGCGCAAGTGCCACCTGAACACCTGCCCGGTGGGCGTGGCCACGCAAGACCCGATCCTGCGCAAGAAGTTCTCGGGCAAGCCCGAGCACGTCGTCAACTACTTCTTCTTCGTTGCGGAAGAAGTGCGCCAGATCATGGCCCAGCTCGGCATCCGCAAGTTCGACGACCTGATCGGCCGCGCCGACCTGCTCGACATGCGCAAGGGCATCGAGCACTGGAAGGCTTCGGGCCTCGATTTCAGCCGCCTGTTCGCGCTGCCGATCGTGCCGGCCGAAGTGCCGCGCTTCCACGTCGAGAACCAGGACCACGGCCTGGAGCGTGCGCTCGACGTCAAGCTCATCGAGAAGTCGCGTCCGGCCATCGAGCGCGGCGAGAAGGTGCAGTTCATCGAGGTGGCGCGCAACGTCAACCGCTCGGTGGGCGCCATGCTGTCGGGCGCGCTGACCAAGGTGCATCCGCAGGGCCTGCCCGACGACTCGATCCGCATCCAGCTCGAAGGCACGGGCGGCCAGTCGTTCGGCGCGTTTCTCGCGCGCGGCATCACGCTCTACCTGATCGGCGATGCCAACGACTACACCGGCAAGGGCCTCTCGGGCGGCCGCGTGGTGGTGCGCCCGAGCCTCGACTTCCGCGGCGAAGCGGTGCGCAACACCATCGTGGGCAACACCGCGCTCTACGGCGCGACCACTGGCGAGGCCTACCTCTGCGGCGTGGCCGGCGAGCGCTTTGCCGTGCGCCTCTCGGGTGCCACTGCCGTTGTCGAAGGCACGGGCGACCATGGCTGCGAATACATGACGGGCGGCACGGTCGCTGTGCTCGGCAAGACGGGCCGCAACTTCGCGGCCGGCATGAGCGGCGGCGTGGCCTTCGTCTACGACGAGGACGGCCAGTTCGCCACGCGCTGCAATCTCTCGATGGTGTCGCTCGACAAGGTGCTGACCTCGGCCGAGCAGACGGCGAGCATGCACCGCAAGGTCTGGCACGGCGGCGAGACCGACGAGGCCCAGCTCAAGAAGCTGCTCGAAGAGCACCACCGCTGGACCGGCAGCAAGCGCGCGCGCGAACTGCTCGACAACTGGGCCGTCTCGCGCACCAAGTTCGTCAAGGTGTTCCCGAACGAGTACAAGCGCGCGCTCGCCGAGCTGCACGACCGCAAGGTCGAGCTCACGAGCAGCGGCAACAACGCGCACATGGGCCTGGAGCCGCACGCGTTGGTCGCACCGGCCACGACGGCTGCGGTCTGAGCGGCAACGAAAACGAAGAACAGAGGAAAGCACGATGGGAAAGATCACCGGCTTCATGGAGCATGAGCGCATCGAAGAGGGCTACCGCCCCGCCTCCGAGCGCGTCAAGCACTACAAGGAATTCGTCGTCGGCCTGACGCCGGAGCAGGCCAAGGTGCAGGGCGCGCGCTGCATGGACTGCGGCACGCCGTTCTGCAACAGCGGCTGCCCGGTCAACAACGTCATTCCGGACTTCAACGACCTCGTGTACCGCAACGACTGGCAAAACGCCTTCGCGGTGCTCGACTCGACCAACAACTTCCCGGAATTCACCGGCCGCATCTGCCCCGCGCCCTGCGAGGCGGCCTGCGTGCTCAACGTGAACGACGATCCGATCGGCATCAAGTCGATCGAGCACGCGATCATCGACCGCGCCTGGGACGAAGGCTGGGTGGCGCCGCGCGTCGCCAAGCACAAGACCGGCAAGAAGGTGGCGGTGGTGGGTTCGGGCCCGGCCGGCATGGCGGCGGCGCAGCAGCTCGCGCGCGCCGGCCACGATGTGACGCTGTTCGAGAAGAACGACCGCATCGGCGGCCTGCTGCGCTACGGCATTCCCGACTTCAAGATGGAGAAGACCCACATCGACCGCCGCGTCGAGCAGATGAAGGCCGAGGGCGTGACCTTCCGCACCGGCGTGATGGTCGGCGCCGCGAAGGACCCGCTGGGCAAGGGCTCCAAGGTCACCAACCTGGCCAAGGAAACCGTCACGCCCGAGCAGCTGCAGAAGGACTTCGACGCCGTGGTGCTCACCGGCGGTGCCGAGCAGTCGCGCGACCTGCCGGTGCCGGGCCGTGACCTCGACGGCATTCATTTTGCGATGGAGTTCCTGCCGCAGCAGAACCGCGTCAACGCGGGCGACAAGGTCAAGGGCCAGCTGCGCGCCGACGGCAAGCACGTGATCGTGATCGGCGGCGGCGACACCGGCTCCGACTGCGTGGGCACCAGCAACCGCCATGGCGCGGCCAGCGTCACGCAGTTCGAGCTGATGCCGCAGCCGCCGGAAGAAGAAAACCGCCCGCTGACCTGGCCCTACTGGCCGATCAAGCTGCGCACCAGCTCCAGCCATGAAGAAGGCTGCGAGCGCGAGTTCGCCATCTCCACCAAGGAATTCATCGGCGAAAAAGGCAAGATCACCGGCCTGAAGACCGTGCGCGTCGAGTGGAAGGACGGCCGCATGCAGGAAGTGGCCGGCAGCGAGCAGATCCTCAAGGCCGACCTCGTGCTGCTGGCCATGGGCTTCGTGAGCCCGGTGGCCAACGTGCTGGACGCCTTCGGCGTCGAGAAGGATGCACGCGGCAACGCCAAGGCCACGGTCGACTTCATCGGCGGCTATGCCACCAACGTGCCGAAGGTGTTTGCAGCGGGCGACATCCGCCGCGGCCAGTCGCTCGTGGTGTGGGCGATCCGGGAAGGCCGCCAGGCCGCGCGTTCGGTGGATGAATTCCTGATGGGATTCAGCGACCTGCCACGCTGATTTTTGTTTCAGTTTTGCGGGGCCGGCCACGGCCCCGCTATCATTCGCGGAAACCGCATGCCGGGATGCCTGAGAAGGTGCCCGGCTTTTTTATTGAGATGGAATCAGCCGCACCACTGCCACACCCCTTTGTCGAGTTCCGCGACGTTACGTTCGGCTACGGCGCACGGGCGATCCTCGGCGGTGTGTCGTTTGCCGTGCCGCGCGGCAAGGTGACGGCGCTGATGGGCGCCTCGGGCGGCGGCAAGACCACCGTGCTGCGGCTCATCGGCGGCCAGCAGCGGGTGCAGCGCGGCGAGGTGCTTTTCGACGGCCAGGACGTCGGCAAGTTCGACGCCGCGGGGCTGTACAAGGCGCGGCGCCGCATGGGCATGCTGTTCCAGTTCGGTGCGCTGTTCACTGACATGAGCGTGTTCGACAACGTCGCGTTTCCGCTGCGCGAGCACACGCAGCTCTCGGAAGCGCTGGTGCGCGACATCGTGCTCATGAAGCTCGACGCCGTGGGCTTGCGCGGCGCGCGCGACCTGATGCCCAGCGAGGTGTCCGGCGGCATGGCGCGGCGCGTGGCCCTGGCGCGCGCCATTGCGCTCGACCCCGATCTC
The DNA here is from genome assembly GCF_033807855.1 of Variovorax sp. SPNA7. Lineage (NCBI taxonomy): Bacteria > Pseudomonadati > Pseudomonadota > Betaproteobacteria > Burkholderiales > Comamonadaceae > Variovorax > Variovorax sp. SPNA7. The sequence continues at coordinate 1,239,092 of NZ_CP138513.1, forward strand.
GTGATGTACGACGAGCCCTTTGCCGGCCTCGACCCGATTTCCCTGGGCACGGCCGCGCGGCTGATCCGCCAGCTCAATGACACGCTGGGGCTGACCAGCATCGTCGTGTCGCACGACCTCGAGGAAACCTTCCGCATCGCCGACCACGTGATCATCCTGGCCAACGGCGGCATCGCCGCGCAGGGCACGCCTGCAGAGGTGCGCGAGAGCGCCGATCCGCTGGTCCACCAGTTCGTCAATGCACTGCCCGACGGGCCGGTGCACTTTCACTACCCCGTGGCCAGCATCGAGGAAGATTTCGGCAATGAAGGAGGGCGGTCATGAGCTGGTGGAAGCCCGCCGACATCGGCTTTGCCGTGCGCAGCAAGCTGGCCGACCTGGGCTATGGCGCCAAGCTGTTCCTGCGCCTGCTGGTGCAGGGGGCACGAAGCTTGCAGCGCTTCGGGCTGGTGCGCGACCAGATCCACTTCCTGGGCAACTACTCGCTGGCGATCATCGCGGTGTCGGGGCTTTTCGTCGGCTTCGTGCTGGGCCTGCAGATGTACTACGCGCTGCAGCGCTACGGTTCTTCCGAGGCGCTCGGCCTCTTGGTGGCACTGAGCCTGGTGCGCGAGCTCGGGCCCGTGGTGGCCGCCTTGCTGTTCACGGGGCGTGCCGGTACTTCGCTCACTGCGGAGATCGGCCTCATGAAGGCCGGCGAGCAGCTCAGCGCCATGGAGATGATGGCGGTCGACCCGGTGCAGCGCATCCTTGCGCCGCGTTTCTGGGCCGGCGTGATCACGATGCCGCTGCTGGCGGCCGTGTTCAGCGCGGTCGGCATCATGGGCGGCTATGTGGTGGGCGTGCTGATGCTGGGCGTGGACCCGGGCGCGTTCTGGGGCCAGATGCAGGGCGGCGTCGATGTCTGGCGCGACGTGGGCAACGGCGTGATCAAGAGCATCGTGTTCGGCTTCACCGTGACCTTCATCGCGCTGCTGCAGGGCTACGAGGCCCAGCCCACGCCCGAAGGCGTGTCGCGCGCAACCACGCGCACGGTGGTGATGGCCTCGCTTTCGGTGCTGGGGCTCGACTTCCTGCTCACCGCCATGATGTTCAGTATTTGAAGGAGCCCCGGCTCCAATCGTTCTAGAGAGTGCAAACCATGCAACGTTCCAACAACGACATCTGGGTCGGCCTGTTCGTCCTGATCGGCGGCGCGGCGCTGCTGTTCCTCGCGCTGCAGTCGGCCAACCTGCTGAGCCTGAACTTCCAGAAGACCTACAACGTCACCGCGCGTTTCGACAACATCGGCGGCCTCAAGCCGCAAACGGCGGTCAAGAGCGCCGGCGTGGTGGTCGGCCGTGTGGAATCCATCTCGTTCGACGACAAGTCTTTTCAGGCCAGCGTCACACTGGCATTGCAAAACCGTTACAGTTTTCCCAAGGACAGCTCGCTCAAGATCCTGACCAGTGGCCTGCTCGGCGAGCAGTACATCGGAATCGAGGCGGGCGCCGAGGAGAAGAACCTGCAAGCCGGCGACACCGTCACCTCGACCCAATCGGCCGTGGTGCTGGAAAACCTGATCAGCCAGTTCCTCTACAGCAAGGCGGCCGAAGGAAATACCTCGACGCCGGGAACAGCCAACAAGAAATGAAAACAAGCCTTTTTTCGTCCTTCGCTATTAAAAATATAGCGAAACATGCCCGCTGGGCGGGTGCTGCAGCCGCTTTTTCGCTCATTGCAGGATGCGCGACCGGCCCCGGGGCCAATCCGGCCGACCCTTTCGAGCCGATGAACCGGGGCGTCACCCGCTTCAACGACACGGTCGACGAGGCGGTGCTCGTGCCCGTGGCCACCGCCTACCAGCGCGTGCTGCCTTCCATGGTGCGCACCGGCGTGAGCAATTTCTTTGGCAACCTGGGCGATGTCTGGAGCTTTGCCAACAGCGTGGCCCAGCTCAGGCTGCAGAACAGCGCCGAGACCTTCATGCGGGTCAACGTCAACACCCTGTTCGGTCTTGGCGGCCTTCTCGACATCGCCACCGAAGCGGGCATCGACCGCCACGAGGAAGATTTCGGCCAGACGCTCGGCCGCTGGGGCGTGGGCGCCGGCCCGTACGTGGTGCTGCCGGTGTTCGGCCCCTCGACCCTGCGCGATACGGCCGCATTGCCGGTGGACCGTGCCGGCAGCGTGCTCGGCAACATGAACGACGTGGCCTGGCGCAATTCGCTGTCCTTCCTGGAGGCTGTCGATACGCGGGCGAAGTACCTGCGCGCCGGCCGCCTGCTCGATGATGCGGCGCTCGACAAGTACACCTTCACGCGCGACGCCTTCCTGCAGCATCGCCGCAACGACGTCTACGACGGCAATCCGCCTGACGACGAAGGCGGAAAATAAAGCACAGAAAGGCGCGGAATAGAGGCTTTTCGCGGACAGACAGGCGGTTTTCCGCTTGCATCCCGTTTCAAGGCTTCACCTGCGCTTCAGGAACCCGGTCGGCCGGGAAGCTGTCGAACACGTTCTTTTTCCAGCAGGCGCGGCTTCCATTGCGCCCTGCGGATTTTCCACTTGAAGGGAATGCCATGAACAACAAGATCTTGCAACGACGCGGCTTTGGCCGCCTGGTGCTGGCCAGCGCCTTGCTCTTCGGCGCCGCGACGGCTTTCGTGCGTCCGGCCCATGCCGCCGACGAAGCGCCTGATGCGCTGGTCAAGCGTTTGTCGACCGATGTGCTCGAAACCATCAAGGCCGATACTTCCATCAAGGCTGGCGACGTCAGCAAGATCATGGTGCTGGTCGACAGCAAGATCATGCCCAACGTCAACTTCCAGCGCATGACGGCTTCCGCCGTCGGCCCGGCATGGCGCCAGGCCACCCCGGAGCAGCAAAAGCGGCTGCAGGAAGAATTCAAGACCCTGCTGGTGCGCACCTATGCCGGCGCGCTCGACCAGGTGAGCGACCAGACCGTCACGGTGCGTCCGTTCCGCGGTTCGCCCGAAGACACCGAAGTGCTGGTCCGCACCGAGGTCAAGGGCCGCGGCGATCCGGTGCAACTGGACTACCGGCTCGAGAAAACGCCCGGCCAGGGCGGCGGCTGGAAGGTCTACAACCTCAATGTGCTGGGCGTCTGGCTGGTCGACACCTACCGCACCCAGTTCTCGCAGGAAATCAACGCCCGCGGCATCGACGGCCTGATTGCAGCGCTGGCGGCGCGCAACAAGGGCAACAACGGCAAGAGCTGAGGCCATGCTGGTCCTGCCCTCCAAACTCACCCACGACGAAGCCCCGGCCTGCATGCGCATGCTGCAGCAGGGGTTGAAGGGGCAGACCGACACATCCACGGTGGTGGACGCCAGCGCGCTGGCGCAGTTCGATTCCTCGGCCCTGGCGGTGCTGCTGGAGTGCCGCCGCGAATCGAGCGCGCTCGGCCGGGGTTTTGCGGTCAAGGGACTTTCGCCGCGGCTGCGCGAACTGGCCGCGCTCTACGGTATCGCGGGGCTTCTGCCGGCGGCGCCCTGATCGCCGGCGGCCCGGCAGCGGCCGCGTCAGGGCATCCGGCCGCCGCCAAGCGGCCTGCGGGGCGGGCCCGTAAAATCGCCGGCTCCCATGCCCGCGATCTCATTCCAATCGGTCTCCAAGACCTACCCTCCCTCCAGACAGCAGCGGGCCCAAGGCAAGCAGGGGCTGCGCGCCGTCGACGAGGTCAGCTTCCAGATCGAGCCGGGCGAGTTCTTCGGCCTGCTCGGGCCCAATGGCGCGGGCAAGACCACGCTCATCAGCATGCTCGCCGGGCTGTCCCGCCCCACGGCCGGGGCCATCAGCGTCCATGGCTTCGACGTGCAGCGCGACTATGCCGAGGCTCGGCGCCAGCTCGGCATCGTGCCGCAGGAGCTGGTGTTCGACCCCTTCTTCAATGTGCGCGAATCGCTGCGCATCCAGTCGGGCTACTTCGGCATCAAGAACAACGAACCCTGGATCGACGAACTGCTGCAAAGCCTGGGCCTGGCCGACAAGGCCACGGCCAACATGCGCCAGCTCTCGGGCGGCATGAAGCGCCGGGTGCTGGTGGCGCAGGCGCTGGTGCACAAGCCGCCCGTGATCGTGCTGGACGAGCCCACCGCCGGGGTCGACGTCGAGTTGCGCCAGACGCTCTGGCAGTTTGTCGCCAGGCTCAACAAGGAGGGCAGCACCGTGCTGCTGACCACCCACTACCTCGAAGAGGCCGAGGCGCTGTGCAGCCGCATCGCGATGCTCAAGCTCGGCAAGGTGATCGCCCTGGACCGCACCAGCGAGCTCTTGAAATCGGCCGCCAGCAACGTGCTGCGCTTCAAGACCGACGCCATGCTGCCCTGGGCCATCGCGCAGCATGCGCGCATCACCGGGCGCATCGTGCAGCTGCCGGCGCAGAACGCCCATGAAGTCGAACAACTGCTGGCCGCGATCCGCGAAGCCGGCGTCGCGGTGGAAGACGTGGAAATGCGCAAGGCCGACCTGGAAGACGTGTTCATCGACCTGATGGCGGGCGAGCAGACGCCGCTGGAGGTGGCGAGATGATGGCCGTTACTGGGTGGCGCGCGCTGCTCTACAAGGAAACGCTGCGCTTCTGGAAGGTCGGCTTCCAGACCGTCGGCGCGCCGGTGCTCACCGCGCTGCTCTACCTGATGGTGTTCGGCCACGTGCTCGAAGACCATGTGAAGGTCTACGGGTCGGTCGGCTACACCGCCTTCCTGGTGCCGGGCCTCGTGATGATGAGCGTGCTGCAGAACGCCTTCGCCAACAGCTCGTCGTCGATCATCCAGAGCAAGATCATGGGCAACCTGGTGTTCGTGCTGCTCACGCCGCTGTCGCACTGGGGCTGGTTCTTCGCCTACGTGGGCTCGTCTGTGATCCGCGGGCTGGCCGTGGGGCTCGGCGTGTTCGCGGTCACCGTGTTCTTCGCGATGCCGAGCTTCGTTGCGCCGCTCTGGATCCTGGTGTTCGCGCTGCTGGGCTCCGCCATGCTCGGCACGCTGGGCCTCATTGCCGGGCTCTGGGCCGAGAAGTTCGACCAGATGGCGGTGTTCCAGAACTTCCTGATCATGCCCATGACCTTTCTGTCGGGCGTTTTCTATTCGATCGGCTCGCTGCCGCCGTTCTGGCAGGGCGTGAGCCACCTGAACCCGTTCTTCTACATGATCGACGGCTTCCGCTACGGCTTCTTCGGCGTGAGCGACGCCTCGCCCTGGCTCAGCCTGGGCATCGTCGGCGCCGCCTGGCTGGTGGTGAGCGCCATCGCCGTCCACCTGCTGCGCATCGGCTACAAAATCAGAGGCTGAAAGGCCCTTTCCAATTCCCATGACCGCCGAACAACTCCAGGCCCTGATCCAGTCCCACCTTCCCTGCGAGCACATCACGCTCGAAGGCGATGGCCGGCATTGGTACGCCACCATCGTCTCGGCCGAATTCGAGGGCAAGCGCGCGATTCAGCGCCACCAGCGGGTCTACGCGACCCTGGGTGCGAAAATGCATACCGACGAGGTGCATGCGCTCTCGATGAAGACCTACACGCCGGCCGAATGGGCGGCGTTGGAAAAATAACTCTCCGGCCTCCGGGCCCTGATTCGCTGGAAATTCGATGGACAAACTTCTGATTCGCGGCGGGCGCCAGCTCCGCGGCGAGGTACTCATTTCCGGCGCCAAGAACGCAGCCTTGCCGGAGCTGTGCGCCGCGCTCTTGACCGACCAGCCCGTGACGCTGCACAACGTGCCGCGCCTGCAGGACGTGTCGACCATGCTCAAGCTGGTGCGCAACATGGGCGTTGCGGCCGAGCGCGACGACAACGGCACGGTGCGGCTCGATGCGGGCGACCTCAGCAACCCCGAGGCGCCCTACGAACTGGTGAAGACCATGCGCGCCTCCGTGCTGGCCCTGGGCCCGCTGCTCGCGCGCTTCGGCCATGCCAAGGTGTCGCTGCCGGGCGGCTGCGCCATCGGCTCGCGGCCGGTCGACCAGCACATCAAGGGTCTGCAGGCGATGGGCGCCGAGATCGTGGTCGAGCACGGCTACATGATCGCCAGCCTGCCGGCCGGGCGCACCCGCCTGAAGGGCGCGCGCATCCTGACCGACATGGTCACCGTCACGGGCACCGAGAACTTCCTCATGGCCGCCGCACTCGCCGAGGGCGAGACGCTGCTCGAAAACGCCGCGCAGGAACCCGAGATCGTCGACCTGGCCGAAATGCTGATCCGCATGGGCGCAAAGATCGAAGGCCACGGCACCAGCCACATTCGCATCCAGGGCGTCGAGAAGCTGCACGGCTGCGAGCACGCCGTGGTGGCCGACCGCATCGAGGCCGGAACCTTCCTGTGCGCCGTTGCGGCCACCGGCGGCGACGTGTTCCTGCGCCATGCGCGGGCCGACCACATGGACGCGGTGATCGACAAGCTGCGCGAGGCCGGCTGCACGGTCGCGGCGCAAGAGGGCGGCGTGCGCATCAGTTCCAGCGCCCCGGCCTGCGAGCACCTCAAGGCGCAGAGCTTCAGCACCACCGAATACCCGGGCTTCCCGACCGACATGCAGGCCCAGTTCATGGCCCTGAACGTGATCGCGCGCGGCGCATCGATGGTCACCGAGACCATCTTCGAGAACCGCTTCATGCACGTGAACGAGATGGTGCGCCTGGGCGCCACGATCCATGTCGAGGGCAAGGTGGCGATGGTCGAGGGCGTGCAGCAGCTCTCGGGCGCCACCGTGATGGCGACCGACCTGCGCGCCTCGGCCAGCCTCGTGATCGCCGGCCTCGTGGCCGAGGGCGAGACGCTGGTCGACCGCATCTACCACCTGGACCGCGGCTACGACCGCATGGAAGCCAAGCTGCGCGGCCTCGGGGCCGACATCGAACGCATTTCGGGAGCCGCCGCATGATCACCCTGGCGCTCTCGAAAGGCCGCATCTTCGAAGAGACGATGCCGCTGCTGGCCGCCGCCGGCATCGAGGTCACCGAAGACCCCGAAAAATCGCGCAAGCTGATCCTGGCCACCACCCGGCCCGACGTGCGCGTGGTGCTGGTGCGCGCCTCCGACGTGCCCACCTATGTGCAGTACGGCGGCGCCGACTTGGGCGTGACCGGCTCCGATGTGCTGCTCGAGCACGGCAACCAGGGCATGTACCAGCCGCTGGACCTGCGCATCGCGGCCTGCCGCCTCAGCGTGGCGGTGCGCGCCGACTACGATTACGCCTCGGCCGTGAAGCAGGGCTCGCGCCTGCGCGTCGCCACCAAGTACGTGGGCCTCGCGCGCGACTTCTTCGCCACCAAGGGCGTGCACGTCGACCTGATCAAGCTCTACGGCAGCATGGAGCTCGCGCCGCTCACCGGCCTGGCCGACGCCATCGTCGACCTGGTCTCGACCGGCAGCACGCTCAAGGCCAACCACCTGGTCGAGGTCGAGCGCATCATGGACATCAGCGCGCGCCTCGTGGTCAACCAGGCCGCGCTCAAGCTCAAGCGCGAGCCGATCCGCCGCATCATCGACGCCTTCGCATCGGCCATTCCCACTGCCTGAATTTCACGCACATGACCCCGAAAGCAGCCCCCGTCCGCCTCTCCACGGCTTCAGCCGGCTTCGACGCTGAATTCAAGGCGCGGCTGCATTGGTCTGCGGATGCCGATGCGGCCATCGAGAAGGTGGTGGCGGACATCCTGGCGGATGTGCAGAAGCGCGGGGACGAGGCGGTGCTGGAGTACACGCGCCGCTTCGATGGCCTCGGCGCCGCGGCCGTGCCGGAACTCGAACTGACGCAGGCCGATTTCAAGGAAGCCTTCGACTCGCTGCCCGCCGCGCAGCGCGATGCGCTGCAGGCCGCGGCCGACCGCGTACGCAGCTACCATGAGGCGCAGAAGAAGGCCAGCGGCGAGAGCTGGAGCTATCGCGACGTGGATGGCACGCTGCTGGGCCAGAAGGTCACGCCGCTCGACCGCGTGGGCATCTACGTGCCGGGCGGCAAGGCCGCCTATCCGTCCAGCCTGTTGATGAACGCCATTCCGGCCCACGTGGCGGGCGTCGGCGAAATCATCATGGTGGTTCCCACGCCCGCGAAGGGCAGCGTGGCCACGGGTGGCTCGGGCGGGCAGTCGTCCACCAGGGGCGAGCGCAATGTGCTGGTGCTCGCCGCCGCCTACGTGGCCGGCGTCACGCGCGCCTTCACGATCGGCGGCGCCCAGGCCGTGGCCGCGCTGGCCTACGGCACCGCCACCATCCCCGCGGTCGACAAGATCACCGGCCCCGGCAACGCCTACGTGGCCGCCGCCAAGCGCCGCGTGTTCGGCACCGTGGGCATCGACATGATCGCGGGCCCGAGCGAAATCCTCGTGCTGGCCGACGGCAGCACGCCGCCCGACTGGGTGGCGATGGATCTGTTCAGCCAGGCCGAGCACGACGAGCTCGCGCAGAGCATCCTGCTGTGCCCCGACGCCGCGTACATCGACCGCGTGCAGGCCGAGATCGACCGCCTGCTGCCCGGCATGCCGCGCGCCGAAATCATCGCGGCTTCGCTCAACGGCCGCGGCGCGCTCATCCACACGAAGAGCATGGAAGAGGCCTGCGAGATCAGCAACCGCATCGCCCCGGAGCACCTGGAAGTCAGCAGCAGCGAGCCGCAGCGCTGGGAGCCGCTGCTGCGCCATGCCGGCGCGATCTTCCTGGGCGCCTTCACCAGCGAGAGCCTGGGCGACTATTGCGCGGGCCCCAACCACGTGCTGCCGACCAGCGGCACGGCGCGCTTCTCGAGCCCGCTCGGCGTGTACGACTTCCAGAAGCGCTCGAGCCTCATCGAAGTGAGCGAAGCCGGCGCGCAGGTGCTCGGGCCCATCGCCGTCACGCTGGCCGAAGGCGAAGGCCTGCAGGCGCACGCCGAAGCGGCGCGCATGCGCCTGCGCAGGATCTGAAGCCCTCCGCCGCGGACAGGGGCAAAGCAAGATGGCTCGACGCCGTTCTTTTCATCGTTCGCGCGCGGCGGCATGGCTGCTGGCGCTCGCGGCTGCGGGCTCGGCGCAGGCCATGAGCATCCGCGAGCTGCGCACGCTGGAAGCGAGCGAGACGGACGGCAAGGCCTACGCGAGCTACTACCTCGTCGGCGTGCTCGAAGGCCTGCGCGAAGGCGTGGAAGCCTCGCAGCGCAACGGCCAGAAGCCGGTCTTCTGCGTCGAGGGCCGGCGCCTGGAGCCTGCGATGGCACGCTCCCTCTACCAAACCGAGCTGACCCGCAACGCCGACAGCTACGAAGCCGACATGCCCGTTCAGCTGGTCATGGCCGGCGCCCTCAGAAACAGCTACCGCTGCACCCGATGACATCTTCTCTGCCCGCCGCCCGCCCGATCGACCGCATCCGCTCCGACGTGCAGTCCATGCATGCCTACGCGGTGCAGGACGCACGCGGCTTCGTCAAGCTCGACGCCATGGAAAACCCCTTCGGCCTGCCGCCTGCGCTGCAGGCCGAGCTTGGCGCGCGGCTCGGCGCACTCGCGCTCAACCGCTATCCGGGCGAGCGCGGCGCCGACCTGCAGCGCGCGCTGGCCGCGCACGCGCAGATGCCCGAGGGCTTTTCGCTGATGCTGGGCAACGGCTCCGACGAGCTGATCTCGCTGCTCGCCATTGCCTGCGACATGCCCGGCGCCACGGTGCTCGCGCCCGTGCCCGGCTTCGTGATGTACGCCATGAGCGCGCAACTGCAGGGCCTGCGCTTCGTCGGCGTGCCGCTCACGGCCGACTTCGAGCTCGACGAGGCAGCCATGCTCGCCGCCATCGCACGCGAGAAGCCGGCCATCGTGTACCTGGCGTATCCGAACAATCCCACCGCCAACCTTTGGGACGATGCCGCCATCGAGAAGATCGTGCAGGCCCAGGGCGAGCAGGGCGGCCTGGTGGTGATCGACGAGGCCTACCAGCCCTTCGCGGCCCGAAGCTACATCGACCGCATCGCGCGGCACGGCCACGTGCTCCTGATGCGCACGCTCAGCAAGTTCGGCCTGGCCGGCATCCGCCTGGGCTACCTCATGGGCCCGGCCGCGCTGGTCGCGCAGATCGACAAGGTGCGCCCGCCCTACAACATCAGCGTGCTCAATTGCGAATGCGCACTGTTCGCGCTCGAGCACACCGAGGTATTCGAGGCCCAGGCGCGGCAGATCCGCGACGAGCGCCACCGCCTCATGATGGGGCTGGGCCGCCTGGCGGGCGTGAAGGCCTGGCCGAGCGATGCCAACATGATCCTCGTGCGCGTGCCCGATGCCTCCAAGGCCTTCGAGGGCATGAAGGCGCGCGGGATTCTTGTGAAGAACGTTTCTAAAATGCACGAACTGCTCGCAAACTGCCTGCGCCTCACCGTCGGAACGGCCGACGAGAATGCGCGGATGCTCGCGGCACTCGAAGCCTCACTATGACCACCCCCCAAACAGCCGACACGGGCGTTGCCGATCGCACCGCATCGGTCACCCGCAACACCGCCGAGACCAAGATCACCGTCAGCGTCAACCTGGACGGCACGGGCAAGGCCAGGCTCTCCACGGGCATCGGCTTTTTCGACCACATGCTCGACCAGATCGCCCGCCACGGCCTGATCGACCTCGAGATCGACTGCCAGGGCGACCTGCACATCGACGGCCATCACACGGTGGAAGACGTGGGCATCACGCTGGGCCAGGCTGTGGCCAAGGCCGTGGGCGACAAGAAGGGCATCCGCCGCTACGGCCATGCCTACGTGCCGCTCGACGAGGCGCTGAGCCGCGTGGTCATCGACTTCTCGGGCCGCCCCGGCCTGGTGATGCACGTACCGTTCACGAGCGGCATGATCGGCACCTTCGACAGCCAGCTCACCTACGAGTTCTTCCAGGGCTTCGTCAACCATGCCTTCGTCACGCTGCACATCGACAACCTCAAGGGCGTGAACGCGCACCACCAGTGCGAAACCGTGTTCAAGGCCTTTGCGCGCGCGATGCGCGGCGCGCTCGAACTCGATCCACGCTCCGTGGGCGTCATTCCATCGACCAAGGGCTCGCTCTGAACGCCCCTGCCGCCAAGCTATGAAATCTGTAGCAAATACCGTCGCCGTGGTCGACTACGGCATGGGCAACCTGCGCTCCGTCTCGCAGGCCGTGCAGCATGCGGCCGACCAGGTGGGCGTGCAGGTCTTCGTCACCTCCGACCCCGAGGTGGTGCGCAAGGCCACGCGCGTGGTGCTGCCGGGGCAGGGCGCGATGCCCGACTGCATGCGCGAGCTGCGCGACTCCGGCCTGCAGGAGTCGGTGCTCGAGGCCGCGGCGAGCAAGCCGCTCTTCGGCGTATGCGTGGGCATGCAGATGCTGCTGTCGCGCAGCGACGAAGGCCCGACCGACGGGCTCGGGCTGATTCCGGGCGAAGTCGTCAAGTTCGACCTGGCGGGCCGCCTGCAGCCCGACGGCAGCCGCTTCAAGGTGCCGCAGATGGGCTGGAACCAGGTGCGCCAGGCCCGGCCGCACCCCGTGTGGGCGGGCGTGCCGGACATGAGCTACTTCTATTTCGTGCACAGCTTCTATGCGCGGCCGGCCGACATCCGGCACAGTGTGGGCGAGGCCGATTACGGGGCATGCTTTACCGCCGCCGTCGCACGCGATAACATTTTTGCCACCCAGTTCCACCCGGAGAAGAGTGCGGACCATGGGTTGCAGCTCTACCGAAATTTCCTCCACTGGAATCCCTGACCTTATATTCCCGCCCGGGCCGAACCTTCCTCAGCCCGGATTCCGCACACTCGCGTCACTTCCATGCTCCTCATTCCCGCCATTGATCTCAAAGACGGCCATTGCGTTCGCCTCAAACAGGGCGACATGGACCAGTCCACCATCTTCAGCGAAGACCCCGCCGCCATGGCCCGCAAGTGGGTCGAGGCCGGCGCGCGGCGGCTGCACCTGGTCGACCTGAATGGCGCCTTCGCCGGCAAGCCGCAGAACCACGCGGCCATCAAGGCGATCCTGCGCGAGGTGGGCGACGACATTCCGGTGCAGCTGGGCGGCGGCATCCGCGACCTCGACACCATCGAGCGCTACATCGACGACGGCCTGCGCTACGTGATCATCGGCACCGCCGCGGTCAAGAACCCGGGCTTCCTGAAGGACGCCTGCGTGGCCTTCGGCGGCCACATCATCGTGGGGCTCGACGCCAAGGACGGCAAGGTGGCCACCGACGGCTGGAGCAAGCTCACGGGCCACGAGGTGGCCGACCTGGGCAAGAAGTTCGAGGACTACGGCGTCGAATCGATCATCTACACCGACATCGGCCGCGACGGCATGCTCTCGGGCATCAACATCGATGCCACCGTCAAGCTCGCGCAGGCCTTGACCATTCCGGTGATCGCCTCGGGCGGCCTGTCGAACATGGCCGACATCGACCAGCTCTGCGCGGTCGAGTCCGAAGGCGTCGAAGGCGTGATCTGCGGCCGGGCCATCTATTCGGGCGACCTCGACTTCGCCGCCGCGCAGGCCCGCGCGGACGAGCTTGCCGGCGCCTGAGGCGCTTTCCTCTTCTGTAGCGCGGCGTGCTTTCCGCGCTTGCCATCGCCAACTACCGCTCGCTGCGCCAGCTGACGGTGCCGCTCGGGCGGCTCACGGTGGTGACCGGGCCCAACGGCAGCGGCAAGTCCAGCGTCTATCGCGCGATGCGGCTCCTGGCCGACATTGCCAACGGCGGCGTGATCCGCTCGCTGGTGCGCGAGGGCGGTCTCTCTTCCACCCTCTGGGCCGGGCCCGAGCGCTTTTCGGCCGCCATGCTGCGCGGCGATACCCCGGTGCAGGGCACAGTGCGCAACGAGCCCGTGAACCTGCGGCTCGGCTTCTCGGGCGTCGAGACGAGCGACTTCGGCTACGCCATCGACATCGGACTTCCGGTGCCGCGCGAAACAGCCTTTGGCGGAGATCCTGAAATCAAGCGCGAGGCCATCTGGAGCGGCCCGGTTCTGCGGCCCGCCACGCAACTGGTCGACCGCAAGGGCGCAGCGCTGCGGCTGCGCGGCGAGCGCAGCGGAAGCTGGCAGGCGGTGGGGCGGCCCATCGCCCACTTCGCCAGCATGATGACCGAGTACGCCGATCCCCACGCCGCGCCCGAGATGCTCGCGCTGCGCGAGCAGATGCGCTCCTGGCGCTTCTACGACCACTTCCGCTCCGACGCCGATGCGCCCGCGCGCCAGCCGCAGCTTGGCACCTACACGCCGGTGCTCGCCAACGATGGTGCCGACCTGGCCGCCGCGCTGCAGACCATCCGCGAGATCGGCGACGGCGAGGCGCTCGACCGCGCCGTGGACGATGCATTTCCAGGCGCCCGCATCCAGGTGCGCGTGAACGAAGACCGCTTCGAAACGCTGATGCACCAGCACGGGCTGTTGCGGCCGCTGACGGCGGCGGAGCTATCGGACGGCACCCTGCGCTATCTGCTCTGGATTGCCGCGCTGCTGACGCCCCGGCCGCCGGCGCTGCTGGTGCTCAACGAGCCCGAGACCAGCCTGCATCCCGACCTGCTGCCCGCGCTCGGCCGGCTGATCGCGCAGGCCGCGCGCGGATCGCAGGTCATCGTGGTGTCGCATGCCGCGCGGCTGATTGCCGCGCTCGAAGACAGCAACGATCTGCAATCGGTGGTGCTCGAGAAGCGCTTCGGCGAAACCCGCATCGCCAACCTCGACATGAGCGAGATCCCGCACTGGGCGTGGCCGGCGCGCTGACCGCCGACGCGGTTATTTATTCCGCTTTCACCGCCATGGTCTGGATGATCGCCTGCAGCTGCGCGCTCATCGGCAGGTCGATGCTTTCGCCGGTGGGCAGCTTGCGCAGGAACCAGCGCTTGTACTGGCGCTCGATTTCGCCGTCCTGCGCCAGCACCTGGAAGGCGTCGTTGATCACCTTGGCCAATTGCGCATCGCCCTTGCGGTACATGATGCCGTAGGGGTCGTAGGAGAGGTAGTCGCCGACCACCTCGTACTGGGCCTTGGCGGCTTCCCGCGCGATCAGGCCGTAGAGCAGCACGTCGTCGGTGGCAAAGGCGTCGGCCTGGCCGCTTTTCACCAGCCCGAAGGAATCGGCGTGGTCGCGCGCCACCCGCAGGTCGATATCGAGCTTGAACTTCTGCGACAGCTCGCGCAGCGTCTTCTCGTTGGTGGTGCCCGCGGTGACGGCCACCCGCTTGCCGGCCAGGTCGCGGAACGACTTGATCGGCGCCCCCTTCTTCACCAGCACCTTGGTGCCCGAGACGAAGATCGTGGGCGAGAAGCTCACGCGCTTTTGCCGCTCCAGGTTGTTGGTGGTCGAGCCGCATTCGAGATCGACCGTGCCGCGCTCGACCGCATCCATGCGCGAATCGGAGGTCACCGGCACCCACTTGATCGCGAGGCTCTTGTTCACCGCATCTTCAATGGCCGTGACCAATTCGCGGCAGAGCTCGATCGAATAGCCGACGGGCTCCTGGCGTGCATTGAGAAAGGAAAACGGCACCGACGACTCGCGGTAGCCGATGGCGATGGCGCCGCTCTCGCGCACCTTGGCAAGGGTGCCGGTCAGCGTTTCAGGCGCTTCTTGCGCCTGCACGGGGGCGCCCGTGGCAAGGGCGGCCGCCGCCAGCAGGCCGGCAATGAAAACCGGCAGCGTGGCCCTGGGCTTCATGGCGAGCCTCACGCGTGGGCCGGATGGGCGAGGGTGGCTGCGGCTTCGGCGTCCAGCGTCTTCGCATTCACCGCCGCATCGCTCTCGGAGAGCAACTCGCCCTCCCACTTGGCGACCACGGCCGTCGCGATGGAGTTGCCCACCGCGTTGGTGGCCGAGCGCCCCATGTCCAGGAAAGTGTCGACGCCCAGGATCAGCAGCAGCCCGGCTTCCGGAATGTCGAAGTGGTTGAGCGTGGCGGCAATCACCACCAGCGAAGCGCGCGGCACGCCGGCCATGCCCTTGGAGGTGAGCATCAGGATGAGCAGCATGGTGATCTGCGTGCTCAGCGGCATGTGGATGTTGTAGGCCTGCGCGATAAACAGCACGGCGAATGTGCAGTACATCATCGAGCCGTCCAGGTTGAACGAATAGCCCATCGGCATCACGAAGCTGGAGATCTTGCGCTTGACGCCGAAACGGTCGAGCGCCTGCAGGATCTTCGGGTAGGCCGCTTCCGAGCTGGCGGTGGCGAACGAAAGCAGGAAGGCTTCCTTGATGAGCGCCATCAGCTTGAACACCCGGCGTCCGAGGAACGACACCCCCGCGAGAATCAGCACGCCCCACAGCACGAAGAGGCCCAGGTAGAAGTCGCCCATGAAGACCGCGAACTTCAGCAGGATGCCCAGGCCGTTCGTCGCAACGGTGGCGGCCATGGCGGCCATCACCGCGAGCGGCGCCAGCTTCATCACGTAGCCGGTGATCTTGAGCATGGCGTGCGAGAGTTCGTCGATGGCGGCCACCAGCGTCCTGGCCTTGTCGCCGAGCGATGCGAGCGCCACGCCGAAGAACATCGAGAACACCACGATCTGCAGGATCTCGTTGTTGGCCATGGCCTCGGCGAAAGACTTTGGAACCAGGTGGCTCACGAAGTCCTTCAGGGTGAACTTCGCGGTGGCCAGGTTGGCCGAAGCGCCGATGTCCGGCAGCGGCAGCCCCAGGTTTTCGCCGGGCTTCAGAAGGTTGGCCATCACCAGGCCGATGAGCAGCGAAATGAGCGAAGCGGTAAAGAACCATCCGAGCGACTTGCCGAACACGCGGCCCACCGACTTGGCGTCGCCCATGTGCGCAATGCCCACCACCAGCGTGGAGAACACCAGCGGCCCGATCAGCATCTTGATGAGGCGCAGAAACACGTCCGACACAATCGACACGTAGCCTGCGATCTGCGCCGCTGCCTTCTTGTCGGGAAAGCTCGTGAAGATCATGTAGCCGACAAGAATGCCGACCACCATGGCGATCAGGATCCAGGCGGCGGCCGGCAGTTTTCTCTTCATGCGTTTTCTCTTCGATGTGTAGGTATGGTTTTGGGGTGCGCGCGGACCTGCCGGCGGCTGCGCTTTTGTGCGGCGGCAAAAGGTTATCCAAGAAAGCCCCCTCGGTGCAACCAGCAGCACCACGGCTCCGATGAAGTCTTAAGTGTCCATTGCCGGTTTTGCGTGCGGGATTTTCCGCTGCCTACAATTCCTCCATGGACATCCATCCGATCGAGTTTCGCGGCCAGCCGGCGCTTCGCGCCACCAGCACCGACGGGGGTGCTTTCACCGTGTCTCTACATGGGGCGCAGCTGCTTTCGTGGACCACGGCGGGTGGCGTCGAGCGGCTCTACCTGAGCCCACGCGCGGTGTTCGATGGGGTGGCCGCAATCCGCGGCGGCGTGCCCATCTGCTGCCCTCAATTCAACCAGCGCGGCATGTTGCCCAAGCATGGATTCATGCGCAATCTGCCTTGGGAAAACAGAGGTATCGACGCCACATCGGGCGAACTGACGCTGCGGCTGCGCGACAGCGAGGCCACGCGCAAGCTCTGGCCGCACGCTTTCGAGGCGCGCCTGCAGATCGGCATGGCCGCGAGCCGGCTGCGCACCACGCTGACGCTGCTCAACATCGGCCATGGTCCGTTCAGCTTTGCAGCGGCCCTGCACACCTACCTGCACGTCGACGATATTGCGCAGGTGCGTCTCGAAGGCCTGCAGGGTGCCAACCGCTGGGATTCGCTGCGCGACGACCGCCACGTGGAAACGGCCGCGACGCTGCGTTTCGATGCCGAGTTCGACAGCGTCTACGCCGCTCCCGCGAAGCCGCTGCGGCTGGTGCAGCCCAGCGGCACGCTCGAAATTGCGCAAAGCGCCAGCTGCAGCGAAACCGTGGTCTGGAACCCTGGTGCCGTGCTTGGTGCGAAACTCGCCGACATGCCCGAAGATGGCTACCGGCACATGCTCTGCGTGGAGGCCGCGCGCATCGACGAGCAGGTGCTGCTCGTGCCCGGGGCCCAATGGCAGGGCTGGCAGCAGCTTCGCGTTCTCTGATTTCTTCCCTTACGACCGACCATGCTCGCAAAACGCATCATTCCCTGTCTCGACGTCACCGGCGGCCGCGTGGTCAAGGGCGTCAACTTTCTCGAGTTGCGCGATGCCGGCGATCCGGTCGAGATTGCGGCGCGCTACAACGCGCAGGGTGCCGACGAACTCACCTTTCTCGACATCACGGCCACCAGCGACGGCCGCGACCTGATCCTGCCGATCATCGAGGCGGTGGCCTCGCAGGTCTTCATTCCATTGACGGTGGGCGGCGGCGTGCGCACCGTGGCCGACGTGCGCCGGCTGCTCAATGCGGGCGCCGACAAGACCAGCTTCAACTCGGCGGCCATTGCCGATCCTCAGGTGATCAACGACGCCTCGCAGAAGTACGGCTCGCAATGCATCGTCGTGGCCATCGACGCCAAGCGCCGCAGCCCCGAGGAGGCCGCCACGCGCGGCGCGGGCTGGGACGTGTACAGCCATGGCGGCCGCAAGAACACCGGCCTGGACGCCGTCGAATGGGCAACTGAGATGGTGCGCCGCGGTGCCGGCGAGATCCTGCTCACGAGCATGGACCGCGACGGCACCAAGAGCGGCTTCGACCTCGAGCTCACCCGCGCCGTCAGCGACGCCGTCAACGTGCCGGTGATCGCCTCGGGCGGCGTGGGCAGCCTCGACGACCTGGCCGACGGCATCCAGGCCGGCGGTGCCGACGCGGTGCTGGCCGCCAGCATCTTCCACTACGGCGAGCACACGGTCGGCGAGGCGAAAGCCCGCATGGCCGCGCGGGGCATTCCCGTTCGGACCTGATCCGCTTCAGGGCCGCTCCGGGGTGGGACAATACCTGCCATGAATTGGCTTGACGAAGTGAAATGGGACGCGAACGGGCTGGTGCCCGTGATCGCGCAGGAACAGGGCAGCAACGACGTGCTGATGTTCGCCTGGATGAACCGCGAGGCGCTCCAGAAGACCGCCGAGCTCGGCCGCGCGGTGTATTTCAGCCGCTCGCGCAGCAAGCTCTGGTTCAAGGGCGAGGAATCGGGCCATGTGCAGACCGTGCACGAGATCCGCCTGGACTGCGACAACGACGTCGTGCTGCTCAAGGTCACCCAGCTCGGCCACGAGCCCGGCATTGCCTGCCACACCGGCCGCCACAGCTGCTTCTTCAGCAAGTACGAGAACGGCCAATGGCACGCGGTCGAGCCGGTCTTGAAAGACCCGGAGTCGATCTACAAATGACGGCCACAGTGAACACCTCGGACGCCCTCGCACGCCTGGCCGCGGTCATCGAAAGCCGCCTGCCCGCGCGCGGCGGCGACCCCGACAAGAGCTACGTGGCGCGCCTGCTGCACAAGGGCCCCGATGCCTTCCTCAAGAAGATCGGCGAGGAAGCCACCGAGGTGGTCATGGCCGCCAAGGATGCCGACCACGGCGGCGACCGCACAAAAATAGTGAACGAAGTGGCCGACCTGTGGTTCCACACCATGGTGGCGCTGGCGCACTACGGTTTCTCGCCGGGCGAGGTGATTGCGGAGCTCGAGCGCCGCGAGGGCACCAGCGGCATCGAGGAAAAAGCCTTGCGCAAGGCGCAGGCCCGCGAGGCATCCAACGATTGAAAGGACGTCCCATGGCCAACGACATCGTGAATGTGGAACCCGACGACTCGCTCAAGACCTGGGGCTGGATCAGCTATATCCTGCACCTGATCGTGGCCATTGGCGCCGTCCTGCCGGGGGCGCAGGCCTCGGTGGCGCTGCTGCTGCTGGCGCTGCTGATCGATTTCATCAAGCGCGACAACGCCGCCGGCACCTGGCAGGCCACGCATTTCAGCTGGCGCATCCGCTCGGTGCTGTGGGCGGGCCTGCTGTACATCCTGACCTCGTGGCTCTGGCTGCTCTTTCTCGTGCCGGGCTGGATCGCCTGGAGCCTCATTTCGCTGTGGTTTCTCTACCGGATCGTGAAGGGCATGATCCGCATGAACGGCAGCCGTCCCATGGAACCCCAAGATGTCATCTGATCCGAACTGCGTCTTCTGCAAAATCATCGAAGGCAAGATTCCTTCACGCAAGGTCTACGAGGACGACGAACTGTTCGGCTTTCACGACATCGCCCCCTGGGCGCCTGTGCATTTCATGCTGGTGCCCAAGCGGCACATCGCCTCGATGGCGCAACTCACCCCCGACGATGCCGCGCTGATGGGCCGGATCATGACGCTGGCCCCCAGGCTCGCGCTGGAGCAGGGCTGCAGGCCCTATCCGGAGGGCGGCTACCGGGTCGTCGTCAACACCGGCGCCGAGGGTGGGCAGGAGGTTCACCATCTCCATGTGCACGTCATGGGCGGCCCCCGTCCGTGGCTGCGCGGCTGAATCCCATTAATCCGAACTGTCACATTCAGGCCGACTAAAATCGGACACATTCTTAGGAGTCTTCCATGGGTTCTTTTTCTATCTGGCACTGGCTGATCGTGCTGCTCGTCGTGGTCATGATCTTCGGCACCAAGAAGCTGCGGAACATGGGTTCCGACCTTGGTGGCGCCGTCAAGGGCTTCAAGGACGGCATGAAGGACGGCACCACCACCGCCGATGCACCTGCCGCTTCGTCGGCCCCTGCAGCGCAGGTGACCGGCCAGCCGGCCAACAGCGACAAGTCCACGATCGACGTCGAAGCGCGTCAGAAGTCCTGAGCGCGGGTCATAAGTGCTCGACCTCGGCATTGAGAAGCTGGCGCTCATCGGCGTCGTGGCTCTGATCGTCATCGGGCCGGAAAAGCTGCCCCGGGTGGCGCGCACCGTCGGCACCCTGCTGGGCAAGGCGCAGCGCTACGTGAACGACGTCAAGGCTGAAGTCAACCGCTCGATGGAGCTGGACGAACTGCGAAAGATGAAGGGCACGGTGGAAGATGCCGCGCGGGACGTCGAGCAGAGCATCCACAGCGGCGCAAGCGAACTCGAGAAGCAGTTCTCCGGCTCGGGCGAGACGCTTTCGGCGCTGGCCGAACCCGAGCCCGCGGTGCCGGAATACAGGCACCCCCGCAAGAACTGGCGCCTGAAGCAGGGCGCCACGCCGCAGTGGTACAAGGCGCGCAACGGCGTGCGCACCAAGGCGCTTTCGGGTGCCGCGCGCGTCGCCCGCTTCCGTCCCCACAAGATCAACTAGCGGCTTTCCCACCAGCGCGTTCCTCGTGCGCCGCACGCCGGCCGAAGCCACGCTTTTCTCCTGCTTTTTCTCCTTCCAATGGCCGATTCCGACAACAAGAACAAAGACGCAGAAGACGAGCTGGCGGGCACCGAACAACCGTTCGTGCAACATCTGGTCGAGCTGCGCGACCGGCTGCTCTATTGCGTCTACGGCCTGGCGGTCGCGGGCATCCTGCTGGCCATCTGGCCCGGCCCGGGCGGGCTGATCGACCTGATCGCGATGCCGATCCGCGCGCACATGCCGCCGGACGCCAAGCTCATTGCCATTGGCGTGTTCTCGCCGTTCTTCGTGCCGCTCAAGGTGCTCATGATGACGGCGGTGCTGCTGGCGCTGCCCTGGCTCATGTACCAGGCCTGGATGTTCATTGCGCCGGGGCTCTACAGCCATGAAAAGCGCTTTGCGCTGCCGCTGATCTTCTTCGGCAGCCTGCTGGCCTACGGGGGCATCGCCTTCGTGCAGTTCTTCGTGCTGGACAAGATGTTCAGCTTCATCCAGAAGTTCACGCCGGCCGCGGTGGCGGCCACGCCCGACATCTCCTCGTATGTCGAGGCCATCCTCTCGCTCTACATCGCGTTCGGCGTCGCCTTCCAGGTGCCGATCGTCGTGATGCTGCTGGTGCGCTTCGAGATGGTGACCATCGAGAAGCTGCGCTCGTTCCGCGGCTACTTCATCGTGGTGGCCTTCGTGATCGCCGCGGTGCTCACGCCGCCGGACGTGGTGTCGCAGCTCGCGCTGGCGGTGCCGATGTGCCTGCTCTACGAGGTGGGCATCATCGGCGCCCGCTATTTCGCCGGGGGCAAGAAATCATCCGAAGAGAAGGAAGAAGAAAGCGCGGATTCCTCCGCCTCTTCCTGACCGCTCATTCGGGCTGGTTCGGCACCTGCCGCATCGGGCTCTTGGGCCGCAGGCCCGGCGTCACGTCCAGTTCCATCTTGTCGGTGCCGCGCTGCAGCGCGAAGCGCGCGGTGCTGCCGGGCTTGAGGCCGGCCACGGCGGTCAGCAGGGCCTGCACGTTGTCGGTCTTCTTTTCGCCGACCGAGGTGATCACGTCGCCCGGACGGATGCCGGCCTTGGCCGCGGGGCCGTTCTGCAGCACGCCGGTGATGATGACGCCGGCATCGGCCTTCACGCCGAAGGTTTCGGCCAGTTCGGGCGAGAGTTCGTTCGGCTCGACGCCGATCCATCCGCGGCGCACCTGGCCGTCCTTCACGATGCCTTCGAGAACGATCTTCGCCATGGAAACCGGGATCGCGAAGCCGATGCCCATGCTGCCGCCCGAACGCGAATAGATGGCGGTGTTGACGCCCAGGAGGTTGCCGCTGACGTCGATCAGCGCGCCGCCCGAATTGCCGGGGTTGATGGCCGCGTCGGTCTGGATGAAGTTCTCGAAGTTGTTGATGCCGAGCTGGTTGCGCCCGAGCGCCGAGACGATGCCGCTGGTGACCGTCTGGCCCACGCCGAAGGGATTGCCGATGGCCAGCACCTGGTCGCCCACCTGGAGCTCGTCGGAATTGCCCAGCACGATCGCGGGCAGCTTGTCCATCTCGATCTTGAGCACGGCAAGGTCGGTGTCAGGGTCGGTGCCGATCACCTTGGCGCGCGTATGGCGGCTGTCGTTGAGCGTGACTTCGATTTCGTCCGCGCCTTCGACCACGTGGTTGTTGGTGAGGATGTAGCCCTCGGCACTCACGATCACGCCGCTGCCCAGGCCGACCTGGGGCTGGTCGCCCTGGTCGCCGAAGAAAAAGCGGAACCACGGATCGTTGCTGCGGGGATGGCGCTGCGCGGCCTTGCTGGTGTTGATGCTCACCACGGCCGGCGAGGCCTTCCTGGCCGCCGCGCTCAGGCTGCCAGCGACCGGCACGGACGGGGCGCCCGCCGGCGCCTCGACGATCGACACGACGCCCCCCAGGGAGGTGGCGCGGCGGTTGATCCACTCGGGCTTGAGCGTGGCAACAACGAAATAGGCCGCCAGGAGGACGGTCACGGCTTGGGCAAAGAGCAGCCAGGTGCGTTTCATGAAGCTTTGGATAGAACGGGGAACACGCCGTCCACGCGGCGCCAACGGGTCCATTGTCCCTCAACCCCCATCCGCCAGAAACCGCGCGGTGCGGTCGAGAATGACAAAGGTCTCGTGCGCCAATAAGGGATAACCCTTAGCATCGCGCAGCGAGCCCACACGGCTCCGAGCTCCGGCCTTCCGCGCCGCCCATCCGGTGGACGCGGCCAGGCGTTTCGCCGGCGCGCCGATTCTCCGCTTCCCATCCCTCGGCGGCCCGGCGCGCGGCAACGACCTTCCTGCCCGCCATGACTTCTCACGCAATCTCCCCGGACGGCACCCAGCCGGCGCCGGCGCGCACGCTCGGCGCGCGCGACTACAAGACCCTGGCCCTGTCCGCGCTCGGCGGAACGCTGGAGTTCTACGACTTCGTCATCTACGTGTTCTTCGCCACCGTGCTGGGCGCGCTTTTCTTTCCCGCCGACATGCCCGACTGGTTGCGGCAACTCCAGACTTTCGGCATCTTCGCCGCCGGCTACCTGGCACGCCCGGTGGGCGGCATCGTCATCGCGCATTTCGGCGACCTGCTCGGCCGCAAGCGCATGTTCACGCTGTCGATCTTCCTGATGGCGGCGCCCACGCTGGTCATCGGCCTGTTGCCCACCTACGCGAGCATCGGCATCGCCGCGCCCTTGCTGCTGCTGGCGATGCGCGTGCTGCAGGGCGCGGCCATCGGCGGCGAGATGCCCGGCGCCTGGGTGTTCATCGGCGAGCACGTGCCGGCGCAGCGCTACGGCTTCGGCATCGGCGCGCTGACTTCGGGCATCACGGGCGGCATCCTGCTGGGCTCGCTGGTGGCGGTGGCCATCAACCGCCACTATTCGCCGGCGGAGGTGAGCGGCTTTGCCTGGCGCATTCCTTTCGTGCTGGGCGGGGTGTTCGGCCTCGTCTCGGTTTACCTGCGCCGCTTCCTGCACGAGACGCCGGTCTTCAAGGAGCTGGCCGACCGCAAGACCGTGGCGCGCGAGCTGCCGCTGCGCACCGTGCTGCGCGAGCACCGCGCGGCCAGCGTCTACGTGGCGCTGCTGACCTGGGTGCTGTCGGCCGCCATCGTGGTGGTGGTGCTGTACACGCCCACCTACCTGCAGAAGGTGCACCACATTCCGGCCGCGCTGGCGCTGGAAGCCAACGCCCTTGCCACGCTGACCCTGACCATCGGCTGCGTGCTGGCTGGCTGGGCCAGCGACCGCATCGGCACGCGCGCCGTGATGCTCATCGGTTGGGGCGGATTGTTCGCAACGGCCTATCTTTTCTACACGGGACTGCCCGGCACGCCGGCCACGCTGTTCTGGCACTACGGCCTGGTGGGATTGTTCGTGGGCACCATCGCCACGGTGCCGATTGCCGGCGTGCGCGCCTTTCCGGCGCCGGTGCGCTTCACGGGGCTTTCGTTTGCCTACAACATGTCGTATGCCGTGTTCGGCGGCCTCACGCCGGTGATCCTCACGCTCTGGCTGCAGCACGACACCATGGCGCCGGCGCATTACGTCGCCGTGCTGGCCGGGCTGGGTTTCGTGCTGGCCCTGTGGCCATTGGCGGCGCGCGGCCATGCGATGCGCGACGGCATCGGGAGCGCGACAATGGCGCGATGAGCACCACTCGCCATGAATTGCTGCATGCCTTCGACCTGCTCCTTGCGCCGTCGCGCTTCAAGGACTACGGACCCAATGGCCTGCAGGTCGAGGGCCGCACCGTGGTGCGGAAGATCGTCTCCGGCGTCACGGCGAGCCGCGCGCTCATCGAGGCCGCCATCCATGCCGAAGCCGATGCCATCTTCGTGCACCACGGCCTGTTCTGGCGCGGCCAGGACGGCTGCGTCACCGGCTGGATGAAGCAGCGCCTGGGGCTGCTGCTGGGCGACGACGTCAACCTGTTCGCCTATCACCTGCCGCTCGATGCGCATCCGGAGTTGGGCAACAACGCGCAGCTCGGCCTGCAGCTCGGCTTGCTTGCTCATGCCGGATCGGCCGGGCGCTTCGGCGACCAGGAGCTCGGCTTCCTGGGCGCACTCGAAAACGCAGAGACCTTTCCCAGTGCCAAGGCGCTGGCCGCCCATGCGGAAAAGGTGCTGAAGCGGCCCGTCACCCTGGTGGATACCGCGCACCGCCCCATCAGGAACATCGCGTGGTGCACGGGTGGCGCCCAGGGTTACTTCGAGGCTGCGATCGCTGCCGGCGCCGACGCCTTCATCACCGGGGAGATCTCCGAACCGCAGGCCCACTACGCCCGCGAGATGGGCGTCGCTTTCCTGGCCTGCGGCCACCATGCCACCGAGCGCTATGGCGCCCAGGCGGTGGCCGGGCACGTGGCGGCCCAGCTCGGGCTGAAGCACGAGTTCATCGACATCGACAATCCGGCATGAGCGCAGCGCCGGGCCGCCCCAAGCAAGCTCGCACCGCAGCCCGCCAGGGCGAAGGTATTCCGATGAGCGCAGCGTCGGCTTCCATTGCCATCACGCTGGGCGATCCCGCGGGCATCGGCCCGGAAATCATCGCCAAGGCCTTCCGCCAGGCGCCCGACGCCACGCGCGGCGCTTTCGTGGCCGGCGACGTGGCCACCATGCGCCGGGCATCGCAGGCGCTGGCGTCGCCGGGACAACCCGCCTGGCCGGTGGCGCAGATCGAGCGCATTGCCGAAGCGGCCGCGGTGCCGCCGGGCTGCATCCCGGTGCTGCAGGTGGTGGCCGCGCCGGCGGAAGACATCGTGCCCGGCCGGATCGGCGCCGAAGCCGGCCGCGTGGCCGGCGACTGCGTGGTCTGGGCTGCACGCGCCGCATTGCGGGGCGAGATCGCCGCCATCGTCACGGCGCCGCTGCACAAGGAAGCACTGGCCGCGGCCGGGTTTCCCTATCCCGGCCATACCGAGCTGCTGCAGGCAGAGGCCGCCGCGCACGCGGGCGTCGCGGTGGACGGCATGCCGGTGCGCATGATGCTGGCCAACGACGAACTGCGCACCGTGCTGGTGAGCATTCATATGTCGTTGCGCGACGCCATCACGGCCGTGAGCTTCGGCAGCGTGCTGGAGACGCTGCGCATCACCCACCGGGCCTTGCAGCGCATGCTCGGGCGGGCGCCGCGCATCGGCGTGGCCGGCCTCAATCCGCATGCGGGCGAGGGCGGCCTGTTCGGCTCCGAGGAGCGCGACATCATTGCACCGGCCATTGCGGCCGCCCATGCCGAGGGCATCGACGCCCACGGGCCTTACGCACCCGACACCGTCTTCATGCGCGCGCGTGCCAGGCCCGGAGTGCCGGGAGGCGGCGAGTTCGACGTGGTGATTGCGATGTACCACGACCAGGGCCTGATCCCGGTCAAGTACCTTGGCGTGGAGAAGGGCGTGAACGTGACGCTGGGCCTGCCGCTGGTGCGCACCAGCCCCGATCACGGCACCGCATTCGATATTGCGGGCACCGGCCGGGCCGACGCGTCGAGCCTCATCGAGGCGCTGCGCATGGCCAGAACCTTGGCGGGCGCCTGATCAGGAAGGCGCGCGAGGGCGGCTCAGGGGCGCTTCAGGCTGTCGCGGATCTCGCGCAGGAGGGCGATGTCTTCCGGCGGTGCCACCGGTGCCGCGGGCGCCTCCGCCTGCGTCTTGCGCAGCTTGTTGATCTGCTTGACCATCATGAAGATGATGAAGGCAAGGATCACGAAGTTGACCGCGATGGTGATGAAGTTGCCATAGGCCAGCACCGGCACGCCGGCCTTCTTGAGTTCGGCCAGGTTGTTGGCGACACCCGCCGGCACGGTGCCCAGCACCACATACAGGTTCGAGAAATCCAGCTTGCCGAACACCAGCCCGACGACCGGCATGATGATGTCGGCAACGATCGAATCGACGATCTTCCCGAATGCCGCGCCAATGATCACGCCGACCGCGAGATCGATCACGTTGCCCTTGACGGCAAATTCCTTGAACTCACTGAGGATGCTCATGATTTCAATATGCTCCAGGAGCGCTGGTGTTGAAGGTGCCGCAAGTATGCCTTCGGAACGGCTCCGACCGGCGCCGGCGCACCAATAGAAAAGCGCACTTATTTCACGTTAATGACTAATTTCTGGTTAATTGCCACCGGCTTCGGTGACAGCGGCTTCCTGTTGCCCACCGCATTGGGAATTGCAATTTGGCTTGCAATCGATCGCAGCACGCGTCCGGCCGCGGTGCGGTGGACGCTGCTATTCGGCGGTTGCGGCTTCATCGTGATGCTGTCCAAGCTTCTCTTCATGGGCTGGGGCATTGGCAGCGCCGATTTCGATTTCATCGGCTTCAGTGGGCATACCGCGCTGGCAACCAGCGTCTGGCCGGTCGTTTTCTGGCTGGCGGCGCGGCGCCGCGCACCAAACGTGCGCATGGCGGCCGCGGTATTGGGATGGGTATGGGGCGTCTTCATCGGTGTGTCGCGGCTGGCCCTCGAAGTTCACTCCACCGCGGAGGTCGTCACGGGAGCGATGCTTGGAACAGTTGTAAGCACAAGCTTTTTGCTGTTGCATTGGCGCCAGTCCATGCAGGCCAAGACACCGCGCTGGCTCGCCTTGGCGATGGCGCTGCCGCTCCTCTTTTTCATAGTGGGGCGGCCTGCACCCACACAGGACGCGCTGGAGGCCCTCGCAGCATGGATGGCGGGCATCGAGCGCCCCTTCACCCGCGCCGATCTCCTGCAGAAGCAAAGGGCCGTGCGTCAGCCTGCCAACAGCACACAGTTCCTTACAAAAGAGCAAAGCTTTTCAACCGGCGATTGACGCCGAAGATTTGTGGCCGGAGCGCCACAATTGCTCCGCGCAGCCGGTTAATTGATAGTTCACATTTGCAAACTGCAGGACGCAGCTGCAAGCGTGCCATCGAAGCCCTTTTCCCCAATGAAAAAGGGACTTCAGACATTGATCCCCGAGATAACCCCATCGAGTCTTGGGTTAATCCGCATATAGACACATTTTTTGCATCTATTGAACGGAAAAGGCTCAATGTGCGGGCAGCGACAATTCGCTCCAGCCCGCCTGTCGACGATGCGCGGGCTTTGCTTTGACAAACCGCGGCAAAAAAAGTCCCGCCCAATATCAACTGGGCTCGGGCCTTGCATATGAATCGCGGCTGCTGAAAACCAATTTGTGCAATGGGGATCAATTTGACACGCTTCGTGAACCCGATGGGGTGGGGTTTTGCCCTAATGGGCGCGTTATTGCTGCAGGGCTGCGCACCGGGCTTCAATTCCGTGGGCGCCTACGAGGCGGACCAGAGCCTGCCGCCGGAGTTCCAGTACCTGCCGGCCGATGGCGCGCCTGACGGCGTCATCACGTCCATTTCGCCGGCTTTGATCCGCACGATGGCCGAGTCCCAGCCGACCGCCGTTGCGCCGGACGTGAAGGCGCTTTTTGGCGAATCGCCGGTCTACACCATCGGCCCGGGCGACGTCGTGGGCGTGATCGTCTATGACCATCCGGAACTGCTGCCGAATGCCGGCGCAGTGATCACGCAGCAGGCGGACCCAACGGGTATCAGCGTGGCGCCCGGCTTCATCGTGGGCGCGGACGGGCAGATCACGTTCCCCTACATCGGCCGCGTCAAGCTCCAGGGGCTGACCGAAATCGAGGCCTCCGACCTCATTGCGAGCCGCATCGCCACCTACATCAAGGCGCCGCAGGTCACGGTGCGCATCCAGTCCTTCCGAAGCCGCCGCGCCTTCGTCGAGGGCGAAGTGCGGAACCCGGGGCTGCAGATCTTCACCGACGTGCCGATGACGCTGGCCGAAGCCATCAGCCGGGCCGGCGGCATCACCGCCAATGGCGACCGCTCATTCGTGACGCTCACGCGCGGCGACAAGACCACGCTCATCAACCTGCCCAACCTGCAGGACCTGGGCGCCGATGCCAGCAGGATTCCGCTGCGCAACGGCGACGTGGTCCAGGTGCGGCACCGCGACGAGAGCAAGGTGTTCGTGATGGGCGAAATTGCCCGTCCGTCGGCGCTGCTCATGCACAACGGGCGGCTCAGCCTCAACGAGGCGCTGGGCGAGGCCGGCGGCCCCAACCTGACTTCGGCCAACACGGGCCAGATCTACGTCATTCGCAACAACGCGCGGGGCTTGCCGGCCATCTTCCACCTGAATGCCAAGAACCCCGCGGCGCTGGGCCTGGCCGAGCGCTTCCCGCTGCAGCCGCGCGACGTCGTCTACATCGATTCGGTGCCGCTGGTCACCTGGAACCGCCTGGCCAGCCTGATCCTGCCGGCCGCGCAAGTGATCAACGCCGGCGACGAAGTCTGGAGCCGCCACAGATGAAATCCGTCCTGACAGTCTGCATCGGCAACATCTGCCGCAGCCCGATGGCCGAAGGCATCCTGGCCGCGGGCCTGCCGCATCTTCGCGTGGTGTCGGCCGGCACCGGCGCGCTCGTGGGCAAGCCGGCCGACGCGATGGCGCAGAAGCTCATGCAGGAGCGCGGCATCGACATTTCCGGCCACCTGGCGCAGCAGGTGAACCAGCTGCTGTGCCGGCAGGCGGACCTGATCCTGGTCATGGACATGGCGCAGCGCCGCCATCTCGAGTCGGCCTACCCCTTCGTGCGCGGCAAGGTCTTTCGCATTGCCGAGGCCGCCAAGCAGGACGTGCCCGATCCCTACCAACAGGACGAGGCGGCCTTCGAGCATGCCCTGGCGCTCATCGACGTGGGAGCCAGGACATGGATCGACCGCATTTTGAAAATTACAAAACCTGAGCAGCAACCGACATGAACGCACCCCAGCAAGCCGCCCTGCCGATGCCCGCGCTGGAAGAGGAGAACGACGGGTTCAAACTCGTCGAGTACCTGGACATCCTGATCGACCACCGGTGGTTCATTGCCATCGTGGTTGCCGTGGCCTTGCTGCTTGGCATGGCTTACGCCCTTTTCGGGCAGCCGATGTACGAAGCCAACGTGGCCGTGCAGGTCGAGGACTCCGGCAATTCGGCGGGCAGCTTCCTGGGCGATGCGGCGTCGTCGCTGCTGAGCGTGAAGACGCCGGCCGCGGGCGAGATCGAAATCATCAAGTCGCGCGCCATCCTCGGCCAGGCGGTGGAGAACACCAAGCTGTACATCAGCGCGCAGCCGCGCTACGCACCCATCGTGGGCAGCTGGCTCGCGCGGCGCGCCACCGAGCTGTCGGATCCGGGCTTCATGGGGCTTTCCGGCTACGTGACCGGGGCCGAGGCGATCATGGTTCCGCAGTTCGACGTGCCCGCGGACCTCGAAGCGAAACCGTTCATGCTGACTCTCGGGCCGGACAACCGCTACGAGCTGCTCGTTCCCAACCTCGACGCGCCGCTCAAGGGCACCGTCGGAACCCCGCTCGTGGCCAACGTTCCGGGCGGCAGTCTCCGGCTGCTGGTCAGCTCCATCAGTGCCAAGCCCGGCGCGCAGTTCCAACTGGCCCGCAATTCCAAGCAGTTGGCGCTGCTGTCGCTGCAGGACAACCTCAAGGTCGTCGAAAAAGGCAAGCAGTCCGGCGTTCTCGACGTCAGCCTGAAAAGCCCGAATCCCGAAAAGCTGACGCAGCTGCTCAATGAAATCGGGCGGCTCTACGTCCGCCAGAACATCGAACGCAAGGCTGCCGAGGCCGAGAAGACCCTGGGCTTCCTGGACACCGCGCTGCCGCAGTTCAAGAAGCAGCTCGAGCAGTCCGAAGACCTCTACAACCGCTATCGAAACGAGAACGGCACCGTCAGCCTCGACGACGAGGCCAAGAATGCGCTGGCCCAGACGGTCGACCTGCAATCCAAGTTGCTCGAAGCCGAACAGAAGCGGCGAGAACTTTCGGCGCGCTTCACCGACAAGCACCCGAATCTCCAGACGCTGGACGCGCAGATTTCGGCGTGGCGGGGCCAGATCTCGGCGGTCGATTCGCGCATCCGGAAGATGCCGCTGCTGCAGCAGAACACCGTGCAGATGCAGCGCGACATCAAGGTCAACACCGACCTCTACGTGTCGCTCCTGAACAGCTCGCTGCAGATGCGGCTGGCCAAGGAAGGCAAAGTCGGCAACGTGCGCCTGCTGGACGACGCCATCGTCCCCGAGGAGCCCGTCTGGCCCAAGCGGCCGCTGATCATCGCGCTGGCCCTGCTGCTGGGCCTGGCCGCCGGCGTCGTGCTCGCCATTGTCAAGAACTCGCTGTTCGGCGGCATCCGCAATCCGAGCGAGATCGAGATGCACACGGGCCTCAACGTGTACAGCAGCATCCCGTTGAGCCCCGCCCAGCGGATGATCGACAAGAACATCGAGGGCAGGGCGCCCGGGATGCATGTTCTCGCCCTCCAGCAGTCGGAGGATCCCGCGGTCGAAAGCCTGCGCAGCCTGCGTACCGCATTGCAGTTCGCGATGCTGGAAGCGCCCAACAACCGCCTGCTCATCTCCGGCGCGACGCCGGGAGTCGGAAAGACCTTCGTCTCGGTCAATTTCGCGGCCATTACCGCTGCGTCAGGAAAGAAGGTCCTGCTGATCGACGCCGACTTGCGCAAGGGCCGGGTTAATCAATTCTTCTCCCTTTCCCGCTCGTCCGGCCTTTCGGAATTGATTGTCGGCACCCTGGGCTTCGAAAAAGCCATTCGTTCGTCGATCCTGCCGAACCTGGACGTCATCACGACCGGGGTGCTGCCGCCCAATCCGGCTGAATTGCTCATGAGCGATTCTTTTTCCCAGATCCTGGAAAAGCTCTCGCCGGATTACGACCTTGTGATTATCGATACGGCGCCAGTGCTGGTGGCAGCGGACACCGCGTCGGTGGCGCCGCTCGCGGGCTCTCTTCTGCTCGTGGCCCGGGCGGAAAAGACGCACCTTGGCGAATTGAACGAAAGCGTGAGAAGGCTGGCGCACGCGGGCTGCTCGGCCAATGGCGTAATTTTGAATGCTATGGACTTATCCCGGCGCCATGCAGGTAGCAGCAGCTACAAATATGGTGGTTACCGTTACACACACTATAAATACAAAAACAACAGGGATACCACCTAGTCTGGTGGGCGGTTTCTGAGAAAATTCAGCGAGATTGTGATAATTATCACACTATGCACTAAATCGGTGCCATCAATCAAACGCTAATAACAAAGGACTAGAGACAAGTGCGTCGCTCTTTTGTATTACGTATTTGGATCGCTCGGCCTGCGCATTGATTTTTCTGCGCTGCAACCTTCACGGCTTCCGTGCAAGGCCGTATTGGCCTGAAAACCAAGCCGCCACATATCACTGAACCCGAAAGGGACAAGCACCTGCTTGTAAGACGAAAGGTTCTCCTGCAATGAAAGTTCTCAAGCTGCAAATTTGCCTCCGCTTCGAATGTGAGAAGGGAGCATTCCAATGACGAATTTCCGCCACGAAGAGTCGATGGCAGCCGGGGGCGACGAAGCAGTCGGCGTCATCGCGGACGACATGGCATGGGTCAGGGTCCACCATCCCGCCATGCTGCGCGCCGGAAAAAGAGCGGTGGACGTTGCCGCCGCGCTGTTCTTCTTCTGCGCTTTCGGCTGGCTTTACGTCCTGATCGCCCTGGGTGTGTTCATCACTTCCGGAGCGCCTGTCCTGTACTCCCAGCCGCGATTCGGGCGGGGAGGGCGCGTGTTCAAGTTCTACAAGTTCCGCTCGATGCTGCGGAACTCCGCCGAGATCCTGGAGGAGCACTTGCGCAACGATCCGGTGGCCCGCCAGCAGTGGGACGACTACCAGAAGCTCGAAAACGACCCGCGCATCACGCGCTTCGGCAAGTTCATCCGCAAGACCAGCCTGGACGAGCTGCCGCAGTTCTGGAACGTGCTCGTGGGCGACATGAGCCTGGTCGGACCCCGGCCGTGCATGCTCGACCAGAAGATCCTGTACGGGGCGGACTGGTCGTTCTATTGCGCCGTCCGGCCCGGCATCACGGGCCTGTGGCAGGTCAGCGGGCGCAACCAGCTGAGCTACAAGAAGCGCGTGGCGCTGGATGTCGCCTACGTCGAGACGCTCTCGGTCGGCCGGGACATCGGCATCTTCATCAGGACCATCTGGGTGGTCGCCGTGGGCCACGGGTCGCGATGAGCGGCTTGGCTTCGAAGGCAATCGATCCTTGATTCACAGATGAAAAAGATACTTATCTGCGCGGTGCCCTTCAGCGACAACCTGGGCGACGGGGTCATTGCGGCATCGCTGGCTCATATTGCCGGCCTGAAATATCCGCAGGCGAGGGTCGAATTCCTGGACATTGCCGGCCGGCTCGGCTTCGAGGAAGAAAACCTGCGCGGCGGCGGCGCATTCCGGCTCTTTGCGAAGCTGCCTTCGTTCATCAGGTCGGTGATCGTGTTCCTGTATTGCCTCAAAGGCTATTTTCTCGGCTGGCGGAAGAACTGGAAAGCCGCGGTCGACGACGCGGACCTGATCGTCATTGGCGGCGGCCAGCTGTTTTGCGATGTGGCGCTCAATTTTCCGGCGAAGCTGTTTCTCCTGAGCCGGCTGCTGCGTGGAAAGAAGGTGGTGATCCTGTCGGTTGGCGTGACGGCGAAATGGTCTTTTCTCGGGCGCTTTCTCGTCGGGCGATTCCTGAAGAATGCGAGGCCTGCCTTCTATGCCACGCGCGATCAGGAATCGGCCAGCAACCTGCACAATTATTTTCGAATTCCGAGAAGCGACATACAGGTCGTGCCCGACCCGGCGCTCATTTGCGCCGACGCTTTTTCGGAAGAGCTTTCGCCGGAAAAGAATTGGGACATCGGAATTTGCGTCAGCAGCCTCGATGCGCTGGTCATGAATTCCGAATACGAAGGCTCTAATTCAACGCAATCGGCCAGGTTCTTTGCCACCTTGGCCGAATCGTTGCGCGCCGAGGGAAAGCGGGTGCTTTATTTCACGAACGGCGCCTCCGAGGACAACAAGGTCCTGGAAGAAATTTCCTCGGCCTCCGATGCGCCGAAATCGATTTTTCTCGTTCCCCGGCACCCGGATGAACTCGTTGCCTTGATCAGCGCCTGCTCGTGCATCGTGGCCCACCGGCTGCACGCGAATATCGTGGCCTACGGTTTGAACATTCCGTCCATAGGAATGAATTGGGACAAGAAGGTGGAGTCGTTTTTCGAATTGACCGGCAGAAAGCGCTACCTCTTCGACTTGTCGCCCCGGGTCGAAAAGCTGGGCACCTCGGTGCTGGGCCTGCTCGATGACCGGCACCCGGACCGGAAAGCGCTCGACGCATTGAGAAGCCAGGTGGTGGCCGGTATCCATGCATTGATCTGATTGGCACCTATGAAGATATTGCACGTTGCCGAAACGCTCAAGGGCGGGCTCGAAACCTATCTTCGGCTGGTTTCGGGCTTTCAGCAGAACTCTCCCGTGATCAGCCAGGCCAAGTTCATATTGCCCGGCCCGGTGGAGTGGCTGAGCTCGCAGGACACGCATGTGGTCCCCACGGCCCGCAGTCCTCTTGCCCTTGCGAGCTACGCCGCCGAGATCAAGAGAATCATCCGCTCGGAGCGCCCCACGGTGCTGCACCTGCACAGCTCGATCCCGGGCGGGATCGTTCGTGCCATGGCGCTGCTCGGCCAGGTGCCGGCCGAGACCAAGATCGTCTATTGCTCGCACGGCTGGGCCTTCGACCAGGTCGGGCCTTCGTACAAGAAGTCGATCTACCGATGGATCGAATGGCTGCTTTCCCATTGGAGCGACGCGATCATCTGCATCAGCGGCCACGAGTTCCGGGTTGCCGAAAAATTCGGCATCAAGCGGTGCAAGTGCATTCCGAACGGAATCCAGCCCACTGCGCCCATTGCGGAAAACACGGTGGCTCCCAAGGTTCCGGCACGGCCGCGACGGGTTCTTTTCGTGGGGCGGCTCGATCGGCAGAAGGGCATCGACGCCTTGCTCGACGCCTATGCCCGCGTCCAGCCCGGCTTCAAGCTCGTGATCGTGGGTGGCGCCGTCAGGAACGATCTTTCCCTTGCGCGCTCGAGCGAGATCGAGTTCGCCGGATGGCTCGAGAAAGACGAACTCGAAGAAGCCTACAGGTCGTGCGACGCGGTCATCGTGCCCTCCCGGTGGGAAGGCTTCGGCCTTGTCGCGGTGGAGGCCATGGCCCGCAGCAAGCCGGTTTTTGCGTCCGCCGTGGGCGGTCTTGTCGACATCGTCGAGGACAACAGGAACGGCCGGCTGTTTTCGCTCGACGCGCTGGACGACGTGCTGCGCGAGATCGATCGGATCTCCGATGAGGAATTACAGCGGATGGGGCGTGCCGGCCGGGAGATTTTCGAAGAGAAATACACCGCCGACCGAATGAACGCCGCCATCCTGGACTTGTACAAGGAGTCGGTACAGTGATGAAGTCTTCATCTTTTTCTTTGGTGGCGGGGCGTCTGCTGAGTGCGTTCAGGCTGCTGTGCGCTTCGGCGGCGCTAGCGGCCGTGGCCTGCCCGGCGCAGGCCCGCGGCATCGCCGAACTGGGCACGGAATATCCGGTCGCGCTGAGCGTGCAGATCGACCCGGCCACCATCACGAACGAGGATCTGAACGAGATCAGGGCATCGGGCTTCGAATTCGTGAGATTCGGTGCGCGGCCGCCGCTGAAGAGCGTCAACCCTGCATCGGTCGACTATTCGGGCCTGATCAAGCGCGTGAAAAACGCCAGGCTCCAGGCGATCGTGACCTTGTTCGGGGGCCGGGAGATCTGGGGGCAGAGCCCGGCGGAAGCGGGCGAAGGCCAGCGCGAAAAGCTGTTTGCCAAGTTCGCGCTCGAGTTCATGAGCGCGCACGCGGCCGATGTCGCCGTCTGGGAATTGTGGAACGAGCCCGACCACAAGACCTTCCTGAACCCGGCGCTCTTTTCGAGCTTTGAAACCGCGACCGCCGAGTTCTGCCGCAGCATCGCGCAAATGAAGACCCCGCCGAAGATCCTCATGGGATTCGGCTTTGCGAAGCTTCCGTTCAACCCGGGCCAGGTTCCCTCGCAACTCGAGAATGCCTTCGTGTCGGCGGCCAAGGCCGACTGCCTGACGGACATATCGATCCACCCCTACCGCTCCATTCCGGAGACCGCGATTGGGGACTATGCAAAGCTGCGCGCGAAGCTGGACCAGCAGCAGCTCGGAAAGATCGGGATCGTCGCTTCCGAGTGGGGCTATGCCTCCTACCTGCCGGTGCGGGACCGCAACACCCAGGCTTCGCTGATCCTGCGCGAATACCTCACCAACGTGGCCGCAGGCATCAAGCTGCTGAATCTCTATGCCTGGCAGGACCGGGGAACCTCCGCCATTTCGAGGGAAGACAACTTCGGGCTCAAGTCGAAGGGCGGCGAGAAGAAGGAAGCCTTTTCGAGCCTCACCGAGTTCCTCAAGATCGCCCGCAATTCGAAGAAGGTTTCATACCAGAGCAATGCCGGCTTGAACAAGCTGGTGCTGAGCCGCGGCAATTCCCTGCTGCACGTGGTGTGGACGCAAAGCGCCGAACAGAACGTGCTGGTTCCCGCCGAGAAGGGAAAGAAGTGCACGCGGGTCGACTTCTTCCCGCAAGTGCGCCACGGAAGCTGCGGCAGCCCCGTCGATGGGGGCTTTGCTGCCAAGGCCACCGACTATCCGGTCCTGCTTTCCATTTCGGATTAGGGTGAACAGGCCCAGGATGGCGTCCCTGTCCGGAATTCGAAAACGCCTCGGAGGTCCGATCTATGCAGTTGCCGACCAGTGCATCTACAGCGCGAGCCAGCTGCTGCTGAGCTTTGCGCTGGCACGGGCGCTGTCGCCCGCCGACTTCGGCATTGCCTCGGCGTTCCTGGCGATCGTCAGCTTCCAGTACATCGTGCATACGGCGGTGGTGCACGAGCCGCTGCTGATCAAGCGCTATTACGCGGGCCGGTCCGCCGCCTGGTGGAGCTGGGCGCTCGTGCTGGCGGTTTCCATTGCCGGCTTCCTGGCCTGGCAGTTCACGAGTTTTCCGGGGCCGCTCCGCTGGGCCGGCATGGCCCTGATCGCGGGTTATGAAATATTCTGGATTTCCCGAAGCATCCTGCTCGTGGGACGCCGCTACCTGGTGCTCTGTGCATCCGGCGCGCTGATCTGCATCGGATACGTGGCGGTCCTGATCGGCCTGAAGCCTGCGTCATGGACGCAGGCGCTGCTGTGGATTGCCGTCATCCAGCTGCCCTTTGCCATCCTGGTGGCGATGAGCCTGCGCCAGGTGATCGCGCCGCTGCCGGCACCCGCCAACGCGCAGGCCCTGACGCTCGGGGAGGCTGCCAGCTACGGCTGGAAGGCAAGCCTTTCGCAGTTCATGAGCTGGATCATGACGGGAGGCGCCATCCTGCTGCTGGGCTCCTCGGCGGACTCGGTGCAGGGCGGGCTGCTGAAGATCTACATCACCTTCCTGCTGCCGATGCAGTACGTGCTGCTTGCGCTGGGCTACTACATCCTGCCGAAGCTGGCGGCCGGCTGGACATCCGAGCGGCGCAAGGATGCCTTCCGGCTGTTCGTCAAGTTCGTCGTCTTCGGCTTCGTGGTGGCCGAGATCGGCGGGATTCTGCTGGGCCTGCTGGGCCCGTACCTTGTGGTGCTGGCCTTCGGCAAGAACTACGGCGGCATGGATTTTTCGCCGTTCTTCTACGCGCCCGCCATCTTCGGCCTGACCATGTGCCTGCGGACGGGATTCAGGGCCGCCGGCCGGCCCGGTGCGCTTCTGTGGTGCTCGATCTTCGGTGCGCTGGTGTTCGCTGCTGCCATGCTCGCAGCTACACCGCCGATCTCCTACATCCAGACCATCAACGCCATGACGCTGGGCTTTGCCTGCATGGCGGGCATGATGATGGCCTGGCTGTTCTTCATCATGCGCGCAGCCGGTTCGGACCAGGCCGGCTGATTCCTGTTCT
The DNA here is from genome assembly GCF_033807855.1 of Variovorax sp. SPNA7. Classification (NCBI taxonomy): domain Bacteria; kingdom Pseudomonadati; phylum Pseudomonadota; class Betaproteobacteria; order Burkholderiales; family Comamonadaceae; genus Variovorax; species Variovorax sp. SPNA7. Next base: position 1,276,145 of record NZ_CP138513.1, read on the forward strand.
TCGAAAGCCCTGCCGCACGGGTGGGCGCGGCAGGGGGTTGGCGGCCGCGCCGCGTCAGCGCGGCCGTTCGAAGTTCAGGATGTTGTCGCCCGTGCCCGGCGTGCCGCTGTCCGGCGGCGCGAACTTGTAGGCGCTCGGGTCGCGGGCCGAGGTCATCTCATAGAGCGGGTGGATCCGGCCGAGCCGCGCACCGCCGTCGCGCACCAGCGGCGCCCAGGCGAAGTTGGCGGTGAACTTGTTCGAACGCGGCAGCAGCGCGTCGAAGGGAATGGAAAGGTAGATGCCCTTGTCGAAGCTGCCTTCGCCGAACTGCCTGGCCGATACGTTGGTCTTGGTGGCATAGGCGCCGAGCACCACGCCGTTGTCGAAGCGGCGGCTGATGTCGATGGTGACGCCACGGTCGCCCGCCAGGTACTGGCCGGCGCTGATCTTGGCCAGCACGCCGTGCCAGCCGGTGTCCCAGTAGAGCGTGGCGTGGCCGGTGTTCACCTTGTAGTCGCGCAGGCCGAAGTCCTGTTCGAAGTCGCGCTGGCGCACGTGGTTGAAGTCGACGCCGAAGGCGATCCGGCTGCGCCACGGCCGGTAGAGCCATTCCCCGCCGACGCCCGCATACATGGTTTCCAGTGCGCCGCCGTACACGCTGTAGTACTGGTTGTCGGAGAGCCTGCCGACGTGCGTCAGCTGGAGCACCGGCATGGTCAGGCGCTTGGAGGTGACGTACTCGCGCTGCAGGGTTCGCGCGCGGGGCAGGTTGCTGCCCGCCGTGTAGGTGAACTTGTCGAAGTTGTCGATCATGCGCAGGTTCAGCGCGCCGTTGACCCAGGTGCTGGGCGTGAAGCGGTATTCCGCCACCGCCTGCACGCCGATCTGGTAGAGCAGGAATGCATTGGGCCCGCCGAGGATCTGGCCGAGGCTGGGCGTGAGGCCGATGCTGAACTTGTCGCTGCGGCGCTCCCACGGGCCGAGGGCCTTGTTGTCGGCCGTGGTGGTGGAAGATGCGTCTGCGGATGCGGCCGCAGTGTGGGCGCTGCTGCCCGGCGGCACGAAGGTGGCCGGATCGCCCGCGCCTACGGGCGGGGGCGCATAGTCGCGCTGGCTGGCCGCGCGAACCTCGCCGGGCGTCTGCGCCTGGTAGTGCGCCGTCACCCATTCGCTGCGGTTGACCACTTGCGCGTGCATCGGCAGGCCCCGCTCCGAGTAGTGGAGCACGAAGTTCTTGATCGAGGCCGGCGCATCGCGATGCAGCACGGCAATGATCTTCTCGACCCGCACATCCCGGTAGACCGTGGCGCTTTCGGTGATCCACACATGCAGCATCTGGCCTTGCGGTGCGATGCGCTGGATGGTCCAGTCCGTGCGGCTCTCGATGTCGGCCGCGGTGGCGGCCCAGCCCGGCGAGGTGGCCGGCGGGTCCGGCGAGAAGGTCGGCGCCGGCGGGTCTGCCGCCTTGGGCATCTGCAGGGTGGCCAGGTTGGTTTGCAGCGTGACGCCCAGCATCACCTTGTTGCCGCGTTCGAAGCCGGCCGAGAAAATCACGCCGGGGGAGTAGCGGTACTCCAGGCCGATGTTGAACGGGGAGCGCTGCCGCTGGGGGTTCTCGAGCGGCTCGTTCTTGTAGTCGTTGCCGTCGTACTCGAGCTTGAGCGTCAGCGGGTCCCAGGGCGTGCGCCATTGCACGCCGCCAAAGAGCGCGGCAGGTCCGCGAAAGAGCCGGCCGAAGTTGGCACCGCCCCAGGTCGTCTCGCTCACGCGGGTCTTGAAGCGGCTGTTCAGCAAGCCGAAGGGGTTGCTGATGTTGCCGCTGCTCCCCAGGTAGCCCCAGCCGATGCCGAGGCTGAAGTCCAGGTCGCCGTGGCGCTTGCTGGCCACCAGGTACTCCGACGAAAAGAGCCCGGTACCGCCAATGTCGCGAAAGCCCAGCGCCACTTCGGGCAGGTAGGCCGACTCCTTCCACAGCCGCGCCTTCAGGTCGATGCTCTTGTCCTTGTAGCCCTGGTTGCTCAGGCCGACGCCGTAGATCCGGTTGCTGATGGAGGTGTAGCGAAAACCCGCTTCCAGCCAGTCCAGCGGCTGGAACATGACGTTCAGCCGCGTGTAGGGCGAGACGTGCGTGAGCGAGGTCCGCATGTCGCCCGCCTGGCCCATGCGCGCCGTGGGCGTCTGCAGCAGGCCGGTTTCGCCCCAGTCGTTGCCGCTCGTCTGAAGCGCGCGGTATTGCGGCGCTGCTTCGGGATGCACGGAAATGGCCGTCGACGGCGCCGGTGCGGCGGGTGCCGGCGGTACGTCGGGCAAGGCAGGCAGGGCGGGTGGTGCAGCGGGTGCGGTGATGGCAGCGGCCGGTGCGGCCGCACCAGCCGGAGGCTGCAGGATGGCGCCGCCCTGCGGCGAAGGCCCTTGCGTGGCCAGAAACTTGATGATGCCCTCGGAGATCGCCTCCAGGTCATCCATGCCGCGCGGCGCGGCCCAGACCCATGCGCCCGGTGCCGGCTCGTTCGAGGGATGCGCATTCCAGGGCGCCACGCCCACGCGGGCGGTGCGGCCGTCGGGCTGGGCGACCCAGGCCCAGTCGTGTTTGCCCTCGGGGCTGCAGGCGGCGACATAGTCCCACGCCGTGCGGCCGGGTTCGTGGGCCACCTGGCAAAGCTGCCCATCGGGCTGCAGGACCGAGATGGTCTTCAGCGCGGGCGGCGGCGCCACCAGTTGCTGGCCGGCCGTCAGCACCGGGTCTTCTTCGGGATGCGCCTGGAGCCAGCGCGGATCGACGATGCCGAGCGCGACGCGGCCGGTCACCGGCAGGCCCTGCAGCCAAGCCATCAACTGCTTGCGCCGACCCTGCTCTTCCGGCGGCACGCGCCGGCCGGCAGCATCGAGCCGCAGCAGCAGGGTGTTCTTCAGGAACTGCTGCGCCAGGCGCTCTTGCGGGATGCGCCATGACAATCCCGGGGAGGCTGTTTCGGCTGGCTGGCGCAGCAGCCAGGCGCTCAGCCGCTCGCCGGGACGGATGTCGGCGTCGTCGGCGGGTGATTTGTTGTCGACGGGGCTGTTGCCCAGGGGCTGCGCGCCGGCGGCGCAACTCGCCGCCAATGCGCAGGCCACCGCCGCGCGAAGAGGCCAGGGATGTCTGCCGAAGCCACGCAGGAGCGAACTGCTCATGTACCAGCGCTCGCCGCTGCGACGGGTGCTGGGGGGGAAGGCGTCCACTGCTCGAAGCTCATACACAGGTTATTGGAAATACATTGCTCGGAATAGACGACCCGAGGCGCGCCGCCCGCTTGCGAAACGCCGAAGCGCGCCGGCGGCAGCGAGGCGCTCGCCGGATGCGAAACGCTGCGCTCCTCGTACCAGCGCAGCGACGCGGCAGCCGTGCCGGCCAGGGCGGTCTGCTGCGGTGCAGCAATGGGCGTGCGCACGATCTCGTCGCGAATGCCAAACCGGTAGCCCGGCATCATGTCGCGCTCGCGCTGGTAGGTCTTCGGCGCGGCGCCGTTCGCATCGCCCGTCCACGCGGGCAGGCTGGAAAAGCGCACCTCGCGCCAGTCGGTGCCGAGGCCGGTGGTTCCCACGAGGCGTCCGTCGAGCAGCCTCACGACCTCGCCGTTGCCGCTGTACCAGACCTCGACCGCGCCTTCGGGGCGCTTGTCGATGTAGCCGAGCACCATGAAGACCGTCTGCTCGCCGACGGCGACCCGCAAATAGCGGTAATTCGGGTTGAAGGTGGGCTGGGGCGCCGCGGCGCTGCCGCTATAGATATGCCGCGCCGTGGCCAGCATGGCCGAGGATCCGGAAGAACAGCCGCCAACGCCCAAAAGAAATGCCGACAAAAGGCAGCATTCAATAAGTCGCGTGGCCAGACCAACGCGCGGAGCCTTCGGCGAATGCCCTCCCGCGAAGAGGGCCCGCACGCTTAATTCGTGCCGGTCGTGCCTGTACCCGTGCCAGTGCCGCCGGTGCCGCCCGTGCCGCTGCCGCCACCGCTGTTGCCGCCGTTGCCGCTGCCAACGGCAGCTGCCAGTCCAACGGCGGCCGCGACGCCACCGGCTTGCTGCGCGGTGATGCGGCCGAATGCGGAATTGGTTGCGCCGGTGGCGCTGGCCGGCTGAGGACCAGGCGTCTGCACCGGCGGGGGTGTTTGTGCCATGGCCGAGGAAATGCTCAGCGCAGCAATGAAAGTGGCGGAAATCAGGGGGGCGATTCGCATGGCAAATATCCTCTCAATTAGCAGTTAACAGTTGGGAGAAGATTAGCAGTTAGCGAAGTGTGCCGCAACTAATTTAGCCCTTGAGACATCTTTTACGCGTGCAAATCGTTGTGTCGAAATGTCTTGTAAATCAGGACTAATTCATTGTTATTAATTGCCTGTTTCGCATGGCCGGGAATGCGCATTCGGGCAGCTCCCGGCCGGCCCCGTTGAATATGCGCGCAACAGCCCGCTACAATCGCCGGTTGACCCTGCTCCAGCGAAGAAGACTTAGAGGATCCCCATGAGTGACATGACCTCCGGCTCCCCCCGGATCGACACAAGCAAGCGGACGTGGTTAATCGCATCCAGCTGTGCCGGCGTAGCGGGAGGCGTGGCCACCGCGATTCCCTTTGTGAGTACGTTCCAGCCCTCCGAGAAGGCCAAGGCCGCGGGCGCTGCCGTCGAAGTGGACATCGGCGGCCTCAAGGTCGGCGAGAAGATCACCGTCGAGTGGCGCGGCAAGCCCGTCTGGATCCTCAAGCGCTCGCCCGAGCAGATTGCCGAGCTCCCCAAGCTCGACGGCCAGCTGGCCGATCCGCTCTCCAAGCGGCACCCCGACGAATTCACCCCCGAGTACGCGCAGAACGAACACCGTTCGATCAAGCCCGACGTGCTGGTGGTGGTGGGCATCTGCACCCACCTGGGCTGCTCGCCGGTCGACCGCCTCCAGGCCGGCCCGCAGCCCTCGCTGCCCAGCGACTGGGAAGGCGGCTTCCTCTGCCCTTGCCACGGCTCCACGTTCGACCTGGCAGGCCGTGTCTTCAAGAACAAGCCCGCGCCCGACAACCTGCCTGTGCCTCCGCACATGTACCTGTCGGACACCAAGCTCCTGATCGGCGAAGACTCCAAGAAGGCCTGAGGCAGAAGAACAACATGGCTGAATTCCACGAAATTTCCCCCAACGCGCCCGCGGGCGAGAAGCTGCTCAACTGGGTCGACAACCGCTTCCCGCTGAGCAAGCTCTGGAACGACCAGTGGGGCAAGTACTACGCACCGAAGAACTTCAACTTCTGGTACATCTTCGGCTCGCTCGCGATGCTGGTCCTCGTGATCCAGATCGTGACCGGCATCTTCCTCGTGATGCACTACAAGCCCGACGCGAACCAGGCGTTCGCATCGGTCGAGTACATCATGCGCGACGTGCCCTGGGGCTGGCTCATCCGCTACATCCACTCGACGGGCGCCTCGGCGTTCTTCATCGTGGTGTACCTGCACATGTTCCGCGGCCTCATGTACGGCAGCTACCGCAAGCCGCGCGAGCTGATCTGGGTCTTCGGCTGCGCGATCTTCCTGTGCCTGATGGCCGAGGCCTTCATGGGCTACCTGCTGCCCTGGGGCCAGATGAGCTACTGGGGCGCCCAGGTGATCGTGAACCTGTTCGCGGCCATCCCGTTCATCGGTCCCGACCTCGCGCTGCTGATCCGCGGCGACTACGTGGTGAGCGACGCCACGCTGAACCGCTTCTTCAGCTTCCACGTGATCGCCGTGCCGCTGGTGCTGCTCGGCCTGGTGGTGGCCCACCTGATCGCGCTGCACGAAGTGGGTTCCAACAACCCCGACGGCATCGAGATCAAGGCCAAGCGCGGCCCCGACGGCCATCCGCTCGACGGCATTCCGTCGCATCCGTACTACACGGTGCACGACATCTTCGGCGTGGTGGTGTTCCTCACGATCTTCTCGGCCGTGATCTTCTTCGCGCCGGAAGCGGGCGGGTACTTCCTCGAGTACAACAACTTCATTCCGGCCGATTCGCTCAAGACGCCGAACCACATCGCGCCGGTCTGGTACTTCACGCCGTTCTATTCGATGCTGCGTGCAACCACCGACGACATGGTCAACGTGTTCGCGCTGATCATCGCCGCGGCGGCCGTCCTGAACTTCATCAAGGGCAAGTCGGGCATGGCCCTGAAGATCGCGCTGGTCGTCGTGGCGGCCGTGGCCATCTTCCTGCTCAAGGCCTTCGACGCCAAGTTCTGGGGCGTGCTCGTGATGGGCGGCTCGGTCATCATCCTGTTCTTCCTGCCATGGCTCGACAAGAGCGAAGTCAAGTCGATCCGCTATCGTCCGGGCTGGCACAAGTATGTCTACGGCGTCTTCGTGTTCTTCTTCCTGATCCTGGGCTACCTGGGCATCCAGGCGCCTGGCGTCTGGGGCAGCCTGGTCATCGGTTCGTTCGCGCTGGACATCGCGCAGACCATTTCCCAGATCGGCACGCTTTTCTACTTCGGTTTCTTCCTGCTCATGCCCTGGTGGAGCAGCAAGGGCGAGTTCAAGCCCGTGCCTGAGCGCGTGACCTTCGCCGCCCATTGAGAAGCCCAAGAGAGCTCGAGAGAAACACGATGAAGAAAAGCATTTCTGGCTGGCTCGCGGTTGTGGGCCTGGCCTTGGGCCTGACCTTTTCCGCAGCCGCATCGGCCGAGTCCGGCGGCATGGCCTGGGACAAGGCGCCCAACAAGACCACCGACGTCGCCTCGCTGCAGAACGGCGCCAAGCTGTTCGTCAACTACTGCCTGAACTGCCACTCCGCGGCGTTCATGCGCTACAACCGGCTGCAGGACATCGGCATTACCGAGCAGCAGATCAAGGACAACCTGCTGTTCGCCACCGACAAGGTCGGCGAGACCATGAAGGCCAACATCGACGCGCGCCAGGCCAAGGAATGGTTCGGCACGACGCCGCCCGACCTGACCCTGGTGGCCCGCTCGCGCGCCGGCCATGGCGGCACGGGTGCGGACTACCTGTACACCTACCTGCGCACCTACTACCGCGACGACACCAAGGCCACCGGCTGGAACAACCTCCTGTTCCCGAGCGTTGCCATGCCCAACCCGCTGTGGGAACTGCAGGGCGAACGCCGTCCTGTGTACACCAAGGTTTCGCAGCATGGCCACGAGACCGAAGTGTTCAAGGGCTGGGAGCAGGTGACCCCCGGCACCATGACGCCGCTGCAGTTCGACACTGCGGTCGGCGACCTGGTGAGCTACCTGCAATGGATGGCCGAGCCGGCACAGAACACGCGCATCCGCATCGGTGTGTGGGTGCTGCTGTTCCTCGTCATGTCGTTGGTCTTCGTGTGGCGACTGAACGCCTCGTACTGGAAAGACGTCAAGTAGTTCCGTCCACGCCGACCGCGCGCCTGGTGCGTGCGGTCCCACAGAGTGGGTTGCCAACGCGACCCACTCTTTTTGATTTTTAGGAGTCTCTCGCCATGATGGTCTTGTATTCAGGAACGACCTGCCCCTTTTCCCACCGCTGCCGCTTCGTGTTGTTCGAAAAGGGCATGGACTTCGAGATCCGCGACGTCGATCTCTACAACAAGCCCGAAGACATCAGCGTGATGAACCCGTACGGCCAGGTGCCGATCCTGGTCGAGCGCGACCTCATCCTGTACGAGTCGAACATCATCAACGAGTACATCGACGAGCGCTTCCCGCATCCGCAGCTGATGCCCGGCGACCCGGTCGACCGCGCGCGCGTGCGCCTGTTCCTGCTCAACTTCGAGAAGGAGCTGTTCGTGCACGTGGCCGCGCTCGAGAACCGCACCGCCAAGGGCAACGAGAAGGCGCTCGAAAAGGCGCGCTCGCACATCCGCGACCGCCTGACGCAGCTGGCCCCCGTGTTCCTCAAGAACAAGTACATGCTGGGCGACAATTTCTCGATGCTCGACGTGGCGATCGCGCCGCTGCTCTGGCGCCTCGACTACTACGGCATCGACCTCAGCAAGAACGCGGCGCCGCTTTTGAAGTACGCCGAGCGCATCTTCTCGCGCCCGGCCTACATCGAAGCACTGACCCCGTCCGAAAAGGTCATGCGAAAGTAAGTAAGCTGCGTGCCTGCTTTCATCGTTTTTCGCCGTCTTTCATGATCAACGCGCTCGAGTCGTCCTCCACCCGCCCGTACCTCATCCGGGCGCTGTACGAATGGTGCACCGACAACGGGTTCACGCCCTATGTCGCGGTGCAGGTCGACGACACCGTCCAGGTGCCGCGCGAGTATGTGAAGAACGGCGAGATCGTGCTGAACATCAGCTTCGATGCGACCAGCTCGCTCAAGCTCGGCAACGATTTCATCGAGTTCAAGGCCCGCTTCGCAGGCAGTGCGCGCGAAATCGTCGTGCCGGTGGGCCGCGTGATCGCGATCTACGCGCGCGAGAACGGGCAGGGCATGGCGTTTCCCGCGCCGGTACCTGCCGGCAGCGGTGCCGAGGGCGGCGGGCCATCCCCGGCGGCCGGCGCGCCTTCTTCGCCCCAGGGGCCTGCGCGCATGCCGCTGCGCGACGCGTCGCGCGGCACCGAAGGCGATGCCGGCAAGATCGTCCACCTGGTGACCGGTGAAGACGCGGACGAAATGGTCGATGTCGGCGACGACGCCGGCTCGCCCACCGACCCCTCCGACGAGCCGCCGCGCCCGCCGGCAGGCGGCGGCAGCCGCCCGTCGCTCAAGCGCGTGAAGTAGCCAGCAGGCAGCCAACGCACACCGCACCGTTAAAATCCCGCAAGAGAATCCGTGCCGCTTTAGCTCAGTTGGTAGAGCACCCGCCTTGTAAGCGGAAGGTCGTCAGTTCGATTCCGACAAGCGGCACCACATCGAACATACCGGAAAGCACTCGCGCTGACCGGGCAAGAAAGAAGCGGCGATCTGCCCGCTTCTTTCTCCTCGCTGCTGAAGATCAGCAGCGCCCCTTCTTGGCCTGTCCCGGCGGGCAGTGGTGTCCGCCGCCGCCACCAGAATGCTCGTCGCGATCGGCATGGCGATGCGGCTCTGCGCGGCGCCAGTTGCCTTCCATCCACCGCCACCCGCCGTCCGCCTGCACCCAGCGGCCCGGCGCATACGCGTAGTCGGGCCGTGCCGCCTGCCAGTAGCCCGAGCGCCAGACGTAGGCGCGTTCGTTCCATTGCCAGTGCCCGGGCACCCACACCTGGCCGGCTCTCGACCTCGGCATGGGTTCATAGCGCGGCGCGGGAGGCGCCACCTGGATCAGGCCGGGCACGTTGATGTGAACCGAAACCTGCGCCGCGGCGGGCAGTGCGGACGCGACCAGCGCGGCCGCGGCCAGGAGAGTTGAGACTTTCATTGAAACCCTTGACGTGTGTACAGGCCTGCACAACGCAGGCAGGCGGGAAAGTGTAATCAGCACATTCCCTTGGGGCGGCGGCCGGCAGGACAAAACGCTGTCGATGGGCCTCGGCCGTTCGTTCGGCCGGGTGCTAGAGTGCAGGCGCAAGTTGCACGCGATGCGCAGACTACGCTTCCTTACCCACCGCCACCGCGCGCCCTCCACCAACCGGGCGCTCGGCCTGCTGCTGGCCTTCAATGCCGGCGCCGTGAATGCGGGCGGGTTCCTGGTGCTTCACATGTACACCTCGCACATGACGGGCTTCGCGTCGCAGTTCGCGGACGGGCTGGTGCTGGGCAACACCAGGCTGCTGCTCAATGCGCTGGGCGCCATCCTCGCCTTCCTGGCGGGTGCGGCGGTCTGCGCCATTCTCGTGAACTGGGGCCGCCAGCACCGGCTGCGCAGCGTCTATGCGGTGCCGCTGCTGCTGGAAGCCGCGCTCATGTTCCCGTTCGGATTGATGGGCGCCATCACGCTGACCTGGCCGACGCCGTTTGCCGTTCCGCTCACGGTGCTGCTGCTGTCGTTCATCATGGGGCTGCAGAACGCGGTCGGCTCCAAGACCTCCGGCGGCAGCGTCCGCACCACCCACATGACGGGCAACATCACCGACGTGGGCATGGAACTGGGCAAGCTGCTCTATTGGAACCGGCATGCAACGCCGGCCCATGCGATGGTGCGCCACAACCGCCGCCGGATGCAGATGGCGGGCGGGCTGATCGGCATGTTCGTGCTGGGCGGCATCGTCGGCGCGCTCGGCTTCAGCTACATCGGTTTCGTCTGCGTGGTGCCGCTGGCGGCGCTGCTGCTGGCCGTCTCCATCCCGCCGCTCATGGAGGACGTGCCGCGCTCCAGGCCGCTGCAGAAGCTGCTGGCCGCATTCAGACGGCGCCCACGCTGCCCGTGACCGGCAGCACGATGCCGGTGATGTAGCTGGCGCAGCTCGGCGCGGCCAGGAACACGTAGGCAGGCGAGAGCTCTTCCGGCTGGGCCGGCCTTTGCAGGTCGGTTTTCTTGCCGAAGTCCTTGATCTTCCCGGGCGGGCTGTCGGCGGGATTCAAAGGCGTCCACACCGGCCCGGGCGCCACTGCATTCACCCGGATGCCCTTGGGCAGCAGGTTGCTGGCCAGCGACTTGGTGAACGCGTGGATCGCGCCCTTGGTGGTCGAATAGTCGAGCAGGTGCGCGCTGCCCTCCAGGCCCGTGACCGAGCCGGTATTGATGATCGAGGCGCCCTGGCCCAGGTGCGGAACCGCGGCGCGCGCCATCTGGAAATAGCCGAAGACATTGGTCCTGAGCGTGAGTTCGAAGCGCTCGTCGGTGATGTCCTCGATGGACGCCGCGTGCAGCTGGAAGGCCGCGTTGTTCACCAGGATGTCGAGCTTGCCGAAGGCCTCGAGCGTCTGGTCGACCGCGTCGCGGCAGAACGCCGGATCGCAGACGTCGCCCTTGATGAGGATGCAGCGTGCGCCCTCGGCCTCCACGTGGCGCCGGGTTTCCTCGGCGTCCTCGTCTTCCTCGAGGTAGGCGATGGCGACGTCGGCGCCTTCACGGGCATAGAGGAGCGCCACGGCGCGCCCGATGCCGGAATCCCCGCCGGTCACCAGGGCTGCCATGCCTTCGAGCTTGCCGCTGCCCTTGTAGTCCGGCGCTTCGAAGCGCGGGCGCAGCGCCATCTCGGCTTCGAGCCCGGGCTTGCTCAAGTGCTGTGCGGGCATCGGATTGACCGGCTGCGAGCGCGGCCCCGCCTGCGCCGGCTGGCTGGACTTCTTGGCGGCGGGCTTGGCGCTGTCCTTCGCGTCCTGCGTGCGCTGGACGGCCCGCTGCCGTGTGGCCGTGTGGGCCGCTCCGCGGGACTTGGTGGATTTTGCGGGTGATGCGGTGGTCGATTTCATGTGCATGGGCTCCTGCATGTGAAACACAACCGTAGAACGCCGTCGCGCGGCCCGCGTAGGAATCCGTCCCGAATGCACGCCCACGGAGGCTGACCCCGAAAAGTCTCGACCCCCTTCCAGAAACACCGCGGAACCGGCTTTGCCGGGCCGCTGGTGTTGCCCCCGGTAGGGGGGAGGGAGTAGCGACACGAAGTGCGCGAAGCCTGGGGGCGAGCTAAATTTCAGCGCCTTCGACCAGGAAGCGCACGCGGCGCACGCCCTGCCACTCGTCGGCATCGAGCCTGAACGCGAGCTTCACGCGTGCGGGCAGCGGCTCGGTGTGGCCGAACCAGATGCCGTCGACCGGCTGCCCCTGGTGCCGCAGCTTGAGCGCCAGGTGCTTTTCGCCCACGAGGCGCTGCGACACCACTTCGACTTCCTCGCTGAAGGTGGGCGGTGCAAAGCCCTGGCCCCACACTTCGCGGTGCAGCGTGTCGACCAGGTCGATGCGCATGTACTCGCGCGCGATCGGGCCATCCGTCTCGATCTGGCGCGTGAGCGCGGAGGCGGCCAGCCATTCGTGCGCGACCTCGGCCAGCGCGCGCTCGAACACCTCGAACTTCTCGCGCGCCACGGTGCAGCCGGCGGCCATGGCATGGCCGCCGAAGCGCAGCAGCACGCCCGGATGCCGCTTGGCCACCAGGTCGAGCGCATCGCGCAGGTGGAAGCCCGGAATCGACCGGCCCGAGCCCTTGAGCTCGTGCTCCTTGCCGGGCGCGCCGCTGGCGGCAAACACGAAGGTCGGGCGGTGGAAGCGGTCCTTGATGCGCGAGGCCACGATGCCGACCACGCCTTCGTGGAAGTCGGCATCGAACACGCTGATGGCGGCGGGCGGCGCCTCGCTGCCGTCGGCGGTGGGGCCGAACAGCGATTCGGCCAGCAGCAGCGCCTGGTCGCGCATGCCGCCCTCGATGTCGCGCCGCTCGCGGTTGATGCCGTCGAGCATGCGCGCGAGCTCGTCGGCGCGGCCCGCATCGTCGGTCAGCAGGCATTCGATGCCCAGCGTCATGTCGGCGAGCCGGCCGGCCGCGTTGATGCGCGGGCCGAGCGCAAAGCCGAAGTCGAAGGTGGTGGCCACTGCGGCGTTGCGCCCCGCGGCCTTGAACAGCGCCGCGATGCCCGCGGGCAGCGCGCCGGCGCGGATGCGCCGCAGGCCCTGCGCCACCAGGCGGCGGTTGTTGGCGTCGAGCTTCACCACGTCGGCCACGGTGCCGAGCGCGACCAGCGGGAGCAGCACGTCGAGCTTGGGCTGCGCGGCCGCGGTGAAGACGCCGCGCGCGCGCAGCTCGGAGCGCAGCGCCAGCAGCACGTAGAACATCACGCCGACACCGGCAATGCTCTTGCTCTCGAAGCCGCAGCCGGGCTGGTTGGGGTTCACCAGCACGTCGGCGGCGGGCAGCTCGGGGCCGGGCAGGTGGTGGTCGGTCACCAGCACCTGCAGGCCGCGCGCCTTGGCGGCGGCCACGCCCTCGACGCTGGCGATGCCGTTGTCGACGGTGATCAGCATGTCGGCGCCGCTGTCGGCCACGCGCTCGGCAATCGGCGGCGTGAGGCCGTAGCCGTCGACCACGCGGTCGGGCACCAGGTAGCTCACGTTCTTTGCGCCGAGCAGGCGCAGGCCGCGCACCGCGACGGCGCAGGCGGTGGCGCCGTCGCAGTCGTAGTCGGCCACGATGCACAGGCGCTTGTCCTGCGCCATCGCGTCGGCCAGCAGCACCGCGGCCTCGCGCGTGCCGTGCAGGGTGTCGGGCAGCAGCAGGCGCGCCAGGCCGTCGTCGAGCTCGTCCTTGGCCAGCACGCCGCGCGCGGCGAACAGGCGAGCCAGCAGCGGATGCACGCCGGCCTGCTCGAGCGCCCAGACCGTGCGGGGCGGAATTTCCCGGGCAATGATCTTCACTGGGCCTCCAGCACGCTGGCGGCGCGCGGCCGGTCGAACAGGCTTCGGGCCCAGCCCATCAGCCCGCGCTGCTGCACGGCGTAGCGTTGCGCCGCGCGGTCGCCGCACAGCGTGAGCGTGACGTCGGCACCGGCGGTGCAGTCGGCCAGCAGGCCGGCGATGGGGCCTGCGTCCAGTGCCTGCCAGGCTTCGGCCCAGCCCGCGCCGTCGTCGCGCAGTGCGGCCACGCGCAGCGCGTCGCTCACGGTCGGCGCGGCGGTGCCGGCCGGGGGAACGCCAGGCTCCAGGGCGCCGGTGCCGCTGAGCCAGAAGGAATTGATCGGCGGCACGCCGCGAGCGGCGCGGTCGTCGTTCACGCGCTGGGTGTAGAGCAGCATCTGCATTTCGTTCTGGAGGCGGCGCAGCGGCCGCGCGGCTTCGGCCAGCGGCGACCACTGCGAGATCGGATGGCCCACCGCGCGGTCGATGGAGGCCGTGGCCAGGCCCTCGAAGATGCGCGCGCGCGCAAGCCAGCGGCCGGGCGTGGGGGAAGGGTGCAGCGCGATGCCGTCTTCCTCGAAGAAGGGATGGGCGGCGGCCAGCAGCGCGGCCGATTCGGCGGCGTCGATCTCGATCGCAGCCGGGTCGCCGAGCACCACGTCGTCGATGCCCACCTGCCAGTTGCACAGCGAGACCAGGCCCCAGCCTTCGCGGTCGCCGGGTTCGGCAATGCCGGCCTGCCGGGCTTCCAGCGCGGCCCAGGGAATGCAGCCGTCGGCTGCGGAAATGCCCAGCGCCCGGGCCAGCGCCCGTTCATGGGGCGGCGAGCGCGTGCTTTCGTCCTGCGTGTCGGCCTCTGCGAGCGAGAGCCGCGAGAGCAGCGCTTCGAGATTGGGCAGCCGGAGCGCGGGCAGTGCAGCGCGGCACGCCGGGGAACCGCGGCCGGCAAAGGGGATCAACAAGTGACGTGGGAGAGGTTCGGCCATTCACCCTATTGTCCGGGATGCCACAATCCCGGCATGAAACGCCGCCCGAAGCGCGTTGGGAATAACTGATAAATATGCGACTTCCTTATGAACTGAAGCTCGGCTGGCGCTACACGCGTGCAGGCCGGGCGACGCGGCGCAACGGCTTCATCTCGTTCATCTCCGGCGTGTCGATGCTCGGCATTGCACTGGGGGTGGCGGCGCTGATCATCGTGCTCAGTGTGATGAACGGCTTCCAGAAGGAGGTGCGGGACCGCATGCTCGGCGTGGTGTCGCACATCGAAATTTTGTCGCGCGACGGCCAGGCCCTGCCCGACATCGACGCCATCATGGCCGCCGCCCGCAAGAACCCCGAGGTGGTCGGCGCGGCGCCCTTCATTGCCACACAGGCGCTCATTGCGCGCGGCGAGGACATGAAGGGCACGCTGGTGCGCGGCATCGTGCCCAAGCTCGAACCCGAGGTGACCGACATCGCCACCACGGCGCAGAAGGGCACGCTCGACAAGCTGGTGCCGGGCGAGTTCGGCATCGTGCTCGGCGGCGAGCTGGCGCGCTCGCTGTTCGTGCAGCCGGGCGACCAGGTCACGCTGGTGGCGCCGGGCGGGCAGGTCACGCCGGCCGGCGTGGTGCCGCGGCTCAAGCAGTTCACTGTGGTGGGCACCTTCGATTCGGGCCACTACGAATACGACTCGGCGCTGGCCATGATCCATGCGGAAGACGCGCAGCGCGTGTTCCGCCTCGAAGGCCCGACCGGCATCCGCATCAAGCTCAAGGACCTGAACGAGGCGCGCGAAGTGGCCGACCAGATGGCCGTCACGCTGCCGGGCCAGTTCCTCATCCGCGACTGGACGCGCCAGAACAAGACGTGGTTCGCGGCCGTGCAGGTCGAGAAGCGCATGATGTTCATCATCCTCACCCTCATCGTGGCGGTGGCCGCCTTCAACCTGGTGTCCACGCTGGTCATGACCGTGACCGACAAGCGCGCCGACATCGCCATTCTGCGCACGCTGGGCAGTTCGCCGCGCAGCATCATGGGCATCTTCGTGGTGCAGGGGGCGATGGTCGGCGTGATCGGCACGGTGGCCGGGCTGCTGCTCGGACTGGGCATTGCCTACAACATCGACGTGATCGTGCCGGCGCTCGAGCAGCTGTTCCATGCGAGCTTCCTGCCCAAGGACATCTACCTGATCAGCAAGATGCCGAGCGATCCGCAGCGCAGCGACATCATGCCGATCGCGATCATTTCGCTGGTCCTGGCTTTTCTTGCAACGCTGTATCCCAGCTGGCGCGCGAGCCGCGTCAACCCTGCCGAGGCATTGCGCTATGAGTGACGTGGTTCTCAAGGCGCGCGGCCTCACCAAGCGCTTTCATGAAGGCCGCATCGACCTCACGGTGCTGCACGGCGTCGACCTGGACGTGCGCGCCGGGGAAACGCTGGCCATCGTCGGCGCCTCGGGCTCGGGCAAGAGCACGCTGCTGCACCTGATGGGCGGGCTCGATGCGCCCACCGCCGGCAAGGTCGAGCTGCTCGGCAAGGACATCGCGCATGCCGACGCGGCCGAGCAGGGGCGGCTGCGCAACCTGCACCTGGGCTTCGTCTACCAGTTCCACCACCTGCTGCCCGAGTTCAGCGCGCTCGACAACGTGGCGATGCCGCTGAAGATCCGGCGCATGGACTCCGCACCGGCGGCGGCGGCGGCCACGAAGATCCTCGAAAGCGTCGGCCTGGGCGAGCGCCTGCACCACCGGCCATCCGAGCTCTCGGGTGGCGAGCGCCAGCGCGTGGCCATTGCGCGCGCGCTGGTCACGCAGCCGGCCTGCGTGCTGGCCGACGAGCCCACGGGCAACCTCGACCGCAGCACGGCGGACACGGTGTTCGCGCTGATGATCGAGCTCGCGCACAGGCACCGCACGGCCTTCGTGATGGTCACGCACGACCAGGAACTCGCAAAGCGCTGCGACCGCGTGTTGCAGCTGGTGGCGGGGCGGCTGGCGGGCTGAGTCGATGCCGCTTGCCACGCGTGCATGCAATGTCGGCGAAACTGTCTGTCTGTTCGGCAAGATGCCGTTCAATCACAGGAGTGCTTCTTGATCATGGAAACCGACGACGACACCCCACCCGCGGCCACCGCCGAGCCGCGCAATTCGTACCTCGAAGAAAAAGCCTTCAAGTCGCGCACGCTGCTGATCTTCGGCAGCATCACCGATTCGGTCGCCGCCGACGTGACGCGCAGGCTCATCGCGCTCGACGCCGACAGCGGCGACAAGCCCATCGACATCCTGGTGAGCTCGCCCGGCGGCCACCTGGAGTCGGGCGATGCGATTCACGACATCGTTCGCTTCATCTCCGCGCCGGTGAACATGATCGGCACCGGATGGGTGGGCAGCGCCGCCACGCACCTGTACCTGGCGGTGCCGCGCGAGCGGCGCGTGTGCCTGCCGAACACGCGCTTCCTGATCCACCAGCCCAGCGGCGGCGCGGGCGGGCAGGCGACCGACATCGCGATCCAGGCGCAGGAAATCATCAAGGCCCGGCACCGCATCGCGCACGAGATCGCGCGGGAAACCGGCAAGCCGATCGACGTGGTGCTCGCCGACATCGAGCGCGACCGCTGGCTCTCTGCCGCGGAGGCGGTCGAGTACGGACTGGTCTCGCGCATCATCCAGCGCAAGACCGAGCTGCACGCCTGATCAGGCCTTGGGCTTGTAGGCCACCACGTCGATCTCGACCTTGGCGTCGACCATCAGCCGCGCCTCGGTGGTCGAGCGCGCCGGCTTGTTGTCACCGAAGTAGCTCATGTAGATGCGGTTGAAGGCACCAAAGTCGCGCGCGTCCTGCAGCCAGACGGTGCTCTTGCAGACGTCGTCGAGCGTGGCGCCGGCCAGCGCCAGCACCTTCTTCAGGTTTTCCATCACCTGGCGCGTCTGCGCCTCGATGCCGCCCACCACGATCTCGCCCTCGGCATTGGCCGGCACCTGGCCCGACACATAGATGAAATCACCGGCGCGCACGGCCGGGGAGAAGGGGCGGGCCTGGCGGTCCGAGGCGACGGGCGGGGCGCCGAGGTATTCGAGCGGCATGGGAGAACTCCTGAAAGGATTGAAAGAAAAGCAGATCGCAAGTATCGATCCAATCTGAAAATTTGTTTCAGAAAAACCCACAAACAAGGGTTAACACGGATGATTTGGCATGGATAGTGCTTCAAAGTGCGGGCCGAAAAGAAAATTTCTTTCACAATTTGCCTGCCCCACGAAGGAGTTCCCCATGTCTCACGCCGGTCTTGTCCAATGCCTGCCGAAGCTGTCGAAGCGCAGCCTGCTGGGTGCCTCCCTGCTCGCCATGCTGTGCGCCGCGCTGCCTTCCCAGCCCGCCCATGCCCAGGGGCCGCGCAACTTTGCCACGCTGGCCATGGTGGCCGAGCCGCAAACGCTCGACCCGATGGCGTCCACCGCCGACCTGGTCGGAACCATCATGCAGCACGTGTACGAGACGCTCTACACCTTCGACGCCAAGTGGAACGTGGTGCCCATGCTGGCCGAGAGCAGCCCCAGGATCTCGGCCGACGGCAAGACCTACGCGATCACGCTGCGCAAGGGCGTGATGCTGCACAACGGCCGCGAACTCAATGCCGACGACGTGGTGGCGAGCCTGCAGCGCTGGATGGACCAGTCGCCGCGTGGCAAGGCCGTGGGCAAGGAGATCGAAAGCCTCAAGGCCAAGGGCCCGCTGGGTGTGGAGATCGTGCTGAAGGCGCCGTATGCGCCGCTGCTCTCGCAGCTCGCGCTGCCCAGCGGCATGGCCGCGATCATGGCGAAGGATTCCATTGCTTCGCCGCTCAAGGAGTTCGTCGGCACCGGCCCCTACAAGTTCAAGGAACGCCGCCCCGACCAGTTCGTGCTGCTCACGCGCTTCGACAAGTACACGGCGCGCAAGGAGCCCGCGAGCGGCTACGGCGGCAAGCGCGAGGCGGCCATCGAGGAGCTGCGCTTCGTGCCGGTGCCCAATGCCAGCACGCGCGTCGAAGGCGCACTGGCCGGCCAGTACGACTTTGCCGACCTGCTGCCGGTCGAAGCGCTGCCGCGGCTGGAGAAGTCGGGCGGCAAGACCGTGCCGATCATGACGCCGTCGTTCGGCTTTCCGTACCTGGTGCTCAACACCAAGGAAGGCGTGGCTTCCAACCAGGCGCTGCGCCAGGCGATCCAGTCGGCGCTCGGCGAAGGCGAGATGCTCGCGGCCGGCTTCGGCGACACGCGCTTCTTCGTGGCCGAAGGCAACCACTTTCCCAAGGGCTCGCCGTTCTATTCGACCGCGGGCACCACGCTCTACAACGAGCGCAACGCCGCCAAGGCCAAGGAGGCCGCGGCCAAGGCCGGCTACAAGGGCGAGCCGATCCGCGTGCTCACCAGCCGCCAGTACGACTTCCACTACAACATGTCGCTGCTGATGGCCGAGCAGCTCAAGCGCGCCGGCTTCAAGGTCGACCTGAACGTGGTCGACTGGGCCACGCTGGTGCAGCGCCGCAACGACCCGAAGCTGTGGGACATCTACGTGACCCACTCGGGCCAGTTCCCCGAGCCGATGCTCTCGCCGCCGCAGCTGGGCGACGGCGCGCCCGGCTGGTGGGATTCGCCCGCCAAGAAGTCGGCACTGCAGGCCTTCAACGTCGAGAGCGACCCGGCCAAGCGCGGCGCGCTGTGGGGCAAGGTGCAGCAGGTGGTCTACGAAGAAGTGCCGTACATCAACGTCGGCAAGTTCAACGGCCTCTCGGCCAAGAGCCCGGCGCTGGACAACTACCAGCCCGCGACCTGGCCGTTCTTCTGGAACGCAAGGATCAAGTAACCGCCCGGGCGCGACGGAGCCAACCACACATGTTTCGCTATCTCGCTTCCCGCGCCGCCGGCATGCTCGTCGTGCTCGCCATCGTGGCGGTGCTCGTCTTCGTGCTCACGCGCGCGGCCTCGGGCGATCCGGTTTCGGTGCTGCTGGGCGACCAGGCCACCGCGGCCGACATCGCGCGCGTGCAGAAGGAGTACGGTCTCGACAAGCCGCTGCCCGTGCAGTTCGGCTACTGGCTGCGCGAAGTGCTGCAGGGCAACCTCGGCACCTCGATCTTCCTGCAGCGGCCGGTCACGCAGGCGCTGTGGGAGCGGGCCGAACCGACCACGCTGCTCGCGCTGATGGCCGTGGCCATCGCAGCGCTGATCGGCGTGCCCTGCGGCATCGTCTCGGCGGTGTTCCGCGGTCGCGTGGTCGACCAGCTCTTCACCGGCATTGCGATGCTGGGCGCCAGCATTCCGAGCTTCTGGCTCGGCATCGTGCTCATTCAGATCTTTGCCGTGTCGTTCGGGTGGTTCCCGGTGTCGGGCTACGGCGCGCCCGATGCGCCGTTCCCCGAACGCCTGCATGCGCTGGTGCTGCCGGCCACGGTGCTGGGCCTCTTGAACTCGGCGCTCATCATCCGCTTCACGCGCGCCTCGATGCTCGACGTGCTCGGCGAAGACTATGTGCGCACCGCGCGCTCCAAGGGCCTGAGCGAAAGCACCGTCGTGCTCAAGCATGCGCTGCGCAATGCGCTGGTGCCCATCGTCACGGTGATCGGCCTCACGGTCGCGCTGATGATCGGCGGCGCCGTCATCACCGAGACCGTGTTCGGCCTGCCGGGCGTCGGCAACCTGGTGGTGAGCGCGGTGCTGCGGCGCGACTATCCGGTGATCCAGGGTGCGCTGCTGGTGATTGCGGCGATCTACGTGCTGATCAATTTTTCCATCGACCTGCTGTATGCCGTGGTCGATCCGCGCGTGAAAGTCTGAGGGAACAGGAATGCAAATGCCCCGAATGCTCCGCCAGCTGATGCACCGCCGCATCGTGATGGTCTCCGCGCTGGTGCTGCTGGTCATTGCGGTGCTTGCCATCGGCGCGCCGCTGTTCGCCTCCATCGACCCCAACGACACCGCCGTGCTGCAGCGCCTGAAGGGGCCGAGCGCCGAGCACCTGCTGGGCACCGACGAGCTCGGCCGCGACATGTATTCGCGCATCGTGCATGGCGCGCGCTATTCGCTGGCCATTGCGGCGCTCACCGCGCTGGGCGCGGTGGTCGCGGGCACGGTGCTGGGCCTGATGGCCGGCTTCTTCCGCCGCCTGGACGCGCCGCTGATGCGCGTGGTCGACGCGATGATGTCCTTCCCCGACATCCTGCTGGCCATTGCGCTGGTGGCCATCCTCGGCCCGTCGCTGATCAACACCGTGCTCGCGCTGGTGCTGGTCTACACGCCGCGCGTGGCGCGCGTGGTGCGGGCCTCGACGCTGGTGGTGCGCGAGCTGCTGTTCGTCGAGGCGGTGCGCGCGCTGGGCGTGCGTACCTCGCGCATCCTGTGGCGGCACATCTTGCCGAACCTGATGTCGCCGATCCTCGTGCAGGTGTCGTTCATCTTCGCCTACGCCATTCTGGCCGAGGCGGGCCTCTCGTTCCTCGGCGTGGGCGTGCCGCCCGAGATTCCGACCTGGGGCACCATGGTCGCGGGCAGCCAGCAGTACGCGCACCAGGCCTTCTGGGTGGTGCTGTTCCCGGGGCTGGCGATCATCTTCACCGCGCTCTCGCTGCAGCTGCTGGGCGACGGCGTGCGCGACCTGCTCGACCCCAAGCTCAAGAAGACCCTGTGATGACGAACGCCACGAACACACCGCGTCTCATGGTCAACAACCTGAGCACCAGCTTTCCCACCGAGGACGGCCTGATCCGTTCGGTGGCCGATGTGAGCTTCTCGATCCAGCCCGGCAAGACCACGGCGCTGGTCGGCGAATCGGGTTCGGGCAAGTCGGTCACCAGCCTCACGCTGATGCGCCTCCTGCCCAAGACCGCGAACGCGCAGGTCAGCGGCTCGGCTTCTTTCGTGACCCGCGAGGGCAAGACGCTCGACCTGCTGCAGATCGGCGAACGCGAGATGCGCAGCCTGCGCGGCAACCAGCTGTCGATGATCTTCCAGGAGCCGATGACCAGCCTGAACCCGGTCTTCACCATCGGCGAGCAGATTGCCGAGAGCGTGCGGCTGCACAAGGGCCTGGACCGCAAGGCAGCCATGGCCCATGCGCTGCGCATGCTGGAGCTGGTCGAGATTCCCGCGGCCGCGCAGCGCATCCACGAATACCCGCACCAGCTCTCGGGCGGCATGCGCCAGCGCGTGATGATCGCGTTGGCCATGGCCTGCGACCCGATGCTGCTGATCGCCGACGAGCCCACCACCGCGCTCGACGTCACCATCCAGGCGCAGATCCTCGAGCTGATGCGCCGGCTGCAGGCCGAGACCGGCATGAGCATTCTCTTCATCACCCACAACCTCGGCGTGGTCGCGCACCATGCGGACGACGTGGTGGTGCTCTATGCGGGCCGCGTGGTCGAAAGCGCGCCCGTGCGGCCGCTGTTCGCGCAGCCCGAACATCCGTACACACAGGGCCTTTTGGCCTGCCTGCCGGGCAAGGCGCGGCTGCCGGGGCAGCCCAAGCCCAAGCGGCTGTTCGCGATCCGCGGCCAGGTGTCGAGCCCGCTCGCACCGCCGCCGGGCTGCGCCTTCGAGCCGCGCTGCGACCATGCACTGGCGGGCTGCAAGGAAGCGATTCCGCCGCTGATCGATATCCGGCAGGACCGGCAGGCGCGCTGCATTCGCGTGCAGCCGGATGCTCAACTTGCGAGGGTTGCATGACCCGCGCGCCGTTGTCCCCGCCTTGCTCCCTCTCCCGCTCGCGGGAGAGGGCTGGGGTGAGGGTGCCCCCGAGCGCTCTCGCAAACACCCTCATCCCCCGCCTTCTCCCGCAAGCGGGAGAAGGAGCCAACACGACATCCCCATGACCACCGCCGCTCCCCTCATCGAAGTCCGCGGACTCAAGAAGTACTTCGGCGCCAGCGACCGCCCGGTGCGCGCAGTCGACGACGTGTCTTTCGCGATCCAGCCCGGCGAAACGCTGGGCCTGGTCGGCGAATCGGGCTCGGGCAAGAGCACCATCGGCCGCACCGTGCTGCGCCTGGTCGAACGCACCGAGGGCCAGGTGCTCTACCGCGGCGACGACATCGGCGCGCTGTCGGGCGAACGCATGCGCCGGCTGCGCAGCAAGCTGCAGATCATCTTTCAAGACCCGTATGCGAGCCTGAATCCGAAGATGCGCATCAGCGCCATCCTCGGCGAGGCGCTCTCCACGCACGGCCTGCACAAGGGCGCGGCCGCGCGCGACAAGCGCATTGCCGAGCTGCTCGAAACCGTGGGCCTGCGCGCCGAGCATGCAAGCCGCTTTCCGCACGAGTTCTCGGGCGGGCAGCGCCAGCGCATCGGCGTGGCGCGCGCGCTCGCGGTCGAGCCCGAGTTCATCGTGGCCGACGAGCCGCTGTCGGCGCTCGACGTGTCGATCCAGTCGCAGGTCATCAACCTCCTGGCCGACCTGCGCGAGCGGCTCGGTCTCACCATGCTCTTCATCTCGCACGACCTCGACGTGGTCGAGTACCTGTGCGACCGCGTGGTGGTGCTGTACCTTGGCAAGGTGATGGAAGTGGCGACCACCGACGAGCTGTTCGCGCGGCCTTCGCACCCCTACACCCAGGCGCTGCTGGCCGCGAGCCCGAAGCCCGATCCGACGCTTGCCACCGAGCGCATCGCGCTCAAGGGCGACATCCCGAGCCCGATCTCGCCGCCCTCGGGCTGCGTGTTCCGCACCCGCTGCCCGCACGCCATCGAGGCCTGCGCGCAGACCGTGCCGCCGCTCGACGAGATTTCCGCCGGACACTACAGCGCCTGCATCCGAAAAGAGCTGCTCTCCAACATCGCCGCATGAACACCATGACCGCTACCACCACCGCCGACCAGGATTTCAACGACCCGCTGCTGGGCAGCAGCTTCAAGGGCTACCCGCGTACCCAGCCGCCGCGCCGCCGCAGCGAAGTGGGCGCCGCGGGATGGAACGTGCTCGCGGGCGACCTGCCGCTGCCGCTGGCCGTGCTCAAGCGCGAGGCGCTCGAGCACAACCTGGCCTGGATGCAGTCGCGCGTGCGCGCATGGGGCATCGACCTGGCGCCGCACGGCAAGACCACCATGTCGCCGCAGCTCTTCCAGCGCCAGCTCGACGCCGGCGCCTGGGGCCTGACCTTCGCCACCGTCACGCAGCTTGGCGTGGGCGTGGCGGCCGGCGCGCGCCGCACGCTCATCGCCAACCAGGTGGTGAGCGACGAAGACCTGGCCGGCATCCAGCTGCTGCTGCAGGCGCACGCCGACCTGCGCGTGGTGTTCCTGGTCGATTCGCTGGCGCAGCTCGCATTGATCGAGGACTGGTCGAGGCGCCATCCCGAGAGCGTGCCATTCGAGGTCATGCTGGAGATCGGCGTCGAGGGTGCACGCACCGGCTGCCGCACGCATGAGGAAGCCGTGGCGCTCGCCACGCGGCTGCGTGCCAGCGATGCGGTCAAGCTCGTGGGCATCGAAACCTACGAAGGGCAGGGCGCCACCGGTTCCAGCGAAGCCGACACGGCCTACGCCAGCACGCTGATGGACCGCGTGGAAGCGATCGCGCGCCACTGCGACGCGCAGCAATTGTTCGAGACCGACGAGGTGCTGGTCTCGGCCGGCGGCTCGGCCATCTTCGACCTCGTGGCCGGGCGCCTGAAGCCCGCGCTGGGTTCGCCGGTGCGCGGGCTGCTGCGCTCGGGCTGCTATGTGACGCACGACCACGGCTTCTACAAGCGCATGGTGAGCGTGGTGGACGAGCGCCTGGGCTGCGATTGCGGCGAGAGCCTGCGCCCCGCGATGGAAGTGTGGGCCACGGTGCAGTCGCGGCCCGAGCCGGGCCTGGCGATCCTTGCCGTGGGCAAGCGCGACATCTCCTTCGACCTGTCGATGCCGGTGCCCATCGCACGCGCCGCACGCGGCATGCTCGAAGCGCAGGCCGTGCCCGCCGGCTGGAAGATCACCGCGCTCAACGACCAGCACGCCTACCTGCGCTGGGATGCCGCCGAAGAGGCGCAGGCGCCTGCCGTCGGCGACCGCGTCGGCCTCGGCATCTCGCACCCCTGCACCACCTTCGACAAATGGCACTGGATGCCGGTGATCGAAGAAAACTACCGCGTGAGCGACGCCGTCGCCATGCATTTCTGAACCCGCCGCGATGACCCCTTCCCTGCTTCAGAAGATCGCACAGGCCCGCGGCAGCGCGCCCGCCACGCGGCGCGCGATTCTCGACCTGATCCTCGAAGACCCCGACCGCGCGCTCGAAGAGAGTTTCGAGCAGTTGGCCGAGCGCTCGCGCAGCTCGGTGCCCACCATCATGCGCACCTGCCGCGACCTCGGCTTTGCGGGCCTGCGCGAATTCAAGCTCGCGCTCGCGCAGGAGCTGGCGCTCGGCGGATCGCCGCTGCACCGGCGCGTGAACATCGAGGATGCGGCCGACGAAGTCGTCGGCAAGATCGCGCGCAGCGCGGCGGCCTCGGTATCCGGCGTGCGCGGACAGCTCGACATGCAGGTGCTCGAAGGCGCAGTGGCCGCCATCGCGGCCGCGCCGCACGTCGACCTGTACGGCGCGGGCGCCACCTCGTGGTTCATGGCCAACGACCTGCAGGCGCGGCTCTTCAGGCTCGGCCTCTCGGCCAATGCCTGGGCCGACTACCACCTGCAGCAGGTGGCGGGTGCGGCGCAGCGTCCGGGCGGCGTGGTCATCGCCATCTCGCACGTGGGCGGCATGCCTTCGCTGCTCGACGCGGTGGACATCGCGCGCGGGCAGGGTGCCAAGGTGGTCGCGCTCACGCGGCCCGGCACGGCCCTGGCGGCCAAGGCCGATTTCCTGCTGGGCCTCTCGGTGCCCGACGACGCCGTGATGCACGTGGGCATCGATGCCTACCTGACGCACCTCACGGCCATCGAGATCCTCACGGTGCTGGTGGCGCAGCGCCGCGGCGAGCCTGCGGTGCAGCGCCTGCAGCGCGCACGCGAGGCCTTCCAGCGCCACGGCATCGACGCCACCACGCATCCGCTGCAAAGCTGGGACGGCGGCGGCATCAACACCGGAGGCCGCGCATCGTGAGCGATCGACCGAAAGCCATCCTGCTCGAGGCCGGACTCGTGGTCGACGGCTCGGGCGGGCCTTCGTGGCCGGGCGACGTGCTGCTGCGGGACGACCGCATCGTCGCGCTCGGCGAGGGCCAGCGCGGGCGGCTGCCCGAGGGCCTCGCGCTCGAAGACATCGAGATCGTCGACTGCCGAACGAAGGTGATCGCGCCCGGCTTCATCGATGCGCACACGCACGACGATGCCATCGTGCTGCGCGACCCGCTGTGCCTGCCGAAGGTGTCGCAGGGCATCACCACCGTGGTGACGGGCAACTGCGGCATCTCGCTCGCGCCGTACCGCACGCCGCAGTCGAAGCCGCCGCTCACGCTGCTGGGCGCGGAATCGTTCAAGCATGCGACCATGGCCGAGTACCGCACGGCCGTCGATGCCGTGCAGCCCGCGCTCAACGTGGCGGCGCTGGTGGGGCACACCACCTTGCGCTTCGCTGCGATGGAAGCGCTCGACCGGCCCGCGAGCGGCGACGAGCTCGCGCGCATGGCGGCTCTGCTCGAGGGCTGCATGGCCGAGGGCGCACACGGCTTGTCGTCGGGGCTGTTCTACGAAGAAGCATTTGCTGCGCCGGCCGAAGAAGTGACCGCGCTCGCGCGCGTCGTGGCAAGGCACGGCGGCGTCTATGCAACGCACTTGCGCAGCGAGATGCAGCAGATCATCGAGGCGCTGCACGAAGCGGGCGGCACGGCGTTCAGCGCCGGCGTGCCGCTGGTCATTTCGCACCACAAGTGCGCGGGCCCCGCCAACTGGGGCCGCACGAAGGAAACGCTGCCGTTGATCGAAGCGCTCGCGCAGCGGCAGAAGATCTCGATGGACGTGTACCCCTACGTGGCCGGTTCCACCGTGCTGCGCGAAGACCTGGTCGACGGCGTCATCGACGTGCTGCTGACCTGGTCCGACCCGCACCCCGAGATGACCGGCCGCCTGATCTCCGACATCGCGCGCGAGTGGGGCACCACCGAGCAGGAGGCGTGCCTGCGTCTGAAGCCCGGCGGCGCCTGCTATTTCCAGATGCAGGAAGAAGACGTGGAGCGCGTCATTGCGCACCCGCTCACCATGATCGGCAGCGACGGCCTGCCGCACGACCGCCATCCGCATCCGCGCCTGTGGGGCGCGTTCCCGCGCGTGTTCGCGCGCTACTGGCGCGAGCGCCGCCTGTTCACGCTCGAGCAGGCCGTGCACAAGATGACCGGCATGACCGCGCGCAACCTGCGCATTGCAGACCGCGGCTTGCTGCGTGTGGGTGCGATGGCCGATGTGGTGGTGTTCGACCCCGAGACCATTGCCGACACCGCCACCTACGACAAGCCGCACGGCGTGAGCCTGGGGGTGGAGCGGGTGTTCGTGAATGGGATGCTGGCGTATCGAGGTGGCGGCGCTGAAGCGAAGGTGCTCGCGCGGGCAGGGCGGATGCTGACGCGCGGAAGCTGAGGCGCATGTTGCGTCGGGGTCTTGTGTTCGGGGCGCGTGCACAGGCCACCGGGTACTCCCCTCCGCGAATGTCCCCCGGCTTCGCCTCCTCCTTTATTTCGCTGCGGGGAGCACCCGATGCCCTGTGCACCAG
Organism: Variovorax sp. SPNA7; assembly: GCF_033807855.1. Classification (NCBI taxonomy): domain Bacteria; kingdom Pseudomonadati; phylum Pseudomonadota; class Betaproteobacteria; order Burkholderiales; family Comamonadaceae; genus Variovorax; species Variovorax sp. SPNA7. The sequence continues at coordinate 1,302,952 of NZ_CP138513.1, forward strand.
GGCACGCTCGTGGTGTATCGCTGATCAACGACCGTTCTTTGCAACGATCACGCTGATGGGGTGCCTTGCGCAGCGAAATTAAGGAGGAGGGCGAAGCCCGGGGGACATTCGCGGAGCAAGGTACCCCGTCGGCGTGATCGCGCCCCGAACAGCAAGCCCCCGGTTAGGATGTGCGCCACCTCCAGGCTCCTACTTTCCATGCACACGGCAGCACGCCATCTCGTTTTCCACGCAGCAGTGATCCTGCTTTTCGGGCTCCTGCTCGGCGCGCCCTATGCCAAGGCCATCAAGCGCAATGCGCCGGCCCACATCGTCAACTCCTGGCGCGTGGCGCACTTGAGCCTGCCCATCGGCGCGACGCTGATGCTCGCGACGGCGGCCGTGCTGACCTTGCTCGCGGTCTCCGCTCCAGTCATCTGGGTCATTGCCGTTGCGCTGATCGTTTCAGGCTACGGTTTCTGCGTTTCCACGCCCCTGGCCGCGATCACGGGCCAGCGCGGGCTGTCTTCCGATGGCGCTGGCCTGGGCAAGCTCGTCCATGCTGGAAACATGGTCGGTGCGTGGGGCTCGATCGTCGGTGCCATCGCGTTGCTCTGGGCGGCATTCGTCGCGCTCTGACTTCGAGGCCCGCCCTGCCACCGAGTTGCCCATAGCCCGATGAATGCTTAAGCAGCGGTTGCGTCGAAGCAGGCATCAAACGTAAATCTTCCTGGTTAATCGACTTCGCGGCGGGCGGTGCCTGTCCCAAAAAAAAGATGCCGCAAGGCTCGCGCAGCCTCGAGAGCGAGGCCTCCCGCTGGTATCTTCGTGCGCGCAATTCAGCTTCACGCCACCACGCCCGTTGTCGACGCATTGGGTGCCTCACATGCCTCTTCGTCACGACCGAATCTTTCCGCGCTACGCGTTCTACTGTGTGCTGGCCGGCCTTGCCGCGATCTATGTCTTCTGCGCCATGGTGCTGGTGCCGGCAAAGATATACATCCTTCCCTACCTCGTCACTCCGGACTTCGTTCGCTATAAGGGCGCCTTCTTCGTGCTGGTGCTGGCGATCCCGGCCGCGATCTACCTGATCGGCTGGAAGGGCAGCGACTTCTTCGCGTGGTTGCGAACCCCGCAGGTGCTGACCCTGGGCGCGCATGGCCTGCAGCTTGGTGCGACGACCGTGGCCTTCGCCGACGTGACGCGGCTGCGCCATCGCCACAACCGCAACCACCTGCTGCTCACCACCCGCGACGGCAAGACGCTGCGGCTGCGGCTCGACCTGTGGGACGACGCGCATGCGCTGGTCGCCGAAGTGGAAGAAGCCGTGGGCGAGGCGCTGCGGCACGACGTCGAGCGGCGCCTGCATGCCGGCGACACCGTGCCCTTCGGTGCGCTGGCGCTGAATGCGGACGGCCTGGTGCACAAGGACCAGCTCATCGCGTGGTCGAGCATCGACACGATCCGCACCCAGTCCGACGCCGAAGCCATGGGCGTCGACGAGCACCTGGTGATCGTCGCCAACGGCAGGACCCGCAAGATCGATCGCTCGAAGATCGACAACGAACCGGTGCTGATGGTGTGCCTCATGCAGCGCCTTCCGTCGGCCTGAGCCCTCTCTTTCTTTCCTCCATCTGCAACACACAGCGATACAGCGACTTAATAAAAATGGAAATCTACAGCTCCGCCAGCCAGCAGGAAAAAACCCGCCAGGACCGCCCCGTCTTCTACTCCCGCACGCGGCTGATCGCCGGTACCACCCTCTGGGTGGTGGTGGCACTTGTGCTGGCCGTGCTCTGCATCCGCGCGCAGGACAAGAACATCGGTATCCTCATTGCGGCGGGCTTCGGTCTGCTGGCCGCGTGGCTGGCCGTCAAGTGCATCCGCACGCTGGCCAACATCGGGACGCCCGCGTTCGTCATCGGCCACCAGGGCCTGACCTTCGAGAACGGCCTGCTGCTTCCATGGCACAACATCGTCGAGAACACCTGGGTCAACCAGGACTACATGGGCATTCCCATTGGCAAGCAGATCCAGATCAAGACCGACCTGCCCAAGCCGAAGGCCCGCGTGCTGCGCCGCGCAACTGCGCTGGAGATCTCGGGCGATGAGTACCTCGCCCTGTGCGACGCCTATGCGGCGTGAGAGGCAACCGGGCGCCTGAGCCCCGGCCGAGCAAGGCCCGGCGCCTGCTGGTAGGCTGGCGGGCCTCCATCCTCAGGACTCGCTTTCGCGAGTTCCCCGCGCATGAATGCCTCTCACCGCCGGCCGGTTCCGTTGAACAAGGCCTACCGTCTCCTGAACCACGGCCCCACCGTCCTCGTGAGTGCCGCGCATGGCGGCCAGCGCAACATCATGGCCGCGGCCTGGGCGATGCCGCTGGACTTCGATCCGCCCAAGGTGGCCGTGGTGCTCGACAAGAGCACCTGGACGCGCGTGCTGCTCGAAGGCGCGGGCAGCTTCGCGCTGCAGGTGCCCACGCGCGCGCAGCTCGACCTGACCGATGCGCTGGGCAACAGCTCGGGCCGCGAGATCGTGGAGCGCGACGGGCACGACAAGTTCGCGTCCTATGGCCTGCAGACCTTCGCGGGCGTCGCGACCGAGGCGCCGCTGCTGGAAGGCTGCGCGGCCTGGCTCGAATGCCGCCTGCTGCCCGAGCCGCCGATCCAGCAGCGCTACGACCTGTTCCTGGGCGAGGTGATCGCGGCGCAGGCCGATGCGCGCGTGTTCGCCGATGGCCGGTGGAACTTCACCGGGCATGACGAGCTGCGCACGCTGCATCACGTGGCGGGCGGGCATTTCATCGTCGATGGCGAAGCGGTCGATGCGCGCCCGCTGGCGCCCGTCCTGCGTTCAGGCAACGGCGGTACTTCCGCCTGAGAAGAACGACCGCCCGCTACAGCACGAACGGAATGAAGCGCCGCGTGCCGCGCATGTACGCGCGGTAGTCGTCGCCGAAATGCGCGATGCATTCCTTTTCATCGCTCAGGGCCGTCAGGAACAGCAGCACCGTGGCCGCCAGCACCAGCGCCAGCGTGAGCCAGGTGAACTGCTTGAGGAAGGCGCCCCAGGCAAGCAGCATCAGTGCCGTGTACATCGGGTGGCGGATGTAGCGGAAGGCGCCGGTGGAAACGATGGAGGACGTCTTCTCGAAACCGTAGAGCGCCGGATCGTCGCTGCGCGCCTCGGTGGGCTTGCCGTGGGCCTTGAGCAGCTTCACCGCATGGATCGGCAGCCAGATCGACAGCGCGAGGAACACGCAGGACAGCAACTGGGTGAACGACAGCGGGTCGACATGCCACACCGGCAGGTTCACGATGATCAGCACCAGCATGCATTCCCACGCGAAGAAGCGGTAGAAGCCATGCGAGCCGGGCTGGCGCAGCGGGCCGCGCGAAACGTACAGCAGCGCGGCCGTGCCGGCAATGAAGAGAAGGATCTGGAACCAGAGAAGCATGGCGGCCGAATTTACACGGGCCGCCCGGCTTCAGCCAGAGATGGAGAATCCGCCGTCGACCGGGATCGCGGTGCCGGTCACGTAGTCGGAGGCGGGGCTCGCAAGGAACACCGCGGTGCCGGCGATGTCGGCCGGCTGGCCCCAGCGCCCGGCCGCCGCGCGGGCCACCACGCGGTCGTAGAGGCCCGGAATCTGGCTGCGGGCGCCGTCGGTCAGCTCGGTCTCGAACCAGCCCGGCAAAATTGCGTTGACCTGGATGTTGTCGGCCGCCCACGAAAGCGCGGTCGACTTGGTGAGCTGCACGATGCCCGCCTTGCTCGCGGCATAGGCCGGCGCATAGGGCGCGCCGAAGATCGACATCATCGAGCCGATGTTGATGATCTTGCCGCCACCGGCCGCCTTCAGGTGCGGGTGCGCGGCGCGGCTGCAGAGAAAGGCGCTGGTCAGGTTGGTGTCCATCACCTTGTGCCATTCGTCCAGTGCGAGCTGGTCGACGGGCTTGCGCACGGTGGTGCCGGCGTTGTTGACGAGGATGTCGAGACGGCCGCAGCGCGCGGCTGCTTGGTCGACCGCCTTCTGCACCGAGGCTTCGTCGGCCACGTCGACTTCGAGCGCGAAGCTGTCGCTGCCCAGGGCCCTGAGCGCCTCGACCGCGGCGGCCGACTTCTGCGCGTTGCGCGCGGCAATGACGACGCGGGCGCCCGCCTTGGCGAGGCCCTGGGCCATGCCCAGGCCGATGCCGCCGTTGCCGCCGGTGACGAGTGCTGCTTTTCCTGTGAGATCGAACATCAGGTGGTTTCTGGTTTCTTGGAGACGAGGGTCAGGATATCGTAGCTCGCGACCAGCTCGCCGTCCTGGTTCGTCACCTCCACGTCCCAGGCCACCACGCCCTGTCCCTGGCCGCTCGCGTCCTTCCTGTTGCGGTCGATCTTGCGCTTGCACGTGAGGCGCGCGCGGATGGTGTCGCCGATGCCCACGGGCTTGACGAAGCGCAGCGTGTCGAGGCCGTAGTTGGCGAGCACCGGGCCCGGCGCGGGCGACACGAACAGGCCCGCCGCGGCCGACAGCACGAAGTAGCCATGCGCGATGCGCTTGCCGAACGGCGACTCCCTGGCCGCGACCTCGTCGAAGTGCATGTAGAAATAGTCGCCCGAGATGCCGCCGAAGGCCACGATGTCGGCCTCGCCGACGGTGCGGCGGTGCGTGAGCAGCGAGTCGCCGACGCGCAGGTCCTCGAAGTGGCGGCGGAACGGGTGCACCTCGCTCTCGCGCACGGCCGCGCCGCGCACGTGCTCGCCGGTGATCGCGGCCAGCATGGTGGGCGAGCCTTGCACCGCGGCGCGCTGCAGGTAGTGCTTCACCGCGCGCAGGCCGCCGAGCTCCTCGCCGCCGCCCGCGCGGCCCGGGCCGCCATGCTTGAGCTGCGGCAGCGGCGAGCCGTGGCCGGTCGATTCGGCGGCGGCTTCGCGGTCGAGCACCAGCAGGCGGCCGTGCCAGGCGGCAGCCACCGGAATGGCCTTGGCCGCGATGGCCGGGTCGCGCGTGACCAGCGTGCCGACCAGGCTGCCGCGGCCGCGTGCGGCCAGCGCCAGGGCTTCGTCGATGCCGTCGTAGGGCATCAGCGTGCTGACAGGGCCGAAGGCTTCGACATCGTGTGCGGCGTCGTGCTCGAGCGGCTTGCGGCTCAGGAGCAGCGTGGGCGCGAAGAAGGCACCTCCGGCCACGCCGTCGCCCACCGGCGAGAAGCCGTCGCGCTCGCCGTAGACCAGCTCGGCCCCTTGCAGCAGCGTCGCCACGCGTTCGGCCACGTCGGCCTGCTGCGCATGCGAGGCGAGGGCGCCCATGCGCACTTCTTCGCGCGAGGGATCGCCGATGACGGTCTTGGCCAGTCGCGCGCGCAGCCGTTCGGCCACTGCATCCAGGTGATGGCGCGGCACGATCGCGCGGCGGATCGCGGTGCACTTCTGGCCGGCCTTGATCGTCATCTCGCGCGCCACTTCCTTCACGAAGAGATCGAACTCCTCGTCGTCGGGCGTCACGTCGGGCGCGAGGATTGCGCAGTTGAGCGAATCGGCCTCGGCGTTGAACGGGATCGAGTGGCGTACCAGGTTCGGGTGCACGCGCAGCCTCGCGGCGGTATCGGCCGAGCCGGTGAAGGTGACCACATCGGCGCCTTCGAGCCGGTCGAGCAGGTCGCCCGTGCCGCCGACGACCAGTTGCAGGCTGCCTTCGGGCAGGATGCCCGACTGCACGATGAGCCGCACCAGCGCCTCGGTGAGGTAGCTGGTGGCCGTGGCCGGCTTGCCGATGCAGGGCATGCCCGCGAGAAAGCTGGGCGCGAATTTTTCAAGCAGGCCCCACACCGGAAAGTTGAAGGCGTTGATGTGCACCGCCACGCCGCCGCGCGGCACCAGGATGTGCGTGCCCGCAAAGCCGCCCTTCTTGCCGAGCGCAAAGGCCGGGCCTTCGTGCACCAGGTTGCCCGAGGGCAGCTCGTTGCTGCCGATGCCGGCATAGGCGGCGAGCGTGCCGGCGCCGCCTTCGATGTCGATCCAGCTGTCGGTGCGCGTGGCGCCCGTGTGGGCCGAGATCGCGTAGAGCGTTTCCTTGTGGGCGGCCAGGTGCTTGGCCAACGCCTTCAGCCGCTCGGCGCGCTGCTGGAAGTCGAGCGCCATCAGCGCGGGCAGTCCGATGCGGCGCGCATGGCCGAGTGCCTCGGCAAAGTCGATGGCTTCGGCGTGCGTGCTGGCCACGGGCTGGCCGTTGACGGCGCTGCGCAGCTGCTGCGCGCCCTGCTGGCCGATCCAGCGGCCGGCGATGTAGCTTTGAAGGGTGGTCATGCGGGTGTCCTTTCGCTGTCTTGGTATTGCTCCTTCCCCGGAAGGGGAGGGAGAAAATCCGGGGTCATTCCTTCTTTCCCATGCCCAGGTAGGTGTCGATGATTCTCTGGTCGTGCATCAATTCGCGCGCTTGGCCTTCGAGCGCCACGGCGCCCATCTCGAGCACGTAGGCCCGGTCGGCCACCTGCAGGGCGGCGCGCGCGTTCTGCTCCACCAGCAGCACCGAGACGCCATGGCTTCGCAATTGCGAGACCACGCGCAGCACCTCGCGCACCACCAGCGGCGCCAGGCCGAGCGAAGGTTCGTCGAGCATCAGCAGCCGCGGGCGCGCCATCAGCGCGCGGCCGATGGCCAGCATCTGGCGCTCGCCGCCCGAGAGCGTCGAAGCCAGCTGCGGCTTGCGTTCGCGCAGCCGCGGAAAGATCTCGAACACCTCTTCCATGCGCGCACGCTGGTCGCGCTTGCCCTTGCGCCACTGGTAGAAGCCGCCGAGCAGCAGGTTGTCCTCGACCGACATATCGCCGAACAGCTCGCGCCGCTCGGGCACCAGCGCCACGCCGCGTGCCACCATGGTCTCGACGCTCGGCCGCGCGATGCGCTCGCCATGCAGCGCAAGGCTGCCGGTGGAGGGCAAGAGGCCCATCGCCGCGCACAGCAGCGTGGTCTTGCCGGCGCCGTTGGGGCCGATCACGGTGACGATCTCGCCTTCGTTCACATGCAGCTGCACGCTGTGCACCGCTTCGACGCTGCGGTAGGCCACGCAGAAGCCGTCGAGTTGGAGGATCGGGGTGCTCATCGTGCGTCCTCCAGCAGTTCGTCGTCGGCGCCGCCCAGATAGGCTTCGAGCACGCGCGGATTGGCCTGCACTTCGGCCGGCGTGCCGGTGGCGATCACGGTGCCGAATTCGAGCACCGTGATGCGGTCGGCCAGGTTCATCACGAATTCCATGTCGTGCTCCACCACGAGGATGCCAAGGCCCTCGGCGCGCAGCTGGCCCAGCAGCACGGAAAGGGCGCGCTTCTCCAGGTGGCGCAGGCCCGCGGCGGGCTCGTCGAGCAGCAGCACCGAAGGCTGGCCGGCCAGCGCGCGCGCAATCTCGACCACGCGCTGCTGGCCGAGCGAGAGCGATGCAGCCGGCGTGTCGGCGTGCGCGCCGAGGCCGCAGCGTTCGATCTGGCGGCGCGCCTCGGCCATCAGCGCGGCTTCCTCGGCGCGATCCAGCCGCAGCATCGCGGCGAGCCATCCGCGCCTGGCGCGCAGGTGGGCGCCGAGCGCCACGTTCTCGGCCACGCTGCGCTGCCCGAGCAGGCGCACGTGCTGAAAGGTGCGGCCCAGGCCGAGCGCGGCGAACACGCGCGAGGGCTTTGCCGTCATCACCTGGCCTGCGAGCCGCACTTCGCCGGCGCTCGGATCGTCCACGCCGGAGACCATGTTGAAGAAGGTGCTCTTGCCCGCGCCGTTCGGTCCGATCAGCGCGTGGATCTCGCCGGCCTTCAGCGTCATCGAGATGTCGTTGTTGGCCACCAGGCCGCCGAAGCGCTTGCTGACCTTGGTGGCCTGCAGCAGCACCTCGCCCCGGGCGGGCAGGTTGCGTTGCACGAGCTGCACGGCCCGTGCGGTATGGCTCGCGGGCGTGGCATGCGGGCGCACCCAGCGGCCGGCGATGCGTGCGAGCGTGGGCCACAGGCCATCCGCAAAGCGCTGCAGCACGAACAGCATGAGCAGGCCGAACACGATCACTTCGAAGTTTCCGCTGCTGCCCAGCAGCGATGGCAGCAGGTCCTGCAGCTTTTCCTTCAGCAGCGTGATGAGCGCGGCGCCCAGCACCGCGCCCCACAGGTGGCCCGCACCGCCCACCACCGCCATGAACAGCAGCTCGATGCCGATGTTCAGGTTGAAGGGCGTCGGGTTCACGAAGCGCTGCAGGTGCGCATAGAGCCAGCCCGAGACGGCCGCCAGCAGCGCAGCCAGCACGAACAGCTTCACGCGGTGGCGCGCCGTGTCCACGCCCATCGACTCGGCCATCAGCCGGCCGCCCTTGAGTGCGCGGATGGCCCGGCCTTCGCGCGAGTCGAGCAGGTTGTGCATGGCCCACAGCGCGAGCAGCAGCACGGCCCAGATCACCACGCCCAGCGCGCGCGGCGTGGCCAGCGAGTAGCCGGCAATCACCAATGGCGGCACGCCGGTGATGCCTGTCTGCCCGCCGAGAAAATCCATGTTGCCGAGCAGGTAGTACAGGCTCAGGCCCCAGGCGATGGTGCACAGCGGCAGGTAGTGGCCCTGCAGCTTGAGCGTGACCGCGCCCAGCGCCCAGGCGAGCGCGAAGGTGAAGGCGAGGCCGAGCAGGAGCCCGGCCCAAGGCAGCAGCGCGGGGCTCACGGCGCCGCCCAGCCATGCGGCGGCCGTGGGCGAGGTGCAGATCCACGCGGTGGCATAGGCACCCATGCCGACGAACGCGGCCTGGCCGAAGGAGGTCATGCCGCCCACGCCGGTGAGCATCACCAGCCCGGCCGCGACCAGCGCATAGAGCCCGATGTTGCTGAGGACCGAGACCGTGAACTCCGGCAGGAAGCCCCAGGCGAGGGCCAGCGCCGCCACGCAGGCGAGCGTCAGCTGCCGGGGCGTGACCAGCGCGCGGCCGGCCGGTGCGGCGGTGGCAGTTGCGGTGTTGTTGGACGGCGTGTTGTTCATTCCTCGTCCTCCACATGATGGCTGTGCAGCGAACGCCACCACAGCACCGGAATGATCAGCGTGAAGACGAGCACTTCCTTGAAGGGGCTGGCCCAGAACGAGGCAAAGGCCTCGAGCTGCCCGACCAGCAGCGCACCCGCGAGCGCCAGCGGATAGCTCGCCAGCCCGCCCACGATGGCGGCGACAAAGCCTTTCAGCCCGATCAGGAAGCCGGTGTCGTAGTACACCGTGGTGAGCGGCGCAATCAGCAGGCCCGAGACCGCGCCGATGAGCGCCGCGAGCGCAAAGCTCAGGTCGCCCGAGAGCTCCGTCGGAATGCCCGACAGCCGCGCGCCCACGCGGTTGATGGCGGTGGCGCGCAGCGCCTTGCCGATCATCGAGCGGCCGAAGAACAGGAACATTGCAAGCACCAGCAGCAGCGTGACGCCGACCACCACCAGCGACTGCCCGCTGACCGGAATGCCGCCGACGTCGAAGCGCTCCTCGGAGAACGCCGTGGTGCGATAGCCCTCGGCACCGAAGAAGAGCAGGCCCAGCCCCACCAGCACGCCATGCAGCGCGACCGAGACGATCAACAGCATCAGCACGCTGGCGCTGGCCAACGGCCGGTAGGCCAGGCGATAGAGCAGCGGCCCGAGCGGCATGATGAGCAGCAGCGTGGTGAGCGCCTGGCCCGCCATCGAGGTCGGCTTGAGCAGCAGCACCAGCGCGGCGGCGGCCAGCGGCAGCACCACGCACCAGGCGAGCGCGGAGGCCCAGTCGACCACCGCGCCGCGCTTCCAGCGCCAGAACTCGACCACCAGCACCATCGCCGCCAGCGCGAGCAGCAGCCACAGCGTGGCTGGCACGCGGCCGGCCTGCAGCACCGCCATCGACAGCGCCCCGAAGGCGACGAACTCGCCCTGGGGAATGAAGATGACGCGCGTGACCGAGAACACCAGCACCAGCGCGAGCGCCATCAATCCATAGACGGCGCCGTTCACGATGCCGTCCTGCCCCAGAAGCAGGGCGATCTGCAGATCCATACAACTACCTTCGGGCAGCGCCCGTGAGTCAGGTCAGGAACACCGAGGAACCGGCTTTGCCGGGCCTCTGGTGTTGCCCCCGGTAGGGGGTGGGAGAAGCGACACGAAGTGCGCGAAGCCTGGGGGCGAGCCGAGTTTCAGGGCTGGTATTTCCAGGCGCCGTTCTCGATCTTGACCATGACCCGGGCACGCTGGTCCAGGCCCAGATGGTCGTTGGCGGTCATGTTGAACACGCCATGCGCGCCCGACACGTCCTTGATTTGTTCGAGTGCATCGCGCAGCGCGGCGCGGAATTCGGGCGTGCCGGGCTGCGCCTTCTTGAGCGCCACCGGCACGGCCGAGGTCATCAAGAGGCCCGCGTCCCAGGCGTGCGCACCGAAGGTCGACACCGAGTTCTTGCCGTTCGCGGCCTCGTAGGCGGTGACATAGGCCAAGGCCGATTTCTTCACCGGATGGCTGGCGGGCAGCTGCTCGGCCACCAGCACCGGTCCGGCAGGCAGGAAGGTGCCTTCCACGTCCTTGCCGCCGACGCGCAGGAAGTCGGCATTGGCCACGCCGTGCGTCTGGTACATCTTGCCGGCGTAGCCGCGCTCCTTGAGCGTCTTCTGCGGCAGCGCGGCCGGCGTGCCCGAGCCCGCGACCAGCACCGCGTCGGCCTTGGCGGCCATGATCTTCAGGGCCTGCCCGGTCACCGAGGTGTCGGTGCGCGCATAGCGCTCGTTGGCCACGATCTTGAGCTTCTTCAGCTCCGCCGCCTTGGCGAATTCCTGCGACCAGCCTTCGCCGTACGCATCGGAGAAGCCGATGAAGGCCACCGTCTTCACGCCGCTCGCGGCCATGTGCTCGGCAATCGCGAGCGACATCATGATGTCGTTCTGCGGCGTCTTGAAGACCCACTGCTTCTTGGCGTCCATGGGCTCGACGATGCGGGCCGATGCGGCAATCGAGATCATCGGCGTCTTGGCTTCGCTCACCACGTCGATCATCGCGAGCGAGTTGGGCGTGGTGGTCGAGCCCAGCACGATGTCGACCTTGTTCTCGGCGATGAGCTTGCGCGTGTTGGCCACGGCCGCCGTGGTGTCGGAAGCATCGTCCAGCACGATGTAGTTGATCTTCTGGCCGCCGATGGTCTTGGGCATCAGCGCAATGGTGTTCTTCTCGGGAATGCCGAGCGATGCGGCCGGGCCGGTGGCCGACAGCGTCACGCCGACATTGACGTCGGCCCAGGCCGCAACGGCGGTGGTGCACAGCGCTGCGATCAGCAGGGGCTTGAAGAATTTCATTTTGGTTTGTCTCCGGTTGAAAAATTGTTATGAGGTCAGCGCTCGTCGAAGGACAGGGTGACGCGTTCGGTGAGAGGGTGCGCCTGGCAGCACAGAACGAATCCCGCGGCCACCTCATTCTTGTCGAGCGCAAAGTTTCTTTCCATGCGGACTTCCCCCTCCACCAGCTTGGCGCGGCAGGTGCCGCATACGCCGGAGGTGCAGGAAAACGGCACTTCGAGGCCGGCCGCCGAAGCCGCATCGAGGATGCTCGGCTGCCCTTCGGTGAAAGTGATCTCGCGCTGCAGCCCGTCGCGCACGATGGTGATGCGCGCCTGCTTGGCATCGCCGGGCAGGGCCTCGTGCACCACTGCGCCGACCTGGCCTGCCGACGCGGCCGAAGGCAGCGCGACGCCGAAGCGCTCGATGTGGATGCGCTCCTCGGGCACGCCGGCGGTGAGCAGCGCGGCCTCGGCCTCGTCGTTCATCTGGAACGGGCCGCAGATGTAGGCGTGGTCGATGCTGGCGGCCGGCACCAGCGTGTTCAGGAATTCGCCGATCTTCTCGCGGTTCATCACGCCGCGGCCGAGCGGCGAATCCGTCTGCTCGTCGGAGAACACCAGCTGCAGCGCGAGCCGCGTCATGTAGCGGTTCTTCAGGTCCTCGATCTCTTCCTTGAACATCGTGGACTGCAGCTGCCGGTTGCCGTAGATCAGCGTGAAGCGGCTCAGCGGCTCGCGCGCCAGCACGGTCTTCATGATCGAGAGGATCGGCGTGATGCCGCTGCCGCCCGCAATGCCGACATGATGCCGCGCGGAGCCCGGCTCGATCGGCACGAAGAAGCGGCCCTGCGGCGCCATCACCTGCACCGTATCGCCGGGCTGCAGATGCGCGTTGATCCAGTTGGAGAACACGCCGCCCTGCACCTTGCGCACGCCCACGCGCAGTTCGCCGTCGTCCAGGCCGGCGCAGATCGAATACGAGCGGCGCAGGTCCTGGCCGTCGATGTCGCGGCGCAGCGTGAGGTACTGGCCCTGCGTGAAGCCGAAGACTTGCTGCAGCTCGGGCGGCACCTCGAAGGAGACGATGACGGCCTCCGAGGTGTCGGGCTCGACGGCCTTCACGCGCAAGGGGTGGAAGAGGGTGCTCATCGCTCAGATCGGCTTGAAGTGTTCGAAGGGTTCGCGGCAGGCGAGGCAGCGGTAGAGCGCCTTGCATGCGGTGGAGCCGAAGGCAGAGAGGCGTTCGGTGCGCTCGCTCGCGCAGCGCGGGCAGGCAATGCGTTCGCCGCCGGCGATGCGGCCGAAGAGGCGGATGGGCATGGCGGTGCTGGCTGCAGCTTCTGGCGTGAGGTGGGCCGGCGGGGCGATGCCGTAGGCCTTGAGCTTGGCGCGGCCTTCTTCGCTGATCCAGTCGCTGCTCCAGGCGGGCGCCCGGCGCAGGGTGGCGCGTGCGCGGCCGAGGCCTGCCTGCTCGATGGCCGCGAGCACGTCGTGCTCGATGGCCTCGGTCGCGGGGCAGCCCGAGTAGGTCGGCGTGAGCACGATCTCCAGCCCGTCGTCATGTTCGACCACCTCGCGCACGATGCCCAGGTCGCAGACCGACACGGCCGGCACCTCGGGGTCGAGGACGGTGTGCAGCACGGCCCAGGCCGCGTCGATGCGCGATGCGAGGGCGGCGTTCACCACACGCCTCCGGGATAGCTGCGCTGCAGGTGCTGCATCTCGGCCAGGATGTAGCCCATGTGCTCGCTGTGCACGCCCTGCTTGCCGGTGCTGCGGAAGGCGGTCTCCTGCGGCATGGAAAGCCCGGCGGCGTCGAGCACCTGCTGCATCTCGGTGAGCCACGGTTCGCGCAGTTCGCTCCATGCGGGACCGAGGCCGCTCGCGCTGGCTTGCGCATCGACCGCATCGCTCTCGAACAGCTCGGGCATGTAGAGCCAGAGCTGCTTCAGTGCCTTTTCCGTGCGGCGGCGCGATTCATCGGTGCCGTCGCCGAGCCGCACGACCCAGTCGCCCGAATGCTGCTGGTGGTAGCGCGCTTCCTTCACGGCCTTGCCGGCGATGGCGGCCACTTCGGTATCGCTCGATGCGGCAAGGCGTTGCCACAGCAGCTTGAGCAGCGTGGCGACCATGGTGTTGCGCACCACGGCAAACGCGAAGTCGCCGCGCGGCAGTTCGACCAGCGTGAGATTGAAGTAGTCGCGCTCGTCGCGCAGGTAGGCGAGCTGGTCTTCGTCGTGTTCGCGGCCTTCGCCTTCGAGCTTGCCGGCGTGCGTGAGCAATGCGCGGGCCTGGCCGACGAGGTCGAGCGCGATGTTGGCCATGGCAATGTCTTCTTCCAGCACGGGCGCATGGCCGCACCATTCGCCCAGGCGCTGCGCGAGCACCAGGCAGGTGTCGCCGATGCGCAGCAGGTATTGCACGGCGGGCGTGCGGTTCAGTTCGATCGATGCTTGCATGGCGTGCCGCTCACATGTGGTCCACGGACTTGGGCAACTTGTAGAAGGTCGGATGCCGGTACACCTTGTCCTCCGCCGGATCGAAGAACATGTCCTTGTCCCCCGGGTCGCTCGCCACGATCTGGTCCGAGCGCACCACCCAGATGCTGCTGCCTTCCTGGCGGCGCGTGTAGACGTCGCGCGCCATCTGGATCGCCATCTTCGGGTCGGCCGCGTGCAGGCTGCCGCAATGCTTGTGATCGAGCCCCGCCTTGCTGCGCACGAACACTTCCCAAAGGGGCCATTCCTGTTTCGTATCGGTGGTCATGCAGCCTCCTTCATCGGTTGCTTGCTGGCGTGCGCCATGGCGGCCTCGCGCACCCACGCGCCTTCTTCCCAGGCATCGACGCGGGCTTGCAGGCGTTCGCGGTTGCAGGGACCGTCGCCGCCGATCACGCGCCAGAACTCGCTCCAGTCGATCGCGCCGAAGTCGTGCGCCTGGCGCTCTTCGTTCCACTTCAGGTCGGGGTCGGGCAGGGTCACGCCGAGGATGTGCGCCTGCTCGACGGCGGCGTCGATGAACTTCTGGCGCAGCTCGTCGTTGCTGAAGCGCTTGATGCCCCAGCGCATCGACTGCGCGCTGTTGGGCGACTGGTCGTCCGGCGGGCCGAACATCATGACCGAGGGCCACCACCAGCGGTTGACCGCGTCCTGCACCATCGCCTTCTGTGACTCGGTGCCGTGCGTCATCATCGTCAGCAGCGCTTCGTAGCCCTGGCGCTGATGGAAGCTCTCCTCGCGGCAAATGCGGATCATGGCGCGCGCATAGGGCGCATACGAGCAGCGGCAGATCGGCACCTGGTTCATGATGGCCGCGCCGTCGACCAGCCAGCCGATGGTGCCCATGTCGGCCCAGGTGAGCGTGGGGTAGTTGAAGATCGAGCTGTACTTGGCCTTGCCGCTGTGCAGCGCATCGAACATCTGGTCGCGCGAGGTGCCCAGCGTTTCGGCGGCCGCATACAGGTACAGGCCGTGGCCGCCTTCGTCCTGCACCTTGGCCAGCAGGATGGCCTTGCGCTTGAGCGTGGGCGCGCGGCCGATCCAGTTGCCTTCGGGCAGCATGCCGACGATCTCGGAATGCGCATGCTGGCTGATCTGGCGCACCAGCGTCTTGCGGTAGTGCTCGGGCATCCAGTCCTTCGCCTCGATGAAGTCGCCGGCGTCGATGTGCGCGTCGAAGCGCTCCTCGAGCCGCATTTCCTCGGCGGAGCGCACGGCTTTCTTCTGCTTGCCGTCGCCTGCATCCTTGCCCATGGTGTCCATTGCCTGGGTGTACATGTGCGTGTCCTTTCTGTGCGGTGTGTGGGCGCGCGGGCGGCTCAGCGCGGGCGCGTGTCGATCACGCGGCGGGCCTTGCCGGTCTGCGTGCGCTCCATTTCGTCGGGGCCGTGCACGACCACGCGGGTGGAGATGCCGATGAGCGTCTTCACGCGTTGCTGCACCCAGTCGGAGATGGCATTGCGGTCGGCCGCGGCGGCCTCGTGCGGTGTGAGTTCGCAGTGCACCTCGACCTGGTCGAGCAGGCCTTCGCGGCTCACGCGCACCTGGTACAGGCCGGTGAGCGCGCTGTGCGCGAGCACGATCTCTTCCACCTGCGTAGGAAAGACGTTGACGCCGCGGATGATCATCATGTCGTCGCTGCGCCCGACGATCTTGCCCATGCGGCGGAACGAACGCGAGGTGGGCGGCAACAGGCGCGTGAGGTCGCGCGTGCGGTAGCGCACGATCGGCATGGCCTCCTTGCTGAGCGAGGTGAAGACCAGTTCGCCTTCCTCGCCATCGGCCTTGAGCTCGCCGGTGTCGGGGTCGATGATCTCGGGGTAGAAGTGGTCTTCCCAGATGACGGGGCCGTCCTTGCTCTCGACGCATTCGCTGGCCACGCCGGGGCCCATCACTTCGGACAGGCCGTAGATGTCGACCGCATCGAGGCCGGCCTTGCCTTCGATGTCGCGGCGCATGGCCTCGGTCCACGGTTCGGCGCCGAAGATGCCGATCCTGAGCGAGCTGTCCTTGGCATCGAGGCCCATTCGCTCGAACTGCTCGATGATCACCTGCATGTAGCTGGGCGTGACCATGATGATGTCGGGCTTGAAGTCCTGGATCAGCTGCACCTGCTTCTCGGTCTGGCCGCCCGACATCGGGATGACGGTGCAGCCCGCGCGCTCGGCGCCGTAGTGCGCGCCCAGGCCGCCCGTGAACAGGCCGTAGCCGTACGACACGTGCACCATGTCGCCGGCGCGGCCGCCCGCCGCGCGGATCGAGCGCGCGACGAGGTCGGCCCAGTTGTCGATGTCCTTCAGCGTGTAGCCCACCACGGTCGGCTTGCCGGTGGTGCCCGACGAGGCATGGATGCGCGCCACCTGCGCGCGCGGCACGGCGAACATGCCGAAGGGGTAGTTGTCGCGCAGGTCGGTCTTCACCGTGAACGGAAACTTCGACAGGTCGGCGAGCGACTTCAGGTCATGAGGGTGCACGCCCTTGGCATCGAAGGCTTGGCGGTAGTGCGGCACGTTGTCGTAGGCGCGCTGCAGCGTGGCGCGCAGGCGCTGGATCTGCAGCGCAGTGATCTCGTCGCGGCTCGCGGTTTCGATGGGCTCGAGTTCGCCGGGGGCGGGGTGTCTGGCTGTCATGGGCTTGTGTCTCCTCAGGCGGCAACGGCGGGGCGGCCCTTGGCGGTGTACGAACGGCCGCGGAAGATGGCGACGCGCTCGCCGCGCTGGTTGGTGATCTCGGTGTCGTACACGCCGGTGCGGCCGGCCTTCGACACTTCGAAGCAGCGCGCGGTGAGCACGTCGCCTTCGCGTGCCGGTGCGATGAAGTCGATGGAAAAGCCCGAGGCCACGGTCAGCTCGTTGTACGAGTTGCACGCGAAGGCAAAGGTGGAATCGGCCAGCGTGGCCATGAAGCCGCCGTGGCAGATGGCATGGCCGTTGAGCATGTCGGTGCGCACGCGCATCTCGAGCGTGGCCTGGCCGGGGCCGACCTCGACGATGCGCATGCCCAGGCCCTTGCTGGCGTTGTCGTTCTCGAACATGCCGTCGCGGACGTACTCGGCGGTCTGCTGGGGGGTGCGGGTGGTGTCGGTCATTCTTGGGTTCCGCCTGTGCTGGGCTTTGTCTCCGGGGCTTGTGTTTCTTGGTTCTGTTGTTCGGGGCGCGTGCACAGGCCACCGGGTACTCCCCTCCGCGAATGTCCCCCGCCTTCGGCTCCTCCTTTATTTCGCTGCGGGGAGCACCCGATGCCCTGTGCACCTGGGCACGCTGTCGGTTCGCGGCTGATTAACCACCGCGCTGAATAACGATCACGCTGATGGGGTGCCTTGCGCAGCGAAATTAAGGAGGAGGCCGAAGGCCGGGGGACATTCGCGGAGCAAGGTACCCCATCAGCGGGAGCGCGCCCTGAACGGCAGCGCCCTGAATGACCCTCGCCGCGACAAGAAAAACAAGGCTTCATCTCAGCGGTCCTTGAACACCGGCGAGCGCTTGGCACGAAAGGCTTCGACACCTTCGCGGTAGTCGTTCGCGTTGCCCATCTCGCGCTGGATGCGCGCTTCTTCGGCCAGTGCCGCATCGAGATCCATGCCCTGCGCCGCGGCCATGGCCTGGCGCGTGGCGACCAGGGCGCGGGTCGGCATGGCGGCCAGCTTCGAGGCGAGCGCGGCGGCCGTTTCGGGCAGTGCCGCGTCGTCCACGCACTGCCAGATCAGCCCGATTCGCGCGGCTTCCTCGGCCGGCAGCTTGTCGCCCAGCATCGCCATGCCCAACGCGCGCGCCGAACCCACGAGCCGCGGCAGCAGCCAGGTGCCGCCGGTGTCGGGCACGAGGCCGATCCTGGTGAAGGCCTGGATGAAGCTGGCCGAACGCGCAGCCACGACGAGGTCGCAGCACAGTGCAATGTTGGCGCCCGCGCCGGCGGCCACGCCGTTGACGGCGGCGACCACGGGCACCGGCATCGAGCGCAGCCGTGCGACGAGCGGGGCGTAGTAAGCGGAGATGACATGGCCCAGGTCCTTGGGTGCGGCGCCGGGCGTGGGGTCGGGCGCGACCGAGGGATCGGCCAAGTCCTGCCCGGCGCAGAAGGCGCGGCCTGCACCCGTGAGCACCAGGCAGCGCACTTCCGGATCGCCGGCTGCAAGATTCAACGCCGCCATCAATTCGCCATGCATTTCGGTCGTGAAGCTGTTGAGCGCCGCGGGCCGGTTGAGGCTCAGCGTGCGAACGGCGCCGGCATTGCTGGTGAGAACTAAAGGTTCTGGCATGGGCTTGTCTCTGATCCTTAAACACTATTGACCGACCGTCCGGTAGATTTTAAGATCGACCTCGATGCCGGCACAAGCGGGTGGCTTCAGGGCAAACCCTGAGCCCGCAACAACAAAGGAGACCGATCGAATGCCCAGCTACTCCATCGACGGCGTGATTCCCGTCGTCGACCCGACGGCCTACGTGCACCCCAGCGCCGTGCTGATAGGCGACGTGATCGTCGGCCCCGGCTGCTACGTCGGTCCCTGCGCCAGCCTGCGCGGCGATTTCGGCCGCATCGTGCTGCAGGAAGGCTCCAACGTGCAGGACCATTGCTGCATCCACGGCTTTCCGGACCAGGACACGGTGGTCGAGGTCAACGGCCACATCGGCCACGGCGCGATCCTGCACAGCTGCATCGTGCGGCGCGATGCGCTGGTGGGCATGAACGCGGTGGTGATGGACGAGGCCGAGATCGGCGAGCAGGCCATCGTGGCGGCCTGCGCCTTCGTGCCGGCCGGCATGAAGGTGCCGGCGCGCTCGCTGGTGGCGGGCATTCCGGCCAAGGTGAAGAAGATGCTGAGCGAGGAAGAAGTCGCCTGGAAGCTCGAAGGCACGCAGACCTACCAGGCGCTCACGGTGCGCAGCCTGGCCAGCCTGCGCGAGGTTGCGCCCCTGCGGCAGATGGAGCCCGATCGGCCACGCCTGCCAGCCTCCGACGTGCGCTCGCTCATTGCGACCCGGCGCGGCTAGCCGGCGCGCTTCATGCAAGATCGCGGGTTGCCCGCAACTCCAATCAAGGAAGAAAGAAGACCCGATGCCGCGTGGAAGATCCGCCACCTACGACGACCAGCGTGAGTTCATCCTGGCGCAGGCCGCCCAGCTGTTCGCGCGCCGCGGCTATCCCGCCACCTCGATGAACCAGGTGGCCGAGGCCTGCAATCTCTCGAAGGCCACGCTCTACCACTACTACAAGGACAAGAGCAGCCTCTTGATCAGCATCGCCGAGACGCACGTGTCCAAGCTCGCGGCGCTGGTGGCCGAGGAAGAGGCGTCGACTCACACCGACGAAGAGCGCCTGCGCCGCTTCATCTACCGCATCGTCGAGGAATACGCCGGGGCGCAGGACGCGCACCGCGTGCTGACCGACGACGTGCGCTTCCTGGAAGAAGAAGACCGCGAGCGCGTGCTGGACCAGGAGCGCGAAGTGGTGGCGGGGTTTGCGCGTGCCGTGTCGGCGTTGCGCCCGGGCGCGCCGAGCGACGATCTCGCCAAGCCGCTGACCATGCTGCTGTTCGGCATGATCAACTGGATGTTCACCTGGATGAAGCCCGGCGGCCGGCTCGACCATGCGTCGATTGCGCCGATCGTGGCCGACCTGTTCCTGGGCGGCATCGGGGCGGTGAAGTCGCCTCCGCCGGTTGGTGCGACGCCGCCGGCGCACCAGCTGGACTCCGTCAAAGAATCCGGTTGAACCAGAGCAGCGACAACCCCGCCGACAGCAGCGTGAGGATGGCTGCGCCGAGCGCGAAGAGCGCCGAGACCTCGGTTTCCTTCTTCTCGACCGTGAGCCGCGAGCTCAGCGTTTCGTAGACCTTCTTCAGGTCGGCGGCGGTGCCGGCGTAGAAGTATTCGGCCTGCGTCTTGTTGGCCACGGCCTTGAGCGTTTCCTCGTCGAGCCGCACGCGCATCGACCAGCCTTCGAAGCCGATGGTCTCGCCATCGACCGTGCCCACGCCCACCGTGTAGATGCGCACGCCGCGGTCCGCCGCGGCCTTGGCGGCATCGAGCGGGTCGACGCCGGTGGTGCGCTGCCCGTCGGTCAGCATGATGACCGCGGCCGAGCTGTAGGAGCCCGGCGCCACCGGGGTGAACTCCTTGGCCTGCTTTTCCGCCTGGTCGATCGGCGTGCCGCGCTGGCGGCTGGGCGCGCTGAACTGCGAGACGTCGATGCCTGCGTCGGGGAACAAGGTGGCGAGCGACACCACGATCGCATTGCCCGTGGCCGTGGCGCGCTGCAGCTGGAAGCTGTCGATCGCGGTGATCAGGTCATCGTGGTTGGTGGTGGGCAGCTGCGCCACCTGCGCGCTGCCCGCGAAGGCCACGATGCCCACCTTGACGTGGCGCGGCAGGTCCTTGATGAAGCTCTTGGCCGCTTCCTGCGCTGCCACCAGCCGGTTGGGCAGAACGTCGGCCGCGCGCATGCTGCCCGAGACGTCCATCGCCAGGATGATGGTCTGCTGGTTGGACGGCAGCATCACCACCGCCATGGGCCGCGCGGCCGCCACCAGCATGGCGGCCATGGCCAGCAGGAACAGGAACGGTGGAATGTGCCGGCGCACGCTCTGGCCCGCGCCCATCGCCTCGCGCACGATCGACAGGCTCGCATAGCGCACCGCGAGCTTCTTCTTGCGGCGGATCAGCCAGATGTAGAGCAACACCAGCAGCGGCAAGGCCGCCAGCAACCAGAGGAATTGAGGCCAGAGAAATGTCATGCTGCCACCGCCTTCATGCTGCCCGGGCCGATGCGCATGCGGCGCTTGCGCAGGTCGGCGAAACGAACGATGGCTTCCACCAGGTCGTCGCTGGTCGAAAGCTCCAGTGCGTCGACGCCCGCTTTCGCGAGCGCAGCGCGCAGCGTTGCCTCGCGCTCGGCCGCCAGCCGCGCGAAGCGCTTGCGAAAGCCGGCGTCGTGCGTGTCGACCCAGAGCTGCTCGCCGGTTTCCGCGTCGCGCAGCGGCACCAGGCCGAGGTCGGGCAACTCGAGTTCGAGCGGATCGAACAGGCGCACGGCAATGACTTCATGCCGCTGCACCAACTGGCCGAGCGGGCGTTCCCAGCCGGGCTCGCTCAGGAAATCGGACACCACGAAAACGGTGGAGCGGCGCGGCATCAGCGTGGCGGCCGATTTCAGCAGGTCGGCCAGGCGCGTCATGCCTTTTTGCGCGGGCGCGGCCTCGGCCTTGTCGGCGCGGCGCTCCATCGCATGCAGCAGGTGCAGCACGTGGCGGCGGCCGCTGCGCGGCGGAATCACCGCCTCGAGGTCGGTGCCGTAGACCAGTGCGCCCACCCGGTTGCCGTGGCGCGTGAGCAGGCGCGCGAGCACGCCGACGAAGCCGGCCGAGATCTCGCGCTTGGCTTTGAGGCCGGAGCCGAAATCGACCGAGCGGCTCAGGTCGAGCACGAACCAGGCCGCCATCTCGCGGTCTTCGGTGAACACGCGCACGTGCGGCGTCTGCAGGCGGGCGGTGACGTTCCAGTCGATGTGGCGCACGTCGTCGTGGTGCTGGTATTCGCGCAGATCGGCCAGGTCGAGCCCGGTGCCGCGCATCAGTGTGCGGTAGTCGCCCTGCAGCAGGCCATCGAGGCGGCGGATGACGGTCCACTCGAGCCGGCGCAGCGCGCGTTCTGCACCGCCGGCTTGCGCGATGAGCCGTTCGTCGTTCGCGGCCGCGGGGGCCTTACGCCACCAGCTTTTCATGTTCGAGGGGTTTGGGAGGAGCGGGAACGGCCTTCATGATCTTCTCGATCAGGCTGTCGGGTGTGAGGCCTTCGGACAAGCCTTCGTAGGAAAGCGTCACGCGATGGCGCAGTACGTCGGGCACCAGCGCGGTCATGTCCTCGGGCAGGGCATAGCTGCGGCCGCGCAGCAGCGCAAGCGCGCGTGCGCCCTCGGTCAGGCTGATGCTCGCGCGCGGGCTCGCGCCGAAGGTGATGAAGCGGCGCATGTCCTTCAGGCCGTGCTTGTCGGGCGTGCGCGTGGCCGACACCAGCTTGACCGCGTACTGGATGAGCGAAGGATCGACGTACACGCGCCGCGCCTCGGCCTGCAGGGTGGCGAGCTGCTCGGTGGTCGCCACCGGATTGACCTCGACCAGCGAGCCGATCACGCGCTGGACGATGACGAACTCTTCCTCGTCGCTCGGATAGTCGACCAGCACCTTCATCATGAAGCGGTCGACCTGCGCCTCGGGCAGCGGATAGGTGCCTTCGGTCTCGATCGGGTTCTGCGTGGCCATCACCAGGAAGGGGCGCGGCACCCTGTGCGTTTCGCCGGCAATGGTGACCTGGCGCTCCTGCATCACTTCGAGCAGCGCGCTCTGAACCTTGGCCGGCGCACGGTTGATTTCGTCGGCCAGAAGCAGGTTGGCGAACACCGGGCCGAGCGAGGTGCTGAACTCGCCGGTCTTCTGGTTGTAGATGCGCGTGCCCACCAGGTCGGCCGGCACCAGGTCGGGCGTGAACTGGATGCGCTTGAACTGGCCGCGCACGGTGTCGGCCAGCGTCTTGATGGTGAGCGTCTTCGCCAAGCCCGGCACACCTTCGACCAGCAGGTGCCCGCCCGCGAGCATGGCCACCATCACGCGCTCCAGGAAGCGGTCCTGGCCCACCACCACGCGCTTGACCTCGTAGAGGATCTGCTCCATCAGTTCGGCCGTGGCGGGAGAGGTGGAAAAGGGGTTCTCTGTGCTCATGCGAGGGCCTCTCAGTAAACAATCGAAAGCGTGGGTGTTCCTGGCTAGAACGGCGGCGAGCCCGCGGCCGAGGCCGCGTTCTCTATGGGCACCGCAAATCCGATGCCGATGAAGGTGCGCTGCTGCGTGGGATTGAGGATGGCGGTGACGATGCCGAGCACCTCGCCGTCCATGTTGATCAGCGGGCCGCCCGAGTTGCCGGGATTGGCGGCCGCGTCGAACTGGATCAGGTTGCCCAGTTCCTGCTTGCCCTCGGGCGAGCGGAAGGAGCGTTTCAGGCCCGACACCACGCCGGCCGACACCGAGGGGCCGATGCCGAACGGAAAACCGACCGCGGCCACCTGGTCGCCGGGCTGCAGGTCTCCGGTCGAGCGCATGGCGGCGGGAATCAGGTCGTCGGGGATCTTCTGGGCCTGCAG
Source organism: Variovorax sp. SPNA7 (assembly GCF_033807855.1). Classification (NCBI taxonomy): domain Bacteria; kingdom Pseudomonadati; phylum Pseudomonadota; class Betaproteobacteria; order Burkholderiales; family Comamonadaceae; genus Variovorax; species Variovorax sp. SPNA7. The sequence continues at coordinate 1,325,838 of NZ_CP138513.1, forward strand.
CACCGCGAGATCGTTCTCGGGCTGCACGCCGGTGATGGTGGCCACGGCCTCGAGCCCGTCGGAGAAGGTGACCTTGATGGTTTCGGCGCCGGCCACGACATGCAGGTTGGTGAGGATCACGCCCTTGTCGACGATGACGACGCCCGTGCCCACGCCGCGTTCGACCTCGCCCGGCGGCGCATCGGCTTCGGGCGGCTTGCCCTTGGCGAGATTGCGGCCGCGCTTCTGGGTCTTGGCCTCGGGCGTGGCCTTCTCGGGGCCGTAGCCGACCACCCGGACCACCGAGGGCCGCACGATCTCCGCGGCCTTTGCGGCGGGCGAGGGAAGCGTGTTGGTCTGCAGCGTGCGCAGCACGGCCGAATCGATGTCCTTCTGCGTCAATGCCTTGCCCTGCCGCGGCCACCAGGTGGCGCCGCCCGCCACCAGCGCGGCGCACAGCACGAGAAGGAGTGCGAAGCTGCGCCGGCCCGGCTGCCAGCCGGTTTCGGCGTACGTCGGGGGCGGCGCGCCGTTGCCTGCTGCGCCCTCGGGCGACGGCACGGCAGCCTCTTCGGCCGCGGAATCGGCCGCTTGAGGCAGCGTGCGGGGCGAACGGCTGTAGAAAGCGGGCCTGCGCATCGGGGCACCTCCGGCAAGGGATGACGGGTCAGTAGGGAGTCACAGTAGCACGCTTTCTTCTGCCTTGCATCCCTTCGGGCATCATCTGGCCATGGCTGTTTTTGTCGATACCCACTGCCACCTCGACGCGCCCGAATTCGGTGCGGAAATGCCGCTCATCCGTGCACGGGCCGCCGAAAAGGGCGTGGTGCTGTGCGTCATTCCTGCCGTGGCGGCCTTCAACTTTGCGACCGTGCGCGAGCTGGCGCAGGTGCAGGGCGACGCCTATGCGCTCGGAATCCACCCGCTGTGCACCGGCAATGCAGAGGACGCCGACCTGGAGGCGCTCGATGCCGAGCTTGCCGCGCACCACGGCGATCCGCGGCTGGTCGCGGTCGGCGAGATCGGCCTCGACTACTTCGTGGAAGGGCTGGACAGCGACAAGCAGCAGCACTTTTTTCACACTCAGTTGCAACTCGCGCGCAAATACGATCTGCCGGTGCTCATCCACGTGCGCCGCTCGGTCGACAAGGTGCTCAAGCACCTGCGGCAGACCGCGGCCGGCCGGCCGTGGCAGGGCATTGCCCATGCGTTCAACGGCAGCGAGCAGCAGGCCGCGGCCTGCATCGAGATCGGCCTGAAGCTGGGCTTCGGCGGCGCCGTGACCTTCGACCGCGCATTGCAGCTGCGGCGGCTGGCGGCCACGCTTCCGCTCGAATCGATGGTGATGGAAACCGATGCGCCCGACATCCAGCCGCATTGGCTCTACCGCACCCAGGCGCAGCGCGCGGCCGGCGAAGCGCAGGGCCGCAACGAACCGGGCGAGCTGCCGCGCATTGCCGAAGTGGTGGCCCGGCTGCGCGGAATGGAAGTCGATGAACTGGCCCGGGCCACCACCCGCAACGCGCTGGAAGCCCTGCCGCGGCTCGAAAGTCTGCTCTCCTTGTCGGAAGGCCGGCCGCACCCCGCGTAGGCCGATATCCCGAGTTGCGATGGCGCAAGGAAGCGTGCGCATTTGCTGTCATCCTCGGTGTTCGAAGTGCCGTTTCCTGTTCAGTGGCAAGTTCGTCACTTCAACAATACGTCATCCCCCAAAGGAGCTTCTGCATGAACACATCTTTCATCCGCACCGTGCCCGTCGTGCTCGCCCTCGCGCTCGCCTCCATCGGCGTGTCCGCCGTGGCCCAGACCGCTGCGCCGGCCACCGCCGCTCCGGCTCCGGCCACTGCGGAACCCACCACCACCGAAAAGGTGAAGGAAGCCGGCAAGGATGCGGTCGATGCCACCAAGCGCACGACCAGGAAGGCCGTCGACGCCACCGAGCGCGGTACCAAGAAGGCCTGGAACGCGACCAAGCGCACCACCAAGAAGGCCGCCGACGCCACCAAGAACGTGGCTGCAAAGACCGGCGACGCCGTTGAAACCGCCGGCCACAAGACGGCCGACGGCATGCGCAGCACCGGCAAGGCGATCGGCGAGAAGGTGCCCGGCACCGCAGAGAACGAAGCCGCCAAGAAGTAATCGGCATCCGCCTTCAGAAAAACCCGCTTCGGCGGGTTTTTTCATGGGCGGGCGACAGTGCCAAGATAGAGCCTGTCCATGAACCCACCCGCCGTACCTGACACCAGCAGCCCCGTGCTCACGGGCCTCGCCCCCATCGTCTCGCCCGCCACCGTCGTACTGATCCTGGGCAGCTTCCCGGGCGTGCGCTCGCTCGAACTGCAGCAGTACTATGCGCATCCGCAAAATCAGTTCTGGAAAATCTTGCAAGCCGTTTGGCCCCACCATCCGCTCCCCATGGGCGCAGACAGCTATCCCGAGAAGAAAAAGTGGCTGCTCGAGCGCGGCCTGGGCGTATGGGACGTGTATGCGGCCTGCGAGCGCGAGGGCAGCCTCGACTCCGCCATCCGCGCGCCCGTGGCCAACGACATCGCGGGCCTGCACCTGCCCCGGCTGGCGGCCATTGCGCACAACGGCGGCGAGAGCTTCAAGCACGCGCGCCATACGCGCACCCTCGGGGTGCCGGTCTACCAGCTGCCTTCCACCAGCCCCGCCAACGCGTCGTGGAGCTTCGAGCGCAAGCTCGCAGCCTGGCGCGAGGTCTTCGACGCCCACCACCTTCTTTGATGGCCACGAGCAAAACTCCCGTTCTCCCCGAAGTCAACTTTTCCGATTGGGGCGACATCCGCTACCTGCACCTTGGCACCGAATGGGTCCAGGGCTCGATGAAGCTCGACGCGCCGTTCGAGATCGAGCTCGAATACGTGCAGCGCATGATGGCCTGGCTGCTGTTCACCGACCCCAAGAGCCTGGCCAGCCGCCATGCGATGCAGCTGGGCCTCGGCGCGGCCACGCTCACCAAGTTCTGCCGCAAGACGCTGCGCATGCGCACCACTGCGGTGGAGCTGAATCCGCAGGTGGTGTCGGCCTGCCGCGGCTGGTTCAAGCTGCCGGCCGACGACCCGAAGCTGCGCGTGGTCATCGCCGATGCCGCGCAGGAGATCCGCAAGCCAGAATGGCAGGGCACGGTCGATGCGCTGCAGGTCGACCTGTACGACCATGAGGCCGCCGCGCCGGTGCTCGACAGCGAAGGCTTCTACGCCGATTGCCGCGCGCTGCTCAGCGAGGACGGCTGCATGACGGTCAACCTCTTCGGCCGCTCGTCGAGCTATGAGCGCAGCCTCGAGAAGATCGCCGGTGCATTCGGCGCCGATGCGGTCTGGGCCTTCAAGCCGACGCGCGAAGGCAACACGGTGGTGCTGGCGCAGCGCGCACCCAGCCGGCCCAGGCGCGAAGCCCTTGCCGAGCGCGCCCAAACGATCCAGACTCGATGGGGCCTGCCCGCGCCCAAATGGCTGCGCGTGTTCAAACCGCTGAATCCCACCCTCACCCGACCGTCCGGCCCATGAGCGCTGTTTCCGTTCCCGCATCCCCGGCCGCCCGCCACGAAGGCCCGCTCGACCTGCGCCGCCTGATCGAATGGCTCGCCGCCGACGGCGTGATTTCTCCGGTCGAAGCCAAGCGCACCATCGCGCGCTGCGCCCAGGCCGAGAGCCGGCAGGCGCCGCTGGTGCGGCTGGCCAACGTGGCCATGACGCGCGAAAGCGACGGCAAGCCGCTCGACCTCGAAATGCTCACACAGTGGCTCTCCGGCCGCGCCGGGCTTGCCTACCTGCGCATCGATCCGCTCAAGGTCGACGTGGGCAAGGTGGCCGACACCATGAGCGCGGCCTACGCCGAGCGCCACAAGGTGCTGCCGGTGCAGGTGCTGCCCAACGAGGTGGTGGTGGCCACGGCCGAACCCTTCCTGACCGACTGGATCGCCGAGGTGGAGCGCCAGTCGCGCCGCACCGTGCGCCGCGTGGTGGCCAACCCGACCGACATCCAGCGCTACACGGCCGAGTTCTTCGCGCTTGCCAAGTCGGTGCGCGCCGCGCAGAAGGCCGGCGGCAACACCGGCGGCGCGAGCTTCGAGCAGCTGGTGGAGCTGGGCAAGAGCACCAAGCAGCTCGATGCCAACGACCAGAGCGTGGTACAGGTGGTCGACTGGCTCTGGCAATACGCCTTCGACCAGCGCGCGAGCGACATCCACCTGGAGCCGCGGCGCGAGCAGGGCGTGATCCGCTTTCGCATCGACGGCATCCTGCACCCGGCCTACCAGATGCCCATGGGCGTGATGAACGCCATGGTGTCGCGCATCAAGCTGCTGGGCCGCATGGACGTGGTCGAGAAGCGCCGCCCGCTCGACGGCCGCATCAAGACCCGCAACATGCGCGGCGACGAAGTCGAAATGCGCCTGTCCACCCTGCCGACCGCCTTCGGCGAGAAGATGGTGATGCGCATCTTCGACCCCGACACCGCGGTGAAGGACCTCGACGCGCTCGGCTTTGCGCAGCACGACGCACAGCGCTGGGAGCAGCTCGTCACGCGTCCCAACGGCATCATCCTGGTGACCGGGCCCACGGGCTCGGGCAAGACCACCACGCTGTACTCCACGCTCAAGCGCGTGGCCACCGAAGAGGTCAACGTGAGCACGGTGGAAGACCCGATCGAAATGATCGAGCCTTCGTTCAACCAGACGCAGGTGCAGCCGCAGCTCGATTTCGGTTTTACCGAAGGCCTGCGCGCGCTGATGCGGCAGGATCCGGACATCATCATGGTCGGCGAGATCCGCGACCTTGCCACGGCCGAGATGGCGGTGCAGGCCGCGCTCACCGGCCACCTGGTGTTCAGCACGCTGCACACCAACGACGCACCGAGCGCCATCACGCGGCTGATGGAGCTCGGCGTGCCCTCCTACCTGATCAACGCCGTGATGCTCGGCGTGCTGGCCCAGCGGCTGGTGCGCACGCTGTGCCCCAACTGCAAGCAGCCCGACGACACGGTCACGCGCGAGAAGCTCGAGACCATCGTCAAGCCCTGGCAGATCACCGGCTCGGTGCGCGCCTACAAGCCTGTGGGCTGCGTCGACTGCCGCATGACCGGCTACATGGGCCGCATGGGCCTGTACGAGCTGCTGAGCATCAGCGAGGACTTCAAGGCCCAGGTCACCAAGGAGCCCAACCTGGCCGGGCTGCGCCGCCAGGCCGTGATCGACGGCATGCGCCCGCTGCGCCTGGCCGGGGCGCTGCGCATCGCCGAAGGCGTCACCACCATCGAGGAAGTGCTGAGCGCGACGCCGCCGCTGGAGTGAGGCGAGGCAAGGCGCCGGAAAAAAGCGCGCGCCAACCCTGGGGGTTACCCTAGTCTTTCGGTTAGTGGAATCCACATCGGGCTGACCACCAGCTGACTCGACAATCTCGCATCGAAATTTGTTCGAGGAGACTGTTCGTGAAAATCAAGAGTCAGAAAGACTTTTTCTCGGGTCTGATGTTTGCGGTCGTGGGCGTGGCGTTCGCATGGGGCGCCACCACCTACAGCGTAGGCAGCGGCGCCCGCATGGGGCCGGGCTACTTCCCGTTGATGCTGGGCATTCTGATGGCCGTCATCGGCCTGGGGATCATGTTCAGCGGCCTGACCGTCGAAACCACCGACGGCGAGAAGATCGGCAAGTGGGCCTGGAAGCAGGTCGTGTTCATCCTGGGCGCCAATCTCGCGTTCGGCATCCTGCTGGGCGGCCTGCCGAGCCTCGGCGTGCCGGCCATGGGAATGATCATCGCGATCTACGCGCTCGTGATCATCGCCAGCCTCGCGGGCCACGAGTTCAGGCTGCGTACCGTGCTGATCCTGGCCACCGTGCTGGCCGTCGGCAGCTATGTCGCATTCATCTGGGCTCTCAAGCTGCAGATCCAGGTCTGGCCGACCTTCATCACCGGTTGAGAAGAAAGCTGCTCACATGGAATTGATTGACCACCTCTCGATGGGTTTTGGCGTTGCCTTTACCTTCACGAACCTGCTGTACTGCCTTGGCGGCTGCATTCTGGGCACCTTGATCGGCGTGCTGCCGGGCATCGGCCCGGTCGCGACCATCGCGATGCTGCTGCCCGCCACCTATGCGCTGCCGCCCGTGTCGGCGCTGATCATGCTGGCCGGCATCTACTACGGCGCGCAGTACGGCGGCTCGACCACCGCGATTTTGGTGAACCTGCCGGGCGAATCTTCGTCGGTGGTGACCGTGATCGACGGCTACCAGATGGCGCGCAAGGGCCGTGCCGGTCCGGCGCTGGCCGCTGCGGGCCTGGGTTCGTTCTTTGCCGGCTGCGTCGGCACGCTGATCCTGGCGGCCTTCGCACCGCCGCTGACCGAACTCGCGTTCAAGTTCGGTCCGGCCGAGTACTTCTCGCTGATGATCCTGGGCCTGATCGGCGCCGTGGTGCTGGCCTCGGGCTCGCTGCTCAAGGCCATCGGGATGATCGTGCTGGGCCTCCTGCTGGGCCTGGTGGGCACCGACGTGAATTCGGGCGTGGCGCGCTACAGCTTCGACGTTCCTGAACTGACCGACGGCATCGGCTTCGTGGCCATTGCCATGGGCGTGTTCGGCTACGGCGAAATCATTGCCAACCTTTCGCGTCCCGACGACGAGCGCGAAGTGTTCACCGCCAAGGTCTCGGGCCTGTTCCCGACCAAGGAAGACTTCAAGCGCATGGTTCCCGCCGTGCTGCGCGGCACGGCGCTGGGCTCCTCGCTCGGCATCCTGCCGGGCGGCGGCGCGCTGCTGTCGGCCTTCGCGGCCTACACCATCGAGAAGAAGACCAAGCTGCATCCCGGCGAAGTGCCGTTCGGCAAGGGCAACATCCGCGGCGTGGCCGCACCCGAGGCCGCCAACAACGCCGGCGCGCAGACCTCCTTCATCCCGCTGCTGACGCTGGGCATTCCGCCCAACGCGGTGATGGCGCTGATGGTGGGCGCGATGACGATCCACAACATCCAGCCCGGCCCGCAGGTGATGACCAGCAACCCCGAGCTGTTCTGGGGCCTGATCGCCTCGATGTGGCTTGGCAATGCGATGCTCGTCATCCTGAACCTGCCGCTGATCGGCATGTGGATCAAGTTGCTGACGGTGCCCTACAAGTTCCTGTTCCCTGCCATCGTGCTGTTCTGCGCCATTGGCGTGTACTCCACGAACAACAACACCTGGGACATCTGGATGGTCGGCATCTTCGGCTTCGTGGGCTACACCTTCTTCAAGCTGGGCTGCGAGCCTGCGCCGCTGCTGCTGGGCTTCATCCTCGGGCCGATGATGGAAGAAAACCTGCGCCGCTCGCTGCTGCTGTCGCGCGGCGACTGGAGCGTGTTCGTCACGCGTCCGATCTCGCTCGGCCTGCTGCTTGCCGCGGCGCTGCTGCTGGTGATCGTGCTGCTGCCGGCAGTCAAGGCGAAACGCGAAGAAGCCTTCGTCGAGGATTAAACGGCCCACCCCCGTCCCTCGCTCACTTCGTGTAGCTCGACTCCCCCCTCAAGGGGGCAACACCAGCGGCCCGGCAAAGCCGGTTCCGCGGTGTTCCACGAATAAAACGACGGCGCCTTCTGGGCGCCGTTTTCTTTTTCAGGGCTTGTTTGCGCGCGGCGGCTTCATGTGCTGCCGTGCCATGGCCAGAAAGGCCAGCGCCGCCGGGCTCAGCGGATGCTTGGCCAGCCGCACTGCGACGACCGGGTATTCGAGCGTCGGACGTGTCACCGCCACGGCGCGCAGATTGCCCGGCATCAGCACCTCCACATAGCGCGGCAGCAACGCCACGCCCGCGCCCGCCTGGATGAGGCCGAAAGCCGTCGACAGCATCGAGACGTGATGCACCACCTGCGGATACACATTTGCCACGCTCGACAGCTGGCGGCTCACCGCGCGCCAGATGTTGGCGTCCGGGTTGACGTGGATGAAGGGCAGCGCATCGAGGTGCTTCGCATCGACGACCACGCGCTGCGCGAGCGGATGGTCGTCGCGTACGAAGAGGGCCATGCGCTCGGTGAACAGCGGCTCGGTCGCGAGTTCGGAGTGTTTCTGCCCGATGTCAGAACCGAAGCCCAGGTCGGCCTCTTGCGAGAGGATGCGCGAGATCATCTGCTCGGCCGTGCTGTCGAGCAGCGTGACTGCGAGCGTCGGGTGCTTCTGCGAGAAGCGGCCGAGCATCGGCGGCAGCAAGGCGCCCGCCGTGAGGTGGCCCACGGCCAGAACCACGCGCCCTTCGCGCAGCTGCGACTGGGAGCGGCAAGCGCCCACCGATTCATCGATCATCCGCAGCGCCCGCACGGCCGTCTCGACCATCACTCGGCCCGCGCTCGTGAGCTGGATACGGCGGCCGCGCACGATGAGCGGCTGTCCGAGCTGCTCTTCCATGCGCTTGACCAGGTGGCTGATGGCCGGCTGCGTCAGCTGCAGGCTTTCCGCTGCCAATGTGAAGCTGCCCGACTCGGCGACCGCCGCCAGCGCCCGCAGCTGCTGCAGCGAGACTTCTTCCGTGGCGTTCTTTGTCATAAGCAGCGCTCATAGTTGAATAAGCTGGATTATCTGGCTTGATGTGCGGCGGCTGCATAGCATGCGAGGTTTCTCCACGGGGCCAGAATCCAAGCACCATGAAAAGAATCCAGTTCCTTCAAGGGGCCGCCGTTGCGCTGCTGTGCATGGCCGCCTCGTCCACCAGCCTGGCCCAGGGCTACCCGAACAAGCCGGTGCGGCTCATCGTGCCGTTTCCGGCGGCCGGCGCGACCGACCTCTTTGCCCGCACCCTCGGGCAGAAGATGAGCGAGAAGCTCGGCACCACGCTGGTCATCGACAACAAGCCGGGCGCGGGCGGGGCCATCGGCTCGGACATGGCCGCGAAGGCGCCGGCCGACGGCTACACGCTGCTGCTGGCCACCACCAGCACCCATTCGATCGGGCCGGCCATCTCCAGCAAGCTGCCCTATGACACGGTGCGCGACTTCACGCCCATCGCGCATGTGGGCGACGCGCCGAGCATCATGCTGGTGCCGGTCAACTCGCCCGCGAAGACCGTGCGCGAATGGATAGCCCACGCACAGAAGAACCCCGGCAAGCTCAACTACGCATCGAGCGGCAACGGCACCATCGTGCAGCTGACGGCGGAGCTCTTCAAGTCGCAGGCCGGGGTGTTCGTGACGCACATTCCCTACAAGGGCACGGCGCTGGCCATTCCCGACCTGATCAGCGGCAAGGTCGACGTGCTGTTCGACTCGCTGCCCACGGGCATGCCGCACGTGCGCGACGGCCGGCTGCGCGCGCTGGGCGTCACCACGCCCAAGCGCAGCCCGCTCGCGCCCGAGCTGCCGTCGATCGCCGACACGCTGCCGGGCTTCGAGTCGAACACCTGGTTCGGCTTCTACGGCCCCAAGGGGCTGCCGGCGGACATCGTGGCGCGCGTCAACAAGGCCGCGAACGAAGCGCTGGCCGATCCCGAAGTGAAGGAAAAGCTTTCGCGCCTGGGCATCGAGCCTGCTGCCTCCGGAACGCCCGAGCAGTTCGCCAGGATGGTGGCGGCCGACGCCGCCAAGTGGAAAAAGATCGTGGTCGAGCGCAAGATCACCAACGAATAAGCGAGCACATTCCCATGAACTTCGATTTCAGCAACCCTTATCTCTCCACCCGCATTCCGATCTTCGCGCGCAACGTGGTGTCCACGTCGCACCCGCTCGCCTCGCAGGCGGGGCTGCGCATGCTGCAGCAGGGCGGCAATGCCGTCGATGCGGCCATTGCCACGGCGGCCGTGATGACGCTGGTCGAGCCCGTGAGCAACGGCCTGGGCAGCGACGCCTTCTGCATCCTGTGGGACGGCAAGGAACTGCACGGCCTCAACGCCTCGGGCCCCGCGCCCAAGGCCTGGACGCCCGAATACTTCAAGGCCAAGTACGGCGCCGATGCCGCCACGCCGCCGATGCGCGGCATCGATTCGGTCACTGTGCCCGGCGCGGTGCGCGGCTGGGTGGCGCTGAGCGAGCGCTTCGGCAAGCTGCCTTTCGCCGACCTGCTGGCACCAGCCATCGACATCGCCGAGCGCGGCTACCTGGTGCCGCCGGTGGTGCAAGGCAAGTGGTTGGCCGCCACCTCGCTGCTCGAGTCGCAACCAGGCTTTGCGCAGTCCTTTCTGCCCTGGGGCCGCGCACCCGAGATCGGCGAGCTGTTTCGTTTTCCGGCCGCCGCGCGCGCGCTCAAGGCCATTGCCCGCACCAAGGGAGAGGCCTACTACAACGGCGAGATCGCCGAGGCGCTTGCAAGGTTCTCGAAGGAGCAGGGCGGCTCGCTCACGGTGGCCGACCTCTCGGCCTACCAGCCCGAATGGGTCAAGCCGATCTCGCGCGACTACCGCGGCCACACGCTGCACGAGATTCCGCCCAACGGGCAGGGCATTGCGGCGCTGATCGCGCTCGGCATCCTCGAGAAGTTCGACATCGCCTCGCTGCCGGTCGACTCGGTCGCTTCGCAGCATCTGCAGATCGAGGCGATGAAGCTCGCCTTCGCCGACGTCTACCGCTATGTGTCGGAGCCATCGTCGATGACGGTGACACCCGCGCAAATGCTCGATGACTCCTACCTCGCATCGCGTGCGAGACTCATCGACGTGAAAAAGGCACAGGACTTCAAGGCCGGCAACCCCGTCAAGGGCGGCACCATCTACCTCACGGCCGCCGACGAGAGCGGCATGATGGTGAGCTTCATCCAGAGCAACTACATGGGCTTCGGCTCGGGCTGCGTGGAGCCCGAGTTCGGCATCAGCCTGCAGAACCGCGGCCATGGCTTCAGCCTCAAGGCCGAGAGCCCGAACGTCGTGGCGCCGGGCAAGCGGCCGTTCCACACCATCATCCCGGCCTTCCTCACCAAGGACGGCCAGCCGGTGATGAGCTTCGGCGTGATGGGCGGCAACATGCAGCCGCAAGGCCACATGCAGACGCTGGTGCGCATGCTCGACTACAGGCAGAACCCGCAGGCCGCCTGCGATGCGCCGCGCTGGCGCTTCAACGCGGGGCTCGAGATCAACGTCGAGGCCGCAATGAACCCGGCCACGGTGCAGGGCCTGCGCGAGCTCGGCCACCACCTCGACGTGATCGACGACTCCTACCAGGACTTCGGCGCCGGCCAGTTCATCTGGCGCGCGGGCGATCCGTCGGTCGAAGGCTACGTGGCGGCCAGCGATCCGCGCCGCGACGGCCTGGCTGCAGGCTTTTGACGGCCGCGCGATGATCGGGGAATGACCAAGTCCGCCGTACAGACCGGCATTCCCTCTTCTTCTTCTGCCAGCGGCGCAAGGAGCCTTGCGCCCGGCCTCATCCTCGCCTCGCTGGGCGCGGTCGCATTCAGCGGCAAGGCCATCATCGTCAAGCTGGCCTACCGCTATGGCGTGGATGCGATCACGCTGATCATGCTGCGCATGCTGTTCGCGCTGCCGCTGTTCGCGGTGATGGCATGGTGGGCCGGCCGCGGCAAGCCCGCGCTCACCTTGCGCGACTGGTTCGGCGTGGCCGGGCTCGGCTTCTCGGGCTACTACCTCGCGAGCTTTCTCGACTTTGCGGGGCTCGCCTACATCTCGGCCAGCTTCGAGCGGCTCATTCTCTATCTCAACCCCACGCTGGTGCTGCTGTTCGGCTGGCTGCTGTATCGGCGGCGCGCCACGCGGCCGCAGGTGCTTGGCATGATCGTGAGCTATGCGGGCGTGCTGCTCGTGTTCGGGCACGAGCTCTGGATCGGCGGCGGCAAGGGCGGCGGGGCGGCGGCCTGGGGCACCTTCCTCGTGTTCCTGAGCGCCGTGAGCTATGCGGCCTACCTCGTCTACAGCGGCGAATTCGTCAAGCGCCTCGGGTCGCTGCGGCTCGTGGGGCTGGCCACCACCGTGGCCTGCCTGCTGTGCATCCTGCAGTTCGTGCTGATGCGGCCGGTGAGCGCCGCGATGCAGGTGGCGCCCGAGGTCATCTGGCTGTCGGTGCTCAACGCCACGCTGTGCACCGCGGTGCCTGTCCTCATGGTCATGATGGCCATCGAGCGCATCGGCCCGGCCATGGCGGCGCAAACCGGCATGATCGGGCCGCTGTCGACCATCCTCATGGGCGTGGTCATACTCGGCGAGCCGTTCACCGCGTGGATCGCGGCCGGCACGGTGCTCGTGATTGCGGGCATCTTCGTTTTCACACGCACGGGGCGCTAGCGCCCCTGCAGTTCAGGAGCAAACAACATGGATTTGGGCATTGCAGGCAAGACCGCGCTGGTGTGCGGCGCGAGCAAGGGACTCGGCTACGGCTGCGCCGAGGCGCTGGTGCGCGAGGGCGTGAACGTGGTCATCGTGGCGCGCGGCGCCGAGGCGCTGGAGGCGGCGGCAAAGAAGCTGACCGAAGCCGCAGGCGCATCGGGCCCCTTCGTCAAGCACGTGGCCGCCGACATCACCACCGAGGCCGGCCGCGCCGCGGTGTTCGCGCTCGGCCACGACTTCGACATCGTCGTCACCAACGCCGGCGGCCCGCCCCCGGGCGATTTCCGCAACTGGGACCGCGAGGCATGGATCAAGGCGGTCGACGCCAACATGCTGACCCCCATCGAGCTCATCAAGGCCACGGTCGACGGCATGGCAAAGCGCGGCTTCGGGCGCATCGTCAACATCACCTCGAGCTCTGTGAAGTCGCCCATCGACATCCTCGGCCTCTCCAACGGCGCGCGCAGCGGCCTCACGGGCTTCGTGGCCGGCGTGGCGCGCACGCCCATTGCCGCGCAGGGCGTGACCATCAACAACCTGCTGCCCGGTTCCTTCGACACCGACCGCCTGAAGGGCACGATGGCCGGCGCAGCGCAGAAGTCGGGGCAGGACTTCGACACCGTGTGGGAAGCCCGCAAGAAGAACATTCCGGCCAGGCGCTTCGGCACGCCCGCCGAGTTCGGCGCCATCTGCGCCTTTCTCTGCAGCATGCAGGCGGGCTACATGACGGGGCAGAACGTACTGGCCGACGGCGGCGCCTACCCAGGCACTTACTGAGATCGCGGTGTTCGCTTGAAAGGGGCGTTGTTCGATCAGCGCCGTGACGAGATCACGATGCCGCCCACGATCAGCGCAAAGGCCGCGCCGTGGTACCAGTGCGGCGGCTCGCGCAGGAAGGCCGCGGACAGCAGCGCGGCGAACAGCGGCGTGAGGTTCATGAAGAAGCTCGCCGCCTGCGGCCCCGCTTGCTGCACGCCACTGCCCCAGCAGCGGTAGGCCACCACGGCCGGGCCGATGCCGATGAAGGCCAGCGCCGCCAGCAGCGGCCAACCGAGCTCCATGCGCGCATCGGTCAGCGCCCATTCCCCGGCCGCGAACAGGCCCGACCATGCGAGGCCGAACACCAGCTGCGCCATCAGGAACGCGGCCCAGTCCTGCCGCACGCCCTGCGGCTCCCGCGTGCGCACCAGGAACCAGCTGTAGAACGCCCAGGCGATGGTGCCCAGGATCATGTAGAGATCGCCCGGCACCAGCCGCAGCGCGAGCAGCTGCCGCCATTCGCCCCGGCTCAGCACCAGCAGCACGCCCAGCATCGAGAGCAGCGAGCCGCCGATCTCGCGCCCGCCGACACGCGCGCCGAAGAAAATGCCGCCCACCGCCAGCATCCACAGCGGCAGGCTGGAACCCACCAGCGTGACGTTGATCGGCGCGGAGGTCTGCAGCGCCAGGTACTGGAATGCGTTGTAGCAGCCGATGCCCAGCAGCCCCAGCACCGAATAGCGCTTCCAGTGCGCCCACATCGGGCTGCCCGGGCGCAGCACAGGCCATGCGAGCGGCAGCAGCAGAACGAACGCGATGACCCAGCGCACGAAGTTCAGCGTGAGCGGCGACACCAGGTCGCGCACCAGGCGGCCGACCACCGCATTGCTCGCCCACAGCAGCGGCGGCACGGTGAGCAGGAAGACGGTGGAAGGCGTGAGGCGCTGCTGGATCTGCATGGCCGCCGACTCTACCGGGCATTCCCCGCCCCCGCCGTGCAAAGGCCAAACGTGGCACCATGCGCCTCTTCTTTTCTGTGCGACTGGAGACTGCAAAGATGATGAGCAAAGCCGTCCGTATCGACCGCCATGGCGGCCCCGAGGAACTGAAGATCGTCGACGTCGAGGTGGGCGAGCCCGGCCCCGGCGAGATCCGCATCCGCCACAAGGCCGTGGGCCTGAATTTCATCGACACCTACCAGCGCAGCGGGCTCTATCCGTTCCAGATGCCGCTGCAGCTGGGCATGGAAGCCTCGGGCGTGGTCGAGGCGGTGGGCGAAGGCGTGGCGCACCTGAAGGCCGGCGACCGCGCCGCCTATGCGAGCCAGCCGCCCGGTGCCTACAGCGAGCTGCGCGTGATGCCGGCCAAGACCGTCTGCAAGCTGCCCGATGCGATCTCCTTCGAGACCGGCGCGGCCATGATGCTCAAGGGCCTCACGACGCAATACCTGCTGAAGAAGACGCTGCCCGCCGAAGGCCTGCAGCCCGGCGACTTCATCCTGTTCCACGCGGCGGCTGGCGGCGTCGGCCTGATCGCCTGCCAGTGGGCCAAGGCGCTCGGACTGCAGCTGATCGGCACGGCCGGCAGCGACGCCAAGTGCAAGCTCGCGCTCGAATACGGCGCGGCGCATGCCATCAACTACAGCACCGAGAACTTCGCGGCCCGCGTGAAGGAGATCACCGGCGGCAAGGGCGTGAAGGTGGCGTACGACTCGGTCGGCAAGGACACCTGGGAAGGCTCCATCGACTGCCTGCGCCCGTTCGGCCTTCTGGCCGTGTTCGGCAACGGCTCGGGCCCGGTGCCGCCGATCAGCCTGGGCACGCTCGCGTCCAAGGGCTCGCTCTATGTGACGCGGCCGACGCTGTTCACGCACATCGCCACGCGCGAGAGCACGCAAGCCATGGCCGACGACCTGTTCGCCGTGGTGCAGAGCGGCGCGGTGAAGATCCCGATCGACCAGCGCTATGCACTGGCCGACGTGCAGCAGGCCCACCGCGACCTGGAAGCGCGCAAGACCACCGGCTGCACCATCCTCACGCTCTGAGGCCGGGCCGCGGCGGGCCCGCCGCGGGGCCAGCCCCTGTCCTACCCGTGGTGGGGTGTCATGCCTGCGTCTTGTGCAGGGCGCACTTTGTAGCCTTCAGCAAAGCCAGCGAAGGCCAGTGCCATGGACACCGTCAGAACCTTCATCGTCGAGGACAACGCCGCCATCCGCGAGAACCTGGCCGGCACGCTGCGCGAAGTGGCGCGGGTCGATCCGGTGGGCCAGGCCGAAACCGAGAACGAAGGCGCGCGCTGGCTCGCGGGCAATCTCTCGCAATGGGACCTGGCCATCGTCGACCTGTTCCTGAAGGATGGCACCGGCTTCGGCGTGCTCGAAGCCTGCCGCAACCGCGATCCGAACCAGAAGATGGTGGTGCTCAGCAACCATCTGACGCCGCAGATGCGGCGCAAGTGCGCGCAGCTGGGCGCCGACGCGGTGTTCGACAAGGCCACCGAGCTCGACGACCTGATCGACTTCTGCCTGCGCCGCCGGCAGGAGCAGTTCTCGGTCCCGCCGTTCCCGGCGGCGCACTGACCGACCCGACGCCAGATCAGCCCTCGATCTTGCCGAGCCGCGATTCGCGCAGCCGGCTCGGCGCCAGCGCGCCCGCCGATTCGAGGATCGGATAGGCAATGGAGCAGATGTGCGAGTTGACCCGCTTCAGGTCGCTGATCAGGTCGATGTGCAGCGAGCTGGTCTCCATGCTCAGCGTGGTGCGGTCGGAGAGCCGGTCGAGGTGGGTGGTGGCGTAGGCCCGCTCGAGGTCGCGGAAGCGCGCCTTTTCCTCGAGCAGCCGCTGCGCGTCGCGCACGTTGCCGTTCAGGAAGACGCTCATGCTCAGCCGCAGGTTGGCGACCAGTCGCCCGTGCAGCTCCACGATTTCCGCCATGCCCGCTTCGGAGAAATTGCGCTGCGGCTTGATCTTCTTGTCCTCGATGTCGATGATCACGCGCTCGATGATGTCGCCGATCTGCTCCATGTTGATGGTGAAGCTGATGATGTCGGTCCAGCGCCGGCTTTCTTCCTCGCCCAGCGCCTCGCGCGAGATGCGCGTCATGTAGTACTTGATGGCCGAGTAGAGCTCGTCCACCGTGTCGTCGAGCTGCCGCAGCTCCTGCGCGAGGCGCAGGTCGTTGTGGCGGATCACGTCGAGCGTGCCGATGAGCATGGTCTCCACCACGTCTGCCTGGTGCAGCGCCTCGCGCGCCGCGTTGGAAATGGCGAGCGAGGGCGTCGAGAGGGCGGACGGGTCGAGGTGATGCGGCCGCGTGGAGGTGGCCGGCACCGGCGGCACCGGCAGCATCTTCGTGACCAGCGTGGCCACCCACTGCGTGAGGCCGATGAAGCCCACGCTGATGAGCACGTTGAACGCCAGGTGGAACAGCACCACGCCGTGCGTGGCATTCGGCACGTGCGGCTGCACATGGCGCAGCCAGAGCCCGACGAAAGGCGCGAGGATGGCCACGCCCAGCGCCTTGAACAGCAGGTTGCCCACCGTGACCTGCCGCACCGGCACCGCGGACTTGGCCGTGGTCAGCACCGCCAGCAGGCCGCTGCCGAGGTTGGCGCCCAGCACCAGCCCGAGCGCGACGTCCAGCGGCACCACGTTGGAACTGGCCATGGCCGCCACCAGCAGCACCACCGCCAGGCTCGAATAGGCCACGATCGCCAGCACCGCGCCGATGGTGATCTCGAGCAGCACGTCGCTGTTGAGCGAGGCCAGCAGCACGCGCACGGCCGGCGCTGAAAAGAGAGGCTCGGTCGCTTCCACCACCAGTTGCAGCGCCAGCAGCATCAGCCCCAGCCCGATCAGCACCCGACCCACGCGGCCCGCCACGCTGGCCGAGCGGGTGATGAACAGCACCACCCCCACGAAGATGAACATCGGCGACAGCCACGAGAGGTCGGCCGAGAACAGCACCGAGATGAGCGCCGTGCCCACGTCCGCCCCCCGCATCACGGCCAGCGCCGCCGGCAGCGTGACCAGGCCCTGCCCCACGAAGGAGGAGGTCATCAGCGAGGTGGCGGTGCTCGACTGCACCAGGGCCGTGACGCCGATGCCCGACAGCGCGGCCGTGAACCGGTTGCGCATGCTCTGCACCAGGATCTTGCGCAGGTTGGCGCCGAACACGCGCAGCACGCCCGTGCGCACGAGGTGCGTGCCCCACACCAGGAGGGCGACGGCGGCGAGCAGGTTCAGGAGGTGCTTCATGGATGCCGGTTTCTATCCTTTTCGTTTTTGTTCGTTTGCGGCCCCATTTTCCACATCTATGGCCTCAGTCGATCAACGCTCCGTTGTCATGGAAGGGAAAAGGCCCTTCGAATGTGCCGGAAGCCGCCAGATGGGTCACGAGCCGGCCGTCCCGGGCCGACCAGGCGTGAATCTTGAAGCCCGGCGGCTCCAGCGTCCAGGCCGAGGCCGCATCGGGCGACAGGTCCAGGCAGACCTGGTGCGCCGGCGCCGGTGAAGTCGATGCGATGCTGCCGCCGAAGCGCACGTCGATGGCGCGGTGCAGGTGGCCGCAGATCACGCGCTCCACGTTGCGGTGCCGCGCGACCAGCGCCTCGAGCGCCTCGGCGCCCTGCAGCAGGCCGATCTCGTCCATGTGGCCGATCAGCGTGCGGAAAGGCGGGTGGTGCATGGCAATCACCACCGGCTCGCCGCGGCAGGCATCGAGCTGCTCCTCGAGCCAGGCCAGCCGTTCGCCGCACAACTCGCCGTGGCTCGCGCCCGGCACGCAGGTGTCCAGCGTGAGCAGGCGCAGCGCGCCCACGCGCACCGAATACTGCACGAAGCCGGCCGAGCCCACGCCCGCCGCCAGGTAGGCATGGCCGGGAAAACTGCGGCGCAGCTGGTCGCGCTCGTCATGGTTGCCGGGCATCAGGTAGACCGGCATCGTGAGCGGCGCCAGCAGGCGCGCCAGGTGCTCGTATTCGGCCGCGCGGCCGAAGTCGCTCAGGTCGCCCGTGATCACCACGGCGTCGGGCTGCTGCGGCAGCCGCAGCACCGACTGCACCGCGCGCTCCAGGTAGGGCGCGGTGTCGATGCGGCCATAGGCCAGGCGTCCCGGCTCGCGGATGTGCAGGTCGGTCAGCTGGACCAGGAAGGTGGTGTCTTGTGTCGTTGTTGTCGTCATGCGAGGGTCTCCTGCGACGTCATCAGGCGGTCGGGCAGGATGCGCAGGCCCACCGGATCGCCGGGGCCGAAAGGCGTGTCGCGGCCCACGTCGGCCACGAGCAGGGGCTGGTCCTGCACCCGCAATTGCAGCTGCACGCGGTCGCCGAGGAAGGTACGGCGCTCGACCGTGGCAGCGCCCCAGTCGGGCCGCGGTGCGCTCACTTCGACGTCTTCGGGGCGCACCAGCAGCATCGCATGGCTGCGCCAGGCGGGCGGGCAAGGGAGGGTGCTTCCGCCGAGTCGGACAACGCCTTGCGCGATGGCGTCGGCTTCGCGTGCAAGGCGGTTGACGCGGCCCAGGAACTCCGCAACGAAGGGATGTGCCGGCGTGCGGTACAGCTCTTCGCCGCGGCCGATCTGCACGATGCGCCCGGCGCTCATCACCGCCAGGCGATCGGCAATGGCCAGGGCCTCCTGCTGGTCGTGCGTGACGTGGATGGCCGTGATGTGCAGCCGGCGCAGCAGCTCGGCGAGCTCGTCGCGCAGCGACTCCTTGAGCTTGGCGTCGAGCGCGGCCAGCGGCTCGTCGAGCAGCAGCACGCGCGGGCGCACGGCCACCGCGCGCGCCAGCGCCACGCGCTGCCGCTGGCCGCCCGAGAGCTCGGCGGGGCGCTTGTTCTCCAGGCCGCCCAGCCGCGTCAGGTCGACCAGTTCGCCCACCGCGCGCCTTTCCTCTTCCGGCGCCACGCCGCGGATGCGCAGCCCATAGCCGATGTTGGCCGCCACCGTCATCTGCGGAAACAGCGCATAGCTCTGGAACACCATGCCCACGCCGCGATGCTCCACCGGCCGATCGGTGACGTCCTGTCCGCCGAACACGATGCGGCTGCCCTCGTCGGGCGCTTCGAGCCCCGCGATCAGCCGCAGGAGCGTGGTCTTGCCGCAGCCCGAGGGGCCGAGCAGCGCCAGCACCTCGCCGGCCTCCACATGCAGGTGGGTGGGCAGCAGGCCGCGCGTGCCGTCGGCATAGGTTTTCGCGCAGTTCGCGATGTCGATGGGAATGCGTTCAAGTTCCATGGCGTTTCTGCATCAGGTTGGCAAGATATTGAAGGCCCCACAGCACCGGAAGGATCACGGCAAAGAAGACCAGCGTGTAGGCCGATCCGATCTCGATGCGCATCGAGGCATAGCTGTCGGCCAGGCCCACGGGCAGGGTGCGCGTGAGCGGCGTGTGCAGCATCCACGTGAGGTTGAACTCGCCCACCGAGAGCGTGAACACCATCAGGCTGCCGGCCACGATCGCGGGGAACACGGCGGGCATGAGGATGCCCATGAAGCGCTGGCGGAAGTTCGCACCCAGCGAGCGGGCCGCCTCTTCGAGCGCGAGCAGGTCGTCGCGCTGGAAGGCCGAGCTCACGGTGCGCACCATGAACGGCAGCGTGAACACCATGTGGCCCACGAGGATGAAGGCGAAGCTCTGTCGAAAGGCCGTGAGCTGGCCGTAGGCGAGGATCAGCGCCAGCGCCGTGGCCAGGCCCGGCACCGCCACCGGCAGCGTGAGCAGCTCCTCGAAGATGTGCGCCGCGCGCGAGCGGCTGCGCGCCAGCGCATAGGCGCAGGGCACGCCCAGCAGCACGGTGCCGACCACGCAGGCCAGCGCCAGCGCGAGCGACCAGCCGACGGTGCCGCCGTAGTTTTCCCACACCTCGCCGAGCCAGCGCAGCGTGAGGCCGCTCTTCAGGCCCGCGCTGTAGTTGTTGACCAGGCCCGCCATCACCGACAGCAGCATCGGCGCGATCATGAAGAGGCTCACGAGCACGGTGATGGCCAGCAGGAAGGGCGCCCTGGGTTGCGTGTTCTTTCGCATGAGGGAGTTCCTTGATTCAGCGCGCGACCGGGTTGGCGCCGAAGCGCCGCGCGGCGAACAGTACCAGCCAGGTCACGAGGCCCAGCGCGATCGACAGCGACGCGGCGAGCGCGAAGTTGGCGTAGTTGGTGAACTCGTTGTAGATGGTGATGGGGATCACCTCGAACTTGCTGGCCAGCGTGAACGCGGTGCCGAAGGCGCCCATCGAGGTGGCGAACAGGATCGCGCCGCATGCGAGCGTGGTGGGCGCGAGTTCGGGCATCCACACGTCGCGCGCCACGCGCAGCCGCGAGGCGCCGAGCGAGCGTGCGGCTTCTTCGAGCTGCATGTTCATGGCCTCGGCCGCGGCGGCATAGGTGGCAATGGCGCGCGGCAAGGAGAAATAGAGATACGCGAGGAACAACCCGAGCAGGCCATAGGCGAAGGTGATGCGCTCGCCGAACAGGCTGTCGCCGATGTCGGCCACCAGCCCTTGGCGCCCGCCGAGCAGGATCACGAAGAAGCCGATGATCACGCCCGGAAAGGACAGCGGCAGCGTGAGCAGCGACAGCAGCATGCGCTTGCCTGTGAAGGCATGGCGCGCGAGGTAGATGCCGACGGCGGCGCCGAGCACCAGGGTTGCCAATGTCACCGCGACCGACAGCGCCACGGTGTTGGCCATGCTCTGCAGGTAGCGCGAGTCGGTGAGCACTGCGAAGTAGGTGGACCAGCCCTTGCTCGCCGGCAGCGTGAGCAGGCGCACGACCGGCAGCAGCCAGAAGGCCGCGAAGAAGACGGCGGCGGGGGCTGCGCAGGCAAGCAGGCGCCAGCGGGGGTTCCAGGCGTTGGGTTGCTTCATCTCAGTTTCTTATTTCGCGCTGTTGTTTTGTTCAGGGTGCGTGCACAGGCCACCGGGTACTTCCCTCCGCGAATGTCCCCCGGGGGCTGCGCCCCCTCCTCCTTGATTTCGCTGCGGGAAGCACCCGATGCCCTGTGCACGATGGCACGCTCGTTGTGCATCGCTGATCAACCGCGGCTCTGTCCAACGCTCCCGTCGATGGGGTGCCTTGCGCAGCGAAATAAAGGGGGAGGCCGCAGGCCGGGGGACATTCGCGGAGCAAGGTACCCCGTCGGCGGGAGCGAGCCCTGAACAAAGAACCTCAGCGCACTTCCTTGAGATACCGATCAGAGAACGCACGCTGCGCCTCAGCCATGCGGGCGTAATCGACGCTCTTCGCGCGGGCGTATTCGGTAGCCGGCAGGAATTGCGCCTCGATGTCCTTGGGCATTGCGCTCGCGCGCACCGGCCGCAGGTAGGCCTTGGCCCAGATCGCCTGGCCCTCGTCGGACAGCACGAAATCGAGCACCTTCTTGCCCTCGGCCGCATGCGGCGCCTTGGCGACCAGGCTCATCACGTAGGGCACGGCCAAGGTGCCTTCGCTCGGAATGACAAAGGCGACGTTGGCCTTGTCCTTGTACTTGGCGCGATAGGCGTTGAAGTCGTAGTCCAGCAGGATCGCGATCTCTCCCGACAGCACGCGCGCGTAGGAAGTCTGCTTGGGCACGATGGGTTCGTTCTTCTGCAGCGCCTTGAAGTAGTCGATGGCCGGCGCGAAGTTGTCGAGCGTGCCGCCGCGCGCCTCGTTCACCGCCACCGCGCCGACATAGCCCACGAAGGCCGAGGCCGGATCGAGGTAACCGATCAGGCCCTTGTATTCGGGCTTGAGCAGGTCGGCCCACGACTTCGGAATCGGCTTGCCCTTGAGCGCATCGACGTTGACCATGAAGCCGAGCGTGCCCGAGTGGATGGTGAACCAGTTCCCGGCCGGGTCCTTCAGGCCATCGGGAATGTCTTTCCACGCGGCCGGCTTGTAGGGTTCGACCACGCCGTCCTTCTGCGCCTGCACCGCGAAGGTCACGCCCAGGTAGGTGACGTCGGCCACGGGGCTGGCCTTCTCGGCCACCAGCTGCGCGAGCGACTGGCCCGAGTTCTTGTTGTCGGCCGGCACCGTGATGCCGGTCTTGGCCTTGATGGCCTTGAGCTGCGTGCCCCAGTCGGCCCATTCGGTGGGGCAGTTGTAGCAAATGGCGGTCTGGGCCATGGCCGCCGTGCTGCCGGCGGCAAGCGTGGCGGCGAGCAGGCCCAGGCGGGCCATGCGCGAGAAACGGAAAGACAACATGAAAGAGCTCCTTGGATGGTGAGGGGCGGTAGCAGGGTGATCGGTCAGCGGGTGGCGGTGGTGTCGCGCGCGGCCGCGCACGACTCGCCGTCCCGGAAGAAGTACGGCAGCAGCAGGCTCGCATCGGCCTGCAGCGTGGTGCCGCCGGCCATCGCCTGGATCAGCAGCTCGACGCTGCGGCGGCCGATGTCGTTGTTGGGCTGTGCGATGGTGGTGAGCGCCGGCGTCAGGTCTTCGCCGAGCGCGATGCCGTCGAAGCCGATGACGCTGAGGTCGTCCGGCACGCCGAGGCCGCCCAGGTGCGCGGCGCGGATGCTGCGGATGGCGAGCAGGTCGTTCGAGCAGATCAATGCGGTGGGCCGGCCGGGCGCCTGCAGCACGCCGGCGAGCGCATCGACCGCGCTTTCGACAAACGGCACCTCGATCAGCGGCGGTGCCTTGAGCCCGGCATCGGCCATGCCCTTGCGGTAGCCGCGATAGCGCTGCTGCGCGCGGTCGGAGGCGGCAAGCGTACCGCTGACCATCGCGATGCGGCGATGCCCCAGCAGCACCAGCCGCGCCACCGCATCGGCCACGGCCGCCTCGCCATCGACGGTCACGCAGGGATGCCCGGGATGCCTGTTGTAGGCCAGCACATAGGGCGTACCGGTGCCGCGCAGCCGGGCCAGCGCGGCCGACGTGGAAGGATTGGAGACCACGAGGATCAGCCCGTCGACATTGCCGGCCAAGAGCAGGTGGACCGCACGCTCTTCCTCGTCGAGCTGGTAGCCGGTGGTGACCGGAATGATCGCGTAGCCGCCGGCGATGGCCGCGCGCGCGATGCCCTGCAGGCATTCGGCAAAGGTCGGATTCAAGAGCGTCGGCAGCACCACGCCCAGCGCACGGCTGCGCTGGGTGCGCAAGGTGCGCGCGCTGGCGTTCGGCACGTAGTCGAGTT
Organism: Variovorax sp. SPNA7; assembly: GCF_033807855.1. Lineage (NCBI taxonomy): Bacteria > Pseudomonadati > Pseudomonadota > Betaproteobacteria > Burkholderiales > Comamonadaceae > Variovorax > Variovorax sp. SPNA7. The sequence continues at coordinate 1,348,949 of NZ_CP138513.1, forward strand.
CACGCGCGACGCGTTCCACCAGCTCCCGCGTGGATCGGGTCACCTTGTCGGGGAAATTGAAGGCCCGCGACACGGTGGCCACGGAAACTCCGGCTTTGGCTGCAACGGCTTGGATGCTCATTCGTGCGGTGTCATGTAATCGATTACATTTCACCGCGGCAGTATGACCCCGCTATGACAGGCTATGAAAGTGGGGAGAAACCCTCGCGTTTTTAGAGGCCTGTCTTGCCCCCTCTCCCTCCGGGAGAGGGCTGGGGTGAGGGCAGCGGCATCCACGCCACACCGCGCCGCATGCCGGGCGCGTCTCCCAAGAGCCGCTAAGAAGCCCTACTTCCCCCGCCGAACCCGCCGTATCTCATCCAGCACCAGGCAGATCGCCCCCAGCGTGATCGCACTGTCCGCCGCATTGAACGCCGGGAAGTACCAGTCGCCGGCGTGGAAGCTCAGGAAGTCCACCACGTAGCCGTGCATCATCCGGTCGATCACATTGCCGATCGCCCCGCCCAGGATGCAGGCCATCGAAAACGAAAAGAGCTTCTGCCCCGCGTGCGACTTCAGCATCCAGACGATGAACACCGCAGCCGCCACGCCAATGGCCGTGAAGAACCAGCGCTGCCAGCCCGAGTGGTCGGCCAGGAACGAGAACGCGGCGCCCGTGTTGTGCGCGCGAACCACGTTGAAGAAGCTCGTCACGTAGGTTGCGTCGCCCAGCTTGTAGTAGCCAAGGATCAGCGTCTTGGTGAACTGGTCGATGATCAGGACGATCGCCGCCAGCCCGAGCCATGGCCAGATGCTGCCGCTGCGCGAGCGCGATGCCGACATGGTGCGTGCGGCCGCCATCAGGCAAAGCTCCGCGGCTCGCCGGCACCGAACAGGTTGCTCGTGCAACGGCCGCAGATCGTCGGATGCGCCGGGTCATGGCCCACGTCGTCGCGGTAGTGCCAGCAGCGATCGCACTTCTGCGCGCTGCTCGGCGTCACCACGGAAGACAGCGCCTCGCCTGCCGCCAGTTCGATGGCGGAAGTGATGAAGACGAACTTCAGGTCGTTGCCCAGCGACTCCAGCAGCGCGAAGTCGTCGGCCGGTGCGCTGAGCTGCAGCTTGGCCTGCAGCGACGAGCCGACCTTGCCTTCGGCGCGCACGGCTTCGATGTCCTTGTTGACCACGTCGCGGATCTCGCGGATGCGGCCCCACTTGGCAAGCAGTGCTTCGTCGGGCGCGGCGAACTGGCTGTAGGTCTGCGCGAAGATCGACTCGCCCGGCTTGCCCGTGCTCACGAACTTCCACGCCTCTTCGGCCGTGAAGCTCAGGAACGGCGCCATCCAGCGCAGCATTGCTTGCGAGATGTGCCAGAGCGCCGTCTGCGCACTGCGGCGCGCCAGCGAGCCGGGCGCGGTGGTGTAGAGCCGGTCCTTCAGGATGTCGAGGTAGAAGCCGCCCAGGTCTTCCGAGCAGTAGATCTGCAGCTTGGCCACCACCGGATGAAACTCGTACACCTTGTAGTGCGCGAGGATCTCGGCCTGGAACTGCGCCGCGCGCGACAGCGCATAGCGGTCGATCTCGAACAGCTCTTCGAGCGGCACGGCATCCTTCGCGATGTCGAAGTCGCTCGTGTTCGCCAGCAGGAAGCGCAGCGTGTTGCGGATGCGGCGGTAGGCATCGACCACGCGCGCAAGGATCTTGTCGTCGCCCGCGATGTCGCCCGAGTAGTCGCTCGCGGCCACCCACAGCCGGATGATCTCCGAGCCCAGCTTGTTGCTGATTTCCTGCGGGTCGATGCCGTTCTTGAGCGACTTGCTCATCTTGATGCCCTTGGCATCCACCGTGAAGCCGTGCGTGAGCAGGCCCTTGTACGGCGCGCGGTCTTCCAGCGCGCAGGCGATCAACAGCGACGAATGGAACCAGCCGCGGTGCTGGTCATGGCCCTCGAGGTACAGGTCGGCTTCGGGGCCGCTCTCGTGGTGCACGTTTGGGTGCGTGCCGCGCAGCACGTGATAGAAGGTCGAGCCCGAGTCGAACCACACCTCGAGGATGTCGGTGCTCTTGGTGTAGTGCGGCGCGTCTTCGGCGCCCAGGATCTCTTCGACCGTGACGCGGCTCCAGGCCTCGATGCCGCCCTTCTCGACGATGTCGGCGGCCTGGTCGAGGATTTCCATCGTGCGCGGATGCAGCTCGCCCGAATCCTTGTGCAGGAAGAACGGGATCGGCACGCCCCAGCTGCGCTGGCGGCTGATGCACCAGTCGGGCCGCCCGGCGATCATGTCGTGCAGGCGCGCCTTGCCGTTCTCAGGGTAGAAGCTGGTCTGTTCGATGGCGTCGAGCGCGGTCTGGCGCAGCGTCTTGGGCGCCTTGTCCTTGGTGAACACGCCTTCGCCCTCGTCCATGCGGATGAACCATTGGGCCGCGGCGCGGTAGATCACCGGCGTCTTGTGGCGCCAGCAGTGCGGATAGCTGTGCGTGATGGTCTCGGTGGTGAGCAGCCGGTTGGCGTCGCGCAGCGCGGCGATGATGACCGGCACGGCCTTCCAGATGTTCTGCCCGCCGAAGAGCGGGAAGTCGGGCGCGTAGCTGCCGTTGCCCTGCACCGGGTTCAGGATGTCGTCGTAGGCCACGCCATGCGCGATGCAGGAGTTGAAGTCGTCCACGCCGTAGGCGGGCGAGGAGTGCACGAGGCCGGTGCCGTCGGTGGCGGTGGCGTAGTCGGCCAGGTACACCGGCGACAGGCGCTGGTAGCCGGCGTCTACGTCATAGAGCGGATGCTCGAATTCGAGGCCGCCGAGCTTCTCGCCCTTGACCGTGGCCAGCACCTTGCCGTCGAGCGCATAGCGCGTCATGCACATCTCGACCAGCGAGTTGGCCAGGATCAAGAGGCCGCGCTCGGTGTCGACCAGCGAGTATTCGATCTCGGGGTTCAGGTTGATCGCCTGGTTGGCCGGGATGGTCCACGCGGTGGTGGTCCAGATCACGGCGAAGATGTCGCCGAGGATCGTGTGGTCGGTCCCGAAGGCCTTGAGCACCTTCTCGCGCTCGTGCGCCTTGAAGGCCACGTCGAGGGTCTGGCTCTTCTTGTCGGCGTATTCGATCTCGAACTCGGCCAGCGAAGAGCCGCAGTCGAAGCACCAGTACACGGGCTTGAGGCCGCGGTAGACGAAGCCGCGCTCGATCACGCGCTTGAACGCGCGCAGCTCGCCGGCTTCATTGGCGAAATCCATCGTCTTGTAGGGGTGGTCCCATTCGCCCAGCACGCCCAGGCGCTGGAAGTCGGCCATCTGCTGCGCGATCTGTTCCGTGGCGTAGGCGCGGCTCTTGGCCTGCATCTCGTCGCGGCTCAGGTTGCGGCCGTACTGCTTTTCGATGGCGTTCTCGATCGGCAGGCCATGGCAGTCCCAGCCCGGCACGTAGAGCGCGTCGTAGCCTTCGAGCTGGCGCGCCTTGGTGATCATGTCCTTCAGGATCTTGTTCACCGCGTGGCCCATGTGGATCTGGCCGTTGGCGTAGGGCGGGCCGTCGTGCAGGATGAACTTGGGCGCGCCGTGGCGGGCGTCGCGCAGGCGGTGGTAGCGGCCTTCGTCGTTCCATTCCTTGACCCAGCCCGGTTCGCGCTTGGGCAGGTCGCCGCGCATCGGGAAGGGGGTGTCGGGCAGGTTCAGCGTGGAACGGTAGTCGGTGGGGGAAGCGGCGTCAGACATGTTGGGGTGCGAAACAGAGGGGCTTCGACAGGCTCAGCCCGAACTGCATTGAGCGGTCGGTGCGGAAGAAAAGCCGTTCGCCCTGAGCTTGTCGAAGGGCGGCAGCACGGTGCGTGCAGGGCTAAATTCGGTCGCGCGTGGTCTGGCGGTGGGTTTCGGCGTGGGTCGACGCAAAGAACGCGCGCGCGTCGCGCCCATCCTTCGCGATGCCCGCAGTCAGGGCCTCGAGGCTGGTGTAGCGCAATTCGTCGTGCAGTTTGTGCAGGAGTTCCACGCGGACGATTTTACCGTAGGCCCCTTCGGCTCCCAGATGCGAGGGCCACTCCAGGCAATGCGTCTCCAGCAGCACGCGGCCCGCGTTGACGTCATTGGCATCGAGCGAGGGGCGCACGCCGAGGTTCGCCACGCCCGGCAGCGGCTGGTCGGCCAGCCCGTGCACCAGCACCGCGAAGATGCCGCTGGCCGCCGGTTTCCAGTGCTTGAAGCGCAGGTTGAGGGTGCGGAACCCGTCGTCCTTGCCGGGCGCCGAGGCCCCCAGCGCACGGCCGAGCTTGCGGCCATGGACCACGTGGCCCGAGATCGTGTAGGGCCGCCCGAGCAGATGCTGGGCATCGGCCATGCGGCCCTCGGCCAGCGCCTCGCGCACGGCCGAGCTGGAAACGCGCAGGCCGTGGACCTCGTAGCTGTTCATGCGCGCCACGTCGAAGCCGTGCGCATCGCCGGCGGCGTCGAGCATGGCGTAGTCGCCGGCCCGCTTGGCGCCAAAGCGGAAGTCGTCGCCCACCAGCACGTAGCGCGCGCCCAGGCCGTCGATCAGCACGTTCTGGATGAATGCCTCGGGCGACTGGGAGGCCAGCCGGCCGTCGAAGGGCAGCACCACCGTCTGCGCCACGCCGCAGGCCGCGAGTTCGGTCAGCTTGTCGCGCAGCGTGCCGATGCGCGCGGGCGCCAGGTCGGGTTTCTTGGTGACGGCGGCAAAATAGTCGCGCGGATGCGGCTCGAAGGTGAGCACGCAACTGGGCAGCCCGCGGTGGCGTGCCTCGGTCTGCAGCAGCGCCAGCATGGCCTGGTGGCCACGGTGCACGCCGTCGAAATTGCCGATGGTGAGGGCGCAGGCCGGAGCCACGCCCGGGTGCCGGAAGCCGCGGAAAACCTGCATGGGTGGATATCTTTTTGATAGCGCCTTTTGCCCGTCGAATGGGCACATCAGGCCGTTTTGTCACAAAGCCGGTATATTGTGACTCAGTGCGTCGCCTGAAGTGGTCTCCGGCGCGCTCCGTGTCCCTGGTCTTTCCGTGATTCTTCCCTTTTTGAGGAGGCGTGTGGTGAAGGTCTTGAAGCTGTCGGCCCAAGGGCTGCCCCAGTCATGGATATCGCTCGAACAGGCGGTCATCCACTATGCAGCGGACGAAGTCCGCTGGGAGGTGGGCGCGCAGGTGGCCGTGTTCCGTGGCGGCCACAATGCCATCACCGGCCAGCAGTCGCAGATCGCGATCAACAGCATCATCGGCACCAAGGGCGTGCCGCGCATCAACCCCTTCACCCAGCGCCCGGGGCTCACCAACAGCAAGCTGTTCTCGCGCGACCGCAACATCTGTGCTTACTGCGGCGGGCATTTCCACGAAGACGAACTCACGCGCGAGCACATCATTCCGTTCGCGCAGAACGGCATCGACACCTGGATGAACGTGGTTACGGCCTGCCGGCCCTGCAACCACCGCAAGAGCAGCCGCACGCCCGAGCAGGCCAACATGCCGCTGCTGTACGCGCCCTACGTGCCCAGCCTCTGGGAAGATTTCATTTTGCGAAACCGCCGCATCCTGGCGGACCAGATGGAATTCCTGATGGCGCACCTGCCGCAGAGCTCGCGGCTGCACGACACCTAGCTAGCGCTTCCAGTCGGGCGGGCGCTTCTCGATGAAGGCCTGCACGCCTTCCAGCGCGCTCTCGTCCATCATGTTGCAGGCCATGGTCTGGCTGGCATCGGCCAGCGCGGCCTCGATGCCGGTTTCGAGCTGTCGATAGAACAGCGCCTTGCCGAGCGCGAGCGCCTGGCGCGGCTTGGCGACGATGCTCGCCACCAGCGCCTCCACCGCGGCGTCGAGTTCGCCGGGCGGCGCCACCCGGTTGACCAGGCCCTTCTCGCGGGCTTCCTCCGCGCCGATGAATTCGCCGGTCACCAGCATCTCGAAGGCCTGCTTGCGGCCGAGATTGCGCGAGAGGGTGACGCTCGGCGTGGCGCAGAACAGGCCCACATTCACGCCACTGACCGCGAAGCGCGCCTCGCTCGAGGCCACCGCCAGGTCGCACACCGCGACCAGCTGGCAGCCCGCGGCCGTCGCGATGCCGTGCACGCGTGCGATCACCGGCACGGGCAGGCGCTGGATCGACAGCATCATGGCGCCGCAGCGCTCGAACAGCCGCTGGTAGTAGCCGAGCGAGGGTTCGGCGCGCATTTCCTTCAGGTCGTGGCCCGCGCAGAAGGCCTTGCCCGCCGCCGCGATGACGACGGCGCGCACGGTGTCGTCGGCCGCAATGTCAGCGAGCGCCTGTTCGAGCGCGCCGAGCATGCCCTCGGAGAGGGCGTTGAACGAGGCCGGGCGGTTCAGCGTCAGCGTGGCCACGCCGCGCGCATCGCGTGTCGCCAGCACGAAGGGAGAAGTCGTGTCGCTCATGTCTTGGGCCCTCGTCGTTCAGTCTCAGTAGGTCAGTTCGAGCACGGTCACATGCTGCTGCGCCGCGGGCCATGTCAGGCCGGTGATGCGCTCCGCGTTGAACTCGCCGGTCACCGCGCGCTGCGGTTGCGCGGCGGCCACCCGCAACCGCGAACTCGACACGCCGGAGCCCTTGGGCGGCACACCGGGCGGCGGGCTCTGGCCGTCGAAGCGCATGGTGTCGCGCTGCGCATCGAAGTAGCCGCGAGGCCGCGTGAAGACCACCACCGCCTGGGCACTGCCATCGGCCGGCGTGAGGCGTTCGGGCCGCAGGTTCACGACGCGGCTGCTGCGCGGAAACGGGCTGCGGTAGATGTGCGTGATGCCGTAGCCGGGTGCGCTGAGCACAAACTCGTAGGCCGTGTCGCCGCGCGCATCGAACGGACCCCAGCGGCCATCGGCACCGATGCTCTTGCTGTGCACCGCGTCGCCGCGCCGTGCGCCCGTGGCCGGATCCACCGCGTACACGGTGACCTGCCCGCCATTGAGCGACAGGTTCTCTGCGCCCACCGCCCGGCCGTCGAGCACGACCTTCGCCTCGGGTGCCACCGCCGTGCTGCGCGGCGCTTCGCCGGTCAGGAACTGCCAGGTCGCCGCGAACGCCGCGGGAGAGAACGAGGTTTCCCGGTGATCCACGCGCGGCAGCACCACGTTGGTCGCGCCCTTGAGCGCGGGTCCGTCGAAGCTGATGTTCGTCGGCTGGCCCGGCACCCCGATCCACACGCCGTCGGGCTGGGCGTACTTGTCGTTGTTGTCCGAGCGCAGCGTGAGCCACTTCACGCCCGGCGTGACCTCCTCGCCGTTCGGCCCTTTCGGCGCGTTGAGCTGCTGCATGAAGCCCGAGAGCCCCGAGAACTCGTTGTTCTCGCGGAAGCCCTTCACAGCCCAGATGCCGTGCGCCGGATTGCCGCCCAGCACCACATGGCTCACGACGGCCGCGCCGCCGCCGTTCTGCACGTAGTTGCGGATCGTGTTGCCGCCGCGCGAATTGCCGATCAGCACTACCTTGCCGGCGCCCGTGGCCTTCAGCACCTTGTCGACCTCGGCCTTCAGGAAGAGGGCCGAATCGGTGGTCGAGCTGCGGCCGGGCTGCGCCACGGCATCGTCGTCGCGCGCCAGCGGGTAGGGCTGGTCGAGCGCGAAGAGCCGGTCGCGCGGCCAGCCGTTCGATTCGAAGCGCCAGATCGTGGTCAGCCAGAGCGCGGCCGAATCGCCGTTGCCGTGCATGAAGACGATCGGCGGACGTTCGGTGTACGAAGGCGAGGGGGCGGTGGCGCAGGCGGTCAGCATGGCGGTCGATGCGAGCCCGAGGGCCAGTAGGGTGCGGCGTGATGGCATGTGATGTGTGTTCCTGGCAGGGTTCCAGTAAGAACGCCCGCCGGCGCAAGGCGGGCGGGCGTTGGATGCTATGGGAAAAACAGCGTCAGGCGAAGACGCCGGCCGTGTCCTGCATGCGCGCCGACACTTCGCCCAGGTGGTGCAGCGTGTCGCCGAAGGTCATTTCGAGCTGCGTGAGCTTGCGGAAATAGTGGCTGCCGATGTATTCGTCGGTCACGCCGATGCCGCCATGCAGCTGCACCGAATTCGCGGCGACATAACGCATCGACGTGCCGAGCTGGTACTTGGCGCGCGCCATTGCCTGGCGCCGCTCCTCGGCCGGCGCATTGAGCTTGAGCGTCGCGTAGTAGCTCATCGAGCGCGCGAGCTCGAGCTGCATCTTCATGTCGGCCACGCGGTGGCGCAGCGCCTGGAAGGTGGAGATGGTCACACCGAACTGCTTGCGCTGGTTCATGTAGTCGACGGTGAGGGCCACAGTCTTGTCCATCACGCCGACCGCTTCGGCGCAGGTGGCGGCAATGCCGACGTCCACCGCATGTTCGAGCGCGGCCAGGCCATCGGCCGTGACCAGCGTGGCATCTGCCTTGTCGAACACCACCTCGGCCGCGCGCCCGCCGTCCTGCGTGCCGTAGCCGCGGGCCTCGACGCCGCTCGCGCTGCGTTCGACCAGGAAGAGAGCGATCTTGCCGTCGACCTTGGCCGGCACCAGGTAGGCGTCGGCTTCGTCGCCTACGGGCACCACGCTCTTGGCGCCGGTCAGCGACCAGCCGTCGCCGGCCTTGGCCGCATGGGCCTCGCACACGTCGAGGCGATAGCGCGACTTGCGTTCCTGATGAGCCAGCACCACGATGGCCTGGCCGCCGGCGATGCGCGGCAGCCAGTTGTCCTTGGTGTCGGCGCTGGCGTAGCCGCTCAGCACGGCGCCGGCGATCAGCGTCTGCGCAAAGGGCTCCAGCACGATGCCGCGGCCCAGTTCTTCCATCACCACCATGCCGGCCACCGGGCCCATGCCCAGGCCGCCGTCGTCCTCGGCGATGTAGAGGCCGCCCAGGCCGAGCTCGGCCAGTTCGTCCCAGGCCTCGCGCGAGAAGCCGCCGTGGGCCTCGATGCCGCGGCGGCGTTCGAAGTCATAACCCTTGTCGACCCATTTGCGAACGGCGTCGCGCAGCTGTTCCTGGTCGTCCGAAAAATCAAAGTCCATTTGTCTGGTTCCTAGCGAAGCTCTTGCTGGAGCCCCCTCTTGGAGGGGGTGCGGGGGAGCGGTCTTGTTCGCGCAAGCGAAATCGTCGCCGCCATGGAAGGTTGTCTAGCCCAGAACAGTTTGAGCGACGATATTTCGCTGCACTTCGTTCGAGCCGCCGTAGATGGTGGTCTTGCGCATGTTGAAGAAGGTCGATGCGAGCGGCGCAAGGGCGGGGTTGCCGCCGGGGAAGTCGCCCTGCCAGCCGGCTTCCATCGCTTCGCGGATGAGCGGCAGCGAATAGGCGCCGCCGGCCAGCATCATCAGTTCGCTGTAGCGCTGCTGGATTTCGCTGCCGCGGATCTTGAGCAGGCCCGCGACGTCGAGCGAGTTCTTGCCCGAGGTGGCGGCCGAGAGCACGCGCAGCACCATCATCTCGAGCGCGACGATGTCGACCTCGAGCTTGGCGATCTCGTCGCGGAAGCGCTGGTCGTCGTACACGCCTTCGCTCTTGGCGATGCGCTTCAGGCGCTCGAGCTCGCGCTTGGCGCGGTTCACGTCGGCGATGTTGGTGCGCTCGTGCGAAAGCAGGTGCTTGGCGTAGGTCCAGCCCTTGTTTTCCTCGCCGATCAGGTTCTCGGCCGGCACCTCGACGTTGTCGAAGAACACTTCGTTCACTTCATGGCTGCCGTCCAGCAGCTTGATCGGGCGCACCGTGACGCCGGGCGACTTCATGTCGAGCAGCAAGAAGCTGATGCCGGTCTGGGGCTTGCCCTCGTTGCTGGTGCGTACGAGGTTGAACATCCATTCGCCATGCTGGCCGAGCGTGGTCCAGGTCTTCTGGCCGTTGACGATGTACTTGTCGCCCTTGCGCTCTGCCTTGGTCTTGACCGAGGCCAGATCGGAGCCCGAGCCGGGCTCGCTGTAGCCCTGGCTCCACCAGACCTCGCCGCTCGCGATGCCGGGGAGGAAGCGCTTCTGCTGCTCGGCATTGCCGAAGGCCATGATCACCGGGGCGACCATCACGGGGCCGAACGGGACGATGCGCGGCGCGCCGGCCAGTGCGGTTTCTTCCTCGAACAGGTGGCGCTGGATGGCGGTCCAGCCCGGGCCGCCGAATTCCTTCGGCCAGCCGTAGCCGAGCCAGCCTTTCTTGCCAAGAATCTTGGCCCAGCCCTGCAAATCGTCGCGCGTCAGCTCGAGCGCGTTGTGCACCTTGTGCGAAATCTCTTGGGGAAGGTTTTCTCTGACCCAGGCGCGAATTTCTTCGCGGAACTTCTGTTCTTCGGGCGTGAAGCTCAAATCCATGCGTGCCTCGCTGTGTTGATCGGTCCGCCGCCGTCGCGGCTGCGGCGGCATGTCTCCGGAGCTCCGAGTTTTAGCACGGTCGTGCTGTGAATCGGTGTCCGCGCGGCGACAACGCGGGCGGAGCACAGATAATCCCGGCCTCCCATGAAGAACATCGTGATCCTGATCTCCGGCGGCGGCTCCAACATGGCGGCCATCGTGCGCGCCGCCGAGCGCGACCGCTGGTCCGAGCGTTTCGGCGCCCGCATTGCCGCGGTCGTCAGCAACAAGGCCGAAGCAGGGGGGCTTGCGATCGCCAGGACCCACGGCATCGCAACCGCCGTGGTCCCGCACAAGGAGTTTGCGACGCGCGAGGCCTTCGACGAGGCGCTGGCGAAGGCGATCGACGCGCATTCGCCGGCGCTGGTGGTGCTGGCGGGCTTCATGCGCATCCTGACGCCGGGCTTCGTCGAGCGCTACGCCGGCCGCCTGGTCAACATCCACCCCTCCTTGCTGCCGGCCTTTCCGGGGCTGAACACGCACCAGCGGGCCATCGACGCCGGCTGCAAGGTGGCGGGCGTCACGGTGCACCAGGTCACCACGGAACTCGACCACGGCCCGATCCTCGCGCAGGCGGCAGTGCCGGTGCTGCCGGACGACACGGCCGCCACGCTGGCCGGCCGGGTGCTCGCGCAGGAGCATCAGTTGTATCCACGCGCCATTGCCGAATGGCTTGCAGATACATCAAGTCACACGTCTTAAATTTGTTTATATTCGCGGGTTTTCGGGAGCATGAATTGAGAACCCAATCGCTACTGTCCGCGGTCGCCGGCGCTGTCCTCTTGTCGGCCTGCGCCGCGCCAGCCCCCGCACCAGCCCCCGCATCCGCGTCCGCTGCACCACCCGAGCCGGTGTTCCAGTGCAATGCGGACGGCGCGCGTTTCGCCGTCGGCCAGCCGCTGTCGCCCCAACTCGAGGCTGCGGCCCGCGTGCGCGCCGGTGCGGGCACGGTGCGCGCACTGAAGCCCGGCGAGGCGGTGACGATGGAACTCAACGGCGGGCGCCTGAACCTCGATGTGGATGCGCGCGGCCGCGTGACCGACGTTCGCTGCGGCTGAGGCGCGCTCGGGCCGGCGTCGTCGAATACCTGGCGTTCTAGATCGGCGCGAAGCGCCGTTGGAGCACGCCATCGATCTCCACGGTGCCCTCGAACATCGCAGCCGGGCGGACCCACAGCCCCTTCGCGCCATAGAGCGTGCGGTACAGCGTCATCGGTTCCAGCGTTTCGCTGTGGCGCACGGTGCCCAGCACCTCGTATTCGCCGCCCTTGTAATGCCGATAGCGGCCGGGGGGCGTCTCGATCAGGGGTGGCAGGTCGTTGTCGTCGTCGTTCATGTTCTTGCTGGCCTTTCAATGTGAGGCTGGTGGAGGAAAGCCGGATGGATCGCGCTGATTTTGTTCACCTCGTCAGGCTGAGCGAGCATGCCAGCGCAGACGACAGCGCGCGCTACCGGCGCGGCGTCGCGGCCTTTGCGGCGCTCGGGTATCTCTGGGTGCTGGCCTGCCTTGCACTTTCCGTCGGCATCATCGCCTGGGTCGCGCTGGCTGCCGCACGCGGGCGTTTCAGTTTCACGCGCGGCTGGCTGCTGCTGTTCGCCCTGGGCCTGCTCTGGGCCACGCTGCGCGCGCTCTGGGTCCGGTTCGACGAGCCCGAAGGGCGCGAGCTTTCGCGCGCCGATGCGCCCGCGCTGTTCGAGGCGCTCGAGCGCATCCGCAAGAAGATCAAGGGGCCGCCGGTCCACCGCGTCTATCTCGACGACGAGTTCAATGCCAGCATCCGGCAGGTGCCGCGCTTCGGGCTGTTCGGCGGGGCGGTCAATTCCCTCAGCATCGGGCTGCCGCTGCTCATGATGCTCGACCGGCGGCGGCTGCTTTCGGTGCTCGCCCATGAATACGGGCACCTGCGCGGCAACCACGGCAAGCTCAGCGCCTGGATCTACCGCACGCGGCTGTCGTGGCTGAAGCTGGACGCCAGCCTGCAACGCGACGAAGGCGTGATGGCGCTGGTTTCGCAGGCTTTCTTCCGCTGGTACTTCCCGCGCTTCGCGGCCCGCACCTTCGCGCTCGCGCGGCAGGACGAATACGAAGCCGACCGCATCTCCGGCCGGCTGCTGGGCACGCCCGTGGCCGCGGCCGCCTTGACCGAAATAGCCATCAAGGCCAGCTGGTATGCCGACGAGTTCTGGGCCTGGCACTGGGCGCGCGCCGAACGGGAGCCGCAGCCGCCCGGTCCCTTCGAAGCCCTGAGCAAGCGCGCCGCCACGCCGCCGGACGCCGAATTCGCGCGCCAGGCCCTGCGCGAAGCCATGCGGCGCGTGAGCGACCTGGAAGACACCCATCCGGTGCTGCGCGACCGGCTCGAGGCGCTCGGCCAGAAGGCCGTGGTGCCTCCCTGGTCGACCGAACCCGCGCTGGCCATGCTGGCCGACAGCGCCAGGTGGATCGCGCATTTCGACAACCAGTGGCGCCGCGCCCATGCGAGCGACTGGAAGCAGCACCATGCGCATCGCTCGCGCATCCGCGAGCGCGTCGAGCTGCTCGCGGCGCGGGGCGAGCGCAACACGCCCGACGAACTGGTGGAGTGGGCGGATTCCGAGCGCCGGCTCGATCCGGCCGCCCCGGTGCGTGTCCGCTATGAGCGCGCACTCCAGATCGCGCCCGAGCACTCCGGCGCGCTGCGCGGACTGGCCCAGATGCTGCCCCTGCGCGACCGCGCGGCGCGCCTGGCCGTGCTCGAGCGCCTGTACGGCGCCAGCGCAGCCAGCCGCTGGTGGGCCGCCAAAAGTGCCGTGGCCGCGCTTGAAGACCCCGATGCGGGCCCGCACGACGAGGAAGCGCTCCAGCTGTGGCGCGGCCGCCTCAAGGAGGCCGAGGAAGCCGAGACCCGCGCCTGGGAAGAGATCACCGAGACGCCTTTCTTCAGCCAGATCACCCGGCACGACCTGAACGACCACGAACTGGGCGAACTGCGGGCCGAGCTCGCGCGGTGTCTTCCCATTTCGCAGGCCTGGCTGGTGCGCAAGAACCTGCGCGAATTCCCGTGGCGCCGGGCCTATGTCGTGTTCGTCGAACTGCCGGGGCTGGACGACGACGACCGCTGGCAGCTCTGCCGCCAGCTCGAACAGACGCTGAGCCTGCCGGGCGCGGCGCTGGTGCTCTGGGCCGGCCATTCGCCCACCCTGGCCGAAATCGAGCGGCAGGCTTTCGGGGCGATCTGGACGCGCACGGCGTAGCAGGCCGCCCGGCTGAGACAATCGGGGCATGCACCCCAAAGCCCTGTTGGAGGCCACCGCCGATCTGGTCGGCCTTGTCCTGAAATTCGATCACCCGGCCGACCAGGTCGTTTCGCGCTTTTTCCGCGACCATCGCGAGTTCGGTCCGCGCGAGCGCGCCACGCTTGCCGAGACTGTCTACACCGTGCTGCGCAAGAAGCTGCTGTTCGACCACCTCTCGCCCTCGGGCAGCGGTTCGAAGGAGCGCCGCATGGCGATCCTGGGCTTTCACGGCCCGCGCGACTTCCTCAAGAGCGCCCTCAACGACACCGAAAAGCGCTGGCTCGACAACTGCGACGCCGTCAAGCCCGACGATCTGCTCGAACGCCACCGCCACAACCTGCCCGAATGGCTGGTGGGGCCGCTCAAGGCCCAATTGGGCGACGGTTTCTGGGCCTTGGTCGAAAGCCTGCAGCAGCCCGCGCCGCTCGATCTTCGCGTCAACGCCCTGACCGACAAGCGTGCCGAGGTGAAGGCGGAGCTTGCGAAGGCTGCTATCAAATCGGAAGCAACACCGTTCTCGCCCTGGGGCCTGCGCATCGACGGCAAGCCCGCACTGACCAAGCTGGACGCCTTCGCCCGCGGCGCCGTCGAGGTGCAGGACGAGGGCTCCCAACTGCTCGCGCTGCTGCTGGATGCCAAGCGAGGCGAGATGGTGGTCGATTTTTGCGCGGGCGCCGGCGGCAAGACGCTGGCCATCGGCGCGACCATGCGCAACACCGGCCGGCTCTATGCCTTCGACACCTCGGCCCACCGGCTCGACGCACTCAAGCCGCGGCTCGCGCGCAGCAAGCTGTCGAACGTGCATCCGGCCGCCATTGCGCATGAGCGGGACGACCGCATCAAGCGCCTGGCCGGCAAGATCGATCGCGTGCTGGTGGACGCGCCCTGCTCGGGTCTGGGCACGCTGCGCCGCAATCCGGACCTGAAATGGCGCCAGTCGCCCCAATCGGTCGAGGAATTGACGGTCAAGCAGGCCGCCATCCTGCAAAGTGCGGCACGCCTGCTGAAATCGGGTGGCCGGCTGGTCTATGCCACCTGCAGCGTGCTGCCCGAGGAAAACGAGGCCATTGCCGAGGCTTTCAGCGCCGCCAACCCCGATTTCGTGCCCCAGGACGCCGCGGAGCTGCTGCAGGGCCTCAAGGTGGAGGGTTTCGAGGCGCTCTGCGCAGGCGGAGCGGACGGCCGCCGCTATCTGCGGCTGTGGCCGCACCGCCACGCGACGGACGGTTTCTTTGCGGCGGTGTGGAACCGCAAATAGGCACGGCACTCCAAATTAGGGTAAATCTGCGCCTTTAAGGAAGGGCAAAGGGCCTCATTTAAGCCCTGCCGCCTTAAAATCGCGGGTTAACTGAAAGGCTGCACCTTCGTGTGGCCATGGAGCACTTAATTCAATGTTGATTCCTGACTCTGCCGTTTTGAGCGCGGCCATCGACTGGCTCGGACACGGCTTGTGGGACCTCACATGGTGGCAAGTCGTGCTGTACACGCTCGTCACCACGCACATCACGATCGCTGCGGTCACGATCTTCCTGCATCGCACGCAGACGCACCGGGCCATGGATCTGGGTCCGATCCCCTCGCATTTCTTCCGCTTCTGGCTGTGGCTCGGCACCGGCATGGTGACCAAGGAATGGGTGGCCATCCACCGCAAGCACCACGCCAAGTGCGAAACCGAAGACGATCCGCACAGCCCTCAGGTCAAGGGCATCGACGAAGTCCTGTGGCGCGGCGCCGAGCTGTATCGCGCCGAGTCGAAGAACAAGGAAACGATGGAGCGCTACGGTCACGGCACGCCCGACGACTGGATCGAACGCAACCTGTACACCCGCTACAGCTGGCAAGGCGTGGGCCTCATGCTGGTCATCAACCTCGCATTGTTCGGCGTGCTGGGCCTCACGGTCTGGGCTGTCCAGATGCTGTGGATCCCGATCACTGCGGCCGGCATCATCAACGGCATTGGCCACTATTGGGGCTACCGCAACTTCGAAGCGCCGGACGCCAGCCGCAATGTCTCGCCCTGGGGCCTGATCATCGGCGGCGAAGAGCTGCACAACAACCACCACACGTATCCCACCTCGGCCAAGTTCTCGGTCAAGAAGTACGAATTCGACATCGGCTGGGTCTACATCCAGATGATGCAGAAGATCGGCTGGGCCAAGGTCAAGAAGGTTCCGCCAAAGATGCTGATGGGCGACATCCAGCCCGTGGCCAACGAGAAAACGCTCGAGGCTGTCATTGCCAACCGCTATGAAGTCATGGCCGGCTATGCCCGCGAGATGCGCCGTGTCACCAAGGCCGAACTGGCTGCGCTCAAGACCAAGGGCGGCGACATTTCGGTGCTCAAGGCGGCCAAGAACTGGCTGCATCGCGACGACGACAAGGTGCCCGCATCGGCCCGCTCGCACCTCGTGCAGGCGCGCGCTGCCCACCCGGTCATCGACAAGATGGTCACCATGCGCGAAGAGCTGCGCCAGCTCTGGCTCAACACCTCGCAGTCGCGCGAGCAGCTGGCGGCCGATCTGGCGGCCTGGTGCCACCGCGCGGAGGCCAGCGGCATCGCGGGCCTGCGTGAGTTCTCGACCCGCCTGCGCGCCGCACGCGCCTGATCAGACGGGCATTCGCGCCCATCAAAAAGCCGGCCTTGGGGCCGGCTTTTTTGTGCGTGCCGCACTGCACTGCACTGCGCGTGATTCGACAGGCAACAAAAAACCCACTGGGGTGAGCAGCGGGTTTTTTGTGGGGGAAACCGGGCCGAATTACTTCAGCTTGATTTCCTTGTATTCGACATGCTTGCGTGCCTTGGGGTCGAACTTCATGATCGACATCTTTTCAGGCATCGTCTTCTTGTTCTTGCTGGTCGTGTAGAAGTGGCCGGTACCCGCGGTGGATTCCAGCTTGATCTTTTCGCGTCCGCCTTTGCTCGTTGCCATGATTCAGCTCCTTAAGCTTGGCCGCGTGCACGCAGGTCTGCGAGCACGGCGTCGATGCCGTTCTTGTCGATCAGGCGCAGTGCGGCGCTCGAAACACGCAGGCGAACCCAGCGGTTTTCGGTCTCGACCCAGAAACGGCGGTATTGCAGGTTCGGCAGGAACCGGCGCTTGGTTTTGTTGTTGGCGTGGGAAACGTTGTTTCCGACCATCGGGCCTTTGCCCGTTACGTCGCATACGCGTGCCATGAGGACACTCTTTCTTGAACAGCTGGCACCGGCGCAATCGTGGCGATTGCAGGTGTTTTGCAGCTTGACCTCGCCAGAAAACGGGTGGCGGTACCCCGGCTTTGCCTGGATTCTCGGCCCCGGTTGAAAGGGGCTATTTCGGCAAAGCCTCGGATTATAGCCCTTTTGGGGCCGCTCGCTTAAAGCGTGCCGTCCTGCTCGAGGAAGCGCTGGGCGTCCAGCGCGGCCATGCAGCCGGTGCCGGCGCTCGTGATGGCCTGGCGGTACACGTTGTCCTGCACGTCGCCGGCGGCAAAGACGCCCGGAATGCTGGTCATCGTGGCAAAGCCCTGCAGGCCCGAGCGGGTCAGGATGTAGTTGTCCTTCATCTCCAGTTGTCCCTGGAAGATGTCGGTGTTGGGGTGGTGGCCGATGGCGATGAAGCAGCCCTTGAGATCGATCTGCTCGGTGGCGCCCGTCTGCGTGTTCTTGATGCGGATGCCCGTCACGCCGGTGTCGTCGCCCAGCACCTGGTCGAGTTCGTTGTGCAGCTTCAGGACGATCTTGCCCTCGGCGACCTTCTCCATGAGCTTGTCGATCAGGATGGGCTCGGCGCGGAACTTGTCGCGGCGATGCACCAGCGTGACCTTGTTCGCGATGTTGGCCAGGTACAGGGCTTCCTCGACGGCGGTGTTGCCGCCGCCGATCACGCACACTTCCTGCTCGCGATAGAAGAAGCCGTCGCAGGTGGCGCAGGCCGAGACGCCGCGGCCCATGAACTTCTGTTCCGAGTCGAGCCCAAGGTACTTGGCGGAAGCGCCGGTGGCAATGATCAGCGAATCGCAGGTGTAGGTGCCGCTGTCGCCGGTGAGCGTGAACGGGCGCTTGCCGAGGTCGACCTTGTTGATGTGGTCGAAGACGATCTGCGTCTTGAAGCGCTCCGCATGCTCGAGAAAACGCTGCATCAGCTCGGGGCCCTGCACGCCGTGCACG
Source organism: Variovorax sp. SPNA7 (assembly GCF_033807855.1). Lineage (NCBI taxonomy): Bacteria > Pseudomonadati > Pseudomonadota > Betaproteobacteria > Burkholderiales > Comamonadaceae > Variovorax > Variovorax sp. SPNA7. Next base: position 1,366,639 of record NZ_CP138513.1, read on the forward strand.
TCCGCGGGCCAGTTGTCGACCTCGGTGGTCGTCATCAATTGACCGCCCTGGGCGATGCCGGTGATGAGCAGGGGCTGGAGATTTGCGCGGGCTGCGTAGACGGCGGCGGTGTAGCCGGCCGGGCCGGAGCCCAGAATCAGGACCTTGGCGTGTTGGGGAGCGGACATGAGTGGAAAACCTAGGATTTGCGCTGCTTCAGCGTGTACATTTTCAGGGTGGTAGCGATATATGTGGAGTATCACCGCTCGGTTCAACACCGGGTGCACGGTGTTTTCAATGCGCGCGATTGTAGTAATCCATCGGGCCGACGGTGGACGAGCTTGCGCACGCCGTATCAGGGATTGATAAATGTCGATGCTGTCCAATCTTGAGTTGCTGCGGCGTGTTCCGCTGTTTGCCTCGCTCACGTCTTCGCAGTCTGCAAGCATTGCGGATGCGATCATCAAGAAGCGCTTCAAGCGAGCCGAAGTCATCGTCGAGCAGGGCAAGAAATCCGACGCGCTCTACATCATCCTGACCGGCCGCGCGCGCGTGACGAGCGCCGACAACCGCGGGCGCGAGGTGATCCTTGCCACCTTGCATCCAGGCGATTACATCGGCGAGATGAGCCTGATCGACGACGAACCCCATTCGGCCACCGTGCGCACCGAGATCCAGTGCGACGTCCTCATGCTCGACCGTGATGCGTTCGCGCGCTGCCTGCCCGAGAACTCCTCGATGGCCTACAACATCATGCGTGGCCTGGTGCAACGGCTGCGCCACGCGGACCGCAAGATCGAATCGCTCGCGCTGATGGACGTCTATGGACGCGTGGCGCGCTCGCTGCTCGAGTTCGCGATCGATGACGGCGCGGGCAACATGAAGGTGCGCGACAAGATCTCGCGCCAGGATCTCGCGAAAATGGTGGGTGCCTCGCGGGAAATGGTGAGCCGCGTGATGAAGGACCTCGAGGAGCGCGGATTCGTCCAGACCCAGGACGACGGCTCCATGATCGTCAAGGAGCGGCTCCTGTCCCTGACTTGAGCCGCCGGCACCGGCGCTTCTGGCGGCCGCGCCCTTTTGTTGTAGTGTTCAGGCACCCAGCCGCCGCTTCGAAGGGCTCGGTGCCGCGTTTTTCATGACTTATTCGCTCAATACGCTTCAATCTTCTTCCGCCGCCGAAGGGCAGCCCGTGCGCATGCGCGCGATGCGCTTCGCCCACGAGATCACGCTGATCGCAGGCTTTGCGGGGCTCCTGTTCTGGCTGCTGGCCATGCTGAGCTTCACGCCTTCCGATGCGGCCTGGTCGACCTCCGGCACCGGCGGCGAGATCAAGAACTGGGGCGGCCGCATCGGCGCCTGGCTGGCCGACGGCAGCTATTTTCTGGCGGGCTATTCGGTCTGGTGGTGCCTGGCGGCGGGATTGCGGGCATGGCTCTCGTCGCTGGCCAACTGGCTGCGCGGCGGCGACGCTGCGCCGGCCGAGCAGCCGGTGCGCGGGCGCTTCAACCGCAGCCGCCTGGCTTTCTGGTTCGGCCTGGTGCTGCTGCTGTGCGCGAGTGCGGTGCTCGAATGGTCGCGCCTGTACCGGCTCGAATCCCACTTGCCGGGTTCGGGCGGCGGCGCGCTGGGCTACCTGGTGGGCCCGGCCAGCGTGCGCTGGATGGGCTTTACGGGCTCGGCGCTGGTGGCCATTGCCGCCGGCGTGATCGGCTCGGCGCTGGTGTTTCGCTTCTCGTGGAGCCAGATCGCCGAGCGCATTGGCGCGCGCGCCTATTCGCTGTTCGAGTCGCGCCGCGAAAAGCGCGAAATGGCGGCCGACATCGCCATGGGCAAGCAGGCCGCCCGCGAGCGTGCCGAGGCCGAAGACCTGCCGTTCTCGCGCGCAGCGGCCGGCGGCGAGCTGGCGGATGCCGATGGCGACGAAGAACTGCGCATCGAGCCGCGGCCGAAGCGCCGCGCGGCGTCGCCGCCGGTGCAGATCGAGCCTGCGATGACCGAGGTGCCCCGCAGCGACCGCGTCGTCAAGGAGCGCCAGAAGCCGCTCTTCAAGGAACTGCCCGACAGCAAGCTGCCGCAGGTCGACCTGCTCGACGCCGCGCAGGCGCGCCAGGAAACGGTCTCGGCCGACACGCTCGAGATGACCTCGCGCATGATCGAGAAAAAGCTCAAGGATTTCGGCGTCGAGGTGCACGTCGTGCTGGCGTCGCCGGGGCCGGTGATCACGCGCTACGAGATCGAGCCGGCCACCGGCGTCAAGGGCTCGCAGATCGTCGGCCTGGCCAAGGACCTGGCGCGCTCGCTCTCGCTGGTGTCGATCCGCGTGGTCGAAACCATTCCGGGCAAGAACTACATGGCGCTCGAACTGCCGAACGCCAAGCGGCAGTCGATCAAGCTCAGCGAAATCCTCGGCTCGCAGGTCTACAACGAGGGCAAGTCCTTCCTGACGATGGGCCTGGGCAAGGACATCATCGGCAACCCCGTGGTGGCCGACCTGGCAAAGATGCCGCACGTGCTGGTGGCCGGTACTACCGGTTCGGGCAAGTCGGTGGGCATCAACGCGATGATCCTTTCGCTGCTCTACAAGGCCGAGGCACGCGACGTCCGCCTGCTCATGATCGACCCGAAGATGCTCGAAATGTCGGTCTACGAAGGCATTCCGCACCTGCTGGCGCCCGTGGTCACCGACATGCGCCAGGCCGCGCACGGCCTGAACTGGTGCGTGGCCGAGATGGAGCGCCGCTACAAGCTCATGAGCAAGCTGGGCGTGCGCAACCTGGCCGGCTACAACACCAAGATCGACGAGGCCAAGGCGCGCGAGGAGTTCATCTACAACCCCTTCAGCCTCACGCCCGACGATCCCGAGCCGCTCAAGCGCGAGCCGCACATCGTGGTGGTGATCGACGAGCTGGCCGACCTGATGATGGTGGTGGGCAAGAAGATCGAAGAGCTCATCGCCCGCCTCGCGCAGAAGGCGCGCGCCGCCGGCATCCACCTGATCCTGGCCACGCAGCGGCCCAGCGTCGACGTGATCACCGGCCTCATCAAGGCCAATATTCCCACGCGCATTGCCTTCCAGGTGTCGAGCAAGATCGACAGCCGCACCATCCTCGACCAGATGGGCGCCGAAGCGCTGCTGGGCATGGGCGACATGCTCTACATGCCGAGCGGTACGGGCCTCCCGATCCGCGTGCACGGCGCGTTCGTGAGCGACGAGGAAGTGCACCGCGTGGTGGCCTACCTCAAGAGCCAGGGCGAGCCCGACTACATCGAAGGCGTGCTCGAAGGCGGCACGGTCGACGGCGACGGCGACATGCTGGGCGAGGGCGGCGATGCCGAGAAGGACCCGATGTACGACCAGGCGGTCGAGGTGGTGCTGAAGAACCGCAAGGCCAGCATCTCGCTGGTGCAGCGGCATTTGAAGATCGGCTACAACCGCGCGGCGCGGCTGGTGGAAGACATGGAGAAGGCGGGCCTCGTCAGTGCCATGAGCGGCAGCGGCCAGCGCGAGATCCTGGTGCCGGCGCGCGCCGAATAGCCGGCCAATGCCTGCGGACCCCGGCGTTACGCACTGACAGCCACTTTGCAAAAGCTGCAATAACGTTGCATAACTTCATGAAGCCCCGCACATGGCGCAACGCGCAGCGGGGTATGGTCATGCCAACGCCATCGCTTCCAGAGGAACCCCAATTGAAAATTCGCCATTGGCTGTTGATCGGCCTCCTGTGTTCCGCCAACGCCTGGGCCGGCGGCCTTGAAAGCCTCGAGGCCTTCGTGAAGACGGTCAAGTCGGGCCGTGCCGAGTTCACCCAGACCGTGACGGCGCCGCCGCGCGAAGGCCAGCCCGGCCGCACCAAGACCTCCACCGGCACCTTCGAATTCCAGCGGCCCGGCAAATTCAAGTTCGACTACCAGAAGCCCTTCGCCCAGAGCATCGTGGCCGATGGCAAGACGCTGTGGCTCTACGACGCCGACCTGAACCAGGTCACGCAGCGCGCCCAGTCGCAGGCGCTGGGCTCGACGCCCGCCGCACTGATTGCCGCGGCACCCGACTTGCGCGCGCTGCAGGCCGACTTCACGCTCGAGGCCGCGCCCGAGCGCGACGGCCTGCAGTGGGTCAAGGCCACGCCAAAGAACAAGGACGGCCAGCTGCAGAATGTGCAGGTCGGCTTCCAGGGCGACGCGCTGGCAGCGCTCGAAATTCTTGACAGCTTCGGGCAGCGCTCGGTGCTCAAGTTCAGCAAGGTCGAAGTGAATCCGGCGCTGCCTGCCAGCGCGTTCGAGTTCAAGGCACCCGCTGGCGCCGACGTCATCAAGCAATAGCAGCCACCAGACGCACCGCAGGTTTGGCCACCAGTTCGCATCAACCCCTTGCCGAGCGCCTGCGTCCGAAGACGCTCGGCGAGGTCATCGGCCAGCAGCACCTGCTGGGGCCGGGCATGCCGCTGCGCATTGCCTTCGAATCGGGCCAGCCGCATTCCTGCATCCTCTGGGGGCCGCCCGGCACCGGCAAGACGACCATTGCGCGGCTGATGGCCGATGCCTTCGATGCGCAGTTCCTCAGCATCAGCGCCGTGCTCGGCGGGGTCAAGGACATCCGCGAGGCGGTCGAACGCGCCACTGCGGAGCGCGACGGCCTGGAGCAGCGGCGCACGATCGTCTTCGTCGACGAGGTGCACCGGTTCAACAAGAGCCAGCAGGACGCGTTCCTGCCGCATGTGGAATCGGGGCTGTTCACCTTCATCGGCGCCACCACCGAGAACCCGTCGTTCGAGGTCAACTCGGCGTTGCTTTCGCGTGCGGCCGTGTACGTGCTGCAACCGCTCACCGAGGCCGATCTCAAGCAGATCGTCGCCAAGGCGCAGGCCATCCAGGCGGTTCCCGGCATCGAGGATACGGCCATCGACCGGCTGGTTGCCTATGCCGACGGCGATGCGCGGCGCCTGCTCAACACGCTCGAGACGCTGGCCGTCGCGGCCCGCGCCGAGAAGCTCGGCCACATCACCGACGAATGGCTGCTGCGCGTGCTCGGCGAGCGCATGCGGCGCTACGACAAGGGCGGCGAGCAGTTCTACGACACCATCAGCGCGCTGCACAAGTCGGTGCGCGGCAGCGACCCCGACGCCTCGCTCTACTGGTTCGTGCGCATGCTCGACGGCGGTGCCGATCCGCGCTACATGGCGCGCCGGCTGGTGCGCATGGCCAGCGAGGACATCGGACTGGCCGATCCGCGCGCGCTGCGGCTCGCGCTCGACGCCGCCGAGGTGTATGAGCGCCTGGGCACGCCCGAAGGCGAACTCGCGCTGGCCGAGTGCGTGATCTACCTGGCGATGGCACCCAAGTCGAACGCCGTCTACGCCGCCTACAACGCCGTGCGCGCGCTCATCAAGAAGGACAGCACGCGTCCCGTGCCGATGCACTTGCGAAACGCGCCCACCAAGCTCATGAAGGACCTCGACTACGGCAAGGGGTACCGCTACGCGCACGACGAGGAGGGCGGCTTTGCCGCGGGCGAGCGCTACCTGCCCGATGGCCTCGAGGGCCAGGTTTTCTACCAGCCCGTCGAGCGCGGGCTCGAAATCCGCATCGCGGAAAAACTGCGCGAACTGCGCCGCCTGAACGGCCAGCGCGAGGAGTGATACGCCTTTTCACCATGCGCGTACGCCATGCATGACTTCACTCGCATACAGCATGGCGTGAGCGGGTAAACCCCGGGCAAGGCGCACCAAATCGGCGCTGGTGGGTGCTTACAATCCCGGCCACAAATCAGCCAGCGGCACATGTTGGCTGGTTTTTTGCTTATCAAGCCAAGGTGCCAAACCGGTGCCAAGGTGGGTGAACAGCACCCCGCAACGGTGCAACAAATAGGGAACGCGTTATGGAAATATTGCTGCAGCAGATCATCAACGGTCTGGTCCTGGGCAGCATGTATGCCTTGATAGCCTTGGGCTACACCATGGTGTACGGCATCATCAATCTGATCAATTTTGCGCACGGCGAAGTGCTGATGGTGGGGGCGCTCACGAGCTGGACCATCATCGGACTCATGAAGGAATCCATGCCCGGCACGCCCGGCTGGCTGATCCTCATCATCGCGCTGATCATCGCCTGCATCGTTGCAGCCACGCTCAACTTCGTGATCGAGAAGGTCGCCTACCGGCCGCTTCGCAACAGTCCCAAGCTCGCGCCGCTGATCACGGCCATCGGCATGTCGATCCTGCTGCAGACGCTGGCCATGATCATCTGGAAGCCCACCAACAAGGCCTATCCCAACCTGCTGTCGACCACGCCCATCGAGGTGGGCGGCGCGGTGATCTCGCCCACGCAGGTCATGATCCTGAGCGTCACGGCGTTCTCGCTCGTGGTGCTGATGTGGCTGGTCAACTACACCAAGCTCGGCCGCGCGATGCGCGCCACCGCCGAGAACCCGCGCGTCGCGGCGCTCATGGGCATCCGGCCCGACATGGTCATTTCGGCCACCTTCATCATCGGTGCCGTGCTCGCGGCCATCGCGGGCGTCATGTACGCCTCCAACTACGGCATCGCGCAGCACGCGATGGGCTTCCTGCCCGGCCTCAAGGCCTTCACCGCGGCGGTGTTCGGCGGTATCGGCAACCTGGCCGGCGCGGTGGTCGGCGGCATCCTGCTCGGACTGATCGAGGCCATCGGCTCCGGCTACATCGGTTCGCTGACCGGCGGCGTGCTGGGCAGCAACTACAGCGACATCTTCGCTTTCATCGTGTTGATCGTCATGCTCACGCTGCGGCCCTCGGGCCTGCTCGGCGAGCGCGTGGCGGATCGGGCCTGAGGAGCAGCACACCATGAAAAACAGCAAGAACCTCGCTCTCTACGTTCTCGGCGTCGTCGCCGTGCTCGCGCTGCCGATCTTCCTGCAGAGCCAGGGCAACGCCTGGGTGCGCATTGCCGACATCGCATTGCTCTACGTGATGCTCTCGCTCGGCCTGAACATCGTCGTCGGCTACGCCGGCCTGCTCGACCTGGGCTATGTCGCCTTCTTTGCCGTGGGGGCCTACCTCTTCGCGCTGATGGGCTCGTCGCACCTGTCCGACACCTTCCCGTGGTTCAAGGCCATGTTCCCGAACGGGCTGCACACCTCGCTGCTCATCGTGATACCGCTGGCGCTGGTGGTGGCCGGGGTGCTGGGCGTGATGCTCGGCGCGCCCACGCTCAAGCTGCGCGGCGACTACCTGGCCATCGTGACGCTCGGCTTCGGCGAGATCATCCGGGTGTTCCTGAACAACCTCGACCAGCCGATCAACATCACCAACGGGCCGAAGGGCATCACCGCCATCGACTCCGTCAAGTTCTGGGGGCTCGACCTGGGCAAGGCCTGGAAGTTCGACGGCTTCACGATCTCGTCGGTCACGCTCTACTACTACCTGTTCCTTGCGCTGGTGGTGGCCACGATCATCATTTCGCACCGCCTGCAGATGTCGCGCATCGGCCGCGCCTGGATGGCCATCCGCGAAGACGAGATCGCCGCCAAGGCCATGGGCATCAACACCCGCAACATGAAGCTCTTGGCCTTCGGCATGGGCGCGAGCTTCGGCGGCGTGTCGGGCGCCATGTTCGCGGCCTTCCAGGGCTTCGTTTCGCCCGAGTCGTTCAGCCTCATGGAGTCGGTGATGATCGTCGCCATGGTGGTGCTGGGCGGCATCGGCCACCTGCCGGGCGTGATCCTGGGCGCCGTGCTGCTGGCCGCGCTGCCCGAGGTGCTGCGCTACGTGGCCGGGCCGCTGCAGGCCATGACCGACGGCCGACTCGACGCGTCCATCCTGCGCCAGCTCTTCATCGCGCTGGCCATGATCGTGATCATGCTGGTGCGTCCGCGCGGCCTCTGGCCTTCGCCGGAGCATGGCAAGACCTTGCAGCGCAAGGGCGGAATCGCCCCCGACGCCCCGGTGGCGCCAGGCTCGCTGCAGACCCACGCGCCGGGCATCGAGACGCCCGCCGACGAGCTGCCGGGTGCGGCCTCGCGTCCCATGTCGATCAATCCGTGAGCCGAAGGAAAACATCAACATGACGACAGACACCATCCTCGACGTCCGCGGAATCTCCAAGCGCTTCGGCGGCCTGCAGGCGCTTTCCGACGTCGGCATCACCATCAAGCGCGGCCAGGTCTATGGCCTCATCGGCCCCAACGGCGCCGGCAAGACCACGTTCTTCAACGTGATCACCGGGCTCTACACGCCCGACAGCGGCAGCTTCGAGTTGGCCGGCAAGCCCTACCAGCCCACGGCCGTGCACGAAGTGGCCAAGGCCGGCATTGCGCGCACCTTCCAGAACATCCGCCTGTTCTCCGAAATGACGGCGCTCGAGAACGTCATGGTGGGGCGCCACATCCGCACCCATTCGGGCGTGTTCGGCGCCATGCTGCGCACCCGTTCGTTCAAGGCCGAGGAAAAGGCCATTGCCGACCGTGCGCAGGAACTGCTCGACTACGTGGGCATCGGCAAGTTTGCCGACTACAAGGCGCGCACGCTGTCGTACGGCGACCAGCGCCGGCTCGAGATTGCGCGCGCACTGGCCACCGACCCGCAGCTCATCGCGCTCGACGAGCCCGCCGCCGGCATGAACTCGACCGAGAAGGTGCTGCTGCGCGAGCTGATCGACCGCATCCGCAAGGACGACCGCACCATCCTCATCATCGAACACGACGTCAAGCTCATCATGGGCCTGTGCGACCGCGTCACCGTGCTCGACTACGGCAAGCAGATTGCCGAAGGCACGCCCTACGACGTGCAGAAGAACGAGAAGGTGATCGAGGCCTACCTCGGCACCGGAGGACACTGAAATGGCGACGACGACAATGACGAGCGCAGAAGAAACAACGACGACAGCAACGGCAACTGCAACTCCGCCCAAGACCGCGGCCAACGCCCCTGGCAAGACGCTGCTCAAGGTCAGCGGCCTCAAGGTCGGCTACGGCGGCATCCAGGCGGTGAAGGGCGTGGACTTCGAGGTTCACGAAGGCGAACTGGTGTCGCTGATCGGTTCCAACGGTGCCGGCAAGACCACCACCATGAAGGCGATCACCGGCACGCTGCCAGCGGGCGCCGGCAGCATCGAGTTCCTGGGCCGCAACATCAAGGGCCGCGGCGCCTGGGACCTGGTGGGCGAGGGCCTCGTGATGGTGCCCGAAGGCCGCGGCGTGTTCACGCGCATGACGATCACCGAGAACCTGCAGATCGGTGCCTACATCCGCAACGACAAGGCCGAGATCGCCAGCGACATGGAGCGCGTGTTCGTGACTTTCCCGCGCCTGCGCGAGCGCAAGGACCAGCTCGCGGGCACCATGTCGGGCGGCGAACAGCAGATGCTGGCCATGGGCCGCGCGCTCATGGCGCGCCCCAAGGTGCTGCTGCTCGACGAGCCCACCATGGGCCTGTCGCCGATCATGTGCGACAAGATCTTCGAAGTGGTGCAGACCGTGGCCGCGCAGGGCGTGACCATTCTGCTGGTGGAGCAGAACGCCAACCGCGCGCTGCAGCTGGCCGACCGCGGCTACGTGATGGAGTCGGGCCTCATCACGATGACGGGCGACGCCAAGGATCTGCTGAGCGACCCGCGCGTGCGCGCCGCCTACCTGGGCGAATAATCTCCGGGGTCAGTCGACCCTGGCGCCGGTTGCCTTCACGACGGCTTCGTACTTGGAGAGTTCGCTCTTCATGAACGCGCCGAACTGCTCGGGCGAATTGGCGACCGGCTCGGCCAGCAGCGTGGCGAAACGGGTCTTCGTCTCCGGCGCATTGAGCGCCGCCACGAAGGCCTGGTTGAGCTTCACGACCACGTCGTGCGGCGTGCCGGCCGGTGCCACCAGCCCCCACCAGGTGTCGATCGAGAAGCCCTTGAGCGTGTCGGCCACCGGCGGCAGCTCGGGCATGGCGCTGCTGTGCTGCAAGGTCGTGACCGCAATGGCCTTGAGCTTGCCCGAGCGGATGTTCGGCGCCGCCGTGGCAAGGTTGTCGAAGTTGAAGTCGACCTGGCCCGAGAGTAGCGCCAGCTGCGCCGGATTGCCGCCGTTGTACGGAATGTGCAGCGCGAAGATGCCGGCCTGCTTCTTGAACAGCTCGCCCGCCAGATGGCCGGCGCTGCCGTTGCCACCGCTGCCGTAGTTGAGCTTGGCGGGGTTGGCCTTGGCGTAGCGGATCAGGTCGGCCACGGTGTTGATCTTCAGGCGCTGCGCCGTTTCCGCGTTCATCACCAGCACGTTCGGCACGCGCACCATCTGCGTGATGGGCGCGAAGTCGGTCGCCGCATTGAACGGGATCTTGCTGTAGAGCCACGGATTCACCGCATGGGTGGCGGTGGCCGCAATGCCGATGGTGAGGCCGTCGGGCGCCGCCTTGGCCACGATGTCGGCGCCGATGTTGCCGCCCGCACCGGGCTTGTTGTCGATGATGACCGTGCCCAGGGAGTCCTTCACGCGTTCGGCCAGCATGCGGGCCGTGACGTCGATGGGGCCGCCGGCGGCGTAGGGCACCACGAGGCGGATCGGGCGCTGCTGCTGGGCCGCGGCCTGGCCGGTGGCCAGCAGCGTGGCGCTGGCGAGCAGCGCGAGGAGGAAGTGTCTCGTCTTCATTCTTTTATGTCTCGGGGGAAGGGAAAGCGGGATCAGGGAAGCGCCTTGTCGGCCTCGGTGGTGAACGCGTCGGCAAAGAATTCTTCGTCGGGCAGGCCGGCCAGCGCCACGTAGTCGTGCCGGGCCGAGTCGACCACGATCGGCGCGCCGCAGGCATACACCTGGTGGCCCGAAAGGTCGGCAAAGTCTTCCAGCACCGCGCGGTGCACGAAGCCCGTGCGGCCGGTCCAGTTGTCTTCCGGCGTGGCGTTGGAGATGACCGGCACATAGCGCAGGTTCGGCATCTCCTTGAGCTGCTCGCGCACCCAGGCGTCCATGTAGAGGTCTTCGGGCCGGCGGCCGCCCCAGTAGAGCGTGGCGGCCCGCTCGATGCCCTTGAACTTCATGTGCTCCAGCAGCGCCTTGATGGGCGCGAAGCCGGTGCCCGAGGCCAGCAGGATCATCGGCTTGGCCGAATCCTCGCGCAGGAAGAAGCTGCCGTAGGGGCCTTCGATGCGGAGGATTTCCTTTTCCTTCATGGCGCCGAACACATGGTCGGTGAACTTGCCGCCCGGCAGATGCCGCAGGTGCAGCTCGATGCCCGTGCCCGGCTCGGCCAGCGTGTGCGGCGCATTGGCCATCGAGTAGCTGCGGCGCGCGCCGTCGCGCAGGATGAATTCCACATACTGGCCCGCATGGAACTGCAGCGGCTCGCCGGCCGGCAGCTGCAGACGCACTTTCATCACGTCGTGGGAGAGCCGCGTGAGCGCCAGCACCCGCACCGGCATCTTGCGGATCGGCAGGGCACCGGCCTCGGTGACCTGGCGCGACTCGAGCACCACGTCGCTCTTGGCATGGGCGCAGCAGGTGAGCACGAAGCCCGCCAGCTGCTCTTCGGCGCTCAGCGCCTTGCTCTGGTGCGGACCGAGCTCGACCTCGCCCGAGAGCTTCCTGCACTTGCACGAGCCGCAGGCGCCGTCCTTGCAGCCATAGGGAAGGCCGATGCCCTGGCGGATGCCGGCCGCGAGAATGGTTTCGTCGCCATGCACCACGAAATGACGCCCGCTGGGCTCGACGGTGATGGAAAAGCCCGCTTCGTGCGGCGCTGCAACAGTCATCGGTATTCTTCGGCTTGTTTCAGCCTGGGTCTGAAAAGGGAAAGGAACTCGGATTTTGCCTTCAATCAATAGCCCTTCCGGCGCGCTGCCGGCGCGCTTTCGCCGCGAACGCCTGCTGATCGTGGGCTGCGGGGACGTCGGCCAGCGCGTGGCGCGCAGCCTGCGCGGCCGCGTGCAGCTGGTGGCGCTCACTTCATCGAGCGAGCGGATGCCGGCCCTGCGGGCGGCCGGCATCCGTCCGCTCCAGGGCAATCTGGACGATCCGGCCACGCTGCGCCGCCTGGCTGGCGTGGCCACCCGCGTGCTGCACCTGGCGCCACCGGCGCGCGACGGTGGTACCGCCTGGTGGCGCGACCAGCGCACCACCGCGCTGGCGCGCGCGCTGCGGCTGCGTTCCGTGCCGCTTGCGTTCGTCTACGGCTCCACCAGCGGCGTCTATGGCGACTGCGGCGGCGCGCGCGTGAGCGAAACGCGCCCCGTGCGGCCCGACACACCGCGCGCCCACCGCCGTGTGGACGCCGAGCGCGCGGTGCGCTGGCTCGGCCGCAGCGCGGGCGTGCGCGCCAGCATCCTGCGCATCCCGGGCATCTATGCGCCCGACCGCGAGGGCGGCACGCCGCGCCAGCGGCTCGCGCGCGGCACGCCGGTGCTGCGGCGCGAGGACGACGTGTTCACCAGCCACATCCATGCCGACGATCTCGCGCGGGCCTGCGTGGCGGCGCTGTTCCGAGGCCGGCCGCAGCGCATCGTGCATGCCTCGGACGACACCGAGCTGCGCATGGGCGACTACATCGACCTGGCGGCCGACCTGTACGGCATGCCGCGCCCGCCGCGCGTGGCGCGCGAGGAAGCCCAGCGCCAGCTGCCGTTGCAGCTGCTGAGCTTCATGGGCGAATCGCGCCGGCTCGACAACACGCGCCTCAAGCGCGAACTGCGCGTGCGGCTCGCGCACCCGACGGTGCACACCGGCTTGCGCGAAGAAGCAGCAGCAGCCTGAAGCCGTGCCGAACCTGCCCGCGAAGGCTTTTCATTTCGTCGATGCCGCCAACTGGACGGCGGTGCAGCAGCAGGGGCTGTGCAGCGCCGACGAGCTGCTGCGGCGCGGCGCCTTCGGACCTGAAGTGGAAGCCGCGGTGCGCGCACACCGTCCCGAGGGCGTCACGCTGCCCGACGGCCGCTACATCCGCGACCAGCGGCCCATGCCGCCCGGGGCGCTGGCACGCTGCCTCGATCCCGGCCTGGTGCCGGCCGACTGGTATGCGCTGCTCAACGGCTGCGTGTTCTTCTGGCTGGACCCCGAGAGGGTGCAGCGCCATCGTGCCGCCCTGCGCGGCCGGCCGCAGGTGCTGCTGACTTTCGATGCGCGTGCGCTGGCCGCTGCCCACGGGGCTGTCGCGCACGTTTCGCCGTTCAACGTCGGAAGCGCCCTGCGCAAGGCTGCGCCGCGCGGGCTGCGAACGCTGGTGCCGCTGGCGCAATGGCAGGCGAAGGGATGGGTGTCGGAGGCGCTGCCACAGCAGGCGGTGCGGGCTGCAAGCCATCGGCCGGCGGAGCTGGTGCTGCGCGCGGCCGCCGTGCCGGACGCGATGCGCCATGTCACGGCAACCGAAATGATCGGGGCTGCGTGAGGGCAGGCAAGACAGGGGAGAGGAGTGGTGCCGAGATGGGATCCGGCGGGCACGTGCAGCGGCGATCAAGACCTCGCATGGCCCTCGCTCGCCCCACTTGAACGGTCGGGCGCCTGCACGTCAATGCTTGACGGATCCATCTCTCAGGGTCACCAGGAACGAAGGGCTACTCACTTTGCCGAGTAGTTCCTTGGCGGCTGCTTCGGCGTCCTGGGCTGCAGCGTCCCACGTCTTGACCTGGCGGCGTTCAGCGTCCGTGAGTGCCCTTTTCCCCTCGCGCAAGCACTTCGACCAAGAGGCGTAGAACTCGGGCACCTTTTGCGTCCCGCCCAACCTGTGCGAGAGCACGAGGATGTATCGCTTCTGGGCGGCGTCGACCTGCTTCGCGCTGCAGCCGTCGGCGTTGCTCACGTAGACCATGTAGGTCAGCGGCTCAATGTCGTCCAATTCATCGTGCAGCGCGTCGCGCGTTGTGGCGGCGTCATAGTCGCGCTGCAAGTTCATCCAGAACTCATCGCTCAGACCGAACGCACGCGACAGCCGAAGCCCGGTATCGGCCGTGATGCCACGCTCACCGGCAATGATTGCCGTGATGCGAGTCAGCGGGACATGGATTGCTTGGGCCAGCTTGTACGGCGTGATGCCCATTGGCGATAGAAATTCCTCGACGAGGATCTCGCCTGGGTGTGGGTACGGTACTTGGCGCGTCATAGAAACTCCTTTTCTCAGCGTCAGGTGCAACTCAGTGGTAATCGACAATCTCAACGTCGGTGGGGCCTGCCTCAGTCCACACGAAGCAAACGCGCCATTGATCATTGACGCGGATGCTGTGTTGGCCGATGCGGTCACCTGCCAGCGCTTCAAGACGGTTGCCGGGCGGCACGCGCAGATCGATCAGCACGCCCGCGGCATTCAGCATTGCCAGCTTGCGCATCGCGACTGTCGCCAGATTGGCCCATCGGGCGACACGTTGCCCTTCGAACAGGTTCTTGGTGTCGTCGCACTTGAAGCTCTGGATCGCCATGCGCTAAATGGTAACGCCATGCGTTGGTAACGTCAAGCGTTACCAAATGGGGGATGCTTGAGAGAAGAATCAGTCGGCGCCGCGCGAGGGCCAGTTCCCGCTGCAATGCGTGAACGGCCTTGGTGACGTGCTCAGTAAGGCGACATCACGCCGCACGAGCAGATGAAGTTTCAAGAAAGCGGAACACGTCGCGGAACAAGATATGGAATCAATAGCTGAAAAGCTATGGTGCCCGGGGCCGGAATCGAACCGGCACACCTTTCGGTGGGGGATTTTGAGTCCCCTGCGTCTACCAATTTCACCACCCGGGCACATCCGGAAGGAAGCCCAAAATTATGGCACAGTGGGAATATGAATTGCCCCCACGCTCATCACTTCGCGTATTCACTGCCCCCCGAGGGGGCGCTCAACGTCCTTTGGGCGGCCATGCGGACGTTGCCATGAATTATCCGACGATCGAAGACGCCATCGGCAAGACCCCCCTGGTGGCCCTGCAACGCATCGATGCAGCCGAAAACGCCAGGCGCGGCAATGTGATCCTCGGCAAGCTGGAAGGCAACAATCCCGCGGGCTCGGTGAAGGATCGTCCCGCGCTTTCGATGATCAAGCGCGCCGAGGAGCGCGGTGAAATCAAGCCCGGCGACACGCTGATCGAAGCCACCTCGGGCAACACCGGCATCGCGCTGGCCATGGCGGCGGCCATCAAGGGCTACCGCATGGTGCTGATCATGCCGGAGGACCTGTCCGTCGAGCGCGCGCAGACCATGAAGGCCTTCGGCGCCGAGCTGGTGCTCACGCCCAAGAGCGGCGGCATGGAATACGCCCGCGACCTGGCCGAGCAGATGGTGGCGCAAGGCAAGGGCCGGGTGCTCGACCAGTTCGCCAATGCCGACAATCCGCGCATCCACTACGAGACCACCGGCCCCGAGATCTGGGCCGACACCAAGGGCAAGATCACGCATTTCGTGAGCGCCATGGGCACCACCGGCACCATCACCGGCGTCTCGCGCTTCCTGAAGGAAAAGAACCCCGCGGTGCGCATCATCGGCGCGCAGCCGGCCGAGGGCTCGCGCATCCCGGGCATCCGCAAGTGGCCCGCCGAATACCTGCCCAAGATCTACGACCCGAGCCGGGTCGACGAAGAAATCAGCGTGAGCCAGGACAACGCCGAAGAGATGTGCCGGCGCCTTGCGCGTGAAGAGGGCATCTTCGGCGGTATCTCCGCGGCCGGCGCGCTCTGGGTCGCGCTCGAGGTTGCCAAGACGGTCGAGAACGCGACCATCGTGTTCGTGGTGTGCGACCGCGGCGACCGCTATCTCTCGACCGGCGTTTTTCCCGCCTGACCGAAGCCATGGCCCACCCCAAGTTCTGCCAGGCCTGCGCCACGCCGCTCGAATGGATCGCGCTGATGGAAGACGGCGGTCCCAAGGAGCGCCTGCGCTGCCCGTCCTGCGGCCACACGCATTGGAACAACCCCACGCCCGTGCTCGCGGCCATCGTCGAGTACCGCGGACAGGTGCTGCTGGCGCGAAACGCCGCCTGGCCCGTGAAGATGTACGCGCTGATCACCGGCTTCATGGAAGCCGGCGAAACGCCCGAGGAAGGCATTGCGCGCGAGGTCAAGGAAGAAACCAACCTCGACGTGAGCGCGACCAAGCTCGTGGGCGCGTACGACTTCCAGCGCATGAACCAGATCATCATTGCCTACCACGTGGTGGCCGATGGCGAGGTGAAGCTTTCGCCCGAGCTGCTGGACTACCGCCTCTACGACCTGCCCGACCTCAAGTGCTGGCCCGCGGGCACCGGCTATGCACTGGCCGACTGGCTGCGCACGCGCGGACACGAGCCGGTGTTCTTTACCGCGGCGGAAAACGAGGAACGGCGGCGCGGCCTGAACCTGCCGCCCGAGGAGCCGAAGCATGCAGGTTGACCGCGAACTCGACACACGGGGCCTGAACTGCCCGCTGCCCATTCTCAAGGCCAAGAAATCGCTCAACGACATGGCGAGCGGCCAGCTGCTGAAGGTGGTGTCGACCGACCCGGGCTCGCTGCGCGACTTCCAGGCCTTTGCGCGGCAGACCGGCAACGAACTGGTCGAGCAGCAGACGATCGGCAGCGACTTCATCCATGTGCTGAAGAGGCGCTGAGTGCCGGAAAAGAAAAGGGCCCCGTCGGGGCCCTTTTTCTTCAGAGCTCCAGGCTCTTGAGGTATTCGCGGAACTGCCCGCCGACTTCGGGGTGCGCGAGCGCAAGCTCCACCGAAGCTTGCAGGAAGCCTTCCTTGCTGCCGCAGTCGTAGCGCGTGCCCTTGTAGGCATAGGCGTAGACCGCTTCCTTCTTCATCAGCGCCGCGATGCCGTCGGTGAGCTGGATCTCGCCGCCCGCGCCCTTGGGCTGGTTGCGGATCTCGTCGAACACGCCGGGCGTGAGAATGTAGCGGCCCGCCACGCCAAGGCGCGAAGGGGCCTTGTCCGGCGAGGGCTTCTCGACCATGCGATCGACCTTCACGAGATCGTCGCCGATCGATTCGCCCGCCACGATGCCGTAGCGCTTGACGTGTTCGAGCGGCACTTCCTGCACCGCGAGCAGCGAAGCACCGAGCTTGCCGAAGGCGGCCGTCATCTGCGCGAGCACCGGTGCGCCATCGACAGGGCCGACCATCAGGTCGTCGGCCAGCAGCACGGCGAAGGGTTCGTTGCCCACGAGGTGTTCGGCGCAAAGCACCGCATGGCCAAGGCCCAGCATGCGCGGCTGGCGCACGTAGGAGCAGGTCATGTCGTCGGGCATGACCGAGCGCGCGATGTTGAGCAGTTCGAGCTTGCCGCTGGCCTCGAGCTGGCTCTCGAGTTCGTAAGCGGTGTCGTAGTGGTCTTCGATGGCACGTTTGTTTCGGCCAGTTACGAAAATCATGTCGCGAATGCCCGCCGCGTAGGCTTCCTCAACCGCGTACTGGATGAGTGGCTTGTCGACAACCGGCAGCATTTCCTTGGGCTGCGCCTTGGTGGCGGGCAGAAAGCGGGTGCCGAAACCTGCAACAGGAAATACGGCCTTGCGGATGCGTGTCGAGGGAGTGGGCATGGACAATTTGGGCGTCTGTTCGTTCAGTTGAAGAAGAAGGTTCGAATGGATCAACGGCGGCACGGAAATGCCGTCATTGCCATGCTAAACCTTGCCCAGGCCCACGTGTGTCAGCCGAGACGCACAAGCTGGTCGCGAAGACGCTCCAGCATGGTGCTGAAATCGGCGAGGCGCTTGCGCTCCTGCTCGATCACGGCCGGCGGTGCCTTGGCCACGAAGGCTTCATTTCCGAGCTTGCCGTTCACCTTGAGGATCTCGCCCTCGATGCGGGTAATTTCCTTGCCGATGCGCGCGCGCTCGGCGGCCTTGTCGATTTCCATGTGCAGGCACAGGCGCGCCGTGCCGACCACGGCCACGGGCGCCGCTTCGGCCGCCGCCGACCACGAAGCCTCGTCGTCGAAGACCTTCACTTCCTTGAGCTTGGCCAGTGCCTGCAGCACCGGTGCCGCATCGCGCAGGAACGCCGCGCCTTCGGCATCGTCGGCCACCGCATAGAGCGGCAGGCGCACTGCGGGCGACACGTTCATTTCGCCGCGCAGCGTGCGGCAGGCGTCGACCAGGGCCTTGAGCCTCGCCACATGCGCCTCGGCCGCTTCGTCGATCTTCCCGGGCTGGCTCTTGGGATAGGCCGCGACCATGATCGACTCGCCCTCGCGTCCGGCAACGGGCGCCACCTTCTGCCAGAGTTCCTCGGTGATGAACGGGATCACCGGATGCGCGAGGCGCAGCAGGGCCTCGAGCGTGCGGATCAGCGTGCGGCGCGTGGCGCGCTTCTGCGCATCGTCGCCGGTCTGGATCTGCACCTTGGCGATCTCCAGGTACCAGTCGCAAAACTCGTCCCAGGCGAACTGGTAGATGGCGTTGGCCACGTTGTCGAGCCGGTATTCCTCGAAGCCCTTGGCCACTTCGGCCTCGACGCGCTGCAGCTGCGATGCGATCCAGAAATCGGCGCGGCTGAACTTCAGGTAGCCGTGCGCCGGGCCGCCGACCGCGCATTCTTCCTTCGTGTGCTCGCGCAGGCCGCAGTCCTGCCCTTCGCAGTTCATCAGCACGAAGCGCGTGGCGTTCCAGAGCTTGTTGCAGAAGTTGCGGTAGCCCTCGCAGCGCTTGCTGTCGAAGTTGATGCTGCGGCCGAGCGATGCGAGCGACGCGAAGGTGAAGCGCAGCGCATCGGCGCCGAAGGCCGGAATGCCGTCCGGAAATTCCTTCTGCGTGTTCTTGCGCACCGCAGGCGCGGTCTCGGGCCTGCGCAGGCCCTGCGTGCGCTTGTCGAGCAACTCGGGCAGTGCGATGCCGTCGATCAGGTCGACCGGGTCGAGCACGTTGCCTTCGGACTTGCTCATCTTCCGGCCCTGCGCATCACGCACCACGCCGTGGATGTAGACGTCCTTGAACGGCACCTTGCCGGTGAAGTGCTTGGTCATCATGATCATCCGGGCGACCCAGAAGAAGATGATGTCGTAGCCCGTCACGAGCACGCTCGAGGGCAGGTACAGCTCGAGTTCCTTGGTCTTTTCGGGCCAGCCGAGCGAAGAGAAGGGCACCAGCGCGGACGAATACCAGGTGTCGAGCACGTCCTCGTCGCGGCGAAGCGTCTTGCCCGGCGCCTTGGCCTGCGCCTCGGCCTCGTCGTGCGCCACGTACACCTTGCCGTCTTCGTCGTACCAGGCCGGGATCTGGTGGCCCCACCAGAGCTGGCGCGAGATGGTCCAGTCCTGGATGTTCTCCATCCAGTGGTTGTAGGTGTTGACCCAGTTCTCGGGCACGAAGCGCACCTCGCCCGACTTCACCACGTCGATGGCCTTCTGCGCGATCGACTGGCCGTCGGCGCCGGGCCGCGTCATGGCCACGTACCACTGGTCGGTGAGCATCGGCTCGACGATGGCGCCCGAGCGCGCGCAGCGCGGCACCATGAGCTTGTGCTTCTTCACCTCGACCAAAAGGCCGAGCGCATCGAGGTCGGCCACGATGGCCTTGCGCGCCACGAAGCGGTCCATGCCGCGGTATTTCTCGGGCGCGTTGTCGTTGATGGTGGCGTCGAGCGTGAGGATGCCGATCACCTCGAGCTTGTGGCGCTGGCCGACGGCATAGTCGTTGTAGTCGTGCGCGGGCGTGACCTTGACCACGCCGGTGCCGAATTCCTTGTCGACGTAGTCGTCGGCAATGATCGGAATCAGCCGGTCCACCAGCGGCAGCCGCACCTGCTTGCCGATCAGCTGCCGGTAGCGCTCGTCCTCGGGATGGACCATCACGGCCGTGTCGCCGAGCATGGTCTCGGGCCGCGTGGTGGCCACCGTGAGCGTGCCGCTTCCGTCTGCCAGCGGGTAGGCGATGTGCCAGAGCGAGCCGTCTTCCTCTTCGCTTTCGACTTCGAGGTCGCTCACCGAGGTCTTGAGCACCGGGTCCCAGTTGCCCAGGCGCTTGCCGCGGTAGATCAGGCCTTCTTCATAGAGCGAGACGAAGGTCTGCGTGACCACCTTGGACAGGTCGTCGTCCATCGTGAAGTATTCGCGGCTCCAGTCGACCGTGTCGCCCATGCGGCGCATCTGCTCGGTGATGGTGTTGCCCGACTTTTCCTTCCATTCCCACACGCGCGCCACGAAGTTCTTGCGGCCCAGGTCGTGGCGGCTGATCTTCTGCTCCTGCAGCTGGCGCTCCACCACGATCTGCGTCGCGATACCCGCATGGTCGGTGCCCGGCACCCACACGGTGTTGTCGCCCTTCATGCGGTGGTAGCGCGTGAAGCTGTCCATGATCGTGTGGTTGAACGCATGGCCCATGTGCAGCGTGCCCGTCACGTTGGGCGGCGGCAGCTGGATGGCGAAGGAATCGGCGCCCTCCTTGGGCGCCTGCGTGCCGCGGAAGCCGGCCTTGGCGTAGCCGCGCTTCTCCCACTCGGGGCCCCAGTGCGCCTCGATGGCGGCGGGTTCGAACGACTTGGAGAGGCTCTCCAGTCCAGGCTGGGCGGAAGGGGTGGTGGGTTCGCTCATGGGAAATGCAGAAGCGGCGCCTTCGGGGGTGCCGTGGGGACAAGATGGGATAGCCGGCGATTTTACCGGGGCCGCCCCGGGGCAGGCCCACCCCACATAATTCCGGGATGCTCTTCCTGCTCTCCCCTGCGAAATCGCTCGACTACGACACCCCCGTTCCCACCGAAATCCCCGCCACCCAACCCCATTTCGAAGTCCCCCGCGGCCCCTCGGCCGAACTGATCAAGCTGCTGCGCGAGAAGTCGCCGCAGCAGATCTCCGAACTCATGCACCTGTCGGACAAGCTCTCCGCGCTCAACGTGGCGCGCTACCAGGCCTGGTCCGGCAAGAGCACGCCGAAGAATGCGCGCCAGGCCGCCTTCGCGTTCGATGGCGACGTCTACGGCGGGCTCGATGCGCGCTCGCTCACACCCGCGCAGCTGGCCTGGGCGCAGGAGCACGTTTGCATCCTGAGCGGCCTCTACGGCCTCTTGCGCCCGCTTGACCTGCTGCAGCCCTACCGGCTGGAGATGGGCACGCCGCTTGCCAACCGGCATGGCAAGGACCTGTATGCCTTCTGGGGCCCGCGCATTGCGGAGCACCTGAACCAGCGGCTGGCGGCGGACCGCACGCCCGTGGTGGTCAATGTGGCCTCGCAGGAATACTTCCGCTCGGTGGACCGGAAGGCGCTCAAGGCGCGCGTGGTCGAATGCGTGTTCGAGGAATGGAAGGGCGACCGCTACAAGATCGTGAGTTTCTATGCCAAGCGCGCCCGCGGCCTGCTCGCGCGCTGGGCGGTGCTGCACAAGGCCGCCACACCCAAGGCGCTGGAAAAATTCGATCTCGAGGGTTATGGTTTCGACGCCACGGTGTCCAACACCGAAAGGCTGGTGTTCAGAAGGAAGACTTGATATGTCGCAACCGATCAGTCCGGAGCTCAAGGAATGGCTGGTGTCGCAGCTCGCGGCAGGGCATTCGGTGCCTGCGCTGCGGGCCTCGATGCGCGCGGCCGGGTGGCAGGACGCGGCCACCGACCTTGCGCTGGCGCAGCTCGAGGCCGGCTTTCCCCACGTGGAAGTGGCCCGGCCGCGGCGCACCGAGATGCCCGGCCCCGACCTCGAGGGCGCGCCGCTCTACATCGACGCGGGCGACCGCCGCGTGCAGGTGCTGCAGACCATGCGGCATCCGCGCGTCGTCGTGTTCGGCAACCTGCTGTCGCCCGAGGAGTGCGAAGGGCTGATTGCCGCGGCGCGGGTGCGGCTGGCGCGCTCGCTCACGGTCGAGACGCGCACCGGCGGCGAGGTGCTCAACGTCGACCGCACCAGCGAGGGCATGTTCTTCGAGCGCGGCGAGAACGACATCGTCGCGCGGCTCGAGCAGCGCATTGCCGCGCTGCTGCGCTGGCCGGTGGAGTTTGGCGAAGGCCTGCAGATCCTGCGCTATGCGCCCGGCGCCCAGTACCGGCCGCACTACGACTATTTCGACCCGGGCGAGCCCGGCACGCCCACCATCCTCAAGCGCGGCGGCCAGCGCGTGGCCACGCTCGTGATGTACCTGCAGGAGCCCGGGCAGGGCGGCGCCACCACCTTCCCCGACGTGGGCCTGGAAGTGGCGCCCGTACGCGGCACCGGCGTGTTCTTCAGCTACGAGGAACCCGATCCCGCCACCCGCACGCTGCATGGCGGCGCGCCCGTGCTCGCGGGCGAGAAGTGGGTCGCCACCAAGTGGCTGCGCGAACGCGAATTCAAATAATCAGGAGCGCCATGAAGCTGCTGGCCAACGGATTGCAGATCGAGGTCGACGACACCGGCGGCGAAGGCCGCCCGGTGGCCCTGCTCATCATGGGCCTGGGCATGCAGCTGATCGGCTGGCCGCTGGACTTCGTGCAGGCGCTGGTCGACGCGGGCTTTCGCGTGGTGCGCCATGACAACCGCGACATCGGCCTGAGCCAGGGCTTCGACCATGCGGGCACCGGCAACATCGTGTGGGAGAGCATCCGCCAGCGCCTGGGCCTGCAGGTGCGCTCGGCCTACACGTTGCAGGACATGGCGCGCGATTCGCTGGGCGTGCTCGACGCATTGGGCATCAAGCAGGCGCACGTCATCGGCGCCTCGATGGGCGGCATGATCGCGCAGCACCTGGCCGCCGAAGCGCCCGAGCGCGTGGCCAGCCTCGTGAGCATCATGAGCTCGAGCGGCGCGCGCGGCCTGCCCGGACCGCGCAGCGACGTCGCCGCCATGCTGCTGCGCCGGCCGCTGGGCGGCGGCGAGGCCGAGCTGGTGGCGCACAGCATCCGGCTGCTCAGGATCATCCAGAGCCCTGCCTATCCGCAGAGCACCGAGGCGCTGGCCGAGCGCCTCACCTTCAGCATGCGCCGCGCCTACCGCCCGGCCGGCATGTTCCGCCAGATGCTCGCCATTGGCGCCGATGCGCGCCGGCCCGAGGTGCTGCCGCGCATCAAGTGCCCGACGCTGGTGCTGCACGGCGAAGCCGACGCACTGGTGCCGATGGCCTGCGGCGTGGACACCGCCAAGCGCATTTCGGGCGCGAAGTTCGTCAGCATTCCCGGCATGGGCCACGACCTGCCGCCCGAGGTCTGCGCCATCCTCGCCCACCACATCGCGCCGTTCCTGCATGCGGCCGAAGAACACCACAAGCCATGAGCCTGGACAACATTCCCCCCACCAACCCCAACACGCCCGAGCAGTCGCAGCTGGGACGCACCTCGGCCTATGCCGACCAGTACGACCCGACCCTGCTCTTTCCGATTGCGCGCAGCACCCAGCGCGAAGCCATGGGCATCGCCGCCGGCGCGCTGCCCTTCTTCGGCGCCGATCTCTGGACCGCCTTCGAGGTGAGCTGGCTCAACCTGCGCGGCAAGCCGCAGCTGGCCATCGCGCACTTCACCATCCCCTGCGAAACGCCCAACATCATCGAGAGCAAGTCGTTCAAGCTGTACCTCAACAGCTTCAACAGCAGCGCCTTCGCGAGCGTCGAGGCGGTGCGCGACCGCCTGCGCGCCGACCTGTCCGAGGCGCTCTGGCGTGGCAGCGACCAGTCGGCCGGCATCGGCGTGAAGCTGCTGGCGCCCGACATGTTCGACCGCGAGCCGGTGCACGAGCTCGACGGCCTGGACCTCGACCGGCTCGACATCGAGTGCACCCGCTACCAGCCCGCGCCCGAGCTGCTGTCCAGCGACAGCACCCAGCCACCCGTGAACGAAACGCTCACCAGCCGCCTGCTCAAGAGCAACTGCCTCGTCACCGGCCAGCCCGACTGGGGCAGCGTGCAGATCCGCTACAGCGGCCCGGCCATCGACCAGGCCGGCCTGCTCGCGTACATCGTGAGCTTTCGCAACCACAACGAGTTCCACGAACCCTGCGTGGAGCGCATGTTCACCGACATCTGGCGCCGCTGCCAGCCCCACAAGCTCGCGGTGTATGCACGCTACACGCGGCGCGGCGGGCTCGACATCAATCCGTTCCGCACCAGCTGGCCGCAGGCGCTGCCGCCGAACATCCGCACCGCGCGGCAATAAGGGGCAAGGGCGCCGCCGAAGCCCCTCTTCGGAAATCCGGAACCCGCAGCCCGGCCCCTGTGGCATTCTGGAACTGCCCGCGACACTGCGGGCGGCTATCCGGAGCAGATACACATGGTTGAAGGAAAAGTAGTCGTCGTCACCGGCGCAGGCGGCGGCATCGGGCGCGACATCGCGCTGGCCATGGCAAGCCATGGCGCGAGGGTGGTGGTGAACGACATCGGCGCCGCACTCGACGGTGCGGGCGGCAGCGCCGGCCCCGCGCAGCAGGTCGTCGACGAGATCCGCGCCGCGGGCGGCCAGGCGGTGCCCAACACCGACAGCGTGGCCGATGCGGCCAGCGCGGCGCGCATCGTCGAATGCGCGGTCGAGAGCTTCGGGCGCATCGATGCGGTGGTCAACAACGCCGGCATCCTGCGCGACCGGTTCTTCCACAAGATGTCGGTCGACGAGTGGGACGCCGTGCTCAAGGTGCACCTGTACGGCGCCTACTACGTGAGCCGCGCGGCCGCCACGCACTTCAAGGAGCAGAACTCGGGCGCCATGGTGCACATGACCTCGACCTCGGGCCTCATCGGCAACTACGGCCAGGCCAACTATGCGGCCGCCAAGCTCGGCATCGTGGCGCTGTCGAAGTCGATCGCGCTCGACATGCTCAAGTTCAACGTGCGCTCCAACTGCATCGCACCGTTTGCATGGAGCCGCATGATCGGCGCCATTCCCACCGACACCGACGAGCAGCGCGCCCGTGTCGACAAGATCAAGCAGATGACGCCCGCCAAGGTGGCGCCGCTCGCGGTGTACCTGGCAAGCGAGGCGGCCGGCGCGGTCAACGGCCAGATCTTCTCGGTGCGCAACAACGAGATCTCGCTCATCAGCCAGCCGCGGCCGGTGCGCTCCATCCACCGCTCCGAAGGCTGGACGCCGCAAAGCATTGCCGAGCACGCCATGCCGGCGATGCGCGCGAGCTTCCATCCGCTGGACCGCTCGGCCGACGTGTTCAGCTGGGACCCGGTCTGAGCGGAGCGGGCTCCTGAGGTCAAACCCTGAGGCCGGCGCGCGGCGCGCCATTCGCCGGACAATGCACGCTTCCTTTCTTTCTGGTGCGCTTGTCCGGTGAACCTGCATTTCGATCTGTTCGACCTGAAACTGTTCGTCTACGTGGCGGACGCGCGCAGCCTCACGCGCGGCGCCGAGAAGGCCTGCATCTCGCTGGCAGCCGCTTCCACCCGCATCAAGCAGATGGAAGAAGCCGTGGGCGGCAAGCTGCTGCACCGCAGCGCGCAGGGCGTGAGCCTCACGGCGGCCGGGCAGGCGGTGCTCTACCACGCCAAGCGCGTGATGCAGCAGATGGAGCACCTGCGTTGCGACATGCAGGACTTCGGCAAGGGCATCAAGGGTCATGTGCGCGTGTTCGCCAACACCACCTCGATCACCGAATACCTGCCGCAGAAGCTGGCCGGCTTTCTCACGCAGCATCCGGCGGTGCAGGTGGACCTGCGCGAATACCTGAGCGAGGAGATCGTGCGCGCCGTGGCCGATGGCGAGGCCGACATCGGCATCCTGGCCGGCGACGTGCACACCGGCGAACTCGATGCGCGCCCCTTCGGCCGCAACCAGCTGGTGCTGGTGGTGCCCGCTGCGCACCACCTGGCGGGTGCGGCCTCGGTGGCCTTTGCCGACACGCTCGACGAGCAGCACGTGGGCCTGCACCATGGCAGCGCCATCCACCGCTTTTTGCAGCGTCGGGCCGAGCTGGCCGGCCGCGGCTTCAACCCGCGCATCCAGGTCAGCAGCTTCGAGGCGATCTGCCTGATGATCGAGGCGGGCGTGGGGGTGGGCGTGCTGCCGGCCTCGTCGGCGCAGCGGCTGTCGATGGCCATGCGCATCGCGACCGTGGCGCTCAGCGATGCCTGGGCCGAGCGCGAGCTCAAGCTCATCGCGCGCAGCCGCGAGCAGCTGCCGGCCTCGGCGCGCGAGCTGTTCGACCATCTCGTTGCGCCCTGAAGAAGAAGGCGCGCAGGCCATGTCCGCCGACCTGAAGTCGCTGCGCCTGTTCGTGGCCGTGGCCGACCACGGCAGCATCAGCGAAGGCGCCAAGCGCTGCCACATCGCGCTCGCGGCCGCGAGCAAGCGCATCTCCGACCTGGAAGCCCGCGCGCGGCTGCCGCTGCTGGTGCGCCATGCGCGCGGCGTGACGCTCACCTCGGCGGGCCACGGCCTGCAGCTGCATGCGCAGGCCGTGCTCTCGGCCATGGACCGGCTGGGCGCCGAGCTCGACGACTTCCAGAACGGCGTGGCGGGCGTGGTCAGCATCACGGCCAACGCGTCCACCATCGCGCAGTTCCTGCCCGCGCAGATCGGCTCCTTCCTGCGGCTGCACCCGGTGCTCAAGATCGACCTGCAGGAGCGCGCCAGCACCGAGGTGGTGAAGGCCGTGCAGGCCGGGCTGGCCGACATCGGCGTGATCGAGGGCAACACGCCCGCCGAAATGCTCGAATGCCTGCCCTACCGCAGCGATGAACTGGCCGTGGTGGTGGCGCGCGACCATCCGCTGGCCAGGCGCAAGCGCATCGGCGTGGAGGAGGTGCTGCGGCACGACCATATCGTGGTGCGCGAAGGCACGGCGCTGCACCGCGTGCTGCTGAACGCGGCGCTGGAGGCGCAGCTGCCGCTCAAGGTGCGCATGCAGGTGGGCAGCTTCGACATGGTGTGCCGCATGGTGGAGCAGGGCGTGGGCATCGGCGTGCTGCCCTATGCGGCCATCCTGCCGCAGCTGCAGATATTGAAGCTGCGCTGCCTGAAGCTCGATGCGCCGTGGGCGGTGCGCCGCCACCTGCTGTGCGTGCGGCGCCAGCAGGACCTGACCGCGGCCGCGCGCTCGGTGCTGGAGCATCTCGGCCGGCCGGACTGAGCCCGAGCCTTCGCGCGGCGCGAAGCCTTGCGCCCGCCAAAAACGAATTGTTCTCCACGGCCTGCGCACCAAGAATCGTGCAGCCGAGCAAGGCAAAAGGAGACATTCTTGAAGATCATCCGCGTCAGCGCCACGCCGCTGAACATTCCCGTCACCATCGATGTGCTGGGGCTCAACCAGCAGACCTCGCTCTCGCTCTGCCTGACCGAGATCGAGACCGACACCGGCCTCGTCGGCCATGGCATGACGGCCATCACCGAAGAAGAGATCATTGCCGCCGCCGTGCGCGAGGTGGCCGGCCCGGCATTGATCGGCGAAGACCCGATGGCCACCGAGCGCCTGTGGGAGAAGCTCTACTGGCTGCTCTCGCCGCGCGGCCAGACCGGCTATGCGAGCCACACCATCGCCGCGCTCGACATCGCGCTGTGGGATTTGAAGGCCAGGGCGCTCGGCCAGCCGCTGTGGCGGCTGCTGGGCGGTGCCCGTTCCAGGGTGCCGGTCTATGCGACCTTCGGCTTCGGCTTCTTCGAGCGCGACCAGCTCGCCGCCGCCGCCAGGCTCTGGGTCTCGCAGGGCTTCCGGCGCCTGAAGATGACGGTCGGCGGCCATGCGCTCGCGCGGCGCGACGAGCCGCGACCCATCGACGAGGTCATTGCCGAGGACGTGCGCCGCGTGGCGGCCGTGCGCGAGGCGGTCGGCCCCGACGTCAAGCTGTACGTCGACGCCAACTGCGGCCTCGACCTGTTCCACGCCACCGAGCTCGCGCGCCGCATCGAGCCCTACGGCATCAGCTTCTTCGAGGAGCCGCTCACGCAGAACGACGTGCGGCAGATGGCCCAGCTGCGCGCGCGCACCAGCATTCCGCTGGCCTGCGGACAGAACGAAGGGCTGGCCTTCCGCTTCCGCGACCTGCTGGTGAACCAGGCGGCCGACGTGCTGCAGCCCAACGTGACCATCTCGGGCGGCTATTCGCAGTGCCTGAAGATCGCGGGCATGGCGCAGGCCTTCAACGTGCCGATCGACAACGGCGGCGCCTGGCCCTTCCACAACATGCACCTGCATGCGGGCGTGTCGAACGGCGGCATGGCCGAATACCACTACGTGGCCGTGCAGATGCTCAAGCAGGTCTTCGACGGCCTGCCGGTGCCGCAGGATGGCTGGCTGCAGCTGCCCGAGACGCCGGGCCTGGGCTTCGCGCCGAATGCGGATCGCGTGCGCGAACTCGCGAAGCTGCCCACTTCACGTGGCAAGGGCAAAGCCTAAAAAAATAGACGCCCGCGGGTGCACTTGAATGAGCCGCGCAGACGGCCGCTGATCGATGACCATTGGAGACACGATGAAAAAAGCTACGGATCTTGTTCGCCCCGCACGCCGCCAGGCGCTGCGTGCCGCCCTGGCCCTGGCCCTCGCGGGCCTGTTTACCGTGCCCGCCGCCTGGGCCCAGAAGTACCCCGACAAGCCGATCCGCCTGGTGGTCGGCTATTCGGCCGGCGGTGGCGTCGATGCGGTCGCGCGCCTGCTCGGCACGCGCCTGTCGGCGGTGCTCGGCCAGCAGGTGATGGTCGACAACCGCACCGGCGCCACCGGCATGATCGCCGCCGAATACGTCGCCAAGTCGGCGCCCGACGGCTACACGCTGATGATGGGCGACAGCGCGCTGCTGGCCGCCAAGCTGCTGCAGCCGAAGGCGCCGGTCGATCCGCTCACCAGCTTCAGGCCCGTCGCGGGCGCCTTCGTCTCGCCGCTGATGATCGTCACCGGCAACGACTTCCCGGCCAGGACGCCGGCCGAATTCGTGAAGGAGATCAAGGCCCGGCCGGGACACTATTCCTACGCCACCTCGGGCGTGGGCACGGTGCACCACCTGGGCTTCGAGATGCTCAAGCAGACCAGCGGCAGCAAGGTGGTGCATGTGCCCTACCGTGGCGCCGCGCAGATCGTGCCCGACGTGGTCGGCGGGCAGGTGCCCATCGGCGTGGTCAGCGCCACGGCCGGCATGGCGCAGGCCAAGGCCGGCAAGCTGCGCGCGATCGCACTGATGAACACCGCGCGGCTCGAAGGTGCCGAGAGCGTCCCGCCGCTGGCCGATGCGCTGCCGGGCTTCGACGTGGCGCCGCGCATCTTCGTGCTCGCACCCGCCGGCACGCCCGACGAGATCGTCGACAGGCTCTCGGCCGCGGTGAAGACCGTGCTCGACACGCCCGAGGCCGGCACCGCCGCGGCCGCGCAAGGCACGCTGCGCGCCTACGCCACGCCGGCGCAGCTCGGCAAGGACATGGCCGAGGAGACGAAGCGCTGGCAGCGCATCATCGCCGAGCAGAACATCGTTGCGGAGGGCAAGTAGATGGCGCAGCCGCATCTGGGCCTGATCGTGCCGCCGGCCGCCGGCGCGGTGCCGGTGGACGGCCCGCTGCTCTACGGCGACCGCATTCGCTTTTCAGCAAGAGGTTTGGGACTCGGCGAAATCTCGACCCGCGGCTACACCGAAGTGATCGATTCGGTCATCGGCAAGGCCATGGAACTCAAGGCAGAGGGTGCCAGCGCCGTCTCCCTCATGGGCACGTCGCTGAGCTTCTTCCGCGGCGTGGCCTTCACGCGTCAACTCAAGCGCGAGATGGAACAGGCCACGGACTTGCGCTGCACGACGATGAGCGACGCGATCATCGCGGGCCTGCGCCATCTGAAGGTGCGGCGCGTGGCCGTGGCCACCGCCTACATCGACGAGGTCAACACGCAGCTGCGGACCTATCTCGAACAGAGCGACTTCGAACCGCTGGCACTCGAAGGCCTCGCCATCTCCGACGTGCAGGCCGTGGGCCAGGTGCCGACCCAGGTGCTGGTCGACCTGTGCCTCAAGGTGTTCGAAGACCAGCCCGGTGCCGACGGCCTCCTCATCTCGTGCGGCGGCCTTGTCACGCTCGATGCCGTGCGCGAGGTCGAGGCGCGCCTGCAGGTGCCCGTGGTGTCCAGCTCGCCCGCGGGCTTCTGGGACCTCGTGCGCACCGCCGGGCTCGACGCATGCTCGCCGGGGCAGGGCCGGCTGTTCGGCTGAACGTTCTCAGCCGAGCCAG
The DNA here is from genome assembly GCF_033807855.1 of Variovorax sp. SPNA7. NCBI lineage: Bacteria > Pseudomonadati > Pseudomonadota > Betaproteobacteria > Burkholderiales > Comamonadaceae > Variovorax > Variovorax sp. SPNA7. The sequence continues at coordinate 1,396,540 of NZ_CP138513.1, forward strand.
CGGCCCACGCGCGGCGCGGCCGCCAGCTGCCAGATGCGCTGGCACAGCGCCTTCGCCTCGTCGGCCGTGGCGCCCTCGCCGTAGTGCGCGAGGCGCTGCATCTTGTCCTCGATCTCGGCGCGGCTCAGGCTGTTGCCGGGGTCGCCCTTGGGCTCGTCGACGCGGCCGGCCAGCGTGCGGCCGTCGCGGGTCTGCACGCTGACCTTGCCGATCCAGCGCGCGGGGTAGGCGGTGTCGACCTCGGCGTCGAGCTGCATCGCCACCCTGTCGCGGAACGCGGCCACCTCGGGCGCGAGAAAGTCGCGGTCGAACTCGCCCAAGCCGGCGCGGCCGTGCACCGCGATCAGGCCCAGCACCGTGCCCATCGAGAACTTGCCCTGGTGCACGGTGGCCGGCACCGTGACCCGGCCCAGCACGTCGATGGCGCCCTGGTGCACGTGCGCGGTCACGCGGGCCACGTCGCCGTGCGCGAGCTGGTGCTCGCGCATCACCTGCAGCAGCGCATCGGCCGCGGGATGCGTGTGGCGGCATGAGGCGTGGTACTTGAACGAGGTTTCGGCCAGTGCCCAGCGCGTGCCGAGGCGGTCGGTGAGCCGTGCCGGATCGGCATCGCTCGACATGCCCACGCCCAGGCCCTGCGCGCCTTCGAGCACTTTCGCTGCGCCCGTGAAGCCGTCCTGCGCAAGGTATGCCGACATCAGCCCGCTCGCGGCCGCATGCGCGCAGTGCAGCTGCTTCGAATCGGCCGCATCGCGCAGGAACTCCCACACGCCCGCCGACTGCGTGCCGGCCGAGCCGAAGGCATGCAGCATCTGCTGCGGCGTGAGCTCGAGCAGCCGGCCCACGGCGGCGGCCGCGGCCAGCGTGCCCGCCGTCGCGGTGGTGTGGAAGGTCTTGTAGTGCGAGCGTCCGAGGAATTCGCCCACGCGGATGCCGACCTCGTAGCCCGCCACCACCGCCGTCAGCAGCTGTGCACCGCTGGCCCCGATGCTCTGCGCCACGGCCAGCGCGGGCGCAATGACCACGGCCGCGGGATGGAACACCGAGCCGTTGTGCACGTCGTCCTGCTCCACGTAGTGCGAGGCCGCGGCATTGACCAGCGCGGCGAACACCGGCGAGGTGGTGCGGCGCGAGGTGAGCATTTCGCTCGGCCCCTCGGCCGGCCCCATCGTCTGCGCGAAGCGCTCGATGCTGCGTACCGGCCGCGCCGTGCGGGCCGCGAGCACCGAGCCCAGCCAGTCGAGCATCAGGTCCTCGGTGCGGCGCAGCACGGGGGCGGGAATGTCCGCGAACTTGAGTTCGGCGGCGAAGGTGGCCAGCTCCCAGCTGGGATGATTCGATGAGGTGGTCATGGAGTGCCTTCAGAACGAACGCGGCAAGCCGAGCATGTGTTCGGCGACGTAGCTCAGGATGAGGTTGGTCGAGATCGGCGCCACCTGGTAGAGCCGCGTCTCGCGGAACTTGCGTTCGATGTCGTATTCGCAGGCAAAGCCGAAGCCGCCATGGAACTGCAGGCAGGCATTGGCCGCTTCCCAGCTGGCCTTGGCTGCCAGGTACTTCGCCATGTTGGCCTGGGCGCCGCAGGGCTCGCGCGCATCGAACAGGCGGCAGGCCTCGTAGCGCATGAGGTTGGCGGCCTCGATTTCGATGAAGGCCTCGGCAATCGGAAACTGCACGCCCTGGTTCTGGCCGATGGGCCGGCCGAACACCACGCGCTCCTTGGTGTAGGCCGTGACCTTGTCGATGAACCAGTAGCCGTCGCCGATGCATTCGGCCGCGATCAGCGTGCGCTCCGCATTGAGGCCGTCGAGGATGTACTTGAAGCCCTGGCCCTCTTCGCCGATCAGGTTCTCGGCCGGGATCTCGAGGTTCTCGAAGAACAGCTCGTTGGTCTCGTGGTTCACCATGTTCAGGATGGGCCGCACCGTCATGCCGCTGCCGATGGCCTCGCGCAGGTCGACGATGAAGATCGACATGCCTTCGGACTTCTTCTTGACCTCCGCAAGCGGCGTGGTGCGTGCGAGCAGGATCATCAGGTCCGAATGCTGGATGCGCGAGATCCACACCTTCTGTCCGTTGACGACGTAGCGGTCGCCCTTCTTCACGGCCGTGGTCTTGATCTTGGTGGTGTCGGTGCCGGTGCTGGGCTCGGTCACGCCCATCGACTGCAGGCGCAGCTCGCCGGTGGCGATGCGCGGCAGGTAGTTGCGCTTCTGCGCCTCGCTGCCATGGCGCAGCAGCGTGCCCATGTTGTACATCTGGCCGTGGCAGGCGCCCGAATTGCCGCCGCAGCGGTTGATCTCTTCCATGATCACCGAGGCCTCGGTGAGCCCGAGGCCGGAGCCGCCGTACTCCTGCGGAATGAGCGCGGCCATCCAGCCGGCCCTGGTGAGCGCGTCGACGAACTCGGCGGGGTAGCCGCGCGCCTCGTCGATCTTGCGGAAGTATTCATTGGGAAACTGCGCGCACAGGTCGCGCACGGCATCGCGGATGTCGGCGAAGCGGGTGTCGTTGTGGTTGTTCATCTCGTTCAATCCTGGCGCGGGCCGCCGGCTTCCTTTTCGACACGTTGCCAGATTTCGATGGCCATCGGGTCGTCGATTTCCTCGAGGAGGTGGCCCACGAGCCCGATGGCGCGCGCCATCACGCCGAGGCCGCGGATGATCTTCCACGGAAAGCCGAACTCGGCCGCAATCGCGCCGATGGCGCCCGTCGCGTTGATGGGCAGCGACTTGCCCGAGACGCGCTCGGCCTCCTGCTGCACCGCCTGCATCAGCGCCACGTAGTGGCCCGAGAGGCTGTTCTCCTCGGCGATCTGGAACAGGCGCGGCGTGCGCGGGTCGATCGGCTTGTGCAGCGGATGCCCCAGGCCCGGCACGATCTGCTTGCGCGCGCGGTGGTCGGCCACGATGTCCTTCGCCATGTCGGCCAGCGGCCGCGCCGGCTTCTCGCCGAAGGGAATGGCCTCGTAGAGCATCTTCGCTGCGCCTTCGGTGCTGCCCACGAACACGGTGCCCAGCCCGCACAGGCCCGCGGCCACCGCGGCCTGCAGCGCCTCGGGCGCGCCCGCATAGGTGAGGCGCGCGGCCAGCGCGCTGGGCGTGATGCCGTGCTCGACCAGCGTGACGACGATGGCGTTGAAGGTGACCGACTCCTGCGGCGTCGGGATGCGGCCCGTGAGCTCCAGAAAGGCCATGTCGCCGAGGTTCAGGTGGCCGAGGATCTCGGAGGGCAGGTCGCGCCCGCGCACGGTGATCTTGTCGGGCGTGCTGTGGCCGAGCTCGGTGTGCAGGGATTTCTTGATCTTTGTGGTGGTCATGCGCCGAATCTATGCCGCCCTCGCGCGAGGCGGGTCTGTGAATGCGAAACCCTCCCTTCGGCAAATGCAAATGCCGCGCGGCGGGCCGTTCTGTCACGCTGCGGCGATGGACACAGAATCACTTTCCGCCGTGCGCGATGCCGCGCTCGACTACTTCGTCCGCAGCCGTTCCGTCCAGCGGCGGCGCGAGCGCATGGAGCGGCCCGATGCCGACGAGGCGCAGGGCTGGAGCGCCATGGCCGAGCTGGGCTGGACGGGCATGCTGGCACCGGAATCCGCAGGCGGGCTCGGTCTGGATCTCGCGGGCGCCGCGCAGATCCTGCGGGCCGCAGGCGAGCATGTGGCGCCCGAGCCGCTGCTGGCGGTGGCGGGCTTGAGCGCGATGCTGCTCGCACGGCTCGAAGCCCCGGCCGCGCAGTCGCTGCTGGCGGACCTGGTCGCGGGCCGCAGCCTGCCTGCGCTGGCCTGGCAGGAGAGCGCCGGCGACCTGAGCGCCGTGCCGCTGGCCTGCGGCTGCGAGCCGCGCGCGGGGCATGCGGGCGGCGTGCTGCTGCAGGGCGAGAAGCTCATGGTGCTGCCCGGCGCGGCCGCCAGCGGCTGGCTGGTGTCGGCGCGCGGCAGCGACGATGCGGTGCTGCTGTGGGTGCCGCGCGGCACCGCCGGCGTGAGCGAAACCCTGGTGCCGCTGGTGGACGGCAGCCAGGCCGCGAGCCTGCGCTTCGAGCAGGTGGCGCTGCCGGCGGACGCGGTGCTGGCTGAAGGCCCGGCCGCGCAGGACGCGCTGCGCCATGCGCTCGCGGCCGGCCAGGTCCTGCAGGCGGCCGAATTGCTGGGCGTGGGCCAGGCGATGCTCGCGCAGACGCTGGCCTACCTGCGCACCCGCTCGCAGTTCGGCAAGCCCATCGGCAGCTTCCAGGCGCTGCAGCACCGCTGCGTGGACATGTTCATTCATCTCGAAGTGGCGCAGGCCGCACTCGCGGAGGTGCTGGCACTGGCGGACCTGGGGCTCCCGGCCGAGCGGCTCGAAGCCGAAGCCAGCCGCGTGAACGCCCGCTGCACCGCCGCGGCGCTGCAGGCCTCGCGCACGGCAGTGCAGCTGCATGGCGCCATCGGCTACACGCAGGAGTGCGACCTGAGCCTCTACTACAAGCGCACGCTGTGCCTTGCGGCGTGGCTCGGCAACGTGGCTGCGCACCAGCGACGCCATGCCGTGCTGGCCGACGGCGGCGAAGCGCGGGCGGGCACCGCCGCATGGGAAGGCGAGTTCCCGCGCAGCGCCGACTGGCACGCGATGCCCGAGGCCGAGTTCCGGCGCATGGTGCGCGCCTTCCTGCAGCAGCGCTATCCGCAGCAGCTGCGCTACCTGTCGCACCGTGCGCGCTGGAGCGAGATCCGCGAGTGGTATCTCACGCTGTCGGCGCAGGGCTGGATCGCGCCGGCCTGGCCGCAGGCGCATGGCGGCATGGGGCTGCCGGCCGACAAGCTCATTGCATGGATCGAGGAGCTCGAGCAGCACGGCGTGGCGCGCGCGCCGGACCAGGGCATCGTGATGATCGGTCCGCTGCTGATCCAGCATGGCACGCCCGAGCAGCAGCAGCGCTTCCTGCCGCGCATCCTGAGCGGCGAGCATGTGTGGTGCCAGGGCTATTCGGAGCCCAACGCCGGCTCCGACCTGGCGGGCCTTCGCACCGAGGCGGTGGCGGGGCGCGATGCCGAGGGCGATCACTTCATCGTCAACGGCCAGAAGATCTGGACCACGCTCGCGCAGGATGCCAACCACATCTTCATGCTGGTGCGCACCGACAAGGCCGCGCGCAAGCAGGAGGGCATCAGCTTCCTGCTGTGCGACCTGCGCACGCCGGGCATCACGGTGCGGCCGATTCACACGCTTTCGGGCGAGCCCGAGTTCTGCGAGGTGTTCTTCGACAACGTGCGCGTGCCGGCCGAAAACCTCGTGGGCCGGCTGCATGGCGGCTGGACGATTGCCAAGGCGCTGCTGGGCTTCGAACGCATTTTCCTGGGCAGCCCCAAGCAGTCGCAGTACGCGCTGGGCCAGCTCGCGCGCTTGGCCGAGGCGCGCCGCCTTTTTGCGGACCCGGTATTCGCGCAGCGCTTTGCCGCATTGCGGCTCGACGTGCTCGACCTGTCGGCCACATACACGGGCTTTGCCGACATCGTGCGCGCGGGCCAGCCGCTGCCTGCATCGGTGTCGCTGCTGAAGATATGGGCCAGCGAAACCTACCACCGCATCGGCGCGCTGCTGGTCGAGGCCGGCGAAGAGCAGGGCGCCGTCGCGGGCGACCAGCTGCTCGACGGGCAGAGCTTCAACGTGCTGTCGCCGCTCATCGGCTCCACCGCCGCAATGATCTACGGCGGCACCAACGAGATCCAGCGCAACATCCTCGCGCGGCAGGTCCTGGACTTGCCCGCCTGATCGATGCGAGCCGCCGAAGAAATACACAACAGGAGACAACGCCCATGCAATCGATCGACATCACCCGGCGCCATGCCGTGGCCGCGCTGGCAGGCAGCGCGCTGCTGGCCGCACTGCCTTCGCGCGCCTTGGCACAGCAACAGCAGCTGCCGCCGCTCGTCAAGCTGGTGGTCGGCTATTCGGCCGGCGGCCCGGTGGACGGCGCGGCGCGCCTGCTCGCGCCCGCGCTGAGCCAGGAGCTCGGAACGCAGGTCATCGTCGACAACCGTCCGGGCGCCAGCGGCTCGGTGGGCGGCGATGCGGTGGCCAAGGCCGCGCCCGACGGCGCGCTGCTCTTCTTCGGCGCGAGTCCCACCATCACCATCAATCCGAACATCCAGCGCAGGATGCCTTTCGATCCGATGAAGGACCTGACGCCCATCGCGCCGCTCGTCGACTACACCAACGTGCTCGTGGTCAACAAGGACCTGCCGGTGCACAGCGTGGCCGAGCTGCTGGCCTATGCGAAGGCGCGGCCGGGCAAGGTGTTCTACGGCTCGGCCGGCATCGGCGCGTCGAACCACCTGAGCGGCGCGCTGCTCGAGAAGATGACCGGCGTGCAGCTCACGCACGTGCCGTACAAGGGCAGCGCACCCGCACTGGCCGACGTGATGGGCGGCACCGTGACCATGATGTTCGACATCATCGCCACCTCGCGGCCCTTCATCCAGTCGGGAAAGATCCGCGCGCTGGCCGTCACCTCGCGCCAGCGCAACCGCATGCTGCCCGAGGTGCCGACCATGATCGAGTCGGGCGTGGCCGGCTACGACGTGGGCGGCTGGTTCGGCCTCTACGGCCCGGCGCGCATGGACCCGGCACTGGTCGCGCGCCTGAATGCCGCTACGCACAAGGCGCTCGCGCGCGAGGACATCGCCCATCGGCTGCGCGAACAGGGCTACGAGGTCTGGAGCGGGGGCGCGGACCTGCTCGCGGCCAAGGGCCAGGCCGACCGCCGGCTCTGGGCCACGGCGGCCCAGGGCATCGAGGCGGAATGAGCGAAATGCCGGCACCCACGCGAATCCACGAGCTGCTCGAAGCGCGCGCATTGCAGTCGCCGAGCGCGGCCTTTCTCTTCGAACCGTCGGGCACCGTGTCGTACGGCGCGCTGCAGGCCATGGCCGAGGCGGCCGCGCAGGACCTGCTGGCCGCCGGCGTGCGGCCGACCGACCGCGTGCTGCTGGTGGCCGAGAACTGCGCCGCGCACATCGCGCTCATCATGGCGTGCAGCCGCATCGGCGCATGGTCGTGCGGGGTCAACGCGCGCATGTCGCCCGGCGAGATCGCGGCCATTGCCGAGCGCGCCGATGCGCGGCTGTGCTGCTTCACCACCGACGCCTCGGACGCCGCGCGCCAGCATGCGCAGCGCGCCGGCGCGGTGCCCTCGGCACTGCCCGGCGTGATGCGCTCGGCCGTGCGCGCCGAAGCCAGCCCGGAGGCCGACCCCGCACTGGCGGACACCGCGGCCATCATCTTCACCTCAGGCACCTCGGGCACGCCGAAGGGCGTGATGGTGTCGCACCGCGGCCTGCTGCATTTCGGCCGCGTGTCGGCCAGCGTGCGATCGCTGGGCGCGCACGACCGGGCCTATGCCTTCCTGCCGATGACGCACATCTTCGGCATCGGCACGGTGCTCATGGCCGCGCTCACGGGCGGCGCCGCGCTGGTGCTGCGCGCAAGCTTCTCGCCGGCCGACATGCTGCATGCGCTGGCGCATGAAGAGGTGTCGAACCTGCTCGGGCCGCCCACGATGTATGCGCGGCTGCTGGCCCACATCGAGGCCGGGCACGGCGCGCCGCGCTTTCCGGCGCTTCGCTATGTCTACACCGGCTCGGCGCCGCTCGATCCAGCGCTCAAGCAGCGCGTCGAGGCGCTGTTCGGCCAGCCGCTGCACTATGGCTATGGCCTGTCGGAGTACGCGGGCTCGGTGTTCCTCACGCGCGTCGAGGCACCGCGCGCGGACACGGCCGCGGGCCACGTGGTCGAGGGCGGCGAGGCGCGCATCGTCGGACCTGACGGCCAGGACCTGGCGCAGGGCGAGACCGGCGAGATCTGGCTGCGCGGGCCGGGCCTCATGCTGGGCTACTTCCGCGACGCGGCGGCCACGGCGCAGGTCATGCGACCGGGCGGCTGGTATGCGAGCGGCGACCTCGGGCGCTTCGATGCGGACGGCGCGCTGTTCGTGGTCGGCCGGCTCAAGGAAATGATCATCCGCTCGGGCTTCAACGTGTATCCCGCGGAGATCGAGGCGGTGATCGGCCGCTTTGCGGGCGTGCACCTTTGCGCGGTGGTGGGCGTGCCCGAGGCCGACGGCAACGAGCGGATCGTCGCCTTCGTCGAGATGAAGCCCGGCGCCGTGCTCGATGAACCGGCGCTGCGCGCCTACCTCGCGGAGCACCTGTCGCCCTACAAGCGGCCCGCGCGCATCGAGACCATCGAGGCCATGCCGACCACGGCCAACGGCAAGCTGCTCAAGCGCGAGCTGCAGGCGCGCGCCGCTCCGGCTTTTGGCTAGCCGAAGATGCAGGCGCGGCCCTTCTGCGTGTCCATGTACTCGCGCATGCGGGCGATGCGCCCGTCGCGCAGTTCGAAGATGAAGCAGTAGTCGTTGTCGTAGCTGCGGCCGTTTGCGAGCGTGGCCTGCATGCGCAGTTCGACGATCACGGTATCGCCCTCGCAATAGCGGCTGCGGAAATCGACCGCGACATCGGAGACGAAGAGCGCCGGAAATCTCTCGGCCAGGAAATGCACGATGGCGTGCGGGCCGACCATGTGGTCGGGCACATCGAGCGCCAGCGCGGTGGCATTGCCACGTGGCGCCAGCCATTCGGCATCCTCGGTGAACCAGGAGGCGATGCGTTGGGGGTCGTGGCTTGCGAAAGCCTTCCATGCGTCGGAGATGATGCGTTTGTTCTGTTCGGAGGTCATGCGCCGACCATAGGCGCGGCCCGCGGCGCCCGCACGCCGGTTTCGGACATGTCCTGCAAGGAGCCGCGCCGCCGTCCGCCAGTGCCGCGCAGCCAGCGCGCGCATCGTCCTTGCATCGACACACCCAACACAGGACGCACGCCATGGCAGACGACCCGAACAAGCGCGGCCCGCAGGACCGGACCCGCATCAATGTCAACGAGCCGCACGAGGTGCGCTACTGGACCCAGACGCTCGGCGTGACCGAGGCGCAACTGCGTTCGGCCGTGGCCGCCGCGGGTGTCGAGGTGAAGGACGTGCGGGTCTACCTCGGCAAACCCTAGCCGAAAGCGTAGGCACGCTCCTACACCCGGCACGGGGGGCGGAGCCGATACTTGGCTTTCCTTCGCTTCAGGACGCGCAAAGTGAACGAGCCGATTGCCGAACCCCGCACCAGCAGTGCTCCGCGGGCCTGCCACCCCCTCACCGAGGCGAAGCCTTCGGCTCTCCGCGCCCAATGAAGGCCTCGCCCGGAGCCCGAAGCTGGATCGCCGCCGGCGTACGCCACGAACTGCTCACCCGCGCCTTGCCGGCACTGCGCCACGACATGGCGGCACCGGTGTCGGTGATCCGCATGGCGCTGCTCATGCTCAAGCGCCAGATCGGCGCGCCGGTCATCGACGCACCGGTCTGCGAGGAGCGCGTGGCATTGATCGACAACCAGGTGTCCGAGCTCGTGCAAGGCATCCGCTCGCTGCGCGACTGGGAACTGGCCACGACGGATGACGGCATCACGCGCAGCGCGCTGGTGGCGCAATGCGTGGGCCTGATGCGCGCGGCCTTCGACATGCATGGCGTCGAGTTGGCTGTCGATGCCGCACTCGAGCCGCGCGAGGACGAAACGCGCTGGCCACAGGGCGCCGCGCTGCGCTACCTGGTGCTTGGCGGCCTCGGGTACCTGCACGACGGCGCGTCCGAGGCCGGCGCGATCCGCATCGAGGCCGATGGCGGCAACGCGCTTCGCCTCAGCGCCTTGCCGCGCGAATCCGCCGGTGCCAGCCCGGTGCTCGACGCGCACCGCGCCCCGCGTGCGCTGGCCATCGACGCGATTGCGCTCCAGAGCCTGGCGGAGGACCTGGGCTACACCGTGGCGCTCGAGCGCGACAGCGTGCGCTTTCCGCTCGCACCGGGCTGAGGCCTTCGTCGTTCTTCTCCGGCCTTGCGCCTGCCGTTGGCCCTGCGCGCCTCGCGCTGCTGGCGCACCTGGCCTTGCCGATGCATCCGCAGGAAGGCGAGCAGCCGCTGTTCGGCGGCGTGGAGCCCGCGCGTCTTGCGCGCGGCGGTACGGGCCGACATCTTTCGCAGCAGTTCGGCCGCGGGGTCTTCCTCGTCGCCCGCGAGCGCGCTGCCCAGCGCCAGCACGGCCGGGTGCACGTAGGCCTTCTTGCACACGGCGGGCGTGTTGCCCAGCTGCTTTGCCACGGCGGCCAGTATTTCCTTGGCGCTGTAGCGCGTGCCGTCGGCGGCCGTGCGGCCCGGTTCGCAGGCCAGCCGCGTGAGCTCCAGCGCCTGCACCGTGCCGTGCCAGGTCCGGAAGTCCTTCGCAGTGAAGCGTTCGCCGGGCGAGGCTTCGGCGATGTAGCCGTTGACGTCGGTGGACGAGACGCTGCGCAGTTCCCCGTCTTCGTCCTGGTACTGGAACAGCGCCTGGCCGGGCAGCTGCTGGCATTGCCGCACCACCTTGGCCACGCGCGGATCGTCGAGCCGGGCTTCATGCATCACGCCGCTCTTGCCCTTGAAGCGCAGCCGCAGCGCCGCGCCCTGCACGGCCGCATGCCGGTTGCGCAGCGTGGTGAGGCCGAAGGAGCCGTTGCTGCTGGCGTATTCCTCGTTGCCCACGCGCAGCAGCGTGGTGTCGAGCAGGCGCACCAGGGCCGCCAGCACCTGCTGGCGCCCGGGCGCCTTGGCGGTTGCCGCGCCTTCCTGCAGGTCGCGCGCGACGCGGGCGCGGATGCGCGGCAGCGCGAGCCCGAAGGCCTCGAGGCGCTCGAACTTGGTCTCGTCCTTGAAAAGCCGCCAGTCGGGGTGGTAGCGGTACTGCTTGCGACCGCGGGCATCGATGCCGGTGGCCTGGAGGTGGCCATTGGGCAGCGGGCAGATCCACACCTGCGTGTAGGCCGGCGGAATGGCCAGCATGCGGATGCGCGAGAGCTCGTCCGCATCGCGCACCCAGCGGCCCTGCGCATCGCGATAGCGGAAGTGCTCGCCATGCTTCAGGCGCCGGATGCCCGGCATGTCGGGGTTCACGTAGACCAGGCCGTTGGCAATGGGCGCGGCCGTCGGCGACGGTCTGGAGGGCGGGGCAATCGATCTGGAGCGGTCCGGCATGGGGTTTGCGTGGTGACGGTACCCAGCGCTTGTGCCTGCACCGACAATCGCCGCCTGTAGGACGCCGCAATCGCCGCTGGTGCGATGGAGGCGCTTTGTTCTTTCCTGGAGCCCCAAAGAAATGATGTTCTTCCATCGGCCGTTCTCGTCTTCGTGCGTGCGCTGGCTCTCGGCCTGCGGCGCGGCGCTGCTCGTCGCGGCCTGCGCCTCGCCGACCTCGCCGGTATCGGCTGCACGTCCAGCTACTGCTGTCGCGCCCGTCAAGGTGAAGGTCTTCGTCGCGGCCATGTTCGAGATCGGCCAGAACACCGGCGACCGGGCCGGTGAGTTCCAGCACTGGTACGAGCGCTACTGGAAGGGCGCCGCGCCCATGGCGGTGCCCGGCGCATTGCAGCCGGTGTACTGCAATGCCGACGGCGTGTGCGGCGCGGTGCTCGGCATGGGCAAGGTCAACTCGTCATCGTCGATGCAGGCCATCCTGCTGAACCCGCAGTTCGATTTCTCGCAGGCCTACTACGTGATTTCCGGCGTGGCCGGCACGCCGCCGGCGCGCGGCACCATCGGCGAGGTGAGCTGGGCCACCTGGCTCGTGGACTACGACCTCGGCCACCGCTGGGCGCCCGAGGAGAACAAGCCCGGCGAGCCCACCTTCATGCCGCGCAAGGGCTACGAGGAGTACCGCCGCTTCAAGCTCAATCCCGACCTCGTGGGCTGGGCCATGAAGCTCTCGTCCGACACGCCGCTCAAGGATTCGGAGAGCGCGCGCAAGTACCGCCTGCGCTACCCCGACGCGGCCGCGCGGCGCGCGCCCTTCGTGGCCACCGGCACCCACATGACCGGCGACACCTTCTTCCATGGCCCCGGCATGTCGAAGCAGGCGCAGTACATCGCCAGGCTCTACGGCGCCGACGACTACGTGATCACCGAAATGGAAGCCGCCGCCATCACGCTCGTGATCAAGCGCAGCCATGGCACCGACCGCGTGACGAGCCTGCGCGGCGCCGTCAACTTCGACCAGGGCAACCCGAAGGAAAGCACGCTGCAGCACCTGGACCCGGCGCCGGGCGAGACGGCGGGCGGCTTTGCCGAGACGGTGGAGAACATCGCGCTGGTGGGCACGCGCGTGGTGGACCACATCGTGGCCAACTGGCCGCAGTGGCAGGCCGGCGTGCCGAAGCCCTGAGCGGGTTCAGGGCCGCACCGGCTGCAGGTGCCATGTCACGTTGAAATCGAAGGGCGTCCACCGGCTCACCGTGACGCCCGCCTGCCGCAGGCCGCGGCCGGTCCAGGTGTTGCAGGTCTCGAAGAGGTGGTAGCCGCCTTCGGCTTCATAGAAGGCGTCGTCGTTGCCGTAGTGGGCGCCGGCAACGGGCGTCGCGTGGCCCGAGGCGAGCGTCGCTTGAACGTAGCCTGCGAGCTGCGCGTACTGCGCCTGCGAGAGCGGCAGGTGGAAGGCGTTCCTCTGCAATGAGGCGCGCGTGAGGTAGGTCACGTGCAGCAGCGCACGGTTGCCGCCGAGCAGGGCGCCCAGGGCGCGCGAGGCCGTGAGGTCGGCCCAGGTGGGCGTGTGCAGGTAGAACTCGCGGTCGCCCCAGCCGATCGCGATGAACTCGGCATCGGGCGGCACGGCCCTGAAGTGCGCGAACGGAAAGAGCTGCTGCCAGTCGATGGTGGCCGAGCGGATCGGAAACACCAGGTCGGTGTGGATGCCGTTGCTCAGCACCCAGGCCTGGACGGCGGGCGGCTGCGCGGGCGCCTTTGCATTGGCCGGCCAGAGCATCAGCGCGCAGGCCGCGCCCACATACAGCCCTGCGCCCAGCGTGAACCCCAGCAGTGTGAATGCGATGCGCTGGAGCCAGCGATTGATCACGGCTTCGGACGCTTCAGAAGAGCGACGCGGTGGCCGATGCAATCTCGGCTGATGCGCGCGAGGTCGGGCCGCCCGCGGGCGGTGCCATGGCCTCGGGGCTGCCGGCCTTCGCAAGCGCGCCCACGCGCACGCCCAGCAGGCGCAGGGGCCGATCCAGCGGCACGCGCTTCAGGCACAGCCCGCCGACCTGGCGGATGGTCTTGCCGTCGGCGGTGTGGCGCTCGATGGTCTGGTCGCGCGTGGCGATCTTGAAATCGTCGTAGCGCAGCTTGATACCGATGGTCTTGCCCACGTAGCCCTTGCGCTGCAGGTCTTCGGCCACCTTCTCGCACAGGTGGGTGAAGATCGCGCCCAGCTCGGCGCGGTCGCGCACCGCATGCAGGTCGCGGTCAAAGGTGGTCTCGCGGCTCATCGACACGGGCTCGCTCTCGGTCACCACCGGCCGGTCGTCGCGGCCCCAGGCCACCTCGTGCATCCACGCGCCCGTGGACTTGCCGAAATTCTGGATCAGCCAGTCGCGCTCGCGCGCCGCGAGCTGGCCCACCGTCTCAATGCCGAAGCGCTTGAGCTTCTCGTCGGCCTTGGGCCCGATGCCGTTCACCTTGCGGCAGGGCAGCGGCCAGATGCGCGTCTGCAGGTCGTCTTCGTAGACCACCGAGATGCCGTTGGGCTTGTTGAACTCGCTCGCCATCTTGGCGATGAGCTTGTTGGGTGCCACGCCGATGGAGCAGGTGAGGCCGGTCGCGTCGAGGATGGCCTTCTGGATGAGCCGCGCGAGCGAACGGCCGCCTTCACGCTGGCCGCCCGGCACGTCGGTGAAGTCGATGTAGACCTCGTCCACGCCGCGGTCTTCCATCAGCGGCGCGACTTCCCTGATGACCTGCTTGAAGGTGCGCGAGTACCTGCGGATCTCGTCGAAGTCCACCGGCAGGATGATGGCCTGCGGGCACAGCTTGGCGGCCTTCATGAGCCCCATGGCCGAGCCCACGCCGAACTGCCGCGCCGGGTAGGTGGCGGTGGTGATCACGCCGCGGCCCACGTAGTCCTTCAGCCGCGGAAAGGCATCGACCGGAATGTCGGCCAGCGTGCCGCCTTCGGGCACGTGGCGGATCGCCTCGTCCACGCTGCGCCGCCCGCCGCCGATCACCACCGGCAGGCCCTTGAGCTGCGGATAGCGCAGCAGCTCGACCGACGCGTAGAAGGCGTCCATGTCGAGGTGGGCGATGCGGCGGATCGGGGGGGCTGGAACGGTCGGGGAGCTCACGGCATGGATTGTCTCGCGGCCGGGCGATGTTCGCCTGCCGGGCGGCGCCATGCAAGAATGCGGCCGGTTTGCAGGCTGGCCCTCCGATGGCATGGAAAGGGAAATGGCATGGATGACGAAGTCGAAGGCTTGAGCGTCGCGCTGACGCCGGTTCAGATGGCGGCGGTGCTGGGCGGGCAGGAGGTGCCCGAATCCGCGAGCCTGAGCAACCGGCTCTGGGGCACCGTGGGGCTGGTGAGCGGCGTGGTTGAACTGGTGGGCGCCGGCATACTCTGCGTCGCGCCCGAGCCCACGATGGTGACCAAGGCCGGCTGCGTGGTGCTGGGCGTGCACGGCTACGATACGCTGGCAACCTCGAGCCGCCAGGTCTGGACCGGCACCCCGCAGCGCACGGCCACCGCCGTCACCGCCAGCTCGGCGGCCGAGGCGCTGGGCGCCTCGCGCGAAACGGCCGACGGCATCGGCCTTGCGGTGGATGTGGCGGTCCCGTTGGCCGTGGCTTCCGGGCTGGTTGCCGCGCGAGTGATCGCGGTGCGCGCCAGCAGGTTTCGCCTGGAGCCGGTCAACCTGCGGCTGCATGAAGGACCGGTGGGCACGAAGATCGGCGGCCACACGATCCGCGAGCATGTCGGCAAGACCGAGGTGGAGCTTTTCGAGCGGTTGGTGAACAAGCCGTCGCTGCCCAAGGCGTCGTCGTTCCACAACCTCGACATCGCGGAGCGCGCCATCAGCGCCACTGTTCGTGCCAACGCCAGAGCCATCAAGGCGTGGTCGCGCTCGGCCGCCGTGGGCTCCAGGCCCATGGTGTTCGAGCACAACTTCGGCAGCGTGGTGGGCATCGGCGTCCAGCGGGGCAGCACCGCCGTCAGCCAGCTGAGCAACGTGCGCGTGATCCTGAACATGAAGAGCTACAACGGCATGCCGTACTACATACTGACGGCGCACCCCTTCTGAAACCAGCAGCCGAATCACCATGAAGCGCTACGAACTCATCGAGAACCTCACCGAGGTTTACTTCGGCCAGGATTACGATTATTTCGGCGAGACCGGCGCCGAAATCATGGCGGAATACCGGAAGGCGTGTACGCCCGCCGAACTCGAGGCGTTGCGCGCCGAGATCGTCGATTTCATGCGCTCGCACCCGGATCTGGAAACCGACTTTCCGCGCCGGTTCGAGCGCCCCGCCCAGCCGGAAGACTTCGGATCCACCATCCGCGAATTCCTGGAGAGCGTGCTCGCCGCGCTGAAATAGCGGCGGGCGCCCATCCGGTTACCTCGGTGCGCGGCGCTGGCAATTTTCAGCGCAGATCGAGTGCCCCGGCCGCTTGCGCCTGGCCGCCCAGCCACGCATCCGGTCCAAGCTCTTTCGCAAGATAGGCCATGAGCCTGGCGGTGCGCTCGCGCAGCGGGGCAATGCGGGCCTGGAGGGCCGCCCTGGGCAGCGCAACGGCCTGGCCGGGCTCATCGCCGGCATCGGGGTTGCTTTCGCGGATGTAGAGCGTACCGTTGTGGGCCCAGGCCTCCACCGCCCAGCCCTGGTCCTGGTCGTCGTAGACCAGGCCCTCGCCGTACCCTGCCACGGCGGCAAGGAAGGGGTCCATGGCAGAGAAAGTGTCGTACCAGGGGAAGGACAGGTGAATGCCTGCCTCCTCGTTGTCGAGCCGCAGCGCCATCCAGAAGTACTGGCGCACCTGGTGCGGTTTCAGCGCGTGCTGCCGGGCCAGTGCGGCCACCCGGGCGTAGTACGCGGCAAGCTCTGCCTCGTGCCCGACGGCCTCCGAGCTGCGCGCCAGCAAGCGCGAGGCGCGAGGGAATTCCGGCAGAGCCAGCGGCTCGGGCGGACGGTCCGGTGCCGCATCAAATTCGTCCCGCAGATGAAATGCGATCTCGGGTTCGAGCGAGTCGATCGGCCGGGCATCGGCGAACCAGGATTCCACTTGCGTGCTCCTCCGAATGGTGCCCCGCGGCGGAGGCGAATCTTCTTCACGATGCGGGGCATTGTGACAAGGCTTGCCTGTTGCGCCCGCTGGGGCCATCATCCGCGCCATGCAAACCGTCGCTTCCATCCTGTGGCGCAGGCTCGATGCACCGGGCCATGACGCCTGCCGGCTCGAGCGCAACGCAAGCGCGTGGCAGCTCGACGGTGCCGCCGTGTTCCGCTTCGAGGACGGCCGCATCGGCCAGCTGCACTACCGCGTGCGCTGCGACCTGCACTGGCACACGCAGTGGGGCACGGTGCGCGGCTGGCTCGGCGGCAGCGCCATCGACCTGGCCATTGCCCGCGATGCGCGCGGCCACTGGAAACTCAACGACGAGGCGGTGCCCGATCTGTCGCACTGCACCGACCTCGACCTGGGCTTCACGCCCGCCACCAACCTGCTGCAGCTGCGCCGGCTCAACCTGGCAAAGGGCGAGGGCGCCGACGCGCCGGCCGCCTGGGTCGACCTGGACGGCGGTGGCGTGCTCAGTGAGCTGAGGCAGCGCTACGAGCGAACCGCCGCCGACGCCTATGCCTACGAGGCCAAGCGCTTCGACTATGCGGCCACCTTGCGCATCACGCCGGATGGCTTCGTGCGCGACTATCCCGGCCTCTGGAGCGCCGAAGCCTAGTCGAACTGCGAGCGGTCGCCCGCCACCAGTTCGCGGTTGCGCCGCCGGTCGATCGCAATCTCGCGCGCGAAGTCTTCGCTCGGGCCGCCGGCCGGAATGTTGTGCGCGTCGCGCAGGCGGGTGTGCAGCGGTTCGCTCCGCAGCAGGCGGTTGATCTCCGCATTGAGGCGCTGAACCACGGCCGTTGGCGTACGCGCCGGCGCGAAGATGCCGAACAGCGAATCGCGGTTGGCCTTCTCGAAGCCCAGCTCCGCGAGCGTGGGCACCGAAGGCAGCACTTCGATGCGGGCCGGCGCGCCCACGGCCAGCGCGCGCAGGCGGCCGCTTTCGATGTACTGCAGCTGCTGCGCCGCGACGTTGGTCGACAGCACCTCGAACTGCCCGCTGAGCGCGTCGTTGAGCTGCGGACCGCCGCCCTGATACGGGATGTGCGTGATGTCGGTGCGGCTTTGCATGCGCACCTGCGCCAGCACCATGTGCCCGATGGTGGCCACGCCCGAGCTGGCCCAGCGCAGCGCGCCCGGGCGGCTGCGCGCCATGGCGACCAGGTCGCCGAAGCTGCGGCCCGCGAAGGCCGGCGTGCCGACCACCAGCACCGGCGTTCGCATGACGCTGGCCACGGGCGCGAAGCTGCGCAGCGGGTCGTAGGCCACGCGCGCGAGCAGCGGCTGCAGCGTGAGCGGGCTGATGGCCGAGAAGGCGAGCGTGCAGCCGTCGGGCGCGGCGCGCGCGAGCACGGCCATGCCCACGCTGCCGCCCGCGCCCGCGCGGTTCTCGACCAGCACCGGCACGCCCAGCGCCTGCGCGAGCGGCTCGGCCAGCGCGCGCGCCATGCCGTCGCTCACGCCGCCGGGCGGATACACCACGATCAGCCGCACCGGCCGCTGCGGCCAGGGCGGCGCGGCGGCGTGCAGCAGGCGCGGCAGCGCGCACGAGGCCGCGAGCAGCGCGCCCATGCGGCGCACGAAGCGGCGGCGCTGCAGCAGCATGCGCGTGCTCATGAGCGCGGGTGCTCGCTCGCGAGCCGGCGCAGCAGCGCGGCAAAGTGCTGCGCGGGCAGGTTGTCTTCCTCGGCGCGCAGCACCAGCGTGAGCGGCGCGTCGAGCTGGCCGCCGTCGGCCAGCCGCGCATAGGCGATGGCATGCGCATGCACGCCGCTCATCGAGGCCGGCACCACCGAGAGACCGACCCCCGCGGCCACGAGGTTCAGGTTGGTCATCATGCGATCGACTTCGGCCACCACGCGCGGGCGCAGGCCCTTGGCGTGGCACAGCGCGAGCAGATCGGCATAGAGGCCGGGCGCGCCGGGGCGCCGCACCAGGATGATGCCTTCCTCGCACAGCCTGGCGAGCGGCAGCGCACGCGAGGCCTTGCTGCGCGCGAGGGCGAGCCGATGGTCGATGGGCATGGCCACCAGCACCGGCTCGCGCAGCAGCGTTTCGAACACCAGGCCTTCGGGCCGCGCCACCGGCACGCGCAGCAGGCCGCAGTGCAGGCGGCCGGCGGCCAGCGCCTCGGTGAGTTCGGCCGCGTTGTCCTCGCGTAGCTGCAGCTCCACGTCCGGATGCGCGCGGCGAAAGGCGCGCAGGGCCTCGGGCATGAAGCGGTGCGCCGCGGCCGAGCTCGTGAAGCCCACCGCCAGCGTGCCGGCCTGCCCCTTGGCCACGCGCGCCATGCGCTGCTTCATGGCTTCCATGTCCTGCAGCATGCGCAGCGCCTCGGCCTGGAACAGCCGGCCCGCGTCGGTGAGCGCCACGCCGCGCGGATGGCGCCTGAACAGCAGCACGCCGAGTTCGCGCTCCAGCGCCTTGATCTGCTGGCTCAACGGCGGCTGCTGGATGCCCAGCTGCTCGGCGGCGCGCGTCATGTGGCCGGTGCCGGCCACGGCCGTGAAGTAGCGCAGCGCTCTGATGTCCATATGTTTTTTGTATTGAAAGTGCCTTGTTATTTTATTTGACCCGAAGTCACCCGTGCACCTATCGTCCGGCCGCCTGTTCAATAAAGCGGTCCTTCGAGGCCGCATGCCGGAGACAAGTCCATGCGCACACCGCGCCCCTCATCGATGATCCGCGCCGCTTTCCGCGCCTGCCGCCCGCTCGGCACCGCGATCGGCATTTCCCTGGTCCTGGCCGCATGCGGCGGTGGAGGAGGCGGCGGCAGCGGCGGCTTCTTCTTCCCGACGCAGCCCGCAGGCAACACCCCGCCCGACGCCGACCCGCCGGACAACCCGCCACCTGCCCCCGTGGTGCCGGTGCTCTCGTGCGCGGAGCTTGCCGGCAAAAGCCTGCCCGCCTCGGCGATCGGCCTGCCCACGCAGGGCGCTACCGTCACCAGCGCCACGCCCGTGGCCGCGGGCGACGCCGGCAATCCGATGGGCGACTACTGCCGCGTGCGCGGCACCATCCAGCCGGTAGCCCCCGCTGCGCAGGCGATCAACTTCGCGCTCAACCTGCCCGAGAAGTGGAACCGGAAGACCATCCACTTCGGCGGCGGCGGTTTCGACGGCGTGCTCATCGACGGCACCGAGACCATCCGCTTCGGCCCGGCCGGCAAGCCCGCCCCGCTGGCGCTCGGCTATGCCACCTACGGCGACGATTCGGGCCACCAGGCGAGCAGCATCACCGATGGCCGCTTTGCGGCCAACGACGAGCAGCTGGCCAACTACGGCGGCCTGTCGCTCAAGAAAACCCGCGACGTGGCGCAGGCGCTGGTGCTCGCGCGCTACGGCGTCAGGCCGAAGAAGGCCTACTTCCTCGGCACCTCCACCGGCGGGCGCGATGCGCTCGGCTACGTGCAGCGCTGGCCGCTCGACTACGACGGCATCATCGCCAACGAGCCTGCGCTCAACTACACCGGCACGCGGCTGTCGAACGTGGCAGTGGGGCGCGCGCTCTACAGCAACGGCGGCGCGGGCTGGATGAACGTGGCCAAGACGCTGCTGGTGCAGAAGGCCGCGATGCAGGCCTGCGACAAGCTCGACGGCGCGGCCGACAACATCGTGAGCAACGTGGAAAGCTGCCGCCAGCTCAATGCGCCCATCCTTGCATCGCTGCGCTGCAGCGGCGGGCTGGACGCGGGCGACACCTGCCTGTCGGACGCGCAGATCGCCACCGTGCGCACCATCGAGTCGCCGCTCGAATTCACCCGCTACACGCTCGCCAACGGCGTGCGCCGCGCGGGCGGCTACAACCTGCTCGAGGGCGCATTGGTGGCCGGGCCGTACACCACGCGCGACCTCGGCACGCGCAAGGTGCCGGCCAATCCGGCCACCTCGGCCGATGCCAACATGTACGTCACGGGCGACCAGTGGGTGAAGTACTTCGTCACGCGCATCGACAGCTTCGACACGCTCGGCTTCGATCCGCTCGACCCGGCCGGCTACGCGGCGCGCGTTGCGGAGGTGTCGATGCTCATCGATGCGACCAACCCGGACCTCGCACCGTTCTTCGCGCATGGCGGGCGCATCATCATGCTGCATGGCCTGGCCGACGAAGTGATCAGCCCCAACTCCACCATCGACTATTACCGGCAGCTCGTCGCCACGCTGGGCCAGGCCGCGGTGGACGAGAGCGTGCGCTTCTACACCGTGCCCGGCATGGGCCATGGCACGGGGGTGTTCATTCCCAACTGGGATTCGCTCGCGGCGCTCGAAGGCTGGGTCGAGGACGGCCTTGCGCCCGCCACCGGCGTGGCGGTGGACGCCGTGGCCGGCACCTACGGCCGCACGCGCCCGCTGTGCCGCTTTCCGTCGTGGCCCAAGTACCGCGGCAGCGGCAGTCTCGATGCGGCGGTCAACTACAGCTGCGTGACCGAGGTGGGCGATCCGCTCGCCTGCCCGAACCTGCCCGCGGCCGCCACGGCCTACAAGGGCGGCAACGGCTTCGGCGAAGAACTCAGCGTGCAGGTCGATCCCGCCACCATGGCCTACACCGTGACCATCGACGCCAGCCTGCAGCGCGCCGCCGGCACGCAGCGCAGCGGCACGCTGGTGGCGCAGGGCCAGTGCAGCTACGCGAGCGCCGAGAGCGGCGCGGTCTTCAGCTTTGCGCCGGGCGGCGTGCTGCTCGGCGGCGTGAACGCGCCGGCCGGCGGCGGCTTCACGCCGCTGCTGGCCTTCCAGGCCACCTTCGAGAATGCGGCCACGCCCACGGTGTTCAACCCGGTGGCGAACATCTTCAATGCGGTGGGCGTGCAGCAGGGCAGCGGCGCGGCGGTGGCGCATGCCTCGTCGGTGCGGCTGCGCAATGCGGGCACCTTCCAGTACTGCCGCGATCCGGCCACCGGCCGCTTCATGGCCTACGACCCGAGCTGCACGCAGACAGAGAAGGGCTACATCAGCTACAACGCCGCGCGCAACGCCTTCGACCTGCGCACCACCTCGCCGACGGGCGGCGCCACCACCACCGGCGGCACGCTCGCTGGCTCGATGGTGATCGGCCTGGTCAACGGCAGCGCGGTGCCGCTGCACCTGGTGCGCGAATCGGCCACCAACACCGGCCTTCGGCTGCTGGCACCGCAGCAGAGCCTGATGGCGGGCGCGGCCGACGGCAGCTATGCCATGGCCAGCGTGCAGGGCGAAAGCCGCGAGGCCACGGTGGCGGGCGGCGCCTTCAACCTGGGCGGCGCCGCCGCGGCGCTGAGCTACGACACGCCGGTGCCCGGCGTGGTGCAGGCCGATGCGGGCCGGCCCGGCAATTTCATCTTCACCCACGGCGTTCTCGGCTTCGTCTCCACATCGGGAGCGGCCGCGGCGCTGGAACTCGGAGCACGGCATTGATGACCTATAGAAAACCGCTTCTTCGCACCTTCGCTTTCGCGCTGCTCGGCACCATGGCCGCACTGTCGGCCGAGGCCGCCGCCTGGGGCCCCAAGCCCACGGCCTGCCCGGCGCCGGTGCCTGCACAAACGCGCTGCTACACCGGCGACGATGGCGCCGGCGCGCTCTACTGGATCGCCATACCGCAGGCGTGGAACCGCGTGCTTGTGATGCACGCCCATGGCGGCCCCGAGACCGGCCCGCCCAGGCTCGAGCGCAGCGAGGCAGACCTGAAGCGCTGGGCCGTCACCGTGAAGGCCGGCTACGCATGGGCCGGCTCCACCTACCGCCGCGGCGGCTACGGCGTGACCATGGCCGCGGAGGACACCGAGCGCCTGCGCCGCATCTTCGTGCAGCGCTTCGGCCCGCCGCGGCGCACGCTGCTGCATGGCCAGAGCTACGGCGCGGGCGTGGCCGCGAAGGCGGCCGAGCTCTATGCACCGGCCGGCGATGCAAAGGGCGCGTACGACGGCCTGCTGCTCACCAGCGGCGTGCTCGGCGGCGGCAACAGCGCCTACGACTTCCGGCTCGACCTGCGCGTGGTCTACCAATACGTGTGCCGCAACCATCCCAAGCCCGACGAGCCGCAATACCCGCTGTGGCAGGGCCTGCCGATGGAGTCGAAGCTCACGCGCGCCGAGCTGGCCGCGCGCGTCAAGGAATGCACCGGCGTCGGCCTGCCCGCGGCGCAGCGCACGCCCGAGCAGGCCGCGCGGCTCAAGACCATCCTGTCGATCGTGAAGATCCAGGAGCGCTCGCTGCTGGGGCACCTGAACTGGGCCACCTGGCTGTTCCAGGACCTGGTGCAGCAGCGCCTGGGCGGGCGCAACCCCTTCGGCAACATCGGCGTGGCCTACCAGGGCTCGGCCGACGATGCGGCGCTGAATGCCGGCGTGGCGCGCTATGCAGCCGACCCGCAGGCCAAGGGCGCGCTTGCGGCCGACAGCCAGCCCACCGGCCGCACCGCGCTGCCCACGATGGCCCTGCATGCCATCGACGACCCCACGGCTTTCGTGGAACTAGAAAACGCCTACCGGCGCATCCGCGATGCCGCGGGCACGGGCGGCACGCTGGTGCAGAGCTTCAGCGCCGAGCGCGAGCACAGCTACCTGAGCGATTCGGAATACCCGGCGCTCTTCGAAGCCTTGATGGACTGGATCGACAAGGGCGAGAAGCCCACGCCCGCGGGCCTTGCGCAGCGCTGCGCGGCGCTGATGCCGCGCTACGACACCGACGGCAAGAACGGCTGCCACATCAAGCCCGAATGGCAAGCGCCGGCGCTCGAAACCCGCGTGCCTGCGCGAGCGCCCTGAATTTTTCTTTTTGACCTTGACGGAGACTCCATGAAAAAACTGTTTGCCCTTGCGGCGCTTGCCCTTGCCACTTTGGCTGTCGGCGCGCATGCGCAAGACTTTCCCGCGGGCAAGCCCGTGACCATCGTCGTGCCCTTTGCCGCGGGCGGCCCGACCGACCGCGTGGCGCGCGACCTGGCCGAGGCATTGCGCAAGCCGCTGGGCGGCGCGAGCGTGATCATCGACAACGTGCCCGGCGCGGGCAGCTCGATCGGCGCGGCCAAGGTGGCGCGCGCCGCACCCGACGGCTACACGCTGCTCCTGAACCACATCGCGATGGCCACCGTGCCCACGCTGGTGCGCAACCTGCCGTTCAAGGTGGAGAGCGACTTCGAATACCTCGGCATCGTCAACGACGTGCCGATGACGCTGATCGCCAAGCCCAGCCTTCCGGCCGGCAACTACGCGGAGCTTTCCGGCTGGATTGCCGCCAACAAGGGCAGGATCAACATCGGCAATGCGGGCATCGGCTCGGCCTCGCACCTGTGCGGGCTGCTCTTCCAGAGCGCGACGAAGACCGAGATGACGCCCGTGCCTTACAAGGGCACGGCACCGGCCATCACCGATTTGATCGGCGGGCAGATCGACCTCCTGTGCGACCAGACCACCAACACCTCGCCGCAGATCGAGGCGAAGAAGGTCAAGGCCTATGCGGTCACCACGCCCCGGCGCCTCGCGATGCCGCTGCTGAAAGACCTGCCCACGCTCGACGAAGCCGGGCTGAAGAACTTCCAGGTCACCATCTGGCATGGCCTGTACGCGCCCAAGGGCACGCCGGCCACGGTGCTGAAGAAGCTCAACGATGCATTGAAGGTGGCGTTGAAGGACCCCGACTTCATCAAGCGCGAAGAAGCGCTGGGTGCCGTGGTGGCCACCGATGGCCGTATCGAGCCCGAGGGCCACAAGAGGTTCGTGGCGGCCGAGATCGCCAAGTGGAGCCCGGTCATCAAGGCCGCGGGGGTCTACGCGGATTGACGAAGCGCGGCCTCAGTGGTCGTGGCGACGTGTCGTACCGGTGACGCAGAGCTCCCGTCAGCCACTCTTGAGTTCGAGCTGACGCCGACGCTCGGCAATGGCCAGGGCCTTGGCCTTCTCTTCTCCGTACTTCCTGATGGAAAAGGATTTGTAGTAAGCCTTGCCGTCCCCCATGTAGGTCTGCGCGACCCATCGGCCTGGGTCATTCGCCCCACCCTTCGCGCGTTGGAACTGCACCCCGGAAATTCCGCTTCTGTTGGTACTTCTGACGAGTTCTCCCCTCAAGATGGAACCAGGACAGTCGGGCGGCGGCGGTTGTAGCGGCGCCTCGCGCAACACTGCCTCGGCAGGATGCGGGGTCGTGAGCCCGACCATCTGCTGCAACTGCTTTTCGCGTTCGGCGATGGCCAGCAACTTGGCGTCCGAGCCATAGCGCCCGACGCTGAAATACTTGTTGAGTGTCTTGTCGGGTGAGACATGGGTCTTTGCGGACCAAGCCTTCGGTCTGCCGTCCGGACCCAGCGTGCATGTGACGCCAGTAAGACCCGATGTACTGTTGCGCCTGAGGATTTGTGCTCTCTGGCTCCGAGACGCTGGCGGGTGCGTCTTGACCATCTCGTCGCGCCAGGCCTGAGCGCGCATCAACGCGGCCTCCTCACCGCCGAAGATGCTGAAGCTGAACGATTTGCAGAACTCGGCGCCATTGCGTCGCAGTGCGACTTTCCAGCAGTCGCGCACGCCACGCGTAATGCCGTACATCGAGGCTGGCCGCTGTAAGGCAGGCTTGTGTGGGGTGCTCGTCATACTCTGGAGTCGGGGCAGGAGAGGGGCGCTGGACAAACTCTAGCGGCGCGTCTGCGGGGACGACAAGACGGAGGATGGGCACATGCGCGGAGCACGTGTATTTGTTCACGAATTTCCCGCGCGCCTGATGCGATTGCTACTTTCGGCTGCTGTGACCGGAGACGTGGAAATTACATAATCTCCCCACAAAACGGCCCCCCAGCCTCTGAGCGCGGCCAGGGAGCTTTCATGTCAATGTTCGATCGCGCGAGCTCGCTCGCCCGCGCCCGTGGTTCGTCCGCGTCCATGAGAAGACGCGTGATCCTGCATTCGCCGCTGGGCGAGGCACTGCAGTTCCATCGGCTGGCGGGGCGCGAGGCGCTCAGCCAGGCCTGCGCCTTCGACCTGGAATTGCTGGGCAGCAGCAATGCGCTGGACCCCAAGTCCATCCTGGGCAAGCCCGCCACCGTCGTGATGGAGACCGAGAGCGGCGCCCCGCGCTACCTGGCCGGCCTTGTTACCCGCTTCGGCCTGTCGCACGAAGACGACCGCCAGGCCTTCTACAAGATGCGGCTGCGCCCGTGGCTGTGGCTCGCCACGCGCCGCTCCGACTTCCGCATCTTCCAGGACCAGACGGTGCCCGAGATCGTTGCGGCCGTGCTCGGGCGCTACGGTTACCCCCTCGAGCAGAAGCTCAGCCGCAGCTACCGCCCCTGGACCTACTGCGTGCAGTACCGCGAGGACGACTTTTCCTTCGTGTCCCGCCTGTGCGAGCACGAGGGCATCTATTACTACTTCCGCCACGAGGCCGAGCAGCATGTGCTCGTCTTCGCGGACGACATCGCCAGCTCGCACGCCCCGCTGCCCGGCGGGAAGACCGTGCGCTACCACCCGCACGAGCAGGCCGGCATGACCGGCGGGCTGGAGGCCAGCGAGCGCATCTACGAATGGGCGCAGGCCGAGGAGATCCGCCCGAGCCACCACTTCAACGACGACTACGACTTCGAGAAACCAAGGGCCGAGCTGTTGCACCTGCGGCAAATGCCGCCCGGGCACGACCACGACGACTTCGAGCGCTACGAATGGCCCGGCGGCTTCACCCAGCACGACGATGGCGAAAGCTATGCGCGCATCCGCACCGAGGAACAGCTGAGCGAACGCAGCCGGGTCACAGGCCGTGCCAACCGGCGCGATCTGGCCCCGGGCTGCATCTTCACGCTCACGCACCACCCCCGTGAAGATCAGAACCGGGAACATCTGCTGGTCAGCGTGGCGTACGAATTGCAGGAGAACCTCGGGGTCAGCGAAGGGGCCGCCGGTTCGGAGGGCTCCGTTCAACGCTTCGCCTTCGAGGCCCAGCCCACCAGCTACGCCTGGCGCCCGCGCCGCAGCACGCCCAAGCCGCGCACCCGCGGCCCGCAGACCGCCATGGTGGTCGGCCCCGCCGGCGAGGAGATCTGGACCGACAGGTACGGCCGCATCAAGGTCCAGTTCCACTGGGATCGCCTCGGCCAGCGCAACGAGAATTCCAGCTGCAGGCTGCGCGTGTCCACGGCCTGGGCCGGCGCCACCTTCGGCGCGGCCGCGCTGCCGCGCATCGGGCAGGAGGTGATCGTCGACTTCCTCAACGGCGACCCCGACCACCCGATCGTTACCGGCCGGGTGCACAACGCCGACGAGATGCCGGCTTGGCAACTGCCCCAGCAAAAGCAGCTCACGGGCATCCGCAGCCGCGAGCTCGGCGGCGGGCGCAGCAACCACCTCGCGCTCGACGATTCGAGCGGCAAGGTGCAGGCCCAGCTCAAGAGCGACCACCAGAGCACCAGCCTGAGCCTGGGCCACATCGGGCGCATCGAGGACACGGCCGGGCGCAAGGACGACCGCGGCCAGGGCTTCGAGCTGCGCACCGACGGCCACGGTGCCATCCGCGCCGCCCGGGGCCTGCTGGTGAGCACCGAGGCGCGGCCCAATGCCCAGGGCCACATCACGGACATGCGCGAGACCATGGCCAGGCTCACAGAGGGGCGCGACCTGCACGAGAGCCTGGCGCAGGTGGCGCAGCAGGCCAAGGCGCACGAGGCGGGCGACCAGGACGAGGTGGCCCGCGCGCTGAAGACGCAAAACGATGCGATCAAAGGCAGCGGCGGCAGCCCGGGCCCGGGCGAGTTCCCGGAGTTCCAGGAGCCGCACCTGACCTTGGCGAGCCCGGCGGGCATCCAGACAACGACGCAGGGCTCCACTCACCTCGTGAGCGTCGAGCACACGGCCATCAGCAGCGGCGCCCACACCAGCGTGGCCACCGGCAACAGCTTCCTGGTGAGCGCCAAGGACGCGGTGCGCATGGTCGCCTTCAATCACGGCATCCGCCTGGCGGCAGCCGCGGCCGACATCGACCTCACGGCGCTCAAGGACAGCATCAACGCGCTGGCCAAGCTGGACATCAGGATGGAGGCCAACCGGATCACCATCACGGCGAAGGAAGAGGTCCTCATCAACGGTGGCTCCAGCTACACGCGCTGGACGGCCGGCAGCATCGAGAGCGGCACCAACGGGCAGTGGCGCGCGCATGCGGCTTCGCATTCGATGGTGGGGCCCAAGAGCGTGCCGGTGCCGTCGATCGAACTGAAGCTCCCCAATCTCGACCTGGGTCCGTACAAGGCCGACTACCAACTCTTCAAGACCGACAACCGCCCCTTCGAAGGCTACGCCTACGAAATCCATGACCGGCACCGCAAATTGCTGGAGAGCGGCGATACGTCCAAGGCCGGCCAGACCCGCCTGGTCAACAGCGAGATGGCCATCGGCCTGAAGGGCTACAAGTCGATCATGCGCACGAGCGAGCGGGTGACCGAGAACTGGCCGTCCGCGCTGCAGGCCAAGGCCGGACAAGTTGAAGCCCGCAGCGCGCCGGCACCGGGCAGCGCTCCTGGAAGCGAGGCCGCGTAATGCCCGTACCCGCCATCGTCTGGGGCGTGCTCGAACTGGTCGCCCTCGCCATCACGCTGCATGAACTGGGCGAGCTGGCTGAAGAACTCTACGAAGGGGTCGAAAAATACGGCAAGGACATCGGCAAGGCCAAGGAAGAGGTGCGCAAGGTCATCCAGAGCATCCAGGACGAGATCGCGCAGAAGATCGAGGAGAAGGAAGAAGTCGCGATCCTGCTGGCCCTCGAGGCGGCCGATCCGCAGGGGCAGAACACGCGCAAGGCCGCGGGCCGGGGCGCCACGGATGCCACCATCAATGCGGCCATCGAGCAGAAGATTCCGTTCCGCGATGCCATCACCCAGGTGTGCAATGCGGCCGACCGCGTGCCGGTGTGGAGCCTTCGGAAGAAGAAGGGTGTGTCGATCAAGGACCTGCCCAAGGCCAAGCGCAAGGTCATCGAGGAGCTGCTGTCGAAGTCGGCCGAGCAATTGGCCGACGTGAAGTTCGAGGAGTTCTTTGTGATCAGGCTGAAGCAGCTCGCGGTCAACCTGTTGTTCGAGTTCGTGGACGAGTGCCTGAGCTGGGCCAGTCCGTTGAAATGCGAGGTGAACTTCGGACCGCCGCCATCCTTCGATGATCATCCGGTGGAGGGGGCTACCAAGCTCCAGCGGCTGGGGAAAATCAATCCGTTCTATCCCAGCCCGTTCCAGTACCAAAAAGGGAACATTTCGGCCGACCTCATGATCTCGGAATACCGGCATCAGCGGTCGGACAAGGGCAACATCTTTGCGATCGTGGAGATCAAGTTTCAGGGGGATCGGATTGAGGCGGAGCAATTCCTTGCGTACAAGCGAATGCTTGAGGCAGCAGCTAAAGTGAAAACAAGCCGCACGCCCATCACATTCCAGGGCAAACCCGTCAGTTCGGGCGGTCGGTTGTCGCTGTTCCGATACCCCGAGGACATCGCGGTTCACGGAAAGAAAGAGCCGGACAAGCCGTCAGAGCACGAGAAGAAGGAAGAGCCGGAGCAACAGAAATCGGAAAAGTCGAGTGGCAGGTCGCGGCACAGCAGAAAACGAGGCATTTGATGAGTACAGCGGAACTGTTCCTCAGCCCTGAGGAAATCGAGAAGTTCATCCGCGAGAGCAAGATCGCTCCGCAGTGGTTCTATGGCTACCCCGGTCGGGAGTTGGGCATCTGCCCATATGTGACTTTCTACGTCTATCACCAGCCCAAGGACTACATGTCGGTGGCGGGCAAGTTCATCGACATCTGGGAGCGCTTCGGCCGAATCGTCGATGAGCCCATCAAGAAGGTGTTCAAGTCGCGCACCCAGGTGTGGCTCAACGCGGGCGACAAGCGATTCCCCGAGGATCTTCGAGCAGAAGCTGAGTTCTTGCAGGATGAGTTTCGGACCTTCTTCCTGATGGCGACGGACATGGAGTCACCGGATGCTTCGCCTTTGTGGTCTTACGCAGCCAAAGTCGATCATGTGCCTCAGATGGGCTACAGCATGCTCAAACTGATCTTCTGCTACGACTGGTACGAGGATGGCAATCAGGTGCGGTGGCGTGATTTTGTGCTCGACTGCATCAAGTCGCTTCGACCCGAGCAGGCATACATGGGATACGAGGTCGGGAATGGCGGTCTCGGGGTCATGGGATCCTACGAATCCGACGTGTTGGAACGCATCTGCGCCGACTACTTCCATGGGTTGGACATTGATCACCCGTGGAACATGGGTTTTCACGCCAATGATGATGAAGATGGGTATATCAATCCGGCTCGACTTGGCGCTGGCCTACGCCCACCCACATGGTGCTTCATGCTTTCGCCCGTGTGGCAGCGCAAGCTCGGCAAGCCCGAGCACCAGATTCGCGTCGAACTGGCCGACCCGCGCATCAAGATCACCGCCATTCCTTACCCTCGGGACAAACTCAATCCTGACGGGGCCAATGGACTCTGGATCGAATTGGGCGACCTTGATCTGTACCCGGTGGAGGACGGCGTGCCCGATGTGCTGGTCAAGGCCAACAGCCTGATCCGTCCGATCCGCTGCGACGAGTTGAACCTCAACACGCTCGATCCCTGGGACGGTGACCCGAATCCCCGATTCGGCTACGAGAGCTCATTGCGCTGGATGCGCCGCTTCGACGATGACAGCGATTGGCCCAGTGCGGAACAGCGTCGCAAGCCCTCGCCCGATGAAGGCCGTGCCACCGCCTCGAAGAGGAAGCCTCTCGTCCCCGGCGGCGAGCCCTGCCCGCAGGCCGGCTGGTGGTTCACCCCGGCCCAACTGGACAGCCGGCGCTACTTCGAGAAGGGCGAGATCATGCCCATCATCAAGCGCAGTTCCTTCGGCGACACGAACTGGCAACAGACAGGCGATCCCAAGGACGACAAGTGATGGACCGGCCAGTGGATGGGACGCCTTTCGCGTTGGCGGTGAGACGGTGGGACGAAGACCGGATCAACCCGACGCACTCGTGTCACGGCGGCGCACCGTCTGGTGCCGAGCGGCCCTGGATCTTTTTCGATCCCGCCACGCAGATGTACAGGCTCATTGCCGCGTGGTTCGGCCAGGCCGGCCTCAGCCCGCGGGCGCGGATGCATCGCAACTATCCGGAAGCCATCAAGAGCCTGGTCGCCGCAGGCCACGCAGCGGCCATCCTGCCGTTCGAGCCGCACAACCGCGACAACGCTGTCCAGAGCGTGCTGCAGACCTTGGGGGAGTTCGCGTGAAAGTCTCTGAGGCAAGTCCGGGCCCTAGAAGGTCCCGGGCAGCAGGATCCCCGAATCCACGTTCTCGATATTCGTGTGCCCGCAAAAGGCCATGGTGATGTCGAGTTCCTTGTGGATGATCTGCAGCGCGCGCGTCACGCCGGCCTGGCCGTGGGCACCCAGGCCGTAGAGAAAGCTGCGGCCGATCAGCGTGCCGCGGGCGCCGAGCGCGCGTGCCTTGAGCACGTCCTGGCCGCTGCGGATGCCGCCGTCCATCCATACCTCGATCTCGCGCCCCACGGCATCGACGATGGCGGGCAGCGCAGCGATGGAAGAGGGCGCGCCGTCGAGCTGGCGCCCGCCGTGGTTGGAGACGATGAGCGCGTCGGCGCCGCTCGCGGCGGCCAGGCGCGCGTCTTCGACGTCCATGATGCCCTTGAGGATCAGCTTGCCGCCCCAGCGCTTCTTGATCCATTCGACGTCGGCCCAGCTGAGCGCCGGGTCGAACTGCTCGGCGGTCCATGACGACAGCGACGACAGGTCCTTCACGCCCTTGGCATGGCCCGCGATGTTGCCGAAGGTGCGGCGCTTCGTGCCGAGCATGCCCAGGCACCAGTGCGGCTTGGTCGCCAGGTTGATCATGTTGGCGATGGTCGGCCTGGGCGGCGTCGACAGGCCGTTCTTGATGTCCTTGTGGCGCTGGCCGAGGATCTGCAGGTCGAGCGTGAGCTGCAGCGCCGACACGTTCGCGGCGCGGGCGCGCTCGATCAGGCGCTCGATGAAGTCGCGGTCCTTCATCACGTAGAGCTGGAACCAGAACGGGTGCCGGCCGGTGTGCTCGGCAATGTCCTCGAGCGAGCAGATGCTCATGGTCGAGAGCGTGAACGGAATGCCGAAGGCCTTGGCCGCGCGCGCGCCCAGGATCTCGCCGTCGGCATGCTGCATGCCCGTGAGGCCGGTGGGCGCAATGGCCACCGGCATCGCAACGTCCTGTCCGATCATGGTGGAGCGCGTGGAGCGGCCTTCCATGTTCACGGCCACGCGCTGGCGCAGCTTGATCTTCTGGAAGTCGCTCTCGTTGGCGCGGTAGGTGCTTTCGGTCCACGCGCCGGAATCGGCGTAGTCGTAGAACATTTTTGGCACGCGCCGCTTGGCGATCACCCTCAGGTCTTCGATGCAGGTGATCTTGGAAAGGTCGGCCACGGGGGAGTCTCCTGGGTAGTCTCTGTTGTTCGATCGCGCGAGCGGGGATTATGGGCAAGCTCCGCCGCGGGCCGAGTGTGGCGTTCGAAACGGACCCCGATCTGAAAAATACCCAGGCCGGACCTGAAAAGAATTCAGTCAGTCCCGCAGCGCCTGCCGCAACCATTCGACGAAGGTCGCGCACTCCCAGCGCTCCATCGCCCCCGGCCGCCAGCACAGGAAGTAGGCGTTGGGCGAGGGCACGCTCTCTGCCGAAAGCCGCACGAGGCGCCCGTTCTCCAGCCAGGCGCTGCCGAGCTTCAGGTGCATCAGCACCACGCCGAAGTCTTCGGCCGCCGCATCGAGCGCCAGGCCCAGGTCGTTGAACTGATGGCCCGTGGCCGGCTCCGGCAGGCCGATGCCGCGGGCCTTGAACCAGGTGCGCCACGACTCGAGCGGCGTGCGCAGCAGCTGCACGCGCGAGACCTCGGCATCGGTCGCAAAGCCGTCGAACGGCCCGTGGCGCTGCAGGTACGCCGGGCTGCAGGCGGGCGCCACGTCGTCGGCCAGCAACTGGCAGAACTCGCGGTCGTGAAAAGGCCCGGTGCCGAAGCGCAGTTCCAGGTCGGCCTCTTCGGCCGTCATGTTGCGCACCGGCATGGTCACCTGCAGCATCAGCTCGATGTTCGGATAGGCATCGCGAAAGCGCGCGAGCCGGGGCAGCAGCATCTGGCGGGAGAACGTGGGCGTGACGGCCACGCGCAGCCGCCGCACCTGCGATGCGGGCTCGCGGCCGGGCACCTGCTGCAGCGCCGCAATGGCCTCGCGCACGCGGGCCAGGTAGGCCACGCCGTCGGCGCTCAGGCCGAAGTCGTTGCCTGTGAAAAGCTTGAGTTCGAGCAGCGTCTCGACCTGCCGGATGCGGTGGCTCACCGCGCTGGGCGTGACGCTGAGCTCCTCTGCCGCGAGGTTCACGCTGCGCAGACGCGCCACTGCCTCGAAGGCTTGCAGGCCCTGTGTGGAGGGAAGTCGCGTCGATGCCATGGGGTGTTTTCCGGGAGCGATCTTATCGATGCGGCATGGCAGCCAGTGCCTCGAGCAGGCGCCGCAGATCGTCGACGGCCTCGCGCGCCAGGGCCGCGCCGCCCATCTGCGCCTTGACTATGGCGCCGTCCACGCCCAGCGCCGCGGCCTGGGCGAGCGCCATGCGTGCGGGCAAGGCCGCGGGCAGCAGGCCGGCAATGACCTCCACCATCTCGCGCTTGTGTTCGCGGGCGCGCTCGGCGGCGCCCTCCACGCTGCCGCCCACCTCGGCCACCGCGTTGATGAAGGCGCAGCCGCGAAACGCGGGGTCGGCGAACCATTCGGCCATCACATCGGCGAGCAGCAGCAGGGCACTGGCATCGCCGGCGCGTTCGTGGGCGCCGCGGCGCCCCAGTGCATCGACGAACCATGCCATCCATCGTGCATGCCGGTGATCGAGAAAGGCGCGCACCAGGTCGTCCTTCGACGGGAAGTGCCGGTAGAAGGTGACCTTGGTGACGCCCGAGGCTGCAATGACGCGGTCGATGCCGGTGGCACGGATGCCATCGGCATAGAAGAGGTCGTGCGCCGTGAGCAGGATGCGTTCGCGCGCGGGCAGTGCGGAGATGTCCATGGCGCTATTGTAGGCATGTAGACAGGTCTGTCTACATGTGGCACATTGCGGGCCTTCGCCATTCCTTCCTCCCTCTCTTCATTCATTCAACGAAAGACCGCCATGGAATCCCGCCCGCCGCTGCCTCCCTTCACCCTCGAAACCGCAACGAAGAAGGTGCAGGCCGCCGAAGACGCTTGGAACACGCGCGACCCGGTGCGCGTGAGCCTGGCCTACACGCCCGACACCGAGTGGCGCAACCGCGCCGACTTCGTCAACGGCCGCGAGCAGGTGGTGGAATTCCTCACCCGCAAGTGGGAGCGCGAGCACAACTACCGCCTGAAGAAGTCGCTCTGGGCCTTCACGGACAACCGCATCGCGGTGCGCTTCGAGTACGAATGGCACGACGCAGCCGGACAGTGGTTTCGCAGCCACGGCAACGAGAACTGGGAATTCGCCGAGAACGGCCTGATGCAGCGGCGCTTCGCGAGCATCAACGACCAGCCCATTGCCGAGTCGGAGCGCAAGTTCCGCTGGGAGCGCTGAGCGGCCTCCGGGCACGGGTGTTGCTTGCTTTTGGTGCATGGAAACGCCCGTACTGAACCCCACCGCCAGCCACCCGCTCTGGCAGCACCAATTGGGGTTGCTGCTCGAGTCGACCGGCGAGGGCATCTTCGGCATCGATCTCGACGGCCATTGCATGTTCATCAACCGGGCCGGCGCGCAGATGCTGGGCCACGAGGCGCGCGACGTGATCGGCAGCAACATGCACGAGCTCACGCACCATTCGCACTCTGACGGCTCGCACTACGCCGACACGGACTGTCCCATCTTCAATGCCTTTCGCCGCGGCCTGCCGTGCCGCATCGACACCGAGGTGTTCTGGCGCCGCGACGGCAGCGCCTTCGCGGTGGAGTATTCGAGCCATCCGATCATGGACGGCGCGCAGGTGCGCGGCGCCGTCATCACCTTTGTCGACATCACCGAGCGCCGCCGCCAGGCCGAGGCGCTGCAGCAGGCCAAGGACGAACTCGGCCTGCGCGTGCAGGAGCGCACGCGCGAACTCAGCGACGCGCTGGTGCAGCTGCGCGAGCTCTCGGCCTGGCTCGACAAGGTGCGCGAAGATGAACGCACGCGCATCGCCCGCGAGGTGCACGACGAGCTCGGCAGCCTGCTGGTGGCGCTCAAGATGGACGTCAACTGGATCGGCAAGCGCCTGGGCGAGCAGCAGGAGCGCACGCCCGATGCGGCAGAGGCCATGCGCGGCCAGATGCGCAGCAAGTGCAGCAACATGAGCCAGCTGATCGAGCGCGCGGTCGACAATGTGGGCCGCATCATCACCGACCTGCGCCCCAGCATCCTCGACCACCAGGGCCTGTGGGCGGCGCTCGAATGGCAGGCGCACG
Organism: Variovorax sp. SPNA7; assembly: GCF_033807855.1. Classification (NCBI taxonomy): domain Bacteria; kingdom Pseudomonadati; phylum Pseudomonadota; class Betaproteobacteria; order Burkholderiales; family Comamonadaceae; genus Variovorax; species Variovorax sp. SPNA7. Next base: position 1,431,164 of record NZ_CP138513.1, read on the forward strand.
AGTTCGTGCAGTCGGCCGAGCTGGCGCTGCAATGGCACTTCGACGTGCCCGCGGGCGTGGAGCTGCCCGAGCCTGCGGCCATTGCGGTGTTCCGGATCTTCCAGGAGATGCTCAGCAACGTCGGGCGCCATGCGAAGGCGCACAAGCTCGACATCCGCATTGGCGTCGATGACATGGAACTGAGCATCAGCGTGCGCGACGACGGCGTGGGCGCGCCGATGCAGGCCTTCGAGGCCACCACCTCCTATGGGGTGCTCGGCATGCGGGAACGCGCACGCCACTTCGGCGGGCGTATCGACATCGACAGCCGTGTGGGCGAGGGCAGTATCTTCTGCCTGCATCTGCCGCTGCTGGTGGATGCTTGATGTACGCTGCTGTTCAGGGCGCGCTCCCGCCGACGGGGTACCTTGCTCCGCGAATGTCCTCCGGCCTGCGGCCTCCCCCTTGATTTCGCTGCGCAAGGCACCCCATCGACGGGAGCGTTGCAAAGAGCGGTCGTTGATCAGCGATGCACAACGAGCGTGCCCCAGTGCACAGAGCATCGGGTGCTCCCCGCAGCGAAATCAAGGAGGAGGCCGAAGGCCGGGGGACATTCGCGGAGGGGAGTACCCGGTGATCTGTGCACACGCCCTGAACAAAAGAGCCCTGAACAAAAGCACCAAGAACACAGACAATCCTCGACCCACCCCTCATCGCGTCATTTGAAATGAACGACATCCGCGTACTCATCGGCGACGACCACCGCATCGTGCGCGAAGGCCTGAAGCAGATGCTCGGCGACCTCTCCAACGGCCTGCCCTCGATGACCGTGCGCGCCGAAGCCCAGACCGGCCCCGAGGTGCTCGCCGCTGTGCAAGAGCTCGGCGGCCCCGACGGCCTCGACGTGGTGCTGCTCGACATCGCGCTGCCGGGGCGCGACGGGCTCGACGTCTTGCAGGCCCTGCGGAAAGACTGGCCCACGCTCCCGGTGCTGATGCTCAGCACCTACCCCGAGAAGCAGTACGCCGTGCGCTGCATCAAGCTCGGCGCCTCGGGCTATCTCAACAAGAGCGCCGATGCCGACGACATGGTGAGCGCCGTGCGCAAGGTGGCCGCCGGCGGCCTCTACGTATCGGCGGCCACGGCCGAAGCGCTGGCCGCCGCCGTGGGCCGCAACGTGGGACAGGGCCCCGAGCAGCTCTCGCATCGCGAGCACCAGGTGTACCGCCTGCTCAGTACCGGGCACAGCGTGAGCGAAATTGGTGCGCAGCTCGGCCTCGCATCCAACACCGTGAGCACTTATCGCGCGCGCATCCTCGAAAAGACCGGCACCAAGAACGACGTCGAGCTTGCGCTGTATGCCGAGCGCCACGGCAAGGCCGCTCCCGCGGCCTGAAAACGCAGCCGGCGGGCACCGCCTTGTAGTGCCAGCCCTACAAGGCCTCGACAAGCGCGGCACGATCTGCGGCCCATGAGCCTTCGGGCCTCTGTTCCGGCCCGCGGCTTGCATCGTGGCAGGCATCTTTTCACCGAGGTGCATCCACCATGTCCAGCCCATCCGATTCGACCGCCTGCGATCTCTACGACGCCGACCGGCCACTGAACATGCGCTGCGCCTGCGGCCGCAACCATGGCCGCGGGGCAACCGAGATCGATGTCAGCCCCGACGACAAGCTCGAAGCCAGCCTCATGAAGGCGCTGTTTCCCATCGACAGCGTGCGCCGCAACTTCCTGCGCGCCGTGGGCGCCAACACCGCCCGCGCCGCCATTGCCTCGGTATTGCCGCTGGGCACGCTGCAGGCCATGGCGCAGGACAAGGCCCCGCTCGAAAAGACCAACCTCAAGATCGGCTTCATTCCGATCACCTGCGCCACGCCGCTCATCATGGCGCACCCGCTGGGCTTCTATCAGAAGCAGGGGCTCAACGTCGAGGTGGTCAAGACGGCAGGATGGGCACTCATCCGCGACAAGATGCTCAACAAGGAATACGACGCCACGCATTTCCTGTCGCCCATGCCGCTCGCCATTTCGATGGGCGCGGGCTCCAACCAGGTGGCCATGAACGTCGCCACCATCCAGAACACCAACGGCCAGGCCATCACGCTGGCCAACAAGCACAAGGACAAGCGCGACCCGAAGATGTGGAAGGGCATGAAGTTTGCCGTTCCCTTCGAGTACAGCATGCACAACTTCCTGCTGCGCTACTACGTGGCCGAAGCGGGCCTGAACCCCGACACCGACATCCAGATCCGCGTGGTGCCGCCGCCCGAGATGGTGGCCAACCTGCGTGCCGGCAACATCGACGGCTACCTGGGGCCCGACCCCTTCAACCAGCGCGCCGTGTTCGAGGAAATCGGCTTCCTGCACCTGCTGACGCGCGACCTGTGGAACGGCCATCCCTGCTGCGCCTTCGGCACCTCGGCCGAATTCATCGAGAAGAATCCCAACACCTTTGCCGCGCTGGTGCGCTCGGTGCTCACCGCATCGGCCATGGCGCGCGACCCGAAGAACCGCGAGCTCATCGCCAAGGTGATTGCGCCCGCGCAGTACCTGAACCAGCCCGAGACCGTGCTGACGCAGGTGCTCACGGGCAAGTTCGCCGACGGCCTGGGCAACATCCGCACCGTGCCCGACCGCGCCGACTTCGATCCGATCCCGTGGCAGTCGATGGCCGTGTGGATGCTCACGCAGATGAAGCGCTGGGGCTACGTGAAGGGCGACGTCAACTACAGGCAGATTGCCGAGAAGGTGTTCCTGCTGACCGACGCGAAGAAGCGCATGAAGGAGCTCGGCCAGGCCGCACCCGAAGGTGCCTACCCCAAGTTCACCATCATGGGCAAGGTGTTCGACCCCGCGAAGCCCGACGACTACGTCAAGAGCTTTGCCATCGCCAAGATGGCCTGAACCATGCGCGGCAAGAAAACCCCCCTTTCGCTGAAGGCGGCCCTGGTGTCGCTCCTGATGTTCCTGCTGCTGGTCGGCGCGTGGCAGCTGGCCACCCTGCCCACGGCCGGTGCCGGTGCCGCCGCGGGCATGACCGCCGAGCAGATCGAATACCAGAAGATGCTCGGCAAGGATCCGGGCGGGCAGGTCAAGAGCTCGGGCTTTCCCACGCCGGCGGAAATGGCCGTGACGGCCTGGAAGCATCTCTCGAACCCCTTCTACGACAACGGGCCCAACGACAAGGGCATTGCCATCCAGCTGGCATATTCGCTGGCCCGCGTGGGGCTGGGCTTTCTGCTGGCCTGCGTGGTGGCGGTGCCGCTGGGTTTCGTGATCGGCATGTCGCCGCTGCTGCACAAGGCCTTCGATCCATTCATCCAGGTGCTCAAGCCGATTTCTCCGCTGGCGTGGATGCCGCTTGCGCTCTACACCATCAAGGATTCGTCGGTCAGCGGCATCTTCGTGATCTTCATCTGCTCGGTGTGGCCGATGCTGCTGAACACCGCCTTTGGCGTGGCTTCGGTCAAGCGCGAATGGCTCAACGTGGCCAGCACGCTCGAAGTGAAGCCGCTGCGCCGCGCGTTCCGCGTGGTATTGCCGGCGGCCGCGCCGACCATCCTCACGGGCATGCGCATCAGCATGAGCATTGCGTGGCTGGTCATCGTGGCGGCCGAGATGCTGGTGGGCGGCACCGGCATCGGCTACTTCGTCTGGAACGAGTGGAACAACCTCTCGCTCACCAACGTGATCTTCGCGATCCTGGTGATCGGCATCGTCGGCATGCTGCTCGACCAGGCCTTCGCGGGCCTGCAGCGGAAGGTGACCTATGTGGAGTGATCGATCGGCACGAGGCGCCCCCATGACAACTGCTCCCGCCCTGCGGCCCGCCACCAGCGGCTTCCTGCGCATTGAGGGCCTGGCCAAGGCCTTCGTGCCGGCGCGGCCGGTGTTCGCGGACGTGTCGTTCACGCTCGACCGCGGCGAGTTCGTCTGCATCATCGGCCACTCGGGCTGCGGCAAGACCACCATCCTCAACGTGCTGGCAGGCCTGGACCAGGCAAGCGCCGGCCATGTGTTCATGGACGGCCGCGAGGTGGCCGGCCCGAGCCTGGAGCGCGGCGTGGTGTTCCAGAGCCACGCGCTGATGCCGTGGCTCACGGTGCGCAGGAACATCGCCTTTGCGGTGGCCTCGCGCTGGCCCGACTGGTCGGCCGGCCACGTCGACACGCAGGTGGAGCGCTTCGTGGCCATGGTGGGCCTGCAGGCCGCCATCGACAAGAAGCCCGCGCAGCTCTCGGGCGGCATGAAGCAGCGCGTGGGCATTGCGCGCGCCTTTGCCATCCAGCCCAAGATGCTGCTGCTCGACGAGCCCTTCGGCGCGCTCGATGCGCTCACGCGCGGCACCATCCAGGACGAGCTCATGGCCATCGTGCGCCAGACGCAGCAGACCGTCTTCATGATCACGCACGACGTGGACGAGGCCATCCTGCTGGCCGACCGCATCCTGCTGATGACCAACGGCGCCGAACAGCCGGGCGGCGGTTGGCGCGCCGGCAACATCGCGGAGACCGTGGCCAACCCGCTGCCGCGCGAACGCACGCGCGCCTCGCTGCACCACCTCGATGGCTACTACGCGCTGCGCAACCACATCGTCGATTTCCTCGTCACGCGCGCCAAGGCGTCGTGACTCTTTCTTCGTTTTCTTTCTTCTTCATTTCAATCAGGAGCAAACCCGCATGAACCGCAACGACGTCACCGAGAAGATCATCACCGTGAAGGTGTCCAAGGGCATCCAGTGGGCCGATGTGGCGAAGAAGGTCGGCCTCTCGAAAGAGTGGACCACCGCCGCCTGCCTTGGACAGATGACGCTCGACGACAAGCAGGCCAAGGTCATCGGCAAGATCTTCGGCCTGACGGTCGAGGAGCAGAAGTGGCTCCAGGTGGTGCCCTACAAGGGCTCGCTGCCCACGCCCGTGCCGACCGATCCGCTCATCTACCGCTGGTACGAGGTGGTGAGCGTGTACGGCACCACCATCAAGGAACTGATCCACGAAGAGTTCGGCGACGGCATCATGAGCGCGATCGACTTCAGCATGGACATCCAGCGCCAGGCCGACCCCAAGGGCGACCGCGTCAACGTGGTGCTCTCGGGCAAGTTCCTGCCCTACAAGACCTACTGACGCGGTCCCTCGGAACGGAACGTCAGAACGCCGCGTGCTCGGCCGGCCGCGGCCGCCATGCCGTGCGCCGCGGGGCCGAGATGCTGCCGCCCTCGATGGCGCCTGCAATCGAGCGTGCCACGGCCTCCGCGGGCACTGCGATGCGCCGCCGCGTGACCATGCGCTCGAAGCTGCTGCAGGCCGCAATGCGGTCGGCCAGCGTGCGGTCCGCCTCGCTCACGTCGGGGCGCACCACCGTCACGCGCAGCTTGCCTGCGTGCTCCTGCCGCAGGCCTTCGGAGATGGCGTCCACCGCGTACTGCGTGCCGCAATACACGGCCGAGTTCGGCGACACGCCCTGCGCGGGCACCGGCGCCACGTTGACGATGTGGCCCCAGCCCTGTTCCTGCATCGTCGGCAGCACCGCCGCAATGCCCAGCAGCACGCCGCGCAGGTTGACGTCGAGCATCAGCTCCCATTCGTCGACCTTGCGCGTCCACAGCGGCGACAGCGGCATCACGCCCGCGGCGTTCACCAGCACGTCGATGCGGTCGTGCGTTTCGAGTGCGAATTCGGCAAATGCTTCCACGTCGGGCCGGTAGGTGACGTCCAGCCGCTGAAAGTGCGCGGTGCCGCCGTCGGCCGCGATTTGTTCGGCCAGCGCCTCGAGCCGGTCGGTGCGGCGCGCGCCGAGCACCACCTTGGCGCCGCGCCGCGCCAGGAGCCGCGCGGCCGCCGCGCCGATGCCACCACTTGCGCCCGTGATGAGGACGACTTTTTCCTGGATTGCGCTCATGAGACTCTCCTCGTGCGATGGGTGTGGACCATGGCGCAACGCTGCGCCGGGCATGGAGGCAAGTCTCTCGCGGATGGGGCTCCGGGCGTTATCCGGATCGAACAAGCTTCTTGCCTGATCCTGCAAGACCTGCGGCCCGTCCCGCCATGGCGCCGAGCGTGCGCAGGCCTTTCTCGATGCGCGCATCCCAGCCGTGGCCGCCGCTCAGGCGCAGGCAGTGGGCGTACTTGCCGCTGGCCGAAAACACCACGCCGGGCGCAAAGCAGATGCCCTTTTCGAGCGCCTGCGCAAACAGGAGCCGCGTGTCCGCGGGCTCGGGCAGCTCGACCCACAGCACGAAGTTGCCGGCCGGCCTCGACACCTTGGTGCCCGGCGGGAACGCCTGCTCGATCACCCGCGTCATGCGGGCCAGTGTCTCGGCGAACTCGCGCCGGACGCGGCGCAGGTGGCGGTCGTAGTCGCCGTTCGACAGGAAGGTGGCGAGCGCCACCTGCGTCAGCACCGGCGTCGCCAGGCTGGTGGCGAACTTGGTTTCGAGCACCCGGGCCATGTGGCGGCGCGTCGCGATCCAGCCGATGCGGTAGCCGGGCGCGAGCGTCTTGGAGAAGGAGCCGCAATAGATGACGTTGTCGTGCGTGTCGAGCGCGCTGAAGGGCGGGGGCCGCTCCTCGCCGAAATGGACGTCGCCGTACACGTCGTCCTCGATCAGCGGCACGCCGTGTTCGGCCAGGAGGCGCAGCACGGCGCGCTTGTTCTCTTCGGGCATGGTGCAGCCGAGCGGATTGCTGAAGCTCGACGCCAGCACGCAGGCGCGCACCCTGCCCGAGGCCACGACTTCGCGCAGCGCATCGACGGCAACGCCGGTGTCGGCATCGGTCGGCAGCTCGACCACCTTCAGCCGCTTTGCGCGCAGCACCTGCAGCAGCCCGAAGTAGGTCGGCGACTCGATGGCGACCGTGTCGCCCGGCTCCGTGACCGCATCGAGCGCGAGCGCCAGCGCCTCGGTGCAGCCGCAGGTGATGGCGATGTCGTCCGGCGCCAGTACCTGCCCGAAGCGCAGCGCGCGGCGCGCGATCTCCAGCCGCAGCGACATCTCGCCGTGCGGCGGCGAGTAGGTGTTGCATTGGCTGCCCTTCACGCGGGCCGTGCGGGCCAGCACGAGGTCGAGCCTGGAGGAGGACAGCAGGCGCTGGTTGGGAATGGCGCAGCCGAGCGGCACGAAGGCTTCGTCCGACGCGTGCTTCAGCAGGTCGAGCATCAGGCCCGACAGTTCCACCTTGGCGGGCCGGATCGAATGGCGCGCGGTTGTCGGCACGGGCAGGGCGGGCGGGGCCTTGGCAACGTAGTAGCCCGACTGCGGCCGCACTTCGAGAATGCCGCGGTCTTCGAGCAGGCGGTAGGCCTGCACCGCGGTGCTCAGGCTGGTGCGCTGCAGCGTGCTGATCTCGCGCAGCGACGGCGCCCGCGCGCCCGGCTTCAGGGTGCCGCGGCCGGCCAGCGCGGCCACGAAATCGGCGACTTCTTCATAGCGGAACCGGGGAGATTGCGACACGGATCACTCCTGCTGGCGTGGATGGCACTGCATGCAACTGTACTGCACCTAATTTCAGGAAAGTGTGGCTGTTATCGTCGGCCACGAAACTGCAACATTGGTGTTATCTACAGCAACGGATCAAGCGGCAGTTCATGGCACGGTTTCCCGACAACGAAATCATTTCCCTCGTCAGCAAGGCGCCGCGCTTCGATCTTGCCGAAAGCGTGGGGCCGAGCGTGCGGCTGTCGGAGCTGGTCGACATGGCCTTCGGCGACGATGCCGACTTTTCGCTGGACTACGGCACCGCGGCCGGCAGCCCCGCCCTGCGCCAGGAAATCGCGAACGAACATGGCGTCGATGCCGACGACGTGGTGGTTACGGTCGGCGGTGCCCACGCACTGTTCCTCATCGCCTTCACGCTGTGCCAGGCGGGTGACGAAGCCGTCGTGGCCGAGCCGGTGTTCCCGTTGGCGCGCAACGCGCTGGCCGCCGTCGGCGCCACCACGCGCGCGCTGCCGCTGAGCTTCGACACCGGCTACCGCATCGACCTGGATGCGCTGCGCAAGCTGCTCTCCCCGAAGACCAAGCTGCTGAGCCTGGCCTCGCCGCAGAACCCGTCGGGCGTCGCGATTCCGGCGCAGACCCTGCGCGAGATCGTGGCGATGCTGGCCGAACATGCGCCGAACGCCTGGCTCGTGATCGACGAGACCTACCGCGAGGCAGCCTATGGCGACGATGCCGCGGCGCCGGGAGCCGCCGGGCTGGGCGACAGGGTGATCTCGGTGTCCTCGCTGTCCAAGTGCCACGGCTCGGCGGGCCTGCGCATCGGCTGGGCCATCACGCGCGACGCGGCGCTGCGCCAGGCGCTGGTCACGGCGAAGTTCAGCACGGTGATCTCCTGCTCGCCGGTCGACGAGGCGCTAGCGCTGGCCGTGTTCAGGCAGCGCGACCGGATCATCGGCGAGCGGCGCAAGCTCCTCGCGCAAAACCTGCAACTCACAGAGAACTGGGTGTCGCGCCATGCCAGCCACATCGAGTGGGTGCGCCCGGATGCCGGGGCGCTGTGCTGCATGCGGCTCAGGCGCGAGCTCTTCGATGCCGCGGCCGTCGAGCGCTTCTATGCCGCGCTGGCCAGGTACAGCACCCGCGTCGCGCCCGGCCCGTGGTTCGGCGACGACCCGCTGGTGTTCAGGCTGGGATTCGGCTTGCCGACGCTCACGCAACTGGCGATTGCGCTGGAGTGCGTGTCGGTGGCGCTGATGGAGGCTGCGAAGGCCGGTGCCTAGGGGCGGTCAATACGGCGGCGCCTTGCGCGCCCGCTGCGCGCGCGCCGCCTCGGTCCACCATGCCAGGTCGTCCGCGAACCTTCCGAAGGAGCGATCGAGCGATTCGCCCGCGCTGCCGGTGGGCTTGCCGCTGGCATCGAGCGTCTGCGAGATGGGGCCGACCGCCAATGTGCTCGACACGACGACCATGCCCATCTCCGATAGGACCGAATGCCACACGGTGCCCGAGCGCACGCCGGAGAACCGGCCGGCCGAATAGCTCGCAATGGCGGCGGGGCGCCAGAACCATTCCTCGAGGAAGTGGTCGGTCAGGTTCTTCAGGCCGGGCTGCGGGCCCCAGTTGTATTCGCCGGCCACGAAGACGAAGGCATCCGCGCCGCGTATCTTCTGCGCCAGCGCTTCCATCGCCGCGGGCGCGGTGCCTTCGGGGTATTCCTTGTACATGCGGTCGAGCATCGGCAGGCCGACGGCCTTGGCGTCGATCAACTCGGCCTCGGCACCTCGCGCGTTGAGGCCCGCCACCAGGTAGTCCGCCAGGCGAATGCCCATGCGGTCCGAGCGGTACGAGCCATAGAACACCAGGATCCTGTCAGCCATCTTTTGCTCCGTTCGAGGCCAAGATGGCCGTGGGGCGAAGGCTACAACATCGGCCCGCCCGCACCGCAATTGGTTGCAGCATCCTGTGGGCGGGCTGGCTACCATGCCGGTCCATGAACCCGTTGCCCATTCTTCGCACTGCCGCCTTGCCGATGTTCGTCCTGCTGCTTGCGGGGCATGCGGGCGCCGCGCCGTCGGCACAACTCTTCGATGCGGTGAAGAAACCGGAATCGCTGGATGCGGACTGGCGCGCGCGCTTGTGTGCGCTGCTGCCGCAGCCCTGCGATCCGCAGGCGCTGGGCCTGTACCGGCCGCGCGGCGCCGCAGCGGGCGACTATGCGGTGTTCTCGAGCGAGCCGCTGGCCATGGCGCGCATCAAGCGCGTCGCCGCCGGCACGTGGCAGCTGAACCGCCTGCATGACTTCAGCGGCTATGCGGCCGCACTGATGAAGAAGGCGGCCACTCCCGGCATGGCGGATTCGCGCATCTCCCTCGCGCCGGCGCTCTATCCGCTGGCCGAAGGGCGGTGGGCCGCGGCCGTGCTCCAGACGGTGTCGGAGATGTACTCGGGCGGCGGCGCTTCGTTCAGCAAGGCCGACTTCGTGCCGGTCGAGGACGCGAGCCGGGCCGTGTACGAAGGCATTCCTTTTTCGTGCTCGAAGATGGTCCGCGCCTGCTTCAGCGAAAGGGAATACAAGCAGTCGAAGCACTGCCACGACGAGAGCAGCGGCAGCCTTCGCATCAGCTACGGCGAAGCTGCGAGCCCGGGCGAAGCCTACAGCTGGCAGTACACATGGCTGCAGAGCGAATGGCCGCAGAACACGCCCGCCAGCGACACCACCACCACACGCCTTCACTTCACCGCCAGGACCACCGAAAGGGCGAGCTTCTGCGGCGGGCCGCAGTAGCGCAAGCGTTCGAGTGGCACGCATTCTGCTTGGAAGAATGCATCCAGGAGAAATGCCGGCTCGATGCTTCGAGTTAGTGCATTACCGAAGGCGACAGCCCATAACGCTCAGGTCCCAAGACTGGATATCTCGATCAACGCTGGAGAGCGCTGCCCGGAGCCCTGAATAGAAAAGGCCTCCGAGGGCAGCCGCCGAAGGGGCAAGCCATGCGCGATGAGCGTGCATGGTGAATCTCTCAGGCCAAAGGACAGCAGGGGCATCTCGCGCAATGCGCGGGGTGGCCTTTGCGCGCTTCCGGAGCCTTCTTCTTCATGACTCTTGTTCGAGCGCCTCGCGCGATTTTTCCTCTTCTTCTTCCACCGGGGCGGCCGCGCTGGCACGCCTGATCCGAAGTCCCGTTCCTCACGATTTTTTCAACCGGAGAACCGAAGATGCTGTCGAAAAGAAACCTGAAAGCCGTTGTCGCGGGTGCCATGCTGGCCGCTGCATTCGCAACCACCAGCGCGTTCGCGCAGGATGCGGCCAAGGTGCTGCGCCTGGTGCCGCAATCCGACCTCAAGATCCTCGACCCGATCTGGACCACCGCCTTCGTCACGCGCAACCACGGCTATGCCGTGTACGACACGCTCTTCGGCGTGGACGAGCAGGGCAAGGTCAAGCCGCAGATGGTCGACAAGTACACCACCAGCGCCGATGGCAGGACGTGGACCTTCACGCTGCGCAAGAGCCTCGAATTCCATGACGGCAAGCCGGTCACTTCGGAAGACGTGCTGGCGTCGCTCAAGCGCTGGGGCCAGCGCGACGGGCTGGGCCAGAAGATGTATGCCGCGCTCGACAAGGCCGAGGCGGTCGACGCCAGCAGCTTCAGGCTGGTGTTCAAGGACGGCTTCGGCATGGTGCTCGATGCACTGAGCAAGCCTTCGTCGAACCCGCCGTTCATCATGCCGGCGCGCGTGGCCGCCACGCCGTCCGACAAGCAGATCGACGACGCCACCGGTTCGGGCCCCTACATCTTCAAGAAGGAGGAGTACCGCCCCGGCGAGAAGGTGGTCTACCTGAAGAACACCAGGTACGTGCCGCGCACCGAGGCGCCTTCAGGCACCGCGGGCGGCAAGAACGTGTACGTCGACCGCATGGAATGGATCATCCTGAAGGACGCGCAGACACAGGCCAATGCGCTCGCGAACGGCGAGGTCGACATGATCGAATGGCTGCCGCCGGAGCAGTACACGGCGCTCAAGAACAACGCTGCCATCACGGTCGACAACCCGATCCCGAAGGGCTCGTTCGCGCTGCACCTGAACCACGTCATTCCGCCCTTCGACAATCCGAAGATCGCGCAGGCCGCCATCATGGCCATCAACCAGGAGGCGCTGATGCGCGCCCAGATGGTGCACAAGGAGCTCTACAACAGCTGCGCCTCGGTCTACCCGTGCGGCACGGCGTTCTCCAGCGACAAGACCAGCTACTTCACCGGCAAGCCGCAGTTCGAGAAAGCCAAGGCGCTGCTCAAGGAAGCGGGCTATGACGGCAAGCCGGTCGTGCTCATGTATCCGGCCGACTTTGCGCTGCTCAACAAGTTTCCGCCGGTGATGGCGCAGCTGCTGAAGCAGGCCGGCTTCAACGTCGACATGCAGTCGATGGACTGGCCCACGCTGGTCACGCGCCGCGCGCGGAAGGATCCCGTCGACAAGGGCGGCTGGAACCTCTTCATCACCGGCTGGGGCATTGCCGACAACATGAACCCGATGTTCTATGCGCCGCTCACGGGCAACGGCGAGAAGGGCTGGTTCGGCTGGGCCACCGATGACAAGCTCGAGCAGCTGAAGTCCGACTTCCTGGCGACGGCCGACGAGCCGAAGCGCAAGGACCTGGCCACGGCCATCCAGCAACGCGTGTACGACACCGGCATCTACGCACCCATCGGCGAATACAAGCCGCTCACGGCCTACCGCAAGGGCGTGGTGAGCGGCGTGGTGCGCTCGCCGGTCAATGTGTTCTGGAACATCAAGAAGAGCTGAGCGCGCTCGTTCGCCAAACCCATGCTGATCTTTCTTGCGCGCCGCATCCTGTCGACCGTGCCGGTGCTCGTCATCGTCGCGCTGATCGTGTTCCTGATGCTCCGGCTGGCGCCCGGCGATCCGGCCGCCGCCATCGTGGGCGACAGCGGCACCAGCGAGAACATCGCCAAGGTGCGGGGCCAGCTTGGGCTGAACGATTCGCTGCCCACGCAGTTCGTGCGCTGGAGCGGGCAATTGCTGCAGGGCAACCTGGGCGAGTCCTACTTCATGAAGAAGACGGTGGTGGAGCTCATCGGGCAGCGCATCGAACCGACGGTGTCGCTTGCGGCGGTGACGCTGGTGGTCACCATCCTGATCGCGGTGCCGCTGGGCGTGGTGGCTGCCTGGCGCCATGGCGGCTGGCTCGACCGCATGCTCATGGGTTTCTCGGTCATGGGTTTTTCGGTGCCGGCCTTCGTGATCGGCTACGTGCTCATCTGGATCTTCGCGCTGCACCTGCAACTGCTGCCGGTGCAGGGCTACTCGCGGATCGGCCAGGGGCCATGGCTCTGGATCAAGCACCTGATCCTGCCGTCGATCACGCTGTCGATCATCTACGTGGCGCTGATTGCCCGCGTCACGCGCGCGGCCGTGGCCGAGGCCATGACCGAAGACTACATCCGCACCGCGCGCGCCAAGGGCATGTCGGAGACGCGGGTGCTGATACGGCATGCGCTGGCCAATGCGGCGATCCCGATCGTCACGGTGATCGGCATCGGCATTGCGCTGCTGATCGGCGGCGTGGTCGTCACCGAAACCGTGTTCGCGATTCCGGGCCTCGGGCAGCTCACGGTCGATGCGGTGCTGTCGCGCGACTTTCCGCTGATACAGGGCATCACGCTGTTCTTTTCCGTCGTCTACGTGCTCATCAACCTGCTGATCGACCTGAGCTACCTGGTGTTCGATCCCCGCATCCGCTATTGAGGCGCAAGAAGAAAACACGATGACCGATTCGCTCGCCCCTCCGATGATTCCTGTCGAAGCCGTCGCCGAGGCGCTGCCGCCGCCCCGGCGGCGCTCGCTGCTCAAGCGCATCCTGGCCGACTGGTCGGTGCGCGTGGGCGGCGGCGTGCTTGTGCTGCTGGTGCTCGTGTCGCTGGCGGCGCCATGGCTCGGCACCATCGACCCCACGGCCATCGACCCCGGCAGCGGCAACCTCATGCCGGGCACGCGCGGCGAGTTCAACAGCCTCGCGGGCGACACCTTCGAGCACCTGTTCGTCATGGGCACCGACAGCCTGGGGCGCGACATCTGGAGCCGCACGCTCTACGGCGCGCGCGTTTCGCTGACCGTGGGCGTGGCGGTGGCTGCGCTGGCGGTGGTGTTCGGCATGCTCGTCGGCCTGCTGGGCGGCTACTTCCGCCGGCTCGACAGCGCCATCATGCGGCTGATGGACGGCGTGATGGCCATCCCCGGCATCCTGTTCGCGATCAGCCTGGTGGCGCTGTTCGGCGGCAAGCTGCTCACCGTGGTGGTGGCCATTGCGGTGCCCGAGATCCCGCGCGTGGCGCGCCTCGTGCGCTCGGTGGTGCTCACGGTGCGCGAGGAGCCTTATGTGGAAGCCGCCATTGCGCTCGACACGCCGACATGGAAGATCCTCGTGCGCCACATCCTGCCGAATGCGATTGCGCCGCTGATCATCCAGGCGACCTATGTGTGCGCCTCGGCCATCCTGGTGGAGGCCATCCTGTCGTTTCTCGGCGTAGGGCTGCCGGCCGACATGGCGACCTGGGGCAACATCATGGCCGAGGGCAGGGCGCAGTTCAACCAGTTCCCGCACAACGTGCTGTTCCCCGGCATCTTCCTGGCGCTGACGGTGCTCGCGGTGAATATCCTCGGCGACGGGCTGCGCGACACGCTCGACCCCAAGTTCAACAAGCGCGGAGGCTGAACATGGCGCAGGCACCTGTTCTTTCCGTTCGCGACCTCGCCATTGCACTGCCGCGCGGCGGCGACCGGCCGCATGCGGTCGACAAGGTTTCCTTCGACGTGCCGCCCGGCAAGATCGTCTGCCTGCTCGGCGAGTCGGGTTCGGGCAAGTCGGTCATCGCCAATGCGGTGATGGGGCTGCTGCCTTCGGGCCTCGTGCCGGTGCGCGGCGCCATCGAACTGCAGGGCGAGAACCTGCTGGCCGCAACGTCTTCCCGCCTGCGCCAGCTGCGCGGGCCGTCGATGGCCATGGTGTTCCAGGAACCGATGACCGCGCTCAACCCGGTGATGACCTGCGGCGCGCAGGTCGACGAGATGCTCGCGCAGCATGTGCAGATGGGCGCGGCCGAGCGGCGCGCAAAGATCATCGCCATCATGGAGCGCGTGCGGCTGCCCGAGCCCGAGCGCATCTACGCTTCCTATCCGCACCAGCTGTCGGGCGGGCAGCGCCAGCGCATCGTGATCGCGATGGCGCTCATCCTGAAGCCCGTGCTGCTGATCTGCGACGAGCCGACCACCGCGCTCGACGTGACCACGCAGGCCGAGATACTGCGGCTCATCCTCGAGCTGCAGACCGAGAACGGCACCGCCGTGCTCTTCATCACGCACGACTTCGGCGTGGTGGCCGAGATCGCCGACGAAGTGGTGGTGCTGGAGCTGGGCGCCATGATCGAGAAAGGCGGCAAGATGGCGGTGCTCACGGCGCCACGCGAGCCCTACACGAAGATGCTGCTCGACGCGGTGCCCGAGCTTTCGCCGCCCCGGCGCCCGCCGGTGCCCGACGCCTATCCGCTGCTCAATGCGGTGAACATCTGCAAGACCTATGTCACGGGCAGCTGGCCCGGCAAGCGCCGCACGGTGGATGCGGCGCGCAATGTGTCGCTCGAAGTGCGGCCCGGCGAAACCGTGGGCATCGTCGGCGAGTCGGGCTCGGGCAAGTCGACGGTGGCGCGCTGCATCGCGCGGCTGATCGACCCGAGCTCGGGCGACATCTTTGCCGATGGCCGCTCGGTCGCGCATGCCAGGGGCCGCGCGCTGTCGCCGTTCCGGCGCACGGTGCAGGTGATTTTCCAGGACCCGTACCGCTCGCTGAATCCGCGCCAGACGGTGGGCGCCTCGATCATCGAGGGGCCGGTCAACTTCGGCATGCCGCACGACCAGGCCTGGGCGCGCGCCGAAGAACTGATGCGGCTGGTGCGCCTGTCGCCCGATGCGCTGCGCCGCTACCCCAGCGAGTTCTCGGGCGGGCAGCGCCAGCGCATCTCGATTGCGCGCGCGCTGGCCTGCGACCCCAAGGTGCTGATTGCCGACGAGGCCGTGTCGGCGCTCGACGTCTCGGTGCAGGCGCAGATCCTTCGCCTGCTCGACGAGATCCAGCAGCGGCTGAAGATCGGCATTCTCTTCATCACGCACGACCTGCGCGTGGCCAGCCAGATCTGCGACAGCGTGCTGGTCATGAGCCAGGGCGAGATCGTGGAGCGCGGTTCGGTGCGCGACGTGTTCTTCGCCCCCCGCCACGACTACACGCGCAAACTGCTGGCTGCGGCGCCCGGACGCGACTTTGCCTTTGCGCGCAGCTGAAACCCCTTCATTCCCACGATCAAGAAAAAGGATTCCATGAAAGTCTTCATCGCCGGTTTCCAGCACGAGACCAACACCTTCGCGCCGAGCAAGGCGGACTGGGCTGCGTTCCATGCGGGTTCGACCTTCCCGCCGTACCGGCGCGGCGCCGCGATCGTCGAGGCCTACGCAGGCAGGAACATTCCCGTGGGCGGCTTCATCGACGCGGCGCGCGAGAAGGGCTGGTCGCTGGTGCCGTCGGCCTGGGCCGGCGCCACGCCCTCGGCCCATGTGACCGAAGACGCGTTCGAGCGCATCTCGGCCGCCATCACCGAAGACCTGGCTGCCGCGCTGGCGAACGGCGGCATCGACGCCGTCTATCTCGACCTGCACGGCGCGGCCGTGACCGAGCACCTCGAAGACCCCGAGGGCGAGCTGATCGCGCGCATCCGCATGCTCGTGGGGCCCGGCGTGCCGATCGTCGCGAGCCTGGACCTGCACGGCAACATCACGGGCCGGATGCTGGCCGAGGCCGACGCGCTGGCCACCTACCGCACCTATCCGCACGTCGACATGGCCGACACGGGCCGGCTCGCCGCCAGGCTGCTGGAACGCCGCATCGCGCGCGGTTCGCGCGAGCCGCTGCATGCGCGGCGCCTCGGCTTCTTGCTGCCGCTCAACGTGCAGTCGACCATGATCGAGCCGGCCGCATCCGTGTACCGGCTGCTCGGCGAACTCGACGCCAGGCACGATGCGGTGCTGAGCTTTGCCACCGGCTTCCCGGCCGCCGACATTGCCGAGTGCGGCCCGGTCGTGTGGGGCTATGGCGACGATGCCGGCGCGGCCGTGGCCACGCTGTACGAGCGCATCGACCAGCCGCGCGCGCAATGGCGGCTCGACGTGCTGGAGCCGCGCGCGGCGGTGGCGCAAGCCATGGCGCTGGCCGCGGACGCGGGCAAGCCGGTGGTCATCGCGGACACGCAGGACAACCCTGGCGCGGGCGCCGACAGCAACACCACCGGCATGCTGCATGCGCTGCTGGCCGAAGGCGCGGGCAAGCGCTACCCGGGGCAGGTCGCGCTGGGGCTGATGTTCGATCCCGGCGCGGCCGCGGCGGCGCACGAGGCCGGCGTCGGCGCGCAGATCCGCATCGCGCTCGGCACCTCGGTGCCGACATGGGGCGGTCGCTTCAGCGATGCGCCCGTGCAAGGCCTCTTCACCGTGCGCGCGCTCAGCGACGGGCAGGTGCACGGCAAGGGGCCGATGTCGCGCGGCGGCGTGGTGTCGCTCGGCCAGAGCGCCTGCCTGGAGATCGACGGCGTGCGCATTGCCGTGGCCAGCGGTAAGAGCCAGATGCTCGACCGAGAGTTCTTCCGCTACCTGGGCATCGAGCCCGAGGCGATGAAGCTGCTGGTCAACAAGAGCTCGGTGCACTTTCGCGCCGACTTCGCGCCCATTGCAAGCCACATCCTCGTGGCCAAGGCGCCCGGTCCGATGGCCGCCGACCCGGCCGACCTGCCATGGACCCGGCTGCCCGCCACCATGGCGCTGCAGCCCTGAGCAGGCCTTCCGTCATCCATCCACCCATCCGCAACACGAGACCACGATGCCGCAAAGCGCCCAGCACTACCTCGAGTACATGAGAAGGCACGCCGCCGAATTCGTCACGGTGCGCCAGCAGATCCACCAGAACCCCGAGCTAGGCTTCGAGGAATTCGGCACCAGCGATCTGGTGGCCGAGCGCCTGTCCGCCTGGGGCTACGAGGTGGAGCGCGGCCTGGGCGTGACCGGCCTGGTGGGCCGGCTCAGGCGCGGCAGCGGAACGCGCGCCATCGGCATCCGCGCCGACATGGACGCGCTGCCCATCGAGGAGAAAACAGGCCTGGCCTACCGCAGCGGCCGGCCCGGCATCATGCACGCCTGCGGCCACGACGGCCACACCGCGATGCTGCTCGGCGCGGCCAAGTACCTGGCGCAGCACGGCGAGTTCTCGGGCACGCTGAACCTCATCTTCCAGCCGGCCGAGGAGGGCATGGGCGGCGCCGTGAAGATGATGGAAGACGGCCTGTTCGAAAAATACCCGTGCGATGCGGTCTATGCCATGCACAACTCGCCGGGCCGCCGACAGGGCGACCTGATGTTCCGCGAAGGCGCGGCCATGGCCTCGTCGGACTACGCCACCGTCACGCTCACCGGCGTGGGCGGCCACGGCGCCATGCCGCACCGCACGGCCGACCCGATCGTCGCCGCGTCCAGCATCGTGATGGCGCTGCAGACCATCGTCTCGCGCAACGCCGATCCGCAGGAAATGTCGATCGTCACCGTGGGCGCCATCCACTCGGGCAAGGCCAACAACGTGATCCCCGAGACCGCGGTGCTGGAGATCAGCGTGCGCTCGCTCGACCGCGAGGTGCGCGCGCTGCTCGAAAAGCGCCTGAAGGCCATCGTCGCGGCGCAGGCCGAGAGCTTTGGCGTGAAGGCGCACATCGACTACCGCAAGGGCTACGCCGTGCTGGTGAACACGCCCGAGGAAACCGAGTTTGCGCGCCGCATCGGCTATGAACTGGTGGGCGCCGCGCACGTCGAGCCGCAAGGCCCGGCCGTGACCGGCAGCGAAGACTTCGCGTTCATGCTCGAGAAGAAGCCCGGCTGCTACCTGTTCATCGGCAACGGCGCGCCTGGCGAGCACGGCGGCTGCATGGTGCACAACCCGGGCTACGACTTCAACGACAGCAACCTGCCGATCGGCGCGGCCTACTGGGCGCTGCTGGCCGAGAGCTACCTGCAGTAGCCGGCGCGAAGCTCAGCGCCGCGGAACCGTCACCGCGCCCACGAGCATCGAGCGCCCCGCGCCAAGGCCTGCCATCACCAGCGCAATGCCCAGCCCGACGAAGAGCCATGACGACGCGCGGAAGCTGCCGGTCCAGCCGTGCAGCAGGCCCGCAATCAGCGGCCCGCAGGCGGCCACGACGTAGCCCACGCCCTGCGCCATGCCCGAGAGGTGCGCCGCCACATGCGAATCGGGCGAGCGCAGAACCATGAAGGTGAGCGCGAGTGCAAAGGTGCCGCCCTGCGCAATGCCCAGCAGCACGGCCCACAGCCACACGCCGCCGAGCGGGGCGAACAGCATCGCCAGCATGGCGGCCACGGTGACGACGGCCAGCACCACCGCCAGCCCGCGCTGGTTGCGCAGCCTCACGGCCATCGCGGGAACGACCAGGCAGGTCACCACCTGCGTCATGACCGCCAGCGACACCACGTAGCCGGCGGTCTCGCCGCCGAGCCCGCGCTCGCGCAGGATGGGCGCGAGCCAGCCCATCACGGTGTAGGCCAGCGCCGATTGCAGGCCCATGAAGAAAGTGACCTGCCAGGCCAGCCGGTCGCGCCACAACCCGCGCACCGTGAAGCCCGATTCGCTGGCCACCGGCTTCAGCGGCAGGGCCTGCGGCGCCCAGATCAGCGTGACCAGCAGGGCCGGCACCGCCCACATCGCGAGCGCATAGGTCCAGCCCCCGCCCAGCGCATGCTCGAGCGGCACCGTGAGGCCCGCCGCGCTGGCCGCGCCGCCGCACACCGCCATGGTGTAGAGGCCCATCATCAGCGCCGCCTGCTTGGCGAAGTCGCGCTTCACGAGGCCCGAGAGCAGCACGTTCGACACCGCGATGCCGCTGCCCGCGATGGCCGAGGCCACGAACAGCAGCGGGATGTTGCCGGTGCCGCGCAGCAGCGTACCCACCAGGATGAGCACCATGCAGGCGAGCAGCGTGCGCTCGGTGCCGAAGCGCCGGCCCAGTCCCGGTGCCAGCGGCGCAAACAGGCCCAGGCAGACGATGGGCAGCGTGGTCAGCAGGCTCGCGGCGGTGGCCGAGAGACCGGTGGCCGCGATGATCTCCGGCAGCACCACCGACAGGCTGGCGAACACCGGCCGCAGGTTGAAGGCAATCAGCACCACGCTCGCGCCCAGCAGGATGCGCCGGCCCACACTGCCCGCGGGCGTGGGGCGCGGCGCGGGCGTGCTGTCGGCCTCGGCGTCGATCAGCAGTTCGTCGGCGGCGCGGGCCGCCCGGAACGCCACTGCGCTCATCGGGCGGGCTCTACTGCTTCTTGCGCCAGGGCGTCGATCATCGGCGACATGAAGGCGCGCACCGCCTCGGCGGCGCGGTCGGGGTCGCGGCTGGCAATGGCCTCGACGATGGTGACGTGCGCGGCCGTGTCGGGTTCGGGCAGGCTGGTGCCCATCGTGCTCGCGATGGTTTCCTTGATGTAGCCGGCGATGAAGCGGCAGGTTTCCGCGAGCGCCAGGTTGCCCGAGATGTCGACGATGGCCAGGTGGAAGGCCAGGTCGCGCTCGATGAAGCCCGCGCCGTCGTCGCTCGCATCGGGCACGCCGCGTTTCTCGAGCAGGGTCTTCAGGTTGCGCAGGTCCTTGGCGGTGTGGCGCACGGCGGCCAGCCGCGCGGCCTCGACCTCGAGCGCGCGGCGCACCTCGAACTGGTCGCGCAGGCTCGCGCGCCGCATCTTCTGCAGGCTGGCCGAAGGATCGAAGCCCGAGCGCACATAGGTGCCCGAACCTTGCCGCACTTCGAGCAGGCCGCGCGAGACCAGCGTCTTCACGGCTTCGCGCACGGTGCCGCGGCTCACGCCGAGCAATTGCGCGAGCTGCGGCTCGATCGGAATGCGCGATCCGACGGTCCAGCGGCCGGCCGCGATCTCGGCGCGGATGCTGTCGGCGGCGCTGTCGGCCAGGGAGGTTCGGGGGGCTTGGAGGAGCATATGAATAAGAAAGACCTAATTCATTGAATCATTGGATGAATTCTCGCGCGGCTGCAATGCCGCAGTCGAAAGCAGGGGGATTGGCCTACCGGCGCGCGCTCTTCGCGACCACGCCCGCGCCGCGCACTTCGAGCTTGCGCTGGTCGACCACCTTGCCGGTGGCGTCGACGAGTTCGATCACATGGCGGCCGGGCCACGGCAGCCACTGCGCGCTGTTGCCGCGCGCAAAGTGCTTGCCGTCGATGCGCCATTGCACGCCGCGGCCTTCGGCCTCGAAGCGCACGCGCTGGTGCAGCGGCGGAATGTCGGGGTCCAGCGCGATGATGGTGCCGTCGGACGGCGCGGTGATGCGCGGCGCGGCCGCGGCGCCTGCCGGCGTGCCGACATTGTCGAGCGCGAAGAGCGGCTGCTCCGTGCCCTGCAGGAACCATTCGCTGCGCGCCGCCTCGAGCGCGCTGCCGTCGGCGCCGGGGCCGAACGTCACCTGCGCCTCGACCAGGCCGGCCGGCGGCCGGGGCGCGCGGCTCGGCTCGCGCGCGTGCAGGAAGCGCATCACCTCGGCCCACACCGGTGCCGCGCCGCTGGTCCCGCTCACGTCCCACATCGATGCGCCGCTCGCGTTGCCGACCCACACGCCGACCGTGTAGCGCTGCGACCAGCCCACGGCCCAGTTGTCGCGCATGTCCTTGCTGGTGCCGGTCTTCACGGCGGTCCAGAAGCGCGTCGAAAGAATGCTGTCGAGCCCGAAGGTGCGCGTGCGTGCGTTCGTGTCGGACAGGATGTCGCCGACGATGAAGGCCGCGCGCGGATCGATGACGGTGGCGGGCGCGGCGGCCTTGTCCTTTGCAGCCGGAGCCGGCGCAGCCAGCGTGGGAGGCCCGTAGCGCCCGCCATTGGCCAGCGTGCGATAGGCGTTGGCGAGCGACAGCAGCGACACCTCGGCACTGCCCAGCGCAAGGCTGTAGCCGTAGTAGTCGCCGCTTTCGCGCAGCGGCAGGCCGGCCGCGCGCAGCTGGCGCGCGAACGATTCGGGCGACACCATCACCAGCGTGCGCACGGCCGGCACGTTGAGCGAGGCGGCCAGCGCGGTGCGCGCCGACACCGGTCCCTTGAACTGGCGGTCGTAGTTCTGCGGAATGTAGAGCCCGCTCGCGGTGCTGATCTGCGCCGACGAATCGTCGATCAGCGAGGCCGCGGTGAGCCGCCGCTCGGCGATGGCCTGCGCATAGAGCAGCGGCTTGAGCGTGGAGCCGGGCTGGCGCAGCGCGGTGACCGCATCGACCTCGGCGGCCTGGCTCAGCGGGCCCGACGAACCGACCCAGGCGAGCACCTCGCCGCTCGCGTTGTCGAGCACCACGAGCGCGCCGTCTTCCACATGGCGGCCGCGCAGTTCCTTCAGGTGGCGCTGCAGCGTGGCCAGCGCAAAGCGCTGCAGCGGTGCGCGCAGCGTGGTCCGCACGGCGGCTTCCCTGCCGGCTGCCTGGCGGGCGGGCGGCGCGGCCGTTTCGCCGGCCTCGCGCAGTTCCTTCAGCACGCGCCGCGCCGCATGCGGCGCAATGCCCTCGGTCGCATCGAAGGCCCGCCGCTGCACTGCTGCGCTCGTGAACATGTCGAGCGCATCGCAATCGATCTTCTGCCCCGGCTCCATCGCGCGCATCACCTCGCAGGCGCGCTGCGCCACCAGCGCCGGCTTGGCATTGGGGGCGCGCACCAGTGCCGCGGCCACGCTGGCCTCGCGCGCGTCCAGGCCGCTGGGCGCCTTGCCGAACAGCGTGCGCGAGAGCGCGTCGATGCCCACGATCTCGCCGCGGAAGGGCACGGTGTTGAGGTAGGCCTCCAGGATCTGGTCCTTGCGCCAGCTGCGCTCCAGCTGCGTGGCCGCCACGCTCTGGCCGATCTTCTGCGTGAAGCTGCGCCCGCTGTTGGCGCGGCGCAGGTCTTCGTCGAGCAGGCCCGACAGCTGCATCGTGATGGTCGATGCGCCGCGCGTGCGGGTGTTCCACAGGTTGCCCCAGGCGGCAGACGACACCGCGCGCCAGTCGATGCCGCTGTGCTCGTAGAAGCGGCGGTCTTCGCTCAGCACCATGGCCATGCGCAGCGCCGGCGAAACATCGGCCAGCGCCACCCACTGGCCGCGCCGTACGCTGGCATCGGTGCGCACGCGCTGCAGCAGCTCGCCGTTGCGGTCGAGCACCGCGGTGTCGGAAGGGCGGAACTCGCGCTTCACCTCGTCGAAGCTCACGGCGCCGGCCAGTGCCGGCAGCGCACAGGCGATGGCCGCCAGCGTTGCGGCAAGGCAACTGCGGCTGGCGGAGAAGGGCGGGCGGTGCATGGCGTTGGGAAGCGGAAATCGGCGGCGTGGCGGCGCCATTCTCGGCGAAGCGGCCACGGGAACTGCACCTACTTTCGGACGGGTGCGCCGCCGCCTGCGGCAGCAGGAACTTGGCGTCAAAGTCTGCAGCACGTTCCACATCCGGTAACGAACTTCACGTTCCGGCCTCATGGCGGATACGCAGCCGAGACGGAGGTGGCCTTCAATGCAGGTGCCGGCTTGCGCAAGGCATGCCGCCTTCCTGCAACTCCAAGGAGAAACCAAATGATGATGAAGACACTGGCCGTCCTGCTTGCCGCGTCGGCTGCGCTGGCCGGCTGCGTTGTTGCACCTTATGACCGTCCGGCGCCACGCCCGCACTACGGCTACGGAGACCGCGACCGCGACGGTGTGCCCAACCGCTACGACCGCGATCGCGATGGCGACGGCG
Source organism: Variovorax sp. SPNA7 (assembly GCF_033807855.1). Taxonomy (NCBI): domain Bacteria; kingdom Pseudomonadati; phylum Pseudomonadota; class Betaproteobacteria; order Burkholderiales; family Comamonadaceae; genus Variovorax; species Variovorax sp. SPNA7. The sequence continues at coordinate 1,454,450 of NZ_CP138513.1, forward strand.
TGCCGAACCGCTACGACCGCAACCCCGGCAATCCGTACTACCGCTGACGCCGGCGGGAGCGCGCCTCAGGCGGGCCGGCGCGCGAGCAGCGCCCACACGCCCGCTGCGCTCAGCAGCGAGCCGCCCGCAAGATTGAAGCGCCGCTGCGCGCGCGGCGAGGCAAGCAGCTTGCGGGCCGATCCCGCGAACACGGCATAGAGCGTGGCATTGAGCGCAGCCATCGCCACGAAGGTGGTCGCCAGCACCCAGAGCTGGCGCGTCACGTCGGCCGCGGGGCTCAGGAACTGCGGCAGGAACGCCACGAAGAACACGATGCCCTTGGGGTTCAGCGCCGTCACCAGGTAGGTGTTGGCGAACAGCCGCCAGCGCGAATCGGGCGCCGCGGGCGCCGCGATTTCGGCACCGCCGATGCCCGCGCGCAGCAGCTTGATGCCGAGGTAGAGCAGATACAGCCCGCCCGCCCACTTCACCACCGTGAACCAGAACGCCGACGCGGCCAGCAGCGCGCCCAGGCCGAGCAGCGACACCACCAGTGCGGTCGAATCGCCGAGCGCCACCGCGGCCACCAGCGGCACGTTGGCGCGCCGGCCGTGCGACATGGAATAGCTGATCACCGTGAGGATGGTCGGTCCGGGAATGATCAGCAGCACGGACGATGCGGCGACGAAGGCGAGCCAGAGTTCGATCGGCATGGGTTCTCCAGAAAAAAGCGGTTGGCTGTCAGGTGCCGAAGCGCGCGGCCGACCTGGCCTTCGCGCGTTCGGCCTCGATGGCGCGGTCGCGCGGCTCGGCGGTGGTGACCAGCGAGGCGATCAGCCGTGCGGCGCTCGCGGTCACCTCGTCGACCGCGCGTTCAAAGGCTTCCTGGTTGGCCTTGGACGGCACGCTGAAGCCGCTGAGCTTGCGCACGAACTGCAGCGAGGCGGCGCGGATCTCCTGCTCGGTGGCGGGAGGCTCGAAGTTGTAGAGGGTCTTGATGCTTCTGCACATGGGGCGCTCTCCGGTTGCATGCAGTGGATGCTTCAGTCTAGCGAAGCAGCGCCATCGCGTGGGCGTCATGGTAGATGCCGTCGACCAGGCTGGCGCGGCGCAGCAGGCCTTCGTGCTCGAAGCCGAAGCGCTCGTACAGCGCCTTCGCATTCAGGTTGTCGGCGCGAACGGAAAGCTCGATGCGGGTCAGCCCGCGCGTCCATGACTTGCCGATGGCCGCCTGCAGCAGCTGCGCGCCGAGTCCGAGGCCGCGTGCCTCGGGCAGCAGCGCGATGCCAAGCAGGCCGATGTGGGCCCTGGAGTGGCCGAAGACCGGCGATACGTCGCACCAGCCCACGACCTTGCCGCTGCCATCGATCGCCACGAAATGGGGAAAGCCCGCCGCCAGCACGCTGCGGTAGAAGGCCAGCGATTGCTCCCACGGCGGCGCCTGCATCAGCGCAAGGTACTTCCGTTCGCGCGCCACCACGTCGAGCGCCTGGTGCAGGCTTTCGAAGTGATGCGCTTCGGTGGAGACGACGGAATGAGTCACTCGATCAGCCCGCGCTCGAAGGCCTGCGCCTGGTTCTCGAAGATCGCCATCGCGGTCTTCATGCGCCTGAAGCCGAGCTTCTCGTAGAAGGGCTCCTTGCCGGCCACCGCATAGAGAATGATCTTGCGGTGCCCGCGCGAGAGTTCCAGCAGCCGCGAGACGATCTGCCTGCCCAGGCCGATGCCCTGGTGGCTCGGGTGCACCGCCACGTCGCAGATGTAGGAGCAGTCGAGCCCGTCGGCCATGGCGCGGCCTGCGCCGACGAGGCGGCCGGCGTCGAACACCAGGCACTTGAACATGCTGTTGCCGAACACGAGCTTCAGGCCGTCCGGCTGCTTGTTGCCCAGCGGTGCGGCCTGGTAGAGCCGCGAGAGTTCGTCCCAGTCGAGGCCTTCGAGCGATTCGCGCCATTCGAGTGTCATGGAGCCTGCCTTGTCGTTGCCGTGAATGTGCCCGCTACCCTGCGGCGTTGAGCCGAAGGATGGCCTCCGCCACCGCGTCGATGCCCGCGTCCGTCAGGTCGGGCGCCGCCACCTGCTGGCGCAGCGGCCACTTCTCGAAATGGCGCGCCTGCGAGCGTTCGTAGTGCGGATCGTAGTGAAGCGCCATCAGTTCGGCAAAGAGCTGCGGCAGGTTGCCCTCGAGCGCCCATTCCTGCCAGCGCTGCACCACCGCCTTGCCCTGCATTTCCTTGAGCCTGTCGAGCTGGCCCGCCAGCGCGGCGCGGTCGTCGCCCAGGTAGGCGTAGTCGCGCAGCAGGTAGTCGAGCCGCGCGGCCGCGTCGGCCTGCACCTCGATGCAGGCGGCGGCGCGCATGTGCGCGACCAGCGGAATCGGCACCGAGAGCCGGCCGATGCGCGCGCTTTCGCCCTCGACGTAGAGCGTGCGCGACAGGTCGAGCGCATCGAAGCAGGTGGCGATGCGCGTCTCGAACTGCTTTTGCGAGGGCTGCGGCACGCCGGGCAACGCGCCCAGCAGCGAACCCTTGTGGCTGGCGCAATGCTCCAGGTCGAGCACCTGTTCGCCGCGCGCGGCCAGCGCCTGCAGGACGCGCGTCTTGGCGCTGCCGGTGGCGCCGCAGATCACCTTGAGCCGGAGCTTGGGCACCGTGGCCTCGATCTGCGCCAGCACGTGCTGGCGATAGCTCTTGTAGCCGCCGGCGAGCTGCTGCGCGTCCCAGCCGACCAGGCGCAGCCAGGTCACCATCGAGCCGCTGCGCAAGCCCCCGCGCCAGCAATACACGAGCGGGCGCCAGTTGGCGGGCTGCTCGGCAAAGCGCTCGCGCAGGTGCCGCGCGAGGTTGGCGGCCACCATGGCGCCGCCCACGCGCCGCGCCTCGAAGGCGCCGGTCTGCTTGTAGATGGTGCCGACGATGCGGCGCTCCTCGTCGTCGAGCACCGGGCAGTTGATGGCGCCGGGAATGTGGTCGAGCGCGAACTCGGAAGGCGAGCGCGCGTCGATCACGGTATCGAAGCGGTGCAGGTCGGCCACGCGCGTCGGCTGGTGGCGCGGGTTGTATACGGTCATGGCCTGGTGCGGTTGGAGGAAGGTGCGGACAACCTTCGATTGTAGAAACCCGGCCAGAATGCAGGGCAGGGGAGACACTGTCGTCTTCGGCTGCCAACGGCGGAGGTCGCATGATGCGCACATCGGTTCTGTTCTTTCCGGTCTTCTTCTTGGGCGCGGCCGCCGCAGCCGTGGGCGCGCAGGCGGCCGAGGTGGTGCGCTGCACCGATGCGAGCGGAGGCATCTCCTACACCGACGGCCCTTGCCCCGCCGGCAGCCGGCTCTCGCGCCAGGTGCCGATCACCGAACCGCTGACGGTGGCCCCGCCCGCTTCTCGCGAAGAAGCGCGCCGGCCGGCATATGCGCCGCCGCCACCACCGCCACCCCCGGTCAGCAACGCGCCGCAGGGCCCGGCCATCATTCCGCGCAACGTCGACGAGCCGCAGCGCCCCGCGACCGAATCGCCGCCGATCTATAGCTGGGGGCCCGACCCGTACTACGACCCCGGCCGCCCGATCGTCCGCCCGCCACGGCCTCCACGCCCGCAGGATCCGGGACCGCCTCCGGGCCAGCGGCCCTGCCAGAATCTCGCGGGCATCAAGCGCAGCAATTGCTGAATCGACGGAGCCGATGCAACTTCCCCACTGGACCGTGTACTGCGACGGCAGCGCGATGCCGAACCCCGGCCGCATGGGCGCGGGCGCGGTCATCACCGAGCCCGACGGCACCCGCCACACCCTGTCGCTGGCCAGCCATGCCACGGGCTGCAACAACGAAGCTGAACTCAGGGCGCTGACCCTCGCGCTCGAGGAGCTCAAGGCCAGGGGTGCGACCGCCGTGCAGGCCTATACCGACAACAGCATCCTCGTCGAGCAGCTCAGCACGCCCGGCGCTCGGCCGATCGCACGCATGGCCGGCTTGTTCGACGAGGCCCGCGCCCTGCTCGGCTCGTTCGAGGAGACGAGCCTGCGCTGGGTGCCGCGGCACCGCAACCACGAGGCCGACGCGCTCGCGCGCGCCTCGCTGGGCTTTGCGCCCAAGCCGGCGGCCCGGACGGTGAAGAAGAAGCGGCGCTAGGACGTGCGCCGGCCGGGGCTCCGGAGACAGGCCATATCATCCGCGTCATGACCGAAGCCAATTCTCTTCCCTCTCTTCCCCCTCTTCCCGACCACCTGTCCACCGACCCGCGCAGCCCCCACCACGTGGCGGCTGTCTTCGAGCACGACATCGGCATCCGCTTCAACGACAAGGAACGCCTCGACGTGGAGGAATACTGCATCAGCGAAGGCTGGATCAAGGTGCCCGCGGGCAAGACGGTGGACCGCAAGGGCAAGCCGCTGCTGATCAAGCTGAAGGGCAGGGTCGAAGCGTTCTACCGCTAGGAACGGCGTGACCACGAGGCTCGCGCATCCATCGTCCGTACTGGCGCTGGCGTTTCTCGCGGTCATCGGCATCGGCACGGGGCTGCTGATGCTGCCCGTGTCCCATGCGGCGGGCGAGGGCGCTCCCTGGCTGGCGGCGCTCTTCACCGCCACCTCGGCCGTGTGCGTGACCGGGCTCGTCGTGGTCGATACCGGGACCTACTGGTCGGGCTTCGGGCAGGCCGTCATCTTGGGCCTGTTCCAGCTCGGGGGCTTCGGCATGATGACTTCCGCCACGCTGCTGGGCCTGCTCGTCAACCGGCAGATGCGCCTGCGCTCGAAATTGCTGCTGCAGGCGGAAACCCACTCGCTCGGGCTGGGGGACGTCAGGAGCGTCGCGAAACTGGTCCTGATCGTGACCTTCGCGGTGGAAGCCGTTGCCGCGCTGCTGCTCGGCGCCCGGTTCGCCTTCGGCTACGGCATGGACTGGGGCGAAGCGCTGTGGCAGGGCGTCTTCCACGCCGTGTCGGCGTTCAACAATGCCGGGTTTTCGACCTGGAGCGACAGCGTGGTGCGGTTCGTGCACGACGCCTGGGTGCTGGGGCCGCTGATGCTGGCCATCGTGATGGGCGGGCTCGGCTTTCCGGTGCTGCACGAGCTCATCGGCCTGCGCCGGCGCCGGCAGGTCCAATCGATACACACGGTGCTCACCGTATGGGGCACGATCTTCCTGATCGTCGCAGGCACGGTCGCGCTGCTGCTGGCCGAGTCCGGCAACAAGGCGACCCTCGGAGCGCTGGACTGGCCCACGCGCGTGCTTGCGGCGGCCTTCACCTCGGTCTCGGCGCGCACGGCCGGCTTCAATGCCGTCGACATCGGCGCGCTCTCCGTGGAATCGCTCAACCTGCACTACCTGCTGATGTTCATCGGCGGTGGCAGCGCCGGGACCGCGGGCGGCGTCAAGGTGACGACCTTCTTCGTGCTGCTGCTGGTGGTCTGGAACGAGATCCGCGGGCACCAGGACGTCGAGTTCCAGGGGCGGCGCATTTCCACCACCGTTCAGCGCCAGGCGCTGGCCATCCTGGTGCTCAGCGCGGGCGCCATCGTGCTGGCCACCTTGACGCTGGTGCCCATGACAGCGCTGCCGTACGAGAAGGTGCTGTTCGAGGTCATTTCCGCTTTTGCCACGGTCGGCCTGTCGACCGGCATCACCGCCGAATTGCCGCCGGCGGGCCAGCTCGTCCTGGTCCTGCTGATGTTCGCAGGGCGCGTCGGCATCGTCACCCTGGCCGCCGCCATGGCCGTGAACCACACGCGGCGCGGCTACCGTTTTCCCGAGGAGAAGCCAATTGTTGGGTAGCAGAAACAACGCAGACAGCGTGGTCGTGATCGGCCTGGGCAGGTTCGGCTCCGGCGTGGCGCGCGCGCTGGCGGAACTGGGGCACGACGTGCTGGCCATCGACACCGACGCCGAGGCGGTGCAGGCGCACGCCGGCGTGCTCGGCCACGTGGTGCAGGCCGACGCCACCGACCTGGAGTCGCTCAAGCAACTGGGCGTGAACGAATTCCAGCATGCGGTGGTCAGCATCGGCCAGAACCTCGAGGCCAGCGTGCTGACCATCCTGAACCTGAGCCAGATGGGCAACAAGGACATCTGGGCCAAGGCCAACAGCCAGCAGCACGGACGCATCGCCGAACGGGTGGGCGCCCATCACGTGGTGTACCCGGAGGCGGACATGGGGCGGCGCGTTGCGCACCTGGTGACGGGCAAGATGATCGATTTCATCGAGTTCGAGGACGGCTTTGCCATTGCCAAGACGCGGGCGCCGAGCGAGACCCATGGCAAGCCGCTGTCCGGATCGGCGGTGCGCACGCGGCACGGCGTCACGGTGGTGGGCATCAAGCGGCGCCACGAGGATTTCATCTACGCCAAGGAAAACACCGTCGTCAAGCCCGGCGACCTGCTGATCGTGGCCGGGCCGACGGAGGCTGTGGAGCGGTTTGCCGCGCGGGTCTGAACGGACGATCTGAAGAACCAGCCGGGCTGCAAACCCCGGCTCATGCGAATGATTCAACACAAAAAGTCAGCCTTATTGCATCTTTAGTTGTCGTACAACTAGGCCCGAAAAAGCCCCAGACATGGCAGAATTTCGTCGACTCATCGGACATCGTATGAGTTGAAAAGTATCAAAGCGGTCGAACCGCTGCCTAACTGGAGACAAAAGATGAAACGCAGGAACTTCGTCATTTCGACACTTTCCCCCTTGGCCCTGAGCGCGTGCGGCGGCGGAGGGGACGGCCCCGGCTTTCCGCCATTCCCGGTGCCGCCGCCGGCGCCCGCGCCGGAACCGCCGCCGAGCACCGAGGTGCTGGCGCGCAAGGCGATGCGGCGCGCGGCGAGCTTCATGGACGAGACGGTGTCCTATCGCGGCGGCTACGTCTGGGCCTACCTGCCCGACTTTTCCACCCTCTGGGGCGAAATGGAGGCGCGCCGCACCATGTGCTGGATCCAGCCGCCCGGCACGCCCACGGCAGGGCACTGCATGCTCGATGCCTACCACGCCACCGGCGACGAACTCTTCTACAGCGCCGCCGAGCGCACCGCGCTCGCGCTGGTCGAGGCGCAGCATCCGGCGGGCGGCTGGAACTACATCCACGACTTTGCCGGCGAAGCCTCGCTGCGCGAGTGGTACGCCACCGTGGGCGCCAACGGCTGGCGGCTCGAAGAATTCCAGCACTACTACGGCAACGCCACCTTCGACGATGCGGGCACGGCGGTGTCGTCGCAGTTCCTGCTGCGCATGTACCTGGAAAAGCGCGATGCGCGCTTCCTCGCGGCGCTGCAGAAGGCCATCGGCTTCGTCACGCAGGCGCAGTTCAGCTCCGGCGTGGCCGACGGCGGCTGGCCGCAGCGCTATCCGCCGTCGCCCGATGCGATCTCGTCGATGCCGCTGCCCAATGGAGATCAACTGCCCTTGGGCGCGACTGCGGGCATGGAAGACGGCGACTACACGCGCCACGTCACCTTCAACGACGACGTGGCGGGCGAGAACATCAAGTTCATGCTGATGTGCGTGGTGGCGCTGGGCGACCAGAGCTTGGTGCCGCACATCAACCGCGCGATGGAATGCCTGCGCCGCATGCAGCAGCCCGGGCCGCAGGCCGGCTGGGGGCTGCAGCACCTGGCGACGGACCAGAACGGCCGCCCGGCCGGGGCACCCGCCGGCGCGCGCAGCTACGAGCCGAGGTCGCTGGCCACGCACACGACGCAGACCAACGTGCAGCAGCTGTTCAACTATTTCCGCCTGACGGGCGACCGCGGCTACCTGGCGCGCGTGCCCGAGGCGCTCGACTGGCTGGACAGCTGCAAGCTCACCGACGCCATGATCGCGGAGAACCCGCTGCTCAAGGGCCGCACGCATCCCACCTTCGTGGAGCTCGGCACCAACCAGCCGCGCTTCGTGCACCGCTACGGTTCGAACATCCACAACGGCGCCTACTACGTCGACCACGACCACCGCGCAACGCCCAGCCACTACTCGGCCGGCCGCGCCATCGACATTGCGGGCATGCGCCAGACCTACGCCCAGCTCAACGGCATGAGCGACGCGGCCATCCAGCAGATGGTGGCGGCCTCTCCGCTGCGACACGGCGAACAGCGGCCGCTGCCCAAGTACTTTTCGCTGCGTGAAGTGGACTTTGCCGACCTGTTCGCCGACCGCGTGATGACCAGCCCCGTGGTGAGCGCCGCCGATGCCACGGCCGTGATGGACAAGCTCGACCCCAAGGGCTACTGGCTCGCGCCGCTGTCGGCCGTGACCAACCCCTACAAGGGCGATGGGCCCTCCACGCCGTACACGGGCGATGCCTACCGCAGCAAGCATGTGGGCGATGTGTTCGACACCTCGCCCTACGATCCGGCGGACCCGCCGCTGATCGAGCCCTACGTCAAGAAGGAACAGCCGCAGGCGATCACGGTGGCCAGCTTCGTGGCCAACATGGGCAAGCTGATTGCATTCAGCGCGCCGGTCGTCTAATCTGCCCTGAACAGGCCCTGGATCATGCAGAAAGCGCTTCGTGCCATCCGCGGCGACATCACCACGCTACAGGTCGATGCGATCGTCAATGCGGCGAATTCGTCGCTGCTCGGCGGAGGCGGCGTCGATGGCGCCATCCACCGCGCGGCGGGGCCCGAGCTCCTGCATGAATGCCGGCTGCTGTCGGGCTGCAAGACGGGCGACGCCAAGCTGACCCGGGGCTACCGGCTGCCGGCCCGCTTCGTCATTCACACCGTCGGGCCGGTCTGGCGCGGCGGTGCGAGCGGCGAGCCGGAGCTCTTGGCATCGTGCTACCGGAAGTCGATGGAAATCGCCGCGCAGCACGGCGTTCGCAGCATCGCGTTCCCCTCGATCAGCACGGGCATCTACGGCTACCCGATCGAGCTCGCGGCGCCCATCGCGGTGGCCACGGTCCGATCGGCGCTGGCTGCGAGTGCCGGCGTGCAGGAGGCCACGTTCTGCTGCTTCTCGGACGCGGACCTGGCGGTGTACGAAGCGGCGCTTGCGGCAGCGGGGCCGGCATAAGCAGGCCCCGCCACTTCTTTTCTTACTTCGCCGCCTCCACCTTCACGCGCGCATTCGGCGTCTCGCCGAACATCTCCGGCGCGTACATCGCCTCGACGCGGCTCGGCGGCAGCGCGAAGTCGCCCACGTTGTTGAGGCGCACGGTGTATTCGATCTTCACGACGCCCTTGGGCAGGTACTCGTAGTAGCTGCGGAAGGCCTCGAAGCTGCGTTCCTCGAAGGCCAGCCAGCCGGCGCCCGACTTGCGCTCGCCCTGCGTGGCGATCTGCGAGTCGCGGCCGAGGCCCGTGCCCAGGATGGTGGCGCCGCCCGGGATCGGATCGCTCACCACGACCCAGGTCATGTCGGTGCTGGCGTTCACCTCGACGGTCACGCGCAGCACGTCGCCGCGGGTGTACTTGCCCGCGGTGGCCTGCTCGACCGGGGTGATGGTCTTCTTGATGGCATAGCCGGCGGCGAACGGCGCCTTCAATTGCACCGCGGCAATCGACTGCATCGTGAGCCAGGGCTTGCCGCTGCCCTGCTGCGTGACCAGCAGCGTGTCGCGCACCGGTGCGCCGGCAGGCGAGGCGGCCCAGGGCAGGAACATGGTGTTGTTCTTGAGGTTGCCCGGCGACGCGGGCGCGCCGAAGAAGGTGCTCTGGTTGGGCGCGCCGGCCGCGTCGGTGGTCTTCACGCGCTCGACGCTGCGCCAGTCGACCTGCGCCTTCACGGCACCGAGCGTGGCGGCCGTGATGCCGGCCACCGGCGTGCTCTCGAACACCTTCGAGAATTTCTCGAGCGCGAGCCCGCCCCACAGGTTGGCGGTGGTGGTGTGCCAGGCGCCGTTCTGCTGGCGGCCGATGAAGCCGTTGGCGAGTTTGCCGATGTCGTCCTTCCAGGCCGGGTCGTCCATCACGCTGAGCAGCAGGCGCGCGGTGTTGACGTCGCCGTTGGTCATGAGCCACCACCAGTAGTCGTCCTGCTCGGTGCTGAAGACCAGCCTGGTGCCCTGGTAGGAGAGGCGCGCCTTGAGCACGTTGTTGGCTTCATCGAGCCGCTGCTGGCGCTGCGGCACGTCCTGCACGCGCTTCAGGATGTTGAGCCAGTCGATCACCGCGCTGGTGGGCCACTGGTTGGGCGCGATGGTGATGCTGCCGAGCATGCTGCCCTTGGCCGTGCCGTAGCGCGACAGGGCCTCGAGCGCGGCGAGCTTGCGCACGTCCAGGTCCTTGCGCGGGCTCCAGAACTCGCGCTGGATGCGGCCCTCGACAAAGGCGATGAGGCCCGACTCCATCGGCGCGCGCGCCGCGTCGGGCAGCGCGAAGGCGGGGTTCAGCGCCGCCGCCTCGTGCGTGGCCGCCAAGAGGTACGAGGTGAGGATGTCGCTGCCGCGGTTCGATTCGCCGTCCCGCGGCGGAAAGTAGCTGGCCAGGCCGTCGCTGTCGAGGTAGGTCGGCAGCTGGGCCAGCACGCCCTGCCACATCTTCGCGTCGCGCAGGCCGACCGACTTGCTGGTCTTCTGTTCGAGGCAGCTGAACGGGTAGTTGGCGAACCAGTCGCGCACGCCCGGCAGGCCCTCGGCCAGCCTGGGTTGCAGAGACAGCTTCAGGCCGCCGCGGCCGGGCAGGGCGTCGGCGGGCGGTGCCACGTCGATGGTGAAGGGCCCGTCGAGCTGCACCAGCGTGGCCTGCTGCACCGTGAGCGGCACCGAGGGCACGATGCGCTGGCGCACCTTGAGCGCATCGCGGGCGCCGCCGAGGGTGTCTTTCGCCTCGATCTCCCACAGGATGGCTTCGGCGCGCGTCTGCGCGAGCTGCGCGGGCGCTGTCACGGTCCACGCGACTTCGCGCGCTTCGCCGGCCGGGATGTCCACCGTCTGCGGCTCGAGCGTGAGCAGCGTGGCGCGCGGCGCAGCTTCCACCTTCATCGGCTTTTGCGTGGTGTTGCGCAGCGTGACCTGGGCGCGGAACTGGTCGTCCTCGCGCACCAGCGGCGGCAGGCCGCTGATGATCTGCAGGTCCTGCGTGGCCTGGATGCTGGCCTGGCCGGTGCCGAACAGGCTGGTGCCCGCATCGGCCACCGCCACGATCTTGAAAGTGGTCAATGCATCGTTGAGCGGCACCGTCACCACGGCCTGGCCGTTGGCGTCGAGCACCACCTTCGGGTTCCACAGCAGGAGGGTGTCGAGCAGCTCGCGCGTCTGGCCCTTGCCGCCGCCGCCGCCCGCGGGCACGGCCTTGCGCCCGTAGTGGCGCCGGCCGACGATTTCCATCTGCGCGGTGGAGGTGGAAACGCCCCAGCTGCGCCGCTGCAGCATCGCGTTGAGCAGGTTCCAGCTGTCGTTGGGCATCAGCTCCAGCAGCGCCTGGTCGACCGCGGCCAGGGCCACTTCGGCGCCCGCCGCGGGCTTGCCGTCGGGCAGCTTGGCGGAGATGGTGATCTGCGCCTTGCTGCGCACCGGGTAGCTGGGCTTGTCGCTGGTGACGGTCACGTCGATCTGGTGCGCGCGCGTGCCGACGCGGATCTCGGCCATGCCGAGGCGGTAGGCGGGCTTGCTGAGGTCGACCATCGCGGTGGGCGCGACGTATTCCTTGCCTTCGTACCAGAAGGCGGTCCACCACTCGCGCGGCGCCTTGAAGCCCCAGGTGAAGAAGCTGTACCACGGCACCTCGCGCAGGCGGCCGCGCAGCGCGAGCACGCTCACGTAGGCGTTCGGCCCCCACTCGGGCCTGACCTGCAGGCTCACGGTCGGGTCCTTGCCGTCGAGCTTCACCACGTGGGTCTCGATGATGCCTTCGCGTTCCACCGACACCAGCGCGGTGGCAAAGCGGAAGGGGCTCCTCACCTGGAACTTGGCAAGCTCGCCGGGCTGGTAGCTCTTCTTCTCGGGCAGCACGTCGATGCGGTCGTTGTCCTCGCCGCCGAACCAGAGTTCGCCCTGCTTGGTCACGTACACCGAACTGGCGGCGCGGCTGTCGCGGCCTTCGCTGTCGGTGGCGCTGGCCACCAGTTCGACCTCGCCGGCCTCCTTGAGCTCGGACTCACACAGCAGCAGGCCGCGCGCATCGCTCTTGCCGCTGCAGACGGTGCCGATGTCCTTGGTCTCGGTCTTGTTGTCGTAGGTGTAGAAGCCGCCCACCATGCGCTTGCGGCTGGTGGTGGTGATGCGCGCCACGGCGCGCACGTTGAGCGTGACGCCGGCCTGCGGCTTGCCCGAGAGGTCGAGCGCGAGCGCCTGGTACTTGAGCTTCTGGCTGGTCGAGACCCAGCCTTCGGTCTTGATGCCGGCGATCACCGAGGCGGGCCACAGCGTCTGCGTGCTGCGGATGGTCTGCACCTCGCCGTTCGGATCGGCATAGGTGGCCTCGAGCAGCAGTTCGCGCGCGGCCTTGACCTTGGGCACCTTGTCGATCGTGACCTTGCCGGCGCCGTCCTTGTTGAGCGTGAGCGGCAGCTTGTCGGCGATCACGCGGGTGTCGCTGGCGCTGTTGATGTCTTCCTCGCCGCCCGCGGTGTCGGCGGCCGGCGCGGCGGGCGCCTGCGAGCCTTCGGGCTGCACGCGCGGCGGGCTGAAGCTGAAGGCCTCGTGGTCGGAAAAACTCAGGCTCTTGCCGCGCACCATGGCCGACACGCGCACCGGCAGGTTGGCGGCGCCGCCGCCGGCCACGTAGTTGATCTGCACTTCGGCCGGCACCGAGGCCACGCTCACCAGCGGCTTCTTGTCGGTGGGCGCGATGCGGCCTTCGAGCACGGGAAGGCGGAATTCCTCGACGCGGAACTGGCCGGTGGAGAAGCTGCGGTTGTAGCCGTCGTCGCCTTCGCCTCCGCTTTCTTCGCCTTCGGAGCCGCCGCTGTTGGCGTCCTTGCCCTTGCCGCTGCGCAGCATCACTTCGTACAGGCCGAGCTTGGCGGCCGGTGGAATGGCGAAGGTGTTTTCCGCGCTGAGGCCGCCGGTCGGCGTCTTGCGCCAGGCCAGCGGCTGCGTGAAGCGCTGGCCGCTGCCGGTGTGGGTGACGACCAGCGTGTCGGGCCGGTTCTCGGGCAGGCCGAAGCCCTTGCTGGTCTGGGTGCGGATCAGGTGCTTCATCGACACCGTTTCGCCGGCGCGCAGCAGGGTGCGGTCGAAGATGGTGTGGGCCACGCGGTCGGGCTCGGGCTGCAGGCTGGTGGGCACGTTGAAGCGCCAGGGCTCGATGCCGCGCTGCCAGTCGCTCCAGGTGAAGGCGAGGTCTTCCACGCCCTTGTCGTCCTTGGCGCGCGCGCTGACGAACCATGCGCCCGTGTTGTATTCGTCCGGGCCGTTGCAGCTGGGCGCCTCGGGCGCGATGCCGGTGAGGTGCACGATGCCGTTGGCATCGGTGGTGCCCGATGCGACGGCGGCGCCGCGGCAGTCGGACACGCGCACTTCGGCATTCGGTACCACCTTGCCCTTGTCGAGCGTGGTGACCCAGGCCATCGAGTTCTCGCGGCCGAGCTTGAAGTGCACCGCCAGGTTGGTGGCCAGCGCGGTGGTGCGCACGTACATCGTGCGGCTGGCGCCGTAGCGCTCGTCGAGCAGCGCGCCGCCGAGCTTTTGCGACGCGATCTCGAGCACGTGGAAGCCCGGCGTCAGCGGAATGCCGATGACCTCGAAGGGCCGCGGATCGCCGCTCTCGGCCTTGGGCATGTCGAGCGCCTTCACGCCCGGCTGGCCCGCCAGGAGCGACAGCATGCGGCTTTGCACGCGGCTGCGCTCGCTGTTTTCGATGACGGCGGGCAGCGCGCCCTTGATGTCCTTGCGCGCCTGTTCGCGGCTCACGGTGTAGTCGTCGTAGCGGCGCACCTTGCGGAACCACGCGATGATCTCGGCGTCGGTCTTCGGGCTCATGTCGCTGACCTTGCCGGGCGTCAGCGCCTGCACCATCAGCGCAGGTTCCACGCGCCGCACGGTCACCGGCATCATGGCCGGCGTGCCGGGTTCGGCCAGCCGCTCGACCACGCCGAAGGGCGAGGCCGCGAACTTGGCCAGCGGCGGCATCGCGCCGGTGGCCACCTTCAGCGGAAAGCTGCCGGGCGAGGCCAGCGGCCGGGCCGAGGCGTCCTCGAACCTGGCGGGCAGCTCGATGGTGAACTGGGTGTCTTCGGCGAACGGCGGGCCGAAGCTCGCGGCGCTGACCACGTCGTCTTCGCTCGGCGTGCCGCCATCGTTCTCGAGCGTGGCAGCGATCGACTTGCCGCCGCCCTTGAGCTGGATCTGCCCAGCCATCTTGCGCGTGACCGGCGCATTGAACTGCAGCTGCATCGGCCGCAGCGGCAGGCAGGCGGCCTGTGCGTTCTCGCGCTCGCAGCTGAAAGACACCGCGAAGGGCTCGCGCACCTGGAAGCTCAGGCGGCGCTCCACGTTGTTGGCCACGCCTGAAGGCGTGGCCACGCCCTTGCCGTAGACGATCTGCACCTTGCTGCCCGGCGTGAGCGTGCGGTTGCATTGCAGCGCAATGAAGCGCAGCGGATCCTTGGCGGCTTCCTTCTCGCGGCCGAAGGCCTTCAGGAGCCCGGTGCGCTGCTCGCCTTCGAGCAGCCGCACGGGAATGCGCTCGCCAATGCCGTCGGCCGCGCACCAGACGTTCTGGCGCACGCTCTCCACGGTGGCCGCGCCATTGAGCTCGAGCACGAACATCTGCTGCTCGTCGATTCGGCCATAGCTGCCCGGCATGAAGTTGCGCACGAACGGCCCGCCGCTATTGAATTGGTAGCGCTCCGGCCCGGTCAGCTCCCCGCCCGAGGCGGGCTTGAAGCCGGCAACCCGCGTGACGGTGCAGCGCACGCCGGGCGGCAGGTCGTTCTCGAAATCCCAGACCCAGGCCTTCGCATCCGTCCAGCGGCCGGTGCCCTTGCCGGCCTGCGCGTCGGTGCAGCTCACGGCGAGCGGCGCGGGCGCCTTGGGATCGCCGAAGTTGACCGCGGGCTGGTCGAACTTGGCGACCACCTGGCGCACGCGCGCCACTTCGCCCTGCGGCGTCAGGCTGGTGATCTGGAGGGCGAGGGCAGGGCCGGCGAGCAGAGCGCTGCCGGCCAGAAGCAGCGCTGGAATGGTTCTTTTCAATTTTTTCTCCACCTGGAAGCAGCGCGCAGCGTAGCCGATTTGAATGGCGCTCCGGCAGTGCCAGGAGTCATATGCCTCGGCCGCTCTTCATACAATCGGCACTGTCGTGCGTGCGCCGCGCGGACCGCCACCAAGACCTCGCCGCCGACCGATGAAACGCTACTGGGAAATAGACGCCTTGCGCGGGCTGATGCTCGTGCTGATGACCGTCACCCATCTGCCCACCCGCCTGACCGACCCGCTGGGCCAGCCTTTTGGCTTCGTCTCGGCCGCCGAAGGCTTCGTGCTGCTGTCGGCCTTCGTGGCCGGGCTGGTCTACAGCCGCATCGGCTACGTGCGCGGCGTCGACCCGATGCGCCAGGCCTTCTGGCGGCGCGTGCTCAAGGTGTACCTGTGCCAGGCGGCGATCCTGCTGTTCCTGTTCACCGTGATTGCCGCGCTCGGGCTGCACATCGACCAGCCCGCGGTGAAGAACCTGATGTCCTACTACCTGGCCGAGCCGCGCGATGGCTTTCTCTTCGGGCTGCTGCTGATCTACGAGCCCGCGCTGCTCGACATCCTGCCGATGTACATCTTCTTCATGCTGATGAGCCCCTGGGTGCTGGCCTTTGCCATGCGCCACGGCTGGACGCTGGTGATGGCCGCCAGCGTCGCCCTGTGGGCGCTCGCGCAATTCGGTTTGAGCGAATGGATCTACGGGCTGGCGGTGCATTACCTCGGGCTGCCGGTTCCGTTCCACGAAATGGGCGCCTTCAACAGCTACGCCTGGCAGTTCCTGTGGTTTGCGGGCCTGTGCCTCGGCGCCGGCCGCAACCTGCCCGATGCGCGGCCGCTGCGCTTTCCGGCCTGGCTCTGGATGCCTGCGCTGGCCATTGCGCTCTACGGCTTCTGGTGGCGCCACCACGGCATCAACGGCCAGGCGCCGTTCGGCGGCGACGTGGAACTGAACCTGCTGTTCGACAAGTGGCAGCTCGGGCCGCTGCGCCTCGTGAACCTGGTGGCGCTGGGCGTCCTGGCGGTGCGCTTCGGGCCCGGGCTCATGCGCAGGATTCCGCGCCTGCACTGGCTCGAGGCGATGGGCGCGGCCTCGCTGCCGGTGTTCTGCGCGCACCTGGTGGCGGTGCTGCTGGTGCTGGCCTTCTACGGCGACAGCCAGACCGTCCGGCCCTGGTGGGGCGACGGCCTGCTGCTGCTCACGGTGTTCGCGGGCATGTACGCGGTGGCGCGCTTCACGCGCGGTGCCGACCTGCCGCCGCCGGCGGAAGATGTGCCGGCGGAGACCGTGCGGGCCTGAGCCCGGCCGGGAGCGCAGCTCAGGGCAGGGCTGCCGCCGGCGCCGCGACCGGCGCCGCCCCTGGCAGGCGGCTGGCGATGACCGACTGCCAGAGCCGGTAGCCCTCGTCGGTCATGTGCAGCCGGTCGCTCCTGAACAGCTCCGGCCGCGGCCGGCCGTCGGCGCCGAGCATGGGCGTGAAGACGTCGATGTATTCGCTGTCGGGCAGCCGGTTGAGGTAGGCCGAGATCACGTTGTTGGTTTCGCGGATCTGCGGCATCAGGTGCTCGCGCGAGGGGCTCGGCTTGATCGAGATGAAGCTGATGCGCGTGTTCGGCAGCTCGGCGCGCACCGCGTTGGCAAAGCGCGCAAAGCTCTCGAGCACCTGCAGCGGCGTGCGGCCCTCGGCCAGGTCGTTGTCGCCGGCGTACACCAGCACCTGCCGCGGCTTGTAGCGCACCACCAGGTCGCGCGCGAACAGGCTGCAGTCGGCCAGGGTCGAGCCGCCGAAGCCGCGGTTGACGACGCCGGGCACCTGGCGGAAATCCTGTCCCAGGTTCTTCCACATGCGTACCGTGGAGCTGCCCACGAACACCACGCCGCCGGGCGCCGGGAACTGCTGCTGGTCGGCCCGGAAGAAGGCGGCCAGCTCGTTGTGCCAGCGCGCCTTGGCCGCGAGGTATTCGGAGGACGAGGCGGCGGCATCGGCCGCCGTGCTGTCCAGCGACTCGTAGGGCAGCACGGCGTTGTGATTCTGGGCCAGCGAGGCGAGTGCGGTTGTCAGCAGCAGCGCGGCGGCCAGCGCGGTTTTCATCGAAGGCATCGGAAGGCGGAACGCTGATCGGATCGTATCCGCGGATTGTGGGGCATGAAGCGGCCGGGCCCGGATGCGGCTGCGGCTGCGGCTGCGGTTGCGCCACGCCATCCGGCCCCGCCCGAAGCCCCTCAAGAAACATTCCGCAACGTATACTGCCCCGCAAAATCGGAGCGGGGCGCACAGGCGTGCGGGCGGGGAAATGAAGCAAATAGCGATCGTCGTCGCGCTCTGCGTGGGCGCGTGGTACTTTTTCATCGGCGGGCGCAAGCTCGACGAGGCCATGGTGCGCAAGTACTACGAGAAAGAGGCGCACGCCATCTACTCGCGTGACGCGGAGAAGCTGTGCAAGCAGCTCAGCAAGAAGGCCGTGATCCAGAGCAAGACGATCATGATGGGCCGCACGCAGGAGAGCACCAGCGACCGCGAGCAGGCCTGCGAAGGCATCCGCAAGTCTTTCAAGATGTTCGAGTCGGTGGGCGAGCGCATGGGCGGCATCCTCACCATCGAATACGAGTACCACATCGACAGCATCGAAGTGGCGAGCGACCGCAAGAGCGCCACCGTCGAAGGCACCAGCGTGCTGAAGATGGGCGAGGCGGCCATGCAGTTCAAGAGCAGCTTCACCCAGCGGCTGGAGCGCGAACTGGGCCAGATGCGGCTCGTGCGCGGCGACGACGTCACGGTGGTGCGCCTGGGCGGGCGCGGCGCCATGAGCCAGAGCGACTTCTTCAAGTAGCCGCAGGCGCTGCCATCATGCTCATCAACGACTCGCTGCCGCCCCCGCCGCCTTTCTGGCACCGCCTCAACAGCTTCTTCGCGTTTCCGTTCCAGCTGCGGCCGCTCATGTACGGCCTGGTGCTCGCCTTCTGCAGCCTGCTGTTCGAGGCCATTCCTTTCCTGCATCCCGGCCTTTCGCTGATCGTGATCGAACTGGGCATCGTGCTGGCGGCCAGCCGCTACGGCTTCAAGGTCACGGCGCTCGGTTCGCGCGGCATCTGGCGCTCGGCCGATTTTCCGCGCGAGCTGAATGAAGACTGGGTCAACCTGCCGTGGAAGCTGTTTGCCATATCGGTGGTGCAGGGCGCGCTGATCGGCTGGCTCGCCTGGTACGAACCGGTGCTGGGCACCGTCGCGGTGTTCGTGGTGTCGTTCACCTTTCCGGCCGCGATGATCGTGCTGGTGCAGTCGGGCAGCTTCTTCCAGGCCATGAACCCCGGCCACGTGATGGATGCGATGCGCATCATCGGCTGGCCCTATGCGCTGCTGTGCTTCTTCCTGTTCCTGCTGAGCGCGGGCGCGCAGATTGCCATCGGCATGCTGCTGCCGATGATCGACGGCCTCATCGTGCTGCCGATCGCCAATTTCGCGTTCATCTACTTCGGCTGGGTGATGTCGAGCCTGCTGGGCTACGTGATGTACCAGCACCACGACGCCTTCGGCATCGACCTTTTGCCCGGCGGCGGCGTGGACGACGGCGCGCCGGTGGACCGCCGCACGCCCGAGCAGATCGCAGCGCAGCGCACCGATGCCGAAGTGGCGCAGCTGATCACCGACGGCGACGTGGCCGGCGCGCTGGGCATCGCCTACGAAGCGCAGCGCGTGGCACTGGCCGACGACCTGGCTGCGCAGCGCCGCTACCACCGCGTGCTGCTGCTCGCGCCCGAGAAGGCGTCCACGCTGCTCGACCATGCGCGCCGCTTCATTCCGCTGCTGCTGCGGCGCGACCTCGCGTCCGAGGCGCTCAAGGTCTTCAAGGCCTGCCGCGAAAAGGACAAGACCTTCGCGCTCGATGACGCCCCCACGGTCATGACGCTGGCCAAGGCCGAATGGCGCAATGGCGATGCGCATGCGGCGCTCGCGCTGCTGTCGGGTTTCGACCGGCGCTTTCGCGGCCATGCGGCCATTCCGCAGGCCTACGAACTGGCAGCCCGGGTGCTGGTGCAGGGGCTCGGCCGCGCCGACATGGCGCAGCCGATCCTGACGACGCTCGAATCGCGTTTTCCGGACAGCGAGCAGACGCAGGAAGTGCGCTGGCTGCTACGGCCCACGGCCTGATCTTCAGCCGCGGTCAGGCGCGCTCGAGGGCGCGCGTCACCATGTCGTTGGGCGCAATCCGCAGCAGGTGCGGCAGCCAGCCGACGGCCATGTCGCGCTCGCCGGCATGCAGCAGGCCATTGGCGCAGACCGACAGCGTGTCGGCCAGCTCCGGATGGTCGGGCGCGGTCTTCAGCAGCACGCGGCACAGCTTGTCGGCATCCTGGAACTGGCGCACGCGCGTGAAGCGTCGCGCCAGGCGGGCCATGTCGTCGGGCTTCAGGCGCGCGCCGGGCTTGGCCTGGTCGAGGTAGGTGGTGTAGCTGGCGTGCTGCAGGGCCAGGGTGTCGGGGTCGGTGGCGGGCAGGCGGAAGATGCGGCGCGCGGCCTGGTGGAAATCTTCGCCCGCGGGCTGCAGCCGCGCGGTGTTGAACCAGGCGCGCAGCGTGTCGGTGTCGCCGGGGCGCAATGCGGCGGCGGCGCGCCACTCGGCCGTGGCCGCTTCGAACTTCATGGCGGCGCCCAGCCGGCGCGCCGCGGCCACGTGGCGCTCGAACTCGCCGTCGTCGCCCGATTGCTCCGATGCGACGGCTTCCGGCGTCTTCACGCGGTGCAGTGCCATGGCGCCGGCCATCAGCGCGGCGCCCGTCAAGAGGCCGCCCAGGTGCGCCATGTAGGCGATGCCCTGGCCGCCTACCGCGTGCTGGAGCAGCTCGTTGGCGATCCAGGCCGGCAGCAGCAGCAGGGCCGGTGCCGTGACGTAGTTGAAATAGAAGAAGAGCTGGTAGAAGAACCGGATGCGCCGCAGCCGGTACATCACCGCGTACATGCCCATCAGCGCCGAGATGGCACCCGAGGCGCCCACGCCGTAGTTGATCTGGTTGGCATAGGCCCAGCCGGCCAGCGCGGAGGCGCCGACTGCGCCCAGCAGGTAGAAGGCCAGGTAGGTGCCGCGCCCCAGTGCCAGCTCGACCGAGAAGCCGAACAGGAAGAGGAACAGCATGTTGCCCAGCAGGTGGCCGGTGCTGCCGTGCAGGAAGGCTGCGGTGACCCAGGTCCAGGGCTTGGACGCGGCGCCGTTGGCGTAGTCCTGCGCCCAGCGCTTGGTGAAGGGCGCCGGCCGCATCGCCTCGTACTGCTGGCGGTCGCGCTTCCATTCGGCGTAGCGCGGGTTCGCGGGCGTGACGACCTCGTCGGCCTGCAGCTTCTGCAGGAACTTCCTGTCGTTCTGCAGGCCGTCCAGCAACTGCGGATGGGCTTCCTCGTGCGGCAGCATGCGTCGCGCCTGCTTGCCGCGCCTGGGGTCGGTCTTTTCGAGCCACTCCACGAAGGGCGGCAGCTCCAGCTCGGGCAGCACGCTGTTCACGTAGTAGTGGGCCGCGCGTTCCTCCGCCTTTTCCTCGCTGCGCTGCGGTCCCCAGAACACGATCATGTTCACGAGGATCAGCAGCACCGTCATCCACGGTGGATTGCGCCAGCTCGGTTTGTTCTCGAGCGGGATGGCGTAGAACAAGCGGGGCCTTGGGCGTCAGGCCAGCCGGGCCCGGTGGCGCGCGATCTGCGCCCTGACCTGCGCCGGCGCGGTGCCGCCGAGGATGTTGCGCGCATTGAGCGAGCCGCGCAGGCTCAGCACGTCGTACACGTCCTTCTCGATGTTCGGGTTGAACTGCTGCAGCACGGCCAGCGGCAGCTCCGCGAGGTCGACCTTGTGCGAGGTGGCGGCCTTCACCGCATGGGCCACGGTTTCGTGCGCGTCGCGGAAGGGCAGGCCCTTCTTCACGAGGTAGTCGGCCAGGTCGGTGGCGGTGGCGTAGCCGCGCAGCGCGGCGGCTTCCATGGCCTCGGGCTTCACGGTGATGCCGCCGATCATCTCGGCGAAGATGCGCAGCGTGTCCTTGAGCGTGTCGACGGTGTCGAACAGCGGCTCCTTGTCTTCCTGGTTGTCCTTGTTGTAGGCCAGCGGCTGGCCCTTCATCAGGGTGATGAGCGCCATCAGGTGGCCGACCACGCGGCCGGTCTTGCCGCGGGCCAGTTCGGGCACGTCGGGGTTCTTCTTCTGCGGCATGATCGAAGAGCCGGTCGTGAAGCGGTCGGCAATCTGGATGAAGCCGAAGTTCTGGCTCATCCAGAGAATGAGTTCCTCGCTCATGCGGCTGATGTGCACCATGCACAGGCTGGCGGCGGCGGTGAATTCGATCGCAAAGTCGCGGTCGCTCACGGCGTCCAGGCTGTTCTGGCACACGCCGTCCATGTTCAGGGTCTTGGCGACCAGCTCGCGGTCGAGCGGGTAGCTGGTGCCGGCCAGCGCGGCGGCGCCCAGCGGCAGGCGGTTGACGCGCTTGCGCACGTCCTGCAGGCGCTCGGCATCGCGGCTGAACATTTCCACGTAGGCCAGCATGTGGTGGCCGAAGCTCACCGGCTGCGCCACCTGCAGGTGCGTGAAGCCGGGCAGGATGACCTCGACGTTCTTCTCGGCGATGTCCACCAGCGACAGCTGCAGCGCCACCAGCAGCTCGGCGATCAGGTCGATCTCGCCGCGCAGCCACAGGCGCACGTCGGTGGCGACCTGGTCGTTGCGGCTGCGGCCGGTATGCAGGCGCTTGCCGGCGTCGCCCACCAGCTGGGTCAGCCGGGCCTCGATGTTCAGGTGCACGTCTTCCAGGTCGAGCTTCCACTCGAAGGCGCCCGATTCGATTTCGGCGCGGATCTGCGCCATGCCGCGCTCGATCTCGGCATGGTCCTGCTTGCCGATGATTCCCTGCGCGGCCAGCATGCCGGCGTGCGCCAGGGAGCCCTCGATGTCGGCCTGCCACAGGCGCTTGTCGAAGAAGACGCTCGCGGTGTAGCGCTTCACGAGGTCGCTCATGGGTTCGGAGAACAGGGCCGACCAGGCTTCGGATTTCTTGTCGAGTTGGTTTTGGGTCATGGGAGCCGTGGTAGAGGCAATAATGGGTCGGTTACCCGATGTATCTGTGATGCGCAATCCGGCGATTTTATCGGCCACCTCCACCCCCACGCCTGCGGCCCCGCCGGAAAGAGGGCGTTTGCCCGCGCGCGGCAGCCCGGGGCTGTTCGACGCCTGCCAGATCGGGGTGGTGCTGCGCGCGGTGCTCTTCGTGGAGGCGCTGGTGGCGACCGCCACGCTGTTCGTGTCGTCCTCCCCCGGCGAATGGCTGGTGCAGACCGCCACCGTCACGGGCGGCGCGCTGCCCG
Organism: Variovorax sp. SPNA7; assembly: GCF_033807855.1. Taxonomy (NCBI): domain Bacteria; kingdom Pseudomonadati; phylum Pseudomonadota; class Betaproteobacteria; order Burkholderiales; family Comamonadaceae; genus Variovorax; species Variovorax sp. SPNA7. The sequence continues at coordinate 1,476,823 of NZ_CP138513.1, forward strand.
CCACGCTGCTGTGGCTGGTGGCGGCCTGCGGGCTCAAGAAGCCGCTCGGGCGACTGCCGCGCCAGGCGCAGTACGCGGCCGGTGCCGCGCTGGGTGCCGTTTCCTCGCTCTATGGCTGCGGCCTGTTGCGGCTGACCGGCGTGCTGGGCACGGCGCCGTGGCTCGCCAGCGCCGTGGCGGGCGCCTTCATCGCGGGCATGGTGATGGCGGCGATGGTGCTGCGCGCGCGCGGCCAGACGCCGGCCGCCATGACGGCCCGGCTGGAAGAGCTGCAGTCGCGCATCCGCCCCCACTTCTTGTTCAACACGCTCAACAGCGCCATTGCACTGGTGCGGGAGGAGCCCGCCAAGGCCGAGACCATGCTCGAAGACCTGGCCGAGCTGTTCCGCCAGGCGCTGGCCGACCCGGGGGAATCGGGCACGCTGGCCGACGAGATTGCGCTGGCCGAGCGCTACCTGGCCATCGAGCAGGTGCGCTTCGGCGACCGGCTGCGCATCCGCTGGGACCTCGACGCCGCGGCCAGCAGCGCGCGGCTGCCGCCCTTGCTGCTGCAGCCGCTGGTCGAAAATGCCATCAAGCACGGCGTGGAGCCCAGCCCCGAGGGCGCCAAGCTGCGCATCCGCACCGAGCGCCGCGGCAGCGTGGTGGTGATCGAGGTGGTCAACAGCCTGCCGCCCTTGCGCTGGGCCGACGAGCCCCTGCCGCGCGGCCATGGCATTGCCTTGGCCAACGTGCGCGACCGGCTGCGGCTCCTGCACGACATGCAGATGCAGTTCAGCGCCGGCATGGACCAGAAGAACTACCGCGTGCGCATTGCCATTCCCGCCGAATCATGACTCTCAAGACCCTGATCGTTGACGACGAAGCCCTGGCCCGCTCGCGCCTGCGCACGCTGCTGCGCGACTGCCGCTCGCCCGCCGCCGAAGTGGTGGCCGAGGCCGCCCAGGGCGCCGAGGCGCAGCAGCACCTGGAGCACATGGCGCTCGACCTGGTGCTGCTCGACGTCCACATGCCCGGCGTCGACGGCATCGAGGTGGCGCGCGCGCTGCGGGGCCGGACCGATGCGCCGGCCGTGGTGTTCGTCACCGCCCATGCGGCGCATGCCGTGACCGCCTTCGACCTCGACGCGGTCGACTACCTGACCAAGCCGGTGCGCGCCGAACGCCTTCAGCAGGCGCTGCAGAAGGCCGAGCGCTTCCTGAAGGAGCGGCGCGCGCTGCAGGCCGACGCGCTGCAGGAAAGCGTGCTCATCCAGGACCGCGGCCGTGCCGAGCGGGTGCCGCTGTCGGAGGTGCTCTACCTGAAGTCCGAATACAAGTACCTCACGGTGCGCACCGCCACGCGCAGCCACATCCTGGATGGCTCGCTGAACGAATTCGAGGAGCGCTATCCCGCGCGCTTCCTGCGCGTGCACCGCAATGCGCTGGTGGCGCGCTCGGCCATCCGCGCACTCGAGAAATACGACGACGGGGAAGACGCAGAGGGCTGGGCCCTGCGGCTCGACGCGATTCCCGAACCGGTCGCGGTGTCGCGGCGACAATTGGCTGCAGTGCGCGAAGTGCTGAAGGAAGCGCGATGACCGACGACGACAAGACCGCCGGCGAGGCACCGGCAGCCCAGCCGCCCCCGGAGCTGCAGCCGTCGCCGGCAGGGCTCCCGGCCGAGGTGCCGCCCCAACCCGTGCTGGAATCCCCGCCCGAAGCCGTGCCGCCCGAGCTGCGGCCGGAGCCCGAACGCCTGCTGCTGCACATGCCGGTCGACGTGCGCAGCGCCTCGCTGGTGGTGCTGGCCGTGCTGGCCGCCGTCTTCGCGCTGCGATGGGGCCAGGCCGTGTTCATCCCGCTGATGCTGAGCCTGCTCCTGACCTACGCGCTGTCGCCGCTGGTCGACCGGCTGCACCGCTTGCGGCTGCCGCGCTGGATCGGCGCGGCGCTGATCCTCGTCGGCCTGTTCGGCGGCGTGGGCTGGACCGGCTATTCGCTCTCGGGCAGCGCCACGCAGCTGGTCGACTCGCTGCCCGTCGCGGCCCAGAAGCTGGGGCAGGCCATGCGCCGGAACAAGAGCGCCAGCGCCACGCCGCTCGAAAGCGTGCAGCAGGCGGCCGCGCAGCTTGAAAAGGCGGCCGAGGAAAACTCCGCGCGCGTCGCGGCCCGCAAGGGCGTCGCGCGCGTGGTCATCGAGCGGCCGTCCTTCAATGTGCGCGACTACCTGCTGAGCGGCACCGTCGGCCTGCTCGCGGCGATCGGGCAGCTCACGCTGGTCGCCTTCCTGACCTACTTCGCGCTGTGCTCCGGGGACACCTTCCGGCGCAAGCTGATCAAGATCACCGGCTCCAGCCTGCAGAAGAAAAAGGTCACGGTGCATGTGCTCGACGACATCACGCGCAACATCGAGCGCTACCTGCTGGTGCAGATCCTGATCAGCGCGCTGGTGGGCGTGACGACGGGCCTCGCCTTCTGGGCCATCGGGGTCGAGAACGCCGCCGTGTGGGGAATCATCGCGGGCGTGACCAACCTCATTCCCTACGTCGGCTCGGTGATCGTGCTGGTGGCCGCGGGGCTGGTGGCCTTCCTGCAGTTCAACAGCCTGGAGATGGGCATCCTGGTGGCCGGCGTGTCGCTCGCCATCCACACGCTGGTCGGCAACCTGCTGATGCCCTGGCTCACCAGCCGCACCAGCCGTATGAACCCGGTGGCCGTGTTCGTGGGCGTGATCTTCTGGGGCTGGCTCTGGGGCGTGTGGGGGCTGCTGCTGGGCATTCCGATCACCATGGTGATCAAGTCGATCTGCGACCGGGTCGAAGACCTGCAGCCGATCGGGGAGCTGCTCGGGGAGTAGTCCGGCCGTGCGGCGGGCAGTGAAGCTCACCGCGCGCGCCGGCCGCGCTCCAGGCGGCCGAAGCGCACGATCATCCACGGCCCCAGCAGCGCGCCGAGCCCGACCGAGCTCCATGCCGCCACCCAGCTGTACGTGCTGCCGAAGCCGAAGCGCGTCTGTCCCCAGTCCAGCACCAGGCCGAACACCCACGGGCTGAGCGCGCCCGCGCCGAAGCCCATCACCGAGCGCACCGAGTACGCCACGCCCAGCCGGTGCGGCGCCACCACGTCGGCCAGCGCGGTCGAGTAGACGGACGAGTCCGCGATCGCCAGCAGGTTGTAGAGGGCGGCCATCGCGGCCAGCAGCCACAGCGGCCAGGTCCACATCCAGCCGAACGCAAAGGACATGCACAGGCTCATGAGCGTGGCGGCCATCATGATGCGTGCGCGGCCGAAGCGGTCGGACGCGGCACCGCCCCCGATGCTGCCGAACACGCTCACCAGGTGCGCGAACGCCGCGAGCGCAATGCCCACGCCCTGCCACGGCGCGGCGCCGCCGGCCGAGGCGACCAGGTAGGCCGGCAGCCAGGCCCACAAGGCCATCAGTTCCCAGCAGTGGAAGGCATAGGCCCAGTTGCCGGCCATGGCGGGCTTGTCGCGCACCGTCTCGGACAGTGCATGCCAGGTGCCTTCGCGCGGCGGCGTTCCCGCGCCGGCGGACGGTGCGGGCGGCCGCATGCGCCGCAGTGCCGGCACCGTGAGCAGCGCACCCGCAAAGGTGCAGCCCGCCGCCGCCAGCAGGCCGAGCCGCCAGTGCTGCGCATGGCTGAACGCCGCCACCACCGCAAGCGACAAGGCATAGCCCATCGATGCCGCGCCGAGGAAGAGCCCCATCGCCCGACCCCGCACGGCCGGCTCGGCGTTGCGCGCGAGCAGCTGCAGGCCCGGCGTGTACGAGGCGCCCGCGCACAGCCCGGCCAGGCCGTAGAGCAGCAGCGCCGAAAGATGGTCGTGCGCGAAGACCGCGAAAGCCAGTGCCGAGCATGCGCTGATCGCGCTGCCGATCAGGAAGACGCGGTGCGGGCCGTAGCGGTCGGCCAGCAGGCCCACGGCGAACAGCGAACTCATGTAGCCCACGTGCCATGCGCTCTGGATCGAGCCGGCCTGCGCGGCCGTCATGTGCCAGTCGGCCATCATGAAGGGCAGCACGCCGGAATAGGCGGTGACCACCATGGCCTGCAGCAGCCGGCTCGCGCACAGCAGCGCGAGCCATCCGCGCGCGGGGGCCGGTTCAGCGCAGTGCACGTTGCATGAGCACGGTGTCGACCCACTGACCGAACTTGAAGCCGACGTTGCGCAGCACGCCCACCGTCTCGAAGCCCAGGCCCTGGTGCACGCGCTGCGAGCCGGCATTGGCGCTGTTGCCGATCACCGCCACCATCTGCGTGAAGCCGCCGTCGGTGCAGCGCCGGATCAGCTCCTGGAGCAGCGCCCGGCCGATGCCATGGCCCTGCAGGCCTTCTGCGACATAGATCGAATCTTCGACCGTGTGCCGGTAGGCGGAGCGGCTGCGGTAGGGGCTCGCATAGGCGTAGCCGGCCACCTCGCCGTCCTTCACCGCGACAAGGTAGGGGAGGCCGCGCGCAAGCACCTCGGCGCGGCGTGCCTGCATCTCGTCGATGCCGGGCACTTCTTCCTCGAAGGAGCACAGGTCGTGCAGCACGTAGCGGCTGTAGATGGCCTGCACCGAGGGCATGTGGTGCGCCCCGGCGTCGAGGATTTCAATGGAGGCGAGAGATTGGGTTGGCGAAGGCATGGCCCGGATCTTGACGCTGTCGGGTCGATAAGTGAAGCTTCGACGACTGATGCAAGGCATAAGGAATACTTTGGACAAGACGCTCAACCTCGACCAGCTCCGGTCTTTCGGCCTGGTGATCGAAACCGGCAGCTTCTCGGCCGCGGCCGACCGGCTCGGCCTCACGCAGCCCGCGGTGAGCCTGCAGATCCGCCAGCTGGAGCGCAGGCTCGCGGTGCGGCTGGTCGAGCGCGTCGGCAAGCGTGCCAAGGCCACGCCGGCCGGCGCGGAGTTGCTGCGGCACAGCCACCACATCGAGACTGCGGTGGAGAACGCCATCGACGCGCTGGCGGACCATGCGAGCGGCGTCACGGGCCGCGTGCGGCTGGGCACCGGTGCCACCGCCTGCCTGTATTTCTTGCCGGCCGTGCTGCGCAGCCTGCGCGAGCAGTTTCCGGCGCTCGGCATCGTGGTGAGCACCGGCAACACCGACGACCATGTCCGCAAGGTGGAGGAGAACAGCAGCGATCTTGCGCTGGTGACGCTGCCGGCCGCGGGCCGGTCATTGAGCGTCGTGCCGGTGCTCGACGACGAGTTCGTCGCCATCGGCTGCAGCGACCTTGCGCCGCTGAAGGCGCGCGTGGCGCCCGCCGACCTGGCCGCGCTGCCCCTGGTGCTGTTCGAGCCCGCGGCCAACACGCGCAAGCTGGTCGACCGCTGGTTCGCGGCCGAAGGCCTGCAGCCGCAGCCCGTCATGGAGCTGGGCAGCGTCGAGGCCATGAAGGAAATGGTGGCCGCGGGGCTGGGCTACGGCATCGTGCCGCGCATGGCGATGACGGGCCGCGGCGCGCACCCGGGCCTGAAGATCAGCCGGCTGGCCCCCCGCATGCACCGCACGCTGGCGGTGGTGATCCGGCGCGACAAGCCGGTCAACAAGGCCCTGCGCGTGGTGCTCGATGCGATCCTGGCGGCGGGCGCTGAGGCCAGCCGCGCTACTCGGCCGAAGAGGTAGCCAGCGCGGCGCCGCCGCGCACCCGGCCCAGCGTGCCGACGATCAGCGCCGCAATCAGCACCAGCACGCCGCTGAGCACCATCGCGCTGGAGATGCCGTAGCTGTCGACCGTCACGCCGCCGATCAGCGCGCCCGAGGCGATCGCCACCTGGAAGCCGCTCACGAGCAGGGCCTGGCCGGCTTCGGGCGCGTCGGGCACGGCCTCCATCATCCAGCCCGTGAGCGCGACCGGGATCAGGCCGAAGGCCACGCCCCAGATCACGACCACCACCGCGCCGGGCACGAAGCCGGAGCCGATCACCGTCGACAGCAAGAGCGCGGTGGCGAGCATCAGCGCCGCCAGCAGCGTGGTGCCGCGCACGCTGCGCGCCACCAGGCTGCCGCCGAGGAAGGTGCCCACGAAGCCCACCGCGCCATACACCAGCAGCAGCGTCGAGACCGAGTTGGGCGCGAGGCCGAACACCTGCTGCAGCAGCGGCTTCAGGTAGGTGTAGGCCGCGAAGTGGCCGGCAATGAAGAACAGCACCGCGAGCAGGCCGACCTGCGCCATGCGGCGCGTCAGCGGCGTGAGCAGGTCGCGCGCACCGATGGCGCGCAACGGCGGTATCGCGGGCAGCAGCCACAGCTGCACCAGCAGCACCGCGGCCGCGAGCGCACCGGTCACCGCGAACGAGGCGCGCCAGCCGAACAGCGTGCCCAGGAACGAGCCCGCGGGCACGCCGAGCACGGTGGCGGCGGACACGCCCGCCAGCACCAGCGACATGGCCCGCGCCTTGGAGGCGTCCGGTACCAGCTGCGTGGCCGCGGCCGGCGCAAAGGTCCAGAAGCCGCCCACGCACAGGCCGAGCATCAGCCGCGCGACCAGCATGGTGGCGAAGTTGGGTGCAAAGGCGGCCAGCAGGTTCGAGGCGATCAGCAAGGTGGTGAGCGCGATCAGCACGGTGCGCCGGTCGAGCCGGCCCGAGGCGACGATCAGCGCGGGGCCGGCAAGGGCCGCCAGCACGCCGGGCATGGTGATCATCAGGCCGGCCGTGCCGTCGGACACGTTCAGGCCGTGGGCGATGTCGGTCAGCAGGCCGATGGGCATGAACTCGGTCGAGACCATGGCAAAGGTGCCGACGGCGATCGAGCCGACCGCAAGCCAGGCTGAGCGGGTGGTCTTGGCGGGTTCGGGCGCAAGATCGTCGATGCAGGGGTTGCTGCTGGGTGAATTCATCATGGGAAGAGGTCCTGGACCGCGTCGGCAAGCGCGTACCGACACGTTGTTGCGAAAGGCTTCCCAGTGTCGGAGCGGACAGGCCTGTCACAAAGGGGCCTGCCGGCAGTAGTCAGTTTCCCGGCGGCGAACAATCGACCCTTTTGCTGTTCCCGGTCTTGCCGGCTTCGCTAGATATACGGTGCGCGAAGCTCCAGCACCCGCCCATCGGCGATGAACGAGTCGCCCACCAGCACGCGAAAGGCCGCACCTGCAGGAAACCGCGCCCCCGCGGTCTGCGGCGACAGCAGCTCGATGTCGAGCGCATGCGGCTTTCCCCTTGCGAGCGCTTCTCCCTGCGGCACGAACCAGCGCGCGGAGAAGCCCTCGTTGTCGACCACCAGCGCACAGCGGTATTCGCCCGCGGCCAGCGGCACGTCGTGCGAAGGCAGTGCCGGCGGGCGCAGCGTGATCTCGGCCAGGAAGTGGGGCGTGAACGCGCGCGCCGCATCGAAGGTCGCGGGCTCGGCCGGCCGGGTGCGCCGCGGCAGCTTGCCGATGAGCCAGGCAATGACGTTGCCGATGATCGGCACCCACAGCACCATCAGCAGCGTGCCGATGTCGCGCGTGGTCGTGCCGCGCTCCGCGTAGTGCCGCACGAGCCCCCCACCGACCGCCAGGCACAGCAGGATGACGACGATGAGCTTGCGGCGGGACTGGATGGTGGTCATGGACAGGCAGGTGGAATCGGTCCGCGACCTTAACTCACGTGCAGCACCGCATCCGCCGGCAGCGCCTGCCAGTCGATCCATTCGCCGATGGCCGCGTGGTGCGTGGGCGTTGCGGCGGCACCGGGCGTTCCCCATTGCAGCGTCAGGCGCCGCTGCCCGAGCCGCAGCGCAATCTCGAAGCCCGGCCAGTGCGCGGGCACGCGCGGCGTCAGCGCGAGCATGCGGCCCTTCACGCGCAGGCCCAGCAGCGTTTCGACCGCGGCGCGGTGCAGCCATGCGGCCGAGCCGGTGTACCAGCTCCAGCCGCCGCGCCCGACATACGGCGCGGCGCTGTAGATGTCGCCGGCCATCACGTAGGGCTCCAGCTCGTAGGCGGGTCCGCGCCCGGGATGCATCGCGCGGTGCGCCGGGCTCAGGCCCGCAAAGCTCTGCCATGCCGCTTCGTGGTCGCCCTGCAGTGCCTGCGCCATCAGCGCCCACACGGCGGCGTGCGAATACTGGCCACCGTTCTCGCGCACGCCGGGCGGGTAGGCCTGGATGTAGCCGGGATGGTTGGCCGAACGGGCAAAGGGCGGCGCCAGCAGGTGCAGCAGGCCGGCTGGCTCGTCGCGCAGATGCTCCTTGACGGCGGCCATCGCCGGGCCGGTGTGGGCGTCGTCCGATGCGCCCGAGAGCACCGACCACGCCTGCGCGATCAGGTCGATGCGGCACTCCTCATTGGCCGATGAGCCGAGCGGCGCGCCGTTGTCGAAGAAGGCGCGGCGGAACCAGGCGCCGTCCCAGCCGGCATCGTGCAGCGCGGCGATCCAGCCGCGCCGCGCCTCGTTCCAGCGCGCGGCCCGGCCGTGCTCGCCACGCGCCTGCGCAATCGGCGCGAATTGCTCGACCACGCTGCACAGGAACCATGCAAGCCAGACCGATTCGCCGCGGCCTTCGTGGCCGACCCGGTTCATGCCATCGTTCCAGTCGCCAGTGCCCATCAGCGGCAGGCCGTGCACGCCGGTCTCCAGGCTGCGGTCGATGGCCAGCGCGCCGTGCTCGAACACGGTGGCCGTGCGGCCGCTGTGCTGCGGCGCGTAGTAGGCGTCTTCGGCGCCCTCGGGAATCGCGGGACCTTCGATGAACGGGGCCGCGTGGTCGAGCAGCGCGGCATCGCCGGTCACCTCGACGTAGTGGGCCGTCGCAAAGGGCAGCCACAGCAGGTCGTCCGAAAAATGCGTGCGCACGCCGGCGCCGCCGGGCATGTGCCACCAGTGCTGCACGTCGCCTTCGGGAAACTGCCGCGCCGCATTGGCCAGGATCTGCGCGCGCAGCCGCGCGGGATCGGTGAGCGCAAAGGCCATCGCGTCCTGCAGCTGGTCGCGAAAGCCGAAGGCGCCCCCGGCCTGGTAGAAGCCGGCCTTCGACCAGAGGCGGCAGGCCAGCGTCTGGTAGATGAGCCAGCGGTTGACCATGGCGTCGAACAGCGGATCGGGCGTTCGCACCTCGAGGCGACCCAGCAGCTCGTCCCAGAAGCCCCGCACCTGCGCCAGGGCTTCGGGCACGTCGCGCTGGCGCCAGCGGCGGGCGAGAGCGAGCGCCGCATCGGCGTCGTCGGCATGGCCCAGCACGAAGCTGAAGCTGGCGCTCTCGCCGGCGCCGACGACCAGCTCGCCGCCGATGGCCGCGCAGGCGTCGAGCCCGCCGCCGGCGCGCCGCGCCAGCGTGTCCGGCACTTCGACGATGCCGCGCCCGGCGAAGAATTCGTTGCGGTCGCAGGTCCACTGCGTGGCGTCCGGCAAACCCGCCAGCAGCAGGAAAGCCGTGCTGCCGCCGAAGCCCGTGCTCGATTCACGCTGCTGGCCGAACACCGCGGGCTGGTCTTCGGGCTTCCAGCAATGAACGGTCCGCCGTTCGCCGCGCGCGGCGCCGAGCTGCCACTCGGCCATGCCGAGCGCGCGCAGGCGCCGCGGGCCGGCGCCCTGGTTGTGCACGCGCACGTGCACCAGCTTGACGGCATCGTCCCGGTCCGCGAAGAAGGTGGTCTCGAGTGCGAGTTCCTGTTGCCGGCATTCGAAGACCGTGTAGCCCTGGCCATGCCGCACGCGGTGGCGCACCTCGCCACCATCCCCTGCACCCTGGCCCGCCGGCGTGAGCGGCAGCAGCGCGCCCGAGGCCGCGTCCTGCAGCAGGTAGTGTTCGAAGGCCGGGTCCTGCACCGGGTCGTTCGACCACGGCGTGAGCTGGTGCATGCGGCTGTTGCCGGCCCAGGTGAAGCCGGTGCCCCATTCGGACACCTGGAAGCCGAAGCCGGCGTTGGCGATCACGTTGATCCACGGGCGCGGCGTTCGCTGGCCGGCGCCGACCTCGAAGCGGAACTCGCCGCTCTCGGCATCGAAGCTTCCCACGGGCGCTTCCGCGGAAGGCGCCGACGCGGGCCGTGCCAGCAGCGCGGCACGCGACGATGCAGCCGGGGTCTCGGCGTCCGCGCCGGTGTCGACCCGCGCCTCGTGCAGCGCCGCCACCTGCGTTTCGAGCGAGCGCCCATCGGCGGTGAACACCACGCGTGCCAGCTTCGAAAGCGTGGCCTTCTCCGAGGGCGCCACGTCGTGGTCGCGCAGCAGATAGAAGCCCGCCGTGTCGTTGCGGGGAAAGCTGTTCTGGGTCTGCTGCGCCACGCGCAGGCACAGGGTCTCGATCTCGCGCTGCAGCGGCATCAGGTAGGAATTCGGCTCGCTGTTGAGCACCACCAGGTCGCAGGCGACGCCGCCAAAGCCCCACCACGGCTGCGCGCGCAGCAGTGCATTGAGGAGCCCCATGCCGTTCATCGAATGGATCGCGACCAGCACGATGGGCTTGTCGCCCGAGATGCCGAAGCGCCAGATCTGCCGCCGGTCGATGAGGCCGCGGTCCTTCATCCCGCGCGGCGTGGTGTAGGTGAGGATGGTGGTCAGGTCCTGCAGCGCGAAGGTCTGGGCCGGTGCGATGCTCAGGTCGCGCAGCCGCACCTGCGCCAGCGTGGCGGCCATGCGCGTGGCGCGCTCCACATGCATCGGCTCCTGGTAGCGGTCGATCCTGGGCATCAGCGCCTCGATGCTTTCGTCGGCGGCGGTCGCGAAGCACAGCCGCGCAGTGGCGCCCGGTGCGATCGACAGGCGCACGCGCAGGCAGGCGATGGGATCGAGTCCGTTCACCGGCGTGCCGTCGGCGGCCAGCGGCTGCGCATCGAGCGCGGGGCTCGCGAGCGAGCGGTTGCGGCCGATGAAGGCGCGCCGGTCGGTCATGCAGTCGATGGAAATCACATGGGCATCGACTGAGGCCAGGAAGTGCGCGGCGGCCACCATCGGGTCGCCATGCAGGCGCGGCTTGCGTGTCAGCAGCAGCGCGCGCCACGCGGGCTCCCAGCGCGATTCGACGAACAGGTTGGCGAAGGCCGGATGCGCCTCGTCGGCCTTGGGATACGACAGCACCGGCTCGAAGTAGGAGACGAGCTCGAGCGTGCGGGCCTCTTTGCCGGCGTTGTGCAGCGTGATGTTGCGCAGCTCGGTGTCGTCTTCGGGGCTGATCAGCACCGTGGTGCGTACTTGCAAGTCGTCGCCGGCCGCATCGAACTGCACCTGCTCGGCGAGAAAGCGGGTGCGGTAGGTCCAGCCGGCGCCGGGCGCGGGCAGGGCGGTGAGCGAGACGAGTTCGTGCTTTTCTCCATCCTTTGCGGTATTGCGCAGATAGAAGAAGGTGCCGTGGCCGTCGCGCAGCGGATCGTCGCGCCAGCGGGTCACGTTGAACGCGTGCCAGCGGCTCACGCCTGCGCCGTTGGCGCGCAGAGCCACGGTGTAGCGCCCGTTCGACAGCAGGTGCGTGGGCTGGAAGCCGGACACCGTCGGGTCCACCGAGCGGGGCTGGAACAGCGGCGCCAGTTCGGCCAGGCTGGGCTCGGGCGGCGTGCGCGGGTCGGCGCTGCCGATGATCTGCCGCGGCGTGCGTTCGTGCAGCAGCGACTCGTGTGCCTGCACCAGCGCGGCGCTGCCGAACCAGCGGCGCGGTGCCTCGGCGCGCAGCACATGGCACAGCGCCACCAGCGACATGCCCTGGTGGTGCGCCATGAAGTTGCGCACCACGGTGAAATCCTGGCCATCGGCCTGGCGCGAGGTGGTGAAATCCACCGCGTCGTGAAAGCCGAACTCGCCGCGCGCGCCGAGCGATTCGAGCAGTTCCAGGTTGGCCACCGCCGCGACCGGTGCCAGCACGGCGGCCATGGCGCTCGCGTAGGGCGACACCACGCGGTCGGCGGGCGGCGTGCGGCGCAGCGCGAGGCGCGGCACGCCGAAGGGCGAGTACTGGTAGGCCAGCGAATGGTCCTGCGCGAAGTAGGCCGATTCCGAAACGCCCCACGGCATGTTCAGCGAACGGCCGAAGGCCTGCTGCTCGGCGATGGCCGCGCTGTTGGCCACCTGCAGCAGGCCGTCGTCGGGTTCGGGCATCACGAGCGCGGGCATCAGGTACTCGAACATCGAACCGGACCAGGACTTGAGCCCGGGCTGGAAACCCACCAGCATGAACGGCCGGCCCAGCGCCATCCAGTGGCGGCGGGGTACATCTCCCTTCGCAATCGCCAGGAAGCTCAAGAGGCGCGACTCGGAGGCCAGCAGGTCGTAGTAGCTCGCGTCGAGCACGTTCTCCTCGACGCGCAGGCCGATGTGGAACAGGTGCCGCTTGGGGTCGTAGAGGCCGCTGAAATCCATGCCGCTGTGCAGCGCATCGCAACGCCGTGCCAGCGCCTCCAGCGCGGGTTCCTCATGGCTCTGGCAGCCCTCGGCAGCAAAGGCGCGGCAGGCCTGCGCCACGGCCACCAGGTGGCCCGCGAGGTTGCCGCTGTCGACGCTGGACACGTAGGCCGGCGGCAGCAGCTGCAGCGTCTGCGTGTGGTACCAGTTGAAGAGATGGCCCTGGTGCTTCTGCATGCGGTCGACGGTGTCGAGCGTGGCCGTGATGCGCGCGAGCAGCACCGCGGTGTCGATCCAGCCGAACTCGCGCGCGCAGCAGGTGGCCAGCAGGTACATGCCGATGTTGGTCGGCGAGGTGCGGTGGGCGATGGTCGGCTGGGGTTCGAGCTGCAGGTTGTCGGGCGGCAGGTGGTTGTCTTCCGGGCCGACGACGTGCTCGAAGAAGCGCCAGGTGTCGTGCGCCAGTTTCTCGAGGTAGCCGCGTTGTTCGGCGCGGAGCGGATCGGGCACCTGCGCATCGACCCGGCTGCTCCACCAGGCCGCGAACGGCGCCAGTGCCCAGATCACGAACATCAGCGGCCCGGCCACCGGATAGGCGCTCCAGCGCGCCGCCACCACGGCCAGCGCCAGGCACAGCACGCTGCTGAGGGCCGCGTTGCGCAGAAAGGGCGGCAGCTGCTGGCTGGCCTGGGCCTGGGCCTGCGCGGTGGTGGTCCATTGGAGCAGGTGCCTGCGGCTGACCGTCAGCCGCCACGTCGCCAGGAACATCGCATCGAGCAGCAGGCGCGTCTGCGCCGCCAGCTGCACGAACTGCCAGGCTGCGCCCGCCGCGGCCCGCAGCAGCTCGACCGCGCCGACGTCGAGGAAGTGGCGCAGCTCGATGGCGCGGCGCGTCGGCACCAGCCCGGCCAGGGCACCGAGCAGCGGCCCGAGCGTGAGCGCCGAGGCGACCGCGGCCAGCGCCCATCCGAGCGGCATGGCCTGCGTGAAGACCACGAGCACCAGCAGCGCGAAGGAGGCGGGCACCACCAGCGAGCGGCGCAGGTTGTCGCCCATCTTCCAGAGCCCGAGCGCGTCGATGCCGAAGTGCCTGGCGCGCCACAGCAGCGGCAGCAGCTGCCAGTCGCCGCGCACCCAGCGGTGCACGCGCGATGCGGCCACGCCCGAGTGGTGCGGGTGGTCCTCGATCAGCACCACGTCGCTCACCATCGCGCAGCGCGCGACCGTGCCTTCGAGCAGGTCATGGCTCAGCACTGCGCCGTCGGGCAGGCGCCTGTCGAGCGCGGCATGCACCGCGCGCACGTTCAGCAGGCCCTTGCCGGTGAAGGAGCCGCTGCCGAACACGTCCTGGTAGATGTCGGACGCGCCGCTGCCGTAGGGGTCGAGCCCGCACTGCCCGGCAAACATCCAGTGGAAGAACGAGCGCTCGCTGCGCATCGGGAACGGCGTCACGATGCGCGGCTGGAGGATGCCGAAGCCTGCCACCATGCGCCGGCTCTGCGCATCGATCTCGGGCGCATTGAGCGGGTGGGCGGCGATCGACACCAGTTCGCGCAGCGCGCCCGGCGGCAGGCCCGTGTCGCTGTCGAGCGTCAGCACATAGGGCGTTGGTCCCGGGGCCAGCTGCTGGCCCGGCGCCAGCGGCAGAAAGCCGCTGGCGTCGCTGGTTGCCAGCAGGCGCAGCAGCATTTCGAGCTTGCCGCGCTTGCGCTCCCAGCCCATCCAGCGTTCCTCGGTACCGCTCCAGCTGCGCGGCCGGTGCAGCAGCAGGAAGCGCGAGGCCGCGCCGGCGGGCGCCGAATATTTCGCATTGAGCGCGGCAATGCGCGCGATGGCATCGTCGAGCAGCGGTGCGTCTTCCGGCAGCGAGGCTTGGGGCGCGTCGGCCCAGTCGGTCAGCAGCGCGAACTGGGCGTGCGCCTCGCGATTGGCGAGCCAGTGCAGTTCGAGCCGATGGGCGAGCTGCGCAGTGTTCGCAGGCGAGCTCAGCAGGGTGGGAATGACGACCAGCGTGCGGTGCCGCTCGGGAATGCCGGCTGCGAAGTCGAGGCGCGGCAGCGCCTGCACCCGCACCGACTCGGCCATGATGCGCTGCACCAGCGCGATCAACGCCTCCGAGAGCGGCCATGCGAGCAGCGCCATCGCCGCGAGGGTGGTCCAGCCGCGAGGCTGCGGCAGGCCGTGCGCCACGGCCGCCAGCAGCCACGCGGTGCCCAGGACGATGAAGAGCACATAGGCCGGCAGGCGCCAGCCGCGGCGGCTGTGCCGCGGCCGCACCCCTGCCGGGCGGTCGGCACGGCGCACCGCTGCGTCGGATTGCAGTGCCGCGAGCAGCGCGCCACGCCCCTGCCCGAACAGGTAGCAGCCGGCGGTGCCGTCGGCGCGATCCGTGCCGGCGCTTGCGCCGTCGTCCGGCGCAGCGGCTGCGAGCCGCACCACGGCCTGCGCCACCTCGCGCTCGGACCGGCCGCTGTCGCGCGCGATCCGCTCCATCGCATGCGTGATCTGCTGGCGCGTGAGCTCGCTTTCGTCGGCGAAGCTCGGCAGCTCGCGCAGCACGCGCAGCGAACGGCTCACGGGTTCGATCAGGTCGCTCCACTCGACCTGGCCGATCATGCGCAGCGTGGTGATGATGTTGCCGACCGTGAGGTTCGCCGCGGCCTGCGCGTTCTGCGCCTCGCCGATCAGCGCCGGCCCGTTGGGACAGTGCTGTTCGGTCCAGCGCACCAGCGCCGGCACGTTCTCGCCATGCTCCACCGGCAGGCGCTGCCAGAGCTGCGTGAGGTAGGCGTCCTGCAGGTTGTGGCTTTGCAATGCGCGGTACAGCGTGCCGAGGTCTTGCGTCGACAGGTGCGGCGCTGCGTCCCACACCGCGTGTGCTATTTCGCGTGCCACCTTGTTCTCCGCAATGCTCTCGGCCAGGCGGCGCAGGTTTTCGAGCAGCACCACGCGCAGGGTGGTGGGCAGCGCCCACAGCTCGCCGAGCGTGAGCTCGTCGATGTCCTGGTAGGCGTTGAGAAAGGCGGTGAACAGCGTCTTGTCGAGCACGCTGTCGGTGTGGGCCACGTAGGCCCACGCCATGCCGTAGACGCGCGGCAGGCCCGCGAGCGGCGGCGTGGCGAGCTTGGGCAGGCGCGCGTAGTAGCTGCGCGGCACGCCGTCGTGGATCTGCTGGAGCTGCGCCTCCACCAGATGGAAGTTGTCGAGCAGCCATTCGGCCGCGGGAGACACATAGCGCCCGCTCCGCGAGATCAGCGCGATGTAGTCGAAGGCGTTGCGCAGCGATTCGAGGTTCTCGTCCACGCGCGGAAAAAAGGGCGCTCCCTCGCGTTCGCGGTGCGGGTCGAGTTCGACCGCCTGGGCGCGGGCCAGGCTGTGGCCGTGCTGTTCGAAGCGCTGGGCTCCGAAGAGTTCGGCGCGGATCGGCGGTGCCACCGGCTCATGGGGAGCGAGGAGCAGCGTGCGCGCGTAGCTGCTGAGATCTGCGAGCCGATCAACGACAAAGGCGGCGCTCATCGCGCCGCCTTTGTCCGGAATTCGAAGGGGGTGCTGCCTGTTCGCCCCCTCGCGGGCGAAATTGCAGCCCGGGTCGGTTCAGGGGCGGCCACCCTCAAGCGAGGGCGAACAGCCCCATACCAACGAGGGCGACCGCAACGCAGGCCATCGTGACGATCCGGCCTGCAAGGAGTGCGCGTACCCGCTGCATGTGGCTTCGCACCGGGAACCATCGCCCGTGGGCACGTGCGCAATGGCGCATGTGGGAGGCCAGGGCTTCGAAATCGTTGTTGACGAAATCGATCTGTGAATGGGTCAGCGACTGCGGGGTAGACATTGCAACGGGCTCCTGAATACGACTCGAGCTGCCGCGCAATTGCGAGAGATAGCGAGAAAAACTTTGAACGTTCCCGACCCTACTCTCTTAATTGACCTTACGGTTTGCTATTGCGCGATTTCTTTCCCGTCGATCCGCAGCCACTCAGCCCGTGTTGCGCAGGCCGGCTGCCACCCCGTTGATCGAGATGTGGATGCCGCGCTGCAGCCGCTCGCCGCCTTCGCCCGCGCGGAAGCGGCGCATCAGCTCGACCTGCAGGTGGTGCAGCGGGTCGATGTACGGAAAGCGGTGGCGCACCGAGCGCTGCATCTCGGCGTTGCCTTCGAGCCTTTGCTTGGCGCCGGTGATGAGGGTGAGCGCGTCGGAGGTGCGGTGCCATTCGGTGTCGATCATCGAGAACACCTTCTGGCGCAGCTTGCGGTCGGTCACGAGTTCGGCGTAGCGCGAAGCCAGCGCGAGGTCGCTCTTGGCCAGCACCATGTCCATGTTGGAGAGCAGCGTGCGAAAGAACGGCCACTGCGCATACATGCGGCGCAGCAGCGCGATGCGCTCCTTGCGCGCGGCCGGCGTTGCGGCCGACGCCAGGAACTGCTCCACGCCCGAGCCGAAGCCGAACCAGCCGGGAATGGTGAGCCGGCACTGGCCCCAGCTGAAGCTCCATGGCACGGCGCGCAGGTCGTCGACCTTGTGGCTCGGGTTGCGCGAGGCGGGACGCGAGCCGATGTTGAGTTCGGCAATCTCGCGGATCGGCGTGGAGCCGAAGAAATAATCGCCGAAGCCCGGTGTTTCATAGACCAGCTTGCGGTAGGCCGACATGCTCGCGGCCGACAGCTCTCCCGCCGCTGAAAGGAATGTGGCGGGCGCCGACTTGGCCTGCGGCAGCAGCGTGGCTTCCAAGGTGGCGGCCACCAGCGTCTCGAGGTTGCGCCGGCCGATCTCGCGGTTGGCGTACTTCGAGCCGATGACCTCGCCCTGTTCGGTGAGGCGGATCTGGCCGCGCACCGTGCCGGGCGGCTGCGCGAGGATGGCCTGGTAGCTCGGGCCGCCGCCGCGTCCCACCGTGCCGCCGCGGCCATGGAACATGCGCAGCCTGATAGGGTTGGCCTTCTTCTTGTTGAGTTCGTCGAACAGCGCCACCAGCGCGATGCCTGCGCGGTAGAGCTCCCAGTTGCTCGTGAAGATGCCGCCGTCCTTGTTGCTGTCGCTGTAGCCGAGCATCACGTCCTGCTCGGCGCCCGAGCGCTCGATGAGCGCCTGGATGTTCGGCAGCGCATAGAAGGCGCGCACGATGGGCGCGGCATTGCGCAGGTCCTCGATGGTTTCGAACAGCGGCACCACGATCAGGTCGCAGGTGGCCTTGCCGTTCATCGCGCCGCGCAGGAGGCCCACTTCCTTTTGCAGCAGCAGGGCCTCGAGCAGGTCGCTCACCGTCTCGGTGTGGCTGATGATGTAGTGGCGGATGGCCGCCGCGCCGTAGCGCGCACGCGCGGTGCGCGCGGCCGCGAAGATTGCGAGCTCGCTCTGCGCCAGCGGCGAGTACTCGGCATCGGGCACGCGCAGCGGACGCGCGTCGTCGAGCAGCTTGAGCAACAGCGTCTGCTTGGCTTCCTCGGCCAGCGAGGCGTAGGCGGGCTCGATGCGCGCGGTGGCCAGCAGCTCGGCGATCACGGCCTCGTGCTTGTCCGAGCTCTGGCGCAGGTCGACCGTGGCCAGGTGGAAGCCGAACACCTCGACCGCGCGGATCAGCGGCCGCAGGCGCGGCGCCGCCAGCACGCTGCCGTGCTTCTCGACGAGCGACTCTTCCACCGTGTGCAGGTCGGCCAGGAATTCCTCGGCCTTGGCGTAGGGGTTCTGCGGCGGCACGGCGTGGCGCGCAGCTTCGCCGCCGGTGAGATCGCGCAGCGTGGCCGCCAGGCGCGCATACACGCCGGTGAGCGCGCGGCGGTAGGGCTCGTCCTTGCGGTGCTCGCTGGTGTCGGGCGAGCGCTCGGCCAGCGCCTGCATCTCGACCGACACGTCCACCAGCGTGGCGGACAGCGAGAGCTCGCCGCCCAGGTAGTGCACTTCGGTGAGGTAGTGGCGCAGTGCCAGCTCGGCCTGTCGGCGCAGCGCGTATTCGAGCGTTTCGGCCGTCACGTTGGGATTGCCGTCGCGGTCGCCGCCGATCCACTGGCCCATGCGCAGGAACGGCGCCACCGAAGGCACCACGCCGCCCTGGCCCAGCGCCTTTTCGAGGTCGGCATAGACGCGCGGAATCTCGCGCAGGAAGGTGGCTTCGTAGTAGCTCAGCGCGTTCTCGATCTCGTCGGCCACGGTGAGCTTGGAAAAGCGCAGCAGCCGCGTCTGCCAGATCTGCGTGACGCGGATGCGCATCTGCGTTTCGTTCTCGGCAAACTCGATCGGCGTGAGCGCGTCCTTGGCGCCGGCATAGGCGCTCTGGCGCAGCTTGATCTCGTCGCGCGTGGTGAGCAGCTGCGCAATGGCGCGCTCGGCATCGAGGATGCTCTTGCGCTGCACTTCGGTGGGGTGGGCGGTGAGCACCGGCGACACATAGCTGCGTGCCAGCGAAGCCACCACCTCGTCGGGCTTGACGCCGGCCTTGCGGATGCGCGCGAGGGCGGTCTGCAGGTCGCCGTCGGCGCTTTCGCCGGCGCGCTCGGCCTCGGTGCGGCGGCGGATCAGGTGCCGGTCTTCGGCCAGGTTGGCCAGGTGGCTGAAATAGGTGAAGGCGCGGATCACGCGCACCGTCTCGGCCGCGCTCAGGCCCTTGAGCAGGTTCTTGAGCGCGCGGTCGGCCGCCTGGTCGGCATCGCGGCGGAAAGCCACCGACAGCGTGCGGATCTTCTCGACCAGCGCATAACTCTCCTCGCCCTCCTGTTCGCGGATCACGTCGCCGAGGATGCGGCCCAGGAGCCGGATGTCGTCGATCAGCGGCTGGTCTTCGGCTTGCCGGCGCCGGGGCGGCGCAGGAGTCTTGCTGGCTTTCATTTCGATGTTTTTCCTGGTCTAGAAAGAATGCGCCGTCTGCGTTGTTGCGGCGCAACATGCTAGCATTCCGGAGGTCTTCAACATGTACTTTTTGGGAGCGGCCTTGAGCAATATCGTGATCGCCACGCGCGAAAGCCGGCTCGCCCTGTGGCAGGCCGAGCACGTGCAGGCGCTGCTGCAGGAAAGAGGCCACGCGGTCAGCCTGCTGGGCATGACCACGCGGGGCGACCAGATCCTGGACAAGTCGCTCAGCAAGGTGGGCGGCAAGGGCCTCTTCGTGAAGGAACTCGAACTCGCGCTCGAGGAAGGCCGCGCCGACATCGCGGTGCATTCGCTCAAGGACGTGCCGATGGACCTGCCCGAGGGCTTCGTGCTGGCCTGCGTGCTGGAGCGCGAAGACCCCCGCGATGCGCTGGTGGCGCCGCACCATGCCTCGCTCGACGAGCTGCCGCAGGGCGCCGTCGTCGGCACCTCCAGCCTGCGGCGCGTGGTGCTGCTGCGCGCCCTGCGGCCCGACCTGCGCATCGAGCCGCTGCGCGGCAATCTCGACACCCGCCTGCGCAAGCTCGACGAAGGCCACTACGACGCCATCGTGCTCGCGGCGGCCGGGCTCAAGCGGCTGGGGCTCGAGCACCGCATCCGGGTCGCCTTCGATCCCGACACCATGCTGCCGGCCGCGGGGCAGGGCGCGCTCGGCATCGAGGTGCGGGCCGACCGCACCGACCTGATCGCGCTGCTGGCCACGCTGTCGCACTCGCGCGATTGGCTGGCCACCGCCGCCGAGCGCGCGGTGAGCCGGTCGATGGGCGGCAGCTGTTCCATGCCGCTGGCAGCCCATGCGCGCTGGCAGGCCGATGGGGCGCTGCGCGTCGATGCGGCCTGGGGCGACCCCGAAGGCAACGCCGCGCTGGTGCGGGTTCATGCACAGGCGCCGGCCGCCGACTTCGCGCAGGCCGGCGCGCTCGGCGAACGCGCTGCCGCGCTGCTGCGCGACGCCGGCGCGCACTGAAGATTCTTCAAACAACGATGGCCGCCAAGCCCGTCATCGTCACGCGGCCGGCGCGCGAGGCCGCGCAATGGGCGCACGAGTTCCGGGCCGCCGGGCTGGATGCCGCGGTGCTGCCGCTGATCGCCATCGAACCCGCCATCGAGGTGGAGCCGTTGCGCGCAGCGTGGAAGCATCTTCCCGACTACGCGGCGCTGATGTTCGTGAGCGCCACCGCCGTCGAGCATTTCTTCCTGCACGCGGAAGAAGGACAACGCCCGGCCGGCCCGCGCTTCTGGGCCACGGGACCGGGCACGGCGCGCGCGCTCTTGCGTGCCGGCGTGCCGCAAGACGCCATCGACGCACCGCCTTCCGACGCCGCCCGCTTCGACTCCGAGGCCCTGTGGGAGCGTGTGAGAGGGCAGGTCGGCCAGGGCGTGCGCGTGCTGATCGTGCGCGGCGGCGATGCGGCCGGCCACCCGAGCGGGCGCGATTGGCTCGCCCACGAGATCGACGCCGCCCGGGGGCTGCGCGACACCGTGGTCGCCTACCGGCGCCTGCCGCCATCCTTCGACGACGCGGCGCGTGCACTGGCACTCGACGGCGCCGCGGGACGTGCGGTCTGGCTGTTCAGCAGTTCGGAGGCCATTGCCAACCTGCGCGATGCCATGCCGGGCATCGACTGGCATGCGGCAAGCGCGGTGGCGACCCATGCGCGCATCGCCGAAGCCGCGCGGGCCGCGGGATTCGGTTCGGTGCGCGTGTGCCCGCCTCTGCGGGAAGCCCTGGTCGCGTCGATAGAATCCTTCACATGAGTGCCGCGTCCCCGTCCGACGACTTCTCCCCCCCATCTGCCGCCGCGCCGGTGCCCGCCACGCTGGCAATGGCGCAGTCGCCCGAATCGCAGGCGGCCGCCGCAACGATGCTCTCGCGCATCGGCTTCGGCCTGCTGGCCATCGTGGCACTGGCGGCCCTGGTGATGACCATCTCGCTCTGGCAGAAGGTCGGCGGCATGCAGGAGCAGCTGGCGCGCCAGAGCGCCGATGCGCTGGCCCAATCGCTCGAGGCGCGCACGCTCGCCCGCCAGGCCATCGACACGGTGCGGGACACCGCGGCACGCGCCGCGCTCACCGAAACCCGCGTTGCCGAGGTCGCGCTGCAGCGCTCGCAGCTCGAGGAACTGATGCAAAGCCTCTCGCGTTCGCGCGACGAGAACCTGGTGGTCGACATCGAATCGGCCGTGCGCCTGGCCCTGCAGCAGGCGCAGGTCACGGGCAGCGTGGAACCCTTGCTCGCGGCCCTCAAGTCCGGCGACCTGCGCATCGCGCGCGCCGCGCAGCCCCGGCTCGCGCCGCTGCAGCGCGCCATGCAACGCGATGCCGACCGCCTGCGCAGCAGCGCGAGCGCCGACAGCGGCGAGGCGCTGCAAAAACTCGACGAGCTGATGCGCAGCGTGGACGACCTGCCGCCGCTCAACGCCGTGGCCACGCGCGGCTCGGGGCTCAATGCCTGGCAGCCCGAACCCATTCCCGCCGACGCCGCCTGGTGGGAGCGGGTGCTGCTGACGGTGCGCGCCGAAGCGCGGTCGCTGGTGCGGGTCGGGCGCATCGAGCGTCCCGAGGCGGTGCTGCTGGCACCCGACCAGACCTATTTCCTGCGCGAGAACCTCAAGCTCAAGCTGCTCAATGCGCGGCTCTCGCTGCTGTCGCGGCAGGTGGACGCCGCGCGCAGCGAACTCGCCACGGTGGCCGCATCGCTGAACCGCTATTTCGATCCCGCATCGCGGCGCACGCAGGCCGCCGCCACGCAGTTGCAGCAGCTGCAGGCGCTGGTGAAAACCGCCGAACCCCCGCGCATCGACGACACCCTGTCCGCGCTGGCCACGGCGGCGGCGGGGCGCTGACGTGAGAGCCGCGCTCTGGCTCCTCGCGCTGTTCGCCGTCGCGGCGGCGGTGGCGCTGTTCGCGGGCAACAACCAGGGCACGATCACCGTGTTCTGGCCACCCTGGCGCGTCGACCTGTCGCTGAACCTGGTGCTGGTCATCCTGCTGGCCGCATTCGTGCTGCTCCATCTTGCACTGCGCGGCCTGGCGGCGCTGTTCTCGCTGCCGACCCAGGCGCGCCAATGGCGGCTGCAGCAAAAGGAACGCATGCTGCATTCGTCCTTGCTGGACGCCATGGTGCAGCTGCTGTCGGGCCGCTTCTCGCGCGCGCGCAAGGCCGCGCAAGCTGCGCTGGTGCAGGAAAAAACGCTGGCCGCGCTCGGCGCGAGCCTGCCGCAGGCCCAGCAGGTTCGCGTGCTGTCTCACCTGCTGGCCGCCGAGAGCGCGCAGGCCCTGCAGGACCGGCCCGCGCGCGACGCGCACCTGCAGCAGGCGCTCAACGAAAGCGTCGACCGCAATGTGCTGGCCAGCCCCGAAACGCGCGAGGGCGTGCAACTGCGCGCGGCGCGCTGGGCACTCGAAGACCGCGATCCCGCCGGGGCTCTGGCCCGGCTCGAGGAGCTTCCCCAAGGCGTGCAGCGGCGAACGCTCGCGCTGCGCATCCGCCTGAAAGCGGCGCGCCAGGACGGGCGCACGCTCGAAGCACTGGAAACGGCGCGCCTGCTCGCCAAGCACCGGGCCTTTTCCGATGGCGCGGCGCAGAGCATCGTGCGCGGACTCGCCACCGAACTGCTGTCGGGCGCGCATGACCCGGCACAGCTGCTTCGCGCCTGGGCCGAGCTCGACGCCGCCGAGCGCGAAATGCCCGAGGTCGCGATTCACGCCGCCCAACGCATGGTGGCGCTGCGCGGCGACCTGTCGCTGGCGCGCGGCTGGCTGCTGCCGGCCTGGGAGCGCATGGTGTCGCAGCCCCGGGGCCTGGGCGACACGCTGCGCGTCAAGATGGCGCGCGCGCTCGAGGCGGGGCTCGACTCGGTGGATGCCGACTGGCTGGCCCGCATCGAAACGGCGCAGCGCAACAACCCGCGCGATCCCAACCTGCAGTACCTCGCGGGCATGGCCTGCATGAAGCGCCAGCTCTGGGGCAAGGCCCAGCAGCTGCTGATGCAGGCCGGCCTGGGCCTGCAGGACACCGAGCTGTACCGGCGCGCCTGGCTGGCACTGGCTGAACTGGCCGAAACGCGCGGCGATGAAGAGCAGGCCGCAGCGGCCTGGAAGCGCGCAGCGCAGACCGAGAAGGCCTGAACCGGCATCGGCATCGGCCCCGCGCTGCGGCGTTTGCCGCTTTTGCATTCCCCATAAAAAAAACGGCGCCGATGTGGCGCCGTTCTTCATTGTTCCCGGGCCGTGGGGCCCGGTCTTCTTCAGTTCACGCCTTGCGCATCGGAAGGCGCCTTTTCGAAGGGCAGCGTCATCGCGCCGAGTTCGCGGCGGGTTTCAACCAGCACCAGCGGACCGTCGTCGAGCACGATCGCAGGCGGGCGCTCGCGCGGCACGTGCACCGGCTTCGGCTCGGCCGCAATCGCTGCGCGGGCCTGTGCAATGCGCTCGGCATCCGAGTTCACCCATTGCAGGCCCGAGCTCTCGGCGATCTGCGCGAGTTCGGTCAGCGGCAGCTCGAAGTGCTGCACCTTCGGCAGTGCCCGGCCGTTGGCCGCAGCCGCGGGCTTGCTGCTGCTCTCGACGGCGACAGGCGCCGCCGTGGGTGCGGCTACCGTGGCGACCGTGGCCGCAGCGGGTGCTGCGGCAGGCGCGGGCGCTGCGGCGGGACGGTCGAAGTAGCTGCGCGGCTTCGGTTCGCGCGCTTCTTCATCAGGCATCGCAGCGCGCTCTGCCGTTGCCAGCGGCTGGGCCTGCTCGCGTGTCGGTGCTTCGCTGGCCTCGGCGTTGTCGGCCGATGCGCCGGCCACGCTGGCTTCGCTGTCGTCGCGCGGACCGCGTTCGCGGCGGTCGCGGCCGTAGCGGTCGCGCGAACGGCCGCGGCGCTCTTCGCCTTCGCGGCGCGGTGCCTGCTGCTCGCCGGTGCCGGCTTCGCCTTCATTGGCCGGTGCCATTTCGGCGGCCTCGGCGATGCGGATGTCCGCTTCGTCGAGGTTGGCCGGTGCTTCGCCGTTGGCGAAACGCGGCTGGCCTTCGCTGCGGCGCTCGCGGCGGCCATCGTTGCGCTCGCCTCGCGGCGCGCGTTCTTCGCGGCCGCCACGCGGTGCGCGTTCGGCTTGCGCGCCGTCCTGCGGGGCGACGTTGTCGTCGCCGGATGCATCACGCGGGGCGTCGGTGCCATTGCGCTCGCCGCGCTCGGCCCGCTCGCCACGTTCACCGCGGTCCCGGCGTTCGCCGCGGCCGCGGGGGGCGCGTTCTGCCGGCGCATTGCCTTCATCGCCGGCGGGTGCACCCGATGCCAGCTGCTGGCCTTCGAGGTTGCCGTCGATCAGCTCGGTCGGTGCCGGCCGTGCCTCGCGGCCTTCGCCTTCGCGGCGCTCGCCGCGGCCACCGCGGCGCTGTTCGCCGTCGCGCGGGCCGCGTGCTTCACGGGGCTCGCGAGGTTCGCGGAGCTCGCGCGGCTCGCGTTGTTCACGGGGTTCGCGCGGCTGGGCGGCTTCGCTGCGGGTCTCGCTGCCGCGTCCTTCGCGGCGCTCGCCACCGCGGCCGCCGCGGCGTTCGCCGTCGCGGCCACCGGAGCGGCTGCCGTTTTCGCCGCGGCCTTCGCCGCCGCGGCCACCCCGGCGCTGTTCGCCATCGCGGGCGCCGCGCGCTTCGCCGTCGCGGCCAGGGCGGCCGCCATCACGGCGCGTGGGCTTCGGAGGCTCGACCGGGATCACGGCCGGTGCGGGTGCCGGTGCCGGCGCGCCGCCGAACCAGCTCTTGATGCGGGCGAAGAAGCCGGTCTCGGCCGGTGCCGGTGCGCTCGCGACGGGCGGCGCAACCGGTGCAGGGGCCATGGCGGCCGGCGCACGCACCG
Organism: Variovorax sp. SPNA7; assembly: GCF_033807855.1. Classification (NCBI taxonomy): domain Bacteria; kingdom Pseudomonadati; phylum Pseudomonadota; class Betaproteobacteria; order Burkholderiales; family Comamonadaceae; genus Variovorax; species Variovorax sp. SPNA7. Next base: position 1,501,782 of record NZ_CP138513.1, read on the forward strand.
GTTCGGGCCGGGGCGGCACCACGGGCGCGGGCGCATCGGGCAGAACGCCCTTGATGACCGGCGTCTGCTTGTTGGTGGGCTCCTGCGAGCGGCGCGTGACCGAGGTGGGATCCTCGATCTCGTCGGCCATCTTGTAGCTGGCTTCGATGTGGTCGAGGCGCGGATCGTCGTGCTTCAGGCGCTCGAGCTTGTAGTTCGGCGTTTCGAGCGTCTTGTTGGGCACCATCAGCACGGTGACGCGCTGCTTGAGCTCGATCTTGGCGATTTCGGGGCGCTTTTCGTTCAGCAGGAACGAGGCCACTTCGACCGGCACCTGCACGTGCACGGCGGCCGTGTTGTCCTTCAGGCACTCTTCCTGAATGATGCGCAGGATCTGCAGCGCGCTCGATTCGGTGTCGCGGATGTGGCCCGAGCCGCCGCAGCGCGGGCAGGGGATCGACGAGCCTTCGCTGAGCGCCGGCTTCAGGCGCTGGCGGCTCATTTCCATCAGGCCGAACTTGCTGATCGAGCCGAACTGCACGCGGGCGCGGTCTTGCCGTAGCGCGTCGCGCAGGCGGCTTTCGACTTCGCGGCGGTTCTTCGACTCGTCCATGTCGATGAAGTCGATGACGATCAGGCCGCCCAGGTCGCGCAGGCGCATCTGGCGGGCCACTTCGTCGGCGGCTTCGAGGTTGGTGCGCGTGGCGGTTTCCTCGATGTCGCCGCCCTTGATGGCGCGGGCCGAGTTCACGTCGACCGAGACCAGCGCCTCGGTGTGGTCGATCACGATGGCGCCGCCCGAGGGCAGCTGCACGGTGCGTGCATAGGCCGATTCGATCTGGTGCTCGATCTGGAAGCGGCTGAACAGCGCGGCATCGTCGCGGTAGCGCTTCACGCGGGCGGCATGCTCGGGCATGACGTGCGCCATGAACTGCTGCGCCTGCTCGTAGATGTCGTCGGTGTCGATCAGGATGTCGCCGATGTCGTGATTGAAGTAGTCACGGATCGCGCGGATGACGAGCGACGATTCCTGGTAGATCAGGAAGGCGCCCTTGCCGCCCTTGGCCGCGCCGTCGATGGCGGTCCACAGCTTGAGCAGGTAGTTCAGGTCCCACTGGAGCTCGGGCGCCGAGCGGCCGATGCCGGCGGTGCGCGCGATGATGCTCATGCCCTTGGGGTACTCGAGCTGGTCCATCGCCTCCTTGAGTTCGGCACGGTCGTCGCCCTCGATGCGCCGGCTCACGCCGCCGCCGCGCGGGTTGTTGGGCATCAGCACCACATAGCGGCCGGCCAGCGAGATGAAGGTGGTGAGGGCCGCGCCCTTGTTGCCGCGTTCTTCCTTCTCGACCTGGACGACCAGTTCCTGGCCTTCCTTGATGACGTCCTGGATGCGCGCCTGGTTGGCGGAAACGCCTTCGGCGAAGTATTGCTTGGAGATTTCCTTGAACGGCAGGAAGCCGTGGCGGTCTTCGCCGTAGTCGACGAAACAGGCTTCGAGCGAGGGCTCGACGCGCGTCACGACGGCTTTGTAGATGTTGCCCTTGCGCTGTTCGCGCCCTTCGATCTCGATTTCGTAGTCGAGGAGCTTTTGCCCGTCGACGATGGCCAAGCGGCGTTCTTCGGCCTGCGTGGCATTGATCAGCATCCGCTTCATGATGCGTTGTCCTTATATGTATCGTTCTACAGGCCCATGACGGGCCAACGATGCACGGACGACGCCCGCGAAACGAGGGGAATTGCCGCTTGGCCCCGGATGCTGCCACTGCCGCGCCAGGCGCGAGCAGGCTTCTCGAGCGTCAGCTCAAGAAGACAGCCGGGGTGGGGGCGCGTGGATGGGCGCGAGCCAGATTCGGTGTTGAGCAGCTATCTTATTGATAGCCGGTTGCGCAGTGGTGGCGCGCGGTGCGGATGATTCAATGCCTGAGGCCGCTGGCAGAAGCCAGGTGGGCCAGCGCAGGCACATTTGAATCAGCAGCATCAACACAAGGGACTCGCTTCGATCCGCCTGCAGCTTGGAAGCTGCAGGCTGGGTATTCCGTATCGGTGTTTCGTGGGTGTCGGCTTGACTTGGGCGCCACGCCTGCCACTTTGCGCAATTGCGCGGGGTTTGCAGGTTCGGCGCCAAAGCGGCATCGACCTCACAGCATGGTCCTGGGCGTTTGACTGCAGTGATCTAAACTTCTGTCTAATCAAGCACTTACACGACCGCGCTGGTGAAAAACATTATAGGTGCGAAGCGAAGCCCCGCGGCCGCTCCAAATCCCGCAGTTCCAGATCCCGCAGCTCAAAAGGCTGCGGCGGAGGCCGGCGCGCCGCATGCGGCCATCAAGTTCATCACCGTCGATGCGGAATCCGCGGGCCAGCGGCTCGACAACTTCCTGTTTCGCCATCTGAAGGGCGTTCCCAAGACGCATGTCTACCGGATCATCCGGTCGGGCGAGGTGCGCATCAACAAGGGGCGGGCGCAGGCCGAGACCCGCATCGAGACCGGCGACGTGCTGCGGCTGCCGCCGGTACGGATATCGCCGCGCGCCGAAGAGGGCGCCACGCCGCCCGCGCCGGCGCGCGAATTCCCGGTGCTGCTGGAGGACGACGCGGTGCTGGCCATCGACAAGCCGGCCGGCGTCGCCGTGCACGGCGGCAGCGGCGTGAGCTTTGGCGTGATCGAGCAATTGCGCACGGCGCGCCCGGGCGCCAAGTTCCTCGAGCTGGTGCACCGGCTCGACCGCGAGACCTCGGGCATCCTGCTGGTGGCCAAGAAGCGCAGCGCGCTCGTGGCGCTGCAGGACCAGTTCCGCGAACGCGAGACCGGCAAGACCTACCTTGCGCTGGTCGAGGGCGCCTGGCCCGCCAACAAGAAGGTGCTCGATGCGCCGCTTGCCAAGTACCTGCTGCCGGGCGACGGCGCGGGCGCCGGCGAGCGCCGCGTGCGGGTGGTCGCCAAGGATCATCCCGATGCCATGCGGGCCGTGACGCTGGTGCGCGTGCTCGCGCGGCTCACGCTGCCGGGCGACGCCGCGCCGCTGTCGCTGCTGGCGGTCACCATCAAGACCGGCCGCACCCACCAGATCCGCGTGCACCTTGCATCGGCCGGCCATGCGATTGCGGGCGACGACAAGTACGGCGACTTCGAGCGCCAGCGCGTGTTGCAAAAGCTTGGCCTCAAGCGCATGTTCCTGCATGCATGGCGACTGCAGTTCAACCACCCCGCCACGGGCGAGCGCGTGGCGCTGCAGGCCGGCCTGCCACCCGAACTGCACGCGTTGATGCCGCCCCAGGCGATCGAAGCGCTCGCCCAACATCCCACTCCCACGGCCAATGACTGATTCCTCCAGACCCCTGCGTTTCGACCTGATCGCCTTCGATTGGGACGGCACGCTCTACGACTCCACGCGGCTCATCGTGCGCTGCATCCAGGCGGCGGTGATCGACGTCGGCGGCGCCAAGCCAAGCGAGAACGACGCCGCATGGGTGATCGGCCTGGGCCTGGCCGAGGCTCTTGCGCGCGCCGCGCCCGATGTGCCGAAGGAAAAATACGCCGAGCTCGGCGCCCGCTACCGCTACCACTATCTGCAGCACCAGGACGACCTCGTGCTGTTCGATGGCGTGCTGCAGATGATCGATGCCCTGCGCGCGCGCGGCCACAAGCTCGCGGTGGCCACGGGCAAGTCGCGCCGCGGCTTGAACGAGGCGCTGAAGTCGGTCGCGCTGCGCGACCGCTTCGACGCCTCGCGCACCGCCGACGAGACCTTCGGCAAGCCGCACCCGCGCATGCTGCTGGAACTCATGGAAGAACTCGAGGTGCCGCCCGAGCGCACCCTGATGATCGGCGACACCACGCACGACCTGCAGCTGGCGCTCAATGCCGGCTGCGCGAGCGTGGGCGTGAGCTACGGCGCGCACGAACCCGAAAGCTTCGACGAACTGAAGCCGCTGTTCGTTGCCCACTCGGTGGCCAGCCTGGAGGCATGGCTTCTGGAGAACGCCTGAAAATTGCGGCATGAGCGAAGAACAGCGCATTCCCCTGTGCAATGCCGCCGACCTGGTCGAAGGCAGCCGGGCCGTCCCCTTCGATGTGGTCTACGGCGGCGAAACCTGCCGGGCCTTCGCGGTGCGTTTCGAAGGGCAGCCGCATGCCTACCTCAACCGGTGCAGCCACGTGGCGATGGAACTGGATTTCCAGCCCGACCGCTTCTTCGACGACAGCGGCCAGTGGCTGCTCTGCGCCACCCACGGCGCGGTCTACCGGCCGGACACCGGCGAATGCGCCGGCGGCCCGTGCCGCGGCGGGCTCGTGAAGATCGCCCTCAGCGAACGTGACGGCGTGGTGCACTGGCATACTGCCTGGAACCTCCATCCCCTGAGCTTTTGACAATGACCGACCCGAACCGCACGGAACCCGAAGGTTTTGATCCTTTTGAGCCGGCCACCCCCATTGCGTCCTCGCAGGGCGCGCCGAGAAACATGGCCAAAGACCCCACGCAGCGTCCCGGATGGGAGCGCGCAACGCTCGAGAAACTCGCCTTCGCTTCGCTCAACGAGCAGAAGGCCGCGCGCCGGTGGAAGACCTTCACGCGTCTGTCGTGGCTCGTTTTCTTCATCTTCCTGGTCTGGCTCGCGATGTCGCGCAGCGCGCCGAGCGCAGCCAAGACCACGGCCCACACGGCGGTGGTCGAAATCAAGGGCGAGATCGCCAATGGCGGCGACGCCAGCGCGGAATTCGTGATCGCTGCCATGAAGACCGCCTTCGAGGACGAGGGTGCCAAGGGCATCGTGCTGCTGATCAATTCGCCGGGCGGAAGCCCCGTGCAGGCGGGCATCATCAGCGACGAGATCAAGCGCCTGAAGGCCAAGCACAAGAAGCCGGTCTACGCGGTGGTCGAGGAAACCTGCGCGTCGGCCGCCTATTACATTGCCGCCGCCACCGACAAGATCTTCGTCGACAAGGCCAGCATCGTCGGCAGCATCGGCGTGCTGATGGACGGCTTCGGCTTCACCGGCGTGATGGAAAAGGTCGGCGTCGAGCGCCGGCTGCTGACGGCCGGCGAGAACAAGGGCTTCCTCGACCCGTTCAGCCCGATGAGCGATGCGCAGCGCGCCCATGCGCAGGCCATGCTGAACCAGATCCACACGCAGTTCATCAACGTGGTGAAGAACGGTCGCGGCGACCGGCTCAAGCTCGACACGCCGGGGCTTTTCAGCGGCCTCTTCTGGAGCGGCGAGCAGGCCGTCGAGTTCGGACTGGCCGACCAGTTGGGCAATGTCGACTTCGTGGCGCGCGAGGTCATCAAGGCCGAAGAGGTCACCGACTACACCCGGCGCGACAACGTGGCCGAGAAGCTCGCGAAGAAATTCGGCGCGGCCATGGGCGCGGCCACCGTGCGCTCGCTGCAGTCCGCCACGCCGGCGCTGCGCTGAGGCCGGCGGCAGCGGGGCGCGTCAGGCGCGGCTGCCGTCGTCGCCCGTGAAGCGGGCTGAGGCCGCGAGCGCCGCCGCGAAGACCACCACCACATAGAGCGCGGCCGTCAGCGAACTGGCCCGCGCGAGCAGGCCGATCACCGCCGGACCGGCCATGAAACCCAGGTAGGCCACGGCCGAGACGGCGGCAATGCCGATGGCGGGTTCGACGCCGGGCACGCGCGCCGAGGCGCCGAACAGGATCGGCACCACGTTCGCAAAGCCGATGCCGACGCCCGCGAAGCCGAGCAGCGCGAGCCAGGGCAGGTCGGTCAGCAGCACCAGCGTCATGGCCGCCGCCGCAAGAATGCCGCTGCCGCGCAGCAGCGCGGTCGGCGAGAAGCGCGCGCGCATGGCGTCGCCGCCGAAGCGCGCGGCTGCCATGGCGGCGGAGAAGCTCGCGTAGGCCAGCGCGGCCTGCTTCTGCGGGCTGCCGAGTTCCTGCTGCATGTAGAGCACGCTCCAGTCGTAGATGGCGCCCTCGGCAATCAGGCCCAGCGCGGCGAGCACGCCAAGTACCGCCAGCGTGCCGCGGGGCAGCCGGAAGCGATGGTCGGCCGGGGCTGCATCGCTTGCGATGGGCGGTTTGGGCAGCATGTGCATCGAGGAGAAGGCGACGACCAGCATCATCGCCGCAGCCACCCACAGCAGATGCGCCTGCGCCCCGAGCCCGGCGGCCAGTGCCGCGCTGCCGCTCGCGGCACCGGCCATGCCGCCCAGGCTGAACATGCCGTGCATGCCGCTCATCAGGGGCGTGCCGCCGCGCAGTTCGAGCTGCGCCGCCTCGGTATTGATGGCCACGTCGAACACGCTGGTCACAAGGCCGAAGGCTGCCAGCAGTGCCAAGAGGAAAAGATAGCCCGGCATCGCGATCAAGCCGGCAAGCAGCAAGGCGTAGACGCAGCCGCAGAGCGCGGCCATGCGCCGGGCGCCGTGGCGGCCGATCCAGCGGCCGGCGCTGGTCAGCCCGAACATCGCGCCGGCGCCGGCCGCGAGCAGGGCCAGCCCGAGTTGCGCTTCGTCGATGCCGTAGTGCGCCTTGACCGTTGGAACATGGACGCCCCAGGTCGCAAAGATGAAACCGGACGAAAAGAACTGCGCGCGCGAGGCCCAGCGCGTGCCGGCGGTCACCACCATCGTCAACGCCCGATCGCGAACACGGCAGGAAGGCGTTCGTCCAATGTGCCCGGCTGCGTCTTGGCGCGCCAGGATTTCACGGTTTCGCTGCGCACGTGGGCGCTGGCGAGCGTGAGGCCGCGCGCCACTGCGAGCCGGGTGTTGTGCTGCAGCGTTTGCACCAGCGCCTGCAGCAGCGCCGCGTTGCGGTAGGGCGTTTCGATGAACAGCTGCGTCTGGCCCGTCTTGAGCGCCAGCGCCTCGAGCTCGCGGATGCGCACCTGGCGCTCGCCGGCATCCTGCGGCAGGTAGCCGACAAAGGCGAAGTTCTGGCCGTTGAGGCCGCTCGCCGCCAGCGCCAGCAGCAGCGAGACGGGGCCGGTGAGTGGCACCACGGCAATGCCCAGGTCGTGCGCGGCGCGCGCCACCGAGGAGCCGGGATCGGCCACCGCCGGCATGCCGGCCTCGCTCAGCAGGCCGATGTCGTGGCCTTCGAGCGCGGCGGCCAGCAACGGCCGGGCATCGAACTGGCCGGCGTGGTCGCCCTTCTTGTGGACCTCGCGCGGCAGTTCGCGGATGTCCTGCGCCTGCAGCGGCGCCGCCAGCGGCGCGACGGCATCGATCCGCTTCAGGTAGGCGCGGGCCGACTTGGCGTTCTCGCAGATCCAGTGGGTGATCCCGGCGGCGGCCTGGATCGTGCCCAGGGGCAGGGCGTCCTGCAGTGGCGCCTGGGTGTCGCAGCCGAAGTCGAGCGGCGCGGGAACGAGGTAGAGCTTGCCGTGCGTCACAGGAGTTCGACCCCCGCGGCGCGCAGCATCCGGCAGGTGCGGATCAAGGGCAGACCGACGAGAGCCGTCGGGTCGTCGCTGTCGATCGCGCTGAGCAAGGCGATGCCGAGGCCTTCGCTCTTCGCGCTGCCCGCGCAGTCGTACGGCTGCTCGGCCTGCAGGTACTGCTCAATGGCTGCGTCGCTGAGTTCGCGGAATACCACCCGCACCGGCGCCAGGTCGCGCTGGACGAAGCCGGTGGCCTCGCAGACGACGGCCAACGCGGTCTGGAACACCAGCGTCTGGCCGCGCATCCGGCGCAACTGGGCCGTGGCGCGCGCGTGGTCGCCGGGCTTGCCGAGCGCTTCGCCCGCAAGCTCGGCCACTTGGTCCGAGCCGATGACCACGGCTTCGGGAAAGCGGGCGGCCACGGCGCGGGCCTTTTCGAGCGCCAGCCGTTCGGCCAGCTCGCGCGGCGTTTCACCGTCCAGCGCCGTTTCGTCGACTTCAGGCGGCTGTACATCGAAGGGCAGGTGCAGGCGGTTCAGCAGTTCGCGCCGGTAGCGCGAGGTCGAGGCGAGGATCAAGGGGCGTTGCATGGGCCAGATTGTGCGGGAGCCGCGCAAAACCCCAGGCATGCCCGTGAGGGGCAGTGAAGCGGCCGGCGCGCTAGACTGGTGTGGATGAAGAGAGAATTTGCCCCCCAACGGCTCGACGTGGCCGGCTTTGCCGCCGCTGCCGCCACCCTCGGCGCCACCGACCCGGTTCCCAACTATGTGCGCCTTGCCGCCGAACTGGCGGCCCTGGCGCCCGACGCCGTGGTCCGCTGGACGGCGACCGGCGAAGAGCGCCCGGGCGCCGACGGCAAGGCCGTGCCCTGGCTCCATCTGGAAGCCGAAGCGACCGTGCCGCTGACCTGCCAGCGCTGCCTGACGCCTGTCGAGACGCCGCTGGTGGTCGACCGCTGGTTCCGTTTCGTCGCCGACGAGGCAACGGCGGAAGCCGAGGACGAGGATTCCGAGGAAGACCTGCTCGTCGCGAGCCGGGACTTCGACCTGCCCACCCTGATCGAGGACGAACTCCTGATGGAGATTCCCGTCATGCCGGTGCACGAGGTCTGCCCGGTCCCGGTGCGGCTCTCGTCCAGCGACGACGACTTCCAGGCGGCCGAAGAGGCCAAGCCGAACCCCTTCGCGGTGCTCGGCGCGTTGCGTTCGCGCAAGCCGGAAGAGGGCAAGTAGCCCTTTTTCGCCGCCTGGGCTATAATCATGGGCTTCGCGCGCGCCGCCGTGAGCAGCAAGACAGACAAGGGCATTCCATGCATGCCCCTGGATTGCCACCGCAAGAGAGCGCATCCAATCACTCACCTAACAGTCCAGGAGCCATCATGGCCGTCCAGCAAAACAAGAAGTCGCCTTCCAAGCGCGGCATGCACCGTTCCCACAATGCGCTGGTCGTGCCCGGCATTGCCGTTGAGCCGACCACTGGCGAAACGCACCTGCGCCACCACATCAGCCCCAACGGTTTCTACCGTGGCCGCCAGGTGCTCAAGAACAAGTCCGAAGCCTGATCTCGCATCCCAAGGCCGAGGCCCGAAGCTACTTTTGCCGTAGCGTCGGGCCTTTGTTTTGATGGCTACGCCTTCTTCCCCCGAATCCACTGCTGCGCCTTCCGCAATCACGCTCGCCGTGGATTGCATGGGAGGCGACCATGGGCCGCGCGTCACGCTCGCGGCCTGCCGCGCGTTTCTCGAGCGCCACAGCGAAGCCTCGTTGCTGCTGGTCGGTGCCCCGGCGGCACTGGCGGGCTTTGCCGCGCATCCGCGTGCTCGCATCGTCGCCGCCAGCGAAGTGGTGGGCATGGACGATCCGGTGGAAATCGCCCTGCGCAAGAAGAAGGATTCTTCGATGCGCATCGCGATCCAGCAGGTCAAGGATGGCGCCGCCCAAGCGGCCATCTCGGCCGGCAACACGGGCGCCCTCATGGCCATTGCCCGCTACCTGCTCAAGACGCTCGACGGCATCGACCGCCCCGCCATCGCGCCCCAGCTTCCCAACGCCAAGGGCGGCGCGACCACGGTGCTCGACCTGGGTGCCAACGTCGACTGCGATGCGGAAGACCTGCTCCAGTTCGCCGTGCTCGGCTCCGCGCTGGTCTCGGCGCTCACGGGTAACGAAGCGCCTTCGGTCGGTCTGCTCAATATTGGCGAAGAGGCCATCAAGGGCAGCGAAACGATCAAAAAAGCCAGCCAACTGCTGCGTACAGCCGCTAACTCGAAGGATCTGAACTTCTACGGCAACGTGGAAGGTAACGATATTTTCAAGGGCACGACAGATATCGTCGTCTGTGACGGTTTTGTCGGAAACGTGGCGCTGAAGGCCAGCGAAGGCGTGGCCTCGATGATCGGCGAGTTCATCCGCGTCGAATTCTCGCGGAGCATTTTCACGAAGGCGGCAGCAATTGTTGCCTATCCAGTCTTAAAAGCGTTTAAAAACCGGCTTGACCACCGCCGGTACAACGGCGCGGCGCTGCTGGGCCTGCGCGGCCTGGTTTTCAAGAGCCATGGCTCGGCTGACGAAGTGGCTTTCGGGCATGCGCTGGATCGCGCTTATGATGCCGCTCGCAACAACCTGCTCGATCGCGTGCGGGCCCGCATCGCTCACGCCGCGCCATTGCTCGCGCGGCAGGAGCCCGCGGTGCCAGCCGACGCGACAGCCCTTCACGTTTGATGAGCCCATATTCACGCATCACCGGCACCGGCAGCTATCTGCCGCCGCGCCGGGTGACCAATGACGACCTTGCCAAGGAATTGGCAACGCGCGGCATCGAAACCTCGAACCAGTGGATCGTCGAGCGCACCGGCATCCATGCGCGGCACTTCGCGGCGCCCGAGGTCACGAGCAGCGATCTCGGCCTCGAGGCCGCCAGGCACGCACTCGAAGCCGCAGGCCGCAAGGCGGAAGACATCGACCTGATCATCGTCGCGACGTCGACGCCCGACATGGTGTTTCCCTCGTCGGCGGCCATTCTCCAGAACAAGCTCGGCGTGGCCGGCTGCCCGGCCTTCGATGTCCAGGCAGTCTGCAGCGGCTTCGTCTATGCGCTGACCGTGGCCGACGCCATGATCCGCACCGGCACCGCGCGCTGCGCGCTGGTGGTCGGCGCCGAGGTGTTCTCGCGCATCCTCGATTTCAACGACCGCACCACCTGCGTGCTGTTCGGCGACGGCGCCGGCGCCGTGGTGCTCGAGGCCAGCGAGGAGCCGGGCATCCTGGCGAGCGACCTGCACGCGGATGGCAAGCACGTCGGCATCCTTTGCGTGCCGGGCCACGTCTCCGGCGGCAACGTGCTGGGCACGCCGCTGCTGCACATGGACGGACAGGCCGTGTTCAAGCTCGCGGTGCGCGTGCTCGAGGACGCTGCCCGCGCCACGCTGGCGAAGGCGGGCAAGACCGAGGCCGACATCGACTGGCTCATTCCGCACCAGGCCAACATCCGCATCATGGAAGGCACGGCCAAGAAGCTGAAGCTTCCGCGTGAAAAGCTCATCGTCACCGTCAACGAGCATGGCAACACCTCGGCCGCGTCGATTCCGCTGGCGCTCGACGAGGCCGTGCGGTCCGGCAAGGTGAAGAAGGGCGAAACCGTCATGCTGGAAGGCGTGGGCGGTGGCTTCACCTGGGGCGCGGTGCTATTGAATCTGTAGCGCATGGCCGTGCCCTTCCGGGCTGCGATGCGACACGACGCTTTTGATAAAAATGAAATCCTTTGCTTTTGTCTTCCCGGGTCAGGGCTCCCAGGCCGTCGGCATGCTCGATGCCTGGGGCGATCACCCGTCCGTGGCCGAAACCCTGCGCGAAGCCTCCGAAGCGCTGGGCGAAGACATCGGCGGGCTGATCAAGAACGGCCCGAAGGAAGAACTGGCGCTGACCACCAACACCCAGCCGGTGATGCTGGTGGCCGGCGTTGCCGCCTGGCGCGCCTGGCTGGCCGAAGGCGGGCCCACCCCCTCGGTGGTGGCGGGGCATTCGCTGGGTGAATATTCCGCGCTGGTTGCGTCGGGCGTGCTGACGCTCGCGCAGGCCGCGCCGCTGGTGCGCTTCCGGGCGCGGGCCATGCAGCAGGCCGTGCCGGTCGGCGTCGGCGCCATGGCGGCGGTGCTGGGCATGGACTCCGGCAAGGTGGTGGCGGGCTGTGCGGAAGCCACGGCGTCCTTCGGTGCAGGCAGCGCCGAGATCGTCGAGGCGGTGAATTTCAACGATCCGATGCAGACCGTGATAGCGGGCAGCAAGGCGGCCGTCGACAAGGCCTGCGAGCTGCTCAAGGCCGGCGGCGCCAAGCGCGCGCTGCTGCTGCCGGTGTCGGCGCCGTTCCATTCGAGCCTGATGAAGCCTGCCGCCGAGGCGCTGCGCGAAAAGCTCGCCACCCTCGCATTGGCTCCCCCGCAGATTCCGGTGTTGAACAACATCGACGTCGCGGTCGAGACCGATCCCGCGCGCATCCGCGACGCCCTGGTGCGCCAGGCCGCCGGACCGGTTCGCTGGGTCGAAAGCGTGCAGGCCTTGAAACTGCGCGGCGTAGCCTCCATCATCGAGTGCGGGCCGGGCAAGGTGCTGGCCGGCATGGTCAAGCGCATCGCCCCCGAGCTGGAAGCCGCGTCGGTGTACGACCCGGCGACGCTCGCGGACACCCGACAATCGCTCGCCGGCTGAACGGCGCGGGCCCAGACACTTCTTTTATGAGCATTCCCAAATTCGAAGGGCAGGTCGCCCTGGTCACCGGCGCATCGCGCGGCATCGGCGCGGCCATCGCGCTCGAGCTGGCGCAGCGCGGCGTCAAGGTGGTCGGCACCGGCACCACCGAGGACAGCGCGGCCAAGATCACTTCGGCGCTCAGCGCCTTCGACGGCCGCGGCCGTGCGCTCGACGTGAACGACGCCGTCGCGGTCGAGGCGCTGATCGACGAGATCGTGAAGGCCTACGGCGCGATCCATGTGCTGGTCAACAACGCCGGCATCACGCGCGACACGCTGGCCATGCGCATGAAGGACGACGACTGGGACGCGGTGCTCGACACCAATCTCAAGGCCGTGTTCCGCCTCTCGCGCGCGGTGATCCGCCCGATGATGAAGCAGCGCTATGGCCGCATCATCAGCATCACGAGCGTGGTGGGCGCCTCCGGCAATGCCGGCCAGGCCAACTACGCGGCGGCCAAGGCCGGCGTGGCGGGCATGACCCGCGCACTGGCGCGCGAACTGGGCAGCCGCAACATCACGGTCAACTGCGTGGCGCCGGGCTTCATCGAAACCGACATGACGGCCAGCCTGCCCGAAGCACAGCAGCAGGCGCTGCTGCAGCAGATTCCGCTGGGCCACCTGGGCAAGCCGGCCGACATCGCACATGCCGTGGCCTACCTCGCGTCGCCCCAGGCGTCCTACGTGACGGGGCAGGAACTGCACGTCAACGGCGGCATGCACATGTAGCCGCAAGGCGCAATCTTTTCCCGTACCGGGCGCACGGCAAATGCCACAATGCGCCCGGCTAAAATCCACTGTTACCTACAACCCTCAGAGGGAACCAAATGAGCGATATCGAAGCACGTGTCAAGAAAATCATCGCCGAGCAACTCGGCGTGGAAGAGTCCCAAGTAACCAACGAGAAGGCCTTCGTGGCTGACCTCGGCGCAGACTCGCTCGACACGGTCGAACTGGTGATGGCACTCGAAGACGAGTTCGGCATCGAGATTCCCGACGAAGACGCCGAGAAGATCACCACGGTGCAAAACGCCGTCGACTACGCCACCAAGAATCAAAAGGCCTGATCGGGCCAAGCTGGAACTGTCTCGGCCGGCGGCGCTTTTCTTCTTCAGCCCCGTACGCGCCGACCGCAGTCTTCAGCGCTTCCAGAAAGGTTTGCCGGCATGACCAAACGCCGCGTCGTCGTGACCGGACTCGGTTGCATCGCTCCTGTCGGAAACACGGTGGCCGAATCCTGGACCAACCTGTTGGCCGGCAATTCGGGCATCGACACCATCAAATCGTTCGACGCCAGCGCCTTCGCCTGCAAGTTTGCAGGCGAGGTGAAGGGCTTCGACATCACGCAGTACATCTCCGAGAAGGAAGCGCGCCACATGGACCGCTTCATCCACCTCGGGATGGCCGCCGCCATCCAGGCGGTGCAGGACAGCGGTCTCAAGACCGGCGATGCGCTGTCGCCTGAAGAGGCGACGCGCATCGGCTGCAACATCGGCTCGGGCATCGGCGGACTGCCGATGATCGAGGAAACGCACGCGGAACTCGTGAATCGCGGCCCGCGCCGCGTGTCGCCGTTCTTCGTGCCGGCCTCGATCATCAACATGATCTCGGGCCACGTCTCCATCAAGTACGGCTTCCAGGGCCCGAACATCGCGGTCGTCACGGCCTGCACCACCGGCTTGCATGCGATCGGCCTGTCGGCCCGCATGATCGAGTACGGCGATGCCGACGTGATGGTTGCGGGCGGCGCCGAGTCGACCGTTTCGCCGCTGGGCATCGGCGGCTTCGCGGCGGCGCGTGCACTCTCGACGCGCAATGACGATCCCCGCACCGCGTCCCGTCCGTGGGACAAGGACCGCGACGGCTTCGTGCTCGGCGAAGGCGCCGGCGTGGTCGTGCTCGAGGAATACGAGCATGCCAAGGCGCGCGGCGCCAAGATCTACGCCGAGGTCTCGGGCTTCGGCATGAGCGCTGACGCGTACCACATGACGGCACCCAACGTCGACGGCCCGCGCCGCTCGATGTCGATGGCGCTCGCCAACGCAGGCGTCAACGCCGACGAGGTGCAGTACCTCAACGCGCACGGCACCTCGACCCCGCTGGGCGACCTGAACGAGACCAACGCGATCAAGAACACCTTCGGCGCCCATGCGAAGAAGATGGTCGTGAACTCGACCAAATCGATGACCGGCCACCTGCTGGGCGGTGCCGGCGGCATCGAATCGGTGTTCACGGTGCTCGCGCTGCATCACCAGAAGAGCCCGCCGACCATCAACATCTTCAACCAGGACCCGGAGTGCGACCTCGACTATTGCGCCAATCAGGCGCGCGATCTCAAGATCGATGTCGCGGTCAAGAACAACTTCGGCTTCGGCGGCACCAACGGCACGCTGGTGTTCAAGCGCGTTTGATTCCTGCTCTTCCATGTACAGCGCACCGTCGGTGACCTATCCGGTGGGGCGCTCGCGCGGTGCGACCCGGATCCTGATTGCCACCTGGGCCCTGGGCGCCTGCTGCGCGGGTCTCTCGTGCTATCTGATCGATAGCGTCGGCTGGCGCCAGCTGCTGCTGGTCCTGAGTGTCCTGTTTTCCGGCGTTGCGGCCGGACTCGGGCTGCGAAGCGACGGTAAGGGCATGCTGCACTTCGACGGCCTGTGTTGGAGCCTGACGGGCACCGATTCCGGCCGGGCCGTTCACGCGGCGCGCGCCACCGTGGCGCTCGACCTGCAATCGCTGCTGCTGGTCCGCCTGACCCAGCCGGGCCGTGCCGGACGATGGATATGGCTCGAAGAGCGCGCCATGCCAGAGCGCTGGCGCGATGTGCGCCGTGCGGTATATTCGCGCGCCCCGTCCGCCTCGCCTGCGGGCGAGCCGTGGCGAGCAACCGCGCCTGCCGATGCGCCCTGAACCTCCCCGATGACAACTTCTCCGCCGCCAGTGCCACCGGACTCCGGCTTGCCCGATGGGTCCGCCGAGGCACCGCGCCCGGGCGAGGTCGACCTCCAACTGGTCCAGCGCACGGTCGCGGGCGACCAGAAGGCCTTCGAACTGCTGGTCATCAAGTACCAGCGCCGGATCGAGCGCCTGATCGGGCGCATGGTGCGCGACGTCGACCTGGTCGAGGACATCGCCCAGGAAACCTTCATCCGGGCCTACCGCGCGCTCCATCAGTTCCGCGGCGACGCCCAGTTCTACACCTGGCTCTACCGGATTGCGGTCAACACCGCCAAGAAGGCGCTGGTCGACATGAAGCGCGACCCGACCATCTCCGAAAGTGCCCTGCGGCCGTCTTCTGACGAGGACGATGAAACTTACCGCCCTGGAAACGAACCAATCAGCGACGAAACTCCCGAATCAGTCTTGGCAGCAAACGAGATCGCCCAGGTGGTCGAGGCGGCGATGGAAGCATTGCCGCCCGAATTGCGCCAGGCGGTCACGCTGCGCGAGATCGAGGGCATGAGTTACGAAGAGATCGCCGAGGTCATGGATTGCCCTATCGGCACGGTGCGCTCGCGTATTTTCCGGGCGCGTGAGGCCATTTCGGCCAGGGTCAAACCGCTGCTGGACAACCAGTCCGGCAAGCGTTGGTAGGTAAGCAGGTGAATGAAATGAATCAGACGATGACGGTTCGTGAACAGGTGTCCGCACTGGCGGACGGTCATTTGCATGGCGAGGACTTCGCGCGGGCCATCGACACCGTCTGCGCGGAAGAAGACGCGCGCGGTGCCTGGCGCGCCTATCACCTGGTGGGCGACATCCTGCGGTCGGGCGCCCATTCGCCCTGCAGCGACACCAATGCGTTCCTGGGCCGGTTCCAGCAGCGCCTGGCCGCGGAGCCCGCCATCGCGGCGCCGGCGCTGGCGGCAGCCCCGGCCCCCGCGGTGCTGGCGGCGCGGCACAGGACCGATGCAGCCAACGAGCCGGTGTTCCGCTGGAAGCTGGTGGCCGGCGCGGCGTCGCTGGTGGCAGTTGCCGCGATCAGCTGGACCCTGGTCGGAAACGGCATCGGCGTGCCGTCGCCGGGAGCCCAGATCGCAGCCCAGCAGCAGCCGGCGGCCAATTCGGTGCTGGCCGCCGCAGCCGCCAGCAGCCAGCTTCCGCCCACCGCCGCGCTCACGCCCACCCGCGTGATGGTCGGCAACGGCAGTCCGCAGGTCATGCTGCGCGATCCGCGGCTCGACCAGCTGCTCGAAGCGCACCAGCAAGCCGGTGGCGCATCGCAAATGCCCTCGGGCTTCCTGCGCAACGCGACCTTCGAAGGCCCTGCGCGCTGATCCGCGCCCGTCTCTCTCCAATGACCGTTCAGATGCCGATCTCCGCACGCGCGTTCGCGCTGGTGTTCGCTGCTTTTTGTTTTGCGCAGATCGCGGCCGCGCAGACCCGGCCCGGGCTGGCGAACACCAAGGGGACGGCCGCGGCCCAGGCGGGCGACGCGCCGCCCTCGATGAGCGTCGTCGAGTGGCTGCAGCGCATGCACACGGGGGCCCGGCAGCGCAATTACGTCGGCACCTTCGTGGTTTCGGCTGCGGGCGGCGACCTGTCGAGCGCGCGCATCTGGCATGTGCGCGACGGCGACCTGCAGATCGAACGCATCGAGGCGCTGTCGGGGCCGCCGCGCTCCACGTTCAGGCGCAACCACCATGTGATGACCTTCCTGCCCGAGGCGAAGGTCGTGAAGGTCGAGAAGCGCGAGAACCTCGACCTGTTCCCCAATCTGCCCGACAAGCCCGATTCGTCGATCGGCGATTTCTACGACGTTCGCGCCATCGGCAAGGACCGCGTGGCGGGCTTCGACGCCGACGTGGTGCAACTGGTGCCGCACGACGGACTGCGCTTCGGCTATCGCATCTGGAGCGAGCGCCGCTCCGGCCTCGTGGTGAAGCTGCAGACCGTGGACGCCGAATCCCGCGTGGTGGAGCAATCGGCGTTTTCCGAGTTGCAGCTCGACGCACCGATCAAGGCGCAGGCGCTCGCGCAGATGATGACCAACACCAGCGGCTACCGCGTCGAGAAGCTGGAGCTCGAACGCACCAGCGCGCAGGACGAAGGTTGGGTGCTCAAGGCGCCGGTGGCCGGCTTCAAGCCGCGCAGCTTCTACCGGCGTCCGGCCGGCAGCGACAACAAGGCGGGGCAGGACCGCACCGTCCAGTGGACCTTCTCCGATGGCCTGGCCTCGGTGTCGCTTTTCATCGAGCGTTACGATGAAAAGCGTGCGCCCCGTGATGGCGTGTTGACAATCGGAGCAACCAACGCCATCCGCCGGCGATTGCCCGAGCCGGCGAGCGACTGGTGGCTGACCGCTGTGGGCGAGGTGCCGCAGCAGACGCTCAACGCGTTCGCCCAAAGCCTCGCGCGCACGCGCTGACCCGCTTTGCCTGCGCGGGAGATCGCGCTGAACCAAGTCCGTATCACCGACTCATAGCTCTTCTTCTTTTGGCCGCTCTGTTCTTTTGAAAGAAAACCGATGATGTTCAAAGTCGAGGGACACAAGCTTCGTTCCTATCTCTTCGCATTCGGCATGGCCTGTTCGGCTGTCGTGGGTTTCGTGCCGGCAGCGCCGGCCATGGCGCAGACGCCGCAGGCGCGCGGATTGCCCGATTTCGCCGATCTGGTGGAGCAGGTTGGCCCGGCCGTGGTCGGTATCCGCACCGTCGAGAAAGTGACCTCGGGCGGCGGCAGCGGCGAAATGGACGAGGAGATGCAGGAGTTCTTCCGGCGCTTCTTCGGGCAGCCGCTGCCGGGCAACCCGCGTCCGGGCCCGCGCCCGAACCGGCCGCAGCAGCCGCAGGAGGAAGAGCGTCCGCGCGGCGTGGGCTCGGGCTTCATCCTGTCGGCCGACGGCTATGTCATGACCAACGCCCACGTGATCGAGGATGCGTCCGAAATCCTCGTCACGCTGACCGACAAGCGCGAGTTCAAGGCCAAGCTGATCGGTGCCGACAAGCGCAGCGACGTCGCCGTGGTCAAGATCGAGGCGACGAGCCTGCCGGTGGTGAAGGTCGGCGACATCTCGAAGCTGCGCGTTGGCGAATGGGTCATGGCCATCGGTTCGCCGTTCGGCCTGGAGAACACCGTGACCGCCGGCATCGTGAGCGCGAAGCAGCGCGACACCGGCGACCTGGTGCCCCTGATCCAGACCGACGTGGCCATCAACCCCGGCAACTCGGGCGGCCCGCTGATCAACCTGCGCGGCGAAGTGGTGGGCATCAACAGCCAGATATATTCGCGCTCGGGCGGCTACATGGGCATCTCGTTCTCGATCCCGATCGACGAGGCGATCCGCGTCAGCGACCAGCTGCGTGCCACCGGCCGCGTTTCGCGCGGGCTGATCGGCGTGACCATCGGCTCGGTCTCCAAGGACGTGGCCGAATCCATCGGGCTCGGCAAGGCGCGCGGTGCGCTCGTGAGCAGCGTGGTGCCGGGCTCGGCGGCCGACAAGGCCGGCGTGCGCGAAGGCGACATCATCACCAAGTACGGCGACAAGGCCATCGAGACGCCCAGCGACCTGTCGCGCTCGGTGGCCAGCACCAAGCCCGGCGCCAAGAACACGCTGACGGTGTTCCGCAACGGCAGCACGCGCGAGCTCTCGGTCACCGTGGCCGAGGGCGATCCTGAAGCCAAGCCGTCGGGCAGCAAGCGCCAGCCCGAGCGCGAGGAGCCGCAGGCCAAGCCGTCGGCGGCCGGCAAGGCGCTCGGCCTGGTGGTGAGCGACCTGACCGAGGCCCAGAAGAAGGAACTCAAGATGCGTGGCGGCGTGCGCATCGAGGCGGCAAGCGATGGCGCTGCGAGAGCCGGCCTGCGCGAAGGAGACGTGATCCTTGCCGTGGGCAACATCGAGGTCTCGAGCGTCAAGGAATTCGAGTCCGCGGTCGCCAAGGCCGACAAGGGCAAGCCGCTGAGTGTGCTGTTCCGCCGCGGCGAATGGGCCCAGTACGCCCTGATTCGCCCCGCACGCTGATCCGGCCCTTTCCGTCAAGTGGCCCCACCCGTCACTCGGGTTTGGGGCCTATTTTTTGAGGTGTTTGCGACGCTGGAGCGCCCGGTTTCAAAAAAAATTCCGGGCCGAAAGCGGACTAGTTTTGTTTGTGCTCACTAACTTACAAAGAGGCTTAGGACGATTTTCGGTAGAATAGAAGCCATTGGGCGGCGGGTCCGCGCATAAGGGGAGAGCTTTCCTCCACCATGCGAGATGTCAGACAGCAGTCCACCGGCGCTCCACAGATCGCCCACAAGTTGTTCATGGAGTGCTCCACCGATCTTGTGGATAAGTTGTTTATATCTTTGATGTTGTGGACCTGCAACGACCCGTTTTGACCCTGTCCCCGGATGTACGTGCCTCCCTTTTTGCCTACAATGAAGTTCCAACTACTGCAGTTGCCATTGCTTGTTGGTTCAGGGCGCGTCTCCAGAAGACGCGCCCTTTTTTCTTGCCTGTCGCACTCTGCGCACGAGCCAATTCAAGTACTTAAGCGTTCCCGTTGATGAATCACATCAGAAATTTTTCGATCATTGCGCACATCGACCACGGCAAGTCGACGCTCGCGGACCGTTTGATCCAGCGTTGCGGCGGCCTCGCGGAACGCGAGATGGAAGCGCAGGTGCTCGACTCGATGGACATCGAAAAAGAGCGTGGGATAACCATCAAGGCGCAGACCGCCGCGCTGCACTACAAGGCACTCGATGGGCAGGTCTACAACCTCAATCTGATCGACACGCCGGGCCACGTCGACTTCTCGTATGAAGTGAGCCGCTCGCTGTCGGCGTGCGAAGGCGCGCTGCTCGTCGTCGATGCATCGCAAGGCGTCGAAGCGCAGACCGTGGCCAACTGCTACACCGCGCTCGACCTCGGCGTCGAAGTGGTGCCGGTGCTCAACAAGATGGATCTGCCCAACGCGGACCCCGACAACGCACGCAGCGAGATCGAAGACGTGATCGGCATCGACGCGACCGATGCGATTCCGTGTTCCGCCAAGACCGGTCTCGGCATCGACGAGATCCTCGAGGCCATCGTGCACAAGATGCCCGCGCCGCGCGGCAATCCCGACGGCCCGCTGCGCGCGATGATCGTCGACAGCTGGTTCGATCCCTACGTGGGCGTCGTCATGCTGGTGCGCGTGGTGGATGGCCGCCTGGTGAAGGGCGAGCGCATCAAGATGATGGCGTCCGGCGCCATGTACAACGCCGACAACATCGGCGTCTTCACGCCGGCCAACGAACCACGCGCATCGCTCGAGGCCGGCGAGGTGGGCTACATCATCGCGGGCATCAAGGAACTGCAGGCCGCCAAGGTCGGCGACACCGTGACGCTGATCAAGCCGGGCACGGGCGGCGCGGCCGCCACCGCCACCGAGGCGCTGCCGGGCTTCAAGGAAATCCAGCCTCAGGTGTTTGCCGGCCTCTATCCGACCGAGGCCAGCGAGTACGACTCGCTGCGCGACGCACTCGAAAAGCTCAAGCTCAACGATTCGTCGCTGCGCTACGAGCCCGAGGTGAGCCAGGCGCTGGGCTTCGGCTTCCGTTGCGGCTTCCTCGGCCTGCTGCACATGGAGATCGTGCAGGAGCGCCTGGAGCGCGAATTCGACCAGGACCTGATCACGACCGCGCCGAGCGTGGTCTACCAGGTGGTGCGCAACGACGGCGAAGTCATCATGGTCGAGAACCCGTCCAAGATGCCCGACGTCGGCAAGATGAGCGAGATCCGCGAGCCGATCGTCACCGTGCACCTCTACATGCCGCAGGAATACGTCGGTGCGGTGATGACGCTGGCCAACCAGAAGCGCGGCGTGCAGATGAACATGGCCTACCACGGCCGCCAGGTCATGCTGACCTACGAGATGCCGCTCGGCGAAATCGTGCTCGACTTCTTCGACAAGCTGAAGTCGGTGAGCCGCGGCTACGCCTCGATGGACTACGAGTTCAAGGAATATCGCGCGTCCGACGTGGTCAAGGTCGACATCCTGCTGAACGGCGAGAAGGTCGACGCGCTGTCGATCATCGTGCACCGCAGCCAGTCGCAGTACCGCGGCCGGGCGGTGGTCTCGAAGATGCGCGAGATCATTTCGCGCCAGATGTTCGACGTTGCGATCCAGGCCGCCATCGGGGTCAACATCATTGCGCGTGAGACAATCAAGGCGCTGCGCAAGAACGTTCTTGCCAAGTGCTACGGCGGCGACATCACCCGCAAGAAGAAACTGCTCGAGAAGCAGAAAGCGGGCAAGAAAAGAATGAAGCAGATCGGCTCCGTCGAGGTCCCGCAAGAGGCCTTCCTCGCGATTCTGCAAGTCGAAGACTGATCTCAAAAAATGGCATTCATCACTTCCCTGGTCCTCGCGGCCTTTGCCGGCTATGTCGGTGCCTGGTACTTTGGTGCCATCGAGGGCAACTTCGCGCTCCTGCTGTTCCTGGCCACGGTGGTCACCGGCCTGTACTGGCTGGCCGAGCGCTTCTACTTCCTGCCCCGGCGCGAGCGCGCCGCCGCGGCGCTCGAGGCCTCCCTGAGCGAGCGCAACGCGCGCCTGGCCGGCCAGGGCATCACGCAGGTCGACACCGTCGACGCCAAGGCCGGCGAGCGCCTGCTGATGCAGCCGTGGTGGCTCGACTGGACGGCGGGGCTCTTCCCGGTGATCCTGGTGGTGTTCCTGCTGCGCTCGTTCCTGTACGAGCCTTTCAAGATTCCGTCGGGTTCGATGATGCCCACGCTGCTCACGGGCGACCTGATCCTGGTGAACAAGTTCACCTACGGCCTGCGCCTGCCGGTCATCAACACCAAGATCACCGACGGCACGCCGCTGGCGCGCGGCGACGTGGTGGTGTTCCGCTATCCGCCCAAGCCGAGCATGGACTACATCAAGCGCGTGGTCGGCATCCCGGGCGACGAAGTGGCCTACCTGAACAAGAAGCTCACCATCAACGGCCAGCCGGTTTCCAAGAACCCGATGCCCGACTACCTCGACAGCGAGTCGATGCGCCTGCTCAGGCAGTTCAACGAAGACCTCGGCGGCAAGCAGCACAGGCTGCTCAACGACGATGCCGGTCCGGCCTTCGTCCAGGGCGCGACCGACTTTCCGTACCGCGAGAACTGCCGCTACTCCGTCGAAGGCGTGGTCTGCAAGGTGCCGGCCGGCAACTACTTCATGATGGGCGACAACCGCGATAATTCGGCGGACTCCCGTTTCTGGGGCTTCGTACCAGACAAGAACATCGTGGGCAGGGCGTTCTTCGTCTGGATGAACTTCGGCGACCTGGGTCGCATCGGTCCATTCCAATAAGCAGTCAGCATTGTTCGAGGGGTAAGAGGGCATGAGAACAAATCGGTCCATCCGCAGCAGGGCCGCGCACCAGCGCGGCATCTCGTTCATCGGTCTGGTGTTTGTCGCCGTGGTGCTGGGTTGTGTCGGCGTCGTCGTCGCGCAGGTCATCCCGACGCTGATCGAATGGCAGGCCATCGACAAGGCCGCCAACAAGGCCAAGGAAGGCACCACCGTGCCCGAAGTGCGCGCCATCTTCGATCGGGCCCAGGCCATCGACGACTTCCAGTCGGTCTCGGGCAAGGACCTCGACATCAGGAAGGTCGGCGACAAGGTGGTCGTCTCGTATGCCTACGAGCGCGAGATTCCCTTGTTCGGGCCGGCCTACCTGGTGCTCAAGTACAAGGGCGAAACCCGCTGAACGCGGCGACACGCAAGGTGGACGGCGGCCTCACGGCGCTGCAGGAGCGCCTCAAGCATTCGTTCTCCGACGCGCGGCTGCTCCAGCTCGCGCTCACGCACCGCAGTTTCTCGGCCGACCACAACGAGCGCCTCGAGTTCCTCGGCGACTCGGTGCTCAACCTCGCGGTCTCGCACCTGCTCTACACCCGCCTCTCGGCCCTGCCAGAGGGCGACCTGTCGCGCGTGCGGGCCAACCTGGTCAAGCAGGACACGCTGCACCGCCTGGCGCTGGAACTGCAGCTGTCGCCCTTGCTGCGGCTCGGCGAAGGCGAGGCGCGCTCCGGCGGGCCCAACCGGCCTTCGATCCTGGCCGATGCGCTCGAGGCGCTGATCGGTGCGGTCTACCTCGATGCCGGCTTTTCGGCCGCCGAGGCGCTGGTGCGGCGGCTCTACGAGTCGGTCGAGATCAATCCGCGCATGGACGCGGTGGCCAAGGATCCGAAGACTGAATTGCAGGAATGGCTGCAGGGTCACAAAATGAAGCTGCCGGTGTACCGCGTGGCGGCCACGCTCGGCGCAGCGCACAAGCAGACCTTCGATGTCGAGTGCGAGGTGCCGGAGCTGGGCCTGCGCGAACGCGGCATCGGTGGTTCGCGGCGCGCCGGCGAGCAGGCTGCCGCGGCGGCCATGTTGATCCGGCTCAAGGCACGCGGGGCCGCGTGAAATCAGAATGAACGACGCTATCAAATCAGCAGCAGACTCCCAGGGCCCGGCAGGCGATACGGGCGCAAGCGGCCCTCAGCACTGCGGCCTGATCGCCATCGTCGGCAAGCCCAACGTGGGCAAGTCGACGCTGCTCAATGCGCTGGTGGGCCAGAAGATCAGCATCACCTCGCGCAAGGCGCAGACCACGCGGCACCGCATCACGGGCATGCGCACGCTGGGCGCCACGCAGTTCGTGTTCGTCGACACGCCGGGCTTCCAGACCCTGCATGCCAACGCGCTGAACAAGTCGCTCAACAAGACCGTGCAGGGCGCGGTCGGCGATGTGGACCTGATTCTTTTCGTGGTCGAGGCCGGCAGCTTCACGCCGGCCGACGAGCGGGTGCTCAAGCTGCTCGGCAAGGGCATTCCGACCGTGCTGCTGGCCAACAAGCTCGACAACGTGCACCGCCGTGGCGACATCGCGCCCTGGCTGCAGACCATGCAGGCGAAGCACTCCTTCGCCGAGTTCGTGCCGATGTCGGCCAAGAATGCCAAGGACGTCGAGCGCCTGTTCGGCATCTGCGAGAAATACCTGCCCGAGCAGCCCTGGTTCTACGACGAGGACGAGCTCACCGACCGCAGCGAGAAGTTCCTCGCGGGCGAGCTGGTGCGCGAAAAGCTGTTCCGCCTGACCGGCGACGAACTGCCCTACACCTCGACCGTGATCATCGACAAGTTCGAGGAAGAGCCGCCGCAGAAAAAAGGCCAGAAGCGCCTGCTGCGCATCGCCGCCACCATCGTGGTGGAGCGCGACGGCCACAAGGCCATGGTGATCGGCGACAAGGGCGAACGCATCAAGCGCATCGGCATGGAAACCCGCGTCGAGCTCGAAAAACTGGCCGACGCCAAGGTGTTCCTCGAACTGTGGGTCAAGGTGCGGTCCGGCTGGGCCGACGACGAAGCCCGCGTGCGCTCGTTCGGCTACGAATGAAGTGGCAACTGCCCACCGCGTTTCGCACGAACCGGCTTATGTGCTCCATCGCTACGACTGGAGCGAGTCGAGCCTGATCCTCGAGGTCTTCACCCGGCACCACGGGCGCATCGCGCTGGTGGCCAAGGGGGCGAAGCGGCCGAGCTCCAATTTCAGGCCGGTGCTGCTGCCGCTGCAGCCGCTGCAGCTCAATTACGGCGGCGACGCCGAGATCCGCACGCTCAAGGGCGCCGAGTGGATGGGCGGCCACGTCATGCCGACGGGCGAGGCGCTGCTCTCGGGCTACTACGTCAACGAACTGCTGCTGCGCCTGCTGGCGAGGGACGACGCCCACGAGGCGCTGTTCGATGCCTATGCGGGCGTGGTCCAGGTGCTGGCCGGCGACCACGCCGGCGCGCAGGCCGCCACCCAGGCCGCGGCGCTGCGCGCCTTCGAGCTGCTGCTGCTGCGCGAAGTGGGCCTGTTGCCCTCGCTCGACGCGCAGACCCTCACGCTCGAGCCGCTGGTGGCCGACGCGCGCTACACCCTGGTGCCCGAAGCCGGCCTGCGGCTGGCGGCCGAAGGCGAGGCGGCGCTGGCCGGTGCCGACTGGCAGTCGCTGCAGGGCGTGCTCGACGATCGCGCGCCCTTCACGGCCACGCTGCGCGAGATTGCCACCATGAATGCCGGCAGCAACAGCGCCCTCAGGAACCAGCTGCGCGCGCTGCTCAACTACCATTGCGGTGTGTCCACGCTGCGCACGCGGCAGATGATGAGAGATTTGCAAGCCCTATGAGCACTCCCGGCCATTCCGCTACCACCTCGCTGTCGGTCAACCTCAACAAGGTGGCCCTGGTGCGCAATACGCGCCATCTCGGCATTCCGAGCGTGCTCACTGCCGCCAAGGCCTGCCTTGCCGCCGGTGCGCAGGGCATCACCGTGCACCCGCGGCCGGACGAGCGCCACATCCGGCCGCACGACGTGAGCGACCTGGCCGCGCTGCTGGCCAGGGACTGGCCCGCGATCGAGTTCAACATCGAAGGCAATCCCTTCCACAACCTGATGGACTTCGTGCGCGCGCTGAAGCCGCACCAGGCCACCTTCGTGCCCGACAGCGAAACCCAGTCGACCAGCGACCATGGCTGGAGCTTCCCCGAAGACGCCGAGCGGCTGCGCCCGCTGATTGCCGAGGCCCGGGCCCTGGGCGTGCGCGTGAGCCTCTTCATGGACCCCATTCCGGGGATGATGGCCGCGGCCAAGGCGGTGGGCGCCGACCGCGTCGAGCTCTACACCGAAGGCTATGCCTCGTCGCGCGGCACGCCGAACGAGCAGGCCGTGCTGGCGCGCTATGTCGAAGCCGCACGTGCGGCACAGGCGGCGGGCCTCGGCCTCAACGCGGGCCACGACCTGAGCCGCGACAACCTCACGGCGTTCCTGCACGCGGTGCGCGGCGTCCAGGAGGTTTCCATCGGGCATGCCTTCATCGCCGATGCGCTCGAACTGGGCTACGCCGCCACCACCAAGGAATACCTGCGCTGCATCGAAGAAGCGCAGTGAACGCTGGAGCGGCATGATCTACGGCATTGGTACCGACATCTGCGATCTGCGGCGCATCGCCGCAACCTTCGAGCGCCAAGGCGAGCGTTTTGCCCACCGGGTGCTGAGCGACGCCGAATTCGCGGTCTGGAAGGCCCGCAGCGAACGCTGGCCCAAGCGCGGCCTGAGCTATCTCGCCACGCGTTTTTCCGCCAAGGAGGCCTTCAGCAAGGCCATCGGCCTGGGCATGCGCATGCCGATGAGCTGGCGCCTGTGCGAGATCGCCAACCTGCGCAGCGGCAAGCCCGTCATCGTGCTGCATGGCGAGCTCAAGGAGTGGTTCGAAGCCCGGGGCCTCACGGCCCACGTCACCGTGACCGACGAAACCGAATACGCCGCGAGCTTCGTGGTTGTGGAGAAACTATGACCGCCGGGCCCGCCCGTACCCACGCGCCGCTGATCATCGACGTGGCGGCGACCGAACTGAACGACGCCGACCGCCGGCGCATCGCCAATCCGCTGGTCGGCGGCGTGATCCACTTCGCCCGCAACTGGCAGGACCGTGCACAGATGAGCACGCTCAATGCCGAGATCAAGGCGATCCGTCCCGACCTGCTGATCTGCGTCGACCACGAAGGCGGCCGGGTGCAGCGCTTTCGCACCGACGGCTTCACGCACCTGCCCTCGATGCGCGCGCTCGGCGAGCTGTGGATGCGCGATGCGATGCGCGCCACGCAGGCCGCAACGACTGCCGGCCAAGTGCTTGCTGCCGAGTTGCGCGCCTGCGGCGTCGACTTCAGCTTTGCGCCGGTGCTCGACCTCGACTACGGCGGCAGCAGCGTGATCGGCGACCGCAGCTTCCATCGCGATCCGCGCGTGGCGGCGCTGCTGGCCAAGAGCCTGATGCACGGCATGCTGCAGATGGGCATGCGCAACTGCGGCAAGCACTTTCCGGGGCACGGCTTCGTCACCGCCGATTCGCACGTGGAAATTCCGGTCGACCGGCGCAGCCTCAAGGCCATCCTGGCCGACGATGCGCGGCCTTACGACTGGCTCGCGGGCGCGCTCACGGCGGTGATGCCGGCGCACGTGATCTATCCAAAGGTCGACAAGCGGCCGGCGGGCTTTTCGTCCAGGTGGCTGAAGGACATCCTGCGCAGCCGGCTTGGCTTCGATGGCGCCATCTTCAGCGATGACCTGAGCATGGAAGCGGGGCGCTACATCGACGGCGAGCTGCTGAGCTATGCCGATGCCGCGCTGGCGGCACTCGATGCGGGCTGCGACCTGGCGATGCTGTGCAACCAGAGCCTCGGCGACGGCCGCCCGCTCGACGAACTGCTCGACGGCTTTGCCGCGGCGACTGGGGCAGGGCGCTGGCAGCCCGATGCGAAGAGCGAAGCGCGCCGGCGGGCGCTGCTGCCGAAAACGCCGCCGCTCGACTGGAACACGCTCGCCGATTCGGCGGGGTATCGGCACGCGCGGCAGGTGCTCGCGCAGGCCGGGCTCGCAGCGCCGCACGGCGCCTGAGGGGCGGTTACGGCGCGGTGCCCGCGGCCGCGCTCGGCAGCGCGCTCGCCCACAGGCGCTCGCCGCCCGAATCCAGGTGCGTCAGGTACAGCCGGACATCGAATTCGAGCCGGTGGTAGTCCGGCTCCATGTGCTCGCAGAGCGCATAGAAGCTCTTGTCATGGTCCCGCTCCTTCATGTGCGCGAGCTCGTGGACCACGATCATGCGCAGCCATTCCAGCGGCACCTCCCTGAACAGGCTCGCCACCCGGATCTCGCGCTTGGTCTTGAGCTTGCTGCCCTGCACACGCGAAACGGTGGTGTGGGTGCCGAGCGCATTGCGGATCACATGCAGCTTGCTGTCGAACGCCACTTTGGATAGCGGCGGGGCCTTGCGCATGAAATCGCTCTTGAGTCCGCTCACGTAGTCGTAAAGCGCACGGTCCGTCTGCACCTCGTGAAGAGGTCCGGGATAGCGCTTGCGCAGCAGCGGCGCGAGCCCTTCGGTGGCGACCAGCTGCTGGACCTGCACCAGCAGCGCGGGTGGGTAGCCCGCGAGATATTTCATTTCATGCCACCGGTCCCGCGCAGGCGAGCCCGGTTGCCACGCCGCCGAACAGGTCGCCCTCGACCAGGGTCACGCCCGCGAAGCTCCTGCGCAAGGCCTGCTGGAACGGCCGCAGCGCCGACGAGCCGCCCGTCAGGTAGATGGCGTCGAGGTCGCTGCTGCGCAGCCCGGCGCGCTTGACGCAGGCATGCGCGCAGGCAATCACGTTCTCGAGCAGCGGCGAAAGCTGCTGCGCCATGTCGGCCGGCGAGAGCGAGGCGGCCAGGCCTGGCTCGGCGCACGAGAGGTCGATGGCGGTGGCCGCATCGTTCACCGAGGCATCGATCTTCGCCTGCTCGACCTCGCTCGCAATGCGGTGGCCGTGGCGCTCTTCGAGCACCGTCATCAGCCGGTCGTGCAGCCGCGTGTCGCTGTAGCTGGTGCGCAGGTCCTTCGCCTGCCGCACCGCCTTGGCGGCATAGAGCCAGTTGATCAGGTGCCAGGACGAGAGCTCGAAGAACACCTTGCTCGGCACTTCGCGCCCCTGCGCGCCCGTGTGGCGAAAGCCGAACTCCGGCATGACACGGTCGAGGTTGAGACGCTGGTCGAAGTCGGTGCCGCCGATGTGCACGCCGCTGGTGGCCAGCACGTCGCTGCTGCGGTCTTCGCGCGCGGCGCGGTCCGGGCCGACGCGCACGACGGTGAAGTCGGAGGTGCCGCCGCCGACGTCGACGATCAGCACCAGCGATTCCTTCGCGATGCGCTGTTCGTAGTCGAAGGCCGCGGCAATCGGCTCGAGCTGAAAGGCGATGTCGCGGAACCCGGCCGCGCGAGCCGCGTGGCGCAGGCTTTCTTCCGCGCGCTCGTCACGCTTGGAATCGTCGTCGACGAAGTGCACCGGCCGGCCGATGACCACGCGCTCCGGCACCCGGCCCAACTCGCGGCCCGCGCGCACCGCGAGTTCGCGCAGGAAGCGCGCGATGATGTCCTCGAAGCTCACGAGGCCGTCGTAGATGGCCGTTTTCTCCTGCATCAGCGCACTGCCGAGCAGGCTCTTGAGCGAGCGCATCAGGCGGCCTTCGACGCCAGCAAGGTAGAGCGCGACGGCCTCGCGGCCGAAATGCGTCGTGCGGTCTTCGGAGTTGAAGAAGATCGCGGTCGGCAGCGTGGTGGCCGCGCCCTCGATCGGCAGCAGCCGGGCCGCGCCGTCGACCCGGCAGGCCACGGCGGAATTGGAGGTGCCGAAGTCGATGCCGATCGTCGGCAGCGACGACGGTAACTTCACGCTCAAGATTCCCTGCGCAGCGCCGGGAACAGGATCACGTCGCGGATGCTCGGCGAATCGGTCAGCAGCATCATCAGCCGGTCGATGCCGATGCCGCAGCCGCCGGTGGGCGGCATGCCGTATTCGAGCGCACGCACGAAGTCGTGGTCGTAGAACATGGCCTCGTCGTCGCCGCTGTCCTTGGCGGCCACCTGCGCATTGAAGCGCGCGGCCTGGTCCTCGGCGTCGTTGAGCTCGCTGAAGCCGTTGCCGAACTCGCGGCCCGTGATGTAGAGCTCGAAGCGCTCGGTGACTTCGGGGCGCTCGTCGTTGGCGCGCGCCAGCGGCGAGATCTCGGTCGGGTGCTCCATGATGAAGGTCGGCTGCCAGAGCTTCTCTTCCACCGTCTCTTCGAAGTACATCACCTGCAGGCTGGCAAGGCTGCGCTGCGAGAGCTTGTCCTTTTCTTCGCTGAGGCCGATCTTGCGCAGAGCGTTGATGAGCCAGGCGCTGTCGTCGACGCCGGTGCCGGCTTCCGTGTACTTGAGGATGGCTTCGCGGATCGTCAGGCGCTCGAAGGGCTGCGTCAGATCGACGGCCTTGCCGCCGTAGGTGAGCTGCTGCGTGCCGACGGCCTTGTCGGCGATGGTGCGGATCAGCGTCTCGGTGAAGTCCATCAGGTCGCGGTAGTTCCAGTAGGCCGAATAGAACTCCATCATCGTGAACTCGGGGTTGTGCCGCACCGAGATGCCCTCGTTGCGGTAGCTCCGGTTGATTTCGAACACGCGCTCGAAGCCGCCGACGATCAGGCGCTTGAGGTACAGCTCGGGCGCGATGCGCAGGAACATCTCCTGGTCGAGCGCATTGTGGTGCGTCTTGAAGGGCTTGGCATTGGCGCCGCCGGGAATGGGGTGCAGCATCGGCGTTTCGACTTCGAGGAAGCCGTGGGACACCATGAACTCGCGCAGCGCGCTCACGGCCTTGCTGCGCGCGGTGAAGCGCACGCGGGCGGTTTCGTCGGTGATCAGGTCGACGTAGCGCTGGCGGTACTTCTGCTCCTGGTCGGCCATGCCGTGGAACTTGTCGGGCAGCGGGCGCAGGCTCTTGGTGAGCAGGCGCAGCTTGGTGACCTTGACCGACAGCTCGCCGGTCTTGGTCTTCATCAGCGTGCCTTCGGCGCCCACGATGTCGCCTAGGTCCCAGCGCTTGAACTCGGCGTAGGCCTCTTCGCCGATGGCATCGCGCGTAACGTAGAGCTGGATGCGGCTGGTGGCGTCCTGCACCGTGGCGAAGCTGGCCTTGCCCATCACGCGCTTGAGCATCATGCGGCCGGCCACGCTCACGGCAACGGCCTGCGCTTCGAGCGCTTCGGCATCGGCGGCGCCATGCGCCTCGATCAGCGCGGCGGCGCGGTGGCCCGGCTTGAAGTCGTTCGGAAACGCGACCCCCTTGCCCTCGGCCTGCGCGGCGCGCATCAGCTTGAGCTTTTCGCGGCGTTCCGCGATGAGCTGGTTGTCGTCGACGGCGGGCGCGGCGGCCGGAGCTGCGGCGGGCGTGGGAATGGAGGGGATCAGGTGGTCGGACATGGAGAGCGGGTGGGGGCGCAACAAAAGCGAGCGCAACCAAACATTTTAGCCGATCAGGTGCAAACGGAACCGGCCTCCAGTGCCCGCCAATCCTGCGCGAAACGCTATGAAAGAAGTAGCAACCTATTCAGTGATGCCCGCGCGTGCCAGCAGATCGCTGACCAGTTCGAGCCGCATCAGCGGACTGTCGAGTTCCATGAGCCGCTGCCGCAGTTCGAGCTGCATGGGCACCAGTTCGCACCAGCGGTTGGCCACCCAGCCGCAATCGTCGAAGCGGTAGGGCTCGCCGACGGGCAGGCGCAGGGCTTCTGCACCCTGCGCGCGGCGGCGTTCTTCGAGGGTATCGACGAGGCGCCGCAGCGCCGTGGCGGTGTGCTGGAGGTCGCCTGGAATTTCGAGCGCGGTGTCTTCGGCCACGGCTTCGACTTCGGCAACCCACAGGCCGTATTTCTGCAGTTCGGCGGCGCGGACCCGGAACCGCTGCGTGCCCACGCATTCGATCTGCAGCAGGCCGCTTTGCGGCGAATCGAATTCGCGGATTACCGCCAGCGTGCCGACGGCCGCGAAGCTCTCCGCCTCGGCGCCGGCCTTGCGCACCTCGCTGCCGCTCGTGAGGCTGACCACGCCGAAGGGCGCATCGGCCTTGCGGCATTTGCCGATCATGTCGAGGTAACGTACTTCGAAAATACGCAGCGGAAGCACGCCGTCCGGAAACAGGACCGTGCCGAGCGGGAACAATGGCAGTGAATGCAAAAGGGGCTGTGTGGTCATCGAGGAACCTTGCATGGCTATCATCGCATTCCCCTCACGACCACGCCCCATGCTCTACCAGATCCCCTCGTTCCTTCTCGACGTGATCGTCGGCCTGCTCGGCGGCGCCTGCCTGCTGCGCCTCTACATGCAGTACCACCGCGTGCCTTTCGGCAATCCGCTCGGTCGTTTCGTCTTTGCGATCACCGACTGGATCGTGCTGCCGCTGCGCCGCATCGTGCCTTCGGTCAAGCGCTGGGACTTGGCGAGCGCCATCGCGGCCTGGCTGCTCGTGCTGGCCAAGTTCCTGCTGCTGTGGCTGCTGATCGGCAACCTGGGCCGGATTGCCACCCTGCCGCTGGTTTCGCTGGTGGGGCTGCTGCAGCTCGCGGTGTCGGGACTGACGGCGCTGCTGGTGGTCTATGCCGTGCTGTCGTGGATACCGGGCGCGTCGCCGATGCTGCTCGACCTGATCTCGCGGCTGGCCGAGCCGCTGGTCCGGCCGTTCCGCCGGTTCATCCCGCTGATCGGCGGCGTGGACCTGTCGCCCCTGGCCGCGATCGTGGTGCTGCAGGTGATTGCGATCGTGCTGGGCAACCTGCTGGTGCTGGCTTACCAGCTGGGTGCCTGATCGGTCTTTCGTTCAGCTGACCGCGTCGGCCGGCTGGCGCAGCAGCATGGCGAGCGTGCTCGCAATGGTCTTGCGCAGCTCGCGGCGGTCGCTGATGAAGTCGATCGCGCCCTTGGTCTGCAGGAACTCCGCGCGCTGGAAGCCCTCGGGCAGCGTCACGCGCACGGTCGATTCGATCACGCGCGGGCCGGCAAAGCCGATCAGCGCCTTGGGTTCGGCAATGACCACGTCGCCCACGAAGGCGAAGCCGGCCGAGACGCCGCCCATGGTCGGGTCGGTCAGCACGCTGATGTAGGGCAGGCCTTTCTTGGCGAGGCGCGTGAGCGCCGCGTTGGTCTTGGCCATCTGCATCAGCGAGAGCAGGCCTTCCTGCATGCGGGCGCCGCCGGTGGCGGTGAAGCAGATGAACGGCACCTTCTGCTCGATGGCCGTCTCGACGCCGCGCACGAAGCGTTCGCCGACCACGCTGCCCATGCTGCCGCCCATGAACTCGAATTCGAAGCAGGCCACGACCACGCTGATGCTGTGGACCGAGCCGCCCATGACGACCAGCGCATCGGTCTCACCGGTGTTCTCGAGCGCTTCCTTGAGCCGCTCGGGGTACTTGCGGCTGTCCTTGAACTTGAGCGCGTCCACGGGGAGCACTTCCTGGCCCACTTCGTAGCGGCCCTCGGCGTCGAGGAAGGCGTCGAGCCGCGCGCGGGCGCCGATGCGGTGGTGGTGGCTGCAGCTCGGGCAGACGTTCTGGTTGTGTTCGAGGTCGGTCTTGTAGAGAACGGTCTCGCAGGCGGGGCACTTGATCCACAGGCCCTCGGGCACCTGGCGGCGCTCCGACGGGTCGGTTTGTGCGATCTTGGCGGGTAGCAGTTTTTCAAGCCAGCTCATAGGACTCCGATTTAGCTCCCCCCGCCCGCGTGCGGGAGAGGGGCTGGGTGAGGGCAGCAGCGATTATCGGCCAGCCGCGTTCTTGGGGGTAGCCGACGGCAGGGCATCGAGCGCCTCGCGGATGCCGGCCAGGAATTCGCGCACCGCCGGCACCACCTTTTCGCGCGGCTGCCCGTCGATCAGCTGGATGATCCTGGTGCCGATCACGACCGCATCGGCGGCCGAACCCACGGCCTGCGCCGTGCGCGCGTCGCGGATGCCGAAGCCCACGCCCACCGGGATGCTCACGTGCTCGCGGATGCGCGGGATCATCTGGCCGACCGCTTCGGTGTCGAGGTGGCCGGCGCCAGTGACACCCTTGAGCGACACGTAGTAGACATAGCCGCTCGCGATGCGCGCGACCTGCGCCATGCGCTCGCTGGTGCTGGTGGGGGCCAAGAGGAAGATCAGGTCGATGCCGGCGGCCTTCAGGTCGGCGGCGAAAGCCTCGCATTCCTCGGGCGGGTAGTCGACCACCAGCAGGCCGTCGACGCCCGCGGCCGATGCGTCGCGGATGAAGGCTTTCTTTCCATGCACGAGGTCGTAGCGCTCGACCGGGTTCGCATAGCCCATCAGCACCACGGGCGTTGTCGCGTCCTTTTGGCGGAAGGTGGCCACCATGGCGAGCACCTGCTTCATGCCGACGCCCAGCGCCAGAGCGGCCTCGCCGGCTTTCTGGATCACCGGGCCATCGGCCATCGGGTCGGAGAACGGCACGCCGAGCTCGATCACGTCGGCGCCGGCCTCGACCATGCCGTGCATCAGCTCGGGCGTGATGTCGGCAAAAGGGAAGCCGGCGGTGACGTAGGGAATGAGGGCGCGGCGGCCGTCTTTTTTCAGCGCATCGAAGGTGGCGGCAATACGGCTCATCACTTGCCTCCCTTCACGCTCAGGCCGCGCATCGAGGGCCGGTCGTAGAAGTCGACACCCGACAGGTCGGCCACGGTGCCGATGTCCTTGTCGCCGCGGCCCGAGAGGTTCACCAGGATCGACTGGTCCGGCCGCATGGTCTTGGCGAGCTTCATGGCGTAGGCCACGGCGTGGCTCGATTCGAGGGCCGGAATGATGCCTTCGGTGCGGCACAGGTAGTGAAAGGCTGCCAGCGCCTCGGTGTCGGTGATGCCGACGTATTCGGCGCGGCCGATGTCGGCCAGGTAGGCATGCTCGGGGCCCACGCCGGGGTAGTCGAGGCCGGCGCTGATGCTGTGCGTTTCGGTGATCTGGCCGTCTTCGCTCTGCAGCAGGTAGGTGCGGTTGCCGTGCAGCACGCCCGGGCTGCCGCGCAGGATGGACGCCGAGTGCTTGCCGCTGTCGAGCCCTTCGCCCGCGGCCTCCACGCCGATCAGGCGCGTGCCTTCGAACGGGATGTAGGGATGGAAGATGCCCATCGCGTTGCTGCCGCCGCCCACGCAGGCCACCACCACGTCGGGCTGCCGGCCCTCGGCCTCGCCGGTGATGCCCTGGGCCGCGAGCATGGCGGGCATCTGGTCGATGCACTCCGTGCCGATCACGCTCTGGAAGTCGCGCACCATGGTCGGGTAGGGGTGCGGGCCGGCCACGGTGCCGATGATGTAGAAGGTGTTCTCCACGTTCGTGACCCAGTCGCGCATCGCCTCGTTGAGCGCGTCCTTCAGCGTCTTGCTGCCCGATTCCACCGGCACCACGGTGGCGCCCAGCAGGTTCATGCGGTAGACGTTGGGGCTCTGGCGCTTCACGTCCTGGCTGCCCATGTAGACCACGCACTCGAGGCCGTAGCGCGCGCAGATGGTGGCGGTGGCCACGCCATGCTGGCCGGCGCCGGTCTCGGCGATCACGCGGGGCTTGCCCATGCGGCGCGCGAGCATCGCCTGGCCGATCACGTTGTTGATCTTGTGCGCGCCGGTGTGGTTCAGGTCTTCGCGCTTCAGGTAGATCTGCGCGCCGCCCATCTCGCGGCTGGTGCGTGCGGCGTGGTAGACCGGCGAGGGGCGGCCGACGAAGTGCTTCAGCTCGTAGTGGAATTCGGCGAGGAAGGCCGGATCGTCCTTGAACCTGGCGTAGGCGTCGCGCAGCTCGTTGATCGCGTGGGTGAGCGTTTCGCTCGCGAAGGTGCCGCCGTAGTTGCCGAAGTGGCCGGTGGCGTCGGGTTGCTGGTAGTCCTGGATATGGCTTTGCATGGTTCTCGATCGTTGGGCCGCAGCCCGAAATCACGATCGGGTGCGGCGGCTAACTGGAGAAGGAGGCGTCGGCGGCCCTTACGGCGGCGACGAATTGCCGGATCTTTCCGGCGTCCTTCAGGCCCTTGTTCCCGGGACCGTCGATTTCGACGCCCGAGCTCACATCAACGGACAGCGTCTTGCAGCGCGTCCGCAGGATGCGAATGCCATCGCTCACGTTTGCAGGTGTGAGCCCACCACTCAAGACGAGGTGAGCGTCGACGGCGGGTGGAAGAAGTGACCAATCGAATGCCTTGCCGCCACCGCCATAACCTTCGACATGCGCGTCGAGCAGGATGGCCTGGGCGTGGGAGTAATCGGACGCGTATTTTACGAGGTCGAAGCCGGCTCCGGCGGCGCCCAGCGGAATACGGGCCGCGCGCATGTAGCGAAAGCGCCCCGGGCCGGTGGCCTGCTCGCACTGTTCGGGCGTTTCTTCGCCGTGGAACTGCGCGATCGCGCCCCTCACGCGGGACAGGGCTGCTATGACTTTGGGAGCATCCTCGTTCACGAACAGCAGCACCGGCGTGATGAAGGGCGGCAGGCGCGAGGCGAGTGCGGCGGCGCGCTCAGCCGCGACGGCGCGGGGGCTTTTTTCGTAGAGCACGAAGCCGACGGCATCGGCCCCGGCCTCGATGGCGGCGTCCACGTCGGCCTCGCGCGTGAGGCCGCAGATCTTGATGCGGGTGCGGGGAGCGGCAGTCATGGCGGGCCATCATAAGGAGCGCCGCCCGCCTGCAGCGTGGCCTCGGCCGGCAGACCCCACTTGGCGTCGTACAACGGCCCGAGAAAATACAGCCCGTTGGCCGAGAAAGTGGGCGCCGCCACCTTGCGGCTGCGCGCCTCGAGCACCTCGGTGATCCATTCGGGCCGCTCGTCGCCGCGGCCGATGCGCACGAGGCAGCCCATCAGGTTGCGGATCATGTGGTGCAGGAAGGCGTCGGCCTCGAACTCGAAGTGCCAGCGGCAGCGGTCGCCGCTGCCATGGCGCGTGATCTCGATGCGCCGCAGGTCCTTGACCGGCGAGCGCGCCTGGCAGGCCGAGGCGCGGAACGAACTGAAGTCGTGCCGGCCCACCAGCAGGGCGGCGGCGGCGCGCATCGCATCACCGTCGAGCGCATGCATCGACCAGCCGACCCGGCCCGAATCGAGGCTGGGCCGCACGGGCGACTGCGACAGCACGTAAAGGTAGCGCCGCGCGAGTGCGCTGGCGCGGCAATGGAATTCATCGGGCACCGGCTGGGCCCACTGCACCGCGATGTCGTCGGGCAGGAAGCGGTTGGTGCCGCGCATCCAGGAGAAGGGCTCGCGTTCGACGGTGGTGTCGAAGTGCACCACCTGCATCAGCGCATGCACGCCGGCGTCGGTGCGGCCGGCGCACAGCGTGCCGATGGGCTGCGCCGCGAACTTGGTGAGGGCCGCTTCGAGCTTGTCCTGCACCGTGCGGCCCGAGCGCTGGCTTTGCCAGCCCTCGTACGCCTGGCCGTTGTAGCGGATGCCTAGCGCCAGCCTCACGAATTCAGGAACAGCGGAAAAAGCCGCGCCTCAGCGCAGCTCTGCGAGCAATTGCCTCGCCTGCGACTTGAGGTCGCCGGCGCTTTCGGCTTCGACTTCCTCGACCAGCGAGCGGGCGCCTTCGACGTCGCCGATGGCCTGCAGTTCGCGCGCCAGCGACAGCTTGACCGCATGGGGGCTCTCGTCGCCATCGTCGTCCTGCGCGGCTTCGGCGGGCCTGGCTGCTGCATCGGCGGTACCGGCCACCTGGCGGGCCGGAAGGCCAGCCAGCGCACTCATGTCGAATTCGATGAAGCCCGAGTCCGCAGGCAGGTTGCCGCGCAGCCCGGCCGGGCGGGTATTGGCTTCGGCCTCGCCCAGCGCGCCGGGGCGGGTGATCGGGGACAGCGCTCCCGGGGTGGTGTCGAAGTCGTTTTCCAGGTCGACCAGTGCCGTGGGCGCATGGGCATGGGCATGGCCGTTGGACAGCGGGGCGCTGCTGGCGGCCGGCGGCGCATAGGCCGTCTTCGGCAGGCTGGCACTCACCGGGGCCGGCGCGGGCGCCGGTGCCGGTGGCTGGCTCAGGTCCAGATCGAAGTCCAGCGGCGCAACCGAGGGCACGAAGGCTGGCGCAGCCGCCATGACAGGCGCAGGCGCTGCCACCGGGGCGGGCGCGGGCTTGGCGGCTGCCGTGGCAAGGGCGCCGGCAAAGGCAGCGCTTTCGGCGGGGGTCACGCCGCGGGGCGCGCCCGATTCGTACAGCGGATTGCCCGGATCGAGGTCCTTGCCCATTTCGACCACGCGGTTCCAGTCGGAGCCGGTGCCGTTGGTCAGCTTGTGCACTTCGGTCGCAAGGCCTTCGTAGGCCCGGACGTCGCGGCGCTTGGCATGGATCTCGAGCAGCTTGAGGTGGATGGCCGTGCGGTCCGGATTCACGCGCAGGGCTTCGCGGAGGATTTCCTCGGCCTGCAGGTCGCGGCCGTAGGCGAGGTACACGTCGGCTTCAGCCACGGGATCGACGTCGCCCGCATCGAGCTGGCTCGGCGAGTACGACAGCGACGACACGGTGGAATCGCCGCGCTGCTTGGTGTCGACCGATTCGCCGCCGCTGGCGCCGAAGAACGAGTCCTTGGGAATGCGGCTTTCGAGGAACACGCTTTCGCTCATTTCTTCGCGGCGGCGGCCCAGGACGCGGTAGAGCAGGAAGCCGACCAGCAAGGCGATCAGTGCGGCGCCGCCGAGCATCAGCGGGTTGTCCATCAACTCTTCGAAGAAGCCGCGCTCCACCGGGGGCGGCGGAGGCGCTGCCTTGACGACCGGCTTGGGCGCCGGTGCCGGTGCAGCGGCTGCGGCACTTGCCGCCGCTGCAGGAGCGGCCGGCGCGAGTTCGGAGGTCGCAGCCGGTGCCGGCTCGGCGGCCGGAGCAGCGGGAGCAGCAGCTGCCGGTACCGCTGCAGCAGGCGCGGGAGTCGCTGCCGGTGCCGCTGGCGCCGAAGCGGCAGCGGGGGGCGTGGCGGGGGCGACGGGCGCTGCGGCGGGGGCAGCAGCCGGGGCGGGCGCAGCGGCAGCAGGCGCTGCAGCGGCCGGGGCCGTGGTGGCGGCGACACCCGGGTTGGGAACCGGGATGCCGGGGGCTGCCGGAGCAGGTGCCGGCGCCGCGCCCGGCGCCGCCGAACCGGTGGCTGCCTTGAGCTTGGCCAGTTCGTTGATGTTCTTCGAGAGCTCGGCAACGCGGTTGTTGCTGTCCTGCGCCTGGCGGGTTTGCGCAACCTTTTCTTCGGCGGCGCGGGCCGCTGCGCTGCCCTGCGAGATCGTCAGCTTGTCGGGTGCGCTTGCCGCGGCATTGCGGTCCTCGACGTTGGCCTGCAGCTTGCCCGAAGCCTTGCGGTCGGCGGCGGCCACGTTCGACGTGGGTGCGTTCTCGGCAAGGCGCTGGCGGTAGGCGCCGAAGTCGCGGCTCTGCGCGGTAATGGTGCGCCGCGCTTCCGACGGCAGAATGGCGCCGGCTTCGGCGGCGCTCGGCAGATCGAGCACGGCGCCGGCCTTCATGCGGTTGACGTTGCCGCCAATGAACGCATCGGGATTGGCAAGCAGGAGCGCCACCAGCATCTGGTCGAGCGAGATGTCGGCTGGCTTGTGGGCGCCGGCGATCTTGCTGGCGGTGTCGCCGCGCTGGACCGTGACCTGTTCGCCGCCGCCAGCCGGACGAGCCGGTGCAGCGGCGCTGGGCGCCTGCGGTGCGGCCGTGGCGGGCACCGGCGCAGCGGGAGCGGTAACCGGCGCGACCGGCGCGCGCTCGCGGCGTGCGCGGGCCGCAGCGGCACCCGGACGCTCCGCAGGCGGCGTGCTCACCTGGGGCGTGGCGGGCGCGATGGACGCGCTCGGCGCCGCCTGGCGGGTTGCCGGCGGATCGAGCAGCACGGTGTAGTCGCGCACCATGCGGCCCGACGAACCGTTGGCTTCGAGCAGCAGGTCGACGAAGGGATCGTTGAGCGGACGGCTGCCGGTCAGCCGGACGACGTACTGGCCGCCGGCACGGCGCTGCAGCGTGGCCTTGACGTCGCTGAGAGCGGCGTTGTACGGAACGCCCGCATTCTTGAAGGCGTCGGCGCTGGCAACGTTGATCTTCAGGCTCTCCGCCTCGGCGGCAGCCATTTCGGTCACGTCGATTTCGGCGCGAAGCGGTTCGCCCAGTGCCGACTGCACCTTCAGCTGCCCGAGCGCGAAAGCGCTGGCGTCAGTGCTTGCTATACCCAGAACCACGGCAACCGCCGTGCCCAGGACGGAGAGGCGAAGACCGTTCAAGGGCAGGGAGGGGCGAGCGGCCGATGGGCGGGCCGCGGGCAACAGATGTCTTGTCATGCTGATAGGGGCGGCTCAGGCCCAGAATTTGTAAGAGGACGTTAGCATCATCACCGGGTACTGACAAGGCGGTGCGCCCGTTCTACCCAGTGCGCGCATACTTACGCACACATTTAGTGTTGCCGGGTGGCAACACTTCGGGTCCATGGAGAGCCTGCGCGCCCCCATCAAGCCTCGAGCAGGATGCGCAGCATGCGGCGCAACGGTTCGGCCGCACCCCACAGCAGCTGGTCGCCGATGGTGAAGGCGCCGACGTACTCGGGGCCCATCGCCAGCTTGCGGATGCGGCCGACCGGGATGTTCATGGTGCCCGTCACCGCCACCGGCGTCAGGTCCTTCAGGGTCGCTTCACGGGTGTTCGGCACCACGCTGGCCCACGGGTTGTCCGCGGCGATCAGCGCTTCGATGTCGGCCACGGGCACGTCCTTCTTGAGCTTGAAGGTCAGTGCCTGGCTGTGGCAGCGCATGGCGCCGATGCGCACGCAGAAGCCGTCCACCGGCACGGCGGCAGTGCCGAAGCCCGCGCCCTGGCCGAGGATCTTGTTGGTTTCCGCGCCGGCCTTCCATTCTTCCTTGGACATGCCGTCGCCCAGGTCCTTGTCGATCCAGGGGATCAGCGAGCCGCCCAGCGGTGCGCCGAAGTTGGCGGTTTCGGAAGCGCTGAGGTTCTGCTGCCTGTGCAGCACCTTGCGGTCGATCTCGAGGATGGCCGACTTGGGGTCGTCCAGCAGCGCGCGCACCTCGGCGTTGAGCGTGCCGAACTGCGTCAGCAGTTCGCGCATGTGCTGCGCGCCGCCGCCCGAAGCCGCCTGGTAGGTCATGCTGGTCATCCACTCGACCAGGCCCGCCTTGTAGAGGGCGCCCACGCCCATCAGCATGCAGCTGACGGTGCAGTTGCCGCCGATCCAGTTCTTGCCGCCCTTGGCGAGCGCGTTCTGGATCACCGGCAGGTTGACGGGGTCGAGCACGATGACGGCGTCATCCTGCATGCGCAGGGTGGAGGCGGCGTCGATCCAGTGGCCGCTCCAGCCCGCGGCGCGCAGCTTGGGGAACACCTCGCTGGTGTAGTCGCCACCCTGGCAGGTGATGACGATGTCGCACTTCTTGAGCGCCTCGATGTCGTTCGCATCCTTGAGCGCGGTCTCGTTCCTGGCCATGGCCGGAGCCTTGCCGCCGGCGTTGGAGGTCGAGAAGAAGACCGGCTCGATGAGCCCGAAGTCGCCTTCGGCCTGCATGCGGTCCATCAGGACCGAGCCGACCATGCCGCGCCAGCCTACGAGGCCGACCAGAGGTTGAGATGCGTTCGCCATTTCAGTTTGCCCTTTTGAAAAAGAAAGAAGTTGTCTTTTCTTGCCCCCGACTCGTCGAGCCGGGGAGGGGCGTGACGAAGCGGGCTGCGGTTAGCCGGTAATCGTCTTTTTGGTGATTGCTGCAACAACCGCGTCGCCCATTTCGC
Source organism: Variovorax sp. SPNA7 (assembly GCF_033807855.1). Classification (NCBI taxonomy): domain Bacteria; kingdom Pseudomonadati; phylum Pseudomonadota; class Betaproteobacteria; order Burkholderiales; family Comamonadaceae; genus Variovorax; species Variovorax sp. SPNA7. The sequence continues at coordinate 1,542,929 of NZ_CP138513.1, forward strand.
GGGTGCCGACGCGCTTCGTGCCTTCTGACCAGATGTCACCGGTGCGCAGCCCGGAGGCGAGCACGTGCTTGACCGCCGACTCGATCCGGTCGGCAGCTTCGGCTTGGTTGAGTGAAAAACGGAGCATCATGGCAGCGGACAGTATTGTAGCCAATGGATTGGCAACCCCTTTGCCGGCAATGTCGGGCGCGCTGCCGTGGCTGGGCTCGTACAGGCCCTGGTTGCTCGAATTGAGCGACGCCGAGGGCAGCATGCCGATCGAGCCGGTGAGCATGGCGGCCTCGTCCGAGAGGATGTCGCCGAACATGTTGCCGGTGACGATCACGTCGAACTTCTTGGGCGCCTTCACGAGCTGCATGGCCGCGTTATCCACGTACATGTGGTCGAGCTCGATGTCCGGATAGTCCTTGTGCACCTCGGTCACGATGTCCTTCCAGAACTGGAAGGTCTCGAGCACGTTGGCCTTGTCCACGCTGGTCACGCGCTTGCTGCGCTTGCGTGCGGCCTCGAAGGCGACGCGGGCGATGCGCTCGACCTCGGGGCGCGAGTAGCGCATGGTGTCGAAGGCTTCATCGGCGCCCGGAAAATGCCCGTCGACGGCCGTGCGGCGGCCGCGCGGCTGGCCGAAGTAGATGTCGCCGGTCAGCTCGCGGATGATGAGGATGTCCAGGCCCGCAATCAGCTCTGGCTTGAGGCTCGAGGCGTCCACCAGCTGCTCGTAGCAGATGGCCGGGCGGAAGTTCGCGAACAGCCCGAGGTTCTTGCGCAGGCCCAGGATGGCCTGCTCCGGGCGCAGCGGCCGGTCGAGCTTGTCGTACTTCCAGTCGCCGACCGCGCCGAACAGCACCGCGTCGGCTTCCTTGGCGAGCTTGAGCGTGGCTTCTGGCAGCGGATGGCCGTGGGCCTCGTAGGCCGCGCCGCCGACCAGCGCCGTTTCCATCTCGAAAGAGAGGTCGAGCGCGTCGAGCACGCGGATGGCTTCGGCCACGATTTCGGTGCCGATGCCGTCACCCGGGAGAACTGCGATTTTCATGATTGGATCTGAGGTTTTTTGAAAACGGAAATGCGGTCGATCACGAGATCATCGTGTGCGCGAGCCAGGGCTTCTGCGCCAGCCGCTCGGTCTCGAAGGCCTTGATCTTGTCCTTGTGGCGCAGCGTCAGGCCGATGTCGTCCAGGCCGTTGATCAGGCAGTACTTGCGGAAGGCCTGCACGTCGAACGCGAACTCGCCGCCATCGGGCTTCACGACCACCTGGCGCTCCAGGTCGATGGTGAGCGTGTAGCCGGGAAAGGCGAAGGTCTCGTCGAACAGCTGCGCCACCTGCGCCTCGGGCAGCACGATCGGCAGCAGGCCGTTCTTGAAGCTGTTGTTGAAGAAGATGTCGGCATAGCTCGGCGCGATGATCGCGCGGAAGCCGTACTGGTCGAGCGCCCACGGCGCATGCTCGCGCGACGAGCCGCAGCCGAAGTTCTTGCGCGCCAACAGGATCGAGGCGCCGGCGTAGCGCGGCTGGTTCAGTACGAAGTCGGGGTTCGGCTTGCGGCTTTGCGGGTCCTGGCCCGGAAAGCCGGCGTCCAGGTAGCGCCATTCGTCGAACAGGTTCTGGCCGAAGCCGGTCTTGCGGATCGACTTGAGGAACTGCTTCGGAATGATCGCGTCGGTGTCGACGTTCTCGCGGTCCATCGGGGCCACGAGGCCCTTGTGCACGGTGAATTTCTGCATGTGGATCTCTCTGTGTTCAGGCGAACGTACGGACGTCGACGAAGTGGCCGTGCACCGCTGCAGCGGCGGCCATGGCCGGGCTCACGAGGTGGGTGCGGCCACCGGCGCCCTGGCGGCCTTCGAAGTTGCGGTTGCTGGTGGAGGCGCAGCGCTCGCCGGGCTCCAGGCGGTCGGCGTTCATCGCCAGGCACATCGAGCAGCCGGGCTCGCGCCATTCGAAGCCCGCGGCCTTGAAGATCAGGTCGAGCCCTTCGCGCTCGGCCTGTTCCTTCACCACGCCCGAGCCGGGCACCACCATCGCGAGCTTCACGTTCTTGGCCACCTTCTGGCCGAGCTTCTTCACCACGGCGGCGGCTTCGCGCATGTCCTCGATGCGACTGTTGGTGCACGAGCCGATGAACACCTTGTCGACGAAGATGTCGTTCATCGCCTTGTTCGGCTCCAGGCCCATGTAGACCAGCGCGCGCTCGATGGCACCGCGCTTGCTGGCGTCCTTTTCCTTCTCGGGATCGGGCACGCGGCCGTTGATGTCGACCACCATCTCGGGCGAGGTGCCCCAGGTGACCTGCGGCTGGATCTGCGTGGCGTCGAGCTCGACCACGGCGTCGAACTTGGCGTCGGGGTCGGACTGCAGCGTGCGCCAGTAGGCCACGGCCAGGTCCCACTCCACGCCCGTGGGTGCGAGCGGCCGGCCCTTGACGTAGCTGATGGTCTTTTCGTCGACCGCCACGAGGCCGGCGCGCGCACCGGCCTCGATGGCCATGTTGCAGACCGTCATGCGGCCTTCCATGCTCAGGTCGCGGATGGCCGAGCCTGCGAATTCGATCGTGTAGCCCGTGCCGCCGGCCGTACCGATCTTGCCGATGATGGCCAGCACGATGTCCTTGGCGGTGCAGCCGAAAGGCAGCTTGCCCTCGACCTTCACGAGCATGTTCTTCGCCTTCTTGCCGAGCAGTGTCTGCGTGGCCATGACGTGCTCGACCTCGCTGGTGCCGATGCCGTGCGCGAGCGCGCCGAAGGCGCCGTGCGTGGAGGTGTGCGAGTCGCCGCAGACGACCGTCATGCCCGGCAGCGTGGCGCCCGATTCGGGTCCGATCACGTGCACGATGCCCTGGCGCTTGCTCAGGAACGGAAAGAACGCGGCGGCACCGAATTCCGCGATGTTCTTGTCGAGCGTGGTGACCTGCTCCTTGCTGGTCGGGTCGGCGATGCCTTCGTAGCCGCGCTCCCAGCCCGTGGTCGGCGTGTTGTGGTCGGCCGTGGCCACCACCGAGCTGATGCGCCACAGCTTGCGGCCGGCGACGCGCAGGCCCTCGAAGGCCTGCGGGCTGGTGACCTCGTGCACCAGGTGGCGGTCGATGTAGAGGATCGCGGTGCCGTCTTCCTCGGTGTGGACGACGTGTTCGTCCCAGATCTTGTCGTAGAGCGTGCGTGCCATGTCGTTCTCTTCTCTTGTCTTTCGTGGGGAGGTGAATTGTCTTGTGTTCTATGCGGCGAGCGGCTCGGCGGCACCGCGCGCGGCCGCCGTCGTGTGCAGATGGTTGACCAGTGTGCGCGCAGCCACCGGCAGGGTGGAGAAGTCGCGCGCCACCAGGCGGATCTCGCGCCTGGACCAGGCGTCGTTCAGCGCCACGCTGCAGAGGCGACTGCCGATGCCCGCCTGCAGCAGTTCGAAGGCACGCTGCGGCATCACGCCGATGCCCAGCCCGTTGTCGATCATGCGGCACATGGCGTCGAGCCCGGTCACGTGGATGCGCAGCTTGACGCTGCGGCCGGCCTCGAGCGCGGCCTGGTGCATGGCCACGTAGATCGAGCTGTTGGTATGCAGGCCGACGTGGTCGAAATCGAGCGAGGCAGCGAAGTCGATCGGCCCTTGCGTTGTCGTGAGCGGATGCCCCGCGGGCGCGATCAGCACGAGCCGGTCGTGGCGGTAGGGCAGGGTCTGCAGCTCGTGGGTGCCCTCGGGTATGTGGCAGATGCCGAGGTCGGCGGCGCCCTCCTGGACCGCGCGCACCACTTCGTTGCTCAGGTGCTCCTCGAGGTCGATCTTGATCGCGTCGTGCTCGCGCGTGAAGGCGCCGAGGTCCTCGGGAAGAAACTGCACGATGGCCGAGATGTTGGCATGCACGCGCACATGGCCGCGCACGCCTTCGGCGTATTCGCTGAGCTCGCCCTGCATCTTCTCGAGGCTGTAGAGCACCGAGCGCGCATGGTGCAGCAGGCTTTCGCCCGCGGGGGAAAGATCGACACCGCGCGCATGGCGGTAGAGCAGGGTGGTGCCCAGGGTGGCTTCCAGGTCCGACAGCCGTTTGCTGATGGCCGATGCGGCAATGAACTCGCGCTCCGCCGCGCGCCCGATGCTGCCGAGTTCGCAAACGGCCACGAACAGCTGCAGCGACGTGAGGTCGATGCGGCGGGCGAAATTGCGTTCGGAAGGCGTGGAAGGGGTCATGCGGGCCTCGGCATCTCGTATGGAGATGGAGGTCCGTATTTTCCCCTTGTTTTCAGGTCTGGGTCATCGCCATGCGCGATGACATCACTGTCGGCGCGCGATGAGCGAAAGAGACGTCATTGGCGCTTCTTGGAGGAGTCCTCCATCTTTTCACCAGCCTTCTGCACGTCCTGGCCGGCTCCCCTCCAAGTGTTGCAACCCGACAGTGGCACGGCAAGAGCAAATGCGACGGCGAACAATGCGACAAGCGATTTCATGGTGAAACTCCTTCGACTAAGTGCTTTGCAGGCTATCGCCGACTTCCCGGCGCCGGATGTCAGCCAAGACGCAAAAAAGCTGCCCGAGGGCAGCTTTCCGGCTTGAGCGCAAGCAGCGCGCGTTCAGCGCTTGCCGATGGGCTGCACGTCGCGCTTGGGCGAGCCTTCGAACAGCTGGCGCGGGCGGCCGATCTTGTACTCGGGGTCGCCGATCATTTCGTTCAGCTGGGCAATCCAGCCGACCGTGCGGGCCAGCGCGAAGATCGCGGTGAACAGCGGCACCGGGATGCCGATGGCGCGCTGCACGATGCCCGAGTAGAAGTCGACGTTCGGGTAGAGCTTGCGCGACACGAAGTACTCGTCTTCCAGCGCGATCTTCTCGAGTTCCTTGGCGAGCTTGAACAGCGGGTCCTGCTCCAGGCCCAGCTCGGTCAGCACTTCGTTGCAGGTTTCCTGCATCAGCTTGGCGCGCGGGTCGTAGTTCTTGTACACGCGGTGGCCGAAGCCCATGAGCTTGACGTTCGAGTTCTTGTCCTTGACCTTCTTGATGAACTCGCCGATCTTCTCCACGCCGCCTTCCTTCTGGATGTCGTAGAGCATGTTGAGCGCCGCTTCGTTGGCGCCGCCGTGGGCCGGGCCCCAGAGGCAGGCCACGCCGGCCGCAATGGCCGCGAAGGGGTTGGTGCCCGACGAGCCGCACAGGCGCACGGTCGAGGTCGAGGCGTTCTGCTCGTGGTCCGCGTGCAGGATGAAGATGCGGTCGAGCGCGCGCTCGAGCACCGGGTTCACCTTGTACTCCTCGCACGGCGTGGCGAACATCATGTGCAGGAAGTTGCCTGCATAGCTGAGTTCGTTCTTCGGGTACATGTAGGGCTGGCCCACGGTGTACTTGTAGGCCATGGCCACGAGCGTGGGCATCTTCGCGATCAGGCGGATCGCGGCGATCTCGCGGTGCTCGGGATTGTTGATGTCCGTGCTGTCGTGATAGAAGGCCGACAGTGCGCCCACGAGGCCGGTCATGATGGCCATCGGATGCGCGTCGCGGCGGAAGCCGCGCAGGAAGAACTGCATCTGCTCGTTGACCATCGTGTGGTTGGTCACGAGCTTGGTGAAGTTGGTCTTCTTGGCCTGGTCCGGCAGTTCGCCGTAGAGCAGCAGGTGGCAGGTCTCGAGGAAGTCGCAGTTGGTGGCGAGCTGCTCGATGGGGTAGCCGCGGTACAGCAGCTCGCCCTTGTCGCCGTCGATGTACGTGATGGCCGACTGGCAGGCGGCGGTCGACATGAAACCCGGGTCATAGGTGAACATGCCGGTCTGCGCATACAGCTTGCGGATGTCGATCACGTCGGGGCCGACGGTGCCCTTGTAGATCGGCAGTTCGACGCTGTCTCCGCCGTTGCTGAACGACAGCGTGGCCTTGGTATCGGAAGCTTTCATTTCGGGTTTCTTTCAGAGGAGTATTCAGGAGGGCGAAGAGGAAACGGAGGTTGCGGGGCGCTGCGCGCCGTCGGTGCGCATCAGCTGCAGCAACTCGACCACCTCGGCCCCGGCCCATGCGGGCTCGGGCTCCTTTCTTCGCAGGAGAAGATCGAGGAGATCGTTGTCCGACAGGTCCATCAAGGTCTCCATCGCTCCCGCCTGGCCGTTGGTCATGCGGGATTCGTGCCGCTCGAAGAAGCGGGCGATGAACAGGTCGTTCTCGAGCAGGCCGCGCCGGCAGCGCCATTTCAGCTTGCTCAGCGCGCGTTCGCTGATCAGCTCGGACGGGTCGGCGGCGGTTTGCATGGTTTCTCTCAGAAAAGGATCAGATGGCGCGGCGCACCATCAGTTCCTTGATCTTGCCGATCGCCTTGGTGGGATTCAGGTTCTTCGGGCACACGTCGACGCAGTTCATGATCGTGTGGCAGCGGAACAGGCGGTACGGGTCTTCGAGGTTGTCCAGGCGTTCGGCGGTGGCTTCGTCGCGGCTGTCGGCGATGAAGCGGTAGGCCTGCAGCAGGCCGGCCGGGCCCACGAACTTGTCGGGGTTCCACCAGAAGCTCGGGCAACTGGTGGAGCAGCTCGCGCACAGGATGCACTCGTACAGGCCGTTGAGCTCGTCGCGCTCCTCGGGCGACTGCAGGCGCTCCTTCTCGGGCGGCACGTTGTCGTTCTGCAGGTACGGCTTGATCGAGTTGTACTGCTTGAAGAACTGCGTCATGTCCACGATCAGGTCGCGGATGACGGGCAGGCCCGGCAGCGGCTTGAGCACGATCGTGCCCTTGAGCGTGAGCATGTTGGTCAGGCAGGCCAGGCCGTTCTTGCCGTTGATGTTCATCGCGTCGGAACCGCAGACGCCTTCGCGGCACGAGCGGCGGAACGACAGCGTGGGATCCTGCGCCTTGAGCTTCATCAGGGCGTCGAGCAGCATGCGCTCATGGCCGTCGAGTTCGATCTCGACGGTCTGCATGTAGGGCTTGGCGTCCTTGTCCGGGTCGTAGCGGTAGATCTGGAATGTGCGCTTCATCGTGAAACCTTGTGATGTTGTTCTTGCTTAGAACGTACGGACCTTGGGAGGAACGGAGTCGACCGTCAGCGGCTTGAGGTTGACCGGCTTGTAGGAGAGGCGGTTGTCCTGGCTGTACCAGAGCGTGTGCTTCATCCAGTTGGCGTCGTCGCGGCCGAGCGGCGCGACCGGGTCGTCGGCCGGGCGTTCGTAGTCCTCGACCGTGTGCGCGCCGCGGCATTCCTTGCGGGCGGCCGCCGAGACCATGGTGGCCTGCGCCACTTCGATCAGGTTGTCGACTTCGAGCGCCTCGATGCGCGCGGTGTTGAACACCTTCGACTTGTCCTGGAGGCCGATGGCGTTGACGCGCTCGCGCACGGCGGCGATCTTGACCACGCCTTCGTCCATCGAGGCTTGCTTGCGGAACACGGCGGCGTGCTGCTGCATGACGGCGCGGATCTCGCCCGCGACGTCCTGCGCGTACTCGCCGCCGGTGGCGGCTTCGAGGCGGTTCAGGCGCTCCAGCGTGCGGTCGGCGGCATCGGCCGGCAGCGGCTTGTGTTCCTTGAGCTTGTCGTTGAACTCGACGATGTGGTTGCCGGCCGCGCGGCCGAACACCAGCAGGTCGAGCAGCGAATTGGTGCCCAGGCGGTTGGCACCGTGCACGCTCACGCAGGAGCATTCGCCCACCGCGTAGAGGCCGTTCACCACGGCGCTGTTCTGCTCGCCTTGCTGAATCACGACCTGGCCGTTGATGTTGGTCGGAATGCCGCCCATCTGGTAGTGGATGGTCGGCACGACCGGAATCGGTTCCTTTGTGATGTCGACGTTGGCGAAGTTCACGCCGATCTCATACACCGAGGGCAGGCGCTTGTGGATGGTCTCGGCACCGAGGTGGTCGAGCTTCAGCAGCACGTAGTCCTTGTTGGGACCGCAGCCGCGGCCTTCCTTGATTTCCTGGTCCATCGAGCGCGAGACGAAGTCGCGCGGCGCCAGGTCCTTCAGCGTGGGCGCATAGCGCTCCATGAAGCGTTCGCCGTTGCTGTTGAGCAGGATGGCGCCTTCGCCGCGGCAGCCTTCGGTCAGCAGCACACCGGCGCCGGCCACGCCGGTCGGGTGGAACTGCCAGAACTCCATGTCCTGCAGCGGAATGCCCGAACGCGCGGCCATGCCCAGGCCGTCGCCGGTATTGATGAAGGCGTTGGTCGAGGCCTGGAAGATGCGGCCCGCGCCGCCGGTGGCCAGCAGCACGGTCTTGGCCTGCAGGATGTGCAGGTCGCCGGTTTCCATTTCGAGGGCCGTCACGCCGACCACGTCGCCTTCGGCGTCGCGGATCAGGTCGAGCGCCATCCACTCGACGAAGAACTGGGTGCGGGCCTCGACGTTCTTCTGGTAGAGCGTGTGCAGCATCGCATGGCCGGTGCGGTCGGCCGCGGCGCAGGCGCGCTGCACGGGCTTCTCGCCGTAGTTGGCCGTGTGGCCGCCGAAGGGGCGCTGGTAGATCGTGCCGTCGGGGTTGCGGTCGAAAGGCATGCCGAAGTGCTCGAGCTCGTACACGACCTTCGGGGCTTCGCGGCACATGAACTCGATCGCGTCCTGGTCGCCGAGCCAGTCGGAGCCCTTGATCGTGTCGTAGAAGTGGTAGTGCCAGTTGTCCTCGCTCATGTTGCCGAGCGATGCGCCCACGCCGCCCTGGGCAGCGACGGTGTGCGAACGCGTGGGGAACACCTTGGAGAGCACCGCCACGTTGAGGCCGGCACGGGCGAGTTGCAGCGAGGCGCGCATGCCGGAGCCGCCGGCGCCGACGATCACGACGTCGAACTTGCGCTTGGTGATTTGTTCTTTTGTGTAGGTCATGGTGGGGATGGGGTCCTCAGATCTTCCAAAGCACTTGAATGGCCCAACCCGCACAACCGACAAGCCAGACGATGGTGAAAATTTGCAGGGCGAGGCGAATGCCGACGGGCTGGACATAGTCCATCCATACGTCGCGCATGCCGACCCACACGTGGTACAGCAGGGCGGCGATCACCGAGAAGGTCAGCACCTTCATCCACTGCGCGGCGAAGATGCCGGCCCACAGGTCGTAGCCGATGGGGCCGCGCGTGAAGATCAGCTGCGCGAGCAGGATGATCGTGAAGAGCGCCATCAGGCCGCCCGTGATGCGCTGGCTGAGCCAGTCGCGCAAACCGTAGTGCGCGCCGACGACGATGCGCTTGGAGCCGTAATTCACAGACATGGTTGGCTCCTTCTCAGTACAGGCCGAACAACTTGGCGCCGAGCACCACGGTGAGCAGGACGCTCAGAACCAGCGTGACCAGGGCGGAGCTGTGTCCGAACTCCTTGGTGACGGCGGCGTGGCTCACGTCCATCCAGAGATGGCGCAGGCCGGCGATGAAGTGGTGCAGGTAGGCCCAGATCAGCGCGAGAGCCACCAGCTTGATGAACCAGCCCGGAACGAAACCAAGGCCGCTGTTGAACGCGGCCTTGAACCTGGCGAAGGAATAGTCGGACGAAAGCGAGGTGTCGAACATCCAGATGATGAACGGCAGCAGCAGGAACATGAGCACGCCGCTCACGCGATGCAGGATCGACACGATGCCGGCCGGCGGCAGCCGGTAGGTCGTGAGATCGGTGAAGGCGTTGATGTTTCGGAATTCGCGGCGCGGCGGCCGGGGAGGAGTTGCAAGCTCTGTCATTGGGGGGAGGCTTTCGTGGCTTGGTGGCTTGTTCTGAGAGCGAACGCTTTTGTTTCTTCTGCGGAATGCAAACAACGCAAAATTCTATTGCAATGCACCATTGCGTGGCGGAGGGGCCCGCGTCGGCGCAGCGCTGCAGTCGGATGCTAGGGAGTTCGCGGCATGTTGCGTGCGAATCTTTCGCGCTGCCATGCGATGGGGTCTTGATGTCATCGGGATGCGCGCTCAGCCGAGCTGGTTGCGGTAGTGGTGCGTGTCGGTGCGGTAGAGGCCGCGGCGCAGTTCCATGGGCGTGTCGTGGTAGGTGTGGGCCAGGCGCTCCACGCTGAGCAACGGCATCTGCAGCGGCACGTCGAGCAGTGCGGCCTGCTCCGCATCGGGCAGCACGGCGCGGATCTTCTCTTCGGCGCGCACCATGCGCACGCCGAATTCGGTTTCGAACATCGCGTACATCGGGCCCGGCCAGGCGCGCAGCCGCTCGGCGGTGAGGCCCTTGAAGGGCGCGCCGGGAAGCCAGAGGTCCTCGAGGATGGTGGGCACGCCCACATAGGCGAGCACGCGCCGCACCTGCAGCACCGCGTCCCCCGTGCGCAGGCCCAATGCGCGTGCCACGTCGGCCGAGGCGCGCTGGCGGCGGCAGTCGACGATGGTGCGCTCGGCCGGGCCCTCGGTGCTTGGCGTGCCGACATCGGGCACCAGCTTGAGGAAGCGGTATTGCACATGCTGCTCGGCATGCGTGGCGACGAAGGTGCCCTTGCCCTGGCGCCGCACCACGAGGTTTTCGGCCGAGAGTTCGTCGATGGCCTTGCGCACCGTGCCCTGGCTCACGCGAAAGCGCACCGCAAGGTCCATCTCGCTTGGAATCGGCTCGCCCGGCTTCCACTCGCCGGCCTGCAGGCTCTGCAGGATCAGCGTCTTGATCTGCTGGTAGAGCGGACTGAAGGAGGGCGTCGCAGAATCTTCGAGGACGGTGGGGGCATTCATGGCAGCGGTGGGGTGCGCCGTGGCGGAACCTCGGAGCATATCTTATATAAGACATAAGACGAGGCTCGCTGAATCGGCTTAAAATGCGGGCCGGCCTGCGCCGCGGGAAGGATTCCCGCCCTGCAGGACCATCGGCGCCACGCGCGCCCGCCGATACCGTTTCACCACCTTCTGGAGTCTTCCCATGAGCAAAAAACCCGTCCGCGTTGCCGTCACCGGTGCCGCCGGCCAAATCGGTTACGCCCTGTTGTTCCGTATCGCGTCCGGCGAAATGCTCGGCAAGGACCAGCCGGTCATCCTGCAACTGCTCGAGATCCCCGACGAGAAGGCCCAGAAGGCGCTCAAGGGCGTGATGATGGAGCTCGACGACTGCGCCTTCCCGCTGCTGGCCGGCATGGAAGCCCATGGCGACCCGATGACCGCCTTCAAGGATGCCGACTACGCCCTCCTGGTGGGTTCGCGTCCGCGCGGCCCGGGCATGGAGCGTGCCGAGTTGCTGGCCGTCAACGGCGCCATCTTCACGGCGCAGGGCAAGGCGCTCAACGCCGTGGCCAGCCGCAACGTCAAGGTGCTGGTGGTCGGCAACCCCGCCAACACCAACGCCTACATCGCGATGAAGAGCGCTCCGGACCTGCCGCGCAAGAACTTCACCGCCATGCTGCGCCTGGACCACAACCGCGCCGCCAGCCAGATCGCTGCCAAGACCGGCAAGGCCGTGGCCGACATCGAAAAGCTCGTCGTCTGGGGCAACCACTCGCCCACGATGTACGCCGACTACCGCTTTGCCACCATCAAGGGCGACAGCGTCGCCAAGATGATCAACGACCAGGAATGGAACGCCAACACCTTCCTGCCGACCGTCGGCAAGCGCGGCGCGGCCATCATCGAGGCCCGCGGCCTGTCGTCGGCTGCCTCGGCCGCCAACGCCGCCATCGACCACATGCGCGACTGGGCCCTGGGCACCAACGGCAAGTGGGTCACCATGGGCATTCCGTCGGACGGCCAGTACGGCATTCCGAAGGACACGATGTTCGGCTTCCCGGTCACCTGCGAGAACGGCGAGTACAAGCTGGTCGAAGGGCTCGAAATCGACGCCTTCAGCCAGGAGCGCATCAACAAGACGCTCGAAGAACTGCAAGGCGAACAGGCCGGCGTTGCGCACCTGATCTAAGCCAAGCAAGACCGCCGGCATGCTCGACTGGAACCCCGCGCTCTACCGTCGCTACGAGGACGAGCGCACCCGCCCCGCACAGGAACTCCTGGCGCGGGTGCCGTTGTCCGAGGCGACCCACGTGGTCGACCTCGGCTGCGGCCCGGGCAATTCCACCGAGCTGCTGGCCAACCGGTTCCCGACGGCGAAAGTCGTCGGAACCGACAACTCCGAAGCCATGCTGGCGAGTGCGCGCGAGCGCCTGCCGCAGGCGCGCTTCGAGTTGAGCGACATCGCGACCTGGGCGCCGCAAGACCAGGCGCCCGACCTCATTTACGCCAACGCAGCCTTGCAGTGGGTGCCGGATCACGAGCAGCTGATTCCGCGCCTGTTCGCTGCGCTGGCCCCGGGTGGCGTGCTCGCCATCCAGATGCCCGACAACCGCGAAGAGCCGACGCACCGCCTGATGCGCGCCGTGGCGGCCGAGGCGCCCTGGGCCGAGCCCATCGGCGATGCCGACCGGCTGCGCACCTTGCTGCTGCCGCTCGGCGGCTACTACGACCTGCTCGCGCCCGTCGCGGCCAGGGTCGATGTGTGGCACACCATCTACCAGCACCCGATGGCCGATGCCGCGGCCATCGTCGAGTGGGTGCGCGGCACGGGGCTCAAGCCCTTCGTCGACCGCCTGCCGGCCGACCTGCAGGCCAGCTACCTGGCCGAATACGAGCGCCGCGTGGACCTGGCCTATCCCGCCCGTACCGACGGCAAGCGATTGCTGGCGTTCCCGCGCATGTTCATCGTGGCGCAGAAAAAAGCATGACGAAAGCCGTTCATCCCGCTGAAGTGCTGCTCGGCGCGCAGGCCGGTGCCGTGAGCCTGCCCGTGTGCGACCACTACAGCGGCGTCGAGGCGCGCATGAAGAAGAGCCTGGCGCTGCAGGCCGAAATGGCCGACGAATTCGGCGCCTGCGTGTTCGACGTCACGCTCGATTGCGAGGACGGCGCCCCAGTGGGCGGCGAGGCGGAGCATGCCGCGCTTGTGACCGAACTGGCATTGGCGGCCAAGTCCGGCATGCGCGTGGGCGTGCGTGTTCACCCGGTGGACCATCCCGCCTTTGCCGGCGACGTGATCACCATCGCCGGCCGCGCCGGCCACCGGCTCAGCCACCTGATGGTGCCCAAGGTGGAGTCCGTGGCCGACGTGGCGCAGGCGGTGGCAGCGCTCGAGGCGGCCGATGCCGACGCGCTGCCGCTGCATGTGCTGATCGAATCGCCGCTGGCCGTGCACAACGCGTTCGAGATCGCGGCGCATCCGCGCGTGCAGTCGCTGAGCTTCGGCCTGATGGACTTCGTTTCCGCCCATGCGGGCGCGATTCCCGCCGAGGGCATGGGCGCGGTCGGGCAGTTCACGCATCCGCTGGTGGTGCGTGCCAAGCTGGCCATCGCATCCGCCGCACATGCCTACGGCAAGGTGCCTTCGCACTGCGTGGTCACCGAATTCAACGACACCGGCGCCATGCGCCTGGCGGCCCGCAAGGCGGCCGCCGAATTCGGCTACACGCGCATGTGGAGCATCCATCCGAACCAGATCCGGCCCATCCTGGAGGCTTTTGCGCCCGACGAGGCGCAGATTCAAGTTGCCACAAAAATCATTACAAATGCGGCCCTCGCAAATTGGGCGCCGACACAAATTGATGGCACATTGCACGACCGCGCGAGCTATCGCCATTTCTGGCAAGTGCTGGCGCGTGCCCACGCAACAGGGCGCGCGCTGCCGCCAGAGGCCCAAGCCTGGTTTGCACTCGCGGCCTCCTGAAACTTCCGAATCCAGCCTCAAGGAAACACCCATGAAGAAAATTGCCCTGATCGCCACCCTGGCCCTGGCGCTTCCGTTCGCCGCCATGGCGCAGACCACCCCTGCCAAGCCGGCCGCCAAGTCCGAAGCCAAGAAGGCGCCCCCCAAGAAGCAGGTCACCCGCAAGGCCGCCAAGGCCGTCGAGGAAGTGACGCCCATTGCCGATGAAACCAATATCGTGCTGACCGACGCCGACCTGGCCGTGGCCAAGCGCGTTTCGCTCGGCAAGGCCCAATGCGAACTCGGCGCCGACGTGACCGTGGACGCCGACGAGAAGAAGCCCGGCTTCTTCAACGTGTCGACCAAGGGCGTGAAGTACCGCATGCACCCGGTCGAAAGCCGCACCGGTGCCATCCGCCTCGAAGACCCCCGCGCCGGCGCCATGTGGCTGCAGCTGGGCAACAAGTCGATGCTGATGAACCAGAAGGCGGGCCTGCGCATTGCCGACGAATGCCAGACCGCCGAGCAGGTCGCATTTGCCGAAGAAATGAAGAAGAACCCGCCCAAGAGCCTGTTCGAAGGCGCCGACGCGGCCAAGAAGTAAGAGAGTCCCACGCGGGGTGCGGCGCGGCTCTTGCTTGCCGTACCGCACGCCCGTCAGCCAGCCAGTTTCCGGAGAAAAGAAGATGTTGCAAGCCTACGTTGACCATGTTGCCGAACGCGCCGCGCTCGGTATTCCGCCGCTGCCATTGAGCGCGAAGCAAACCGCCGAAGCCATCGAGCTCCTCAAGAGCGCGAATGCCAAGGACGGTGCCTTCCTGCTCGATCTGCTCACCCATCGCGTGCCCGCCGGCGTCGACGACGCGGCCAAGGTCAAGGCGAGCTACCTGGCGGCCGTGGCCCACGGCACCGAGAAGAACGCGTTCATCTCGCGCGCGCGTGCCACCGAACTGCTCGGCACCATGCTCGGCGGCTACAACATCAGCCCGATGATCGACCTGCTCGACGACGCCGAAGTCGGCGCCGTGGCGGCCGAGGGCCTGAAGAAGACCCTGCTGATGTTCGACCAGTTCCACGACGTCAAGGAAAAGGCCGACAAGGGCAACGCCCACGCCAAGGGCGTGCTGCAGAGCTGGGCCGATGCCGAATGGTTCACCAGCCGCCCCGAAGTGCCGCAAAGCATCACGGTCAGCATCTTCAAGGTGGCCGGTGAAATCAACACCGACGACCTCTCGCCCGCACCCGACGCCACCACGCGTCCCGACATTCCGATGCATGCGCTGGCAATGCACAAGAACGCCCGTCCCGGCATCGTTCCTGAAGAAGACGGCAAGCGCGGCCCGGTGAAGTTCATCGAGGACCTGCGCGCGCGCGGCCACCTCGTGGCCTACGCAGGCGACGTGGTCGGCACCGGCTCCTCGCGCAAGAGCGCCACCAACTCGGTGCTCTGGTTCACCGGCGAAGACATTCCCTTCGTGCCCAACAAGCGCTTCGGCGGCGTCTGCCTCGGCGGCAAGATCGCGCCGATCTTCTACAACACCATGGAAGACTCGGGCGCGCTGCCCATCGAACTCGACGTGAGCCAGATGAACATGGGCGACGTGGTCGAGCTGCGTCCCTACGAAGGCAAGGCGCTCAAGGACGGCAAGGTCATCGCTGAGTTCAAGGTCAAGAGCGACGTGCTGTTCGACGAAGTGCGCGCCGGCGGCCGCATTCCGCTGATCATCGGCCGCGGCCTCACGACCAAGGCGCGCGAAGCGCTGGGCCTGCCGGTCTCGACGCTGTTCCGCCTGCCGCAAAGCCCGGTCGACACCAAGAAGGGCTTCTCGCTCGCACAGAAGATGGTCGGCCGCGCCTGCGGCCTGCCTGAAGGCACCGGCGTTCGCCCGGGCACGTACTGCGAACCCAAGATGACCTCGGTCGGCTCGCAGGACACCACCGGCCCGATGACGCGCGACGAGCTGAAAGACCTGGCCTGCCTGGGCTTCTCGGCCGACCTCGTGATGCAGTCGTTCTGCCACACGGCGGCGTACCCCAAGAAGGTCGACGTCAAGATGCACCATGAACTGCCCGAGTTCATGGCCAACCGTGGCGGCGTCTCGCTGCGCCCCGGCGACGGCGTGATCCACTCCTGGCTCAACCGCCTGCTCACGCCCGACACCGTCGGCACCGGCGGCGACAGCCACACCCGCTTCCCGATCGGCATCAGCTTTCCCGCGGGCTCCGGCCTCGTGGCCTTCGCGGCCGCCACCGGCGTGATGCCGCTGGACATGCCCGAATCGGTGCTCGTGCGCTTCAAGGGCAAGATGCAGCCCGGCGTCACGCTGCGCGACCTGGTCAACGCGATTCCGCTGTATGCCATCAAGTCGGGCCTGCTGACCGTGGCCAAGCAAGGCAAGAAGAACATCTTCTCGGGCCGCATCCTCGAGATCGAGGGCCTGCCCGATTTGAAGGTGGAGCAAGCTTTCGAACTGAGCGACGCTTCCGCAGAACGCTCGGCCGCCGGCTGCACGGTGCACCTGAACAAGGAACCGATCCAGGAGTACATCAACAGCAACATCACGCTGATGAAGTGGATGATTGCCGAAGGCTATGCCGACGCCCGCACGCTGCAACGCCGCATCGCCGCGCAGGAAGCCTGGCTTGCTGACCCGCAATTGCTCAAGGGCGATGCCGACGCCGACTACGCCGCCGTGATCGAGATCGACCTGGCCGAGATCCACGAACCCATCGTGGCCTGCCCGAACGACCCCGACGACGTGAAGACGCTCAGCGACGTGGCCGGCGCCGTGATCGACGAAGTGTTCATCGGCTCGTGCATGACCAACATCGGCCACTTCCGCGCCGCGTCGAAGCTGCTCGAAGGCAAGCGCGACATCCCGGTCAAGCTGTGGATCGCGCCGCCCACCAAGATGGATGCGCAGCAGCTCACCGAGGAAGGCCACTACGGCGTGTTCGGCAATGCCGGTGCACGCACCGAGATGCCGGGCTGCTCGCTGTGCATGGGCAACCAGGCGCAGGTGCGCGAAGGCGCCACGGTGATGTCGACCAGCACCCGCAACTTCCCGAACCGCCTGGGCAAGAACACCAACGTGTACCTGGGTTCGGCCGAGCTGGCCGCGATCTGCTCGCGCCTGGGCCGCATCCCGACGCGCGAGGAGTACATGGCCGCCACGGGCGTGCTCGACGCATCGAGCGCGCAGATCTACCAGTACCTGAACTTCGACAAGATCGACGACTACAAGACCGAGGCCGGCGCCGCAGTCGCGGCCTGATCCTCGGGCAGTTCGCGCATTGGATGGGAGCCCCGCTTCGGCGGGGCTTTCCTGCGTCTGGGGTGGCGCTTTGGCCGGGCTCCCCGGCAATCTCCGACACGCAAGGGCGCCCTTGACCGGCCGGGAGAGCAGGCCTGGCCGACAAGAATGGCCTTCATCCGCCGCTTGTCGCGGAGAACAAGGAGACACGCCATGCCTCTGGCCTCTCTGATCGGCCGATGGGCCATGGAGCCGTTTTCCAAGGCGCTGCCGCCGCTCGGCGACACCGAACGCGCCGCGCTCGAGGCGGGGACCGTCGGCTTCGAAGGCCGGCTTTTTGCGGGGCGTCCCGACTTCGACCTGCTCTCGGCCATGGGGCCCAACCGGCTCAGCGAGCGCGAGCAATCCTTCATCGACCGCGAGGTGCGCGAGCTGTGCCGCATGCTCGACGACCACGCCATCGACCAGGCGCGCGACCTGCCGCCCGAGGTGTGGCGGTACCTGCGCAGCAAGCGCTTCTTCGGAATGATCATTCCCGAGGAGTTCGGCGGCCTCGGCTTTGGCCACTTTGCACACGCCACGGTGGTGGCGCGCATCGCCACCGTCAACATCGCCGCCGCCGTGACCGTGATGGTGCCCAACTCGCTCGGGCCCGCGGAGTTGCTGCTTCGCTATGGCACCGACGTGCAGAAGGTGCGCTACCTGCCGCGCCTGGCCGATGGCCGCGAGCTTCCGTGCTTCGGGCTGACCTCGCCCTACGCGGGCTCCGACGCGGCGGCCATTCCGGACCGCGGCGTCATGGTCGAGCGCGAATTCGGCGGCCGGCGCACGCGCGGCTTCCTGGTCGACTTCGACAAGCGCTACATCACGCTCGCGCCCGTCGCCACCGTCGTGGGGCTGGCCTTCCATGCGGTGGACGACAGCAGGCCCGAGGGCGAGCGCGAGCTCGGCATCACCTGCGCGCTGATTCCGGTGCCGCACGAAGGCATGGAGATCGGCCGGCGCCACCGCCCGATGGACAGCGCCTTCATGAACGGCCCGATCCATGGCCGCCAGGTGTTCGTGCCGGTGGATTGGGTGATCGGCGGTGAAAAGCAGGTGGGCCAGGGCTGGCGCATGCTGATGGAGTGCCTGGCCGCGGGCCGCGCCATCTCGCTGCCCGCGCTCGGCTCGGCCATGCAGCAGACGGCGCTCTACGTGAGCAACGGCTATGGGCAGATCCGCGAGCAGTTCGGGCTGCCGATCGGCAAATTCCATGCGGTTGCGGGCCTGGTCGCGCAGATGTCGGCCGAGCTCTATGCGAGCGATGCGGCGCGGCGCTTCACCGCGGCCGCGCTGGACAAGGGCGAGCGGCCGAGCGTGGCCAGCGCGATCCTCAAGGTGCAGCTTACCGAGGCCGGGCGGCGCGCAGTGAACCACGGCATGGACATCCTGGGCGGCAAGGGCATCATCGCCGGGCCGTCGAACCTGCTCGGCGTGTCCTACCGGCAGGCACCGATCGCCATCACGGTGGAGGGCGCCAACATCCTGACGCGCGCGCTCATCGTGTTCGGCCAGGGCGCGATCCGCTGCCATCCGCATGTGCTGGACGAAATGGCGGCCGTGCAGGCGCGGGACGAGAAGGCGCTGGGGCGGGCGCTCATCGCGCATGGCAAGCACGTGGCTGCCAATCTGTGGCACAGCCTGTTCGGCGCGCCGGTGCTGGGCGAGCCGCCCGAAGCGCTGGCCCGCGAGGCACGGCTGATCGCGCGCATGAGCGCCAAGTACGCGCTCACCGCCGACCTGGCCATGGGCCTGCTCGGTGGCCGGCTCAAGCGCATGGAACTGCTGTCAGCGCGGCTGGGCGACGTGCTCGCGCACCTGTACCTGGCCAGTGCCAGCGTGTGGCGCTATCGCGTTGATGCGTCGCCCGAATTGCTGCCCTTTGCGCAGGCCGCGATCCGGCTGCAGCTGGACGAGGCGGGGAAGATCCTGCGCGACCTGTACGCCAACCTGCCGACCGCCGGCCGGCGCGTGATCGGCACGCTGGTGCTGCGCCGCACCGCGCACCTGGCGCCGCTGCGCGACGTGCAGCTGATGGCGCTGGCCGAACTGCTGCGCACCCATCCGCGCATCGTCCAGCGGCTGGCGCCGGACCTCAGCGAGCCTGCGGCCGGCGGCCTGCGCGACCTGATGCATGCGATGGAACTGGGCGAGCAGCTCGGGGGCGACACCGCGGCCATGCTCGACAAGGCACTGCGGCGTACCCGCTCGTTCGAGGAGGCCGCAGGCTCGGCACCCGATCCGGGACTGGCGCTGGCCTACCTCAAGGCCGCCGACAAGGTGATCCAGGTCGACGACTTCGAAGGCCCCGCGCAGCAGCAGGCGCGCGCGGCGCTCAGCCGGCCGGCTGCGCCAGCGCAGCCAGCGCCGCGGCCGTCTGCGCATCGGCCGGAAAGAAGGACTCCACCGCCAGTTCCTGCAAAGTGACGTCCACCGGCGTGCCGAAGATGGTGGTGGTGCTGATGAAGCTCAGCACGCCGTTCGGCGTGGCCAGCTGAAAGGGCACCACCACGCCCGAAAGCTCCGTGTCCGTGGCGGGTGTGTCGTGGCTCACCTGGGGTGCGGGATAGGCCTCGAGCTCGTCGTGCAGGGCCTGCAGCACCGTGTCGCCGGTGGCCGCAATCTGCTGCTGCAGCCGTTCGAGCAGATGGGCGCGCCACTGCGCGAGATTGGCGATGCGCGAAGCCAGGCCGTCCGGATGCAGGCTCAGGCGAAGCACGTTGATGGGCGCCTTCACCAGCTCGGGTGCGGCGCCGGCCATCAGCATCGGCACCAGCGCGTTGTGCGCCACCAGGTTCCAGTGTCGGTCGACGGCCAGCGCGGGAAATGGCTCATGGCCCTTGAGCACCAGGTCCACCGCGCGCCGGGCCGAGGCCATGGCCGGGTCGTCGAGCGAGCGCTGCCGGTACATCGGCGCGAAGCCCGCGGCCACCAGCAGCGCATTGCGCTCGCGCAGCGGCACGTCGAGCCGCTCGGCCAGGCGCAGCACCATCTCGCGGCTGGGCGCGGCGCGGCCCGTCTCCACATAGCTCAGGTGGCGGGTCGAAACCTCGGCTTCCTGGGCCAGGTCGAGCTGGCTCAGCCGGCGGCGGGTGCGCCAGTGCCGCAGGTGGGCGCCGAACGGATCGCGCGCGCCGGGCTGGCCGGCAGCGGTGGAGTGGGTGTGGGTGGTGTTCATGGCCCGCATTCTGGCGCGGCGCCGATGCCGCGCCATGACCTCCGAGGTCATCGACGCGACGCAGGCCAAACGGAATCATTGGCTCCAACGCGGCAGGACTGGCTTGCGGCGTACCACCCGAAGGAGATTCTCATGTCCGTCTTTGCATCCCCCCGCTTCCTGCCCAACGTGATGTGGGCCGACGCCGCCTCGTGCGCCGCGACCGGTGCGCTGCAGGTCGCGTTCACCGGCGCGCTCGCCGGGCTGACCGGCCTGCCGGCGCCGCTGCTCATGGGAACCGGTGTCTTCCTGCTGGCCTACGCGGCTGCCGCGGCCTGGATGGCCAGCCGCCGCACGCCGCCGCGCACGCTGATCGGCCTCGTGGTGGCCGGCAACTTCGGCTGGGCAGTGGCCTGTGTCGCGCTGCTGGTGAGCGGCATGTTCGCAGTCACCGCGCTGGGCATGGCCTGGGTGTTGGCGCAGGCGCTGTGCGTGGTGGTGCTGGCCGAGCTGCAATGGACCGGCCTGCGCCGCACGCGCAGCGGCGCGGACATGGCGCTGGCCTGAGTGCGCGGGATGCCGGCAACGCCCATTCATCCGGCATTTTTCGCGATGAGGAACGCCGCGTGCCGAAGGACCGGGTTGGAAGACAGACTACAGCAGCTGACATCGTTCCCCGCTATCCTTGAAGAGCTTCCACGAACAATCAGGAGTTCCTCAATGGCCAAAGCACCGGCGCACGCCTTTGCGTCCACCCTCAAGACCTTCAAGACCGCATCGGGCAAGTCCGGCAAGTACTGGTCGCTGAAGGAGCTGGCCAGGCAATATCCCAGCGTCGAACGGCTGCCGGTGTCGATCCGCATCGTGCTCGAGTCGGTGCTGCGCAACTGCGACGGCAAGAAGGTCTCGGCCAAGCATGTCGAAGAGCTGGCCCGCTGGGCGCCCAACGCGGACCGCATCGACGAGATCCCGTTCGTCGTCACCCGCGTGGTGCTGCAGGACTTCACCGGCGTGCCGCTGCTGGCCGACCTGGCCGCCATGCGCAGCGTGGCCGCCAAGCTCGGCAAGTCGCCCAAGACCATCGAGCCGCTGGTGCCGGTCGACCTGGTGGTCGATCACTCGGTGATGGTCGACTACTACGGCACGCCGAAGGCGCTCGATCTCAACATGAAGCTCGAGTTCCAGCGCAACAACGAGCGCTACCAGTTCATGAAGTGGGGCATGCAGGCCTTCGACACCTTCGGCGTGGTGCCGCCGGGCTTCGGCATCGTGCACCAGGTCAACCTCGAGTACTTTGCGCGCGGCGTCTACAAGAGCTCGAGCGACGACGCCGAGGTGCCGGTGTACTACCCCGACTCGCTGGTGGGCACCGACAGCCACACGACCATGATCAACGGCGTGGGCGTGGTCGGCTGGGGCGTGGGCGGCATCGAGGCCGAGGCCGCCATGCTGGGCCAGCCGGTCTACATGCTGACGCCCGACGTGGTGGGCTTCGAGCTCACCGGCAAGCTGCGCGAAGGCGTCACGGCCACCGACCTGGTGCTGTACGTCACCGCCATCCTGCGGGCCGAGAAGGTGGTGGGCAAGTTCGTCGAATTCTTCGGTCCCGGTGCCGCCTCCATCGCGGTGCCCGACCGCGCCACCATCGGCAACATGGCGCCCGAGTACGGCGCCACCATGGGCTTCTTCCCGGTCGACGAAATGACCGTGGCCTACTTCGAGGGCACGGGCCGCACCAGGGAGGAGGTCGAGCGCTTCGAGGCCTACTACAAGGCGCAGGGCCTGTTCGGCATGCCGGCGCCCGGCGACATCGACTACACCAAGATCGTCAAGCTCGACCTGGGCACCGTGTCGCCGAGCCTGGCGGGCCCGAAGCGGCCGCAGGACCGCATCGACCTGGGCCAGCTGTCGACCAAGTTCTCCGAACTCTTCAGCAAGCCCAACGACGCCAACGGCTTCAACCAGCCGGCCGAGCGCCTGAAGCTGCGCTATCCGCTCGCCGCGAACGGGCAGGGCGACGACGAGGAAACCGCACCGCCGCCGCCGGGCGCGCCGCGCGACGTGGTCGAGATGGTGGCCAACCGCTCGACCAAGGCAGCGGCCCATGTGAGCGCCACGGCGCCCCCGGCGCCCAAGAACGGCGTGACCATCGGCAACGGCGACGTGCTGATCGCGGCCATCACCTCGTGCACCAACACCTCCAACCCGAGCGTGATGCTCGCGGCCGGCCTGCTGGCCAAGAAGGCGGTGGAGGCGGGCCTCACGGTCAAGCCGCACGTCAAGACCTCGCTTGCGCCGGGTTCGCGCATCGTGACCGAATACCTCGAGAAGGCGGGCCTCCTGCCGTACCTCGAGAAGCTGGGCTTCTACCTGGCGGGCTACGGCTGCACCACCTGCATCGGCAATGCGGGCGACCTCACGCCCGAGATCAACGACGCCATCGTCAAGAACGACCTGGTCGGCGCGGCCGTGCTCTCGGGCAACCGCAACTTCGAGGCGCGCATCCATCCGAACCTGAAGGCCAACTTCCTGGCCTCCCCGCCGCTGGTGGTGGCCTTTGCGATCGCGGGCAACGTGATGGTCGACCTGATGACCGAGCCCGTGGGCAAGGGCAAGAACGGCAAGGACGTGTACCTGGGCGACATCTGGCCGAGCCCGAAGGAAATCGACCAGAACCTGCGCCATGCGATGAACGCCAAGTCGTTCCGCGCGAACTACGACAAGGTCAAGACCGACCCCGGCAAGTTCTGGAGCAGCATCAAGGGCACGACGGGGCAGGTCTACGACTGGCCTTCTTCCACCTACATTGCCGAGCCGCCGTTCTTCGAGGGCTTCAAGATGGAGCCCCACGCCTCGGACGCGGGCTTCAAGGGCGCGCGCATCATGGCGCTCTTCGGCGACTCGATCACCACCGACCACATCTCGCCGGCCGGCTCCATCAAGGAGAGCTCGCCCGCGGGCATCTGGCTCAAGGCGCACGGCGTGGCCAAGGCCGACTTCAACAGCTACGGCTCGCGGCGCGGCAACCACGACGTGATGATGCGCGGCACCTTCGCCAATGTGCGCATCAAGAACCTGATGATTCCGCCCGACGTCAACGGCACGCAGGAAGAGGGCGGCGTCACGCTGTTCCAGCCCGGCAACCAGAAGATGTTCATCTACGACGCCGCCATGAAGTACATGGAGCAGGGCGTGCCGACGGTGGTGTTCGGCGGCGAGGAATACGGCACCGGCTCGTCGCGCGACTGGGCCGCCAAGGGCACGCAGCTCCTGGGCATCAAGGCCGTGGTGGCGCGCAGCTTCGAGCGCATCCACCGCGCCAATCTCGTCGGCATGGGCGTGCTGCCGCTGCAGTTCCGCGGCGCCGATTCATGGCAGACGCTGGGCCTCACGGGCGACGAGAAGATCGACGTGGTGATCGGCGGCGAACTCAAGCCGCAGATGGACGTGAAGCTCGTGGTGCACCGCGCCGACGGCAGCCACCAGGAGGTGACGGTGCGCCTGCGCATCGACACGCCGATCGAGGTCGACTACTACAAGCACGGCGGCATCCTGCCGTTCGTGCTCAGGCAGCTGCTCGCGGCTTGATCCGCGTCGGCCTCATCTCCGACACCCACGGCCTGCTGCGACCAGAGGCCGTGGCGGCGCTGCAGGGCAGCGACTTCATCGTGCATGGCGGGGACATCGGCGATGCCGGCATCCTCGAAGCGCTCGCCGCCATCGCGCCGCTGACGGTGGTGCGGGGCAACAACGACCGCGAGCCGTGGGCCGACCGCATTCCGGAAACGGCCTTGCTGAAAGCTGGCGGCGTGCTCGTGCATGCGATACACGACCTGTCGCAGCTCGCCGCCGTCCCCACCGGGGTCCGCGTGGTGGTCTCCGGCCACTCCCACAAGCCGAGGATCGAGGAGCGCGGTGGCGTGCTCTACGTCAATCCGGGCAGCGCCGGCCCGCGCCGATTCAAATTGCCAATCGCGGTGGCGGAGCTCATCGTCGACGGCGATGCCGTGTCGGCACGCGTCATCGAACTGGGTTGAGCGGGCCCCGAGCGGCCGGAATCCCCGCAAAAAAAAGCCCGCCCCCCGAGGTCAAAGGGGCTTGGTCAGGTTTCTGCGATTGAGAATTGATAGCATCTAGCTTTTGCTCAATTGGCGCGTTCGGAACCCGACGCACTTTCTTACCGTGCAAACCAACAATTTCGGGGCCGCGCCGGCATCTTCCGGCCTGCGGCTCGACCAGCTTCCCGACAACCAGTGGGCCACCGTGCTCGACGTGGCCCGCCCCGAAGGCGCGGACGACCGCGAACTCGTGCTGCGCCTGACCGAGATCGGCTTCGTACCGGGCGAGGCCGTGCGCATCGTCGCCCGCGGCCTGCCGGGGCGCGAGCCGCTGGCGGTGCGGCTGGGCCACACCACCTTCGCGCTGCGGCGCCATGAGGCCGCATTGATCCACGTGGCACCCGGCGTGCCGGAGGGCGCAAGCCATGGTTGAGGCCGTCATCCAGGGACCGGGCCGCCTTGCGGCCACGGCGCAGCCGGCGCGCATCGCGCTGTTGGGCAATCCGAACTGCGGCAAGACGGCGCTGTTCAACCTGCTCACCGGCAGTCGCCAGAAGGTGGCCAACTACGCCGGCGTGACGGTCGAGCGCAAGGAAGGGTCGCTGCGCACCGCGTCGGGTCGCCGGGTGTTCGTGCTCGACCTGCCGGGCGCCTACAGCCTCAACGCGCTCAGCGTGGACGAGGCCGTGACGCGCGACGTGGTCACCGGCAAGAGCAGCGAGCCCCTGCCCGACCTGCTGGTGTGCGTGACCGATGCCACCAACCTGCGGCTCAACCTGCGGCTCGTGCTCGAGGCCAAGCGCCTCGGCCTGCCGATGGTGGTGGCACTCAACATGACCGACATGGCCAGGAAGCAGGGCATCGCGGTCGACACGGCCGTGCTGTCGCGCGAACTGGGCGTGCCGGTCATCGAGACCGTGGGCGTGCAGTCGGGCGGCGCGCAGGGCCTGCTCGAAGCCCTCGATGCGCCCGTGGCCGCCGCGGCGCCGCTGCCCTGGCAGGCGCCGGGGCTGGACGACGTGCTGGCCACGCAGCGCGAAGTGCGCCGCATCCTCGGCCTGGCCGTGCACGAGCCGGTCGGCAGCCTGGCCACCAGCGACCGCATCGACCGCGTGGTGATGCACCCGGTGTGGGGCCTCCTGGTGCTCGCGGTCACGATGTTCCTGATGTTCCAGGCCGTGTTCAGCTGGGCCAACGTGCCCATGGACGCCATCAAGGCCGCCACCGAAGGCCTGGGCGACCTGCTGAAGGCCCACATGCCCGAAGGCATGCTGCAGAGCCTGCTGGTCGACGGCGTGATTGCCGGCGTGGGCGGCGTCATCGTGTTCCTGCCGCAGATCCTGATCCTGTTCCTGTTCATCCTGGCGCTGGAAGACTCGGGCTACCTGCCGCGCGCGGCCTTCCTGCTGGACCGCGTGATGGGCACGGTGGGGTTGTCGGGCCGCTCCTTCATTCCGCTGCTGTCGAGCTTTGCCTGCGCCATCCCCGGCGTGATGGCCACGCGCACCATCAGCAACTGGCGCGACCGCATCACCACCATCATGATTGCGCCGCTCATGACCTGCTCGGCGCGCCTGCCGGTCTATGCGCTGCTGATCGCGGCCTTCATTCCCGCGCGCACCGTGGGCGGCGTGTTCAACCTGCAGGGCGTGGTGCTGTTCGCGCTCTATATCTTCGGCATCGTGTCGGCCATGGCGGTGGCGTGGGTGATGAAGCGCTTCCGCGACAGCAAGCAGCATTCGCCGCTGATGATGGAGCTGCCGGCGTACCGCTGGCCCAACCTGCGCAACCTGGCGCTCGGACTCTACGAGCGGGCCTGGATCTTCATCCAGCGCGTGGGCACGATCATCCTCACGCTCACGATCCTGCTGTGGTTCCTGTCGACCTTTCCCTCGCCGCCCGAAGGCGCCACGGGGCCCGCCATCCAGTACAGCCTGGCGGGCATGATCGGCCGCGGCCTGGAGCACATCTTTGCGCCCATCGGCTTCAACTGGCAGATCTCCATCGCGCTGGTGCCGGGCATGGCGGCGCGCGAAGTGGCAGTGGGCGCGCTCGGCACGGTGTATGCGCTCTCGGCCAGCGGCGACGACGTGGCCGGCCAGCTCGAGCCGCTGATCGCGGGCAGCTGGTCGCTCGCAACGGCGCTGTCGCTGCTGGTCTGGTATGTGTTTGCGCCGCAGTGCATTTCCACGCTCGCGGCGGTCAAGCGCGAAACCGGCTCATGGAAGTACGTCTGGATCATGGCCGGCTACCTGTTCGCGCTGGCCTACCTGGCATGCTTCATCACCTACCGCGTGGCAGTGGCGCTGGGTGCCGGATGACCTGCCGCAAGGTTTGCGCGATGTTTCTGGGTTAGTCTCGAACGCGCGTTGGAGTAAACGGACATGACACAGCAATTGATCGTCGGATTGATCGTCGCGGCAGCCGCGTTCTACGCGGTCTGGCGCTGGATGCCCGCGGGCTGGCGGCGCCGCGCCGCGCACAGGCTCGCTGCCGGCACGCACCGTGCCGGGCTGGTCGACCAGGAGCGCGCCGATCAGCTGGCGGCCTCGCTCGCCAAGACCTCGGGCTGCGGCTCCTGCGACAGCTGCGGCAGCTGCGGACCCAAGACATCCGCCAACCCACCCGAATCCGACAAAGCCGGCCAGGGCCCGCTGTCCACGCACAGCCGCTGAGGCCGATGCCCACGCACATCCTCGTCGTCGGGGGCGGCATCGGGGGGCTTTCTGCTGCGCTGGCACTGTCCCGCGGCGGCCACCGCGTCGATGTCTTCGAGCAGGCACCCGCGTTCGCCGAGATCGGCGCCGGCATCCAGATGGGGCCCAACGTCACGCGGCGCCTCGCGCAACTGGGCTTGGCCGAAGGCCTGGAGGCCATCGCCGCGCGGCCTGATGCGCTGGTGGTGCAGAGCGCGGGCAGCGGCGCCGAACTGGCCCGCCTGCCACTTGGCGATGCCATGCGCGAGCGCTATGGCGCACCCTACCTCTGCGTGCACCGCGCCGACCTGCATGCGCTGCTGCTCGAAGCGGTGCGCGCCCGCGGCAGGGGCACCCTGGTGACCGATGCGCGCATTGCGCAGGTCGAGACCAGCGACGATCTCGTGTGCATCTCGAGCAGCGGTGCGCGCGCCTGGGAGGGCGAGGCACTGGTCGGCGCCGACGGCCTCTGGAGCCTGGCTCGGCAACGCCTCGATGTGCCGTCCGCAGCCGAGCCGCCGCGCGCCACCGGCCACACGGCCTGGCGCGCGATGGCCGAGCAGGCCGCGCTGCCGCAGGCCCTGCGCCGCGGGCGGATCGACGTGTGGCTCGGCCCGCAGCTGCATGCGGTGGCATACCCGGTGCGCGGCGGCGCCTGGCTCAACGTGGTGGTGATCGCGGAATCGGCACCGGCCGGCGATGCGCGCGACTGGGACCAGGCCAGCAGCCTCGCCGCACTGCAAAAGGCCACGGGCCGCAGCGGGCGCGCCTTGCAGGCACTGCTCGAAGCCATGCCCGGCTGGCGCGCCTGGACGCTCAGCGACCGGCCGCCGCTGGCCTCTGCGGCCGAGATGGCCCACGAGCGCGTGGCATTGGTGGGCGATGCCGCGCATCCGATGGTCCCCTACCTGGCACAGGGCGCGGGCATGGCGATCGAGGATTCGGTGGCGCTGGCCGATGCATTGGGCCAAGGCAATGCCATCAACGTGCCGGCCGCCTTCGCCCGCTATGCCGAGGCGCGCTGGCAGCGCAATGCGCTCGTGCAGGCCAAGGCCCGGCGCAACGGCCAGATCTTTCATGCGGGCGGTGCGGTGCGCATCGGCCGCGACCTGGTGATGCGCACGCTGGGCGCACGGCTGCTGGACCAGCCCTGGCTGTACGGCGGCTGACTGCAGCCGCGTCTCGCACCCTCAGAGCCTGAAGGTCTGCAGGTGCTCGATGCGTTCGGCCAGGCCTTCGGCACCGAGGTAATGGCCGTGCGTGCCTTCGCGGACCTCGAGCAGCGTGGCTTCGAGTTCGGCCAGCGTCGCATCGCGTTCGATCACGAAGGCGGGCGGCACGTCGATGCCGGCTTCTGCGCATGCATCTGCGATCAGGTGCGCGCTGGCTGGCGCACCGCAGGCCGCGCACTTGACGATGGCCGCCACGCTGGGCTCCGCCCCGTTGGCGAGCAGCGCGCCCGTGAGCTCCGGCGAGATCTGGCCATCGACATTGGCCAGCGCATCGCGCGCCACCGGCGCGCCCGCGCGCACCAGCGCCATGGCCGCGGCGAAGGCGCCCTGGCCGATGGCCACGTCGGTGGCCAGCGCGCTGCCCTGCTGCGGGCCGTCGAAGCTCACGCCGGCGGCCGCGAGTTGGGCCACCAGATCCGCGTCGTCGGTGCCGATGGCGTGGTGCAGCGCGGCGTGCGCGATGGCCGGCAGCCGGCGCAGCGTGCCGTCCGCCAGCGGCGTGCGCCAGTCGACCACGGCGCGGCAATAGAAGGCCACCAGCTTGTCCATCAGGTCGAGGTCCAGCCCGTGGTCCTGGTGCCGGTCGTCGAGGTACTGCAGCAGCGCCTGGCCCGAGAAATAGTCGCCCGTGGGCGCCAGCGGATCCTCGTCCAGGTGCAGGGCCGCGAAGGCGCCGCGCAGGTCGGGCGCGATGGTGCTCACGCTGTCTTCGTGCAGCGCATGCGTCCAGGCGGGCGGCAGCCCGTGCTTCCACGCGACGATGCGGCCATGCTCGGGACCGGGCTCGACCACCGCATAGACGCGGTCGAGGTATTCGAAGCCGCCGAAGGGCAGGTGCGTGAGCTTGCCGCTCCAGGGGCGGCCTTCTTCCTTGGCGGCTTCTTCGGCCAGCTCCTGTTCGTGCTCGATCCAGCCCTGCAGGTCGCGGTAGCCGTCGCTGCCGTCCCAGAACAGTTCCGACCAGCTGATGGATTCCACGTTGCCGCTCATCGGCAGCGACAGGTCGTAGTCGAGTCGCCCGCCCGCGGTCTGGCGCCACAGCGCGGCCAGCGCCTCGGGCAGCGGCCCGGCGCACAGCGCCTCGATGGCGGCGATCCGCTGCGCCGGCATGGGCGGCTGGGCCTCGAAGATCACGCGGTCCGCGAACAGGACCACGCCGTGCTCGCGCAGGGTCGCGAGCTCGTCGGGCGAGAACTGGACATCGTTCATGGCAGTGCCTCCATCGTTGTTGCCAACGAATGTAGCGCTTCGGGCGGATGGGGCAAGCGGGGCAAGCGATAGCTCACAGATCGGTGCGCAGCTTCCAGATCTCGGGGAACAGCACCACGTCGAGCATCTTGCGCAGGTAGCTCACGCCGCCGGTTCCGCCCGTGCCGCGCTTGAAACCGATCACGCGCTCCACCGTGGTCACGTGGCGAAAGCGCCAGAGACGGAAGGCGTCTTCCAGGTCGGTGAGTTTCTCGCCGAGCTGGTACAGGTCCCAATGGTCGTGCGGGTTGCGGTACACCGTGAGCCAGGCCGCTTCCACGCCGTCGCTGGCTGCATACGGCTGGGTCCAGTCGCGCTCCAGGTGATCGGCGGGCACCGGCAGGCCGTGGCGTGCGAGCAGCTTCAGCGACTCGTCGTAGAGCGACGGCGAGCGGTAGGCCGCATCCACCTGCGCGAGCAGATCGGGCCGGTGCGCATGCGGCTTGAGCATGGCGGCGTTCTTGTTGCCGAGCGCGAACTCGATGCAGCGGTACTGCGCGCTCTGGAAGCCGCTGGAGTTGGCGAGGTAGGGGCGCATCGCGGTGTACTCGGGCGGCGTCATGGTCGAGAGCACGGTCCATGCGCTCACCAGCTGTTCCATGATGCGGCTCACCCGCGCGAGCATCTTGAAGGCGTCGGCCAGCTTTTCCCCGGCGATACAGCTGGTGGCGGCGCGCAGTTCGTGCAGCATCAGCTTCATCCAGAGTTCGCTGGTCTGATGCTGCACGATGAACAGCATCTCGTCATGCGCGGGCGAAAGCGGATGCTGCGCGTTGAGGATCTCGTCCAGATGCAGATAGTCGCCATAGCTCATCGACGCGCTGAAATCCAGCTGCGCCTTTTCCTCGTGGACGATCTTCTCGGGGCTTTTTTCGGTGCTCATGTCACTGCGTTCTTGCGGTTGAATTCGGCGCGCCGCCACTCGCCCGTCTCGAGCACCTGCGCCAGGTGCTCGACCGAGTTCCACACGTCCTCGAAGCCGAGGTACAGCGGCGTGAAGCCGAAGCGCAGGATGTCGGGCATCTGCGAATCGCCGGCGCGGTAGTCGCCGATCACGCCGCGCGCGATCAGCGCCTGCACGATGGCGTAGGCGCCCTCGTCGCGGCTCAGGCACACCTGCGAGCCGCGCTGTGCGTGCTCACGCGGCGTGACGAGCGAGAGGCCTTGTCCCGCGCAGCGTTCTTCGACCAGTTGGATGAAGAGATCGGTGAGCGCGAGCGACTTGGTGCGCAGCGCAGCCATGGCGCCATTCGAGCCGTTGAAGGATTCGGCCGCGAGCACGGTGTCCAGGCCGCATTCCAAGCCTGCCAGCGCGATGACCGGCTGGGTGCCGCAGAGATAGCGGCCCACGCCCGGCGCAGGGCGATAGTGCGGCGTGAACTCGAAGGGCGCAGCGTGGCCCCACCAGCCCGACAGCGGCTGCTCGAACTTGCCCGCGTGCCGCGTATGCACCCAGGCGAAGGCCGGCGCGCCGGGGCCGCCGTTCAGGTACTTGTAGCCGCAGCCGATCGCGTAGTCGGCATTGCTGTTGTTGAGCGCCACGGGCACCGCGCCCGCGCTGTGCGCGAGGTCCCACACCGTGAGCGCGCCGGCGGCATGCGCGGCGGCGGTGATGGCCTTCATGTCGTGCATGGCGCCGGTGCGGTAGTTCACATGCGTGAGCATCAGCACGGCCACTTCGTCGGTCAGCACCGCGGGCAGTTCGCCCGCATCGATCAGCTTGAGCGTGAAGCCGCGCTCGCGGCACAGCGACTCGGCAATGTAGAGGTCGGTCGGAAAGTTGCTGCGCTCGCTGACCACCAGCGTGCGCCCGCTGTCCTTCTGCTGCGAGAGCGCTGCGAACAGCACCTTGTACAGATTGACCGAGGTGCTGTCGGTGCACACCACTTCGCCGGGCGCCGCGCCGATCAGCCGCGCCACCTTGTCGCCCAGGCGCTGCGGCAGGTCGAACCAGCTCGCGGTGTTCCACGAGCGGATCAGGCCTTCGCCCCATTCCTTGGCCACCACTTCGGCAATGCGCGCGGGCGCGGCCTTTGGCAGCACGCCGAGCGAGTTGCCATCGAGGTAGAGCACGCCCTCGGGAATGGTGAATTGGTCGCGCAAGGCGCGCAGCGGGTCTTGCGCGTCGAGCGCGCGGCAGTCTTCGAGGGTCGTCATGATGGAGGTTTTCAGCGGGGAAGCTCGCGCAGCACGGCGCGAACCGGGGAGGCATCGGCGCTGACCAGCTTGAGCGGCAGCGCGATGAGTTCGTAGTCGCCTTCGGGCACGTCGTCGAGCACGAGGTTCTCGAGCACGCGCAGGTCGAGGCGGCGGATGCGCTGGTGGCTTTCCAGCGTCTTGCTGTCGGCTGGGTCGATGCTCGCGGTGTCGATGCCGATGAGCTTCACGCCCATGGCGGCGAGCCGCTCGACGGTGGCGGGCGCGTAGGCCGCGAGCTGCGGGTCCCAATGCCCGACGGGCATGGCGTCATAGGTGCGCACGAGCACGCGCTGCGGCATCTGGCTCGTGACGGCATGCGCGATGTGCTCCCACTCGATCAGCGGCCCCTTGGCGATGGCGTGGATCACGCGGCACGGGCCGAGGAAGGGCGCAAGGTCGACGAGGCCGATGGCCCGGCCTTCGGCGTCGTAGTGCAGGGGCGCGTCGGCATGCGCGCCGACGTGCGGCGAGAGCTTGATCTCGCTGACGTTGACCGGGCAGTCCGGCGATATGGTCGCGGCCCAGCGCTGCTGGTAGGGCGTGTCGCCGGGGAACACCGGCGTGCCTTCATGCACGGGCGGCGAGATGTCCCAGAGGCGGAGTTGGGGGTGCAGGGAACGCATGGCGCAAAGTTAGCGCCGGGCGGGGGGTCGTGGTGTCGGTTATTTCCAACACACGGCGTGACGAGATGATCGACCGGCTCAGGAAGGCAGCCCCGGCAGCCCGTGCCGCGCACGGGCCCGCTCGCAGGCGCCGCTGCCGGCCTGCAGCTCGTGGCAGGGGTTGGGGCGCCATTCGTAGATGCCGCAGGCCACGGCCTGGCCGATCTTGCCGGTGAGCGCGGCGCAGCGCGGCGGCGTGTGGTCGGTGCCGCGCATGCGGCAGAGGGCGCCGTTCACTTCGACCGCGAGGCCCGAGGGCACCCTGCCGCCGTTGTCGACGAGTTCGTGGATGCTGAAGTCGACGCGGTAGCTGGCGCAGCAGGCGCCGCATTGCTGGCAGGAGGTGGACATGCTCATTGGAAGGAATGCTAACGCCCGGTGTGTCAGGCCGCGGCCCACGGCAGGCGGACCCGAAAGCCCACGCCTCGGCCTTGCAGTCCTTCCACGATGTCGACGCCGCCGCCCAGGCGCAGCGCCGCCTGGCGCACGATCGACAGGCCCAGCCCGGCACCGCTGGCGCGCGCCTCGCCGCCGCGATGGAAGCGCTCGAACGCGTGCGCACGCTGCGCCGCGGGAATGCCGGGGCCATCGTCGCGGACTTCCACGAGCAGGTGCGCGTCTTCGGTGTGCAAGCTCACGGCGATGCTGCTGCCCGGCATGCCGTGCTGCAGTGCGTTGTCCACCAGGTTGCGCACGATCGATTCAATCGCCGGCAGGTCGATGCGGCCGTGCAGGGTGTCGGGCGCGTCCAGCGACAGTTCGCGGCCTTCGCGCAGCGCCGCCTGGGCCGCGTGGCCGAGCAGGGTGCGCATCCAGTGCGCCAGGTCGATGCGGGAGGTTTGCGCGGTGCCGGCGCGGTCCAGCGCGGCCAGGTCGAGCAGTTGCTGCGCGAGGTGCGAAGTGCGTGCGATGGCGAGGTTCAGCTCCGCCTCGGCCTGGGCGCGCTGCCCCGCATCGGTGGCCTGCGCCAGCACATGGGCCTGTGCGTTGATCACGGCCAGCGGGGTGCGGATCTCGTGGGCTGCGTCCTGCACGAAGGCGCGTTCGCGCTCGAGTTGCCCGCGCAGGCGCGCCAGCAGGGCGTCCAGTGCGTCCACCAGCGGCACGAGTTCGCGGTGCCGCGCCGCGACGCCGACGGGGCGCAGGTCGGCCGCGTCGCGCGCGGCGATGCGATCGGCCAGTTCCTGCAGCGGGCGTAGCCCGCTGCGAATGGGCAGCCAGATCGCCAGCAGCACCAGCGGCAATGCGATGCCCAGGTAGGGCAGTAGGGCCGCTCCGTTGTAGGCAAGAAAGGCGCTGTCGCTTCGCACCGGCTCGGCGATGTTGAGCGTCCACTGCGGCGTGCGGGCCTGTGCCAGCACATAGCGGGTGCCTCGCAGTTCGATCTGCTGCAGTGGACGGGTGATGGCGGGGAGGCGGTCGCTCGCCAAGCCGCCCGTGGCATGGATGCGGACGCCGTCGCGGTCGAGCAGTTCGAACTCGAAGGCGCCGGGCAGGCGGCCGAACTCGCGCCGGCGGATGTTCAGCCAGGTGGCGCTGGCGTCGACGAAGGCAACCGCCTGGTCGCGCGTGCGCAGATGCACCATCGACGCCTGCAAGGCGCCGGCGAAGCGTTGCAGGCCGGGGTCCTGCACGCGTACGCGAACGCGCTCCAGATAAAGGTAGGCCAGCAATGCGGCCCAGACAAGCACGAAGGCCAGCAGCACCGCCACGGCGCTGCGGCGCACCAGGGAGGGCTGCAGCGCAGCGCGCCAACGGTTCATGGGGCGGCGTGCCGTATCGCTGGCAGTGGTGCTCATGATTCCAGCAGATAACCCACGCCGCGCACGGTGCGGATGCGCTCGGCGCCGATCTTGCGGCGCAGGTTGGACATGTGCACCTCGATGGCAGCGAAGTCCATCGGATCGCCCAGCGGGGCGAGCCGCTGCGCCAGGCTGCTCTTGGCGACCACGGCGCCGGGCTCGCGTGCCAGTTCCAGCAGGATCTGGAACTCGCGCTGCGACAGGGCCACGGCTTGCCCTGCCAGCTGCACCCGGTGGCGGCGCGGCTCGATCACGAGCTCGCCCAGGGTCCAGCTGTCGCTGGCCTGGCGCGCGCTGCGCCGCAGCACCGCGCGGATGCGCGAGATCAGCTCGGCGGTGGCAAAAGGCTTGACCACGAAGTCGTCCGCGCCACCGTCCAGGCCGGCCAACCGGTCGTCCAATGCCGAACGTGCGGTGATGACGATCACCGGCGTCTGGCCGCCGGCATGGCGCCAGCGCCGCAACAGGTCGAAGCCGCTCCCGTCGGGCAGCGACAGGTCGAGCAGCACGCAGTCGAACTGGGCGTCGTCCAGGCGCGGCGGTGCATCCGCCGCGCGCCGCCGCCATTCGCTGCTGAGCCCTTCGACCTTGAGCGCGGCCTGCAGCGCGGGGCCCAGGTCCAGGTCGTCTTCGATGAGCAGGAGGTGCATGGCAGGATTCTGCGGGGACGCAGCCAAAGGGCAGCCAAAGCGCAGCGCGAGGTCTGCTCTTTGGCTGTTCTTAAGCTGGGTTTTCGCAGAATGACAACGCACAAGGAGGAGACCCGATGCACATCACCCCCCGCGCCTGGCTGCCGTTGCTGGCAGCAGGCACCCTCTGGCTGGCCGGCTGCGGCACGCCGCCGCGCCATCCCGCGCTGCAGGAAGCGCAGCAGAAGGCGCAACTGCCGCCGCTGATTCCCGTGCGCGACTTCGTCGCCAACACCGAGGGCAGCGGCAACTACCGCATCTCGCCCGACGGCCGGCGCCTGGCCTGGCTCGGCACGAGCGGGCTCTGGCCGGCGGTCTGGGTCAAGACGCTGGGGCGCGACGATGCACGCGCATTGCGTGTGCGGGCAGGGGGCCTGGCCTGGTCGGGCGATGGCCGCCGCCTGCTGCTGAGCATGGATCCGGATGGCAGCGAGAACACCCGCTGGCTCGCGGTGACGGTCGATCAGGCGGAGGGCTTCGGCCCTCCGGTTTCGCTGTTCCCCGAGGCGGACACGCGCGCCTCGCTGCAGCGCACGATCCGCGGCACCGCGCGGGTGGTGCTGCAGGCCAACCTGCACGACAAGAAAGTCTTCGAGCCCTTCCTGGTCGATCTCGATTCCGGTCGCCGCACGCGCATGGCCGCCAATCCGGGCACTGTGACCAACTGGCTGGTGGACCGCACCGGCACCCTCCGCGGCCGCGTGCAGGGCGACGACGCCGGGGCGTGGCTGCAACTGCCGGCCACGCCGGGCCAGGACGAGGGCTGGCACACCACCGTGCGCTGGGGCCGCGAAGAGTCGCTGTACGTGGTCGAGATCGATCCGAAGGGCAGCATGGCCTGGGCGCTGTCGGCGCGCGGACGCGACAAGTCGGCGCTGGTCCGGCTGGATCTCGCGACGGGCCAGGAGACCGTGGTGGAATCCAACCCCGAGGTCGACATCTCGCGGGTCCTCATGAGCCGCAGCAGCGGACGGCCCCTGATGGTTCATGCCGAGCCCGGCTATCCCGTCCAGAAGTACCTGGATGCCGCCTTGCAGGCACGCCTGGAACCTTTGGGCGAAGGCCGCCCCGCCGCCATCCACGTCAACAGCCTGGACGATGCCGAACAGACCATGACGGTGAGCGTCGGCACCGATCGCGGCACCCGCTTCTACCTGGTCAACGGCCCGGATGCGGCGCCCGAACTGCTGGGGCAGACCAGCCTGAACCTTCTGGCCGACGCGTTGGGCGAAAAGCGCCCCGTGCGCTTCCAGGCGCGCGACGGCTTGACGATCCACGGCTACCTGACGCTGCCGCCCGGGGTGCCGGCGCGGGGCCTGCCCATGGTCCTGCTGGTGCATGGCGGTCCATGGGCGCGCGACGGCTGGGCGGTCGGCGGCAACAGCCGCGGGCTGCAGCAGTTCCTGGCCAACCGCGGCTATGCGGTGCTGCAGCTCAACTACCGCGGTTCCACCGGCTACGGGCGTGCCTTCATGGCGAAAGCCGTGGGCGAGTTCGCCGGCCGCATGCACGACGACCTCGTCGACGGCGTGCGCTGGGCGGTGCAGCAGGGCGTGGCCGATCCGGCGCGGGTGGCGGTCTGGGGCGCCAGCTACGGCGGCTACGCGGCGCTGCTGGGGGCCACGTTGACGCCGGAGGTGTTCGCCTGCGCGGTCGACGTGGTGGGCGTGTCGGACCTGGCGCGCCTGCTTGAAACCGCGCCGCCTTACTGGGCGCTCGGCCTTCCCTGGTGGAAGCGCTACGTGGGCGATCCGGCCGATCCGGTGCAGCGCAAGGCCATGGATGCCAGGTCACCCGTGTACATGGCCGCCAACGCGCGTGCGCCCATCCTGGTCATGCACGGCGTCAACGACGTGAGAGTCAAGCTGGAGCAGTCGCAGCGCATGGTGCAGGCGCTGCGCGAGCATGGAAAGACCGTGCGCTTCGTCACCTTTGGCGGTGACGGGCACGGCAACTACAAGTGGAACAACAACCTGAAGATGTACCGCGAGACCGAGGACTTCCTGGCCGGCTGCCTCGGCGGCCGCAGCGCCGGCTTCGACTACTACCAACTGGGCGCCTGGGCCTTCTGACCGGGCCCAGGGCGTTGCCGCCTACAGCCGACCCAACAGCAAAAACTCCATCAGAGCCTTCTGCGCATGGAGCCGGTTCTCGGCCTCGTCCCACACCACCGACTGCGGGCCGTCGATGACCTCGGCCTGCACTTCCTCGCCGCGGTGCGCGGGCAGGCAGTGCATGAAGAGGGCGTCGGGCTGGGCGATGCGCATCATGTCCTCGTCGACGCACCAGTCGGCAAAGGCCTTGCGGCGGGCCTCGTTCTCGGACTCGTAGCCCATGCTGGTCCAGACGTCGGTGGTGACCAGGTCGGCGCCGCGGCAGGCTTCCATCGGGTCCTTGAAGACCTGGTAGCTGTCGGCCGAGCGCAGGCCCGCCACCGACTGGTCGACCTCGTAGCCGCTGGGCGTGCTCACGTGCACCTTGAAGCCGAGGATCTCGCTGGCCTGCAGCCAGGTGTTGGCCATGTTGTTGCCGTCGCCGACCCAGGCCACCGTCTTGCCCTGGATGGAGCCGCGGTGCTCGATGTAGGTGAAGATGTCCGCGAGGATCTGGCAGGGGTGGAATTCGTTGGTCAGGCCGTTGATGACGGGCACGCGCGAATGCGCGGCGAAGGTGTCGATCTTGGTCTGCTCGTAGGTGCGGATCATCACCAGGTCGACCATGCGGCTGATGACCTTGGCGCTGTCCTCGATGGGCTCGGCGCGGCCGAGCTGGCTGTCGCCGGTGGTCAGGTGCACCACGCTGCCGCCGAGCTGGTACATGCCCGCCTCGAAGCTCACGCGGGTGCGCGTGCTGGCCTTCTCGAAGATCATGGCCAGCGTGCGGTCGGTCAGGGGCTGGTGCTTCTCGTAGGTCTTGAACTTCTTCTTGATGATCGCCATGCGATCGAAAAGATAGGCGTATTCGTCGGCCGTGAAGTCCGAGAACTGCAGGTAGTGGCGGATGGCGTTGGGCGTGGTGGCGGTCGTCATTGCGCAGCAGGCTCCGACAGGAATGTTTTGACGATGGGCGCGAGGATCGCGACGATCTCGTCGGCCTCGGCAATGCTCAGGATGAGCGGCGGCACCAGGCGGATCACCTTGTCGGCGGTCACGCTCAGCAGCAGGCCGGCGTCGCAGGCGCGGTTCAGGATGACGCCGCAGGGCCGGTCGAGCTCGATGCCCAGCATCAGGCCCTGGCCGCGGATTTCCTTCACGCCGGCCAGGCCACCGATCTCGCGTTCGAGCGCGGCCTTCAGGTGCTCGCCCACGGCGGCGGCGTTCTCGAGCAGCTTGTGCTCTTCCATGATGCGGATGGTCTCGATGCCGGCGCGCATCGCGAGCGGATTGCCGCCGAAGGTGGTGCCATGGTTGCCGGGGCCGAAGATGTGGGCGGCCTTGGGGCCGGCCACCACGGCGCCGATCGGCACGCCCGAGCCCAGGCCCTTGGCCAGCGGCATCACGTCGGGCTTGATACCGGCCCACTGGTGCGCGAACCACTTGCCGGTGCGGCCCATGCCGCATTGCACTTCGTCGATCATCATGAGCCAGTCGCGCTGGTCGCACAGCGCGCGCACCTGCTTGAGGTACTCCCAGCGCATCGGGTTGATGCCGCCTTCGCCCTGGATGGTCTCGAAGAACACGGCGACCACGTTGGGGTTGCCTTCGGTGGCTTTCTTCAGTGCCTCGATGTCGTTCAGCGGCACGCGGATGAAGCCCTCGACCAGCGGGCCGAAGCCGGCCTGCACCTTCGGGTTGCCGGTGGCCGACAGGGTGGCGATGCTGCGGCCGTGGAAAGCGGCCTCGTACACCACGATCTCGGGTCGCTCGATGCCCTTGTCGTGGCCGAACTTGCGCGCGAGTTTCAGGGCGGCCTCGTTGGCTTCCAGGCCGGTGCAGCAGAAGAAGGCGTTGGTCAGGCCCGAGAGCTCGGTCAGCTTGGCGGCCAGTTGTTCCTGGCCGGGCACGTGGTAGTAGTTGGAGCTGTGGATCAGCTTGCTGATCTGGTCCTGCAGCGCGGGCACCAGCTCGGGGTGGTTGTGGCCCAGCGTGTTCACGGCAATGCCGCCGAGGCCGTCGAGGTAGGCCTTGCCCGCGGTGTCCCAGACTCGGCAGCCCTGGCCGTGCGACAGCGCGATCGGCAGGCGACCGTAGGTGTTCATGACGTGGGGCGAGGTGGGCTGGGCGGTAGCGCTCATTCGGTTCTCCAGATAGGGAACCGCGGATTCTAGGCGTGCGGTTTGACGGCTTCGTTGAGGATTCCGCATTACAGCAATGCCCCCTGGCCGAAGGGCAAAAGCGCCCGGATAGAATCGCTTGTTGCACTGCAGCACCTGCTGCGGGCGCCTCATTCAACGATGATTTCCCCCACTGCCAAAGAAATCTTCATCCAGGGCATCACCCACGATGGCCGGACTTTCCGCCCCAGCGACTGGGCCGAGCGGCTGGCCGGCGTGATGTGCTCCTTCCGCCCCGGCGGCGCCTATCCGGGCAGCCACCTGAGCTATTCGCCCTGGTGCATTCCGACCACCATCAACGGGGTCAAGTGCGTGGTGGTGAACCGCGCACTGCGCGATGCCGAGCCCATGGCCTGGGACTTCTGCGTGAACTTCGCGCGCGACAACGACCTGCAGGTGGCCGAGGCCTGCCTGGTGCCCGACGTGCCATCCAAGGCCTGAGCGGGCGGCTTCCTCCGGCAGGAAGGAAGCGATCGGACATGAAAAAACCGCCCGAAGGCGGTTTTTTACACTTTGCTGCAGCGCACCCCGATCAAACGGCGGACCGGAGGATTCCGGTCCGGGCTTGCCTGACAGGTGTCAGGCGGCGGCCTTTTCAGGCGCGAGGGCGAGGGCCTTGACCTTCGCCGACAGGCGGCTCTTGTCGCGAGCAGCCTTGTTCTTGTGGAAGATGCCCTTGTCGGCGACGGTGTCGACGATGCTCTGGGCCTTCGCGAAGAGTTCGCTTGCCTTGGTCTTGTCGCCGGCCAGGACGGCCTTTTCGACATTCTTCACGGCGGTGCGGTATTTGGAGCGCAGCGAGGTGTTCGCAGCGTTGAGCTTGGTGTCCTGGCGGACGCGCTTACGGCCGGAGGCGAGGCGCGGGTTCTTTTTCTTGGGCTTGGCGGATGCCATGATTTAGTTCCTTAGGTGTCTGAGGATGATGCAGCAAAGCCCTCCATTATAGGCCGGGTTGCCTTTTTCGCCGAATCGGGACTTGGCGGGCCCTACACTCGCCCCGTGTCCCTGTTCAAATCCGCTTCCACCGTATCCCTGCTGACGCTCGCTTCGCGGATCACGGGCCTCGTGCGCGACGTGCTTTTTGCCTCGGTGTTCGGCGTCAGTGCGCTGACCGACGCATTCAACGTCGCCTTTCGCATTCCCAACCTGTTCCGGCGGGTTTTCGGCGAAGGCGCCTTCAGCCAGGCCTTCGTGCCGGTGCTCGCGGCGCGCAAGACCGAAGCCGGCCAGGAAGGCGCCAAGGCGCTGGTCGATCACGTCGCCACGCTGCTGACCTGGGCGCTGGTGGTGGTTTGCGTGGCCGGCGTGGTTGGCGCGCCGCTGCTGGTGTGGGCCATGGCCAGCGGGCTGGCGGGCTTCGACGCGGCCGTGGTCATGACGCGCTGGATGTTTCCGTACATCGGCTTCATGTCGCTCGTGGCGCTGGCGGGCGGCATCCTGAACACCTGGCGCAAGTTCGCGGTGCCGGCCGCCTCGCCGGTGCTGCTCAACATCGCGCTGATCCTGGCGATCGTCGTCGGGGCGCCGCTGTTCCGCCGCTACGGCATCGAGCCGATCTATGCCCAGTGCGTGGGCGTGCTGGTCGGCGGCGTGCTGCAGCTGGCCATCCAGATTCCGGCGCTGCGCGCGCTGGGCCTCATGCCGCGCATCGGCGCGAGTTTCAAGGCGCTGGGCAACGCCTGGCGCGACCCCACCACCCGCCAGGTGCTGAAGCTGATGCTGCCCGCCCTGCTGGGCGTGAGCGTGGCGCAGATCTCGCTGCTCATCAACACGCAGATCGCCTCGCACCTTGCGGTCGGCAGCGTGACCTGGATCAGCAATGCCGACCGCCTGATGGAATTCCCGACCGCGATGCTCGGCGTGGCGCTGGGCGTGGTGCTGATGCCGCAGCTGGCCGGCGCCCGCGCGGCCAAGGACGATGCGCGCTATTCGTCGCTGCTCGACTGGGGCCTGCGGCTGGTGGTGCTGCTGTCGGCGCCGTGCGCCGTCGCGCTGCTGCTCTTTGCCCAGCCGCTGGTGGCCGTGCTGTTCCACAACGGCGCCTACCAGGGCGAGGACGTGCGGCGCACCACCGTGGCGCTGATGGGCTACGGCGTCGGGCTGATCGGCCTGGTGGCCATCAAGGTGCTCGCGCCCGGCTACTACGCCAGGCAGGACACGCGCACGCCCATGCTGATCGCCGTGGGCGTGCTGGTGCTGACCCAGGTCCTCAATTTCTTCCTGGTGCCGGTGCTGCAGCATGCGGCGCTCACGCTGACCATCGCCATCGGCGCGCTGGTCAATGCGATCTGGCTGCTGGTCGGCCTGATCCGCCGCGGCAGCTACAAGCCCGAACCCGGCTGGGGCAAGTTCGCGCTGCAGGTGCTGGCGGGAATGCTGGTGCTGGCGGCCCTGCTGGCATGGGGTTCGCGTTACTTCGACTGGATCGGGCTGCGCGAGCAGCGCTTCCTGCGCATCGGCCTGCTGGCCGCGCTGATCGCCGGCGCGGCGCTGCTGTATTTCGCGGTGCTCACCGCGGTGGGTGTGCGGCTTCGCAGTTTCATGCGCCGCTGAGAGGCCTTGCGTCGCGGCTTTCCGCAACGCAGCCGTTCGAACTGCACAAGCTGAAAACACCGCCTTGACGCTCCCCGAATGCTCCTCTACAAAGACACATGACGTTCAGCTTTCAGGTTCCCACGGCCCTGGCGTATTTCGAATCGCTGGTGCAGAGCGACGAACATTTTCCGCTGCTCGAGGCTGCCGCCAGCCTTGCGCAGGACGAATACCCCGACCTCGACGTGCAGCAGGTGCTGGGCGACGTCGACCAGTTGCTCGCGCGCCTGAAGCGCCGGCTGCCGGCCGATGCCGCGCCGCTCGCCCGGCTGCGGGCGCTCAACCAGTTCTTCTTCAGCGACCTGAACTTCGGCGGCAACGTCAACGACTACTACGACCCCGACAACAGCTACCTGAACGCCGTGCTGCGTACGCGCCGCGGCATTCCCATTTCGCTGGCGGTGCTGTGGATGGAACTCGCGCAGGGCCTGGGCCTGCAAGCGCGCGGCATCGGCTTTCCGGGCCACTTCATGCTCAAGGTCACGCTGCCGAAGGGGCAGGTGGTGATCGACCCCTTCACCGGCAAGTCGCTCTCGCGCGAAGAGCTCGGCGAGCGGCTCGAGCCCTACAAGCGCAGCAACGGGCTGGTCGGCGACTTCGACGTGCCGCTGGGCCTCTACCTGCAGCCCGCCAGTTCGCGCGAGATCATCGGGCGCATGCTGCGCAACCTGAAGGAAGTGCACCGCGCGCAGGAAGACTGGCAGCGTGCCATCGCCGTGCAGGACCGCCTCGTCGCGCTGCTGCCCAACGCCTGGGGCGAATACCGCGACCGCGGCATCGCGCATGCCGAGCAGGGCAACACGGCAGCCGCCGTGCGCGACCTGGAAACCTACCTCGAGCATGCGGAAGACGCGCTCGACGTCGATGTCATTGCAGAGCGCGTCGCGGCGCTGCGGCGCGAATCCGACTGATGGCCGCCAGCACCGGCGTGGCCGACGCCCCCGATCTCGGCACCCTGCATGAATTCCACGGCGTGCAGCCCGTGCTGCCGGTGTCCGACGCCGCGCGCGCCGCGCGGTGGTTCCGCGACGTGCTGGGCTTCGAGATCGACTTCATCGCGGGCGAGCCGCCGAGCTATGCGCGGGTCAAGAAGGGCGACCGCAGCTACGGCGACCCGGTCTACCTGCGGCTGTGGCAGTGCAACACCCGCGGGGCGCCGCCCTGGCGCGGCGAGATCGTGATCCACGTGGGCAAGGACATCGACGGCCTGCACGCCGCCTATGCGAAGCGCGGCGTCACGGTGATCGAGCCGCCCGTCTCGCAGCCCTGGGGCCTGCGCGAATTCGCCATCCGCGAACCCGACGGGCATGTGCTGCGCTTCTGCGGCTACCTGCCCTGAAGATCTGATACATAAAATTACAAATAGATCGAGGCGGGCGTGTCGATCGGGCTTGCGCTCGCGCGACGTGTGAACAGGAGCGCGCGGTTTCAGTGGCTCCCGATTTCATCAACTTTCTGGAGAAACGACATGCGATTCATGGTTCTGGTCAAGGCCAACAAGGATTCCGAAGCCGGCGTGATGCCGAGCACCGAAGTGCTCACCGCCATGGGCAAGTTCAACGAGGAACTGGTCAAGGCCGGCGTGCTGCTGGCGGGCGAGGGGCTGCATCCGTCTTCCAGGGGCGCGCGCGTGCGCTGCGAAGGGCAGAAGCGCACCGTGATCGACGGACCCTTTGCCGAAACGAAGGAACTGCTCGCGGGCTTCTGGCTGCTGCAGGTCAAGTCGAAGGAGGAAGCCATCGAGTGGATCAAGCGCAGTCCGTTCCAGGAGGGCGAGATCGAGATCCGCCAAGTGTTCGAAGCCTCCGATTTCGGCGACTCGATGACGCCCGAGCTGCTGGCGCAAGAAGAACGCCTGCGCGCCGAATCCGAGGCCCGGGCCAAGGCCGCCCGCTGAACGACAACACCGCACCGAAGGAGACCGCCATGCGATTCATGCTGCTGATGATTCCCCACGGCTACGAGACCGCCGCACCCGGCACCATTCCCGACGACGTCGATGCGGTGGCGGCCATGATGGCCTACAACGAGTCGATGCAGAAGGCCGGCGTGCTGATCAGCTGCGACGGCCTGCATCCGCCCTCGATGGGCGCGCGCGTGAGCTTTCCGGGCCGCAAGCCCAAGGTGGTCGACGGCCCCTTCGCCGAAGCCAAGGAAGTGCTCGGCGGCTACTGGATCATCGACGTGCCCTCGCGCGCCGACGCCATCGAATGGGCCACGCGCTGCCCCGGTAGCGAGAACGAGGTCATCGAGGTCCGCCAGATCCAGGAAATTGCCGACTACCCGCCCGAGGTGCAGGCGCTGACCACCGAATTCGCGTCGATGCAGGCGGTCAAGAAGACCTGAGCCATGGGTGCTTCCGAGGGCCGCGGCGACGGAGGTGGCGAGGCCGCCGTCCACCGCAGCATCGAGGCGGTGTGGCGCATTGAATCCGCCAGGATCATTGCCACCGTCGCGCGCATGGTGCGCGACGTGGGCCTGGCCGAGGAACTGGCGCAGGACGCGCTGGTGTCGGCCCTCGAGCAATGGCCCGCCAAAGGCGTGCCCGACAACCCCGCCGCCTGGCTCACCGCTGTGGCCAAGCGCCGCGCGCTCGACCGGCTGCGCCATCGGCAGCTGGCCGAGCACAAGGCGCCCGAGATCGGCCGCGAACTCGATGCGCAGCACGAGATGGCCCAGGCCGATTTCGCCGAAGCGGTCGATGCGGCCATCGACGACGACATCGGCGACGACCTGCTGCGTCTGGTCTTCACCGCCTGCCATCCCGTGCTCTCGACCGAGGCGCGCGTGGCGCTCACGCTGCGACTGATGGGCGGCCTTGGCACCGACGAGATCGCGCGCGCTTTCCTCGTGCCCGAAGCCACCGTGGCGCAGCGGATCGTACGCGCCAAGCGCACGCTGCTCGAAGCGCGCGTGCCCTTCGAAGTGCCGCGCCGGCATGAACTCGAGGCGCGGCTCGCCTCGGTGCTCGAGGTGCTCTACCTGATCTTCAACGAAGGCTACTCGGCCACGGCCGGCGACGACTGGATGCGTCCCGCGCTGTGCGAGGAAGCCATGCGCCTGGGCCGCATCGTGGCCGAGCTCATGCCCGATGCATCGGAAGTGCATGGCCTGGTGGCGCTGATGGAAATCCAGGCCTCGCGCACGGCCGCGCGCGTGGGCGCCTCGGGCGAGCCGGTGCTGCTGCTCGAGCAGAACCGCGCACGCTGGGACCACATGCTGATCCGCCGTGGCCTGGCGGCACTGGCGCGTGCCGAGGCGCTCGGCGGTGCCTTCGGCCCGTATGCGCTGCAGGCGGCCATTGCCGCTTGCCACGGCCGTGCGCGCACGGCCGAAGAGACCGACTGGCCGCGCATCGCCGCGCTCTACGACGCACTGGCCGAGCTGTCGCCGTCGCCCATCGTCGAATTGAACCGCGCGGTGGCGCTCTCGATGGCGTTCGGGCCGGCCGCGGGGCTCGAAGTGGTGGACACGCTCGTGGGCGAACCGGCCTTGCAGGCCTACCACCTGCTGCCGGCGGTGCGCGGCGACCTGCTCTTGAAGCTCG
Source organism: Variovorax sp. SPNA7 (assembly GCF_033807855.1). Taxonomy (NCBI): domain Bacteria; kingdom Pseudomonadati; phylum Pseudomonadota; class Betaproteobacteria; order Burkholderiales; family Comamonadaceae; genus Variovorax; species Variovorax sp. SPNA7. The sequence continues at coordinate 1,587,922 of NZ_CP138513.1, forward strand.
GCCGCCGCGACGAGGCGCAAAGGGAGTTCGACCGCGCCGCCTCGCTCACGCGCAACACGCGCGAGCGGACCCTGCTGCTGGGGCGCGCGCGGGCCTGCGCGGCTGCGCAGGGCTGAAACCCCTCACGGGAATCAGCGGCCGCTACGCCTTCGACGCCGATGCCGAAGGCGAGCCAGGCAATCCGAACTGGTGCCAGGCGCGCCGCAACTGCGTGTCCGAGCCGAAGCCCGAGATTTCCGCCGCCCGCGTCACGCTCACGCCCGAGGCCAGCGCAAGCTGCGCGGCCGCCAACCGCAGCCGCCGCAGGTAGGCCAGCGGCGCCACGCCCGCGTGCTCGACGAACAGCCGTGTCAGGTGCCGCGCCGAGGTGTGGGCCACTTCGGCCATCCGCGGCACGTTCCACTCGGCCTGCGGCTGCTCGCTGACGGCGTCCTGCACGCGGTGCAGCGCGGCGTGCAGGTGGTTGCGGTAGGCCAGGAAGGGCGACAGTTCCGGATCATGCGGACCGCGCCGCTGCGCCACCACCATCGTCTGCGCCACCTGGGCCGCCAGCGCTTCGCCGCACACGTCGGCGATGCGATGCAGCACCAGGTCGATGCCGGTGGTGACGCCCGCGCTGCTGTACACCGGCGGATCGATCACGAACACGCGGTTGGCGACCACCTCGCAGCGCGGCTCCACCGCGCGCAATTCGTCGAGGTGATGGTGGTGCGTGGTGGCGCGCCGGCCGGAGAGCGCGCCGGCATGCGCGGCCAGCAGCGCACCGGCGCAGACCGTGACCAGTTCGAGCCGGCCGCGTTCGAAGCGCTGGCCGCGCAGCCAGTGCAGCAGCTCCTGCGTCTCGGCGTTGTCGATCGGGATGGTGTCCCCGGGCAGCCCGACCAGCACGACCCAGGCCGGGCCGTGCCATTGCGTCGGCAAGGGCGAGAGGTTGGCGAGCGCAACGCCGACCGATCCGATCGACGTGGACCGCGGGCTGGCGAATTCGATCTCGAAGCGCTCGGGCTGGCCCGCCGCACGCAGCCGCTGGTTCGCAATGCGCAGCGCCTCGGCGGGGCCGGCCCAGTCGAGCACCAGGCTGCCCGGCAGCAGCACGAACACTACGCGGATGGGGTGTTGCTGCTGCTGGAGGTCCATGTGGATTCCATCTGGCGCGTGCCGGCGCGCCGCAGCGCCTGCGCCACGCTGCAGACGGTGGCGAAACGGCCGTCCAGCACGGCCGCGGTGCGCGCCTTGATGTCGGCCGCGGCAAGCGGTTGGCCGTCGGGCTGCAGCATGTCGAAGGTCAGCGTGGCGTCGGTCACGTAGTCGACCTCCCAGCCCAGGTCCGAGGCGTGGCGCGTGGTGGTTTCGCAGCATTGCTCGGTGCGGATGCCGCTCACGATCAGCCGGCCGATGCCCTGCTGCGTGAGCCAGACGTCGAGCCCGCTGTTGACCAGCGCGCTGTGGCGGTGCTTGGTGAAGGTGGCCGCGGCCTCGAAAGCCGCCAGGCCTTCGATCGGCCGCACGAAGCCCGACTCGACCGCGAAGGGATGGCTTGCGGTGGCGGGAGCGTCGACGTGGAAGACGCGCACGATCGGAAGGCCGGCGGCCAGGCAGCCCTCGATCAGCGCGTTCTGGGCGGCGAAATAGGGCTGCGCGACGTGTTCGGACCAGTAGGCGCGCTGGCGAAACGATTCCTGCGCATCGATCACAATCAGACAGGATTTCATGGCATTGACTCGAAAGGGCGGAGTGGATGATGCCGCCTATTCTTCTGCGCCGCCAGGGCACGGTCCGCGCCGAAGCGGACCAGAACCGATCAAATCAGGACATCGAAGCTAAACAAGGCCGGCCGCCTGCAGCTCTTTCTTGAGGTAGGCGTAGAAAAGCGGCGCCGCCACCAGTCCGGCCGGGCCGAACACCGCCTCGGCCACGAACATCACCGCCAGCAGCTCCCACACCCGCATCTGCGTGCGGCTGCCGACCACCTTGGCGTTGATCACGTATTCCGCCTTGTGGATGATGATCAGGAACGCCAGGCAGGCCAGCGCCGTCACGGGCGACACCGACAGCGCCACCAGCGTGATCACCGAGTTGCAGACCAGGTTGCCGACGATGGGCACCAGGCCCGCCACGAAGGTCAGCGTGATCAGGGCCGGCGTGTAGGGCAGGTGAGGGCCCCAGAGCGGCATCAGGAACAGCAGGAAGATGGCGGTCAGCAGCGTGTTGAAAGCGGCGATCCAGAACTGCGCAGCCACGATCTGGCCGAAGGCCTCGCCGAAGATGGCGATGCGCCGGTGCAGCTGCGCGGCGAGCGGCCGGCGCTGCAGCGGCGAGGGTGCGATGGCGGCCAGTCCGCCCACGATGAGCCCCACGTAGGCAAACAGCAGGCCGCCGAGCCATGCCCGTCCGGCCAGGGCCAGAGAACCGGCCTGCGCGCGCAGGTAGTTGGCCACCACGCGCTGCACTTCGGCCGCGCCTTCGGGCAGGTAGACCGCGATTTCGCTCGGCAGCTTGAGCCGCAGTTCGAGCACCGTGCGCGCCGTGTAGTCGAGCAGTTCGCGGTACTGGTCGGGTGCGTCGAGGATGTACTCGCGCGCTTGCGACAGGCCCAGGGAGATCAGCGCAATGGGTGCCAGCAGCACCAGCGTGACCGCCAGCACCCGGGCCAGGACGTCGGCTTGCATTGGCGGCAGCGGGAGCCGTGCCAGGCCGGAGCCGATCAGGCGCGCGAACCGGCGCGTGGCCAGGAAACCGATGCACACGCACAGGAGGCCGGGCAGCAGGTGCTGCCACATCACCAGCAGCAGCGCGGCCGGCATCAGCAGGTAGCTGGCCAGCACCACGTTGCGCGAGGCGGCCTGGGGCTTGGTTTCGAAGGTGGCGAGGGAGGGTTTGGCCATCAGGGTCCGGGTGCTGCGCTTGCGAGCCTCGGAGCGAGGAGATCAGCCGACCACGACAGCGGCGCCCGCGCCGCGCTCGGCGATGGTGCCGATCTCGAACACCGACTCGCCGGCCGTGCGCAGCGTGGCGGCGCAGGCTGCGGCTTCGGCCGCGTCGATCACCACCACCATGCCGATGCCGTTGTTGAAGGTGCGGTTCATCTCGATGTCGTCGATGCCGGCCACCTTCTGCAGCCAGGCGAAGAGCTCGGTCTGCGGCCAGCTGCCCTTCTTGAGGTGGGCGGCCGTGCCTTCGGGCAGCACGCGCGGGATGTTCTCGAGCAGGCCGCCGCCCGTGATGTGGGCCAGCGCCTTGATCGGGTGCTTGGCCAGCGCCTCGAGCACCGGCTTCACGTAGAGGTGGGTGGGTTCCATCACGGCTTCGCGGAAGGGCTTGCCGTCGAGCGTGGCGGGCAGGTCGGCCCCCGCGCGTTCGATCACCTTGCGCACCAGGCTGAAGCCGTTGGAATGCACGCCGGCCGAGGCCAGGCCCAGCACCACGTCGCCCGGCTTCACGTTCTGGCCCGTGAGGATCTTCGCCTTTTCGACCGCACCGACCGCGAAGCCCGCCAGGTCGTACTCGCCGGCCGGGTACATGCCGGGCATTTCGGCGGTTTCGCCGCCGATCAGCGCGCAGCCGGAAATCTCGCAGCCGCGGGCGATGCCGCCGATCACGGCCGCGGCCGTGTCCACGTCGAGCTTGCCGCAGGCGAAATAGTCGAGGAAGAAGAGCGGTTCGGCGCCCTGCACCAGCACGTCGTTGACGCTCATGGCCACCAGGTCGATGCCGACCGTGTCGTGCATGTTCCATTCGAAGGCCAGCTTGAGCTTGGTGCCCACGCCATCGGTGCCGCTCACCAGCACCGGCTCCTTGTAGCGCTTGGGCACCTCGAACAGCGCGCCGAAGCCGCCGATGCCGGCCAGCACGCCTTCGCGCAGGGTCTTCTTGGCGAGCGGCTTGATGCGGTCGATCAGTGCGTCGCCGGCATCGATATCGACACCTGCATCCTTGTAGCTGAGCGGGGTGGGCGTAGGGGAAGTCATGGTCGGACGGTGTCGAGAAGGGCGGGAAGGTGGAGGCGCCGGCGACCGAAGCGGCCGGGCCGATAGAATTCCTCACGATTTTAAGGGCCCTCCGGGCCCCCTCCATGAACCTTCCCGGGATGAAACAGCTCGCGCTCGATATCGGCATTGCGACGGGCCCCAGCTTCGACGCTTTTTTTGCCGGCCCGAACGAGGCGGCGCTGCGGCACCTGCAACTGTGGGTGGGCGGCGCCGGCAGCGCCGTGCCTCACTCTCCCGTGCCCACCTACCTGTGGGGCGAAGGCGGCAGCGGCAAGACCCATCTGCTCGAATCGGTGCGTGTCGCACTGCGCGAGCAGGGCGCGAGCGTGGGCTGGCTGCATGCCGGCGTGCTGGAGCCGCCAGAATTCGACGAGCGCTGGGGTGCCGTGCTGCTCGACGACGTGCACCTCTACACCGCGGTGCAGCAGCACGCGGCCTTCAACTGGTTCGTCAACGCGCAGACGCTGCAGCGCGGCGTGGTGGCCGCGGGCGCGCTGCCGCCGGCCGACCTGCCGCTGCGCGAGGACCTTCGCACCCGGCTGGGCTGGGGCCATGTGTTCCACCTGCAGGTGCTGAGCGAAAGCGAACGCCGGGCGGTGCTGCGCCAGGCCGCCGACACGCGCGGCGTCATGCTGTCGGACGAGGTGCTCGACTACATGCTGCACCGCTTCAGCCGCGACCTGGGCAGCCTGATGGAGCTGCTCACGCAGCTCGACGGTTATGCCCTTCAGACACAGCGCGCGATCACGATCCCGCTGATCCGATCCATGCTCGAAAACGAATAGAGAAGAGCTTCAACCAACAATGATCAAGAAATTCATCGACAAGCTGCTCGGCAAATCGGCCGGCGGCGCACAGGGCAAGAGCCGCTTCGGCAAGCGCCAGGAGGTGCCGGCAGAGGTTCACAAGATCGATCCAGCCCTGGTCGACGAACGTGCCAGGAACGTCGTCACCACCCTCCAGCAGGCCGGCTACGAGGCCTACGTGGTGGGCGGCGCGGTGCGCGACCTGCTGCTGGGGCTGCGCCCCAAGGACTTCGACGTCGCCACCAACGCCACGCCCGAGCAGGTCAAGTCGCTCTTCCGGCGCGCCTTCATCATCGGGCGGCGCTTTCGCATCGTGCACGTGGTGTACGGCCGCGGCCGCGAGCACGAGGTGATCGAGGTCTCGACCTTCCGCGCCTACATGGACAACGCCGCCGCCGAGCAGGTGGCCGGCAACGAGCGCACCAGCAAGGGCGAGCTCGCGAGCATGAAGCATGCGGTGGACGCCAGTGGCCGCGTGCTGCGCGACAACGTCTGGGGCCCGCAGGAGGAAGACGCGGCGCGCCGCGACTTCACCGTGAACGCCATGTACTACGACCCGGCCAACCAGGTCGTGGTCGACTACCACAACGGCATCCGCGACGCCCAGAAGCTCACGCTGCGCATGATCGGCGATCCGGCCACGCGCTACCGCGAAGACCCGGTGCGCATCATCCGCGCGATCCGCTTCTCGGCCAAGCTCGCGGCGCTCGGCTTCAAGATGGAAGCCAAGACGGCCGCGCCGCTGGTCGAGTCGAGCAGGCTGCTGGCTGACGTGCCGCAGAGCCGCCTGTTCGACGAAATGCTCAAGCTGCTGCAGACCGGCCATGCCATTGCCACGGTCGAGCAGCTGCGCAAGCTGGGCCTCGCCAAGGGCATCTATCCGCTGCTCGACGTGGTGGTGGAGCGGGCCGACTCGCCGTTCGTGAAGGCGGCGCTGCAGGACACCGACCGCCGCGTCGGCGAAGGCAAGCCCGTGGCGCCGAGCTTCCTCCTGGCCTGCGTGCTGTGGGCCGACGTGCGCGACGGCTGGGCCCAGCGCGTCGAGGGCCGGCACGGCCAGCGCCCGCAGCCGCCGTTCCCGGCGCTGCAGGACGCGATCGACGACGTGTTCAACGCCCGCATCGGCGATGTGTCGGGCCGCGGCAAGCTCGCTGCCGACATGCGCGAGATCTGGATGATGCAGCCGCGCTTCGACAAGCGCACCGGCTCCACCCCCTACAGCCTGGTGGACCAGGCGCGGTTCCGCGCCGCCTTCGACTTCATGCGGCTGCGCGCCGACGTGGGCGAGGTCAGCGAGGCCATTGCCGAGTGGTGGCAGGAGTTCAGCACCGCCGACGACGTGCGCCAGCAAGACCTGCTGGAACAGGTGCGCGACGAGCAGAAGACCCGCCAGCGCGTGCGAACGCGCGACCCGGTGGCGCCCAAGCCCTCCCGCGGCGAACCGGCGGCGCGCCAGCGCCAGCCCGATGCCGACGCGCGGCAGGACGACGAGGCCGAGGAAGTCGAAGTCGAGGCCGGTGCCGGCGCCGTGCCGCCCGATGGCGAAGCAGCCGCACCACGCAAGCGCCGCCGTCGCCGCAAGCCGCGCACCGGCGGTGGTGGTGATGGTGGCGGCGAGGGCGGCGGGAGCGCCGCAGCCGAATGAGCGCACCGAACCGGCCGAAGGACGGCAAGAGCGGCGGCGGCCAGGGCCGGCCGCCATCGCGCGGCGGCCCTTCGCCGAAGCCGAAGAGCAGCGGACCGGCGCCCGCGCGGCGCTCGCCCGCCCGGCCCGCGGGCAAGGGGTCTGCGGGCGCACCCGCCCGCCGCACGCGCGAGGACTATCCGACCGTGCAGGCCTTCGTCGCCATCGGCGCCAACCTGGGCGACGCCCGGGCCGCCGTGACGGCGGCCATGGACGCCATCGGCACCATCGAGCGCACCGTGGTGACGGCGCGCTCGTCGCTCTACCGCAGCGCGCCGGTCGATGCGACCGGGCCCGATTTCATCAATGCCGTGGTGGCCGTGCGGACCGGGCTCACGGCCGAGGCGTTCCTGGCCGAACTGCATCTGCTCGAGGAGCAGGCCGGCCGCGAACGGCCTTTTCCCAATGCGCCGCGCACGCTCGACCTCGACCTGCTGATGCACGGCAACGCGATCAAGGACACGCCCGCGCTGGCCTTGCCGCATCCGCGCATGCGCGACCGCGCCTTCGTGCTGAAGCCGCTCGCCGAGATCGCGCCCGACAAGGTGCCGCGCGCGGCGCTTGCCCGCGTTTCCTCGCAGGTCATCGAGCGGATTCGCGACTGAGCAGGCGGGGCGCTGAACCCCGTTGGCCGGGCGGCTTTGCTCGGCCCATTACACTTGCGCGGTTTTTCATGACGTTGTCACACATTTGTGGCAGCCGCGAACCCAGGAGAGCGCCATGTTCGGCAAGCTGCTGCCCCGCGAGGGGAATTTTTTCGAGATGTTCAACCAGCACGCCGAGCGCATCGTCGAAGCGGCGCGGGCGTTCGAGCAACTCGTGGCCAATTACAGCGACGTGCACCTGCGCGAGCAGTACAACCGCGACGTCGACAATGCCGAGCGTGCGGCCGACCGCGTCACGCACGACGTCAACCGGCTGATCCACAAGACCTTCATCACGCCGATCGACCGCGAGCAGATCCACAAGCTCATCAATACGATGGACGACGTGGCCGACCTGATCCAGGACTCGGCCGAGACCATGGCGCTGTACGACGTGCGCCACATGACCGACGAGATCGTGCGCCTCACCGCCCTGAGCGTGAAGTGCTGCGACCGCCTCAAGGACGCCGTTAAGTTCCTCGGCAAGATCGCCGACCCGGCGGTGGCCGAGGCCACGCTCAAGACCTGCGAGGAAATCGACCGCCTCGAATCGGATGCCGACCGCGTGATGCGCAGCGCCATGAGCAAGCTGTTCCGCGAGGAACCCGATGTGCGCGAGGTGATCAAGCTCAAGGCAATCTACGAATTGCTCGAGACGATCACCGACAAGTGCGAGGACGTGGCCAACGTCATCGAGGGCATCGTCCTCGAGAATTCCTGAGCGGTAACCATCGATGGCAACGGTTCAGGTCGCCCTCTGGGTGGTGATGATTCTGGTCGCGCTGGCGATCTTGTTCGACTTCATGAACGGCTTCCACGACGCGGCGAACTCGATCGCCACCGTGGTGTCGACCGGCGTGCTCAAGCCGGGCCACGCCGTGCTGTTCGCGGCCTTCTTCAACCTGATCGCGATCTTCATCTTCCACCTGAGCGTGGCCGCCACCGTCGGCAAGGGCATTGCCCAGCCCGGCGTGGTCGATGTGCACGTGGTCTTCGGTGCGCTCGTGGGTGCCATCAGCTGGAACCTCGTGACCTGGTACTACGGCATCCCGAGCAGCTCGTCGCACGCGCTGATCGGTGGCATCGTGGGTGCCGTGATCGCCAAGACCGGGACCGGCGGCCTGGTGGCTTCGGGCATCTGGAAGACCGTGGCCTTCATCTTCGTTTCGCCGTTTCTCGGCTTCCTGCTGGGCTCGATGATGATGGTGCTGGTGGCCTGGGGCTTCCGGCGCGCCACGCCCTCGCGCGTGGACCGCTGGTTCCGGCGGCTGCAGCTGGTTTCGGCCGGGGCCTACAGCCTGGGCCACGGCGGCAACGACGCGCAGAAGACCATCGGCATCATCTGGATGCTGCTGATCGCCACCGGCTACGCCTCGGCCGCCGACGCGGCGCCGCCGAACTGGGTCATCGTGAGCTGCTATGCCGCCATCGCGCTGGGCACCATGTTCGGCGGCTGGCGCATCGTGAAGACCATGGGCCAGAAGATCACCAAGCTCAAGCCCGTGGGCGGCTTCTGCGCGGAGACGGGCGGCGCGATCACGCTGTTCCTGGCCACCGCGCTGGGCATCCCGGTGTCGACCACCCACACCATCACCGGCGCCATCGTCGGCGTGGGCTCCGCGCAGCGCGCGAGCGCCGTGCGCTGGGGCGTGGCGGGCAACATCGTCTGGGCCTGGATCTTCACGATCCCGGCGTCGGCTTTCGTTGCGGCGATTGCCTACTGGTTCAGCTGGCAGATCTTCTGAGGCCGCGCCGCCTTCGGGCGCGCAACGGCTACTGCGAGATCTTCCGGCCTTCCTCGACCTGGTGCTCGAAGTAGCGCTGGAAGCTGAACACGATGCTGGCCATCAGCACCGTGGTGCCGAACAAAAGCGCCAGCACCACGGCGCCGATCGTGGCCCAGTTGGTGCGGCCCGGCGCGGCATCCGAAGGCGCGCTGCTGTTGAAGCGGGCATTCCACTTCTCGGGCGTCATGAGGCCGTAGACGATCGCCGTCAGCGCGCATCCCGCGATGGTGAAGCCCAGGAGCGGAATCAGCACCCAGCTCCAGCCGTCGTCCAGGCCGTACATGCGCGCGCGCTCGATGCCGTACAGCCCCAGCGCGGTGGGAATGGGCAGCAGCCAGCCGAGCCAGTCGCCGATGCCGCGCAGGTAGAAGCGGTGCAGGCCCAGCGGGCCGCCCAGGAAGGAGAGCCAGGCGGCAATGGTCTTGTTTTTCATTCGGGTTGGGTGGTGCTGCCTTCGCCGAGCACCTTTTCCATCAGGACCACGTCGCGCCATTGGCCGAACTTCCAGCCGCAGTCCTTGAGCACGCCCACATGCGTGAAGCCCTGGCTGCGGTGCACCCCAACCGAGCCGGCGTTGGCCGAATCGCCGATGACCGCGATCAGCTTGCGCACGCCCACCGCCTCGGCGGCCTGCGAGAGGGCGGCCAGCAGTTGGGTGCCCAGGCCCTTGCCGCGTGCGGCTTCGGACATGTAGATCGAGTCTTCGGCCGAAAAGCGATAGGCCGGGCGCGGCTTGAACCAGTTGCAGTAGGCAAAACCCAACACTTCGCCATTTTTTTCGGCCACGAGGTAGGGCAGGTTCCTGGCGAGCACGTCGGCGCGGCGCGCGGCCATGTCGGCGGCAGAGGGCGCTTCGGTCTCGAAGGTGCCGGTGCCGTTCAGCACGTGGTGGGCGTAGATGGCCGTGATGGCCGCGATGTCTTCGTCGCGGCTGGGGCGGATGGTGAGGGTCATGCAGGTGGCAAACGGGACGCGGCAAGCGCGGAAATTCGGAGAAAACGCAGGTCGGGCTATAATCGCAGGCTTTTCAGCGTGTCGCTGGCCGGGTGGCCATGTCGCGTGTCTCGACGTTGAAAGAACACTGTGAGCGGGCCTCTTGTCAAAAAACGGGCTTGCTGCACCACCCAAGGATAAATCATGGTCGTCATTCGACTTTCCCGCGGCGGCTCCAAAGGCCGTCCGTTCTTCAACATCGTCGTGTCGGACAAGCGCGTTCGCCGCGATGGCCGTTTCATCGAGCGCCTGGGTTTCTACAACCCGACCGCCAAGGAAAACGAAGAAAGCATCCGTATTGCCCAGGACCGCCTGGCCTACTGGAAGAGCGTTGGCGCACAAGCTTCGCCCACGGTCCTGCGCCTGATCAAGCAAGCTGCAGCCGCAGCTCCCAAGGCGGCAGCCTAAGCTGCCCGGCACGCCGATGCTGCCCGCACTCGAAGCCGCCGAATTGCCGGCGGATGCGATCGAGGTAGGACGCATCGCCGATGCATGGGGCATCAAGGGCTGGTTCAAGGTCCTGCCCCACAGCGCCCAGCCCGAGGCGCTTTTTTCTTCCAAGCGCTGGTTCCTGCAGGCTCCCGGAGCCTCGGCAACCGCAGCTTTCCGGCTCGCGATCCGCGAAGCCAAAGAACATTCCGACTGCATCGTCGCCTCCTCCGAGGACGTGCCTGACCGCAATGCGGCCGAGGCGCTTCGCGGCGCGCGCGTGTTCGTGCCGCGCTCGAGCTTTCCCACGGCCGGCGACGACGAGTACTACTGGGTCGACCTGATCGGCCTTTCGGTGGTCAACCGCGAAGGCGTGGCGCTCGGCACGGTGCGCGAACTGCTCGCCACCGGCCCGCAGACCACGCTGGTGCTCGCGGCCGAGGAAGACGGCAAGGCCATCGAACGCATGGTGCCCTTCGTCTCGGTCTTCGTCGACAAGGTCGACCTGGCCGGCCGCCTCATCACGGTCGACTGGCAACCCGATTTCTGATTGGGGCCTCGCGCGCATGCGCTTCGACGTCCTCACGCTCTTTCCCGAACTGTTCGCGCCCTTCATGGCCAGCGGCGTGACGCGCCGCGCCTACGAGTCGAAACAGGTCGAGGTCGTGCTCTGGAACCCGCGCGACTTCGCGCAGGGCAACTACAAGCGCGTCGACGACCGGCCCTTTGGCGGCGGCCCCGGCATGGTGATGATGGCCGAGCCGCTGTCGGCCTGCCTCGACGCGGCGCTGGCCGCGCGCGGCTCCCAGGCGCCGGTCGTGCTGTTTTCCCCCATCGGCGAGGCATTGCGCCACGAAGCGGTCGAGCGCTGGTCGGCCAGCGAGGGCGCGGTGCTGGTCTGCGGCCGCTACGAAGGCATCGACCAGCGCTTCATCGACACGCGCGTGACGCACCAGATCAGCCTCGGCGACTTCGTTCTTTCGGGCGGCGAGATCGCGGCCATGGCACTGCTCGATGCCGTGGCGCGGCTGCAGCCCGGCGTGCTGGGCGACGAGGCCAGCCATGTGCAGGACAGCTTCAATCCTTCGCTCGACGGCCTGCTCGACTGCCCGCACTACACCCGGCCGGAGCAATGGAACGGGCAGGGCGTGCCGGCGCCGCTGCTGTCGGGGCACCATGTGCAGATCGAGCGCTGGCGCCGCGACCAGCGGCTGACCATCACCGCCGCCCGGCGGCCCGACCTGATTGCCGCCGCACGCGCCGCCGGCCGCCTGAGCAAGGTCGATGAGGCAGCGCTGAAAAAAAAGCTATAATCCTCGGTTCCCCGATCCTCTGCCCGGCCGCGCCTGGCTTGAAACCGAAGGCGCCTTTTGTGTAGCGCGAGCACGATCGAATATCAGGAAATCATGAACCTCATCGAAACCCTCGAGCAGGAAGAAATCGCCCGCCTCGGCAAGAAGATCCCCGATTTCATGCCCGGTGACACGGTCATCGTCAGCGTGAGCGTCGTCGAAGGCACCCGCAAGCGCGTGCAGGCCTACGAAGGCGTCGTGATCGCCAAGCGCAATCGCGGCCTCAACAGCGGCTTCACGGTGCGCAAGATCTCCAGCGGCGAAGGCGTGGAGCGTACGTTCCAGACCTACAGCCCGCTGATCGCCGGCATCGAAGTCAAGCGCCGTGGCGATGTCCGCCGCGCCAAGCTGTACTACCTGCGCGAGCGCAGCGGCCGTTCGGCACGCATCAAGGAAAAGCTGCCGGGCAAGTCGCAAGCAGCATCGGCCGCCAAGTAAGCTGCCTTCCTGCCGTGCAAAAAGCCGCCGCTCTGGCGGCTTTTTGCGTTGTGCGCCGTGCACGCTTCTTGCAAAAAGACAGCGCGGCCCTTTTACGCTCTACTCCTTCACTGAAACTCTCTCACTTGACCCACTCCACCGCCCCCATGCAATTCGCTCCCGTCGAACCCGTCAATGCCGTGGTGCCGCCCACGCTGCTGCCGTTCGACCCGCGCGAGGCGCCTGTGGTCGGCGGCCCCGACGGCCTTCCCGCGGTGGCGCCCGCGCAGTTGACGACCGAGGCCCTGCGCAGGCGCTTTGCCGCGCCGCCCGAGTGGACGCCCGAATTGCGGCGCGAGCCGCGCCTGACCGACCGCGCCCCCGCGCAGGCGGCCGTGCTGGTGCCCATCGTGCAGCGCCCGCAAGGCGCGACCGTGCTGCTGACCGAGCGCACGGCGCATTTGTCCAACCATTCGGGGCAGGTGGCGTTTCCGGGCGGGCGCGTCGACCCCGAGGACGCCAACATCGCGGCGGCCGCACTGCGCGAGGCCTGGGAAGAAGTGGGACTCTCGGCCCAGTACATCGAAGTGCTTGGCAGCCTTCCGACCTACACCACCATCACCTCGTTCATCGTGACGCCGGTGGTCGCGCTGGTGAAGCCCGGGTTCGAGCTCACCATCAATCCCTACGAAGTGGCGCTGGCCTTCGAGGTGCCGCTGGCCTGGCTCATGGATCCGGCCAATCACCGCCGCCACACGGTGCCCGCGCCCGACGGCACCCGCCGCGAGTGGTATTCGATGCCCTACCAGGACGGCACCGAAGAGCGCTTCGTCTGGGGCGCCACCGCGGGCATGCTGCGCAATCTCTATCGCTTCCTCAGCGCCTGACCTCGGCCCGCGCCGCGCCTGTGCAGGCGCCCTCGCTATCATCGAAGGATGAGCTTCTTTGCCATCCTGTGTGCGTTGCTGATCGAGCAGGTGAGGCCGCTCGCCTCCCACAACCCGGTGTACGCCGGCGTGCTGGCCTGGACGCGCTGGACCAGCCGCAATTTCGACGCAGGCAAGCCGCACCATGGATGGGTCGCATGGGCCCTTGCGGTGCTCATGCCCACGCTGATGACGCTGGGCATCCACCTGCTGCTGGTGTTCACGCTGGGGCTGCCGTTCGCGGTGCTCTGGAGCGTTGCGGTGCTCTACGTCACGCTCGGTTTCCGGCAGTTCAGCCACCACTTCACGGACATCCGCGATGCGCTCGACGAAGGCGACGAGCCGCTCGCGCGCTCGCTGCTGGCGCACTGGCAGGGCGTGGATGCGGCCGAACTGCCGCGCAGCGAAATCGTTCGCCACGTGATCGAGCATTCGGTGATTGCGGCGCACCGCCATGTGTTCGGCGTGCTGGCCTGGTTCTCGGTGCTGGCGGCCCTGGGCCTGGGGCCGGCCGGCGCGGTGTTCTACCGGATGAGCGAGTTCGTCTCGCGCTACTGGCACCACAAGAACGGCGCGGCGGTGCAGCCCTCGAGCGTCTCGGTGCAGCGGGCCGCGGAGAGCGCCTGGCACGCGATCGACTGGCTGCCTGCGCGCATCACCGCGCTGGGCTTCGCGGTTGTCGGCAGCTTCGAGGAGGCGATCGACTGCTGGCGCAATGACGCGCGGCGCTTTCCGAGCGAGAACGACGGCGTGATCCTCGCGGCGACCTCGGGCGCGGTCAATGTGCGCCTGGGCGGCGGCGCGCTGAGCCCGATTCCCGTCACCGATCCGCTCCCGCGCGCGCAGGCCGGCGATTCGATGGCCGATGGTCGCCGGCTCGACAGCGGCAGCACGCCGGGCCGCGAGCCCGAACCCGGCCATCTGCGCAGCGTGGTGGGCCTGGTGTGGCGTTCGGTGGTGATGTGGATGGTGCTGCTGGCGCTGCTCACGCTGGCCCGCCTGCTCGGCTGAGCAGCAGCTCTCCAAAAAGATCATGACCACCCCCGCACCGGCCTTCTGGAGCCCGCGCATCGGCGCGCTCGAACCCTATGTGCCCGGCGAACAGCCGCGCATTGCCAACCTCGTCAAGCTCAACACCAACGAGAACCCGTATCCGCCGTCACCGCTGGCCATCGACGCCATCCAGCAGGCGGCGGCGAACGGCCTGGAGCGCTATCCGGACCCCGCCTCGCTCGCACTGCGCGAAGCGGTGGCGCGGCGGCACGGCCTGCAGGCCGGACAGGTCTTTGCGGGCAACGGCTCGGACGAAGTGCTGGCGCACGCCTTCTTCGCCTTCTTCCAGCAGGCCGAGCCGCTGCTGATGCCCGATGTGAGCTACAGCTTCTACCGGGTCTATGCGCAGCTCTACGGCATCGGCTGCGAACTGCTGCCGGTCGACCAGGGCCTGCGCATCGACGTCGATGCCATGGCGGCCCGCACCCGCGGTGGCTGCGCGGGCCTGGTGATCGCCAACCCGAATGCGCCCACGGGCATCGGGCTGCCGCTCGCACGCATCGAGCAGCTGCTCGCGGCCTGTCCCGAGCGCGTGGTGCTGGTCGACGAGGCGTATGTCGATTTCGGCGGCGAGAGCGCGCTGCCGCTCATCGGCAAGTATCCGAACCTGCTGGTGGTGCAGACCTTGTCCAAGTCGCGTTCGCTGGCCGGCCTGCGGGTGGGCTTTGCCTGCGGGCAGGCGCATCTGATCGACGCGCTGGTGCGCGTCAAGGACAGCTTCAATTCCTATCCGCTCGACCGGCTTGCCATGGCCGGCGCGGTGGCGGCGCTCGAAGACGAGGCCTGGTTCCAGACCACGCGCGACAAGGTCGTCGACACCCGCGAAGGGCTCAGCCTGCAGCTCGAGGATCTGGGCTTCGAAGTGCTGCCCTCGCAGGCCAACTTCGTGTTCGCGCGCCATCCGCAGCGCGATGCCGCCGAGCTGGCGGCGCTGCTGCGCGAGCGTGCGGTGCTGGTGCGGCATTTCAGGCAGCCGCGCATTGCGCAGTACCTGCGCATCAGCATCGGCACGCGCGAGCAGTGCGGGGCGCTGGTGCAGGCGCTCGAATCGATCCTGGACGTTCAGTAGCGCGACTGGCTGAGCTCGGCGAAGAGTTCGCCATAGATCCTGTAGCGCGTGGCGCTGATCGGCCCCGGCTTGCCGGGCGCGTCCACATTCGCGATCACGCCGCAGCCCGGCTCGTGCAGATGGGTGCAGTTGTAGAACTTGCAGTCGTTCGCATGCGCGGCAATGTCGGGCATCAGGCCCGCGAGCTGCATAGGCGCGATGTGGTTCAGGCCGAATTCCTGGAAGCCCGGCGAGTCGATCAGGCTGGTGGTGCGCGCTTCGTCGATCCAGTACCAAGTGGTGCTCGTGGTCGTGTGCTTGCCTGAGTTCAGCGCCTGTGAAATCTCTTGCGTCAGTACGGTCGCGCCCGGCACCAGCAGGTTGGTCAGGGTGCTCTTGCCCGAGCCGGAGGGTCCGAGCACGAGCGTCGACTTGCCGGCAAGCAGTTTCATCAGCGAGGCATAGTCTGCTTCGCCCGACGCCTTGAGCGAGAGCGGCAGCACGCCATGGTGCATGCGGCGGTAGGGCGCCAGCTTGTTCCATGCGCGCTCGAAGGGCTCGGCCAGATCGCTCTTGTTGAGCGCGATGATCGGCGTGATGCGTTCGGCTTCGGCGGCAATGAGCGCGCGCGCGAGTTGATGCTCGGAGAATTCCGGCTCGGCCGCGATCAGGATCAGCACATGGTCGAGATTGGCCGCGAACGACTTGGTGCGGATTTCGTCCTGGCGATAGAAGAGATTGCGCCGCGGCACGACTTCTTCGATGGTGCCTTCGTCTTCGCTGGCCTGCCAGCGCACGCGGTCGCCGACCACGGCCTGGCTCTTCTTTCCGCGCGGATGGCAGATCAGGCGCTCGCCCGCGGGCGTCTCGACCAGGCAGTGGCGGCCATGGCTCGCGACGACCAGGCCGTCGTGAAGAATGCGCGCGGAGGTGCCGGCCCCCTTGGCGGGAGTGCGGCCCGGCTTAGCCAACGGCGGGTTTCCTCATCACGGTGCCGGGCTGGCCACCAGCGCGTTCGCCTGGCGGGCGCATTCGAAGTCGGTGCCCGAGAGCCCGCCCACGTCGTGCGTGTTGAAGCGCACCACGCAGCGGTTGTAGTGCACCGACAGGTCCGGATGATGGTCTTGCGTATGGGCGATGAAAGCCAGCGCATTCACGAATGCGATGGTCTCGAAGTAGTTGGCGAAGCTGAAGGTTTTCTCGATGGCCACATTGGCACCGTCGCCGTCGAGCTTCCAGCCGTCGAGCTTGGCGAGGCCGGAGACGATTTCGGTGGCGCTCAGTGCGTGGCGGGGGATGTTTTTCCAGTCTTTGGGCTTGAACATGCTGCTCATGGTCTCGGCTTTCCGGCAAATGTCTTCTTCAGGCCGCCGTCATGCGCGCGAGGCGCTCGGAGGCCGGAGGGTGGGAATAGTAGAACTTGACGAACACCGGGTCGGGCGTGAGCGTCGACGCGTTGTCCTGGTAGAGCTTGAGCAGGGCGGCCGACAGGTCGGCGCCGCTGGTTTGCGCCACCGCATAGGCATCGGCCTCGAACTCGTGCTTGCGCGACAGGCGTGCAGGCAGCGGCGCGACGAAGAAGCCGAACACCGGCACCGCGAGCATGAAGAGCAGCAGCGCGAGTGCATCGTTGGGCGCCGTTGCCGCCATGTTGGGCTGCACGCCGAGCCCCGTGTAGAACCAGGCCTGGGTCGACACCCAGCCCAGCAGTGCGAAGCCCGCCAGGCTCAGCGCGAACATCGCAACGAGCCGCTTCACGATGTGGCGGTGCTTGAAGTGGCCGAGCTCGTGCGCGAGCACGGCCTCGACTTCGGCTGCGTCGAGCTGGCGCAGCAGCGTGTCGTAGAACACCACGCGCTTGCTCGCGCCAAAGCCGGTGAAGTAGGCATTGGCATGGGCGCTGCGGGTGCTGCCGTCCATCACGAACAGGCCCTTGGCGGCAAAGCCGCAGCGCTTCATCAGTGCCGTGACGCGCTCCTTGAGCGTGGGGTCGTCGAGCGGCTTGAACTTGTTGAACAGCGGCGCAATGAAGGTGGGGTACACCAGCATCCCCAGCAGGTTGAACCCCATCCACACGGCCCAGGCCCAGAGCCACCAGGTGGTGCCGGCCGCGCCCATGAGCCACAGGATCAGCGCCGCAATCGGCAGGCCGATCGCGGCGCCGAGCGCCGTGGACTTGAGCGTGTCGGCCAGCCAGAGGCGCAATGTCATCTTGTTGAAGCCGAAGCGCTCCTCGAGCCTGAAGGTCTGCCAGAGCGTGAAGGGCAGTTCGAGCAGGCCGCCGATGACCGCAAAGGCCGCCAGCAGCGCCAACTGCTGCAGCATGCCGCCGCCGAGCCAGCCCAGCAGCAGCTTGTTGAGCACGTCGAGCCCGCCCAGCAGCGTCCAGCCCAGCAGCAGTGCGGTGCTCCAGGCCATCTCGACGAGGCCGAAGCGCGCCTTGGCAATTGTGTAGTCGGCCGCCTTCTGGTGGGCGGCAAGGCTGATGGTGTGTTCGAAAGCTGCCGGCACCGCGCCGCGGTGCTGCGCCACGTGGCGCACCTGCCGCGAGGCGAGCCAGAACTTCACGAGCAGGCCCGCGACCAGTGCAACGGCGAAGGCAGTGGTGAAGATGAGCGAATAGGACATGACCGTCGAGTTTAGCCCTCGGGTCCGGCCGGCGCAGGCCTTCGACGACAATCCTGCCATGCCCGAATCCCTTGACCCCACGACCGTCGCAACCCTCCCTGTCCTCAAGAAAAGCGACCAGAACCTCGTCTGGCTCGACTGCGAAATGAGCGGCCTCGACCCCGAGAAGGAGCGCCTGCTCGAGATTGCCGTGGTCGTCACCGGCCCCGACCTCACGCCCCGCATCGATGGCCCCGTGCTGGTCATCCACCAGAGCGACGCGGTGCTCGACGCCATGGACGCCTGGAACAAGGGTACGCACGGGCGCAGCGGCCTGATCGACAAGGTGAAGGCCTCCACGCTGGACGAAGCCGCGGCCGAGCAGCAACTGCTGGAATTCGTGGCCCGCTATGTTCCCAGGAGCGGTTCGCCCATGTGCGGCAACACCATCGGGCAGGACCGGCGCTTCCTGGTCAAGTTCATGCCCAAGCTGGAGGCGTATTTCCACTACCGCAACCTCGATGTCAGCACCCTGAAGGAGCTGGCCAAGCGCTGGAAGCCCGCCGCCTACAGCGCCTTCAAGAAGCAGCAGGCGCACACTGCGCTGGCCGACGTGCACGAGTCCATCGAGGAGCTCGCGCATTACAGGGAAACCTTTCTGAAATTGACGGATTAGGTAAAAACCCCGAGTCATGCCATAATCGACGGCTTCGCTGATCTGGGGGATTTTCCGGTCAGCGTCTCTTGCATCTCCCTATCTTGCACACCGCGCCCGATCGCATCCGCTGATCAAAAAGGGCCGCAGCCTCCGGCGAAAGCCAGAAGTTGAATGTCGTTGGATGGTTGATGTTTTTAACCACCAACGGGGCGCCGCCTACGGCAGCGCTCGCGTTTGAGATTGATATTCACATGACCGACGCTTTTGAAGCGCAGGGCGAGTTCGCGCCTGTGCAATCCACCAACAACAATGAATTCATCGTCGCCCCGGACACCGTGTCCGAAGCGCCGATCCTCGAGGCGCTCGACGCCGCAGCGCCCGAAGCGGCCGTGGCCGAAGAAGCCCGCGTGCCCAACGGCTTCATCAAGCTCGGCCTCGCGCCCGAGCTGATCGCCGCCGTGGCCGACCTGGGCTTCACCCAGCCTACGACCGTGCAAGACAAGGTGATCCCGCTCGCCATGGGCGGTGAAGCCGGCCAGGACGGCAAGGCCCGCTTCGTCGACCTGATGGTCTCGAGCCAGACCGGCTCGGGCAAGACCGCCGCCTTCCTGCTGCCCGTGCTGCACACGCTGCTCAAGCGCCAGGCCGAAGCCGAAGCCGAAGCCAAGGCCGAATTCCAGCGCCTGGCCGCCGAAGCCGCCGCGCGCGGCGAAGCCGTGCCGAAGAAGCCCAAGCGCAAGGACCCGACCAACGCCCGCCATTTCAAGGCCGCCACGCCCGGCGCCCTGATCCTGTGCCCGACGCGCGAACTCGCGCAGCAGGTTGCACATGACGCCATCGAGCTGGTTCGCCACTGCCGCGGCCTGCGCGTGGCCAACGTGGTGGGCGGCATGCCCTACCAGCTGCAGATCGCCAAGCTGCAGAACGCCGACCTCGTGGTGGCCACGCCCGGCCGCCTGCTCGACCTGCAGCGTTCGCAGCAGCTCAAGCTCGACCAGGTCAAGTTCCTGGTGGTCGACGAGGCCGACCGCATGCTCGACCTCGGCTTCTCCGACGACCTGGCCGAAGTCAACCAGCTCACCATCGAGCGCCAGCAAACGATGATGTTCAGCGCCACCTTCGCGCCGCGCATCCAGCAGCTGGCCCAGCGCGTCATGCGCGAGCCGCAGCGCATCACCATCGACAGCCCGCAAGAGAAGCACGCCAACATCAAGCAGTCGCTGTACTGGGCCGACAACAGCCAGCACAAGCGCAAGCTGCTCGACCACTGGCTGCGCGACACCAGCATCAACCAGGCGATCGTGTTCGCAAGCACGCAAGTCGAGTGCGACGGCCTCGCCAACGACCTGCAGCAAGAAGGCTTCAGCGCCGTGGCGCTGCACGGCGCCCTGAGCCAGGGCCTGCGCAACCGCCGGCTGATGGCGCTGCGCCAGGGCCAGGTGCAGATCCTGGTGGCAACCGACGTGGCGGCCCGCGGCATCGACGTGCCCACCATCACCCACGTCTTCAACTTCGGCCTGCCGATGAAGGCCGAGGACTACACCCACCGCATCGGCCGCACCGGCCGTGCAGGCCGCGACGGCCTGGCCATCACTTTTGCCGAGTTCCGCGATCGCCGCAAGATCATGGACATCGAGCAATACAGCCGCCAGCAGTTCAAGGCCGAAGTGGTGGCCGGCCTCGAGCCGCAGCAGCGCATGCCGCAATCGCGTCCGCCGATGGGCGAGTACCGCGGCGGCCGTGGCGACAACCAGTCGCGTGACCGCAAGTTCGGCAATGGCGGCGCAGGCGGCGGCGGTGGCTACCGCGGCAACAACGGCGGCGGCTATGCCGGCGCCAGCGGCTTCAACGACCGCAACGCACGCGGCCCGGCGCAGGGCCAAGGCCCGCGCGGCTTCCAGGGCGGCAACAACGCCGGCTTCGGCGGCGGCCGTGACGACGGTGGCAATGGCGGCGGCGCCGGTTATGGCCGCAAGCCGGGCTGGGGCGACAACAGCGCCCCGCGCGGCGGCCACGGCCAAGGCCACCACGGCGGTGGCCGCGGCGACGGCGGCTTCGCGCCCCGTGAAGGCTTCGCTCCGCGCGAAGGTTTTGCACCGCGCGGCAATGGCGCAGGCCATGGCGGCCCGGGCAAGGTGTTCGTGCCGCGCGACGCACAAAAGCGTGCGTTCAAGCCCACGCGCTGATCCATTGCAGAGCGGCCAGCCGGCCGCTCGCCCCAAAAGAAAGCCCGCGCTTCGCAAGAAGCGCGGGCTTTTTCATTGCGGGTTTCCGCGGGGGGCACAGGCACGAAACTTGATTGACATATGAATCGATGAAAAGTAATGTAATAAGGCATTACCTCCCCGGTCCGTACCGCGGCTGCCGGTTCATCGACGTCTGCCTTTCAAAGTTCGAACATGAAAATTGCAATTCTTGGTGGTGGCCACGGCGCCTATGCGGCCGCCGCGGATTTGTCCGAAGCCGGCCATGAGGTGCGCCTGTGGCGCCGCGATGCGGCCGCCCTCCGGCCGGTGGTGCAAGCCGGCGCCATCACGCTGAAGGACGCCGGCGGCGCGCGCGAGGTGCCGCTGGCACTGGCCACCGCCGACATCGCCGCGGCGCTCCAGGGTGCCGAGCTCATCGTCATTCCCACGCCCGCCATCGCCCAGCACGACATCGCGCTGGCCATGGCGCCGCACCTGGCCGACGGCCAGGTCGTCTTCCTGCCGCCGGGCACCTTCGGCAGCTATGTGATGGCAAGGACGGTGAAGCAGGCCGGCAGCCGCGCCGACGTGGCCTGGGCCGAAACCGGCACCCTGCCGTACCTCGCGCGCAAGCATGGCGAGCGCGAGGTGAACGTCACGATCCGCGCCATCCGCCTGCCGACCGGCGTCTATCCGGCGCGCAAGGAGGCCGAGGCCATCGAGGTGATCCGCCGTGCCTACCCGGCGGTGCATGGCTGCGGCAATGCGCTCTCGGGCGCGCTCATGAACGCCGGCCCCGTCATCCACCCGCCGCTGATGGTGATGAACGCCGCGCCGCTGCAGCACTTCGAGCGCTGGGACATCCACAACGAAGGCACGCAGCGCGCCGTGCGCGACGTGACCGACCGGCTCGACCAGGAGCGCATGGCCGTGCGCGAAGCCTTCGGCCAGTGCGCGCCGCACTATCCGCTGGCCGACCACTACAACAACGACCAGTGGATGTACGGCGACGCGCACAAGCAGCTCGTCAAGTCGGGCGACTGGCGCGAGAACATCGACCTGCACACGCACCGCTACATCACCGAGGACACCGAGCTCGGCCTCGCCTTCCTGGCCTCGGCCGCGCGGCATGCGGGGGTGGACGCACCCATCGCGCACGGCCTGCTGGCGATCGTCGGCGGCTTTCTCGGCCGCGACCTGCGGCACGGCCCGCGCACTTTCGAGAGCCTGGGCCTGGCCGATCTGAGCGCGGCGCAGCTCGCGCAGAGGCTGCACGATGGCGAATGAGCGCGCATCGCTGCCCCGCTTCGCGGCCGTCGGCGCGGGCCGCATGGGGCGCGGCATCGCGATCGCCTTCGCCTACGCGGGCCACCGCATCTCGCTGGTCGACTTGCGCCAGCGCAGCGACGAGGCCTGGCAGCGGCTGCAGGGCGAAGCGAAGGCCGAGATCGAAGCCAGCCTCGCCGGCCTGGCACAGCTCGGCGTGATCGACGCTGCGCAGGTCCAGTCGATCGCCGCCCGCGTGGACTTCGTGAGCGCCGCCGAAGCACCGCAAGCGCTGGCCGCCGCCGAGCTGGTGTTCGAGGGCGTGCCCGAAACCATGGAGGCCAAGCGCGAGGCCTTCGAGCAGCTCAACCGCCATTGCCGCGACGACGCCATCCTCACATCCACCACCAGCAGCATCCTCGTGACGCAGCTCGCGGCGCTGGTGCGGCTGCCCGGGCGCTTCCTGAACATGCACTGGCTCAATCCGGCCTATGTGATTCCCGTGGTGGAGCTCAGCTGCCATCCCGGCACCGATACCGCCGTGCTCGCGCGCACCAAGGCGCTGATGGAGGCCATCGGCAAGCTGCCCGTGGTCTGCGGTGCATCGCCGGGGTACATCGTGCCGCGCCTGCAGGCGCTGGTGATGAACGAGGCGGCCCGCATGATCGAGGAGGGCGCCGCCACCGCCGAGGAGATCGACAAGGCCACGCGCTACGGCCTCGGGCTGCGCTTTGCCGCGCTCGGCGTGGTCGAGTTCATCGACTTCGGCGGCTGCGACATCCTGCACCACGCGAGCCGCGAGATGTCGGCCTCGATCGACAAGGGGCGCTACACCGCACCGGCGATCGTCGATCGCATGGTCGAGGAGGGGCGGCTCGGCCTCAAGAGCGGCAGCGGCTTCTACGACTACCAGGGCCGCGACATCGCCGCCTACCGGCGTGACGTGCTGTCGCGCACGCTCGGCGAGTTGAAGCATGCGGGCCTCTGGCGCGCGCCCGCCGGCGAGACACTGCCATGACGATCCGCCGCGCCTTTGCCGACCTGTCGGTGGGGCAGGTGCACTACGCGGCATGCGGCGATGCGAACGCGCCGGCCGTGCTGCTGCTGCACCAGTCGCCGCGCAGCTGGGCCGAATACCGCGAAGTGCTGCCGCTGCTCGGCGCGCGGCATCGCGCCATTGCCATGGACACCGCAGGCTTCGGCGATTCGGCGGATGGCGGCGTGCCCGCGAGCATTGCGCAGTGGGCGCGCGTGGCCTGCGAACTGTTCGATGCGCTGGGCATTGCACGGGCCGACGTGGTGGGGCACCACACGGGCGGCGTCATCGCGGTCGAACTGGCGGCCGCGTTTCCGGGCCGTGTGCGCAGCCTCTTGCTGTCGTCCACGCCGTACACCGGCGAAGCCTTTCGCATCGCAAGGGCCGAGCGGCCGCCCATCGACGAAGTGGCGCCCAGCGAAGACGGCAGCCACCTGGCGGCACTCTGGCAGAGGCGCCAGGGCTTCTATCCTGAAGGCCGACCCGATCTGCTCGAGGCCTTCGTGCGCGATGCATTGAAGGTCGGCCATCGCGTGGAGGAGGGCCATCGGGCCGTCGCCTCCTACCGCATGGAAGAGCGCATCGGCCGCGTGACGCAGCCCGCGCTCATCATCCGCGCCACCGCCGATCCGTTTGCCGCGCCGCATGCGCAAGAGCTGCTGCACCACCTGCCGCAGGCTCGCATCGTCGACATCGAAGGCGGCATGGTCCCCTTGCCCGACCAGATGCCCGAAGCCTTCGCGCAGGCGGTGCTCGGCTTTCTTTCGGCGCTGCCCCCATGAAAGCCATCCGCATCCACGGCTTCGACGCGGTGCCGGTGCTCGAAGACCTGCCCGACCCGGTGCCACGGCCCGGCCGCACCATCGTGCGCATGCAGGCCGCCACCGTCGGCCACATCGACCGTACCGTATGGCGCGGCAGCTTCCTGCGCCATCCGCCGCTGCCCTACACGCCGGGCGTGGAGGCCGCGGGCATCGTCGTCTCAAGCGGGCGCTTTGCCGCCGGAGCGCGCGTGTGGCTGCGCGGCAGCGGCCTGGGCACGCTGTTCGACGGCACCTGGTGCGAGCAGATCGATGCGCCCGACGAAGCGCTGGGCCTGCTGCCCGACGCGCTGCCGATGGCGGTGGGTGCCGCGTTCTTCTCGCCCACCACGTCGGCGTGGGTGGCGCTGCATGACGTTGCGAAGCTGCAGGCCGGCGAGCAGGTGCTCGTCACGGGTGCTAGCGGCGCCGTGGGCTCGCTCGTCGTGCAGCTGGCGCGCGAGCTTGGCTGCATCGTGGGCGCGGTCGATCCGGACGCCGAGGCCCCGCCGCCCGCGAGTGCGGACCTGTTGATCGACACGGTCGGCGGCGGCGTTCTTTCGGCGGCCTTGCCGGCCGTGCGGCCCGGCGGGCGCGCCGTGCTCATCGGCTACACCGCGGGCCCCACGCTGCAGCTGGACATTGCGCACTTCCTGCAGCGCGACGTGGCGCTCCTGCCGCTCAACATGTTCAGGCGCGAGGCTGCCGGCCGCGCCGCGGCGCCCGAGTTGCTCGCGCGATTGGCCGATGGCCGTCTGCATCTGGAGGTGCGCAGTTTTGCGCTGGCCGATGCCGCCGTCGCGCTCGAATGGATCGCGCAGCGCGGCCATCGCGGCCGCGCGGTGCTCGTGCCTTAGTCCTCCTCCGGCTCCTCGACCGGCACATGCACGTGCAGGTCGATCATCTGCCGCAGGGTCTGCTTCAGTTCCTCGGCGCGCCGCAGGCCGAAGGGTTCGAGCACGCGCCGCTCGTGGTCGCGCGCGAGCTCCATCAGGTGCTCCACCGCCTTCAGGCCCTTGCGCGTGATGCGCACCAGCGTGATGCGGCGATCACTCTCATGGGGCAGCCGCTCGACCTGTCCGCGTGCCTCCATGCGGTCGAGCAGCCGCGTGACGGTCGGCTGCTTGGTCACCGTCACCTGCGCGAGCTGGCCGATGCTGATCGGCTCGCTACCCGCGAGCGAGGCCATCACGCGCCACTCGGACACCGAGAAGCCCTGCTGCCGCGCCACCTCGTGGAACTCCGAGGAGATCAGCTGGCTGGCCTGCGCCAGCAGCGCGGGCAGGTAGTCATCGACGAAGCGATGCGTTTCGGCAGAGGGTTCAGCCATGAAGGCACCTCACAGCCAAGAGCCTCGAACCAGCCGCGGGCACGCTGTTTGCATGTCTAGGGTAATTCATGATTGTGGATACATTCATTTGTCAACATTATAGAAAGCACGGTGCGGCAGCTTGCACGCACCGTCCCACGAGAGAGAACAAGGACCGACATGGCTGAGCGTTCGTTCGTCGAAGAAGTCAAGAAGCTGCGGCTTGCTGGCGGAGATGTGTTTCGCGGTGAAGGCATTCTGGCGGTCACCAAGGCCCTGCTCGAATCGGGAGTTTCCTATGTGGCGGGGTACCAGGGGGCACCCATCTCGCACCTGATGGATGTGCTGGCCGATGCGCAGGACATCCTCGCCGAGCAGGGCATCCGCTTCGAGAACAGCGCGAGCGAGGCCACCGCGGCCGCCACGCTGGCCGCTTCCGTCAACTATCCATTGCGCGGCGCCGTCACCTTCAAGGCCACCGTGGGCACCAACGTGGCGTCCGATGCGCTGGCCAACCTGGCTTCGGGCGGCGTGACCGGCGGCGCGCTGATCATCGTGGGCGAGGACTACGGCGAGGGCTCCTCGATCATGCAGGAGCGCAGCCATGCCTTCGCGATGAAGTCGCAGATCTGGCTGCTCGATCCGCGGCCCAACCTGCCGAGCATCGTCGATGCGGTGAAGCAGGGCTTCGATCTCTCCGAAGCCAGCAACACGCCCGTGATGCTGCAGCTGCGCATTCGCGCCTGCCACGTGCATGGCCACTTCATTGCCGGCGACAACAAGCGCGCGAAGTTCACGCTGAAGGATGCGCTCGAGAATCCGCAGCGCGACGTCGGCCGCATCGTGCTGCCGCCCGCGAGCTTCGTGCACGAGCAGGAGAAGGTGAAGGACCGCTGGCCCGCGGCCGTGCGCTTCATCGAGGAGCGTCAGCTCAACGAGTTCTTCTCGGAGGACGCCGACGACATCGGCATCATCGTGCAGGGCGGCAGCTACAACACGCTGCTGCGCGCGCTCGAGCGGCTCGGCCTGGCCGACGTGTACGGCAACACGCAGGTGCCGCTCTATGTGATGAACGTGGCCTACCCCGTCATCGAGAGCGAAGTGATCCGCTTCTGCGAAGGCAAGCGCGCGGTGCTGATCGTGGAGGAGGGCCAGCCCAACTTCGTCGAGCAGAACCTCGCGACCATCCTGCGCCAGGCCGGCTCGACCACCGCGCTGCATGGCAAGGACATGCTGCCCGTCGCGGGCGAGTACACGGCATCCGAACTGCTGAAGGGCGCGCGCAGCTTCTGCGAGCGCTATGAACGCCTGGCGCCGCTGCCGGTGCCTCCGCCGGTGCGCAAGGTGATTCCGCTCAAGGAAGTGGCGGCCATCGGCGTCGATGCCGCGCCCGAGCCCGCGCAGCCGTCCACCTCGCTCGCCGAGGTCGTGCATGCGCGCCCGCCGGGCTTTTGCACCGGTTGCCCCGAGCGGCCGATCTTCAGCGCGATGAAGCTGGTCGAGCGCGAGCTCGGTGCGCACCACGTGAGCGCCGACATCGGCTGCCACCTGTTCTCGATCCTGCCGCCCTTCAACATCGGCAACACCACCATGGGTTACGGCCTTGGCGGCGCCGGCGCCTCGGCGCTCAATGCGCCGGCAGGCAAGCGCGCGATCTCGATGATGGGCGACGGCGGCTTCTGGCA
This sequence comes from Variovorax sp. SPNA7, assembly GCF_033807855.1. Taxonomy (NCBI): domain Bacteria; kingdom Pseudomonadati; phylum Pseudomonadota; class Betaproteobacteria; order Burkholderiales; family Comamonadaceae; genus Variovorax; species Variovorax sp. SPNA7. Next base: position 1,614,597 of record NZ_CP138513.1, read on the forward strand.
CAACGGCCTGACCAGCGGCGTGGCCAACGCGGTGTTCAACAAGAGCGACAACCTCACCATCGTCGTCGACAACAACTACACCTCGGCCACGGGCGGGCAGGACATCCTCTCGTCGAATGCCGTCAACAGGACGCGCAGCACCGGCCACGAGATCGAGCGCGCGGTGCGCGGCGTGGGCGTGGAATGGGTCAGGACACTGCGCCGCACCTACGATGTCGCCGGCATGCGCGACGCGCTGAAAGAAGCGCTCACCACCACGAAGAAGGGCCCCAAGGTCCTGATCGCGCAGTCGGAATGCATGCTCAACAAGCAGCGCCGCGAGAAGCCGCTGGTGCGCAAGGCCATCGCGGACGGCAAGCGCATGGTGCGCGAGAAGTTCGGCGTCGATTCCGATACCTGCACGGGCGACCACTCGTGCATCCGCCTGTCGGGCTGTCCCTCGCTGTCGATCAAGCCCAATCCCGATCCGCTGCGCACCGATCCGGTGGCCACGGTGCTCGACAGCTGCGTGGGCTGCGGTGTGTGCGGCGAGGTCTCGCATGCGGCGGTGCTGTGCCCCTCCTTCTACAAGGCGCAGATCGTGAGCAACCCGAGCCGCTGGGACCTGCTGCGCGAGCGCCTGCGCGCCGCCGTCATCGGCTGGCTGCAGCGCGGCGAAGCGCGCCGCCGCGAAACCTATGCCTTCTGAAGCGATGGCGAACAAGGCGCAACCAATAAAAATCGCGATCCTTGCCATGGGCGGGGAGGGCGGCGGCGTGCTGGCCGACTGGATCGTCGACATGGGCGAGGCCAACGGCTACGTCGCGCAGACCACCTCGGTGCCCGGCGTGGCGCAGCGCACCGGCGCCACCATCTATTACGTCGAGCTGTATCCCAATGCGCAGGCCGAGGCGGATGGCGGCCGTCCCGTGCTCGCGCTGATGCCGCTGCCGGGCGATGTCGACGTGGTGCTGGCCTCGGAGCTCATGGAGGCGGGGCGCGCGGTGCAGCGCGGGCTCGTCACGAATGACCGCACCACGCTCATCGCGTCGACGCACCGCGTGTTCTCCATTGCCGAGAAGAGCGCGCTCGGCGACGGCCGCGTCGACAGCGCGCAGCTGCTCGCGCACACCGCGCGGGCCGCCAAGCGCTTCATCCGCTTCGACATGGCGCAGGCGGCCGAAGCTTCGGGCAGCGTGATCAGTGCCGTGCTGTTCGGCGCGCTGGCGGGCTCGGGCGTGCTGCCGTTCAGCCGCGCGCAGTTCGAGGCCACCATCGAGCGCGGCGGCGTGGGCGTGAAGCCCAGCCTCAAGGCCTTTGGTGCGGCATTCGCGCGTGCGCAGGGTGGCGACGACGGCGAGGCGCCGCCCGAAGCGGCAGTTGCCATGCCAACGCCGCAGCCGCGCCATCCGGCCGTGCGTGCCTTGGTCGAGCGTGTGCAGCGCGAATTTCCTGCTGCGGCCCACGACTTGCTGCTCGAAGGCGTGCGCCGCCTGATCGACTACCAGGACACGGCCTATGCCAGCCTGTATCTCGACCGCACGGCCGCCGTCGCAGCGCTGCCGGGCGATGGCGACCATCGGCTGCTGCGCGAGACCGCGCGCCATCTGGCGCTCTGGATGTCGTACGAAGACACGGCCCGCGTGGCCGCGCTCAAGACCCGCGCCACCCGCTTCGAGCGTGTGCGCGGCGAGGCCCGCGTGCAGCCGGGCCAGGTGCTTGCCATCAACGAGTACATGCATCCGCGCCTGCAGGAAATCTGCGAGACGCTGCCGGGTGGTATTGGCCGCTGGCTCATGAACTCCACGTTGCCGAAGAGGATCGTCGAGCGCTTCACGCAACACGGCCGCGTGATCCAGACCAGCTCGCTGCGCGGCTACCTGATGCTGCGCACGGTGGCCGCCATGAAGCGCTGGCGCCGTTCGACGATGCGCTATGCGGAGGAAAACCGCCGCATCGAGGAATGGCTGCAGCGCATCGCCGCCACCGCGCAGCGCAACCCCGAACTGGCCGTCGAGCTCGCGCAGTGCCAGCGACTGGTCAAGGGCTACAGCGACACGCACGAACGCGGCATCCGCAACTACGACACCGTGATGCGCGCGGTCGAGCGCGCCGGTGCGGCGCTGGCCCCGGCCACGCTGCGCGAGCTGCGCGATGCGGCGCTTGCCGACGAACACGGCCACAAGCTGCAGGCTGCGCTGGCGCAGCACGCCCTGGCCTGAAGAGACAAAACGGACGCACGATGACCGCTCCCACCGCCACGCTCCAGCTTCGCGTTGCCGAAGCGCGCCAGCTCAATCCGCTGATTCTCATGCTGCGGCTGCGCGCCGAAGATGGCCGCGCGCTGCCCGGTTTTGCGGCCGGTGCGCACATCCGCGTGCAGGTCTCGCTGCCGGACGGCAAGACCGACTGGCGCCACTATTCGCTGATCAACTTTGCGACCGAGCGCAATGCCACCAACGCGCCAACGGAATACGTGATCGCCGTGCGCAAGGAGGCCGAAGGCCGCGGCGGCTCGCGCTTCATGCACGAAGGGCTGAACGAGGGCGACACGCTCGCCGTCGAGACACCGAAGAACGACTTTCCGCTGCACACCGGCCCCGGCGGCTCGGTGCTGGTGGCGGGCGGCATCGGCGTGACGCCGCTCGCGAGCATGGCCGCACGCCGCCGCGCCGAAGCTGCCCCGGTGCGCATGCACTATGCCGGCCGCAGCCGCGATCTGATGGCCTTCCTGCCCGAGCTGCAGGCGCTGCTCGGCGACGACCTGCGCGTGCATGCCGATGCCGAAGCCGGCGCACCGCTCGACATCGACGCGCTGCTCGACGCCGTGCCCGCCGGCGACCGCCTCTACGTCTGCGGCCCCAAGGTCATGCTCGACGCCGTGCTCGCCCGTACCCAGGCGCGCGGCTGGGAACACGACCGCGTGCATTTCGAGCTGTTCAGCGAACCCGTCGCGGAAGAAGGCGACCAGCCCTTCGAGGTGGAGCTCGCCCGATCGGGCCAGCGCTTCACCGTGCCGGCCGGCCAGAGCATCCTCGACTGCCTGATCGAGCACGGCTGCGACCCGATGTTCGACTGCAAGCGCGGCGAATGCGGCGTGTGCGCCGTGCCCGTGCTCGAAGGCGAGATCGACCACCGCGACTACGTGCTGACCGCCCGCGAGAAGGCGGAAGGCAATGTCATGCAGATCTGCATCTCGCGCGCCAAGGGTGCGCGCCTGGTGCTCGATATCTGAAGCAGGAGCCACGAGAACCATGACCTCGTACCGAGACAACCCCGATGCCATCCGCGCGCTGGTGCAGAACGACCGCGTGCACCGCGACCTGTACACCAGCCAGGAACTGTTCGAGCTGGAGCAGGAGCACTTCTTCGCCAACACCTGGAACTACGTCGGCCACGAGAGCCAGCTGCCCAAGCCCGGCGACTGGATCAGCAACGAGATCGCCGGGCGCCCGCTGATCGTCGTGCGCCACGCGGACGGCAGCGTGCGCGCGATGATGAACCGCTGCGCCCACAAGGGCTCGCGGCTGGTGAACGGGCCTTGCGGCAACACCGGCAAGTTCTTCCGTTGCCCCTACCACGCGTGGACTTTCAAGACCGACGGCTCGCTGCTGGCCATTCCGCTCAAGACCGGCTACGAGAACACCGCGCTGCACGCGTGCGAGTCGGCCAAAGGGCTCACCACACTCAGGCACGTGCGCAGCTACCGCGGCTTCATCTTCGTGAAGATCAACGACGCGGGACCGGACTTCGACGACTACTTCGGCGACTCGCTGAGCTCCATCGACAACATGGCCGACCGCTCGCCCGAGGGCGAACTCGAGATCGCGGGCGGCTGCCTGCGCTTCATGCACCAGTGCAACTGGAAGATGTTTGTCGAGAACCTCAACGACACCATGCATCCGATGGTGGCGCACGAGTCGTCGGCCGGCACCGCCAAGCGCATGTGGGCCGACAAGCCGGAGGACGAACCCAAGCCCATGGCGGTGGAGCAGTTCGCGCCCTTCATGTCCGACTACAAGTTCTTCGAGGACATGGGCATCCGCACCTACGACAACGGCCACAGCTTCACGGGCGTGCACTTCAGCATCCACAGCAAGTACAAGGCGATCCCGGCCTACGACGATGCCATGAAGGCGCGCTACGGCGAGGAAAAGACCGCGCAGATCCTCGGCATGGCACGCCACAACACGGTGTACTACCCGAACCTCACGATCAAGGGCGCGATCCAGGCGATCCGCGTGGTCAAGCCGATCTCGGCCGACAGGACACTGATCGAGAGCTGGACCTTCCGCCTCAAGGGCGCGCCGCCCGAACTGCTGCAGCGCACCACCATGTACAACCGGCTCATCAACTCGCCGTTCTCGGTGGTGGGGCACGACGACCTGCAGGCCTACCGCGGCATGCAGGCCGGGCTGCACGCGAGCGGCAACGAGTGGGTGAGCCTGCATCGCAACTACGACCCCTCGGAGCTGAAGGGCGGAGAGATCACCACCGGCGGCACCAACGAACTGCCGATGCGCAACCAGTACCGCGCGTGGGTCCAGCGCATGACGGAGACCATGTGATGGCCGGCACCGAAGTCACCCGCCAGGACCTGATCGACTTCGTCGTGAACGAGGCGCACCTGCTCGACACGCGCCGTTACGAGGAGTGGAACGCGCTCTTTACCGACGATGCCTTCTACTGGATTCCGCTGGTGCCCGACCAGGAAGACGGCCTCAACCACACCTCGCACCTCTACGAGGACAAGCTGCTGCGCGAACTGCGCATCGAGCGCCTCAAGAGCCCGCGTGCCTTTTCGCAGCAGCCGCCGAGCCGCTGCCATCACCTGCTGCAGGTGCCCGTGGTCGAGCAGTTCGACGCCGAGGGCAACCGCTTCGTGGTGCGCACCGAATTCCACTACACCGAATCGCAGGGCGACGAGCTGCAGTTCTATGTCGGCACGTTCTTTCATCACTTGACGATGCAGGACGGCGCGTTGCGCATGACGCTCAAGCGCGTGAACCTGCTCAACTGCGACGCGGCGCTGCCGGCCGTGCAGCTCTTCATCTAGGGACGCCATGCAAGACGCCACCGTCCACCAGGTCTTCGCGGCCACTGCTGCGCGCACGCCTGACGACGAATTCCTGTTCACCGAATCGGTGACCGCGGCCACCTACGGCATTGCGGCCGGCGCGATTCGCTGGGGCGAAGCCGCGGCCGAGGTCGAGCGCCTTCGCGCGGCCTACGCGCAAGCCGGCTATGGGCACGGCCACCGCGTCGGCCTGTTGCTGGAGAACCGGCCGGCCTTCCTCTTTCACTGGTTTGCGCTCAACGCGCTGGGTGCGAGCGTGGTGCCGATCAACGCGGAGATGCGTTCGGCCGAACTGGCCTACCTGATCGGCCACAGCGAAATCGGCTTGGCAGTGACGCTGCCGGAGCGCGCCGGAGACCTGCGAGCGGCGGCCGCACAAGCCGGCGTGGCCTTCGAGACCATGGGTCCTGACGACGCAGTGCCGAGCGCGAAGACGGCCGCGCCGCGCGCACATGAGCCCGTCGGCATCGATACCGAATGCGGCCTGCTCTACACCTCCGGCACCACCGGCCGCCCCAAGGGCTGCATCCTGGGCAACGCCTACTTCCTGCGCGCCGGCGAGTGGTATGCGTCGCTCGACGGCGTCTGCAGCATCCGCCGCGACACCGAGCGCGTCATCACGCCGCTGCCGCTCAACCACATGAACGCGATGGCCTTCTCTACCATGGTGGTGCTGGTCGCGGGCGGCTGCCTGGTGCAGCTCGACCGCTTCCATCCGAAGAGCTGGCTCGCGAGCGCACGCGAAAGCGGCGCAACCATCGCGCATTACCTGGGCGTGATGCCTGCGATGCTGCTTTCCGCACCCGCGTCGGCGGCCGACCGAGACCATGCGATCCGCTGGGGCTTCGGCGCCGGCGTGGACCGCAAGAACCACGCGCCTTTCGAAGAGCGCTTCGGCTTCCCATTGGTCGAGGCCTGGGCCATGACCGAGACCGGCGCAGCCGCCTGCATCATGGCCAACCGCGAGCCGCGCCTGGTGGGCACGAGCTGCTTCGGGCGGCAGGAAGACTTCGTGCAGATCCGCCTCGTGGGCGAGGACGGCAGCGACGTCGGCACCGATGCCCCGGGCGAACTGCTGGTGCGCTCGGCCGGCGACGACCCGAAGCGCTGCTTCTTCTCCGGCTACCTGAAGGACGACGAAGCCACGCGCGAAGCCTGGGCCGATGGCTGGTTCCACACCGGCGACCTCGTGCGCCGCGATGCCGAAGGCAACTTCTTCTTCGTCGACCGCAAGAAGAACGTGATCCGCCGCAGCGGCGAGAACATCTCGGCCGTCGAGGTGGAGAGCGTGCTCAACCAGCACCCGGCGGTGAAGGCCTCGGCCGTGGCCGCCACGCCCGATGCGGTGCGCGGCGACGAGGTGTTGGCCTGCATCGTGGTGCGCGAAGGCGCCGATGCATCGCAGCGCGAGCAGCTCGCCGCCAGCATCGTCGCGCATGCGCTCGCGCAGCTGGCCTACTACAAGGCGCCGGGCTACGTGGCCTTCGTCGATGCACTGCCGCTCACGCCGTCGCAGAAGATCCAGCGCGGGCAACTGCGCGAGATGGCGCATTCGCTGCCGGGCCAGAGCCATTGCATCGACACGCGCTCCATGAAAAAGAGGCAGGCATGACGAAGCGACGGCTCTCCTACGAAGGCGTCGCGGTCGCGGTGCCCGTCACCGTGCCCTATGTGCGCTACTCCACGCGCACCGCGCACTGGTTCATCGGGCAGGCCATCGAGGCACTGGTCGAAGCCAGCGGCGTGGCCAAGGAACAGATCGACGGCCTGTGCCTCAGCAGCTTCTCGCTCGCGCCCGACACGGCCGTGGGCGTCACGCAGCACCTGGGCCTCGCGCCGCGCTGGCTCGACCATGTGCCCACGGGCGGCGCCTCGGGCGTGATGTGCCTGCGCCGCGCGGCGCGCGCCGTGCAGGCGGGCGATGCCGACATCGTGGCCTGCGTGGGGGCAGACACCAACCACGTCGACTCCTTCCGCCAGACGCTGGGCAGCTTCAGCAACTTCGCACGCGATGCGAGCTACCCCTACGGTTCCGGCGGGCCCAACTCGATCTTCGCGTTCATCACGGCCAACTACATGCGCACCTACGGCGCAAGGCGCGAAGACTTCGGCCGCATTTGCGTGGACCAGCGCACCAATGCGCTCGGCAATCCGAACGCGATGTTCAAGAAGGCGCTGACGCTCGACGAGTACATGGCCGCGCGGCCCATCTCCGACCCGATCCACCTGTTCGACTGCGTGATGCCCTGCGCGGGCGCCGACGCCTTCCTCGTGATGAGCGAGGAGCGCGCACGCGACCTCGGTCTTGCGCACGTGGTGATCCGCGGCGCCATCGAGCGCCACAACGCCTACGCCGAAGACCCGGTGATGGTGCAGGGCGGCTGGCGCATGGACCGTGACGACCTCTACGCGCAGGCCGGCGTGCAGCCCGCCGCGCTCGACTTCGTGCAGACCTATGACGACTACCCGGTGATCGTGATGATGCAGTTTGAGGACCTGGGCTTCTGCGAAAAGGGCGAGGGCGCGGCCTTCGTGCAGGCCAACACGATGACCTTCGACGGCAGCTTTCCGAACAACACGAGCGGCGGGCAGCTCTCGGCCGGACAGGCGGGGGCGGCGGGCGGCTTCCTCGGCATGGTCGAGGCGATCCGCCAGTTGACAGATCAGGCTGGCAAGCGCGCAGTGCCGAATGCGCAATTGGGCTTGGTCGCCGGCTTCGGCATGGTGACTTACGACCGCTGCCTCTGTACGGGCGCCGTCATTCTCGGGAGACCCGCATGACGATGCCCCTGATGCGTCCCCCGCGCAAGAACCCGGTGCTTCGCACCCGGCAGATGAACCTGCCGCCCGGCGCGCGCGGCCGTGTCGCGCTCGGCCTCACGGCGGCCGCTGCCGAAGGCCGCTTCGAGCTGCAGACCTGCGAGCAATGCGGCACGGTGCAGTACCCGCCGCGCGAGGTCTGCCACAAGTGCCTCTCGGCTTCTCTGCGCTGGCGCGCACAGAGCGGCGAGGGCGAACTGCTCGGCAGCACCACGCTGCACCACAGCAACGACCTGTTCTTCCGCGAGAGGCTGCCCTGGCGGCTGGGCCTGGTGCACCTGGATGCCGGCCCCACGCTCATGGTCCACCTGCATGGCGAGGTCGGCGATGCGCCGCAACGAGTGCGCGTGGGCGCCCGGCTCGACCGCGCGGGCCAGGCCGTTCTCATTGGTTTTCCGTTTGAAGGGAGTCCCCACATGGCCGACGACAAGATGCTGCGCGAAATGACCAGCGACCCCAAGTTCCGCAAGGTGCTGGTGACCGATGGCAAGACCGAGGCAGGCCAGGCCATCGTGCGCGCGCTGGTGAAGGCCGGTGCCGACATCGTCTGGGTCGGCCATGCCGAGCCGTGGAAGAAGATGGGCGAGGGCCTGAACGACATCTCGGCGCTGCCGCAGGTCACGCTGGTGCCGCTGGACCTCACCAACGGCCGGCAGGTGACCGAGCTCGCGGGCTCCATCGGCGGCAAGGTCGACATCGTGATCAACAACGCGGAGGTGCACCGCACGTTCGGCATCGGCGCGCGCCGCGGCACCGACGTCGCCAAGGCCGAGATGGACATCAACTACTTCGGCCTGCTGCGCCTGGCACAAGAGTTCAGTCCCGCGCTCAAGGGCCGCTCGGCCGACGGCGCGACGGGTGCCACGGCCTGGGTCAACCTGCTGTCGATCTACGCGCTCAGCAACTTCCCACCGCACGGCACCTTCAGCGCCTCGAAGGCCGCGGCGCATTCGCTCACGCAATGCCTGCGCGCCGAAATGCGGCCGGCCGGCATCCGCGTGATCAACGTGTTCCCCGGCCCCATCGACGATGAATGGAACCAGCACACGCCGCCGCCGAAGCTGGCACCCACGGCGCTGGCCAACGCGATCGTCAAGGCGCTGCGCGACGGCGTCGAGGACGTGTATCCGGGCGACGTGGCGCAGGAGTGGCTGGAGCGCTGGCGCGACAACCCGAAGGTGCTCGAACGCGAACTCGCAGCGGGCGGCTAAGACAGGAGTCACACGAATGACCACGACAACCGAACTGATGTCCGCCGCCGAAATCCTCGGCCGCCTCGTGACCGCGATGGCCAGCGGCCGCATCCGCGTGATCGACCTCACGCAGACGCTCACGCCCGAGTTCCCGCAGATCGCCTTGCCGCCCGAGATGGGCCAGTGCTGGCCCTTCCGCATCGAGGAAGTGTCGAAGTACGACGAGCGCGGCCCGGGCTGGTACTGGAACAATTTTTCCTGCGGCGAGCACACGGGCACGCACTTCGATGCGCCGATCCATTGGATCTCGGGCCGCGACCTGCCGAACAACTCGGTCGACACGATTCCGGTGCAGAACTTCGTGGCACCGGCCTGCGTGATCGACTGCTCGGCCGATGTGCAGGCCAACGACGACTACCTGCTGAGCGTGGCCGACATCGAGCGCTACGAAGCGGCGCACGGCCGCATTCCGAAGGGCGCATGGGTGCTGATGCGCACCGACTGGTCCAAGCGCAGCGACCCCGAGGCCTACCAGAACTTCGACGAGACCGGCCAGCACACGCCCGGCCCGAGCACCGAGGCCGTGCGCTTCCTGGTCGAGCAGCGCGACGTGCTGGGCTTCGGCTCCGAAGCCATCGGCACCGATGCCGGGCAGGGCTACCACTTGCGGCCGCCGTATCCGTGCCACTACTACATGCATGGTGCAGGCCGCTACGGGCTGCAGTGCCTGAGCAACCTCGACCTGCTGCCGCCCTCGGGCGCGGTGCTGATCTGTCCGCCGCTCAAGATCGAGAAGGGCAGCGGCAGCCCGCTGCGCGTGTTGGCGCTGGTAGGGGCACCGCTATGACTCGCCGTTCCCGCATTGGCTTTGGCTCCTTCTCCCGCGTGCGGGAGAAGGCGGGGGATGAGGGTGTTTGCGAAGGCCGTAGGGGCCACCCTCACCCCAACCCTCTCCCGCGAGCGGGAGAGGGAGCAAGACGGGGAGGGCGGGCATGAACAGCACAGCACCCAGGGTCGCAGCCGTCACCGGCGGCAGCGCCGGCATCGGCAAGGCGATCTGCGAAGACCTGCTCGCGCAGGGCTACGAGGTGGTTTCGCTTGCGCGCCGCAAGGCCGAGATCGATCACCTGAAGATGCACAGCCTCGAGGTCGACCTGGCCGACCGCGCCGCCACCGGCGAGGCCGTGCGCGAACTCGTCGAACGCTTTGCGCCGACCACCATCGTCCACAACGCCGGCGTCATCCGCGCCGCGCTGTTGCCCGAAGTGAAGCTCGACGACCTCGACGCGCTGGTCGACCTGCACCTGGCCTCTGCCATCCAGCTGGTGCAGGGCGCACTGCCTGCGATGCGCGCGCAGCGCTTCGGCCGCGTGGTGCTGCTGTCGTCGCGCGCCGCGCTCGGCCTGGCCACCCGCACCAGCTACTCCGCCACCAAGGCCGGCATGCTGGGCATGGCGCGCACCTGGGCGCTCGAACTCGCCGCGGACGGCATCACCGTGAACGTGGTGGCGCCGGGCCCGATCCGCACCGACATGTTCTACGACGTGGTCGAGGCCGGCAGCGAGAAGGAACGTGCACTCGCTGCCTCCGTGCCCGTCAAGCGCCTTGGCGAATCGGCCGATGTGGCACGCGCCGTGCGTTTCTTTGCCGACCCGGACAGCAGCTTCATCACGGGCCAAGTGCTCTACGTCTGCGGCGGCACCAGCGTCGGCAGCCTCGCCCTCTAGTTTTTCTCCGCGTTCACCCGTTCCGTTCAAAAACATCACCTCTGGAGCATCGCCATGAAAGTCCTGAACCGATTCCGTGCCATCGCGGGCATTGCCGCGGCCTTCGGCGCCCTGGGCGCAGCGGGCGCGTGGGCGGCCGACCTCAAGGTCGGCTTCATCACGTCGCTGTCGGGTCCGGTGTCGTCGCTCGGCATTCCCTATGAAAAGGGCATGAAGGCCGCGCTCGCCTATCAGGCCGACATCGGCGGCCGCAAGATCCAGCTGGTGCAGCTCGACGATGCGTCCGACCCGTCCACGGCCGCACGCAACGCCCGCAAGATGATCGACGAGGACAAGGTCGACGTGATCATCGGCACGGCCGGCTCGCCCGGCGCGCTGGCCATTGCCGGCGTGGCGCGCGAGACGAAGACGCCGCTGATCTCGATCGCCAACGCCAACCTGCCGGGCGAGGAGGGCGCCTGGATGGTCACGCTGCCGCAGCCTGCGCCGCTGATGGTGAGCGCGGTGGTCGAGCGCATGAAGAAGTCGGGCGTGAAGACGGTCGGCTACATCGGCTTTTCCGACGCCTGGGGCGACCTGGTGTACGGCGCGCTGCAAAAGAGCGCGGAGCCGGCGGGCATCAAGATCGTCTCGAACGAGCGCTATGCGCGCGCCGATTCGTCGGTGACCGGCCAGGTGCTCAAGATCGTGGCGCTGCGTCCTGACGCGGTGATCACCGGTACCTCGGGAACGCCTGGCGCGCTGCCCTACCTGGCACTCGCGGAGCGCGGCTACAAGGGCCAGATCTACGGCATGCATGCGTTGATCAACCCGGACTTCGTGCGCGTGGGCGGCGCCTCGGTCGAGGGCCTGCTGGCACCCACCGGACCGGTGATCGTGGCCGAGCAGCTGCCAAGCGAAAACCCGATCCGCAAGGTGTCGATGGATTTCCGCGCGGCCTACCAGAAGGCCAACGGCGCACCGCCGACCGATGCCTTCTCGGCCTACACCTTCGATGCCTGGCTGCTGTACCTCGACGCGGCCCAGCGCGCACTCGCGACCAAGGCCGAACCCGGCACGCCGCAGTTCCGCCTCGCGCTGCGCGACGCCATCGTGAGCACCAAGGAGCTGGTGGGCACGCACTCGGTCTACAACTTCAAGCCGACGGACCGCTATGGATCTGATGAGCGGTCGCGTGTTGTCGTGAAGCTCGAGAAGGGGCAGTGGAAGCTGGTTCCCTGAGATGAACAGCTTGTTTGACGTGCGCTGCTGTTCGGGGCGCGCTCCCGCCGACGGGGTACCTTGCTCCGCGAATGTCCTCCGGCCTTCGGCCTCCCCCTTGATTTCGCTGCGCAAGGCACCCCATCGACGGGAGCGTTATGCGGAGCGGTCGTTGATCAGCGATGCACAACGAGCGTGCCCTCGTGCACAGGGCATCGGGTGCTCCCCGCAGCGAAATCAAGGAGGAGGGGGCGCAGCCCCCGGGGGACATTCGCGGAGGGGAGTGCCCGGTGGCCTGTGCACACGCCCTGAACAGCAGCGCAAAACAACCTTGGAGCACCAACAATGAAACAGAACCTGACCCGAATCCTGGCACTCACTGCAGCAGCGTTCGCGACCGCACAAGCCATGGCGGCCGACCTCAAGATCGGTTTCATCAGCTCGCTCTCGGGTCCGGTCGCGGCCTTGGGCGTGCCGTACGAGAAGGGCATTCGCGCCGCCATTGCCGAGCATCCCGAAATCGGCGGCCGCAAGGTCCAGCTGATCGTGCTCGACGACGCCTCCGATCCCACCACCGCCGGGCGCAATGCGCGCAAGCTCGTGGTGGAAGACAAGGTCGACGTGCTGATCGGCACTTCGGGCGTGCCGGGCGCGATGGCCATTGCCTCCGTGGCGCGCGAACTCAACACGCCGCTGATCTCGCCCACGCCCGTCACCATCCCCGGCCCCGAAGGCGCGTGGACCGTCACCGTGTCGCAGCCCTTCCAGCTCATGGTCGCGGGCGTGGTCGAGCGCATGCAGAAGTCCGGCGTGAAGACCGTGGCCTTCATCGGTTTTTCCGATGCGCTGGGCGACCTGGCCTACGACTCGCTCGTGAAGAGCGCCGACAAGGCCGGCATCAAGGTGGTGGCGAACGAGCGCTATGCGCGCAGCGACTCGTCGGTGGCTGGGCAGGTGCTCAAGATCGTCGCGCAGCGGCCCGATGCGGTGTTTGCCGGCAACTCGGGCACGCCCGGCGCGCTGCCGTACCTCGCGCTCGCCGAGCGCGGCTACAAGGGAAAGATCTACGGCACGCACGGCCTCATCAACGCCGACTTCGTGCGCGTGGGCGGCGCCTCCATCGAGGGCTTGCAGGTGCCCAGCGGCCCCGTGCTGGTGGCCGACCAGCTGCCCGACAGCAACCCGATCAAGAAAGTGTCGATGGGCTTTCGCAGCGCCTACCAGAAGGTGAACGGCGCGGTGCCGACCGATGCCTTCTCGTCCTACACCTACGACGCCTACCTGCTGCTGGCCGATGCAGCCTCGCGCACCAAGGGCGAGCCGGGCACGCCGCAGTACCGCAGCGCGCTGCGCGATGCCATCGTGGCTACCCGCGAATTGGTGGGTACGCACGGCATCTACACCTTCAAGCCCGACGAGCGCTACGGCTCCGACCAGCGCGGCGTGGTGATCGTGCAGATGAGCAAGGGCCAATGGAAGCTCGTGCCCTGAGCGCGCGCTGAACCGACACAGACCGACCGAGCCCACGCCGATGACCAGCTACCGCCATCATCCGGACCGCATCGCCGCGCTCGTGCAGGACGACCGCGTGCACCGCGACCTGTACCTGAGCGAGGAGATCTTCGCGCTCGAACAGGAGCACCTGTTCGCGAACACCTGGGTCTATCTCGGGCATGCGAGCCAGGTGCCGGAGCCGGGCGATTTCGTGGCGCAGGAGATTGCGGGCCGGCCGCTCCTGATGGTGCGCCAGCCCGACGGCGGGGTGCATGTCATGTACAACCGCTGCGCCCACAAGGGCACGCAGCTCGTGACCGACGAATGCGGCAACACCGGCCGCTTCTTCCGCTGCCCCTACCACGCCTGGACCTACAAGCTCGACGGTGCACCGCTCGGCCTGCCGCTGAAGAACGGCTACGAAGGCACCCAGCTCAAGGCCTGCGAGTCGGGCCGGGGGCTCTCGGTGGTGAAGCACGTGAAGGTCTACCGCGACTTCGTCTTCGTGCGGCTCGCGGACAGCGGCCCCTCGTTCGAGGACTACTTCGGCGAGGTGCTCGGCGCCATCGACAACATGGTCGACCGCTCGCCCGAGGGGAGGCTCAGCGTGGGTGGCGGCGTGCTGCGCAACATCGTCCACTGCAACTGGAAGATGTACCTCGAGAACATCAACGACACGGTGCATCCGATGTCGACGCACGAATCGGCCACCAAGGCGGCCGAGGCGCTGTGGGAGGGCCATGCGCCCACCGATCCCAAGCCGATGGCGATGGAGCAGATCCTGCCCTTCGGCTCCGGCTACGAATTCTTCGACAAGATGGGCGGGCGCGTGTTTGCCAACGGCCACAGCGTGCTGGGCGTGAACTTCAGCATCCACTCCAACTACGCACAGCTGCCCGAGTACGAGGCTGCGATGCGCGCCGCGCACGGCGAAGAGCGCGCGGCCGAGATCCTGCAGCGCTCGCCGCAGAACTCGGTCTTCTATCCGAGCCTGTCGGTCAAGGGCTCGCCGCAGGCCATCCGCGTGATCCGCCCGCTGGCCGCGAACCGCACGCTCGTCGAAGCCTGGAGCTTCCGCGCGGCGGGTGCGCCCGAACTGCTGTTCGAGCGCGCGATGAGCTACAACCGGCTCGTGTTCTCGCCGATGTCGGTGGTTGCGCATGATGACGTGCATCTGTTCGAGAGCATCCAGCAGGGCCTGCGCGCGGGGGGCAACGAATGGGTGAGCCTCCACCGCAATTTCGACGCGGCCGAACTCGCGCAATCGACCCTCACCACCAACGGCACGAATGAACTGCTCATGCGCAACCAGTTCCGCGCCTGGGCGAAGTCGATGGTGGCGGGCATGGAGACGGCGGCATGAAGGACGATCCGCGCGATTTCGTCGCCCACGAGGCCGCCTTGCTCGACGAGCGGCGCTTCGACGACTGGCTGGCGCTCTTCACCGAGGACGGCCACTACTGGATACCGCTGCTCGGCGCCGCGCAGGCCGACCCGTTCTCGCACAACTCGCTGGCCTACGAAGACCGGCTGCTGCTGCAGCTGCGTGTGGATCGCCTGAAGAACCCGCGTGCCCATTCGCAGCATCCCGCGAGCCACAGCC
This sequence comes from Variovorax sp. SPNA7, assembly GCF_033807855.1. Classification (NCBI taxonomy): domain Bacteria; kingdom Pseudomonadati; phylum Pseudomonadota; class Betaproteobacteria; order Burkholderiales; family Comamonadaceae; genus Variovorax; species Variovorax sp. SPNA7. The sequence continues at coordinate 1,629,690 of NZ_CP138513.1, forward strand.
AGCATGTGCTGCAGCCTTCGCGCATCGAGGAAGAGACGAGCGACGCGGTGCGCCTGCGCACGCCTTTCCTCTACACCGAGGCGCGCGGCGAATCGCAGATCCTGCTGACCGGCACCGCCCGCCATCACCTCGTGCGCGCGCCCACGGGTTGGGCCATCCGCGAGAAGCGCATCGATCTGCTCAACGCCGCGCGTGCATTGCCCGCAATCCAGTTGTTCATCTGAGTTTCCCGTTCATTCCATCCATCCTCACCGGAGCTACGACATGAAGAGCCTGATGCTGACCTTGACGCGCGGTGCCATCGCCGCGGCGCTGACCGCCTGTGGTGTTGCGAGCGTGCTGGCGGCCGACCTCAAGGTCGGCCTGAGCGTGTCGCTGTCGGGGCCGAACTCCTCGCTGGGCGTGCCCTATGCCAAGGGCATGCAGGCCGCGCTGGCCTACAAGCCCGAGATCAACGGCCGCAAGGTGCAGCTCATCGTGCTGGACGACGGCTCCGACCCGACCACGGCCGGGCGCAATGCGCGCAAGCTGATCGAGGAGGACAAGGTCGATGTGCTCATGGGCACATCGGGCGTGCCGGCCGCCATTGCCATGGCGCAGGTCGGCAAGGAAGCCAAGGTGCCGATGATCGGCCTCACGCCCATCCTGCTCGACGCGAACGAGAACCCGTGGGTCATGACGGTGGCGCAACCCACGCAGCTGATGATCGACGCGGTGGTCGAGCGCATGAAGCACAACAACGTCAAGACCGTGGGCTACATCGGCTTCACCGATGCCTGGGGCGACCTGGTCTACAACGCGCTGATGAAGGCCGCGCCCGAGGCCGGCATCAAGGTGGTGAGCAACGAGCGCTATGCGCGCGCCGATGCCTCGGTGACGGGGCAGGTGCTGAAGATCGTGGCGCTCAGGCCCGATGCGGTGATGACCGGTGGCGCCGGCACGCCGGGCGCGCTGCCTTTCCTCGCGCTGCAGGATCGCGGCTACAAGGGTGGCGTGTACGGACAGCACGGGCTGATCAACCCCGACTTCGTGCGCGTGGTCGGCGCCTCGGGGCAGAACGCGCTGATGCCCACCGGCCCGGTGATCGTGGCCGAGCAGCTGCCCGACAGCCACCCGACCAAGAAGATCGCGACCGATTTCCGCGCCGTGTTCCAGAAGGTCAACAACGCGCCCACCAGCGATGCGTTCTCGGCCTATTCGTTCGACGGCTGGCTGGTGTTTGCCGATGCCGCTTCGCGCGCCATGAAGAAGGCGGAGCCGGGCACGGCCGAATTCCGCGTCGCGCTGCGCGATGCCATCTTCAGCACCAAGGAAGTGGTGGGCACGCACGGCGTCTACAGCTTCAAGCCGGGCAGCCTCTACGGCGTGGACGAACGCGCCCGCGTGATCGTCAAGCTCGACAACGGCCAATGGAAGCTCGCACCTTGAACCATTTCATTCCAACAACAACGATATTGCGAGGGGCTTTTCCATGACATGGGACGTGGCGCTGATTCTCGTCACCGATGGCCTGGCCAACGGTGCCGTCTATCTGCTGGCCGGGCTCGGGCTGGTGCTGATCTTTTCCGTCACGCGGGTGGTGTTCGTGCCGTTCGGCGACATCGCGGCCTTCGCGGCGCTGTCGCTTGCGGCCTTCGAGACCGGCCGCGTGCCGCCGACCATCGGCATGGTCGCCGTGCTTGCGGCACTCGCGCTGGCGACGGAAATCGGCAGCCTGCTGCGTCGCGGCGAGGCCGCGCGCATTCCCAAGGCGGTGCTGATGTGGGGCGTGCTGCCTGCGATTCCGTGCCTGCTGGCCTGGCTGGCGGCACGGCCCGGCGTGCCGGTGGCGGTGCACATCGCGGTGGCCGTGCTGCTGGTGGTGCCCATTGCGCCGCTGCTCGCGCGGGTGGTGTTCCAGCCGATCGCGGACGCCTCGGTGCTGGTGCTGCTGATCGTCTCGCTGGCGCTGCACTTTCTGCTGTCGGGCCTGGGCCTGCTGTTCTTCGGCCCTGAAGGCTCGCGCACCACGCCGCTCACCAGCGCCGTGTTCACGCTGGGCGACGGCTTCACGGTCAGCGGCCAGGTGGTGCTGATGGTGGGGGCGGCCATCGTGCTGAGCGGGCTGTTCTTCCTGGTGTTCGAGCGCACGGTGGCGGGCAAGGCGCTGCGCGCCACGGCCGTCAACCGCGTGGGTGCGCGGCTGGTCGGCATCCGGCCGGTGCGCACGGCGCTGCTGGCCTATGGCTGCGCCTCGCTGCTGGCCGGGCTCATCGGCGTGCTGATCGCGCCGGTGACCACCATGTACTACGACTCGGGCTTCATCATCGGCCTTAAGGCCTTCGTGGCCGCGATCATCGGCGGGCTCGTGAGCTACCCGATGACGGCCGTGGGCGCGCTCGCCGTGGGCGTGGTGGAAAGCTTTGCCTCGTTCTGGAGCGGAGCGCTGAAGGACGTGATCGTGTTCAGCCTGCTGATCCCGGTGCTGATGCTCAGGTCGTTCATGGCGGCCCATGCCGAAGAAGAAGAAGACGAGGTGGACCAATGAACGCGAACTCCAAACGCATGGCATGGATCGCGGCGGTGGTCGCCGTGCTGGCCCTGGTGCCGGCGGTGGCGGGCAGCTTCACGGTCTCGCTGCTCAACGACATCGGCATCGGCGCGCTGGTGGCGCTCGGGCTGGTGCTGCTCACCGGCGTCGGCGGTGCGACCTCGTTCGGGCAGGCGGCCTTCGTGGGCATTGCGGCCTACGCCACGGCCTGGCTCACCACCACGCAGGGCATGTCGCCATGGATCGGCCTCTTGTTCGCGCTGCTGCTCACGGGCCTGTCGGCGCTGGCCATCGGCATGCTGACGCTGCGGCTGGGCGGGCACTTCCTGCCGCTCAGCACCATCGCCTGGGGTCTGTCGATCGCGATGCTGTTCGGCAACGTCGACGCGCTCGGGCGCCACACGGGCCTGTCGAACATTCCGGCGCTGCAGATCGCGGGCTGGTCGCTGGCCGATCCGCGTTCGATGTACTACCTGATCTGGGTGGTGGTCGGGTTGGCCTGCCTGTTCAGCCATAACCTGCTGCAGTCGCGGCCGGGGCGCGCGATCCGCGGGCTGCGCGGCGGTGCCACGCTGCTCGCGAGCGTGGGGGCCGACGCCTACCGCGTGCGGCTCACGCTGTTCGTCACGGCCGCGCTCTTCGCGGGGCTGGCGGGCTGGCTTTATGCGCACATGAACCGCTTCGTGAGCCCTTCGCCCTTCGACGTGCGCGCCAGCATCGAATACCTGCTGATGGCGGTGGCCGGCGGGCTCGGGCAGCTGGCCGGCGCGCTGGTGGGCGCCGCCTTGGTGCTGGTGCTCAAGAACGGCCTGCAGGACGTGCTGCCGATGCTCACGCAGCGTGCCGGCCAGCTGGAAGCCGTGGCCTTCGCGACGCTCTTCATCTTGCTGCTGCACTTCGCGCGGGGCGGCCTCATGGGCCTGCTGCGGCGCTGGACGCGCCGCCGCGCCGGCACCCAAGCTGCCTCGCGCCACGAAGCGCCCGCGGTCGATCCGCTGCCGCACAGGCAGCTGCCCGCGCGCGGTACGCAGGTGCTGTCGGTGAGCGGCGCGGTCAAGCGCTTCGGCGGGCTGGTGGCGGTCAACGACGTGAGCTTCGAGGTGAACGCGGGCGAGATCGTCGGCCTGATCGGGCCCAACGGCGCGGGCAAGTCGACCATGTTCAACCTGCTGACCTGCACGCTGCCGATGAGCGCGGGCCAGGTGCGCTTTCTCGACCATGACATCGCCGGCATGCCGCAGCGGCAGGTGGCGCGGCTGGGCCTTGCGCGCACCTTCCAGCACGTGAAGCTCAGGCCGCACATGAGCCTGCTCGACAACGTGGCGCTGGGCGCGCATTCGCGCACGCGCTCGGGCATCCTGAAGGCGGGCCTGCGCCTGGACCGCAAGGAAGAGATGCAGATCCTGCAGGAAGCGCAGCGCCAGCTCGACCGCATCGGCCTGGGCGACCGCGCCCACGAGCTCGCGGGCAGCTTGCCGCTGGGCACGCAGCGCATCCTGGAAATCGCACGTGCGTTGGCTGCCGACCCGGTGCTGCTGGTGCTCGACGAGCCCGCGGCGGGCCTGCGCCGCAAGGAAAAGATGGCGCTCGGCGACCTGCTGCGCAAGCTGCGCGAGGAGGGCGTGACCATCCTCATCGTCGAGCACGACATGGACTTCGTGATGAAACTGGTGGACCGTTTGGTGGTGATGAACTTCGGCTCCAAGCTCGTGGAGGGCGTGCCGTCGGCGGTGCGCGCCGACGAGCGCGTGCAGGCGGCTTACCTGGGGAGCGTTGTATGACCGCGATGCTGGAGATTGGCGACTTGCATGTGTCCTACGGGCAGGTGGAGGCGGTGCGCGGCGTGTCGCTCGACCTGCAGCCGGGCCAGATCATCTCGGTGATCGGGCCGAACGGCGCGGGCAAGACCACGCTGCTCGCGGCCGCCATGGGGCTGCTGCCCTGCAAGGGCACGCTGCGCTTCGAAGGCGAGGATCTGCAGGGCCTCGACGTGGAGGCGCGCGTGGAGCGCGGCCTGTGCCTGGTGCCCGAGAAGCGCGAGCTGTTCGGCGAACTCACCGTGCTCGACAACCTGCAGCTCGGCGCCTATGCCAAGCGGCTGCGCAGCGATGCGATGAAGCGCCAGCTGCAATCGGTGTACGACCGCTTTCCGCGCCTGGCCGAGCGCCGCTCGCAGCGCGCCGACACGCTCTCGGGCGGCGAGCGGCAAATGCTCGCGGTGGGCCGCGCCCTGATGTCCGCGCCGCGCCTGCTGATGCTCGACGAGCCCAGCCTCGGGCTTGCGCCGCTGATCGTGCGCGATATTCTTTCCATCGTGCGCAAACTGCGCGAGGACGGTGTCTCGATCCTGCTGGTGGAGCAGAACGCGCGCGCCGCGCTCGAGACCTCGGACCACGGCTACGTGCTGGAAACCGGCGAGATCGCGCTGTCGGGTGCATCGGGCGAACTCGCGAGCGATCCGCGGGTGCAGGCCACCTACCTCGGTGGAGGCACGCACGATGACGAGTGAAGCGCGCGCGCTGCCGCCGGGCCAGCGCACGCTGCCCGCGATGCTGCAGCGGCAGTCGGAACGCTTCGCCGGGCGCCCGTTGCTGCGTATCGCGGGCGGTCAGTGGACGCATGGCGACGCCGCTCAGGCGGCTGCGGTGCGTGCCGGCGCGCTGGCAGAGGCCGGCGTGGCGCGCGGCGACCGCATCGCGGTGATGTGCGGCAACCGCATCGAGTTTCTCGAAACCTTTCTCGGTGCGGGCTGGCTCGGCGCATCGGTGGTGCCGGTCAACACCGCGTCGATGGGGCCGCAGATCGAATACTTCCTTGCCAACAGCGAGGCGAAGCTGCTGGTGATCGAGGCGGGCTTTCTCGAACGGCTGAAGGCGGCCGACCTGGGGCGCACCTCCCTGCGCGAGCTCTGGATCGTCGGCCAGGCGCCCGCATCATGGACGCCGCCCGCAGGCGTCCGCGCCTCCAGCTACCCGGAAGGCGCGCAGGCCATCGCACCCGCCGCGGTGCAGCCCGGCGATCCGCTCGCCATCCTGTACACCTCCGGTACCACCGGCCCGGCCAAGGGCGTGGTCTGTCCGCATGCGCAGTATTTCTGGTGGGGCGTGAACAGCGCCGAAGTGCTCGGCGTTGGCCGCGACGACGTGCTGTGCACCACGCTGCCGCTCTTTCACATCAACGCGCTCAACACCTTCGCGCAGGCCGCGCTGACCGGGGCCGAGGTGGTGTTCGAATCGCGCTTCTCGGCATCGGGCTTCTGGCCGTCGATGCGCGCCAACGGTGCGACGGTGGTCTACCTGCTGGGTGCGATGGTGCCGATCCTGCTTGCCCAGCCCGAGGGCGATGGCGAGCGCGACCACCGCGTGCGCATCGGGCTCGGGCCGGGCGTGCCCTCGGCCGCCGGGCAGGCCTTCAGGGCGCGCACTGGCGTGGCGCTGCTCGAAGGCTATGGGTCGACCGAGACCAACTTCGCGATTGCCACTGCGCCGGATTCGCCGCGCGGCGGCGTCATGGGCTGGCTGCGTCCCGGCTTCCAGGCGCGTGTGGCAGACGAAGGCGATGTGGAACTGCCGGCAGGCGAGGCCGGCGAACTGCTGCTGCGCGCGGAAGAGCCCCACGCCTTTGCGAGCGGCTACTTCAACATGCCCGAGCAGACGGTCGAGGCTTGGCGCAACCTGTGGTTCCATACTGGCGACCGCGTGGTGCGCGATGCCGATGGCGCCTTTCGCTTTGTCGACCGCATCAAGGATGCGATCCGCAGGCGCGGCGAAAACATCTCGTCCTTCGAAGTCGAGCAGGTGCTGCTGAGCCACCCCGGCGTGGCTTCGTGCGCCGTGTACCCGGTGCAGTCCGAACTGGCCGAGGACGAGGTGATGGCCGCGCTGGTGCCGCGCGAGGGCCAGCGCATCGACCCGGCCGAACTGGCGCGCTTCTGCGAGAGCCGCCTGCCGTACTTCGCGGTGCCGCGCTACATCGACGTGCTGGCCGACCTGCCGCGCACCGAAAACGGCAAGGTGCAGAAGTTCAAGCTGCGCGAGCGCGGCGTCGGCGAACAGACCTGGGACGGGCGGCTTGCCGTTCGTCCCGCGGCAAAGACGGCATGAGTTCCGCGCCGCCACCGCTTGCCGGCCAGGCCGCGTTCGTGACCGGCGCGGGGCAGGGCCTGGGTGCCGCCATTGCGCGCGGGTTGGCTGAAGCGGGTGCGCGCGTGGTGCTTGCGGACATCGACACAGGCAGTGCCGAATCGGCGGCCGCGGGCCTGCGCGCCGCGGGCGCCGCGGGCGCCGATTGCATCGCAATGGAACTCGACGTGCGCAGCGAGCCGGCGTTCGCGCGCTGCTTCGAGGCGGCAGTGGCCCGCTTCGGCGCCATCGACGTGCTGGTCAACAACGCCGCGCGCACGCCGTTTATTTCGCTCTGGGACATCACGCCCGACGAGTGGGACGACGTGCTGGCCGTCAACCTGCGCGGCAGCTTCTTCGGCTGCCGCATTGCCGGGCGGCACATGCGCGAGCGCGGGTCCGGGCGCATCGTCAACCTGGCGTCGTTGGCGGGCCAGCAGCCCAGTGCCGCGACCGGCGTGCACTATGCGGCCAGCAAGGCGGCGCTGCTGGCACTGACGCGCAGCTTCGCGCAGGAACTCGCGCCGCATGGCGTCACGGTGAACGCACTGGCCCCGGCAGCGGTTCGCAGCCCCGCGCTCGATGCATTGGACCCGGCGCGGCAGCAGGCGGTGAAGGCCGCCATTCCGCTCGGCCGCTTCGGCGAGGCCGAAGAGGTGGCGGCCGCCGTCGTCTACCTCGCGTCGCCCGCGGCCGCCTTCATGACGGGCGCCACGCTGGACCTCAACGGCGGCCGTTTCATGCGCTGAACAGGCGATGCGCCGTACACGCTAAAATAGTTCAGAACTAAACAATTCAGGTATGCACGCAAATTCATTGACCGGCCGCCATGCCCTCGTCACCGGCGCCGCGCGCGGCATCGGGGCCGAGATCGCCCGCACCCTGGCTGCGGAGGGCGCAACGCTCACGCTGTTGGGGCGCGACCTCGATGCGCTACAGCGCGTGGCCGCGACGCTCGCGGGCCAGGGCCACGGCGTGGCCGCGGCCGACGTGGCCGACGCGCAGGCCGTGCAGTCGGCCTTTGCGCTGGCGCGTGCCGAACGCGGGCCGCTCGCCATCCTCGTCAACAACGCGGGCGCGGCCGAGAGCGCGCCCTTTCTCAAGACCTCGGCCGAACTCTGGCAGCGCATGCTGTCGGTGAACCTCACCGGCACATTCCTGTGCACGCAGGCCGCGCTGCCCGACATGCTCGAAGCCGGCTGGGGCCGCATCGTCAACATCGCCAGCACCGCGGGCCAGAAGGGCTATGCCTACGTCGCGGCCTATGCGGCGGCCAAGCATGGCGTGGTCGGGCTCACGCGCTCGCTCGCGCTCGAGGTGGCGCGCAAGGGCGTCACGGTGAACGCGGTGTGCCCCGGCTACACCGACACCGACATCCTGCGCGCGAGCGTTGCCAACGTGGTGGGCAAGACCGGCCGCAGCGAAGCCGATGCGCTGGCCGAGTTCTCCAGCGCCAATCCGCAGCGCCGCATCGTGCAGCCCGCCGAGGTGGCCGACGCGGTGCGCTGGCTTTGCGGGGAGGGCGCCGCATCCGTCACCGGGCAGTCGGTCTCGGTCTCGGGCGGGGAGGTGATGTGATGCGCAACGACGCCTCGCATGCCGCGCTCAGCGATGCCGAAGAGCTCGGCCACGAGGCCCGCGCCGGCCGCGAAGACCACGCCATGCTCAGGCTGTGGCTGCGCATGCTCGCCAGCACCACGCAGATCGAAGCCGAGATCCGGCGCCGGCTGCGCGAACGCTTCGGCATCTCGCTGGCGCGCTTCGACTACATGGCCCAGCTCTACCGCTATGAAGAGGGCCTGAAGATGCGCGTGCTGTCGCGCTACCTGATGGTGACCGGCGGCAACGTCACGGGCCTGACTGACGAGCTGGAGCGTGACGGCCTGGTGGCGCGCGCCCACAGCCCCGACGACCGCCGCTCGTGGATCGTGAGCCTCACGCCCAAGGGCCGCGCGAGCTTCGAGACCATGGCCAAGGAACACGAACAATGGATCCTCGAGATGTTCTCGGGCCTCGACATGAAGACCGTCAGGCAGATGCATGCCCAGCTCGGCCAGCTGCGCGTGCACGTGATGCGCAGCGAGCCTGCGGGCGAGGAGGACTGATGGCGACGAGCACAGGCGAAACCGAAGCACCCCAGGCGGAGTTCCAGCGCGCACGGATGATCCGCTTTTCCGATTGCGACCCGGCGGGCATCGTCTTCTATCCGCAGTACTTCATCATGCTCAACGGCCTGGTGGAAGATTGGGTGAGCGAAGGGCTCGGCATCGGCTACCACGCGCTTATCGCCGAGCGGCGCATCGGCCTGCCCACGGTGCGGCTCGAGGCCGACTTCCGCGCCGTAAGCCGCATGGGCGACCGCGTCACGCTGGGCCTTGCGGTAGAGCGGCTGGGCTCGCGCTCCATGACGCTCGTGCTGCGCTGCTTCGATCCCGCCAGCGGCGAACTGCGCATGCAGGTCAAGCAGGTACTCGTGACCACCTCGCTCGAGAGCCATCGCGCCGTGGAAATTCCGCAAGACCTGCGCACCGCCATCCTGCGCGGCGCGCCCTCGCTCGCCTGAAAAGAATCAAGGCGGCGGCTCGTCGCCGGGCGGGCGCGCCGCACGCTGCTTGAGCCAGCCGCTGAGTTCCCTTTTTCCCTTGGCGTTGGCCTGCCGCCAGGCCTCGCGCGCGGCCGCGATGAAGCGCTCTTCCGCCGCATCGGGCACTTCGGAGGGACGGTCTTCCTTGTCGAGCCAGCCCGCCTCCACCTCGCAGTGCTGCTCGATCTGCCGCGCCAGGTTGTCACCGATCGGGCGGGAGCTCTTGATCTGGCTCCACATGCTGGGCGAGATTTCGATCTTCCCGGCAAAGGCCTGGTCCAGTCCCTTGGCGGGCAGGCCGGCTGCAATGGCCCCTTCGAGAAAGCGGCGGTGCAGCGCAAGAACATTGCGGCGACGCGCGACGGTGATATTGGGCACTGTTTGAAAACAACAACAACGAGACAGAGAAAGATTGTCCCGGTTGTTGACGCTCCCGTAAACACTATTTACAGTTCGGCTCATTCGCGGTTTCGGCCGCACAAAGAAGAAAACTTCAACCAGGAACCATCGTGACCCCCACCGCACTGAACCTCACCAGCATTCGACCCGCTTCGGGCCGATCGCTCGTGCGCGTTGCAGCGTTCAAAGGTCAGATGCCCCCGGGTGGAGGTTGCGCTTAAAGCGCACTTCCCAAGCTCTCTTCACCAGAGGCCCGGACACCGCAAGGTTCCGGGCCTTTTTTGTTTTTTTGGTTTTGCCATTTCGGGTGTGCCTTCGCCACACCGCCAGTTTCCAGCCGCGTGGACGGCCTGGCGGGATGTGCAGGAAAGTGGACCGTTCCTGTGCAGCGACGTCGTACGGGGCAGCACCCCAGGGTGCTGTCCGTCGCGCGAGGACACAACCGAAATGGAGAAACCCCGCGTCATCAACCCAAGGAGCCACCATGCGCAAGCGCAGCAACACCCCCATCCGGATGATCGCGGTCCGTCCGGCGCAGCCGCGCCGCCGCATGGCGTGGGCGCTCGCGCAGCGCCTGGGCATCGGTGCGGCGGCCGGGCAGGGCGCAGCGGCGCCTTCGCTTGCGCCAACGGACCGCAGCCTTGAATATCCCGACCTCGACCAGCGCGTGCGCGAGGTCGGCGAGTGGTAGTGCTGCAAGGCATCGATATGAACATGAAGGAGTGAGTGCCGCATGGACAACAAGCAAGCCATCATCGAAAGCCTTGAGCGGGCATTGGAAAGCTGGGTGCGCCATGCCAGCGCCGCCCAGCTCTGGCAGGTGCAGCAGCAAGGCGGCCTGGGGGCGTCCATCGCGGTGGAAGAAGACATCGTGCACGTCCGCATCGAACTCGGCGGCCCGCGCAATCCGCTGTCGGAACTGGGCCGCACCGATGGGCGCCTGCCCGTGACGGAAGCCTTTCTCGGCAACGGCGCCGCATCATGGGGCGCGCCGCCCCCGCACGGAGACCCAGCGCGCGAGGCCTGGTTTTTGTCGAACGAACTGGCTCAGGAACATGCGCGCCAGTACCTGCTGGCGGAGGTGCGGGAAAGGCGGGAAGTGCTGGCGCGGTTTGTCGAGGGCTGGCTGGACGGCGCGCTGTAGTGTTCCAGGGAGGCCAATGAAAAAAGCCCGCTACCGGTGAGGTAGCGGGCTTTTCAGCGTTTCCGCGATGTTGGTTGGTGGGCCCTGAGTGACTCGAACACTCGACCTACGGATTAAGAGTCCGCTGCTCTACCAACTGAGCTAAGAGCCCTTGCACAAAACGTTTTGCGTTTTTTGGCAAGACCACAAGTATAGCGTAAAAATTCAGGGGCTCAACGATTTTGTGTGCGGCGGCGTTAGGATTCGCCATCATCGACGGGGCCGCGGTCCCTCCATCAGGAGATCTTCCATGACAGATACCACCACCATGTCCCATGTTGTGATCACCGGGGCCGCGGGCGCGCTGGGCCGTGCGGTGGTCCAGCATTTCCTCGAGCAGGGCGCGCGCCTGGCGCTGGTCGACCATCGTGCGGACCGCTTGGCCGAGGTCTTTCCGGGCCTGGACAATTCGCAGCACCTGCTGCTCGCGGGCGACGTGACCTCGGCGGCCGACATGTCGGAACTCGCGAGCCAGGCGCTCAAGGCCTTCGGCCGCATCGACGCGCTGGTCCACATTGCCGGCGGCTTCGAGATGGGCGAGGCCACGCACGCGCTCACGCGGGCGAGCTGGGACCGGATGATGAACCTCAACGCCTGGTCCTTCGTGGCGGTGACGCAGGCGGTGCTGCCCTCGATGATCGAGCACGGCGCCGGCCGCATCGTGGCGGTGACGGCCAAGGTGGCGGCGCGCGGCCTGCCGGCCATGGCGGCGTACATCGCGTCGAAGAGCGCGCTGCAGCGCCTGGTCGAGGCCATGGCCGCCGAGGCCGCCCCGCATGGCGTGGCCATCAACAGCGTGGCGCCCAGCGTGCTCGACACGCCGGCCAATCGGCAGGCCATGCCGGACGCCAATCCCGCCGGATGGGTGTCGACCGCCGTCGCGGCGCAGACCATCGGCTTTCTTGCGTCGCCCGCGGCCGCGGCGCTGCATGGCCAGCACCTGACGCTCGACACCTGAGCTGAAGCAACAGCAGCAGCAAGGGCCCTGGCGGCAACGCCAGGGCCTTTTTTTTCGCCCCTCCGCGCGCCGCTTCCGGGCAGGCGCTTTGTCATGGTTGCGGGCCAAGAGGGCGGGGCGCTTGTCTCCCTGGAAAAGGGGCGCACTGCTCATGTGCGCATGCGGCGCGATTTCTACAGTGACCCCACGGCAAAACGCTTCGGCCCGGCAAGGGGAAAGAAGCGGTGCCGGCCGACAAACATCACTGGGGAACACGCATGGAAACGCTCAACCTGCTGCCAAGAGGCTTCATGACCCTGCTGCGCGAGGACGCGGGCATGTCGTTCATGGAAGCCGCGCTCATCGGTTCGCTGGTGGTGGTTGTGTGCCTGCTCCTGCTGCTTGCCGTGCGGCGCAGCGCCTGAGGTCCGCGCCATGCAGGAATTCAACGCCGTCCTCGATCTGCTGACCATGCTGGCCTCGGACTTCCGCATGGGCGGGCTCTTCGTGCTGCTGGTGATGGCCGCGGTGAGCGACGTGCGCTTCTACCGCATTCCCAACTGGCTGACCTTCGGCGGCATGGTGTTCGCGATCGTCTACGGCACCTTCGCGGCGCGCACGCCGATGACAGGCGCGATGACTGCCCTGGGCGGCCTGGGTACCGGCCTCGCGATCATGCTGCCGTTCTATGTGCTGGGGATCATGGGCGCGGGCGACGTCAAGCTGATGGCGATGGTCGGCGCCTTTCTCGGCCCCTACCAGACGCTGCAGGCCATCCTGTTCACCTGCATTGCCGGGGGCTTTGCGGCCGTGGCGGTGGCCATTCACCGGCGCCGCCTGGGCCACATGCTGGCCAACGTCAAGGGTGCCGCGCAGGGCATCGTCGTCTCGGGCATTGCGGGCATACGGCCGAACGGAACGATCGACACGCGGCAATCCATCGGAAAGCTGCCTTACGGCATCTGCATTTGCGTGGGGACGATCGCACAGGTCCTGGCGCATCAGTTGGGCTTCGTCTAGCCCGTCCCATCCTTCATTCATCCATCCACGGCGGAGATTCGCATGAAAAACATCAAGGCGCTCGGGCTGCTTCTGCTGGCCCTCCTGACCGGCCTGGCGGCCGCGGTCTACGCAGCGGGCTGGGTTTCCCGACAAGGCGGGATCGCATCCAACAAGGTGGTGGTGGCCGCCGTCGACATCGAACTGGGCAGCCGGGTCAACCCGCAGATGCTGTCGCTGGTCGACTGGCCGAGCGGCTCGCTGCCGACCGGTTCGTTCAAGGACGCCAAGTCGCTCGAGGACCGCGTGGTCAAGGTCGGCGTGCTGCGCGGCGAGGCCATCCTGGAAGGCAAGCTCGCGCCGGTCGGCACCAAGGGCGGCCTCTCCGCCGTCATTGCCAGCGGCAAGCGCGCCATGACCGTGCGGGTCAACGACGTGGTGGGCGTGGCGGGCTTTGCACTGCCGGGCAACTACGTCGACGTGATGGTCAACGCGCAGCAGGACAAGAACCGCGGCGAAGAGAACCGCCAGATCAGCAAGACCGTGCTTGAAAAGGTGCTGGTGCTGGCAGTGGCGCAAGAAGCCAACCGCGACGACACCAAGCCGAAGGTGGTCAGCGCCGTGACGCTGGAGCTGTCGCTCGAAGATTCCGAAAAGCTCGACCTGGCACGCAGCGTGGGAACCCTCTCGCTGGTGCTGCGCAACCAGATGGACAAGACCACGGTCGCCACCGCAGGCATCACCAAGGGCCAGTTGTTCGGCGAGAAGGAAATCCTGCCGATCTCCACCACCGTGGCAGCGCGGCCGGCCCCTGCGCGAGTGCCGCGTACCGCCCCCGTGGTGCAGCGGCAATCCGAGTGCGTGGAAGTGATCCAGCACGCAGCCCGCTCGCTCACCTGCTTCTGATCACCCGCCTGGAGGAACCACAAGTGCAACATCTTTCTTCTTCATCCGCCTGGCTGCTGGCGGCGCTTACGACCCTGGCAGCGCCCGGGTTTGCGGCGGAGCCTGCAGCAGCCCCGGCTCCGGCCCTGACCCCGGTCGCGGCGCCATCGGCACCCGCGCCGGCCGCCGCACCCGCAATGCGCCGCTGCACGGCCATCATTCCGGACGACCAGCCCACCTACGCGGTGCTGGGCAAGTCGGTGGTCATTCCGCTCAAGGCACGCGTCGCGCGCATCGTGGTGAGCGGGCAGCCGCCGAGCAATGCCCCGGCAGCCGCGGCGCAGCCGGCACAGGCGCCCGCTGCGGCAAAGGGCTCAGGCGACGGCGTGGCCGATGTCGATGTGATGCTGCTCAGCCCCACCGATCTTTTCTTTCGCGGCCGCCAGGCTGGCTCGATGAACGTGGTGCTGCAGAACGCCGAGGGCACCTGCTTCATCAAGGACGTCATCGTCACGATCGACCCGGGCGCGCTGCAGTCCAAACTGGCCGAGCTGATGCCCGAAGAGAGTCGGATTCGTGTGCGCAGCGCCGAGAAGTCCATCGTGCTCACCGGCGAAGTGAGCGACGCGCTCAAGCTCGACGACGTGCTGACCCTGGCCTCGGCCTACGGCGCCGACGGCAAGAAGGTGGTGAATCTGCTGCGCGTCACGGCGCCGCAGCAGGTCATGCTCGAAGTGAAGATCGCCGAAGTCAGCAAGACACTGCTGGACCGGCTGGGCGCCCGTGTCGGCCTGCTTCGCACGGCCAGCGGCGGGCTCAACACCTATTCGCTGATCTCCGATTTCCTGAGCGGCGGGTCGGGCCTTGTCGAGGCGCTGCGGATCGGCCGCGCATCCATCGCCATCGATGGCCAGAAAGACGACGGCCTGGTGCGCATCCTAGCAGAGCCCAACATCATGTCCATCAGCGGGCAGCAGGCCAGCTTCCTGTCGGGCGGAAAGATCTTCATCCCCGTTTCGCAGAACTCCAACGGCCGCGCCGGCTCGACCATCACACTGGAAGAAAAAGAGTTTGGCATTGGCGTGAAGTTCACGCCCACCGTGCTCAACGGCGGACGGATCAATCTCAAGATGATCTCGGAGGTGTCGGACCTGTCGCAGACGGGATCTCCCTTCACCACCGTGGGCGGCGTGACGGCCGTGCTGCCTTCGCTGACGGTACGCCGTGCCGACACCACCGTGCAGCTCAACGACGGGCAGAGCTTCGTCATTGCGGGGCTCATCAAGAGCAACGTCACGGAGACCATCAAGCGCTACCCCGGCCTCGGCGAGGTCCCGGTGATGGGCGCGCTGTTCCGCAGCACCGAGTTCCAGAACGACCAGACCGAGCTGATGTTCGTGATCACGCCGCGCCTTGTTCGGCCGCTGGGCGAATCGCCTCGCGTTCCGACCGACAACCACGTCGTTCCGAGCCGCGCCGAGGTCTACCTGAACGGTGCCCTCGAAAGCAGCACCCCGGCCCCGGTCGCACCGGCCAGCAATCCCCTGTAAGGAGCATCACCATGTTCAAGTCGACCATCCTCGCGCTGACGCTGCTCGTGGGCACCGGCTGCTCCCACGTCACACCCCACTACGACGCGCGCTTTGGCGATGCGGTGCGCGACGCCAAGAAGAAGATGACCATCAATCCCGATGCCGGCAAGGACGGGAATCCGGTGGTGGGCATGGACGGCCGCGCGGCGCGCGAGTCGATGCAGCAGTACCAGAAATCCTACAAGTCGCCACCCCCGGCGGTCAACGTCATCAACATCGGTGGCGCGATTGGTGGTGGAGGTGGCGGCGGTGAGGGGCGTTAGGCGGCCCTCGAACGATTCTTGAATTCGAACAGAAAGGAGTTGCCTCACAAAGATAGAAGTCAATCAACCCAAAAGCCAACGCAAGATTTTTTGTTTTCTTACTGCAATTTCAAAGGTGAAAAAATGAACCAACTTTTTATCCGTGCCGGCAATTTCATGTCCTCGTTCGCCAAGGAAGAGGACGGTGCGCAAGTCATCGAGTACGCGCTCATCATCGCAGTCGTGTCAATTGCCCTCGTCATTGCACTGCAGGGCCTGACCACCGGGGGTTACTTCACAACCTTCATTGAACGCGTGGCCGCCTGCCTCTCGGGCGACATGGTTACCTGCGCAGGGTGATGCGGGTATCAGCTCCCACTTGAGAAAACGTGGCAGTGGCGCCTGGGCCCTTCCTGGACTCAAGCCCACTTGCCTCGAATGCGATCACTGCTTCATCGATTCATCCCAAGAAATGAGGTCTTCCATGTACAGGACAGGCAGTCGCAAAAAGCAGGAAGGTGCCGTGATCGTGACCGTGGCACTCGTTCTTCTCTTCCTGCTTGGGTTCATGGGAATCGCCCTGGATTTCGGCCGTCTCTTCATCGTGAAAACGGAGTTGCAGACCGCCCTGGACAGTTGTGCCCTGTCTGCCGCGCAGGAACTCGACGGCGCCCCCGATGCGTTGACCCGTGCCACCAGTGCAGGCAAGACCGCAGCCGATCTCAACAAGATCAATTTTCAAGGCGCGGCGACCGGCATCGCCGAGACCAACATCGTGTTCAGCGACTCGCTGATCGGTAGCTACAGCCATACCTTCACGCCGGTCGCGAATGCCCGGTATGCCAAGTGCGTGCACACGAAGTCGGGCATCGCACCGTGGATTCTTCATGCGCTGAGCGCGTTCAGTGGAAACGGCACGTACGCGGCATCGCAGAGCGTCGCCGCGGTCGCCGTTGCCACGCGGGCGCCGTCACAGACCAATTGCATGGTTCCTGTCGGTGTCTGTCAAAGATCTGCAGCAACACCTTGGGGGTTTACACGAGGCGAATGGATCGAGGGCGTGACCAACGAGAACGACGATGTGGAATCCGGTCAGTTCCACTGGGTGGATTTCACCGGAAGCGGCGGCGGGGCACGCGAGATCAAGGATCTTCTGACGAGCAGCGGGCAATGCGGCCTTCCCGGCATCGATACGGATGTCGGCAAGGCGGGCAAGACCAATGGCGCCGTCGCAGCCTGGAATACCCGCTTCGGCATCTATCAGGGCAGCCTCGAGGCCACGACTGCCATTCCCGATCAGACCGGATACGCCTGGTATGCCGACAGCGCTGCCGCCACCAACCCAGGCCGGTATGACGACCCCGGACCGAACGGATTTACCGCCAAGCGCAACGCATTCGCGCCCTACGAAGGGGACAACAAGAATCCCGACACCAAGAACCTCAAGACCCAGGGAAATTTCAGTTCCACCGACTACACCAAGGGCGCCAATCGACGCGTGGTCACAACCGCCGTGGTCGATTGCCCATCGATCACGCTCAAGGGCTTTGCCTGCATGCTGATGCTGCATCCGCTGGAGAAGAACGCGAGCGGGAAGAAGTCGAAGATGTGGCTCGAGTTCATCGGCGATGCGGAGTCCGTCGGCAGTCCATGTGCGACCGCAGGTCTGGCCGGCGGCACGAGCGGCCCCAAGGTCCCTACGCTCGTGCAGTAGGAGAGATGTCATGAAGAAGAAGCAGAACGGCGTGGCCCTGGTCGAATTTGCCCTGATCCTTCCATTGCTGCTCATCCTGACGTTCATCACGACCGAGTTCGGGCGGGCGCTGTACCAGTACAACACCATCGCGAAATCGCTGCGAGACGCCTCCCGCTATCTGTCCACCCAGGATCCGTCGATCGCAACCACGGATCCCGCCAAGATCACGACCGCCAAGAACCTGGTGGTCTTTGGCAACCCGGCCGGTGGCGTCTCGCCATTGGTCCTGGGCCTCGAAATTTCTCACGTTCCCGATCCGACCTGGCAGTTCAAGGGCAGCGGCCCGGCCATCAATACCGTGACCATCAAGGTCACGGGATACAAGTTCCGCCCGCTCATCACCGGGGCGTTCGGGCTCACCTTCGGCGATGCGAATGGAGACATCCCGTTCGGGGATATCAGCGCCACCATGCGAGGTCAATCATGAATCGAACACGGCAGACCGGTGCGACCGCGGTGGAGTTCGCGCTGGTCCTGATGCTCTTCCTGACCTTCCTGCTGGGCATCTTGGATTTCGCACGCATGTTGTGGACGTGGAATGCAGCTGCCGAAGCGACGCGCTGGGGCGCTCGCGCAGCCGTCGTGTGCGACCGAGATGCCACCGTCGTGCTTTCCAACATGCAGAAGTTCCTGCCGCAATTGACGGCAGCCAACGTCGGCATCGACTGGTACGACGCGGACGGCAGCGTCAGTGCGACCTGTACCGCCGCCAATTGCAGCGGCGTGAATGTCCGCATCCTCGATCTCGACTACCAGTGGATCTCGCCCATTGGATTCGGAACGCATGCCCCGATCCCGATGCCGAGTTTTTCCACCTATCTGCCGCGCGAAATCATGGGCCAAGACCCGAACAGCAGCGCCGTCTGCTCCTGATCTGCACTTAACTCCGAGCTACATCATCATGAAAATCTCCATCATCTCCCCCAATCCCGCCCACCTGCAGGACATGCGCAAGGTGCTGGAGGCCCGCTCCCACGCGGTCTCGGTGTTCGAAGGAGGCAAGAGCCGCATGCAGTGGGTGGTTGAGCAATCGACGCCTGAGTTGCTGCTGGTGGACGGCATGTGCTGCGACCCCCATGAGGTGGCGATGGTGGAGCAGCTCACGATGCGCAATCCCTCGATCGCGGTGGTGCTGCTGTGCGCGATGCAGACGCCCGAGTTCCTGATTCTTGCCATGCGTTCGGGCGTGCGCGAAGTGCTGCCTTCACCGCCCGAGCCGGCGGCGCTCGAGGCGACCGTGGAGCGCATTGCAGTAAAGATGGCCGGCACGCAAGCGCGTGAGCCGGGCCAGGTCGTCGCGTTCATGCCCTGCAAGGGGGGCAGCGGTGCCACCTTCCTCGCGACCAACATCGGGCATCAGCTCTCGATGCGGCGCTCGGTGCTGCTGATCGACCTGAACCTGCAGTTCGGCGATGCGCTTTCCTATGTGAGCGACCTGCGGCCGACTTCCACGGTGGCCGACGTGGCGCGCGACATCGGCCGGCTCGATGCCTCGCTGCTCGCCGCAAGCGTGGTGAAGGTGGCGCCGGGCTTCAGCATTCTGGCCGCACCGGAGGACCTTTCGCGCGCCCTGGAGGTCAAGGCCGAGCACATCGATGCCATCCTGCAGGTGGCCGCGGCGCAGTACGACTTCGTGCTGTTCGACCTGGGCTTGCGTATCGATCCGCTCGCCATACGTGTCATGGACCGCGCCGACCGGATCTTTCCGGTGCTCCAGCCCAGCCTGCCGCACATCCGCAACGTGACGCGCCTCGTGCAGGTGTTCAAGTCGCTCGGCTATCCGGCCGGCAAGGTCGAGCTGTTGGTCAACCGCAGCGCCGGTGGCACGGAGATCGGCTTGTCCGACATGCGCCGTTCGCTGGGCGGAGCCACGCTGGTCAGCGTGCCCGATGGCGGCAAGGACGTGGACGCCTCGATCAACCGCGGCGTGCCGCTGGCGGAAATGTCCCGGGGCAGCACGCTCTGCAAGCGGCTCGAGGAGATCTCCCACACGCTCAGTCCACGCCCGAAGGAAGCGCCAGGCTTCATCGGCCGACTCTTTCGCCGCGCCTGACTCCCGAATTGCGCGCCCACGAATCTTCTTTCTCCAACAGCAAGGCAGGTCCACATGTCATTCAGAGAACAGCTCAATGCGATCGAAGCCGCGCCGGTCGCCCGCCCGCCGGCGTTGCCCGTGGCCGATGGGGCGCTTTCGTCCTTTGCCTCGGATACCTACAAGCTCCTGAAGGAGCGAATGCACCTGAAACTGCTGGACCGTTTCGACCTCGCGGTGCTCGAAACCCTGAAGCCCGAGGTGCTGCGCCATGAGATCTCCACCATGGTCGCGCGGCTGCTGCAGGAAGAGCCCGAGGCGCTGAACGACATCGAACGGCGCACGCTGATCCGCGACATCCAGCACGAGATGCTCGGCTTCGGACCGATCGAGCTGTTGATGGCCGACCCCACGGTGTCGGACATCCTGGTCAACTCGCACGACCAGATCTATGTCGAGCGCAAGGGCCGGCTGGAGTTGACGGACGTGAGCTTCACCGACGAGAAACACCTGCTGCGCATCATCGACAAGATCGTCTCGCTGGTAGGGCGGCGCATCGACGAATCGAGCCCGATGGTCGATGCCCGGCTGCCGGACGGATCGCGTGTCAATGCGGTGGTCGCACCGGTGGCGCTGGACGGTCCGATGATGTCGATTCGCCGCTTCGCGAAGATCCCGCTGAAGATGGAAAACCTGGTGAACGACCTCAAGACGCTCACGCCGCAGATGGGGCTGATGCTCGAAGGGCTGGCCAGCGCGAAGATCAACATGCTGATCTCCGGCGGCACCGGCGCCGGCAAGACGACGCTGCTGAACATTCTCTCGGGCTTCATTCCCGCCACCGAACGCATCATCACCATCGAGGACGCGGCCGAACTTCAATTGCAGCAGCCGCATGTGGCCCGCATGGAAACCCGGCCGATGAACATCGAAGGCAAGGGCGAGATCACGCAACGTGCACTGGTGCGCAATGCGCTGCGCATGCGGCCCGACCGCATCGTGATCGGCGAGGTGCGCGGGGCCGAGGCCGTCGACATGCTGCAGGCCATGAACACCGGCCACGAAGGCTCGCTGACCACCATCCACGCCAACAGTCCGCGCGATGCCCTGGCGCGGCTGGAGAACATGATCAGCATGGCCAATCTGAACCTGCCGCATCACTCGGTGCGCCAGCAGATTGCATCGGCCATCACGGTCGTGATCCAGGTCCTGCGCATGGTCGACGGGCGGCGCAAGGTCACCAGCATCCAGGAGATCACCGGCATGGAAGGCGAGGTGGTCACGATGCAGGAGATCTTCGCGTTCCGCCAGACCGGCATGGGCCCCGACGGCCGGGTGCGCGGGTATTTCCATGCCACCGGCGTGCGGCCGAAATTCGTCGAGCGCCTGCACTCCTTCGGCGTGGTGCTGCCCGACACCATGTTCGATCCCGACAAGCACTACGAATAGGAGACCATCATGTTCGACAACCTGGTTGGCGACACGCTCATCACACTGTCCGTGCTGGTCTTCGTGACGGTGCTGATGGTGATCGAAGGCCTGTACATGCTGTGGCGTTCCTACAGGGGCCCCGGGGTGCAGAAGATCGGCAAGCGGCTGCAGGCGCTGTCGGCGGCCACCGACCGCATCGCGCAGGCGCGGCTCGTGAAGGACCGCGTGCTCAGCGAGGCACCGTGGATGCAGCGCGTTCTCTTGAAGCTTCCGCGGGCCCACAGCCTGGATCGCTTCATTCTCCAGGCCGGGCTGGAGTGGACGGTCTCCCACGTGCTGCTGGCCTGCGCGCTGTCCGGCGCGCTTGTTTTCTTTGCGATGGCGTCGCTCGCGAACCAGCCCGCATGGATTGCGATGCTGGTGGGCGCCGCCGGTGCGGCGGTGCCGCTGCTCTACCTGAACCACAGGCGCAGCCGCCGCCTGGCGCACCTTGAAAGGCAACTGCCGGACGCGTTGGACCTGGTCACGCGCGCCCTGCGCGCGGGCCATTCGTTCGCGAGCAGCGTGCAGATGATCGGCGAGGAAATGTCCGAGCCGATCGCGGGCGAGTTCCGCATGGTGGCCGACGAGGTCGGTTTCGGCGTCTCGCTGCAGCAGGCGCTCACGAACATGAGCGAGCGCGTGCCGCTCACCGACATGCGCTATTTCGTGGTGTCGGTGCTGATCCAGCGCGATTCCGGCGGCAACCTGACAGAGGTGCTCGGCAACCTGAGCCGGCTCATCCGCGACCGGCTCAAGCTGCTGGCGCGGGTGCGGGTGCTGTCGGCGGAAGGGCGCCTGTCGGCCTGGATCCTCGGACTGATGCCCTTTGCGCTGGCCGCGCTCATGAACGCCTTCAACCCGGCGTTCATGTCGCCACTGTGGACCGATCCGATCGGCATCACGGTCGTCAAGTACATGCTGGCCCTGATGGTGGTCGGCGTGCTGATCATGCGCAAGATCGTGAAGATCCGTGTCTGAAGGAGAAACGCCATGCTGCTTCCCATTCTCGTTTTCGTGACCGTGTCCCTTGCCATTGGCGGATTCGTGGTCTGGATGCTACCCACGCGCACCGAGCAGCGCCTTCGGGCGGTGGCGCCTTCGTCGGGCAAGTCGGCCTGGACCGAAACCGCCGTCAAGATCGTCGGACCCTTCGCCCAGCTGTCATCGCCTACGGGCGAAGGCGAGACCTCGCCGCTGCGATTGAAATTCCTGAACGCGGGCGTCCGCCACCCGGATGCGAGCCTCTTCTACTTCGGCCTGAAGACGCTGCTGCCGCTCGGCTTTGCCGGCCTGGCCTTTGTGGCGATGCGCGCGGCAGGGGCGGACAACGGGCTCACCACCCTGCTGTGGCTGGCCGTGGCCGCGCTCTTCGGCTGCTACCTGCCCAACATCGTCCTGCACATGGTGATCAAGGGGCGCCAGCGCGAGATCTTCGAGAACTTCCCCGATGCCGCCGACCTGATGCTGGTGTGCGTCGAGGCGGGCCTCGGGCTCGATGCCGCGCTGGTCAAGGTCACCGAGGAGATCCGCGTCAAGAGCGAGGCCCTGGCGCAGGAGCTGCACTGGACCAATCTCGAGATGCGCGCCGGCGGCACGCGTGAGAAGTCGCTGCACAACCTTGCACTTCGCAGCGGCGTGGAAGAAATCGGAACCTTCGCCACCATGCTGACGCAGGCCGACCGGTTCGGCACCAGCATCGGCGAATCGCTGCGCGTGTTCTCGGAAGACCTGCGCCACAAGCGCCAGGTTCGCGCGGAAGAGTTGGCCGCCAAGGTGCCGACCAAGATGCTGCTGCCGCTGGTGCTGTGCATCTTTCCGTGCGTTTCGATGGTTGTCCTCATGCCGGCGATCATCCGCATGATCCGCGTCATCGGGCCCATGCTCGGCGGTGGGCACTGAGCCCGGCCGCCGCGCTCAATGGGGCGCGGCGTCGAGCTGGTGCTTGATGGCGTAGATGTACAGCTCGAGCCGGTTGGCCACGTCGAGCTTCTGGTAGATCGACGTGAGGTGATTGCGGAAGGTGTGCTCGGTCACGAACAGCCGCGAGGCGAGCGTCTTGTTCGCAGCGCCGCTGCCTTCCACCACGGCGCGGATGATCTGCCGCTCCTTCTGCGTCAGGCTCGCGATCCTGGCCGCTTCGGGATCGGCCTTCGCCGGCTTCTTCGGCGCGGTCAGCTCGGAGAACACGCGGCCCATGGCCTGCGCGTCGATGCACAGCTCGCCCTTGTGCACGCGCGCGATCGCATCGAGCACCTCTTCGGCCGAAGCGTCCTTGCAGAGCACGCCCCTGGCGCCGCGCAGCACGGCAAGGTCCAGCGTCTGCTGCTTGCGTTCCGCCGTGAGGATGAGCGCGCGCGAGACGTCGTTCGACAGCAGCTTGGGAAGAATGTCGAGGGAGCATCGGCCCCCCAGGTCCAGATCGAGGAGGATGACATCGGGCACCACGTGCTCGGTCTGTTCCAGCGCCTGCTCGAAGCAGTTGGCGGTGGCGACGACCTTCATGCGCGGCTGCTCGCCGTCGATCAGCTTCGACAGGCCCCACAGCATGGTCTGGTGGTCGTCTACGAGCATGACGCCGATGGGGTGTGTTGTTGTGGCTTGCATCTTGACACCTTCGCCTTCCTAGATGGGTATTTCGATCAGTACGGCCGTGGCGCCGCCCGCGCCCTGGCCGACCTGCGCGCTTCCGCCGAGGGCGGCTGCGCGTTCGCTGATGGAACGTGGGCGGAAGCTCGAGAAATCCATGCCGCAGGATTCGTTCTCGATCCGGATCTGCAGCCCGCCGTCCGTGCATCCGATGTGGATGCGGCCGCGGTGCGCATGGGTGTGCTTGCAAATGTTGTTCAGCCCTTCACGCACCAGCTGGAGCACTTCGGCCGTCATGCGGTCGTCCAGGTGGACATCGCCATCGACCAGGATCTCCATGTCGATGCCGTAGAGCGTCTTGATGCGCGCGGCCTGGCGGTGCAGGTGCGGAAGAATGAACTCGCAGTGGGTTTCGCCGCCATGCTTGACGATGCCCGCATAGTGGCGCAGGTCGGCCACCACGCCATCGGCCATGCTGGCCAGCTTGTCCAGGTCCTCGACCAGCGGGTTGTCGGCGCCTGCCTTCTTGCGCAGCGCGCTCAGCCCCAGCTTCAGGCCGATGTAGGGCTGGATCGCGGTGTCGTGCAGGTCCAGCGAGATCTTCAGGCGCTCCTTCGAGGCGGCCTCCGACGCCATCCGGTCGAGCACCCCGATCGTCTCGATCACCGGAAAGACCTGGCCCATCATGTGCGCCAGGAACAGCGCGTCCGATTTGCGGAACAGCCCCTCGCTGGACGACACATAGATGCGGCCCTCTCCCTGGCGCATCGGGAGCGGTGCGCTGATGAAGGAGCGCGCCTCCAGCATGGCGGTGACCGCGGCGCTGCGCCGCAGGCCGGGCTCGTCCTGTGCGTACCAGTGGCGCAGGCGAAGGTCGAAGGCATGGCCCTGCACGCACAGCCGGCTCAGCGGCCAGGGCAGGCGATTGCGCAGCACGATGTGCCCGGGGTTCAGCGCCATCAGCGGCAGTTCGAAGGCCTGGTCGATCGTCTCGACGTCGACTGCCTCGCCCGCATGGCTTTGCCGGAGCGTGCGCATGACCCAGCTGCTGGTTGCCGTGTCGCGCGTCAGCAGAATGCAGTGGCTTGCCTTGTAGAAGGCCAGCGTCTTCTCCATGGTGCTGGCGATGGTGCGGGCCACGCCGAACCGGGGATTCGACAGCCGGCTCACCTGGCTCAGCAGCGAAAGGCGCCGCCGCAGTTCGACCTTCGATCCGCCCCAGTGCCCGATCATGTGCCCCAGCGCCAGCAGGAAGGTGGTGCGCATCAGCAGCTGCGGCGTGTCGCTTGCGAGGCTCGTTCCCAGGCCGCAGATGGCAAACGAGGCTACCGAGGCCATGGTTACCCGGGCGCCTTCCTCGTATCCCCAGCGGAAGGACGACGTGAGGATGGCAAAGAAGTAGAAGAGGAAGTAAAGGCTGCCGATGCCGCCGGTTGCGAAGACGATCAGCGTGAACCACAGCACGTCGAACCAGTGGATGGCCTTGCCCTGGAAGTAGGGCTGGCCCTTTCGTGTGCAGATGTACACGCCGAGGCTGTAGAGCGCGTAGCAGGAAAACGTGAGCCAGACGACGCTGCCTACCCGTTGTTGCGGGTCGCGAAGGTCAACCGCAACCGCCAGCAGCGCCGATACCGCCAGCACCAGCCGCATCCGCGACACCATGAGCGCATCGGCGGTGAGGCTGGAGTCGGTCCCGTAATCGGGGTCGATGGAGTGGGCTTGCATGGCGGTTTTTCAAGTGCATGGGACGGTTCATGCCCTGCCAGCCAACCACGGCGAGGCGCCCATGCCCCTGGGAAGGAAGCCTTGCGACGTAACACCTTGGTTCACTTTTGCGCCAAAATTAATAAGTGCGAGGATTTCACATTACTACTTTTGTAGTCGAAAGCAATACTTTTCGGTTAACCCCGTTTGCAATGTGTACTTTTGTTACCGAATGATGCAAATTGCGGCCGCCAGCCAGCAGATGTATCGGTGCTCAAGGGAGTGCCCAGTGGCCAGGCAAAGAAAAAGGGCTCGGAAAAATCCGAGCCCTTCTGATGGGATGGTGGAGAGGATGAGGATCGAACTCACGACCTCCGCATTGCGAACGCGGCGCTCTCCCAGCTGAGCTACCCCCCCAACGCAAGCCGGATTTTAACCAGAACGCGCCCGGGAACGCATGGCCCGCGTGCCAAGATGCGCGCTTCGAAAAAAGAAGGAAAGCACAACCCGCATGGCCTCGTACGAACCCGCCTGGCTGGAAGGCATGTACAACAATCTTGCGCGCGTGAAGGACCACCCGGCGTACTTCACCCGCTGGGCCCGAGACTCGCAAGCCGTGCGCGAGACCCTGCCCGGGCGGATCGACGTGCCCTACGGCCAAGGCGTGAACGAGACGCTCGACATCTTTCCCGCACCCGTGCCCGGCGCGCCGGTGCTGGTGTTCATTCACGGCGGCTACTGGCGCGCAATGGACAAGCGGGACCATTCGTTCATTGCGCCCGCGTTCAACGACCGCGGCGTGTGCGTGATGATGCCCAACTACGCGCTGTGTCCCGGAACGGCGGAGGAAGCCGTCACCGTGCCGGGCATCCTCATGCAGATGGTGCGCGCGCTCGAGTGGACCTGGCGCAATGCCGCGAGCTTCGGCGCCGACCCCTCGCGCATCACCGTGGCCGGGCACTCGGCCGGCGGCCACATGGCGGCCGCGCTGCTGGCCTGCAACTGGAAGGCACTGTCGCCCGACCTGCCGGCGCAGCTGGTGCGCAATGCGCTGTCGATCTCGGGCCTCTACGACCTTCGCCCGCTGCAGCGCACGCCCTTCCTGGAAAAGGTCCTGAAGCTCACCGATACGGATGCGCTGCGCGCGAGCCCGGCGCTGTGGCCGGCCCCCGCGCGCGGCCAGCTGCATGCGCTGGTGGGCGGCGACGAAAGCGAGGAGTTCATCCGCCACAACGCGCTGATCCGCGATGCGTGGGGCCGCAACGCCGTGCCTGTGTGCGAATCGCTGCCGGGGCTGAACCACTTCAGCATCGTCGATGCGCTGGCGGACCCGGCCCACAGGCTGCATCGCGATGCGGTGCAGCTGCTGGAGGCCTGACCCGGCCGGGGCCTACATCAGCAGGTGCTCGCCCGCGTTGTCGCCGCCGAGCGTGACGTAGTTGACCTTGCGGATGTCCATCAGCGCGCGGCCGCCCGCGTAGCTGATGGAGCTCTGCACGTCCTGCTCCATCTCGATCAGCGTATCGGCCAGCTTGCCCTTGATGGGCTCGAGAATGCGCTTGCCCTCGACGTGCTTGTATTCGCCCTTGTTGAAGTCGCTGGCGGAGCCGTAGTACTCCTTGAAGAGCGCGCCGTCGACCTCCACCGTCCGGCCCGGCGACTCCTCGTGCCCCGCGAAGAGCGAGCCGATCATCACCATCGAGGCGCCGAAGCGCACGCTCTTGGCAATGTCGCCATGGTCGCGAATGCCGCCGTCCGCGATGATCGGCTTGGTTGCCACGCGCGCACACCACTTGAGCGCGCTGAGCTGCCAGCCGCCGGTGCCGAAACCGGTCTTGAGCTTGGTGATGCAGACCTTGCCGGGGCCGATGCCGACCTTGGTGGCGTCGGCGCCCCAGTTTTCCAGGTCGATCACGGCTTCGGGCGTGCCGATGTTGCCGGCAATCACGAAGGAGCCCGGCAGCTTCTGCTTCAGGTAGCCGATCATGTTCTTCACGCTGTCGGCATGGCCGTGCGCGATGTCGATGGTGATGTATTCGGGCACCAGGCCCTCGGCCGCCAGCTGGTCGACCGTGTCGTAGTCGGGCTTCTTCACGCCCAGCGAGATCGAGGCGAACACGCCCTTGCCGTGCATCCGCTTGACGAACTTGACGTTGTCCAGGTCGAAGCGGTGCATCACGTAGAAGTAGCTGTTCTGCGCCAGCCACAGGCAGATCGGCTCGTCCACCACCGTCTTCATGTTGGCCGGCACCACCGGCAGGCGGAAGCTGCGTGCGCCGAGCGTCACGCTGGCGTCGCACTCCGAGCGGCTTTCCACGCGGCACTTGCGCGGCAGCAGGAGGATGTTGTCGTAATCGAAGATTTGCATGAGAAACCAAGCTTCCTGTGAAAGGTGCGCCGCCGAACGATTTCGGCGGCGTGGGCGCTTGGTCCCGGCCCGGTCATTGGCGCCATGCAGGCACAAAAAAACCGGGCGACAAGAAACTTGGGCCCGGTGATTGATTATAGGGAGGTGGTGTCCCGCCTTCCTCCGCGCTTTCGTATAGACCTTATTCGCCGGCCGGTCTGCCCGGCCGCGCTGCCGCGGCGAAGTGCAGCATGCGGCGGCGCCACTTGATGCAGATCAGTGCCGTGCGGCGGCCGCGCTCGACAATGCGGCCACCGCAGCACGCCGTGCACCGCCTTTCGTTTTTCTTGTTTTTCCCGGAGATCGTTCCCATGCTTCGTCACCGCCTCGCTGCCATCGCCGTCCTGGTGCTCGCTTCTTCCACCGCCTTTGCTGCCGACTGCAGCGTCGAGATCGAAAGCAACGACGCCATGCAGTTCAACAAGCCTGCCGTCGAGGTGAGCAGGAGCTGCAAGGAATTCACCGTCAAGCTCAAGCACGTCGGCAAGCTGCCGAAGCAGGCCATGGGCCACAACTGGGTGCTTGCCAAGACGGCCGACGTGCAGGCGGTCGCCGCCGACGGCATCGCTGCGGGCCTGCCGCAAAATTATGTGAAGGCCGGCGACGCGCGCGTCGTGGCGCACACCAAGGTCATCGGCGGCGGCGAAAGCGACAGCGTGACCTTTCCGGTCGCCAAGCTGGGCGCGACTGACAGCTACACCTTCTTCTGCTCCTTCCCCGGCCATTCGTCGATCATGAAGGGCACGCTGAAACTCGTGAAGTAAAAAGGGCGCGGGCAACCCCGCCGCTGCCTCGGGACGTCCCGGCTTCCTACAATGCCGGGATGTCTCTTTTCGGCTCGTACGACGCCACTGCCGGCGCACCCCAACTCCCAGCGGCCGATTCGCCCCTGCTCGCCAACCTCAACCCGGAGCAGCGCGCCGCGGTCACCCTGCCTGCGGGCAATGCCCTGATCCTTGCCGGCGCCGGCTCGGGCAAGACGCGGGTGCTGACCACCCGCATCGCCTGGCTGCTGCAGACCGGCCAGGTTTCCGCCGGCGGCATCCTGGCCGTGACCTTCACCAACAAGGCCGCCAAGGAAATGATGACGCGGCTCACGGCAATGCTGCCCGTCAACGTGCGCGGCATGTGGATCGGCACCTTCCACGGCCTGTGCAACCGGCTCTTGCGCGCGCACTGGAAGCTGGCCAACCTGCCTTCCACCTTCCAGATCCTCGACACGCAGGACCAGCTCTCGGCCATCAAGCGGCTCATGAAGCAGTTCAACGTCGACGACGAGCGCTTTCCGGCCAAGCAGACCCAGTGGTTCATTGCCGGCGCCAAGGAAGACGGCCTGCGTCCGAAGGACGTCGAGGTTCGCACCGAGGACGACCGCAAGAAGGTCGAGCTCTACCAGCTCTACGAAGAGCAGTGCCAGCGCGAAGGCGTGGTCGACTTCGGCGAGCTCATGCTGCGCAGCTACGAACTGCTGCGCGACAACGACGCGGTGCGCGAGCACTACCAGCGGCGCTTCCGCCACATCCTGATCGACGAGTTCCAGGACACCAACCGCCTGCAGTACGCGTGGATCAAGATGCTCGCGGGCAGCACCGCGGCAGGAGGCCAGTTCGTGCCGGGCGAGAACAACAGCGTGATTGCCGTGGGCGACGACGACCAGAGCATCTACGCCTTTCGCGGCGCGCGCGTGGGCAACATGGCCGACTTCGTGCGCGAGTTCGATGTGCGCCACCAGATCAAGCTGGAGCAGAACTACCGCAGCTACAGCAACATCCTCGACTCGGCCAACGAGCTCATCAGCCACAACAAGAAGCGCCTGGGCAAGAACCTGCGCACCGACCAGGGCCCGGGCGAGCCGGTGCGCGTGTACGAGTCGCCCACCGACCTGGCCGAGGCGCAGTGGATGGTCGAGGAAATGCGCCAGCTCGTGCGCGACGGCTTCGACCGCAAGGAAATGGCCGTGCTCTACCGCAGCAATGCGCAGAGCCGGGTGATCGAAACGGCGCTCTTCAACGCCTCGGTGCCGTACCGCGTGTATGGCGGCCTGCGCTTCTTCGAGCGGGCCGAAATCAAGCACGCGCTGGCCTACCTGCGCCTGCTCGAGAACAAGGACGATGACACCAGCTTCCTGCGCGTCGTCAACTTTCCGCCGCGCGGCATCGGTGCGCGCACGCTCGAAGCCTTGCAGGACGCGGCGCGCACGGCGGGCCGCTCGCTGCACGACGCGGTGCATGCCGTCGGCGGCAAGGCGGGCTCGAACCTCACGGCCTTCGTGGCCAAGATCGACGTGCTGCGCGAGCAGACGCAGGGCGCGAGCCTGCGCGAGATCATCGAACTGGTGCTCGACCACAGCGGCCTCGTCGAACACTACAAGGCCGACCGCGAAGGCGCCGACCGCATCGAGAATCTGGAAGAACTGGTGAACGCGGCCGAGAGCTTCGTCACGCAGGAAGGCTTCGGCCGCGATGCGGTGGCGCTGCCCATCGACGAACTGCGCCAGTCGCCCGCGAGCCAGGGCCTGGACCCGAACCGGCCCGTCATCGACGAGCCGCTCGCGCCCGACGCCGAGACCGGCGAAACGCTGAGCCCGCTGGCCGCGTTCCTCACGCATGCGGCGCTCGAGTCGGGCGACAACCAGGCGCAGGCCGGGCAGGACGCGGTGCAGCTCATGACCGTTCACGCCGCCAAGGGCCTGGAGTTCGACTGCGTGTTCATCACCGGCATGGAAGAGGGGCTGTTCCCGCACGAGAACTCGATGAGCGATTTCGAGAGCCTCGAGGAAGAGCGCCGCCTGATGTACGTGGCGATCACGCGCGCGCGCAAGCGCCTGTACCTGAGCCATTCGCAGACGCGCATGCTGCACGGCCAGACGCGCTACAACGTGAAGAGCCGCTTCTTCGAGGAGCTGCCCGAAGGCGCGCTCAAGTGGCTCACGCCGAAGAACCAGGCCTTCACGCCCTCGGCCTTCGGCTATGGCGGCGGCTATGCGAGCACGCGCGGCGGTGGGGGCAGTTACAGCGGCGGCGGTGGCTACGGCGGCGGCAAGGACAGCTTCGCGAGCCCGCCGGTGCCGCCGCAGAAGGCCGCGCCCTCGCATGGCCTGCGCTCGGGCATGCAGGTGTTCCACAACAAGTTCGGCGAAGGCACGGTGCTGTCGCTCGAAGGCAGCGGCGACGACGCGCGCGCGCAGGTCAAGTTCGCGCGCCATGGCGTGAAGTGGCTTGCGCTGTCGGTGGCCAAGCTCACGCCGGTGTGAATATGGGCGGTGCCATTCGTGGGTCGGCGGCGCGGTGCCGCTCGGCGTTGTGGTGCTGAAGCTGGGCGCATTGCTGCTGCTGGTGGGCTATTTCGCGCCCGTGCCGCCAAAGAAGAGGGAAATGGAGAAAGATGTCGTGTTGCCCGAAGGAGGTGCAGCATGAAGCAAAACACCAAGTTGTCGTTTCTTCTGGCGGGTGTTCGCCTCACCGTGGCCATGGCCGCGGCCTGGTGTGGCGCGGCCGGGGCGCAGCCCGCCACCACCGCGCCCATTGCCCTGCAAGGCAACGGGCCGTACTACCGGCTCGCGCTGCCGCTGGGCATCTACGGCCTGGCCGCGCGTGGCGACCTGCGCGACGTTCGCGTGCGCAATGCCACCGGCGATGCCGTGCCCTACGCATGGCTGCGCGACGAGGCCGCGGCCCCGCGCTTCAGCTCGAAGGAGGTGCCGATCTTTGCGCTGCCCGCGAGTGCCGACCATGCATCGGACGACGCGTCGCCGAGCTTCAGGGTGCGGCCCGACGGCTCGCTGGCGCTGGCCCGCAAGCCGGTGCGCAAGCAGGCCGACGCGGCGCAGTGGCTGATCGATGCGAGCCAGCTCAAGGGCGGCCTGCTGCAGGCGCGCTTCGAGGTGGCGCCGGAGGCGCGCGGGCTGTTCGCCTTCAGGCTGGAGGCCAGCGACGACTTGCGGCACTGGCGGACGGTGGGCGGCGAGGAACAGTTGGTGCGGCTCACGCACGGCGGGCAGGCCATCGAGCGCCTCGCGGTCGAGCTGGGCGGCGTGCATGCGCGCTTCCTGCGCCTGCGCTGGAGCGATCCGCAGAGCGGTGCACCGCTGACCGGCGTGGCGATCGACAGCGTGCAGGA
Source organism: Variovorax sp. SPNA7 (assembly GCF_033807855.1). Classification (NCBI taxonomy): domain Bacteria; kingdom Pseudomonadati; phylum Pseudomonadota; class Betaproteobacteria; order Burkholderiales; family Comamonadaceae; genus Variovorax; species Variovorax sp. SPNA7. The sequence continues at coordinate 1,661,239 of NZ_CP138513.1, forward strand.
GGCCGAACCCGCGGCGCCGCTCCAATGGTCCGGCGCGCTCAAGCCGGAGCGCTGCGGCGCCGACCACTGCGACTACGCACTGCCGCGCGGCCTGCCCCTGGAAGCGTTGCGCATCGACCTGGCCGACGTCAACACGCTGGCGCAGGTCGGCATCTCGGGCCTGCTCGCCGCCACGCCGACGGTCCCCGCCGACCCGGCGCCCGTGCCGCGCAATCCGCTGTATGCGCTGCGGCATCGGCAGCGCCCGCCTGTGGCGCCCACCGGCAGTGCGGGCGAGGTGCCGCTGCTCGACACGGTGGTGTACCGCCTGGCGCAAACGGGCGGCGAGGCGCGCTCGCCGGTGCTGGCGCTGGACGGCGCACGCTACACGCACCTGCGGCTGCGCACCGCCGGGCCGGTGAGCCTGCTGGGTGCGGCGCCGCCGTCGATTGCGGTGGGCGCCACGCCGCGCACGCTGGTGTTTCTGGCGCAAGGCGCCGCGCCTTATTCGCTGGCCTGGAACGCCGTGCCGCCGAAGAACGCGGTGCAGGGCGGTCCACCTGGCGCGGCGCTGGCGCTTGCCACCCTGTTGCCGGGCTACAGCGCGAACAAGCCGGTGGCGGCGGACGAGGCCACCGTCGTGCTGCCGCAGCCGCCGGTGGCCGCTGTCGATGCAGCAGTGGCCGCGGCGGCGCAATTGCCGGTGCCCACGCAGCCGGATCCGGCGCGCAAGTGGTGGCTGTGGGGAGCGCTGGCCATCGGCCTGCTGCTGCTGGCCGGCATGGCCTGGTCGCTGTTCGCGAGCCTGCGCAAGGACAGGGCCGCGGCCGATTGAGAAGAAGGATCAGCTGGGATCGAAGCTGTCGCGGAAGGTGAACCAGGTGGAGCTCAGCGACATGGCCGCGAGCACCAGCGCCGATCCCACGATCAGCACGTTGCCGATGAGGGCCGCGCCGCCGGCCGCCGCGCCCACGCCGATCAGCACGGTGGCGATGAGCCCCATGCCGATGCCCGCGAGCAGGAACACGCCGAACCACGCCAGCACGAAGAGCGCGTAGGCGCCGAAGTTGCGGAACAGCGCCACCACGCTGAAGAAGATGCTCTTGACCGGCTCCACGCCGTGCCAGTGCACGAGCGCCGGGGCGTGCCACATCGCCAGCGAGAGCGGCAGGTTCAGGCACATGAGGAACATGCGCGCCACCTGGAAGTCGCTGCTCGCGATGGTCTCGGCCGACGGCATGTCGTCGAGCAGGTAGGCGCGTGCCAGCTCTCCGCCGTCGATGAAGCTCGTGAGCAGCACCGCCACCACGAAATACGCCGCCGAGATCACGCCGAGCTTGACCAGCGAGCGCCACTCGGCGCGCATGGCGGCGGCCACCGCCACGAACATGGCCGAGCCGGTGGGCCGCTGCGCGTGGCCGGCAATGCCGGCGCCCTCCGCGTTGTCGGTGTAGGCCACCGAGGTGGCCACCATCAGGCCCAGCGTCATGAAGGGCAGCAGGATCGGCGCCAGCACGCTGCCCACCAGCGGCAGCAGCGACACCGTCGAGATCAGCGCCATCAGCAGGAAGAACAGCGAGATGAAGGCGAGCGGCTGCCGCCAGAAGGTCTTGAGCCCGAGGCGGACCCATACGGCGCCGGTTCGCGCCGGCACGATGTGGAGTTTCATTTTTGAAGGGTCAGGCGGGCAGCGGCTCGAGCGACTGCGCCATGGCATGCGGATGGGTGGCGCGCTCGCGCAGCACGCGCTCGAAGTGCGCCGGGTCGTGCGGCTTCAGCATGCTGGCTTCGCGCGGCAGGTGAAAGTCCCACAGCCGCGAAATCCAGAAGCGCAGCGCCGCGGCGCGCAGCATGGCGGGCAGCAGGGCGCGCTCGGACGCATTCAGCGGGCGCACGCTTTCGTAGGCCGCGAGCAGCGCGTCGGCGCGTTCGGCGTCGTGCTGGCCGGTCGGGAGATCGATGGCCCAGTCGTTCAGGCACACGGCCAGGTCGAACAGCCAGGTGTCGGTGCCCGCGAAATAGAAGTCGAACACGCCGGTCAGGCGCGGCGCCGCGCCGGCGTCGTCTCCGGTGGCGAACATCACGTTGTCGCGGAACATGTCGGCATGCACCGGGCCGCGCGGCAGCGCCGCGTAGGCCGACGATTCGGCGATGTGGTTCTGGTAGGCGAGCTCGCCGCGCAGCAGCGCCGCCTGCGATTCGTCCACGTAGGGCAGCACCACCGGCACGGTGTCGTTCCACCATGCGAGGCCGCGCAGGTTCGGCTGGATGCGCGGAAAGTCGCGCGCGGCCAGGTGCATGCGCGCGAGCAGGGCGCCCAGCTCGGCGCAATGGGCCGTGCCTGGTGCCAGTTCGCTTCGGCCCGAGAGCCGCTGCACCAGCGCGGCCGGCTTGCCCGCCACCTTGAGCAGCAGTTCGCACGGGGCGTTTGCGGGAATCGTCAGCGCATGGCCCGAGGGCGGCTGGATGGCCGGATCGGCCACCGGCTCGGGCACCGGCAGGCCGCGGCCCGCCAGGTGCTTCATGAGACAAAGGTAGTAGGGAAGCTGCTCGGCGCTGAGGCGCTCGAACAGCGTCAGCACGAACTCGCCGCTTTCGGTGGTCGCGAAATAGTTGGTGTTCTCGATGCCACCCTCGATGCCGCGCAGCTCGCGCAGCGGGCCGAGGCCCAGGCGCTGCACGAGCGCGTCTGCCTCGCCGAACTCGACTTCGGTAAAAACTGCCATGGCGGTGCTCAGCGTCTTGCTGCAGATGGAAGGCGCGGCACGGTCAGAACTTCATCACGTTCCAGACCCGGGCGCCGTTGCCGTTCGAGTTGGCATCGCCCGAACCTGTGCGCGCGCCTGGATCGTTGGGCCGCACCTCGTAGCCCGGCACGTTGGCCTTGGGCTTCACGTTGATGCTCTGCGTGCGGCCGCCATAGCGCACCTCGTCGACCGAGGCGCCGCTGTCTTCCGTGTGGATGTGCTCGACCTTCTGGTTGCGGCGGCCGTCGGCCTGCTCCTGGTTTTGTAGCGGCTCGGGCGGCGCAGGCGTTGCGGCGGGCGCAGGCTGCGCCTGGACGGCGGCAACGGGGACGACAAAGGCCAGCGCCAGCAGGATGCGGCGGGCGACCAGGAGTGTGGGGCTAGGCATGCAGGGATTGTAGGCGCGAGGGCGCTTTCGGGGTGTCGGCGGGCGGCGCTTGCCGGCGTGGTTCGGGATGCCGGTCCGGGCACGGCAAAATGGCCCGATGACCGACAAGAAAACGCTGCTGCTCGTCGATGGCTCGAGCTATCTCTACCGCGCCTTCCATGCCATGCCCGACCTGCGGGCCGTGCCGGGCGACCCGAAGAGCCCGGCGACCGGCGCCATCCGCGGAATGATCAACATGATGACGGCGCTGCGCCGCGAGGTGCGCGCCGACTACGCGGCCTGCATCTTCGATGCGCCCGGCAAGACCTTCCGCGACGACCTGTACCCCGAGTACAAGGCCAACCGCTCCCCCATGCCCGACGACCTGCGCAGCCAGATCGACCCCATCCACGAGGTGGTCAAGTTGATGGGCTGGCCAGTGCTCTGCGTGCCCGACATCGAGGCCGACGACGTGATCGGCACGCTCGCCAAGACCGCGGCGCAGCAGGGCATCGAGGTGATCGTTTCGAGCGGCGACAAGGACCTGAGCCAGCTGGTGGACGAGCACATCACGATCATCGACACGATGAACGGCAAGAAGCGCGACGTGGCGGGGGTCACGTCGGAGTTCGGTGTGCCGCCCAACCTGATGATCGACTACCAGACGCTGGTCGGCGATGCGGTCGACAACGTGCCCGGCGTCGAGAAGGTCGGCCCGAAGACTGCTGCCAAGTGGCTGCTCGAATACGGCTCGCTCGATGCGCTGATCGAGCGCGCCGCCGAGGTCAAGGGGCAAGCCGGCGAGAACCTGCGCAAGGCCTTGGACAAGCTCCCGCTGAGCCGCCAGCTCGTCACCATCCGCACCGATTGCGACCTGGCCGCACACGTGGTCGGCCTGCCCTCGCTCGAAGGCCTGCCGGTGGGCGCGCCGCAGACCGCCGAGCTCAAGCCTTTCTACGAGAGGTTCGGCTTCAAGAGCCTGGTCAAGTCGCTCGAGGCGCTGGAAGTGCCGCCCGAACTGATCGAAGAGAACATCAAGAAGCAGCTGGCCCGTGGCGCCGCCGCAAGCGCCGACCAGGGCGGGCTGTTCGACGAATCGGCCGACCTTGGCGCGCTGGAGGCCGCATCGCCCGCGAGCAACCTGAAGTACGAGACCATCACCACCTGGGAACAGTTCGATGCCTGGCTCGCCAAGCTGGAAGCCGCCGAGCTGGCCGCCATCGACACCGAGACCACCTCGCTCGACGAGATGGTGGCGCGCATCGTCGGCGTGAGCTTCAGCATCGAGCCCGGCGCGGCGGCCTATGTTCCGCTGGCGCACAACTATCCCGACGCGCCCGTGCAGCTGCCCATCGACGAGGTGCTCGCCAGGCTCAAGCCCTGGCTCGAGAACCCCGCGAAGAAAAAGCTCGGCCAGCACATCAAGTACGACCGCCATGTGCTCGCCAACCACGGCATCGAAGTGCAGGGCTATGCGCACGACACCATGCTGCAGAGCTATGTGCTCGAGGCGCACCGGCCGCACGGCCTCGCGAGCCTGGCCGAACGGCACCTGGGGCGCAGCGGCATCTCGTACGAGGACCTGTGTGGCAAGGGCGCGCACCAGATTCCGTTCAGCCAGGTCGACATCGCCAAGGCCGCCGAATACTCGTGCGAGGACAGCGACCAGACGCTCGACGTGCACCTCGCGCTGTGGCCGCAGATCGAGCGCGACGAGAAGCTGCGCTTCATCTACCAGCTCGAAATGGATTCGAGCGAGGCGCTCTACCGCGTCGAGCGCAACGGCGTGCTGATCGACGCGCCCACGCTCGCCGCGCAGAGCCACGAACTCGGCACGCGCATCATGGCGCTCGAGCAGGAGGCCTACGAGATCGCGGGCCAGCCCTTCAACCTGGGCTCGCCCAAGCAGATCGGCGAGATCTTCTTCACCAAGCTGGGCCTGCCGGTGGTCAAGAAGACGCCGAGCGGCGCACCGAGCACCGACGAGGAAGTGCTCGAAAAGCTGGCCGAGGACTATCCGCTGCCGGCCAAGATCCTCGAGCACCGCGGCCTGTCCAAGCTCAAGGGCACCTACACCGACAAGCTCGGCCAACTCGCCAACCCGCGCACCGGCCGCGTCCACACGCACTATGCGCAGGCGGTGGCGGTCACGGGCCGGCTGTCGAGCAACGATCCCAACCTGCAGAACATCCCGATCCGCACGCCCGAAGGCCGCCGCGTGCGCGAGGCCTTCATTGCACCGCCCGGCAGCGTGATCGCGAGCGCCGACTACTCGCAGATCGAGCTGCGCATCATGGCCCACATCAGCGGCGACGAGTCGCTGCTGCGCGCGTTCAGGGAGGGCATCGACGTGCACCGCGCCACCGCGGCGGAGGTGTTCGGCGCCACGCCCGACCAGGTGTCGAGCGAGCAACGCCGCTATGCCAAGGTGATCAACTTCGGGCTCATCTACGGCATGAGCAGCTTCGGCCTGGCGCGCAACCTCGGCATCGAGACCAAGGCCGCGGCCTCCTACATCGACCGCTACTTTGCGCGCTATCCGGGCGTGAAGGCATACATGGACGAGACCAAGGCGCTGGCCAAGGAAAAGGGCTATGTGGAGACCGTGTTCGGCCGGCGCCTGTACCTGCCCGAGATCAATTCGCCCAACGGCCCGCGCCGCGGCGGTGCCGAGCGCGCGGCCATCAATGCGCCCATGCAGGGCACGGCGGCCGACCTGATCAAGCTCAGCATGATCAAGGTACAGAACGTGCTTGACGAGGAGAAGCGCGCCACCCGCATGATCATGCAGGTGCACGACGAACTGGTGTTCGAAGTGCCCGAGGCCGAGATCGAATGGGTGCGCACCGAAATCCCGCGCCTGATGGCCGGCGTGGCCGAGCTCAAGGTGCCGCTGCTGGCAGAGATCGGCATCGGTCCCAACTGGGACAAGGCGCACTGATCCACCTCCGCTAAAGAAAGAAGAAGCACGCACATGACATTCCAGCCCCGCAAATTTTTGCTCGCCGCCGTTTGCGCCGCCTGCCTCGGCACCGCGTTTGCCGCCCCCGATGCCCGCATCACCTCGCTGGCCGCCAAGGAAAAGCCCGCGCTGCTCGAGACGCTGAAGGAACTGGTCTCGATCGAATCGGGCAGCCGCGACCTCGAAGGCCTGGAGAAGATCTCCGACCTCATCGCCGCGAAATTCAAGGCCATGGGCGGCGAGGTCGAACTCGTCGACACCAGCGCCGAGGCCTACCGCATGGAAGACACGCCCGAGAAGATCGGCCGGGCGGTGCGCGCCACCTTCAAGGGCACGGGCAAGAAGAAGATCATGCTCATCGCGCACATGGACACGGTCTACACCGTGGGCATGCTCGACAAGCAACCGTTCCGCGTCGAAGGCGACAAGGCCTACGGCCTGGGCATTGCCGACGACAAGCAGGGCGTGGCGGTCATCACGCACACGGTCGCGATGCTGCAGGCGCTGAAGTTCAAGGACTACGGCACGCTCACGGTGCTCATCAACGGCGACGAGGAAATCAGCTCGCCGGGTTCGCGCGCGCTCATCACGCGGCTGGGCGGCGAGCACGACGCGGTACTGTCGTTCGAGGGTGCCTCGGTCAAGGAAGACAAGCTCTCGCTGGCCACCGCGGGCATTGCCTCGGTCTCGCTGAACGTCACGGGCAAGGCCTCGCACGCGGGCTCGGCGCCGGAGCTGGGCGTGAACGCGCTCTACGAACTGTCGCACCAGATCCTGCAGATGCGCGACCTGTCCGACCCGGCTACCGGGCTCAAGATGAACTGGACCATCTCGCGTTCGGGCAGCAACCGCAACGTGATTCCGGCCAGCGCCACCGCGGCCGCCGACGTGCGCGTGCTCAAGGTGAGCGACTACGACCGCATCGAGCAGCAGGTGCAGGAGCGCGTGAAGAAGCAGCTGATTCCGGAGGCCAAGGTCGAGATGAAGTTCGAGCGCCGCCGTCCGCCGCTCGAAGCCACCGGTGCCTCGCTCGCGCTCGCGAAGCATGCGCAGCAGATCTACAAGGACGAGCTCGGCCGGCCGCTGGGGGCCGACGACAAGGTGGCCGGCGGCGGCACCGATGCCGCCTTTGCCGCGCTCAAGACCAAGGCGCCGGTGGTGGAGCGCTTCGGCCTGCAGGGCTTCGGCGCGCATTCGGCCGACGCCGAGTACGTGCTGGTCGATTCCATCGAGCCGAGGCTCTATCTTGCAACCCGCATGGTGATGGATCTCTCGCGCAACAAAATCGGCAACTGACCTCGCCATGCGCCTGCGCCACATCGAGGTCTTCAACGCGATCATGCTCACGGGCAGCGTGAGCGCGGCGGCGCGGCTCATCAACATCACGCAGCCGGCGGTGAGCCGCACCTTGCAGCATGCCGAGCTGCAGCTGGGTTTTCCGCTGTTCCAGCGCGCCAAGGGTCGGCTCACACCGACCACCGAGGCGCTCACGCTCTATCCGCACATCGAGCGGCTGTTTGCGCAGCTCGACGAGGTGCAGCGCCTCGCGGCCAACCTGCGCGCGGGCAGCGACACCGGCGAGTTGCGCATCCTGAGCGTGCTGGCGCTGAGCTACGAGGTGCTGCCGCGCGCGCTCAAGGCCTTCCGCGAGAGGCATCCGGGCTATGCGATCACGGTGGAGTCGCTGCACTCGCCGCAGATCATGTCGGCGCTGCTGCTGCAGGAGGCCGACGTGGGCTTCGTCTTCAGCCCCGCGGTGCATCCCTCGCTCACGCAGGAAACGCTGGCCGACACACGCATGGTGTGCATCGCGCCCAAGGGCATGCTGCCGCGCGCGCTGGTGCGCAACGGCTCGGTGGCGCTGCACGATCTGGTCGACCGGCCGGTGATCGGGCTCGACAGCCGCGACCCGGTGGGCACCAGCCTGAGCCAGGCCTGCCGCCAGGCGGGCGTCGGCTTCCAGCAGGCGGTGGTCACGGTGCAGACTTACCATGCCGCGCTGTCGATGGCGCACCACGGGCTGGGCGTGGCGCTGGTCGACGGCTGCACCGCCCGTTCGGCGGACGCCGCCAAGGTCGACGTGCTGGCGCTGGAGCCGCACATTCCGGTGCCGGTGCGCGCCTTGCGTTTTGCGGGCAAGCCCGATTCGGTGGCGGTGCGCGGCATCACGCGCTGCATGCGCGAGGCGATCGAGCAGGCGGCCTGAGATTGGTCCGGAGATAGGTGGCGCCGCGGCTCAGGAAGCCGCAGGCTCCAGCGCCTCGGCAATCCGCTGCGCCGAGCCGAAGGCCAGCGTGAAGCCCAGCGCGCCATGGCCCGTGTTGAACAGCATGTTCGCCGGCGCGCTCGGCAGCCGGCCGATGATCGGCAGCCCCTTGGGCGTGGCCGGCCGCATGCCGGTCCACGGATGCAGTTGCTCGAGCTGGCTTGCATGCGGGAACACGGCGCGCGTGGCGGCGGCCAGCGTCTCGATGCGCGTGGCCGGAATGCTCGCATCGTGTCCCACCAGTTCCGCCATGCCCGCCACGCGCAGCCGCGAGCCGATGCGCGCGAACACCACCTTGCGGGCGCTGTCGGTCACGTTCACCGTGGGCGCGGCACCGGGCGAGGGATCGACCTCCACCGTGATGCTGTAGCCCTTGAGCGGATACACCGGCAAGTAGGCGCCCAGCGCGCGCCCGAGCCTGTGCGAGGCCGAGCCCAGCGCCATCACGAAGGCATCGGCCTCGATGTCGCCGGCACTGGTGTTCACTGCCACCACCCGGCCGTTGCTGCGCGCGAAGCCATGCACGTCGGTGCCGAGCAGAAAGCGCACGCCGCGTGCGCCGAGCACCCGCTGCAGTTCGGCGCAGACCTTGAGGCAGTCGGCCGCGCATTCGCTCGGCGTGTAGACGGCGCCGGCCATCCGGCCGCGATAGCCCGCGAGCGCGGGCTCGATGGCGGCGCATTCGTCGGGCGAGACGATGCGCTGCGCGCTGCCCATGGCGCGCTGCAGCTCGAGCTGCGCGCGCGCACCGTCGAGCGAGGCCGCGCTGGCGTACAGCACCAGCTTGCCGGTGGCGGAAAAGTCGCAGTCGGGTGCCACGTCGGCCTGCATTTCCTCGAAGCCGGTGCGGCTCAGCGCAGCCAGCGCGAGCAGTTGCGCGGTGGTGCTGCGCGAGGTCTGCGCATTGCAGGCCGCCATGAAGGCCAGCCCCCAGCGCCACTGGAGCGGATCGAGCTGGGGCCTCAGCTTGAGCGGCGAGGAGGGCGAGAGCAGCAGCTTGGGCAGCTGCTTCCAGATCGACGGATCGGCCAGCGGCTGCACATACGAGTAGCTGAGCTGCGCGCCGTTGCCGCCGCTGGCGCCCGCACCGGGGGCGGCGCGGTCGACGACCGTGACCTGGTGGCCCCGGCGTTCGAGCTGCCAGGCGGTGGCCAGGCCCACGATGCCGGCGCCCAGCACACACACATGCATGGAGGCAACTTTCCGAAAAGGGAGTGAAGAGGGGACAGCGTCGACTGTAGGTGCGCGCCGCGCCGCCCGGAAATGCCAAAAGCGCGGAGGCCCATAGCCAAAGCGCATGCCTTGCCGCCCGCGTTTCCCTAACCCATAACCTTTGGGTATGGCCTAGGGTTCAATTGGAATTGTCGCGCTGTGTCACTCCTTCTTACACTGGCCGCTCTGTTCAACCAATCTGAAGAAGGCTCGCATGAAACTCTCCGCATTGATGGCCGCCGCTGCCGTGGTGTTGCTTTCCGCCACCGGCGTCCAGGCCGCCGACACGCTGGCCAAGATCGCCGAGTCCGGCAAGATCACGCTCGCCTACCGCGAGTCGTCGGTGCCCTTCAGCTACCTGGACGGCCCCAACAAGCCGATCGGCTTCTCGGTCGAACTCTCCAACGCCGTGGTCGAGGCGGTGAAGAAGAAGCTCAACAAGCCCAGCCTGCAGGTGCAGCTGATGCCGGTGACCTCGCAGAACCGCATTCCGCTCATCACCAACGGCACCGTCGACCTGGAGTGCGGCTCCACCACCAACAACAGCGCGCGCGGCAAGGACGTGGCCTTTGCCGTCAACCATTTCTACACGGGCACGCGCCTGCTGGTGAAGAAGTCCTCGAAGATCAAGGACTACGCCGACCTCGCCAAGAAGACGGTGGCCAGCACCACCGGCACCACCAATGCGCTGGTCATGCGCAAGTACAACACCGAGAAGAACCTCGACATGGACATCGTGCTCGGCAAGGACCACGCCGACGCCTTCCTGCTCGTGGAAAGCGACCGCGCCGTGGCGTTTGCCATGGACGACATCCTGCTGTTCGGCCTGATTGCCAACGCCAAGAACCCGGCCGACTACGAGGTGGTGGGCGAGGCGCTGCAGGTCGAGCCCTATGCCTGCATGCTGCCCAAGGACGACCCGGCCTTCAAGAAGCTGGTGGACGACACCTTCATCGGCATGATGAAGAGCGGCGAGTTCGAGAAGCTCTACACCAAGTGGTTCATGTCGCCGATCCCGCCGAAGAACGCGCCGCTGAACCTGCCCATGAGCCAGCAGCTCAAGGACAACATCAAGGCGCCTTCGGACAAGCCAGCGACCTGACCCACGGACGGACCAGATCCATGGCTTCCACGAACGTCGTCGGCATCCTGGGCGGCATGGGCCCGGCGGCGGGGGCCGACTTCGTCCGGCTCTTCGTGCAGGCCTGTGCGCAGCAGATGCGCGCGCGCGGGGAGCCGGTGCGGGACCAGTCCTTTCCGGAGCACTGGCTGGCGCAGGTGCCGGTGCCCGACCGCACCGATGCGCTGGGCTCGGCCGAGAGCGGCGCGCACCAGCCGCTCGAGCCGATGCTGCAGGCGCTCGGGCGGCTTGCCGCACTGGGCAGCCAGGCGGTGGCCATTGCCTGCAACACCGCGCATGCCTGGCATGCCCGGCTGCAGGAGCGCTTTCCGCAGGTCGAGCTGCTGCACATGGCGCGCGAGGTGGCGCAGCATCTTGCCGAGCAGCGCGCGGGCAGCGTGGCGCTGATGGCCACCGAAGGCACCTACCGCGTCCGGCTCTACGAACAGGCGCTGGCCGAGGCGGGGCTCGACTGCCATGTGCCGCTGGCCGATGAGCGCCGCATCATCACGCGCGGCATCTTCGAGGGCGTCAAGGCCGGCAACATGCAGCTCGCCGAAGCCTGTTTTTCGCAGGTGGCGCTGCAGCTCGCGCAGCGCCACGGACCGGTCACCATCATCATGGGCTGCACCGAGGTGCCGCTCGGGCTGCAGGGTTCGGCCGCCGTGGCCGGGCTGAGCCTGGTCGATCCGGCGCAGGTGCTGGCCGCCGCGCTGGCGCGCCGCGCCTACCGCGAGTAGAAGCCAGGTAGCAACCCTGTTGACATACGGGCCGGGCTGATTTCGCCTACATTGCGGCGTGCGTTTTCACGCATGCCCCCTTGTCCGACGATTCAACTGGAGCCCTACCCATGTCCCTTCGCGACGACAGCCGTTCCGATTTCGATTCGCTTCGCCCCGGCGAGAGCACGGAGCAGGGCGCCACGCGCCGCACCGCGCTCAAGGCCGCCATTGGCGTGGGCTACGCGGCCGCGGTCATGCCGGTCATGGCGCAGACCGCCATCAGCACCTCGGCCGAGGGCCTGAAGGCCGGGCCGATCAAGTACACCGTCAATGGCTTCGAGGTGCCGGCCTATGCGGCCGCGCCCGCCGGCAAGACGGGCCTGCCCGTGATCCTGGTGATCCAGGAGATCTTCGGCGTGCACGAATACATCGCCGACACCTGCCGCCGCTTCGCCAAGCTCGGCTACCTGGCCATTGCGCCCGAACTCTATGCGCGCCAGGGCGATCCGCGCGGCTACACCGACATTCCCAAGCTGCAGGCCGACATCGTGAGCAAGGTGCCCGATGCGCAGGTCATGGCCGACCTCGACGGCGCGCTGGCCTACGCCGCGGCCAATGGCGGCAACGTGGCCAAGGCCGGCATCACCGGCTTCTGCTGGGGCGGGCGCATCGTGTGGCTCTATGCGGCCACCGGCAAGGTCAAGGCCGGCGTGGCCTGGTACGGGCGGCTGGTCGGCCAGCCGAGCGAACTCGCGCCCAGGCACCCGGTCGACGTCGCGGCCAGCCTGCAGGCGCCGGTGCTCGGCCTCTACGGCGGCAAGGACCAGGGCATTCCCCTTGACACGGTTGATAAGATGAAGGCCGCCCTCGCCACCGGAACCCCGGCGGCCAAGGCTTCGAGCTTCGTCGTGTATCCCGAAGCAGGCCATGCGTTCCATGCCGACTACCGCCCGAGCTACGTGAAAAGCGCGGCCGAAGACGGGTGGCAGCGCGCCACGGCCTGGTTCAAAGCCAATGGCGTCGCCTGACGGGCAGCCAGCAGCCACCCACCGCCGAAGGCCGTCCCAGTGACGGCCTTTCTCTTTTTATGAACGGTATCGGGCATCAATGCCCATCGACATTGCGCAAGCAGCTATGAATTTGATAGTGATCATCGCGGCGACCCTGGTTGCCGGCATCGGAAGCGTGTGGCTGGCCGCATTGCTCTTGCGCGTGGGCGTCCGCAACGGCTCGGGCGGGGTGAATTCGCAGCACCTGCTGAGCCTGGCCGCGGGCGCGCTGCTGGCCACCGCGTTCATGCACCTGTTGCCGGAAGCCTTCGAAAGCCGCATCGAGCCCGCGCTGCTGTTCGGCGTGCTGCTGTTCGGGCTGGTGTTCTTCTTCCTGCTGGACAAGGCCGAGCTCTGGCACCACGGGCACGAGCACCATCATGGCGATCACGGCCATGCCCACGATCACGACCATGGCCATGCGCACGCCCACGCGCCCCGCATGGGCGGCGGCTGGGCCGTGCTCACCGGCGACAGCGTGCACTGTTTCGGCGACGGCATTTTGATCGCGTCGGCCTTCATCGCGGACATCCGCCTGGGCCTGGTGGCGGCCGTGGCCGTGCTGGCGCACGAGGTTCCGCACCACATCGGCGACCTGGTCGTGCTGCGCCAGAGCTCGCCCAACCAGCGTGCGGCCATCGTCAAGGTGTCGCTGGCCGGCACCATGACCATGCTCGGCGGCATCGTGGGATGGTGGCTGGTCGACCAACTGCACGGCTGGCTGCCGTACTTCCTGGTGCTGGCCAGCAGCAGCTTCGTCTACGTGGCGCTGGCCGACCTGATTCCCCAACTGCAGAAGCGGCTGCCCGCGCGGCAGACCGCGGCGCAGATCGTGTGGCTGGTGGTGGGCATCGCGCTGGTCTCGCTGGTGAGCCGGCTGGCGCACGGCGAGCACGGCCATGGCGACCATGGCCACGACGAAGGCCACGGGGAACACGGCCACGTCCACAAGGACTGAAGGCAGGGCCGCCGGCGCCGGTGCGCGAAACTTTCCGACACCGACGCCGCGCTCCAGGTGAACCGGAATGGCCGAAACAGGCGCACTATAGGGGCTCGTTCCGTATTCAGCCTGAGGAGCCGATCATGATTCACGTCGACGCCACCGCGCGTTCCGCCTCGTCGTCCGACGAAGACGACGACAACACGCCAGCCGACGACTTCGAGGAGACCGACAGCGAAATCTCCGACGACCTGTCGGAGGAAACCGGCATCGATCTCACCGATGCGAGCGAGCTCGACGCCGACAACGTTCCGGCCGACGAGGAGTTCGACCGCGTGATGAACGCCCCCGACTGATCTCCGTCAGGCCGCCGCGTCGCGCCGCGTGATCACCTGCCCGTTGCGTGCGCCGCTGTGCGCGCCGTGCTGCCAGGTGACGGCGCCGTTCACGATCACCGCATCGATGCCTTCGGCCGGCTGCGTCGGCGACGCGTAGCTGGCCGTGTCGCGCACCGCCTGGGCATCGAAGACCACCACGTCCGCATGGTGGCCCGGTTTCAGCGCGCCGCGCTCGTGCAGCCCGAAGTTGCGCGCGGTGAGCCCGGTCATCTTCCACACCGCCGTCTCCAGCGGAAACAGGCCGACGTCGCGGCTGTAGTGGCCCAGCACGCGCGGGAAGGTGCCCCAGAGCCGCGGATGCGGCTTCTCGCCGAGCGGAATGCCGTCGGAGCCGATCATGGTGTCCTCGAAGGCGAGGATGCGCTGCACGTCGTCCTCGTCCATCATGAAATAGATCGCGCTGCCGGGCGAAAGCCGCTTCGCCGCCTCTTCGCCGGACACGCCCCATTCGGCCGCGATGTCCTTCAGGTCGCGCCCGGCGCATTCGGGGTGCGGCACGCTCGATGCAATCAGCACGCGGCCGTCGATCATGCCGCGGTCGGTGCGGATCATGGTGGAGCCTGCGGTGTAGGGATAGCAGTCGAGCCCGATGCACTGGTGGCGCATCGCTTCCTTGATGAAGGGCAGCGTGACCTTGCTCTTGCCGAAGTTCTGCGCGTTCTGCACCTTGTGGTGCGACACCACCACGGGGATGCCGAGCGCGCGGCCGATGTGGAAGGTTTCTTCGAGCGACTCCATCACGCGGTCCGCTTCGTCGCGCATGTGTGTCACGTAGAGGGCCTTGCGCGCGCTGAGCGGGCGGGCGACCTCGATGATCTCCTCGGTCGTCGCCTTGACGGCCGGCGGATAGAAGGTGCCGGTCGACAGGCCGATCGCGCCGGCCTGCATCGCTTCCTCGACCAGCGCCTGCATCGCGGCGATCTCGGCGTCGTTGGCAGGGCGGTCGAGGTCGGACATGACCACGGCGCGCAGGGTCGAATGCCCGACCATCGCGGCCACGTTCACGGACGATGGCGTGGCGCGCAGCGCATCGAGGTAGGCCGCGAAGCTCGTGAAGCGGCCCTCGGCCGGCGACTCGAGCAGGCTCAGCGGCATCGGCAGCTCCATGTCCTCGCGCAGCGGCGCGGCGCTGATACCGCAGTTGCCCGCAATGACGGTGGTCACGCCCTGCGACACCTTGAACGGCATCTGCGCCTGCGACAGCACGGCCTGGTCGTCGTGCGTGTGCGAGTCGATGAAGCCCGGCGCGACGATGCGGCCGGTGGCGTCGAGCGTCCGGTCGGCGGTGTGGCCTGCGAGATTGCCGATGGCGGCGATGCGGCCGCGGGCGATGCCCACGTCGGCCTCGAAGCGCGGCGCCTTGGTGCCGTCGATCACGGTGCCGCCGCGGATCAGCAGGTCGTAGTGGGGTTCGTTCATGTGTCGGTCCTTTCGGGTGTTATTTCTTTTGAGCTCTTGTTCAGGGCGTGTGCACAGGCCACCGGGTACTCCCCTCCGCGAATGTCCCCCGGCCTGCGGCCTCCTCCTTTATTTCGCTGCGGGGAGCACCCGATGCCCTGTGCACTGGGCACGCTCGTGGTGTACCGCTGATCAACCAGTGCTCTGATTACGCTCCCGCTGATGGGGTGCCTTGCGCAGCGAAATCAAGGGGGAGGCCGCAGGCCGGAGGACATTCGCGGAGCAAGGTACCCCGTCGGCGGGAGCGACGCCCTGAACAAGCGGCATCCAAGTCTTCACCTCAGCGAAAGTGGCAAGCCACCCAATGCCCGCCATTGGAAGACGACGGCCGTTCCGTCAGATCGGGCACCTGTTCCTTGCACACCGCCTGCGCCATCGGGCAGCGCGTGTGGAAGCGGCAGCCCGAAGGCGGATTGGCCGGGCTCGGCGGGTCGCCCTGCAGCAGCATGCGGCGCGCCGGTGTGCGCGGGTTGGGCACGGGCACGGCCGAGAGAAGGATCTCGGTGTACGGGTGCAGCGGCGCGGAGAAGAGCGTGTTCCGGTCGGCGATCTCGACGATGTGGCCGAGGTACATCACGGCCACGCGGTGGCTGATGTGGCGCACCACGGCAAGGTCGTGCGCGACGAACAGGTAGGCAATGCCGAACTCGGCCTGCAGGTCCATCAGCAGGTTCACCACCTGCGCCTGCACCGACACGTCGAGCGCGGACACCGGCTCGTCGCAGACGATCAGCTTGGGGTTGAGCGCCAGCGCGCGCGCAATGCCCAGACGCTGCCGCTGGCCGCCCGAGAACTCGTGCGGAAACTTCTTCGCCGCCTCGGGCCTGAGGCCCACGCGCGAGAACAGCCACTGCACGCGTTCGCGCCGCTCGGCCGCCGTGCCCGCACCGAAGCTGCTGAAGTTGCGCATCGGCTCGGCCACGATGTCGCCGGCCGTGAGGCGCGGGTTGAGCGAGGCATAAGGGTCCTGGAAGATGATCTGCAACTGGCGCCGGCGCAGCCGCATCTCGTTGGCAGAGAGCGTCAGCAGTTCCTCGCCTTCGAGCTGTACCGAGCCCGAGGTCGGCTCGACCAGCCGCATCACCGACTTGGCGGTGGTCGTCTTGCCGCAGCCCGATTCGCCGACCAGCGACAGCGTTTCGCCGCGCGCCACCGAGAACGAGACGCCATCGACCGCCTGGATCGCCGGCCTGGCCGGCCGCAGCCAGCGCTTGGGCGAGATGTAGTGCTTGCGCAGGTTGCGCACCTGGAGCAGCGGGGCTGCGGTTGTCGTGGTCATGCGCTCACCTCGCCGGCATCGGCCCATTGTTCTTCGACGGCGAAGCAGGCCACCACGTGGTCGCCACCTTGTTGCGTGAGCTGCGGCGTCTCGGCGCGGCAGCGCTCGCGCGCCTGGCTGCAGCGCGCCGCAAAGGCGCAGCCGCGGCCCAGCTCGTGCGCGGCCGGCACCAGTCCCGGGATCTCGGCCAGCCGCGTGCTCGCGGTGTTCATCGACGGCATCGAGGCCATCAGCGCGCGCGTGTAGGGGTGCAGCGGCCGGTCGAACAGGTCGACCACGTCGGCCTCTTCCACCTTCTTGCCGGCATACATCACGACCACGCGGTCGCAGCTCTCGGCCACCACGCCGAGGTCGTGCGTGATCATCACCACGCCCATGCCGAGCTCTTTCTGCAGCCGCTTGATGAGGTCGAGGATCTGCGCCTGGATCGTCACGTCGAGCGCGGTGGTGGGTTCGTCGGCAATCAGCACCTCGGGGTTGCAGGCCAGGGCCAGCGCGATCATCACGCGCTGGCGCATGCCGCCAGAGAGCTGGTGCGGATACTCGTTCACGCGCCGCTCGGGCTCGGGGATCTGCACCACGCGCAGCATCTCGACCGCGCGCTGCAGCGCGTCGGCGCGGCTGGCCTTCTGGTGCAGCTGCACCGTCTCGGCGATCTGCCGGCCCACGGTGAGCACCGGGTTCAGCGAGGTCATCGGCTCCTGGAAGATCATCGAGATGCGGTTGCCGCGGATTTGCCGCATCTCGCGTTCGCTGAGCTGCATCAGGTCGGTGCCGCGCAGGCGCACGGCACCCGTGTGGCGGCCCGGCGGCGTGGGCACCAGCCGCAGGATCGAGAGGGCGGTCACGCTCTTGCCGCAGCCCGATTCGCCGACCACGCCGAGCGTGCGGCCCGCGCGCACGGTGTACGAAACGCCATCGACCGAGCGCACCACGCCGGCCAGCGTATGGAAATGAGTGCGCAGGTTGTCGACTTCGAGCAGGGGCTCGCCGGGCGCGAGCGCAAGGTGGGACCTGGGTGCCATGGATGGCCTCACAGCTGCCGCGCCAGGCGCGGGTCGAGCGCGTCGCGCAGGCCGTCGCCCAGCAGGTTGATCGCCAGCACCGTGGCCGCCAGCAGCAGGCCCGGGTACAGGATGATGTGGAACGCCACCGCCACGAAGTTGCGGCCCTCGGCCATCATGTTGCCCCAGCTCGGCGTCTGCGCCGGCACGCCCACGCCAAGGAAGGAGAGCGCCGCTTCGGTCAGCACGGCGGCCGCGGCCACGAATGTCGATTGCACGATCAGCGGCGCCACCATGTTGGGCAACACGTGGCGCAGCAGGATCACCGGCAGCCGCGTGCCGACCGCATGCGCGGCCTCGACATACAACTGCTCGCGCAGGGTGAGCGCGAGCGAGCGCACCAGCCGCACCACGCGCGGGATCTCCGGCACCGTGATGGCGACGATCACCGTCGTGAGGCTGGCACGCGTCACCGCCATGAGCGCAATGGCCAGCAGGATGCCGGGAATGGCCATGAGCCCGTCCATCACGCGCATCACCGGCCCGTCGGCCCAGCGCACGAAGCCCGCGAAAAGGCCGATCAGCACGCCGAAGAAAGTGGCGAGCAGCGCGACCGAGGCGCCCACGATCATCGACACCTGACCGCCCCACACGGCGCGGCTGAACACGTCGCGGCCGAGCGCGTCGGTGCCGAACAGGTGCTCGGCCGAGGGCGGCTGCATGCGCGCGAGCGGATCGATGTCCTGCGGATCGAAGGTGGCGATCCAGGGCGCGCAGATGGAGACGGCGGCCACTACAACCAGCAGCAGCCCGCCGACGATCAGCGTCGGATGCTTGCGCACCCAGCGCCAGCGCGGCGGCGCGAAGGGCGCTTCGTCGGCCACGGCAATGGCAACGGGCGGTGGAAGTTCACTCATCGGAAGTACGGTGGACATGAGTTCATCTAGTACGTGATGCGCGGATCGAACAAGCGGTAGCTCAGGTCGATCAGCAGGTTGATCAGCACGTACACGCCGGCCGACAGCAGCAGCACGCTCTGGATCACCGGATAGTCGTGGCGCTGCACCGAATCGATCACGAGGCGGCCCACGCCCGGAATGGCGAACACCGTCTCCGTCACCACCACGCCACCGATCAGGAGCGCGATGCCCACGCCCACCGTGGTGGCGATGGGAATGGCCGCGTTGCGCAGCGCATGGCCCAGCACCGGCAGCACGCCCAGGCCCTTGGCGCGCGCGGTGCGGATGTAGTCTTCATGCAGCACCTCGAGCACGGTGGCGCGCGTCATGCGCGTGACGAGCGCGATGTACACCAGCGCCAGGTTCACGCAGGGCAGCACCAGGCCGCGCAGCCACTGGCCGGGGCTGTCGGAGAAGCGAACGTAGCCCTGCACCGGAAACCACGGCAGCTGGATCGCGAAGGCGTAGATCAGCAGGTAGCCCACCAGGAACACCGGCACCGAGAACGCGAGCACCGCGAACAGCATCACGAGCCGGTCGATCCAGCTGCCCGCGCGGTAGGCCGCGAGCGTGCCCAGCGGCACCGCGAGCACCAGCGTGAGCGCCATGGTCAGCACCGCGATCGACACCGTGGGCTCCAGCCGCTGCGCGAGCAGCTGCGCCACCGGCACCTGCGTGAAGATCGAGGTGCCGAGGTCGCCCGTGAAGAGCTTGCCGAGCCAGATCGCGAACTGCTGCCACAGCGGCAGGTTCAGGCCCAGTGCGGCGCGCAGCTTCTCGATGTCTTCGACGGAGGCCAGGTCGCCCGCGATCAGCGCCGCCGGGTCGCCGGGCGACAGGTGGATCAGCAGGAACACCACCACCGCCACCACTGCCATCACGGGCAGCGTCGAGAGAAATCGCCTGAGGATGTAGCCCATGGTGCTGCCGTGCGATGCCGCTTACTTGTCGAGCATCCAGACCGTCGGCATGCCGGCCCAGAGCTTGTCGGTGCCCTTGAGGCTGGCGCGGGCGGCAAACGCGGCCGTGTACTGGCCCGCGTTGATGTAGGGCACTGTTTCGTAGGCACGGGCCTGGAAGGCGTCGAGGATCTCGCGGCGCTTGGCCGGCACGGTTTCCTTCAGCCAGGCGTTGCGCAGCTCGTCGAGCGGCTTGTCGCAGGGCCAGCCGGGCAGGGTGTTGCCGCAGGCCGCGCTCAGGTAGGCGTTGGTGATGGGGGAGTTGACGTCGAACTCGCCCGCCACGGTGACGTACATGTTCCAGCCACCGGCCTCCGGCGCATCGCGCTTGGCGCGGCGCGCGCCGATGGAGGCCCAGTCCATGGTTTGCGCATCGACGTTCATGCCGATGCTGCGCATGGTCTGCGCGGCCATCAGCGCTTCGGCGTTGAGGTAGGTGACGTCGCTCGGCACCAGGATGGTGACCTTCTCGCCCTTGTAGCCCGCGTCCGCGAGCATCTTCCTGGCCTTGGCCACGTCGGCCTTGCGGTAGGGCTCGGCGCCCGCGGCGGTGTCGTTGGGGCTGCCGCAGATGAAGAAGGTCTGGCAGTAGGCCATGCGCATGTCCAGCGGATAGCCCATGGCCGCAACGATGCGTTCCTGGCTCACGGCCTGCAGCAGCGCCTGGCGCACCTTCGGGTTGTTGAAGGGCGGCAGCAGGTGGTTCATGACCAGGAAGCCCTGGTAGGTGCCACCCGACCCGATCTTCACGCCGGGGTCGGTGCGCAGCGGCGCGATGTAGTCGGGCGGGACCTGCTCCACCAGGTCGACCTCGCCGCGCTTGAGCGCCGCAATGGCGCTGTTGGCGTCGGGCAGGTAGAGCCATTCGACGCGGTCGAAGCTGGTCTTCTTGCTGCCGGCCAGGCCGCTCGGCGCTTCGCTGCGCGGCACGTAGTTGGGGTTGCGCACGAACACGGTCTTGTTGCCCGGCACCCATTCGTCGCGCTTGAAGATGAAGGGGCCCGAGCCGATGACCTCGGGCAGCGGCGCCGTGGCGGGCATCTTCGCGAGCCGCTCGGGCAGGATCACGGGCGGAAAGCTCGAGGGCTTGGCCAGGCCCTCGAGCACCAGGCCGAAGGGCTCGGCGAGCGTGAGCGTGAAGGTGCGCGCATCCACCGCCTTCCACTCGGCGCCGCCCGCCACCATGGCGCGGCCGATGCTGTCGCGCGCGGCCCAGCGCTGCAGCGAGGCAATGGCATCGGCCGAGGTCACGGCGGCGCCGTCGGAGAACTTCAGGCCCGGGCGCAGCGTGAAGCTCCACTGCTTGCCGTCCTTGGAGGAGGTGTACTTCTCGGCCATCTGCGGCTGCGGCTTGCCGTTCGCATCCTGCGCGAACAGCGTGTCGTAGACCATGTAGCCGAAGTTGCGCGAGATGTAGGCCGTGGTGAAGGTCGGGTCGAGGATCTTCAGGTCGGCATGCGCCACCACCTTGAGCGTCTTGGGCGGCGTCTGGGCGAGCGCCGGCAGGCACGCGGCCGAAAGCGCCAGGGTGGCAAGGGCGGCAAGCGTTCGTCGTTTCATCATCGGTTCTCCGGTGGGGCAATAAACAGGATCAGGCGGCAACTCCGATGGGCCACTTGGGAAGGCGGGCTTTTCGGTAGGGCAGGGTGTTGAGGTCGAGCGTCACGGCGCCCGGCGCGCCGGCGTAGATCACGTGCTTCGCGACCTTCGAGTACGAGGCATAGAAGTGCTGCGACGACTTCACCACGACGATCTTCTTGGCCGCGAGGTCGCATCCGAGTTGGGTGAACAGGTCGGTGCCCATGGCCTGGTTGCGCAGCGTGATCAGCACGATCTCGATGCCGTTGGCCTCGACCAGCGCGCTGTCGCCCATGAGCGTGGGCGTGCCCGCGAGGCCCGTCATCACCAAGTCGTGCTTGAGCGCCTTCACGGTGCAGTCGAGGTCGATCGGGTCGCCCGAGAGCGGGCTGATCTTGCCGCCGATGCGCATCGCGAGCTTGGCGCCCACGCCCGCATCGAAGGCAATGCGCACCGCGATCGGGTCCCACATCGGGCCGATGGCCGCGTTCGTGATGCCGCGCTCGACCATGCGGCGCAGGATGAAGGTGGAGTCGCTGGCTGCGCCGCCGCCGGGGTTGTCGGCGCCGTCGGACAGCACCACCGGGCCGCCGTCGAAGGCCAGTGCCTGGTCGAGCGAGGCGTCGATGCCGGGGTAGTCGATGGCGAGCCCGTCGCGCATGGCGATGACTTCGTCGGCAAGCTGGCGGGCCAGCGCATCGGCCTTGGCCTGGTCGCCGTCGGTGTAGACAAGTACCTTGGTGCCCATCTCGGGCACGTCGCCCCACGAGAAGCCGTGCGTGAGCGAGATCGACAGCACGCCGTCCTTGCCTTCGAGCGACTGCATGCGCTCGACGAAGCCGCGCGCAGGTTCGCGCGAGGTGTGCACGGTGACGATCATGTCGCAGTCGACCACCGCGGCCACCGGCTTCACCTTGCCTTCGGCCATGGCGGCGCAGATGTCCACCAGCTCCAGCCCGCGCTCGAGCACGTCGGTGTGCGGATATTCCTTGAACGAGATCATCAGGTCGGCGTTGTCGACCATCTGGGGCGTGAGGTGGTTGTGCGGATCGAGCTCCGCGCCGACCACCACGCCGGGCCCGACGATCTGCCGCACGCGCGCGAGCAGGTCGCCCTCGCAGTCGTCGTAGCCATCGGCCACCATCGCGCCGTGCAGCCCGAGCAGCACCATGTCGACCGGCAGCACCGCACGCAGGTCGGCCAGCAGCTCGTCGCGCAGCGTTTCGTAGGCGTGGCGCGTGGTGGTGCCGCTGGGCTGCGCGCCGGCCACCATGCCCTCGAACAGCTCCCAGCCGCGGTCGGCGCCGCGCATGCGTGCGGCCCACAGCGGGCCCGAGAACAGCGTCATCGCATCCGGGTGCTGGCCGGCCGGAAAGTAGCCGCGGTCCTTGAAGGAGGCAAGGCCGGTCGGCATCGGGCCGAAGGTGTTGGTTTCGGTGGCCAGGGAGGCGCTGAAGACACGCATGGGTTTGTCTCTGTGGTTGTGGGAGTGTTCGTGTCAGCCGGCGGCGGCCGTGCGCAGCCGCTTCGGCCCGAGCATCTCGGCCGTGAGGCCGAAGCCCGCGATGCGTTCGGGCAGCGGCAGCCCGCGCGCCAGCGCGGCGCAGGCTTCGCCCATGGCCGCCGAGGTCTGGATGCCGTAGCCGCCCTGCGCCGCAACCCAGAAGAAGCCCGGTGCGTCGGGATCGAAGCCGCCCACCAGGTCGCCGTCGGCCACGAAGGAGCGCAGGCCGGCCCAGGTGCGCGCGGGCCGGCGGATGGCGAGCGTGGTCGCTTCCTCGATGCGGTGGATCGCGAAGGCGATGTCCAGCTCCTCGGGCTGCACGTCCTGCGGCTCGACCAGGTCGGCATTGGCCGGCGAGCCGAGCAGCATGCCGGCATCGGGCTTGATGTACCAGCCTTCGTCGGCGCCGAACACCATGGGCCAGTGCGCGACGCTGCTGCCTTCGGGCGGCGCGAAGACGAAGGCCGAGCGCCGACGCGGCTCGATGCCGATGGGCTGCACGCCCGCCATCTGCGCGATGGTGTCGACCCAGGCTCCCGCGGCGTTGAGCAGCACCGGCGCTTCGTACACGGCGGCGCCGGCCGTCACGCGCCAGCGCTCGCCGATGCGTTCGATGGCCGTCACGCCGGCATCGCACACCAGCCTGCCGCCGGCCTGCCGCATGCCGCGCAGGTAGCCCTGGTGGATGGCGTGCACGTCCATGTCGGCGGCGTCGGGCTCGTAGACGGCGCCGGCCACCTGCTCGGGCCTGAGCGCAGGCACCATCGCGAGCGCTTCTTCGCTGCCCAGGCGCGTGGCGCCGGTGTTCATGGCGCGCAGCACGTTCCAGTGGGCTTCGAGCTCCGGCAGGTGCTCGGTGCTCGCGACCATCATCGCGCCGCGCGGCGTGAGCAGCGGGTGTTCGGAAAAGCCTTCGGGTGGGTGCTCGAGAAAGGCGCGGCTCGCCATGGTGAGAGCGCGCACCTGCGCGGTGCCATAGCTTTCCATGAAGAGCGCGGCCGAGCGGCCGGTGGAGTGGTAGCCCGGCTGGGCTTCGCGTTCGAGCAGGATCACGCGGGCATGCGGCGCGAGCCAGTGGGCCACCGAAGCCCCGGCAATGCCGCCGCCAATCACAAGGTAGTCGGCCACCGTGGGCGCTGGAGAGTTTGCAGTCATCGGCGAAAAGTGTAGGTAGAAATTTGCGGATACGCAAATAAAATAGAAGGCACCAAGGGGAAACCATGGTGCACCGCATCGGTGAAATTTGCGCGAACGCAATTTGCGCATACGCAAATTCCGGGCCCGCGTCATCCGGGCCGCCATGGATGGCGCGGCACCGGGCTGGCAGAATTGCGCTGCATCACAAGAGAAAGCCAAGCGTGAATCCACACACAGGGACCAAGCCGGGAACAAGGCCGAAGGACGAGGCGCCCACGCTCGACCGCACCACCTTCGGACATCGCCTGCGCGCCGCGCGCAAGCGCTTCGGCTGGACGCTGGCGCAGCTGGCCGAGCGATCGGGCGTGTCGATCACCACCATCTCGCGCGCCGAGCGCGGCCAGCTCGCGCTGGGCTACGAGAACTTCACCGCGCTCGGCCGTGCGCTGGAGATGGACATGAACGCCATGTTCGCGGGCGCCGGCGTCAAGCCCGCGCAGTTCGACGGGCCGGTGGTCACGCGCGCCGGCAAGGGCGTGGTGTACCGCGGCCTCTCGATCGCCTACGAGTTTCTCGGCACCACGGCAGCCGGCAAGCAGATGAGCCCCATCGTGGGCACGGTGCATGCGCGGCGCATCCATGGGCCGGAAGACTTCGTGCGACATGCGGGCGAGGAGTTCGCCTATGTGCTGTCGGGCGAGATCGAGGTGCACTTCGAGAACGGCGAAGTGGTGCGCATGGCGCGCGGCGATTCGCTGTATTTCGACAGCCGGCTCGGCCACGCGTATATCAGCGTGAGCCGGCAGCTCGCGCGAATCGTCGGCATGACCATCGGCGAGAGCGGGCACATGCAGTCCGCGCGCGAGGCGCCTGCGCTGAAGGCGCCGGCGCGCAAGGCCGCGCCCGCGAAGAAGAAAACGCCGGCGCACCGCAAGGGCTGAAAGGCTGCCCGCCATGAGCCTGGCGAGCGACGCCGCGTTCTGGGACCGGACTGCGCGCAGGTACGCGAGGAGCCCAATCGCGGACCCGGCCGGGTTCGAGCACACGCTGGAGCGGACCCGTGCGCTGCTGGAGCCGGACGCCAGCGTGCTGGAACTGGGCTGTGGAACGGGGACGGCGGCGCTCAGGATCGCGGGCCATGTGCGGCAATATGTTGCGACGGATCTCTCCGCGGGAATGATCGCGATCGCCAACGAGAGGCACGCCGCCGCGCCGGTCCCGGCGCTTGTCTTCCGCACGGCAACCGCCGAGGCGCTCATGCAGGAAGCCGCGCGCTTCGATGTCGTCCTGGGGTTCGACTATCTCCATCTGGTGCGCGACCTGCCCGGCACGCTGCGCTGCATCCACGCCCTGCTTGGGGCGCAGGGATTGTTCATTTCCAGGACGCCCTGTGTCCGGGACATGAATCCGCTCGTCCGGCTTGCCTTGCTGCCCGCCATGCGCGCGATCGGCAAGGCGCCCCATGCCGGAGTCTTTGGGGCGCAGGACCTGAGCCGGCACATGGATGCCGCGGGTTTCGATGTTCTTGCCATTGAAAGCCACGCGACGAAGGGCAAGGACGATTGCCCTTGCATCGTGGCTCGCAAGAGGTGATGTGATCGGTGGCGTTGCACGCGCGGCCTGATGTCGCGGAGGCGTACCGATGCCCTGCATCGGACCGCTATGCTGGCGCCCGCGACTCACTCCATGAAAAGAGAACTCACATGACCATGCGCTCTTCGCCTTTCTTCACCCTGCGTTCCGTTGCACTGGGCTGCGGCCTGGCCCTCGGTGCGGCCGTCGCGGCGCACGCCGCGCCCGACGCAAAGCTGCTCGCCGCCGCCGAAAAGGCCCAGCCCGCGGTGATCGAGAGCCTCAAGGAGATGGTGCAGATCGAATCGGGCAGCCTGAATGTCGACGGCCTGCTCAAGATGGCCGATGCGGTAGAGGCGCGGCTCAAGTCCGCGGGGTTCAAGGTCGAGCGGCGCAAGGCCACGGCCGGCGCGGGCGCCGACATCGTCATCGGCACCCTCAAGGGCACGGGCAAGCGCAGGATCATGCTGCAGGGCCACATGGACACGGTGTACGCCGCCGGCATCCTGGGCAGCCAGCCCTACAAGGTCGATGGCAACCGCATCTACGGACCGGGCATCGCGGACGACAAGGGCGGGCTCGCGGTCATGATGGCTTCGCTGAAGATCCTGGCCGATGCGGGCTGGCGCGACTACGACACGCTCACGGTGCTCATGAACCCCGACGAAGAGGTGGGCTCGGTCGGCTCCGGCGAGCTCATCGCGACCATGGCCGATCAGCACGACACGGTGCTGTCCTTCGAACCGACCGCCGCCAAGTCGGTGGCCAAGGGCGAATCGCTGCTGCTGGGCGCGGCAGGCATCGCGCAGGCCACGCTCGAAGTGAAGGGCCGGGCATCGCATGCGGGTGCAGCACCCGAACTGGGTCGCAACGCCCTGTACGAGCTGTCGTACCAGTTGCTGCAGACCCGGGACGTGGCGAAGGACATCCCCGGGGTCGCACTCAACTGGACCGTGGCGCGCGCCACCGGTCCGATCAACCAGATCACCGAGAAGGCGCAGGCACTCGGCGACATCCGCATCACGCAGCCCGGCGCCGAGAAGAAGCTGGAGGCTGCATTGCAGGCGAAGCTCGCGAGCGGCAAGCTGGTGCCTGACACCGAGACCACGCTCAAGGTGGAGGTGGGCCGCCCGGCTTTTGTGGCGGGCGAGAAGGGCCGCGCACTGGCCGAGAAGGCCCGGGCCATCTACCAGGAAATCGATCGCGAACTCGCGCTCACGCCAATGACTGGCGGCGGCACCGACGCGGGCTATGCGGGCCGTTCGGGCAAGGCCACGGTGGTCGAGAGCTTCGGCCTGGCGGGCTTCGGCTATCACGCACGCGACGAATACATCGAGGTCGACTCGATCGTGCCGCGCCTTTATCTTGTCACTCGGCTGCTGACGGAAATCGGCAAGCAGTAGCGGGCCTCGCGGCGGCGGCCCTCAGGGCTGGTCCTTGGGAGGTTCGCCGGGGCGGCCGGGCGGGCGGCGATGGGCCGCTGCTGCTGCGGCGGCCGCGTGCTGCTGGGCCTGTTGCTGCTGCTGGCGGATTTGCTGCGCCTGCTGCGCTTGCTGCTGAGCCTGTTGCTGTTGGCGTTGCTGCTGCTGTTGTTGCATCGCCTGCTGCCGTTGTTGTTGCTGTTGCTGTTGCTGGCGCGCCGCTTGCGCCTGTTGTTGCTGCCGCTGCAATTGCTCTTGATGCTGCTGTTGTCGGGCCTGTTGCTGCGCCTGCTGTCGTTGCACCTGTTGCTGTTGCGCCTGCTGCTGCTGGAGTACGCGGGCCTGTTGCTGGGCTTGCTGCTGCTGCATCTGCTGGCGCCGTGATTGCTCCTGCTGCGCCGATTGCCTTTGTTGCTGGCGCTCCTGCATGGCCTGTTGCTGTTGCGCCTGGCTGGCGGCGCGCGCCTGCTGCTGTTGCTGCTGGGCCGCCTGCTGCCGCCGTGCCTGGTCCTGCTGCTGTTGTTGAAGCAAGGCCTGCGGCGCTTGCGGGGGCGTGTTGCGCGCCTGTTGCCGCGCCAGTCGCTCCTGCTGTTGTGCCTGTTGCCGTGCCTGTTGCTGCGCCTGCTGTGCTTGCTGGCGCTGCAACCGGTCTTGCTGCTGTTGCTGCTGAAGGCGTGCCTGCCGCTCCTGCTGTTCCTGCTGGCGCTGGCGGGCCTGCAGCTGCTGGGCTTGTTGTGCGGCTTGCTGCTGCTCCTGCTGCTGGCGCATGAAGGCTTGCTGCTGCCGTGCCTGCTGCTCCCGTTGCTGTTGCTGTTGCTGTGCGAACTGGGCGTTCTGCGGCGGGGGCAGGCCCGGCGCGTTGTTGTTGTAGACGTTGCGCACGTTGTTGACCACGGTCGTCGAGCGCGAGATGTAGGTGCTGTTGTTGTAGACCACCGCGGGCCGCGCATAGGCCGGCTGCACCGCGCGGTCGCGGTCGCGATCCCGGTAACGCGGCGCGCCCCAGTTCACGTCCCATGAACGCCAGCCCCAGTCGTGCCGTTCGAGTGCGGCGCCCACCACCACGCCGAGTCCGAAGGTGAATGCGCCGGCCGCCGCCACCTGTCCGCGGCTGTAGCCGGGCGCAACCTCGACCGGCGGGGTGTACGCATAGCCGGGGTACACGGGCACGGGTTCGCCGTAGATGCTCTGCGGGTCGTAGCTCGGCACGTAGACGACGTCGGGACGCGCGGGCTCGATGGTGATGAACTGCGGCGGCGGCTCGACCACGGCAGGGCCTGCATAGACGGGCTGCATGTCCGGCGCCGGCGCGTAGTTGCGCGGCGTGGCGGCGCTGGCCACGCGCAGCTTGTCGTTGTTCTTGAGCCGGCCCGCCGCCGAGGCGCGCTGGCGCATGACCTGGATCGCGTTCATCACGTCGGCCGGATCGTTGTAGTAGGCCTGTCCGAGCGCTTCGGTCCATGCGATGTTGCCGGCCATCTGGTCGAGCACCGGGCGGAATGCGGTGAGCGACTTCACGCTCGGGTCCCAGGGCTGCTGGTTGGCCGCGTCGGCGAGCGGACCGCCCTTGAGCGTTGCGTTCTGCGCGAGCCAGCCGTGCGCGGCGGTGACCTGGTCGGGATAGGTGGCGCCGGCCAGCACCTGCGCCACCAGCTTGTCGGGGTACAGCGCAATGGGAGCGACCAGCTGGTAGAGCTGCTCGGCCGACGGCGGCGTGTAGGCCGCTGGCGCGGGAGCGGCCGGTGCGGGTGCCGGCGCGGCGGCCGCTGGAGGTGCGGGCGCAGGTGCCGGGGCCGAAGGCGTGCTGTCGGTCTTGTTGCAGCCGGCGATGGCGAGCGCGCCGATGCACAGCGAGATCGTCAGGAGTCGCGCGACCGGCGTGCGGCGCAGTGATGTTGTCATCTGGAGTTCCTATGGGCGCACAGTGGTCGCGCCCTCGAAACTCTTCAACGGCGCGCCGCTTGTGGCGATGACGCCAGCCTGCATCGTCGATGCAACGGTCTGTGTCGGTGTTGCGCCGCCTGCGCTGTCGGCGCAGAACCACAAGCGCCGGAGGCGCTCTACTTGGCGCCGCCCGTGTACTTGCTGACGCTCGTCGCGTTCACGTGGTAGCCGCTCACGCCCATCATCGAATCGTTGCGCAGGGTCTGCAGCTTGCCGGTGACCCACACGGTGTCCATGGCGCGGAACTTGGCGCCCTTGGGCGTGACCACGTGCAGGATCTGGTTGGCCGGCGGCGGTGGCGTGTGGATGCAGGCGCCGAAGTAGGGCACGAGCAGGAACTCGGTCACTTCGCCCTTCGCTTCCTCGAGCGGCACGATGAAGCCCGGGATCTTGATGTCCGCGCCGTTCATGGCCGGGTTGGTCGGCGCGTTGTTCGACACTTCCTGCATCTTCATGAGCAGCTCGTTGGCGCGCGGGTCGCCGTCGTTGAGCGCGCTCAGGTCGATGCCCTTGAATTCCTTGGCCGGGTCCCAGTCCTTGGGCACGAGCTCTTCCCAGGTGATCTGGCGCGGCTGGCCCGGCGGGGCCTTGGCCGCGGCGGCAGGCGGTGCGGCCTTGCCGCCGAGCGGGTTCGATGCGGTCGTGTCCTTGGGCGCCGGATCGGCGGCCCATGTGGCGGCGGCAAGGCCGGCGCCAGCCAGCAGCATCGAAAGCCGCGTGAAGGCGTTGATCGTGGAGTTCTTCTTCGCGATGCGCATGGTTTAAATCCTCGGGGAAAGGCCGTCGGCAAGAGAGAGCCGATAGGCCCGGATGCCGGGCAAGAGGCTCGCCAGCCAGCCCGCGACCAGCAGGCTCGCCATCAGCAGCCATTCGTTCAGTGTAGGTGGCGAAAGGCTCAACGTCAGCCCGAACTGCGCCTGCAGCCATGGCGCGAGCAGGGCGATGCCGAGCACCGCCATCACCACGCCGAAGGCCACGCCCAGCACGGTGACCATGGCGCCCTCGAGCGCGAGCAGCGCCAGCACATGGCGCAGGCCGGCGCCCACGGCGCGCAGCACGGCCAGCTCGCGCCGCCTTTCGTTCAGCCCCGCCATCACCACGGACACCAGCCCCGCAAGGCTCACCAGCGCCACCAGCGCCGACATCAGCAGCAGCGCGTTCTCGCCGATGCCGATCACGCTCCACAGCTCGTCGAGCGCCACGCCGGGCAGGATGGCCATCAGCGGCTCGCCGGTGTAGGTGGAAATCCAGCGCTGCACGCCGAACACGGCAGAGCGGTTCTGCAGGCCCACGAGCGCGGCCGTCACGTTCTTGGGCGTGAGGTCGAACTTGCGCACCTGTTCGGCCGGGATCTTGACGCCCGGCATCGGCGCGCCGCCCACCCATTCGAGGTGGATGGCTTCCATGGCTTCGAGGCCGATGTGCACCGTGCGGTCGACCGGCGTGCCGGTGCGCGCGAGCACGCCCACCACGGTGAAGGGTTTGTCGGCATGCTCGGCCGCGTTGAGTTCGCCGCTTCCGTGCGCCAGCGTGATTTTCTGGCCGACGTGGTAGCCGAGCTTGTCGGCCACCTCGGCGCCCACCACCGCATCGAACAGCGCGCTGAAGGGCTTGCCCTCGCGCAGCGCGAGCGACTGGCGGTTGCCGTAGCGAAAGCGTGTGAAGTATTCGGGCGAGGTGGCGAGCACCGCGAAGCCGCGATGCGAATCGCCGAGCGAAAGCGGCACCACCCATTCGACGCCGCGGTGCGCGGCCAGGGCCTGCACGCTCTTCCAGGAAATGTTGTTGGTGGCCGCGCCGATGCGGAACACCGAGTACAGCAGCAACTGCGTGGAGCCGGTGCGCGCACCCACGATCAGGTCGGTGCCCGAGACGGACGATGCGAAGTTCTCGCGCAGCTCGGTACGAATGCGCTCCACGCCGAGCAGGAGGAAGGTCGACAGCGCGATCGAGAACACCGTGAGCGCCAGCGTGAAGCGGCGGTTCCAGGCGCTGCGCCAGGCGATGGAAAAAAGCGCCTTCATCTCAGCTGTCCGCCGCCATGGCCGCCGGCGCCGCGCGGTTGATCTCGGGCAGCAGCACATGCCGCGCAAAGCGCTGCGCGATGCGCTGGTCGTGGCTCACGAACACGAGCGCGCTGTTGTTCACGGCGCAGGCCGTCAGCAGCACGTCGAGGAAGGCTTCGCGCCGGTCTTCGTCGAGCGCCGAGGTGGGTTCGTCGGCAATCACCACCTCGGGCTGGCCGATGAGTGCGCGCGCGGCGGCCACGCGCTGCTGCTGGCCCACGGAGAGCTGCATCGCCTGGCGCTTCCACAGGTTGCGGTCGAGCCCCATTTGCTCGAGCAGGTGCTCGGCCTCTTCGCGCGCACTGCCGCCGCGCGCGGCCTGGGACTCGCGCCGCTGCGAGAAGCGGCAGGGCAGCAGCACGTTGTCGAGCACGTTCAGGTAGGGCAGCAGGTTGAACTGCTGGAAGATGTAGCCAACGTGCGCAACGCGGCAGCGGTCGCGTGCGGCGCCCGAGAGCTGCGACCAGTCGTGCCCCAGCAGCGTGACACGGCCTTCGTCCGCCACCAGCACGCCGGCCAAAAGCGAGAGCAGCGTGCTCTTGCCGCAGCCGCTCGGCCCGTGCAGGAAGACCGCCTCGCCCGCGGTGATGCGCAAGGCCTCGATGTCGATGCAAGGCTTTTGCATGCCGGGCCACGAGAAGCGCAACCCTTCGGCGGCGAGCACCACGCGCAGCGGCGGCGCGGCCTCGCCCTGGGGGACGGTGCTCACAGTGTCACTTGCCCAGGTTCAGGCGAACGGGCTGGGCGGCTTGCGCGCCGGCCGGGCGCTTGAGCTGGCGCTTGAACTGGCCTTGGGCGGATGCAATCTGCGAATCGATCTGGCGCGTGCCCTTGAAGGCGGAGAAAAGATTCACGTCGATGAACTTTGCCGCGGCCGCATTGGTGCAGTTGAACGAAAAGGTGGCGTCGAGGTCGGCATGGCCCGCGGGCTCGCTGGGGTCGGGGTTGCCGAGGCCCAGTGCGCTGGAGCGCAGTTCGACGGGGCCGAGCTTGCAGTTGGCGGCCGGGTCGATGGCAAAGAGCTTGTCGGCTGCGCGCAGCTGGGCGATGGCGTCTTCGGCGGTCTTCTTCTCGGCAGCGGTCTTGGGCGCGCGCTCGAAGCCGACGATGTTGTCGAGCGGGGACTCCATGTCGATCACGACCGTGGGTCCGTCGATCGCCACGTCGAGCTTGAGCTGCCCATGCACGTGCGCATGCTGCTGCTGCGCCTGCGCTGAAAGAAAGGGGGCGGCGAACAGTGCCGCGGCCAATGCGAAGCCGGATGAAATGCGTCGAAGTCGGATCTGTTTCATGGTTCTGCGCCTTGCCGGGTCGGCAGCCCCGGCGTGTTGCTCCATTCGCTCCAGCTGCCGGCATAGAGCGCTGTCGTCCCAAGGCCCGCGATCTGCATCGCGAGCAGGTTGGGCACAGCGCTCACGCCGCTGCCGCAATGGTGGACGACCGTCGCCGGATCGCGTCCCGCGAGCAGCGCTTCGAACTCGGCACGCAATTGCGATGCCGGCTTGAACTTGCCGTCGGGGCCGAGGTTCTCGGCGAAGGGCCGGTTCACAGCCCCGGGGATGTGACCCGCAATCGGGTCCAGAGGTTCCACCTCTCCGCGATAACGCGCAGCAGCACGCGCGTCGATCAGGTTCTGGTCAGGCTGGCCGAGCCGGCGCACCACGGCGTCGGTGGTCACGAGCTTCACCAGCGGCTCGCCCGTCACGAAGTTCGACTGGAAGTGCGCGGGCTCCTCGCGGCTCGTGACTTCGCCGCCTGCGGCCTGCCAGGCCTGCAGGCCGCCGTCGAGCACGGCCACCGCGTCGTGACCCATCCACTTGAGCATCCACCAGAGCCGGCCGCAATAGTTGGCGCCGTTGCGGTCGTACACCACGGCCTGCATGTCGTTGGAAAAGCCGATGCTCGACAGCCATGCCGCGAACTTCTCGCGGCTCGGCAGCGGATGGCGCCCGCCCGAGGCCGGCACGCCGTCTTCCTGCGCGACCACCACGTCGCCCTGGGCGCCCGGCACGCCGTGCTTCGCGCTCAGGTCGGTGTCGAGGTTCGCGTACACCGCGCCCGGAACGTGGGCGGCGGCATATTGCTGCGCGCCGGCTTCGGGCTTCATGAGATCGAAGCTGCAGTCGAAGACCATCAGGGGCGCGTCGCCGGCCTGCAGCTGCTGGAGTTGTTCGACGCTGACGAGGGTGGTGTACATGGCGGGGTTCCTTCGTTGTCGATGAGGGTCGATGCGGATCAGTGTTCTTCGGCCGGCGCCTTGGGCACTGCGCGCTGGCGCAGCACGGTGGCCGCGATGCCGCTCACGATGATGAGCGCCATGCCGGCCCAGCCGGCGGCGTCGATGCGGTCGTCGAACAGCACCACGCTGTACAACGCCGCAAAGATGATGCCGGAGTACTGCAGGTTGGCCACCACGAGCGTGCCGGCCTGCGTCTTGGCCGTGGCGTAGGCGCGCGTCATGCAAAGCTGCCCGAGGGCCGCCAAAAGGCCGATCGGCAGCAGCCACAGCGCATGCTGCCACGTCCAGGAATTTCCGCCCGAAAACCCCGTGGCGGCCGTGGCAAAGGCGCCCGCCACGGCGGAGCCCACCGCGAAATAGAACACCGTGCGCAGCTCCGGCTCGCCGATGCGCGACAGCGCCACCACCTGCATGTAGGCGAATGCGGCCGTGAGGCCCGACAGCAGGCCCAGCATTCCCGCGAAGCCGTCGCTGCCGCTGACCGTGGGCTTGAGCATCAGCACCACGCCGACAAAGCCGGCGAGCACCGTCAGCGCGAGCGTGCCCTGCAGCGGCGGCCGCTCGATGCGCCCGTCGCGCCCGGGCACCGGCACCCAGGCCAGCAGCGCGCCGCCGACCAGGAAGGCCGCGATCCACACGCTGCTCATGTAGTTGAGCGTGACGGCCGTGGCCAGCGGCATGTGGGCAATGGCATAGAACCACGCGCCCAGCGACACCACGCCGATGGTGCTGCGCCAGGCGTGCATGCCGGGGTAGCGGGTGGCCATGGAGACGCCGCGGTTGCGCGCCAGCAGCCACAGGAACACGATGCCGATCAGGCCGCGCCCGAGCACCATCTCGCCGCTGTTGAACCAGGCCGAGGCGATCTTCACGACCACGCTCATGGTGGCGAACAAAAAGGCGCCGAGCACCATCCAGAGCGCTTGCACTGTGTTCTTCAGCTCAGGCGTTGTTCTGCATTGCGCTGCGGTACCACTCGTGGAACTGCTGCATGCCGTCTTCCATCGGGCTCTGGTAGGGGCCGCTCTCGTCGTCGCCGCGCAGCATGAGCGCGCGGCGGCCGGCGTCCATGCGCTCGGCGATCTCGTCGTCCTCCACGCAGGTTTCCATGTAGGCGGCCTGCTGGGCCTCGACGAATTCGCGCTCGAAGGCCACGATTTCCTCGGGGTAGAAGAACTCCACCATGTTGAGCGTCTTGGTGGGGCTCACCGGATGCAGCGTCGACACCGTGAGCACATGCGGATACCACTCGATCATCACGTGCGGATAGTAGGTGAGCCAGATGGCGCCGTACTTGGGCGGCTTGCCCTCGCGGTACTTGAGCAGCTGCTCCTGCCACTTCTGGTAGATCGGGCTGCCCGCGCGGCCGAGCCGGTTGGCCACGCCCACGGTCTGCACCGAGAAGTTGCGGTTGAACTCCCAGCGCAGGTCGTCGCAGGTGACGAAGCTGCCCAGGCCCGGGTGGAACGGGCCGACATGGTAGTCCTCGAGGTAGACCTCGATGAAGGTCTTCCAGTTGTAGTTGCACTCGTGCAGCTCGACGCGGTCGAGCGCGTAGCCCGTGAAGTCGAGGTCGGCACGCGGGCCGAGTTCGGCCATGTCGGCCGCCACGTCGCGCCCTGCGCCATCGGGACCGCGCTCGAACAGCAGGCCGTTCCATTCGGTGAGCGGATAGTTGTGCAGGTTGAGGCAGGGGTCCTGCTGGAAGTGCGGCGCGCCGATCAGCGTGCCCGTGGTACGCGCGTCGCTTGCCGCATAGGTCCAGCGGTGCAGCGGGCACACGATGTTGCCGCCGGCCTGGCTGTCGAGCTGGCCGCGGCCTTGAAGAATGAGTGCCTGGCGGTGGCGGCACACGTTGGAGATGAGTTCCACGCCCTTGGGCGTGTGCACCAGTGCGCGGCCCTGGTGCTCCTGCGGCAGGGTGTGGAAGTTGCCGGGCTCGGGCACGGCCAGGCGGTGGCCCACATAGCGCGGGCCCTGCGCGAACAGCGTTTGCATCTCGCGCGCATAGAGCGACTCGTCGAAGTACGCGGAAACTGGAAGTTGGCTCGTGGCCTGCTGCAGTTGAAGACTTAAATCAGACATGGAGGACCTGACCAAGCTCCCCACAGGGAGAAAAAAAGAAAAGACGGAAGGCACCGTCTGGAAGGCGACGGCCCGAAGAGTTGTGCCGGGTTGGCCGGCATGGGAAGCCAGGATTGTACCCAAGGGGGCATCGCAGTGCCCGTGGCGCGCCGCATGCCGGCGGCCGTTTGCTTCCCCGTCCTAAAATGCGCGGTTTCACACTCGTTCGCTCGCATGCCCAAGGTCCCTTCCTCCGCCACGTCCAGCCCGGCCGCCGCGCCCGACACGGGGCCGTTGCCGGCCAGCTACGAAGCCGGGCTCCAGGAGTTGGAACAATTGGTTGCAGAACTCGAGTCGGGCCAATTGCCGCTCGACCAGCTGCTTGGCAGCTACCAGCGCGGCGCGGCGCTGCTTGCCTTCTGCCGCGAAAAGCTCCAGGCGGTCGAAGACCAGATCAAGGTGCTCGACGCGGGCAGCCTCAAGCCCTGGACCGCCGAATGAGCGCGGTTAACGTGGCCGACTGGGACGCCGCGCGCCTGGCCAGCTGGAGCGACCCGCACCTGGCGCGCGTCGAGGCGGCGCTGTCGCGCTGGGTCGGCGTCGATGCGCCGGTGCTGCTCGGCGATGCCATGCGCTATGCCGTGCTCGACGGCGGCAAGCGGTTGCGGCCGCTGCTGGTGCTGGCCGCGAGCGAAGCGGTCGGCGGCAATGCGGCCGCGGCGTTGCGCGCGGCCTGCGCAACCGAACTGATCCACGCCTATTCGCTGGTGCACGATGACCTGCCGAGCATGGATAACGACGTGCTGCGGCGTGGCAAGCCCACCGTGCACGTGAAGTTCGGCGAAGCCGACGCGCTGCTGGCCGGCGACGCCCTGCAGGCCCTGGCCTTCGAACTGCTGACACCCGACGGCGACGAGATTCCCGCATCGATCCAGGCCACGCTGTGCCGGCTGCTCGCGCGCGCCGCGGGCAGCCAGGGCATGGCGGGCGGACAGGCCATCGACCTGGCCAGCGTGGGCCTGGCGCTGAACGAAGCGCAGCTGCGCGAAATGCACCGCCTGAAGACCGGCGCGTTACTGCAGGGCAGCGTCGAGATGGGCGCGGCCTGCGCCGGCGCCGTGGCATCCAATGCGCTGGCCGCCCTGCGCGACTATGGCGCCGCCATCGGCCTGGCGTTCCAGGTGGTCGACGACATCCTCGATGTCACGGCCGATTCGCAGACCCTCGGCAAGACGGCCGGCAAGGATGCGGCCGCCGACAAGCCCACCTATGTTTCGCTGTGGGGCCTGGACGGTGCGCGTGCGCAGGCAGGGCAGCTGCTGGCCGAATCGCTCGCGGCGCTGGACCGCAGCGGCCTTGCCGACACCGCGGCCTTGCGCGCGCTGGCCCACATGGTCGTCGACCGCGACCGATGAACAACTCACAGATGGACAAGAAGACCCACGACGATCCCATGGCTGCGCTGCTTCCCACGCTTCACGATCCATCGCCGATCCGCCAGTTCGACCGCGCCCAGCTCAGGCAGCTGGCGGCCGAGGTGCGCGCCTGCGTGCTCGACAACGTTTCGCGCACCGGCGGCCACCTGAGCTCCAACCTCGGCACGGTCGAGCTCACGGTCGCGCTGCACCATGTGTTCAACACGCCGCACGACCGCCTGGTGTGGGACGTGGGCCACCAGACCTATCCGCACAAGATCCTCACGGGCCGGCGCGAGCGCATGCCCACGCTGCGGCAGATCGGCGGCATCTCGGGCTTTCCGCAGAGGAGCGAAAGCGAATACGACACCTTCGGCACCGCGCACTCGTCGACCAGCATCTCGGCCGCGCTCGGCATGGCGATGGCGGCCAAGCAGAAGGGCGAAGACCGCCATTCCGTGGCCATCATCGGCGACGGCGCGCTCACGGCCGGCATGGCCTTCGAGGCGCTCAACAATGCCGGCGTCTGTGACTGCAAGCTGCTGGTGATCCTGAACGACAACGACATGTCGATCAGCCCGCCCGTGGGCGCGCTCAACCGCTACCTTGCGCAGCTGATGAGCGGCAACTTCTACGCCGCGGCCAAGAACGTCGGCAAGAGCGTGCTGCGTGCTGCGCCGCCGCTGTTCGAGCTGGCCAAGCGCTTCGAGCAGCATGCCAAGGGCATGGTGGTGCCGGCCACGCTGTTCGAGCAGTTCGGCTTCAACTACGTCGGCCCCATCGACGGCCACGACCTCGATTCGCTGGTGCCCACGCTCGAGAACCTCAAGCACCTGGACGGCCCGCAGTTCCTGCACGTGGTCACCAAGAAGGGGCAGGGCTACAAGCTGGCCGAGGCCGACCCGGTGGCCTACCACGGGCCCGGCAAGTTTGATCCGCAGGTGGGGCTGGTCAAGCCCACCGCGGTGGCCAAGCAGACCTTCACGCAGGTCTTCGGCCAGTGGCTCTGCGACATGGCCGCGCACGACGGCCGGCTGGTGGGCATCACGCCGGCCATGCGCGAAGGCTCGGGGCTGGTCGAGTTCGAGCAGCGCTTTCCCGACCGCTACTACGACGTCGGCATTGCCGAGCAGCATGCCGTCACCTTCGCGGCGGGCCTCGCCTGCGAGGGCCTGAAGCCGGTGGTGGCGATCTACTCGACCTTCCTGCAGCGCGCCTATGACCAGCTGATCCACGACGTCGCGATCCAGAACCTGCCGGTGGTGTTCGCACTCGACCGCGCCGGCCTCGTGGGCGCCGACGGCGCCACGCACGCGGGCGCCTACGACATTCCGTTCCTGCGCTGCATTCCCAACATGAGCATTGCCTGCCCGGCCGACGAGCGCGAGTGCCGCCAGCTGCTGTCGAGCGCCTACGAGCAGAACCATCCGGTGGCCGTGCGCTATCCGCGCGGGGCCGGTGCCGGCGTGGTGCCGCATCTCGCGCTCGACGCGCTGCCGTTCGGCAAGGGCGAAGTGCGCCGCGAGGGCAAGCGCATCGCCATCCTCGCGTTCGGCACCCTGCTGTATCCGGCGCTCACGGCGGCCGAATCGCTCGATGCCACGGTGGTCAACATGCGCTGGGCCAAGCCGCTGGACGTCGAGCTGCTGCTGAAGGTGGCGGGCACGCATGACGCCATCGTCACGCTCGAAGAGGGCGCCGTCATGGGCGGCGCGGGCAGCGCGGTGCTCGAGGCGCTGCAGGCGGCCAATGTGCAAAAGCCGGTGCTGCAATTGGGCCTGCCCGACCGCTTCATCGAGCATGGCGATCCGGGCAAATTGCTCGCGTCGATCGGGCTCGATGCGGCTGGCATTACCGCCTCGATCACCAAGCGCTTCGGCGCCGCCGCAGGGTAAACCCCGGCCGGCCGCGTGTAAGCGCGTTTTTACAATAAGCAAGACTTATCGAAGTCCTCGACGCGGCCACAAGCCGCGTTTCGTTTTTTCCAATGCACTCGGAGTGAATTCAATGGATCGTCGTTCCCTCATTAAAAACGCCGGCATCGCTGGCGTTCTGGCCGCCGGCATTGCGCCCGCAGTTCATGCGCAGGCGGCCGTCCGCTGGCGCCTGGCGTCGAGCTTTCCCAAGTCGCTCGACACCATCTACGGCGGCGCGGAAGTCTTCGCCAAGGCGGTCAAGGCCATGTCGGGCGGCAAGTTCGAAATCTCGGTTCATGCCGGCGGCGAGCTGATGCCCCCCTTCGGCGTGGTGGACGGCGTGCAGAACGGCTCGGTCGAGATGTGCCACACCGTGCCTTACTACTTCTACGGCAAGAACCCCGCGTTCGCGCTGGGCTCGGCCATTCCGTTCGGCCTGAACTCGCGCCAGATGAACGCGTGGATGATGCACGGCAATGGCCGCAAGCTCATGAACGAGTTCTACGCCAAGTACAACATGCTGAGCTTCGCCGGCGGCAACACGGGCTGCCAGATGGGGGGCTGGTACCGCAAGGAAATCAAGTCGCCGGCCGATTTCAAGGGCATGAAGATGCGCCTGGGCGGCGGCCTCATCGGCGACGTCATGACCAAGCTCGGCGCGGTGCCCCAGAGCATTCCCGGCGGCGAGATCTACCAGTCGCTCGAAAAGGGCACGCTGGATGCCGCCGAGTGGGTCGGCCCCTATGACGACCAGAAGCTCGGCTTCAACAAGGTGGCGCCGTTCTACTACTACCCCGGCTGGTGGGAAGGCGGTCCGGAAGTGGACTTCTTCATCAACCAGAAGGCGTTCGACGGACTCTCGGCCGAGAACAAGGCCATCGTGGAAGCCGCCGCGGCCGTGGCTTCGTCCGACATGCTCGCCAAGTACGACGCGCTGAACCCCACCGCGCTGAAGCAGCTGGTGGCGTCCAAGACCAAGGTGCTGCCTTTCTCGCAGGCCGTGCTCGACGCCTCCTTCAAGGCCTCGATGGAAGTGTTCGAGGAGAACGGTGCCAAGAGCCCCGAGTGGAAGAAGATCTACGCCGACCTGCGCACCTTCCAGCGCGACCAGGTGCTGTGGTTCCGCTTCGCCGAATCGGCCTTCGACAACTTCATGTCCAAGCAGAAGCTCTGATCCACTGGGCTTCGGCCCGGCAAAGGAAAAAGCCCGCATCGCGCGGGCTTTTTTTTCGTCTGCGGCCCGCGCGGTGCGCGGGCCTGGCGGCACGGAGCCGGGCTACTTCTTCTTGTCCCGCTCCATCGATTCCAGCATGGCCTTCATCGGATCGTCCTCGGCCGCCGGTGCCGCAGGGGCCGCCGGTGCCGAAGCTCCGGCTTCCGGCGCGGGCGCCGGCGCGCCACCTGCATCGGGCGCCGGCACTTCGGGCGCCGGCACTTCGGGCGTGGCGCCCGGCATGTTGGCTTCCATCTCGCGCATGACCTTGTCGAGGTCATAGACCTCCTTCTCGTCCAGCCCGCTCGACACGATGCCCGGGAACGCAATGATCAGGCCGACCATCGTGAGCTGGATCAGCAGGAACGGCACGGCGCCCCAGTAGATCTGCATGGTGGTGACCGGCTCGATCTGCTGGCCCGTGACGCGGTCCTTGTAGGCCTTGGTCGGCGCCACGCTGCGCAGGTAGAACAGCGCAAAGCCGAACGGCGGGTGCATGAACGAGGTCTGCATGTTCACCGCCAGCAGCACGCCGAACCAGATCAGGTCGATGCCCAGCTTGTCGGCCACCGGCGCCAGCAGCGGCACCACGATGAACGACAGCTCGAAGAAGTCGAGGAAGAACGCCAGGAAGAACACCATGACGTTCACCACGATCAGGAAGCCCAACTGGCCGCCCGGCACCTTGGCCAGCAGGTGCTCCACCCAGCGCGGTCCGTCCACGCCCTGGAACACCAGGCCGAAGATCGTCGCGCCGATCAGGATGAACACCACGAAGCACGACAGCTTGGTGGTGACGTTGAGCGCCTGCTTGAGCAGCGACATGCTCATGCGCCGGCGCACCGTGGCCATGATCAGTGCGCCTAGCGCGCCCATCGCGCCGCCTTCGGTCGGGGTGGCAACGCCCAGGAAGATGGTGCCGAGCACGAGGAAGATCAGCAGCAGCGGGGGAATGAGCACAAAGGTCACGCGCTCCGCCATGCGCGAGAGCAGGCCCAGGCGCGTGACGCGGTTGATGACGGCGATGACCAGCGCCAGCAGCACGCCGGCGCACATCGACACCACGATGGTCTCGTCGGTGGCCACGCTCGTGACTTCTTCGCCCTTCCACCAGGTGTGGATGTCGGCAATGTGCCGGGCGAACCATACCGAGGCCACCACGCAGACCGCCGTGAGCACCAGCAGCGAGGGGCCGCCGCTCTTGCCGTTGTCCTCGCGCAGCGTGCGCGCTTCCGGCGGCAGGGCCGGCACCCACGACGGCTTGAACAGCGCGAGCAGGATCACGTAGAGCGCATACATGCCCATCAGCAGGAAGCCGGGCAGGAAGGCGCCCTTGTACATGTCGCCGACGCTGCGGCCGAGCTGGTCGGCCAGGATGATCAGCACCAGCGAAGGCGGAATGATCTGCGCCAGCGTGCCCGAGGCCGCGATCACTCCCGTTGCCAGGCGCCGGTCGTAGCCGTAGCGCATCATGATCGGCAACGAGATCAGGCCCATCGAGATCACCGAGGCGGCCACCACGCCCGTGGTGGCCGCGAGCAGCGCACCCACGAACACCACGGCCAGCGCCAGGCCGCCGCGGATCGGGCCGAACAGCTGTCCGATGGTCTCGAGCAGGTCTTCGGCCATGCCGCTGCGCTCGAGGATCAGCCCCATGAGCGTGAAGAACGGAATCGCCAGCAGCGTGTCGTTCTGCATGATGCCGAACAGCCGCAGCGGCATGGCCTGCAGCAGGGCTTCGGGCAACAGCCCGAGCTCGATGCCGACGAAGCCGAAGAACAGCCCGCAGGCGCCGAGGCTGAAGGCAACGGGGAAACCGACCAGCAGAAAGCAGATCAGGCCCGCAAACATCAGCGGGGCGAAGTTCTGGACAATGAATTCCATGATGTTCCGGTTCAGCTGGATTTGGTTTGGGCTTCGGCCAGCCGGCGGATCGACTCGGCGAGCTCTTCTTCAGCCGTCTTTTCTCCCCGCTTCGAGGTCGGATCTTCGATCCGGCCCTGGAGGAAGGCGATGCGCTTGATCAGTTCGGACCACCCCTGCAGCATCAGCAGCGAGAAGCCCAGCGGGATCATCGCGTAGACCGGCCAGCGCAGCAGGCCCCCGGCGTTGTTCGACATTTCGCCCGAGCGGTAGCCCTGCAGGAAGAACGGAATGCCATACCAGAGGATGGCAAAGCAGAACGGCGTGAGAAAAAAGACGAAGCCGACGATGTCGACCCAGATCTGTCCGCGCTTGGACAGGCGGCCGACAAGCACGTCGACCTTCACGTGTTCCTGGTTCAGCAGGGTGTAGCCCGCGGCAATCAGGAAGGACGCGGCGAACAGGTACCACTGCACCTCGAGAAAGGCGTTGGAACTGATGTTGAAGGCCTTTCGGACCACGGCATTGACGCCGCTGATCACGGTGGACGCAAGGATGAGCCAGATCACGTACTTGCCGATCTGGCCATTGAGCCAATCGACCGCGCGCGAAAATCTGAGCAGGAAATTCATGCTCTTCTCCAGAGAGGAAATGGATGCTTGGATGCAAAAGCGGGCCGGGCGCCGCCGGCGAGCGGCGGTCCGGGGGCTTTCGGCGGACGCGCGATTTTATCGGCGCCGGAAGCCGTTTTCGGACCAGGCCGGGCGGTGTATTCCCGTAGGCGCGGGCGCAATGCGCCGCGATGGTGCGGCGGCTCGCGATAATGAAACATGCCGCCGTCGTCGCCGCCCCTGTTGCCCGCGGGCTTGCCGCACTCCATCGATTCGCCCGACATGCAGCGCGCCGGCCGCGAGCTGCTCTCGCTGGCCCTGATCGATGCGCGCAACCACACGCTTCATCTGCTCTCGCTCTACGAAGAGGCGCTGGGCTCGCCCGCACTCGCGGTGGAGCGCACGGGCGATGCGGGCGTGGTGCCGCCGGTCTGGCTGGCCGGACACATCGGCTGGTTCGCCGAATGGTGGATAGGGCGCAACACCCAGCGTGCCTTCGGCGCCGATTGCCCGGTGCGTCCGACCCGGCTGGCCGCCATCGAGCCCGCGGCCGACGACTGGTGGAACCCGGCCCAGTCGTCGCCCGCGCAGCGCTGGTCACCCGACCTGCCGGATCTCGGCCAGACCAAGGCCTACCTGCTCGAAACGCTGGAGAGCACGCTCGAACTGCTCGAGCATGCGGCGGAGACCGATCCGGGGCTGTACTTCTACCGCCTCGCGCTCTTCCATGAAGACCTGCGCGGCGAGCAGTTCATCGTGATGGCGCAGACGCTGGGGCTGCCTTTGGGCATCGAGCCGATGCCCACGGCCGTCACGCGCGAGCCGCTGCTGCTGCCGGCCACGCAATGGGAGCTCGGCCTGCCCGAGGGCTGCGGATTCGCCTTTGCGCAGGAGCAGGGCGCGCACCGCGTCGAGGTGCCCGAGTTCGAGATCGACGCCCAGCCCGTGACCTGGAGCCAATTCATCGAATTCGTCGACGAGGGCGGCTACGACCGCGAGGAGCTCTGGC
The DNA here is from genome assembly GCF_033807855.1 of Variovorax sp. SPNA7. Taxonomy (NCBI): domain Bacteria; kingdom Pseudomonadati; phylum Pseudomonadota; class Betaproteobacteria; order Burkholderiales; family Comamonadaceae; genus Variovorax; species Variovorax sp. SPNA7. Next base: position 1,704,212 of record NZ_CP138513.1, read on the forward strand.
ATCCGCAAGGCTGGTGCTGGCTGGCCTCGCAGATCGAAGGGCGCCGCGGGCCGCGCCATATCGAGCAGATCGGCGTTGCGCGCAACGGCACTGGCGGCTCGGTGCTGCAGCACCGTTTTGGTGCCACCGTGCGTGCGGCCGGCCACCACAGCGCGGTGCACCTGAGTTGGTGGGAGGCCGATGCCTGGGCGCGCTGGGCCGGCCGGCGCATCGCGACCGAGGTCGAATGGGAAATTGCGGCGCACACGGCGGCGCGGCGCGGATTCCGCTGGGCCGACGTGCACGAGTGGACCGCGGGCACGCTGCGGCCCTGGCCGGGCTTTCGCGCCGATCCCTGGAGCGCGGGCAGCGAGTTCGATCCCGTGCCCGCATTCGGCGAGGCGCGCGTGCTGCGCGGCGCTTCGTTCGCGACCCGCTCGCGCCTGCGGTCGCCGCGCCGCCGGAGCTTTGCGCTGCCCGGCCGCGACGACGCCTTCTTCGGTTTCAGGACCTGTGCACTTTGAGCCTGCGAGGGGGCCTGCCTAATCGCCGATGCCAGTGCTCCCGATGTCCGACGACAGCGGCGGCGCCACTTCCTCCAGCGGCTTGCACTCCGCATCGGCCGCATAGCGCAGCGCCAGCAGCCCCGCGACGATGACCAGCGTGGCGCCGATTGCGTAGCCCACCATCACCGTGCCGCGGCTGCCGGTCTCGATCAGTACGCCGAACAGCACCGGCGCCACGAAGCCGCCCGCGCCCATGCCGATGGCATAGAAGATCGCGATGGCCATCGCCCGCATCTCGAGCGGGAACACTTCGCTGACCGTGAGGTAGGCCGAGCTCGCCGCGGCCGAGGCCAGGAAGAACACCGCCGACCAGCACAGCGCCTGGCTGCGCGCGTCGAGCCAGCCCATCATGAAGGCCCAGCCGGTAAGCGCGAGCCCGACGCCCGCGAGCACGTAGGTCAGTGCAATCATCTTGCGCCGGCCCACGCTGTCGAACAGCGGGCCCAGCAGCAGCGGACCGAGCACGTTGCCGAGCGCGAACGGAAAGATGTAGAGCGCCACGTTGTCCTCGGCCACGCCGTAGAAGCGCGTGAGCACCAACGCATAGGTGAAGAAGATCGCGTTGTAGAAAAAGGCCTGCGAAACCATCAGCGCCACCGCTACCACGCTGCGCTCGCGGTAGCGGCGCAAAAGCACGTGCGCCACCTCGCGCATCGACGGACTGCGGTGGTGCCCGCCGCCGTAGGCCACGCGGCCTTCCGCCAGCGCGAGCGGGCCGTGCTGTGCGCGAACCTCGGCCTCGATGGTCTCGACGATGCGCAGCGCCTCGTCGGCGCGGCCACGCGACATCAGCCAGCGCGGGCTTTCGGGCACGTCGCGCCGCACCAGCAGGATGGCCACCGCCAGCACCGCGCCCAGTGCGAAACCCACGCGCCAGCCCCACACCGGGCCGATCACGCGCGGATCGAGCAGCACCAGGCTGAGCCCGGCCCCCAGCGCCGCGCCGATCCAGAAGCTGCCGTTGATCGCGAGGTTGACGCGGCCGCGCACGCGCGCCGGGATGAGCTCGTCGATGGCCGAGTTGATGGCCGCGTATTCGCCGCCGATGCCCAGGCCCGTGATGAAGCGGCACAGCGCAAAGAAGGCGAAGTTCGGCGAGAACGCGGTGGCCAGCGTGCCCAGCGTGTAGACCACCAGCGTGACCAGGAACAGCTTCTTGCGCCCGAGCCGGTCGGTCAGGCGTCCGAAGAGCAGGGCGCCGATCACCGCGCCCGCGATGTAGATCGAGCCCGACCAACCGATCTCGCCGGCGCTGAGCCCCAGCGTGTCGGGCCGCTCGAGCACGGCGCCGATCGAGCCGACCAGCGTTACCTCGAGGCCGTCGAGCACCCAGGCCACGCCGAGCGCGATCACCACGCGCCAGTGCCAACGCGACCAGGGCAGGCGATCGAGACGGGCGGGAATGTCGCTGTGCACCGCAGCTGTCATGGGCACAACCTTAACCCATGTGCACGGACCGCCTCTTCAAGGCCCGTGGTGAGCCTTCTTCTCGCGCGCGAAGGTCCACCAGGGCAGCAGCGCGCGCAGCGACTGCACTTCGCCGCTGTCCGCGGCTTCGTAGCCGGGCAGCGTCTCCAGCAGGTGCTGCCAGCTTGCGCTCTGCAGCACCGCCACCAGCGCCTGCATCGCGGGCTGTTCGAGCGCCGACTTGAGGCAGGCCAGGTGGTAGCGCTCTCGCACCAGCGGCACGAAGTCGAGCCCTTCGGCGTGCGCGGCCGATTCGAGCCCGAGTCCCGCATCGGCCTGCCCGGACGCCACGGCATGCGCGACCGCGGCATGCGAGGTTTCGCAGCGCTCATAGCCTGCGAGCGCGGCGGCGTCGAGACCGGCCTCTGCCAGCAGTTCGTCCAGCAGCAGGCGCGTGCCGGTGCCGATCGCCCGGTTGACGTAGCGCGCGCGCAGCCGCGCCGCGTCGGCCAGCGAGCGCAGGTTGAGCGGATTGCCCGGCGCCACGAGCAGGCCCTGCGTGCGCCGCGCGAATCCGATCAGCTTGTGCTGCCCGGGCTTGAGCAGCGGCTGGTAGGTGCGCTGCGCCAGCGATCCGCGCGGCGGATGCTCGAGCGTGTGGAAGCCCGCCATCACGCAGCGGCCCTGGTTGAGCGCGCGGATCGCATCGACGCTGCCGGTGAAGTGGATGTCCAGGTGCAGCTGCGCGGTGCCCGCCGCATGCGTGCGCAGCAGCGCGAGCGCGTCGTCGTGGCTCGCCTGCAGGCTCAGCACATGGGTGCGGTCGTCGAAGGCGAGGGCGAAGGCGCGCTCCAGTTCGGCATGCAGCGCCTCGATCTGCGGCGCGAGCCGGGCCTGGGCCTGGCGCTCGGCCCACAGCAGCTTGTCGCCGAATTCGGAAAGCTGCGCGCGCTGGCCCTGCTCGCCCTGTATCAGCGGATGGCCGAGCGCCTGCTCCCAGTGCCTGAGCTCGCCCCACACGTGGCGGTAGGACAGGTCGAGCGCGCGCGCCGCGGCCGAGATGGAGCCGTGCTCGCGCACCGCCTGCAGGATCTGCATCAGCGGATTGCGGATCTGCCGCGATCCATTGCGGCGGGGCCGGATCGCGTAGGAAAGGTCGATCTGTTGCACGAGGGCTTACGGGGAATTGGAGGCCGGCTCATTATGCAGAGCCGTCCATTGCCCGCCCGCCGTGCGTCAGGCCGTCTCTGCGAGCGCGTCGCCCAGCGCGTTGACGAGGCGGTCGATCTCCGCCTTCTCGGAAATGAACGGCGGCGCGAGCTGGATCGTGTCGCCGCCGTAGCGCACGTAGAAGCCCTTCTTCCAGCAGTTCATCGCGATCTCGTACGGGCGGCGCGCCGGCTCGCCCGGCAGCGCGGCAATCGTCAGGCCCGCGGCCAGGCCGTAGTTGCGGATGTCCGTCACGTGCTTGCTGCCCTTGAGGCTGTGCACCGCGTTCTCGAAGTGCGGCGCGAGCGCCTGCACGCGGCCGATCATGTCTTCCTTCTGCAGCACGTCGAGCGCCGCGATGCCGGCGGCGCATGCCACCGGGTGCGCGCCGTAGGTGTAGCCGTGCGGGAATTCGAGCATGTAGTCGGGACCGCCGGCCGCCATGAAGGTGTCGTAGATCTCCTTGCTGGCGATCACCGCGCCCAGCGGCTGCGCGCCGTTGGTCACCTGCTTGGCGATGTTCATGATGTCGGGCGTCACGCCGAAGGCATCGGCGCCCGTGAGCGCGCCGCAGCGGCCGAAGCCGGTGATGACCTCGTCGAAGATCAGCAGGATGTTGTTGGCGGTGCAGATGTCGCGCAGGCGCTTCAGGTAGCCCTTGGGCGGGATCACCACGCCGGCCGAGCCCGCGAAGGGCTCCACGATCACGGCCGCGATGTTCGAGGCGTCGTGCAGCGCGATCAGGTCGAGCAGGCGGTCGGCCAGCTCGGCGCCGTTCTCGGACATGCCGCGCGTGAAGGCGTTGGCCGCAATCTGCGTGTGCGGCAGGTGGTCCGCTTCCACGGCCTGGCCGAACAGCTTGCGGTTGGCTGCGATGCCGCCCACCGAGATGCCGCCGAAGTTGACGCCGTGGTAGCCCTTCTCGCGGCCGATCAGGCGCGTCTTGCTGGCGAGGCCCTTGGTGCGCCAGTAGGCGCGCGCCATCTTGAGCGAGGTGTCGGCGGCTTCGGAGCCCGAGCCGGTGAAGAACACGTAGTCCAGCCCCGCGGGCGTGAGCTCCTTGATCCTGTTGGCCAGCTCGAACGAGAGCGGGTGGCCGAACTGGAAGGCGGGCGAGTAGTCGAGCTTGGCGATCTGGCGGCTCACCGCTTCAGTGATCTCGGGGCGGCCGTGGCCGAGGCCCGAGCACCACAGGCCCGAGAGGCCGTCGAAGATCTTGCGGCCGTCGCCATCGGTGAAGTAGGCGCCCCTGGCCTCCACGATCATGCGCGGATCGGCCTTGAAGTTGCGGTTGCCGGTGTAGGGCATCCAGTGCGCGTCGAGCCAGGCGGCGTCGGTGCGCAGGGCGGGCGTCGGTTCGATGGCGGGCGTTGCAAGGGTCATGGCGCTTCCCGCGCAAGCGGGCTCCGGAAAGGGTGATGAGGTGTGCCGATTGTTGGCAGAGCCTTCAGTGTGGAGAATGGCGCAATATCAATGTTCACTTGACACTTTATGCAAGTAAAGGCGAAAGCCCAAAACAGTGCCCGCAACCGCGCCGTCTTGGGGCAGCTCAGCGACATGGACCTGCGCCTGCTCAAGGTGTTCAAGAGCGTGGTCGACTGCGGCGGCATGGCGGCGGCCGAGCTGGAGTTGAACATCGGCACCTCCACCGTGAGCCGGCATGTGAAAGACCTGGAAACTCGGCTCGGCCTGGTGCTGTGCCGGCGCGGCCGCGCGGGTTTCGCGCTCACGGCCGAGGGCCAGCGCGTGTACGACGAGACGCTGCGCCTGCTGGCCTCGGTCGATGCCTTTCGCGGCAGCATCGACGACATCCACAACCGCATGGGCGGCCAGCTCGACGTGGCGTTGTTCGACAAGACGGCCACCAATCCGAAGGCGCGCATCGGCGATGCCATCGCGCGCTTCACCGAACTGGCGCCAGAGGTGAACCTGGCGGTGCATGTAGGCTCGATCAACGCCATCGAGCAGGGCGTGCTCGAAGGCAATTTCCAGATCGGCATCATCCCGGCGCACCGCGCCTCGAAGAGCCTGGTGTACGCCGACCTGTTCGACGAGACGATGCTGCTTTACTGCGGCAAGGGGCATCCGCTGTTCGAGAGCAACAACGCAAAGCTCACATGGGCCAAGCTGCGCGAGCATCACTTTGCGGGCCTGGGCTATCACTCGCCAAATATGGAGTTGAGTCATCGCGCGAAGCTCTCGCGCAAGGCGACAGGCTTCGACCAGGAGGCGATTGCCACACTGATTCTTTCGGGGCGCTTTCTCGGTTTCCTGCCCGACCACTACGCGCAGGTGTTCGAGCAGCGCGGGCTCATGAAGCCAGTGCTGCCGGCGCGGTTCAACTACGCGTGCCGGTTCGTGAGTTTGCTGCGGCGGTCGCCCAAGCCGTCACGGGCTGTGCTGGCGTTTCAGGAGTGCCTGGAGAAAGCGCACTGCTGATTTTTTCAGGGCGCGCTCCCGCCGATGGGGTACCTTGCTCCGCGAATGTCCCCCGCCTTCGGCTCCTCCCCGCAGCGAAATCAAGGAGGAGGCCGCAGGCCGGGGGACATTCGCGGAGGGGAGTACCCGGTGGCCTGTGCACGCGCCCCGAACAACAGCGCCCCGAAACAGCAGCGCCGAAAAATCAACGCTGCCCGCTAGGCAGCAACAGATGCTTCGCCCCGATGTGCGCCTCCATCTCATGCATGTGCGCCTCGGCATCGACCATGTGCTCGGCCATCAGCCGGCGCACTTCCTCTGCATCATCCTTGCGATAGGCCGCCAGCAGCTGCGTGTGATAGTCGACATTGGCCTCGCCGAAGTGGTGGTGGTCCAGCGCCTTCTTGTAGACCACGAGGTCGCGCAGCAAGTCGTTCAAGAAGCGGCACATGAAGGACAGCACCGGATTGGGGCAGGCCTCGGCCAGCATGGTGTGAAACGCGAGCTCGGCCTCGCGTTGCGTGCGCAGCTCGTCCTCGTTGGTGGGCTCCAGCGTGCAAAGGCGCACGTTGGCTTCGAGCCGTTCGAACTGCTCGGGCGTGAGCTTGCCCACCACGCTCACGGCCAGTTCGGGCTCCAGCACCTTGCGCAGCTGGTAGATGTGGTGCCCGTCCAGGTGATGGAAGTGCAGGAAGTTGCGCAGCGGCTCCGACGCATGGTCGACCGACACCTGCTGCAGGTAGGCGCCGCCGCCCGGCCCGGTGCGAATGGAGACCAGCCCGCGCACCTCCAGCGCCTTCAACGCCTCGCGTACCGTGCTCTTCGAATAGCCGAAGAGCTCGATCAGCTCCTTCTCGTTCGGCAGCCGGTCGCCGGGCTGCTTGCGCTCGGCAACGATCCAGCGCTTGACGTCCTCGACGATGACGTCGGAGAGCTTCTGCCGCTTGGCGCGGGTGTGCCCGAAGGTCATGGCGTCCTGCGTCGATTTCATGCGTAAAGGGTCGTTTCGGGTGATGTGAGGGCGCTGGAGCAGGTATCGGGCCCGGGCCTTCCCGGATTTTGGCACGGGCATTGCTAGCGGGTTTTTACCAGCATATTAATCATATTTATCCGCTTAAATTCGATGCCGACTTCAGGCAGCACCTTTCTCTTACCTCCCACCCACGTCCGGAGAATTCCATGCAACGCAGACACCTTCTTCAGCTCGCCGCCCTGTCGGCCGCTCCCGCTTCCCTGCTGGCCGGCCGCACGGCTTTTGCCCAATCGGCCGATGCGATCCGCTTCGGCTGCCCGGTGCCGATGTCGGGCGCCTTCGCGGCCAACGGCAAGTTCGCCGACCTGGGCATGAAGCTGGCCATCGAGCAGTACGGCAGCGTGCTCAAGCGCCCGCTGGCCTACACGGTGCTCGACACCGAAGGCAAGCCGGCCACCGCGGTGCGCAAGGTGCAGGAAGCCTCGCAGCAGCAGGGCGCCAAGTTCTTCGCGGGCGGCATCCTGTCGTCGGAGGCGCTGGCCATGGGCAAGGAGGCCGAGAAGGCCGGCGGCATCTTCATCACCACCGCGGGTGCCGACGAGATCACGGGCAAGGACTGCAACCCCGCCACTTTCCGCTGGTCGGTGCCCACCTTCGGCGCCATCGAGCAGACGGTGCGCCCGCTGATCGCTTCGATGCCGAAGGCCAAGCGCTGGTACACCATCACACCGCAGTACGTGTTCGGCGAAGGCCTGCTGGGCGCGGCCAAGAACATCTTCCAGGAGAAGGGCATCGAGCACGTGGGCAACAGCTACCACTCGCTCAACGAGAAGGAGTTCAGCGGCTACCTGACCAACGCCATGGCAGCCAAGCCCGACGTGCTGCTGCTGCTGAACTTCGGCGCGCAGTCGTCGGCCGCGCTGCGCCAGGCGGTGAGCTTCGGCATGCACAAGAACATGACGATCCTCATGGCCTGGGCTTCCGGCCTGGAACAGTTCGACGAACTCGGCGCCGACCTGTGCGACGGCGTCTACTTTGGCGCGCAGTACTGGCACACGGCCGACACCAGCCTCAACAAGGACCTGGTGAAGCTCACGGCCGACAAGCTCAAGATCGTGCCCAACTACAGCCTCGCGGGCTCGTATGTCTGCACCAAGATCCTGATCGACGGCATCGTCAAGGCGGGCACCGTGGACCAGAAGGCCGTGATCGCGGCGCTCGAAGGCATGAAGTACGAGGGGCTCACCGGCACGGAAGAAATCCGCAAGGCTGACCACCAGGTCATCAAGGACTACTACCTGCTCAAGGGCAAGGCCAAGTCGAAGATGAAGAACCCGGCCGACTATGTGGACGTGGTGAGTTCGGGCAAGTCCTTCCTTGCCGTAGACAAGACCGGCTGCAAGCTGGCCTGAGGCCGCAAGAGGACACCGACGCGCCCATGACCGTCTACCTGCTCCAGACCATCAACGGAATCGGCATTGGCATGCTGTATTTCCTGCTGGCCGTTGGCTTGTCCATCGTGTTCGGCCTGCTGCGCTTCGTGAATTTTGCGCACGGGGCCTTCTACCTGCTGGGCGCGTACCTGTGCTTCCAGGCCATGCAATGGGGGCTCGACTTCTGGGCCGCGCTGGTGCTGGTGCCCTTGTTCGTGGGTGCGCTCGGCTGGCTGGCCGAGAAGCTGCTGCTGCGCCGCGTCTATGCCAAGGCGCACGAGTTCCACATTCTCGTGACCGTGGGGCTTGCGCTGGCGGTGCAGGAGATCGTCATCGTGTTCTGGGGGCCGCTGGGCAACAGCGTGGCGACGCCCGATCTGCTGCAGGGCGTGGTGATGTGGGGCAGCTTCATCTATCCCAAGTACCGGCTGTTCGTGATCGGCTTCACCGCCGTGCTCGCGGTGCTGCTGTGGTGGGTGCTCGAAGGCACGCGCCTGGGCAGCGCGGTGCGCGCGGGCAGCGAGTCGACCGAGATGGTGTCGCTGCTCGGCATCAATGTGTTCCGCGTGTTCAGCCTGGTGTTCGCGCTGGGTGCGGCCACCGCGGCACTGGCCGGCGTGCTGGCCGCGCCGATCCGGGGCGCGGAGCCCTTCATGGGCGTGGAGGCGCTCAGCGTGGCTTTCGTGGTGGTGGTGATCGGCGGACTCGGCAGCTTCGGCGGCGCGCTGGTCGGCGGCCTGTTGATCGGCATCGTGCAGAGCCTCATGAGCACCATCTGGCCGCCGGGCGCGAGCCTGATGATCTACGTGGCGATGGGGGCGGTGCTGCTGCTGCGCCCGCATGGCCTGCTCGGCCGCAGAGGATGAACATCGCCATGCCCAAAAAAATCACTTTTCTCCTGGCGCTCGTCGTTGCGCTGGTCCTGCCGCTGGTGCTGCGCTCGGGCTCGCTCGCGAGCGAGGTGCTGATCTATGCGCTGGCGGCCCTGGGCTGCAACCTGCTGCTGGGCTACACGGGGCTGCTCTCGTTCGGGCAGGGCATCTTCTTCGGGCTGGGCAGCTACACCATCGCGATCCTGCTCACGCGGCTTTCGCTGCCGATGCCGCTTGCCTTGCTTGCGGCCATTGCCATGGGTGCATTGGGCGCGGCGGTGGTCGGCTGGGTCGCCATTCGCCAGCGCGGCACCTACTTCGTGATGCTCACGTTGGCCTTCGCGCAGATGTTCTACTTTGTGGCGTACACGGCTTCAGGGCTCACGGGTGGCGACAACGGGCTGCTCGATGTGCCGCGCCCCGCCTTCATGGACACGCCCTGGAAGTACTACGCCTTCGTGGCCGTGATGTTCCTCATCGCGTTCGGCCTGCTGCTGCGCGTGACCGATTCGGTGTTCGGCCGCACGCTGCTGGCGATCCGCGACAACGAGGACCGCGCCGCCGCGGTGGGCTACGACCTCAAGCGCTTCAAGCTGCTGGCCTTCGTGATCTCGGGTGCCGTCACGGGCCTCGCGGGCGGGCTGCACGCCATGATGACCGGCATCGCGCCGCTGTCGAATGCCGAATACCACACGAGCGAGATGATTCTGGTCATCACGGTGATCGGCGGCACCGGCAACCTGTTTGCCTCGGTGCTGGGCTCGGCCTTCTATGTGCTGCTGGCCGACTGGCTCTCCACGTTGTGGCCGCGGTGGCTGCTGTTGCTGGGGCTGATGCTGATTGCGGTGAGCATCGGCATGCAGCGCGGTCTCTGGGGCCTGGGTGAAAGCGCATGGCGGCGCGTGTTCCGCAAGGTGCCGGCCGCGACCAAGGCGCCGGCCGTGCAAGGAGAACAGGCATGAGCGATATCCTCATCGAAGCCATCGGCGTCACCAAGCACTACGGCAAGTTCGCCGCGCTCGGCGGGGTCGACCTGAAGATCAAGCGCAACACCGTGCATTCGGTGATCGGCCCGAACGGCGCGGGCAAGACCACGCTGTTCCACATGCTCACGGGCACCGGCACCACCACGGGCGGCCGCATCTTGTTCGACGGCCACGACGTGACGCACGAGCCCGACCACAAGCGCGTGCAGCGCGGCATGGCGCGCTCGTTCCAGGTGACCAGCCTGTTCGCGAGCCTTTCGGTGCGCGAGAACCTGCGCGTGGCGGCGCAGGGCATCGCGCCGCGCCAGGCCATGAACTGCTGGCGCGCGCCGGTCGGCGAACGCGCCTGCGCGGAAACCGTGGCCGAGGTGCTGGAACGCGTGGGCCTGCAGCGGCTGGCCGACGTGCCCGCCAGCGAGCTGTCGCACGGCCAGCAGCGCCGCCTCGAAGTGGGCATGGCGCTGGCCGCCAGGCCCAAGGCCATCTTCCTGGACGAGCCGACTTCGGGCATGGGCATCGACGACCTCGACGACATGAAGCGGCTGATCCGCGGCCTGCGCGACGCCCACACCGTGGTGCTGATCGAGCACAACATGAACATCGTGATGGACATTTCCGACACAGTGACGGTGATGCAGCTGGGCCGCGTGCTGGCCGAGGGGCTGCCGGGCGACATTCGTTCCGATGCGCGCGTGCGCACGGCCTACCTGGGCAACATGATCACGGGGGGCAAGGCATGAGCGCCGCGCCGGGCCGCCCCCAAGCAAGCTCGCTCCCGCTTGGCGGGAAGGCGCGCAGCGCCAAGGGTGCACCAGTGAGCGCCGCGAACATCCTCGAAGTCGAAGGCCTGCATGCGCACTACGGCAAGAGCCACGTGCTGCAGGGCGTGTCGATGACGGTGGGCGAGGCCGAACTGGTCACGCTGCTGGGCCGCAACGGCGCGGGCAAGTCGACCACGCTCAAGGGCATTGCCGGCGCCGTCACGCCTACCGGCGGCCGCGTGCGCTTCCAGGGCGCAGACATCGCGGGCCTGCCGCCGCACCGCATTGCCACGCGCGGCGTGTGCCTGGTGCCCGAGCACCGCGGGGTCTTCAAGCTGCTCACGGTGGAAGAAAACCTGCTGCTCGGCCAGCGCCGCGATTCGCCCTGGCAGCTGGACGACATCTACCGCATCTTCCCGCGCCTGAAGGAGCGGCGCCGCAATGGCGGGGGCCAGCTCTCGGGCGGCGAGCAGCAGATGCTGGCCATTGGCCGCGCGCTCATGAACCATCCGCGGCTGTTGATCCTCGACGAGCCGGTCGAAGGCCTCGCGCCGGTGATCGTGGAAGAAATCGTCGCGCAGCTCAAGCTCATCAAGGCGGCCGGCGTGGCCATCCTGCTGGTCGAGCAGAACCTGGAAGTGTGCGTGCAGTTGGCCGACCGCCACTACATCCTGGAGCAGGGCGTGATCGTCCACGAGGCCGGCAACACCGCCTTCATGGCCGACCACGATGTGAAAGACCGCTATTTAGGCGTGGGCCTTGCTTGAGGCTTCGCGCATCCCTTCTTCTTTTTGCAAAGCCATGAACTCACCCACCCAACTGCGCATCAACGGCGACCGTCTCTGGAGCTCGCTGATGGAACTGGCGAAGCTCGGCGCCACCGAGAAGGGCGGCGTCTGCCGCATCGCGCTGACCGACCTCGACCGCCAGGGCCGCGATCTCTTCACCCGCTGGGCGCGCGAGGCCGGCTGCGAGGTGCGCGTCGACCGGATCGGCAACATCTTTGCGCGCCGCGCCGGCCGCGACGACACGCGGCCGCCGGTGGTCACCGGCAGCCACATCGACACCCAGCCCACGGGCGGCAAGTTCGATGGCAACTATGGCGTGCTGGCCGGGCTGGAGGTGATCCGCAGCCTCAACGATGCCAAGGTCGTGACCGAGGCGCCGCTGGAAATTGCCGTGTGGACCAACGAGGAGGGCTCGCGCTTCGTGCCCGTGATGATGGGCTCGGGCGTGTTCGTCGATGCCTTCACGCTCGAACATGCGCTGGCGCAGCGCGACAACGACGGCATCAGCGTGGCCGAGGCACTGGCTTCCATCGGCTATGCGGGCAGCGCGCCGGCCTCGGCCGCGGCGTCGCCCGTGGGCGCGTATTTCGAGGCGCACATCGAGCAGGGGCCGGTGCTCGAGGCCAACGAGCGCGTGATCGGCGTGGTCGAGGGCGCGCTCGGCCAGCGCTGGTACGACGTGGTGGTGCAGGGCATGGAAGCGCATGCCGGCCCCACGCCCATGGAGCTGCGCAAGGACGCGCTGCTCGCGGCCTCCGAACTGGTGATCGAGGTCAACCGCATCGCGCTGGCCCATGCGCCGCATGCACGCGGCACCGTGGGCTGGATCGACAACTATCCGAATTCGCGCAACGTGATCCCGGGCCGCGTGAAGCTCAGCGTCGACCTGCGCGCGGCCGACGACGTGGTGCTGTCGGCCATGGACGCCGAACTGAAGGAGGCGGTGCAGCGCATCGCCGCCAAGGGCAAGGTCGAGGCCACGGTGGGACAGGTCGTCTACTTTCCCCCGCAGCCTTTCACGCCCACGCTGGTGTCGGCCATTCGAGAGGCCGCGCAGGCGCAGGGCATGACCTGGATGAACGTGATCAGCGGCGCGGGCCACGACGCGGTGTACCTCGCGCGCGTGTGTCCCACCGCAATGATCTTCGTGCCCTGCCTCGATGGCATCAGCCACAACGAGATCGAGGATGCGCAGCCCGACCACCTCGAGGCGGGCTGCAATGTGCTGCTGCAGGCAATGCTGCAAAGCGCGGGAGTCGCGTCGTCATGAAGGTGCTGATCGCAAGGCTCAACCACGAGACCAACACCTTCTCGCCAGTGCCCACGCCGCTCGCGGCTTTCGGGCCCGATGGCCCCACGTTCGCAGAGCAGGCCTACAAGGACAACAAGGGCATGCGTACCGCGATGTCCGCCTTCATCGACCTGGCCGAGCAGGCCGGCGCCACGCTGGTCACGCCGGTGTCGGCCTCGGCCAATCCGAGCGGGCCGGTCGATGCCGGGGCCTACACCACGCTCACGCAATGCATCGTCGATGCGGCGCCGGGCTGCGACGCCATCCTGCTCGACCTGCACGGCGCCATGGTGGCGCAGAACAGCGCCGACGGCGAAGGCGACCTGCTCGTGCGGCTGCGCGCCGCGGCGCCCGGCGTGCCCATTGGCGTGGCGCTCGACCTGCATGCCAACGTCACGTCCGCGATGGTCGGCAATGCCGACGTGATCGTCGGCTTCAAGACCTATCCGCACATCGACATGTACGAGACCGGCGAGCATGCCGGCCGCCTGCTGTTCGACCTGCTCGAAGGGCGCAGCAGGCCCGCCATGCGCTGGCACCCGCTGCCGCTGATGGCGCACACGCTGCGCAGCGCCTCGTTCACCGGCGCGATGCAGCGGGCGATCGAGGCCGCGCGCGCGGCCGAAGCATCGGAGTCGCTCGCTGTGTCGATCTTTGCGGGCTTCTCGCTGTCGGACATCGAGGCGCCCTGCATGAGCGTGGTGGTGGTCGATGCCGAATCGCCCGAGCGCGCGCAGGCCACGGCCGACCGGATCGCCAGGCAGATGTGGGACGAGCGCGAGGCCTTCATCTACCGCAGCGAGCCGCTGGCCGAGTCGATTGCGCGCGCCAAGGCCATCGCCGGCGGTGCCACACGCCCGGTGCTGCTGCTCGACCATGGCGACAACTGCATGTCGGGCGGCAGCTGCGACACCATGGACGTGCTGCAGGAAGCGCTGGCGCAGGGGCTGGCCGGCATCGGCGTCGGTCCGCTGTGCGATCCCGAGGCGGTGGCCGCGCTGGTCGCGGCGGGCGAGGGCGCAGAGGTGACGGTGGCGCTCGGCAACAAGGTGTCGCTCGAAGGCATCGGCCTGTCGAAGCAACCCGTGACGCTGACCGGCACGGTGCGCACCATCGGCAACGGCGAATACGTGATCACCGGCCCCACCTACACCGGGCAGCGCAGCAGCATGGGCCGCACCGTGCTGTTCGACATCGGCGCCGCGCGCATCGTGGTGACCGAGCGCACGCAGGAGCCCTGGGACATCGGCGTCTTCGAATGCGCGGGGCTCGATCCGCGCAAGGAACGCTTCCTGCTGCTCAAGTCGCGCATGTACTGCCGGCCGGTGTTCGAGCCGCTCTCGGCCGCGCTGGTCGAATGCGACAGCCCGGGCGTGACCAGTTCGGACTACAGCCTGTTCCCGTTCTCCAAGGTGCGCAGGCCGGTGTTTCCGCTCGATCCGATCTGAGCCGGAGGGGTTGGGCCCACCTATGCAAAAGGCTGCATAGGTAATTGGAAGTACACCCCGATACTGCGGCGCTTCCACCCATGAAGCCCACCGCGTGAACACCTTTGCACAGAGCGCCGTCGCGGCCTGGCAGCTGCTCGTGTCCGGCGATCCGGTGCTGCTGGCCATCGTCGGGCGCTCGCTCGCGGTCAGCGCGAGCGCCTGCGTGCTGGCCTGCGGCCTGGGCCTGCTGCTTGGCGCATGGCTGGGCGTGGCGCGCTTTCGCGGCCGGGCGGGCTTGCTCACGTTGCTGAACACCCTGTTGGCGCTGCCATCGGTGGTGGTCGGGCTGGTCATCTACCTGCTGCTGTCGCGCTCGGGCCCGCTCGGCTTCCTGGGCTGGCTGTTTTCGTTCAAGGCCATGGTGCTGGCGCAGACGGTGCTGGTGCTGCCGGTGGTGACGGCGCTCACGCGCCAGGCCATCGAGGATGCCGAGCGCGCGCATGGCGAGCAGCTGAGCTCGCTCGGCGCGGGGCCGCTCGCGCGGGCGCTGCTGCTGGTGTGGGACGAGCGCTACGCGCTGCTCACGGTGCTCATCGCGGCTTTCGGCCGCGCCGTATCGGAGGTGGGCGCGGTGATGGTGGTGGGCGGCAACATCGACGGCTTCACGCGCGTGATGACCACCGCCATCGCGCTCGAAACCAGCAAGGGCGACCTGCCGCTGGCGCTGGCCCTGGGCATCGTGCTGCTGGGCGTGGTGCTGGTGCTCAACCTCGCGATTGCCGCCGTACGCGGCTGGCGCGAGCGGGTCGACGGCGGTGGCGGCGCAGGCGGCATGGCGGCCTGGTGGCGGCCGGAGGCGCGCCCATGAACGAACACGCGCAGCTCGCGGGTGCGGACGCCATCGTCTTCGCGCTCTATGGCGTCGACGTGCGGCTGGGGCGGGTGGCGGCGCTGCAGGGCGCAACCCTGACCATTGCGGCCGGCGAGCGCGTGGCGCTCATCGGCGCCAACGGCAGCGGCAAGACCACGCTGCTGCGGCTGCTGCACGGCCTGGTGCCGCATGCGGCAGGGAGCTTCACCAGTGCCGCGCCGCGCCGGCAGCAGGCCATGCTGTTCCAGCGCCCGCACATGCTGCGCGCTTCGGTGACGGTCAATGTGGCCCTGGCGCTGTGGCTGCGCGGCATGCACTGGCGCGATGCCCGCCGCGCCGCCATTCCGGCGCTGGCGCGCGTGGGCCTGGAAGACCTGGCCGAGCGCAACGCCCGCGCGCTGTCGGGCGGCCAGCAGCAGCGGGTGGCGCTGGCGCGCGCCTGGGCGCTGCATCCGGCCGTGCTGCTGCTCGACGAGCCCACGGCCAGCCTCGACCCCACCGCCAAGCGCGAGGTCGAGACCCTCATCGCCGAAGCCGCCGCCGGCCGCACGCTGGTGTTCGCGAGCCACAACCTGGGGCAGGTCAAGCGGCTCGCGAGCCGCGTGGTCTACCTCGAGCACGGCCGCGTGCTGGCCGACCTGCCGGTCCACGATTTTTTCCATGGGCCCCTGCCGGAAGAGGCCCGCCTGTTCGTCAAAGGAGAGTTGGCATGAACCTGTTCCTCAAGCAGCACCGCGCAGGCGCGGGCATTCGCGCTTCGCTGGCCGTTGCGGTCTTTTTCGTGGCGGCCGGCGCCGCGCGCGCCGAGACCATCACCATGGCCTCGACCACGTCCACCGAGCAGTCGGGCCTGTTCTCGCACCTGCTGCCGGCTTTCAAGAAAGCGAGCGACATCGACGTCAAGGTGGTGGCGGTGGGCACCGGCCAGGCCATCGACATGGCCAAGCGCGGCGATGCCGACGTGCTGTTCGTGCACGACACCGCGGCCGAGGAGAAATTCGTGGCCGAGGGCTTCAGCGCCAGGCGCTATCCCGTGATGTACAACGACTTCGTACTGGTGGGCCCGCAGGCCGACCCGGTGGGCGCGAAGGGCGGCGACATCGTCGGCGCGCTGAAGAAGATCGCCGCCGCCAATGCGCCTTTCGTGTCGCGCGGCGACAAGAGCGGTACCGACGCGGCCGAGCGCCGCCTCTGGACGCAGACCGGCGTGGCCGAGGCGGGGCAGCCGGTGCCCAACGAGCGCAAAGGCACGGGCTACAAGGAGTGCGGCTGCGGCATGGGGCCGGCGCTGAACATCGCGGCCTCGTCCGGCGCCTATGTGCTGGCCGACCGCGGCACCTGGCTCAGCTTCAAGAACCGCGCCGGGCTGGCGGTGCTGGTCGAGGGCGACAAGCGCCTGTTCAACCAGTACGGCGTGATGGCCGTGAGCCCGGCGAAATTCCCCTCGCTCAACAGCCGGGGCGCGCAGAAGTTCGTCGACTGGGTGATCTCGCCGGCCGGGCAGCAGACCATTGCGGCCTACAAGATCGGCGGCGAGCAGCTGTTCTTTCCCAACGCATCGGCGAACTGAAGCCGCGCATCGCTCCATGACCTGCGAGGTCATCGACGCCGCGCGCGCCCGGCGCGACCATTCCTTCACCCCGCGATGTTGCGGGTCGAACCCTCGAAAGGAAATGGTCATCATGAACACCGCCGCACACGACGCCGCCGCCATTGCCCAACGCTACATCGCGGCCTGGAACGAAACCGATGCCGCGCGCCGCGCCCAACTGATCGAGGCCGCCTGGACGGCCGATGCGCACTATGCCGACCCGCTGGCGCAGGCCAGCGGCCGCGAGCAGATCGGCGCGCTGATTGGTGCCGTGCACCAGCGCTATCCGGGTTTCCGCTTCAACCTGTTCGGCAAGCCCGAGGCGCATGGCGACAACCTGCGCTTCTCGTGGACCCTGGGCCCGAGCGGCGCCGAAGACCTGATCCAGGGCACCGACTTCGCCCGGCTCGATGCCGGCAAGCTGCAGTCGGTGACCGGCTTCCTCGACAAGGTGCCGGTCGGAGCCTGAAGAGAGGCTTCAGTCCGCGGCGCCGGAAGCGCGGCCGCGCCACAGCTTGCGGTAGACCGTGGCGCGGCTGATGCCCAGCGTGCGCGCGGCTTCGGCCACGTTGCCGCGGGCGTCGGCCACGGCCTTGCGGATCAGCGCGGCCTCGACGTCGCGCAGCCGCGGCCGGGCTTCGGGCACCGCGACGGCCGAGCCCTTGCCGCGCTGGGGCCGCACCTGCACGCGAAGGCCGGACCAGAGCGGCACCTCGAGCACGGCGTCGCCCCGGCGGGCCGCATCGAACAGCATGTCCAGCGGCATTGCGAACAGGTCGTTGCAGTGCAGCGCATGCGGGCTGCGCGCCAGCGGCTCGTGCAGCATCTGGCGCGCCGCGGCATTGGCGCCCGCCACGGTGCCGTCGGCGTCGATGCACAGCAGCCCGTCGGTGGCGTCGCCGTGCGGGCAGCCCGGCCACGAGAGGTGCAGCCGCAGCTCGCAGGGCTGGTTCAGCACCAGCATGTTCTCGATGCTGCGCGCCGACAGCGTGGCCAGGTGCCGCAACTCCGGCCGCTCCACCGCCTGCACGCCGGTCAGGTCGAGCATGCCGATGCAGTCGCCCCGCGGGCCGAAGAGCGGCGCCCCGGCGCAGCTGTAGATGCTGGTGTCCTCGAAGAAGTGCTCGCCGCGGTGCAGCCACACCGATTCCTGCTCGGCCAGCGCGGTGCTGATCGCGCTGGTGCCGACCGCGCGCTCCGACAGGTCGACGCCCACGCGGGCGATGTTGCGGGCATAGCGGCTGGCGGTGTCGGTGCCGTCGGGCAGCGGGCCCACGTCGACCACGATGCCGTCGGCATCGGTCAGGACGGCGAAATAGCGCGTGTCGGCAATGGCGCGCGACAGCCGCTCGATCACCGGCCGCGCCGCCGCCACCAGCGCTCGGTTGCGCTCGGCCGCTTCGCGCTCGGCCGACCTGGCTACCGGCTCGAAGCTGATCCGCTGCTGCGGCTGCCGCCCCGCCGCCAGGCAACGCTCCCAGGAACGCAGGATCCACGGCTCGATGCGCACCGCGCTCCGCGAGCGGGGGGCTTCGCCGTGGATCAGCTCCCGGCGGGCCTGCGCAATGGCGGCGGAACGTTCGGGCAGGGGCGCAACGAGGGAGGCGGACATCGGGTCGGTTCGCTCGGGTGGGGCGGTTTTTTTCAGACTTGCCGGGCCGCAAGCTGTTTCATTTTGAGAATTTCGTACGCGCTGCGCAAGCGGCAAGGGTTTTGCCTAGGATAGTGCACCGGGCCGGCATCCAAGATGCCTTTCGCTGAATCAGCCATCACCTTCAACGGAGACAGCCAAATGCAGGTAGCTTTCACGGTCAACGGCCGACCGGCCACGGTCGACGCGCCCCCCAATACCTTCCTGGTGCACGCCATCCGCGAGCATCTCCACCTGACCGGCACCCATGTCGGCTGCGACACCGCCCAGTGCGGCGCATGCACCGTCCACATGAACGGGCGCGCGGTGAAGTCGTGCAACATCCTGGTCGGGCAGGCGGCCGGTGCGCAAATCACCACCATCGAGGGCATCGCCCAGCCCGACGGCACCATGCATCCCATGCAGGCGGCCTTCAAGGAATGCCATGGCCTGCAGTGCGGTTTCTGCACCCCGGGCATGGTCATGAGCGCCATCGACCTGTGCACCCACCATCCCAGGTCGAGCGAATCGGAGATCCGCGAACTGCTCGACGGCAACCTGTGCCGCTGCACGGGCTACCAGAACATCGTGAAGGCCGTGCAGATGGGCGGCGAGGCCATGGCCTCGGGCACGCCGGTCAAGACAACCGCCACGGCGTGAAGGGAGCAACATCATGGGTGCCTCCGACTTCTCGAACCTGCCCCACATCGGCGAAGCGCTGCGGCGCAAGGAAGACTATCGCTTCCTGACCGGCGCGGGCAATTACACCGACGACATCACGCTGGCCAACCAGAGCCATGCGGTCTTCGTGCGCTCGCCGCACGCCCACGCCGCCATCAAGTCGGTCGACACGTCCGAGGCGCTCAAGATGCCCGGCGTGGTCGGCATCTTCAGCGGCAAGGACATCGAGGGCAAGATGGGCGGCCTGCCCTGCGGCTGGCTCATCAACAACCCCGATGGCACTCCCATGAAGGAGCCGATGCACCCGATCCTCGCGATCAACAAGGTGCGCTACGTGGGCGACCACGTGGCCATGGTGGTGGCCGAGACTGTCGAGCAGGCCAAGAACGCGGCCGAGGCCGTGGTGGTCGACTACGACGTGCTGCCCGCCGTCGTGAGCGTGGCCGATGCCGCCAGGAAGGCGAGCGGCGTCACGCTGCACGACGAGGCACCCGACAACCAGTGCTACAAGTGGGCGCTGGGCGACAAGGCGGCGGTCGATGCGGTGTTTGCCAATGCCGCGCACGTCACCAGGCTCGACCTCGTCAACAACCGGCTGGTGCCCAACCCGATCGAGCCGCGCGTGGCCATCGGCAGCTACAGCCGTGGCACCGACGACTACACGCTCTATGTGTCCAACCAGAACCCGCACGTCGAGCGCCTGCTGATGACGGCCTTCGTGCTGGGCCTGCCCGAGCACAAGGTGCGCGTGATCGCGCCCGACGTGGGCGGCGGCTTCGGCTCCAAGATCTTCCTCTACGCCGAAGACGTGTGCCTGACCTGGGCCGCCAAGCAGCTCAACCGCAACATCAAGTGGACGGCCGAGCGCTCGGAGTGCTTCCTGTCCGACGCGCACGGCCGCGACCATGTGAGCCATGCCGAAATGGCGATGGACAAGGACGGCAAGTTCCTCGCGATGCGGGTGCACACCGACGCGAACCTCGGCGCCTACCTGTCGACCTTCTCCACGGCCGTGCCGACCATCCTCTACGCCACGCTGCTCGCGGGCCAGTACACCACGCCGCAGATCTACGTCGAGGTCGATGCCTGGTTCACCAACACCGCACCGGTCGATGCCTACCGCGGCGCGGGCCGGCCCGAGGCCACCTACCTGCTCGAGCGGCTGGTGTCGCGCTGCGCCTGGGAAATGAACCTGGGCCAGGACGAGATCCGCAAGCGCAACTTCATCACCACCTTTCCCTACCAGACCCCGGTGGCGCTGCAGTACGACACGGGCGATTTCCACGCCTGCATGGACAAGGCCCGCGTGCTGGCCGATGTCGAAGGCTATGCGCAGCGCAAGTCGGCCAGCGAGGCCGCGGGCAAGCTGCGCGGCATCGGCTACTCGAGCTACATCGAGGCCTGCGGCATCGCGCCGTCGAACATCGCCGGGGCGCTGGGCGCGCGGGCCGGCCTGTTCGAGTGCGGCGAGATCCGCGTGCACCCCACCGGCAGCGTGACGGTGTTCACCGGCTCGCACAGCCATGGCCAGGGGCACGAAACCACCTTTGCGCAAGTGGTGGCGGCGCGCCTGGGCATTCCGGTCGACAACGTCGACGTGGTCCATGGCGACACCGGCCGCGTGCCCTTCGGCATGGGTACCTACGGTTCGCGCTCCATCTCGGTGGGCGGTGCCGCCATCATGAAGGCGCTCGACAAGATCGAGACCAAGGCCAAGAAGATCGCCGCGCACCTGATGGAGGCGAGCGATGCCGACATCGAGTTTGCGAACGGCGAGTTCACGGTCAAGGGCACCGACAAGAAGATCCCTTTCGGCCAGGTGGCGCTCACGGCCTACGTGCCGCACAACTACCCGCTCGACAAGCTCGAGCCCGGCCTGAACGAAACCGCCTTCTACGACCCGACCAACTTCACCTTCCCGGGCGGCACCTACATCTGCGAGGTCGAAGTCGACAGGCAGACCGGCGAGGTGCGCGTGGACCGCTTCACCGCGGTGGACGACTTCGGCACCATCATCAACCCGATGATCGTCGAGGGCCAGGTGCACGGCGGGCTGGTGCAGGGCATCGGCCAGGCGCTGCTCGAGAACTGCGTCTACGACAACGAAACCGGCCAGCTTCTCACCGGCAGCTTCATGGACTACGCCATGCCCAGGGCGGGCGACTTTCCGCAGTTCAAGCTCGACACCGTGTGCACGCCGTGCACGCACAACCCCCTGGGCACCAAGGGCTGCGGCGAGGCGGGGGCCATCGGCTCGCCGCCGGCCGTGATCAACGCCGTGCTCGACGCGCTGGCGCCGCTGGGCGTCAAGGACTTCGACATGCCCGCATCGGCCAGCCGCGTCTGGGAAGCGATGCAGGCGGCCGCCTCCCACTAGAACAACGAAGGAACCCACACCATGTATGCCTTCACACTCGAACGGCCGGCCACCGTGGCCGATGCGGCCAAGCTCGTTGCCGCGGGCGCCAAGCCGCTGGCCGGCGGCCAGACCTTGCTCGCCTCCATGAAGCTCAGGCTGTCGGCGCCAGAGCAGCTCGTGGACCTGGGCGGCATCAAGGAGCTCACCGGCATCAGGAAGGACGCCGGCACGATCACCATCGGCGCGATGTCGCGCCACCTCGACGTGGCCAACAACGCCGACGTGAAAGCCGCCTTCCCGGCGCTGGCCGACCTGGCCGGGCGCATCGGCGACCGGCAGGTGCGCGCGATGGGCACCATCGGCGGCTCGGTGGCCAACAACGACCCGGCAGCCTGCTACCCCAGCGCGGTGCTCGGCTCCGGTGCAACGGTCATCACCTCGAAGCGCGAGATCGCGGCGGACGATTTCTTCCTGGGCCTCTTCACCACGGCACTCGAAGAAGACGAGCTGATCACCGCGATCCGCTTCCCGATCCCGAAGCGCGCCGTGTACGAGAAGCTGCGCCAGAAGGCATCGAACTTTCCGCTCGTCGGCGTGTTCCTTGCGCAGACGGACAGCGGCGTGCGCGTGGCCATCACCGGCGCGGGCAACGGCGTGTTCCGCCACGCGGGGCTCGAAGATGCGCTCAACAAGAGCTTCACCGCAGCCGCCGCCGCGGCCGTGAAGATCGACGCGAGCGATCTCAACAGCGACCTGCACGCCTCGGCGGCCTACCGCGCCAACCTGATCAGCGTGCTCACGCAGCGCGCCGTCACCAGGGCGCTGGGCTGAACCAGGCAGCGCCGCCACCGCTCGCAGGCCGGAAGGCGCGACAACCCCGCGTCTTCCGCTACGCTTCGCCATGATCTTTCCGACCATCGATTCCCTTTCCGAAGGCTTGATGCAGGCCGGCTACTTTGCCGACCGGCGCCTGGCCACGGCCGTGTTCCTCGCGCTCAGGCTGCAGCGTCCGCTGCTGCTCGAGGGCGAGCCCGGCGTCGGCAAGACCGAGCTGGCCAAGGCGCTGTCGACCGCGCTGAATCGCGAGCTGCTGCGCCTGCAGTGCTACGACGGGCTGGAACAGCGCGAGGCGCTCTACGAATGGAACTACGCTGCGCAGCTCTTGCACATGCGCGCGGCCGAAGCCACCGGCGCCATCGTGGCCCCCACGCTCGGCGCTGGCGCGTCCTCGCTGCCCCCCGAGGGGGCTCTCGCGCCTTCGGGCGGCCGGGCGGCGCTCGTGCGCGACGTCGAAGCCGAGGTCTACCAGCCGCACTACCTGATCCGCCGCCCGCTGCTGCAGGCCCTGCAGACGCCCGCGCCGGGCGCCGTGCTGCTGATCGATGAAGTGGACCGTGCCGACGAGCCCTTCGAGGCCTTCCTGCTCGAATACCTGGGCGAGTACCAGGTCAGCATTCCCGAGCTCGGCACCGTGCGCGCCGTGGTGCCGCCGGTCACCATCCTCACCAGCAACCGCACGCGCGAACTCAACGACGCGGTCAAGCGGCGCTGCCTCTACCACTGGCTCGACTATCCGGAGCGCGAACGCGAACTCGCCATCGTGCGGGCCCAGGTGCCGCAGGCCGGCGAGAAGCTCTCGGCCCAGGTGGCGGCCTTCGTTGCGCGGCTGCGCGATGCGCCTTTCGTCAACGCCTTCCAGCGCGCGCCCGGCATCGCCGAAAGCGTGGAGTGGGCGAGGGCGCTGATCGCGCTCGATACCGTCGAGCTCGACCCCGAAGTGGTGGTCGACACCGCCGGCATCCTGTTCAAGCAGCGCGACGACGTGGCGGCGCTCACGCGCGAACTGGCATCTGATCTGCTGAAACCAGAGGAGCCGGTCGCGCCCTGAGCGCGCCCGAAGGTCGAGGCGCCCGCATGGCCGGCATCCAGCAACTCGGCGACGTACGCAGCGGCAAGCTGGCCGGCAACATCACGGCCTTCGGCCGCGCCCTGCGACGCGCCGGCGTTCGCACCGATGCGATGCGCATTGCGCTGGCCGCCGAAGCGGCCACGCTGGTGGGGGTGGAAAGCAGGCTCGACCTGAGCGCCGCGATGGAAGCCGTCATGGTGAGTCGCGAGCAGGACCGCATGGTGTTCCGCGAACTCTTCGACGCCTGGTTCCGCGACCCCGAACTCGCCAACAAGCTGCTCGCGCAGATGCTGCCGAGCGCCGAAGGCAAGGCCGAGCCCTCCAAGCGGCGCCCGCGCGTGCGCGAAGCGCTCACGGCGCCGCGCGATCCCGCCAGGCCCGTTGTGGCCGCCAAGCCCGACAAGGAGATCGAGTTCGATGCTGCCATGACATCGAGCGACCGCCAGCGCCTGCAGCATGCCGACTTCAATGCGCTTGGCGCGTCCGAGTACCGGCTGGTGGAACGGCTCGCGCGCGACGTCAGCTTGCCCATTCCTTCGCTGCCGTCGCGCCGGTTGCGCGCTGCCAACGATGCAGGTTCGCAGCACGCGCGCATGCACTGGCCCGGCGTGCTGCACGAGGCGGCGCGCACGGGCGGCGAAATACTTCGCCTGCCGAAGCTGAGCCGGCGCGAGCAGCCCTTGCCGCTGCTGGTGCTGGTCGACGTGTCGGGCTCGATGGAACGCTATGCGCGGCTGCTGCTGGCCTTTCTGCATGCATCGACGCGGCGGGCCGGACGGCGCGACGTGTTCGCCTTCGGCACGCGCCTGACCGATCTCACGCCGGCCTTCCGGCTGGCCGACACCGATGCCATGCTGGTGGCCGCCGGCCTGGCCATCGACGATTTCGCGGGCGGCACGCGGCTCGGCAGTTCGCTGGCCGAGCTTCGCCGCGCGCATGCCCGCCGCCTGACCGGCCGCCGCACGCTGGTGCTGGTGATCAGCGACGGGCTCGACACCGGCGAGCCGGCGCTGCTCGAAAGCGAGCTGCTCTGGCTCAAGCGCCATTCGCGCCGCCTGCTGTGGCTCAACCCGCTGCTGCGCTTCGAGGGCTACGCCCCTTTGGCGCGTGGGGCCAGTGTGCTGCACCGGCATGCGGACGCGATGCTGGCGGTCCACAATCTCAGTGCCCTCGAACAGCTCGCAAGCAGCCTCGCCGCCCTGATGCGGTCCGGGCGCTAGGGACTTCACAGAAGCAAAAAAGGAAAACCACCATGGAAATGCTCGGCAACCGCCGCCTCGGCGTCACCCAACAACAGGCCTGGGAAGCGCTCAACGATCCCGAGACGCTCAAGAAGTGCATTCCCGGCTGCGACAAGTTCGAGCTCACGGGCGACAACCAGTACAGCGTGGCGCTGGCGCTCAAGATCGGCCCGGTGTCGGCCAAGTTCAGCGGCAAGGTCGCACTGTCCGACATCGTGGCGCCCGATGGCTACAAGCTCAGCTTCGAGGGGCAGGGCGGCGTGGCGGGCTTTGCCAAGGGTTCGTCCAGCGTGACGCTGCGGCCGTTGGACGGCGCCGCCGAAGCCGCGCCGGCACCGGGCGGCTGCGAACTCGACTACACCGTGCAGGCGCAGGTCGGCGGCAAGATCGCGCAACTGGGCCAGCGCCTCATCGATGGCGCCGCCAAGTCGACCGCCGACGACTTCTTCAAGCGCTTCGATGCCGAGATGCAGAGCCGCTACGGCCCTCCGCCGGCCGCCGCGACCGAGGAAACGGCCGAGGCGCCCGCCGAAAAGGCCGGCATGATGTCCGGCCTCATGAAGAAGATCGGCCTCGGCAAGAAGGACGACAAGGACGCGTCCGCCGCACCGGGCGACGCCAGCAGCTAGGAACGGATCAGGCGATGGAAAATCTCGACGTCATGGTGCTGCGCACGCTGCGCGACTGGCGGCAGGCCGGCAAGCGCGCGCTGCTCACGACCGTGGTGCGCACCTGGGGCTCGTCGCCGCGGCCGGTCGGCTCGATCATGGCGCTGGCCGACGATGGCGCGGTGGTGGGTTCGGTCTCCGGCGGCTGCATCGAGGACGACCTGATCGCGCGCTACAGCCATGCGCACGGCAACGGCGAACAGGTGCCCGTTGGCGCGCCGCCCGTGCTCGTGAAGTACGGCATCACGGCCGACGAGGCGCACCGCTTCGGGCTGCCCTGCGGCGGCACGCTGGAGCTGCTGCTCGAATACGACCCTGATGCGGCCGCGCTCGACACGCTGGTCGCCCAGCTCGAGCAGGGCCGGCTCATGCAGCGCACCGTCACGCTCGCGACCGGTGCCGTGCGGCTCGCCGAAGCCACCGCGCCCGACGCGCTCAAGGTGAACGACACCGAGCTCACCAACACCTTCGGCCCCGAATACCGCATGCTGCTGATCGGCGCCGGCCAGCTGGCCGAGTACCTTGCCACCATGGCCAAGTTCAGCGGCTTTGCCGTGACGTTGTGCGACCCGCGCGCCGAATACCGCACCGCATGGACGCTGTCCGGCGTGGAGATCACGACCGAGATGCCCGACGACGCGGTGCTGGCCTTCAAGCCCGACCGCCGCAGCTGCGTGGTGGCGCTCACGCACGACCCCAAGCTCGACGACCTCGCGCTGCTCGAGGCACTGCAGAGCGAGGCCTTCTACGTGGGCGCGATCGGCTCGCGCCGAAATGCCGAGGCGCGGCGCGGCCGCATGATCGAGCACTTCGGCCAGACAGAGGAATCGCTCGCGCGGCTGCGCGGCCCCATCGGCATCTACATCGGCAGCAAGACGCCGCCCGAGATCGCCGTGAGCGTGATGGCCGAGATCCTGGCCGTGAAGAACGCGGTGACGCTGCCGCGCGAAATGGAAGTGGCGCGCGCCAAGGGGATGCAGCAGCTCGCGATGAGCTGATTGCTGGCGCCGGTTTCAGCCCGACTTGGCCGCCGGCGGCACGTCGCCGCCCTTTTGCCGTTCACGGAAGAGCGCGGCGCGCATCAGGAAGATGGTGGTGATGGGCGCCGTGAGCGCAATGAACAGGACGATCAGCACGGCGTGCAGGAAGAGGCTGAAGCCCTGCACCGAGAAATAGACGATGGTGGCAATCGTCATGCACCACACGCCCACCGTGGCGCCGAGCGTCGGCGCATGGATGCGGCGGAAAAAGGTGGGCAGCCGCACGAGACCGAAGGAGCCGATGGCGGCAAAGGCCGCGCCCAGCACAGCGAACACGGCGGTGACGATTTCCGCCCACAGCGGCAGCGGCCCCACGATGAAATCCGTCATTCGATGACCTCCCCGCGCAACAGGAACTTGGCCATCGCCGTCGACCCGACGAAGCCGAACAGCGCCGTCAGCATCGCGGCTTCGAAGTACACGTTGCTCGCATAGACGATGCCCAGCACCAGCATCATCAGCATGCCGTTGATGTAGAGGCAGTCCAGCGCCATCACGCGGTCCTGTGCGCTCGGGCCCACCAGCAGCCGGGCCAGCGCGCAGAGCATGGCCACCGCCAGCAGCAGCAGCGCGAGTTTCAAGGCCCAGAAAAGTACAGGCGTCATGATTCGAAGATCTCCATCAAG
The DNA here is from genome assembly GCF_033807855.1 of Variovorax sp. SPNA7. Taxonomy (NCBI): domain Bacteria; kingdom Pseudomonadati; phylum Pseudomonadota; class Betaproteobacteria; order Burkholderiales; family Comamonadaceae; genus Variovorax; species Variovorax sp. SPNA7. The sequence continues at coordinate 1,730,941 of NZ_CP138513.1, forward strand.
GGGTGCTCGTAGCGCTGCTTGATCATGGCGATGAAAGCGGCTTCGTCGTCGACGTCGAACACATGGATCAGCAGCGTGCTGCTGTCGAACGCGATCTCGCCCCAGGCGGTTCCGGGCGTGAGGCACATGATCATGGCCAGCACCGCGAGCCCGTTCGGGTCGCGCAGCTCCAGCGGCACGTTGATGAACCGCGAGGCGATGTGCGAGGTGCGGCGCGTCAGCAGCCGCCGCGCCACGAAGAGCGCCGATTCCAGCATGTCGGCCGAGGCCCGGCCCGCGAGCCGCAGCGCGACCCAGGGCTTGCGCATGCGCACCGTGGCGGGCCGCAAGCCCTTGGTGAGCAGCGGAACCGCAATGGCCAGCAGCGCGGCCGACAGCAGCGTGGCGGCTTCGAGCGACTGGTTGAGCAGCAGCCACACCGCAAACAGCGCCAGCGAGAGCGGCGGCGAAGGAATCCAGCGCTTCATGGTGCCGGGCCTTCCGCGGGGGCCGCGGGGTTGGGCACCTGCCGCGCGCCCATCACGGCGTTGCGGTAGGCGGTGGGCGTGCGCAACCCTTCGGCGGTGGTGATGGCGTGGCGCATGACGGGGCCGGCCCAGATTGTGAGCGCCACGCTGGCTGCGAGCAGTCCGGCCACCGGCAGCACCTCGAGCGCGGGCAAGGCCGGCATGGTGGGATGCGGCTGGGTCCAGAAGTGGCGCATGCCGGTGCGGCTCAGCGCAATCAGCGCCAGCAGGCCCGAGACCACCAGCAGCGCCAGGAAGATCCATGCGGGCACCGAGGTGCCGCCGGTGGAGAAGGCGCCCGAGAGCATCGCGAACTTGCCCACGAAGCCCGACAGCGGCGGCAGGCCCGCGAGCAGCAGGGTGCAGCCGATGAAGCTCAGCCCCAGGAAGGCCACGCCGGCGGGAATCGCACGGCCGTAGAGCGCCTGCGCCTCGTCGTCGAGGTTCACGTCGTCGAGCACGCGCAGGTCTTCCGCGAGGAAGGGCGCATTGCCGGCCCTCTCGTGCGGCGCAACGCTCATGCCGGCGTTGCGCCAGCGTTCGATCATGTCGGTCAGCAGGAAGAAGGCGCTCACGGCCAGCGTCGAGCTCAGCAGGTAGTAGAGCGCGCCGGCCCACACGGCCGGTTCCCCGAGTCCGATGGCCGCGAGCAGCGTGCCCGCCGACACCAGCACGCTGAAGCCCGCGAGGTTGGAGAGCCGCTGCGTGCCCACGATGCCGATGGCGCCCGCGAACAGCGTCGCCAGCCCGATCGCGATGAGCGCGGACTGACCGAACGCGGCCGAGCTGCCGGCATCCGGCGCGAAGAGCAGCGTCCACAGCCGCAGCAGCGTGTAGATGCCGAGCTTGGTCAGGAGTGCGAACACGGCGCCCACCGGCGACACCGCCGCGCTGTAGGCCGGCACCAGCCAGAAGTTGAGCGGCCAGGCGCCGGCCTTGGCGAAGAACGCGGTCGCGAGGATGGCGGCGGCCGCATGCACGAGACCGCGGTCGGCCGGTGCGAGCTGCGCGATGCGCATGCCGAGGTCGGCCATGTTGAGCGTGCCGGTCGCGCCGTAGAGCAGCGCCGCGCCGATCAGGAAGAGCGACGAGGCGGCCAGGTTGATGGCGATGTAGTGGAGCCCGGCCTGCACCCGCAGCCGGCCCGAGCCATGCAGCAGCAGGCCGTAGGAGGCTGCGAGCATGACCTCGAAGAAGACGAACAGGTTGAACAGGTCGCCCGTGAGGAAGGCGCCGTTCAGGCCCATGAGCTGCAGCTGCAGCAGCGGATGGAAATGCACGCCCGCGCGGTCCCAGCGCGAGGTGGAATAGATCGAGGCCGCAAAGGCGACCACGCCCGTGAGCGCCACCATCATGGTCGACAGCCGGTCCGCCACCAGCACGATGCCGAAGGGTGCCTGCCAGTTGCCCGGCAGGTACACGCCGACCGAGCCGGGACCGTCGCCGGTCTCGGGCGCATTCACCCAGCGCAGCAGCGCCAGCGCCGCCAGCAGGCCCACCAGCCCCGAGACCACGCTCAGGGCCGACTTGGTGCGGCGCCGGCTTTCGCCCAGCAGCAGCATCAGTGCGGCCGTGAGCAGGGGCACGAGGATCGGCACCGCGACGAGGTGCGGCATGCTGAACTCGAGCAGCCGGTCGAGCAGCTGGAGCAGTTGCCCCGTCATTCCGCCGCCTCCTGCCGCTCTTCGCCGTCCACGTGGTCGGTGCCGGTGAGGCCGCGCGAGGCCAGCAGCACCACGAGGAACAGCGCCGTCATCGCAAAGCCGATCACGATCGCCGTCAGCACCAGGGCCTGCGGCATCGGGTCGGCGGTGTTGGCCAGCGTGGCGGTGATGCCCTTGACCAGCACCGGTTCGCTGTCGAGCTTGAGCCGCCCCATGCTGAAGATGAACAGGTTGACCGCGTACGAGATGAGCGTGAGGCCCATGATCACCTGGAAGGTGCGCGGACGCAGCAGCAGGTACACCCCGGAGCCGGTGAGCACGCCGATGGCCAGGGCGAGCACGATCTCCATCAGCGCGCTCCTTCCGGACTTGCGCTGGCGGCCGCCGCGGCTTCGGCCTCGGCTTCCTTCTCGCGCTGCTCGTCGGCCCAGCGGTGGCTGCGTATCGACTGGTGGGCCAGCGCGGTGAGGATCAGCATGGTGGCGCCCAGCACCAGCGCGAACACGCCGATGTCGAAGAACAGGGCGCTCGGCACGTGCAGCTCGCCCAGCACGGGAAGGTACAGGTGCGCGGTGTGGGTGGTCAGGAACGGATAGCCGAACGCCACCGCGCCGCTGCCCGTGGCCAGCGCGAGCAGCAGGCCGCCGGCGATCCAGCGGCGCGGATAGATGCGCAGGTGCTCTTCCACCCACTCGGTGCCCGAGACGATGAACTGCAGCACCAGCGCCACCGACATCACCAGCCCCGCGACGAAGCCGCCACCGGGTGCGTTGTGCCCGCGCATGAAGAAATAGACCGACACCAGTACCGCGAGCGGCAGCAGCAATCGCACCAGCACGGCCGGCACCATCAGGTAGCCCACCGCCGTGTCCTTGGCGAGGCGCGGGTTCAGCAGGTCGCTGCTGCCATCGTCGGCCTGCGCGCGCTGCTGCACCGGCAGGGCCATCGATTCGCGGGCCGGCCGGAAGCGGCGCAGCAGTGCATAGACCGTGAGCGCCACCACGCCCAGCACGGTGATCTCGCCGAAGGTGTCGAAGCCGCGGAAGTCGACCAGCATCACGTTGACCACGTTGGTGCCGCCGCCCTCGGTGAGCGCATGCTCGAGAAAGAAGGGCGAGATGCTTTGCGGAAACGGCCGCGTCATCATCAGCCACGCCAGCGCCGCCATGCCGCCGCCGACGCCGGCCGCCACCAGCAGGTCGCGTCCGCGCCGGCCCCAGGGGCGCAGCCTGGCGCGCGCCGGCTGGACCGCGTCCTTGCTGCGCATCGGCAGCCAGCGCAGGCCCAGCAGGATCAGCACCGTGGTCACGGCCTCGACCACGAGCTGCGTCAATGCAAGGTCGGGTGCCGAGAACCAGATGTAGGTCACGCAGCACACCAGCCCGGCGCCCGAAGCCAGCATCAGCGCCGCCAGGCGATGGAACTTGGCCTGCCATGCCGCCGCCAGCGCGCAGACGCCGCCGATCAGCCAGGTCATCGCGAACATCGGCGAAAAGGGCAGCAGCTCGCGGTCGCCGCGGGCGACGGGTGCCGTCCAGAGCGAAGCCGCGGCGCCCGCCACCGCAATCAGCAGCAGCAATTGCGACTGCATGCGCCGCGTGCCCAGCAGGCGGCGGCTGCGCCGGCCGGCCTCGCTGAGCCGCGCGAGCAGATGCTCGAAGATGGCCTGGCCGTCGAAGCGGTGCAGGAGCGGCGTGTGCTCGAGCTTGCCGTCGGCGCGGCGGCGGCGCTGCGACAGGTAGAGCGCCATGCCGCCCGCCAGCGCCAAGAAGCTCATCGCCAGCGGCAGGTTGAGGCCGTGCCACACGGCCAGGCTGTATGCGGGCAGCACGCCGCCGACCACCGGCGTGGCGGCAGCGGCCAGCAGCGTGCCGACCGACCAGGCCGGCGCCACGCCCACCACCAGGCAGACCAGCACCAGCAGCTCGACCGGCACGCGCATCCAGTGCGGCGGCTCGTGCGGCTGCCTCGGCACCTCGGGCCCGCAGGGCGGACCGAAGAACACGTCGAACACGAAGCGCGCCGAATAGGCCACGCTGAAGACGCCTGCAACGGTGGCAATGACCGGAAGGCTCAGGCTGATCCACGGCGTCGCCTGGATGAACACCGTCTCGGCGAAGAACATTTCCTTCGAGAGAAAGCCGTTGAGCAGCGGTACGCCGGCCATCGATGCGCTCGCGATGATCGCCAGCGTGCCGGTGATCGGCATCAGCCGCAGCAGGCCGCTGAGCTTGCGGATGTCGCGCGTGCCGCTCTCGTGGTCGATGATGCCGGCCGCCATGAAGAGCGATGCCTTGAAGGTCGCGTGGTTGATGATGTGGAACACCGCCGCCACCGCCGCGAGCGGACTGTTCAGGCCCAGCAGCAGCGTGATGAGCCCGAGGTGCGAGATGGTCGAGTACGCGAGCAGCGCCTTCAGGTCGCGCTGGAACATCGCGATGAAGCCGCCGAGCAGCAGCGTGATCGCGCCCGCGCCGCTCACCAGCCAGAACCATTCTTCGGTGCCCGACAGCACCGGCCACAGCCGCGCCATCAGGAACACGCCGAGCTTCACCATGGTGGCCGAATGCAGGTAGGCCGAGACCGGCGTGGGCGCCGCCATGGCGCGCGGCAGCCAGAAGTGGAACGGGAACTGCGCGCTCTTGGTGAAGGCGCCCAGCAGTATCAGCACCAGGGCCGCCGGATAGAGCGCATGCGCGCGGATCTCGTGGCCCGAGGCGAGCACCACGTCGAGTTCGTAGCTGCCCGCGATGCGGCCCAGCACCACCACGCCCGCCAGCAGGCAGAGCCCGCCGGCCCCGGTGACGGTGAGCGCCATGCGCGCGCCGCGCCGCGCGTCTCTGCGGTGATGCCAGTAGCCGATCAGCAGGAAGGAGAACAGGCTGGTGAGTTCCCAGAACAGCACCAGCTGGATCAGGTTGCCCGAGAGCACCACGCCCGTCATCGCGCCCATGAAGGCGAGAAAGAACGAGAAGAAGCGCGGCACCGGATCGGACGCCGACATGTAGTAGCGCGCATAGAGCACCACCAGCGCGCCGATGCCGAGCACCAGCATGCAGAACAGCCACGCGAAGCCGTCCATGCGGAACACGAGGTTGAGCCCGAGCTCGGGCAGCCACGCGATCTCCTGGCGCAGCACGTTGCCGCGCGCGATCTGGGGAAAGAACCATGCGGTCTGCAGCGCGCAGCCCAGTGCGACCAGGCCCGCCAGCGTCGACTCCCGGTTGCGCGCGTTCGACGGCATCAACGCGGCCAGCACGCTGGCAACAAAGGGGAGTGCGACGAGAAAGACCAGGGGCATTGCGGTCGATTCTATCGACCGGTCCCCCGGAAAATTCCCCCGGAAACCCGCGAAGATCGACGGCCTTGCAGCCCGGCGATGGGTCGATCGATCAGGCGGCCAGGGCCTGCACGCTGCGAATGCCCAGCCAGGTCAGGAACAGCGATCCGCCGAGGTGGGCCGTTGCCGTGAGCAGTGCCACGCCGAGCCGGCCTTCGAGAAGCATGGTCACGACCTCGGCCGAGAAGCTCGAGAAGGTGGTCAGGCCGCCGAGAAAGCCCGTGACCAGCGCGAGCCGCCAGGCCGGATCGAGGTCGGGCAGCAGCTGGAACGAGGCAATGGCCACGCCGATGAGGTAGCCCCCGATCAGGTTGGCGGCCAGCGTGCCCCAGGGCATGAGTCCGCCCGCACCGAACCAGAGTGCCAGGCCCCAGCGCGCCAGCGCGCCCACGGAGGCACCCATGCAGATGGCAACAATCGGAAGCAGCATGGGCCTATTGTCGGGGTGCGCCCGGCGTTGCTGGTTATGGCGCCATCTGCTGCGGCAGCCAGGTGACCAGTTGCGGCACGAAGTAGATGATCAGCACGGCCGCCACCATCAGGAAGAACATCGGCAGCGTGACCCGGGCGATGTACAGCAGGTCCCGTCCCGTCATGCTCTGGAGCACGAACAGGTTGAAGCCGACCGGCGGCGTGATCTGTGCCATCTCGACCACCAGCACCACGAAGATGCCGAACCAGAGGGGATCGATGCCGGCGGCGATGACCGTCGGCATCACCACGCCCATGGTGAGCACCACGACCGAAATGCCGTCGAGGAAACAGCCCAGCACGATGAAGAAGGCCGCGAGCATGACCACCAGCTGGAACTGCGAAAGGCCCAGCGAGGCGATCCACTCCGCCAGGTGCCGCGGCAGGCCGATGTAGCCCATCGACAACGTCAGGAAGGCGGCACCGGCGAGGATCAGCGCCATCATGCAATAGAGCCGCGTGGCGCCGAGCAGGGCCTCCCTGAAGTTGGTCCAGCTCAGCGAGCCTTGCGCCGCGGAAATGATCAGCGCGCCGACCACGCCCACCGCGGCGGCTTCGGTGGCCGTGGCGAAACCCGTGTAGATGGAGCCGAGCACGGCGAGGATCAGCAGTGCCACCGGGATCAGCGACAGCGAGGCGCGCAGCTTCGCGCCGAAGGACATCCTGAGGTCGGCCGGCGGCACCTGGTCCGGATGCCGCAGCGCCCAGAACATGATGTAGCCCGAGAACAGCAGGCCCAGCAGCAGTCCGGGCACCACGCCCGCGATGAACAGCTTGGAGATCGACACATCGGCGCTGACGCCGTAGACGATCATGATGATCGAAGGCGGAATCAGCAGGCCCAGCGTGCCGGCTCCGGCCAGCGTGCCGATCACCATGTCGTCCGGGTAGCCGCGCCGCTTGAGTTCGGGCAGGCTCATCTTGCCGATGGTCGCGCAGGTGGCGGCGCTCGAACCCGAGACCGCGGCGAACACCGCGCAGCCGACCACGTTGGTGTGCAGCAGGCGGCCCGGCAGGCTCTGCATCCAGGGCGCGAGGCCCTTGAACATGTCCTGCGAAAGCCGCGTGCGGAACAGGATCTCGCCCATCCACAGGAACAGCGGCAGCGCGGTCAGCGTCCAGCCCGACGCCGAGCCCCAGATGGTGACGGCCATGGCATCGCCGGCGGGGCGCGAGGAGAACAGCTGCATGCCGATCCACGCCACGCCCGAGAGCGTGAGCCCGATCCACACGCCGCTGCCGAGGATCAGGAACAGCGTGACGATCAGCAGCGCCGCCATTGCCACGTCATTCATGGCGCATCGCCTCCAGGTTCGTGCGCAGCGGGCGCCCCTTCCACTCGATCACGGCTTCGTCGATCGCGGCGATCGCGAAGATCACTGCGCCGATGGCCATGCCGAGCTGCGGAATCCACAGCGGCGTGGCGTCGTTGCCAGTGGAGATGTCGTTGTATTCGATCGACTGCATCACCAGGCGCACGCTGTAGGTCGCGAACAGCAGCGCCAGCAGGGCCGCAACACTCACGGCCCAGCGTTCGAGCCAGCGCCGCGCTGCCGGGCCGAGGCTCTGCATGACCAGCGTCACGCGGATGTGTTCGGCGCGCTTGAGCGTGTGGGCCAGCGCGAGGAAGCCGCAGCCAGCCATCAGGTAGCCGGCGTAGGCGTCGATGCCGGGCACGTTGAGGTGAATCTGCCGTCCGACGATGGACAGCAGCACCATCACCAGCAGGCCGACCATGAAAAGCGCCGCCAGGGCGGCGGCGCTGTTGTAGAGGAAATCGAGTGTCTTGCGCATCGGTAGGCAGCGCTGCCTCACATCTTCTTGTACGCGTCGACCACCGCCTGCCCCTCGGGGCCGGACTTCTCAAGCCATTCCTTGAGCATGGTGTCGCCCACCTTCTTCATGTCGGCCTTGAGCTGGTCCGAAGGCACGTGGATGGCCATGCCGTTCTTCTTGAGCAGATCGAGGTACTCGAGCGTCTTCTTCTTCGACAGATCCCAGCCGCGCTTCTCCGCCTCGGCAGCGGCCTTGAGCACCGCATCCTGCGTGGGCTTGTCGAGCGCGTCGAAGGCCTTCTTGTTCATGAGCACCGCGTTCTTGGGCAGCCAGGCCTGGGTGTCGTAGAAGTTCTTGATGTATTCGTAGGTCTTGGTGTCGTAGCCGGTGGATCCCGACGACATGTAGGACTCGATCACGCCCGTGGCCATGGCCTGCGAGAGTTCGGTCTGCTGCACCGTGACTGGCTGCGCGCCGACGAGTTCGGCGACGCGCGCGGTGGCCGGGCTGTAGGCACGCCACTTCACGCCCTTGAGGTCGGCCGCGGAAGAGATCGGCTTCTTCACGTAGATGCCCTGCGGCGGCCACGGCACGGTGTACAGCAGCGCCAGGCCCTGCTCGGCCAGTTTCTTTTCAAGCGCTGGCTTCTGCGCCTGGTAGAGCTTCCATGCGGCGTCGTAGCTGTCGGCCAGGAACGGGATGCCGTCGGCGCCGAACATCTGCCATTCGTTCTGGTAATTCACCAGCAGGATCTCGCCCAACTGGGCCTGCCCGCCTTGCACCGCGCGCTTGATCTCGGGCGCCTTGAACAGCGCGGCATTCGCATGGACGGTGATCTTGAGCTTACCGGCGGACGCCTTTTCCACGTCGCTGGCAAATTGCGTGATGTTTTCGGTGTGGTAGTTGCTGGCCGGGTAGGCCGTGGGCAGGTCCCACTTGGTTTGCGCGAAGGCTGCGGCGCCGAGGGTGAGGCCAGCGAGGGCAATGCCGAACTTGTGATTCATGAGCGCTCCGGAACGTATGAAAGTGAAAACGAAAGCGAGCATACGTGCAAATTCCGGGCCACTTCTGAGGCATTTCCCTGCCACGCCGCGCTGCGCAGCGGCCTGCCTTGCTGCTGCGGCGCACGCAAAAAAGCCGCCATGGCGGCGGCTTTCCACTGGGTTGCGGGCATGCCGCGAGCGCGGCGTCGGCCTGCTGGCCCCGAGCGTTTCGATCAGGGCTTGGCCGGCTTGGCGGCGGCTGCCTTGGTGGGCTTGTCTGCCTTGAGCGCAGCTGCTTCGCCTGCGTGGCCGCCGAAGGCCTTGCCGTTGACCGTGAGCCCTTCGGCCGACAGCTTCTCGGCCTTCTTTTCCTTCACGCCCTTCACGCGCTGCATGAAGTCGGGCCAGTCCTTGAACTCGCCTTCCTTGCGTGCGTCGAGGATGCGCTTGGACATTGCAGGACCGACGCCCTTGATGCCATCGAGATCGGCCGCCGTGCCCTTGTTGACGTCGACCGCGGCGAACGAGACAGCCGCAAACAGCATGGCCATCACGGCCAGGATTTTCTTCAGCATGATTTTCAAACTCCCTGATTTGTTGAGATCACAGTTCGCCGGCAGAAGACGCCGGCTCGCGTTCAACGATTCAGGGAAAGGCGCGTTGACGGCCCGGCGCGCCGCAGGGGCCGCGTTCACCATTGTTCCGAAACGTGTTCGGAATGTGGCTCAGAGCTCTTCGACGCGCCGCGGCGGATAGCTGTCCCAGGCCTGGCATCCGGGGCAGTGCCAGAAATGCTGGTGCGCCTCGAAGCCGCATGCGGCGCAGCGGTAGCGCATCAGCGGCCGGGTGGCCTGGTCGAGGGCGCGCTGCACTTGCGGGTGAAACTGCTCGTGCTCGAAGCGCTCGCCCGCAAGCCAGCGCGAGGCGGCCACCAGCGAGGGCTGCTGGGCGAGGTGTGCGATGTAGCCGTCGCGCGGAGCGAGCGGCTGGCCGTTGGCCGCCGGAATCGCACTGGTCGGCGAGCCGCCGAGCGCGATCAGCGCTTCGAGCCCGTCGATCGAGGGCGAATCGTCATAGTGCCTTTGCAGCAGCGCGAGCGCTTCGCCCTCGCGGTGGGCAGCCACCGCGGCCTGCTGCAGCGCAGCGGCATACAGCGGCAGGGCGAGGGGGGCGGTGTCGCTCAGCGCGACGAGGGTGTCGAAGGCCTTGGCGCCGTCGCCATTGCGCAGTTGCAGCGTGGCGGAATCGATGGCGGGGCGGGGCGCCTGCGGGGCCAGCGCGACAGCCTCGGAGAGCAGCCGGCCGGCCGCGGCCAGGTCGCCGGCCGCCACCTGCTCGGAGGCCTGCTCGCAGAGGTGGTGGGCCCGGCGCGTGCTGTAGCTGGCCTGGTCGGACTCGTCGAGCTTCTGCGCCACCGCGGCGGCCTGGGCCCATTCGCGCGAACGCTCGTAGATGGCCAGCAGCGAAAGCCGCGCCTCGTTCTCGTAGCGCGTGCCCTCGAGTTTTTGCAGCGCGGCTTCGGCGCGATCGAGCAGCCCGGCGCGCAGGAAATCCTGCGCCAGCGCGTGCTGGGCGCGTTCGCGGTCGCTGCGGCTCAGGTCGCCGCGCCCCAGCAGATGCTCGTGCACGCGCACCGCGCGCTGGTATTCGCCGCGCCGGCGAAACAGGTTGCCGAGCGCGAAGTGCAGCTCCTGCGTGTCGGGGTCGTTCTGCACGGCCTCGATGAAGGCATCGATGGCCTGGTCCTGCTGCTCGTTGAGAAGAAAGTTGAGGCCGCGGAAATACGCCTTGGGGGCTTGCCGGTTCTCGAGCTTGAGCTGCCGGATGTCGAAGCGCGAGGCGAGCCAGCCCAGCACGAAGGCAACGGGCAGGCTGATCAGCAGCCAGCTGGGATCAAAGTCCATGTTGGCGTACGGTGGGTAGATCGGTGGCAGAAATGGACGACGGCGCCGCTGCCGGAGCAGGCGTGGAAGGCGCGGGCGCGGCGGCTTCGTCGCCGCGCGTGGCCGGGACCTGGGCCGCCGCCGCACGGTGCTTCCACCATCCGGGCAGCATGCCGAGCGCACCCACCACGAGGCCGCCGGCGAAAGCCGCGAGCACGACGAGCACCAGGGGCGCGCGCCAGTGCGTGCCGAAGAAGAAATAGACGGTCGCGTCGTGCTGGTTGTTCAGCGCGAAAGCAAAAAGCGTAAAAAAAATGGCTGCCTTGAGCAGCCACAGGAGGTATTTCATAGCCGTTCCCGTTGCCGGGAGCATTCTACGTTTGCATCCATGCGCTCAGGCCTTGCGGCCCTTGGCGTCGAGCTCGGCGGTCTTGGCATCGACGGCCTCGCGCAATGCCTTGCCCGGCTTGAAATGAGGCACCCGCTTTTCGGGAATCTGAACGCTCTCGCCCGAACGCGGGTTGCGGCCGATGCGCGGCGGACGCCGGGTGACCGAGAAGCTGCCGAAGCCACGGATCTCGATGCGGTGCCCGCGCACCAGCGCGTCGCTCATCGCGTCGAGGATGGTCTTGACGGCGTATTCGGCATCGCGGTGCGTCAGCTGCGCGAAGCGCGCTGCGAGTTCTTCGACGAGGTCAGAGCGGGTCATAGGCCAAACAAAAACGTGGACGAAAAAAAAGACAGAGCGGCCCCAGGGCCTGCTCTGTCTTCGCAGACAGCTTACTTGCTGTCGTTGTTGTCGAGCTTGGCGCGCAGCAGGGCGCCCAGGCTCGTCGTGCCCGCGTTTTCGCGTGCCGACTGCTGGCTCAGGTTGGCCATGGCGCCTTGTTCGTCGACCATGTCCTTCTGCTTGATGGACAGCTGGATGTTGCGGGTCTTGCGATCCACGTTCACGACGATGGCGGTGACTTCGTCGCCTTCCTTCAGCACGTTGCGGGCATCTTCGACGCGGTCGCGCGAGATTTCCGAAGCACGCAGGTAGCCGATGATGTCTTCGCCGAGGTCGATTTCAGCGCCGCGGGCGTCCACGGTCTTGACCTTGCCGGTCACGATCTGGCCCTTGTCGTTCACCGTGGTGAAGGTGGTGAACGGGTCGCTGTCGAGCTGCTTGATGCCCAGGCTGATGCGCTCGCGGTCCACGTCGACGGCCAGCACGATCGCTTCGACTTCCTGGCCCTTCTTGTAGTTGCGAACGGCGGTTTCGCCGGCTTCGTTCCACGAGAGGTCCGAGAGGTGCACCAGGCCGTCGATGCCGGCAGCCAGGCCCACGAACACGCCGAAGTCGGTGATCGACTTGATCGGGCCCTTGACGCGGTCGCCACGCTTCGTGTTTTGAGCGAACTCTTGCCACGGGTTGGCCTTGCACTGCTTCATGCCCAGGCTGATGCGGCGCTTGTCTTCGTCGATTTCCAGGACCATGACTTCGACTTCGTCGCCCAGCGAGACGATCTTGTTCGGGGCAATGTTCTTGTTGGTCCAGTCCATTTCGGAGACGTGCACCAGGCCTTCGATGCCGGGTTCGAGTTCGACGAACGCGCCGTAGTCGGCAATGTTCGTGACCTTGCCGAACAGGCGGGTCGATTGCGGGTAGCGGCGCGAAACGCCCATCCACGGATCGTCGCCCATTTGCTTCAGACCCAGCGAGACACGGTTCTTCTCGGTGTCGAACTTGAGGATCTTGGCGGTGATTTCCTGGCCGGCCTGAACGACTTCGCTCGGGTGGCGAACACGGCGCCATGCCATGTCGGTGATGTGCAGCAGGCCGTCGATGCCGCCGAGGTCCACGAACGCACCGTATTCGGTGATGTTCTTGACCACGCCGCGGACAACAGCGCCTTCCTTCAGGGTTTCCATCAGCTTGGCGCGCTCTTCGCCCATGCTGGCTTCGACCACGGCACGGCGCGACAGCACGACGTTGTTGCGCTTGCGGTCGAGCTTGATGACCTTGAATTCGAGGGTCTTGTTCTCGTACGGGGTCAGGTCCTTGATCGGACGCGTGTCGATCAGCGAGCCCGGCAGGAACGCGCGGATGCCGTTGACGAGCACCGTGAGGCCGCCCTTGACCTTGCCGCTGGTGGTGCCGGTGACGAAGTCGCCCGATTCCAGGGCCTTCTCCAGGGCGAGCCACGAAGCGAGGCGCTTGGCGGTGTCGCGCGAGAGGATGGTGTCGCCGTAGCCGTTTTCAACGCTGCCGATGGCAACGGAAACGAAATCGCCGGCCTGGACTTCGAGTTCGCCCTTGTCGTTCTTGAACTCCTCGATCGGCACATACGCTTCGGACTTCAGGCCGGCGTTGACCACCACGTGGTTGTGTTCGACGCGCACGACTTCGGCCGTGATGACCTCGCCGGTGCGCATTTCGGAACGCTTCAGGGACTCTTCGAATAGGTCGGCAAAAGATTCAGACATTTATGGTTCCTTCCGTCAGGCAGGGTTGGCAGGCGCTCATGCGAAATTGCGTGCGGCTGCTGTGAGTCTGGAGACGGCGGTTTTGTGGGCTGGTGCCCGGTTGGTTGAACAACCAGCAGGCCGGTGCGCTGTCGCGCGAGAAGAGCCTGCTGGAGCGGTATGCGCTGCCCCGGAGTCCGGTTGGCGCGAGCCTTTCAGGCGGACCTGAAAGGTTGTAACTTCAACCGCTCAAGCGGGCTTGAACGGCTGTACTTCCTGCCACCAGTTCAACACCTGGTCGATCGATTGCTCGATGGACAGCTGGGAGTTGTCGAGGTGGCGGGCATCCTGCGCCGGCTTGAGGGGAGCGACGCTGCGGGACGAATCCCTGGCGTCGCGCGCTTCCAAGTCGGAGCGAAGACTGTCAAGTGTAGTTGAAATACCCTTTGAAATCAACTGCTTATGCCGGCGTTCAGCCCTCTGGGCGGCGCTGGCCGTCAGGAAGACCTTGAGCGCCGCGTCGGGGAAGATCACGGTGCCCATGTCGCGGCCGTCGGCCACCAGGCCCGGGAGCTGCCTAAAGCGCTGCTGCAGGGCCAGGAGCGCCTCGCGCACCGCGGGAAGCGTGGAGACGCGGGAGGCATCCATGCCGGCGGCTTCGGTGCGGATTTCGTCGCTCACGTCCTCGCCGGCCAGCAGCACCTTGCCCTCGGTGAAATGCAGGGGCAGGGCGGCCGCCAGGGCGGCGATCTGCGCCTCGTGCTGGGGCTCGGCGCTGAGCCCGGCGCGCCGCATGGCCAGGCCGGTCACGCGGTAGAGCGAACCCGAATCGAGGTAGTGGTAGCCCAGCAGGCGTGCCACTTCGGCCGCGAGCGTGCCCTTGCCCGAGGCGGTGGGGCCGTCGATGCAGATCACCGGCACCTCGGGCGCCTCGGCCACCGAGAACAGCGTTTCGAAATAGTCCGGGAAGGTCTTGGCAACGCAGTGCGGCTCCAGGATGCGCACCGGCAAGCCCGCCGGATTGAACGCCGCGAGCGAAAAGCACATGGCCACGCGATGGTCGTCGTAGGTGCGGATACTTGCCGCCTGCCAGCCCGAGCGTTCCAGTGGATGGACCCGGATGAAATCGGGACCGGAGTCGACCGTGGCGCCGAGTTTCCTGAACTCGTTGGCCATGGCGTCGATGCGGTCGGTTTCCTTGACCCGCCAGCTGGCGATGTTGCGCAGGGTGCTCGGGCCGTCGGCGTACAGCGCCATCACGGCCAGCGTCATCGCGGCATCGGGGATGTGGTTGGCGTCCAGGTCGATGGCCTTGAGCGGCCAGGCGCCGCGGCGCACGTCGAGCCAGTTCGGGCCGCTGTCGACCTGCGCGCCCATTTGCCGCGCCGCCTCGATGAAGCGGATGTCGCCCTGGATCGAATCGGCGCCCACGCCTTCGATCCGGATGCTGTCCTGGCCGGAAGCGCCCGTGGCAATGGCGCCAAGTGCTATGAAATAACTAGCAGAAGAGGCGTCGGCCTCGACATGGATGTCGCCCGGCGAGCTGTAGCGGCTGCCGGCGGGAATGGTGAAGCGTTCCCAGCCCTCGCGCCGCACGGCAATGCCGAAGCGCGCCAGCAGATTGAGCGTGATTTCGATGTAGGGCTTGGAGATCAGCTCGCCGACCACCTCGATCACGATGTCCTTGCGGGCGGCGAGAGGCAGCGCCAGCAGCAGCGCGGTCAGGAACTGGCTCGAGACGTCGCCGCGCACCCGGATCGGCGCGTCGAGCACCAGTGCGGCGTGATCGACCGGGCGGATGCGCAGCGGCGGATAGCCGGGGTTGCCCAGATAGTCGATGCGGCAGCCGAGCTGGGTCAGCGCATCGACCAGGTCGCCGATCGGCCGCTCGTGCATGCGCGGCACGCCGCTGAGTTCGAAATCGCCGCCGAGCAGCGACAGCGCGGCGGTCAGCGGACGCATCGCGGTGCCGGCGTTGCCGAGGAAAAGCGGCAGCAGCGGCCCGCCCGGCTTCAGCTGGCCGCCGATGCCGGTGATGCGCAGCGTGCTGCCCGCCGCATCGATGCCGCAGCCGAGCGCGCGCAGCGCATCGAGCATCACGCGGGTGTCGTCGGAATCGAGCAGGTCGTGGACGGTGGTGGTTCCGCTCGCCAGCGCGGCCAGCAGCAGCACGCGGTTCGAAATGCTCTTGGAGCCCGGCAGCCGCACGGTGCCCGAAGCCCCGGCCAGCGCAGGAATATCGAGGAATGCCGTCGAGAACATGTCAGGAGTCCTGGGACGCGTCGGTGTTGGGCTGCCAGGCGGCGCGGACCTTGCTGGCGGCGGCAATCGAGTGCTCCAGCGCCTGGGCGTCGCCGGCCGTGATCAGCGCTTCCAGATCGAGCAGCGCCTTGCGGAAGGCCTGCGATTGCAGCAGCACCTGCTCGCGGTTGGCGAGCAGCACGTCGCGCCACATGACCGGATCGCTGGCCGCAATCCGCGAAAAATCGCGAAACCCAGGCCCTGCGAGGCGCAGGAAATCGTCGCTCTTCGGCTGTGCGATCAGTGCGTTGAGATAGGCAAAGGCCAGCAAATGCGGCAGGTGGCTCACGGCCGCGAAGGCGCTGTCGTGCTCCTCGTGCGTCATGGTGACGACGTTGGCGCCGATGCCGCTCCAGATCTGCGAGGCGCGCTGCACGTTCGAGCGCAGCGTGGCCTTGACGGGAGTCAGCACGACCTTGCGGCCGGTGTAGAGCGAAGCCTCGGCATGCTCGATGCCGGACACTTCCTTGCCGGCGATCGGATGGGCCGGAACGAAGTGGGCGAACTGGTCCTGCAGGCCGTTGCGTGCGGCTTCGATGACGTCGCCCTTGGTCGAGCCCACGTCCATCACCAGCGTATCGCTCGAAATGCCATGGCGAATGGCCTTGAAGGTGGCTTCCGACGCCGCCACCGGCACCGCCAGCAGCACGAGGTCGGAGCCCGAGACCGCCAGCAGCGCGGAAGGCGCCGCCACGTCGATCACGCCGAGCTGGCGCGCCCGCTCGGTGGTGGAGGGCGACTTGCTGTAGCCGACCACGCGTTTCACGAGCTTCGCGCGCTTGAGCGCGAGCGCGAAGGAGCCGCCCATGAGGCCGCAGCCGATCAATCCCAATTGCTCGAACATGGTGCTTGTCCGGCTCAGGCTTTGACGGGGTAGGCGCCCAGCACCTTGTAGAACGCGCAGAGGCCGCGCAGTTCGGCCAGTGCCGCAGCCACGTTGGGCTGCGAGGGATGGCCGTCCAGGTCGATGTAGAAGTAGTACTCCCACTGGCCGGTGCGCGCCGGGCGCGACTCGAACCGCGTCATGGACACGTTGTTGACCTTCAGCGGCACCAGCAGGTCGTGCACGGCGCCGGGACGGTTCGGCACGGAGACGATCAGGCTCGTGCAGTCGCGCCCCGAGGCCGGAGGCATGGCCAGCGTCTGCGGCAGGCAGATCACGGAGAAGCGGGTGCGGTTGTACGAATCGTCCTGGATCGCATGCGCCACGATGTGCAGGCCGAAGCGCGTGGCGGCGCGTTCGCCGGCCAGCGCGGCCCAGGCCGGGTTGGTGGCTGCGAGACGCGCGCCTTCGGCGTTGCTCGAAACGGCACGCCGCTCGGCGTTGGGCAGGTGCTTCGACAGCCAGGTCTGGCACTGCGCCAGCGCCTGCGGGTGGGCCAGCACAGCCTCGACGCCATCGAGCGTATTGCTGCTGCGCAGCAGATGGTGGCGCACCAGCAGGCTGACTTCGCCCACCACATGGGTCGGCGAATGCAGGAACAGGTCGAGCGAACGCGTGACCACGCCTTCGGTCGAGTTTTCGACGCCCACCACGCCGTACTGGGCGCTGCCGGCCGCCGTGGCGTGGAACACCTCGTCGAAGCTGGCGCAGTAGATCAGGTCGGCCGCGCCGCCGAAGTACTCGATGGCAGCCTGCTCGCAGAAGGTGCCCTCGGGGCCGAGCACGGCGACCCGCTGCGGCGATTCGAGCGCCAGGCAGGCCGACATGATTTCGCGCCAGATGGCGGCCACATGCAGGTCCTTGAGCGGGCCCGCATTGCTCTTTTGCATCTTCTCGATGACCTGGGCCACGCGGTCGGGGCGGAAATACGGGGTGCCTTCGCGCTTCTTGACCTCGCCGACCAACTCTGCCACGTGGGCCCGCTCATTGAGCAGGCCGAGCAGTTGCTGGTCGAGCGAGTCGATCTGCACGCGCAGATCGGCAAGGCTTTCGGAGTTGTCGGGAGAGGAGGGCGGTGTTGGAGCGGAGGCGGTCATCGGTGCGAGCAGCTGGGCATGCGCCTAGGCATGCGATCGCTCGAATTCTCGCATGTAGCTCACGAGTGCCTGTACGCCTTCCAGCGGCATGGCGTTGTAGATGCTCGCGCGCATCCCGCCGACCGACTTGTGGCCCTTGAGCTGCAGCAGGCCGGCTTCGCGCGCACCGGCCAGGAAGGCGTCGTTGCGGCTTTCATCCGCCAGGAAGAACGGCACGTTCATGCGCGAACGGCAGCCCGGGTCGATCTTGTTGAGGTACAACGAAGAGGCGTCGATGAAGTCGTACAGCAGCCTGGCCTTGGCGATGTTGCGCTGCTCCATGGCGGCCACGCCCGTGAGCGCGCCCTCGGTCTGCTGCAGCAGCCACTGGAACGTCAGCCCGGCCATGTAGATGCCCCAGGTCGGCGGGGTGTTGTACATGGACTTGTTGTCGGCCACGATCTTGTAGTTGAACGCGCTGGGGCAGATCTCGAGCGCATGCCCGAGCAGGTCGTCGCGCACGATCACCAGGGTGAGCCCGGCCGGCCCGAGGTTCTTCTGGGCACCACCGAACGCAAGGCCGACACGGCGCCAGTCGACGCTGCGCGAGGCCACGTGCGACGAAAAGTCGATGACCAGTGGCGCATTGCTGCCAAGGGCCGCGAGGTCGGGCAGCTGCTGGAACTCGATACCGTTGATGGTCTCGTTGGTGCACAGGTGCACGTACGAGGCGTCCTTGCTCAGTTGCCAGGTCGAGGGATCGGGCAGCCGCGTGTGGTGGTCGCCGACGTTGCTCGCGGCGATGTTCGCCGTGCAGTAGCGCTGCGCTTCCTTCTGCGACTTGATGCTCCAGCTGCCGGTGATGACGAAGTCGGCGGTGGTGCCGCGCGACAGGTTCATCGGCACGATGGCGTTTTCGCCAAGGCCGCCGCCCTGCATGAAGAGGATGTGGAAGTGCTCCGGCACGGCCAGCAGCGTGCGGATGTCGGCTTCGGCCTGGGTGCAGATCGCGCCGAATTCCTTGCCGCGATGGCTCATTTCCATCACGCTCATCCCGCTGCCCTGCCAGTCGAGCATTTCGGCGGCGGCGCGTTGCAGCACCGCCTCCGGCATGGCGGCCGGGCCGGCGGAAAAGTTGTACGGGCGCGTGCCGGCCGGCTGGGGCTGCTGCTGCTGGGTCACGTCACTTCTTGGCGGGAGCCTTGGACGGTGCCTTGGCGGGAGCGGCGCCTTGCGAGCCGCCGGTCGGTGCACCCAGGGCCTTGGCCACGTTCTCGTCGAGCGCGCGCATCTTCGGCTCGATGGTGGCGCGCGTGTCGCTCACGAGCTTTTCGGTCAGCGCGGTCTGCATCTTCGGATTGAGGTCCTGGTACTTCTTGCTGAGCGGCGAGTTGATCCAGGCCAGCAGCTGCTTGAGTTCGTCTTCGCTGAAGTTCTGCTCGAGCAGCGGGGTCAGGGCGCCGGGTGCCAGTTGCACGGCCTTGTCGCGCACGATCGGGTAGGCCTCGTCGAAGTACTTCTTGAGTTCGGCGTCGGCAGCCTTGGCGGCCGATTCGCGCTTGGCTTCGGGCACTTGCGTCTGCAGGTACTGCGAGCCGGCTTGCGCGATGGGGGCGCTCGATTGCTCGACCAGGCCGCGGGCCAGCGATTCGATGCCGGGGCGCTGCACGTCGATGAACTGCTTGATGAGCGCAGCCTTGTCCTGCGCCATGGCGGCCATCGAGCTGCCGGCCAGGGCGACGGTCAGAAGTGCGAGCTTGAATTTTTTCACTGAGGATTCTCCGTTGAAGATGAGGAAGTATCGTCTGCGCCAGGCTCACTCTCGCCGTTGGCGTCGTTTTCGACGATACGTTGTAGCCCGCTGAGTTTGGCGCCTTCGTCGAGCCCGATCAGCGTAACGCCTTGCGTTGCGCGACCCAGCTCACGAATCTCGGCTACCCGGGTGCGCACGAGCACGCCCTTGTCGGTGATGAGCATGATCTCATCGTCCGCATGCACGAGGGTGGCGGCAACGACCTTGCCGTTGCGCTCACTCTGTTGAATCGCAATCATGCCTTTGGTTCCGCGGCCATGACGCGTGTACTCGGTAATGCTTGTGCGCTTTCCGTAACCATTTTCCGTGGCGGTGAGCACGCTTTGCTGCTCGTCCTCGGCCACCAGCATCGCGATGACGCCTTGCCCCGGATCAAGCGACATGCCGCGCACGCCGCGTGCATTGCGGCCGAGCGGGCGCACGTCTTCCTCGTCGAAGCGCACGGCCTTGCCGCCGTCGCTGAACAGCATCACGTCGTGCTTGCCGTCGGTCAGGGCGGCGCCGATGAGGTAGTCGCCCTCGTCGAGGTTCACTGCAATGATGCCGCCCTTGCGCGGGTTGTTGAATTCGTCGAGCGTGGTCTTCTTGACCGTGCCCATCGAGGTGGCCATGAACACGTACTGGTCGGCCGGGAAGTTGCGCTTCTCGCCGGTCAGCGCGAGCGCCACGTTGATCTTCTCGCCTTCCTGCAGCGGGAACATGTTGACGATGGGCCGGCCGCGCGAGCCGCGCGAACCCGCGGGCACTTCCCACACCTTGAGCCAGTACAGCCGGCCGCGGTTGGAGAAGCACAGGATGTAGTCGTGCGTGTTGGCGATGAAGAGCTGGTCGATCCAGTCGTCTTCCTTGGTGACGGTGGCCTGCTTGCCGCGTCCGCCCCGTTTTTGCGCGCGGTACTCGTTCAGCGGCTGGCTCTTGATGTAGCCGCTGTGCGAAAGCGTCACCACCATGTCGGTGGGCGTGATCAGGTCTTCGGTCGAGAGGTCGTAGGCGCTGTGCTCCACCAGGCTGCGGCGCGCGCCGAGCTTGGACTGGCCGAACTCGTGCTTGATGGTGCCGAGTTCTTCGCCAATGATGACCGAGACCCGCTCGGGCTTGGCCAGGATGTCGAGCAGGTCGTCGATCTCGGCCATGACCTCCTTGTACTCGGCAACGATCTTGTCCTGCTCGAGGCCGGTCAGGCGCTGCAGGCGCATCTGCAGAATTTCCTGCGCCTGCGTCTCCGACAGGCGGTAGAGGCCGTCCGAGCCCATGCCGAACTCGCGCTCCAGGCCCTCGGGGCGGTAGTCGTCGGCATTGACCACGCCGCCGTCCGCGCGCGAACGCGTCAGCATCTCGCGCACCAGCTTGCTGTCCCAGCTGCGGGTCATCAGCTCGGCCTTGGCAACTGGCGGGGTGGGCGACTCGCGGATGATGCGGATGAACTCGTCGATGTTGGCCAGCGCCACCGCCAGGCCTTCGAGCACGTGGCCGCGTTCGCGCGCCTTGCGCAGCGTGAAGACGGTGCGGCGCGTGACCACTTCGCGGCGGTGCTGCAGGAAGACCTCGATCAGGTCCTTCAGGTTGCACAGCTTGGGCTGGCCGTCGACCAGCGCCACCATGTTGATGCCGAAGGTGTCCTGCAGCTGGGTCTGCTTGTACAGGTTGTTGAGCACCACCTCGGGCACTTCGCCGCGCTTGAGCTCGATGACCAGGCGCATGCCCGACTTGTCGGACTCGTCCTGGATGTGGCTGATGCCTTCGATCTTCTTTTCGTGCACCAGCTCGGCCATGCGCTCCTGCAGCGTCTTCTTGTTGACCTGGTAGGGGAGCTCGTCGACGATGATCGCCTGGCGCTGGCCGCGGTCGATGTCCTCGAAATGGCACTTGGCGCGCATCACGACCTTGCCGCGGCCGGTGCGGTAGCCGTCCCGCACGCCATTGATGCCGTAAATGATGCCGGCCGTCGGGAAGTCGGGCGCCGGCACGATTTCCATCAGTTCGTCGATGGTGGCCTGCGGATTGCGCAGCAGGTGCAGGCAGGCATCCACCACCTCATTGAGATTGTGCGGCGGAATATTGGTGGCCATGCCAACCGCAATACCGCCCGAGCCATTCACCAGCAAATTCGGCAGTTTGCTTGGAAGAACCTTTGGTTCTTTTTCGGAGCCGTCGTAATTGTCCTGGAAATCGACAGTTTCCTTGTCGATATCGGCCAGCATTTCGTGCGCAATTTTGGCCAGGCGGATTTCCGTATACCGCATTGCGGCCGCGTTGTCTCCGTCGACCGACCCGAAGTTGCCCTGGCCGTCGACCAGCATATGGCGCATGGAAAAGTCCTGCGCCAGCCGCACGATGGTGTCGTAGACGGATTGATCGCCGTGCGGGTGGTACTTGCCGATCACGTCGCCCACGATGCGGGCGGATTTCTTGTAGGCCCGGTTCCAGTCGTTGTTGAGCTCGTGCATGGCATATAGCACGCGCCGGTGCACGGGCTTGAGGCCGTCGCGCGCATCGGGAAGCGCCCGGCCCACGATCACGCTCATGGCGTAATCGAGATAGCTGCTGCGCATTTCCTCTTCGAGACTGATGGGCAGGGTTTCTTTGGCGAAGGAGGTCATTGAGCAAGAGGCTGGCGGCAGGAAGGCGAAATTTTACGCTGTGAGGGGTGTCGCACCGCCGCAACACAAGGCCGCTATTCCGCCTCCGTCCTACGCTTCCGGGGTGCCCAGCGGCCTGTTTGCCAAAGACCCTATGGCACAATCGCCTCAACGTTTTGGGTGGTGGTCACTTAAAGCGTCCTTGATTCGCAGCGCGGCTGCGGCTTTTTCCCCAAGAGGAGAACCATGAAGAAACTGAATAAAGTGGCGATGATGTTTGCAGTCGCTGCGCTCGCCACTGCCGCCGGCGCGCAGACCCGTGTCACCGCTGCGAACGGCGGTCCTACGATCGACAACTGGCAAAACGGCACCGGCGAACTGGTTTGGAAGAACGGCACGAACGAACTGTGCTGGCGTGATGCCAACTGGACGCCGGCTACTGCCGCCGCCGGTTGCGACGGTGCTCTGGTTCCGCCGGCTCCTGCTGCCGCTACGCCCGCTCCCGCAGCTCCTGCGCGTCCTGCTGCTCCGCCGGCCGTCGCAGCCTCGAAGGTCACCTTCGCTGCCGACGCATTCTTCGACTTCGACAAGTCGGTCCTCAAGCCTGAAGGTCGCGCCAAGCTGACCGACCTGGTTTCGAAGATCCGCGACGTCAACCTCGAAGTGATCATCGCCGTGGGCCACACCGACTCGATCGGTTCGGACGCCTACAACCAGCGTCTGTCGGTGCGCCGCGCCGAAGCCGTCAAGGCCTTCCTGGTCTCGAAGGGCATCGAACGCAACCGCGTCTACACCGAAGGCAAGGGCGAGAAGCAGCCTGTTGCGGACAACCGCACCAAGGAAGGCCGCGCCAAGAACCGCCGCGTGGAAATCGAAGTGGTCGGCACCCGCGCCACCCGCTGATTCGATTGAATCGCTAAAAGAAAACCCCGCCTCGGCGGGGTTTTTTTATGCCTGCCGAATTCCTTCCGGCGGGCGCCAAGTGCGCGTCGATGTCCGATGGCGCATTCCCCGTTTCATAATCACGGCATGACAGATAACGTGAATGCCGATCCGGCGGAACTCGCCAAGTTTTCGGAGCTTGCCCATCGCTGGTGGGATTTGGACAGCGAATTCCGCCCGCTCCATGAAATCAATCCATTGCGCCTGGAATGGATTGACGGTATTGCGCCGATTTCGCAGCGCCGGGTGCTCGATATCGGCTGTGGCGGCGGCATTCTGGCCGATTCGATGGCCCGAAAGGGCGCCGACGTGCTCGGCATCGACCTGGCGAGCAAGGCGCTCAAGGTGGCGCGCCTGCATGCGCTCGAAGCCGGAACCCAGGGCGTCAAGTACCGGGAAGTCAGCGCGGAGGCGCTGGCCGCGGAGCAGCCGGGCAGTTTCGACGTCGTCACCTGCATGGAAATGCTCGAGCATGTGCCCGAGCCAGCTTCGATCGTCCAGGCCTGTGCCACGCTCGTCAAGCCGGGCGGCTGGGTGTTCTTCTCCACCATCAACCGCAACCTGAAGTCGTTCATGCTTGCGATCGTCGGCGCCGAATACGTTCTGGGCATGCTGCCGCGCGGCACGCATGAATACGCGAAGCTGCTGCGCCCCAGCGAACTGGCGGCCCACTGCCGTGCCGCCGGCCTCGACCTGCGGCACACCCGCGGCATGGAGCACAACCCGCTGACGCGGCGGTACTGGCTCAGTGCCGACACCAGTGTCAACTACATGTTCGCCACGCAGAAGCCGGCCTTGCCGGGTTCGCCAACGTGATGGCAGCAGCAATTCAGGCGGTGCTGTTCGATCTGGACGGCACGCTGATCGACAGCGCACCCGATCTCGGCGCCGCGGCCGACAAGATGCGCACGGATCGCGGGCTCGAGTCGTACCCACTGGAACGCTATCGGTTCATGGCGGGAGCCGGTGCCCGTGGCATGCTCGGCGTGGCCTTCGGCATCACGCCCGAGGCACCGGAATTTCCTGCGTTGAGGGAAGAGTTCTTCGTTGCCTACGAAAACCGCATGCTGCTCAATACGCAGGTGTTCGACGGGGTGCAGCCGCTCATCGAGGCCATCCGCGCGCGCGGCCTGGCCTGGGGCGTGGTCACCAACAAGTCGGCGCGCTTCACCGATCCGCTGACGCGCGCCATTCCGCTGTTCGGCAGTGCCGGCGCCATCGTGAGCGGCGACACCACGCCGTACGCCAAGCCGCACCCCGAACCCCTGCATGAAGCGGCGCGCCGGCTTGGAATTCCGTCCGGCGCCTGCATCTACGTGGGAGACGACGAACGCGACATCATCGCGGGCCGGGCCGCCGGCATGCGGACCATTGCGGCTACCTATGGTTACATGGGGCCGCAGGCGGACGCCACGCTCTGGGAGGCCGATGCCGCAATTACTTCGCCCCTGGAGCTCTTGCAATTCCTCAACCCGGCCTAAAATGGTGTGCTTGGGGCTGCACTGGTTTCGACGTGGGTTCGGAGTCGCAGCGGGGCATGTCGAGCTGAATGCGCTCGTAAAACAGATTCAAACAAACTAACTGCAAACGACGAACGTTTCGCACTCGCTGCTTAATTGCCAGTGAGCCTTGCAACAGTTGGCCGATGGGCTGGGCAAGGGGGTCTGGAGCAATCCTGACCTCCCGGCTGCAAGGATAATTACATGGGCTGGCTCCGATCCGGGTACCTTGGGTCGGGGCG
The DNA here is from genome assembly GCF_033807855.1 of Variovorax sp. SPNA7. Lineage (NCBI taxonomy): Bacteria > Pseudomonadati > Pseudomonadota > Betaproteobacteria > Burkholderiales > Comamonadaceae > Variovorax > Variovorax sp. SPNA7. Next base: position 1,755,347 of record NZ_CP138513.1, read on the forward strand.
AGAAAATAGGGTGCTGGCGTCCGGTTTAGCGTGTGACTGCGCGACTCCGGAAGCGAGACTCAAATCAGATCACTAAACATGTAGAACTGCGCGATGAAGGCTTGCGGACGGGGGTTCAAATCCCCCCAGCTCCACCATCCACCGCAAAAAGCCAACCTTCGACGGGTTGGCTTTTTTTTGCCCGGCGCGAGGCTATAGTCAGCGGGAACCGACACACCATGGCCGCTGCTTCCCCTTGGCAAAAGGGTGCTGCGGCCGGCCTCGATTCCCAAAGGACGCCGTGCCCGATTCACTGACTTCCACGCTCACGAGCTACTACGACGCGGTGCCTTATGAGTCGCACCCATTCCCGCAAACTACCGTCGAGCACCTGGAGGCCATTGCCTTCCTGTTCGGCCTCGAGGCACCGGCGCCGTCCACGGCGCGCGTGCTGGAGCTCGGCTGCGCGGCCGGCGGCAACCTGATTCCGTTTGCGGCGCGCCACCCCGAAGCCAGCGCCCTGGGCCTCGATCTGTCGACGGTACAGGTCGAGCAGGGCCGCGAAGCCATCGCGCGCGCCGGGCTGCCGAATGTCGAACTGCGGGCCTTCAATCTGGCGGAGGTCGATGCATCGTTCGGCCAGTTCGACTACATCATCTGCCACGGCGTCTACAGCTGGGTGCCCGGGCCGGTGCAGGACGCGATCCTGCGCGTGTGCTCGGAGAACCTGGCGCCCGATGGCGTCGCCTATGTCAGCTACAACGTGTACCCGGGCTGGAAGGCGAGGGAGATCGTGCGAGACGCGATGATCCTGCGCGGCGGCCCGCGCGACACGCCGGAAGAAAAGCTGTCCTATGCGCGCGGCATGCTCGAATTCCTCGAGCAGTCGGCCCGTCCCGGCAGCGTGCTCGGCAAGACGCTCGAGGAAACGATGCCGATCGTGCGCGGTGCCAACGGCTCCTACCTGCTGCACGAGTTTCTCGAGCCCTGCAACGCGCCTTGCTATTTCAAGGAGTTCGCGGCGCGCGCCGAGGCGAATGGCCTCAGCTACCTGGCAGAGGCGGAACCATCGACGATGTTCGTCCAGAACTACGGCGAGAAGGTTCGCGAGCCGCTGCTGCGCGAATGCGGCGGCAGCCAGATCCTGATGGAGCAGTATCTCGACTTCCTGGTCAATCGCACGTTCCGCCAGACCCTGCTGGTGAAGCAGGGCCGGGCCGGGGACATCCGCTACCGGCTCGACCCGGCCCGCATTCGCGGCTTCGAGTTTGCCGGCGTGTTCTCCGCTGCAGACGGCAGCGCGCTGACGCTCGATGCGCGCGAGCAGCCATGCAATGCGCTGCGCAACCTGACGGTGACGCTGCGGCTGCCGGTGCACAAGGCCCTGGCGCAGGTGCTCGAAGCGCATTACCCGGCCAGCGTGCCGTTCGAGCGGCTGGTGGCCGCGGTACTCGCGCTGCTGGGCGGGCCGCGTTCGTCGGTCGAGCCGGCGGTGCTGTCGATGCTCGAGGAACTGGTGATCCTCGGCGCCGTGCGCGTCCGGCGCGCGCCGGTGCACGCCGCCGCGGAGGTCTCTGCCCTGCCGCGGGCGCTGCCGTCAGTGCGCAATGCGCCCGGCCTGGCGTTGTCGGCCGGAAGCTCGGCCAATGTCTGCAACCAGTGGCACGAACCCGTGGGGCTTTCCGCGCTCGAGCGCTGCCTGCTGCCGCTGCTCGATGGCGCGCATTCGCACGGCATGCTGGCCGACCACCTGGCGGACGAAGTGGGCGCCGGCCGCCTGCGTTTCATCCAGAACGACAAGCCGCTGGCTGAAGCTTCGGCGCTGAAGGAATTCGCGCTCCAGCAGGTGGTGCTTGGCCTGGCGGCCTTGCGGCGCAAGGCGCTGCTCGTCGCGTGACCGTTACCGTTACCGTTCCCATCGAACTCAAAAGAGGAAATCCACCCATGCGCAATCTCCACTGGACTCCGACCCTGCGCGCTGCGGTAGCTGCGGCGCTCCTGCTCGCGGGCGCAAGCGCCTCGAATGCCGCGTCGCAGGCGCCGGTCGCGGCCGAGCACGGCATGGTCGTGAGCGCGCAGCACCTGGCCACCAAGGTCGGCGTCGATGTGCTCAAGCGCGGCGGCAATGCCGTCGATGCGGCGGTGGCCGTGGGCTACGCGCTGGCGGTGGTCTACCCGGCGGCAGGCAACCTGGGCGGCGGCGGCTTCATGACCGTGCAGCTGGCCGATGGCCGCAAGACTTTCCTCGACTTCCGCGAGAAGGCCCCGCTGGCCGCCACGGCCAACATGTACCTCGACAAGGACGGCAACGTCATCAAGGGCCTGAGCACCAACGGCCATCTTGCCGTCGGCGTGCCGGGCACGGTGTCGGGCATGGAATACGCGCGCGAGAAATACGGCACCATGAAACGGGCCGAGCTGATCGCGCCCTCGATCCAGCTGGCCGAAAAGGGCTTTGCGCTGGAGCAGGGCGATGTCGACATGCTGCGCACCTCCACCAACGATTTCAAGAAGGACCCGGTTTCCGGCGCCATCTTCCTGAACAAGGGCGAGCCCTTCGCGGTCGGCCAGAAGCTGGTGCAGAAAGACCTTGCCAAGACGTTGCGCGCAGTCAGTGCCAAGGGCGTCGACGGGTTCTACAAGGGCTGGGTCGGGCAGGCGATCGTGGCATCGAGCCAGGCCGGCAAGGGCATCATCACGCAGGCCGACCTCGACCAGTACAAGACGCGCGAGCTCGCGCCGGTGGAGTGCGACTACCGCGGCTATCGCGTGGTGTCGGCGCCGCCGCCGAGCTCGGGCGGCGTGATCATCTGCGAGATGCTCAACATCCTCGAGGGCTATCCGCTCAAGGATCTGGGCTTTCGCTCCGCCGAGGCGGTGCACTACCAGATCGAGGCCATGCGCCATGCCTACGTGGACCGCAACAGCTACCTGGGCGACCCGGACTTCGTGAAGAACCCGCTCGAGCGCCTGCTCGATAAGGGCTACGCCGAGAAGATCCGCGCCGCCATCGACCCGAAGAAGGCCGGCGTCTCCAAGGACATCAAGCCCGGCGTCGCGCCGCACGAAGGCAGCAATACGACGCACTATTCGATCACCGACCAGCAGGGCAACGCGGTGTCGGTCACCTACACGCTCAACGACTGGTTCGGCGCCAAGGTCACGGCCGACAAGACCGGCGTGCTGCTGAACAACGAGATGGACGACTTCACCGCGAAGATCGGCGTGCCCAACATGTACGGCCTGGTGCAGGGCGAGGCCAATGCCATCGCTCCGGGCAAGCGTCCGCTGAGCTCGATGAGCCCGACCATCGTCTCGAAGGACGGCAAGCCGGTGTTCGTGGTCGGCACGCCCGGCGGCAGCCGCATCATCACGGCGGTGCTGCACACCATCCTGAACGTGGTCGACTACGGCATGAACGTGCAGGAAGCCGTCGATGCGCCGCGCTTCCACCAGCAATGGCTGCCTGACGTGACCAACGTCGAGACCTTCGCGATCAGCCCCGACACTCGCAAGATCCTGACCGACATGGGCCACAACCTCGGCGTGCCGCAGCCGGCCAACCACATGGCGGCGATCATCGTCGGCGCGCCATCGCTGGGCGGCAAGCCGGTGGGCGCCAACCGCTTCTACGGCGCGAACGATCCGCGCCGCAACACGGGCCTGGCTGCCGGCTACTGATCCTGCACACTCGGGCGGTCGCGCTACTCTGGCGCGGCCGCCTTTTTCTTTTCCATGCACCTGCAAGACATTCTTTATTCCCAGGGTTTCGGCACCCGCCGCGTGTGCGCGGGCCTGGTCCAGCAAGGCCACGTGAGCATTGCCGGCGCGGCCGTGACCGACCCCTTTGCCGACCTCGATCCCGAAGGCCTGCTGTTCACCGTGCAGGGCACCGAGTGGGCCTATCACGAGAAGGCCTACCTGATGCTGCACAAGCCCGCGGGCACCGAGTGCTCGCAGAAGCCCTCGACCTACCCGAGCATCTACACGCTGCTGCCGTCGCCGCTGCGGCTTCGGCCCAACAAGGGCGCGGTGCAGGGCGTGCAGGCCATCGGCCGGCTCGACCAGGACACCACGGGGCTGCTGCTGCTGACGGACGACGGCCAGTTCATCCACAAGATGGGCTCGCCCAAGCACCATGTGCCCAAGGTCTACGAGGTCACGGCCAAGCACCCGGTGGACGCGGCCCAGATCGAGAAGCTGCTGGCCGGCGTGGTGCTCGACGACGATCCGAAACCGGTGCGCGCGGCCGCCTGCGAGTCCGACAGCCCGCTGCACCTGCGGCTGACGCTGACCGAGGGCAAGTACCACCAGGTCAAGCGCATGCTGGCGGCGGTCGGCAACCGGGTCGAGGGCCTGCACCGCTCCCGCATCGGCGACCTGGCGCTGCCAGGCGACCTGGCGGCCGGCCAGTGGCGCTGGCTCACGGCCGAGCAGGTCGCGGCGCTGCGGGCACCCGCCAAGCCTCCGAAAGCGCCGAAATAAGGGCAGAAAGCGCGTCTTCCCGGTCAGCCAGTCTTCAGGCGCGGCCGTTAAGATTCCCAGCTCTCTCTCGGAACCTTCCCTTGCGATTTCCTGCCCGACCGAATGGCCGCTTTCCGGCCTTCCTGTTTTCATGCCTCACGGTCTGGCTGGCGCAAGCCGCCACCGCCGCGCCGCCCGAAGCCCCGCCGATCTTCGTGCTCAATTCGCTGGACGCCAGCGTCAGCGTGATCAGTCCGACCGACTGGACCGAAAAGCAGCGCATCGCCACCGGCAAGGAGCCGCATCACATCTACATGACGCCCGACGAAAAGTCGGTCATCGTGGCCAATTCGGCGGGTGATTCGCTCACTTTCCTGAACCCCAGGACGGCCGAAGTGCAGCGCGTGGTCTACGGCATCATCGATCCCTACCAGCTGCAGTTTTCGCGCGACATGAAGTGGTTCGTCACCGCGGCCAACCGCCTGAACCACGTCGACATCTACCGCTGGGACGGCAAGGACCTGAAGCTCGCCAAGCGCATCGCATCGGGCAAGACGCCCAGCCACATCTGGATCGACAACACCAGCACCATCGCCTACGTGACCATGCAGGACAGCGACGAGCTGATCGCCATCGACCTGCCCACGCAGACGATCCGCTGGCGCGTGGCCACCGGCGCCATGCCGGCCGACATCTTCGGCATCCACAACGACAAGACCCTGCTCGTGGGCCTGACCGGCAGCGACGGCGTGCAGGTGTTCGACGTGGCCGGCGCCGAGCCCAAGCTGGTCGGCAAGATCCCGACCGGCAAGGGCGCCCATGCCTTCCGCTCGGCCGGCGACGGCAAGAGCGTGTTCGTGAGCAACCGGGTGGCCAACACCATCAGCCGGATCGACCTGGCGACGCTGAAGGTCGGCGCCGTCTACCCGGTGCCCGGCGGTCCCGACTGCATGGACGTGTCGGCCGACGGCAAGACGCTGTATGTCACCTCGCGCTGGGCCAAGAAGCTCAGCGTGGTGGACCTGGTGAACAACAAGCTCGTGCGCCAGGTCAACGTCGGCCGCTCGCCGCACGGCGTCTGGACGCTGGACCATGCCAAGCGCATCTAGCCGCGCCAGCCGGGCCGCGGCCCTGCTGGCGATCGCCCTGGCGGCGGTGCCGGCTGCCTGGGCGCAGCAGGGGGCGTCCTGCGAGAAGCCGGTCTACCTGACCTTCGACACCGGCCACATGGGCGTGGCCCCGCTGGTGGCCGATGTGCTCAAGCGCCAGAACGTCCGCGTCACCTTCTTTGCCGCCGCCGAGCGCACCCAGACCGACGGCGACAGCCTCGACAGCCATTGGGCGCCGTGGTGGAAGGCGAGGGCGGCCGAAGGCAACGAATTCGCCTCGCACACCTACGACCACGCGTACTGGCGCGGCGACCTCAAGGGCGTGGCGCCGAGCTTCCGCATCAAGCCTTCGGCGGGCGCATTGGCCGGACGCGAGTTCACCTGGAGCGCGGCCGAATACTGCGCCAACATCAGCAAGGCTTCCGAGCGGCTGGCCCTCATTACCGGCAAGAAGCCGCTGCCGCTGTTCCGCGCGCCAGGCGGCAAGACCTCGCCCCGGCTGCTCGCGGCGGCCAAGGCCTGCGGCTTCGAGCACGTGGGATGGTCGCCGGCCGGTTTCCTGGGCGACGAGCTGCCGAGCGAGAAGTTCAGCAATGAGAAGCTCCTTTCGCAGGCGCTGGAAACCATCCGCCCCGGCGACATCCTGCTCGCGCACCTGGGCATCTGGTCGCGCAAGGATCCGTGGGCGCCGGCCAACCTCGAACCGCTGATCGTCGGCCTCAAGGCCAAGGGCTTCTGCTTCGAGACGCTGCGCCAGCATCCGCAATACCGCGCCTGGATCGCGTCCCACCCCTGAGGCTGCCACCGTGATCGATCGGTTGACGGACGCTTTTTCCGCGCTGCAGGGCTGGTTCTTCGAGACACTGGTCCAGCCGCTGGTGTTTGCGGCGGGCCTGGGCGGCTGGACCGAAGACGCCTTCGACGCCACCGGCTGGCTGCTGGTCGGGCTGATCCAGGTCGTGGTGCTGCTCGCGGTCATCGGTCCGCTGCAGCGCTGGCGCGCCGTCGAGCCCGTCACCGACCGCCGCGCGATCCGCATCGACGTGCTCTACACGCTGATCCATCGGCTGGGCCTGTTCCGGCTGGCGATGTTCTTCACGCTCGAGCCGCTCTTCGACGAGGCCATCGGTGTTCTGCGCATTGCGGGCTGGGGCACTTTCCATCTCGACGAGGCCTGGCCCGGCGTCACCGACGTGCCGTGGGTGGCTTTTGCGATCTATCTCGTGGTGCTCGACTTCGTGGGCTACTGGATCCATCGCGGCCAGCACCAGTTCAGGTGGTGGTGGGGCCTGCATTCGCTGCACCATTCGCAGCGCCAGATGACGATGTGGAGCGACGACCGCAACCACCTGCTCGACGACATCGTCCATGACACGCTCATCGTCATCGTCGCGCAGCTGATCGGCGTGGCGCCGGGGCAGTTCATCGCCTTCGTGGCGTTCACGCAGCTCAGCGAAAGCCTGCAGCACGCCAACCTGAAGCTCGGTTTCGGTGCCATCGGCGAGCGGCTGTGGATCAGCCCGCGCTTCCACAGGCTGCACCACAGCATCGGGCTGGGCCATGAATCGCGGGGCGCGCACACGCTGGGCGGGTGCAATTTCGGCGTCCTGCTGCCGTGGTGGGACATGCTCTTTCGCACCGCGAACTTCGAGGAGCGCTACGACCCCACCGGCATCCGCGACCAGGTCGAGCCCGGCGCGGACGGCCGGCTGCGCGACTACGGGCGCGGCTTCTGGACCCAGCAATGGCTCGGGCTGAGGCGGATGGTCGGCCGCGGCTGAGCGCCGGGGCCGAACCGGGCCGGTTATCCTCGCACCCAATGCGCCTGCTCCTCGATTCCTTCTGGCGCGCGGTCGCCTATTGCATGCTGCCGCGCGTGATCGTGCTCTCGCTGCTGCCGCTGGGCCTGATGGTGCTGCTGGCCGCAGGCTTCGGCTATTTCTACTGGGACGCGACCGTTGCGTGGACCCGTGAGGCGCTCGACGCCTGGCCCCTGCTGTCGAGCTTCTGGGGCTGGATCGGGCGGCTCTTTTCAGGCGATGTCACGGCCGTGCTGGCGCCGCTGGTGGTGGTGTTTGCCGCCACGCCGCTGATCGTGGTGGTTTCGCTGCTGATCGTGGCCGGCCTCATGGCGCCCCCGCTCACGGCGCTGGTGGCGCACCGCCGCTTTCCCGCGCTCGAACGCAAGAAGGGCGCGTCCTTCTTCGGCAGCGTGGCGCGATCGCTCGGCCTCACGCTGCTGGCGCTGCTCGCGCTCGTGGTGTCGATGCCGCTCTGGCTCATTCCTCCGCTCGTGCTGATCCTGCCTCCGCTGATCTGGGGCTGGCTCACCTACCGGGTGATGAGCTTCGACGCGCTGGCCGACCACGCAAGCCCCGAAGAGCGCGCCGCGCTCCTGCGCACGCACCGGCTGCCGCTGCTGTGCATCGGCGTGCTGTGCGGCTACCTGGGCGCGGCGCCCAGCATCGTCTGGGCCTCCGGCCTGCTGTTTGCCGCCGCCTTCTTCGTGCTGGTGCCGCTCGCGATCTGGATCTACACGCTGGTGTTTGCGTTCTCGGCGCTCTGGTTCGGCCATTACTGCCTTGATGCGCTGGCGCAACTGCGGGCGCAGCGCGGCGCCGCCGATGCTTCTTCCGGCCCATCCGACGGCCCACCCGCGACCGAGGCCGACCAGGCCCTTCTCTCCCAATGGAAATCCCCATGACCCGTGCATTCGGCCTGATCGTCGTCGGCGACGAAATCTTGTCGGGCAAGCGTGCTGACAAGCACATGCCCAAGGTCATCGAACTGCTCGCGGCACGCGGCCTGCAGCTCGGCTGGGCCGAGTACGTCGGCGACGAGCCCACGCGCATCACCGCCGCCCTCGGCCGGGCCTTCAGCTCGGGCGACATCGTCTTTTCGACCGGCGGCATCGGCGCCACGCCGGACGACCACACGCGGCAGTGCGCCGCGCAGGCCCTGCGGGTGCCGCTGGAGCTGCACCCCGAAGCCGAACTGCTGATCCGCGAGCGCATGCAGGACACCGCGCGCGAGCAGGGCATTGCCTACGAACCCGACCGGCCCGACAACGTTCACCGCCTTAACATGGGCGTGTTCCCGAAGGGCGCTGCGATCATCCGCAATCCGTACAACAAGATTCCGGGCTTCAGCGTCGAGCACGTCCATTTCGTGCCGGGCTTTCCGGTCATGGCCTGGCCGATGATCGAATCGGTGCTCGACAGCCGCTATGCGCACATGTTCACCAGCGGGCAGTCGGCCGAGAAGTCGGTCATCGTCTTTGGTGCCATGGAGGCAACGCTCACGCCGCTGATGCAGGCCATCGAAGCGGCGCACGCCGGCATCAAGGTCTTCAGCCTGCCGAGCGTCGACCATCCCGAATACGGCCGCCACATCGAACTTGGCGTGAAAGGCGACCCCGTTCGCCTGGATGCCGCCTACGCGCAACTCATCGAGGGCCTGCACGCCTATGATGCGAGGCTTGGCCCGGAATTGGTGCGATAGTTTTTATTGCACCAATTTGGTGATTATTCGCCTTTTTTTGGGGTTTGCGCCCGCCGTCGAAGCCTCTGCGTGAGCGGCGACAATGGCATAGAAACTGCATCCTCCGTCCCTGTATTCCTAACCACCATCCAACTCAGGAGAAACTGATGGCAAAGACCGTCGCCGATGTACTCAAGCTCGTCAAGGAAAACGAGGTCAAGTTCATCGACTTCCGCTTCACCGACACCCGCGGCAAAGAGCAGCACGTGACCGTGCCCGTCTCGGCTTTCGATGAAGACAAATTCACTTCGGGCCACGCTTTCGACGGCTCGTCCATCGCTGGCTGGAAGGGAATCGAGGCTTCGGACATGCAGCTCATGCCCGACCCGAACACCGCCAACATCGACCCCTTCTTCGAAGAAACGACGCTGATCCTGACCTGCGACGTGATCGACCCCGCCGACGGCAAGGCCTACGAGCGCGATCCGCGCTCGCTCGCCAAGCGCGCCGAGGCCTACATGAAGGCCTCGGGCCTGGGCGACACCGCCTACTTCGGTCCGGAACCCGAATTCTTCGTGTTCGACGGCGTGCGCTGGAAGAACGACATGTCGGGCTGCTTCGTGAAGATCGACTCCGAAGAAGCCTCGTGGAACACCGACAAGGAATACGAGCACGGCAACACCGGCCATCGTCCGGCCGTCAAGGGCGGCTATTTCCCGGTTCCCCCGGTCGACAGCTTCCAGGACATGCGCTCGGAAATGTGCCTGGTGCTCGAATCGCTCGGCATCCCGGTCGAAGTGCATCACCATGAAGTGGCCAACGCCGGCCAGATGGAACTGGGCACCAAGTTCAGCACGCTGGTGCAGCGCGCCGACTGGGTCCAGCTGCAGAAGTACGTGATCCACAACGTGGCCCACGCCTACGGCAAGACCGCCACCTTCATGCCCAAGCCCATCGTCGGCGACAACGGCTCCGGCATGCACGTGCACCAGTCGGTCTGGAAGGACGGCAAGAACCTGTTCGCCGGCGACGGCTATGCAGGCCTGTCGGACTTCGCGCTGCACTACATCGGCGGCATCATCAAGCACGCCCGTGCCCTGAACGCCATCACGAACCCCGGCACCAACAGCTACAAGCGCCTGGTGCCCGGCTTCGAAGCCCCGGTGAAGCTGGCCTACTCGGCCAAGAATCGCTCGGCCTCGATTCGCATCCCGTTCGTGGCCAACCCGAAGGGTCGCCGCGTCGAAGCGCGCTTCCCCGATCCGCTGATGAACCCGTACCTCGGTTTCGCGGCGCTTCTGATGGCCGGCCTCGACGGCGTGGAAAACAAGATCCATCCGGGCGAAGCCGCCAGCAAGGACCTGTACCACCTGCCGCCGGAAGAAGACGCGCTGATCCCGACCGTGTGCCACAGCCTCGACCAGGCCCTGGAATACCTCGACAAGGACCGTGCGTTCCTGACCAAGGGTGGCGTGTTCACCGATGCGTACATCGACGCGTACATCGAACTGAAGATGCAGGAAGTCACGCGCTTCCGCATGGCGACCCATCCGGTCGAGTTCGACATGTACTACTCGCTGTAATTGGCCCACCCCCGAAGCGGCTCACTTCGTGTAGCCGCCTCCCCCTCTAGGGGGCAACACCGGCGGCCCGGCAGAGCCGGTTCCGCGGTGTTGCTGGAAGGGAATCGAAAAGGACGGCTTGGCCGTCCTTTTTGCTTGGCTCGGAACATCTTGTCACCAGTGGCGTCGAATTGCAGGAAAATGCACCTTTGTTGCGCCATCATCGATTCTCATGAAGACTGCTTCCCTCATTTTCCTGGCCGGTTCATTGTTGGTCGCCTTGCCCGCGCTCGCCCAGGAGCGCGTGTGGCGCTGTGGCAATGAATACACCAACAATTCGACCATCGCCCAGCAAAAGGGCTGCAAGGTCATGGAAGGCGGCAACGTCACGGTCGTGCAGGGCACCACCAAGCCGTCGGGCGGTGGTTCGGCCGGCGGCAGTTCGGCTCCGGCTGCCTCCCGTGCGCCTGCGGGCAGTCCGCGCGTCGAGGGCGTCGACCAGCGCGCACGCGACGGCGAAGCCCGCTCGGTGCTCGAATCCGAGCTCAAGAAGGCCGAGGCGCGACAGGCCGAGCTCAAGAAGGAATACAACAACGGCGAGCCCGAGAAGCAGGGCAGCGAAGGCCGCAACTACCAGAAGTATCTCGATCGCGTGGCCGAAATGAAGGCAGAGCTGGCCCGCAACGAGAGCGACATCGCGGGCATCCGCCGCGAACTCGGCCGCCTGCCGGCCAAGCAGTAGAGCCATGGCGTTCGGGAAGAAGGCGGCCGGCGCCACTCCGCGCTTTCAGTCCTTCGACCTGCTGTCCACGCTGATCGCGGTGGTCAGCACCAACGGTTCGGTGCTGTTTGCCAATGCGGCCCTCGAAGATGCGCTGGGCACGTCGCGCCGCACGCTCGAAGGCTCTCAGTTCGGTGCCTGCTTTCACGAGCCGCACGTGCTTCGCACCGCCATCGACGGTGCGCGCAGCAACGACTTCGCCACGCTGCGCTACGAGGCCTTTCTGCGCCGCGTCAATCATGAACTGATGCCGGTGCAGGTCACTCTGGCGCAGGGCGACAAGACGGGCGAGCTCATCATCGAGATGTCGCCGCTCGAGCAGCAGGTGCGCCAGGACCGCGAGGAGCGCCTGCTCGACCAGGCGCAGGCCAACAAGGAGCTCATCCGCAATCTCGCGCACGAGATCAAGAACCCCCTTGGCGGCATCCGCGGCGCGGCGCAATTGCTGCAGATGGAGGTCGAGTCGCGCGACCTCATCGAATACACCCAGGTCATCATCCACGAAGCCGATCGGCTGCAGACGCTGGTCGACCGGCTGCTGGCACCGCACCGGCGCCCGCACGTGGTGGGCGACGTGAACATCCACGAAGTCTGCGAGCGCGTGCGCTCGGTCATTCTTGCGGAGTTTCCGCGCGACCTGCACATCGAGCGCGACTTCGACGTGTCGATTCCCGAATTCCGCGGCGACCGCGAGCAGCTCATCCAGGCCACGCTCAACATCGTGCACAACGCGGCGCAGGCCCTGGCCGAGCGCCGCGCCGCGGGCGATGCGCAGATCACTTTCAAGACCCGCATCGCCCGGCAGGTGATATTCAACAAGCAGTGGTATCGATTGGCACTGGAATTGCATGTCATCGACAATGGACCGGGTGTGCCGGACACGATCAAGGACCGCATCTTCTATCCGCTCGTATCGGGCAGGGAAGGCGGGACAGGGCTTGGGTTGACGCTTGCGCAAACTTTTGTGCAACAGCATCACGGCGTGATCGAGTGCGACAGCGTCCCGGGCCGAACCGATTTCAAGATATTGATACCGCTGCCCTAGCAGCCACGGCAACAAGGAGATGCATGAAGCCGATCTGGATAGTTGATGACGACCAATCGATCCGCTTCGTGCTGGAGAAGGCCCTTTTGCGCGAAGACCTGCCCACGCGCAGCTTCACCAACACGCGCGAGGTGCTGGCCGCCCTCGAACTCGCCGACGACGACGAACAGCAGGGCCCCCAGGTCCTGGTGAGCGACATCCGCATGCCCGGCGGTTCCGGGCTCGACCTGCTCGACAAGATCAAGGCCAAGCACCCGGGCCTGCCCGTCATCATCATGACGGCGTTTTCCGACCTCGACAGCGCCGTCTCGGCGTTCCAGGGCGGTGCCTTCGAATACCTGCCCAAGCCCTTCGACCTGCCGCGCGCCGTCGAGCTGATCCGCCGCGCCGTCGACGAAAGCCAGCGCGAGGAAGTGGCCGAGGAGCGCATGGTCGCCGCGCCCGAAATGCTGGGCCAGGCGCCCGCCATGCAGGACGTGTTCCGCGCCATCGGCCGGCTCTCGCAAAGCAACGTCACGGTGCTCATCACCGGCGAATCGGGCTCGGGCAAGGAACTGGTGGCGCGCGCGCTGCACAAGCATTCGCCGCGCGCCAACGGCCCCTTCGTGGCCATCAACACCGCGGCCATCCCCAAGGACCTGCTCGAGAGCGAGCTCTTCGGCCATGAGCGCGGCGCCTTCACCGGCGCGCAGACCATGCGGCGCGGCCGCTTCGAACAGGCCGAGGGCGGTACGCTCTTTCTCGACGAGATCGGCGACATGCCCTTCGACCTGCAGACGCGCCTCTTGCGCGTGCTGAGCGACGGGCACTTCTATCGCGTGGGCGGCCACAACTCGGTCAAGGCCAACGTGCGCGTGATCGCGGCCACGCACCAGGACCTCGAGCAGCGCGTGAAGCTCGGCGGCTTCCGCGAAGACCTGTTCCACCGCCTCAACGTGATTCGCCTGCGCCTGCCGGCGCTGCGCGAGCGCGGCGAAGACGTGCCGGCGCTCACGCGCCACTTTCTGCAGGTGAGCGCGCGCCAGCTCGGCGTCGAACCCAAGCGCATTTCAGATGCGGCCCTGGCCAAGCTGGCTTCGTTCAGCTTTCCGGGCAACGTGCGCCAGCTCGAGAACATCTGCCATTGGCTGACCGTGATGGCACCGGCCCAATTGATCGAGGCCAAGGACCTGCCGCCCGAAGTCATGGCCGCGGCCGCCGGCGCGCCCGCGCAGGCCGCGGAAACGACCGCCGCGGCGGCGCCCCCCATGCAAGCCGCGGTGCAGCCATCGCCCAGCTTCGAGCGCGAAGCGGCACCGGCGAGCGGCGCTGCACCGGAAGCCACTGAAGGCCTGGTGGGCGCGAGCAGCTGGGAGAGCGGCCTGGAGATCGAAGCCCAGGCGCTGCTCGCGGCCGGGCGCACCGACGTCTGGGACGTACTGTCGCGCCGCTTCGAATCGCGGCTGATCCTCACGGCGCTGGCCAACACACGCGGCCGCCGGATCGAAGCCGCTCAGAAGCTGGGCATCGGCCGCAACACCATTACCCGCAAGATCCAGGAACTCGGGATCGAGTAGGCGGCCTCAGACAGAGAGGGCGGCTGGGCCCCTTCCAGGAACACCGCGGAACCGGCTTGGCCGGGCCGCCGGTGTTGCCCCCGGTAGGGGGTTGGCGCAGCGACACGAAGTGCGCGAAGACTGGGGGTGAGCCTATTTACCGGCTGCGCTGCCCCAGCGTCAGCGAGTCGAGCTGGAAGTTGCCGCTCTTGTCCCAGAGCCAGGTGTCCACATAGGTGTGGCCGCCCAGGCGCCCGGGGCTCGGCAGCGGCGACGCCGCCTTGATGAGTTCCGCAATCTTTCCGGGCACCTCGGGCGCATGGCCCGGCACGCGGCTGAAGGTGACGTTCCTGACGTTGCCTTCGGCATCGAGGTCGGTCTCGACCACCACCACCGCATAGACCAGCGGGGGAATCTTTCCCTTGTAGATGCGCTGCGGGTAGGCCTTGTAGATCTGGCGCGCCCCGGTCTTGCGATAGGCCCGCACGGCAGGCGTCTGCGCGGTGATCAGCCGCACGGTGGGCACGTCGCCCCGGGTGCCGGGCACCTCGTCGGTGGCGGAGGTGGACGACTTGCCGTCGCCGGCCTTGTCCGCGGTCTTGAATGCGGAACAGGCGGTGAGCGCGAGCGCCGCCGCAATGATCGTGAGTGTGCGGATGGTCATGGTCATCAAATTCCCTGGTCGAGATCGAGCACCACCGGGGCGTGGTCGCTCGGCTTTTCCCACTTGCGCGGCACGCGGTCGATGATGCAGCCCTTGGCGCGCGGCACCAGCGGCTCGCTCACCAGGATGTGGTCGATGCGCAGGCCGCGGTTCTTCTGGTAACCGAGCATCCGGTAGTCCCACCACGAAAAGCTTTTCTCGGGCTGCTCGAAAAGGCGGAAGCTGTCGACCAGGCCCAGCTGGAGCAGGGCCTTGAAATGCTCGCGCTCCTCGGTCGTGTGATGGATGGTTTCCGCCAGGCCCACGGGGTCGAAGCTGTCACGGTCTTCCGGCGCGATGTTGAAGTCGCCCAGAAGCACCAGGTTCGGATGGGCGGCCATTTCCGCACGCAGCCATTCGCGCAGGGCGCGCAGCCATCCCATCTTGTATTCGAACTTGTCGGTGCCCGGCGCCTGCCCATTGACGAAGTAGCCGTTCACGATGCGCAGCGGACCCGCCGGCGTCTCGACGGTGGCGGCGATCACGCGGGACTGGTCGTCGGTGAAGCCGCCGATGTTCCTTGCCACGTCGCGCATCGGCGCGAGGCTCAGGATGGCGACGCCGTTGTAGGTTTTCTGCCCGAACACGGCGGCCTCGTAGCCGGCCGACTTGAGCACGTCGAGCGGGAATTTGTCGTCGCTCATCTTGAGCTCCTGCAGGCACAGCACGTCGACCGGGTTGGCAATCAGCCAGTCGAGCACATGCTGCAGGCGGGCAGTCAGGGAGTTGACATTCCAGGTGGCAATTTTCATGAAATATTCTAAGCTGTTGATTTTAAAAGGCTTTTTCCCGTGCTCTCGGCGCCGTTTCGGTGCGTATCCGTCTTATGCTTCGCTGCGCTTTTGCCGGGGGGCACAGAGCTGACCAGCTTAGCAAAAGCGTCGAACTCCTCTCGCCGCTCGTCGATCAGTCGAGGTATCTGGCGGCGACGCAGCCGCTAACCGGTCAATCGTGCACCCTGACCGTGTTTCGCCCCTCTTGCTTGGCAAGGTAGAGCGCTTCGTCCGCGGCTCTCAGCAGTTCAAACGGCGTGCTGCCGGGCTGTGGAACCCCGGCTGCCACGCCAAGGCTCACGGACACGGTACCCAGCGCTGATGCCGCATGCAGAATTTGCAAGTCGACCACGGCCAGCCGCGCCCTTTGCGCAACCTCGAGCGCACCTTCGGCGTCCGTCGCGGGCAACAGCAAAACCATTTCCTCGCCCCCGTAGCGTGCGACAAGATCGCCCGAGCGCCACACGGCCGAGCGCAGTGCCTGTGCGACCCGCTGCAAGCAGTCGTCGCCTTCCAGGTGGCCGTACAGATCGTTGTATTTCTTGAATTCGTCGACGTCGACCATGACGACCGCCAGTGCCGTTTGGCTTGCCAGCGCCTGTTGAAAGTTGAGCACCAGGCGGGCGTCGAAGTAGCGGCGGTTGGCCAGGCCCGTCAGCCCGTCTTCCTGCGCAAGATGCTCCAGCCGCTCATTCGCTTCCGTCAAGGCGTCCCGGGCATTTCGCAAATGCAGCTCGGCGACCAGCCGTCTGCGCATCGAGCGAATCAGATAGCGGCCCGACACGCCGACGACCAGGCACAAGAGAACCACCCAGGCCGTTTGATAGATCGATGCGGATTTCCATTCCCGCAGCGCCTCGTCCTCGCCCACGGCAACCGTGACGAAGAGCGGATAGTCCAGCAAGTGCTCGAAGCTGATGATCCGTGTCACGCCATCGATCGCTGATCTCCCCTCGACGGTGCCCGAGCGCGCGGCCCGGAAACGCTGCTGCAACGGCGTGTCCGTATTGCGCCTGCCCAGGTCGGCTTCCCTGAAGGGCCTGCGAACCAGGAGCTGATCCGTCCCGAACAGCGCAATCGCTCCTTGCTCGCCAATCTGAAAGCGGTCCAGGACGCTCAGCAGGTGCTTGACGCTGAGCGTGACCAGCACCACGCCGGCGAAGTTGCCGTCCGGATCATTGATCCTCCGCGACACCGGAATCACCCACTCGCCCGAAGAGCGGCTCACGATCGGGCCGCTGATCAGCGTGCGTACGCTTGGGTTGGTCTTGTGGTGAATGAAATACTCGCGGTCCGAGTTGTTTCGAGTACCCGCCGGAGATGCATCGGAATAGACCAGCCAGCGGCCTTGCTCGTCGTAGATGAAGAGCCCCTTGATGGCCTGGACTTCGGAGGCATGGTTCACGAGGACCGGTTGAAGGCGCTGCAGCGCGTCGGGCGTGATGTCCGCGCGCTCGAGTTCGAAGACGATGCCCGAGATGATGTGCTCGGCCAGGGCCACAGTGCTGTCGACCTGCTGGCTGACCGCGCGTGCGAGGTTGGAATTCGCCCGCGCGATCTGCTCGTTTTCCGCCGTGCGCGCGCGAACGACCAGCCATGCGTTCATGACCAGCAATGCCACGCACACAAAGACTACAAACAAAGTAGTACCGTAGATGACGCGACTTCTTTGCGCGTCCGTTTTGCGCGCAAGAGCGTTCGCGTCGGTCGCCGGCCATGGATCAGTGGAAGTATCCGGAGCAGTCTCGGGCGAGGTGGGCGACATGACCTTTTTCATCGAAGACCTGACTTCACGTGGTCCGGGAAGACGGTTGGCGCTGGCAGCGGTTCGATGGGTTCCGGCCGCATGCAGCTGCGTGCCAACTGTAGCCGATGGTCCGTTGCCTGCAGACGCGCGGACCCCGTGCGCAACATCGATCACGCCAGGGGAAAATCGCCAGTGCCCAAGTCCGCCCTCCCACCTTGCCCGATTCTTTCAAGCTCTCGTGACATCCACCGAACTCAAGGGCTTCATCCTCACGCGCCACTGGCGTGACGCGCCTGCCGGCACAGAGATCGAGTACTGGCTGGCGACCGATTCGGGACCGAGGAAAGTGGTCCTGACCTCCCGCAGCAGCGTCGCGTTCGTCGCCGCCCGGCACAGGGCGGCGGTCGAAGCCCACCTTGCGGCCATGCCGGGTGTGCAGCTGCGCGAACTCGAGCTCAAGACCTTCCAGCAGGAAGCGGTCCTCGGTGTCTATGCGAAGCACTTCCGCCAGCTTGGCCGGCTGGCACGCGCCCTCCAGGCACAGGACATTCCCCTGCTCGAAGCCGACGTGCGCCCGCACGACCGCTACCTGATGGAACGCTTCATCACCGCCGGCGTGCGGGTGGAAGGAGGGCGGGCAGAGCGCGCTGCCATCGTCGACTGCAAACTCAAGCCCGCGCCGGAATTCCGGCCCGTGCTGAAGCTTGTGTCGCTGGACATCGAGACGAGCCAGGACGAAGCGCTCTATTCCATCGCGCTGGACGGCACGCCGGAGCGTGTCGTCTTCATGCTGGGCGAGCCGCCATCGGACGCGTCCCCTGAACCGAGTGAGCCCGCGGCTTTCTCGCTCATCTATTGCCCGTCCCGCCAGGCCATGATCGAGAAGCTCAACGATTGGTTCGAGCGGAACGACCCCGACGTCATCATCGGCTGGAACGTGATCCAGTTCGACCTGCGCGTGCTGCAGAAGACAGCCAATGACTGTGGCGTGCCGCTGCTCCTGGGGCGGGAACGCCGCCCCATCGAATGGCGAACCCATCCGGGCAAGCAGGGCTACCTGTTCGCGCCTACGCCGGGCCGGGTCGTCATCGACGGCATTGACGCGCTCAGGGCCGCGGTGTGGAGCTTTCCGTCCTTCAGCCTCGAGACCGTCTCGCAAGCGCTGCTCGGAGAAGGCAAGGCCATCGGCGACGAGTACGACAAGATGGCCGAGATCGAGCGGCGCTACCAGCAAGACAAGCCCGCGCTCGCGCTCTACAACATCCGGGACTGCGAGCTGGTCCTGCGCATCTTCGACAAGGCCAGGCTGCTGCAGTTCGTGATGGAGCGCGCTCAGACCACGGGCCTGCAGGCCGACCACTTCGGCGGCTCCATTGCCGCGTTCAGCCACCACTACCTGCCGCGGATGCATCGCCTCGGCTACGTGGCGCCGAATGTGGGAGAGATTCCGAGCAAGGCCTATCCCGGCGGCTACGTGATGGACTCGAAGCCGGGGTTCTACGACTCCGTCGTGGTGCTGGACTACAAGAGCCTCTACCCTTCGATCATCCGGACCTTCCTGGTCGATCCGGTGGGGCTCGTCGAGGGCTCGAACACTGGCGAACCGGCGACGCTCGTCAAGGGACCCCAAGGCACCGTCTTTTCGCGCGACAGGCACTGCCTGCCCGCGATCGTGACCACCCTCTGGCGCGCCCGGGACGAGGCCAAGCGAGCGAAGAACGAACCGCTGTCGCAAGCACTGAAGCTGCTCATGAACTCCTTCGCCGGCGTGCTGGGCGCGGCCGAGTGCCGGTTCTTCAACCCCAAGCTGGTGTCCGCCATCACCCTTCGCGGGCACGAGATGATGAAGCTCACGCGCGAATTCGTGGAGCAGCGGGGCTACGAGGCCATCTATGGCGACACCGACTCCATCTTCATCTGGCTCAAGCGCACCCACACCAACGAGGAGGCGCACGCCGTCGCGGCCAGCCTGGCAGCCGACATCAACGGTTGGTGGACGCGCACGCTGCGCGACGAGCAGGGCCTGGAGAGCTTTCTCGAGATCGAGGTCGACACCCACTACAGGAAGTTCTTCATGCCCACAATCCGCGGCTCGGAGGTCGGCAGCAAGAAACGCTACGCCGGCCTCAGTGCCGATGCCGCCGGCAAGGAGGAGATGGTGTACCGCGGCCTGGAAATGGCGCGCAGCGACTGGACCCCGCTCGCGCGGCAGTTCCAGGAGGGCCTGCTTTCACGCATCTTCCAGGGCGAGCCCTACAAGGAGTTCGTGACCGACTATGCAAGGTCGACACTGGCGGGCGCCAAGGACGACCTGCTCATCTACCGCAAGCGCCTGCGCCATCGGCTCGACGCCTACCTGGTCAACGTGCCGCCGCAGGTCCGGGCCGCCCGCATCGCCGACGAACACAACGGGCGGGTCGGCCGGCCCAAGCAGTATCAGAAAGGCGGCTGGATCCAATACGTGATGACGCAGAACGGGCCGGAACCGCTGGAAACCCGCCATTCGCGCATCGACTACGAACACTATCTCACCCGGCAGCTCCAGCCGATTGCCGACGCCATTCTTCTGCCCATTGGAGAGAGCTTCATGGCCTTGACGACTTCGCAGCGCGGACTCTTCTAGACCGGGTCAGGCCTTCCGAGCGCCTGGTCTTCCTGCGATCTTCCGGCCGGGATGGCCTCGGTCCAGGCGGCCACGTCTTCGGCCGTCATGGTGCTGGCGGAGGTGAGGCGGCCGTCCACGTAGCCCAATTGCTCGACGTCGTGAAGGTACTGCTCGCGCGACAAGAGGGTGCCGGCGCATATGTTCTCGTTCAGGGCCGCCGGCTCTCGCATTTCTTCGGCCAGGCGTGCCATCAGCCGCTCCAGCACCCAGCCGGGAATGCGCTGCCGCTCGCGGGGGTAGATGTAGCCGAACAACGTCAGATGGGCCAGCAGCACCCGCCAATGCGGGCCAAAGCGCTCCAGCAGGCTGGACCAGTCCAGCTGCTCGGCGTTGGCCTGCAGCAGGTGGGCGATGTCGCCGCCGTCGTAGCGCTCGCGCTCCATGATGAAGGCCTTGGTCAGCAGGCTGTCTTCCACATTGGCAATGAGCACCGGCACGCCCAGGATCTCGGTGCGGCGGTTGTCGCGGAACCAGCGCTCGTCCACAGGCATGAGACCGTTGCCGGAGTTGAAGATCAGGTCGATGAACTCCTGCCCGTCGTGCACCTTGGCCAGCCAGTGCGGGTAGCTCATCTCGGTGCGCCGGCCGTGCTGCCGCATCAGCTGCGCGATGCGTTCGTAATCCGCGCGGCGGATGAACAGGTCCAGGTCCTTGGTCGATCGGCGGATGCCGGTGTGGCAGGCATGCGCGAAGGCGCCCCCGACCAGGAAAGGAATGCCCGCATCGTTCAGTGCGCGCAGCGTGTGCCGGTAGAAGTCGGCCACGCGGGGTTCGACTTCTTCTGCTTCTTCCAGCGAAAGCGCGAGGTCGGTCGTGGGCTTCATTCAGGCAATGTAGAGCCGGCCCGCAGGCGGGCTCGGAGCAAACGGCCCCACCGGTCGTCGGCAAGCGCCTACAGCCGTCGCAGGATGAGGCCGATCACGGCCAGCGGCATCCGGGCGCAGCCTTCTTGCGATG
The DNA here is from genome assembly GCF_033807855.1 of Variovorax sp. SPNA7. Classification (NCBI taxonomy): domain Bacteria; kingdom Pseudomonadati; phylum Pseudomonadota; class Betaproteobacteria; order Burkholderiales; family Comamonadaceae; genus Variovorax; species Variovorax sp. SPNA7. The sequence goes on from NZ_CP138513.1 coordinate 1,776,147, forward strand.
CCCAATCCGAAATCTTCTTCCCATGTCCGGTTCGCCGCGGTCGGCGACATCCATGTCCACAAGGACGCGGCAGGCACGCTGCGCAGCTTCTTCGCGCAGGCCGCCGACGAGGCCGACGCGCTGCTGCTGTGCGGCGATCTCACCGACTACGGCACCGCGGAGGAAGCCAAGGTCCTGGCCGAAGAGCTGGGGGCCGTTCCCATCCCCATCGTCGCCGTCCTGGGCAACCACGACTACGAATCCGGCACGCCCGAACTGGTGACCGAGGCGCTCACGCATGCAGGCGTGAGCGTGCTCGATGGAGGGGCCTGCGAGATCGAAGGCGTGGGCATTGCCGGTGCCAAGGGCTTTGCCGGCGGCTTCGGACGCGGTTCGCTGGGGGCCTGGGGCGAACCGGCGATCAAGCTGTTCGTGCAGGAGGCGCTCAACGAGGCGATGAAGCTGGAATCGGCACTGGCCAAGCTGCGCACCCGGCGCCGCATTGCATTGCTGCACTACGCGCCGATCGCTGGCACCGTGCAGGGCGAGCCGGTGGAGATCTTTCCGTTCCTGGGCAGCAGCCGCCTGGAGGAGCCGTTGCTGCGCTATCCGATGGATGCGGTGTTCCACGGCCACGCGCACCGCGGCACGCTGGAGGGGCGAACCATCAACGGCGTGCCGGTCTACAACGTTGCCAAGCCCCTGCTGCAGCGCCGCCGGCCCGACGCGCCGCCTTTCTTCCTGTACGAGCTGCCGCGCGAGCCGGCCGGGGAAGAAGCGGAACTGGCGGCGACATAGGCCGCGGTTTCGCTCCACCTGCCGCATCGACGGGAGTCGAGGCCGACGCCGATCCAAGCGGCCGATCTACACCGTGGACAGACAGCGCGCGCAGCGGCCGGGCAGCGTCCTTGCGGCGCCGGCGAGGTCAGTGCGCCGGCGCGGATTCGATGAGCCGCAGGGCCTGCTTCATCTGGTCGACGGCCATGTTCTCGAGGTCGGTGTAGACCTTCATCTCCGCGGACAGCCGGGCGAAGCTTTCCCTGGCCGCGGCGATCTTGGCCGGATCGTTCGTCTTCGGATGGGCCAGCGCGGCCTCGAGGCGCTTGTATTCGCTGGTGAGCAGGGCCGGCTGCTCGCCGAGCGCGCGCAGGCCCGCGTTGGTCATCGAGCGGATGCGCAGCAGCATCTTCACGTCCGACTGCTCCATCTCGGCCTGCGCGCGCTCGAATGCGAGCTTTGCGGCGAGGGCCTGCTCGCTGTCGGGCTTGCGGGTCGCCGAGATGGTGTTGAACTTGCCGATGTCAGCCGAAAAATCGTGTGCCGACGCGGGCAGGGCCAGGACCAGCGCGGTCAACGCGAGAACGGTTGGAAGTTTCATGTCGCTTCTCCAGGAGGGGGTGGCTGAAGTGAGCAACTCTAGGACGAAGGAGATAATCCGGATCACGCCTGAAATTCTTTGTCCATAAGCGGTCGTTATATGTTGCTCCGCGAGATCGAGGTCTTCCGCTCCGTGATGTCCGTCGGCTCGGCGAGCAAGGCGGCCGCGCTCCTGGGCGTGACGCAGCCCGCCATCAGCCAGTCGCTGCGCAGGCTCGAGGAAGCGGCCGGATTCGCGCTGTTCCGCCGGCTGCGCGGCCGCCTGCATCCGACGCCCGAAGCGCAGGCCTTGCTGACCGAGGTCGAGCGCGTCTTCGTGGGGCTGAGCAGCATCGAGCACCGCATGCGCAGCCTCAAGCGCTTCGGCGTCAACACGCTGCGCATGGCGGTCTATCCGGCCTTCGGCCTGAGCTTCGTGCCCCGCGTGCTCTCGCGGCTGGTGTCCGAGCGCCGCGATTCCGAAGACCGTCCCCAGATCTCGCTGCAGGTGCTCAGCTCGCGGGAGGTGCACGAGGCCGTGCTGGGCCGCCAGGTCGACTTCGGACTGATGGCCGACGAGATGCCCACCACCGGCCTGGAGCATTCCGAGTTCGCGCGCTTTCCCGGCGTGGTGGTCATGCATGCGAAGCACCGGCTGACCAAGGCCAGGACGATCCAGCCGCATCAGCTCGCGGAAGAGCCGTTCCTTGCGCTCAACCCGGAGGACGCATCGCGGCGGCGGCTCGAGCGAGCGCTGGCGGAGCGCAACGTGGGACTGAGCGTGCTGGTCGAAACCCCCTACGCGGCGAGCGTGTGCGAGATGGCGCTGAGTGGCATGGGCATCGGTGTCGTGAACCCGGTCACCGCACTCGAGTACGCGCAGCGCGGCCTGGTCGTCCGCCCGCTGTCGCTGGAGGTTTCCTTTGCGGGCGTGCTGGTGCTGCCGCCCGGACAGCCGCTGTCCGGCCTCGCCTTGCGAGTGCTCCAGCTCATGCGCATGCAACTGGCCGAAGACCAGAAGGCACTCGCAAATCTGCTCAAGCCCCGCGCCAGGGAGTGATCGGCAGCGCGGCAGCTCGCGCGTTCATGAAACATCCCGAAACCGCGGCAGACGACAGCATGTAGAACATGTCCTGCATCAGCCATGGCTTCCGGCTGGCATGGCGGCTTCCCCGGGCGGTGAAACTTCCGTCTCCAACCCACCTGGAGATCCCGCGATGCCGGACGACATGGAGATCCGCGTCCCACAGGACGACGAGCGAATCGACATCACCGACCTGAAAGAGGTCGACTACTGGACGAAGTGCTTCGGCGTCAGCGAGGCCCGCCTGCGCATGGCGGTCGCGTCGGCGGGGACCATGAAGGACGATCTGCGGATCTACCTTGGCCTTCCCTGAAGGCCGGGGCTGAACGCAAGGGCCGAGCGGCGCACCGCCGTCCGAACCCCTGATGGCCGCCGAATCGAAGCTTGCGATCTACGGCGCCATCGCGGCCAATGTGGCCATTGCCGCCACCAAGTTCACGGTGGCCGGCATCACCGGCAGTTCGGCCATGCTGTCCGAAGGCATCCATTCGGCGGTCGACACCTTCAACGGCGTTCTGCTGCTGGTGGGCATCCGGCTGAGCCAGCGGCCCGCGACACCCGAGCATCCCTTCGGCCACGGCAAGGAGCTGTACTTCTGGAGCCTGATCGTCGCGGTGCTGATCTTCGGGCTGGGCGGCGGCGTGTCGTTCTACGAGGGCATCCAGCACATCCGCAAGCCGGAGCCGATGCGCGATCCGGGCTGGAACTACGTGGTGCTGGGCCTTGCCGCATTGTTCGAAGGCGCGAGCTTCCTGGTTGCGCTGCGGCAGTTCCGCGCCCAGTCGCGCGGGGCTCCGTTCTGGCGCGCGCTCGGGCGGAGCAAGGATCCCACCACCTACACCGTGCTGGCCGAGGATTCGGCGGCGCTGGCCGGGCTGGCGGTGGCGGCGCTGGGCATCTACTTCAGCCACCGGCTCGGCATGCCGGCGCTCGACGGCGCGGCCTCGGTGGTGATCGGGCTGCTGCTGGCCGGCGTGGCGGTGTTGCTGATCGGCCAGGCCCGCGGGCTGCTGATCGGCGAGGGCATCCGCCCGGAGACCGCGCGGGCCATCCGCAGCCTGGCCATGGAACAGCCCAGCGTGCAGGACGTCGGCCATGTGCTGTCGATGTACATCGGCCCCGACGAAGTTCTGGTCGTGGTCGACCTCAATTTCAGGGAAGGCACGGCTACCGGTGACGCGGCCGATGCCATCGCGGCGATCGAGCAGCAGGTGCGCGGGCGCTTCCCGATGATCAGGCGGCTCTTCATCGAGGCGAGCGAGGCGCCCGTGGAAGAAGACGCGGCTTCCGCGCGGGCAGGCGGGATCGTCGGCGTTGGCTGACGACCGCTGCCGCCATTGCCTGAGCACTCCCGTGCGGCAGGCACTCCACTGTCGGGGCTCATCCAGGAGGTTGCCAGCCATGAACAAGCCACCGCCGAAGCGCCGCGAGCGCTCCCACGACGAACCGGAGATCACCCAGGAGGAATCCGTGCCCACCGACGGCAAGGACACCGAGGGCGAGGAACTGATGAAGAAGGTCGACAACAAGAAGCTCGAGGAGCCGGGTGATGCCGAACGCAAGACGCCCGACAAGTCCTGAGGCCTTCCGCGGCCCGCGCGCGGCAGCCGCGGCGCAGTGGCGTTGTCTTGTCCCGAAGAAGGGTGATGCCCTACAACCCTGGGGCCGCGCCTCTTGATAAAAATCCTTGCGCCAGCAGATCGCAAGCAGAACAGGGCAGAAAGGACTGTCTGCCCAACGATGGAGGAAGAAGAAATGAAGCTCGACGGTACGGCCGTGCCGTCCACCCAGGACGGCCTGATGAAAGTCGGTGTTCCCGGCCTCGACGATGTTCTTGGCGGCGGGCTCACGTCCAACCGCCTCTACCTGGTCGAGGGCACGCCGGGCGCCGGCAAGACCACCATCGCGCTTCAATTCCTGATCGAAGGCGTGAAGCGCGGCGAGTCGGTGCTGTATGTCACCTTGTCGGAAACCGCGCAGGAGCTCAGGGGCGTGGCGCGTTCCCATGGCTGGGACCTGAGCGGCATCGAGGTGCGCGAGATGCTTCCGTCCGAGGCCGCGCTCGAGCCCGACGAGCAATACACGATGTTCCATCCGTCCGAGGTCGAGCTCAGCGAGACGACCCTCCGCATCCTCTCGGACGTCGATGTGCTCAAGCCTTCGCGCGTGGTGTTCGACTCGCTGTCCGAACTGCGCCTGCTGGCCGGCAGCTCGCTGCGCTACCGGCGGCAGATCCTCGCGCTCAAGCAGTTCTTCGCGGGCCGCCAGTGCACGGTGCTGCTGCTGGACGACATGACCGCCATGAAGCACGACCTGCAGGTGCAGAGCATTGCCCATGCGGTGATCCGGCTCGAGCAGATCAGCTCCGACTACGGCGCCGCGCGGCGCCGGCTGGTGGTCAGCAAATACCGCGGCCAGCAGTTCCGCGGCGGCTACCACGACTACCGCATCGAGCGCGGCGGCCTGCGCGTCTTTCCGCGCCTGGTCGCTTCCGAGCATCCTTCGGCCCCGGCAGTGGCGCCGGCGCGCATTCCCAGCGGCCTGGAGGCGCTCGACACGCTGCTGGGAGGCGGCCTGGAACGCGGCACCAGCACGCTGTTCGTCGGCGCGCCGGGCACGGGAAAATCGACGGTGGCGGTGCAGTTCGCGCTGGCCGCGGCGCAGCGCGGCGAATGCGCGGCCCTCTTCATCTTCGACGAGAGCATCCACACGCTGCGCACGCGCTGCGAAAGCATGGGCATGGACCTGGGGCCATACATCGAATCCGGCCGCATCAAGGTGCGGCAGGTCGATCCCGCCGAGCTCTCGCCCGGCGAGTTCGTGCACCTGATCCGGCTGGCGGTGGTGGAGTGCGGTGCGGCGGTGGTGGTGATCGACAGCCTCAACGGCTACCTCAACGCCATGCCCGACGAGCGCTTCCTGATCGTGCAACTGCACGAGCTGCTTTCCTATCTGGGCCAGGCCGGCGTTGCCACGCTGCTGGTGGGCGCGCAGCATGGCCTCATCGGCATGCAGATGAAGACGCCCGTGGATGCGAGCTACCTGGCGGACGCGGTGGTGCTGCTTCGCTACTTCGAGCTGGAGGGCGAAGTGCGCCAGGCGATCTCGGTGCTGAAGAAGCGCGGCGGCGCGCACGAGCGCAGCATCCGCGATTTCTCGATGACCGCCACGGGCCTCAAAGTGGGCGAGCCGCTGCGTCATTTCAGGGGCATCCTGACGGGCATCCCCGTTCCCACCGACGGCGCGCAGCACGCATCGTGAGCCCGCCCGCCGCATCCGCCGAGCAGCGCATCCTGTTGCGAACCGCAACCTCCAGGGACGCCCTCATGGCAAGCGCCGTACTGGCCCGCGCACAGATTGCGGCCCACACCTGCGACAGCCTGTGCGAGCTCGTGCGGGGGCTCGAGGGAGGCGCCGGCGCCATCATGCTGGCCGAAGAAGTGCTGGCCGATCCGGCCGCGGCCGCGCTGGCCGAAGCGCTGGGCTCGCAGCCGCCGTGGTCCGATCTGCCGGTGCTCGTTCTTGCGCGCCAGGGCGCGGACTCGCCCGTCATCGTCAAGGCCATGGACCGGCTCGCGAACGTCACCGTGATCGAACGGCCGATGCGCGTGGCCTCGCTGATCAGCACGGTCCGCACGGCGCTCAGGGCGCGCAACCGGCAGTACCAGCTGCGCGAGCTGCTCGATGGCCTGCGCGAATCGGACCAGCGCAAGACCGAGTTCCTTGCAACGCTGGCGCACGAGTTGCGCAACCCGCTCGCGCCGATGAGCACCGCGCTCACGCTCCTGACGCGCAAGCCGCACGAACCGGCGGAGGCCCGGCGCTACTACGAGCTCATGGGGCGGCAGATCGACCACATGGTGCGGCTCGTGAACGACCTGATGGAGGTCTCGCGCATCACGCGCGGCAAGATCGAGCTGCGCATGGAGACGGTGGCGCTCGAAGCGGTGATCGAGGACGCCATCGAGCTGAGCCGGCCGCTGCTCGAAGGCGCCAGGCACACGCTGAGCACGCAGCTGTGCAGCGAGCCGATCGTCGTGCGCGGCGACGGTGTTCGCCTGACGCAGGTGTTCTCCAACCTGCTCAACAACGCGGCCAAGTACACCGCGCCCGGCGGAAAGATCCGCATCGTGCTGCGCCAGGAAGGGCGAGACGCCGTGGTCGAGGTCTGGGACAACGGCACCGGCATTGCACCGGACATGCTGAAGTCGATCTTCGAGATGTTCGTGCAGGTGAGCGGCACCTCCAAGGCAGCGCAGGGCGGCCTGGGCATCGGCCTCACGCTGGTGAAGAGCCTGGTCGAACTCCATGGCGGCAGCGTCGAGGCAACCAGCGCGGGCCTGGGCCAGGGCGCGATGTTCTGCGTGCGCCTGCCGCTCGCCCACGTCGAGGGCGGCGTGCCCGCGTCGCCGGCACCGGCCGTTCGCGGCTGGCCGGCCTCGTTGCCGGGCACGGTGCTGATCGTCGACGACAACCGGGACGCGGCCGATGCGCTGGGCGAGCTGCTGCGCTCGATGGGCGCCACGACGCGCGTGGCCTACAGCGGCGATGCTGCGCTGCGCATGGTGGCCGAGGGTCCGGCGCCCGGGCTCGCGATCCTCGACATCGGCATGCCGGGCATGGACGGCTGCGAGCTTGCAACGCGGCTGCGCGCCGATCCCGCGCTGGCCGGCTTGGTCCTCGTCGCACTGACCGGCTGGGGCCAGCACGGCGACAAGGAGCGCATCGCGATGGCCGGGTTCGACCACCATCTGCTCAAGCCGCTTGACCTGCCGGCACTGATTTCCACCCTGGTGCCGCCATGAACCACGACGCGTCGACCACGCTTTCGGCGGCGGACCCGCCGGCCGGCAAGCCGTCGCTCTGGCGCCGCTGCCGCCGTTGGCTGCTGCCGCTGCTGGGGCTCGCGGTGCTCGGCCTGCTGCTGTCGCATGCGCACAAGGTCGACTGGGCCGGCGCATGGGAGGCGCTGCAGCGCTATCCGGCGATGCTGCTGCTGGGGGTCTGGGCCATCGCAACCGCGAGCCATGCGCTCTACGGATGCTTCGACCTCATCGGCCGACGGCACACGCGCCACCGGGTGCCGCGCTGGCGCACCTGGGCCATTGCGGTGACGAGCTATGCCTTCAACCTCAACCTGGGTTCGCTGGTCGGCGGGATTGCGATGCGTGCCCGGCTCTATGCGCGCGCCGGCCTCGACGAAGCCGTGGTGGCGCAGGTGGTCGGCGTGAGCCTGGCCACCAACTGGCTCGGCTACGGGCTGCTGGCCGGCGGCCTGTTCGCCGCGGGCATCATCACGCCGCCGCGCCAGGCGAACATCGGGGCGGACGCGCTGCGCGCGCTGGGCGTGCTGATGATTCTTCTCGCGGCGGCGTACGTGCTGGCCTGCGCTTTTTCGCGCGGGCGGCAGTGGCAGCTGAGGGGGCGGCGGGTGAGGCTCCCCTCGGCGCAGCTTGCGGTCGTCCAGCTCACGCTCTCCACCGTCAACTGGGCACTGATGGGCTGCGCGATGTACCTGCTGCTGGGCCGGCAGGTGCCGTACGCCACCACGCTGAGCGTGCTGCTGGCCGCGTCCATCGTCGGCGTGATCACGCCGATTCCGGCCGGGCTCGGCGTGCTCGAGGCCGTCTACCTGGCGCTGCTCTCAGGCACCGTGCGCCAGGGCGCGCTGATGGGGGCCGTGCTGGCCTACCGCGCGCTCTACTACCTGCTGCCGCTGATCGGCGGCCTGGTGCTCTACCTGTTGCTCGAACGCTACGCGGCAAGCCATCCGCTGGACACGGAGGCCGACACACCATGGCGCGCGCAAACCCCCTGAAGCGCTACAAGGAAAAGCGCAACTTCGGCGCCACACCCGAGCCCGCGGAAGGCGGCGCATCGGCGCCCGGCGTGCTGCAGTTCGTGGTGCAGAAGCACTGGGCCACGCGGCTGCACTACGACTTCCGCATCGAGCTCGATGGCACCATGAAAAGCTGGGCAGTGCCCAAGGGCCCGAGCTACGACACGCACGACAAGCGCATGGCCGTGCATGTGGAAGACCATCCCATTGCCTACAACCAGTTCGAGGGCGAGATACCGCCCCGGCAGTACGGCGCGGGCAAGGTGATCATCTGGGACAAGGGCAGCTGGACGCCCATCGGCGACCCGCGCAAGGGCTACAAGGCGGGGCGCCTCAAGTTCGAGTTGCATGGCTACAAGCTGCGCGGCAAGTGGACGCTGGTACGCATGCACGGCAAGGCCGATGGCAAGCAGGACGCGTGGCTCTTGATCAAGGAGCACGACGAGTACGCCCGCCCGGCCGCGGAGTTCAGCGTGGTCGACCAGTTCCCGGACAGCGTGGCCCAGATGCCGATGCCCGCTGCGGCGGTCTCGGCGCCCGCCGAGGCGCCGGCCGCGCCGGCCAAAAAGCGCGGCGGCAAGGCATCGGCCCGCGGCATGCCCGCCGATGCGGTGAAGGCCGCCATGCCCGCCAAGCTCTCGCCGCTGCTCGCCACGCTGGTCGATGGCCCGCCGCCCGATCCCGAGAACTGGTTCTACGAGATCAAGTTCGACGGCTACCGCTTGCTCGCGCGCATCGATGCGAAAGGCGGCGTGCAGCTCGTCACGCGCAACGGCCATGACTGGAGCGGCCGCATGCCGCACCTGGTGCGCGCGATCGAGCGCATGAAGCTCGCGCCGGGCTGGCTCGATGGCGAGATCGTGGTGCTCAACGAGTCCGGCGGCACGGACTTCCAGGCCCTGCAGAACGCCTTCGACAGCGAGAACACGCGCCACATCGTCTACTTCCTGTTCGACCTGCCGTACTACGGCGGCTTCGATCTCACCGGCGTGCCGCTGGTGGAGCGGCGCGGCCTGCTGCAGGCACTGCTTGCCAAGGCGCCGCCCGAAATCCGCTTCAGCGAAATCTTCGATGCGCCGCCCGAGGACATCGTCGCCTCGGCCTGCAAGATCGGGCTCGAAGGCGTGATCGGAAAGCGCAAGAACAGCACCTATGCCTCGCGCCGCTCGCCCGACTGGATCAAGCTCAAGTGCTCGCAGCGGCAGGAGTTCGTCATCGGCGGCTATACCGATCCCAAGGGCTCGCGCGTGGGCATCGGCGCACTGCTGATCGGCGTGCACGACGACAAGGGCGACCTCTTCTACGCAGGCGCGGTGGGCGCGGGCTTCAACGGCCGGACGCTCGCCGACATGCTCGAGAGGCTCAAGCCGCTCGGCATCGACGAGCGGCCGTTCAAGAACCCGACCGAAAACGACCGACGCGCGCACTGGGTCAAGCCGGTGCTGCTGGCCGAGGTCACGTTTTCCGAATGGACGAAGGATGGGCACGTGCGGCATCCGGTGTTCCACAGCGTGCGTTCGGACAAGCCCGCCAAAGCCATCGTCCGCGAGAAGCCGGTTCACCAGGCGGGCACCGACCGCGAAACGGAGCCCGAGCCCGAGCCCGCCGCCACCATGCCCGCCAACTTCAAGGTCTCGCATGCCGACCGCGTGGTCGATCCGTCGACCGGCATCACCAAGGTGGAGGTGGTGCGCTTCTACGGCCTGGTCGCGCCGCTGATGATGCCGCACCTGAAGGGCCGGCCCGTGTCGTTCGTGCGCGCGCCGCAGGGCATCAAGGGGCAGCTGTTCTTCCAGAAGCATCTCGAGCTGGGGCAGATGGCCGGCGTGCGGCAGCTCGATGCGGCGCTGTGGCCGGAGCACCCCGAGCTGATCGAGGTGGCGGGGCCGCTCGGGCTGCTGAGTGCGGCGCAGATGAACGTCGTCGAATTCCATACCTGGAACGGCGTGAAGACGCTCATCGGCAAGCCCGACCGCATGACCTTCGACCTCGACCCGGGCGAGGGCGTCGGCTGGCCCATGGTGCTGCAGGCGGCGGAGCTGATGCGCGTGGTGCTCGACGAACTGGGCCTGGCGCCGTTCTGCAAGACCAGCGGCGGCAAGGGGCTGCACGTGGTGGTGCCGCTCAGGCGGCAGTACGACTGGGACACCATCAAGGATTTCTCGCAGGCCATCGTGCGGCACATGGCGCGCACCCTGCCGCAGATGTTCGTCGCCAAGAGCGGGCCGAGCAACCGCGTCGGCCGCATCTTCATCGACTACCTGCGCAACGGCTTCGGCGCGACCACCATCTGCGCCTGGTCGGTGCGGGCGCGCCCCGGCATGGGCGTGTCGGTGCCGGTGGAATGGCAGGAGGTTCCCACGCTCGCGAGCGGCGCGCAGTGGACCCTGCGGAACATCCATGCCCGGCTCGACCGCGGCAACGATCCGTGGGTCGGGTACGCCAAGGCTGCAAAGAGTCCGGGGGCCGCGATGAAGCTGCTGGGGTTCAGAGTTCGATGAAGGCCGAGGTGGCCTTGTTCAGCGCCAGCTTGCCCTTGGCGGTGATCGATTCCACCTGGGCGAGCTGGCGTATCGCCCGGTCGTCCGGCGCGTGGCTGGACGGCGGAATGAAAGCGGTCACCAGCTCGGCCGCACGCAGCACGCGCAGCCTGTCGATGTCGGCTGGCGTGTGGACGACGTATGGCAATTTCTGCTCGGCGATGACTCGAAGAAACTCCATGGACATGGGCCGTCTCCTTGTCTGGGATGGTGTGGAGCAAACATTCTGCGGAAAAAATCACAGTTCTGCCTAATCCCTGCGATGCGCACGACTTTCCAATGTGTACCTAAGTGTTCTTTTGTCTCCTGTGCTGGAAACCAAGGTGCCGATGATGTTTCGGCGCCGGGCGCTCACCTTGCCAGCTGGATCGGTGCCGGGGGCCGGTCGGGGGAAAGAATCTGCCAGAGGCCGGGCGCCACGCCTTCGAAGGCGGCCGCATAGCGCTCGGCGCGGCTGTCCTCGCCGGTCACGTCGCGTATCGCGATGCTGTCGATGCGGCCGGGATGGGCGCGAACGACCTGCCCGTAGATCTCGGGATCGCTCTCGCCCGAATCGCCCACCAGCATGAATCGGCGCTGCGGAAAGTCGGCCAGCAGGCGCTCGATCACGCCGAGCTTGTGCGTGCGCGAATCCTGATCGCCGGGAATGAGCGTGCGCCAGGTCGTGCTTTCGCGCAGGTGCATGCTGCCCAAGGGAAAGTCCGCATCGCGAAGGAAATCGGCGAGCGCGCGGTACAGCTGTATCGGGCTGGCCGAAAGATAGTGGAAGCGCGTGTCGGGCGCCTTGGCCAGCGCGCGGTAGTACGCCGCCATGCCGGGTGCCGCCTCGAAGCGCCGCGCAAACGTGTTCAGCAGCATCTCGCGCCGGTCGCGCACCTGGGTGCGCTTGATGGTGTCGTCGATGTCCGAAATGATCGACAGGCCCTGCGCGGGAACGATCAGTGCCTCGCCCCTGAAGCGATGCAGCAGTTCGCCGGGCCCGGTCACGGCATGGAACTTCAGCCACTCGTCCGAAGGCGAGATGCGGGGCGCGTCGATGACGATGCGCATGTTCATGCGGCCGTCTGCGCCCGAAGGCGGCGTGGCCACGCGCGCGGCGCTGTCGTCGAAGTCGAGTTCGAACACCTTGCCTTCTTCCGACTCGGCGTGGAACAGCGCGGTGTGCTGGTTGAAGCGCAGCCGCGCCGCGGGCGAGAGCTTCTTCAGGTTGAGGCCCAGGTAGTGCGCGAACGCGGCATTCAGGCCCCAGCGGCGCTCGGGTTCGTAGACCCAGGCGTGGATGTCGACTTCGAGCCGGCCATCGGCGGTAGGGCGCGCGGTGCCGGGAATGAAGAGCGCTTCCTCGTCGGGGTCGAGCCGCTCGGCCGCCCGCAGCGCCTGCACAGGTGCAAGCCCGCAAAGCAATGCGGCGCCGGCCACGAGGGAGCGGCGCCGCAGCGGCGGGGCAGTGGCGCGCGGCTCGTCTGCGTTCATGCCTTCGATGGCGCGATGCGTTCGTAGGTCACGAAGCTGTAGTTGAGGCCCTCCTTCGCCGAGACATGCGATTCGCGCTTGGTTTCGCGCCAGGCGGTGGGGGAGAGTTCCGGCGCATGCGCATCGCCTTCGTAGTCGTGCGCGAGCTCGGTCACGACCGCGCGCTGCGCGAGCGGTTCGGCTTCAGCGTAGATCTGCGCGCCGCCGATCACCCACACCTCGGGGTGTTTTAATGCCTCGCACAGCGCTACCGCTTCGCGTAGGCTCCCTGCGAGGAGTGCCCCCTCGGCCTGGAAGTCGATCTGCCGCGTTACCACTATGTTCTGCCGGCCCGGTAGCGGGCGAAAGCGCGGCGGCAATGAGTCCCATGTTTTGCGGCCCATGATCACAGGAGCACCCATGGTCTGCTGCCTAAAGTGCGCAAGATCCTCAGGCAGATGCCATGGCAGCATGCCCTTGTGGCCAATGACGCCATTGGTTGCACGCGCAAGAATGAGGTTAACTCTCGTCATCAAGGGGTAGGGAAAGTTGATCCGATGCCAGTGTTCGTTCGGCTTCCTCTTGAAGTCCGAATGCCAAGGTCACCAGCTTAGTTTGTGTTTCGCGAAATCGCGTGAACAGGTCGTCTGCATTCTGTTTTGTGTTTCGCAGCCATTCACTATCTCGAAAATCTTTCAGGTTCAAATAGGAAGCGAACAATGATGCGGAAACTCCTGACAAGGCGCAGCTGATTGCTGCACCGGAGTCGCCACGAACGGTTTTCCATCCAGTCTGAAAGACTTGGAGATTTATTTCTGCAAGTGTGATGCAGGTTCCGGCAATGCTTAGTGCCGCCTCTGTTGAATCCCGCTGCTTCGCAAGTGCGTCATCTCTGTAGCGCCTCTTTTTCACGGGATCGACTTCTTGATCTCTAAGGCGACGGAGACTTATGAGCTGATCGAAGAGCTCAGAGTCCTTCTGAAAAAACTCAGCTAAGGTCGGCTCGAACTCATTCGTCAGTCGGTCGTGCAGGTATTTCAGCGTTGGCCAGTCTGGCTGGAGTTCTGGCTTTTTAAGCGAGATTGAACAGACTGTTTGCCCTAGCTTGCACCCGAGGAGTCCACTTAGCGCTGCGGCAGATCCCGATCCCGGAGTCGGATTTCCGGCTCCGAATTGATCCAGTAGCTGCCGAGTCGGTAGTAGTAGCAGGTTTTCCTGGACCATTCTTTTTCGCTCACTCTACACCGCCACGGGCGCCTTGATGGGATCGTGGTGCCGGTAGTCGAGCACCTCGAAGTCTTCGTACTGGTAGTCGAAGATCGAGGCCGGCTTGCGCTTGATGTGGAGCGTGGGATACGGGTAGGGCGTGCGGCTGAGCTGCAGCGCCACCTGCTCGGCATGGTTGCTGTAGATGTGGCAGTCGCCGCCGGTCCAGATGAAGTCGCCCACGTCGAGATCGCACTGCTGCGCCACCATGTGCGTGAGCAGCGCGTAGCTCGCGATGTTGAAGGGCACGCCCAGGAAGATGTCGGCGCTGCGCTGGTAGAGCTGGCAGCTCAGCTTGCCGCGCTCGCCCGGTGCCTGCGGCGGCGCTACGTAGAACTGGAAGAAGGCATGGCAGGGCATGAGCGCCATCTTCGAGAGTTCGGCCACGTTCCATGCGCTCACGATGATGCGGCGCGAATCGGGGTTGGTCTTCAGGGTCTTGATGACTTCGGAGATCTGGTCGATGTGGCCGCCGTCCGGCGTGGGCCAGCTGCGCCACTGCACGCCGTACACCGGGCCCAGGTCGCCGTCCTCGCGCGCCCACTCGTCCCAGATGGTGACGCCGCGCTCCTTGAGCCAGTTGTTGTTGCTGGAGCCGGTCAGGAACCACAGCAGTTCCTGGATGATGGACCGCAGGTGCACCTTCTTGGTGGTCACCAGCGGGAAGCCTTCGTTCAGGTCGAAGCGCATCTGGTGGCCGAACACGCTCTTGGTGCCCGTGCCGGTGCGGTCGCTCTTGTGGACGCCATGGGTATCGACATGGCGCATGAAGTCTTCGTACTGGGAGCGGACGGGGCGGGCGGGCGAGGTCATGTTGGGAATTTTACGGGGCGGCGCTAGCATTGGCCGATGACCGGCCATGACCACTCCCACGAACACAGCGAACTCGGCGAAATGGACCTGCGCGTGCGGGCGCTCGAGAGCGTGCTCACCCACAAGGGCTACATCGATCCGGCCGCGCTCGACGTGCTGATCGATACCTACCAGACCCGCATCGGCCCGCGCAACGGCGCGCGCGTGGTGGCCAGGGCCTGGGTCGACCAAGCGTTCCACGACTGGCTGCTGAAGGATGCCACGGCCGCCATCGCCTCGCTGGGCTACACCGGCCGCCAAGGCGAACACATGGTGGCGGTGGAGAACACCGCCGAGCAGCACCACATGGTCGTTTGCACCCTGTGCAGCTGCTATCCCTGGCCGGTGCTCGGCCTGCCGCCCACGTGGTACAAGAGCGCGCCGTACCGCTCGCGGGCCGTGAAGGACCCGCGCGGCGTGCTGGCCGATTTCGGCACGGTGCTGCCCGAATCGACGCGCATCCGGGTCTGGGATTCGACCGCCGAGGTGCGCTACCTGGTGATCCCGCAGCGCCCGCAAGGCACCGAAGGCCTGAGCGAAGAAGAGCTTGCCGCGCTGGTCACGCGCGATTCGATGATCGGCACGCGGCGGGTGGAAGCACCCGCAATGCCAGGGAGTGCCGCATGAGCTATGTCACGCATGCCGACCTTGGCGGCCAGCCCGGTTTCGGCCCGGTCACGCCCGAACCCGAGGGCGAGCTGTTCCATGCCGCGTGGGAGCCACGTGCGCTGGCGCTCACGCTTGCCATGGGCGCGACCGGCTCCTGGAACATCGATGCGAGCCGCGCCGTGCGCGAGACCTTGCCCAACTACGGAAACCTGAGTTACTACCAGATCTGGCTCGGTGCACTGGAGCAGCTGATGCTGCAGCGCGGACAGGTCGCTCCGGATGAGCTCGCATCCGGCGAGATGCGCCATCCCGCGGCACCGGTCGCGCGTGTGCTGCAGGCCGCCAGCGTTCAGTCCGCACTGGCCAAGGGCTCGCCCACCCAGCGTCCCGAGCCGGCGCCGGCGCGCTTTGCCGTCGGCCAGCCGGTGCGCATGCGCCCCGGCAAGGTCGACCACCACACGCGGCTGCCGGGCTACGTGCAGGGCAAGCGCGGCGTGATCGAGCATGTGCATGGCGCGCATGTGTTCGCCGACGCCCATGCGCAGGGCCTGGGCGAGCAGCCGCAGTGGCTCTACACCGTGGTCTTCGACGAGGCCGAGCTCTGGGGCGAAGGCGCGCCGCGCCAGAACCTGGCGGTGTCGGTCGACGCCTGGGAAAGCTACCTGGAGCCCGCCGCATGAAGAGCTGCATGCCACCACCGCTCGCGATCGCCCCCGGCATGCCGCGCGATGCCGACGGGCCGGTGTTCAACGCACCGTGGGAGGCCCAGGCTTTCGCGATGACGCTGGCGCTGCACGAGCGCGGCCTGTTCACCTGGGTTGAATGGGCCGAAGTGCTTGCCGCGCAGATTGCGGCCGCGCAGGCCGCGGGCGACCCGGACAACGGCAACACCTATTACCGCCACTGGCTCGCCGCGCTCGAAAGCCTGGTCGCACGCAAGGGCGCCAGCTCCGAAGACGAACTTGCGCGCTACCGCCACGCCTGGGACCACGCCGCGGACCGCACGCCGCACGGGCAGCCGATCGAGCTGCGCGGCGAGGACTTTTCGGGCTGAGTTTTTTGTCTTGCTCCTTCCCCCTCTGGAGGAAGGCGGGGATGGGGGCTGCGCCCGCATTCGGAGCAGCGCTGAATCGAAGGCCGCGTGCCCCCACCCCGGCCCTCCCCCGGGAGGGGAGGGAGAAATACAAATGCCTAGACGCGGATCACGCGGCCGGGGTTCAGGATGTTCTTCGGATCGAGCCCGCGCTTGATCGCGCGCATCATCTCCAGCGCCACCGGCGACTTGTGCTTCTCGAGCTTGTCGACCTTGAGCGAACCCACGCCATGCTCGGCCGAGAACGAGCCGCCGAACTTCTCGACCGCGTCGTACACCAGTGTGTTGATGCGCTCTTCCTCGTTCTTCAGGAAGGCCTTGGTGTCGATGTTCTCGGGCGCCTGCACGTTGTAGTGCAGGTTGCCGTCGCCCAGGTGGCCGAAGTTCACCAACCGCACGCCGGCAATCTCGCGCGCCAGCAGCGCGTCGGTTTCCGCCACGAAGGCCGGAATGCGCGACACGGGAATCGAGATGTCGTGCTTGATGTTCAGGCCTTCTTCGGCCTGCGCGAGCGGAATGCTCTCGCGGATGTGCCAGAGCTGGTGCGCCTGCGCGAGGTTCTCGGCCACCACCGCGTCGGTCACGCAGCCGTCTTCGAAAGCCGTTTCGAGCAGCGCCTCGAAGCGCGAACGCGCATGGTCTTCGGATTCGCTGTCGGAGTTCTCGAGCAGCACACAGTACGGCACGGCCTCGTCGCCGATGAAGGGCACGCGCAGCTGCGGCATGTGCTTGTCGACCAGGCTCAATGCAAACCGGCCCATCACCTCGAAGCCCGTGAGGCCCGAGCCCAGCTGTTTGTGCGCAAGGCCCAGCAGCGTGACCGCGTGGTCGAGCGAGGGCACCGCGGCCCAGGCCGTGAGCTGCGCGGCGGGCAGCGGGTAGAGCTTCATGGTGGCCGCGGTGATGATGCCCAGCGTGCCTTCGCTGCCGATCATCAGGTCGCGCAGGTCGTAGCCGGTGTTGTCCTTGCGCAGGCCGCTGGTGCCTTCCCAGATCTCGCCCTGCGGCGTGACCACTTCGAGGCCCAGGCACAGCTCGCGCGTGTTGCCGTAGCGCACCACCTGCGTGCCGCCGGCATTGGTCGCAAGGTTGCCGCCGATGGTGCAGCTGCCCTCGGCCGCAAGGCTCAGCGGGAACAGGAAGCCCTGCTTCTCGGCCGCCTCCTGCAGCGTCTGCAGGATACAGCCGGCTTCCACCGTCATCGTGAGGTTGGCGGCGTCGATGGTGCGGATGGCGTTCAGCCGCTGCAGGCTCAGCACCACCTGCGTGCCGCTGTCGTCGGGAATGGAGCCCACGGCCAGGCCGGTGTTGCCGCCCTGCGGCACGATGGCCGTGCCGGCTGCGGCGCAGGCCTTGACCACGTCGGCCACCTGCTGCGCATTGGCCGGCCGCACCACGGCCAGCGACTTGCCGCGCGCGCGCTTGCGCCAGTCTTGTTCGTAGGCCGTGAGGTCGCCCTCGTTCAGCACGTGCTGCGCACCGACGATGGCACGCAGCTGTTCGATCAAGGGAGCGGAAGAAGAAATCGTCATGGGTTGGAAACCTCCAGTTGGCGGGCCGCCTTGGCGTTGCGCAGGCGCAGCCTGACGTGCAATGCGCAGGCCGTGAAGAGCGCGAGGCACAGCAGCACCTCGACGAGCGCGAGCACCTGCCCCACGCCATTGGTGTCGCTCCAGGCGCGCACCACGCCCTCGGTGAAATAGAGCCAGATCATCAGGCTGACCCAGCGGTAGGTGTACATGCGGTTCTTGTAGAGCCCCGCGAGCGGAATGACCAGCGGCAGCACCTTGAGCGCCAGCAGCGAGCCACCCGGCCGCAGCGGCGCGAGCCACAGCTCCCAGGCCAGGCCCAGCACGATCAGGCCGGCAAGGCTGCCCACGGCAAGCCAGCGGGTGGCGCTGACGGAAGAAGAGGCTTGCGGCGTGATGGTTGTCATGGGCAGAACACCGCGGAACCGGGTTGGCCGGGCCGGCTTTTTCGAGCGGAGACCACGGCGACACGAAGTGCGCGAAGACGAGGGAAGGATTCGGGTTCTTATGATACCGGCCATGAATCGTCGTCAGCTCTGGAGGGATCTTTCGCGCTTTCCGTGGGGCAACACCGCGGCGGTGCTGGGCGAGCGTTTCCGCGAAGACCGGCTCGGCCTCACGGCCAGCAGCCTCACCTTCACCACCACCATTGCGATGGTGCCGTTCTTCACGGTGGCGCTGGCGCTCTTCACCGTGTTCCCGATGTTCGCCAAGCTGCAGGGGCGGCTGCAGCGCTGGCTCATCGAGAGCCTGATTCCCGACAACATCGCGCGCCAGGTGCTGGGCTACCTGAACCAGTTCTCGAGCAAGGCGGGCGGCCTGGGCATCGCGGGCCTGGTGGTGCTCCTGATCACCGCCATTGCGCTGATCCTCACCATCGACAAGACGCTCAACAACATCTGGCGCGTGCGTTCGCCCCGGCCCTTTGCGCAGCGCGTGCTGATCTACTGGGCCGCGATCACGCTCGGGCCGCTGATCCTGGCGGTGAGCCTCTCGACCACCTCGTACGTGTTCGCGGCATCGCGCGACGTGGTGGGCGGCAGCATCCTCAAGCTGTTCTTCGACACCTTCGAATTCGTGCTGCTCGCAGCCGGCATGGCCTCGCTCTATCACTACGTGCCCAACACCAACGTGCGCTGGTCGCATGCCTGGGCCGGCGGCATCTTCGTGGCGGCCGCCATCGAGATCGCCAAGCGTGTGCTGGGCTACTACCTGAGCCTGGTGCCGACCTATTCGGTGCTCTACGGCGCCTTTGCCACCGTGCCGATCCTGCTGGTGTGGATCTACGTGGCCTGGGTGATCGTGCTGCTGGGCGCGGTCATCGCGGCCTACCTGCCGAGCCTGCTGACCGGCGTGGCGCGCCGGGGCGGGCGGGCCGGCTGGCCGTTGCAGCTGGCCATGGAGGTGCTGCAGCACCTGGCGCGGGCGCGCGCCACGCCGGCCAAGGGCATGGGCGCCATCGAACTCGTCACGCGCATGCGGGTCGATGCGCTGCAGGTGGTGCCGGTGCTCGAAACGCTGGTGGCGCTGGACTGGATCGCGCCGCTCGCCGAGGAAACCGCCAACGAAGATCCGCGCTACGTGCTGCTGGCCGATCCGTCCACGCCGATCGAGCCGCTGCTCAGGGAGTTGCTGATGCCGCGCGCCGAACCGCTCGAAGACCTCTGGCGCAAAGGCCCGCTGCACTCGCTGCGCCTGGGCGACGTGCTCCTGATTTGATAGTCGTCAGATCTTGACCTTGCCCAGCCAGATGTCGCGGTACATCGCCCAGTCGCCCATGAAGCTGTAGAGCGGGCGCTTGAACGAGGCCGGCCTGTTCTTCTCGAAGCCGAAGTGCCCGACCCAGGCAAAGCCGTAGCCCGCGACCAGCCCGGCCAGCAGCCAGAGCGGGTTGAGCGTGGCGGCCAGCGCCACCAGGCACAGCAGCGAGATCGTCGTGCCCGCGAAGTGCAGGCGCCGGCAGGTGCGGTTGGCGTGCTCGCTCAGGTAGAAGGGATAGAACTCCGCGAAACTCTTGAAACGTCGCGGATCGACAGCAGATTCCGGGGCAGTCGTGGTGTTCATCGTGCGGGTCTCCTGAACGCCGGAGGCGCTTTGTCCATAATAGCCACGACCTTTGGGCCGCACCACCGCGGCTTCGTATTCACACCTCCACCGCATCAACCTTGAGCGCCCTTCCTGCCGCCCCCGTTTCCGCCGAGCCGGCCAGCGATGCGCCGTGGGTCGTGTGCCTGTGCGCCGAATGGTGCGGCACTTGCCGCGACTACCGGCCGCTGCTCGAGCAGGTGGCGCGGGCGCATCCGCAGTTCCGCTTCGCCTGGGTCGATATCGAGGACCACGCCGAGATTGCCGACGCCTTCGACGTCGAGACCTTTCCCACGCTGCTGATCGCCGGCGCCGACGGCACCCGCTTCCTGGGCCCGCTGCTGCCGCATGCCGAGACGCTCTCGCGCATGCTCGGCGCGCTGCAGGCGCCGCAGCCTTCCAGCCTCGACGTCGACCTGCTGCTGGCGGTGCTCGAGAAGCGTCCTGACGAGTTCGCGGTCTGACCGCGCCCTTCGCCATGAACATCCTGATCTTCGGCGCCACCGGCATGGTGGGGCAGGGCGTGCTGCGCGAATGCCTGCTTGCGCCCGACGTGGCCCGCGTGGTCGCGGTCGGCCGCAGGGCCACCGGGCAGCAGCACCCGAAGCTGCAGGACCTGGTCATTCCGGACATGACCGACTACAGCGGTGTCGAGCTGCAACTGCAGGGCTTCGATGCCTGCTTCTTCTGCCTCGGCGTGTCGGCGGTCGGCATGAAGGAGGCCGACTACAAGCGCATCACCTACGACCTCACGATGGCCGCCGCCACCGTGCTCGCGCGGCTCAACCCTGGCATGACCTTCACCTACGTGACGGGTGCGGGCACCGACAGCAGCGAGCGCGGAGGCCGCATGTGGGCGCGCGTGAAGGGCGCGACCGAAAACGCCTTGCTGAAGCTGCCGTTCAGGGCCGCCTACATGTTCCGCCCCGGCATGATCCAGCCGCTGCATGGCGTGCGTTCGAAGACGCCGCTCTACCAGGCCGCGATCATGGTGCTCAAGCCGGTGCTCGGGCTGGCCTACCGGCTCTGGCCCGGCAAGGTGACGACCACCGAGAAGGTCGGCCGCGCCATGCTGGCCGTGACGCGGCACGGCGCGCCGAAGGTGCTGCTCGACCCGGCCGACATCAACGCGCTGGGCCGCTGAGGCTCAGGCCGCCGCGGGCGAGCTGGAACGCGCGCGGCCCAGTTTGCGCCGGCCCGCGCTGGCAATGGCGTGCACCAGGTGCCGCACGAACTCCTGCGCCAGCGGCGTGAGCGTGCGGCCTTCGAGTGCCAGCACCTGCAGTTGCCGCTGCTGCAGCGGCGCCTCGGCGAACGGGCGCGCCACCACCGTGCCCGCGTCGATCAGGTGCGTGACCGTGAGGTGCCCCGACAGCATCACGTCCGGCGTGCGCAAGAGCGGCAGCAGCACCGATGAAAAATTGCTGACGAAGATCGCGCGGTACTGCAGGCCCTGCAGGCTGCACGCCTGGTCGAACAGCTGCCGCGCGGTCACGCCCTTGTCGCCCATGGCCAGCGGATAGCGCACGGCGTCCGCCACGGAAACCACGCGCTGGCGCGCCAGCGGATGGTCGGGGCGCAGCACCGCGAACACCGGCGCATTGGCCGAATGCTCGATCTTCAGGCCGGGCTCGGGCGCCACCACGTACTTGAGTGCGATGTCCGCCTCGCCGCGCGCGAGCAGCGCGCTCACGCCGTCGGGCGAGCCCACGTGGAGCTCGAGCTGCGTGCCCGGATGTGCCGACTCGAAGCTGCGCATGACCTGCGGCATGAAGTGCGCCGCGAACCCCTCGGTGCAGGCCATGCGGATGCGGTGCGCGCTGCGTCCGCCGAGGTCGCGCACCTGCTCGATGACCTGCTCGATGTCGAGCTGCGCATTGCGCAGGTGCGCCGCGAGCCGCTCGCCTGCCGCGGTGAGCGCCATGCCCCGGGCATGGCGCTCGAACAGCGGCGTGCCCAGGCTGTCCTCGAGCTTGGCGATCTGCCGGCTGACCGCCGACGAGGCCACGAACAGCCGCGCCGCGGCCTGGCTGACCGAGCCGCTGCGCGCCACTTCGAGGAAATGGCGCATCGGAATGCTGAGGAGCGGTGGTGCCATGGCTGATGAAGCGTTGCCTTGAAGGCAATGGTAGCTTGCGAAATCGGTGCTGGAAGCATTGCCCTGCAGGCCTTGTACTTGCTGCATCCCACGCCAACAGGAAATCCCCTCATGCAACGTACCGAGAGCCTTGCCGCTGCCGCCGCCTATTTCGACGACGGCGGCTTCTTTGCCGACCTGCAGCGGCGCGTCGCCTTCCGCACCGAGAGCGACACCGGCGCCGCCACGCCCGCCCTCGGCGCCTACCTGCGCGACGAGCTGGTGCCGCCGCTGGCCGCGCTGGGTTTCGAATGCGAGATCGTCGAGAACCCGGCGGCCGGCGGCGGGCCCTTCCTGATCGCGCGCCGCATCGAAGACCCTGCATTGCCCACCGTGCTGAGCTACGGCCATGGCGACGTGGTGAGCGGGCAGGACGCGCACTGGGACGAAGGCCTCGGCCCCTGGGCGCTCACCGTGCGCGGCGACCGCTGGTACGGGCGCGGCACGGCCGACAACAAGGGCCAGCACAGCATCGCACTCGGCGGGCTGGTGGCCGCGCTGCGCGCGCGCGGCGGGCGCCTGGGCTACAACATCACCTGGCTCATCGAGACCGGCGAAGAGGCCGCGTCGCCGGGCCTGCACGCGGTGTGCGAGCAGCAGCGCGACCGGCTGCGCGCCGACCTGTTCATCGCCAGCGACGGGCCGCGCGTGAGCGCCGAGCGGCCCACGCTGTTCCTGGGCTCGCGCGGTGCCGTCAACTTCAGCCTGCGGCTGCGCGCCAGGGCGCGGGGCTACCACTCGGGCAACTGGGGCGGCGTGCTTGCCAATCCGGGCACCGTGCTGAGCCATGCAGTCGCGTCGCTGGTGGACGCGCGCGGGCGCATCCTGGTCGAGGCCTTGCGACCGCCTGGAATTCCGCCGGGCGTGCGCGAGGCGCTGGTCAATATTGCGATCGGCGGCGGCACGGACGATCCCACGCTCGACGAAAACTGGGGCGAGCCCGGCCTGAGCCCGGCCGAGCGGCTGGTGGCGTGGAACACGATCGAGGTGCTCGCGCTCGGCGCCGGCTCGCCGCAGCGGCCCGTCAATGCGATTCCGCCCGAGGCGGTGGCGCATTGCCAACTGCGCTTCGTGGTCGGAACGCCGTGGCGCGAGCTCGCGAGCATCGTGCGCGCCCACCTCGATGCGCATGGCTTCGGCGATGTGGAAGTGAAGGTCACGCTGGAAGGCGCGGCCACGCGGCTCGACGTGGAAAACCCCTGGGTCGACTGGGCCCGCCGCTCCATCGAGGAGAGCAGCGGCCAGCGCGTCGACCTGCTGCCGAACCTCGCGGGCTCGCTGCCGAACGACGTGTTCGCCGATCTGCTCGGGCTGCCCACGCTGTGGGTGCCGCATTCGTACCCGGCCTGTGCGCAGCACGCGCCCAACGAGCACCTGCTGGCGCCGCTGGCGCGCGAGGGCTTGCAGATCATGGCCGGCCTCTACTGGGACCTGGGCGAGCCGGGGCTCGCGCCGTGGGCCGCCGGTAAAACACCGCACGCCGCGGCCGCCTGATTTTTCTTCCTGGACGAACCCCAATGAAAACTGCTCTCTTCCATCGGCTCCGTGGCCTGCTGGTCTGCGCTTCGGCGCTCGTCGCCTTCCATGCGCCCGCGCTCGCGCAGGCCAACTGGCCCGACAGACCCGTGAAGCTGGTCGTGCCCTTTCCGCCGGGCGGTGGCACCGACATCGTCGCGCGCGCGATGGGGCAGGGCCTGTCGGAGCGGCTCGGCCAGCCCGTGATCGTCGACAACAAGCCGGGCGCCGCCACCATCATCGGCACCGACGCCGTCGCCAAGGCCGCGCCCGACGGCTACACGCTGCTGCTCTCGGGCTCCACCAGCTACAGCGTGAACCCCGCGCTGCGCGCCAGGCTGCCCTACGACCCGGTGCGCGACCTCGCGCCCATTGCCATCGTTGCGCACACGCCGCTGGTGCTGGTGGTGGGGGCAGGCACGCCCTGGCGCTCGCTGCCCGAACTCATCGCCGCCGCCAAGGCCAAGCCGAAGAGCATCCGCTACGCCACCTTCGGCGCCGGCTCGGGGCCGCACCTCGCGGGCGAACTGCTCGCGCTGGCCGCGGGCATCCAGTTGCAGGACATTCCGTACAAGGGCAGCAGCCAGGGTTCGATGGCGGTGATCGGCGGCGAGATCGAGGTCGGCATCGACACCGTGGCGGCCGTGGCGCCGCATGTGCGCTCGGGCAAGCTGCGCGCTTTGGGCATCGTGGGTGCGGCGCGCTCGAGCATGCTGCCCGAGGTGCGCACCCTGGCCGAGCAGGGGCTGCCCGATGCCACCTTCGACGCCTGGTACGGCTTTGCCGCGCCGGCGCGCACGCCGGCACCGGTGCTCGACAAACTCACACGCGCGGTCACGGCCACGATGGGCAGCCCGGCCCTGCAGGCGCAGCTGCGCGCGCAGGGCATGGAGCCGGTGGCGATCGGTGCGGCGGCATTCCGCACGCAGATGGAAGGCGAGATCTCGCGCTACCGTGCGCTCGCGCACCGCGCGGGGATCGTGGCGGAGTAGCTCAGGCCGCCACGAAGTCGCGCAGCGCGAACAGCACTTCGTCGGGCGCTTCGCTCATCAGCGAATGGCCCGCATGCACGGTCACCACCTTGCTCTGCCTGGCCTTGCCGACGAGCGCCTTGGTGGCGCGCGGCGGCGTCATCTGGTCGGCATCGCCGAGCAGGAACAGCACGGGGCACTGCACGGCTTCAATCGCTTTTTCGCCGTTCGCATAGTCGTTGCAGGCCTTGAAGCCGATGTGGAACACGTTGGCGTCACGGTTGCTCGCGAGCACGCGCCGCATCAGCGCGCGCGAGCTGCCGTAGAGCCAGGTGCCGGGCCCGAGCGAAGAGGGCGGCGGCGCGAGCAGCGAATGCGAGAAGGTGTTGACCATCGCGATGGCGCGCTGCGGATCATTGAGCGCGCCGTCGAGCAGCGCGGGCGACACGGTCATGGGGTAGGCGGTGCCCACCAGCGCAAGATGCGTCACCCGTTCGGGCGCACGCGAGGCGGCCTCGAGCGCAATCAGCGAGCCGAAGCTGTGGCCCACGAGCGCGGCCTTCTGCACGCCGGCCGCGTCGAGCAGCGCGATGACGAACTGCGCCGCGTCTTCCACGCTCGCGGGCGGTGGGCCTTCGCTCCTGCAGTGGCCGGGCAGGTCGACGGCCAGCACGTTCCAGCCGTGGTTGGCGAACCAGCGGCTCTGCAGGATCCACACGCTGTGGTCGTTGAGCACGCCGTGGATGAAGACCACGGTCGGCTTGTTCGCATCGAAGGCCTTGCCGCCGGTGTAGCAGTAGGTGGTGTGGCTGTTGACGGTGTAGTTCATGTCAGTTGCTCCACGGGGCGGTGTTTTTGTTCTTGGCGCTGTTTGTTCAGGGCGCGTGCACAGATCACCGGGTACTCCCCTCCGCGAATGTCCCCCGGCCTTCGGCCTCCTCCTTTATTTCGCTGCGGGGTGCACCCGATGCTCTGTGCACCTGGGCACGCCGCTGGTGTACCGCTGATCAACGACTGCTCTGTCCAACGCTCCCGTCGATGGGGTGCCTTGCGCAGCGAAATCAAGGGGGAGGCCGAAGGCCGGAGGACATTCGCGGAGCAAGGTACCCCATCGGCGGGAGCGCGCCCTGAACAAGACACGTCAAACACAACGCGACGCAAAGAAAAGCAAGCCGTCATGCCGAAGCCCCCGCCTTTTCCGCAGCCTTGAGCGCACGCTTCAGGTCGTCGATCAAATCGGCCGGATCCTCGAGCCCGATCGACAGACGGATCGTCCCCTGGGAAATTCCGGCCCCCGCCAGCGCCTCGTCGGTCATGCGGAAGTGCGTGGTGCTCGCCGGATGGATCACCAGGCTGCGGCAATCGCCCACGTTCGCCAGGTGGCTGAAGAGCTTCAGCGCCTCGATGAACGCCTTGCCCTGCGCGCGGCTGCCCTTGATGTCGAAGCTGAACACCGCACCGGCGCCGCGTGCGCCGTGGCGCAACAGCTTCTGCGCCAGCGCATGGCTCGGATGCGATTCGATCAGCGGATGCCCCACGCGCGACACGAAAGAGTGGCTCGCGAGAAACTCGACCACCTTCTGCGTGTTGTCGATGTGGCGCTCCATGCGCAGCGGCAGCGTCTCGATGCCCTGCAGGATCAGCCACGCGGTGTGCGGGCTCATCGAGGCGCCGAAGTCGCGCAGCCCTTCGCGCCGCGCGCGCAGCAGGAACGCGCCGACTGTGCTTTCCTCGCTGAAGACCATGTTGTGAAAGCCGTCGTAGGCCTGGGTCAGTTCGGCGAATTTGCCCGATTTTTCCCAGTCGAAGCTGCCGCCGTCGACCACCACCCCGCCAATCACCGTGCCATGGCCCGAAAGGAACTTGGTGGCCGAGTGGTAGACCAGGTCGGCACCCCAGTCGAAGGGCTTGATGAGATAGGGCGAGGTGAGCGTGGAATCGACCAGCAGCGGCACGCCGGCTGCGTGGGCGATGTCGCTCACGGCCGGGATGTCGAGCACGTCCAGGCCCGGGTTGCCCACGGTTTCGCCGAACAGGAGCTTGGTTTCGGGCCGGATCGCGGCGCGCCAGCCATCCAGGTCGCCGGGCTTCACGAAGGTGGTCTCGATGCCGAAGCGCCGCATCGTGTAGTGCAGCAGGTTCTGCGAGCCGCCGTAGAGCGCGGTGCTGGCCACGATGTGGGAGCCCGCGCCCATGAGCGTGGCGATCGACAGGTGCAGCGCGGCCTGGCCGCTGGCGGTGGCAATGGCGCCGATGCCGCCTTCGAGCGCCGAGACGCGCTGTTCGAGCACCGCGTTGGTCGGGTTGCTGATGCGCGAGTAGACGTGGCCCGCGCGCTCCAGGTTGAAGAGCGCCGCCGCATGGTCGCTCGACTCGAAGACGAAGGAGGTGGTGAGGTGGATCGGCACCGCCCGCGCGCCGGTGGCGGGGTCGGGCGCGGCGCCGGCATGCAGCGCCAGGGTGTCGAAGCCGGGGTCGGAATAGCCGGGCATGGGAGCCTTTCTGGGTTCGTTCGCAATGCCCCGTTACGTCTGCTAATCATGCGCGCGCAACATGGGCGTGGGAGTCGGCGCCGATTGTGGGCTATATTCAAATCGGCACCGCCGCCGAGAACGATTTCCGAGAGGAGCACACGATGAAAGTCAGCGACATCCTTCGCGTCAAGGGCAACACGCTCTTCACCATCACGCCTGACGACCTGCTGGCCGAAGCCGTCAACACCATGGCGGAAAAGGACATCGGCTCCCTGGTGGTCATGGAACACGGCGACCTGGTCGGCATGCTCACCTTCAGGGAAGTGATCCTGGCCATCGTCGACAACGGCGGCCAGGTGGGCGGCACGCTGGTGCGCAAGGCCATGGACGATGCGCCCGTGACCTGCACGCTCGAAACCGACCTCGACGAAATCCGCCGCATCATGCTGGAGCGCCACGCGCGCTACATGCCCGTGATGGACAAGCGCATGCTGATGGGCGTGATCAGCTTCTACGACGTGGCCAAGGCGGTGGTGGACAGCCAGAACTTCGAGAACAAGATGCTCAAGGCCTACATCCGCGACTGGCCCGAAGAACAGTAACCAGCCGCGCTCAGGCTCCAGCCGGCGGGCTTATTCCTTGATATTGGCCGACTGCACGATCTTCTGATTGCGGGCGTATTCGGCCTGGACGAACTGGCCGAACTGCTCGGGCGTGCCGCTGCCGGGCAGGGCGCCCTGCTCGTTGAGCTTGGCCCGCACCTGCTCCTCGGCGAGCACGGCGTTCAATTCCTGGTTGAGGCGGGCCACGACGGCCGGCGGCGTGCGGGCGGGGGCGAAGATGCCGGTCCAGCTCACCATGTCGTAGCCCTTCAGGCCCGGCATCTCGCTGAAGGTGGGCACATTGGGCAGCGCGGCGAGGCGCTGGCTGCCGGTGATGCCGAGCGCCTTCAGGCGGTTGCCGTTCACGTGCGGAATGGCGCTGGTGCTGACCAGCATCGCCAGGTCGACCTGGTTGCCGATCACGTCGGTGGCAATCTGGGCACCGCCGCGGTAGGGCACATGGGTCACGAAGACGCCGCTGCGCTGCTTGAGCAGTTCCATCGCCAGCTGCAGCACCGTGCCCACGCCTGAGGTGGCGTAGTTGTAGGCGCCGGGCTTGGCCTTGGCGAGCTTCACGAAGTCGGCATAGGTCTGGGCCTCCAGGCCGGGCCGCGCCACCAGCACCATCGGCGCGGTGTTGAGCATGCCGACCGGCGCCAGGTCCTTGAGCGGATCGAACTTGAAGGCCGAAGGGTTGACCAGCCGCCCGATGGCAATCGCGCTGTCGGGCCCGACCACCAGCGTGTAGCCGTCCGGTGCCGCGTTCACGGCCTTGGCCACGCCGATGGCGCCGCCCGCGCCGCTCACGTTCTCGATCACGACCGACTGCTTCAGCCGCTCGCCCAGCCGCGTGGCGACGAGGCGCGCGTTGACGTCCACGCTGCCGCCCGCGGTGTAGGGAACGATCAGCGTGATCGGCTTGGCGGCGGGCCAGGCGCCCTGTGCGAGGGCCGCAATCGGCAGCATCGAGCAGAGGGCGGCGGCAAGAAGAAGGCGGCGAGGGTTGTTCATGGCGTGGTTCATTGCGGGTGGGCGGGATGCTGCGGCGCTGGCGCAAGGCCGGCGCGCAGCGTGTCGAACTCGCGGCTCCATTGCGTGCGCCAGGCGCGGCGTTGCGTATCGTCGATCCATGCGCCGTCGAGCCCGTTGTGCATGAAGCCGCGCAGCTCGTCCAGCCCGAAGCCGAAGTCGCGCGCCATCATCAGCCAGGCCTGGGTGGGCGTGACCTTGTGCAGCGTCGGGTCGTCGGTATTGGGATGGATGCGCAGGCCCAGGCCGGGCATGCGGCGGATGGGGTGGTCGAGCGCCCAGCGCTCCGGGGGCAGCGTGCGCAGGTAGTAGGAATTGGTAGGCACCACGGTGAAGATCACGCCGCGCTCGGCGCACTGGCGCGCGAAATCGGGCTGGTCGACCACCGTGTAGCCGTGGTCGATGCGGTCCACCTGCAGCACCTCGAGCGCGGTGCGCACGTTGGTCCACGGCATGCCGAACTCGCCCGCATGCGCGGTGGCCTTGAGTCCCGCGCGCCGCGCCTCGGCGTAGGCCTGGGCGAAGAGTTCGGGTGGCCGGTCGACTTCGCGGTAGTCGATGCCGATGCCGATCACCTCGTCGCAGCGGTGCGCCTTGACCCACTCCACCATCTCGACGGCGGCCTCGGGGCTGGCCTCGCGGTCGATGGCGGCGATGAGCCGGCCGGTGATGCCGAACTCCTGCTGCGCGTCATGGAT
This sequence comes from Variovorax sp. SPNA7, assembly GCF_033807855.1. Classification (NCBI taxonomy): domain Bacteria; kingdom Pseudomonadati; phylum Pseudomonadota; class Betaproteobacteria; order Burkholderiales; family Comamonadaceae; genus Variovorax; species Variovorax sp. SPNA7. The sequence goes on from NZ_CP138513.1 coordinate 1,805,257, forward strand.
CGCGCGCACGATCGCGCTCTGCGCCATCGGGTAGGCGATGCCCGAGCCGTGCACCGTGCCGGTCGGATTCCAGAAGAATTCGGCGTAGCGCACGTTGTGGGCCGCCGCGTCCTCGAGGTATTCGCGCGTCAGCTGGTAGAGGTCACCGGGGCTGCGCACCAGCTGCGCGTCGAGTGCGCGCAGCACGCGCAGCACGCCGACCGGCTTTTCCCCGCGCGTGTAGAAGCCTTCGATCTCCTCGGCCGCGAGCGGCGAGCCGGCGCGATGGTTGAGCTGCTTGAAGGTTTCGTGGCGCACCGTGCCGAACAGGTGGCAATGCAGCTCCACCTTGGGAATCGCTTGCAGCATGGATTCCAGCGTGAAGGGCGGCGAGGCGGGGCGGGTCATGCCGGCCAGTCTAGGCAAGGGCGCCTCATAAGCAAAATTTTGAATTTCTATAATTTGATTCATCGAATCGATAACCAGAACGCCATGGCCTCCTTGCCGCTCCGCGCGCTCACCCTGCGCCAGCTTCAGTTCTTCTCGGTGCTGGTGGAAGAAGGGCACTTCGGCCGCGCCGCGCGCCGGCTGGCCATCACCCAGCCGGCGCTGAGCAACGCGATCAAGCAAATGGAGAAGCTGCTCGGCGCCGAGCTGCTGACCCGCTCCACCCACCGTCTCGAGCTCACGCCGGTGGGCGCCGAGGTGCTGGCGCGCACCGATTTCCTGGTCAACACCTTCGAGGTGGCGCTGCGCGACATCGAAAGCACCGTGCAGCGCGGCCGGGCCTTCGTGCGCGTGGGCGTGATTCCGTCGGCCAGTGCGCGCGTGACGGCCGCGGCCAGCGAGTTCCTCCAGGCCGGCGAGCGCAAGCTCGAAATCGCCTGGCGCGATGCGCCTTCGACCACCTTGCTGGCCGAGCTGCGCAGCGGCCAGCTCGACATGGCGTTGGCCGCCATCACCGAGCCACCGGGCGGGCTGGCCTGCGTCGACCTGTTCCGCGATCCGCTGGTGCTGGTGGTGCGCCGCGGTCATGCGCTGGCGGCGGCCGGGGACGCGAGCTGGGAGGCCATCGGCAAGGAGCGGCTGGTGCTGTTCGAGAGCGGCAGCATGCCGGCGCTCGGCAACCCGGCGCGCGCGCAGTTCGAGCAAGGCCCCGAGCCCTACCGCGTGAGCTATTCCGAAACGCTCTATGCGCTGGTGCGCAGCGGCCAGGCGCTGGGCTTGATGCCGCGGCTCTACACCGCGCTGCTGCGCGACCCCGAACTGGTGGTGCTGCCGCTCTTGAAGCCGCGCGTCGAGCGCCGCGTGGTGCTGGCCTACTTGCCGGGGCCGATGCGCAACGTGGCGGCGCAGGAACTGATCGCGTTCCTGCGCGAGCGGCTGCCGCAGGCCGGCGAAGCGACGGTGCGGCGCGTGGCCTCGAAGGAGCGGCGCAGCCGGCGCTGAAGCCGGGCATTCGACCCGAAGGCTCAATGCAGCTCGGCCGCGGCGTGGATGGTCTCGCGCACGCGCGGGTAGATCTGCGCGTTCCACTTGCTGCCGCTGAAAACGCCGTAGTGCCCCACGCCGGCCTGCAGGTGATGCGCCTTGAGGTAGGGCCGGATGCCGGTGCAGAGGTCTTGCGCTGCCACCGTCTGGCCGACCGAGCAGATGTCATCGCGCTCGCCTTCCACCGTGAGCAGCGCGGTGCGGCGGATGGCCGCCGGGTTCACCGTGCGGTCGCCCACGGTGAGCACACCGCGCGGCAGGTCGTAGGTCTGGAACACGCGCTCCACGGTCTCCAGGTAGAACTCGGCCGGCAGGTCGTTCACCGCCAGGTACTCGTCGTAGAAGGTGCCGATGGTGCGGGCCTTCTCGGTGTCGCCCTCGACCAGGTGGCGGACCATGTCCTGGAACTGTTTCTTGTGGCGCTCGGGGTTCATGCTCAGGAAGGCCGTGAGCTGCAGGAAGCCCGGGTACACGCGCCGCATCATGCCGGCATGCGGCCACGGCACATGGCTGATGAGGTTGCGGCGGAACCACTCGATCGGCTTGCTGTTGGCGAGCTCGTTCACCCCCGTGGGGTTGATGCGGCAATCGACCGGGCCGGCCATGAGCGTGAGGCTGCGCGGCGTGGCGGGGTTGTCGTCCTCGGCCATCAGCGCCGTGGCCGCCAGCGCGGACACGCAGGGCTGGCAGACCGCGACCATGTGCACGCCGGGACCGACGGCTTCGAGAAACCGGATGAGCTGCAGCGTGTAGTCGTCCAGGCTGAAGCCGCCATGCCACAGCGGCACGTCGCGCGCGTTGTGCCAGTCGGTCAGGTACACGTCGTGGTCGCGCAGCAGGGTGCGCACGGTTTCGCGCAGCAGCGTCGCGAAATGGCCCGACAGTGGTGCGACCAGCAGCACGGGCGGGTGCACGGCCTGCGTGTCCTTGCGGAAATGCAGCAGCGTGCCGAAGGGCGAGACCAGCGTTTTTTCCTCGTGCACCGCGGTTTCCACGCCATCGACCGGCACGCTGGCAATGCCGTAGTCGGGGCGCGAATGGGTCAGCCGCATGCGCGAAAACACTTCGAACTGTGCGGCCATGCGCCGCATCATGGTGCGGTCGGTGCCGTCCTTCCAGAGGGCCCGGCCGAGGTACTGGGCTGCGAGCCGGGAGGGCGAGAGCAGGTCGGCTTGGTTCTGGTAGGCCCGGTACAACATGAAAGTAGTACAGGCAAGTTGCGGGCCAAGCGGTGGCACAGGCCTTGCACGCCCCATGGGTGCCAACCGGCACCGGCAGCCCGTCAAGGAGATCCACGATGGCCAAACCCGTTCTCACGATCAGCAGCAAGAACTACGGCGCCTGGGCACTGCGCGGCTGGCTGATGTGCAGGCTGGCCGGGCTCGACTTCAGCGAGAAGATCATCCCGCCCGACGATCCGGCCATGAAGGCCGAGATGCTGCTGCTCTCGTCGTCGATGCTGGTGCCCTCGCTGCAGCACGGCGGCGTCAAGGTGTGGGACACGCTGGCCATCGGCGAATACCTGAACGAGATCAAGCCCAAGGGCGGGCTGCTGCCGGCCGACATCCAGGCCCGCGCGCACTGCCGCGCCATCTGCGGCGAGATGCATTCGGGCTTCGCCTCCATGCGCGGCGCATTGCCGATGAACATCAAGGCCCACTTTCGCGGCTTCAAGATCTGGTCGCGCGCGCAGGCCGACATCGACCGGATCGTCGCCATCTGGCGCGAATGCCTCAAGACCTACGGCGGCCCGTTCCTGTTCGGCAAGCAGCCGGGCATGGCCGACGCGATGTATGCGCCGGTGGTCACGCGCTTCCTGAGCTACGACGTGCCGCTCGACAGCGCCTGCGCCGCCTACTGCAAGCGCGTGATGGACCTGCCCGCCATGCAGGAGTGGGTGGCCGCCGCGAAGGAAGAGCCCGAGGAAATCGACGAGCTCGACGCGGAGTTCTGAACACCTAACGCCGGAACATCCGCAGGTCGAGGGGGTTCTCCTCGCCGAGCCACATCGCATGCGCCGTGTGGTCGGCAAAGTCGTCGCCCGTGACGCCGTGCACGAAGATGTCGAGGCCGTTGCGATGCGCCTCGAGCCATTCGATCACTTGGTCGAACTCCGCCGCGTCGAACGCCAGCTGGCAGCTCCAGCGCGTGTGGGGGCCCACCAGCCGTTCGTGCACGCGGCCGACCACCACCATCAGTTCGCGGCCCGCCTCTTCGCACAGCTGCCGGGCCTGCGCCACCGTGGCGGGGCCGAAGTAGACGTGGGCGTGGTATTGCGGATAGAGGTTTTCGGGGCGGCGCGGCATGGTCCGGTCATTGTGGACCCAACCGGAAGCGCCCGCTGTAGCGGAACACGTCGCCGAACCAGCGGTGGCGCAGCACCATCTTCATGGTGAAGCGGTCGGCATCGTGCGGGTCGGGCCGCTCCTCGACGTAGGCGGTGCCCAGCAGCAGGCCGAGCGGCAGCGGCAGCGGCAGGCGCAGCCTGCCAAGGCGCCAGATGTAGCCGAGGTCGCGGAACACCAGCGCGCCTTCTTCCGCGCTCACGGCCAGGCGCATGCCGATGCCGAAGCGCACGTACTCGATCACCTCGCCGGCGCTCCTGGCCGCATGCGCCATGTGCGAGCGGAAGTGAAACGGCGCGCGGCCCTCGAAGCTGAAGATGCGGTCCCAGTACAGGAGCGCGTTGCCGGGGCGGCAGCGGTAGTGCACTTCGATCGGTACGCCGGTGCCGGTGTAGGGGACGAGTGCGCCGAACAGGCGGCCGAACGGCATCAGCAGGCGCGCCCAGGGTGCGTGATGCACTTCGTCCATCGTGCCGCGCACGCACACGTGGGCGTTCGAGAACGGTGCCATGGCGTAGTGCCGGCGGATCACGTCGCCGAGCTGGTCCCAGCCAGGGCCGAGCACCTGCTGGAAGACGGGACGCGTGTCCTTCATGCGGCCGCCGCCGCTGCCGTTTCGCTGCGCGCCTTGTAGAAGCGCAGGATGTGCTCGGAGAAGTCGCCCAGCAGGAACTGCGCCACGCGGTCGGCATACCAGTTGAAGCGCGTGCTCACGCGCCAGGAAACATCGATGCGAAGCTCCGTGCCGCCATCGCGCGGCGTGAGCGTGTAGGCCGAGTCGCGCAGGTCGAAATAGTGGCCGCCGATCACCACGTGGTCGTCCAGCGCGCCGGCGGGAAAGGAGTCGGGCGAGAAGCGGTAGCGCCACTTCACGCGCTGCAGCGGCTGCCACTCGGTGATGATCTCGTCGAAGTGCACGTCCTTCTGCCATTGCACCTTGCGCACGCGGCCCTCGGGCGTGTCTTCGGTCACGCCCGCCACCGGCATCGGCACGCCGATGCGGTAGGCCCAGGCATCGCCGACTTCGCCCGGGCGGATGCCCTGCGCATTGTTGAGCTCATGCCACACGCGTTCGGCAGGCGCGGCAATGAAGAGCGTGCGCGAGGTGCCCGAGATCTGCTCGGGGTTGGGCCAGTGTGGCTCGACGGCGCCCAGTGCGAGCGGCAGCACCGCGAAGCCGTAGAGCGCCGGCCTGGGCCAGTCGGTCACGCGGCAGACGATGCCCATCGCGAGCCCGCCGAGGCTGCCCATGACGCTGAAGAGGGGAACGATCACCACCGCGCAGATCATCCCTTCGATGAAGACCAGCAGCGTGCCGACGACGAACAGCGCGGTCGAGACCCACGGCGCCCAGATGTAGTAGCCCCAGCTGCGCCGCTCGATGCGCTCGGCCATGTAGACCGTGACCGCGCCGCACACCGCGGGAGCGAGGTAGATGAACGAACCCAGCATGGCCGAGAAGCGCTGGCCCGGCAGGCCGCTGAAGGCAATGCGCAGCACCAGCGCGGCCGCCGCGCCGGCGAGCAGGGGCCAGAACCACGCGAAAGGCATGCGGCGCCGGGGCATGTCGCGCATCTGCGCGCCGGTGGACGGGAGTTCGTGGGGCGTGGCTTGGCGGGATTCGTTGCTCATGAAAATTGCTTCTCCTCGCTGCGCTTGGCCGTCACCATGCAGTAGTCGAAATCGCGCCAGAAAAGGCCCAGCACCAGCGCGCAATAGCTGGCCACGATGTGCTTGCGGCGCCAGGGGCTGAGCCGCCCGCGCGCCTTCCAGAGTTCGGCCAGCGCGAAGCGCGTGGCCAGCACCGGGATGTGCAGCGCACTGGGCGCCACGCGCCAGCGCAGCGACCGCACCTCGATGTCGTCGAAGCCGTGGTCGCGCAGCGCGGCGACGAAATCGTCCCGCACCGCCAGCGTGGGCACGGCCCAGCTGTCGGCCCACAGGCGGTGCAGCCAGCCGGCGCTGCGGCCGGGCTTCTCGCGCAGCAGGAAGCCGTCGATCACCGCGAGCCGCGCGCCGGGCTTCAGCAGCCGGGCCGCCTCGCGCACGAAATCGGCCTTGGCCGTGCCGCTCGCGTAGCAGGCGCTTTCCACGGCCCAGGCGCCATCGGCCTGTGCGGTGGGCAGGCCGGTGCGCGTGTAGTCGGCTTCGATGTGCGCCATGCGGTCGGCCACGCCGGCACCGGCATCGAGCCGCAGGGCGATGCTGTTCTGCACGGCCACGTTGGTGACCGTGACGGCAAACAGCGACGGATCGTCGCCCACCAGCGTGCGCGCGGTGGCGCCGGCGCCGCAGCCGAGGTCGACGACGCAGCGGCGCTGCGCGCTTTCGTGCGCCGGCCGGGGCTGGTCGAGCTTGAGCGCGCGGCCGACGGCGCGGTTCATTTCCACCAGCATGCCTTCGCGCCGCAGCGGATTCAGCCCGAGCCGCCAGAAGCCGAAGTGCATGTTGTAGCTGGGGCTCCATGCGCGGTAGTCGTCGGCCACCTCGGTGAAATAGTCCTGCGTGTCGGCCTTGGTGATGGAGGCTTTGGGCGCCGCGGATGCCGGAGGCGCAGTCCGGGCATCGGAGGGACGGAAATCGGGCTGGAAGACCTTGGTCACGAGAGCTCCTTTTTTTCAGATCCGGCAATTGCCGCCGGCGCAGGTGCGGGATGAGCGCGCAGCCTTGCCCGCGAGCAGGGCCACCAGCCAGCGCGGCAGCCGGTAGCGGTTGCGCGCGAGCACCGCATAGGCGCGGTCGGCCAGCGGCGCGAGCAGCGGCAGGTCGAGCAGGAAGCTGCCGCTCGGCAGCCCGACCGCATCGCGGCAGGCGCGGATGGCGGGAACGCCCACGAACAGCTGCCCCCCGGCGTCGACGGCGTGGATGGCGGTCATCAGCGCCTCGCGCGGAGCCGGGCCGGCATCGAAGCCGGCGGGCGAGCAGTCGACGAGGTTCAGGCGGGCCGCGGCATCGCGCCTCTTCATTGCGTTCATTTCTGCCGTGCACAAGGCGCAGGTGGCATCGAAGTAGACGGTCAGCGGGTAGGCGGCGAGGGCGGGCATGAGGTTTGTTTTCGTTGTTTCTGTCAAAACAGAAATGATGGGGCAAAAAAAGAGCGGCTCAGATCATCGGCAGGCTGGCGTGGTGGGCATCGGGGTCATCGCCGTCCTTCCTGGGTGCCGCGGGAGTTGGCGCCGGCGGCGCATCGCCGCGAACGAACTTCTGCACGCTGGCCCCGAGCGTCAGCACCTTGTCGAGCGTGCCGGGAGAGAGCCGCAGCATTTCGTCGGCCCAGGTGGCGAGCTTGCTCATGAGGTCCATGGTGGAGCGGATGCGGTCCTGCGCATCGGCGGGCTCCTTCTGGAAGTCGGGGCTGGAGACGATCTCGCGCAGCACGCGGATGGTCGGGTCGAACTCGCGCTCCTTGCGCTCGCGCACCACGGTGCGGAACAGCTCCCAGACGTCGACGCTGGTTTCGAAATAGTCGCGCCGGTCGCCCAGGATGTGCGTCACGCGCACGAGGTTCCAGGCCTGCAGTTCCTTCAGGCTGTTGCTCACGTTGGAGCGGGCCACGCCCAGCGTGTCGGAGAGCTCTTCCGCATGCATGGGCTTGCCATGCGCGAACAGCAGCGCATGGATCTGCGAGACCGTGCGGTTGACGCCCCACATGGAGCCCATTTCTCCCCAGTGGAGAACGAACTTGCGTTGGATGTCGGTGAGTTCCATGCCTCGAAGTCTAGGATTTTAGAAATTTCTGTCAAGAGAGAAATTAAAAATCAGCTTGCCTGCGGAAAAGCTTTGGAATACTGTGTAAACATACAGTATTCGAGAGAAAGGACCTGCCATGCCGGCCGCCCGGATCCCCCTCCATGCCATCAAGGGCCGCGGCGCGGCCACGCACCTCGCGCACCGCTTTTCGCGCGACGAGCGCAATGCCTTCGACGACGGCTGGGGCACGCTCGAAGAAGGCGCGGCCGAAGCCGAGGAACTGCCGCCGCTCGCCACCGAAGTGCGCTTCGAGGACGTGAAGTCGGTGCTCAACGAAAACGACTCGCCCGATATTTCCTTCGACCGTTCGCTCAACCCCTACCGCGGCTGCGAGCATGGCTGCATCTACTGCTTTGCACGGCCCACGCACAGCTATCTCAATCTCTCGCCGGGGCTCGACTTCGAGACCAAGCTCATCGCCAAGCGCAACATCGTCGAGGTGCTGCGTGCCGAGCTCGGCCGCAGGAGCTACCGGCCCAGCCACATCGCGATCGGCACCGCCACCGACTGCTACCAGCCCATCGAGCGCGAACTGCGGCTCACCCGTTCGGTGATCGAGCTGCTGCAGGAAACGCGGCATCCGTTTGCGCTTGTCACGAAGTCGAGCGCGGTGGAGCGCGACCTCGACCTGATCGCGCCCATGGCCGCCGAGCACCTGGCCGCGGTGTACATCACCGTGACCACGCTCGACGGCGAGCTGGCCCGCAAGCTGGAGCCGCGCGCCGCCGCGCCGCACCGGCGGCTGCGCACCATACGCACGCTGGCCGAGGCGGGCGTGCCGGTGGGCGTGAGCGTGGCGCCGCAGATTCCCTTCGTCAACGAAGACATGGAACAGGTGCTCGAAGCCGCCTGGGCCGCCGGTGCGCGCAACGCCTTCTACACGGTGATCCGGCTGCCCTGGGAGGTGGCGCCGCTCTTCAAGCAATGGCTCGAGCTGCACTACCCGCAGCGCGCGGACCGCATCATGGCGCGCATCCACGAGATGCGCGGCGGCAAGGACTACGACGCCGACTTCGCCACGCGCATGAAGGGCTCCGGCCTCTGGGCCGACCTGATCCGCCAGCGCTTCGAGAAGGCGGCGAACCGCATCGGCTTCAACCGCGAGCGCATTGCACTCGACCTCGGCGCGTTCCGGCCACCTGGCGCAGCGGGGCAGGGCAGCCTGTTCTAGGGTCGGTCGCGGGGGTAGTGCCTGCCCGGGCGGCGAAAAAGCGCTGAATCATGAGGAAGCGGATTCAAGTTCCGCCGATGCGCGGAGAATATCTCCGCGATTTCATCAAGAAGGGTATGTATGAACGGGCTATGGCTGGTCGTGATGGGTGTTTCGGGCTGCGGCAAATCGAGCCTCGGGGCCGCGCTGGCGGTGGGGTTCGGGCTGCCGCTGATCGAGGGCGACGACTACCACCCGCCGGCCAATGTCGAGAAGATGAGCCGCGGCATCGCGCTGACCGACGCGGACCGCGCCGGCTGGCTCGCGACGCTCGGGCAGAAGCTGGCCGCTGCGCCGCAGGGCGCGGTGCTGACCTGCTCCGCGCTCAAGCGCAGCTACCGGGAGCAGCTGCGCGCGGCCGTGCCGGGCCTGCGCTTCGTGTTCATGGAGATCGAACGCGCCGAATCCGAACGCCGCGTGGCCGCGCGGGCCGGCGCGGGCGAGCACACGTTTCCCGCAAGCCTGGTGGCCAACCAGTTTGCGACGCTGGAGTCACCGGTCGGCGAGCCGGGCGTGCTCGCAGTCGACGCAACCGAGCCGCTGGGGGTGCTGGTCGGGCAGGTGAAGGCCTGGTTGCCGGCAGGCTGATCTGTAAAGAGTCAGCCGATGACTTCCGGCCAGTTGGTGTGGAAGAACTCGCCGGCCGGCTTGTCCACGCGCTCATAGGTGTGGGCCCCGAAGAAGTCCCGCTGCGCCTGCAGCAGGTTCGCGGGCAGCCGCTCGGTGCGGTAGCTGTCGTAGTAGGCGAGCGAGGCGCTGAACGCCGGCACCGGAATGCCGTTGCCCACCGCCAGCGCCACCACCTCGCGCCAATTCTGCTGCGTGCGGTTGAGCAGGTCCTTGAAGAAGGGGTCGAGCATCAGGTTGCCCAGTGACGGGTCGGCGCGGTAGGCGTCGGTGATGCGGTTCAGGAAGCGCGCGCGGATGATGCAGCCGCCGCGCCAGATGGCCGCGATGCGGGCGAGGTCGAGCTTCCACTCCTTCTTCTCGCCCATGGTCTGGATCAGGTCGAAGCCCTGCGTGTAGCTGACCACCTTCGAGGCATAGAGCGCGTCGTGGACCTTGGCGACCAGCGCCTTCTTGTCGAGCGAGAGTTCGACCTTCGGCCCCTGCAGCAGCTTGCTGGCCGCCATTCGCGCCTTCTTCTGCGACGACAGCACGCGCGCCTCCACGGCGGCGTTGATGGTGCTGATGACCACCGCGTTCTCGGCCGCGTTGACGAGCGTCCACTGCCCCGTGCCTTTCTGGCCGGCCTTGTCGAGAATGAGCTCGACGATCGGCTGGCCGGTCTCCGGGTCCTTCTGCTCGAGCGCCTTGGCGGTGATCTGGATCAGGTAGCTCTGCAGCTCGCCCTCGTTCCATTCGTTGAAGACCGCGGCCATCTCGTCGGTGCTGAAGCCGGCCGCCTTGAACAGGCTGTAGGCCTCGCAGATCAGCTGCATGTCGCCGTACTCGATGCCGTTGTGCACCATCTTCACGTAGTGGCCCGCGCCGCCGGGGCCGATGTGGATCACGCAGGGCTCGCCGTCGACCTTGGCCGCGATGCTCTCGAAGATCGGCTTCATCACTTCCCAGGTGGAGAGCGGGCCGCCCGGCATGATCGACGGACCCTTGCGCGCGCCTTCCTCGCCGCCCGACACGCCCGCGCCGATGAAGCGCAGGCCCTTGGTCTGGAGATAGGCGTCGCGGCGCTCGGTGTCGGTGTAGAGGCTGTTGCCGCCGTCGATCACGATGTCGTCCTGGTCGAGCAGCGGGATCAGCTGCTCGATGACCTGGTCGACCGGTGCGCCGGCCTTCACCATGATCTGGATCTTGCGCGGCCGGGCCAGGCTCTGCACGAATTCCTCCAGCGTCTTCGCGCCGACCAGCTTCTTGCCGGGGTTGGCGGCCACGAAGGCCTCGGTGGTGGCTTCGGTGCGGTTGTAGACGCTGACCTGGAAGCCGCGGCTTTCCACGTTCAGCACCAGGTTCTGGCCCATCACGGCCAGGCCGATCAATCCGAAATCGCTTTTGTTGTCGCTCATGGCCCTTCTTTCGTCTGCGGTGGATGTGACGGGCATTGTGCCGGGGGCGCCGCGGCGCTGCGTGGGAGGGCGTCTATACCCGCTTGGCAAGCGCGCGCGGCTTGGGTATGTTGGCGCGATGAACGCAAATGCCTCGCCTGCGGTCCACACCTGGTCCACCGACGCGGTGCCCCCGGCGCAGCGGCTGGACTACTGGATCGGCGCGGTGTGCGAAGGCTTTCTCGAGATGGACGTGACCAGCTGCCTGGCCGGCAGCTTTGGCGCCACGCTCGAATCTGCACCGCTGGGTGCCGTTGGCGTGAACCGGGTCCGCGGCAGCGCGCAGGACGTGTACCGCAGGCGCCGGGCCATTGCCCAGAGCCGCAGCAACTACTACTACCTGCTGTGCAAGACCGATTCGCCCTGGGTCGCCGTGCAGGACGGCCGCTCGGCGCGCATGCTGCCGGGCGACCTGGTGCTGGTCGATTCGCGGCGCTGCTATGAACTTCACCTGCTCCAGTCCGCCGATACGCTGTCGCTCGAACTGCCGACCGCGTGGGTCGAGTCGTGGCTCCCCGATGCCGGCGGCCAGGTGGCGCGGCGCATCGACGGGCAGTCCGGCTGGGGCCGCGTGCTGAGCGGTTTTGCGCAGCAGCTTTCTCCGCAGGGCGCCTTGAAGCCGCCGCTGCCCGCCGCGTTGCTGACCGATCATCTTGGCGGGCTGCTCGCACTTGCCGCAGGCAGCGGGTGCGAAGCGGGCGGGCCGGCCGCGCCCGGCGAAAGCGCCCGTGCCGCGCTGCGCCGCCGTGTGCTCGACGCCACGCGCGAACGCCACGCCGAGCCCGGCCTGACGGCTGCCAGCGTGGCGCGCGGACTGGGCATCTCGGAGCGCAGCCTGCACCGCTGCCTGAGCGAAGGGGCGACCACCTTCGCCGCCGCGCTGACCGGCTTTCGCATGCAGGTGGCGCGGCGCATGCTCGGCGATGCGCGCTTCGATCGCCTGAGCATCGCGGAAATCGGCTTGCGCGTCGGGCTCGCCGACGCGTCCCACTTCGTTCGCCAATTCAGCCGGCATCTCGGCATGACGCCGGGTGCCTTGCGGCGCCAGCGCTGAGGCAAAAGCAAGGCAGCGCAGGCGCAAATCGGCCATGTGCCTGGCAGCGAGCGGCCATTCGCGCCGCCCCGTGTTTCCTAAAGTCGTCCCAGTTCAACGACGACGATAAAGAAGGAGACACCCATGTCCGACACCTATGTCCTGATCCATGGCGCCTGGCACACCGGGGCCGAGATGGAGGCGGTGGCCGCCGGCCTGCGCGAGGCCGGCCACCGCGTGCATTGCCCCACGCTCGCGGGCAACCGCGCCGGCGACGACCGCTCGCGCACCAGCCTGGCCGATGCGATCGACTCGGCTGTTCGCTTCATCGAGGAACGGGACCTGATGGAGGTTCGCCTGGTGGGCCACAGCTACGGCGGCATGGTGATCTCGGGCGTGGCGGACCGCATCGCGCAGCGGCTGCGGCGCCTGGTCTACGTCAATGCCTTTGTGCCGCTCGATGGCGAATCGCTCAACGACATGGTGCCCCCGCACTATGTCGCGATGTTCGACGCCGTGGCCGCAGCCAACGGCAACGCGGTGAGCCTGCCGTTCGAGGTCTGGCGCGAAGCCTTCATCAACGATGCAGACCTGCCGCTCGCGCAGGCCAGCTACGAGCGGCTGAACCCGCATCCCTACCGCACCTTCACCGACAAGATCCGGCTGCGCGAGCCGCTGGCGGCGCTGCAGATCGGCAAGTCGTACCTCAACTGCCTGCAGGACACGGCCATGCCGCACGGCTTGCCGTGGCATCCGCGCCTGTCGGAGCGGCTCGGCTTGTTCAGGCTGGTGGAATGCCCCGGCAGCCACGAGATGTTCTTCTCGAACCCGCAGCGGCTGGCGCAGGCGATCCTGGAGGCGGGGCGGGACTAGGGCTTGGCGAACAGCGCATCGAACACGCGGATCGATGCATAGGCGTCGTTGGCCGCGTAGCGCATCTGCGCTTCGGTCAGCTGCCTGTTGGCCCAGTTCGAGGTGGTCGCCTTGCGCGACTTCACGAAGCGCCGGTTGAAGACCAGCGCCACGGCGGCTTTCACGCCCACCGACTTGCGGTAGCCGCGGTGGCGGAACTCGCTGTCGATGTCGAACACTGCCTTCGGCTCGATGTTGAGGCGGTTGCGTATCAGCGTGAGATCGGTCGAAAGGCCGAAGCCGACCTTGCGCAGTTCGGTGGAAGCAATCAGCGTTGCAACCACCGGGTTGCATTCGGTGCGGTGCAGCTGGAACAGCCAGGCCGTTTCGCGCGTTGCGAACTGCACCACGTGCGGGCCGCCCGAGACCTCGTTCTTCGCGAAGGTGGGCTTGGATTCGGTGTCGAAGCCCGCGATGCCGGCGGAAAGCAATTCGGCGGCAGCATGCTCGGCGTCCTGCAGCGTGGAAACGACCACGATGTCTTTCAGGCCCAGGCCCTCGAAGGGTTCGAGCAGCGCGATCTGCTCGCGTTCGGGAAGGGGCGGCAACGCGGGAGGGTTGTCGCTCACGAGGCGGCTGCTTTCTTTTTTTTCTTCACTGGGGCTTTCTTTGCGGTTTTCTTCTTCGGCGGCTGGCCCGAACGCAGGGCGGCTTCGTAGGCGCGGCGGCCCCAGAGCGCGGCTTCCTCGCGGTCTTCGAAAAGATCGGCCGGCGCGAGCCGGTACGACATCGGCATGGCCTTGCCTTCGCGCATATAGGTGAAGGGCGGCAGGTCCAGCTTGTCGAAATGCTCGGCGCTGCCGGCATCGGACTTGAGGTAGAGCGTGTCCTTGGCAACGAGCGCGATCATGCGGCCTTCGTGCCAGACGCCGTGGCCGCCGAACATGCGGCGCGTTTCGATGCGGCCGAGGCGCTCGAAGACTTCGTGCAGGCTCTGTACGAATTCGCTCATCGGGCAGGCTTTGTGCGGCTCATGCGGTGATCTCGATGCGGTTGCCGTCGGGGTCGAGCACCACGCTCTCGTAGTAGCCGTCGCCGGTGCGGCGCGGGCCGTCGAGCAGCGGATAGCCGTCCGACTCGAGCCGCTGCGTCAGTTCATCGACGGCAGCCTCCGAACCCACGCTGATGGCGAGGTGCGTCCAGCCCATGCGCTGGGCGCCGGGTTCGGCGGGCACCGGCGAGAGCGTGCGGGTGGTCATGGCCTCGATGCGCGCACCGTCGCCCAGGCTCAGAAAGCAAGAGGCAAAGCCCTTGGCCGGATTGGCATAGCCCGCCCCGGCCGTGGCACCGAAATAGTCGACGTAGAAGCGCTTGCAGCGTTCGAGATCGGTGGTCCAGAGGGCGATGTGATCGATGCGCATGGAGAAAGGGAAGGGAAAGAAGGCGCTCAGCCGGTGCGACGCGGCTGCCGCGGCGGGCTTGCCGGATACCAATGGTAGGCGACCCGTTCGCGCCCACTGGCCGGGTGCCGGTCGACCGCGCCGCGCACCAGGCCGTAGCGTTCGTAGAAGCGCTGCGCCGCGGTGTTGCTGGTGGCCACATGGAGCTTCCATCCGAGCGGCATGCGCACGCTGGCTTCGTCGAGCAGCGCCTGCCCGAGGCCCTGGTTGCGAAGATGCGGCTCGACGAACAGCTGCGCCACGTATTCGCGCCGCACCAGCAGCACCATGAAGGCGAGCACCTGGCCTTCGCGCTCGGCCAGCACCACGTCGGCGGGCGGCACGAATTCGGTTTGCACGCGCCGCAGCCAATGCGTGATCGGCTCGATGACGGCGGCATTCCGGTTGGCCGCAATCCAGGCGCGGCGCCAGATGCCGGCCAGCGCCAGGCTCTCTTCGGCGGCGCCGTCGCGGGACCGCAACTGGAAGGCGGGAATCTGTGCTGCGGACATGCGCCCCATGATAAGCCGCCCGTGGGCGGCGGTCGATCAGCCGCGCAGCGTCTGCGCGTGGTGCGCGATGTGGTCCGCCATGAAGGTCTGGATGAAGTAGTAGCCGTGGTCGTAGCCCGCATGGCGGCGCAGCGTGAGCGGCTGGCCGGCGGCAAAGCAGGCGGCCTCGAAGGCTTCGGGGTACAGCTGCTCGGCCAGGAATTTGTCGGCCAGCCCCTGGTCGATCAATATGCCTTGCGGATAGGGCGCGGCGGTCTGCGACTTCATGAGCGCGCTGGCGTCGTGCGCGAGCCATTGCGCACGGTCGCCGCCGGGCTCGCCCAGGTAGCCGCCGAACGCCTTCTGGCCCCACGGGCATTGCGTGGGCGCGCAGATGGGCGCAAAGGCCGACAGCGACTTGAAGCGCCCCGGATGCCGCAGCGCCAGCGTGAGCGCGCCGTGGCCGCCCATCGAATGGCCGAAGATGCCCAGGTGCTGGTCGTCGATGGCAAAGTGCCGCCCCACCAATGGCAGCAGCTCATGCACGATCCAGCTTTCCATGCGCCAGTGGGTGGACCAGGGCGATTCGGTGGCGTCGAGGTAAAAGCCCGCGCCAACGCCGAAGTCCCAGTGGGCGGTGGCGCCGGGCAGGTTTTCGGCGATGCTGCCGCGCGGGCTGGTGTCGGGCGCGATCAGCGCCAGGCCCAGGCTGGCGGCCATGCGCTGCGCGCCGGCCTTCACTGCAAAGGTTTCCTCGTTGCAGGTCAGCCCCGCAAGGTAGAGCAGGGCCGGCACGCGCTCTTGCGCGGCCTGCGGCGGCAGGTAGACCGAAAAGCGCATCGGCAAGCCGATCTCGTGCGAGGCATGCTCGTGGAAGCTCTGCACGCCGCCGAAGGCATGGTGCTCGG
Organism: Variovorax sp. SPNA7; assembly: GCF_033807855.1. Lineage (NCBI taxonomy): Bacteria > Pseudomonadati > Pseudomonadota > Betaproteobacteria > Burkholderiales > Comamonadaceae > Variovorax > Variovorax sp. SPNA7. Next base: position 1,820,818 of record NZ_CP138513.1, read on the forward strand.
AAAGGGTCTTGAGGGTGTCGGTCATCGGGAGGTGTTGTGGTGCAGCAAGGCGGGCACGAGTTCGAGCACGGCGTCGGCAAAGATGCGCGGCGCCTCCTGCGGCAGGTTGTGGCCCGCGCCGGGCACCAGGCGGTGCGAGCGCGGGCCGCTGAAGCGCTGCGCATGGGCCGAGGCATCGGCGGGCGGCCGCACGCCGTCGTCGATGCCGTCGAAGGTGATGGCGGGCACGGTGATCGTGGGTTGCGCGGCCAGCCGGCGCTCGATGTCCGCGTAGGCCGGGTCGCCTGCAACCAGGCCGAAGCGATGCCGGTACGAGTGGATCACCACCTCGACGAAATCAGGATGGTCGAAGGCCGCGGCGCTGCGCTCGAAGGTGGCCTCGTCGAACTTCCAGGTCGGCGACCAGAGCCGCCACAGCAGCCGCGTGAGCGCCCTGCGGTCCTTCGCGAGCCCGGCGCGGCCGCGCTCGCTGTGGAAGTAGTACTGGTACCAGAGGCTGTGCTCGTTTTCGGGCGTGTCCGGCTCCATCGCCCTGGCGATGTTCTGGATGTTGTAGCTGTTGAGCGAAACCAGGCCCGCGCAGCGCTCGGGCCACAGCGCCGCGACCACGCAGGCGGCGCGGCCGCCCCAGTCGTAGCCGGCGAGCACCGCGCGTTCGATCTCCAGCGCGTCGAGCAGCGCGAGCAGGTCGGCGCCGAACGCCGCCTGTTCGCCCGAGCGCGGCGTGGCGTCGCGGAGGAAGCGGGTGGCACCGTAGCCGCGCATGTACGGGATGATCACGCGGCAGCCCTCTGCGGCGAGCATCGGCGCGACTTCCGCGTAGGTGTGGATGTCGTACGGAAAGCCATGCATCAGCAGCACGGGCGGACCGCCCGAAGGCCCCGTTTCGTAATAGGCGATCTCGAGGACGCCCGCTTCGATCTTGCGCAGGGGTTCCATGCGGTTCATGGCGGGCGCTCTCCTCGAGTTCAGTAAAGCACCACGCCGCGGATCGACTCGCCGCGCTTCATCAGGTCGAAGCCCTTGTTGATGTCTTCGAGCGGCATGGTGTGGGTGATCAGGTCGTCGATGTTGATCTTGCCTTCCATGTACCAGTCGACGATCTTCGGCACGTCGGTGCGCCCGCGCGCGCCGCCGAAGGCCGAGCCTTCCCACTTGCGGCCCGTGACCAGCTGGAACGGCCGCGTGCTGATCTCCGCGCCGGCCTCGGCCACGCCGATGATGATGCTGCGGCCCCAGCCCTTGTGCGTGCATTCGAGCGCCTGGCGCATCACCTTGGTGTTGCCGATGCACTCGAAGCTGTAGTCGGCGCCGCCGTCGGTCAGCTGCACGATCGCATCGACGATGTTCTCGTGCTCCTTCGGGTTGAGGAAGTGCGTCATGCCGAACTTGCGCGCCATGGCCTCGCGCTCGGGGTTCAGGTCGACGCCGATGATCTTGTCGGCGCCCACCATCCTGGCGCCCTGGATCACGTTGAGGCCGATGCCGCCGAGGCCGAACACCACCACGTTGGCGCCGGCTTCCACCTTGGCCGTGAAGATCACCGCGCCGATGCCGGTGGTCACGCCGCAGCCGATGTAGCAGACCTTGTCGAACGGCGCGTCCTCGCGGATCTTGGCCAGCGAGATCTCGGGGGCGACGGTGTAGTTGCTGAAGGTGCTGGTGCCCATGTAGTGGAAGATGGGCTTGCCGTCCAGGCTGAAGCGGCTGGTGGCGTCGGGCATCAGGCCCTTGCCCTGCGTGCCGCGGATCAGCTGGCAGAGGTTGGTCTTGCGCGACAGGCAGAACTTGCACTGGCGGCATTCGGGCGTGTAGAGCGGAATGACGTGGTCGCCCTTTTTCAGCGTGGTGACGCCGGGGCCTACGTCGACCACGATGCCCGCACCCTCATGGCCGAGGATGGCCGGGAAGATGCCTTCGGGGTCGGCGCCCGAGAGCGTGTAGTAGTCGGTGTGGCAGATGCCCGTGGCCTTGATCTCGACCAGCACCTCGCCGAATTTCGGTCCTTCGAGGTCGACGGTTTCGATGGTGAGCGGGGCTCCGGATTTCCAGGCGACGGCAGCTTTGGTTTTCATGGCGCTTCAGGGCAAAGGGACAAGGATAGCGAGGCGGGCGTTCAGGCCGCCCCGGTGGCAAAGATACCCGACATTCCGATGAAGCCGGGCAGGTGGCGGAAGTTCCAGATCCAGTGTCGCAGGGCGGGGTATTCGTCCAGCGAAATGCCGCCTTCGCCGGCCAGCGCCGCATAGGGAAAGCAGGCCAGGTCGGCCACGGTCGAATGCGGGCCGGCCAGCCACTGCCGGCCCTCGCTGGCGCGCTCGGCCAGGTGGTCGTCCAGCAGGCGGAAGATCGCATGCGCACCGCGCCGGCAGGCCTCGACGTCGATGTTCTCGTAGCCGAAGGCATCGTGCAGCCGCGCGGCCGAGGCGGTGCGGGTGAGCTCGTCGGCAATCGCGAACCACATCGCGACCTGGCCGCGCAGCTGTGGATCGGCGGGGTACCAGCGGCCCTCGGCGTCATGCTTGCTCGCGAGATAGACGAGGATGGCCTGCGCGTCGCGCAGCACGAAGCCCTCGTCGTCGATCACCGGAAGCTGGCCCAGCGGATTGACGTGCGCCAGGAACGCGGCCGACCGGTGCTCGCGGCCCGGATGAAAGTCGACCGGCACGCGCTGGTGGTCGATGCCGAGCCAGGCGAGCATCTGCCGCACCTTGAAGCAGTTGCCCGACAGGGCGTAGTCGTAGAGCCGGATCATGCCGCCTGCCTCACGCCAAAGCGCATGCCGCGCTCGCGCAGCCAGCGCCGGTAGGTGACGGAGGAGGTGTCGCCCCGCGTCGGCGTTTCGGCGCGGCCTTCGAGTGGCATGCGCTTGAAGGCGTGGTTCTCCAGGATCGGCTTGTCCTGCCCGAAGATCGTCTGCTGGAACGCGATGAGCTCGGCATCGGTGGATGTGTCGTCGTAACAGGCCAGCAGCGTGTGGGCGATCACGTGCTCGTCGTCCAGCGGCTGGAGGAACAGGCCGATGGCATCGAGCTCGTCGGCGCGCGCGCTCGACTTGTAGAGCATGGCCGAGAGCGGCTGCATCACCCGGTACTTGTAGAGCACCTCGCTCCCGCTGCCGTGGGCGGCCGAGGCGCGGGGCTGCCAGAAGCGGCAATCGGTGGCCCAGATCTCGTGCGTGGCGGGATCGACCTGCACCTGGTATTTCGCCACCTCGGTGTGCGGCACCTGGCCCAGGAAGCCGGCGTGCACGAAGGGGAAGTGCGCCATGTCGAGGAAGTTCTCGATCACGCGCAAGCCCGATACCGCCACGCCGATCGCGCCGCAATCGACGATGCGGCGCCCGGGTTCGCCGTATTCGGGAAAGTCGAACAGCGGCCGTGCGGGTCGGCCACCGGGGCAGACCCAGAGATAGCCATGGCGCGCCTGGACCGAGAGCGCCTGCGCGCCGAGCCGGCATTGCGGCATGCCGGCGGCATCGGTCCACAACTGCAGCGTCTCACCGAGCAGGCGAACCGCACGGGGCCGCGCTTCGGAGCTGCCGGCGAGCGCGGCCGCGGGGCCGGCGACCAGCCAGTCGTCGAGCATGTTGGGGTCATCGGTGATGAAGGGCATGGGGTTCTTCCGGTCAGGCTTCCGGCTGCTGTTGTTCTTCGATTTCGCCGCGCAGGGCGCGCGCGGCGACGTGCAGCTTCTTCATGGCGTCGCTGCCGGGTGCGGCGGGCGTCCAGAGGTGAATGAAGGCCAGCCGTGGCTGCGCATCGAGCACCAGTGCGGCGGCATCGACCTCGCCGAGAGCGCCGCACAAAGCAAGCGGCGCCTCTGCCCTGAACCCGCGCGCCGTGAGCGCATCGCGCACGCGGGCCGCGCCGGCGCGCACGCAGAGGATGCGGCAGAACGACCAGCCGGCCGGCACGGCATTGCCCGGCGGCGGAGAAGGCGGCGCCGCGGCCGCGAGGCTCACCCACAGCATGCCGGCCGCCTCGGCGGCGTGGAACAGCTTCGCGCACACATTGCGCGGCGCCGGCATGCCGGGATGGGCGGGAATGCTCGCGCACTGGCCGCTTCCGGCGTCGTACTGCCAGCCGTGGTACGCGCAGGCGAGGCGGTCCTGCACCACCAGCCCCAGCGTGAAGCGCACGCTGCGGTGCGGGCAGCGGTTTTCCCAGGCCTGCGCGGCGCCGCTGGCCGAACGCCAGAGGGCGAGTTCCTGGCCTTCGGCAAAGCCCGCGACGATGTTGGCGCCGGGGCGCAGCTCGGCCGAGGCGGCCACCGGGTGCCAGGTTGAAATGCTGTCTGTGCTCATGATGCGCGCCACCTTAGCGCAACCATAATGGCGGCATCGCACGTTGCTCATTCACCATGAAGAAAATACTCGTCCTCAACGGCCCCAATCTCAACCTGCTCGGCACCCGCGAGCCCGAGCAATACGGACGCGACACGCTGGCCGACGTCGAGCGCCTGTGCCAGGAGGCCGGCGCGAAGCACGGCGTGGAGATCGAATGCCGCCAGTCGAACCACGAGGGCGTGCTGATCGACTGGATCCACGAGGCCGGCCGCGAGGTGGCCGCGGGCCACATGCTGGGCGTGGTGATGAACCCGGGCGCCTACACCCACACCTCGATCGCGCTGCACGACGCCATCAAGGGCGCGAGCGTGCCGCTGATCGAACTGCACATCTCCAACGTGCACGCGCGCGAGGAGTTCCGCCACCGCTCGTACATCTCGCCCGCGGCGCGCGGCATCATCGTGGGTCTTGGCGTGAAGGGCTACGCGTTGGCCATCGCGGCGCTGGTGCCCTGAGCCCGGTGCTGCGGCCGATCAGTCGGTTTGCCGCGGCGCGACGGCCTTCCAGCTGCGGCTGATGTGGCCCTGGGCGTCGACGCTTTCCAGGTGCACGTCGAAGCCCCACAGACGCGCGACGTGCTTCAGCACTTCTTCGGCATCGTCGTGCAACGGCAGGTTGTTGCGCTGCGTGTGGCGCAGCGTCAGCGCGCGGTCGCCGCGCATGTTGACGTTCCACACCTGGATGTCGGGCTCCCTGCTGCTGATGTCGTACTGGCGTGACAGCGATTCGCGCAGCGCGTGGTAGCCGCTGTCGTCGTGGATGGCGGACACCTCGAGCTCGGGCTCGCTCTGGTGGTCGCGGATCGCGAACAGCCTGAAATCGCGCATGGTCTTGGGGCTCAGGAACTGGCCGATAAAGCTTTCGTCCTTGAAGTTGCGCATGGCGTAGTCGAGCGTCTTGACCCATTCGGTGCCTGCAAAGTCGGGGAACCAGCGGCGGTCTTCCTCGGTGGGCTTTTCGCAGATGCGCCGCAGCTCGGTGAACATCGAGAAGCCCAGCGCATAGGGATTGATGCCGCTGTAGGCGCGATGCCCGACGGGCGGCTGGAAGATCACGCCGGTGTGCGAGCTGAGCCACTCCATCATGAAGCCGTCGGCGAGCTGGCCGCGGTCGTACATGGTGTTCAGCAGGGTGTAGTGCCAGAACGTGGCCCAGCCCTCGTTCATGACCTGGGTCTGGCGCTGCGGATAGAAATACTGCGCGATCTTGCGCACGATGCGCACCACCTCGCGCTGCCAGGGCTCGAGCAGCGCGGCATTCTTCTCGATGAAGTAGAGCAGGTTCTCCTGCGGCTCCGAGGGGAAGCGGCGGGACGAGTCGGACTCGGTGGTGTGTTCGCTCTTGCGCGGCAGGGTGCGCCAGAGGTCGTTGACCTGCTGCTGCATGTAGCGCTCGCGTTCGGCGCGCTGCGTGCCTTCCTGCGCCAGCGAGCGCTTCTGCGGGCGGCGGTAGCGGTCGACGCCGTAGTTCATCAGCGCATGGCAGGAGTCGAGCAGCTGCTCCACCGCATCGAGGCCGTGCCGTTCCTCGCACTCGGCGATGTAGTGCCGCGCATAGACGAGGTAGTCGATGATCGAGGACGCATCGGTCCACATCCGGAACAGGTAGTTGCCCTTGAAGAAGCTGTTGTGGCCATAGGCCGCATGCGCGATCACCAGGGCCTGCATGGCCATGGTGTTCTCTTCCATCAGGTAGGCAATGCAGGGGTCCGAGTTGATGACGATCTCGTAGGCCAGCCCCATGTGGCCGCGGCGGTAGTTCTTCTCGGTGGCGATGAACTGCTTGCCGTACGACCAGTGGCGATAGATCATGGGCATGCCGACGCTGGCGTAGGCATCCATCATCTGCTCGGCGGTGATCACCTCGAGCTGGTTGGGATACACGTCCAGGCCGAAGCTCCTGGCCGTTTTCGCGATCTCGGTGTGGTAAGTTTCGATGAGATCGAAGGTCCAGTCCGACGGACTGGGCAGGCGCTCCAGGCGCTCGGTGCCGCGCTCGAGGGGAGGGTGGTCGGAGGTCATGCGGGCACTCCCTCCTTCTTGAAGAGGTCGCGGAAGACGGGATAGATGTCCCGCGCGTCCGATACCTTGCGCATCGCAAAATTGGGCTCGATGCCTTCGAGCTGTGCGTATTCCTGCCACAGGTTCTGCTCGGTCTCGGCCACCTGCACATAGGCGTAGTAGCGCACCACAGGAAGGATGTGGTCGACCAGCAGCTCGCGGCAGCGCCCGCTGTCCTGGTGCCAGTTGTCGCCGTCGCTCGCCTGCGCACCGTAGACGTTCCATTCGCCGCTCGGGTAGCGCGCCTTGATGATCTCGTCCATCAGCACCAGCGCGCTCGACACCACGGTGCCGCCCGTTTCGGTGGCATGGAAGAACTCTTCCTCGGTGACTTCCTGCGCCTGCGTGTGGTGGCGCAGGAACACCAGGTCGATGGTCTCGTAGTGGCGCGTGAGGAACATGTAGAGCAGCATGAAGAAGCGCTTGGCCATGTCCTTGCGCGCCTCGTCCATCGATCCCGACACGTCCATGAGGCAGAACATCACGGCCTTGGCGCTGGGCACGGGCGTCTTTACCCGGTTGCGGTAGCGCAGGTCGATCGGGTCGATGTAGGGCACATGGCGCGAGGTTCGGCGCAGTTCGGCGATCCGCTCCTCGGTCTCGAGGATTTCCTTCTGGATCAGGGGCTGATCGGCCTGCGGATGCTGCCGCAGGTGCAGCAGGTGCGTCTCCAGGCGGCGCAGCTCCTTGCGCGGCTCGCCGCCCAGCGCAATGCGCCGCGCCAGGGCGCCGCGCATCGAGCGCACCACGTGCAGGTTGTTGGGCGATCCGTCGCTCGTGAAGCCGGCCCGGTGGCTCTTCCATTCGGGCACCTCGGCGATCTGGGTGCGAATGAGGTGCGGCAGCGCCAGGTCGTCGAAGAACACGCGCATGAACTCCTCGCGCGTGAGGCGGAACACGAAGTCGTCCTCGCCTTCGCCGCTGTCTCCGGCCTCGCCGCTTCCCGAGCCGCCGCCGGCCTGCCCCTCCGGACGCGCAATGCGATCGCCCTTCAGGTATTCCTGGTTGCCCGGATGCACGTACTCGCGGTCGCCGCCGCGCGCATGGCCGAAGACGGGTTCGGACACGTCGTGGCGCGGCAGGGTGACATCTTCGCCTTGCTCCAGTTCGCGGATGTTGCGCCCGCTGACCGCGCGCCGCACGGCCTCCTGGATCTGCCCTCGGTAGCGCCTGAGGAAGCGCTCGCGGTTGCCAATGGACTTGTTCTTGCCCGAAAGCCGGCGGTCGATGATCTGCTGCAGGATGGCCACGATGTTGTCAAAGCTCCTTGCAAAAAGGGGGCGAAGCCTTGGGGGCCCCGCCGCTGTGAACTGCCGCTATGAACTCTTGCGCACGCGCAGGTACCACTCGCAGAGCAGGCGGACCTGCTTGGCCGTATAGCCTTTCTCGACCATGCGGGTCACGAAGTCCTCGTGCTTCTTCTGCTCGTCGGCGCTGCTCTTGGTGTTGAAGCTGATCACCGGCAGGAGTTCCTCGGTGTTGGAGAACATCTTCTTCTCGATCACCGCGCGCAGCTTCTCGTAGCTGGTCCATGCCGGATTGCGACCGGCGTTGCCGGCGCGCGCGCGCAGCACGAAGTTGACGATCTCGTTGCGGAAGTCCTTCGGATTGCCGATGCCTGCGGGCCGCTCGATCTTCTCGAGTTCGGCGTTGAGCGAGGCGCGGTCGAACACTTCGCCGGTGTCCACGTCGCGGAACTCCTGGTCCTGGATCCAGTAGTCGGCATAGGTGACGTAGCGGTCGAAGATGTTCTGGCCGTACTCGCTGTAGCTTTCCAGGTAGGCGGTCTGGATTTCCTTGCCGATGAACTCGGCATAGCGCGGCGCCAGCAGCTCCTTGATGTAGCTGATGTACTTCTGCTCGGTTTCCGGCGGAAACTGCTCGCGCTCGATCTGCTGCTCGAGCACGTACATCAGGTGCACCGGGTTGGCCGCCACCTCGGAGCTGTCGAAGTTGAACACCTTCGAGATGATCTTGAACGCGAAGCGGGTCGAGACGCCGCTCATGCCTTCGTCGACGCCGGCGTAGTCGCGGTATTCCTGGATCGACTTGGCCTTGGGGTCGGTGTCCTTGAGGTTCTCGCCGTCGTAGACCTGCATCTTGCTGTAGATGCTGGAGTTCTCGGGCTCCTTCAGCCGCGTGAGCACCGAGAGCTGGGCCATCATGCGCAGCGTGCCGGGGGCGCAGGGCGCCTTGGCGAGCGACGAGTTGCGCACCAGCTTCTCGTAGATCTTGATTTCTTCGGAGGCGCGCAGGCAGTAGGGCACCTTGACGATGTAGATGCGGTCGAGGAAAGCCTCGTTGTTCTTGTTGTTGCGGAAAGCCTTCCATTCGCTCTCGTTGCTGTGTGCCAGCACGATGCCGTCGAACGGAATGGCACCGAAGCCCTCGGTGCCCTTGAAGTTGCTTTCCTGCGTGGCCGTGAGCAGCGGGTGCAGCACCTTGATGGGCGCCTTGAACATTTCCACGAACTCCAGCAGGCCCTGGTTGGCCAGGCAGAGGCCGCCCGAATAGGCGTAGGCGTCGGGGTCGTCCTGGGCGTAGGTCTCGAGCTTGCGGATGTCGATCTTGCCGACCAGCGAGGAGATGTCCTGGTTGTTCTCGTCGCCCGGCTCGGTCTTGGCCACGGCGATCTGGCGCAGCACCGACGGGTAGCGCTTGACCACCTTGAACTGGCGGATGTCGCCGCCGTACTCCTCGAGCCGCTTCACGGCCCAGGGCGAGAGGATGCGGTTCAGGTAGCGCCGCGGGATGCCGTATTCCTTCTCGAGGATCTCGCCGTCTTCGGCGGCATCGAAGAGGCCCAGCGGCGTCTCGTTGACCGGCGAACCCTGGATGGCATAGAAGGGCACATGCTCCATGAGCTGCTTCAGGCGCTCGGCGATCGAGCTCTTGCCGCCACCGACGGGGCCGAGCAGATAGAGGATCTGTTTCTTTTCCTCGAGGCCCTGGGCGGCATGCCTGAAGTACGACACCACCTGCTCGATGGCGTCCTCCATGCCGTAGAACTCCTTGAACGCGGGGTAGATCTTGATGACCTTGTTCGCGAAGATCCGCGAAAGCCGGGAATCGTTGCGCGTGTCGACCAGCTCGGGTTCGCCGATGGCCTTGAGCATCCGCTCGGACGCGGTGGCATACGCGGTGGGGTCGCGTTTGCAGATATCCAGGAAGTCCTGCAGCGAGAGGACTTCCTCGCGGGTGCGCTCGTAACGGGCGGCAAAGTTGCTGATCACATCCATGGTCACGCCTCCATCAGGTCTGCGGGTTTATTGGACCCGAAGCCAGCAGCCGCAACGCGTAGCAACTTTTTAAAGGTGTACCGCCCATGGCTGCAAGCCATCGAAACTCCCTTAATCTCCATCTGCACAAACAGCATAAAGCAAAGAGTGCACCCGGAAAATTCTTTGTTAAATCAGAACCACAGTGCCGAGTAAAGTTCCTGAGAAAAACCCGCAGCATTTGGCAATTCCAGCTAAATTTCAGGGTTCGGGCTATCGAACTCAGCGCCACCCTGCCGCCCAGTGAAAATACCTATGGCGATCGGCATATGCAGTCATTGCATCTTTTCCGGCGAAAGCACCTCCTAATGAGCCCCCGGCGGCTCAAAACGGTTACACACCAATAACGCGCCAGGTCGTGTTTAGGTTTATTGCTCAATCGCAAAATATATAAAAGCAATCCTTGCGCCATCTTTTGATGGGCACCTCGCGCATGTGGGCGTGGGAAAGCGCGCCAAGGCGTGGTCGGCGAGGTTCCGAGGCGGTGTCGTCATGGTGCGCGGCACCGAACGGGGTCGGCAGGCACCGTTCGCGTGCGCGAAGCAGGGCGGCATCGAAGCGAGTCCGTGCCGCGGCTTTCTAACTACTTGAAAAGACAGGGGAATCGGCAGCGCCGGGCCTTCAGCTGAAGAATTCCTTGGCCTTGTCGAACCAGCCCTTGTCGGTCGGGCTGTGCTTGTCGCCGCCCTTCTTGAGCGATTCGTCGAGCTCCTTGAGCAGCTTGCGCTGGTGCTCGGTGAGCTTGACCGGCGTTTCGACGCGCACGTGGCAGTACAGGTCGCCCGGATAGCTGGAGCGCACACCCTTGATGCCCTTGCCGCGCAGGCGGAACTGCTTGCCGCTCTGGGTGCCATCGGGAATGTCGATGGCGGCGGCGCCCTTGAGCGTGGGCACGCTGATCTCGCCGCCCAGCGCCGCGGTGGTCACGCTGACGGGCACCACACAGTGCAGGTCGTCGCCGTCGCGCTCGAACAGCTCGTGCTTCTTGAGGCGGATCTCGATGTACAGGTCGCCGGGCGGTCCGCCGTTGGTGCCCGGTTCGCCGTTGCCGGTGCTGCGGATGCGCATGCCGTCGTCGATGCCGGCCGGGATCTTGACCTCGAGCGTCTTGTTGTTCTTGATCTTGCCCTGGCCATGGCACACGGTGCAGGGCTCGGGAATGATCTTGCCGCTGCCGTGGCAGGTGGGGCAGGTCTGCTGCACGCTGAAGAAGCCCTGGCGCATCTGCACGGCGCCGGCGCCGTGGCAGGTGGTGCAGGTGATGGGCTTGGTGCCGGGCTTGGCGCCGGTGCCCTTGCAGGTGCCGCAGTCGTCCCAGCTGGGGATGCGGATCTGCGCTTCCTTGCCTTCGGCCGCTTCTTCCAGCGTGACTTCCATCGCATAGCTCAGGTCGCTGCCGCGGAACACCTGGCGCCCGCCGCTGGTGCGCCCGCGCGCGCCGCCGAACACGTCGCCGAAGATGTCGCCAAAGGCCTCTGCAAAGCCGCCGAAGCCCTCAGCGCCGGGGCCGCCGCGCATGTTGGGGTCGACGCCGGCGTGGCCGTACTGGTCGTAGGCCGCGCGCTTTTGCGCGTCGGACAGCATTTCGTAGGCTTCCTTGACCTCCTTGAACTTGGACTCGGCGTCCTTGGTGGTGTCGCCGTGGTTGCGGTCCGGGTGGTGCTTCATCGCAAGCTTGCGATAAGCCTTCTTGATTTCCTCCTCGCTCGCGTTCTTGGGAACGCCGAGGGTTTCGTAGTAGTCGCGTTTTGTGGCCATGGCTGGTTCGGTCGGGGCGGGCGGGAAGCCGTAACTTGAAGCGAGAAAGGCTGGAACACCCGGTCAGGTGGTCCAGCCTCGTTCGAAGGACTGAGGATCAGCCCTTCTTGACTTCCTTGACCTCGGCGTCGACCACGTTGTCGTCGGCCGGGGCGCTTGCAGCTTCCGGGCCAGCAGCGGCACCCGGGCCGCCGGCGGCGCCTGCCGCGGCCTGCGCATCGGCATACATCTTTTCGCCGAGCTTCTGGCTGGCGGTCATCAGCGTGTTGGTCTTTTCCTCGATCGCGGCCTTGTCCTCGCCCTTGAGGGTTTCTTCCAGGTCCTTGATCGCGGCTTCGATCTTTTCCTTCTCGCCGGCGTCCAGGCTCGCGCCGTGCTCGCCGAGCGACTTCTTCACGCTGTGCACCATGGCTTCGCCCTGGTTGCGGGCCTGCACGAGCTCGACCTTCTTCTTGTCCTCGGCCGCGTTGAGCTCGGCGTCCTTCACCATCTTCTGGATCTCGTCTTCCGACAGGCCCGAGTTCGCCTTGATGGTGATCTTGTTTTCCTTGCCGGTGCCCTTGTCCTTGGCGCCCACGTGCAGGATGCCGTTGGCGTCGATGTCGAAGCTCACCTCGATCTGCGGCGTGCCGCGCGAGGCCGGCGGAATGCCTTCGAGGTTGAATTCGCCGAGCAGCTTGTTGCCCGAGGCGATCTCGCGCTCGCCCTGGAACACCTTGATGGTCACGGCCGGCTGGTTGTCCTCGGCGGTGGAGAAGGTCTGCGCGAACTTCGTCGGGATCGTGGTGTTCTTCGTGATCATCTTGGTCATCACGCCGCCCATGGTCTCGATGCCCAGCGACAGCGGGGTCACGTCCAGCAGCAGCACGTCCTTGCGGTCGCCCGAGAGCACCTGGCCCTGGATGGCGGCGCCGACGGCCACGGCCTCATCGGGGTTCACGTCCTTGCGCGGCTCCTTGCCGAAGAAGGCCTTCACTTTTTCCTGCACCTTGGGCATGCGGGTCATGCCGCCGACCAGGATCACGTCGTTGATGTCCGACACGCTGATGCCGGCGTCCTTGATGGCCAGGCGGCAGGGCGCGATGGTGCGCTCGACCAGCTCGTCGACCAGGCTTTCGAGCTTGGCGCGCGTGAGCTTGATGTTCAGGTGCTTCGGACCCGAGGCGTCGGCCGTGATGTAGGGCAGGTTGATGTCGGTCTGCGCGCTGTTCGACAGCTCGATCTTGGCCTTTTCGGCGGCTTCCTTCAGGCGCTGCAGCGCGAGCACGTCCTTGCCCAGGTCCACGCCTTGCTCTTTCTTGAACTCGGCAATGATGTAGTCGATGATGCGCTGGTCGAAGTCTTCGCCGCCCAGGAAGGTGTCGCCGTTGGTCGACAGCACTTCGAACTGCTTCTCGCCGTCGACGTCCGCGATTTCGATGATCGACACGTCGAAGGTGCCGCCGCCCAGGTCATACACGGCGATCTTGCGGTCGGCCTTGTCCTGCTTGTCCAGGCCAAAGGCCAGGGCCGCGGCGGTGGGCTCGTTGATGATGCGCTTGACGTCCAGGCCCGCAATGCGGCCGGCGTCCTTGGTGGCCTGGCGCTGCGCGTCGTTGAAGTAGGCCGGCACCGTGATCACGGCTTCGGTCACGGCTTCGCCGAGATAGTCTTCGGCGGTCTTCTTCATCTTGCGCAGGATGTCGGCGCTGACCTGCTGGGGCGCGATCTTCTTGCCGCGCACTTCCACCCACGCGTCGCCGTTGTCGGCCTTCGCGATGGTGTAGGGCATGAGGTCGATGTCCTTCTGGACTTCCTTCTCCTCGAACTTGCGGCCGATCAGGCGCTTGATCGCGTACAGCGTGTTCTTGGGATTGGTCACGGCCTGGCGCTTGGCCGAGGCACCGACCAGCACTTCGCCGTCTTCCTGGTAGGCCACGATCGACGGCGTGGTGCGCGCACCTTCCGAGTTCTCGATCACACGCGTGGTGTTGCCTTCCATGATCGACACGCACGAGTTGGTGGTGCCGAGGTCGATGCCGATGATCTTTGCCATGTTCTTACTCCTGAAAGCCTGAAAAGTATGTTGTTATGAACTTGTGGATAACCCGGCGCGATTCAAGGTATGAAGCGGGGATTTCCTGTGGGAATCGTGTGTACGGCGCCGCTTACCTGGGGGCGCTGACCGTGACCAGCGCGGGGCGCAGCACGCGGTCGTTGATGGTGTAGCCCTTCTGGAGCACGCTCACCACGGTGTTGGGTTCCTGCTCGGGAGCGGGCACCACCGAGATGGCCTGGTGCTGGTGCGGGTCGAACTTGGCGCCGGGGGCCGGGGCCACCTCGATCACCTTGTTGCGCTCGAGCGCGCTCTTGAGCTGGCGCAGCGTGGCTTCGGCGCCTTCGCGGATCTGTTCGGGCGTGGCGTCCTTGATGGCCAGGCCGGCTTCGAGGCTGTCGGTCACCGGCAGCAGGCTCTCGGCAAAGGCTTCGACCGCGAACTTGCGCGCCTTGGTGATTTCGTCGTCGGCGCGGCGGCGGGCGTTCTGCACGTCGGCCTGGGCGCGCAGGTACTGGTCGGACAGTTCGGCGTTCTTGGCCTGCAGGGCAGCGAGTTCGCCCTGGGCCGCGGCCAGCGCGTCCTGCGCCTCCGCTTCGTTGGCAGCCTGTGCGGCTTCCAGTTCTTCGGGGCTTGGCTCGCCTTGCAGCATTTGCGAATTCTGTGCGGATTGTTGCGGGTCAGACATTTTTCAAAGAACCGGCGGGGGGCCGGGAAACAAACGATAGCCAGCCACTTGGGGCTGGTCAGGGGCTTTTCAAGCGAAAAAATGCGGCAAAAGAGACCGCGGAGGCATGAAAAAGGCCCGCAATCGGGCCTTCGTGCCAAGTCCTGGCTTGGGAACGATCAGTGTGCGTCGAGCAGTTCGACGTCGAACTTCAGGGTGGCGTTCGGGGGAATCACGCCGCCCGCGCCGCGTGCGCCGTAGCCCAGCGAAGCGGGAATGATCAGCGTGCGCTTGCCGCCGATCTTCATGCCGGCAACGCCTTCGTCCCAGCCCTTGATGACCTGGCCTGCGCCCAGCGAGAACGCGAACGGGTCGTTGCGGTCGCGGCTCGAGTCGAACTTGGCGCCTTGCACGCCGTCGTTGTAGAGCCAGCCGGTGTAGTGCACATGCACGTGCTGGCCGGCCTTGGCTTCTGCGCCGTCGCCCACGGTGGTGTCTTCGTATTGCAGGCCGGAGGGAGTGGTAGGCATGTTGAACGCTCCTTGCGTCAATGGGATGGAAGGTGGATGGATAAACGGACCGAAGGCGCGGAGTTTACCGACGCCCGGCAGCGGCCCGGCCGGCCTGCTCAATTGCCAGTGTCAAGAGGCGGGACGGAGGAGGGCGGGGACGGCGCAGCAGGCGGGGCAGAGGGCGGTGCGCCCGGGGAAGAGGAAGAAGAAGGAGGGGCCGAAGGCGAAGACGATGAAGGCGCGGCAGGCGCCGGTGCTGCAGGTGCCGCGGCCTTCTTGACCTGGCCCAGCTGCCATTTGCCCGCGAAGGCCTGCAGGTCCGAGAGCCTCTTGAGGAGGTCCTGCCCGCTCACGGTGAGGCTGTAGCCATCGCCGCCGTGGCTCACGAGGCCGGCCTCGCGCAGTTCCTTGATGCGGGTGTTGAGCGTGTTGGGGGTGATGCTGCCGACGCTGTCCTGCAGCAGCCGGAAGGTCTGGGCATGGCCGTCGCGCAGCGCCCAGAGCACGCGAAGCGCGTAGCGGGCCTCGAGAAGCGCAAGCAGCTGGCTGACGGCTGCGTTTTCCTTGGTACTCATCGACATCATCTCCTCGGGGCTGGGCGGGCCATCGGTCCTGGGCAGGGCCGGTGCCTCGCGTTCTTGTTGGCTCGCTATCAGGGACCGCGCGTTGCGTCGGCGACTATAGCGCAAGGATCACGATGCTACTAGTTTTATAGCTACGGGTGCATGCTGCATGCGGGCCGTGAGACAAAGCTTCACAAATTTGCGAAATTGGCCATGGCTTCGCCCAGCCGGACCGGCCGGGTGGGTGCCCAGTCGGCGTTGAAGGCCAGCGGGGGTGGCGGGAACAGCATGACGACGGTGGAGCCGAGCAGGAAGCGGCCCATCTCCTCGCCCTGCCCGAGCACGATCTGCTGATCGGCGTAGTGCCATTCGCGCAGCTCGCCGCCGCGCGGCGGATTGACCACGCCGTGCCACACGGTGGCCATGCTGCCGACGATGGTGGCACCCACCAGCACCAGCACGAAGGGCCCGTGCGCCGATTCGAAGACGCACACCACGCGCTCGTTGCGCGCGAACAGCCCGGGCACGCCGCGCGCCGTGACCGGGTTGACCGAGAACAGGTCGCCGGGCACGTGGATCATGCGCACCAGGCGCCCGTCGCAGGGCATGTGGATGCGGTGGTAGTCCTTCGGGCTCAGGTACAGCGTGGCGAAGCTGCCGTGCGCGAAGCGCGCCGCGAGCACCGCGTCGCCGCCGACCAGCGCGGTGGTGCTGTAGTTGTGGCCCTTGGCCTGGAAGATCTGGTCGCCCTCGATGGCTCCGAACTGGCTGATTGCGCCGTCCACCGGGCACACGAGGTCGGCCTGCGCAAGAGGCCGCACGCCGGGCTTGAGCGCGCGCGTGAAGAACTGGTTGAAGCTCTTGTAGTGGTTGATGTCGGATTCGAGCGCCTCGCCCATGTCGACGCCGTACTTGGCAACGAAGCGCCGGATGATCCATGTGGTGACGGCGCCGCGTTCCTTGCCCGCGACCCAGCCGGCGAAGTTCGTCAGGGCCTGCTTGGGGAACAGGTATTGGGGCAGTACGGCAGAGCGGTCGGACACGTGTGGGAGGCCTGGAATGCCTGGAGTGCGAATCGGAGGGGCATTCTATAAAGCGCCCGGCGGGCCGGACGTAGGAGGCTTCCCTTGTATCCGGCGCGCCGTTTCCCGGCTGGCGTCAGTCCGCCTTGATGCCCGCGGCCTTGATCACCTGCGCCCACTTTTCGACCTCGGCCTTCTGGAAGGCCGCGATCTTTGCCGTGCTGAGGTCGGCCGGCTCCATGCCGAAGCCCTTGAGCTTTTCCTGCATCTCGGGCGTTGCAAGGATCTTGCGGATCTCGGTGTGCAGCCGGTCGACGACGGGCGCCGGCGTGCCCGCGGGCACGAAGATCGCCTGCCACGACAGCACCTCGAAGTCCTGCAGGCCCGCGATGCCGGACTCCGCAACCGTCGGCACGTCGGGCATCGAGGCCAGGCGCTTGGCCGAGGTCACGGCAATGGCGCGCAGCTTGCCGCTCTGCACGTGCGGGCCTGCCACCACCGAGGTGTCGAACATCATGTCGACCTGGCCGCCGATCACGTCCTGGATCGCCGGGCCGCTGCCCTTGTAGGGAATGTGCGTGAACTTCACGCCCGACTTGAACGCCAGCAGTTCGAGCGACAGGTGCTGCGAGGTGCCCGTGCCGGCCGAGGCCGACGAGAGCCCGCCCGACTTGGTCTTGCTGGCTTCCAGCACGTCCTTCAGCGTCTTGTAGGGGCTGGCCTGGTTCACCACCAGCACCAGCGGGTTGGTGCCGATCAGCGTCACCGGGGCAAACGATTTCTGCGGGTCGTAGCCGAGCTTCGGGTACAGGCTCACGTTGATCGCGTGCGAGCTGATCGTGCCGCCCACCATCGTGAAGCCGTCGGGCGCCGCGCGCGAGCCGATCTCGGAGCCCACGCTGCCGCCGGCACCGCCCTTGTTGTCGATGATCACGCTCGTGCCCAGCGCGGTGCCGAGCTTCTGGCCGATCAGGCGGGCCAGCACGTCGGTGGTGCCGCCCGCGGGAAACGGCACGAGGTAGGTGATGGCCTTGCCCGTGGGCCAGTTGCCGGGGCCCTGCGCGAAAGCGGGCAGGCCCGCGGCGAGCGAAGAGGCGAGGGCGGTGCGAATCAGTGTGCGGCGTTGCATGGCGATATCTCCTTTGATGATGTTGCGGGTCGTCGTCACGGTGCGTCGACGATTTCGATCCAGTTCGGGTTCTTGCCCACGCTGATGCGCGAGGGCTTGCCCAGTGCGCCGGTGGCCGGGTCGATGGCGTACAGCGCAGCGCTGTGCGACTCCTGCCCGGCGGCAATCAGATAGCGGCCGCTCGAATCGATCGCGAAGCCGCGCGGCGTTTTCTCGGTCGGCGTCTGGCCGAGCGGCTTCAGCTGTCCGGTGGACGCGTCCACCCGGAAGGCCGAAAGCGTGCTCGACGTGCGCTCCGAGGCGTACAGGTAGCGCCCATCGGGCGTCAGGTGCAGGTCGGCCGCCCACGGCTTGCCCGTGAAGCCGGCCGGCAGCACGGTGGTGCTTTGCTCGAGCTTGAGCGTGCCGCGCGCGGCGTCCCATGCGTACACATGCAGGCTCGCATCGAGCTCGTTCAGCAGGTAGACGTGCCGCTGCGCCTTGTCCCAGACGAAGTGGCGCGGCCCCGATTTGGCGGTGCTCATGGTCAGCGGCGGATCATTGGCCGACAGCAGCCCTTTGTCCGCATCGAAGCGCCAGCTCGACACGTTGTCGCCGCCCAGGCTGGTGGCGAGCACGAAGCGGTTGCTCGTATCGGCGCGGACCGCATGCGCATTCGGCCCGGTCTGCACCAACTGCTGGATGGCGCCCGCCGCGCCGTCCTTGCCGATGGCGTTGACCGAGATCTTGCCGCCCTGGTAGGAAGCCGCGAAGAGCCACTTGCCGCTCGCGTCAAGGCCGATGTTGGCCATGCTGTCGGCCAGCGGCGCCTCGCCGAGTTTCTGCAGCTTGCCGGTGGCCGCGTCGATCGACATGCTGACCACGCGGAACGGCTGCGAGCGCAGCGCGGCATACAGCACGCGCTTGTCGGGGCTCACCGCCATCGGCATGACCGTGCCGCCGACGTTGAGCGCTTGCACGGGCTTGAGCACGCCTTGCGCGCGGTCCAGCTCGAGCACAGAGATCTCCTGGCTGTCGGCGTTGGAAACGTAGACCCAGGTGGCGGCCGAGGCGTGGCCCGCAACGGCAGACAGCAGGGCGATGCCGAAGCGGACCGCTCGGGGAACGCCAAGCAACGTTTTTCTTTTCATCAGGGTGTTGTCTCTGTTGTCGATTTGTTGTTGCAAGCCTCGAGAAGAGGGCGTTTCCGCGTCAGGGCATGTACTGCCCGCCGTTCACTTCGATCACCTGGCCGGTCACGTAGCCCGAGAGCTGCTCCGAAGCCAGGTAGAGGAAGGCGCCCACGCATTCGTCAGGCGAGCCGATGCGGCCCATGGGGATGGCGGTGCGGAACGCTTCCAGCATTGCGGGCGTCGAGAAGCGGTCCTGGAACGGCGTCTGGATGACGCCCGGTGCCACGGCGTTCACGCGGATCCTGTCGCCGACGAGTTCCCGGGCGAGCCCGTGCGTCGCGGTGCTCACGAAGCCCTTGGAGCCCGCATACAGGTAGGCGCCGGGCCCGCCGCCGGTGCGCGCCGCGACCGAGGTCACGTTGATGATGTTGCCGCCGCCGTGGGTGCGCATCAGCGGCACCACCTCGCGCGCAAAAGCGAGCACGGAGCGTGCGTTGATGTGCATCACTTCGTCGAACAGCGCATCGTCGAACTCGGCGATGGGCACGCGCTTGACCAGGCTGCCGGCGTTGTTCACCAGCACGTCGATGCGGCCGAAGCGCGATGCCGTCTGCTTGACGCATTCGCGGATGGCGGCGGTGTCGCGCACGTCGGCCTGCAGCGCAAAGGCGTCGCCGCCGGCCTTGCGGATGGTCTCGACGACCTGGTTGGCGGCGTCGGCCGAGCTGTTGTAGTGCACCGCCACGCGCATGCCGCGCGCGGCGAACGCAATGGCCACGGCGGCACCGATGCCGGTGCTGGCGCCGGTGACGAGCGCTGTCTTGCCCTTGAGGTCTTCCATGGGTGTTCCTTTCGAGGTCGGTGGTTCAGGTCACGGGAGCCGGGTTGAACAGCACCAGCGCGTTGTGCAGCTTCCACTGTTCGGCCCAGGTTTTCTTGCGGCCGCTGGCCACGTCGAGCATCAGGCGGAACATCTCCCAGCCGATGTCCTCGATGGTGGCGTCGCCGTCGGCGATGCGGCCCGCGTTCACGTCCATCAGGTCGTGCCAGCGGCGCGCCAGGTCGCTGCGCGTGGCCACCTTGATCACCGGCACCTCAGCCAGGCCGTAGGGCGTGCCGCGGCCGGTGGTGAACACGTGCAGGTTCATGCCGGCGGCCAGCTGCAGCGTGCCGCAGATGAAGTCGCTGGCGGGCGTGGCGGCATAGAGCAGGCCCTTCTGCCTGGCCTTCTCGCCCGGCGAAACCACGCCCGAGATCGGCGCGCTGCCGCTCTTGACGATCGAGCCCATCGCCTTTTCGACGATGTTCGAGAGTCCGCCCTTCTTGTTGCCCGGCGTGGTGTTGGCGCTGCGGTCGACGCGGCCGCGGTCCAGGTAGGCGTCGTACCAGGCCATCTCGCGGATCATGGCTTCGGCTACTTCAGGCGTGGTTGCGCGCGAGGTGAGCTGGTCGATGCCGTCGCGCACCTCGGTCACTTCCGAGAACATCACGGTGGCGCCGGCGCGCACCAGCAGGTCGGTGCAAAAGCCCACGGCCGGATTGGCGGTGACGCCCGAGAACGCATCGCTGCCGCCGCACTGCACGCCCACCACCAGCTCGCTCGCGGGCACGGTCTCGCGCCGGCGGGCATTGAGCCGCTCCAGATGCTCTTCGGCCTGCCGCAGGATCGAGTCGACCATCGACATGAAGCCGACGTGCGCATCGTCCTGCAGGCACACCACGTCGAGCTTGCTGTCGGCCGTGGTGCCGACGTCGGCCACGCTGCGCTCGTCCACCAGCGCGATGCTGCCCGGCGGCAGCAGGCGCTCGGGCTGCAGCTTCTCGCATCCCAGGCTGATGACCATCACCTCGCCGCCGAAGTTCGGGTTGAGGCTGATGTTGCGCAGCGTGCGGATCGGGATGATGGCGTCGGGCGCATCGATCGCCACGCCGCAGCCGTAGCTGTGCGAGAGGCCCACCACGTCGTCGACGTTGGGATATTTCGGCAGCAGCTCGGCCTTGATGCGCTGCACCGCGAAGTCGACCACGCCTGCCACGCACTGCACGGTCTGCGTGATGGCGAGGATGTTGCGCGTGCCCACCGAGCCGTCGAGGTTGCGGTAGCCCTCGAAGGTGTAGCCCTCGAGCGGCGGTTGCGCGGGCGGCTTGACGGTGGCGATCGGCAGGCCTTCGAGCTCGCGCGCGGCGGGCATCTTCAGCAGGCGTTCGTGCACCCAGCTGCCGCGCGCAATGGCTTTCAGCGCGTAGCCGATCACCACGTTGTAGCGGACGACGGCGTCGCCCTCGGCCAGGTCGGTGAGCGCGACCTTGTGGCCCTGCGGCACGTTGTCCACCAGCACCAGGCCGTCGGCGAAGGTGGCGCCAGCCTTCAGGCCGCCGTCGTTGGCCACGATGGCGACGTTGTCCGCCGCATGCATGTGGATGCGGTGTGGCGGGCGCACCGCGGGGGAAGAGGATGAGTCGGCCATGGGAACGAAGAACTCCGCGTTGCTGGTCTTTGCCGTCACTTGGCCGCGTTGACGAGGTCAGGCAGCCACATCGAGAACGCCGGCACGTAGGTCACGAGCATCAGGCAGATCAGCAGGGCGCCGTAGAACGGCCAGATCGACCGCATCACCTGCCCGACCGACACGCCTCCGATCGCACAGCCTATGAACTGCGTGGTGCCGACCGGCGGCGTGTTGAGGCCGAGCGCGCAGTTGATCAGCATGACGATGCCGAACTGCACCGGGCTCATGCCGAACTGCATGGCAATGGGCAGGAAGATGGGCGTGCAGATCAGGATCGTCGCGGCCATGTCCAGGAAGGTTCCGAGGACGAACAGCAGCACGTTGATCATCAGGAAGATGACCCACGGATCGCTCGAGACGCTGGTCATGAGCTCACCGGTCTTCTGCGGCACTTCGTACAGGGCCATGAAGTAGCCGAAGGCCGAGGAAATGCCGATCAGCAGCAGCACCACGCCGGTCGTCTTGCAGGCCTTGGCGCAGGCCTTGAAAAAGTCCTTGCGGCTCAGGGACCGGTAGACGAGCACCGTGACGCCCAGTGCCCACAGCACCGCGGTTGCCGCCGACTCGGTGGCGGTGAACACGCCCGACAGGATGCCCACCAGGATGATCGCGACGATCATCAGGCCCGGCAGCGCGCCGATGAATGCGGCAAGCACTTCGCCCCAGCCTGGAAACGCGCCGCGGATCGGATAGCCGCGGCGGATGGCCACGTAGTAGGCGGCGCCCAGGTTGCACAGCGTGAGCAGCAGCGCGGGAATCAGGCCCGCGAGGATCAGGCTCAGCACGCTCACCGACGCGATGCCGGTGGTTGCGAGCGTGAAGATGATCAGGTTGTGCGAGGTGGGCATCAGGGCGCCCACCAGGGCGGCATGCGTCGTGACGTTGACCGCGTAGTCGGCGTCGTAGCCTTCCTTCTTCATCAGCGGGATCATCACCGAGCCCATGGCCGAGACGTCGGCCACCGGCGAGCCGGCCACGCCGCCGAAGAGCGTACAGCCGATCACGTTGCTCATGCCCAGGCCGCCGCGCACGTGGCCCACCAGGCTGTTGGCAAAGCGCACGATGCGCTGCGCGATGCCGCCATAGAGCATCAGCTCGCCGGCGAACACGAAGAACGGGATCGCCAGGAACGAGAAGATCTGCATGCCGCCGACCATCTTCTGGAACACCACGGCCACGGGCAGGCCCGCATAGAGCACCGTCGCGACGGAAGCCAGGCCGATCGAGAACGCGACCGGCACGCCCAGCACCAGCAGCACCAGGAAAACGAGAGAAAGGACTGTCAGTTCCACGCGGGCACCACTTCTTCATCGCGCAGCAGGGCGACGATATGTTCAATCGAGAAAAGCACGATCAGCAGGCCCGCGATCACGAGCGCCAGGTAGTCCAGGCCCACCGGGACGCCCATCATGGGCTTGATGTCGGTCCACTTGAGCGTGGTCCAGGTCCAGCCGCTCCAGGCCATGATGGCGCCGAACAGCGCGACCAGCGCATGGATCAGTATTTCGATCTTCAGGCGCAGGGATTCGGGAAGCAGCACCACCAGCGAGTCGAGCCCGATGTGGCCCGCATCCCGCACGCCAACGGCCACGCCGAGCGCGGTGACATACAGCACGAGCTGCAGCGCGAGGCCTTCGGCCCACGTCGGCGTGTCGTTGAACACGTAGCGTCCGACCACCTGGTACTGGACGCAGACGATGATGGTGATGAGCATGGCGACGGCCAGCATCAGGCTGGCCTTCGACAGGAACGCGCAGAAGCGCGAATAGGCGTGATTGGACGGAGGCCGGCCGTTCGGGTTGACCAGGTCTTCGAGCTCGATGGGCGCTCCGGTCGCAATCGTGTCTGCCGCGGGGACGGTCAGTGTCATGGGCAATTCCCTGAATGTGGGTAGATCCCTCCCCGGCAGCGGGGAGGGCGGGGCGCGCTACTTGTTGTCCTGGACGGACTTCACGAGGCGCTGCAGGTCGGGCGTCGAGATGAACTTGGCGTAGACCGGCGTCATTGCCGAGCGGAACGAGGCCTTGTCCACATCGGCAACGATCTGGGCGCCGCCCTTGGTCACGACCTCGAGCGACTTGGCTTCCTGCTCGTCCCACTTCTTGCGCTGGAAGGCGACCGATTCCTTGGCGGTGGAGCGGAACAGCTCCTGATCGGCCTTGGAGAGCTTGTCGTAGATCGCCTTCGACATCACGAGCATTTCAGGTGCCATGGAATGTTCGGTGCGCGAATAGAACTTCACTGCCTCGTAGTGCTTGAAGCCGTCGTAGGAGGGAATGTTGTTTTCCGCCGCGTCGATGAGCCCGGTCTTGAGCGCGGTGAACACTTCGCCGGCCGGCATGGGCGTGGCGTTGGCGCCCATGGCGCTCACCAGCGCAACCCACAGGTCGGATTGCTGCACGCGGATCTTCAGGCCCTTGGCGTCGGCCAGCGTTTTCACCGGCTTCTTGGCGTAGATCGAACGCGCGCCGCTGTCGTAGAAGGCCAGGCCGACCAGGCCTTCCTTCTCGCAGCCCTGCAGGATCTCGTCGCCGATGGGACCGTCGAGCGACTTGCGCATGTGCGCGATCGAGTCGAACAGGAAGGGCATCGTCGGCACCAGCGTCTTCGGGCAGATCGAATTCAGCGCGCTGATGTTGACGCGGTTCATTTCGAGCGCGCCGATCTTGACCTGGTCGAGCGTTTCCTTCTCGCTGCCGAGCGCGCTCTTGTTGAACACCTTGATCTTGTACTTGCCGTTGCTGCGCTTTTCGAGCAGTTCGCTCATGTGCTTGACGGCTGCGACGGTGGGGTACTCGTCGCTGTTGTGCACGTCGGCCGAACGGAACTCGACGGCATTCGCAGCCATGGCGCAGGCACCGGCGGCCAGCGCGATCAGGTGGCGGGTGTATTTCATTTGTCTTCCTCTTCGGGTTGGTGGATAAAAAGCAGTCAGAAACGGCATTCGGGTTCCGGCAGACCCTGGATGCCGGGGCGCAGTGCAAAAACGCCGCCCGCCAGCGGTTGGCCGGACAGATCGCCGCCGGGGCGGATCGATGTCACATAGAGCGTGTCGAGCTGCGCGCCGCCGAAGGCGCACATCGCGGGTTTCTTCACGGGCACGGCAAGGGAGCGGTCGAGCCGGCCCTCGGGCGTGAAGCGGTGGACGAGCCCGGCGTCGTTGCCGCAGATCCAGTAGCAGCCGTCGGCGTCGACGGCGGCGCCGTCGGGCCGTCCGGGCAGCGGCTTCATGTCGACGAACAGGCGGCGTCCGTGCGGCGTGCCGGTGGCAATGTCGTAGTCGAAGGCCCAGATGGCCTGGACGTCCGGATGCGAGTCCGACAGGTACATGGTCTTGCCGTCGGGGCTGAAGGCCAGGCCGTTCGGCACGATCAGGTGGTCGAACTGCAGGCGCAGCGCGACTTCGGCATTCACGTCGCCCTGGTAGCGGTAGACGCGGCCGACGTCCCGGCCCGCCGCCATGTCCATCAGCATGGTGCCGGCCCAGAAGCGGCCCTGGCGGTCGCAGCGGCCGTCGTTGAAGCGCATGTCGCGTTCCGCATGGACCGCGCCGGCAATGGGGCTCGCGGCCAGGGTGCCGTCGGCGCGCGCCGCAATGGCGAACAGCCCGCTTTCCATGCCGGCGATCCACTCGCCCGGATGGCCGGCGCGCGCGGCGATGCAGGCCAGCATCTCGCCGCCGGTCCAGCAGTCGTGCGTGCTGGTTGCGGCGCTCCAGCGGTGCAGCTGCCTTGCGGGAATGTCGACCCAGTAGAGCGCCTGTTCATCGGCGCGCCAGACCGGGCTTTCGCCGGTCGCGCACCGTGCGTCGAGGACGAGTTCGGCCTGCATGCCGGGCCTCATTGGTCGCCGAACGGGCCCTGTGCCGTGAAGGCACCGCCCTGGTAGATGGCATTGGGATCGGTCGGCGCCACGGGCGGCTGCGCCTCGACCTTGTCGCGGAACACCTCGGAGCTGTCCTGCGGCACGAAGCCCAGGTGGGCGGCAGCGCTGTTGTCCCACCAGACATCGCGGTTGTTGGACATGCCGTAGACCACCGTGTGCTTCACTTCGGGCGTGAAGAGCGACTTCTCGATCAGCGTGGTCAGGTCGCGGTAGCTGAGCCAGGTGCTCATCATCCGGCGGTTGAGCGGCTCGGGAAAGGACGAGCCGATGCGGATGCTCACCGTCTCGATGCCCCAGCGGTCGAAATAGAACTGCGCCATGTCCTCGCCGAAGGACTTCGACAGGCCGTAGTAGCCGTCGGGCCGGCGCTGGGCGTGGGCGTCGATGTGCTCGGCCTGCTTGTAGAAGCCGATCACGTGGTTGGAGCTCGCGAACACCACGCGCTTCACGCCGTGGCGGCGCGCGGCTTCGTAGACGTTGAAGACGCCCCTGATGTTGGCCTCGAGAATTTCCTCGAAAGGGCGCTCGACCGAAACGCCGCCCAGGTGCACGATGGCGCTGCAGCCCTCGACCAGTGCGTGGACCGCGGCCTTGTCCGAAAGATCACAGGGCACGACTTCTTCGTGCGCACCCTCGGAAGGGGGGAGGGCGGCGATGTCGGACAGGCGCAAGATCCGGGCATAGGGGCGCAGGCGTTCGCGCAGGACCTTGCCCAATCCGCCGGCGGCGCCGGTCAGCAGAATCCGGTGGAGCGGGGTGTTGGGGGCTTGATGGGACGTCGACATTTTTGCTGGCCTGAGAAGTTATCTGTTGTCGTACAACTAATGCGGGATTATTATCGTGACCATGGTCCAGACGACTGCGGGTAATCCCTCAATTTCCGACGCGGCGACAGAAGTTGCCGCCGGCACGCCCTTCGTGGGGCGCCCGCGGCCGCGCGCACGCGGGCTCGCCCACGGGCTGGTCGAGGACCTGGGCGAGAAGATCCGCAGCCAGCAGCTGCGCCCGGGCGACAAGCTGCCGACCGAGTCGGCCATCATGCAATCCTTCGGCGTCAGCCGCACCGTGGTGCGCGAGGCGCTGTCCAAGCTGCAGGCCGCGGGGCTGGTGGAAACGCACCATGGTGTCGGCACCTTCGTGCTGCAGCCGCGCGCGGCCGGCATGTTCCGGCTCGATTCCGCCGACATCGCCACCTCGGTGGACGTGCTGGCGGTGCTCGAGCTGCGCATCAGCCTCGAAACCGAATCCGCCGGGCTGGCCGCCACGCGCCGCACCGAGGAGCAACTGCTCGCGATGCGCCAGGCGCTCGACGATTTCGAGCGCAACGTGGCGGTGGCGGGGGACACCGTGGCGCCCGACTTCCGCTTCCACCTGCAGATCGCCCAGGCCACCGGCAATCCGTACTTCGCGGACATCATGAGCCACCTGGGCACCACGATCATTCCGCGCACGCGCATCACCGCCATCCGCAACTACGACCGGCGCGGCGAGTACCTGAGCCGCGTGAACCGCGAGCACGAAGAAATCTACGCGGCCATCGCGCGCCGCGATCCCGAATCGGCCCGCGCGGCCATGCGCATCCACCTGACCAACAGCCGCGAGCGGCTGCGCGTGGCGCAGGAAGCGGCCCAGCAGGCCGCCGCCAAGACGCCGCCAGCGGCCTCCTGAGAAGAAATTTCGGTCAGACGCTGGACAAGCGTCATTCCTAGTTGTACGATGACTGACAACACAACCCAGCAGGAGACTCAGAATGAGCTTGAAACGACGTGATCTGATGCTTGGCGCCCTCGGCGGCGGGGTGCTTGCGGCCGGTGGCGTGCATGCCGCCGACAACTGGCCGTCCAAGCCCGTGCGCATCGTGGTGCCGTACCCGCCGGGCGGTTCGTCCGACATCATTGCCCGCTCCATCAGCCAGCAGCTGTCGGAAGCGCTCGGCCAGCCGGTCATCGTCGAGAACAAGCCCGGCGCCAACGGCAATCTCGGCGCCGACTACGTTGCCAAGTCCAGGCCCGACGGCTACACGCTGCTGCTGTGCGACGTGGGCGCGCTCGCGATCAGCCCCTCTGTTTATACGAAGCTGCCTTTCGATCCTTCGAAAGACCTGCGCGGCGTGACCATGCTGGCCTATTCGCCGCACCTGCTGGTGGTTCATCCGTCGGTCCAGGCCAGCAACCTGAAGGAACTGATTGCGCTGTCGAAGAAGTCGGACATCAATTTTGCCGTGACCGCCACCGGCAGCGCGCCGCACCTGGCCGGCGTGGCGCTCGAGCGCGCGAGCGGAGCGCGCTGGCAGTACGTGCCCTACAAGGGCGGCGTGCAGGCGGTGCAGGACACGGTCGCCGGCCAGACGCAGATCCTGATGAACGGCATGCTCGCCACCCTGCCGCATGTGCAGAGCGGCAAGCTCAAGGTGCTCGGCGTTTCGAAGTCGACGCGCATGCCGCTGATCGGCGAAGTGCCCACCATCGCGGAGCAGGGCGTGGCCGGCTTCGAGTCGGGCACCTGGCAAGGCGTGCGGGTGGCCAAGGGCACGCCCGACGCCATCGTGCAGCGCCTCAACAAGGAACTGATCACCGTCATCCGCTCGGCCGACATCCGCTCGCGCCTTGCGGGGCAGGGCGCCGAGGTCGTGACCATGGCGCCGGCCGAGGAAGAGCAGTTCTTCGGCAAGGAACGCGCGCGCTGGGCCAAGGTCGTCGCCGACGCCGGCATCAAGCTGGACTGAACGCCCCCAGCCTCCATTTTTCAACTCACTCATTGGTGTCTCGATGAACCCTCAAGAACTCAAATCCATCATGGGCTCCGGCCTGCTCTCGTTCCCGTTGACCGACTTCGACGCGAACGGGGACTTCAACAAGAAGGGCTACGAGCAGCGTCTCGAATGGCTCGCTCCCTACGGCGCGAGCGCGCTGTTCGCGGCCGGCGGCACCGGTGAGTTCTTCTCGCTGACGGGCGACGAGTACCCCGGCATCATCCAGACCGCGGTCGACACCTGCCGCGGCGTGGTGCCGATCATCGCGGGTGCCGGCGGCCCCACGCGCTTCGCGATCCAGTGCGCGCAGGCGGCCGAGAAGGCCGGCGCGCACGGCATCCTGCTGCTGCCGCACTACCTGACCGAAGCCGGCCAGGAAGGCCTGGCCGCGCACGTGGAAGCCGTGTGCAAGAGCGTGAAGTTCGGCGTGATCGTCTACAACCGCGCCACCAGCCGCCTCAAGCCCGAGACGCTGGCCGCCCTGGCCGAGCGCAACCCGAACCTCGTCGGCTTCAAGGACGGCGTGGGCGACATCGAGGCCATGGTCGCGATCTACCAGCGCATGGGCGACCGCTTCGCCTACCTGGGCGGCCTGCCCACGGCCGAGGTCTATGCCGCGGCCTACAAGGCGCTTGGCACGCCGGTGTATTCGTCGGCCGTCTTCAACTTCATCCCGAAGACCGCGATGGACTTCTACAAGGCCGTTGCTGCCGACGACCTGCCCACGCAGCACCGCCTGCTGAAGAACTTCTTCATGCCCTACCTCGATCTGCGCAACCGCGTGCCGGGCTATGCCGTGAGCATCGTCAAGGCCGGTGCCAAGATCGTCGGCCACGACGCCGGCCCGGTGCGCACGCCGCTCACGGACCTCAAGCCCGCCGAGATGGAACAGCTCAAGGCGCTGATCGACGCGCTCGGCCCGCAGTAAGCGGCCGAGCCGGCAACGACGACAACAAACAACAACGGAGACAAGGCATGTCCATCAAGAAGTTCTTTCTCATTGCCGCATCGGCTGTTCTGTTCACGGGCTGCGCGATGGCGCCCGCCGGCGGCGGTGCATCGGCCGAGCCGGCAGCCGTGGCCGCGGCCGCCGAGCGGCTGCGCCTTGCGATGGTGGACCCCACGCCAGCCGCCCTTGGCGCGCTGGTGGCCGACGAGCTGAGCTACGGCCATTCGAGCGGCAAGGTCGACACCAAGGCCAGCTTCATCGGCGACCTCGTCGATCGCAAATCGGACTTCGTGAGCATCACGATCACCGACCAGACCATCAAGGTGGTCGACGGCCGCACGGCCATCGTGCGCCACACGCTCGCAGCCGACACCAACGATTCGGGCAAGCCCGGCAAGGTGGCGCTCAAGATCCTCGGCATCTGGCAAAAGCAGGGCGGCGAGTGGAAGATGCTGGCCCGCCAGGCCGTCCGGATCTAGCAGCACTTTCCTTTTAGGGTTCGCGCAAAAAATGACACTTCCAGACTCCGCTTCTCCCATCTCCGGCGCGCCCGTGGTCACCGGCATGCGCGTGGTGCCCGTCGCGGGCCACGACAGCATGCTCATGAACCTGAGCGGCGCGCACGGCCCGTTCTTCACGCGCAACCTGCTGATCCTGACCGACAGCGCGGGCCACACCGGCGTCGGCGAAGTGCCGGGCGGCGAGAAGATCCGCCAGACGCTCGAAGATGCGCGCGGCCTCATCGTGGGCCAGCCCATCGGCCGCCACAACGCCGTGCTCAACAGCCTGCGCAGCGCCTTCGCCAACCGCGACAGCGGCGGGCGCGGCCAGCAGACCTTCGACCTGCGCGTGACCATCCATGCGGTCACCGCCGTCGAGGCGGCATTGCTCGACCTGCTGGGCCAGCATCTCGAAGTGCCGGTGGCCGCACTGCTCGGCGAAGGCCAGCAGCGCGATGCGGTGCAGATGCTCGGCTACCTGTTCTACGTGGGCGACCGCAAGAAGACCGACCTGCCCTACGAGAGCGACCCCGGCGCCGCCGACGACTGGTTTCGCCTGCGCCACGAAGAAACCATGACGCCCGAAGCCATCGTGCGCCTGGCCGAGGCCACGCATGCGCGCTACGGCTTCACCGACTTCAAGCTCAAGGGCGGCGTGCTGCGCGGCGAGGAAGAAGTCGAAGCCATCCGCGCGCTGCACGAGCGCTTTCCGCAGGCGCGCGTCACGCTCGACCCGAACGGCGGCTGGCTGCTGCAGGATGCGATCCGCCTCTGCCGCGACCTGCACGGCGTCATGGCCTATGCCGAAGACCCCTGCGGCGCCGAAGGCGTGTTTTCCGGCCGCGAGGTGATGGCCGAGTTCCGCCGCGCCACGGGTCTCCCGACCGCCACCAACATGGTCGCCACCGACTGGCGCGAGATGGTGCACAGCCTCTCGCTGCAGTCGGTCGACATTCCGCTGGCCGATCCGCATTTCTGGACGATGCAGGGCTCGGTGCGCGTGGCGCAGCTGTGCCAGGCCTGGGGCCTGACCTGGGGTTCGCATTCGAACAACCACTTCGATGTGTCGCTGGCCATGTTCACGCACGTCGCCGCGGCCGCGCCGGGCAAGGTCACGGCCATCGACACGCACTGGATCTGGCAGGACGGTCAGCGCCTGACCAAGGCGCCGCTGCAGATCGAAGGCGGCTTCGTGACGGTGCCCACGCGCGGCGGCCTGGGCGTGGAGCTCGACATGGACGAGGTCGAGAAGGCGCACCAGCTGTACCTGAAGCACGGCCTGGGCGCGCGCAACGATGCGCAGGCGATGCAATACCTGATCCCGGGGTGGATTTTCGACAACAAAAAACCCTGCATGGTTAGGTAATCGCTGACCCCCAGGCTTGCCCACTTCGTGTGGCCTCCCACCCCCTTGCAGGGGGCAATACCAGCGGCCCGGCAAAGCCGGTTCCGCGGTATTCCCATAATGGACGGCGCTTCTCACTACAGCAGTTAAGGAATACACCATGCAAAACTTCGACAACCTGATCGGCGGCGAATGGCGTGCCGGCGCAAGCTACAGCCCCAACCTCAACCCCAGCAACCTGTCCGACGTGCTGGGCCAGTACGCGCAGGGCAGCGCTGCCGATGTCGAGGCCGCCGTGGCCGCCGCCACCGCCGCCTTCCCGGCCTGGGCCACCGGCAGCATCCAGGCGCGCTCCGACGCCCTGGACAAGATCGGCACCGAGATCCTCGCGCGCCGCGAAGAGCTCGGCACCCTGCTCGCCCGCGAAGAAGGCAAGACCAAGGCCGAAGGCATCGGCGAAGCCACCCGCGCCGGCCAGATCTTCAAGTTCTTCGCCGGCGAATGCCTGCGCCTGTCGGGCGAGCTGCTGCCCTCGGTGCGCCCCAACATCGGCGTCGAAATCACCCGTGAGCCGGTCGGCGTGGTCGGCCTCATCACGCCCTGGAACTTCCCCATTGCCATCCCGGCCTGGAAGATCGCGCCGGCGCTCGCCTTCGGCAACTGCGTGGTCCTGAAGCCCGCCGACCTCGTGCCCGGCTGCGCCTGGGCGCTGTCCGAGATCATCAGCCGTTCCGGCATTCCGGCGGGCGTGTTCAACCTCGTGATGGGCCGCGGCAGCGTGATCGGCGAGGCGCTGGTCAGCCACCCGGGCATCCATGCCATCAGCTTCACCGGCTCGGTCGGCGTGGGCCGCAACATCGCCATCCAGTGCGTCACGAACCACAAGAAGGTGCAGCTCGAGATGGGCGGCAAGAACCCGCAGGTGGTGCTGGACGACGCCGACCTGGCCCAGGCCGTGGAGCTCAGCGTGCAGAGCGCCTTCTACTCCACCGGCCAGCGCTGCACGGCGTCGAGCCGCCTGATCGTGACCGAAGGCATCTACCCGAAGTTCATCGAGGCGATGAAGGCGCGCATGGCGAAGATCAAGGTCGGCGATGCACTGGCGCAGGGCACCGACGTGGGCCCGGTCTCGTCGAAGTCGCAACTCGACCAGGACATGGAATACATCGCCATCGGCAAGGGCGAAGGCGCCACGCTGGCGGCCGGCGGCGAACTGCTGAAGCTGGAGACCGACGGCTACTACATGTCGCCGGCGCTGTTCAGCGAATCGGCGGCGGCGATGCGCATCAACAAGGAAGAGATCTTCGGCCCGGTGGCGAGCGTGATCCGGGTGAAGAACTACGAAGAAGCGCTGGCCACGGCCAACGACACGGAGTTTGGCCTCTCGGCCGGCATTGCGACCACCAGCCTGAAGTACGCCACGCACTTCAAGCGCCACAGCCAGGCCGGCATGGTGATGGTGAACCTGCCGACCGCAGGGGTGGACTACCACGTGCCGTTCGGCGGGCGCAAGGGCTCGAGCTACGGCCCGCGCGAGCAGGGCAAGTATGCGCAGGAGTTCTTCACCACGGTGAAGACGGCGTACACGCTGGCTTGAGGTTCAGGCGAGCGGTAGCGAGCTTGGCGGTGTGCCTCGGCGACGGCGCATCGCGAGTTCGATCAGCTCGAAGATCCCCTCGCTCAGCAGCGCCAGCGCCGCGGCCGGCAGCGCGCCGGCCAGCAGCAGCTCGCGGTCGTTGAGCGCCAGTCCCGTGACGATGCGCTCGCCGAATCCGCCCGCGCCGATGAAGGCCGCGATGGTCGCGGTGCCAATGGCAATCGCGGTGGCCGTTCGCACACCCGCCAGCAGCGTGGGCAGTGCGAGCGGCAGCAGCACCAGCCGCAGGCTTTGCGGCGGCGTCATGCCCAGGGCGGTGCCGGCCAGGCGCAGGCCGTTCGGCACTTCGGCGAGGCCGGCCACGGTGTTGCGCATGATCGGCAGCAGCGAATAGAGCGTGAGCGCGATCAGCGCGGGCAGCGCGCCGATCGCACCGAGCATGGAGATCAGCACGGCCAGCAGCGCGAGTGAAGGCACGGTCTGCAGCAGGCTCGCGAAGCCGAGCACCAGTGCACGCAGCCGCACATGCGGAAACACCAAAATTGCGAGCGGCACGCCGATCAGGATCGCCACGCCCACCGATACCGCCACCAGCACGAGGTGCTGCCGCGCGAGCTGCCAGAGATCGGGGCCGAACAGCTTGGCGGTGAAGCCGCGCCGGGTCTCCGGGGTCTTTGCGCCCTTGCCGGTGCCGGCCAGGAAGTCGCGCGCAATGGCATCGAAAGGCACGCTCTGGAGTTCGGCGCGCGCATTCATCGCGATCATCGCGTGCTCGTCGATGCGGCCTTCGAGCGCCTGCAGCGCGGCCCAGGCCTTGGGCAGCCGCGCCGGCAGGTCGAGCCTGTAGAGCACCACGGCGTCGTAGCGCGGAAAGTATTTCTTGTCGTCTTCGAGCACGCGCAGGCCGAGGTGCTCGATCTTGGCATCGGTGGTGTAGATGTCGATCGCGTCGATCTGCTTTGCGGCCACGGCTTCGTAGGCCAGGCCATGGTCGAGGCCGGTGGGCACCTGCGTGAAGCCGTAGCGCGCGGCCAGGCCTTTCCAGCCGTCGGCGCGGCCGAGGAACTCGTTCGACAGGCCGAGCTTGAGCTCGGGGTGCTTCGCAAGGTCGCTCAGCGTGCGCAGCCCGAGCCGTTCGGCATCGGCGGCCCGCACGGCCAGTGCATAGCCGTCGTTGAAGCCCAGCGGAATCGCCACGCCCAGGCCCATCGGCGCCAGCGCCGCGTTCATGGCCTCGCGCGTATCGGCCGGCGAGCCCTTGAGAATTTCGAGCGCGATGGTGCCGGTGTATTCGGCATAGAGATCGATGGCGCCCGAGCGCAGCGCCTCGTACACGATGGCCGTGTTGCCCAGCCCCTGGCGCACCACCGGCGGCGATGCGGTGTGCGGCGCCGCGGTCTGCGCCAGCAGTTCGGCCAGGATGTACGACTCGGTGAAGCGCTTGGAACCGACGCGCAGCGTGCCCTCGCCGGGCTGCGCCGATGCAGCGGCACCGAGCCAGGCCATGGCTAAGAACAACAAGGCGGCACGCAGCATGCGGTGGTGGAGCAGTTGCATCGCAGGCCAGTGTATAGATATCGAAACGGCCGGCGTACCCGCCAATCTCCTACAAACCCTGGTGCGGGCTACCGATGCTTCGTAGATGCAAGCGCATCCATAGTGGCCGCCATGAAGAAGAAAACCCATCTCCTGCCCGGCCCCGACGTTCACGGCCTGCGTGAGCTCCCGGGCCTCAGGGTCGAGGGCTACAGCCTGCAGCTGCGCGACAAGGACGGCTTCGTCGGCGACCAGGCCAGCCAGACGGCCTTCAGGGAACTGCTCGAGCGCTGGCGCAAGCGCCGCCGCAAGGCCGGCACCGATCCACTGGGCAAGGAGCACTCGCGCGACCTCAGCAAGAAGCAGCTCGACCGCGTGCTGCTGAAGACCTCGGCGGCCGGTGACCTGATGCACGGCGCCATCGAGGAATTCGCCGAAGAGCTGGCCTTCGTGATCCAGCGCTTCACGCGCCAGCCCTCATGGAAGAAGGTGGAGCGCATCGTGGTGGGCGGCGGCTTCACCGAAAGCGACGTGGGCGAGCGCGCCATCCTGCAGGCGGCCGCCATCCTCGAGGAACTGGGCGTTCACGTCCAGCTCGGACGCCTGTCGCATGAGGTCGACGATGGCGGCCTGATCGGCTGGGTGCACCTGGCGCCGCCCGCCATGCTCAAGAAGCACGACGCCATCCTGGCGGTGGACATCGGCGGCACCAACGTGCGCTGCGGCATCGTGAAGACACGGCGGCACAAGGCGCGCGACCTGTCGCTTGCCAAGGTGGTACGGCGCGAAAAATGGCGGCATGCCGACGACGACCCGAACCGCACCGACATGGTCGAGCGCATCGCGGCCATGCTCGAGGACATGGTGCTCTACTGCGAGCGAAAGCACATCCGCCTGGCGCCCTTCATCGGCATTGCCTGCCCCGGGCTGATCCGCAAGGACGGCTCGATCGAGCGCGGCACGCAGAACCTGCCCGGCGATTGGGAAAGCCGCGCGTTCCACCTGCCGAGCGCGCTGTGGCGGCGCATGCCGATGATCGGCTCCGGCCCCACGCTGATCCTGATGCACAACGATGCGGTGGTGCAGGGGCTGAGCGAACTGCCCTTCATGCGCGACGTGTCCCACTGGGGGGTGCTGACGATCGGCACGGGGCTCGGCAATGCGAGCTTCACCAATACCTTCTAACCCGGTGTCGCCGCGACGGCGGGCGGCACGCCGCCGAGCGCCTTGTAGACCGCCACCATGCCCACCGCCATGCGGCTCGTGCTCTGCACCTGGTCGCGCCGCGCCTGCAGCAGTGCGCGGCGTGCATCGAGTTCGACGCCGAAATCCGTGAGTCCGTTCGCATAGCGCGCATGCGCGAGCGTGAGCGCATCGCGGCTGCTGCGCTCGCGCTCGGCCAGCTCGGCATGGCGCTGGCGCTCGGCGGCGTAGGCGCTCAGCGCCGAATCGATCTCGTGCCATGCCTTGAGCACGGCCTGCTGGAAGGCTACCGCGGCTTCCTGCTGCTGCAGCTCGCGCAGGTTCACCGTGCTGCGGCGCCGGCCGTTGTCGAAGATCGGCAGGCTGATGGAAGGGCCGACATGCCATTGCCGGCTGCCCCATTCGCCAAAACGCTCGCTGCCGGCTGACTCGTAGCCGAAGCCCGCACCGAGCGTGACGCGCGGATAGAGGTCGGCCACGGCCACGCCGATGCGCGCGGTGGCGGCATGCAGTTGGGCTTCGGCCGCGGCAATGTCGGGGCGCCGGCGCACCACGTCGCCGGGCAGGCCCAGCGCAAGCTCGGGCAGCGGCGGTGCCTGCAGCGCTTCGAGCGGATTGCTTGCGCCCTCGGAAGCTGGCGCGAGCTCGGCGTTCAGCGCACCGGGCGATGCGCCGGTCAGCAGCGTGATCTGGTTCATGGCCTGCGCCTCCTGCTGCAGCAGCATCGGAATGCGCGCCTTGAGTTCGGCCAGCTGCGTGCGCTGGCGCGTCGGGTCCAGGTCGGTGACCAGGCCGCCGTCGGCGCGTGCCTGCACCAGTTCGAGCGATTCGGCCGCGGCCGCGATGTCGGCGTGCGCCACGCGCAGTTCGCGCTGCGCGCCGCGCAGTTCGAAGTAGCTGCGCGCCACCTCGGCCTGCACGCTGAGCTGCGCCTGTTGCAGCAGCGCGGCCGATGCGCCGGCATCCGCATCGGCGGCCTCGATGCTGCGCCGCACGCGGCCCCAGAGGTCGATTTCCCACGAGGCATCGAAACCGGCCTGGTAGAGGTTGTAGGGCTCGCTGAGCGTGCGGATCAATTGGTCGCGGTTGGCGACTGACGAACCCAGCGCATCGATCATCCGCGTGGCGGCGCCGCTCTCGCTCTGGCGCTGCCGATTGACGCTGCCGCTGGCATTGAGCTGCGGTGCCTGCTGCGCCGCGGCCGCGGTGCGCTGCACGCGGCTCTGGGCAAAGCGCAGCGCGGCGGTCTGCAGGTCGTGGTTGGCGGCCAGCGCGAGCGCCTGCAAGCGGTCCAGCAGCGGATCGCCGAAGGCCTTCCAGTCACCGGAAGAGCCGGCTGTGGGCGCGGCCTTGCGCTCGGCGCCGAGCAGCGCCGCCGAGCCGCCGTGCCATGCGGCCCAGTCGACGGGCGCCTGCACCTGCGCGGCCCGGTGGTCGGGCCCCACGGCGCATCCTGCAAGAAGAAGTGCGAGTGCGGAACAGGAGAAGAGGGTGCGCGATGCGGACATGGAGTGCTCCCTAGACCAGACGATGGCGAAACAGCCAGGCCGCCAGCGGCAGCGTGACGACGGCGATGATCGACAGCGGAATCAGGTTGTGCCACACCGTGGCCAGGCCCACGCCTTCCAGGTAGACGCGCTGCACCAGGTCGATCGCGAAGCGCAGCGGGTTGGCCATGGTGATCAGCTGCAGCACGTGCGGCATGTTGCGCACGGGTGTGGTCAGGCCGGAGAGCAGCATCATCGGCATCAGCAGCACGAAGGTGTAGAGCATGGCCTGCTGCATGTTGGCCGACACCGCCGAGATCGACAGGCCGATGCCCACGCTGGCCACCGTGAAGAAGACCAGCCCGGTGTAGAGCGTGATGAGCGAGCCCGCCATCGGAATGCCGAACCAGAACAGGGCGACCAGCAGGATCAGCGTCGACTGCGCAAGGCCCACCAGCACCGGTGGCAGCGCCTTGCCGATCATGATCTCGAGCGGCGACATCGGCGTGACCAGCAGCTGGTCGAAGGTGCCTTGTTCGCGCTCCCGCGCCACCGAGAGCGCGGTGAGCAGCAGCGTCTGCAGCATGCTGAGCGCGGCGACCAGGCCGGGCAGCAGGTTCCACCGCGTTTCGAGGTTCGGGTTGAACCAGGCGCGCGATTCGATGGTGAGCGGAACCGGCGGCGCGCCGGCGCGCGTGCGCAGCTCGGCGTTGTAGCGCTCGACCACCGCGCCCACATAGCCGGCTGCGGAGCCCGCGGTGTTGGAATTGCGCGCGTCCAGGATCAGCTGGATGGCCGCGGGCTGGCCCGCGCTGAGCTGCTGTTCGAAGTCGGGCGCGATCTGGATCACCAGCAGCGCCTTCTCGGTGTCGATCACCTCGCGGATCTCGGCCTGCGTGCGCAGCGTGGCCACGCGATGGAAGACGCCGGTGCTGTCCAGGTGCGCAATGAGCTCGGTCGATGCGCCCGTGCGGCTCTGGTCGAGCAGCGCATAGGGCACGTTCGAGAGATCGTAGGTGGCGGCGTAGCCGAAGATGAGGCTCTGCATGATGGCGGGAACGAACAGGATCACGCGGCTGGCCGGGTCCTTGAAGATGGCGAGCAGCTCCTTCTTGCAGAGGTTGGCGATGCGCAGCAGGAAGTCGATCATGGAATGCGGTCCTTCAGTCCAGGCTCTTGCGCGTGACCACGCGGGCCAGCAGCAGCAGGCCCACGGCATAGGCCACGAGGACCGCGCAGTTGCGCCAGATCAGCGGCCAGACGTCGCCCGCGAGGAACAGCGTCTTGATCAGGTCCATGAAATAGGTGGCCGGCAGCACGTGGCCGATCACGCGCACGGCAGTGGGCACGTTGCGCAGGTCGAACAGGAAGCCCGACAGCATCATCGAGGGCATGAACGTGGCGATCAGCGCCACCTGGCTCGCGAGAAACTGGTTGCGCGTGACCGACGAGATCACCAGCCCCAGGCTCACCGCCACGATCAGGTAGAGCATCGAGCTGAGCACCACCGCGAACAGCGAGCCGACCATCGGCACCGCAAACAGGAAGCGCGCGGCCAGCAGGCACAGCGCAAGGCCCAGCATGCCGACCGCGAAATACGGAATGATCTTGGCCAGCAGGATTTCCACCGGCCGCACCGGCGTGACGAACAGCGCTTCGAGCGTGCCGCGCTCCCATTCGCGGGCCATCACCAGCGCGGTGAGGAACGCGCCGATCAGCGTCATGATGAGCACGATGAGCCCGGGCACCAGGTACCAGGTGCTGGTGTTCGCGGCGTTGAACCACATGCGCTGCTCCACCGTCACGCGGCCCGGCGAAGGTGCGGCCCCACCGGCGCCGCCGCCGCGGTCGGCCTGGCGCAGGGCCGCTTGCCCGAGCGCGCCGCTCACATAGGCCTGGATGATGGTCGCGCGCCCGGCGTCGGCGCCATGCACGATGAGCTGCACGCGCGCATTGCCCGCGGCCAGCGCGCGCGAGAAATCGGCGGGCACGCGCACGATGCCGTCGACCTTGCGCTCGCGCATCAGGGCCTCGGCGTCGTGCATCGAGCCCAGCAGCACGGGCGCGATGGTGGGCGAGAGCTGCAGGCCCGCAATCGCCTCGTGCGCGGTGGGCGAAGAATCTTCGAGCACCACAGCCACCGGCGCGTTCTTCACGTCCAGCGACATGCCGTAGCCGAAGATCAGGATCAGCACCATCGGCAGCAGGATGCCGATGGCCAGGTTGCTGCGGTCGCGCAGCAGCTGGCGAAACTCCTTGCGCGTGAGCGAGACGAGCCGGGTGACGAAGCCGCTCATTGCTGCCTCCTTTCTTCCTGCCGCGCCTTTTCGACGATGCCGATGAAGGCCTGCTCCATGTCGATGCGCCTTTCGCCGCCTGCACCATCCTGCGCCTGCGCGCGCACCTCGCGCGGCGTGCCGATGGCCAGCACCTTGCCGGCGTCCTGGATCACGATGCGGTCGCAGTACTCGGCCTCTTCCATGAAGTGGGTGGTGATGACGACGGTGGTGCCGCCTTCGGCCAGCGCCGTGATGCGGCGCCAGAACTCGCGCCGCGCGAGCGGATCGGCACCGCTGGTGGGCTCGTCGAGGAACAGGATCTCGGGCTCGTGCAGCAGGCCCGTGGCCATGGCCAGGCGCTGCCGATAGCCGCCGGGCAGCTGCCCGCTGGGCGCGTCGAGCTCGCGCTCGAGGTCGAACTGCCGCAGCACCGTGTCCATGCGCCCCTGCAGCTTCTGCCCGCGCAGGCCGTAGGCGCCGCCGAAGAACGAAAGGTTCTCGCGCACCGTGAGATTGCCGTAGAGCGCGAACTTCTGCGAGACATAGCCGATGCGCTGGCGGGCCTGCGCGCGCGCATGGCGCAGGTCGACGCCGGCCACGCGCAGCTGCCCGCCGCTCGCGGGCAGGAGGCCGCAGAGCATGCGGAAGGTGGTGGTCTTGCCCGCGCCGTTGGGCCCGAGCAGGCCGAAGATCTCTCCGCGCCGCACCGAGAAGCTGGTGCTGGCCACGGCCACGAAGTCGCCGAAGCGGCGCACCAGGTCCTTCACCTCGATGACCACTTCGCCCGGTTCGCCCTCGGCCGGCGCAAGGCCTTCGCTCGCCGCCGATCGGGCGATGTCCGTATCGGCGGCCTGCCGCGTGCGCAGCAGCGTCATGAAGCCGTCTTCGAGCCGCGGCGGCACGGGCTCGGCGCGCGCGCCGGCCAGCAGCTTTTCGAGCGCCGCGTCGTCAGCATCCCGGTGGCGGATGAAGTGCACCTCGCCGCCCTGCGGCACGGCATCGACGATCTGCTGCCGCGCATCGAGCAGGCGCGCCTGCATCAGACGCGGTGCCTCGCCTTCGGGCGGCACGGCGACGAAGCAGGTGCCCTCGGCATGGCCGCGGATCTCGTCCGGCGTGCCCTCCGCGATCAGCCGGCCCTCCTGCAGCACAAACACGTGGCTGCAGCGC
This sequence comes from Variovorax sp. SPNA7, assembly GCF_033807855.1. NCBI lineage: Bacteria > Pseudomonadati > Pseudomonadota > Betaproteobacteria > Burkholderiales > Comamonadaceae > Variovorax > Variovorax sp. SPNA7. The sequence continues at coordinate 1,860,515 of NZ_CP138513.1, forward strand.
TCGGCCTCGTCGAGGTACGCGGTGCTCACGATCACCGAGAGCTTCTCCTCGTCGACCAGCTGCTGCACGATCTGCCAGAGCTCGCGCCGCGAGAGCGGATCGACGCCCACGGTGGGCTCGTCGAGCAGCAGCAGGTCGGGCGAGCGCACCAGCGTGCAGGCCAGGCCCAGCTTCTGCTTCATGCCGCCCGAGAGCTTGCCCGCGGGGCGGTTGGTGAAGCGGCCGAGATCGGTCATTTCCATCAGCCGCGCATAGCGCGCGCGGCGCTGCCCGGCGGAAACGCCGTGCAGGTCGGCGTAGAGGTCGAGGTTCTCCTGCACGCTCAGGTCGTCATAGAGGCCGAAGCGCTGGGGCATGTAGCTGATGCGGTCCTGCACCGCCTGCGGATCGGCCGACACGTCGATGCCGAGCACGCGCAGTTCGCCCTCGTCGGCGCGCATCAGGCCCGCCATGAGCCGCAGCAGCGTGGTCTTGCCGGCGCCATCGGGACCGACCAGTGCCGTGAGCGTGCCGGTGGGTACTTCGAGCGACACGTCGTCGAGTGCGCGCACCACCTGCTTCGAGCCCTTGGCCACGAAGCGCTTGTGCAGGGAGCGTGCGGCCACGGCGGGCCCGGTGTCGTGCATCAGGATTTGCCGCTGGCGGTCGAGGAGGCGAGCTGCAGCCGCACGGTGGCCGGCATGCCGAGCCGCAGCCGGTCTTCCTTGTCGTCGACCATCACGCGGATCTCGTAGACCAGGCTGCTGCGCAGTTCCTCGGTCTGCACCGTCTTGGGCGTGAACTCGGCCACCGACGAGATATAGCCCACCTTGCCCGCGATCGGCTGGCCGGGCTGGCTGTCGGTCGTCACGCTGGCCGGCTGGCCGGGCCGCACGCGGCCGAGGTCGGGTTCGGCGACATAGGCGCGCACCCACTTGGGATCGGTGATGGCCAGCGTGAAGGCCGCGCGCTGCGGCGAAGCCATGTCGCCGGGCTCGAGCAGGCGGGCGCGCACCACGGCATCGATGGGCGACCTGAGTTCGGCTTCGGCCAGCTGGTGGTTCATGAGCGCGAGATCGGCGCGCGCGGATTCGAGCTGGGCCTGCGCCTGCGCGATGTCTTCCTTGCGCGGGCCGGCCACCGCCAGCTGCTGCGCCTTGCGCACGTTGTCCAGCTGCGCAAGCGCCACCTTGCGGCGGGCCTGCGCGCTGTCGAGGTCCTGCTGGCTCACGGCGCGTCCGGCGGTGGTCTGGCCGATGGCCTGCAGGCGCGCGAGCTGCTGCTGCGCAAGGTCGGCATCGGCCCGCGCCGCCGCCACCTGGGCGCCGGCCTGTGCCAGCTCCTCGGGGCGGCTGCCGGTCTTCAGGCGCAGCAGCGCCTGTTCCTGCACGCCGATGCGCGCCTGAGCCTGCGCCACGCGCAGCACGAGCGAGCGCGTGTCGAGCCGGCCCAGCACCTGCCCGGCCCGCACGTGGTCGCCTTCGCGCACCGCGAGTTCGGCCACGCGCTCGTTGGCATTGAAGGCGAGCGAAACCTGGCGCACGTCGACGTTGCCGTACAGCACGAGCTGGTCGGACGGCGCGGCCGAGCGGCTGAAGTACCACCAGCCGCCGGCTGCTGCGGCCAGCACCACGGCGGCAGCGGCAATGAGGGGTTTCTTGTTCATGCGTGGGCTCCTGCCGGTTTCCAGATCGGATGACGGCCGCATGTTATCAAATTGAAATTTGAATTTGAAGTATTTTTTCAATTCGATTAACCTTGGCGCATGGCGACACGCTCTTCCACCACCCGTTCCCCCGCCGCGCGCGAGGGCGCGGCGCGCGTCCAGCGCACCGACGGCAGCACCACGCGGCTGCACATCCTCGAAACCGCTGGCCAACTGTTCGCCGAGCGCGGCTTCGCCGAGAGCACCAGCAAGGAGATCTGCACCCGCGCCGGCACCAACATGGCGGCCGTCAACTACCACTTCGGCAGCCGGGACGGGCTCTACGAGACCGTGCTGATCGAGGCGCACCGCCAGCTCGTGAGCATGGACGAGCTGATCAGCCTGGCCAGCGAGGCCGGCGATCCGCGGCTCAAGTTGCGGGCCTTCCTCACGCACCTGGTCGAGATGGGCAGCCAGCCCAAGGCGCCCTGGGGGTTCCGCGTGGTGCTGCGCGAGGCGCTGTCGCCATCGCCGGCGCTGCCCACGCTGATCCGCCAGGCGGTGCTGCCCAAGGCCCGGCTGATCCGCGGGTTGATCGGCGGCATCATGGGCCTGCCCGAGGACCATCCCTCGGTGCAGCGTGGCCTGCTGTTCGCGGTGCTGCCCTGCATCGTGATGACGGTGGCTCCCAAGAACCTGCGCAACGAAGTGCTGCCGGCGCTCAAGGACACCGAAGGCCTCGCGGACGACCTGATGCGCTACGTATTCGCCGGGCTCGATGCCATCGCGAAGGAGGCGGCCAGGGCCGCGGCGCCCCCTAGAGCTGGAAGGCGACGGTGAGCAGCAGCCCCTCGGCCACGTCGCGCACCAGGCCCGGCCGCCGCGCGCGGTAGGGCTCTCCGGCCGAGGCGATGGTGTCGATCCATTCGGCCAGCCAGTCGATCTCGCGCGGGCCGTAGAACACCACGGCCGCCTCGTGGTTGAGCAGCAGGCTGCGCAGGTCGAGGTTGATCGAACCGCACATGGCCAGTTCGTCGTCGACCACCACGGCCTTGGCATGGGCCATGAAGGGCAGCATGCGAAAGCTCACGCCGGCACGCGCCAGGTCGCGCATGGCGCGTGCGCGCACGAAGTCGGCCAGGCGGTGGTTCGACTGCGCAGGCATGGCGATGGTCACCTGCACGCCGCGCCGCGCGGCCAGCCGCAGTGCATCGCGCAGCCCGTCGCCGGGCACGAAGTAGGGCGTGACGGCGAGCACGCGGTGCTCGGCGCGAAAGCAGGCATCGATCAGCAGCGCATGGGCGGTGTCCTCGGTCTGGTCGGGGCCGCTCGGCAGGAACTGCGCCATGGCGCTGCCCGCGCCTTCTGCCACGTCGTCGGCCGTGATGGCGCGCGCCTTGCGCCCGCGCACCGAGCTCCAGTCGTGGTCGAACTGGCGCGCCGCCGCGGCGGCCACGCTGCCGCGCAGGTCGAACGAAAGGTCGCGCCAGGCGTCGGGATACCTGTCGCTGCCGGTGAAGTATTCGCCCGCGAGATTGCGTCCGCCCGACCACAGCCAGCCGTCGTCGGCAATGGTGAACTTGCGGTGGTTGCGCAGGTTGCGCGGCCCGATGCGGCGCAGGCTGAAGAAGGGGCGGAACACGGCGATCTCGCCGCCGGCCGCGCGCAGCAGGCGCATGTGGCGCCGCGGCAGGGTCAGCGCGCCGAAGCCGTCGAGCAGCACGCGCACCTTGATGCCTTCGCGCGCGCGCAGCGCCAGCCGTTCGATCACGGCATGGCCCAGCGCGTCGTCGCCGATGATGAAGGTGCACACGTCGATGCGCTCGCGCGCGCCGTCGATCACCTGCCACAGTGCCTCGCGCGCGGCGTCGCCGTCGGCATGCAGCCGGATGTCGCAGCGCCCGGGCGGCGCAAGGCCGAAGCTCTCGATGAGGTCGGCGGCCCAGTGCGCGCGCGCAGCCGTGCGCGCCGGGCGCGGCGAGCCGGCCGGCCGCAGCTTGCGCTGGCCGAACAGCAGGTACATCGGCAGGATCAGGTAGGGCATCAGCACCAGCCCCATGACCCAGGCAATGGCCGTGGTGGGGGCGCGCTGCTCGCGGCGCGCGCGCGTGGTCAGCACATAGACCAGCAGTGCAAAGGTGACGACGAGGAAATGCTGGGACGGAGAGGGGAGCCAGTCGAATGCGGAATTCGGCATGTGGCGATGATGCCCGAGGCTTGGTTCGCGCCGCTCAGCGTTGCAGGAAGGCGGGCACGCCGCGCCCCTCGGAGGCCAGGAAGCGCATCATCGGATCGACCGCCGCGCGCACCGCGGGCCGCTCGCCCACGCGGCCGCGCCAGGCCACGAGCCGCGGCGTGGCATCGGTCATGCCGGCGCCCTTGCGGTCGGCGAACACATGCGCCATGTAGAAGGCGATGTCGGCGAAGGAGTAGGGCCCCGCCAGGTACTCGCGCGTGGCCAGCAGGCCTTCCATTTCCTCGTAGTAGCGCGCGCAGGCGGCGCAGGCCGCCACGGCGGGCGCGCTCTGCATGTCGTGCTGCAGGCCGAAGAGCCGGATCACGTTGGGGAAGAACACTTCGTCCGACTTCTGCTCGAGCTGCCGCGCGCGGGCCCGCTCGGCAATGCTCTGGGGCCAGAGCGCAGGATTCGGATACCGGTCTTCGAGGTACTCGAAGATCTGCGTCGAGTCGAACAGCTCGACATCGCCGTCGATCAGGATCGGCACCTGCTGCTTCACGGGGTTGACGCGCAGCACCTCGGGGTGCTTGGGCTCGTAGGTGTCGTCCTTGGTGAACGGCACCATCACCAGTTCGAAATCGACGCCTTTTTCGAGCGCGGCGATCTGCACCTTGGCGCCGAACATGCTGAGAGGGGCGGAATAGATCTGGGTCTTCATGCCCCCGACTTCACCATGAAAGGCGCCTCAGGTCGAGCCCCAGACCTCCTGCGCGGTCTCGACCACGAGGCGCAGCTTGGCGCGCTGCGCTTCCACCGCGATGTTGTTGCCGTGCACCGTGCTCGAGAAGCCGCACTGCGGCGACAGCGCGAGCTGCTCGATCGGTGCGTACTTGGCGGCGTCCTCGATGCGGCGCTTGAGCTCGTCCTTGTCTTCCATCTCGCCGAACTTGGTGGTCACGAGGCCCAGCACCACCGTCTTGCCCTTGGGCAGGTAGCGCAGCGGCTTGAAGTCGCCCGAGCGCGCGTCGTCGTATTCCATGAAGTAGGCGTCGAGGTCCATTTCCTTCAAGAGCGCCTCGGCCACCGGCTCGTAGTTGCCGGCCGCGGCGTGGGTGCTCTTGAAGTTGCCGCGGCACAGGTGCATGGCCAGCAGCATGCCCGGCGGCTTCTGCGCCACCACCTTGTTGATGAAGGCGGCGTAGCGGTGCGGCAGCTCGTTGGGGTCGTCGCCGCGTTTGCGGGCGGCTTCGCGCATGTGCTCGTCGCACAGGTAGGCGAGGTTGGTGTCGTCCATCTGCACGTAGGTGCAGCCTGCGGCGGCGAGCGAGCGCAGCTCGTCGCCGTAGGCCTTGGCCACGTCGTCGTAGAACACCGGGTCGAGCTCGGGGTAGGCCTCCTTGCTGATGCCGGCGCGGCCGCCGCGGAAGTGCAGCATGGTCGGCGAGGGAATCGTCACCTTGGGCGTGCGGCCGGCCGAGACCTGGCTCTTGAGGTACTGGAAATCGGCGAGCTGGATGTCCTTGATGTGGCGCACCTTGTCGAGCACGCGCATCGCGGGCGGCGCGAGTTCCTCGGTGCCGTCGGGCTTGCGGATGGTGACCGGAATGTCGGTCTTCACGCCGCCGAGCTGGTCGAGGAAATCGATGTGGAAATAGGTGCGGCGGAATTCGCCGTCGGTGATGCTCTTGAGGCCGATGTCTTCCTGGAACCGGACGATCTCGGTGATGGCCTTGTCTTCGACCTTGCGCAGCTGCTCGGGCGTGATCTCGCCCTTGGCCTTTTGCTCGCGTGCTTCGAGCAGGTATTTGGGGCGCAGGAAACTGCCGACGTGGTCGTAGCGGGCGGGCAGGGCGGCGTGCTGGGACATGGTGATCTCCGTCGTGGCTGAAAAACGATGGACATCGTATCGCCTCAGGAACGGACATTGGTGTGTACAACGGGCTTGGTGTTTACCCTCAAATTGATGCTTCTTCAGCGAAAGTCTCACGAGATTTGTATACATTCAGTATTCATGAGAACGCCCGCAACCGCATGAAAGCCGCAGCTGCATCACCCGTCGAGCCCGCGGACGGCGGTGGCTCGCAGGCCGTGAAGGCACAGCTGCGGCTGCGCGAGATGATCCTGGCCGGCGAACTGCCCGGCGGCGCGCGCATTGCCGAGGTGGCCATCTCCGAGCAACTCGGCGTCTCGCGCACGCCGGTGCGCAGCGCGCTCATGCGCCTCGAGCAGGAAGGCCTGCTCGAGGCGCTGCCCAACGGCGGCTATGCGGTGCGCACTTTCTCCGAGCGCGACGTGGCCGATGCCATCGAGCTGCGCGGCACGCTCGAAGGCCTGGTGGCGCGGCTCGCAGCCGAACGCGGCGCGGCGCCGGTGGTGCTGCGCGAGGCGCGCGCCTGCCTGGCGCGCATCGACGAACTGCTGCGCGAGCCCGCGCTCGACGACGCGGCCTTCTCGCGCTACGTCACGCACAACGAGAAGTTCCATTCGCTGCTGTGCGAAATGGCGGCCAGCCCGGTCATTGCGCAGCAGCTCGAGCGCGTGGTCAACCTGCCGTTCGCGTCGCCCTCGGGCTTTGTCATCGTGCAGGCCAATTCGCCTGCGGCGCGCGACATGCTCGTGATCGCGCAGGACCAGCACCTGCAGGTGCTCGACGCCATCGAGGCCGGCGAAGGCTCGCGCGCCGAGGCGCTGATGCGCGAGCACAGCCGCATCGCGCGGCGCAACCTGCGCGAGGCCCTGCATGGCGCGCCCACCGCCGAACAGCGCCCGCTGCCCGGCGTGCAGCTGATCCGCCGCCGCGGCTGAGCAATGGATGCATGCACGCAGCCCGTTGCGCTGCGCGATCATCGCGCAGTTCATTTGTTCATCGCGCAACAAAGGCGCGCCTCGCCGGTGGAGTAGGTGATTGCCTGCTCCGCCGCATGTTGCAAAGTATTGAAAAATAGCTCCCCGTTCGCATCCGCCCCTCCAAGGAAAACTTCATGCAAAGACGCCATCTCATCCAGACCGCAGGCCTCACGGCGCTTGCGCTTTCCATGTCGCTTGCCACTGCGCAGGACAGCAACAAGTTCAAGATCGGCCTGATCCTGCCGATGACGGGGCAGCAGGCCTCCACCGGCCGGCAGATCGAGGCGGCGGCCCGGCTGTACATGGCGCAGAACGGCGACACCGTGGCGGGCAAGAAGATCGAGCTGATCGTCAAGGACGACGTGGCCACGCCCGACGTGACCAAGCGCCTCGCGCAGGAACTCATCGTCAACGACAAGGTGAACGTGATCGCGGGCTTCGGCGTCACGCCGGCCGCGCTGGCCGCTGCGCCGCTGGCCACGCAGTCGAAGACGCCGCAGGTGGTGATGGCCGCGGCCACGTCGAGCATCACCGAGGCCTCGCCCTACATCGTGCGTTCGAGCTTCACGCTGCCGCAGGTGTCGGTGGCGATGGGCGACTGGGCACCGAAGAACGGCGTGAAGACAGTGGTCACGCTGGTGGCCGACTACGGCCCGGGCAACGACGCCGAGAAGTTTTTCAGCGAGCGCTTCCAGCTCAACGGCGGCAAGGTGATCGAGAAGCTGCGCGTGCCGCTGCGCAACCCCGACTTCGCGCCGTTCCTGCAGAAGGTGCGCGACGCCAAGCCTGACGCGCTGTTCGTCTTCGTGCCCTCGGGCGCCGGCGCGGCCGTGATGAAGCAGTTCCTCGAGCGCGGCATGGACAAGGCCGGCATCCGCATGATCGCGACCGGCGACGTGACCGACGACGACCAACTCAACGACATGGGCGACGGCGCGCTGGGCGTGGTCACCTCGCACCACTACTCGGCCGCGCACCCGTCACCGGCCAACAAGAAGTTCGTCGAGGCCTTCCAGAAGGCCAACCCGAAGATGCGCCCCAACTTCATGGCCGTGGGCGGCTATGACGGCATGCGCGTGATCTACGAAGCGCTCAAGGCCACCAAGGGGCAGGGCGGCGGCGATGCGCTGCTGGCCGCCATGAAGGGCCAGATCTTCGAGAGCCCGCGCGGCCCGGTCTACATCGATGCGCAGACGCGCGACATCGTGCAGGACGTGTATCTGCGCAAGGTCGAGAAGAAGGACGGCCAGTTGTACAACGTCGAGTTCGATGTGATCAAGGGTGTGAAGGATCCGGGCAAGGCGAAGTAATTTGGGGCCCAGGTGTTTTGTTCGGGCGCTGCTGTTCAGGGGGGCGCTCCCGCCGACGGGGTACCTTGCTCCGCGAATGTCCCCCGGCCTGCGGCCTCCTCCTTTATTTCGCTGCGCAAGGCACCCCATCAGCGGGAGCGTGATTCAGAGCAGTCGTTGATCAGCGGTACACCAGCAGCGTGCCCAGGTGCACAGGGCATCGGGTGCTCCCCGCAGCGAAATAAAGGAGGAGCCGAAGGCGGGGGACATTCGCGGAGGGGAGTACCCGGTGGCCTGTGCACGCGCCCCGAACAAGCGCGCCTCGAACAAGAACCGAAATAACTCGCGAGCCAAAGCAAAACGCCGTAGCGGAACAATGACATGCTGACCATCCTTTTCGACGGCATCGCCTACGGCATGCTGCTCTTCGTGCTCGCCGTGGGGCTGGCCGTGACGCTCGGGCTGATGAACTTCATCAACCTCGCGCACGGCGCCTTTGCCATGGCGGGCGGCTATCTCACCGTGTTTGCGATGCAGAAGCTCGGCGTGCCATTCCTGGCCTGCCTGCCGCTCGCGTTCATCGTGGTGGCGCTGGCCGGGGCGCTGCTGGAGCGCACGCTCTACCGGCCGATGTACGGCAAGCCGCACCTCGACCAGGTGCTGTTTTCCATCGGCCTCGCATTCATGGCGGTGGCGGCGGTCGACTACTTCGTCGGCTCTTCGCAGCAGAACGTGCAACTGCCCGAATGGCTGCGCGGGCGCACCGAAGTCGGCGACGGCGCACTGCTGCTTGGCATGGGGCACTACCGGCTCTTCATCATCGCCGTGTGCGCCGTGCTCACGGTGGTGCTTCAGCTCATTTTGTCGAAGACGCGCTTTGGCAGCCGGCTGCGCGCCGCGGTCGACGATCCGCGCGTGGCCGCAGGGCTGGGCATCAACGTCAACATCGTGTTCCTGCTGACCTTCGCGGTCGGCTCCGGGCTCGCGGGGCTGGGCGGCGCGCTGGGCGCCGAGATCCTAGGACTCGATCCGACCTTTCCGCTCAAGTACATGATCTATTTCCTGATCGTGGTGTCGGTCGGCGGCACCTCGTCGATCACCGGGCCGCTCGCGGCCGCGCTGCTGCTCGGCATTGCCGACGTGGCAGGCAAGTACTTCATTCCGAAGATGGGCGCTTTCACCGTCTACCTGCTCATGATCTTGATATTGATGTGGCGGCCCCAAGGCTTGTTCACCCGCAAGGGAGGCCGCTGAATGAACGAGCCTTCAACGTACCAATCGGCCCTGCTGCACAAGGCGCGCTGGCGCCCGCTCGAATTCGTGGTGTGGACCGTGGCCTTTGCGCTGCCGTTCCTCATGCCTTCGCATTCGCTGTTGGTCAACGAGATCGCCATCGTCGCGCTGTTCGCGATGTCGCTCGACCTGATCCTCGGCTACACCGGCATCGTCTCGCTCGGCCATGCGGCCTTCTTCGGCTTCGGCGCCTACACCGCGGCGCTGTTCGCCAAGCTCGTGATGCCGGACCCGACCGTGGGGCTGATCGTGGCCACCGTGCTCTCGGCCGTGCTCGGCCTGGTGGCCAGCGTCACGATCCTGCGCGGCAGCGACCTCACGCGGCTGATGGTCACGCTGGGCACCGCGCTGCTCTTGCTCGAACTCGCCAACAAGCTCGACTGGCTCACCGGCGGCGCCGACGGGCTGCAGGGCGTGGTGATGGGGCCGGTGCTCGGCCTGTTCGAGTTCGACCTCTACGGCCGCACGGCGGCCTGGTATTCGCTGGCCGTGATGCTGCTGCTGTTCCTGGTGATGCGGCGCATCGTGCATTCGCCCTTCGGCGCCACGCTCAAGGCCATCCGCGACAACCGGCTGCGCGCCATGGCCATCGGCATTCCGGTGGTGTCGCGGCTCGTGGTCATCTACACCGTGGCGGCCGGCATTGCCGGCGCCGCGGGCGCGCTGCTGGCGCAGACCACGGGCTTTGCCTCGCTCGACGTGCTGGCCTTCGACCGTTCGGCCGACGTGCTGCTGATGCTGGTGATCGGCGGCGTGGGCTGGCTCTATGGCGGCGTGGCGGGCGCCATCGTCTTCAAGCTGCTGCAGAACTGGCTCTCGGCCGTGACGCCGCAGTACTGGATGTTCTGGATCGGCCTCCTGCTGGTGCTGCTGGTGCTCGTGGGGCGCGATCGCGTGCTCAAGCCATGGACCTGGCTGGGCAACAAGAAGAGGGGCGGTGCCGCATGACCGAGACCGTGCTTTCGACGCAGGGCCTGGTGATGCGCTTCGGCGGCATCACGGCCACCAACAACGTCACGATGGAGCTCAAGCGCGGCGCGCGCCATGCGCTGATCGGCCCCAACGGTGCCGGCAAGACCACGCTCATCAACCTGCTGACGGGCGTGCTCGTACCCACCGAAGGCCGCATCTCGCTGCTCGGCGAAGACATCACCACGCTCGCGCCGCACAAGCGCGTGGCGCGCGGGCTGGTGCGCACCTTCCAGATCAACCAGCTGTTCGACTCGATGACGCCGCTCGAAACGCTGGCGCTCGTCGTGTCGCAGCACCAGGGCATCGCCTCGCAATGGTGGCGCCCGCTGGGGTCCGGCAAGGCCGTGACGGAGCGCGCGGCGCAGCTGCTGGAGCAGTTCCACCTCGGCGACGTGGCGCAGCAGCAGACGAAATTCATGGCCTACGGCAAGCGCCGCCTGCTGGAGATTGCGATTGCACTGGCCTGCGAGCCGCGCGTGCTGCTGCTCGACGAACCCGTGGCGGGCGTGCCCGCCGGCGAGCGCGAGGAGCTGCTGCAGACGGTGGCCGCATTGCCGGCCGATGTGTCGGTGCTCTTGATCGAGCACGACATGGACCTGGTGTTCAGCTTTGCCGACCGCATGACGGTGCTGGTCAACGGCACGCTGCTGACCGAGGGCGATCCCGAAACCATCGCCAACGATCCGAAGGTGAAAGAGGTCTACCTGGGCCATGGAGAGCACGCCCATGTCTGAGCTATTGCGCATCGAAAACCTGAGCGCGGGCTACGGCGAGGCCGTGGTGCTGCACGACGTGGCCTTCGCGCTCGGCGAAGGGCAGACGCTGGCGCTGCTGGGCCGCAACGGCACGGGCAAGACCACGCTGATCAACACGCTGGCGGGCGCGACGCGGCAACATGGCGGCAGCATTTCGCTGGGCGGCCTGGCGCTGCACAAGCTCGCGCCGCACCAGCGCGCGGCGGCCGGCATCGGCTGGGTGCCGCAGGAGCGCAACATCTTCAAGTCGCTCACGGTGCACGAGAACCTCACGGCGGTGGAGCGGCCCGGAAAGTGGAACCCGCAGCGCGTCTACGAGATGTTCCCGCGCCTGGCCGAGCGCAAGACCAACCTGGGCACGCAGCTCTCGGGCGGCGAGCAGCAGATGCTGGCCGTGGGCCGCGCGCTGGTGCTCAATCCGAAGCTGCTGCTGCTCGACGAACCGCTCGAAGGGCTGGCGCCGATCATCGTGGAGGAACTGCTGCGCGCCATCCGCCGCATCACGCAGGACGAGGGGCTGGCCGCGATCATCGTGGAGCAGCATCCGCAGGCGATCCTCGCGATTTCCGACCACGCGGTGGTGCTCGACCACGGCACCATCGTGCACACCGACAGCGCCGCGGCATTGCGCAGCCAGCCGCAAGTGCTCGAACGACTGCTGGGCGTGGCGCGCTAGCGGCCCGACGAACAACTAGGAGACAGACAAATGGCGATCCCGAAGACAGTGTTCAGCGGGGGCGCCATGCTGGCGGCCGCCGCGTTGCTCTCCGCTTGCGGCACCACCGGCCCGAAGAGCCTCGGCCTTGGCGCCGATCCGGCGGCGGCCTGTGCGGCGCTTGCCGCCGCTGCAATCGCGCCCGCAGCCATCGGCCTGCCGAGCGGCGCGGCAACGGTCGATTCGGCCACGCTCGTTCCCGCCACGGCCGTTGCCGTCGCCGGGCGCGGCCCCAGCCCGGCTGCGCGCATCACGCCGGCAACGCCTGCGCACTGCCGCCTGCTGGGCCGCATTGCCCCGCTCGATGCCGCGGCCCCGCCGATCCTGTTCCGAATCAACCTGCCGCTCGCATGGAACGGGCGCAGCGTGCAGTACGGCGGCGGCGGTTTCAACGGCACGCTGATCACCGGCCTTGCGCTGGTGCCGGCCGCGCGCTTCGACCTGCCGACACCGCTCGCACAAGGCTACGTGACCTACGGCACCGACTCCGGCCACCAGAACGTGGCTGGCCAACCGCCGCAGGCCTTTGCGCTCAACGACGAGGCGCTGGTGAATTTCGCCCACGCCTCGTACAAGAAGGTGCGCGACGTGGCGGTGGCGCTGATGCAGCGCGCCTATGGGCAGGCGCCGCAGAAGCTGTACTTCATGGGCAGCTCCGAAGGTGGGCGCGAGGCGCTGACGATGGCGCAGCGCTATCCGCAGGACTTCGACGGCATCTTCAGCCGTGTGCCGGTCATCAACTGGACCGGGCTTCAGCATGCCGGCACGCGCAACGGCATCGCCACCTTCGGCGAAGGGTGGCTGCGGCCCGCGCAGGTGCAGCTGGTGCACAACGCGGTGCTCGCATCGTGCGACGCGGCGGACGGCGCGCCGGATCGCATCGTGTCGAACCCGGTGGCCTGCCTGCAGCGCTTCGATCCGGCGAGCCTGCGCTGTGCGGCCGGCACCAGCGGCGACAACTGCCTGAACGATGCGCAGGTGCAGGCGGTGCGCACCTTGCGTTCGCCGTGGCGCTCGCCCGTGCCGCTGGCCCATGGCGTCGCCGAGTACCCGGGCTGGGGCATCGGTGGCGAGGCGACGCCGGCGTTCGCGTCGATGGGCGGATGGAACGCGTGGTGGACCGGCACCAGCGCGCCGACCGTGCCGCCGCAGCCGAGCAACGGCATCGCATGGTTCTACGGCAGCGGGGCGCTGCAGTATTTCTATGCGCGCAATCCATCGCTCGACGTGCGCAGCTACCGCGCGGAAGACTTTGCCGCGCGCATTGCCACCGTGTCGCAGCTGATGGATTCGACGAACCCCGACCTGGGCGCCTTCCACGCGCGCGGCGGCAAGCTGCTGATGCTCGAGCACATGGCCGACTATGCGCAGAGCCCGTTCGCAGGCATCCGCTACTACGAGTCGGTCGTCGCCCGCATGGGCCGCGACAACGCGGACCGCTTCCTGCGCCTGTACACCGCGCCCGGCGTCGACCATGTGGGCAGCGGTGCGCCGGCCAACGTCGACATGCTCGACGCACTGGCCGACTGGGTCGAGCGAGGCCGCGCACCGAGTGGGCTGCAGCTCGTCGAACAGGAAGTGCAGCCGCCGTTCAAGGTCGTGCGTGCGCGACCGCTGTGCGAATGGCCGCTGTGGCCGCGCTACACGAGTGGCGATGTGTCGCAGGCGGCGAGCTTCCAGTGCAGCAGGTAGCGCGGCGGGGCTGAACGGCTTCTCAGATTGCGCAGCTGTCGGGTCCGCATGACGCCGGGCCGGCGCCCGCCGCCGCCGTGGCAGGCGAGGGCACCACGAGCGTGGCGAGCTGCGCCTTCCACTCATCCGCGCGCCCGAGCCAGGGGCCGACGTCGACGCGGCTCGCGCCGCCATCGGCCTGCACCAGCACGAAGGTCGGAAAGCCCTGGCCGCCCGCGCGCTGCAGCAACTGGCGGCTTGCGGCGATGTGCCGGGAGGTCGCTTCGCCGGCGAGGCGCGAGAAAGCCGATGCGAAGTCGCCTCGATCGAAACCGAGCTCCGCTGCCAACGTCGCGAGCACATCCGCATCGGCAACGCGCCGGCCTTCGACATAGTGCGCGCGCTGCAGTCGATGGATCATGTCGAGGCCGCCACCCTCGCGCAGCGCCTCGGCCGCGAGCACCGCGGTGGTCGGCGGCTCGGAGTCCATCACCGCGCCGGTGTCGCGCAGAAGGCCGTCGAAGTACGCTTCGCCGAAGGGCTGGCCCGTGAGCTCGGCAATGCGGCGGTCGTGCGGCATCACGTAGTTGCGCCATTGCGGCGTGATCGCGCGCCGGTTGGCGCCGGTCATCATGCCGCCGCCGTGGAACGCGACCTTGAGGCCCGGCACGCCGCGCGCCGCCTCGACCAGCGGCGCGGCCGCATAGCACCAGCCGCACATCGGATCGAAGATGTAGTGCAGCGTCGTGCCTGCTGCCGATGGGTTGTCGTTCACTGCGGCCATTTCATTTCTCCCTTGATGACCTTGGCGCTCAGCTCGAGCGACGAGGCGTGCGTCAGCTTCGGGTAGCGCTTCTGCATGGCGGCGATGAGCGCGGCCGAGCCCTTGGCCTTGGCGGCTTCGGTCTCGAAGGCCTGCAGGTAGGCGCGCGTGAACTTCACCGCGGCCACCGAATAGGGCGCGCTGCCGTCGGCATTCGGCTCGTAGTGGCCGGGCACCACGGTCTTCGGGCGCAGCGCCTCGATGCGGCCGAGCGTCTTGATCCAGTCGCGGCGCGAGGCGGGCGTCTGCGTGTCGGCCACCCACACATGGATGTTGGCCGAAACCGGAATGCCGCCGACCACCGCCTTGAGCGAGGGGATCCATGCAAAGCTGCGTTCGGGCGTGGGGCCGTCGAGGCCGACGACCTGGATCTTGCGGCCTTCGATCGTGATGCTGTCGCCGGCCAGCGGCTCGGGCACGACCAGCGCCTTGGGCGCGTTGTCCTTCAGGATCGGGCCCCAGTGCGCGAGCTTGCCGTCCTTGGAGGCCTGGATCGCGGCCACGGTCTGCGGCGTGGCGACGATCTTTGCGTCGGGGAATGCGGCCTGGATCACGTCGAGGCCGAAGTAGTAGTCGGGGTCGCTGTGGCTGATGTAGACCGTGGTCAGCTTCTTGCCGCTGGCCTTGATCTTCTGCACCAGCGCTTCGGCGTCGTTGCGCTGGAACTGCGCGTCGATCAGCACGGCATCGGTCTGGCCCGTGACCAGTTCGGAAGACACCGGGAACATCGACTTGGCACCGGGGTTGTACACGTCGAGCTTGAGCGGCTCGGCGGCGTGGGCCGCCAGGGCGGCGAACGACAGGGCGGCGCCGAGCGCGGCGGAGAGAAGGGTTCTGCGGAACATTCGGTCTTTCGGTGGAGTGGCGTTGGCGGGATGGCAGCGCGGACAGACCGAATGTTAGGTTCCACGAATGGAAACAAAAACCCCGTATTCACCAATGAATAGTTTCTATTTTCGAGCGAATTAGCCGGCAGTCGCTCGCTCCGTCGCGCACCGTTCGAGATGCGCCACCAGCAATTGCGCCGAGGGCGACAGCGTCGCTTCGTCGCGAAAGCAGATCGCGAAGCGGCGGCGCGCCCAGGCATCGGCGAGCGGCATCAGCCGAAGGCCGTAGGTGTCGGTGAAGGGCTGCGCCACTTCGGCCGGCACCACGCTGATCGCGAGCCCGGCCCGCACCACGCGCAGCGCGGCATCGAAGTTGGACACCAGCACGCGGTACACCAGCGGCTTGCCCGCCACCGCCGCCTCGCGCGCGAGCATCAGCTGCACGGCGCTCAGCGCGGGCATGCCGACGAACTCATGGCCGAGCACGTCCTCGAAGCGCACCTGGCCGCGGCGCGCCGCCGGATGCGAGGGGTGCGCGACGATGGCGAGGTGGTCGGTGCGGTAGTCGCGCCGCTGCAGGCCCTCGAGGTCGGCGGCATCCCAGCACAGGCCGATCGAGGCGCTGCCCTCGCGGATGCCGCGCACGATCTCGGGGCTGACGCGCTCTTCCATGTCGACGCGGATGTTGCGGTGCGCGGGGTTCTGCAGGAAGTTCGCCACGTCCTCGGCCAGCGATTCGGCCAGCGCCGAGGCCGAGGCCAGGATGCGCACATGCCCGCGCGCGCCGCCCGCATAGGCGGCCATGTCGCGCTCGATGCGGTGGGCGCTGCCGAGCATCGCGCGCGCATGCTCGAGCAGCGTTTCGCCGGCGGGCGTGGGCACCACGCCGCGGCGCTTGCGCAGCAGCAGCGGCGTGCCGACGGCGTCCTCGAGCTGGGCCAGGCGCTTGCTGATGGCCGAGCCGACGATGCTGGCCTGCTCGCCCGCACGCGCAATGCTGCGGGTTTCGCAGACGGCGACGAAGAGGCGGAGGGTAGTGAGGTCGAGGTCTCTCATGATGTTCCGTTCTGGAATCGAATGGCTTCCAAAATATACCTTCTGGAGTGAATCGGAACTTCTAAGATCGACGCCGACCCTCACGACGGAGACCAGTTTTGATTCACGCCTTCCTGCCGCCCAGCGCGGCCGTTCGCGAAGTGGGGCTGCGCGACGGCCTGCAGAGCATCGCCAGAACCCTGCCCACCGCCCAGAAGCTCGAATGGATCCGCGCTGCGCATGCCGCCGGCCAGCGCGAGATCGAAGTCGGCTCCTTCGTGCCCGCGCGCCTGCTGCCGCAGCTGGCCGACACGGCCGAACTGCTGGCCTTTGCAAAGACGCTGCCGGGGCTCGTCGCCTCGGTGCTGGTGCCCAACCTGCGCGGCGCGGAACTGGCCATTGCCGGCGAGGCCGATCTCATGATGGTGCCGCTGTCGGCCAGCCATGCCCACAGCCTTGCCAACTTGCGCAAGACGCCCGACGAGGTGGTGGCCGAGGTCGCCCGCATCCGTGCCGCGCGCGACGCCGCGGGCTCCAGGACCTTGATCGAGGGCGGCGTGGGCACCGCGTTCGGCTGCACGATCCAGGGTCATGTGGCGCCCGACGAGGTGCTGCGCCTGATGCAGGCGCTGCTCGACGCGGGCGCCGACCGCGTGGGCCTGGCGGACACCGTCGGCTATGCCGATCCCGCGATGGTCCGCAGCCTGTTCGAGCGCGCGCGGCGCATCGCGGGCGAGCGCCTGTGGTGCGGCCATTTCCACGACACGCGCGGCCTCGGGCTCGCGAACGTGTATGCCGCGCTGGAAGTCGGCATCGCGCGCTTCGATGCCTGCCTGGCCGGCATCGGCGGCTGCCCGCACGCGCCGGGCGCGAGCGGCAACGTCGACACCGAAGACCTCGTCTTCATGCTCGAGAGCATGGGCATTGCAACCGGCGTCGACTTGCCGAAGCTGCTTGGCCTGCGACAGCGCGTGGCCGGCTGGCTCGAAGGCGAAACGCTGCAGGGCACGGTATGGCGCGCGGGCTTCCCGAAAACTTTCGCGGCGACTGCCGGAGTGGCGGCATGAGCGAGGCGGCCGAAGAAAAACGCCTGCCGCTCTCGGGCATCCGCGTGGTCGAGTTCACGCACATGGTCATGGGCCCGACCTGCGGCATGGTGCTGGCCGACCTCGGTGCCGAGGTCATCAAGGTCGAACCGATCGAGGGCGACCGCACGCGGCACCTGCTGGGCGCGGGCGCCGGTTTCTTTCCGATGTTCAACCGCAACAAGAAGAGCATCGCGCTCGACCTGCGCCACCCGCAGGGGCTCGAAGCGGCGCTGCGCCTGTGCGCCACCGCCGACGTGGTGGCGCAGAACTTCAGGCCCGGCACCATGGACAAGTACGGCCTCGGCCATGCCGCGCTTGGCAAGCTCAACCCGCGCCTGGTGTACGTCAACCACACGGGCTTCCTGCCCGGTCCCTATGAGCACCGCACGGCCCTGGACGAGGTGGTGCAGATGATGGGCGGCCTGGCCTACATGACGGGCCGTCCCGGCGACCCGCTGCGCGCGGGCACCAGCGTGAACGACATCATGGGCGGCATGTTCGGCGCCATCGGCGCCATGGCCGCGCTGATGCAGCGCGCGCAGACCGGCAAGGGGCAGGAGGTGCAGTCGGCGCTGTTCGAGAACAACGTGTTCCTGGTCGGCCAGCACATGCTGCAGTACGCGATCACCGGCCAGGCCGCGGCGCCGATGCCCCAGCGCATCTCGGCCTGGGGGCTGTACGACGTGTTCACCGTGAAGGACGGCGAGCAGATCTTCCTGGCCGCGGTGAGCGACGCGCAATGGACCGTGTTCTGCGACGCGCTGGGCTTCGACGACCTGAAGGCCGACCCGGCCCTGCGCACCAACAACGACAGGGTCCGCCTGCGCCCCACGTTGCTGGCGGACCTGCGCCAGCGCCTGGCCGACCGCCCGGCGGCCGAACTGTCGGCGATCTTCGAGGCGTGCGGTCTGCCTTTCGCGCCCATCGTGCGGCCCGAAGACCTCTACGAGGATCCGCACCTGAAGGCGACCGGTGGCCTCGCCGACATCCGCCTGCCCGACGGCGAGCGCGCCGGCCAGACCGCGCAGACCACGCTGTTCCCGATCACGCTCGCCGGCGAGCGCCTGGGCGTGCGCCTCGACCCGCCGACGCTCGGCGAGCACACGCGCGAACTGCTCGCCGAACTCGGCTACGGCGACGCGCAGGTGGCCGCGATGCAGGCCGAATCGGCCGTCGCCTGAGCGCCTTTTCCAAGAACCATAAAGAGAGACAAAGACCATGCACACGATCCTTCCTCCGATGACCCGCCGCGCCGTCCTGGGCTTCGGCACCTGCGCCGCCGCGCTGGCGGCATGCCCCGCGCTCGCGCAGGGCTCCGACAAGCCCGTCCGCTTCATCCTGCCGATCAGCGCCGGCTCGGGCGTGGACGCCATCGCGCGCGCGGCGTCGGTCGCGCTCGGCAAGGCCTTCGGCCAGCCGGTGGTGATCGAGAACCTGCCGGGCGCGGGCGGCATCACCGGCACCTCGGTCGTCGTCAAGGCTGCGCCCGACGGGCTCACGCTGGGCCTGGTGTCGAACAACCACGTCATCAATCCGGCCGTGTACAAGAAGATGCCCTTCGACGCGCTCGGCGACGTGACGCCGATCAGCGTGGTCGGCGCAACGCCGCTGCTGCTGGTGGTGAACCCCAAGCTGCCCGCCAAGAACGTGAAGGAGCTGGTCGCACTGCTGCGTGCCAGGCCCGAGAGCTACAACTACGCCTCGTCGGGCAACGGCACCATCATCCACCTGGCCGGCGAGATGTTCATGGAAGAGGCCGGGGTGAAGGCGCGCCACATTCCCTACAAGGGCACCGGCCCGATGGTCACCGACATGATCGCGGGCCAGGTCGAGATGGGCGTGGTGGCGCTGCCCGCGGTTCAGCCGCACCTCAAGAGCGGCGCGCTGCGCGCCATCGGCCTGTGCGGCCCCGCGCGTTCGCTGGCTGTGCCCGACATCCCGACCATCGCGGAGCAGGGCCTGCCCAACTACGTCGTGGAAGGCTGGTTCGCGGTGATCGGGCCGCCGAAGATGCAGGCCGCCGACGTCCAGCGCGTGCACGATGCCGTGGCCGCGGCCTTCACGAGCGCCGAGGTGCGTGAGGCCATGGACAAGCAGGGCAACATCATCAAGCCCACCTCGCCCGAGCAGGCCGCGAGCTACTTCCGCAGCGAGGCCGCGCGCTATGCGGCGCTGGTGAAGAAGGCGAACGTCGTGCTGGAATGAAGCACCCGATTCAGGCCGGGCTCGTGAATTTGAGGCCGAGGATGCCCGCGACGATCAGGCCCACGCAGATGAGCCGCGCCGCGTTGGCGGGCTCATGGAACAGCACGATGCCCAGGATCACCGTGCCCACGGCGCCGATGCCGGTCCACACCGCATAGGCCGTGCCCACGGGCAGCGAGCGCATCGCCCAGCCCAGCAGCACCACGCTGAGCACCATCGAGATCGCAGTGCCGACGGACGGCCAGAACCTGGTGAATCCTTCGGTGTACTTGAGCCCGATCGCCCAGCCCATTTCGAGCAGCCCCGCCACCAGCAAAACGATCCACGCCATGCACGCTCCTTGAAAGGTTTCAGTTCTCCGGCCGCACGGCACGGTAGAGGGCGCGCACGAAATCCGACTGCGTGATCATGCCGGTGAGCCGCTTTTCATGGTCGATGATGGGGATATGGTGGTGGCCGCCCTCGGAGAACAGCGGCACCAGGTCGACCACCGGGCGGTCCGCGCTGGCCACGCGCACCTGGCGCGTCATGATCTGGCCCACCACCTCCGGCTTGTTCGACACCACGGTGCGCGTGGCGCGGATCAGGTCGCGCAGCCGGCCGGCAATGCCTTCGTGGTGCTCCAGGTCGAGCTGGCGGAAGAAGTCGGCCTGCGTGACGATGCCGACCACGCGGCGCGTGCGGTCGGTGACCGGCAGCGCCTTGATGCGGCGCTGGTTCATCAGCATCCAGGCCTCTTGCAGCGGCGTGCCGAACTCCACCGACACCGGGTCGCGCGACATGATGTCGGCGCAGTGCAGGGTGCCGAGCCGCCGCTTGTACGACTCGAGCTCGGTCTGCTGGATCAGCGATTCGAGGTCGTCGCGGCTGATGTCCAGCACCTGGTTGTAGCGCGCCAGCACCGCATCGATGTCGGCCTGGCTGAAGCGGGCGTCCGCCGAGGGCGGCCGCACCACCTGCACATGCGGATAGCGCCTGCCCGTGAGCGTGTTGTAGGCCACGCCTGCCAGCACCAGCAGCAGCGAATTCACCAGGGTGGGGAACAGGGCCGCCGAGAAATCCGTGGTGTGCGTCAGCACGGCCAGCAGCGCCGCGGCGCCGCCTGGCGGATGCAGGCTGCGCGTGGCGAACATCAGCCCGATGGCGGCGCCAACGGCCAGCGCCGCGGCCCAGGCCGCATCCGGTATCCAGTGGACGCAGGCGATGCCAACGAGCGTGGACAGCGTGTTGCCGACAATGACCGACCAGGGCTGCGCCAGCGGGCTCGCGGGCACGGCAAACACCAGCACCGCGCTCGCGCCCATCGGTGCGATCAGCCAGACGCTGATGCCTGCCGCCTGCGCCATCCAGCGGCACAGCAGCGCCGTGATCACGAGGCCGATTGCAGCGCCGGCCACGGCGCGCATGCGCTCGCGCGCGTCGACGGTGTTGCGGCCCGGCAGCCAGGCGCGCGCATGCGTCAGCAAGGCGGAAAACTGGGTCATTGCGTCAGGCCTCCGCAGCCACCCGGCGGCCGATCTCGGGCCACCGCCCGTGCAGCCACACCCACGCGACAAGGCCGATGCCCAGCATCAGCGTCGAGGTCAGCGCCAATGCGAGCGTGGAATGCATGACCAGCGGCGCCACCACGCCGGCCACGATGCCGTTGGCGGTGGAACCGATCACGGCCTGCAGCGACGAGGCCATGCCGCGCCGCTCCGGATGGAGGTCGAGCACCAGCAGGGTGACGACCGGCACCATCAGCGCCCAGCCGAACGCGAACACCGCCAGCGGCCAAAGGGCCCAGGCCGCGTGCGCGGTGAACAGCGCGTTGGCCGCGACGTTGACCACCGAGGTCACCAGCATGATCAGGAAGCCGTCGCGGATCTGCCGCTTGGGCGCCACCTTGCCCGCCATGCGGCCGCTGGCCCATGCGCCCGACATGATGCCGCCGATGGTCAGCAGGAAGAACCAGAAGAACTGCGTCGGCGCCAGCGCCAGGTGGTCGCCGAGAAAGGCCGGCGCGGCCAGCACGTAGAGGAACATGCCGTTGAACGGAACGCCGCTCGCGAACGCGAGCAGCAGGAAGCGCGGATCCGAGCACAGGTCCCAATAGCCGCGCATCAGGTGGCGCACCTGGAACGGCTGGCGCTGGCTCTGGTGCAGGGTTTCGGGCAGCAGCTTGTAGTTGGCCGCGAACAGGATCACGCCGACCGCCACCAGGAACCAGAAGATGGCGTGCCAGCCGGCATGCACGAAGAGAAAGCCGCCGACGATCGGCGCGATGGCCGGTGCCACGCCGAAGTAGATGGTCACCTGGCTCATCACGCGCTGCGCGTCGGCCGGCGGGAACATGTCGCGGATCACGGCGCGCGACACCACGATGCCTGCGCCGGTCGAAAGGCCCTGCAGCCCGCGGAACAGCACCAGCTGCGCGATGTTCTGCGACAGCGCGCAGCCCAGCGAGGCGATGGTGAACACGGCAAGTCCCCAGAGCACCACGGGCCGGCGGCCGAAGCTGTCTGACAGGGCGCCATGGAACAGGTTCATGAACGCAAAGCCGAACAGGTAGGCCGAAAGCGTCTGCTGCATTTCGGCCGGCGTGGCGCCGATGGAGCGCGCAATGCCCGAGAAGGCCGGAATGTAGGTGTCGATGGAGAAGGGGCCCAGCATGCCCAGCACCGCGAGCAGCACGGCCAGTGCCCAGCGCGGGGCCTGCCAGAGTTTGTCTGCATCGGGATTCATGGCAATTGCTCCATTCTTCTTGTTTGCGTTGCACAAAAGAGAGCGCCCGCCGCCCGTATGACGGGGCGCTGCGGGCGCTTGTGGCTTCAGGGGACCCGGATTACAGAGTATCGATGAAGCTGCGCAGTTTGTCCGAGCGCGACGGATGCTTGAGCTTGCGCAGGGCCTTCGCCTCGATCTGGCGGATGCGCTCGCGGGTCACGTCGAACTGCTTGCCGACTTCTTCCAGCGTGTGGTCCGTCGACATCTCGATGCCGAAGCGCATGCGCAGCACCTTGGCTTCGCGCGGCGTGAGGCTGTCGAGGATGTCCTTGACCACGTCGCGCAGGCCGGCCTGCATCGCGGCCTCGATGGGCGCCGTGTTGCTGCTGTCCTCGATGAAGTCGCCCAGGTGCGAATCGTCGTCGTCGCCGATGGGGGTTTCCATCGAGATCGGCTCTTTCGCGATCTTCATGATCTTGCGGATCTTGTCTTCCGGGATCTCCATCTTCGCGGCCAGGATGCCGGCGTCGGGCTCGAAGCCGAACTCCTGCAGATGCTGGCGCGAGATGCGGTTCATCTTGTTGATCGTCTCGATCATGTGCACCGGGATGCGGATGGTGCGCGCCTGGTCGGCGATCGAGCGCGTGATCGCCTGGCGGATCCACCACGTGGCGTAGGTCGAGAACTTGTAGCCGCGGCGGTATTCGAACTTGTCGACCGCCTTCATCAGGCCGATGTTGCCTTCCTGAATCAGGTCCAGGAACTGCAGGCCGCGGTTGGTGTACTTCTTGGCGATGGAGATCACGAGGCGCAGGTTGGCCTCGATCATTTCCTTCTTGGCATCGCGCGAGGACGATTCGCCCTCGTTCATGCGCTTGTTGATGTCCTTGAGCTGGGTCAGCGGCACCACCACGCGCGACTGGATGTCGGCGAGCTTCTGCTGCAGTTCCTGCACCGGCGGAATATTGCGCGCGAGCACGGCGCTCCAGGGCTTGCCGGCAGCGGCCTGCTTCTCGACCCACTTCTGGTTCAGCAGGTTCGACGCCACGCGGTTGCCGTTCTTGTCGTAGCCCGAGAAATCGCGGATGAACTCGTCCTGCGGGAAGCCGCACTTGTCCACGATGATGCGGCGCAGCTCGCGCTCCTTCTTGCGCACGTCGTCCACCTGCGTGCGAACCAGGTCGCACAGCTTCTCGATGGTCTTGGCCGTGAAGCGGATGGTCATGAGCTCGTCCGACAGGGCCTGCTGGGCCTTCTCGTACGCAGGCGTGCCGTAGCCTTCCTTGTCGTAGATCTTGTGGACCTTCTCGAACATGGAGGCGATGCGGTCGAAGCGCTCGAGCGCATCGCGCTTGAGTTCCTCGAGCTTCTTGGTGAGGGCCTTGGAGCCGCCCTTGCCGTCGTCGTCGTCTTCCTCGTCGAACTCGTCGAAGTCTTCCTCGGCCACGTAGTCGTCGGCCTCGTTGGGGTTCGAGAAGCCATCCACAACGGTGGAGATGACGACCTTGCCTTCACGGATGTCGGCGGCCAGGCGCAGGATCTCGGCGATGGTGGCGGGGGAAGCCGAGATGGCTTCCATCATGGCCATCAGGCCGCCTTCGATGCGCTTGGCGATTTCGATTTCGCCTTCGCGCGTGAGCAGCTCGACCGTGCCCATTTCGCGCATGTACATGCGCACCGGGTCGGTCGTGCGGCCGAATTCGCTGTCCACCGTGGACAGGGCCGCTTCGGCTTCTTCCTCGGCTTCTTCCACCGTGGTGGCGGTGGGGGCGGTGTTGTTCAGCAGCAGGGTCTCGGCGTCGGGCGTTTGCTCGTACACCGCCACGCCCATGTCGTTGAGCATGGTGACCACGACTTCCATGGTCTCGGCGTCGACCAGCTTGTCGGGCAGGTGGTCGGAGATTTCGCCGTGCGTGAGGTAGCCGCGGGTCTTGCCGAGCGTGATCAGCGTCTTCAGGCGCGAGCGGCGCTTGGCCAGGTCTTCCTCGGAGAGCACGGTCTCGTCGAGGCCGAACTCCTTCATCAAGGCGCGTTCCTTCGCCTTGCTGATCTTCATGCGCAGCGGCTTGACCTTTTCCTCGGTGGTCGTGGCGGTTGCCGGTTCGTCGCCGGCCAGGTCTTCCTCGATGTCCGACAGGTCGACGTCGCTTTCGGGCGCTTCGTTGCCGGCCTTGGGCTTGCGGCCGCGCTTGGCGCCGGTGGCGGGCGCAGCAGCGCCGGCGGCCTTGGGCGGGCGGCCTACTTTCTTGGCGGCAGGGGCGGCAACTGCCTTGGCGGCAGCTTTTTTCGGATCGTCGATGGAGGTCGATTTCGTGGGCACGGTTTTCACTTTCGTTGCGGCTGCCGATTTGGAAGCGGCGGCACCCGACTTAGTTGCCGGCATAACGCCAGCTTTCAACGGTTTTTCTGCGACAGACTTCGCGGCGACGCTTTTGGCGAGTGAAGGAGCAGGCTTCTTTGAACTGGGCATACGACCTCGTTACAGCAAGATGGACCAAGCGGAATCACAGGCGCACCGCCACACGGCAGCGCCACCACGGTCCGTGCACAGGCACAGACGGAACAATTGGGAAAGAGGAAGAAATTCCTCGTCAGGCAAGATGTCGGGCGAACATTTGGTGTGCAGTCCTTGCGGTTATTGACCCTTTCCGACGGATTCTTTCCGTTGGAGTGCGTTGCGCTAGGGGTCGGCCCGGAGGTGCTGCTGTCGCTCTTGCCTAATTTCGCCAGTTGCGAAGCCTTACATTATAGCCTATTGCGCAAATTTCAAGCAGTTTCTGCACCGCGCGGGTTCAATCGGTTGCGCAGTTCGAGTCGCCTGGCCTCCAGCGCCTTGTAGCGTTCGAGCGCCTTCGGGTCTTTTCCGACCGCGGCAATGGCCTCGCTCTGCTGGGCCTTCAGCCGATCGTCGAGCATGAAGTCGAGCACGCTCGCGAGCTCCTTGGCGGCATCGGCCAGGTGCTGCTCTTCCTCGCCCTCGGGAATCGGGGCGCTCTCTGAAACGTTCATGAGGCGCTCGGCCAGCGTCTCGAAATCGAGCCCGCGCATGCCTTCGCGAAGCGCCGCCCACGGCTGCACGCCGTGCTCGTGCAGCTGGCTGTCGAGCCAGGTGAAAAGCGCACCGTGCGGGCCCGGCAGGTCGCACAGCATCACGTGAAGCTCGTGCGACAGCGCGTCCCACTGCGCCATGTTGGACAGCAGCAGCCGCGCCGCCACATCCGGCCGGCTCGGCGGTTTGCCCCGGCCGCGCAGCGGCTCGATCGGCGCCTCGAATTTGCCGCCCCAGCGCTTGCCCTTGGTGAATTTGCGCGGTTTGCTATCGCTTTCATAGCGCGGCGGCTCGTATTCGGCCGGCGGCGGCATGTCGGGGTAGTCGCTCTCGTGGCCCGGCTCGCCCTGACGCTGGCTCGGCGCCGCAGCCGCCGCCCTGCGCGGGCCCGGCGTGGAAGCCCAGAGTTCGGAGAGCGCCGCGGCGTCGAGCTGGACCAGCGCGGCGATCTCGCTCAGCAGCTGGCGCTTGAGCGCGCCGTCGGGCATGGCGCTCCAGAGCGGGCGCACATTGCTTGTCATGTGCGCGCGGCCTTCCGCGGTGGTCAGGTCGCAGCCTTCGCGCGCGGCCTCGAGCATGAAGCGCGACAGCGGCGTGGCTTCCTGGATGAAGCGCGCAAACGCATCGGCGCCGAATTCGCGGATGAAGCTGTCGGGGTCGTGCTCGGCCGGCAGAAACAGGAACTTGATGCTGCGCACGTCGGTGGCATAGGGCAGGGCGCCGTCGAGCGCCTTGCGCGCGGCGCGGCGGCCGGCGGCGTCGCCGTCGAAGCTGAACACCACCGATTCGGTGAAGCGGAAGAGCTTCTGCACGTGCTCGGTGGTGCAGGCCGTGCCGAGCGTGGCCACGGCATTGGGAAAGCCGAGCTGCGCCAGGGCGACCACGTCCATGTAGCCCTCGGTCACCAGCGCAAAGCCGCGCTCGCGGAAGGCGGCGCGGGCCTCGTACAGGCCGTAGAGCTCGCGCCCCTTGCTGAACACGGGGGTTTCGGGCGAGTTGAGGTACTTGGGCTTTTCGTCGCCGAGCACCCGGCCGCCGAAGCCGATGCATTCGCCCTTCACGTTGCGGATGGGGAACATCACGCGGTCGCGGAAGCGGTCGTAGCGCTTGGCGTCCTCGGCGCCGTCTTCGGTGTTGACGATCACCAGGCCGCTTTCGGCCAGCAGCGGGTCGTCGTAGTCGGGAAACACGCTGGCAAGCGCGCGCCAGCCGGCGGGCGCATAGCCGATGCCGAACTGCCGGGCCACTTCGCCCGAGACGCCGCGGCCCTTGAGGTATTCGATGGCGCCCGGCGCCTGCCGCAGGGCCTTGCGGTAGGCCTCGCCGGCTTTTTCGAGCACGTCGGTCAGCGTGGCCTGCTTCTGGCGCTGGCTGGCGGCGCGGGCGCGTTCGGCGGGAGAGGCGTCGTCCTCGGGCACCTGCAGGCCGTACTGGCCGGCGAGGTCGTGCACCGCCTCGACGAAGCCCATGCCCGCGTGCTCCATGAGAAAGCCGATGGCGTTGCCGTGGACCCCGCAGCCGAAGCAGTGATAGAACTGCTTGGTGGGACTGACCGAGAAGGAGGGCGACTTCTCGCCGTGGAACGGGCACAGGCCCATGAAGTTGGCGCCGGCCTTCTTGAGCTGCACGTAGCGCCCGACGATTTCCACCACATCGGCGCGCGCGATGAGTTCCTGGATGAATGAAGCGGGGATGGTCATGTAGGCGAAGAGCGGCAAATCATACGCAAGCGTTCGAACGCCCGTGCGCGGACGCCATACTCGCCGCAGCTGGAACCCACGGATGACGACGCCCAACCCATTGCACCATGCCGCGCCGCTGTTGCGCCATCCCCTCCGATTCGTCTGGGATGCACTCAAGGCTTTCCGCGCCAACCAGGGGCTGCTGCTCGCGGGCGCCGTGGCCTACTACGCCCTGCTTTCCATCGTGCCGCTCCTGATCGTGAGCGTGATCGCGATGTCCCACCTGATCGAGCAGGCCGAGCTGCTGCGCACCATCGGCCGGTATCTCGAATGGCTGCTGCCTGGGCAGTCGAAGGCGATCGTGACGGAGCTGTCGAACTTTCTCCAGCACCGCGACGTGATGGGGCCGGTGCTGCTCGTGACCATGATCTTCTTCAGCTCGCTGGCCTTCAGCGTGCTCGAGAGCGCGATGGCGGTGATCTTCCATCACCGCAAGGCCGACCACCGGCGCCATTTCCTGGTCTCGGCGGTCATGCCCTATATCTACATCCTGTGCCTCTGCGTGGGCCTGCTGCTGGTCACGCTGGTGTCGGGCGCGCTGCAGCTGGTGGGACAGGAAAGCGTCGACCTGCTGGGCCGCAGTTGGTCGCTGTCGGGGGTATCGGGGCTGCTGCTCTACCTGCTGGGGCTGGGCGGCGAGATCTTCATGCTGACCTCGCTCTACCTCGTGATGCCGGCCGGCCGCATGTCGCTGCGCCATGCGCTGCTGGGCGGCGTGACGGCCGCGCTGCTGTGGGAGGCCACGCGGCGCGTGCTGATCTGGTACTTTTCGACGCTGTCGCAGGTCAACGTGGTCTACGGCTCGCTCACCACGGCCATCGTGGTGCTGCTGAGCCTGGAGATCGCCGCCACGTTCGTGCTGCTGGGCGCCCAGGTGATCGCCCAGTACGAGCGGCTGGACCGCACCGGCAGCACGGCGGTGCCGCCGCTTACCGGGGCGGAAGCCGAATCGCTCCGTCGAGACGAATCACCTCGCCGTTGAGCATGTCGTTCTCGATGATGTGCTTGGCGAGCTTGGCGTAGTCCTCCGGCGTGCCCAGGCGGGAAGGGAAGGGCACGCTGGCGGCGAGCGCGTCCTGCACTTCTTGCGGCATGCCGAAGAGCATGGGCGTGCCGAAGATGCCGGGCGCGATGGTCATGTTGCGGATGCCGTTGCGCGCCAGGTCGCGCGCGATGGGCAGGGTCATGCCGACCACGCCGCCCTTGGAGGCGCTGTAGGCGGCCTGGCCGATCTGGCCGTCGTAGGCCGCGACCGAGGCGGTCGAAATCAGCACGCCGCGCTCGCCCGTGGCTTCGGGCTCGTTCCTGCTCATGGCATCGGCCGCGAGGCGGATCATGTTGAAGCTGCCGATCAGGTTGACCGTGACGGTCTTGCTGAACACCGCCAGCGCGTGCGGGCCGTTCTTGCCCACGGTCTTCTCGGCCGGCGCGATGCCCGCGCAGTTGACCAGGCCCACCAGCTTGCCGAGCTTCTGCGCCGCGGCAACCGCCGCCTGGCCGTCGGCCTCCTGGCTCACGTCGCACTTGACGAACACGCCGCCGATGTCCTTGGCGACGGCTTCACCCTTGTCGGCCTGCATGTCGGCGATCACCACCTTGCCGCCGTTGGCAGCCAGCATGCGCGCCGTGCCTTCGCCGAGGCCCGAAGCGCCACCGGTCACGATAAAAACCTTGCCGTCGATCTGCATTGAGAGTCTCCTGAAATGAGACCTGCATTATCGAAGACGGGCGGGGCCGAAAAAAAAGGCCTCATCCGAAGATGAGGCCCTGAATTGGATCCGTGAGGACCCAAGGAGACAACTGGTGGTGGTCGGCAGCTTAGCGCTTGCGCGAGGTGGTCGCGGTCTTCGCGGCGGCAACGGCTTGCGTCGACACGGCGTTGAAGTTGGCTTCGGCAACGTCCGACGCTTGCTTGACGGCCTTCTGGACCGATTCGAAAGCGTTGTTGGCGGCAGCCACGGCGCTCTTCAGCACGGCAACGGCGGTTTCCGAGCCGGCGGGTGCATTCTTGGAAGCGCTGTCGACCAGGCCGACAAAGGTTTGCTGGGCTTCAGCGGCCTTGGCTTCGAAAGCCTTGGTGAACTCGGCGCCGGTGCCCTGGGCGATGTCATAGAGGTGACGGCTGTAGGCAGCGGTCTTTTCGGCCAGGGGCTGGAACAGGCTGGCTTGCAGCGTCAGCAGTTCCTGTGCGTCCTTGACGTTCAGGGCGGCTTGGGCGGTGCTCTGTGCTTCGGTCAGGGCAGCCTTGGAAGCGGTCACGTTGAGTTCGACGAGCTTCTCGACGCCTTCGAAGGCCTTGGTGGTCAGGCCGAACAGGGTTTCGAGGTTTGCTTTTTGGGCGGCGAGGATTTGGTCAGCGGTCAGGGCCATTTTGGAATCTCCGGTAAGGATGAAAGGTGGTCGGTTCACGTTGCGCTGCCTCGTCGTCCATTTTCTATGTTGCGGTGCAGCATAGCCTCAAGTATAGGCAGCACGGCTTTTCGATCAAGGGGGTTTTGCTGCTTTGCAGCAATTTAGAACGCACTTTCTAAATTCGCTCCGGCATCCAGAATGCGGGCCATGCGCGCGTTCTACTCCGGCCAGTTCGTCCTGCCCTTGCCCCCGGGCCACCGCTTCCCGATGTCCCGCTATGCCTTGCTGCGCGACCGCCTGCTGGAGCACCTGCCGGCGGTGGACATGGACCAGGCCCCGCGTGCCACCGACGGCGAACTGGCGCTGGCCCACACCCCGCAGTGGATCGCCGCCATCAGCGACGGCAGCGTGAGCCCGCAGGCCATGCGGGAGATCGGCTTCCCCTGGAGCGAGGCGATGGTCGAGCGCTCGCGCCGTTCCACCGGGGCGACCATCGCGGCCTGCCGCGCGGCATTTGCCGGCGGCGTGGCGGCCAACATGGCCGGCGGCACGCACCACGCCTATGCCGACAAGGGCGGCGGATTCTGCGTCTTCAACGACGCCGCGGTGGCCGCGCGGCTGATGCAGGCGGAGCACGGCCGCGCAGGCCGGCAGCTCAAGGTCGCGGTGATCGACCTGGACGTGCACCAGGGCAACGGCACGGCCAGCATCTTCCGCGGTGATGCGAGCGTCTTCACGCTGTCGCTGCACGGGCAGAAGAACTTTCCGTTCCGCAAGGAGGCGAGCGACCTCGACGTCGAGCTGCCCGACGGCTGCGGCGATGCCGACTACCTCACCGCGCTCGAGCACGCGCTCGACGAACTGGACCGGCGCTTCTCGCCGGGCCTGGTGATCTACCTGGCGGGCGCCGACCCCTTCGAGCGCGACCGGCTCGGCCGGCTCAAGCTGAGCTTCGATGGCCTGGAGGCGCGTGACCGGCGGGTGTTCGACTGGGCCTGGCAGCGCCGCATTCCGCTGGCCTTCGCGATGGCCGGAGGCTACGCCAGCGACATTGCAGAGACGGTGCAGGTGCAACTGGGCACCTTCAGGGTAGCCTTCGACTACTGGCGCCGCTGGCAAAATGCCGCGCGATGAGCTCTGCCCCCAAACCCACGCCGCATTCCCGAAGCAGCTACCGCGCGTTCCGCAGCATTCCCACGCGCTGGGCCGACAACGACATGTACGGCCATGTCAACAACGTCGTCTACTACAGCTGGTTCGACACGGCGGTGAATGCGCTGCTGATCGAACGCGGCGCGCTCGACATCCACCAGGGGCAGACCATCGGCTTCGTGGTCGAGACGCAATGCAACTATTTCGCCCCGATTGCGTTTCCCCAGACCGTGGAGGCCGGCATCCGGGTGGCCCAGGCCGGGCGCTCGAGCGTGCGCTACGAGATCGCGCTCTTTGCGCAAGGCGCGGACACCGCAGCCGCACAGGGCCACTTCGTGCATGTGTATGTGGACCGGGCGACGCAGCGGCCGGTGCCGCTTCCCGAGGCGCTGCAGCGCGTGGTCGATTCACTGCGCTGAAGGGCCGGGCAAGAAAAACGGCGCCCTCGCGAGGGCGCCGTTTTTCTTGCCGCAGGCTTCGTTCAGTACTTTTCGTACCAGAGCGCTTCCGGCGTGCGGCCGTCGCGCGTTTCCCAGTCCCGGACCTGTTTTTCGGCCTCGTCGCGGCTGATGCCGTGGCGTTCCTGGATGCGGCCGAGCAATTGGTCGCGCTTGCCGGCAATCACGTCGAAGTCATCGTCGGTCAACTTGCCCCATTGCTCCTTGACCTTGCCCTTGAGCTGTTTCCAGTTGCCTTCGATGGTGTCCTTGTTCATGCGAATCTCCTTGAAAAGATGGATTCGGCAAGCTCCCCGGCTGCCGTGAACGGACTGTCGCGGGGGCCATTCACCCTGGCGGTAGGACGCCCTGGGCTGGCGCCGTAGGCACAAGCCGACGGCGCCCGTGATAATCGAACGCACGCCGAAAAGCTTGGGACAACGCGCGCCGCACCATGATCATTCACAGCCTGCTCGACACCGACCTCTACAAGTTCACCATGATGCAGGTCGTGCTGCATCACTTCCCGGGCGCCCGGGTCGAGTACCGGTTCAAGTGCCGCAATCCCGGCATCGACCTGGCGCAATTCGCGGGGCAGATCCGCGAAGAGGTGCGAAGCCTCTGCTCGCTGCAGTTCCGGGACGCCGAGCTGGCGTACCTGCGCTCGATGCGCTTCATCAAGAGCGACTTCGTCGACTTCCTGGGCCTGTTCCGGCTCAACGAGAAGTACATCAGCATCACGCCCCAGCCCTCGGGCGAGCTCGAGATCCGCATCAAGGGCCCGTGGCTGCACACCATCCTGTTCGAGATTCCGGTGCTGGCCATCGTGAACGAGGTCTATTTCCGCAACACGCAGAAGAAGCCCGACTTCGAGGAAGGCCGGCGGCGACTGGAGACCAAGATCGGGCAGCTGCAGGATGCCGGCCTGTCGGACCTCAAGATTGCCGACTACGGCACGCGCCGCCGCTTTTCCAAGGACTGGCATGAAGAGGTGCTGCGCACGCTGAACGCAAGGCTCGGCGCCGTCACCTCGCCGCCGGCGCACGCCGAGCCCGGCGCGCGGCTGCCCCAGCTCGCGGGCACCAGCAACGTGCTCTATGCCATGAAGCTCGGCCTGATTCCGCTCGGCACCATGGCGCATGAATACCTGCAGGCCTGCCAGGGGCTCGGCCCGCGGCTGCGCGACAGCCAGATCTTCGGCTTCGAGAGCTGGGCCCGCGAATACCGCGGCGACCTCGGCATTGCGCTGTCCGATGTCTACGGCATGAGCGCCTTCCTGCGCGACTTCGACCTCTATTTCTGCAAGCTGTTCGACGGTGCGCGCCATGACAGCGGCGATCCGTTCCAGTGGGGCGAACGCATGCTGGCCCACTACATCGCCAACCGGGTCGATCCACGCACCAAGACGCTGATCTTCAGCGACAGCCTCACGGTGCCGCGCACCGTCGAGCTCTACCAGCAGTTCCGCGGCCGATGCCAGCTGGCGTTCGGCATCGGCACCAACCTCACCAACGACCTCGGCTACGAGCCGCTGCAGATCGTCATCAAGATGATCAACTGCAACGGCCAGCCGGTGGCCAAGCTGTCGGACACCCCTTCCAAGAACATGTGCGAGGACGAAAAATACCTGGCCTACCTGCGCCAGGTGTTCGAGATCGAGCAGCCGCCGGCCTGACGCCCGTCTGGTACGGTACCGCTCCATGAAAAAAACAGTCCGCCTTGCGGCAGCCGCAGTGCTGCCGATGATGTTCCCCGCGCTGGCCATGGCGGCCGAGCTCGACGGCAGCAAGCTGTCGGCGCTCTGGGGCGTTCCGTTCGCGGGCCTCCTGCTGTCGATCGCGCTGATGCCGCTGCTGGCCCCTTCGGTCTGGCACCACCATTACGGCAAGATCTCCGCCGCCTGGGCGCTGGCGTTCCTGCTTCCCTTTGCCGCGATCCACGGCGCACCGATGGCCAGCGCCCAGTTCGTGCACGCCCTGGTGGAGGAATACATTCCCTTCATCATCCTGCTCACGGCGCTGTTCACGGTGGCGGGCGGCATCCACATCCGCGGCAATCTGCACGGCGCGCCCGGCCTCAACACGGCCATCCTTGCCATCGGCGCGGTGCTCGCGAGCCTCATGGGAACCACGGGCGCTTCGATGCTGCTGATCCGCCCGCTGATCCGTGCCAACGACAACCGCGTGAGCAAGGCGCACGTTGTGGTGTTCTTCATCTTCATCGTCTCGAATGCGGGCGGCTCGCTCACGCCGCTCGGCGATCCGCCGC
Organism: Variovorax sp. SPNA7; assembly: GCF_033807855.1. Lineage (NCBI taxonomy): Bacteria > Pseudomonadati > Pseudomonadota > Betaproteobacteria > Burkholderiales > Comamonadaceae > Variovorax > Variovorax sp. SPNA7. The sequence continues at coordinate 1,893,544 of NZ_CP138513.1, forward strand.
TGTTCCTCGGCTTTTTGAAGGGCGTCGATTTCTTCTGGACGGCGCGCAACATCCTGCCCGAAACGCTGTTCCTGGTCGGTACGTTGCTCGCGCTGTTCTACGTCATCGACCGCCATCACTACCGCAAGGAGGGCGTGCTGCCGTTCGACCCGACGCCGGACACCCCGCGCATCGGCTTCGATGGCGCCGCCAACTTCTGGCTGCTGGGCGGAATCATCTTCTTCGTGCTGCTCTCCGGCGTCTGGAAATCGCCCGCCGGGTTCGAGGTGTTCGGCACGCACGTCGGGCTGCCGGGGCTGGTGCGCGACGCCGGGCTCATCGCCATCACGCTGCTCTCGTTCAAGACCACCGCGGCCAAGGTGCATGCCGACAACCAGTTCGAATGGGGGCCGATGGCCGAGGTGGCCAAGCTGTTCGCGGGCATCTTCCTGACCATCATCCCGGTGATCGCCATGCTCAAGGCCGGCGCGCACGGGCCGTTCGCGGCAGTGATCGCGGCCGTGACGAGGCCCGACGGCCAGCCTGATCCGGCCATGTATTTCTGGGCTTCCGGCATCCTGAGCTCGTTCCTGGACAACGCGCCGACCTACCTCGTGTTCTTCAACACCGCGGGCGGCGACCCGGCCGCGCTCATGACCACCTACGCCGCCACGCTGGCCGCAATTTCGGCCGGTTCCGTGTTCATGGGCGCCAACAGCTACATCGGCAACGCGCCCAACCTCATGGTCAAGGCCATTGCCGAGAGCCGCGGCGTGCGCATGCCGAGCTTCTTCGGGTACATGGGCTGGTCCGTGGCCGTCCTGATTCCGCTGTTCGTTCTTTCCACCTTCATCTTCTTCCGTTGAGAGCAGACATCATGAGCAAGCCCAAGATCCTGGTCGCACGCGCGATCTTTCCCGAAACCATCGAGCGCCTCTCGCAGCATTTCGAGGTCGAATCGAACCAGGCCGACGAAAGCTGGAGCAAGGAGCAGCTGATCGCCAAACTGCAAGGCAAGCAGGGCGCCTTCACCACCGGCAGCGAGCGCATCGATGCCGCGCTGCTCCACGCCTGCCCCGACCTGAAGATCTGCGCCAACATGGCCGTGGGCTACAACAACTTCGACGTCGATGCCATGGCCGCGCACGGCGTGCTCGGCACCAACGCACCCGACGTGCTCACCGAGACCACGGCCGACTTCGGCTTTGCGCTGCTCATGGCCACGGCACGCCGCATCACCGAGAGCGAACACTTCCTGCGCGCGGGCAAGTGGCAGAAGTGGAGCTTCGACATGTTCGCGGGCTCCGACATCCACGGCTCCACGATCGGCATCATCGGCATGGGCCGCATCGGGCAGGGCATTGCCAAGCGCGGCGCGCACGGCTTCGGCATGAAGGTGGTCTATCACAACCGTTCGCGGCTCGATGCCGCGCTCGAAGCCGAATGCAAGGCCAGCTACCTGGGCAAGGAAGAGCTGCTCAGGACCGCAGACCACGTGGTGCTGGTGGTGCCGTATTCGCCGGCGTCGCACCACACCATCGGCGCGGCCGAGATCGCGCTGATGAAGCCGACCGCCACGCTGGTGAACATCGCGCGTGGCGGCATTGTCGACGACGCGGCGCTGGCCGTGGCGCTGCGCGAGAAGCGCATCGCTGCTGCGGGGCTCGATGTGTTCGAAGGCGAGCCCAAGGTCCACCCCGACCTGCTGACCGTGCCCAACGTGGTGCTGACGCCGCACATCGCGAGCGCCACGGTGCCCACGCGCCGCGCCATGGCCGATCTCGCGGCCGACAACCTCATCGCCTGGTTCGGCGGCAAGGGAGCGCTGACGCCTGTCACGCCCGTTCCGCCCGCCGCCAAGTAAATCGACAGACAAACACGGACCCTCATCGCCACCTTGGACACTTCCCTGATTCTTCTTCTGCTGGCCGCCCTTGCGGTGGTCCAGCTGGTGCTCGCGGTCTGGCTGCTGGCACGCCGCCAGCCAGCACCCGACCACAGTGAACTGCTCTCCGTGCTGTCCGCCATGGGCGCCGCCAACGAACGCACCGAGCGCGAGCTGCGCCACGAAATCGGCGAAAGCTCGCGCGGCGCGCGGCAGGAAACCGCGCAGGCCTTCGCCACCTTCCAGCAGGCCCTGGTGCAGCAGGGCGCCGAAGCCACCCGCACGCAGAACGCGCAGCTCGATGCCTTCTCGCTGCAGCTCGCCTCGTTGCAGAAGACGCTGGCCGACACGCTCAACACCCAGCTCCAGGGCCTGAGCGAATCCAATGCGCGCCGGTTGTCGGAAGTGCGCGCGACCATGGAAGCGCAGCTCGCGCAGCTGCAGCAGAGCAACACCGCCAAGCTCGACGAGATGCGCAAGACCGTCGACGAGAAGCTGCAGAGCACGCTCGAAGCCCGCCTGGGCGAGAGCTTCAAGCAGGTGGCCGACCGGCTCGAGCAGGTGCACAAGGGCCTGGGCGAGATGCAGACGCTGGCGGTCGGCGTCGGCAGCCTGCAGCGCGTGCTGACCAACGTGAAGACGCGCGGCGTGTTCGGCGAGGTGCAGCTCGAGGCGCTGCTCGAGCAGGTGCTCACGCCCGAGCAGTACGCCAAGCAGATCGAGACCAAGCCACGCAGCGGACAGCGCGTGGACTTCGCGATCCGTTTCCCGGGCCGCGGCGACGACGGCGCTCCGGTGTGGCTGCCGATCGACGCCAAGTTTCCGCGCGACGACTACGAGCGCCTGATCGACGCGCACGAGCGCGCCGATGCGCCCGGCGCCGAGTTGGCGGCCAAGGCGCTCGAAGCGCGCATCCGCGTCGAGGCGCGCTCGATCGCCGAGAACTACCTGGCGGCGCCGCACACCACTGACTTCGCCATTCTTTTCCTGCCGGTCGAGAGCCTCTATGCCGAGGTGCTGCGCCGTCCGGGCCTGATGGATGCCATCCAGCGCCAGCACCGCGTGACGCTGGCCGGCCCCACCACTCTGCTTGCCATGCTCAACAGCCTGCACATGGGCTTTCGCACGCTGGCGCTCGAGCAGCAGGCCTCCGAGGTCTGGAAGGTGCTGGGCGCGGTCAAGACCGAGTTCGAGCGCTATGGCGAATGGGTCTCGCGCATCAAGGAGCAGGTGGCCAAGGCCTCCGACACGCTCGACAAGGCCGACACGCGTGCCAAGCAGATGCGCCTGGCACTGCGCAAGGTCGAGGCGCTGCCCGAGGCCCAGTCGCAGGTGCTGCTGCCTCCCACGGCCGACAGCGAGGGCGACGACACCCCGTGAAAGGCTCCGAACTGCTGCGCGTGATCGGCGCCCAGGTCTGCCTGCACGCCACCATGGCCGGCATGCGGCTCGCGACCCCGCTGCTGGCGCTGCAGCAAGGCTACAGCGCAGCGGCCGTCGGTGTGCTGATCGCGCTGTTCGCGCTCACGCAGGTGTTCCTGGCGCTGCCGGCCGGGCGCTTTGCCGACCGGTACGGATTCAAGCGGCCGCTGTGGCTTTCGGTCGTTGCGGCCTCGGTCGGTGCGGGACTCGTGCTCGTCTTCCCGAACTTTCCGATGATGTGCATCGCGGCGCTGCTGACCGGCGGTGCCACCGGCGCGACCGTCATCGCGCTGCAGCGCCACGTGGGCCGCTCCGCGACCAACGCCACGCAGCTCAAGCGGGTGTTCAGCTGGCTTGCGATTGCGCCCGCGGTCGCCAACTTCGTCGGCCCGTTCGTCGCCGGCCTGCTCATCGACCATGCGGGACGCGCACCCGCGGACATGCTGGCGTACCGGGTCTGCTTCGCGGTGATGGCGGCTTTTCCCATCGTCTGCTGGCTGCTTGCGCGCGGCGCGCACGAGCCGCCGCCTGTCGCACCCGCCGCCGGCGCCGTGCCCACGCGGGCCTGGGACCTGCTGCGCGAGCCGATGTTCCGCCGCCTGCTGTTCGTGAACTGGTTGCAGTCGTCGAGCTGGGACGTGCATGCCTTCGTGCTGCCGGTGCTGGGACATGACCGCGGCATCGGCGCGTCGGTGATCGGCTCCATTCTCGGCGCCTTCGCCATTGCGGCGGCGGCCATCCGGGTGGTGCTGCCGCTGGTGGCCTCGCGCGCTTCGGAGCGCAGCGTGATCCTGAGCTCCACCCTCGTCACGGCGCTGGTGTTCGCGGTCTACCCGCTGCTCGACTCGGCCTTGGGCATGGGCCTGTGCTCGGTGATCCTGGGCTTTGCGCTCGGCGCGGTACAGCCGATGGTGATGAGCATGCTGCACCAGATCACGCCGCATGCGCGGCACGGCGAGGCGCTGGGCCTGCGGCTCATGACCATCAACGCATCGAGCGTGGCCATGCCGATGCTGTTCGGCTCGATCGGCGCGCTGATCGGGATCGCGGGTGTCTTCTGGGTGGTGGGCGGCGTGGTTGCGCTGGGGGCGCGGGCGACCTGGGGGCTGAAGGTTTCGCAATGAGGAAGGACGGCAAGGCGGCGCAGGCGCCGCGCCCTCCAGTCCCTGCCGGTGACCTCGTTTCGGACTACCCGTTGTTGATCGAATGGGCGTGGCAAGCCTGGGTTCGCTGGACCTATGGCCTGAGGGCAATTGCGCGAGCGATAGGGGTGTCGCACCGGACCGTCCGGCGCGTCGCTTCGGGAAAGGTTTCCGGCGTCAAGGTCTTCGACGCGATCGAGCACGTGGAGAAGTACACCTACGACGACGCGGCAAGCAGCGCCACGAAACACCTGACGGTCTTTCACCGTGCGCAGCTGTTTGAAATCCGTCTCGACAACGAAGCGGACCCCATCCTCTTCTGCAAGATCGACCAAGCCCGCGATCCATGCCAGGATTGGGCGCCGGACGTGCAGGCTTTGAAGGGCCATGAAGTCAAGGCCGCCGGCTATGAGGCCAGAGGCGTGTTCTCCGCCTGGGGTCTTCACTGCAGCACCCTCCGAAAGGGCGGCTGCACGATCTACGCCGTCGAGCGTCCTCTTCCCAGGGCGCGCTCGCTGAATGAGGCGCTTGCCCTGCGCACAGCGGGTTTCGCACTGACAGCGGGATGGTTTGCGCTCGGCTTTGCGATCTGCTGCGTCGGGATGGGGGTGTTCCTCGCCGCCTCGAGCAGTTGCGGTGGCCTGTGGCGCGTGGACCTCGCGCTACTCTGTGTCCTGGGACTGCCGTTCGCGCTGGCGCTGCTTTGGGTGCCGTTTGTTTCCATCAGCGAGGCCATGGAATTCCCTCTCCAGCCGGTGTCGCAAAAGAGCTTGAGACAATTCAGTTCCATCGAGACGCGTTTCACAAGCTACGACCATCGCCGCGCCAGTCACTGGCTCGTCGGTGAACTCGAGCCCGGGACTGCTCAGCCATGGCCAAAGGCCGAACTGCCGGCCGGCATGTGGATTCACTTCGCAATGCCGATGGGCGCCGTTTTCCTCACGCTGATCGCTGGCTGGGTCCACCTCAGCTGTGCATTCTGAGCATCACAGCTTGTAGAAGCGCTTGATCGCATCCCAAGCATCTTCGGGCGCGTCGACGTACTCGAAGAGCTTCACGTCGGCTGGCGAGATCACGCCTTCCTCGACCAGGAAGTCGAAGTCGATCAGCTTCTTCCAGTAGGCCGAACCGAACAGCACGATCGGCACCGGCTTCGACTTGCGGGTCTGCACCAGCGTGATCACCTCGAACAGCTCGTCCAGCGTGCCGAAGCCGCCCGGAAACGCCACCAGCGCCTTCGCACGCATCATGAAGTGCATCTTGCGGATCGCGAAGTAGTGGAACTTGAAGCTCAGCGCCGGCGTGACGTAGGGGTTGGCTTCTTCTTCCATCGGCAGCGCGATGGCCAGGCCGACCGAGAGGCCGCCGCCTTCGTGCGCGCCGCGGTTGGCCGCCTGCATGATGCCGGGGCCGCCGCCGGTGCAGACAAAAAGCTTGTCCTCGGGTTCCTTGCCGTTGCTGTACTCCGCCACCAGCTTGCCGAAGGCGCGCGCCTTCTCGTAGTAGTGCGAACTGCGCGCCAGGCGGCGCCAGCGCTCGGCCGCCACGGCATCGCCGGCGGCTTCGGCCTGCGCGACCAGCGCGGCTGCTTCTTCCTCGCTGCGAAAGCGCGCGCTGCCGAACACCACCACGGTGTTCTCGATGCCGTGGGCGCGCTGCTCCAGGTCGGGTTTCATCAGCTCGAGCTGCATGCGGATGCCGCGGGTTTCGCGGCGCAGCAGGAATTCCGGATCGGCAAAGGCGAGGCGCGAGGGATCGAGATCGAGCGGAAGGCCTTTTTCGGAGTGTGCCTTGAGGGTGGCCCAGGCGTCCGCGAGGCGCTTGTCGTGAAGGTCGTGCGTGTTGTTCATGGGGGAAATCGGGCAGGAAGACTTGCAGCATTGTGCAGCGTCGGGGACGCGGTGCCCCGCGGCTCAGAAAGCGCCGTGCCGCCCCGCGCCTCGAACGAAGCGCTCGGCGCCGGCTGCGCCCTCGGCCGCGACGATCGGCACGCCGAGCCGGCCTTCCTGCCGCAGCGCATCGGCCAGCGGCAGGTTCCACTGGGCGTAGGCGGAATGCCGGTCCGCCAGCATGCAATTCTGCGGGAACGACGCGATCTCGCGCGCGAGCGCTTCGGCCGCTTGGCGGGCGCCGCCTGGCGGCACCACGCGGTTGACCAGGCCCATTGCGTGCGCCTCCTGGGCGCTCACGGCGCGCCCGGTCAGGATCAGGTCGAGCGCGCGGCCCATGCCGACGATGCGCGGCAGCCGCACCGTGCCGCCGTCAATCAGCGGCACGCCCCAGCGACGGCAGAACACGCCGAGCACGGCATCTTCCTCGGCCACGCGCAGGTCGGCCAGCAGCGCGAGCTCCAGGCCGCCGGCCACCGCATGGCCGCTGATGGCGGCGACCAGGGGTTTGGCGAGCGCCATGCGGGTCGCGCCCATCGGGCCCGTGCCGCCGCTTTCGGGGTCGAGTTCGTTGCGGCGCGCGGGGTCGCCGACCGCGCCCAGGTCGGCGCCGGCGCAAAAGGTGCCGTGCTCGCCCCAGAGCACGGCAACGCGCTGGCTTTCATCGGCTTCGAAGCTTTCGAAGGCGGCGCACAGCGCCTCGGCCATGGGCCGGTCGACTGCGTTGCGCTGCTTCGGGCGGCTCATGACGATGGTGCTGACCGGCCCATCGATGTCGGTGCGGACGCTGGCGGACGTGTTCATGGGCAAAAGGGTAAACCCATCAACGGAAAAAGGCTCCTTGCGGAGCCTTTGTCGTTTTGGTGCTGGCCAGCCAGCAGGATGCAGGGCTTAGACGCGCTTGCGGTATTCGCCGGTGCGGGTGTCGATTTCGATCTTGTCGCCTTGCGAGACGAACAGCGGCACCGGCACTTCGAAGCCGGTGGCGATCTTGGCGGGCTTGAGCACCTTGCCCGAGGTGTCGCCCTTGACGGCCGGCTCGGTCCAGGTGATTTCGCGCTCGACGCTGGTCGGCAGTTCGACCGAGATGGCCTTGCCGTCGTAGAACACCACTTCGACCGGCATGCCGTCTTCGAGGTAGTTGAGCGCGTCGCCCATGTTCTCGGCTTCGACTTCGTACTGGTTGTACTCGGTGTCCATGCAGACGTACATCGGGTCGGCGAAGTAGGAGTAGGTGCACTCCTTCTTGTCGAGCACGATCTGGTCGATCTTGTCGTCGGCCTTGAAGACCACTTCGGTGTTGAAGTTGGCGATCAGGCTCTTGAGCTTCATGCGCACGGTGGCGGAGTTGCGGCCGCCGCGGCTGTATTCGGTCTTGAGGACGACCATCGGGTCCTTGCCGTGCATGATGACGTTGCCGGCGCGGATTTCTTGAGCGATTTTCATATCAGGTTCTCTGGATGTTGGCCGCTCGGTGCGCGGAGCCATCGGCGACGTTTGCAATGTGGTTTGCAAGGTCTTGCCGGCGTGTCTTGCCGGCCTCATTGGCCCCACGGTACATGTCCCGCGGCAGGTTTGGCGGAGAGCATCTCGGATCTGTGTAAATCCGGGCCGAAATCCGCAAAGCCCGCTATTTTAGCTTTTTCCGGCGACCAGATGCCGTAATTGAGTGACCAAGTCCTCTTGCGCGCACAGCCTATCGCGGGCGGCCCGCACGGTTTCACGCCATGGGCCGTGTGTTTCGAGAGGGGGCAGCGGGTTGCTGTCGAACCCGTTCCAGGCATGGTGGCACTGCCGCAGCGACGGCGGGGCGCCCAGCCAGTCGAGCCAGGCGCCGAGCTTGACGTGGTGCGCGTCGTCGTCCTGCGGGTAGATCTGCCAGACCAGCGGGGCGCCAGCCCACAGGCCCCGCACGAGCGAATCCTCGCCGCGCACGAAATTCAGGTCGCAGGCCCACAGGAGATGGTCGAAATCAGTCTGGGTGAGATAGGGCAGGTATGAAATTGATAGCGCGCCGAATCCCGAGAGCCCCTGGTCCGGCTGTTTCCTGTCGGCAAAGAATGCCCTGACCGCATGCGCGGCGCGGCCCGAGGTGACCAGGAGCCGCGTGGGCTGCGAACCTGCTGCCAGTTGCTCGAGCAGGGTCGCCAGCGCCGGGGGCTCGTAGCAGAACAGCGACACCAGGCGTTCGCCATCGCGCCAGGGAATTTCCTGCGCCGCCAGCCACTGCGCGCGGTCGAAGCATGCTCTTCGCTCCAGCAGGCCGGGCTCCCGCAGCAGCCCCCCCGTGGCGGGGGTGAAGCCCGGATAGAAAAAGCGCTTCGTCAATCCCGTGCCGGGCCCCTTGAACACGGGCGAGGGCAGGCCGTGCAGGCGTTCGACATACGGCTCGGCCGACAGGTATTCGAGATTGATCCACGCCCGGCCCGGCCCGCCCGGGGTCTGCGGCTCGGCAAAACGCGCGATCAGTTCGGGCGCCGGCTCGCAGCCGAAGGCCTCGACCAGCACATCGGGCGGAGGGGCTGCCACGGCTTGCCGGATGGCGGCGGGCTCGAGCCAGTCGATCACGCTCACGCCTTCGCAGCCTGTGGGGGCCATCCAGTGCAGCGCCGTGGCGTCGTCGATCCACAGGCGCACGCGCTCGCCGAGCGCCGCCAGTTGGGTGGCCAGCCGCCAGCACACGCCGAGGTCGCCGTGGTTGTCGATGACCCTGCAGAAAATGTCCCATTGCATGGGCGCCAGTGTGCCCGTCTTCGGCGGGGTGAGGCAGTGGTGCCTGCCTGGAAGGCAGGGCCAGCCATGCAGGGAATGCGCGCTCGGCAACGGCAAGACCATGGTGCGCAGCCGCACCCTCCGTGCGCGCCACAATAGCCGCCATGTCAGACGTGCATTCCGATCAATTGCTCAGCGAAGTCGCGGCCCTGCCGCAGCTGCCGGGTGTCTACCGCTATTTCGACGCGGCCGGCGCGGTGCTCTACGTGGGCAAGGCGCGCAACCTCAAGAAGCGGGTTGCCAACTATTTCCAGAAGAGCCATGGCGGCACGCGCATCGGCCACATGATCAGCAAGATCGCGCGCATGGAGACCACCGTGGTGCGCTCCGAGGCCGAGGCGCTGCTGCTCGAGAACAATCTCATCAAGACGCTCAAGCCGCGCTACAACATCCTGTTCCGCGACGACAAGAGCTACCCCTACCTGAAGATCGCCTCGCACGAGTTTCCGCGCCTGGCCTATTACCGCGGCGCGGTCGACAAGAAGCACCGCTACTTCGGGCCCTACCCGAGCGCCTGGGCGGTGAAGGAGTCGATCCAGCTGCTGCAGAAGGTCTTCAAGCTGCGCACCTGCGAAGACACGGTGTACGCCAACCGCACGCGGCCCTGCCTGCTGTACCAGATCAAGCGCTGCACCGGCCCCTGCGTGGGCTACATCTCGCCCGAGGCCTATGCGCAGGACGTGGCCAGCGCCGAAGCCTTTTTGATGGGCGACACCCAGCTTGTGCTCTCGAAGCTCGAGGCGCGCATGACCGAGCACGCCGAGAAGCTCGAGTTCGAACAGGCGGCCGAGCTGCGCAACCAGATGTCGGCGATCTCGCGGGTGCTGCACCAGCAGTCGATCGAGATCGCCTCGGACAAGGACGTCGACATCCTCGCCGTCAAGGTGCAGGGCGGCAAGGCCTGCGTGAACCTGGCGATGGTGCGCGGCGGCCGGCACCTGGGCGACCGCGCCTATTTCCCGGTGCATGTGGAAGACGCCGCGCAAATCCACCATGGCGAACTCGATGCGGAAGAGGGCGCAGTGCCCGCCGCGGCCGATCCGATCGAGGTGCAGGTGCTCGAGGCCTTCATTGCCCAGCACTACATCGACGTGCCCGTGCCCGCCACGCTGGTGCTGAGCCACCTGGTGAGCCGCGAGCTGATCGAGGCGATCTCGCAGCAGGCCGGCGTGCGCGTGACGGCGGTGTTCCAGCCGCGCGAGCAGCGCCGGCACTGGCTCGAGATGGCCGAGACCAACGCCGGCCTGCAACTGGCCCGGCTGCTGGCGGAAGAAGGTTCGCAGCAGGCGCGCACCCGAGCGCTGGCCGATGCGCTCGAGCTCGCGCCCGACGACCTCGACAACTTCCGCATCGAATGCTTCGACATCTCGCACACCGCGGGCGAGGCCACGCAGGCTTCGTGCGTGGTGTTCGAGCACCACACGATGCAGAACCGCGAATACCGCCGCTACAACATCGAGGGCATCACGCCCGGCGACGACTACGCCGCGATGCGCCAAGTGCTGCACCGCCGCTACGGCAAGCTGGCCGAGGCCATGGCGGCCGAGACCGATGCGCCGCCCATGGGCGATGCCGGCGGCGCCGGCAGCGATGCGCCCGCCAGGACGAAAGCCGCACGCATGCCCGACCTGGTGCTGGTCGACGGCGGCAAGGGCCAGGTGTCGATGGCGCGCGAGGTGTTCAGCGAACTGGGCCTGGCGCTGTCGCTCATCGTGGGTGTCGAAAAAGGCGAGGGGCGCAAGGTCGGCCTGGAGGAGCTGGTGTTCGCCGATGGCCGCGAGAAGGTCTACCTGGGCAAGGACTCCGCGGCGCTGATGCTGGTGGCGCAGATCCGCGACGAGGCCCACCGCTTCGCCATCACCGGCATGCGCGCCAAGCGCGCGAAGGTGCGCGTGGGCGGCAGCCAGCTCGAGGACATTCCGGGCATCGGACCGAAGCGCCGCGCGCGCCTGCTGCAGCGCTTTGGCGGAATCCGCGGCGTGGCGGCGGCCAGCGTCGAAGACATCGCATCGGTCGAAGGCATTGCCACCGACCTGGCCGAGGAAATCTATCGCGCATTGCATTGAGGCCGATTGCCCCGGCTTTCGCTTCCGCCTCTCGCGCATGACACAATCGCCCGCATGTTCTGGACCCTCCCGACCATCATGACCTGGACGCGCATCGTCGCGATTCCATTGATCGTTGGTGTGTTCTACCTGCCGATGGCCGAGCCGATGCGCAACCTGATTGCCACGGTCATGTTCATCGTCTTCGCGGCCACAGACTGGCTCGACGGCTACCTGGCGCGCAAGCTGAACCAGACCTCGGCCTTCGGTGCCTTCCTCGATCCGGTGGCCGACAAGTTCCTCGTGTGCGCCGCGCTGCTGGTGCTGGTGCACCTGCAGCGGGCCGACGTGTTCGTGGCGCTGATCATCATCGGCCGCGAGATCGCCATCTCGGCGCTGCGCGAATGGATGGCGCGAATCGGCGCCGGCAAGAGCGTGGCGGTCCACATGATCGGCAAGGTCAAGACGACCGTGCAGATGATCGCGATTCCCTTCCTGCTCTATGACGGGCTTCTGTTCAAGGTCATCGACACGGGCCTCTGGGGCCAGTGGCTGATCTGGATCTCGGCGGTGCTCACCGTGTGGTCGATGGTCTATTACCTGCAGAAGGCCATTCCCGAGATCCGGGCCCACAGCAAATGACGATGGCGGCCACGGCACGCGGCTCGGGGTGGCTGCGGGCCATGCCGGCGGTCTTCGTGCTGATCTGGAGCACGGGCTTCATCGTTGCGCGCTATGGCATGCCCTATGCGCCGCCGCTCAAGTTCCTGGCCGTGCGTTTTGCGCTCTCTCTCGTGTGCTTCGGCATCTGGGTCGCGCTCGCGCGGGTCGCCTGGCCGAAGGAGCGCGCGCAGTGGGGGCACCTGGCGGTCACCGGCGTCCTGATGCAGGCGGGCTACCTGGGCGGCGTCTGGGCGGCGGTGCATGCGGGCATGGGTGCGGGGCTGGTGGCACTGCTGGTCGGCATCCAGCCGGTGCTGACCGCTGTCTGGCTGTCGTTCAATGGCGGGCGCATTTCGCAGCGCCAATGGGCCGGGCTGGTGCTCGGCTTTGCGGGCCTGGTGCTCGTGGTATCGCGCAAGTTCGGCCAGGGCAGCGAGGTCAGCGCGTTGACGATGGGGCTTGCCGTGATGGCGCTCCTTTCGATCACGGCGGGCACGCTGTACCAGAAGCGCTTCGTCGCGCCCTGCGACGTGCGCAGCGCGAGCGCCGTGCAGATGGCGGCGGCGCTCGTCGTGTGTCTGCCCTTTGCGGCGATGGAATCGCAGGGCATCGAATGGAATGCGTACTCGACCGGCGCCATGGCCTGGTCGGTGCTGGTGTTGTCGCTCGGCGGCAGCTCGCTGCTCTACATGCTGATCCAGCGCGGCACGGCCACCGCCGTCACGAGCCTGCTCTACCTGGTGCCGCCGTGCACGGCGGTGATGGCCTGGCTGCTGTTCGCCGAGCCGATCACCCTGGTGACCTTGCTGGGCATCGGGCTCACCGCCGCGGGTGTGAGCCTGGTGGTGCGCAGCGAGCGCTGAGCCGCCTTTGCCTTTTCTTCAGCGCGGCGACCCGGCCTTGCCGGGTTTCCAGGGCTCGCCGCGGAACTGTTCCGCCAGGTGGTCGAGCAGCAGCCGCACGCGGCGCGGCGTCTTGGGGCGCCAGGGCGCGATCCAGTGGATGTCGGCATCGGGCATGGCGTAGTGGGGCAGCACGCGCACCAGCTCGCCGGAAGCCAGCTGCGGCGCGATGTCCCACAGGCTGCGCAGCATGATGCCGTGGCCGGCCAGGCACCAGTCGCGCACCATCTCGCCCGAATTGCTCGTCAGCGGACCCTGGACGCGCACGCGCGCCGTGCTGCCGTCGCGCGCATGGCGCAGGGTCCACAGCGCGAACTGGTGCTGGTTGACCTCGCCGTTCTCGCGCGCCACCAGGCAGTCGTGCGCCGCCAGCGCATCGACCGTGGCCGGCATGCCGCGCTGCTTTATATATGCAGGAGACGCGGCGAGCACACGCTGGTTGCGCGCAATGCGGCGCGTGACCCAATCGGCCGCGCGGCGCTGCTGCACGGCCCAGAGCCAGAGCGCGCCGTCATAGCCTTCGGCGCCAAGGTCGGGCAGCCGCTCGGTCAGCAGCAACTCGACCTGCAGCCCGGGATGGCGCGCCTGAAAGCTGGCCAGGGCAGGGCCGAGCCAGCGCCGCCCGAAGCCGAAGGTCGCAGCCAGCCGGATGGTGCCGACCAGTTCGTTCTGCCGCTCGCCGAGCTCGCTTTCGAGCGCCGCAAAACCTTCGAGCAGCGCCCTGGCATGCAGGCAGACGGCTTCGCCCTCGGCCGTCACGCTGAGCCGGCGCGTGGTGCGTTCGAACAGCCGCTGGCCCAGCCTTGCCTCGAGCGCACCGAGCCGCTTGGTCACGACCGAGGGCACCACGTCGAGCGTGGCGGAAGCGCCCGCCAGGCTTCCCTGGTCGCGGATGGCCAGCACCAGTTCGAGATCGCCTCGGTCCATCGACAATGGATTCATGCCATATTGGAAAGTATGAATTGGTCGATTGTTGCTTGATGATCGATGGAGCGCAACGCACAATCGCCGCGTGACTGCTTCTCTCTTCGACTTTCCGACATTCGACATCGAGCGCGACGGCGTGCGCGTGCATGGCCGCATCGGCGGGCGCGGCGCGCCCCTGCTGCTGCTGCACGGGCATCCGCAGACGCACCTGATCTGGCATCGCGTGGCGCCCGCGCTCGCCGAGCAATTCACGGTGGTGGCGGTGGACCTGCGCGGCTATGGCGATTCAGGCCGCCCTGCGGACGATGCCGACCACATGGTCTACAGCAAGCGCGAAATGGCGCTCGATGCACTCGCCGCCATGCGCCATCACGGCTTCGAGCGCTTCGGCGTGCTCGCGCACGATCGCGGCGCGCGCGTCGCGCACCGGCTGGCCGCCGACCATGCGGCGGCCGTCGACCGCATGCTGCTGCTGGACATCGCGCCCACGTTCTCGATGTACGAGAACACCACCGAGGCCTTTGCGCGTGCCTACTGGCACTGGTTCTTCCTGATCCAGCCGCCGCCGCTCCCTGAGGCGCTGATCGCCTCCGATCCGGTGCGCTACGTGCGCAGCGTGATGGGTGGCCGCCATGCGGGACTCGCGCCCTTCGCGCCCGAGGTGCTGGCCGAATACGAGCGCTGCGCGGCCGTTCCGGGCACGGCCGAATCCATCTGCGGCGACTACCGCGCGTCCGCCACCATCGATCTGGTGCACGACCGCGCCGACATCGCCGCCGGCCGCAAGCTTGCGCAGCCGCTGCGCGTGCTCTGGGGCGAGCACGGCGCGGTGGGCCGCTGCTTCGACGTGCTCTCGCTCTGGCGCGAATGCGCCGCCCAGGTTTCGGGCCGCGCCTTGCCCTGCGGCCACTACGTACCGGAGGAAGCCCCGGGCGAACTGCTCGCCGAGGCGCTCCAGTTCTTCACTTCCCCTCTCCAGCAAGAAGGAACCAGACCATGACCACCCACAGAATCGCAGTCATCGCCGGCGACGGCATCGGCAAGGAAACCATGCCCGAAGGCCTGCGCGTGGTCGATGCCGCGGCGCGCAAGTTCGGCATCGACCTGAAGTTCGACCACTTCGACTTTTCGAGCTGGGACTACTGCGAGAAGCACGGCAAGATGCTGCCCGACAACTGGAAGGACCAGATCGGCGGCCATGACGCTATCTACTTCGGTGCGGTCGGCTGGCCCGAGAAGATTGCCGACCATGTGTCGCTCTGGGGCTCGCTGCTCCTGTTCCGCCGCGAGTTCGACCAGTACATCAACCTGCGCCCCGCACGCCTGATGCCCGGCATCACGGCCCCCGTGGTGCGTCGCGACGGCACGCCGCGCGAGCCCGGCGAGATCGACATGTACATCGTGCGCGAGAACACCGAAGGCGAGTACTCGAGCATCGGCGGTCGCATGTACGAAGGCACGCCGCGCGAGATCGTGGTGCAGGAAACCGTGATGTCGCGCGTGGGCGTCGACCGCGTGCTCAAGTTCGCCTTCGAGCTTGCGCAATCGCGTCCCAAGAAGCACCTGACCAGCGCGACCAAGTCGAACGGCATCTCCATCACCATGCCGTACTGGGACGAGCGCGTGGCCGAAATGGCAAAGAACTATGCGGGCGTGAAGCTCGACAAGTTCCACATCGACATCCTCACGGCCCACTTCGTGCAGCGGCCCGACTTCTTCGACGTGGTCGTGGCCAGCAACCTGTTCGGCGACATCCTGTCCGACCTGGGCCCTGCGTGCACCGGCACCATCGGCATTGCGCCCAGCGCCAATCTCAACCCCGAGCGCACCACGCCCTCGCTGTTCGAGCCGGTACACGGCTCGGCACCTGACATCGCGGGCAAGGGCATTGCCAACCCCATCGGACAGATCTGGTGCGGCGCGATGATGCTCGAGTTCCTGGGCCACAAGAAGGCGCACGACGCGATCCTCGCCACCATCGAAAAGGTGCTCGCGCCCCAAAGCGGAGCGCCGCGCACGCCCGACATCGGCGGCAAGGCGAAGACCAGCGACCTTGGCAAGGCCATTGCCGAGGCCCTTTGAAATTCGACTTCACGAAACGCCCCTAAAATCGCGCGCTCCGCTGTTCTGCACGGCCTCGTGTCGTATTGACACCCTGCAGACCAGTGGTTGTAATCCTCGCTGGCAGCGCGCTGCCGAGGCGTCAGTCCTGCCAGGCTTGTCGAGCCGCGTCATTTCGCGGCCAGCTCGCAGCTGACGAAAGCCGACCAACTTTATTTCTTCTACAAGGGGCCCTTGTGAACAAGACCGAACTGATTGAGCACATCGCAAAGAACGCCGATATTTCCAAGGCAGCCGCTACCCGCGCGCTGGAATCCACCATCGGCGCCATTCGTACCACGCTCAAAAAAGGCGGCTCGGTGTCGCTGGTCGGTTTCGGCACTTTCGCAGTCGGTAAAAGGGCCGCTCGCACCGGTCGCAATCCACGCACCGGCGACGCGATTAAAATCAAGGCCGCCAAGATTCCGAAGTTCCGTCCGGGCAAGGCGTTGAAAGACGCGCTGAACTAAGACGTAGACTACGGAGAGTATTCCCGGTGGGGTGCTTAGCTCAGCTGGTAGAGCGGCGCCCTTACAAGGCGTAGGTCGGGGGTTCGAGCCCCTCAGCACCCACCACCACCCGATGCAAAGGCGAACACAGGTTCGCCTTTTTTATTGCCGTCCCGACATCCGTCGCAAAAGAGTGTTCAAGCATGTTTGATTTCTTCCGCAAGTACAACAAGATCGTCATGATTTTCTTGTTCTTGCTGATCATTCCCTCGTTCGTCCTCTTTGGCGTGGAGCGCTATCAGGGCTCCGGCGGCGAAGAGAAGGTTGCGCGGGTCGATGGCCAGGCCATCACCCGGCCCGAGTGGGATGCACAGCATCGCATCGAGACCGACCGCATCCGCCAGCAATCGCCCAACGTCGATCCGACGCTGCTCGAATCCGACGTGATGCGCTATGCCACGCTGGAGCGGATGGTGCGCGATCGCGTGCTGGCCGCGGCGGCGGCCAAGTCGAACGTGACGATCTCCGAAGAGCGGCTGTCGCGGATCTTTGCGCAGGACGCGGGTCTTGCGGCATTCCGCACGCCGGACGGCAAGTTCGACCGCGAGAGCTTCCAGCGCGTCACGGGCCGCACGCCGGAGCAGTACGAGGCGTCGATGCGCGCCGAGCTGGCCACGCAGCAGATGCTGCTGGGCATCTCGGGCACGGCCTTCACGCCGCCCGCGCTGGCTGCGGCAACCATCAGCGCCTTCTACGACCGCCGCGAGATCCAGGTCGCGCGCTTCAGCCCCGAGAGCTTCGCGTCGAAGGTGACCGTGAGCGATGCCGACGTCGAGACCTACTACAAGGACCATGCGGCCCAGTTCCAGGCGCCCGAGCAGGCCAGCATCGAATACCTCGTGCTCGACCTGGAAGCCGCGAAGAAGAACATCTCGGTCAACGAGGCCGACCTCAAGACCTACTACGAGCAGAACACGGCACGCTTCGGCACCAAGGAAGAGCGCCGCGCGAGCCACATCCTGATCACTGCGCCGGCCAGCGCATCGGCAGCCGACCGCGCCAAGGCCAAGGCCAAGGCGGAGCAGCTGCTCGCCGAAGTGAAGAAGGCGCCCGCCACCTTCGCCGACGTCGCGCGCAAGAATTCGCAGGATCCCGGATCGGCGGAGAAGGGCGGCGATCTCGACTTCGTGACCCGCGGCGCGATGGTCAAGCCTTTCGAAGACGCGCTCTTCGCGCTCAAGAAGGGCGACATCAGCGACGTGGTCGAAACCGAGTTCGGCTATCACATCATTCGCCTCGCCGACATCAAGCCGGCCGTGGTGCCGCCTTTCGAGCAGGTGCGCGCCACCATCGAGAACGAAGTCCGCGCGCAGCAGGCCACGCAGGAATTCGCGAAGGCCGCGGAAACCTTCACCGATGCGGTCTACCAGCAGTCCGACAGCCTCAAGCCCGCGGCAGAAAAGCTGAAGCTCACGATCCAGACGGCAAGCAACGTCGCGCGCACCCCGGCACCGGGTGCCACCGGCGTGCTGGCGAACCGCAATTTCCTGAGCGCGCTGTTCGCGGCCGATTCGCTGGACCGCAAGCAGAACACCGAAGCCATCGACGCCGGCTCCAACCAACTCGCGGCGGGCCGCGTGACGCAGTACACGCCTGCGCATCCGATGCCCCTGGCCGAAGTCAAGGACAAGATCCGCGCGCAGCTGATCACCGAGCGCGCTGCGGTCATGGCCAAGGCCGAGGGCGAAGCCAAGCTCGCCGCCTGGACCGCGAAGGCCGACGGCGCCACCTTTGGCGCACCGGTCACGGTTTCGCGCCGCGAAGTGCAAGCCCAGCCCATCGCCGTCATCGATGCCGCGCTGCGCGCCGACGCATCCAAGCTGCCCGCGCTGGTGGGCGTGGACCTGGGCACGCAAGGCTATGCGGTGGTTCGCGTGACCAAGGTGGTTCCGCGCACGCCGTCGGCGCCCGAGCAAACGCAGCAGGAGAACGCACAGGTCGGCCAGTCGGTGACCGCGGCGGAAGAACTCGCGTACTACAACCTGCTGAAGGAACGCTTCAAGGCCGAGATCATCGTGCCGAAGCCGGCGGAGACGCTGCCGGTGGCCCGCTGACCTGGGCCCGCTGAACCGCGGCATGATGCACGCCGTGTCGCGTCCGGGTCAGCAGCCGGGGCGCGACCGCGCATTTCGTCGCACGTGGGACAAGCGCAAGGTGCGCTTGTCGCCAGAATCCCGTGCATGGGAACCCTCTATCTCGTGCGCCACGGCCAAGCCAGTTTCGGCGCTGCCGACTATGACAACCTGAGCGAACTCGGGCACAGGCAGTCCGTGCGCCTCGGCGAGTACTGGCGGGAGCGCGGCATGCATTTCGATGCCGTGATCACCGGCACCCTGAAGCGCCATCGCCAGACCTGGGAAGGCATTGCCGAGGGGCTCGCGCTGAAGCGCGACGATGTGCTTCCGTGGCCCGGGCTCAACGAGTACGACAGCGAAGCGGTCATTGCCACCATTCACGAAGGCAAGCTCGAGAAGCCCGATTCGCCCGAGATGTACCGGCACCACTTCCGCCTCTTGCGCGATGGCCTCGGCGCCTGGATGCAGGGCCGGACCCAGCCGGTCGGCATGCCGAGCTATGTCGACTTCCTGGCGGGCGTGACGACGGCCCTCGACCATGTGCGCGACCGCCACCACGGCGCCAAGGTGCTGGTGGTGTCGAGCGGCGGACCGATCAGCACGGCGGTCGGCCATGTGCTGGGTACGAGCCCTGAAACGACGATCGAACTGAACTTGCGCATCCGGAACACTGCGGTGACGGAGTTTGCCTTCACGCCCAAACGGCACATGCTCGTCACCTACAACACGCTGCCGCACCTGGACGCTGCGGCTTTCGAGAACTGGATCACCTACGCCTGAGGTCCCGGCGCAGGAGAGCGATCGGCCTCAGGCCTGCCAGACGCCGTAGCCGCTCTTGCGCAGCGCGATGCCGAGCTCGACCTCCATCGAGCACGCATCCTCGTAGCTCATCGGGTTGTAGCGTTCGTAGAGGGCGGGCAGCAGCCTGAGGCCGAAGGCCTGGACGAAGCTGTTGGCCTGTATGCCGGCCTTGTGCTTGTCGAAGCGGATGTCCGGGTCGAGCCCAGTCATTCCGACGTAGACGAAGGGCTTGCCGAACTGGTAGTTTGGATTGGCGCGCCTGAACCGGCCATGGTTCCAGACGCGGTCATCGAGTTCGACCACATAGACGTGGTGCCTCGCCCGTGGCTTGCGCGGCATCGATCCGCACTGCCGGCCGAATCAGCTCTTGCGCTTGATCAGGCCGTACAGGATCAGCAGCACGATCGCGCCGAGTACCGACGCAATGAAGCCCGCACCCTGGCCCGCGGTGTACCAGCCGAGTGCCTGGCCGACATAGGTCACGATCAAGGAACCTGCCACGCCGATCAGCGTGGTCACGATGAAGCCGGCGGAATCGTCGCCCGGCTTGACGGCCCGCGCCACGAGACCCACGATGAACCCGATCAGGATGGTCCAGACGATGCTCATGAAGAAATTCCTTTGGCGGTGAAGTGGAAAGTGAAGGTCGCGGCAAAAAGCGCGAACCGTCGAAGCAAGCGGCGCTCATGATAGCGGAGCAAGGCCATCGCCGAAGCCGGCCGAATCACATCGGGCTCGAGTCCGAGAACTTTGGCGCAGACGGCCATGTCGCGGTTGCTGCTGCGTCCTACAGGGTGCGTTGCGGCGCAGCGCTATACCGGGACCATGCTGGAAAAACTGCCTGAAGTCATCGGCCACGCGCTGCACGGGATGCGCGCGGGCCTGGACAAGATCGTCTTCAATACGCTGGGCATGCGGCAGGGCATGGCGTCGATCGCTTTGAGCAGCGTTGCTTTCGCGGACCACGCGCCCTTGCCGCCGCGCTATACGGCCGATGGGGAGGGCCTGTCGCCGCCGCTGCAGTGGGCCGGACTTCCGGCGGGCACCGAATCGCTGGTGCTGGTGGTCGAGGATGCCGATTCACCCACGCCGAACCCGCTCGTGCATGCCATCGTCGTCGGGCTGCAGCCGAACGAAGGCAAGCTCGACGAGGCCGCCATCCCGAGCCGGGACAACGCCGGCGCTGCCGGTTTGCGCGTGGGGCGCAACTCCGGGCTGCAGGCCGCCTGGCTGCCTCCCGATCCGCCGCCGGGACACGGCGCGCACCGTTACGCCTTTCAGCTGTTTGCGCTCGACGACACGCCCGCGTTTTCCGCGGCGCCGGGGCGGGACGAGGTGTTCGATGCGCTGCGGGAGCACGCGCTCGCGAGCGGCCTGCTGATCGGCACCTGCGAAAGGCCGGACGCCTCGATCAAGATCAAGAAGACGGCCCCGGCCGGCCCCCTTGCCACCGGCTGAGAAGAATTTCAGGCTGGTTCGCATGCCCCTGTGGCGAAAACCGGGGTTTTTGCCGCTACAATTGAAGGCTCTGCGGTGGCTGTAGCTCAGCTGGTAGAGTCCCAGATTGTGATTCTGGTCGTCGTGGGTTCGAGTCCCATCAGCCACCCCAAAATACCTTTCCCGACTGCTATTGCGCAATAGCGTCCACGGGAACACAGCGCCGGGCCAGCCCCGGCGTTGTCATTTCCGGCTCCCGCGGCCGGCGCAGCCCCTCTTCCTTTGGCTTGATAAAAAGCGTCCAAACCGGTGCGCGCTCCATTGTGCGCTGCGGCAAACCTGGCGCAGGGCCTTCAAATTTCCCGCAACCGCCCGCTTGTAATAAATTGGAATTGAATTAAAATCCGCCCCGTTTCCAATTTTCAGGAGTCCAACAATGGCTTCGACCCTTGCCGATATCAATTCCCAGATCAAGAAGTACGACGAGCAGATTGCGCAATTGCGCAAGCAGGCCGAAGACCTTCGCAACCAAGAGCGCGCGGGCGTGATTGAAGATGTGCGCCGGAAGATTGCTGAATACGGCCTGACCGCGTCGGACCTGAAACTCAGTGCACGCGGTGGCTCGGTCAAGCGCAGCGCAGGGGTTCCCGCGGTCAAGGCAGCAGCCAAATACCGTGGGCCGACCGGCGAAACCTGGTCTGGCGGCCGCGGCCGCAAGCCGCGTTGGGTGACTGAAGCACTGGCCGCGGGCAAGTCGCTTTCCGAGTTCGAGATCAAGTAGGCGCCCGAGAAGGCCACAGGCCAATAAAAAAGCCCGCATCTGCGGGCTTTTTTATTGGGTGCGAATCCGGGCAAACCCGCAGCGCTCAGTTCACCATCACGAGTTTTCCTTTGACGCCGCGCGATCCCATGTGGGCATAGGCAGCTTTCAATTGTGACATCTGCATCGTGCTGTCGATCACGGGCTTGATCTTTCCCTGTCCGTACCAGTGCGCCAATTCGGCCATCATTTGTGCATTGGCCTTGGGCTCGCGCTTGGCGAAATCGCCCCAGAACACGCCGACCAGGGAAGCGCCTTTCAACAGCGTGAGGTTCAATGGCAGCGATGGAATCGGCCCAGAGGCAAAGCCGACCACCAAATAGCGTCCGCGCCACGCAATCGAGCGAAATGCAGGCTCGGCGAAATCACCGCCCACCGGGTCGTAAATGACATCGGGGCCTTTGCCGTCGGTCACGGCCTTGATGGCATCGCGAAAGCCGCCTGGAAGCGCATGCGTGGTGTAGTTGATGGTGGCGTCGGCACCAATGGAGCGGCAGAGTTCGCATTTCTCGTCCGTAGAAGCTGCTGCAATCACTTTTGCGCCCGCTGCCTTTGCGATTTGTATGGCGGCGGTGCCCACGCCGCCCGCTGCACCGAGCACGAGCACGGTTTCACCGGCCTTGAGCTGTGCGCGGTCCATCAGCGCATGCCACGAGGTGGCGTAGATCATGATGAACGCCGCCGCGTCGACATGGCCAAAGCCTTCGGGCAGCGGCATGCACAGCGCCGCCGGCGCCAGCGTGTGGGTTGCGAAGCCGCCAGTGCCCGACAGGCAGGCCACGTTCTGGCCGACCTTCAGGTGGGTGACGCCTTCGCCCACCGCCTGGACGACGCCGGCGTATTCCGATCCGGGCACGAACGGCAGCGGCGGCTTGATCTGGTATTTGTTCTGCACGATCAGCAGGTCGGGGAAGTTGAGGCTGGCCGCCCTGATCTCGATCAGCACCTGGCCCGGACCCGGCGCCGGCGTCGGCAGTTCCTTCCAGGTCAGCGCATCGACGCCGGTGGGGTTTTCGCAAAGCCATGCGTGCATGCTCGGGTCTCCTTTGAATCAGTCGTGTATGGGCAAGAATGCGAGGCGATGATAGGGGCCGCGGCAGGGCGCCGTTGTCCCTGCTGCGACGCACGCGGCGCCTACAATCCGGGCACTGAAAAGCACCATGAAGATACTTATTTCCAACGACGATGGCTTTCAGGCGCCGGGCATCGTCGCATTGCACGACGCATTGAAAGACATCGCGGACGTCGAGGTGGTTGCACCCGAGCACAACAACAGCGCCAAGTCGAATGCCCTCACGCTGGCGGCGCCGCTCTATGTGCACAAGGCGCACAACGGGTTTCGCTACGTGACGGGCACGCCGGCCGATTGCGTCCACATCGCGCTCAAGGGGCTGCTCGACTACCGGCCCGACCTGGTGGTTTCCGGCATCAACAACGGCGCCAACATGGGCGACGACACCATCTATTCCGGCACCGTGGGTGCCGCCATGGAGGCCTATCTGTTCGGCATCCCGGCCATCGCGTTCTCGCAGATCGAGAAGGGCTGGGCGCACGTCGATGCGGCCGCGCAGGTGGCCCGGAGGCTGGTGCAGCAGATCGAGCGCGAGCGCATGCTGGACGGCGGCGCCTTCCTGCTCAACGTGAACGTTCCGAACCGGCCGCTCGAAGAGCTCAAGCCGATCCAGGTTTGCCGGCTGGGCCGCCGCCATGCCGCGGAGAAGGTCATCACGCAGGAAAGCCCGCGGGGCGAGACGATGTACTGGATTGCAGGTGCCGGAGGCGCCAAGGACAGCGGCGAAGGCACCGACTTCCATGCCACCGCCGCCGGCCACATTGCATTGACGCCGCTGCAGGTCGACCTGACCGACCATGCCGACCTGGGCCAATGGCGCGAGACGGTTGCCCGTCTCGGTAATTGAGCATGGCCACGCAACGGCCTGGATTCCCGGTTCGCCTGACACCCACCGCCTCGGCCGCCACGCGCGGGCGCCTGCCAGCCGTGCCTGCCAAGCCGATGGTGCCGGCCACGCCATCGATGGCCTCCGACGCCGTGCGCGCGCGCATGGTGCAGAAGCTCGCCGCCCAGGGTATTGCCGATGCGCGCGTGCTGCGCGCGCTGAGCGCTGTCGAGCGCCATCGCTTCGTCGACAGCGCGCTCGTCAACCAGGCGTATGAAGAC
The DNA here is from genome assembly GCF_033807855.1 of Variovorax sp. SPNA7. Taxonomy (NCBI): domain Bacteria; kingdom Pseudomonadati; phylum Pseudomonadota; class Betaproteobacteria; order Burkholderiales; family Comamonadaceae; genus Variovorax; species Variovorax sp. SPNA7. The sequence goes on from NZ_CP138513.1 coordinate 1,917,091, forward strand.
ACGAGCCTGCCCATCGGGCTGGGCCAGACCATCTCCAAGCCGAGCGTGGTGGCCCGCATGATCGAACTCCTGCTGGGCGCGCCCGCACTCGCCGGCAAGCCGCAGGACCGTCTCGGCCGCGTGCTGGAAATCGGCACCGGCTGCGGCTACCAGGCCGCGGTGCTGAACCACGTGGCCACGGAGGTCTACAGCATCGAGCGCCTGCGCGGACTGCACGAGCGCGCGCGCGCCAACCTGCGGCACTTCCGGCTGGCCACGGTCCATCTGATGCTGGGCGACGGCATGGTCGGCTATGCGAAGGGTGCGCCCTATGCCGGCATCATCGCCGCGGCAGGCGGCGAAGCGGTGCCGCAGGCCTGGATCGAACAACTCGCCGTCGGCGGGCGCATCGTGGCGCCCACGCATTCGGCAGGCGGCGGGCAGGCGCTCGTCGTCATCGATAAAACCGCCCGTGGACTCGAGCGCCGCATTCTTGAGGCGGTTCACTTTGTCCCCCTAAAATCGGGCATCGCTTGAAGGAACAACAAATGCAGGGTTTTGGCAATCGGAGTTGGTGCGCTGGTATCACGTTGGCCGTTGTGCTCGTGATCGCGGGCTGCGCCGCACCGCGAGGGCCGGCACCGGTCGAAGACCGCGGCACGATGACGCGTGCGCCCAATGCGGCACCCGGTGGCCCGCTCATCACCACCGATGCCTCGGGCAAGCCGCTTCCAGGCATCGAGAACTACGGCAAGCCGGGCTATTACGCAGTGCGGCCCGGCGACACGATTCGCCGCATCGGAAACGAAACCGGCCAGAGCTGGCAGAACATCGTTCGCTGGAACAATCTTGAAAATCCCGACCTGATCGAAGTCGGACAGGTGCTGCGCGTGGTGCCGCCGGTGGGACCGGCCACCTCTGTCGCAACCGCACCTGCGCCTTCTTCCGAGGGCGTGGTGACCAGGCCTGTCGCGCCGCCGTCGGCGGTGGTGCCTGCGGCGCCCGCCAGTGCCGCGGTCGGCAAGCCGCCGGTCACGGCGTCGCCGTCGGCGCCCGCAGCAAGCTCGGGCGACGAAGACCTCGGCTGGATCTGGCCTGCGCACGGCACGCTGCTCGCGGGGTTCGACGACGCCAAGAACAAGGGCTTCGACATCGGCGGCAAGGCGGGCGATGCTGTCGTCGCGGCCGCCGACGGCCGGGTGGTCTATGCCGGTGCAGGTTTGCGCGGCTATGGCAACCTGATCATCCTGAAGCACAACAACACCTATCTCACGGCCTACGCGCACAACCAGACGCTGCTCGTGAAGGAAGACCAGTCGGTGCAAAAGGGCCAGAAGATCGCCGAGATGGGCAACAGCGACGCCGACCGCGTCAAGCTGCATTTCGAAATCCGCCGCCAGGGCAAGCCCGTCGACCCGGCGCGCTACTTGCCGAGCCGGTGATGCCATGGCCGCTTCCAGCCCCCGTCGCGCACTGCCCGTGCGTCGGCCGGTGGGCCGGGGCCGGGCAGTAGAGAAGAACGGCCGGCAGGCCTCGCCTGCGAAGCCTGCTGCACTTGCTGCAGACCTGATTGCCGCAACCGAATCGCCCGGCGGCGAGGGCGCCGATGCCCTGACGATCTACCTGCGCCAGGTGCGGCGCACCGAACTCTTCACGCCCGAAGAGGAATACCAGGCCGCATGCGCCGCACGCGCCGGCGACTTTGCAGCGCGGCAATCGATGATCGAGCACAACCTGAGGCTGGTTGTGAACATCGCCAAGGCCTATCTGGGCCGCGGCGTACCGCTTTCCGATCTCGTCGAGGAAGGCAACCTCGGCCTGATGCACGCCATCACCAAGTTCGAACCCGAACGGGGCTTTCGCTTTTCCACTTATGCGACCTGGTGGATCCGCCAGTCGGTCGAGCGCGCAGTGATGACCCAGGCCCGTGCGATCCGCCTGCCGGTGCATGTGGTGCGTGAACTGCAGCAGGTGCTGCGGGCCCGCCGCACGCTCGAAAGCGATGCCGAGTTCCTGGCGCATCGGCCCGATGGCGTGCGCGTGGAGGATGTCGCCTCATTTCTGGGGCTGGAGGTGCAGGCGGTCGCGGAACTGCTGGCGCTGGCCGAGGCGCCGCGCTCGCTCGATGCCGGCGACGCGCACGGAGACGAAGGCTTCACCCTGGCCGACACCGTGGCGTCCGAGGATGGCCAGGGCGATCCGACCGACGTCACGCACACCCACGAGGTCGCGCGCTTGCTCGATCAATGGGTCCACGCCCTCGATGCGCGCGAGCGCGAGGTGCTGGAGGGCCGCTACGGCCTGCACGACCGCGAGCCAGAGACGCTCGAGGTGCTGAGCGTGCGCCTCGGGCTGACGCGCGAGCGCGTGAGGCAGATCCAGAACGAGGCGCTGGCCAAGATGCGGCGCCAGCTGATCCGTTCCGGCGTGGGGCGCGACGCCTTGTTCTAGCAGGGCTTTGCCGTGGCCGCCGAGGGCCGGGCCGGCGCTGAGACAATCGGGGGATGACGGAATCCATCGAAGAAAAGAAAGTCCCCGCGAAAACCCCGGCCACCGCGGCGGGCGAATGGCTCAAGGTCGAGTCGCTCGACCTCGACGCGCAAGGCGTGGCGCACAACGCCGAGGGCATGGTCGTGTTCATCGAGGGCGCCCTGCCTTTCGAGGAAGTGCAGTTCAACGTTCATCGCCGCAAGAACAACTGGGAGCAGGGCACGGTCACGGCGATCCGGCGCGAATCGTCGCAGCGGGTTCGTCCCGGCTGCCCGCATTTCGGTTTGCACACCGGTGCGTGCGGTGGCTGCAAGATGCAGCACCTGGACGAGGCGGCGCAGGTTGCGGTGAAGCAGCGCGCGCTCGAGGACAACCTGTGGCACCTCGGCAAGGTGCGGCCCGAGAGCGTGCTGCGGCCGCTGGAAGGGCCGGCCTGGCACTACCGCTACCGCGCGCGGCTCTCGGTGCGCCATGTGGTCAAGAAAGGCACCGTGCTGATCGGCTTTCACGAGCGCAAGAGCCGGTATCTCGCCGACATGCAGGTCTGCCCGGTGCTGCCGAAGCAGGTCAGCGACATGCTGATGCCGCTGCGCGCCTTGATCGGTTCGATGGACGCCCGCGAAACCTGCCCGCAGATCGAACTCGCCTGCGGCGATGCGCCCGGCACCACCTCGCTCGGCACGATCGCATTGGTGCTGAGGCACCTGGAGCCGCTCTCCAATGCGGACATCGGCCGCCTGAAGGCTTTTGCGGCGCAGAACGCCGGCGTCCAGTGGTGGCTGCAGGCCAAGGGGCCGGACACGGTGAAGCTGCTGGAGGAGGGCGGCATGCCGCTGTCCTACGAGCTGCCCCAGTTCGGTGTGATGATGCCGTTCAAGCCCACCGATTTCACACAGGTCAACCCGCACATCAACCGCGCCCTGGTGGGGAAGGCGCTGCGCCTTCTCGACGTGCAGGCGCACGAGCGCGTGATCGACTGGTTCTGCGGCCTCGGCAACTTCACCCTGCCGCTGGCCAGCCGTGCGCGCGAGGTCCTGGGCATCGAGGGCAGCGACACCCTGGTCGCGCGCGCGAGCGACAACTTCAGGAAGAACCAGCCCGCCACCTCCGCCAGGCGGGCGCTGTCGGCAACCCGGTTCGTGGCCCGCAACCTCTTCGAAATGACTCCCGCCATGCTGGTGGCCGACGGCAGCGCCGACAAATGGCTGGTCGACCCGCCGCGCGAGGGCGCCTTCGCGCTGGCCAAGGCCATGGCCGACCTGCACCTGCAGCCCGAGCTGCGAACCGATGGCTGGACGCCGCCCAGGCGCATCGTCTACGTGAGCTGCAATCCGTCCACCCTGGCGCGGGACGCCGGCCTGCTGGTGCACCAGGCCGGCTACCGCTGCACGTTCGCGGGGGTGATCAACATGTTTCCGCACACGGCGCACGTCGAGTCGATTGCGGTGTTCGACCTGGCATGAAAAAAGGGCCCCTCGGGGCCCTTTTTCATTGGCGCATGCGGCGCCTCGTTCGTTGTTCGCTCAGTCGCGTTCGCCGCCCGCGAGGCCCAGCAGGGCCAGCAGGCTCTGGAACACGTTGAACAGGTCCAGGTAGAGCGCGAGCGTGGCGCTGATGTAGTTGGTCTCGCCGCCATCCATGATCTGCTTCAGGTCATACAGCATGAAGGCCGAGAAGATGCCGATGGCCGCCACCGAGATGGCCATCATGCCGGCGCTCGAGCCGACGAAGACGTTGATGATGGCACCCACCATCAGCACCAGGGCGCCGACGAAGAGCCACTTGCCCATGCCGGACAGATCGCGCTTGATCACGGTGGCCAGCGAAGCCATCACGAAGAAAACGCCGGCAGTGCCGCCGAACGCGGTCATGATGAGCTCGGAGCCGTTCTTGAAGCCCAGCACCATCGCGATCAGCCGCGACAGCATCAGGCCCATGAAGAAGGTGAAGGCCAGCAGCACCGGCACGCCGGCGGCCGAGTTCTTGGTTTTCTCGATGGCGAACATGAAGCCGAAGGCGCCGCCGAGAAAGACGATGAGGCCCAGCCCGCCCGTGAGCGAACTGGTAATGCCGGTGGCGACGCCGAGCCAGGCGCCCAGCACGGTAGGCAGCAGGCTCAGCGCGAGCAGCCAGTAGGTGTTGCGCAGGACGCGTTGGCGCTCAGCCTGCGGCAGCGCCTGGCCGTAGCCGGCGGAAGTGTCGAGGGTGGTAACGCGGTCGTTCATGGCCGTAGCTCCTTTGGTTGCTGCAATGACGCAGTTGGGCGCATTCTAGGGGTCTGCAAGAGGGGGGCGGCACAAAGACCGTATGGACGATGGTCCTAAGCGCCGCGGCGCTCCCGGGCCGGTTGGCCGTTATGCTGTCGGGTTTTACGCAACCTGATTCTCACCATGAAGACCAAGTCCTTCCTCGAACTCGCCGATGTCAAGGCCATTGCCGCGGCTGCCGAAGCCGAGGCCCTCAAGAACAACTGGGCCGTGACCATCGCCATCTCCGACGATGCCGGCAACCTGCTGTGGCTCCAGCGCCTCGATGGCGCCGCGGCACTGTCGTCCCACATCGCACCCGCCAAGGCGCACACCGCAGCCATGGGGCGCCGCGAGAGCAAGGTCTACGAGGACATCATCAACGGCGGCCGCAGCGCGTTTCTCACGGCGCCCGCCGTGCAGGGCCTGCTGGAGGGCGGCGTGCCCATCGTGAAGGACGGCCAGGTGATCGGCGCCGTCGGCGTGAGCGGCGTGAAGTCGAACGAGGATGCCCAGATTGCCAAGGCGGGCATTGCAGCCCTCGGTCTTTGAGCATTCGACGCACCAAAGCAAAACGCCGACTTCGAGTCGGCGTTTTTTTTGGATGTCCAGCGTGAAAAAAAGCTTGGCTAGTCGGCGAACCGTTGGCTAGCAAAAAACGACCCTCGGAGATGAATCTCCTCAAGTCGCCCCACGATGAAACTTGCGCGAAGGGCGGGCTGACGGCTTACTTGGTAAGGATCAGCTTGCCGAGTTTGGTGGCCTGGAGCCGATAGAGGGAGCCGTTGTGCATGATGCCCACGGTCTTGCTTCCCTTGAGAAGCTCCGTGCTTTCGACCATCGGCGCCGGACGCGGTGCCTGGATGGACGCATGTCCGCCGCCCGATTGGTCGAGCGAAGGATGGCTCAGAACAGAAAAGGCGTTCGGCTTGGCTTGCATCTAAATTCCCCTTATCGAAGCGATGAGTGAATGATAATGATTCGCAATAAAAAGTCAATCGCCGCGATCAACTTTTTTTAGGCTCATTCAGTGACTTACTTCGCGTCGGGCTCGGTAATGAAGCCGATCTTGCGCACGCCAGCCTCGCGGGCGGCCGACATTGCCTTGGCCACGCGCTCGTAGCGGACTTCCTTGTCGCCGCGGATGTGCAGCTCGGGCTGCGGGTTCTTGGCGGCTTCGGCGGCAAGGCGGGCGGGCAGATCGGCATCTTCGATCTTCTGTTCGTTCCAGTAGTAGTCGCCCTGGGCAGCAATGCTGAACAGGATGTTCTCCGGCTTGGCCTGCTCGGGTTCGCTGGTGGCGCGCGGCAGGTCGATGTTGACTGCGTGCTTCATCACCGGCACGGTGATGATGAAGATGATCAGGAGCACCAGCATGACGTCTACCAGCGGCGTCATGTTGATCTCGTTCATCACCTCATCGGGTTCGTCCTGGGTTCCGAAAGCCATGATGCTCAGCCCTTCTTGAGCGGAACCACGATGGCGTCGCCGCCGCCGCTTTGCACGCGCGCGCCCGTCACGAAGTAGGCGTGCAGGTCATGGGCAAAGCTGTTGAGCTTGGTCAGAACAAACTTGTTGCCACGCACCAGTGCGTTGTAGCCCAGCACCGCCGGAATGGCCACCGCAAGGCCCAGCGCCGTCATGATCAGTGCTTCGCCGATCGGGCCGGCGACCTTGTCGATGGTGGCCTGGCCGGCCGAGCCGATGCTCATGAGCGCGTGGTAGATGCCCCAGACGGTGCCGAACAGACCGATGAACGGCGCCGTCGAACCGACCGATGCCAGGATGGCGAGGCCGGTCTGAAGGCGCGCGGTGAACGCATCGATGCCGTTGCGCAGCGAACGCGTGATCCAATCGCTCACGTCCAGTGCGTCGTGCAGATGGGCCTTCGTGTTGCGATGGTGCGCAGCCGCTTCGCGGCCTTCGAGCGCCAGCGCGCGGAACGGGTTGCTGTCGTCCTTGCCGAGCTTGTTGAGCGCGGTTGCGAAGTCTTCGCTGTGCCAGAAGTCCTGCGAATGCCTGGCAAGGCGCTTGTATTTGATGACGTCGAGCGCCTTGACGATGATCACGATCCACGACGCAAGCGACATGCCGATCAACAGCAGCGCGACGGCCTTGGTGACGAAATCGCCCTGGTTCCAGACGTTCATCAAGCCGAATTGGGAATCCATACGAAGTTGCTCCAGAGAAAGATTAGTTCAGTTTGAATGAGAAGGGGGCCCGCAGCAGGTAGGTCGTCTGTGCGTTGCCTCCCGTTTGCCTGAAGGGCGTGACCTGGGCGGTGCGGGCGGCGCTGAGCGCCGCTTCGTCCAGGCGTTCGAATCCGCTGGACTTGAAGAGTTCGACGCGCTTGGCGAAGCCTTCGCTGTCGAAATAGATCGAGACGACGGTGGTGCCCGATTCGCCCAGGCGCCTGCTCATGCTGGGATACACGAGCCTGGGCTCCCTGACGTAGCGCGTCTGGCCTTCCGAGATTTCGATCGTCCGTGGTGCGGGCGGTGCCGGCGGCGGGGGCGGAGGAGCGGGCGGCGTGGGAGCGGGCGCCTCCGCAACGGGCGTGGGAGGCGGAGGCTCTGGCACGCCGACCGGCGCACGAGGCGCGGGTGTCGGCTTCGGCTCGCGGATGGCCACGGGGCGAGGCGGGGGCTTGACGGCCTCGGGCTTGCGCTGCGGAGGCGGCGGCGGCGGGGGAGGAGGCGGTTCGGCCGGCTTGGGCGGCTCGACGAACTGGCTCAGGATTTCGACGGGAATCACCACTTCGGCAGCGCGGCGCAGCAGGCCGCTTTGCAGCGCCCACAGCGCGGCTGCATGAAACAGGATCACGCCTCCGGCAATGAGTGCATTGCGCGAGAGGCCCAGAACGGAGGGAGGGGGGGCAAAGCGGTCAGACACGATCAACCAATTCGAATGCGGGCACCCACGGAGCGTGCCTCGATTGCAGCAAAACCGCTACGACTACTGATTACTTACGAAAGATCCACCAGACCGAGCCTGCAACGAGTATCAGGCTGCCGCCGAGTGCCGCGAAGAGTTCCATGCCTTGCTTTCCGAGATGGAGGTGGCAAGCTGGATCGCACTCGTTCCCGATTCGCGGTTCAACGCGGCGACCGGATGGGAGGCGCTGCACTGCGCGACGATATCGCGCGCACAGCCTTCACACTGGCCACATTGGGTGGCCACGCCAAGCTCGAACTGGACTTCGTCGAAAGTCATGCCGGCCCGCACGTGACGTGCGATTTCACGGTCGGAGACTCGGCGGCAGACGCAAACGATCATGGCGGTGAAAGCGGCAGTTGGCTGGCTGGTTGGGTACGAGCCGATTATAAATACGAATCTCTCGCATTTTCAATAACTATCCCCGCAGGAGGTCTTCCGTACTGATTTTTCGGAAGGCTCGGGCGGATGAAGCAGCCATCCCGAGAAACCGGCGTACGGTTTCGGGGCATTTGCGGGGCGCAAACCTGGGGTGCGTTCGGTCGGAGCCTGGACGCTGGTGGCGATGGTCGCCCTGCATCTGGCCGGTGTTTGCTTTCACGAGCTGGCGGCATCAGAAAAACCTGGTTGCCGCCAATGCCCGGCGGGCACAAGCGCCCGCGGGAGCCGGGTGACGTCGACCGAGACGTCGCCCCGACCGGTCGAAATCAGCTGACTTCGCCCATCTGCGACTGCAGGTAGTTCTGTACGCCGACCTTGTCGATCAGGTCGATCTGGGTTTCGAGGAAGTCGATGTGCTCTTCCGTGTCGTCCAGGATTTCCTGCAGCAGGTCGCGCGAAACGTAGTCGCGCACCGTCTCGCAGTAGGCGATGCCGTCCTTGATGGTGGCTTGCGCGCCGGTTTCGGCGCCCAGGTCGCAGCTCAGCAGTTCGGGCACGTCTTCGCCGATGTTCAGCTTGCCCAGGTCCTGCAGGTTCGGCAGGCCGTCGAGCATGAAGATGCGGTCCATCAGCTTGTCGGCGTGCTTCATTTCGCCGATCGATTCCTCGTATTCCTTCTTGGCCAGCTTGTCCAGGCCCCAGTGCTTGAGCATGCGGTAGTGGAGGAAGTACTGGTTGATGGCGGTGAGCTCGTTCTTGAGCTGCGCCTGCAGATGTTCGATGACCTTGGGGTCGCCCTTCATGATTGTTTTCCTTGTTCTGAAAGTAGGGATTGTGAGAGGGGCGAGCGAGCTCTTGCAAGCAATCCCATGCTGCACCGGTCTGCATGCGTTTGATGGTGATACACGTTCGTATTCGAGCGGAAGGCGAGGGCGGCTGCCCCTTTGTCTTTCATAGGCCTCAGCGATGCGGCCGATAGCTGATTACTATGAATTTGTCCTATTCGGTAGCTATACTCATGGCTCGCACTTATTTTTGTCCACCCGCAGCATCCAAGGAATCACCATGTCCCTGATCAACACCCAAGTCCAACCCTTCAAGACCCAGGCCTACCTCAACGGCAAGTTCATCGATGTGTCCGACGAGACGCTCAAGGGCAAATGGTCCGTGCTGATCTTCATGCCGGCGGCCTTCACCTTCAACTGCCCGACCGAAGTCGAAGACGCAGCCGACAACTACCCCGAATTCCAGAAGCTGGGTGCCGAGGTCTACATCGTGACCACCGATACGCACTTCTCGCACAAGGTCTGGCACGACACCTCGCCCGCCGTGGGCAAGGCCAAGTTCCCCCTGGTGGGCGACCCGACCCACACGCTGACCAATGCTTTCGGCGTGCACATCCCCGAAGAAGGCCTGGCACTGCGCGGCACCTTCGTGATCAACCCTGAAGGCATCATCAAGACCGCCGAAGTGCACTCCAACGAAATCGCCCGCGACGTCAAGGAAACCCTGCGCAAGCTGAAGGCCGCGGTCTACACCGCCGCCCACCCGAACGAAGTCTGCCCGGCCAAGTGGAACGAGGGCGACAAGACCATCGCTCCGTCGTTCGACCTCGTCGGCAAGATCTGAGCGTCCCCGCGCGAAAGCCCGGGCGCTCACAAGGCCCCCGGGCTTTTTTGTCCCCAGTTGATAGTTTTCAGTTATCGAAAGAGAGTCCCTCATGCTCGACGCCAGCACCAAAGCCCAATTGAAGAGTTACCTCGAACGCGCCACGCAGCCGATCGAGATCGTCGCCTCGCTCGACGACAGCAAGGCCTCGGGCGAGATGCTGTCGCTGCTGAAGGACGTCGCCGAAGCGTCGCCGCTGGTCAAGCTGACCGAAAGCCGCGACGACAACCATCGCAAGCCTTCTTTCTCGGTCAACCGCCCGAGCGAGAACCATGGCCCGCGTTTCGCCGGCCTGCCGATGGGCCATGAATTCACCTCGCTGATCCTTGCACTGCTGCAGATCGGCGGCTATCCCCCGAAGGTCGAGCAGGCGGTGCTCGACCAGATCCGCGCGCTCGACGGCGACTTCGAGTTCGAGATCTATGTCTCGCTCACCTGCCACAACTGCCCCGACGTGGTCCAGGCCCTGAACCTGATGGCCATCCAGAACCCGCGCATCCGCACCACGATGATCGAGGGCGGCACCTTCCAGGAAGAAGTCAAGGAGCGCCAGGTGATGGCGGTGCCCACCGTGTTCCTGAACGGCACCGAGTTCGGCCAGGGGCGCATGAGCCTGGAAGAGATCCTCGCGAAGATCGACACCAGCGGTGTCGAGCGCGAGGCCAAGAAGATCGCCGCCAAGGACCCGTTCGACGTGCTGATCGTCGGCGGTGGTCCGGCCGGCGCGGCGGCGGCCGTGTATGCGGCGCGCAAGGGCATCCGCACGGGCGTGGCCTCGGAGCGCTTCGGTGGCCAGGTGCTCGATACGCTGGGCATCGAGAATTTCATCTCGATCAAGGAAACCGAAGGGCCGAAATTCGCCCACGCCCTTGAAGAGCATGTGCGCGACTACGACGTCGACATCATGAACCTGCAGCGCGCCAAGGCGCTGGTTCCGGGCAAGGACCTGATCGAAGTGCAGCTCGAGAGCGGCGCTTCACTCAAGAGCAAATCGATCATCATCTCGACCGGCGCGCGCTGGCGCAACATCAACGTGCCCGGCGAGCACGAGTTCAAGAACAAGGGCGTGGCCTACTGCCCGCATTGCGACGGCCCGCTGTTCAAGGGCAAGCGCGTGGCCGTGATCGGTGGCGGCAATTCGGGTGTCGAGGCGGCCATCGACCTGGCCGGCATCGTCGGCCACGTCACGCTGATCGAGTTCGACACGCAGCTGCGCGCCGACGCCGTGCTGCAGCGCAAGCTCAAGAGCCTGAAGAACGTCGACGTGTTCACCAACGCGCAAACCACCGAGATCACCGGCGACCAGAAGGTCAACGGCCTGGTCTACAAGGACCGCGCGACGGGCGAGCTGAAGAAGGTCGAACTCGAAGGCGTGTTCATCCAGATCGGCCTGGTGCCCAACACCGACTGGCTCAAGGGCGTGGTCGAGCTGACCAAGCACGGCGAGATCGTGGTCGACGCCAGGGGGCAGACCTCGGTGCCAGGCGTGTTCGCCGCGGGCGACGTGACGACCGTGCCGTTCAAGCAGATCATCATCGCGGCCGGCGACGGGGCGAAGGCGGCGCTCGGTGCTTTCGATCACCTGATCCGGACCTCGGCCCCGGCCGAGCAGGCGGCCGCCTGAACGGCGCCTGCGGCAGCCTGGCCGAGCGGCTGGCTCAGTAAACCAGCCGCTCGGGCTTCAGTTCCTGCAGGATGGTGGTGGCAATTTCCTCGATCGACTTGGTGGTCGTCGAAAGCCACCGGATGCCGGCACGGCGCATCATCGCCTCGGCTTCGCTCACCTCGTTGCGGCAGTTCTCGAGGCTGGCGTAGCGCGAATCCGGCCGGCGTTCGTTGCGGATCTGGCTCAGGCGCTCGGGCTGGATCGTGAGGCCGAAGATCTTCTTGCGGTGCGGCATCAGCGCCGGCGGCAGCTGGCGGCGCTCGAAGTCTTCCGGAATCAGCGGGTAGTTGGCCGCCTTCAGGCCATGCTGCATCGCTAGGTAGAGCGAGGTTGGCGTCTTGCCGCTGCGGCTCACGCCCACCAGGATCACGTCGGCGCCTTCGAGGTCCCGGTTGCTCTGGCCGTCGTCGTGGGCCAGGCTGAAGTCGATGGCCGCAATGCGGGCGTCGTATTCCTTGCTCTTGCTGACGTCGCTGAAGCGGCCGATGCGGTGGTTCGACTTCACCGCCAGTTCGATCTCCAGCGGCCGCACGAAGGTGCCGAACATGTCGAGCAGCATGCCCTTGCAGCCGGTTTCGATCACCTCCAGCACCTCCATGTTCGCCAGCGTCGTGAAGACGATGGGGCGCACGCCTTCCAGTTCGGCCGTGTGATTGATCTGCCGCACCGCCTGGTGCGCCTTGTCGACCGTGTCGGTGAAAGGCAGCCGCACGTGGCGCGGCTTCATCTCGAACTGGGCCAGCACGGCGTTACCGAATGTTTCGGCGGTGATCCCGGTGCCATCGGAAATGAAGAAAACGGTGCGTGTATGCATGGTGTTGCTCTTGCGGCCTTGTCCTGCGGCGCGTGCAATCTCGCCACGCCTACAATCCGGGCCATTATCGGGAATCCGCTTTCCCACCCCCCAATTCTTTCCATGCACACCGCGCCCGCACCCAGAGCAACGACAACGATCGTGCCGCGCCGTCTGCATGCAGCACCGGTTTCAACTTCTGGAGCTTTCCCATGTCTGCACTTTTCGACGCGACCGCCCTGGTCGTACCGTTTGAAAACCTGAGGATGACCGACGTCGAGTCGGTCGGCGGCAAGAACGCCAGCCTCGGCGAAATGATCTCGCAGCTGCCGCAGGGCGTGCGGGTGCCCACGGGCTTTGCGACCACGGCGCATGCGTTCCGCCAGTTCCTGGCCCACGACGGCCTGGCCGACAAGATCAGCAAGCGGCTCGCCGCACTGGACACCGAAGACGTGCGGGCGCTGGCCGTGGCCGGCGCCGAGATCCGCGCCATGGTCGAGGCCCAGCCCTTTCCGGCCGACCTGCAGAAAGCCATTGCCGATGCGTTTGCGGAACTGAGCGCCGGCAACCCCGCGGCCTCGTTCGCCGTGCGCTCCTCGGCCACGGCCGAAGACCTGCCGGACGCCTCGTTCGCGGGCCAGCAGGAAACCTTCTTGAACGTGGTCGGCATCGACGACGTGCTGCACAAGATGAAGGAAGTCTTTGCCTCCCTCTACAACGACCGCGCCATCAGCTACCGCGTGCACAAGGGCTTTGCGCACGACGTGGTGGCGCTCTCGGCGGGCGTGCAGCGCATGGTCCGTTCCGACCTCGGCGCGGCCGGCGTGATGTTCACCATCGACACCGAGTCGGGTTTCGAGGACGTGGTGTTCATCACCTCCAGCTATGGCCTCGGTGAAACGGTGGTGCAGGGCGCCGTGAACCCCGACGAGTTCTATGTTCACAAGCCTACGCTGCGCGCCGGCAAGAAGGCCGTGATCCGCCGCAACCTGGGCTCCAAGCTGATCCAGATGGAGTTCGCGTCGCCCGAGGAGAAAAAGGCCACCGGCAAGCTGGTGAAGACCACCGACGTCAAGGCCGAGCAGCGCAACCGCTATTCGCTGAGCGACGCCGACGTCGAGCAGCTCGCCAGGTACGCGCTCGTCATCGAAGAACACTATGGCCGCCCGATGGACATCGAGTGGGGCAAGGACGGCACCGACAGCCAACTCTACATCCTGCAGGCGCGCCCTGAAACCGTGAAGAGCCAGCAGCAGGGCAAGGCCGAGCAGCGCTACAAGCTGCTGGGCAAGGGGGCGGTGCTCGCCGAAGGCCGCGCCATCGGCCAGAAGATCGGCACCGGCCCCGTGCGGCTCGTGCACAACATCAGCGAAATGGACAAGGTCCAGGCCGGCGACGTGCTCGTCACCGACATGACCGACCCCAACTGGGAACCGGTGATGAAGCGCGCCGCCGCCATCGTCACCAACCGCGGCGGGCGTACCTGCCACGCGGCCATCATTGCGCGCGAACTCGGCATTCCGGCCGTGGTCGGCTGCGGCGATGCGACCGACCTGCTGAAGGACGGCACGCTCGTGACCGTGAGCTGCGCCGAGGGCGACACCGGCTTCATCTACGACGGCCTGCTCGAAACCGAAGTGACCGAAGTGCAGCGTGGCGTGATGCCTGAAATCGACATCCAGCTGATGATGAACGTCGGCAACCCGCAGCTGGCCTTCGACTTCGCCCAGCTGCCGAACCACGGCGTGGGTCTGGCCCGCCTCGAGTTCATCATCAACAACAACATCGGCGTGCATCCGAAGGCGATCCTCGACTATCCAAACGTCGACAACGACCTGAAGAAGGCCGTCGAGTCGGTGGCCCGCGGCCATGCCTCGCCGCGCGCCTTCTATGTCGACAAGGTCGCCGAAGGCATTGCGACCATCGCTGCGGCCTTCTGGCCCAAGAAAGTGATCGTTCGCCTGTCTGACTTCAAGTCGAACGAATACCGCAAGCTGATCGGCGGCAGCCGCTACGAGCCGGAAGAAGAAAACCCGATGCTCGGCTTCCGCGGCGCCGCGCGCTACCTGAGCAAGGATTTCGGCGAGGCCTTTGCCATGGAATGCGAGGCGCTCAAGCGCGTGCGCAACGACATGGGCCTGACCAATGTGCAGATCATGGTGCCCTTCGTGCGCACCCTGGGCCAGGCCGAACGCGTGACCACGCTGCTCGGCGAACATGGCCTGAAGCGCGGCGAGAACGAGCTCAAGCTGATCATGATGTGCGAGGTGCCGAGTAATGCCGTGCTGCCCGAAGAGTTCCTGAAGTTCTTCGACGGCTTCTCGATCGGCTCGAACGACCTGACCCAGCTGACGCTCGGCCTGGACCGCGACTCGGGGCTGGAGCTGCTCGCCGCCGACTTCGACGAGCGCGACCCGGCCATCAAGGCGCTGCTGAGCCGTGTCATCAAGGCCTGCAAGGCCGAGGGCAAGTACGTCGGCATCTGCGGCCAGGGCCCCAGCGACCACCCGGACTTTGCGCTCTGGCTGGCGGAGCAGGGCATCGAGTCGATTTCGCTCAACCCTGACAGCGTCATCGACACCTGGCAGCAACTCGCCAAGCGCTGACAACCGAAGAGCGGCGGGGGTGCGCCCCCGCCGCGCGGTAGGCCTTGCGGGGAATCCCTCACCGGGGAATTCCCGCTTCGGCACGTCGCTTAATTGAATCAGAATGTGTTACTTGTGTCAGACTTGCGACAATCGCAAGCTGGCGGGTGGCTTGCGGATGGCATGGCGAAGCCGCTCGTCGCCGCACCCGCCGGTTTTTCGCGGAAGAAACCATCATGATTCTTGTCAAGACAGACGCCGGACAGCAGGTTCTCAAGGATCGCTCGGTGCCGCTTTCGCCGCGCCAGCGCACCGCGTTCATCCTGTTCGACGGCAAGCGCTCGGTCGACGAGGTGCTTGCCTCCGGAACGGGCATCGGGCGAGAAGAAATCGACCAGATGGTCGAGCTGGGGCTGCTCGGGCCGGCGGCGGGAAGCAAGCCGGCGGCACCGGCGCCAGCCAGGGCGACCGTGCCGGAGGCGCCTGCGCCGGTTGCTGTAAGCAAGGCGCCCGCGACGCCCAAACCGGCCGAACCCGCGCCGCCTACCGGGCGCAGCAGGCAGCAGCGCTACAAGGATGCCTATCCCATTGCGACCCAATTGACCGGTGCGCTCGGCCTGATGGGCTTCAGGCTCAACCTGCAGGTCGAAGGCACCAGCAGCTACGAAGACCTGGTCGCCCTGGCACCCAAGATACGCGCCGCGGTGGGCGCGGAGAAGGCCGCGGCGCTGGACCGGGCCCTGAACGACTGAGGCTAGACACGCGTGGCGCAAGCAGTGCTACAATAGCCGGCTTTGCCTTGCCACACTGCGCCCGACGCTGCAGGTGGCTTTTCCTCTTCCACGGAAGAATCCACAAGGAGTGCCATGCGTCACTACGAAATCATTTTGCTGATCCACCCGGATCAGAGCGAACAAGTTCCGGCCATGCTGGAGCGCTACAAGGGCCTCATCACGGCCGGCGGCGGCAAGGTCCACCGCGTTGAAGACTGGGGCCGCCGCCAGCTGGCCTACCAGATCAACAAGCTCAGCAAGGCGCACTACCTATGCGTCAACATCGAAGCCGAGCAAACCGTGATGGGCGAACTGGAACACGCGTTCAAGTTCAATGACGCCGTGCTGCGCCACCTCACCGTCCAGAAGAAGAAGGCCGAAACCGGTCCTTCGTCGATGATGAAGACGGTCGAGCGCGAAGAAGCCCGCAAGGCTCAGCAGGCCGAGTACGCCGCCAACAACAGCTGATGGCGTGACCGCTGCCGCTGCTGCGGCAACCGGAGTCAATCAGCTTGTGCTGACCGCCTCGGTTGCCGAACTCGGAGCCTTGCGATACACGCCCGCCGGCCTTCCCGCCATCGATCTGAAGCTCGAACACGAGTCGACGCTCCAGGAGGCTGGAAAAGCCAGGCAGGTGAAAGCGGCCCTCAGGGCCGTTGCCTTCGGCGCCATCGCCGAACGGCTCGCAAAGCAATCGATGGGAAGCCTCTGGCGTTTTCAGGGCTTTCTCGCGACACCGGGCAATGGCAAGCATCCGGTCCTGCACATCCAGGATTTTCAGCAAGATTAATTTTCGACAAGAGGTCCCCAAATGGCCACGTTCAAGAAATTCAACAAAGACAAGCGCCCGAAGCGCAACACCCAGTCGCTGCTGTTCAAGCGCAAGCGCTTCTGCCGCTTCACCGTCGCTGGCGTCGAGGAAATCGACTACAAGGACATCGACACGCTGCGTGACTTCATCAGCGAAAACGGCAAGATCATTCCCGCCCGCCTGACCGGCACGCGCGCGATCTACCAGCGCCAGCTGAACACCGCCATCAAGCGCGCGCGCTTCCTGGCCATGGTGCCGTACAGCGACCAGCACCGCGTCTAAGAAGGAGCACACACCATGCAAATCATTCTTCTGGACAAGGTTCTGAACGTCGGCGGCCTCGGCGACATCGTCAAGGTCAAGGACGGCTACGCGCGCAACTTCCTGATCCCGACGGGCCGCGCCCGCCGCGCCACCGCTGCCAACAAGGCTGAATTCGAAGCCAAGCGCGTCGAACTCGAAAAGGCTGCGGCCGCCAAGCTGGCCGAGTCGCAAGCGCAGGGCGAAAAGCTCGGCGGCACGACCGTCAAGCTGACCCAAAAGGCCGGCGTCGACGGCCGCCTGTTCGGCTCGGTCACCAACGGCGACATCGCCGAAGAACTGGGCAAGCAAGGCTACAAGGTTGCCAAGTCGCAGGTGCGCCTGCCCAACGGCCCGATCAAGGTCGTCGGCGACAGCACCGTGAGCGTTGCGCTGCACACCGACGTGGTGGTCGACATCACCGTCACGGTCTACGGCGAAACCGCCTGATCGTCCACAGCGCCTTGTGCGCTGCCGCAAAAGCCGCCTCCGGGCGGCTTTTGTCTTTCTGCGCACCGGTTTTCCAGCGCGATGCACTGAAAGATCACCGTTTATTCACAACCTTGTCCACACACGCCAGCGCGTGCGCGGCTTAGCATGCAGGGTTGCAAGGGAAGTCCATGTCCGCCGTTTTTTCCTATGCCGACAATGACCCGTCGGCCGATCGTCAAGTTGCCCAGCTTCGCATTCCGCCTCATTCGATTGAGGCCGAGTCGAGCGTGCTCGGCGGCCTGCTGCTCGACAACGGAGCCTGGGACCGCATGGGCGACCTGCTGGTGGATGGCGACTTCTACCGCCACGAACACAAGCTGATCTATGCCGCGATCGGCGGACTGATCAACGCCAGCAAGCCGGCCGACGTCATCACGGTCTACGAGCAGCTGCAGGGCCTGGGCAAGGCCGATGAAATCGGCGGCCTGGTCTACCTCAATTCGCTCGCGCAGTATGTGCCGAGCGCGAGCAACATCCGCCGCTACGCGGAGATCGTGCGCGAACGCTCGATCCTGCGAAAACTCGTCTCCGCGAGCGACGAGATCGCGACCAACGCCTTCAACACGCAAGGCAAGTCGGTCGACAAGATCCTGGACGAGGCCGAGCAGAAGATCTTCAACATCGGCGAAGAAGGCACGCGGATGAAGCAGGGCTTCCAGAGCATGGATGCCCTGGTGGTCGAACTGCTCGACCGCGTGACCGAGATGGCGGAGAACCCGAACGACATCACCGGCGTGCGAACCGGCTTCTACGAGTTCGACAAGATGACCTCGGGCCTGCAGCCGGGCGACATGATCGTGCTGGCCGCGCGTCCTTCGATGGGCAAGACCTCGCTGGCCATCAACATCGCCGAGCACGTGGCGCTCAACGAAGGGCTGCCGGTCGCGGTCTTCTCGATGGAAATGGGTGCGTCGCAGCTGGCGGTGCGTATCGTCGGCTCGATCGGGCGCATCGACCAGGGACACCTGCGTACCGGCAAGCTCAGCGACGAAGAGTGGCCGCGCCTCACGGAGGCGATCGAGAAGCTGCGCAACGTGTCGCTGCACATCGACGAGACCCCTGGCCTGACCACCAGCGAGCTGCGTGCCAACGCGCGCCGCCTGGCGCGCCAGTACGGGCGCCTCGGCCTGATCGTGGTCGACTACCTCCAGCTCATGAGCGTGTCGACCAGCATGAACGACGAGAACCGCGCCACGGCCGTGGGCGAAATCTCGCGCGGCCTGAAGATGCTCGCCAAGGAGCTCAAGTGCCCGGTGATCGCGCTGTCGCAGTTGAGCCGCGGCGTCGAGAGCCGCACCGACAAGCGTCCCATGATGAGCGACCTGCGTGAATCCGGCGCCATCGAGCAGGACGCGGACATCATCATGTTCATCTACCGCGACGACTACTACGACAAGAACAGCAAGGAGCCGGGCGTGGCCGAGGTGATCATCAGCAAGCACCGCAACGGGCCTACGGGCACCGTCAAGCTGACTTTCCTCAAGCCGCTCACCAAGTTCGAGAACCTGGCCAGCTACGGCAGCAGCGACGACTACTGACGCCGCCGCATCTTCATTTCTGCTGCTCCGGCAGCTTCGCTTCGGCCGCCCGCGCCTTCACCTGGCGCAGCATGTCGGCCAATGTCTTGCCCGCTTCGTCGCGAAAGCGTTCGGGCAGCAGGTCGACTGCGTCCATGCGGTCGATGCGAAAACCACGGAAGTCGTTGCGCAGCTCGCACCAGGTCGAAAGCGTCCAGACCCTGCCCCAGTAGAAGCAGCCGAGCGGACGCACCGTGCGTTCGCTGGCATCGCCCGACACGTCGCGATAGTGAAGGCGCAGTTTCTGGCGCGCCTGCACAGCTTCGCGCAGGACCTGCAGCCGCGCGCGCAGGGCGTCGCCCAAGCCCAGTGCAGGCGCGTAGAGCGCCAGCGCTTCGGCCGAGACGCGTGCCGCCGGCGGCAGCACCGAGAGGATCTTTCCTAGCCCGGTTTCGATGTCGCGCGCGAGCGCCGGATCGACCCAGCTCTGCGCCAGGCGGGCCGCGGCCACGAGCGCCGAAGCCTCGTCCTGCGTGAACATCAGCGGCGGCAGTTCGAAGCCCGCACCCAGCCTGTAGCCCACGCCGGCCTCGCCCTCGATCGGCACGCCCTGGTGCTGCAGGTCGGCCACGTCGCGGTAGACCGTTCGCTCCGACACCTCGAGGCGCAGCGCCAGGAAGGCCGCGGTGGTGAGCCGGCGCCCGCGGATGATCTGCACGAGCTGGAACAGGCGGTCGGCGCGGCGCATCAGCGTGCCCGGACGAGCTTCTTCGCGAAGTCTTCGACGAAGTAGCGCTTGCCGCGCTGCACGACCGTGTGACCTTCGGTTTCGAGCTTCGTCATCTGCGCCTCGATGCCGCCGGGGTATTTGGCGTTGAGTTCGCCGCCGATCTTGAGCGTGCGCCAGTAGGGCGCCTTGTTCTCCGGCTGGATGGCTTCTTCGGCCGCATGCGCGACCATGTGCGCAAAGATCGCCGTCGTCACGGTGCAGCCGATGGTGGCTCGGTGGCGCACTGCAATGTCCTCGCCGATGCCGAACACGGTGGCGAGCCGGCCCTCGGGAACGTCGCACATCGATTCCTCGACCTCGCGCGGCGACGGCGTGGCAATGGTGCCCTCGCCAAGCCGCTTGCGCATGGGCGGCGGGATTTCCTTGACCTCCGGCAGGTGAGGGTAGCTGGCGAGTCTGTCGCGCCAGCTTTTCTTGGTGCTCATGAAATCCCGATATGGATCGCCACTTTGTCCGGCCCCTCGTAGGCTTCGAAATCGCTGCGGTAGCGGCGCGCGATTTCCGGGTGTGCTTCGAAATACTGCCAGATGCGTTGCCAGGCGGCGATCACCATCTGCGGCATCTCGCCCTGGCCCGTGAAGACGAGGTAGTCGCCGGCCTCGATGGCCACGCTGCCCGTTGTGTCCGCGACGGCCACGCCCACGGTCACATCGAAGGCGCCATGCGCGTCGGATTCGTAGCCGGAGTAGGCGCCGAAGATGCGGGCGTCGCCGGTGCGGCCGGGCGTCGACCGGTAGGTTTCTTCGCCGAAGAAGCGGTTCCACAGCGCGCCGATGCGGGCGCTTGCGGGGTCGTTCTCGTCGCGGTTGGTGGTGCGGACCGTGAGGCCCGCGACCTGGAAGGCGTCGTGCTGCCGGCGGATGGGTTCCATCGTGGGGTTCTTCTGCATGGATGATCGATCTTGGGATTGTGGCGCTCAGAGCGCGAGCGCCTTCAGGCCGAGCTGCTTGTGGTCACGCCCCTTGCCGGGCGTGTTCCGCGCTGGCGACGGCCACCCAGTTGCGCGGTGCCATGGTGCGATTCAGGCGAGCGCGTGCAGGCCGACTTCGTTGCCTTCGGTGTCGCGCATGTGGGCGATGAAGCCCATGCCCGGCGGCAGCGCGGACTTGGGCGCAACGATCTGGCCGCCTGCCGTTTCGACGCGCGCAAGCACGGCGTCGATGCCCGGCATGCAGTCGAGGTAGATGCGGATGCCGCTGCCTGCGCGTGCGCTGGCGTTCGCGCCGGCCTGCAGGGCGCCGCCGGTGGCGGGGTTGTCGTAGGGAAAGATGGCCAGCGTCTGGCCGCCGAAGTCTTCGCGGCGCAGCGTGCGGCCGAGCACGGTTTCGTAGAAGGCTTGGGCGCGGTCGATGTCGGCGACCGGAATCTCGAACCAGGTGATGGCGTTTTGCATGAAGGACTCGCTTTCGTTGTGTTGAAGGAGCCTTGATGGTGCGGGCCGCCTCCTGACAGCGTCTTGTCAGGAGCCTGTCATCGCGGACGAAAAAGCCCGCGATGCTCCGGGAGCATTGCGGGCCTTTGGACGGCCGCGGACCGACGGCTCTTAGAGCACGTCGCTCGCGAAGTCGGCCAGGCGGGAGCGCTCGCCGCGTGCCAGCGTGATGTGTCCGCCGTGCGGCCAGCCCTTGAACTTGTCGACCGCGAAGGTGAGGCCCGAGGAGCCTTCCGTCAGGTAGGGCGTATCGATCTGCGCAAGGTTGCCCATGCAGATGATCTTGGTGCCCGGACCGGCACGGGTGATCAGCGTCTTCATCTGCTTGGGCGTCAGGTTCTGCGCCTCGTCGATGATCACGTACTTGTTGAGGAAGGTGCGGCCGCGCATGAAGTTCATGCTCTTGACCTTGATGCGGCTTCGGATCAGCTCGTTGGTGGCCGCGCGGCCCCATTCGCCGGCGCCGCCGCCGTCGCCCTTGGCAAGGAACTCGAGGTTGTCGTCGAGCGCGCCCATCCACGGGCCCATTTTTTCTTCCTCGGTGCCGGGCAGGAAGCCGATGTCCTCGCCCACGCTGACCGTGGCCCTGGTCATGATGATCTCGGTGTAGCGCCGGTCGTCGAGCACCTGCGTGAGGCCCGAGGCGAGCGCCATCAGCGTCTTGCCGGTGCCGGCGGTGCCGGTGAGCGTGACGAAGTCGACTTCGGGGTCCATGAGCAGGTTCATCGCGAAGTTCTGCTCGCGGTTGCGGGTGTTCACGCCCCAGACCGCGTTCTTGCCCGAGCTGTAGTCCTTGAGGGTCTTGAACACCGCGGTCTTGTCGCGGATCTCGGTGACGCGCGCGTACATGCTCGGCTCACCCGGGGCCTCGAAATAGACGAACTGGTTGATGTACAGGTTGGGCACCAGCGGCCCGCTGACCCGGTAGAAGGTGTTGCTGCCGCTTTGCCAGCTTTCGACGGTCTTGCTCTGGCGCGTCCAGAAGTCGGCCGGCAGCGCGAGCGAGCCCGCGTAGAGCAGGTCGCCGTCTTCCAGCGTCTTGTCGTTCTGGTAGTCGTCGGCGGCCAGGCCCAGGGCGCGCGCCTTGACGCGCATGTTGATGTCTTTGGACACCAGCACCACTTCCTGCTTCGGACGGCCGGGCTGGTCGTTGGCGTAGAGGTCGCGCAAGGCCTGCACCACGCCGAGGATCTGGTTGTCGGCCTTGCCCTGGGGCAGGCTGATCGGCAGCGAATAGTCGAGCGGTGCGGTCTGGAAGAACAGCTTGCCGCCGGCCTCGCGATGGCCGGTGGTGTCGAGCTTCAGGCCCTTGGCAATGTCGGCGTCCTGGGCGGCGGCCAGCGCGTCGAGCGTGCGGCTGGTCTGGCGGCCGTTGCGGGCGACTTCCGTGGTGCCCTTCTTGTGGCCGTCCAGTTCCTCGAGCACGATCATCGGCAGGAAGATGTCGTGCTCCTCGAAGCGGAACAGGCACATCGGGTCGTGCAGCAGCACGTTGGTGTCGAGCACGAAGAGCTTGGCCGGGCCGTTGGATTTGCTGCGCTTGGGCCGCGCCGGGGCCTGCGTTGCCGCGATCTGCTGCTGTGGCGCGGGTGCATGCACTACGGGCGCCGGCGCCTCGGACTCCCGGCGTGCAACGGGCTGCTGCCGCTGGCCGCGGGAAGGCGCGGGTTTGGCTTTCGCACGGATCGGCGGCGCGGCCTCGCTACCGCCGCCTACCGCGTCGGCGGCGTGGCGGTCGAACAATTCCAGCGGCTGGGAAGAGCCGCTCGACGACGCCGAATCGGTGCGCGATTCGCCCGAGCGGCGCGATCCCCGGTGCGAGGAGCGGGCGGGTGCATCGTGCGCATCCGGCGAGAGCAATGCGGCGCGTTTCGTGGGGGCGGGAGGCAATGGCATGTGTCAGTTCGCTCGCAGGAAGTGGAAACCAGAAAACGAAAAAGCCGCCTGTAGACCAAGGCGGCTTTGTTCGGGGGATGCGGTCGTGGAGCTCAACGGCATGAGGCCATTATGCACACCGCCGGTGACGCGTCTCGCGCTCTTTGCACAGTCCGTTGGGCATTTCCCACGGCATGATGCAAAAGCGCACAGACTGCGCTTCTTGTAACGCTCAGGCGGCCTTCTTGAGCGCCTTGACGGCCTTGAGCACGTCGTCGACGTGGCCCGGGACCTTGAGGCCGCGCCATTCGGCCTTGAGGATGCCGTCGGCGCCGATCAGGAAGGTGCTGCGCTCGATGCCCTTGACCTTCTTGCCGTACATGATCTTGTTCTTGACCACGCCGAACATGTGGCACATTTTTTCTTCGGTATCGGCGATGAGTTCGAACGGGAGTTCGAGCTTGGCCTTGAACTCGTCGTGCGACTTCATGTTGTCGCGGGACACGCCGAACACCGTGGCGCCGGCCTTTTCGAAGTCCTTGTAGCGGTCGCGAAACTGCATGGCTTCGGTCGTGCAACCCGGAGTGTTATCTTTCGGGTAAAAATACATGACCAGCACGTGGCCGAGGTGAGAGGTATTCGAGACTTTCAGTCCGCCCGTGGCGTTGGCGTCGAATTCAGGAATGGGTTTGTTGACAACGATCGCCATGAAACTTGTTTTCTCCGTTGGTTTCCATTGATCGGGCGCTTTGCAGCACACTCGACGAATGGAGGATTGGTCGTTGCTAACTGGAGCAGCAGGCCTGTTCGCAACCCGGTATTTTACCCCGAAAAGCCCTCCCTCACCGCTCGGGCGGTTCCACGAGGAGGGCGGCTATCACGTGGCGGCCTTCGCCGGCCAGGATGTTGTAGGTGCGGCAGGCTGCCGGGGTGTCCATGGTCTCCACGCCGGTGCGCCTGGCCATCAGGGGCTGGAGCCAGGCAGGCTGCGGGAACCGGATGCGTGACCCGCTTCCAAAAATGACCAATTCCGCGCCCAGCGACGCAAGCTGGGCGAAATGCTCGGGCCCGAGCTGGTCGAAACGGGTGCAGTCCCACTCGAAGCGCTCGCCGCGGGAGCCCACCACCACGCTGCCCTCGACCTTTTCGTTGTTGATTGCGACCCACCCGGGGCCGTGCGCGGTAAGGGACTGGGCGTCGGATTTGTCGGGCTGGAGCTTCATCGGGGCACTGGGAACTGTGGTCAAATTATAGGTTTTCCCAGTGACACGAGGCCTTCCAGGGCCTTTCGATCTCGAGTAGTAACCCGCGCCCGGGAGGGCCCTTTGAAGCAGTTCAAGAAATCGGCCAAGCTGGCCAACGTGCTCTACGACATCCGCGGCCCCATCATGGACGCCGCGAAGCAGATGGAGGAAGAGGGCCAGAAGATCATCAGGCTCAACATCGGCAACCTGGCGGTGTTCGGCTTCGATGCGCCGGAAGAAGTCCAGCAGGACATGATCCGCAACCTGCCGGGATCGGCGGGCTATTCGGACAGCAAGGGCATCTTCGCGGCCCGCAAGGCGGTGATGCACGAAACCCAGAAGCAGGGTGTTGCAGGCGTCACGCTCGAGGACATCTACCTGGGCAACGGCGCAAGCGAGCTGATCGCCATGGCCACCAACGCGCTGCTGAACGACGGCGACGAAATGCTGCTCCCGGCGCCCGACTATCCCTTGTGGACTGCCGCCTCGAGCCTCTCGGGCGGCAAGCCGGTGCACTACCTCTGCGACGAAGCCAACGGCTGGATGCCCGACCTGGACGACATCCGCGCCAAGATCACGCCCCGCACCAAGGGCATCGTGGTCATCAACCCCAACAATCCGACCGGTGCGCTCTATTCCGACGAACTGCTCAAGAGCATCGTCGCCATTGCGCGCGAGCACCACCTGGTGATCTTCGCCGACGAGGTCTACGACAAGGTGCTGTACGACGGTGTCCGGCACACCGCGATCGCGAGCCTGTCGACCGACGTGCTCACGCTGACCTTCAACTCGCTGTCCAAGAGCTACCGCTCGTGCGGCTACCGCGCGGGCTGGATGGTGGTTTCGGGCGACAAGGCGCGAGCGCAGGACTACATCGAGGGCCTGAACATGCTCTCGAACATGCGCCTGTGCGCCAACGTGCCGGGGCAGTGGGCCATCCAGACCGCACTTGGCGGCTACCAGAGCATCAACGACCTGGTCGGCGACGGCGGCCGCCTGCGGCGCCAGCGCGACCTGGCCTACGAACTCATCACGGCCATTCCGGGCGTGAGCTGCGTCAAGCCGAGCGCCGCGCTCTACATGTTCCCCAAGCTCGACCCCGAGGTCTACCCGATCACCGACGACCGCCAGTTCTTCCTCGAGCTGCTGAGGGAAACCAAGGTGATGCTGGTGCAGGGCACGGGCTTCAACTGGGCGACGCCGGACCACTTCCGCATCGTGTTCCTGCCCCACGAGGACGACCTGCGCGAAGCGATCCACCGCATTGCCAGGTTCCTGGAGCTGTACCGCCTGCGCAGCAAGACGGATTGACGGCGCGGCCGCGCGCCAGGCGGCCTGCGGCCCCTTTCCTTCCCCCTTTACGAACCATCCACGCGAATCTCCAATGAAACCCATCCAAGTAGGCCTGCTCGGCGCAGGCACGGTCGGCAGCGGCACCTTCAAGGTGCTGCTGCGCAATCAGGAAGAAATCAAGCGACGTGCAGGCCGGGGCATCGAGATCACGATGGTGGCCGACCTGGACGCGGCGCGTGCGCGCGAAGTGGCCGGCGAAGGCGTGAAGGTGGTCGCCGATGCGCGCGAAGTCATCGCCAACCCGGACATCGACATCGTCATCGAGCTCATCGGCGGCTACGGCATTGCGAGGCAGCTGGTGCTCGAGGCGATTGCGGCCGGCAAGCACGTGGTCACGGCCAACAAGGCGCTGCTCGCGGTGCATGGCACCGAGATCTTTGCCGCCGCGCATGCCAAGGGCGTGATGGTGGCTTTCGAAGCAGCCGTGGCCGGCGGCATCCCGATCATCAAGGCGCTGCGCGAGGGCCTCACGGCCAACAGCATCCAGTGGCTGGCCGGCATCATCAACGGCACCACCAACTTCATCCTCTCCGAGATGCGCGACAAGGGCCTGGATTTCGCCACCGTGCTCAAGGAGGCCCAGCGCCTGGGCTACGCCGAAGCCGACCCCACCTTCGACATCGAAGGCGTGGACGCCGGCCACAAGGTCACGCTGATGAGCGCCATCGCCTTCGGGATTCCGGTGCAGTTCGACAAGGCCCACATCGAAGGCATCACCAAGCTCGCGGCGCAGGACATCAAGTACGCCGAACAGCTCGGCTACCGCATCAAGCTGCTCGGCATCACCAAGCGCACCGCGCAGGGCATCGAACTGCGCGTGCACCCCTCGCTCGTGCCGTCGAAGCGGCTGCTTGCGAACGTCGAAGGCGCGATGAACGCGGTGGTCGTGCATGGCGACGCCGTCGGCACCACGCTGTACTACGGCAAGGGCGCGGGCAGCGAGCCGACCGCCAGCGCGGTGATCGCCGACCTCGTCGACATCACGCGACTGCACACGGCCGACGCTGCGCACCGCGTGCCGCACCTGGCCTTCCACCCTGACGCCATGAGCGACCTGAAGGTGCTGCCGATGGCCGAGGTCGTCACCAGCTACTACCTGCGCCTGCGCGTGGCCGACCAGGCCGGCGTGCTCGCCAAGGTCACGGGCCTGCTGGCCACCGCGGGCATCAGCATCGACGCGGTGCTGCAGCGCGAAGCCGACGAAGTGGGCGGCGAGGGCTCCACCCAGACCGACCTGATCATCCTCACGCACGATGCGCGCGAAGGCACGGTGAACGACGTGCTCGCCGAACTGCAGGCACTGCCCACCGTGCTGCAGCCGATCGTGCGCATCCGCAAGGAAGAGCTGTCCTGAGGACGGCGCAAGAGACATACCGTGAACTACCTGAGCACCCGCGGCCACCCCGACCGCAAGCGTTTCTGCGAAATCCTGCTTGAAGGCCTCGCGCCCGATGGCGGCCTGTACCTGCCCGAGCACTACCCGCAGGTCGACACCGCCACGCTCGCCAGATGGCGCGAGCTGCCGTATGCGGAACTGGCGTTTGAGATCCTCTCGCTCTACATCGACGACATTCCGCCGGCCGACCTGAAGGCCATCTGCGCCAAGACCTACACGGCAGAAGTGTTCGGCAGCGACGAGATCGTGCCGCTGCGCGAGCTGGAAGACGGCGTGTACCTCGAGGCCCTGTCCAACGGCCCCACGCTGGCCTTCAAGGACATGGCGATGCAGCTGCTGGGCAACCTGTTCGAGTACGAACTGGCCCGCCGCGGCGCCGAGCTCAACATCCTGGGCGCCACCAGCGGCGACACCGGCAGCGCGGCCGAATACGCCATGCGCGGCAAGAAGGGCGTGCGCGTCTTCATGACCTCGCCCGACGGCCGCATGAGCCCGTTCCAGCAGGCGCAGATGTTCAGCCTGCAGGACGCCAACATCCACAACATCGCCATCAGCGGCGTGTTCGACGACTGCCAGGACATCGTCAAGGCCGTGTCGAACGACCTGGGCTTCAAGCGCAAGTACCGCATCGGCACGGTCAACTCGATCAACTGGGCGCGGCTGCTCGCGCAGGTCGTCTACTACTTCGCGGGCTACTTCCAGGCCACGGCGAGCAACGACAAGCCGGTGAGCTTCACCGTGCCCTCGGGCAACTTCGGCAACGTCTGCGCGGGCCACGTGGCGCGCATGATGGGCCTGCCGATCCAGACGCTGGTGGTCGCCACCAACGAGAATGACGTGCTCGACGAGTTCTTCCGTACCGGCGCCTACCGCGTTCGCGCGGCAGCCGACACGCACGAAACCTCGAGTCCGTCGATGGACATCAGCAAGGCCAGCAACTTCGAGCGCTTCGTGTTCGACCTGGTGGGGCGCGATGCCGGCAAGCTGCGCTCGCTGTTCGTGGACGAACTGGGCCGCCACGGCCGTTTCGACCTGAGCGCCGACCCCGCCTTCGGGCAGGCCGCGGAACGCTTCGGCTTCAAGAGCAGCCGCAGCACGCATGCCGACCGCCTGGCCACCATCCGCGACACCGACAAGCGCTTTGCCACGCTGGTCGATCCGCACACGGCCGACGGCCTCAAGGCCGCGCGCGAACACCTCGCGCCCGGCGTGCCGATGGTGGTGCTCGAAACCGCGCTGCCGATCAAGTTTGCCGCCACGCTGGTGGAGGCGCTGGGCCACGAGCCCGCGCGCCCGGCCAGGTTCGAAGGCATCGAGGCGCTGCCCAAACGGGTCGTCAAGCTGCCGGCCGATGCCGAGGCCGTCAAGGCCTACATCGCACAGAACTGTGATTGACCCTTGCCGCACGCCGCGCCCTGCAGCGGCTGCCCCGCACATGCATTCGGCGGCCGCGTAGACGGCCGCCACAGGAACTCGACATGAAGGTGATCGGCTTTTCCGGGTATTCGGGTTCGGGCAAGACCACGCTGGTCGAGCGCCTGATTCCCGTGCTCAAGCTCCATGGCCAGCGCGTGTCGGTGGTCAAGCATGCGCACCACAAGTTCGACATCGACCATCCCGGCAAGGACACCTACCGCCATCGCGAGGCGGGGGCTTTCGAGGTGGTCGTGGCGTCGGACAAGCGGCTCGCGCTGATCCGCGAATTCGAGCAGCCCGCGCAGCTGTCGGTGCACGACCTCATCGCCGAGCTCCATGACGGCGTCGACTGGGTGCTGGTCGAGGGCTTCAAGCACAGCGACCTGCTCAAGATCGAGGTCTGGCGCGCCCCCGAGGACGGCAAGCCGCCCCGGCCCTCGCAGTACATCGAGGACGCCTTCGTGACCGCCATTGCCACCGATGCGCCCGCGAGCCTGCCGGTGCCCACCAGCCTGCCGCTGTTCGACCTCGACGACATCGAGGGCATCGCGCAGTGGTTGATCGACAGCGCAAGCCGCTTCGAATACAACCCCGAACACCATGGCTGATTCCGCCACTCCCTCGCGCCCGCCGCTGATGGCGCTCGACGAAGCGCTTGCGAGCCTGCTCGCCAAGGCGCTGCCGAAGCTGCCCGCCGAAAGCATTGCCACTTTCGATGCGGACGGCCGCGTGCTCGCGCAGGACATCGTCTCCGCGCTCACCGTGCCGCCGCGCGACAACAGCTCGATGGACGGCTATGCGGTGCGCGTGGCCGACTGCGCCGCGCCGGGCGCCGTGCTGCAGGTGGCGCAGCGCATTCCTGCGGGCACCGTGGGCACGCCGCTGGCGGCCGGCACCGCGGCGCGCATCTTCACCGGCGCGCAGATTCCCGAGGGCGCAGACGCCATCGTGATGCAGGAAGACACCCAGCCCGTGCCGCAGGAGGGCACGCTCGGCGCGGTGCGCATCGACATCGTTCCCGCGGCCGGCCAGTGGATTCGCCGGGCCGGAGAAGACGTGGCCGCCGGCGACGTGGTGCTGCGCCAGGGCGAGCGCCTGACGCCCGCCGCGCTCGGGCTTGCCGCCAGCGTGGGTTTCGACCGGCTCCAGGTGGCGCGGCGGCCGCGCGTCGCGCTGCTGTCCACCGGCGACGAACTGGTGATGCCCGGAGAGGTCGCGCCCGAGGCCATGAAGCCCGGCGCGATCTACAACTCCAACCGCTTCTTCATGCGCGCCTTGCTGCACCGGCTCGGCTGCGATGTGACCGACCTGGGCATCGTGCCCGACAGGCGCGAGGCCACCATCGAGGCGCTGCGCGGCGCGGCCGAGATCAGCGACCTGATCATCACCACCGGCGGCGTGTCGGTGGGCGAGGAAGACCACATCAAGGCCGCGGTGCAGGCGCTCGGCGAGTTGCAGCTGTGGTCGCTCTCGATGAAGCCCGGCAAGCCCTTCGCCTATGGTTCGATCGCAAGGGCCGGTGGCGAGGCGCAAGGGCGATGCCACGTCACGGGCCTGCCCGGCAACCCCGTGTCCAGCTTCCTGACCTTCCTGCTGCTCGTGCGCCCGTTCCTGCTGACGCTGCAGGGTGCCACGCGCGTGGCGCCCGAGCCCGTGCAGATGCGCGCCGACTTCGACTGGCCGCGCGCCGACCGCCGCCGCGAGTTCCTGCGCGCCCGGCGCAACGCCGCGGGCGGGCTCGACCTGTTCGCCAACCAGAGCTCGGGTGTGCTGACCTCGATGGTTTGGGGCGACGGCGTCGTCGACAACCCGCCGGGCCGGACCATCCAGGCCGGCGACACGGTGAATTTCATCCCCCTGGCCTCGCTGCTGGCCTGACCGAAGCTGCCCATGAAGGTCCAGATCCGTTACTTCGCCTCCGTGCGCGAGGCGCTCGACACCAGCGGCGAAACCGTCGACACCGGTGCCGCCACCCTGGCCGCGCTGCGCGACGAACTCATCGCGCGCGGCGGGGCGTATGCCACGGCGCTGGCGCGCGGCAAGGCCGTCCGCATGGCGCTCGACCAGGCCATGAGCGACGAGGCGGCCGCGCTGCGCGAAGGCTGCGAGGTCGCCTTCTTCCCGCCCGTTACGGGCGGCTGAGCCGGGCGTCCAGCGCCACCAGGCGCTCGCGCAAGGCATCGGAGGCGCGGGTCATCGGCGAGCGCAGCTCGTCGCGCATCGATCCATCGTGTGCCAGCAGCGCCTTGAGCGGCGCGGGGTTCGGTTCGGCAAACAGCATTTCGATCAACGGCTGCAGCGGCTGCCATTCGGCGCGCGCCTCTGCCAGCCGGTTCTCGGCCAGCAGGCGCAGCACCTGCACGAAGCGCCGCGTCTGCACATGCCCGCTCGCCGCAATGGCGCCCACGCCGCCCTCGGCCACGGTGCCGAAGATCTGGTGATCTTCGCCCGACAGCACCTGGAGCCTGCCATCGGCAATGAGGGCGCGCGTCTTGGCCATGTCGCCGCCGCAGTCCTTGATGCCGCGGATGCGCGGGTGTTCGGCCAGCGCCAGCAGCGTTTCGCGCGTGAGGGTTGCGCCGGTGCGGTAGGGAATGTCGTAGACCAGCACCGGTGCGGCGCTGGCATCGGCAATGGCGCGGAACCATTCGAGCAGGCCGGCCTGCGAGGGCCGGATGTAGTGCGGCGCGGGCACCAGCAGCCCCGCCAGCGGCCGTTCGGCGAGCCGGCGCACCCAGGCCGTGGTCTTGCCCAGGTGATAGCCCGACAGGCCCATGACGATCGGCAGCCCGGCCGCGGCGGCCTGCACCGTGTCGAGCGCGGCGAGTTGTTCCGCTTCATCGAGCGCGGCGGCCTCGCCCGTCGAGCCGCAGACCACGAAGCCGGCCACGCCGTCGCCGGCAAGGCGGCGGGTCAGCGCCGACAGCGCGGCATGGTCGACCGCGCCGTGCTGGAACGGCGTGACAAGGGGAATCCAGAGGCCCGAGAAGTCAGGGCTGGAGGAGGGAATGGACGATGGCGGCACGCGGGTTTCCTCAAGGGAATCGACCGATGGAAAGGAACCGTCGTTCGATGCGCGCGCAACCCGATCGGGGCCAAGGCCTTGGCAGGTTCCGTCGCTCATCCGACGACGGAACCGCAGCTCCGGTCAGACGAGCTTTGGTTTTTTGGCTTTGCTGCCCTGGCGCGCACGGCTGCCTTCGGCGTGCGGAGGCACTGAAGAAAGCATGGCGAGGCGGGGCATTGCCGAAGTCTAGCGCGATGCCACAATCCCGGCATGAGTGGCACACGCGTTTCGATCCAGACAGCCGATTTCGACCTGGGGCAGGAGGTCGCCGCGTTGCGCGCCGGCGACAAACGCGTGGGCGCGGTCTGCAGCTTCGTCGGCACCGTGAGAGATCGCAACGACGGCAGCAGCGTGGCCTCGATGGAACTCGAGCACTACCCCGGCATGACCGAAAAGGCCATCGAGGCCATGATCGACGAGGCGCACAGGCGCTTCGACATCCTGGGTGCGCGCGTGATTCATCGCGTGGGTCTGTTGCAGCCGCTCGACCAGATCATGATGGTGGCGGTGGTCTCGGCCCACCGCGGCCAGAGCTTCGAGGCCTGCGAGTTCCTGATGGACTACCTGAAGACCCAGGCCCCGTTCTGGAAAAAGGAACAGACGCCCGAAGGCGCCCGCTGGGTGGATGCGCGCGTCAGCGACGATGCGGCGCTCGCGCGCTGGGGCATCACAGCCCCCAACGCTTAGAGAGGCTTGAAGCCGCTCGACTGGATGATGCGTTCCCAGGTCTGCGTGTAGCTGCGCACGCGGCCTGCGAACTGGCCCTGCGGCTCGTAGCCGACCGTGAGTCCCATGGTCGTGAGCTTCTGCTTCACGTCGGGCATGGCCAGCACCTTCTGCAGCGCGTCGCCGTAGCGGTCGATGACGGCCTGCGGCGTGCCCACCGGCGCGAAGATGCCGTAGTAGGGCAGGTCTTCAAGATTGGAGAAGCCCAGTTCGGTGAAGGTGGGCACGTTCGGCAGCACGGCCTGGCGCTTGGCGCCGATGGAGGCCACGATGCGCACCTTGCCGGCCTTGTGGTTCTCGATGAAGTCGGGCACCGAGGCGATGCCGGCCGTGATCTGGTTGCCCAGCATGTCCGCCGTCATCGGCGCGCTGCCGCGGTAGGGCGCGGGCTGAACGTCGATCTTGTATTTTTCCGAGATCATCTTCACCAGGAACTCGGGGATCGAGGCCGGCGCCGGAATGCCGATGGTTTCCTTGCCGCCGCGCTGGGTGCGAACCCACTTCACATATTCGTCAATGCTCTTGGCCGGCGTGCCGCCCGAGACGGCCAGCACATTGGCAAAGGTCGCGAAACCGGCCACCGGCACGAAGTCGGTCGCGGGGTTGAAGCCCGGGTTCTTCACCACCTGCGGCAGGATGGAGATCGAGTGGTCGTGCGAGAGAAACAGCGTATGGCCGTCGGCCGGAGCCGCCTTGAGCGCCTGCGCCGCGATCTGTCCGCCGGCGCCGGCGCGGTTCTCGATCACCACCGGCACGCCCAGCACGTCCTTGAGTTTTTCGCCCAGTGTGCGTGCAATGGCATCCGTGCCGGCACCGGCCGGAAAGCCGACCAGCAGGCGGATGGGCGTGCCTTGCGCCTGCGCAAGGCCGGCGAGGCCCGTGGCCGCTAGAAAGAGACCGACGCCGAGCGCCCGGCGAACCGGATGGGCGCGCTGCATTGAAAAAACCATGATCGACTCCATTCGAAAGATGACGAGGCACAGTGCAATAGCCGTGCCCGAAGCGCCGGACACCTTGAATCGCGCCCGAACAGCCCTATTTTGAGTGCAGGAATACCACCATGCGACAAGACAAACTCACCACCAAATTCCAGGAAGCGCTGAGCGATGCCCAGACGCTGGCGCTCGGCAGCGACAACGCCTACATCGAACCGGCCCACCTGCTGGTCGCCATGCTGCGCCAGGAAGACGGCCCGCGCGCCCTGCTGGAGCGCGCCGGCGTCAACGTGCAGGGGCTCGCGAACGCTGCCGAGGCGGCCATCAAGAAACTGCCGCAGGTGCAGGGCCACGACATCGTGCAGGTCGGCCCCGAGCTCGGCAAGCTGCTGCAGGCCACCGAGAAGGAAGCCATCAAGCGCAACGACCAGTTCATTGCGGGCGAGCTCTTCTTGCTGGCCGTGGCCGACAGCAAGTCCGACATCGGCCGGATCGCCAAGGAGAACGGCCTCAGCCGCAAGTCGCTCGAATCCGCCATCGATGCGGTGCGCGGCGGCCAGGGCGTGAACAGCGCCGATGCCGAAGGCCAGCGCGAAGCCCTCAAGAAATATTGCCTCGACCTCACCGAGCGCGCCCGCCTGGGCAAGCTCGACCCGGTGATCGGCCGCGACGAGGAAATCCGCCGCGCCATCCAGGTGCTGCAGCGCCGCACCAAGAACAACCCCGTGCTCATCGGCGAACCCGGCGTGGGCAAGACCGCCATCGTCGAAGGCCTGGCCCAGCGCATCGTCGCGGGCGAGGTGCCGGAGTCGCTCAAGGGCAAGCGCGTGCTGTCGCTCGACATGGCCGCGCTGCTGGCCGGTGCCAAGTTCCGCGGCGAGTTCGAGGAGCGCCTGAAGACCGTGCTCAACGAGCTTGCCAAGGACGAAGGCCAGACCATCGTCTTCATCGACGAACTGCACACCATGGTGGGCGCCGGCAAGGCCGAGGGCGCGATGGACGCGGGCAACATGCTCAAGCCCGCGCTTGCGCGCGGCGAGCTGCACTGCGTGGGCGCCACCACGCTCGACGAATACCGCAAGTACATCGAGAAGGACGCCGCGCTGGAGCGCCGCTTCCAGAAGATCATCGTGGGCGAGCCCAGCGTGGAGGCCACCATCGCCATCCTGCGCGGCCTGCAGGAAAAGTACGAAGTGCACCATGGCGTGCAGATCACCGACCCGGCCATCGTGGCCGCGGCCGAACTGAGCGACCGCTACATCACCGACCGCTTCCTGCCCGACAAGGCCATCGACCTGATCGACGAGGCCGCGGCCAAGATCAAGATCGAGATGGACTCCAAGCCCGAGGTCATGGACCGTCTCGACCGCCGCCTGATCCAGCTGCAGATCGAGCGCGAGGCGGTGCGCCGCGAAAAGGACGAAGCCTCGCAGAAGCGCTTCGGCCTGATCGAGGACGAGATCGGGCGCCTGCAGAAGGAGATCGCCGACTACGACGAGATCTGGCAGGCCGAGAAGGCGCAGGCGCAGGGCAGCGCGAAGATCCGCGAGGACATCGACAAGATCAAGTTCGAGATCGAGGAGTGGAAGCGCAAGGGCGACTTCAACAAGCTCGCCGAACTCCAATACGGCCAGCTGCCGGCGCTGGAGAAGCGCTTGCGCGAGGCCGAGGAAAGCGAGGCGAGCAAGGGCAAGTCCAGCGCGCCCACGCTGCTGCGCACGCAAGTGGGCTCCGAAGAAATCGCCGAGGTCGTGGCGCGCGCCACCGGCATTCCGGTCGCCAAGCTGATGCAGGGCGAACGCGACAAGCTGCTCGTGATGGAAGACAAGCTGCACGAGCGCGTGGTGGGGCAGGACGAGGCCATCGGCGCGGTCGCCAATGCGATCCGCCGCTCGCGCTCGGGCTTGAGTGACCCGAACCGCCCGACCGGCTCGTTCCTGTTCCTCGGCCCCACGGGCGTGGGCAAGACCGAGCTGTGCAAGGCGCTGGCGGGCTTCATGTTCGACAGCGAAGACCACCTGATCCGCATCGACATGAGCGAGTTCATGGAGAAGCACTCGGTCGCCCGCCTGATCGGCGCGCCGCCGGGCTACGTGGGCTACGAGGAGGGCGGCTACCTGACCGAAGCCGTGCGCCGCAAGCCCTACAGCGTGGTGCTGCTCGACGAGGTCGAGAAGGCCCACCACGACGTGTTCAACGTGCTGCTTCAGGTGCTCGACGATGGCCGCCTCACGGACGGCCAGGGCCGTACCGTGGACTTCAAGAACACCGTGATCGTGATGACCAGCAACATCGGCTCGCCGATCATCCAGTCGATGGTGGGCCGGCCCGCCGAGGAGATCAAGGAAGCGGTGTGGGACGAGCTCAAGAACTACTTCCGCCCCGAGTTCCTGAACCGCATCGACGAGACCGTGGTGTTCCATGCGCTCGACGCGAAGAACATCGAATCGATCGCCGCGATCCAGCTCAAGGTGCTGCAGGCACGGCTAGCGAAGATGGACCTCGGCCTGGAGGTGTCGCCCGCGGCGCTGGCCGAGATTGCCAAGGTCGGCTTCGACCCGGTGTTCGGCGCGCGTCCGCTCAAGCGCGCGATCCAGCAGCGCATCGAGAATCCGCTCTCGAAGCTGCTGCTCGACGGCAGCTTCGGGCCGAAGGACACCATCGAAGTGAATACCGACCCGATCCGGACCCCCGGCCAGTTCTCGTTCACCAAGGCCGGGGAACCATCGGAGGCCGTTGCGGCCTAAAGTCGGATGATGAACTTCATTTTTCGCGTCATTCTTCTGCTCCTGGGGCTGGTCTTCGCGGCCAGCCTGGCGGTCGCCGTCATGTTGCTGGCGGCCGTGTGGGGTGTGCGCTACGCCTGGGGACGGATCACGGGCAAGCCCGTGACGCCCTGGATGGCTTCGATGGGCGGGCGCTTCAACCCGCGTTCGGGCTTCGAGCGTTTTCGCAATGCGGCACAGCCAGCCGAACCTACCGCCGCCGATGTGGCCAATGCGCGTGCGCGCGGCGAATCGGTGCGCAGCCCGCTGTCGCTGCGTCCCGCGGGCGACGTGACCGACGTGCGGGCCCGGCCTGCGCGCGGCGAATAAGCCCGCCAGCGAGGGTCAGGCGCGGTACAGCGCCTCGATCTCTTCGGCGTAGGCCTTGTAGATGCTGGAGCGCCGCACCTTCATGGTTGCGGTGACTTCGCCGTCGTCGTGGTCCAACTCTTTTGTGAGCAGGTGAAAACGCCGGATCTGCGACACCTGCGCGAGCCTGTCGTTGCCGCGTGAAATTTCCGATTCGATCAGCGCGCGCACCCGCGGCTCTTCCACCAGCGAGCGGAAGTGCGTGAACGGAATGCGCTCGGCCTCGGCCCATTTGCCCACCGTTTCGTAATCGATCTGCAGCAGCGCGCCGACGAACTTGCGTCCGTCCGCCACCACGATGCATTCCTTGATGAAGGGGCTGCCCTTCATGGTGTTCTCGATTTCCGAGGGCGTGAGGTTCTTGCCGCCGGCCGTGATCATGATGTCCTTCAGGCGGTCGACGATGCGCAGCTGCCCGTCTTCCTCGCGCACCACGTCGCCCGTGTGCAGCCAGCCGTCGCGGATCGACGACGCGGTGGCCTCGGGGTTCCTGTAGTAGCCCTCGAACACCATCTCGCCGCGCACCAGCAGTTCGCCCGCTTGGCCGATGCGGTGCTCGGTGCCCAGCGTTGGCGCGCCGACCGTGCCGATCCTCACGGCATCGCTGCGGTGGCCGGCGATCATGCCGGTCGATTCGGTGAGGCCGTACACCTCGACCAGCGGCACGCCCAGCGTGCGGAAGAAGCGCACCACGTCGGCCGGAATCGGCGCCGCACCGGTCAGCGCGATGCGCGCGCGCCGCAGGCCGATGAAGTTCTGCAGTGCGCGCAGCACCGTCCAGTAGTGCAGGGCGAAACGGGCGCGCTCGGCCAAGGTCCAATCGCTGCGCGGCTTCTCGGCCAGCGGTGCGCAGGCCGCGAGCGCGCGGCGGAACAGCGCGCGCTGCAGCCGCCCCGCCTCCTGCATCTTGATGCTGATGCCCGCATGCAGCTTCTCCCAGATGCGCGGCACGCCGAGGAACATGGTGGGCGCCACTTCGCGCAGGTCTTCCTGCACGGTGCGGATCGATTCGCCGAAGTTCACCTGCGAGCCCAGGTAGACCGGCACGAAGGCCGTGAGCATCTGCTCGGCCACATGGCACAGCGGCAGGTACGAGAGGTGCGTGGTGTCGGCGTCGAGCGCCAGCCGCTCGACGATGCCGGGCACCACGCCGCGGATGTTTCGGTACGAGATCATCGCGCCCTTGGGCTTGCCGGTGGAGCCCGAGGTGTAGATCATCAGGCCGACATCGGCGAGCGTCTGGCGTGCCAGCGCGGCGTCGATCAGCGCGTCGCCCTCGCGCGCGTGCACCTCGGCGCCGGCCTGTTCCACCTCGGCAAAGGTCGCGATGAGCGCGCGCACTTCGGGCGGATAGCTCGCGAGGCCCTTGGTCTCGATCACGACGATCTTGCGCAGGCGCGGCAGTTGGCCGATGGCGTCGAGCACCTTGTCGGTCTGTTCCTGGTCCTCGCAGACGATCACCTCGATGTCCGCATGGCCGACCACATAGGCCACCTCGTTGCTCGGGCTGGTCGGGTAGACGCCGACGGTCACGGCGCCGATCAGGCCGGCACCCATCTGCGCGAGCAGCCACTCGACTCGGTTCTCGGAGATCACCCCAAGGTGCCCGCCGGGCGCCAGGCCCATCGCATGCAGGCCGAGGCCGAAGCGGGATGCGCGACGCAGGTAGCCGGCCCAGTCCAGCGGATGCCAGATGCCGAAGTCCTTCTGGCGGATCGCGATGCGCTGGGGCCGCAAGCGCGCCTGCTCGCGCAGCATCTGCGGCAATGTCAGCGAGGGAAGCGCGGCATCGGTCATGAGAGCCAGCGCTTGCGGCGCTTGTAGTGCTTGAGCGCGCGGAAGCTGCGCGACTCGCCGCTGCCGCCCACGCCCAGGTAGAACTCGCGCACGTCGGGGTCCGCCGCGAGCCGCTCGGCGCTGCCGTCGATCACCACCTTGCCGCTTTCCATGATGTAGCCCGTGTGGGCAATGGCCAGTGCCACGCTCGCGTTCTGCTCCACCAGCAGCATCGAGGTGCCGCGCTCGGCATTGATGCGCGCGATGATCGTGAAGATGTCTTCCACCAGCCTGGGCGAGAGGCCCAGGGAGGGCTCGTCGAGCAGGATCAGCTTGGGCTGCGCCACCAGCGCGCGGCCGATCGCCAGCATCTGCTGCTCGCCGCCCGAAAGATAGCCTGCGAGGCCCTTGCGGCGTTCGTGCAGGCGTGGGAAGTACGCGTAGACGTCGTCGAAATTGCGCGGCGGCGCGGGGCCGTCGCGTCCCGTCAGTGCATAGGTCGCGGCGATCAGGTTCTCCTCGACCGTCAGGTCCTCGAACACGCGCCGGCCTTCCATCACATGGCTGAGGCCGCGCCGCACGAGTTGCTGCGGCGCCAGCTGTGCGGTCGGCGCGCCGTCGAACACGATGCGGCCCGCCTCCACCTCGCCGTCTTCCAGCGCGAGCAGGCCCGACACTGCCTTCAGCGTGGTCGACTTGCCCGCGCCGTTGCTGCCGAGCAGCGCCACGATCTGCCCGCGCGGCACGGCCAGCGACAGGCCGCGCAGCACCTGCACGACCTTGTTGTAGACCACCTCGAGGTTGTTGACCTCCAACACGAGGTCGGGTGCCGCGCGCGCGTCCATCAGTTCAGCGAGATCCAGTCCGACGCCGGCACCATCTTCTGCGCCTTCATGTCGGCCTTGTAGACGCGGCCCACGGGAATCGAGTTGCCCTTGACGGTGATCGGCATGCCGATGAGCCCGCCGGTGTCGAAGTCCTTGATGGTGTTGAGCGAGGCCTTCAGGTTCTTGCCGTCCAGCGGCTTGCCCGCATCCAGCGTGCGCTTGGCCGCTTCGGTGAACAGCATCGCCGTGAGAAAGCCCTGCGTGTAGGCCGTGCTCTGGTACTCGGGGCGCAGCGCGCGGATCTTGTCGAGCATCGGCGCCTTGGCCGAGGTGTCGTAGTAGTAGCGGTAGGGCATCACGCCCATGAAGCCGTCGGCGCCTTCGCCCATCTTCATGACGGTGGAGCTGTCCATGGTCCAGAAGGTGCCCATCCACTTGCTGGTCATGCCCATCTGCTTGCCCTGCTGCACGAACTCCGGAATGGGCGCGAGGATGTAGCCGTGGAAGATGGTGTAGTCGGGTGCGGCGCGGCGCAGCTTGATGACTTCGGTCGACACGTCGACGCTGCCCGGCGGCGTCATGAGCTTGACCGGCACCGTGAGGCCCAGCTTCTTGGCGGCGGCTTCGCTGGCTTCGATCGGGTCGCGGCCGAATTCGGAATCGGAATACACGAAGGCCACCTTCGCGCCCGGCTTTTCCTTGGCGATGTGGCGCAGCAGGATGCCGATCTGCTCGGTGTAGTCGGGGCCGACCAGGAACTGGTTCGGGTACTTGGCCGAGTCGTTGAGTTCGGTGGCAAACGAAGCGCCGGCCATCAGGATCTGCCCGTTGCGTTCGAGCTCGGGGTTGATGGTCTTGGAGAAGCCGGTCGAGTCGCCGTAGTAGAGGTTGACCTTGTTCTGGCTCGTGATCTTCTTGAAGGCCGCCACCGACACATCGACCTTGTAGCCCGTGTCTTCCGGCACGTAGCGCAGCTTGCGCCCCTTGATGCCGCCCGCGTCGTTGACGATCTTCACGTAGTCGGCAATGCCGGCGTTGATGCCGACGCCTGCGAAGGCGAACACGCCGGTCATCGGAATGGAGCCGCCGATGACGATGTCCTCGTTGCCTTGCGCGTTCGCGAACGGCGCGGCGGCGGTGATTGCAAGGCCGGCCGCGATCAGCAGCGCACGGCGGTGTTGGGAAAGCTTCGGTGTCTTGTCGGGCATGCTTGTCTCCTGCGGTCTAGTTACGAAACGGCCATAGATGGAAGAAGCGGCGGATGCGCCGCCACACTTCTGCGAGCCCGTGCGGCTCGAACACCAGAAATCCGACGATCAGCAGCCCGAACACGACGGTGCGCACGGGCGACAGGAATACGGTCATCTCGACGCCGCCCGGCAGCAGGTCGACCACCAGCTTGAGCAGCTCGGGCACCATGGTCATGAACACCGCGCCGAAGATGCCGCCGAGGATCGTGCCCATGCCGCCGACGATGATCGCGGCCAGGAAGAAGATCGACATCAGGAGCGGAAAGCTCTCCGGCGTGACCACGCGGAAGAAGTAGGCCCAGAGGCCGCCCGCGACGCCCGCGTAGAACGATGAGAGGCCGAATGAGAGCAGCTTGTAGCGCAGGAGCGGAATGCCCAGCACCTCGGCCGAGATGTCGCGGTCGCGGATCGCGATGAAGGCGCGGCCCACGCGCGTGCGAAACAGGTTGGCCGCGCCTAGCACCATGAGCAGCATGACGGGCACGATCACCCAGTAGAGGCGGAACGAGGTATCGAGCGGCAGCCCGAAGAACTGCGCCGGCGGCAGCGAGAGGCCCGAGGTGCCGCCCGTGAGCTTCAGGTTGGCGAACAGGAAGTGCGCGATGAACGACGCCGCGATGGTGGCAATGGCGAGGTACAGGCCCTTCACGCGCAGCGAGGGAATGCCGACGATCAGCCCGCCGAGCATGGCGACGATGCCGCCCGCGGCGATATTGAACAGGAAGGGCGTTCCGAGCCGCGTCTGCATGATGGCGACGGTGTATGCGCCCAGTCCCATGAAGGCTGCTTGTCCGAGGCTCACCAGACCCGTGTAGCCGGTGAGGATGTTGAGGCCCGTCGCACTCGCCACGTTGATGGCGACCAGGCACGCCAGGTAGAGCCAGTAGTCGCTGGCCATGAATGGGAACAACACCAGCAGCGCGGCGCCGATCGCGAGCCATACCTTCTGGGTGCGCGAGTCGAACAGCGCTGCGTCGGCTGTGTAGCTTTGCTTGAGGGTGCCTATGCGCATCGGTTTTCCCTCTGCTTGCGTTTTTTGCGCTGCTGTTCGGGGCGCTGTTGTTCAGGGCGCGTGCACAGGCCACCGGGTACTCCCCTCCGCGAATGTCCCCCGCCTTCGGCTCCTCCTTTATTTCGCTGCGGGGAGCACCCGATGCCCTGTGCACGATGAGCGCGGTCGTTGTGCTGGCCAATCAACGACCGCTCTGTCCAACGCTCCCGTCGATGGGGTGCCTTGCGCAGCGAAATAAAGGAGGAGGCCGCAGGCCGGGGGACATTCGCGGAGCAAGGTACCCCGTCGGCGGGAGCGCGCCCTGAATCAACAACGTGCATCGAAGAGACCTTCATCTCAAAGCCTCTCGATCTCATGCGTGCCGAACAACCCGTAGGGCCGCACCATCAGCACGAGCACCAGCACGATGAAGGTCGCAAGCAGCTTGTATTCGCCGCCGAGATACGACCCGGCCAGCGCCTCGACCAGCCCGATGAAGAGGCCGCCGACCAGCGCACCCAGCACGCTGTCGAGCCCGCCGACGATCACCACCACCAGTACCGACAGCCCGAACACCCCCATCGACGACGAGATGCCGCCGATGGCGCCGACGATGATGCCGGCCACCGCCGCGATCATGGCCGAGGCCACCCAGGCGAGAGAGAACACGCGCGGTACGTTGATGCCCATCGAATAGGCCGCCGCCTGGTCGGACGCGGTGGCCCGAAGCGCCACGCCGCCGCGCCAGAAGCGGAACAGCAGCAGCACCATGCCGATCAGCACCACGGCAATCAGCGCGCCGTAGGCGATCTTGGGTGCGAGGAACGCGTCGCCGATCATCACCGGCGCGTTGGGCAGGAATTCGGGCAGCCGGCGCTGGTCGGCGGTCCAGATGATCTCGACCAGCCCGACGAGGATCGACGCAAGGCCGACCGTCACCATGAACACCGAGATCGGCGGCTCGCCCAGCAATGGCCGGATCATCGTGCGTTCGATCACCGCGCCCAGCAGGCCGGTGCCGATCACCGAGCCGAGCACCGCGAGCCAGATCGGCAGCGAGAAGCTCGCGGCAAAGGTGAAGAACAGGTACGCGCCGACCATCAGCATCTCGCCGATGGCGATGTTGACCACGCGCGTGGCCTTGTAGACCAGCACGAAGGCCAGCGCCGCCAATGCATAGAGCCCGCCGCCGGCAATGCCGGTGAGCGCGATCTCGAACAGGTAGGCCCAATCCATCAGGCCGCTCCCACCGTGGATTCGCCGCGCAGCCGCCGCCGCAGTTCGCCGACGTCGCCCGCGCCGAGGTAGGCGCGGATCACCTCGGGGTCGGCCTGCACCTGCGCCGGCGTGCCCTGCGCGATCACCTGGCCGAAGTTGAGCACCACGACGTGGTCCGACAGGTCCATCACCATGCCCATGTCGTGCTCCACCATCAGCACCGTGATGCCCCATTCGCGCCGCACGTCGAGAATGAAGCGCGCCATGTCCTCGGTCTCCTCGCGGTTCATGCCGGCCACGGGTTCGTCGAGCATCAGCACCTTGGGCTGCATGGCCAGCGCGCGCGCCATTTCCACGCGTTTCTGCAGGCCGTAGGGCAGGGCGGCCACCGAGGCGTGGCGGATGTGGTCGATCTCGAGGAAATCGATGATGCGTTCCTCCACGTCGCGCCGCAGTTCGGCTTCTTCGCGGCGCGCACGGCCCAGGTAGAACAGCGCGTCGAACACGTTGGTCTTCAGGTGCGTGTGGCGGCCGAGCTTGATGTTGTCGAGCACCGTCATGCCGCGGAACAGCGCGATGTTCTGGAAGCTGCGCGCCAGGCCCAGCGCGGCGCGCTTCGGCGCGGGCAGGCGCGTGATGTCCTCGCCCTCGAACAGCACGCGGCCCTGCGCGGGCTTGTAGAAGCCCGAGATCGTGTTGAACAGCGATGTCTTGCCCGCGCCGTTGGGGCCGATCACCGCGGTGATCGAGCCGGGCGCCACGCCGAAACCCACGTTCGTCAGCGCCTTGACGCCGCCGAACGCGAGCGTCAGCGCATCCACCTGCAGCACGGATGCGGCAGGGGCGGAGAGGTCGTCCCGTGGAGGATCGTCAGGCATGGCTAGGAGGGAGGTGCTGGCGTCAGGGTTTGTGTCCAGGGCCAGAAAAGCTACTGGCCCGTAAAATTCCTACTGACGGGTAATATCAGGGTTTGCCGCAGGCCGCGGCATCAGGACTTTCCCCGCCCGCACAAACCCCATGGCCCGTCCCGCCCCCATCGCATCCTCTCCCTCCGCGTCCCCTGCAGCGCTTTCACCCTGGGTACCCGCCGGCAAGCGCGCGCAGCAGCGCGAGGTCAAGCGCAACGCCGTGCTGCAGACGGCGGCGCAGCTGTTCAACGAGCGCGGCTTCCATGCGACCTCGCTCGACGACATCGCCGAGCGGCTCAATGTCAGCAAGCCCACGCTCTACTACTACGTCGAGAGCAAGGACCAGATCCTGCTCGAGTGCGTGAAGGCCGCGCTCGACCTGATGCAGGCCGGCATCGGCGAGGTGCGTGCCGCGGGCGGCAGCGCCATCGACCAGCTCAAGGCCTGCATGCGCATCTATTCGGGCGTGGTCACGCAGGACTTCGGCATGTGCGTGATCCGCATCGGCGAAGACCCGCTGCCCGCTCCGCTCAGGAAGGAACTGCGCCGCCTCAAGGCCGGCATCGACGGGCAGTTCCGCCGGCTCATCGAGGATGGCGTGGCCGAAGGCTCGATCGCGCCCTGCGATCCCAAGATGGCCGCCTTCATGCTGGCCGGCGCGCTGAGCTGGATCGGGCGCTGGTACCGACCCGATGGCGAGCTGACGCCCGACCAGATTGCCGACCAGGGCATCGAACTGCTGTTGAATGGCGTACTGAACCGCCCGGCCACGCCGCGCCGCAAGCCCGCGGCGACGAAGACAAGGCGATGACAGGCCGCTAGGCCGCTGAACTGATTTTTCAATCCAGGAGAACCACACCATGACAACACGCGACATCTTCGTGGTCGGCACCGCCCGCACCGCCATCGGCACCTTCGGCGGCGCGCTGAAGGACGTGCCCAACACGCAACTGGCCACCACCGCCGTCAAGGCCGCCATCGCGCGCAGCGGCGTGGCGGCCGATGCCATCGGCCATGTGGTGATGGGCAACGTGATTCCCACCGACGTGAAGGACGCGTACCTGAGCCGCGTGGCCGCCATCGATGCGGGCTGCCCGATCGAGACGCCGGCCTTCAACGTCAACCGCCTGTGCGGCTCCGGCCTGCAGGCCATCGTGTCGGCAGCGCAGGCCATTGCGCTGGGCGACTGCGATATCGCCATCGGCGGCGGGTCGGAATCGATGAGCCGCGGCCCCTACTTCGACACCTCGGCGCGCTACGGCGCACGCATGGGCGACGCGGTGCTGGTCGACTACATGCTCGGCATCCTGCACGACCCGTGGGAGAAGATCCACATGGGCATCACGGCCGAGAACGTGGCCGCGCGCTACGGCATCACGCGCGAGCAGATGGACGAACTGGCCGCGACCAGCCAGCAGCGCGCGGCGGCGGCCATTGCGGCGGGCCGCTTCAAGGAGCAGATCGTTCCGGTCGAGGTGAAGACGCGCAAGGGCGTCGTGCTGTTCGACACCGACGAGCATGTGCGCGCCGACACCACCGTGGAAACGCTCTCGAAGATGAAGCCCGCCTTCAAGAAGGACGGCCTCGTGACTGCCGGCAATGCCTCGGGCATCAACGACGGCGCGGCCGCCGTGGTGCTGGCCAGCGGCGAGAGCGTCAAGGCGCGGGGCCTGAAGCCGCTGGCGCGCCTGGTCGGCTACGCGCACGCCGGCGTGGAGCCTGCGTACATGGGCATCGGCCCGGTGCCGGCCACGCGCAAGGTGCTGGAGCGCACTGGGCTGAAGGTCGCCGACTTCGACGTGATCGAATCGAACGAGGCCTTTGCAGCACAGGCCTGCGCGGTCATCAAGGAGCTGGGCTTCGATCCGGCCAAGGTCAATCCGAGCGGCTCGGGCATTTCGCTGGGCCACCCCGTGGGCGCGACCGGCGCGATCATCACCACGAAGGCGATTGCCGAACTGCA
Source organism: Variovorax sp. SPNA7 (assembly GCF_033807855.1). Classification (NCBI taxonomy): domain Bacteria; kingdom Pseudomonadati; phylum Pseudomonadota; class Betaproteobacteria; order Burkholderiales; family Comamonadaceae; genus Variovorax; species Variovorax sp. SPNA7. The sequence continues at coordinate 1,962,027 of NZ_CP138513.1, forward strand.
CCGCACGGGCGGGCGCTATGCGCTGGTCACGATGTGCATCGGCGGCGGGCAGGGCATCGCGGCCGTGTTCGAACGCGTTTGAAGGCACACTTGCGGGCATGCTCCGCCCACCCATCCTGATCGACCCCGACGAGGTCGAGTTCAGCGCCATCCGTGCGCAGGGCGCGGGCGGCCAGAACGTCAACAAGGTGTCGAGCGCGGTGCACCTGCGCTACGACATCCACGCGAGCTCGCTGCCTGCCGACGTGAAGGAACGGATGCTCGCGCTGCGCGACAGCCGCATCACGCAGGAGGGCGTCTTCGTGCTGAAGGCGCAGCAGCACCGCACGCAGGAAATGAACCGCGCCGACGCGCTCGCGCGCCTGCAGGAGGTGGTCGACAGCGTGGCCACGCCGCCGCGCGTGCGGCGCGCCACCAAGCCCACCTACGGTTCGAAGCAGCGCCGGCTCGAAGGCAAGAGCCAGCGCTCGCAGATCAAGAACCTGCGCGGACCGGTGCGGGACTGACCGGCCTGCCGCCGCGCAGCCGCTTGATCTGCAGCGTCACGCCGACCAGGTACAGCACGCCGAGCACCGCGGTGATCGCCTTGAGTTCGGGCGCATCGGCATTGGGCAGCAGGGGCGCGCCCAGCGGCAGGCGGGTCAGGGTTTCGGTGAAGGCCGGAATCCAGTGGAACAGGAAGCTGGCCGAGAAGGCTGCGGCTTCGACGTAGCGCGAGGCCTGGCCGAAGAAGGCGCCGCGCCCGGCGGCTGCACCCACGGCCAGCGCCACGAGCGTCAGGATGCCCAGTGCATGCGGCTTGCCGAAGCCGCCGTGCTGGAAGATGCCGAAGCCGGTCAGGCAGGTCAGCACGGTGGTCCACACGAAGACCTGGCCCCAGCCGGTGCGCAGCGTGATTTCCCGGTAGCGGAACAGGGCGACCAGCCCCGCGATCACGGCGATCAGGCTGATCGCGGTGTGGACAATGCCAAGGGACGTGAGTCCCAGCCATCCTGTTGCAGCCATGCGGATCTCCTCGGAGTCGTGGTGGCGCGATTCTGGCCGGGCACGGGCAATTTGTCTCCATTGTTAAGGCCCCGCTAAGCTGGCGGACGAGCACCGCAAGCACAATAGGCGCCATGAGAGCCTTCTTTCGCCGCGCCTTGCCGGCCTTCCTGCTGGCGCTGGGTGCCGTTGCCCTGGCGGGCTGCGGGCCGGCTGCGGGCACCGGCGGGGTGCCCGCGGGTGCCGTGCAGGAGCTCAAGTGGGAAGAGCTCGTTCCCAAGGACTGGGATCCCACCAGGCGCTACCGCAACCTGAGCCTGGAGTCGCTGCGCGACAACGACCCGCGCGCAATCCAGATGCTCGACGAGATGCGCGCCGTCTGGGACAACGCGCCGGTCAACGTGGCGCTCGATGGCACGGCCGCGCGGCTGTCGGGCTTCGTCGTCCCGCTGGACAACACGCAGGCCGGCATCCGCGAGTTCCTGCTGGTGCCTTATTTCGGCGCCTGCATCCACACGCCGCCGCCGCCGGCCAACCAGATCGTGCACGTGGTTGCGGCCGATACCGTGAAGGGCCTGCATGCGATGGACACCGTGCGCGTGAGCGGCCTGCTGAAGGCGGCGCGCTATTCCTCGGTGGACATGGGTGTGAGCGGCTACGAGATCAAGTCGGCCTCGGTGGAGCCTTTCGTCGCGGCGCGCTGACATGTTCAGCTGCCGTCGTCGCCCTCCGGCACCGGCAGCGGCGGAACTTCGGTCTGCTGCTGCGTCAGCGCCGCCAGCGCCTCGCCGTCGGTGCGGTAGCTGAACAGCATCGGCCCCGGTGCGAGCAGGCCGGCGCGCTCCAGCACCTGCATGGCCGGCAGCTTCAGGCCGCTCAGGTGCAGGCGCACGCCCTTGGCTTCCATCATCCGGCGGATCGAGCCGAACACTTCGGCGCCGGTGATGTCGATGCGGTTGATGGGTTGCGCAAAGAGGCACACGTCGGTGAGTTCGGGGCGCTCGGCCAGTGCGGTCGTGAGCGCGCGTTCGAGCGTGGAGGCCGAGGCGAAGTCGAGCTCGGCATCCATGCGCAGCGCATAGAGCTGCGGCGCCAGCGGCGGGAGCTTCCAGAGCTTGCGGTCGCGCAGGCTGCCGTCGGGATGCAGGCCCACCTCGATGATGCGCGGATGCAGATGGCGGTACATGTAGTGCGCCAGGCTCGCGAGCAGGCCGCCCAGCACGCCCCAGTAGATGCTCGGCGCCGTGGCAATGGTCAGCACGAAGGTGCCGAACGAAATGCCCGCCTCGATGCGCGACACGCGCCAGAGCGCGACGAAGCTCGCCGGCTTGACCAGCCCCAGGATGGCCGTGACCACCACCGCCGCCAGCACCGCCTGCGGCACGTGATAGAGCAGCGGCATCAGCCAGAGCAGCGCCCCGGCCACCACCGCCACGCTGAAAAGCGTGGCCCAGCCGGTCTGGGCGCCCGCATACAGCGTGATGGCCGAGCGCGAGAACGACGAGCTGGTGGGAAAGGCGCCCGTGAAGCCTGAGGCCAGCTTGGCCAGGCCCTGGCCGATCAGGTCCTGGTTCTCGTTCCAGAGCGTGCCGGCGCGCGCGTTGTCGACCTTGGCGCTCGACGCGGTTTCGAGAAAGCTCACGAGCGTGATCATCAGCGCGGGCAGCACCAGCGCGCTGAACGTGTTCAGCGGCAGCAGGCCTGGCCAGTAGAAAGAAGGCAGGCCCGAAGGCAGGCTGCCCACCACCGCCCCGCCGCGCAAGGCGTAGTTGATGCTCCAGCTGATGGCTGCGGCGCCCGCCACCAGCGCCATGGTGGTGGGGAAGCGCGGCGCGAGCCGCTTGCCGAGCCACAGCACGGCGATGCTGCCGAGCCCGAAGGCGATGGCGACCAGGTCGGGCGGCGGCCCGCCCTGCAGCACCTGGGGAAGGGTGCGCCCCGTGAAGCCGAGCAGCGCCGGCAGCTGCGAAATGGCGATCAGCACCGCCGCGCCCTGCGTGAAGCCGATCAGCACCGGCGAGTTGACCAGCCGCAGCAGCCAGCCGAAGCGCCCGATGCCCAGCACGATCTGGATCGCGCCCGACATCAGCGTGAGCCACACCGCCATTTCCACCCAATCGGCGCTGCCGGGCACCGCCAGCGGTGCGAGCGATGCGCCCACCAGCAGGCTGGTGAGCGCCGTGGGCCCGACCGACAGCCGCTGCGACGAACTGAAGATCACCGCGATGAGCGCCGGAAACAGCGCCGCATACACGCCGGTGACCAGCGGCATGCCCGCCAGCGCCGCATAGGCCACGCCCTGCGGAAGCACCATCAGCGCCACCGTGATGCCGGCAATTGCCTCGTTGCGCAGCAGCGCCGCGGAAGGACGGGGCCAGGCCAGGCAGGGAACCCAGCGCGCGATGCGCTGGCGCAGGGAAGAAGAGGAGGAGGGGGTGGCTGCCGGATTCATGGATGGTGGGTGGCTTGCTGACGATTGTCCTGCGCCACCGCAGGCGGAAACTTAGGCGGCCGTTCGGGCCGCGCGCATGGGGAGAGTACCTAGACCAGCGAACTCGCGTTCTCGAGCACGTAGTCGCAGGCCTTCTCCTTCACCTTCGACGAGAGCATCTTGAAGTTCAGCGTCTTGCCGTCGCCGCCCTTGAGCAGCCCCTTGGCGCCGCTCGCGAAGCCGGTTTCCTGTTGCTTCTGGCCGGTGATCTTGGCCAGCAGCTTGTCCTTCACCGAGGCCGCATCGCCGCCGAGATAGTTGTTCTTGACGCAGTACTGCAGCACGCCGGCCGCATTGCCCATGGTGCTGGAGCCGATCGCGGGCATCTTGAAGCCGAGGTTCTCGCCGAGGGCAGAACTGCCGCCCGAGGAGCCCATCTGGTCCTTGAGCTTGCCGAGCAGGTCCGATTGGGCCGAGGCCGAGGCGCCGGCCGCAACCAGCGCGATGGAAATCAGTGCGGTGCGAAAACGCATGATGACGAACTCCCGTTTGTCGAGGTGAATGATCGAAGATTCCATCGTCAGCATACCCCCGACGGAACCCCGGTTTCAGGCGCGGCGGAAGAGCAGCACCGAATTCGTGCCGCCGAATGCGAAGGAGTTGCTCATGGCCGCCTCGATGTTGGGCGCGCTGGTGTCGTGCTGCGTGACGAGGTTCAGGCGGCAGGCCGGATCGACCTCGCTGCAGTTCGCGTTCGGCGGCAACTGGCGGCGATGCAGCGCCAGCACCGTGATGAGCGCCTCGATGGCGCCCGCGGCGCCGAGCATGTGGCCGTGCAGCGCCTTGGTGGAACTGACGCGCAGGCTGTCCAGGTCATCGCCCCACACATCGGCCAATGCGTTGCGCTCGACCACGTCGCCGATGCGCGTGGCCGTGCCGTGCGCATTGCAGTAGCCCACGTCGCGCGGCGCGAGGCCGGCCTGCCGCAGGGCCTGGCGCAGTGCGCGCGCCTGGCCGGGTGCGTCGGGCTTGGTGAGATGGGTGGCGTCGCTGCCGAGGCCCCAGCCGGCCAGCGTGGCGTAGCTGCGGGCGCCGCGGCCGCGCGCGCGTTCGGCGGATTCGAGCACCAGGAAGGCCGCGCCTTCGCCCAGCGCAAAGCCGCTGCGGTCGCTCGCGAAGGGCCGCACCGCGCCGGCCGCTTCGCCGGGCTGGAAGCTGGCCAGCGTCTGCATGGCCTGCCAGGCCAGCACCACGCCCGGCACGATCAGCGCTTCGCTGCCGCCGGCAATGGCCATGTCGACTTCGCCGCGCTCGATGGCCTTGGCCGCTTCGGCAATGGCCACCGACGACGAGGCGCAGGCGACCGAGTAGGTCAGCACCGGCCCCTGCACGCCCTGGCGCATGGCCACGTGGGCGGCGGGCGCGTTGGGCATGAAGGCGGGAATGGTGAGCGGAGACACCCGCCCGTTGCCGCGGTAGGCGGCCTCGAGCGCCGCCGCGCCGCCCATGCCGCAGCCGGCGTAGACGCCGACACGTTCGGGGTCGGCGTCGTTGTTCGGGACAAGACCGGCATCGCGCAGCGCGAGGTCGGCGGCGGCCACCGCGAGCTGGCTCACGCGGTCGACGCCGGCGAGCTGCAGCTTGGTGAACCAGCGTGTTTCGTCGAAGTCCACCAACGCCGCGGCGGCGGGCCTGGGCATTTCGGGGAAGACTGGCCGGATGGCCGACTGGCCGTCGAGCAGGGCCTGGAACAGCGCGCCGGGCTCGTCGCCGTGCGGCGCCACGACGCCCAGTCCGGTGACGCAGACCTCGTGCTTCACGCTGTCTTCGCGGCCCTGACCTTGTCGACCAGCACCGCCAACTCGGTCAGCGTGTCGATGTTGGCGTCTTCATCGGGCATGGTGATGCCGAAGTGGTCTTCGATGGCAAACAGGAACTCGGCCAATGCCAGCGAGTCGAGTCCGCCGGTTTCGCGCATCGATGCGTTGGGGTCGAGTTTCGACGGTTCGATACCGTACTTCTCGTGGATCAGGTCCTGCAATTCCTTCAGCGAACTCATCGTGCGATGCCTGTTGTCGTGTGCCGGCCGCTGATCGATCGCCGCCCTCGGGGCGCGCCATGGGATCGACCCCTTCCTCGCTCGGCTTGTGGGTCAGTGATGGCCAATGATATCCGCTCCCACCAGGGTATTGCCTCGGCGCATGCCCTCCGGACGCCAGCGCAGCGATGGGAGCGCGAAGGCCATTCCCAGCAGCGCGCCGGCCAGCGCGTCGAGCACCACGTGCTGCTTGACGGCCAGTGTCGAGTACGCAATGGCGGCAAACCACAGCCAGTTGGCAAGGCGCAGAAAGACCGGCGTGCGCGCCTCGCGCAGCACATGGTCCAGCCGGATCGCCGTGAAGATGGCCACGGCCACGTGCATCGAGGGGCAGGCGTTGCCTGCGGCGTCCACGCCCTGCAGCATCGCGAAGCCGGGATAGCCCGACACGTCGATGGCCAGCGGCGGTATCTGCGTCGGCCAGAAATAGAAGAGGCCCAGGCCCGTCAGGCACAGCGCGCCGATCCACAGCCCGTACACCACCAGCTCGCGAAAGTTGGGCTGCAGGCCGGGCGCGACGCCCACGTAGACCCACAGCGAGAGGTAGGCGCCCAGCGTGTAGGGCTGGAACGGAATCAGGTGGTCCAGCGCCGTGAGCGGCATCACCACGACCGGGTAGGCCGGGTTGCGCAGCATGTGGAAGTAGCCGATGAAGAACAGCCAGGTGAAGACCGTGGTGCCGATCGCCTTGAGCCAGAAGAGGCGGCGAATGCGCGCGCCGATGTCTGCGGTCCAGGTCTGGGGGCTGTGCGTTCGCGGAAGGGGCGCCATGGGCAGGTGGGTCGGTGGTCCGTGGTTTTCGTCGGCCGGCCGATCTTGCCAGAGCGCCGTGACTGTACGGCGCCATTCAGGCGAGCGCAGCGGATCGCTTCTTGTGCTGGAAGGAAGTGGGCGAGCGTCCGGTGGCGGCCTTGAACATGGCGCAGAACGCGCTGTCGGTGGCATAGCCGCTGGCCGCCGCCACCTGGCTCACGGCCATGCCGCGCGCCAGCAGCGGCAGCGCATGCGCCATCACGGCCTGCTGCCGCCACTGCTGCCAGCTCATGCCGAGCTGGTCTCGGAAGAGCCGCGCCACGGTGCGCTCGCTGGCGCCGATGGCGGCGGCGCGCTCGGCCAGCGTGGCACGGTCGGCCGGGTTGCGCAGCAGCGTCTCGCACAGCTGGCGCAGCCGCTTGTCGGAGGGCAGCGGCACGTCGATGCGGATCTGCGTGGCGCGCTCGAGTTCGTCCACCAGCAGCGGGGCGATCATGCGTTCGCGCTGCGGCGCGTGCGGGTCGGCCGGCGGCAGGCCGTCGGGCGTGGTGTCGAGCGCGAGCATCAGGGCGCGCAGCAGCGGGCTGATCTCGAGCACCTCGCACTTTTCCCAGGGCGGGCCGAGCCAGGCGTGCAGGTACACGGTGCGCAGCTCGGCATCCTCGATCAGCATGATGCTGTGCGGCATGTTGGCCGGCACCCAGACCGCGCGCGACGGCGGCACGATGTAGCTGCCGTCCTGCGTGCTGAGCCGGATCACGCCGCGGGTCGAGAAAGTGAGCTGCGGCCACGGGTGCTGGTGCAGTTCGACGAAGGTGTCGGCGCTCAGGAAATGTTCCTTGGCGCGCAGCGGCCGGACCGCGTCGGGTGCGTAGAGATGCGGCGTGAGCGAGGCGACGCTGGTGACCGGGGAAGGGAGTGAAACGGCGCTTGGCATGGTTTCGACAAATGTTGTCGCTGTATCGCCATTCTGCCGCGGCGAGCGGGCATAGCATCGGTGCCTGCGCGGTTTTTTGTAGCAATCCATGTCTTCCCCTTCCTCCCCGACAGCCACCTCTTCCACCAGCTTGCGCGGCGATGCGCAGCTCATTGGCCTGGTCGGCCTGGCCCATGCCATCAGCCACTTCAGCCAGCTGATCCTGGCGCCGCTCTTCCCCTGGCTGAAAGACGCGTTCAACGTGAGCTACACCGAGCTGGGCGCGGTGCTGACGGTGTTCTTCGTGGTCTCGTGCATCGTGCAGGCGGCCTCGGGCTTCATCGTCGACAAGCTGGGTCCGCGGCCGGTGCTGTTCGTGGGGCTGGGCGCGCTGGCCCTGGCGGCTTTCGGCTATGCGCTGGCACAGAGCTACTGGATGCTGCTGCTGTGCGCCGTTGTGGGCGGCATCGGCAACGGCGTGTTCCATCCGGTCGACTACACGCTCTTCAACCGCAAGGTGGCGCCGACGCGGCTGGGCCACGCCTACAGCGTGCACGGCATCACCGGCAGCCTGGGCTGGGCGCTGGCGCCGGCCTTCGTGGTGCCGATCGCCATCGCTTTTTCATGGCGCGTGGCGCTGGCTTCGGCCGGTGCGCTGGCCATCGTGGTGCTGCTGGTGCTCTGGGCCTACCGCAGCGTGCTGGCGCTGGACGTGAAGGCGGTGCACAAGGCCACCGGACACGGCGAGCCGGCACCCGTCGGCGGCGAGTTCGACTTCCTGCGCATCCCGGCCGTGTGGATGTGCTTCGGCTTCTTTTTCTTCTATGCCGTGGTGATCAGCGTGGTGCAGACCTTCGCGCCGGTGGCGGCCGGCCACCTGCATGCGGTGCCGGTGGCGCTGGTGGCGGTGTGCCTCACGGTCTACATGGTGGCAGGCGCGGCCGGCATGGTGGCGGGCGGCTTCCTGGCTTCGGATCCGTCGCGCTGCGAACGCATCGTGGGCATCGGCTTCGGGGTGGCGGCCGCGCTGGCGCTGGTGCTGGCCTTTGCGCAGTTTCCGCCGGTGATGGTGCCGGTGCTGTTCGGCGCCATGGGGTTCGTGTCGGGCGTTGCGGGCCCTTCGCGCGACCTGCTGGTCAAGCGCTCGACGCCGCCCAACGCCACCGGGCGCGTCTACGGCGTGGTGTATGCGGGCCTGGACATCGGCCAGGCGCTGGCGCCGCTGGTGTTCGGCCGCTTGATGGACCATGGCCAGTACACGAGCGTGATCGCGGGCCTGGCGCTGGTGCAGGCCGTGCTGATTGCCAGCGCCTTCAACGTGACGCGGGTGCGCCGCACGGCGCTGGTGCCGGCCTCGGCGTAACAGCCGCGGCTGTGCGCTGCATGCGGCCGATATCATCGACCGCATGCAGGCCCTGTATGTGTATGTGATCGCCGGCGCCGTGCTGGCGGGTTTCGTGCAGGGCCTCTCGGGCTTTGCGTTCGGCCTGGTAGCCATGTCCGTCTGGGCCTGGACCCTGGAGCCGCAATTGGCCGCCGTGCTCTCGCTGTTCGGCGCGCTCACCGGGCAGGTGATTGCTGCCGTCACGGTTCGCCGCGCTTTCGACCGGCATGTGCTGTGGCCGTTCGTGCTTGGCGGGCTGGTCGGCGTGCCCTTCGGCGTCTGGCTGCTGCCGCACCTCGACCTCGTGCTCTTCAAGGTCTGCCTCGGTGTGCTGCTGGTGCTGTGGTGCCCCGCGATGCTGATGTCGCAGCACCTGCCGAAGATCGCCTTCGGCGGACGTTTCGCAGATGGCATTGCCGGCACCATCGGCGGGGCCATGGCCGGCATCGGCGGCTTCTCCGGCACCATTCCCACGCTCTGGTGCACGCTGCGCGGCTTCCAGCGCGATACGCAGCGCGCGGTGATCCAGAACTTCAACCTCTCGATGCTGGCGGTGGCGTTCGCGCTCCACCTCGCGAACGGCAGCATCGCGCGCTCGACGCTGCCGATGCTGGGGCTGGTGGCGCTGGCCGTTGCCGTGCCGGTGCTGCTGGGCGCACGGCTCTACATCGGCATCAGCGAGGCGGCATTCCGCAAGCTGGTGCTGGGCCTGCTGACCGCTTCGGGCATGGCGATGCTGGCGTCGGGGGTGCCTGCGCTGCTGCAGCGCGGCTGAGCCGTGGCTGCCGCTGCGTTCACGCCGTGGGCAGGATCTCGCGCACGCGCTCCCAGGGCCGGCACATCAGCGTGCCGCGCGGCGAGACGACGATCGGGCGCTGCAGCAGGATCGGGTTCGCGGCGATGAAGTCGAACAGCTGGTCGTCGCTCCACTTCGGATCGGCCAGCCCCAGCGCTTCGTAGGGCGCTTCCTTCGTGCGCAGCAGGTCGCGCGCGCCCAGGCCCATGGCCTTGGCCAGCTCGCGCAGCTTCTTCTTCGAGGGCGGCGTCTCCAGGTACAGGACGATCTCGGGCTCCACGCCGCTCTCGCGGATCAGGCCCAGCACGTTGCGCGAGGTGCTGCAGTTGGGCTTGTGGAAGATGGTCATCGGGTAGGCGGTGGTCGGGGTGCGTGCGGCCATGGCGTTGTCGTCAGTCTTTCTTTGTTTCCTGGTCCATCGTGAAGGGAAAGCGCGCCGCCCAGAAGTCGGCCAGGCGCGGATCGGCATCCACGCGCCGCACCACCCGGGCCATGCGCGGCGCCTCGCGGTAGAAGCGCCTGCGCTGCGGCGTCCAGCGCGACAGCACGGTCACGTAGAGGTCGAGCATGCTGATCTTCTCGCCGAGCAGGTAGGGCGCGGGCTCGTCGATCTGCGTGTCCATCAGGTGCCAGCAGTGCGCAATGCGCTCGGCCGTGCGTTCGAGCATCACGGCCTGCGCTGCCGGATCGGGCGTGAGGCGCGTGGGGTCGTCGCGCACCCAGTAGAGCGAATAGATGGCCGCCGGCAGGTAGACCATCCATCGCAGGTAGCGCGCGCGCAGCGGATCGCCGGGCGCGGGGCAGAGGCCGGCTTCGGGATAGCGGTCGCCGAGCCAGATCAGGATGGCCGCGCTCTCGGTCATCACCTCGCCCGAAGGCAGCACGATCGCGGGCACCTGCCGCATCGGGTTGATGCCCGAGACGCGCTCGCGCTCGGACTCTCCCTCCCAGGGCGAGACGTCGACCACGTCGACCTGCGCACCGATCAGCGTCAGCGCCGCATGAACGGGCGTGGCGCCCGAGCCGGGCGCGCCGTAGAGGGTGTAGCGGTCGTTCGAGGAAGCGGATGAGGAAGTCATCCGCCCAGATTACTGCAGCCGTGTGCCGCTTGTCACGCGGCCAGCAAGGCGTCGACCTTCTTCAGGCCCTCGAGCGTCTTCACGCAGGCCTCGGCCACTTCGGTGCCCTTGACGGCGAAGTGGCGGTGGAAGTACTTGCGGTGCTCCACATGCTCGTGGAAGTGGTGCGGCGTGAGCACGGCCGAGAAGATCGGCACGTCGGTCTCGAGCTGCAGCGACATCAGCGTGCCGACCACGGTGCCGGCCACGAACTCGTGGCGGTAGATGCCGCCGTCCACCACCAGCGCGCAGCCCACGATGGCCGCGTACCTGCCCGAGTTGGCAAGCCGCTTGGCATGCAGCGGAATCTCGAAGGCGCCGGGTACGTCGAAGATGTCGATCAGCTCGCGCGCCACGCCGAGCCGCTCCATCTCGGCAAGGAAGGCGTCGCGCGCCTGGTGGACGATGTCGGAATGCCATTGCGCCTCGACAAAGGCAATGCGCTCGCCGCGCGGCTTGCCCGGCGCGTTGACGGCGGAAAGGGGAAGGTCGTTGATCTGACTCATGGTGTGCCTCTTGAAAGCAGGTTTCCTGAATCAGGGCGCACGAAACCGCAGGGCAGACTGCGCGCTCCAATGCAAAGCGCGCGGGCCGGCCCGCATTTCGCGCTCTCTTTCATCCGGACTGTGACCGTCGGCTTCGGGATTGCACCGAAATCTGCTGACCCCGCCGCCTGTTGCAGGCCTTGGGCGCTCGCGGGCTCGTGCGGCCTTTCTCTCGAAGAAACCGCCATTACCGCCGGTGGGGAGTTTCGCCCCGCCCTGAGAACGCTTGCCGTCCGGCATGCCGGACGACGGTGCGATTCTAGGAGCGGCCGGCGGCCCGGGTTGTCACCCGCGCGCCAGACCTTCGGCGGCGCGGGGATTTTCGCCGTGCGCGGGAAGCGTGCGGCTCAGCGCCTCGCGAGGAACTGCGTCATGCGATGCAGTTCGTCGTCGAGCGCCGCGCGGAACACCGCATCGCGGGGCTTGCGGCCGGCGTAGCCGAATGCGGGCTGCAGCCGGCCCTCGGGCGCGGTGATGTTGGCCCAGCCGATCACGCGCTCGTGCCAGAGCAGAGGCAGCGCGTAGTAGCCGAACTGCCGCTTCGGCGCCGGCGTGTAGGCCTCGAACTTGTACGTCCAGCCCCACAGCAGCTCGAAGCGGCGGCGGTCCCACACCACGGGATCGAAGGGCGCGAGCAGGCGCACTTGGTCGTCGGGCGCATGGCGCCGCGAGGCCGGGTTCTCATCGCCGGGCCAGTACCAGGTGGTGCCGTCGATGCGGCAGCTCGCAAGCCGTTCGTCACGCGCGAGGCGCAGCGCGGCCTGCGTCTGCGCCGACAAATGCGGCGCGCCGTAGCCGAGCAGCCGCACGAGATAGGTCAGGCTCGCGGCCGGCAGCGGCGCGTACTTGCGCACCACCAGGTCGATCAGCGCGGCGGCGCGTTGCGCGCGGCCGGCGGGGCTGTCGTCGGCCGGCACATGCGTCACGGCCTCGTAGACGCGCGTGCCGCTGTCGCGCCGCACCACGCGCAGCATGCCGCGGTAGTGCAGGCCGTCGAGCAGCCGCGTCGTCGCATTGCTCGAGCCGCCCCAGTAGTTCTTGACGCTGCCGTGTGCAAAGTGCTGCTCGACTTCACGCGGATGGACCGGCCCGCGCTCGCGCACGAAGGCCAGCACGTCGGCGGCCTTGCGCTGGGTGTCGGCGTCCCACGCGCGCCTGGCTTCGCGCGGATGCATCAGCGCAAGGTGCTCGCGCGGCAAGAAGCCGTAGTTGACGAGGCAGTCTTCCTCGATGGCGAGCCGGGTGTAGCGGCTTTCGAGATCGCCCGCGCGGTAGTCCTTCACGCGGTGGCGCAGGGTCAGGTCTTGCGCACGCGCGGGGGCGCGGATTGGATCGGCCTGCACGAAGCCGAGCCGGCGGATTGCGCCCGGCAGCGTGGTCGGCTTGAAGAGGGTGCGCGCTATGGCGTAGCGGCGCAGGTCGTCGAGGGTCGGGGTGGCCATGGGGCGGATTGCAGCACAAGTGCGGCGCTGCTGTTCAGGGCGCGGTTCGGGCCGCTTTGTTCAGGGCGCGCTCCCGCCGACGGGGTACCTTGCTCCGCGAATGTCCCCCGGCCTGCGGCCTCCTCCTTGATTTCGCTGCGCAAGGCACCCCATCGGCGGGAGCGTTGGACAGAGCAGTCGTTGATCGGCGGTACACCACGAGCGTGCCCTCGTGCACAGGGCATCGGGTGCTCCCCGCAGCGAAATCAAGGGGGAGGCCGAAGGCCGGAGGACATTCGCGGAGGGGAGTACCCGGTGGCCTGTGCACGCGCCCCGAATAAAAGCGCCCCGAGTTTTTTTAGACAGCTTGCTTGTGCCGTTCAATGCACACGTCGAGCGTCTCACTTCCGGCCCGCTGCCACCAGTCGAGATTCGAAAAGATCTCGACTTCGCTGAACCCCGCGAAGCCTGCAGCTTCGACCCAGCCTCGGATCTTCTTGAGTTCGACTACGCCGTCGCCCATCATTCCGCGGTCGGAGAGCAGGTCGCGCGTGGGCGTGAGCCAGTCGCAGACGTGGTACGCCAGCAGCCGCTCGCGGCCGGCGCGGATGATCTGCTGCTGCAGCTTCGGATCCCACCACACGTGATAGATGTCCAGCGCCACGCCGAGCATGCCGCTCTTGCCCGCGTCGAGCTCGTCGCAGATGTCGAGCGCGTGTTCGAGCGTGTTGATGCAGGCGCGGTCGGCCGCCTGCATCGGGTGCAGCGGCTCGATGGCCAGCGGCATGCCGACTTCGCGTGCGTATTCGAGCGATGCGGCAATGCCGTCGCGCACCTCGCCGCGTGCGCGGGCGATGTTCTTGTAGGCGGCCTTGCCCTCGAGCGCGCCGGGCAGGGCGCCGACCACCAGCACGAGGCAGGGCGCATCGAGCGTCCTGGCCTCGTCGATCGCGCGGCGGTTGTCGTCGAGCGCAGTTTTCAGGCCCGCTGCATCGGCCGCCGGAAAGAAGCCGCCGCGGCAGTAGCCCGAAAGGCCGATGCCATGCGCCTTCAGCTGCTTCGCGACCTTGTCGAGCCCGACGGCAGCCACCTGGTCGCGCCAGGGGCTGATCGCGCGGATGCCGCGTTCGGCGCACTGGTCGATGATGCGGTCCAGTGGCACCTCGGCGCCCAGCTGCTTGCGGATGGTGGCAGTATTGATCGACAGCCAGTCGTGGTTCTGCGAGAAGTCGCGCATGGCTTCGATCAGCCTTCCACACCATGCAAGGCCAGCAGCGTCTTCATACGCTGAACGGCAAGCTCCGGCTGCTCCAGCAGGTTGGCCGCATCGGCCAGCCGGAACAGCTCGGCAAAGTGCTGCAGCGAGCGCGTGCTCTGCTGGCCGCCCACCATCGTGAAGTGCTTCTGGTGGCCGTTGAGCCAGGCCATGAACACCACGCCGGTCTTGTAGAAGCGCGTGGGTGCCGCAAAGATGTGGCGCGACAGCGGCACCGTCGGGCCGAGGATCGCGTGGAACTTCTCGGTGTTGCCTTGGGCCAATGCGCCCAGCGCAGCGCTCGCCGCGGGTGCGATGGCGTCGAAGATGCCGAGCAGCGCGTCGCTCTTGCCGTGCGTCGGCTCGCTCCCGAAGCCGTCGCCGGCGATCAGCTCGGCGTAGTTGAAGTCGTCGCCGGTATACATGCGAACGCCGGGCGGCAGGCGGCGGCGCATTGCGATTTCCTTGTCCTTGTCGAGCAGCGAGATCTTGATGCCGTCGACCTTGTCGGGGTGCGCCGCGATGATGCCGATCGCGGTGTCCATCGCGGCGTCGACGTCCTTCGTGCCCCAGTAGCCGGCCAGCGCCGGATCGAACATCTCGCCCAGCCAGTGCAGCACGACCGGCTGCTTCGCCTGCGACAGGATGCGGTCGTACACGCGCTCGTAGTCGGCGGGGCTCTTCGCCACGCGCGCCAGCGCACGGCTCGCCATCACGATCAGCTTGCCGCCGAGTGCCTCGATGGCCGCCATCTGTTCCTCGTAGCCGCGGATCACGTCGTCGACGCTCTTCACGTCGTCGAGGTTCAGGTGGTCGGTGCCGCAGCCCGAGGCCACCAGCGCGCCGGGCACGTCCTTCGCGGCGTCGAGCGAACGGCGGATCAGTTCGAGCGAGGTGGGCCAGTCCAGGCCCATGCCACGCTGCGCGGTGTCCATCGCTTCGGCCACGCCCAGGCCCAGCGAGAAAAGGTGACGGCGGTAGGCGATGGTCGTGTCCCAGTCGACGGCGGCCTGCAGCCAGGGATCGACCGCGGCCAGCGGATCGGCCACCACGTGCGCGGCCGAGTAGGCGATGCGGTTGAACTTCACGCCCGCATCGGGCTTGACCGGCGCGGTGCCGCGCAGGGCGTAGGGCGCGAGCGCGCCGCTCGTGGAGGGAAGGGTCAGCGTCAGTGCCATGGCTTGTTCTTCTTCAGACCTTCAGCGCGGGCACGTCGACCCAGCGGCGGTCCTTCCACGACTCGAGCGCGGCCTCGACCAGCTGCACGCCCTTGGCGCCTTCGGGCAGCGTCCACTTGTAGGGCTCGTTCTCGACCACGTGGCGAATGAAGTGCTCCCACTGGATCTTGAAGCCGTTGTCATAGACCTGCGAATCGGGGATCTCCTGCCACTGGTCGAAGAAGTTCATCGTCTGCTTCTCGTCCGGGTTCCACACCGGCCGCGGCGTGGCCACGCGCGACTGGGCGCGGCAGCTCGACAGGCCCGCCACGGCCGAGCCGTCGGTGCCGTCGACGTGGAAGGTCACGAGATCGTCGCGGCGCACGCGCGTGACCCAGCTCATGTTGATCTGCGCGATCACCGGCTCGCCGTTGTGGCCCGTGAGCTCGCAGGTGGCGTAGGCCGCGTCGTCGGCGGTGGCTTCGTACGGTTTGCCGGCTTCGTCCCAGCGCTTGGGAATGTGGGTGGCGCCAATGCACGACACCGACTTCACCTCGCCGAACAGGTTGTCCAGCACATAGCGCCAGTGGCACATCATGTCCAGGATCATGCCGCCGCCGTCTTCCTTGCGGTAGTTCCAGCTCGGGCGCTGGATCGGCTGCAGGTCGCCTTCGAACACCCAGTAGCCGAACTCCAGGCGCACGCTGAGCATGCGGCCGAAGAAGCCCGCGCGGCGCAGCATGTCGAGCTTGCGCAGGCCCGGAAGGAAGAGCTTGTCCTGCACGGCGCCGTGCTTCAGGCCCGAGCCTTCGGCCAGGCGCGCGATCTCCACCGCTTCGTTCAGGTTGGTCGCGATCGGCTTCTCGCAGTACACGTGCTTGCCGGCGCGGATGGCCTTGGCCAGCAGCGTGGGGCGCATCTGCGTGGTGCCGGCGTCGAAGAAGATGGTGTCGTCCTTGTTGGCCAGTGCGGCGTCGAGGTCCGTGCCCCAGCGCGCGATGCCGTGCTTCTTTGCGAGCGCTTCCATCTTCTCGGCGTTGCGGCCGATGAGGATCGGGTCGGGCATCACCTTGTCGCCGTTGGACAGCGTGACGCCGCCTTGCGCGCGGATCGCGCAGATGGAGCGGATCAAATGCTGGTTCATGCCCATGCGTCCGGTGACGCCGTGCATGATGATTCCGAGTCGTTGTGTGGCCATGTCTTCTGCTGAAAGAGGGTTGGAGAGAGAGAAAGAAGGGGAAGGAATTACTGCGCCGGCGTCAGGCCCGCGGCCTTGACCAGCGTCGCGTTGGACTTGATTTCGTCCTTGATGTAGGCGTCGAACTGCTCGGGCTTGAGCGTCCATGCGTCGGCGCCGAGCTTCAGGAAGCGCTCCTTGACCTCGGGCGAAGCCAGCGCCTTCACGACTTCCTCGTTGAGGCGGTTGACGATGTCGCGCGGCGTCTTGGCCGGCGCCATCATGCCGATCCAGAAGTTGAACTCGGAGCCGGGCACGCCGGCCTCGGTGGTGGTCGGCACGTCGGGCAGGGCGGCGGCGCGCTTGGGCGAGCCCACGGCCAGAGCCAGCAGCTGGCCATCCTTGATCTGGCCGATCACCGGCGCGATGGGCGAGAAGTAGTAGTCGACCCGGCCCGACAGCACTTCGGTCACAGCCTCGGCGGAGCCCTTGAACGGGATGTTGGTCGCATCGATCTTTGCGGCCAGCTTGAACTTCTCGGCGTTGAGGTGGGTCGCGCTGCCCTGGCCCGCGGATGCGAAGTTGATGGCGCCCGGCTTGGCCTTGGCCGCCGCGACCAGCTCCTGCAGCGTCTTGATGCCCTTGGCGGGCGAGATCACCAGCGCGTTGGGCAGCGACGAGATCGGCGTCACGCCGGCGAAGTCGTTCACCGTGTCGAAGGGCAGCTTGGCGAAGGTGGAGGGGCTGACCGTGTGCGACGACGAGTGGATCATGATCGTGTAGCCGTCCGGCGCGGCCGTGGCCACCGCCTGCTGGCCGATGGTGCCGCTGGCGCCGCCGCGGTTGTCCACCACCAGCGTCTGGCCCATGCTGGCGCCCATCTTGTCGGCGATGGCGCGCGCAATGATGTCGGTGGTGCTGCCGGCCGCGAACGGCACGATCACGCGGATCGGCTTGCTGGGATACCCGTTCTGCGCCGACGCCAGGCCCGGCATCAGGGCGGCGAGGCAGGTGAGCGTGGCCAGTGCGGTGGTGCGTACAAGTTGCTTCATGGTTGTCTCCGTGCGGGCGGGCCGCCTTGTGTCGTCGATTAATTCACCAGTGAGTGAATTGGCGATTCTAGAAAGGCTGTCCCCGCAGCGCAACCGCTGCGAATCGGTAGATACCCGGAGAGGCTGGGGGTGCCCGAAGGCTCAGTGCAGCACGTAGCCCAGCACGAGGTCGGTCATGTGGGAGAGGCGCTGCGCCATGGCCTTGGGCGCGCGCAGGTCACGGCCGAAGACGGCCGACAGCGTGTGGTTGTTCGAGAGATAGAAGTAGCACAGCGAGGCGATCGAGATGTACAGCTGCACCGGGTCCACCCCGGCGCGGAACAGCTTGTCGCGCTTGCCGCGTTCGAGCACCGTGTCGAGCAGCTGCACCAGCGGCGAGTTCATTTCCTGGATGCGTTCGGAGCGCTTCAGGTGCGCGGCGCAATGCAGGTTCTCGCTGTTCAGCAGCGTGATGAACTCGGGGTGCTCCAGGTAGTAGTGCCAGGTGAACGAAACCAGCTGGCGGATGGCCTCGACCGGATCGATCTCGTCCAGGTGCAGCTGCTGCTCGGCCTCCCGGATGTCGGCATAGGTGCGTTCGAGCACCGCGAGGAACAGGTCGTCCTTGCTGCCGAAGTAGTAGTAGATGAGGCGCTTGTTCAGGCCCGCGCGCGCCGCGATGCTGTCCATGCGCGCACCGGCCAGGCCGCGCTGCGCGAACTCGTCGCGTGCCGACGCAAGGATGGCGAGTTGCGAGCGGTCGGCATCGCGCGAGCGCGGCTCGACCGTTTCGGGCAAGGGATCCTTGGTGGCTTTCATGGCGCGAATTTAACCATTTGGTGAATTAACGCAAGGCGTTGGGAGCGGGCGCACATAATTGCCGGAGACATTGCAGCTGAGGTTCGACTTCCCATGAGTACATCACAACCCGCCGGCCACCTGATCGTCGAATGCCTGGTCGAGCAGGGCATGGAGATCGCGTTCGGCGTGCCCGGCGAGAGCTTCCTGGCGGTGCTGGACGGGTTTCATGCCTACCGCGAGCGGGCCCGCTTCATCGTCAACCGGCAGGAGGGCGGCGCGGCCTTCATGGCCGAGGCGCACGGCAAGCTCACGGGGCGCCCGGGCGTGTGCTTCGTGACGCGCGGGCCGGGCGCCACCAACGCGTCGATCGGCGTGCACACCGCGTTCCAGGATTCGACGCCGATGGTGCTGTTCGTCGGCGACGTCGGCAGCGACTTCCGCGACCGCGAGGCTTTCCAGGAGGTCGACTACGGCAGCTTCTTCGGACCCGGCACCAAGGGCTTTGCCAAGCGCGTGGAGCGCATCGACGACGCCAACCGCATTCCCGAATACGTGGCGCGCGCCTTTGCCACCGCGATGAACGGCCGTCCGGGGCCGGTGGTGCTGGTGCTGCCGGAGGACATGCTGCGCAGCCAGACCGCGGCGCGGCCGCTGAAGCGCGTGGAGGCGGTCCAGCCGTGGAGCGACCCGGGGGCGCTGCGCGAACTGCTGCTGAAGTCCGAGCGGCCGCTGGTGATCTCGGGCGGCGGCGGCTGGACGGCGCAGGCCGCGCAGGCGCTGCAGCGCTTTGCCGAGAACTGGCGGCTGCCGGTGGCCAACGCCTTCCGCTTCCAGGACACCTTCGACAACCACCATCCGCTGTACGCGGGCGACGTCGGCATTGCGATCAACCCCAAGCTCGCGCAGCGCGTCAAGGATGCGGACCTGATCCTTGCGATCGGCCCGCGCCTCGGCGAGATGACCACCGGCGGCTACACATTGCTCGAGGCGCCGAAGCCCAGGCAAAAGCTGGTGCACATCCACGCCAGCGCCGAGGAGCTCAACCGCGTCTACCAGGCCGACCTGGCCATCAACGCCGGCATGAGCGCCGCCGCGCGCAGCCTGGAGGTGCTGAGCGCACCCAACACCCTGCCGTGGGAGGAATGGGCGGCGCAGGCCCATGTGGACTACGAGGCGAACCTCGAGCCGCAGGCGCTCGCCGGCATGCCGGCCGAAACGCCGCGCGGCCCGGTCGACATGGCCGCGGTGGTTGCGCTGCTGCAGAAGCACCTGCCGCCGGACGCGGCCATCACCAACGGCGCCGGCAACTTCGCGAGCTGGGTGCACCGCTACTTCCGCTACCACGGCCTGGCCAAGGGCCACAAGACGCAGCTGGCGCCCACCAGCGGTGCGATGGGCTATGGCGTGCCGGCGGGCATCGCGGCCAACCTGGCGACGGGACGGGTGGCCTTCACGATCGCGGGCGACGGCGATTTCCTGATGACCGGGCAAGAGCTCGCGACCGCTGCGCAGCATGGAGGCAAGAGCATCATCGTGCTGCTGGACAACGGCATGTTCGGCACCATCCGCATGCACCAGGAGCGCGAGTACCCCGAGCGCGAGAGCGGCACCGCGCTGCGCAATCCCGACTTCTGCGGCCTCGCGCGGGCCTACGGCTATGCGGCCGAGCGCGTGACCGAAACCGCGCAGTTCGAAGCCGCGCTGCTGCGCGCGCTGGCGGCCGATACGGGCACGCTGATCGAGATCCCGCTCGACCCCGAGGTGATCACCACGCGCGGCACGCTCGCGTCGATCACGCGGGCGGCGCAGGCGCGGGGCTGAAGAGAGCCGCGGCGCGCGGTTGCCGCAGGCGAAAAAAAAGCCGGCATGAGCCGGCTTTCTGATGCAGGAGCGCGAGGCCCCCAAGTGCTTACTTGACGTGCTTGCCGATCAGCGCGGCCAGTTCGAACATCGACACTTGCGGCTTGCCAAAGATTTCCTTCAGCTTGGCGTCGGCGTTGATGTTGCGCTTGTTGGCCTTGTCCTGCAGGTTGTTCTTCTTGATGTAGTCCCACAGCTTGCTCACGACTGCGGTGCGCGGCAGAGGCGTCGAGCCCACAACGGCGGCGAGTGCCGGGCTGGGGGTCAGGGCCTTCATGAACGCGGCGTTGGGCGTGCGCTTCTTGGCGGGTGCGGCCTTCTTTGCAGGAGCCTTCTTCGCCGGTGCAGCCTTCTTCGCAGGAGCAGCAGCCTTCTTTGCGGGAGCAGCCTTCTTGGCCGGTGCGGCCTTCTTCGCAGGAGCCGCAGCCTTCTTTGCGGGAGCGGCCTTCTTTGCCGGAGCTTTCTTGGCCGGAGCCTTCTTTGCAGTTGCCATGGTTGATTTCCTTTTTTGGTTAAACAGTCACCAATGAAAAACTTGCGTCTCCAGTGGCATTGCGGATGCTAAAGGAGAAAAAACGCGTTTCCAAGGGAAAAAGCGGTTTTTTCATTGGGAGTTGTTGTTTTTTCAGAGGGGAGAACCCGTGGTTTTCAGCTTCGGCGCGCAGGCCAGGTCGCCAGCACCACGCCAACGAGCGCAAGAGCGAACGCAAGCAGCTGTGCCGCGGAGAGGCTTTCACCGAGCACCAGCACGCCCACGAGGGCCGCGCTCACGGGCAGCATCACGGCAAACACGCCCGCTTGCGCAGCAGGCACATGGCGCAATCCGGTCATCCAGAGCCACACGGTCCAGATGCTCGCGGCCAGCGCGTAGACCACGAGCAGCGCCCAGGTTCCGAGGCGCACTGTAGTGAAGTCGAACTGCAGCGCGAACCAGATGCCGAAGGGCATCGACAGCACGAAGCCCCAGAGGTTGATGAGCGAGGAGATCCGCTTGGGACCGAGGCGGCCGGTGAGCGACTTGCCGATCACCGCATAGGCGGTTTCGCACAGCACCGCGCAGAACACGAGCAGGTTGCCGAGCCACGGCATCGAAGGCGAAGCGGCGTTGTTGTCGCCCGCTGCGGGTGCATGCGCCGGCGCAAGCGCCAGCAGGCCAATGCCGATCGCAGCGCAGCCGATGGCCAGGCCGATGCGCACCGTGATGCGCTCGCGCAGGAAAAGCCAGCTCGCGACCGCCACGGCCGCCGGGATCGACGCCATGATCACGCCGGCGGACACCGCGCTCGTCAGGCTCACGCCGAACAGCATGCAGATCGAGAACAGGAAGTTGCCGAGGAACGATTCGAGAAAGACCAGCCCGCGCGTGCGTGCGCTCATCGGCGGCTCGCCCGGTGCGCGCCGCAGCCAGTGCGGCATGGCCAGCGCCGCGATGCCGAAGCGCAGCCAGGCGAGCAGCAGCACGGGGAAGGCCGCCACCAGCGGCTTGGAGAGGGCAACGTAGCTGCCGACGAGCGACATGCTCAGGGCCAGGCAACCATAGGCCAGCAGGCGGCTGGCGGGAGCAGCGGTGTTCAATAGACTGGACGGCTTGTTGGAACGATGGATTCGATGATGCCCCATTCCCCCGAGCCCGATGGCGCGCCGGACGCAAGCGCACAGCGCCACGTCTTCGTCTACGGCACCCTGCGCCGCGGCGGGCGCAACGACATCGCGCGCTATCGGCCCGCGCCGGTCCACGTGGCCGACGCGAGCATTGCCGCCACCCTGTACGACCTGGGCGCCTACCCAGGCGCGGTGTTCGGCGGACAGCGGCGCGTGGTCGGCGAGATCTACCGCGTCGCGCCCCAGGTGGAAGCCGAGCTCGACCGGCTCGAGGGAGTTGCCGATGATGGTTCCGGCGAATACATCCGCCGCCACCTGATCGTGGAAGCGGGTGCGCAGCGCTTCGAATGCCTGGTCTACGAGATCCACCCGTCGCGCATCGAAGGGCGCGCGGTGATCGACAGCGGCGACTGGATCGCGCACGCCGCTGCCAGCTGAGGCGTTCCCGGCGCCGGGTTTTCACGCCTGAAAGACCGATTGCACATTGCGAAAAGAGTGGCTGCTGCGGCGCAATATTTTTTCTCAATATGAGAAAAATAATTTTGCATTGAGAAATGTCTGCGTAAGTAGTTGATTTTGATGGACTAAAAATATGTCTTCTATAAGACATAAGAGTCTGGCTTCGGTTTAGAGTAACTCCACGGCCGCAGCGCCCGATCCTTTCAATCAACCTCACGGAGTGACCATGCCCCAGACCCTCACCGAACAATTGAGCCGCGAACAGCAAATTGCCGCCCTCGAGAAAGAATGGGCCACCAATCCCCGCTGGAAGGGCATCAAGCGCGGCTACAGCGCGGCCGACGTGGTCCGCCTTCGCGGCTCCTTCCCCATCGAGCACACGCTCGCGCGCCGCGGCGCCGAGAAGCTCTGGGAGCTGGTGAACAACGAGCCCTACGTCAATTGCCTCGGCGCGCTCACGGGCGGCCAGGCCATGCAGCAGGTGAAGGCCGGCGTGAAGGCCATCTACCTGTCGGGCTGGCAGGTTGCCGCGGACGCCAACACCTACTCGGCGATGTACCCCGACCAGTCGCTGTACCCGGTGGACTCGGTGCCGACCGTGGTCGAGCGCATCAACAACACCTTCCGCCGCGCGGACGAAATCCAGTGGTCCAAGAACGTGAACCCCGGCGACAAGGGCTACGTCGACTACTTCGCGCCCATCGTCGCTGACGCCGAAGCCGGCTTTGGCGGCGTGCTGAACGGCTTCGAGCTGATGAAGGCCATGATCAAGGCCGGCGCCGGCGGCGTGCACTTCGAGGACCAGCTCGCCTCGGTCAAGAAGTGCGGCCACATGGGCGGCAAGGTGCTCGTGCCCACCACCGAGGCCGTGCAGAAGCTCATCGCCGCGCGCATGGCCGCCGACGTCTGCGGCACGCCGACGCTCGTGATTGCCCGTACCGACGCCGAAGCCGCCGACCTCATCACCAGCGACTACGACGAGAACGACAAGCCCTTCCTCACCGGCGAGCGCACCGCCGAAGGCTTCTACAAGACCAAGAAGGGCATCGACCAGGCCATCAGCCGCGCCATTGCCTACGCCCACTACGCCGACCTGGTGTGGTGCGAAACCGGCACGCCCGACCTCGAGTTTGCCAAGCGTTTTGCCGACGCAGTCCACAAGGTGCACCCCGGCAAGATGCTGGCCTACAACTGCTCGCCGTCGTTCAACTGGAAGAAGAACCTCGACGACGCGACCATTGCCAAGTTCCAGAAGGAACTCGGCGCCATGGGCTACAAGTACCAGTTCATCACGCTGGCCGGCATCCACTCGATGTGGTTCAACATGTTCGACCTCGCGCAAGACTACGTGCAGCGCGGCATGTCGGCCTACGTCGAGAAGGTGCAGGAGCCCGAATTCGCGGCGCGCGATCGCGGCTATACCTTCGTGTCGCACCAGCAGGAAGTCGGCACCGGCTACTTCGACGAGGTGACCACGGTCATCCAGGGCGGCAAGTCCAGCGTCACGGCGCTGACCGGCTCGACCGAAGAAGAGCAGTTCCACTGATCCGCTGATTCCGCCAGCACAACGATTTCGCTGTCACCTTCGAGCCCGGCCGAGCGCCGGGCTTTTTTTTGGCCTGGCGGCCAGCGGATAGAATTGCGCCCTCTGCACCCAACAAGAGCGAGAAAGGCACCTTGGTTATGACACCGCGAACTACTCCGCAAGGATTCAGCGGCTTTTTCTTCATCTCCGAAGAAAAGGGCCGGTAGCCCGCGCTCGCTGGTTTCTTCCAGCTCTCATCCCAAGCAAAGCGCGGCCAGTCACCGCGCTTTTTGTTTTTTCGCCCGAGGTTTTCCATGATCCAGATCACGCTTCCCGACAACTCGCGCCGCGAGTTCCCCGGCCCGGTTTCGGTGGCCGAAGTTGCCCAGTCCATCGGACCCGGGCTCGCCAAGATGACGGTGGCCGGCAAGATCGACGGCCGGCTGGTCGATGCCAGCGACGTCATCGACCATGACGCCAGGCTCCAGATCATCACGCCCAGGGACGACGAGGGCCTGGAAATCATCCGCCACTCGACGGCCCACCTGGTCGGCCACGCCGTGAAGCAGCTCTATCCGACGGCCAAGATGGTCATCGGCCCGGTGATCGAGGAAGGCTTCTACTACGACATCTCCTACGAGCGCCCCTTCACGCCCGAGGACATGGCCGCCATCGAGGCGCGCATGCGCGAGCTCATCGCGCAGGACTACGACGTGGTCAAGAAGATGACGCCGCGCGCCGAAGTCATCGAGGTCTTCAAGTCACGCGGCGAGGACTACAAGCTGCGCCTGGTCGAGGACATGCCCGACGAACAGGCCATGGGCCTGTACTACCACCAGGAATACGTCGACATGTGCCGCGGCCCGCACGTGCCGAACACGCGCTTCCTGAAGGTCTTCAAGCTCACGAAGCTCGCCGGCGCCTACTGGCGCGGCGACGCCAAGAACGAGCAGCTGCAGCGCATCTACGGCACGGCCTGGGCCGACAAGAAGCAGCTCGACCAGTACATCCAGCGCATCGAGGAAGCCGAGAAGCGCGACCACCGCAAGCTGGGCAAGGAGCTGGATCTCTTCCACATCGACGAAGTGGCGCCGGGCGTGGTGTTCTGGCACCCCAAGGGCTGGGCCCTGTGGCAGGCGGTGGAGCAGTACATGCGCGGCATCTACCGCGACACGGGCTATTGGGAAGTGAAGGGTCCGCAGATCCTCGACAAGAGCCTGTGGGAGAAAACGGGCCACTGGCAGAACTACCGCGACAACATGTTCACGACGGAGTCGGAAAAGCGCGAGTACGCGCTCAAGCCGATGAACTGCCCGGGCCACGTGCTCATTTTCAAGAGCGACCTGCGCAGCTACCGCGACCTGCCGCTGCGCTACGGCGAGTTCGGCCAGTGCCACCGCAACGAGCCCAGCGGCGCGCTGCACGGCATCATGCGCGTGCGCGGCTTCACGCAGGACGACGGCCACATCTTCTGCACGGAGGACCAGATCCTCGAAGAGTGCGTGGCCTACACGGCACAGCTGCAGAAGGTGTACGCCGACTTCGGCTTCACGGATATCCTCTACAAGGTGGCCACGCGCCCCGACAACCGCGTGGGCTCCGACGAGCTCTGGGACAAGGCCGAGCATGCGGTGATGGAGGCGCTGCGCCGTTCGGGCGTCGACTTCATCATCTCGCCCGGCGACGGCGCCTTCTACGGCCCCAAGATCGAATACACGCTGAAGGACGCGCTGGGCCGCCAGTGGCAGTGCGGCACGATGCAGGTCGACTTCAACACGGCCGAGCGCCTGGGCGGCGAGTACGTCACGGAAACGAGCGGCCGCGCGCACCCCGTCATGCTGCACCGCGCCATCGTCGGCAGCCTCGAGCGCTTCATCGGCATGCTGATCGAACACCATGCCGGCGCGCTGCCCGCATGGCTCGCTCCAGTGCAGGTGGCGGTGCTCAACATCAGCGAAGGACAGGCCGACTACGCCGCTTCAGTGGCGAAAACGCTGCAGAATCAAGGGCTTAGGGTCCAGCTGGATCTGCACAACGAGAAGATTACGTATAAAATACGCAAGCATTCGTTGCAAAAGCTTCCCTACATCCTTGTCGTGGGTGACAAAGAGAAGGAGGCTGGTGCCGTCGCAGTGCGCGCCCGGGGCAATCAAGACCTCGGTGCAATGTCCCTCGAGTCGTTCGTACGACGGCTCAATCAGGATATTGCTGACAAGCGTTGATTTGTCCTGGAAGCACCCTCATGTGTGTTTCTTGACCCATCATGCCGCTTGTCCGCGAGGACTGACCCGGCTTCCGCTACAGATTTTGTAGCAATTTTTGAAGGATTCTGACCATCGCTACTGCATTTCGCGACCGCCGCCACCGCGAGGAACGCCAACACCGCCTGAACCGGGAAATCATGGCCCCGGAAGTCCGCCTTGTAGGCCCGGAAAACGAGCCATTGGGTGTTATGAGTCTCTCCGAGGCCTTGCGCCTCGCCGGTGAGGCTGACGTGGATCTGGTAGAGGTCGTTGCCGCGGCCAATCCGCCCGTGTGCCGTCTGATCGAGTACGGCAAGTTCAAGTACCACGAGCAGAAGAAGGCGGCCGAGGCCAAGTCGAAGCAGAAGGTCATCGAGGTCAAGGAAATCAAGTTCCGCCCCGGTACCGACGACGGCGACTACAACATCAAGATGCGCAACATCAAGCGCTTTCTTGAAGAGGGCGACAAATGCAAGATCACGCTGCGCTTCCGCGGCCGCGAGATCACGCACCAGGAGCTCGGTCTGGCGTTGCTGCAGCGAATCCGCGATGAGCTGGGCGACCTGATCGTCGTGGAGCAGTTTCCCAAGCTCGAAGGCCGGCAGATGATCATGATGATCGCGCCGGGCCGCAAGAAGCCGGGCGGCGGCGGTGGTGCCGCAAAGCCTGCTTCTTCGGAAGCTTCGGCGCCCGCGGCGGCCTGAAAAGGCTGCCACGGCGGCAGGTAGAGAGATTGCAGGGTTTGATGAAGAATTTCGCCGCTGCCGGCGCTTCGCAGGAAGGGCAGGCAGGGGCGGGATAAAGAAGTGTCTCGGGGCCAACAAGTCCGTGGAGTATCCGCGGCGCCTCACGAGCACAAACTAAAGGAGCATTCACATGCCCAAAATGAAGACCAAGAGCAGCGCGAAAAAACGTTTCCGCGTTCGTCCCGGTGGCACCGTCAAGCGCGGTCAAGCCTTCAAGCGTCACATCTTGACGAAGAAGACCACCAAGAACAAGCGTCACCTGCGTGGTGCAGTCGCAGTGCATGAGACCAACATGGTTTCTGTCGCCGCCATGCTGCCCGGCCGTGGCATTTAACTCAGACGAACAAGGAGTACACACATGCCTCGCGTCAAACGTGGTGTAACGGCTCGCGCCCGCCACAAGAAAGTTCTCGCACTCGCCAAGGGTTTCCGCGGTCGCCGCGGCAATGTCTTCCGCATCGCCAAGCAGGCGGTGATGAAGGCTGGGCAATATGCCTACCGTGACCGCCGCACCAAGAAGCGCGTTTTCCGTCAACTGTGGATCGCGCGTATCAACGCCGCCTCGCGTGAACTGGGCCTGACCTACAGCCAGTTCGCAAACGGCATCCGCAAGGCCGGAATCGAGATCGACCGCAAGATGCTTGCGGACATCGCAGTGCACGACAAGGCCGCTTTTGCCGGCATCGTGGAGCAGGTCAAGGCCAAGCTGGCTGCTTGATTCTGCACAGCAGGAGTGCCGCCTTCGGGTGGCTTCCTGCGCCCACGACACAAGGGCTGGCGCTTGAAAAGGCTCCAGCTCTTTTTTTATTTCCCCGCCTAATTTTTGTTGCTATGAACGAGTTGGACTCCCTTGTCGACACCGCCCGCGCCGCCTTCGCCGAAGCGAAAACGCCCGCCGAGCTCGAAAACGCCAAGGCCCAGTTCCTCGGCAAGTCGGGCCGCATCACCGAGCTGATGAAGGGCATGGCCGCGCTCAGCGTCGACGAGAAGAAGTCGCGCGGCGCCGCCATCAACGTGGCCAAGCAGGCCATCGAGTCCGCACTGACCGAGCGCCGCCAGCAGCTCGCCGACGAAGAGCTTTCGCTGCAGCTGCGCGCCGAGGCGCTCGACGTGAGCCTGCCCGGCCGCCGCCGCATTCCGGGCGGATTGCACCCCGTGAGCCGCACGCTGGAGCGCATCGAGGAGATCTTCTCGAGCATGAGTTTCGACGTGGCCGACGGCCCCGAGATCGAGAGCGACTGGCACAGCTTCACCTCGCTCAACAACCCGCCGAACCATCCGGCGCGTTCGATGCAGGACACCTTCTACGTCGACCTGAACGGCGACGACGGCATCCCCTACAACCTGCGTCCGCACACCAGCCCGATGCAGGTGCGCTATGCGCATCAGCACATCAAGAAGTACGCCGCCGAATTCGCGGCGGCCGCGGCCGACACCACCGGCACCGTCAAGGCGCCCGAGATCCGCGTGATCGCGCCGGGCCGTACCTACCGCGTCGACAGTGACGCCACGCACTCGCCCATGTTCCACCAGTGCGAAGGCCTGTGGCTCGGCGAGAACGTGAGCTTCAAGGACCTGAAGGTCGTGTTCACCGACTTCTGCCGCACTTTCTTCGAGAGCGACGATCTCGTGCTGCGTTTCCGTCCGAGCTTCTTCCCGTTCACCGAGCCCAGCGCCGAGATCGACATCCAGTTTGCGAGCGGTCCGCTGGCCGGCCGCTGGCTCGAAGTCGCGGGCTCGGGCCAGGTGCATCCGAACGTGGTGCGCAACATGGGGCTCGACCCCGAGCGCTACATCGGATTTGCCTTTGGCATGGGTCCCGACCGGCTCACCATGCTGCGCTACGGCGTGAACGACCTGCGGTTGTTCTTCGACGGCGACTTGCGCTTTCTCTCGCAGTTCCAGTAAGCACCCGTCCACAGAAACAAATACGAATACGAGATCGAAGAGATGCAATTCCCGGAATCCTGGCTGCGCGAGTTCTGCAATCCGCCTCTTGGCAGCGCCGAGCTGGCCGAAACGCTCACCATGGGCGGCTTCGAGGTCGAAGAACGCCGCCCCGTGGCGCCGCCCTTCAGCCGCATCGTGGTCGGCGAAATCAAGGAAGCCGTGCAGCATCCCAATGCCGACCGCCTGCGTGTGTGCCAGGTCGACGCGGGGCAGGGCGCCTTGCTCAACATCGTGTGCGGCGCGCCCAATGCGCGTGTCGGCATCAAGGTGCCCTGCGCGCTGGTCGGTGCCGAACTGCCGCCCGGTGAAGACGGCAAGCCCTTTCTCATCAAGCTCGGCAAGCTGCGCGGCGTCGAGAGCCAGGGCATGCTGTGCTCGGCGCGCGAGCTGAAGCTCAGTGAAGACCACGGCGGCCTGCTCGAGCTCGATGCCGACGCACCCATTGGCGCCGACGTGCGCGACGTGCTCGGGCTCGACGACGCGCTGCTCACGCTCAAGCTCACGCCCAACCTCGCGCATGGCCTGAGCGTGTACGGCGTTGCGCGCGAACTCGCGGCGCTGACCGGTGCGCCGCTCAAGACGCCCGCCATCGCGCCGGTGGCCGCGTCGTTTGCCGACGTGCTGCCGGTCAAGGTGGAAGCGCCCGAGCTCTGCGGCCGCTTCTCGGGCCGCATCGTGCGCGGCGTGAACACCAAGGTGGCTACGCCGGCCTGGATGGTCGATCGCCTGGCGCGCTGCGGCCAGCGCAGCGTCACGCCGCTGGTCGACATCTCGAACTACGTCATGTTCGAGTACGGCCAGCCCAGCCACATCTTCGACCTCGACAAGATCCACGGCGGCCTCACGGTGCGCTGGGGCAAGGCGGGCGAGCAGCTCAAGCTGCTGAACGGCAACACCATCGGCGTGGACGACAAGGTCGGCGTGATTGCCGACGACCAGGCCGTCGAATCGCTCGCCGGCATCATGGGCGGCGATGCCACCTCGGTGTCCGACGATACGCGCAACATCTACGTCGAGGCCGCGTTCTGGTGGCCCGAGGCCGTCCAGGGCCGCTCGCGCCGCTTCAACTTCTCGACCGATGCGGGGCACCGCTACGAGCGCGGCGTCGATCCGAGCCGCACGGTGGAAATCATCGAGCGCATCACCCAGCTCATCATCGAGATCTGCGGCGGCCAGGCCGGCGCCATGGACGACAAGATACTGAACGTGCCCGAGGCCATGCCCGTCACGCTGCGCGTGGCGCGTGCGGCGCGCGTCATCGGCATGCCGCTCACGCAGGCGCAATGCGCCGATGCGCTGCGCCGCCTCGGCTTTGCGCTGCGCGAAGGCGAGGGCACCTTGACCGTCACGCCGCCGCCGCACCGCTTCGACCTCTTGATCGAGGAAGACCTGCTCGAAGAGGTGGCACGCCTGATCGGCTTCAACAACCTGCCGACCAATGCGCCGCTCGCGCCCATCACCGCGCGCGTGCGGCCCGAGGCCCGGCGCAGCCGCTTCGCGGTGCGCCGCAGCCTGGCCGCGCTCGGCTACCAGGAAACCATCAACTTCAGTTTTGTCGAAGCGCACTGGGAGCAGGACCTGGCCGGCAATGCCAATCCGGTGAAGCTCCTCAACCCGATTGCCAGCCAGATGAGCGTGATGCGCTCGTCCTTGCTGGGCTCGCTGCTGCAGGTGCTCAAGTTCAACCTCGACCGCAAGGCGCCGCGCGTGCGCGTGTTCGAAGTGGGCCGCGTGTTCATGCGCGACGACAGCGTGGCCACCACCGACAGCACCGTGCGTGGCGTCGACCAGCCCATGCGCGTGGCCGGCCTTGCCTGGGGCGATGCGGAAGAAGCGCGCTGGGACGGCAAGCCGCAGCGCGTCGACTTCTACGATGCCAAGGGCGACGTCGAAGCGCTGCTCGCGCCGCGCGTGGCCAGCTTCGAGCCGGCCGAGCACCCGGCCCTGCACCCCGGCCGCTCGGCGCGCGTGCTGGTCGACGGCAAGGCCATCGGCTTCATCGGCGAGTTGCATCCGCGCTGGCGCCAGAAGTGGGACTTCGCGCTGGCGCCGGTGCTGTTCGAGCTCGACCTCGACGCCGTCGCCGCGCGCCCCGTGCCGGTGGCGCGGCCGGTGCCCAAGCACCAGGCGGTGGAGCGCGATATTGCGGTGGTGGTGGCCGAAGCCGTCACGCACAATGCGTTGATGCAGGCCATTCAATCGGCGGCAGCGGGGCAGGGGCTGCTGCGCGACGCCACGCTGTTCGACATCTACCGTCCGCAACCCGCGCGCGACGGTGCGGTGCCGGCATCGGGCGGCCTGGCGCAGGGAGAAAAGAGCATGGCGGTCCGCCTGAGCTTCCAGGACGACAGCGCCACGCTGACCGACGAGCAGGTGGAACCGGCCGTGCGCGCCATCGTCGAACAACTGAGCGCCAGACTCGGCGCACGCCTGAGAGGTTGATGAGAATGAACGCTGCGGAATTCACGCTCGAAGCCCTCGAAACGCCCGCACTCACCAAGGCGCACCTGGCCGATCTGCTGTTCGAGCAGATCGGCCTCAACAAGCGCGAATCCAAGGACATGGTCGAGGCCTTCTTCGACCTCATCGCCAACAGCCTGATCGAGGGTACCGACGTCAAGATCTCAGGCTTCGGCAACTTCCAGATCCGCGTGAAGGCGCCGCGACCGGGCCGCAACCCGCGCACCGGCGAGGCCATTCCCATCGGCGAGCGCCGCGTCGCCACCTTCCATGCGAGCGCCAAGCTCAAGGAACAAATCCACGGAAGCATCGAGCAGAGCGGCACTTCCGAGGTCGAGTGGAGCCTGGGCGCCGAATAAGTGCTTGGAGCCCTGCGCGTGCGTAGAGTAATCTCTAAGGTTTCCCGCGCACGGTCTTGATTTCAATGGAGAAAACGCTCCCGCCCATTCCCGTCAAACGCTACTTCACCATTGGTGAGGTTGGCGAGCTTTGCGGCGTCAAGCCGCACGTGCTGCGCTATTGGGAGCAGGAGTTCACGCAACTGCGCCCCATGAAGCGGCGCGGCAACCGGCGCTACTACCAGCACCACGAGGTGCTCATGATCCGCCGCATCCGCGACCTGCTCTACGACCAGGGCTTCACCATCAGCGGCGCGCGCAACAAACTGCAAGAACTCGTGCAGGGCGAACGCGACCGGCGCAAGGCCGGCGTGGTGCCGCTCGAGGGCATGGAAGCCGTCGAGATCGACCAGGAAGAATTCGACGCGGCCATCCACCAGGAAGAAGGCAAGACCAGCCCCGAGGCCGAGCCCAAGGCGGCGGCCCGCACGGTCGATCCGTCGCAGTTGCTGCACCTGCGCCGCGAGCTTTTTGAAATTCGTGAGCTGCTGACCATCGGACGGTGATTTCAGCCGGCTATAATTGAGAGCTTCGGTGTGTGGCGCAGCCTGGTAGCGCACTTGCATGGGGTGCAAGGGGTCGAAGGTTCGAATCCTTTCACACCGACCAATAAAACGTCCAAGGGCGTCCGGTTTCATCACCGGACGCCCTTTTTCATTGGGGAAATTGGCGAATCGTGTCCGGAGGCATACACTGAAATCCGGTGACTGCCAGCGCCAAGTGGGGGTACAAAAGGGGGTACAAACCGCCTGAACCCCCTGGAACGGCGGTTTTGTACCCCCACCCCTATGGATGTACCCCCATGCCGTTGACCGATGCCGCATGCCGCAACGCCTCCTGTCCGCCTGACCGAAAGCAGGCACGCTACGCCGACGCAGGCGGCCTCTATCTGGAGGTTGCGGCCTCGGGTTCTCGCCGATGGTTCTGGAAGTTCAAGATTCAGGGGGCCGAGAAGAAATTCGCGCTGGGCTCCTATCCCGACGTGAGCCTTGCGGCGGCGCGCAAGGCGCGTGATGCGGCCAAGGCGCAGAAGGCGGCCGGGATCAATCCCATTCAGGCGAGGCAGGTCGTCAAGCTCAAGGCGGCCGTGAACACCGGTGATACCTTTCGAGAGACGGCGCTAGAGTGGTTCGACAAGCACCATGAGCGCTGGAGCGGCCACTACGCCACGCGCGAGAAGCGCAACCTGGAAAAGGACCTGTTTCCGTACTTCGCTGCTCGTCGCATCAGCGAAATCGAAGCCATCGAGTTGTTGGCCGCCCTGCGCCGTGTCGAGGAGCGTGGCGCTCTCGACGTGGCCGGCCGCGTGCTGATGACAGCACGCGCAGTGTGGCGCTATGCGGTCGCCACCGCGCGGGCGCCGCGCGATATCACGGCGGATCTCAAGGGGGCGCTGACACCCCACAAGAAGCGGCACTTTGCGGCGATCACCGATCCGGCCCAATTGGGAACGCTGATTCGCGTCATTCGGGGCTACCAGGGCGGAGCCATCGTGCGTACGGCGCTTCAGCTGGCGCCTATGCTTTTTCAACGCCCGAACGAGCTGCGAGCGGCGGCCTGGGCCGAGATCGATCTTGACGGGGCGCTCTGGACCGTGCCCGCTGCGCGGATGAAGCGGCGCATCGACGGCAAGCAGCATGGTGATCCGCACTTGGTGCCTCTGCCCAGGCAGGCTGTGGAGCTGCTGCGCCAGCTGCATCCCATTACCGGTCAAGGTGCGCTTGTCTTCCCGGGCGAGCGCAGTCATGAGCGGCCGATCTCCGACAACACCCTGCGTGCAGCGCTTCTGACCTTGGGGTACGGCCCGACCGTCCAAACGGTTCATGGCTTCCGAGCGACAGCCCGCACCCTGCTCGCTGAAGTGCTGGAAATCGATCCGCTGGTAATCGAGGCCCAGTTGGCGCACGCTGTCAAGGACGCCAACGGGCGCGCCTACAACCGTACGCAGTACCTCAAACAGCGCGCCGTGATGCTCCAGCGATGGGCGGACTATCTGGACGTTCTGGCTACCAAAGCAGGCTCTCCGGCGGTTGCGTTGAAAGCGGCCGCTTGAGAACTGCCCCCCCCGGGTGTTATTACGGCACTCCCGATCTGCTGTCGAGCGTCGCCGACGACCGCTCTTTGCCGAGGGCATCGCCCATCATCGCTGCGGGGAGCGGCCCTTCGTTATTCCGAACTAGGGACGAACATCAGCTTACTGGCGCTGGCCACGCTGGAGCGAGCGAGAAGTCTCAGCCATGAACGGTCCCTCATTCGGTGTCGGCCTGCGGGCGGTCAAGCCTGAAGGCGGAAGTTCACCAAGGGAAGCTTTGCGGCGTCTCAGCACTGGTCAATGCGTCCAAGGGGCTGCGTACTGCGCTGCCACCCATCCGCAGCACGTGGGTGTAGATCATGGTCGTTGCCACATCCGCGTGGTCCAGGGTTCCTGCACGGTGCGGATGTCGCTGCCTGCCTGTAGCAAGTGTGTAGCAATGCTGTGCCGCAGCGTGTGGGGCGTTGCCGGCTTGGTGATGCCGGCCTGACGTACGGCCGCTTGAACGCCCGCTGGAAGGTCTCGTCATAGAGATGGTGACGCCGGAAGATGCCGCTGCGCCGGGCGGTGGAATGTTGGTCTTGAGGAAAGACCCAGAATCAACCCCAGCTCGATCCTGCACGAGGGTACTTGCGCTCCAGCGCATGACGTATCTCGACGCCGGCCCGGAGGCCTCTGCGCATTTGTTCCTAGATGGCTGATCTGTGCAGGCCGGTGAGGCGCTCGATTTCAGGCAGTCTCAAAAGCCTGTGGGGGCGCACTTGATCGTCTGCGCCAGCGGCATCGTTGAATCGGAGCAAAGAAGCGCGAGTGCCTTCTGCAGCAGACGAACCGCCAGCATGGCTCGTTGAGCGATCGGCCCGGCGGCGGTGCACGCACTCAGTTCATGGTTGGTTTGGCTTCGCATGGGCATCGCCTTTCGCTTCTTCCGCAGTGCGTCCAATGCCGTTGCGGAACGTCCATAGATTGCCGGGCATGTCTGCCGAGACAAACTCGCTGTAGCAATGCGAGGCAGTTCCAATGGACTCGTTTGGAAGCGGGTAGAACGCCCGCGATGTCGATACTCCGCTTGTTCGAGAAGACCGCCTGTATAACCACAAGCATGCTGCCGTTCTGGCCTACGCGAGAGCTAACGCGATTAATCGTCTTGAGGTCACGACGGCCTATTACTCCCGCCTGAGCATCACCGTGCAGCGACTGCTGACGGATAACGGTGCGGCCTTCAGCTCGCGCGAGTTCAGGGGAAACTGGATTGAGCTGGGCACCAAGCACATCTTCACTCGGCCCTACCGGCCGCAGACCAACGGCAAGGCCGAGAGGTTCGTCCAGTTCCGCGTTGCGAGAGCGGGCCTACGGCTGGACCTACCAGAACTCAGCCCATCGACCCAACGTGACGCCGACCAAACTTGGCGATGCTCGACGGCTGGATAGGTTTCTGGATGGACCCGTGAAAAGCCGGCGGTCGAGCAGCCGTTGGACAGCGGATTGACCGTGAGGCCCTGCAGATCGCGCCCCACGCGGGTACTTGGAATCCATAGCTCAGCCCTCGCTAACATATTGAAATGGACCTCAGGCAACTTCGCTACTTCGTCGCACTGGCAACACAGCAGAACTATGGCAAGGCCGCAGGCGTACTTCACGTGACGCAGCCGGCACTGAGCCGACAGATTCGCCTACTGGAGGAAGAGCTTGGCGTAAAGCTCTTCGAACGCCACGCGCGCGGGGCGTCACCAACGGACGAGGCTCGCTTGCTCCTCGAGCGCGCTCTGTTCCTGCTGCGCTACACCGAGCAGATAAAGTCCGACCTGCTGGGCATGCAGCGAGAGCCACGGGGCCCAGTGGCGATAGGTCTCTCGCCAGGGCTTGCGCAGCAACTTACGGTCATCTTGACAAAGGCGGTGCTGCAGCACTTTCCGGAAGTGCGGCTGCGGTTCATCGAAGGCTTCGCCCCTTCGCTGCATACCATGCTCGCGCAGGGCGATGTCGATATCGCGCTGTTGATCGAGCCCGTCGATCGAACGAACTTGTCGACCACGCCGCTACTGAAGGAGCAAATCTGTCTGATCGGCAAACCGGACGACCCTCACATCCAGAAGAGCCGCATCAAGATCCGCGATCTGGCTGGCGTACCGCTTGTCATGACTGGCTTGGTGAAGCCCGGCGTACGGCTCGAAATGGAGGCGGCTGCCGCACGCGCCAGAATCGAACTCCATCATCTCGTCGAGGTCGAGACCGTCGAGGTCGCGCGACGGCTTGTATTGAACGGCGTTGGCCTCACCGCACACTTCGCGGCAGCGGTCAGGGAGGACATCGAGGCGCAACGGCTGCGCGCTGTGCCCATTGACGGCCTGTTCCTGCACCGCTTGCTGGCGCGTGCCTCGGACCGACCGCCGTCCCGTGCCACCGAGGGCGTAATGGGGGTGTTGCGCATGGTGGTCGAGCGCCATGTGCGTGAGGGAAAGTGGCCGCACGCCGAGCTGTCCTAAAGATGGGTCCGGTGCCTCAGAGCGATGCCGGGAAGTTATGAAAGCGGTCAGAAAATTCACTTGGACGTGAGCGGCGTCGAAATCTAATCTCGTGATGTCGGAATGGATTTCACAAGAATGGAGACACGCAATGTTGAGTGATCGAAGAGCATTTTTGGGAGCTGTCGCGGCCGCGACGCTGGCACCGCAGCTGGCTTGGGCGCAGGACGCACCACTGCGCATCGTGGTCCCCTTCACTGCGGGCAGCGGAACGGATGTGGCGGCGCGAGTGCTGGGAGACGCCCTGAGCAAGAACAGCGGGCGCCCTGTGATCGTGGACAACAAGCCCGGAGCAGGCAGTGTGCTCGGTTCACTCGACGTGGCACGCGCACGGCCCGATGGGAACACAGTGTTGTTCACGACAGGCGGCTACACGACGAACGCCATCCTCATCAAGAAACTGCCCTTCGACCCGATCGCCGACTTTACGCCCATCACGCGGCTTGCGCACTCGGTAGGTTTCGCGCTGCTGGTCAGCCAGAAGTCGCCGTACAAGACCTTGGAGCAGTTCGTTGCCGCAGCCAAGGCGCAGCCGGGAAAACTGAGCTTCGGTTCATCGGGCGTTGGCAACACCACGCACGTGATGGGTGTTTTCTTCTGCCTGGGCGCGGGCATCGAACTGCTGCATGTGCCGTTCAAGGGCACGCCGATCACCGACTTGCTGGCGGGAACCGTCGATTCGGCTTTCTTGGCACCATCGACTGCAGGGCAGCAGATTCGGGCGGGGCAACTGCGCGCCCTCGGGATCTCCGGAAGCGTCCGCTCCGCCTTGTTGCCTGACGTGCCGACGTTCGCAGAACAGGGCTTGAAAGTCGAAGAAATTCCGGCTTGGTCGGGCATCTTCGGCCCCGCAAAGATGCCGCCGGACATGGTGCGCTCACTCTACGACACGATCGCAAGAGCAGGGCGGTCTCCCGCCGTGAAGGCCTTCATGCGCGACAACGGCGACGAACCCGAGCTTCTACCGCCCGAGCCGTTCAAGGCCTATGTGGCGAGCGAGATCGAACGCTACCGCAAGTTGCTTCCACCGCTCAACATCCAGATGGGCTGAGAGAGAAAGATGCCTGGATTCATCGAACTTCGTGGAACGCGGACCGCCTTTGAAACGACGGGTAAGGGGCCGGCATTGCTGATGCTTCATGGCGCCGAAGGCAGCCGCCGTCAGTTCGCTCGCATCCTTCCGGAACTCGTTGATCGCTACACGGTCGTCACCTACGACCAACGTGACTGCGGCGATACCGTGAGCCCGGAATCGCACCCCTCCCTCATTGATCTGGCCGATGACGCCCGGGCTTTGCTCGAGGCGTTGGGACACAGCAAGGCATTCGTGTTCGGCACTTCGTTCGGCGGACGCATCGCGCAGACGCTCGGGGTGCATCACGCCGACATGGTGCGGCGCCTCGTCCTGGCGAGTACCTGGCCGCTGTCGGTCTCGATCGCCGAGGCCAATCCGGAGATTGCGCAGGAGATCGGCCGTTTGCGGGCAACGCTGCCAGCCAGCGCCGAGCGGCTCGCCGAGATCTTTTTCCCGGCGCCATTCCTCGTCGACAACCCAGCGTTTCGCGATCACTTCAAGTCGGCGCCTGCGCGTTCAGCCAGATCGGACCGGCGGGCCTCGGTGGTCGCAGATATGCCGGATCTCGATATCTCGACCATCGATCAACCCACGCTTCTGATGGCGGGCGCCATCGATTGCGTGGTGCCTGCTGCGCTCACGCTGCAGCTCGCCAATTCCATTCGCGACACACGTTCTGTCGTGTTGCCCGATGTGGGTCACCTGGGCACCGCACAGGCGCCAAAAACCGTCGCGCAACACCTGCGCGAGTTCCTGATCTAAATACTCCCGAATTCTCTGACCCGCGCCTGCAGGCGCATGGAGCTTTTTCAATGATTGACGTGCCAGTTCTTATCGTCGGTGGCGGGCCTGTTGGCCTCACCGCTTCCATCTATCTGTCGCTCTTTGGCATCGAATCGCTGCTGGTCGAGCGCCATCCGGGGACTGCGATCCTGCCGAAGGCGCGGGCGCTCAACGCGCGCACGATGGAGATGTATCGCCAGATCGACATGGAGGATCAGATTCGCGCCGTGGCGATGCCCGAGCGATTCACCGGCTCCATCCTCTGGTCCGAGAGCTTGGCCGGCCGCGAGATCAAGCGCCTCCAGCCGGGACGGGGGTCAACCTCCAACCTGGCCTTTTCCATCGCCGGCAATTGCGGATGCTCTCAAGACATTCTGGAGCCGGTGTTGCGGCACCGCGCCGAAGCTGCCGGGTCGGGGCGGTTGCGTTTCAACACGGAGATGAGCGAACTCGAATGCACCACCGATGGCGTGCGCGCCATCCTCCAGAGCGCCGATGGAAGCAGAGAAAAGGTCCGGGCACGCTACCTCATCGCCGCCGATGGATCGCAGAGCAGGATCCGCAACCAACTGGGCATTTCGCGGTCCGGTGAAGTCGACGTCTACGACAGCGTCAACATCCATTTCAAGTGCGACCTCTCGCGTTGGGTATCGGAACGGCCGTCGGCGCTTTATTTGATCGAACAACCCGAACTGCGCGGCACCTTCCTGACGATCAACGGCACCGACCGCTGGGGCTTCCTCGTGACATCGCTATCGCTCTATGGCTTCACGCCCGAGCAGTTCACGCCCGCGTTCTGCGCAGAGATCATCCGGCGCGCGGTCGGCGTCGATGACCTCGACATCGAACTGCTGGGTGTCAGCGCGTGGCGAGCGTCGGCGCTGGTCGCGCAACGCTATCGTTCCGGTCCGGTCTTTCTCGCAGGCGATGCCGCCCACGAAATGCCGCCGACCGGGGGCTTCGGCCTGAACACCGGTGTGCAGGACGCACAGAACCTCGCCTGGAAACTGGCTGCCGTGCTGCACGGAGAGGCCGGCGACGCGCTGCTCGATACTTACGATTTGGAACGCCGGCCTGTCGGGGAAGCCGTTACCCATTCCAGCCTGCTGAATGCACTGTCGATGGGACGCACCGCCCGGCAGACCGAGGCCGTGTTGCCGCGCAAGGAGTTTCTCAACGAGATCGGACTGGTGTTCGGCGCGCGCTATGAATCGGCGGCGGTCGTGCCCGACGGACAGCCCGCGCAGAGCGAAGACCAGGTGCAGCAGTACGTTCCGAGTGCTACGCCAGGTTGCCGCGCCCCACACGTACGCTTGAGGAGGGCGGGGCAGGAGATCTCGACGACCGATCTGTTTGGCCGCGACTTCGTATTGCTGACCGCGCCCGGCGGTTCGGTCTGGCGCGACGCCGCGGCTCGACTGCAAGGGCGGCACGTCGTCAGCACGATCGTCGGGGACGATCTGCAGACAGAGGACGTCAATTGGCTCGACGTCTATGGGATCGATGAACACGGCGCCGTGCTTGTCAGACCTGACGGGCATGTGGCCTGGCGGTCACGCTCCGCCGCAGGAGATGCGCCGTGGGTACTTCAGGCTGCGATGAACGCCATCCTGTGCCGGGATCCAATGGCCGAACGGAGAGCGGCATGAGCGTCGAGGTCTCCGCGATCCATCATTTCACCATCGGTTGTGCGCCCGAGGACCTGCCAGTGCTGCGCGACTTCTATGCGGGCACGCTGGGCCTGCGCGAAGGCTATCGACCCGCGCTTCGGCATCCGGGGTATTGGCTCTATGCAGGCGAGCATGCCATCATTCATTTGAACGCACTGCATCAGGCGTCGCCGTCGGCGAGCCATGGCCCCGGTCCGCTGGATCACGTGGCCTTGAAGGCGCATGGTCTGGATGCGACGCGGGAGGCGCTGCGTGCCGCGAATGTGCAGTTCAGCGAAACCCCGTTGAAGGGCACATCGTTGCACCAGGTATTCCTGAACGATCCCCTCGGCCTCAAGGTCGAGCTGAACTTCGATCTTGAGGTCGAGGGGCACGTCGTCCCGCGCGCCACATGAACGAGGCATCTGGTTCGCAGGATTGGTACACCCCTGTCACGCGGGAATTCGTGGCGCGTGAGTTCCGATTTCACGGCGGCGAGGTCATGCCGGCGCTCGCGCTGAGCTATACCGTGCTGGGGAATCCTCAGGGCGAGCCGGTCCTCGTCCTTCATGGAACCGGGGGTACGGGACGCGGGCTTCTGTCGCCGGAGTTCGGCAACCAGCTGTTCCGTGCCGGCCAGCCGCTGGATGCGGCGCGGCATTTCATCGTGCTGCCCGATGCAATCGGGCATGGCGGTAGCGCGAAACCGTCCGATGGCCTGCGCGCGAGCTTCCCACGCTACAACTATGAAGACATGGTCGATGCGCAGTACCGCGTGGTCACCGAGGCATTGGGCCTGCGCCACCTGCGCTTGGTTCTTGGCGTGTCCATGGGAGGCATGCACACATGGCTTTGGGGCATTCGGCACCCACGCTTCATGGACGCGTTGGTGCCGATGTCGTCGCTACCGGCCTCCATGTCGGGGCGAAACTGGCTGATGCGTCGGCTGCTTGTTGATGCGATCCGCAACGACCCTCAGTGGGCTGGAGGCAATTACGTCGAACAACCCCCTGGCGTAAGGGCCGCGTGGGAGTTCTTCAGTATTGCCACCAACGGAGGCTCGCTTGCCTTGCAGAAGGTCGCCGGCACTCGGGCGATGGCAGACGACTGGCTGGAGGCTCGGCGGGCATTGCCGTTCAGCAGCGATGCCAACGATTTGCTCTACCAATGGGAGGCTTCGCGCGACTACGACCCGTCAGCCGGACTCGAGCGAATCCGAGCACATTTGCTCGCCGTCAACTCGGCCGACGATGAACGAAATCCACCCGAGACCGGCATCGCTGAACGTGGAATCGCCCAGCTTGCGAATGGCCGGCTCCTGCTGATCCCCGCGAGCGAACAGACCAGAGGACACGGCACTGTAGGACTGGCCACACTGTGGGCGGGTGCACTGAACTCGTTTCTGCGCTCAGTCCCTCACAACGCGAACACGTGGTGATCTCCGGAATCGCACGCCGTGACGCTGCCTGGACGAAATGGTCAGACGGTGGTCCACAGCGCTGCGCCGAGTTCTTCCAATTGAGGACATATTCATGCTGGGTTTGATGCAAGACCAACCGCTCTTGATCTCGTCGCTGATCGAGTTTGCCGAGCGCCACAACGGCGACGGCGAGATCGTCTCGCGCCGGGTCGAGGGCGACATCCACCGCACGACGTGGGGCGGTATCGCATCTCGCGCCCGGCAGGTGGCCAATGCGCTGGACGGCGAGCAGCTGCTGTTCAGCGACCGCATCGCCACGCTGGCGTGGAACGGCTATAGGCACCTGGAGCTGTACTACGGCGTGAGCGGCAGCGGCCGCGTGCTGCACACCATCAACCCACGCCTGCACCCTGACCAGATCGCCTGGATCGCCAACCATGCCGAAGACCAGATTCTGTGCTTCGACCTGAACTTCCTGCCGCTGGTGCAGGCGGTGCATGCCAAGTGCCCCACGGTCCGCAAATGGATTGCCCTGTGCGATGCCGGCAAGCTGCCGGCGGACAGCGGCGTGCCCAACCTCGTGAGCTACGAAAGCTGGATCGGCGGGCAGTCCACCGCGTACGACTGGCCCACCTTCGACGAGAACTCGGCCTCGAGCATGTGCTACACGAGCGGCACCACGGGCAACCCCAAGGCCGCGCTCTACAGCCACCGCTCGACCATGCTGCATGCCTACGCCGCGGCGCTGCCCGACGTCATGCGGCTGTCGGCGCGCGACTCCGTGCTGCCGGTGGTGCCGATGTTCCACGTCAACGCCTGGGGCATTCCGTACTCGGCCGCGCTGGTGGGCTGCAAGCTCGTGTTTCCCGGCCCGGCGCTCGACGGCAAGTCGGTGTACGAGCTGATCGAATCCGAGGGCGTGACCTTCGCGGCCGGCGTGCCCACCGTGTGGCAGATGATGCTCGGCCACATGCAGGCCAACGGCCTGAAGTTCAGCAAGCTCAACCGCACCGTCATTGGCGGTTCGGCCTGCCCGCCGGCCATGATCACGGCGTTCCAGGAGAACTACAACGTCGAGGTGCTGCATGCCTGGGGCATGACCGAGATGAGCCCGCTCGGCACGCTGTGCACGCTCAAGAACAAGCACCTGTCGCTGCCGCCCGATGCGCAACTGCAGATCCGCATGAAGCAGGGCCGCGCCATCTTCGGCGTCGACATGAAGATCGTCGACGGCGAGGGCAAGGAGCTGCCCTGGGACGGCAAGGCCTACGGCGACCTGTTGGTCAAGGGCCCGTGGATCGTGAAGGAATACTTCAAGGGCGAGGGCGGCGATCCGCTCATCCGCGACGAGCAGGGCCGCGGCTGGTTTCCCACCGGCGACGTCGCCACCATCGACGCCGAGGGCTACCTGCAGATCACCGACCGCAGCAAGGACGTGATCAAGTCCGGCGGCGAGTGGATCAGCTCGATCGAGATCGAGAACATCGCCGTCGCGCACCCGGCCGTCGCCATGGCCGCCTGCATCGGCGTGTACCACCCCAAGTGGGACGAGCGTCCGATCATCGCGGTGGTGAAGAAGCCCAACGCCGAGGTCGCGCGCGAGGAGCTGCTGAAGTTCTACGAGGGCAAGACGGCCAAGTGGCAGATTCCCGACGACGTGGTGTTCGTCGAGGCGATTCCGATCGGCGCCACCGGCAAGATCCTCAAGACCAAGCTTCGCGAACTGCTCAAGGACTACAAGCTGCCCGAGGATCGGGCATGAGCTACACCGCCCGCATCAAGGACATGCTGTCCGCTGAATCGATGGATACGCAGCGGACGAAGTCATGCTCGAATTCTTGAGGGCTCAGGACCCGGTGAACAGCCCCAGTTGACGAATGGACGCGATGAGTTGCTGCGCAGCGAATGACAGGGGGCGCCCTCGTCGCACGATCAACCGCGCCTCGGCTTGCGCCATGACCTTGTTGCGCATCGGCAGCGCTACCAGCGTGCCGGCCTCGGTTTCGGCGCTGACGGCCGAGGTCGAGAGGAATGTGATGCCGGCGCGCGCTTGAACATAGTGCTTCAGCACGGCAATCGAATTGCTGGTGAACGATGGATTGACCGTGATGTTCTCGGCAAAGGCCGCGAGCTGCACCAGCTGCCGCAACCCGAAACCCTGCGACATCAGGCCGTGCGGATGCGCTGTGGCCTCCGCCAGCGACGGGCGCGTGCGCGACTGCGCCAGCAGCGGATGCCCCGGCCAGACGATGGCGCACAGCGGCTGCTTGCGAGACGCCATCACCTGCGTGTGCTCTTCCGGCGGCGGACTCAGGGCCAGGCCGATGTGCGCCCGGTCCTGCACGACGAGCCGCACCGCATCGGCCGCGTTGGCCAGGTCGAGCGAGATCCTCACACCGGGATGGCGGGCGCAGAAGTCTTCCAGCACGGGCGCGAGCAGGTGGGCGATGAACCCCTCGCCGGCGACCAGCCGGACTTCGCCGCGCTGCAGACCGTTGAGTTCGTCGAGCTGGGCCAGCAGCGTTTCTTCGCAGGAGAAGCGCGCCTTGCAGTGTTCTACGACCACCAGGGCTGCATCGGTCGGCATGACGCCGCGGCCGCGTCGTTCGAGCAACTGCACCCCCAGGTCCGTTTCGAGCAACTGGATCTGACGGCTGAGCACCGAGGGCTCGACGTCCAG
The DNA here is from genome assembly GCF_033807855.1 of Variovorax sp. SPNA7. Taxonomy (NCBI): domain Bacteria; kingdom Pseudomonadati; phylum Pseudomonadota; class Betaproteobacteria; order Burkholderiales; family Comamonadaceae; genus Variovorax; species Variovorax sp. SPNA7. Next base: position 2,005,301 of record NZ_CP138513.1, read on the forward strand.
CTTCTGTGCCGCGGCGCGCAGCGAGCCCGCCGCCACCGCTTCGTAGAAATACCGCAATCGTCGATCGCTCAATCCCCGCGTTGCCAAAGCAAGCCCCTCATTCAGTGTTGACCAAAAAGCAACGCAATCCTGTCTTGGATGCCGTTGATCGTGAAGTATGCCGGACGCAAACTCCGCAAGCACCTTGAAACAACAGCACCACGACATGACCATTGGCAAACTTTTCGACTTCGAAGCCATGAGTTCTGAGCTGCGCACATTGCGTCAGCACATCCACCAACACCCTGAACTGGCCTACGAAGAGCATGCGACCGCGGCCTTGGTCGCCGAACGGCTGCGTTCGTGGGGCTACGAGGTCACCACCGGAGTCGGCACGACCGGCGTGGTCGGCACCCTGCGCGCCGGCAGCGGTCTTCGTTGCATCGGGCTTCGCGCGGACATGGACGCGCTGCCGATCCACGAAGAGACGGGCCTTGGCTATGCCAGCAGCGTGCCGGGAACGATGCACGCCTGCGGCCACGATGGCCACACGGCGATCCTGTTGGGCGCTGCGAAGTACCTGGCGACCACGCGGCAGTTTTCGGGCACGCTGAACCTGTACTTCCAACCTGCCGAGGAAAAGGGCCACGACAGCGGCGCCTCGCGCATGATCGCGGACGCGCTGTTCGAGCGCTTCCCCTGCGATGCGGTGTTCGGGCTGCACAACCACCCGGGGCAGCCTGCGGGAAAGTTTCTCTTTCGCAGCGGGCCGTTCATGGCGGCAAGCGACAAGGTCGTCATCACCATCCACGGCAAGGGCGGGCACGCAGCCCGGCCCCACTTGGCGATCGATCCGGCGGTCGTCGCGGCGAGCGTGGTCATGGCCCTGCAGACCATCGTCTCGCGCAACATCGATCCCGCGCAGGCAGCGGTCGTCACGGTGGGCGTGCTGCAAAGCGGCAGCGCCAACAATGTCATCGCAGGATCGGCCACGCTGGAGCTCAGTGCGCGCTCATTCAGCGACGCGGTGCAGCGGCAGCTGCGCGAACGCATTGCCGCCATTGCGCAAGGGCAAGCCGAAAGCTACGGCGCTACCGCGCAGGTGAGCTTTCTTCCGGGCTATCCGGTGCTCGTGAACACTCCTGTGGAGACCGAACTGGCGGTCAGCGTGGCCCGCGAGCTGTTCGGCGACGCACAGGTCGATGCCCATTTCGACCTCGTGACGGCCAGCGAAGATTTCGCCTACATGCTGCAGCAACGCCCCGGCTGCTTTCTTCGGCTGGGCAACGGAACCCTTCAGGAGGGCTTTCCGGTGCATCACCCGAAGTACGACTTCAATGATCGCAACCTGCCCGTGGGCGCGGCCTATTGGTCGCGCTTGGTCGAGCGCTACCTCGTCGATTGACCAGCCCCGCCGACTTGTTCTATTGATCTCACGTTCCAGGAAATTTCCGATGTTCCTTTCTTTTCCGACGATGACGCGTGCGATGCTGCCGATGCTGCTGGCCATGGCCGGCGCAGCGAGCCACGCACAGGACGCTTATCCCAGCAAACCCGTGCGCATCGTCGTCGGCTATGCGGCCGGCGGCTCCGCCGACGCGATCGCACGCCTGATCGGCAACGAACTCGCCAGCCGGCTTGGACAACCTTTCATCGTGGAAAACCGGCCCGGTGCCAGCGGCAACCTGGCAGGCACCAACGTCGTACGCTCGGCGCCTGACGGCTATTCGCTGTTCCTCGGCTCCAACGCGACCGCGATCAACATGACGCTGTACCGCAACGTTCCGTTCGACATGCAGAAGGACTTCGCTGCCGTGGGTCTGGTGACCAGCTTTCCGAACGTGCTGGCGGTGACCCCGGCGTTCCCCGCGCAGAACGTTGCCGAACTCGTTGCCTATGCCAAGACGCATCCAGACAAGATCAACTTCGCGTCCTCGGGCGCGGGCTCGTCCACCCACCTCTCGGGCGAGTTGTTCAGTCGCATGGCAGGTGTGCGGATGACCCACGTGCCCTACAGGGGCAGTGCGCCTGCGCTGACCGACCTCATGTCCGGCCAGGTGGATCTCATGTTCGACAATGCGCCCTCGGTGCTGCCGTTCATCCAGTCCGGCAAGCTGCGCGCGTTGGCGGTGACCAGTCAGGCCCGTGCGCCTCTTGCGTCAGGCTTGCCAACGGTGACGGAATCGGGCCTGCCGGGCTTCGTTGTGAAGTCCTGGTACGGCGTACTTGCGCCCAAGGGAACACCTGCGCCAGTGATTGTGAAACTGAATACCGCGATGAACGCAGCGCTGGCGAGCGAGGCAATGAAGAAAAAGCTCGCGGCGCTGGGCGCCAACCCCGAGCCATCGACGCCAGCGGCGTTCACTTCGTTTGTGTCTTCCGAGGTGACGCGCTGGGGCGACGTCGTGCGCCAGACTGGCGCTTCGGTCGACTGAACGCGCTCCAGTCGACGCAGTTCCCCAGGGCGCTCAGAAACCTGCTTGTATGCGGTTCCCCGTCCTGCCGCGGCTATGCCTTCGCTCATGGACCGACCAATGCGAATAGATCTGTGAAGGAGACCGCTTGACACGCTTTTCGTGGTCTCGGTAGCCACGGGGAAGGACGGGGTCGCAGAGTTCCCCAGCGAACGTGCGCGCGCCGAACACCTGCGGCGGCAGGATGACCGGTTCGACGACTTTTACTGCCTGGACGGGGGGCGAACTCAAGGACGGGTACATAGCGCGCCCGGCGTGAGCGTCGATCCGAAGGACTACCCCCGAATGACGATGCAACCGAATCACCTCCTTCATCGACTCACAAGGCTTCAGACGGCCAGGTCGTGGGGCTAGGCGGACGCAGATATCCATGGCCGGCAGATCGGCGCTTCTGTCGATCTCTGCGACTGCGGTGCCGAACTGCCGAACGGCACCGAGCCCTGAACGAGTGACTGAGCGACGTGATGATGCCGGACTTTCCGCCGCTGGGCATCGTTCTCGATTGAGTTTCCACGTTCGGGGCCCGGACTTGGAATGGGCAGTCCTTTCGCTGCCCAGATCCCTGGGACTTCTTTAAGGATCTAGCCGTTGGCTGGAATGTGCCACTACCTCAGTGATCTCGTTGATTCGGGTTGCTTCATGTTCATCGCCTGAGCTTGCCGTTTGTCGAAGCGCCGGCACGCCTCGTCGTAGTGGTGTCCCTTGGTGCCTCCACGGACGGCTCCGCCTTCGCGCGTTCCGTAGGCGTGTTCCCAGCCGGGAGGCAGCTCGCGGGAGTCGGGCGTCGCCAGCCACAGACGGTAGAGCGTACGCTTCCGGGACTCGTCTGCGTGATCCTCGAAACTGGTGCGGGAGTGCAGCACCGTCTGGTTGCTCAGCAGTTGCAAGTCGCCCGGCTCCAGGTGCATGCAGTACATCAGGTCGGGGCGACGCACCACGGTGTCAAGATACTCGACGGCCTCGCGCTGCAACGAGGTGATCGGCGGCACGCCTTCCGTCTTGAGCGCGTTCTCCAGGCGGTTTCGGTTCCAGGCGCAGAACAGGTGGCCGCCCTCTACACCCGCCAGCGGCGCGAGGAACCATGGCGGTTCGTCCTCCGTCTGCTCGCCGTTGCGACTGAACGGATAGGGCGTGTGCAGTGCCGCCGCGAGTTCCGGGCGCTCCTTGCGCACGACTTCGTAGGCCTTGATCGAACTCGTGCACATGCTCATGCCGCCCACGGGCGCCTGGTTGTAGCAGCTCAACAGGACGACGTCGGAACCGTCGACGTGGAAGTCGAGTTCCGAGTTCGTCGAATAGCCGCGCCCAGTGGGGCTGCGATACACGCCCCCGACATCCTTGACCACGTTGATGTAACGCGACTGCCGGTCCTGCGGTCTTGCAACCCCGAAGTACAGGCCTATGGCCCAGGTCATGAGCTCGAATTCTTCTGCCGAGACGCCCTCGCGCGGAAGATTCTTCACCAACGCCATGCCGCGGCCATCGCGAACCTCCCGGAAGGCATCAGCGAGCCGTGGCAGCGACAGCTTGAAGTCGAAGTTTTCTCGGTGGTAGTCGAGCAGGGACTTGCCTGCGACATAGGCGCGGCGTACACCGACGATCAGTTCGTTCGCCTCGGGCGCGCTGAGCCTGAAGATCCATCGGCTTTCGTTTTCGATGTCGGCGACGGTCCAGGCGCATGGCAGGCCCTCTGCGTGTTCGGGGAGATTGGTGCTGTCGGAAAGGGGTTCGGTGTGGCTTGTCACGATCGGAGAGTGAAGGACAATGGTCATGAGAATGGGCGGGATGGCGTTCGCGGGCGGGGGCACCGCATTGGAAGAGGAAGGGGCTTCATTGAGCCTGGATGCCCAGCTCCCGGGTCAGCTCCTCGTACTCCACGAGGTCGTGCTGAAACCGCTTAGTGAAGGCTTCTGGCGTTTCGCCGCCAGGCTCCGCACCAAGCGACTGGAGCTTGGCCTTGACCTCGGGCTTGGCCAGTACCTTCACCACGTCTGAATGGATGGCGGCGACGGTGGCGGGTGCCATGTGCCCGGGGCCGAACAGGCCGTACCAGCTCTTGGACTCCAGGTCGTTCACGCCCTGTTCGCCGAAGGTGGGCACGTTGGTCATCATTTCGCTTCGCTGCGGCGAAGCGATGCCCAGGATCTTGAGGCGTCCGTCCTGCATCATTGGCTGGGCGGAGGTGATGCTGGCGAAGCCCGTGTCCACCACGCTGCCGACGACGTCCGTCATCCACTGGCCGGCACCCTTGTACGGGACATGCACAAGCTTGATGCCGCTTGCCTTGGCCAAGCGCTCGCCGTAAAGGCGCGTGCTGGGTTCGGAACTGGCGAACGAATGTTTGCCTGGTTCGGCCTTCGCCAGCGCGACGAAGGACTTGATGTCGTTGGCCTTCAAGGTGGGCGAGCCGACCATGACCACGACGGGCCTTGCTACCGGCGTGATGGGCGTGAAGTCTGTTCTGGTGTCGTAGGGAAGCTTGGCAATGAGGTAAGGATTGATCGCGATCGAAGCCACCGACAGCAGCAACGTCTGGCCATCTGGCGCGGCCTTGGCGACCACGGCGGAGCCGATGACACCGCTGGCGCCGGTTCGGTTGTCGACCAGCACGGGCTGACCCCATAGTTCGCCGAGTTCCTTGCCGAAGAGCCTGCCCACCGCATCCGTGCCGCCGCCGGCGCTATAGGGAACGACGAGGGTGACGGGCTTGGTCGGATGGAAGGCCCCTGCTTGCGCGAGGGCGCTGGCTGCTGCGAAGGGAAGTACGCAGAGCGCTACCAGACGTTTCATGTTGTCTCCTGAAGTGTTGAGTGAATGTCGCATCTTGTTGGTATGTAGACATTACAACATGCCAACATGCCATGGCGCAAGCGGTTTGGTAGGCTCCAGACTTTCTTAGAGGGAACACGAATCCATGGCTTCGTCTCTGGCCAAGCAGGCCGGCACTTTGCTGCACAAGCAGCTTTTCGTCGTCCTCCAGCAGCAGATCCTGCGCGGGGTACTTGCCGAAGGGGATCGATTGCCGACGCAGGAGGAGCTGTGCGGGGCGTACGGCGTATCGCGCATCACGGTGCGCCGCGCGTTGGCGGACCTGCAGGCGGCGGGTCTCGTGCGCAACGAGCAGGGCGTCGGTTCCTTTGTGGCGCCCGTCTCGACGGTCAGGAAGCCCCCGCCCACGCTGGGGTTTGTCGACACCTTGCGGCAGGTTGTGGAAGAGACGAAGGTGCAGGTACTCGATCTCGCGATGGCGCGATGTCCGGCTCACATCGCCATGGCACTGCAGATCGAGGCGGATTCGCCAGCCGTGCATGTGATGCGGACACGCTCCCGCAAGAACGTGCCGCTCATGCTGCTGGAGGCTTGGCTGCCGCCCAGGTTCGAGTCCTTGGTGACGCGCGAAGCCCTGGCCCGGCGGCCTCTTTTCAACTTGGTTTCAAATGAAGAGAAGGACGTGGGTCGCGTGACCCAGGAGGTCAATGCGGAACTCGCGGACCCCTTCACGGCTTCGGTGCTGGGCATTGAGTTGAACTCGGCCGTCCTGCGCATCGAGAGGCTGGTTCACGACCTGCAGCAGCGGCCGATTCAGTTCCTCGCAATCAGGTCCACGCCGACCCGCAGCCGCCTCCTGATGGACATCGCGGGCAAGGACCTGCGCACGCTTGGCGCAGGTCGGTTAGTCCACGACAGGGTGTAGGCCTTACTGCGCGGGGCTAGCTTCGCTAAGACTTCCGGCTTGGAGGACGATCCGGGTCACCGCGGCGCGCTCGGAGAAATTGATGATCGGGCCCGCGACTTCTTCGAAGTAGCGGATCGAGGATGAGAACACCTGCTTCGGCTGACGGCGCTTACACGTCGTGGGTGATCTGCCCCGCACCCAGGGTGTTGAGGCTCTTGATGTCCACGTCCATCAGGATGCGGCTGCGCTCGGACGTGAAGTGAATTGTGATGTGCTGCACCGCCTGGCCATCGGTGTCGTAGAGCAGACGATACATGCGCAGCAGCGGCGAGCCGGCCGCCACCTGCAGCAGGTGGGCCATGCGCGGATCGCAAGGCTCGGCACTGATCTCCTGCACCACCCTCCCGAAGCGGATGCCTTCGCCCATCAACAGCTCGTACAGCCCCTGGCGACGCAGGCCGGCGCGGGTGATGCGCGCTCCGAGGCGCTCGGGCACCCAGGCGTCGGTCACCATCAGCGGCCGTCCGCCGGCCGAGCGCAGGCGCACGGCATGCACCGCGCGCTCGGTGGGCGACAGCGCCAGCTGCAGCGCCACCACGGGCGGGGCCGTGGCCACCTCCAGCTCGAGCACCGTGACCTGCGTGTTCTGCTGCTGCTTGCGCAGCGAATCGACGAAACCCAGGGTCGCGGCCGGGCGCTGCGGCGGCAGGTCCATGCGCACGAAGGTGCCGTGGCCGTGCCGTTTCTCCAGCAGGCCCTGCGCCTCCAGGTCGGCCACCGCGCGGCGCACGGTGATGCGCGATACGCGGAATAGCTCGCCCAGCCGCGTCTCGTTGGGAATGGGTGCGCCCGGCGCATAGAGCCCCCGCAGGATCTGGTCGCGCAGCACCACGAAGAGCTGGTGGTGCAAGGGCACGACGTCCTTGCGACTCAGGGATGGCTCGTTGGCGGCGGAGGCAGCGGCGGTCATGAAGAAGGAAGTGGGAGAGGGCGCCGAAGTCTACCGGCAGTAGACATCATCAAGCCATATCGTTATAGTTCTAAGACGTCATAAGTGAATGATGTATTCATTTTGCCGGTATCCGGCCTGCCGCTTCCCTGGAGTTCCCTTGACCGACCACCCACGCCTCAGCCCCCGCAAGCAGCTTCGTGCCCTGCTGGAACAACCCGGTCTCATCGCCGCGCCGGGCGGCTACGACGGCATCACCGCCCGCACCATCGAGCAGGCGGGCTTCGGCTGTGCCTACATGTCGGGCGCTGGCGTATCGGCCTCGCGCGGCTTTCCCGATTTCGGGTTGCTCACCCTCACCGAGATGGCCCAAGCCGCCGGCATCATGGCCGGCTCGGTGGGCATCCCGGTCATTGCCGATGCGGACACGGGCTACGGCAACGAGCTGAACGTGACGCGCACCATCCGCGAGTACGAGAAGGCGGGCGTCGCCGGCTGCCACATCGAGGACCAGGTCGCGCCCAAGCGCTGCGGCCACCTGGACGGCAAGGAACTGGTGTCGCGCGAAGAGTTCGTGGCCAAGATCCGCGCCGCCTTGGCCGCGCGGCGCGATTCGGACTTTCTCATCATCGCCCGTACCGACGCCCGCGCCGTAGTCGACCTGGACGAGGCCATCCTGCGTGCCAATGCGGCGCTGGCGGCCGGCGCGGACATGGCCTTCGTCGAGGCCGCCCAGAGCCTGGAAGAACTGGCCGAGATTCCCTGCCGCGTGAAGGGGCCGTGCCTGCTGAACATCGTGCGCGCCGGCAAAACGCCGGACATTCCGCTGGCCGATGCCGAGGCCATGGGCTACCGCTTGGCGATCCTGCCGAGCCTGCTCATCGGCGCCGTGATGGGCGCCTGCGACGAAACCTTGAGCGTGCTGGCGCAGACACGCCGTCCGCCGCCCAAGGGCAGCGCGATGCCCGTGGCCGAACGGTTCCGCCGCTTCGGCGCGGACGAGTGGAACGCGCTGCGCACGCGCTTCCGCGATCCCGAGACGGGCGCCTCGGCATGAAGAATCCCGTGCCGGCGCCGCGCACTCTGTTCGAGAAGGTATGGGACGCCCATGTGATTCAGCAGCTCGGCGACGGCTGGTGCCTGCTGCACATCGACCGGCAGCTGCTGCACGACATGTCCGGCTCGCGCAGCCTGGGCGAACTCGATGCGCGCAACCTGCCCACTCCCAATCCTGAACTGGCGTTCGCGACGCCCGACCACACCGTGTCCACCGCGGTAGGACGCGAGACCGTCGAGACGCCGCTTCGCAGCCGCCTCGCCGCGTCCAGCGCACGCCACGGCATCCGCTTCTTCGACCTCGGGCAGCCGGGGCAGGGCATCGTGCACGTGATGGGGCCAGAGTTGGGCGTCGTGCTGCCCGGCACCACGGTGATCTGCGGCGACAGCCACACCTGCACGAACGGCGCGCTCGGTGCCATAGCCTTTGGCGTGGGCTCATCCGAGCTGATGCACGCGCTGGCGACGCAGACGCTGATGCAGCGCAAGCTGCGCCTCATGCGTATCCGCTTCGACGGGGCGCTGCAGCCGCGCGTCTCGGCCAAGGACGTGATCCTGCACGCCATCGGCCGCCTGGGTGCTTCGGCAGGAACGGGCTATGCCGTGGAATACGCCGGCGAAGCCATTGAGGCGATGCCGGTGGAGGAGCGCATGACGCTGTGCAACCTTTCCATCGAGATGGGCGCCAAGGTCGGCATGGTCGCGCCCGACGACAAGGTCATCGACTACCTGCGCGGGCGCACCTTCGCCCCGAAGGGTCCGCGCTTCGAGGAGGCGGTGGCGAACTGGACAATGCTGTGCACCGACGCGAACGCCCGCTTCGACCGCGAGGAAGCCTTCGACGTCAGTGCCCTGGTGCCGCAGATCACCTGGGGCACGAGCCCCGAGCAGGTGGTGGGCATCGATGGACGGGTGCCCGGCGATGACGATGTACCGGATGCCGCCAGGCGCAATGCCTGGCGCGATGCCCGTGACTACATGGGCCTGGCACAAGGCATGCCGTTGACCGGCATGAAGGTCGACCGCGTGTTCATCGGCTCGTGCACCAACTCGCGCCTGTCGGACTTGCGCGCCGCCGCGGCGCTGCTGCGTCCCGGCCGCCGCGTGGCGCCCCACGTCCGGGCCTGGGTCGTGCCCGGCTCCGAGGACGTGCGCCGGGCCGCGGAAAGCGAAGGGCTCCACGAGGTCTTCCGCGAGGCCGGATTCGACTGGCGCCTGCCGGGCTGCAGCATGTGCGTGGCGGCAAACGGCGAGGTGGCCGCGCCGGGCGAGCGCGTCGTCTCCACCAGCAACCGCAACTTCGTCGGCCGTCAGGGACCCGGTGCCCGCACGCACCTGGCCAGCCCGGTCACCGCGGTGGCCAGCGCGCTGGCCGGCGAGATCGCGGACGCGCGTCTTCTTTGAATCGGGACAGCCATGGAAAGCTTCAAGCAACTGCGCGGCGCCGCGATTCCCCTGCTGCTGGACAACGTCGACACCGACATGATCATTCGCGTCGAGCGGCTGGCCGGCCTCGGCCGTGACGAGCTGGGGCCTTATGCGCTCGAAGCCATCCGGCTGCGGCCGGACGGCAGCGAGGATGCGGACTGCGTGCTCAACCAGCCGCGCTTCAAAGGCGCACCCATCCTGGTGGCCGGGCGCAACTTCGGCTGCGGGTCGTCGCGCGAGGGAGCTGTCTGGGCCTTGGCGAGCAACGGGGTCCGAAGCATCGTCGCCGAGAGCTTCGGCGACATCTTCTTCAACAACTGCCTGCAGAACGGCGTGCTGCCAGTGCGGCTGCCGCGTGACGAGGTCGAGCGGCTGGCCGCGCAGGCGGCCGACGGCAGTGCGGTCGTCGTCGACCTGCAGGCACAGCAGGTCATCTTTCCTGACCAGAGCGCGCATGCCTTCGAGATCGACGCCATGAAGCGCGCCGCTTTGCTCGAAGGCCTGGACGACGTGAGCCTGACGCTGCGCAGGCAGGCTGCCATCCAGGCATGGCAGGCGCAGGACCGCCTCGCGCGGCCCTGGGTCTGGGAGCCGGTGGCGCAGCACGCCTAGCCATTCGAGATTCAACGGAGACACTTCTCATGCAAGACGAACAACGCTCGGTGCGCTGCACGCTGATGCGCGGCGGCACCAGCAAGGGCCTGTACTTCAACGCCGAGGACCTGCCCGCGCCCGGGCCGGCGCGCGACGCGTTGCTCAAGGCCCTGGTGGGCAGCGAGGACCTGCTGCAGATCGACGGCCTCGGCGGCTCGCGGCTGGTGACGGCCAAGCTGGCCATCGTGGGCCGCTCCAGCCGCCCCGATGCGGACGTGGACTACACCTACGGCATCGTGCCGCCGGGCCGCGGCATGGTGGTCTTCACCAGCAACTGCGGCAACATCTCTTCCGCTGTCGGCCCCTATGCCATCGACCGTGGCCTGGTCGAAGCCACCGAACCGATCACGCAGGTGCGCATCTTCAACACCAACACCCGCAAGGTGCTGGTCGCCCACGTGCCCGTGGCGGGTGGTCGCGCCCGCGTGCAAGGTGAGCTGGCCATTCCCGGCGTGCCCGGCACCGGCGCCGAGATCTTCATGGAGTACAGCGCCACCACCGGCGCCAAGACCGGGCAGGTGTTTCCCACCGGCCGGGTGGTGGATCGCATCGAGCTGCAGGACGGCCGCGTCATCGAGGCGACGCTGGGCGACGTGGCCAACCCCTGCGCTTTCGTGCGCGCCGCGGACGTCGACTGCGAAGGCCCGGTGCTGCAGCTGCCGGACAAGGTCGATGCAGACCCGCGCCTCATCGAGCTGCTGAAGGAGATCCGCGGCAAGGCCGCACTGCTGATGGGCCTGGCCAGCGACTGGCGCGAGGCCGAGACGCAGTCGCCAGCGCTGCCGCTGATGGTCGTGGTGGCGCCGCCGCACGACTACCAGGACGCCCAGGGCCGCAAGGTGCGGCGCGAGGACACCGACCTGCAGGCGCGCCTGGTCTTCTACAACCGCTGCCACGAGAGCATGGCCGGCACCGGTTCGATCTGCATCGCCGCCATGTCCTGCGTGCCCGGAACGATCGTGCAGCAGGCCGCTAGCGGTGCGGCCGAAGGCCGCCTTCGCATCGGCCATCCGCTGGGCGCGATGGAAGTCGTCCGCGAGATGGCAAAGGGCGGCAGCGAACTGAATCCGAAATTCGTGCGCCTGGGCATCCGACGCACGGCGCGCCGGCTGATGGAAGGCGATGCCTTCTATCCCGCCACCGTGCTCGAAGCACATCAATGATCCTCAACTGGAGACAAGCATGAACAAGGGACTGACGCGCCGCGAGATGCTCGTGGGTCTGGCGGCGGCATCGGCCGGATTCGGAGGGGCGCGCGCCCAGGGGGCGTGGCCGCAGCGGCAGATCCGCCTGGTGGTGGGTTATCCGGCCGGCCAGACCGTGGACGTGACCGCGCGGGCCTATGCGGACGCCATCGGCCGCTTGCTGGGCAAGGCCGTCTTCGTGGACAACAAGGCCGGTGCGAACGGCATCATCGGCGCGCAGGCCGTCAAGTCGGCCGAGGCGGACGGCTACACGCTGCTCATGGGCACCTCGGGCCAGATGACGATCAACCCGGCCATCTACGCCAAGCTGCCCTATGACACGAGCCGCGACTTCGTGCCGGTGGCTTCGGGCGCGAACGGCCGTCTCTACCTCGTGGTCAACCGCGACTTCCCGGCTGACGACCTCAAGCAGCTGATCGCCTGGGCCAAGGCGCATCCGGGCAAACTCACCTACGGCTCGGGTGGCGCCGGCATCACGGCGCACTTGGCCATGGAGATGCTGAAGTCCGAGACCGGCATGGACGCGCTGCACGTGCCCTACAAGGGCTCGCCGGCTGCGGTGACGGGCCTGCTCGCGGGCGACGTGCAAGTGATGTTCGATGCGGGGGCGCTCCTGCTTCCGCTCATCAAGTCGGGCAAGGTCAAGGTACTGGCGGTGTCCAGCAAGGCGCGCTACGACGAGATGCCGAAGGTGCCAACGGTGGCGGAGCAGGGCTTCCCGGCCTTCGAGATCACCTCGTGGACCGCGCTCTTCGCACCGGCCGGCACGGCCCCCGCAATCGTCGAGCGCCTGAACGCGGCGATGCGCGCCGCCAGCAAAGACCCCGCCGCCATGACGGCGGTCCGCGCAGGCGGCAGCGAGCCGGGCCACCTCGACGTGGCGCAGATGCGTGCGTTCATGGCGGCCGAGACCGCGCGCTGGAAAAAGGCGGCGGACGCGGCGGGCGTCAAGCCCGAATGAGCAGCGAGCAAATCGAAGGCATGTCCGATCAACTGAACTCGCCCAGTGCAGCCGAGCGCATCTCGACCTTCCTGCTCGGCTTTGCTGAGGACAACCTTACGCCGGCACATCATCAACTGTGTGCCCGCTCGCTGGCCGACACCTATGCCGTCGCGCTGGGCGGATGTGCCGAGCCGGCATCTGAATCCGCCTTGCGCTATCTGGGGGACAGCGGACTGCTGCACCCGGAAAGCGGGCCCAGGCTGGCGCGCCTGTGGGGCCGCTGCGAATGGGCGAGCGCGGAGATCGCCGCCTGGCACAACGGTGTTTTGGGCCATGTGCTCGACTATGACGACGTCAACGTTCCGCTGCGCGGCCATCCGAGCGTGGTGCTGTGGCCGGCGCTGATTGCGGTGGCGCAGGCGCGGGATCTTGACGGATCGCGCCTGAACGCAGCATTCGTGGTCGGGCTCGAAGTGCTGGTCAAGTTGTCGCGCGGCTTTGCCGCGTCGCACTACGCCGCTGGTTGGCACTCGACGGCCAGCATGGGCGTGCTCGGTGCTACCGTCGCTTGCGCGTACCTTCTGAAACTCGACGCCTCGCAGATCACGCATGCCATGGGCTTTGCGGTCGCCCAGGCCGCCGGCTCCCGCGAGAACGTCGGCACGCAAGCCAAGTCCTTCCAGGCGGGTCAGGCTAGCGGCGCTGCGGTGCGCGCGGCTTTGCTGGCCGCCGCCGGCTTCGAGGCCGGGGAGCACGCCATTGACGGTCCGCACGGCTACCTAAGCATCTATGCCGGCGGGTTCTCCGCGGACGAGTGGCTCGCCAGGCTCGGCGATCTGCCCCTCGAGGTCGAACGAAGTGGCCTCGACGTGAAGCAGTACCCGATGTGCTATGCCACGCATCGTGCCATAGACGCCGTGCTGTCGCTGCGTGAAGAACACGGGTTGCGGATTGGCGATGTTGAGCGGGTCGACGTCACCGGGAGTGCCGGCGCGTTCGTACCTTTGGTGCATCCGCGGCCGGAGACGGGCCTGGAGGGCAAGTTCAGCCTGCCCTATGCCATGGCCGCCGCGCTGCTGGATGGGGAGGTTCGCCTCGCCAGCTTCACCGACGAGGCCGTGAGCAGGCCGGAAGTCCAGCGCTTCCTAGCGCAGGTGGATTGGCGCGAGGAGGAGGGGGCGGTCGCGGCCCGCTCGGCCGACGTGCGGCTGCAGCTTCGCGACGGACGCAGCGTGAGCCGGCGGGTCGAGGTCCTGCGTGGTTCGTCGCAACTGCCGCTCAGCAATTCACAACTCGAAGCAAAGCTGGAGGACTGCCTGAACTGGGGGCGTCCCGCCCAACATGCCGGGGCAGGTGCGCGACTGCTGCGTCATTGCCAAGCCCTGCGAGAAACCGCATTCATCAACCGATGGGTCCGCGGCCTAGAAGCCCTGACCGATTCAACCCCCCGATAAGGAGACACCCTTGAACCGCTTCAATTTCATGCTCACCTGCCTCGCGGCCGTCTCGTCGCTGACCGGCGCGCCAACCTTCGCGCAGCAGCCGGCCTATCCCGACAGACCCATTCGACTGGTTGTCGGATTCTCCGCCGGCGGCGGCGCCGACAACGTGGCGCGCGCCCTGGCCGACGCCATGGGACGGGCGCTCGGGCAAAGTGTGATCGTGGACAACAAGCCCGGCGCAGGAACGACCCTTGCCGCCGGCGTCGTTGCGCGCTCGCCCGCCGACGGCTACACGCTGATGTTGCTGACCTCCACCAACACCATCTCTCCCTCCATGTACAAGTCGCTAAGTTACGACCCGGCGACTGGGTTCAACATGATCAGCACCATCGCACACGGGCCGATGCTGATCGCGGCGTCCAAGGAGTCGGGCATTCGCACTCTCGCCGACCTGGTGGCCCGTGCGAAAAAGGAGCCGGGCAAACTCAACTACGGCGCGGGCGGCGTGGGTACCACGCCGCACTTGGCTGCGCTGGTTCTGCAGCGCGACGCCGGCATCCAGATGACTCACATTCCCTACAAAGGCGGTAGTGAAACGGCCGTCGCCTTGGTGGGCAGTCAGATCGACGTCCAGTTTGGCACTCCGCCGGCAGTGGCACCCATCGCCTCGCGCGCCAACATCCTGGCCGTGACGACTGCCAGGCGCACCGAGCTCGCACCGGGCGTCCCAGCCGGTGCAGAAACGGTAAAAGGCTATGAGGTCGCCAGCTGGTACGGCATCGGCGGCCCGGCCGGCATGCCTAAGGACGTCATCCGCAAGCTGTCGAAGGCAGTGCACACGGCCATGGCCGACGATCGACTGCGCAAGCAGTTCGCGCTGCTGGGCGTGGAGGCCAGTGCTGGCACTCCGGAGGAGGCCGACAAGCTATACGCAAGCGAGCTCGCGAGGTGGTCCGTGATCGTGCGCAGCGAGAACCTCAAGGCCGACAACTGATGCTGGGGCGCTTTTCCTGTCGGCCCAGGTGACCAGCGTTGGGCATGAGCACCACGGTGCGCCGCTTGCTATGGGGTGGCAATCCTGCGCCCACGGGAGGCAACGCACGTCAGCGGTGATGGGCTGCCGGTATTCGCGAACGAGCCGTTGGCCGGCGGCCAACTCAAAGTGCGGCAATTGCCTCACGTTGAATCGATGCGGGCGCGTATGTCCTTCGCCCACCTACACCACTCCTGTACAGCGGGCGGAGCAACTTTGAGCCAAGACTCTTCGCGCTCCCATGCGAGCGAGTTGATGTCGTCCGGAGATGATAGTTGGCCGGCGACTGCGCCGACTCGCCGTCAAGTCAGGAATGGGCCGGCACAGCGATCTCTTGCGCGAGCTTCGGCAAAGAGCCAAGAGTCGAAGCCGCCACTTAACGTCACCCTTGCCAGACTCGACGCCTGCCATGTCCTCTTTGAAATTCGGCCGTGGCCCTTCGCGAGACGACTCGAGCCATGTGATCTTCGCGTCGACGAAGGCGCTCATTGCCGCCAGCTTGGCGGATCGGATGCGCAGCCGCTGCCGAATGTTATGCAATCCGCGCAGGGCGGTTGAGCCGTCCGGCGGGCCGGTCGATCAGCGTCTCGATCTCCCGCAGCGAGACCCCGGGCCCGCCTACGCGGATGGCCTCCATCCGGCGCAGGTCCCAAGGTGTAGCCGCGGATTGATGGTGCCGAGAATGCGGCCCGATCCGCTGACGCCGTAGTACAGCTCAAGGTGGCAGTAGCCGTTCCAAGCCAGCGTGGCTATTCGATCGGACGGTGGCCTACGCTCGCGGTCCAACGCATTGGCCACGCGACGGAACGCTTTGCGCAGCCGGCCCATGTGTAGCGGTGGAGGTCGCCTTCGACCCGACGCGAGACGATTTCCGTATCGCGGTTGTGGCGTTCGACGAAGTCGATCAATTGAGAATCAGAAGGGGACGGTCCTGCATCGGGCCCACCATCAAGGGAACGGCGTGAATGGCCTTAGCTGTCAGTCGAGTCGGATGTTTGCCGCCTTCACCAGGGCTTCCCACTTGACGCGGTCGCGGCGGATCTGAGCGGCCATGTTTCCGACCATCCCGGGCGGCACCAAAGCGCTGTTGCGCTTGAGCATGTCAGCGCGGAATGCTGGGTCCGAGATCAGCTCACGCATTGCGCCCTGCAGGATTGCGATGGTGTCCTGCGGCGTGGACGCGGGCGCGAGCAGGCCCGTCCAGCCGACCACATCGAATGCCTTGAGTGCCGCGACGCCTTGCTGGGCGATAGGAACAAACTGCGGCGCCACCGCATCAGGCTGCGCCGAGCTGATGCCAAAGGCTTTGAGTCGGCCAGCCTTGACCATTGCTGCGCCGGTGGTCACGGAGTCGAACATCAGCGTGACCTGTCCGCCCATGACGTCGGTTTCGGCTTGGGCTGGGCCCTTGTAAGGAACATGCACCAGGTTCACGCCCGCCATCTGCTGGAACAATTCCATCGCCATGTGCGAGTAGCTGCCGTTACCGTTCGAGGCGAAGCTGTACTTGCCGGGGTTCTGCCTGAGTAGCGCGACCAGTTCCGGAAGTGTCTGCGCAGGCAAGCTCGGATTCGATACCAGTACCAGGCCTCCTTCAGCAATCATTGCCACGGGAGTCAGATCTTTTTCGATGTTGTAGCTGACGGTTCGATCGATAAGCGGGTTGATGACCAGCGGCGAGGACGTGGTTAGCACTAGTGTGTAACCGTCGGCTGGTGCGTGCGCGACCGCGGCCACGCCCAATGTGCCGCCGGCACCGGTCTTGTTGTCTACGATGAAGGGCTGCTTGAGCTTCGCCGAGAGGCGTTCGGCAACGCTGCGAGCGACGCTGTCGGCTGTGCTCGCAGCGCTGAAGGGTACGATGATCTTGACACTGCGATTCGGAAAGGAGTTCCCCTGGGCGAATGTGCACCCGCCTGAGGCGGCAAGGAGCAGGAGCGCGCAGGTGTTGCGACGGCTAAAGTTAGGCACGAATGTCTCCGGGATAGTTGGACGAGTGTTCCTCAGGCGCGCAGACTGCGGATAACCTCGGCTGCCTTGGGCGCTTCGCGCAATGCCAGCAACGTAGCCGCCAGTTCGCAGGCTCGCGCTTCGCCATAGACAGGCACGGCCAAAGAGAGGTACTTCTGCGTGAGTCGGTCGCGGCTAAGTGGGGTCGAAGGCTCGCCCAGAGGGGTGGAGACCTCCAAGCACGCGGTAGGGCGACCTACCACGTGAAGTCGAGCAGCGGGACCCTTGAGCTCGGCTTCTGCTCCAACCTGAATGCGACGCGCCATCGCTTCCACGGCGGGATCGCCCAGGCAAGCGTAGCTTTGCCAATCGGCACGGCCGTGAAGCCATGCGCAGGCCACCTGAAAGTACACGCTGAACTGGCCATCGACGACGTTGCGCGGAGCGATCTTGGCTGGAAGGGGCTCGCCTACTATGTCGAAGCCTTTCGGGCTGAGCGTCACGACCAGCGACGCCTGCTGGAGCTCTGACTCGGGCACCAATTCGCGAAGTGCGAGCGCGGCATCCACCGCGCCATGCGTTAGACGGCACGACGGATAGGGCTTGATGCCGGTCTGCCTGGCCACCCAATCCTGGCCGAGGCCTTGTGTCAGTCGCTCGGGCCGCGGGTGGTTCGAGTGTCCATTGAGGAGGCCGAAGCGGCCCGCCACCGCATCCTTCGCGCCGAGAACGCCGGCCTGGGCGAACCCCAACGCCATGAGTGCCGCCTGCGCCGTGAAACCTGGATGGAGACGCTTGTTCCAGGCGCCGTTCTCCAGATACTGCATCGACCCTCCGGCCAAGCTGCCTGCCAGGCCAAACGCTGTGTCGAGTTGCGCAGCATCGAGCATACGCAGGCGCCCTGCGGCTGCCACCGCGCCGAAGATGCCCGCCACCCCCGTGACGTGGAAACCTCGGTCGTACGCACTTTCACCGAGTGCGGCGCCGATCCGACTCGCGACCTCATAGCCGATGGCGACGGCTTCAAGCAGTGCGCGGCCGCCTACGTCCATCTCTTCGGCCACCGCCAAGGCGGCGGCGATCACGGGCGCGCCCGGGTGCAGCACTCCGTAGACGTTGGTATCGTCGAAATCCATCGTGTGGGCGAAGGCACCATTGAGCAGCGCAGCTTGACCCTGCGTATAGCCCTCGGCATCGCCGATCACGGTAAAGCCACCACGCCCTGGATCCAACGCACACGCTCCTTTCCTGAAGGACGCGCTGCTTTCTGCGAACTGAGCTGAGAAAGCACTGTGGCCAGCGAGATCGAGAACGCATTCCTCGATGAGGCCTAGCAAGTCCGTGGGAATCTGACACGGGCCGGCCGCAAACTCGGCGAGGTCGCGCGTCGGATTAGATGTGTCTCTCATGCTCATTCCGACCGGCATCGAGGCCGCGCTTTTGCCTGCCGTTCGCATCGGATCTACTGCTGATGCTGCCGCCTATTGGGCGATAGCCGTTTTGAGGAGATATGGTGGTCTCTGGATGCGGAGGATGCTGCTTCACAAGGTCGTCTCCATTTTGATGGTTGTTATGAGAGTATCACAACATAAACATAAGTCAACATACGCCGAGACGGCCCGTCTCGCCTCTTGGTAATACAGGAAAGTTCGGGCGGTCGTGCTGACGTGTCGTTGCGCTTTTTCCAGTCGTGCGACGATGACCACATGGCCCGCGCCGCCGGACGCGCTTTCGATTTACCGCTGGTCGCCCGGCTCAGTAATACACGTGGCCGTCGAACAGACGGCGCGCGGTGCGGTAGAGCGTGCCCGATCCGGCATGCGGCGCCGGCTCCCTCCCGCGCGACAGGCCCACGTCGGCATCGACCGTGATCACCCCTGAAGGCATGGACAGCCGGCGCGGCGCGCCGGACACGGCAGCGCGCGCCAGTCGCTGAGGAATGCTGCCCGGCACGCCCATGGCCACAGCCGTGCAGACGGCGCCGGTCGCGGGCAGGGCCCGGTGCGGCTGGCCGCTGGAAAGCATTCGGATACACAGGTCCGAGGCGCCGGCCTCGATGGTTTCACCCGAGAGCGTGGGTGCATCGACGGGCGGGGAGACCAGCGCGATTAAGGGCAGTCTGCTGCGCGCCGCCTTCGCATCGGCCGCCAGCCCGAGCGAGAGGACCACGGCCGCGCCAGCGGCACGGCATCGCTCGAGCGCGGCCGCATCGTCCTCCAGCACCTGCGGCAGTTCGGTGCCCGCCAGGCCCAGGTCCGATGCGGCGACGAACATGCAGAGGTTGGCCGCGTCCACGATCGACACCTCGAGCCGGCCCACGCCGGGCACGTCGATGTGCTCGCAGGCGCTGCCGCTGGGCAGTAGGGCGCCGGTGGCCGCGCCGCCGGGATCGAGGAAGTCCAGCCGCACGGGCGCGCCGCTGCCGGTCACGCCGGGGATGCGCAGTTTGCCGTCGATGGCGGCGCGGCCTTCGTGCAGGGGAAAGGTGGCGCGGATGATCTTGCGCGTGTTGGTGTTGTGGATGCGGACGGTGGCCTTGTGGCCCCGGGCCTGCACCAGACCTTCATCCACCGCGAACGGGCCGATGGCCGCGGACATGTTGCCGCAGTTGCCGTTCTCGGCGACGCGGGCTTCCCGCACCAGCACCTGGAAGAAGCTGTAGTCGACATCGGCGTCGCCGCGCGTGGGCGGCCCGATGACGCAGACCTTCGAGAGCGAAGTCACGCCGCCGCCCATGCCGTCGAGTTGCCGCCCGTGGGGGTCGGGGCTGCCCATGGCGCTGAGGAAGAGCGGCGCCCAGAGCGCTCGGTCGGTTGGCAGGTCGCGCGCGTGGAAGACCAGCGCCTTGCTGGTGCCGCCGCGCATGAAGACTGCCGGCAGACGGCCGTGCGAGGGAAAGGGCGTCATTCCGCAATCATCTTCAGTTCCCTCGCCATTTTGCCCAGCCGGGCGGTCTCGCTGTCGACGAAGGCGCTGAACTGCGCGCGGTTGCCCACCATGGGCTCCGAATTGCGGGCCGCCATGTTGGCTCGCTCGGCGGGCGAGGTGACGAAGGCCTGCGCCGCGGCGTTGAGCCTGTCGAGGATG
The DNA here is from genome assembly GCF_033807855.1 of Variovorax sp. SPNA7. Taxonomy (NCBI): domain Bacteria; kingdom Pseudomonadati; phylum Pseudomonadota; class Betaproteobacteria; order Burkholderiales; family Comamonadaceae; genus Variovorax; species Variovorax sp. SPNA7. Next base: position 2,025,177 of record NZ_CP138513.1, read on the forward strand.
GCAGGCGGGGTGCCCTTGGGGGCGAACAGGCCCAGCCAATGAATCATGCGGATGCTTGGAAAGCCCGCCTCGGCCGTTGTCGGCACCTGGGGCAGCTGCGGCATGCGCTTGTCCGAGGCCACCGCCAACATGCGCACCTTGCCAGCTTTGCCAAGGTTCACCAGCGAGACGTTGGGCACGTCGGAAATCAACTGCACCTGATGCGAGCCGAGCGCCAGATTGGTCTCGCCGCTGCCCTTGTACTGCACGAAGGTGAAGGGAACGCCCAGCGCCGCCTTGATCATCTCGCCCGAGAAGTGGCCGGTACTGCCGACGCCAGTGGTGCCGAAAAAAATGCCTCTAGGGTCGGTCTTGGCATGCGCTTGCAGCTCGGCCAGCGTTTTCACGCCGATGTCCGGATCCGCCACGATCAGCGAGGGCGAGAAGGACACACCACTCACAGGCACCAGGTCGCTGGCGGCATAGGGCAACTTGCGGTGGATGATCGGATTGATGAGCGTGCCGTTGGCACCGGCCAGCAGCGTGTAGCCGTCGGCGGGCGACTTGGCGACCAGGTCCGCGCCGATCACGCCACCCGCGCCGGGCTTGTTGTCCACCACAACCGGCTGGCCCAGCGCTTTCGACAGGCCGTCGGCGATGGCGCGTGCGCTCTCGTCGCCGGCACCGCCGGCGGCGTAGGGTGCCACGATGCGGATGGGGCGCTGGGGCCAGTCGCCTTGGCCCAGCGCGAGGCCGCAAAGGCCGAATCCGACGAGAGCGGCGATGCCGAATCGAAGAGTCGCTTGCATGGTTTTGTCTCCGTGTTCTGAGTGCCGGTAGATCAGTCGAAGGCGGGGCGTACGGCAGGGGCCAGCAGGGCCATCAGCTCGCGCACGTCCTTCAGGTCCTCAATGCCCAGCGCCATCTCCTCGATGGCGTTCTGGCGCGCTTTATCGATGAGCCCATCGGTGAGGCTGCGGAACTTGGCGGTCACGCCTGCCGTGTCCTGCGGCTTTTCGATCACGCGCGAGCTGGCGCGCTCCGCGACAATGCGCTGGCCGTCGGTGAAGATGACAGCCACGCGGGTCTGGCCGCGCTTCATCATTCCACCGGCGTCGAAGGCCGGGTCATGCCGTACCTCTACCTTGGGCAGCAGCGCCCACACGTCGTCCGCGTCGATGCGTGCGGGTGAGAACTGCCGCACCATGGCCGCCCCGTCGATAGCGGCCACGGACAGCGCATAGCCGATGTTCATCTGCGCTCCGATCGGCGTCAGCGGCCGCTCGGGCACCCACCATCCGTGGTGGTAAACCGCATGCGACACATCGCACTCGATCTTCGCGATCTCCCCAGGCACGAGCGCTCGCTTCGCCGCCACGTCGAACAGCGCATCGAGCGGCGAATGGATGCCACCCATGGCTGCGTAGGGCTTGATGACGATGCGCTCCACCTCCCAGCGCTCGCCCAGGCCACTGGTGATCTGCGAGGCATCGGGTTCGTGGCCCTCGCCGAAGGTGGAAAGAAAGCCGCCGTAGGGCCGCTCGAACACGCGCTTGATGCCGGTGTAGCCGCCCTCGGCCAGCACTGCGGCATAGAGGCCGTTGCGCGCCGAGAAACCGTGGTGCATGCGCTTGCACATGGCCTCGTACTGGGCTGCCATCAGGCCGGCCGACTGGGTGCCGGCCAGGCCCAGCGCATCCTCGAAGCGTGCGGCATCCAGGTCCATCAGCTTGCCCACCGCGGCCGCCGCCGCATGCGTGCCGAAGACCGAGCCCGAATGCCAGCCGCGCGACAGCATCTGCGCGCCGTGCAGTGCCATCCCGACGCGCGGGCCCACCTCGTAGCCGGCCAGCGCAGCTTCGAGGAAGCGCCGGCCACTGGCCTGGGTGCCTTCGCCCTCGGCCGCGGCCCACAAGGCCGGCAAGACGATGGAGGCGCTGTGCAGCGGCCCCAGCGGGTGGTAGTCGTCCAGCTCGAAGCCCTGGATGAAGGTGCCGTTGAGCAGCGCAGCCGCCGGCGCGCTGGTGGTTGCGCCCCAGCCGACGATGCTGCGGTCACCAGCGCCTTCGAAGCGGCGGACGATGTCGACGGCGGTGCGCGACCACGGCAGCTGCGCGCCGACGATGGCGCAGCCGATGCCATCCAGCGTGAGCGCCTTGGCGCGCTCACGGGCCGAGGGCGGCGCTTGGTCCAGCGAGAAGCCGGCGAGCCAGTCGCACAACTGGCCTGTGGGGCCGCGCGGGTCGGTGGGAGGGGGGCGATTCGTCATGTTCCTTGACTTTCTATCAATCGACTTGCACGCCGGCATCGTTCACCGCCTGGCCCCACTTGCGGATCTCGCTTTGCAGGAAGCGGCCGAACTCGTCCGGCGACGTGATGGCGAGCTCGCTGCCGGTGGCGCGGATGGATTCCTGGATCTCGGGGTTGGCCGAGGCGCGCGCGATGGCGTCGTGCAGCGCCGTCACCGTGGCCGGCGGAGTACCCGCCGGCGCCAGGAAGCCCACCCACGAGCTGATGTCAAAACCCGTGAGGCCCTGCTCGGCCACTGTGGGTACGTCGGGCAGCTGCGGATTGCGTTTCGGGCTGGAGACGGCCAGCGGCTTGAGCTTGCCGGACCTGACCTGCGGCAGCGTGGCGGCAATGGCATCGAACATGATCGGCACCTGCCCGCCCATCACGTCGTTGATGGCGGCCGGCGAGCCCTTGTAGGGAATGTGATTGAGCTGGATCCCGGCCTGGCGCTCTAGCACCACCATCGCCAGGTGCGCCGTGATGCCGTTGCCGCCCGAAGCAAAGTCGACCTCGCCGGGCCGCGCCTTGGCGTAGTCGATCAGAGCCCGCAAATTGTTCGGCCCGAACGAAGGCGTGGCCACCAGCAGCAGCGCGCCGGTGCTGACCTGCGCAATGGGCGCGAAGTCCTTCAGCGTGTCGTAGGGCAGCTTCTTGTACAGCGTGGGATTGATGGTCATCTGCCCCAGCGTGCCCAGGAGGATGGTGGTTCCGTCGGGCGTGCTTTTCTTCACCTCCTGCGCGCCCAGGCTGCCATTGGCGCCCGGGCGGTTGTCGACGATCACCGGTTGGCCGATCTCCTTCCCGAGGGCCGCGGCGAAATTGCGGGCCACGATGTCCACGGTCTGACCGGCCGGGTAGCCGACGACGATGCGCAGGGGCTTGCCCAGCACGCCGTTCTGCGCAAACGCAGGGGCTGCAAGCGCGAAGGCGGCCAAGGCTGCGCAGGCGCGGCGGTGCGTCAAGGTCGAGGTCATGTCTGTCTCCGTTGGTTCTTCTGAAATGCTGCGGGCGTTCAGTCCGCCTCGCGCGGCACGTACACCATGCCGTCCATCAGCCGGCGCGCGGTGCGCTGCAGGCCCAGTGCGTCGAAGCGCGTCGATCCCGGTGTGTCACCGGCGCGGGCGACGACCTTCACCGTCATCACGCCCAAGGGGTGGCCGATGCGCAGGGTGTCGGTGCCAGCGCGCTCGCCCACGGCCGTATTCACCAGCGTGCCGGGCACGCGCGATGCCGCCGCAGCGCACATGGAGCCGGTGCCGGCCATGCTGTCGTGGCACTTTCCGAGGAACACAAGGCGCGCGCGCAGGTCGCAGTCGGCTGCCTTCACGGTCTTGCGATTGGTGTCGGCGTAGTCGGCCGGCGGCGCCACCATCACGGCCAGCGGAAGGCCCGGCAGGTGCATGTCCTTCCAATGCTTGTACAGGCCGATGCGCGCGCCCGCCTTCGACTGGATCTCGCCGATGGTCTCGATCAGCGCGCGATCGGCGCTGATCTCCGATGGCAGCTCGCTGCCCGTAAGGCCCAGGGAGTTGGCCGCAATGAACACGCAGGGCGTGGCGGCGTCGACGATGGAGACCTCGATGCGGTGGCCGTCCTCCAGCGTGATGGTGTCCACCGGCTGACCGGTGGGCAGCAGCTTGCCCGTCTTGGCGCCCAGCGTGTCGGTGTAGTCCATCAGAATCTCGGCGCCAGTGCCCGGCACGCCGGCGATGGCGCAGTCGCCCAGAACGCGTGCCTTGCCGTTCTTCACCTGCACCTTTGACACCAGCAGCGTGCCGGTGTTGGTGTTGTGGATGCGCACCGTGGTCAGCGGCTCGATCGCTGCAACCAGGCCTTCGTCTACCGCGAATGGCGCCACGGCTGAGGAGATGTTGCCGCAGTTGGCGTCGTAACCGATCCGGTCGCGCTCCACATCGGCCTGCGCGAAGGTGTAGTCCACGTCCGCATCGCTGCGCCCGGACTTCTTGATGATCGCGATCTTCGAAGTGACAAGGCGTGAACCGCCCATGCCGTCGATCTGCAGCACGTCGGGCGTTCCCATGGCGCGCTTGAGGAAACGATCGCGCGCCGGGCCCGGCGGCGGTATGTCCGCCTCCTGGAAGAAAAGGGCCTTGCTGGTGCCGCCACGCATCAGAACGCAGCGTACGCTGACCTGTTCGTTGTCGTCGAAGGTGTGTATCGCTTCGGTCATGGGCTGGCCTTCCTTCATTCGAGCGGGTACAGCTTTACCAGCGCGTCCAAGCGCTGGCCGTCTTCGCGTATCTGCGCCGAGAATTCGGTGGGTGAGTTGACCAGCGGCTCGGCGCCGGCGGCGGCGATGGTCTTCTGTACTTCGGGGTCCTTCACCGCTTCGCGCAATGCGCTCACGATGCCCTGGGTCACGTTGGCCGGCGTTCCCTGCGGCGCAAACACGCCGTACCAGGTCACCGACTGGAACTGCGGAAAGCCGGCCTCGGCGCTCGTGGGTACCTCGGGCAGTGCGGCGGCACGCTTCTTGCCCTGCGTGGCGAAGATCTTCAGCGTACCGGCCTTGTAGTGCGGCAAGGCCGCGGTGATGCCGGTGAAGGCCATGTTCACGTTGTTCGCAATCATGTCCGTCACGATGGCGCCGGTGCCCTTGTAGTTGACGACGATCAGGTTCGGAATGTCGGCCTCGGCGGCCAGCTGCTTGGCCGAGATGCGCGCCAGGTTCTCGCCGCTGGCCAGCGAGCAGGGCGTAGTGGCGGCCCTGCAGTAGCTGACGAATTCGCCCAGCGTCTTCGCCGGCACCTTGGCGCTGGCTACGATGGCGGCTGGCGAGACGGACACGGCCGTTACCGGCGCAAGACGCGCCAGCGGATCCACGCCCTTGAGGCCCGGCACGTGCTTGGTCACCAAAATGGACGGGACTTGCAGCAGCAACGTGTGGCCGTCCGGCTTCGCCTCCATCACGCGGCGGGTGCCGATCAGGCCGTCGGCGCCGGGCATGTTCTCCACCACCACCGGCTGGCCCCACAGCTCCCCCAAGCGCCGTGCCACGGCACGTGCGGTGGCATCGGTTCCGCCGCCCGGGGTGTAGGGCACCACGAGGGACACGGGACGGTTGGGCTTCCAGCTGGAGGTCGCTTGGGCGTGGGCCACATGCGCCATCGAGGCGGCCAGCAGGGTGCCTGCCAAGGCAAAGGCGGCACGAAAGCGTCGCCGGTAGTGCGTGATGTTCACAGGGTCTTGTCTCCGGTTCTTTGTGTCTGGGTCAGGGCGCGACAGGCCGGGCATGCAGCCAGTCGCGCCGGAAGAGGCCGTCGAGCCGCCCCCGCGCGATCGCGTGGCGCCGGAGCGAAGGCATGAGTGCCTCGCGCGTGCTCGCCGGGCCGGGCGCTTCGTTCAGCGCGAAGAGCTGGAATACGTAGCGGTGTGTGCCGTGGCCAGGCAGCGGCCGCGCGCCGGCGTAGCCCGACATGGCACCCTCGGCCAGTTGCCGCACGTCCGCAGGCCCGGTGGCCACACCGTGCAGCCAAGGCTGGCGCAGCGGTACGTCCGGATCCTCGATCAGCAGGGCCCAGTGCGTGGCGCCGTCGGGCAAGGGGGCCCAGTTCAGTTCAGGCGACAGGTTGCGGCCGACGCCTTCGCCGGCCTGCCGCAGGTTCAGCGCCTGGTTGTGGCCGAAGCTGTCGCTGCGCAGTGCCAGCGTCTGGGGCAGGGCGGCCAACACTGGATCGTTGCAGACCAGCGCGCCCTCGCCGGCGCGGCGCCCGCGCAGCGGCAGCCCGATCCAGCGCAGCAGCCAGGGACTCATGCACGCAACTCCGCGCTGGCCGTGGGCCAGGCCCAGGGGCGGCGCAGCCGGTCGGCGGCCTGCCACCTGCAGATCAGCGCGTCGTCTTTGAGTGTGAGGCCGATGTCGTCCAGCCCCTGCAGCAGTGCCTCGCGGCGCAGCGGATCGACGGCAAAGCAACGCGTGCCATGGGTGCCATGTACGAGCGTGCAGGCTTGCAGGTCAACCGTGAGCGGTGAGCCGTCGGCACAGGCAGCTGCCAGGGCCTGGATCTCGGCGGCCGGCAGCCGGATGGCCAGCATGCCGTTCTGAAAGCAGTTGTTGAAGAAGATGTCGCCAAAGCTCGGCGCGATCACGCAGCGCAGGCCCATGCCCATGAGGGCCCACACCGCACCTTCGCGCGAGGAGCCGCAACCGAAGTTCTCGCCGGCCAAAAGGATCGGCGCGCCGCGGAATTCCGGGCGATTGAGCACGAACTCGGGTGCCTCGCTGCCGTCTTCCCGGTAGCGCAGGGCTTCCAGCGCATAGCGGCCAAGCTGGTCGCGCGTGAGCGTCGTCAGGCGCTCGATGCGCACGATCACGTCGGTGTCGACATTGGCGCGCGGAAGGTGCGCGGCGGCACCAGTCACGGAGACAAAGGCTTGCATCATGCTTGGAGAGAGGCGGGATCGGTGATGGCGCCGGCAATGGCAGCCGCCGCCGCCATGGCGGGGCTCGCCAAGTGGGTGCGCGCCGCGGGACCTTGGCGTCCGACGAAGTTGCGATTGGAGGTGGAGACGCACCGCTGCCGTGGCGGCACCTGTTCGCCGTTCGCGGCCACGCACATACTGCAGCCCGGCTCGCGCCAAGAGAAGCCGGCAGCCTCGAAGACCTCGCGCAGTCCCTCTGACTCGGCTTCGCGCTTGACGTTCTCGGAGCCCGGCACCACCCACGCATTCACGCCCGGTGCCACCTTGCGTCCGCGCGCCACTTCGGCGGCCGAGCGCAGGTCAGAAAGCCGTGCGTTCGCACAGGAGCCGATGAAGACCCAGTCCACCTTGGTGCCGGCGATTGGCTGGCCTGGCACCAGGCCCATGTAATCGAGCGCTGCGCGCAGGTTGTCGCGCTGCGGTTCGTTGCCGGCTGCCAGCGGGTCGGGCACGCGGCCGTCGACGGCGATGGCGTGCTCGGGGCTGGTGCCCCAGGTGATGGTTGGACGCACCTCGCTCGCGTCGAAGACTTCCTCGCGATCGAAGCCCGCGCCCTCGTCGCTGTGCAGCTCTCGCCATTGCGCCACTGCCGCATCGAAGCCGGCGCCCTGTGGCGCAAAGGGGCGGCCGCGCAAGTAGTCGAAGGTGCGCTGGTCCGGCGCCACCAAGCCGAAGCGCGCGCCCAGCTCCACCGAAAGGTTGCACAGCGTGAGGCGGCCTTCCACTTCGAGAGCCTCGATCGCCGGACCGGCGAATTCGATGGCATGGCCCACGCCGGCCGCCGCGCCCAGCCTGCCGATGATGTGCAGCGCGAGGTCCTTGGCGCTCACTCCGTCGCGCAATTGACCGTTGACGCGCACGCGCAACTGCCGGGGCTTCTGCTGGCGCAACGTCTGCGTCGCCAGAGCATGTGTGCTCTCGGACGAGCCGACGCCGAATGCCATGGCGCCCAGGCCGCCGTTGGTGCAGGTGTGGCTGTCGCCGCAGATCACGGTGAGGCCGGGCAGCACTATGCCCAGTTCCGGCCCCATCACATGCACGATGCCTTGGCCGCGCTCGCCCAGATCGAACAGGCGCACCTGCATCTTCTGGCTCAGCTGCTTGAGCGCGCCATGCAGCTTGCCACCCAGCGGAAACGTAGTGGCCATACGGCCGGGCTGGCTAGAAACAGCATGATCCGGCGTGGCAAAGACCAGCTCGGGGTTGTGCAGCGGCAGGCCGCGCGCCGCCACCTCGCCGAGCGCCGGCGGGCCCGACAGGTCGTGCAGCAGGTGGCGATCGATGTGCAGCAGCGCCCATCCGTCGCCCAGCTCGCGCACCACGTGCGCATTCCAGAGTTTGTCGAAAAGCGTTTGTGGCGCGCTCATGGCCGGCTCACTTCTGCTCCATCGCGGCGCCGGCATTGAATCGGGTTCGCAGCGCGTCCCACTCGTCGGCACCGAAGCGGCGAAAGGTCTGGGCGACGCTCTGCGATACGCCCGGCGCCTGGTGCGTGCGCTTGAGTTCGTCCAGCGCCGCGTCGCCGGCCTCGATGGCCGCCTTCAGCATCAGGCCAGGGAGGATCGCGAGCTTGTAGCCCATCTCCTCTGCCTGGCGCAGATCGAAGATCGGGGTGCGGCCGCCGGGCACGACGTTGAGCAGGCACGGTCCCTTCACCTGCTTCGGTACGGCTGCAACTTCCTCGATGGTCTGCATGGCTTCGACGAAAGCCATGTCGGCGCCGGCATCGAGGGCGGCGTTGGCACGCCACACGGCTTCGTCCAGCGAGAGCACGGCGCGTGCGTCTGTGCGGGCGATGACCACGAAATCCTCATTGCGCCGGGCTTCCACCGCGGCGCGGATCTTGGAGATGAAGTCCACGCGCGCGATCACCTCCTTGCCGTCGAGGTGGCCGCAGCGTTTGGGCGAGACCTGGTCCTCGATATGGATGGCGGCCACGCCGCGCGACTCGTATTCGCGCACGGTGCGCGTCACGTTCAGTTCGTTGCCATAGCCGGTGTCGGCATCGGCGATGAGCGGCACGGAGATGGAACGCGCCATGGTGGCGGCGTTGCCCACCATTTCACCCAGGTCCAGCAGGCCGAAGTCGGGAAAGCCGCGCGCGGCGGACGTGCCGGCACCGGTCATATAGACGGCGGGAAATCCGGCCTGTTCAATCAGCCGCGCGCCGATGGCGTCGTAGGCACCGGGGGCGATGACCATGCCGGGCGCGGCCAGCAGTCGTCGAAGTTGCGAGGCGGGTTGGCTCATGACAGGTTGTCTTTTGTTGGCTCAGTTGTATTGAGAATATCACAACATCACGACAAGTCAACGGGCTATGCTCGCGCTCCATGAACACGGCAATCCCGGAAAACTCTATGAACAGCGCGCGCGGCACGGCGCTTCACCGGCAGATCTTCCTGGTGCTACGCGACGAGATCTCGCGCGGACTCTTTGCCGGCGGCGTCCTGCCCAATGAAGAGCAGTTGTGCGAGCGCTTCGGCGTCTCGCGCATCACCGTGCGCCGGGCCCTGAGCGACCTCGCGGCTCTTGGCTTGGTGGAGCGCCGACACGGCCGCGGCACCTTCGTGCGGGGCGATGCGGGAATGGCCTGGCGGCCTGCCCCCAGCCTCAGCGTGATAGACAGCCTGCGCAAGACCGCCACCGAGACGGTCGTGCGGGTTCTGGACGTGCTGCAGACTGCGCCGCCAGCGGACGTGGCGCGCCTGCTGGAACTAAAGCCCGCCGAAAAGGCAGTGCACGCCCTGCGCGTGCGCTCTCATCGCGACGGCCGCCCGGCGATGCTTACCGATGCCTGGGTACCGGTGTCTGTCGGCCGTCGCGCCACTGAGGCCGCGCTGAAGAAACGTGCGCTTTACGAGATCCTGATGGACCAGGGCGTGAAGTTCGGACGCGTGGTGCAGGAAATCAGCGCTACCGTGGCCGACCCGCAGCGCGCCGCCTTGCTGCAGACGGAGGTAGGCGGCCCCTTGCTGAAGCTGGTGCGACTGATGCACGATCTAGAGGACCGCCCGGTGCTGCATCTCACGGCCTACATGGTGGCCGAAAGGGCCAGCATCCTTATGGAGATTCCCGGTGCCACGGTGAACACACTCACGGCGGGGCAGATCGTGCTCGATGCGCCCGTCGCAATGAGCCCGGCCTGATTTCAGGAGCAGTGTCGTCTGGCCATCTGCATCTGATCTTCCGGCTGACGGGCGCTTCGCCGCAGATTCTCTTCTCGGCCGATGCCGCGACGAACCGGGCCGAGTTGCTGAGCGGATGGGTGGATTCGACCGGGGAAGGGGCCGCGTCGAGTGAGCAGCCTCGAAGCCAGCCAGGCATCCTTAGACCTCATCCGAGCTACAGGCGAGCCGAACAGGCACCATGCCGGTCCCGGTCCCGGACACGAGCTTTGCATGGCGTTCGAAACTCGCCGCGCCGGAGGCGTATGTGCCGATTGGAGCCCGTGAATGTTTCTGACCAAACGGGGCACCTGAGCCTCACACGGCGGTCGCGAGTGTCTTCAGTCGCGCCAGTGAAGCGTCGACGATGATGCTGTAGCTGCGTCGCTCGGTTTTCCTGACCCACTGCGCGAATGCGACGCGAAAGACTGCGATACCCGCCTCCGCAGCGAGGCTTGCGTCGGGCTCGTCGAATCCCCTCGCGCCCAAGGCCTCGGCCAGTGCAGCGGAGAGTCTGGCCAGTTTGATCAGTTCTCGCTCGTACAGCTCGCCGTTGGCAGCGATGACGGCGGCTCGCTGGCGGGCAAAGCCGCGGCGTTTTTCATCGAAGAATTCAGACGCCGCGGCGAGGGCAGCGGCAATGGCCTCCAAGGCCGTGGCGCCAGCCGCAGCACCGGCGAGCGCGGCCACCATCGATTCCTGCAGCACTTCTGATCCGCCAAAGAGCACTTCGCGCTTGTCGGCGAAGTAGCGAAAGAAGGTCCGCGAGGTCAGGCCGGCGCGCTCGGCAATGGCCGCGACCGTCGTCTGTTCATAGCCGACCTCCGCGAACAATTCCATGGCTGCCATGCGAAAGCGGCCCTCCGCATCAGGCTCCCAGCGACCCATGACATTTCCAAGGTGTTGACACAGTGTGACATCATAGGCCTATACTGATGTCACTCACTGACATCAAAGGAACACCCATGCGAATTCTTGTCACAGGCGCCTCGGGCTGGATCGGCTCGGCCAGCGTCACCGAACTGATCGCCGCAGGACATCACGTGCTCGGGCTCGCCCGCAACGACGAGGCAGCGGCCAGGATCGAGAGATTGGGCGCCGAGGCAGTGCGCGGCACGCTGGACGATCCGGCCAGTCTTCGTGCCGCCGCCGCACGCGCGGAGGGCGTCGTCCACCTCGCCTACAACCACGATTTCTCGCAGATGGCCGCCGCGGCGCAGACCGACCGCACCGCCATTGACGCATTCGCCGATGTCCTGCAAGGCACAGGCGGGCCGCTACTCATCGCCTCGGGCACGCTGAGCCTGGCGCCTGGAAGCATCGGCACCGAGACCCACATGCCGAACAACGCGACGCATCCACGCCTGGCCAACGCTGCCTACACGCTCGGCCTCGCCGACCGCGGCATCCGCTCGGTTGTCGTGCGTTTCGCGCCCACGGTGCATGGCGCTGGGGGAGATCATGGCTTTGTTGCGACCCTGGCGAAGATCGCCCTCGAGAAGGGCGTTTCGGGCTACCTGGGCGAAGGCCGGAATCGCTGGCCCGCGGTCCACCGTCTGGACGCCGGCAAGCTCGTCCAACTGGCGATCGACAAGGCGAAGCCCGGCACCGTGCTTCACGCCGTCGCAGAGGAGGGCATCGCGACGCGCGACATCGCCATGGCACTCGGGCGATTCCTGGATGTTCCGGTGGGGTCGATACCCGACGACCGCGCTGCCGCGCACTTCGGCTGGATCGGCATGTTCTTCGGCGCCGACGCACCCGCGTCCAGCACGAGGACACGCGAGCTGCTGGGCTGGGCGCCGACGCAGCCGACGCTGCTGGAAGACATCGCGGCAGGCCGCTATGCGGGCAACTGACGCAGTCGGATGCAATGCGGGTCGCAAGTTCGCTGGAGCCGTGAACCTCGTCCGGCCGCAGAACGCAGGGCGAATCCTGCTTGTTGATCACGCGGCGGAGGTTGGCGTCGAGGTGTCCGGTGTACACCCTCGCGCTTGCCGACTATTGCCCTTGGCCTTTGCCATCCAGAGCGCGCATCGGTTGTTGCAATGGGGATAGCTGAGCCTGTGAAACCTGCAATGGTGCGGACTCGGCCAGAATCCGCAGTACTCGAACCGGCGGGCTGAACTACAGCCGAATTGCGGTTCGAGATGGGTCAAACAGTCGCAACTGGCGTCACTGGGGAGCCCGCAGCACCCGGCAGCCGAAGGGGCGGTGCCGTCAGCAAGAACCGGCTGCGTCCATGCTCTCGCAACCAGGCGTTCAGCGGCGAAAGCAGCCACTGTTCGCCCAGGGGTATGCCTTGCTTGAACAGGCAATGCTCATGGATGGTCGTTGTCGCACCGGGACGGGGAGGCAGGATCTCGACGGCGCGATTGTCCGAGATCAGCGCCGCCACACCAGAGTCGGTGATCCAGCGAAGGAGTCGCTCGTCCGAACCGTCGAGACCGGCGCAGCTGCCATGCAGTCGCTCGCCATCGGGCTGCTTGTTCATCTCCAGCAGAAGGTCGTCGAACCCGGTCCACAGGCACAGCATGTCGCCTCGCTCCACGTCGACCTTGTCCTGTTCGAGGATGCGCATCAGGTCGTCGTAGCTCACCCAATGCTGCGCACGGCCGAAGTGCCTGTGCAGGTCGACCATCACGCCGCGCCCCTGGACGCATGAGGCGGCCATGCCGTCGATGCCCAGAGGGCCGGCCGTCACGCCCTCGTATCTCGCCCATTCTTCCGCATCGAGCCGCGCGGGTGGCGTCACCACGTCCTTCCCGCCGCGCCAGCCGTTGTAGTAGACGATCTCCGCGTTGCCGTCACCGTCGGCATCGAACTCGGCGCCGACGTGCGCAAGACTGTCCCACTGCGTCGAATACTGAGTGGACAGCAGCACGGCGTCGTCACACACCACCGATCGCATGCGGCCTTGCGGGACCTCCCGGATATGGTTGTGGAAGCACTGATCTCCGAGAACCGCACCGAAAAGCCGTGGCGGCCGCCGCCGAGGATTCGCGACCGCACCACCGGGGAAGTCCAGCGGCAGGCTGAGGCAGAAGTTGCGTCCTTCTCGGACCTCGGCGATGCCCTGCATGACCTTTTCCGCCGTCAGCAGATTCATCCGGCCGAGGACGTCCATGTCGCCAAATTCGCCCCAGTTCGATCCGTCGGGTCGGTTGATCCATCGCTTTGCCATCGGGTCTCCTTTTGCTGCAATCAAAGTCCCGACGGTAGAAGCTCGGCCTTTTTCAGTCAATATCGATTGGTTGCATCGATATATCTGAGATCTCTACGGAAGAATCCCGTTGTAGTTCACCTTCCAGCGCACCAACGGCAATTCGCTCTGCTGCTCCCAGGCATGAGCGACCCAGCCGGCGATGCGTCCCAAGCGCACCAGGTTGGCATCAGGCTCGGCGCCGATGCGACGGTTCACGTAGGCCGCCAGGAACGCGAAATCAGGCAACTTACCGGTGAGGTCGCTCGCAAGTTCGACGGCCCGTTCGAAGCGGGAGAAGGCCCGCTCTGAGGCGAGCAGCGATCGCAGTGAGCCCCAAAGAGCAGCGGCGCGCGGATCGGGCACCTCGAAAGGCGAATAGCCGAATCCGGGTATCTCTTCGCTTTCGCGCACGCGCGTTCGAACCGGCTCGGTCGGATCGGCCGCCGCGTCGATCTCCGCAAGGAAGCGTGCAAATGCGCTCGCCCGCACCGCCGGGAGCCGCTTGCCCGTGGCGGCCGAAAGTCCTGCAATCACGCAGCGGTAGGGCGTCGCGCCCGTATTCGCCGCGGCACGAACGACGTAAGTTGACGGATGCATCCCCTGGTCTGCGGAAAGGACCAGGACGCGCCGAAGCGCATCCTCCAGCTTGGCACCACAGCGCGTTGTCATTGCAATGTATCGATGCAGCGGTACACCATCCGGCGGCGCTTCCTGCCTCAACATCAGAGCGGCAAACCAGCGCAGCACGTCGGCCCCCGAACGGAGAAACCCCTGCTTCGAAAGGTCGTAGGCTCGAGGATTGGCAGCCTCGATGACGGGCAGCAGCATCGTTGCGCGGTCCAACGCGCTGCAATCGGCGCTTGCTCGCTGAAGCGCATCCCACCGAGACGGGAGCTTTGCCGCAGTCTGCTCGAACGGATCAAAGTCCTCGCACTGCCAGAGCAGGCGGCTCACGTCCTCGAGGCTGGCCGTTTCAGCAAGGTGTACCGCGCTGACGCCGCGATAGAACGATCCCGCTTCGGTCATGAGGGTGATCGCGGATGAGTTGGTCAGGCCCGGTGAAGCATCGCGCGACGACCCCAGCGAGATACCGGCTTTCAGCTGCTCGATGTCTGAGCGCAGATAGCGGCTGCTGCGCGCGCCCCGCGGGCGATGTGCGCGGATGTTCTTGCGGCTCACGTAGGTGTAGAGCGTCGGCACGCTGACATTGAGGGCGCGCGCCGCCTCTTCGGCCGTCATGTAGAGCCCGCTGCTGGAGCCGAGTTCAGGAGGCGTTTCGCGGTTCATGATTGGCTCCATCTTTATATCGATGCGAAGCGTCGAGATTGACGGCAAAAGTGATTGTCGTCGATATTCCGTGCCAGTCGATCACTGGAGACACCATGAAGGAATGTAGATTCATCGCCGCAAGCGGCATGCTCGGAGTGGGCATCTGCGAGGACAGCCTCAAGAAGGCCCTTGAACTGGAGCCTCATTTCGTGGCGTGCGATGCCGGCACGACGGATGCGGGGCCGTTCGCTCTTGGGATGGGGATCAGCGCCTTTCCGCGCGAGGCGATCCGCCGCGACCTCGCCGTCATCCTGCGCAACACCCGTCCTCGCAAGATCCCGGTGCTGATCGGCTCTGTGGGAACCGGCGGCGCCGACGTGCATGTGGATTGGTTCCTCGAGATTGCGGCGCAGGTCGCAAAGGACGAGCAGCTCGATCTGAAGGTGGCAGCGATTCGTTCGGAGCAGAGCAAGGACTTCCTGGTCGATCAACTGGAGCAAGGCCGGATCCGGGCCCTCGATCCGGCTCCGCCGCTCAGCGGCGACGTTATCCGGCGCAGCACGCGCATCGTGGCGATGATGGGCGCCGAGCCCTTGCAGGCGGCCTTGAAGGAGGGCGTGGACCTGATCGTCGCCGGCCGCTGCAGCGACCCTGCGCTTTTTGCCGCGATGCCGATTCTCATGGGCCTGCCGCACGGTCTGTCGTGGCATGCAGGAAAGGTGGTCGAGTGCGGACAGTCGGTTTGCGAGAAGCCCGGCCCCGGCGTCGTGGTCGGCTATATACGACCCGACGAGGTCGTCATCCAGCCGATGGGTCCGGGCCTGCGCTGCACGACGCAGTCCGTGGCCGCCCACAGCCTCTATGAAAACGCCAACCCGTTCCACTTCGTCGAGGCGTCCGGGGCGCTCGACCTCACCGAGACCACCTACGAGCAGCTGGACGACACGAGCGTCCGGATCCGCGGCAGCGCGTTCCGTCCCGCGAAGCAGTACACCGTCAAGCTCGAAGGCGCCGAGCTTGTCGGCTACCAGAGCATCCTGATCGGCGGGATTCGCGATCCTTTCATCCTCGGCGAGTTCGATACTTGGTTGGGACGCGTGCAGGCGCGTGTTCACGCCTCGGTGGAACGCGTGTTCGGGCGTTCGCTCGAAGTGCTCGGCGCAAGAATCGACTATCACGTCTACGGTCGGGACGGCGTGATGGGGCCTTTGGAGCCGCAGCGCGAGCGCGTGCCGCACGAAGTGGGGATCGTGGTTGAGGCCACCGCCCCCGATCAGGCAACTGCGACGGGTCTCGTCCAGTTGACGCGCCAGCCGCTCCTGCACCAGCCCACGTCGAAATGGAAAGGGTCGATCACGGGTTTCGCCTGCCTGCACAACCCCTCGCACATCGAACGAGGTGCTGTCTACAAGTTCAATCTGAATCACGTCGTGTTGCCGGAGACACCGCACTCGCTCTTCCGCACCACGATCCACCAGTTCGAAGGAGCACGCCATGCGACTGTCTGACCTCGCCGCCATGGTCCGAAGCAAGAATGCAGGGCCCTTCGTCCTGACCTTCGACATCCTGTTCTCGGACGAAGAAAGCTACCGGCGCGTCAAGCATTCGGGCGCGCTGAATGCGCAGATGTTTGCCCGGCTCTACCGCACGAGCGTTGAGCAGGTGAGCTTCTTCGAGTGCGACCTCGCAAGGGCTTTCAAGTTCAGCATCCCCCATCCCACGACCCAGGGGGCGCTGGGCGCGGCCGACTTGCATGGAGGGCAGCAGTTCATTCCGCTGCTCGACGTGAACATTCCCTGAGTCGATGAGGGTCCAGCGGACCCTCGATCGGTGGAAGTCGAACGGGTCCTCTGGTAGAGGGCCAGGGACCCTATACCCAAAAAAATGACGGAGACAAGTTCCATGTGCAAAGCGATTCACCTTCTGGCGTCAGGCCTGGCCCTGACTGCCGCATTGATGGCGACCGGGCCGGCGGCGGCCAACGACAAATGGCCAAGCAAGCCGGTAAAGATCATCGTGCCGACGGCCCCCGGCCTGGCCTCGGACGCACTCGCGCGCCTGTTGGCCGACCATCTCTCGAAATCCTTGGGGCAGGCCTTCTTCATCGAGAACCGTCCGGGTGCGGGCGGCCTCATTGCGGTGACAGCGGTGGCGCGCGCGCCGGCCGATGGCTATGTGCTGACGATCGCATCGAGCGCGATCACCATTTCTCCCGCGGTCATGACCAACCTGCCCGTGAATCCGCTGCGGGAGCTGGCGCCCATTGCCAACATCGCGCTGACGCCGCAGCTCATCACGGCAAGTGCATCGGGACCCTATGCGAAGCTGTCCGACCTCATCGCCGCGGCGAGCAGGAAGGACCTGCCGTTCGGCATCCCGCCGCTAGGCTCGACCAGTCATCTTGCGTACGAAGCCTTCTCGCGGTCCGTGAAGGTCAAATTCAATCTGATCCCTTTCAGGGGCAACACGGACGCGGCCACCCAGGTCATCGCGGGCGACGTCGCTGCAATGTATGACACGGTTCCCGGCTCGCTGCCCCTGGTGCGAAGTGGAAAGCTGCGCCCGCTGGCGGTCGCGGACCAAAAACGGTCCCCGTTCCTGCCGGAGACGCCAACCCTTGCGGAGCTGGGCATCAAAAATGCCGAAGCCGTTGGCTGGATCGGACTGGCCGCCGCTGCCAAGACGCCGACGCCGATCCTCGACCGCCTCAATGCAGAGGTACGCACCTTCATTGCCAGTCCTGCCACTCAGCAGGCCATGAAGATGCAGGGCTTCGTCCCGGCGGAAGACTTGAGCCGAGACGGCTTTGAACGAATGATCGATGCCGAAGCGAAGCGCTGGGCAAAGCTGGCCAAGGAGGCGAACATCCGTGTCGAATGAACTTCTCACGCGGGCCTGCGCCGTCCGCAGGCGTGACCTGTTGGCCATCGGCCTCTTCTGCAGTGTCCGTGCGCCGGTGGCGTATGCGGCCGAGGACCGTTTTCCGAGTCGCCCGATCACGATCCTCGTTCCGTATCCACCTGGTGGGTCCAACGATGTGTTCGGGCGGGTGATCGCCGATCAGCTGAGCCACAAATTCGGACAGCCGGTGATCGTCGAGAACCGGCCCGGCGCGAGCGGACTCATTGGATTGGGTGCTGTTGCGCGCGCGCCGGCAGATGGCTACACCCTCGCGCTGGTGTCCTCGTCGTTTACCACGGCCGTGACGGTGCAGCCCAAGCTGACGTTTGATCCTGTTCGAGATTTCCAACCCGTCGCAAGGATCAACAGCAGCCCGTTGGTCATTCTGGCCACGCCGCGTCTGGGGGCCAAGACTCTGGACGACTTCATCGCCATCGCTCGCAAGCGTCCAGGGCAACTCAACTATGGAAGTTCAGGCGTCGGAAGCATGAACCAATTCGCGGCGGAATTGTTCGCGAGCGCTGCTGGCATCCAGCTCGTGCACGTGCCGTATCGGGGCATGAATCCGGCAATGTCGGATCTTGCCAGTGGGCAGATCGATTTGGTCATCACCAGTCTGCCGTCCGCCCAGGCGTTCCTGGGCAATCACCGAGTCTTGCCGCTCGCGACCACAGGCGATGAACGCATGCCTGGATTACCCACTGTGCCGACTTGCAGACAGGCTGGGCTGGGGGACTTCACTTTGAGCGGCTGGGCTGGCATTCTGGCCCCTGGCCGAACACCACCTGCCACCGTGGCGTTCCTGAATGCGGCGATCAACGAGGCGATGACCAGTCCGGAAAGCCAAAAGGCGCTCGCCGGGGATGCCTCTTCCTTTAGAGCATTCACGCCAGCCGCATTTGCAGATGAAGTGAAAAAGGATCTGACTCGTTGGCGCCAGATTGCGAGAGCAAAGAACATCCAGGCCGAGTGAACGAAAGCAACTGGCTGCCGCATGACGCACCGCAGGTGCTGGACAACGTGCGAGGCGTGGTTTCGCTGGGGCTGAGCGGCTTGGCTGCCAGACCTTCATCGCACGCCGGGGCCGGGCTGTCGAGGTGCTGCCGCCGACGCGGGAGTGCACGCCGCCGTTTTCAGTGATCTACGCGCCGCATCGGCGGCTCTCGCCCGCTTCGGCGCGCTGATCGACTCTCTGGCCAAGCTCTCATGCCGCGCGCTCTAGATGGGCTCCATCAGTTCAGAGAACCATTCCACGAATGCGACAAGACGCCATGAGCGCTGGCGCAAGGTGGAGATACAGGAGCGAGATCGGCATCTGAACCAACCCGGTCCGGTGCCGGCTCGGCAACCGGCAATGTACGTTTCGGCGTTGTTCACGATCGCCGTGCTGCGCACGTCGGCGTTCTCCAAGGGCGCGCGTCACGCGCTCTCCGGAAGGTTTCCCAGAGGGCCGTGCTGCGATTGGTGCGCACGGGTTCGAGGCGCCCGCTCTCGGATGCGGTCCGCGATCCACGATTGCACTGCGCTCTCCGGCCACGCCGCAGTGCGCTGTCCGGCTTTCACCGAGCGCGGAAAGATGCCCCTGCGCATTTGTTCGTAGACGGCTGACCTGCGCAGGCCGGTGAGGCGCTCGACTTCAGGCAGTCTCAAAAGCCTGTCGGGGGCGCGCTTGATCGTTTGCGCCAAGAGCATCGTTGAGTCGTCACAAAGGAGCGTGAGCGCCTCCTGCAGCAGACGAGCCGCTTGCAGGACTCGTTGATCGGTATGGTCAGTGGCGACGCGTGCGCTCGATTCACGGTTGGTCTGGGCTCGCATGGGCATTGCCTTTCGGTTCTTCCGCAGCGCGTCCAATCCCGTTGCGGAATGTCCATAGATTGCCGGGCATGTCTGCTGAGACCAACTCGCTGTAGCAATGCGAGGCGTACCGGAGCGGAGGTGTGCGAATCGGAAGAGGCGTTCAGCACATGGTGAACATTCGTGCACTCTGATCAAGGTGGGTGTTGGGCCGATACTCCTCAATCTCTGCTCTTCTTTCTTTGCAGCAGAAACGCCTTGCGCTCGGCTCGTGCTTCGGCAACTTGCTTCAGTTCGGTGTAGGACTTTGCGTGGAGAACCCCTCCGCTGGGGTTCTTTACGTTCGGGTTCACGACCACGGCGAAGTAGGTGGGCGGCGATTTGGATCCTGCATTGCGGAAAATCTGTACCTGCATGCCGCTGTGCACATACTCTTCGACGACCTGATCATGGTCCGAGGGTTCCGAGTGCGGAATCTGTGCCTTCACACGACGCGCTCCGTCTCCCGCGGCGATGGGGTAGACGTTCAGCTCCAGAACCTGGGCATTCGACCCCACCTGGATCGCCGACCGCAGTGCGGCCTTGGTGGCCTCCGCGCCTTGGCCCGTGAGCGGGTTCATCTCGATGAGAACGTGCGCAAGGATTCGGCGGTTTTCGGCCATGTCGGGTTCCGATCGCTTCTGCGAAGGTTGGTGATGTGGTCTGGGGGCGCGCCTCATTCCGGCCACCAAAGCGGCCGTGCCGGCTGCGCTGCTTCGGCACGCAACGCGGCGGCCAGTTCATGCACGGGGTCCTGGAGGCTGCTTCGCACGAGTGCGATCCATGTACGTAATGCGTCATCCTCAGGTTGATCGCTGGCAATCCCCTCCAGGCGCGACAGCACATCCAGGGCGCTGTGATAGGTCGCCAGGGACTGGCCGACCGCGATGGCGCGAGGTAGTTGATTCGCCCGCGCTTCCCGGCGCTGGGCACGCGCCTGTTCTGCGGCCATCGCGATGTTGTGTGCCCGAGTTGCTTCCCGCTCCTGCTGTCGTCGGATGGCGGCTTCTTCGGCCACCAGCTTGGACCTGACTGCTTCGGCTTCGGGGAATGCGATCAGGGCGCGTGTGATCTCCGGAAGCTGTTGCTCCAACTGTTCGCGGTTGCCTGTCCATTGGCGGGCGATGACGTGCCAGTCTCTCTCCAGCTTCAGCTTGAAGCCATCGACGGCCCTGTATTCATCTCGATGAAAGAGGAAATCCGGGCGCTTGGGTTGCGCAATCTTCTCCACCTGTTCGGAGAAGTTCAGCCTGATGGCGCCGCCCGCGCGCCGGATCTCAACCGTGTTCGATGCGTCTCCCCGGCCAGCGACGACCTGGCAGCCTCCGGCGATCAGTCCCCGGATGAGCGCTTCGTGGAAACGGAGAATCCAATCGATGTGGGTGAGGGTCGCGGTGATGCGCAGGCAGCCGCTGCCCGAGGTGTACCGGCCCGAGGTCATCCGGTGCCTCGACATGGCGCCGAAGAAGGGCTTGCGCAGTCGCCTGGCTTCTTCGGCCTCCACTGCCAACTTCGCCTCATCGCGCTCGATGGACTGGAAGAAGCGGGCGGTCTTCGCCACCAGCGGGTGACAGTGATCGAGTGAGGGCGGGACATCGATGGGCTGCAGCACGACGGCATCCTTGGCCCGGGAAAACGCATGCTGGACCTGCTGGATCCTCGTGGCGTCGGAGGAACGGGCCGCCGTGGTGTCTTTCTCCGGCAAGTGGATTTCGTGATCCACGTCGGAAGGCGGCAACGGGGTCTGCACACAGATCTTGCCGACCGCGAGACGGGTCCAATGGCCGACGGGCGGAACAGGGATGTTGTATCGGCGGCAGAGCTTGGAGAGCCCGACATCGGACAGGCCGAGATTCGGCCCCAGATGGCGAAGCGGTGTCTGCCAGACCAACGCATATAGTTCGGATCGTCTCACGCACATCTCCATCGTCAGTCAAAAGGAAGGCCCCGGCAGGCCGTTTGGTTACGCCGAATCCGAGCCTCTGACCCTCTTTTTTATCAGCGTCCTGTGCCCCTTCCTCATGGAAGAGCCACCGCGCTGCGCTTGCCAGTGCGGGTGGATTGCGTGGTGGGGCGGCTTGCTGGTTCCCTTCATCCTTGCACACCGTTCTCGCCGTCAAGGTCTGCGCGTGCTGCGCACGCTGGCGTCCTTCGGCCGTCCACCGAACCCTGACGGCTGCGCTGCGGCGTGCCGGTTCCGGTCTCGGGCAATCCCGCCCGAGCACTGGAGTCCGCCATGTCGCACGATCTGTTCTCTTCCCTCCATTCCTTCGTTTCGGTTTCTTCGTCTTCGCTGCTGGTTCGCGATGCCGCGGGCGCGTACCGGCCGGCCGAGGCCGATGAAGTGCTGGCTGCGGCGCAGCGGGTGCTGGCGAGCAGGGTGCGTGGCGCCAACGTGCTGACTTCACCGACGGTGGTCAAGGACTTCCTGCGGACGCGGCTCGGGGCCTTGCCCCATGAAGTTTTCGCGGTAGTCCACCTGGATGCGCAGCATGTGGTCCTGGACTACGTCGAGATGTTCCGGGGCACGGTGACGCAGACCTCGGTCTATCCGCGCGAGGTGGTCAAGGATGCGCTGGCGCTGAACAGTTCTGCGCTCCTGCTGGTGCATTGCCACCCGAGCGGTTGTGCCCAGGTTTCGTTGGCCGACGAACATCTGACGCGGACGCTCAAGCAGGCGGCCGCGCTGGTGGATGTGCGGGTGCTGGATCACCTGATCGTCGCGGGCAGCACGGTCCTGTCGATGGCCGAGCGAGGGCTTCTGTGACCCAGGGGCCTTCGGGCCCCTGTGCCGACGACTAGGCGCGCGACGCGTCGGCTTCTGCGATGCCCTCGGCCTTGGGCAATAGGCTCACCGACCAATGGCCGCCTTGCTCCTGCTGAGGCGCCAACAGGTCATAGGTCTTGACCATGTTCAACAGTCCCGAGTGGCCATAGGTCTGAGGCGAGAAGGCCGGGTCGGTGCGCTTGAGGTACTGGCCCAGGACACCCAGGCCGACCTTGCCTTCTGACGTGTCACTGGCGAGCAGCGACACGGCCTCGACGAGGAAGCGTGGCCGGCGCTTCGGCGCCGGCTTGGGCAATTCCTGTTTTGGCGGCTCGGCCTTGGCAGCCTCTGCTTTCGCCGTGGTCTTCGGTGCGGCCTCGACGACTGCCTCCGCCGGAGGCTCCGGGCGGACCCATTCGAAGAACTGGTCGCTGGCGTTGCGCAGAGCGTCGGGTGTCTTGGGCTCACCAACGATGCAGACGGTGGCGCCGCGTTCGCGCAGCTTGCGGCACAGGTAGGCGAAGTCGGAATCGCTGGTGACCAGGCAGAAGGTGTCGGCCCGTTGGTCGAAGAGCGCTTCCAGCGCATCGAGCGCCAGGGCAATGTCTGCGGTGTTCTTGCCGGCGGCGTACTGGTACTGCAGGCAGGGTGTGAAGGCCAGGCGCACCAAGGCGTCCTGCCATTTGTTGGCCAGCGTGCCCTGGTTGCCGTAGCCGCGGCGCAGCACGACGCGGCCGAACTGCGCCACCATGCGCAGCGCATGTTCGAGGATGTCGGGCGGCACGTTGTCGCAATCGACCAGGACGGCCACGCGTGTCTCTGTTGTTGGGGTGGTGCTCATCCGGATTCCGTGTTGCTGGTTTGAACGGCTCACAACAGTAGCTGATTTCGGGCGTCGCCGGCCAAGGCGGTGATGTCCGGCCGCGCTGTCGTACTTGCGCATCAAGCCACCCTTGGCGCCTTGCCCCTGTGGGCTTCCATCGTTCCTTCGCTCCGCTCGACTGACGCCTCCGGCCCGGTTCGTTGATCCGGGCCTGCGCGCTTTGCTTGCGGGGGTCCGCGCAGAAGGCGTCCGTTGCCTGTCCAGCCTCTTTCCTGACCTCATCACCTTGTGCGCGACTGTAGCCCGCGGCCGGGTGACGTCAAGGCGCGCCAGGCCGTGTCCTCGGCTGCGGCCTGCGGGCCGCACCACCCCTGGCGCTTTCCTCCTTGACGGCACCCGGCCGCGCGCTCCTGACCGTCGCGGGCGATGAACTCAGGAAAGACGGTGGCAACGAGGCCAACCGGGTTCTTCGTGCCGACCCCACCGGAAGACCCGAAGAGGGCTCCGAATCTAGGAATCCGGTGGGGTTGTTCAACAGCCAACCTTGTCAGGAGAAAGACCATGCAACTTGCTTCCCGTTTCGCACCGGCTTCGCCGGTGCTGCGCTCGGAATCCCCACTGTCGGACGACCAGATCAGGGCCGTGGCCCCATCCATCTTCGCGGACGCTCCCCATGGCAGCCGCTCGCAGCGTTACAGCTACATCCCCACGGCCACCGTGCTGACCGAACTGCGAGGGGAGGGCTTCGAGCCCTTCATGGTGTGCCAGACCCGCGTGCGGCAGGAGGGGCGGCGCGACTTCACCAAGCACATGGTCCGGCTGCGCCACGCCAGCCAGATCAACGGCCATGAGGCCAACGAAATCATCCTGCTGAACTCGCATGACGGCACCAGCAGCTACCAGATGCTGGCGGGCATGTTCCGCTTCGTCTGCCAGAACGGGCTGGTGTGCGGCGACACCGTGGCGGACGTGCGTGTACCCCACAAGGGCGATGTGGCGGGGCACGTTGTCGAAGGCGCCTATGAAGTCTTGAGCGGTTTCGACCGGGCGCACGCATCGCGCGAATCCATGCAGGCGGTCACGCTGGACGCCGAGGAGTCGGAGGTGTTTGCCCGAGCTGCACTGGCCCTCAAGTACGACGATCCGGACAAGTCCGCGCCGATCACGGAAACGCAAATCCTGATGCCGCGCCGCACGGATGACGACAGCCGGGACCTGTGGAGCGTGTTCAACCGCACGCAGGAAAACCTCATCAAGGGCGGATTGAACGGGCGCGCCGCCAACGGGCGCCGCCAGAGCACGCGCCCGGTGCAGGGCATCGACCAGAACCTGCGCCTGAACCGCGCCCTGTGGCTGCTGGCCGATGGCATGCGCCAGCTCAAGGCCTGAACCCTCAGCCCGGAGGGGCGCAGCCCCTCCATCCGTTCCCCATTTTCTTCATCTTGTTCCGATAGGAGCTACACCATGAACACCGCTACCTTTCAAGAAGCCAACACCGTCGCCACGGCCGGCGCTGCCGTCGCCGTCGCGGCCTCGCAGGAACTGCTGCTGATTCCGCTGTCCAAGCTGCGGCCTTCGAGCCGCAACGTGCGCAAGAGTGGCGGCACGTCGGCTCCCGAACTGGCCGCGAGCATCGTGCGCGTCGGCCTGCTGCACAACCTCACCGTGGTGGCCGGGCCCGATGGTGAGCACTACGACGTGGTGGCCGGGCGGCGGCGTTTGGCCGCGTTGAAGCTGCTGGTCAAGCGTCGCAAGCTGGCGAAGAACCACGGGGTGCATTGCCTGTTGGTGCTTGATGATGCAGCCCGCACTGTCAGCCTCACCGAGAACGTGCAGCGCGAAGCCATGTCGCCCATCGAGGAGCTGTTCGCATGGAAGGACCTCGTGGCCGAAGGCCGGCCAGTGGAAGATATCGCCGCCGATTTCGGCGTCACGCCTCTCGTGGTGCAGCGGCGGCTCAAGCTCGCCAACGTCTCGCCCCGTTTGCTGGCGGACTTTGAAACGCAGGCCGTGTCGCTGGAGCAGTTGATGGCGCTCGCCATCACCGACGATCATTCGGCACAGGAAGCCGCGTTCTACGAATCGCCGCAATGGCAGCGCAGTCCGGAGGCGCTGCGCGATCGCCTGACGAGCGACGAGATCGACGCGAGCCGCGATGCGGTGGCGCGGTTCGTCGGGGTAGAGGCCTATGAGCAGGCGGGCGGTGGGGTTCGCCGCGATCTGTTCGCGGACGACCAGAACGGAGTCTTCCTGACGGACGGCGCGCTGCTGGACGCACTGGCGCGCGACAGGCTCGCCTTAATGGCCGAGCAGGTGCGGGCCGAAGGGTGGGCTTGGGTGGATGCCGTCCCACGCGCCACGTCATCAGACCTGTACCAGTTCCAGCGGGCGCGCAGCACGCGCCGCGAACCCAGCAAGGCCGAGGCCAAGCGCATCGCCAAGCTGGAGGACCGGCAAGCGGAGCTGCAAGAGCGGCTGGATGACGACAACGAGGACATGACCGACGAGCAGGCGCAGGCGCTGCACAACGCCATGGACGAACTTGGCGACGAACTGGAGGCCATCGAACGCCAGCTGATCGAGTACCCGCCGGCCGTGGTGGCGCTGGCCGGTGCCGTGGTGTCGCTCGATCCGATGGGCGGCGTGGTCGTGCATCGCGGCCTGCTGCGCGAGGAACAGGCCAAGGCGTTGCGGGAACAGGCGCGGGAGGAGGAGGACGCGAACGCCAGTGGCTCGGACGCGGCCACCGAGGAACCGTCCAAGCCCGGCATCTCGGAGAAGCTGGCGAAGCGCCTGAGCGCGCACCGCACGGCGGCCTTGCAGGCCGAGGTGGCCCGGCATCCGCACGTCGCGCTGGTGGCGCTGGTGCATCGGCTTGCGCTGCGCATGATCGTGGACAGCTATGGCTCGGGCGGCTCGCCGGTCGACATCACCGCCAGGCCGCAGGACGGGCTCGGGCTGCATGCGCCGGACATCGGGGAAGCGCCGGCGGCGGTGGGCATGCGCAAGGTTCGACAGGCGTGGGCCGATCGCCTGCCCGGCGACCCGGATGCGCTGTTCGACGAACTGCTGGCCTTCCCGCAGCAGGAACTGCTGTCGCTGCTGGCGGTGTGCGTGGCCTTCACGGTCAGCGCGCTGGCCTCGCATGAGGAAGAAGTGCCCGCCGCTGCGCTCGCGCAAGCGGTGGACCTCGACATGCACGACTGGTGGACGCCGACTGCTGCGGGCTACTTCGAGCATGTCTCGAAAGCCAAGGCGCTGGAAGCGGTGCTGGCGTTCGCGCCGGATCATGTCAACCGGCTTGGCAAGCTCAGGAAGGCCGAGATCGCGAGCGAGGCCGAACGGCTGGCGGCGGGGACGGGCTGGCTGCCCGTGATGTTCCGAGGGCAGGGGGATGTCGCCGAAATGCAGGCCGTGCCGAAAGGCAAGACAGATACCGATGTCGGGTCCAGCGGCGGTGCCGAGGCAGAAGACCGCGAGGATATGCACGCTGTCGCGTGAGCATGGCGCCCCGGCCTGCGGGCCGGGGCTTTTTTGAATCGGCGCGACGCGCGCGGCAAGTGTGCCGCGCGCGTTTTCACATCCAACGGCTGCGTCGCCGACATCTCAAAAGTGAGCACCCGTCGAAGGACGGGCGCAGGGCTGCGACAGGCCTTGCTGCGCTGGGTTCCGAAATGCGGCGCCGTCCCTGACGCTGGCGGGCACAGGCCCCCTGAAAACGGGTGGTGTCACCGGCGGGCCGTCTGCCATGCTGACCTTCTTCCACGCCCCCGATGCCGATCTTGTGTGCCGCCGCCATGCGGCGGTGCGTTCTCTCTTGGTTTCGCTGGTCAGTCGGCCTCGCATTCGGCCGCAGCCGAATCCGTGCTGGGAGGCCGTCTCGTCGGGCTATTGCCGGGCGCATGCGTCCCTTGCGAGGACAGGTCCGCGCCCACGGCCTTGTATGTGTCGTGAATCCTGGCGCGGGCACGGCGGCGCTGCTCTGCGTTTCGCTTGCCTCGGGCTTCATCGCCGCAACCGTCCGTCCCGACAAATTTCCCCTCCGCTACGCGGATTCCTCGCGAGGCAAATTTCTCGGGACTCCCGGTTCTTCGCTGCGCTGCGGCCCCTGCGCTTTGCTTTGGGGTGCGGCGCGCCCGGACCCGCGCCGTCCGGATCACGCCAAGGCCGCGATGGGCGCGGACCTGGATCAACCTCGAAAGGACTTCATCATGAGCACCATTGGTAACTTCACCACTTCGGGCGACGGCTACACCGGCACGGTTCGCACCCTGACCTTGAACGTCAAGGTCAAGATCGCCGCCAGCGACAAGGCGAGCGAGAACGCCCCGGACTACCGCGTCATCGCGGGCAACGGGCTCGAGATCGGCGCGGCGTGGAAGAAGGTCAGCAAGGCGGACCGGCCCTACCTGTCGGTGACGCTGGACGACCCGTCGTTCCCGGCGACCATCTATGCCCGCCTGGTCGAGGGCGACGACGGCGCGCACAACCTGATCTGGTCGCGCAGCAAGGGCGACTGAGAGTCGCCCTCGGCGCCCCGCTGCGGCGGGGTGCCGTCTTCCGCCAATCGCTTCGACGGCCCGCGGAGTGCTCGCGGGCCTTTGTCGTGTCTGGCTTCCAGTTCCTGGTGCCGTGTTCCTTTGCGGAAGCGCAGATCGGCGCAAAAGCGTGATGTCGTGTTCGCACTTCGTCGTAAAGCCGACGTCTCGGGTTCGTGTGTCTGTGGCTTTGCGGAGATGCGCCACGCCGGGTTCGCGATTCGGTGGGTATCAGCAGATGCGCTTCCGATGTTCCACGCTTCTGTGCGTCTCCGGCTGTGCCGGACCGCGCTGTCGTGCTGGCGCATCGAGCCGCCCATGGCGTCTCGCCCCGTTCGGGCTTCCATCCCTGACGCCTTCGCACCTGCGGTGCTGCGCGCAGCCGCTTGCGATGCGGGTGCATGCAGGGCGAGGGCTGGCTTGCTGTTCCCTTCATCGTCGCACGCCGGTCTGGCCGTCAAGGTCTGCGCGTGCCTTGCACGCTGGCGTCCTGGCGGCCGTCTTCGAACCCTGACGGCTGCGCTGCGCCGTGCCGCTTCCGGTCTCGGGCAATTCCGCCCGGCATCCTTCCAAGGAGAAAGACCATGACGACGCTCATCACCGACGAACAACGCGCGCTACTGCTGGCCAACGGCCGGGAGTCGGCCGAGAATCCCGACTTCGACCCGCGGCCGGTGGTCAAGTTGTTCACGCCCAGTGCGGGGGCGACCTGGCTGCTCACCGAACTTGATTCGGAAGAAATCGCATTTGGGCTTTGCGATCTCGGGCAAGGCTTTCCCGAACTGGGCTATGTAAGCCTGGCGGAGCTGGATGGCCTGCGCTGGAAGTGGGGGTTGCCCATCGAGCGCGATCTTTACTTCGTCGCGGACAAGCGGCTCAGCGGCTACGCACGTGAAGCGCGGCTGGCAGGCCGCATCGTGGCGTAGCGTCGCAGCGCGGCCCAACGGCCGCGCTTTCATTCTGTTTGCGAGCCCTGGATTTCGGCCAGCTCACGTCGTACAAGCTCGAAGAGCTTGTCTCTGGTCCTGTCGTTGTCACTGTAGGCCAGCGTCAGCAGCGTGAGTGGATGCACGTCCATGGCCTCGCACAGGTCGTTCACCTTGCTCAGGGTCGGACTCTTCAGGCCGCGCTCGAGCGAACTCAGGTACGTGCGACTCGACACGTCGGAGAACGCTTCCTGACTCAGGCCACGGGCTTTCCGGACAGCCTTGAGGGCCGCGGGGAAAGAGTGTGTGGTGGAGGTCATTCGGTCGTTCGTCGGAGAACGGCGATGACAACCCATCGACCTCTATAGGGCTACAATCTATAGTGTTCAACGGTGCATTCTCATCAAGCATTGGCTTTGTGCCGGCGCGAAAGGCGTTGCAGCAGCAGTGCTTCATGCAGGCTTTGAGTCGCGTGAAGTCACCAATTTGACTTACAAGTTCTCGTCCGTCGCTAGCATCCAAGGTCTCTTCCCGAAGCCATGGCAATCCTCACTGAACAGCAGCGTGACCAGATGCTGGCCAATGGCGCGGCGCGCGCCAGTGGCCAGGCCGTCGACCCCCATCCTGTCGTCAAGCTGTACACGCTGGACGCCCCCGCCTGCTGGCTGCTCACCGAACTCGATGCCGATGGTGATCGCGCCTATGGACTGACCGATGCCGGTACTGGCTTTCCTGAACTCGGGCACGTGAGCCTGTCGGCGCTCGAAGGTGTACGCGGCCCGCGGGGCCTGCGCATCGTCGCCGATCCGCATTTCAAGCCGCGGCAGCCGCTCTCGGGTTACACAGTCGACGCGCAGCGCGACGGATCGATCAACGATTGATCTTCATTGGCTGGCGCGTGGGATCGTCGCCGCCCGCGCGAGAGCGCGTCGCCGCAAAAGCCAGCCATGCCGGCCACGCCTGTGGCAGTGTTCTTCCAAGCAAGAAGAAGTGAGTTCTGCCATGACCGACCGCAAGGCCGAAGGCCTGCCGAGCGCGCCCTGGCGCGCGTCGGCGGCCTACCTCTACACGCTCGACCTCGACAGCCCCGCACTCGCGTGGGAATACCTGCGCCGCCATCCACAGTACCAAGCGGATTGGGCGCGGCGCGCCGCATCGCTCGAGCGGTGGGGATTGCGACAGCGCCGAAGACCCACGTCTTGATGCGCGCGAAGCGCGGCCGTGCTGGATCACGGCGGCTGACGAGTTGCTGCACGTGCGCGCTTCACGCGCGCACGGTGCGTCGACTCGGCCGTCCTTCGATCTCTGGCGCGTGCCCGGCCGCAAGCGCCTGGCGCTCGGCGGCTTAGGCCTCACGCTGCTGACCGAGGTATCCGCACATCGCATGCGCATGTCACTGGCTGATGACCTTGTCGACGGCGCGGCCTGTGCCTTCACCGTTCCGCTTGGCCCCGGCCTGCGCGGCCAGTTGGATGCGTTCAATGCGCAGGCGCAGGTTCTTCGGGGCCATGCGCCAGCCGAGGAGTCCATGCGGGCTGTCACCCGTGCAGCGCTGCTGCACCTTCGTGCCCTGCAGGCGCTCGATGGCGCGCAGGCTGGCGCGACGCACCGAGAAATTGCCCAAGCCCTGTTCGGTCTCGAAGCCGTGGCGCTGCGCTGGCAGGCCGACAGCGAACTTCGCGCCCAGGTCCGGCACCTGCTGCGGCGCGCCGAAGCGTACATGGGCGGCGGCTATCTGAGCCTCGCGGGCGTACGGCGCACCGCAGCCGAGCCCGCCGGAGACGAACCGATGCGCTGAATATCTCCCTGCGCAAGAAGGCCCTTACTCTCGAGACTGCCTCCATTGGGCTGCGAATGGTTCGCGGCCCCTCGACAGCGATGGAGGCCCTCATGGCAAGTGCCAGTTCCCCGTTTCCCGTCCGCGCTGCGGCGGCCCCGCCGCAGCCCCTTGCAGCACCCGTCGCGCCCGCCAACCCCGAGTTCCTGACCACCGACGAGGCCGGCGCCTTCCTGCGTCTGTCCCCGCGCACGCTGGAAAAGCACCGCGTGCTCGGGGGTGGGCCGCGTTTCCGCAAGTTCGGCGCGCGCGTGGTCTACGCGGTCGAGGACCTGCGCGCCTGGGCCGACAGCCGTGCCTACGGCATGACCTCCGATCCCGGCTACGTGCAGCGCGATTCCGTCCGCTGATTGATGCAGGGCAGGGAGGCTCCATCCATGTCGAAGCGCCCAAGCGAACGCGAGCAGCTCTCGCTGTTCCGCGCGCTGCCGGGCGACATGGCGCTGCGCGATGCACAGGACCTGATGGCCTACCCGTTCTTCTCGCTGGCCAAGTCGCCGCGCACCGTGCCGATCCGCTTCGACGCCGGTGGCGTGTCGCTCACGGTCGAGGGCGTGCCGGAACATGGCATTGCCACGATCTGGGATGCCGACGTGCTGATCTGGGCCGCCAGCCAGATCGTCCAGGCCAAGAAGGAGGGCATCGCGCCTTCGCGCTTGATGGTGGCCACGCCCTACGAGATCCTGCGCTTCGCGCAGCGCGGCACAGGCCGCAGCGACTACCTGGCGCTGCGCGCCGCGCTGGACCGCCTACAGTCCACCACCGTCGCCACCACATTGCGCCAGCGCGAACGTGCGAACGGCGCCATGCGTGTGCACCGCTTCTCCTGGATCAACGAGTGGAAAGAGTACCTCCGGCCCGATGGCCGCGCCGACGGTATCGAGCTGATCCTGGCCGACTGGTTCTTCTCGGGCGTCATGGACGAAGCCCTGGTGCTCACGCTCGATCCCACGTACTTCCGGCTTTCCGGAGGAATTGAGCGCTGGCTGTACCGGCTCGTGCGCAAGCACGGTGGACGGCAGCCCGGTGGCTGGCGCTTCGACATGCGCCACCTGTACCTGAAATCCGGGGCGCTCCAGCGCTACCGCGACTTCGCCGCGCACGTGCGCGGGCTGTCTGTACGACAGGCGCTGCCGGGCTACCGCCTCTTCATCGAGCGCAGCGGCGGCATCGAATGGCTGGCATTCCGCCCAACCCCAGCCGAGCCCTCCCAAACCGACTTGTCCACAACTTCTGTTGAAGAGCCTGTGGATGACGTGGGGACGGACTCGGTGGATCACCGGCACGCGACTCGGTGGATCACCGGCGCATCTATCGGTGGATCACCGGCGCCAAACAGCCCGCAAGCCGCGCCCAGCAACGGTTTCGGACCTCCCTAAACATCTAAAGGGATACATAAATGGAAGTCACGCGCGCGCGAGCAGATGCTGCTCAAAAAATGGGCAATGGTTCGGCGACTGCAAATCAGGCAGACCCGGCCTCCGAAACCAGCTCGCCAGGAAAAGAGGACAGCCGCCCCGGCAAGGTGGTCGCGCTGCTCAACCAGAAGGGCGGGGCAGGCAAGACGACACTGGCCACGCATCTGGCCGGCGAACTGGCCCTGCAGGGAAGCCGCGTCACGCTGCTGGATGCCGATCCGCAGGGGTCGGCCTTGGACTGGGCGCAGCGGCGGCTTCAGAGCGGCCAGGAGCGGCTGTACGGCGTCTTCGGACTGGCAAGGGACTCGCTGCACCAGGAGGCGCCGCAGATCGCTTTGAAGGCCGACTTCGTGGTGATCGATGGGCCGCCCCGTGTCGCAGCCCTCGCGCGCTCCGCGCTGCTGGCCGCCGACCTGGTGCTGATCCCGGTGCAGCCGAGTGCCTACGACGTGTGGGCCAGCCATGAGATGGTGCAACTCGTCATCGAGGCGAGGGTGTTTCGCCCCGCATTGCGCGCCGCTTTCGTGATCAATCGGCGCGTGGTCGGCACTGTCATCGGGCGCGAGGCGCGCGCGGCGCTGGCCGATCAGCCGTTCGCTGCACTGCACGCTGAAATCTCGCAGCGCATCGTGTTTGCCGACAGCGTTGCTGCCGGTCGACTCGCCTGCGAAGCGGCGCCGACATGCGCCGCGGCGCGCGAGATCGCTGCGCTGGCGCAGGCCGTGCGGGAGATGCTGCGATGACGTCGCGAGCGACATCGGCACCGCCGAAGCGCGCACCGATCGGCCGCAGGCCGGCTGCCGATCCGGCGTCGGCCTGGGTGCGGCGCGCCGACGAACCGGCAAGCGCGGACAAGGCGTCGATTTACACCGCGCGCCTAACCATCGACGTGACGCCGGCGCTTCGAGGTCACATTAAGGTGGTCGCGTTCAAGCGCGGCGTGACCGCGGCCGAGATGCTGCGCGAGTTGCTGGAGCGCGAGTACGGCGGAGGTGAACCGTGATGCAGCCGCAGCCGATTTCTGCGCGGTCCTCGCCTCCAGCCGTCGTGTCTCCGGGGACCACTCGCGGGCCGACCCCCATGCGAGTGTCACTGGCATTCGTCGAGCATCGCGTGAACGTCTGGCTGCGCTTCGGTCGGCCGGCGCGCGAGACCATCCTCGATCGCTGGCGGCGCGTTGCGATCTTCGAGCCGGATGCGGTCTGCTGCCGTGTCAAGTGGATCGGCAACGACTATGGCGCGGCGCTCTGGCAGCTGATGGTGCTGCAGGCCCCCATGCCGTCCCACGGCGCACAGCGCGTTGCCGGTGTACAGCCGGGCGCGCGCATTCTGCTGCGCGCCGATGGCGAGGCCCAGGTCAAGGCCGTGCTGGTGGCAATTGACGCGATCGAGGCCTCGGGCATCGAACCATCCGCAGTGGCCGTCACGTACTGGCACACGGTCGGCAACCGGCTGGCTGCACGCCAGCCGCTGCCGGCCTATACCGCCGAACGGCACGCGGCACATCTGGCGCGCCGGGCGCTGCGATGACGCCGCGTGTGCTCTTCGCCTGCATGGGCGTCGGCCTGGCTGCGCTGTGCGCGCCGGCCGTCATGCTGGTGGCGACACGCGACCGCGTGCTCGTGGTCTACAACCCGAGTGATAGCGTGCCGCGCGGTTGGTACCGCATCGGCAGCCTGGGTAGCGCGGCCTCGCTGCACGTCGGAAGCATCGTGCTGGCACGGCTTCCGGCCGACGTGGCAGCCTTCGCGGCACGGCGCGGCTACCTGCCGAGCGGCGTGCCTATCCTCAAGCGCATCGGCGCACTCGCGCCGCAATCGGTGTGTGTTTGCGATCAGCTCGTGCGCATTGACGGTGCCGTGGTGGCGAGCCTGCGAACGCATGACGGGGCGCATCGCCCGCTGCAAGCCTGGTCGCAATGCCGTCCCCTCGAGGTGGGCGAACTGTTCCTGCTCGGTGACACAAACCCGGCGTCGTTCGACAGCCGGTATTTCGGGCCCGTCTCTGTGTCAGCCGTGGTTGGGGTCGCGCGGCCCTTATGGACATGGAGTGCGCCATGAACTTCACCGTGTCCAGCGACCGAGCATGCAGCCGAGCTGCAGCCGGACGTGCGTCCGTGCTGCACCTCGCCGTGCAGAGGGGCCGCCGTCAGCGTGCAGCGCGAGTTGCACCGTCGCTGCCTCTTCGGCAGCGTTGCGCACCTTGTGCGCGGCTGGCGGCAGTTCGGAGCCGGGAGCGGATGCGGGAGGCGAAGACGGAGGGCCAGATAAAAGGGGTGGCACGCCACCACCCGCCAAGCCAGTCTGCACGTGGGTTTTCGGCGGCACCGCGAGCGGTCTCGCCGGTGCCTTGCAGACACGGGAATCCGCATGGTTGCAGCGTCTGGCGCGTGCCGTCTTCGATGGACTGCGCCAGAGTGCGCTCAGGGCTTCGCCATGCCCGGAGGTGACGATGATCGCTTTCGCGTCAAGCCCGCCGTGCCAAGATCGCGCGACGGGCCGCGCTCGCCGCGCTTCATTTTGCAGGTGCTCAAGCAGGTGTCGAAGGCCGGCGCGAAGCGCTCTGGCAAGAACGCAGGGAGGCCTGCCAACACCTTCGGCCGAGGCCGTGTCGCGGTAACCATAGCAGGCCAGCGCCTGGGTGCGAGTGCAAGACGCGTCATTATCAAGACCCGCTTCGTGGTGCTCCAGGGCGCCAGCTCGAACTCCGTCTCCGTCCACCTGCGATACATCGAACGCGATGGCGTCACCCGCGGCGGACAGAGGGGCCTGGCCTACGGGCAAGGTACCGACGTGGCCGACCTCGCGGCATTTCAGGAACGCGGCCATGGCGACCGCCATCAGTTCCGCTTCATCGTCTCGCCCGAGGACGGGCTGGAGCTGGAAGATCTCAAGGGGTTCACCCGCCAGCTCATGCGCCGCATGGAGGTCGACCTGGAAACCCGACTGGACTGGGTCGCCGTGGATCACTGGGACACGGACAACCCGCATATCCACATCGTGCTGAACGGTCGCACCGCCAGCAAGAAGGATCTGGTCATCTCACCGGACTACATGGCGCACGGCATGCGCATGCGAGCGAGCGAGATCGCCACCGAGTGGCTGGGGCCGCGCACGGAAGCCGAGATACGGCAGAGCCTGATACGTGAAGTGGATCAGCAGCGACTGACCAGTCTCGATCGAGCGTTGATCCGGCAAGCAAGCCGGGACGGCATCGACCTGACGGGCAACTCTCCGAATCGCGAGCACCAAAACGTCCTAGGCGCTCGACTGCAGCGGCTCGAAGGGATGGGGCTAGCTGAGCGAGTGGATGCGAACCGATGGAAGCTCGAGCCCGGCATGGAGAAGATGCTCGCCGCCATGGGCGAGCGCGAGGATGCGTTGGTCACGATGCGCCGGGCGCTCAAGGATCAGCAGCGTGAACTCGTGGTGTTCCAACCCGGCGATGACGGTCGCGCGATTGTCGGTCGTGTTATCGGCAAAGGGATAGCCGATGAGCTGTCCGACAAGGGCTACCTGGTCATCGACGGCATCGACGGAAAGGCGCACTACGTCGCACTACCGGCCCGCTCGGAGCTGGGGCAGTACCCTACCGGCGCCGTGGTGGAAGTGAAAGGCTCGGCCGACGTGCATCCTGCTGACCGCGCTATCTCCACGCTGGCTGTGAACGGCGTCTACCGCACCGATCATCATCTGGCTGTCGCGCAGCGACAGGTCACATCAGATTGCGACCCGCGCGACCTTGTGGCCGCCCATGTGCGGAGGCTGGAAGCCCTGCGCCGCGCCGGCATCGTGGAGCGCGCGGCCGAAGGCATCTGGCATGTGCCCCATGACCTGGGCGAACGGGGCCGACAGTATGACGCGCGACGCCTGGGCGGGAGTGTGGCGGTGGAACTCAAATCGAACCTGCCCATTGAGCGGCAGGCCCGCGTGATCGGCGCCACCTGGCTGGATCGGCAGTTGATCGGCGGGGGCAAAGGACTGGGCGACTCGGGCTTTGGCAGCGAGGTCAAGGAGGCACTACAGAAGCGTGCCGATTTCCTGGCCGAACACGAACTTGCCGAGCGGCGTGGCCAGCGCGTGATCCTGGCGCGCAACCTATTGGCGACGCTACGCAATAGGGAGGTAGCGCAAGCCGCCAAGGACATTGCTGCCGAAACCGGACTGGAGCCTCGACCTGTCGTCGACGGCCAACGCGTTGCCGGGATCTACCGCCGCAGCATCATTCTCGCCAGTGGGCGCTACGCCATGCTTGACGACGGTATGGGATTCAACCTGGTGCCGTGGAAGCCTGTGATCGAAAGGCGACTAGGGCAGCAGATCGCTGTGACAGTACGCGGTCGTGCGGTTTCATGGGAAGTTGGTAGGCAGCGTGGAGTTTCAGTCGGCTAGTGTTTTCACACTCTCTTAGGCTTCCATCGGCTGGAGCGCTAGCGCCAGTGCCTTTTCATGCCCAAATGACGCGCTGGCTTTCATCAACGGTCGGCCTCGAGATGCCTTGTGAACCTTCCAGAGGCGGTTCAGCGTGGCGCTCCTCTCTGATGGCTGCGGGTAGTGCTGGCGGGCCGTCGTTCAACGAACTTCTCACTCGTGACACTGGGATCCGGAGTGGATTGGACCCTCCGCGACCGCCAAAGTGGCCCTTTGATGGACGGTGTCGGGTCGATAGATTCACCTCATCCTCAACAATTGCTTCCGGAGAGGCTCCACATGACTCTGAACTGCATCGGTCGCCGCCGCGCCGTACTTAGCCTGCTTGCGTTGGCTGCTGCATGCCAAGCTTCGGCCGAGGAAAGTTGGCCTG
Source organism: Variovorax sp. SPNA7 (assembly GCF_033807855.1). Classification (NCBI taxonomy): domain Bacteria; kingdom Pseudomonadati; phylum Pseudomonadota; class Betaproteobacteria; order Burkholderiales; family Comamonadaceae; genus Variovorax; species Variovorax sp. SPNA7. The sequence goes on from NZ_CP138513.1 coordinate 2,061,375, forward strand.
CTCGCCCGCTAAAGCTTGTCGTTCACACAACTCCTGGCTCCTCCTCTGACGAGACTGCCCGCCTCCTAGCAGCGGCGTTGAGCAAAACGCTCGGGCAAGCCATCACTGTAGATAACCGAGCAGGAGCGGGAGGGGCGATCGGAGCAGAGTTCGTGGCCAAATCTGCGCCCGATGGCTACACCCTGCTGGCAGGTGCCTCAAGCGTCATGGTGACTGGGCCTGCACTGACCACGAGGAAGTTGCCTTACGACCCCGATCAAGACTTTGTGCCGATCGGTCGAGTGAGCCTTGTTCCCTACCTGCTCGTCGTCAACGCGAACTCAAATGTGCGAACTGTTGGCGAACTGGTTGATAAGGCCAAAGCCGCACCGGGGAGGGTCTCGTACGCAACAGCAGGAGTTGGGACCAACAATCACCTCTTGGGGGAGTTGATGAATACGGCATACGGCATCAACCTGATGCACGTCCCGTACAAGGGCCCGGCCCCCGCGCAAACCGATTTGCTCGGCGGAGTTGTTGACATGCAGTTCGATACCCAGTCAACCACCATGGAGTTCATTAAGGCAGGAAAGCTCCGAGCTCTGGCCACCTCAGGCCCCACGCGTCCGCCGGGACTTCCCAACGTTCCAACTTTCGCGGAACTGGGCTTTCCGCAGATGCAGCTGCAGGGCTGGAATGCGCTCTACGCCCCGCGGGCAAGCCCGGCACCCGTTGTCAAGCGATTGCAGGACGCATTGAGAACCGTCCAGGGGTCGCCGGAAATGCAAGCGCGCCTCGTGAGCATGGGTCAGGTGCCAGACAACCTCATTGGCAACGCCCTCTTGGAGGAGCAGCGCAAGGGGCGCGAGGCACTGCGGAAATTCGCTGAGAGCAAGAACATCGCGCTGGACTAGCGTAGATGCTGGAACGATTCTGATTATTTGAAAGTGAAGAGGAAATCATGAAGATCGCCCTTGGTCAAGTTGTGGTGGGCCGGAACTGGGAAGACAACGCACGCGAGTATGTTGCGTTGATGGTGAAGGCCCGCGAGTCGGGCGCGAAGCTGCTCGTGCTTCCTGAAGGCGTTATTGGTCGGGATCCTCAGGATGTTCAGTACACCAAGAAGTCGGCCCAGGCACTCGATGGGCCGTTCATGCAGCGCATGCTAGAGGCCTCCAAAGAGATTCCGGTGACCCTCATGATGACGGTGCACGTGCCGACGGCAAACGAACGAGTTGGCAACATCTTTGTTGTCGTGCAGAACGGTCGCATCGTCGCCCAATACAAAAAGCTGCATCTGTACGACGCTTTCGTCACGAAGGAGTCCGACAACGTGGAGCCCGGCCACGAATTGCCACCGATCGTGGAGATCGACGGGCTCAAGATGGGTCTCCTGACTTGCTATGACGTTCGGTTCCCGGACCTGGCCGGGCGACTGGCGCTTGACGGCGCACATGTGCTCGTGGTTCCGGCAGCGTGGGTCAAGGGCCCAATGAAGGAAGCGCACTGGGAAGTGATGGTTACGGCTCGGGCCCTTGAGAACACCTGCTACGTCCTGGCCTGCGGCGAGTGCGGGCCCAACAACATCGGCCAGAGCATGGTAGTGGACCCGTTGGGTGTGGCTACGGCCCGTGCTGCCGAAGGCCCCGGTTTGATCTTTGCAGACGTCGACATGAAGCGTATCGAGCATGCAAGGAAAGTGCTACCGGTTCTCCAGAACCGACGTTTCGCGACGCCTGCTCTGCCGCAATGATGTCGCAGCAAGCTCCTCAATCCTCAACCCTCAACCTGTCTGCAGATATGAAATTGAGCAACTATTCAAATCAATACAACCAACCGGTCGGGCAACCGATGCCTGAGTGGTCCGGTCGGCCCCGTCCTGAGCGAAGGGCAATTGAGGGTCGATATTGTTATCTTGAGGCACTCCATCCGCGGCATGCGCGCGAACTCTATGAGGCGTATGGAGTTGCTTCAGATGGGCGCGATTGGACCTACATGGTCATGGGCCCGTTCTCTGATCAGATCGCCTTTGAGGAATACATCAAGAAGGCCGCTGCATCGCAGGACCCACTTCACTATGCCGTCATCGATCGCACCTCTGGCAAGGCGGTCGGGACGCTTGCCCTCATGCGAATGGACCCGGCAAACGGTGTGGTTGAAGTCGGTAGCGTGATGTTCTCACCGCTGCTCAAGCGCACGCCGTATTCCACGGAGGCGCAGTTTCTGTTGATGAAGTATGTGTTCGATGAACTGGGGTATCGGCGCTACGAGTGGAAGTGCGATAGCTTCAACGAACCCTCGCGAAAGACGGCTGCGCGGCTTGGCTTCCAGTTCGAAGGAACCTTTCGCCAACATATGCTCTACAAGGGGCGTTCTCGCGATACTTCGTGGTTTTCCATCGTCGACAGCGAGTGGCCTGCAATTCGTTCCGCGTTGGAATGTTGGCTCAGTCCATCCAACTTTGACGCAGATGGCATTCAGCGTCGGTCTTTGACAGATCTGCGGCAACCGGCAACGGTCTAATATTCCCCTGCGACGCAAGGCCACTTGGGACGCCAAGTAGGGCATTGACGCCATTGCCTCACTGCGCTCCAAAAGGTGGGAGTTGAACTTAGTCCGTCGTCGTGTGCAGGAGAGTCAGGGCCGCGCGACCCGGCATGGGCGACAGGGGGCGCCCCGCGCGCCACATTTGCCACCACCTTGTTTGGACCGAATCGATCGTACAGAGCCGGGTGCATTGTTACGGCAGTACCAGGCATCCGAGTCAAAGCTGGTTCAGCACTATTGCCCCATCTCGTTTGCACTTAGTGCCTTAGTACTGGTTGTCGTCAACGATCTTCGGCCCTTAGCGAACAGGCCCCTGCTTGGCGGCTCGCCCGCGCATGCTTGCGAACGAGGGAGGAGGGCGACGACGCGACCCGCGCAGTAGCCGCGGTTGAGTGTTTCGGAAGGTGCGGGCGTGCCTGATTTCGATGTGCCCGAAGTGCGCGGTGCTGCGCCTTGCATGAGAAATAAGAACATGGACTGGAACGTTATCGGCTCCCGGCGCTTCGGCGGGGAGCATGGCATCAAAGTAGATGACAACTTGCTGCACGCCGCCATGCAGTTCGGCGGCCGGCCGACCACGGCCGTCGCGCCGTTCGGCGTCACGCCGAAGAAAGATCGATGGGCCATCAACGGCGCCGAGCGCCGCCGACGGCGCCCCATTGCCGCGGTCGGGCCGCGCGTACTTGAAGTAGCCTGATCGCCATGGTGCCGCTGCGCCGCCACCGGCTGGCTTTTCTTTCGGAGACGGGCTGGGCCGCGGTCCGCGCGCGCTCATGGGACGCACAGTCGCGGGTATGCATCGATCACTGGGCCGCGCATCGGCTCCCGCTGGTCGTCGCGCGGCAGCCCTTGGACGCATCGGGCAACGCGCCGATTGCACTCGGCCTGCCGGCCCCGCTGCAATGGGAACGGCGGCGCCTCTTGATCCATGTCCCACTCAGTGCGCTGGCATGGTTTGACGAGTTCCCGCGTTTCGACGATGCAGCCTGCCTGCTGCCGCGCAATCTTCGCGTCGCCTGGCGCACGCTGGGCAGGCAACTCGCGGGATGCCTTGCCCCGGCGCGCGTCTACGGTGCTTACGGCTGGCAGTTGCTGACGGGACTCCCTTATGTTTGCAAGACTTCCGACATCGACCTGTGGATCGGCGTACGTGATACTGGTCATGCGGACTCTGTCGCACACCACCTTAAAAGCCTCGCGCTACGTCATCAGAGGCTCGGCGGCGAGTTAATCTTCGAGGATGGCACGGCCGTGGCATGGTGTGAATGGCGGGCATGGCGCGCCGGCCGTGTGCGGCACGTGCTCGTCAAGCATCTGCATGGCGCGTCGATCGCGGATGCGTCCTTCGTGCGCCAGCATGCGCCAGCGGTGGAGATAGCTGCATGACTGCGCTCCCGATTCCGCGCGACACATGCGCCGTGATTCGCACTGCTGCCGTCGGACACGCCGCGACGGGCGCATCTCACGACACTATCGAAGGCAGTTATAGGCGTGGACTTCGAAGTGCGCGAAGGCGGACTGGTCTCCCTAATCGGCTCCAACGGTGCAGGCATGACCACGACGAAGAAGGCGATCGTCGGGACGCTGCCGCTCCTAGGTGGCGACATCGAATTCCTTGGCATGAGCATCAAGGTGTGCTGCGCCTGGGCCCTGATAGGTGAGGGGCTGCTCATGGTGCTGGAAGGCCGCGGAATACTCACCTGCCTGACCGTCACCGCAACCCTGCAGATCGGTCTCTATCCCCCGTGATGACGAGGCGGAGCAACAAGGTGACGCTTTGGCCATAGACCTGCCTCACACTTTGACAATGGCGTTCGTCACTCGCCACCGAGGATCAAGTTCCATGGCTGGGATTCGAGTCAACGGGAGCTCAACCAACTGCGCGTACTCGAGCTTGCTGAAACTCTCGGCGCACAATTCAGCCCATGAGCCCGAGGCCTTGAAGAATTTCGCTGAGCTTACTGCGGTCTGTAGATTGCAGCGGCAGAAGGGGCGCACGGGGGGCGCCCATGCTCCGTCCCATCAGTTCAAGTGCCGTATGCAGGACCCGCACACCACCTTTGGTGATGGCGAAGTCGGTTAGGGGCACCATTTTTTCGAAGAGACTGAGGGCCGCGGACATTTGGTCGGCCCGCATAAGTTCGTCGAGCTGGACGCAGAGTTCTGGCATGACGTTGGCGCCGCCTGAGAACCACCCGGACGCGCCGACGCGCAGTGCGTCGATGATTTGTGGGTCGCGTCCGGTAAGAACAGCGGCCGAGTTGGAGTTCAGCCGCAGCGTCTCGGAGATGCGAGACACGTCAGGACCACTCTCCTTGATCGCGACCACACCCGGCATTCGACTCAAGGTTGCGAGAAACGGCGGCGCCATGTCTACGCCCGTGGTACGGGGATTGTTGTAGATGATTACTGGCAGGCCGCCTTGCTCTGAAATCGCGCGGTAGTGTTGCGTTAGTTCCGGCTCAGTCAACGGCCAGTAGGTGATCGGCACCACCAGGGCCGCAGCAGCCCCGACTTCGCGTGCATGCACTGTCAGCCGGAGAGCTTCGTCCGTGGTCATCGCACCTGTTCCAACGAATACCGGCACGCGCCCGTCGGCCGCGTCTACAGCAGCCTCGGCGATCCGCTTGCGCTCAGTCTCGTCGAATGAGCCAATGGCCCCCGCGCTTCCGAACACCGTGATACTACGAACGCCGGCCGAGATGGCGCGGTCGAAGTGGGGCTTGAAGAGGGCCGGCGCGATATGGCCGTCGATGTCGGTCGGCGTGACAGAAAACAGGTGAACGCCCGAAAAGTCGATAGGAGACATGTTTACAAATTTCGTTAGTTGAGTTCGATGCCAGCTGTCTTGACGACGGCACCCCATTTTTGGATTTCGGATTTGATCTTTGTGTCGAACTGCTCGGGCGTTGATCCCACCGGCACCACGCTCAGCTCGGTCAGTTGGCGGATCACCGCGGGGTTACGCAGCAGCTTGTTCGAGGCTGCGGTTAAGCGCTCGACGATCGGCGTGGGAACGCCGGCTGGCGCCAGTAGTCCGAACCACGACACGATTTCATAGCCGGGAACGCCGGCTTCTCGCATCGTCGGCAGCTGCGGATATGCGGCCAAGCGCGTTGAGCTGGTCACAGCAAGCGCGCGAAGTTGACCGGACTTCACATAGGGCTGAAGCGTTGAGACGTTGTCGAACATGACGTTCGTCTGGCCGGCCAGAAGATCGGTGATAGCCGGCGCGCTGCCGCGGTAGTTCACTCCGACCAGTTGAACGCGTGCAATCGACTTGAAGAGTTCCGCTGCCATGTGCTGCGATGTCCCGTTGCCGGTCGACGCGTAGTTCAGTTTGCCGGGATTCTTCTTGGCGTAGTCGATCAACTCAGCGACCGTGGTAATGGGCAGCTCGGGCGAGACGACGAGCATGTTCGGGGCGCTGGCCATCATCGAAATGGGCGTGAGGTCCTTGACAGGGTCGTAAGGAAGTTTCTTGTAGAGGTTAGGTGCGATACCCTGTCCGGCCAGCGTGCCCAGCAGAAGCGTGTAGCCATCGGGCGGCGACTTGGCGACCACATCTGTCCCGATGGTCGAGCCAGCCCCAGGGCGATTGTCGACCACGAAGTTGCCCTTGAGCGACTCACCAAGATGGTGAGCGAACAGCCGCGCCATGATGTCCGTTGGACCGCCGGCCGGGAAGCCGATCACGATCTTCACTGGACGGTTGGGATAGTCCGAGGCAGGCACGGCGCCCCGTGTTGTCTGGGCGAACGCAGAGAGCGAGAGCACGCTCAAGGCGGCGCAGAGACAACGCTTCAAGTCGAGCATCATGATGGTTCCTCGTAATGAGTAGGGTGCACACGGGCTTGAGCATGCGGGTGCTGGAGCGCAAGACAAAGAACCACTTGAACACCGACGCTAAGTCCAGTGCGCACAGGCCGGTGGATGGCGCACCAACGTGGTGATCACTCGCAGACCGTCGGGGCCACTAGCTTCGCGCGCCTTAGGTCTACGGTCGACCCTCTAACACGCTGTGTGGCCGCAGGCGGAAGTCGGCGACTACGCGTGCGACCACCTCGGCCGAGGGCAGCATCTCGTCCATACGCCAGCCTTTGGTGGCGCTCACATCTACGTACTCGATAGGCGCAGCACCAGGCCGGTGCCGCGGAAGTACCGCGGTTTTTAGCGACAGAAGCACAGGAGGGGTTGACGTGGCGACACTGAGTGTCATCAGACGTTAGGTATTGCGTGTGCAACTGAGCTGGCTTGGCACCCAGGGAAGTCGAGGCGGCGCGCATCAAATTTAGGACAGAAGGCGAACCAACCGTCCGGTGACCTGAAGTTGCTCGCCCGTTTGCCCGTTTGCCTGTTCGTCCGTTCGTCCGTTCGCCCAGCTGTGCGTGCATCAGCAAGACGGCGACCTCGCGACGCCGTGATACATGCGCAGCGAACTGTGCGCATGCCGCCTGAGTTCGCCAGCATCAATGGACTCGCAAGTGCGACATCGCACGAAATCGACAGCTCGCTGCTTCCTGGTCATTGCGGCGAAAACTGCGGTGTTGATATGGCACCGATGGCTCTTTCCAAGGCGAAGCCAAGCTCAAGAAGCTCCTGATCCTGATTTGGCAATTTTGAGAACTCCAGGGCTATCGGTAACCCGTCCTTCGACAGGCCCACAGGAACAACCAGGCTTGCTAGGCTGGCGACTGGCCCCAGTGCAGTATTGCGTCCATAAGCTTGGAAAAACGAGATTTTCTTGCCAGAGACGAGTGCATCGGACTCTTCTCCAATGGGTGCGGGCAGCGCCGAAATGGCTGGATAAGCCAGCGCGTCTATCCTGTGGTCGCGATAAAAGCGAGCAGTAGCCTCTCGAATCTTGGCACGCTGCGCGACCATGGATCGGAAGGCTTCCTCGGGTGGCCTGCTCGGAGGCAGTGCCGTGTGCTTCATGAATTCCTGCATTTCGGGAGCAACCTGAGAAAGCAACTGGTCAAAGCCAACGCCGGTCTGTTGTTCCTTCAGGAAACGAGCAATCGAGGGCATCGTTTCATACAACATGATGGTGGCGGCGACGTCAAAGGCACTCTTCATTTCTCCGGATATGTCGACGTTTACCAGCACGGCACCGGCTTGTTGCAGTTTGCGATAAGCCTCTTGAGTTACTTGCTGAATTTCAGGATCCAGGTCGGAGTGATAGAACGGTGCAATTCCAAGTCGAACACCTTTCAATGATTTGACGGCTGTGGCTGCTGCACCTCCCGTTTGAACCGCATCAAACAGGGCGAGGTCTGCAACCGACCGTGCAAGCGGTCCAGCTTGATCGAATTTTTCGGACGTCAGGGAAAAGATTCCATCGCCCGAATATCGACCGAATGTCGGACGCAATCCATAGATGCCACACATGGCCGCAGGCACCCGAATGGAACCAAGGGTATCTGCAGCAACAGCTATAGGGACGATTCCTGCGGCAACTGCAGCCGCGGAGCCACCGCTGCTACCGCCAGGTATTCTTTTGAAGTTGTGGGGATTGTGTACGGCCCCGAACGTCCCATTGTTGCTCGTCCAACCGAAGGACAGTTCGGTCATATTGGTTTTCCCGAAGCAGATTGCCCCTTCACTGAACAGCCTCTGAGCCAGCGTCGCGTTGGCTGTGGGCCGAAATGCTTTCAGGGATTGCGTTCCGTTTGTTGTCGGGTAGGCACGGGTGTTGACGCTATCCTTGATGGCGATCGGAAGCCCTTGAAGTACGCCGCCCGTGTTGCCGGCGCGGCGCATCTTGTCGGCATTTCGCGCAGCGTCGAGGATGTCTTGTTCGTTGAGAGAAATGAAGGCATTCAGTTCACGCAGTGCACGTGCACGAGCCAACAGGGAGTTGGCATAGTCTTCCGAAGTCATGGTGCCACTGCGCATGGCTGCAATGGCCTGCGTGGCGCTCATTGAATTGGAGCTCTCTGTGGGGTTCAGGGAGCTTGCAGCGCTACACCCGTGTAGAAGCGGAACAACTGTTGCGGCAGATAGAACGCGGCGACGTGTCATGGGTAGACCATCCATTAATAGCTCCTGATTGTTTTTTTCGACACCGTGTCGAAATCTTCTAGTGCTCTCTCGAACATTACTGGCGCTAGGGGAGGGACGCTAGCTAGCAGCATCGCTAGGTGCGTGCGTGCGTGCGTGCGTGCGTGCGTGCGCGCGTGCATGGATGCTGCGTTGCCTGACGAGCAACGAGGTACTATCCAGCCGTCCGTCCGCAATGCCTACGGCAGGGGATCATGGCCATTCACTTAAACACCTCTCAGACTCGCGCATGGAGCCGTCTTTCGGAGATTGCAGCCGGGTCTGTCGATTCGGACCAGCTCCGTGAATCAGTTGGAGTTCCGCTGTTGGATCTGCTTCGGGCAGATACCTATGCCTCCATGGTTTGGGGTGCAGTCGAAAAACGGTTTTGCAGAGTGGTTGCCGTTGATATGGATCATGATCGCTTGCGCGACTGGCAGCGCTACTACCGGCATGTCGATCCTTTGACAATGCAGTTCATGCGACGGCAGGTGCCTACAGTTGCCACTCAGATCGTCGCTCGTCGGGAGCTTGTGCGATCCGAATTCTTCGGCGACTTCCTGCGACCGCAGCAGATGCACTGGGGAATCAATGTATTTTTCTTCGACGCTGGAGAATGCCTTGGGGACCTGCGGATTTGGCGGTCATACAGCAGAGGCGACTTTGACGACAACGACATCGGCATGCTTGGGCTAATCGAGCCGGTGATCCTTGCATCGTTGACCCGGATCCGTAAGGCCGATGAGAACCAAGCGCAAGAGGGCATGGTGAATGCTGCGGCGCGACAGCCTGAACGATTTCAAGACCTGAGCCCTCGTGAATGCGAGGTCGCGAGGCTCCTTCATCGAGGCGCAGCCGATAAGGACATTGCTTGTGTACTTGGTATTAGCTACGCGACGGTGCGCTTCCATGTGGGACACCTGATGCGCAAACTGGGGGTGCGAAACCGTACTGCAGCGGTTGCCCGTCTTAGCCTGCTGGCGAACTCGGAGCAACTGTTTCCCACACATACCCGTTGAAAGATGTATATGTAGACAGAAGACCGAGGAGGGTGGGTTGTGGCGGCTTGTTTGGGAATGACCCGCTTGCGAGGGCTTACACGGACGAGAGCTAGTTGACGCCAGCGAACGTCCGTGAGCACTTCCTTGTACGTGAGCTTGTGTCTCCCGCCTTCGGCCTCACGCGGTCGACCTTTTTATCTGGGTTGCGTCGTTGGCGCGGTGATTCCGGGCACCAGCGTGTTTCAACGGCTGAAGTTCGACGCGAATGTCGGGCTGGGATGCCGCAGCGGTGATACGCACTCAGACCCGGCGCCTCGCCAAGGACGAACTGCAAGGAAGCGACCATGTAGCGCATGCAGAATGCGGGGCCGAATCGGCGCTTCGCTCCGACGACGCTGATGGAGTGCGAACGCGCCGCCGGGGCCTGATTGTGACTACGCGTTGTCGGCGCGAGAGGCCTCTTGGCCTTCGCCGGGTTGAGTTCACGTCCCCCAACGAATCCGGCCGGAGCAGGGAGCAACTAGAAGGCGTGGCGAATGCCGACGTCGTAGCCCGTCGAGGTCTGTGGAGTGAACGTCGCGTTATTGATCAACGCCGGACCGCCGACGGTCAGTGCGGCACCATTCTTGTTTCTCAGGCGAGCAACCGTCGCATAGAGCGCCGTGCGTTTCGACAAGTTGTGAACGTAGCCGATGGCGACCTTGTTTGCCTTCGGATCGTCAAGCAATGAGAACGGCAGGTTGAAGTCGTACTTCACTTGCGAGTAACCCAAGCGGATCAGCCCAGGGCCCACGGGCACGGTGACACCGAATACGTAACCCTTAAGGTCGATGTCCGCTGCGGCCATGAGCGGCTTGACTTGGTAGTCCACCTCCTTGCTTGCCTTTGAGTACTCACCGAATAGCTTGAGCACACCGAAATCGTATGAACCGCCAAGGTTGATGGTCTTTACCGCGGTGGTTGTGCCGGCGTAGAAGTCGTCACCGATGGTGCTGCTGCCGTAGGCGAGCGCAAAGTCCAGCGGGCCATTTGCGTAGCCGATTCGTCCGCCGACATAGCGTCCCGTGCGCGAGTTGTTCAGCGCGGTTGGGGTAACCGTGCCAGGATCGAACTTGTCTCTCTCGTGGAAGGCATACATCACCTGGCCATAGAAGCCGCCGAGGTTCGGGGGCAGGAAGTAGCCCACGCTGTTGCTGGCGCGAGCATAGCTATTGCCAGACACGCTGGGAATCCCAGCAACTGCCGGAGGTGCAGGTGGGTTGAAGGTGTTGAACGCCCCATTGGCGGTGAAGACCACGCTGGCGCCTACGCCGTTGGCTCCGAACGGATCGAACATGGTGTCGTTCCAGTACAGCGGGGCGAAGTCGCGCCCAAGGCGAACTTCACCGAATGGACCAGACAGGCTTACGGTCGAGCGTCTCGCGAAAGTCGAGATGCCGGTCTGGCCGTCGTCGTTGGTGATCGGAGTCTCGAGCCAGAAGCTGGCTGCCAGGCCACCGCCCAGGTCTTCAGTACCTCTGAAGCCCAGACGGCTGGTGTTGTAGCCGGAGTTCGACAGCGCGGTGCGACTTACCTTGGCGCTATCGAAGAACAAAGGGTTGGCAGGCGTCGGAAAGCCAACAATCTCCGACTTGTTCGAGTAGCCGCTGACGGCTGCGTCGACCACGCCGAAAACGGTTACGGACGACTGAGCTGCCGCCGAACTGGCAACAGGCAGGGCAGCCAACGCAACTAGAGATATTCTCATCGCAGGTTTCTCCAAGGTGAAAAAATAAGGATCCGGTTTGTAGGACTCGCCGTGACTGGTACTTCTCTGCTCCTGCTCCTGCTCCTGCTCCTGCTCCTGCTCCTGCGCTCGCCGGCCGGTGCCAGTGGTGTTGCGCGTAATGGCGGCCATGCCACCGACGACGGACCAGAGGAAAGAAGTGCCGGCAATCACCGGAGGTGGGATGGGGAGGGCGTTCCTCAGGTCGTCGAATCCGGTCTGGCAATCGCTACGGTTGCGATGCAAATGCCCGATGCCGCTGATGCCGCTGATGCCGCTGATGCCGCCGATGCCGCCGATGCCGCCGATGCCGCCGATGCCGTAGCGAAAGTTGGTCACCTCTGAGCCCCGCCCGCGGCCTTGGTGCTCTGCCTCAAGGCCTGCAGCACCCGCGCCGGGGTGAGCGGGAATTCCTGCAAGCGCACGCCGCAGGCGTCGGCCACCGCGTTCGCCACTGCGGCGCCAACGGCCGGCAGCACCTCTTCCCCGGCGCCCAGCGGCGGTCCGGTGTTGGTAATCACGATCGGCGTGACGGCCGGGTGGGCACCGAAACGAAGTACCGGATAGCTGTTCCAGTCCACGCTGGTGACCTCCGTGGTGGAGAACTGCACGGCTTCCAGCAGCACGCGGCTGACGCCCTGCATCGCCATGCCGATGATCTGGCTCTCCACCACGCCCGGGTTGATGGCAGTGCCGCAGTCCATCGCCGCGAACACTTGCTTGACGGTCACCGCGCCGGTGGCCAGGTCAACCTCGACATCCGTTACCGCACCGCCCATCGACGCCCGATGGGTGCCCAGCGCGACGCCGCGCCCGCGTGCAAGACCCGCCTGGGGCCGGGCCACGGCCGCGCGCGGTTGCCAGTTCGAGGCCTTCGCCACCGCGTCCAGCACGCCAAGCCAGCGCGCGTTCTTGATGTTCAGGCGGCGGAACGCCACCGGGTCCATGCCCACCCGGCGCGCCAGCTCGTCCATCGCCTGCTCGGAGGCGAACGAATAGGCCAGGTCCATTGGAGCGCGCAGGTTTGCGCCCTTGAGGTAGCCGGCCAGTCCGTCCACCGCGTGGTTGACCAGATGCCAGTTCGGGATTTCGTACATGCCGCCGAGGTCGAACTTATTGACCACCAGGGAGCCCGGACCTTTGCTTAGCTCGTGTGCGGGCTTGTCTCCGGCCATCTGCTCGGACGTTTCCTCGATATGCCAACCGTGATGCCAGCCGTGGTATTCATAGCCCACCAGCCGGCCGTCGCTGTCGGCTCCGATCCTCACTTCGCCCACGTGGGCGGGGCCATAGTTGTCCCAGCCATGCTCGTCCCAACGCATGAACTGCACCCGTACCGGCTTGCCCACCGCCTGCGACATGAGCGCGGCCGCCAGCGCCACGTCGTCCTGACCGTTGTGGCCGTAACAGCCCGATCCCTCCATGTATTGCACGCGAACGCTCTCGTCCGGTAGGTTGAGTACGGTGGCGCCGCGGTCGCGCAGCGCGAATACGTCCTGGCTGGAACAGATGATGGTGGCGCTCCTGGGACCTACGTCCGCGAGCGCGCAGCTCGGCGCGAACGACGCATGGCCCTGGTAGGGCGCGCGGTACTGGCCGCTTGCCACGTGCGCGGCCGCAACAAGCGCCTTGCCGGCGTCGCCTTCGGCCAGAATGTCGGTGTCCACTGTCTTGGCCTTGCGCATTTTGTCGTGCAGCCCGGCGTCGCCCGGCAGCCGAGGCGGCATGTCCCAGCTGACTTTCAACGCCTCTGCGGCGCGCACCGCGTCCCATTGCCGCGGCGCCACCACGCCGAGAAAGGCGCCGCGGCGCACCAAGCGCACCTGCGTCAGGTGGCGGATCGACGATTCGTCCACCGCCAGCACCTTGGGCACGGGACCATAGGCCCCCTGTCCGCGCGGGCGAACGACGCGTCCGTGCAGCATGCCGGGCATCGTGGCGTGCTGCACGTAACGATAGCTGCCGGCAACCTTGGCCGGGATATCGCGGCGCGGTACCTTGGTGCCCACCAGACGATAGCTGCGCGGGTCCTTCACGGGCGCCGCGCCGGTGACCGCGAGTTGGAATGGCCTGTCTCCGACCAGCGCGCCGTAGGTGACCATCCGGCCCCCGCCGATGACGCGGCCGCGGTCGACCGTAAGCTGCTCGACCGGCGTCCCGAGTTGTCCCGAAGCGCGGCGAAGCAGTTCCTGCCGGGCCTCGGCCGCCGCATTGCGCAGCTGGACGCCGGCGCGTTCGATCGATGAACTTGAGACGGTAGCTCCCTGGTTGACGGAGCGCACAGTGTCAACCTGGGCTGCGGTCACCTGTGACAGGCCGAAGTCCAGCTCCTCGGCTACGATCTGCAACATCGTGGTGCTGGAGCCCTGGCCCAACTCCACCTTCCCAAGGTAAACGGTGGCCGTGTTGTCCTGGTGAATCGCCAACCACGAGTCCAGGCGCTTGGGATCGACCTGCGGCGCGGAGGCGGCTTGCGTTTGGCCGGTGGCCGGGATGCCGATGGCGACGATCATGGCACCGCCGGTCTTGAGCAGCGTGCGCCGCTGAGCGGAGACAGGTAGTGCGTCCATCATGAGCCCTTTGCCATGGCGTCCGACGCGCGACGGATTGCGGCGTGAATGCGGGGATAGGTGCCGCAGCGGCACAGGTGGGTGTCCATTGCCTCGCGGATCTGCGCATCGGTGGGCCGCGGATGCTCGCTGAGGAACGCGACGGCCTTGACGACCACGCCGTTGAAGCAATAGCCGCATTGCGGCGCTTGCTCGTCGATCAGCGCCTGCTGCACCGGGTGCAACGACGGCGCCCCTGCCTTCTTGTTGCGGGCCGCATACCAGGCCGGCACGCCCTCTAGGGTGATCACCTTTCGACCGACCGCGGCCGACGCGGGCATGACGCAGGAGCGGATCTCCTGGCCGTCCAGCAGCACCGAGCAGGATCCGCACTGCGCCAGGCCGCAGCCGAAGCGCGGGCCGGTCAGGCCCAGGTCATCCGCTAGCACGTACAGCAGCGGGGTGGCGGGATCGGCGTTGACTTGGTGCCGCTGGCCGTTCACATTGAGGTTCATTGCTTCGTCTCCTGGTTATGGCGCCGACGAACCGTCGGCGCTCTTTTGCATCGCTTCGATAAACTTCTGCGCGCAGTTATCGGGCGTTCACCGTGCCATGCAACGAGCCCTCGCGCTTGGGCTCTCCGTCGATCAGCACGAAGGCGATGCGTGCGATCTCGCTGCCATGATTGGCCCAGGCGTGGCTAGTGCCGCGCTGGACCATCACATCGCCGGCCTTCATCTCCACCTTGCCGTCGTCGATGTACATCGTCACCTCGCCGGCCATGCAGATCACATAGTCCAGCGTGTCGGTGCGGTGCTGGTCCGGCACATGGGCGTTTGGCTGCAGCTCAACCACGGCGAAGCGCGTGCCATGGTCCGGCGGCGCCGTGCCCAGGATGCGCGCCCCCGCGTCCTCGTCGCCGGTGAATGGAGCGGGCGACCGGTCGGTGGACCAGATCAGCGTAGAGCTGGCGTGCTCGTTGGGGAACTTGTGGTTGGCCGCCAGACCGTCCATCCACAGCACCGATTTGCCGCTGGCTTCGGCCGTCGTGACGATGCGGCGCAGCTGCGGTGCCTTGCGCGAAGTCATACGAAGGCCCCATCTAGTTCTGGCAACGGCTGCAGGCCGTCAGGCACCGGCGCATCGAAGGCGTTCAGCACGACAGCGACCATGGTGTAGAAGCCCATCACCGAGACCAGCTCAATCATGAGGTTCAAGCCGAAGTGTTTTTCGGTCCGGGCATAGACCGCGTCGGACACCTTTCCGCTGGCATGCAGGTCAGCCACCATCGCGGCGACCACGCGCTGGTCCTCTGTTTCGTAGGGCACCGGCTGGCCAATGCGGATGGCCTCGATCACCGAGGCCGGCAGGCCGGCTTCGAGCGCCGCTTTTTCGTGAGCAAACCATTCGTACTGCGCTTTCCATTTGCGCGCCACCAGCAGGATGGCAAGTTCGAATAGGCTGCGGTCCAGCTTCCCATCCAGCCGCAGCGTGTTGCCCAACTGGTTGGCTGCCGCGGCTAGCGCGGGCTGCCGCAGCCAGATGGCGAAAGGGCCGCGCACCACGCCGCCGCGCGAACCGCCGATGATTTCAGCCAATCTCTTTTGCTCATCACTCATGCCCTCTGGGGCGACATCGGGAACCCGTGCCATGTGTACTCCTTATTCGGGGGTGACGTTGGCGGCCTTCACCGCTCGGGCCCAGCGAACCGACTCGGTGCCCAGGAAGGCCTGGAACTCTGCGGGCGTGACGGCGGCCGGTTGAAGGCCGAGCGCCGTGATGGTCTTTGCCTGGAACTGGGGGTCGGCCAGGATTGCCGCGACGTCGGCATGAATCTTTTTCAGCACGAGCGCCGGCAACCCCCTGGGGCCGGCCAGGCCCAGCCAGGTCTTGGGCTCGAAGCCAGGCAGGCCCGAATCGCCGACGGTGGGCAGGTCTGGCTGCGAGGGCAGGCGCTTGGGAGTGGCGGTGGCCAGCAGGCGCAGCTTGCCGGCCTTGGCATGGTTCTCCACGATGTTCACCGTGACGAGCATTGCCGAGATCTGGCCGCCCAGCAGGTCGGTGACGGCCGGCGTCGAGCCTTTGTACGGCACATGCAACAGCTCGACACCGGCATCGCGCTTGAACTGCTCCATCGCAACGTGCGCATAGGAGCCGTTGCCGAACGATCCGTAGCTGAGGCTGTTGGGTTTGGCTTTCGCCAGGGCAATAAATTCCGCCACTGTGCGCGCCGGCACCGACGGGTGGACCACAATTACTGGCGACAGAAACCCAAGGAGCGAAACAGGAGTGAAGTCGCGGCTCGCGTCGAACGGAAGCTTGCGATACAGGTACGGGCTAATGGTGAGCGCCGCACTTTCGAACACCAGCAGCGTGTGGCCATCGGCCGGGGCCTTTGCCACGAAATCCGCGCCCAAGGTCTGGTTGGCGCCGGCTCGATTCTCCACGACCACTGGCTGGCCCCAGACAGTGCTGAGCCGCTCGCCCAGCGCGCGCGCCACCGTATCGGTCACACCGCCGGGCGGGCTGGGCACGATTAGTTTGACCGGTTTGTTGATGAGGGCGTCGGCCGCGGCGGCCGGCAGGCACAGCGCGGCGCAGACACAAAGCAGGGGCATCTTCAGAAATCGCATCAGAATCTCCTTTATTTATGGGATTCGTTCGCGCGGCGGCGAGCGGCGATGCGCGAGCCGACGCCGCGCACTTGGTCTATCAGTTCCAGCGCGTCGTGCGGGCAGCGGTCACCACGCCAAGCCACATGGCCGTCCGGGCGAACCAGGACCAGGCGACGCTCATACAGTGCGACAAGCTCAGCTGAGTCCAGTGCGTGAACGGTCATGGGCACACCGCGCTGGGCAGCTGCTGCCTCTAACGGCGCGGTGTCTGCATTGCCTAGCTTGAGCAGCGTGAAGCCCACGCCGAACAGGTCCAGTGTGCTGCGACCGTCCGTCAGCCAGGCATGCGGCGCGCGTGCCCCCGGCCGGGCTGACGGAACATACTCGTCGGCCTCCGTTGGCGCGCATGACCCGTCGTCGGCAACCACCGGCGACGGCGCATATACATGACCCAGATGAATGCCCACCGGGTGCCAGGCGTGTCGGTTCACCTCCACCAACTTGGCGCCCAACTGCTCGCGCAGGGCCTGACCCGCGGCACCGGCCACGGTGATGCCCGCGTAGGCGTTACCGTGAATCAGGCGGACGTAGTTGCGCACCGATTCCTCTGTCGCGCGGGCCGCTGCGGGTCGGCGTTCCCAGTCGTAGCTTTCAAGTAGAGTGTCGCCACCCCAACGCTGAATGACGGCGGAGAGCTTCCAGCCAAGATCCCAAGCGTCCAATATGCCTGTGTTCATGCCCAGCCCGCCATTGGGCGGATGCGCATGCGCCGCGTCTCCCGCCAGGAACACGCGGCCGTCGCGAAAACGATCCGCCACAGTCGATTTGCGCACCCAGGTGCTGACGTCCTCGATTCGGTAGTCGATGCCCTCGCCCAAGCAGCGGCGAAGGGCGCTGTCCAACTCGTTTCGAGTCGCGTCCGCGCCGACCCCTCCGATAAACTGCACTCGGTAGTAGTCCTTGCCGTCAATGGTGGTGAGCACCGCCCAAACGCCCTCGTCGCCTACGAAGACGTAGCGATAAGCATCACCATGGCGGTGCCGCGCCAGCAGATCGGGGATGGTCACGTACACGCTCATTGACGTATCCAGGTGCTTATTGCCGCGCACCTCGATGCCCAGCAGCTTGCGCACCGTACTGGAGTAGCCGTCGCTGCCGACCAGATAGGCGGCGCGCACTGTCCGGCGCTCGCCAGTATTCATGTTGGCTAAGAGCGCGGTCACCCCGTTCTCGTCTTGCTCGAAACTCTCCAGCGCTGTCCGGTACCGCAAGGAGACGCTGGAGTGCGATCGGGCTTCGCGCTTGAGGATGGGATCGAACCAAGTCTGCGGGCAGGGGCGTTCGCGTTCGGGGCTGAATGGCGAGTCGAATTCCACTCGCAACGGCGGAGTTTCGACCCGACCCAACTCATGCCCCTGCATGCCCGTGACGAAGACACTGTCCAGGCCATGGTCCAGAGGAAAGCCCCAGTCGCGCACGGCTTGGGCTATGCCCAGGCGGCGGCAGAACTCCATTGTCCGTACGCTCACCACGATCATCTTGGCCGATTCCATCTTCTCCTCGCGGCGCTCGACTAGCAGCGTCTCTATGCCCTGCTGCCCCAGGTAGGCAGCCAGGGCCAGACCGATTGGGCCGGCGCCGACAATCAGGACCGGAACTTCTGCGACGTGGCTCTTCATGGTGTGGCGCCTACTCTGCTTTGGCGCCCGCGCGGGCGACACGTTCGGCGTTTTTCTTGGTGTCAGAACGGATCAAGGCGATGAACTCGTCGCGGCTTGCGTACACGGGCTCATAGCCAACCTTGCCAAGGAAGACCTGCAACTCTGGCTCACGCAGGGCGCGCTGGATGTCGCGGTTGATCTTGTCCAACGTGCCTTTCGGCGTGCCCTGGCGCGCTAGGAAACCGACCCAGGCGGTCACCTCAAAGCCGGCGGGGCCGCCTGACTCCACGACGGTGGGAATGTCCGGCTGGTCCGCAACCCGTTTCTCCGCCGCGACGGCAATCAGGCGAGCCTTGCCGCTACGCACTAGGGCGCCGGTCGTAGCCACTGTGCCCAAGCCCCAAGTCACGTCCCCGCTCGCAACCGCCGTGAACAACTGAGTGGTTTCGGTGAATGGAACATGGAGCATCTTGGTGTTCGTCAGCATTGCGTACAGCGCGCCCCCCAAATGCGAGGGGCTGCCGATGCGCGGCGACCCAAAGGACACGGTGTCTGGATTCGCGGAGGCCAGTGCGGTGAGGTCTTTGGCGGTTGTGATCGGCCCGTTGGCCGCGACGGCGATGAAGAACGGCGTGCGGAAGAACGCCGCGGCGGCGTCGAAATCACGCTCGACGTCAAACGGCATCTTCTTGTAGAGGCTGGGGTTGATGGTGATCTGCCCGTCGTCGGTGATAAGCAGGTCATGCCCGTCGGGCGCACTGTTCTTTACCGCTCCGGCAGCGATGAAGCCGCTGCCCCCGGGGCGAGGGTCGACGATGACCTGCTGACCCCAGTAGCGGGCGAGTGTCTGCGCTAGCACGCGGGCGGCGGCGTCAGGCCCGCTGCCGGCGGGGAAGGCGCTGATGATGCGCACCGTGCGGGTCGGGAAGTCCTGGGCATGCGCGGGCGCGGCGGCCCACATTGAGGCGAGCGCTAGGGCGCCTGCCAGCGATTTAAAGCTCATGGGTTCTGCCCAATGGATTGAGGAGCGATGTAAGGGGTCAGCCGACCTGCGCGAACTCGAGCGGCGTGCCGATCAGGCACTCGGCTTGGCCCGGCCGCACCACCATGAAGTCGGACAGCATGCAGCCCACGTCCGGCTTCCAGCGTGAATCGTGCAGGTCGATGTTGTTGCCGAAGCACATGCCCTCCTCCAGCACCATGTCGGCGATGCGGTGGCCGTTGAGGGTGTTGCTGCCATAGCCGTTTTCATAGACCACGGCGGGGAATTCCGGCGATGCGGTACCCATGGCGTGGAAGCCCAGCTCTACCCAGTCCAGCCCAGCCTTCCGCGCCGGCCTACGGATGATCTCCAGCGCCTCGCCGATGGTCCGGCCGGCCGTGAGCGCCTCCTTGCTGGCGTGCAGACATTCGACGGACACGTCCCAGATGTGTAGCAGTTCCTTGGGCGCGCGCTTGCCGACGTACACCGTGTATTCAGTATGGCAACGGTAGCCGCCGTACTTGGTGTGCCATTCGCTGACGATGATGTCGCCGTCCTGCAGCGGACGCATGCTCGGCGTTAGCGGCTGCTCGCAGCCGTGCAGCAGGTGCCACAGCTCGCTGGTTGGGTGCTCGACCGGCCCGGCGGCGAACAGGTTGAAGATGTTGGGCTCGGCGCCGTTGGCGATCTGGGTACGTACCATTTCGGCGTAGACCGCAGCATCGGTCACGCCGGGCCGCGCGGTGTTGGCCATTGCATCGACCACCTTGCGGGCGATCTTCCCTGCTTTGCGCAGCATGCCGATTTCTTCCTCGCTCTTGACCATGCGCATCTCTTGCAACAAGGCGCTGGCGTCCACGAACTCAGCCCCCGGAAGTAACTTTTGCAGCGCAAGCACATCGGCATGCAGCAAGGTCGAGGTAGTCTGGATGGTGGAAGAAAAGCCGATAAAGCCGATCCTCGCGCGGTCCAGCCCGCGTTGGCGAAGCTCGTCCGCCACGGCGGGCATGCCACCGCGGGTGCGGAAATCCTTTACCCACTTTTGGATCGACAGGTACATATTGGTGGGACGATTCATGTGCGCGACCGCGTTCCACACCACCGGCTCGCCAACCAGCGGAAATAGTGCGTCTGCCCCGATCTGCGAATCGACCTGCAGCATGTAGCGCAGGTTGGCCATGCCCATGCCCCAGTAGATGTCGTTGCCAAGGAAAACCAATGCGTCGAAACCCGACATCAGCATTCTCTTGCGGGCCTTGTCCCAACGCCGGTCACGCTCCTGCAGCGACAGCTGCGGCATGTAGTCGAACAGCGGCACCGCGGCGGCGCCCTCGGGCAAGGGTTTCGCGGTCGGTGGGAACGATGTTGGAAGGCTCACTGCATGTCTCCTGCGGTTGTGCTTTGTATATGTTGGTCCATTATATGGCGCGCCATATGTTTGTCAAATACAACCGCCGGCTGTGTCGCGCGACCTACCGGTATTCGGCACGCCGCGGTCTCCGAAGCTGTGCGCGATGAAAGTTCCTTCCTGCGCCGTGAACAGGCTTTATTCATCGAGCGGGGCGGGCAGCCGAGGTGGCTTGAAGCCGCGACGCGCGTTCACGTGCGGCAGAGGGCGTGTGCTGTGCTCGAGCGCAACCGCCGCCCGAGCGCAGACGGACGCCGCAGCAGCGTGAGACAGGTCGTTGCAGATGCCGGCAACGATCAGTACCTGATCCACGATCGGAACTCGATCTTTGATAGGCACCTAGATTGGACTAGAGCTGCATGTCTCGGGGAGTTGAGCTTCGCCGTTCGCAATTTTCAAGATCAACGAAATTTGTGAACGTGTGATCGGGACGATCCGCAGGGAGTGCTGCTCACCCGCCGATCCGACCTAATGGGGCCCGGGGGTGGGCCGCTTGCGCGCCACGGCTTTCCGTGACTCGGTTCCTTCGCCCACCTCCAGCGCCCGGCCCTTGAAGGCGGGCACATTGTCGTACATGCGAACCAATAGATGCTTGAGCACCTTGACGTTGGCGGAATCCAGACCCTTGCGGATCATGGCGTCGTGGGTCTGTATAGCGTCCCAGCAGAGCGCGGCGGCTTCCTGGCCCCGCTCGGTGAGCAAAACCATCACGGAGCGGTTGTCGTGGTCGAGCCGCTCTTTGCGCAGCAGGCCATCGGCTTGTAGGCGGCGCAGAATGTGCGAGAGGGTTGACTGGTCGAGGGCCGCCTTCTCAGCTAGTTCGCCCACGGTACTAGCTTCATCCAGGTACAGCAAGGTGAGGACGCGGCCAGAAAAAACGTTCAAGCCGAGCGGGCGGAACTCCCGATTGACCGCCTCCGTG
Source organism: Variovorax sp. SPNA7 (assembly GCF_033807855.1). Taxonomy (NCBI): domain Bacteria; kingdom Pseudomonadati; phylum Pseudomonadota; class Betaproteobacteria; order Burkholderiales; family Comamonadaceae; genus Variovorax; species Variovorax sp. SPNA7. Next base: position 2,082,846 of record NZ_CP138513.1, read on the forward strand.
ATCCTGGCAGCAATCCGGTTGAGAAGAAACGGCAGGGTGTCGTGCAGGTGTGCAGGCATGTTGAAGCTCTTGGACTTGCCAATTGTAGCGGCTTCATAATATGGAGCTTCATGCATTGCGCGTGGCAGCCTCTCTTGCTTGACCGAAAAAAATCCTAGCCCGAATACAACGTCTTAAACTGCCCAGTTGTGCTACTGACCCGACTTGCCAGCGCCGAGGATCGCGGGGCTTGCGTCTCTACCTATGCGGCTGTAAATGCCGCTAATAGCTGAACCGGGGTCAGAGATCGCTGGAATTCAACAGTGGATCGCCTTAAACAACGCCCGGATGGCCAATTTCGGGTGCGAGCCTGCTTCTCCAGCCAAGCGGCGAAGAAGTCATCCAAACGTTCAGGACGTGAGCGGCGACGGTTTAGCGCGCCCCTTCGCTGAATTGCTCCAAGAGATCGCCACCTTGCAACGCCATGCCCTGTGGCGCCATAACCCGGAGACGTCGTGGGTTCACCTACACCCACTGTTCGCCGACACACGCCGCACCGCCAGCCAACCGTTAATCATGCTCGATCTTGCCCTCCGTCACTCCGCCGTAGAAATCAGGGTCTTCGCGCAGCATGATCAAATCGGGCGCATCCGTTCGAAGCGCCTTCTCCATCAGCGCGGCTGCCGGCTGCAAATTGGCGGCGCAGTCGGCGCCCGAGTTCATCTGGATGGCCTTGATATTAAGTTCCCTCGGTCTGGTTTCAATTGACGGGTAGATTGAGTGACGCTGCAAGCGGGGCAAGCGTATGGGTGTCAGTAGCTGCGCGCGCGTTGGCTTGCGCGGGAGTGCTGAAGACAGGCGTCAGACCGGCCAAGGTCAGTCTCGACAATTGTTCCGGGGTTTGGAGACCGGCCACAATCGTGTCGCGAAGGTAGAGCACAACGGCCGGTGGGGTGGCGCGGGGCGCGGCCAAACCGAACCAGGCGGTGGACTCGAAGGACACCCCAAGTTCAACGGCCGTCGGCACCAGGGGCAAGGCGGGAGACCGTCGTGCGCTGGTGACGAATAGCGGTGTTACTTTGTGGGTTTCGATGAAGGGTTTTTGCACACCCACGTTGTCCAGAATCGCGTCGATCTGGCCTCCCAGCAGGTCATTGATCGCCGGAGTGCTCCCCTTGTATGGGACCGGCAGAAGGTCGGCGCCGATGGCTTTGCCGAACAGCAACTGAGCCAAGTGGCCATGGCTTCCAAGGCCAACGTTGCCGACGCTGACCTGGCCAGGCGCCTTCTTGGCATAGTTCATGAAATCGCCAAGCGTTTTGGCTGGAAATTCGTTGTTAACCACCATGACGAAGGGCACATCGACCAATACGCTCACCTGGGTCAGCCCTTCAAGCGGTTTGAAATCCTTGTACGTTGTCGGCACCACTGAATTGATCCCACTCGAGGTCATGAGTAGGGTGTAGCCGTCCGGCGTCGCACTGATGACGCGCTTGCCGGCTAACGAGCCTCCTGCACCCGGCTGGTTGTCGACCACCACGTTCTGGCCGCTGCGCCTTCGCAAGACATCGGCGACCGAACGCGCCAACATGTCCGTGGTGCCACCGGCCGGGTACGGCACAACGATGGTGATCATCCGGTCGGGATAGCTGGCCTGCGCATGGACCACACAGTTCGCGAGCCCGGCATTCAGCACTAACAGGCCGCGCAGCAGGGTGACATAGAAGCGTCTCCACGGCCTTGGCATGAACCGGCTGGTCTGCGAAGAGGGGTCTGCTGCGTCAATCGCCTGGGCGGCAGGATTGGTCGAATCTGTGACTTTCATAGGGCAACTCCATCAGAGAAAGTGGCCCGATTACATGGCAATCAGAGGCGCTCGCAGAGAGCCATTTACACAAATCTCAAGGGCACCAATTTGCCGGATCGCCACCCAGAGCAGTCCCTCAAGCTTTTCGTTCAGCGGCTTCTTCTGTGGATCGCTAAGGCTTGCGAACTGCAGGAAATGAGGCGTTCGCGATCGACCCGGAGCCTCCTCGCGTTATACAGCGCTGGCTTAAAAGTCGCGTCGAACCGCCGGTGAAACCGAAGCGCTCATGTGACCGGCGGACGCCATGTGCTTGAGCCGCAGTTCTTCCCCAGGTGCGAATCGGATTGCGCCAGTGGTCTCATTCGAAAGGCTGAATTGGTACTTTCGACACGGTGTGGCTGGCGCCTATAGTCAAGCCACTGACCCAAATGCGCTTTCCTAGCTTCTGGGCAGCCATCCGAAGCTGCTGATCCAAAACGCTATGAGCATAGTCCGCCACGAACCATCTTCTATTCTTTGCAATGCTGTTGTGCACAACGGCGTGGTCTATCTGGCGGGCATAACAGCGGCGGACACGAGTGCTGACGTAAAGGGCCAGACGGTCCAGGTTCTTGATGAAATCGACCGCCTGCTGGCCCTGTGCGGTACCCATAAGTCTAAGATTCTCACGGCATCTATTTGGCTTCCGAAAATTTCCACCCGGCCACAGATGAACGAGGCTTGGAACCTCTGGTCAGACAAGGCGAACCTGCCTGCACGCGCGTGCGTGGAGTCGAAATTGGCTGACCCGGCTTGGCTGGTCGAGATTGCAGTAACTGCCGCAGTCTGAATCTCATTCTCGTTCCCCTTACCCTTTCTCTCTGTCAGCGCATCATGTCCGAAATTGACGAACAAGCTTCCAGCTACAAGGTGGACAACGTAAATCGTGTGAAACGCCGTCACGATCGCGGTCACTATGATTTTGAGACCATCCACGCACTGTTGGACTCCGCAATGCTCTGCCACGTGGCCTACGTCATCGAAGGCCGACCGTTCTGCACGCCGACGTTCTACTGGCGCGAAGGAACCCGCCTTTACTGGCATGGAAGCGCGGCAAGTCGAATGCTACGCAACTTGGAAGCTGGGGAGCCCGCTTGCTTGACGGTGACGCATTTGGATTCGCTTGTGGTCGCTCGCTCTCCCTTCAACCACTCAGCTGATTACCGTTCGGTGATGGCTTTTGGCACTGCCCGCCTGGTCGAGGATCAAGTGGAAAAAGAGAAGGCCTTGACGATGATGGTGGACCGTCTTTTCCCCAAGCGGACAGAAGACCTGCGTCAGAGCACCCGGCAGGAAGTCAAAGGCAGTTCCGTCATCTACATGGACATTGAGCGTGCTTCGGCAAAGATTCGCGCGCGTGGCGTGGTCGACGAAGACGACGACTGGGGCCTGCCGATCTACGCGGAAGTGATTCCGGTGAAAACGGTGATCGGCGATCCGATGCCTTGCCCGCGCCTTGTGCCTGGGATCTCCCGCCATGCATCCGTCCGCAGCTATGTGGCAGGTCGTACCCTGGAGGACGCACTGGCTGAGGCATACATCGAGAGTTATTCCTTGTATCCTAAGGATGGGCTGCAGCGTTAACCGGGTGACGAACGGTGTGGTGCCGTGCCAACCTTGTCGAACCGCTCAGATCAATGAGAGCCAGCCGTAGGAGCAAGCCGCCATGGCGGGCGTCCCAGATGCTGCGGCTATTCAAGGAGAAGCTGCCACCGGGCATATGGGTAGCGGCTTCCGTTTGCGCGCGGACTGAACTAGCCCCATAGAGCGCGCAAGTCTTCTGACTGGACATGCAAGGCCTTGGTCTTTTTCGGACCGGGATCTAGGTCCGCTCTGTATTTGCAATCGCAGCCGCCGCTGCCTGGGAACGCATGATCATTCCCGACGAACTGGATCACAGTGGTCCGCTCTATCTGCAGGTCTACAAGAGCATCCGCCGCGGCGTACTCTCTGGCCGTCTCCGGCCCGGAAAAAGATTGCCCTCGAGCCGGGACTTGGCTTTGGAGTTGCGGGTCTCGCGCAACACCGTCGTTCAAGCCTATGAGCAGTTGCGCGCAGAGGGCTATCTGGAGGGAAGACTCGGCTGGGGCACATTTGTGGCTGCATTTGTGCCTGATGAGTTGATGGCCGTGCATGGCGAACTGGGCAAGAGGCTGAAGCATGCAGGCGCCAGCGCGGAGACCAGAATTTCAGGCTATGCGTGCCGCGCGCTTGAGCAAGCGCCTGTTGGAGTGAGGCCCAACGAAAAGCTGCGCGTCGATTTCCGCTATGGCGCGGCAAATGTCGCCGACTTCCCATCGGCAGAGTGGCGCGCGATCACGATCAAGCACCTGCGCAAGATCGACAAGACATCGTTGAATTACTCTGAGGCGGGCGGCTACGGCCCTTTGCGCGAAGCGATCGTGGACTATGTGCGCGAGCATCGCGGCATTCATTGCAATGCGCGCGACGTGATCGTCGTGGGCGGCTCTCAGCAGGCGCTGGATCTCGTTGGGCGGGCTCTGCTCGACCCAGGCGACCGGGTGCTCATGGAGAATCCGACTTATCCTGGCGCACGCGCGGTGTTTCAGGCAACCGGCGCCAAGATCCACCATAGTCAGGTGGACAACAACGGGTTGGATGTACAGCAGGTGCTGCGGCTGCCACACCGGTTCAAACTCGCCTACACCACTCCCTCCCATCAGTTCCCCACGGGGGGCACCATGCTGCTGCCGCGACGCCTCTCGTTTCTGCAGTGGGCGCACGACTCCGGCACGTATGTACTGGAGGATGACTATGACAGTGAGTACCGATTTGAAGGTCGTCCGATCGAAGCGATTGCTGCCCTTGATACGTTCGGGCAAGTGATCTATTCCGGCACCTTTTCGAAGATTCTCGCGCCGTCGCTGCGCCTGGGCTATCTGATCTCGCCGCCAGCACTTACCGAGATATTGCTGTGCGTGAAATCCATCGCCGACCGTCACGCACCGTTGCTAGGCCAGCAGGTACTTGCGACGTTCCTGTCCAGCGGGCAGTTCGAACGGCATATGCGGCGCTCGCGTGCTCGCAATGATTCGCGTCGCAAAGCACTGCTTAAGGCACTTCATTCCGCCTTCGGGGACAGGATTTCCGTCCAGGGGGAAAACGCTGGCCTTCACGTCACCGTATGGTTCCGTGATCTGCCTGCGTCCGAGATTGATTCGATCGTCGAGAAAGCCGCTTCAAAAGGTATCGGCGTCTACTCTATCGCACCGCTGTACCACGGGCCGCCGCCGTCGGCGGGCCTCCTGCTGGGCTACAGCTCGCTCGATGAGATCGAGATCGCCGCGGGCATCAACGCTCTGGCACAGGCGCTAGGATTGGGCTGCAGAGCCGGGGCTTGGCGCATCTGCTGACGCTCAATGTCGCGGCATAGGGCGTCCTCCTGACGCTTTTATCCCTTCGATGATGAACGAGTCGGACGCAGGCGGTATGTCCTCCGAAGCTTAGACGCCGCGGCCGAAGCGGATTGGCAGGCGTCCAAGCGTCAGCCATGGTGCCGATGGGGCCGTGTCCGACGGAAGCAAAGGAAGCTCTCCCCACCAAAGCCGAGCCGCACGGCGTTGCGGCTCGAGTGGGCTCGCGCGGCGCGTGGCCACAGGCCAACGTCTGTCGCGGAGCGGTGATCGTCAGGTACCTCTCGTGCGATTCGCATGAGATCACGTTGCTCAGTTGCCTGCTGCTTCCGGAGTGAGCCTTATGCGCGCACTGGCCGCGCGCTCAACCGCCTTGCGGCTGTAGAGCAGCGGCACATAGCGCCCCGCCTCCCAGTCCGCCGCCATGTCGCGATAGTGAGGACTGGCCGGGTCGCCCGACTGCCCCGGCGTGTTGATGACGCGCGAATTGTTCCATGCACCCACGTCGAGCACCATGCGGAACGACGGTCCGCTGATCAGACGGAAGTCTTTGCGCCGATAGGTTGACGAGTTGACGGTGAACTCATCGCCTGACTTCGCGATCGGCCCGACGGTGGCGTCCACCGTCGCGTCGAGCAGACCGGCCAAGGGATGAACGAACAGCGCATGGTGCAGCTTGCCCCATTCCCACATGCCCGGGTCGTTGCCGAGCAGCCTGACGGTGTCGTCAAGTGCCGCAACCAGGCTGGTGCTCAGGATGCGGTCGCGCGTAGCGAATGGATCAACGCCGAGCTTTGCATCGGGCTGTTCGAGAATGCCGAGGATCACGCGCGAATCGCCTTCTCCAAGCAGAACTTGCCGGTCAGCTGGCGCCATCTGTGCGATCACCGCGGCCTTGAGATGTCGCGAGAACCAAACCTCGTAGAGGGCCGCGGGTGCCGAGTCCTTGCGCACCTCGAAATCCCAGGCAATGAGAAGCTGGAGCGCGCGCTGTGCGGCTTCATCGTCGGGCTTGAGACCGGCGAGCAGCGCAACCAGCCGGCGCGCGTGGCTCGACCGGTAGTCGGTCTGCAGCCGCATTGAGTCCAGGAGACTTTGCCGCTTGGAGCTCTCGAGTACTTGCGAAATTCGGTCGATGCGAGACGGGTCCGCCCACTCGAAGCCGATCTTGCTTTCGAGTAGGTGGCCTTCGGGCACTGTCTTGTTGTTCGCGGTCGCAATCCACCCGCGAGCAGGGTTGTGTTCGTGCGGCAGCTCGTCGTTGTGCCTGTAGCCGGCCCATTCATAGCGGCCGTCGCCGGGCACAGGCAACAGGCCGTCCCAGTTGGGGCGCACCGGAATCAGCCCGCCCGGGACCCAGCCAATGTTTCCTGAGGTGTCCGCATAGACTTGGTTCTCCGATGGCGCACCCCAGCGGTTCATGGAGGCGCTGAATTGCTCCCAGTTTCGCGCGCGCATGAAGTCGATGCTGCCGAAGTAGGGCGCCATGCCTTGATCCAGCCAGGCAAGGCGCAAGGAAAATGCGGTGCCCTTGCTCGCATCTTCGAAAACGACGGGGCCGTGGCGGGTGAACTTTAGCTCGACCTCGCGCGGCGCAGCGCCCTTAGCGGTGATGGTTTCCTTTACCATCGTCATCGGCTCCCAGCGCCCTTGATAGCGGTATTCGTTGCGGTTGTCCGGGTTGGTCTCGTACACGTAGACGTCCTCTTGGTCGGCTCGGAAGATCGTCAGGCCGAAGGCGATCCGGCCGTTATGGCCGATCGAGATGCCCGGCAGGAACGGCTCGCCAGCACCGATCACGTCCATGCCCGGCGCCGCAATGTGCGCGATATAGCGAAGCGACGGCGCCGAGTAAGCGCGGTGAGGGTCGTTCGCAAGAATCGGGCGGCCCGTGGAGGTGCGCGAGGGCGCGATGACCCAGTTGTTGCTGCCGACACCCTGTTCGGTGCGCTCGCCCGCCGCAAGCATGCTGACGATGTCGATGCCTAGCGCATGGGCGCTGTCGGCCGCCGGCTTTTTGAAGTCGATCTCCGACGTGGCGAGCGTGTACGTCCGCATCATGGCGGCAGGCACCGTGCACGGATCGAGCCCCGCCGGCATGCTTGGTCGCCACGCGGGCTGCAGGCCGCTTCGAAGTTCATCGATGCCCACGTCCCCCTTGCATGCGGTGCGCGCGCGGGCGACCTCGCTGCTGGCGTTGCGGGTCAGCCCGTGCGCGCGAATGCGAACGATGTCATCGGCGCTCCAGAGCGCAGGCTCGTAGCCCAACTTCCGGAATTCAACTGGCAGTAGCCGCGGGTTCTCGCGCGTGGCCCGAACGAACGCATTGATGCCGGCTGCAAAGGATTCTGCAATTCGTTTGGCGTCGGAGCCGTAGGCCAGCCATTCGCGGTACATGTCGCCGCGGTACAGGAAGAGCCGCGCTGCCCGGTCGTTCTCGACATAGGCCGGGCCGAAAGTCTTCGAAAGTTCCCCAAGGCCTCGTTTGCGCCAGAAATCCATTTGCCAGAGGCGATCGCGCGCGGCGTTGAACCCTTGCACGAAGAAAGCGTCCTGCTGGCTCTTGGCGTAGATGTGCGGAATGCCCCATCGGTCGACCACGATCTCCGCGGCCTCCTGCAGACCTGCAACCCTGAACTGCGTGAGCGGTGCGTCTTTCGCGTGGCCGGCGGCGGCCGTCAGCAATGAGATTGCCAGCAAACCGTTGGCAATCGTCGTTGTCATATGCATTTTCGTTTGTCTCCTGACTTGTTCGTTTCCGAGAACGAAGCTTCTTCAGATGTAAATCGACGGCAGACTGGAGTTGAATGGTCTGGCAACAGTCGTGTTGACCCTGATGGACGAGACACAATTTATTGAGCGCAGGGTGCAGAGCCAAGAGCCACTTCAGCCCTACCGGTCAGTCCAGTACCGCCGCATCGGCACGAGGATTGACGAAGCGAGAGCACGACAGCACGAAGCGGACGGGTCCCGTTAGACGGACACGCAGAGCACGGCAGGATGCACGCGCGGATGTATCAACGGTTGGGACAGGTGGGGGGCTCGAGTTGTCGGCGCGAAGGTCGGAGATGCTCGCGAAAGAAGACCCTGCGCGGCGATTCCTTTGTGGAAGCCCGCGCTTCAGCGCTTGAGAGGTGCTAGCGAAAGAAGCGCGTTCGCATTGACGATGGCCACCGAGATTTCTTCGGTGGTCGTGCGCCTGCTCATCGCCTGATCGCGGATCATGTCGTAGGCTTGAGCTTCGGACACATCGTGGGTCTTCATCAGGATCGTTTTGGCCTCGGCAATGCGTCGCGCCCCCAGGAGCTTGGCTTCGACCTTGCGCAGCTGCCGTGCGAGTGCGCGGTTCTCTTTATGCGCCTGCCGCGCTAGCACTAGTGCCGACAAGAGCCCGAATGAGCGTACCGGCGAAGGCAGAACGGCCTTGGCGCCAATCTCCAGGACAGCCTCGATGATGGTGGGGTTCTCGTAGGTGACGATCGCGATGATGGTGGGGGCCTCGTCGCCCTGGGTCCATTCCGGACGCAGGTGAGTGGAGTCGGGTTGAACGGCGATGAAGGCGACATCTATGCCCTCGGGCAGGGTCTGTACCGGTGGCCAAAAAGCCTGCACTTGGCAACCGATGCGCTGCAGCTGCTGGGTGAGCTGCCGGCCGTCGCCGTCGTCAGGATGAATCACAGCGATTCTCAGCAGGCGCAGCTCCTTGAGTTGGGGAGGCGTCATACGCAGCGTGCTTCTTCTGAGGGTCGGGCCTTCAATCATGTTCAGGTCTCTCAGGAGACGCAGGATCGCAGCTGGCTACCGAGGCGCATCCAGCTCGCGTGAGGCCAAGCCGCCCCGGAACACGAAGCAAGAGCACCATGCAGCGGGCTTGGCCCAGCCCAATGTGCTGTGCGCGGTGCAATGACACGAATTCCACGATGGATCGGAGGGAGGGCTCAGGTCAAGCCTGCAGGGTGTCGAGCTTCGCCATCCAATCGCCGAGAGAATGGGTGACAAGGTAGGGGTCCGGGCTCACCGCGCGCGTAGCCTGTCGCACGATGGTGAACTGGCCGCGTGCGTCGACTCGACCGATGCGCGGGTAGAGGCATGTGTGGTGGTTTGAGGGGTCGATCTTCACGAGTCCCTGCGGTGCGTCAAACTCGCTCCCCAGGATGTGCGGGAGGATCTCTCCAATGCGGTCGCTCCCCGCAAGACGGTAAGCGTTGGCGAAGATATGCAGTTGGAAGTAGGACGCCTCCCAGCACAGATTTGGCATGCAGCCATCACCGAAGCGTTCGCGCAGTCGCGCCAGGCATCGCCGGTTGGCCGCCGAGTCGATCGACTGGAAATACGGCGCCGCGGTGAAATGCCCCGTGGCCACACCATGTCCCATCTGCGAAACCTCGGCTTCCGAAGTCGTGAGGCTCGCGATCGGCATGATGCTGGGATCGAAGCCCGCATCGGCATAAGCACGATACAGGCTTGCCGTGGAATCGCCCACCACCGTCGAGAAGATGAAGTCTGGCCGCTTGTCGCGGATGTCGGCCATGATCGCACGGTAGTCTTTCTCGCTGGCGTTCAGCGCCACGTAGCGCTCACCGAGCTTCTCGCTGCCCTGACGCTGCATCACCAGTTCGCCCATGATGCGATTCGACTCGTAGGGGTAGATGTAGTCGGAGCCGATCAGATAGACACGAGAACCGAAATTCGTGGTCATGAACTCGGCCAGCTGCACGCTGTTCTGATTGGGCGCAGCACCGGTGTAGATCACGTTGCCCGAATACTCGAAGCCCTCATAAAGGGTGGGGTAGAACAGCAGCTTGTTCCACTTCTCGATCACCGGGATCACAGCCTTTCGACTGCTTGACATGTAGCAGCCGAAGATCACGTTCACCTGGTCTTGCACGATCAGCTTCTCGGCCAGATGGGCGTAGCGCTCGGGGTTGGACTGCGGGTCGTATCGCATGGCCACGATCTCGCGGCCGTCCACGCCGCCGGCTGCGTTGATCTCCTCAATGGCGAGCAGTGTGCCCTGCAGTTGCGAAGTACCGATGGTCGAAGTGACGCCGGTTTCCGAGTAAAGGACACCTACGCTAATGGGGGCCTTATCAGCCATGAGAGGGTTCCTACGTGTCTGAACTATTTGTCTTCTCAGCTTGCGGCCCTCAGCCGGGCACTCATGTGCTTCAGGCGCTGGGGGAGGGTGTGTACATCGTCGGCGATGGCGTGGTTGCGCCAGCCGAAGATGCGTCGCAAGTAAACATCGGCCGAGCCATCTACCGAAAGGCAAGCGGTGCGCACGCCGGCTTTGCGCGCCTGGGCCACGGCTTGGCGCGCGTCTTCGATCAGGTATTTGGGGTCATGCACGTCGATGTCGGAGGGTTCGCCGTCGGTCACGAGCAGGATCGCGCGCTGATCCGCCGTCTCACCGCGCAGGTAGGAACTGGCATGGCGCAGGGCGGCGCCCATGCGCGTGGAGTAGCGCCCTTGGACGGCGCCGATGGTGGCGCGCGATGCGGCGTCGAGCTGCTGGCCGAAGTCGAGCAGGCGGTAGTAGTAGACCTCAGCGCGCGTGTTCGACGAGAAGCCGTGAATCGCGAGTCGGTCGATGTCGTCCTGCGTATTCGATGCGGCGAGCAGCAGGGCGGCCCGCTTTTCAATGTCGAGCAGCGAGATCTCGTGTGGGCCCGAGTCGTTCGCCGATGCCGACAGGTCGAGCAGCACGAGCAGGCTCGTGGGGCGCGGGCCGTTGCCGGGACGCATGAACAGGCGCGGGTCGGGGCGCAGCCGCAGGCGCCGATCGACCAGCACTTCGATGGCAGCGTTCAGGTCGACGTCGTCGCCCTCCCACTGGCGGCGCAGGCGGTGCGTGCGGTCGAGGTGGCGCGAGCGATGCAGGGCGAGGGGGGTGAAGCGCTCGCTGCCTGGTGCCGATGCCTGCTCGTGCATTGCAGCGAGGCCTTGCCATGCGGGCAGCTTCTCGATCACGGTGCACCAGTCGGGGCGCAGGCGTTCGAGCTTGCGGTCCCATTCGGGATAGCTGTAGCGGCCCAGCTCCATTTCCGCGCTGCCCTCGGGAGGCGACCCGCCATTGCCGGCAGGCGGCGGCCGTGCGCCGGACTGCTGCAGCGCGATCGCTTCGTCGGGCGGCGTCTCGGCGTCGCCGAAATCCCAGAGGTAGCTGTTGTCGTCGCGGTACGGCGTGGGCACCGTGTAGTGCTGCGGATCGAAGCGCACGCGCATCTGGCCGAGGTCGTTGGCGAGGATCGACGCGATGGCGCGGAAGGCGTCGTAGTCCTCCAGTCCCGCGGAAGCCGCCGTCTCGTCGAACAGGCGGCGCGCCTTGTTGACCCAGTGGTTGTCGTCCTGCCACGCGGGCAGCATCAGCATGCGGTCCATGCGTGAGACGAGGGCCGCGAAGCCCAGGTCCAGCGGGTCCGGCGGGGGTGCGAGCGATTCGGCGAACCAGCCGTGCAGGCCGGGAAAGTCGCGCCGCAGCAGCCGCTCGACGCGCGCATCCTCGATGGCCGAGACAACCGCGATGCCCATCGGCTTGAGCGTGCGCGCGGGTCGTGCCGGCACCGAGTGGAGCAGGTGCGCGACGGCATGCGCGACCATGGCGCGGTGCAGCCGCGCGTCGGCGCTCGCGGGCAGCAGCAGTCGCGTGCTCACGAGCACCGCGCGCGTGCCGGCGCTCCCTTCGAGCGGCTGCACCTGCACATCCACACCCGCCAGCCCACGGGCAAGCAGGGCCAGCGACGCGTGGCTGTCCTTCATCCGAACTGCGCCTGGACGAACCCCTGCAGCGCGCTCGCCATGTCGGGGTCGTCGGTGAGTGCGCGCGTCATCGTCATGTCGCAGCTGTCGCGCGGCGACACGCCGTCGCGAATCAGCACGCCCGCGTAGATCAGCATGCGCGTGGACACGCCTTCGTCGAGCCCGCGGTGCTTGAGCTCGCGGGAGCACCGCGCAATCGCCACCAGCTTGGCCGCCAGCTCGATGGCGACCTCGGCCTCGTGCGCGACGATCTCCGCTTCGAGCGTGCTGTCGGGGTAGTCGAACTCCAGCGCTGCGAAGCGCTGGCGGGTCGAAGGCTTCATGTCCTTCGCACTGCTCTGGTAGCCGGGGTTGTACGACACCACGAGCTGGAAGTCCGGATGCGCGCGCACCAGCTCGCCCTTCTTGTCGAGCGGCAGGATGCGGCGCGCATCGGTCAGCGGGTGGATGACCACGGTGGTGTCCTGCCGCGCCTCCACCACTTCGTCCAGGTAGCAGATGCCGCCGTGGCGCACGGCGAGCGTCAGCGGCCCGTCGTGCCATGCGGTGCCGTTCGCATCGAGCAGGTAGCGGCCCACGAGGTCGGACGCCGTCATGTCCTCGTTGCAGGCGAGCGTGACCAGCGGCCGCCCGAGCGACCACGCCATGTGCTCCACGAAGCGCGTCTTGCCGCAGCCGGTGGGCCCTTTCAGGATCAGCGGCATGCGGTGGCGGTAAGCCTGCCGGTAGAGCGCCACCTCGTTGCCCGCGGGCCGGTAGAAGGGCTCGGTCTCGATGCGGTAGCTCGCGAGCGGATCGGGGACGGGCGCGTTCATGGCGTGTCTCGACTGCCTTTCCTCAACGGTGCTTTGCCGGCTCGTTCGGAATGCCCTCGATCGGGCACTCGGGCGTGCCGACCGTGCTGCGCGTGAACGACTCCACCATCTCGCGCGTGCCCTCGGGGTCGTTGATCCACTGCGTATAGAAGTTGTAGGGGCAGGCGGCCACGCCCTTGTCGCCGTCGCCCGAGTTGATGGTGCCGGTGTAGCCGCGGTGCACCAGCTTGAAGAGGTGGTTCTGCGACTGGCCGTTCTTGCGCGCATCGCGGATCAGGCCCATCGAGAGCTCGGCGTAGTTGATGCCCATCTCCTCCTCGCCGCATTCGCCGAGCGTGCGGCCGTCGAAGCCGATGAGCGCGGAGTGGCCGAAGTACGAGTACACGCCGTCGAAGCCCGCCGCATTGGCCACCGCCACGTAGGTGTTGTTCATGAAGGCCATGGCCTTGGACACCATGATCTGCTGCTCCTTGGCCGGATACATGTAGCCCTGGCAGCGGATGATGAGTTCGGCACCGCGCATCGCGCAGTCGCGCCAGATCTCGGGGTAGTTGCCGTCGTCGCAGATGATCAGGCTCATCTTCATGCCCTTGGGGCCGTCGCTCACGTAAGTGCAATCGCCCGGGTACCAGCCTTCGATGGGCACCCACGGCATGATCTTCCGGTACTTCTGGACGATCTCGCCCTGGTTGTTCATGAGGATCAGCGTGTTGTAGGGCGCCTTGTTCGGGTGCTCTTCATGGCGCTCGCCGGTGAGCGAGAACACGCCCCACACGTTGGCGCGGCGGCAGGCGTCCGCGAAGATCGCGGTCTCCTCGCCGGGCACCGTGGCGGCGGTGTCGTACATCTCCTTCGAGTCGTACATGATCCCGTGCGTGGAGTACTCGGGAAAGATCACCAGGTCCATGCCCGGCAGGCCCTTTTTCATGCCAACCAGCATCTCGCCGATCTTGCGGGCGTTGTCCAGCACCTCGGCCTTGGTGTGAAGGCGGGGCATCTTGTAGTTGACGACCGCGACGCCGACGCAATCGTTGCTGCTCGAAATATCACCATGTCTCATAGCGTGATTCCTGAAGAAGGTTTGAGAAAAAAGGAACTGGTCGGTGGATAAGGCTGAGGCTGACATCAGGCCCTGTGCGGCCTGTCGCGAGCGTGAGCCGATGGACGCTGGCTGCATATCATTCAGTCTCGGAAACCTGGGCGGCTTACCTATGGTCAACGATGTACTGCGACCGATGCATGGTCGACGCATGCATGCTCCATGCCCAAACTCTTGTGCCGAAGGAACCGCCCGCCGGAAGATCTGATCGACCTTTCGGCGCCGCTTGAACGGAGTCATTCCGTGCAAGCGGCGCGTGCCTGGCTCCAATGCTGCTCGAGAACAGTGGCTGCCTGCGAAGGCGAGGCAGCTGAGATCTAGAACCTCGGGCTCCGAATTCGTCCGATGCTTGACGCAGCGCGACTCAATGACGAACTCAATGACGAACTTAATTTTCCTTTGGAAGATACGTCGCGGGATCGGCAAATCCCGGGCCGTCAACGTTCACAACGGATTCTCCGCTACCAAGACGGACGAACACATAGCGCACTTCATCCCCGCCTTCGAGGATCTGTGCGCGATGGATCATGCCGCGCGGAAAGAATGCGTAGTCGCCGGCACCGATCTCGAATGACTTCTCTCCGTTGGGTCCGTGATCGACGCGGATTCGTCCCGAGAGCATGTACATGACGCTTTCGTAGTTCGCATGGTGATGCCATTGGCTGGGAGCGTCCAGAGCCGTGACGTGACACTGGCCCACCCATAGTCCTTCCGAAGCAAAAGCTTTGAGGCGGTTCTGGCCCGGCGTGATGGGGCCTTGCTCGAGCTTGTCGGCTGTGACGTAGTCGATCTTGCTGAAGATGTCTTTGCGCATGATGTGTCCTAGTTGAAGGTTGGTGCTCGCGGGTTTGAAGCAACAACGATGGTAGGGAAGGGAAGGGTCAAAAAAAATGACCACTTCAACGAGACATGAGCAGGCCACTTCTTCGCAATGCGTCTCGGCCGGTCAAGGCAGCTTCCTTCTCAACTGAACGCATGCGCTGCGGGCTGCATCGAATAGAGCTCGACGATTTCTCGCAGCGTCCTGACAACCTTCGCAGATTCCTCCGGACCCGTGTTGCAGAAGCCAAGCAGCAACCCGGGCGCCGCATCCGGCGTCGCGTAGTACGAACTCAGCGGCTTGCAAGCAATGCCCTTGCGATTCGCCGCCTCGGCAATGGCTGCGTCGCAGCAATGGTGCGGCAGGTGCAACGCAAACTGCATGCCGGCGCGGTGGTCGGTGAAGGTGGCAAGCCCTTCGAGTTCCGAACGCAGTGCAGCGACAAAGGCCGCATACCGTTGCGAATACAGACGTCTCATGGTGCGCAGGTGCCGGTGCAGTTCGCCGTCGCGGATCATCATCGCCAGGGGTCGCTGCGTCATGGCCGATGCGGTCAGTCCGACTGACGTGATGCTGGCCGCGAATCTCTCCAGAAGCGAACTCGGCACGACCATATAGCCAAGCCGCAAGCCACTACCAAACGCCTTCGAGAACGTGCCTACATAGATGACACGCTCCCGTCCCGGCAAGCTCGCCAGCGCGGGAAGGCGTTGTCCTGCATAGACGAATTCGCTGTCGTAGTCGTCCTCCACGATCCACCCACTCGTTGACGCCGCATACTTCAGGAACTCGTTGCGCCGCGCCAACGTCATGGCGCCGCCCAGCGGAAACTGGTGCGACGGCGTCAACACCGTCAAGGCGGGCTCCTCGCCGCGCGGCGTCTTAAGCAGTTCCGCGCCCTGGTTGTCGATGCGCATGTAGCGTGGCTGGAGGCCCAGCCGCTCGACATGTCGGCGCAGCGAGGGGTAACCTGGGTTCTCGAGCGCAACCGCATCGCCGCTTTTTGTCAGCGTGTGGAGGATCAGCTCCAGCGCGTCGCCCGAACCTGCTGTGACGATGACCTGCTCCGCCGTCACCTTCAAGCCGCGCCACTCGAGCAAATGTCTCGCGATCTCGGACCTCAGTTGCGCGTCGCCGAGGATCGGTGCATCGGGAAGCAATTCGAAGAGGTCATCCCGGGCGGCGCGGGTGATGCACCGGCTCCAGATCTTGTACGGAAAGGAGCGCATGTCCGGAAATCCCAGATCGACGATGGACTTGCCGTACGACGGGACCATCGAAGGCATGCGGCAAGCGATGCCGCTACCGCTTTGCTCCTGACGCGGAACCGGCGCGGGATTGCAGGCCAGAACCGCCGAGCCGCGATGTCCCTCGGCATAGCCTTCGGAGATCAATTGCTCGTAGGCGATCGTGATCGTGATCCTGGAGACGCCCAGCTCAATGGCGAACTGCCTGCTCGAGGGAAGGCGTGTCGCGACCGGAATGCGGCCCGATTCGATGCCCTCGCGAACTTGGTGGTAAACCTGCAGGAAAAGCGGCGTCGCGCTGTCCCTGTTCACGACGATCGAAAGGAAAGCACCCGCTGAACCGCGCCGCGCCGTCCCAGCCGCACGGTCTGTCGGGCGATATCGCGTGGGGAGCCGTTCCGGTGTGTTGGTCAACGCTGCTTGGATCATGGTTGCTCTCGTGAATGAACGTCGGGTCTATGTGCGCGATCTTTCCGATCGCAAATGCGAAGCCGCAATGAAAAAAGCCCTGCGAAGACGGTGACACCGTCTTAACAGGGCTCTATTGCCTTGCGCCGTGCTGGCAACATTGGCAGCAGGCACACAAATTTTCGGCAGGCTAACACGCCGCCGCTTCGCTAGTCAATTCGTCTGCATCGGCGAAGAAACAATCACAGAGTGGACTGCACCTGAAGCCACAAGTGGCTCTGGACGATTCGATGTTCCTGCGCCTACTTGAGCAGGATCGCGGAGTTGGTTCAATCAGTGTTCATGCGATATCAGCGGCGTGTCGATCCACGTACTTTCATCGGGATCGCCGAATGCGTAGTCCTTGCCGGGCGCCGCGGAAAAAAGGGCTTGGGTGTAGGGATGCTGCGGCTTGGAGAACACGTCAAACGTGGAACCGTACTCCACCAGGCGTCCCTCTGACATGACCGCGACGTGGTCGCAGATCTGCGCCGCCACCCGCAGATCGTGGGTGATGAACAGCATGGCCAAGTGCATCTTTTGCTGGATCTCGTCCAGCAACGCCAGAACCTGTGCCTGTACCGAGACGTCGAGCGCGGATACGGCCTCATCGGCGATCAGAAGTTCCGGCCGCATTGCCAGCGCTCGCGCGATGCAGATCCTCTGGCGTTGCCCCCCCGAGAACTGGTGCGGAAATCGGTCCAGCGCCCGGGCGTCGAGTTGCACCGTCTCCATGAGCTCGCGCGCATGCGTGAGCGCTTGCGGCCTAGGGACGCCGAAGTTCAATGGACCCTCGATGATGGAGTCACCCACGGTCCACCGTGGATTCAGGCTGCGGTAGGGGTCCTGAAAAACCATCTGCACGCGTTGCCGAAGTGGGCGCAAGGCAGTGGCGCTCATGGTCGAGATCTCCCTGCCCTGTAGCCGGACGGAACCTCCCGTTGGATCGATCAGCCGCGCGATGCACCGCGCCACCGTCGACTTGCCCGAGCCTGACTCGCCGACAATTCCAAGCGTTTGTCCTCGGCGAACTTCCAGTGACACCTCGTCGACCGCACGCAGCGAACCCTTGGCCCACCTGCCCCCATAGGTCTTGACGAGCCGGGTCACCTTCAATACTTCGGGCAGCGCCACTTGCGTGGGGCGCTTGCGCGGAGCCAGCGAGGGCACGGCCGCGATGAGTCGGCGAGTGTACGTACTGCGGGGTGCTGCGAACAACGCCTGCTTCGACTGCATCTCCACCATGTCCCCGAGACGGAGCACCACGACACGATCGGCAATGTCGGCCACCACACCCAAATCGTGGGTGATGAAAAGGACTCCCGTTCCCTTCTTGCGCTGGAGCTCGCGGATCAAGTGCAAGATCTGAGCCTGGGTAGTGACATCGAGGGCCGTCGTCGGCTCGTCCGCGATCAGCAGCGCGGGTTCCATGATCATCGCCATGGCAATCATGATGCGTTGCCGCTGTCCACCCGAGAGCTGGTGCGGAAAGGAGTCGACCATGCGTTGCGGGTCGGGCAGGTGCACCTCGCCGATGATTTCGAGCACACGCCTGCGGCGTTCTGCCGCCGGCCATGGCGTGTGCATGCGCAGCACCTCGTCGAGCTGATCACCACAGCGCATCACGGGATTCAACGCCGTCATCGGTTCCTGGAACACCATGGACATGCGGACGCAGCGCAGGGCCCGCAGCCTGGCGGGGCTGGCTTGAAGGATGTTCTCTCCTTCAAGAAGAATCTCGCCTGCTGTCACGGGCAGTTCCTTGGGCGAGAGCCCCATGACGGTGTGCGCGATGACCGACTTGCCGGAGCCGGACTCGCCGACCAGGCAGACGATCTCGCCGGGTGCAACGGTCAACGAAATGTTCGTCACCGCATGCTTCCTGTCGCCGCCGCGTGGCAAGCCGACGCTTAGGTCGCGGATGTCGAGTAGCGCGCTCATGGCTGCTTCACCATCTTGGGGTCTAGCGTATCCCGCAAGCCGTCGCCCAGCATGTTCACGGCCAGCACTGTGGCCGCGAGGAAGAAGCCGGCGAACAGCACGTTGTGCGGGTACTGCTGAAACTGCGAACGCCCCTCGGCCATGATGTTTCCCCACGTAGGCATCTCTGCCGGCAAACCGACGCCAAGGAATGACAGCGCGGCCTCGGTGAGCATCGCCGACGCGCAGATGTACGTGCCCTGCACGATCAATGGCGCGACGGTGTTGGGCAGAAGATGGCGGACGATGATGCGCAGAGACCCTGTGCCGAGCGAGATCGCGGCCTCGACATACGGCTCCTCGCGCAGCGACAGCATGAGGGAACGTACCAGACGCGTGACGCGTGGAATCTCGGGAATCGCGACCGCGATAATCACGGTCGTCAACGACCCGCTCCAGAGTGAGACCAACGCGATAGCCACCAGCACGCCCGGCACGGCCATGATTCCGTCCATCACCCGCATCACCGGCATCTCGAGCCAGCGGAAGTACCCGGCGCCGAGGCCTGCGAGCAAACCGAAGCTCAGGGCCAGCAGCGCGCAGGCGCTGCCGACTGCCAGCGAGATGCGGGTGCCGTAGAGCACTCGGCTGTAGATGTCGCGCCCGAGGGCATCCGAGCCCATCCAGAATCGGTGTGCAACGGTGTCGCCGGTCTCAGAGACAATTTCACCGGTCGCGCCCGGCAGCAGATCCCGGCTGGCGGTGTCGAACAGCATAGGGTCGACGGTTCCGAGCCACGGCGTGGCGATTGCCACGCACAGCATGGCGCCAAGAACGGCCGCGCCGATGCGCACCGCCCAATTGCGCCAAATCCGCCGCCACAGTGTCCCGCTGGGCTTGCGCGGCGCATCCGGCCGTACTTCGTCAGCAGCCGCATCGGCATCGCCGGCCGCAATCGTGAGATGGTTCATGTTGAGGTATCAGTAGCGAATGCGTGGATCGAGAAAAACGTAGGAGATGTCGATGAGCAGGTTGATCAGGAGGTAGGCCAGTGAGAACAGCAGAATGACGCCCTGCACTGTCGGGAAGTCACGCGCCAGCACTGCGTCGACTGTCAGCCGGCCCAGGCCGGGAATACCGAATACGGACTCTGTGACAACTACGCCTCCGAGCAGTAGCGCGATGCCCAGTCCGATGACGGTGACGATAGGCACCGCAGCATTCGACAGCGCATGCACTGCAAGCACTCTGGCTTCGCGCAGGCCTTTGGCGCGGGCCGTGCGGATGTGGTCCTGCGACAGGACCTCCTGAACACTGGCCCGCGTCACGCGCGCAATCAGGGCGATGTACACCACAGACAGGGTCAGGGAGGGCAGGATCAGATGGCTGAGAAAAGGACCCAATCCGTCTGCCAGCCTACGGTAGCCCTGGACCGGCAGCCAGCCGAATTTCAGAGATACCAGCCAGATGAGCGCATAGCCGAGAACGAACACCGGAATCGAGAAGCCGATCACGGAGAAACTCATCAGCGCGCGGTCGAGCCAGCCGCCCTGTCGCCAGGCGGCAACAACGCCCAGCGGCACCGCGACGGCGACGGCAAGGACGATGGTGCACAGGGACAGCGCCACTGTGGGTTCCAGTCGATGCAGGATCAGCGCCGTCACTTCGGATTTGTAGAAGTAGGACTGTCCCAGGTCGCCGGCCAGCACGTTGCGGATCCAGATGCCGAACTGCGCGGGCAGAGGTTTCGAGAGCCCGAGCGCCGATCGGATGCGCTCAACATTCTCCGGTGACGCAGCGTCGCCCGCGATGATGCTGGCCGGGTCGCCCGGCGTCAGGCGCAGCAACATGAATACCGCGAACGCCACGATCAGTACCACGGGCAGCGTAGCCGCCACACGCCTCAGAAGCAGAGCCAGCATTTCGGGTGCTCCTTTACTTTGCGCGTGGATTTCATTTCTTCAGATTCCAGTAGAAGTTCCCCGGTCCGAGCACGAGGCCGCTGACGTCTTTGCGCATGGCCGTCGGGTTGATGTACTGCCCGACCGGCACGTGCGTGACGACCTCATAGGCTCTCGACTGGATCTCGGCGGCGAGCGCGACGCGCTTGTCCTGGTTGAGCTCCCTGGCAAAGCGCATGCGAAGCGCTTCCAAGGTTGGGTCGTCCGGCCAGCCAAACCACGATTTTTCGCCGGCCGCCGGCAGGGGAATGCTCGACAGCGGGTTCCAGGCTTCAGGTGCAGTGAGGTAGGTCGCAAACAGGCTCCAGCCGCCCGCCGACGCGGGATCCTTCTTGGCCCGTCGCGCGAGCACCGAGTTCCAGTCCATCGCCAAGACCTCGACCTTGAAGCCAGCCAGTCGCAGCAACTGAGCAGCTACATCGGGCAGCTTGTCGCAGCAGGGGAGGTCGGTTGGCTTCAGAATGACGACCGGCGTGCCGTCGTAACCCGAGGTTTTGAGCAGCTCCTGCGCGCGTTTGATGTTTGAACCGGCGAGCAGCTGTGCACCCTTGTCGGTGCCGTACGGCGTACCGCAGACGAACATTTCCACGCAAGGCTTGGAGTACTCCTTTATGCCAACCTGTGCCTTGAGGAATGCCTCCTGGTTGCTCAGCGCGGCGGCGGCCGCCTGGCGAACCTTCATGTTGTTGAACGGCGCCTGCAGATGATTGAAGCGCACGATGAATTGTGAGCCGAGCGTATTGCCGGTGACCAGCTTGAGTTGCTTGTCGTTGGCGAGCGCGGCATACGATTGGAAGGCAGGCTGTTCGATCATGTCGACCTCGCCGTTGACAAGCGCGTTGACCTGCGCTTGGGGATCGCGCAATGCCAGGTTCCACTCGACCCGGTCGATGAAGACGTTCTTGCCGCCGGTGGTTCCGGATGGCGGCTCCTTGCGCGGTACGTAGCGGGCGAACTTGGTGTAGACAGCCTTGTCGCCCGGCTTGAATTCATCGCGCTTGAAAACGTAGGGGCCCGAGCCCACGTAGTCGTCGATCTGCGTGAACGGGTCCGTCGATGCGACGCGCTTGGGCATGATGAAAGGCACGTTCGACGACGGCTTGCCCAGCGCCTCGAGCATGAATCCCGCGGGCTCCTTGAGGAAGATGCGGAAGGTGTCTGGCTTCGGAACATCGACTTTCTCGACGAAGGAGTACAGCGTCTGTCCCATGTTGTCTCGCTTTGACCAGCGGTCCAGCGATGCCTTCACGTCTTCACCGGTAACGGGCTGTCCGTCGTGGAACTCGAGCCCCTTGCGCAGCGTGAAAGTCCACAGTTTGCCGTCAGGACTCGTCGTCCAGCTGTCCACCATCTGCGGCTTGACCTGGCCATGCTCATCGGTGCCGAAGAGCGTGTCGTAGATCATGAATCCGTGGATGCGTACCGGCGATGCGGTAGTCCAGATGGGATCGAGCACGGACAGGTTCGTGCCTGGAACCACACGCAGGGTCTTCTCCTGTGCATGGGCGGTTCCAGATGCTGCGATGAGCACGGACGCGGCAATGGCGAACAGGTGATGCGGTAAGGGGATGCGAAATTTCATGGGGCTACCTTGAGTTCGAACGTGTTGGCGTGGCATCGGCAGGGCTTTGCCACAGGAGGAACGGCTGGATTAAGCCGTTGATGCGTTCGTTCTCATATAGCCACTCGCGTGCGCTTCCTTCGGACCACCTGTTCCTCTCCGTGCACGTTGCGGGGTATCGCGGCATCGGAGCAGGGCCGCCGATCGGCCGAGCGTCTGCAGGAAGATGTAACGGCAAGGGTGTTGCACATGCAACGGAGCGCACGCCGGTGTCCAGCGCCGCGGCCGCCTTTCGCTTCACAAGGTGGGTCGGGAGGGCGCTTGGCACGATTTTCGCTGCTAGCTACATCGACCGAGTGCCAAGAATGAGGTCCTTTCCGGGGCCCAAGATGCTCCTGCCAAAATGCAACTTAGCATCGCAGATATTTTTTGCGGTCCGAAAAGACGATGAAGCGAAACAAAGAGACAAAGTGGGCGGAGCTACTGAACATCGCAGTCGATCGAGCGGCAGTCGTTCCCATTGCCCGCCAGATCTATCTTCAGCTCCGGCAATCCATCGTGGCGCAGGTCCTGCCGGCGGGCAGCCGCATACCCTCGTCGCGCCAACTCTCGGAGCGGCTGCACGTCTCCCGCACGTCGGTGGTCGCAGCCTACGACGCATTGTTGTCCGAGGGCTACATAGAAGGCAGGAAGGGTTCCGGCACATTCATCGCAACCAATCTGCCGGGCCAGGCCGAGGCCGGGACAGTTCATCAACCAGTCGGCAACACCGCGTCGCTGCGACGGCTGTCGGATGCGGGCTATCGTTTCCACGAGGTCTTGCGCGACAGTGTCCCGCTGATCGATCGCCCCTTCAGTCCGGGGCGCTGTTCGGTCGATCTGCCGACGATCGAAGCCTGGCGGCAGATCACCGTCAGGCAGGCCAGATCGATCGCGCCGGACGTGCTGGGCTATGGTGATCCGTTCGGAAGGGAGTCGTTTCGACAGGTCGTTGCAGAGTACCTTCGGGTGTTTCGCTCGGTGAATTGCACGGCGGAGCAAATCATCATCACTTCGGGCGCGCAGCAGGCGATCGATCTTTCGATCCGCGTGCTGATCAATCCGGGCGAATCTGTATGGATCGAGGACCCCGGCTACCAGGCGACGCAACACGCGCTCCGGTCGGCCAATGTGATCGCCGTTCCCGTGCCGGTCGATGAAAGCGGGTTGAGGGTCGATATCGCCGTCGAGAAGGAGCCCGCACCCCGCGCCATATTCGTCACGCCCTCTCACCAGTACCCCACCGGTGCGGTGATGGCCATCGATCGTCGTTACGACTTGCTGCACGCCGCGAACCGGGCTGACGCATGGATCATCGAGGACGACTACGACAGCGAGTTCCGCTACACCGGGAATCCATTGCCGTCCCTCCAAGGACTCGATCAATCGGCGCGGGTCATCTACGTTGGGACGTTGAGCAAAGTGCTGTTTCCGGGGCTGCGTACCGGCTTCATGGTGATTCCGCTGGACTTGGTGCAGGCCTATCGCGGCGCTCGCCATCTGAGCGATCGCGGCCCGCCGATTGCGCATCAGGGTGTGCTTGAAGAGTTCATGCGAGAGGGCTTCTTCACCAGTCATGTCGGACGCATGCGGCAACGCTACCGATCAATCTTGGATGAGATCGTGCCCTGCCTGCGGGACGCATTGGGCAACCTGGCGACGGTGAACATGCCCGAGTGCGGGATGCGCTTTGTCGCCTACTTGGCCGAGGGAATCGACGACCGCGAGGTCGCACAGGAAGCCCTGCGCCGGGGTGTCGTGGTCCGTCCGATCAGTCCCCTGTATCTTGAGGGGGGCGGGCGTTCAGGGCTGGACATCGGATTCACTGGCTACGACCGGAGGCTACTGCAGACAGCCGCGACCCGCTTAGGAGAGGCTGTCCGGCATGTAGCCGCAAGGTCTTGACCGAGCGCTGCTCACCCCGGGATTCATGCTCACTCTGTCGGCGCAAGCCGGTTTGCCCAGTTGGTGACTAGCCACCGAAGACGGCACACTGGACGTGTCCTCAAAGTAACAGTGCCTGAGCAACCCCCGCGCCGTAGGCCGGGTCGGCCTTGGTGCAATTGTCGATGTGGCGGCGCTTGATGAACTCCGGCGCATCGCCCATCGCGCGCGCGGTGTTGTCGAACAGCGCCTTGCGCTGCTCGGGCCTCATCAGCCGGAACAGGTCGCCGGGCTGCTTGTAGTAGTCGGCATCGTCCTCGCGGAAATTCCAGAAGTCCGCATCGCCGCGCAGCTTGAGCGGCGGCTCGCGGTAGTCGGGCTGCTCCTGCCACTGGCCGAAGCTGTTGGGTTCGTAGTGGGGCAGGCCGCTGTAGTTGCCGTCCACGCGCATGGCTCCGTCGCGGTGGTTGCTGTGCACCGGGCAGCGCGCGGCGTTCACCGGGATCTGGTGGTGGTTCACGCCCAGCCGGTAGCGCTGTGCGTCCGAGTAGGCGAACATGCGCGCCTGCAGCATCTTATCGGGCGACACGCCGATGCCCGGCACCAGGTTGTTGGGCGCGAAGGCGCTCTGTTCCACGTCGGCGAAGAAGTTCTCGGAGTTGCGGTTGAGCTCCATCACGCCCACCTCGATTAGCGGGCAGTCCTTCTTGGGCCACACCTTGGTGAGGTCGAAGGGGTGGTAGGGCACCTTCTCGGCGTCGGCCTCGGGCATGACCTGCACGTACAGCGTCCACTTGGGGAAGTCGCCCCGCTCGATCGCATCGAACAGGTCACGCTGGTGGCTCTCGCGGTCGCCGCCCACCACGGCGGCGGCTTCGGCGTCCGTCAGGTTCCTGATGCCTTGCTGCGTCTTGAAGTGGAACTTGACCCAGAAGCGCTCATTGTCCGCGTTGATGAAGCTGTAGGTGTGCGAGCCGAAGCCGTGCATGTGGCGGTAGCTGGCCGGAATGCCGCGGTCGCTCATCACGATGGTGACCTGGTGCAGCGCCTCGGGCAGCAGCGTCCAGAAGTCCCAGTTGTTGGTGGCGCTGCGCATGTTGGTCTTCGGGTCGCGCTTCACGGCCTTGTTCAGGTCCGGGAACTTGCGCGGATCGCGCAGGAAGAACACCGGCGTGTTGTTGCCCACCAGGTCCCAGTTTCCCTCTTCGGTGTAGAACTTGAGCGCGAAGCCACGGATGTCGCGTTCGGCGTCGGCGGCGCCGCGCTCGCCGGCCACGGTGGTGAAGCGGGCGAACATCTCGGTCTTCTTGCCCACGGCCGAGAAGAGCTTTGCGCGGGTAAATTTCGTGATGTCGTGCGTGGCGGTGAAGGTGCCGAAGGCGCCCGAGCCCTTGGCGTGCATGCGGCGCTCCGGAATGATTTCGCGGTTGAGGTTGGCGAGCTTCTCGATCAGCCACACGTCCTGCATCAGCAGGGGCCCGCGCGAGCCGGCGGTGAGGCTGTTCTGGTTGTCGACCACGGGGGTGCCGAAGGCGGTGGTCAGCGGGGTCTTTGGGCGGGGATCGGTCATGGCAGTACTATTGCGCGGTTTGGCACGCTCACCTGGAGCTGGCGTTGACGGCCGCGATGATCACGGCCGCGACGTCCTTGGGGCGCGACTGCTGCGGCACGTGGCTCGTCGGCAATGTTGTCGTGGTCGCGCCGATCTTTTTGGCCATGGCGCGCTCGAGGTCGGGCGAGATGATGCGGTCGTTGGCGCTGACGATGAACCACGAAGGGCGCGCCTTCCACGCGGCGACGGTCGTCCTGTCATCAAGCGCTTTGGCCTGGAGCGGGCCTTGCGTGACGGCCATGACCGCGGCCTGCGCGCGCGGCACGTCGGGAGCGAAGTCCTCGGCGACCGCCTGGGGCGGCAGCGTGAGCCAGCCCTTGGCGTCGGCCACCAGCCGCTTGACGCCAGGTGACGGCGGATAGTCCTTGCCCAGTTCGGCGGTCGACTCGCCCGCGTCCGGCGCGAAGGCCGCCACATAAACCAGTCCGGCCACCTTGTCGTTCTCGCCTGCTTCGGTGATCACGGTGCCGGCCCACGAGTGTCCCACCAGCACCACCTTGCCCTTCTGGTTGTCGATGGCGCGACGGGTGGCCGCCACGTCGCCGGCAAGCGACTCGAGACCGTTCTGCACCGCCGTCACATGGATCCCCTTGGCCTGGAGCAGCGGGATCACCTTGGCCCAGTCGGACCCGTCGGCGAACGCGCCGTGGACGAGAACGACCGACGGCAAGTCAGCTGCGAAGGCATTGCCGCCGAGAAAGGCTGCGGTGGCGAGTGCGACGGATGAAAGGATGTTGTGGATCGTCATGAGAAATCCCCAGTGAATGCCAGATGGGTTTGCGTAGGCCGGGCAGCTGTTGAGTTCAGGCCTTGAAGAAGGCGAGCAGATCAGCATTGATCAGTGCGGCGTGCGTGGTGCACATTCCATGAGGCAGCCCCGGGTAGACCTTGAGCGAGCCCTTCTTGAGCAGCTTGACCGCGAGCAAGGCGCTGTCGGTGATGGGCACGATCTGGTCGTCGTCGCCGTGCATCACGAGGGTGGGCACGTTGATCTTCTTCAGGTCTTCGGTGAAGTCGGTCTCGGAGAAGGCCTTGATGCAGTCGAAGTGGGCTTTGGCACCGCCCATCATTCCCTGGCGCCACCAGTTGGCCTTGATGCCCTCGGACACCTTGGCATCGGGACGGTTGTAGCCATAGAAGGGGACCGGCACGTCCTGATAGAACTGCGCGCGATTGGCGGCCAGCTGCGCACGGAAGCCGTCGAACACTTCCATCGGCAGGCCGCCGGGGTTGGCTGCGGACTTCAGCATGATGGGTGTCACCGAACCGATCAACACTGCCTTGGCGACGCGGTCACCGTGCAGCGCAACGTAGCGCGCCACTTCGCCGCCACCGGTGGAGTGGCCAACGTGAAAGGCGTTCTTCAGATCGAGATGGGCAGTGAGTGCGGCGACGTCGGCGGCGTAGGTGTTCATCTCGTTGCCGGTGTCCGTCTGCGACGAGCGGCCGTGGCCACGGCGGTCATGCGCGATGACGCGGAAGCCCTGGCCGAGGAAGTACAGCATCTGCGCATCCCAGTCGTCGGCGCTCAGCGGCCAGCCGTGATGGAACACGATCGCCTGCGCGGTCTTGGGACCCCAGTCCTTGTAGTAGATCTGCGTGCCGTCTTTGGTGGTGATCGTGCTCATGGTCTTGCGCTCTTGTTGGCTGAATGGAAGGGGAACGGTGTTGTGGGATGTACTGGTGCTGCTCGCTGCCCAGGCTGCCATGGGCAGGCCGAGGGCAACGGCGGCAGCGGTGCCGCTGGCCAACAGGTGTCGGCGCGCGGGGTTTGTCGGCATGAAATCGTTTTGCATGGGTACTGCTTCGGATCGGTAGAGACCCCGGTTGGGTGGAGGCCTCAGCTGCCGACCTTGCTCAGCAGCAACTGAGCTGCCTCGGCAGAGGACCCGGGGTTCTGTCCGGTGATGAGCAGCCCGTCTGCGACGACATAGGACGCCCAGTCAGCACCCTTGGAATACAGGCCGCCCTTGGTCTTGAGCTCGTCTTCGACGAGGAAGGGCACCACCTTCGTCAGGCCCACTGCTTCCTCTTCGGTGTTGGTGAATCCGGTCACGTTCTTGCCGTCGACGAGCGGCTTGCCGTCGGCGCGCTTCACATGACGCAGCACACCCGGCGCGTGGCACACGAGGGCCACGTACTTCCCCGCAGCGATGAACGATTCGATCAGCGCGATCGAGTGCTTGTCTTCGGCCAGGTCCCAGAGCGGGCCGTGACCGCCTGGATAGAAGACCGTGTCGAAGTCGGCCTGCGAAACACTGTCCAGGCGCACGGTGGTGGCGAGTTGTGCCGTCGCTTGTGCATCGGCTTCGAAGCGCCGTGTCAGGTCGGTCTGGAAGGATGGCTCGTTGCTCTTTGGGTCCAGCGGTGGCTGGCCGCCCTTGGGCGAGGCGAGCACGATCTCTGCACCAGCCGCCTTGAACGCGTAGTACGGGGCTGCCAGTTCCTCGAGCCAGAAACCGGTCTTGCGGCCGGTGTTGCCGAGTTGATCGTGCGAGGTCAGGACCATAACAATCTTCAAGTCGTTTCTCCAGAAAAAAGGGGATAGCAAATACAGCAGACCACCCGCGGCGAACTTCTTCGATGGGCGCGTGTGCGAAATGCAGGGAGATCGCGACTGGGCTAGCGCTATCGATCCGCACCTGCATGTTGAACGTCTATTTGCGCAGCGAGGCGTGGCTTGGGCAGCGCTCAGCGAGCAAGGCTCAATGCGAAAGGCTTGAACCCGTATCGACGCAGCACGTGCGGGACCATGAGCATCAGAGCTTCAGTGGCGCGCGCGCTTGTGATGTCGCCCAAGTCGACGATCCAGTCGACGGGCCAGCCCAGATCGCCGAGCAGTACCGTTACTGTCGTCTTCGCGCTTTCGTCGTTGCCCGAGACAAATACGCTCGCCGGAACGGAAAGACTGCGTGGGTCGACCATGACGCTGAATAACATGGTGTTCAGCGTCTTCACGACGCGCGTGCCGGGTAGAGCCTGCTGGAGGCGTTCGCCCAGGCTGCCATCCGTGTAGAGCAGCCCGGCAGGCATGCCGTCGGCCCCGCGCGCCGAGGCGTTCGAGATGTCGATGAGGATCTTGCCTTCGAGTTCGGCACGCAGTTCACCCAGTCGCGCTAGCGCGCTGTCGCCTGGCGTGGCGTTGAGGACAATCTGCGCGCCTGCGGTCGCCGCGCGCGGATCCATGTGGCGCACTGCGGGGCCGGTCCATTTGGCGGCTGAGGCGAAGGGATCGCGCGAGCCGATGGTGATGTCATGGCCGCTGGCGACGAGCTTGCGTGCAAGTGCGCTGGCGACGCGGCCCGAGCCGAGAATGCTGATGTTGTTCATGGATTTCACGATGTGTGGAATGAGAGAAGATGAAAGGGATGGAGCGAGCCTCAGGGGACGACTGAGAGCGTCCGTACTGCCTCGTCATGCAGTCCTGGCGCGGTCGCCAGGAAGTCCTCGCTGTCCAGGCCCCAGGGCCTTCCGTGCAGGTCGCTGACCACGCCACCGGCTTCCTGGACCAGCAGGGCGCCTGACACGAGACCCGAGCGCACATTGCTATGCTGCCAAAACGCATCCATCCGCCCTCCGGCTACCATCGCCAACTGGAAGGTCGCGGGCACGGTGACACGCACCACCAGAGCCGTTCCAAGCATCGCAGTCACGGATCGGCCGATGCGACGGTGAGTCTCGCTGCTCTCGCCGGGGCGGGCCTGGCCGGTTGCCACCATGGCGCTGCGCAACTCGGTCTTGGCCGACGGCCGAAGCCGCACGCCGTCAACAAAGGCGCCACCGCCGCGCAGGGCGGTGTAGGTGCGTCCCTCAAGCGGCACATGCGCGACAGTCAGCACCGGAACGTTGTCGCGGATCAGCGTGGCCGTCACGCCCCAGTCGAATTGACCGTGCACATGGTTGATGTTGCCTTCGACCGGATCGGTGATCCACCACTCGCCCATCGGCAGGGCGCCTCCTTCGAGTTCGTCCTCGACCCAGCCCGCGCCGGGTCGCGCCGCGCGAAGTGCATCACGCAGGCTGTCAAGCGAGGCAGCGTCGTTGGCATGGATGGCCGTCACGACATCGTCAAAGGTGGCGAGCGGTGCTGCGTGGCCGAAGCGTTGGAGCAATCGTGCGCCGGCCGCATGAACGGCTCTGATGGCGACGGGAAGCAGCAGTTGGTCGGTCGTCGGAGTATTAGTGGCTAAGGGCATCGAAGCTCCTCGAATATTCAATGGCCGAAACAATATCAGTTAACCTCGAATGCATCTTTGGTAGGAATGGAGTTACCTCAATGCAATTGGATTTGAACTTGCTGAGCGCACTCGATGCCCTGCTCGAGGAGGGCAGCGTGGCCGGCGCAGCGGCGCGCATGCATGTGTCGGCACCAGCCATGAGCCGCACGCTCGGGCGTATTCGCCGTGCCACTGGCGACCAGATCCTTGTGCGTACGGGCTGGACCATGACGCCCACACCGCATGCAATGGCAGTTCGCAGTGAGGTGCATGCGTTGGTGCAGCAGGCGACCGCTGTGCTCGCACCGCAGCGGCCATTGGATCTGGAGCAACTCGAGCGCACCTTCACGCTGCAGTGCCACGACGCGATCAGCACCGCAATCGGTCCCGCGTTGCTGGCCATCGTGCAGGCCCGAGCACCAGGGGTGGCACTGCGCTTGTTGGCCGAAGCGGCCAATGACACCAACGACCTGCGTCACGGGCAGGTCGATCTGGAGGTCGGAGCGGCCGCGCCTGCCCAGCCTGAAATCCGCCATGAGACCATCGGCGAGGATCGTCTGGTGCTCGCCGTGCGCAGTGGTCACTCGCTGACGAGCGGCAAGGCCGCTCTGGCGCGCTATGCGAGCGCGGAGCATCTCACGGTGTCACGCCGTGGTCGGCTCAGCGATCCGGTCGACAAGGCACTCGCTGCAATCGGCATGCGCCGACGGGTCGTCGCATCTGCACCTACGAGCGCGGCCGCCTTGATGTTCGTGCGGCACAGCGATCTCGTGGTAGCCGTGCCCGAGCGGATGTGCCGTTCGGTCGTGACTGCGTTGGGGCTTCAGACCCTGCCTCTGCCGCTCAAGATGGCACCGGTGCCCGTGTATCAGGCGTGGCATCAACGGTACGATACCGACAACGCGCACATCTGGCTGCGTGCGCAGTTGCGCGATGCAATGCGCAGAGTGTTTGATTCGGAAAAGCCTCTGCGTAGCGGGTCGCGAAAGACGACCGGCGTTCGCATCGCCTGAGGCTTGCTGTGTCCCAAGGTTCCGCGGCGCGGCGACGTCGATCTCCAGCACCGACACCGCATGAAGCGAGCTAAGCGCCTTGCTCTGCGTCGCAGCCATCACCGGCATCTTCGAGCTGAACCCGCGCTGCCACGACGGCCCCAGACTCAGGCGTCACTTGCCGAACAGGCCTTGCGATCTCGGAGAGGATTGTGCGTGTGGTCTGGGATGAAAGACGGTTTGCTCATCGCCAAGATGTCCCTTGGCTCTCAGTCCCATGAATATTGAGAGAGTCATGGCTGACCGCGTGAGCCCAGTTCCAGTGTCAACCCGCACCTCGACATTGGATCATCGCAAGGAAGTCAGATCCATTCCCCCGACAATCGCCTTCCAGGCAGCGGCGTCCGTGGCGATCTGTTGGCGGTACTCGGCAACGCCGGCCGACGCTTCGACTTCCGCACCAAGCTCCGACAACTTGCTTCGAATCTCGGGCTCCGCAATCACTTTGGAGATCGCAGCATGAAGCTTTTTCAGAGTTGCTTGCGGCGTTTTAGCAGGTGCGACCATACCGAAAGTGCTCTCCGACACAAACCTCGGAAAGCCCAGCTCCACAGCTGTGGGAACGTTAGGCAAGGCAGGGCTGCGCTTGCTGCCAGTGACTGCGATCGCCTTCAACTGTCCGCTCTTGACGCGAGGGACCGCCGAAGAGAGCCCGTCGAAGTAAAGTTGCACCGTGCCAGCGATGACGTCGGTCGTGGCCGGACCGCTTCCCTTGTAATGAATGTCCGTGCAGTTGATGCCGGTGAGCTGACGGAACATCGCATTGGTGAGGTGCCCGGTCGACCCGGGTCCGACCGTGGCACAGTTGAGATTCTGTCCCTTCTTGCTCATGGCCTGAAGGTCTTGCAGATTGGAAGCGGTAAACCCGGCCGGCGCCAACAGCACGAAGGGAGCGGACGCAATCGGCGCCACCGGCACGAGTTCCTGCGGAGAGTAAGGAGGCTTCTCCATGATCAACGGGTTGATGATCATGGTCGTGGATACGGTGGTGAGAAGAATCGTACGACCGTCGGGCGGAGCCTTGGCAACGTATGCCGCCCCAATTGCAGTGCCTGCGCCAGGCTTGTTCTCCACGACTATCGTGGACTGCAACTCGTCGCCCAACTTTTTGCTGATCAATCGGGCCAGAATGTCGGTGATTCCACCAGGTGCGTAGGGCACGACGAGGGTCACTTGATTCTGCGCAAATGCCGGAGCCGACATCATGGTCGAGGCGAGAACGGCAAGTGCCGCACGACACCAATTTCGTTTGGATTGCTTCATTGCTATTTCGCTCAGATGATTCTTGTAGAAGAAGATTCCACATGCCTGCCGACATCTGCTGGAACCAGGATTCGGTTCTCCATTGACACCATGAGTGGATGAATCTTGCCGAGATATGCCTTCCACTCGGGGTCGACCTTCATGCGACTGCGTACCTCGTCTCGGTGTGCAAAGGAGTCGAAACGCCAAAGCACAGTGACCTGATTCAGCGGACCGCATTCCGTGACGAAGACCCCGAGGGACTCTCCAAGGTACCTCTCCTGGATCGCACGGCCTTCATCGCGATACAAGGCGAGGTAGGGCGGGACCTTGCCGGGGTGCAAATTGAACGTGCGCTGCTCGACCAGCATGGTCAGGCCTCCTCAGTCGCCTTGGCCTTGTCCAGGCCGAAGGACGAAACGTGGCGGGCGCGCAGGATCTCTCCTGAGGTGATCGGGGCGTATTTGGGCGGGTCCTCGGCCGAACTGCAGCCCGGCACGCATTCGATCACGGCATCGTAGTTGGGCTGGCAGAAGAACGGGATGGACATCCGTCGAGGCGTGCGCCCGTTCTCATCCGGCCGCGTCAATACTCGATGCAGGGTCGACTTCCAGTGATCGTTGGTCCAGCGCATGAGCGTGTCGCCAATGTTGATCACAAATGCGTCCGGGACGTGGTGCACGTCGATCCAGCCGCCTTGGCTGGCCTTGACTTGCAGGCCGCCAACATCGTCGATATTCAGGATCGTGAACGCACCCGTGTCGGTGTGAATCCCTGAGCGCTCTTCTCCGGGTGCTGGTGGTGATTCCAGCGCCATGTAGTTGTTGACTCGCAAGATGCTGATCTGCCGATCCAGCTTTCCGAGGAAATAGCTAGGTGCGACCTTGAGAGCTTCAGCGAAGATCGTCATCAGCACGTCCGCGACCTCGCGCATCGCCGAGTAGTAAGTGCGAAAGCTCTTCTCCAAGCCCGCCGGACGATCCGGATACTTGTTCGGAAGGAACTCCGTTCCTGCCGCGGCCGTTTGGAAATATGGCTCATCAGGCACATCCGGCATGCCGATGGCGAAGCTTTCGACAAGCGAAGGCTTGAGCGAACTGTCCATCGCGCGTCCAATCGTGCGGATGCCCTTCGCGCTGTAGCCTTTGTAGTCCGTACCTTCAGTCTTCTTATAGGTGTTCTTGTATTCGAAGGGAAGATCAAAGAACCTGCGTGAATCTTCCTGAAGAGAAGTGACCGTCTTGGGGTCGACTCCATGGCCGGTGATCACGAAAAATCCAGTGTCCTCGCAGGCGGCCTTGACGGCTGCTGCGACCTGGGCCTTGTCCTCGCTCGAACCTGTTCTGAAGGGAGCGATGTCGATGACAGGTATGACGTCCATTTGCTTAACCATGTGTGATAGCGCTCAGCGCTCCAGGTCGGACGCAGTGATTTCCTTGACCTCGCCCTTGACGTTCATCCGACCTTCGTACACCGGTCGAGCGCCCGTGGTTGGGCCCTGATACTGAACAAAGAACAGCGTGCCGCCGGTTTCGGTGGTCATCGCCTCCTCATAGTGCGGATCCGCATGGAACGCCACCGTGCCCGGACCGTAGACCTTGCCGCCCATATTGAACTCACCGTCGATGACGTACCAGACCTGGGCGAAATCGTGCTTGTGCAAGCGGAAGCCCGCGCCGGGCTCATAGTGCAAGAAGCCCGCATTCGGTTCCGTCGGGCGATCCGCGTTGGTGTGGAACAGGAACTTCGTCTTGTTCTTGAAGCGGCCCATTTCCCACTCCATCGAGTCGGGGGTTTTGTACTCGGGCGGGTTGTGTCTGCTCAGGTCCAGTTGAACTTGCTCACTCATTGCGATCTCCTTTGCTTCGAACTAATGGGCTGGCGAATGATTTCGGGAAAAGGACGGCGGCAGAAGGATCGAGGGGCCATTCAGCGAGTGCGCTGTCGATGGATGCTGCTGCGATGCCGTTCCTGGCTGCCTGAAAGCTTCTGAATTTGCCGGATACATCCTAGATTGATATGGATCCATAAAAACGTATATTGGATTTTATACCAATTTGTAGCTAGGGTGTCGCTGGGGTAAACCCTCCATGTCGGGCTTTGGTCTGTAAACCTAGGTGACGGATCCGTGCTATGGATCCGAGTTGGATTACATTGGTCTTAGGCCCCGCGTCCTTGAACGGATGGTCGCGGCTAAGCGCGAGCGTGGTGTGTGCTGCCCGCTCGGCATGGGATTCAAGGTGTCTTCTACCCTGCCATCGGCGGGGCTCCACAGCCGTTCGGCGCGGCGGTACGAGGTGATGCGGCGTCGTGGAAGTCGCGGAGGATTTCACGAGTGTTTCAACTCTCTCACTCGGCGCGCCAGTGATTGGCGAACCAACGCTGCCGTCTTTCAGGCCCGGCGTTGTCGCTGCATCCGGTGTTCGGGCCAGGGTCTGGCGCGGAGTTGCCATCAGATTCGGGTGGGTTGTCGGGCATTTCCAGCTGCGGAGAGCTGACCGAGCATCGTGACGCGCAGGTATGCTTTGGACCACCAATCACTGATTCACGTCATCGGGATCCAATGCCAGCGCTCCAAGGCCAGTTTCCGGTCATAGTGTTTCCTGGTGCTCTGGTTTTGGAGAGTGTCTCGGGCAAGCTGAAGGCTTTGCTCGTCCTCGCCAGTAGCCCACAACCACAACTGGCGGCGCCAACGGCCCCTGGGAAGGCGTGCGAGACGCTGGAGATAGGCCTGCTCGATTTCCTGCTTACCCGCATCGAGCCCGACCTGAAGCAAGGCATAGTGGCTGAGGTGCAGTGAGGTCATGTGCTCTCCCGTAGGTCCCAAGGGCCTGGCAAACGGAACCCGACCTCTTCGCAGGCCGGGGTCCCGAAAACATCTATTGTGGATCCCATTCCAGCTAAAATGGTGCGAAATAATCGCAACAACCAAAGGCAATATGGCTTTTTCGGCAGAAGATAAGCTGGTCGATCAGCTCGCAGATCAGATCCAGCACAAGATCGCAACGGGCGAATACCTGCCCGGCCAGAAGTTGAAGCAGGTGGCACTTGCAAACACTTTCCAAGTGAGTCGCACGCCTGTGCGACAGGCGTTGTCCCAGCTTGCTGCTCGGGGGATCGTCGATCAGAGTCAGACCGGCGCGGTGGTCAAGTCCCAGAGTTCCAAGGACGTGAGGGATATCTATCGCGTTCGCTCGGAGGTGGAGGGCCTGGCGGCGCAATTAGCCGCGCAATGGATCACCGACCACCAGCTGATCGAGCTGAGGAGGATTCACGAGCGGTTTGTGCAGGCTGTCACGGACCTGAACCGCCTGCGGGCGGACAGTCCCGCGGGTCACGCTGAAACGAGCGCCTACCAGGCGGCCCGTAAGGAATGGGTCACCACGAACAGCGAGTTCCACGCGATCATCTTTCAGGCGTCGTGCAACGCGTACCTGCAAAAGATCATTGCGGATCTCGAACTGGGCTCCTCGCGCGGCGTGATCGCTTCTTCGGCGCTTGGTATGTACAAGCACCGGATGGAAAAAAACATCGCGCATCATGAGGCGATCCTCGCCGCGTTGGAGGCGCGCGATGACATGGCCGCGCGGCAGGCGATGTCGGCGCACGTGGTGGAGTCCGGTGAGTTCGTGGCTGCTTGGCTGGAGAACCAGGCTCACGCCCGATCCTGAGCGCCGGGGCGCTGCGAACAAGGCCATTTGGACAGGATGGAATGCGGGTGCCGAGCTTTCGGGGGAGTCCACCCCGAATTTAGTGTGCCAAGAACGATCCAGCCGACGAGATACTCGCCCTCCTTGCAGAAGGTGCGCGCAAGGCAGGGGCTGAGGACCTTGCGTCCGCTCAGCATCTTGCCCGCAAAGCCGAGGGCATGCGCCGCGTTCAAGAAGTTCGTGATCGCGCCGCCGACGGCCATCCACTGTTCGTGCGCCGGGATGGGGCGCTCGACGGAAAGGTTGGAAATCACTGCGATGGTCAAGGGCGCTCGGCGCGCGCGCTCGGTCTCAATGGCGGCAGCTTCGCTCGACGCGCCCTCGGCTCGGGCGGCCTCACCGAACAGGTCGGCAAGCAGGTCGACCGAGTCGGATTCGACGACGGTGAAGCGATAGGGCGTCAATGCGCCGTGGTCGGGGGCGCGCAGAGCGGCCAGTGCCATGACCGTCAGATGCGCATCGTTTGGAGCAGGAAGCGCTAGGTGGCGGGGACCAGCCGAGCGCCGCGTGAGCAATGTTGTCAGGCTTGCTGGCACCGTTGGGAAGTCCGGGCGACTTAGCTCCGGAGCGTCGTGATCGGAACTCTCGAGATCGTGCGGGATAGTTGGATGCATAGGAGCCTCTACTGCGCAGCCGCAAGTAACTCTTGGACGCGCGTGAATTTTTCACGGGGTTTGGATGCTACGAGGCCGGCCGCGATTTCGGCCTGGTCGATTCGAAGCCAGTCCTTGAAGGCAATGATCGTTCGTCCGCACAAGTGGTCTTGTAAGGCCTGCACGCCTCCAACATCGCCGAGATGTTCCGCCGCCAGGTCCTCCGCGACTCGGCGCGTCACTGCAACGCTGTCGGCACGATTTGTGCCGATCACACCGGACGGCCCGCGCTTGACCCACCCCGTTGCATAGAGGCGTGGGATCGCCTGCCCTTCGTCTCCCAATACTCTGTCCTGAAGTGTTGGTACCACGCCCCGCTCATGGTCGAACGGCAGGCCTGGGATGGCGTGGCCGCGGTAGCCCACTGCCTTGAAGAGAAGGCCGGCCGGGATCTGGCACTCCTCCCCGGTTCCCGTAACCCTCGACGGATCCGCTTCGCAGGCCAGGGTTTTTTCGAGCACCATTGAGCTCATGCGCTGGGTACCCTCCACACGCACGGGCCGCTTGAAGAAATGGAAATGGATCCGGCGACGATGGCTGTCCACGGCGCTGTGCGCGAGCGAGCTGAGCCACGCGACGGTGGAGTTGGGCGGGTTTGCCTCGGCGAGATCCCGTGCATCAAAATGAATGGAGCAGTCCTCGATCTGCGCCAATTCCCTCAGCTCGTTGGCGGAGAACTTGGCTTGCGAAGGGCCGCGTCGTCCGACGATATGGATATCCCGGATATTGCTTGCGGCCAGCGCCTGTAGGGCGTGGTCCGCAATGTCGGAGGCGGCCAGTGCCTCGACCGGTTTGGCAAGAATGCGGGCGATATCAAGGGCAACGTTCCCGTTGCCGAGGATGACCGCAGCGGGCTGGCTCAGATCGAAGGCGTGGTCCCGGCAGTCCGGGTGGGCGTTGTACCACCCGACGAAGGCCGATGCCCCATGGCAGCCCCCCAAATCTTCTCCGCTGATGCCGAGCGTACGGTCGCCGTGCGCGCCATGGGCGAAGATTACGGCATGGAACATCTTGCGCAAGTTGTCCACACTGACGTCCCTGCCGACCTGCACGTTGCCGAAGAAGTGCAAGCGCGAAGATTGCGCGATGCGCTCGTACGCGGCGACGGTCGTCTTGAGCTTCTGGTGATCCGGTGCCACGCCGTAGCGCACTAAACCGAAGGGGGCGGGAAGCCGCTCAATCAGTGCCACGTTGATGCCCAGCTTGAGCAGTGCCTCGGCTGCATAAAAGCCACTCGGCCCGGCGCCGACGATGGCAATCTCGGGAGGTGAGGTGAAGGTACTCTGCACGGACTGCCTCAGAAGCCGAGCGACGCGCGCTTTTCCCATGCGCCTGGCAAGGCCTCGGACGGCTCCGTGACGCTGGGGAGCATGGATGCGCGCTCGCGGTTGATGTCCAGCCAGTGCGACATCGGCGCGGGCAGGTCGTGCTCAAAATAGATAGCCTTGACAGGGCACACTGGAACGCACGCGCCGCAATCCACGCATGTGTCCGAGTCGACATACAGCATCTTCTCGTCGCCGTGGAAGCATGCCACGGGACACACTGCCACGCACTCTGCAAAGCGGCAGTTTTCACAGTTTTCGGTCACTACGACGGTCACTTCGGATCTCCAATTCGTGGGTTTAGAGGGCAGGGCTGGCGAGTTCGATGGCGACACGCGTATCGCCGTAGGCGGCCATTTCGCCGAAGTTACTCAGCACGTCTTCGGTCAGCACGTTCGCACCACCCCCGCGCTTGATCCAGGTTCCCACCGGCATCACCACCATCCCGGGGCCGACGCGTGCGTCGACATTCGCGGTCAATCGCAACTGCCCGACCGCGGACCGGACGATGATCTCGTCCTTGTCCTTCACGCCGTACCGCTCGGCGGTGTCGGTGCCAATGCGCACGAAGGGTCCCGGGTGCTCGGCGGAGGTCATCTGTGAGAGCAGCCATGTTTTGCTGAAGTTGGTTACGAAGGTGAGGGGATAGCCTTGCACCTCGCGTTGCTGTAGCTCGATGTCGTCGATAAACTGGAATCGGCCTGACGGGGTCGGAAATTTCTTGTCCGCAAACGGGACCTGTGGTGCCGTCGGGCAGCGCACCGGCCCCTGCATGACGCGCTCGACGGACAGGCCTTGCGCCTCCATCGGCTTGAGCATGCGCTGCAGCCATTCGCGCGGAGAACCTGCCATCTCTTCGCCGATGCCGAGGCGCTTGGCCAACTCCTGGAAGATCCAGAGATCCGAGCGAGCCTCGCCGACCGGGGCGATGACCGGATTAACGCCGCCGATGATGTTGTGGCCCCAGGAGACCAGGAGATCCTCCTCCTCCAGGAAGGTGGTGGTGGGCAGAAACAGGTCCGCGTAGTCCGACGTATCGTTCAGGAACATGTCTACAACAACCGTGAACTCCAGCCGGTCGAAGGCCTTCGCCACAAGGTTCGAGTTCGGCGACTGGTTGATCGGATTGCCGCCATTGACGAACATCATGCGCACGGGCGGGTCCTGCGTATCGAGCAGACATTGGCCAAGCAGAGGCTCTGGGATGGCTCGCGCCGCGGTGGCCCGATCCGCAGCCTCGACCTTCTTGTCGAAGTGGCGCTGGGTCTGGAACCCCAGGGTGGCGCCCCCCCCAGGCACACCGATGTAGCCGCACAGGGCGGCCAGGGCGTCCACACAGCGGAAGATCTCGGCGCTATGCTTGTACTTATTGAGGCCCCAGCCAAACAGGATGGCTGCGGGACGCGCCGTGGCGTACTCCACGGCCAGGGCACGCACCGTGTCCTCCGACAGACCGCAAGCTTCACATAGATCGTGCATCGAGTGCCGCTCCAGAAGCTGAAGATAAGCCTCGACGTTGGTGCAATGGTTTGCAATGAACCCCTTGTCTTCCAGGCCCGCGTCGAGGACGGCTTTTGCCATCGCCAGAGCCAACTCGGCGTCACGCGCCACGCGAGGCTGGATATGGGAATCGCAGATCGTCGCGGACTCGCTGCGCACTGGGTCGATCAGGATGACCTTGCCGCCCGCCGCGCGGACTTCCTTGAGTAGGGGTACGGTGTGTAGGTTGGTCGCCATGGGATTCCGTCCCCACAGGAGCACGAGTTTGCTGTTGACGAGATCCGACGGATCGTGACCAAGCCGTATGCCGAAGTCCATGGCTTGTCCGGCGCGCGCGGCCCCACTGCAAAGGGAGCCGCTGGTCGTTGTCACGCCACCCAGGAGATTCCAAAACCGACGGCTCAGATGCTTGGTTGCGCCCCATGAGCCAGTGCGCTGGTAGTGCATGAGAGAAAGACTGCCGTCCTGCGCAATGAACCGGCGAATCCTGTCCGCTGCCAGCGCCAGCGCCTCCTCCCAGCCTATCCGTACCCACGCCCCCGCTCGATGGCCGCCGTCCCGACGCATGGGGTACAGCTGACGCTCCTCGCTGTAGACGCGTTCCGGGAACCGGTAAGTCTTGCCACACAGATAGCCACGCGTGATGGGGTGCTCCGGATGGCCCTCGAGCTTCACGATCCGACCGTCCTCGACGTGGGCGCGGATTCCGCAGCCGTCAGGGCAGTCGAGTGTGCAGGTGGTGTATATGGTTTTTCGCATAGTGCATCCTTAAGTATCTTGGTTGGATCCATAAAAGCAAAAGCAAAACGCATGCCTGGCAATGCTGGCCCGACTTTGCGTATTTCGTGCCGATGTGGGTGCGTTCGGTGTGTGCTGAGCACCAAAATGCAGCCAAAGATTGAAGGCAGCGCACGGAGTCGTGGCATTTAAGCGCAGACTGGGGCCCACCGTTTAAAAAATGGATCCAGAAATTGCGATTCTGCGCTTATGATGAGGGTTAACCCGAGAGCGAGTCGTAGAAAGCTAGGCGTAGACTGGCATGGAACCTGCGGATGGATCCATATTTAATATGTTCTGCACTTTTTTTGAAGGATCGGCATCATGAACTTCTTCTCGCGGAGCTGGCTGGCCGCACTCGCTGTGGCGGTCGCTGGCGCATCTCATGCGCAGGGCGTCATAAAGATTGGTGAGGTCAACAGCTACAAGGTCACGCCCTCGTACCTCGACCACTACAAGCGCGGTTGGCAATTGGCGCTGGACGAAATCAACGGCTCGGGAGGAGTGCTTGGCCGCAAGCTCGAGGTGATCTCGCGCGATGACAACGGCAACCCCGGCGATGCCGTTCGTGTGGCCGAAGAGCTGTACTCGCGTGAAGGCGTCCGCCTGTACTTCGGAGGCTTCCTTTCGAACGTGGCTGTGGCCCTGGGGGACTTCGCGAAAAACCGTCAGGTGCTCTATCTCTTTGGCGAGCCCGGCACAGACCGTGTGATCTGGTCCGAGGGCAATCGCTACGTCTACAGGCTGGGCCCATCCACCTATATGTCGGTCGCCATGCTGGCCAACGAGGCAGCCAAACAGAATAAGAAGCGATGGGCGCTCGTGTACCCCAATTACGAACTCGGGCAATCCGCAGCCGCTACGTTCAAAAAGCTTCTGAAGAGCCAACAGCCAGACGTTGAATTCGTTGCGGAGCAGGCGCCGCCGCTGGGCAAGGTAGATGCGGGTGCCATTGCGCAGGCGCTGCTCGATGCCAAGCCGGACGCGATCTTCAACGTCCTCTTCGGAGCCGACCTGGGTAGGTTCGTTCGTGAGGGCAACAGCCGCAAGCTGTTTGATTCTGTTCAGGTCTATTCCATGCTGACCGGCCGGCCGGAGTACCTGGATCCGCTCGGCGCCGAGGCGCCGCAGGGATGGATCGTGACTGGCTACCCCTGGTACTCCCTCGGTACGCCGGAGAGCAAGAAATTCGTGGAGGCTTATCGGAAGAAATTCAGCGACTTCCCGCGCATGGGCTCGCTGGTCGGGTACTCGACGCTGCATGCCCTCGCGCAAGGACTGCGTAAGGCCGGATCGGCCGATCCCGAGGCGGTGGTGACCTCCTTCAAGGGATTAGGCGTCGACACGCCCATGGGGCCGGTCGTTTTCCGTGCCCAAGACAACCAGTCGACCATGGGTGCCTATATCGGCAAAGTCGCATTGAAGGATGGCAAGGGCTATATGGTTGACTACCGCTACATCGACGGCGCGAGTGTCGTGCCGTCGGACAGCGAAGTTTCGAAGCTGCGTCCCGCCAAGTAGGCCTGGCCATGACCTTGCAGAGCCTTCTTCCTCAGCTGATCAATGGATTGGCCGACGCATCGGTGATCTTTCTTATCGCGTCGGGCCTATCGCTGATCTTCGGCGTCACTCGCATCGTCAATTTCGCGCACGGCTCATTCTTCATGGTCGGCATCTACCTGGCTTACAGCCTGGTGACTGCCATTGGGGGCGGTGCGCTCGGCTTCTGGATCAGCACCCTGTTGGCGGCGCTGCTGGTGGGGCTCCTAGGTGCACTCGTTGAGCTGACCATCCTGCGCCGGATCTACAGCGCTCCGGAGCTGTTCCAACTGTTGGCCACGTTCGCCTTGGTGCTCATCATCAAGGATGCCGCGCTGTGGCTATGGGGTGCTGACGAGTTGTTCGCGCCGCGAGCGCCCGGGCTGGAAGGCGCCGTGTCCATCTTGGGCACGCTCTTTCCCTCCTACGACATCTTCATGATCGCATTGGGGCCGGCGCTGCTCGGTGCGCTTTGGCTCCTGTTCAAGCGCACCCGTTGGGGCGTGCTGGTGCGTGCCGCTACACAGGATCGAGAGATGGTGGGCGCGCTCGGCGTCAACCAGGGACGCCTGTTCACTGCGGTGTTTGCGTTGGGCTGCCTGCTGGCTGGCCTCGGAGGCGCCTTGCAAGGACCGCGCATGCCCGCCAACTTGGCACTCGACATGGACACCATTGGCACAGCATTCGCTGTGGTCGTGGTCGGCGGGATGGGATCCATCCCGGGCGCCTTTGTCGCTGCGCTCCTCATCTGCGAGTTGAAGGCGTTATGCATCGCACTTGGCACGATCACCCTGTTCGGAGTTGCGCTGCCGGTGTTCAAGTTCACCCTCGTAGTGGAGTTTGTCGTGATGGCGGTCGTCCTCGTGTTCCGCCCGCACGGCTTGCTGGGCAGGCCCTCCAGCACGAATTCGGTGGCAGCTGCTCAGGAGCCGGTCTTGCGCCCCGCCTCTGAGCGGATGCGCCACGCTGCGATCGTTGCGGCAGTGGTCTTGCTTGCGCTGCCCGCGCTTGAGCGCAGTTTCCCCTACCTGATGGTTCTTGGCGTCGACGTGCTGATCGCGATGCTGTTCGCGGCGAGCCTGCATTTCATCATGGGGCCAGGTGGCATGCACTCCTTTGGCCATGCGGCGTATTTCGGGCTGGGCGCCTATGTCGCAGCGGTATTCGTGAAGTCGGCGGGTCTGGGCATGATGACCGCGCTTCCCCTGGGCGTCCTCGGCGCGGCGGTCGGCGCGGTTGTCTTTGGTTGGTTCAGCGTCCGGCTCTCCGGCGTCTATCTGTCCATGCTGACCCTGGCGTTCGGACAACTGGTCTGGGCCATCGTCTACCAATGGGATGCGGTAACTGGCGGAAGCAATGGGCTGATTGGTTTGCGGCCGCCGCAATGGCTGCGTTCGACCACGGCCTATTACTACTTCTCGCTCGCGCTCGCCCTCGGAGGCATCTGGTACATGCGACGGGCTCTGTTCTCGCCGTTCGGCTTCGCCGTGCGCGCCGTGCGTGACTCGGAGTTGCGCGCGGGCGCAATCGGGATCGATTGCAAGCGCGTGCAGTGGGCAGCCTTCGTTCTTGCCGGCACATTCGGCGGCTTGGCCGGTACGCTGTTCGCGTTCGCGAAGGGCAGTATCTCGCCAGAGGCCGTCCATGTGGCCAAGTCCATTGACGGCTTGGTCATGGTGCTCCTGGGCGGGGTGCAGACCATCGCTGGGCCCATTGTCGGTGCATCGGTCTTCGTCTGGCTGCAAGACACGGTGGCTCGCAGCACGGACTACTGGCGTGCGCTGTTGGGATTGATCATTCTCACATTGGTCATCGTGTTCCCGGCCGGGATTGTCGGCTCGTTGCAGGCGATGGTCGAGTCGTTCAGAACGTCCCGCTCGCGCAAGGGGCCTGTCGCGGAGCCGGTGTCGGCCTTGGAGGTCAAGGCATGAGCTTGCTATCGGTACGCCATCTGAGCAAGCGTTTCGCGGGCGTGGCTGCGGTATGCGATGTGTCCTTCGAGGTGCAGGCAGGTGAACTGCTAGCGCTGATCGGACCCAACGGCGCGGGCAAATCCACCTGCTTCAATATGCTCAATGGCCAGCTCAAGCCCGACAGCGGGCAAGTCATATTGGACGGGGTTGATGTCGT
Source organism: Variovorax sp. SPNA7 (assembly GCF_033807855.1). Classification (NCBI taxonomy): domain Bacteria; kingdom Pseudomonadati; phylum Pseudomonadota; class Betaproteobacteria; order Burkholderiales; family Comamonadaceae; genus Variovorax; species Variovorax sp. SPNA7. The sequence goes on from NZ_CP138513.1 coordinate 2,126,354, forward strand.
GGGCAAATCGCCAAGGCAGGTCTGGAGCCATGGCGTCGGCCGTACGTTCCAGATCGCAGCGACGTTTGGTTCCATGACCGTCATGGAAAACGTACAGCTTGCACTGCATTCGCACAGGTCCAGCGTGTTTCATGCATGGCAGGCGATGTCGCACTCCTACAGACAAGAGGCTTTGTCGCTGCTGGAGCAGGTGGGCATGCAAGACCATGCGGACAGGCCCTGCAGCGTATTGGCCTATGGCGACGTCAAACGGGTGGAACTGGCGATTGCGTTGTCCAACAAGCCGAAACTGCTGTTGATGGACGAGCCCACCGCGGGCATGGGGCCGAAGGAGCGCAACGAACTGATTGCGCTGACCAAGCGCCTGGTGATCGAACAGCGGATCGGGGCGCTGTTCACCGAGCACAGCATGGATGTGGTGTTCGGCTATGCGGACCGGATGATTGTTCTGGCACGCGGCAAGCTCATCGCGCAGGGCGACCCGCAGGTGGTCAGAGCAGATGCGCAGGTGCAGGAAGCTTACTTCGGCACCGGAAAGACGTTCACCAGCGAAGACTTGGACGGAGCCACGGCATGACGACGAAAACCCTGTTGGAGGTCAAGGCCCTGAACGCCTACTACGGTCGGGCGCAGATCCTCTTCGGCATCGACCTGCATGTCAACGCGGGCGAGGTCGTGGCACTCATGGGGCGCAACGGCGCCGGGAAGTCCACGACCATGAAAAGCATCATGGCCCTGGTGCGCAGGCGCAGCGGCTCCGTTGTCTTTCGGAGCCACGAGATCTCCATGCTCCAGTCGCACCAGATCTCCCGTCTGGGCCTGGGCTTCGTGCCGGAGGAGCGCCGCATCTTCAGCGAGCTGACCGTCATGGAGAACCTGACGGTGGGCGCTCAAATGCCCCGCGAAGGTATGCGCGCGTGGACGACAGCTGAACTCTTTGCGATGTTTCCGAACCTCGGGCAAATGCCGCAGCGTCCGGGCGGCCATATGAGCGGGGGCGAGCAGCAGATGCTCACCGTGGCCAGGACGCTGATGGGCAACCCCTATCTGGTCATGCTCGACGAGCCCTCCGAGGGCGTGGCGCCGGTGATTGTCGAGCAGATGGCGCACATGATTCAGCAACTCAAGCGGCAGGGCCTTAGCGTGCTCCTGTCGGAGCAGAACATCCACTTCGCAAACCTGGTCTCCGACCGTGCCTATGTGCTCGAGCGGGGTCAAGTTCGCTTCTCGGGCGACATGCGAGAGCTGATCGCTGACAAGCAAATTCGCAGCCAGTACCTTTCCCTTTAAGAACATGCACGATCAATCTTCATCCGCCCCCGCTGGAAAACTACTCATCAAGAACGTCGGCCTCATGCTGACGGGTGACCTGAACGAACCGATCAAGGACGCCGACGCCGTCTTTTGTGAAGATGGGTTGATCGTCGAGATCGGCCGGCTCGGTGACTTGGACTGTGAGCAAGCCGACATGGTCATCGATGCCAATGGTTGTGCGCTCGCCCCGGGGCTGATCGACAGCCACGTGCATCCGGTTTTCGGCGACTGGACTCCCAGGCAGAACCAGATCGGCTGGATTGAATCGTTTATGAACGGCGGAGTCACCTCCATGATCTCGGCCGGTGAAGTTCATCTTCCGGGAAGGCCGCGCGATATCGTTGGCATCAAGGCGTTGGCCATCACCGCCCAGCGCGCCTACGCGAACAGCCGCCCCGGAGGCGTGAAGCTGCTCGCGGGTGCTCCGGTCATTGAACACGGCATGGTTGAAGAGGATTTCCGGGAACTCGCCGCGGCGGGTGTGACCCTGCTTGGCGAGATCGGGCTGGGATCGGTCAAGGACGGGCCGACCGCACGCAAGATGGTTGAGTGGTCACGCAAGTACGGGATTCAGTCCACCATTCACACCGGCGGCCCCTCCGTGCCCGGTTCCGGCTACGTCGACGCTGAGATGGTGTTGGAAGCCGATGCCGACATCATCGGCCACATCAACGGCGGTCACACCGCCCTGTCGACCAAGCAGATCCGCTGTCTGTGCGAGGGATGCGGCAGAGCGATCGAGATCGTTCACAACGGCAATGAGTTTGCCGCGCTGTTTGCGCTGCGCTCGGCCAAGGAACTGCGGCAGTTGGACCGTGTCATCCTGGGCACCGATTCTCCTGCAGGGTCCGGTGTGCAGCCCACAGGCATCCTGCGGCTGATCGCCATGCTATCGAGCATTGGCGAGGTGCCCGCCGAGCAGGCCATTTGCTTTGCGACCGGAAACACCGCGCGCATACGCAATCTCAACTGCGGCTTCATTGAGGTCGGTCGCGCCGCCGACTTCGTCTTTCTCGACACTGCGCAGCATTCCTCCAAGTCCAACCTGCTAGAGAGCATTGCCGCCGGCGACTTGCCCGGCGTTGGCATGGTAGTGATCGATGGGCTGGTCCGCTGTGGCCGCTCCCGCAACACGCCGCCCGCCGCGCGCATTCCCCAAATTCTGCAACACGCCTGAAGGCGATTTTCCAAAGGAGATGACATGTCCAATGAGGTTCAGCTTGATCTCAGCCAGCACAACCCCCCTGAATATCGGACTCCCGATTCGATGGACTGGGAGATGGGTCGGTTCAAGAACAAGACGAAGTTCCTGTTTCACACCAACGCGGACCGCCCGACAGAACCGAATGCGGGCTTCCTGCACTACGAGCCCGGTGCGGGCTTCCGCTTGCACAAGCACGATTTCGCCCAGGTCTGGTACGTCATCGACGGTGAGTTCAATATGGGCGGCAAGGTCTACGGTCCGGGCACGGTGGCGTTCCATGCGGATCCGCACTATGAGGAGGCGATGACCACCGAAACCGGCGGCACGCTGTTCTTTGTTCAGTATCAGGGCCCAACCACGGGCGCTCGACCGGTGTATGAAGGTCGGATGAACGTCAAGGGCGAGGTCAAGGACGTCACCGCGACTGATCTCGAGCACTGACTTGAGCCGCACCTGTCCTTTCGATGCATGCCCGATGGCCGCTGAGAAGTTCGTTGCTAGCGCTGCGCGCGGACGCGTGCGGCATATGCCCAGCTGCCGCTGGCGCATGGAAGGGCGGAGGACGCACCCGTCTGCGCAGGGCGCATGGTCCGCGGCCTCGGCCATGCGGCGGTGAAAAGCCGCATACCCCCCATGCCGCGATCCATGCACCGCCACCATCGATTACCCGTATGAGCACCGCTGCCCCGCCACGCACCCGAAACAAGGAAAGAACCAAGGCCAGGCTGCTTGAGGCGGCAGTGGCCGAATTTGGACGATTGGGATTCGAGGACATCAAGATCGATGGCGTGGCCGAGTCCGTTGGCCTGAACAAGAAGCTCGTCTACTACTACTTTCACGATAAGGAAGGCCTTTTCGAAGCGGCAAAAACGCAGGTCATGTCCAACATCCATCTTTGGGCTGACAACTCGGGATTGGAGCGGATGGAGCTGAATGGCTTGCTGCTGTGTGCCCTCGACTTCTTTGCTGCTCATCCCAAGCTGACAAGATTTCTTGTCAGCAATTGGGAAAGGATTGCTGAACAAGGCTTGAGTGGTTGCGGGCTCTACGAGCGCTTTGCAACTCAAATGATGTCCAAAGGTGACCCGCCCCTGAAACTCCTTCCCTCGTCACTATTGCTTGCCACTTTGCAGCTCTCAACCATGGAGTTTCTGGCGCGCTCCGAGAACGAAGTCGCGAACCGGCCAATCCGAATGAGGCTGGCGGCTTTGTTTCTGGGCTCTTTGTATGACTGCTTGCATCTGCCATCACGACATTGAATTGAACTGTTAGGACATCGATCATGAGAACTCTTCTACAACCCTCGACGGCACTTTCAGCTCGGTTGGGGCAACGACTCAGGCGCTTGCTGGCACTACCGCTTATTGCTTCGAGCGTTGCGTTGCTCGTGCCGTTCGCCGCCCATGCTCAAAGCTATCCCAGTCGACCTGTGACGATCGTCATCGGCTTCGCGCCTGGAGGTATCACTGACATCTTCGCTAGAGAGCTTGGCCAGGAAGCTTCGAAGATTCTGAAGCAGCCGGTGATCATCGACAACAAGCCCGGAGCCGCAGGAATGATCGCCAATGACCTGGTTGCGAGATCCAAAGCGGACGGCTACACCTTGCTGATGACAGCCAACAATCACACGATTAATCCGGCACTTCGGACCACCTTGAAGTTTGACGCGGTCAAGGATTTTTCGCCGATCACGCTGGTCGCATCCACGCCCAATATCCTGGTTGTTCCCGCGAACTCGCCCTACAAGACCGTTGCCGACTACATTGCTGCGGCAAAGTCAAAACCTGGCGCCGTCTCCTTTGGAAGTTCTGGCAACGGAACAGCCCCGCACATGGCTGGCGAATTTTTCGGGACCATCGTCGGCGCGAAATTCCTGCACGTTCCATACAAGGGCTCGAATCAATCGTTGCTGGCGGCCATTGCTGGCGAGGTTGACTCGACCTGGTCGGCGGCTGCGCTCACCCAGATCAAGGCAGGCAAGGTCAGGGCCCTGGGTGTGGCGAGCGCGAAGCGGCTTCCCTTTGCCGCCGATATTCCGACCTTTGCCGAACAGGGGGTCAAGGGGTTCGAGACGGAGGTATGGGTCGGGCTGCTCGGGCCCGCAAACCTTCCGGATGAGATCGTCCAGAAGTGGAATTCGATGCTGCAAGAACTTCTGTCGCGTCCAGAAGTTCAGGAAAAGTTCAAAGTGAACGGGTACGACCCGATCCTGAATGTCGGTCCTGCTGTCTTCAAGGCGCAAATCGCCAGGGAGATTGGGGTGTACAAAAAGGTGGCCAGCGATGCCAATATTCAACCGGAGTGAATCATGACTGTCGAGACGAAAAGCGAATTTGAAGTACGTCCCCTTGCGGCACCCCTTGGAGCCGTTGTTGAGGGCTTTGATCTGGGGCTGCTACCTGAGGGAGAGTGGCTCGGGGATCTCGAGGCTGCGCTGCATCAACATCGAGTTCTGGTGTTTCGCAATCAGCGAATCGACGACGGCCAAATGCTGCACTTCAGCAAGTACTTTGGCAAGGAACTAGACATCCATGCAATGACCCAGTTCGCCAAGCCCGACAACCCAGAGGTCTTCGTGCTGTCGAACATCGTCGAAGACGGTCGCCAGATTGGGGCCGTGGATGCCGCCCAATATTGGCACAGCGACCTTTGCTATACGCGCACGCCCAGCCGCGTGTCCATTCTCTACGCCCTCGAAGTGCCGGTAAAGGGCGGTAGGGTGCTGGGGCCAACGGACTTCGCCGACACGGCGGCAGCCTACTATGCGCTGCCGGCAGAGATCAAGGAGCAGTTGCAAGGCCGGAAGGCCCGATTCGTAGCCTCGAAGAAGAAGCCAAGCCAACGGGCCAGCCATTTCAACAAGATGAACAAGGACACCGAGTCCCGGTTGGAAGACTCCGTGGTTCACCCTGTAATTCGGACGCATCCCACTACTGGAGAGAAGTCCATCTTCGTGAACGAGGGATTCACCACTGAAATCCTTGATATGGAACAGGAGGAAAGCGAACGCCTCCTTAACTATCTGTACGCCTTCACGCGCCAGCCCCGCTTCATCTACCGCCACACATGGGCGCCAGGAGATGTCGTTGTGTGGGACAACGCGCTGACCTTGCATCAAGGGGTGGGCGACTACGCGCTTCCTCAGCGCCGGCTGCTCTATAGGACCATCGTTAAGGGCACCGTGCCGTTTTGAAGCTCTGAAGCATGAAAACAGACTACCTCGCGCTCAAGGCCGCCGGACACTCTTTGTTCCGAATGACAAACCAGGGGCTTGATTGCTCCCTGGTGCGGGCGAATATGGAAAGAATCGTTTCGAACAGCGACTGGTTTCCGGTTTGGACGGCTGTAGGCGCCGACTTTGAGGAACTCGGCGACGCGGCGGCCGTGCAGGGGAACTTGGTGAGTGCCGGGCAGCTTCTCACAAAGGCTGCCCTCGCGTACCACTTCGCTCAGTATCTTCACTTTGAGGATCTCGATGAAAAGAAGCGCGCTGCAGCGGCAAAAGTTGCCTGCTACACCAGAGCTTTACCGATGCAGCCGGTCCCCGGCATGCGGCTCGCAATTCCGTACAACGGAAGGACGATCCCTGCGGTTCTGCGGTCGCCACCGGGGGGAGCTCGGGTGGCACTGGCTCTGCTTGTTTGCGGCTCCGACTCGTCCAAGGAGGAACACTTCGCGATTGAGAGGGAGTTTCTCGCACGAGGCATGGCAACGCTCTCTTTCGACGGCCCCGGCCAAGGCGAGGTGTCCGATTGGATGCCGATGGGGCCTTCGTACCACGAAGCCGTTTCTGCTGTCATCGACTACGTGCAGGCGGAGGAGGGCATCGACCCACGTCGCATTGGCGTCGTCGGCTTCGGCTTCGGCGGCATGCTCGCGGTCAACTCCGCGGCAGCCGACCAAAGGATTCGGGCGTGCATTTCCGTCAGCGGCTATTTCGACATGGGTGTGATGAATTGGGACGACCCAATTCGCAGTTGGCGCTTCGCCCATATCGTTGGAGTTGAAACGATCGCTGCGGCACGTGAGGTCGCTCGTGGCTTCACACTTGAAGGCTGGTGTGATCGCCTCGATTGCCCTGTCCTTGTCATGCATGGCCAGGCCGATGCAGGAATTCCTGCGGCCGCTGCAAAGAAAATTGCAGATCGAATTGGAGCCAACGCGGAGTACTGCCTAGTAGAAGCAGGGGTCCATTGTTTCCACAATGTCGCGTTTAGAACAACGCCACTTATTTGTGATTGGCTCGCTGCTCATGTGTAGCATGGCTTGCTGAGTGTTCCGGTTGAGCGATTGAATCGCATTGCTACGCACATCAGTTTGCCAGTATCGGCGGGCGAGGCGGTTACTACGACTTTTGAAAGGGACGATTGGGCCAAGCCAACATGCACGCGCAGTTGGATGCCCCCAGAACTGCCGCCGTGGAGAATGTCGACTAACGACGTATGCATCCACACGACACGTTGGAGACTTCGAGCTCAATGATTGAGTTGCGTCATTTGCGCTACTTCATAGCTGTGGCAGAAGAGTTGAACTTCACTCGTGCAGCTGAGCGCATTCATATCGATCAAACTCCTCTATCGCGCGCTGTGCGCGATCTTGAGGAGAGGTTGGGCGTGCAGTTGCTAGTGCGCGCGCCGCGGCGTCTTGCGCTTACACCTGCTGGATTGCAGTTGCTGGTTGAGGCCCGAAAACTGTTTATCCGCTTGGAGCGTGTCAAGCGCGTAGTGCGTCGAACGCATGCGCTGCACCGGGCTCCTTTGCGGGTGGGGGTTGCTGATGGAATTGCGCATCCGATGCTCGTTGAGTGCTTCACACGCTGGCAAGCAGCGGTGCCTGAGATCGCTCTGGAACTTTCGGAGATGCCCGCCCGCGAACTTGCGTTTGCCCTCAAGCATGAGGATGTGGATATAGGCTTTTCCTTCGGTGTTCCGGATGGCGAGGCCATTGTCCAGGTACCCGCCTGGCGCTATCGCTTGATGGCAATGCTTCCTCGTACCCATGAACTGACAATTCGACGTGCCGTTCCAATGCGGGAGTTGCTAGCCTTCCCGCTGATTTCGTGCAGCGAGGAGCGCATGCCCGGGCTGCATGCGCAGATGCGCAGCATCGTGCGCAAGCACAGCGATCGCACAAACATAGCCGGTGTCGCTTGCAACTCCCAGGGCTACATCGTTCGCATCGCCGCGGGAGTCGGGGTAGGTCTGGCGGATGTTGGCCAAGCGCAGACGCTGCACCGCAGTGAGATCGTGTTCCTCCCTTTGGTCGAGGAAGAGCACGTCATCACCTACGTGCTGCACAAGCAGCAGCGCTTTGGAACCCCCGAGCCAGTGCGGCGTTTTCTAGCCCACGTCAGTACTTTGTCGTAGTGCTTACGAAACCTCGCTAGTCGCGACCTTAGTCCGCGCCATAGGCATTGGACACGCCGTACTGCAACGCCGATGCTTCCCGCCCGTCTGGAAGGCTGACGTCGTGGGTCTTCAACTGCCAAGACGTCGGACCATCCACCTGCGTTCGTTCTGAGCCTCCGCCAGCCTACGCTGCGCTACTCCCGTTTGGGTGCCGTGCGCGGCGCTTCCAATCCAGACTCATGCGGTGCGTGCGATGGCTGCATGCGCATGTGCGGCGCAAGCGGGCGCAAAAGGAAGCAGACAGGCATGGCATCTCGATTCGACGCGACAAGGGACAGAGCATTGAGCGCTCACACTGGGATCCTGCTTGGCCAGATTGCTGTCGTCACAGGCGTTGCCGTGGGCGGCGTTTGGACGGCCACGCAGTGGACGGCAGCTGTACTTGGCTATCAGCCGCGACTGGGGTCTGCATGGTTTGGTCTGGGCAGCGTCCCTGTCTATGAACCCTGGAAGATCTTCGAGTGGTGGTACTTCTACGACGCCTACGCGCCGCACGTGTTCCTGCAAGGTGGGGCAATCGCCGCAACGAGCGGTATGTTCGCCGTAGGTGCCGCTATCGGCATGGCAGTATGGCGTTCACGTCTTGCCAAGCGCGTCACGACCTATGGTTCTGCCCGCTGGGCTGAGTGCGAGGAGGTCGCCAAGTCCGGCCTGACGAGGTCGGCAGGTGTGTTCCTCGGCAGGACTTCGGACAAGAGCGGCGCCTATTTGCGTCATGACGGTCCTGAACATGTGATGGCCTTCGCGCCCACGCGGTCCGGCAAGGGCATCGGACTGGTCGTGCCGACGCTGCTGTCCTGGCCCGGATCGGCCGTGATCCACGACATCAAGGGTGAGAACTGGAATCTCACGGCTGGCTGGCGCGCGCGCTTCTCGCACTGCCTGCTGTTCAACCCGACCGATGCGCGCTCGGCCGCCTACAACCCGCTTCTCGAAGTGCGGCGCGGGGCCCACGAGGTGCGCGACGTGCAGAACATCGCGGACATCCTGGTCGATCCCGAGGGCGCGCTGGAGCGGCGCAACCACTGGGAGAAGACCAGTCACGCGCTCCTGGTCGGCGCCATCCTGCACGTGCTCTATGCCGGCGAGGACAAGACGCTGCGCGGCGTCGCCAACTTTTTGTCCGATCCGGCCTGTCCCTTCGAGGTCACGCTGCGTCGCATGATGACAACGCGGCACCTGGGCGATGCAGTCCATCCGGTTGTCGCCTCGGCCGCCCGCGAAGTGCTGAACAAGAGCGACAACGAGCGCTCCGGGGTGCTGTCCACGGCCATGTCCTTCCTGGGGCTGTACCGCGATCCCACTGTCGCCGAAGTTACTTCGAGGTGCGATTGGCGCATCGCCGACCTGATCTCGGCGAAGCACCCGGTTTCGCTGTACCTGGTCGTTCCACCCTCGGACATCAGCCGCACCAAGCCGCTGATCCGCCTCATCCTCAACCAGATTGGCCGGCGCCTCACCGAATCGCTCGACGGCTCCGACGGCATCGCGCGCCTCCACAAGCTGCTGCTGATGCTCGACGAGTTCCCGGCGCTGGGCCGGCTGGACTTTTTCGAGTCGGCACTGGCGTTCATGGCGGGCTACGACCTTCGCGGCTTCCTGATCGCGCAGTCTCTCAATCAGATCGACAAGGCCTATGGCTCGAATCACTCGATCCTCGACAACTGCCATGTGCGCGTCGCGTTCGCCACCAACGACGAGCGCACGGCCAAGCGCATCTCGGAGGCGCTGGGGACGGCCACCGAATTGCGTGCGCAACGCAACTACGCCGGGCACCGGCTCGCGCCGTGGCTGGGCCATCTGATGGTCTCGCGCCAGGAGACGGCGCGGCCGCTGCTCACGCCGGGCGAGGTGATGCAGTTGCCTCCCGACGAGGCGGTGGTGATGGTCTCGGGCCATCCGCCGATCAAGGCCAGGAAGCTGCGCTACTACCAGGACTGCAACTTCACACGGCGTGTGCTGCCACCACCGGCACTGGCTGACGGCTTTTACGCGGATCGTCCTGCGACACGGCCGGACGACTGGAGCGGGCTAGCGCCGGTGACCGCGCTCGAGCCTTTGTCGTCAGCCGATGCGGGTGGCTTCGCCGACGAGGGCGGCCACCAGCTCAAGCCCGAACTGGAGCTCACGCGCGACACGCTGACGCTGCCGGAGGACGACGGGCTGCTGGTGCTCGATGACGAGGACGACGTGCCGCTGCGTCCGCGCGATGTGGACCGTCAGCTCACGCGGACTGCGCGCCTCGCGGCGCTGGACCCTGATGACGGGATAGCGCTATGAGCCGAGCTCGTCTCAATATCTTCATCGAGCCGGAGCACGCCAAACGCCTGGATCGGCTGGCAGTGCACAAGGGTGTGTCGAAGTCGGCCGTGATCGCGGCTGCGCTGGCTTCGTTCCTGTCGCCCGATGGCGGCGACCAGCGCGAGGCGGCGATCGCTAAGCGCCTGGATCGGCTTTCGCGCCAGTTCGACCGGCTGGAGCGTGACCAGAACATCCTGATCGAGACGGTGGCGCTCTATGTCCGCTACTTCCTCAGCGTCTCTATCCCAGTGCCCGAAGGCCAGCAGGACGTCGCACGGGCGCAGGGGCGGGCCCGTTTCGCCCAGTTCATCGAGCAACTCGGCCGGCACCTGCAGCGCGGGCGCAGCCTGGTGAGGGAAGTCCATGAGGAGATCGAGCCTGAGGCGGCGCCAACGCACGCAGGGCAGGATGAACCGGAGGAGGCCGCTGATGGTCCAGCCGTCTGATCGTTCTTCCGGGTTGTCGCCAGGCGCCGCGGACAACCCGGTGGCCCGGCGAATCCGCATGCTGCGTACGGCGATGGGGCCGGAGATCGCGGCGGCGCTGGCGGACCCGGAAGTCGTCGAGGTGCTGCTCAACCCCGATGGCTCGCTGTGGGTGGATCGGCTCGGTTCCGGCCGCGCGCCGACCGGCCCGGCGCTGCCGCCGCCTGTGGCCGAACGCATCATCCGCCTCGTCGCGGCGCACGTGCGCGCCGAGGTGCATGCCGGTACGCCGATCCTCTCGGCCGAACTGCCCGAGACCGGCGAGCGTTTCCTGGGCGTGCTGCCGCCGGTGGTGCGTGCGCCCTCGTTCGCGATCCGCAAGCGGGCGCTGCGCATCATGAGCCTGGCGCAATACGTGGCCGACGGGATCCTGACGGGGGACCAGGCCGCGTTCCTGCGGCAGGCGGTGCGCGAGCGCCTGAACATCGTGGTCGCCGGCGGCACCAGTACGGGCAAGACCACCTTAGCGAACGCGCTGCTCGACGAAATTGCCGAGACCCGCGACCGGGTGCTGATCCTCGAGGACACGGTGGAGCTGCAGTGCCGCTCCGACGACCACGTGAGCCTACGCACCGAGCCGGGCGTGACCACGATGGCCGACCTCGTGCGCGCCACCCTGCGGCTGCGGCCCGACCGCATCGTGGTGGGCGAGGTGCGCGGCGCCGAGGCGCTGGACCTGCTCAAGGCCTGGGGCACCGGACATCCGGGCGGCATTGCCACCGTGCACGCCGGCTCCGCGTTGGGCGCGCTCATGCGGCTGGAGCAACTGGTGCAGGAAGTCTCGATGACCGTCCCGCGCGCGCTGATAGCCGAGGCGGTCCACGTCATCGTCTTCATCGCCGGGCGCGGCCGCGCCCGGCGGGTGCGCGAGATCGCGCGCGTCGTCGGCCACGACAGCGAGGGCTACCAGCTCGATATCTCGGCGGTACCTGGTTTTCCGCTGCTCTCTTCATTTCGTCCTGCCCCAACCCCGTCGTCTTCTGGAGAACCGTCATGACGATTTCACGTCTTTCCGCAAAGCCGCTTCTGCACGCGGCTGTGGCGATAACGCTCTTGCTAGCTGTCGCGCTGCCCGCGCAGGCGGCAGGCTCGAACATGCCCTGGGAGGCGCCTTTGCAGTCGATCCTCGATTCGATCCAGGGACCCGTGGCGAAGATCGTCGCGGTCATCATCATCATCGTGACCGGACTGACGCTGGCCTTCGGCGACACATCGGGGGGCTTCCGCCGACTGATCCAGATCGTGTTCGGCCTGTCGATCGCGTTCGCCGCGTCCAGCTTCTTCCTGACCTTCTTCAGCTTCTCGGGCGGGGCGGTGCTGGGATGACTGACGCTCGCCCCCAGTCTCCCCGCACTTCGTGTCGGTCCGCCAACCCCCGCCCGGGGGCAACACCAGCGGCCCGGCAAAGCCGGTTCCGCGGTGTTCCGCGAACTGGCCGGACGTCGCTTGGCCCGGAGACGCTGCAATGAATACGCAAGCCGCTTCCTTGCCCGGCTTCGAGATTCCGCTGCACCGGTCCCTCACCGAGCCGATCCTGCTGGGCGGCGCGCCGCGCACCGTGGCGATCGCCAATGGCACGCTGGCCGCCGCGGTCGGTCTCGGGCTGCAGCTCTGGCTACCGGGTGTTGCGCTCTGGGTCGTCAGCCACGCACTGGCGATCTGGGGCGCGCGCCTGGACCCGCAGTTCATGCAGGTCTTCGCGCGGCACATCAAGCAGCGTCAGCTGCTGGATGCGTGATGCGGGGAGGGGAGACGCCATGCTGAACCTCGCCGAATACCGCAAACGCCCGGCGCTGCTGGCCGATTGGCTGCCCTGGGCCGGGCTGGTCGCCCCTGGAGTCGTGCTCAATAAGGATGGCTCATTTCAACGGACGGCACGGTTCCGCGGGCCAGACCTGGACAGTGCCACGCAGGGCGAACTCGTCGCCACCTCGGCGCGGTTGAACAACGCGCTGCGCCGGCTCGGCTCGGGCTGGGCGCTGTTCGTGGAGGCCGAGCGGTGCGAGGCGGCCGGCTATCCCGAGTCGTCGTTCCCCGAGGCGCTGTCCTGGCTGGTCGACGAGGAGCGCCGCGCCGCCTTCGAGGAGGACGCCAGCCACTTCGAGAGCCGCTACCACTTGACCTTGCTGTATCTGCCGCCCGAGGAGTCGAAGGCGCGCGCCGCGGGGCTGCTCTATGAGCGCGCAGGAACAGACGTCCAGAATGGATCGGGGGCATCGGACGGGTCGGATTGGAAGGGGCGGCTGGAGACCTTCGTCTCCGAGACCGAGCGCTTCCTCGGCCTGCTCGAAGGCGTGATGCCCGAGATCGAGTGGCTCAATGATGCGCAGACGCTGACCCATTTGCACAGCTGCGTCTCCACGCGCCGGCATGCGGTCGCGGTGCCCGAGGTGCCGATGCACCTCGATGCGCTGTTGGCCGACGAGCCGCTGACAGGCGGGCTGGGGCCGATGCTCGGGCGCCTGCATCTGCGCGTGCTGTCGGTGCGCGGATTTCCGACCGCGACCTGGCCGGGGCTGCTCGACGACCTGAACCACCTGGGCTTCGCCTACCGCTGGAGCACGCGCTTCCTGTGCCTGGACAAGGCCGAGGCCGAGAAGGAGCTCGTGCGCCTGCGCCGCCAGTGGTTCGCCAAGCGCAAGAGCATTGTGGCGCTGCTGCGCGAGACCATCTTCCAGCAGGAGAGCGCGCTGGTCGATTCGGATGCCTCGAACAAGGCGGGGGATGCGGACGCGGCGCTGCAGGAACTCGGGAGCGACCAGGTGGCCTTCGGCTATGTGACGGCCACCGTGACCGTGCTCGATGCCGACGCCACCGTTGCCGACGAGAAACTGCGCGCGGTCGAGCGCGCGATCCAGGGCCGCGGCTTCGTCACGATCCCCGAGACCCTCAATGCGGTCGAGGCCTGGCTGTCGTCGATCCCGGGGCATGCCTACGCGAACGTGCGACAGCCCCTTGTCTCGACCTTGAACCTCGCGCACATGATGCCGGTGTCGGCCGTCTGGGCGGGCCCCGAGCGCAATGCGCATCTCGATGGCCCGCCGCTGATCGTCACGCGAACCGATGGCGCCACACCGTTCCGGCTGGTCACGCACATCGGGGACGTCGGGCACACGCTCGTGGTCGGGCCGACCGGCATGGGCAAGTCGGTGCTGCTCGCCACGCTGGCGCTGCAGTTTCGCCGCTATGCCGGCTCGCGCATCCTGGCCTTCGACATGGGGCGCTCTTTGCGCGCCACGATCCTGGGGCTGGGCGGTGAGCATTACGACCTCGGTACGGATGGCGAGATCGCCTTCCAGCCGCTCGCGCGCATCGACCAGGACGGCTACCGCGCCTGGGCGGCAGAGTGGGTGGAAGGCCGGCTCCGGCAGGAGGGCCTCGAGGTCGGACCGGCCGAGCGGGAGATGGTGTGGTCGGCACTGGCCAGTCTCGCCACCGCGCCGCCCGAGCAGCGCACGATGACGGGGCTCGCGGTGCTGCTGCAGTCGAATGCCCTGCGCCAGGCGCTGGCGCCCTACGTGCTCGGCGGTGCGCACGGGCGGCTGCTTGACGCGGACCGGGACCGGCTGGGGGCATCCTCCATCCAGTGTTTCGAGATGGAGGAGCTGATGCACAGCAAGGCGGCCGTGCTGGCCGTGCTGGGCTACCTGTTCGCGCGCTTCGACGAACGCTTCGACGGCGCCCCGACGCTGCTGATCCTCGACGAGGCCTGGCTGTTCCTGGACGCCCCGGTGTTCGCCGCGCGCATCCGCCAGTGGCTCAAGACGCTGCGCAAGAAAAACGTCTCGGTCATTTTCGCCACGCAGAGCCTGGCCGACATTCAGAACTCCAGCATCGCGCCGGCGATCGTGGAGAGCTGCGCGAGCCGGATCTTCCTGCCGAACCCGCAGGCCACGGAGCCGCAGATCCGCGTGATCTACGAGGGCTTCGGGCTCAACCGCCGGCAGGTCGAGATCGTCGCCACGTCGCAGCCCAAGCGCGACTACTACTACCAATCGCGCCTGGGCAACCGGGTCTTCGAGCTCGGGCTCGGGCCGGTGGCGCTGGCCTTCGCCGGCGCGGCTTCGCCCGAGGACCAGCGTGAGCTCGACCGCGTGCTGGCCTCGGTCGGGGCCTCGCCGTTCGCACGGATGCCCTCGGTCTTCGCGGCCACCTGGCTGCGGCACCGCGGGCTCGGCTGGGCGGCCGACCTCATTCCTTCGTTTCCATCTGCATCCCCATCTCTTTCCTCAACCCCGCAGGAGCCAATGCCATGAACCTCCAGTCTTCCCTCAAGCCTCGGATCGCCGCGCTGGTGGCGGTCAGCGCGATCGCTTTCGGTGTGGCCCCGCCGGCGCATGCCATCTTCGGTGTCGGCGACACCGTGTTCGATGCGTCCAATTTCATCCAGAACATGCTGACGGCGGCCCGCGCGCTGGAGCAGATCAACAACCAGGTCGAGCAGCTGCAGAACGAGGCGCAGATGCTGCGGAACCAGGCGAGAAACCTTCAGGGCCTGGACTTCAGTGCGCTGTCCGAGCTCAAGTCGACGCTGGCAGCGACGAACCAGCTGATCCAGCAGGCGCAGGGGCTGGCGTTCAACGTTTCGCGCATGGAGGACGAGTTCAAGCGGCTGTATCCCGAGTCCTTTTCGGCGGCGATGTCCGGTGCGCAGATGGCCGGCGATGCGCGGCAGCGCTGGCGCAACTCGCTGGAAGCGCTGCGCACCGCGACGCAGGTGCAGTCGCAGGCGATGCAGAACTTCGCTTCCGACGAACGGGCGCTGACCGATCTCGTGAATCGCAGCCAGTCCGCTACGGGCGCCTTGCAGGCGATGCAGGCGACCAACCAGCTGCTGGCGCTGCAGTCGCGCCAGGCGATCCAGGCGCAGCAGCTGCAGATCACGCAGGACCGCGCCGCGGCGTTGGAGCAGGCGCGGCAGGTGGCGGTGCAGGAGCGCGCGCGCGAGGTGCGCCGGCGTTTCATGGGCAGCGGCACGCCGTACACGCCCTACAGCGTGAATTTCTATGGCAGCTGAGGGGACGTCAATGAAGAACCTGCTCCTTATCACTACGGCCGTCGCCGTCCTGTTGCTCGCCGGCTGTGGCAAGCCCGAGCCTTCCCGGCCCGCGATCGAGTCCGTCGAAGCCCTGGTCGCGAATCCCGAGCGGCTGAAGGATCTGCGCGCGCAGTGCAAGGCCGACCACGCCCGGATGGGCGATGCGCAATGCCAGGCGGTGGCCGAGGCCACGCGGCAGCGCTTCGTGAGTGGCGGCCAGTCGCCGTACGCGAGCGACCCGGTCCCGCCGCCGGCCGCTCCCGCCTCATCGCCGATCGGCGCGGGCGCCAAGGACTGACGCGATGGACGATGTCGCTGTCATCGATCGCTTCCTCGACGTCTTCTCGCGCTACATCGATTCGGGGTTCGGGCTGCTGCACGGCGAGGTGGCGTTCCTCACGGCCACGCTGGTCGTGATCGACATGACGCTGGCCGGGCTGTTCTGGGCCATGAGCCACGCGACGGGGCAGGGCGACGACGTGATCGCGCGGCTGATCCGCAAGGTGCTCTATGTGGGGGCGTTCGCTTTCATCATCGGCCACTTCAACCAGCTGGCCGGCGTCCTGTTCCGCTCTTTCGCGGGGCTCGGCCTGGTGGCGTCGGGCTCCGGTCTGACGCAGGCGCAGTTCCTGCAGCCCGGCCGGCTCGCGCAAGTCGGCATCGAGGCGGGCCGGCCGATCATGGAGCAGATCGGCGAGATGACGGGCTTCCCCGAAACCTTCGCCCATCTGGACACCATCGCCGTGCTGTTCCTGGCCTGGCTGGTGCTGATCGTGAGCTTCTTCGTGCTCGCAGTGCAACTCTTCGTCACCCTGATCGAGTTCAAGCTGACGACGCTGGCGGGCTTCGTGCTGGTGCCCTTCGCGCTGTGGAACAAGACCGCTTTCCTGGCCGAGAAGGTGCTGGGCAACGTGGTGTCCTCGGGCATCAAGGTGCTGGTGCTGGCCGTGATCGTGGGGATCGGCACCGGCCTCTTTGCGGAGTTCCGTACGCCGTCCGGGGCCGAGCCGTCCATCGACCATGCACTGACGGTCATGCTGGCGGCGCTCGCGATGCTGGGCCTGGGGATCTTCGGACCGGGGATCGCGACGGGACTTGTGTCCGGCGCGCCGCAGCTCGGCGCCGGCACGGCGGCCGGTACGGCCCTGGGGGCGGCGGGCCTGGTCGTCGCCGGCGGCGCGGCCGTGGCAACTGCAGGTTCCGCCGTGGCCGCGGGCACGCGCATGGCGCCAGGTGCAGCACGGGCCGCCATCGGCGGCGGCGCGGCGGCTGCGCACTCGGCCAGCGGCCTGGCGAGCGGTGCGAAGTCGGCCTACCTGGCGGGCGCCGCGACATCCAGCGGTGGCGGTGTGCGCGCGGCCGGTGCCGGCCTCGCCCATCTCGCGAAAACCGGTGCCGGCGCCGTCGGCCAGCGCGTCGCGTCAAGCGCCAGGGCCGTGAAGGACCGCGTGGCGAGCTTCGTGGCCGATGCCGCTGCGCCTGCGACTGCGGGGAATTCGGCATCTGCCGGTGCGGGCGAGGCCGGCGGACCAACCCCCGAACCGGCATGGGCCCGGCAGATGCGCCGCAAGCAGCAACTGAGCCATGCGGCCTCCACGACGGCGCATGTCCTGCGCTCGGGCGACCACGGCGGCAGCGGCACGGGCCCGAGCCTGCGCGACGACTCCAGCGCCTGATCCGGCTTTTTTTTGGAGATCCATCGATGCGATTCAAGCGACCCCTGGTGCGGTACTCGGACACGCCCGAGCCCGTCACCCCTTATCAAGCTGCGACGCAGGTCTGGGACCAGCGCATCGGCAGCGCGCGCGTGCAGGCGAAGAGCTGGCGCTTGATGGCCTTCGGCTGTCTCTCGCTGGCCCTGTTGATGGCCGGTGGGCTGGTCTGGCGCTCGGCGCAGTCCATCGTGACGCCCTACGTCGTCGAGGTCGACAACGCTGGCCAGGTACGCGCGGTCGGTGAAGCCGCCACGCCCTACAAGCCCAGCGACGCGCAGATCGCGCACCACCTGGCGCGCTTCATCACCGACGTGCGCTCGCTCTCGATCGATCCGATCGTGGTGCGGCAGAACTGGCTCGAGGCCTACGAATACACGACCGATCGTGGCGCTGCGACGCTGAACGACTACGCGCGCGCCAACGATCCGTTCTCGCGCATCGGTGAGAGCTCGGTGGCGGTGCAGATCAACAGCGTGGTGCGCGCGAGCGATTCGTCATTCCAGGTGCGCTGGACGGAGCGGCGCTATGTCAACGGCGAAGCGGCCGGGCTGGAGCGCTGGACTGCGGTGCTCGCGATTGTGCTGCAGGCGCCGCGCACCGAGGAACGGCTGCGCAGGAACCCGCTGGGCATCTACGTCAACGGTCTGTCCTGGAGCCGCGAGCTCGATGCGACGGACACAGTGAAAGGAACCAAGCCATGAAGACGGATTTCCGTAACTGCGCATTTGCGCCGATCCTGCGGGTCGCGGTGGCGGCCGCTTTCATGGGCGCATCCGGCTGTGCCACACAGGGCAAGCCGCCGCCGGCAATCTCGCTGGACGAGCCGGTGGCCGCCGCCGCGCAGCCGGTGCCGGAACCGACGCCGCCCGTCGAGGTGGTCGAGGTGCCAAGGCCCTTGCCGCTGCCCGGGCAGATGAAGGCGCTGCCGAGCGAGTCGGAAGCCAAGCCGGCGCCGGAACCCGCTGACGAGAAAGTCCGGGTGTCGCGGGCCAACGAGGAGGCCCGCGTCGCGCCGACGCGCGAGGGCTACGTCAACGCGATCCAGGTCTGGCCGTATACGGACGGCGCGCTGTATCAGGTCTACACCAGTCCGGGTCGCGTGACCGTCGTCGCGCTGCAGGAGGGCGAGGAACTGGTGGCGGTCTCGGCGGGCGACACGGTGCGCTGGATCGTGGGCGACACGGTCAGCGGCAGCGGTGCAAACCAGCGAGTCCACGTGCTCGTGAAACCCACGCGCGTGGGCCTGAAGACTAACCTGGTCATCACCACGAACCAGCGCACTTACCTGCTGGAACTGTCCTCGACGCCGCAGGCCTGGATGGCGTCGGTGTCGTGGGACTATCCGAAGGATCGGATGCTGGCACTACAGAAGCAGGCGAGGGAGGCGCAGGCCGCGGCGCCGGTGGATGCGGGCCTGTCGGTGGAACAGATCCGGTTCCGCTATGCGATCAGCGGCGATGCGCCTTCGTGGAAGCCGCTGCGCGCCTTCGACGACGGGCAGAAGGTCTACATCCAGTTTCCCGGCGGCATCGCGCAGGGCGAGCTGCCGCCGCTGTTCGTGATCGGGCCGCAGGGCGAAGGGCAGCTCGTGAACTATCGATTCCGCTCGCCGTACTACGTGGTGGACCGGCTGTTCGGCGCGGCGGAGCTGCGGCTGGGCGGCTTCAAGGACGGCAAGGCCGAGGTGGTGCGTATCGAGCGCACGGATGGCGCGATCGGCAGCGTACAGGGTGCACGGAGCGATGGGTCATGAGTGTGGAAGACAGCTTGCCGCCCCAATCGGCCCAGACCCCGCCCAAGGTCGCGCCGGAGACGGTAGCCCTGCGCGCGCAGCCGAGGCCGGTCGTGCGGCTCAACCGCCGCATGCTGGCGGTCGGCGCCGGCACCCTGGCCGCAGCTGTGCTGGGTGGCACGATGTGGTCGCTGCAGTCGCAGAAGCGCGAGCGCAATCCGGCCGCCGAGCTGTACAACGTGGACCGCGTGGCCCGGGCCGATGGGCTGGACCAGTTGCCGAAGGACTATGCCGGGATGCCGCCGGCGCCGAAGCCGGCGCCACCGGTGCTGGGGCCGCCGCTGCCGGGAGATCTCGGGTCGGCCATGGCGAAGGCGCAGCAGCCGATGGAGGCGAGGGTGGGGCAAGGCGTCGATCCGGCGCAGGCCGAGCGGTTGGCGGCCGAGGAGGCGGCGCGGTCCTCGGTGTTCTTTCGGCGCAGCGGCGATGGTGCCGCTGCGAAGCGGGGGATGGTCGTCGAGAGGGATATGCCCGCAATTGGCGTCGATCCATCCGGGATGACGGCGGGTCAGCAGCCGCTCAATGCCATGGGCGCGATGAGCCCAGCCGTGGCTTCGCCGGCCGACCCTGTGGCGGCACAGAACCGCCAGGACCGCAAGGAAGCGTTTCTGGCGAACGCCGGAGACACGGGCACGCGCAATCCGGGCAGTCTGCAGTTCCCGGCTTCGCCGTACCAGGTGATGGCGGGCACTATCATCCCGGCGGCGCTGGTGACGGGCATCAACTCCGACCTGCCGGGGCAGGTGAGCGCCACTGTGACCGAGGCGGTCTACGACACGGCCACGGGGCGCTATCTGCTGATCCCGCAGGGCTCGAGGCTGATCGGGCGCTACGACAGCCAGGTGGCGTTCGGGCAGCGGCGTGTGCTGTTGGTGTGGACGCGGCTGATCCTGCCGGACACGTCGTCGATGGCGCTGGACCGGTTGCCGGGGATTGATCCGGCCGGCTATGCCGGGCTGGAGGACGGCGTCGACTGGCATTGGGACCGCATCCTGGCCGGCGCGGCGCTGTCGACGCTGCTCGGCGTGGGGGCCGAGCTGGCGGCACCGCAGAACCGGACGGACCAGGACGGCAACCGCCTCGTGATCGCCGTGCGCGGGGGGGCGCAGGACACGGTGAACGAGGTGGGTCAGGAAATCACCAAGCGCAATGCGAGCATTCAGCCGACGCTGATGATCCGACCGGGGTTTCCGGTGCGGGTGATGGTGAGCAAGGACCTTATCCTGCGGCCGTACCAGCCGCTGTTCTTTCAGCAAGGAGCTTCGCAATGAGCACGGCCAAGCTGCGCCTCGGACCACTCCCAAAGAGCGAGCCGGTCAAGCTCACCGTCATATTGTCGGCGGAGTTGAAGGCGACGTTGGACCGCTATGCGTCGCTGCATGCGCAGACCTACGGCGAGCGGGTCGATGCCGCGGTGCTGGTGCCGCACATGCTCGAGGCATTCATGGCGCGGGATAGGGGATTCAGGAGCACGAGGAGGCAAGCTACCGAAAAGCGCTAAAATGCATGAAATTTCAATGAGAAATTAGCCATGCTTACCGCTGTCCAATCTCCTGCAGCCTCTTTGCGAGGCGCTGCCGCGCACCTCGCAGGCGAGCTTCAAGCTGGGCGCGTTTACCGCCGGGAGGATCTCGCACGCCTGTCCACTGCGGTGGATCGGCATCTGCGTGAACTGGTGGCTACCGGAAAGCTGAAGAAGCTGGCCCAAGGCCTGTACCACGCACCGAAACAGTCCAGCTTTGGTCCGCTGCCACCGGCCGATGAGCAGGTTGTGGGCGGGTTCCTGCGCGACAAGGATTTCCTGGTGTTCTCTCCCTCGGCTTACAACGCTGTGGGTCTGGGTACAACCCAGCTTTACAACCACACGCTGGTCTACAACCACAAGCGCCACGGCGTCTTCAAACTCGGCAACCGGCAGTTCGACTTCCGGATGAAGCCGCGCTTCCCCAGGAAGCTGACGCCGGAGTTCCTATACGTGGACCTGCTGAACAACCTGGACGAACTGGCGGAAGACCGTGATGCGGTCTTGCGTCAGGCGCGCAGCAAACTTCTTTCATTCGATCCCAGCCGTCTGCAGCGCGCAGCCGACAGCTTTGGCAGCGTGGCCACTCGCAAGCGCCTGCGGGAGTGGGCGGGTGGCTGAGTTCCTGCACGAACGACGGGACTTCGATCAGTTGCTGGCAGTGGTCGCAGACGAGCGCAGCCTTGATCCCGTGCTGGTCGAGAAGGACTACTGGATCATGCATTGCCTGTGGGGCCTTCAAGCGCAGGGCTTTCAGTTCGAGCTGAAGGGTGGCACGTCCTTGTCGAAGGGGTTCGGTGTCATCCACCGCTTTTCCGAAGACATCGACATCCGCATTGAACCGCCCGACGGCATGGACGTGAAGACGGGACGCAATCAGGACAAGCCTGCACATGTTGAATCACGGCGTGCGTACTACGACGCGCTGGCAGCACGGATCCACATCCCGGGTATCGACATCGTAGAGCGTGATACGCAGTTCGACGACGACAAGATGCGCAGTGCCGGCATTCGCTTGATCTACGCATCGCGTGTTCCCACGCTGGCTGGTGTCAAGGATGGCATCCTGCTGGAACTCGGGTTCGATGACACCGCCCCGAATCGGCCAGTCACGATCTCGTCGTGGGCGCTGGATGTGGCTACGGAGCGCGGAGTGGCCGTGGGCGCCAACCGTGCTGTGGGCGTACCGTGCTATGCCCCCACGCACACCTTCGTCGAGAAGCTGCAGACGATCTCCACCAAGTACCGCCGACTGGACGAAACACAGGTGTTCCCCGCCAACTTCCTGCGGCACTACTACGACGTGTACTGTCTGCTAGGGCTGGAGGAGGTTCAGGCCTTCATGAGGACGCCCGCTTACCAGACGCGCAAGGCGCAGCGGTTCCGCACCGGCGACGAACAGGCCATTGCCCGCAATCCTGCTTTTGTGCTGGCCGACGCCGAGCAGCGCCAGCGCTTTGCTCAGGAATACCGCAAGACAGCCGCGCTGTACTACCAGGGGCAGCCGGAATTCGAGGTGCTGGTGGACAGGATCCATCAACACATTGGTGTCATGTGAAGGTCGAGGACTTGACGCACCAACTTGTGGGTTCCGTGCTTTCCCATGACAGCATGTCTATACTGTACAAAAAAACAGTGCATTGTTACAATGCACCAAGAGAGTGACCAATGGGAAAAGACACCCGTATCGAGTGGACGCACCACACCTTCAATCCATGGTGGGGTTGCGTGCGCGTGTCCGATGCGTGTGACCATTGCTATGCCGAGACTTGGGCGAAGCGTCTCGGTGAAGACGTTTGGGGCGCCAAGTCGGAGCGACGTTTTTTTGGCGATGCCCATTGGAAGGAGCCCCTGAAGTGGGACCGGGAGGCCAAGGAGAGCAAGACCAGGCGGCGTGTGTTTTGTGCTTCCATGGCGGATGTCTTCGAGAACCGCAAGGATTTGGTTCCGCATCGGCTCCGTCTCTTGGACCTCATCGCGGCAACGCCTCATCTTGATTGGCTGCTCCTGACCAAGCGAATCCACCTGGTGCGCAAGCAATTGCCAAAAGGCTATGAGCTGCCTTCCAACGTTTGGTTGGGTGCGACCGTCGAAAACCAGGATGCCGCAGGCAAACGGCTGAAGTACCTTCTTGAGTTCGATACGCCGGCAGTCCGGTTCCTGTCGTGCGAGCCTCTGCTTGGGCCACTGGATCTGCGCCAGTGGTTGAAGGTAGGGGAGGGCGGCACGCGCGTGGATTGGGTGATTGCTGGCGGTGAGTCTGGCCCGGGTTCGCGTCCCATGGATCCGCAATGGCCAGAAGATCTTCGCAAACAATGCAATGCGGCCGGCGTCGCCTTCCATTTCAAGCAATGGGGGCACTGGGCACCCATTGAGCAAGCCGCTGACGCCGTGACAGGCCGTACCCCGATCCACATCGTCAGACGCGATGGCTCAGAGGTCAAACTCGCCGCTGTCGGAAAAGGCAAGGCTGGCCGTTCTTTGGGTGGCCGCCATTGGGATCAGTTTCCAAGCACGGGAAACACCGTGTAACCTTGATCCCTTCCAGCACCGCAGAAAGGCTTGCTTTTGGCACAGAGTCACTACGATTGGAGGAACGGACCGGCGGAGATCGATCCGCATAGTGTGACGAAGCATGAAGTGCTGGTTGGATACCTGATTCGGTATTTCGAACAGCGCACGCTCAACGCGCGGGGACGAGAGCGCCTGCGTATCACGCTGGTGGATGGGTTCTGTGGGGGCGGTCTCTACACGCTCAAAGGGATGGGTACGGAAATCCTTGGTTCTCCGTTGCGTATGCTGGATGCGGTCCGGGAGGCCAGTGTTCGGGTCAACGCCGAGAGAACAAAGCCCATTGATCTAGATGTGCGGTACATCTTCATCGACAAGGATGCTCGGGCCTTGTCGCACCTGAAACAGGTCTTGCGTGACAGAGGGTACGGTGCACAAATTGGCCAATCCATTCACGTTATTCATGACGACTTTGTCTCAGCATCGCCAGCCGTGTTTCGGTTGATCGAGGCTCATACCCCCCGAGCACACACGGCGCTCTTCTTTCTTGATCAGTATGGGTACAGCGATGTGCCTGCACCGTTGATTCAAAAGATATTTGCTGAATCACCGAAGAGTGAGGTGGTCCTGACGTTTCATGTCTCCGCTTTTGCCACCTACACCAACGATGAGTTCACGGACAAGGTCTCTGGAAAGCTGGCCATCGACATCCGCTCAGCGCTGGGAGGTCGAACGATCGAGCAAATCAAGGAAGAGGACTCGGCGGATTGGCGACGCTTCATTCAAGCCGCTCTGTATCATGCCTTGGTGAAGGATTGCGGAGCTGAATACTTCACACCATTCTTCATTCGCGGAGAGGGGAGTGGTCAAGGCGAGTACTGGCTTGTCCATCTTTCGCGGCATCCACGTGCGCAAGATGTGATGAAGCAGGTGCACTGGGAACACCAGAACGATTCCATCCACTACGGTGGTGCAGGCCTTGAGATGCTTGCGACCCACATGATGGGCTTCCGTCAGAAGTTCAAAGGAGGATTCGTGTTCGACGACGTGGCGCAGAGCCTGTCCGCCGGCGTTTTGCCACAGCACTTGGCTGAGAATATTTTTAGGCGAGGACAGCCTGTGCAGATTGGCGAGCTTTATGCCTCGACCTGCAATACGTCCCCAGGTACCTCGCTCATGTACAAGGACGCGCTGGAACGGTTGTCTGGTGAGAGAGACATCGTCATTCGCTCCGAGGACGGAAC
Organism: Variovorax sp. SPNA7; assembly: GCF_033807855.1. NCBI lineage: Bacteria > Pseudomonadati > Pseudomonadota > Betaproteobacteria > Burkholderiales > Comamonadaceae > Variovorax > Variovorax sp. SPNA7. The sequence continues at coordinate 2,150,888 of NZ_CP138513.1, forward strand.
GGTTCGGCGGCTTGCGCGATACATGCGGGATACGGATTGGATCGAACGAAACCGGCAAACTTCTCTGTTTAGTTCTCCGGTAGGGCTAGGGAAATGAGTTTTCGTCTCGCGCACGATGCTGATCCGTTGCCGCATCTTCCGGTGGAACATGGTCGTGCCGGCGATGGTGTTGGCAGCTGGGTTCCCGAGATGAAGCACACCTTCCTCGCCAAGTACGTGGAGGGTACGCGCCGCGCGAGGGAGAAGTTCAAGCAGCGTGTGTACGTCGATCTGTTCTGTGGCCCTGGCCGTATTCAGGTCAAAGGCGAGACGATGACGCGCCCCGGGGGTGCTCAGGTCGCATGGCAGCATTCTCTGCGCGACGATATTGCTTTCACCTCTTGCCTCGTCGGTGATCTGGATGCCGCTCGGGCATCGGCCTGTGCAGAGCGATTGCGGGCCATGGGGGCGCCGGCCACTGCTTTCCCGGGTGCCGCCGAATCCACGGTGGATCAAGTGCTCGGGACGATTCCAAAGGGCGCGCTCTGCCTCGCGTATCTGGATCCCTACAACCTCCAGTACCTTTCGTTCAAGGTGATCGAAAAGCTGGCGAAGCTGAAGTATGTCGATTTTGCTGTTCATTTCAGCACCATGGATCTTCGACGCAACGTCCTGATGGAATACAACCCCGAGCGTGCGCGCTTCGATGATGCTGCGCCCGGCTGGCGGCAGCATGTTGATCCTCTCGCGTTTGTGCGCGGGGATGCCGACGAGGCATTCTTTGACTACTGGTGTGGTCTGGTACGTGGCCTTGGTTTTTCTATCAGTCGGCGGATGCCTCTGGTGCGCGACGAAGGAAATCGGCCGCTTTACCACTTGGTGTTCTTCAGCCGCCATGAACTGCCGAACAGGATATGGGGCGATGTGGCCCAAGGGCCCAACCGTGAGTTCGATTTCTAGGCACGTAGATGGTGGGCTACCAGCTGCTGATCGAGTTCCTCTGATCTGAGCGAGAAGATCGTGCCCGGTACCGCGTTAGAAGATCACCGGTGAGCGCGAGCATACTGATGGATCAGACCGCTGATTGCTCACGGCTGCACGAACCGGTACCGCCGCACGCATTGCTCGCTGCGCGCGAGCGGCTGGAATCAGCCTGATCGGATTTGCCCAACTAGCACGTGATTACACTCAGTTACCATCCGGGTGCTGAGAGCCTTCGGTTGGGCCCAAGCGCCGATTTGGAGACGAAACCCCATGCACACGTGCGAAGTTCCCGGAGACACCCTCGACAAATGGCTGCAGCAATATCCTTCGACGGCGGGCAACTACGGGCACTTGCTCCTGGAGCAGCTAGGTGCGAGCGATGCTGCGCTAATCGAGACGTTCAGGCCGTACTTTGAATCGGCGCACCTTGACGCGAGAGAGCGTTTTCACGAAGAGATTGGCATTGATCTTCATCCAGATGCGGGCGCCTCTGGCGCGCATGCGATCTATCCCAACTGCCTCCCTTCCAAGACCCGCCGAGGGCTATTTGGAGAAGTCATGGCGGGAATGGTCACTCAGCACTACGCATACGTCGGTGACCACAAATGGCAAATTCCGATCTTCCTGTTTCGCAACCACGAGGACGTGAAAAGCTATCTGTTCGCATTGGCTAGGGATCCATCGTTGACGAGGGAAGTCATGGGGCGTCACGGATCTGATTTTTTGGCCATAGCGTTGGATGCAGAAGGAAAAGTGGAGCGATACCTCGCCGGAGAGGCGAAGTGGCGAAAGGTACTGAGTGGGTCTGTCGTGGAGTCATTGTTGTTAGGGCCGAAGGTCGACGACGGGAAGGGAAAAAGGGTTCACTCTGGCAAGGGGATCTGGCATCAATTCAACGAGCGCGACAAGAACCTGCCCCACGGCATGCGCCAGCTTCAAAAACTGCTCAAGGAGCGCGACCCCGATGGCTTTGCAGCAGCGATCTACTCGATCGACCAGGCCTTGCTGCTCGACCACCCGACACCGATCCCAAGAACCAATCTAGTGCTCATTTGTGGGAATGACTACCCGTCACGCGGAGAAGGCGTTCCTTTGATTGATTGGAATTTAAAGCCTGCGGAGTACAAATCCCCTCACGATCTTCAAGTCGTCGAACTGTTTCTGAGCGAGGGCGACAAGCTGATCGAGGATATCTACGACTGCCTGTGGAGTGCGATCTGAGGCATGGCCGATTTCGAAGACCAGCGACGGGAACTTGCGGAACAGCTACGTCGCGGTCTGGCGACAGAAAACCGACTCTCGCGCGATCAGGCCCGCGCTTTCGTCCGTGGTTTGCAGGTTACTTGGCATGTGCCGGCCATTCAATGGCGCGAAAGTGAATCGGAGAAGCTGCTAGCCGACGCACGACGGCTGATGCACGCTGCAGAGATCTTCCGTGAACTGGATGGTCCGGCCTCGGCCGAAGCCAAGGATTGCTACAGGCGAGCTGCCGAGTTGCTTGAGTGGCTTACTCGTGCAGAAGCTTTGTCGCACAGTTTCGCGCCAATAGGACTGCTGGCTGCTGCGGCATTCCAACTGGGCGGATTGCCAGCGATGGCTAATGGGCTGCTTAGCCAGATCGAGACGCCGGATGCTGGCATCCGTCTCTTCTCGAAATTTCTGAGGGGGGACTTCAACGGTGTCATTGATGAAGTGCTGGCGTTTTGGCATGAACATCAGGATCTGACCGGACGTGGTGCCTCGATGCATCTGCTCAATCGTGAGGACTCCCAAAGCCAGGAGTGGTACTTCATCGTGGAAATGGTGCGCAGCGTGGGACTCATTGCTGCAACTCTGAGGCAGGGGGACGTGGACCGCATGCAGCGTGGCCTCTCCAAATTGAAAGCGCTGGACAAGATCGCGACGCGCGCTTTGGATGACGACGTGTCCATGCTGGTTTCGCTATTGACCGCGGTGGCGGAGGACTACAGCGCTGCAAGCATTTACGGGCCGATTTCTCTGCTGGCGAAAATCAACCCGGATCGGACATCCAGGCTGCGGAGATTTGCCCGCGACCAGTTCGGACGAGGTCGAGGCATTCTGTGGTCGTCGCAGATGCGCGGGATTGAACGCTTGCTCGAGACATCTTCGTTCGCCCTGTGCACACCGACCGGCTCCGGAAAGACATTGGTTGCGAATCTGGCGTTGGTGAAAGAGTTGATGTTGGCGAGCGACGAAGAGTCGCCCGGCCCGCTGGCGCTCTATCTGGTTCCATCCAGGGCCCTCGCGGGTGAAGTGGAAACCAAGCTTGTCAGCGAACTAGGGAGGGATCTCGTCGTGACGGGCCTGTACGGTGGAACCGATTGGGGCATTACAGACTACTGGCTCAACGCCAACCGCCCAACGGTGCTGATTGCTACGGTGGAGAAGGCGGACGCATTGATGCGATATGTAGGCAGCCTGATCGTTGCTCGGCTTCGACTGTTGATTGTCGATGAAGCCCACCAAGTCGTGGCTCAGGATCGTGATCGATCGTTCATCGATTTTGCGGAGCACAGTAGCCGTGCATTGCGCCTTGAGAGCTTCGTGTCGCGTTTACTCGTACAGGCGCCAGACATTGCCCGAGTTGCGCTAACTGCGGTTGCGGGAGGCGCGGCCACACCCGTGGCGCGATGGATCGAAGGCGATGCTGACGCGGAGCCAATCGGGACAACCTATCGAAGCACCCGCCAACTCATTGGAACGCTGGAAGGAACTCCCGGCAGCGCCGGTCGCATGCAGATCGACATCATGAATGGTGCCATGCTCCATGTGCGCGGACGGGATGATCCGGTCTATATCCCGTTGCGTACGCCAGCCATGCCTCAACTGCCTGCCGCGATGCGCAATAGTGTGTATCGCTACAACGAATTGAACGTGCTATGGACTGCCATGCACCTTCTGGAAGGAGACCGTCGAGTCTTGATTTCGGTCGCCCAACAGCCCGAGCAGACGATGAAGTGGTTCAAGGAAGCGCTTGAGCTGGACTTGTGGGCCGGAGTTCCGAAATTTACGGTACCTGAAGAATCGGCCGCACGGTCGCTTTTTGACAAGGCCAGGGCCACCTGTGTGGACTATTGCGGCGAGGATGCTTACGAGGTTGTGCTTCTTGACCACGGGATTGCCACGAGCCACGGTCAGATGCCTCAACGACTGCGCCGCCTCATGACGGAGCTGATTGACCGACGAATTTGTCCTATCACAGTGGCGACGGCCACGCTGACTGAAGGCGTCAATCTTCCCTTCGATCTGATCTTCGTTCCTTCCCTGACAAGGCGAGTGTTCGACAGCGTGGCGCAACGGTCAACGTTGTCTCCTTTGTCCGTGGCGGAGTTTCGCAATCTCGCTGGTCGCGCTGGCAGGCCCGGCGCTACGAAGGGCATGGAGGGGATGACTCTCGTGGCCATTCCAACACAGCCGTCCACGACTGCCAGTGCACAGTTGTCCTTGCAACGTCGGCAGATCCGGGAGATGCGATCACATTACGATAATCTTCTCGAGGCATTGGGCGAAGACGATCAATCTGGCGAAGAAATACTAAGCCCTATGGCGCTACTGCTTGAAATGCTCGCTGAGCGCGCTGGCCGATTGCTTGGCCTGCGTGGGGAGCGGTTCCTGGAGTGGCTGGAAGTGACCGGGCCTGAGGACATTAGCGACCAAGCAGGGATGGGCCAGACTGAAGAAAGAGCGCGGTTTGCCGACAGCCTTGATGAGCTGGACGGTATCCTGCTAACAGCCATTGAGGAACTTACGCTGGCTGAGGAGCAGCAGCACTCTGATGCTGAAATTGAAGCCCTACTTCGTCGGGTTTGGCAACGGTCTTTTAGCCATGCAGTTGCCACTCAGGAGGCTTGGCTTGAACAGGCATTTGTGCGAAGAGGGCATGGGCTGATCGATAACCTCTACAGCGATGCCGATGAACGCCAGCGTCTCTATCAATACGGATTCTCGCCCCACATTGGCCGAAGATTCGAACGCATTGCGCCGAAGATTCATGCGGTGTTAGAGAGCGCTGAGGACTATGGCACAGACGATATGCGGGCTCGCTTTGATGTGTTCGTGAAGCTTGGGAAATTGGTGGCGCAGGATCAGGGATTTGGGTTTCGTGGTCGCGATACGGTGACTGATGCTGCACTGCTTCGTGAGTGGGCGACACCGCTGGCTTGGTGGATGAGAAGCCGTCATGCCGAGTCGCCTGAACCAGAGGACCTGCGCGCCTGGCAGCGCTTTGTGTCGGACAACTTCGAGTTTCGGCTGGGCGTGACGGTTGGCGCCGTGGTGGCGCGCGCGTGGTCGGATGGAGCGACTGCCCCGTCCTCCGTGCCATCGCTTGAGGATTGGAAGCAGACCACGGGCCTTCCTTGGTTCGGTTTTTGGGCTAGGGAGTTGCTGCGTTGGGGCACGCTGGACCCTTTTGTTGCGTTTGCCCTTGCCCAAGGCCTTGCCGGTACGCGCGACGAAGCTGCAGAGCGCCGGCGCGAGTTCGAATTTTGGATGGAAACCGAGTACGTCGACATTGAGGGAGAGGATTGGATTGATCCCCAATACTTTCTTAAATGGGAGCGTAGTCTTGGTACCCCCAACAACGCGCCTTTCACGCATACACCGCGTTGGGCACAATTGACTGGTACTGATGGCCGACTAGGGCAATACAGCGTGCATCCGATCCGTCGGTCTAGCGGCGTGCACTGGATCGACGCTTCGGGTTTCGAGATGGCAATCACCTCGGCGGAGGAGGTTGGTCGCAGGGCTTTCCGGGATGACTTCGAGTTGCAGATGAATGAGGGGCGCTGGCAAATTCGCAGAGTGTTTCGTTCGACTTGACGCTGTGATTTGAAGTATGGCTACCGGCAGGGGAAACGTCCTTGAGTCTGGTCACGATGCGGACGCAAGCCGTGCAGCGGCATAGCGTTGCTCGCTCCAGTGGACTGAGTCTTGGCGCCTTGGGACTCGGTCATACTCGAAGCTGAAATCACATCCGGCTACAGCCATATTCTGCATGCACATCGAGCGATTGCACCTGAGCGGCTTTCGATGCTTCGGCCCACAGGAAAGCACCATTGCGCTAGAGCGCGGCCTCACCGCCTTCATTGGCGTCAACGGCGCCGGCAAGACCGCTGTCCTGTTGGCCCTGGCTCGACTCTTTGGCGTAACGGCGGACCAACGTCGCCTGCGCCGACAGGATTTCCACATTCCTGTGAACGAATTCGTTCCCGCGCCGCAGCGCAGCCTGTACGTCGAGGCCATCGTCGCATTCCCTGAGCTCGAAGCGAACGCGAACCTCGCAGCGGTGCCAGAGTTCTTCCAGCAAATGGCCGCCGACGAGCAAGGCCACCTCAAGTGCCGCCTGCGGCTGCAGGCGACCTGGACGGACGACGGCTCGCTGGAGGGCGCGGTGGAGCAGAAGCTGCTGGCGGTGCGCACCTTCGGACCATTCAAAGAGGACGAGTGCTTCGAACTGAAAGCCGTGGATCGGGCCAGGATTCAAATGATCTACGTGCCAGCCACGCGAGACGGCGGCTCTCAGGTCACTGCTTTTCTCAAGGGGCGCCTGTGGCGCGCGATCAACTGGTCGCAGGGCGTCAAGGACGCACTGGCCCACGCCGGAGCGACGATGAACGGCGCCTTCGCCGGCGAAGCTGCTGTCGGCCGCATCGCCGCGGCCGTCAGCCATCGCTGGCAGCAGGTTCATTCGGCAGGTACGGACACCACGCCCGTCTTTCGGCCTGTGGACGTGCGCTGGCAGGAGTTCGTGCGCAGAGTGGAGGTCATGTTCTTCCCGGATGAGTTGGGTCGTGAGCGTGGTCTTGACGACCTCAGCGATGGGCAGCGCTCCTTGTTCCACCTTGCCATGACGGCGGCGATCCTAGACGTGGAAGCGCAGGCGGCCGCCGATCCGGCCGCTGCAGGTTTCTTGGTCGACACGGTCTCGCTTCCCGCCCTAACACTGATCGCGGTCGAGGAGCCGGAGAACACACTCGCACCGTTCTACCTGTCGCGCATCGTGGGTCAGATTCAGGAACTCACCCACGGCCATCGGGCGCAAGCCATCGTGTCAAGCCACTCCGCGAGCATCTTGGCGCGCATCGAGCCCGAGGGCGTGCGGCATTTCCGCTTGAATCCGTTGGACCGCACGGCGATGGTTCGCGCGCTGCAGTTGCCTCCTGGCGTGGAGGAGGCATCCAAATTCGTGCGAGAGGCCGTTAGGAGCTATCCCGAACTCTACTTTGCGCGCTTTGTGGTGCTGGGCGAGGGCGCAACCGAAGAGGTGGTGTTGCCGAGGCTGGCGGCAGCGATGGGTTTTCCGATCGACCGGTCCTTCGTAGCCATTGTTCCGCTGGGTGGTCGGCACGTGAACCATCTGTGGCGCCTGCTCACGGATCTCGACATTCCGCATGCGACCTTGCTCGACCTGGACTGGGGCCGGAGCGGAGGAGGGTGGGGGCGGATCAAGACAGCTTGCGAGCAACTTCTGGCTTGTGGCTTCTATCCGCGACAGGTGTTCGGCAGCGAGTTGCAGCCCGAAGGTCCGCAGGCGAACTTTGCCCTGTTTGACCAATACGCGGCGGTGAACGCAGCAGGCCTCGAGAACTGGACCAATTGGTTACGTGGAATGGGCGTCTTTTTTTCGTACCCGCTCGATCTGGACCTTTCCATGTTCAATGCCTTTCCTTTGGCATACCAAGTGCTGGAGGCCGGAGAACGCGGGCCTTCCGGAAGGGGGGACCCTAGGGATGCTGTGCTCGGCGAAGATGGGGCGCCTGGCACTTATCCAGCAACTTGGGATATTGCACTACGCTGGTACCGCTATCTGTTCCTCGGTCGAGGGAAGCCAACGACGCACGTGCGGGTGCTCTCGACCGTGCCGGCACCGCAACTCGCTGCAGGCGCCCCCGAGGAACTACGGGCGCTGCTGAGCTATGTGCGCGCCAAGGTTGAGCCGATGGCGCCGGGCGGCATCTGACAATGGCGCGCGTTGCACCGGATGCCTGGCGTCCGCGTGGTATCCCCGATCTGGAACCCCAAGCCTGGTGGGCGCTCAGACATGTCGGCTCTGCCTCCGTCGTTGCCGGCCCGGGCTCCGGAAAGACCGAGTTCCTGGCGCAGCGGGCGGTTTACCTGCTGGAGACGGGGTTGTGCCCGCCGCCCTACCGGGTGTTAGCCATCTCTTTCAAGGGCGATGCGGCAGCGAACCTCGCCGATCGCGTACGTCAGCGTTGCCCGCCGGAACTGGCCAGCCGTTTCGTGTCGATGACCTTCGATGCCTTCACGAAGGGGCTGGTGGACCGTTTCCTGTCTGCGATCCCTATGTCGCGCCGGCCGACCAAGCCCTACGATCTTGCCTTCCCGACACGGCGTCAGATAGATGAGTTCCTCAATGGCGCGCGCTTAGCAGCGCCGCAAGCTTGGCAGGCCGAAATCGCTGGACTTGGCCCGCTCACCTTCGAGCCTGAAGTCGTGGGCAGTCGAACTTTGGAGGTAGAGCGGATTGCCCCCCAAAGCGGCGTCGAGTTTGCCGTCGGCCGCTGGTGGCACCAGCAACTAGTTGGCGCTGGTCGCTCCACGCTGACTTTTGTGGGTATCAACCGCCTTGCGGAGTTGCTGCTGCGGTCGAACGCACACATTCGCACGGCGATGCGCACGACCTACCCATTCGTATTCGTGGACGAGTTCCAGGATACGACCTACGCGCAGTACGACTTACTCTTGTCCGCCTTTGCGGGCCATGCAACGGTTACGGCCGTCGGGGATCACAAGCAGCGCATCATGGGGTGGGCGGGCGCGCGAACCGATGCTTTCGAGAGGTTCGAGGCCGATTTCAAGGCGCAGCGATTTCCGCTGTTGTTCAACTTCCGCTCATCGCCGGATCTCGTGCGCATCCATCACGTGGTAGCGCTAGCGCTGGATGCCCGTGCTGTACCAACCCAGGCGCAGGGCATGCGCCAGGTGGATGGCGATGTGGCCCAGATCTGGGCAAGTCGCACGCGTGAGGCCGAGGCAAGCCATCTTGCGCAATGGATTGCATCCGACATGGCGCAGCGCGGCAAGCAGCCTCGCGACTACGCGTTGCTGGTGCGTCAAACTGCGGACGTTTTCGAAGGAGAACTGGGCGAGGCCTTTGCGGCCGCCGGATTGAGTATTCGCAACGAAAGCCGCTCGCTGGGACGCACGACGGTTCAAGATCTGCTCGCGGACGAGATCAGCCAGGTCGTGCTCGCATTTCTTCGGTTGGGAGCAAGCCGACGAGAGCCCGCTGCCTGGCAACGTGCCTCCGGTGCGCTTCAGGTCCTTCGTGCGCTCGATCTCGATGACGAAGCGGGCGCAGACCGGAGCCAGGCGAAGCTCGTGCGCTTCCTGGCGGGCCTGCGCAGCGATATGACCGCTACTTCGCCGAGTCGAGCGAGCGCGGTGGACCTGGTGATCAAGGTGTTCGAGTTTCTGGACGGAGATGCCATCTCGCGGACGTTTCTGCAGTACGCCCATGGAGATCTGCTACAGATCATGGCCGAAGGCTTCGCGCAGCACTTCGCCAACTGCGCCCAGACGGCGCAGGACTGGCCAGCTTGTCTCGCCGCGTTCGCCGGCATTGGGCAAGTTCCTTTGATGACTGTGCACAAGAGCAAAGGCCTCGAGTACGACACCATCGCGTTCCTGGGCCTGGACGATCGGGCTTGGTGGAGCTACGTCCCCGGCAATCCAGAGGGTATCGCTACCTTCTTTGTCGCGTTGTCGCGCGCCAAGCAGCGCGCACTTTTCCTTTTCTGCCAGGAGCGGGGGCCGCGCGAGAAGGTGGCGGACCTGTTCGAACTACTTGCGCAGGCTGGCGTGCAGGAGATCGCCATTTGACATGCGCGAAGGTACTTCGCGCGTTCGGTCGCTGGCCATGCGCCACAGCTATTGGTCGTCTAGAAATTCGATTCGTACCTCTTGTGGATGCGTCGTTCCAAGCGTATGGCCAGCTTGTCATTGCGCTCCAGCTCACGCAGTTCCGATTTCGGCAGCAGCACTTCGTGCTGCAGAGCGCGTTGACCGGCATTCAGGATCTCGAAGCGTCGTCGGGCTAGGAAGAGGAACTGCTTGACGTCATTGTCATCGACGAGTTGTCTGCGGATGTTGTCGACTTGCCGGTTCTTGTAGCTGCGGTTCGCATCTGGCAGAAAACTGATGTGGGTGAACGGACTCACGCGTGGAACGACATCGAGCAGTTCCCCTTCTGACGATTGCCAGACGGCATGAAACTCTGCCTCGATGAAAACCCCGGATAACTCCCAAATCGCCCAACCAATGATCTGCTGCCCACCGTGTCTGGCGACCTGCTCTGAAACGACATTGAAGCAGTCGTTGTACGGTTTGTTGAGCAGCGGGCGGCACGGCGCTATCAGGGGTGCCGTGTCTGCAACCAAGTAGGCGCAGAATTCTCGGGTATGGGAAGCGGAAATGTTTGCGGCGATGAGCATCTAAAGGTCTTCAATCTTTTGATGGCATATTACCCAAGGAGCTGTGGGCCCTAAGCGATGAGTCTCATTCGGTCCAGAAGGAGATTTCTGGACGGCCTACATCTGCGGGCCGCACTCAGACCTCCGAAGCTGGGGGCTGCGCGTTGGGCTTGTGCCGAGTGACCGAGAAAATGCGAGCCCGGCAATTCCATTACCTGGAGAAGATGTGCACCCGATTCAAATTCAGGAACGCGACCGAGGAATCGGCATGGGCTACACGGCATTCATCGATAGGTTTGAAGCAATCTGCCATGAACACTTGCAGGCAGGACGCGCCAGAGCATTTGCATTCGTCTTCTATGACATGACGAATGGCGTCGTGCGTCGCGCCCTGAGCGATGCTCATGGTTTCCAGCTGCTGCATGAGAAGACCGGCAAAGACATCACGCTCTTCTATCTGCATGATCGTGCAATCGAGGCTCACTGGCGCAGCTTCAACAAAACTTTCATGGAGGCATTGGGGGTTGAGGAGCAAGCGGTCCCGCCTTGCATGGTGTTCTTTCGCGTGCATGGGGAGAACATCGAGGACGTTTCGATCTATCGCATCGATGAGCAGACCACAGATCCGGTTCTTGTCGCCGCCGAGCTGGAGCAGTATGTGGACGATGTCATCAAGCGCTTGAACGCCGAAGGCGACCTTTCCGCGCTGTCCGCGTTAGGCAACCTGATCGCCCGGGTCGGGGCTCTGTCCAAGGTGGGGGAATTCCTGCTCAAGCTCAAAGGAGCTGCCTGAATGTCAAATATTCGATCACTGGACATGAAGTTTCTCGACGACTTGTTCGAGATGAACAGCGGCTATGTCCTCGACTTCTCCGACCACAGCATGGGGCGCTTCTTCGCAGAAGAATTGAACGTCGACATTGACCATGAAGCTTACCGGGCACATGGCACCTCAAAGGCCAAGCGACTTCGGAGTTACTTGAACAAGGTCGACTTGCCCACGTCGGTCAAGACGCTGCGGACCCTGTGGGATTACCGCGAAGGGATTCGGAAGCATCGCGAACGTGAGGAATGGGTGTCAGATGCCGAGGGGCGATTCTTCTCGCTTTTGAACCGCATGCAGGGCAAGCCCGATGCGGTTCCTTCGGGCGAGCCGCCTAAGGCGGCCTTTGACCTGCCGAAGGTTCTCGCATTGAAGCAACGGCTGATGGATCTTTCTGCAATGGAGCCGCACCCGCGAGGCTACGCATTCGAGGTATGGCTGCGTGATGCCTTCAATTTCTATGGGTTGGAGGCCCGCGAGCCCTTTCGGAACAAGGGTGAGCAGATCGACGGCAGCTTTGTCTTGCAGGGTGAGACCTATCTGCTCGAAGCGAAGTGGGAATCGGCGAAGACCAGCGCTGCCGATCTGCACGCATTTCAGGGGAAGCTAGAGCAGAAGGCAGCGTGGGCGCGAGGGCTGTTCGTCAGCAACAGCGGCTTCACCGAAGAGGGCTTGGTCGCCTTCGGACGCGGGAAGCGCGTCGTCTGCATGGATGGTCTCGACCTCTTCGATGCGCTTGATCGCGAACTGCCGCTCAACCTCGCGATCGACCGGAAGGTTCGGCGTGCGGCGGAAACCGGCCTTCCGTTCGAGAGGATTCGCGACCTCTTCTCGCGTTGATGCTGCAACTGAAGGCCGCGCTATGCGAACCCGGGATCACGCGGCTTTCAACGGTTACATTCGCGCTCTCTGTGGAGTCACGACAGATGCTCAGGCGAGGTACAGCGCGTAGTGGCGAGCCATGTTTAAGTACGCCCCCATACGCTTGGCTATGCCTCAGTTTTTGAGCTACTCGCGTGGGGTAATTCTGAGGTAATTTCATCGCCAAACCAGTCAATCCACGTCCATAGTGCGCTCCGGCGCAGAAGCGCGTAGACGCACTAAGTGACTGTCAGCGAAAAAAATCACTCCCTTCGCGCCAGACCGCATCTGCCTACCTACACAATGGGGGTGCCCATCAGCACCGTCCACGGTCAATCCAGCGACTCTCTAGCGAGCGAAGCGCGTCGGCGGGAGAAAGCAGCGCACTTCGCGCGGACCGCAAAGGCAAGTTACTCAGCAAAGAAAGCAAAACTCTTATGGCAAGCAACTACTACGTCAGCCACGTTCGCTACAACAGTGACGAGACTCATATCCAGCACCTCAAAGTGTTTGAAGTTGGCGCGGAAGGAAAATTCAGCTCGGGCAAGCCTGTCGAAATGACGCGTCCGCAGGCGGTCGAGAAAATCAAGGCGGGGAGCAAGTTCACGACCATCATCCAGAAAGCTGACAAATCCTGGCAGACGGGCGCACAACTGGAAATCATGCCGGTCGAGACCGAATATTTGAAAACCAAGAAGGACAAGTCGACGCGGGACAATCTGGAGAGCCTGCCGACATTCTAGGTCGCATGGCCTGTGACGCATGCCGCCCCGCTATGCCGTGCCGTTGTGTCGAGCGGCCAGCAGTCCATAAGTCTGGCGGTTCAGTCGAGAAGACCCAAAGAATGTTGCGAAAAATCGACTAGACGAGAGGAACTCACGGAGGGGGTACAAAAGGGGGTACAAAAGTTTTTATGAATTGGCATGAGCCAGTATTCATGCGGTGCATAGCCCATCTTTCGATCGGTTTCACACGACCAAATTGCTAGATAGATCAACGGGTCAGGGCCACAAGCTCTGACCCGTTTTTCTTTGGTGTGTCGATCTCTGGGCCCGGATTGCCGGTCTCGGCTGCGAGCGGCCCTGCGAGGCGACAATCACTCGCCAATCACCTCGACCCACATGCTCGGCCTACTCGACGACTCGCGCACCTGGCGCTTCGCTTTTTTCTTCACCGCCGCGGTGATCCTCGTCCTGGCCCTGATGCCCATCACAGTGCCGCTGCCCTCGACGGGGTGGGACAAGACCAACCATCTGCTGGCGTTTGGGGTCCTGGCCTGGCTTGGGCGCGAGGCATGGCCGTCGCATCAGCGCATCGTGCTGCCGTTGCTCGTCGGCTACGGCGTGTTGATCGAGGTGCTGCAGTCGTTCACACCGAATCGCTCGGCCGAGGTGTCCGACTTGGTGGCCGACGCCATGGGCATCGTCATCGGGTGCCTTGTCGCCGCGACGCTAGGCCGGTGGCGTCCTTGGGGCCGCTGACTCTAGGGAGTTGGTCTGCTCCTTGGCTCGCCTGCCAGCCGCCACCCAGCGCCTTGAATGCACTGACCGCCGCGCGCGCCGATTCCGTTTGCGCCTGCGCTCTTGCATCGGCCACGCGCAGCAGGCTCTCGTCCGCCTGCAGCACTTCGATCAGGCTGACCACGCCTCGCTCATAGGCCGCGAACGATGCCCCTCGCGCACGGCCGAGCGATGCCTCCCCTTGCGCGAGCACGGTGGCCTGTTCCTCGCGCTTGACCAGAGCGGAGAAAGCGTTTTCCACGTCTTCAGTCGCACGCAGCGCGGCGAGCCGGTAGGCCGCGAGCAGCTCCGCGTCCTGTCCCTTGGCAAGCTCGATCTGCGCATCGATGCGCCCGAAGTCGAACAGCCGCCAGCGCAGGCCGAGCAGGGCGGCTGCCTGGCTCGCGCCCCCGGTGAACAGGTTGCCGCTGGCCACCGACGTGGCGCTGCCGAGCGTTCCCGCGAGCGACAGCTTCGGGTAGTACTCGGCCACGGCCACGCCGATGCGCGCATTCGATGCCGCCAGGCGCCGCTCGGCGGCGATCAGGTCGGGCCGGCGCCGCAGCAATTCGGCGGGCGATCCGGCGACGCCGATGCGCGGTGCGACGGGAATGGCCGCTGCCGTGGCCAGTTCGGCGCGGTGCGCACCCGGCGCCGTGCCCAGCATCACGTCGAGCGCGTTCATGGCCGCGGCCTCGCCCGCCTCGAGCGCCGGCACCGACGCGCGGACCTGCGCCAGCGCACCTTCGGCCTGGCGCAACTGCAACTCTGCGGCGAGCCCCTTGCCGTAGCGCAGGTCGATCTTCGACACCAGTTCCTGCTGCGTTGCGACTTGCCGGCGTGCAATGTCCAGGCGGGTTTGCAGGCCGCGCAAGGTGATGTAGATGTCGGCGGTCTGCGCAGCCACGGCCAGGCGCGTGGCGGCCGCGCCGGCCTCCGATGCCTGGTAGTCGGCCAGCGCGGCCTCGCGTCCCCGGCGCAGCCCGCCGAAGATGTCCAGCTCCCAGCTGGCGCCGAGGTTCGCTTCGTAGGCGTTGCCGTAGCGATCGAAACCCGGCTGCGCGTTCAGCACCTGGCCCAGCGGCGTCTCCACCGACTGGTAGGCCCTGGCGGCCTGCGCGCCGAGATTGCCCGAAGGCAGCAGCGCCGCATTCGCCGCACCAAGCCCGGCCCGGGCCTGCGCCACGCGGGCGGAAGCCTGCGCAAGGTCGAGGTTCTGCTTCAGCGCCTGTTCGACATAGCCGGCCAGTTGCGCATCGCCGAAGCCGCTCCACCACGCCACCAGTTCGGCGTTGGCGGTGGCCGATCGCTGGCCGAGCGCGGCCTCGCCGATGAAGCGGTCCGGCAGGTTCGGGACAGGCCGGACATAGTCAGGCCCGACAGCACAGCCCGCAAGGAGGCTGAACAGCAGGGGCAGGGCAAGCGTACGGTGGGACATGGGATTGCTCCGGGTGGTGGACGGAAAGGCAAAAGAAAGTGAGTGACTATAATTCAATTTGGTCACTTGTTGTCGTTTGTTTGTCCAGGCGCTAAGCTCCCGGCATGAACAACGCAACTTCTTCTCCGCCTGCCGCGCGGGGCCCGGCCGATCACGACGTGCGGGCGCAGATCGTCGTGGCGGCCACCGAGCACTTCAGCCAGTACGGCTACGAGAAGACCACGGTTTCCGACCTTGCCAAGGCCATCGGCTTCTCCAAGGCCTACATCTACAAGTTCTTCGAGTCCAAGCAGGCGATCGGCGAAATGATCTGCTCGAACTGCCTGCGCGAGATCCAGGTGGACATCCGCGCAGCGGTCGACGGGGTCGAAAGCCCGCCCGAGAAACTACGCCGCATGTTCAAGGCCATTGTCGATTCGGGCCTTCGGCTGTTCTTCCAGGACCGCAAGCTCTACGAGATCGCGATCTCGGCGGCCAACGAGCGCTGGCCGTCGGCCATTGCGCATGAAGAGTCAATCCGGCAGATGCTGCTCGAGCTGCTGAGGCAGGGGCGCGAGTCGGGCGACTTCGAGCGCAAGACGCCCATCGACGAGACGGCGGCGGCCATCTACCTGGTCATGCACCCCTACATCAACCCCGTGATCCTGCAGCTGAGCTCCCATTACACGGACCAGGCGCCAGCCCAGTTGTCGGGCCTGGTGCTGCGCAGCTTGTCGCCTTGAAACATTAATTTCTTTGTGACCATTGACTAAATTGGTCACTGTTATCAGAATCGGGGCCCTGATCGATTCGTCAATGGGCCCCTCATGCACACGCGCCGCTTCCTCACATCCGCCTTCGTCTGCGCCTTGCCGTTCGCGCTGGCCGCCTGCGACGACAAGGCCCTGCCCGATCCGCGCACCCAGACGCCGCTGGTGCGCGCCGCCACGGTCCAGGCCGCCGCGTCGGCATCGCGTTCGTTCACCGGCACCGTCGCCGCGCGGGTTCAAAGCGACCTGGGCTTTCGCGTTTCCGGAAAGGTGCTGGAGCGCCTGGTCGACGCGGGCCAGACGGTCAAGCGCGGGCAACTGCTCATGCGCATCGACCCGGTCGACCTGAGGCTGGCGGCGCGTGTGCAGCAGGAGGCGGTCAGCGCCGCACGGGCGCGCGCCAAGCAGGCCGGCGACGAGGAAGCGCGTTACCGCGATCTGCGCGGCACCGGCGCCATTTCCGCCTCGGCATACGACCAGGCCAAGGCTGCCGCGGATGCCGCGCAGGCCCAGCTCGGTGCAGCCGAAGCGCAATCGGAAGTCGCGCGCAATTCGAATCGCTATTCGGAACTCGTTGCCGATGCGGACGGCACGGTGCTCGAGACGCTGGCCGAGCCTGGCCAGGTCGTGAACGCCGGGCAGCCGGTGGTCCGCGTGGCGCAGGCCGGGCGCAGGGAGGCCGTGCTCCAGTTGCCCGAAACGCTGCGCCCGGCCATCGGCTCCGGCGGGCAGGCCACGCTGTTCGGCAAGGAAGGCGCTGCCGTGCCCGTCAGGCTCAGGCAGCTCTCCGATGCGGCCGACAAGCTCACGCGCACCTTCGAAGCGCGCTACGTGCTCGAAGGCGCGCTCGCCAGCGCACCGCTGGGCGCGACGGTGACGGTTGATATCGCGGATGGCAAGTCCGTACCGGCAGGAGGCGTCCAAGTGCCGATCGCCGCGCTGTTCGACACGGGCAAGGCGACAGGCGTCTGGGTCATCGGCGGCGATCCGCTAACGGTGCGCTGGCAGCCGGTGGCCGTCGAGCGGCTGGACGGCGAGCGTGCGCTGGTGGCCGGGCAGCTCAAGCAGGGCGACCAGGTGGTCGCGCTTGGCGCACACCTGCTGCGCGAAGGCGAGAAGGTGCGTGTCGCGGCCTCGACCGCGACCGCCGCGGCGGGCGGAGCCCGCCCATGAGCGAAGGCCGCTTCAATCTCTCGGCGCTGGCCGTCCGCGAGCGATCCATCACGCTGTTCCTGATCTGCCTGATCTCGCTGGCAGGGCTGGTCGCGTTCTTCAAGCTCGGCCGCGCGGAAGATCCGGCCTTCACCGTCAAGGTGATGACGGTCATCACCGCCTGGCCCGGCGCCACGGCGCAGGAGATGCAGGACCAGGTCGCCGAGAAGCTCGAGAAGCGCCTGCAGGAGCTGCGCTACTACGACCGCACGGAAACCTACACGCGGCCCGGCCTGGCGTTCACGACCCTGACGCTGCTCGACAGCACACCGCCGGCCCAGGTGCAGGAACAGTTCTACCAGGCGCGCAAGAAGCTCGGCGACGAAGCGGGCAGCCTGCCGGCCGGCGTGATCGGGCCGATGATCAACGACGAGTATGCGGACGTCACCTTCGCCCTGTTCGCGCTCAAGGCCAAGGGGGAAGCACAGCGCGTGCTGGTGCGCGACGCCGAGGCGTTGCGCCAGCGCCTCTTGCATGTGCCGGGCGTGAAGAAGGTCAACATCGCGGGCGAGCAGTCGGAGCGCATCTATGTCGAGTTCGCGCACGATCGGCTGGCCACCTTGGGCATCGGGCCGCAGGACGTGTTCGCGGCGCTCAACGGCCAGAACGCGCTGAGCCCGGCCGGCTCTGTGGAAACCAATGGTCCGCAGGTGTTCATTCGGCTGGACGGCGCATTCGACACCCTGCAGAAGATCCGCGACACGCCGGTGATCGCGCAGGGCCGCACCTTGAAGCTGTCGGACGTGGCCACGGTCAGGCGCGGCTACGAAGACCCGGCCACCTTCATGATTCGCAACGGCAGCGAGCCCGCCTTGCTGATCGGCGTGGTCATGCGGGAAGGCTGGAACGGGCTCGACCTGGGCAAGGCGCTGGACGTGGAAGCCCGCGCCATCAATGCCGAGCTGCCGCTGGGCCTTGGCCTCACCAAGGTCACGGACCAGTCGGTGAACATCAGCGCGTCGGTCGACGAGTTCATGGTCAAGTTCTTCGCGGCCCTGCTGGTCGTCATGCTGGTGAGCTTCCTGAGCATGGGCTGGCGCGCGGGCCTGGTGGTGGCTGCCGCCGTGCCGCTGACGCTGGCCGTGGTCTTCGTGGTGATGGCCGCGACCGGCAAGAACTTCGACCGCATCACGCTCGGCTCGCTGATCCTCGCGCTCGGCCTCTTGGTGGACGACGCCATCATCGCCATCGAGATGATGGTGGTGAAGATCGAGGAGGGCTACAGCCACGTGGCCGCGTCCGCCTATGCCTGGAGCCACACGGCGGCGCCGATGCTCTCGGGCACTCTGGTCACGGCAGTGGGCTTCATGCCCAACGGTTTTGCACCGTCGACCGCGGGCGAGTACACCAGCAACATGTTCTGGATCGTCGGCATCGCGCTGATCGCATCGTGGGTGGTCGCCGTGGTGTTCACGCCTTACCTGGGCGTCAAGCTGCTGCCCAACTTCAAGAAGATCGAAGGCGGCCATGCCGCCATCTACGACACGCCGCGCTACAACCGGCTGCGGGGCGTGCTGGCGCGCGTCATTGCGCGCAAGTGGCTGGTGGCGGGCGCCGTCGTCGGGCTCTTCGTGGTGTCGATCCTCGGCATGGGCGTGGTCAAGAAGCAGTTCTTCCCGATCTCCGACCGCCCCGAAGTCCTGGTCGAAGTGCAGATGCCCTACGGCACCTCGATCACGCAGACCAGCGATGCCACGGCCAAGGTCGAGGCCTGGCTGTCCACGCAGCCGGAGGCGCAGATCGTCACCTCCTACATCGGGCAGGGTGCGCCCCGCTTCTACTTCGCGATGGGGCCCGAACTGCCCGACCCGTCCTTCGCCAAGATCGTGGTGCGCACGGCCAGCCAGGAGGAGCGCGAAGCGCTCAAGCACCGCTTGCGCCAGGCCATTGCCGACGGCCTCGCGTCCGAGGCGCGGGTGCGCGTGACGCAACTCGTGTTCGGGCCGTACTCGCCGTTCCCCGTGGCCTACCGTGTCAGCGGACCCGATGCGAACGAGCTGCGCAGGATCGCGGCCGAGGTGCGGCAGGTGATGGATGCCAGCCCGATGATGCGCACCGTCAACACCGACTGGGGCACCCGCACGCCCACGCTGCACTTCACCCTGAAGCAGGACCGCCTGCAGGCTGTCGGGCTGAGTTCGAGCGCCGTGGCGCAGCAACTGCAGTTCCTGTTGAGCGGCGCGCCGGTGACCACCGTGCGCGAGGACATCCGCACCGTGCAGGTGGTGGCCCGTTCGGCCGGCAGCACCCGGCTCGATCCCGCGAAGCTCGCGGACTTCACGCTCGCCGGTGCCGGCGGCCAGCGCATTCCGCTGTCGCAGGTCGGCGAGGTCGAGGTGCGGATGGAAGAACCCATCATGCGGCGGCGCGACCGCATGCCCACGATCACGGTGCAGGGGGACATCGCCGACGGGCTGCAGCCGCCCGACGTATCGACCGCGATCACCGCGCAATTGCAGCCCCTGGTGCAGAAGCTGCCGGCCGGCTACCGCATCGTGCAGGCCGGCTCCATCGAGGAATCGGAGAAGGCGACCGCGGCGATGCTGCCGCTGTTCCCCATCATGCTGGCGGTCACGCTGCTCATCATCATCTTCCAGGTGCGCTCGATCTCCGCGATGGTCATGGTGTTTCTCACGAGCCCGCTCGGGCTGATCGGCGTGGTGCCGACCCTGCTGCTGTTCCAGCAGCCCTTCGGCATCAATGCGCTCGTCGGGCTCATCGCGCTGTCGGGCATCCTGATGCGCAACACGCTGATCCTGCTCGGGCAGATCCACCACAACCAGCAGGAGGGGCTCGATCCGTTCCATGCGGTCGTCGAGGCGACCGTGCAGCGTGCACGGCCCGTGATCCTGACGGCGCTGGCAGCGATCCTCGCGTTCATTCCGCTGACGCACTCAGTGTTCTGGGGCGCATTGGCGTACACGCTGATCGGCGGCACCTTCGCGGGAACGATCCTCACGCTGGTGTTCCTGCCGGCGATGTATTCGATCTGGTTCAGGATCAAACCAGGCAACGCCGCCCAGCCCGCGCACTGACGCGCCTCATCACCATTCACCAAGAGATCGAAGGAATTGCCATGTCGAGTTCATCAGTTGTTGTCGTGACGGGCGCGTCCTCGGGCATCGGGCGCGTCGCTGCGGAAATGTTCGTGGCGCGCGGCTGCCGCGTGTTCGGCACCGCGCGCGACCTGCGCAAGGCACCTGCGCTGCCCGGTGTCGAGTTCGTCGAGATGGATGTTCGCGAAGAAGGCTCGGTCCAGGCGGGCATCGAATCCGTCATCGAGCAGGCCACGCGCATCGACGTGCTGGTCAACAACGCGGGAATGATGATGATCGGCGCGGTCGAGGAAACCGCGACGGCCGAGGCCGCGGAGCTGTTCGACACCAACGTTTTCGGCATTCTTCGCACGACGCGCGCCGTGCTGCCGTACATGCGCCAGCAGCGCCGCGGGCGGATCGTCAACGTGAGCTCGGTGCTCGGTGTGCTTCCCGCCCCGTACATGGGGCTCTATGCGGCCACCAAGCACGCGGTGGAAGGACTGTCGGAATCGCTGGACCACGAGGTGCGCCAGTTCGGCATTCGCGCGACGCTGGTGCAGCCGGCCTTCACCCGGACCAACCTCGATGCCAACGCACCGCGCACCAAGGTGCGGATCGCGGGCTATGACCGCGAACGCGACCTGGTGGCGCTCTCCGTGGCCGACAGCGTGAACAGTGCGCCCGAGCCGCACGGCGTGGCGGGCACCATCGTCGAGGCGGCGCTCGGCCCATGGCGCATGCGCTGCACGCCGCCGGGGGAGGCGTCCTTGCTGACGAAGCTGCGCCGCTTCATGCCTGCGGGACCGGTGGACGCGAGCCTGAGAAAAAAACTCGGCCTCGCCTGAACATCGACCGGACGAAAGCTTTGTAGGAGAACAATCATGGACAGCCTGGATCTCCTGCGCACCTTCAGCGAGGTGGCCTCTTCCGGAAGCTTCTCCCGCACCGCCAAGCACCTGGCGCTGTCGCGGGGGACCGTCAGCAAATACATCGCGGCCCTCGAGCACCGCTTCGGCGTGCGGTTGCTGAACCGGACCAATCGCGCGGTCAGCCTCACGGACGCAGGCCTGCTGCTGCTCGACAGGAGCAGGCCGATACTGGAACTGGCCGACGTGACACGCGCCGAGCTTCAAGACCGCGCGCGGGTCCCAAGCGGGCGGCTGCGCATTTCGGCACCGCTCGGCATGGAGCTGACGGAACTGCCGGCGCTGATCAACACCTTTCTTGGCCACTATCCGGAGGTCAGCATCAGTCTTGTGCTCACGAACCGCATGGTCGATCTTGCAGAAGAGGGCATCGACATCGCGCTTCGCTTCGGCGCGTCAGCCAACGAGAACCTGATTGTTCGAAAGCTCGTGGCCATGGAACTCAGCGTCTGCGCGGCCCCGGTGTACTGGCGCAAGCATGGCGTGCCCGTTCATCCCGATGAGCTCGCGCAACACGCAGCGCTGTTCAATACCCATCTGAATCCGCTGCCGAAATGGCACTTCAAGGCCGACGGCCAGCCAGTCGAAGTCGCGATCCGTGGAAGGCTGGATGCCACGGAAGCTGGCCCCCTGATCCAGGCAGCACTGTTGGGGGCCGGCGTCGTCTATCTGCCGTCGGTCGTGCTGAAACCTTATGTCGAGAGCGGTCGACTGGTGCCCGTCTTGTCGGAATTCGTCCGCAGCGACATGTGGCTGTCCGCCGTGTACCTGCAGCGCCGGCACAGTACCGCTGTGCACCGTGCGTTTCTGGATTTTCTTTCGAGCCGGTTGAAGCCTGCGGGTTTGCAGGCCAGGATCGACTCGCAGTGAGTTGCTTCCTTCAATGCCGGAGCGGCGCAGGGGCCGGATGCGGAGACGGGTCGCAATACTCGATCAGGAGTTCGGTGAGGACCCGAATCTTCCGTGCGGGATGCTGGCCCGGCGGCCGGACCACATAGGCACCTGCCTGCGGTGGCGGATGGCGTGTCATGACCTGCACGAGTGCCCCGGAAGCCACATGTTCATCGGTGAGCCAATCGGGCAGGTAGGCGATCCCGAGTCCTGCTGTCGCAGCGGCGACCAGGGCCGTGCCGTTGTCGGCCTTGAAGCGCCCCTGCGGGCGAACCGTGATGACCTTGTCGCCATCCGTGAGCTGCCAGGCCTCGGTTCCCTGCATCAGGGCCTGATGGCCGGCAAGCTCCTCCGGTGTCTCGGGCGAGCCATGCGCCTTGACATAGGCCGGACTCGCGACGAGCTTTCCATGGACCGGGCCGATGCGCCTTGCGATCAGGTTGGAGTCCTGTAGATAGCCGACCCGTATCGCGCAGTCGTAACCCTCCGCGATGAGATCGACGAAGCGATCGCTGTAGCAAGTCTGGATGTGAAGCCCGGGGTGGCGTCGCGCCATTTCCGCGAGCATGGGAGCGAAGTGAGTCGGGCCCAAGGAAAACGGCACCGCAACGCGCAAGCGGCCGCGAAGGTCGCCGGCGGGCAGGATCGCTTCCCTGGCCACATTGATCTCGGTGCAGACCCTGGCTGCATGGTCCCGGAAGGTGGCCCCGGCTTCAGTGAGCGCGGCCCCGCGGGTGGATCGCGCGAGCAGCTGCACACCCAGTTCCGCTTCAAGCCGCAAGAGGCGACGGCTGACGATCGACTTGGACACCCCAAGCCGCAGCGCAGCAGACGAAACCCCGCCGGCATCGGCAACTTCCACGAATGTCTGCAGCTCTTCGATATCCAATTTGGTGTTCCCCGTTGCGCGACACAGCTCGCCGCGAAATGGTACTACCGCATCAAAGAGGGGAACAACAGAATCCTGCTTCGGGGCAAGCAACGTCCCGTTCACAACCGAAACTAAGGATCCATCAATGACTTTTCGCAACGGCCTGGCTTCGCTTCTTCGTCCCGAAGACTCGGTACTCGTTCTTATCGACCACCAGCCCTACCAGCTCTCCAACCTGAACAGCCACGACCCGCAGGCCGTGGTGAACAACACGACCGCGCTGGCTAAGTTGGCAAAAGCCTTCAATGTTCCGACCATTCTCACCAGCGTGATCGCGGCGCGCGGCGGACTTCTCTTCAAGCAGATCACCGACGTATTTCCAGACCAGGAAGTCATCGATCGCACCTGGGTGAACACCTGGCAGGACGAAAATGTGGTGAGCGTCGTCAAGGCGACTGGCCGCAAGCAACTGATCATCGCCGGCCTGTGGACCGAGGTCTGCGTCGCAATGCCTGTCATCCAGGCCGCCGGCGAAGGCTGGGACGTGACCGTGATCACCGACGCGTCGGGCGGGATCTCGAAGGAGTCTCACGAAGTTGCCATCCAGCGAATGATCGCGGCCGGCGCAAACGTGATGACCGTGATGGCACTCACTGGCGAATGGCAACGCGATTGGGCGCGCACCGAGCATGTCGAGGAGCTGACCGAGATTCTCATCCAGCACTTCGCCGGCAGCGGCATCGCGTATCTTTGGGAGCAGCAGTTGCTCAATACGCCTGTGCCTCGCAACGCAGGATGATCCGAGGGGGGCCGTCGCGGCTGCTGTCGGCTCAGCGGGGTTATCCATCGACCCCGTCGGCAGGGAGCTCGAAGAACTCAGTCATGCGGCACCAGCGCACTGACCTCCTGGGCCATCCAGGTCGGCAGGCGCGCACGTGCCGACGCCACCTCCTTCAACTCGGCTGGCGGTAGTTTGGCGCGCAGCGCACGCAGCGCCTTGCCGGCCTTCTCCGGCCCGAGCCATGCCAGTGCCCGCACCACATCGCCCGCGGCGCGGCCCGGAAGGATCAACTGCCACACCGGCGCATGCCGCAACTCCACCGTTTGTGCTCCCAGCTTCAAGCGACGGCTTGGCCCCGACGTCAGATAAACCGCCCGCACAGGTACCTGCGTAGTGAGACCAAGCGCGTTGGCGGCAGACGCACCATGCGGCACGATGGTTTCCCCGCGCTGGCTCGCCAATGCCTCGACCATCTTGGCAGCCGAGGGCGCCCGGGAGCCGAAGCGGCTTTCGACTGGCAGGGCATAGATTCCGCGGCCCGCGCGCAGCAGCCCGCCGCGCTGCACGAGGCGGGACAGAACCTGGTCCACGGCGGCTCGATTCCCCAGGTGCAGCAGTTCCTTCGCGACCAAGGGCGTGCCTTCCGGCAACCCGGCGGCGTGCTCCATCACTTGTTTGGCGAGAGTCTGCATTGCGATAAATCCTGAGTGGCAGAAGCATGGTGGAACTTCTGACAGTTTTCAAGTCGCCCATCAGGATGGTTCAGACGCGGCGCTGCAGGATTGAGCGACGCCGCACCAGATCCGCATAGAGGCTGGAGAGGACCGTCTACTCCCTGAGTTCGGAGCCGTCGAGCAAGCACTGGCTTGGATCGGCAATTTGATGCCTGTAGCGTTACGCGCTACAATGGCACATGATAAAAACGTGGCGCCACAAGGGGCTTCAGGAATTTTTTCTGACGGGCAAGAAGAGTGGCATTCAGCCTCATCACGCGCCCAAGCTGCTGCGGCTTATGGCTGTTCTACATGCCGCTTCAATCCCGGAGGCCATGAACCTTCCGGGTTTTGGGTGGCATCCATTGAACGGCGATCTCGCGGGACATTGGGCAGTCTCCGTGAATGGAAATTGGCGCTTGACCTATACGTTTGAGGGTGGGGATGCCATCCTGGTCGATTATCAGGATTACCACTGAAAGGATCCGATATGGTGAACATGTACAACCCTCCGCACCCCGGATCGATCCTCCGAGAAGACGTGCTTCCGGCCATGGGAATCACGGTAACGGAAGCTGCTGAGCAGTTGAAGGTGTCTCGCACCGCGCTGTCGCGTGTCCTCAACGGGCGCGCTGCGATCAGTGCAGAAATGGCTATACGGCTCGCCGAGTGGCTGACTGGAGAGCCCGGGACCTGGCTGCGCATGCAGGCGGAGCACGACTTGTGGCAGGCGCGCAAGCTTCACAAGGTGAAGATCAAGCGGGCCAAGTTCGTCGAGCAGAGCCAAGCCGAAAAGACGAGGAACGATGAGCGCTTTGCGCTCGCCGCCTGATCCAACCGGTCGCCGTGTGGCCTGACGCATACGGGATGTGAGCAGTCGAAACGCACGGCGCTCGGCCGAGCCAACCGCGCCAAAATCGCTGCTCGACTTTCTTGGCGAGGGCGCAGCTTTGAATATTCGAGACATCGTGCGAGCGGGCATCCCGACGCCCGGTTCAACCGTCCTTGAAATTGGAGCTCTGTGCAGCCCCTTTTTCCACAAGTCGGAAACGGATGTCGTCTACGTCGATCACGTCGATACCGGGGCGCTACGAAAAAAGTATGGTGTCGGGCACGGCATCGACGTGGATCAGATCGTGGAAGTCGATGCGGTCTGGGGTGCCAATACCTTGCTCGAATGCGCAGGGCGCCAGGTCGACTACGTCATTGCTTCGCACGTCGTGGAGCACGTTCCCGATCTCATTACCTGGCTGAAGGAACTTCGCGCGGTGCTCAAGCCAGGAGGCCAGATCCGCCTTGTCGTTCCGGACAAGAGGTTTACCTTCGACTACCTGCGCCGGGAAACTGCATTGCAGGACCTGATCGATGCATATGCGCGCCGTGCCAGAAGACCGCTACCGGCCAACATCTTCGATCACGTGACGTATGCGCGGCATGTGGATGTCAACCAGGCATGGAAAGGGCCGCTCGATCCATCACAGCTCGAACACTGCCACTCGTTCGAGGTGGCCATGGACATGGTGCAGGATGCGTTGACGACGGAGAACTACCACGACGTTCACTGTTGGGTGTTCACGCCGCAAAGCTGTGCGGCCCTGATGATCGAGGCGGCTCGGTATGGGCTGCTGGATTTCGAGTGCGCCGGGTTTTGCGACACCCCGTACAACTCGCTCGAGTTCTCGGTATTTCTACGCCCCTCGACCGACCCGGAGGCCATTGCCGACAGCTGGAAGCGGATGCAGCATGGCTTGGCTCCGCCAATGCCTGACCTCAGCGAGCACGTGGCAAAACTGAAAGTCGAAGTCCAGGCGAAAACCTTGGAGCTGGAAGCGGCAAACGCCCGGGTAGCGGAAGTTGAACGCGCCCTGAATGCCATCCGCTGCGAACTGAAGGCGCACCAAACGTCGAAATCATGGCGCCTCACAGCGCCGCTGCGTGCGTTGCGACGAACGCTTCAATAAATGAACGCTCAGTAAATCACCGTCACCCTCATCGCATTGCTCCCGTCTCCATCCGCAGCAGCAGCACCAGCCGTTTGCGGCCCGGCGCGGGCCGTGATGGCGGCCATCGCGCCGATGGCGCCGCGCCAGGTGGGGTCGAGGGTGTCGAGGCCGTCGGCGGTGGTGCCGGCCACGGTGAAGGCGGTTTCGCCGACCTTGTCGAAGCGGTACTCGCGGCCCTTGATGAGCACCGACTTCATGTTGGTCCAGACGCGGTACTCATGCCCGCCATTCACCGGCGTGACCTGGAGCACCTTGAAGGTCGGGAGCACGATCATCGTCACGTTGAAGCGCGCCGTGGCGCTCTGCGGGCCGTGCGTCGGCTCGGCGGAACCGAGCCGCAGCGGCAACAGCAGCAGCATGCCGACGGCGGCCGCCGCGCGTGCGGCGCGCGGTGGAAGCAGCAGGCCGGCCGAACCCGCTCGGGACATGTTTCCGGACATGGGACCTCCTCTCGTCGCAACCTCGGTGGAGGGCATCGCATCGATGCCCCAACCTGGGTTATCGGCAGAGTAGCCGGAAAATTAAGGCCGCCTGCGCTTTTTTTTGGCGGCGACCCCTCGCCTGGCACTGGCGCGTCAGTAGGTCACGGTGACCGTCACGGTGTCCCGATAGCTGTCCGGCCGCACGTTCACGCTGCTGCCAAGGACCCGGCCGTACACGGTCAGCGCCTGGGCCGTGCCCGTGCCGGTGCCCGTGAGGGTGTTGTTGTTCAAGACGTTGCCCCAGGGGATCGAGCGAGCGGCATCGCGGTAGAGGCGGTAGGGCACCGTGTCCGTGTTGCCCGGCACGCCCCCCGTCGGCGCCATTGCGCCAGCACCGGCGGTCGATCCATTCAATGGCGACAACCCGACCTGGTAGGCGGTGGACGTCGAGCAGGTAACGTTGATCGTGCTCGTCTGGTCCCTGTTGCCCATGCCCGGCAGGCCGTCGATGCTGCCGAAGTTCAGCGGGTCGGCCGTGACCAGGCAGCTCTTGGCGACGGTCGCAGTAACCACGAAGGGAAAGTTGTCCGAGGCCGAGGTGCCGCAGTTCGACGAGAGCCTGATCGAAGTGTGAATTCCGCCGAAGTTGTCCCGGTAGTCGCCTGGAGGTACCCCGCCCTGGGACGGAAGCAACACCCCACGCATGAGGGCGGTTCCCGATGCAGTTCCTGGCGTAAAAACAGAAACTCGGCGAGGAACGCTCAACGTAGCGATGTAGGGATTCGGCACCGCCGTGTTGCCGGTTGAACCCCAGATCGTGTTGCCCGTCGGGTGATAGAGCTGGAACTTCAGGGAGTTTCCGGCGGCGCTCTTCATGACGCGCGGATTGAAGTTTGTGAGACCTTCGTCGCCGTCGCCAATGTTGAAGCAGATCGTCGCAACCTCGGCGGAGTTGCCGGTATTGGTGCAGGTGTAGTCCAGTGTGGCCGTGGAGGATGGCGGGGTGCCTCCATCGACCAGTTCCACCGGCCCGAAATTCAGGGCCGACATCGACGCCGTGCAACTGATCGCCGCCTGCGCACTCCCCACCCCCACCCACCACAGCAACCCACAAAACAACGGCAGGCGCAGCGCCCGCAAAGTGCGGCTCAAAGAAAAGCTCATGGCGTCTTCCCCTCCCTGATGCAGCGCAGCGGCCCGATCTGCGGAATCCCCGCGCCGTCCTTGCGATAGTCGAAGCTGGCCCGGCAGCGGCCGGCGGGCGTCTGCACCTCGAGCGTGTTGCGCGGCTCCAGCGACTCCAGGTACACCGCGCCGTCAAAGCCCACCAGCGCCGGCTCGCCGGTGCCGCCGTTCACGCGCACGCGGCTGCCCAGCGGCAGCGGCTTGCCCGCTTCGTCCGCCAGCAGCAGCGCCGCCGCATTGATCGGCGTGATGCCAAAGCGCACCAGCGTGCCGGCGCGGTCGCTTGGCGTGGCCACCGTCTTCACGCGCTCGATCCGCACGTCGGCGGGCAGCTGCATCGGGTCGATCGACAGCTGGTTGTTCTGGTAGGCGCGCAGCGGCGCCACCAGCAGCATGCCGTGGCTGTCGGTGGTGCCGATGTCGCGGTTCTCCAGCCTCACCGGCACGTCCGCGATGCCGTCGGTGGAGACCACCGCAAAGGCATCGTCGATGCGCCGGGCCGCAAAGGGCTGGCCGCCCATGAACGCGACCGAACCCGTGGCGCCGGCGTAGGCATAGCGGCTGTCGCCGATCATGCTGATGCCCGCCATTGCGCGGCCGTAGCGGCCCAGGTAGTCGAGCTCGGCCTGCCCGCCGTTCTGGCCGCCGCCCTGGCGCAGGCCGGCGCGCCAGCCGATGCCGCCTTCGCTTGGCGTCGAGCTTTGCGCATCGGCCGAGAAGGTGGTGCGGTCGCCATCGCGCTGCACGCCGGTGCTGGTCGTGACCTTGCCGTCCAGCGCCCAGGTGAAGCCCACGAAAAGGCTGCGCTCCCGCCGGTTGTCCAGGTTCTGGTTGAGGCTCACATTCACCGAGGCGCTGCGTCCCAGCGACATGAACCAGTACGCGCTTGCCAGGCGCGTTGCCTCCTGCGCCGGATAGCGCAGGTACAGATAGCTCAGGCCAAAGCTGCCGAAGCCGTTGGTGGTGTAGCCGATCGACGCGCGGCCCGATCCGCGTGGCGGCGCGCTGCCGTACAGCGATGCCACGTCGCGGTACTCGCCGCGCGTGCGGGTGCCTTCGACCGTGAAATTGAACCGGTTGTCGCGCCAGCTGTAGCCCAGGTTGAGCAGCGAGCCCTGCTCGGCGCCGTAGCTGCTCTGCGCCACCGCGCCCGTCAGCACGCCGCTCTGGCCCAGCAGCAAGGCACCGCCGACGCCGCCCTTGGCCAGCCCCTTGGTGGCCTCGCCGTGTGCTTCCAGCGTGAAGCTGTTGCTCACGCCGTAGCGCCAGGTGCCGGTGGCGGCGGCTTCGTTGCCGTAGTCGAACGAACGCAGGCCGTAGCTCTTGCGCACCATGCCCAGGTCCACCGACCAGTCCGACAGGCCCGCCTCCAGCAGCCGCTGCGTGTCGTACAGCGAAAAATCGAGCGTCGTCGCGCGCCCGAAGGCATCGGTCAACACCACCTGCGCATTGCCCGCACCGTTGATGCTGGGCACCGTCTTCAGCTGGAACGGCCCCGCCGGCACCTGGCCGGTGTACTGCCGCATGCCGTTGATGTACAGCTCCACCTGCGAAGGCAGCGTGGCCGATCCCAGGAAGGCCGGCAGCGGCGTGGTCGTGCGATAGGGCTGCAGCGCAAAGTTGCGCGACAGCTGGATGCCGCCGATTCGTGTGGAGCGCGACCATGGCAGCGAGGCCGTGGTGGTGTCGCCCACGCGAAGGGTCAGCATGTCTTCGGGGAATGACTTGCTCCAGGTGGTGTCGAGCCGGACCGAATCGTGCTGCCAGCCTTCGCCATCGTTGCGGGCCGCGCGCGACATCAGCGTGTTGCTGAGCACCGAGCTCCCGTTGAACGCGCGCAGTTCGGTGAGCGCATTGAGGCTCGACGTATTGCCGCGCCCCTGCGTGCCATACAGGTCGTAATTGAGCAGCAGGCCGGGCGAAGCGCTGGCCTTGGGCACGATGGTCGTCGATGTGTCGACCACCGTCGTGGGCAGGCGCAGCACATCGGCGGTGGCATGGATGGCCACGCTCTGCACCGCCGCGTCGTACTTCACCTGCACCCCGGGCAGGCTCTTGAGCCGCACCGGATCCGACACGCCCGCCGGCAGCACGAAGCCCAGCTGCCGCAGCGTGGCCGCACTGGCCCACAGCTCCTGCCCGCGCAGGCCAAAGTGCACCAGGCCGCGCGGATTGCCATTGAGGCTCAGTTCAAGATAAAGGTCGCTGCCGCCCGGGCCGGCCAGGTCGCCCTCCGTGGAGGCGGCCACCTGTGCGCTTGCGCCGGCTGCGGCACTCTCAGCCTGAGCGGCAAAAGACACCAGACCGGAGAGAAGCAGCAGTGGCAGCAGGCGCTCAGCGGGCGCGTGGGAGCGGCGGGATGTTTTCCTGCGTCGCGTTGCCATTGATCTTCGTTTCCAGGATGCCGCCGAGGGCAAAGGCCTCCGCGGAAGTCTTCAGCGGCCAGCGCATGCGCGCGCCCGGCAACACGTAGCCCAGCAGGCCGGCATGCACCGGCGTGCGGCGGCCGATCGTGTCGAGAAATTCCACGTCGGCAAGCTGCGCATGCATGCCGCCGTTGTTCGCCACCTCGAGCACCGCCTTGCCGTCTTCGCGGCGCAGCGACCATGCGAGCTGGGGCGCAGGCGACTGGGCGCCCGCGGCCGCGATGAAGATCGGCACCGAATAGCGCAGCACCAGTTGCAGGCCCTTCTTCTCCTTCACCTCCACCGGCAGCTCGTCGATGATCACCCGATACGAGCCTTCGACAGTGCTCGCAGGAACGCCCGAGCGAATCACGCGGATCAGTTGCCGGTCGGAGGCGGCCAACTGCACCATCGGCGGGCTGACCAGCAGTTCGCGCGAGGGCGTCAGCTTTTCGGTGCCGTTCTCTTGCGTCCACTGATACACCCGCACCTGCGCGTGCACCACCGTGTCGCCCGTGTTGCTGAGCCAAAGGCCTTCGGCGTTTTGCGTGGCCTGCAGCGTCAGCGTGACCGGAGACACCTGCAGCCCGCTGGCCGATGCAGCCGCCTGCGCCAGGGCAAGCGCGAGAACAGCGGTATAGCGAAGCAGCAGGTGGCGCATGGGCTGTCGATCAATCGATCAGTAGTTGACCAGGACCGTCACCGTGTCGGCGTAGGCGCCAGGTGTCACGTTGGCGCTGGCAACCGTGGCATGCACGGGAATCGTCTGCGCCACACCGGTGCCGGTGCCGGCCACGCCGTTGCCCACATCGGTAGCCGTGGCGGTGCTGCCCCAGACCGGACCGGTGGCGCTTCCCGAACGGAGCTGGTAGGCGACCGTGTCCGAAGTGGTCACGGAACTCATCACGCCGGCGCCGGTGGTGCTGGTGGCCAGCGAGGGCTGCAGGCCGATGTTGTAGGGCGTCGTCTTGGAGCAGGTCACGCTGATGTTGCTGCTGGCGGACAGGTTGGTGGCCGACGAATCGACCGCGCCGAAGTCGATGTTGGAAGCGGTACCCGCGACCACCGAGCAGGCCTTGTTGACAGTGATCAGGACCTGGAACGTCGAAGTGGCCGGGTTCGTGGCTGCCAGGACGGCGCTGGTGGTAACGGCAAGGGCTGCTGCTGCGATGAGGGAGAGTTTTTTCATGGTGAACGCCAACTGGTTAGAGAAAAGATGTTGGAAAGAAGGGCTGAACTCGCCCCCGGCTAAGTAACTAAATAGTTCTCAACCATTAATTATTGATACTTTGGTTTCAAAAAGTCAACAGATGCGCTTCAAGCCGTCGCGTTGTGGTTGCACGCGTGGGGTGGGTAGCCCGTCCGCGAGGAACGGCCTGAAAAATGGCTGGAAGGTGGCCCCTACAGAGGGGCCGAGAGCACCGGGACCTGCCGGATTCCTTCTGGCTGCGAGACCCGCATGGAGGCGGGCGAGCAGAAGCAATCGACAACGAGGAACGGCAGTCCGTTGGGACTGCCGGTGCTTGCTACGCTGGATCAGCGGCTGCTTCTGGCTTACAAAATGTAGCTGGAAGTACTGCTTGTCACAGATGGCCGCTCACATTTTAAAAGCGCTTTTGCCAACTTCATCACAGATTTCCGTAGGGAAAAAGGCCTAACGGCGCCTGAGCAGGCTGTCACGAGGGGTGTCCCGTGGTGATGCGCGGCAACAACGGTTACATGCCCGGCTCGATGAAGCCGGGCCGGCGGCATCAGTCGTCGGACCTCGAAACGTGGAGCAGGCACATGAACAGGACGCCCAGGAAGG
Source organism: Variovorax sp. SPNA7 (assembly GCF_033807855.1). NCBI lineage: Bacteria > Pseudomonadati > Pseudomonadota > Betaproteobacteria > Burkholderiales > Comamonadaceae > Variovorax > Variovorax sp. SPNA7. The sequence continues at coordinate 2,182,930 of NZ_CP138513.1, forward strand.
CGCCAGCTACGAAGATTCCGGTGTCAATTGCGATGGTGTACATGGGTATAAACAACAAATGCCCTCCCGAAAGGCTCTTTTTGGAGCATTGGACATGCCGCACCTGACCGCCCGCTGAGTGCCAGTGTCAATCCCTGGCGCGATACAAAAAAGCCGCCGGTCTACCCAATATGAGTGATGACAAGTAGCCGGTTTCTTCGCTCTACCGCGCGTAACTTCCTCTAAGTAACAATGTTGTCCGAGCAAGGGCATCCATCACATTTTTTGCATGAAATGGGTAGCAAAAGGTAAGAAGCGTGAGATATCTTCGAAAAAGTGATCCGCGTCACTTGTTGAATACAAACGTTTAGCAACAAAAGATAAAATATCGGTACGTGATGAGGTATTCAGCAACAAGCTGGACCTCGATGGGCCGGTCGGCCGAGCTGAAGCAACAACGAGGGGGTCGGTTTTGAGACGAGAAGTAAACGCGGCGGCATGGGCCGCCGCTGTAATGTTGGGTACCCTGCTTCAGGGGTGCGCCGTCGTGCCGGGCATGGGTACCGTGGAGCCGTACCAGGTCGCTGAAGACCTGCCGTCCAAGTTCCAGTACCTGCCAGACGCAGCGCCCGAGGACCGGATCACTCCCATCACGCCAGCCCTGGTGCGCACGCTGGCCAAGGCCGCGCCCAAGAACGTGCCGCCCGAAGTGCAGGCCCTTTTCGGCAAGCCGCAGCGCTACACCATCGGCCCTGGAGACGTGGTCGGCGTCATCGTGTATGACCACCCCGAGCTGCTGCCCAACGCCGGCGCGGTCATCTCGCAGCAGGCCGATCCCACCGGTGTGAGCGTGGCGCCAGGCTTCATCGTCGATTCGTCGGGCGAAATCGCCTTTCCGTACGTTGGCCGCGTCAGGGTGGCAGGGCTCACCGAGGCCGAGGCCGGCGACCTGATTTCCAAGCTCATCGTCACCCAGGTGCGCGAGCCTGAAGTGACCGTGCGCATCCAGTCCTTCCGCAGCCGTCGTGCCTATATTGAGGGCGAAGTGCGGGTACCTGGCTCGCAGATCTTCACAGACGTGCCCATGACTTTGAGCGAGGCGATCAACCGCGCTGGCGGCATCACCGCCAACGGCAACCGCTCGGCCGTCACTCTGGTGCGCGACGGCAAGTCCATCGACATCGACCTCACGCGCCTGCGCGAGGCCGGCCGCGACGGCAACGACATTCCCTTGAGGAACGGCGACACCATTCGCGTGGCCAACCGCGAAGACGCCAAGGTGTATGTGATGGGCGAAATCCTGCGCCCATCGGCACTCACGGTGCGCAGCAACGGCCGCCTCAACCTGAATGAGGCCCTCGGCGAAGCGGGCGGCCCGGTGCTCACCACCTCCAACCCCGGCCAGATCTACGTGATTCGCCAGGGTGCCACCGGTTTGCCTGCGATCTTCCACCTGGACGCCAAGAACCCAGCCGCCATGGTGCTGGCCAGGCAGTTCAGCCTGGAGGCGCAAGACGTGGTCTACATCGACCCGGTGCCGCTCGTGAAGTGGAACCGTGTGGTCAGCCTCATTCTGCCTTCGGCTCAGGTAGTGAACTTGGGCAGTGAAGTGGGAGTGCGATACCGATAGGTACCGATCTATAGCGTGGCCGGCCACGCTTCAAACCCACCCCGCAGCCGGCGCAATCTTTCTCGTCTCTCATGAAATTCGCAGAAATTGATGCGAGGAGGGAGATTTGCGCCGAAATTTACATAGAGCCGACAGCTTAGACACTTCTTCTTGAGTTCAAGCAATTAGCTCCAAGGGAGATCCAATGATTGCCGGCAAGACCCGCCAAACCGCGCTTCTTATATCTGGATTAAGCAGCCAATCGGACGCTAATAAGGCTGTGCCGCGTAGCTGCGGTTGAAACAAACGAGGCCAATGTATGGGTGAAAAAGAAGAAACTGTAGATGGGTTTGAAATTAATTTTTCCGACCCAGGTATCAGCCAGAATTCGAGACGAAGCTCGAGCCATTCTATTTGGGAGAAAAAAGCTAAGAGAGCAATCGACGTCGTAGTCGCGCTATTGTTCCTAGTCTCGCACGGGTTGATTTATTTGGGAGTCTGGTTGTGCGTGCGCTACACGACCGGAACCCCCGCAATTTATCGCCACCGTCGCGTGGGTCTTGAGGGGAAGGACTTCGATTGTCTCAAGTTCCGATCCATGGTGGTGAATTCTGCTGAGGTATTGCAGCATCACTTGGCGAAGAATCCAGAGCTTCAAATCGAATGGGAGCGCGATTTCAAGCTCCGTGACGACCCTCGTGTGACAAAGTTTGGCCGTTTCATCCGAAAAACCAGTTTGGACGAGTTGCCGCAGTTCTGGAACGTACTACGAGGTGAGATGAGTCTTGTTGGCCCGCGGCCTGTTGTGGATAGTGAGCTGAAACAGTTTTATGGCACCAAAGCCAAATACTATATGAGCGTCAAGCCCGGCATTACTGGGCCTTGGCAGGTAGGCGGCCGCAACGACCTGGGCTACGGTGAACGGGTGAAATTAGATGCCGACTACGCATTGAACTGGACGGTGTTTGGTGATCTTGTTATTTTGGCAAAAACCGCAATTGTTGTTTTGACTCGGCGCGGATCCTATTAAGTCAGTGGAAACGAAAGAGATGAAAATGACGCCACGCGTCTTGGTGCTGATGGCAACCTATAATGGCAGCCCTTGGCTCGAAGAGCAGCTTGAATCCGTATTAAATCAGCAGGGCGTCGATGTAACGCTCAATGTGCGGGATGATGGATCATCCGATTCGACCTTGGAGCTTTTGGAAAAGAAAGCAGAATCCGATGCTCGAATCCGCATTATTCACTCAGATTTTCCCACTGCATCGGCAGCTGGGAATTTTTACCAGCTAATCCTCTCGGCTGAGCTGGAGGACGTTAACTATGTAGCGTTCAGTGATCAGGATGATATCTGGCATAAAGATAAACTAAGCCAAGGAGTAGCTTGGCTGACCCAGGAAAAGGCCGATGGGTATTCCTGCGCAGTGAATGCTTTCTGGGCAGATGGAAGACAGAAGCTATTGACTCAGTCCCCGCAGACCAGGGCGATAGATTTTATTTTTGAAGGAGCAGGGCAAGGTTGTACTTTTGTTCTTCCGGGCGAAAATTTTCGGAATGTACAAAAGCAGCTGCGCGCCAACTTCGAGGTACTGAGTCAATTTCACTACCATGATTGGTTGACCTACCTTATCGTGCGATCTAGTGGGGGTAAATGGTTTTTTGATCAGACCCCTCACATGGAATATCGGCAGCACGGCGGCAATGAAATTGGCGCGAGAGGCCTGCAGGGGCTAAAAAAGAGAATGAAGCTCATCACTTCTGGGTGGTATACAAAGCAAATTCGACTTGCCCTCATTGCATGCGACTTGATGGCAAGACAGGACCATTCTCTTCGCTTGATGAGTAAACTTCTTGAAGAGAAAGATGGTTTTTGGCGAAGATTAAAGTTCTGCCTCTGCATGATGAAATACGGACGTCGAAGATTTACCGATAGGATTTTTCTCAGCAGTGTTGCGGCAATGGGTCTTCTTCGGTAATCGGATTCAAGGACTTGATCGGTAGGTGATCAAGTCTTTTTTGCATTTTTGGTTTGTTGTTTTACTTGGGGTTAGGCATGGATATTTGCGTTGTTGGCACGGGATACGTGGGGCTGGTCACCGGAGCATGTTTTGCCGAAATGGGCAATGCCGTCATTTGCGTAGATGTTGACCAAAAGAAGATCGACAACCTTAAGCAAGGCATCTTGCCAATCCACGAACCTGGTCTAGGCCAGATGGTCGAGGAAAACTACAAGGCCGGTAGGCTTCGATTTACCACGTCCTTGCCCGAAGCAATGAAGACATCCAATCTGTGCTTTATTGCCGTAGGTACGCCTCCGGCAGAAGATGGCTCAGCGGATCTTCAATACGTCTTGAACGTTGCTAAAGAGATCGGTCAACACCTAGAGCGTTATGCAGTGATAGTCGACAAGTCGACAGTCCCCGTGGGAACTGCCGACAAGGTCAGAGCAACTATCCAGGAAGAGTTATCTGCGAGAAACGTCCAAGTGGACTTCGACGTCGTCTCGAATCCGGAATTTCTCAAGGAGGGCGTAGCCGTCGATGATTTCATGAGTCCCGATCGAATAGTCATCGGAGCCGACAGCGAGCGAGGTAAGTCAGTCTTGGCGGAGCTCTATGCGCCTTTCGTCCGCAACCATCCGCGCATCGTATATATGGGTGTCCGCGATGCAGAACTGACCAAGTACGCGGCTAACGCCATGTTGGCGACGAAAATTTCATTCATGAATGAAGTAGCCAACTTAGCTGAACGTTTGGACGTAGATATTGAGAACGTACGGCTGGGAATTGGTAGTGACCACCGTATCGGATTTCACTTCATCTACCCTGGCGCAGGCTACGGTGGATCGTGCTTTCCTAAAGACGTCAAAGCACTCATCGGCATGGCAAATAAAGCTGGGTTCGATCCCAAATTGCTGCAGGCGGTAGACGATCGCAATAATGAACAGAAGCAAGTGCTTTTTCAAAAGATCCAGCATCATTTCGGAAGCTCTCTTGCGGGAAAGACGATTGCTGTTTGGGGGTTGGCATTCAAACCGGGAACCGATGATATGCGTGAGGCGCCCAGCAAGACCCTCATCAAAGCCCTTATCGCTGCGGGCGCAAAAGTCAAGGCCCATGACCCGGTTGCAATAGAAAATGCTCGTGGCGAATTTGATCCTCAGTATTTAGAAAATGGTGCCCTTGAGTTTGTGGAGGCCCAGTACGAAACTGCTATTGATGCCGACGGATTGGTGCTGGTCACCGAGTGGAAGCCGTTTCGCAGGCCAGACTTCAAGGTATTGGAAAGACTGATGAAGGAAAAAGTTGTCTTTGATGGGCGAAACCAATACGATCCAAATAAATTGACAGCTGCTGGCTGGACTTATTATGGGGTCGGACGGGCAGCAAAAGCCTGATGCAGGCTGTTTACTACGCACGGAAAATCTGCCAATCGCAGAGCACTATGCTTGCTGGTAACGCAACAATGTATGTCGGCAAGATCGGGATCTTAGTTCTTTTGTATGGCAAGCTTCCCAGCGAATCCAAGACCATATCAAGCTTGAATAGCGCGCTGAAAGCAAATTGCCGTAACATCGAGCTGGTTGTTTGGAATAATGGCCCTGAAAAGCTTGAAATTGAGTCCGGAAACCTGTTGCCCGATGCACAAGAAATTGCAATCAAGTTTTTTGAAACGGTGGAGAACAGGCCACTTAGCGACATATACAACGAGTTTCTGTCAATGAGCTACGACCGCTTTGTCATCTTCGATGACGATAGTGTGGTCGAACAAAGCTACGCAACGGCTATTCAAACTGAAGCGGGCTTCGATCTGTTGATTCCGCGTGCAATCTGCAACGGACGACAAGAAAGTCCTCGGATAGGATCACGGCCACTAGATGTCGACCGCTGCGAAGATAAGTCAGAAGACTCGAATGTGTTTGCGATCTCATCCGGCCTGTGCATTAGCGCCTCCTTGCGGGAAAAATTCCTGAAAATTTACGGTCAGGTGTTTGACGAAAATTTTGTGTTCTACGGAGTAGATGCCACGTTCTTCTATCGATTGAGAACAATTAGACGGCGGCAAGCAGTAAAAATTTCCTATGGTGGACAAATATTGCACTCCCTTTCCAGGCTGGATACCCTCGCGGGGGAGTCCTCCAAATTCAGACGGTTGGAGCGAAGTTGCGATATAGCGTTGCAACTCAGATATTACCCTTCTTTTTTCGTACTTAGGGTATTCGTAAAAAAAGTGATAGGGGGATTTTTCGGCGTAGCGAACTATGATTCGCTGCTGATGGTTAAGACGCTCATTTCAAGTCGTCACCCGAGAAGATAATTCCATACAAACTTTAAGTGATATTTATGAGTGCTGCTTTGATTAGCGTAATTATGCCGACATACAATCGAGCAGATTACTTGATGCCCGCAATAAAAAGTGTGCTGGAGCAAGACACGCCTTGCGGGTTAGAACTGATCATCGTTGATGATTGCTCCACGGATGCCACCGAGGATTCGATAAAAGGCATCGAAGATGCACGCGTTAAGTACTTGAAAAATCATAAAAATATCGGGGCCGCGGCGTCGAGAAATAGAGGCATTGAATTGGCTTCTGGACAATACATCGCATTTATCGACAGCGATACGTATTGGTATAAGAACAAGTTGTCGGAGCAGTTGGCGCTCATGGAGCAATCCCGCGGAAGTAATGTCGGGGTCATCTATTCGGGCTTCCGTAAGCAGCAGCGAAGTGGATGGAAGTCCGTACCTGCGGAATTCCATGATGGGAATCTATCCGACGTGCTGTTGAATGGGAATTTTATTGATACTCCCTCCGCCCTCGTTGATGCGAATATCTTGAGAAGAGTTGGATGTTTTGATGAAAAGCTGCCCAGATTTCAGGATTGGGATCTGTTTTTGCGAATTTCCGAGATCTCCGAGTTTCTCTCAGTGAAAGTGCCGCTTCTCGATTCGCTAACCCTCGCAGATGCCATTTCTGCGAACGACAAGGCTCGAAACATTGCATTGATTCGAATTTACGAAAAATACTCGGATCGATTTGCGTTGCACGAGAAATCTAATAGGCGGATGGTCGCAAAAATTGTCAATTCATACCTCTTGTTGGGCGACTCACCATCCGCCAGGGATTTTCTTTTGCCCAACATGCCGAAGCTCGGCGCAGTCCATGGTTTTTTGTGGAAGCTAATTTGTCGATTGCCTAAGGGTAGTGTGAAGCAACTGAATCAACTGAAGAAGCGACTTTAGGTAATTTATCTTGCGATAATGTCATTGCCCGATATGCGTTTTGACGTGAGGTCGGATTAGCTTGAAGTCCCTGTTTGGTAACGTTAATTTTTCTTTGAATCTATGGAGTCGATGTCCCGCATGGGCGACATCGTGCTGGCATCACCGCTAGCTCTTTGCACGAAGCTTCTAAGGGCGGTGTGATCACTTGAGAGTAATTGTGAATTAAAATCCGATGTGCTTCTTCATACATCGGAATATCGTTGTGCAAGCATGGAAGCTCAAAAACTAATACCACCACTCCTCGCTAGCGTACTAAAGAAAGTTTGGTACAGCATGGAGCGAAAGTCACTTCAGAAAAAATATGCGAAGACTGCTGCGCATATAAAAAATTCGAATGCGTATGCTCATCTGCATAGCGCGAGTCTTTCAGTTGCAGCAGTTTTGGTTGACGAAAACGAGGAGGCATATCTAAATGTAGTTCTGCCAGAACTGGACAAGAATAATATTTTTGCCGGCATAAAAACGGCAATAGAATTTTCGGTGAAGATTGGAAATGGTCTGAAAAGACCGTTGAGAATAATAACCCTCAAAAAGTCCAATTTTAGAGATAACGAAGAACTGATTCTTTATCTCGAAAAAGAGTTCGACCGAACGCGCGAGAAGCCCACCATATTGATTCACGCGTCAAAGCTTTCCTTAACGAAGGTGAGCAAAAATGACGAGTGGATAGCTACGCACTGGACGACAGCGCACGCAATTGATGTTGCTGTCCGCTTAGGGGTGCTAAGCTCAAACAGAGTTACGTATTTAATTCAAGATTACGAGCCCGGATTTCACCCGTGGTCGACCGATTTTGCGTTGGCCAGGTCGACGTACCATGCGAATTTCAGGCCTATTGTTAACTCATCACCCTTGCAGATATACCTAGAAAAAAATGAGGGGTTGATCGTTGATTCTCACCACGTGTTTGCCCCCAGCATAGATATGCTTCGGCTTAAAAAAGCCGCAGAGCAACGGGTGCGTTCCGACGATCCTGTTATTTTCTTTTACGCACGCCCCAGCAAACCTCGCAATCTTTACGCAATTGGTACTGCTGCCTTGCACCTCGTGGCTGCCGAGCTGGAGAAAAATGGCTTCAAGGCCCATTTCGTATCTGCGGGCGAGAAGCATCCGGACATTAAATTCTCATCCGAACACGTTCTCGTTTCAAAAGGAAAGCTGTCTTGGGATGCCTACTTTGAGATTCTCGGTAAATCAGATGTAGTGTTTTCGCTGCAGCACAGTCCTCATCCTTCACATCCCCCGCTGGATGCGGTTACCTGCGGATGTTATGCCGTAGTGAACGAGCTTGGCGATACGCGTGGGGGTCTTCATCCTTGTTTGCTCGTCGCTGAGCCAAACGCGGAAGCCTTGGCGTCGCAAATATTGAAAGCCATTTTGCTTAGTCGAAATAGCAAGACTCGGGGCTTCGATCCCAATTTTCACTTGAAATTTGGAAAATCTATCTCTGAAGTTGCAAACACCCTAACGACGGAAATTTTGGAAATTTCATCCAAGGGCTGTGACAGGCGCAGTAGTTAGTGAAATTTCGAATGAAAAAACTACAGAGACTATTTTCGCTTGGCCCTTTTTTCTTGATTCCAGCGCTAAATGCCATCAGCCCATTAATCGTTATCCCCGCGCTAACATTCACCTACGGTGCCGGCGGCTGGGCCGCAGTTGCTATTGCGCAATCAGTTGGTATGGCCGCCGCTTCGATGGCGGAATTAGGGTGGAGCGTATTGGGGCCACAGCGCGTGGCGCGCTTAGATATTTCTTCGCGAGGAGAGGTCTATATGGCGGCTCTCGCTTCCAAGATGTCTGCTGTGGCAATATTCTCGCCGTTATCGGCGGTAATTTCATTTAATTTGGTGACGGAGCACAGGGCCGCAGCCGCTTTGCTTGCGGCGGCCATCAGTGCGGGAGCTCTTAGTTCTTCATGGTATTTTGTTGGGTGTAATAGGCCATTTTCAATCATTTGGGCTGAAGGTGTACCGCGACTGGCTCTTCTTTCGATAGCTGGGGTGGCGATCTATCTTGGCGCACCGCTGGAGATTTACGGCGGCGCTTTATTTGTGGCGATTATTTTCACCTTGGTGGCATCATCTAGATTTGCGATGCAACCACTCTGGCCTCGGCTTTCTGATTTTAGAGGCGGCTTTGTCGAGATTAAAGCGCAATTGCCCATAACCTTGGGGCGATCCATTAGTGTTGTTTATACCTCCCTGCCAATTACGCTCGTCTCTCTCACAAGTCCTCAATCCGTCGCATCGTTTGCGGCGGTTGAAAGGTTGATGCGCATGGCATTAAGCATTTTGGGGGGCGTGCCAAGCCGATTGCAGAGTTGGATAGGGTCAGCTGATTCGAGTGAAATCGTGCTTAGAAGCCGGAAATCCTTAGGTTACAATTTCTCGTTGGGGATGGTTGCGGCGATTTGTTTTTTTCTCTTGGCGTCTGTATTCGGAGGGTATGTCTTCTCCCACACAGTTGAGATTCCTCGATTAAATGCTTTTTTCTCCAGCTTTTTGTTATTCTTGATCTGCATATCTCGTGGATATGGACTTTCTCTTGTGGCTGAAAATAAGGGGACATGGATAGCCGCAGCGAACATATTGGCAGCCGTGGTGGGGATTTTTTCTATATTGTCTTTCTCCAGATTTTTGGGGGCGCCCGGGGCAATTGCTGGGGAGATTTTGGCTGAACTCGCGGGCCTCTTTTTGCAAGCTTTTATCTTGCACTATTATCGCGCCCGAGTCTGAAGTTTAGAGATCACAACTTATTGCGGTGACGTTCAAACGCATATCCCGTTCCGGCGCGTACGCTTGTGTGAGAAAATGAATCACCTTTTTGTGAGTTAATTGAGCGTCATGAAACATAAACTTCATTGCTTTTCCAATGATTAATATTTGGCGAGTGTTGTTGATCGGTATTTTTTGCCTGCCAAAAATTAATTTGGTGGAAGTGGATAATTTCAATGCGGGCATCCGCATAGACGATATTTTTATAGCGGCCTTTGCGATGATTTACGCTGCTCACGTCGTTTTGGCAAAAAAACTTAGCATCACTCCTGCAGAGAGAGCTTTTTTCATTTTTTTGGCGATTATCACGATTGGCACCGGATTTAACGCCTTGTTTTTTGATCGAGGATCTGTGCTTTTCCCACTCCGGATGATGGAGTATTTTTTGTTTTTCTACATGGGGTGGATGTATTTTTCTGGGAGGAATGAACTAAAGACGCTCGTAAAGTTTCTGTTTTGGGGGAACGTTGTCGTCGCATTTTTACAGTTGATCGGGTTGCTAGGTGGGTTTACCGTGTATGGGTATAGGTCTGATGTTTCGGAGCGAGTAATCGGCTTAACGGGAGGGCCTTGGGAGCTTGGAATGGTTCTTAATCTTGCAAGTAGCTACTACCTGATTAAGGCTAAGAATAATAAAATTAGATACTTGACCTTTGGTATTTCGACATTTCTTATTCTGGCAAACGGCTCGCGGATGTCCTTAATGGCTCAGTTTGCGATTTTGCTCTATTATTTTTTCATGTCTGGCGATGTGATAAAGGCCGGAAAGCGAATGATTGCCTTTGTCCCCGCTTTGCTTCTTGTTTTTCTATTTATTCAAGATAGTGGTGTGGCTACGCGCTCGGAGAATCTTGCAAATGATCAGAATATCGAGATATTCACGGAGTCGTTTTCGAATCTCCAAGTATCCGAGGTGCCTCCGCAATGGTCAACACTGGGTCAGCTTTCTCATGGGGATGAAATTGATGCGAGCTGGAGCATGCGAGGTCTTAAATGGATATACGCATTCAAGATGTGGCTGTTGAATCCGGCTAACATGCTATGGGGTGTTGGCATGGGGGTTTTTGGAAACGCTTTAGATGGCGGCTGGCTGCGCTTGTTGTCGGAAACGGGTATTTTGGGATTTGCGATTTTTGCATTGTTCTTGATCAGATCGGCAAAGGCGGACAATGTCTGCAAGTTAGTGGCTGCAGCGCTTGCGGTCAATATGTTGTTTATCGACATGCACATGGCGTACAAAGCTATGTCGATATCGATTTTCTTCTTTGGTTACTACAGCAAAAAGAAGCGCGTCGAATTGAGAGAAAGCATTAACGCTCTGCCTTCGGCTGGCATTCGATAGGTGGTGGGAGTTCTCGGTGCCCACGCCACTCTGGCGGGACATTGAGGTCAGTTCATGGGTCTGGTGGACACCATGCAGGCTCAGCCGTATAGCGGATTCAATATGTGTTGGGCGGACGCATACCGTTTTTCAACGCTCAGAGCGCAATGGCGAAAGGCCGATGGGGAAACTGCTGCCCCGCGGCACTATGCTTGCGCTCTCTCTATCGCAGCAAGCATGGCAACTCAAAAAGTAAATCCCCTCGTCGGGGCGGGCACCTAGATCTTCGGCAAGCTGGCAGAAAGGGTCATCGACCACTGGCCCCAGGTTCTGGCCGCCGTTTCCGGCGGCGGCCTCATGACCTACTTGGCCGCCGTCTCCGCTTGGCTTGAGCCCTACGGGCCCGTGGCACTGGGCGCAGTTGGGCTCCTTACTGTGTTGCTTTTGACGTTGTCCTACTTGGCCTACGCAATGGCGCGGGGCCAACTCACGAGGGCCAACCTGATGGCGCTTAAAGCGAGCACCTCTAAGGGCAACATTCTCGCTCCGCAACACGAGTATGAGCGGCTCGACTTAGGCGACTTCTTTCTCCCTGGGATGATGAAGGTCAAGGACAAACAGTTTCGAAACTGCCATCTTCACGGACCTCTGTCGATTGTTATGCAGGGGGTGCACACTGGATCGCGGGACCTTTGTCGCGTGCGATGTCGTAGTGGTTGAAGGTGGGGTGTATCTCCAGAACGTGCTCGTTCTGGAAGACTGCAGGCAATCCTCGATTGCAGACTGCAGAACATCACCTTCTTGATTTCCGCAGACGTCTGGCGAGCGACGCCCGAAATGCAGCCGCTCCCCGTAATTGCCGGTAGACAACTGGTGGGACTACCGCCTCGCATGAGATGAAGCCGTAACCGCTAATAGCGTGTACATCGACGAACCGGACAAGGGGACGGCTTTAAGATCCTAGTTATTCGAGGCGACTCGGGGACAGATTAGGCCTCGTATTTATATTCCGTGTAGCGATAGCCTCCATATCGATAGCCATGGCTTCCGTAGTGGCGGCGAGTTAGATCGATGCCATTGAAGATGACGCCACTGACTGTTTTGCCTGCCCGTGCCAAGCGCTTAGCGCTTTCATTCAGTTCACCGAGCTGGGTTTGGTCTGCGCGGGCCACCAACAACACAGCACCCATGTAAGGCGCAACTGCAGCTGTATCGGCGGCCACTAGCACCGGTGGCGTGTCGATGACGACCAGTTCGTACTGCACAGAAACCATGTCGAGCATTCGCACGAAGCTCTCTGACATCAGCATGTCAGCGGGATTGGTCGGCAGCTTTCCGGTGGTTAGCACGTCGAGATTGGGCAGCACATGGGCGCGAATGGCCTGTTCTGCCGAAAGCTCGCCGGCAAGCAACTCCGACAGGCCACCGTCGCGCGGTAGGCCGAATTGCTTGTTCAGGTGCCCCTTGCGCATGTCGGCATCGATCAGCAGCACCCGCTTCCCGGCTTGAGCCATGATGGCCGCAAAGTTGCCCGAAACAAAACTCTTACCGATGCCCGGCGTTGCCCCGGTAATGAGTACGCGGTTATTGCCTGCCTCCAGAGTGGCGAATTGCAGCGCGATCCGTAGACTGCGCAACGCCTCAATAGGGGGACTCTCAGGATGAGTCACCGCCAGCAGTTGGATGCCCTTGGCTCCGGCGGCAACACTCTGGTCGAGCACTGTTTGTTCGTCCGTGAAAGGCACGACTGAATAGACTGACAGGCCGGTATGGGCTTCGATTTCCTGCGGATCCTGAACACCGGTAAAGAAGCGGCTACGCACGAAGGCCAGCACCACCCCGGCGAGCAAGCCTAGAGCCAGCGTCAGTGCAAGGATCAGCGGCTTTTGTGGCTTGACTGGTTGCTTGGGCTTGACTGCTTTGTCGAGCAGGCGCACGTTGCCGGTCTTGCCTTCCTTTACTAGGCGTAGTTGCAGCGCGTTATTCTGCAGCGACTGGTAAAGACCACTGTTCACGCGCACGTCACGTTCGAGGCGTAGCGCATCTTGCTGCATTGTGGGCATGCGGCTCACGCGCATATTGAGACCGCCGAGTTCTTTCTCGATAGCGGCAATCTGACCATCGATGGTCTTGACACGTGAATTAGCGTCCGTAAAGCGTGCAGCCAGCTCCCGGCGCTTCTGCTGAGATTCGAGGAGCTTGGTCTGAAGCTCGATGGTTTGGGCCAGTACGCCCTTGGCTTCTTCGTCGAAAGCCACAGTGCCATTCTTGTTGCGAAAACGCGTATATGCGTCTTCGGAAGCTTCGAGCTGGCGCTTGAATTCAGGCAACTGCTCGTCCAAGAAGAGCAGCGTCTTTTGAGCCTCGGCCGCCTTGCGCTCCACGTTCTGCTGCACATATTGATCGCCAATGGCATTGAGGATGCCGGAGAGCCGGTCACGGTCGCTATCTTCCAGCGCAACGCTGATTACGTTCGATTGCTTGCCCTGTTCGGCGAGCAGCATGCGCTTTTGTAGATCCTCGATGGTGCGTAGCTGCGAAGAGCGCGAGACAACGAATTCGGCGCCCGGCTTTCCTTCGAGTTTGTCGATGAGCAGGTCGATAGTGCTATCCTCAAGCGCGCGGTGCAGTGGCTGGCCTACGACGCCGGTCAAGGGCTGATCCAACATCGGGTGACTAAGCGTATAGGCCCCGTTGCCTTGGGCCTTGACCAGGAAGGGCTCTTCGTCTTCAAGATCCACCGGTACGTCGAAGCGGGTGATGCCTATGCGTTCCTTGCCGTTGACGTAACCTCCGATGCCGAAGAGGCCTGGCTCTGAAAGGCCATCAGCCCGACGTGCCAGCCAAGTGCCGAATACCGGCAGGTAGCGAGGCTTGGCGTCGATGTAGAAGCGCGTCTGGTCGACAGCAGCACCGAGCACCATGCGCGAGCGGATGACCTGGATCTCGCCGGTGGCGGGCGTCTTCACGTCGAAGAGGTTGGAGGCCTCGCCCAGGAAACCTTTGGCATCCGTGGCTGAATCCTCGACCTGGATCAGTAGGTTCGACTGATAGATCGGAGTCGACAGCAGTACATATGCCACGCCAATTGCCAGCGTCAGCGCGGTGACTGTCGCGACGAGCCACTTGTTGTCGAGCAGGATGTCGATGTATTCCGACAGGTGGATCTCATCATCGTCTGTATTTGCGGTCACGGACGCAGCAGGCTGACCGGCGCGCGCAGCATTGGAAGTGTTCACAGCAGGAGTGTTCATTTGAATTGCCGAATCCGTTCGGCCCATGTCTTGACGCCGGCGTCGATGAGTTGAAGTGCGTGCTCGAAGGCTTCCTGGCCCATGCGGTAGGGGTCAGGGATATTCAGCTTGGCGGTTTCGGCAAGGCGAAAGACCCTGCCGCGTGCCAGTGGGTAGTTGTTTTCGATGTGGCGGCGCTGCCCGTCGTCCATGGTGAGGATCAGGTCGGCCTGAACGCACATCTGCTGGGTGATCTGGCGCGCGCGGTGGGCGCTCAGGTCAAGCCCGCGCGCGGCCATCAACTCTTGCGCGATGGGGTCCGCGGGGTGGCCTATCAACGCACCCGTGCCGGCTGACGACACGGTGATCTCCGGCAGCGCATCGGCCAGCAGGATGTGCGCCATCGGGCTTCGGCAGATGTTGCCGATGCAAACGACAAGAACGGATTTCAATGTGTCCGCCTTTCATTGAAGGAAAAAACGCTCATGGGCTGCGATCGAAATTCAAGATGTTGTCTCCGGCGCGCGGCTTGTTGTCTGGCGGGGCTGCAAAGTTGAATGCGCCCCGGTCGCGCACGGAGGTCAGTTCATAAAGGGTGTTGCTGCGGCCCAGGCGCGCGCCGCCGTCGCGCGTGAGCGGCGCCCACGCAAAGCCCAGCGCAAACTTGCTCGACCGCGGCAGCAGGGCGTCGAGCGGAATCGAAAGGTAGATGCCCTTGTCGAAACTGCCTTCGCCGAACCGCGCTGAAGAAACGTTGGTCTTGGTGGCGTAGGCGCCCAGCACAAAGCCGTTGTCGAAGCGGCGGATGACTTCGAGCGTCACGCCGCGGTCGCCCGCAAGGTACTGGCCCGCGCTGATCTTGGCCATGACGCCGTTCCAGCCGGTGTCCCAGTAAAGGGTGGCGTGGCCGGTGGTCACCTTGTAGTCGCGCAGGCCAAAGTCCTGGTTGAAGTCGCGCTGGCGCACGCGGTTGATGTCCACGCCAAAGGCCACCGGTGAGCGCGCGGGCCGGTACAGCCATTCGGCGCCCACGCCTGCAAACATGGTTTCGAGCAGGCCGCCATACATGCTGTAGTAGTGGTTGCTCGACAGCTGCCCCACGTGCGTGAGCTGCAGCGACGGAATGGTGAAGCGCCGCGACGTGACGTACTCGCGCTGGTAGGTGCGCACGCGCGGCAGGTCGCTGGGCGCGGTGTAGGTGAACTTGTCGTAGTTGTCGGCCAGCCGCAGGTTGACCGCGCCGCTGAGCCAGGTGCGCTGGGTAAAGCGGTATTCGGCCGTGGCCTGGATGCCGATCTGGTAGAGCAGGAAGGCGTCGGGCCCGCCAACGATCTGGCCGTAGCTCGGCGCCATGCCAAAGGTGAACTTGTCGCGCGGGCGCACCCAGGGGGCGTTCGTTTCAGGGGCGGCGGCCTCGGCGGCGGTGGTGTTCTGCGCGGGACTGCTGCGCGTGTCGTCGGGGCGGGCCAACTCGGGTTCGTAGTCGCGCTTGGACACGGCCCGCGCGGCATGCGGCGGCAAGGCCTGGATGCGCGCGGCCACCCATTCGGCGCGGTCGATGGCCTGCGCATGCACCGCAAGGCCGCGCTCGGCGTAGTGAAAGACAAAGCTCTTGATCGCGTCGGGCGCGTCGTGGTGGAGCACCGCAATGGCTTTTTCGACGCGCGCGGTGCGGTAGACGGTGTTGCTGTCGCTCACCCACACATGCAGCACGTCGTCCTTGGGCGCAATACGCTCGACGATCCATTCGGTCTGCGCCTCGATCTCTGTCGCGGTGGTTGCCCAGCCGGGGGAGCGGGGGGCCGCCTCTGGCCTGAATTCCGGCAGCGGCCGGTCAGCCGGCTTGGGCGACTGCGATGCGGCCAGGTTGCTCGACAACGTGAGGCCAATCATGAACTTGTCGCCGCGCTCGAAGCCGGCAGACAACGTGACCTTGGGCGACACGCGGTAGGCCAGGCCCACGTTGATGGGCGAGCGCCGCCGCAGCTTGCTGCTGAGCGGTTCGTTCTGGTAGTCGTTGCCGTCGTATTCGAGCTTGAGCGTGAGCGGGTCCCACGGTGTGCGCCATTGCACACCGCCAAAGAGGGCGGCCGGGCCACGAAAGAAGCTGCTGATGTTGGCGTTGCCGGTGGTGTTTGCGCGCGGGCGGGTGTCGAAGCGGCTGCCCAGCAGCTTGAAAGGGTTGCCGATGTTGCCGCTGGAGCCCAGGTAGCCCCAGCCGATGCCCAGGCTGAAGTCGAAGTCGTGCACGCGCTTGCCGGCCACCAGGTATTCGCTCGAGAACAGGCCGGTGCCGCCGATGTCGCGAAAGCCCAGCGCCAGTTGGGGCAGGTAGGTGGATTCTTCGAGCAGCCGGACCTTCAGGTCGATGCTCTTGTCCTTGAAAGACTGGTCGAGGAAAGTTGGCCCGTAGACACGGTTGGAGATGGAGGTGTAGCGAAACCCCGCTTCCATCCAGTCGAAGGGCTGGAACATGACGTTCAGCCGCGTGTAGGGCCAGATCGACGTGAGCGAGGCCCGGGTGTCGCCGGCCACGCCCATTCGGGCCGATGGCGTTTGCAGCAGGCCGGTTTCGCCCCAGTCGTTGCCGCTGATGTCGAGCGGGCGCGGCTGCGAGGCCACGGCCTCGGGCAGCGTGGCGGCGACGGTGGGCGCGGCGAACACGGTCGCGTTGGCGGCCGGAGGAGCGGTGGTGTTGGGTTCCTGCGGCGAGGGGCCTTGCACGGCAAGGAACTTGATGAGGCCTTCCGACAGGTCCGCCAGGGCGCTCATGCGGCGCGGCGGGGCCCAGATCCAGGCGCCGGGCGAGGGTTCGTCGGCGGGCTCGGCATTCCAGGCGCCGATGCCTGCGCGCGTGGTGCGGCCGTCAGGCTGCGCAATCCAGGCCCAGTCGGCACCGCTGCCAAGGCCGCAGGCGCCCAGGTAGTCGAGCACCGAGCGGCCGCCTTCGTGTGCCACCTGGCAAAAGCTGCCGTCAGGCTGCACCACGGTAACCGAGCGCAGCGGGGCGGGCGGCACTGCGAGCCGCTGGCCTTCGCGGAGCACCGGGTCTTGCCCGGGGTTCGCCTGCAGCCAGCGCGGATCGACAATGCCCAGCGCCACGCGGCCGGTCGCCGGAAGGCTCTGCAGCACGGACAAGAGCTGCTCGCGCGAAGCCCGCTCTTCGGGCGAGGCCGATCGAACGGCCGCTTCCACCCGCACCAGCAGAGACTCTTTCAGGTACTGCTGTGCGAGCAGCTCTTGTGGCACCTGCCATGCGAGGCCGGGGTTGGCCGCATCTTCGGGTTGGCGCAAGAGCCAATCACTGAGCCGCTCGCCCGGCCGCACCTGCGCGGCGCCGCCAACACTGCGGTCGGTGGCTGCGGCATGGGCGGAGGGATTCATCAACACGATCGCTGCGGCCAACAGGCTGAGGCGGAAGGGGTTGGTGATGGAGCCGGGCGGGGGCGGGGGTCTCATGAACCAGCTGCGCTTGTCGAGGCAACGTTGGCTGGCACAGAGGGATTCCACCGCTCGAAGCTCAAGCACAGATCACGGGAAAGGCACTGCTCGGAATAAACCGCCTCGAGCTTGTCCCCAACCTGGGCAAGGCCAAAGCGTGCCGGCGGCAGCGATGCCGAAGCCGGGCGCGTGCTGCTGCGCTCCTCGAACCAGCGCAGCGAACTCGCGGGCCGGCCGGCGAGCATGGTGTCGGTAGGCGGGGCGATTTGCCGCTGCTCGATCTCGTCGCGTATGCCCGAGCGGTAGCCCGGCATCAGGTCGCGCTCGCGTTGGAAGCGTGTTGTTGCTGTCGTCGTGCTCTCGGCGGCCGTGGCGGAGGGCCAGGCAGGCGTGTTGACAAGGCGCACGGCGCGCCAGTCGGTCGTGAGGCCGGCCGTGGCCACCAGGCGCCCGTTGCGCAGGCGCACCGTTTCACCCGAGGCGCTGTACCAGACCTCTGTAGGACCTTCGGGATGGGGGTCGACGTATCCGAGCACGAGAAAGACGGTGCGGCCTTCGAAGGTGGCACGCAAATAGCTGAATTCCGGACGGAATGTGTGGGAGTCCGACGGCGAGGCGTTGTTGTTGTAGAGGTGCCGGGCCGTGGCAAGCATTGCCGAGGAGCCCGAGGAGCATCCGCCCAAAAAAAAGGATGATGCGAGTACGCAACATCCTATTTTTCGCACCGCGCTGGCGGTGCTTTGGAATCTCGCTGGGAACCCCCCCTTGCGGAGGGCTCCGACCATTACCTGGTGCCGGTGGTACCAGTGGTGCCGCCAGGGCCGCCGGGGATGATGAAACCGCCACCACCGCCGCCGCCGCCGCCACCAAGGGTTGCTGCCAGCAGCACGCCGCCGCCAACTGCTGCGCCGATTTGCGGGGTCGTCAGGCCGCCACCGCCGGCTGCGCGCACGGCATCAGCAGCGCTGGTAGGAGCCGTGGGCAATGTTTGTGCGAGGGCAGGCGCGGAGGCCAGGGCTGCGAGAGCCATGGCTGCGATCAGGTGACTATGTTTCATGAATTTTTTCCCCGTTCAGTTGAAGCTTGGAAGTGAGCGACAGCGTCGACAACCGATAGTAACCGGCGATTGCGCATTGTTACTCTAGTCAACGGCCCGATGGTACCACTTTGGGGAGGGGCACGCGATAGATGAAAGCTGAACTAGTGCCAATAAGTCACACCTGATGACCCGCTGTACTTGAAAGAACTCAACCCGCTCGGTGGACCGCAGGCAATAGCCGAGTTGCGCCGTTACAACCAAGATCCTACCAATCTCCTTAGGTGTTGGCTTTGAAACTAATACCAATGAATTAATTCAGGTGGACTGCCAACTGAATTTAATATTTGGCTAAAACTAAATCGTAAGGCTACGTTAGACTTGCTTCAAAGAGTCGTCAAATAAAAAGGCCGTCCACAAGACGGCACAGAGTTATCCGGTTGCGGGGAGAGCATGCACGCTGATTTGGCCTTGAAGATGATGTCCGATCTGTTCTGGACAGGGCTTCTGCTATGCCTTCCCGTGCTCGGATTGACGATGCTGGTGGGGGTGGCAGTCAGCGTGCTGCAGGTGGTGACCCAGATCCAGGAAATGTCATTGACATTCGTTCCCAAGCTCTTTACCGCCGGGGCGGTAATGATTCTTGCCGGCCCCTGGATGCTCCGTAAGCTGACTCAATTCACCGTGCAGCTCTGGAGCGGCATTCCTTCGATGTTCTGATTTGCGAACTCGTTGTGAACCCCCTGCAATTGCAATCTGCGGCCGCAGTCCTTGCGCCCGAGATCGGCGGCACTTGGCTGGCCTTTGTCGGGCTTTTGGCCTTGCGCGTGGCCGCAACGTTTGCCATGACGCCCATTTTCTATGCGGTGCCGCTGCCGGCTTCAGTGCGCATGCTGCTGGTGCTGGGGCTGTCGATAGCGCTGGCTTCCGGTCTTTCAGCCCCGGTTGGCGCATGGATGGGCTGGAACGAGCTGCTGTTCTCGGCCCTTGCTGAGCTTGCGCTGGGCGCCACGCTCGGCCTTGGGATCCTGCTGGCCTTTGGGGCGTTTTCCATCGCGGGGCAGTTGCTGGACGTCCAACTGGGTTTCGGCATTGCGCAAGTCATCGATCCGGTGACGCAGCGCCCCATTCCGGTGCTGACGTCGGCGTTCAACTACCTGGCGGTGCTGGTGTTCTTTCTTCTCAACGGGCATCACGCGCTGCTGTGGGGCATCAGCTACAGCGTGGAGCGTTTCCCTGTGGGCGCGTCCTGGTCTGTCGGGCATGCGGTGGCCCCGGTGCTGAAGCAGGCGGCGGGTCTCTTCAGCCTGGGTTTTGCGCTGGCGGCACCGGTGGTGTTCTGCATCTTGCTGGTGGAGTTTGCCTTGGGCGTGGTGGGCCGCAACCTGCCGCAGATGAACATGTTCACCATGGGCATTCCGGTGAAGATCCTGGTTGGCCTGGTGGCGCTTTCATTCTGGTTTGCCGGCATCGGCTCCGTCATGACGCGCGCCTATGCGGGCATTGCGTCGACATGGGACGGCATCTTTGTTGCCGCGCCGGCGCCAACGCAGCAGAGGCGCTGATGGCGGAGCAAGACCTCGACCGCAATGAAGCGGCCACGCCCTACAAGCTGCAGCGTGCGCGCGAGCGCGGGCAGGCCGCCAAAAGCACCGACGTGGTGGCCGCGCTGGTTTTTGGGGTGGCGGTGGTCTACCTGACGTGGCGCGGCTTTGGCGCCGTGGCAAGCCAATTCCGTTTCGACCAGGCGCTCCTGATCCACGCGGGCCGCATGGATGCCTCGGGCGTGGGCCTCTGGCCGCTGATCGAGCGCGCGTTGCGCTCCGCATTGACGCTGGCAGCGCCTTTCTTCGCGGCCATCATGCTGGCGGCGATCGTCGGCAACATGATGCAGACGGGGCCGATACTTTCGTTCGAGCCCGTGAAGATGGATTTCAACCGGATCAATCCGGTCAACGGGCTCAAGAAGCTGTTTTCGATGCGCGTGCTGTTCGACACGGCGCGCGCCATCGTCAAGCTGGCCTTGCTGGGCCTGGTGGCCTTTCTTGCGCTGGAGGCCCTGGCCAGCCAGTTCTATGCGCTGGCCTCCTTGTCGCCCGTGGGCTACCTGCGCACGCTGCTGGACGATCTTGCGAGCGTCGGACTGAAGATGGCGCTGGTGCTCACGCTCATTGCACTGCTCGACCTGATGTACACGCGGCGCGAATTCGCAAAAAAGATGCGGATGAGCCAGCGTGAACTCAAGGACGAGGCCAAGCACCGCGAAGGCGACCCCCGCATTCGTGCCCGGTTGCGCGAACTGCGGCGCGAGACGCTGAAGCGAAGCCTTGCATTGCGCCAGACGCGCAATGCCGACGTGCTGATCACCAACCCCACCCATCTTGCCGTGGCGCTCAAGTACGAGCACGGCCGCATGGCGTCGCCCCAGTTGCTGGCAAAGGGAGCGGGGCACATGGCAGCCGCCATGCGCGAGATTGCCGCGCGCCATCGCATCCCGGTGGTTCAAAACCCCCCGCTGGCTCGGCGCCTCTACAAGGAGCTGCCGGTCGATCATTCGGTGCCCCCCGAGCTTTATGCGCAGGTGGCACGCATCATCGTGTGGGTGTTTGCCATGCGCGAACAGCGGCTTGGCCGCGGTACGTCCGCGGAAGGCAACGCATGAACTCGCTCGGACGCGTTCTTGGCAAGCACAGCGACATTGCGCTGGTGCTGCTGGTGCTTGGCGTGCTGGTGGTGCTCTTTGCGCCCATTCCCAGCGGCCTGCTCGACTTTCTGATCCTGAGCAACTTCGGCTTCGCCTTCCTGGTCCTGCTGCTGACCTTCTACATGGCGCGGCCGGTGGAGTTTTCGACCTTTCCGTCGCTGCTCCTGATAGCGACGCTGTTCCGGCTGTCGCTGAACGTGGCGGCCACGCGCCTCATTCTTTCGGACGGCGATGCGGGCCGGGTGATCGGCGCGATTGGCGCGTTCGTGGTGGGTGGCAACTATGTCATCGGCCTGATCGTGTTCCTGATTCTGATCGTGGTGCAGTACGTGGTGGTCACGAGCGGCGCGCAGCGGGTGTCCGAGGTGGCGGCGCGCTTCACGCTCGACAGCATGCCCGGCCAGCAGATGAGCATCGACGCCGACCTGAACATGGGCTTCATCGACCAGGCCGAGGCCCAGCGAAGGCGCAAGAACATCGAGAAGGAAGCCGGCTTCTACGGCGCAATGGATGGTGCGAGCAAGTTCGTGAAGGGCGATGCCATTGCCGGCATCATCATCTTGCTGATCAACATCATCGGCGGGCTGGTGATTGGCGTCATGCAGCACGGCATGCCGTGGGGACAGGCGCTGCAGACCTACACCTTGCTGACCATTGGCGACGGCATCGTGACCCAGGTGCCCGCGCTGGTGATTGCGGTGGGTACCGGCATCATCGTGACGCGCTCGTCTTCCGACGTCAATCTGAGCCGCGAGGCGCTGCGGCAGGTGAGCTCGTTCCCCAAGACGCTGCTTCTGGTTGCCATGGCCCTGGGCGGGCTGCTCTTGCTACCCGGCATTCCGGTGCTGCCTACGCTCGTGCTCGCCATGTGCTTTCTGCTGGCCGCAACCATGCTCTACCGCGCCGCCAAGGCGAAGGAGTCGAATCCCGCTTCGGCCCTGCCTGACGGCGCAGAAGGTTTGCAGCAGGCCGCGGATGGTTCGGCCGCGCAGGCGAGCGACGACCCCTACGCGCAGATGCAGGTCGAGCCCATCGAAGTGCATCTGGGAAGCAACTGGGTGCCGGTGGTCAACCAGCCGGGCAGCGTGTTCATGGAGCGGGTTGCCGCGTTCCGCAAGCAGCATGCGCAGGAGTTCGGCCTGGTGCTGCCGCGCGTGCGTTTCAAGGATTCGGCGCGCCTGTCCGCCGACCGCTACGAGATTCACCTGGACGGCGTGATCGTGGGCAAGGGCGAGGCCCGCGCGGACCGGCTGCTTGCGATTCATCCGGCGGGCGACACCAAGTCGGTGCCCGGCGAGCCCACGCGCGATCCGACCTACGGGCTGCCGGCGCTGTGGATCGAAGAAAGCCAGCGCAGTGCCGCGAGCCAGGCAAGGTACACGCTGGTGGATGCGCCCACGGTGTTCATGACGCATCTCACAGAAATGCTGCGGCGCGAATCGGCCACGCTGCTGACGCGCGCAGAGGTCGACCGGTTGCTGGCGCGCGTGCGGCAGAGCCAGCCCGGCCTGGTCGAAGAGCTGATCCCGACCGTGCTTTCCTCCAGCGACGTACAGAAGGTGCTGCAGAACCTGCTGCGGGAGAAGGTCTCGATCCGCCACATCGAAGCCATTCTGGAGACCCTTGCCGACGCCGGTCGCACCACGCGCGACGCCAACCAGCTGACAGAGATCGTGCGCCAGCGGCTCGGCCATGCCATTTGCCAAGGCTTGCTGGGCGAGTCGACCTCGCTGCAGGTGCTCACGCTCGATCCGGCGGTGGAAAGCCAGTTCCTGCAAAGCATCCACGCGGCCACCGAGGCGGGCGGGGCGCAGCCCTTCGTTCTGGACCCGCGCATGTCCGAGCAGCTGATGAAGCGGCTGATCCAGCAGGCCGAAAGAATGATGAAGAGCAATCTCCTGCCGGTACTGTTGTGCGCGCCCGAACTGCGCCGCCACGTGCGGGCGCTGTCGGAGCGCGTGATGCCGCACCTGCGGGTGCTGTCGATGGCAGAGGTTCCCCACACCATCGAGCTGAAGTCCTTCAGCATCGTCCAACTTTGAGACACCAGAAAGCAAACCCATGAGCGACGTACTCGCCATCAGCCTGAACAGCATGCAGCAGGACATGGCGCGCCTGGAGCGCATCAGCATGAACATGGCCAATGCCACTACGCCGGGCTACAAGCGCGAGGTGGCCAGTTCGCTGCCGGTGGGGGCGGGGGCGTTTTCCGATGCGCTGCGCGAAGCGCGGGCGAGCACCCTGGCTGGAAGAGCGGCGGGGTCTCCCGCAGCGGGCACCTTGCTCGTGCAGACCGATGCGCGGCCGGGCAGCCTCAAGTCGACCGGCCAGAGCCTCGACGTGGCACTGACCGCTGCGGGGTTCTTCGAGGTTTCGACCGACGCCGGCCTGGCCTATACGCGGCAGGGGAGCTGGCAGCTCGATGCGCGCGGGCGCCTTGTCACGGCGCAGGGCCATCCCGTCATGGGCGTGGGCGGCGAAATTGTGCTGACTCGCCCCAACCCCGTCATCGATGCCAGTGGCCAGGTGTTCGAAAGCAAGCCCGGCGGCGGAGCGGAGCCGACGCCGGTGGGGCAGCTCAAGGTGGTTCGCTTCGAGAACACCGACGACTTCCAGCGCATGGGCGGCGGATTGATGCGCACGGAGCAGCAGCCCGCGCAAGTGGCAGAAGCCGATGTCCAGCTTCGCCAGGGCTTTGTAGAGAACTCCAACGTGAGCTCCATGCAGGAAATGGCGCAGCTGATCCAGTCGATGCGGCATTTCGAATCGATGCAGCGCGTGGCGCTGGGCTACGACGAAATGATCGGTGGGGCGGTGCGCAAGCTCGGCGAGCTCTCGTAAGACGTCGCCGCGAGCCCTCTTCAATCTTCAACGGAATACAACCATGTTCGATGCCCTCTACATCAGCGCGACCGGGATGCAGGCCCAGCAGCTCAACGTCGACACCATTGCCAACAACCTGGCAAACGTCAACACCACCGGGTTCAAGAAGAGCAAGGTCGGTTTTTCCGACTTGATGGTCCGCGAGGCGGGCCGCCTTGCGCAAACGCCGCAAGAAGCCGGCATCCTGGGCGCCGAGAGCCGCCTGGGAGCGGGCGTCGGCATCGCGTCGGTATCGAAGCTCTTCGACATGGGCGACCTGAAGAAGACGGAGTCGGCCTTCGATATTGCCATTCAGGGCGAAGGCTTCCTGGAAGTGACCATGCCCGACGGGTCGAGCTCCTTCACGCGCGGCGGCACCTTCAAGGTCAACCGCGATGGGCTGCTTGCAACCTCCGGCGGGTTTCCGCTGAAGTCGAACGTGGCCATTCCGGACAACGCGCAGAACATGCAGATCGACGGTGATGGCCGCGTGCGCGTGCAGGTGGGTGGGCAGAGCACGCCCATCGAGGTGGGCCAGCTCGACCTGGTGCGCTTCACCAGCCCGTCGGCATTGCTGCCCCAGGGCGACAACCTCTACCGGTCGAGCACGGGCTCGGGAGAAGCGATTGCCGCAAAGGCTTCCGAAGATGGCATGGGCAGCTTTGCGCAGGGCTTTCTCGAAGGCTCGAACGTCAAGCTGACGGAAGAAATGGTCAACCTGATGGTGGCCCAGCGCGTGTACGAGGCCAACGTGAAAGTCATGCAGGCGTCGGACGAGATGCTGGGGATGATCAATGGCCTTCGCAAGTAGTTTGCCCGGTTGGATCGCCTCGGCCCTGGGGGCGGCGGCAATGTCGACGCTGGCGGTTGCAGGGCCTTCGCCCGACTGGGGCGCCGCGTCTGCGAGCGAGCCGTCGGTCTCCATCGAGCTGCGGCCGCTGGTCCGCGTCGAACGCACCAGCGTGCGGCTGGGCGACATCGCGTTTCTTACGTCGCGCGACCTGCCCACGCTGCGCCGCCTGATGGCGCTGCCCATCGGAACGGCCCCGCGGGCGGGGTCGCCGGTCACGCTCGACCGCGACACCATCGTGCGCTGGGTCGAGGCCCGAAGCGGCCTGCTGTCGGTGGATGGCGCCTTCGGCATCCGTTGGGGCGGTGCGAGCGAGACCGCCATCGAGACCGCCGCGCAGGAAGTGCCCGGCGAAGCCGTGGTCGAGGCCGCGCGCTCGGTGCTTGTCGGCTGGCTGTCGCAGCGCAGCGTGCGCGCCGAAGTGCAGCCGGTGTCTTCGGCCCGCGACCTGGTCCTGCCCGCGGGCGTGCCGGTGCTGCGCGTGCGGCCGCTGGCCAGCCAGTCGCAGCCATCGAGGCGCATGCTTGTGTGGGTCGATGCCTGGGTGGACGAGCGTTTTGTGCGCACTACCGCCGTGACCTTCGAGGTCAATGCCTGGGCGCCGCTTCCGGTTGCCACGGAAAGCATGAGAAGCGGCTCCCAGGTCGATGCGGTGTTGCTGCGCGGCGCCACCGAGTCGCGCGAAGTCGACCTCACGAACATCAGGCACGGCACGCCCGTGTCTTCCAGTGCCGAGCTCGACGCGGGACGGCAGCGCTTGCGCAGGCCGCTGAAGTCCGGCGAGGTGCTGACCCATGCGCATCTGGAGCCAGCGCCCGCGGTGGTGCGCGGAAACTGGGCGCATCTTCAGGCCGGCAGCGGTGCCGTATCGGTCGAGAGCCGCGTCGAGGTTCTGCAGGATGGCCGCACCGGCCAACTCGTTCGCGTCAAGGTTCCGGGCTCGAGCGGCGAGGTGATGGCGCGGGTCACCGGGCCTGGGCAGGTCGAGGTGCAACCATGACGTGCAGGCATCTTCAATTCCCTCGCGCGGCCTTGGCGGCGCTGGCTGCCGGCGCGGCATTGCTCTGCGCGGCGCCGGCCATGGCCGAAAGCCTCTTCCAGGAGAACAGCTTTCGCCCGCTGACGGCGGACAACAAGGCATTCCGGGTGGGCGACTCGCTCACGGTCCAGGTGTTCGAGAACTCGTCCGCCTCGACCAGCGCCAACACCGGCACGCGGCGCGCCAACGACATCAACGGCTCGGTCACGCAGACGGGCAACCGGGTCGTGGGGCAGCTGGGCATCGGCGTCACGGGCGAATTCGACGGCGGCGGGCGCACCCAGCGCGCCAACAAGCTGCTGGCGACGCTGACCGTCACGGTCAAGGAAGTGCTGGCCAACAACGAGCTGCGCGTTGCCGGCGAGCAATTGCTCACGGTGAACGACGAGCTGCAAAAGGTCAACCTGGAAGGCCGTGTCCGCCCGCAGGACATTTCCGATGGAAACGTCGTGCTCTCCACGAGGCTCGCCGACGCCCGCATCACCTACGTGGGCGAGGGCGATGTGGCCGACCGCGCACGCCGCAGCGCATGGCGGCGGATCTTTGACTGGCTGGGACTGTGATGACCCCGATGACTTCTTTGGCGCCGATCCGCCTGCTTTGCTGCGCGCTGGTGGCTGTTCTGCTGGGCATCGGCTGGCCGGGGGCGCATGCGGCCTCGTCCGACGCTGTTCGCGTGAAGGACCTCGGCAAGCTCAAGGGCTGGCGCGACAACGCGCTTTTCGGCACCGGCATCGTGACCGGCCTTGCCGGAACAGGCGACTCGCCCTCCAACCGCACCACGCGCCAATCGCTGGCCAACGTGCTGTCGCAGTTCAATCTGACAATCGCGCCGGAGGCCGTGCAGAGCCGAAACGTTGCCGTGGTGATGGTGAGCGCCGCATTGCCGACCTTTGCCCGGGAGGGCGACACGCTCGACGTGACCGTGAGTTCCGCCGGCGACGCGCGCAGCCTGGTGGGCGGCACGCTGCTGATCACGGCGCTGAAGGGCGCCAACGGCCGCGTCTACGCGCTGGCCCAGGGCGGCCTTTCGGTGGGGGGCTACCGCTACGACGCCAACGGCAACGTGGTTCAGAAGAACCATCCCACTGCCGGTTCCATTCCCAACGGCGCCACGGTGGAGGTTGGGCTGAATGCCGAGATGCTCGATGAACGGCAGAGCGTGACCTTCGTCCTGTCCGAGCCCGACTACACCACGGCAAGCCGGGTTGCCGCAGCCATCAACACCCAGCTGGGCAGCGGCATGGCAAAGGCTCGCGATGCCTCGGGCATCGAGATCGCAGTGCCGCCGGCGCAGCGCGATGAACTGGTGACCTTGTTCACGCGCATCGAGAACGTGACAGTCGAACCCGACCGGCGCGCCAAGGTGGTGATCAACGAACGCACCGGCACGGTGGTTTCCGGCGGCGACGTGCGGATATCGAAGGTGGCCATCTCGCACGGCGACATCAAGATCGCGATATCGACCCAGAACACGGCCTCGCAGCCTTTCAACATCTTGAACGGCGGGCCGGACATCCGAACGGCCATCGTCACCAATACGCGCGTCGATGTCGAAGAATCCAACGGGACCGGCTTCGTGGCCGGGAGCAACACCGTGTCGGACCTCGTGCAGTCGCTGGCCCGCATGAAGACCAGCACACGCGACGTCATTTCCATCCTGCGTGCGGTCAAGGCCGCGGGCGCCCTGCACGGCGAGCTCGTCGTGCAGTGATGGTCCTGGCGCTGTAACTCTTACCACCCCTTCACCAAGCATCCGGAGACGAGGCATGACAGACGGAATCGAAGCCGTGACCCGATCGGCGCTGGCCATGGCGCTGGACGCCGCAAGCCTGCGCCAGCAGGCGATCGCGACCAATATCGCGAATGCAAACGCCGTTGGCTATGTGCCGCAGCGCGTGAGCTTCGAAGACCAGCTTGCCGATGCACGAAGCGGCCTGGCGCAATCGGGCCGGCTCGACGCATTCGCGCTGAGCCAGGTCCGCCCGCGCATCGAGCCGGCCGCGGACGACCTGGGCGTTCCTGCGCAGGTGCAGCTCGACGCCGAAGCCGCGGACATGGCGCGCAACGCCGTGCATTACCAGGCGCTGGTCAAGGGCCTGTCGCGGCATTTCGCAATTCTTTCAATGGCCGCCGGCGACGGCAGGAAATAGCCATGGACTACAGCCAATCCTTCGCCATCAGCGCTGTCGGCATGAACATCGAGCGCACCCGCGTCGATGTCGCCGCGCTCAACCTGGCCAATGCCAACACCGTGCAGGGTGTCGGCGGCAGCAGCTATCAACCGCTGCGCGTGATTGCCGAAGCCCGGTCACCGGGCATCGAGGGCGCCGCCGCATTCGGCGCGCTCGTCAGCCAGGGGCTGGATGCGGCGGATGCCGCGCAAGGCAGCCCGCTGGTGCGCGTCGTGCCAACGAACGCGGCGCCGCGGCTCGTCTACGAACCCGGGCATCCGCTGGCCAACGAGAGCGGATACGTTGCATACGCGGCGGTCGATACGGCCACCGAAATGGTCAGCATGATGAGCGCAACGCGTGCCTACGAGGCAAACGTCTCGGCCATGAACACCGCGCGCACGCTGGCGCTCAGGGCGCTGGACATCGGGAGCAACGCGTGACGGATTTCTTGCCCATCGAGGCCTTGTCCTCACTGTCGGCGCAGGCGCAATCGCTGGTGGCGGCGGCCCAATCGCAATCGGTCGCGGGCGCCGTGCCGGGCATGCCGGCAGGCGCCTCCAGCCCCACGGGCGCATCTGCTGCCGGTTCCTTCGGGCAGATGGTGTCCGACGGCATCTCACAGGTGAATAGCAAGCTCATCTCGAACCAGGTCGACCTGCAGAAGCTCGCGCTCGGCGATGCGCAGAACCTGCACCAGCTCATGATCAATCTCGAGGAAAGCCGCGTGTCCTTCCAGATGATGATGCAGGTGCGCAGCCGCCTGCTCGAGGCCTACCAAGACATCATGAAGATGCCGATATGAACTTCTGGCAAGGATTGACGCAGCGCGCGCGCATTGGCCTGGTCGGAGGCGTGCTGGCCATTGTGCTGGCCATGTCGGCCGCGGCATGGTGGGTGTTCCACACCGAATACCAGGTGCTGTTCGCGGACCTGAAGCCGCAGGATGCACAGGCCATGACCACGGAGCTCGACCGGCTCAAGATTCCCTACCGCCTGGGCGACAGCGGCACGTCCATCCTGGTGGACAAGGCCACCGTGCACGCCACCCGCATCAAGCTGATGGGCAAGGAGCTTCCGCTGCAGGGCACGGTCGGCCTCGAGTTGTTCAACAACACCGATTTCGGCATGACCGAGTTCGCGCAGAAGATCAACTACCAGCGCGCGCTGCAGGGCGAACTCACCCGCACGATCCAGTCGCTGTCGCAAGTGCGCGAGGTGCGCGTGCTGCTGGCCTTGCCCGAGCAGGGCTTGTTCAAGCAGGCGACATCGAAGGCCAAGGCATCGATCACGCTGACCCTGCGCCAAGGGCAGACGCTGCGCGCCGAGCAGGTGACCGGTGTCCAGCGCCTGGTGGCGGCTGCGGTGCCGGGCATGGCGACGCAGGACGTGACCATTGTCGACAGCCACGGCGTGGCGCTCACCCGGGCGGAAGGCAGCAGCGGCGAACTCGAAACGAGCACCGCGCGGCTCGATCTGAAGCGCGACACCGAGGCCTACCTGTCGCGCAAGGTCGCGGCCGTGCTCGATCGCAGCTTTGGCGCCGGGCAGGCGCTGGCCAGCGTGGACGTGATGCTGAACATGGACCAGATCCGCACGACCACGGAAGACGTGCTGCCTGCGGCCACGCGCTCGGGCCTGCAGTCGACCGGGGTCGTGGTGCGCGAGCGGGAAACGCTGCGCGACGCCGGCGTTGCGCTCGACGCCAGGGCCAGCGACGTTGGCGGACCGCGCAGCGGCAGTGCGCAGCGCGATGTCGAATACGCGGTAGGCCGGCGCGTGGAGCAGGTGGTCAGCCAGCCGGGGTCGATCCGGCGCATCCAGGTGGTTGCCGTCGTGCGCAAGACGCTGGACGCCGCGCAGGAAGACCAGCTGCGCAAGGTGATTGCCGCCGCGGCCGGTGCATCGATCGAGCGCGGAGACACGATCGTCGTGCAATCCCTGGCCGGCGGCGCCATGCTGGCGCCTGATGCCGCCGCGGGCGCAGCGGCCGGATCGCACGCAGCGCTGGCGCCCGAGGAATCGGACGAAGCGCCGGTTTCAGCCAATTCGCTGGACAAGGCCAGTCCAACACCCGTGCAGTGGCTGCTGGGCGGCGCCTTGATTGCAATGCTGGCCGTGTGGCTGCTTCGCGCCGGGCGGCGTGGTGCGGCGGTGCGTGAAGCGTCTCAACGAGCAGCGCCGCTTTCGGAGGCCGAACGCGCGGCGGCGTTGCGCCGGGTGCGCGACTGGATGCGCGAGCCGGCGTCCTCCGCACCTGCCAGAAACCCCGCGGCACCCGGCCAAGCCGGAGCGAGGAGGCCCAGTTGATGATTCTCCGGCACGGTCCGCTGTTGAACGGGGAAGAGGGCATGGGCTTGCCCGAAACCGGCGGCGCGCGCCATGCGGCGCTGCTGCTGCACGCCATGGCGCCCGCCGATCGGGCGTGGATGCTCGACGCCTTGGCGCCGTCGGAGCGGGAAGGCCTGCTCGGGCTGCTGGCGGAACTGGAGGCCCTGGGCATGGAGCGGGACGCCTCGCTCATCGCGGAAGCCACGGCAGGTGCACCGCAGCCGCAGCCGCTGTCGCTGCCGTTGTCGGACGAGGCAATGCTGCTGGCACTCGAGGGATCGCAGGTGCATGGGCTGGTCGAGTGTTTGCGCGCCGAGCCACCCGGCTTGATCGCGCGCTGGCTGCATCTGGCCGATTGGCCGTGGCGGGAAGAGTTGCTGGCCGCGCTGGAGCCGGCGCAGCGGCGTCGCGTCGATGCCGCCCTGTCGGCCATGAGTGCCGAAGACTCGACGCCGCCAGCCATGCGCGCTGCCTTGATCGAAGCGGTCGCAACGCAGGTGCGCGGGCCTGCCGCCGCTCGCGGGCCTGCGGGAAGGCCGTGGCGAAAGCTGAAGCATTCGTTCGACCGGCTGTTCCGCGGCCGCGGGGCGGCGCATTGGAGAGCCGGCACGTGACCGACAAGATGCCGCCGCAACCGGCTTCGGTGACCGAGCCCGTCGCCGGCGCGCCCGCGCGGCCGAGCGTGGTGTTGCGCGACGTCGTCATGCAGGGGCAGGTTGCGCTGGCGCGGCCGCGCAGCCGGGGACCGAACGTGCAGCCGTTGCAGGTACGGGCTCCGGCGCCGAACCTGGCGTCGGTTCAACCTGCGCGCAATTCGGAAGAGGGGGACGCAGCCGCCGCAGGGCACGGGCTCGCCCAGGCCAATGCCGCCACGATGGCAGTGCAACCCGGCGATGAAGCCCGGCGCGGCTACGAAGAAGGGCTTGCCAAGGGCATCGCGGAGGGACGCGCACGCAGCGCAGAAGAGGCTCGGCAACTGGCTACGCAGACGGCCGAGAAGGCAGAGCGGGAACTGCGCGAGCATGCCGATCGGCTGACGCAGGACCTGAAGCAGCAAGCCCAGTCGGCCTACCAGGCGCGTGTTCAGACGCTGGACAAGCTGATCGCCGCGCTGCCGCCGCAGATCGAAGCGCGCCTGGCGGCTGCGCAGGAAGACATGCTGGCGCTCTGCTTCGAGGCCGTCTGCCGGATGCTGGGCGAGCGCGCCGCAATGCCCGAGGCGGTGCAGGCGCACCTGGAGCATGCCGTCGGCGGGCTGCGCAGCCGGCGGTTGGTGGCGGTGCATCTGCACCCTGATGATCTCGCGGCGCTCCAGAAGGCGCAGGGCGATGCGCCGTCCGCCCGTTGGGGCAGCGAGGACGTGCAATGGATCGCCAGCCCGGACATCGCGCTGGGCGGATGCGTGCTGCAGTCGCCCGAAGGCGGGCTCGATGCCAGGTTCGAAACCCAGCTGCATGCGCTGCGGGACCTGCTGCTTCAATCCCGCGCGTCGCTGCGCTCGCAGGGCGCCTGAGATGAACGTGCTCGCCGCGAGCCGCAAGGCACTCCAGAAGACCGATCTGCGTCGCCGCATCGGCTGGGTGCGCGAGATGCAGGGCCTGGCCATCGATGCGCTCGGGCCCGATGCCGCCGTGGGCGAGCTGTGCCGGATCATGGTGCGCTCGCATGGCGGGCCGGCAGAAGGCGGCGCAGCGCCGGCCAGTGTGCTGGCCGAGGTGGTGGGCCTGAAGCCCGGCCGGGTCACGCTGATGCCCTACGGGCCGGTGGAAGGCATTGCGGCAGGGTGCGAAGTGCATGCGCTCGGTGCCGATTCGCAAATAGGCGTGGGTCCCGCCATGCTCGGCCGCGTGATCGACGGTTTTGGCGAACCGCTCGACGGCTTGCCCAAGCCCGTTGCAACCCAGCGCCGGCCGCTCAAGGCGGCGCCGATCAACCCGATGCAGCGCCCGCCGATCCGGCGCATCCTGGAAACAGGGGTTCGTGCCATCGACGGACTCTTGACGTTGGGGCAGGGCCAGCGCATCGGCATCTTTGCGGGAAGCGGCGTCGGCAAGAGCACGCTGCTGGGCCTGCTGGCGCGTCATGTCAAGGCGCAGGGCGGCGCCGATGGAAGCGGCGGCATCAACGTGATCGCGCTCATCGGCGAGCGCGGCCGCGAGGTGCGCGAGTTCATCGAGAAGCAGCTCGGACCGGAAGGCCTCGCGCGTTCGGTGGTCGTGGTGGCAACCTCCGACCAGCCCGCGCTGGCCCGGCTGCGCGCGGCCTATGCGGCGCTCTCCATCGCGGAGTATTTTCGCGACGAGGGCCGAAACGTGCTGCTCACCATGGATTCGATCACCCGCTTTGCCATGGCACGGCGCGAAGTGGGGCTCTCGGCCGGCGAGCCGCCGACCGCACGCGGCTATACGCCCTCGGTGTTCGCCGAACTGCCGGAGCTTTGCGAGCGTTGCGGCATGGCGCCAGGCGGCGGTTCGATCACCGCGCTGCTCACCGTGCTGGTCGAGGGCGACGACCTCAACGAGCCGGTATCGGACGCACTGCGCGCCATTCTCGACGGACACATCGTGCTGTCGCGGCAACTGGCGCACCGCGGGCACTACCCGGCCATCGACGTGCTCAAGAGCGTAAGCCGCCTCATGCCCGAACTGGCGGACGAGGCCCAGCGCTCGCTGGCAGTGGCGGCAATGCAGCACCTGGCCGTGCTGGAGCGCAACCGCCAGATGATCGACATCGGTGCCTACGAGAAGGGCGCCAATGCCGAACTCGACCGCGCCATCGACACCGAGCCCGGGCTCCAGGCATGGCTGCGGCAAAGCGTGGGTGGCGTGGGCCGCATGGAATCGATCCACGACCTGCGCGCCATCCTGGCTCCGGCTGCCGAAGGCAGAAAACCATGAGTGCCGGCACCACGGCTCCCTCCGCGGCGGTACGCGACGTCGACGTGCGCGGCTTTGTCTATTCGCTCGAGCCGGTTCGCCAGCGGCAGCAGTGGCGGCTCGACAAGTCGATGGCGGAACTCGCGCAGGCCCAGCAGGTGCTGGCCGGCACCGAGGCGCGGATGGCACAGATACTCAAGACGCATGACGAGCAGGCCCGAACGGTCGGCCAGGCGCTGCTCGAGCGCCTCGACCCCGCGGCCCACAGGCGGACCCTGGCGTATCTGGCGCAACTGCGCGGCCAATGGGCGCAACTCGATGCACAGCGCGAGGAACAGCGCCTGGCCCGCGACCGCTTGCGCCGGGAGTGCCTGGAGCAGCAGATGCGCCTCGAGGGGCTGACCCGGCACAAGGAGAATGCATTGACCGAATACGCGGACGAAGTGCGCCAGCGCGCCGGCAACGAGCAGGACCGCGACTGGCTCGCACGGTCGGCTTTCGCACGAGCTGCAACCGGAGCAGGCGAATGACGCCCGCCGACAACATCGCAGCGCCATCCGGCACGGCTTTGCCGGCGCGGCGCAACATGCCGCAGGCAGCCGCAACGGGCGACGAGGCGGCGCAGCGGCAGCTCGCCTGGCAGCGCGAGATGGAACGGGCGCAACTGGCAGGCTGGTTCAAGCCGGGCGCGGTGGACACGCAGGAGGCTTCGGCGCCTGCCAGCAAGAGGCCGCAGCAAAGCGCCCAGGACAAGAGCCGCGAACAGCACCGCGAAAAAAGCCATGGTCCCGCACAGGAAAAAACGCTGCCGCCAGCCCTTGGCGTATCGGTGGCCGCCTTGCGACCGGCGTTGCAGGGCAGCGCGTGGATATCCCTCAACGGCGAAACGGTTGCGGGCCTTCCGGCGCAGGGCACGGCGGCAAGGGCGCTCGCGGAACGGCAACCCGTGCCCGAGTTCGATTCGGCCGCGGAAAGCAGATTGCGCCTCGACGTTCGAACCTTTGAACGCCTGGCGCCGCGTGCCGCTGCGGCTTCTGCGCCGGAGGCCGCCGCTTCCCACGACGAGGCGGCGGATGCCGCAGCAGCGCCTCAGGCGGCAGCCGAAACCTTGCTTGCGCCGCTTCGGCTGCATGAAGAAACGAGGCTGCGCGGGCAGGCCGTCTGGATCGCCATGCGGGCGGACGACCAGACGCTGGTTTCGATGCTGCCGCGGCTGGTGTCCGACCTCGAGCGCGGCATGCGCGAGCGCGGCCAGCGCCTGCACCAGGTGGTGTGCAACGGCCGCCTGGTCTGGCGCGACGGCGTCGCAATGCCGGGTAACAGCCACTCAAGTACGTTCGATTCAATTGACCCCAAGGAGGCGTGATGGCCATCGATGCAATTAGCGGTTCCGCTGCAACCAACCTCCAGGCCAGCAGCCTGGGCATGGAGGATTTCCTCAAGATCCTGCTCACGCAGCTCACCTACCAGGATCCCCTGAAGCCCATGGACAACCAGGAGTTCATGGCGCAAATGGCGCAGTTCACGAGCCTGGAGCAGACGCAGCAGCTCAACAACAAGATCGAAACGCTGATCACCAACCAGGCCGCGCTGCAGTCGGTGGGGCTGATCGGCAAGACGGTCGACGTCAACACGCCGACCGGCGCCGTCACCGGCACGGTGAGCGCGCTTTCGCTGTCGGGCGATGCGCCTCTCCTGACCGTTCGCACGGCCGCAGGCGCCATGCTGGAAAACATCTCGCTGAGCCAGCTCGCGGCGGTGCGCTGAGCACAGCGGCCTCACACTTCGAAGGATGACCCATGCTTGAATCCATCTATGTCGGAATGACCGGACTGCTGGGCTATTCGCGCGGACTGCGCGTCATTGCCAACAACACGGCCAAC
Organism: Variovorax sp. SPNA7; assembly: GCF_033807855.1. Classification (NCBI taxonomy): domain Bacteria; kingdom Pseudomonadati; phylum Pseudomonadota; class Betaproteobacteria; order Burkholderiales; family Comamonadaceae; genus Variovorax; species Variovorax sp. SPNA7. The sequence goes on from NZ_CP138513.1 coordinate 2,218,330, forward strand.
ATCAACACGCCGGGCTTCAAGAGCTCCAGCCTCCAGTTCGCCGACATGTTCTACAGCGGCGGCAATCTGGGCGGCGGCAGCACCAGCCAGAACCGGGACCAGGTCGGCTTTGGCCTCAGCACGGCCGGAACATCGCTGTCGTTCAAGCAGGGCGAGTTGCGCCAGACCGGCAACGACCTGGACATGGCCGTCGATGGCCAGGGCCTGTTTGCGCTGCAGGACGCAAACGGGAAGACCACCTACACGCGGGCCGGCCAGTTCAAGTTCGATGCCGACGGCACGCTGGTGAGCCGGGTCAACGGCGAGAAGGTCATGGGTCTGGACGATCGCGGCGGCCTGGTGGCCATCACCCTGGCGGGCCAGATGATGAGCCTGGGCCGTCCCACGTCCCGCGTGGAGTTCTCGGGCAACTTGTCGAACACGGTCACCGAGCAGACCATCGGCGGCATCGCCGTCGTGGATGCCAGCGGCGCCAGCCACACGCTGACCATGAAGTTCTCGGTCGTCAGTGCGGCAGAGAGCGGCACCACGATGAAGGTCGAGCTCATGGAAGGCACCACGGTCGTGAGTACCGGGCAGATGGTGTTCGTCGGCGGCAAGCCCACGCCCGAGACCGCGAAGATGCAAGCGGCATATGCCCCGGCGGGGCAGCCGCCGATGGCGTTGACGCTGGATTTCAGTTCCGACGTCGTTCTTTTTGCGGGGCAGACCTCTCTCAAGGTCGATTCGCAGGACGGCATCGGCCCGGGCGCGCTGAGCGGCACCACGTTCGATGCCAATGGAAACCTCAGGCTGAGCTATTCGAATGGCTCGACCGTCAAGGGGGCGCGCCTGGCCCTTGCGCGCTTCGATTCGCCTGACGCCGTGGGATCGCTGGGCGACAACCAGTTCGAACAGCTGGACGAGAACGCGTGGCACCTGGGCGTGGCGGGCGAAGGCGCTTTTGGCAATGTCAGCGCCGGGCGGGTCGAGATCTCGAACGTCGACCTGTCGCAGGAATTCAGCGATCTGGTGATCATGCAGCGCGGCTACCAGGCCAGTTCGCAAATCATCTCGACGGCCAACGACATGCTGCAGGAACTGTTCTCGATGAAGAGCAAATGAACGACTCCGCACTTCTCGATCTTGCCGAGTCGGCGCGCAGGGCGCGGCCCCTGCGAAGCTGGCAAGGCAGCCAAAAGGAGGCGCTGCGGCTGCGGCTTGCCGCGCTTCATCGGGCGTGGAGCGACGAGTGGCTTCCCGCGCGCCAGGATTTGCCGGCGGAACCGGAAATCCACGTGGAGGAGCCCGGCCGCACGACCGGCCTGGCGGCGTCGGAAGACATGGCCTGCTGGGCGTTTGCCGCAGCGGAACGCCGCGTGCCTGCGAGCTTGCCGAGCTTCGAGGCTGCGGCAGTTGCCGCGCCCGATGCATCAGCCGCGGCGCTGCGCGCCATTGCCGGCCGCATGTTCGCGTCCGACGCGGGCGCAGCCGCTGGATCGGCACAAGGCACTGCCAGGATCGCCACCGTTGTCGCGCGGGCAGCCTGGGCCGACTGGTTGCGCCGCATCGAAGGCTTGCTGGCGGGATTCGGACTCGAGCCTCAGCAGACCGAAGGCTCGCGCGAAGGCAACACGCTCTCCAATCCCTGGTCCGGCGCGCTCAGCGTGCATTGGCCATGGTGCGGCGGTGTCTGGCGGCTCGGCTTGCCGCATGGTGCTGTTGCAGCCCTGCTCGCAAGCGAGTCGGCGGCAGCCAGGCCGACCCTGCGCTCCGGCGAACACCTGTTGCCGAAAGAGCCCCTGGACCAGGCCCTGGCCGATCGGCGCGTGGCGCTGCGCGTCATGCTCAAAGGGGCCGAGCTCAACCTGGGGCAGCTTCAGGAGCTGCGGGTCGACGACGTGGTTCCGCTCGAGCACCTGCTCGATGCCCCGGCACAGGTGGTCGGCGCAGATGGTGGGCGGGTATGCGACGGCTGGCTTGGGCAAAGCGACGGGCGAATTGCCATCGAACTGGCCGTGTCCGCCCCTTCCGCAGCAGGCTCGGGCCTGCGCATGAACACTCAACAATCGAAGGAAACAAAACAATGACCAAAGCCTTGGAAGGAATCGCCACCGACAACCGTGTCGGCGCATCCACCGGCGCAGTCGAAACGCGCGGCGAGAGCAGGGCGCGCGTTGCGCAAGGCCCGGGCAGCCTGCCCACCGCGCAGATCATCGCGCTGCCGGATCTGCATGCCGGCGCCGAGGGCGATGCCGCCAACCAGGGCGGCGATGCGTCGATCCTCAAGGACTGGAATCCGCTTCACCAGATCAAGGCCCGGCTGCAGGTCTGCGTGGGCGAGGTCAGCCTTTCCGTCGGCGAACTGCTCGGTGCCAAGGAGCACCAGGTGCTGCGGCTCGACCGGGAGATCGATCATCCGGTGGACCTGACCATCGAGGGCAAGGTGGTTGCGCGCGGCCAGCTGGTGGCGGTCGACGGGCACTTTGCGGTTCGCATCACCGAACTGCCGGTGGCGCTGGGCCTGACTTCGGGAAGCTGAGGGATGAATCGAGCGCAGCCGCGGTTTTCCGCGGCCCATCGAGCCGCCGCGTGCCGGTGGGCCCTGGCGTGCCTGGCCATCCTGGCGGGGCTGCTGTGCGGCGTGCCGGCCAGTGCGCAGCAAGGCCAGGGCGGTGCAGCTGCATCGAGCGGCAGCACCAGCTTGCCGTCCAGTATTCCGGTCAAGCGGGATCCGCCGGGCGCGCTGGACTCGGATGCGGGCGAGCGTTGGTGGGTCGCCATTCTTGTGGTGGGCGCAATGCTGGCGTACGGCGTGGTCGCGGTGCGCCGAAAGGCCAGGTCGACGGGAAAGCAAACCGGCACCTGGTGGCCCCGGCTCGGCGGCCTGCTCGATACGGGATCGTCCGCCGAGATTCAACGCGTGTCGAGCACGCACCTGTCGCCGCGCCACAGCCTTCATGTGGTGGTGTGGAACGGCAAGCGCCTGCTGCTGGGGTGCACCGATCAATCCATCCAGGTGCTTGCGGAGTCTCCATCGTCCGTGGCCGGCGATGAGGCCGCGCCATTGGTGCCTGGGGACATTCGATGATGCGCGCGGCACCCCCGTTCGGTCTTCGCATGCCGCGGCTGTGGGGCTTGATTCTTGCCATGGCCCTGCTGGTGTCCGGCCTGATCGGCTGGCCTGCCGGCAACGCCATGGCGCAGACGCCCGAAGAGACGAGTTCCTCGGAGCCTGCGAACCCGCCTGCGCCCGGAACGGCGCCCGAAGCCGCGCCGGAGACCGCGCCTGCGGCAACGGTGCCCTCGACAACCGCGCCGCCCACCTCGGCCTCGCCGCCTTCCGCGCCAAGGCCTGCACCGCCCGCCGCCACGCCAGCGCGGCCCCGGTCCGCGGCACCGGTTGCGCCGCCGGTCGTGGCCGCCGCAACGCCAGCCACCGAAACCGCCCAGGCCCTGCGCGTGGTGCTCGGGCTCACCGTGCTGGCGATCCTGCCGGCGCTGCTGGTCTGCCTTACCAGCTTTCTGCGCATCATCGTCGTGCTGTCGATGCTCCGCCACGCCATCGGCATGAACGAGACGCCGCCCAACACCGTGCTCATCGGCCTCGCGCTTTTTCTGACGCTGTTCACCATGTCCCCGGTGCTGCAGAAGGTCAACCAGGATGCGTTCGAGCCTTTCATGGCTGGCAAGCTCTCGATGCAGGACGGCTATGGCAAGGGCATTGCGCCGCTGCGCGAGTTCATGGTCCGCCAGACGCGCGAGGCCGACCTGGCGCTGATGGTCGAGCTGTCGAAGGCGCCTACGCCCAAGTCGATGGAGGACATCAGCAACGTCCAGCTCATTCCGTCGTTCATGCTGTCGGAACTGCGTGCGGCGTTCCAGATCGGTTTCGTGATCTTTCTGCCGTTCCTCTTGATCGATCTGATCGTATCGAGCATTCTCATGGCGCTCGGCATGATGATGATGCCGCCGACCACCATTGCGCTGCCGCTCAAGATACTGATGTTCATCCTGGTCGATGGCTGGAGCCTCGTGCTCAAGGCCCTGGTGGGCAGCTTTCACTGACGCACACCGTACCGAGCCGCACCGAATCGCGCCATGCCACGCCTGAGTTCCGCACCGCCGCCCGCTGCCCAGCCGTTCTTCGGCCGGGCCGCAGACGCGGCTGCGCCTGCCGAGGCCGTGCCCGCGTCGCCCGACCTCGCGGGCGCACTCTGGGAGCGCTGGCGCAAGGACCGCGACGACGCTGTGCGCGACGAACTCGTCAGGCACTATCTGCCCTATGCGCGAATGATGGCCGCCACCCTCTACGGGCGGCGCACCCACGACGACGTCGAGTTTGACGACTACCTGCAGCTTGCGCGCATCGGCCTCATCGAGGCGATCGACCGCTTCGACCCGGCCCAGGGTGCGCAGTTCAAGACCTTCGCCAACAAGCGCCTGCAAGGCTCGATGCTCAACGGGCTGATCCGCCTCACCGAGAAGAACCAGCAGATCAACGTCAGGATGCGCCTGCGCCAGGAGCGGATGGACGCCATCAAGGAAGCCGCCGCGGACGAGGCGCAAGGAACGGGCGAGAAGTCAGAGGCAGGCGCGGCCACGCCGCCGCGCAGCCCCGACAAGCTCTTCAAGTACCTGGCCGAAGTCGGCATTGGCATTGCGCTGGGCGTGCTGCTCGAAGGCACCGGCATGGTCGACGCCGAGGCGTTCGACGACCACGACCACGCCCGCGCTCCTTCGCCCGAAGTGAGCTACTTCCGCAAGACCGAGATCCTTCAGTTGGGCACCGTGCTGCGCGGCCTGTTGGACCAGCTCAGCGAACAGCAGAAGACGGTCATCGACCAGCACTACCTGAAAGATGTTCCGTTCGACGAAATCGCAACGCTCATGAAAGTCACGCGCGGCCGCGTTTCGCAGCTGCACCGCCAGGGGCTGCTGCGCCTGCGCGAGTTGCTGAGCAAAGATGGACGCCTGGACGTCTCGTGGTGACACGAGCGCCTGGCCCGGACAACCCCATTCATTCCTTCCCATGACAGACACCACCGCAACCACTGCTGCCTCCCCCTCGCTGCGGGACGATCCACGCGTCGTGGCCGCGCTCCGGCGCCTCGACCGGCTCGACGGCTTTCTGCGCGAAGACCCGTCGAACAATGCGCTGCTCATCGATGCCTTCGAAACTGCGCTGTCCTGCGGGGAATGGGAGCGCGCGGAATTTCATCTGCGGCACGCCCAATCGCTGCAGGCCGACCCGCTGGCGTGGCGCCTGCGCGAAGGCGATTTCTGGCTCGCCCAGCAACGCTACGACGAGGCGCTGGCCGTGCTCGAAGCCTTGGCCGGCACGCCCCAGCCGCCGCCAGGTTTTGCAGACGTGCTGCTGCACAACCTGGCCTTCATCGAACTGAGGCGCGGCCGCCATGCGGAATGCGTCACTCGCCTTGCGCCGGTGCTCGAGGCGCAGGCTGCGCCGGCAACGAGCGATGCCCCCGTTGCGGCACGCGCCCTGCAGCAGCTCTGGCTGCGTTCGCTGCATCACGACGGCCAGCTCGGACGCGCAATGGCCTGGACCGCTGGCGCCGAGCAACAGGGGCGGCTCGACCCGCAGGCGGCAGGCATTGCAAGCCTGATCGCCATCGACGCCTCGGACTTTGCCGCCGCCGAGCGCTGGTCGAACGCCAGCCTTGCCGCGGGAACGCCCGCCGAGCAGCCGGTGGAGGCCTTTGTCACCAAGGCCTCGCTGGCGCTGGCCGCACGCGATGCCGCTGGCGCCAGCCAGTTTGCCGATGCCGCCCTGCAGCGCCATCCGGGCGACGGCCGTGCCTGGTCGACGCGCGGGTTTGCCGCCTTGCTGGCGGGCGACCTGAATGGCGCCCACAGCGCGTTCCGGCAGGCGCTGGCCGTCATGGCCCAGCACATCGGCACCTGGCATGGCCTGGGGTGGACGCAGATCCTGCAGGGCGACCTGGCGGGTGCGCGCGAGAGCTTCGAAACCGCGCTGGCGCTCGACCGCAACTTTGCGGAAAGCCACGGCGGCCTCGCGGTCGTGCTGGCCATGCAGTCGCTCCGCACGGAAGCGCAAGAGCACGCCGAGTTCGCATTGCGGCTCGACAAGGCCAACCTGTCGGGACGCTACGCCCAGGCGCTGCTGAGCGGCGAGGTCAAGGATGCGAAGGACGTGCAGCGCTTTGCGCGGCGCTTGATGGGGGGAAGGCCCGGCCCGCTTGGCGGGGACATGGGCGACCTGTTCGCATCGCCCGATGCGCCACCGGAAGCGAATGACTGATTGATTGATTCGCGCGCGGTCGCGATCGCGACCGCGCCGGCCGGAACGCTAGCGCGAGGGGCCTGGCCCAGGCTGCGCATCCGCCAGCAGAAGATCGCCCGCTTCGCGCAAGGCGGCGTGCAGCTCGGCATCGCCTTCCATCCGCTCCAGAACCGCGTCGACCATCTGGTCGAATCCCCTGTCGTCGAGCCGCTCGCGGCCGAACGCCTGCATCAGCACCGATTCGAGGAACAGCCGGAAGGCCTTGCGCTGCCGCTGCGGATCATCTGGCGACAGCGCACGCACGCGCAGGGCCACCATCTGCTGGATCTCTGCGTCGCTGCTGTTCGATGCGGGGGAGGGCGACTGCGGCTGCAGCTTGCCGCCGGCCGTTGTCCGCGCATCGTGGGGCGCTTCGCGCCCGGCCACGCCGCGCTCCCTGGCCTGCGCCTGCGCCCGAAACTGCGCGCCGAACTGCGCACGAATCATCGCAGCGAGTTGCGTCGTTGGATCGATCATGGCCAAGTCCTGCAGATGCGGTGCGGATCAGTCAATGCGCGCGGCCCTGCTGATGGTAGTTGGCCAGCAGCACGTGGTTCGAGGCTTCGTCGTCGGCCGTGCCGGCATCGGGCGCCACGGCGGCGGAACTCTCGACCAGGGCCTTGATGCCAGCCACGACTTTTTCGATATCGCCCGACAGTGCTTCGTTCGTGGTGTTGAGCGCCAGCCCCTGTTCGTAGTGCCGCAGGGCTTCGTCGAAACGGTCTTGCGCAAGGGCCGCAAAGCCATTGACGAAATGCGGCAGGGGATCGGCGGCCGGCAGATCGAGCAGCGGCTGCCAGGTGAGCAGCGCGATGGCTGCGCGGCCGGAGCTGAACTGCAGAAGGCCGAGCTGGTAGCGAGCCATCGGGAAGCCAGGAGCCAGCCGCGTTGCATTGGCAAAGGCGGCCTCGGCCTGCGTCATATCGCCCAGCGCCGCGAGCTCCGCGCCCAGCAGGAATTGGGGCAGGGCGGCGCCCGGGTCGGCAGCGCTTGCCTGCTGGAACAAATCGATGGCTTGCGGGCCGTCGTTGGCCTGGCTTGCTGCCATGGCGCTGGACATCAGGGCATCGAACGAATTCAGTTCTGAGCTTTGCATCGATCGGTCTTCGGTTGGTTGTTGTGCATCGAGCATTCACGGTTGGCGAGGTGTCGAGGCAAAAAAATTCGCAAGCGGTGCGGCCGCCGTAGGTTGGATTGTCGCGCGGAGTTGGGTGTGGGCAAAGCCTTCGGCTGATGGAGGGCGATGCGGGTGAGGGGCTGGTGATCTTGGCCACCGCAAGGGCTTGCGCGGGGGCCGCTCCGATGTTTGCGAACTCCACTGGCACAGCTAGCCCGAAGGGCTTGTAAGGAAGTGATCTACCTTGCGCCGCTCGGCCGGAGTTCGCGAAACCGAGGCCAGGTTGAATCGTGCGCGCGGCGGCTAGGTGATCGTGGACCAGCCGGGTGAGCCAGTACATCAAGATGCATACGACGGAGACTGCCGGCATCGCAAGGTGATGCGCCGGCGCCCGCCATCGCGTGGACAGGCTGGATCAGCGCGCTTGCCGCTCCATCCGTATGAATTCTTCGTAGTGGCCGAACTCCGGCGCGGCTGCGTAGTTGGAGCTCACGTCGGCTTCGGTATGCGCCACTTCCAAGCTATGTTCCGGCAAGAAGGTTTCGCGATCGATTCGCACTTTGCCATCTTCGGTGAACTTGTAGCTGGCACCGCTCGCCACTTTGTCTCCGTCCCCGTCGAACTCGCGGTGAACGGCCATCGTGAGAAACATCCGGCCTGGCGCCACCACTTGAAACTGGTAGGAGAGCGCTTTGCGGAGGCGCTCGTCAAGGAAATCCACGGCAATGCCCTTGGCCATCACCAGAATGATGCAGAACGGCCTTTCGATGGAGTCCACGAGGACGGTGTAATTGCGGCCGTTGTCGTGGGCTTCCTTCGCTCGTGCTTCAGTCCAGACCTCGGTTGCAAATTTCTTCGCTGCAAACCAACCGTCGCAAAAGTAGATGGGACGCCGCATTAATAAACCTTTCCATTCACATCTCGGATGAGCACACGAGCTCGGTTGGCTGAGTCGAGCACTGCCTGGGGGATTGGATTAACTTGCACGGGTACCTCAAGAACGTGCCCCCCATTCAGAAGCTGCCCCGCTAGTCCGTTCCTAACGTTAGTCGGTACATTGGCGATCGTGGCTCCATTTGGATACTTCGCCACCATCTCATTCACATAGTCGATGCCGGTGCGCTCGGTGATTTCGCTGAACTGGGTGAACTTGCGAGAGACGATTTCTTCTGTTCGAGGATTGTAGGAATCCACTCGGAAGTAGCCCTCGCCAGAGGGCTTGTCGACGTACACCTCATTGTACGGGTAGATAACTGAGCGTTCGGCATTAAAGGCGTTTCCCTTGTCAAGTCGCGCAAGCCATTCGGGCTTTGTGCTGCTTGCGCGACTAACAGATCCGATGTCGTCTGGGCGAATGCTGACATAGTCGTGCACACCCAGTTCGCCACCGTTTGCCTTGTAGCTTACGTACGCAAGGTACTCTGCATCTGTGTACTGGGTTGGGTTGACGATGCCCGGTATTGCGAGTGACCTCCCGTCGCCATCCAGACCCTTGACGCGGAGCACGAGATCGTCAGGGTTATAGGAGAACGACGAGCCTGCGGCCTTCCAGTCATGCGTAAACGGCTCGTCCATGTGCAACAACGCCGCCGCGCCCACCGACGCTCTGCCGAGTGCTTTGAGGATCCCCGATCCAACAACAGGTTCGGCAGGGGATGTCGCCGGCGCAACCTGCGGGATTCGCTTCAATGCATCGGGTAAGCCCGGGGGCTTGAACGTTAGACGGTCGTCATCGTGGATGGCACCCAGACCGTATCCCGCATCGCTCATGATCGTGCCATCCTCACGACCTCGGGCAATGTCGAGATTGTCCAGCACTATGTTTTCGGAGGGGGTAGGACCCCGCACATTGGTCGCACCGGAGACGATGCCTTGATCGACCTCGTTTCGCCAGTCGTTGACCACGCCAGCAGAGAACTGCAAGCCGTAGCTGCCCCTGCCGTAGCCAAAGCCCTGCGCAGCTCCCGTTGACGAAGTTCCTTCAAGTCCGGAGCCATCAAACAATCCCATGATGCTCGTCCGCTCCCCGACACCCACTGGCGCAGGCACGCCTTGCCCATTGGCCCGAGCGATGCTCTCCCCCAAGGCATTGCCAAAGGCGTCGGTGGCAACCTGTGTGACGCTGAATCGCCCGCCGCGCATCGCGGCCGTGGCGGCTCCAGCGGCCAGCCCTGTCACCAGCCGCTTGCCGAATTGCTCCCCGAAGTCCAGTTTTCTGAACCCCGGATCGTTCATGCCGATGGCCTCACCGACCGCGGCACCAACACCAGCGCCTACTGCGCTCGCTGCCACGCTCTTCCAGTTGAAGCTCGGTTGCAGACCCGTCGCCACCGCGATGCCTTGAGTCAGCGAGTTCCCGACAGCCGACCGGATGATCGCGTTGCCGACAGTCGCCTCACTGCCCAGAGGACTCCATCCACCCAGGCCACCTGAAACGCCGCCTCCGATCGCTCCCAGCGCCACACCTTTCCAACTGAAGGAATCCTGCGCACCAATAGCAATCCCGACTACCTGACTCGCGATGGAGCCTACCGCCCCGCCTATGGCACTTGCCGCCACCAGAGACCCCGTGCTCCATACAGCCGTGCCCGCACCGACAGCCGATGCAGCTCCCGCGCCGCTTAGCACCGCCGCGCCTTCGACAGTTGCGCCCACCGCTGCACCGTAGTTAACAAGGTAGTACTGCTGGCTGATGACTGCCACCACCACCGCGATGACGGCCACGATGATCTGCCCCAACCCCCCGCACCCGCCACCCTCCTTGGCCTGCGGCATCGGCATGTTCGGATTGGTATCCCCCACCACCTTGCTCGGGTCATACGGCTTGAAGCTGTTCGCGTTGTTCGCGGCTCCCACCTTGGTGGGAATCGTCAGCACCTGGCCCGACTTCAGGTCCGCATTGCTCGACAGCCCGTTGGCGTCCGCGATCAGGTACCACAGTCCCTCGTCGCCGTAGGCCCCGCGCGCAATGCTCTGCAGCGTGTCGCCCGCGCTCACCGCGTACGTGCCCGGGCTGGCCGACGGGTAGCTGCCGTCGATCGGCCGGTACCCGAAATTGAACTCCGCCTTCGTCTGGAACAGCGGCACCCCGTTGGGCGCGCTCGGGTTGTTCGCATCGCGGATGCGCCCGTACTGCCCCAGCACCTCGCCGTTGACCACCAGCTGGCGCTGCTCCTCGCCCGAGGCCAGGTAGCGCGAGGACAGGATGTTGCCCTCCATGTCGCTCACGAACGTGCGGTTGTTCAGCGGCTGCGTCACGTCGCCCACGCCTGTCAGCTCGTTGCCGTTGCCGTAGTACCAGTTGGTGCCCCCCGGCAGGGTCACGTTGCTCGTGCCCAGGGTGGCCGTCTGGCGGTAGCCCTCGGCACGCGAGTAGGTGTTGGCGTAGTTCGTCACGCTGCTCTGGCCCAGGAAATTCCACACCGTGTAGCCCAGCAGGTTGCCCGCGCCGTCGTAGCCGCCGGCCGTGCCCATGCCCGGCACGATCGGTGCGGCCAGCGCGCCGTAGCCGATGGTGTACTTGCGCCCGTTCTGGCTGTCGAACACGTCCTGGCGCGTGATCTGGCCGTTGGCGTTGTAGGCGCTGATGCGCGTCTCGCTGCCCGTGCCCGCCAGGGTCTGGCCGTTCCAGGTGGTGCCCAGCAGGGCGTTGACATAGCCCACGGGCAGGGTGCCCGCGGGGCCGGTCTGCACCACGCGGCTGGCGCCGTCGTACAGGCGCACATCGGTCTGCACGCCGTCGCGCACCACGCTGGCCAGGCGCGCGAGCGCGTCGTAGCGGTAGGCCTCGGTGGTGTAGCCCTGGCTGGTGACGTACTGCTTGGCGGTCGTGCTGTAGATGGCCGCGCCGTTCTCGTCGAAGCCGACGATCTGGCTCTGGCCGTCCACCGTGAGCACGCGGTTGCCCCACCAGGTGTCGCTGGTGCGGTTGCCGTTCTGGTCATAGGCGATGCGGTGGCCCTGGCCGCCCAGGTTGCCGGCCGCATCGACCGCGTTGACCACCGTCTGGCGGTTCATCGCGTCGTACTGGAAGTACAGGTCGCTGTCCAGGCTGGTGTCCTGGTCGAGCACGTGGGTCTTGATGCGGGTGCGGTTTCCGACCTTGTCGTACTCGATGTTCACGAACGCGCGCCCGTCGGCCACCCAGCGCATGCGGCCCAGGGCGTCGTAGGCGATGTGGTTGTCCTTGTAGACCACGCCGCCCTGGCCGAACCACTCGCGCACGCGGTTGCCGGCCAGGTCGTACTCGTAGCGGGCGTCCTGGCCCGTGGTGCGGTCGTAGGTGCGCGCCAGCAGGCCTTCGATGTTGTAGGTGTACTCGCGGTTGGCGCCGCTGTCGAAGGTGAGCTGGCCGGCCTTGTCGTAGGTGTAGGTGTAGGCACGGCCGCCGAAGTCGGTGTGCGTGAGCACCTTGCCGAAGTAGCTGTAGCTCCAGGTGGCCATGTAGCCGTTGCCGTCGACCTCGGCGATCTTGTTGCCCAGGGCGTCGTAGGCCGCCTTGGTGCTCTGGCCCATGGGCTGGATGGTGCGCACCACGCGGCCCTGCAGGTCGTAGGCGTAGCGGATGGTCTCGCCGTTGCCATTGGTCTGGCTGAGCTTGCGGCCGGCCTGGTCCCAGGTGCTGGACTCGACGATGGCTCGGGTGTCGACCAGCTGCGGGATGTTGTTGGCCGTGTTGGCGTTGAAGACCTGCACCACGCCGCGCGTGGTCGTGAGCAGGCGGCCCAGGTTGTCGTAGGCGAAGCGGGTGAGGGTGGGGTTGCCCACGATCGCGTCGGTGGCCGAGACCTTGTCGCCGAAGACGTTGTAGCTGTTGCGGATCACGCCGCCGTCGGCATGCAGCTCCTGCACGAGGTTGCCGCGCGCGTCGTAGACCTGGCCCTGGATCTTGCCGTTGGCATCCTTCACGGCCACCTGGCGGCCCATCTTGTCGTAGAACAGCTGGGTCACGGCAGCGCCCGAGGTGCCCTGGACGCCGTTGGCGTCGGTCTGCTTCTGCTCGATGAGCTGGTTGTTGGCGTTGTAGCGGTAGGTGGTCACCCAGCCGGCCGAGCGCGGGTCGCTGATCGAGACCACGTTGCCCCAGCGGTCGGTGTTCTGGTTGACCACGGGACGCGGCGAGCTGCTGGTGCCCTGCGTGGCCGGGGTCTGCACCGCGTCGGCGCCGTTGGTGTTGCTCTGGCTGACCGCCGCGCTGCCCGCCACCGTGGTGGTGCTCGAGGCAAAGAGCGCGGGAATGAACGGCACCCAGTAGCCCGCCGTGTAGGGCGGGGTGTTGTCCTGGACCGATGGCGCCGTCGTGCCGATCTGCACCTCGTAGGTGTAGGGCACGTACTGGTAGCGGGTTTCATACCGCGGCTGGTAGCCGAGGATGACGGGCTTCTGCACCGCGACCTGGACCGGGTAGGTCACGTTCTGCCAGCCGGTGATGACCAGCACGTTGTCGTAGACGGTGCGATAGCGCGTCTCGTAGACGGTGGTGTACTGGATGTTGCCCCACGCATCCCGCACGACGACGACGTTGCCCGACTCGTCGGTGGTGGTCTGGGGCGGGCCCTGCACGGCTACCTGGTAGGCCTCGGTGCGCGGCACCTGCACCCATCCGTAGACCGGATCGGTTCGGGTCTGGTACTGCGTTTCCCAGACCGTCTCGTGGATGATGTTGCCGTTCTCGTCGAGCGAGTAGATCGGGTCGGACCCGACCTGGACCAGGTACGGCACCACGTTCACGCCCGAGCGCGTTTCCATGATGGGCGTTTTCTGGTTGTCCAGGATGCCCGTCGCCTGGCCGACCGATTGCGTGGTCGTACCCGAGGTGAGCGTTGCCAGAATGCGGTATTCGTAGCGTCCGGCGGCAAGGTTGGTGATGTCGACCCGCTGCGCGCCGATCGGGAAACTCGACTCGTTGCTGCCGGCCAGGTTGACCACGGTCAGCGAACTCCAGGCGCTGCCGCCCACCGGCCGGTACTGGAAGGTCACGCCGTTGCCGGCGTTGAGGACGGACGAGTAGGGCCACTCGATGACCGTCAGCGGGGTGCCGATCGGGGCGCCCGATTCGTCATTGCCGCCGGTGCCGACGGTGCGTATCGCGGCGCCGGTGATCACCGGCAGGTTGACCGGCGGGACCCATCGCGGCGGCGTGATTCCGCTCGAGGCGATCTGGCCCGTTGCGTGGGCGTACGGCACGCCTTCGCCCACGTGGGTCCAGAGCAGCTCGTAGTCGTAGGTGCCCGCGGCCAGCGCCGTGACATCCACGCCATCCCTGCCGTTGCCCCGGGCCGCGACGGGCTGCGTTATCCAGGCGCCTGTGCTGCCGGCCAGCCGGTAGCGGAAAGTCTGCTCCACGGATGTGCCGGGCGACGACCAGGTGAACAGGCCGCCGCTCGCGGCCCCCATCTGGTAGAAGGCCATCGGAACGCTGATGAGGGACAGCGGCGGCGAGGTCAGGGTCACGGTGCCGCTGGCAGTGACGCTGGCCACGCCGGCCGTGGTGGTCTGCGTCACGCGGTACTGGTAGCTGCCCGGCGGCAGGGCGCTGGCGTTGTAGCGCAACAGGTCGCCGAAGTTCAGCAGAGGCGCATCGACCCAGCCCGTGTCGCCGGCGCTGCCTGCCGGACGGATCTGCATGCGCATGCTGGTGCTGAGGTCGTCCGGCGCATCGACGTCGATGACCTGGCCGCTGTAGCCCAGCGAGCCCTCGGTGATGACGGGCTGCCAGTTGCCGTACACGTCCTTCTTGTAGATGGTCAGCTTCGTCACGCGCCCGATGCCGCCGTTCGCGTCGTTCCAGGCGTCCTCCCAGGTCATGGTGAGGCTGTTGGTGTTCTCCGCCACATTGGTGACGACCCGGGTCTGCTCGCGGATCTGGCCGCCGGCCATCTGTGGCGGAGGCAAGGGGTTGCCCGATTCGTCGGTCGTGACCGGATTGCCGTTGGCGTCCAGCACCGGCGGGGTCAGCGGATAGACCTGGGTCGTGTACTGCATGACGACCTTGATGTCGCCGCTGCCGAGGCTGCGCACCGGCGACCAGGCGAGATTGACCGTGTTCGTGCCCGAGCGTCCATTGACCATGCCGCTCTCGTCGCGGGTCGGGTTGCTCGACCCGGCGACGGAGCCCTGGCTGAACAGGCGGCTGACCTGGGCGCCGCCCGTCCATTCGCTGCGCCGGGGAGCGATGGTCGAGGTGACGCGGCCCAGCACGTCGTAGATCGTGTCGGTGCGGCGCAGGTCGGCCACGGCCACCGAGTCGGGGTTGGTGAAGGCACGCAGGTCCGCATTGCCCGAGGCTGTGCCATAGCTGGTGATCTGGGCGGTCTGGTTGCCCAGGAGGTCGTACAGCGCAACCTTGTCGACGCCGTCGCCCGAATTGGTCCGCCAGACGCGGCCGGCATTGTCGTAGTTGAAGTATTCCTGGCGCCCGCCGCCCACGCCCTTGGCGGTCATTTCGCCGAAGGCGTTGTACTCCATGGCCGTGTCGACGAGGCCGGCCTGTGCCTGCGTGACGATGGTGACCGTTCCGCCGCTGACCTTGCTCCTGGAGGCCGGGTCGATGACGTGCGTCTGCTGCCCGAGCTTGTCGTACTGGTAGGCGCGAAAGAGGGTGCTCGAAACGTTGTCGCCGTCGGTGACCAGCTGCCATTCCTTGGCGATGTTGCCCAGGGCGTCGTAGGAGCTGTAGTGGTTGAAGCCCGCGGCATCGGTGCTTTGCGTGGCGTGGCCGAGCTTGTCGTACTGGGTGTACGTGATGCGGTCGGGGTTGATCTGCGAGTTGCTGTCCGCGGCGTTCAGGTGCCACACCGGCGCATTGCTTGCGGTGTAGAGCACGAGGTTGCCGTCGCCCTGCATGACCAGCTGCGTGCCGCCCTGGCCAGCCTTGTTGATCGTCCAGACGACCTGGGTGCCGGCAAAGAGGACCAGGTTGCCATCGGCCTGGAAGGTGAACTTGTCGGCGCCGCTGCCCGTGGTCTGCGAATTCCACAGCGCCTGCATGTTGTCATGGCGGTCGTACACGACGAGGTTGCCGTCGGTCTGCAGCGTGAACAGGTAGCGGCCGTCGGGCGAATAGATGCCTTGGCCGGGCGTCAGGCTCTGGCCCGGGATGAGCGTGGTGGGCCCGGGGGCTGCGAGCGCGTCGGCGCTGGTGCTGGCCTTGTAGACGTGTGTCTCGGTCTTGACGACCACGTTGCCGTAGGCGTCGCGCTGGTACTTGGTGACGGCCGTCAGGAGCCCGTTGCTCGTCGAAGGCGCGGCCGTGGCGCGCACGCGGCCCAGGGCGTCGTAGTAGCTGTACGTGGCGGCGCCCGATGCGTCGGTGGTCCGCGTGAGATTGCCGACCGCGTCGTAGCCATAGCTGGTGACGAGATTGGCGCGGGCGCTGGTGCCGTTGCTGCTTGCGCTGAATTCCACGCTGACGCGGGTCTCGCTGGTCTTGCGGCCTCCGCGGTCGAACGCAAAGATCGTCTGGCGGTCGTTGGCGGCATCCGCCACTGCCGTCGGCACCGCGGCCGTCGCGCTGGCCGGGTTCCATGCCGCGACGGCCTTGGCGAACTCGGTGCGCACGGTCATGTTGCCCGCGCTGTCGAAGGCCTGGGTCGTCAGGTAGCCCAGCGCGTCGACGCTCGCGACCTGCTGGCCCTTCTGGTTGTAGTAGTTGTTGGTGTAGACCCAGGTGTTCTGCCCGGCATTCTTGAGCAGGCCGACGCGCGTGAGATCGCCGAAGGCGTTGTAGGTGTTGACGGTGGTGCGGCCCGCGGTGGCGTACTGCGCGCCCAGCGCTGCGGACGAGTCGTACGTATAGGCCGACGATTCGACGACCTTGGCTGCGCGGCCCGCCCGGTCGTACGAGGTGGTGAGCGTGCGGTCGGCGCCATGATTCACGCCTGCGGCATTGACCGCGGCGCTGACCTGGGCGGCGCTCAGGCTTGCGGGGTTGCCGCTGGTGAGCGTGGTCCCGACGCCAAAGCGCTTGAGCTCGGTGACCTCGCCCCATGCGTTGTACTGGTAGCCCGTGACGAAGCCCAGTGCATCGACCTCGTAGCCGACCCGGCCGAGAAGATCGTAGGTCTTGTAGCTGAAGCTGCCGGCCACGTCGCGATTGGCGATCGCGTCGCCGAAGACGTTGTAGGTCGTCAGGGTGTCGAGCGTCTTGGTCAGCTCGGTGCGGCTGGCCAGGCCGCCGGCCCCATTGGTCGTGAGTGCGTCGCCTGCCGGGTTGTAGACGCCGACGGGTGGGTAGATCACCCGGACCTGGTGGCCGACGGCATCGTATTCGTAGCTGGTGGTGCGCTGCTCGGCGCGTCCGACCGCCTCCGTGCGCGACTTCAGGTTGCCCAGCGCGTCGTACGTCATCTGGGTCACGATGCCGGCGCTGCCCGAACGGGTCGGGTCGACCACGAGCTTGCCGCTGGCGTCGGGGATGACGGTGGTCACCTCGACAGCGGGCGAGGTCTCCTTCGCCAGCCGCCCGGCCGCGTCGTAGGCATAGGTCCAGACGGAGCCCTTCTTGTTGGTGAAGGTGACCTTCTGCCCCAGGCCGTTGTAGCCATAGCTTTCGGTGAGGCCGAGGGCGTCGACGCTGCTGAGCAGCCGGCTTGCGGCGTCGTAGGTGAAGCTGTTGGTGCGGTCCTGCGCCGCCTGCAGCACGATGGCTGCGGCAATGGCCTCGGCGGTGTTGGCCGTGGCGGCGGGAATCGCCAGCGAGTATTCCGTGGTCTGGACGATCCGGCCCAGGCCGTCGTAGGCCGTGCGCGTGACGAAGCCCATCGGATCGACGCTGTAGGCCAGGCGGCCGGCCGCGTCGAAGCTGCGCTTCACGACCCGATCGGCGGCCGTGTTTGCGGTGATCAGGGCACGCAGCGTGGTGGCGCTGGCTGTCCAGTTGCCCTGCAGCGAGGTGAGATTGACCAGCGTTGCGTAGCTGGTGCTGCGAACGGCATTGCCGGCCGCGTCGAAGCTCGTCTCGGTGACCGCGCCGGTGGCGTCGACGCCAAGGATCTTGCGGTCTGCCGCGTCGAACGCGGCGCGCTCCACGCGGTCGGCACCCGCATAGTCGTAGACGCGCGCCGTCTTCGCCTGCGCCTCGGTCAGCTTGCTGCTGGCCGTGGGCACGGCAATGCGCGTGGCGTAGCTGTAGCGCGTGGTGACGTTGCCGTTCTTGTCGTAGACCGCTTCGGTCAGCGCACCCGTGGCGTCGATCACGAAGGTCTGGCGATTGGCCTGGTCGTACACCCGGTCGGTGATGCGGTCGCCGGCGGAGGCTGCGACGGAAGACGGGACCATGCCGCCCGAGATTGCGGTGGCGTACTGGACCGTCTTGAGCAGGTTGCCGTTCTTGTCGTAGACATGCCTGGTGACCGCACCCACACCGTCTGCGAGCCAGATGAGCCGGTCCGCGCGGTCGTAGATGAATCGCTCGCGCGTGCCGCTCGCCACATGGGCGACGGGCGTGGTGGTGGTCGGGGTGTAGCGGCTGGCGGCGTCGGCTTGTTCGAGCTGGTAGCCGCTGACGCGGAAGGCGCGGGTGTCGTTCGTGAGGAGCTTGGCAACTCCGAAATTCGTACCGGGCGATGCAGGTGCCACGCCGGTTACCGACACACGGTAGCGTCCCCCGCCCAGATCCTGCACAACATACCTGGTGGGGCTGGTCACACTGGAGAACAAGGTCAGCGCGAACGAGTTTGTTGCAGCGGAAGCGCTCGCATTTGCCAGGGACGGCGGCAATCCGTCTTCCATCTCCACGACCACCGACAGCGTGTAGGTCACACCGGGGATCGTTGTGAACGACTTGTAGGCATAGCTGCTGACCGTGTCGGACGCAAGCCGGATCGCGCCTGCGAACCCGGTCATAGCAACGGCCGTCGCAGCACCGCCTCTGACCGGCGCGTCGCCTACGCCATTGGCAAACTCGCTCTGCGTGAGCAGGTTGCTGCCCGCTTGCTGCGGATTGGTCGCCAGCGCAACGGCTGCGGCCAGCGCCGCTGCGGTGGCGGCTGTTGCGACGGGCACCGGGACCGCATAGGCGATGCGCTCGACGACGTTGCCCTTGGCGTCGTAGAACGTGCGCTTGACCGCACCCACGCCGTCGATGGTGTAGATGGCGCGGTTGAGCTGGTCGTAGACCGAGCGCAGGCGCAGGTCGCGCGCGGCATCGGCGGTGGGCGCGGGCACCGTGCCCGCGGTCCAACTGGCCATGGCGATGCGGTTGGCATAGGCCACGCGCTCGATCACGTTGCCATTGGCATCGTAGGTGTACCTGACCACTTCGCCCAGGCCATTGACGGTGGCCACCTGGCGGCCGTCCTTGTCGAGCACGCGGTGCTCGACGCTGTCGCGCGCGGCGTTGACCACCACCTTGGCATCGAGCTGCGCAATGGTGGGCGCTGCCGGCAGCCCCGTCATGTCGATGACAGTTGCGTATCCGATGGTCTGGACAACGCGGCCCTCGGCGTCGTATCGAATGCGCTGCAGGCCGCCCACCGGATCGAGCGTGTACGCCAGCCTGTTCTCGGCGTCGTAGGCGTAGCGGGTCACCTGGCCGTTCGCGCCGGTGCTGCTGGTGAGATTGCCGTTCTTGTCGTAGGCGTAGCTGCGGGTGATGTTCAGCCCGGCGGGATCGATGCGCTCCTGGGTGCGCCGGCCCAGCTTGTCGTAGGTGTACTGGGTGGTGGCGCCGTTCGGATTGACGACCGTGAGCGTGTGTCCGGCAGCGTCGTAGGTGTACTGCGTGACGAGGTTCAGGCCCGCGGGATCGATGGCCTGGCTGGTCACCTGTCCCTTGAGGTCGTAGACGATGCGCGTGAGCGTTCCGTTGGGATCGGTGACTTCGATCTGCCGGCCCTTGGCGTCGTACTTGTAGGTGGTGGCCAGGGCGAGGCCGGTCGGGTCGACGGTGCGCGTGAGCAGCCGGTTGGCCGCGTCATAAGCGAGCGTCACGACGTTGCCGTTGGCGTCCCTCGTCTGCGACAGGCGGCCCGACCGGTCATAGCTGCTGGTGGCGGTCGCCAGCGCGGTGGCGGTGCTCAGCAGGTTGCCGTTCTTGTCGTAGCTGTAGCTCGTCGTGTTGCCATTGCCATCGACCACGGTCTGCTGCTGGCCGAGGCGCGTGTACACCGTGGCAACGCTGATGTTCTCCGGCGTCTTGATCACGACGCGGCGCAGCGTCTTGTCGTAGGTGTAGGTCGTGACCCGCCCGAGCGCGTCGGTCTGGGTCATCACGCGGTCGAAGGCGTCGTAGCTGGTGGAGCGCACGCCCGAGAGCGCATCGGTCGTGGTGATCGTGCGGCCGAGCCGGTCGAAGCTCTGTTGGCGAATGTTGCCGTTCGCGTCGGTGCTGCGCGTGAGCCGTCCGAACGCGTCGTAGATGGCGCCCGTGATGGCGTTGATGCCCGACGCGTCCTGCACCGTGCCCGTGACCAGGCCGCGGCGGTCCACCGACATCGACTGGACCAGTTGCGACCCGCCTCCGAGCGCCTGCGTGCGGCCGGTCAGGTCGCCGAAGGCGTTGTAGCTGGACTGGGTGAGGTTGCCGAGTTCGTCGGTGCTGCTCGCGAGTTTTCCGGTGACTGCGTAGGTGAAGCTCTGCTTGCTGTCGAGCGCGGCATTCCTGATGCCGTCGATTGCGGTCGCCAGCGCCGCGGTGACCAGCCCGCCGGCCAGGTCGGCCGTGCTGCCGAGCCGGGTGCCGTAGCGGATGGTCGCGCTGAGCTGGCCCAGCGTGTCGTATTGCTGCTCGGACACTTCGCCGAGCGCGTTGACGCTGTGGGTGAGGCGTCCGTTCAGGTCGTAGAAGAACAGCGTTCTGTTGCCGTAGGCATCGGTGGTGCCGAGGCGCCGGCCGGCCGCGTCGTACGCATGCGTGAGCCCGTATTGCGACCAGATGGCATCGATCTGTGCCTGGGTCTGGCCGGCGACGAGCAGCGCGCCGCCTTCGGCGGTGAGTTCGCCCGTGAGGCGCCCCTGGAGGTCGTAGCGCGCGTTGATGGTCTGGACTTCGGTCGTGCCGACGGCATTGGTGGTCTTTACCAGGTTGCCGACGCTGTCGTACTCGTAGCGGGAGACGGTTCCCTCATGGTT
Organism: Variovorax sp. SPNA7; assembly: GCF_033807855.1. Taxonomy (NCBI): domain Bacteria; kingdom Pseudomonadati; phylum Pseudomonadota; class Betaproteobacteria; order Burkholderiales; family Comamonadaceae; genus Variovorax; species Variovorax sp. SPNA7. The sequence continues at coordinate 2,238,801 of NZ_CP138513.1, forward strand.
CGTGCGCTGCGTGACACGGTTGAGCTTGTCGTAGACGATCGCGGTCGCCTGGAACCCGGCACTGGAGGCCGGGCGCAGCGCCGCCACCGTGGTGGCCGTCGTCATCTGCGAGAGCAGGGTGGCATCGACGCGAACCACATAGCGCGTGGAAGAAGTGACGTTGCCGTTGGCGTCGTACACGTTCTCGGTCATGTAGCCTTCGGCGTCGATCTGTGCCAGGACCCGGCCCTGGGCGTCGTAGAGCCAGCGCGAGGCCTGGTCCTGTGCACCGGCCGCCGGAATCAGTTGCGCGAGCGTGCCGGTGGCGCGCAGGGCGGCGGTGGTGGCGGTTGCGTAGGAAATCTGCGTGACCAGGCGGCCCTCGGCGTCGTAGCGCGACTCCGTCAGGTAGCCTTCCGCGTCGAGGGTGGCCAGCAGCAGTCCGTCGTTGTCGTAGAAGCGGCGCGTGACCCGGTCGCTGGCGGCATTGGCCGTTGGCGCGGTCGTGGCAAGGGTTGGCGCCGTGCCAAGGGTGGCCGTGGCGATGGCCTGGCTGTACTGCGTGGTGCCCACGAGGCGCGACGCGCCGTCATAGCGCAGGTCGGTGACCGCGCCAGCCGCATCGATCGTCCGGACGAGCCGCCCGGCGCTGTCGTAGATGCGCCAGGACTTCTGGTCGGATGCGCTGCTGGCAGGCCGGATGGCGCTCAACCGGTTGACCGGCGTGCTGTTCGGGTCGGTGAAGTAGGCCGCGACCGCGGGCGCATTGGCTGCCGTGGCGTAGACGATCTTCTGGGTGAGCTGGTTGTTCTTGTCGTAGACGTACTCGGTCACCCGGTTGTTGCCGTCGATCTCGGCAACCAGGCGTCCCGCCTCGTCGTAGAGGCGTCCCGTGCGCGCTCCCGTGGGGTCGACCTGCTGGTAGAGGCGTCCGTTCTTGTCGTAGTAGTTGGTGGTGGTGCCGAGATTCGCGTTGAGCGCAGACGCTTGGGCGACGCTCACCAGGCGGCCGTTCTTGTCGTAGGCGCTGGTCGTGATCAGGCCATTGGCCAGGGTGACCACGGTCTTGTTGTTCGCGTCGTCGTAGCTGGTGAGCGTGGTCTGGCTCAGCGCGTTCTGCGCCGAGAGCTGCCGGCCCTTGCCGTCGTAGGTGTACAGGGTGGTGCCGGCCGTGGCGCTGATGCTGCTGAGCAGCAATCCGGCACGGTCGTAGACATACTGCGTGACCGACTGGCTGCCGTCGGCAATGCCGTTGCCGGCGGCATCGACCTTGCCGAAGACAGTGGTCTTCTGCACCTGCCCCCGTGCGTCATAGACCGTGTCGGTGCGGCTGGCCTGGGTGCGGTCCTGCGCAGCGCTCCAGATGGCCAGCTCGGCCTCGCTCGGCGCGGCGGTGGCGCCGAGCGCCGAAACGCCGTACTTGCCGGCCGCGTACTGCAGTGCGGACGTGCGCTGGCCGTAGCTGTCGTAGCGGTATTCGGTGACCCGGCCCTCCGGGCTCAGCACGAATCTCAGCTGGTTCTTGCCCGTGCTGTCGTACACGTAGCGCGTCGTGGCAGGCTGGCTCGGTTGCGCGGTGCCGGCACCGTCCGGATCGGGCGCAAGGTAGACCGTCTCGGTGAGCAGCTGGTTGCGTGCGTCGAAGGTGCGGGTGATCGTGTTGCCCGCGGCATCGCGCTGCAGCGTCTGGTTGCCGTAGGCGTCGTACTGCATCGTCACCGCAAAGCCCTGCGGGTCCGTGACCAGGGTGACGTTGCCGCTGGCGTCGTAGCTGAACAGCGTGAGCTGCGACACGCCGCCCACCGGCGGGGCCTTGATCTGGATCAGTTGCCCGGCAGTGTCGTAGCTGTAGACGCTGACCAGGCCCAGCGGGTCGGTGACCGTGGTGCTGCGCGTGGTGGTGTTGTAGGCATAGCTGGTGGTCTGGCCCAGCCCGTCCTTGACGGTGGCCACGCGGTAGTCGGTCCCGACCAGCACATAGGTGAAGGCCAGGCTCGTGCCGTCCTTTTGCGTGACCGAGGCGACGCGCTTGCTCGTGCCGTCGTAGGTATAGGTGGTGACGTAGGTCTGGCCGTCGGCAATGCTGTTGTCTTCGGGACTGAGATCGACCGTGACCGTCGAGAGCCGGTTGGCGCTGTCGTAGGCATAGCGCACGCGCGTGAGCGCGGCACCGCCGTTGGCCGCGCTGGCCACGGTGCGGATCTGCGTGAGGTTGGTGCCGGTGTAGTCGAAGTAGGTCGTCTCGCCATTGGCGTCGACCATGCTCTGCAGCGTGCCGTTGGCGTTGTAGGCATAGGTCAGCGTGTTGCCGGCGGGGTCGCTTGCCAGCAGAAGGCGGCCCTGGCCGGTGGATTCGTAGCGCTCCAGCAGGCCCGTGCTGCCGTCGGTCCAGGTGAACCGCAGCGCCGCGGAGTCGTAGGCGATGGTGTCGAACGCGCCGGCACCGGCCGGGCTGACATAGAGGCTGCGCGCGACGTCCCACGTGTAGGTGGCGCTCGCGCCATCGCGATCGGTGCGCGTCAGGGTGCTGCCGGCGGCTGCGACCGTGCCCGCGAGCTGGACCCGCTGGCCATAGGCGCCCACGATCCAGTTGTCTGCGTTGTCGTCGTTCAGCAGGCCCTGGCTGTTGTAGGTCCGCACGGCCTGGATGTCCAGGCCTCGCCCGACGAGCTTGTCGTCGAAGTCCTGCAGCACCAGGTTGCCGTTGGCGATGTTGACGAAAGCCTGTTCGCCGTTCCGGCCCTGGCCGGCGGTGCCCTGGGTGCCGCGCTGCCCGAGGGTGGCCAAGGACGCCAAACTCAATCCGAGGCTGTTGCCGCTGACGATCGCTACCATTTTTTGTGCCCGTCTGTCTATGTATGTAGAAGCGAACCGCGCTCGCCCGGACCCTCCTGCCGGAGGTTGGCGCACGGTTCATGGGCAATACATCCAGAGATTTGCGAATTTGTTTAGCGGATGGGCGACTTTTTTTGCCCGGGCGCTAAACAAATTTGATTTGGGCTGGATATGTTGTCGGGGCGGCCGCGTTGGACGCCTCTGACCGAGGTACTTGTGTCTTACATAGCTGTCACCCTGAATCACTTCCGGGCTCTTCAAGAGTGGGCGATCCAGCACCAGGCCGACGTTCGCCTGGATGTGGCAACTTTCCGGGTGGAGGTTCGACTGGGTGCGGCGCGTTTCGCCCTTCATCCGCAGTTCCTGAACACAACGGAGGCCGGACTGAACTACTCGTCGGCCTTGAGTCCGGCTGCCACCGGCTTCATCGGCTGGCTTCCATACCGGCCGATCCGTTGGCAGCTCTCGAACGACAAGCTGGACTTCAAGGGTTTTCTGCGCCGTTGCGGCCTGCGGGTGCCGGCGATCTGGCCTGCGGACGGCGAAATCGACCAGGACTATGTGCTGAAGCTTCCCGTGGGTTCGTTCGGGCAGGCGGTGTTCGGCCCTTACCGCAGGGGCTTTGATGCAAGTTCGCTGCCGGAGCACCAAAGCCGCTCCCAGGACCGAATTTTTGCGGAGCAGTTCATCACCGGCCGCAATGTCAAGGTCTGGTTCTGGGGCGGCATCCCGTTCCACGCGCATCTCCATGCATATCCCACGATCCGCGGCGACGGCGTATCGCGGATCGACGATCTGATCACTCACAAGCTTGGCAGTCCCGGCGGCGTGATTCCCGAGAATTCCGACAAGCCGTGGATCATTTCCTCGCTCGCGTATCAAGGCTGGAAGCTCGCCGATGTGATCCCGGAGGGCGAGGAAGTCTGGATCGAATACCGATACGGCCGAAGGTATGCCGCCGATCCCGTGCAAGCTCGCTCGGACAGTCTGCTGTCTGAATTCTCGGCGTCTGCCGGCAAACAGATTCGAGCCGCGGGCGCTGCGTTGCATGAAGAACTCATGAAGCAGCTTCAGGTTCCGGTGTTGTTTGCGGTGGACGGCGTCCTGGATTCGAACGACCAGATCTGGTGGCTCGAGGCCAACTCGAACCCGATATTCCCCCCCACGGGGTATGCGCCGATGCTGGCATCGCTCTTCGAGATCGCAGATTCGCCGAATGGCGCGGAACGCCCGCAGCGGACCGCTGCAGTGGCCTAGATCGAACATGGTCTCGATGCTGAAGAAACGCGCAACACCACGTCTGCCGATCGTCGTCGGCCACTGGATTCATCAGAAGGGTGGCATGCTTTGTCGCCTTCCCCTGACGAAGCTGCGTGTTACTGCACCTTCCGAGTTTCTTCGGGCCGTGCAGAGCAGTTGCGACGGCAAGACGGCGTGGGGAGAGGTGCGGGATCGATTGAGCGTCCGTTGGCCGACTGACGAAGTCGACGCATGCCTGTCGACGCTGCTGGAGAAGGGCGCGCTTGCCGAGGCCGGGCATTCTCTGGCGCTTCACGCCCAGATCGGCTGGACGCCGCAGCCACTCGCTGCGCCGCTCACGCAAGCGGCAGATCTTTACGCCCTGAAAGAGGAAGTCCGGCGTCGGCTGGGCGAGGATTCGGCGGGAGCATCCAGGCTCCGTCCGACGAAGACGCCCTTGCTGGAACTGCTGCTCGAGCGGGGAAGCGTCCGAACATTCGACGACAAGTCGCTGCCGTTGCAGTCGATGGTCAACATCCTATGGGCCTTGTATGGGGTTTCCCGCGAGGATGCAGAGTCGGTGCGCAGAACGGTTCCCTCCGGAGGGGCGCTCTACGGCCTGCGCTGGTTTGTCGCGCTGATGAAGCCCCTTGAGGGCCATCCGGACGGCCTGTACGAAATCAAGTATCACGCGACCGATGCAGAAGGCGGCGAGTTGTCGCTTTGCCGGCATCCGGGGCAGGCAACCGGCGCCTGGAGCACCCTGCTGACTCCAGCGGTACTGAGCCACGCCCAGGCCGTGGTCTATCCGGTGGCCGACCTTCACTTCATCGGCGAGAAGTATGGCAATCGGGCGCTGACATTGGCGTTGATCGAGGCCGGGCATGCATTGCAGAACGGCGCATTGGCGGCCCAGTACGAAAACGCGGCGACCATCGTGCGCGGGGACACGGTTGAATTGGAAGTGCTTTCTCTTTTCGGGCTCGATGAAGCACTCTATCCCCTGCCTGCGATGGTGCTCGGGGCGCACCCCTCTGCAGAACAGCAACTCTTGGCGAACGCCGCCAGCGAATCAGTCCCGCTCCGATCGGTGCCCAATCACTCCCAGCTTTTGCCGTTGCAGACGCGCATCGCCGTTGCGGGCCCGATTCAGATCGGCCGCAAAGCCGATTACCTGGGGTGGGCGGCAGGTCGCTCCGAAGACGCCCGTCTTGCGACGGTGAAGGCCGAGGCCGAGGCATGGGAGCGGATAGGGTGGTCAACGCCTCCGGCATCGTTGCAGCGCGCGAGATTCGGTGAGCTCGACAATGCGGTCGACCCGCGCCGCCTCGTTGGCTATTCCCCGCAGCAGTACGCTCGCGAAAGCTTCCCATACGCGCCTTTTTCCTTGCGCAGGCGCTACCCCTGGACCAAGGGCGTCAGCGTCAGGGATGGCGCTGAAGTTTCCATCATGGCCCAGTGCGTCCATGCACTGAGTTCGCTGGATGCGGCCGATGCGCGACTGCCCTACACCAATGCCAGCACCTCCGGTGTGGCGGCTTACACGGACATGCAAGAAGCCCGGTGCCGGGCACTCGCCGAACTGATCGAAAGAGATGCCTTCTCACGCGCCTGGCTGGCTCGCGTTCCACCTGATCTGATCGAAGAGTCCGGCCTGCCCGTGTCGTTCCGGCAACGGCTCGGTCGATTGCGGCAGGCCGGGTACAAGGTGTCCCTCCATCTCCTGGAGTCGAGGTACCTGCCTGTCGCGGCAATCTTTGTCCAGCATCGCCAGGCGGTCTTCACGGCACTGACCACCGGGGCAGGGTTCCAACTCGAGGAGTCGCTGGAGTCGGCGCTTTCCGAAGCTGAAAGCCGTGTGCAGCAGCAACATGGAAAGCCGCAGCCGGCTGCCCCGATGCAGCCTGAAGAAATGCGACTGGCCGAACATCACGGCGACTACTTTCGGACACGGCACGGTTTGCGAAAGGCTGACTGGTTTGCCGCCGCCGAGAAGCGTCCCGCGGCGTCCCTGAAAAATGCGGCAGGCCGGTTTCCAGCTTCGGGCCCGGCATTGCTCGATCATTTCCTCGACCAGGGACGGCAGGTCTATTTCTGCGATCTGACGCCGCCTGCGGCTTCGATAGACCAGGGCCGTACGCCGCTGTACGTGGCAAGAGCATTTGTGCCGGGCCTGATTCCTCTCTGGTTCGGCTATGGCACCGAACCGCTGGGATCATGGGGCGACACCGCCGCCGGCAAAGCGTCCCCTGACGTTGGCAGCTTGCAGCGAATCCATCCTTGCACCTAACCAAACAAGGAGATTGCCATCGAGAGCATTCCTGAATCTTCAGTCCCGTGTTTTTGTTGTTTTTTTAGAAGGAGTTCATATGAAGAATAGTCAAGGCAAGCAGGCACCGAGCCGTCGTTCCAATGCAGGTCCCGCGCTGAACTGCAATGTGGAGGTGGAACCTTCCAGCATCGATTTCCTCAATGAGGGAGCCGTTTTCGTGGCCGGTTCGACCAGCGACTGCGGGTGCTTCATCTCGCCAATGCCTGAACCCAAGAAGGGGCATCGCCGCAGCCCGGCGGGAACCAAGCGCTGATGCCCGGCCGCTGACGGAGCATCCTGGATATGTTCATCCTTCATTGCACCGATGCAGCCGGGATGCCCGTCAGCCTGCGGTATGCGCCGCACTCCAGTGCGTTGACAAACCTTGACGGCACACCGGTTCTCGCGAATCGGCAAGTCACGCAGCAACGCACTTGGGAAGACGCTGTCCGCATCAACCCGGAGCAGCCAGGCCTGAAAGCCGCCAATCCGTCCGTACTCAAGATCCAGCTCGGCCTGGGTTGCAACTACACCTGTTCGTATTGCAACCAGTCGAGCCAGGTCGAATCAATGGCCATGACCAGGACGGCGGATGCCCAGGCCTTCCTGCATGACCTCGACAAGTGGCTGAAGGGGCCACCATCCGAGATCGAACTGTGGGGCGGAGAGCCCCTGCTGTACTTCAGAAAGCTCCAGGTCCTTGTTCCCGAGCTCGATCGCAGGTTTCCCGATGCGGAGATCTCGATGGTTACCAATGGAAGCCTCCTGACGCAGGAGATCCTGGACTTCATCGCCTTCTACGACATACGCATCACCGTGTCGCACGACGGGCCAGGACAGCACCTGCGTGGCGAGGATCCCTTCGACGACCCCACGCGCTCTGCCATGCTGATGGCGCTGTGGCGCGAGCGCAAGGCCGAGAACCGCATGATCTTCAGCTCGGTGTTGACGCCGGCGAACAGCGATCCGGCGGCAATACGGCAATGGTTCGTCAATCGCCTGGATGATGAGTCGGTTGTTACGTCGCTTGAGGGAATCGTTGCAACGCACGATGACAAGGCGCTGGCCGGGCCTGGTGTCTGGAGCAACGCGCAATACAAGGATCTCAGGGAGTCCATCGCATCGTCGTTCGAAACGGGCGAGGCCCTCAGGATTCCTGCCTTGGTGCAAAAAGCCAGGGGCTTCCTCCACTCCGCCATGGAGGGCACGCCGTCTACGTCCATGGGCCAGAAATGCGGGATGGACCGCAGCGATCATGTGGCGGTTGACCTGCACTCCAACGTGCTGACCTGCCACAACACCGGCGCGAACGCCGAGCACGGGCTGGGTTCTGCCCTGGAAATGGACGCCATCCGGCTGACTACTTCCACGCATTGGTCCTTTCGCGAATGCTGCAGCCATTGCCCGGTTCTTCAACTGTGTGGCGGATCATGCATGTATCTCGAGGGAGAACAGTTCGCCCAATCCTGTGAAAATGAATACCAATTCGGGATGGGCGTGCTGGACGGCACCCTGCGCCGAGCCTTGGGGCTCAAGCTTGAAACCATCGAGGGCGACATCCGCCGTCCGACTCGCCGAAAGATGATTCCGATCGTCGCTCGCCAGTAGCGGATTCTTGAAGGAGCCCGATGCTCATCGCACAGCTGTCCGACCCGCACATCCGCGCCGAAGGCGAGCTGTACCAGGGCGTTGTCGACTCGAACAGGATGTTTGCCGAGGCGCTCGCACACGTGCATGCGCTCGATCGCCGCCCCGATCTGCTGGTGCTCACCGGCGACCTTGTCGACGAGGGCCGCCCCGACGAATACCGGATGGCGCGCACGCTGCTCTCGGCCTCGCGCATTCCGTTTCTCGTGATACCCGGCAACCACGACCATCGCGAGAACTTTCGCGCCGCGTTCAGCGGTGACCACGCCTATCTGCCCAAGGCGGGGCCGCTGCACTGGTGCGTGGACGACCACGCGGTGCGCATCATCGGGCTCGACTCGTGCGTTGTTGGAAAGCACCACGGCCACATCGACGCCGAAGGCCTCGCCTGGCTCGCGCGCACGCTGGCAAAGAACACGGTGAAGCCGACCCTGCTGATGCTGCACCACCCGCCCTTCATGAGCGGCATTCCCTACATGGACGCCTATCGCTGCATGGAGGCGCAGCCGCTCGAAGACGTGGTGCGAAGCGCGCCGAACGTCGAGCTGGTGCTGTGCGGGCATGTGCACCGCACGATGCTGCGCCGCTGGGGCGGCACGGTGATCTGTTCATGCCCGAGCAGCACGACGGAAATCGACCTGCAGCTGCGCGCCGATGCGCCGCCGCAGTCGCACGTGGGGCCGCGCGGCTGCATGCTGCACTTGTGGGACGAACGGCACGGCATGCTCAGCCACCTGAGCCACATCGGAGACTTTGCCGGCCCGTACGCGTTCGCCTGAACAACGCGCCTTGCGCTTTCACGAAAGCGGGGCGCTGCCCGCATCGCCGTGCACGAGCCGCTCGAACACGTCATGGGAGCCCATCTGGCCGCCCTTGAGCATGATCTCCATGCCGTCTAGCGCGCCGTCGTCGCTGTGCACGCGGCAGAGCGAGGCGCCGGCGCCCATGTCGGCCACATAGGAAAGCCCCCACGCGTCGAGCGCCTGCACGGCGTGGCTCGAGGTGTCGCCACCGGCAATGCCGACGCGCTGCAGCGGCGCCATGGCCAGCACCCTTGCGAGCAGGTCTCCGCCGGCGCGCGAGAGGGCCTGGGCATCGACCTTGTTGTCGCCCTCGGTGGGCGCCTCTTCGGCGGGCCGGGTGCAGGCCAGCATGTTGCGGCCGCGGGCGAGGCCCTGCGCGATGTCGCGCGCATGACGCTCCAGCGTGGCCGCGTCGCGCTGCGCGAGGCGCGGCGCGTCGAGCCACACGGTGTCGAAGGAGCGTGCTGCCGCCACCTGGCGCGCGGTGACGGGCGAGAGGCTTCCGGCAAGCACCAGCACCGGGCCGCGCGCTGGACCCACACGGTGTTGGTCGGCTTGCGCATCGCTGCGCGTGCCGAGTGCGCCGGCCAGCGCATCGACCACGCTGCTCGGGCCCACGGCCAGCAGCGTGGCGCGCCGGGCTTCGGCCCACAGCACCTGGCCGATGGCAGCGAGCTGCGGGGCATCGGCCACGTCGAACAGCACGGCTTCGGTGTTGTTGCCGGCGTCCGGGCGCAGCGCGCACTGCAGCGCCTCGCCGAGCGCTTCCGGTCCCTGCGACGCGGCCGTGAAAGGAACGGAGCGCACGCCGGCCAGGCCCTGCTTGGCCAGGTGCAGCCTCAGGTCCGCCTCATGCATCGGCGTGACGGGATGCCGGCTCATCGTCGGATGGCGGTCGATGCGGAACACCTCGCCGCCCGCGCCAGCCGCGGCGAACAGGTTGCCGAACAGGCAGTGCCGGCCGATGTTGGGCTGGCCGCCGACGATCGCGGTCCAGGGCTGTTCGACGGCGCCGCGCAGTGCACGCACGGCCGCACCGATGGAGCCGATGTGCGGTGCGCTGTCGAAGGTGGAGCAGGTCTTGTAGTGCAGCACGCGTGCGCCGAGCGAGCGGAACAGCGCGGCGACGGGGGCCAGTTCAGCCTGCATGGCCTGAGGCGCCATGGCGCGCGCGGCGCCTGCGATGCCCAGCACGTCGAGCGGCCCGGCCTGCGCGAGCCGCGCGGCGTCGGGCGTTTTCAGGAAGAGCAGGGCACGCAGGCCGGCGCGCGCGGCGGTGCCGAGGGTGTCGGTGGCGCCGGTGAAATCGTCGCCGTAGTAGACGATGGCCGGCGCTTGCGTGGCCGGCATCACGGCTTGCCGAAGAAGGCCAGCGCGCGCGCCAGCTCGGGCGCACTGCGGGCGGCTTCTTGCAGCGCGGTGCCGGCGCGCGCGGCGGACCAGGCCTGGCGGATGCTGGTGACGCCGGCCGCCGCACCGTCGGGATGCGCGAGGATGCCGCCGCCGGCCATGAAGAGCAGGTCGTCGCTGCCGATGGCGGCCCAGGTGGCGGGCACGGTGCCGGCCCACTGGCCGGACGAGAAGGCCGGCATCACGCGGTCGTCGGCAGCATCGGTGAGCGGCGTGAAGCAGTCGCGCGCCGATTCGATGACTTCGCTGTCGGGCTGCGAGAACTTGCCCTGCAGGCCGTGCACATGCATGTGGTCGACACCCGCGAGCCGCCAGAGCGTTTGGTAGGCCTGGAACGAAATGCCCAGCAGCGGATGCCGCGACAGCGCGCCGTAGCCGTTGCGGTGGCCGTGCAGCGCCAGGCCGGTGTGGCGGCGCAGCGTCTGCATGCCCGAATGGCCGCACCAGTTGAGGCTGGCCATCACGCACGAGCCGCCTTCGCGCTCGACGAGGTCGGCGTGCCGCTTCATCGCATCGGTTTCGTCGGTGATGTTGAAAGCCACCATCACGTGCTTGCCGGTGCGCTCCTGGTGCGCGCGCACCACGGCCATCACGGCGGGCACGCGCTCGGCGAGCGGCGCGTGCGCGGGGTTGGCGCAGACCTCGTCGTCCTTGATGAAGTCGACGCCCGCGGCGCAGAGCCTGGCCACCAGCTCGGCGGTCTCGCTGGCGGACAGCCCCACGTTGGGCTTGATGATGGTGCCGACCAGCGCGCCGCTTGCCACGCCGGTGATGCGCCGCGTGCCCGCGATGCCGGCGCGCGGCATTTCGAATTGCGCGCGGTAGGCGGCAGGCAGCTGCAGCGATTCGAGCCGCAGGCCCGTGACTTCGCCCAGGTCGTAGAGGTTGCCTGACACCGTGGCCGCGAGCGTCGGCAGGTTGGCGCCGATGTTCGCTACCGGAAAAGAGATGCCGATGTGCGCACGGCGCCACGGGCCGCGCATGCCTTTGCGCTCCAGCAGTGCATTGGGCAGGCTCGGCGCCTCGGCCGGCGCCAGCTCGGTGATGGCTTCGACCGTGGCGCGCGCACGTTCGCGCAGTGCATCGGTCTCGCCCTCGACGCGCGTGAAGGTGCCGCACGATTGTTCGCCGGCCATCACCTCGGCCACGGCGGCCGGGTCCAGCGGCGTTTCGACGAGGTAGCGCGCGCGGATGCGTTCGGCCACGGTCACAGCTTGCTCAGGTCAGGGAAGGGCCGCACCGGCTCGCTGCCGTCCCAGCCTTCGGAGGCGCTGCGGATCAGGTCGAACATCTTGCCCTTGGGCCCCGCCACTTCGGACAGCTCGATCACCGTGCCCGGGTGGTACTCGGTGTCGAAGTAGATGAAGCGGCCGCGCTCGCCCACCTCGCCGCTCATCACGGGCTTGAAGCCTTGCGCGGTAAGGCGCGCCAGGTCGGCGTCGTAGTCGGCGGTCCAGTAGGCGACGTGTTGCAGCCCGGTGCGGCCGGCCTGGAGAAAGTCGCGGTACATCGAGGGCACGTCGTTGCGCGTCTGGATCAGCTCCACCTGCACATAGCCCGAGTTGGCCAGCGCCACCGAGTTGTGGGGCTCGTGCGCCTGGCCGTTGTAGCGGTAATTCTTGATCGGCACCTTGGGGTTGTAGAACCACGGGCCCACGCCCAGCGTGGTGCTCCAGTAGTCCATGGCGGCCTCGATGTCGTGCACGACATAGCCCAGCTGGCGAATCTCGCCGAGGAATCGACTCATTGCGGTTGGCTCCGTTGATGTGAGTGTGTTGTTGTGATCAGAACTTGAGAAAACCGGTCGAGAACCACGGGAACGCGGCCACGATCACCAGGCCCACCAGCATCGCGGCGATGTAGCCCCAGATGTGGCGGATGCCCTCGTCGGGGTTGACCTTGCTCACGGCGCAGGCGCCGTAGTAGCCCACGCCGAAGGGCGGCGCGAACAGGCCGATGCCCATCGCAAAGATCACCACCATGGCGTAGTGCACCTCGTGCACGCCCGCGGCCTTGGCAATGGGAAACAGCAGCGGCCCGAACAGCACGATGGCCGGAATGCCCTCGAGCACGCTGCCCAGCACGATGAAGGCCACGATCGACACGGCCAGGAAGCCATAGGCGCCGCCCGGCAGCGCGCCCATGATGCGGGCCAGGTCCTGCGAGAAGCCCGACTGCGTGAGGCCCCAGGCCATGGCCGTGGCGCAGCCCACGATGAAGATGATCGCGCCCGAGAGCGAGGCCGTGTCGACCAGCATCGGCTTGAGCCGCTTCCAGTCGAACTGCCGGTAGACGAAGAGCCCGACGATGGCCGAGTAGACGATGCCGATGGTCGACACCTCGGTGGCCGTGGCCACGCCCTCGACCACCGCGGCGCGGATCACGAAGGGCAGCAGCACCGCGGGCAGCGCCACCAGCAGCAGCTTGCCGATCTCGCGTTTGCTGTGGCGCGCAACGCCGCTCAGGTCTTCGCCGCGGTAGCGCCACCACACCACCACGCACAGCGCGGCGCCCAGCACCACGGCTGGCAGCAGCCCGCCCGTGAACAGCGCGGCAATCGAGATGCCCGTGACCGAGCCGATGGTGATGAGCACGATCGACGGCGGAATCGTCTCGGTCTGCGCACCCGTGGCCGACAGCAGCGCCACCAGGTCGCCGGGCTTGGCGCCGCGCTTGACCATCTCGGGGAACAGCACGGGCGCGATGGCCGCCATGTCGGCGATCTTGGAGCCCGAGATGCCCGAGACCAGGTACATCGCGCCAATCAGCACATACGAGAGGCCGCCGCGCACATGGCCCAGCAGGCTCGCAAGAAACTGGATCATGGCGCGCGCCATGCCCGTCATCTCGATCAGCGCGCCCAGGAAGATGAAGAGCGGCACCGCGAGCAGGATCAGGTGCGACATGCCTTCGTCCAGCCGCCCCACCATCACCAGGAGCGGCGTGCGAGTGGTGAGCGCCAGGTAGCCGAAGGTGGCCAGCGCGAACGAGAACGCGATGGGCACCCCCGAGAGCACCGTGGCCGCCACCACCACCACGAAGAAGATCACCAGGTTGAACTTGCCGAGCGTGGCAAAGAGCGGTGCCGCGAGCCAGAAGGCCGCCACCAGCGCCGCCATGCCGAGCACCGCGACCGCGATCTGCCGCCCGGTGCACACGCGCACGAGGCGCAGCAGCGCCATCGCCAGCATGATGACGATGCCGGCCGGAATGGCCGCGGCGCGCCAGGCGTTGCTGATCTCCAATGCGGGCGTCACGATGAACGACTCTTCGTGCGCATAGTCGATCGACGGCCAGACGATCAGCACCAGGAATGCGATCGACGCCGCGATGGCAAAGGCGTCGAGCATCGCGCGCGTCGAAGGCTGTACCTTCTGCAGCAGAGCCGTCATGCGCATGTGCTCGCCGCGCCGCAGCGCCACCACCGCGCCCAGCATCGAGAGCCACAGGAACAATATCGACGCGAGTTCGTCCGACCACACCAGCGGCGCATGGAACACATAGCGCGACACCACGCCCGCGAACAGCACGCAGATCTCGGCCAGCACCAGCAGCGCGGCCATGGCCTCGACCAGGCCGCCCAGCACGCGGTCGGCACGACCGGCCGCGCCGCTCAGTGCGTTGGCGGACGGCCCGGCGCCCACGAACGGGGCCGCCTCGAAAGTGGATTCATGCACCATGGGCGGTCAGGCCAGCTTGCCGACGGCGCCTTCGAGCAGCGCCCAGGCCTCGGGGCCGAAGCGGCCCTTCCACTCGCCATAGAAGCCCGATTCGCGCAGCTTGGCGCGAAAGCTCTCGGCCACCGGGCGGTTGATGCTGAGGCCCTTGGCCTGCAGGTCACCCACCACCGATTCGTTGAGCTTCCTGATGTCTTCGCGCTGCTGCATGCCGGCGTCGTTGATGGCGCGCGCCACGATGGTCTTGAGGTCGTCGGGCAATGCCTCCCAGGCGCGGCCGTTGGCAATGAACCAGTAGCCGTCCCAGATGTGGTTGGTGAGCGAGCAGAACTTCTGCACCTCGAACAGCTTGGCCACCTGGATGATCGGCAGCGGGTTTTCCTGCGCGTCGACGATCCTGGTTTGCAGGGCCGAGTACACCTCGCTGAACTGCAGGCTCGCCGGCGCGGCGCCCAGGCCCTTGAACATCGAGATCGACAGCGGGCTCACGGGCACGCGGATCTTCAGGCCGTCCATGTCCTTCGCATTCGTGACCGGCGCCTTGCTGCTGGTGGTCTGGCGAAAGCCGTTGTCCCACATCTTCTCGAAGGCGTAGAGGCGTGACTTGGCGATGGCGCCGCGCACGTGCGCGCCGACCTTGCCGTCCATCGCGCCCCACACCTGGCTGTAGTCGTTGAATGCGAAGCCCACCGCGTTGATGGCGGCCACCGGTACCAGCGTGGCAATCACCAGCGCGGAGGGCGTGAAGAACTCGATGCCGCCCGAGCGCACCTGCGCCAGCATGTCGGTGTCGCCGCCGAGCTGGTTGTTGGGGAAGATCTTGATCTCGACCCGGCCCTTGGTTTCCTTGGCGATGCGGTCGGCCGCCTCTTGCGCGCGGATGTTCAGCGGATGGCTGAGCGGCAGGTTGTTGCCGTACTTGTACGAGAACTCCGCGGCGCGCGCGATGCGCGGCAGGGCCGACACGATGCCGGCGGCGGGGAGGGCGGAAAGCGTGCGCAAGGCACCGCGGCGGGTCAGGCGAGTGAGCGAGGTCATGTCTTTTGTCTCCAGGATCTTCGGAATGCGGCTGATGCAATCTGATGCACCATGGGATTCGAGCCACAGCGAAGATAAAAGGATGCATGATCCGGGTCAAACTCGATCTTGATGGTTTTTGATGTATGCGGGATAACCCTTCAACCGATGCGCGGCGCGCCCGCGTGGTCGACATCGCGCGGGCCGCGCAGGTGTCGACCGCCACCGTCGACCGCGTGCTCAACCGCCGCCCCGGCGTGCGCGACGCCACGGTGCAGCGCGTGCTCAAGGCCGCGGGCGAGCTCGACTACCTGCCGGGCCCCGAGCTCTATGCCGCGCTCACGCCGCCGCCGCTCAGGCTGGTGTTCCTGCTGCCGGCCGGCACCAACCGCTTCATCCGCATGCTGGGCGACATGGTGGGCTATTCGCAGGAGCACTGGGCGCCGTTCAACGTGCAGTGCCGCACGGTGTTCATCGAGAGCTTCAATCCGCATGAGCTGGCCGACGCGCTGCGGCGCCACGGCCAGCGCTGCGACGGCATCGCGATGATGGCGCTGGAGCACCCGGCGGTGCGCGAGGCGGTGGCGGCGCTGGCGGCGCGCGGGCTGCCGGTGGTCACGCTGATCTCGGACCTGTCGAACTCCGAGCGCGCCGCCTTCGTGGGGCTGGACAACCGTGCGGCCGGCCGCACCGCGGGCTACCTCATCGGCCGCTTCATCGGCGCGCGCGCGGCAAAGGTGGCGCTCATCGCGGGCAGCCTGAGCTACAAGGCCCACGAGGAGCGCGAGGCCGGTTTCCTGCACGTGATCGACGAGATGTTTCCGCGGCTCGAGGTGGTGGGCCTGCGCGAAGGCCAGGACGACGCGGGCAAGAACTACCGGCAGACGCGCGCGCTGCTGGAGCAGCACCCCGACATGGGCGGCATCTACAACATCGGCGGTGCGTCCGACGGCGTGGCGCGCGCGCTGAAGGAAGCGGGGCGCGAGCAGAAGGTGGTGTTCATCGGGCACGGGCTCACGCCCGACACGCGCACGCTGCTGATCGACGGCAGCATGGATGCGGTGATCACGCAGAGCCCGCACACCACGCTGATGAACTGCGTGCGCATCTTTGCCAACCTGCGCGACGGGCGCGAGGCGCTCAGCGGCGTGGAAACCACCCGCAGCCAGGTGATCTTTCGCGAGAACCTGCCGTAGCTTTTTCTCGCGCCGAGGCCTTCGATCAGTAGGCCGCGCGCGGCGCAGGCTCGTCGGCCGGTGGCGCGTCGCTGAAGTCGGCCGCGAGCTTGCGAGCCGCGCCCGCGAACAGCAGCACGTCGACACCCACCGCAACAAAGCTGCAGCCCAGCTCCAGGTAGCGCCGGGCCAGCTTCGGGTCGGAAGTCAGCGTGCCCGCGGCCTTGCCCGAGGCCACGATGGTGCGCATGGCGGCCTCGATGGCGGCCTGCACTTCCGGATGGCCGGGCCGGCCCCGGTGGCCCATCGACGCGGCCAGGTCGGCCGGGCCGATGAAGACGCCGTCGATGCCGTCCACGGCGCAGATCTGCGGCAGGTTGGCAAGCGCCGCCACGGTTTCGGCCTGCACCAGCAGGCAGACCTCCGCATCGGCGATGTCGAGGTAGTCGGTGCGTGCGCTCCACTGCGAGGCACGGCCCACCGCGCTGCCGACGCCGCGGATGCCCAGCGGCGGATAGCGCGTGGCCGACACCAGCGCGCGCGCCTGTTCGGCCGTGTCGACCATGGGCACCAGCAGGTTCTTCGCGCCGATGTCGAGCAGCTGCTTGATGAGCGCCGTGTCGCCCTGCACCGCGCGCACCACCGGCTGGGCGCGGTGGGGCGCCACGGCCTGCAATGCGGCCAAGGTCGAGCGCAGGTCGTTGGGCGCGTGCTCGCCGTCGATCAGCAGCCAGTCGAAGCCGGCGGTGGCGCTCACCTCGGCCAAGTAGGGGGCGGCCATCGAGAGCCAGAGGCCGATCTGCGGCTGCCTGGCGGCCAGTGCTGTCTTGAAGGCGTTGAGGGCGGGCATGTTTGCTTCCGTGGGATGTGTGGGGTGGGTCAGTCCAACTGGCCCTGGCAGACGTATTTGGTATGCAGGTAGTCGTCCAGGCCGTGGACCGAGCCTTCGCGGCCGTAGCCTGAATCTTTCACGCCGCCGAAGGGCGCGGCCTCCGCGGCCAGTGCGCCTTCGTTGATGCCGACGATGCCGGCTTCGAGCGCATCCGCCACGCGCCAGATGCGGCGCACGTCGCGCGAGTAGAAGTACGCGGCCAGGCCGAAGGGCGTGTCGTTGGCCTGGGCCACCACCTCGGCTTCATCCGCGAAGCGCGTCAGCGGAACGACGGGCCCGAAGGTCTCTTCGCAGGCGCAGGCCATGGTGGCGTCGGCGTTTACGAGCACGGTGGGCGCGAAGTAGTTCGGCCCGAGCGCGGGCAGCCGCGCGCCGCCGGCGAGCACGCGTGCGCCGCGTGCCACGGCGTCCTGCACATGGCGCTCGATCTTTTCGATGGCGCGCGCGTTGATCATCGGGCCGATCTGCGATGCGGGGTCGCTCGCCGGGCCGACGCGCAGCGCCGATACACGGGCCGCGAGCAGCTCGGCAAATTCATCATGCACGGCCTCGTGCACGAACACGCGGTTCGGGCAGACGCAGGTCTGTCCGCCGTTGCGGAATTTGGCGGCCATCAGGCCGTCGACCGCGGCGTGCAGGTCGGCATCCTCGAACACGATGAAGGGCGCATTGCCGCCGAGCTCGAGCGACAGCTTCTTGAGCGTGTCGGCCGAGCGGCGCGCCAGGTGCTTGCCCACGGGCGTCGACCCGGTGAAGGTGATCTTGCGCACGCGGGCGTCGTCCAGCCAGGCGTCGACCACCTCGGGCGTGCGCTCGCGTGAAGCGGTGACGATGTTGAGCACGCCCGCGGGCACGCCGGCCTGTGCGGCCAGTGCCACCAGTGCGAGCGAGGTGAGCGGCGTGTCCTCGGCCGGCTTGCAGACCACGGTGCAGCCCGCGGCCAGAGCCGGCGCGATCTTGCGCGCGATCATCGCGGCCGGAAAATTCCACGGCGTGATCGCGGCCACCACGCCCACCGGCTCCTTGATGGCGAACATGCGCCGGCCCGGAACGGGCGCGGGAATCACGTCGCCGTTGGCGCGCGTGGCCTCTTCGGCAAACCACTCGATGTAGCTGGCGGCGTAGGCCACTTCGCCGATTCCCTCGGCCAGCGGCTTGCCCTGTTCGCGCGAGATCAGGCGGCCCAGGTCGTCCTGATGCGCGAGCACCAGGTCGTTCCAGCGCTTGAGGATCTGCGCGCGCTGCTTGGCAGGCGTGCGGCGCCAGGCGGGGAAGGCGGCGTGCGCGGCATCGGCGGCGGCACGCGCGGCATCGGCGCCGGAGTCGGGCACCTGCGCGATGAGCGCGCCGGTGGCGGGGTCGGTCACGTCGAGCGTGCGGTCGGCGGCGCTGCACCATTCGCCGCCGATGAAGTTGGCGGTGCGCTGCAGGTCGGGGCGGGTGAGATTGAGAGGCATGTCCGTCGGTACCAAAAGAAAGTCAACTCACGATGCCCAGGTGCCATGGCACGAACTCGTGGTCGCCCAGGCCCAGCACTTCGCTGCGCGTGCGCTCGCCGGAGGCATGGCGCAGGATCTGCTCGAAGATCTGCTGGCCGAGTTCGGGCACCGAGAGCTCGCCGTCGATCACCACGCCGCAGTTGATGTCCATGTCCTCCTCGAGGCGCTTGAACATCGGCGTGTTGCTGGCCAGCTTGATGGTCGGCGCCGGCTTGCTGCCGAACATCGAGCCGCGCCCGGTGGTGAAGCAGATCAGCTGCGCGCCGCTCGCGATCTGCCCGGTCACGGCCACCGGGTCGTAGCCCGGCGAATCCATGAAGACGAAGCCGGCCTGGTCGATGGGCTCCGCGTATTCGTACACGGCCTGCAGCGGCGTGGTGCCGCCCTTCATGGCCGAGCCGAGAGATTTCTCGAAGATGTTGGCCAGCCCGCCGGCCTGGTTGCCGTGCCCCACCACGCCGTTGAACTGCGCGTTCTGGCCGGCCGTGTAGCGCTCCCACCAGGCCAGCCGGTCGAGCAGCTTCTGGCCGACCTCGGGCGTGGCGGCGCGCCGCGTGAGCATGAATTCGACGCCGTGGATCTCCGGTGTTTCGGAAAGAATGGCGGTGCCGCCGTGGCGCACCAGCACGTCCATGGCCGCGCCCAGCGCCGGGTTGGCCGTGATGCCCGAGAAGCCATCCGAGCCGCCGCACTCCAGCCCGATCTTCAGGTGGTTGGCGCCCACGCGGGTGCGCTGCGCGGCGTTGGCGTCGGGCAGCATTTCTTCCACGGCGCGGATGCCGGCCTCGATGGTCTGGCGCGTGCCGCCCACCTCCTGCATCACCATCGTGCGCATCAGGCGGCCCTGCTGCAGCCCTTGCGAGTCGACCAGCGCATCGACCTGGTTGCGCTCGCAGCCCAGGCCCACGATCAGCACGCCGGCCAGGTTGGGATGGCGCGCATAGCCCGCCAGCGTGCGGCGCAGCACATCGAAGTGTTCGCTCGGCGACGACATGCCGCAGCCGCTGGTCTGCGCGAAGGCGGCCACGCCGTCCACGTTGGGAAAGGCCGCAAGGCGCTCGGGCGTGAAGTGCGCGGCGATGCGCTTGATGACGGTGGCCGAGCAGTTGACCGACGACAGGATGCCGATGAAGTTGCGCGTGCCCACGCGGCCGTCGGCCCGCACAAAGCCCATGAAGCTGGCGCGCTCGGCCTCGGGCACGTAGGCCACCGGCCGCACGTCCTGGCAGAAGGCCGGGTCGCGGTAGGAGTCCACCAGCGTGAGGTTGTGGCTGTGCACGTAGTCGCCCGCCTCCAGGTCGCGCGAGGCCACGCCGATGACGGTGTCGTACTTCTTCACCTGCTCGCCGGCCGCAATGGCGCGCGACGCGATCTTGTGCCCCGCGGGAATCTGCGCGCGCGCCCGCACGCCAAACTCGGCAATCGTTTCGCCGAGGGCGATGGGCGTCTTTGCAACCAGCACGTTGTCGTGCGGGTGCAGGCGAAGCAGGGGGCTGTCGGCCATCAACCTTTCTCCATCAGTTCCTTGAGATTGAGCTTGCGGATCAGCTCGGTCTCCTGCCGGTAGACGGCTTCGACGTACTTGCGGTAGTCGGGCCCGTCCTGGTACATGACCGGCGCATCGATGCTGTCGGCCACCTTCTTGAATTCCTCGCTGGCAACGGCCACGCGGAACGCGTCGCGCAGCTTCTTTTCCACCGCGGGCGGCAGCCCGCGCGGTGCGCCGATGCCGTTGGGCGCTTCCACCACCACGTCGTAGCCCAGCTCCTTGAGCGTGGGCGTGTCCTTGAAGCGCGGCGTGCGCGCCTCGCCCCAGGTGGCGAGCAGGCGCAGCTTGCCGCTTTCGACGTGCGGCGCCCAGGAGCTGCTGTCGGCCAGCATGTCGACCTGTTCGCCCAGCACGTCCTGCAGCGCGGCCGAGCCGCCCTTGTAGGCAATCGCGTTGAACTTGACGCCGGCCGCCTGCGCGAACTGCTCCATGCCCACGTGGGTGGCGCCGCCCACGCCCGCATGCGCGTAGCTGACGACGCCCGGCTTGGCCTTGGCTTGCGCCACCATGTCGCGCAGCGACTTGAAGGGCGAGCTGGCCGGCACCGCAATGCCGAAGGTCTGGCCCGAGGTGCGGGCCAGGTAGCTCAGGTCCTTGAGCGGATCGATCTGCACGGTGCCGATCTGCGCGAAGCGCGTCACCGAGATCGGGATCTGCCCGATGGTGTAGCCGTCCGGCCGGGCCGAGGCCAGCGCCTTGGTGCCGATCATTCCCGAGGCGCCCGCGCGGTTCTCCAGCGCAATGGGCTGGCCGAGCTCGCGCGCGGCGATCTGGCAGATGGCGCGCATCGAGCGGTCGGCGGTGCCGCCGGCCGGCCAGGGGCAGATGAAGGTGATGGGGCGTTCCGGATAGTCGGCCGCGAAGGCGCGGCCGGTGGCGGTGGCGAGTGCGGCGGCGCCAAGGCCGCCCAGCACCAGTTGGCGCCGCTGCAGGGTGCGATGCAAGGTCATGCGTATGTCTCCGACGATTGTTGTTCGAGAAAGCTGGGCGCATTCTTCAGTAGACAATCATTGCAATCCAATGAAATAGCGGACTCTCTTCATAGCCTGCAGGTTATGAAGAGGAAACAGCCGCACACACCACGATGAGCCAGATCGACCGCGTCCTGCGTTCCAACCTCAAGTTGCGCCACCTGCAGATGCTGGTGGCGCTCGACCAGTTCCGCCACCTGGGCCGCGCGGCCGAGTTCCTGTCGGTCACGCAGCCGGCGGTGTCCAAGTCGCTGGTGGAAATCGAACGCATGTTCGGCCTGGCGCTGTTCGAGCGCTCCACGCGCGGCACCGAGCCCACGCCCTACGGCGAGAGCGTGGTGCGCTTCGCGCGCTCGGTGCTGGCCGACTACGACCGCACACGCGACGAGATCGCCGCCGTGGCCAGCGGCGCCGCGGGCCGCACCAGCGTGGGCGCCATGGTGGTGGCCATGCCGGTGCTGCTGGCGCGCGCGGTCGAGATGCTCAAGGCCAACTCCTCGCAGACCACGGTGCTGGTGGAGGAGGGCGACCTCACGCGCCTCCTGCCCAAGCTGCGCCTGGGCGAGCTCGACCTGTTCGTGGGGCGGCTGGAGCCCGGCTACGCCGCGCCCGACCTCGAAACCGAGGCGCTGCTTGCCGAGCCCATGCAGGCGGTGGTGCGGCCCGGGCATGCGCTGGCCGCGAAGCGCCGGCTGGGCTGGGCCGATCTGGCCAGGGAGCACTGCGTGATGCCGCCGCCCTGGGCCTCCTTGCGCGTGAAGCTCGACCAGATGTTCTTTCGCGATGGCGTGCATCCGCCGGCCGACATCATCGAGTCGGCCTCGTTCCTCGCGCAGATCAGCTTCTTGCAGCAGCGCGATGCGGTGGCCTTCATGGCGCGCTCGGTGGCGCGGCATTTCCAGCAGCAGGGCATGCTCAAGGTGCTGGCGCTCAAGGTGCCGATCGAGCTGCCGCCGGTGGGCCTCATCACCATGCGCGGCCGCCGGCGCACGCCCAGCACGCAGCAGCTGATCGAATGCCTGCGGCGCGCGGCCAGGGTGAAGTCCGCGGCTTGAGGCGGCGCCGTGGCTTTCCTGCACCGAATACCCAATTCATGGGAATGCACTCTGCAGTGCCTTCGAAGACCATTCGGGCATGTATTTGCATACCCTGGTCGCCGATCTGCCGCATGCGGACCGCACCGCATTGGACGAGGCCAGCGAACTGCGCGCCTACCAGTGCGATGAAACCGTTCTTGCCTCTGGCGAGTGGACCGACCGGGTCTATTGCGTGGCGAGCGGGCTGCTCCAGGTGGTGAGCCACGGACGCGCGAGCGGCGCCGATGTCGTCACCGACCTGATCTGCCAGCACGATTTCTTCCTTGGCCCTTCGCTCAGCGAAAACCGCTACCAGGCGAAGCACACGCTGGTGGCGGCCGAAGATTCATCGGTGTACCTGATTCCCGTGGGGGCCATGCGCGGGCTCTGCGAGCAGCACCCGCAGATGGCGTTGAAGCTGCTGGGCATGGCCATCGAGCGCACGAGGGCGATGCGCGGGCAGCTCGGGCTGGGGTAGGCACCACCAGCCGCGGCCGATGCGCTATTTGCCCGGCGGCGGGCTGGCCGGCGCCGTCTGCGGCGCGCTCTGCGTCGGCGTCGACGGCTTGACCGGCCCTTCCTCGCGCGTCTGCGTCAGGAAGTTGTAGGCCAGCGCCAGGATGAAAACGAAGATGGCCGCGCCGATGCCCCAGCGGATCACGCGCGCGTTGTCGCGTTCGTCGGACTTGACTTGTCGAGGAGATTTCATTCTTGCTGTCTCTCCCTTCAGTGGAGTTCCTCGCAACGCTGCGCCGGCGCAGGGGCATGAGGTGTCGGACAGCGGCCCGGCCCCTTGTCGCGAAAAGACAGCAGCAGGCGCCGCTCAGGCCGGGTATTTCGCGCGCTCGATGATGCCGCGCACCATGGACGACAGCGTGCACAGGTAGCGCGCGTCGGCCGAGAGCGAGCGGCTCATGGCGTGGATGAGTTCGCCGAAGTCCTCGTCCCCCGGGGCGCTGCCGGCGGCGAGCCGGTGGCGCGACATCGCGTCGCGGATGCGGCTCTGCACCTGCATGTAGTCGGCGCGCAGCAGCACGCTGCGCGCGAGCAGTACATCCAGGTTCAACAGGTCCAATGCGGTCATGGATGTTCCTTTCCTGTTGCGCGCGAGCGCCTCAGCCCAGCGCGGTGTCGAGCACCATCATCACCACGAAGCCGAGCATCAGGCCGCCGGTCGCGAAGGCTTCGTGCCCTTGCCGGTGCGACTCGGGAATGATCTCGTGGCTGATGACGAACAGCATCGCGCCCGCGGCCAGCGCCAGCCCCCACGGAAGCAGGCTGGCCATCAGCGTGACGACCGTCGCGCCCAGCACCGCCATGGCGGGCTCCACCAGGCCCGAGGCCGCGCCCAGTCCCACCGATGCAAGCCGGCCGTAGCCCACGCCGCGCAGCGCGAGCGCCACCACCATGCCTTCGGGCACGTCCTGGATCGAGATGCCGGTGGCCAGCGCCATCGCGGCCTCCGGGTCCGGCCCCGCGAAGGCGACGCCGATGGCCAGGCCTTCGGGCAGGTTGTGCAGCGCAATGGCCAGCACGAACAGCCAGACCCGCTTGAGCTTGATGGCGGTCGGCCCTTCGAGCCCTTTCACGAAGTGCTCGTGCGGCACCAGCCGGTCGATCGCCAGCAGCAGCGCCGCGCCCATCAGCACGCCCATGCCCACCACGGCGCCCGAACCCCAGGCGCCGATGCCCTGGGCCCGTGCGGCTTCCAGTGCCGGGATCACGAGCGAGAACGAGGTCGCCGCCAGCATGACGCCCGCGCCGAAGCCGAGCATGCTGTCGTAGCTGCGCTGCGAGAGCTGGTGCGAGAACAGCACCGGCAGCGTGCCGAGCGCGGTGGCCAGCGCGGCCAGGCCGCCGCCGAGCAGGGCGCCGCGCACGCGCGCGTCGCCGCCGGCAATCGCCTCCAGGGCCTCGGCGGCGAGCAGCACCAGGCCCGCCGCGGCGATGCACAGGCCCAGCAGGCGCCGCAGCGGCCGCATCCGCGGACCGCGCGCGAGCAGCAGATCGAGAGTCGTCATCTTCGAGCCACGAAAGAAGCAAGCGCCGCAAAAAAAGCGGCGGCCACCACGGCCGCCGCCAAACTCGTACCCACGAGAGGCAGGTCGTCGAGCTGGAGGTGAGTCACCCGCCTCGCAGGTTCGGGCGGCGGCCGGCCGCATCGCGTAGGAACCTTTCCCGTGTGGTGCGGCAGCGCAGACTACATGGGGCCGGCGGCACCCTGTGCACTGACATCTTTGGTTCGCAGCCCGCACGATTTGCCGCAGCAATGGCCGGCAGGAGTTACCGGGTGGCCGCAGCCGGGCGGCCCTCGGGCAGCCTGCCGAGGAGCTCGGCCAGGAACTCGCGCTCGCGAACCGGCGAGATCCGCACATCGCCGCGAACACAGCGAAGAAGCAGCCGGTCGGGCGAGAGCGCCGGCGCCCACGACCAGTCCTTCTGCGGTGTCGCCTCCAGGATTTCCGAATACGGAATATGGCGGATGAAGAAGCCCGACTGCACGCTCAGGCCGTCCGGCCGCAGTGCATAGCGGCACGGAACGCCCGCGCAGACGAAGGCCATGGCCACCGCCATGGCGGCGCTGCGCAGGAGCTGCGAGAGGGCCGGGTCTTGCGCGTGCAGCGCCATGGCCGCCAGCAAGGCCGCCAGGCACGAGAGCATCAGCACGACCCAGACGGCGGCAACCTTGGAGCGGTACCGCGGCACGGCCATCAGCGCCTGGGGTCCTGGAGCCTGGGGCATGCGGGCCATCCTCAGCCTTGTTCCGCAAGATGCCGGCGCAGCGCCTGCGCATAGCGTTCGGCGTGGGCTTGCAGGCGCATCTTCTCGGCGGGAGAAGGCGCATCGGCCGCCGCCATGCGGAAGTGGCCGAGCTGGAAGGCCAGGTAGGCCGGCGTGTAGAAGCCGAGCAGCTCCGCATCGATGCGGCAGCCTTGCCGCGAGAGGCCCTCGAGCAGCAGGCCCAGCTCGCCGGCGGACAGCCCGAGCTCGGCCGCCGCGCCCGCCACGTCCCACGCCGCGTCCTGGCAGCCTACGAGGTCGTGGCCCGCGTGGTGGTCCACGGCATCGGTCTTCAGGATGCGCTCATCGCTGGCCAGCCATTCCCAAGCGTGCATGCGGTTGTCGGTCCTGATGCGCCGCACGCGCTGCTGGAGCGCGTCCGCGCGGCTTCGGTGGCGGTTCCACGCATGCGCGCCGTCACTGCCGAAGGCCTCGATGCTGTTGTGCCGGCCCATGTCGCACAGCGCCTGCAGCGAGGCGCCGGTGCCGTCCGCGGCCGGGAAGGTGCGCGCACGAAAGGCAATGTAGTCCGCCAGGTGCGCGACGAGCCGCATGCGAAGCGCGCCGTCGCCCAGGCGAGCGGCCGACAGCGGCGCCATGCCGGCATGCCAGCGCTCCACCATGAAGCCGTGGCAAAGGCCCGCGACCCCGGCGCAGAAGCCCGCTTCGGCGAGCGCCTGGGCGCAGCCGAAGCGCAGCCGCGCTTCATGCCCGAGGCCGATGAATTTCACCAGCCACGTGCCGCTGCCGCTGCGCGCGAGGAACTTGCGGCGCTCCTGCCACGGATGGGCCGGAGGCAACTCGCCCGGCGCACCGCCATGCACGTTGCGCCAGCCGCCGCCGGTGATTTCTTCGAGCGGCTCGTACAGCGGCCCGACGATGGCCTCGACCCAGCTCTGCAGCCGATGCGCCGGATCGGCCGCACGCAGCAACAGCTCGTCGAAACCTGCGACATGCGATGCGGCCTGCGTCCACAGTTCGCGTGTCTCGGCGCTCGCCTGCGGACCCGGACCATTGCCGTGCCCGGGAAACAGGTGGATGCGGTCCGGCGCCACGCCCTCGCTCATCAGTTGCCGGACCACGCCCGCCATCGACGATCCCGAGAGCCCCGGCCCTTCATCGACGATGGCATGGTGCGCGCCCGGCCTGGCGAGCGATGGGCCCGCCCATGCGACGCGGCGATCGAAGGGATGACCCACGGGCCGCAGCGTCAGCGGGTCGGCGTCGCCGAGCGCCACTGCCGCGATGGCGGCCAGGCTGGTGCCGATGCTGCGAAGGCCGATGACGCGCCACGGCCTGCATTGCAGCCGCTGCGCCGCGACCAGGTAGCTCTCGGGATAGAGCGCATAGAAGGCGTAACCCTCGGGCTGCTTCACATCGATGTCGATGGCGGGCAGCAGCTGCTCGCTGGCCGCGAGCAGCGCCTCGTGCGGCTCGGGCGTGCAGCCGAACGCGGTGTTCCACGAGCGGGCGCAGAGCCTGGCCATGGCCATGGCCAGGGCCATCGCGGTATCTGCCTCGGGCGACGGGGCGTCGCGCCTGCCGGCCGCCTCGAAGCGCGCGTCCGCCATGCCCTGGGCCAGCTCGCCCGCCTCGATCAGCGCATCCACGAGCAGGCCATGCCGGCCGATGCCGGGTGGCGAGGCCCGCGCGGCCGAGAGCGCCGCGCGCAGCCTGAGCAGCTTGCGCGCGACCGATTCCCGCCGCGTGGCGTCTCCATAGACGAGCATCAGCCGGTCCGCAGGTGGCGGTAGGCAATGGCCTGGAAGGCATCGAAGGCCGGAACCTCCCACGCCGCGCGCCGCAGTTCGCGGTGGCGCTGCAGCCATTCGCTCCAGCAGGCGAACTGCGCGGGCGAGGGCGACACCAGGGCCCTGCGCTGCTTCATGCGTTCGAGCGCACCGAGCGGGGGTTCCCCGCGCGACACCATCACGCAGAGCGCAAGCGTGGCCGAGCGGCCGATGCCGTGCTCGCAGTGGATGAGCACGCGCTCGGCGCGGTCGAGTGCTGCGTTGGCGAAGGCCACGCCTTCGTCGAGATGGGACGCGTCGACGCCGCACATGTCCTCGGTCGGCAGGTGCAGCAGCGTGATGCCGTGCCGCTGCAGCAGGGCCTCGTCGTCCCTGGCTTCGTTGCGCAGGTCGACCACGGCGCGGATGCCGTGCGCGCCGGCGAGCTCCTCGGCGCGCTCGGACGGAAAGCTGCCGCCCACGGCGAGCTGCCGCGTGATCCAGCTGAAGTCGGGGGTCCAGGTCGTCATGGGAAAGGAGCCTTGGCCATCTGCCCGCAACCCGGCAATCGGCATGCCCGCGGCATGGCCGCTTGTGCTCATCAATGCAGTCAACTGCGCGCGAAGGTGCTGTCCTGTTCCTTCCGCAAAAAATTTCTGCTAGGTTTTTTTCAAGGCGCTTACACCAACACCCAGACCCGGCACTTCACGCGACCCATCCATGAAAATCTCAGTCCTCGGTATCGGCTACGTAGGCCTTGTCACGGGCAGCTGCCTGGCGGAACTCGGCAACGACGTCTGCTGCTTCGACGTCGACCAGCGCAAGGTCGAGATCCTCCAGTCCGGCGGCGTGCCGATCCACGAGGAAGGCCTGCCGCAGCTCGTCGAGCGCAACGTGCGCACCGGCCGGCTGCACTTCACGGCCGACGTGGCGCACGCGGTGCACCACGGCGACCTGATCTTCATCGCGGCCGGCACGCCGCCGGGCCAGGACGGCAGCGCCGACCTCCAGTACGTGCTTGCCGCGGGCCGCAGCATCGGGCGCCACATGCAGGGCTTCAAGGTGGTGGTGGAGAAGTCCACCGTGCCGGTGGGCACCGCGGGCAAGCTGCGCGCCGCCATCGAGGAAGAGCTGTCGGCGCGCCGCAGCAGCGGCGACCATGCCGCCGGCAGCAGCCTGCAGGGCATTCCCGTGGCGATCGTGTCGAATCCGGAGTTCCTGAAGGAGGGCGCGGCCGTCGACGACTTCATGCGGCCCGACCGCATCGTGGTGGGCACCGAACCCGGCGAGGCGGGGCGGCAGGCGCGCGAGGTGATGACACGCCTTTACGCACCCTTCAGCCGCCAGCGCGACCGCATCATCCACATGGACGTGAAGGCGGCCGAGTTCACCAAGTACGCGGCCAATGCGATGCTGGCCACGCGCATCAGCTTCATGAACGAGCTCGCCAATCTTGCGGAGAAGGTGGGCGTGGACATCGAGCAGGTGCGAAGGGGCGTGGGCTCCGACCCGCGCATCGGCTACAGCTTTCTGTATGCCGGCCTCGGCTATGGCGGCAGTTGCTTTCCGAAGGACGTGCAGGCGCTGGTGCACACGGCCGCCACCCACGGCCAGCGGCTGCAGGTGCTGGAGGCGGTGCGCGCGGTGAACGATGCGCAGAAGCTGGTGCTGATCGAGAAGATCGTGCGGCGCTTCGGCGAGGACCTGCGCGGGCGCCGCTTCGGCATCTGGGGCCTGGCCTTCAAGCCCGACACCGACGACATGCGCGAGGCGCCCAGCCGCATCGTGTTGAAGGCGCTGCTGGTGCGCGGCGCCGAAGTGGTGGCGCACGACCCGGTGGCCATGGCCGAGGCCCGCCGGGTGCTCGCGGGCGACCTGGATGGCATGCCCGAGCTGCTGGCGCGCCTGGGCTATGTCGACAACCCGATGCAGGCCGCCGAGAACGCCGATGCGCTGGTGGTGCTGACGGACTGGAAGGCTTTCAAGAGCCCGAACTTCAGTGCGCTGAAGACGGCGCTGCGGCAGCCGCTGATCTTCGACGGCCGCAATCTCTACGACCCGGAAATACGGCTGCAGGGTTTCGACTACATCGCCATCGGCCGATGAACACACCACAGGAGCTTTGATCATGCGTGTCTACAACAACCAGCGCCGCATTCTCGTGACCGGCGGCGCGGGCTTCCTGGGCAGCCACCTGTGCGAGCGGCTGCTGGCGCAGGGCCACGACGTGCTGTGCGTGGACAACTTCTTCACCGGCACGCGGCGCAACGTGGAGCACCTTTTGGGCAATCCGCATTTCGAGCTGATGCGCCACGACGTGACGCTGCCGCTCTACGTGGAGGTGGACCAGATCTACAACCTCGCATGCCCGGCGTCGCCGGTGCACTACCAGCACGATCCGGTGCAGACCACCAAGACCAGCGTGCACGGCGCCATCAACATGCTGGGCCTGGCCAAGCGCGTGCATGCGTGCATCCTGCAGGCCTCCACCAGCGAGGTGTACGGCGACCCCGACGTGCATCCGCAGCCCGAGAGCTACTGGGGCAAGGTGAACCCGATCGGCGTGCGCAGCTGCTACGACGAGGGCAAGCGCTGCGCCGAGACGCTGTTCTTCGACTACCACCGCCAGCACGGGGTGGATATTCGCGTGGCGCGCATCTTCAACACCTACGGCCCGCGCATGCATCCGCGCGACGGGCGCGTGGTGTCGAACTTCATCGTGCAGGCGCTCTGCGGCGACCCGATCACCATCTACGGCGAAGGCCTGCAGACGCGCAGCTTCTGCTTCGTCGACGACCTGGTCGAGGGGCTGAACCGCTTCATGGAGCTGGCGCCGGGCGAGCCGGAGCCGGTGAACATCGGCAACCCGGTGGAGTTCACCGTGCGCGAGCTCGCGCAGCAGGTGATCCGGCTCACGGGGTCTTCATCGAAGCTGGTGTTCGAGCCGCTGCCCTCGGACGATCCGATGCAGCGCCGGCCCGACATCCGCCGCGCGAAGGAGCTGTTCGGCTGGCAGCCGCGCGTGCAGCTGGAGAAGGGCCTGCGCAAGACCATCGAGTACTTCGACGGCCTGCTCACGGCCGGCGAGCTGCCGGCGGTTCAGCGCGCGGGCGCGCGCGGTGCGGCGGTGGTGCCGGCTTCGGTGAACGGCATCACCGTGCATGCGCCGTTCGATGCATAGCGCCGGACCATGCGCGCGCAGAACTCGGCAAACTCTTCGGGCTGCTGCGGCGGGCTGGTGTGGTGCGGCGCAATGCCGCGGTGCTCGGGCGTGAAGCAGAAGGTGAGCGTGACGTCGAAGTCTTCCAGCGCGCGCATCTGGCGGTCGAACCAGCGGTCGGCATCGGGGCGATAGCTGTCGGCCCAGCTGAGCCCGGTGCGCAGCTGGCGCACGCCCAGCCGCTCGAGCCAGCGCACCGCGTCGTCGAGCCGGTGGTCCTCGAAGTGGAACCACTGGCAGATGCCCATGGCGGGCGTGTAGCCGGCGAACTGCGCGCACGCGAGCTTGGGCGTGCCGTCTTCGCGCAGCAGCCCCATGTGGAAGTGGCGGTAGTAGCTCGATCCCTCGGCCTCGCGGTGGCGCGTGGTGGCGGGCCAGGCCTGCGGCAGGTCGTAGAGCGAATACCAGAAGATCCGCGGTACGCGGCCGATCAGCAGCTCGGCCGTGCGGCGCAGCCCGAACTCCTGCACTTCCTCGGCGCCGAAGGTCGACACGCCCACCTCGGTCACCCACACCGGGAGGTGCGTGACGGCCTCGATCTCCGCGATGCGGCGCGGCCACTCGTGGATCTGCCAGTTGTTCCAGTCGAGCGGAAAGCCATGCACCGCCACCGCGTCGAGCCCGTCGAGCACGCCGCGGTCGCGCAGCCCGGCCATGAAGTGCGCATCGATCGGCGAAATGCCGCCCAGCACCTGCGTGAGCGCGCTGTTCTCGGCGCGCACCGCGCTGGAGGCGAGCCTGACCATCCGTGCGTAGGCCGACCAGTCGGGGTCGAGCTCCAGGTCCCAGTGCGACTTGTTGTTGGGCTCGTTCCAGAACTTGACCGCTTCGATCATGCGAGCTTGCTCCTCTTCTTGGCATGGCGCACCGCGGACGCGTGCGCCTGCGGCTTGCGCACCGGCGGCGCGGCGGCCTCGGCGTCGCCACGGATGAAGGCCTCCACCAGCTCGCGCGCCTCGTCGTCGGTGAACTGCTGCGGCGGCGACTTCATGAAGTAGCTCGCGGGCGCCAGCACCGCGCCGCCCACGCCGCGGTCGAGCGCGAGCTTGGCGCAGCGCACCGCATCGATCACCACGCCGGCGGAGTTGGGTGAATCCCAGACCTCGAGCTTCACCTCGCACTGCAGCGGCACGTTGCCGAAGGTGGTGCCTTCCATGCGGATGTAGCACCACTTGCGGTCGGCCAGCCAGGGCACGTGGTCGCTCGGGCCCACGTGCACGTCGGAGCCCTTCATGGGATGCCCGAGCTGGCTCGTGACGGCCTGGGTCTTGGAGATCTTCTTGGACAGCAGCCGCTCGCGCTCCAGCATGTTGAGGAAGTCGGTGTTGCCGCCGAAGTTGAGCTGGTAGGTGCGGTCCAGCCGCACGCCGCGCTTCCTGAACAGGTCGGTGAGGATGCGGTGCACGATGGTGGCGCCCACCTGCGACTTGATGTCGTCGCCGATCACCGGCAGGCCGCGCTCGGCAAAGCGCCGCTCCCATTCGGGGCGTGAGGCAATGAAGACCGGCACGCAGTTGACGAAGGCGCAGCCGGCCTCGAGCACCTGCTGGGCGTACCACTGCGTGGCCTTCTCGGAGCCCACCGGCAGGTAGGACACGACCACGTCGGTGCGCGTTTCCTTCAGCACCCTGGCCACGTTGCAGGCCCTGGCCGGCGACAGCGGCACCACCTCCTTCAGGTAGGTGCCGATGCCGTCGTGCGTGGGCCCGCGCTGCACGGTGACGCCGAGCGCGGGCACGTCGGCAAAGCGGATGGTGTTGTTGGGCGCCTCGAAGATGGCTTCGCCCAGGTCGCGGCCGACCTTCTGCGCATGCACGTCGAAGGCCGCGCTGAACTCGATGTCGGAAGGTCGATAGCCCGCCAGGTCGAGGTGCATCAGGCCGGGGATGAAGTCGCTGCCCTGGGCGCTGCCGTAGAAGTGCACGCCCTGCACCAGCGAGGAGGCGCAGTTGCCCACGCCCACGATTGCCACACGTATCTTGCTCATGTCGGAGTCCCTTGCGAATGCCGCCGCGAACGCGCGCAGCAGGCGTTGATGCTTTGTTGCTTGCCAATCTACGCCGGAGCCAACTCAGCAGTGGCGTAACAGGGCATCGCGCCTACACACAGGTAAGTACCTTCGCACATGCAAGCGGCAGTTCCTGCCCGAATTTCAAGCTTCGCCAAGGCGTTTCCGAGCAGCTCTCCCATGGATGCTCCGCCGGCGTACACCAACAAAAAAGGGCTTTCATGTCGCAGCACATTCTCATCACCGGCGGGGCCGGTTTCATCGGCTCGCATCTTGCCGACGAGCTTCTCTCCCATGGCTATCGCGTGCGCGTGCTGGACCATTTGGCGCCGCAGGTGCACGGCGACAGCGGCCGCAGGCCCGACTACCTCGAATCCGATGTGGAACTGGTGGTCGGCGACGTGTGCGACCCGGCCGCGGTGCGCAGCGCGCTCAGGGGCGTCGATGCGGTCTATCACTTCGCCTCCGCCGTGGGCGTGGGCCAGAGCATGTACGAGGTGGCGCACTACACGCGCGTGAACAACCTGGGCACGGCGGTGCTGCTGGAGGCGCTGATCGAGAAGCCCGTCTCGCGGCTGGTCGTGGCCTCGAGCATGAGCCTGTACGGCGAAGGCCTCTACCGCACCGCGGGCGGCGAGCTGCGCACGGTGCAGGAGCGCACGCTGGAGCAACTGCGGCGCGGCGACTGGGACTGGCGCGACGAGGACGGCGTGCCGCTGGTGCCCGCGCCCACGCCGGAGGACAAGGTGCCCGCGCTGGCCTCGGTGTATGCGCTGTCCAAGTTCGATCAAGAGCGCATGTGCCTCATGATCGGCCGCGCCTACAACATACCCACCGTGGCGCTGCGCTTCTTCAATGCCTACGGGCCGCGCCAGGCGCTGTCGAACCCCTACACCGGCGTGCTCGCGATCTTTGCCTCGCGCCTGCTCAACGGCAGCCCGCCGAGGATCTTCGAGGACGGCCACCAGCAGCGCGACTTCGTGAGCGTCTACGACATCGCGCGCGCCTCGCGGCTTGCGCTGGAGATGCCGGCCGCCGCGGGCGAGGTGTTCAACATCGGCAGCGGCGAGGCCCGCAGCGTGCGCGACATCGCCGAGCGCGTGGCCGAGGCGGTGGGCAAGGAAAACCTGCTGCCCGAGATCACGGGCAAGTACCGCGTCGGCGACATACGGCACTGCTATGCGGACATCTCCAAGGCGCGCCGCGTGCTCGGCTACTCGCCGCGCGTGAGCCTGGAGGACGGCCTGGCCGAGCTCGCGGCCTGGCTCGAGGGCCAGGCGGCGGTGGACCGCGTGGCGCAGGCGAGTGCAGAGCTTTCGGCGCGCGGGTTGGCCCTATGAACAGCCGGGACGCAGTCATCACGCCCCGGCGCGCGCTCGACGGCAGGGACCGCGTCACGCTCATCACGGGCGGCGCGGGCTTCGTGGGCGCCAATCTGGCGCACCGGCTCCTGTCCGAGGGACGCCGCGTGCTGGTGCTCGACAACCTCTCGCGTCCCGGCGTGGAACGCAACCTCGCCTGGCTCGAGGAGAACCATCCCACCGGGCTCGACGTGATGGTGGCCGACATCCGCGACGCCGCCGCGGTGGCACGCGCAGTGGCGCGCGCGGAACATGTCTTTCATTTTGCGGCGCAGGTGGCGGTCACCACCAGCCTGGCCGATCCGCGCGAGGACTTCGCGGTGAACGGGCTGGGCACGCTCAACGTGCTCGAGGCGGCGCGTGCGCAACCGGTGCCGCCTTCGGTGCTGATGACCTCGACCAACAAGGTCTACGGCGGGCTGGAGGACGTGGAGCTCAAGCTGGAAGGCCAGCGCTACCGGCCGGTGGCGGCGGACATTGCGCGCCACGGCATCTCGGAGGCGCGGCCGCTCGACTTCCACAGCCCCTACGGCTGCTCCAAGGGAACGGCCGACCAGTACGTGCACGACTATGCGCGCAGCTACGGCATGAAGACGGTGGTGTTCCGCATGAGTTGCATCTACGGCCAGCGCCAGTTCGGCACCGAGGACCAGGGCTGGGTCGCGCACTTCCTGCTGCGCGCGCTCGACCGCGAGCCGATCACGCTGTTCGGCGATGGGCGGCAGGTGCGCGACATTCTCTTTGTCGACGACCTTGTCGAGGCCTTCGCGCTCGCGCAGCGCAACATCGGCAAGCTCGCCGGCGGCGCCTTCAACATCGGCGGCGGCCCGCGCAACGTGATCAGCCTGCTCGACCTGCTCGACCAGATCGAGGTGCTGGAGGGCGAGCGCCCCGCCACCCTGCACGAGGACTGGCGCACCGGCGACCAGCGCTACTACGTGTCGGACACGCGCCGCTTCGAGGCCGCCACCGGCTGGCGCCCGGCCGTCGGTGCGCAGCAGGGCATCGAGCGGCTGCACCGCTGGCTGCGGCAGATGCGGGCCGAGCCGGCCGCCACCACCGCGCGCAAGGCCGGCCAGCGCCGCCCTCTGCTCGCAATGACCGGGAGGTGAGCATGTTCGCCAGCGTCATCGCCTCGCCGGGACAGGCGGTCCTGCAGCGTGTGGAAAGGCCCGAGCCGGCGGCAGGGCAGGTGCTCCTGCGGCTCGAAGGCTCGGGCGTGTGCGCCTCCAGCCTGCCGCTGTGGGAGGGCCGCGAATGGTTCGACTATCCGCAGCCCGCGGGCGCGCCGGGACACGAAGGCTGGGGCCGCGTGGCGGCGCTGGGCGAGGGCGTGGAAGGCCTGGCCGTCGGCGACCGCGTGGCCGCGCTCACCTACCGCGCGCATGCCGAGTACGACGTGGCCGATGCGGGCGCGGTGGTGCCGCTGCCGCCATCGCTGGCCGGCGTTGCCATGCCCGGCGAGCCGCTGGGCTGCGCGGTCAACATCTTCCGCCGCAGCGAGATCAAGGCCGGGCAGACGGTGGCCATCGTGGGCATCGGCTTCCTGGGCGCGGTGCTCACGCGGCTGGCCGCGCAGGCGGGCGCGCGGGTCATCGCCATTTCGCGCCGGCCCTTTGCGCTGGAGGTGGCGCGCGAGGCGGGCGCCGCGCACACCCTCGTGATGGACGACCACTGGCGCATCGTCGACGAGGTGAAGCGCCTCACGGACCAGAAGCTGTGCGAGCGCGCCATCGAGGCCGTCGGCCTGCAATGGCCGCTCGACCTGGCCGGCGAGATCACGGGCGAGCGCGGCCGCCTCGTCATTGCCGGCTACCACCAGGACGGCACGCGCCAGGTCAACATGCAGATGTGGAATTGGCGCGGCATCGACGTGGTCAACGCGCACGAGCGCGATCCGCGCATGTACGTGCAGGGCATCCGCGAAGCGGTCGAGCTGATGGCGTCGGGCGCGCTCGATGCGCAGCCGCTCTTCACGCACCGGCTGCCGCTCGACCGGCTGGGCGAGGCGCTCGAACTCACGCGCACGCGGCCCGATGGTTTTCTCAAAGCGGTGGTGACCACGTGAGGGCGCCGCAAGAGCACATGGCTGCGATGGATGCGCCGCAGCAGGCCACCCGGCTTCGCAGGCCGCGGCTGGGCTTCCTCGGTGTCGGCTGGATCGGCCGCAACCGCATGGAGGCGATCGCGCGCGACGGCTCGGCGCAGATCGCGGCCATTGCCGATGCCCATGCCGATGCGCGCGAGGCCGCCTGCGCGCTCGCGCCCGGTGCGGCCGGCCTGGGCTCGTTCGATGCGCTGCTCGACTGCGAGCTCGACGGCCTGGTGATCGCCACGCCGAGCGCGCTGCATGCGCAGCAGGCCGAGGCGGCGCTGGCCCGCGGCATGGCGGTGTTCTGCCAGAAGCCGCTCGCGCGGACCGCGGCGGAAACCGGCGGCGTGATCGACGCGGCGCGGCGCGCGAACCGGCGGCTGGGCGTCGACCTGTCGTACCGGCACACGCAGGGCATGCAGCGCATCCGCGAGCTCGTTTCGGCGGGCGGCATCGGCGAGGTCTACGCGGTCGATCTCGTGTTCCACAACGCCTACGGGCCCGACAAGCCCTGGTTCCGCGACCCGGCGCTTTCGGGCGGCGGCTGCGTGATCGACCTGGGCATCCACATGATCGACCTGGCGCTGTGGACGCTCGGCTTTCCGCGGGTGGAGGCGGTGTCGAGCCGCCTCCATGCGGGCGGCCGGCGCCTTGAACTGCCGTCTGCGCTGGTCGAAGACCATGCGGTGGCGCAGATCGACCTCGCAGGCGGCGCGGTGCTGCGGCTCGCATGTTCGTGGAACCTGCCGGCCGGGCGCGACGCGGTCATCGAGGCCAGCTTTCACGGCACGCGCGGCGGCGCGGCGCTGCGCAACGTCGGCGGCTCGTTCTACGACTTCGTGGCCGAGCGCTTCGACGGCACGCGCGCCATGCCGCTCGCCGAGCCGCCCGACGACTGGGGCGGCCGCGCGGCGGTGCACTGGGCCCGCGCATTGGCGAAGGGCAACGCCTTCGATCCGGAGATCGAGCGGCTCGAAGTAGTGGCGGAAGTGCTGGATGCGATCTATGAACGCTGAAGCCATTCGCCACGTGCTCATGACGGCCGACACCGTGGGCGGCGTCTGGAGCCACGCGCTGGAACTTGCCGCCGGGCTCGGCGCGCGCGGCGTGCGCGTGTCGCTGGCCACCATGGGCGTGCCGCTCACGCCCGCGCAGCGCCGGCAGGCGGCATCGATCTCCAGCATCGAACTGCACGAGAGCCAGTGGCGGCTCGAATGGATGGACGATCCATGGAACGACGTGCGTCGCGCCGGCGAGTGGCTGCTCGAACTCGATGCAGCCCTGCACCCCGATGCCGTGCACCTGAACCAG
This sequence comes from Variovorax sp. SPNA7, assembly GCF_033807855.1. Classification (NCBI taxonomy): domain Bacteria; kingdom Pseudomonadati; phylum Pseudomonadota; class Betaproteobacteria; order Burkholderiales; family Comamonadaceae; genus Variovorax; species Variovorax sp. SPNA7. The sequence goes on from NZ_CP138513.1 coordinate 2,275,384, forward strand.
TTCGCCTTCGGCGCCTTGCCGTTCGCGGCGCCCAAGCTGGTGGTGGCGCATTCGTGCGTGGCCTCGTGGTGGCGCGCGGTGCACCGGCAGCTTGCGCCGGCGGAGTGGAACAGCTATCGCGATGCGGTGCGGCAGGGGCTGGCCGGCGCGCAGCTTGTCGGCGCGCCCACCGAGGCCATGCTCTCGTCGCTGGCGCTGGACTACGGGTACATCCAGGGCGGCCTCGTGCTGCCCAACGGCCGCAGCGGCGCGATGTTCGCGCCGGGCCGCAAGGAGCCGCTCATCCTCTCGGCCGGCAGGCTGTGGGATGCGGCCAAGAACCTGCAGGCGCTCGCGGCCGTGGCGGACCGGCTGCCCTGGCCGGTGCGCGTGGCCGGACCGGCGGCGCCGCCGGGCGCCGGCGTCCGCGAGATCGTCCGGACGCCCGGCGTGCACTGGCTCGGCGAACTGCCGCCCGACGCGCTGGCCGCGCAGTTCGCGCGTGCATCGATCTATGCCTTGCCTGCGCGCTACGAGCCCTTCGGCCTCTCGGTGCTCGAAGCGGGCCTGTCGCAGTGCGCGCTGGTGCTGGGCGACGTGCCGAGCCTGCGCGAAGTCTGGGGCGATGCCGCGCTCTACGTGCCGCCCGAAGACCACGAGGCGCTGCATGCCGCGCTGATGCGCTTGATCGGCGATCCGCCGCTGCTGCAGCAGATGGGCCGCAAGGCGCTGGCGCGCGCAGGGCATTTCACGCCCGATCGGATGGTGGACGCCTACCTGTCGGCCTATGCGCGCCTGCTTGCGCCGGCCGCGGCCGGTGCGCCGCCGCGCAGGCGCTCGCGCCGGAAAGCCGAGGAGAACGCATGCGCTTCGTGATGTTCTGCCATTCGCTGGTGTCCGACTGGAACCACGGCAACGCCCACTTCCTGCGCGGCGTGTGCAGCGAGCTGCTGGCGCGCGGCCACGAGCTCGCGGTGTACGAGCCGCGCGATGCATGGAGCCGCGTCAACCTGCAGGCCGAGCATGGCCGCGCGCCGCTCGAGGAGTTCGCGCGCGTCTACCCCGAGCTGCACAGCACGCCCTTCGACGCCGCAACGCTCGACCTCGACCAGGCACTCGACGGCGCCGACGTGGTGCTGGTGCACGAATGGAACGACCACGGGCTGGTGCGCCGCATCGGCCTGCACCGGCGCGGCGGCGCGCGCTACCGCCTCTTCTTCCACGACACGCACCACCGCTCGGCGACCGACGAAAAGAGCATGGCCGCCTACGAGCTCGCGCACTACGACGGCGTGCTGGCCTTCGGCAACGTGATCCGCGACCTGTACAAGAGCCGCGGCTGGGCGCAGCGCGCCTGGACCTGGCACGAGGCCGCCGACGTGCGGCACTTCCATCCGCTGGCCGACGAGACGGAAGAGGGCGACCTGGTGTGGATCGGCAACTGGGGCGACGACGAACGCGAAGCCGAGCTCGACGAATTCCTGCTTGGCCCGGTGCGCGATCTGCGGCTGAAGGCCCTGGTGCACGGCGTGCGCTATCCCGACCGGGCGCTCGCGCGCCTGCGCGCGGCCGGCATCCGCTACGGCGGCTGGCTTGCCAACCACCGCGCGCCGCGCGTCTTTGCGCGCCACCGCGTCACGGTGCACGTGCCGCGCCGGCCCTATGCCGGGGCGCTGCCGGGCATTCCGACCATCCGCGTGTTCGAGGCGCTGGCCTGCGGCATTCCGCTGGTCTGCGCACCCTGGAACGACGCCGAGGGCCTGTTCACGCCGGGCCGCGATTTCCTGGTGGCGGCCGACGGCACGGCCATGCGCCGCCGCCTGCGCGACGTGCTGCACGACAAGGAGCTGGCGCGCGCGCTGCGCGAGCAGGGCCTGGACACCGTGCTCGCGCGCCACACCTGCGCCCACCGCGTGGACGAGCTGCTGGCCATCCACGCCGAACTCGAAGGCGAACCCACCCCCCTCCGGAGCATTGCCGCATGAACAGCAAGATGAACATCTCCTTCTTCGCCTCCAGCCTGGTGTCGGCCTACTGGAACGGCGCCGCCACCTACTACCGCGGCATCGTGCGCGCGCTGCATGCGCGCGGCCACCGCGTGCGCTTCTACGAGCCCGACGCCTTCGGCCGCCAGCAGCACCGCGACATCGAGGACCCGGATTGGGCCGAGGTGATCGTCTACCCCGGCGAGGGCGATGCCCACGCGCGCCGCATGGTCGAGCATGCGCGCGGCGCCGACCTGGTGGTGAAGGCCAGCGGCGTCGGCGTCTTCGATGCGCTGCTCGAAGAGGCGGTGCTCGACCTGCAGGGCCCCGGCACGCGCGTGGTGTTCTGGGACGTCGATGCGCCCGCCACGCTCGACCGCCTGCAGGCGAACCCCGCGGATCCGTTCCATGCGCTGGTGCCGCGCTACGACATGGTGCTGACCTACGGCGGCGGCGACCCGGTGGTGCAGGCCTACCGCCGCGTCGGCGCGCGCGACTGCGTGCCGATCTACAACGCGCTCGATCCGTCCACGCACCATCCGGTGGGTCCGGATCCGCGCTTCGAGGCCGACCTGGGCTTCCTCGGCAATCGGCTGCCGGACCGCGAGGCGCGGGTGGACGAATTCTTCCTGCGGGCGGCCGGTCTGCTGCCCGCGCGGCGCTTCCTGCTCGGCGGCAGCGGCTGGGACGGCAAGGCCATGCCGGCCAATGTGCGCAACGTCGGCCATGTCTACACGGCCGACCACAACGCATTCAACCGCACGCCCATGGCGGTGCTCAACGTGAGCCGCGACAGCATGGCACGCTACGGCTTCTCGCCGGCCACGCGGGTGTTCGAGGCCGCCGGCGCGGCCGCCTGCCTGGTCACCGATGCGTGGGAAGGCGTCGAGCTTTTTCTCGAGCCCGGCAAGGAAGTGCTGGTGGCAGAAAGCGGCGACGAGGTGGCCGCCCACGTGCAGGCGCTCGATGCCCAGGCGGCGCGCCGCATCGGCGAGGCCGCGTACCGGCGCGTGCTGGCCGAGCACACCTATGCGCACCGCGCTGCGCAGCTCGAAGCGCTGCTCGAAGGCCGCGACGCCGCTCAGCCGCAGGAGGTGCTCGCATGAAGAGCCAAAGCGCACCGCTCAGGATCGTGATCCTCGGGCTCTCGATCACCTCGTCATGGGGCAACGGCCACGCCACCACCTACCGCGGCCTGGTGCGCGAGCTGGTGCGGCGCGGGCATGACGTGCTGTTTCTCGAACGCGACGTGCCCTGGTACGCCGGGCACCGCGACCTGCCGAACCCGCCGTTCGGGCGCACCGCGCTGTATGCGGACCTGGCCGAGCTGCAGCGCAGGCATGCGGCGCAGGTCGCCGAGGCCGACCTGGTGATCGTCGGCTCCTTCGTGCCCGACGGCGTGGCCGTGGGCGACTGGGTGCAGTCCGAGGCGCCGGGCCGCAGCGCCTTCTACGACATCGACACGCCGGTCACGCTGGCCGGGCTCGCGCGCGGCGGCACCGCCTACCTCGCGCCGCGCCAGGTGGCGGGCTACGACCTGTACCTCTCGTTCACCGGCGGCCCCACGCTCGAGCGGCTGGAGCGCGAATTCGGTTCGCCCGCGGCGCGCGTGCTCTATTGCTCGGTCGATCCCGAGCTGTACTACCCCGAAGAGGTGGTGCAGGACTGCGACCTCGGCTACATGGGCACCTACAGCGACGACCGCCAGCCGACGCTGGAGGCGCTGCTGATTTCGCCGGCGCGCCAGTGGCCGCGGGGCCGCTTCGAAGTGGCGGGCGCGCAGTACCCGGGCGGCATCGCCTGGCCGCCGAACCTGCGCTACACGGCGCACCTGCCGCCCGCGCAGCACCGCGCCTTCTACAACCGCCAGCGCTTCACGCTCAACGTGACGCGCGCCGACATGATCCGGGCCGGCTGGTCGCCAAGCGTGCGCATCTTCGAGGCCGCCGCATGCGGCACGCCGATCATCAGCGACCGCTGGGACGGCATCGAGTCGCTGCTGGTGCCGGGCAAGGAGATCTTCCTCGCCGGCACCGCCGCCGAGGTGCTGCGGCTGCTGCAGGGAATGCCCGACGAAGAGCGCCGCGCGGCCGGCGAGCGCGCGCGCCGGCGCATCCTGTCGGAGCACACCGCCGCGCACCGGGCCGCGGAACTCGAAGGCCATGCGCGCACGCTGCTGCGGATGCGCGAGACGGCCTGATGAAACCTGAAGAGGAGGACGACGGCATGCGCATGCACAACCCCCGCCGCGCCGAAGCGGCCGAAGACCAGGTCGCCGTTCGCCGGCAGATCGAGGACCTGGCCCCGTGGTTCCACAACCTGCACCTGCCGGGCGGCGTGCAGACCTTGCCCCGGCATTTCCTGGGCGGCGACTTCCCCAATTTCAAGTGGCAGGAGATCAAGCCCTTCGTGCCCGAAGACCTGCGCGGATGGCGCGTGCTCGACGTCGGCTGCAATGCCGGCTTCTACAGCTTCGAGCTGGCGCGGCGCGGGGCCTCGGTGCTGGGCATCGACGTCGATGCGCACTACCTCGCGCAGGCCCGCTGGGCGGCGCGCCAGCTGGGGCTGGAGGCGCAGGTCGAGTTCCGCGAGATGCAGGTGTACGACCTCGCGCGCGAGAGCGAAAGCTTCGACCTGGTCTGGTTCATGGGCGTCTTCTATCACCTGCGCTATCCGCTGCTCGCGCTCGACCTGCTGGCTGCGCGCACCGGCCGCATCATGATGTTCCAGACGCTCACGATGCCGGGCGATTCGGTCTACGGCGACACCGCCGACTGCAGCATCGACGACCGCACGCCGCTGCTCGAAAGCGGCTGGCCGCGCATGGCCTTCATCGAGCACCGGCTCGCCAACGACCCGACCAACTGGTGGGCGCCCAACCATGCCGGCGTGGAGGCCATGCTGCGCTCCAGCGGCCTTCGCATCGAAGCGCGGCCGGGCCACGAGATCTACCTGTGCGTGCCCGATGCGCATGCGCAGGAGGCCCGCGCCGCCTACCGTTCGCAGTACGAGTCGGCCACGGGGGTGGTCCGTGGCAGCGGCTGACACGCGCCCCCGGAGCGCCGGCGACGAGCCGCGCATGGCGGGCGTGATCGACCGCAACATCGCTGCGCTGGTGCGGCGGCGCCAGGAGCAGAAAGTGTCCAGCGGCCTCGAGGACCAGGTCGCCGACGCCATCACCCGCTTTGCGGGCAGCATGAAGTTCGTCTACCTGCACCTGCTGGTCTATGGCGGATGGATCGTGGTCAACCTCGGCTCGGTGCCCGGGGTGCGCGCCTTCGATCCCACCTTCGTGGTGCTGGCGATGGTCGCCTCGGTCGAGGCCATCTTCATCTCCACCTTCGTGATGATCAGCCAGAACCGCATGGCCGCCATCGCGGACCAGCGCGCCGACCTCGACCTGCAGATCAGCCTGCTGGGCGAGCACGAGATCACCAAGCTGGTGACGCTGGTCGCAGAGATCGCGAAGCGCATGGACATTCCGGCCGCGGAGGATCCGGAGCTCGACGAGCTCAGCAAGAACGTCTCGCCGGAGCGCGTGCTCGACCGCATCGAGCGCCCGTCGAGCACGTCCGGTGAAGAGGGTTAGCGCTGCGCGTGGGAAGGCGGGCATGCCGCTTGCCACGTCGGCATGAAGGTTCCCCATTTCCCTTCACTTCACCTTCAACGCCCGGGACGTTCCCTCATGAAAAGACCGCAACGGCGCTTGGGCCATGCCGCCGAGTGCTATGAACTGCTCGAATTCCTGTCGCGCCACCAGATGCCGGTGGTGTGCTCGGCACCCGACGACATCCACAGGATCCTCGCGCTGCGCAGCGCGTCGCTGGTCGAGGCACTGACGGAGCCGTCCGTCCTGCTGCGCACCGGCGAGCGAAGGATCGAACGCGCCATCGTCACCTCGATCACCGCCCAGGGCCGCGCCGCCTGCCTGTCGCTGGCGCGCCGCGTTGCAGCGCCCGCAAGTCTGCGTCAGAGCTGACCCTGGCCGTCGCCGGTGCGGTCGTGCACCCAGCGCATCGCCTGCTGCTCGGCGTGCCGCAGCGCCTCGGCCTCGGTGGCATAGGCGATCTCGTCGGTGTCGTTGGGCAGCGTCTCCTTTTCCTCCGCGCCGTGCCCCCGGCCGAGGCACACGACCACGGGGCGGTACACGCCGGGGCCCGTGCGCTGCGCACCGTACCTGAAGTGCCAGCCCCGGTAGATGAAGTCGATGCCCGGCTCCTCGGTGCCGCGCTCGGCGGCTGCGTCCGGCGTGTTCATTGCGAATGCTCCTCGGGCGCCGGCATGTCGTCGCCGCCTTGAACCGCTTTCCATCCGGCGGGCGTCAGGCCCCGCACTTCGCCGAACTGCCCGGCGGAAGGATCGGGCGGATAGAAGCGGGCATCGATATGGCCGGCCTGCGCAAGCCGGCGCAGCACGCGCACCTTGGACGGCCGCGCCACGAAGACGGGCAGGCGCTGCCGCGCGAGCCGCGCGAGATAGCGGTAGGGCATGGTTTCGATGGACATGGCGGGTCTCCTCTTGGCAGTTTCAGCGCGCTGCGTCCAGTCCGGCTTGCTTGCCTGGCGCGCGGCGGCGTTCGAACGGGTCGATGTTCATGCTCTGGCGGTACTTGGTGACGGTGCGTCGGGCAATGCGGAAGCCCTGCTGCGCCAGCTGGCGCGCGAGCGCCGCATCGCTGAGCGGCGCCACCGGCCGTTCCACCGCGATGAGCTCGCGGATCAGGCCCTGCAGCGCCACCGGCGCACTCGCGCCGCCGGCGGCGTGGTTCAGGCCGCGCGAGAAGAAGTACTGCAGCTCGAAGATGCCGGCCGGCGTGGCCAGGTACTTGTTGTGCACGGTGCGCGACACGGTGGACGGATGCACGCCCACTTCGTCGGCGATCTCGCGCAGGCCCAGCGGCTTCATGGCGAGCGGGCCGTGCTCGAGGAACATCTTCTGCCGCGCCACGATGGCGCGCGCCACGCCGAGGATGGTTGCCGCGCGCTGCGACACGTTGCCGATCATCCAGCGTGCCTGCTCCAGGCACTCCTTCATCGGGCCGGGCCGGTTGCCGGCGTGCTTCTCGAAGAGTTGTGCGCAGTCGGCATTCAGCCTGGCGCGCGGCATGGCGCCCGGGTTGAGCGAGGTTCGCCAGGCGCCGCGCACCTTCCTGACCGTGACGTCGGGTACCACGATGCGCGCCGCGGTCTCGCCGAACTGCCAGCCCGGGCGCGGGTTCAGGTGCCGGATGCAGTCGACGGCGGACTGTACCTGCTCCGGCGGTGCGCCGAGTGCCCGGGCCAGCTTGCCGGTTTCGTGTGCGGCCAGCAGGGCGATGTGCTCCTGGAGGATCCGGCGCGCGAGCTGCCGGACGGCTTGGTGCGGCTCATGCGATTCATGCGCGAGGGCGCCAAGCTGCAGGCCCAGGCACTCCGGCACGTCCCGCGCCGCCACGCCCGGCGGGTCGAGCGCCTGGATGCGACGCAGCGCCGTGCGCAGTTCGCGCTCGGCCTCGGTGCTGGTTTCGCCGAGCGCGGCGCCGATGTCCTCGAGCGAGATGCGCAGGTAGCCGTCGTCGTCGAGCGCCTCGACCAGCGCGCGCGCAAACGCGGCCTCGCGCGGGGAAAGGCGCAGCACGCCGAGTTGTTCGTGCAGGTGGGCGCGCAGCGAATCGGGCAAGGGCAGGCGCTGCATCAGGTCGAGGCTCTCGTCATGCGACAGGTGCCGCTCGCCCGCGGCGGGAGCGGCGGTGACCCGGTCGAAGGCGGCGGCTTCGAGAGGGTCGGCCGCTGCTTCGGCGGCCCCAGCGGCTTCGCCTGCCGCGGGCGCGGCCTCGCCCGTGCCGTCGTCCTGCGGCGCCGGATCGATCTCCAGGAAGGGATTGAGCTCGGCCGCATCGCTCAGTGCCTGCGCGTACTCCTGCGACGACATCTGCAGCAGCCGCACGGCCTGCTGCAGCCGGCGAGAGAAGATGGGGGCCTGCGCCGGGCGGGCCTGCAAGGCAATCGATGTGTCCATGGCTGGCACTGCTGCGCAATCGCCGTGCCAAGGCGCTCCTGTGCCCGGAGAGCCCGCAAATACAGTGAAAGTTCGCAACGCGCAGGGGCGCACCCGCGGCGCATGGAAAGCATTGCGGCAAATCTTGCGGCGGGCCAGGGGCAGACAGGCGCAGTGCCTTGCCGCAAACTGCGGGTCATGAAGAATCCATCGTCCGGAACCGGCGGCGTTCCGGCCCGCCTGGCGGTGCTGGCCGGTGCCTGCGCTGCGCTCATGGGTATGGGGCTTGCGCTGCGGCATCGCGCGCGGTCGGTGCGCGCCGCCGCGGAATTGGCGGCTGCGCACGAGGCCCGCCAGGCGCGGCTGGCCGCGCAGGCAAGGCAGCTGGAGCACGACCTGAGAAGCCCGATCGGCGCCATGGCCGTGGCGCTGGAACTTTTGCGCACTTCCGACGACGGCGCCGTGCAGCGCGAAGCCGTCGCGGTGCTCGAGCGCCAGGTCGCACGTATGACGTCTCTGACAGAGCGACTGCACGAATTCGCACGCGGCTTGGACGATTGAGCCGTCTGCGGCGTGCCGGCGGGCAGGGGAGGATCGTTGCACAGGAAGCGACGAGCGCGCGTTGATGCGCGCATGTGCCACGCAGCAAGCCGGGGACGAAGTTGGGCCACGCACTCATTGTTGAAGACGACGAAGATTCGGCGCGGATGATCGGCGCCCTGGTCGCGCGCGAGGGCCACTCGGTGATGAGCGCGAGCTCGCTGGCCGCGGCGCGCCGGCTGGTCGCGATGCAGCGGCCCGACCTGCTGCTGCTCGACCTGCACCTGCCCGACGGCTGGGGCTTCGACTTGCTCGACGACCCGCAGATGCTGAGCGACACCGTACTGGTCCTCATGACCGGGCAGGCGAGCCTGGAAACCTCGATCAAGGCGCTGCGGCTGGGCGCGGCCGACTACCTGGTCAAGCCGATCAATCCGCAGCACCTGAAGGGCCTGCTCTCGCGGCTGATCGCCCCGTCGCAGCTGCGTGCCGAACTCGACGAAGTGCAGGAGCTCTGGCGCGAGACCGGGCGCTTCGGGCACCTGATCGGCCGCTCGCAGGCCATGCAGCGCATCTACCGCCAGATCTCGCGCGTGGCCGGCACCGCGGTGACGGTGTTCCTCCAGGGCGAAAGCGGCACCGGCAAGGAACTGGTCGCGCGCGCGGTGCACGACCTGAGCCGCCGCCGCGAGCAGCCCTTTCTTGCGGTGAACTGCGGCGCGCTTTCGCCGCATCTCATCGAAAGCGAGATCTTCGGCCACGAGCGCGGCAGCTTCACCGGCGCGGAGCGCCAGCACCAGGGCTTCTTCGAGCGCGCGCACGGCGGCACGCTGTTTCTCGACGAGGTCACCGAGATGCCGCTCGAACTGCAGGTGAAGCTCTTGCGCGTGCTGGAGAGCGGCACCTTCATGCGCGTGGGCTCCACCCAGGTGCAGCAGACCGACGTGCGCATCATCGCGGCCACCAACCGCGATGCCGCCGAGGCGCTGGCGCGCGGCACCATGCGCGAAGACCTGCTGTACCGCCTCAACGTGTTCCCGATTTCGCTGCCGCCGCTGCGGGAGCGCGAGGGCGACGTGCTGCTCATTGCCAGGAGCTTCCTGCAGGACCTCGCGCGCCGGGAAGGCGGCGCCAGGCGCTTCACGCCGGAGGCGCTGGCTCGGCTGGCCGCCCATCCATGGCCGGGCAATGTGCGCGAGTTGCGCAACGCGGTGCAGCGGGCCTGGGTGATGGCCTCGGGCGACGACATCGACGAGGAATGGCTGCCCGACGGAACCGCCGCGGAGCCCGCAGCGCTTCGGGCCCGGCCGATGCCGCCTGCTTCGGCGTCCGTGCCTGCGCCGCTGCTCAACGGCCGGCACGGCGATGCCACGGCCATGGCGCCGGACCCGGGCGAGAACCGCATCGTGGTGGAGGTGGGAACGCAGCTCGCGGAGGTGGAGCGGCGCGTCATCCTTGCCACCTACGAGCGTTGCGGAAGGCACAAGGAGCGCACCGCGGCGCTGCTCGGCATCAGCATGAAGACGCTCTACAACAGATTGAAGGAGTACCGGCAATGAGCCGGCGGCGGCTGCTGCATCGGGCCCGGCCGGTGAGGGCACGAAGGCGCGCCGGCGGCTGGCTCCGCAGCGCGCAGCCGCGCCCGGTGGCGCTCCTTCCAGCTGCGCAGGCGCAGCCTGTAGGCGGCGGCGCCGGCGGGGTCGAAGTCGGTCCCCAGGTAGTTCGCCGGATTCTCGAGCGGATGGCGGGCGAAGTAGCTGCTGAGTTCGTTCATGCGGAAGTCTCCGGATCGCCTGCTGCCCGGCAAGCTGCGTGCCGCCCGCCGCCGGGCATGCCGATTGCCGGGAAGAGCGGGGCCGCGCACTTCTGATTTTTTGCGCAGCAGGACAAGAATGCCCGATTCACCGATCTCGCAGCAGGCCGTCTTCATCGGCGCTTCCGCGGGCGGCGTCTACGCAATGCTCGACCTGGTCGCCGAGCTGCCGGGCGGCTTTCCTGCGCCGGTCTTCTTCGTGCAGCACATCGGCACCCATCGCAGCCAGCTCGCTTCCTTGCTGAGCGAGCGCGGCCCCAATCGCGCAGTCGATGCGAAGGAGGGCGAGGTGCCTGCCGCCGGCACCATCTACATCGCGCCGCCCGACCACCACATGCTGCTCGAAGGCGGCGTGATCCGCCTGAGCCGCGGCCCCAAGGAACACCATGCCCGCCCTGCGATCGATCCGCTGTTTCGTTCCGCCGCGCTGGACTGCGGCCCGCGCGCCGTCGGCGTCGTTCTGACGGGCCGGCTCGACGACGGCAGCGCGGGGCTGCGCGCCATCAAGGACTGCGGCGGCATTGCCGTGGTGCAGGACCCGGCCGACGCCCACGAACCCAGCATGCCGCAAAGCGCGATGGCCGCGGTGCAGGTGGACCACGTGGTCGCGCTGCGCGAGATGGGCCGGCTCCTGCTCGAACTGGCCCAGCCGCGCGCCGACCTGCCGGCTGTCGAGCCGCCGTCCGATCTGCGCCGCGAATACGCGGCCGCACGGGGAGACCACGCCGTGGAAAACCTGAAGGCGATTGCCGAACCCTCGATGTTCAGCTGCCCCGATTGCGGCGGCGTGCTGTTCGAACTCGATCACAAGCAGCCGGTGCGCTATCGCTGCCACACGGGCCACGCGTTCAGCCTGCGCAGCCTTGCCGCCACGCAGGAGCAGGTGACCGACGCGGCGCTGTGGAGCGGCCTGCGCACCCTGCAGGAGAAGGAAGCGCTCCTGCGCCGGCTGGCCCGGGTGCAGGCCAGGGACGGCATCGGCGATGCCGCGGATCTGCTGCGGGAGGCCGACGAGCTCGCCGCCGCGAGCGCCGCGTTGCGCAAGCTCACGCTGCAGGCGCCCGGCCCCGCGTTGCCGGACGCCTGACGGGTGACGGGCACGCCGCTTGCCACCAAGCGGCCCGGTGCGCAGCGGTTGCGCGCCCAGGCCCGCACTGTGTTCGCGGATCGAGGGAAAGCATGTCGATGAACAACAACCATGAAGGGCGCATTCGCCCGCGCCGCGGTTTTGCCGGAATGGACCCCGAGCGGCAGAAGGAGATTGCGAGGCAGGGTGGACGCGCCGCCCACGCCATGGGCCTGGCCCATGAGTTCACGCCCGAGGAAGCACGCCACGCGCGCGCCAAGAGCCTGGGCGCCAAGGGGGCGGCATCGGCGCGGCCGCCGCAGGAGTAGCGGCGCGGCAACCCGGGATTGCAGCAGGCGCTAGCGGCCCACCAGCGCCTCCAGGAACTCGACCAGTGCCTTGGACGGATCGTCCCGCGCCAGCGGGATCACCTCGATGCCCCACTGCGCGAGCACCGCCTGCTGCACTTCGTTGGCCGAGGGAGAGAACAGATAGGAAACCGGCTGCGCCACGTCGGGCACCGACTGCTTCCACAGCCGCGAGAGCTTGTAGAACAGGTAGCGGATGTTCACGTCCGCGAGGCTGTAGCCGATGAAGACCACCGAGCGGCCGAGCACGTCGGCGCGCAGCTTGATGTCCAGCGGCGATTCGAAGTCGAGCCGCGCGAAGTAGCTGCTCTCGTCCAGCACGATCGAGGCATCGTCCTCCAGGTCGCCGTGGAACTTGATGATCTGCGTGCTGCCGGGCCGCAGCCTGGCCAGGTCCGCAACGCTCACGACGCGTGTGTACTTCACCTTGTGGTGCTCGAACGCGGCTTCGAGCCAGCGGTCGTAGTTGGTGGTGTAGATGATCGGGAAGCGGCCCTTCGCGAGCAGCTCGTGCACGCGCGAGCCTTCCACGCGCACGCCGCTGCGGTGCCATTCGCGGTCCATCCAGCCGAGCAGCGGCCCGATGCTCCCCTGCCTGAGGCGGAAGTACTCGGCCAGCGTGAGATAGCCGCCCTTGCCGCCGAAGGACTGCGCATCGACGCCGAGCTCGTGCGCCATGTGCTCGATCAGCGCCGACCATGGCGGCAGGCCCAGCCCCATCGAGATGCCCGCGCCCACGAAGAGCACCACCTTGCCGCGGCGATGGGCTTCGCGCAGCTGTGCGAGCTTTTCGTCGCCGGGTTCGTCGGCCGGCATGCGGGCGGTGTTGCGCGGCTTGGCGCTGCGCCGCCCGCCGGCGCGGCTGGCATGGGCTGGCTTTTTCTTGTCCGGCATGGTGTCCGAGGAGGGAAGGCCGCGGCGCCTGGAACCCTGCAGGCGGGCAAGCGGCGTGCCCGCTCGTTTGTCCGCCATGTGCGCTCTCTCCGACGAATGCTGTGGCTGCCTGCTGGCGCGGCGCTTGCGCGCGTGCATCCGATGCTGGATGCCTGTTCCACTTTCCTGTTGGAGGCCAGCGGCATGAAGAAGGATTCGGTCAAGCAGATCCGCCCCGGCGCATTCGCGCAGTCGGTGGCGGGCGAGGAAGACCCGGGCGCGTCGGTGGACCTCGTGCAGTCGCCGCCGATGCGCCCGGGCGACGAGGCGCCGCAAGGCACGCCCGGCACCGGCGAGACCGTGTGCCGGCTGTGCGGCGGCAGCGGGCGCAGCAAGGACGGCGAGCCCTGCTCGCAATGCGGCGGCACCGGCAAGGTGAACGTGGGCATCGGCGGCGGCTGAGGGCGGCCGGCGCGGCGCCCGCTCAGCCGGGGCTGCTGTCGTCCCGCGCCACGCGCGCCACCAGCGCACCGATGCGCCCCCGCGAGTAGGCCAGCCCGTGGTAGAGCGCAAGCGCGCCGCGCGCCCAGCGCACATACAGGAAGCGGGTGCCGGTGGCCCGTGCGGCCGCGAACAGGCGCCTGCTCCAGCGCGTGATGGCGGCGCGCATGCGGTAGATCAGCTTTCGGCGCCAGGGCAGCGCGCGTGCCGGGCGCACCCGCTTGGCCGGACGCAGGCCGCGGCGCCGCCAGCTGAGCCGGTAGGCGAGCCCTTCGCGCCGCTGGCGCAGGCCCGCGGCCTGGGTGCGCGCAAGAAAGGCCGCATCGACCGGCGCCAGCGCGAGGCGGCGCGCCGCGATGGCATCGGCCACCAGCGCATGCAGCAGCGGCGAGCGCACGATCACCACGTTGGTCCCGCGCCCGTCCGATGCATAGGGCTCCACCCATGCATCGCCGAAGGAGATGTCCGCGGTCTCGCCGACCACGTCGTCGCAGGCGTTGCAGGCCTCGTTCTGGAAGAAGCCCGATCCCCAGTCTCCCTCCGCCAGGTGGAACCAGTCGCGCTGCACGCTGCGTCCGTCGCGCAGCACGAACTGCGCGGTGTACCAGTTGGCGGGCCGCCGCGCATCCTTCAGCCGGTATTCGACGCTGCGGATGTCCTCGACGGCCACGCCCATCTGGTAGGCAAAGCTGTCGACCAGGCGCGCGCTCTTCATGTGCCCGCAGAAAAGCCCCAGCGTGAACGCGATGCGCTCGCGCATCAGCGCGTCTTCGCGCCGCAGCAATTGCACGGCCTTGACGAAGCAGGGCACGCCGACCACCGCATAGCGGCCCGGCACCGCGCGCATCTGTTCGAGCACTTCGGACATTTCCACCGGGTAGTAGCGCGACCTGGCGCCGGCCTGCGCTTCCTCGGGCGTGCGCGAGAGGCTGTAGCGGAAGAAGCGGCTATCGCGGCCATCGCCCTGCGCCGGGTCCGCGGCCACCACGTGCGCCACCGCATCGACCAGGCCGGTGCGCAGCAACTCCGAGGCGGTCCAGCTGACCATGCCGCCGGAACTGCCGTTGGCGCGGAAGCTTCCTTCGTCCGCATGGCCGACGTAGGCGCTTTGGAATCGCCCGACCAGCGGGTCGTCGCATGCGGCCTCGGGGAACAGCTCGGCCGCGAGCCGGGTCTCGTCGCAGGCCCGGGGAGAAAACGGGCAGATGCGCGGGAACGCCGCAGGGCCATGGCGCAGCCATGCGGGCGGGCCGGCGGGCTTGAGTTCGCCGTATCGGTCGAAGGCCATGCGCGGGCTCTCGCCGCCCGGGGCGTGCGGGGCTTCGGGCGCGCTGCGCATCCGCGCCACGCAGCTGCCGCAGCCGATGCACAGGCCCGCACGCGCGATGTCGCGCGGGCCGGCGTGGGGCTCAGGCACGGGCGCGCTCCGGCGCTGGGCTTTCCAGGTCTTGCCGCAGCGCATGGTCGAGATAGGCCGCCGATGCGACGCGCATTTTTGCGATGCGCGCCTCGATCGAGGGCGATGGCGTTTCGAGCAGGCGGGCGTCGCAGTGCGCGGCCGATATGCCGGCATCCGCGAGATGGTCCTGTGCACCTGCCGTAGACAAAAGTTCCTGGATCTTGATGCTCCGGTAGGGCGAGGGCTCGCAGAGAAAGGGCTTGCGGTTGCGCAGCGCGAACACGCAGCCATGGAAGAAGTTGGTGGCGACGGCGTCCGCGTCGGCCATGAAGCGCATGAAGTCCTCCGGGCCGGCGGTGATCCACTGCGTGTCGGCCCAGTCGTTGCGGTAGCCGATGCTCACGAGGCGCACGTTCCGCTTGCGGGCCCATTCGCGCATGCGGGCCGCGAATGCACTGCTGAAGTTGTGGCCGTAGACCGCGACGTGGCGCGCTCCGGTGGCCTTGCGCGGCTCGCAGGGCTCGGGCGCGAACTGCAGGCAGGGGTCGAGCACCAGTTCGGCATGCAGCCCCAGGGTCTTGAGCAGCGCGCGCGAGTTGGTGTCGCGGACCGACAGCGCATCGAAGCGGCCCAGCATCCTCGCGCGGTCCGGCGGCAGGCCGCGCTCGGCGGCATGGTTGCCGAAGCTCGCGGCGTAGGCCACGAGGCGCCTCGCGCGCACCCGTTCGCCGAAGAAGATGGCACTGTGGCCATACCAGGGATGCGACAGGTTCCACACCTCGTCGCTGCCCACCACCACGGCGTCGAAGTCGTCCATCTGCTCCGGATGCTCGAGCGGAAACCGGCGAGAGCAGGGGAGCGAATCGAAGGACGCGAAGAACTTGCGCGTCTTCTGCGCATAGAGCCTGCGGTCGGCGGGCGGCACCGGCGTCGGCAGCACCGGTCGCAGCGCGCAGCGCCACTCGGCGCGGTCGATGCGGGGCGAGCCGTGGTCGAGCAGCACGGCGTGGTGGCCCGCGCCGCGCAGCGCCTCCACCAGAAGGCGCGCCTGCCAGTAGGAGCCGTAGTTGATGCAGCGGTGGAAGGTGAGCACGCCGATCTTCATCGGGTGCGCCGGAAGAAGTTGCATCGCTCCAAAGCTAGGCGGCGGGCGCGACGCGAGGCGTCGGACGACGTGCCGTCGGGCAGTCCGCTGGCCCCGGCAAGATGCTGCTGATGCCATTTGTAGGAGCAGTGGCAAAATTTCACGATCGAAGGCCGCGCACGGGACGCCCGGAGGCTCCGGTCCGCGCAATGAATCCAATGCCCCAATCGAACCCTCCACCTTCCTCTGCAGCCGCCGGCGAGGGCGAGCCCGCGCACCGCGCGCTGGGCTTTCCGGTCGTCGGCATCGGCGCATCCGCCGGTGGCCTGGAAGCGCTGATCCGCTTCTTCGAGAACACGCCCCCCGATGCCGGCATGGCCTTTGTCGTCATCCTGCATCTCTCGCCCGAGCACGAGAGCAACGCCGCCGACATCCTGCAGCGCGCCACGGGCATGCCCGTGGCGCAGGTCACCCGGGCGACGCCGGTCGAGGCCGACCACGTCTATGTGATTCCGCCGGGCATGGCGCTGACGATGAACGACGGCCGCCTGCAAGTGGCCGCCAGCGCGCGCGTCGCGGGGCCGCACACCGAGATCGACCTGTTCTTTCGCACCATGGCCGAGGTGCACAGGGAGCGGGCCTTCTGCATCGTGATGTCGGGCATGGGCAGCGACGGCGCGGTGGGCCTCACGCGCGTCAAGGAAAACGGCGGCATCGCAATGGCGCAGCTGCCCGGCGATGCGGCGCACGACGCCATGCCGCGCGCGGCCATTGCCACCGGCATGGTCGACATCGTGCTGCCCGTGGCCGACATGGGCCAGCACCTCGCTGAACTGTGGCGCAATGCGCAGCACATCCGGCTGCCCTACGACGAGCCTTCGGGCTCCTCTGCGCAGGAGGCCGAGGGCGGCAGCGCGGCCAGCCTGGCAGAGCAGGCGCTGCAGGAGGTGATGGGCCTCTTGCGCAACTACACGCGGCACGACTTCCGCCATTACAAGCGGGCCACGGTGCTGCGCCGGCTGGAGCGCCGGCTGCAGGTGAACCGGCTGGCCGACCTGCCGGCCTACCGCGACTTCCTGCGCAGCCACCCTGAAGAGGCGGCGCCGCTCCTGCAGGACATGCTCATCAGCGTGACCAATTTCTTTCGCGACGCCGATGCCTTCGAAGCCCTCGAGCGCGAGGCGCTTCCCGCGCTGATCGAGGGCAAGCAGCCCGGCGAGCAGGTGCGCGCCTGGGTGGCGGGCTGCGCCACCGGCGAGGAGGCCTATTCGCTGAGCATGCTGCTGCGCGAGCAGGTCGACCGGCAGTCCAAGCCGCTGGACATCCAGGTCTTTGCCACCGACATCGACGAGCGCGCGATTGCCGTGGCGCGCAAGGGCCTCTATGCCCGGGGCATCGCGGAAGACATCTCGCCTTCGCGGCTGCGGCAGTTCTTCGTGGCCGACCAGGACCAGTACCGCGTGGCCACCTCGGTGCGCGAGCCGGTGCTGTTTGCCGTGCACAACCTGCTGCGCGATCCGCCGTTCTCGCGGCTGGACGTCATCTGCTGCCGCAATCTCCTGATCTACCTCGACCGCGCGGCCCAGGCGCACGTGCTGGAGATGTTCCGCATTGCGCTCAGGCCCGGCGGCTATCTGTTCCTGGGCACTTCGGAATCGATCGATGTGGCGGGCAGCCTGTTCACTTCCGTCGACAAGAAGAACCGCATCTATCGCGTCAATCCCGAACTCTCACCGGGGCGCCACGTGCCCCTCATCAGCGATGCCCCGGCCAGGTCCGGCGCAACGGGCCCGATGCACGCGCTGCGTGCGCAAAAGCGCAGCGAGCGCCTGAGTTTTGCCGAGCTGCACCAGCGCGCGCTGGAGCAGTTCTCGCCGCCCAGCGTGCTCATCAATGCCGACCACGACGTGCTGCACCTGTCCAACGGCGTGGGCCGCTTCCTCGAGCGGCCCGGCGGCGAGCCTTCCAACAACCTGCTGAACAACGTGCGGCCCGACCTGCGCCTGGAGCTGCGGACCGCGCTCTTCAAGGCCGCGCAGACGAACCGCAGCGTGGAGACGCGGCTCGTGCAGAAGCGCGGCGACGGCCGGCAGGTGTTTCTCAACATCACCGTGCGGCCGCTGCAGCAGAAGGACGACGAGAAGAAGGCAGGCGCCCAGCAGCTCACGCTGGTGGTGTTCGACGAGATCGAGGAGAGCATGCGCCCCGAAGGCGGCGAACCGGCCCATGCGGCGCGCGAGCAGCTCATCGGCAAGATGGAAGATGAGATCCGCCAGCTCAAGCTGCACCTGCAGGACACCATCGAGACCTCCGAAACCTCGACCGAGGAGCTGAAGGCCTCCAACGAGGAGCTGCAGGCCATCAACGAGGAACTGCGCTCGGCCACCGAGGAGCTCGAAACCAGCAAGGAAGAGCTGCAGTCGATGAACGAGGAGCTCGTGACCGTCAACTTCGAGCTCAAGCTGAAGGTGGAGGAGCGCGGCCACATCAACGACGACCTGCAGAACCTGATTGCTTCGTCCGAGATCGCTACCGTTTTCGTGGACCGCGGCATGCACGTGAAGCGCTTCACGCCGCATGCGAGCAACCTGTTCAACCTGATCTCGTCGGACCTCGGGCGTTCGCTGTTCGACATCACCAGCCGGCTCGACTATCCCCAGCTGGCGGACGACACGGCCGCTGCCTTCAAGGAACTGCGCGCCAGCGAACGGCACGTGACCAGCGTGGACGGGCGGCACTTCCTGGCCCGGATACTTCCGTACCGCACGGCGGAAGACAGGATCGAAGGCGCGATCCTCAACTTCTTCGACATCACCGACCTGCGCGCCGCCGAGGAGCGGGTGCGCGCGGGGGAGGAGCGGCTGCGGCTGGTGGCGGCCACCACGCGCGACTTCGCCATCATCACGGCCGACGAGCAGGGCCTGATCACCAGCTGGAACGCGGGCGCGCAGCGCATCTTCGGCTACGCGGAAGACGAAATGCTGCGCAAGCCGCTGGCGATCATCTTCACCGCCGAAGACCGCGCGAACGGCGTGCCCGAGGGCGAGATGCGCCGCGCGCTCGAACTGGGCCGCGCCGAGGACGAGCGCTGGCACCAGCGCAAGGACGGCAGCCGCTTCTTCTGCAGCGGCGTCACCACGCCGCTGGAGGCGGCCGCGGGCGGCGGCTTTGCCAAGATCGCGCGCGACATGACGGGCACCAAGCAGCATGAGCTTGCGCAGGAGCACCGCCTGTTCAAGGAAAAGAAGGCCAGCCTCAGCGCGCAGACGGCCAACGAGCTCAAGGACAGGTTCCTGGCCGTGATGTCGCACGAACTGAAGCAGCCGCTCAACCTGATCCAGATGAACGCCGAGCTGCTGATGCACGCACCGGGCACCGCCGAGAACCCGGCCGTGCGGCGCGTGGGCGAGACCATCAAGCGCGCCGTGGCGAGCCAGACGCGCATCATCAACGACCTGCTCGATCTCTCGCGCATCCGCACCGGCAAGCTGCGGCTCAATCGCGTCGCGGTCGAACTGGGCGAACTGGTGCAGGCGGTGGCACAGGCCGCCGTGAGCGGCGCGGCCGGCAAGAAACTCGCGCTCGAGCTGGACTGCGAGGCCGGCGTGGTCTGCGACGGCGATCGCGTGCGCATCGAGCAGATCGCCTGGAACCTGCTGAGCAATGCGGTCAAGTTCACGCCCGAGGGCGGGCGCATCGCGGTGCGCGTTGCCGCGGCCGGCGAGGGCTTCGGCAGGCTCACGGTCAGCGACACGGGCTGCGGCATTGCGCCGGAATTCCTTCCGCACGTGTTCGGCATGTTCAACCAGGCGGACAGCGAGGTGACGCCGCCCAACGGCGGACTGGGCATCGGCCTGGCGCTGGTTGACGAGTTGACGCGGGCCCACGGCGGCCGCGTCGAGGTGCATTCGGCGGGCCTGGGGCAGGGCGCCGAGTTCAGCGTGTGGCTGCCGCGCGTGGGAACGGCGGCCGAGCCGCTGGCGGACAAGAAGGCCCAGGCCGAAGTCAGCCTCAGCGGCTGGCGCGTGCTCGCGGTGGACGACTATGCCGATGCGCTGGCCCCGTTTGCCGAGGTGCTGCGGCTCGAGGGCGCCATCGTCGACGTGGCCCAGAGCGCGAAGAAGGGGCTGGAGCTGCTCGAGGCGAACACCTACGACCTGCTGGTGTCGGACCTCGGCATGCCCGAGATGGACGGCTACCAGTTCATTGCCGAGGTGCGGCGGCGCCCGGCCACGCGCGAGCTGCCTTCCATCGCGATGTCCGGCTTCGGCCGCCGCGCCGATGCGCGCCGGGCGCTGGAGGCGGGGTTCAACGCGCACCTGCCCAAGCCCGCTTCGCTCGACGAGCTCAAGGCGGCCATCGGTCGGCTGTAGGCGCTAGCGCGGCGTGCGGAGGATGAAGCCGCTGGCCGGCGCGATCCATTCGGCCTCGCCGGTGGCGTGGGCTGCAGGCGCAGCGGCGGCGCTGGTGAACAGCATGCGTTCCTCGGCCAGCAGGAACTGGCACGCAGCCTGATCGGCCGGCCCGTGCTGCCGGACATGCAGCGTTGCGCCGCCAAGATGCAGGACCTCGCCGGGGGCTGGCCGCAGCACGGCGGCATCGGGCCACGCGGACCGAAGCGCATCGAGCGACGCGGCCGAGGGCTGCGTGCCTGCCCCCGTCCAGAGCAGCCACTTCACCTGGCCCGGCGCCGCGTCCTGCGCGAGGCTGTGGGGCGGGGGATCGATCAATGCCCAGTGGCCGCCTTCGCCGCCGACGAAATAGCCGTGATGCGAATCCGCTGCGCCCGCCACGCGCACGACGCGCGCCGACAGCCGCGTGACCAGGCCGGGCTCGAGCGCGTAGTGCGCATGGCCCTTGCCGTCGGGATCGAGGTGGCCGATCTCCTCGTAGGCGGCTTCGTCGATGTTCACCGCGCGGCGGCCCGCGGGCCCGTCGGCCACGCGCGGCATGTTCAGCACGATCCGCGTCAGCGCCCGCGCATGCGCGATGCAGGCGGCGGCGCTGCCGAAGCCTGCCAGCTGTTCGAGCGTGCGCCGCGTCACGTTCATCAGCTTGAGGCCGCTGCGCGCGTGCGCCGCCTCCGCGGGCTTGAGCCACATGTGCGCCACGGTCTCGCGGCCGTCGGGCTTCACGGCCTGCGCCGGCGGCATCTGCGCAATGAAGAAGCGGGTGTCGAAGCGGCGCGGCATGCCGGGCGGCGTGAGCCAGTGGCTGAAATAGGCGAGCCGGTCCATCGCAAGGCGCCAGCCCTGCGCCTCGCACATGGCCAGCAGCGCATCGGTGCCTTGCTCGGCGGCATGGCGCATGGATTCGAGCCGGCCCGGCGGCAGGCCGTCGAGTTCGACCAGGCGGTCGTCGGCATCGCTTGCAAACAGGACACCCGCTTCCTCGAAACATTCGCGCACCGCGGCGGCGTAGTAGTCGAGGCCGCCATCGGGCAGGCCCAGGCGCGCGCTGGCCGCGGCGTCGTCCAGGCCCTTGCACATCAGGTGCAGGCTGCGATCGTGCGCGTCGACCACGCCGCCCGGAAAGACGCTGGCGCCGCTGTTCTGGTCATCGGCCTTCTCGGCGCGGCGCAGCAGCAGCACTTCCATGCCGTCGGCGCCGTCGCGCAGGAGGATCAGGGAGGCCGCGACGCGGATGGGGCGCGGCAGGGACGGCGCTGGACCGGGTAGGGTCGTTGCCGTCGTCGAAGGCTTGGCGTTCATGGGCGCCGATTGTCGGGCCAACGCCGGACCAATGCGGCGGTGCCCGGCCGCGGCGCGTCAGTCCTTGGGCGTCAGCTGCCCCGCGGCGCCGCCGGCGCTGGAGTTGGCGGACTTGCCGAGCGATGCGCCTTCGTTGACCTTGGGCGTGGCCACAGGGCCTTCGGATTTTTTCGCCGCCGGTACGCGCCGGCTCGATGCGGGCCGCACCAGCCGCGGGGCGCGGTCCTCTTTCGACTTGGATGGGCTCATGCAGACAGACCTCCTTGCGTGAACCCAGGTTATCGCGGCCGCGGCGCATCGGTGTCGGACAGCCTGCATGCGGGCGTAGGACGCCGCGCGGGAACGCGTCAGATCGCCCGCTGGTTCACGCGCCTGGAAAGCTGCTCGGCACTTTCCTTGCGTTCGCTGTAGCGGTCGACAAGGTAGGCGGCCGCATCGCGCGTGAGCAGGGTGAACTTCATCAGTTCTTCCATCACGTCGACCACCCGCTCGTAGTAGGCGGAGGGCTTCATCCGCCCGCCTTCGTCGAACTCCAGGAAGGCCTTGGCGACCGACGACTGGTTGGGGATGGTCAGCATGCGCATCCAGCGCCCGAGCACGCGCAGCTGGTTCACCGCGTTGAACGACTGGGATCCGCCCGACACCTGCATGACGGCCAGCGTCTTGCCCTGCGTGGGCCGCACCGCGCCCATGCTGAGCGGAATCCAGTCGATCTGCGCCTTCATGATGCCGGTCATGGCGCCGTGGCGCTCGGGCGAGCACCACACCATGCCTTCGGCCCATTGCGCGAGTTCGCGCAGCTCCTGCACCTTCGGATGGTCGTCGGGCGCGCTGTCGGGCAGCGGCAGTCCGGCCGGATCGAAGATGCGCGTTTCGCCGCCCATGGCCTGCAGCAGCCGCGCGGCCTCTTCGGTCAGCAGCCGGCTGTAGGAGCGCTCGCGCAGCGAGCCGTACAGCAGCAGGAAGCGCGGTGCGTGGCGCGCCGGCGCCGCATTGGCCAGGCGCTCGGGCGAGGGCCGGTCGAACAGCTCGGCGTCGATGTTCGGAAGCTCAGGCAGCGCGTTTGACACGGCGGCCCTCCGCGTCGATGACCGGCTCGCCGTCTTCCTTGGTGAAGGGGCCTTTCTGCGGCAAGGGCAGGATGTCGAGCACCTCTTCCGAAGGGCGGCACAGGCGCGTGCCGATCGGCGTGACGACGATCGGGCGGTTGATGAGGATCGGATGCGCGAGCATGAAGTCGAGCAGCTGCTCGTCGGACCACTTGGGATCGTCGAGCCCGAGTTCGTCGTAGGGCGTGCCCTTGCGGCGCAGCAGCGCGCGCGGCGCCATGGCCATGGCGGCGAGCAGTTCGCGCAGTGTTTCCCGGGTGGGCGGGGTCTTCAGGTATTCGATGACGCGGGGCTCTTCGCCGCTGTTGCGGATCATCGCCAGCGTGTTGCGCGAAGTGCCGCACGCGGGGTTGTGAAAGATGGTGATGGATGGACTTGTCGATTGCATTCTTGCAATTATGCAACTATTATTGAAATATGGAAGAACAAGACATCGTCAGATCCCTGGCCGCGCTGGCCCAGCCGGTGCGCCTGCAGGTGTTCCGCGCGCTGGTGGTGGCGGGCCCGGCGGGGCTCACGCCCGGCGCGCTGGTGGAGGCGCTCGACGTGCCGGCCACCAGCCTCTCGTTCCACCTGAAGGAGTTGACCCATTCGGGGCTGGTGACGCAGGAGCGCAGCGGCCGCAACCTGATCTACCGCGCGGCCTTCGGGCAGATGAACGCGCTCATCGGCTACCTCACCGAAAACTGCTGCCAGGGCGAGGCTTGCCTGCCCCAGGCGGCCCAGGCTTGTCCATGCTGAAGGAGAAACCATGAAGCGATTCCATGTGCATCTGAACGTCCAGGATCTGCCGGCGAGCATCGCCTTCTACTCCAGGCTTTTTGCCTCGGAGCCGGCGCGCGTCGAAAGCGACTATGCCAAGTGGATGCTCGCCGATCCGCCGGTGAATTTTGCGGTGTCCACGCGCGCCGGCGCGACGGGCATCGACCATCTGGGCCTGCAGGCCGAGAACGAGGAAGAACTCGCGGAACTCAAGGCCCGCGCCGCCCAGGCCGAGATCGAGACCTTCGACGAAGGCGCCACCACCTGCTGCTACGCACGCAGCGAAAAGCACTGGATCACCGATCCGCAGGGCATTGCCTGGGAACACTTCCACACGCTGGGCAATGCGCCGGTGTATGGAGAGACGAGGGCGGTTGCGAGCCAGAAAACCGCGTGCTGCGCACCAGGGACGGCGAATTGCCATGGCTGAAAGAATCTACAACGTGCTCTTCGTGTGCACCGGCAACTCCGCGCGATCGATCATGGCCGAAGGCCTGCTCAACCACATGGGCGAGGGCCGGTTCAAGGCGTATTCGGCGGGCAGCCATCCAGCGGGCAAGGTCAGCCCGCAGGCGTTGCGCACGCTCGAGCGGCTGCGGCTTTCCGCCGAGGGCTACCGCAGCAAGAACTGGGACGAGTTCGCCGCGCCCGGCGCCCCCGCCATGGACTTCGTGCTCACGGTCTGCGACAAGGCGGCCGGCGAGGTGTGCCCGGTATGGCCGGGCCAGCCGATGACCGCCCATTGGGGCGTTGCCGATCCCGCGGCTTTCGAGGGCTCGGAAGAAGCGACCGAGCGCCAGTTCATGGACACGGCGCTCACCCTGAAGCGCCGCATCGAGCTGATGCTGGCGCTGCCGCTCGCGCGCCTCGACGCCATGGCCATCCAGCGCGAGATGCGCGACATCGGCAAGGTCCAGAAGGCCGCGACATGACGGTCAACGTGTTGATCCTGTGCACGCACAACTCGGCCCGCAGCGTGCTGGCCGAAGGCATGCTCAACCACCTGGCGCAAAAGGCGGGCAGGGACGTGCGGGCCTACAGCGCGGGCAGCGCGCCGAGCGGGCGGCTGAATCCCTTCGCGCTCGAGGCGCTCGCCAATGCGGGCGTCGACGTGTCGGCGTACCGAAGCAAGAGCTGGGACGAGTTCGTGGGTGAAGGCAAGCCGGCCATGCGCATCGTCATCACCGTGTGCGACAGCGCCGCGCAGGAGACCTGCCCCTACTGGCCCGGCAGCCCGGTGCAGGTGCACTGGGGCTACCCCGATCCGTCGAACGCGCCCGGCGGCGACGAAGGCAAGCGGGTGGCCTTCGAGCTGACGCGCCAGGCCCTGGCCTACCGTCTCGTGCAACTGCTGGCGCTGCCGATCGAATCGATGGCGGATAGCGAACTCCAGGCGGCGCTGACCGCGATTTCCGAAAGCTGATTTTCCATGAGCTCCACTTCCGCCACCGCCGCCGCTGCATCGTCCGCACCGCCGCCCGCCATCGGCTTCTTCGAGCGCTATCTCACGGTGTGGGTCGCGCTGTGCATCGTGGTGGGCATAGCGCTCGGCCAGTGGCTGCCGGGCGTGTTCCGCGGCATCGCATCGCTGGAAGTGGCCAAGGTCAACGTGCCGGTCGGCGTGCTGATCTGGGTGATGATCATCCCGATGCTGCTGAAGATCGACTTCGCGGCGCTCGGGCAGGTGAAGGCGCATTGGCGCGGCATCGGCGTCACGCTCTTCATCAACTGGGCCGTGAAGCCGTTCTCGATGGCGCTGCTGGGCTGGATCTTCATCCGCCACGTGTTCGCGCCGCTGCTGCCGCCATCGCAGCTCGACAGCTACATCGCGGGCCTGATCCTGCTGGCGGCGGCGCCGTGCACGGCGATGGTGTTCGTGTGGAGCCAGCTGTGCAAGGGCGACCCGTACTTCACGCTGTCGCAGGTGGCGCTCAACGACGCGATCATGGTGGTGGCCTTCGCGCCGGTGGTCGCGCTGCTGCTCGGGCTGTCGTCGATCACGGTGCCCTGGGACACGCTCTTGACCTCGGTGGGGCTGTACATCGTGGTGCCGGTGGTCATTGCGCAACTGCTGCGCAGGCACTTGCTCAAGCAGGGCACGGCCCGCTTCCAGGCGGTGGCGGCGCGGCTCGGGCCCTGGTCGATCTCGGCGCTGCTGCTCACGCTGGTGCTGCTGTTCGCCTTCCAGGGCGAAGCCATCATCCGGCAGCCGCTGGTGATTGCGCTGCTCGCGGTGCCCATCCTGATCCAGGTGTTCCTGAACTCGGGACTGGCCTATGTGCTCAACCGCAGGCTGGGCGTGGCGCACTGTGTGGCCGGGCCGTCGGCGCTCATCGGCGCGAGCAATTTCTTCGAGCTCGCGGTGGCCACGGCGATCAGCCTGTTCGGCTTCCAGTCGGGCGCCGCGCTGGCCACGGTGGTGGGCGTGCTGATCGAGGTGCCGGTGATGCTGCTGGTGGTCGCGGTGGTCAACCGGTCGCAGGGCTGGTATGAAAAAGGCGTGAGGGCGGGCTGACCGGCGCCGAGGCCGACACCGCATGACCCCCGCATCCCGCCGGGTGCTGACGGTGTCGGCGCTCGGAACGGCGCAGACGCTCTCCTGGGCTTCGTCGTACTACCTGCCCGCCATGCTGGCCGCGCCGATTGCGCGCGACCTCGGTGCGCCTTCGTTCATCGTGTTTGCCGCGTTCTCGCTGGCGCTCGTGGTGTCGGCCGCGCTGGGGCCCTTTGCCGGCAAGGCGATCGACCGCTTCGGCGGACGGCCCGTGCTGATGGGCAGCAACCTCGTCTTTGCCGCGGGCCTGCTGGCGCTGTCGCAAGCGGGCAGCGTTCCGTGGCTGATGGCCGCGTGGGTCCTGATCGGCATGGCGATGGGCAGCGGGCTTTACGAGGCGGCGTTTGCCACGGTGGTCCGCATCCACGGCGCCGACTCGCGCGGTGCCATCACAGGCATCACGCTGTTCGCGGGATTTGCCAGCACCGTGGGCTGGCCGCTGACGGCGTTTCTCGAAGCGCATTACGGCTGGCGCGGCGCATGCATGGCCTGGGCGGGCCTGCACCTGGTGCTGGGGCTGCCGCTGAACGCTATCGTTCCACGCGTGCGGGAGGCCGCGGCGCAGCAGCTTTCCAACACCAGGAAAGCCGCCGCTACTGCACCGGGTGATGCGGCCCGGCCGCGGCGAACGGAATTCCTGCTGGCCTATGTCTTTGCCGTCGGCTGGTTCATCAGCACGGCCATGGCGGCGCATCTGCCGAGCCTGCTGCATGCGAGCGGGGTGTCGGTGGTTGCCGCGGTTTCCATTGCCGCGCTGGTGGGACCGGCACAGGTGGCGGGCCGTCTGCTGGAGTTCGGTTTTCTCAGGCGTGCACCGGCGCTGCTGTCGGCGCGGATCGCCGCGCTGGCGCATCCGCTGGGGGTGGCCGCGCTGCTGGTGTTCGGCGCGCCGGCGGCCGTGGTTTTTGCGGTGCTGCATGGTGCCGGGAACGGCATCCTCACGATCGCGGTCGGGACATTGCCCTTGCTACTGTTCGGCCCCCAGGGCTATGGCGGGCGGCAGGGCCTGCTGATGGTGCCCGCGCGGCTCTTGCAGGCCGCTGCGCCGTTCCTCTTCGGCCTGCTCGTGCAGGGCTGGGGCGAGCGCGCGCTGTGGGCTTCGGCCTTTCTCGGGCTCACGGCCCTGGGCGCGCTGATGTGCATC
This sequence comes from Variovorax sp. SPNA7, assembly GCF_033807855.1. Taxonomy (NCBI): domain Bacteria; kingdom Pseudomonadati; phylum Pseudomonadota; class Betaproteobacteria; order Burkholderiales; family Comamonadaceae; genus Variovorax; species Variovorax sp. SPNA7. Next base: position 2,302,248 of record NZ_CP138513.1, read on the forward strand.
TCGGTGCCGGGCGCGCCTCGAAGCGGCCGCCGCTGAAGGCTTCCGGGCGGCTCGCGGCTTCTCGCGGGGGGCGTGTTCTCCGACATGGCCGGGGCGGCTTTCGGGCCATGATCCGACTCATCCGCTTGTGTCCGACGCAGCGTCCATGAAGATCGCGACCTTCAACGTCAATGGCATCAACAGCCGGCTTGCGCTTGTGCTGGCATGGCTGGCCGAGGCCCGCCCGGACGTGGCCTGCCTGCAGGAGCTGAAATCCCCGGACCCGAATTTTCCCGCCGCGGCGATCCGGGACGCGGGCTACGGCGTGCTGTTCCACGGCCAGCGCGCATGGAACGGCGTGGCCATTCTTGCGCGCGGAACGGAGCCGATCGAAACCGGCCGCGGGCTCGACGGCAACTCCGAAGACAGCCAGAGCCGCTATCTCGAAGCAGTGGTGGGCGGCGTGATCGTCGGCTGCCTGTACCTGCCCAACGGCAATCCGCAGCCCGGCCCCAAGTTCGACTACAAGCTCGAATGGTTCGAGCGGCTCAACGCCCATGCGCGCCTTCTCTGTGGCTGCGGCATGCCGGCGGTGCTGGCCGGCGACTTCAACGTGGTGCCCACCGATGCGGACATCTACAACCCGGCCTCATGGCAGGACGATGCGCTGCTGCAGCCGGAAAGCCGCGCGGCCTTCGCCCGCCTGCTGAAGCAGGGATGGACCGACGCGATCCGCGCGCGCCATCCCCGCGAGGCGATCTACACCTATTGGGATTACTGGCGCAACCGCTGGCCGCGCAATGCGGGGCTGCGCATCGACCACCTGCTGCTCAACCGGGAGCTCGCACCCTTTCTGGCCGATGCGAACGTGGACCGCGAGGTGCGCGGGCGGCCCGGAGCGAGCGACCACGCGCCGGTCTGGGCCCTGCTGGACCTGCCCGCCGGTTGATCGAAGGAGGGGCTGTGAACAAAGGGGATACATTTACGTACCTATCGAGCCGCCCGAACGACGCGTCCCCTTTCCCGCGAGATCCATTCCAGTGACCATCGGAACAACGGCGGACGCCTGCTTTCCCGGCTTCGATGACGGGTTCGTCATGGCTTTCCAGCCGATCGTGGATTTCCAGCGGCGCGAAGTCTTTGCGCACGAAGCCCTGGTGCGCGGCACCTCGGGAGAGGGCGCCTTCGAGGTGCTCTCGCGCGTGAACCCGCGGCACCGTTTCGCGTTCCACGAGGCCTGCCGCGTGAAAGCCATCGAGACCGCTTCGGCGCTGGGAATGGAGTCGCGGCTGAGCCTCAACATCCTGCCCAACGACGTGGCGGGACATCAGGACGAGTGCTTCCATACCGCCATGGTGGCCGCGCAGCGCTGCGACTTTCCGGTGGACCACCTGATGTTCGAGATCACCGAAGGCGAACGCGTGGCGGACCTGCCGGCGCTGGCGGCGACGTTCCGCACCTACAAGGGCTACGGCTTCACCTCCGCCATCGACGACTTCGGCGCCGCCTATGCGGGCTTCGAACTGCTGGCGGGCTTTCAGCCCGACGTGGTGAAGATCGACATGGGCCTGGTGCGCAACATCCACAACGACGCGGTCCGGCTCAGCATCGTGAAGGGCTTCGTGGGCACCTGCAGCGAACTCGGCATCCGGGTGGTGGCGGAAGGCGTCGAGGCTTCGGAAGAAGTGCATGCGCTGCGCGCGCTGGGCGTGGACCTGTTCCAGGGCTACCTGTTCGCCAGGCCCGGCATCGCCATGCTGCCGGCCGTGGCGTGGGACGCCGCCTGAGGCGCCAGCTCAGGCGTTGCTGGTTGCGCGGACTTCCTCGATGGTGGTCTGCCCCGACAGGACCTTGCCGATGCCGTCCTGGCGCAGCGTGCGCATGCCCTCGCGCAGCGCGGCTTCCTGCAGCTCCTCGGCGCGCGCGCCGCTTTGCACCAGGCGGCGCAGCGTCCTGGAGATCACCATCAGCTCGTGGATGCCGACGCGGCCGCTGAAGCCGGTGTTGTCGCAATGCGCGCATCCGGGGCTCGAAAAGGCCTGCAGCCGGCCGTCGCGGCCGTGCTGGCCGAGCCAGCCGCTGCGCACGGCCTCGCGTTCGGCCGGCGTCTCCTGACCCGCGAACGCGTGCATGTAATCGGCCAGCAGCTCCTCGATTTCCTCCGGGCGCATGGGGCGGCCCTGGATGCAGTGGCTGCACAGGCGGCGCACCAGCCGCTGCGCCAATACTGCGAGCAGCGAATCCGCGAAGTTGAAGGGGTCCATGCCCATGTCCAGCAGCCGCGTCACGGTTTCGGGCGCGCTGTTGGTGTGCAGCGTGGAAAGCACCAGGTGGCCCGTGAGCGAGGCCTCGATGGCGGTGCGGGCGGTTTCCTCGTCGCGGATCTCGCCGACCATGATCACGTCGGGATCGGCGCGCACGAAGGCGCGCAGCGCCTTGGCAAAGGTCCAGTCGATGCGCGGATTCACCTGCACCTGGCGCAGGCCGGGCTGGGTGATCTCGATCGGGTCTTCGGCCGTCCAGATCTTTCGCTCCGGCGTGTTGATGTGCATCAGGGCCGAATGCAGCGTGGTGGTCTTGCCCGAGCCCGTGGGCCCGACGCACAGCACCATGCCGTAGGGCCGCTCCACCGCCTTGGTGAACTCCGAGAGATTGCGCGGCGAGAGCCCGAGCTTGTCCAGCGCAATCGGCTTGGCCGAGGCCAGGATGCGCATCACCACGTCTTCCAGCCCGTTGGCGGTGGGGATGGTGGCCACGCGCAGCTCGATGCGGTGCTGCGGCGAGTACTTGGCGAAATTGATCTTGCCGTCCTGGGGCTTGCGCTTTTCGCTGATGTCCAGGTCGCACATGATCTTCACGCGCGCAACGACCGCGTTGCGGTAGCTGGCCGGCAGCTCCAGGTGGGTGTGCAGCCGCCCGTCGCGGCGAAACCGGATGCGGGTCTTTTCCTTGCCCGGATAGCTCTCGATGTGGATGTCCGACACGCCCTCGCGGTGCGCGTCCACGATCATGCTGTTGATCATCCGCACCAGCGAGTTGTCGGACTGCTCGATGGCAGTCTCCTCGACGGCGGGCGCAGGGCGCTCCTTCTCGAGGGTGACCAGCAGGTCGCTGGTACCCAGGGCGCCGGGGCCGGTGCTGCCCACGTCGAAGTCCAGCGGCCGCGAGGGATCGTGGACGATGGTCGGGTCGACCGCCTCGGTGCCGATCTTGCCGTAGGCCTTGTAGAGCACGGTGTCCAGCACCAGGCATTCGCCGATCACCGGCACCACCTTCCTCTGGGAGATGAACTCCACTTCGTCGATGGCCGCATGGCGGCCGGCCGGATCGTCCATCGCGAGGATGAGGCGTCCCTCGTGGATCATGAGCGGCATCACCTGCAGGCGCCGGGCGACGGCATGGCTGATGCTGCGCAGGGCATCCACGGCCACCGGGAACTCGTGCAGGTTCACGAGCGGATAACCCATCTTGCGCACCAGTGCGGCCTGCAGCTGGGCCCGCGTCACCACGCCCATGCGAACCAGGGTCTCGCCCAGCGGCACGCTGCGGTCGAGCTGCTGCTGCGCCAGGCCCGCGCGCAGCTGCTCTTCCGTGAGCATGCCCAGCGCCATCAGGGCCTGGCCGATGCGCAGGATGGGCATGCGGCTCTGGACTTCCAGTGCGTGCAGCAATTGCTCGGGCGTGACGACTTCGGTGGGGGACATGAAATGGTTTCTCCTGTGAAAGGGATTCTGAGGCCGCCGGGGCGGGCTTGTCAGCAGGAATGCGCCCCCTGCCATCGGCAAGGGCAATGCGCAACCACTACCAAAGTTCTCAATCGGAAAAGCCGAAGGTGTTGCGCCCCGCTGCCTTTGCACGATAGAGCGCGGCATCGGCGCGCGCCAGCAGGTCGGCGGCGCCGACCGAGGCGTCCGCAGCCTGGTGGAAGGCAATGCCGATGCTGGTCGTGACGTTCAGGCTGCGGCCGTCCAGTTCGAAGGGAACGGTGCCCACCCGCTCGACGATCTTCCGCGCGACGGCCACCGCGGCTTCGCGCGTGTGCACGTTCTCCAGCACCACCACGAACTCGTCGCCCGCCAGGCGCGCCACGGTGTCGGTGCCTCGCACGCTGGCCAGCAGGCGCTGCGCATACTCCACCAGTACGCCGTCGCCGGTCGCGTGGCCGAGCGTGTCGTTGATGGTCTTGAAGTAGTCGATGTCGAGAAACAGCACCGCCAGCGCGTTGCCCGAACGTTGCGCGCGGGCAATGGCGCCCGGCAGGTATTCGTTGAAGGCGAGCCGGTTCGCAAGGCCGGTGAGCGTGTCGACCCGCGCCAGGTCGCTCAGCTTGCGCTCCACCGCCTTCAGTGCGCTGATGTCCAGGCTCAGCGAGAAAATGCCGCGCGTGGCGCCGTCGGGGCCGATGTCGGGCACGTAGCTCACGCGGGTGGTGCGGTCGACGCCCTTGGTCCTGGTCTGCGCCTCGAACTCCACGCGCTCGCCCGCCAGCGCACGCGCGATCATGGCCTTGCGCGAGAGATACAGCTCCGGGCCCGCGACGTCGCCGACGTGGCGGCCCAGGATCTCGGCCGGCTCCACGCCGAGCCATTCGCGGTAGGTGGCATTGGCGAAGGTGATCTTCTCTTCGCGGTCGATGTAGGTGATGAGTGCCGGCAGGTTGTCGGTGATGGTGCGCAGGCGCCGTTCGCTCTCGGCCTGCCGCAACTCCGCGCGCTTCAGCGCGGTGATGTTGAAGGTCATGAGATAGAAACCGACGAGCCCGCCCTGCGGGTCCATGTCGGCAACCAGGTTGACCTGAAAAAAGCCATCCTTCCCATGCAGCGGCGCCTGCACCGGAAAGCGCACCGACTTGCCCTCGCGCACCAGCGGAAGATAGGGCCGGATCTGCCGGTGCACTGTCCTGCCCAGCGCCGAGCGCAGGGTGACGCGATCGAGCGGGCCGCTGCCCAGGCCCGCCATCTGCCGCGCGCGGCTGTTGGCGAAGAGGCAGTTCTCGGCGCTGTCGAAATAGCCCACCAGCGCCGGGATGCTGTCGGTCACGTCGCGCAGCCGCTTTTCCTGTTCGGTCAAGGCCTTGCGTATGTTCACCTCGTCGGTGATGTCGAAGGTCATGGCGAACACGCCCTGCACCACGCCGTTCGCGTCCCGGTCGGGAATGTAGTGGGCCTTGAAGGTGCGCTCGCCGATGCCCAGCGCCGGATCGCCGGATTTCTCGACCACCACCGTTTCGCCGGCCAGCGCGCGCTCGTAGGCCGGCGCCACGATGGCAAAGTCCGACGGGCCGCGAACCTCGGGCATCGATTGCCCCACCATGGCCCGGTCCTTGTGCAGTGCCCTCACCTGGGCATTGACGAAGGTGTACCTCAGCGAGGAATCGACGTGCGAGACCAGGGCGGGGATGTTGTCCGCAATGACGCGAACCTGCGCTTCGCTGTGGGCAAGGCTGAATTCGATGCGCTTGCGCTCGGTCACGTCGGAGGTCATGGCGTAGTAGCCGCGGACCTGCCCGGCCTGGTCGCGGTCGGGGATGAGCTCGGTCTGGAAGTAGCGGTCTTCCTCGCCGCGCCTGGCCTCGCCCCGGCTTTCGAAGCTGACGGCCTCGCCGGCCAGCACGCGCCGCACCGCGGCGTCCACCGTCTCGTCCTCGCCGATGTTCTGCGCCGTGCGCCCGATCAGCTGCGCCGCGCCGCGGTCGAGCTTCCTGCACAGCGGCGCGTTCACGAAGGTATAGCGGCCCTGCGCATCCACGTGCGACACCAGCGCGGGGAGGTTGTCGGTGATGTCGCGCAGGAACTTCTCGCTCGACTTGCGCTGCTGCATCAGCGTGTCGAAGGTCCGCGCAAGATCGCCGATCTCGTCGCGCCGGTAGGTGCGCGGCACGGTCGTTTGCAGGGCCGGGTTGTCCACGTCGAGCATGTGCCGGTGCAGATGCGTGAGCGGCCTGAGCTGCTGCCGCACGAGGCCCAGCGCCGCGGCACCCGCAAGCATCGCGAGCACCAGCGTGCCGAGCCATGCCGAACGCTCGATGGCGTCGACGCGGGCGAATGCCTCCGCGCTCGGATACATGGACCCCAGCACCCAGTTGGTCTGCTGGATGCGCTTGAAGGCGTACAGCCCGTGCACGCCCGCGTGGTTGAAGCCTTCGGCCGCGCCTTCGTAGCCTTCCAGCGGACGCTCGATCTCGGGGTTGCCGACACCCTTCAGGCCCGTCTGGTTGATGATGCGCTCGGTGCGCGGATGGTCGACCACCACGCCGTCCGTGCTGGTGATGAACAGATAGCCGGTTTCGCCGAATCTCACGTCGGTGAGTTCGCCCAGGAGGTTGCGGTCCTTCAGGTTGATGGCGCCCGAGATCACGAACTTCAGGTTGCCCGCGGGGTCCAGCACCGGCTCGGTCATGGCGATCTGCGCCAGGCCGCTGAGCCGGTTGAGATAGGGTTCGGAGATCACGCCGGCCCGGGAGGAGAGCGTTTCGCGGAAGTACGGCCGGTCCTTGATGTTCACCCGGCCGGGCTGCTGCGCACCGCTCAGGCTCGCGATCAGGTCGCCCTCGGCCGTGAAGAGCGCCACGTTGCTGAAGGCCTGGCGCAGCGACGGATGCTTTTCGACGAAGGCCTGCAGCGCCGCTGCATCGGGGAAGTCGTTCGATCCCAGGCTGTCGGCAAAGGTCTCCAGCAGGGTGCGGCGGCTGGCGAACTTCTGGTCCACCGTGTTCGCGATGGCCGACAGGCGTGCGAATGCTTCGCTTTCGATCGAGGCCTTCATGCTGGTCTTGACCAGCTGCAGGGCGACCGTGGCAATGGCGAGCGTGGCGGCCAGGACCACCGCGGCAACGCCGAGGCCCACGCGCGTGTTCAGGCTGATGCGGATGTTCCGAAGACCGGGCAATTTCATTGGCATGGACGTGCATCGCGATGAGATCCGCGCTGCGCCTGCACGTAGTGTGTCACGTAGTGTGTCAGAAGCGGGGAACGGGTCACCTCGCGCAATCCCCCATGCGCCGCCGGCCAACGGCGCATCCTCACATCTCCTCGCGCTTGAGAAGATAGTCGAGCGGGCCGACGCGGAACCACCGGTAGCCGTAGGGCTCCAGCAGCATGCAGTGCTTTCCCTTCGAGTTGGCGCGGCTGTGCGCGTTGGAGAGCAGGTTGATCAGCCGCCCGCCATGCCTGCCCAGCGCCTTGGCGCCGAGCTTTATTTCCAGCGGGCTGTCACCCAGGTTGTGCACGAAGACCACCGCGTTGCCCCGCCACTCGTAGCGCATGACGAGCACCACGCGCTCCTCGTTCGGAATCACCTCGAAGTCGCCCCAGCCGATCTCGGGCACTTCCTTTCGCATGCGGAACACGCGTTCCATCCAGTTGAGCAGCGACTCGGGATCGCGCCGCTGCGCTGCCACGTTCACGTGCTCGAAGCCGTAGGCGCCGCCCGTGATCACCGGCAGCACCGGCTTCGAGGAGGTGGTGAATCCGCCCTGGCGTTCGGTGGACCACTGCATCGGCGTGCGCGCGCAGTTGCGCTCCGGCAGGCTCAGGTCGTCGCCCATGCCGATCTCGTCGCCGTAGCGGATCACCGGCGTGCCGGGCAGGGTGAGCATCAGGCTGTAGGCCAGCTCGAGGCGCCGCCGGTTGCCGCCGAGCATCGGTGCCAGCCTGCGGCGTATGCCGCGGTCGTACAGCTGCATGTCCTTGTCGGGGCCGAAGGCGGCAAACACGCGCTGGCGCTGCGCAGGCCGCAGGCGCCCCAGGTCGAGCTCGTCGTGGTTGCGCAGGAACATGCCCCATTGCGAGGTGGGCGGGTGTTCCCGGGTGGCCTCCAGCGCCTTGACCAGCGGCCGCGAGTCGCCCGCGGCCATGGCATAGAACAGGTTCTGGTTGACCTGGAAGTTGAACATCATGTGCAGCCGCTCGCCCTCGTCGCCGAAGTAGGCCATGTTGGTCCTGGGCAGCACGTTGGCCTCGGCAAGAATGATCGCATCGCCCCGGCGCCATTGGAGCAGTTCGCGGAACTGCCGCAGCATGTCGAACTTCTCGGTCGGGCGCACGACCCGCGGGCCCTTCGCGCCGATCACGAAGGGCACGGCGTCCATGCGGAAACCGGACACGCCCATCTGGGTCCAGAAGCCCATGATCTTGAGGATCTCCGCCTGCACGTCGGGGTTGGCGGTGTTCAGGTCGGGCTGGAATTCGTAGAAGCGGTGGAAGTACCAGCGCCTTGCGAGCTTGTCGAAGGTCCAGGTCGATTTCTGCACGCCGGCGAAAACCACACCGTCGGTGTAGCGGGGCGGCTTCTTGTCGGACCACACATACCAGTTGTGATACTTTGACTTGCGGTCCCTGCGCGCCTGCTGGAACCACGGGTGCTGGTCCGAGGTGTGGTTCACCACCAGGTCCATCAGCACGCGCATGCCAAGGCGCGAAGCCGAATGCGTGAACTCGACGAAATCGCCGAGCGTACCGAACCGGGGATCGACGTTGTAAAAGTCAGAAACATCGTAGCCGTCGTCCTGTCCCGGCGATGGATGGAAGGGCATCAGCCACAAGGTGGTGACACCCAGGCCGTGAAGGTACTCCAGCCGCCGTGTCAGCCCCTCGAAGTCGCCGCAGCCATCGCCATTGGAGTCCATGAAGGTTCCCACGGAGAGGCAATACACCACGGCGTTTTTGTACCAAAGGTCGTTGATCATGCCGGGGAACCTCCTGAAGATCGGAACCTCGCAAACACGGAACACACGAAAGGAAACCCGATGTCGGCCGATGCTTGGTGGAAGAACGGAATCGTCTATCAGATCTATCCGCGTTCATTCCAGGACAGCGATGGAGACGGCATCGGCGACCTGCGAGGCATCCGCAAGCGGCTCGATTATCTGGTCGAGCTTGGCGTGGATGCCGTCTGGATATCGCCGATCTACCCCTCACCAATGGCCGACTTCGGGTACGACATATCCGACTACTGCAACATCGATCCGCGCTTCGGCACGCTCGAGGACTTCGATGCGCTCGCGGCCGAATGCAAGGCGCGCGGCCTGAAGCTGGTGCTGGACTTCGTGCCCAACCACACCTCCGACCAGCACCCGTGGTTCGTGCAGAGCCGCGCCTCGCGCACGAGTCCCAAGCGCGACTGGTACCTGTGGCGGGACCCCGCACCCGATGGCGGCCCGCCCAACAACTGGCTCAGCAATTTCGGCGGTCCGGCATGGACCTTCGACGAGGCCAGCGGCCAGTACTACTGCCACTCCTTCCTGAAGGAGCAGCCCGACCTCAACTGGCGCAACCCCGAGGTGCGCGAGGCGATGTACGAGGTGCTGCGCTTCTGGCTGCGGCGCGGGGTGGACGGCTTTCGCATCGACGTGCTCTACCACCTCGTCAAGGACGACCAGTTCCGCGACAACCCGCCCAACCCGTCGTTCCAGCCGGGGCAGGACCCTTCGCACCGGCTGCTGGCGCTCTACACCACGGACCGGCCGGAGATGCAGGACATCGTGGTCGAGATGCGCCGCGTGGTCGACGCATTCAGCGACGAGGCTTCGGCGCGGGTGCTGATCGGCGAGCTCTATCTTCCGCTCGAGCGGCTCATGGCCTACTACGGGCGCACCTCCGAAGGCCTGTTGCAGGGCGTGCAGCTACCGTTCAACTTCCAGCTCATCGCGGCGCCGTGGCATGCGGTCGAGATCGACCGCATCGTGCGCAACTACGAGGCGGCATTGCCGCACGGCGCGGCGCCCAACTGGGTGCTCGGCAACCACGACAAGCCGCGCATCGCGAGCCGTGTCGGACAGGAGCGGGCGCGGCTCGCGGCAATGCTGCTGCTGACGCTGCGCGGCACGCCCACGCTCTACTACGGCGACGAGATCGGCCTGACCGACGTTCCCATTCCGCCCGATGAAGTGCAGGACCCGTTCGAGAAGAACGAGCCGGGCAAGGGCCTGGGGCGCGATCCGCAGCGCACGCCCATGCAGTGGAGCCGGGCCCATGCGGCCGGCTTCACCGATGGCACGCCTTGGCTGCGCCTTGGCGGCGACTGGGGCATGCGCAACGTGGAGTCGCAGCTGGCCGATCCGGCCTCGATGCTTCAGCTCTACAAGCGGCTCATCGCGCTCAGGCGCAACGAGGCCGCGCTGCACGAGGGAAGCCATGAGCAACTCGACGCCGGCGCCGACGTGCTGGCCTATGCAAGAACGTCCGGAGACAGGCGGCTGGTGGTGCTGCTGAACTTTGCCACCACCGAAACCCGGGTGGCCGCCGACCTGCTGCCGGCGGAAGTGGTGGTGCTGGCATCTACCCACGCGGACCGCACCGGCGCGGTGGCCGGCGAGCTGGTGCTGCAGCCGCTCGAGGGCGTGATCGTCACGCACTGACCGGTGCGTGAAGACGGTGCGTGAACGACGCGGCTACTGGCCCGACGGATAGGTCTCGGGAACCTCCGCGTCCATGGCCGCCGCATCGCGTTCCAGCGGCTCGACCGCGCGGCTGCTGTCGAAGTGCAGCAGCGCATCGAACTGCACCGGCAGCCGCGCGAAGAAATAGTGGCTCTGCCGTTCGGTCTCGGGCCGGTAGATGACGCCGATGGCGCGTTCGAGCCGCGGCTCCCGCAGCGCGAAGAAGTGGCTTCCCTCGCCGCGCAGCGGCAGCATGAAGCGCTCGAGCCCGGTCTCGTGCATGAGGCCCTCGTAGCTGTCCTCGCGCGAGGGAACCACCTGCTTGCGTTCGGCGGCCGCGCCCCAGTCGGAGGCTGCCATCACGGTGCCGGTGTGCGTGGTGAAGCCCACCAGCACCGCATCGCGGCCCTGGCGTTCGCGCACCAGCTGGCCGACGTTGAGTTCCCCTCGGCGCTCGCCCATCTCGGTGGCGCGCGCGTCGCCCAGGTGCGAGTTGTGCGCCCACACCACGATCTTCGGGCGATCGCTCGCGCGCCACAGGTGGCGCTCGATTTCGCCCAGCGTCTCCACCATGTGCCGGTCGCGCTGGTTCCAGGAGGACACGTCGCTCAGGTACATCGAGCGGTAGTAGGCCTCGGCGTTCTTGATCAGGCGTGCGTTCTGCTCGGCGTTGAAGGCGTCTTCTTCGTTGGCCGCGCTGCCGCTGCGCCATGCGTCGCCGGCGGCGCGGCGCATCTCGACCAGCATCTCGACCACCTCCCGCTGGCAGGAGGGCGTGTTGCCGAGGCCGGCCATCAGGCCGTAGACCTGCCCGCCGTCGCCGAAGCGGTCGAAGCATCCGTAGCGCTCGCGGGCGCTGCGCGCCGCCACGGGATCGGTGCGGTCGAAGTAGTCGAGCACGGCTTCGATGGAGGCGTGCAGGCTGTAGAGGTCCAGGCCGTAGAAGCCGGTCTTTCCCTGAGGCGGACCCGCGTCGTTGAAGGCGCGCTGCCATTCGACAAAACTTGCGACGTCCTCGTTGCGCCACATCCAGGTCGGAAAGCGCCGAAAGCCGGCGAGCGCATCGCGCGCGTTGGCGTCGTCGCCGGCGCCTCTCACGTAGCGGTTCGCGCGGTAGGCGTCGGGCCAGTCGCCTTCGATGGCCACCGCGTTGAAGCCTTTCTCGGCCAGCAGGCGCCGCGTGATGTCCGCGCGCGCCGCATAGAACTCGTGCGTGCCGTGTGAAGCCTCGCCGAGCAGCACGTAGTGCGCATCGCCGATCAGCTCGAGCAGGGCGTCATGGTCGCCGGAAGATCCGTCCATCGGACGCGCCACCGCACGCAGCGCCTCTGCCTCGTCCGAAATGCGTGAGGGCTTCATCGTCCACGGTCCTCAGGCGGGAAGCGCGCCATGAGGGTTGGCGTCTTCGATCAGGTGGCAGACTTCCTCGTCGCTGGTCTGCGAGAAGTCCAGGTACCAGCGCCCCACGCCGAGGAAGGGCTCCGGCGTCTCGGCGCAGATCACGTCGTCCGCTTCGCCGAGCAGCAGCGCGCAGGCTTCGCGCGATGCCACGGGCGCTGCAACCACCACGCGGGCCGGCGCCTGCCCGCGCACCGCGCGAACGGCCACGCGCATGGTCGCGCCGGTCGCCAGGCCGTCGTCCACCAGGATGGCGGTGCGTCCATGCAGATCGGGCGCGGGCCGGTCGCCGCGGTAGGCGCGCTCGCGCCGCTCGAGTTCGTATTGCTCGTTGCGCACGACTTCGTCGACTTCCTTCGCGCCAATGCCGAGTTCGCGCACGAGGCCTTCGTCGAGCACCCGCTCGCCGCCGCCCGCAATGGCGCCCATCGCGTACTCCTCGTGTCCCGGCACGCCGAGCTTGCGCACCACGAGCACGTCGAGCGGCGCATGCAATGCCTTGGCCACTTCGTAGGCCACCGGCGTCCCGCCGCGCGGCAGGGCCAGCACGACGACGTCCGGCTTGTGTGCATAGGCGGTGAGCCTGTGAGCGAGCACGCGGCCCGCCTGCTGCCGGTTCCTGAAAAACTCGAATGCCATTTTCCGGATGTCCTTGCGGCCACCTTATTTTTGCCGGCGCATGGATGTTGTAGGGCGATGCCCACATTGGCGTAGGCGTGCACTGCCACCGGGGCGTGCGGCAGCGCCATAGAGTGGGGTGTATCTGGAGACGCAGTGGAGCCGCCGATGCAAGAGAAGGAACTGTGGGAACTCGAACGTACCTTCTGGGTGGATGGCGAGCCTGCCTATGCGCAGGGCCTTGCACCCGAGTCGCTGATGGTTTTTGCGCCGCCGGTGGGCGTGCTGGACCGCGCGCGCACCCTCGAGGCGATCCGCAACGCGCCGCGCTGGAAACACGTGGTTTTCGCCGCCGAGCGCGCAATCTCCGCCGGACCGCATGCGGCCGCACTCGTGTACGAGGCCACCGCCGAGCGCGACGACGGATCAGCGCCCTACAAGGCGCAATGCAGCTCGGCCTATGTGCGCATCGGCGGGCAGTGGCGGCTGGCTTTGCATCAGCAGACGCCGTTGGCGGGATGACGGTGCTCGGCCGACGCGCGAGCAGAAATTCCGGATCGATGGTCGAGGCGTGACAGGCCTGGGTGTGCATTCGTTCACGCTTTGGACGGATGCGTGTGCGATGACTACTTTGGGTTGCTTCCGGCCCTGCAACAGCAGCTTACATAATCCTCCCACAAAACGGCCCCCCAGCTTCTGAGGGCGGCCAGGGAGCTTTCATGTCAATGTTCGATCGCGCGAGTTCGCTCGCCCGTGCCCGTGGTTCGTCCGCGTCCATGAGAAGGCGCGTCATCCTGCGCTCGCTGCTGGGTGACGCCTTGCAGTTCTATCGGCTGGCGGGGCGCGAGGCGCTCAGCCAGGCCTACGCCTTCGATCTCGACCTGCTGGGCAGCAGCAATGCGATCGACCCCGCCGCCCTGCTGGGCAAGCCCGCCACCGTCGTGATGGAGACCGAGAGCGGCAGCCCTCGCTACCTCGCCGGCCTTGTCACCCGCTTCGGCCTGTCGCACGAAGACGATCGCCAGGCCTTCTACAGGATGCGGCTGCGCCCGTGGCTGTGGCTGGCCACGCGCCGCTCCGACTTCCGCATCTTCCAGGACCAGACCGTGCCCGAGATCGTTGCGGCCGTGCTCGGGCGCTACGGCCATCCGATGGAGCAGAAGCTCAGCCGCAGCTACCGCCCCTGGACCTACTGCGTGCAGTACCACGAGAGCGACTTCGACTTCATCTCGCGCCTGTGCGAGCACGAGGGCATCTACTACCACTTCCGCCACGAGGCCGAGCAGCATGTGCTGGTCTTTGCCGACGACATCGCCAGCGCCCACAGCCCGCTGCCCGGCGGCGAGACCGTGCGCTACCACCCGCACGAGAAGGCCGGCATGACCGGTGGGCTGGAGGCCAGCGAGCGCATCTACGAATGGGCGTCCTCGGATGAAGTGCGCCCTGGCCATTACTTCAACGACGACTACGACTTCGAGAAGCCCCGGGCCGAGCTGTCGCATCTGCGGCAAATGCCGCCCGGGCACGACCACGACGACTTCGAGCGCTACGAATGGCCCGGCGGCTTCACCCAGCATGACGACGGCGAGACCTATGCGCGCATCCGCACCGAAGAACAGTTGAGCGAACGCAGCCGGGTCACAGGCCGCGCCAACCGGCGCGATCTGGCGCCGGGCTGCACCTTCACGCTCACGCACCACCCGCGCGAGGATCAGAACAGGGAGCACCTGCTGATCAGCGTGGACTACGACCTTCAGGAGAACCTGCAGGCCAGCGAAGGCGCCCATGCCTCCGAAGGCTCCGTGCAGCGCTTCGCCTTCGAGGCCCAGCCCACGAGCTATGCCTGGCGTCCCCCGCGCACCACGGCCAAGCCGTGGACCGATGGTCCGCAAACGGCGTTGGTGGTTGGTCCGGCCGGCGAAGAGATCTGGACCGACAGGTATGGGCGCATCAAAGTCCAGTTCCACTGGGACCGCCTGGGCCAGCGCAACGAGAACTCCAGCTGCTGGCTGCGCGTGTCCACGGCCTGGGCCGGTGCCACCTTCGGCGCGGCCGCGCTGCCGCGCATCGGGCAGGAAGTCATCGTCGACTTCCTCAATGGCGACCTCGACCATCCGATCGTCACCGGCCGGGTGCACAACGCCGACGAGATGCCCGCCTGGCAGCTGCCGCATCAGAAGCACCTGTCAGGCCTGCGCAGCCGCGAGCTCGGCGGCAGCCGCTCCAACCACTTGGTGCTCGATGATTTCGCAGGAAAGATTCAAAGCCAGCTCAAGAGCGACCACGACAGCTCGAGCCTGAGTCTCGGGCACATCGCCCGCATCGAGGACACGGCGGGCCGCAAGGACCTGCGCGGCCAGGGCTTCGAGCTGCGCACCGACGGGCATGGCGCCATCCGTGCCGCCCGCGGCCTGCTGGTGAGCACCGAGGCGCGCGCCAACGCCCAGGGCCACATCACCGACATGCGCGAGACCGTCGCCAGGCTCACAGAGGGGCGCGACCTGCACGAGAGCCTGGCGCAGGTGGCGCAGCAGGCCAAGGCCCATGAGGCGGGCGACCAGGACGAGGTGGCCCGGGCGCTGAAGGCGCAGAACGATGCGATCAAAGGCAGCGGCGGCCCCTCGGCCCAGGGCGAGTTCCCGGAGTTCCAGGAGCCGCACCTGACCTTGTCGAGCCCAGCAGGCATCCAGGCGACGACGCAGGGCTCCACCAACCTCGTGAGCGTCGAGCACACGGCCATCAGCAGCGGCGCGCACACCAGCGTGGCCACGGGCAACAGCTTCCTGGTGAGCGCCAAGGACGCGGTGCGCATGGTCGCCTTCAATAACGGCATCCGCATGGCGGCGGCCGCGGCCGACATCGACCTCACGGCGCTCAAGGACAGCATCAATGCGCTGGCCAAGCTGGACATCAAGATGGAGGCCAACCGGATCACCATCACGGCCAAGGAAGAGGTGCTGATCAACGGCGGCTCCAGCTACACGCGCTGGACGGCCGGCGGCATCGAGAGCGGCACCAACGGGCTGTGGCGCGCGCATGCGGCTTCGCATTCGATGGTGGGGCCCAAGAGCGTGCCGGTGCCGCGAGCCAGCCTGCCACGGCTCACCGGCAACTATCGCGAGTTCTTCATCCTTCAGGACGAGGCCGGCAAGCCTCTGCCCAACCACCCCTACGAGATGTTCCTCGACGGCGCCCTGTTCGCCAAGGAAAGGACGGATGCGCAAGGCAGGACGAAGGTGGCGAATACCAGCGAGCCGGAGCGGGTTTCGGCCGAGCCGGGGATCGAGGATGACCGCTGGTTCTACATCAGTGCGACGTACTGGGACGGCTCGACACCTTACGAGCTGGATTTTCTCAAGGATGGCAGCCAGGAAGCCTGAGCAACGACCGCAGTCCGATCCGCTACAGAAAAACAATCATGGCAACACAACGTCCGAAGACCGCATCCCCAAAGACCGCCTCGCCCAACCCATCGCCAGGGCGAAAAAGCACCACGCGGCCCAGCACCGAGGGGACCATCCTCCCAGTCACGAATCCGCTGGACCTCTGGTATCTGTGCCAGAAGGCCGGCTATGCCGAGAAATACCCGCTGAAGAACTCCAGCGGCTCGCCGATGTACCAGCGCACCGTGACGCAGTGGGTGCGCAAGGATGGAGAGTTCTTCGGCTGGCATTTTCCGTACTACGGCGAAGTGGGCTTCGACATGACCCGAAGCCCGCCCCGCGCGATCATGAGCAAGCGCGACGACAACCGGCCCAGCCGCATGCCGCTGAGCCAGTATGAGTTCCTGGTCGATCGCTTCGCGGTGCTCAACACCGGAAAAGTCGGCGTCGTCGATGCGCTGCTGACCAAGCAGTACCTGGAGGACAACCTGAGTCCCGAGGACTTCGAGCGGGCGAACAGGATGGTGCAGGTGGCGCGGGACAGCCTCTTTGGTCCGAAGCGCAGGCGCGTGAAAATTCCCGGCCTGCTGCGCATTCCCGATGTGATCCGGGTCAAGGACCGCTTTGCGAAGGGGGCGGCACGCTATGCGCCGGGGAATCTGGAGTTTGTGATTGAAATGAAGTTTGAGGGGGATTCGATGTCAGATGAACAACGAATCTCGTATCTCTTGATCGCTGGAAGCGACATCAAACTTCGCTTGCTCAATACCAGAGTCTGCAAAATCGAACGGCATCGCCGCCGCGGCTGGCTGGAGAAGGCACGCCAGACGGAACCCGTGTTCAAGGACGTGCATGTCACCGGTCCGTCTTCGGCCCGGGCGCTGGCCTTGCAGCAATCCATCGGCGAACTGAGCCTGCTCATCGGTGACATCGAGCAAGAGCATGCCAAGGTGCGGCGGGTGTTCCAGCCGCAGCCGATTCCTGCCGACGTGCCGCAGATGCGACCGATGGACCCCGCCGCCGAGCGGCGGGCGCAAGAGCAACGCGAGCATCAGCGCGCCACCCTGGAACTGAGCCTGGCCGCGCCGATGGCGGGGGCTGCGGTCGGCGCCATCGCGGTGGCCGGAAGCACGTTGCTTGCGGGCGGAGGCACGCTTGGCGAGGGGGCCAGCATTGTTGCGGCTCAAAGTGGCAAGCTGATCCAGTTTCCCGTCGGACGGGTCGCGGTGGGAACGGCCGTCGCCAATGCGGCCATCTTCGAGGCGGCGGCAAAGCCGACAACCTCCACGGGTACCGGCGCTTCGGGGGAAGCCTTCGACATCTACGCCCCCATCCATCTGGTCTACATCGACGAATAAGGCGGACTCACCATGAGCGAAATCACACCCGAACAGCAATGGACGCAGTGGCGCGAGCAATGGGATGCGGCCGCGTGGCACTTCACCTACATGGACGAAGTCCAGCCGGACAAGCCGGTACTGCAAGGCGGGCTAGTTGCCGTCTTCTACTTCGTGGATGCGGCGCAGCCTGAGAAACGCCAGGCCTTGGCGCAGATGCTTCGCGGGTTCCACGACCGGTATGCCCAGCACTTGACATGGGGCACCTTTGGACCAAAGGTCGAGCAGCAGCCGTACACCAGAGAGAAGGTGATGGAATGCGCCGAGTGGATCGAACAGGCGGACATGAACCACGCGGTGGAGTTCACCTGGGCGTCAGGGGGCGGACTGGATTTTGTGGGCGAGTATCAGATCAATGCGTTTTCGACAGCGTTTTGGTTTGAGAAAGTGCACAAGACGATAGGCTACCTTCGCATTCATTTGCCAGTGGATGAACTGAATAACCTTGGCTATCCGACTTGGCTGAGAGAGTGTGCTGCCCTGTTGCAACCGATCCACGGTCTTGCCGGGCTTGGGTTTCAGCAGTGCTACGAATTCAACAACTACGAGGCCCTGGAGTTTGCTCATGCACTCGACTTCAGCGGACTGGATGTCGGGCATCCACTCGCACGGAGAGAACTGCGTCATGGCCTCAAATCCATCAACTGGCTGACCTTTCTTGACGACTCCATGCTGGCCCCCTTGGGCGGCAGGTCCGAACTGAAGGAGCAAACAGCCAAGATCAATCGCTGCCTGCAAATCCAGGCCATGCGAGACAACGCACCGATCGAGCAGCTCACGCTGCATTTCTACGAAGGCGGCGTGATGGTGCAAGCCGGCGATTGGCCTCAGTTGGGCTGGGTGGAGCACGATGCCTACCCGCTCGCCTATGTCGCCGCCAACCTGCTGCTGCGGCCTGCGCGCGTGCCCGAACTTGGCAGCCTTCACTTGGGCTCGCTCGTCGGCGAGGCGCGCTTCGACAAGCACACCTCGAACGTCTGGCTGCGTCGCTTCGACGCAGCCTCCGACGAACTGGAGGTGGCACTCAACACCCGCGTGCACGAACTCCCCGCTGCAGCATCGGCATCGCGGCAGGCCAGCGTGCCCGGCGGCGAGCCTTGCCCGAAGGCCGGCTGGTGGTTCACTCCGGCCCAGTTGCACAGCCGGCGCTACTTCGACAAGGGGGAGATCATGCCCGTCATCAAGCGCAGTTCTTTCGGCAACACGTACTGGCAGCAGACGGCCGATCCAAAGGACGACAAGTGATGGTTCAGGCTGCATGGAGTGAACACTCGGGGCAGGCCCATGCTTGATGGATATTCGTATTGCTTGCCAAGCCCTCTCGGCAGTGGCATCAAGCTATACGTGCTGATCGACGCTGTGGCGTCCGGCATGGATTTGGAAAGCGCGGCGCCAAAATTGCGCAGGCCTCCTGGCTCGCCGCTGGATTCAACATATTGAGGTGGCTCAATGAGATTTCAAGAACTGCGCCGACAGCGATTCCTCGACGAAAAACATGCAACGGAATTCGATGAAGAGCTACGCGAACGTATTGCATACAACCAGCCATATCTTGCCAAGACTGACATCACGGCGAGAGCCTTGCGATCTTTTGCTTGGAGCATTGCTAGCGAACAGCTTGAGCTTCTGATTCTGCGGTACACAGCAGGTCAGTCCATTGCTGACCTGTCACGTGAATTCCCGACAGTTATCTCAGGGTTTGAGCAGTTCATTCCGTTCGACGAGCCCCGCCCGAACGAAGCTTACACATTGACCATCACCCAGCACGAAGCCTACGTCTACGTGATGTGGCTGCTGGCGCTCTGCAGGCTGCTGGGCCATGCCGAACTGGTTCCAACCGTCATGCGCTGGCTCGACAAGAACGCCGAATACAACCGGGGCCGCGACGGCCTGTTCGAGGCGGTGGTCGAAAAGCTCACAGGCAAGAAGGAACCCGTCGAGCGCGTGCTGCTGCATCCCGCGGCCTACCGCCCCCTCGCCAAGGCCACGGCACCCGATGCGCAGGACCGGCCGGCACTGGTCAAGGAGTTCCTCGACGGCTGGTACAAGAACATGAAGGATTGCTACTGGCACGGCACCCACACCGACAAGGAGGGCTCCTCCTACTTCGGCTACTGGGCCTTCGAGGCCGCGCTGGTCACCGTGCTGTGGAACATCGACGACAGCAGCTACCGCGACCACCTGGTCTATCCCAAGGACCTGGCCGACTGGGCGCGGGAGCACCGGTCCAGCGTCTCCCCGCACGATCCGTCTTATTGGCCTGCCGTCGAAGCATCGACCGCACGAAAGCCGCTCGTGCCCGGCGGCGAGCCCTGCCCGAAAGCCGGCTGGTGGTTCACCCCGGCCCAGTTGGACAGCCGGCGCTACTTCGACAAGGGCGAGATCATGCCGGTCATCAAGCACAGTTCCTTCGGCGACACGAACTGGCAGCAGACAGGCGATCCCAAGGACGACAAGTGATGGACCGGTCGGTGGATGGGACGCCGTTCGCGTTGGCGATAAGGCAGTTGGGACGAAGGCTGCATCAGCCCGGCGCACGCGCGTCGCGCCGGCACACCGTCTGGTGCCGAACCGGTTGCGGCGAGGCCGCAGAGTGCGGGCCGCTCGGTTGGTGGCCGTGCTGCAGCCAACAGTGCTGGGCGGCGTGGAAGGAATCCGAAGCGGACGCAGGGCGCGCCTGAGCGGCGTACTGCCATCACTCAGCCGGCCCGCAGCCCACCCCGCCCGCGCCGCGCCCCCTCCCGCCACGCATTCACGATCAGCTCGCGCGCCTTCGGGTGCTCGGGGTCGGTGACCATCCATTCGGGATACGCGTGCGGAAGGCTGGCCGCGGTGGCGCGGATCGCGTCGAACTCGATCGGCGAGAGCGGCGCGGCCGCGCCGGCGCGGTGGGCCAGGGTCTTGCGCAGGCCGGCCTTCCATGCGTCCGGCAGGTGGTCGACGGCGGGCAGGAGCGCCAGCGCGATGTGCGCGGCGCGCGGGCTCAGGGCCGCGGCGTCGGCGCGCAGCCGCGCCAGGCACTCGGTGCCGCTCATCTTCTTTCTTCCATCGCCTTGGTCGCAGGGCATGCTGCGCCTCTCGCTCAGGCCGCCTGGATCTCGATGCGCCGCGGCTGCGCGTGTTGGGCCTTGGGAATGCGCAGCTTCAGCACGCCCTGCGAAAGCTCGGCCGAGATGGCGTTGGTGTCGAGTTCCTTGCTGAGCGTGAAGACGCGGCGGAAGCGGCCCAGGCCGACCTCCGTGTGGCTCGATTCGAGCCCCTCGGGCACCGAGAGCCCGGACTCGGCCTCGATGGTCAGCGTGTCGGACGCGACCTGCAGGCTGAGCTTGTCGCGCGAGACGCCCGGCAGGTCGGCAAAGAGCGTGATGCCGCCGCTGTCCTCGATCACGTCGACCGGCGGAGTGAGCGCGGCGTCGCTGTAGCGCGAGCTGTCGTCCTTGCGCGCGAGTTCCTTCGATCCGGCCGCGCGGGGCGAAGTAGAGGTGGTATTGCGGTCCATGATCGTCTCTCCTTTCTTCATTTCACTGTTGCGTCATCGTCATCACTGCACCGTGATGCGCCGCGGCTGCGACGAAGCCTGGCGCTGCACGCTGATGTGCAGCACGCCGTCGCGGTACCTGGCGGTCACAGCGTCGGGGTCGGCATCGTCGGGCAGGGTGAGCACGCGTCGGAACGAGCCCTCGAAGCGCTCGTTGATGTGCACGGCTGCCTTGTTGGTGCCGGATTCGGGCAGGTTGTTGGCGCGCTGGCCGGCAATGGTGAGCAGGCCGCGCTCCAGGTTCACCTCGAGGCTGGACGGGTCGACACCGGGCGCGAACGCGTAGATCTCCACGGTCTGCGGCGTGCCGCCGATGTTCAGGGCCGGAAAGCCGTTGCGGCCGAAGCCCCGGATGGTCGGAGACAGGTCGAAGGCCTGCTGCATCTCGCGCTGCAGGCGATCCATCTCTGCAAACATGTCGCGCGGAAACAGGGATCGGTACATGGCGAAAACCTCCATTCAAAGAAAGAACAACAGGTTGAACGGCGCGCCGCAGGCGTGTGCCTCCAGCGCTTCCGATCAGCGAAATAGGCGCTCGCTGCGGGTTTTCAAGAGGGGATATCCGGGGGCGGTAACCCGATCGCCCGGGTGCTATGAAGGCCGATGCGGCAATTGAAAAAATCTCGACGCTAGGCCTCTTGAACGTGCGCCGCGCGGACCTAAATCGATCCTCGTCGAAATCGTCAGTCGTCATTCCAAACCTGAAGGAGATTTGTCATGCCGATGGACCTGCTCAAGCAGATTGCCGCCACCCGCCTGCCCGTGTCTTTCCGCACGCCCAAGGAGATCGACGAGGTCAGGATCCTGCGCCAGGCGGGGCTCGTGATTGCACTGATTCCGGCACCAGCCGACCCCCTGAAGCTGGCGGGCAGCGAGCCCGCGGCGCAGGTGCTGGCCATCACCGAGAAAGGACGCGAGGAGCTCGCGCGGATCCGCTACCCGGGCGAGCGGCCGCGGCCCGAGCTTGGCTCCCGAGGCCCGAGGAGCTGGCTCGGCGCAAAGCGCTTCGGACATGCATTGCAGCAAGTCTTACCCGCGCGAAGCCGCGATTCGCGCCCTTCGCAAGGTTTGTAGGCCGCATCCTTCCTGAACATGCGCGCAAATCCATCCGGCAGGATGCGTGGTTCCGCGCTGAATCCGATTCGCTCATGCAAGCGAAAGAATTCATCAGGAGACAGACATGGACTTCGAAGGCATCTACTGCTTTGACACGGCGGCCGTCCGCTTTGCGATCTACCCGGACGGCCACGATGGTGCGCGGATCATCGGGCAGATTTCGGAGGAAACCCTGCACGACGTGTTCGGTACCAGGGACCTGGGCGACCGCCTGCTGGAAACCTGCAAGGCGCACTTCGATGTCATTGGCGCGGCGGCGCTCGAGCGCTACCGCACCAACCCGAACCAGCCGATCGTGCTGACCGTGGACGATTTTTCGCGGCGCCTTTCTCCCCGGTCCGGGGGCTCGCAAACCGCACCGCAGTCCGCGCCGCTGGCTGCCTGAAAACACCGCGCCCGGTGGGCGGCCGGATATCGCCCCTGATCGCGTGATGGGCAACTCTCCGACACGGCAAGGAGGTTTCAGCCTTACCCGCTGCGCCCGGATTCTTTGCAAATTGTGTGCTCAGGCCTTGTAGATGCCGAAAGCGTGTTCCGTTGGACACCCGGTCGCTGGCCTTCATGCAAGCAAGGAACACCGGTGCCAGTGACCCAACTGCTTTCAGAGCCTGAGGCGCAAGACGCCTACCTGTTCCGCGAAGGAACGCATTCCCGCCTGTACGACCTCATGGGTTGCCACCTGCTGAAGGAGGGCGGCGCGCGCTTTGCGGTGTGGGCGCCCAACGCGGAATCGGTGACGGTGGTCGGCGACTGGAACCATTGGTCCGGCGACGCCGATCCTTTGGCGCCGTCCGCGGACGGCACCGGCATCTGGCTGGGCCGCGCGCCCCATGCCGCGCCGGGGCAGGCCTACAAGTACCGCATCCGCTCGCGCTTTGGCGGCTACACGGTCGACAAGGCCGACCCTTTCGCGTTCTGTGCCGAGCTGGCGCCCGCCACGGCTTCGCGCATCTGCGAACTTTCTTATGAATGGAGCGACGCCGAATGGATGGCCACGCGGGCCGCGCGCAATGCGCTCGATGCGCCGATGTCCGTCTACGAGGTGCACCTGGGTTCGTGGCGTCGCCGCGAAGGCCGGTTCATGGGCTACCGCGAGATCGCGCACGAACTCGCGGCCTACGTGAAGGAGATGGGCTTCACGCACGTGGAGCTCATGCCCGTGACGGAGCATCCCTTCTACGGCTCCTGGGGCTACCAGACCACCGGCTACTTCGCGCCCACGGCGCGCTTCGGCTCCCCGCAGGACTTCATGTACCTGGTCGATCACCTGCACCAGAACGGCATCGGCGTGCTGCTGGACTGGGTGCCTTCGCACTTTCCGACCGACGAGCACGGCCTTGCGTTCTTCGACGGCACGCACCTCTACGAGCATGCCGATCCGCGCCAGGGCTTCCACCCGGAGTGGAACTCCAGCATCTTCAACTACGGCCGCGCGGAGGTGCGCAGCTTCCTGGTGTCGTCGGGCCTGTTCTGGCTCGACAGGTACCACGTCGATGGGCTGCGCGTCGATGCGGTCGCGTCCATGCTCTACCTGGACTACGCGCGGCAGCACGGTGAATGGATTCCCAACCGCCACGGCGGGCGCGAGAACCTGGAGGCCATCGATTTCTTGCGGACCCTGAACCGAGCCGTCTACCGCGAGCACCCCGACGCGATCACCGTGGCCGAGGAATCGACCGCCTGGCCGCGCGTCTCGCGGCCGACCGACATGGACGGGCTGGGCTTCGGCGAGAAATGGAACATGGGCTGGATGCACGACGTGCTCGCCTACATGAAGGAAGAGCCGATCCACCGCAAGTACCACCACCACAAGATGACCTTCTCGCTGGTCTATGCCTTCCACGAGAACTTCGTTCTGCCGCTGTCGCACGACGAGGTGGTGCACGGCAAGGGCTCGCTGCTCGGCAAGATGCCGGGCGACCACTGGCAGCAGTTCGCCAACCTGCGCGCGCTGTTCGGTTTCATGTGGGCGCACCCCGGCAAGAAGCTGCTCTTCATGGGGGGCGAGTTCGGCCAGCGGCGCGAGTGGACGCACGACGGCGAGCTCGAATGGTGGGTCTGCGAGTTCGAAGGGCACGGCGGCCTGCAGCGGCTCGTGGCGCAGCTCAACCGCGTGTACCGCGATGCGCCCGCGCTCTACCAGCAGGATTTCTCGGCCTCGGGCTTCGAATGGGTTGCGGCCGACGATGCCGACGCCAGCGTGTTCGCCTTCCTGCGCAAGCCGCGCGACGGCCATCCGCCGCTGCTGGTGGTGAGCAACATGACGCCGGTGCCGCGCACCAACTACCTGCTGGGCGTGCCGCTGCCCGGCTTCTGGAGCGAGCTCATCAACACCGATGCCGTCGAGTTCGGCGGCTCCGGCTGGGGCAATCTTGGCGGCGTCGAGGCCGCACCCGTGCGTTCGCATGGCCGCATGCACTCGGTGTGCATGACCCTGCCGCCGCTGTCCACGCTGATTCTCGAGCACCGGCCATCATGAAAAAACTGTTCGCAATTCCGCAGGCCCCCGCGGCTTCCTCCGTGGCGCCCGAGGTGCAGGACGGCAACCGGCGCGCGGTCGTCGATGCCGTGCTGCCATCGGTGGACAACGGCCGCTTCGCCGTGAAGTGCATCGTCGGCGAAAGGGTGCAGGTGAAGGCGCACTGCTTCACCGACGGCCACGACGTGCTGCGCGTGCTGCTGTGCTGGCGTCCGCAGGGCAAGGCCGAGTTCCGCGAAGTGCCGATGAAGCCGCTGGTCAACGACGTGTGGGAGGCTTCGTTTGCGCCGCCCGCGCTCGGGCGCTACTTCTACACGGTGGTGGCCTGGGTCGATCCCTTCGAGTCGTGGCGCCATGAAATGACGCGCCGCGTGGACCCCGACGACGTGCGCATCGCGTCGCAGGTGGGCGCGCTCGAAGTGGCGGGCGCGGCCGAGCGGGCCGAGGGCGCGGACCGGCAGGCGCTGGCCAATTGGGCCACCGAGCTCGATGCCGTGGCGGCCGACCCCGGCGCGGATGTGTCGGCGCTCAAGGCGCTGGCGCTGGACGAAGAGCTGGCCATGCTGGCGCGCCGCCACCCGGACCGCCGGCACGAGGTGCGCTTTTCGCTCGAGCTGCCGCTGGAGGCCGAGCGCGAGCGTGCGCGCTTCAGCACCTGGTACGAACTGTTCCCGCGTTCGGCCGGCACCACGCCCGGCGTGCACGGCACCTTCAAGGACGTGGAGGCGCGGCTGCCCGCCATTGCGGCGATGGGCTTCGACGTGCTGTACTTTCCGCCGATCCACCCGATCGGCCGGGTGCAGCGCAAGGGCCCCAACAACGCACTGGCCAGCGGCCCCGACGACGTCGGCAGCCCCTGGGCCATCGGCGCGGCCGAGGGCGGCCACAAGGCCATTCTTCCGGCGCTGGGCACGGCCGAAGACTTTCGCCACCTCTGCGCAGAGGCCGCCTCGCATGGCCTGGAGATCGCGCTGGACATCGCCTTCCAGTGCGCGCCCGACCATCCCTACGTGAAGGCGCACCCCGACTGGTTCCGCTGGCGCCCCGACGGCAGCGTGCAGTACGCGGAGAACCCGCCCAAGAAGTACCAGGACATCTATCCCTTCAACTTCGAGAGCGAGGACTGGCGCGGCCTGTGGGCCGAGCTGCGCAGCGTGATCGAGCACTGGATCGGCGAGGGCGTGCGCATCTTCCGCGTCGACAACCCGCACACCAAGGCCTTCGCGTTCTGGGAATGGGTGATCGGCGAGATCCGGCGCCAGCACCCGGAGGTGATCTTCCTTGCCGAGGCCTTCACGCGGCCCAAGGTGATGCACCGGCTCGCGAAGCTGGGCTTCTCGCAGTCCTACACCTACTTCACCTGGCGCAACACCAAGCAGGAGCTGGTCGAATACTTCACCGAGCTTTCCACGCCGCCGGGCGTGGACTACTTCAGGCCCAACGTGTGGCCCAACACGCCCGACATCCTGCACGAGCAGCTGCAGGGCGGCGAAGCCTCGGTCTACATGGCGCGGCTGGTGCTTGCCGCCACGCTTGCGGCCAACTACGGCATCTACGGGCCGGCCTACGAGCTGCGCGAACACCGGCCGCGCTCGTCCGGCAGCGAGGAATACCTCGACTCCGAAAAATACCAGCTGCGCCACTGGAACCACGACGACCCGGGCAGCCTGGCGCCGTTCATCACGCGCGTGAACCGCATCCGCCGCGAGAACCCGGCGCTGCACCGGGACCGCGGCCTGCGCCTCCTGCGCATCGACAACGACCAGCTGCTGGCCTATGCCAAGGTGTCGGAGGGCGGCGACAACGTGGTCGTGACCGTGGTCAACCTCGACCCGCACAACGTGCAGTCGGGCTGGCTCGAACTCGACCCCGAAAGCGTGAATGTCGAGCGTTCGCGCCCGTTCCAGATGCACGACCTGCTGAGCGGGCAGCGCTTCATCTGGCAGGGCGGCTGGCACTACGTCAAGCTCGATCCGCACAGCGTGCCTGCGCACATCTTCGTCGTGCGCAGGCGCCACGGCGACGAGCGCGACTTCGACTACTTCCTGTGAGGCCGCAACGATGAACGCCCCTGTCTCCCACATTGCGCTCGAAACGGTAGAGATCGACATCAGCGACGACCCGCTGTGGTACCGCGATGCGGTGATCTACCAGCTCAACGTCAAGGCGTTCTTCGACTCCAACAACGACGGCATCGGCGACTTCAAGGGCGTGACCGCCAAGCTCGACTACGTGAAGGAGCTGGGCGTCAACACGATCTGGCTGATGCCCTTCTATCCATCGCCGCTGCGCGACGACGGCTACGACATCTCGGCCTACGAGGACGTGAACCCGCAGTACGGCACGCTGGACGACTTCCGCGAGATGCTCGACGCCGCGCACGAGCGCGGGCTGCGCGTGATCACCGAGCTGGTCATCAACCACACCTCGAGCGACCACCCCTGGTTCCAGGCCGCGCGGCGCGCGCCGGCCGGCTCGCCCGAGCGCGACTTCTACGTGTGGAGCGACACCGACCACATCTACCAGGGCACGCGCATCATCTTCACCGACACCGAGACCTCCAACTGGGCCTGGGACCCGGTGGCCAAGGCCTACTACTGGCACCGCTTCTTCAGCCACCAGCCGGACCTCAACTTCGACAACCCCGCGGTGCTCGAAGCCATCTTCAAGGTGATGCGCTTCTGGCTCGACATGGGCGTGGACGGCTTCCGGCTCGACGCCATTCCCTACCTGGTGGAGCGCGACGGCACCAGCAACGAGAACCTGCCCGAGACCCATGCGGTGATCAAGCAGGTGCGCGCCGCCATCGACGCGCAGTACAAGAACCGCTTCCTGCTGGCCGAGGCCAACATGTGGCCGGAAGACGTGCGCGAGTATTTCGGCGATGGCGACGAGTGCCACATGGCGTACCACTTTCCGCTGATGCCGCGCATGTACATGGCCATTGCGCAGGAAGACCGGCATCCCATCGTCGAGATCATGCAGCAGACGCCCGACATTCCCGAGGGCTGCCAGTGGGCCATCTTCCTGCGCAACCACGACGAGCTCACGCTCGAGATGGTCACCAGCAAGGAGCGCGACTACATGTACACCATGTACGCGGCCGACCTGCGGGCGCGCATCAACCTGGGCATCCGCCGGCGCCTGGCGCCGCTGATGGAGAACGACATCGACCGCGTGAAGCTCATGAACGGCATGCTGCTGTCGATGCCCGGCTCGCCGATCATCTACTACGGCGACGAGATCGGCATGGGCGACAACGTGTTCGTGGGCGACCGCAACGGCGTGCGCACGCCCATGCAGTGGAGCCCCGACCGCAACGCCGGCTTCTCGCGCGCCGATCCGCAGCGGCTGTACCTGCAGCCCATCATGGACCCGATGTTCGGCTACGAGGCGCTCAACGTGGAGGCGCAGGCGCGCGACAGCAGCTCGCTGCTCAACTGGACCAAGCGCATGCTGGCCGTGCGCAAGACCAGCCATGCCTTCGGCCGCGGCAAGCGGCGCTTCCTGAAGCCGGGCAACCGCAAGATCCTGGCCTACCTGAGCGAGTACGACGAGGACATCATCCTCACGGTGTTCAACCTTTCGCGCGCCGCCCAGCCGGTGGAGCTGGACCTCTCGGCCTTCAAGGGCCGCGTGCCCATCGAGATGCTGGGCCGCGCGCCGTTTCCGCCCATCGGCGAGCTGCCTTATTTGCTCACGCTGGCTTCGTACGGCTTCTACTGGTTCCGGCTCACTTCCGATGCCGAGATGCCCAGCTGGCACCAGGAGGGCGTGGCGCTGCAGGAGTGGCCCACGCTGGTGCTGTTCGACGGCTGGACCAGCTTCTTCCGCGACCGCGTGATGCCCTGGCGCATCGGCATGTCGGAGCGCATGCGCAACCAGTTCGAGCTGGAGACGCTGCCGCGCCACATCGAGATCCAGCGCTGGTATGCATCGAAGGGCACCGCCATCGAGCGCGCGCGCCTGGCCGACCACGTCATCTGGGAGGCAGGCCCGCTCAGCTGGATGCTGCCCTTGCTCGAACTCGACGGGCCGCCCGGCGGCGCCACCTACTTCATGCCGCTGGCGCTGGCCTGGGAAGAGCGCGACGAGGAGCGCATGGCCGGCGTCGCGCAGGCCGCGCTCGCCAAGGTGCGGCAGCAGGCGCAGGTGGGCCTGATGGGCGATGCGTTCTACGACGAAGCCTTCTGCCGCGCATTGGTGCTGGCCATCCGCAGCGGCATGGAACTGGAAACCGCGCAGGGGCGGCTCCGGTTCCGCGCGACGGCCGCCTTTGCCGAAGTGGAGGCCGACATCGCCAGCCTGCCGATCGGGCGGCCGAGCGGCGTGAGCAGCAACACCGTGGTCACGCTCGACGAAACCCTGTTCCTCAAGGGCTATCGCCACCTGCGCGAAGGCCTGAACCCCGAGCTGGAGATGGGCCGCTTCCTGACCGAGGTCGCCAGGTATCCGCATTGCGTTCCGGTGCTGGGCGCGCTCGAATACACCGGCAATGACGGGCGCACCATGACGCTGGCCATGGTGCAGTCCTATGTGTCGAACCAGGGCGACGGCTGGGACCACACGCTGGGCTACCTGGAGCGCTTCCTGCGCGACTTTGCCACCACCGACGGCGCGCTGCCGGACCCGATGGCCGTGCATGGCGGCTTTCTCGCGCTCATGGCCACGCTGGGCCGGCGCACCGCCGAGCTGCACCAGGCGCTCGCGCTGCGCACCGGCGCGGCGGCCTTCGACCCCGAGCCGCTGCTGGACAGCGACATCGCCCGCTATTCGGCGCAGGCCCGCGCCGACGCCACCGCCACGCTGGCGCTGCTGCGCGAAAGGCTGGCCCAGCTGCCAACGCCGGCGCAGCCCGACGCCCAGGCCCTGCTCGCCATGGAGGACGCGCTGCAGGGCTCCATCGCGGCGCGCAGGCCGCAGGCGCAAGGCGGCATCCAGAGCCGCTACCACGGCGACTTCCACCTGGGCCAGGTGCTGCTGCGGGACAACGACTTCGTGATCATCGACTTCGAAGGCGAGCCGGCGCGCAGCTTCGACGAGCGCCGCGCCAAGGGCTCGCCGCTGCGCGACGTGGCCGGCATGCTGCGTTCGTTCAACTATGCGCGCTGGGCCGCGCTGCGCCGCGTGGCGCAGAGCGTGGAGGAGGCCGCCTACCTGGGGCCGCCCGCCGCCGCCTGGGAGCAATGGGCACGCCAGGCCTTCCTGGACGGCTACATGGAGGCCGGTACGGGAGAAGACATCACCCGCATCGACGCCCACCTGCTCGCGCTGTTCGAGACCGAGAAGGCGCTGTACGAACTGCGCTACGAGCTCAACAACCGCATCGACTGGGCGCAGGTGCCGCTGAACGGCGTGCTCGCGCTGCTGCAGGTGGAGCGGCCCGGTTGATGCTTGCACCGCATTCGCCGCCTTCGTCCGCAACCGCAACCACGCACCGGAGAGAAACATGGACCGATTTGGCATTCACCTGGAGCCGCTGAACGCAATGCTCTACCAGGTCGGGGCCTTCGTGCCCCGCCTGGCGATTGCATTGGTGGTGGTGCTTGCCGGCTGGCTCATCGCCAAGACGGTGCGCTTTGCGGTCACCAAGGCGCTGCGCGCCATCAACTTCAACGTGCTGACCGAGCGCGCGGGGCTCGACAACTTCCTGCGCCAGGGCGGATGGCCGGGCGACACCAGCAGCCTGTTCGGCGTGCTGGCCTACTGGCTGGTGATCTTTGCGGCACTGCTGCTGGCCTTCAACGGCATGGGCCTGAGCTACATCGCCGACCTGCTCGGGCGCGTCGTGTGGTTCGTGCCCAATCTCTTCGTGGCCCTCTTGGTGCTGGCCTTCGGTTCCTACTTTGCCCGCTTCGTGGGAGAGGCGGTGTCGAGCTACTTCCGGGGTGCGCAGCTGCGCGACGCCATGCTGCTGGGGCAGATCGCGCGCTATGCGGTCATGGCCTTCGTCATCCTGATTGCGCTGGACCAGGTCAAGGTGGGCGGCGACATCGTGCGCGAGAGCTTCCTGGTGATCCTGGCGGGCGTGGTGTTCGCGCTGGCGCTGGCCTTCGGCCTCGCCGGCAAGGACTGGGCGGCCGAGCAGATCGAACGCTGGTGGCCGCGCCTGCCGAAGGACGACAGCAACAACAGCAGCGGCGCGGCCAAGCCCAACCCGAACCCGCCCGGCGAGCGCCCGCCGCGCTGAATTTTCTTTCTCCCACATCCAATTTGATGACACGCAGCAGCCAACGCAATCCGATCTCGGCCGTCTGGCCGGGCCGCCCCTATCCGCGGGGCGCCAACTGGGACGGGGAGGGCGTGAACTTCGCGCTTTTTTCCCAGCACGCGCAAGGCGTGGACCTGTGCCTCTTCGACGACAAGGGCCGCCATGAAATCCAGCGCATCCCGATCCGGGAGCGCACCGACGGCGTATGGCACTGCTACCTGCCCGAGGCCCGACCCGGCCAGGCCTACGGCTACCGCGTGCACGGCCCCTACAAGCCCGAAGAGGGCCATCGCTTCAACCCGCACAAGCTGCTGGTCGACCCCTACGCGAAAGACCTGGTGGGCGAGCTGCGCTGGGGCGATGCGCTCTACGGCTACACGGTCGGCAGCAAGCGCGAAGACCTCTCGTTCGACCGCCGCGACAGCGCACCGCTGGTGCCCAAGGGCCGCGTGCTGGAGCCCGCCTTCACCTGGGGCGACGACCGCCGGCCCTCGGTGCCGTGGCAGGACATGGTGATCTACGAGCTGCATGTGCGCGGCTTCACCATGCGCCACCCCGACGTGCCGCCCGAGCTGCGCGGCACCTACGGCGGCCTGTGCTGCGCGCCCGTGGTCGACTACCTCAAGCGCCTGGGCGTGACCACCATCGAGCTGCTGCCGGTGCACAGCTTCCTCAACGACCGGCACCTGGCGGAGAAGGGCCTGCAGAACTACTGGGGCTACAACTCGCTGGCCTACTTCGCCCCGGAGACGCGCTACAGCGCCTCGGGCAAGGTGAAGGAATTCAAGACCATGGTGAAGACGCTGCACTCGGCCGGCATCGAGGTGATCCTGGACGTGGTCTACAACCACACCTGCGAAGGCAACCAGCTCGGGCCCACGCTCTCGATGCGCGGCGTGGACAACGCCTCCTACTACATCATCAACGCCGACAACCGGCGCTACTACGACGACTTCACCGGCTGCGGCAACACCGTCAACCTGGAGCATCCGCATGCGCTGCAGCTGGTGATGGATTCGCTGCGCTACTGGGCCGAGGAAATGCACGTGGACGGCTTCCGCTTCGACCTGGCCTCGGCGCTGGCGCGCGAATCCGGCAAGGTCGAGAACCTGGGGGGGTTCTTCGACGCCATCCGCCAGGATCCGACGCTCAACCGCGTCAAGCTCATCGCCGAGCCCTGGGACCTGGGCCACGGCGGCTACCAGGTGGGCAACTTCCCGCTCGGCTGGGCCGAATGGAACGACCGCTACCGCGACGGCATGCGCGGTTTCTGGAAGGGCGACTCGGGCGTGATCGGCGAGGTCGGCAAGCGGCTCACCGGCTCGGAAGACCTCTACGGCTGGTCGGGCAAGCGGCCCCACGCGAGCATCAACTTCATCACCGCGCACGACGGCTTCACGCTCGACGACCTGGTTTCCTACAACGACAAGCACAACGAGGCCAACGGCGAGGACAATCGCGACGGCAGCAACCACAACATCTCCTGGAACTGCGGCGCCGAAGGGCCGACGGAGGACGCGGAGATCGCCGCGCTGCGCGAGCGCCAGAAGCGCAACCTGCTGGCCACGCTGCTGCTGTCGCAGGGCGTGCCGATGCTGCTGGCCGGCGACGAGCGCGGCCATACGCAGAACGGCAACAACAATGCCTACTGCCAGGACAACGACATCAGCTGGATCGACTGGACGCCCACGCCCGAGCGGCAGGCGCTGATCACCTTCGTGGAGCGCACCATCGCGCTCAGGCGCGCCCATCCTTCGTTCCGGCGCCGCAGCTTCTTTGCCGGCAAGCCCTCGGAGGCCGAGAGCGTGACCGACGTGGTCTGGCTCCGGCCCGACGGCGCCGAAATGCGCCCCGAGGACTGGAGCGACGCCAACGCCCGATGCCTGGCGATGTACATGTCCGGCGGCGGCATCGCCGACCGCGGGCCGCGCGGCGAGGCGCTGCACGACGATGATTTTCTGGTGCTGTTCAACGCGCACCACGACGAGATTTCGTTCACCCTGCCACCCGCACCCTACGGCGCGTGGCGGCTGCTGCTCGACACCGCCAGCGGCACCCCGCCGCCCGCCACCGAGGACGTGGCCGCGCTCGCGCCCGCCTGGTCGGAGCCCGCCTATCCGCTGCAGTGCCGCTCGCTGGTGGTGCTGAGCCGGCCGGACGTGCGGCCATGAAGCGTTTTCACCGCATGCCGTTCGGCGCCACGGTGCGCGGCGATGGCGGCGTGGACTTTGCACTGTGGGCGCCGTCCATGCACGCCGTCACGCTCGTGCACACGCCGGCGGGCGGCAAGGAGGCCTTGCACGCCATGGCGCAGGACGCGGACGGCTGGCACCGCCTCACGCTTGCCGACGCGCGCGCGGGCGACCTCTACGCCTACCGGCTGGCCGACGGCACCACCATGCCCGACCCGGCCTCGCGCTTCAATCCGCAGGACGTGCACGGGCCGAGCCAGGTCGTCGATCCGGCCCGCTACGCATGGGCCGACACCGCCTGGCGCGGCCGCCCCTGGCACGAGGCCGTGGTCTACGAACTGCACGTCGGCACCTTCACCGCGGAAGGCACCTTCCGGGCCGCGCGCGAGCGGCTCGGCGAGCTGGCGGAACTGGGCATCACCGCGGTCGAGCTCATGCCGCTCGCGGATTTTCCCGGTGCGCGCAACTGGGGCTACGACGGCGTGCTGCAGTTCGCGCCCGACGCCAGCTACGGCTCGCCCGACGAGCTCAAGGCCCTCGTCGACGCCGCGCATGCGCTGGGGCTGATGGTGCTGCTCGACGTGGTCTACAACCACTTCGGGCCGGAAGGCAACTACCTGCATGCATGCTGCCCCGAGTTCTTCGATGCGGCCGAGCACACGCCATGGGGCGCGGCCATCAACTTCGACGGACCGGGCTCGCGCACCGTGCGCGACTTCTTCATCCACAACGCGCTGTACTGGGTGGAAGAATTCCACTTCGACGGCCTGCGCATGGATGCGATCCATGCCATTCGCGATGCATCGCCCAGGCACATCGTGCAGGAGATCCGCGAGGCGCTGAACGCCGGCCCGGCGCGCGAGCGGCAGGTGCACCTGGTGCTGGAGAACGACGCCAACCAGGCCTCGCTGCTGGCGCGCGACAGCAACGGCCTGCCCGTGGCGGGCACCGCGCAGTGGAACGACGATCTGCACCACGCCGCCCACGTGCTGGCCACCGGCGAGCGCGACGGCTACTACGCCGACTATGCCGACGACGCCGCAGCGCGCTTTGCGAACGCGCTGGCCGAAGGCTTCATCTACCAGGGGCAGCCCTCGGCCTTCCGCGGCGGAGAGCCGCGCGGCGAACCCAGCACGCAGTTGCCGCCGACTGCCTTCGTGTCCTACCTGCAGACCCACGACCAGGTCGGCAACCGCGCATTCGGCGAGCGCATCCATGCGCTGGGCGATCCGGTGCTGGTGCGCGCCGCGCTGGCCTGCGTGCTGCTGTCGCCGCACGTACCCATGTTCTTCATGGGCGACGAATTCGCGGCCTCGTCGCCGTTCCTGTACTTCTGCGATTTCGGCCCGGAGCTGGCTTCGGCCGTGGCCGAAGGGCGCCGCGCGGAGTTCGGCCGCTTCGCTGCCTTTGCCGACGAAGCCGCGCGCGCGCGCATTCCCGATCCCAACGCGGACCAGACCTTCCAGGCCTCGAAGCTGCGCTGGCGCGAGCGCGGCACGCGGCCGCATTTCGCGCAGCTGTGCGAAGTGCAGCAACTGCTCGACCTGCGCCATCGGCTGCTGGTGCCGCACCTGGCCGGCGTGCGCGGCGCGGGAAGCCATGGCTGCGAAGAGGGGCTGATCCGGGTCCGGTGGGCGCTGTCGGGCAAGCGTCTTCATCTGCTCGCGAACCTTGGCGCGCAGCCTGCCGTGGACACTGCAGCGCCTGCGGGCACGGTGCTCTACAGCAGGGGCGCCGTAGCTGATGCGGCCGGCCTGCAACTCGAGCGCGGCGCCGTGCATGCCACGCTGGAGGACATCGGCGGTGGCTGATCCGGGTCATTGGAGCAACGGTGCGCTGGAGCGCCTGTGCCGGCACTACGGCATTTCCGCGGCCTACCACGACGCCTTCGGAACGCTGCGCCATGCGTCGCCCGAGAACCTGGCCGCGCTCCTGGCCGAGTTCGGCGTGCAGGCGGGTGCCGTGGTCGGCGAAGAGGCCGATGCTTCCTCCGCGCCCGCCATGCCACCGGTGCAGGTGGTGCAGGCGCACGCACCGCACTGGTCGCTGCAGCTGCCGCAGCGCTCGGGCAGCCTGCGCTGGCGGCTGCGTGACGAGCAGGGGCTTGTGCGCCAGGGCGAAGCCGACGCGCAGCCTTGGCCGCATGGCGCCTGCACGCTGCAGTTGGCAGAGCCACTCGCGCCCGGCTACCACTGGCTGCAGATCGACGGACTGGCCGGCGAAACGATGCTCATCGCTTCGCCCGGCCGCTGCTACCGCCCGCCCGCCGTGCAGGACGGCGGCCGCGTCTGGGGGCCGGCGCTGCAGCTCTATGCGCTGCGCTCGGCGCGCAACTGGGGCATCGGCGATTTCGGCGACCTCGAAGCGCTCGTCGACCGCATGGCCGGGCAGGGCGCCGACCTGGTCGGCCTGAACCCGCTGCACGCGCTGTTCCCGACCGATCCGCCGCGCGCCAGCCCCTACAGCCCGTCGTCGCGGCAATGGATCAACGTGCTGTACATCGACGTCGAGGCGGTCGACGACTTCGCCGCCTGCGAGGCCGCGCGCCGGCACGTCGAATCGCCGGGGTTCCAGGGCCGGCTTGCGGCGCTGCGGGCCGCACCGCTGGTCGACCATGCCGGCGTGGCCGCCGCCAAGTTCGAGGTGCTGGAGCTGCTGTTCGAGCACTTCCGCGCGCGGCATCTTTCGCCGGCCGGCGCACCTGATGCGCGCGGCGAGGCCTTCCTGGCTTTTGTCTCGGCGCAGGGCGAGCCGCTGCGGCAGCACGCCTTGTTCGAGACGCTGCAGGCCCACTTCGCCGCGGCCGATCCGCAGTGCTGGGGCTGGCTTGCCTGGCCCGAGGCCTATCGGCAGGCGGATTCGCCCGAGGTGCAGGCCTTCGCGGCGCAGCATGCCGAGCGGCTGCAATACCACCAGTACCTGCAATGGGTGGCCGAGCGCCAGCTCGCGCGCGCGGGTGAACGCTGCAAGACGCTGGGCATGGGCATCGGGCTCTACCTGGACCTGGCCGTGTCGGTGGACCGCGGTGGCTCCGATGCCTGGGCCGCGCGGCACTGCTTCGCGGTCGGTGCGAGCATCGGCGCGCCGCCCGACGAGTTCAACCCGGCCGGGCAGAACTGGGGCCTGCCGCCGCTGCGCCCCGACCACCTGCGCACGCACCACTACCAGCCCTTCGTGCAGATGCTGCGCGCCAACATGCGGCATGCCGGCGCGCTGCGCATCGACCATGTGATGGGGCTGATGCGCCTGTTCTGGATTCCGCCGGGCCGCTCGCCGCGCGACGGCGCCTACGTGCGCTATCCGGTCGAGGAGATGCTGGCCATCGTGGCGGTCGAGAGCCATCGGCATTGCTGCATGGTGGTGGGCGAAGACCTGGGCACGGTGGAAGACGCGATGCGCGAAGCGCTCGCACGCGCCGATGTGCTCTCCTACCGGCTGCTCTATTTCGAGAAGCAGCAGGGCGGCGGGTTCACGCCGCCCGCGGCCTACCCGGCGGCCGCGCTGGTGGCCATCAGCACGCACGACCTTGCCACGCTCGCGGGCTGGTGGTCGGGCCACGACCTTCGGCTGCGGCTGGCGCTCGGGCTCTTTCCCGACCCCCGGCTGTTCGATGCGCAGCTGCTGGGCCGTGCGCAGGAGCGCATCCAGCTGATGCTGGCGGTGCGCGAGGCGGGGCTGCTGTCGCCGGACGAGGCGGCGCAGGCGCTGTCGCTCGCAATGCCTTCGCCGCGCATCATGCAGGCGGTCCACGCGTTCCTTGCCGCGGCCCCGTCGGCGCTGATGGTGTTCCAGCTCGAGGACGTGGCCGGCGAGGTGGAGCAGGCCAACATGCCCGGCACCACCGACACGCATCCCAACTGGCGGCGCAAGCTGGTGCCGACCGTGCAGGAGCTGGCGGCGGGCGATGCGATGCAGGGGCTCACGGAACACCTGCGCGCCGCGCGCCCGCGCCGCAGCCTGGGCGCGGAAGCCGCGCCGCCGCTGCTGCAGGCGCGCGTGCCGCGGGCCACCTACCGGCTGCAGTTCCACCAGGGCTTCGGCTTCGACGATGCGATCCGCGTGCTGCCCTACCTTGCGCAGCTCGGCGTGAGCCATGTGTATTGCTCGCCCATCCAGCGCGCCCGCGCGGGCAGCACGCACGGTTACGACGTGGTGGCCCATGCCGAGGTCAATCCCGAGCTCGGCGGCGCCGAAGGCTTTGCGCGCTTCGTCGCGGCGCTGCAGGCGCACGGCCTGGGGCAGCTGCTCGACATGGTGCCCAACCACATGGGCGTGCTCGGTGCCGACAACGCCTGGTGGATGGACGTGCTGGAGAACGGCCCGGCTTCGCTCTTCGCGCATCACTTCGACATCGACTGGCAGCCGCTCAACAAGGAGCTGGCCGGCAAGGTGCTGCTGCCGGTGCTCGGCGGGCACTACGGCGAGGTGCTCGCGAGCGGGGAGCTGGTGCTGCACTTCGAAGCGGCGCAGGGCAGCTTCGCGCTGCGCTACTTCGACCACCGGTTTCCGCTGGCGCCCGAGAGCTATCCCGTGGTTCTGGGGCAGGCGTTGCAGCATCTGAAGCACCCCGCGCTCGCGGGGCAGCTCGCGAGCCTGTCGGCCGCCTTCGGCCACCTGCCAAGCCGCCGCGCGCAGACGCCTGCCGAATGCACCGAGCGCGTGCGCGACAAGGAGCTGTTCAAGGCCCGCCTCGCGCATCTGGCAGAGGCGCATCCGTCGCTCGCACGCGCCGTGCTGGCCGCGGTGGCGGAGTTCAACCTGGCCTCGGACGAGGCGCGCGACCAGCTGCACCGGCTCATCGACATGCAGGCCTTCCGGCTCGCCTACTGGCGCGTGGCGGCCGACGAAATCAACTACCGGCGCTTCTTCGACATCAACGACCTGGCGGCCGTGCGCATGGAGCGCGACGAGGTGTTCGAGGCCACGCAGTCCTTCGCGCTCGACCTTGCCGCGGCCGGCGTGGTGGACGGCCTGCGCATCGACCATCCCGATGGCTTGTACGACCCCGCGCGCTACTTCCGGCAGTTGCAGGAAGGCTATGCGCGCCGCGCGGGCATCGTGCTGCCGGCCTCCGGCCCCGACGGCCGGCCCCCGCGCCCGCTGTATGTGGTGGCCGAGAAGATCGCGGCCTCGGAAGAAGAGGTGCCGGTCGAATGGCATGTGCACGGCACCACCGGCTACCGCTTTGCCAACGTGGCCAACGGCGTGCTGGTGGACACCGCCGCGGCCGACGCCTTGCGGCAGGCCTGGCATGGCTTCACGGGCGAGGCGCAGGACTTCGATTCGGTCGCAAGGTCCGGCAAGCGCGAGGTCATGCGCAATGCGCTGTCGTCGGAGCTCAACGTGCTCTCCACCGAGCTGCTCAGGATCGCGCGGGCCGACCGCGGCACGCGCGACTACACGCTCAACGCGCTGCGCCGCGCGCTCGCGGAAGTGGCGGCCTGCATGCCGGTCTACCGCACCTACATCGTCGACGCACCCTCCGCGCAGGACGCGCATTTCATCGACGCCGCCACCGAGGCGGCCGAGCGCCAGAGCGTCGATGCCGACCGCTCCGTCTTCGCCTTCGTGCGCCGCTCGCTGCGCGGCGAGGCCGCGGCCGCGCATGCGCCACCGGCACTGGCCGAGCGCGTGCGCCGGTTCGCGATGCGCTTCCAGCAGTTCAGCGCGCCGGTCGCGGCCAAGGGCGTGGAGGACACTTCGTTCTACCGCTACTTTCCGCTCAGTTCGCTCAACGAGGTGGGCGGCGAGCCCGACCGGTTCGGCATCGACGTGCCCGAGTTCCACGCGCTCAGCGCCGACCGCGCACGGCATTGGCCGCACACCATGCTCGCGACCTCCACGCACGACAACAAACGGTCGGAGGAAGTACGCAACCGCATCGACGTGCTCTCCGAAATGTCTGTCGAGTGGTGCGACGCGCTCGCGCGCTG
Source organism: Variovorax sp. SPNA7 (assembly GCF_033807855.1). Classification (NCBI taxonomy): domain Bacteria; kingdom Pseudomonadati; phylum Pseudomonadota; class Betaproteobacteria; order Burkholderiales; family Comamonadaceae; genus Variovorax; species Variovorax sp. SPNA7. Next base: position 2,340,870 of record NZ_CP138513.1, read on the forward strand.
GCATGCGCTCTGCCGCGGCGGCGAGCCGGCGGGCGCGGCGCCTTCGCGCGCCGACGAATATCTGCTCTACCAGACCCTGCTCGGCACCTTGCCCTTCGGCGGGCTCGATGCTGCCGACGTGCCGGCCTATGCGGCGCGCGTGTGGCAGTACATGCAGAAGGCTGCGCGCGAAGCCAAGCTCCACACGCGCTGGACCCAGCCCGACGAGAAGTACGAGGCGGCGCTCGAAGCCCTGGTGCAGCGGATTCTTTCGGACCTATCGAAGGACGGCTGCCTTGCGGACATCCAGCGCCTGGCCGATCGCCTGTCGTGGTTCGGTGCGTGGAACGGGCTCACGCTCACGCTGCTGAAGTACGGCTCGCCCGGCGTGCCCGATCTCTATCAAGGAAGCGAGCTGATCGACCTGAGCCTGGTCGATCCGGACAACCGGAGGCCGGTGGACTATGAACTGCGCAGCCGGCGGCTCGACGAGCTCCAGGCGATGACTGGCGAGCTCGATCTTGTTGCGCGCGTGCAGTCGCTCGCCGAGTCGCCGCACGATGGCCGCGCGAAGCTCTGGTTCATCTGGCGGCTGCTGTCGATGCGGCGCGAGCATGCGGAACTGTTCCGCGAAGGCAGCTATGAAGGGCTCGCGGTCGAAGGGCCGCTGGCGCGGCATGTGGTGGCCTTTGCGCGCAGGCACGAAGGACGGACGCTGGTGGTGATGGCGGGGCGGTTGTTTGCGGGAATTGCGCGCGCCGGGGCGGAGGGTGTGCCGATGCTTCCCGATTCGGATGCTTGGCGGGGGACGAGGGTGGTGCTGCCTGAGGGGCTCGAAGGCACAACACTGGTGAATATGCTCACCGGCGAATCGCTGGCTGCCGAGGGTCGCGCCATATCGCTGGAAGAAGCGTTCTGCCGCATGCCCTGGGCGGCGTTCAAGGGCTGAGCATATTGGTTCGCCAGAAGTGATGTTTCGAGTCGGCCGCTTCACGTTCAGTTGCTGAGCCACAAAGCAAGCAGCGCGAGCAAGTACACGAGCACCAAGAAGCAATTTCCGGGTAGTTGGCTGCGTTCCATGTGCGTTCTCCAGCGAGTTGGACAACCGGCGCCGCTTGTTTGCCTGTCTTGGAACAAAGCGTTTCGCCGTGAAATCACTGTAGAAGTTGCGCCGCACGCGCGCATGAGCGGTACGCACCTTTTCCGGGGAGACAAATGCCCTCACTGCTGCTGCCCACGACAAAGAGCCTCCCAGAGACGGCCGCAGCCGCCATATCCGGACGGCTGCGGCCGTGTGCTTTCAAAGCCCGTAGTACTTGTCCACCGTCCCGCTGTACGCATCGTCGTACTCGGGCACCCGGTCGCTCGCATACTTCGGCGCGCCTTCGATCTGCGCCTTGGTCAACGGCACCACGTAGCCGTCCTGCGAGGTGTCGTACTTCAGCATGGACCAGGGGAGCGGATAGCGGTCCGTGCCTATGCCCAGGAAGCCGCCGAACTCCAACACCGCATAGCGGACCTGGCCCGAGATCTTGTCGATCATGAGTTCATCGATGCTGCCGAGCTTGTCTCCCGACGTGTTGTAGACGGATGTCCCCTCGACACGTTCTGACGAAATAACTGGATTGGCGCTCACCATGGAAAAGTCTCCGGCCGGCATTTCTGGGGAATGACGGCATAGATTTGCAGTGCCCAGGATTGCAACTTTCGATCCAGAAAATCCGCGCCGCATCGGCCAAGAGATCATCGTGTTGTAGGAGGCTGTCTGGCTGCCGGGTGCCGCATGAAGCACCGCCTAATTCGGCAACTTGGGCGCCTTCTTTTCGCGCGCGCCGATGGCCCCGGAAGCCGCGGCGCGCACGATGCGCCTGAAGGTCGGGCACTCCATGTGGCTGGGCGCGGGGCAGGCCGCCGCGTGCCGCAGGCCGTCGCGCATGGCACTCAATTTGCGGATGGTGCGGTCGATCTCCTCGGCCTTGGCCGCGAGCATTCGCCGGTCGATGCGCGGGCCGCCCTCGGGCGCGAACATGCGCGCGATCTCGTCGAGCGAGAAGCCTGCGGCGCGTCCCACGGCGATGAGCGCCAGGCGTTCGAGCACGCCGGCACCGAACAGGCGGCGCAGGCCGCGCCGGCCGGTCGAGGCGATGAGCCCCTTTTCCTCGTAGAAGCGCAGCGTCGATGCGGGGACGCCGGATTGCTGTGCCACTTGGGCGATGTCCAGATGTTGTGCCGTCACCTCTTGACCTCAAGTCGACTTGAAGTTGCACAGTCTAGCTTCCGCCTCTTCAGGCAAGCCAAGGACAAACCATCATGGACATCACAGAGCAGCAACACAACGAACAAGCCGCCCTCTGGAACGGCCGCGGCGGCCGCGCCTGGGTCGATGCGCAGGAGTCGCTCGACCAACTGTTCGCGCCGTTCGAGAACCTGCTCGCGGACGAGGCGCGCGCCGCCTCCGCGCGCCGGGTGCTCGACGTCGGCTGTGGCACGGGCGCCACCACGCTGGCCATTGCGCGGGTGCTCGGCGCGGCGGGGCATTGCGTCGGCGCCGACATCTCCGCGCCGATGATCGCCGCCGCCCGGGCGCGCGCCGAACGAACGGGAATGCAGGCAAGTTTCATCTGCGGCGACGTGCAGAGGCAGGCCTTCGAGCCGGCGAGCTTCGACTTGATCGTTTCGCGCTTTGGCGTGATGTTCTTCGACAGCCCGGTGCAGGCCTTTGCGAACCTGCGGCATGCCGCGAAGGATGGCGCCGCGCTCCGGGCCATCGCATGGCGCAGCGCCGCGGACAACCCGTTCATGACGACGGCCGAGCGCGCCGCCGCGCCGCTGCTGCCGAACCTGCCGGCGCGCAGGCCGGGTGCGCCGGGACAGTTCTCCTTCGCGGACCGCGATCGGGTTGTCTCGATCCTGGAAGAGAGCGGCTGGGCCGGCATCGACATCCGGCCGATCGATGTGGAATGCACATTGCCCGAGAAAGCGCTGCATGGCTATCTCACGCGGCTCGGGCCGGTGGGCCTGGTTCTCGAGGATGCGGACGAGCGAACGCGCACACGGGTCACCGAGGCCATGCGCGCGGCGTTCGAGCCCTATGTGCACGGCAGCCAAGTTCGCTTCACCGCCGCCTGCTGGATGATCGGCGCGCGGGTGCCTTCCGCATCGGCCACGCACGAGGAGGCCGCCCGTGCCTGAAGCACTTGGCTGTCTGGTGGGTGCCGCCGTGGTCGGGACTGGCGCCACGGTAGTGATGGACCTTTGGGCCGTCATCCGAAAGCGGCTGCTCGGCGTGCCCTCGCTCGACTACGCGCTGGTGGGCCGCTGGTTCGTCCACCTGGCGCGCGGGCGCTTCCGGCACGATCCCATCGGCGCATCGCCGCCCGTGGCGCACGAGCGGCTGATCGGCTGGACGGCCCACTACCTGACGGGCATCGCCTTCGCGGCCGTGCTGCTCGCGTTCTGGGGCCTTGGCTGGGTTTGCCGGCCGGCGATCGGCCCGGCGCTCGCCGTCGGCATCGGCAGCGTGGTGGCGCCGTTCTTCCTGATGCAGCCGGGCATGGGCGCCGGCATTGCGGCCAGCCGCACGCCGCGCCCCGGCGCCGCGCGCTTGCACAGCCTGGTCACGCACGGCATCTTCGGGCTCGGGCTCTATGGGGCAGGGTGGGGTGCGAGCCTGCTGCTGGAACGGTTGCAATGGCGCGGCTTCTGTTGAAGCGGCGGCTCAGCCCAGCAGCCGCGGCACGGCTTGCACCGCAAGCGCCCCGATGATTCCCTGCACGGTCACGCAATGCCACATCAGCGCGGTGTTGTCGATGGTCGCGCGGGCCGCGGGCTGCAGCCGGCCCGACCACGAGCGCACCAGAACGTAGCCGCCCATCAGCATCAGCACGGCGACGTGGAAGGCCTGGTAGCCCAGCAGCATGCCGACCGATGCGCTCCAGCCTTGCGCGCGCGGGTCGAGCCCGGCGAGCTGGTGGCCGCCGATGTCGAGCGCGGCCGCACCGGCAGCGCAGGCCATGGCCAGTGCGGCAAGCATGCGCAGCAAGCGCTGGCGGCGCGCATCGGCCGTGTGCAGCCTGCGCGCGGCCAGCGCCATGGCGCCCGAGCCGGCCGCGAGCAGCAGCGCCGCACCCAGCGGCCAGCGCAGGGGCGGCAGCGCGGCACCGGGCGGCGGGCACACGTCGCTGGCCATCGACAAGTGCACATGGGTGTACAGCAGCGACACGAAGATCGTCATGTCCACAGCAATCAGCACGATCATGGCCCACCACGAGTGCGATGCCCGCCCGTGCGCGCCGACCGGCAGGTGCACGCCATGGCCGACGTCGACCGTGGCCACCGGCGGTGGAAGGTCGGAGTCCCACAGCCAGCGCAGGATGCATGCGACCGCGATCACGCCGCAGGCCAACGCAGGCAGCGCCTGCGACACCGTGAGAAGAAGAAAGAAGCCCGCGGTGCCGGCGGCAGCCCCCAGCGGCCACCAGCTGTCGGTCGGCAGGCGCAGCAGGTGCATCGGCCGCGCGTCGCGCAGGCTGGTCACCAGCGTCTCGCGGCCGCCGAACACCGTGCCGGGCAGCCAGTGGCGCCCGGCCTCCACCTCCTGCGGCAGCGCGGGCTGCCGCCACAGCGGATAGCGCGAATCCACCTGCGGAATGCTGCGCACGCCGTATTCGCGCGGCGGCAGCCATTCGAGCGTGCCCGCGCGCCAGGGATTGTCGTGGTCCTGCTGGGGCCGGCGCAGCGTGCGCGCCGCATCCACCATGAAGAGCAGCACGCCGGCGGCCAGCGTGTAGGCACCGAGGGTGGACAGCATGTTGAGCGCGTTCCAGCCCAGGTCGCCGCCGTAGGTGTACACGCGCCGCGGCATGCCGAGCATGCCCGCGATGTGCATCGAGAAGAACGCCAGGTTGAAGCCACCGAACATGAGCCCGAACACCCAGCGGCCCCAGCGCTCGGAAAGCCGGTGGCCGTTGAAGACCGGTACCCAGTAGTAGAAGCCCGCGAACACCGGAAACACCATGCCGCCGATCAGCACGTAGTGCAGGTGCGCGACGATGAAGTAGCTGTCGTGCGCCTGCCAGTCGAAGGGCAGCACCGCCACCATCACGCCGGTGAGGCCGCCCAGCACGAAGATGAAATGAAAGCCCAGCAGGAACAGCGTGGGCGCATTGAGCGCGACGCGGCCGCGCCAGAAGGTGGCGATCCACGCGAACACCTGCACGCCGCTCGGTATGGCGACGACGAAGCTCGCGGCCGACACCACCAGCAGCGAGAGGTTGCCCAGGCCCGCGGTGAACATGTGGTGCGCCCACAGCGCGAAGCTCACCACGCCCACGCCGATGAGCGCCAGCACCACTGCGCGGTGCCCCACCAGCGGCGTGCCCGCGAGCGTGGCGACCATCATCGACACCATGCCGGCCGCGGGCAGGAAGATGATGTAGACCTCCGGGTGGCCGAAGAACCAGAACAGGTGCTGCCACAGCAGCGGATCGCCGCCGCGCGCGGGAATGAAGAAGGGCCAGTCGAATGCGCGCTCCAGCTCCAGCAGCATGGTGGCCGCGATCACGGCGGGAAACGCGATGACGATCATCAGCGCGGTGACCAGCATGGCCCAGGCGAAGATCGGCATGCGCATCAGCGTCATGCCGGGCGCGCGCGTGAACAGCACGCCCACGATCAGCTCGATGGCGCCCGCAATGGCCGAGATCTCGATGAACCCGATGCCCAGCAGCCACCAGTCGGCGCCGCGCCCGGGCGAGAACTCCTTGCCGGTGAGCGGCGGATACATGAACCAGCCGCCATCGGGCGATACGCCGAAGAACAGCGTGCAGAAGAAGGCGATGCCGCCGATGGCATAGGCCCAGAACGCATAGGCCGAGAGCAGCGGAAAGGGCAGGTCGCGCGCGCCCAGCATGCCCGGCAGCAGGTAGATGGCCACGGCCTCGACGATGGGCACCGCGAACAGGAACATCATCACGGTGCCGTGCATCGTGAAGAGCTGGTTGTAGGTGCCGGCGTCGATCAGGTGGTTGTCGGGCACCGCGAGCTGCGTGCGCATCATCAGCGCCAGGATGCCGGCCAGCACGAAGAAGAGCATGGCGGTGGCAATGTAGAACACGCCGATGCGCGTGTTGTTCACCGCCGAGAGCTGCCGCCAGCCGACGGGCGGGCGCCACGCGCGCTCGAGCGCCTCGCGCTCGCCTGCGGGGCGCGGCGGCAGATTCGAAGGATCTTCTTTTGGAGCTTGCGTCATTTCAGTTGCGCGAGCCAGGCCGCGATGGATTGCAGGTCGGCCTCGCCGATGCGATCGCCGGAGGAGGGCATGCGCGCGCCCGGCTTCAGCTGCTGCGTGTGGGCCACCCATGCGGCGAGCTGTGCGGGATCGTTCGCCACGGTGCCCGCGCCCAGGTGCAGCCGGCTGCCCACGTGGGTAAGGTCGGGGCCGAGGCGGCTTTGCTCGCTCACGCCGCGCACGGTGTGGCAGGCGTTGCAGCGGTGTGCGAGGAAGGCCTCGCGACCCCGTTCGACCTCGGGCGGCAGCGCGGTTGTCGAAGTGGCCGCCGGCCTTGCCTGCGCCGCAAGCCATGCATCGAAGGCCGCGGGCTCCTCGGCCACCACGTGCAGCGCCATGCGCGCATGCTGCTCGCCGCAGTATTCGGCGCACTGCCCGCGCCAGGTGCCGGGCCGGTCGGCCTGCAGCTGCAGGTGCTGCACGCGGCCAGGCAGCATGTCCATCTTGCCGCCGAGCGAGGGCACCCAGAAGCTGTGGATCACGTCGGCGCTGCCAAGGCCGAAAAAGACCGGCCGGCCGACCGGAATGCGGATCTCGTTCGCCGTGGCCACCTCGGTGCCGCTGGCGGGGTCGCGATAGCGCACCTCCCACCACCACATGTGGCCCGTGACGCCGACGATCAGCGCACCGGGCGGTGGAATGGGCCGCCACGGCGGCCGGTGGAATTCGCTGTAGGCGAAGAGCGCCGAGAGCACCACCGTCGGAAATACGAGGCCGCCGCCGAGCACCCACCAGCGCGTGCTCACCTTGCTGCGGCCCCGGCGGCGAACGGCGAGCACGAGCAGCAGCATGACGCCGGCGAAGATCAATGCGCCGCCCACCGCCAGCACGCCGCTCACTTCGAGCAGCGTTTGCGCAATGGGGCCGGCGGCCCGCAGCGCGGATTGGGGCAGGCCCTCGCTCGCGGCGTTCATCGTTCGAGCGCAAGCAGGTAGGCTGCCATGTCGCGCGCATCGTCGGGCGAGACGCCCATCGCCGGCATGGTGGTGCCCGGCACCACGGCGGCCGGCGCGACGATCCAGCGCACCAGGGCGTCGGGGCCGTTCGGCACCTGGCCGGCGATGTAGCTGCGGCGGCCGAAGGCGGCGAGCGTGGGGCCGATGCGGCCGCGCGCCGCCTGCACATCGGGAATGGTGTGGCAGCTTCCGCATTGGTACTGGGCCAGCAGCAGCCTTCCGCGTTCGCGCTGCGCGTGTGGCGCCTGGCCGAAGGCGGGGCCGTCGTCTCCGGGTGTGCATCCGCCCGCGAGCATCGCCAGCACCAGCAAGGCGAGCGGGCACACAGCACGGCATGACGGGGCGGCCACCATGCCGCGATTCTGCGGATTGGAATGCGGCTTGCGCCGACACGGCGGCGCCGGTGCGCGTCGGACAATGCCGCCAATTGAATGCTGCCGATGGGTGCACCCAAGACCGTTCTACTCACCGTCGCCGCGCTGGGCATCGCGGGCGTGGCGGCGGGCGCGCTGGTGGTGTATGGCGGCCTCTACGACGTGGCGGCCACGCAGCAGCATTTCCAGCCGGTCTACTCGCTGCTGGAAACCGCCATGCACCAGTCGGTGAAGATGCGCGCCCGCAACATCGAGCCGCCGCGGCTCGACGACGAGCAACTGGTGATGCGCGGCGCGGCCTGCTTTCGCGACAAGTGCGTGCAATGCCATGGCGCACCGGGCGTCGCGCAGGGCGACATCGGAAAGAGCATGCAGCCCCTGCCCGGGCCGCTGGTGGATGCGCGGCACCACTGGAAGCCGCGCGAACTCTACTGGCTGACCAAGCACGGCATCCGCATGAGCGGCATGCCGGCCTGGGAGTTCAGGTTGTCCGAGGAAGACCTGTGGTCGGTGGTGGCGTTCATGGCGCGCCTGCCCGACCTCACGCCGCAGCAGTACGCCGAAGCGACGCGCGTGGAGCCCACCGGTGCGCAGGGCACGCCGGCGCGGCCGGCATGCGGGCCGGCAGCCGGCGCGGCGCCGCTGCGGGTGGCCGATGCGCAGCGCGGCGCACGCGCGCTGTACCAGTACGCATGCAGCGCCTGTCACACGATTCCGGGCATCACGGGCTCGTCGCCGAACGTCGGGCCTCCGCTCACGGGCATGGGGGGCCGTTCGCTGATCGCGGGAAAGCTCGCCAACACGCCCGACAACATGGTGCGCTGGCTGCGCCATACGCACGAGGTCGATCCGCTCACGGCGATGCCGGAGATGGGCGTGTCCGAGCAGGACGCGCACGACATCGCCGCCTACCTTGCGGCGCTGCGCTGAACCTTGCTAGAACTTGGCCGCGTTGCGTTCGTCGTCGACCGTGGCGATGCGCAGTCGCGCCCGCTCGTGCTTGATGACGAGCCTGGCGCATTGCTCCTGCATGGAGGCTTCCGTGGGGGGCTGCTCGCTGCAGTCCACGAGAAGCTGCGACTCGGCGAAGTCGAGGCCATGAAGAACCTCCTGGCCATGCGAATTGATGGCCAGGAGGTTGTCGGCCGACAGCTGGGCGCGCAGGGCTTCGGAAATGGCGAGCGTCTGCAAGGGCTTCACCGCTTCGCGGTCCCGGGGCCGGGGTTGTCAGCCATTACTTCTTCATTGCCTTGATGTCGGCCTTGCCCTTGGACTCTTCGGCCTTGGCCTGCTTCACGCACGCATCCTTGGCTTCGCCCTTCTGGTCGTCGCACTTTTCCTTGGCGACGCTGTAGGCGACTTCCACCTTGGCCTCTGCGACCTTGCGGGCATTGCCGTCGCTGGGCTTCTGCTTCTGCTCGAGTTCGGCCTTGGCAATCTTTTCCTTGCCCTTGGCTTCTTCCATGCAGACGTCCTTGGCGTTGTCCTTCATGGCATCGCAAGCCGCCTTGTCGGCCTTGTAGTCGGCCGAGATCTTGTCGCGCGCGGCCTTGTATTCGGCCATGGCCGGATCGGTGGCCGCCGCAGGAGGCGTGTTCACTTGCGCATGCACCTGGACCACTGCCATGCAGGAGGCTGCGGCGCACATCAATAACAGTTTCTTCATGGTTGAGCTCCTTGACGCCGGTGGTTTTTCTTGCAGGGGGAGGAGCCGGCGTCTGAAGCCAATATAGAAGTCGGCGGGGGCGCAGCGGTAGGACGCCTTGCGAAGCGGTCGTAAGCACATGCTGACGCTTCCCGCGGGCGCGGGCATGCAGCGGCGGGGCGTCGGCGGTGCCTCGGGCCGGCTTGGGCGCACGTCCTACCGGCGCGGACGATGCGGTGCCCACACTGCATGGAGAGCGACTGACAGGAGATCGCCATGCAAGAAAAGCTTCACACGTTGTTCGCCGCCGCGCTGCTGTGGGCGGCTGTGATCGTTCCAGCGGGCGCGCAGACTTCGCCGCCGCATCCGGCCGAGATCGACCCGGCCATCGTCGAGTACGGCGCGGCGCGCGAACGGATCGGCGCCAACCTGAAGGCCGCGCTGGAACAGTGCGAGAAACAGGTCGAGCCCGCCAGGGCGGTCTGCGTCAAGGAAGCGCAGGGCCGCCAGAAGATCGCACTGGCCGAACTCGACCAACAGCGCAGCCCCAGCGACGCCAATGCCCGCAGGCTCGCCGAAACGCGGGTGGCGGTGAACTACGACGTTGCCAGGGAGAAGTGCAACGAGCGGCAGGGCGGCGACAAGGCCGCGTGCCTGGCGCGCGCGAGCGAGGAAGAATCGAAGGCCAGGGCGGGCATCAAGACCGGGCAGTAGCAGAGGCCAGACCCATCGTCACGCCGTCGCGCTGGCCCAGTATTCCCGCATGGTGGCCTTGATGGTCCGCATCGCTTCGGGATCACCCTGCCACAGGGCCAGCAGGTAGGACTTGGCCTGGGCGAGCGAAACATCGGGCGGCAGCGGCGGCACGGCGGAGTCGGTGACCATTTCCAGCAGCATCGGGCGGTCGGCCGCAAAGGCGGCGTCCCATGCCGGGCCGATGGCGTCGGGCGTGTCGACGCGCAGGGCCGCAAGCCCGAGCATCTCCGCGAAGCGCGCATAGGGAAAGTCGGGCAGTTCCTGCGAAGCGTTGAACTTCGGATCTCCGCCGAGCACGCGCTGCTCCCAGCTCACGAGGTTGAGGTCGCGGTTGTTGAGCACCATGACCACCAGGCGCGGATCGGCCCAGTCGCGCCACATGCGCGCCAAGGTGATGAGCGCGTTGAGGCCGTTCATCTGCATGGCGCCGTCGCCCAGCATGGCGACCACGGGCCGGTCGGGATGCACCAGCTTGGCCGCAATCGCATAGGGCAGGGCCGGCCCCATGGTGGCCAGGCCGCCGGACAGGCTGGCCTTCATGCCGCGGCGCAGCTTGACGTCGCGTGCGTACCAGTTGGCGGCGGTGCCGCTGTCGCAGGTGAGCACCGTTTCTTCGGGCAGGCGCGGCGACAGCTCCCAGAACACGCGCTGCGGATTGACCGGCGAAGCCTCCACATGGGCGCGCGCCTCGAGCACCCGCCACCAGCGTGCCACGTCGGCCTCGATGCCTTGGCGCCAGGCGCCGTGTTCCTTGTGATCGAGCAGCGGCAGCAGGGCGGCGAGCGTGGCGCGGCTGTCGCCGACCAGGCCCAGTTCCGTGGGGTAGCGCAGCCCGATGGCGCGGGGGTCGGTGTCGATCTGCACGCAGCGGGCCTGCCCCTCGGGCGGCAGGAATTCGGCGTACGGGAACGACGAGCCCACCATCAGCAGGGTGTCGCAGTCTTCCATCATGCGCGAACTGGGCCGCGTGCCGAGCACGCCGATGGCGCCGGTCACGAAGGGCAGATCGTCGGGCACCGCCGCCTTGCCGAGCAGGGCCTTGGCAATGCCGGCGCCGAGCCGCTCGGCCGCGTGGATCAGCTCGTCGGTGGCATGCAGCGCGCCCGCGCCCGCCAGGATGGCCACCTTGCTGCCGGCGTTGATGATGTCTGCCGCCTGCCCCAGCGCCGCGGCATTCGGCACCGCGGCGCTGGCCGTGCTGCCGATGCCGCTGTGCACGGTGCCGTGCTTGCGCGGCGGCACCGGCACTGCCGGCAGTTCCTGCACGTCGTTGGGGACGATCACGCAGGTGACGGCGCGGCGGTCGCGCGCGATGCGCATCGCGCGGTCGATCAGGTGGCGAACCTGCTCCGCGCTGGTGGCCATCTGCACGAACTCGTGCGCCACGTCCTTGAACAGCGAGACCAGGTCTACCTCCTGCTGGTAGTCGCCGCCGAGCGCGCTGCGCTGCTGCTGGCCGACGATGGCGACCACCGGCTGGCGGTCGAGCTTCGCGTCGTAGAGGCCGTTCAGCAGGTGGATCGCGCCCGGTCCCGAGGTGGCCAGGCAGACGCCCACCTCGCCCGAGAACTTGGCATGCGCGCAAGCCATGAAGGCGGCCAGCTCCTCATGGCGGCTTTGTATGAACTCGATGGCGCCATCGGCCCGGTCGAGTGCGCCCATGAGGCCGTTGATGCCGTCGCCGGGGTAGCCGTAGACGCGCCGCACGCCCCAGTCGTGCAGGCGCTGGACCACGAAATCGCTGACTGTCTTCTTCATCGAGGCTCCAGTTCCATTGCCGGGCGTTGCCCGTGTGTTTCACTCATTGCGGATGACGCTGACCTTGCCGTCGCTCTCGAGCCGCGCGAGGCGGACCTTGCCGAGATCGTCAACGCCTTCTTCGCGCAGCTTTCCCATCAGCTCGTCGACGGTGATGCGCTCTTTCCTGAGCGTGCGCGCGACCAGCTTGCCGTGCCGCACCAGTGGCTCGGGCGGCGGCTCCAGCAGCCGCCCGACGAGTTCGTAGCGGTAGCCCAGCAGGTCGAGCAGGTAGTTCCAGGCGATCAGCGTGCCCAGCAGGACCACGCCGTTGGTGATGGATTTGTATTCGCCCTGCATCGCGCTGCTCGAGGCATCGGCCACGAGCACGATGAACAGCAGGTCGGCCATGCTCATCGAGCCGATGTCGCGCCGCAGGATGAAGCGGAAGACGATCAGCAGGAACCAGTAGATCGCGCTGCCGCGGATCACCATCTCCAGCAGCGGCTGGTCGGGGGAGAACAAGTCGGACAGGTTCATATGTGCCCTTCGGCGGCGAGGGCGGCCACCTGCAGCGCGATGTTCCGCGCACGCCGCGCCTGCGGATGTCGTGCAATCAGCCTCAGGCACCGTCGGCGCAATCCCACAATGGCCTCGCGCCAGACTGCTCCCACGCACAAGGCCTGCGTCCTCCGACCCGCGGCGCGGACGCAACGCGCAGCATGAAACGCTCCTTCACCCTCCAGGAGAAAGCAATGCCAAGAGGCGACAAGTCATCCTATACGGACAAGCAGAAACGCAAGGCCGAGCACATCGAGGAAGGCTACGAGCATCGCGGCGTGGGCAAGGGCGAAGCCGAAAGGCGCGCCTGGGCCACCGTCAATGCCGAGACCGGCGGCGGCAAGAAGAGCGGCAGCGGCCGGGGCAAGGCGGAGAACCACGCGCCCTCGCGCACCGGCGGCCACAAGGGCGGGGCCGCGGCGGCATCCCGCACGGCCGCCGAACGCTCGGCATCGGCGAAGAAGGCTGCGGCTACGCGCAAGCGCAATGCCGAGCGGCGCAGCGGCTGACCACCCAAGGAAAACATCCAATGACACGCGTATCCGAACTGATGACCCGCGGCGTGCGGACCCTGTCGCCATCCGACACGGTGGCGCTGGCCGCCCAGGCCATGGACGAGCTGGACATCGGCGCCATTCCCGTGTGCGACGGCCAGCGGCTCTTGGGCATGGTGACTGACCGCGACATCGTGCTTCGCGTGGTCGCGCAGACGCGCCCGCTGGACACGGCCCTTTCCGAGGTGATGTCGAAGGACGTCAAGTGGTGCAGCGAGAACGACAACGTCGAAACCGTAATGGACGAAATGGCCGGCTACCAGGTGCGGCGCATGCCGGTGGTGGACCGCGGCCGCAGGCTGGTGGGCATGCTGTCGCTGGGCGACACCGCCGCAAAGGGCGACATCGGCAAGGCCGGCGACACGCTCAACATCATTTCCCAGCCGGCCGAGCCCGACCGCTCGGGGCAGTCCGCGGCCAGCGGACCTGCCGGCGGGGGCTCCTCGTAGGGCCGGCGCCACGCGTGTTCCGTTCGTCCGCCTACGGACTCAGGGCGTGTGCACGAAGCACAGCTTGTGTCCTTCGAGGTCCAGGCAGTAGGCGGCGTAGAAGTCTTCGGCGTAGCGCGGCCGCAGGCCGGGCGCGCCCACGTCCGTGGCTCCCTGGGCCAGGGCGCTTTTCCATGCGGCGTCGACGGCCTGCCGCGAGGCGGCCAGAAAGCTCACCTGGGAGCCGTTGGCGGTGTTGGGAGGGTCGCCGTTGAACGGACGATTGATCACGAACTGCGGCCAGCGCGCGCCCGGGTGCCGCCACAGCACGCCCGCAGGCCCCACACGCGCGAGATCGGTGAAGCGCACCATGCCGAAGTGGCGCAGCACCTCGTCGTAGAAGGCGGTCATGCGGGGAAGGTCCTGCACGCCGAGCTGGATATGCGCATACACGGTGGTCCTCCAACTGCATCAGCGCTTCGCGGGCAGGCGGATGCGCGGCCCGGGCGTGGTGGAGACGCGCAGCGCCTCTTGCGCCTGGCGCAGGAAGCGCTCGTTGCGTGCGCTCGTCTGCGAGGCGACGCAATCGCGCGGAACAACGGCCTCCAGGTCGCGCATGCCCGCGTCGGCCACGGTGGCCCAGATGCACTGGTCGCTCGCCACGCCGGTCACGATCAGCCGCGTGGCCTTCAGGTACGCGAGCAGCAGCTCGAGCGGCGTCGCGAAGAAGGCGGACTGCTTGGGCTTGAGCACGAAGTAGTCGGTCTCCTGGGGCAGCAGCGCCGAGGTGATCTCCGCGCCGGCGCCCCCGGAGGCCAGCGACAGCTCCACCAGCCTGGGAAAGTCCGAGCGCCAGCGTCCGCGGTTGTCGTTGACATAGATGGCGGGCACCCCGGCGCGCGTGCAGCGCGCCTTCAGCGCCGCGATGCGCCCCGCAATGGCGTGCGCGCCGGGCAACAGCTTTTCGGCGTCGGGAAAGTCCCAGCAGCTGATCATGTCGATGATCAAGAGAGCCGTGTGGCCCGCGGCGGGAGCCGGTGCGAGGGCGGGAGGCTGGGAGCGGGGAGGCGCCATGGCACTCCACCATTCCCAACGGCCGCCGCAGCAGCCGTAGGAAAGCCGCGCGTGGCGGCGAAAGTCGCCGCCACGCGCGCTGGTCAGGGCCGGCCCGGCCCGCCGTTCAATGGTCTTGCGGCACGCCGTACGCCGCGCGCACCTCGTCGAGCCGTGCTTGCGCGACCTCGAAGCACTCGGCCAGCTGCTCCGGCGTGGCGGGCGGATAGCCGGCCGGCGGCTGCAGCGCATTGCCCAGCCGTTCCCAGGCGGCCTCCCAGGCCAGCTTGGCAAGCGCACGGGACTCCGGGTTGGAAGGAGCGGGCATGATCGTCCTCGGTTGTGGTGCAAACGGAGTATGCGCCCGCGGAAAGAGGGATGGTTTGGCGGTCGGCGCGTAGGAGGCCTCTTTCACCACGACGCGCGTTATCCCGCCCCGCCGGGCCGAAACCTGTCCGACCATCGGCGCGAGGACGACGCCTGCTGCAAGCCTGCTGCAAAGAAGCCACAAGCTAGGCCCGTGCAGGAAGGCCTTCTGTAGGAGCCGGCCTCATCGAGATGCACGGATAGCCCCCATGCACCCAGCCAACCGTTCACAAGGAGTTCTCCCGATGAACAAATCCGTTTTCACCTGGCATTTTGTCCTCGTCACCGGCGCTTCCTCCGGCATCCGCCTGGAGGCGCACCGCTAAGCCCGGGCCCATGCCATGGACACCCTTTTCAGCTCGGGAGTCGCCCTCGTGGACACGGTCCTCAAGAGCACCGGCGGCAGCGTCGTGGTCTGGAGCGCGGATCCGCAGGCCTACGGCAGCGATCACGAACGGGCCACGCGCAGCAATTTCGCGCAGCGGCTCGCGGCGCTGAAGCAGTTCCGCTACGCGGGCGAATACGACGCTTCGCGCGCGCACGAGAGCACGCCGCTGTACTTCGTGCCGAGCGACACCATCGCCAGCACGCAGCTTGCGCGCTCGCTCGGCATCTCGACGCTGCACGACCTGTTCGGCGGCGTGGTTCCGCACCCCTTCGTCGCCACCAAGGCCATCACGCACCCGCTGGTGGGCAGGGCGGCGGTCTGTCCTGAAGGATGGGAGCCGGCCTTCGCCACCGCCGTGTCGCACGCGGTGCTCGGCGGCTTTTCGGCGTTCTCGGTCGAAGACGCGCGATGGGCCGGGCGCCACTTGCTGGAAAGCGGCGCGGTGCGCATCAAGCCGGTGTGCGCCACCGGCGGGCGGGGCCAGGCCATGGCCGCCGATGCCGATGCCCTGGACCGCTGCCTCGCGGCCATGGACGAAAGCGAGATCGCGCTGCACGGCGTGGTGCTCGAAGAGAACCTCGCCAACCCGGACACCTACAGCGTCGGGCAGGTGCTGGTCGACCAGATGATCGTGAGCTACTTCGGCCGCCAGCGGATGACGCGCGACAACACCGGCCAGAGCGTCTACGGCGGCTCCGACCTGACGCTCGTGCGCGGCAACTTCGATGCGCTGCTGGCCATGACCAGTCCGCCGCCGGCGCTTTGCCTGGCGATCGACCAGGCGCGGCGCTACCACCATGCGGTGATCGAGTGCTACCCCGGTTTCTTTGCCTCCCGCGTGAACTACGACGTGGCGCAGGGCCTGGGCGCGGACGGCGCCTGGCGCTCGGGCGTGCTCGAGCAGTCGTGGCGCGTGGGCGGCGCCACCGGGGCCGAAATGGTCGCGCTCGAATGCTTCTGGCGCGACCCGGCGCTCGAGCGCGTGCGCATCTCCTGCTTCGAGGCGTATGGTGAGGCGCCAGCGATCCCGGCCGGCGCGACGGTGCACTACCGCGGCGTCGACTCGCAGATCGGGCCGCTCGCCAAATACGCATTGTTCCAGCCATATGACAGCGACACGACATAACTTCATAGACATATCCGTAGACGGCCAGCACATTGCCGGAACGCTGGTTGCCGCCTCCACGATGGTGCCCGGCGTTCTCTTGGTCCATGGCTGGGATGGCAGCCAGGAGCAGTACATCGCGCGCGCGCACGAGATTGCCGCGCTCGGCTGCGTCTGCCTCACCTTCGACCTGCGCGGCCATGCGCGCCATGCCTCGCTGCGCCAGGAGGTCACGCGCGAGGACAACCTGCGCGACGTGCTCGCGGCCTACGACACGCTCATCAGCCACCCGACTGTCGACCCGCAGGCCATTGCCATCGTCGGCAGCAGCTACGGCGGCTACCTGGCGGCGCTGGTCAGCACCATGCGGCCGGTGCGCTGGCTCGCGCTGCGGGCGCCGGCGCTCTACCGCGACCGCGAGTGGCTCGCGCCCAAGGGCCAGCTGAGCAGGCCCGACCTCGTGGCCTACCGCCGCACCCTGGTGGGCCCGCGCGACAACCGGGCGCTCGCGGCCTGCGAGGCCTTCACGGGCGACGTGCTGATCGTGGAGTCGGAGCACGACCAGATCGTGCCGCACCCGGTCATCGAGAACTACCTGGGTGCCTTCAAGCGCGTGCGCTCCGCGACCTACCGGGTCATCTCGGGCGCCGACCATGCCTTGTCGAAGCAGGCGCACCGCCAGGCCTATGGACAACTCCTCGTCTCCTGGATGACGGAAATGACGCTGGGCGCCCGGGCGACCGGCACCATGACGCGGCCCGTCTCCGCGAGTCCCGCATAGAAAGACAGGTTTCCCATGCAAACCCTAGCCCGAACACTGACAGAAAGGCAACTCTCGACGCTGCGGACCGGCCTCGTCGCGGGAACCCTCGCAAGCATTGCCTCCACCGCCGCGCTGATGCTGTGCGGCCGCCGCGAGGCCGGCAGCATGGTGGCGCCGACCAACGCCACCAGCCACTGGCTCTGGGGCGACCCGGCCTTCGATGTGCGCGGCCCCACGCTGAAGCACACCGCGCTGGGCTATGCCACGCACCATGCGAGCGCCATCTTCTGGGCGCTGATCTATGGCTGGCTGCATGCCAGCCGGCATCCCGCGCAGTCGGCTCCCGCGGCGCTCGCGAGCGCCGGCGCCGCCACCGCGCTGGCCTGCGCGGTGGACTACACGATCACCCCGCACCGGCTCAGGCCGGGCTTCGAGCACCACCTTTCGAAGCGCTCTTTAGGTGTCGTCTACGGACTGTTCGCCGTAGGGCTGGCGGCCGGATGCCTGCTGGCCCAGCGCCGCAGCGCGCGCGAGTAGTGCGCCTTGCTACGCGTAGTCAGGGAGCTTTCCTACGCCGCGGTGCCGGCAGCCCTTTCATCGTTCGGCTTCCATCAACCCAACCGGAGCCCACGATGCCCAACTCCACCAAGCGCGCAGCACCCGATGCATGCAGCCTTCTCGATACCGACCACCGCAACGTCAAGAAGATGTTCAAGGAGTACGAGGAACTGACTCATTCGCGCGCTGCCAACGTGCAGCAGAAGAAGCGCGAACTCGCCAACCAGATCTGCACCGAGCTGACCGTTCATGCCCAGATCGAGGAAGAAATCTTCTATCCGGCCGTGCGCGAGGCGATCAGCGAAACCGATCTTCTCGACGAAGCCGAGGTCGAGCACACCAGCGCCAAGGAACTGATCGCGCAGATCGAGGCCGCCACCGAGGTGGACGACAAGTTCGATGCCAAGGTCATCGTGCTGGGCGAATACATCGACCACCACGTGAAGGAAGAGCGCAACGAGATCTTCGTCAAGGCGCGCGCCGCCAGGGGGCTCGACCTGGTGGCCATGCGCGAGCAGCTCGCCGCGCGCAAGGAAGAGCTCATGGAAGAGCTCACCGCAGCCGCCTGACCGGCCGCACAACCCGCGACAACCCAGCCGAGCGTACCCGTGGAACCGGCTCCGCCGGGCCACCGGGTGCGCCCCCCAGTGGGGGGAGGCGCCGCAGGCGCTTCGGGGGGCGTCCCATCCTGGAGTTCCACATGACAAACATCGTCTCCCGGCTCTTTCCCACGGCGACCAACATGATCCGCCTGGACCACACGCACGTGCTCTCCACCTTCCACCAGTACAAGGCCGGCGCGCCGCCACGGGTGAAGAAAGGGCTGGTCAACACCATCTGCACCGCGCTCGAGATCCATGCGCAGCTCGAGGAAGAAATCTTCTATCCCGAGATGCGCAAGGTCTGCGAGGACGACGAACGCATCACCCAGGCGCTCGAGGAGCATTCCGAGATGCGCCGCCTCATCGGCCTGCTTCGCGCCATGGAGCCCGAAGCGCGCGACTACGACGAAACCCTCTCGGCGCTGATGCGCGACGTGATGCACCACGTGGCCGACGAGGAAACCATCCTGCTGCCGGCCGCCGAGAAGCTGCTGGCCGACAGGCTCGGCGAACTGGGCGCGCAGATGACCAAGCGCCGGCTGCAGCTTGCCGGGCCGCGCACCGGCGAGATCGCGCTCGACATGGGCCGTGCGGCATCCGGCAACACGGCCGCCATTGCGATGGTCGGGCTGGCCGCGGCCGGGCTGCTGCTCGCGCGGCGTTCCGGCCATCTGCGCTGGCCCCACGCGCAGCATGCGCATCACGCGCGCACCTGAGGCACCCGGAGAGACCGCCCCATGCCCGAAGACACCAACATTCCCCTGCCCGCCGCGCCCGAGTCCCCGCGCGCCGCATTCCAGGCCCTGGCCGAGCGCGTGGGCGTTCTCGCGCCGGGCGCGCCGCTCTCGGACGAACTCATGAACTTTGCCGAGGGCGTGCTCCAGCTGGCGGCCGAGGGCAAGCTGGGACGCGAGCGCACGCCGCGCTGAATTCCGCCGGCCTTGCCGGCAACGCGCCCGACGACTTCATCGGGCCGATGGCCCGCGCCATCGCTTCCCTTCATCCCATCGAACGGAGTATTCATGTCGCCTTCCAGAACGCCTCCTCCCGATTCCGACAGCGCCGCCACCAGCGCGGCGGCGGCCGCCCGCAACACCGACAGCGGCGCCGCGCATCTGCCGGACGGCCCGCCGCCCGATCCGCCCTCGCAGAAAGCCGCGCATGCGCAGGCGCTGGCGGCAGCAATGCCCTTCAATGTGAACAAGCCGCTGGAGCACGGCCACGACAACGCGCTTCGCCCGCAGGCGGGCCAGGCCGTGCAGCCGCTGTCGTCCGCGGCAACGGCCAGCACCTTGTCGGAAGAGATCAACTCGGAGAAGGCCGGCGGCATGGCCATGCCGGGCCTGAATGCCACCATCGAACCGCTGGACCGGGTGCGCGTCGACTCGGGCGGCCAGCGGCTCACCACCAACCAGGGCGTGCCCATCGCGGACAACCAGAATTCGCTGAAGGCCGGCCTGCGCGGCCCCGCGCTGCTCGAAGACTTCATCTTGCGCGAGAAGATCACCCACTTCGACCACGAGCGCATTCCCGAGCGCATCGTGCATGCGCGCGGCTCGGGTGCCCATGGCTACTTCGAGTGCTACGAAGGCATCCCGCAGTTCACCAAGGCGGCGCCGCTGCGCGAAGGCGGAAAGATCACGCCGGTGTTCGTGCGCTTTTCCACCGTGGCCGGCGAGCGCGGCTCCAAGGACACCGCGCGCGACGTGCGCGGCTTCGCCGTCAAGTTCTACACGGACGAGGGCAACTGGGACCTGGTGGGCAACAACATGCCCGTGTTCTTCATCCAGGACGCGATGAAGTTTCCAGACCTGGTTCACGCCGTGAAGCCCGAGCCGCATCACCAGATGCCGCAGGCCGCGAGCGCGCACGACACCTTCTGGGACTTCGTCTCGCTCATGCCCGAGTCGACCCACATGCTGATGTGGCACATGTCCGATCGCGCCATCCCGCGCAGCTACCGCATGATGCAGGGCTTTGGCGTGCACACCTTCCGGCTCGTGAACGAGGCCGGCGATTCGGTGTTCTGCAAGTTCCACTGGTCGCCCGTGCTCGGAACGCATTCACTGGTGTGGGACGAGGCCGTGAAGATCTCGGGCGCCGACCCCGACTTCCATCGCCGCGACCTGTGGGAAGCCATCGAGGCCGGGGAGTTTCCGGAATGGGAGCTCGGCCTGCAGATCTTCACCGAGGAAGAGGCCGAGGCCTTGAGCTTCGACGTGCTCGACGCCACCAAGATCGTGCCCGAGGAACTGGTGCCACTCACGCCCGTGGGGCGCCTGGTGCTCAACCGCAATCCCGACAATTTCTTTGCCGAGACCGAGCAGGTGGCCTTCTGCGCCGCGCACGTGGTGCCGGGCATCGACTTCACCAACGATCCGCTGCTGGCCGGGCGCATCCACTCGTACGTCGACACGCAGATCACGCGCCTGGGCGGGCCGAACTTCCACGAGCTGCCGATCAACGCGCCCGTTGCGCAGGTGCACAACAACCAGCGCGACGGCATGCATCGCCAGGCCATTCACCGCGGCCGCGCGGCCTACGAGCCCAACTCGCTGGGCGGCGGCTGCCCGTTCCAAGCGGGGGCTTCGGCAGGCTTCATGACTTTTCCGCAGCGCGTGGAGCAGGACAAGGTGCGCGGCAAGCCCGAGAAGTTTGCCGACCACTACACGCAGGCCACGCTCTTCTTCGAAAGCCAGACGCCCACCGAGCAGGCCCACATCGCGGCGGCGTTCCGCTTCGAGCTCTCGAAGTGCACGGTGCCCGCCGTGCGCGAGCGCATGGTGGCGAGCCTCGCCAATGCATCGCCGCTGCTCGCGCAGCAGGTGGCCGACGGGCTGGGCATTCCGGTGCCGCCCGCGCTGCCTCGCGCACTTGCGCAGCCCGCAAAGCCGGAGGTCACGCATTCGCACGCACTGTCGCTGACGGCGCGGCCCGGCGATGGGTCCGTGCGCACGCGCAAGGTGGCACTGCTGGTGGCGGACGGCGTGCAGGGCGAGCAGATCGCGGCCATCCAGGCGGCGCTGCTGGCCGAAGGCGCCGTGGGCCGCCTGGTGGGACCGCGCATCGGACCGTTCCGCACGGCCGAAGGCGAGACGATGGAAGCCGACGCCTCGATGGAAAACGAACCCGGCTTCCTGTTCGATGCGCTCGTGCTGCCCGATGGCGCCGAAGGCGTGGAGCTTCTCTCCGCCAATGCGCACACCGAGCAGTTCATCAAGGACCAGTTCCAGCACGGCAAGACCATTCTCGCGCTCGGAGCCTCGGCCACGCTGCTGGCCGAAGCGAAGATTCCCGAGACCCTGCCGTCGGGCGACGCGGACCCGGGCGTGCTGCGCGGTGCGGCGGAGAATTTCGAATCCACCATCGAGGCCTTCGTCGCGGCGCTCGCCAAGCACCGGCATCCGGCGCGTGAGATCGGGGCGCTGGTGGTGGACGCCGGCTAGAGGAAATCCCGCAGCCGGTAGTACATCATTCCCAGCACCAGCGCGGGCGTGCGCAGCAGGGTGCCGCCGGGAAAGGCGTGGTGCCCGATGCGCGCGAACAGGTCGAAGCGTTCCGCCTGGCCCGCGATGGCCTCGGCCGCCAGCTTGCCCGCCATGCCCGTGAGCGCCAGGCCATGGCCCGAGAAGCCCTGCAGGTAGTAGATGTTGGTCCCGATGCGTCCGAAGTCGGGGGCTTGGTTCATCGTGATGTCGACGAAGCCGCCCCACGCATGGTCGATGCCCAGGTCCGCAAGCTGCGGAAACACCGCGAGCATGCTCTTGCGGATCTTCTCGATGAGGTTGCGCGGCGTCCGCGCGCTGTAGCTGTCGCCCGAACCGAACAGCAGGCGATGGTCCGCGCTCAGCCGGAAGTAGTCGAGCACGAAGTTCGTGTCCGACGCGGCCGGCCTGCCGCGCATGAGCGCATCGGCGCGCGCCGGCGCCATCGGCTCGGTCGCAATCATGTAGGTGCCCACGGGCATGATGCGCGACGACACCTCGGGCGCCACGTCGTCGCCGTACTCGGCCAGGTAGACGTTGCCCGCCAGCACCACGAAGCTGCAGCGCACCTCGCCCTGCGCGGTCTTGACGACGGGCCGCGCGCCGCGCTCGATCACCTGCGCGGCCGAGTTCTCGTGCAGCTGCGCGCCGGCCGCTCGTGCCGCGGACGCCAGGCCCAGCGAATACTTCAGCGGATGCAGATGGCCCGAGCGCGCATCGAAGGTGCCGGCATCGAAGCGCTTGCTGTCCACCCACTGCGCGACCTCGCCGGGCCCGAGCCACTGGAGCGGATAGCCGTGGAGCCGGCCCACGTGGTCCATCCATTCGCGCAGTGCGCGCGACTTCGCGGGCTTGACCGACAGGTTCAGGTAGCCGGCCTGCCAGTCGCAATCGATCGCGTGGCTCGCGATGCGCTCCTGCAGCAGGTCCAGGCCCTCGATGGAGATGTTCCAGGCACGGCGCGCGTCCTCGGGCGTGAACTGCTTTTCGATGGCCTCTTCGCCGTCGGCGCCGAAGCCCACGATCACCTGGCCGCCGTTGCGGCCCGAGGCGCCCCAGCCCACGCGCTGCGCCTCGAGCAGCACCACCGCGTAGCCGCGCAACGCAAGCTCGAGCGCGGCCGACAGCCCTGCGAGCCCGCCGCCCACCACGCACACATCGGCAGTGGCAATGCCTTCGAGCGGACGTGCGGGCTCGAAGCGCGCCGCCCGCTGCACGCTGGCTTCGTAGTAGGAGTTCTCGACGACGCCGAGTTCTTTGCGCAGCAGCAATCAGGCCACCCGGAAGTTGATGAACTGCCAGGGGTCGTCCTCGTCCTTCTCCTCATTGAAGAGCGGGCTGCGTTCCTTCAGCGGCGTCCAGTCGCCGTACACGCCCGCCACTTCTCCGAGGTAGGGCATGGCGGCTTCCAGCACCACGCGGTGATCAAGGTCGTCCGGCTCCACCAGGCCGGCATCGGGATGGCGCAAGGCCCATGACATCCCGCCCAGGATGCCGGCCACCACCTGCAGGCTGGTGGCGCTGTTGGCGGGCGCCAGTTCGCGCGCCTGCTCGATGGTGAGCCGCGAGCCGTACCAATAGGCACCCTTGGGATTGCCCATCAGCAGCACGCCGAGTTCGTCCATGCCTTCGACGATCTCGTCGCGCACGATCCTCTGGCGATGCTGCAGCTGCCAGTTCTTTCCCGCCATCTCGTGCAGCGAGAGCACGGCGTCGTCCGAGGGGTGGTAGGCGTAGTGCACCGTGGGGCGGTACACCACCTGGCCATCCTTGCGCAGCGTCAGGTGGTCGGCAATCGAAATCGATTCGGCATGCGTCACCAGGAAGCCGTGGTACGGGCCCTCCAGCGGCGTCCAGCTGCGCACCCGCGTGCCGATGCCGGGGCGCTCCAGGTAGATGGCCGCATCGCTGCCGAAGCCGTGCCGCGCGGCATCGGCCGGCCAGTGCCGCTCGTGCGTTCCCCAGCCCAGCTCGGCGGGCTGCAGGCCCTCGTCGACGAAGCCCTGCACCGACCAGGTGTTGACGAACTCGCCGCGCTGCTTGCGCGCTTTCGCGACCTGGGTATCGCGCTCGGCGATGTGCACCACCTTGATGCCCAACTGCTGCGCGAGCGCCGCCCAGTCCTCGTAGCTCGCGGGCATGGCTTCGAGCTCGGCATGCGTGTCGGCCACAATGTTCAGCAGTGCCTGCTTGAGCAGCGCCGAGACCAGTCCCGGGTTCGCGCCTTGCGTGATCACCGCCGTGGGCCCGCTGCGCTTGTCGAGGCGCCAGGCCAGCACCTCTTCGCGCAGGCTGTAGTTCGAGCGGCGCGAAGGCGGAAGGCCGGGATCGTCGTAGCGGCCGCCCCAGGGCTCGTTGCAGGTGTCCAGGTAGAGCGCGCCGCGTTCGCGGCAGAGCTTGATGAGCGCCAGGCTCGAGACATCGACCGAGAGGTTGACCAGGAAGTCGCCCTTGTCCACCAGCGGCTCCAGCACGGCGGCAAAGTTGCCTTCCTCGAGCCGGACGGGAATGACCTCGACGCCCAGCTCCCTCGCAAGGCCGCTGCGGTCTTCGCCGGCCTTCACGATCTTGACGTCCGCCGCCTTGAGGCCGAAATGGCGGAACAGCAAGGGCAGCAGCGCCTGCCCGATGGAGCCGAAGCCGATCATCGTGAGTTTGCCGTCCAGGCGAGCCAGCGGTTCGTTCTTCTTCGTCATCCGTCACCTCTCTGAAGTCGCGCCGGACGGGCCGGCCTCGTCGGTTCCTCGCGAGAATGTGGCGCGCCTGCGCCGGTGGATGCGTCAGCTTGCCTTTGCCGATGGTGTAGGAGGACTCCATGAACGGGTTTTTCGCCCGGGGCCGTGGTAGAAACCGGCCACCCTGCGCACGTCGCGCATTGCATCGCACCGATGGCCGAAGACCTCTCCTTCAATCCACGACACTCCGTCCCGCCAACCGGCCTTGGCCTCCGCCTGGGGCGCGCGCCCTGGCTGCTGCTGCTCGGCCTGGCCCTGCTGTTCATGGGCGGCTGCGCGGGGCTGCCGGCCGGGGTGGAGCGCAAGCCTTCGGTGGCCATCGCCGACGGGGCCGACACCGTGCTGGGGCGCCTGGTGGCAGCGGCCTCGCCGCCGGGGCAGGGGCTGAGCGGTTTCCGGCTGCTGCCGATGCCGCAGTATTCGCTGCATGCGCGCATCGAGCTCGCGCGCCGCGCCCAGCGCTCGATCGACGTGCAGTACTACCTGGTGCAGAACGACGAAACCGGCCGCTACCTGCTGCGCACGCTGCGCGACGCGGCCGACCGCGGCGTGCGCGTGCGCCTGCTGGTGGACGACCTCTACACCGCGGGTGCCGATCCGCTGTTCGCGGGCTTCGCGGCGCATCCGAACGTGGAGGTGCGCTTCTTCAATCCGTTCCCGGCCGGCCGCGATTTCCTGGGCACGCGCTGGGCGGCATCGCTGCTCGACTTCGACCGCGTGCACCGGCGCATGCACAACAAGCTCTTCGTGGTGGACAACACCATGGCGGTCATGGGCGGGCGCAACATCGCCAACGAATATTTTCTGCGCGATGGCGGCTCCAACTTCATCGACATCGACACGCTGGTGGCCGGCACGGTGGTGCCGCGGCTGTCGTCGCTGTTCGACATGTACTGGAACAGCCCGTACGTCTATCCGATCGAGTCGCTGGTCTCCAGCGGCGGGGCCACGCCGCAGCAGCTGCGCGAACGCTTCGAGCAATTGACTGCCGGGCCGGACACGCTGCATCCCGAGCCGCTGACTTCCACCGACCTGCTGGGCAACAACGCGCTCGGCAAGGACCTGGGCGAGGGCGCGCTGTCGCTCGTCTGGGCGCGCGCCGAAGCCTATGCCGACGCGCCCGCCAAGGCACTGGGCCCCCCGGAGGCTCGCGGACTGCCGGCCGACGAGTCGACCGACAGCGTGCTCTACAACGTGCGGCGCTACCTGCGCGGCGCCCAACAGGAGATCCTGCAGACCACGCCCTACCTGATTCCGGGGCGCGGCGGCATGGAGACGTTCCGCATCGTGCGGCAGCGGGGCGTGAGCTACACCATCGTGACCAATTCGCTGGCCGCCACGGACGAATCGCTGGTGCACATCGGCTATCGCCGCTACCGGCCGGAGATGCTCGCCCTGGGCGTGGAGCTCTACGAACTGAGCCCCAAGCGCGTCGAGCAGACCAAGCGCTTCGGCATCTACGGTTCCGCGAGCGGCCGGCTGCATGGAAAGTCGGCCGTGGTCGATCGCAGCCTGGTGTTCATCGGCTCGATGAATTTCGATCCGCGCTCGATGCTGCACAACACCGAGATCGGCCTGTTCATCTTCAGCCCGCAGATTGCCCAGCAGCTCACCAGCCTGATCGGCTTCATCCGGCTGGACGGCGCCTACCAGCTGCAGCTGGGGCCGAGCGGCGGCATCGAATGGGTGAGCCCGGCCACAGGCGACGGCGCCGACACCATCCTGCACGTGGAGCCGGAAACGGATTTCTGGTCGCGCTGGAAGCTGGAGCTGTTTGCCCCGCTGGTGCCGGAAAGCCTGCTGTAGGGCGCTACTGCTGCAGGCGTCCGCTCAGGTAGGGCTCCGGATCGACGGCGGTGCCGTTCTTGCGGATTTCGAAATGCAGCTTCACGCGGTCGGTTTCGCTCTTGCCCATTTCGGCGATCTTCTGGCCCTGCCGGACCACCGCGTTTTCCTTCACGAGGATGGTCTGCGCATGGGCGTAGGCCGTCAGGAAGGTCTCGTTGTGCTTGATGATGACCATGTTGCCGTAGCTGCGCAGTTCGCCGCCCACGTACACCACGCGGCCGTCGGCCGAGGCCACGATCGGGTCGCCCAGGTTGCCGGCAATGTCGAGCCCCTTGTTGCGCACGCCGTCGAAGCGGGCAATGGTGGTGCCGGCGGCGGGCCGGATGAACATGGCCTGCGGCTGCTGCACGGGCGGCGGAATGACGACACCGGGCCGCGCGGGCGGCTGCGGCGTGGTGCAGGCGGCCAGGCCGGCGGCCACCAGGAGCGCGGCGCCGGTACGAAGGGCAAAAGTCTGAAGGTGCATGGCTCTTTTGGAACGAATTCGTTGCTGAGGGTTCCCGCGGTCGGCGCGCCGGGCGAGCCACCTCGTCCATGCTAGCAAACTCCGCCCGGGCCGGCTCTACTTGAGCGGAATCGGCGTGCCGCGGTCGATTGGCACCGCCGTCACGCTGTTCTTGGGAGAACCTTCGATCAGCAGGTCGGAGTAGGTGAGATAGACCAGCGTGTTGCGCCTGGCGTCGACCATGCGCACCACGCGCAGCCGCTTGAACAGGATCGACAGCCGCTCGCTGTAGACCTCTTCCCGCTTGGGCAGGGGCTGCGTGATGCTGACCGGCCCGACCTGGCGGCAGGCAATGGAGGCTTCGGACTTGTCTTCCGCCACGCCGAAGGCGCCGGCCAGCCCGCCGGTCTTGGCGCGCGAGACATAGCAGGTCACGCCGTTCACCTTGGGGTCGTCGTAGGCCTCCACCACGATCTTGTGGTCGGGGCCGATGAGCTTGAAGGCGGTGTCCACGTCGCCCACCGTTTCCGCATGCGCGGCCGAGGCCAGCGCAAGGCCGGTCGCCATGCCGCATGCGAAGGCGCCGCGAAGGAAGAGGGGAGCGCGGGGGGCCTGGGTCATGGGGGTTGTTTCAAACGATGCTGAGTTCGTGCACGCGGTCGAAGCTGCCGCGCCGCCGGTCTTCGAAGAAGTGTTCGAGCGCCTCGCGCACGGTGCGAAAGGCGATCTCTTCCCAGGGAATTTCTTCTTCGGTGAAGAGCCGGGCCTCGATGGTCTCGTGGCCGGGGTCGAAGCGGTCGTCGAGCAGGCGGGCGCGGTAGAACAGGTGCACCTGGCCCACGCGCACCACGCTGATCACCGCGAACAGGCCCTGCATCTCGTAGTGGGCGCCGGCCTCTTCATCGGTCTCGCGGGCCGCGCCCTGGGCCGCGGTTTCGCCCAGCTCCATGAAGCCCGCGGGCAGCGTCCACTTGCCCCAGCGCGGCTCGATGTTGCGCTTGCACAGCAGCACCTTGTCGCCGAGCACGGGAATGGTGCCCACCACGTTCAGCGGGTTCTCGTAGTGGATGGTGCTGCAGGCCGGGCAGACCGCGCGCTCCTTGGTGTCGCCGTCGTCGGGAACGCGGTAGACCACTGCGGTGCCGCAGTTCTTGCAGTGCTTGATGGGTACGCGCAGGATCATGGAGCGGCGAGCGTGGGTTTCAGGCGATCTTGATGGTGAGCTTCGGCAGGCCCGCCACTTCGCCCACCAGCGTGTCGCCCGCCACCACCGCCGCCACGCCTTCGGGCGTGCCGCTGTAGATCAGGTCGCCGGGCTGCAGCTCCCACGCGGCCGACAGGTGCTCGATGGTTTCGGCCACGTTCCAGATCAGCTTGCTCACGCTGCTGCGCTGGCGGTCGGTGCCGTTGACCTGCAGCGATATCTCGGCGTTCTCGGCATCGCCGGCCTCGGCCACCGGCACGATCGGGCCGATGGGCGCGCTCTGCTCGAAGCCCTTGCCGATGTCCCAGGGGCGGCCCTGTTTCTTCATCTCGCCCTGCAGGTCGCGGCGGGTCATGTCCAGGCCCACGGCATAGCCGTAGATGTGCTTGTGCGCATCGGCGGCCTTGATGTTCTTGCCGCCGGTGCCGATGGCCACCACGAGCTCGATCTCGTGGTGAAGGTTCTTGGTGAGCGTCGGGTAGGCCATGGTGCCGGTCTGGCCCGCATCGACCACCACCAGCGCGTCGGCCGGCTTCATGAAGAAGAAGGGCGGCTCGCGGCCGGTGAAGCCCATTTCCTTGGCGTGGTCCTCGTAGTTGCGGCCCACGCAGTAGATGCGGTGCACCGGAAAACGGGCCGGCTGGCCGACCACGGGGATCGAAACGGTCGCGGGCGGGGCGAAAACAAACTCGGAAGCCATTGCGTCTGTCCTTTTTCAGCGGAACGGAGAAAAGCGGCAGTGTGCCAGAGGCCGGCCCGGGCTGCCGGTGCGGCGCTATGCTTGCGGGATGATGAAGCTGCACAACTACTTCCGATCCTCCTCGTCGTTCCGCGTGCGCATTGCGCTCCACCTGAAGGGCCTGGAGTTCGATTACATCCCGGTGCACATCGCCCGCGGCGAGCATCGCACCGGGCCGTACTCGGCCATCTCGGCCGACATGCTGGTGCCGCTGCTCGAGGACGAGGGCGAGCGCTTTTCGCAGTCGATGGCCATCATCGAATACCTGGACGAAACCTACCCCGAACCGGCGCTGCTGCCGCACGATCCCGTGGGCCGCGCCCATGTGCGCGCGCTGGCGCAGTCCATTGCCTGCGAGATCCATCCGCTCAACAACCTGCGCGTGCTCAAGTACCTGGTGAAGGAACTCAAGCTCGACGACGAGGCCAAGAACACCTGGTACCGCCACTGGGTGCGCGACGGCATGCTGGCCTTCGAGCGCCAGCTCGCGCAGCATCCCGGCGGCCGGTTCTGCTACGGCGACACGCCCACGCTGGCCGACTGCTGCCTGGTGCCCCAGATCTTCAATGGCCGCCGCTTCGACTGCGACTTCAGCGGACTGCCGCGCAGCATGGCCGCGTTCGAGGCCTGCATGGAGCTCGACGCCTTCCAGCGCGCCCAGCCTTCGCAGTGCCCCGACGCGGAAGCCTGATCGCGCCCGCCGCCATGGACGACGCGCACTGGCTCGTGCCCGACTGGCCGGCGCCGCCCAACGTGCGGGCCGTGTGCACCACGCGCGAGGGCGGTGTTTCGCAGGGTCGCTACCAGAGCCTCAACCTGGGCGACCACGTGGGCGACCTGGCCGACCACGTCGCCGAAAACCGCCGTCGCCTCGCGCAGGCCCTCGGCGGCGCGCGGCCGGTCTTTCTTCAGCAGGTGCACGGCACCGGCCTCGTGGCGCTCGACGCCGAAGTCAGCATCGCGAGTGACGGCACGCCGGCCGACGCCTGCACCGCCACGGCCACCGGCTTGGCCTGCACGATCATGGTGGCCGACTGCCTGCCCGTGCTCTTCACCGACGAGTCGGGCCGGCGGGTGGCGGCCGCGCACGCCGGCTGGCGCGGCCTGGCCGGCGGCGTGCTCGAGGCGGCGGCCCGGTGCTTCGAACCCGCGCAGGGCGGCGGCAAGGTCATGGCCTGGCTCGGCCCCTGCATCGGCCCCGGGGCCTTCGAGGTCGGGCCCGAGGTCAAGGCCGCCTTCGAGGCGCATGCGCCCGAGGCTGCACGCTGCTTCCGGCCCGCGCCGGCGCCTGGCAAGTGGCTGGCCGACCTGCCCGCGCTCGCGCGACAGCGCCTGCACGCGGCCGGCGTGGAATCGGTGCACGGCAACGATGGCAGCGACGCGTGGTGCACCGTCGCCAACCCGTCACGGTTCTTTTCGCACCGGCGGGACGGCGTCAGCGGGCGTTTCGCCGCGCTGGTCTGGAAGGTCTGAGTCCGTGCCTGCCGCCGCGGCCGCCTCGCTCGCGGCGCGGCGCGCTTCTTCCTGTGCCTTTTCCTCGCGCTCCCTGATCGCGCGGCGCCGCCCGGGGGTGCCCATCAGGTAAACCACCAGTGCGACAGGCGCCAATCCGTACAAAAGAAATGTGAAGATGGCACCCAGTACGGTGCCGGTGGTGTTGGTGGCTTCGGCCACGGCCATCATCAGGACGACGTAGAGCCAGCCAATCACGATCAGGTGGATAAACACAAGAAGTTTCAGTCGGTAAGTGAGCGGGGAGCGTTGTGGGTGCCTTGCGAAATGCAGGATACTCAAAATACGCAAGCCATCCGTACCGATTCAGGCGAGGACCAGGAGACATGATGAAGCAACAAGCCACGGGGGCCGATGCGTTCGCGCCCTTCCAGCAGGCTCTTTCAGAGGGATGGACCAAGGCGCTGGAATCGCTCCAGCAGTCCGCCGTACAGGGGGCCTCGGCCTTCAACGGCGGCGGCACGCCGCTGTGGCAATTGCCGCCGGGGGCAAAGCTGCCTGAATTGCCGAAAGTCTCCATCGCGCCCGAGAAGCTGCAATCGATCCAGCAGCAATACATGGCCGAAGCCACCGAGCTCTGGCGCCGCGGCCTCGAAGCCAAACCCGAGGGCGACAAGCGCTTTGCGGGCGAAGCCTGGGGCAGCAACCCGCTCGCGGCCTTCTCGGCGGCGGTCTACCTGCTCAACGGCCGCACCCTGCTCAGCATGGCCGAGGCCATCGACGCCGACGAAAAGACCAAGGCGCGCATGCGCTTCGCGGTCGAGCAGTGGATGGCGGCGGCTTCGCCCAGCAACTCGCTCGCCTTCAACGCCGAGGCACAGAAGAAAGCCATCGACACCCAGGGCGAGAGCATTGCCAAGGGCATCCAGAACCTGCTGCACGACGTCAAGCAGGGCCATCTCAGCATGACCGACGAAAGCGCCTTCGAAGTGGGGCGCAACGTGGCCACCACCGAGGGCGCCGTGGTGTTCGAGAACGAGTTTTTCCAGCTGCTCGAATACAAGCCGCTCACGGCCAAGGTCTACGAGCGGCCGTTCCTGCTGGTGCCGCCTTGCATCAACAAGTTCTACATCCTCGACCTGCAGCCCGAAAACTCGCTGATCCGCTATGCCAACGAGCAGGGCCACCGCGTGTTCGTGGTGAGCTGGCGCAACCCCGACGAGTCGCTGGCCAACGCCACCTGGGACGACTACATCGAGAACGCCGCCATCAAGGCGATCCACCTCGTGCAGGAGATCAGCGGGAGCAAGCAGATCAACGCGCTCGGCTTCTGCGTGGGCGGCACCATCCTGAGCACCGCGCTGGCCGTGCTCGCGGCGCGCGGCGAAAAGCCGGCCGCGTCGGTCACGCTGCTCACCACCTTTCTCGACTTCAGCGACACCGGCATCCTCGACATCTTCGTGGACGAGGCGATGGTGGCGTACCGCGAAATGCAGCTGGGCAAGGGCGGCCTGCTGCCGGGCATGGACCTGGCCTCGACCTTCAGCTTCCTGCGGCCCAACGACCTGGTCTGGAACTACGTGGTCGGCAACTACCTGAAGGGCGAGACCCCGCCGCCCTTCGACCTGCTCTACTGGAACAGCGACGCCACCAACCTGCCGGGCCCGTTCTATACCTGGTACCTGCGCAACACGTACCACGAGAACAAGCTCGCCAAGCCCAATGCGCTCACGGTCTGCGGCGAGAAGATCGACCTCGGCAAGATCGACATCCCCGCCTACATCTACGGCTCGCGCGAAGACCACATCGTGCCGATCGGCGGCGCCTATGCGTCCACGCAGCTGCTGCCGGGCAAGAAGCGCTTCGTCATGGGCGCCTCGGGCCACATCGCGGGCGTGATCAATCCGCCCGCCAAGAAAAAGCGCAGCCACTGGATCCGCGAAGACGGCAAGTTCCCCAAGACCCAGGCCGAATGGCTGGCCGGGGCGACCGAGCATCCCGGCAGCTGGTGGACCGACTGGGCGCAATGGCTCAAGGGCCATGCGGGCAAGCAGGTTCCGGCGCCCAAGGCCTATGGCAACGGCAAGGCCTACAAGGCCATCGAGCCGGCGCCCGGGCGCTACGTCAAGGCAAGGGCCTGATACCAGTCACACACATCCCGCACCACTTCAATTCAAATCACTTCAACGGAGAACCTCATGGAAGACATCGTCATCGTTTCGGCTGCACGCACGGCGGTCGGCAAGTTCGGCGGCTCGCTCGCCGGCATTGCAGCCACCGAGCTGGGCGCCCTCGTGATCAAGGAAGTGATTGCGCGCGCCAATCTCACGGCCGACCAGGTCGGCGAAGCCATCATGGGCCAGGTGCTGGCCGCCGGTGCGGGCCAGAACCCCGCGCGCCAGGCATGGCTCAAGAGCGGCGGCACCAAGGAAACGCCGGCGCTCACCATCAACGCCGTGTGCGGTTCGGGCCTGAAGGCCGTGATGCTCGCGGCGCAGGCCGTGGCCACGGGCGACAGCGAGATCGTGATTGCAGGCGGCCAGGAGAACATGAGCCTGGCGCCGCACGTGCTGCCCAATTCGCGCAACGGCCAGCGCATGGGCGACTGGAAACTGGTCGACACCATGATCGTGGACGGCCTGTGGGACGTCTACAACCAGTACCACATGGGCATCACGGCCGAGAACGTGGCCAAGAAGTACGGCATCGACCGCTCCGCGCAGGACGAGCTCGCGCTCGGCAGCCAGACCAAGGCCGCGGCCGCGCAGGACGCCGGCAAGTTCAAGGACGAGATCGTTCCCGTGAGCATTGCGCAGAAGAAGGGCGACCCGATCGTCTTCGACAAGGACGAGTTCATCAACCGCAAGACCAGCGCCGAAGGCCTGGCCGGCCTGCGCCCGGCGTTCGACAAGGCCGGCGGCGTGACCGCGGGCAATGCCTCGGGCCTGAACGACGGCGCCGCCGCCGTGATGGTGATGACGGCCAAGAAGGCGGCCGCGCTCGGCCTCAAGCCGCTGGGCCGCATCGCGAGCTACGCCACGGCCGGCCTCGACCCGGCGATCATGGGCATGGGCCCGGTGCCCGCCTCGACCAAGGCGCTGCAGCGCGCCGGCTGGAAGGCGGCCGACCTCGACCTGCTCGAGATCAACGAGGCTTTCGCAGCGCAGGCCTGCGCTGTGAACAAGGAAATGGGCTGGGACGTGAACAAGGTCAACGTGAACGGCGGCGCCATTGCCATCGGCCACCCGATCGGCGCGTCGGGCTGCCGCATCCTGGTGACGCTGCTGCACGAGATGCAGCGCCAGAACGCGAAGAAGGGCATTGCGTCGCTGTGCATCGGCGGCGGCATGGGCGTGGCGCTGACGATCGAGCGATAGGCTCCTTTGGCCTTTCACGCGCATCTCTGTTCGGGGTGAGCGTGGATGTTTCGACCGCGGGGCGCTCCCGTTCAGGGCGCGCTCCCGCCGACGGGGTACCTTGCTCCGCGAATGTCCTCCGGCCTTCGGCCTCCCCCTTGATTTCGCTGCGCAAGGCACCCCATCGACGGGAGCGTTATGCGGAGCGGTCGTTGATCGGCTGTACACCCAGAGCGTGGCCTGGGCACCCCCCTGAACAAAGCCCTGAACAAAAGCACCAGGAACAACAGCTCGCTGCCAGCCCCGAGGAGGCGCGGCCCACTTTGTTCACCGCCCAAATTTTGAGCAAACTGATTATTCCCGTTGTAAAACAACAAGTTAGATCGGCTTTACAAGGAAGAACATCAGTTATCCCCAAAGTTGTCCACGGAAAATGGGGATGGCATCGGCTTCTTCACAATTCGCCCGCAAGTCCTTGATTTGCGGCACTCAGTCGGCAGCGGCCTGCTCCACGGCGTAGTGCTGGCACAGTGTCTCGACCAATGCCTGCGCGTAGATCGGCAGTGCAGCCCGGTCGCGCACCAGTAGATAGCGCTCGCGCACGCACCATGCGTCGCTGAGATCGATCAGCGCGAGCTGCATGCTTTCCTGGTTGCGCCGCGCCGCCGACTCCGGCACCACGCCAATGCCCACGCCGCTGCCGATCATCCGGCACATGGCGTCGAAGCTGCCGAGCTGGATGCGCAGCTTCTGCCGCTTGCCGAGGTTGTCGGTGATCTGCGCCAGAAAGGTTTGCAAGGTGCTGCCTTGCTGCATGCCGATGGCGTCTTCGTCCAGCGTTTCCGCGAATGAAATCCTGCGGCGCTTCGCGAAGCGGTGCTTGCGCGAGGTGACGAGCACCAGCCGGTCGGTGCTGAAGTGGATCGCTTCGAGGCCCAGCGTGTCGACGCGGCCCGCGACGATGCCGATGTCGGCGCGGCCGTCGAGCACGCCGCGCGGGATCTGAGCATTCGGTTTTTCCTGAAGGTCGACGTTGATGCGCGGGTTGCGCGCGAGGAAGCCCGGCAAGATTTCAGGCAGGAAATCGGTCACCGCCGTGGTGTTGGCGAACACGCGCAGATGGCCGCGCAGCCCGCCGCCGTATTCGAGCAGGTCGGCGCGCAGCTGCTCGGTCTGGTGCAGCACGAGGCGCGCGTGGTGCAGGAAGGCTTCCCCCGGCGGCAGCAGCCGCACGCCGCGGGCTTCGCGCTGCAGCAGCTGCAGCCCGGCCTGGTTTTCGAGCGCCTTGATGCGGGCGCTGGCCGCCGCAAGCGACAGGTGCTGCCGCTCGGCCGCGCGCGTGATATTGCCGAGCTCGGCCGTGGCAACGAAGAGGCGCAGGTCGGTCAGGTCGAAAAGCATGACGCCATCGTAAAGCCCAAGCCTTCGGCATTTCAGAAGCCTGGGTTCCGAAATCGCAGATTGCGCGCACTGCCACGGCAGAACACCATGCGGCCATGGAGACAAAGACAATGAAATTCCGCGCACTGGCGCTTCTTTCCCTTGCCGCGGCAGCGCTCTGCACTGCGGTTCCGGCTGCCGCGCAGCCATACCCCTCGCGCCCCGTCACGCTCGTCGTGCCGCAGGCGGCGGGCGGCACCAACGACATCGTGGGCCGCCTCGTGGGCCAGAAGATCGGCGAGCTGATGAACGCGAGCGTGGTGGTCGACAACCGGCCGGGCGCGGGCGGCAACATCGGCACGCAGCTGGTCGCCAAGGGACCGAAGGACGGCTACACGCTGCTCATGACCATCAGCAGCAGCCAGGCCATCAACCCGGCGCTCTACAAGAATGCGGGCTTCGATCCGGTGAAGGATTTCAAGCCCGTGGGCCTGATCGGCGCGGTGCCCAACGTGCTGCTGGTCAACCCCTCGTTTCCCGCCAGGGACTTCAACGAGTTCCTGAAGCTCGCGCGGCAGAAGGGCGCCAATTACCAGTACGCCTCGGCCGGCAACGGCACGCTCAACCACCTGCTCGGCGAAATGCTCAACAGCATGGCGGGCATCTCGATGCAGCACGTGCCGTACAAGGGCGTGGCGCCTGCGCTCAACGACGTGCTCGGCGGGCAGCTGCCGATCGTCTTCGCGAGCCTGCCTTCGGCGCTCTCGCACATCAAGGCCGGCAAGCTGCGCGCGCTGGCCGTGAGCGGCGAGAAGCGCTCGCCGGTGCTGCCCGAGGTGCCCGCCATCGCCGAGGCCGTGCCGGGCTACAACGGCACGCTCTGGATCGGCCTGTTCGCGCCAGCGGGCGTGCCGGCCGACGTGCTGGCCACGCTGCAGGACGCGACGCGCAAGGCGCTGGCCGCGAAGGACCTGCGCGACAAGCTCGAACAGCAGGGCGTGGAGATCGCGCAGCCCACCACGCCCGATCAATTTTCGAAACTGCTGCAGGACGACCTCGCCAAGTGGGCGCGCATCGTCAAGGCCTCCGGGGCAGCGGTCGACTGAAGGAACCGATGAGCAATCCCACCCAAGAAAAGTTCTCCGACGCGATCGACAGCGGCACGCTCGCCAAGCTCCAGGCCTGGCAAGGCCGCAGCGAAACGCTGGCCGACGACATCACCGCCGCCCCCGTGCGCGCACTCTCGGCCACGCTCGACCGCGACGACGCACCGCCCGCCGCCGGCACGCGCCTGCCCGAGCTCTGGCACTGGCTCTACTTCCTGCCGCACCATCGCCAGTCCGAGATCGGCGAGGACGGCCATGCGAAGCGCGGCGGCTTCCTGCCGCCCGTGCCGCTGCCGCGCCGCATGTGGGCCGGCGGCCGGCTGGCGTGGGAACGGGGCAATCCGCTGCAGGTGGGCGACAAGGTCGAGCGCACCTCGACCATCGCCTCGGTCACCCACAAGGTCGGCCGCACGGGCGAGCTGATGTTCGTGCTGGTGCGCCATGAAGTGCGCAACGAACGCGGCCTTGCGCTGACCGAGGAGCACGACATCGTCTACCGCGCCGCGGCCGCGCCCGGCGAGAAGGCGCCGCCGCCCACGCCGGCGCCGAAGGACGCCGCCTTCAGCCGCGAGATCGTGCCCGACGACGTGCTGCTGTTCCGCTATTCGGCGCTCACCTTCAACGGCCACCGCATCCACTACGACCGCCGCTACGTGACGCAGGTCGAGGGCTATCCGGGCCTGATCGTGCACGGCCCGCTGATCGCGACGCTGCTGGTGGACCTGCTGCGCCGCAACGTGCCGGGCGCGCAGCTCGCGCGCTTCGAGTTCCGCGCCGTGCGGCCGACCTTCGACATCGCGCCGTTCCGCGTGCATGGCAGGCCGGCCGAAGGCAGCACAGACGGCAAGACCTTCAGCCTCTGGGGCGAGGACGCCGATGGCTGGCTCACGATGCAGGCCACGGCCGTGCTCGCATGAAGAAAACGGAAAACAAGCCCATGACAAGACCCCTCGACGGCATCACCGTGGTTTCGCTCGAGCATGCGATTGCCGCGCCTTTCTGCACCCGGCAGCTGGCCGACCTTGGCGCCCGCGTCATCAAGGTGGAGCGCCCCGGCGCCGGCGATTTCGCGCGAGCCTACGATGCACGCGTGGGCGGCGAGGCCTCGCACTTCGTGTGGGTGAACCGCTCCAAGGAAAGCCTCACGCTCGACCTCAAGCAGCCCGACGCGCTCGCGGTGCTTCAGGCGCTGGTGGCCGAGGCCGACGTGCTGGTGCAGAACCTCGCGCCCGGCGCGGCCGCGCGCATGGGCCTGGGTGCCGAGGCGCTGCAGGCCTTGCATCCGCGGCTCATCGTCTGCGACATCTCGGGCTATGGCGACGACGGCCCCTACCGCGACAAGAAGGCCTACGACCTGCTGATCCAGAGCGAGGCTGGCTTTCTCTCGGTCACGGGCACGCCGGAGGATCCGTGCAAGTCGGGCAACTCCATCGCCGACATCGCGGCGGGCATGTACGCCTACACCGGCATCCTCGCGGCGCTGCTGCAGCGCGGCAAGACCGGCAAGGGCTCGCACATCGACGTCTCGATGCTCGAATCGCTCGCCGAGTGGATGGGCTACCCGATGTACTACGCCTACGAAGGCGCGCCGCCGCCGCCGCGCAGCGCCGCCTCGCACGCCACCATCTATCCCTACGGTCCGTTTCCCGCGGGCGACGGCGGCACGGTGATGCTGGGCCTGCAGAACGAGCGCGAATGGCGCGTGTTCTGCGAGAAGGTGCTGCTGCAGGCGGGGCTCGCCACCGACGCGCGCTTCGACAGCAATGCGCGGCGCAACGAGAACCGCGATGCGCTGCGCACGATCATCGTGGAGACCTTTGCCGCGCTCGGCACCGCGCAGGTGGTCGAGCGCCTCGATGCGGCGCAGATCGCCAATGCGCGCATGAACGACATGGCCGGGCTGTGGGCGCATCCGCAATTGCAGGCGCGCGAGCGCTGGCGGCAGGTGGGCTCGCCGGCCGGCGATATTCCGGCGCTGCTGCCGGCCGGCCGCCAGAGCGCCTTCGACTACCGCATGGATGCGATACCGGCCGTGGGCCAGCACACCGACGCCATCCTGCGCGGCCTCGGCCGCAGCGAGGCCGAGATTGCGGCGCTGCGCGAGGCGGGGGCGGTGTGAGCACGGCAGCGCTGCTCGCGCTGGCGCGCGCCTTTCTCTTCGTGCCGGCCGACCGGCCCGAGCGCCATGCGCGGGCGCTGGCCACCGGCGCGGGCGCTGTGATCGTCGACCTGGAGGACGCAGTGGCGCCCGAACGCAAGGCCGCGGCGCGCGAAGGCCTTGCGGCCTCGTTCGCCGCGCTGCCCGCCGCCGGCCGGCAGCGCCTGCTGGTGCGCATCAATGCCGCGGGCACGCCCTGGCACGAGGACGACCGCGCGGCCGTGGCCGGGCTGGTCTCGCAGGGGCTGATTGCGGGCGTGGTGCTGCCCAAGGCGGAGCGCGCCGGCGACCTGCGGCTGCTGGCCGAAGCCATCGGCCCTCGAGGCGTGCTCGTGCCGCTCGTCGAATCTGCGGCCGGGCTTGCGGCGGTCGATGAACTCGCGGCGGCGCCACAGGTGCTGCGGCTCGCCTTCGGCAATCTCGATTTCCAGGCCGACCTCTGGCTGGCCTGCGATGCGGACGAAGCCGAACTGGTGCCGGTGCGCCTCGCGCTGCTGCTGGCCTCGCGCCGCGCCGGGCTGGTCGCGCCCATCGACGGCGTGACAGCCGACTGGCGCGATGCGCAGTGCCTCGCCGCCGACACCGCACGCGCGCGCCGCGGCGGCTTCGGCGCCAAGCTGTGCATCCACCCCGACCAGGTCGCGCCGGTGCAGGCCGCGCTCGGCCCGAGCGACGGCGAGCTCGCATGGGCACGCCGCGTGATCGACGCCGTGCGGTCGGCCGGCGGCGGCGTCGTCAGCCTCGACGGCCGCATGGTCGACGCGCCGGTGGTGCGCCTGGCCGAACGGCTGGTGGCGCTCGCTGCAGAACAAGACAGGCATCCAACAACCCAGGAGACAAGCAAGTGAATCTGAAGAAGAACTGGAAGGCCAGCACGCTACTGGCCGCATCGCTGGGCGCAGGCCTGCTGGCTGCGCAAACTCAGGCCGTGGCGCAGGCGCCCTGGCCCGAAAAAACCATCACCATGGTCGTGCCGTACTCGGCCGGCGGCCCCACCGACGTGGTCGCGCGCATGCTCGCGATTCCCATGGGCAAGTCGCTCGGGCAGACCGTGATCGTCGAGAACACCGTGGGTGCGGGCGGCACCATCGCGCCCGCGCGCGTGGCCAAGGCGGCGCCCAACGGCTACACCATCCTGATCCACCACATGGGCATGGCCACCGCGCCCGCGCTCTACAAGAAGCTCAACTACGATCCGCTGAAGGACTTCGAATACGTGGGCCAGGTGATGGACGTGCCCATGACCCTGCTCTCGCGCAAGGACTTTCCGGCCAGCAACTTCCAGGAACTGCTGGCCTACGTGAAGACGAACAAGGACAAGGTCACGCTTGCCAACGCCGGCATCGGCGCGGTGTCGCAGCTGTGCGGCATGCTCTTCGCGCACCAGATCGGGGTGCAGCTCACCACCGTGCCCTACAAGGGCGCCGGCCCGGCGCTCAACGACCTGATGGGCGGGCAGGTCGACCTGCTGTGCGACCAGACCACGCAGACCGCGCCGGTCATCAAGGACGGCAACCGCGTCAAGGTGTTCGGCGTGACCACGCCGAAGCGGCTGTCCAGCATGCCGAACATTCCCACGCTCGACGAGCAGGGCCTGAAGGGTTTCGACGTGAAGGTGTGGCATGGCATCTACGCGCCCAAGGGCACGCCGCCGGCCGTGATGGAAAAGCTCAACACGGCCCTGCGCGCCGCGCTGCAGGACGACATGGTCAAGCACCGCTTCGCCGAACTGAGCACCGAGGCCGTGCCGATGGACAAGGTGACGCCCGAAGCGCTGCGCACCCACCTGGCGGCCGAGACCGAGAAGTGGGGGAAGGTGATCCGGGCGGCGGGGGTGCAGGCGGATTAGCACGGGTGAGCGATCCTCGGTCTGCCGGCCGCAGACGGATGCTCAAGCGCCGGCCGGCGGCTTCTTCGGCTTCATGCGCGTGACCTTGTACACAGCGCCTTCCTTGTCGTACGTCGTCCATTCGCCGGTCTGTTCGCCGTTCTCGAAATGGCCGGAGCGCATCCGGGTTCCGTCGCTGCGGAACCATTCCCAATAGCCCGTCAGGACACCCTCAGGCGTCTTCTGCCCGCGCGCCCAGACGCTGCCGTCCTTGTGGTACTGCACATATGGTTGGGTGGTCGGTTTCTTCATCGGCACCTCGTTGTTCAGCCGGGTGTTCCTGAATGGGCCAGCAGCGTCTCGTGGAACAGCAGGAGCAGCTGTCGCGCAAAGACGTCCATGTTCGACACGCGGTCCGCATCGGCGGTTTCGATCGTCCTGCTCGCCGCGATCTCTCCGGCGATGGCCACGCACACATGTCCCGGCGCGTCGCCGTAGGGACTGCCGGAAGGGCCGGCCGCGCCGCTCTCGGCGATTCCCCAGGTGGCGCGGTGGCTGCCCCGGATCCTGCCTGCAATGAAGCTGGCGTAGGGTTCGGTTTCCGCGCGCATGCCGGCCATGTCTTCGGTCGTCAGCCCCAGCAGCGCTTTTCCGGCCCGGCGCGAATAGACGACCGCGCCGCCGAGGAAAAAAGCCGAGGCACCCGGAATGGCGAGCAGGGCGGCCGACACCAGGCCGCCGGCCGAGGATTCGGCCACGGCCACCGTCTGGCGCCGCTCGCGGAGGAGGGCGCCGACACGGGCGGCGAGCACGGAAAGCGGCTCGAGACCGGCGGTGTCAGACATGGGGACGTCGCCTGGCGATTTCGAAATTCATACTTTCGGATTCCTTGAAAACAAAAGGCCGTACAGGGACGGGGACGGACTTATGCCATATGGTTGCAGATGCGGCCGCGCCGTGACAGCTGGTTGCAAGCTCGGCTCAGTGTTTTCCTCAGAGTTCGACGGCTTGAAACTCGCTAGAGTGAAGGCGGCCGTTCAGGCTTTTCGCACACATCAAGGAAAAATTCATGAGCAAGAAAGTTGCATATGTCACCGGAGGCATGGGTGGCATCGGAACAGCCATCTGCCAGCGCCTTCACAAGGACGGCTTCACTGTCGTCGCAGGCTGCGGCCCCACGCGCGACCATGCCAAATGGCTGGCCGAGCAGAAGGCCCTGGGCTTCGAGTTCCACGCCTCGGTCGGCAACGTCGGCGACTGGCAATCCACCGTCGAGGCCTTTTCTGCCGCCAAGGCAGCGCATGGCCCCATCGACGTGCTGGTCAACAACGCCGGCATCACGCGGGACCGCATGTTCCTGAAAATGACGCCCGAGGACTGGAGTGCGGTCATCGAGACCAACCTCAACAGCATGTTCAACGTCACCAAGCAGGTGGTGGGCGACATGGTCGAAAAGGGCTGGGGCCGCATCATCAACATCAGTTCGGTCAACGGCGCCAAGGGCCAGGCGGGGCAAACCAACTACTCGGCGGCCAAGGCCGGCATGCACGGCTTCACGATGGCGCTGGCGCAGGAACTGGCGAGCAAGGGCGTCACGGTCAACACGGTGAGCCCGGGCTACATCGGCACCGACATGGTCAAGGCCATCCGCCAGGAAGTGCTCGACAAGATCGTGGCCACCATTCCGGTCAAGCGCCTGGGCGAGCCGAGCGAGATTGCTTCCATCATCGCGTGGCTCGCCACCGACGAGGGCGGCTACAGCACGGGCGCCGATTTCTCGGTCAACGGCGGACTGCACATGCATTGATCACCCTGACGGGAAGCTGATCGAAAAGACCCGCCTCGGCGGGTTTTTTCATGTCTGCGATGTGGCTTCTACGAATGGAAAGCGGCCGATTCGGTTCTACAGTTTCGAACCTTTCCGGAGGCAACATGGCAGACACAACAATCACACCCACCAGAAAGCTCCCGCTCTACCGCTCGCTCTACGTGCAGGTGATCACGGCTGTGATCATCGGCGTGCTGCTCGGCCACTTCCATCCCGCGCTCGGCGAGGCCATGAAGCCGCTGGGCGACGGCTTCATCAAGCTCATCAAGATGATCATCGCGCCGATCATCTTCTGCACGGTGGTGGTGGGCATCGCGGGCATGGAAGACATGAAGAAGGTCGGCAAGACCGGCGGCCTGGCGCTCCTGTACTTCGAGATCGTGAGCTCCATCGCGCTGGTGGTGGGCCTTGTGCTGGTCAACCTGCTCAAGCCCGGCGCGGGCATGAACATCGACCCGTCCACGCTCGACACCAAGGCGCTCGCGTCCTACACCGGTCCGGGCAAGATGACGGGGACGGTCGACTTCCTGCTCAACGTCATTCCCGGCACGGTGGTCGATGCCTTCGCCAAGGGCGAGATCCTGCAGGTGCTGCTGATCGCGGTGCTGTTCGGCTTTGCACTGCACCGCTTCGGCGGGCGCGGTACGCTGGTGTTCGACGTGATCGAGAAGGGCTCGCACGTGCTCTTCGTGATCGTCGGCTACATCATGAAGCTGGCGCCCATCGGCGCCTTCGGCGCGATGGCCTTCACCATCGGCAAGTACGGCCTGGGCAGCCTGTTCTCGCTCGGCAAGCTGATGGGTACCTTCTACCTGACCTGCCTGCTGTTCATCTTCGTGGTGCTGGGGCTCATTGCGCGCTTCCACGGGTTCAGCATCTGGAAGTTCATCAAGTACATCAAGG
This sequence comes from Variovorax sp. SPNA7, assembly GCF_033807855.1. Taxonomy (NCBI): domain Bacteria; kingdom Pseudomonadati; phylum Pseudomonadota; class Betaproteobacteria; order Burkholderiales; family Comamonadaceae; genus Variovorax; species Variovorax sp. SPNA7. The sequence goes on from NZ_CP138513.1 coordinate 2,383,451, forward strand.
AAGAGCTGCTGATCGTGCTGGGCACCTCGTCCTCCGAGTCGGTGCTGCCGCGCATGATGGAGAAGATGGAGAACCTGGGCGCCAACAAGGCCTGCGTGGGCCTGGTGATTCCCACCGGCTACTCGTTCAACCTGGACGGAACCTCCATCTACCTGACGATGGCGGCGGTGTTCATTGCGCAGGCCACCAACACGCCGATGACGCTGACCCAGGAGATCACGCTGCTGGCCGTGCTGCTGCTCACTTCGAAGGGCGCGGCGGGCGTCACGGGCAGCGGCTTCATCGTGCTGGCGGCCACGCTGTCGGCCGTCGGCCACGTGCCGGTGGCGGGCCTGGCGCTGATCCTGGGCATCGACCGCTTCATGTCCGAGGCGCGCGCGCTGACCAACCTGATCGGCAACGGCGTGGCCACCATCGTGGTGGCCAAGTGGACCAACGAGCTCGACACCGAGCGGCTGCGGGCCGGGCTCGACAACGAGAACTGGGTGGAGTCGCAGGAGCCCGAAGTGCTCGAAGGCGCGCGCATCAGCAAGATGGCCGACTGACGATGCCCGTGTGAAACCAGAGGGGCGCATCGTTCCTGCAAAATGGAGCAATGCCCCACAGCGTTTCCCTGATCAACACGATTGCCGCCGGCCTGGGGCTGGCGCTCGTGCTGGGTTTCCTGGCGCTGCGGCTGCGGCTGCCGGCGCTGGTGGGCTACCTGCTCGCGGGCGTGATCATCGGGCCCTTCACGCCGGGTTTCGTGGCCGATGCGGGCATTGCGGCGCAGCTGGCCGAGATCGGCGTGATGCTGCTGATGTTCGGCGTGGGCCTGCATTTTTCGCTCGACGACCTGCTGGCCGTGCGCAAGATCGCGCTGCCGGGTGCGCTCGCGCAGATCGCGGTGGCCACGCTGCTGGGCGGTGCGCTGGCGCTCTGGTGGGGCTGGTCATGGGGCCAGGCGCTGGTCTTCGGGCTGGCGCTGTCGGTGGCGAGCACGGTCGTGCTGCTGCGCGCGCTCGAGAGCCTGGGCATTCTCGATTCGTTCACCGGGCGCATCGCGGTCGGCTGGCTGGTGGTCGAGGACCTGGCCATGGTGCTGGTCCTCGTGCTGATGCCGCCGCTCGCGGGGGCGCTGGGCGGCCACGCGGGCGATTCGGCCAACGCCGATCCGCTGTGGCAGACGCTCGGCGTCACGCTGCTGCAGGTGGGCGGGTTCGTGGCGCTGATGCTGGTGGTGGGGCGGCGCGCGTTTCCATGGATTCTCTGGCAGGTCACGCGCACCGGCTCGCGCGAGCTGTTCACGCTGTGCGTGATCGCGGCCGCGGTCAGCATCGCCTTTGCGTCGGCGGCGCTGTTCGGCGTGTCGTTTGCGCTGGGCGCTTTCTTCGCGGGCATGGTGATGCGCGAATCCGAATTCAGCCACCGCGCGGCGCAGGAATCGCTGCCGCTGCGCGATGCCTTCGCGGTGCTGTTCTTCGTGTCGGTGGGCATGCTCTTCGATCCCTCGGTGCTCATCGAGCGGCCGCTGCAGGTGCTGGCGGTGGTGGGCGTGATCGTGCTGGGCAAGTCGCTGGCCGCCTGCGCGCTGGTGCTGGCGTTCCGCTATCCGCTGGGCACGGCGCTCACCGTGAGCGCGAGCCTCGCGCAGATCGGGGAGTTTTCGTTCATTCTTGCGGGGCTCGGCGTCTCGCTCGGCCTGCTGCCGGTGGAAGGCCAGAGCCTGATCCTGGCCGGTGCGCTGATTTCCATTGCCACCAATCCACTGTGGTTCAGCCTGGTCGCGCCGGTGGAGAAATGGCTGCATGGCCGCTTCCCGGTGGCGCGCGGCCTCGAGTCGCACGACCATCCGCTGGCCGAACTGCCGACCAGCACCGAAGCCCGGTACCTGTCCAGGCAGGTGGTGCTCGTGGGCTACGGCCGCGTCGGGCGCCGCATCGCATCGGAGCTGGAGGCGCACGACATTCCCTACGTGGTGGCGGAGCAGAACCGCGAACTGGTGGAGAAGCTGCGCGAGGCTGGCGTTGCGGCCGTCTGGGGCGACGCGGCCGATCCGGCCGTGTTGATCCAGGCGCACATCGCGCGCGCCCGCGTGCTGGTGGTGGCCATACCGGACGCCATGAACGTGCGGCAGATGATGGAGACCGCCCGCACCCTCAATCCGGCCATCGAAACCGTGATCCGCAGCCACAACGAAGAGGAGGCCGGGCTGCTGACGCGCGAGATGGCCGCCACGGTCTTCCTGGGCGAACAGGAACTCGCGCAGGCCATGGCACGCGACGTGGTGCGGCGCGCAGCGGCGGCTGCCTGAGCCGCCAATCGGCAGGGGAATTCAGAGGTCTTCGATGACCAGCGTGCGATAGCGCTGCGCGATCGAATAGGGCACGGTGCGCACCACCTCCATCAGGTGGTTGGCTGCTTCTTCATTCTTGGTCCTGACCAGCAGGCCGGTGTGGCCTTCGCGCGCCAGCTTGGTGTAGGCGCGCACGGTGGCCGCGTCGGTGCCGGCCGAAGGCAGCGGCTCGTCGGCCTCCCTCACGGTGGGTGTGATCTCCTCCAGGATCGTGGCCGCGGGAAGCAGGTAGATCTCGTCGCCGCTCACGCCGTTCTCGATCAGTTTGTGACCGATGCGGTTGGCGTCTTCCGCGCTTGGAAACATCACCATCGAATAGCCTGTGGGGTAGAAGGCGCCGCCGATGCTCGAGCGCATGCGCGGCTCCAGAACGAAATTCTTCATGATGCTGCCTCCTGGTGATGCAGTTCTTTGCCCACCACACTAGGCCCGCGGCCGCCCGCCTGCTGTAGGCCTGCTCCCCGAAATTCCGCAGGCTGGGCGCGCCAGCCGCCCCATGCCGGTGCCGTCGGCTCGGCCTGCTCCTGTACACTGGCACCCTCATGCCGTGCCAATCCTTCCCCGCCACCGTCTGCGCAGCCTCCATGGCACGCATGATGCCGCCTGCCTTCGCGCGGGCGGAGGGGTCATTGGTTGCACGAATGATTACCACCATTACCACCGCGGCCACCTGAGCACGCGCAGGTGGCCGTTTCGGCAGCCACCTGGTGTATCGCTCTTCTTCCCGAATGAATGAAACCCAGCTCTGGCAGCTGGGTTTCTTGTTTTTCATCCGGAGATGTCCATGTACCGCGATCCCGTCCAGTCCCTCGAACCCCTGCCCAGCCGCCCCGCGGCCATTCGTGCGCTGCGCGTGGGCATGATCGGCATCGGCACCGTCGGCTCCGGCACATTCCGGGTGCTGGCGCGCAACCAGGCCGAGATCGCGGGCCGGGCGGGCCGGCCCATCGAGCTGGTGATGGTGGCCGCGCGCAACCTGGTGCGCGCCGCCGCCATCGTGGGCGCGGATGTTCCGTTGACGGACGATCCGCTGCGCGTCGCCACCCACCCCGACGTCGACGTGGTGGTCGAAGTGGCCGGCGGCACCGGACCGGCGCGCGAATGGGTGCTGGCCGCCATCGCGCACGGCAAGCATGTGGTCACGGCCAACAAGGCCCTGCTCGCGGTGCATGGCGCCGAGATCTTTGCCGCGGCCCGGCGGCATGGGGTGGCCGTGGCCTACGAAGGCGCGGTGGCGGTGAGCATTCCCATCGTCAAGGCGCTGCGCGAAGGCCTTGCGGCCAACCGCATCGAATGGGTGGCGGGCATCATCAACGGCACCACCAACTTCATCCTGAGCAAGATGCGCGATGAAGGCCTGGACTTCGCAGCCGCGCTCGCGCAGGCCCAGGCGCTGGGCTATGCCGAGGCCGATCCGGCCTTCGACATCGAAGGCATCGATGCCGCGCACAAGCTCACGCTGCTGGCCGCCAATGCCTTCGGCACGTCCGTGCGGCTGGCCGATGTGCAGGTGCAAGGCATCACGGCACTCGAGCGGGTGGACGTGGCCTGCGCCGGGCAGCTGGGCTACCGCATCAAGCTGCTGGGCGTGGCGCGGCGCCGGGAGGAGGGCGTGGAACTGCGCGTGCAGCCCGCGCTGGTGCCTGCGTCGCACCTGCTGGCGCATGTGAACGGGTCGATGAACGCCGTCATGGTCAAGGGCGATGCGGCCGGCGTGACGATGTACTACGGCGCGGGCGCCGGCTCCGAACAGACCGCATCGGCGGTGATTGCCGACCTGGTCGATGTGGCGCGGCTCGACGGCACCCATGCCGCGGAGCGCGTGCCGCACCTCGGCTTCCATGCGCACGCCATGAGCGAACTCCCGGTGCTGCCCCGCGCGGCCGCGTGCTGTGCGCACTACCTGCGCATCCCCGTGCATGCCGCGAGCCAGATCGAGGCGGTGTCGGGCTGGCTGGCGGGGCAGCAGGTGCCGGTGCAGCAGGTGGCGCTGGCGGCTGCGCAGCCCGGCATGGGTGCGCAGGTGCTGGTGCTGACGCAGCCGGTGCGGCAGGGCGAGATGGACCTGGCGCTGCATGCGCTGCAGGCGCATCCCTCGGTCGCGGGAAAGGCCACGACCCTGTGCGTGGAGGGGCTGGCCTGAGACAGAATGCGGCACGCCGTGCGTTGGCGCGGCCGATGAAACGGGAGTTGCTGCAATGGATTTCGCCTGGAATGGTGGCCTTCGAGGACACGGCGGGGGCTGCGGATGAAACCCTGGCCATGGATCGTCGTGCTGGCGCTGGCCTCACCTGCATTCGCACAACCCGCGGAGACGGGGGAGGGCGCATCTACCGCTTCTTCATCCTGCGAAGCGGAGGAAGCCGCACTGGAGCGCGACATGGACCTGGCCCGCTCCAGGGGCCAGATGCTGCGCCGCCGGCAGCTCGCCGAGAACCTGGACGCACTGCGGGCGCGGTGCCGGGCGTCCGAACCGCCGCAAAGCCGCGCGGCGCGCATCGACAGGCTGGAGCGCGACATCCGCGCGCTGCGGGCGGAGCTCGAGCATGCCGAGACGCAGCTGCGTGAGCTGAAGAACGAGCGGCCCTGACGGCCCGCTGCCGTCAGGGCCTCGGCAGTTGCATGCGCAGGCGCCGCGCCGCTTCCTCTTCGCGCGCGTCGTCCACCTCGCGCAGCACGTTGCCCAGGTCGACGGGACCGGTGTCGCGCGCATGCGTGCCGGTCAGCACCGATTCGACGCGCAGCAGGCCGCGCTCGTACAGGTGCCAGATCTCGTCGCCGTAGTGCGTGCCCAGCAGCTCCGGCGCGAACTGGCCGAAGAAGTTGCGCAGGTTCTCCACGTCGCGCAGCAGCATGCGCTTTGCGTGGTTGTTGCCCGCCGCATCCACCGCCTGCGGCAGGTCGATCACCACCGGGCCGTCGGCCGCCAGCAGCACGTTGAATTCCGAGAGGTCGCCGTGCACCACGCCCGCGCACAGCATGCGCACCACCTCCTTCAGCAGGCTGGCGTGGTGCTGCACGGCTTCTTCGCGCGTGAACGCCACGTCGTTCAGGCGCGGGGCCGCATCGCCATTGGCGTCGGTCACCAGCTCCATCAGCAGCACGCCTTCGAGGAAGTTGTAGGGAACGGGCACGCGCACGCCGGCCGCCGCCAGGCGGTAGAGCGCATCGACCTCGGCGCTTTGCCAGATGGCCTCGGTCACCTGGCGGCCGAAGCGCGTGCCCTTGGCCATGGCGCGCGTCTCGCGCGAATTGCGCACGCGGCGGTTTTCGGTGTAGTCGACGGCCTGGCGGAAGCTGCGCTTGTCGGCTTCCTTGTAGACCTTGGCGCAGCGCGTTTCCTCGCCGCAGCGCACCACGTAGACCATGGCTTCCTTGCCGCTCATCAGCTGGCGTACCACCGTGTCGATCAGGCCTTCGTCGACCAGCGACTGCAGTCGTGGTGGTGCTTTCATTGGTACCGCTCCATCGGGTCCAGCGGGCGGGTCGAGAGGAAGGCCCTCAGGCTTTCCGGGCCGATCTGGTAGACCCCGATCATGCCTGCGTTGCGCAAATGGCCTTGCCGTGCTCCGTGAAGTGGCGGGCTCCGCAGGCCGGCCGCTAGCAGCTTTCGCGCATCGCTTCAAAGCGCGGCCGGCTGTTTCCACACCGCGATTACCGGGATTGCGTGCGCCATGAGGTTGTACCTGGATGCCATCGCAAAATTGATTTCACGGACCAGCCCAAAAAGCAAGAACGGTTCGCAGCCTCCCTCCATCCAATCAATCATTGAATCGAAGGAAATCCGAATGACTCTCTCCAGCTCCAGCTCCAGACACAGTTCCAAGTTCCTCAGTGCCGCCGCACTGGCCCTCGCAGCCGCCGCCGGCGCCGCCCATGCCGAAACCTATGAAGGCGTCCATCCCCTCACCACCGCCGAGAGCCGCGCCGATGTGGCGGCAGGGGCCGTGGTGGCTGCGCGCATTGGCAATCCCTATGCCACGGGTGTCGATGCAGGCCCGATGCATCCGCCGGTCGCCCAGAACAGCCGCGACGCGGTGCGTGCCGAAGCAGTGGCCGCCGCCCGCGCGCCCGACCCTTACGCCGAAGGTGCCTCGTCGGGCACTGCGCCGATCGTCGCCGGTGCGGTGGACCGCGCGACGGTGCGGGCCGAAGCCTATGCCGCCGCACGCGGCAATGCGCTGCCGCTCTAATTGCAGAAAGGCAAGAAGCCGGGCCTGCGAAAGCGGGTCCGGCTTTTTTGCGTGGAGCGCCGGCCTGCGCAGCACCCGGCCGATGTAAGGTTGCGGGCCCAAGCAGAGATCGAACATGAACAAGAAGAGCAAGCTCGCCGCATTCCTCCTCGCCTGCGCATCGGCGATGGCCGCCTCCGCCCAGGAGTGGCCGACGAAGCCCGTGCGCATGATCGTTCCCGCGCCCGCCGGCAGTTCGCTGGACCTGATCGCGCGCACGCTGGCCGACCGGCTGCGTCCCATGTGGAAGCAGCCCATCGTGATCGAGACCAAGGCCGGCGCGGGCGGCCTGATCGGCATGGACGCCGTGGCCAAGGCGCCGAACGACGGCCATACGCTGGGCATCGGTTTCAATGGGCCGATCGCCTTCGGCCCCTACATGTACAGCCGCATGCCGTATGCGCCCGCGCGCGACCTGGTGCCGATCGTGCTCACCACCTCGCAGCCCAACGTGCTGGCGGTGCAGGCCGCCAACCCTGCAAATACCCTGCCGGAATTCGTGGCGTGGGCCAGGAAGCAGGGCCACCCGTTCAGCTATGCGTCGGTGGGCGCGGGGAGTTCCTCGCACCTGACGATGGAACTGTTCCGCAGCGTTGCCGGCATCGAGGCGGTGCACGTGCCCTATGCCGGATCGCCGCCGGCGGGCCTCTCGGTGGCGGCCGGCGACACGCAGGCGCTGTTCACCGTGGCGCCGGCGCTGCTGCCGCTCGTCCAGGGCAAGCGCATCAAGCTGCTCGCAGTCACGAGCGCGAAGCGCCCCGATCTCATGAAGGACCTGCCCACGGTGGCGGAGTCGGGCTATCCGGGCTTCGAGGCGCTGGCCTGGAACGGCCTCTTCACCGCGAGCGGCACGCCGCCCGATGTCGTTCGCCGCATCAATGCCGATGTGAACACGGTGCTGCAGGAGCCGGCGGTGCGCGAACTGCTGGCCAACCAGGGCCTGGTGGCGGGCGGCGGGTCTGCCGAAGATTTCAGGTCGTTCATCGACAGCGAGGGCCGCAAGTGGGGCGCGATCATCGCCAGGCGCGGCATCCGGCTCGACCAGTGAGTTTTTCGGATGATCTGAAATCCAGATCAATTGATCCGAATTTTCGATTTTACGGATGACGGCCGGCTGCCTAAAGTCCGCCTCGATGAATGCCAACGCACCGCCCCCACTGCTGATCGGCTGCGCAGCCGGCTTTTCCGGCGACCGCACCGATGCGGCCGGGCCGGTGGTCGACACGCTGATTGCGCGGCTCGCCGGCGGCCCCGCGGGCCAGCGCGCTTTCCTGATCTTCGAGACGCTGGCCGAGCGCACGCTCGCGCTCGCCCAGCTGCGCCGCCGCGACAACCCTGACGCCGGCTACGAGCCTCTGCTCGACGCCATGCTGCGGCCCGTGCTGGCGCGCTGCCTCGCGCACGGCATCCGCATCGTGAGCAACTTCGGCGCGGCCAACCCGCGCGCCGCGGCCCGCCACATCGCCCGCATGGCGCGCGAACTGGGCGCCGACGCGCCGCGCATCGCGGTGGTGGAGGGCGACGATCTTTCCGGCCCCGCGCACCGCGCGCTGCTGCATGAAACGCTGGGCGCGCAGATGGAGGGCCTGCGCATCGTCAGCGCCAATGCCTACATCGGCGCCGAGCCGATCGCCGCCGCGCTCGACGCCGGCGCACAGATCGTGGTGTGCGGCCGGGTGGCCGATCCCTCGCTCGCAGTCGGCCCCGCCATGTCGCACTTCGGCTGGCGTGCCGACGACTGGCACCGGCTGGGCCGCGCCACCATGGCGGGCCACCTGCTCGAATGCGGCGCGCAGGTGTGCGGCGGCTACTTCGCGGACCCGGGCTACAAGGACGTGCCCGGGCTCGACAACGTGGGCTTTCCGATTGCCGAGATCGATGCCGACGGCCACTGCAGCATCGGCAAGGCCGATGGCACCGGCGGGCTCGTGAGCGAAGCGACGGTGAAGGAGCAGCTGCTCTACGAGGTGCACGACCCGAGCGCCTATCTCACGCCCGACGTGGTGGCCGACATTGCCGAAGCCGAGGTGCGCGCGCTGCCCGGCAGGGACCGCGTCGAGCTCTCCGGTGTGCGCGGCCACGCGCGGCCGAGCCACTACAAGGTCAACGTCTGCCATGAAGGCGGCTGGCTCGCCGAGGGCGAAATCTCCTATGCGGGGCCGCGTGCCGAGGCGCGCGCCCGGCTCGCGGCCGAGGTGCTGCGCAAGCGGCTCGACGGGCTGGCGCTGCGCGTGGACCTGATCGGCGCGCTGAGCATCCTGGGTGACGATGCCGGACGCATGCTCGCGGACACGCCCGGCACCGGCCTGCGCGACGTGCGCCTGCGCGTGGCGGCCACGCATGCGGAGCGCGCGCAGGCCGAGCGCCTCGCGCGCGAGGTCATGGCGCTCTACACCTGCGGGCCCGCGGGCGGCGGCGGCGTGCGCACCGCGCTCACGCCGCGGCTCAATACCCTGTCGTGCCTGCTGCCGCGGGAGGCGGTGCCGGTGCGCTTCGAACTGCTCGGCGCGGAGGCCCTGGCATGAACGCATCGACCCACGACATGATCGAAGTGCCGCTCTACCGCGCAGCCCACGGCCGCACCGGCGACAAGGGCGACCGCTCCAACATCAGCGTGATCGCCTGGCATCCCGATCTTTATGCCTTGCTGGCCGAACAGCTCACGCCCGAGCGCGTGTCGATGCAGTTCCGCCACCGCGCACCGGCACGGGTGCAGTGCTTCCTGCTGCCGCGGCTGCATGCGATGAACTTCGTGCTCGACGCGGTGCTCGACGGCGGCGTCAACGATGCGCTGAACCTCGATGCGCACGGCAAGGCGCTGTCTTTCCTGCTGCTCGACATGCCCATCCGCGTGCCGCGCCCGCTGGTGCCGCTGTTGGCGGGGCCATAGCGGCGGCCATCCATTTTTTACCAGCCATCCCTCCGGAGACAAAACAATGAAACGACGTTCCCTCACCCTTTCGGCCGCTGCGCTGGTCCTGGTGCCGCTGCTGGGCCACGCACAGCAACAGGCCTTTCCAGAAAAGCCCATCACCTTCGTCGTGCCCTTTGCGGCCGGCACCGCCACCGACCAGATCGCGCGTGCGCTGGGCAACAGCATCACGGCCGAAACGAAGCAGCCGGTCGTGATCGACAACAAGGCCGGCGCGAGCGGCTTCATCGCCTCGCAGCAGGCGGCCAAGGCGCCGGCCGATGGCTACACCGTGCTGATCACCACCAACACCACGCATGCAGCCAACGAGCACCTGTTCAAGAAGCTGCCCTACGACCCGGTGAAGGACTTCGTGCCCCTCACCGCACTCGGCAAGGGTGGGCAGATCATGGTGGTGAATCCGTCGTTTCCTGCGAAGAGCGTGGCCGAGTTCGTGGCGCTCGCGAAGAAGGAGCCAGGCAAGTACAGCTTCGGCAGCGGCAGTTCGTCCAGCCGCATGGCGGGCGAGCTGCTGCAGCAGATGGCCGACATCAAGCTGCTGCACGTGCCCTACAAGAGCAACACGCTTGCCGTCACCGACCTGCTGGGCGGCCAGATCCACATGATGATCACCGACGCGGCCACCGGCCTGCCGCAGGTCAAGGCCGGCAAGCTGCGCGCACTGGGCGTGTCGAGCGCCGCGCGTTCGCCGCTCGCGCCCGACGTGCCCACCATCTCGGAAGCCGGCGTGAAGGGCTACGAGATGGGCTACTGGTTCGCGGCCTATGCGCCCGCGAAGACGCCGCCGGCCGTTGTCAAGCGGCTCAACGAGCTGCTGGTGAAGGCCGCGAAGAGCGAGTCCGCGAAGACGGCTTTCTACGAATCCACCGGCACCGAGGTGTTCACCACCTCGCCCGAAGAGCTCGCGAAGTTCCAGACGGCCGAGTCGCAGAAGTGGGGCCGCATCGTGAAGGCCGCCGGCATCGAAGCCGAGTAGGGCGCACGCCGGCCGCAGCGGGGATCGGCACCGCGCAGACACCACAACGAAGGAGACAAACCATGAAACGCTGGAGCCTGTTGGCTGCCACGGTGGCTTCGGCCGCCCTTTTTCTGAGCGCATGCGGCGGAAGCGGCGGTGGTGGAGGCGGTGGCTTCGTGCTGCCGCCGCCCGCCGCGACCACGCCGTCGCCGCCGGCCGCTGAAGCGCCGAAGTTCAAGCTCGCGATCTCGAAGACCGAGGACGTGGCCGGCAGCTTCGGCAGCATCGGTGCCTACGAGAAGATTACCGGCACCTTCACCGGCGAGGTGGATCCGAAGGACCCGCGCAACGCGATCATCCAGGACCTGTTGCTCGCGCCGCTCAATGCCAGCGGCAAGGTCGAGTACAGCTCCGACTTCGTGCTCTTCAAGCCCAAGGACATGGGCAAGGCCAACGGCGTGCTGCGCTACGACGCGCCGAACCGCGGCAACATCGTCAACCTCGACCCGTACTTCGCCTCGCGCGGCTACGTGTTTCTCACGGCCGCGTGGCAGGGCGACGTGCCGGCCGCGGCGGGCAAGCTCAGGCTCCAGGTGCCCGTGGCCCGGAACGCGGACGGCAGCAGCATCACCGGCACCTACCGCGCCGAGCTGCTGCCCACGGCGGCCACCGCCGATTCGCTGCCGCTGCCCGGCGGTCCGTTCAACGCGGCCATGCAGGCCTATGCGACGGCGAGCCTCGACAACACCCAGTCCGGCTACGTGCTCACGCGGCGCATCAACGAAGCCGATGCGCGCCAGCTCATTCCCGCGAGCGACTGGAAGTTTGCCAGGTGCAGCGCCGCCGCGCCGTTCCCCGGCACGCCCGACGAGACGAACGTGTGCCTGCGCGACAAATGGGACCCGGCCTACATGTACGAGCTTGTCTACGTCGCGAAGGACCCGAAGGTCATGGGCCTGGGCCTCGCGGCGGTGCGCGACATGATCGCCTTCTTCCATCGCGAGGCCAGCGACGCCGCGGGCACCGCCAACCCGGTGGCGGCCGCCATCAGGAACACCATCGCTTCCGGCGTGTCGCAGTGCGGCAACTTCATGAAGACCTTCGTGCACCTGGGCTTCAACCAGGACCTCGCGGGGCGCAAGGTGTTCGACGGCGTGTTCGCGCAGATCGCGGCACGGCAGACCAACATCAACATGCGCTTCGCGATCCCTGGCGGCGGCGGGGGCGTGCGCACCGACCACACGGCCTTCGGCCAGGCCGGCACGCGCGGCCTTTCGAAGGACTATGTGGACGACGTGGCGCAGCGCCGCGGCGGCATCCTGTCGCGCTGCGAGGCGAGCGGCACCTGTCCCAAGCTCTTCATCGGCTTCAGCGGCACGGAGTTCTATGTGCTGCAGGGCTCGCCGCTGCTGACCGATGCCTGGGGCACGGCAGACCTCGTGCAGCCGGACAACGCGCGCATCTACTACTACGCCAGCACCCACCACCTGCTGGGCCTGCCCTCGCTGCCGGGCGCGAGCGCCGGGGCGCTCTACACCACCAACGCCAACGCCGGCGTGGTGCCGGTGGTGCGCGCGCTCTACCAGAACCTGGAAGACTGGGTCGCCAAGGGCACGACGCCGCCCGACAACCAGGTGCCCAAGCTCGCCGACGCCACGCTGGTGCGGCCGCAGCAGCTGAAGTTCCCCGCCATTCCGGGCGCGAACTACACGGCCCTGGTCAACACCTATTCGCTGCTCGACTGGGGGCCGGACTACCGGCCGCAGGACGAGAGCGGCATTGCCACGCAGGTGCCGCCCGCCTACCTGGGCCGCGACTACGCCATCCTCGTGCCGCAGGTGGATGCCGACGGCAACGACATCGCGGGCATCCGCAGCCTCGACGTCGCGGTGCCGGTGGGCACCAACACCGGCTGGAACTACACCAGCAAGCCGGGCACCATCGACCTCGCGGGGCTGTTCGGCGCGTACTTTCCGTTTGCGAAGACGGCGGCCGAGCGTTCGGGGAGCGGCGATCCGCGGCCGTCGCTGCAGGAGCGCTACACCGACCAGGCCGGCTACGTCGCGGCCCTGACCGCCGCCGCCAACGACCTGGTCGCCAGGCGCTTCATGTTGCGCGCCGATGCGGACGCGGCCATTGCCAATGCGGCGGCGAATCCGGTGCTGCCCTAGCGAGCGTTGCTGCCAGCCGGCGCGGCGTGCACCGCAAAGCCCGCTTCGCCCGGTGCGATGTCGTCGCGCAGGGTGAGGGCGGGAATCTCGTAGTCGCCGGCGTTCTGCGGGCGGAACGGGATCGGCTCGGTAGTCGCCAGCGTATCGAGCCGGCGGCCCAGTTCTTCGGTGATGCGCGCATAAGCCGCGGCATCGACCTTGCCGGTGCGGTACACGACGAAGGGCGGCAGCACCTCGAAGCCGGGGTAGTAGAGGATGCCGTGGTGGATCGGGAACAGCAGGTCGTCCATCGGCCCGTTGATGCCGCGGGCACTGTAGTGCGAGGCCCAGCCGCCGGTCGTGACCACCAGCATGGCGCGCTTGCCGGCCATCACGCCCTGGCCGAAGCGGTCGCCCCAGTGCGTGTCGGAATGCTCGCCCACGCCGTAGGCAAAGCCATAGGCGTAGACACGGTCGACCCAGCCCTTGAGGATGGCCGGCATCGTGTACCACCACAGCGGAAACTGGAAGATCACGGTGTCGGCCCAGAGCAGCTTGGCCTGCTCGGCGGCGACTTCCTCGCGCTGGGTGCCGGCCTCGAAGGCGCGCTGGGAATCGGTGACGGGATCGAAGGGCGCGCCGGGTTCGAGGTGCGCGAAGTCGTCGGCGGCCAGCGTCGCCTTCCACTGCATGGCGTACAGGTCGGACACCTGCACCTCGTGCCCGGCTTCGGCGAGGCGTTCGCGCATGAACTGTTTGAGCGAGCCGTTGAGCGAGCGGGCTTCGGGGTGGGCATGGACAAGAAGGATTTTCATGGCTGCATGGTTCGTCGGATGAAGATGCAGGCAGGTTAGGCGTCGCCGAGCTATATTGGAAATGAATATTCAGAATTCCAGGAATAGCGATGGACAATTTCAAGCGGCTCGACCTCAACCTGCTGCTCACGCTCGACGTGCTCCTGGCCGAGCGCAGCGTGACTCGTGCCGCCGAGCGCCTGAACCTGTCGCAGCCCTCGGTGAGCGTGCAGCTCGCCCGGCTGCGCGAGGTGTTCAACGATCCGCTGCTGGTGCCCGCGCAGCGCGGCATGCGGCCCACCGCGCGGGCCGACGAACTGCGCGAGCCGCTGCGCGAAGCGCTGGAGTCATTGGGCCGTGCGGTGGCACCCACAAAGCCTTTCGACCCCGCCGAGGCGACCACCACCTGGCGCGTGGCCGCGGCCGACTACGCCGAGTCGGCGATCCTGCTGCCGGCGCTCGCGGGACTTCGCGCGGCTGCGCCCCACACGCGGCTGGCCGTGGTGGAGGCGGTGCCCTCGCGCATGGCGCGGCAGCTGGAGCAGGGGGAGATCGACCTGTTCTTTCACACCAGCGTGGGCGCACCGCCCGGGCTGCACCGGCGCGTGCTGTTCCACGAGCGCTACGTGCTCGCCGGGCGCACCGGCCATCCGCGCCTGAAGCGCCGGCCCACGCTTGCGCAGTTCTGCGCGCTGGAGCACGTGGTGGTGTCGCTCGGCGGCGGCGGCTTTGCCGGGCCCACGGACGACGCGCTGGCGCAGCAGGGGCTCGCGCGGCGCGTGGCGCTGTCGGTGCCGCATTTCCTTTTCATGATGTCGGTGCTGGCGAGCACCGACATGGTCGCGATGCTGCCCGAGCGGCTGGCGCGCGGCGCGCCGGGGTTGCGCGTGGTGGAAGCGCCGCTGGAGGTGCCGGGCTATGAGATGGCGATGCTCTGGCACGAGCGGCGGCATCGCGATCCGGGGCACCGGTGGTTGCGGGAACGGATTGCGGCAAGCCTGTAGGCGCTTGCGGATCCTCGACGGTCCGGATGGCTATTTGCCCCGGACCTCGAAGGCGCCCTTCATTGCGAGCAACGTCGAGAAGGCATTGGGCCATCCGGCGTAGCACGCAAGATGCGAGTCGATCTTCGACACAGAAGCTTCAAGCAGCTCGTTGTCCGCGGCTCCGCCGAGGTGATAGGAGATCCGCGGAAACTGGCCCCCGCTCACGTTCTTGAAGTAGCCCGCATCGAGCGGGGCATTCGATGCGGTCGCCATCTTGAATTTCTCCACGGGCAGTGGGGAGGGCGCCGGCTCGAGATGCGGGATGGATCTTTCCGGAACCGGTCCGACGAGCCCGGGCCGGGCGAGATGCCAGCGCCGGCTGTGCTGCCCCTGCTTCGCGGACACGTGGGCAAGATGCTTCTTGACCGTGTTGACACTGATTCCGAGTCGCTCGGCGATTTGCTTGTTGGACATGTCCTGGTGCATCAGCGACAGCACCTCGTCCTCGCGCGCGGTCAGCCTGACTGCGGGCAGTGCTGCACTGGATGCCGGCCGGCCGCCGGCTGCCACCAACCGCAGCACGGCCAAGTACAGCGCCTGCAATACCCGATCCGGAAAACCCAAGGTGCCTGCCAGTACGGCATCCAGCGATTGGGCGAGCTGCTCCGCGTTCGCCGTCCACTCGACGCAGCCGCGGGCCTGGATCCGGATTGCGGCATCCAGGCCCTGGGGCGAGGGCCGATCCCAGCCGAGCAGCCAGTCGGTGGCGGGAAAGTGGCGGCGCAGATCGTCCAATCTGTCGACACCCTCTGGCGAAATCAGCGCGATGTCCACGAGCAGCAGACGAGGCGCGTGCTGCCGGCAGCGGGCCTCCAGGTCAGGGAGGCAGTCCATCCCCGCGTGCTCGACCCGGTACATCCGCCCGGACCGATGCCCCGAGGCCAACAGGCCGAGTCCGAGCAGCGCCGATGCGCGGCTTGGGCAGGTGGCGATCAGAACCGGAACACCGGCTTCGAATGGGGCGCACGGCGCGGGAGAGGGGGTCTCCGGGTTCGACGTGCTCAACGCGGGGGGCGCGAACGGCGACAGCGCGCGAGAGCCTTGCGTTGATGGCTGCGGACCTGCGTTCCACGCAGAACCCAGCCTCGCAGACGGGCGTGGGACTTCTTCCATGTGTTCCCCAGGGAGCCTGTTGAATGCACCTTGGAAGTAATGATAAAGGGCTACATGTTTATCAGGAATGGCTGCTGGCGCTGCAAGGTATCGAGATGTATGGCGGGTCAAGACGCGACGGCCGGCGCCGCGCGTCATCCTTTGGGTGACAACTTTCGACCTATGGACAGTGCGCGGGCCCGCGGTTCAGCATCGTTTCCCCTTTGCCGATAAGTGAACCTGGTCACTGCCAGCGACGCACCTCGTTCGGAGTTGCGCTGTTCTGCGTCGGCGTTTTTATCTAGTTCGAGGAGCGAATATGACTGTGCTGATAACGACGGCAATTTCGACCGTTACTCTCGATGAATCCGCCGGGTTGCAGAACTCTGTCGATACTCCCGCACCTGCGGGAGACGCCAACGACAACGACATCCTTGCAAGTTCGCTGCCGACCGCCTTTGGCAGCCGCTTGACCACCCTGGGGGCGGCAGCCCCGACCAAGGTCGCCTTGAGTGGCTATACCGGGGGCAACACCGGCGCCAACGTATTCACGTTCAGTGCAACCGGCACGGTCACCGATCTCTCGTTCACGGGCGCGACCGGCGCTCCGCTCAATGGCTTGGACAGCGGCCTCGATACCGCCGATGGCGACGACATCTTCCTGTTCACCGATACGACCAACAACAACATCGTCCTGGGGAAGACCGGCGCCGGCGTCATCGTGTTCGCTGCCTACCTGGAGGAAACGGGAACCCCGGTGTCGGGCGCCAAGATCTGGATGGTCCAGTACGAAGCGCTGTCGAACCCCGATGCGACCAACGCCGACGACGCAATCGACCTGGCTGGCAAGGTCTTCGTCAGCGTCAGCCAGGATGCGGAGTTCAACCTCGCAGGCGCGCCGTCCGGCCAGAACCTGTTCCTGATGTTCACGAAGGTCAACCCGACCATCGTCGACGGCCGGATTACCGACGTGACGATCATCGCGACGGGCAAGGACCCGGCAAACCAGTCCGGGGCCAATCCCGGCAGCACTGCCGACGACATCAACATCTCCACCGGTGACACGGTCAACACCAGCAAGGCCGGCGGGCCGACCACGTTCGGCACCAACAGCCAGATGCTCACGGAGCAGGAGGGCATCCGCTTCACGTTCGTGACCGGCGCCAGGGCGGACGTCACCATTCCGGAGCTGGACCAGAACGAGGCCGATCTGGAGTCGAACATCGACTTCACCGGCATGTTCGTCGGAGCGCGAACGGCCGATTTTGACGTCGTGCAGTTGCAAAGCGGCAAGAGTGCCCAGGTCAAGGTCACCGCATACAGCACGGAGGTCGAGTCCGGCAACAGCTTCGTCGATGGCTATGCGGGCGACGCTGTGATCTCGATCACGAGCGTGCGCGTGTTCGACTCCGTGACCGGGGCGGTTCTCGAAACCTTCTCGGGCGGCGTCGAAGGCGCACTGAGTTCGACCATCGGCATCAGCATCACCGACGGCATCGCGACGATCATCGGCGTCAAGGCCGACCAATCGATCGAATACACGACGTCGGCGGACCACAACCGCGTACTCATCGAAAACGGGGCGGCCACCAACGCCTCGGGCAACACCCACGCCGACTTCGACATCGGCGGGTTCCGGCTGCTGCAGGTTTCCAACGCAACGGCAGAAGTCGGCTCGATGATGAACTTCGAGGACGACGGGCCGAGCATCGTGCTGGCGACGCCCACCGACACCGCGCTGGTCAACACGCAGGACGCCGACACCATCGGCGCCGCCACCGACTCCGCCACCACGGACTTCGCGGCCGCCTTCGGCACGACGTCGAGCAGCTACGGCGCCGACGGGGCCGGCACCACCGGCTCGGTCTTTGCGCTCGGCGTGAAAACGCAAGGTGGCGACTCCGGGCTCAAGAGCGATGGCGCCACCATCTACCTGTACCTGGTGGCCGGCAAGGTCATCGGTTCGACAGCCGCCGTCGTGGGCGACATCACGGCGGGCAACACCATCTTCGACCTGGCCGTGAGCGCAAGCGGCTCGGTGACGCTGCAGCAGTTCGCCGAAATAGACCATGCGCTGCCGGGCGATTCGTCCAATTACGCGGCCCAGGAGGCCTCGATGGCCGACGACCTGGTCACCCTGGCCGCCACGGTGACGCTGACCGACGGGGATGGCGACACGGCCTCCGATTCCGAGGTGCTCAACATCGGCGCCAACATCCGCTTCGACGACGACGGCCCGTCCGTCGTGCTGGCAGCGCCCACCGACACCGCGCTGGTCAACACGCAGGACGCCCAGACCATTGCAGCCGCCACCGACTCCGCCACCACGGACTTCTCGACCGCCTTCGGCACGACTTCGAGCAGCTACGGCGCCGACGGAGCCGGCACCACCGACTCGACCTTCGCGCTCGGCGTGGCAACGCCGGGCGGTGCTTCCGGACTCACGAGCGACGGCGCATCCATCAAGCTGTACCTGGTGGGCGGGAATGTCGTTGGTTCGACGGCGGCCGTCGTCGGCGACATCAACGCGGGCAACACCATCTTCGACCTGGCCGTGAGCGCCACCGGTTCGGTGACCTTGCGGCAGTTTGCGGAAATCGACCATGCGCTGCCGGGCGTGGGGTCCAACTACGCGGCCCAGCAGGCCACGATGGTCGACACCTTGATCACCCTCACCAATACCGTGACGCTCACCGATGGGGATGGCGACACCGCAACCGATTCCGAGGTGCTCAATATCGGTGCCAACATCAAGTTCGACGACGACGGCCCGACGGTGACCGCCATCTCCGACCTCACCGGAGCGAACGACGGCCTGCCCATTGCGGGAACCTACAACTTCTCCGTGGGCGCCGACGACGTGGACAACGCGTCGACCGACGGCATCGTGCTGAACAGCCTGACCGGCACGACCGGCGGCGGGCGGGCCATCACCGATGCGGCCGTCTCGCACTTTGCCGAAGACGCCACCACGGTCACCTACCACTTCAGCTTCAACTACTACCCCGGGCCCACGTCGACCACGACGCAGGCGGCAACGGGCACGGTCATCTTCAACAAGGAGAACGGTACTTACAGCTTCGACCTGGACCAGGTCTTCGGAGGGCAAACGACCTTCTCCACGAGTGCGCCGCTGGCCTCCTTCAACTACGACACGGAAGGCAACAACTCGCCGGAGATCGTGGTGCAGCAATACAGCAGCGACTTCTTCGGGGTGCTGTCCGCCAGGGCCGCGACGCCGCCGAGCGACTCCAGCGACCTGGTGTCAGGCAACGATCACGTGTTCGCGGCGGGGGAAACCTTCAACAGCGTGAGTGCGGGCTTTGTCAATGTCGCGACCAACACCCTTGGCGTGAATTCCGACACGGTCCAGGCTGGCGAGCTGCTGAACTTCGACTACTTCAGGTCGAATCCGGTGAACAACCCCACGGCGACAAGCCCGCCACCGCGGCCCGACGCGACGGTCGTCGGTACGGACAAGGCCTACGCCGATGCGATCAACATCACGATCGACCAGATCACGGATGGCGAAGACGTGGCTGTCCTGCTGAAGCTGGTCAACAAGACGGACAGCAGCGACACGACGACCACGCTCCTGATCGCCAATTCCGCATCGGACTACCAGTCCGCCGGAGGAGGCATGAAGATCGTGAGCATCGGTGTGGACGACTACGACAGCGCCAATTACACGATCGCGGGCGTGCAGGTCATGAGCAGTACCGAAGACGTCACCGGCACGGGTGTCAGCCTGAGTACCCACGGCTCGGTGAACCTGACGGCAACCGGAATGAACTATGCCGATACCGCGGACAACGATGTGTTCAAGATCATCAAGATCGACGTGATCACATCGACGACCATCAATTCGGACGTGGACCTGAACTTTGCAGGCCAGCTGATCGACGGCGATGCCGACTACGCGAACTTCGACTTCGATGTCCACCTGGAAATCGATGGCGTGGCCAACCTGATCGGCACCACCCAGCAAACGGAGGCCATTGCGTAACGAACTCTTCGGCAAGGGGCAGCGGCAATGCCGCCCCTTGCCACTTGGCCTGTGCCCAGGCGTATCGATCGTTCAATCTGCGAGGTGGCATGAAACCTCAGGAAAAGTCCGGCGAACTGCGCCAGGCGGTGGCGGCGCTCAAGGGCTACTTCGTGCGGGCGGCCTGGTTCAGTGTGTGCTCGGGCCTTCTCCTGCTGGCTCCGAGCGCGTACATGCTCGAGGTGTATGGGCGGGTCGTGAACAGCCGCAGCACGCTCACGCTGGCCATGCTGACCTTGCTGGTGCTGGCCGCCTACTGCCTGATGGAAGTGCTCGACTGGGCGCGCGCCGAGGTGATGTACCGGGCCGGGCAGAAGCTCGACCAGAAGCTGCGGGACCGCGTGTTCGCCGCCATCTTCGAAGCCGGCCTCAAGCGCTTGCCGGGCGGGACCGTGCAGCCGCTCAATGACCTTCGCACCTTGCGCGAGTTCCTGTATTCATCGCCGCTGCTCGCGCTGATGGAAGCGCCGGTTGCGCTGGTCTTCATGGGGCTCATGTTCGCCATCAGCCCCGTGCTGGGCTGGTCGGCCGTGGTGGGCTCGCTGCTGCAGGTGTTCGTCGGCTGGCTCAACGACCGCAACACGCGGCCGCCGCTGGTGTCGGCCAACCGATGCGCGATCGAAGCGCAGCAGTATGCGGATGCGGCGCTGCGAAATTCGCAGGTGATCGAGTCGATGGGCATGCTGCGGGACGTCCATCGCCGCTGGATGGGCAAGCGGCGCGATTTCCTGCAGCGCGAAGCCTTGGCCTCGGACAACGCCGGAGCCTGCCAGGCCGTCAGCAAGTTCATGCAGGTCACCATGGGTTCCCTGCTGCTCGGCCTGGGTGCCTGGCTGCTGCTGACGAACCAGCTCAACGGCGACGCCGGAATGATGGTGGTCGGCTCCATCCTGGGCGGCCGGGCCTTGGCGCCGCTGGTGCTGCTGGTGGCGCAATGGCGCACGGTGGTGCACGCGGGCGATGCATGGCAGCGGCTGGGCAGCCTGTTGGGTGCCATCGCGCCGCGGCCGGAGACGATGCCGCTGCCGCCGCCCAAAGGCGCGCTGCAAGTCGAAAGCCTTGTTGCAGGCGCGCCAGGCGGCAGTTCGGCCATCTTGAAGAACGTGGCCTTCAGCCTGCTGCCCGGCGACGTGCTTGCCGTCGTCGGTCCCTCTGCCGCGGGGAAGACGACCCTGGCGCGCCTGATCGTCGGCCTCTGGCCGGCGGCGAGCGGCAAGGTGCGGCTGGATGGCGCGGACGTGTTCGCGTGGGACAAGGCCGAACTCGGCCCGCACATCGGCTATCTGCCCCAGGAGGTGGAGTTGCTCGAAGGCACCCTGGCCGAAAACATTGCGCGCTTTGGAGAGGTGCGGCCTTCGAAGGTCAAGGAGGCCGCGCAGGCGGTCGACCTGCATGCCCACATCACGGGCCTGCCGCTGGGTTACGACAGCCCCGTCGGGCCCGAAGGCACGGTGCTGTCGGGCGGGCAGCGGCAGCGGGTTGCATTGGCGCGCGCGCTCTACGGCGAGCCCACGCTGGTGGTGCTCGACGAACCGAATTCGAGCCTCGACGATGCCGGTGATGCCGCACTCACGGCCGCCATCCTGAAGCTCAAGGCGCGCGGCACCACGTTCGTCATCATGACGCACCGCACCAGCGTGCTGGCCGTGGCCGACAAGATGCTGGTGCTGTGCGATGGCGCGATGCAGGGCTTCGGCGCACGCGACGAAGTACTGGCCGCGCTGCGGCAAGCCGGCGAGCAGGCGATGGACCGCGTGCGCAAGGCGGCAAACGCCGCGAGCGTGGCGCCGCAGGTGAGCCCACAGCCATGAACAAGCCATCGTTCTTCAGCCGCAGCGAACTGGCGCGCGCTCTTTGGGGTTTCCGACGAGAGTTCCTGCTGGTCGGCTCGCTGAGCTTCCTGGCCAACCTGCTCATGCTCGGGCCGACGCTCTACATGCTGCAGATATTCGATCGCGTGCTGTCCAGCCAAAGCGAGATGACCTTGCTCGCGCTGTCCTTGATCACGCTGCTCCTCTTCGTGGCGCTGGCCTTGTCGGAATGGCTGCGCTCGCGCCTCCTGGTGCGGGCCAGCCTGCGTTTCGACCGGCAACTGAGCACCCGGGTGTTCAACGGAAGCTTCCAGGCCTATCTCGGCCAGTCGGATTCCAGCAAGTCCAGGCCCTTCGCAGACCTCAGCCAGATCCGCCAGTTCCTCACCGGCCCGGGCGTCTTTGCGCTCTTCGACGCGCCCTGGACGCCGATCTATATCGCGGTGATCTTCTTTCTCCATCCCTGGCTCGGGGTCCTTGCGCTGGGGTTCGCGCTGGTCCAGGCGGCAGTGGCCTGGTTCGGGCAGAGGCAGACTGCCGCGCCATCGGAAGAGGTGCTGAAAGCCGCGGGCGAAACGATGGGCGACCTGCAGGGCAAGCTTCGAAACATCGAGATGCTCGAATCGATGGGCATGGTCGCCAATCTGCAAAAGCGCTGGAATCGCCAGCATGCGGCCTCCATGGGCAAGGGCACCCTGGCGCAGGGCGCCATCAACCGCGTTGCCGGCTGGAGCAAGTTCATACGCTACAGCCAACAGTCGCTCGCGTTGGGCGCAGCCGCGCTGCTGGTGATCGATGGCCAGTTGTCGCCCGGCGCCATGATCGCGGCGAACGTGCTGATGAGCCGCGCACTGGCGCCGATCGACCAGCTGGTCGGCACGTGGCGTGGCTTTGTCTCCTGCCGCAGCGCATTCCAGCGGCTCGAAAGACTGCTGGACGAATTTCCCGAGCAGGACCGTGTCCCTTCACGGGCGGGGCCGACCGGCACCATCAGCCTGCAAGCTGTCTCTGCAGGGGCCGCAGGGCGAGCGACACCGATCCTCAGGAATATTTCGTTTGCGGTTCCCGCAGGAACCGTGGTCGCGGTGCTGGGCCCTTCGGGTTCGGGCAAGTCGACGCTGGCAAAGGTGATGGTGGGCATCTGGAGCGCATCTTCCGGCTCGGTGCTGCTCGACGAGGTGCCGATCGGTGGCTGGAACCGCCTGGAGCTGGGCCCGCATATCGGCTACCTGCCGCAGGACGTGGAGTTGTTCGGCGGCACCATCGCCGAAAACATCGCGCGGCTCGGCGAGACCGACTCGCGCAAGGTGATCGAGGCCGCAAGCAGCGCCGGCATGCACGAGACGATCCTGCGGTTCCCCAAGG
Source organism: Variovorax sp. SPNA7 (assembly GCF_033807855.1). Lineage (NCBI taxonomy): Bacteria > Pseudomonadati > Pseudomonadota > Betaproteobacteria > Burkholderiales > Comamonadaceae > Variovorax > Variovorax sp. SPNA7. The sequence continues at coordinate 2,406,211 of NZ_CP138513.1, forward strand.
GCTACGACACCCCCATCGGCGACGCAGGCAGCCTGCTTTCGGGCGGGCAGAGGCAGCGCATCGGGCTGGCGCGTGCGATCTATGGCGACCCTTCGCTCATTGTCCTGGACGAGCCGAATGCCAACCTCGACGACGCCGGAGAGGCCGCGCTGGTGTGCGCCATACGGCAGCTGAAGGCCAAGGGAAAAACGGTGTTCCTGGTGACGCACCGCCAGGGCGCGGTTTCCGTGGCCGACCGCCTCATGGTCCTGAGCGACGGCGTGCTGGCCGCGGACGGGCCGCGCGATGCCGTGCTCGCGTCTTTTCGCCGCCCGCAGCCTGCGGTGCGAACGGCGCCCCTGGTGGTGCAGTCGGCCTGAGCCGGTGCCTTCCTCCAGTCATCGATTCATTTCCGGGAGCTTCAAATGGCCAAACCGAATCTTCTCAGGGACGTCACTTCCAACCCCGTGCCGGTCGAGGACAACGATCCGTCGCAGGACGATGCAAACGGCCTCAGGAACGAGTTCGGCCGTGCCGGGCGCATCGGCGCGTGGGCCCTGGCTGCCGGATTCGGCGGCTTCGTGCTGTGGGCTGCATTCGCTCCGCTGGACGAGGGCGTGCCGAGCCAGGGACAGGTGGCCATCGACACCAAGCGCAAGGCGGTCCAGCACCAGATCGGCGGCATCCTCAAGGAAGTGCGGGTGGGCGAGGGCGACCAGGTCCAGGAGGGCCAGTTGCTGTTCAAGCTCGACGACGCCGCGGCCAGGGCGAGCTTCGAGACCGTGCGGCAGCGGTACCTGGGTTTTCGCGCCATACAAAGCCGGCTGCTGGCGGAACAGGCCGGCCAGAACACCATCGACTTTCACCCGGACCTGCAGGCGGCGGCTTCTGACCCGCTGATCCGGCAGCAGATGTTCAACCAGGAGCAACTGCTCAGGTCGCGCCGCGCCGCCTTGCGCGCCGACCTGCAATCGATCGAAGAGAACATCCAGGGCCAGCAGGAGCTGTCCCAAGCCTATTCAAGCATGTTGGGCAGCCGCCGAATCCAGTTGTCGCTTCTCAACGAAGAACTGGGCCAGACGCGCAAGATGGTCGGCGAGGGGTTTGCCCCGCGCAATCGCCAGCTGGAGATGGAGCGCCAGGTTGCGGAATCGAACACCTTCATTGCCGAACTCATCGGCAACATGGGCCGGGCCCGGCGGTCGATCGCGGAGCTTCGCCAACGTGCCATTGCGAGGCAGCAGGAGTACCACAAGGAGGTGGAAACCCACCAGGCCGAAGTCAGCCGCGAGGTGCTTGGAGATTTCGAGAAGTTCGTCGCCTTGCGCGATGAACTGGGCCGCACCGAGATCCGCTCGCCCGCTTCGGGCCAGGTGGTGGCGCTGGTGGCGCAGACCGTTGGCGGCGTGGTCGCGCCGGGGCAAAAACTGATGGACGTGGTTCCTGCCAACGAACCCCTGCTGCTGGAGACCCGGGTGCCGCCTCACCTGATCGACCGCGTCCGCGCCGGCATACCGGTGGATGTGCGCTTCTCGAGCTTTGCCCATTCTCCGCAGCTCGTGGTGCAGGGCAAGCTGGTGTCGGTCTCCGGCGACTTGCTGGTCGACCCGCAGACCAACGCGAGCTATTTCCTGGCGCGGGTGGCCGTGACGCAGGAGGGGCTGAAGAAGCTCGGCAAACGTTCGCTGCAGCCGGGCATGCCCGTCGAGGTGGTCTTCAAGACGGGGGAACGCTCGCTGCTCGTCTACCTTCTGCATCCGCTCACCAAGCGCATCGCCGCCTCGATGACGGAAGAATGAAGGTGAAGAAAAACCTGCTGGCATTCGCTGCTGGCGCCGGCCTTTTCTGCGGGCCGGCCTGGTCGCTCGACCTGTCGCAGGCCTATGGGGAAGCGCTGGTTCAAGACTCGACGATCCGGGCGGTGCGGGCTGCCACGGACGCCCGGCGCGAGCGCCTGCCGCAGGCCCGTGCGCAGCTGCTTCCCAGCGTGTCGGCGAGCGTCTCGCGCTATCGGAACTGGCTGGAGAGAACTTCGCCGGATGCTTCCGGGCAACTCGTCACGGCCAACCTGCGCTATACCAGCAGCAGCGAGGCGCTGACCTTGAGGCAACCCATCTTCCGCATGTACCAGATGGCCGACTACCGCCAGGCGCAGGCGCAGGTGGACGATGCCGAGGCAACGCTCGAGCGCGAAACGCAGAACGTCGGCGTGCGCGTGAGCGGCGCCTATTTCGAGGCGCTCCTGGCCGAGGAGCATCTTGCACTGGTGCTGGCGCAGAAGACCGCCTACACGACCCAGTTCGATGCCGCGCAGAAGCGGCTTGGCGCAGGGTTCGGTACGCGCACCGACATCGACGAAGCACGTGCGGCGCTGGATCTCAACCTGGCGCAGGAACTCGAGGCGCGCCAGAACCTGGACTTCACGCGCAGGCAGATCCAGAGCCTGGTCAATCGCCCGATCGACCGGCTGGCGCCGCTGGACTCGTCCAGGATGCGGCTGGTCCCGCCGTCGCCCGACCGGCTGGAAGACTGGGTCGAACAGGCCGAAACCAACAGCCCCGAACTGCAGTCGCTCGTCGCGCAGGTGGAAGCGGCCAAATACGAGTTGGAGAAGGCACAGGCCGGCCACTACCCGACCCTGGACGCCATCGCCCAGTGGTCCCGCAACGACAGCGACACCATCAACAACATCAAGACCCGCTACAGCAACAAGTCCATCGGCCTGCAGCTCAGCATTCCTCTTTACTCGGGCGGCCATGTGAGTTCGACCGTTAGGCAGGCCATCGCAGGGCAGCTGCGTGCAGAAGAGGCCCTCGAGGCCTTGCGCCGCGACCTCGCGGTACGGCTGCACCGCGAGTTCCGCGGCGTGACGGAAGGCGTCCTCCGGGTCAGGGCCCTCGAACAGGCCGTGCGCTCCTCGGAGCAGGTCGTCATCTCGAACCGCCGCTCGTTCGAGGCCGGCAGCCGCACCTTGCCCGACGTGCTGACCGCGGAGCAGCAGAAGGTCTCCGCCCAGCGTGACCTGGCGCAGGCCCGCTTCGTCTACCTGATGTCGCGGATACGGCTGCAGGCGCTGGCGGGTGGTCCCAGGACGGAGGTCATCGACGAGATCAACGGGTGGCTCGTGCGCTGACCCAGCCCCCGGTCAGATCACGGGCACGCTGGTCTCCTTCAGCACGCGCAGCACGAAGTGCGACTTGCTGTGGCGGATGCCCGGGATCTTGTAGAGCTTTTCGCGCAGCAGCCGTTCGTAGTCGCGCGTGTCGCGCACCGCGATGCGGATGTAGTAGTCGTAGTCGCCCGACACCAGGTAGGCCTCCTGGATCTCCGGAATGGTCGCGAGCACGCGGCCGAAGTCGTAGAGCGTTTCGTCGGTGTGGCTTTCGAGCGTGACCTGCACGATCACCGAGTCGTGGTAGCCGAGCTTGGCCGGGTCCACGTCGATGGTGTAGCGCTTGATCACGCCATGCGCTTCGAGCTTCTTGATGCGCGTCCAGCAGCTGGTGGGCGACAGGCCGACCTCGTTGCCGATCTCCTGCAGGGTCTTGCGCGAGTCGAGCAGCAGCACCCGCAGGATCGCCATGTCGATTTTGTCGAAAGATCCTTCTTCGTTGGAGGCTGTTTTCCGAAGGGTTTTCATGAATTGGACCGAAAGAGCCAAAAGAAAGAAGCAAATTCTGCATCAGAAGCGGAAGAATCGACGGCATGCGACTGCTCGACCTTCCCCTTCCGTCCTCCCTGGCCCTCCATCCCGGAGCCCACGAGGCTCCCAACCCGGCCGTGCGCGTGCGCAACGGCGCCGAGGCCCTGCTCGACACGCTGGTCGAGTGCGGCGTCGACACCATCTTCGGCTACCCGGGCGGCGCCGCGCTGCCGCTGTACGACGCGCTGCACGGCGAACCGCGGCTGCGCCATGTGCTGGTGCGCCATGAGCAGGCCGCGGTGCATGCGGCCGAGGGCTATGCGCGCAGCACGGGACGCGTGGGCGTGGTGCTGGTCACCTCGGGACCCGGCGTGGGCAACACCATCACGGGGCTGCTCGACGCGATGAGCGATTCGGTGCCGGTGCTGTGCATCAGCGGGCAGGTCGCGACCGCGGTGATCGGCACGCAGGCCTTCCAGGAGAGCGATGCGCTGGGCATGTCGCGCCCCGTCACCAAGTGGAACCAGCAGGTGCGCGCGGCGGACGATGTGCCGGCGCTGGTGCGCCGTGCACTCGAGATCGCCGCCTCGGGCCGGCCGGGGCCGGTGCTGCTCGACGTGCCGAAGGATGTCCAGCTCATGCGCCTTGCGCACGGCGCCGCGCCGAAGCCGCTGCGCGCGCTGCGCACGGGCAGGGCGGCGCTGCCGCCGAAGGCCATGCTGCAGCGCGCGGCCGACCTGCTCTCTACCGCGCGCCGGCCGGTGCTCTACGGCGGCGGCGGGCTGATCAACTCGGGGCCGGCCGCCTGCGAGGCCTTCGCGCAGCTGGTGCAGCGCCTGCACGCGCCCTGCACGCTCACGCTGATGGGGCTCGGCGCCTTCCCCGCGTCCGACCCGAAATTCATCGGCATGCTGGGCATGCACGGCATGCTCGAAGCCAACCTTGCGATGCACGCGGCCGACCTGGTGGTGTGCGTCGGTGCGCGCTTCGACGACCGCGTGACGGGCAAGCTCGACGAGTTCTGCCCGCATGCGCGCAAGATCCATATCGACATCGACCCCGGCAGCATCAACAAGGTGGTGAAGGTCGATGTGCCCATGGTGGGCGATTGCGCGGCGATCCTCGACGCCGTGCTTGCGCTGCTGCCCGCCGAAGGCCTTGCGCCCGAGCGGCTCGCGCCGTGGTGGGAGCGCATCGAGCGCTGGCGCGCCGAGGAGTGCCTGCGCTTCGTGCCGCGCGGCGATGCGATCCTGCCGCAGCAGCTGATGTCGTCGCTGCAGCGCGCCATCGCGGGCCGCGACGCGATCGTCTCCACCGACGTGGGCCAGCACCAGATGTGGGCCGCGCAGTACCTGCGCTTCGACAACCCGCGCCGCTGGCTCACGTCAGGCGGCGCCGGCACCATGGGCTACGGGCTGCCCGCAGCCATCGGCGCGCAGATCGGCCACCCCGATGCGCTGACGGTCTGCGTGAGCGGCGATGCCTCGGTGCTCATGAACATCCAGGAGCTGTCGACGGCCGTGCAGCACCGTGCGCCGGTGAAGCTGGTGCTGTGCAACAACGGCTACATGGGCATGGTGCGGCAGTGGCAGGAGCTCAACCATGGCAACCGGCTGAGCCACAGCTGGAACGAGGCACTGCCCGACTTCGTGGCGCTGGCCAAGGCCTTCGGCTGGGGTGCGCGCCGCGTGTCGGACCCGGCCGAACTCGAAGCCGCGCTGGCCGAATGCCTGGCCAGCGAAGGCCCGTTCTTCCTCGACGTGCAGGTCGCCGCGCAGGAGAACTGCTTTCCGATGATGCCGGCCGGGCAGGGGCATCACCGGGTGATGCTGTCGAAGGACCGGTGGTACGAAGAAGCGTGAGGAGGGCGGGCCCGAGAGAGGCCCGCCCCTCGCTCAGGACTTGATGAACGCCAGCAGGTCGGCGTTGAACTTGTCCTTGTGCGTGTCGGTCAGGCCGTGCGGTGCGCCGGGGTAGACGATGAGCTTGTTGTTCTTCACCAGCTTGGCCGAGGCCAGGCCCGACGCGCCGATCGGCACGATCTGGTCGTTGTCGCCGTGGATGATCAGCGTGGGCACGTCGAACTTCTTCAGGTCTTCGGTGAAGTCGGTTTCCGAGAAGGCCTTGATGGAGTCGTAGGTGTTCTTGTGGCCGCCGAGCATGCCCTGCGCCCACCACGAGTCGATCAGTCCCTGCGAGACCTTGGCGCCCGGCCGGTTGAAGCCGAAGAACGGACCCGAGGGCACGTCCTTGTAGAACTGCGAGCGGTTGGCAAGCTGCGCCGCGCGCAAGCCGTCGAACACTTCCATCGGAAGGCCGCCGGGGTTGGCGGCGGTCTTCAGCATCTGCGGCGGCACGGCCGAGATCAGCGCGGCCTTGGCCACGCGCTTGGTGCCGTGGCGGCCGATGTAGCGCGCCACCTCGCCGCCGCCCGTCGAGAAGCCGACCAGGATGGCGTTCTTCAGGTCCAGCGTTTCGATCACCGTGGCCAGGTCGTCGGCGTAGGTGTCCATGTCGTTGCCGTTCCAGGGCTGGCTCGAGCGGCCATGGCCGCGGCGGTCGTGCGCCACGGCGCGGTAGCCCTGCGATGCCAGGAACAGCATCTGCGATTCCCAGCTGTCGGAATTGAGCGGCCAGCCGTGGCTGAACACGACGGGCTGGCCGGAGCCCCAGTCCTTGTAGTAGAGCTGGGTGCCGTCCTTGGTGACGATGGTGTTGCTCATGGTCTGCTTTCCTTTCGAAGAGGCGTGAACCGCGCCGGCTTTCGGCGCGGCAGTGGAAGCGGCGGATGCCGCCTTGGAGAAGCCGGTCGCCACGAGGGCTCCGGCTGCAATGGAAGCACCGCCGGCCAGCAGGCTGCGGCGGGTCGGGGTGGCGGTGAGATTCTTGCTGTTTGCGGACATGGTGCGTTCCTTCTTTGACGTCGTGGTTGATACAGTGGCTGAAACTATCGTTCGTATGAATATCGCGTGCGATATAAATAGGAAAAAGAAGCAGGAAGGCGGATGCGGCAGGCCATCACGCGTTCCTGTCGAGGTTGGAGCGCAGCGTTCGCAACTGCGTGCGCAGCTTGACGATGTCCTTTGGCGGCAACTCCATGGCCTGTGCGACGCAGGAGGGAAGAGCCTTGGCCGTGCCGCGAAGTGCGCGGCCTTCGGCCGTGAGCGACACGATTACCTGCCGTTCGTCCGTTGCCGACCGCACGCGCTGGATGAGGCCGCGCGCTTCGAGCCGCTTGAGGAGGGGAGTGAGGGTGGTCGTTTCGAGCGACAGCCGCGCGCAGATCTCGGACACGTTGATGCCGTCCTGCTCCCACAGCACCAGCATGACGAGGTATTGCAGGTAGGTGAGGTCCAGGTCGCGCAGCAGCCCGCGGTACACCTTGTTGAGGCTCAGCATCGTCGAATAGAGCGCGAAGCAGAGCTGCTCGTCCAGCGCGAGCGCGTCGCCTTGGGGGGCATCGGCGGATGGGATGGAGGGGGGCTTGGCAGGCATGGGCCCGATGATATATCGCATGCGATCAAATTGCAAGCGATAGTTCGGCGGGTGCCTGATGGGCAGCTCTTGTGGTTGTCCACCTGGCGCAGGGCCAGACGAGAAGGGGCGGCATTTCTGCCGCCCCTTGCCCCTGGAGTGGAGCGCGCTACGCGATCGCTTCCGGCTGGTTGGTTGTGGCGATCAGGTTGGCGATGCCATCGATTTCCAGATGAACATCGAAGTCGAAGTTCGCGTAGTCCGCATCGCCGTCGATCAACTGGCCTGCAAAGTTCAGGTCCACGTCCGAGTTGATGGTCGTTTCTGTGATCACATCGATCTTGATGATCTTGAACACATCGTTGTCCGACGTATCGGCATAGTTCATCCCGGTTGCCGTCAGGTTCACCGTCTCATGGGTACTCAGGCTGATGCCCGTGCCGGTGAGGTCTTCGGTGCTGCTCAGGACCTGCACGCCCGCAATCTGGTAGATGGCGCTGTCGTAGTCGTCCTCGCCGATGCTGACGATCTTCGTGCCTCCTCCGGCCGATTGATAGTCCGCCGCAGAGTTGGCGATCAGCAGCCGGGTCGTGGTGGTGTTGGTCGAGGCATCGAACAACTTCAACAGGATGGCCACGTCTTCGCCGTCCGTGATCTGATCGATCGTGATGTCGATTGCGTCGGCATAGGCCTTGTCCGTACCGACAATGGCCGCGCCGGGCTGTTGCGGCGGACTCGTCGAAGTGGGGTTGCTCACCGGATTCGACCTGTAGAAGTCGAAGTTCAGCAGTTCGCCAGCCTGGACGGTGTCGGAGTTGACCCCGAGGGTGTCGGTTGCGACGTTGACGAAGGCCGTACTCTCGCTGGTGAAGATTTCGCCCGTCGCGAACGCGTGATCGTTGCCCGACATCAGATCGCCGGAGTCGCTCGGAGGCTTGGCGGAACTGGCGGACAGCACGCCGAAGAAGTCGCTGCTGTACTGCTGGACCACGATCTCCGGCGAGTTGTTGCCTTCGGTGTCGTAGTTGAAGGAGGCCAGCGGCGAGCTCGTGGAGAACGTCGTTTGTCCACCGATGAGCTGATCCATGTCAAAGGCAAAGGTACCGTCGGTCTTGTTGAAGACGACCGTGCCCGTTGCCGCCTGCGTCGTGGTCGACGTGGGCCCGGGGTAGTAGTTGAAGCTGAAGTGGTAGGTGACCGTGGTGGCGTCTTCGGCAAAGTGCGAGACGGCCGCATCGGTGATGGCCCGCCCGCCGCCGGTCGTGCCGGTCAGGCTGTTCAGCACGATGCCGTCGGTCGACGCGTTGTCCACATCGTCGGCGCCCACGGAGAAGTTGTAGGTTCCGGCAATAGGCAGGCCGTCGTTCGCTCCGGTGAGGTCGGAGATGGCGGTCACCGTCGGGCCGTCGTCGTCGAACTTGATGTTGGCACCGATATTGAGCACCTCGGAATCGGTTGCGGTGTCGCCATCCCCATCGGTGAGCGTCACGGTATTGGTGAGGGTGATCAAGGTGTCGACCATCGTGGCCTGCTGGGCCGCGTAGTTGGACCCCACGCCCGGCAGCGCATGGTCGATTTCCGCAAACTGCCGCAAGGTCACCGAACCGGTGGCGCTCACGGCCAGGTCGAAGATGGTGTTGCCCGCGTTGATGTCGCCGACGACGGCCGCCGTCGAACCAACGACATTCCCGCCCACCAGGTACAGCTTGATGGATGCGCCGTCGCTCGTGAGTCCGGAAGCACCGCCCGGCGTTGCCACGCCGAGCGCGAAGCTCGAGACGGTGGTGCCGGGGCCGTCGGCGCCGTAGCTGCTCGATGCCACGCCGAAGGCGGTCGAGAAGTCCTCCGTGGCGGAGTCGGTGGCGGCGCCGATGGTGTCGGCGTCCTGTGTGTTGAGCACCGCCGTGTCGACGGGCGCTGCCAGCACGACAGACGGGCCGTCGTCGTCGAAGCGGATGTTGGCACCGATGTTGAGCACCTCGGAATCGGAGGCCGTGTCACCGTCGCCATCGGTGACCGTCACGGTATTGGTGAGGGTGATCAAGGTGTCGGCCAGCGTGGCCTCCTGGTCCGCGTAGTTGGACGAATCACCCGGCAGCGCGTGATCGATCTCGGCAAACTGCTGCAGCGTCACCGAGCCGGTTGCGCTGACTGTGACGTCGAAGATGGTGTTGCCGGCCGTGATGTCGCCCACGACGGCCGCCGTCGAACCGATGACCGTGCCGGCCACCAGGTACAGGTAGATGGTGGCGCCATCGCTCTTGAGCCCGGAGTCGCCGCCTTGCGTGGCCACGCCAAGTGCAAAGCTCGAGACCGTGGTGCCCGCTCCGTCGGCGCCGTAGCTGCTCGACGCCACGCTGAAGGCGGTCGAGAAGTCCTCCGTGGCGGAGTCGGTGGCGGCGCCGATGGTGTCGGCGTCCTGCGTGTTGAGCACTGCCGTGTCGATGGGCGCTGCCAGCACGACGGACGGGCCGTCGTCGTCGAAGCGGATGTTGGCACCGATGTTGAGCACCTCGGAATCGGAGGCCGTGTCACCGTCGCCATCGGTGACCGTCACGGTATTGGTGAGCGTGATCAGTCCATCGGCCAGCGTGGCCTCCTGGTCCGCGTAGTTGGATGAGTCGCCCGGCAGCGCATGGTCGATCTCGGCAAACTGCTGCAGCGTCACCGAGCCGGTTGCGCTGACTGTGACGTCGAAGATGGTGTTGCCTGCCGTGATGCCGGCTTCGGTGGCCGAAGTCGATCCAATGACCGTTCCGGCCACCAGGTACAGGTAGATGGTGGCGCCATCGCTCTTGAGCCCGGAGTCGCCGCCCTGCGTGGCCACGCCGAGCGCGAAGCTGGAGACGGTGGTGCCGGCCCCGTCGGCGCCGTAGCTGCTCGACGTCACGCCGAAGGCGGTCGAGAAGTCCTGCGTGGCAGAGTCGGTGGCGGCGCCGATGGTGTCGGCGTCCTGCGTGTTGAGCAGTGCCGTGTCGATGGGCGCTGCCAGCACGACGGACGGGCCGTCGTCGTCGAAGCGGATGTTGGCACCGATGTTGAGCACCTCGGAATCGGAGGCCGTGTCACCGTCGCCATCGGTGACCGTCACGGTATTGGTGAGGGTGATCAAGGTGTCGGCCAGCGTGGCCTCCTGGTCCGCGTAGTTGGACGAATCACCCGGCAGCGCGTGATCGATCTCGGCAAACTGCTGCAGCGTCACCGAGCCGGTTGCGCTGACTGTGACGTCGAAGATGGTGTTGCCGGCCGTGATGTCGCCCACGACGGCCGCCGTCGAACCGATGACCGTGCCGGCCACCAGGTACAGGTAGATGGTGGCGCCATCGCTCTTGAGCCCGGAGTCGCCGCCTTGCGTGGCCACGCCAAGTGCAAAGCTCGAGACCGTGGTGCCCGCTCCGTCGGCGCCGTAGCTGCTCGACGCCACGCTGAAGGCGGTCGAGAAGTCCTCCGTGGCGGAGTCGGTGGCGGCGCCGATGGTGTCGGCGTCCTGCGTGTTGAGCACTGCCGTGTCGATGGGCGCTGCCAGCACGACGGACGGGCCGTCGTCGTCGAAGCGGATGTTGGCACCGATGTTGAGCACCTCGGAATCGGAGGCCGTGTCACCGTCGCCATCGGTGACCGTCACGGTATTGGTGAGCGTGATCAGTCCATCGGCCAGCGTGGCCTCCTGGTCCGCGTAGTTGGACGAATCACCCGGCAGCGCATGGTCGATCTCGGCGAACTGTTGCAAGGTCACGGAGCCGGTGGCACTCACGGCCAGGTCGAAGATGGTGTTGCCCGCCGTGATGTCGCCCACGACAGCGGCCGTCGAACCGATGACCTTGCCGGCCACCAGGTACAGGTAGATGGTGGCGCCATCGCTCTTGAGCCCGGAGTCGCCGCCTTGCGTGGCCACGCCAAGTGCAAAGCTCGAGACGGTGGTGCCCGGACCGTCGGCGCCGTAGCTGCTCGACGCCACGCTGAAGGCGGTCGAGAAGTCCTCCGTGGCAGAGTCGGTGGCGGCGCCGATGGTGTCGACGTCCTGCGTGTTGAGCAGTGCCGTGTCGATGGGCGCTGCCAGCACGATGGACGGGCCGTCGTCCTCGAAGATCATCATGGAGCCGACTTCCCCGGTCGCCTGCTCGGACCTGGGCAGGCTGAAACCACCGATGTCGAAACTGGCGTTGAGATTGTTGTTGGTGGCCGATCCGACGTTCTCGATCAATACCCGATTGTGGTTGGCATCCGTCTGGTACTCGATGACATAGCCGGCCTTGATTCCACCGATAACAGCGGTGTTGCCGCTGAGATCGATGGAAAGGCCCGTGACCAGATTCCCAGCGGAATCACGAACGACGACCGAGCCGATATTGATCGCCGTATTGTTTTGCAGGTTGTCCACGTATGCGTCGCCAGACGCCAGCACCGTCGTAAAGGCACTGATCTTGAGGGTGGCGGCTTTGTTGGGCTGCAATTGCGAGATAGTGAAAGACGCCGCAGTGGTGCCGAGAAGGCCGGTGAAATCGATGTTCGATTCTTCGTCGGCCTCGTTCTGATCGAGATTGGGAACCGTATCGTCGGCATTGGCGCCAGTCACGAAGGTGAAGTACATCCCCTCGCCTGGGTTCTTGGCACTGGGCGGATCGATCATCTGGTTGTTGGTGCCGATGGTCGTGAGCCCGCCTCCCATACTGGTATTGACCGTGTCGCCGGTGTTGATGCTGGCTCCGGTCGATTCGTTCGCCGGATTCTTGCCTGTCACGACGATCGCGGTGCTTGCATTGCCGAACATCGCGAACAGGTTCTGGCCCGAGGGCACATTCGCGAATGAGAACTCGCTGGCCGAAGCGACCGACACAAATATCTTGTCGGCAAGATTGACGGCGTCGTCCGGGTTCGAAGCATCCGGGTTCGACAACGCTTCATACTGGACCGTCCACAGCTTGGCGCCCGTCACCGGGCTTCCCGTTTCCTCCAGGTAGGCTGCGAACACGACGACATTGAGGGCCGTCTTTCCGTACACGACGTTGTTGTTGGTCGTGTCGGTGTACAGGAAAATATCTTCGCCGTCGGCAGTATCGAGGCCGCTGTCGAAACCATTGAGCAATGCGCCGTTCGCGTCCGTAAATGAAACATCGGTGACCGTGCCGGATACGCTGAATGTGAATGCGTTCGTGCCGGTGTTGGTGCCGTCATAGCCGCTCAGCGCGGCGTTGATGGCGGTTCCCACACCCTGCACCGCCAGGCGGCTGCTGAAGGCCGTGGGCAGAGAGCTTACGGAAATATCATTGTCGTTACTGTCCCCCGCAACAGCGGGGGTAGCGGCAAGGTTCTGCAAAGTGGCGGATTCGTCAAGAGTAACGGTCGAGCCGGCCGTCATGTTCAACGTAGGCATAAACGCTCCTTGGTTGGAAAATTACGCCGATAGGAAGTGCGACTTCGAGGAAAGCGCTGGCGTGCAACAAAATTGACAAGACAACGATGCTGCACCGCCGGCTTGCGCCTTGTCCATAGTTCAGAAGTTGTCACCCAAAGGATGACGCGCCGTGCCGGTGGTGTCAGGAGTGCCCGTCCACCCGCATCTGGAAAAGGAAGTACGGCGGTATGCACGCCCCGCGGCCTTCGGGTTGGCCCTCAGCCTGCGCACAGATGAAGTCGTCGCGGCAGGGTTGCTGCGCCGAGCAGCTGCGCAGGTTGCCGGGCCGCGTGTGCCTGCCCAGGCATTCGCCGAAGGGCCTGTTCGCGGCCAGGCACTGGTTGAAGTCGCTGAGGATGGCAATGCCACCGCAGGTGCCGTTCTTGTCCAGCGGATCGCACGGGCCCGAGCACATGCCGCCGGGAAAGCCCACCGAGGTTTTCTCGCACACGGAGGACGCGCCTTCGCAGGCGACGCGCGGCAGTTTTTCGGCGCGGTCCAGCCATGGGTTGGCCGACTGCGTGATGCGGGTGGGCTCGCAGCTCGCGCCGACCGTGGCTTTCTGCGGTGCGGCATCGGTGACGTCGGGTTCGGCCAGCGGCCGGAACGGATCAGGCAGAGGCGCGGACAGCGCGGCGTGCACATAGCGGCCGCGCCGCGCCAGTTCGTCCTGCAGGTGCGGCGAGTGCGGCAGCGCCAGCGCATTGCCCGCCGTGAAGGTGCGCGATGCGCCGCGCCGGTCGATGCCGAGCAGGTGAAAGCCAGCGACCGCGCGGCTCTGGTGGCAGCCCATGCAGCTGAGGTCGTCGAGGCGGCGCAGCAGCGCCTGCGGCGACTGCAGCGTGCGGCTGCCGGGCACGGCCTGCCATTCGCTGGGCGGGAAGACCTGTGCGAACGGCCGGTTCGCCAGCCGCGCAAGGCCGCGCGGCGCCACCGAGATGGCCTCGGTCGCCAGGAACTTCTCGGGAATTTGCAGCGTGGCCTCGTCCAGCGCGCGCAGGTTGGCGGGCTGTTGCAGCCACTGCCGCAGCTCCTTGCGCAGCGGGGCACTGGCCTTGAGCCGCGCGACATCGGGCGTGTTTTCGAGCGGCGCCACGTCGAAGCGCCGCGTGCCTGCATTCCAGCGGAAAGCGCGCAGCATGTACTCCGCATGGCCGCCGAGATCGGGTCGCACGGCCGAGGGCCAGCGCACGCTCTGCAGGTTGATGGTGACCTGCGCGATGCGCGCGGGCGCGAGGCGCTGCGGCGCCAGCGGACCGTCGGCCGACACCAGCCAGCGGCCGAACGCCTCGTCTCGCATCGAGGGCTGCGGCGGCTGCCAGCGCCGTGCGGTGCTCGCGCAACTACCGTCGGCGTCGGGCGCATCGCCGCGCAGTTCCACGTTGACGGTCATCGGCAGGCGCGACTGCATCGCGGCGGTGCGGTAGGCGAGCCGGTACACCAGCCGCGTCTCGCCGCAGGCGCCGTTCTGGAAGGGCCGGCGGTCCATGCGGTTGGCAACGCCCACCAGTTCGAAGAATGCGTCCGGGCTCGCAAGCCAGCGCGCATCGAACAGCCGATGCGGGTAGCGCGAGATGCCGACGCCGGCCTGCGGGTCGCTGCGCCGGATGCGCGCGAGGCTGTCGCCGAGCGGCGTGGCGATCGATTGCCACGCCGGCGCGCGCATCAGCGCCTGGTTGCTCGTGATGCCGTCGGCCGAAGCGGGTGCTGCGCCGATCCAGCGGGCGAAGCCGGCGCCGGATTTCTCGGCGGCCTGCAGGGCGGCCGGCGAGGTGACGAGCAGCACCGGGTCTGCCGCGCGCGCAGCGGGCGCGGCGAGAGCGAGTGCCAGCGCGAGGCCGGCGGGCAGGCAGTGGTTGAAGAGGCGCACGCGGACGATTGTGCCGCCCCGTTCATGCGAGAGCTTTCTCCTTTGCCGCCAGCGGCTCCTCCCCGCATCAACGGTTGGCGAGCGGGAATTCCTCGGCGCTGAAGACCGTGTGGAAGACCGTGCCGTCGAACATCTCGAACAGGTGCTTCGAGACCTCGCGGCTTTCGTAGCGCACCGGCGAATCGAGCGCATGCGCGATGTCTTCGCGGCTCGCATAGCGGGTCGACAGCACCATGGCCAGTTCGGGATCGCTCACGTCGCTTTCGATCTGGCGCAGCACGCGCACTTCGAGCACGCCCGGAAAGCGGGTCCACAGCGGCACCAGCTTTTCGTGCACGTGCCGGTCGAAAGCCTCTTCCATGCCGGCCTTGACCCGGCCCCGGAAAAACGCGCAACGGATGAACATGGTGTCTTCTTTCTGTGGGTGGCCAATATCAGCCAGCACGCGCTTCAGTCGCGCGCGTAGCCGTTGAACTGCCGCATCATGGCGGCCGTGTCTTCTGCCCCGAGCCCGGCCGCGACGAAGGCGCGGTGCAGCTCGGAGACCGCGCCCGCCAGCGGCAGCGGCAGGCGTTCGCCCTGTGCAAAGGCCTGCACGGCCTCGAGGTCCTTGAGCATGTTGTCGATGCGGCCGGTGGGCGTGAAGTCGCGCGCGGCCATCTTGGGGCCGAACTCGCGCAGGATCTGGCTGTCGGCCCGGCCACCGGCCAGCGCGGTGTGCAGCTTGGACGCATCGACGCCGCCGGCCTCCGCCAGCCGCACCGCCTCGGCCACGGCCTGGAAGCCGATCGCGCAAAGCAGCTGGTTGACCAGCTTGGTGGTCTGGCCCGCGCCGCTTTCGCCCATGCGGGTGTAGTTGGCGCACAGGCTGTCCATCACGGCGCGTGCGCGCGCCACGTCGTCCTCGCTGCCGCCTGCCATGACCGTCAGTTGCCCGAGCAGGGCCTTGGGCGCGCCGCCCGACAACGGCGCATCGACGAAACCCATGCCCGTGCGCTCGTGCAGCAACTGTGCGAGACGGCGCGTGGAGGCCGGGTCGATGGAAGACATGTCGATCAGCAGCCGCCGCGGATCGGCGGGCGCAGCGGCGGCCACGCCGGCTTCGCCGAAGAGCGCACGCTCCAGCACCGCCGCAGAGTTGAGGCTGGTGATGACGAAGTCGCTCGCCGATGCGGCCGCAGCCGCAGTGCCGGCGGCGAGCGCACCTTGCTGCTGCAGCGTGGCGACCTTGGCAGCGTCGAGGTCGAACACGCACACCGCGTGGCCGCATTCGAGCAGGCGGCGCGCAATGGCCGAGCCCATGATGCCGACGCCGATCACGGCCACGCGCTGGCCTGGCTTCGCGCCCATGGATCAGAGGCTCGCGGTGATGCCGCCGTCCACGTACAGGATGTGGCCGTTGACGAAGCTCGATGCGTCCGACGCCAGGAAGATCGCCGCGCCGCCGAGTTCTTCCACGTCGCCCCAGCGGCCCGCGGGCGTGCGGCCGGAGAGCCAGGCCGTGAAGGCTTCATCGGCCACCAGCGACTGCGTCAGCTCGGTCTTGAAATAGCCCGGGCCCAGGCCGTTGACCTGGATGCCGTGCTTGCCGAGGTCGATCGCCATGCCCTTGGTGAGCATCTTCACCGCGCCCTTGGTGGCGGCATAGGGCGCAATGCCCGGGCGGCCCAACTCGCTTTGCACGGAGCAGACGTTGATGATCTTGCCGCGCTTGCGCTCGATCATGCGCTGCGCCACGAAGCGGCCGACGAAGAACACGCTGTCGATGTTGGTGGTGGTGATCTTGTGCCAGGCGTCGATCGGAAACTCCGCGAACGCGCCGCGATGCTGCATGCCGGCGTTGTTGACCAGGATGTCGATGGCGCCGATGTCGGCTTCGACGCGCGCCACGCCGGCTTCCACCGCGGCGGCGTCGGTCACGTCGAAGGCCACGGCCTCGGCCGCAACGCCCCGGGCGCGCAGGGCGTCGCGCGCGGCTTCGAGCGCGACGGCATCGCGCGCATTGAGCACGATGCGCGCGCCGGCCGAGCCCAGCGCCGCGGCCAGCGCAAAGCCGATGCCCTTGCTGGAGCCGGTGATGAGGGCGGTGCGCCCGGTCAGGTCGAAGAGTTTCAAGCGGGGCTCCAGGAGGGATGGCGGAATGCGCGGGCGCGGTGGCAATGCAAATACGTTACCGGTATCTTATTGTGCCGTCAATGGTGAAAACCTTCGTGTGGCTTCTCTCTGGCACTGGTGGATCGCGGTTAGAGTTACCGGTATCTAATTTGCGCAGCCGCGCCATCCCCGCAGGAGAATCCGCTTGACCGCTGCCTCGAAACCCCCGCATGTGCTGATGCCCGGCCCCTATCCGGAATGGGACATGGCGCCGATGCAGGCGAGCTACACGCTGCTTCGCTGGTGGGAGGCGCCGGACCGGCAGGCCTTCATCGCCGAGCACGCCGCGGACATCCGCGCGGTGGCCACGCGCGGCGAGCTCGGTGCCAGCGCCGAGCTCATCGCATCGCTGCCGGCCCTGGAGCTGATCGCCTGCTATGGCGTGGGCACCGACGGCATCGACCTTGCAGCCTGCCGCGCGCGCGGCATCCGCGTGACCAACACGCCCGACGTGCTCAATGGCGACGTGGCCGACCTTGCCGTCGGCCTCACGCTCGCGCTGCAGCGGTCCATTCCGGCCGGCGACCGCTTCGTGCGCAGCGGCGAGTGGGCCAAGGGCCCGATGGCGCTGGCCACGCGCTTCTTCGGCCAGCGCGTGGGCATTGCCGGCTTCGGGCGCATCGGCAGCACCATCGCGCGGCGGCTCTCGGGCTTCGAGATGGAGCTGGGCTACTTCAGCCGCACGGCACGCGAGGACAGCCCGCACCGCCACTTCGGCAGCCTCGCGGCCATGGCCGAATGGTGCGACGTGCTGATCGTCATCCTGCCCGGCGGCGAGGCCACGCGCGGCATCGTCGATGCCGAGGTGCTGCAGGCGCTCGGCCCGAAGGGCTGGCTCGTGAACGTGTCGCGCGGCACTACGGTGGACGAGGGCGCGCTGCTGCAGGCGCTCGAGCAGCGCAGCATCGCGGGCGCGGCACTCGACGTGTTCCAGAACGAGCCGCGCATCGACCCGCGCTTTGCGGCGCTGGACAACGTGGTGCTGCACCCGCACCATGGCAGCGGCACCGAGCAGACGCGCCGCGCCATGGGCGAGCTGGTCCGCCGCAACCTGCAGGCCCACTTCGGCGGCCAGCCCCTCGTCACCCCGGTCGCCTGACGGCCTGAAGGAGAACCCCATGCGTATGCGCTGTATGTGCCTCGTGATCCATGCCCCCGACGACCTGCGCCTGGAGGAACAGGACGCCGGAGACATCGGCCCGGGCCAGGTGCTGGTGAAGGTCGGCATGGGCGGCATCTGCGGCTCCGACCTGCATTACTTCCACAACGGCGGCTTCGGCACCGTGCGCATCAAGGAGCCGATGGTGCTGGGCCACGAGGTGGCCGGCACCGTGGTGGCCACGGCGCCCGGCGTCGACAGCGTGCGCATCGGCGACAAGGTGGCCATCAATCCGAGCCGCCCATGCGGCGCCTGCAAGTTCTGTCTCGAGGGCCTGCCCAACCAGTGCCTGGACATGCGCTTCTACGGCAGCGCCATGCGCATGCCGCACGTGCAGGGCGCATTCCGCAACATGCTGCTGTGCGAGGCCACCCAGTGCGTGAAGGTGGCCGATCATGTGCCGTTGCGGCTGGCGGCGCTGGCCGAGCCGTTCTCGGTCGGGCTGCATGGCGTGTCGCGCGCAGGCCCGCTGCTGGGCAAGCGCGTGCTGGTGTCCGGCTGCGGGCCCATCGGCGTGCTGGCCATTGCGGCCGCGCGCGCGCACGGCGCGGCCGAGATCACCGCCACCGACGTGGTCGACGAACCGCTCGCCATCGCGCGCGCCATGGGGGCCGACCACGCCATCAACGTCGCGCAGGACAAGGCCTGGGTGTCGCGCTATTCGGCCGACAAGGGCAGCTTCGACGTGATGCTCGAATGCTCGGGCAACGAACGCGCCCTGCGTGACGGGCTCGAGGTGATGCGCCCGCGCGGCGTGGTGGTGCAGCTGGGCCTGGGCGGCGACGTGAGCATTCCCCAGAACATGGTGGTGGCCAAGGAGCTCAGCATCTGCGGCTCGTTCCGCTTCCATGCGGAATTCGCGCTGGCGGTGCGGCTCATCAACGAAGGGCGGGTCGACCTGTCGCCGGTCGTGTCGCACACCTTTCCAATGCTGCAGGCGCGCGAGGCTTTCGAGCTCGCGAGCGATCGGCAGCGCGCGATGAAGGTGCTGATCGACTTTGCCGACACCGACACCGGCGCCGAAACCGCGGCGGCCTGAACGCCCTCAGGAGCTTTCCCGCTGCTCGACGCGGAACGGGATCAGCACCGTTTCCGCGGGCGGCCGGCGGCCCTCGCGGGAGCCGTCGATCACGCGCAGCAGCAATTCGCCCGCGGCCCTGCCCATGCCCACGCAGTCCAGCGCCACGGTCGTGATGCGCGGGTGCGAGGCGCGGGCCACCTCGAAGTCGCCGAAGCCCGCGATCGCGATGCGGCCCGGCACCTCCCAGCCGCGGCGCTGGCACTCCATCAGCGCGCCGAAGGCCGAGAGGTCGGACACGCACATCACCGCATCCACGTCGGGCCATTGCCGGATCAACTGCACCACGGCCTCGGCACCTTGCGCCATCGAGATCGGCGGCTGTCCGAAGCCGATGACGCGCCCGTCGGGCAGGCCCAGTTCGCGGATCGCCTCGGCATAGCCGCGCTGCCGGTCGGCCCCGCGCGTGTCCCGGTTCGAGGTGCCGCCGATGAAGGCGATGCGCCGGTAGCCCTGGCCGTGCAGGTGCCGCACCATCGCGGCGGCCGCTTCCGCATTGGAGAAGCCGACCGTGTGCTCGATGGGCGTGGCGGGCAGGTCCCAGGTCTCGACCACCGGCACGCCGGCCGCCTGGAGCATGGCGCGCGCGGCGGGCGTGTGGGCACCGCCGGTGAGGATCACGCCCTCGGGCCGGCGCGCGAGCATGGCGCGCAGCAGGCGCTCCTCGGTCTCCACGCGGTAGTCGGTGTAGCCCAGCAGCAATTGCAGTCCGCGCGCTTCCAGGGCGGCCGCGATGCCTTGCGCCGTCTCGGAAAAGTTGGAGTTGTTCAGCGACGGGATCAGCACCGCAACGAAGCCCGAGCGCTTGCTGGAGAAGGTGCGCGCGGTCTGGTCGATCACGTAGCCCATCTCCTCGCAGGCCTGGAGGATGCGCTGGCGCAGCGCCTCCGAGGTCGCGCGGTCGCTGCCCGTGCGGCGATTCAGCGCACGCGACACCGTCATCTTCGAGACGCCGACACGCGCGGCGACGTCGGCCATCGTCGCCGGACGAGGCCGAGGGGCGGATGCTTTGGAAGAGGGCAAGGGACAGGTCTCTCTGGAATGCTGGAACGCGGGTCCGAGGATAGGCGACAGCCGGGCTGAAATGGCAATTCAGACGCGTCGACGCATCCAAAAGGATGCACGGCGCGCCGACACGTGCACCTTCTCACGAGGCGATGCGCTCTTTTCCTACGCGAGGCGTTCGCGTCCGTGAGCTTGCCAGGCGTCGATGGATCTCCAAGGTTGGCCGAATGACAAAGGAAAGCCACGAGGCGCAACAGCTCCTGCAGTGCATGACGACCGAGCACTTCGTGCTGCAGACCGCGCGTGCGGCCACCATCCAGGAGGCGAACCAGCGCGCCAACCTGTTCCTTACGGCGGTGTCGAGCGTCACGATCGCGCTGTCGTTCGTCGCGCAGGTCACGGAAATGGGCCTGCCGTTCGTGCTGTTCAGCCTGGTCCTGCTTCCCTGTCTTTTCTTCATCGGCGTGGCCACCTTCGTGCGCGCCGTGCAGGTTGCGATCGAGGACATGGTGCACGCCCGCGGCATGGCGCGGATCCGGCACTACTACGTCGAGCTCGCACCGGCCATGCAGCAATACCTCATCCACTCCACGCACGACGACAACTCGGCAGTGCTCGTCGACAAGGGATTCAAGCCGTCGCCCCTGCAGTACTTCATGACGACCGCGGGCATGGTGAGCACGATCAGCGGCGCCATTGCAGGCGTGTTCGCCGGCATCCTGGCGCGATCGCTGTTCGGCCTGGGAATGCCGCTTGCCGTGATTTCCGGTGCGCTGGTTTTCGCCGCCTGCATCCTGCTGCTGCGCCGCTACCACCTCCGAGCCTGGGCGGTGGCCGAGCAGCGACTGGCGGTCCGCTTCCCCGATGGGGCCGACGGATGACGTCCTTGCGCGCGAGGCCCCGATCATCACCAACCGACACAAGGAGAGAACACGATGGAATCTCACGAACATGCCCCGCAGCACGAAGGCGGGCACCCCTACGGGATGTTTGCAGTGAACATGCTGCTCAGCTTCGTCGCCATGTACCTCGTCATGTTTTCCATGATCGACGGCTGGGGCGACTTCCGGAACAACCTCAACATGTTCTACATGGCGCTCACCATGGTCGCGCCCATGGGAATCATCATGCTCGCCACCATGCGAGGCATGTACCGCAGCAAGGCGCTCAACGCGGTGCTCCATGCGGGGCTCGCGATCCTGTTTGTCGCAGCCTTTGCCGGTACACGGCAGCAGGGCCTGATCGGCGACAGGCAGTTCGTTGCCTCGATGGTGCCGCACCATTCGGGCGCCATCCTGATGTGCCGCGAGGCCGAGCTCAAGGACCCGGAGCTGCTCAGGCTGTGCGGGCAGATCTCGAGCTCGCAGCGCAATGAGATCGACCAGATGAACGCGATCCGCCAGAGACTGGGTGCGATGTAGCGCAAGCCCGGCCGAGTTGCAGATCACTGGCGTACAAGACGGCCGGTGTCCGCGGTCCTATCGTGCGGCGTTGTCTTCTCCAACTCGCAGGAAACCGATGCCGCCGTCCTTCACGCCGCCTTTCACTTCTTCCGGCCGCAGCGCCCTCGTGCAGGCGCCGCCCTGGCATTACGCCGGCTGGCTCGTCAACGTGGCGTTCGCTTTCGACGCGCGGCTTGGCGCGGCCATGGTGCCGCCGGAACTCGGCGCGCCCACTGGCAAGGGCTGCGTTCATTTCGCCGACTGGCAGTCCTGCGGCAACGATGGGCAGGAACTGCTCGACCCCGTGTATGCCCAATACCGCGAGACCATCGTGGTGCTCGAGATTGCGCCGAGGCAGGGCGGCGATGCGCGCTTCTACTGCCCCCTGATCTACGTCGACCAGGATATTTCGCTGCTGCGCGGCTGGCTGCAGGGCTGGCCCAAGAAGATCGGCCAGACCTGGCTCACCCGCAGCCTGCCGCTGGCGCATCCCGCAGCCGCGCCGCTGTCCACGGGCAGCCGGCTCGGTGCGAGCCTCAGCGTGAAGGAGCGTCGGCTGGTCGATGCCACGGTCACGCTCACGGGCGGCAAGGCCGGGCGCCTGGGCTTCCTCGCCGCACCGACGATCGGCGCGGTGGGCTGGCCCGATCTGACGCAGCCCGGCATTCCCGCGGCGCCTCGCTACCTGCGTGCCGACATCGTGGATCGCGTCGAACCGGGTTGGACGGAAGGCCGCGCGACGCTGCAGTTTCACGAACACCCCGTCGAGGAGCTGTCGCTGCTTGGACGCGTGGAAGCGGCCGGGGCCAGTGCAGGCTGGATCGGCATCACGGTTCGGGGGGCGCTGGCCGCATGAGGGCGCCGCCGGCGCTAACCTTCGGAGGATGAACTTCTCCGCCACCTCCCACGTGATCGGCCTGCCGATGGAAGGCGGCGCACAGATCGAGGCGATGTTCGCGGCCGATCCCAAGGCGCGCTTCGAGCTGCACTGGCATGCCGAGTGGAGCGTGGGCGCCATCCTCGAAGGCCATTGCGAGTTCACATGCGCCGGCGAACGGCATGTGGCGCAGGCCGGCGACCTGGTGCTGATGGCGCCGTTCATGCTGCACACGGCAGGCGTCAGCGCGCAGGGGTTCCGGATGGTGATGCTCTATGTGCCGCATGGCTGGGTGGCGGCGCGCCTCGCGTGGCCACCGGATGAGCGGGGCGTGCTTCGCCAGCGAGTCTGGAAGGACGAGCGTGCGGCCCGTGCACTGGCTGCGGCAGCGCAATCGGAGGATGGTGCGGACGTCGCCGGTCTCCTGGAGCGGATCTTGCGCGCACAGACCGGAGAAGAGCGCGTGCCGGTCGAGCGCCTGCCGGGCGATGCCCGCGTCGAGGCGGTCTGCGAGGCCCTGGCGATGGAAGACGCCTGCCGCATCGCCCCTGCTTCGCTCGCCCAGCGACTGGGCGTGTCGCGCGAGCATTTTCATCGCCTGTTCCGATCGGCCGTCGGCATGACGCCGGCCCACTATGCGCGGCTCGCGCGCATCGGCCGGGCCAAGGCGCTGTTGCGCGAAGGCATCGCGCCTGCCGAGGTGGCGACGCAATGCGGCTTCGTGGACCAGGCGCATTTCTCCAGGTGGTTCCGCCGCTGCTTCGGCGTGACGCCGGGCAACTACATGGCCAGCCGGCAGCGGGTGGAAAGGGCCGCATGAGAAAAACCGCGGCCTTGTGCGGCCGATGGCCGGGCAGACCGGCCCACGCGGCCGCGCCTCAGCGGATCGCCAGCCGCGGCGCGCTGCCTTGCGGACCGGCACTGCCAATCACCGCGGCGCCTTCGAAGCCATGCCGGTGGAAGATGGCCAACACCTCGTCGAGTGCCTCGGGCGCGCACGAAACCAGCAGTCCGCCGCTGGTCTGCGGGTCGGTGAGCAGGGCGCGCTCTTCCTCGGCGAAGTTCTGCGGCAGCGCCACGTCGGACCCGTAGCCGGCCCAGTTGCGGCCGGACGCGCCGGTGACATGCCCCGACTGCACCAGGTCGCGCACCCCTTCCAGCACGGGCACCTGCTGCCAGTCGATCTCCAGCGACAGCTTCGCGCCGCGTGCCAGTTCCAGCGCATGGCCGGCCAGGCCGAAGCCCGTCACGTCGGTCAGCGCATGCACGCCGTCGAGCGCCGCGAGCTCGGGGCCGGGCGTGTTCAGCCGCGTCGTGGTGGCGATCATGCGCTGGTAGCCGGCCGCGTCGAGTGCTTCCTTCTTGAGCGCCGCCGACAGGATGCCCACGCCCAGCGGCTTGCCCAGCACCAGCACGTCGCCGGCCTTTGCGCCGGCATTGCGCTTGACGCGTTTCGGGTGGACCAGCCCGAGCGCGACCAGCCCGTAGATGGCC
Organism: Variovorax sp. SPNA7; assembly: GCF_033807855.1. Taxonomy (NCBI): domain Bacteria; kingdom Pseudomonadati; phylum Pseudomonadota; class Betaproteobacteria; order Burkholderiales; family Comamonadaceae; genus Variovorax; species Variovorax sp. SPNA7. Next base: position 2,429,781 of record NZ_CP138513.1, read on the forward strand.
TCGACCGAATCGATGGTGTGGCCGCCCGCGATCGGAATGCCCGCCGCCCGGCACACCGATTCGCCGCCTTCGAGGATGCGCCCGATGGTCGCCGTGCTCAGCACGTTGATCGGCATGCCGACCAGCGCGAGCGCCAGGATCGGCTTGCCACCCATCGCATACACGTCGGAAATCGCGTTGGTGGCCGCGATGCGGCCGAAGTCGAACGGATCGTCGACGATCGGCATGAAGAAGTCGGTGGTGGCGATCAGCGCCTGTTCGTCGTTGAGCTGGTAGACGGCCGCGTCGTCGGCCGTCTCGATACCGACCAGCAGCTCGGGCGGCATCGGCATGCGCGCGGTGCCCTTGAGAATTTCCGACAGCACGCCGGGCGCGATCTTGCAGCCGCAGCCACCGCCATGCGACAGCGAGGTGAGGCGGGGCTCGGTGGCGGGGGCTTGCGGGAGGGCAGCGTTCATGGTGGTGGCTGGAGTTCGTTCAGGAGTTGGAACAGTGCGGCCTGCTCGGCCCTGGGGTCGAACAGCGGCGCGCGCAACGCGCATTGTGTGCGCAGACTGTCCAGCAGACCGGCCGCGCGGTCTTTGGAACCCTGGCCCGTGCGGCAGGCCTCGAGCAGCGCCACCAGTGCGGCGGCGTCCCCGTGCGGAAAGTAGCCCGCGTAGTCGCCGCCGAGCATGCCGACGTTGCCGGGCACGCGCGACGCCAGCACCGGCGTGCCGCTGCGCACCGCCTCCATGATCACGTGGGCCCCGCCTTCCAGCGCGCTGGTGTGCACCAGCACGTGGGCGCGCTGGATGCGCTGGCGGGTCTGCGCATGGGGCAGGGCGCCCAGCCAGCGGTAGCCCGGGCAGTCGCGGGCGAGTGCGCGCGCGAGCTCGCCCAGCCCGGCATCGCCCGCGTCCCCGATGTGGTCGATGCGGATGTCCTCGCGTCCGCACAGCAGGTGCGCCGCGTCGAACAGCGTCTGCGGCGACTTGACCTGCCGCAGGTGGCCGACCATCACCGCGCGCAGCTGGCGTGCGGACTTGGGCAGTTCGGCGCGCGCGGATGTCGACTGGTACACCACGCGGGCCTTGCTCCGGCATTCCGGCGGCAGGGCCTCGGCGCCCAGCGCCTGCAGCACGACCAGGCGCTGCGCCAGCTGCAGCGAGCGCTGCGCCTGCGGGTCGCTGCCGATGTCCTGGTACAGGTCGGTGCCGGTCAGCACCACGGCCAGGCCGCGGCCGGGGTGGGCCTTTGCCCAGTGCGCGATGGACTGTGCCGAGCGCCGCGCGTGCAGCGCCAGCATCACGGTGTCGGCCGATGCGCCCGCATCGGGCCACTGCTGCACCACGCGTGCGCTGCAGGCCGGCGACAGCAGGGTCTTCCAGCGCTGGGCGGTGCGCCAGTTGCCGTTGTTGGCGCCGGGCAACGCCGGGCTTACGATGACAACCGATGGATTCGACATCGCCTGTTTATAGCGTGGCCGCCGCGCCCGAGGCACTCGCGCTTCGCGCGGGGCCGCCGGCCTCGGTGCGCGCGGCGCTGCTCGCTGCGCGGCGGCGCACGCTCGATCTTGCGGACGATGTTCGGGCCGCGCTGGGAGACGCCTATCCCGGCATCGGCTACGCGCCCGAACTCAATCCGCCGCTCTGGGAACTGGGCCACGTGGCCTGGTTCCAGGAATGGTGGATCGGCCGCAACAGGCAGCGCGCCCGCGGCGTGGCCTGCGAGCCGGACCATGCGCGCGAGCCCTCGCTGCTGCCGCAGGCCGATGCCTGGTACGACTCCAGCCGCGTGGCGCACCGCACCCGCTGGGCGCTCCCGCTGCCCGATGCCGAAGCCACGCGCGGCTATCTCGAACGCACGATCGCGCAAACGCTGGCCCTGCTGGACGAGCTCTCGCCCGATGCGCACGACGATGCGCTCTACTTCTTCCGCCTGGTCGCCCTGCACGAGGCCATGCATGCGGAAGCGGCGGCCTACATGGGCGAGGGCCTGGGCATCGCGCTGCGCGAGGGCGGGCCTGCGCCGCAGCCTGCGGAGGATGCCGAACTGGAACTGCCGGCGCAGCGCTTTCGCATCGGGTCCGACGCCGGCACCGGCTTTGCGTTCGACAACGAGCTGCTGCCCCACGACGTCGCCATCGAGCCGCTGCGCATCGACGCGCAGCCCGTGAGCTGGGCGCGCTTCCTACCGTTCGTGGAAGGCGGCGGCTATGAGGAACCGGCGTGGTGGTCCGACGCAGGCCGCGACTGGCTCGCGCGCCAGTCGCTGCGCCACCCGACCCATCTTCGTGTGGCGGGCACCGGCTGGCAGCAGCGGCGCGGCGGCCGCTGGCTGCCGCTCGACCCGATGGGCGCAGCGGTCCACCTGAACGCCCATGAAGCCGAAGCCTGGTGCCGCTGGGCCGGGCGGCGGCTGCCGACCGAAGCCGAATGGGAGTGCGCGGCGCTCACGCTGCCGGGCTTCGCCTGGGGCCGGGTCTGGGAATGGACCTCGAGCCCGTTCGAGCCTTACCCGGGCTTCACGCCCCATCCCTACCGCGACTACTCGGCGCCGTGGTTCGGCACCCGGCGCGTGCTGCGCGGCGCCTGCCATGCCACGTCGGCGGCGCTCGCGCATGCGCGCTACCGCAACTTCTTCGAGCCGCACCGCCGCGACATCTTCGCCGGCTTCCGCAGCTGCCGGGCCGCCGGCGGGTGACCGGGGCTCTTGCGGTCTAATCCCCGCCTTGTTCTTCGCTTTTCGGGAGTCTCATGAAATTTGCTGTTTTGCCGCGCTTCGTGCTGGCGCTGGCCTTGCTGGCTTGTGCCGCGGCCGCGCAGGCCCAACAAACCTTCCGCATCACCGCGATTCCCGACGAATCGCCGACCGAGCTCGCGCGCAAGTCGGCGCCGCTGGCCGCCTACCTGGAGCGCAAGCTGGGCGTGAAGGTCGAGTTCACGCCGGTCACCGACTACGCGGCCGCGGTCGAGGCGCTCGCCAACAAGCAGGTCGACCTGGCCTGGCTCGGCGGCTTCACCTTCGTGCAGGCCAGCCATCGTTCGGGCGGCAAGGTGGTGCCGCTGGTGCAGCGCGAGGAAGACGAGAAATTCCGCTCGGTGTTCATCACGACGAACCCGGACATCCGCTCGCTCGCCGACCTCAAGGGCCGCAACCTGAGCTTCGGCTCGCAGTCCAGCACCTCGGGCCACCTGATGCCGCGCAGCTTCCTGCTGGCGGCCGGCATCGACCCCGACCGCGACCTCAAGCGCGTGGCCTATTCGGGCGCGCATGACGCCACGGTGGCCGCGGTCGCATCCGGCAAGGTGGACGCCGGGGCGCTCAACATCTCGGTGTGGGAGAAGCTCGTGGCCGACAAGAAGGTCGATCCGGCGAAGGTGCGGGTGTTCTACACCACGCCTGCCTACTACGACTACAACTGGACCGTGCATGCCGACATGCCGGCCGCCAGGCGCGAGCAGCTGGTGCGCGCATTCGTCGAGCTGAGCCCGGCCACGCCTGAGGGCAAGGACATCCTCGCGCTGCAGCGCGCCACGCGCTTCGTGCCGACGCGCGCCGAGAACTACAAGGGCATCGAGGCCGCGGCGCGCAACGCCGGGCTGCTGAACTGACCGGCGCCATGCAGGAGCGAGGCCGGTGAACATCGAGCTGCGGTCGGCGTCCGGCCGTCATCCGGCGGCCCCCGCCGCGGCGCCGCCCGCACTGCGGGCGCTCGACCTGCACGTGGCGGCGGGCGAGCAGGCCGCGGTGATCGGCCCCTCGGGCGCCGGCAAGACGACGCTGCTGCACCTGATGGCCTGCGCGCTCGCGCCCGCGGCCGGCAGCATCGAGCTCGACGGCCGCAATCCGTGGCGGCTGCCCCGGCGCGAACTGCAGCGCCTGCGCGGCCGGCTGTTCCTTGCGCCCCAGGTGCCGCCGCTGCCGCCGCGCCAGCGCGTGGTGACCGCGGTGCTGGCCGGCCGGCTGCCGCGCATCGGGCTGTGGCAGGCGCTGCGCAGCCTGTTCTATCCGATCGGCATCGCGCAGGCCGATGCTGCGCTGGCGCGCTTCGACATGGCGGACAAGCTCTTCGCGCGCGTGGACCGCCTGTCCGGCGGTGAGCGGCAGCGCGTGGGACTGGCGCGCGGCCTGCTGTCCGAGGCGCAGCTGCTGCTCGTCGACGAGCCGCTGTCGGCCCTGGACCCGGCTCGGTCCGGGCAGGCGCTGGACACTCTCACGCAGTGGGCGCGCGAGAGCGGGGCGACGCTGGTGGCCACCCTGCACGACGTGCCGCTCGCGCTGCAGCACTTCCCGCGCATCATCGGCCTGCGCGACGGGTCGCTAGCCTTCGACCTGCCGACCGCGCAGGTGACGCCGGCCCTGTTGCGCGAGCTGTATGCGCAGGAGCCGGCGCAGGCTGGGGTCCTCGACGAGGGCCCGGTCGCAGCGGCTCCTGTCGTGATGCACTGCCGCTGACCATGGCCGCCGTCCCGTCACGCACAACACCGGCCGAGCGCGACCCCGCCTGGGCGCACCGCGTGTTCTGGCTGCTGGCCGCGGCCGTGGTGCTGTGGCCGATGCTCGTGCTGACCGAATTCAAGCCCTGGCTGCTGCTGGCGCCCGGCAGCATGGAGCCGGCGCTGCGGTTTCTGGCCGGCTTCGTGCCGCCGCGCATGGACGCGGAGTTCCTGGCGCTGGTGGCGCGGGAAACCTGGCGCACCGTGGCCATTGCCACGGCCGGGCTGACGCTGGCCATGGTGCTGGCGGTTCCGCTCACGCTGCTGTCGGTGCGCTCGCTCTCCATCTCCGGGCTGGCCGGCCGCATGGCGGCGCTGCCGGCGGTGCTGCGCTTTTCGGTGCGCGGCCTGCTGATCGTGCTGCGCAGCGTGCCGGAGCTCATCTGGGCGCTGGTGTTCGTGCGCGTGGTCGGGCTGGGCGTCACGGCCGGCGTGCTGGCCATCGCGCTGACCTACGCCGGCATGCTGGGCAAGGTCTACGGCGAGATTTTGGAGAGCGGCGATGCCCATCCCACCGAGACGCTGCTGCGCAACGGCGCCGGCCGCATCCAGGCCTTTTTCTACGGCCTGCTGCCGCAGAACGCGGCAGAGCTCACCAGCTACACCGTCTATCGCTGGGAGTGCGCCATCCGATCGTCCGCCGTGCTCGGCTTCGTGGGCGCGGGCGGCCTCGGCCAGCAGATGGATTCGTCGATGAAGATGTTCAACGGCGCCGAGGTCAGCACCATGCTGCTGGTGTTCGTGCTGCTGGTCGCCGCCACCGACCGGCTGAGCGCCTGGCTGCGGCGCGCCCTGGCCTGAGAGCCTCCTCGCCATGCCCAAGATCGAGCCGCAATCATCCGCCGCCAACGAGGTCTACCGGCTGCCGCCGCCGCTGTTCGATGCGCGCTGCCGCGCCTGCTGGATGGTCGCTGCGATGGTGGCACTGGTGGTCGCGAGCTTCTGGTCGCTCGACCTGCAGTGGGCGCGCTTCTTCTCGATCGATTCGCTGGCCCGCATGGGCCGCTTCGCCGGCGAGCTCGCGAGGCCGGCCCTTGGCGCGGCCTTCCTGCAGAAGCTGCTGCCGGCCGCGCTCGAGACGCTGGCGATGTCGGTGGTCGGCACCTTGCTGGCCGTGGTGGCCGGCCTGCTGCTCGCGCTGCCCGCGAGCAAGCTGCACGCCGGCGATCCGGCGCGCTGGCGCGGCCCCACGCGGCTGCTGCTCAACGCCCTGCGCAGCGTGCCGGAGCTGATGTGGGCCGCGCTGCTGCTGATTGCCGCGGGCCTCGGGCCTTTCGCGGGCACGCTGGCGCTGGCGGTGCACACCTCCGGCGTGCTGGGCCGCCTGTTCGCCGAGAGCATCGAGAACGCGGCGCAGGGCCCGGCCTTCGCGCTGCGCGTGCGCGGCGTGCCGGAAGGGCGGGTGTTCCTCTATGCGACGCTGCCGCAGGTGCTGCCGCAACTGATGAGCTATGCGCTCTACCGGTGGGAGAACAACATCCGCGCCGCGGCCGTGCTGGGCGTGGTCGGCGCCGGCGGGCTGGGCCAGATGCTGGCCTTCCACCTGGGCCTGTTCCAGATGGGCGAGACCGGCACGGTGCTGCTGGCGATGATCGTGCTGGTCGCCCTGGTGGATGCCGCGAGCTACATCGCGCGGCGGCTGATGGGGCGGTGAACCGCGCCCGGGCGGCCGCTGCATGAGAAACTACAGCTGAAGGCCATCTGTATGAACGAAAGCGCCAAGCTGTTGAATTTGAAAGAAAAAGTCATTTCCGTCGCGCCCATGATGGATAAATCGGAAACCTGAGATAAATCAACTACTTAGGGGCGTCCGTGTGCACGGCGTGTGCACCAGTATTGCCAAGTTGGAGCGCTTCGGATGACCTAGTGTTGATTGCCGCCGAAAATTGACCCAGCTAACGCAGTAATTTCCGTCTAAGACTGACCCACGTAAAACCCTACCCTGCTCATTTTTAAAGCAGGGGATCCTAGGAGTGATAGACGTGGCGACATTGAGTGTCATCAGACGCTGGGCCCTGCGCGAGCAGATGTCCATTCGCGAGATAGCCAGGCGTACAGGCCTGTCTCGCAACACCGTAAAGAAGTACCTGCGAGCCGGCGATGAAGAGCCGCGCTACGCCAAGCGGACGAGCTCAAGCAAGCTCGATCCCTATGCCGAGAAGCTCGCGACCTGGCTCGCGATCGAGGCAACCAAATCGCGCAAACAGCGGCGCAATCTGCGGCAGATCCACACAAGGAGAACACCAAGCACTTATCCACACCGTGAAGCCTTCAGGCTCACAAAGCGGGTGGGTCAGTATTCAATGGAAATCTCGGGTCAGAGATCGATGGAATCCAACAAGCTGGTGAAGGAACGAGGCGTGTCGGTGGCGCAGGCTGCACGCGACCTCGATGTGCACGAGAACGTGCTGCGCAAATGGGTACGTGAGGCGACTGCGGACCCGCAGCAGGCGTTCCCTGGTCATGGCGTGATGAAGCCCGAACAGGCTGAGCTGGAGCGTTTGAGGAAGGAGAACGCCAAGCTGCGCATGGAGCGTGACCTGTTGAAAAAAGCGGCGGCCTACTTCGCCAAGGAGTCGATGTGAAGTTCGGCTTCGTTGCGAAACACCGAGGGACGTGGCCGTTGGCAATGATGTGCGAGGCGCTCGGTGTCTCGCGAAGCGGCTTCTATGCGTGGCTTAGCAGGCCCCGAAGCCAACGCAGTCTGGAAGACGAGGTGCTCGGCAGCCAGGTGCGTCAGAGTTTCCTGGGCAGTGACCGCACCTATGGTGCCCGGCGCGTGTGGCATGACGTGCTGGCACTCGGTCAGCGATGCGGATTGCACCGCATTGAACGGCTCATGCGTCAACAGGCCCTGCGTGCGAGGCCACGACGCAGAGGCTTGCCGCAAGACCGAGGCCAGCGCAGCGCTATCGCCGACAACGTGTTAGACCGGCAGTTCCAGGCTGATGCGCCCAACCAGAAGTGGGTGGCCGACTTCACGTACATCTGGACGGCCGAGGGCTGGCTGTATGCCGCTGCGGTGCTCGACCTGTACTCGCGTCGCATCGTCGGCTGGTCGATGCAGGACAGCATGACCTCGCAACTCGTGGCCGATGCGTTGATGATGGCCGTGTGGCGCCGGGGCAAGCCGGTCGCGTTGCTGCATCACTCCGATCAAGGAAGCCAATACACCAGCGAGCACTTCCAGGAGCTGCTCAAGGAGCAAGGCATCACCTGCAGCATGAGCCGCGCGGGCGAGGTCTGGGACAACTCGGCCATGGAGAGCTTCTTCAGTTCACTGAAGACTGAGCGCACGGCTAGAAAGGTGTACCGGACCCGGGAACAGGCCCGCGCTGATGTGTTCGATTACATCGAGCGGTTCTACAACCCGACGCGTCGTCACTCGACGCTCGGCTACGTCAGTCCGATACAGTTCGAGAAAGCTCAAAAAGCTTAGGTCGGTGTCCACGAAACCGGCAGCAGCCCACCCGAGCGAACACTGATGCTGAACCGCGTTCATAAGCAGCAGTCCGAACGACCTCGAGTCAATTTGTAGCAGGCCAGCTAAGTGCCGGCGGATTTGCACGCCGGTGGCACCCTTGGCTGGCCCTGGCGTTCCTTTGAACTCCTTATCGTGAGGAGATTCCAGAATCAAGACGACGCAGGGGATCGTTGGCCGGGAGTCGATTTCCTGCCTGGTTGGAAAGTCGGTGGCCGCATCTAGCAGGTCCGAAACCACGCCGACGTAGGTGTCCGGGCAAGTTGCGGTCTCCAAGCCGCTCGTAAGCGAACCGATTGACCGACGCACGACGTTTTCGAAGCGGCTACTCGTGTTTTTCACCCAGCGGGCCCAACCTTAGAAATCGATTGCCATAGAGACGAATTTCTGTGAAATTACCAGCAGCAGTACATTTTTATACAAGCTGCTGCAGCGCATGAGGGGCGCGCACCACATGATCTCCATAGACAGCTTTCTTGCTGCGGTTACGGCCCCAGCAGTACTCGACAAGAAGCTCAACAAGGAACAACTCGAATCCGTCAAGCAAGGTCTGAGCCCAGCTCTGATGATTGTTGCGGGGCCGGGGTCCGGGAAAACGACTGTCCTGGTTCTTCGTGCGCTGCGCCATGTCCTCGTGGATGGTTTTCAGCCAGACAACGTCCTAATCACTACTTTCACTCGCAAGGCTGCCGCCGAACTGAGGGATCGTCTTATCGACTGGGGCACCCGGCTGGTTGAATACTTCGAGTCTGACGCGGCGGCAAAAGGAAACGCCACCTTAGTGACTTGGCTTGGACGCATAGACATCAACTCGTTCCAGACCGGAACCTTGGATAGTTTCTTGCAGGACTGGCTGCGTGTCATCAAGCCAGTCGGTTCGCCCAATCGCATCATGTTAGAGCAATTCGCGGCGAAGTTCATCTTCCGAAGAAAGATCTTCAGGGGGGTGAACGCGGCACAGGCTTCGGGAGCATGGGGAACCCAGGGCGCGAGCAATCCCCTGTACGACTACCTCGGCCAATTTACCTTCGATGGCAGGCCGCCTCGGACTCAAGGAGACGCCGCCGACAAGGCGTTCGAGCTAAACGGTCGACTGGTCCAGGACCTCGTTGATGCTTCGGCATGGGCGACGGCAGGAATCACCGCAGGCGCCAACGGTAAGTCGGCAGAGCAGATCCAGCACGATCTCCTGACCCAATATCGCGACTACCTAAATCAACAGTTACTAGTCGACTTTTCGACGTGTGCGCACGTCATCCTGGAAGCAGCGCGTGCGGGCACCTTGTATCCCAACTCATCGATGCCAGAGATCAAGGCGCTGCTGGTTGATGAATATCAAGACACCAACCCGATACAAGAGGCCATCTACCTTGAACTGGCGAAGCGATCGGGGGCGGCTTTCACGGTGGTTGGGGACGACGACCAAGCGCTCTACCGCTTCCGAGGTGCAACGGTGGAGTTGTTCACGAATTTTGTGACTAGGTACCAAGCCAATGTAGTTGCCGTGGCCCCGAAGCCGGTGTACTTGATGCGCAACTATCGGTCATCGCCACAGATCATAAATTTCTTCAACACCTTCGCGACTCACGACGCAGGTTTTCAGGCAGCCAGGGTTCAGGGCAAGCCACAAGTGGTCGTGTCGAAGACTGACGAGGGAGTGCCTATCCTAGGGTTGTTTCGCGCCAACACGGACGACATCGCCACTGATTTGGCATCGGTCCTGGAAAGCATCTTTCTGGGTGCCGGCTTTCAGGTGCCAGGCACCTCCACTCTGATCGAAAGAGATGGTGCCGCTGGGGCGATGGGTGACGCGTTGCTGCTGTCGTCCACCGTTCGTGAGTACAAGGATGACGACGACAGAACGGCCCGGTTACCTGCTTTGCTCAGAGAAAAGCTCGAAGCTCTAGGCTCGGGTGTTTTCAATCCGCGTGGCCAAGACTTGCGCGACATTCCAGATGTGCGAATCTTGTTGGGCCTCATTGCGGAGTGCGTAGACCCCGGGGCAAACCGCGAGTTGACGATGTACATCTCGAACAAATCGAAAGAGTACATACAGGAATGGCGGGCAACCGCTTTAATCTATGTGGGTACAAACCCCGCGCCTCATACGAAGAGCGGCAGCCTTGCGAGTTTTGTTGCTGGTTGGAAATCGCGAAAGACGGGCAACGGTAAGAAGTGGCCGGACGAGTGGCCGGTACTCGACTTGATCTACAAGCTGATCACTTGGTTGCCCAGATTTCAAGACGATCCGGAGCATCAAATCTACTTGGAGGCCATCACACGCTGTGTCGCGCAGGGCGCGAACTATTCCGCGTACAACCTTGATGTGCTCAATCATGCGGCCTCGTCGCCCAAGGCAGAGCACAACGAGCGCAGTGTCAACAGTGTGTTTTCGGACGTTTTGGTGCCGGTGGCTGAGCGTGAAATAGACGTCGATGAGGACTTGCTATTTGCGTTGCCCCGGTCGCGCTTAAATATCATGACAATTCATCAGTCAAAAGGACTTGAGTTTCCCGTCGTGATTGTGGATGTAGGTTCTGACTTCAAGACCAACCATCACACCCAAGCCTTCCGGCGATTTCCCAAGAAGCCCAGTTCGCAGGCAGACATGGAAGATCACCTTGCGGTTCATACGCCGATCGGGGCGTACCGCACAGCCAGGCCGGCGCTTGACCGGACATTCGACGATCTCGTGCGCCTGTACTACGTCGCGTACAGCAGGCCAAAGCACTTGTTGATCTTGGTGGGGACAACCAACTGTATGCAGTATGGGAGCAAGATTTCTAACGTCGCTATGTTTTGGCAGCGAAACGGAGACTGGACTTGGCGCGCGAATAACCCTCCCTTGACAAAGCAGACGCCCGCCCAGCCCGAGAATCACCCTCTGCTGCTTATCTAGGAGACCAGTGATGAAATTAACAGCGCGCGAGGAAGCGAAATCGATCCCGGACTACAGCCTCACCGGTGACCTCTTGTCATACATGAGGTGCTCTAGGCAGTACCGTTACCAGAATGGAAGTGCTCTGCCTCCGGCGAGGCCAGTTCAGTTGTGGTTCGGTGAGTTCGTCCATGGCGTTATGGAGATGGCTTTCACTTTATGGCGCGCCAAGGGATACCCCCTGCCTTGGCCATGCACCCCCATCGAATGGAGCGCGCGGCAGAACGATCTTGGTTTGGCTGAGAACGACATTGGTGAAATAGGCAGACGCGTTGAGAATACCTTGGCGATCCAAGGCAAATCGGCAAGAAATGCTTCTGCCCGCTTGTCTGCATACGAACGAGTTCGGGAGGCGATTAATCTTGTCGGGCCGCACCTTTTTCCACTCGTCGAATGCGCTGAAGAGCCGCTCACTGGCTCTCGGTTATTACCGCCTCACCCGCAGGGCGAAGCATTGCGCGCTAGTCGTTACGGGCTTACCGGTGTCGTAGATGTGCTCACTGCGATCAAGATGAACACCGTGCCCGCAGAGAACCTCATCAGACAGGCAATTGAAGAGGAATTGGCTGCACAGGGACTTGAAACTCCTCCCGAGTATGAGGTGATCGTTGACTACAAGGGCGCGGCTCGCCCCGAGTCGAACGCTGAGTACTGGCAGCAGCATGAATGGCAGATCCAGACGTATGGATGGCTGCGTCAGCGGAAGGCGGACGCCAAGCCTGTGGTGGCGGGGATACTGCTGTACATCAATGAGTTGCTGCCGAACTCTGATGACATGCGAAATATGGCGCGTGCATTTCATGAAGGGCGCAGTGACGTTCTTCCAGAAAAGGGTTCCCAGGACTTCAATACCTTGAATTTGTGGAGGCAAGGCGTGGCCGGCGCGAGCAACCTGTCCGTTGGTTTCAGGATCAGGCGCGCTTTGCGTGTGATTCCTATTACCGAGGCCAGCATCGCCAGATCATTGAAGGAGTTCGACAGAGTGGTGTTGGAGATCGAGTCGAACATCTCGGAAGAGGTGGCTGACGGGGCAATCTCTCACGTCTGGGACGCGAATTGCAACGACGCCCAGACCTGTGTCGCTTGTGACTTTCAACCCTCCTGCCCAAAACCGTCGGGCTCTCCGTCGCACTACGAGATTGCTCCGCCTATGGCTCCCTGAAGGCGCATACGTTCTTCGCGCCTCGCGATTGCGATCCGCCTTCCAAAGCCGCGGCGTTTGCAACGCCTTGACCGTGTTCGACGGGACTTGCGCAAAGCCTAGATTCCTCGCGTTCAATCCACGACGTCAGTGTCTTCGGAGAAAGACCGAGTTGTCGCCACCCAAGGCGTCGCGCAGCGCGAAGCTCAGTAAGAGCGCGGTGATCCCGTCTTGACTGAAGTCGCAGCTCAGGCTGGCAGCCAGCGATGCGGCAGCAACTCTCCGACGCGACTGGCCGGGTGAGTAGGCAGCCGCTCAAGAATGTCGCTGAGGTACGCGTGCGGCTCATGTCCATTGAGCTTCGCTGACTGGATCAAGCTCATGATGGCCGCGGCGCGCTGGCCTGCCCGTAGCGATCCCGCGAACAGCCAATTCGATCGTCCGATGGCGATCGGGCGGATCTGGTTCTCCACCCAGTTGTTGTCCGCCGGCAGATCGCCGTCGTCGATGTAGCGCGTGAGCGCCTTCCAGCGCTTGAGGCTGTAGTCGATTGCCCTGGCCGTGGCCGAGCCATCCGGCACCCTCTGCCGTTGCCCATCGAGCCAATGCTGCAGGGCATCGGCCACCTTGCGGGACTGCTCTTGTCGTATTCGACGTCGCTCGTCAGGCATTAGCTCGGCGACCTCGCGTTCAACAGCGTAGAGCTCGCCGAAGAACTTCAGCGCCTGCTCGCCGATCGGGCTGCCGTGATTGGCCCAGAGTTCGTGGAACTTGCGCCTTGCATGGGCCAGGCAACCCGCCTCGGTGATGCCCAGCTCGAAGCACGCCTTGTAGCCACTGAAGTCGTCGCACACCAGTGTGCCGCGCCAGCCATGCTCGCCCGGCAGCCCGAGGAAGGCGCGCGCATGCTGGCCGCCGCGGCTGTCGGCGAAGTCGAACACCACCGCGCGCAGCGCGCTGTAGCTCGTCGTGCAGTAGCTCCAGAGGTAAGCCCGGTGTGTCTTGCCGTTGCCGGGCTTGAGCATCGCCACGGGCGTCTGGTCGGCATGCAGCACGCGGTCTTCGAGCATCTCGCGCTTGAGCGCGTCGACCAGAGGCTGCAGCTGCACGCCGCATTGTCCAATCCAACTGGCCAGCGTCGAGCGCGGGATGGCGAGGCCCGTGCGAGCGAAGATGGCTTCCTGCCTGTACAGCGGCAAGTGGTCCAGGTACTTGCCCACCAGCACCTGCGAGAGCAGCCCACCCGTCGGGATGCCCTTGTCGATGATGTGCGGGGCGACAGGCGCCTGCACCAGCGTCTCGCAGTTCGTGCAGACCCACTTGCCGCGCACGTGGCGCTCGACGCTGAACACCCCAGGGCGGTAGTCGAGCTTCTCGGCCACATCCTCGCCGATGCGCTGGAGCGTGCAGCCGCAGGCACAGGTGGTGCTCTCGGGCTCGTGGCGGATCTCCCGGCGCGGCAAGTGCGCGGGCAGTGCCCGGCGCTTGGGTTGCTGCTTCTCGCGCTGCGCGGCCGGCACCGTCGCGAGGTCCTCCAGCTCACGCTCCATCGCTGCCAAGTCGGCGTCGATGGTCTCTTCCAGCAGGCTCTTCTGCTCGGCATTGAAGGCTTCCGACTTGGCGGCGAACTTCAGTCGCTTGAGCACGGCCATCTCGTGCGTGAGCTTGTCGATGGCGGCCTGCTTGAACGCGATCTCGTGGTCGCGGCGGGCAATCTCGAGCTTGTCGGCTGCAGCCCCTCTCCTCAGGGAGAGGACCATCTCGCGCAGTTGCTGCGCGTCCAGGTGGTCAAGGTCGGCCGTGTCGATCACGGAAGGTGATGGTGCCCCAGCGTGCGGGTCCACGCATCAGCACATTCGGCAATTGCACTACAGCACGCAGATCACTCCAGCTTCGCCGATCCGCTGCCACGGCAGTCCGAGCACCAGCGCATCGAACTGGGGAGGAGTCAGGCTGAGGGTGGTGCCGCTGTCCTTGGGCCAGGCGAACTTGCCCTGGTGCAGGCGTCGTGCCGACAGCCAGATACCAATGCCGTCGTGCACCAGGACCTTCATTCGGTTCGCGCGTCGGTTGGCGAACAGATAGGCGTGGTGCGGGCGCGCGGCGCCGAAGACACGAACAACCCGTGCCAGCGCCGCTTCGGTGCCTGCGCGCATGTCCAACGGCTCGACGGCCAGCCACAGCGCGTCGACGCGGATCACCTGAGGATCTCGCGCAGCCAGGCGGCGCATTGGCCTGACGCGCTCAACGGCCATGTCACGTTCACCGCGATCGCACCGCGGCGAAGCTCGAGACGGATGTCACTTGCGACGGTGGGATCTGGCGCCAGCGTGAGGGAGACGAACTCGGCTTGCGGGTCGCCGGCCTTCGACGCGATGCCTCCCGCGTCGACCATGCGGCGCCACTTGTGAACGAGGTTGGCGTTGAGGCCATGGGCCAGCGCCACTTGAGCCACAGACGCCCCGGGCTCTGCGCACGCCGCCAACACTTGCCGCTTCAGATCGGCCGCGTGGCGCCGCCGGCTCACGCGCTTGGAGTCTTCCATAGGTGTCCACCTAAATCCTTGGTGGACACCATCGTCATAGACACAAGCCCGCAGCTCAAGACGGGATCACCGCGCGCTTACGAAGCTCATTTCGTATCCCATCGGCTTGTGCGCTGATCGCTACGAACGGACCGGCGTTGCGGATGTCCTGTCGTACGTCGTTATCAACGAATGTCCGTGCTCCAATCCCTTCAGGCAAACGCTAGAGCGGGTGTGTACGGCGCTGCCTCACCAGTGCGATCAAGGAATGCCGGACAGGTGTTGCATCGCAACTGCGGGACAAGTCCCATCGACGCTTGCGATTTCCGGACTTCTGCTCGCAGCAGGTGGGTTGGGCTAAGCCTCGCGCATCCGCCAGTGCCGCAATAACCGCAGATGCTTCTTCTGAGCGGACTGCAGTTATTTTGAGGTATCCTTTAGAGTGTATGCAGTTAATTGTTGCCGTAAACTGTACCTCCAGAAAAACTGCCGAGGCTGGGAGACGCCTCTGCGCGCGTGATCTCGAGCGAGGAGAGGTCGCTCAGTTGGTCAAGGAGTGGAGGTCCCGGGTAGAAGCTGCCATCGTCCAGCAGATCCCTGTGCGCGAACTCTATTCGGGGCGAGCTTTCGCATTGGCGAGCAAGGCCGCTGAGGGTGCGGGCGCGGATCTCTATGTGCTATCGGCCGGGATGGGGTTCGTGAAGCAGGACGCACTGGTGCCGCCCTACAACCTTTCAGTAGCCCTCAACACGGACGACTGCATCCTGCTGCGATCACGCGCTGAGCCATTCACTGCGTCTCAGTGGTGGGCGGCGCTTCACGAAGCACAAGGCTCAAGACCTTTGGCGAAGCTCTTAAGCGGGAGACCGAAGGCAATGCTGGTTCTGGCCGCCACTCGTCCTTACATCCAGATGGTCGAGGAGGAACTGGCGAGTCTGACTGCCGCCCAGGTGGCGCGGCTCCGGATCGTGGGGCCGACGCAGGCCAACGCTTTGCCTGAACTACTCCGCCCCTCGGTGATGCCGTACGACGACCGTCTAGATGATGTTGACGTCGGTTTGCGGGGCACCCGCTTTGACTTTGCAGCAAGGGCGCTGACACACTTTGTCGACCTTGTGGGCGGCGATGAGTGCATTCAATCTCCACAAGACCATGCCAAACGTGTACGTCTCTCGCTCTCCAAGCGCCGGGCACCTGAGAGGCTTCAGCGAGAGCGAATCGATGCAGCAGCGCTGCGTCGACATGTTCGCGCGTTGAAGAAAGCCGGCGAATCGAAAACCAGTGCGTTGGCCAAGCTGAGGCGGGAACTCGGCTACGCCTGTGAACAACAGCGCTTCTCCAGCGCATGGGAAGCACTATGAAATCGAAGAGGGCGACGCAGGTCGTCATTGCCCCTGCCGTCAGATCGAAACAGGGCAACATCACCCTCTATCTGACCTTCCTGCCAGGTAGTGATTTGCTGCGGATCGCAGATATTCGTCGGCTGCAGCGCGACAAGAACCAAAAGTTGGAAGGATTCCAGCGTCAAGAGATTCGCGACCACGTCAATGAAATTGCGCAGTACTTGGACCATGGAGGGACGTTGTTCCCGAACGCGATCATTCTGGCCCTGGAGCCCAGCATTAAGTTCGATGGATCCCGTGGGCCCCCAAAGTCCGACGTGACCGTTAAGGATGCGGCCCTTGGTCGACTTCACATACCTGTGCACGAGGAGGGACAGCGGCTCGCCTGGATTGTGGATGGTCAGCAGAGGTCTCTCGCGCTCTCGAAATCCTCGAACCCGGGCCTGGTTGTTCCGGTCGTGGCCTTTGTGACCGACTCGATTCAAGTGCAACGCGAGCAGTTCATTCTGGTGAATAGGGCTAAGCCACTGCCGCAGCGCTTGATTGATGAACTCCTGCCGGAAACGCAAGGCATTTCGCTGCCTCGTGATCTCACGATGCGCCAGATGCCAAGCCGATTGTGCGACGCACTCAACTCGCATGAACAATCGCCATTGCGCGGCTTGATCAAACGTTCTTCTCAGACCAGCGGGTCCGGACAGGTTGTGACGGACACCGCAATCCTTGACATGATCAAACGCAGTCTCAACAACCCTATCGGTGCGTTGGCAGACTTCAAAGCGCTTGGTGATGAGACCGGCGATGCCAATTCGATGCTGCAAACGCTAATCGATTTTTGGACCGCTGTGCGGGACACGTTCCCAGATGCCTGGGGACTCCCTCCTTCGGAAAGTCGGCTTATGCATTCAGCCGGAATCGCGGCGCTCGGAGACTTGATGGATCGCATGGCTGCGCGTGTGACGACGCGGAAGGGTCAGCGCGAGTACTTCGCCACCGAGTTGGCGAGGATCAAAAAGGACTGCGCTTGGACAGCGGGAATGTGGAAAGGATTGGATCGGGAGTGGGACCAAATCCAGAACACGCCTCAAGATGTCAAGATGCTTTCCCAGACGTTGGTGCAACTCTATGCCCAGAAGATCAAGCGATGAAATTCATCTTCGCTGATTCCATGGACATGATCGATCCGACTTTCGACTTCGAAGCGGATCGGTCAGGAGCGGACCGCGAGATGTACTGGGGCGACGTGTATCCGCACGAATTCTTCTCGACGCCTCCTTACCAAGGAGTCCTGGTGTCGCGCGGCATTGTGGGTGATGACATGTTTCCCGGGAAGTATCCGGAGGATCTGATGATGCGGTTTCGTCGCATAGGCGCCCGCAAGTTTCTGCGAATGGAGGGCAAGCTCGCGAAGATGGACATCTTCGGCGATTGTGGGGCGTTCTCGTATGTGGATCGCGAGGTACCACCGTACACGCCGGAAATGATGCTCGACTTCTATGCGGATGGAGGCTTCACTCACGGCTGCTCGGTTGACCACATCATCTTCGACTTCCTACCCGATACCAGAGGGTTGGAAGGGGGAACTCCGGAGGCTCGCCGGCGTTTCGACATCACTTTGGAAAACGCATCTGCCTTCCTGAAGGCCTCCAAGGCGATGGGGAAGGGTTTCACGCCGCTCGGCGTGATTCAAGGTTGGTCGCCGGAGAGCATGGCTATCGCTGGGCAACGCCTCGAGAAGATGGGTTACACATATCTCGCCATTGGCGGGATGGTGCCCTTGTCTGCTGACCAAGTGCATCAATGCCTACAGGCGATTCGCAAGAAGATCTCAACGCGCGTGAAACTGCACATCCTCGGGTTTGCGAAAGCTGAACAGATTCATGAATTTACCGGCTATGGCATCGCCAGTTTCGACAGCACGTCACCCCTGACGCGTGCCTTCAAGGATGCCAAGTCCAACTACTACCTTCCGGGGGTCAAGGGCGGTCTGGAGTATTTCACTGCGATCCGCGTGCCGCAGGCCACGGAGAACGCCCGTCTGAAACGCAAGGCCAAGGAGTCCGGCGTTGACCAGGAAAGTCTGGTCAAGCTGGAGCAAAGCGCCTTGCGCGAGCTCAGGCTATACGACCGGAAGGGCGGCTCCTGCAAGCGCGCGTTGGATGCCGTGCTTGAATACAACCGTGAGTTTCTTTGGGATCCGAAGAAGAGCGCTGATGCCAATGAGGTCGCCATGGGAAAGACCAAGGTGGCATTGCAACGCACCCTCGATGAGAGGCCTTGGAAACAATGCTCGTGCCGGGTCTGCAGTGAGGCTGGGATCGATGCCGTGATATTCCGTGGCAGCAACCGTAACAAGCGCAGAGGGTTTCACAACCTAGCGGTCTATCACCAACATCTGAAGAAGCTTGCCCAATGAGTTCTACACAGTTTAAGTTCCACGCAGTTTCTGCTCGGCAGGCGCCCGGCGCACATGTTCTAACGTTCGCAGCCAAGGCCAAGGACATCCTTGCGACATGCGAGATCAGCAGGGCCGGCCGCTCGGAGAGTGGAAAGCTGTTCGGCTTCCAACGGCCGCAGATCGCGGGGCATATTCAGGAAATCCAAGACTACCTGCAGAAGCCGGAGGCCGTTCTGCCCAATGCCGTAGTCGTCGGGTTCTTGGGTGGGACGAAGATCAAAGCCTTGGGCAATGGTGTCGTGGAGATCTCGATCTCCACTGCTGGCGGCAAGCCCGGCTTTGTGGTCGATGGCCAGCAGCGGCTCACGGCGTTGGCGAAAACGGAACGCGATGACTTCGAAGTGTTCGTTTCCTGTGTTGTCTGTGATAGTGAGGAAGAACTGCGGAGGCAATTCATTCTGATCAATAACACCAGACCGCTACCGAAGTCGCTGATCTACGAACTCTTGCCCGAAGTCAAGGCGCTGCCCAAGCGACTCACGTCGCGAGCCCTGGCGGCGAAGCTCGTCGAACTGCTCAACTACCGTCAGCAGTCGTCGCTCCACGGGTTGATCTCCATGCATACAAACCCGGGCGGTGCGATCAAGGACACATCGCTTCAGAAGGTCATCATGAACTCCGCCGACAGCGGCGCAATCCGGGATCACGCAGAAGCGTCTACGCGGATGGAATTTGGGTACGAACTCCTGAGCAACTTCTATGCGGCGGTGGCTCAGGTTTTCCCGAAGGCTTGGCACGACCAGACGCCCCGAACGTCTCGTCTCGTGCACGGGGCGGGCGTGGTGTCCATGGGGTACGTGATGGAGACCTTGTACAGCCGCACGGGCAGCATTGCGATCAAGGACTTTGTCGAGGGATTGCAACCACTCGCAAAGAACTCCGCTTGGACATCAGGCTCTTGGACGTTCACTGACGGTACGGTGACGAAGTGGGACGAGGTCGAGAACACGCCACGGCAGATTCAGCGGCTTGCCTTGCACCTGGTCGGCAGAGTCAAGAGGGCCGCGGTCCTCAAGCAGCGGACCAAAGGGAGCAAGACGAAATGATTGCACGAAAAGCCATCGTCCTCTTTTCGGGAGGGCAAGACTCCACGACATGCTTGGCCTGGGCGCTCCATCAGTACGAGCACGTCGAGACGATCGGATTCGACTACGGGCAGAACCATCGGATAGAACTGGACTGCCGACATACCGTCCTGGCACGCATACGGAGCGATTTTCCGCAATGGGCGGCACGTCTAGGTGAGGACCACCTCCTTGAGATCGGGGTGCTCGGGAAAATCAGCGACACGGCGTTGACGCAGGATGCGGAGATTGTTCTGCAGAACGACGGGTTGCCAAACACTTTCGTTCCTGGGCGGAACCTACTCTTTCTCACCCTTGCTGCGGCTGTCGCCTATCGCAGAGGCTGCACCGTGCTCGTGGGCGGCATGTGTGAAACCGACTATTCCGGATATCCGGATTGCCGGGACAACACGATGAAGGCGATGCAGGTTGCTTTGAGTCTTGGCATTGCACGGCCGTTGTTAATCGAGACGCCCTTGATGTGGATAGACAAGGCCGAAACTTGGCGGTTGGCAGCGAATCTCGGCGGCGACAAATTGGTCGAGGCCATCCAGGAAGACACGCATACCTGCTATCGCGGCGACAGAGAGAACAAGCACGAATGGGGATTCGGCTGCGGTACCTGTCCTGCATGCGAGTTGCGAGCGGCGGGCTACGCGAACTGGCGAAAAGGCCCTAGTCCATGAGCTACATGGTCAAGGAGATTTTCTACACCCTGCAGGGCGAAGGCGGGAATGCCGGCAGGGCGGCGGTGTTTTGCCGGTTCGCGGGGTGCAATCTCTGGTCCGGTCGGGAAGCGGATCGGATATCAGCCCGGTGCCGGTTCTGCGACACCGACTTTGTCGGCGTCGACGGCACCGGGGGCGGCAAGTTTCCCACGGCCTCGGAACTGGCAGACCAAGTGGCGTTGCGCTGGCCAACGGCAATCCCGGGCAAGAGGCTGGTGGTTCTGACCGGCGGGGAGCCGCTGCTCCAAGTCGATGCGGCCTTGGTTCAGGCGCTGCATGAGCGCGATTTCGAAATCGCGGTTGAGACAAATGGCACGATTGAGGCTCCGCAGGGGTTGGATTGGGTCTGTGTCAGTCCGAAGGCGAACACTCAACTCAAAGTGCAGCGAGGGCGTGAACTCAAGGTAGTTGTACCCCAAGCTGGTCTTGACCTTGACGAGTTGATTAAACTGAGCTTCGATCAGCACCTTCTGCAGCCTATGGATGGTCCTCTCTTGAAGGAGAACCTGCAATGGGCCATCGAGTACTGTATGCGGGACCCTCGTTGGCGACTCAGTGTCCAGACTCACAAGATGGTGGGTATCCGATGAAGTTCGAAGTTTCTCAGCGCTTCTTCTTTGACGCCGCCCATACGCTGCATCGCGAGATCGAGGTTGAGGGCAGTGCCCGCATTCATGGGCACACCTATAACGCCGAAGTCGCCGTAGGAGGAGCAGTGAACTCCGAGACCGGCATGGTCGTTGATCTGGGGCAGTTGCGCGTGACGCTCGACAAGATTCGTGACCGGCTCGACCACCGGATGCTTGACGACGTCCCGGATCTGGGCACTCCAACGCTTGAAAACCTCTGCACATTCATCGTGAGGTTGGCCGGAGCCTCAGGCTTCAGTCTGAGTCGAGTTTCCGTTTGGAGAGACGGCATCGGAGACCGTTGCGATCTTCGGCTTGAATAGCGTGGCGAACTTTTCCGAGTTGCATCCTTGGGATCCTGAAACGCCAGGAGAGCGGCTATTCCTAGCGCTTTATGACTTGGTAAAAGAGGATGTCCCCGACCTGTTTGTCGACCGTGATTGGTTTGTGTCGGTCAATGGCCTTAGTGAGTTTCTTCGACTTACTGCGGCGATGGAACTCACGCACCGTTGCCTGAATGCTGTGAGCGAGCATCTGCGGATCAGCCCCACCGCGCCAGTATCAGTTGTGCTGCAACTACTGCGATCGTCTGTAGAAATGTATGGACAGGGACCGACAACCCTTCGGATTGCAGAGTTGACTTTGCAGGCAGGCCTTGCAGCACTCGAGAAGCATTTCACTGCTCATCGAGCCGACAGGATTCATCGCGAGTCCAGTCGATGCTGCTGGTGTGGAAAGGCTGTTTCGAGAAAGCAAGGCACTGCCGAAGGCTCCATCGCCACCATCGAGCACCTCTGGCCTGCATTTCTTGGAGGATCGAGCAGTCAAGCCAACGCGGCAGTTGCATGCGACAGCTGTAATGCGGCCCGTCAGCATGCATTTTCGTGGGCTTGGTTCGCTGTTCAAGGGTTCAACGAAAAGCTGGACAAGCATCAGACTTTGCCGCGAAACGTCCGTCTCGCATTGGCTCTGCACAGACTGATGCGAGTTGCGAGTGGACAAACTCGTATGTCTCGCACAGCAGTGTCTCTCAAGACAGCGGCCCAGATGCTCAATGTCGTCGAACCAAAAGTGCGACTTGAGCAGGGCAGGCGATACACGTTCTTTGAACTTATTCAATTTGCTGAGGAATGACATGGCAACTGCTGCACCACTAATTCAACGTAAGTACTATGCGCTAGAGAACATTCAGCGGCCGGAAGCTCCGAAGCTCAAGTTCTATCTTTTTCATGCGCCGGCAGCCGACATTCTGGAGTGGGCAGCCGTCGAGCGTCTATCGCCCAACACGCCTAAGGGGATTCAACGAAACCTGAATAAGACCAAAGTGCGTAAGTTGGAAGAATATTTGGAGGCGCCCTATCCCAATACGATCGCAACCTCTGTCGTCGTTGTGTTCAATAAAGATGCCATCTCTTTCATCGAGTCCAAAGTCGAGGGAAAGGCGGTTAAAGGGCGCGGGAATCTCACGGTGAAGTGGAAAGGGCCGAAAGCTCAGGCAGCGACGATCGTCGATGGCCAGCATAGAGTGATCGGGGCGAGTAATGTTGTGGATGGCTCGCTTCACCTGAACGTCGTTGGAATTGTTGGGGCCGACCCGACCGAAGGTGCGTTCCAGTTCTTGGTGATCAACAACAACAGCTCGAAAGTTTCCCCGAGCCACGTTAAGGCGCTGTTCACCGACTATAAGGAAGAGGAACTTTTTGATCGGATGCTGGCGAGCGGAAGTACCAATATCGACGAAAAGAAGATCACCGCGCTGGACTACTTTGACCGCGGCACGGACAGCCCTTTTAAAGGGGAGGTCAAGTGGGCGAAGAACAACGACGGGTTCATCGTGCCAAATGCGCTGGAGGCTGGACTGTCCGAGGTGCTGAACCGAAGCTCATTGCTCATGGTTCAAGATATTGAACTTGAGGCGTTTACCCTCGTGTGGGTAACCGTTAAGGGGCAGTGGCCGCATCTTTGGAACAGCGATTCGCACTTGCTGGAGAAGGCTTGCATCCAGGCACTGACGGCATACCTTTGCGACGCTCTCGAGCAGATGAGGCTCTTCAGCGAAGCAGATATCCAATACAGTGACCCGGACGTCCTGACGCGCGAAGTGAAGAAGGTTCTCAAGCGGATTGACCCAGGATTTTTCGAAGTCGAGTGGACGACGACGGGTTTGGATACTCGGGCGGGACAGCAGTTGCTGCAGTCGGATCTGCGGCAGATGGCATCCAATCTGCGAGGCGGCAGGGCTTGGCATATTGACTTGGAAACTGTCAGCATTGCGTCGGTGTCTGACGAGAAGACAAAGAAGGGCGCGCGCCCGAAGAAAAAGTAGATTCAGCCCCCATCACCGCTGAAGAACTCGCCGCGCTCATTGCCGAGCGTGATGCGCTGGCCGGCGCACTTCGAGTAGCAACAACCGCTGGGGACCTCTCGCTAAAGCTGCGGACGGCCGATACGCAGGACGCCTGAGGTCGGGGTGTTGCTCGGTGCTTGCCGGTGACCTCCGGCCCTTCGGGCCTGCGCGCTGCGCTTGCTGAAAGGCAGGGAAGGGGTGGTGGGTGGGCTGGCTTGCTGTCCCTTCCATCGTTGCACGCCGTTCTCGCCGTCAAGGTCTGCGCGCAATGGCATTGCGCTTGCGTCCTGGCGGCCGTCTTCGAACCCTGACCGCTGCGCTGCGGCGTGCTGGTTCGGTTTCGGGCAATCCCGCCTGATTCACGGAGCCGACCATGTCGCACGATCTCTTTTCTTCTCTCGTTTCATTCGAGTTCTCCGCTTCTGTTCCTCTCCTCGTTCGCGATGTCGCGGGCGAGTACCGTCCGGCCCAGGCGGACGAGGTGCTGCTCGCGGCGCAGCGGCTGCTGGCGAGGCGGGTGCGTGGCAGCGACGCACTGTCTTCGCCTGCGCTGGTGCGGGACTTCCTGCGTCTGCGGCACGGGGCACTGGCACACGAGGTGTTCGCTGTCGTGCATCTGGATTCGCAGAACCGCGTGCTGGACTATGTGGAGATGTTCCGGGGGACGGTGGCACAGACCTCGGTGTATCCGCGCGAGGTGCTCAAGGACGCGATGGCGCGCAACAGTGCGGCGCTCCTGCTGGTGCATGGGCATCCCTCGGGATTGGCAGAGCCGTCGCCGGCCGATCAGGCGCTCACGCAGACCCTCAAGACCGCGCTCTCGCTGGTGGACGTGCGGGTGCTCGATCACCTGATCGTCGGCGGCAGCGCCATCTACTCGATGGCCGAGCATGGGCTGATGTAGCAGAAGGGAGAAGGGGGCTTCGCCCCCTTTCGATTTTCCATTCGCATGCGCGCTGCGCGTGTGCATCTGGCCGGCGGCCGGTGCCGGCCGATTCTCTCGATTTCATCTCTCCGGTGGCGGTACCCGCCACCTGCGCGCCGCCGTCTGCGGCTTGCCTGGCCTCTGCGTGCGCTCCTCCCGTCAAGGGCCGCTGCGGCGCCCGTGTCCTCGGCTTCGCCTGCGGGCCGCGCCAGCGCCTTCGCTGTTCTCCCTTGACGGCGCACCCGCGCCGGCCCCAGCCGGCCTCTATGGCCGCGAAAGGGCTTCGCGGCCCCTGCGGAGCCCAACACCCAAGGAGAGCGCCTATGCACAGACCCACACCCTGAATCCAGTTCCGGTTTTCGTTTCTTTCCAGTTTTGTTTTCCAACGTCCCGACATGGGACAGGAGTTCGATCATGAATACTGTTGATACGCCAGAAGCTTCCACGCTTGAAGCGGCCATGCCTGCGCAGAACATGGTGCTGGTGCCGCTTTCGCGGCTGCGCTCGCGGCCATCCAAGCGCAATGTGCGCCGCAAGGCGCGCACGTCGATTGCTGCGCTGGCAGCGAGCATCCGGCGTCTGGGCCTCCTGCAGAACCTCACCGTGATTCCTTTCGGCGACGACGGGGACTTCGAGGTCGTCGCCGGTGGGCGGCGCCTCGCGGCCCTGAAGCTGCTCGCGAAGAAGCGGCGCATCCCGGAGGATTGGCCGGTGCCTTGCCTGCTGGTGGCCGACACGCTGGCGCGCACGGCGAGCCTCACCGAGAACTTGCAGAGGGAGGCGATGGGGCCGGTCGAGGAATTGCTCGCCTGGAAAGCCCTCGTGGCCGAAGGCCGCTCGGTGGAGGCCATCGCGGCGGACTTCGGCGTGACGCCGCTGGTGGTCAAACGCCGGCTGCGGCTCGCCAATGTCTCGCCGCGCCTGCTGGCGGACTATCAGGCCGGCGCCGCGATCCTCGAACAATTGATGGCGCTTGCCATCACCGATGACCACGCGGCGCAGGAGGCCGCGTTCTACGACAGCCCGGCGTGGCAGCGCAGCCCCGAGGCGTTGCGCGACCATCTGACCCATGACGAGATCGATGCCAGCCGCGATGCGCTGGCCCGCTTCGTCGGGCTGGAGGCCTACGCGTCCGCAGGGGGCGGCGTGCGCCGCGACCTGTTCTCGGACGAACGGCAAGGCGGCTATCTCACCGATGCCGGACTGCTGGACACGCTCGCGCGCCACAAGCTCGCCGCTGTCGCCGAGCAGGTCCAGCTGGAAGGCTGGGGGTGGGTGGAGGTCGCGCCGCGCGCCACGGCGGCCGAACTCCATGTGTTCCAGCGGGTGCGGCGCACGCGCCGCGACCCGAACAGGACCGAGGCCAAGCGCATCGCCAAGCTCGAAGCGAAGCAGAACGAGATGCAGGACCGATTCGACGACGAGGATGCGGAACTGGGCGAGGATGGCGAGCGTGCGCTGCGGGAGGAACTGGACCGCTGGGCAACGAGCTGGAAGCCATCGAGCAGAGTCTGATGGTCTATCCACCCGGCGCGGTAGAAATAGCCGGTGCCGTGGTGTCGGTGGATCACATGGGCGGTGTGGTGGTGCACCGTGGGCTGCTGCGCGAGCAGGAGGCCAAGGCGCTGCGGGCGCAGGAGCGGCAGGAAGCCGGTGCGGCAGGCGAGGAGCGCAACGGCCACGATGGTGATGAGGCTGACGAGTCGGCCAAGCCCGGTATCTCGGAGAGGCTGGCGAAGCGGCTGAGCGCGCACCGCACGGCTGCCTTGCAGGCCGAGGTCGCCCGGCATCCGCAGGTGGCGTTGGTGGCTGTGGTGCATCGGCTCGCGCTGCGCGTGGTCCTGGACAGCTACGGTTCGGGCGGGTCGCCCGTCGACATCATCGCCACGCCGCAGGATGGGCTCGCGCTGCATGCACCCGATATCGGGGACTCGCCCGCGGCGGTGGGCATGGGCAAGGTCCGCGAAGCGTGGGCGGCGCGCCTGCCGAAAGAGCCCAAGGCTCTCTTTGCCGAACTGCTGGACCTGCCGCAGGGCGAGTTGCTGTCGCTGCTGGCGGTGTGCGTCGCTTCCACGGTCAGCGTGCTGGTGTCCCGCGAGGATGAGGCGCCTGCGGCCGAGCTGGCCGAGGCCGTGAACCTCGACATGCACGGTTGGTGGATACCGACCGCCGAAGGCTACTTCGCACATGTCTCCAAGGCCAAGGCGTTGGAGGCGGTGCTGGCCTTTGCCCCCGATCAGGTGACCCGGCTGTCCAAGCTCAAGAAGGCCGAGATGGCGAGCGAGGCCGAAAGGCTCGCGGCCGGAACCGGCTGGCTGCCGGTGATGTTCAGGAGCGCGGCAGAACCGAGTCCTGAGACGTCGCCATCGTCGGGGATCGAGGCGGTGCCGGCAGCGGATGAAGCCGCTGCCGAGGCCGAAGACCGCGAGGAACTGGCGGCAGTCGCCTAAGCATGAGGCCCCGGCCGGAGGCCGGGGCCTTCGATGTGCGAGCGCAAACGCGCGCGGCAAGTGTGCCGCGCGCGTTTTCGTTTGCGACGAGGGGGAGGGCGATGGCCACGCCGTGGCGGCGTTGCGCGTCCCTAGCAATCGGAATTTCCTGCGCCGTGGTGCTCCCCGGCATGCCTCGTTAGGTTGGCTGCGCCGACACATCGCGTGAGCATCGTGAGAGTTCCGGTCCAGATGCGCACGCGTCTCTCGGATTCGGAGAGCTCGACGATTTCACCCCTCACATCCCCATGAATCAGCAAGGCGTCAGCGAAATCTGTTTTGAAGAAACCTATGCGGTGTCGCATGACCAGACGGCACGGTCTTTGTTCGCGAGGTTGCCGCATGGCCGCGAATACGCGCAGACGCTGATCGAATGTCTGGCGACCGGGTACCTGGTCGCGGTGGTCGAGTCCATCTGCGTCCGCGAAATGCGGATGCATATCGATCCGATGGTGGAGGTGGTTGTGGGCCGCACCGTGCATATCGAGCATCTCGGCCCCATTCCACCGACGACACGGCTGCGACTGCGTGGATGGGCCGAGGGGCTCGGCGAGCGCAGTGCGACATTCCGTGTCCAGGCATATGACGACCACGAACTCGTACTCGACGGGACCGTCACGCTGGTGGCGGCGCATCGGGTCAGCATCGAGTCGCGTATCGCCACGAAGGTCGATGCGCTTGCGGCGGCTCGCGGCGGCGGGCAACAGGGCTGACGGCCGGGAATGACGGGTCATCCCGCGTCACGGTTCAGGCTCTTGCCGCAGATAACTGACTTTCTTCCATGCCGCCGATGCCGATCACGTCTGCCGCCTCGACGCTGTGGGACGTTCCGGCGGCGCTTTCCTGGTCATCCGGCATGGACCTGGACTGCGTCCGGGTCCATGCCGGAAAGCAGTTGCTGCGATTGCAGTACCAGGGCCATGCGCCCTTTCGGGATCAGGTTCGCGCCCACGGCCTTGTATTTGCCGTGAATCCTGGCGCGGGCACGGCGGCGCTTCTCTTCGTTGCGCTTCGCCTCGGGCTTCATCGCCGCAACCGTGCGGCCCGACAAATTTCCCCGACCTGCGGTCTTCCTCGCGAAGCAAATTTCTCGGGCCTCCCGGTCCTCCACTCGCGTTGCGGCCTTCGGTGCGTCGCGCCCGGACCCGCGCCGTCCGGATCACGCCAAGGCCGCGATGGGCGCGGACCTGGTCAACTTCGAAAGGACTTCATCATGGCCAACATCGGCACCTTCACCGCACAGAACAACGGCTTCGCCGGCACGGTTCGCACCCTGACGCTCAACGTCAAGGTCAAGATCGCGCCCAGCGACAAGGAAAGCGAGAACGCCCCGGACTACCGCATCGTGGCGGGCACGGGCTACGAGATCGGCGCGGCATGGAAGAAGGTCAGCAAGGCGGACCGGCCCTATCTGTCGGTGACGCTGGACGACCCGTCGTTCCCGGCGACCATCTATGCCCGCCTGGTCGAGGGCGACGACGGCGCGCACAACCTGATCTGGTCGCGCAGCAAGGGCGACTGATCGTCGCCCCGGCGCCCCGCCAGCAGCGGGGCGCTTTACCTCCGGGTCCATCAACGGCCCGCGCTTGTCGCGGGCCGTTTCCCTGCTGCGAGCCCGCACCGAATTGCGGAAGTACGGATCGGCGTCAGTCCGTACTTCCTGATTTCCTGATCTGTGGATCGTCGCCTTCCGACTTTGGATTTCTACGGAGGCACGGGAGGAAGTGGATGCACGGAAGCGTTTCTGCGGATCCGTGCGTTTGTGCAGAGACGCATCGCAGGTTTTGCGAATCGGCGTGCATACGGTTCGGCGGCGAAGACATTGGTGCGTCTCCCGGCGGTGCCGGGCCGCGCTGTCGTGCTGCGCATCGAGCCGCCGGTGGCGTCTCGCCCCTTCGGGTCTCCATCCCTGACGCCTGTGGCCTTCACTGTGCTGCCGGCCTGCGCGCTTCGCTTGCCACGAGGAAGGGGGGGCTGGCTTGCTGTTCCCTTCATCGTTGCACGGCGTTCTCCCCGTCAAGGTCTGCGCGCACGTCGTGCGCTTGCGGCCGGCGGCCGTCTCTCGAACCCTGACGGCTGTGCTGCGCCGTGCGGCTTCGGTCTCGGGCAATTCCGCCCGGAATCCTTCCAAGGAGAAAGACCATGACGAAGCTCATTGCCGACGAACAACGCGCGCTGCTGCTGGCCAACGGCCGGGAATCGATCGAGAACTCTCACTTCGACCCGCGGCCGGTGGTCAAGCTGTTTACCCCCAACGCGGGCGCGACGTGGTTGCTGACCGAAATCGATCCTGATGACCAGGACCGCGCCTTTGGACTGTGCGACCTCGGGCAAGGCTTTCCCGAACTCGGCTATGTGAGCCTGACGGAACTGGAGAGCTTGCGCGGGAGATGGGGGCTGCCTATCGAGCGCGATCTCTACTTCGTTGCCGACAAGGCACTTAGCGGCTATGCGCGTGAAGCGCGGCTGGCTGGTCGCATCGTGGCGTAGCGCTGAAGGCATCAGCCGCCGATGGCTGGCTGATGCCATTCCTTAGGCAACCTGGCCTCTGTTTCGAGCATCAATTCGCCGGCGCTGCGGCCCAGCGCCCGGGCGATCCTGAGCACCAGAACCAGTGTGGGCATGTGCTCGCCGCGCTCGATCTTGCCCATGTGAGAGCGCTCGATGCCGGCGAGGTGCGCCAGCGTTTCCTGGGCGATGCCGTCCTCGGTTCTCAGTGCGCGCACCACAGCGCCGAACGCCAGCGCCGGCGCGACCTCGAAGGTCGTCGCGCCGGTAGGGCGTCCTCGCTGAATGGCTCGCTTCTGCATGGACAGAAGCGTCTCGTTTCAGCACAATTTAAACCACGTTATCTTTAACTCATATCGTTGTTTTCGAGACCTGCCAGCGCGCAGAAATCCTTCTGCACCTGTCCTTGTGGCGCTAGCACCTCGTCATCTTTTTGAGGGCCAAATGACTCTTCTCACCGAGCAGCAGCGCGCCGAGATGCTGGCCAACGGTACGGCGCGCGCCCGTGGCCAAGCCATCGATCCCTATCCCGTCGTCAAGCTGTACACGCTGGACGCCCCTGCCTGCTGGCTGCTCACCGAGTTCGATGCCGATGGCGATCGCGCCTACGGGCTGACCGATGCCGGTACGGGCTTCCCCGAACTCGGGCACGTGAGCCTGTCGGCGCTCGAGCGTGTGCGCGGCCCCCAGGGACTGCGCATCGTCGCCGATCCGCATTTCAGGGCACGCCAGCCGTTATCCGGCTATGCGGCCGACGCGCAGCGCGACGGATCGATCAACGACTGAACTTCTTGGGGGGCGGGGCGCACGGGATCGTCGTCGCCGCCCGCGCGAGAGCGCATCGCCGCAAAAGCCAGCCATGCCGGCCGTGCCCGTGGCAGTCTTCGCGCAAGCAAGAAGAAGTGAGTTCTGCCATGACCGACCGCAAGGCCGAAAGCCTGCCGACCGCGCCCTGGCGCGCGTCGGCGGCCTACCTCTACACGCTCGATCTCGACAGCCCCGCGCTCGCGTGGGAGTACCTGCGCCGCCATCCGCAGTACCAGGTGGACTGGGCACGGCGCCGCGCCGCATCGCTCGACCGGTGGGGGTTGCGACAGCGCCGAAGACCCCCGTCTCGATGCGCGCGAAGCGCGACCCTACTGGATCACGGCGGCTGACGAGTTGCTGCACGTGCGCGCTTCGCGCGCGCACGGCGCTTCGACCCGGCCGACCTTCGACCTCTGGCGCGTGCCCGGCCGCAAGCGCCTGGCGCTCGGCGGCTCGGGCCTCACGCTGTTGACCGAGGTGCCCGCGCAGCGGCTGCGCATGTCGCTGGCCGACGACCTCTGCGATGGCGCGGTCTACATCTGCGCCGTCCCGCTCGGCCCTGGCCTGCGCGGCCAGTTGGACGTGTTCAACGCGCAGGCACGGGCTCTTCAGGGCCATGCGCCGGCCGACGATTCCACGCGGACTGTCACCCGTGCTGCGCTGCTGCATCTTCGCGCCCTGCAGGCGCTCGACGGCGCGCAGGCCGGCGCGTCGCAGCGCGACATCGCTCAGGCCTTATTCGGTCTCGAAGCCGTGATGCGCTGGCATGCCGATGGCGAACTGCGCGCCGCAGTCCGGCACCTGCTGCGGCGCGCCAAGACGTACATGAGCGGCGGCTATCTGAGCCTCGCGGGCATACAGCGCAGTGCAGCCGATGCTTCCGGAGACGAACCGATGCGCTGAATATCTCCCTGCGCAACAACGGCCTTACTCCCGAGACTGCCTCCATTGGGCTACGAATGGTTCGCGGCCCCGTGACAACGATGGAGGCCCTCATGGCAAGTGCCAGTTCCCCGTTTTCCGCCCGCGCTGCGACGGCTGCGCCGCGGCCCCTTGCGGTGCCCGCCGCGCCGGCAAACCCTGAGTTCCTGACCACTGACGAGGCCGGCGCCTTCCTGCGCCTGTCGCCGCGCACGCTCGAAAAGCACCGCGTGCTGGGCGGGGGCCCGCGCTTTCGGAAGTTCGGCGCGCGCGTGGTCTACGCCGTCGAGGATCTGCGGGCCTGGGCCAACAGTCGGGCCTACGAGATGACGTCCGACCCCGGGTACGTGCAGCGCGACTCCGTCCGATGACCGGCAAGCAGGGCAGGGAGGCTCCATCCATGTCGAAGCGGCCAAGCGAACGCGAACAGCTGTCGCTGTTCCGCGCGCTGCCGGGCGCTGACATGGCGCTGCGCGATGCGCAGGACCTGATGGCCTACCCGTTCTTCTCGCTGGCCAAGTCGCCGCGCGCGGTGCCGATCCGCTTCGAGGCCGGCGGTGTCTCGCTCACCGTCGAGGGCGTGCCGGAGCACGGGATCGCCACGATCTGGGATGCCGACGTGCTGATCTGGGCCGCGAGCCAGATCGTCCAAGCCAAGAAGGAAGGCATCGCGCCTTCGCGCCTGATGGTGGCCACGCCCTATGAGATCTTGCGTTTCGCGCAGCGCGGCACCGGCCGCAGCGACTACCTGGCGCTGCGCGCCGCGCTGGACCGGCTGCAATCCACCACCGTCGCCACGACCCTGCGCCAGCGGGAGCGTCCGAATGGCGCGATGCGCGTGCACCGCTTCTCCTGGATCAACGAGTGGAAGGAGTACATCCGCTCCGACGGACGCGCCGACGGCATCGAGCTGATCCTGGCCGACTGGTTCTTCTCGGGCGTGATGGACGAGGCCCTGGTCCTCACGCTCGATCCCACGTACTTCCGGCTTTCCGGCGGCATCGAGCGCTGGTTGTACCGGGTGGTGCGCAAGCACGGCGGGCGGCAGCCCGGCGGCTGGCGCTTCGCAATGCGCCACCTGCATCTGAAGTCCGGAAGCCTGCAGCGCCATTCCGACTTCGCGCTGCAGGTGCGCCAACTGGTGAGGCGCCAGGCGGTGCCGGGCTACCGGCTGTCCATTGAGCGCAGTGGTGGCATGGAGTGGCTGGCTTTCCGACCGATGACGGGCGCACCGTTTCAAAGCGACTTATCCACAGTTTCTGTTGAAGAACCTGTGGATGACGTGGGGACGGGCTCGGTGGATCGCCCGCACCACTCTCGGTGGATCACCCGCAGAAACATCGGTGGATCGCCCGCACCGATCGGGCGGGAAGCCGCGCTCGACAACGGCTTCGGGGCTCCCTAAACATCTAAAGGGATACATAAATGGAAGTCACGCGCGCGCGAGCCAAGCCTGCTCAAGCATTAGGCAGTGCTTCTGTCGAGGCGGCCCAAGCAGACCAGACAGCCGAGAACCGCTCGCCGGGAAGTGGGCCTCGGCCCGGCAAGGTGATCGCGCTGCTGAACCAGAAGGGCGGTGCGGGCAAGACAACGCTCGCCACGCATCTGGCCGGCGAACTGGCGATGCAAGGCCGGCGCGTCACGCTGCTCGATGCCGATCCGCAGGGCTCGGCCCTGGACTGGGCGCAGCGGCGGCTTCAGAACGGTCAGGCGCGGCTGTACGGCGTCTTCGGGCTCGCGAGGGACTCGCTGCACCAGGAGGCGCCGCAAATCGCCTCGCAGGCCGACTACGTGGTCATCGATGGCCCGCCGCGGGTCGCGGCCCTCGCGCGCTCCGCGCTGCTGGCCGCCGATCTGGTGCTGATTCCGGTGCAGCCCAGCGCCTACGACGTGTGGGCCAGCCACGAGATGGTGCAGCTCGTGATCGAGGCGAGGGTGTTTCGGCCGCAACTGCGCGCCGCTTTCGTGATCAATCGGCGTGTGGTGGGGACGGTCATCGGGCGCGAGGCGCGTGCGGCGCTGGCCGATCAGCCGTTCGCTGCGCTGCGCGCTGAAATCTCGCAGCGCATCGTGTTCGCCGACAGCGTTGCTGCAGGGCGGCTCGCCTGCGAAGCGGCGCCCACATGCGCCGCGGCGCGCGAGATCGCTGCGTTGGTGCAGGCCGTGCGGGAGATGCTGTGACGTCGCGAGCGACATCCGCATCGCCGAAGCGCGCGCAGATCGGCCGCAGGCCGGCTGCCGATCCGGCATCGGCCTGGGTGCGACGGGCCGACGACCCGGCGGCCACGGCCACGGCGTCGATTTACACCGCGCGCTTGACCATCGACGTGACGCCGGCGCTGCGAGGTCACATCAAGGTGATTGCGTTCAAGCGCGGCGTCACTGCGGCCGAGATGCTGCGCGAGTTGCTGGAGCGCGAGTACGGCGGAGGTGAACCGTGATGCAGCCGCAGCCGTCTTCTGCGCGGCCCTCGCCCGTAGCCGTCGTATCTCCAGGGACCACGCGCGGGCCCATTCACATGCGGGTGTCTCTGGCCTTCGTCGAGCATCGCGTGAACGTCTGGCTGCGCTTCGGTCGGCCGGCGCGCGAGACCATCCTCGATCGCTGGCGGCGCGTTGCGATCTTCGAGCCGGATGCGGTCTGCTGCCGTGTCAAGTGGATCGGGAACGACTATGGCACGGCGCTCTGGCAGCTGATGGTGCTGCAGGCCCCCATGCCGTCCGACGGCGCACAGCGCGTCGCCGGTGTACAGCCGGGCGCGCGCATTCTGCTGCGCGCCGATGGCGAGATCCAGGTCAAGGCCGTGCTCGCGGCGGTCGACGCCATCGAGGCCTCGGGCGTCGACCCGTGCGCGGCGGCCATCACGTACTGGCGCACGGTTGGAAATCGGCTGGCTGCGCGGCAGCCACTGCCGGCTTACACCGCCGAACGGCATGCGGCGCATCTGGCGCGCGGGGCGCTGCGATGACGCAGCGCCTGCTCTTCGCCTGCATGAGCATCGGCCTGGCGGCGCTGTGCGCGCCAGCCGTCATGCCGATGGCGATACGCGACCGCGTGTTCGTGGTCTACAACCCGAGCGATAGCGTGCCGCGCGGTTGGTATCGCATCGGCCGCATGGAGAGCGCAGCCTCGCTGCACCTCGGCAGCATCGTGCTGGCACGGCTTCCGGCCGGCGTGGCCGCCTTCGCGGCACAGCGCGGCTACCTGCCGAGCGGCGTGCCGATCCTCAAGCGCATCGGCGCGCTTGCGCCGCAATCGGTGTGTGCTTGCGATCAGCTCGTGCGCATTGACGGTGCCGTGGTGGCGAGCCTGCGAACGCATGACGGCTCGCATCGCCCGCTGCAAGCCTGGTCGCAATGCCGCCCCCTTGCGGTGGGCGAACTGTTCCTGCTCGGCGACACGAACCCGGCGTCGTTCGACAGCCGGTATTTCGGGCCCATCTCCGCTTCGGCCGTGTTTGGCGTCGCGCGGCCCTTGTGGACATGGGGTGCGCCATGAACTGCGCTGTTTCCCGTGACCAAGCATGCCGCCGAACTGCAGCCGGACGTGCGTCCGTGCTGCACCTGGTCTTGCAGAGGGTCCGCCGCCAGCGTGCAGCGCGAACTGCACCGCCGCTGCCCTTCGAGCAGCGTTGTGCCCCCCGTGCGCGGCTGGCGGCAGGTCGGAGCCGGGAGCGAATGCGGGAGGTGAAGACGGAGGGCCAGATAAAGGGGGCGGCACGCCGTGCCCCCGAAAGCCAGTCTGCACGTGGATGTGCGGCGGCACCGCGAGGGGCCTTGCATGTGCCTTGCAGACACGGGAGCCCGCATGGCTGCGGCGTTTGCCGCGTGCCGTTTTCGATGGCGTGCGCC
The DNA here is from genome assembly GCF_033807855.1 of Variovorax sp. SPNA7. Taxonomy (NCBI): domain Bacteria; kingdom Pseudomonadati; phylum Pseudomonadota; class Betaproteobacteria; order Burkholderiales; family Comamonadaceae; genus Variovorax; species Variovorax sp. SPNA7. The sequence continues at coordinate 2,464,416 of NZ_CP138513.1, forward strand.
ATGGTGCGCCCGGGGCTTCGCTATGGCCAGTCATGACGATGACGACTTTCGCGTCAAGCCGGCGGCACCGAAGTCGCGCGGCGGGTCGGGCTCACAGCGCTTCATTTCGCAGGTACTGAAGGAGGTGTCGAAGGCCGCTGCCAAGCGTTCTGGAAAGGGCGCAGCGCGGCCCGCCAATACCTTCGGCGCGGGACGCGTCGCAGCCACCGTGGCCGGCAAGCGCTTGGGCGCAAACGCCAGGCGCGTCATCATCAAGAGCCGCTTCGTGGTGCTGAGGCGCGCAAGCTCGAACTCCGTGGCCCTCCACCTGCGCTACATCGAACGCGACGGCGTCACGCGTGACGGACAGAAGGGACAAGCCTACGGAAACGATACCGACGCTGCGGACCTCGAGGCATTCCAGGAGCGCGGCCAGGGGGACCGCCACCAGTTCCGGTTCATAGTCTCGCCCGAAGATGGAATGGAACTGGATGACCTCAAAGGATTCACCCGCCAACTCATGCGCCGCGTGGAGATTGACCTGGAAACGCGGCTGGACTGGGTAGCCGTCGATCACTGGGACACGGACAACCCGCACACGCACATCGTGCTGAACGGGCGTACTGCCAGCAAGGAGAATCTGGTCATCTCTCCGGACTACATGGCTCACGGCATGCGCATGCGTGCCATCGAGATCGCCTCCGAGTGGCTGGGGCCGCGTACAGAAGCTGAGATGCGGCAGAGCCTGCTGAGGGAGGTTGACCAGCAGAGGCTCACTAGCCTTGACCGGGCGCTGATCCGGCAGGCGGATGCGGACGGGATTGATCTAACCGGCAATCCATCGGATCGGCAGCGCCAAAACGTACTTCGGGCACGGTTGCAGCAGCTCGAAGGCATGAGGCTTGCCGCGCGGGTGGATGCGAACCGGTGGAAGCTCCAGCCCGGCATGGCGGCCACGCTCAGCGCCATGGGGGATCGGGAGGGTGCGTTGGACACGATGCGCCGCGCGCTTAAATGCCAGCAGCGCGAACTGATGGTGCATGACGCGGATGGTGTTAACGCTGCGCCTGTGATCGGCCGCATCGCCGGCAAGGGTCTGGCCGATGAGTTGAACGACCTAGCCTATCTAGTGGTCGATGGCATTGATGGTCGAGCACATTACCTGAAGCTGCCTGCTGGCTCCGACCTGTCCGGGCTGCCAATTAGTGCTGTCGTGGAGGCAAAGCCGCAGGGGCGGGAGAAAGCCGTGGACCGCAACATCCTGGCCGTGTCGAAGGACGGTATCTATAGCACCGCGAATCATCAGGCCCAGTTCGAGCAGGCCAAGGTTCGAGACTCGAAGGCCGCGGTGGAAATCCACGTGCGCCGGCTCGAAGCCCTGCGTGGCGTGGGAGCGGTGGAGCGCTTGGCAGATGGTATATGGAAAATTCCGGCAGACCTGATGCAGAAGGCGAAGCAGCACGATTTACGAAGGACGGTGGGCCGGGTGATCGAGTTACGCTCGCACCTGCCCATAGAGCAGCAGGTGCGCGCCATCGGGGCCACCTGGCTGGACCGCAACCTGGTCGCTGATGGCGGCGCGGTGAACCAGGGCTTCGGCGCGCAAGTTCTCGACGCAATGCAATCCCGCGCAGAGTTTCTCATCGAACTGGGGCTGGCAGAACGCAGGGGCCAGCACGTGGTCCTCGCGCGGGACCTGCTGGCGACTTTGCGCGACCGCGAACTGGCGACCGAGGGCAAGTTACTGCAGAACCAGACAGCCCGGGTCTACCGGCCGCTGCGGGAGGGGCAGCAGGTCAGCGGTGTCTACAGCCGCTCCATTCAACTAACCAGCGGCCGCTTCGCACTGCTAGATGACGGGTTGGGCTTCAGCTTGGTTCCATGGAAGCCGATAGTCGAAAGCCGATTGGGGCAGCAGGTGTCAGCGATGATTCGCGGTCAGGCCGTAAACTGGCAATTGCGCGGCCGACAAATTTCTCGTTGACGGACTTATCTAGCTGACGCACAAAGTCAATGAACTCAATGAGTTAGAGCAACTCAGGGTGATCGTCTTTTCCGTGCAGATTGATGCGATTTGAACGCGAGTTCGCAGCTTCTAGGCTGTTGGACGTTCGCTGGTTTAATGGCGATATCGCTTATGACGAGATCAGATCAGCGATCTTCCTTGCAGCGATACAGTTCCGCTGTCCGAGCGTTCCACTCGCCAAATCGTGCTTACACCGCAAGGTAACGTGCTCGCCGAAGAGGCGCGACAAGTCAGGCGCGACCTGCAGAACGCGCTTACGAACCTGATCGACCTCGCAACCAAGAAGATAGGGTGGGTTCCCGTTGCCGCGCGCGATGTCGCGGAGATCATGATTGAGCCGAAACGCTCTAGGCTCTTGATAGATCCGGCCGTCCCAAAGGCAGACCATCGTCACGAGCCGAACCTGGATCGACTGCGTCGCGAGCATCGATCACGCACTAGCTTTTCCGGCGTCGACGGCGCTGCGCGTTTGAGATCAAGGAACCCTACTTGGGTCGCGCCGGATTTCCCATGACAGTCGTTCCCTTCGGCACATCCTTCGTCACAACGCTCCCGGCGCCGACGATCGCATCGTCGCCGATATTCACTCCTGGCAAGATCAACGCACCGGCGCCGATCCAAACATTTTTTCCAATATGAATGGGCTTGCCGAACTCCGCACCCGAGGCGCGCTCTTCGGGGGTGCGAGGATGGTCAGCGGTAAGGAGTTGAACACCTGGTCCAATCTGTGTGCCGTCCCCGATAACGACCTCCACACCATCAAGAATGACGCAGTTGAAATTGAGAAAAACGTCTTTTCCGAGCTTGATGCTGTAGCCGTAATCGCAATGAAACGGCGGGCGTATCGCCGCGCCTTCGCCGACGAACCCGAGCCGCTCCTTCAAGACGGAACTTCGCTCTGAAAGGCATGTGCCGAGCATGGCGTTGTACTTCGCGAGCCATCGCTGAGTTTCAGTTCGATCGTCACGAAGTTCCGCATCTCCGGCACGATACAACTCGCCAGCTAACATCTTTTGCTTTTCAGTGTTCATAGGTATTCAGTTTGATGGAGCATCTACCGCGCGTGTTTGTGCCGGACTTTACTTCGTCAAGCTCACCATAGCGATGGCTGGGCACTGCCATGGTCTGAATGCTTCGAGATATCCCAAGGGGCATGGTACAGCTTAGGGGCATGGCCGACGTGACCGGTCTGTATCTCGGTCCGCCTCTGCACGCGACGGTGTTCAGCTTCGACGAGAAGAAGGCGATCCAAGCGCAGTCTTCGATGACGAAAAGACCATGCTTCTTCGCGATCACCATGATGGCGTCCATGTCCGCGGGGCTGGGCGCGCGTGCTTGCTCCCAAGCAGTACCGGCGCCTTTAACGCGAGCACAAGCAATTGCTCAACGCGATGAGATTTGGGCAGCGATAGCTCGAGCGTGTGAACACGAGCCCCACTTGAACGGCGAGCCTATGTCGGGCCCGTGCGGCGGGCAGCCTTCAGCGCCTTGAGAATGCGTTCGGCCCCTTCCTCGACCGACAGGGCGCTGGTGTCAACTGCCAGCCGCGCGGCCGCGTACAGCTCGGTGCGCGCCGACATAGTCCTGCGTATGCTGTCCATCGCCTGGCGGCGAAGCGACGGCGCAGCAATGCGAGTGTCTCCCTGCGACCGTACTCGCTGGAAGCAAATCTCTGGCTTTGCGTGAATCCAGACGGTATAGCAAGTCCGCATCACCAGTTCATACGACGAAGGATCCGTCACGATGCCTCCGCCGGTGGCAATGACGGCCTCGGCTTGCTGTATCAGCACACGTTCCAGCACGCGCCGCTCCAGGGTGCGATAACCGTTCTGCCCGTACATCGCAAAGATGTCATCGAGATCCATTCCAGCCTCGGCGGCGATCTCGTGATCCAGCTCAACGAAGGGAATGCGTAGGCGTCGAGCCAGCAACTCACCCACTGCGGACTTGCCCGCGCCACGCAGCCCCAACAGAGCAACGCGCCGCAAGCCAGACGTTTCTCCAAGGCTGTGCAGCAGGCTGCGGCGCAATGCCGGCAGGTCTCGCAGAGGCTGCTTGCGCACGAACTCGATGATGAGCGATCGATCGCCACCCTCTGCCTCCTCGGGCGATGCGAATACTGCGTCGAGCGTCACCCCCAAAGCACGTGCCAGCCTGTCGAGCACCAGCACGGAGACGTTTCCTTGTCCCGCTTCGAGCCGTGCAATGTGCGGCACTGAAACGCCGGACTGCTCGGCGAACAACATGCGAGACATGCCCCGCTGGTCGCGCAGGAAGCGGATGCGCGCAGCGAGCTGCTGAAGCAGCTGCTGCTCGTGCGAGCGCCGGTCCATTCGGGCCAATGCGGAGGAAGGCTTGGGTCGGGTGGCCACGGCGGCTGGAATAGGAGGAGCTGTGTATCTTATTTGATTGTTTTCTGACGCGAGATGCAGATATACGATCTGTCTCATCGCCACCATGGCAGGAGACAAAAATGACGTTCCCGTGGCTTGGGCATTACTCGCCCGGTGTGCCGACCACCATCGACGCTCGAGCCTTCGAGTCCATCGGCGAAATGATCACGGCTGCTTGTGACCGCTTCAGCGAGCGGCGTGCCTACGAGCAGGGTGGCACCGCCTTGACCTATCGCGAGCTCGATGCGCTGTCCCGTGCTTTCGCCGCGTTTCTGCTGGGTGACTGCGGGCTTGTTCCCGGTGAGCGCATTGCGCTCATGATGCCCAACCTGCTGGCCTATCCGGTGGCACTGGCCGGCGCGCTGCGTGCCGGCCTTGTGGTTGTCAATGTCAATCCGATGTATACGAGCCGCGAACTGCAGCACCAGTTGGGCGACTCGGGTGCGAAAGCCATCGTCGCGGTGGACAGTGTCCTGCCGCTGGTGCGTCAGGTGCGCGCCGCGGTCGACATCCGGCGCGTGATCGTCGCGGGAACTGGTGATCCGCGCCGTCCCAACGCCGAGGCCGCCTCGCTTGAATCGGGTGAGGAACACCTCGCCGACGTGCTGGCAAAGGGCGCCGGTCTGGAATTCAGCCCGCCGCCCATCGGGTTGCAGGACATGGCGCTGCTGCAGTACACCGGCGGCACGACAGGCGTATCCAAGGGCGCGAGTCTCACTCACGGCAACCTGGTGGCCAATCTTCAGCAGGGCGCAGCCTGGTACCGCCTCGGCGAAGCCGGCGAGGTGGCGGTCACCCTGTTGCCGCTGTATCACATCTTCGGCCTGAGCTTCAACGGCCTGCTGATGATCCAGATCGGTGCCTTGAACCGTCTGGTCGCCAACCCGCGCGATCCGCAGCAGGTGTCGGCGGCGCTTGAGCCGGGTTTTACGGTGCTCTCCGGCGTCAACACGTTGTTCAACGGCCTGCTGAATTCTCCGGCCTTCGATCGCATCGATTTCTCGACGCTTAGGCTGGCGGTCAGTGGCGGCGCCGCCACGCAGTCCTCCTTGGCACAGCGATGGCTTATGGCAACGGGCTGCCGCATCACAGAAGGCTACGGACTCTCCGAAACCTCGCCGTTCGCACTCTCGAATCCGGTTCATCTGGGCTTCGGCAGTGGCCTCTTGCCTCTCCCGTCGACCGAAGTGGCGATCCGCGACGACGCCGGCACGACGCTCCCGGCAGGGACTGTGGGCGAGATTTGCATTAGAGGCCCGCAGGTCATGCAAGGCTACTGGCAGCAGCCGGGCGAGACCGCCGCCGTGCTCGATGCCGCAGGGTGGCTGCGCACGGGCGACATGGGCGCCATAGACGCCCGCGGCGCGGTGACTGTGACTGACCGCAAGAAGGATATGGTGCTGGTTTCGGGCTTCAATGTCTTCCCCAACGAAGTCGAAGCAGTGCTGGCCGGCCACGCGCAAGTGCTGGAGTGCGCCGTCATCGGCGTGCCGGACGAGCGGACCGGTGAAGCTTTGAAGGCATTCGTGGTCGCCCGTGATCCAGCGCTAAGGGGCGAAATCCTGATCGCCTACTGCCGTGCGAATCTCACCGCCTACAAGGTGCCGCGCCAGTTCGTGTTTGTGGACCAACTGCCCAAGAGCCCCGTCGGCAAGATCCTGCGTCGCAGTCTGCGCGCCTGAGCCGACCACCCAAGGAAACCTATGCCTGACATCTTCACTCCCGGCTTGCTGGCAGGCCGCACAGCGCTCATTACTGGCGGCACCAGCGGCATCAACCTGCACATCGCCAAACGCTACGCCGGCGCTGGTGCCAAGGTGGCCTTGATCGGCCGTGATGCCGCCAGGGCCGAAGCGGCCGCACTCGAGATTCGCGCGGCTGGCGGCCAGGCCCTGGGGATCTCCGCGGACGTGCGCGACTATGCGGCGGTCGAGTCGGCGCTACGCCGTACTTGCGAGGCCTGGGGTGAAATCGACATCGTGATCGCCGGTGCGGCCGGCAATTTCGTGGTGCCGGCTTTGGGCATGTCCAGCAACGCCTTTCGCACAGTGGTGGACATCGATCTCGTCGGCACATTTAACACTGCGCGCGCCGCTCATCCCTTCCTGCGCAAGCCCGGCGCCAGCTTCATTGCCATCTCCGCCGGGCATGGGACCATGCCGATCGCAGGCCAGGCGCACGTGTGCGCCGCCAAGGCCGGCGTGGAGATGCTCGTGCGTTGCCTGTGCGTGGAGTGGGGCGGCGACGGCGTGCGCTGCCTGGCCATCGCGCCGGGACCGGTGGAAGGCACCGAGGGCATGCGCCGCCTGGCGCCCCAAGGCAAGCTCAGCCTGAAACGCATGCTGTCGACCGTGCCTTCGGGCCGGCAGGCGCGTCTCGACGAAGTCGCCGACCTGGCCCTGTTCCTGGTCAGCGGCTCGGCCAGCTACATCAACGGCGCCGTCATTCCCATTGATGGTGGGCTGACCAACCTGGGCTCACACGCGTTCGGTGAAATGCTGCTTGATTCGGTGCAGCGCGAGCCGGCGGCTTTCCCTTCCGGCGGGCCGACCCGCCCTTCGTCGGTTCTCACAAAGGAAACATCATGAGCACTCGCCGCGAAATCCTGCAAGTGACGCTGGGTACCAGCGCCCTGCTTGCCGGGCTGAGGCCGGCTGCCGCGCAGTCGATCGACCAAGTCAAGATCTACTATGGATTTCCCGCGGGCAGCGGCGGCGACGGGGTCGCGCGCCGCGTTGGCGAGCAACTGGCAGGCTCGGCTTACACAAGAAACCCCGCAGTGGTGGAGAACCGCCCGGGGGCGGGTGGGCGCATCGCATTGGATCTGCTCAAGTCCTCCCCCTCGGACGGCAGCGTGCTCGCGCTCGCGCCGCAGGGGTGCGCAACCATTTACCCGCACATCTACACGCGACTCAGCTACGACCCGGTGCGCGACATCGCGCCGGTGTCCACCGCGGCCATCATGGATTTCGGATTAGCCGTCGGCCCCATGGCGCCGGCGAACGTGAAAACCGTGAAGGACCTGCTGGCCTGGTTCAAGGCGAGTCCGCTGCAAGCCAGCTACGGCTCGCCGGGCGCTGGTACCGCGCCGCATTTCATCGGTGCGTTACTGGGCATGAACAACGGTTTGGACATGAAGCATGTGCCCTATCGCGGCTCAATACCCGGCATCACCGACCTGGTCGGCGGCCAGCTTGCCGCGATGTTGACTCCCAGTGGCGATTTCATCCCCAATCACAAGGCTGGCAAGCTACGCCTGCTCGCCACGTCCGGCAAGCAGCGCTCGCCCTTCACGCCCGAAGTGCCCACCTTCAGCGAACAGGGGTTCCCGGAATTCGTGATGGAGGAGTGGTTCGGCTTCTATGCACCGGCCAAGACGCCTTCGCTGCTCGTGGAGCGAGCCAATCAGGCCATCAACCGCGCACTGAAGGAGAAAAGCCTGGTGGACAGTCTGGCAGTCGTGGGCTTGCAAGCCCGCGGCTCAACTCCGCAAGCGATGGCGCAGTCGCAGAAAGCAGAGTACGAGCGTTGGGCGCCGCTGGTTAAGCGCGTGGGCTTCACCGCGGATTCCTGACAAGCGCTTGCCTCGCGCGCTCAGCCGATTGACCGCGCTACCCAAGACTTCCGGCGCCCCGTCGTGTACCTTAATCAACGGGGCCATGGAGCCAGTCCGGCAAGCGTTGGAACTCCTGCGCGGCATCACAAGCCAGCAGGCGGTTTTCGAGCCCGCAAAGGCGCAGCGTAGGTTTCGGATCTGCATGACTGACATCACCCACGTTGTCCTCCGCGTGATCGACTGCTTCGACGGCATGGTCGTCAGCTGGTCGCTCGGTACGCGCCCGGACGCTGAACTCGTCAACACGATGCTGGACGCGGCCATCGAGACGGTGGTCGATTCCGAAGATCGGCCCGTCGCTCACTCCGATCGTGTTGCCCACCATCGCTGGCCAAGCTGGCTCGCGCATCGCTGATGCGAAGCTCATTCGCCCGATGTCGCGCAAGGGGTACTCGCCTGACAACGCGGCGTGCGAAGGCTTCTTCGGCCGGTTGAAAACCGAGCTGTTCTATCCTCGCAATTGGCAGTCCATAACCATCGAGCAGTTCATACAGGCAGTGGACTCCTATATTCGCTGGTACAACGAACAGCAGATCAAGATCTCACTGAACTCTCTCAGTCCCATCGAATACTGAGAGAGTCTTGGACTTGCGGCGTTAAACCAGTTCAAGTTTTTGTCCGCGTCCCCCTGTGCGAAGGAGGCGCGCATGCTTGGCGCATCCAGGCCTCAGGGCCCGGCCGCCTGCACGGCCGGTGCCCTTTATCTTCTTCTCCCGTTCTCGTTTTCCTCTTCCTCTCTCTTTTTCTGCCTCTCTCTCTTTTGCCGCATCACTGTCTGCGTGGCACAGCAGCCGTAGCGTGCGCCCGGCGAGGTGCGAGGCGACTGCCCTCGAGTCCAGAGCGCTCCGTTGGCAGGGTCGCCAGATCGATCCGACGCTCGCTGGCTGTGGGCTGCGCGCGGAGCATTCCAATTTTCGCGCGGCGCTCGTGCACCGCGCGCGTTTCGGGGCAATGTCCGAATCCGCTTTTTCCGATGCGGTGTGAAGGGGGGCGAATCGATCCGGCGCGTTTCAGTGCTCATATGTATTCCAATTTGATGTGAGCATCTACCGCGCGTGTTTGTAACGAACGCTACTTCGTCAAGCTCACCATCGCGATGGCTGGGCACTGGCATGGTCTGAAGTGCTTCGCGGTAGCCCACCAGCGCAGGGCACAGCTGAGGGGACATGGCCGACGCGACCGGTCTGTATCTCGGTCCGCCGCTGCACGCGACGGTGTTCAGCTCTCGACGAGAGATGGCGATCCAGGCGCTCCGCCGCAAAGACCGATGCTGCCGCCGCCGCCGGGGCGCCGAGAGTCCGCCGAAGGGTGCCGTACGCCATCGCGTGGTGTTGCGCACTTTATCCGGCCAACACGGGCACGCCCGGTCCAGGGCAAAAGCCGGATCGCGGTGGTGGCGTACATGGCACTGCTGCTTGACCGGGAAGCTTGCGATGTCGATCGGAAGTCCGAGCACCTTGGTCAAATGGTTGCGCGCGAGGATGCGGGCTGGGCGCTGCGGCACCAACGCGATCAACTCTGAGTGCGAAACGATCTGCGCTAGGCCGAGGAACGAGGAACCCTTCGGTGGGTGACCAACTGCGCGTCACTGACACCCTCTACGCCGGCATTCAGCTCATCCTGCCCGGCGAATCCGCACCGCTACATCGGCACAGCCAATCGGCGCTGCGGTTCGTGCTCGAAGGCCGCGGCGCCACCACCACGGTGGACGGCGAGCTGGCACCCATCCAGGCGATTTCATCATCACCCCGTCCATGGGCCGGCACGCACACCACGGCGGCGACGAGCCGATGATTCGCCAGCTGAGCCATCGAACTGGTCGTCAGGGTGGTGCGGCTGGCCGCTTGAATTAATCTTCAACCCCAACTTCCTCGTTGTGAATGGCATGGCAGGAGAGGGCAGGTCCAAGGTGCGTTACAGGGGGCTGGCGAAGAACACCGCGCAATTGCACACGCTGTTTGCGTTGAGCCTCTGCGGACAACGCAACGCTGGCTCCTGAGCGGGCGCGAGGATGAGTGCGGCCGAAAGGGCGAGGTGGGCAAAGCTATCGGCGAAACGGCCCGAACCCCAACGGAGGCGCATTCGATGCAGCACGACTCTGCAATTTCATATCTTGGCAGTCAGCGCCGCTGCCGCGTCGCCACGCTGGCTTCAAAAACACCCAACCTAGAACCTCTGGGTTTCGAAAAATCTAGTCATTTTATAATTAGAGTGGACAACAGGGCCAGCAACGGAAAGGGCAAGGTAGAGATGAAGCATGGAGTTAAGACGGCGCGTTTGGCGTCCATCGAAGGACAGCCTACAGACAGTCAGCGCGAGGACCTCTCACTGGCAGAGCAGGCGCGGAGGTCGCTGCGAAGGGATATCACCCAAGGCGTTCTCGAGCCCGGCCAGACGCTCAAGCTGGAATTCCTCAAGGGGCGGTATGGCATCAGTTTCTCGCCCATCCGGGAAGCCCTCACCAGCCTTGAGGGTGAACGGCTGGTGGTGTCCAGTCCTTCGAAAGGGTTCAAGGTGGCGCCCCTTTCAGAGGAGGAAATGTGGGACGCGATCGAGACCCGCATCCTCATCGACTGCGAAGCGCTCAGGCGCTCCATCCGCAATGGCGACGATGCCTGGGAAGTGCAACTGGTGAGTGCTTTCCACGCGTTGAAGCTGGCCGCCAAGCCATGGGATACAGGCAGGCTAGCACAGGAAGCCGAGGAGCTCCTCGAATTGCGTCACCTCGAGTTTCACCGAAGCTTGATCGCGTGCTGCAACTCCAGCTGGCTCAAGCAATTGTCAGCGCAGTTCTACGTGCAGACAGAGCGCTACCGGCTTCCCAACCTGCGCGGCGCCAACAATCCCTATGCGCCCTCCAAACCCATCAAGCGGGACGTGAACAGGGAACATGCCGATCTGTTGGCCGCGACGGTGGGACGCGATAGCGACATGGCCAGCGCGCTCCTGGCCAAGCATTACAGGGACACCGGCAACATGATTGCCGCGGCCATCAACGCTAGGCAGCTGCCCGCAAAAGAAGTCTCCTGACAGTTGGCGGTCCGGCCGCTGCAACGGGGCAAATTTCTTGACACATGAGATTTTCTTTATAAACTCCAGTCTGTTTTCGAAAATAGAACCGGAGAAGAGCTTATGGCTGCATTGGCATATGACGCGTACCGCGAGAGCGTGGCAGGGCGCGCCGACGTCGCCGACAGTCCCGCATTGCTCAGCTATTACGCGGAGCTAGAGGCCCTCGCAACCGGGGCGCTGTGGACGGTCGCTAACAAGATCGAGCCCTGGCAGCCGCAAACCTCTTCGGTGCCGGTACTCTGGCGCTATCGCGATCTGCACGCGCATGTGCTGCGTTCGGTTGAACTGGTCACGCCCCAGAAGGCCGGGCGACGGGTGATCTACCTGAACAATCCAGGGCGTCAGGACGTGGCGGCCGCCGTCGGCTGGCTGTACTCAGGCCTGCAGGTCATGCGCCCCGGTGAGGCCGCTTCCGCTCATGCCCACTCGGCATCGGCCTTGCGCTTCATCATGGAAGGCAGCGGCGCCTACACCGTGGTGGACGGCCACAAAATGACGCTCGGCGTGAACGATTTCGTCCTGACGCCGAGTGGAACCTGGCACGAGCATGGCGTGAGTGAGGACGGCAGCACTTGCATCTGGCAGGACGGCTTGGACATACCGCTGATCAATGCGCTGGAAGCGGGCTTTTATGTCGTGCACCCAGACCTGAAGCAGGCGGTGACCCATCCTGTGAACGACACCAGCGCGTTGTGGGGTGGCGTCGCGTTGCGGCCCCAAGTCAGCACCTGGAGCGAGAGCTACTCGCCCCTCTTCAAATACGAATGGGCTCCCACCTATGACGCACTGGTGCGCCTGTCCAAGGTCAGCGAAGGCAGTCCCTTTGACGGCACGCTGATGCATTACGTCAACCCGGTCACGGGTGGCCCCGTGATGCCCACCATCGGCGCCAGCATGCAACTGCTGCGGCCTGGCGAGCACACGCTGGCGCACAGGCACACCGGAAGTTACCTGTACCAGGTGGCGAAGGGCCGTGGCTTCTCCGTCGTCAATGGCCAGCGCTTTGACTGGCAGGAACGCGACATCTTCTGCGTTCCCTCGTGGATGTTCCATGAGCACGCGAATACGTCCACCACCGACGACGCATGCCTGTTCTGTTTCAGTGACCTGCCCGTCATGAAATCACTGGGGCTGTACCGCGAGGAAGCCTTGAGTGACAGCGCAGGCCGACAAACGGTCACCCCGGCCTAGTCCACACCCCACCCGAACACCAGCACACGCGCCCACACGCGTGGTGGGGACTGCTTTGTTTTTTTTTAATTATTTCGGAGAACTGAATGCGCCTCGTAACGTACAGAAGCCATGCCGCCGCCGCCGCCAGACTGGGCGCAATGGTAGGCGAGCACGTGGTGGACCTTGAGTCGCTGGGAAGCGCCGCGGGCATCAATTTCCCGCGCGACATCCTGGATTTTATCGACCTGGGACCGGACGCCGTGCGAGTGGCCGGCGCGCTGCTCGCGGAACACGCTGGAAAGTGGCCAGTGGGCGTTGCACAGCCACTGGTGAACGTGAAGCTGCTCGCACCGATCCCGCGCCCGCGCAAAAACATCTTCGGCATCGGGCTCAACTATGCGGAGCACATCGCGGAGTCGAGCCGCGCGCTGGATACCGCGAACGAGTTGCCAAAGCAGCCGGTCATCTTCTCCAAGCCCCCGACGGCCGTGATCGGGCCGGGCGACGCGATCGAGCACAACGCGAAGATCACCCAGCAACTGGATTGGGAGGTCGAGCTCGCGGTGATCATGGGGCGTCGAGCCAGCCGCGTTACCGAGGCCGACGCACTGTCGTTCGTGTTCGGCTACAGCGTCATGATCGACATGAGCGCGCGCGACTGCCGCCGCGGGGGCCAATGGATCTATTCGAAGGGCCAGGACAGCTACGCGCCGTTCGGCCCGTGCATCGTCACCGCCGACGAAATCCCCGAGCCGCACACCCTGGACCTTTGGCTTACCGTCAACGGCAAGGAGAAGCAGCGGTCGAACACCCGCCACATGCTCTTCAAGGTCCCTCACCTCATTGCCGACATCAGCGCCGGCATCACCCTGGAGCCCGGCGACATCATCGCTACCGGCACGCCCGATGGCGTTGGCGCCGGCCGCAATCCGCAGGAATGGCTCTGGCCCGGAGACATCGTGATCGCCTGCGTCGAAGGTATCGGCACGCTGCGCCACCCGGTCGTCGCCGTCTAGGCGAGTCCCTTTCCAAATTCATTTCATGGATAAAAACATGTTCAGAAACCTTGGCGTTGCCGGCCTGCTCGTCGCGGTACTGGCAGGCGTCCATCCAGCGTATGCCGCCGACCCGGTGAAGATCGGCTTCATCACGACCTTGTCCACCCCTGCGGGCTACATTGGGGAAGACGAGCGCGACGGCTTTACCCTGGCCATCACGCGAGGCAGCGGAAAACTGGGCGGCGTGCCGGTGGCACTGGTGGTCGAGGACGATGGCCTGAAGCCCGCCAACGCCAAGCAGTCGGCTGACCGTATGGTGCAGTCGGGCATCCGCCTGTACACCGGGGTGAACTTCTCGAACGTGCTGGCGGCCGTGGTCCCCAGCGTTGTCGACGCAGAGCACTTCTACGTGAGCCTGAACCCCGGCCCCTCCAATTTCGCGGGCGCCAACTGCAATCGCAACTATTTCGTGGCGTCCTACCAGAACGATGCCTTCCACACGGCAGGCGGCGTCGCGGCCAACCAACTGGGCTACAAGCGCGTCGTGCTGCTTGCGCCCAACTACCAGGCCGGCCGCGATGCGCTGGCTGGCTTCAAGCGCACGTACAAGGGCCAGGTGCTGGCCGAGATCTACACGAAGCTCGACCAATCGGATTTCTCCGTCGAACTGGCGCGTATCCGCTCCCTTGTGCCGGACGCGGTCTACCAGTTCCACCCGGGCGGCGCTGGCATCAACTTCGCCAAGCAATACGCCAACGCGGGCTTGTCCAAGACCATCCCCGTGGTCGTGCCGGGTTTCTCAATGGACAGTCGCATGCTCGCCGCGACGGGGGCAGCGTCGGAAGGGTTCTACACCACGGGCATCTGGTCGGTCGCCATGGATAACGAGGCATCGCAGCAGTTCGTCGAGGCGTTCAAGAAAGCCTATGGCCGCATTCCCACTGACTACGCGATGCAGGCCTATGACACCGCGCAGTGGATCGGGTCGGGCCTGAAGGCCGTCAACGGTGACTTGACCAAAGCCGACGCTTTCCGCGCCGCGATGCGCAAAGCCGAGTTCACTTCCCTGCGCGGCAAGTTCCGGCTGAACACCAACCAGCATCCGATCCAGGACCTGTACCTCATGCGCATCGAGAGGAGCGCCGGCGGTGAACTGGCGCCCAAGGTCGTCCGCAAGATCGTCAGTGACGACAAGGACGCTTACGCCGACCAATGCAAGATGCCGTCATGATGCTGCTGTTCGAGCAGTTGCTCAACGGGCTCCAGTTCGGCGCGATGCTGTTCATGCTGGCATCAGGGCTCACCTTGATCTTCGGGATCATGGGCGTCGTCAACCTGACCCACGGCTCTTTCTACATGGTCGGAGCCTACTGCGCGACGTTCGCCATCGCAAGGACCGGTTCGTTCCTCGCAGGGATGGTGGCCGCGCTTGTCGGCGCGGCCTTGTACGGGCTGGTCGTCGAAGTCCTTGTGATACGCCGGCTCTACCGACGCGATCACCTCTACCAAGTGCTGGCCACCTTTGGCTTGATCCTCTTCACCAACGAAGCGGTGAGCATGCTGTTCGGACGCACGCCGCCGCTGGCTGTGACGCCCGCGGCCCTGGATGGCGCAGTGACGTTGCTGCCCGGTTTCGAGTACCCGGTCTTGCGGCTTGCCTTCATTGGCGTGGGTGCGCTGGTCGCGCTGGGCCTATGGCTGCTGGTCAACGGCACGCGGGTGGGCATGCTGGTGCGCGCCGGTGC
Organism: Variovorax sp. SPNA7; assembly: GCF_033807855.1. Taxonomy (NCBI): domain Bacteria; kingdom Pseudomonadati; phylum Pseudomonadota; class Betaproteobacteria; order Burkholderiales; family Comamonadaceae; genus Variovorax; species Variovorax sp. SPNA7. The sequence continues at coordinate 2,479,418 of NZ_CP138513.1, forward strand.
GGATGACCGCGAGATGGTGGATGCACTGGGCGTCGACATCCGCAACCTCTACACCATCGTCTTTGGCCTGGGCGCGCTGCTCTGCGGCTTGGCCGGGGTGATGGCGGCCCCCTTGCTGGCCGTCGAGATCGGCATGGGCGAGCGTGTGTTGATCACCACGTTCGTCTGCATCGTGATCGGCGGCGTGGGATCGGTGCGCGGGGCCTTGGTCGGCGCAATCCTCGTGGGCATGGTGGACAGCCTAGGGCGGGCCTACCTGCCCCAGTTGCTCGGCGGTCTGTTCACTCCGACGGTCGCCGACCCGCTGGCCGCGGGCCTGGCATCGGCCAGCATTTATTTGGTGATGGCGGCCGTGCTGATCGTTCGCCCCCTGGGGCTGTTCCCCATGAAAGGATGATGTGAAAAGTGCAAACGTCTTGACCAGTTCCCCACGTGCAGTGTGGTTCGCGCTTGGCGGGCTGGCGCTGCTGTGCCTGACGCCTGTGGTGGCGTCGCTGACGGGGACACCCTATCTCCTCAACCTCGTCACCCGCTTCGCTATCTACGGGCTGGCGGCGGTCTCACTCGACCTGGTGCTCGGGTATGGCGCGCTCGTGAGTTTCGGCCATGCCATGTTCTTCGGTCTGGGCGGATACGTGGTCGCCATCATCGCCTTCCACGCCAAGCAGGGCAGCCCGCTCTTCGGCTGGGGCGACAGCCAGCAGGCGCTTATTGCGTGGCCGCTGGCGCTGGCCTGCTGCGCACTTCTTGGCTTGGCAACGGGCTACCTCGCGCTTCGCACGCGCGGCGTTCAATTCATCATGATCACGCTGGCGTTCGGCCAGATGGTGTACTTCGTGCTCATGTCGCTGCAGATCTACGGCGGCGACGACGGCTTGATGATGCCGCAGCGCAACCCGCTGCCCGGCCTGGACCTCAAGCATCCGGCGACCTTCTACTACGTCTGCCTGGCATTGCTGGCCGCGTGGACCTTCCTCTGCATCCGATTGGTGAACTCGCGGTTCGGCTTGGTTCTCCAGGGGTTGCGCCAGAGCGAACGGCGTTCCGTCAACCTGGGCGTCGCCCCGACACCGCACCGGCTCATCGCCTTCGTGCTGTCCGCCACCGGAACCGGGCTGGCCGGCATCCTGTGGGCCAACTTCGCCGGCCTGGTCACGCCCGACATGGCCTCGTGGACCAAGTCCGGCGAATTCATGGCCATCGTCATTCTCGGTGGCGTGGGCACCTTGCTGGGGCCGATCGCTGGCGCGGCTGTATTTCTCGGCCTCGAGCAGACCCTTTCGGCATGGACCGAGCACTGGATGATCGTGATGGGCCCGCTGTTGGTGCTAGTGGTGCTGGCTGGAAGGAACGGCCTGTTCGGCGGCTGGCTGCGGGCCGGCCATGATTGATGTTGCCATGACTTCCCCGGAGCTGCTGACGGTGCGCGACCTGCGCAAGGCGTTCGGCGCCGTTGTGGCCACCAACGGCGTGCACATCGGCGTTCGCGCCGGAGAAATTCACGCGTTGATTGGACCCAACGGCGCCGGGAAGTCGACGCTGATCGCCCAAATCTGTGGTGAGCAACGGCCCGACTCGGGACAGATCCTGCTGGACGGCCGCGACGTGACGCACACGCCGGCGTTCGCCCGCGCACGGCTGGGCCTGGGGCGTTCATTCCAGATCACCGAGCTCTTCGCCGAATACACGGCGGCCGACAACGTGCTGCTGTCGCTGCTGCTCAAGACGGGAAGGGCGTTCCAAGCTTGGAGCAATCCCCGAAGCGATGCGCGTCTCGTCGAACAGGCCATGGCTCGATTGACACAGGTCGGTATGGCGGAACGCGCGAACGTCAGGGTCGCGGACCTCGCGCACGGCGAGAAGCGACAGCTCGAACTGGCGGTGGCGCTGGCGCGAGAGCCCCGCTTGCTGCTGCTGGATGAACCGATGGCCGGCATGGGACCGGAGGAGTCCGCGCGCATGACCGATCAATTGATGGCCATCAAAGGCCAGTACGGCATGTTGCTGGTCGAGCACGACATGGACGCGGTGTTCACGCTCGCCGACCGCATCACCGTGCTGGTCTACGGCAAGACCATTTTCACGGGCACCCCCGGCCAGGCGCGCGAGCATCCTGAAGTGCGAACCGCCTACCTGGGGGACGGCGCATGCTGACTGTCGAAAATCTCACCGCGGGCTACGGCAACAGCCAGATCCTGTTCGACATGGGTTTCGAGGCTCGCCAGGGTGACGTCATTTCGCTGGTGGGGCGCAACGGAATGGGCAAAACGACCACCGTTCGCACGCTCATGGGCATGCTGCCCGCCCGCACCGGGCGCATCAGCTTGGCCGGCGCATCGCTCAACAAACTGGCGCCGCACGCGGTGGCGAGGCTGGGCGTGGGGCTGGTTCCGGAAGGCAGGCGAATCTTCGGCTCGCTGTCGGTGCAGGAGAACCTGGTCGCAACGGCGCATGCGCGTCTGATCGGCGGCGGCGATAACTGGTCGCTCGACCGCGTCTTCCAGTTGTTTCCCCGCCTGCGGGAGCGGCGCAAGCAATCGGCGCAAACGCTCTCGGGCGGCGAGCAGCAGATGCTGGCGCTGGGCCGTGCGCTGATGACCAATCCGCGTCTGCTGGTTCTGGACGAGGCCACCGAAGGCCTGGCGCCGCTCATTCGCAAGGAAATCTGGACGTGCCTCCAGGCCCTCAAGTCGCAAGGGCTGACCATTCTGGTCATCGACAAGAACCTCACCGAAATGGCCGACCTGATCGATGTGCACCACATCGTCGAGAAGGGCCGGGTGGTGTGGATGGGCTCGCCCTCCGAGTTGGCGTCGCGGCCCGACCTCGCGCAACGCTACCTGGGCATCTGATTTTTAAAAGGACCACTGCAATGCTAGATCTTCCGAAGTTCAAGGCGGCGGCCGTCCAGGCCGCGCCGGTCTTCCTCGACACGGACGCGACCGTCGAGAAAGTGTGCGCGCTCATCTGTGAAGCGGCTGGCAACGGCGCCTCGTTGGTGGCGTTCCCCGAAGTGTTCGTCGCCGGGTATCCCTACTGGAGCTGGGTGATGAACCCGATCGAGGGCAGCTCCTGGTTCGAGAAGCTGTGCCGCAGCGCGATCGAAATCCCCGGTCCGGAGATCCAGCGCATCAGCGCGGCCGCCAAGGCGAACAGCGTCCACGTCGTGGTGGGCGTCAACGAACGCAGCCGCACGGGTATCGGGACGATCTACAACACGCTGGTGATCGTCGGGCCGGACGGCCGGCTGCTGGGTCGGCACCGCAAGCTGGTGCCGACCTGGGCGGAGAAGCTCACATGGGCCAACGGCGACGGTTCGTCGCTGCGGGTCTACGACACCGCGATCGGGAAGCTTGGCGCACTGGCTTGCGGCGAAAACACCAATACGCTGGCCCGATTCTCCCTGCTTGCGCAAGGCGAACTGGTGCACGTCGCGAGCTACATCTCGCTGCCGGTGGCGCCGCCGGACTACGACATGGCCGAAGCGATCAAGGTGCGGGCGGCAGCGCATTCGTTTGAAGGCAAGGTCTTCACCGTGGTGGCCTGTTCCACCATTTCTCCCGAGATCGTGGAGGCCATCAGCGGCGGTGACCCGAAAGTGAAGGCCCAACTCGAGCGCCGCAACAGCGCGTTCTCTGGCGTTCTCGGTCCGGACGGCCGCGTCATCGGCGAGCCCCTGATCGACAGCGAGGGCATCGTGTATGCGGACATCGACCTGTCGCGGTGCATCCAGCCGCGCCAGATGCACGACATCACCGGGCACTACAACCGCTTCGACGTTTTCGACTTGCGCGTGAATCGACGCGCGCAGCAGGCTGTGCGTCTCGATGACGAACCGGTCGTCGATACGTCCAATGACGACCGGCCGGCTGCTAACGAAACCGGGGAGTTCCAGCCATGAGCGCTCGCAGCTTTCGGATAGGGCAAATCGTGCCCTCGTCGAACACAACCATGGAGACGGAGATTCCTGCCATCTTGCGCGCGCGTGAGGCCGTCCATCCCGAACGCTTCACCTTCCATTCCAGTCGCATGCGCATGAAGAAGGTGACCAAGGATGAGCTCGCCGCCATGGACAGCGACAGCGACCGGTGCGCGCTCGAACTGTCCGACGCGCGGGTGGACGTTCTAGGTTACGCCTGCCTTGTCGCCATCATGAGCATGGGTCTGGGCTACCACCGAACCTCCGAGGCGCGCCTGGAGAGGCGCGCGATCGAGAACGGGGCGCCGACACCGGTTGTGACCAGCGCCGGCGCGCTGGTAGATGGCTTGCACGCCATCGGCGCGCAGAAGGTATCGATCCTTACGCCCTACATGAAACCGTTGACCCAACTCGTCATCGACTACTTGGAGAACGAAGGCATCGAAGTGGTCGACAGCATTTCGCTCGAGATTCCCGACAACCTCGAAGTGGGCCGGCAGGATCCCCTGGCCCCAGCCGAGATCACGAAGAAGCTGCAGACGCGTGGCGTCGACGCGATCGTGGCTTCCGCGTGCGTGCAAATGCCTTCGCTCGCATCGGTGCAGCTGATCGAAAGCAGGACTGGACTGCCGGTCGTGTCCTCGGCGATATCGACGACTTACATGATGCTCAAACGCCTGGGATTGAAAGCCGAGGTGCCCGGCGTCGGCTCGCTGCTGTCGGGCCGCTACTAAGGGGTACGACTGACGACAACCGCTTCTCCTTCGACACGACACATTCCACTCATTACTTCCAGGAGATCCGACATGATGAATTCCCCCGTAGCCAGGAAACGTTGAGACCGTCGGCTCACTCGCCGCCCTGATGTCCATGCCCCGGGGCGTGGCAAAGCTCCTCGGTTTCGCCGGCACCACCGCCTGGGTTCCTCGGAGCTCGCCCCAACTGGGCAAGGACGGCCTGTATGTCAGTTGAGCGATGAGCACACCTATCTGTGAATCCGCCTCCTGTCCATCGGTACAGCCGCGAAGAACTCGCCTGCCGCTACCGGATGACTCGGGCGGATGCCCTGTCAAGTCGACCTTATCGGAGTCAAAATTGGAAAATCATCAACGCTTTCAATTCTTCCACCGCAGTCTGTCCTCAGTGCTCGGACTCGCACTCGCGACCATCCTCGCTTCTTGTGGTGGCGGCAATGCAGACTCGCCGCCGCCTGTGCCTGTGCCTGTGAGTTCACAGGGCGTCAAGACCTCTAGTGGAGTGTTCCAGGGAATGGCTTCTCCCTTGGGACGAGGAACTGAGTTCAGGGGAATTCAGTATGCAAACGCACCTCGCTGGCAACCACCCCAGGCACCCGTGGGGGCCACCGACACCAAGATTGCAAACACGTTTGGTGCCGCCTGCCCTTCAGTGGGCGCTGCCAACGAGGCTGAGGAATGCCTATTCCTGAATGTCTACGTCCCGCCCGACGCGAAGGTTGACGCCAAGCTCCCCGTTCTCGTCTTTAGCCACGGCGGCGGGTTCGTTGCGGGCAGCGGGCAAGCCTACCCCGCGACCAATCTTGCGGCCGACAACAACATGATTGTGGTCACCATAAACTACCGGCTCGGAGCGCTCGGCTGGTTGAGCAACAGCAAGCTGACCGCCTCTGCCGCCAATGATTTCGAGGAGGTCGGGGACGCAGGCAACTACGGGCTGATGGACCAGCAGTTCGCGCTGCGGTGGGTGCGCGACAACATAGCGGGATTTGGCGGGGACCCGGCGAAGGTGACATTCTCTGGAGAGTCAGCCGGTGGTATGAGCGTGATCGCGACGCTCACGTCCACGAGCACGGCACAGAACCTGTTCAGGGCTGCAATCGTCCAGAGCGGATCGTTCTTCTACTACACCACTGAGAGCGTGAGCGCAGCATCGCGCCAAGCCACCGTGGGCGCCGCTTTCGAGGCGGATCTCGGGTGCGATTCAGCAGCATGCATGCGTTCGAAGACAGTGGCGCAAGTGCTCGCATCCCAAGGCCGGGTCTTCGGGCGTTACAACCTTGGGCCGGTCCACAACACGAAGATCGTGCCGCTCACACCGAAAGCCGCTTTCGAGTCTGGGCGGTTCATCAAGGTGCCCGTCATGGAAGGTGTTACTGCAAATGAGGGGCGCTTCTTCCTCGCCCGCCTGCTCGCACCGCTGCCCGCGCCCGCATTGATGCTCGCCGCAGGCGGACCGGCGAACTATAACTTGCAGCAACCGAACGCCTATTGCGGCACCACTGCAGTCCCGGTGACCTGCACCTATTCCCAAATCATCCGCAAGTTGCTGTCTCGTCCCACTCCAGACCCGATCGACAGCCCATATGTGAGCATCCTGAAGCCGTCGGCCATCACGAGCGATCTTACGAATCTGCTGGCCACATCGTATCCGGCGGCGAACTTCAAGAACGGCTTCCTGAACGACGCGCCTAGTGCCGATATGGCTCTGGCCCAGCTGTGGGGAGACGCCGCCGTTGCCTGTAGCGCTCGCGCCGCGGGATCGGCGCTCGCTCGGTATGTGAAGGTCCATGCCTTCGAGCTTGACGACCCGGCCTCACCCCAGCCGAGCAACACGGTCGGGTTTCCATTGGGCTCCCAGCACACCGCGGATTTGAACTACCTCTTCGACCTCGGCGCCGCCTTTAATGCGGACCAGCAGCAACTGGCGTTGTCCATGCGCAGGTATTGGGGCAACTTCGTCGCAAATCTCGATCCGAACGGCAGTTCGATGCCGCGATTCGATGCCTTCCCGGCCACACAAATCTTTTCGCCAGGCGCTGGGCAACTTCGCAGCACTGCGGATTTCGATCAGCGTCACTTCTGCAGCAGCATCTGGGATCCGATCCGGGCTGCAACGCAGTAAAAAGTGCAGGAAGAGTGCGCGTGTAACGGTTGAACGCTACGCGGTGGAACTGCAAAGTACCCAGGCAGCATCCGCTTGTGATAGGAGAACAGAAAACCAGCCCGGCGGCGATCGTCTCCGCCGGGCTCGTGACTCGTAGGCCACATCTCGACCAGTCGCCTCGGTCGCGAATGTCCACTTTTGGGACCGAAAGCAGACCCCAGTTTGGCCAGGAGTGATACGAGCGGGTCCCCGTTTGTCGAGCCATCGATCATTGGCAGCTCTGATCGGCCCCGCCGGTGGGCTGCTACGACGACCAAAAAACTAGGAAAGGCCAGCACCTCTGTCTTCGTATGTCGAGTCGATTCAAATGGCAGCGGACCTTGCGTCGCACAACGTCGATGTAGATTTCGTGAGGCCAAGATCGCCACCGTGCGCTTCTATGCCGAGCACATCCTGAACAAGGTGCCGAGCATTCGCGACAGCATCGTGGACAGCCGGAAGCGTATTGGCGCTGGAACTCGAGGCGCTTTGAATAGGCAAGATGTTGCCCATCGCTCAACCTTGGCCGGTACATGCGGTCACTGCACCGCAGAGTGTCACGAGCTGCGGCGTATCGTCTCGGTCGCGACCGACACGCCGGTGTTCCGCAAGATACGACGTAGGTGTTTGCGTTCTTCGATTGAAGAGATCGAAGGCGTGCTGCCGCAGAGCGCGCTGTGCTTCCAATCAGGGGTCTGCGACGTGCTTGAACTACCACCGACATTCGACTTTGGAGATCGGACTCGTGGATACCGGAACGGAGCTACGTCATTTACGCTACTTTGTCGCCGTCGCCGAGGAACTGAATTTCCGTCGTGCAGCTGAGCGGGTTCACATCGACCAGACACCACTTTCCCGCACTATTCGTGATCTGGAAAAAAAATGGGGCGTCGTGCTCTTCGAGCGGTCGTCGCGCAAGCTGGTGCTGACACCTTCTGGCGAAAAGCTACTTGAGGAGGCGCGAAAGCTCTTCGTCCGGCTTCGGCGGATCAAGCGCGTTGTGCGCGAAATCGATGCCCGCCACCGAGAGCCGCTCCGCATCGGCGTGGCCGACGGCATTGCCCAGCCCAAGCTCGCGGAGTGCTTCTCCAGTTGGCGTGCCCTGGCATCTAATATCCCGCTCGAAATCACGGAGATGCGCGCGGCCGAACTGGTGACCGCGCTGAGGCGCGAGGAAGTCGATGTCGGGTTTTCTTTCGGCGTTCCGGACGACAGCGTGATCGTGCAGGAAGTCGCTTGGTCTTATCCATTGGTGGCGCTACTGCCACCAGAGCATGAACTGGCAACGCGCGAGGTACTGGCGGTTTCCGAACTCCTAGCCTTCCCAATGATCGCGTGTGATCTCGTCCGGTTGCCTGGGCTCCGCCTGCAGATGGATGCTGTGCGTCGGCAGTACGCAGAAAGCCCGGTCATTGCCGGCGAAGCTCGGACGCTCGCCGGGTACGTCACACGCGTGGCGACGGGCCTGGGCGCCGGAGTCGCCGACGCTGGCCATATGGCGGCGTTGCGCCGCACCGATGTTGTCGTTGTCCCGCTGGCGGAAAGCATACACATAACGACCTGCGTGCTGCATAAGCGGCAGAGTCTGGGAGTGCACGACGTGCTGCAACGCTTCCTGGTGCACGCCAGAACGCTGCGTTGATCGATGATGCGGCGTTCCGCCGCTCGCGCGATGTTGCGTCGCGCCAACGGCGTTCGACAGCCCGTCGATCCTTTGAAAGGCTACCCGCCGCGTGGCGCCGAATCTTCGGCGCTTAGCCATCTACTCGGCTTAAGGCCGACGCAACACTTGCGCCAGGGTACGCGTCACCACGCCGCGATGGGTATGCGCCACGGCACATTGATTTCAGACTTCGTATGGCAGTGCCGCTTCGGCACGCGCACTGGAACGAACACGAAGGTGACCATGTCGAGTCGAGCAAACGGCATCCTGTTTGGAGAAATTCTTGCAGTGCCTTGCGTCGCGATTGCTGGCGTATGGGCGGCCACACAGTGGACAGCGCACGCGCTGGGCTACCAAGCCATGCTCGGCCCTCCTTGGTTCGTGACTTCCGGCGTGCCGGTCTACGAGCCCTGGAAGTTGTTCGAATGGTGGTACTTCTACGATGCCTACGCATCCCACGTCTTCGAGAGTGGCGGTGCCATCGCCGCTCTCAGCGGCATGCTCGCCACCTGCGCGGCGATTGCGATGGCGATCTGGCGCGCGCGACAGTCCAAGCAGGTCACAACGTATGGCTCCGCCCGTTGGGCTGAGCGCGAGGAGATTGCCAAGGCGGGCCTGACAAAGCCGGTGGGGGTACTCCTTGGCAGGACATCGGACAAGAGCGGCGCCTACCTGCGCCATGAAGGACCGGAACATGTGATGGCCTTCGCGCCCACGCGCTCCGGCAAGGGCGTGGGACTTGTGGTGCCCACGCTGCTGTCCTGGCCCGGCTCGGCCGTGATCCACGACATCAAGGGCGAGAACTGGAATCTCACGGCGGGCTGGCGCGCGCGCTTCTCGCACTGCCTGCTGTTCAACCCGACCGACGCGCGCTCGGCCGCCTACAACCCGCTGCTCGAGGTGCGCCGCGGCGCCCACGAGGTCCGCGACGTGCAGAACATCGCTGACATCCTGGTGGACCCGGAGGGTGCACTCGAGCGACGCAACCACTGGGAGAAGACCTCGCACGCGCTGCTGGTCGGCGCCATCCTGCACGTGCTGTACGCCGGCGAGGACAAGACGCTGCGCGGGGTCGCCAATTTTCTGTCCGATCCGGCATGCCCCTTCGAGGTCACGCTGCACCGGATGATGACGACACGGCACCTGGGCCAGGAAGTCCATCCGGTCGTCGCCTCGGCCGCGCGGGAAGTGCTCAACAAGAGCGACAACGAGCGCTCCGGGGTGCTGTCCACCGCGATGAGCTTCCTGGGCCTATATCGCGATCCCACGGTCGCAGAGGTCACCTCTCGGTGCGACTGGCGCATCGCCGACCTGATCTCGGCGGAGCACCCGGTCTCGCTGTACCTGGTCGTGCCGCCCTCGGACATCAGCCGCACCAAGCCGCTGATCCGCCTGATCCTTAACCAGATCGGCCGGCGCCTCACCGAATCGCTCGACGGCTCCGACGGCATCGCGCGCCTCCACAAGCTGCTGCTGATGCTGGACGAGTTCCCGGCGCTGGGCCGGTTGGACTTCTTCGAGTCGGCGTTGGCGTTCATGGCCGGTTATGACCTGCGTGCCTTCCTGATCGCGCAGTCGCTCAATCAGGTCGACAAGGCCTATGGCCCGAATCACTCGATCCTCGACAACTGCCATGTGCGCGTCGCCTTCGCGACCAACGACGAGCGCACGGCTAAACGCATCTCGGAGGCGCTGGGGACGGCCACCGAGTTGCGCGCGCAGCGCAACTATGCAGGGCACCGGCTAGCGCCTTGGCTTGGGCATCTGATGGTGTCGCGCCAGGAAACGGCGCGGCCGCTGCTGACGCCGGGCGAGGTGATGCAGTTGCCGCCCGACGACGCGGTGGTGATGGTCTCGGGCCATCCACCGATCAAGGCCAGGAAGCTGCGCTACTACCAGGACCGCAACTTCACACGGCGTGTGCTGCCACCACCGGCGCTGGCTGCTGGCTTTTACGCCGATCGCCCTGCGATACGGTCCGACGATTGGAGCGCACTGGCGCCGCTGATCGCTCCCGAGTCTTTGTCGTCAACCGACGAGGGCGGCCCCCAGCTCAAGCCCGAGCTGGAGCTCGTGCGCGACCCGTCGGCGCTACAGGAGGACGATGGGCTGCTGGTGCTCGATGACGAGGACGACGTGCCGCTGCGGCCGCGCGACGTGGACCGTCAGCTCACGCGTACGGCGCGTCTCGCCGCACTGGACCCTGACGACGGGATCGCACTATGAGCCGGACCCGCCTGAACATCTTCATCGAGCCGGAGCACGCCAAACGGCTGGATCGGCTGGCGGTGCACAAGGGTGTCTCGAAATCGGCCGTGGTCGCAGCCGCACTGGCATCGTTCCTTTCGCCCGATGGCGGCGACCAGCGCGAGGCAGCAATCGCCAAGCGCCTGGACAGGCTCTCGCGCCAGTTCGACCGGCTTGAGCGCGACCAGAACATCCTGATCGAAACGGTGGCGCTCTATGTCCGCTACTTCCTCACCGTTTCGATCCCGGTGCCCGAGGGCCAGCAGGACGCCGCACGGGCGCAGGGGAGGGCCCGGTATGTCCAATTCATCGAGCAGCTCGGACGACACCTGCAGCGCGGGCGCAGCCTGGTGCGAGAGGTCCACGAGGAGATCGAGCCCGAAGCGGCGCCAACGCACGCGGGGCAGGAGGAACCGGAGGAGGCCGCCGATGGTCCAGCCGTCTGATCATTCTTCCTGGTCGTCGCCGGGAGCCGCGGACAACGCGGCGGCCCGGCGCATCCGCATGCTGCGCACGGCCATGGGGCCGGAGATCGCGGCGGCCCTCGCGGATCCTGAGGTCGTGGAAGTGCTGCTCAACCCGGATGGCTCGCTGTGGGTGGACCGGCTCGGCACCGGCCGCGCGCCGACCGGCGTGGCGCTGTCACCACCGGTGGCCGAACGCATCATCCGCCTGGTCGCCACGCACGTGCGCGCCGAGGTGCATGCCGGCACGCCGATCCTCTCGGCCGAACTGCCAGAAAGCGGTGAGCGCTTCCTGGGCGTGCTGCCGCCGGTGGTGCGCGCGCCTTCGTTCGCGATCCGCAAGCGGGCGTTGAGGATCATGAGCCTGACGCAGTACGTGGCCGACGAGATCCTCACGGAGCACCAGGCCGCGTTCCTGCGGCAGGCCGTGCGCGAGCGCCTCAACATCGTCGTGGCGGGTGGCACCAGCACGGGCAAGACCACGCTCGCAAACGCGCTGCTCGACGTGATCGCCGAGACGCGCGACCGCGTCTTGATCCTTGAGGACACGGTGGAGCTGCAATGCCGCTCCGACGACCACGTGAGCATGCGCACCGAACCGGGCGTGACCACCATGGCCGACCTGGTGCGTGCCACCTTGCGGCTGCGGCCCGACCGCATCGTGGTCGGCGAAGTGCGCGGTGCCGAGGCGCTGGACCTGCTCAAAGCCTGGGGCACCGGGCACCCGGGCGGGATCGCCACCGTGCACGCCGGGTCCGCGCTGGGCGCGCTCACGCGGCTGGAGCAGCTGGTGCAGGAAGTCTCCGTGACCGTGCCGCGCGCCCTGATCGCCGAGGCGGTCCACGTCATCGTCTTCATCGCTGGCCGTGGCCGCGCCCGGCGGGTGCGCGAGATCGCGCGCGTCGTCGGCCACGACAACGAGGGCTATCAGCTGGATACCTCGGCGGTGCCTGGTTTCCCCTTGCTCTCTTCGTCTCGTCCTGCCCCGTCAACCCCGTCGTCTTCTGGAGAACCGTCATGACGATTTCACGTCTTTCCGCAAAGCCGCTGCTGCACGCGGCGGCAGCGACAACGCTCTTGCTGGCCGCTGCGCTGCCCGCGCGTGCGGCCGGCTCCAACATGCCCTGGGAAGCGCCCCTGCAGTCGATCCTCGATTCGATCCAGGGGCCCGTGGCCAAGATCGTCGCGGTGATCATCATCATCGTGACCGGACTGACGCTCGCCTTCGGCGACACCTCGGGAGGCTTCCGCCGGCTGATCCAGATCGTGTTCGGCCTGTCGATCGCGTTCGCCGCCTCCAGCTTCTTCCTGACCTTCTTCAGCTTCTCGGGTGGGGCGGTGCTGGCATGAGTGAGTCGACTGCTTTCTCGGCGGGTGTTGCGCCCGGTTTCGAGATTCCGCTGCACCGGTCGCTCACCGAGCTGATCCTGCTGGGCGGCGCGCCGCGCACGGTGGCGATCGCCAACGGCACGCTGGCCGCCGCGGTCGGTCTCGGGCTGCAGCTCTGGCTGCCGGGTATTTTTCTCTGGCTCGTCGGCCATGCGCTGGCCGTCTGGGGTGCGCGCCTGGACCCGCAGTTCATGCAGGTCTTCGCGCGGCACATCAAGCAGCGTCCGCTGCTGGACGTCTGAGGCGAGTCATGGAGAGCGTGCCATGCTGAACCTCGCCGAATACCGCAAGCGCCCGGCGCTGCTGGCCGACTGGCTGCCCTGGGCCGGGCTGGTCGCCCCCGGGGTCGTGCTCAACAAGGACGGATCATTCCAGCGCACCGCACGGTTCCGCGGGCCGGACCTGGACAGTGCGACGCAGGGCGAGCTCGTCGCCACCTCGGCACGGTTGAACAATGCGCTTCGCCGACTCGGCTCGGGCTGGGCGCTGTTCGTGGAGGCCGAGCGGCGCGAGGCGGCCGGCTATCCCGAGTCGTCGTTTCCCGAGGCGCTGTCCTGGCTGGTCGACGAGGAGCGCCGCGCCGCCTTCGAGGCCGATGCCAGCCATTTCGAGAGCCGTTACCACCTGACCTTGCTGTACCTGCCGCCCGAGGAATCGAAGGCGCGCGCCGCGGGGCTGCTCTATGAGCGCGCAGGGACGGACGTCCAGGATGGATCGGGTGCGTCGGACGGGTCGGATTGGAGGGGGCGGCTGGAAGCCTTCGTATCCGAGACCGAGCGCTTCCTCGGCCTGCTCGAAGGCGTGATGCCGGAGGTCGAGTGGCTCGACGACGCGCAGACCTTGACCCACCTGCACGGCTGCGTGTCCACGCGCCGGCATGCGGTCGCGGTGCCCGAAATGCCGATGCATCTCGATGCGCTGCTGGCCGACGAGCCGCTGACGGGCGGCCTGGCGCCGATGCTCGGCAGCCGGCATCTGCGGGTGCTGACGGTGCGCGGCTTCCCGACCTCGACCTGGCCGGGGCTGCTGGACGACCTGAACCGCCTGGGCTTCGGCTACCGCTGGAGCACGCGCTTCCTCTGCCTGGACAAGGCCGAGGCGGAGAAGGAACTCGTGCGCCTGCGCCGCCAGTGGTTCGCCAAGCGCAAGAACATCGTGGCCCTGCTGCGCGAGACCATCTTCCAGCAGGAGAGTGCGCTGGTCGACTCGGACGCCTCGAACAAGGCGGCGGATGCCGACGCGGCGCTGCAGGAACTCGGCAGCGACCAGGTGGCCTTCGGGTATGTGACCGCTACCGTGACGGTGCTCGACGCTGATCCGGCGGCGGCCGACGAGAAGCTGCGCGCAATCGAGCGGGTCATCCAGGGCCGTGGCTTCGTGACGATCCCCGAGACGCTCAATGCGGTCGAGGCCTGGCTGTCCTCGATCCCCGGCCATGCCTACGCGAACATGCGTCAGCCGATCGTCTCGACCTTGAATCTGGCGCACATGATGCCGGTGTCGGCCGTGTGGGCGGGCCCCGAGCGCAATGCGCATCTCGATGGTCCGCCGCTGATCGTCACGCGCACCGATGGCGCCACGCCGTTCCGGCTGGTCACGCACATCGGTGACGTCGGGCACACGCTCGTGGTCGGGCCCACGGGCATGGGCAAGTCGGTGCTGCTCGCGACGCTGGCACTGCAGTTCCGGCGCTATCCCGGCTCGCGCATCCTGGCCTTCGACATGGGGCGCTCGTTGCGGGCCACGATCCTGGGGCTCGGCGGCGAGCATTACGACCTCGGTACCGATGGCGAGATCGCCTTCCAGCCGCTCGCGCGCATCGACCAGGATGGGTACCGCACCTGGGCGGCGGAGTGGGTGGAAGGGCGGCTTCGGCAGGAGGGGCTCGAGGTCGGGCCGGCCGAGCGGGAGATGGTGTGGTCGGCGCTGGCCAGCCTCGCCACCGCGCCGCTTGAGCAGCGCACGATGACCGGCTTGGCGGTGCTGCTGCAGTCGAATGCCCTGCGCCAGGCGCTGGCGCCCTATGTGCTCGGTGGTGCGCACGGGCGGCTGCTGGACGCGGACCGGGACCGGCTGGGAGCCTCCTCCATCCAGTGCTTCGAGATGGAAGAGCTGATGCACAGCAAGGCCGCTGTGCTGGCCGTGCTGGGCTATTTGTTCGCGCGCTTCGACGAACGCTTCGACGGCGCGCCGACCCTGCTGATTCTCGACGAGGCCTGGCTGTTCCTCGACGACCCGGTGTTTGCCGCACGCATCCGCCAGTGGCTCAAGACGCTGCGCAAGAAGAACGTGTCGGTCATCTTCGCAACACAGAGCCTGGCCGACATCCAGAACTCCAGCATCGCGCCTGCCATCGTGGAGAGCTGCGCGAGCCGGATCTACCTGCCCAACCCGCAGGCCACCGAGCCGCAGATTCGCGTGATCTACGAGGGCTTCGGGCTCAACAGCCGGCAGATCGAGATCGTCGCCACGGCACAGCCCAAGCGCGACTACTACTACCAGTCGCGCCTGGGCAACCGGGTCTTCGAACTCGGGCTCGGGCCGGTGGCGCTGGCGTTTGCCGGCGCGGCTTCACCCGAGGACCAGCGCGAACTCGACCGCGTGCAGGCTTCGGTGCTGGCCTCGCCGTTCTCGCGAATGCCTTCGGTCTTCGCGGCCGCTTGGCTGCGCCATCGCGGCCTCGGCTGGGCGGCCGATCTCATTCCGTCTTTTCCATCGGGATTCCCATCTCTTTCTTCAACCCCGCAGGAGCAAATGCCATGAACCTCCAGTCTTCCTTCAAGCCCAGAATCGCCGCGCTCGTCGCGGTCAGTGCGATCGCTTTCGGTGTGGCCCCGCCGGCGCATGCCATCTTCGGCGTCGGCGACACCGTGTTCGATGCGTCCAACTTCATCCAGAACATGCTGACGGCGGCCCGCGCGCTGGAGCAGATCAACAACCAGGTCGAACAGCTGCAGAACGAGGCGCAGATGCTGCGCAACCAGGCGAGGAATCTTCAGGGCCTGGACTTCAGTGCGCTGTCCGAACTCAAGTCGACGCTGGCGGCGACCAATCAGCTGATCCAGCAGGCGCAGGGGCTCGCCTTCAACGTCTCACGCATGGAAGAGGAGTTCAAGCGGCTCTATCCGGAGTCCTTTTCGGCGGGCATGTCCGGCGCGCAGATGGCCGGCGATGCGCGCCAGCGCTGGCGCAATTCGCTGGAAGCCCTGCGCACCGCGACCCAGGTGCAGTCGCAGGCGATGCAGAACTTCGCCTCCGACGAGCGGGCGCTGACCGATCTCTTGAACCGCAGCCAGTCGGCCGCAGGCGCCTTGCAGGCGATGCAGGCAACCAACCAGCTGCTGGCGCTGCAGTCGCGCCAGGCCATCCAGGCGCAGCAACTGCAGATCACGCAGGACCGCGCCGCGGCGCTGGAGCAGGCGCGGCAGGTGGCGGTGCACGAGCGTGCGCGCGAGGTGCGCCGCCGCTTCGCGGGCAGCGGCACACCGTACACGCCGCACAGCGTGAATTTCTATGGCAACTGAGGGGACGTCCATGAAGAACCTGCTCCTCATCACGACGGCCATCGCCGTCCCGGTGCTCGCGGGCTGCGGCAAGTCCGAGCCTTCCGGGCCCGGCATCGAGTCCGTCGAATCCCTGATCGCGAATCCCGAGCGGCTGAAGGGTCTGCGTGCAGAGTGCAAGGCCGACCATGCCCGGATGGGCGACGCGCAGTGCCATGCGGTGGCTGAGGCCACGCGCCAGCGCTTCATGAGCGGCGGCCCATCGCCCTACGCGAGCGACCCCGTCCTGCCGCCGGCCACACCGGCCTCATCGCCGATCGGCACGGGCGCCAAGGACTGACGCGATGAACGATGTCGCGGTCATCGATCGCTTCCTCGATGTCTTCTCGCGCTACATCGATTCGGGCTTCGGGCTGTTGCATGGCGAGGTGGCTTTCCTCACGGCGACGCTGGTAGTGATTGACATGACGCTGGCCGGGCTTTTCTGGGCGATGAGCCATGCGACGGGGCAGGGCGACGACGTGATCGCCCGGCTGATCAGGAAGGTGCTCTATGTGGGAGCGTTCGCTTTCATCATCGGCCACTTCAACCAGCTGGCCGGGGTCCTGTTCCGCTCGTTCGCGGGGCTGGGCCTGGTGGCATCGGGCTCCGGCCTGACGCAGGCTCAGTTCCTGCAGCCGGGCCGGCTCGCGCAGGTCGGCATCGAGGCGGGCCGGCCGATCATGGAACAGATCGGCGAGATGACGGGCTTCCCCGAAACCTTCGCCCATCTGGACACCATCGCGGTGTTGTTCCTGGCCTGGCTGGTGCTGATCGTGAGCTTCTTCGTGCTCGCGGTGCAGCTCTTCGTCACCCTGATCGAGTTCAAGCTGACGACCCTGGCGGGCTTCGTGCTCGTGCCCTTCGCGCTGTGGAACAAGACCGCGTTCCTGGCCGAGAAGGTGCTGGGCAATGTGGTGTCCTCGGGGATCAAGGTGCTGGTGCTGGCCGTGATCGTGGGGATCGGCACCGGCCTTTTTGCGGAGTTCCGCACGCTGCCCGGGGCCGAGCCGTCCATCGACCATGCGCTGACGATCATGTTGGCAGCGCTCGCGATGCTGGGGCTGGGAATCTTCGGGCCTGGAATCGCGACGGGCTTGGTGTCGGGGGCGCCACAACTTGGTGCCGGCGCGGCGGCGGGATCGGCCCTGGGGGCGGCCGGACTGGCGGTCGCCGGCGGCGCGGCCATGGCGAGCACCGGATCCGCCGTGGCCGCGGGCACACGCATGGCGCCCCCCGCGGCGCGCGCGGCTATCGGCGGCGGCGCGTCGGCCGCACGTTCGGCCAGCAGTCTGGCGAGCGATGCGAAATCGGCCTACCACGCGGGCGCGGCGGCAGCAGGCAATGGCGGCATGCGTGCCGCAGGTGCGGGGCTCGCCCATCTCGCGAAAACCGGTGCCGGGGCTGTCGGCCAGCGGGTCGCGTCCGGCGCCAGGGCCGTGAAGGACCGCGTGGCCAACTTCGTGACCGATGCCGCAGCGCCTGCGAGTACGGGGCATGCGGCATCTTCCGGCGCGGACGCGGCTGGCGGACCACCCCCCGAACCGGCATGGGCCCGGCAGATGCGGCGCAAGCAGCAGCTGAGCCATGCGGCCTCGACGACGGCACACGTGCTGCGCTCGGGCGACCACGGCGGCAGCGGCACCGGCCCGAGCCTGCGCGACGAGTCCAACGGCTGATCCGGCTTCTTTCGAGGAGAACCATCCATGCGATTCAAGCGACCCCAGGTGCGGTACTCGAACACGCCCGAGCCCGTCACCCCCTATCAAGCCGCGGCGCAGGTCTGGGACCAGCGCATCGGCAGCGCGCGCGTACAGGCGAAGAACTGGCGCCTGATGGCCTTCGGCTGTCTCTCGCTGGCCCTGTTGATGGCCGGTGGCCTGGTTTGGCGCTCGGCGCAGTCCATCGTGACGCCCTACGTCGTCGAGGTCGACAGCGCGGGTCAGGTGCGTGCGGTCGGCGAGGCCGCTGCGCCGTACAAGCCCAGCGACGCGCAGATCGCACACCACCTGGCGCGCTTCATCACCGACGTGCGCTCTCTGTCGATCGATCCGATCGTGGTGCGACAGAACTGGCTCGAGGCCTACGAGTACACGACGGACCGCGGCGCCGCGACCCTGAACGACTACGCGCGCACCAACGACCCGTTCTCGCGCATCGGGGAGAGCTCGGTGGCGGTGCAGATCAACAGCGTGGTGCGCGCGAGCGATTCGTCGTTCCAGGTGCGCTGGACCGAGCGGCGCTACGTGAACGGCGAAGCGGCGGGGCTGGAGCGCTGGACCGCGGTGCTCGCGATCGTGCTGCAGACGCCGCGCACCGAGGAGCGGCTGCGCAGGAACCCGCTGGGTATCTACGTCAACGGCCTGTCCTGGAGCCGCGAGCTCGATGCGACGGACACAGTGAAAGGAACCAAGCCATGAAGACTGATTTCCGTGAACACGCATTTGCACCGATCTTGATTGGGGCGGCCGTCCTTGCCGGTTGTGCCACGCAAGGCAAGCCGCCACCGGCGATCTCGCTCGACGAGCCGGTGGCCGCCGCCGCGCAGCCCTTGCCGGAACCGACGCCGCCCGTCGAGGTGGTCGAGGTGCCAAGGCCCTTGCCGCTGCCCGGCCAGATGAAGGCGCTGCCGAGCGAGCAGGAAGCGAAGCCAACACGGGAACCCACCGACGAGAAAGTGCGGGTCTCGCGGGCCAATGAGGAAGCCCGCGTCGCGCCGACGCGCGAGGGCTACGTCAACGCGATCCAGGTCTGGCCCTATGCGGACGGTGCGCTGTATCAGGTCTACACGAGTCCGGGCCGCGTGACGGTGATCGCCCTGCAGGAGGGCGAGGAACTGGTGGCGGTCTCGGCCGGCGACACGGCGCGCTGGATCGTGGGCGACACGGTCAGCGGCACCGGTGCGAACCAGCGTGTCCACGTGCTCGTGAAACCCACGCGCGTGGGGTTGAAGACGAACCTGGTCATCACGACCGCCCGGCGCACCTATCTGATCGAGCTGTCCTCCACGCCGCAGGCCTGGATGGCGTCGGTGTCCTGGGACTATCCGAAGGACCGGATGCTGGCGCTGCAGAAGCAGGCGAGGGAGGCGCAGGTCGCCACACCAGTGGATTCGGGGCTGTCGGTGGAGCGGATCCGGTTTCGGTACGCGATCAGCGGCGATGCACCGTCCTGGAAGCCGCTGCGGGCCTTCGACGACGGGCAGAAGGTCTACATCCAGTTCCCAAGCGGCATCGCCCAGGGCGAGCTGCCGCCGCTGTTTGTGATCGGCCCGCAGGGCGATGGCCAGCTCGTGAACTATCGCTTCCGCTCGCCGTACTACGTGGTGGACCGCCTCTTCGGCGCGGCGGAGCTGCGGCTGGGCGGCTTCAAGGACGGCAAGGCCCAGGTGGTGCGTATCGAGCGCACGGATGGCGCCATCGGCAGCGTACAGGACGCACGGAGCGACAGGTCATGAGTGCGGAGGACAGTGTGCCTCCTCCGTCGTCCCAAGTCCCCCCCAAGGTCGCGCCGGAGACGGTGGCCCTGCGCGCGCAGCCCCGGTCCGTCGTGCGGCTCAACCGTCGCATGCTGGCGGTCGGCGCCGGCACCCTGGCCGCGGCCGTGTTCGGCGGCACGATGTGGTCGCTGCAGTCGCAGGAACGTGACCGCAACCCGGCGGCCGAGCTGTACAACGTGGACCGCGTGGCGCGGGCGGATGGCTTGGACCAGCTGCCCAAGGACTATGCTGGGATGCCGCGCGCGTCGAAACCCGCGCCACCGGTGCTGGGGCCACCGCTGCCGGGAGATCTCGGATCGGCCATGGTGAAGGCACAGCAGCCGATGGAGATGCGTGCTGCCGGCAATGGCGTCGACCCAGCCCAGGCCGAAAGGTTGGCGGCCGAGGAGGCGGCGCGGTCGTCGGTGTTCTTCCGGCGTAGCGGCGACGGAGCCTCTGCGAAGCGAGGGGCTGTTGCCGAGAACGCCATGTCCGCAACTGCTACTGATGCGTCTGGACTGACAGCGGGTCAGCAGCCGTTCAATCCTTTGGGTGCGATGAACCCCGCCGTGGCTTCGCCGGCCGACCCTGTAGCGGCGCAGAACCACCAGGACCGCAGGGAAGCCTTTCTTGCAAACGTCGTTGATACCACCACGCGCAATCCCGGCAGGCTGCAGCTGCCGACTTCACCGTACCAGGTCATGGCGGGAACCATCATCCCGGCGGCGCTGGTGACGGGCATCAACTCGGACCTGCCGGGGCAAGTGATCGCCACAGTGACCGAGGCGGTCTATGACACGGCCACGGGGCGCCATCTGCTGGTCCCCCAGGGCTCGCGGCTGATCGGACGCTACGACAGCCAGGTCGCTTTCGGACAGCGGCGCGTGCTGCTGGTGTGGACGCGGCTGATCCTGCCCGACACGTCGTCGGTGGCGCTCGATCGCTTGCCAGGAATCGATCCGGCTGGCTATGCCGGGTTAGAGGATGGCGTCGACTGGCACTGGGATCGAATCCTGGCCGGTGCGGCGCTGTCGACCCTGCTTGGCATGGGTGCAGAGTTGGCGGCGCCTCGGAATCAGACTAGCCAGGATGGCAACCGTGTCGTGATAGCCGTGCGCGACGGGGCGCAGGACACAGTGAACCAGGTCGGGCAGGAGATCACCAAGCGCAATGCGAGCATCCAGCCGACGCTGACGATCCGGCCGGGGTTCCCGATGCAGGTGATGGTGAACAAGGATTTGGTATTGCGGCCGTACCAGCCACTGTTCTTCCATCGGGGAGCGACGCAGTGAGCAAAGGTAGCAGCCGATTGAGTCTGGGCGCCTTGCCCAAGACGGAAACAGTCAAGGTCACCATCACGCTGTCGGTAGACCTGAAATCACGGCTCGACAGGTATGCGGTTCTGCACAGCCAGGCGCACGGTGACAGAGTCGACGCAGTCGCGATGATTCCCCACATGCTGGCGGCTTTCGTGGAGCGAGACAGGACGTTCAAGGCGTTGTGCCGCAGTGCCGGTGCGCGTGGAAATTTGAAGGCGGGGTCGAACGTCGACCCCGCATCTAGTACGTCGGCGTGAAAGCGGACAAGGGCTGTGGTGTCTTGGTGTCCAGATTAAGCATCCAAGTTTCGGGCCAATGATCGGCGCAAGTCAGGGGATGCCGAGCTTCTGGAATTCCTCTCGCAACCGAGCCACGACGTCTGCCAGATCCATCGCATCGAGCCGGTTCTTCTTCAAGAAGGCGGCCCATTGCGCCTTCTTCGTTGCGTCACCAGAAAAGCTGTCGCTCAACCCGGTAGGAAGGCCGCTGGGCATCGCGAGTTTCCGGCGTTCGAATGTGGCTGCAATGGCACGCTGCAGTTCAGCGGGGTCCAGCGTCCCTTCGGTCATTAGCACCCAGAGATCGAAGTAGTCCTTCATCCGGGTGTTGGTCATTCCCAGGAGGCAGACCGCATGGAACTTTTCAGCCACCACGGTGTACTTGGGATAGCTGCGCAACTGCGGGGCGGGCAAGTCGTCAAGCAGGACCGGATAGCTGATGGCTTCCGCTGCTGGTGTTACAGCATCGCCGAAGCCGATGTCCACCTGCAGCGCGATGCGCGCGCCGTCCAGCATCGCTCTCAGGTCAATTCGCACGCCTCCGTAGCCGGTCTCCTTGCGAATGACTGCCCCTTGCACTGACGCGTCATCGAAGGTGATTCCATCTTCCACTGCAATCCGGCAGATTTCGCGAAATGCGTTCACCGCCGATTCGACGTCGTCTGGACCGAACCCCAACAGGTCGGCATCGCGGGTGGGCCGATGTGGCTGGTCGTACCAGAGCGAAAACAGCAGTGCACCCTTGAGCAGGTAGTTGGGGGCATGGTCCGAGATGGACAACCGGTACAGCAGGCGCTCAAGGCCATAGCGGGTGAGCGTCAGGTTGAAGTCCTGCTTCTTGGCATCCGCCTGTTGCTTCAAGCGGGCGCGGATGGAGGCTGCGATGTTGCGGCTCACGTGGTGACGCTTTCGAGGTAGGGGCGTATCACATTGGATACGCGGTCGATCGTGGCGTAATGCCAGAGCGCGTCAACTGTTACTTTGCGCTGTGTCCATCCGTCGCGTAGCGCTTCTAGCGCGACGTCCAGGCCGATTTTGTTGCGAAATTTGAAGCAGTCGGCAATGGTCTTGGCTGCGTTGAAGACCGGAACGTGTACACCATCGATCTGCATGGGTTCAACGCCTTCGGACAGTGCGGGGCCGGACATGCGGATGGCGCGTAGCGAAGGCTGGTCGAGCTTGGGTGTTGGCGAGTTGTGAGGAATCGCGATCCACACTTCAAACGGCGCTTGCGTGCCGATTCCATGGACGCGCAGCGCTGACAGCAGACAGACGATGCCCTGCGGCACGCGAAGGGCGACCTCTGCCAGTGAGCGGTGCTCGCTGAGCGTGCGTCCCGGCAGGCTGTAGACGCCTCGGGCGACTCGTTCGAGCCGGCCTGCGGCGACCAGTCGGCTGAGTGCCATCGTGGGGAGGCCGTGCTCGGCTAGATCCCGCGCGCGCAGCAACGGCCGCTTTTTAGCCAGCGCCAGGACGGCTTGTTCGCGTGTCGAAATAGAGAGCATGCTGGAGTTTGTTGCATTTGCTAGTCATTTGTCAACAAAAGAAGAAAAAATGCAACACGAGTGACTACGCGCGCCTCACAGCTATGCGGTCTATGTGACGCTAAAGATTTGGTTCCGAGAGTAGCGCCGGAGGGGGCGGCGAACTGCGACGGGGACGGGCGACCTCCGTTCGCACGGTGGAGCGTCCGACTTCAGTCGGCCACGAGCCGACGGTCGTCGACGACGGCATTCCGGCATTCCGGCACGATAGTGATAACGCGCCAGTCCGGTCAGATCTATCCCAAACCTTGCCCAGGGCTTCGTGCCGGGCGGCGAGCGGAGCCTCACATACCCGCATCAGCCTATGCGGCGGCGGTACCTTTGGGCGAAATCCACGTACCAGTCGATGCTCCCAGGCTCCGCCAGCGCATCGCGGCTCACGACCTTCTCGAGCGCGTGGCCCAGTAGGAGCTTCTTGACGGGCAACTCCAGTTTCTTACCGGTGATGGTCTTGGGGATCGTGCTCACCTGGATGATCTCGTTGGGCACGTGTCGTGCTGACAAGCCTGTACGCAAGGCCTGCCGGATGTATTGCTCCAGCGGCGCGCTCAGCTGAATGCCGGGCTGCAGCTGAACGAACAGCGCCATGTACGACTCGCGCCCGAGGTACTCCAGGTCCACGACCAGGCTGTCCAGCACTTCGGTGATGCCCTGTACGACCCGGTACAGCTCGGAGGTTCCCATGCGCACACCCTGGCGATTGATGGTGGCGTCTGAACGGCCGTAGATCACGCCCGCCGTCGCTTGCGGCCGCGGCGCCAGTCGCAGCCAGTCGCCATGGCGCCAGACGTTGCGGCCCTGGCTGTCCTTGAAGTTCTCGAAGTAGCTCTCCAGGTAGCGCCGATTTCCCGCGTCTCCCCAGAAGTACAGCGGCATCGAAGGCAAGGGCCTTGTGCACACCAGTTCCCCCACCTCGTCCATCACGGGCTGCCCGGCATCGTTCCAGGCTTGCACACACGCGCCCAAGGTGCGGCATTGCATCTCGCCTGTGTAGACCGGCAGGGTGGGGAGCCCTACCAGGAAGCCACCGGCAATGTCCGTTCCGCCCGAAACGATGTTGAGCCAGAGATCGGGTTTGACGGCGCTGTACAGCCACTCGCAAGCCTCGGGTGACAGAGGAGATCCGGTGGATGACACCGTGTGCAACTGCCGCAGATCTGCGATGTCGTGCGGCACGATGCCGGCCTTGAGACAGGCGTGATGGATCGCGGCGCCCGCGCCGAACACGTGAACGCCCAGTCGCCCCGCCAGCTTCCACAGGTAGCCCCAGTCGGGCTCGGCACCGCCACCAGTCACGGCGCCGTCGTACAGCACGAGGGTGGCGCCCCCCAGCAGCCCCATGACGTGTGCGTTCCACACCATCCACGACGTGTTGGCGGCCCAGAAGACGCGCTCGCCCGGGTGCAGGTCGCCGTGCAGGATCATGTTCACCATGCCGTTCGCGAGCACGCCGCCGTGGCCGTGGACGATCGCCTTGGGCAGCCCCGTCGTTCCCGACGAGTAAAGGATCCACAGTGGGTGCTCCGCCGGGAGCGCCGCCGGTTGCCAGGCCGCCTCGCGCGCGATGGCGTCCTGCCAGTGCATCGTTGTGCGGCTCGCGGCCTGCACGGGTGGATGCGCTGCCGCGTCGAGATGCGCGATCCAGAGGATGCCGGTGACCGTCGGCAGCTCGCGCAGAATCTCGTCCAGTGCGCCGCGGCGGTCGAACGCCTTGCTGCCGAAGCGATAGCCGTCCACCGCGACCAGCACCTTGGGCTCGATCTGGCGGAGCCGGTCTCCCACGCTGACCGGCCCCATGTCCGGCGCGCACAGAGACCACACCGCACCCAGGCTGGCAGCGGCCAGGAACGCAACGACCGCCTGGGGAATGTTGGGAAGGTAGCCGGCCACGCGGTCACCTTGCTGCACGCCCAACTCGCGCAGGGCTTGAGCCACCGATGCCACTTGGCACCGAAGCTCGTCCCAGCTCACGGTGCCGGTGCCCGAGGCTTCGCTTTCAAAAACGATGGCGGGCGAGGCCAGGTGCGCGTGGCGGAACACCTGGTCGACCAGATTGAGCTGGGCGCCTTCGAACCATCGGGCGCCCGGCATGTCGTCGCAGGACAGGATGCGCGCGTACGACGTTCGCAACGGAAGCTCGAAGAAGGCCAGGACGGCACTCCAGAAGCCCTCCAGGTCGGTCACCGACCATTGCCACAGCGCCTCGTAGTTCTCGAAACGAAGACCGCGTTCGCGATCCACCCAGGCCTCGAAGTGGGTGATCAGGGCCCGTGCCTTGCGGTCTGGTGAAGGCGTCCACAGGAGCGCATCGAGCGCCGTGTGAGCTGTGATTTCTGGATGTGTGGCCATCACGTTGCCGTCTTGCCGGTAGGTGCTTGCATGGAATTTCTGGGGGCTATGCCGAAACGATGCAGCACGTTGCCGAGCAGTTGTCCGAAGAGCGGGTCGCTGCCGATCACCCAGGCCGCACCGACGGCGCCTGCATGAAACACGCGCCCGCCCTGTGGCCGCTCCCAATAGATCATTTCGGCCGACAGTCCGTCGAGCGATTCGGTGGGTCTCGAGTAGTAGTCGAGGTACGCGTCCAACTTGCCCGGCACGCGCCGGATGCCCTTGGCGATGACCTCGATGCCTTCTTGTGCGAAGGGAAGGGAAGCACCGGGGGGGGCGCACTTCGTCATCTTCGCGAGGGTTGAAAGGGTCAGGTCCCACTCGTGTCCGATGGCGCGCGGCAGCCCGCCGCCGGGTGCGTGGCCGAAGGTGTCTCCCTTGCCGAGACCCAGCGGCTGCGGCTCGTTGAAGAGCCCATGCGCCGGCAGCTCGACGTGATAGACGCCGAAGTCATCGCCGTCGGCGAAGGCCCAGCCCGCAGTCTCAAGGCCGATGATCTCGCCGGCCGGCCGGCCCGATGCCTTGAGCCGTCCGCCGCGCGCCCAGTCCTGGCTGTGGTACTGCTCGCCGAATGCGCCGGCCGGCGGGCCCACGGGCGACCTGGTGTCGTCGTGATCGGGCCCGTTGACCTTGCGCTGCTCCATGACGGTGAAGTCTTCGTCGTAGCTCACGCGCAGGTACATGGTGTTGCCCGACAGCACGACCGCGCTGCCCCCGCGCTTCAGGAAATCGTCGAGTGCCTCCACGCCCGGCAGCGACCAATATTCGCTGTGACCGTTGACGACGACGGTCTTGTAGCGCGCGAGCAGCGACGGATCGCGGTGCAGGTCGATGTCGCCGATCACGTCGTAGTCGTAGCCCTGCTTGTCGAGCCACACGTGCAGATGGCGTTCGAGCCGCGTCCACTGGCTGAAACCGCTCTCGGCTGGGTCGTAGAGCGCATTGGGGCTGGCATTGGGCCAGGGCATGCGCAGGCCGACCTGGTAGCAGGGCTGGCCGTGGCGGTGGTAGACGTAGCTGCTGTAGGCCGGCGCGTCGGGATGGCTGTTCTCCAGGCCCTCCGAGCGGCGCGGCCACACCGGATCGTCG
The DNA here is from genome assembly GCF_033807855.1 of Variovorax sp. SPNA7. NCBI lineage: Bacteria > Pseudomonadati > Pseudomonadota > Betaproteobacteria > Burkholderiales > Comamonadaceae > Variovorax > Variovorax sp. SPNA7. The sequence continues at coordinate 2,505,642 of NZ_CP138513.1, forward strand.
ACCACGTTCTTCGCGAAGGGCGTGGTGGCGTAGGCGAGCCAGCTGTTGACGGCGCACAGCACGAGGATGGGGGCAGGTGCCACGTGCGCGGGCTTGCGCACGATGAAGGTGATGTCGTAGTCCGCCTTGCGGCCCTCGATATCGAAGCGCGCGCGGCCGACGTAGACGCCGGACCTAGAGTCGTCGGGAACGCGGAATGCGTGCACCGCATCCCAGCGGCAGTCGTAGAGATCGTCGCCGGCGAAACGCAGGCCGTGCCCGCGCGTCGGATCGTGCAGCGGGTCGTAGGGCGATTCGTCTTCTTCGTACTGGCCGACCTTGCCGGGTTCGAAGGCCGGGCCGACGATCATCCAGGTCGCGTGGTTGACGATGCGGCCGGTGCGCTGGTGCCCACTGGCATCGGCCACTTGCGCGCCGCGCTCTTCCCGAAGGGGCCAGCAGGCGAGCACCGAGCGGCCCGTTGCGATCTGCAATCCGCGTTGTCCGTGTCGGGCGGCGATCTCGCTGCCCGACAGCGCCCGGTCGTACAACGCAGGCATGACGAGGTCGGCTTCGAGGAACAGGTCGGCCAGGCCGTCGATGGCGCTGGCGCCGAGCCGCAGCGGCGCGGCTGCGGGCTCGACGGCCTGCCGTGCGGGCCACTGCGCCACGCACCCCCCATCGATCCACAGCGTTGCGAACTCACCGTCCCACGTGGCGGCAACGTGCTGCCAACGGCGCGCCGCGAGCCGGCCGTGCGAAGGCGCGGCGTTGTCTCCCAGGTGGAACGACAGTGCGCCGCCGGGTTCGATGAAGAACGCAAAGCCGCGCTGCGCGTCGTCGTCGTCGTGCTGGCTGACGATGGTCTGCCTGACATCGACGGTCCAGGGCTTGATCCAGCATTCGAAGCTCAATCCGCGCAGCGGCAGGCCGGCTGGCAAGCCGCGTTCCACATGCACGTAGGAGCCGGGATGGATCGGCTGAACGCGCGCCTGATAGGGCGCGAACGCTTCGAGCGCCACGTCGTCGCTGCGTCCTTCGACGTCGCTGCCCAGCCGGCAGACCGCGAATTCGTAAGGCACGTCACTGCTGACGTGGAAGCGGACGAGTTCACCCGCCGCCACGGTCTTGGCATCGGCGTAGCCATGGAGGCCGGGCAGCTGCAGCGGTTTGTGCGGCGGGATCGGGTGCAAGGCGGTCGCCGTCATTCCGATGTGAATCCCGAGGCCTTCACCGCCGGCCCCCATCGCTTGATGTCGTCGGCGATGAGGGCCGAGAGTTCTTCCGGCGTGCTCGGATTCGGGTCGCTGCTGAGCTTCAGCAGCCGTTCCTGCACGTCCTTGTTGGCCAGTGCCTTGCCGAGTGCCGCATTCAGCTGGTCGACGATGGGCCGCGGCGTGCCCGCCGGCACGAAGAGGCCGGTCCATTCCAGGTTGTCGAAGTGCGGCTGGCCGAGTTCCTTGAGCGTCGGCACGTCGGGCAGCAAGGCTGCACGCCGGGTGCCGTTCACTGCCAGCACCTTGAGCTTGCCCGACTGCTGATGCGCGACAAGGTCGGCAATGGGCATGATGCCGGCCGAGATCTGGTTGCCGAGCAGGTCCTGCACCAGCGGCGCTGCGCCTCGGTAGGGCGCGGCGACGAGGCCGGCCTTGGCGTCGCTGCCGAGGCGATAGCCCATGAACTGCGAGACGCTGCCCGGTGCGGGCACGCCGTAGTTCGCCTTCTTCGGGTCCCGAGTGGCGATGTCGAGCCACTGCTTCACATCCTTGGCCTGCAGCTCGGCGGGCACCGCGATGCCTTCGTAGAAGCTCGCGATGCGGCCGACGGGCTTGAAGTCCTTGACGGCGTCGTAGCGCACCGACTTCGTGGTCAGTGGCAGCATAACCATCATGTGCATGTTGGCCAGCAGCACGGTGAGTCCATCCGCCGGCGCCGTGCGAACGTAGTCGGCCGCGATCGCGCCGCCCGCACCGGTGCGGTTGTCGACGACGACAACCGTGCCAAGCTCGGCGGCCAGCTTGTCGGCGAGCGTGCGCGCCTGCACGTCGGCCGAGCCGCCGGCCGGGTAGCCGACGATGAGCTTCAGCGGGCCGTGTGCGGTGTTGATCTGTGCCGTGGCCGCGGCTGCGAAGGCCAGCGCGGTACAGGCGAACGTGACCTTGAGAGTGAACGGGAGCTTCATCGGAGGCTTTCCTGGGTGGGTTGCGAAATCGGTGCGGTCGCCGGGTTCAGTGCGCGAGGCCCTTGCGCGCGATCTCGTCGGCGAGATCGGCCAGCGACTTTTCGAGCAGGTCGGCCAACTCGTCGATCTCCGTTTCCGTGATCGTGAGCGGCGGCGTGATCATCTGGAAATCGCCGAAGGCGCCGAGGTTGGCTCGGCGGTTGTAGAGCGCGATGCCATGCTTCAACCCGTGCTCTGTCAACCGCGCGGGCGCGTTGAAGGCGACCGGCAGCTGGCTGCGGTTGGCCTTGTCCGAGACGATCTCGATGGCTGTCAGAAGGCCCTTGCCGCGCACGTCGCCGACGATCGGCGATCGCGAGGCGATGTCGCGCAGGCGTGCCATCAGCAGTTCACCCCTGTCACGTGCGCGGGTCACAAGGTCTTGCCGCACGACCTCGTCGACAACCGCGCGCGCCACCGCACACGACAGCGGATTCGTGAAGTAGGTGTGGCCGTGCACGAAGCCTCCGGCGCCTGCGATCGCATCGACCATCCGGTTGGGGGCAAGCAGGCAACCCAGCGGCGTGTAGCCGGCGGCCAGGCCCTTGGCGAGCGTCACGAGGTCGGGGCGCGCGCCCTCCCAGTGGTGCGCGGCGAGGAAGGCACCGGTGCGGCCGGCGCCGCTCATGATTTCGTCGAAGATCACCAGCACGCCGTAGTGGTCGCAGATCTCGCGCACGCGCCGGAAGTACGCCGCCGAGGAGACCACCGCGCCGGTCGAGAGGCCGCCGATGGGTTCGAGGATGAACGCCAGCACCGTGTTCGGGCCTTCGCGCAGGATCGTCTGCTCGAGAGCGTCGGCGCACGCCTGCTCGTGCGACTCCACCGTGTGGCCATCGGGGATGCGATACGACAAGGGCGCCGGCACCTTGGGCATGGCACGAACCATCGGGCCATACAGGTTGAGCGTGTTGGCATCGCCCGTAACCGCGAGCGCGCCGAGCGTCGAGCCGTGGTAGCTCGGATCACGCGAGATCACCTTCGCGCGGCTGCCCTGGCCGGTCACGACCGCGTATTGGCGCGCGAGCTTGATCGCGGCCTCGTTGGCCTCCGATCCGCCCGAGACGAAGAATGCGCGATCGAAGCCGTCGCCCGCGAGTGCGCAGACGCTGTCGGCCAGCGCGATGTTGTGCTCGCTCTCGAAAAAGCGCGGGTACGCGAAGGTCACCTTCGAGGCCTGTTCGGTCATCGCGGCCAGCACGCGCGGATTGCCGTGGCCGATGTTCGCGACGACGGCGCCGGCCGTTGCGTCGAGATACCGCTTGCCGTTCGCGTCCCACAGAAAGACGCCTTCGCCGCGGGCGACGCGCGGCGGACGGGCCGACCCCTTGGGTGCGTAGAAGCCGAGGACGGAGCCGCCTTTGGGCTCGTCGCCGATCCGGGCGATGCCGGCCGTGGGGGAGTTCGAAGTGTTCATGGCCCGACGATACGAACCACAGTCACTTTCCGCTAGACGCATGGAGCGATGAAGTGCTATACGTTCGGCGTATGAAGCACGTACATGACCGGCTCGACCTGCTCGACACGTTCCAGAAGATCGGCGAGAGCGGATCACTCAGCAAGGCGGCGCGGCTGCTGGGCACGACGCAGCCCACGGTCAGTCGTCGACTGCTCGAGCTGGAGCGGCTGCTCGGCTGCAAGCTGGCGCTGCGCACGACCGCGAGCTTTTCGCTCACCGACGAAGGACGCTCGCTGCTTGCCGAGGCCCGTGACCTCGGGGACCGATGGTCAGGCCTGTCGCAGCGTCTGAAGGGCGGGCAAAGCCGGCCTGAAGGCACGCTGCGCGTGATCGGGCCTTCGGGGTACGGGACGGGCTTCCTGACCGACGCGGTGACCGATCTGCGCGCGGCGCATCCTGCTTTACGCATCGAACTCACGCTGACCGATCGGGTGCTCGACCTGACTGCATGGGGCGCGGATTGCTGGGTCTGCGTGGGGGAGGTACGCGATCCCGGATTGGTGAGCCGCAAGCTCGGCACGATGGAGCGCGTGCTGATCGCTACGCCCGAACTGCTCGAGAGGCTCGGGCCCATCAGCATCGCACGTCTTCCGCAGTTGCCTTGCGTCGGACTCGTGCCCTATGTGACCGGCAACGTGCGCATGCTGGATCGATTGGGCCGCCCCCGCATGGTGATGCTTGACACCCCGATCCAGACCGACAGCCTGCTGTCGAGCTACCGCGCGATCCTCAACGGATCGGGCATCGGCGCGGCGGCCCCCTGGATGTGCCAAGAAGACCTCAAGACCGGTCGGGTGCAACGGGTGCTGGCGAATTGGTGGCTCGAACCCATCGCCATTCATGTCGCGCTGCCTCCAGGCATCTACCGTCCCGCGCGCGTGACGGCCTTCATTCAAGCGCTCAAGGCGCGGATGTTTGCCCTTTCCGGATTCAAGCCATCGCGCTAAGAAGCCAAACCACCAAGGCGCACCCCATGGCCCTTGCAATCCGAGGCCAAAGTTCTGCGACGCTTCATATCCGAGGGACCGCTCCCATGCGCCGAGCTCGTCAAAAAGCGCACAAAGGTTGCCCAACAAAGCTTCGCCGCGTTTCGTCAAGATCGAGAGAAGAGGTCGTCCAATCGTTGAACGACAGCCTTTCGGAAGACAATTTTGGCGGCTGAACGCCGACAGTGGTTAAGGGTTGTCCGACACCTGTCCGTGCCAACATTGCGAGCCCGCGCACGACAGTGCCTGAGGGCAGGTGTTGGACAAGCCTCTAAGGAGGAAACCGCGGAATGCTCTGCTGCGGACGGGAAGGCTACGGGCCTATGGGGATTCGGGACGCTTGGCCCGGAAGGTCGCCCTGGTGGCGGCCATGCGCAAGCTGCTGACCACGCTCAACGCCATTGCGAAGTCCGGAAAACACTGGGAGGAATCGCTCCACGCTTCTTAACTTTTAATACGGTTGCTCAGGACGTCGAACGGGAATTTTTTGTTCTTGCTCGCGACAAAACCTTCGCGTTGTTGATCCGGTAAACCAGTCCATTGGGATTGTCGTCAACAATTTCCATCGTGCCTCGAATCGTCAGCGGTTCGTCGGTTTGACTTTGCGGCCTCAGCGCATTGATCTCCGCCGTGGTGGTCGGTGAATTCATGGCGTGGCACTCGTCGCACAACAAGGGCTGCGCACTTAGCAGGAATCGGGTGTGACGCTTGCCACCGGAAATCGCGGTCATATAGCCGACCAAGGTGACCGACTTGCCGTGAAGCTCGCGAATCTTCGCAGGCATAAAGGTCAACTTGTATTGACCGTTCTTCCTGGTTAACCCTGCGCGAGCGAGGTCACCCCACAAGACCAAGTCGCGCGGCGCGCCTGAGAAATCGGACGCTTTCAATTCTCTGGCAGCACCGTGCTCATGCACATCGCGAGAGCGCTGCGCCAACGAAGGGGTGGCCAGCAACGACAGCGCCGCAGTGAGCAACGCTGCCGAAGTGGCTCTCAGTCTGAGTCGTAGTTGAATCATCGAGGGTTCAAAGAACTAAAGGGGAGTACTTGAATCCTGGTACACGCGCTTGCCACCGACATAGGTTTCAAGCGCTTTGAGATCCTCGATTTCACCGGTCGGAATCGTCATGATGTCACCGGATATAACCACGAAGTCAGCGAGTTTCGCCGGCTCGATGGATCCCTTGATATCTGCTTCGTCGGTGAGTTTGGCGTTGTTGAGTGTGAGAACACGCAACGCTTCTTCGCGACTGGTTGCCTGATTTGCGCCGGCGACGCCGCCCGAGATGGAGTCGCGCGACACGAGATGGTAGAGCCCCCAGAACGGATTGATGGGGATCACCGGAGCATCCGTTCCCCCTGCGACCAGAAGGCCTGCGTCAAGGTAAGTTCTGATCGGCGAATACTGCGAATATCGATCAACGCCAAGATAATTCTTAAGAATCGGCGCTACAAGATACAGGTGATCCTGGACGGACATGCGCAGATTCAGTGCCTTGAGCTTCGGCAATTGATCAGGGCGCATGATCGCCGCATGTTCGATGGTCCAACCGGTCTGCCGAATGTCCTTGGCTGCGCTGGCCTTCTCATAGCCCTCAAGTACCTGGTCGATTGCGGCATCGCCAACGGCGTGTGTTGCCACGCGCCAGCCGGCGTTGTTGAAGGCAATGACAGAGTCATTGAATGCCGCCTGCGGCATGGTCGCTAACCCGAAGTAAGTTCCGCCTTGCCCCATCGGCTCGGCATACGCCTGGGTCGTGTGGGCGCCTTCAAAGCCACCGTCGACGGCCATTTTGATGCCCCAGACACTCACCAGGCTATCGCCCTCGCCCTGCTTGATTCCCTGGGACGCCAAGGCATCCGGACTCACACCGCGGAAGAGAACGCTGTAACGCACGGTTGATCTTCCCGAGTCCCTGACTTGCTGCAGTTGTCGGTACGCCGCCACGCTCGTGCCCGCGACGCGGACGCTCGTCAGGCCATAGGAGTTGAGCACAGCCTGCTGCTTCTCGATGCTTGCTTGCGTCTCAGGTGGGGGCGGCGGCAACTCAACGGGATTACGCGCCGTATCGACCAGTTCGCCGGTGAGGTCGCCATTCGCGTCCCTTGGAATTGCGCCCCCAGCTGGCACAGGCGAACTGGTCGTAATGTTCCATTTCGCCAGCGCTGTCTTGTTCAGGAAATAGCTGTGCCCCCCTCGGACAAGCACCACTGGTATGCCGGGTGCTGCGGCTTCCAGCTCCGAGGCGGTAGGTGTGCGCTGCTCTTTGAGCTGGGCTTCGTGCCAGTCTGAATTCGAGACAAGAATTTGGCCGGGCGTGGCGGTCTTGGCAGCGTCACTGATCTTTGCAAAGATATCTGCAAGTGATCGGGCTTGAGAAATGTCAATGCCCGATCCGCCGCCAGGACTGTGAAAGTGACCGTCGGCCAATCCAGGTATCACCGTGCGGCCTTTGAGGTCCACCACCTGTGTATTCGCACTCGCAAGCGTCTTGATCTCATCGGTGGACCCGACACTCAAGAACTTTCCATCTTTGATGGCGAAGGCTTGCACGACACGCGAATTGTTGTCCACGGTCACGACCTTGCCGTTGATGAAGATCGCATCCGCGGATACGGGTGTGATGGGATTCGTGTCCGTCGATCCGACATCGCCGAATCCGCCGAATCCGCTGAATCCGCCGGATCCGCTGGATCCGCCGCAGCCAGCCACAAGGATTGCTGAAGCGCTCGCGGCGGCGATCAGGCTGAGTGAAGATGGAACGCTTTTCATGTTGACCCTCGTTTTCTTGGTTCTGCTATGGCAGAAGGCCGTGAGAACCTGAAGCCCACTGCCCGCTCGGCCTCGATCAAGTAAATTCCCGCGGGATTCCGAGTCGACGGTGTGCCACGACATCTTTCGGTATCAGTTCGCGGGGCTGGCGCAGCCTGCGATCACCGAATGCGCAATCGTGGTCTCATCGAGGTTTCGCATTTGCGGGCTCCTATGACTTCCTTGCAGACCAAGGTCATGCAAGTGAGCAAGGTGGATGCTAGTGATCGCTCGAATGCAGATATATGTCGATTTTGGAAATGATTCTTCTACTGAAAGGAAGAATCTCGTTCGACATCGGACCGATTACAAAGCTCTGGGCAGGTGGTGAGAATGCGTTGCGCGGATCGGTGTCGAGTGGCTTGAGCGCCACGGACGACCTCTGGAAAGCCGACAGCGCACGCCGCCGTGATTGGCCGCGCTAATAAGTGGCCGAGCTTGAGCGCCGGCTGTCATCCAACGCAATCGCGAGCCGCTGCGCACCGGCACCACCGTGCAGCACGCCAATCGCAAGGCCTTCCCGGGCCTGATGGAATCTGCTCGCCACCGGCTAGACCGGACGGCTGTCCTGGGCAATGGGTTGGTCGACATGCACCACTGGCAGGCGCTCGTGCTGTCTTTGGCGTCATTGGTTGCCGCCTTGGTCTACGCAATGAACGGATACCCGGCCTTTGACGCGATTGCGCCTATCAACCGGCCTGCTTGGTCTGTCCCCAAGCCATCGAATTCCAGCGCCGCTGGTAGTCCTGTCGTTCAAAGTCTTCGACCAGAAAGTCGATGAAGGCACGCGTCTTTGCGGGGACGAGGCGGCGGTGCTGATACACGAGGTTGACAGACATCGAGGGTAGCTTCCAGTCGGTCATAAGCGGAACCAGTCGGCCCGCCACCAAGTCGTCGTAGACCACGTACATCGGCTGCACCACGATCCCGAGCCCCTGCACACTGGCCACACGCAAAATCTGCCCATCGTTAGCTTCCAGTTTGGATTTGGTCGCAATCGTCACGCGTTCATCGCCTCGCTCGAAGGTCAGTGTGTCGGGGTCATGGTAGGTGTACAACAGCAATGGATGCTTCGCGAGTGCATGGGGGTCGCCGGGGGCTCCGTAGCGATCGAGGTACGCGGGCGAGGCGGCCAGTACGCGTCGCGTCGTTGCCAGGCTTCGGATGACGAGGCTCGAGTCAGGCTCGGACTCGCGCGTGCGCAGCGCCACGTCGATGTTGTTGTCGATGATGTCGTAGTAGCGATTTGCTGCGACCACCTCCACGCGCAGGTTTGGGTAGCGCTGCGTGAATTCCGGCAGCAGGGGAGCGATGTGCTGCAGCGACAGCGACAGCGACGCAGTCACGCGCAAGACGCCCACCGGATTGGATGTCGTGACGTTGACTGCCTCGACGGCCTCCTGCATGTCGTCCAGTGCGCCTTTGCAGCGGCGGTAGAAGTCCTGGCCAACGTCTGTCACAAACAAGCGGCGCGTGCTGCGTTCGATCAGCCGAGCGCCAAGGCGACGCTCCAGGGCCGCAAGCTGGCGGCTTGCCGAGGGGTTGGACAGGCCCATGGATTCGGCCGCCTTGCTGAGGCTACCCAACTCCACAACGCGCACGAAGAACTCGTACTCGATCCAGTGGTTCATGAGCCATCTTTCCTTGGGATGAAAATATAGTTTTCATTATCATCATATATTTCCATCTAAGTCATTAATAGCATTCGCTCAGACCTTCGTGAACGACTTTTTGTCGGGGAAAGGTCAGGAGCCCACGAATGCAAAATCTCGACGAGACAACGATCACCCAAGCGGTGATCGCGCGCCACGCGAACACGGCGGACCAACGTCTGAAGACGGTCATGACCTGTCTGGTGCGGCACCTGCACTGCTTTGCGCGGGAGGTCGACCTCACTGAGGTCGAATGGGCCGCGGGACTCGAATTCCTAACGGCTGTCGGCCATGCCTGCAGTCCAACACGGCAAGAGTTCATCCTGCTGTCGGACACGCTGGGCCTGTCGACGCTGGTGGCGGCTCAAAATCATCGCAAGCCCGTGGGCTGCACCGAGGCCACCGTGTTCGGTCCATTCCACGTCGAAGGCGCACCTGAGCGGGCGTTGGGCACCGATGTAGCGAACGGCGCCGAGGGCGAGCCGTGCTTCGTGCGCGGCAGCATCCGTGGGCTGGCCGGCGAGCCGGTGGCGGGGGCCGTGATCGAGATCTGGCAGGCAGATGCCAGGGGCCTATACGACGTGCAGTACGAGCCATTTGACGAGCATCGCGCGCGTGCCACGCTTCGTTCGGCAGCCGATGGCGGCTACCACTTCCTCAGCATCGTGGCGACGCCATATCCGATTCCGCACGATGGGCCAGTTGGTCAGCTCCTGGACGCATTGGGCCGCCATCCTTGGCGTCCAGCGCACCTGCACTTCCGAATCAGCGCGCCGGGTTACGAAACCCTCGTGACCCACGTGTTCCGCGCTGGCGATCCGTATCTCGACTCGGATGCGGTGTTCGGCGTTCGTTCGTCCCTTGTGGTGGACTGGGTTCGTCACGAGGCCGGGCTTGCTCCCAATGGCCAGCTGCTCGATATTCCGTTTTCGACGCTGGACTTCGACTTCGTGCTCAATCCGACGCACCAGGGCTGATTCCATGATCAAGCACGTGGTCATGTGGAAGGTCTCGGGCGACACACCCGATGCACGTCGCGCCACGCGCGAGAAGGTCAAGCAGCAGTTCGAAGGCCTGCGCTCGCTGATTCCGGGCCTGCTCGCCTTGGAGGTCGGGCTGGATGTTAGCGGCGTCGACTACGCCTGTGATGTGGTCCTGTACACCGAATTCGATTCGCCGCAAGCACTGGCGGCCTATGCCGACCACCCTGAGCATCTGCGCGTCAGGCGCGAACTCGATGGCTTGAGGGTGGCCCGCTTTCAGGTCGACTACTTTCCTGCCGAGGCTTCGAGCCATGCGTGATTTCGTCTACGGCGCCCTGCTTGTACGGGTGGTATTTGCCGCGGGCAGTCGAACATGCCTCGCGAACGAAGTGGCAGCGCTGGGCATTCAACGCGCGCTGGTGCTGTGCACCCCCCATCAACGAGACCTGGCTGAAGCCGCTGCGACCTTGTTGGAACAGCGCTGCGTGGGCGTGTTCGACGGTGCGCGCATGCATGTCCCTGTCGAGGTGGCGCGCGCGGCGAGTGCATACGCCACCTCTGTCGGCGCCGATGGGCTCGTGGCGGTCGGTGGCGGCTCCACCATTGGGCTGGCCAAGGGGATCGCGCTCGATATGGGTCTGCCGATCGTCGCCGTTCCGACCACCTATGCAGGTTCTGAAATGACGCCCATCTATGGGTTGACGGAAGACGGCGTGAAGAAAACCGGACGCGATGCGCGCGTGCTGCCTCGCACCGTGGTGTACGACCCCGAGTTGACGCTGGGGCTGCCGGTGGCGCTTTCTGTCACCAGTGGATTGAATGCGATTGCACATGCCGCCGAAGGGCTGTACGCACATGACGGCAACCCCGTGCTCGATCTCATGGCCGAGGAAGGCATTCGCGCCCTGGCCGCCGGTCTGACGCGCGTGGCTGCCGCGCCGAGCGATATCGAGGCGCGCAGCGACTGCTTGTATGGCGCGTGGCTGTGCGGCACGGTGCTGGGGCAGGCGGGCATGGCGCTGCATCACAAGCTGTGCCACGTGCTCGGCGGCAGCCTGGATCTGCCCCATGCAGAGACGCACGCCGTGATGCTGCCGCACACCCTGGCCTACAACGCACCGGCTGCGCCGGTGGCCATGCGCCGCATCGCGCGCGCCCTGGGCCGACCGGACGCCAGCTCGGGCCTGCACGAACTTGCCAAGGAGCTTGGCGCGCCAACGTCGTTGCGTGAGTTGGGCATGACCGCCGGGGCCCTCGATCGAGTGACCGACCTGGCGCTCACCAGCCCCTACGCAAACCCGCGCCCGCTGAGCCGCGAAGCGATTGCCGGGCTACTGGCGCGCGCTTGGTCCGGCGCACCACCCGCGCCCTGACCGGCCGCGCCAGTGAGCAATGCAGCACCAAATTTCTACAGGAGAAAAGCGATGAAACGAATTACCCGTTGGGCCCTTTCCCTCATGGCGTGCGCCAGCTTGGCCACGGCTGGTGCCGCAGAACTTCGCATCGGCGTCATGACGACGCTGAGCGGCGCCCAGGCCGTGCCGGGCGTCGACATGCGAGACGGCATCGAGCTGGCCGTCAAGCAGCTCTCCGGAAAGGTCGGCGGGCAGCCGACCCGCCTGATCGTCGCGGACGACCAGTTCAACCCCGGTGCTGCCAAGCAAATCGCCGAGCGGCTGGTCAAGAAGGACAAGGTGCAGGTGCTCACGGGCATCATCTACTCGAACATCCTGCTGGCGGCGGCGCCTGTCGCGCTGGAAAACGGCAACGTCTATCTCAGCTCGAATGCGGGTCCGTCGCAGTATGCGGGCGCGCAATGCGACAGCGGCTTCTTCAGCGTGAGCTGGCAGAACGATGCCGTGCACGAGGCTGCAGGCAAATACGCGCAGGACAGGGATTACAAGCGCGTGATCCTGGTCGCGCCCAACTATCCGGCCGGCCGCGATGCCACCACCGGCTTCAAGCGATTCTTCAAGGGCGAAGTGGTCGAGGAGCTCTACCCCAAGCTGGGCCAGCTCGACTTCGCCGTGGAAATCGCGCGCCTGCGCGAACAGAAGCCCGACGTGGTGTACTTCTTCCTGCCCGGGGGCATGGGGATCAACTTCACCAAGCAGTACCGCGCCGCAGGCATTTCGGACAAGACCCGTCTGCTGACCAGCCAGTTCTCCGCTGACCAGGACACCTTCGCCGCCAGTGGCGACGCGATGCTCGGCATCTACAACACCGGTCATTGGTCAACCGACACCGACACCGCGCCCAGCCGCGAGTTCGTGGCCGGCTTCGAAAAGACCTACGGTCGCCTGCCGAGTTTCTACGCGTCCCAAGGCTACGACGCGATCATGATGATCGACGCCGCGGTGCGCGCGGCCGGCGGCAATGCCGACGATCCTGTGGCACTGCGCAAGGCCCTGGCCGAGAGCAGGTTCAAGTCGGTCCGCGGCAAGTTCAGCCTTGGCCCCAATCGCTTTCCGGTGCAGGACTTCTTTGTTCGCGTCGTCTCGCGCGACTCCAAAGGCCGCCTCTACAACAAGACCGAGTCGCTCGTGCTGAGCAACCACGCCGACGCCTACGGCGCGGCCTGCACGCAGAAGTAAGCCGAGACCATGCTTTGGATCGAACAACTCCTCAACGGGTTGCAGTACAGCCTCATGCTGTTCCTCTTCGCCGCCGGCCTGACCCTGGTGTTCGGGATCATGAACCTTGTCAACCTCGCGCACGGTTCGCTGTACATGCTGGGGGCCTATGCGGCTGCGGCGCTGACAACGTTCAGCGGGTCGTACGTCATGGGTCTCATGGGGGCGCTGCTCTTCATGGGACTTTTCGGTGCCGTGCTGGAGATCGTGCTGATCCGGCGCCTGTACCGCCAGGACCACCTGACGCAGGTGCTGGCCACCTTCGCGCTGATCCTGATCTTCAACGAGTCCGTTCGTATCGTGTGGGGCGTGCAGCCGCTGCCCTACGACATGCCGGCCGCGTTGTCGGGCTCGGTGCCCATCGTGGATGATCTGCGCTACTCGGCCTACAGGCTCGCGCTCATCGTCGCCGGCGTGGTCGTGGCGCTGCTGCTGTACTGGATGGTCGCGCGCACCCGGGTCGGTATGTGGGTGCGGGCCGGAGCCTCGAATCGCGAGATGGTGCAGATGATGGGCGTGAACGTGCGGTGGTTGTTCACCGCGATATTCGCGCTCGGCGCGGCCTTGTCCGGGCTGGCGGGCGCTGCATTGGCGCCCTTGATGTCGGTGCAGGTCGGCATGGGTGAGGAAGTGCTGATCCTCGCCTTCGTCGTCGTGGTCGTGGGCGGCGTCGGCTCGGTCCGTGGCGCGTTCATCGCCGCGCTGCTGGTGGGCATGGTCGACTCGCTGGGCCGGGCCTGGTTGCCCGGCCTTCTGGGCACGGTGCTCCCGGCGGCGATCGTCTCCGATCTTGGGCCCGCGCTCGCGTCGATGTCGGTCTACCTGTTGATGATCGTTGTGCTGGCGTTCCGGCCGATGGGCCTGTTCTCGCCCGGCGCCACGAGCCTTTGGCCGAAATGGCTGCGCGTGCGTCGCTCGCCCGTGCTCGCACCTACCGAACTGGGGAGTGCGTCGTCATGAAGCGCGGAGCCATTGCGACCTTGCTGGTGGGACTCGGCCTTGCCGCGTTGCCTGTGCTGCTCGCCGCAGCAGGGCAGGAGTTCTACCTGGGCCTGTTGACGCGCGTCATGATCTACGCGCTGGCCGCCACCAGTTTGAACCTCTTGCTCGGCTACGGCGGCATGGTCAGCTTCGGCCACGCGGCCTTCCTCGGCATCGGCGGCTATGTGGTGGCAATCGCCGCGCAGCACGGCGTGGGCAGCGCATGGGTGGCGTGGCCTCTCGCGTTGTCTGTCGTGGCTCTGTTGGGCGCCATCATGGGCGCCATCAGCTTGCGCACCCAGGGCGTTCACTTCCTGATGATCACGCTCGCGCTGGCGCAGATGTTCTATTACGCCTTCGTCTCGCTGCGCAGCTATGGCGGCGACGACGGTCTCTCGATGACTCGGCGCTCCAGCTTCGGCTGGGAAGCCTGGTGGCCGACAGGCGGCGACACGGGCTTCTACTATCTCGCGCTGTTGCTGCTGGCCCTCGGGTTGCTGGTGGTACACCGGCTGATTCCGTCGCGCTTCGGCAGCGTCTTGATCGGCGTGCGAGAAAACGAAGCCCGCATGAGCACCATCGGGTTCCCGGTCTACCGCTACAAGCTGGTGGCCTTCGTGATCGCGGCGGTGCTGTGCGGGCTGGCGGGCGTGCTCAATGTCGAGCTCAACCGCTTCGTCAGCCCGTCGGTGATGCACTGGTCGCAGTCGGGCATGTTGATGGTCATGGTGATCATCGGGGGCCTCGGCCGCCCGTGGGCTGGTGTCGTCGGTGCCGCCGTCTTCCTCGGTCTCGAGGAAGTGCTGTCGCACTACACCGAGCGCTGGCAGTTGCCGCTGGGGATCCTGCTGCTGGCGCTGGTGCTTGCACGCGTGGCTGGCTGGAACCTGCCCGGCAGTGCGCGCAAGGAGCCGCAGCATGTCTAGGCCGCTGCTGGAAATCCAGGGGCTGCACAAGCAGTTCGGCGCGCTGCGCGTGACCGACGACCTGCACCTGCAGGTGCGGCGCGACGAAGTGCATGCCTTGATCGGACCGAACGGCGCCGGCAAAACCACGCTGATCCACCAGATCGCCGGCACGCTGGCGTCCGACGCTGGCACGATCACTTTGGACGCGCATGACGTGACAGCCTTGCCTGCCAGTGCGCGCGTGCGGCGCGGCATTGCGCGCTCGTACCAGATCACCAACGTATTCCGTCAACTGAGCGTGCTGGACAACATCGCGCTCGCCGTGCAGGCGCGACGCGGGCACAGCTTTTCATTCTGGCGCCCGGTCGCGCGCGACACTGCGCTGCGCGACGAAGCAGCGGCCGTGCTTGACCGGCTGGGGTTGACCGACCACGCACTGCTTTCTGCTGCAAGCCTGTCTTACGGCGACCAACGCTTGCTGGAAGTCGGCATCGCGTTGGCCACCTCGCCGAGCATGTTGCTGCTCGACGAGCCGATGGCCGGCATGGGACCGCAGGAATCGGGCCACATGGTCGAGATGATCGAACGCTTGCGCGGTCAGGTCACTGTTCTGCTCGTCGAGCACGACATGGACGCCGTGTTCCGCCTGGCGGACCGCATCTCCGTGCTCGTCTACGGAAACGTCATTGCGACGGGAACACCGCAGGAGATCCGCTGCAACCCGGATGTCGTGCAAGCCTATCTGGGCGGGGAGGACATTGCGTGAGCGCTCTGCTGGACATCATCGACATCGACACCGCCTACGGGGAAAGCCAGGTGCTGTCGCAGGTTCGCCTGCAGATCCAGACGGGCAGCGCGCACGCCCTGCTCGGCAGGAACGGCATGGGCAAGACCACGCTGGTGCGCTCGATCATGGGGCTGACGCCTCCCCGGCGCGGCGAGATCCGCTTCCTCGGCCAGCGCATCGACGGCCTGTCGACGAGCGAGATCGCGCGGCTGGGCATCGCGGTCGTGCCCGAGGGCCGGCAGATCTTTCCCAACCTGAGCGTGCGCGAGAACCTCACCGCGTTCGCCGCCACCCGGTCGGGCGACGGCCATTGGACCTTCGATCGCGTGCTGGCGCTGTTCCCGCGCCTGGGCGAACGGGCCGCCAACATGGGCAACCAGCTCTCCGGCGGCGAGCAGCAGATGCTGGCCATCGGCCGCGCGCTGATGACCAACCCGCGGCTGCTGATCCTCGACGAGGCCACCGAGGGACTCGCACCGCTGGTGCGCGCCGAGATCTGGCGCAGCCTCGCACTGCTGCGAGAGACGGGGCTCGGCATTCTGGTGATCGACAAGTACGTCGAGCGGCTCATCGAGCTGGTCGACCGCCACACGATCCTCGAGCGCGGCCGCGTCGCCTGGGAAGGCGACTCCCGTGCGCTGGCGCAAGACCGAGCGCTGTGGCACCGCTACCTCGGTGTCTGACCACCGACTGAACTCAATTAAAGGAAGACAAGGCATGACTAACAGCAATCCGGCATCGACACCGACAGTCGAAAAGCCGATGACTTGGCCCACTGCGGACTTCTCGCGTGTGCCCTACGACGTGTTCACCGACCCGCAGATCTACCGGCTGGAAATGGACAAGCTCTTCCGCGGCGAGGTCTGGAACTACCTCGGCATGGAGTGCGAGATCCCGGCGTGGGGCGACTACCAGACCACCTGGATCGGCGACACCCAGATCGTCGTTACGCGCGCCAAGGACGGCTCCGTCAACGCGTTCGAGAACAGCTGCGCCCATCGCGGCGCGCGCATCGTCGACAAGCTGCGCGGCAACGCCAAACGCCACACCTGCCCGTACCACCTGTGGACTTACAACCTCGCGGGCGAGCTCACCGGCGTGCCGCTGGAGAAGGGCCACAACGGCAAAGGCGGCATGCCACCGTGCTTCGAGAAGAAGGACCATGGCCTGCGCACGCTGCGCGTGGCCATGCGCGGCGGGCTGATCTTCGGCACCTACTGCGACACGACCGAACCCCTCGAGGAATACCTCGGCCCGCACAGCGTGGCGCAAATCGACCGCCTGCTTGTCCAGCGCAAGCCCAAGGTCATCGGCTACCTGCGCCAGAAGATTCCCGGGAACTGGAAGCTCTACAACGAAAACGTTCGCGATCCGTACCACGCCTCGTTGCTGCACCTGTTCCAGGTGTCGTTCGGCATCCAGACGCCGGCCATGCAGGGAGGCATCAAGCTCGACAAGGATGGAAAGAACACCTGGAACCATTCGATCATGGGGGTCAACGACAACGCGAACCTGGGCAAGCTCTCCGACGCCTACGCGGACACAGGCAAGCTCATGCCCGACCTGGAGATGCATGACCCTTCGCTGCTGAAGATCCCGCTGGACCTGGGTGACGGCTACAAGACGACGCTCCTGTCCATGTTCCCGACCCTGATCGTGGCGCAGGTCGACAACACCTACGCCGTGCGCCATCTGCGGCCCAAAGGGCCGGATGCGGTCGAGCTGCACATCACCTACCTGGGCTTCGAGGGCGACACGCCGGAACAGCTGCACAACCGCTTGCTCGCGGTCAACCTCATCGGACCGTCTGGCTACATCTCGATGGAAGACGGCGAGGCGCTGCGCCTCGTGCAGGAAGGCGTCAAGGCACGCCGTGGCGACCACTCCGTGCTCGAGATGGGCGGTGTCGGCAAGCCGCACGACACCGACTACCTGTCACAGGAGATTTCGATCCGAGGCTTCTGGCAGCACTACCACCGCATGATGGGCTTCGCCCCGGCGGGCAACATGAACCGCGACGGGGAGTCCGCCTGATGTCCGTGTCACTTCAACAGCGCGTCGAGCGCTTCAACTTCGACTACGCGGATGCTTTGAACCAACGCCGCTTCGCCGAGTGGCCCGAGTCTTTTGCCGCCGATGCATGCGACTACCGCGTGGTCTCGCGTGAGAATCATGATGCGGGCCTACCAGCGCCGCTGATGGGCTGCTACACACCGGGCATGGTCAAAGACCGCGTGTCGATGCTCATCAAGGAGACGCTGACGTACCGGCAGATGTATTTGCGGCACTACATCACTAACGTGAGAGTCAATGAGGAAGCCGACGGC
Organism: Variovorax sp. SPNA7; assembly: GCF_033807855.1. Classification (NCBI taxonomy): domain Bacteria; kingdom Pseudomonadati; phylum Pseudomonadota; class Betaproteobacteria; order Burkholderiales; family Comamonadaceae; genus Variovorax; species Variovorax sp. SPNA7. The sequence goes on from NZ_CP138513.1 coordinate 2,523,371, forward strand.
ACGATCACCGCCAGCGCCAACCTGCTGGTCATGCAGAGCGACCTGGAGGGCAACTCGTCCATCTACATCGTCGGCTGCTATGACGACACGCTGGTGGAGACCGGCGGGCAGCTCAAATTGCGCAGGCGGCTGGTGATCGTCGACTCGTTCAGCATCGACAACATGCTGGCCGTACCCCTGTGAGCGAAGAGACGGCAGCCATGAAGACCGGTTCCACCATCGTTATCGTGGGCGCCGGCCTGGCGGGCGCCGAAGCCGCGTTCGCGCTACGCGATGGCGGCTACGAAGGACGCCTCGTGGTGGTTGGGCGCGAGGCCTGGCCTCCTTACGAGCGTCCGCCCCTGTCCAAGGCCTTCCTCCAAGGCGAACTGCCACGTGACAGGCTCTGGCTTCGTCCCGCCAAGTCGTACACCGAAGAGAACATCGAACTGCAGCTGGGCACCGAGGTCACGGCCATCGATCGCGCGCAACGCTGCGTGCACCTGAACACCGGCGCGGTGCTCGGCTACGACAAGCTGCTGCTGGCCACGGGCGGTGAAGCGCGCCGCCTGACGATCCCCGGCGCCGAACTCGAGGGAGTGTGCGAACTCAAGTCGCTCGACGATGCGGATCGCCTGCGCGCCGAGTTGGTGGAAGGGCGATCGGTCGTCATCATTGGTGGAGGCTATGTCGGCATGGAATTCGCAGCCACCGCCTGCCAGGCCGGTTGCCAGGTCACCGTGCTGGAGAGCCAGGGCAGGGTGTTGTCGCGCTCTCTTTCGGCGGTGATCGCCCGATTCCTGCAGAACGAACATGAAAGGCGCGGCGTGCGCGTGCTCACGCATTCGAGCGTGACGCGCATCGAGGGCGATGAGCACGTCAACGCCGTGGTCCTCTCGGATGGCACATGGCTTCCTGCCGATGTGGTGCTCGTGAGCATCGGCAACGAGGCCAGCGACGCGCTGGCACGGGGTGGCAGCCTGCCCGTCAATCGCGGCATCGTGGTCGATCGCGAGGGACGCACCACCGATCCGCATGTGTTCGCCGCGGGCGATTGCACGGTCAGTCGGTGCGAAGGCTTCGATGCACCGCTGCGGCTGGAGTCGGTGCAGCATGCCACCTTGCAGGCGAGGCGGGCGGCGGCCGCGATGCTGGGTCAGCCCGCGGGACGCGACGAGGTGCCGTGGTTCTGGTCGGATCAGTTCGACATCAAGCTGCAGATGGCGGGGTTGCCTTTGCCGGGCGATGCCGAGCTGGTGCGCGGCGATCCGCAGAGCGGGCGCTTCAGTGTCATCTATCAAAACGCCGATCGCCTCACGGCGATTCAATGCGTCAACGCGTCAGCCGACTTCGCGGCGGCCAAGAAGATGATTACCGAGAGGCGCAGGTTCGCCCTCGCGTTGTTGAGCGACCCGCTTGTCAGTCTGCGCGATGTGCGATCGATCCGGGCGGTGAGCGAATCGGTCCTGTAAATCCTGTTTCGTATATGAGAAATCCCCATGGTCGATATAGCCATCGAAGTCACTGACCGGAAAGGTCGCGTCAGCCAATTTACAGGCACCGAGGGCCTCACGCTTATGGAGGCCCTCAAGAACCAGGGGCTGCCCGTGGCCGCCACATGCGGCGGAGCGAAATCATGCGCCACCTGCCATGTGTACATCGGCGAAGGCTCCGCGCCGGTGGGCCTGCCTGATGAGGATGAAGTCGATCTGCTGTCCGAGTCAGACCACTACCGCGAACGCGTGTCGCGCCTGAGTTGCCAAATCGTGTTGCTACCAGCGTTGGCAGGATTGCACGTTGAGCTGGCCCCTCAAGACTGAAAATGCGTGGGCGACTGCCGCCGAGGCGTTGCGGGGTGTTGATGGAAATTCGGCGCTCTTATGCGTCTGCGAAGATATCAACGCGGCAATCCTGGACGAGTTCGCTGTCATCAAGTGCGAACATCAGGGGCAATCGCTGTACCAAATCAGGCGACACCCAATACTCCTATCTACGCGTACGGGTGCAAATTTCGTCCGTACTGGAGCACGGATGTGCTGATCGCGGCGCTCAAGCAGCTCGATCAGATAGGCGTTTGAGACCGCAAACGATGAGCCAATGAGGATGCCTTAGCCTTGGCACTTGCTTCTTGCGATGCGAGTGCCCCAGGGCAGCATTTGGACGATTGATGGCGAGACTGCGCCCGAGGTGTTGGCGACTGGCCCCGGGGCTTCTTCACGGGTAGCAGGCCAAGACGTGCAGGGAATACGCATGCACGATCGGCCGCGCTGCTGTAGCGAGGCACGTGCAGCTAGGCTTCAAAAGTTTCTGCCACTGAGCGCGCGATATGTAGTGCAGAACTGCGTGCGAGGGTCTGGACCAGTCAGAGATCGACGGGATACGACGAGGTAGCTACTCCAGCGTAGCCCTAAGGAGTCAACACGCTGAAACTGCGGAACCACCACATTCTCACGCAGCTTTAGAGCCAGCCCTTGTCAGTCTACGAAGCTCTTCGAGAAGCTTAGTCGAGGGGCCCGGCAGCATGCCTGCCCGCCGCCGAAAAGCCGTCAAGATCCTCTTGTCGCTTGCGCCGGGGATGTCCAAGGCATCGATCAGTCCGGCCTTTTGCTCCGCGTCGTACATCGGCGCCGGCATCCATCCAAGAAACCCCGAGTGGCCGATCAAGCTCTTGAGCGCCATGACCGAGCGTGTCTCGACGACCACGTTGGGCAGAGCAAGGTTCTGCCGCGCAAATACGCTCTTCATGTGCTCGAACGGTCCCGTCCCCTTTGGAAGGATCGCCCAGCGCTCTGCCAGAGTGTCTGACAGCTTCAGCTTCGGTTTCTTGCGCAGCGGGTGGTGGCGACCCGCGACGACGTAGCTGGTGTCTTCCCATCGGCAGTCCTTGACCGCAACGATCTCGCCCGTGTCCTCGGTGTCGACCCCGAGCGCCAAGTCGATCTCGTGCGAGACGAGCGCGTCCGCCAGCCGATCCCATACGCCTTCGATGATCTGAACCTGAAGGTTCGGCCATTTCTTGCAAGTTCGGCCAATGGCCAAGGGAAGCACAAGGCAAGCGATGCTCCCAACCGCACCGACGCGGATCGTGCCCTTCGCCAGCCCGAGCATGGCCTTGATGTTCTCGCTTGCGTGCTCCGATTCGCGCTGCAGCAGCAGTGCATGCGGCTGCAGCGCCCGGCCCACATCGGTGAGCTGCATTCCCTTTGAATGGCGCTCGAACAGCGGTGCTCCGGCTTGCTCTTCCAATCTGCGAATCGTGCGGCTCAGCGCAGGTTGAGTGATGTTCAGCGCATCGGCCGCTCGCCCGAGGCTGCCCGACGAGACGATGGCGTTGAAAGCGACGAGCTGTTGCAGATCGAAAGTCATGCATGACGGTAATGACTTTTTCTCGAAAAGGCAATTTTCAAGATGGGTGTGCGGTTTCACACTCCCGCCATCGAGACAGCATTGCGAGTTCGCGGTGCACAGCAGGAAAGCACGAATGACCGCACCCGTACCGAATGCCGTTGTCGCAACGGCCACGCAACCCGCAACAAACACCACCACCGTCCGCGAGGCCGTGTTCGACTTGATGCGCCGCTTCGGGATGACCTCCGTGTTCGCGAATCCAGGGTCGACCGAGCTTCCCATGTTCCGCGACTTCCCGAGCGACTTCCGCTACATCCTCGGTCTGCAGGAAGCCTGCGTGGTCGGCATGGCAGACGGCTACGCGCAGGCGACTCGAAACGCTGCGTTCGTGAACCTTCACTCGGCGGCCGGCGTGGGCAACGCCATGGGCAACATCTTCACCGCCTACAAGAACCGCACGCCCATGGTAATCACGGCCGGGCAGCAGGCGCGTTCGATCCTTCCCTTCGACCCGTTCCTGTCTTCGGCCCAGGCGACCGAACTGCCGAAGCCCTACGTCAAATGGAGCATCGAACCTGCCCGTGCGCAAGACGTGCCGCTTGCGATTGCACGGGCCTATTACCTTGCCATGATGCCGCCTTGCGGCCCGGTCCTGGTTTCGGTGCCTGTCGACGACTGGGACCAGTACGCCGACTTGGTTCCGACCCGGGTCGTGAGCACTAGAACGCGTGCGGAGCCCGAACTCATTGCCCAGATCTCGGCTGCGTTGGAGGCAAGCGAGCGCCCGGCATTCGTGGTGGGCGCTGCGGCCGACCGGGACGGCGCGTGGAACGAAGTCGTCGCACTTGCGGAGGCTCACAACGCGCGTGTGTGGGTCGCTCCGATGTCGGGACGCTGCAGCTTTCCGGAAGACCATCGCTTGTTCGCCGGTTTCCTTCCGGCATTGCGCGAGCGCATTGTCGAATTGCTCGAGGGCCACGATCTCATTCTGGCCATTGGCGCGCCGGCATTCGCCTATCACGTCGAAGGCGCCGGACCTCATGTGCCTGTCGGCGCAGCCCTCTGCCAGTTGACCGAGGATCCCGATACGGCGGCCTGGGCGCCCGTCGGCATCTCGGCAGTCGGCAGCATCCGGTTGGGCGTGCTCGATCTGCTGGCCCTGCCGCCGAAGAAGACGCGCCCGCTTCCCCCCGCGAGAAAGGCCGCGCCGCGCGCAGAGCCGACGCCGTTGATGTCGGTGGCTTACGTGCTCCAGACGCTCGCCGAAGCAAAAAGGCCGGAAGACATCGTGGTCGAAGAGGCGCCGAGCGCAAGGCCCGTGATGCAGGCCTATCTGCCCTTCACGCGCAGCGAAACCTTCTACACCATGGACAGCGGCGGACTCGGCTACGGCATGCCCGCGTCCGTGGGCATCGCCTTGGGCAAACCGCAAAGCCGGGTCATCTGCCTGATCGGTGACGGATCCAGCATGTACTCCATCCAGGCGCTTTGGAGCGCGGCGCAGAACAAGCTGCCGATCACCTTCGTGATCCTGAACAACCGTCGCTACGCCGCACTCCAGGACTTCGCACCGGTATTTGGCTTTTCGCCCACCGATGTCGTGCAGGGCACGGAACTCCCCGACCTCGATTTCCAGTCGCTGGCCAAAGGGATGGGATGCGCGGCATTGCGCGTGACCGATCCGGCCGATCTGCGCAAGGCACTCGACCAGGGCTTGTCCAGTGACACGCCATGCGTCGTGGAGGTCCGAGTCGCCTGACCCCAGCCAATCACTCCCGTTCCAACGGACGACGCATTCTTTCAAACCACCATACGGAGACAAGCCGATGAAGATTTCGATGTTGATCAATGGCGAGCCCACGAACGCTCGCAACGGCGCAACCTTTGAGCGGCGCAACCCCCTGGACGGCAGCGTGGCAACGACCGCACCCGCGGCCACGACGGAAGACGCCGTTGCCGCCGTGGATGCCGCGGCCGAGGCCTTCAAGACCTGGTCGACCACCGGGCCCGGCGAACGCCGCGCGCTGCTCATGAAGGCTTCGCATGCGCTGGAAGCCAAGGCAGAGGCCTTCGCCGCAGTCGTCGCAGCCGAGACGGGCGCATCGGCAATCTGGGCAGGCTTCAACGTCCACCTGGCGGCAGGCATGCTGCTGGAGGCCGCGTCGCTCACGACCCAGATCAGCGGCGAGGTCATCCCCTCGGATGTACCGGGCAATCTGGCGATGGCCGTGCGGCAGCCGGCAGGCGTCGTTCTTGGCATCGCTCCCTGGAACGCGCCCGTGATCCTGGCCGTGCGTGCCATCGCGACGCCCCTGGCCTGCGGCAATACCGTCGTTCTCAAGGGCAGCGAAATCTGTCCAGCCACGCATGGGTTGATCGTCGCGGCGCTGCAAGAGGCCGGCTTCCCCAAGGGCGTGGTGAACTTCGTGACCAACGCGCCTGCCGACGCCGCTTCGGTCGTCGAAGCGATGGTGGCGCACCCTGCAGTTCGACGCGTCAACTTCACGGGCTCGACCCATGTCGGCAAGCTCATTGCCGCCACCTGTGCCAAGTACCTCAAGCCCGTTGTGCTCGAACTCGGCGGCAAGGCCCCCCTGGTCATCCTGGACGATGCCGACGTCGATGCCGCCGTCAACGCAGCGGTGTTCGGTGCATTCGCCAATTCCGGACAGATTTGCATGTCGACAGAACGCGTCGTCGTCGACGAAAGCATCGCCGATGAATTCGTCGCCAAGCTCAGCGCGCGGGCCGCGAGTCTTCCGCTGGGCGACCCGCGGCTGGGGCCCGTCGTGCTTGGTTCGGTGGTGGACATGGGCACGGTCAACCGCTGTAACGCGCTGATCGACGACGCGCTTTCCAAGGGCGCCACGCTCGTCACCGGCGGCAAGGCGAAAGACACGCTGATGCCCGCGACGCTGCTCGATCACGTCACGTCGGAAATGCGCATCTTCCGGGAGGAAGCTTTTGGCCCCGTGAAAGGCATCGTTCGCGTCAGAGGTGTCGAAGCGGCCATTGCTTGCGCCAACGACAACGAGTACGGCCTTGCGGCCGCGGTGTTCGGCCGGGATGTGGCGCGAGCCATTCAGGTGGCAGGGCGCATCGAGTCGGGCATCTGCCATGTGAATGGCCCCACGGTCCACGACGAAGCACAGATGCCGTTCGGTGGCGTCAAGGGCAGCGGTATCGGCCGTTTCGGCGGAAAGGCCGGCGTGGACGCCTTCACCGAACTGCGTTGGCTGACCGTGCAGACCACGCCGCGCCAATACCCGTTCTAGGAAACGCACAAGCGCACAAGCGTCCTTGTCGGACGCCATGTCACTTCGGCGATGCGCCGAGGTGAACGAGCCGTTGCATCCCGATTTTTAAAACTGGAGACAAGAAATGAAATTTTGCTCGATGAGCCACCGGCTTCTCGCCTGCACCCTGATCGGCCTGGGCGCCGCGCCTTTCGTCGCACTTGCACAAGATCAAAAGCCGATCGAATGGGTTGTCGGCTATGCCGCTGGCGGCGGCTCCGACACCGTGGCACGAACGATTGCCGAGGAAATGGGCAAGTCGTTGAAGCGCACGATCATCGTGAGCAACAAGCCTGGCGCCGCAACCAACATCGCCGCTGACTACGTTGCGAAATCCAGAGACTACGGGAACATCATGTTCACCGCCGACTTCGCCACGCTCGCGGCCAATCCGGCGCTGTTTGCCAAGCTGCCCTACGATGCCGAGAGAGACTTCGCGCCGGTCGGCATGCTTGCGCGATTTCCGCTCTTGCTTGTCGTTCATCCGAGCAACCCGGCCAACAACCTGAAAGAGTTCATCGCGTGGGCCAAAGCCAACCCGAACGGTGCGAACTTCGCATCGGCGGGTGCCGGCAGTCCCCAGCACCTGGCTGCGGAGCTGTTCAAGGAACGCACCGGTCTCGCGCTGCAGCATGTGGCGTATCGCGGCGGCGCACCGGCGGTCATCGACCTCGTGGGCGGCCAGGTTCCCTTCGCGCTCATGGACAGCGCCACGGTTCAGCAGTACGTGATGTCGGGCAAGCTCAAGGCGCTTGGCGTGGCCAGCAAGGAACGCCTGAAGAACTTCCCCGACGTTCCGACGCTTTCCGAGCAGGGGCTGACCGGTTTCGATGCGTCTGCCTGGCAGGGCCTGGTCGTTCCCAAGGGAACCCCGCCCGAGACCATCGCCGCCCTCAGCAAAACGCTGCAGGCCGCGCTCGCCTCCACGCCGGTGAAGGCGCGGCTGGAAACGTTGTCGCTCGAAGCATTGCCGGGTACGCCGGAGCAGATGACTTCTTATGTGCGCGCGGAACGCGACCGTTGGGGCGCGGTGATCCGTAAGAACCAGATCCGCCTCGACTGAAGGGCCGGGTCATGAAAACGCAAGTCGCAATCATTGGAGCAGGCCCTGCAGGGCTGATGCTCTCCCACATCCTCCACCTCCAGGGCATCGAGTCGATCGTCCTGGAGACGCGCAGCCGCGAGGCGATCGAGGCCACGATCCGCGCGGGTGTGCTGGAACAGGGCACCGTCGATCTCATGAAAGAGATCGGTGTGGGCGACCGCATGGAACGCGAGGGCTTTCGGCATGAAGGAACGATCCTGCGTTTCGACGGCATCGACCGCCGCATCGATTTTCCGGAGCTGACCGGCGGCAAGGCCGTGATGGTCTACGCACAGCACGAGGTCATCAAGGATCTGGTGGAAGCGCGCCTGGCTTCGGGCGGCGACATCCGGTTCGAAGTCTCGGATGTGAGCCTGCATGGGCTGGAATCCACGTCGCCGAGCGTTCGCTTTCGGCAGCCCGGTGGCGAACTGCAAACCATAGAGGCCGATTTCATCGCCGGCTGCGACGGCACGCAAGGCGTCAGCCGGCCCTCGATTCCACGAGGCGTGTTGAAGGGCTTCGAGCGACTCTATCCGTTCGGCTGGCTCGGCATCCTCTGCAAGGCGCCGCCCTCATCCGACGAGCTGATCTACGCGCTGAGCGACCGCGGCTTTGCGCTCGTCAGCACCCGTTCGCCCGAAGTGCAGCGCATGTACCTTCAATGCGAGCCGACGGACAAGATCGAGAACTGGTCGGACGACCGCATCTGGAGCGAGCTCCGCGCTCGCCTAGCCACCCGCGACGGCTGGGCTCCCATCGAAGGCGAGATCTTTAGCAAGACCGTTGTCGGGATGCGCAGCTTTGTGACCGAGCCGATGCAGTACGGTCGTCTTTTCCTGGCGGGGGATGCTGCGCATGTGGTCCCCCCAACCGGTGCAAAAGGGTTGAACCTGGCGGTGGCCGACGTGCGGGTTCTTGCTCGTGCTATCGCGGAGTTCTACAAGTCAGACCGGGAAGACCTTCTCGAACGCTACAGCGACACCGCGCTGCGACGCATCTGGAAGGCGCAGCGCTTCTCCTGGTGGATGACCTCGATGCTGCATCGCTTCCCGGGTGCCGATGACTTCCAGCACAAGGTGCAGATCGCGGAACTCGACTACGTCACCGGTTCGCGCGCCGCATCGACGGCCTTGGCGGAGAACTACGTCGGGCTGCCCTTCGACGAACTTTTCGACTGATCCGCACACGACCGCCCATGTGCGGTCGATACAAGACACCCTCACTGACCTTGGGCAAATCTCATGTTGTTGAACATCGAAGACTATCGGCGCAGAGCCCGCTCGGTGCTGCCGCGATTCGTCTATGACTACATCGAAGGATCTGCCGACGATGGCCAATGCATGCGGCGAAACGCAGGCGATCTTTCGTCGATCGAGCTCACGCCGCGCGTGCTGCGCGACACCACGCAGGTCGATACGTCCGTCGAGGTCTTCGGCCGGAAATGGGCATTGCCTTTCGGCATTGCGCCTACCGGGCTCAACGGCCTGGTTCGGCCGGAGGGCGACCGCCTGCTGGCGGGCGCGGCCGCCGGTGCGGGAATTCCTTTTTCACTGTCGACGGCCTCCAACATGCGACTGGAGGATGTACGCGCAGCCGCTCCGGGCGGCATCCAGTGGATGCAGCTGTATGTCATGCACCGCGAGATGGCGAGCCAGATCGTCGAGCGTGCCCGAAAGGATGATTACCAGGCGTTGGTGCTGACCGTGGACGTTCCCGTCAGCGGCAACCGCGAACTCGACCTGCGCAACGGATTCCGCATGCCGTTCCGGCCAACACCGCGCCTGGCCTGGGACCTGGTGAGTCACCCCAGGTGGTCGCTTCGGATGGCCCCGCGCGGCGCACCGGACTTCGCCAATCTGACGCCGTCCGGAAGCGGCGCGGGTTCGACCAGCATGCAGGCGGCGTTGCTGGCCCGCGCCATGGACCGGTCGCTCGTCTGGGAATCCCTGGCGTGGCTTCGTGGATTGTGGAAGGGGCCGCTCCTTCTCAAGGGCGTGCTCCATGCGGACGACGCACGCATCGCGGTGGACCACGGCATCGACGGCCTCATTGTGTCGAACCATGGTGGTCGCCAGAACGATGCATCCCCTTCAGCGATCTCGGCGCTGCCCCGTGTCGTGAGTGCAGTCGACGGACGCATCCCCGTGTTCATGGACGGCGGAATTCGTCGTGGTGGCGACGTCGCAAAGGCTTTGGCCCTGGGGGCAGCGGCTGTGTTCGTGGGCCGGCCCACGCTTTACGGCTTGGCGGTGGGCGGGCAACAGGGCGCGGCAGCGGTGCTGAAAATCCTGGCCGACGAACTTGTCCGCAGCATGACCCTGCTCGGCGCGAGCACAGTGCGCGATCTGTCTGGCTTGCCGGGCGGACGGTGACGCCTCAGGCGGTCGAGGCGGCACCGCTTGCGCGGTACGCGCGGGGCGAGAGGTCGAACCGTTGCCGGAATGCCCGGCTGAAGTGGCTCAGATCGTTGAACCCGTGCGCCATCGCGATCGCGGAGATACCGAGACCGGCGCGCGTCGGATCTTGCAGGTCGGACGCTGCACGTTCCAGACGCCGGCGCCAGATGTACCGCGTCAAGGAGGTGTTCTCGGCTTCGAACAACTTGTTGATATAGCGCGGCGACAAATTCAATGCAGTGCTCACCATCGACGTGCCAAGTTCGCACGCGTCGAGATGGCGCTCCACGAAGTCCCTCACGCGCATCAATGCGGTTGCGCGGTATTCCGAGAGCGGCAGTGGTGAGGCCAGGATGACCTCGTCCAAGGCGGCAGACAGCAGTTCGGTGAAGTTCCTGACCACTTTTTCCGATGCGGCCGGCTCGAGAAGCGAGGCCTGCTTGTTGAAACTGACCAGGTAGCCAAAGAGGATCGGACACATCTGGCTCGACTCCGCCAGGCTCCTCGCTGTGATGCGATGAATGCTCGCGGCCCGGTGTGCGATGGCCGATCGCGCAAGTTTGATCGTGATGAGCTTGAACGCGTCGTCAAATCTGAGCGAATAAGGACGCTGTGCGTCGCAGACGGCGCCATCGCCCGCCGTCAACACAACGCTCCTTCCGTCTTGCTCCGCCAAGGCTGTGCCCGAGAGCACGAAGTTGAAAATCAGCGACTCTTCGCCGGAACGCGATATGGCCGAAGGCTGACGGGCCACGCGGTGCGCGGAAGCTTCGATCTGGGCAACGCTCAACCCGTCAAGACGCGATCCCCTGACGGACGCCTCGAAGGCCATGCCGTCCATGGGCCTGCACTCGAGATCGACCAATGCACGGCACACGACGTCCTGCCAATAGCCGAATTTGTCGTGTTGATCGAAGTCGGCAGTGGAAGCGAGGATCGAGGTGGCAGTTGAGGTCGACATGGCGGCCCGCCTGGGGCTGACGTTGCACTTGCTCGGTGCCCGGGCAACGCAGGCCTGGTGCATTGATCCGGATGTCCGGAGTCTGATTGAAATCATGCAAGGTTGATGCCAAGAAAACCCTAGGTCACTCCTCGGCGGAGCGCATCTGCAGCCCCTGCGAAGGGCCGTTCCAGTCAACTTTTCCGGCCGGGCCAACAAAGTCGCGCGTGCCGGAAAAAAGGAAAGTTGGGCAGGCCTTCGCGGAGGGCTGTAACCGCAACGGAGCGCACCTTGAAGACATCGACTCACCTGCAGAACGCCAGCTACACCGGCCTCCTTGGCAACCGCCGCCAGCTGCTTCGCGGCGCGGCAGCGCTCGGCGCCGTGGCGGCCCTTGGCCAGGCCAGTTCGGCTTGGGCAGCCGACAAGGACACGATCAAGATCGGCTACATCAGCCCGAAGACGGGTCCTTTCTCGCCGTTCGCCGAAGCCGACGACTTCATCCTCGATCAGGTGCGCAAGTCGCTTGCAGACGGGCTGACCGTGGGCGGCAAGAAATATAAGGTCGAGATCCTGGCGCGCGACGACCAGAGCAGCCCGGACCGGCAGTCCAACCTGGCGGCCGAGCTCATCAACAAGGAGAACATCGACCTCATGCTGGCGCAGGTGTCGATCGGTCCCAATGCATCGCAGCAATGCGAACTCAACGGCGTTCCCTGCATCTCGACGGTAGGTCCGTGGCAAGCCTGGCTGTTTCCCCTCAAGGGCGATCCGGCCAAGGGCTTCAAGAGCGTCTTCCACTTCTTCTGGGGCCTTGAAGACATCGCCGACGTGTACCTGGACATCTGGTCCGACGTGCCATCGAACAAGGTCGTCGGATCGGTCTTCAGCAACGACGTGCCGGGCAATGCCATGGGCGACATGAAGCTTGGCATGCCCGGGGCCTTTGCCAAGGCTGGGTACAAGGTCGTGGACATCGGCCGGTTCCCCGCCGGTGCCGACGACTTTTCCTCCTACATCCAGGCCTTCAAGAAAGACAACGTCGAAATCGTCACCGGCCTGTTCAATCCGCCCGAGTGGGCTTCGTTCGTCAAGCAGTCCGCGCAGATGAACTTCAAGCCGAAGGTCGCGACTGTGGCCAAGGCCTTGCTCTTCCCCGGCGGGGTCGCTGCACTCGGCCCGCGTGCCGACGGCATGTCGACCGAGATCTGGTGGACGCCTGCCTACCCGTTCAAGTCGAGCCTCACCGGCCAGACCGCCAAGCAGTTTGCTGATGCGTATACCACCGCCACAAAGCGCGAGTGGACGCAGCCCATGGGAGTGGTTCACGCGCTGTTCGAAGCTGGAATCCAGGCGCTCAAGGCCAGTGGCGACCCCAAGGACCCGGTCAAGGTAGCCAACGCTGTGCGCGTGATGAAACACGACACCATCATCGGCAAGCTCGACTTCGCATCGAGCGGCATCAAGAACGTCTCCAAGATACGCGTCGTCGGGGGGCAATGGCGAGTGAACGCCGCAGGCAAGCCGGAGCTCTTCATCACGAACAACAAGACGGCGCCGGAGATTCCCGTGCAGCGCAAGTTCGAACTCCTGAAGCTCGCCTGAGGAACTGCCATGCTGCTCGAACTGCGCGATGCAACCAAGCGCTACGGCGACATGGTCGTCATCCCGAAACTCTCGCTTTCCGTAGCGGACGGCGAATTCATCGGAGTGATCGGTCCCAACGGCGCAGGCAAGAGCACCATGTTCGGGCTCATTTCCGGAAGCACGCGCTGCGACAGCGGCAGCGTCCTTCTCGACGGCACGGACGTCACCACGCTGGATGCAGCGCAGCGATGCCGTGCTGGCATCGGGCGCACCTTCCAGATTCCGCAGCCGTTCGAAGGCATGACTGCCTATGAAAACGCGTTGGTCGCCGCGACCTTCGGCAGCAGCGGGAGGGGGAGCGCCGCACAGGCATTGGCGATAGACGCGATCGAACGCTGCGGCCTCGCTCCCGTCGCGAACAAGCTGGCCGGCACGCTCACGCTGCTTCAGCGAAAACGACTCGAGCTTGCGCGTGCGATCGCCACGCAGCCACGCCTGTTGCTGCTCGACGAGGTGGCCGGAGGGCTGACCGACGGCGAGATGCAGCAGCTGCTGCAGCTGATCGTCACGATTCATCAAAGCGGCGTCACCGTTCTCTGGATCGAGCATCTGGTGCATGCCTTGGTTTCGGCGGCGGATCGTCTGGTGGTGCTTGCAAGCGGTGCTGTCATCTGTGATGGCGATCCCAGATCGGTCATGGACGACCAGACTGTGCGGGACACATACCTCGGCTCCGACATCGGCGAGGAGGTCGACCATGCTGCGCACTGAACGACTCGATGCGTACTACGGCCTGTTCCAGGCATTGTTCGGTCTCACGTTCGAGGTCAAGCCAGGGGAAACCGTGGCCTTGATTGGATCGAACGGTGCGGGCAAATCGACGCTGCTTCGTTCGATCATCGGTTCGGTTCGCGCACGCCCCGACGGGGTTCAGCTCGATGGCCGGCCCGTGGGCGGCGACCCGGAGCGCAAGCAACTCGATCGCGGCATCGCACTGGTGCCGGAAGGCCGACGGTTGTTTCCCAGCCTGACGGTTCGCGAAAACCTTCAACTGGCCATGCGCAACGGACGCAAGGGGCCATGGACCATCGAGCGCCTGATGAAGGAGTTTCCGGTGATGGAAGCCTTTCAGCACCGCCCGGCGACAGCCTTGTCGGGTGGCCAGCAGCAACTCGTGGCGCTCTCGCGCGCGCTGGTCTGCAACCCCAGCTATCTGCTGTGCGACGAGATCTCGCTCGGGCTCTCCCCGGTTGCCGTCAACGAGGTTTACGAACTCCTCGGGCGGGCCCGCAGCGATGGCTTGGCCGTCGTGCTGGTGGAGCAGAACGTCAAGCGTGCGCTTTCCGAATCCGATCGCTTCTATTGCATCCAGAAGGGGCGCGCGGTGCTGGAAGGCTCGTCCGAGCATGCGGACCATGCGCAAGTTGCCCAAGCCTACTTTGGAATCTGACATGCAAGCTTTTCTCGAGACCATCGCAGGCGGGCTGATGCTCGGTGCGCTCTATGCCCTTTTCGGACTGGGCCTCAGCCTGAGCCTCGGCGTCATGAAGATGATCAACATCGCGCACGGCGATCTGATCGTCCTGGGCGCCTATTTGTGCAGCACCGCGATGCAAGTTGTGGGCGTCGGCCCATTCCTCTCGTTGCTCGCCGTGGTTCCCATGATGTTCGTCATTGGCTATGTGCTGCAAAGAGTCTTGCTCAATCGCGTCGTCGGCAGGGGAGCGCTTTCGCCGCTGCTGCTGACCTTCGGTCTCTCGATCGTCGTGCAGAACGTCCTGCAGGAGGTCTACACCGCCGATACGCGCAGTCTTCAGGCCGGCGAGTTTGCCTTGCGGGGATTCGAACTGGGCGGCGTGTCCATAGGGCTGTTGCCGCTCGCCTCGACATTGATCAGCGTGGCCATCTTTGCGGGTACCAGTTGGCTGATCGGTCACTCCCATCTGGGGCGGCAGGCGCGTGCCGTGGCGGACGACCCCGGCACCGCGCGTCTGGTCGGCGTCAATGACCGCAATTTCTTTGCGCTGGTCACCGGCTTTGTGCTCGCCGTGATCGCGCTGGCGTCGGTGATGTACGGCATCAGGACGCCGTTTTCCCCCACGGCAGGGCCCGAGCGCCTGCTGTACTCGTTCGAGGCCGTTGTGCTCGGCGGTCTTGGCAATGTCTGGGGCACGTTCATTGGTGGTTTGATCATTGGCGTGGCACAGCTCCTTGGTGCCAAGGTGTCGTCGGGCTTTGGTCCCTTCTTCGGGCACCTGGTCTTCTTGATCGTGCTGCTGGTACGTCCACAAGGGCTTTTTGGAAAGGGCTCCCGATGAACTCGGTCGCATTGATGGACGGGGCGCGGCCCCGCAAAGCGGGGAGGGCGGTAGTTGGCGCCGCCTTGCTCATTGTGGTGGGTGCCTTGGCTTTGGCGCCGTGGTTCACGAGCTTCGCAACGCAACGTCTCCTTGTGGAAATTTTCACCGTCTTCGCGATGGCCCTGGCCTGGAATCTGCTCGCTGGCTACGGCGGATTGGTTGTCGTTGGGCACCAGATGTTCGTCGGCGTGGGGGCCTACGCTCTTTTCGCCCTATCCAACGGGCTGGGAGTCAACCCCTGGATGATGTTACCGCTGGCAGCGGCAGCGACTGCGCTTTTCGCATTGCTGAGCGCACTGCCGATGTTTCGGCTCAGCGGCGCACACTTTGCGGTGGGCACCTGGGTTCTTGCGGAGATGCTGCGTATCCTGACGCTCAACAGCGAATGGCTGGGCGCCGGGGGCGGCATGCCGCTCGAAGCACTTGGAAGCTTCGATCGTTGGACTCGCAACGCGGGTGTCTATTGGTCCGCGCTGATCACCGGCGTTGGCGCACTCTTTATCGCCCGCCTGATGCTCAGGGGCAAGCTGGGCTTGGCGCTGATGAGCGTGAGGGATTCGGAGGCTGCGGCGGCCGCATCCGGCGTTTCGATCCAGCGAGCCAAGCTTGCGCTCTGGGTCATCGCGGGATCCATCACCGGGCTCGCGGGAGCCGTGGCCTACATGAACACGCTGCAGGTGACGCCGGATGCGACCTTCTCGTTGAACTGGTCCGCTGCGGCCATCTTCATTGCAGTCCTGGGCGGTATCGGAACACTGGAAGGCCCCATTCTGGGAACGATTCTTTACTTTCTTCTGCGCGAATCCTTCGCCACCTACGGCTCCTGGTATTTCATCGGTCTCGGTTCGCTTGCCATCGCCACCATGGTGTTCGCACCTGGCGGTGCCTGGAGCCTTGTGACTCGGCGATGGGCCATCGATCCATTCGGCGTGCGACGCGACATGCCCCGCCGCTGAAATTCGGTCCCTCTCTCAATTCATTCGCAGTCAAGGAAATCCAGATGTCCGAAACAGCTTTCAAGGTGGCCGTCGTTCAAGCTGCCCCGGTGTTCCTCGATGCAAAGGCATCCACGGAAAAAGCCATTGGCCTGATCGCTGAAGCGGGGGCGAACGGCGCGAAGCTCGTGGCGTTTCCGGAGGTGTTCATTCCGGGCTACCCCTGGTGGCTGTGGCTTGGTGCTCCGGCATGGGGGATGCAGTTCGTCTCCAGATACCACGCAAACTCCCTGCGAGCCGACGGACCGGAGCTGGCGGCAATCGCCGCTGCCGCGAAGATGTCGGACATCAATGTCGTGATCGGCTTTTCCGAGATCGACGGCGGGTCGCTGTACATCAGCCAGGCGCTCGTCAGCGACAAGGGCG
This sequence comes from Variovorax sp. SPNA7, assembly GCF_033807855.1. Lineage (NCBI taxonomy): Bacteria > Pseudomonadati > Pseudomonadota > Betaproteobacteria > Burkholderiales > Comamonadaceae > Variovorax > Variovorax sp. SPNA7. The sequence continues at coordinate 2,539,725 of NZ_CP138513.1, forward strand.
AGGTGGTGTTCAAGCGCCGCAAGCTGAAGCCCACGCACGTCGAGCGCACATTGTTCGGCGAGGGTGACGGGTCCGACTTCCAGGTCGTCGACAGCAGCGTCGGTCGTCTTGGCGCGCTGTGCTGCGCGGAACACATACAGCCGCTTTCGAAGTACGCGATGTACTCGATGCACGAACAGGTGCACGTGGCGTCCTGGCCTTCGTTCACCCTGTACCGTGGCAAAGCCTATGCGCTCGGACACGAGGTCAACCTGGCCGCCAGCCAGATCTATGCGCTGGAAGGGGGCTGCTACGTGCTTCACGCGAGTGCGGTCACCGGGCAGGACATGTTCGACGCGCTGTGCGACACGCCTGAGCGATCGGCGCTGCTCAATGCCGACGGCTGCAAGCCCGGCGGCGGCTACTCCATGATCTTCGGACCGGACGGACAACCTTTGGTGGCACACCTGCCGCAGGACCAGGAAGGCCTGCTCTATGCAGACATTGATCTGGCCAGCATTGCCGTGGCCAAGGCGGCTTACGACCCTTCGGGTCACTACGCTCGTGGCGATGTCGTACGGCTCATGGTCAACAAGAATCCGCGCCGGACGAGCATCAGTTTTGGAGAAGGCATCACCGATCAGGCGCAATGGACAGAAGCCAGGCCGGATTGAATTCCTGCGTCCAACGCGCCCTCTGCTGCGGGTTGGTGTCGTAATCCCAAATCGCCGACTTAACTCAATACCTCGGGCTGGTCACAAACTTCCAATCGTGTGCGTGCCTATCTCGGCACGACAGCTCTGCGTAGCCCCTGGGCCTTGGACGATTTTTTCCTGTATCGCATATCGCGCGTGGTGCGCGCGGGCAGGGCGGCCGTGCGCATTTCTCCAACAATCGTGCACGGCACTCATACGCGGTCGGCCGCGCAGTTCGTAAAGTCTCACCAAGGCATTGCCGACGCCACAGCACAGGCAAGCAGCACGCCGAGCTTGGGAGAACCACAGATGCGACGGACGGAATTCGTCGCGTACGCGGCAGACATGAAGACTCATTTCACACAAACTCAGTTGGCCGAACCGCAAATCGCGGAGGCCGCCGACATCCTGCAGAGCTGCCAGCACTTTGGCTTTTGCACATCCGGCTGCCCGACCTACGTTCTGCTGCACGACGAGAACGACGGTCCGCGTGGCCGTATCGACCTGATCAAGGAAATGCTTGAATCTGGCGGGGCGCCGTCGCCGAAGACTGTGAAGCACCTGGACCGTTGCATGTCCTGCATGTCCTGCATGGGAACCTGTGCCGTCAAGGTGGATTACATGCATCTAATCGACGTGGGACGCGCCCACATCGAAAAGACGTACCGGCGCCCTTTGGCTGAGAGGTTGTTACGCGGTGCCTTGGGCTTCGTGCTCCCGCGCAGGAACCTGTTCAAGCCCGCGCTCAGCCTGGGTCGGATCGCAGCGCGTTTTGGCCGCTGGATGCCCCCGGCAGTGCGGCCGCTGCTGGAGCTACTGCCGCCCGCAGGCTCATCCGATCCGGCAGACACCGTCGGACAACGCAACTACCCGGCAGTAGGCGTTCGCCGATGGCGGGTCGCACTGCTTGAAGGCTGCGTCCAGCCTGAGATTGCCCCGCACATCAATGCGGCCACCATTCGCATGCTGACTCGCTTCGGCTGCGAGGTCGTCATGCCAGAAGCTGCTGGTTGTTGCGGCTCGCTCAACCTGCACATGGGAAAGCAGGAAGCCGCTCGCAGTTTCGCCAGGGCGAATGTTGCCGCTTGGCTCAGTGAACTCGATCGAGGCGGGCTCGACGCCATTCTCGTCAATGCATCGGGCTGTGGAACCACAGTGAAGGACTACGGCCATTTGTTGAAGGGCGATCCCGACTTCGAGCAGGGCGCGCAGCGAGTAGCCGCCATTGCAGTCGACGTGTGCGAGTGGCTCATGCGTATCGGAGTCTCTGCCCCGACGACACCCCGACGCCATAAGGTTACCTATCACGATGCGTGCTCTCTGCGAAATGTGCAGAAGGTAACGCAACCTCCAAGGGCACTGTTACTCAAGGCCGGCTATTTTGTTTCCGATGTGCCGGAGGCCCATTTCTGTTGTGGCTCCGCCGGAACCTACAACATGCTCCAGCCCGACCTCGCCAGGCAGCTTGGCCAGCGCAAGGCAGAAAACTTGGCCAGCACTCATCCTCAGATCGTGGCGGCAGGCAACATCGGCTGCATCACGCAGATCGGATTACACAGTCCCACGCCGATCGTACACACGGTGGAGTTGCTCGACTGGGCCTATGGCGGGCCAGCGCCTCTGGCGTTGCGAAACGCGAGCCTCGAGGAAATTGCAATTGACAAGGTGGCGGACGAGCCGGTCGCCTCGTCATCTGAACAACCCGTCCACTTCTATCCGGGCGAGACGTCGAAGGACATGGGCGTTTGGTAGGCCCTCACTCCAGCAGGAATCCAATCATGAAAAACATACAGAACTTCCTGGCCCAGGTCCGCAGCGACTTGGGTGACCAATGGGTCGACCAGCGGCCCGAGACACTGGTGCGTTACGGAGAGCACACCCTGCCCGGGCAGGCAAGAGCGCCTTCCGCTGTTCTATTCCCTGAGTCAACGGCCCAGGTGGTTGCCATTGTCAAAGCCGCCAACGAGTTCGGCGTCGCGCTCTATCCGATCAGCACGGGTAACAACATCGGCCTGGGTTCGCGTGCCCCGGCACGTGCGGGACAGGTGGTGGTCGATCTCGGCTACCGTATGAACCGCATCCGCGAGATCAACGAAGAGACCTGCTATGCGGAGCTAGAGCCTGGCGTCAGTTTCCAGATGCTGCGCGACGAGCTCCGACGCCGCGGTGACAAACTGATGGTCTCCGCCACTTCGGGACCGCCGCATGGCGGAATTGTCGGTAACGCAATGGATCGAGGCGCCGGCTATGGGCCGTACTTCGATCACTTCGGGATGACCTGCGGCATGGAGGTCGTGCTCGGCAACGGCGAGGTGATCCGCACCGGCGACGGCAGCCTGGACACGGAATCGCTGGTGAACTGGCACGTGTCGAAGTTTTCCTTCGGTCCGGCCTTGGACGGTCTGTTCGCGCAATCGAACTTCGGCATCGTGACGCGAGTGGGCGTGTGGCTCATGCCGCGACCGCCGGCCTCGCGGTCCTTTCATTTCGTGTTCCCCGATGATGAAGATCTGGCGGAAATAATCGAGTTGTGCCGGCCGATGAAGCTCTCCAACTTCGTGCCGTCGCTCTTTCGCATTGCCAACGACTTGTATGCGATGGCGCCGGACGAGCGCAACCCGGAGTACCTGGAGGGCAGCAGACAAAGCATCTCAGGCGTCGCACGCAAGGCACTTCAAGGCAAGCACGGGCTCGGCGCGTGGCAGGTCTCGGGCATGTTCTACGGTGCGTCAACTGCGGCGATCGAGCCGCTGGTCGCGCGTGTGCGCGGGCACTTCGAGCGCAGCGGAAAGGCTCGCTACATCGGGCATGATGAAGCATTGAACATTCCAGCGCTTCGCATCGCGATCGATTCAATGTCGGGTGAGCCGAGCGCAGGCGAGTTGGGCATGCTGCAGTGGCGTCCGGGTAGCGGCAACTCGTGGTTCCTTCCGGGCACGCCCATGGTGGGCAGCCAGGCGATGGAACTCGACCGATTGGGCCGTTCGATTTATGAGAAGCATGGCATGGACTACATCGTCATGCACGTGGCGTCGGCACGCTTCGCCCGCGGTCTTCACGTCCTGGTCTGGAACAAGGATGACCGGGGCGAGAACACAAGAGCGGATGCCTGCTATCGCGAACTCACACTTGAATTCTCCAAAAGGGGCATCGGCGTTGGCCGTGCGCCGGCCGACTACGCAGATCTGCACATGGAGCAGATGATGCCTTCCCTGCGGTGGGCATGCCAAGCCATCAAGCAGGCGCTGGACCCCAACGGCGTCATCAGCCCAGGCAAATACGGCATCGATCTGCCAGGAGCGGAATAATGGCACTCCACGCAAATGGTCTAGAACCCGCTCGTTCCTCGCGCATGGTGGTTGCCGGCGGTTGCGGCGGTATTGGGCGCGAGTTGGTCGCCCAAGCTGCGGCGAGTGGCATTGACGTCATCGTGCTGGATTTGCCGCAGAGCATTCGCGATGACACGAAAGTCGAGGGGGCGCGCTATGTCGGGTTTGATGCTGCGGACCCGGCCACCATCGAAGCGTCAGTCGCCGATGTCGCAAGACAATGGGACCGCGTCGATTCGTTCATTTTTCTTTGCGGCTATCCCATCTTGCCGCGTCGCCCGCTCGCTGAGGTTTCCCTGAATCAGTGGAACCATCTAATGGCTGTGAACATGACCTCGGCCTACTTGCTTGCCAACGCACTGCTGCCCATGCTGCGCAAGAGTGAGCAAGCGGCAATCGTCACCGTAGCCTCCTCCCTCGCCTATCAGGTGATGCCGGGAATGGGGGCGTACGCATCGTCCAAAGGCGGTCTGGTGAGTCTCACAAAGGCGCTTGCGATGGAATGTGCGCCGCGCGTGAGAGCCAATGTCGTCGCCCCGGGCGCAGTGGAAACCGACTTTCTCGCCGGCGGCACGGGAAAAGCCGAGGGCGAGGCGGACCGAAGCTGGTTCGACGCTATGGCGGAGAAGTACGTCGCAACCGTTCCTTTGGGACGGGTAGCGACGCCCGCCGACGTGGTCGGGCCCATTCTTTTTCTGGCCGGACCGGCATCCGGCTACATGACCGGCCAGGTGTTACACCTCAATGGCGGCAGACTCACACCCTAAGCCCCCGGAGCACCCGATGAGTCTGCAAACTGAGGGGCCGAACCACGCTGGCGACACCGAGTACCAGTATGTATCCGGACAGTTCCGCGGCAGTTTTGCTTCCCTGTTTTCCCGGTTCGACGCACTCAACGTCCAAGCCTTGACATCGAATTGCTGGCAATTGGATCTCCGGTACGGACCGCATGAGCGGCAAACTCTTGATCTCTGCCCTGCCGTCGGTGTGGCGCGCGGCACGGCCTTCTACTTTCACGCCGGTTACTGGCACTCGCGCGACAAGGCGCAATTCCGTTTTCTTGCTCCGCCCTTGGCCGATGCCGGTTTCAATGTGGCCATGGTCAACTATCCGCTGTCTCCGGACGTCCGGATTCCGCAGATCACCGAGGCGGTGCGTGCTGCGGTTCCCGTGCTCATCGCGACGCTAGCTGACCGCCACAAGAGCCTGCCGCTGTTCTTGTGCGGGCACTCAGCCGGCGCTCATCTTGCGATCGAGCTTGCCGCGAACACGTCTTCGGCATGGCAATCGCAGGTGTCGGCCGTCATCTGCATCAGCGGTCTGTTTGACCTTGTTCCCTTGGTGAACACCTCACTTAATCAAAAGCTGGTGCTGGACCATTTGGACGCGCACGATTGCTCGCCTCTGTACCGGGTGAGATCGAACGAGCTTCCGGAGGGCTATTTTTTGGTGGGGGGTGATGAAACCCCCGCGTTTCAGGATCAAAGCCGAGCCATGGCTCAGCGCTGGGCCAGCGCCGGTAACCGAAGTCGATTTATTGCCGTAGCGGGGCAGGACCATTTCAGCGTCTTGGACGCGCTTCAGGGTCCAGGTGGCTTGCTGCTCGCGCTTCTGAGCGAGCGGTCTACGGGCTGCTAAGAGACCTCGCCAGATGTGGCCCGGTATTGGCTTGGAGTCAGGCCGAATCGCCGCTTGAAGAGATGATTGAAGTGGGGGATGTCATTGAAGCCGCTGCGATAGGCGATTTCGGCCACCGTGGTGTCGGACAGCTGCAGGAGCTTCTCGGCCGCCATTTGCAGTCGCGTTGCCATCAACACTGTCGAAAAATTCGTGTCCATCTCGTGCAAAATCTTTTGCACGAGCCGGGGCGAGATGTGAAGATGCTCGGCGACACGTTGTAGCGACAATTCGGGATCGGTCGCTTGCTGCCGGATGTAGTGCGCGATCGCCTGCTGGCGGATTTCTCTGGACTCGGCCGTCGCGATGCCTGCCCGGGTTGCGGCTATCTTCAGCAGGTTGCAGACGTTATCGGCCATCAGTGTCATCTCGTCCGAGGTGACTGCCGACTGTTGGCTGGAAAGCTCCTTAAGATACGAGATCAACATACTGGCAACAGGCTCGGCTGGCCGTAGCAGCAGCGAGTGCGAGCGCAAAAGCGTAGGCAGCCGCTCCTCGATGGTGCGCGCCGGCAAGCTCGCGACGATGCGGTGTACGGGGCCTGGAAAGCGCACGCGCATCGATTTTCTGCCGTCCACAATTGCCAGGCTCCCCGGCGACAGCACGTTGCGAGAATCCCCGTGAGAGAGGTACGCATCTCCGTCCAACTGCCAGCTGACCAGGTAGCCTGAACGGCCGGCGTCCGAGAAGGAATCGCCCGGACACGAAACTTCATGCGGTCCGCTAAGGAAATCCGCGCAACTGATCTCCCCGTCGCGGCGCGCCGAAATACACGCCGAGAAATCCCGCGCCGAAAGCTTGCCGATGTCCACCTTATGGATCATCTTGCTCACGGAGCTACGCCACCAGTCGCCGCGCTGTTGCGGCGCCATGGCTTGCGTTGACATCGAGACGACTTCCATTTTTTCCGCGCTTTAGAGTTGTCCAAACACATGCAAGATCCCAGCCAGCCGCTGCCATAGTGGTCATCTGGCGTAGCTGCCGTCTCTCTTTTGCCGTGGAGAGTTCTGCAAAAGTTACTCCCGTGTGCGCCGCGGCGCGTACTTACCGAAGACGCGGCGTTCGGCTTAAGTACCGCAAGCTGCCGGGCCTTGGCCGCTGCTCCCGAATCATCTTGCTGAATCGCAGCGCTGTCGATCAGGTTTTGCCCTCGCTGCACGACCAGCTTTTCGTGATTCCCAGGGCAGATCGTGCGCCGGCATTGTCGTGTGCGCGAATCCGATTCGAGTGAGTCCGATGGTCAAGGTGATCGACGATGCGGCCATACGCTTCGTCGAAGCTGATTCGTAGTGGAAATCCATATTGGGTCAACTTCACAATCCTGGCGGCTCCGGTGTACGGCGCGACCAGTGCACTTGACCTCATTGGCGGCTCTAAACGCGCGCGTTGCCTTAGCACGGCAGCCGCCTCAAACCCTTCCATGATGGGCAGGCACAGGTCGAGCAAGACTGCGCGGTAGTGCATCCAGGTTGCCTCCCGGACAGTCTCCAGCCGATTGTGGGCCGTACCGGTACAACAACTTCAGAGTTGCTCGATTCAGCACAGCTAAGTGAGCAGCGCGGCTCTCATGCCCGGCGCGTCTGGCTTGGTCTGGATCACACGGTCGATGGTGCGATGCAGTCTGCTGTTGCGCTGCACGGGTTGGATGGTGACTTGGCGGGCGATGATGGGCCAACCCATGGCCATGGCTCTATCGTTAACGCAGCACTCGGCGCGGCGTTCGTCGTCGAGAAGGGAATCGAGTATCGCTGACACTTCACGCTCCTGGCCATTACTTGCTACTTTGCCGCTTGGGCATTTGGTTGGGGCAGAACATGCATAGCTGACATCGGGTTCACGAGTTCAGACCTTTCCTAGAAGCTGTGGCGGACGCCCATCGCAATTGCGGTTTGGCTGCCGCCCGCGACTGGATTGCTGGCGGCCTGGCCGCTACTGACGGACAGCGACAAAGCTCCGTCGTTGTTGATCCGGCCCGCAGTCGCGTACACCGCTGTCCGCTTCGAAAAGTTGTAGGTGGCGCGCACGGCGACCATCGTCGACTTGTTGGAGTTGCCCTTGAATTTCAACCGGAAGAATTCACCATCGACTACCAGCTGCGGGGTTACGATGTACGCGACTCCCAAGTAGGCCAAGTCGCTGCGCGGCGCGGCGACGCTGGCTTCGTTGTCTCGGCGGATCAGGCCAGCGCCCAATTTGAACGCTCCCAACTTGGCGTAGCCATTGGCCGACAGGCGAGTGTCCTTCAGGGCACTTCTGACCAGGCCCGCAAAGGCGCCGGCGCCGCCACGCATTTCGTCTACCGCCAACGCGGCACCCCACATGGGGGCGTCATACTTTATAAGGGCGGACCACTCTCGACAGGCCTGCTTGTCGGTGGCACTTTCACCGGCGCAATTGCTACCCGAAGGGCTGGGGCCGGCGTTGACGGTATCTCGCCCCAAGCTATAGGTCGCACCCACCGTAAAGCCGCTGAAGGTGCCGCGATACGCGATGGAATTATCGGCGCGGGCGTTGGGAATGTAGCTGTCGAGGGAAGAAGAGCCGTAAATGTTGGGCCCAAGAATGTCCGCGTCCAGGATGGACCAGAACAGCATGGTGTACTGCCGGCCCAGGGTCACCGAACCCCAAGGCCCGGAGAGGCCGACGAATGACTGCCGACCAAAGGAGCGCCCCCCCTGGTTCATGCTCCCGCTATCGGGTGCGATGCCCATTTCTAGAGCAAACAGAGCGCCTAAACCTCCACCGAGATCCTCGGTTCCGCGAAAGCCCAGCCTTGAAGGAACGCTGCCTGTCAAACTGGGCATGCGAGTTAATCCTTCACCCCCGGCGCCCACGTTGGTCACATGTTCTACGGCCGCATCCATGATGCCGTAAATGGTCACTGCGGACTGGGCAGATGCCCCGCCCGCGACCAGTGCCAGGCCAATACTGGCGATAAGTTTTCTCTGCATTGTCTAGTTCCTCGTTGAAAAAAACGACGTGCTGCCCTGGCGCCTTGCGCTCAGGGTTTCAATGCGGCACCTCAGCGAGCGACATCCATCACGTTAGACATCAATCATTTAGAGGTCAACGATTGGCGAGGCGGTTTGGCGCAACGAATAAGGCGCGTGCGCTTTCGCCCAAGGTTTGTGCGTCTTGCCCAAACCCGTCAGTTCGACGCAGCGCAAAAAATATTGCCTTGCTCACAAGGCGTAGGGCGCCACAAGGTCGCGCAGCCAAGTCACGAACGGGCGAAGGAGTAAGTCGATCCCTGCTAGCTATGTCAGGACATCGTTCATTCTTTGAAAGGAAACAAGATGTCGCGAGTTTCGTTTTCTCCACTGTCCACTCCGCAGCGCCTCATAGCGCCGGGTCGACGTCACTGTTCCAAGGAGACTGTGTTGGCCCTGTTGTTTCGTTCCTTCCTCATCGCGGCAGTCGCTGCGCTTGCCGCTTGCGGCGGCAGCGGCGGCGGAAGCTCCGGCTTCGCCGCGATCCCCCAGCCCGGCCCGGCCGCGATCCCCCCACCCGACGCAGCCCCGACCGCCCAATCGCTGTTGACGTGCGACGACTCCCTGAAGACCGGCTTCTCTCCCGATGCCAACACCACGGTGGTGGCCGTGAAGTCGTTCAAGAAGGGCGATGCGCTGCTGCTGGCCGGCGCGGCAACTCCGCAGACGCCTGTGGCCGCCAACGACGTTTGCATGGTCAAGCTCAATGTCGGGCCAGGCAACCCTGGCCCCGCCGATGCGCCGTCCACATCGCCCGGCATCGGAATCGAGATCTGGCTGCCGGCGAAGGCCAACTGGAACAATCGCGTGCACGCCGTCGGTGGCGGTGGTTGGATGGGCGGTGCGGCCGGTTCGGCCACCGAGATTGCGAGCTCGGGTCTCTGGGATGCCGCGGGCATCGCGACGAGCGAGGGCGCGGTGTCGTCGCTGACCGACACTGGCCACAGCACCTTCGACGGCTCGTTCGCGATGAAACCCGACGGCACGATCAACAAGACGCTGTGGATCGACTATGCCTCGCGCGCGATCCATGAACAGACCGTCAAAACGAAGGCGCTGGCCACTGCATACTACGGCTCGGCGCCGAAGTACATGTACTGGGAAGGCGGTTCCAAAGGCGGGCTTCAGGGCTTGGACCTCGCGCAGAACAATCCTGCGGACTACGACGGAATCATCGCGAACTATCCAGCGGTCAACTTCACGCGCTTCATCACCGCGGAGCTGTACCCACAAATCGTCTTTCAGCGCGACCTCGGCGGCACGCCGCTCACGATTGCGCAACAGGACCTCGTCTCCAACGCCGCGATCGCTGCATGCGACGTGGTGGGCGGCAAGCACCTGGGCTACGTTCTCGATCCATCCGTGTGTACTTACGACCCGACCACTGATGCAGCCGTGCTGTGCACGGCCGATGGCGGCAGCAACGCCACCGCAGCCTGCGTCTCAAGCACTCAGGCGACAGCGATCAACAAGATCTGGTATGGCATGACGAATGACGGCAGCGTGCCATCGCCCGCAACGGACAACGGCTGGGCACAAGCCGCCACTTCGACGCTGCCTGGCAATGGCACCCACCGATGGTTCGGCCTCACGCGCGGCACTTCTTTGTATGCTGCGATGTTTAACTTCCCCGGGTACTTCAATGGCCTCGCCAGCCCGAATGGTCCGTTCTCGACCGCCTCCGATCTGGTCGCGCTCGAGCTGCAGAACCCGACGATCGCCGAGCCCAATTTCAAGAACGCGACGGGCAACGGACAATCGCTGTGGAAGTCGCTGTCATATGCGCAGCTGGCGAACGCTTTCGATCGCGGTGTGGCGCTGCAGCCCGAGTTCGGCAACATCAACACCGACAACCCGGACCTCTCGGCATTCAAGAATCGCGGCGGAAAGATGCTCGCGTGGCATGGCCTGGCTGACGAACTGATCATGCCGCAGGGCACGGTCAACTACTACAACCGCGTCGCGGCCCAGATGGGCGGGCTCGCGGGCGTCCAAAACTTCTACCGGCTATACCTCGTGCCAGGCCTGGGACACGGCACGCCGAATGGCACTTCAAACCCGGCCGCAGCGCCCCCGAACTTCACGCCGACGCAGATGTATGGCCTGCTGACGAACTGGGTCGAGAACGGCGTGGCACCCGATAAGGTCACGCTTCAGAGCAGCACGGGTGCCGTCACGAAGAGCCGGCCCATCTGCGTTTACCCGCAGAAGGCGACCTACACCAGCGGTGACCCGAACACAGCCGTGAGCTACACGTGTTCGTGAAGCCTATCTGGCTCCCGTGGGCGGCGATCGGTCTTGCCCAAGACGCTGCGGCCGACGTACTGGTCGTCGCCAACGCGAGGCCGTTCACCTGCTCTCTGGCCGGCAGCCGCCTGGCCCATCACGTTTGCACGCGTGGAAGGCATCCATCGTGCATACGTGGAAGATGCGAACGCAACCGGCGGCGTGGAGGAGTCCCAGCCCGAACAGGACGGCGGCAACGATCTGGACTGACGGGGTGTCTGGCACGGGCGGTGGCTAACTTCTACTTCGGCGCGGACAGGGACAACAACAGAAAGAATTTTCGTGCTCGATCTGAATGAAGTAGCTATGTTCGTACAAGTGGCCCACTGCGGCAGCTTTGCCGAGGCCGCACGACGGTTGAGCGTACCTTCCGCCACGTTGAGCCGGCGCATCCAGCAACTTGAAGCGCGGTTGGGCACGCGGTTGATACAGCGCTCGACCCGCAAGCTCACGCTGACGAGCGCGGGCGAATCCTTCCATGAGCGATGCGGCCCGGCAGTCGAGGAGCTCATCGACGCCGATCATCTGCATGCGGCGGACAACGCGGAGCCCAGCGGCATGGTGCGCGTGGCTGCACCAACCAGTTTCTTCGGTTTTTTCCAGATGGAATGGGTCGAGGAGTTTCTGGCCAAGCATCCACTTGTGCGCCTGGACTTCGTGCTCAGCGATCTCTTCGTCGATCTGATCGCCGATCGCATCGATGTCGCATTTCGCGGCGGATCCTTGCAAGACTCCACTAACGTGATCCGGCGAATCCTCGCGAGCCACGGCGAACTGATCGCCAGCCCTTCCTACCTGGCGGCGCATGGCATGCCCACCGAACTGGAGGAACTGCGCGAGCATGAGTGCGTGGTGCAGTCCAGTGCCGGTGGCAGCGCCACGTGGCACTTGCAGGACATGAATGGCATGCAGAAGGTGGTGCGCGTGACCGGGCGTTTCAACAGCAACGCACAAGAGGTCCTGCGCAAGGCCGCGTGCGCCGGCCTTGGCATCGCGGCGCTGCCGTCAATCCTGACTGCATCAGACATCGCGGCGGGCAGACTGGTGCGAGTACTGCCGCAGTACACGCGGGCCGGTCGCGGGCTGAGCGTTGTCTATCCCAGTCGCCAGCATCGCCCGTTGGCGGTAACGGCGTTCGCCGACATGGCTGTGGAGAAGCTCAGTCATCAGGATCGGGTGCGGGCCTTCGGTGCATAGTGGTCAGAGGCCGTGCGCACGGCGTGAGAAAACAACGCCATTACGCTGAAAAATGAGTGAGTGAATCTCGATTTTCGATGCAGTCAAAAAAAACAAGGGATGAGGTCTCGGCTGCTCTGATCCGTCGATCGCTGCATCGTGAATGGAGCGCCTTGTCAGGCGCAAGTGTTGGTTCAGGTTCGGCCTGATGCGCCGGTATGTCCTTTTTTGTCGGACTCCACTTAAAAGCTGGCCATAACTGTCACACAGTGAGTCCGAAGCGACGCTCCGCGTCACTTTCCGGGCTCGATCAGCGTGTTCTTCCCAGCGGGGAACCGAGGCATGAATCGTGCGCCTCATGGCGCGGCTGGCGAGTGGATCGGGGCCTGGCCTGCGGCACGCCGTTGGTCATGCGCGACGACAGCAATCCCTGCATGAGAAGTGCGCAACGCGCGTGGCGGCTGGTCTTTTTCAATCTTAAAAAAATACTCATGGTGATGTTTCCCCGAGGATGCGTTTGTGCACTGATGCTTTCGGTGCTCCTGTCTGGCTGCGGCGGTGGAGGTGGCGGCAACCAGGGCAGTGGCCTGGCCGGCCTGTTCGGTCTGGGCAATGGCAGTCAAGGCAGCAATGGCACCGGCCAAGGCGGCGGTGGCACAGGTGGGACGAGCGGCGGCACAGATGGAGGCACTTCGTCCGTCGCAGCGACCACCGCACTGGTGATCAAGCTGGGCAAGCCCGCGCGGGTGCTGTTTGGGCTCGGCTTGGGCGAGATGGATCAGATGAAAAGCCAGAACATCCACCCGGACATCATCGACACCTACCTCGTGGGCACCGGTGAAAAAACCTGGCCCAGCTGGAACAGTCCCGATGGCGCGTTCATCACATACACCGCGCAAACCAACCAGGCCTACGGCGCGATTTCCATGTTCACGCTCTACCAGATGCAGGGCGATCTGAGCCGCATCAACGACGCGGCCTTCATGAGCAAATACTGGGGCCAGACGCGGCTGATGTACCAGCTCATTGCGGACCTGCGCGGGCCCGTCCTGATCAACCTGGAGCCGGACTTCTGGGGATTCCTTGCGGCCAAGAGGTCCGATCACGATGCGACGCAAGTTCCAGCCCGCGTGAGCAACCAGCCTGAATGCGCCGGGTTGCCGGACACCGCCGCGGGTTTCGGCCAATGCCTCGTGCAGATGGGCAGGCAGATCGCGCCCAAGGCGCTGGTGGGGTTCCCGCCCTCCTTCTGGAGCGGCACCGCTGGCGAGATCGGTGCGCAGATGCGCGCGGTCGGGGCAGACAAGGCGGACTTCATCGTCGCCCAGACCAGCGACCGCGACGCGGGCTGCTGGGAAGTCACACCGCGGCCCGAAGAATGCAAGGACCGAACCGGAACGTTCTATTGGGACGCAAGCAACAAGACCAGCCCGAATTTCCACGACTCGCAGAAGCAGATTTCGGATTACCGCGCAGCCCTGGGCAACGGACTCCCGATCCTGTGGTGGCAGACGCCGATGGGCGTGCCTTCCGATACGCCCGGCGGCACCGACCTGCACTACCGCGACAACCACGTCGACTACATGCTGCGCAACGCCCAGGAGTACGGCGACATCCACACCTTCGCCATCGTCTTCAGCCGAGGCGGCAGCCTTCAGACCTCGCTCGCCACCGACGGCGGCCAGTTCGCCCGCCTCTCGGGCCAGTACCTGGCGCGAGGCGGTGCGGCCCTGAAGTAGCGATCGCACGCCGCAATCGCACGTGATCCGGCTGCGACGTCTTCTTGGATGAACGCCAGGATTCGCCCGCCTCGCGAGCCGAAAAGCCTTCAAGGCGGCTCGTGGCTCATCAATGAAATCGACGCCTCCAGGAAAGCTGTTGGCCCGTTCCTTACCCCGCGACTTTTCCGCGCATTAATTCAAGGCTCTCTTATGTTTGACAGAACCATTTTTGCTGCTGCGTTGCTCGTGTTGAGCGCGGTCGTACTCCCGGGTTGCGGGGGCGGAGATTCGGGGAGCTTCCAGGCGATCGCTCCGGCCCCTGCTGTCGCCGGGGGCACCCCGGAGGTCCCCGCCGTCGCGGGAGGCGCGCCGGAGACTCCCGCCACCACGGGTGTCACCCCCGAAACCCCCGCCGCCCCGGGAGACGGCACCCCCGTGGCCCGTGTCATCAAGCACCCGGGCGTTGGGGTCAGCCTCTCGGATCTCGCGACGCTCAAGGCAAACATCGACCAGGGAAGGGAGCCGTGGAAGTCCGGCTACAACCAATTGGCGAACAGTCCCAACTCCAGGCTCAGCTACCGAGGGCGTGGTGGCCCGTTCGCGAAGGTGAGCCGCGCCCCCGACGAGAATCTCAATGCTTGGCGCTCCGATATGGTCGCGATCTCGAATCTCTCGCGGATGTGGTACTTCACCCGTGACGAGCGATACGCGGAGATCGCAAAGTGGCTGCTACTGGGGTGGGCCACCACCCAGACCGAGTTCTCGGGTCGCGAGTCGATGCTCGACCTGGGCGACTACGCGCTCGACTTCGTCGGCGGCGCGGAAATCCTGCGCACCACCTGGCCGGGCTGGAAGGAGGCCGACACGGAGATCGTCAAGAAGTACTTCAAGGACGTGCTGATGCCGGCGGCGAACCCCTATGGCGAAAGCATGTTCGGCGCCGCCAACAAGGGCGCACTGTCCCTCCTCGCTCTTGGGCTGATGGCGATCTACAACGACGACATCGAGACATTGGACAGGGTCGTCTATCAGGCCCGCACGCTGGCCCACATCGGGCTGCGGAATTCCAACGACATCGGCATGCTCGGCGACTACCTCCGCGACCAGGGGCACGCCTATGGGCAACTCAGATCACTGACCGTGCTCGCCGAAGCGCTCTGGAGCCAAGGCATCGACATCTATTCCGATTTCGACAACCGCTTGCTGGCCGCGGGTGAATATTTCGCGAGAGTGAACGAGCTCGTCCCAACGACAGCCCTTCCTTTCGGCACCACCGATCGCTACTACCTCACCGACGTCACCAATCGCGGCTGGGGCGGCGCCAATCGCGGGAGCACGGCGCTGACCCAGCTCTATGGCGCCTACGTCCTGCGCAAGGGACTCCAGGCACCCTTCATCGCGCAGAGGCTCCTCGGGACATCGGTGGACGGCACGAGCTTCATGTTCCTCAGGGAGTCCGACACCTCCAAGGCAACGCCGCCGCAGGCGCTGCCCATTCCTTCGACAGCCTCGATCACCTCGGGATTCAGCAGTGCCGACATCGGGGGCGCCAGCCTGGCCGGCACGGCCACATACGCCGCCGGCAAATGGAACGTGGCTGGGTCAGGCTGGGGTATCTGGGGCGCACTCGACAGTTCCCACTTCGTCTACAAGGCCCTCACTGGCAACAGCGCCATCATCGCGAAAGTCGAGTCGCTCGAGAACACCCACCCGTCCGCAGTGGCGGGCGTGATGATGCGCACAAGCCTGGAACCAGGCGCTCCGCGCGCCTGGATGGCGATGAACTACAAGAATGAAGTCGTGCAGAACATGACGAAACTGGCGGTGTATGGCGGCTCGAACTACGCGAACAAGGGTGTGAGCGCCGGGCCCACTCACTGGGTGAAGCTCGAGCGCATCGGGAACATCGTCACAGGCTACGTTTCTCTCGATGGCACCAATTGGGCCGCCACCGATGTCGGCCGCATCGTCGCCCCCGTTCCCGACACGATCTATGTCGGATTGGTGGTCTCGTCGGTCACAAGCAAGTTGAACAACAGCGTCTTCAGCAATGTCCAGATCACCGGCGGCGACGGTGGGGCGCCGCGCGTCATCCCGGCGGCACCCGCCATGCTGCTGGCTTCGCCGGGCGATGGGGCCGTCCCGCTGCGCTGGCAGGCGTCCTTCGGGGCCACCGGCTACACGGTCGGCCGCTCCGAGTTCAGCGGCGGGCCCTACGAGACCATCGCATCGGGCGTCACGGGCAGCAGCTACACGGACACCTCCGTGACCAATGGCACCACCTACTACTACACCGTCGCGGCGAGCAACTCCGCCGGAACGAGCGGCCGTTCTCCTGAAGACAGCGCCGCACCGGGCCGTCCGATGGTCAAGGCTGCCACCGGCGGCACTGCCAACGACAGCGCGAGCAACTCCGGCAACGCTGAAAGCGCCGTCGACCAGAACTCGGCGACGCAATAGTTCTACTCCGGCACGACCGGTTGGCTGCAAGTACGACTTCGGCCACGCGGAGCGCGTCCAGCGCTTTCGGTCACCAGCACGCCCGACGCCAATCTCGTCGAGCGTGATCCGAAGGACTGGCAGCTCCAGGGCTCCAACGATGAGACGGTGCGCCAGCGAGACGGCGGCGGCTTGCGGGGTTGGATGACTCAGCCGTTTGCAACGGCGCCACGGAGATTGCTGCGCTGGCACGGGGCCCTGACCCGTCGAGAGGGCAGGCCTGTCCTTCGCCCCCGACAGAGCGAGGCAAAGCTGAAATGACATGCACTATATTTCCGGGCGGCGGGGCGAAAAAGGCCCGATCTGGGCTGCTTTGGTGGGCCAATTTGCACCCAGCCACTGCACGGCGTATTCCCTAGCGGCGGGATAACCCGTGCAAACGGAACTCATGGAGGATGCTTAATAGTTCATGTTGCACTTCGGGATAGGAAAGAAGATGCAATTTCTTGCAGCCATCCCCAACTCGAAGGAGACATATGAAAACCCACCAGCCTTTGGCAGTTTCCGCGATCGTCGCAGCCGTTCTCGCCAGTGGGTGCGGCGGCGGCGGCAGCAACAACAACACCCTGCCTTTCATCGGATTCGGCAATCCCCCCGTCGCCACGGTGCCGCCCCCTTCAGGCCCTGCGCCGCTGACGTGTGACGACACGCTCAAGGCGAGTTTCAAGCCCGACGCCAGTACAAGCGTTGTTGCGGTCAAGTCATTCAAGAAGGGAGACGCTCTTGTCCTGGGTGGTGCGGCGACGGCGACAACGCCGGTGGCTGCCAATGACGTCTGCATGGTCAAACTCAATGTCGGGCCTGGAAACTCCGGACCCGAGGGTGCGCCTTCGACGTCGCCCGGCATCGGCATCGAGATCTGGCTGCCGTCGAAAGCCGCCTGGAATTCGCGCATTCATGCGTTGGGCGGCGGTGGTTGGCAAGGGGGTGTCGCCGGCAGCGCGGCAGCGATTGCAAGCAGCGACGCGGCCGACGTGGCCGGCAAGGAAGGCGCCGTCTCATCGACCACGGATACCGGCCATGCCTCGCTCGCGGGCGGCTCGTTCGCAATGAACCCGGATGGCACCATCAACAAGACGTTGTGGACCGACTTCGCCAGCCGAGGCATTCATGAACAGGCCGTCAAGACGAAAGCGCTGGCAGCGGCCTACTACGGAACGCCGGCCAGGTACGCTTACTGGGACGGAGGCTCGACGGGCGGACGGCAGGGCCTGAACCTGGCGCAGAACAACCCCACCGACTTCGACGGCATCATCGCCAACTATCCCGCCATCAATTGGACGAGGTTCATCACCGCGGAGCTGTATCCGCAGATCGTCTTCCAGCGCGACCTGGGTGGCGTTGCACCGACGCGGGCCCAGCAGGATCTGGTTTCCAACGCTGCTGTTGGCGCGTGCGATGTGGTGGCCGGCCAGCACCTGGGGTATGTGCTCGACCCTGCGTCCTGTACGTACGACCCGACGACAGATCTCACGGTTCTCTGCACATCCGACGGCGGAACGAACGCAACGAGCGCGTGCGTCACGAAGGTGCAAGCCGCGGCCATCAACAAGGTCTGGTACGGCATGACCGCCGATGGCTCGGCACCGTCGCCGACGACCGACAACGGCTGGTCCGCCGCATCGTCCTCCACGCTGCCTGGCTCCGCAAACCAGCGCTGGTTCGGACAAAGCCGCGGAACTTCGCTGTACGGCGCCATGTTCGCTGGCTTCGGTTTGAATGGCCTGACCAGCCCGAACGGTGCATTCCCCATCGCGTCCGACCAGGTGGCGCTCGAGTTGCAGAACTCGACCATCGGCGACCCTTCGTTCGTGAATGCGACCGGCAACGGTCAATCGCTCTGGAAGCAGCTGAGCTACGCGCAGTTGAGCAATGCGTACGACCGCGGCGTGACGCTGCAGCCGCAGTTCGGGAACATCAACACGGACAACCCGGACCTCTCCGCGTTTAAGAATCGCGGCGGCAAGATGCTGACCTGGCATGGTCTGGCCGACGAACTCATCATGGCGCAGGGGACGGTCAACTACTACAACAGGGTGGCCACCAAGATCGGCGGGCTGAGCGATGTCCAGGGCTTCTATCGGCTCTATCTGGTGCCGGGTGCCGGCCATGGCAATCCGAACGGAACGTCCAACCCGGCAGCGGAAGTTCCGTACTTCACACCGACCCAGTTCTACGACGCGCTGACGGCGTGGGTGGAAAAAGGCACCGCTCCGGATGCGCTGACCCTGCAGACCCTCGGCGGTGCCGCAGCGAAAACCCGTCCCATCTGCGTATACCCGAAGAAGATCACCTACACCAGTGGCGACCCCGGTTCGGCGGCGAGCTACACCTGCTCGTAGGTGCGGCCACTGTCAGAGCTCGTGGTGTGGAGTCAGGCGACCGAACTGCGCTTGCAACCACTCTGCGAGTTCGAACTCCACGCCTTGCAGTTCATTCGATCCCAGCCATATCAGCCCGTAATGACTGCCGTCAGCGTCGAAGCCAGCCGGTGCCGCGAGGCTTCCTCGTTCCACATCGTCAACCGCCAGCACGAGCGGACTGAGGGCCACGCCCAGGCCCGCAGATGCGGCTTCCACAATGAGTGAGTGGCTGTCGTAGTAGCGGATCTCCGTGGGTCGACGTGCCGAGGGATGGGCCTTGAGCCACTGCGCCCACGCATCAGGCCGAGTCTTCGACCCGAGCGCGAGATAGTCGCCGTGTTCGAACCTCGGCACCAACTCCGGCCTCATGACAGGCCCGACTCTTTCAGGGAAAAGGGGCTGGACGTTCCACGTCTCGGGCACTGCGAAGTCCAGCCGCCGAATGGCGAGGTCGACCTGGTTCTTGCGAAAATCCACAAGCCCTCCGCCCACCGAGAGGTGGAGGGCGATGTTCGGATGCATCGCTTGAAACGCCCCCAGCCGGGGAATGAGCCAGCGCATGGCAACCGAAGGCTCGCAGGAGAGCACGAGAGAGCTCTTCCCCGCATTGGTGGCACGCAGGCTTTGCACTGTGGCAGCCAATTCACCGAAGAACCTGCTGAGCGTGAGATTGAGTGTCTCGCCGGCCGATGTGAGCCGAAGGCCTCGCCCGTTCTTCTCGAACAACTTCACCCCGATGTCATTGGCGAGTTTGGTGATGCGCCGGCTGACGGCGCCGTGCGTGAGCGCAAGCGAGTCTGCGGCAAGCCGGACCGAGCCCAGGCGCGCCGTCGCCTCGAACGCGCGCAAGTCGTCCAGCGAGGGGATGTCGGATCGATTCATTGGTGACAATTTATCACCGATTCATTCAGAAACTATCGCTTTTCAAGGCGAGAGGGGGGTTTTGATAATTGATGCATGCGCACCGATCTTCAACCCCGTATTGCAATCCTCGCCGATGACCTGACCAGCGCGGCGGATGGGGCGGCGCCTTTCGTTGCCCGCGGTGCGAGCGCATCGATCGGAAGGGGCCAGCTCCCGCGCCAAGCTTCAACGGTGGTTGCAGTCGACAGCGGCTCGCGGTCTGCGACTTCGTCGCAAGCTTTCGAGCGTGTCGCAGGATTGACGGGCCGGCTCGCCCGCCATGCCGTGCTCTACAAGACGGTGGATTCCACGCTGCGTGGCCACATCGCGGCGGAGCTCGAAGCCTGCTTTGCAGCGAGTGGCCGCAAATCTCTGGTGTTTGCGCCAGCATTCCCCGAGGCCGGGCGTACGACGGTGGGGGGAATTCAACTCGTTGACGGCGTCCCGGTTTCTGAGAGCGCGTATGGCAAGGACCCCGTGCATCCCGCGCGGCACTCGACGCTGGCCGACCTGGTCCCGAGCTGTATCGAGAGTGTCTTGTTCCTCGATGCGGTGACGCAGGAAGAGCTCGATTCGCAGATCGCTTCCATCGAGGAGCCGGAGTCGATCCTGTGGGTGGGCTCTCCCGGGATGGCCATCGCCTTGTCGCGGCGTTTCATACGGACCGAAGCCCAACCGCCGGTGATCGATGGCATCAGCAACGATGTCCTGGTTGTCGTCGGAAGCGCGAATCTGCGCAGCCACCGACAAGCGGATCAACTCCAGGCGTTCGGCGGCGTCATGCTGCTGCGCGGACCGGTGGCGCGCGAGCGCGACCCGACCGCAGTGCTGCGCCGTATTACAGAAAGCGCGGCACGAGCGCTGCAAGACCCACGTTTCGGCGCACTGATCGCTACCGGCGGCGACACGATGGAAGCGGTCCTCGACCTTCTCAACGTCCGCGAGTTCGAGATTCTTCAAGAGCTCGATCCCGGATTTCCCTTGGGTCGCGCCAGGCTCGGCGATGGACGCTCGCTCCTGCTCGCCATGAAGGCCGGCGGCTTCGGCAGCGACGACGCTCTGGAGCGCGCTGTCGCACGCATGCGCGGAACCACTCAAACCTTGCGAACGGATTCACTGTGACGAACACCTCCCTCCCACTGGCCCTGACCATGGGCGACGCATCCGGCATCGGGCCGGAGATCGTGGCCAAGGTGCTGGCGAAAGGCGGCGAGCGCGTCGTCGTGTTCGGCAGCCTTGTCGTCATGCAGGACATCGTGCGCCGGCTCGGGTTGAGCATCGAGGTGCGACCGATCCAGGCACCGGCTGAGGCCCGGTTCCGGCCTCAAACAATGGAAGTCATCGACACGACCCGAATCGCCGAGCCTCCACCCATCGGACGAATCAGCGCGGTCTCCGGGCAGGCGGCCTTCGACGCCATCGTTGCAGCGATCGCGGCAGCGAAGGCGGGCGCAGTGAGCGGCATCGTCACGGCGCCGATCAACAAGGAGGCGATGGCCAGCGCAGGCATCCGCTATCCCGGCCACACGGAAATTCTGGCCGACCACGGCGGCGCCAAGCGCGTGGCGATGATGCTTGCGAACGACGACATCCGCACGGTGCTCGTCACGATTCACACGTCGCTGCGCAAGGCGATCGAACAAGCCGATTTCGACGCGCAGATGTCCGCCATCCGGCTTGCCCACGACGGGGGCAAGGCCCTCGGCTTCCGGGCGCCACGCGTTGCCGTGGCGGGTCTCAACCCGCACGCGGGTGAAGGCGGCCTCTTCGGCGACGAGGAGATCAGGATCATCCGGCCTGTCATCGAGGCGGCGCGCGCCGAGGGCATCGATGCCACCGGCCCTTATCCGGGTGACACGGTCTTCATGCAAGCGCGCCAAGGGCGATTCGATGTTGTCGTAGCCCAGTACCACGACCAAGGGCTGATCCCCGTGAAGTATCTCGGGCTGGAGAAGGGCGTGAACATCACGCTGGGGCTGCCGTTCGTCCGCACCAGCCCGGACCACGGCACGGCATTCGACATCGCGGGGCACGGCGTTGCAGACCACGCAAGCCTGGAGACGGCGCTTGCCTACGCGAAGCGTCTCGTCGCTGCGCAAACCAACACGATCTAACTTCGAAAGGAACCGCCATCATGGGTCTACGTTTCATCTTCATGCTCACACGCAACGACCGCACGGTTCCGGATGCGTCGCAGCAGCTTCAAACCGCGCTCGGCCTCGGCGTGCGGCACATCGGGTTCAAGGACATCGGCTTGCCGCTCGAGCAACTCAAGGGCCTCAATGCGGCCATAAAGGCGGGCGGTGCGACCTCCTATCTGGAAGTCGTGTCGCTGGACCGCGAAAGTGAAATCGTCTCCGCAAAGGCTGCAGCCGAGATCGGTGTTGACGTTCTTCTTGGAGGCACACGGGTCGACGATGTGCTGCCGATCATCAATAGCACCGGTATTCAATACTTTCCGTTTCCTGGCCGGATTACCGGTCACCCGAGCGTGCTTGAAGGCACCATCGAGGAAATCGTCGAAAGTGCCAAGGCGATCGCAGGGCGCGCCGGCGTGCACGGGCTGGACCTGTTGGCCTACCGTTCGGCGCAGAACGTGCCGAAGTTGATGAAGGCCGTCTGCGCCGCAGTCTCCAAGCCCGTCTTCATTGCAGGATCCATTGCCACTCCTGAACGAATTGCAGTCGTCCAGGGTGCCGGTGCGGCCGGTTTTACGATTGGGACGGCGGCTTTGGATGGCAAGTACCCGGCGGATGGGAATGACGTGCCGAGCCAACTCACCGCGATCATTCGCGACGTCGCGGCCCTGAACAAGCATCTTTCGCCGATTCGCAAGAAGAGCCTGGCTGCTGCATTTGCCGGCGGAGTCGGGGAGTTGCTCAACAACACGCAGATCAAGGTCGCCGTGTTCAAGGACGCCTCCAACTGGTCATTTCGAGCGCACGGCGATGAGTTGTTCTTTGTTCACCGGGGACGCTTGCTCATGAAGTTTCGTGACCGTGAAGAGACGATCGAGCAGGGGGAGTTCATCGTCGTACCGCGCGGCGTCGAACACTGTGCGGTGGCGGTGGGGGAGGAATGTGAGGTGTTGCTGGCAACTGCAGCCGAGCCATCTACCGAGTAGCGCCTACCCCCGGCTATTCGGCGTGCCAGCCGGTCCTGGGTCCCGTCTTCGCGCGCACTCGATGCTGCATGCGGAAGCCCAGGATTCCCGCAGTATCGAAATGCCGATTCATGCGATCAAATATCAGTGTTGGTACTTTTGATACATCGCTGATATGAACTTCCGCCAGATCGAATGCTTCCGTGCCGTGATGCACACGGGCTCGATGACGCTTGCCGCGGCGCAGTTGCACACGTCGCAACCGAACGTGAGCCGAGCCATCGCGCTCTTGCAGCGCGAGACGCAGCTCCAGTTGTTCGAGCGCGTCGGGCAGCGCGTGGTCCCCACGCCGGAAGCGTATGCCTTGCTGAAGGAGGTGGACCGCACCTACGTCGGGCTGCAGTCCATTCGCGAAACGGCGGACCGCATCCGCACGCTGGGGGTCGAAGGCTTGCGAATCGCCGTCTCGCCTGCCATTGGCGTCGGCCTGGTTCCGCGCATCCTTCAGGTCTTTCGCGGCCTGCGCCCTCGCGTGCCGGTCGTGGTCCACACGACCGATTCCGCGACCACCTGCAAGTGGGTTTCGTCGGGTTACTGCGAACTCGGATTGGTCTCCTATGTCGCGCTGCCGCAAGAGGTTGACAGCGAACTCGTGCATTCGAGCCGTGCCGTATGCATCGTGCCCCGGGGACACCGGCTGGCGCGCAAGCGCAAGGTTGTTCCTTCGGACCTGGCGGGCGAGTCCTTCATATCGCTGGCGCCTCCGGACGTGGTGCGCGCAGCCATCGATCGCGTCTTCGATCCCGAGGTGCGGAGGCTGGAGATCGAGACTTCGCTGGCCACCACGGTCTGCGCGATGGTGGCGCGAGGCCTGGGCGTGAGCATCGTGGAGCCACTGGTGATCAGCGAGCTTGGGCTCTCCGGCGTGCATTCGCTCGTGTTCGAGCCGGAGATCCACTTCAGCTGTCACCTCGTGCGTGCGCGTCAACAGCCGGCGCAAGCGCTCGTCGCAGACTTCCT
The DNA here is from genome assembly GCF_033807855.1 of Variovorax sp. SPNA7. Taxonomy (NCBI): domain Bacteria; kingdom Pseudomonadati; phylum Pseudomonadota; class Betaproteobacteria; order Burkholderiales; family Comamonadaceae; genus Variovorax; species Variovorax sp. SPNA7. Next base: position 2,563,466 of record NZ_CP138513.1, read on the forward strand.
GGAGGCCATGCGCATCGTGGTGCGCGACTCACAGCCTGCGGGACGCAAGAAGATCAGCCGATCGCCTGGGTAACCAACGCCCAACTTCCGTGGGCAGGCCCGCGCTCGGGCACCTTGCCGCGGACCATGATGGATACACCGTTGGTGCGCGGCAGCCCCAGGCTTTCCAGCCACGGCGGCAAGCCGCTCGTTGCGTCCACGTCGACGCGCAGAAACCCCTCGGCGTGACGGCAGCAGTCCGCAATCAGCAGGCGTGCGGCATCGAAATCGGGCGCTGACACCGGCCCCACGGCGTGGCCGTGGCCATAGCGGCGCAGCACGGCGAAGCCGGCGGCGTGGCCGCCTCGCTCGAGAACGACGGTTCTCTCCTGGGAGAACAACCGGCGAAGCAACTCGCCGCGATGCATACCCGCACCGAGAGCATCCATCGCGATCAGAGCTTCGATGTCCGCGGCTGCCAGCGGCCGCAAGTGGTCGCCGCTGCGGCCTGCGACCGTCGGCAAGGTCGCAAGCACACCTTGGTGCTGCTCGATCTCCCCGGTGGTGACGAATCCCAAGCGCTCATACAGGCCAACGCCTGCCGCTGTCGCATGCAGCAACACATTCCGACCGGCCAAGCGATCGAGCACCGCCTCCATCACGCGGTTGCCGATGCGCTGGCCCTGCAACTCGGGCGCGACGATCACCAAGCCGAGGGTGGCGTAGTTCGTCCCGAATTGCCATGAGAGTGCGGTGCCAACCACTTTCCCGTCGCGTTCGGCGACCACACCGTGCCCGAGCGATTGCGCGAACTGCCAATCCTCGATCCTGTGCGGCCAGTTCAAGGCGCTGGACAGCGCGTGCGCAGCCGGCACATCGCCGGGCTCGAACTGCCGCAGGCGCACGGCATCGGCTGCCGCGGGATCCGATGCGATGTCGTTCGAGGCGAGCTTCATGCCGCTTCTCCTTCGCGTCGCAAGGCAAAGGTCTCGATGTAAATGCTCTGTGCCATCACTGTCATCCTTTCTGGCAACCGCCTGGGATGGCGATGCCGCTTGTTGTTTCGCATAGCCCCACATCTCACAAGGCGCGCGGGACGCAGATGGGCGCAGGTCGAGCCGTGGCACCTGTGCGCCGTCTACTCTATCCACTGCCGCGACGCGCCTTCGTCGGCAGTATCGACATGCTGATACATGCGGTCCAATAAATAGTCTTGTGTCATTCATTCAGGATTGATATGACTGAACGTCGCAGTTTTTCTGACGGCAGATCACGCGCGGCTCTGGCCGCATAACTGGACGCCCGGTCCGGCTCGGCCGCACCTTGGCGATTTGCGTGCGTCCTCCAGTGCGGACGTGCTCCACCGCGTGCGGAAAAATCGATCGCGCTGAAGCGATGCAGTGCACCGCTTGCAATGGGCTGTGAGCTACGCGACCGCACCGAAGCACGCTTCATCGAGCATCACGGCGCCGAGACTACCGAGGGATTCATATCAACATCGCATAGATGTCGGTAAAACTTGTATTTGACCGCATGAACCGCCGTTCCGACACTGCGGGCATCGAGTCATTCCCAGGCTTTTCCCAACTTGGTTTTCCATGATCTCCTTCAAGCAATTGACCACTCCGGCAGCCCTGATGGATGTCGCGCCGCTGCAGGGCAGCAGCGACGGAACGCAGTCGCGCATGAGCAAGCTGAACGTGACAGGCCGCACCGTTGGCGCGCAGTTCCCGCACCACCAGGCGTTGGCCCACGATGGCAAGCCGAGTTCGCGATCCGGCTTTGATGGACGTTAAGAACATGGGCCATTCATCCATCATCGAACGCCTCAGGAACGCTGGCCGCTTGGACCGCGTATTCATCGACGGCGAGTGGGTCGTGCCCCTGGGGGGCGCGCGAGCCACCGTCATCGACCCCTCGACTGAAGAGCCCATCGCGCAGATCGCGCTCGGAACTGCGCACGACGTCGCGACGGCCGTGTCCGCGGCGCGGCGCGCCTTCGTCGCCTGGTCGGTGAGTTCCGTTCAGACCAGGGCTGCGCTTCTGGACCGCGTCCACACCTTGATCCTCGAGCGCGCAGAGGAGTTCGCGCAGGCGATCTCGCTGGAGATGGGCGCTGCCATCGGCTTTGCGCGCAGCACACAGGTGCCGGTCGCGGCGGAGCACATCCGCGTGGCCCGCGACAATCTGGCCAGCTATCCATTCCTCATCCATCGGGAGGGCGTGGCCATCATGCGCGAGGCCATTGGCGTGTGTGGGCTGATCACGCCGTGGAATTGGCCGCTCTACCAGATCACCGCCAAGGTCGGTCCCGCCTTGGCCGCGGGATGCACGCTCGTTCTGAAGCCCAGTGAGCTGTCACCGCTGAGCGCCTTGCTCTTTGCCGAGGTGATGCACGACGCCGGCATCCCGCCGGGCGTGTTCAACCTCGTGAACGGCAATGGGGCGGAGGTCGGCGCTGCCTTGGCCGCGCATCCCGACGTGGACATGATCTCGATCACCGGTTCGACCCGCGCCGGCGTTCTGGTCGCGCAGGCGGCAGCCCCGACAGTCAAGCGCGTGGCCCAGGAACTCGGCGGGAAATCGCCGAACCTGATCCTCCCGGACGCAGATCTGACGCGTGCCGTCCCGCCAGGCGTGGCGGCCGCCTTCCGCAACGTCGGCCAATCGTGCAGCGCGCCGACCCGCATGATCGTGCCGCGCGAGCGCCTCGAAGAGGTCGAACGGATCGCGCTCGAAGCGGCATCCGGGTTCGTCGTGGGCGATCCCCGATCGCAGCAGACAACGCATGGCCCGGTCGCAAACCGCGCACAGTTCAATCGTGTGCAGGAAATGATCGGCATCGGCATCGCCGAAGGCGCGCGGCTCATCTGCGGCGGCCTCGGTCGGCCGGAGGCTCTGGGCCTTGGCTTCTACTGCCGCCCGACCATTTTCTCTTCGGTGCAGTCGCAGATGCAGATCGCGCAGGAGGAGATCTTCGGACCGGTGCTGGCCGTCATCCCCTATGACACGGTCGACGAAGCCGTGGGGATCGCCAACGACACGGTCTACGGGCTGGGCGCGCACGTGCAAGGAAACGACCTCGGCGCCGCGCGCGCGGTCGCGGCGCGCATCCGCTCGGGGCAGGTGCACATCAACTATCCGGCATGGAGTCCCCATGCCCCCTTTGGTGGCTACAAGCGTTCAGGCAACGGCCGCGAATACGGCATCGAAGGCATCGAGGAGTACCTCGAAACGAAGGCCATTCTTGGCTTCGGAGATGCCGAGACCTCAACTACGACAGTGAAATCAATGCGCGACGCGCAGGAGCAATCATGACTTTGGCCCTAGTGCTGCACCGCGCCGACGGCGCGCCCGTTTCGACCTCTTTTCGCAAGGCGGCATTCGGCAAGAACGACCCCTTTGCGCTGCAGCGCGAGATCGCGTGGGAAGGACCCGACGCGATGAGCGCGGGCCGCATCAGCTTCATCGGCGAGCTCGACGTCGCGAGCTATCCGCACATCGAGACCCTCGTGGTGTCGGAAGGCGAACTGACGCTGACGGCGGACGGCTCCGCTCCGCTGGTGCTCGGTCCGCAAACAGGTGCGGTCATCGGATGCGGTACCTCGCTTCGCATCGTGGCCGGATCGCGCGTGCAGTTTTCTTTTTGTGCGGCCGCCTGTGACAAGCCGACACAACGCGGCCTTGTCCCGCTTCGCGCGGACGCCGATTTCAAGCCGTCCCGTTCGCTGCCGGCAGAGGCGCTGCTGGGGCCGGCGCCGGAGTGCCGCAGCGACAACGTCTTCACCGAGGACGCCGCCGGGTACAGCGCAGGCACCTGGGATTCGACCCCTTACCACCGGATCGTTCGTCCGCATCGCCAGAACGAGTTCATGCACCTCGTGGCCGGCAGCGTGCGGTTCGCGGCACCCGATGGCAGCGTGCTGTCGATGGGCACGGGCGATGCGCTTTTCGTGCCCCAGGGTGCGGCGGTCGGATGGGAGAGCAGCGATCGCGTGGCGAAGTTCTTCGTGGTCCAGGCCGCCCAGGCTTGAACGGGCGAACAGATTCATCATGTCCCCTCCGCTGATCCAAATCCAAACGTCCCCCACGCCGCCGGCCACAGCCGACGTCGTCGTGATCGGGGGCGGCATCGTCGGTGTCTTCGCCGCCTACTACCTGGCCCTGCGCGGCGTGTCGGTGGCCCTGGTCGAAAAAGGCAGGATCGGCGCCGAGCAGTCGAGCCGCAACTGGGGTTGGTGCCGGCGGCAGAACCGCGATGCTCGCGAATTGCCCATGGCGAGCAAGAGCCTGGACCTGTGGGAGCAATTTGCCGCCGAGAGCGGCGAAGACACAGGCTTCCGTCGCTGCGGGCTGCTCTTTCTCAGCAACGACGACGCTGAGTTGTCCGGTTGGGCCAACTGGCGTGACTTCGCAAAAACCTCAGGCGTCACGAGCCACATGCTGAGCGGTCGAGAAGCTGCCGAGCGCGGGCGGGCAACCGGTCGCGCTTGGAAGGGCGGTGTTTATTCGCCTGGCGACGGCACCGCAGATCCTGCCAAAGCTGCGCCGGCGGTGGCTGCTGCGCTCATCAAGCTCGGGGGCAGCGTCCACCAAAACTGCGCCGCCCGCGGAATCGAGACCGAAGGCGGACGTGTCAGCGGTGTCGTGACCGAAGCCGGCGTCATCAAGACCCGAACGGTCGTGATGGCTGGCGGCGCGTGGGCGTCTTCGTTCTGTCGCCAGTTGGGCATCCGGTTTCCACAGGCCTCGATCCGCCAGTCCATCCTGAGCGTGTCCCCTGTGGAACATCGCTTGCCGGATGCCCTGGTGATGTCGGGCGTGTCCGCCACGCGCCGCAGCGACGGACGCTACGCACTGGCCATCAGCGGCCGCGCGCGTGTGGACGTGACAGGTCAGTTCCTGCGGTTCGCCCCGCAATTCGTGCCCATGTTCGCCAAGCGCTGGCGCAGCCTTCTGCCGGGAGGCTTGCAAGGTATCCGGGGCGGCCACGAAACGCTCAAGCGGTGGCGGCTCGATGCACCAACGCCGATGGAGCGGGTGCGCATCCTCGATCCGAAACCCGACATGTCCGCGATCAAGGAGACGCAACGCCGCGCCGTCGAGCTGCTGCCCCAGCTTCGCGACGCCAAAGTCACGCACGCCTGGGCCGGCTTCGTCGACAGCACGCCCGACGGTGTTCCCGGCATTGGAGAAGTGCCGGGCATGCCGGGATTCATACTGGCCGCGGGCTTTTCCGGGCACGGTTTTGGCATCGGTCCCGGTGCCGGCCACCTGATCGCGGATCTGGCCACCGGCGCGGAACCGATCGTGGACCCCACACCGTTTCGGCCCGGCCGATTCGGCGGCTCCGCATGGGGCCAGGTCGCTGATTTCTAAACCAAAAGGAGACAAGCATGACTGACCACAGCAGCAAACTGAAAGGTGACGACATGAAGCGCACGAACGACATTGGCGATTCCCCCCTGGGCAAGCTGACACGGCGCGATGCCGTATTTGCAGGCGCAGCCTCATTTGCCTTCGGCTCCCTGGGCCTGGCGGCGAGTGCTCATGCCGCAGCACCGGGCACGAAGCCGACGGGTCAAGCCATCCTCGGCTTCTCGCAGGAAGTGACCGTCCTGCATCCGCTGATGACCGCCAGCGAGGTGGACCAAGGCGTCTGGTGGAACCTTTTCAGTCCGCTGTGGATGATCGATGCACAGGGGAAGTTCGTTCCCGTTCTGGCGAACGCGGTTCCCACCCTCGAGAACGGCGGCATATCGGCCGACGGCCTGACCTGGCGCGTCGAGTTGCGGCGCGACGTGAAGTGGCACGACGGCAAGCCGATGACGGCGGAGGACATCAGGTATTCGATTAACCTGATGAAGAACCCGGCCTTCCGTGCCCGCAACCGCACCGCCTTCGAGCTCATCGCGTCGGTGGGCGTCGAAGGCGACCACGTGGTCACATGGAAGCTGAAGGAGCCCTACGCGCCGCTGACCTCCGTGCTGAGCTGGACCTTCATCGTCCCCGCGCACATTCTTTCGCAGAACCCGGACCCGAACTCTCCGTCGTTTGCTGCCGCGCCGGTCGGCACCGGGCCGTTCAAATTCGTCAGCCGCAAGACCGGCGACCACGTGATGCTCGAAGCCAATCCGAACTACTTCGGCAAGGCGCCGTCGCTGAATCGGCTCATCTTCAAGTACGTGCCGGACCTGAACGCGATGTACACGCAGTTCAAGACCGGGGAGATCGACTACGTTGGCCTGCAGGGCATCCCGGCCAACTTCTACAAGGAAGCGAATGCACTGCGCGGCCGCCGCGTCTACCCAGCGCAACGCGGTGCCGTGGAGAACCTCACGCTCAACCTCGCCCACCCGGCGCTTGGGGACAAGGCCGTGCGCAAGGCATTGAACATCGCGATGGATCGCCAGGCGATCTGCGACCTCGTCTATTACGGCGTGCCAAAGCCAGCGAACAACTACCTCGTTCCGACGCACTGGGCCTCCAACCCGAATCTGCCCAAGCCCGAATTCGACCCGAAGAAGGCCTCGGCGATGCTGGATCAGGCCGGCTGGGTGCGAGGTCCGGACGGCATTCGCGTCAAGAACGGCGTGCGGCTCTCCTTCACGAACTCGACGGTGACGGGCAACCAGCTGCGCGCGCAGACACAACAACTCATCGCCGACGACTTCAAGAAGATCGGCGTCGAGATGCTGATCAAGAACATGGTGGCGGCGGTGCTGTGGGCCGATTTCTGGAGGAACTCCGAGTTCGACAGCCTCATGACCGCGCCGACCTACACGATCGCCTCGGACCCGGACATCACGCATCGCTTCGGCTCCGGCGCAATCCCGAAACTCACAGGCTCCGGGTCCAACGTGAGCCAGTACAAGAACGCCGGGGTGGATACGCTGCTCGCCCGGGGCCGGCAGGAATACAACCTGGCCAAGCGCAAGGAGATCTACGCCAAGGTGCAGGAGTTGATCAACGACGACCTGCCGTTCCTGCCGCTGTTCTACGAGGTGCAGATCGAGGGCACGAAGGGGGGCCTCGAAGGCTACGCGAACAACGTGAACGCGCTCGCGAACAGCTGGAACGCCGCCAGCTGGTCCTGGACGGCGTGACGCGCCATGGCACGCTACCTTCTACGTCGGCTGCTGCAGTCGCTGCTGTTGCTCGCGCTGGTCTCGGTCATTGCATTCGCCATCCTGCATCTCGCGCCTGGCGGACCGCTGGCGCAATTTGTCGCGACGGGCGATCTGGGACAGGAGGACGTCGATCGGCTGATGGCGCAATACGGGCTGAACCGGCCTGTGCCGGTCCAGTATCTCGAATGGGCCGGAAACATCGCGACCGGCGACTGGGGCACCTCGTACCGGGATCAGTTGCCGGTGCTCAAGAAGATCGGCATTCATGTCGGGCCCACGCTTGAACTCATGGTGAGTTCGACGCTGCTGGCGATGTTCATCGGCGGCATGATCGGCATCCTGGGTGCGGTGAAGCGTTATTCGTTCTTCGACCATCTGGCCACGATCGGCGCAATGGTTGCGCTGTCTATCCCGACGTTCTGGTTCGGCCTGGCCGTCATCTACGTGTTCTCCGTGAACCTGGGTTGGCTGCCGGCGGGCAACCGCGAAACGATCGGGGACGGTTCCTTCATCGACCGCCTGCAGCATCTGGTGGCACCGTGCATCGTGCTGGCGCTGGTCTCCACCGCCGTATGGAGCCGCTACATGCGCTCCTCGATGCTCGACGTGGTGAATCAGGACTACATCCGCACAGCCAAGTCCAAAGGCGTGCCGGCCATGCAGATCCTGTTGCGCCACGCGCTGCGCAACGCGCTGCTGCCGATGATCACGATCACGGGCCTGCACGTGTCCACGCTGCTGAGCGGCGCGTTGGTGACGGAGACCGTGTTCACCTGGCCGGGCATGGGCCGGCTCTTTCTCGACAGCGTGAGCAACCGCGACTACCCCGTGGTGATGGGCATGCTGATGTTCACGGCCTGCATGGTTCTATTGGGCAGCCTGGTCGCGGACCTTCTCTACTCCGTGGCGGACCCGCGCATCAAAGGAGCTTCCAAATGAGCACCGTCCAGACCGTAACGCTGGCTCCGCCGCGGCGCACGCTGGCCGAGCGCTATCCGGCCCTCAGGCGCTTCCTGCGCCACAGGGCGGCGCTCCTGGGCGTGGGCGTCGTGCTGTTCATGACACTCTTGAGCTTCGTCGGCCCCTTGCTGATGCCTTTCAATGCCACCGACACGGACATCCGCGCGCGGCTGACGGAACCGTTCGCCGGCGCGCACCTGCTCGGAACCGACCCGTTGGGCCGCGACGTGCTGGCGCGCCTGATGTATGCCGGCCGCATCTCTCTGGCTGTCGGCTTCGCGGCCACCGCACTGTCGGTGGTGGTGGGGGTGCTGGTCGGGCTCGTGGCGGGCTTCTACCGCGGCGCGGTCGGTGCTGTGCTCATGCGCTTCGTGGATGCCATGCTCTGCTTTCCGACCATCTTCCTGCTGCTGGCGGTTGCGGCCCTGATCGAGCCGTCGGTCACTTCCATCGTGGTGCTGATCGCCCTGGCGAGCTGGATGGAGGTGGCCCGCGTGGTGGAAGGCCAGATCCGGTCGCTGCGCGAACGCGATTTCGCGCTCGCCGCCGAATCGCTTGGCGCCAGCGACAGCCGCATCATGTTCCGCGAGCTCTTGCCCAATGCTGTTGCGCCCATCGTCGTGGCCGCGACGCTGAACATTGCCCACGCCATCCTGGCCGAGTCGTACATCAGCTTCCTTGGCTTCGGCATCCAGCCGCCGACGCCGAGCTGGGGAAACATGCTGGAGAACGCGCAGAGCTACCTCACCAACGCGCCCTGGCTTGCGATCGTGCCGGGACTGGCCATCACGCTGACCGTCACGAGCTTCAACTTCATCGGCGACGGGCTGCGCGATGCCTTGGACGCGAAACTGGATCGATGAAATGCTTGATATGAATCGCTTTCAACCGATCCCCGTCCAACCTGCCCAAGCCGCTGCCGAAGCGGAAAACATCCTGGACGTGCGCGATCTGAACGTCGCTTTTCGTACGGCGGCCGGCAAGCTCCACGCGGTGCGCGACGTGAGCTTCTCGGTGCGCCGCGGCGAGACACTGGCCCTGGTGGGGGAGACCAGCTCCGGCAAGAGCGTGACCTGCCTCGGCCTGCTCGGCCTCACACCGCCCGCGCCTTACTGCACGATCACCGGTTCCGCGCGGCTTGTGGCGCGCGACGGCCGCACGCACGAGCTGGTCGGATCGCCCGAGCGCGAGATGCGTCGGGTGCGCGGCGGCGTTGCATCGGTGATCTTCCAGGAGCCGATGACGTCGCTGAACCCGGTGCACACCGTCGGCGCACAGATCTGCGAGAGCTTGCGGATCCACCTCGGGATGAGCGCACATGCGGCCATGGACCGCGCTGCCGAACTCCTGAACCAGGTCGGCATCTCGGACCCGAAACGCCGCCTCGGGAACTACCCGCACGAGTTGTCCGGCGGCATGCGTCAGCGCGTGATGATCGCCATCGCGATCGCCTGCGAGCCGTCGCTGCTGATCGCCGACGAGCCCACCACCGCACTCGACGTGACCATTCAGGCGCAGATTCTCGAACTGCTCCAGAAGCTGCAGTCGCAGAACCGGATGTCGATGATCTTCATCACGCACAACCTCGGCACGGTGGCCGAGATCGCCGACCGCGTGATGGTGATGTACGCGGGCCGCATCGTCGAGCAGTCCGACGTCATGTCCTTGTTCACGCAGCCGCGGCATCCGTACAGCCGAGGGCTGATCCATTCGGTTCCACGGCTGCATTCCAACCGTGCCCGCAAGACCCCGCTCTTCGCCATTCCGGGCAACGTGCCCGATCCGGCCGCACACCCGCCCGGCTGCACCTTCGGGCCGCGTTGCGGCCACTTCGTGCCGGGCCGCTGCGATGCCGCGGTGCCGAATCTGGAGAACGCAAGGCCGGACCATCTGGTGCGATGCGTCCGTTGGTCTGAAATCGAAGGAGCCGCGTGATGCAGCAAGCACAACAGAATCAGCAAGATCAGCAAGAGCAGTTGCATCAGCCGCCTGCAACCGCCCTGATGCAGGTGGAAGGCATGCGCAAGTGGTACCCCCTGGGCACCACCTGGTTCGGAAAGCCGGCGCAGCACGTCAAGGCTGTCGATGGTGTGAGTTTCGACATCCGCCGCGGCGAGGTGCTCAGCCTCGTGGGCGAAAGCGGCTCGGGCAAAAGCACGATCGGCCGCGCCATCCTGAACCTGGACCCACCGACCGCGGGGCAGGTGCACTTCGACGGAAAGCCCCTGGTGGGTCTCACGCGCCGCCAGATGCGACCGCTGCGGCGCTCGATGCAGATGGTGTTCCAGGACCCGTACTCGTCGCTGAACCCGAAGCACACGGTCGAGGAGCTGCTGGCCGCACCGCTGCAGATCCACATGCCCAAGCTGACGATGCAGGAGCGACGGGACCGCATCGATGCCGTGCTCAAGACCGTCGGGCTGAACCCGGCGCACCGTTCGCGCTATCCGCACGAGTTCTCGGGCGGGCAGCGGCAGCGGATCGGCATCGCCCGTGCGCTCATGACCGAGCCGAAGCTGCTGGTGGCCGACGAGCCGGTGTCTTCCCTCGATGTGTCCGTGCAGGCGCAGGTGATCAACTTGCTTCTCGAGCTGAAGCAGCGGCTCGGGCTCACGATGCTGTTCATCAGTCACGACCTCGCGGTGGTGGGCCATATCTCGGACCGCATCGCGGTGATGTATCTCGGCCGGCTGGTGGAGATCGCCGACGCCGAATCGTTGTTGAACAATCCGCGCCATCCCTACACGCGTGCGCTGATGGCTGCCGTGCCGAACCTCGACCCGCAGCATCGGCGCCCGCGCGAGCTGCTCAAGGGCGACATTCCGAGCCCGCTGGCTCCCCCATCGGGATGCGCCTTCCGCACGCGCTGTGCACACGCCCAGCCGGCATGCGCGAGCGGCGTGCCCGAACTCAGATTCATCGAGCGGAACCACGCGACCGCGTGCATCCGCGACGACATCTAACCCCAACCCATGTCTCCATCCATTCTTCGCATCCGCAGCGACGACAAGCTGCCCGAGCAAGCCGACGCCGTGGTGATCGGCGGCGGCATCGTCGGCGTTTCCACGGCCTATTTCCTGGCCAAGCGCGGCCTCTCGGTCGCCGTTCTCGAAAAGGGCTACATCGGGGGCGAGCAGTCCAGCCGCAACTGGGGCTGGTGCCGCCAGCAGAACCGCGACGTGCGCGAGCTGCCTCTGTCGGCATTGGCGCTTCGCCTCTGGGACGAGATGACGCGCGACATCGGACGCGACCTCGGTTTCCGTCGCTGCGGCCTGTACTACGCAAGCGACGACGCCAAGCAGATCGCCACCTGGGACGATTGGGGAAGAAGGCACGGGCGGCCTTTCGGCGTTCGCACGCGCATGCTCAGCGCGGCGGAGGCAGCGGGCGTCATGAAAGGCAGCGCCAGCCGCCAATGGCTGGGCGGCGTGCACTCGATGGACGACGGCACGGCGGACCCTGCACTCGCCGCCCCCGTGATCGCGGAAGGGGCGCGGGCTCTGGGCGCCACCATCCATCAGGACTGCGCAGCCCGCGGCCTCGACATCGCCAACGGCGCGGTCAGCGGCGTGATCACCGAACGAGGCTTGATCAAAACGGGCGCTGTCGTCTGTTCCGGAGGCGCCTGGGCGTCCACGTTCTGCCGCCGGCACGGCATTTCCTTCCCGCAGGCGAGCGTGCGCGCATCCGTCCTGCGGACCGGTCCCATCGAAGGCTTGCCGCCGGCCCTGTCGACGCCGGAATGCACGCTGACGCGCCGCCCCGATGGCGGTTACATCGTGGCGATCAGCGGCAGGGGGACGCTCGAGTTCACTCCCCAGGCGCTGCGGTACGCACGCGAGTTCATGCCGATGTTCATGAAGCGGCTCAAGGCGGTGGAGTTCGGCATCGGGCGTTCGTTCTTTCGCGGGCCTGGCGCACTCGGCAGCTGGGACTTCGACAAGGCGTCGCCGTTCGAGCAGATCCGCGTTCTCGATCCGGCACCGGACCAAGGCGCGATTCGTCATCTGCTCGGCTGCGTGAAGCAGCTCTATCCCGCGATGAAGGACGTGACGGTGTCAGACGCCTGGGGGGCGTACATCGACAGCACGCCCGATGCCGTGCCTGTCATTTCACCCGTCGATCGGATCAAGGGCTTCGTCCTTGCCGCCGGGTTCAGCGGCCATGGTTTCGGCACCGGTCCTGGCGCGGGGCACCTTGCCGCGAGCCTGGTCGTCGGCGAGCGGCCGGCGGTCGATCCCACGCCTTTCCGCTTCTCGCGCCTTGGCGATGGCTCGAAGGTCACGGTCGGTGCCATTTGACGCTTCTCGTCTGCGGCCTGACGCCATTCAATTTTTTCCATCCAAGCAAGAACCTTCTCTCATGAGCAATCTCACCTTTTTCAAATACGACGATCTTGGTTCCGCGCGCGAAGGCGGTCCGCTGCCAGAGCGGGTCATCGAGGGCAACGCGAAATTCAAGAATTGGGACGTCGATCAGTCCGCCGATGGAAAAGTGCGCGCCGGCGTCTGGGAGACGACGCCGGGCACCTTCCGGTCCATCAAGGGCGGCACCATGGAGTTCTGCTACATCCTCTCGGGCATCTCGGAAGTGACCGAGGACGGAAAGCCGCCGGTGCGGGTGCAGGCAGGCGATGCGTTCGTGATGAAGCCCGACTTCACCGGCGTGTGGCGCTGCATCGAGACCACCCGCAAGATCTGGGTCGTCTACCAGTAGGCAGCATGTCTTTCCTGTACAAGGCTGACCCCGTGCGCGGGGCGGAGTGGACACGCCTGTTCGCCGCCAAGGCGCCCGACATTCCGTTTCATATCTGGCCGGAAACCGGAAGTGTGGACGACGTGCGCTATCTTGCCGCGTGGGTGCCGCCGCAGGACATTGCGCAGCGGTTCCCCAACCTGGAACTGTTTTTCTCGACGGGTGCGGGGATCGACCAGTTCGACCTCGCCGCGTTGCCGCCGGAATTGCCGGTGGTGCGCATGGCCGAGCCCGGTGTCGTCGCGGGCATGGTGGAGTACGCCACGATGGCCGTGCTCGCGCTTCACCGAGACCTGCCGACCTACATCTGGCAGCAGCGCCAAGCCAACTGGGCGGCGCACCGCGTCCATCCCGCATCGAAGCGGCGCGTAAGCGTTCTCGGCCTGGGAGTGCTCGGATGCGCGGTGTTGAACCAGTTGCGCACGCTCGGCTTCCCGCTCGCCGGCTGGAGCCGGACGCGCCGCGAGATTGAAGGTGTGGCGTGCTACGCGGGCCAGGCGGAACTGCCTGCGATGCTGACCAGTACCGACATCCTCGTGTGCCTGCTGCCCCTTACCCAGGAAACGCGCGGCATTCTCGATTCCACGCTGTTTCAGCATCTGCCGCGAGGCGCATCGTTGGTGCATGTCGGGCGCGGAGCGCACCTTGACCACCAGGCATTGGTCGATGCGCTGGAGGCGGGCTGGCTGTCCGGCGCGGTCGTCGATGTCACTGATCCAGAGCCGCTGCCCGCGGGCCACCCTTTCTGGGCGCACCCGAAGATCCTGCTCACGCCGCACATCGCCAGCATGACGCAGCCGGAGACGGCTGTGGAACTGGTGCTCGACAACATCCGCCGCCACGAGGCGGGCGAGCCATTGATCGGGCTGGTCGATCGCACGCGGGGGTATTGAAATCATGAACAACGACATCGAAGACTTGCTGCCGGCCTTGGCCGTGTTGCGGCGCGACCTGCACGCGCACCCCGAACTGGCGTTCGAAGAGCGGCGCACTTCCAGCGTGGTTGCGGCTGCGCTGCGCGAATGCGGCTTGGAAGTGCACGAGGGAATCGGCGGGACCGGCGTGGTGGGCGTTCTGCGCCGGGGTCATTCGACGCGCATGGTGGGCCTGCGCGCGGACATGGATGCGCTTCCCATGCGAGAGGACGCCCAGCATTCCCATGTCAGCCGCCACCTTGGCGTTCACCACGGCTGCGGTCACGACGGCCACACGGCCATGCTGCTGGGAGCAGCCCGGCACCTTGCGCGAGCCGGAAGCTTCGATGGAAGCATTGCCTTCATCTTCCAGCCCGCCGAAGAAGGAAGGGGAGGTGCACGCGAGATGGTGCGAGAAGGCCTGTTCGAGCGCTTTCCGTGTGAATCCGTGTTCGCCCTGCACAACTGGCCCGACCTCCCTGCAGGCACGGCTGCCACAAGACCGGGGCCCATCATGGCCGCGGCAGATCGCTTCGACATCGTCGTGCGCGGGCAAGGCGGCCATGCAGCACAACCCGACCGTACACCCGACGTGGTGCTCGCCGCCAGTGAACTCGTCGCGCAGATGCACACGATCGTGTCGCGGCGCATTCCTCCTACGCAGAATGCCGTCTTGTCAGTGACGCGGATCAGCGGAGGTCAGTCGCACAACGTTCTGCCAGCGGCCGTGGAGCTGACCGGCACCGTGCGCAGTTTCGACCCCGCCGTGCAGGACACGATCGAGCAGGCGATTCGCGATGTCGCAGCGGGTGTCGCGCGCGGGAGCGGTACCACGATCGAGGTCGAGTACACGCGCTACTACCCGGCGACGGTCAACAGCCCCGAGCACGCGCAGCTCGCACTCGAGGCGGCGCGCAGTGCCGGCCTGGATGTGCAACTGGCCGCCGCGCCTGCATTCACGTCGGAAGACTTTGCATTCATGCTCCAGCAGCGCCCAGGGGCTTACCTCTGGCTCGGCCAGCGCGGCGCAGACCACACGGCCTCGCTGCACCACCCCTCATACGACTTCAACGATGACGTGCTCGCCTGCGGCGTGCGCTGGTTCGCAGCCGTCGCGCACATGGCCTTGCGTTGAGTCGGTCCCGCGTCAAGAAATGAAATCCAAGATGCTGTACTTTTCCACCCGCGGCCATCCCGACCGCAAGCGCTTTTGCGAGATCCTGCTGGAGGGCCTGGCGCCCGATGGCGGCCTGTATCTGCCGGAGCGATACCCACAGGTCACACCCGAGCAGCTATCCCGGTGGCGTGGTCTGCCTTATGCGGAACTCGCCTTCGAAGTCCTCTCGCTCTATATCGACGACATCCCGGCCGACGACTTGCGCGCGCTCTGCCGCAAGACCTACACCGAGGAGGTCTTCGGCACGAAGGAGATCGTGCCGCTCAAGATGCTGGAGGAGGGCGTGTACCTCCAAGCCCTGTCCAACGGCCCCACGCTGGCCTTCAAGGACATGGCGATGCAGCTGCTGGGCAACCTATTCGAATACGAACTGGCCCGCCGCGGTGCGGAGCTCAACATTCTTGGCGCCACCAGCGGCGACACCGGCAGCGCGGCCGAGTACGCCATGCGCGGCAAGAAGGGCGTGCGGGTCTTCATGACCTCGCCGGACGGCCGCATGAGCCCCTTCCAGCAGGCGCAGATGTTCAGCCTGCAGGACGAGAACATCCACAACATTGCCATTACCGGCGTGTTCGACGACTGCCAGGACATCGTCAAGGCGGTGTCCAACGACCTGGGCTTCAAGCGCAAGTACCGCATCGGCACGGTCAACTCGATCAATTGGGCGCGCCTCCTGGCCCAGGCGGTGTACTACTTTGCCGGCTACTTCCAGGCCACGAAGTTCAACACCGAACAGGTGAGCTTCGCTGTGCCCTCGGGCAACTTCGGCAACATCTGCGCCGGCCACGTGGCGCGCATGATGGGCCTGCCCATCGACAAGCTCGTGCTCGCCACGAACGAGAACGACGTGCTGGACGAGTTCTTCCGTACCGGCGTTTATCGGGTCCGCGGCAGCGCCGACACCTACGAGACCTCCAGTCCGTCGATGGACATTTCCAAGGCCAGCAACTTCGAGCGTTTTGTGTTCGATCTGTTGGGTCGCGACGCGAACACGGTCAAGCGTCTGTTTGGCGAGGAACTCGCGAAGAACGGCCGCTTTGACCTTGATGCCGACCCGGCATTCGCGCTGGCCGGCACGCACTATGGATTTCTCAGCGGCAAGAGCATTCACGCCGACCGTCTGACGACGATCCGCGACACGCACGAGCGCTTTGGCGTGACCATAGACACCCACACGGCCGACGGCCTGACGGTGGCGCGCCACTTCGTGCGCGCTGGTGTGCCGATGATCGTGCTGGAGACGGCGCTGCCGATCAAGTTCGCGGCGACCATCGTCGAAGCGTTGGGTCACGAGCCGGACCGGCCCGCGCGGTTCCGCGGCATCGAAGACCTGCCCAAGCGCGTGACGGTGCTCCCGGCGGATGCGGTTCACGTCAAGGCATTCGTCGCCGCACACTTGTCCTGATCGCAGCATGGCTGTCTTCACCGAAGTTCTCTACGACGAGGCTGCCGCCTTCCTGCGGCGGCTGGGCCTTGGCAACCTGCAGGCCATGGCCGCCTGCAGTGGCGGCATCGAGAACACCAACTACTTCGTTGACACGGACCACGGCGAGTACGTGCTGACGCTGTTCGAGCGCCTGGCATGGGAGCAATTGCCGTTCTACCTGCACTTGATGCAGCATTTGGCGGATCGCGGCATTCCGGTGCCGAGGCCGGCGCCAGACGCCGAAGGTCCCATCCTGCATCGCCTCAAGGACAAGCCGGCCGCAGTGGTGGGAAGGTTGCGCGGAAAGAATGAACTGGCGCCCGATGCGCAGCAATGCGGCGCTGTGGGCGAAATGCTGGCGCGAATGCACTTGGCTGGCAGGGACTATGCCCGCCATCAGCCCAACCTGCGCGGCCTGCCGTGGTGGAAGGAAACCGTGCCGGTTCTGCTGCCCTATGTAGGCAACGACCAGCGCACGCTGCTGCTGGACGAACTGGCCTTCCAGACACGCATCGCCGCATCGCCCGATTACGCGGCCCTCCCGCGCGGGCCGGTTCATGCCGACCTGTTTCGCGACAACGTGATGTTCGAGGGCGGCTGCTTGAGCGGCTTCCTCGATTTCTACTTCGCGGGCTGCGACACCTTCCTGTTCGACATCGGGGTCTGCCTCAACGACTGGTGCGTGGGTCTGGACAGCGGATGCGCCGACGCCGTCCGGCGGGCAGCATTTCTAACAGCTTACGAGTCGGTGCGCCCGCTCGCGCCTGAGGAACGTCGTCTATTGCCGGCTCTTGAGCGTGCCGCGGCCTTGCGCTTCTGGGTATCGCGGCTCTGGGACTGCTACATGCCCCGCGAAGCCGCCTCTCTGAAGGCTCATGACCCCAGCCACTTCGAACGCGTTCTGCGCCATCGCGTGAGCGATGCCACCGGCGCAAGCATTTTCTAGAAAGGACTTTGGGCCGACTTGGGCCATGAGGATCAACTATGAGAACCACCGCAGATTTTTACGCCTCGCTGAGAAGCGAACTCGAGGAAATACAGGCCACCGGCCTGTTCAAGCTCGAACGCACGATCCAATCGCCGCAAGGAAGCCAGATCGCCACCGCGGATGGACGGGAAGTGATCAATCTCTGCGCGAACAACTATCTGGGCCTGTCATCCCACCCCAGCGTCATCGAGGCCGCCCATGACGCGCTGGCCGCGCGCGGGTTCGGTCTGAGTTCCGTCCGCTTCATCTGCGGAACGCAGGATGTCCACAAAACGCTCGAAGCGCGCCTCTCGCAATTTCTTGGCACGGAAGACACCATCCTGTATGGGTCGGCATTCGATGCCAACGGCGGGCTGTTCGAGACGCTGCTGGGCGCGGGCGATGCCGTGATCAGCGACGAACTCAATCACGCGTCCATCATCGATGGGATCCGGTTGTGCAAGGCCAAGCGGTACCGCTACCGACACAACGACCTGGTGGATCTGCGCGAGCAACTGAAAGCGGCGGATGAAGCGGGAGCCCGGTACAAGCTGGTGTTTACCGACGGGGTCTTTTCGATGGACGGGACCATTGCCCGCCTGGACGAAATCCGTGATGTCTGCGACGAGTTCGGAGCATTGCTGGGCGTTGACGATTCACACGCTACCGGTTTTCTCGGCAAGCGAGGGCGCGGCACCCATGAATACCGCGGTGTCTTCGGCAAGGTGGACATCATCACCGGCACCCTGGGCAAGGCGCTCGGCGGTGCATCCGGCGGGTTCACGAGCGCCAGGGCGGACGTCGTCCAGTTGCTGCGCCAGCGCTCGCGGCCCTATCTGTTCTCGAACAGCCTGGCACCGGTGATCGTCGGCGCGACCTTGAAGGTGCTCGACCTGCTGGAGGCCGACACGAACCTGCGCGACAGCCTGGAGGACAACACGCGCTACTTCCGCGCCGGGCTCGCGGCATGCGGTTTCAAACTGAAGCCAGGCGAACACCCGATCATCCCGGTGATGCTCCATGACGCGGAGCTCTCTCAGATGCTGGCTCGTCGGCTGCTGGAGCTGGGGGTCTACGTGACCGGATTCTTCTATCCCGTGGTGCCCAAGGGCCAGGCTCGCATCCGCGTTCAGATCAGTGGGCAGCATACCCGCGCCCAGCTTGACGCTGCATTGAACGCCTTCGCGCAAGCCGGGAAAGAGCTGGGGGTGATCGCATGACCGGATCGCCTCGGATTCTCGTCATCGGCGCCAACGGCCAGTTGGGCACCGAGCTCTCCGCTGCTCTGGCGAACCGCTACGGCGCCGACAACGTCGTGGGTAGCGACCGCCTGGATGTGGGTCGAAACGCCAATGTTCGCTATGAGATGCTGGATGCCACGGACGTGGGCCAGCTTACGCAGGTGGTCGAGAAGCATCACATTACCCAGATCTACCATCTCGCGGCGGCTTTGTCGGCGACGGGAGAGACTGCACCTGAGTGGGCTTGGAGACTCAACATGGGCAGCCTGTTGAACGTCCTGGAGGTTGCACGGCATCGCAAGCTGGACAAGGTTTTCTGGCCCAGTTCCATTGCTGCCTTCGGCCCGACGACACCCGCCGAGGCCACGCCTCAACGAACGGTCATGGAGCCCAGCACCATCTACGGCATTTCGAAGCTGGCAGGCGAGGGCTGGTGCCGCTGGTACTACGAGAACCATGGCGTGGATGTTCGCGGCCTGCGCTATCCGGGACTGATTTCCTACAAGGTGAGTCCCGGCGGCGGCACGACCGACTATGCGATCGACATCTTCCACGCGGCCCTGAGAGGAGAGCGCTACACCTGCTTCCTGGCCGAAGATGAACCCCTGCCCATGCTCTACATGGACGATGCGGTACGCGGGACCCTGGAGTTGATGGAAGCGCCCAGTTCGGCCATCACCGAACGCGGCAGCTACAACCTCGCCGGCGTGAGCTTCACGCCCCGCGAGATCGCGCAGGAGATACGCAAGCACTTGCCCGACTTCGAGATTGCGTATGAGCCGGATTTCCGACAGGAGATCGCCAGCGGGTGGCCCGATTCCATCGATGACAGCTGCGCGCGGCGCGACTGGGACTGGGCTCCGAGGTACGACCTTTCGGCGACTGTCCGCGACATGCTGAAGAACCTGTCTTCCATGTCGATGCCGGGCGCGGAGCTCGGTGTGGCAAATGGCGAACAAGTGGCCGCAAATTGACAACCTCTGAATGACAAACACCATGACACTGACTCTCGAACGCAAGGACCTGATGCCCGGACGCCAGTTGATCGGCGCCGAATGGCGCGAAGCGATCGACGGACGCCGCCTCGACGTCATCGACCCCGCCACCAACGACGTCTTCGCAAGCGTGCCCGACGGCAGCGCCGCCGATGCGCGCGCGGCCGTCGATGCCGCCCATGCCGCCTTCCCGGCCTGGCGTGCCGTGCCCGCCAAGCAGCGCGCCCAGATCATCAAGCGCTGGAATGACCTGGTGATGGTGCACCAGGAGGACCTCGGGCGGCTGATCTCGCGCGAGCAGGGCAAACCGCTGGCCGAGGGCAGGGGCGAAGCGGCCTATGCCGCCAGCTACATCGAGTGGTTTGCCGAGGAAGCCACCCGTGCCAACGGCGACATCATTCCCGCACCGGTGCCCGGCCGGCGCATGTTCGCACTGAAGGAGCCGGTCGGCGTGGTCGCCACCATCACGCCATGGAATTTCCCGGCCGCGATGATCGCCCGCAAAATTGCGCCGGCCCTCGCCGCCGGTTGCACCGTGGTGTGCAAGCCGGCGGAGGACACGCCGCTGACCTCCCTCGCCCTGATCAAGCTGGCCCAGGAAGCCGGGGTGCCGGCGGGCGTGATCAACATCGTCACCGCCTCGCGCGAACGCACGCCCGAGGTGGTTGACGTGTGGCTCGATGATGCGCGGGTGCGCAAGATCAGCTTCACCGGCTCGACGCCAGTGGGCCAGCATTTGGCGCGTCGTTCCGCCAACACGCTGAAGAAGTTGTCGCTCGAGCTTGGTGGCAACGCACCCTTCATCGTGTTCGAGGACGCTGACATCGATGCTGCTGTCGAAGGCCTGATGGCCGCCAAGTTCCGCAACGGCGGACAGACGTGCGTTTCGCCGAACCGGGTGTTCGTCCAGGACAAGGTGCACGACGCGTTCGTCGACAAGTTGACAGCGCGCGTGGGTGCGCTCAAGGTCGGCCCCGCCACCGATCCTGGCTCGCAGATTGGTCCGATGATCAATTCACGGTCCGTGGAGAAGATCGAGCGCCACATGCAGGACGCGGTCACCAGGGGCGCAATGGTGCTCACGGGGGGGAAGCGTCTTGTCGACCTGGGCCCGAACTATTTCGCGCCCACTGTGATGGTGAAGGCCGATGCCACCATGGCTTGCAGCTGTGAGGAGACCTTCGGGCCGGTGGTCCCGATCACACGTTTCATGACCGAGGCCGAGGTGATCGCGGCCGCCAACGACACGCCCTTCGGCTTGGCCGCTTATTTCTATTCGACCGACGTGCGCCGCATCTGGCGCGTGGCCGAGGCACTGGAGACAGGGATCGTCGGTATCAACGAAGGCGCATTGGCGGCCGAGGCCGCTCCCTTCGGCGGCGTCAAGGCTTCAGGCTACGGCCGCGAGGGCTCGGTGCACGGCCTTGATGACTATCTGCACACCAAGTACCTGTGCCAGGGGCAGCTTTAGCTGCGCACAATTGAGCCAAGTGTCGGCCGTGGGCCGAAGGCGGCACTACCGTGGAGCGAGAACAGTGAACATCTCGCCATCAGCATCGTCAAACGCTCCATGGTACCGAAAGCCCACGAACCTCTCGGCCACTGCAAGAGGAACACCGAAGACGTAGTCCACACCGCGTTCCTGCAATGCATCTGCTTGACATGGAAGGTGCCGCAGGGAGCTGCCGATAACTTGTAGGGTCGTCAGGCCGTCCTCCGAGTCATGCTCAACGAACCATCGATCGCGAGCAGGTCGCGATCTTGTCGGCATAGGGATCGAGCTTGCTTGAGCTCGCCCGCATGGCGTAGCGCGGCGCTTCGTCGCCGGCTCGCAGGTACTTCTTTACGGTGTTGCGAGACAGGCCTGTAGGCCTGGCTATCTCGCGAATGGGCATCTGCTCGGTAAGCGTGCGGTAATCCCGTCTTGAGCTTGGCCCCAGTGCGGGGTGTTGACGCCCGAGTGAGACTTTCCGAAGCCGCCGTCTTCGAGATGTGGTTGGGAGCGGGCGAACCGCGAACTGCCAAGAGCGGCAAAGTGCCTGTACGAGCCCTTGGTGAACCCCTGGTGGAACAGCTACCTCCGTGGGGCGCAGAATGACCGTTCGCCGGGCCAACACGGTTCACGACCTACGCTATTCAAAACGCCCGGCGGCCGAACGTTGGTATGACCGTGGCCGCGATCTTTGGGGGTTACCAACCGATAGTGCCGCGGTTTCATGTCACGCTCATTTCCAGCGGCGTGGTCTGAAACGCCAGCTGTCGCCAGCGGCCTTCATCTTGGGTCCAGACCTGCATTACGCGCGAATCGATGCGCACGGTGCCGCTGCCGTCCTTGCGCACGGCCACGAGCAGTTGCCGGCCGGTCATGAGCGCGGTGCCGCCCAGCACCCGCACTTTTAGCTCTGAACGGTCGATCTGCCGGTAGTCGACATGCGTGCCGCCCGAGCGGAAGTAGCTTTCGTAGTCGTCGATCTGGCCCTTGGCATGCACGTGCGTGAGCGCCGGATGGAGGATTTCGCGCAGCCGCGCGAAATCGGCGCGCTTCATGGCGTCGCATCGCTGCGCCTCGAGATCGAGCAGCAGCGCCTCGGTGGCGGAAGGCGACGGGGCGGTGAACGTGTCGGTCATGCGGGTTCCTGGAGAGCGAGTCTGGTGCGGTTCGGCGTGGCGCCGAGAGTCTTGCAGGCCCGCTGCATCAAAGCCTCCACTTCCCCGAGGATGCGCGCGACGCCGTAGACCAGATGGTCCGGCCGCACGAGCGCGCCCTCACACTGGTGGCGCTCGAACCACGCGGCAAGAATGCCGTCGGCCTCTGCCAGCATTGCGATGCCGGGCACCGCGGCCGCGGCATCGATGCACAGAAGTTGCGCCCCGAGCGCTGCTGCGGGTTCGCGCAACGCACGCAGCGCGGCCGCGTCGGGCGCATGGCGCAGCACCAGAAGGAAGCCGTGCGGCAGCAGGTCGTCCATCATCTGCGGCACGGCGCCGGGCTCGATCGATCCCATGGCTTGGGGGAAAGGCGTGCCCGCGGGCAATTCGTCGCAATCGATCAATCCGTGGTGCACGCCGGGCAGCAGGCTCTGCCGCAGTTGCATCCGCACCTGGCCGCCTTGCTGTTCGCGCAGGAGGCGGTCGCGCTCGGCGGCGCGCACCGGGTCGCGCTCGCAGATGATCTGGCCGAGGCGCTTGACGGTCGCCGTCACGTCCTCGACCTGCGGACTGCGCTCGTCGCCGTAGCTGTCCAGCAGGCTCTCGGGCGCACGCTCATCGAGCACCCACTGAAGCTTCCAGGCCAGGTTGACGGCATCGCGCAGGCCCTGGCACATGCCCTGGGCCAGGAAGGGCGGCATCTGGTGCGCGCTGTCGCCCGCCAGCAGCACGCGGCCCTTGCGCCATTGTTCGAGAACCACCGCATGGAAGCGGTAGGTGGCCGCGCGCCAGATGCGTGCATCCGCGGGAGTGAGCCAGGGGGCGAGCAGCTTCCAGATGGACTCGGGCGGCATCTCGCGCTGCTCGGCCTCGTCGGCCAGCAGCAGGAACTCCCAGCGCCGGTGGGTGCCCGGGCCGACGACGTAGGTGCAGGGACGCGACGGGTGGCAGTACTGGACGTTGGTGGCGGGCAGCCGGTCGAGCTTGTCTTCGTTCACGTGCATGTCGACCACGATCCAGGGCTCGTCGAACTCGAGGCTCTTGAGCTTCAACCCCAACTGCTTGCGCGTGGGGCTGGTGCCGCCGTCGCAGCCGACCACATAGCGCGCGCGCAGCTGCGCCTCGGTGCCGTCGGGCCGGCGGACGCCGAGCAGCGCATGGTCCGGCGGCTGGCTCAGCTGCAGCACCTCATGCCCGAGATGGATCGATACGCCGGGGAGCTTGCCGACGGCCTCGCGCAGCGAGGTTTCCAGCGCCGGCTGGTTGAAGGTGTAGGACGGCGCCCAGGCCAGCGGGTAGGGCGAAGGGCCCATGTCGAAGTGCTGGATGGGCTCGCCGTCACTGCCCTGGTAGATGGTCGGGCGGTAGGGCGTCATGTGCGGCGCCAGCGTGCCGGCAATGCCGATCTCCTGGAACACGCGCAGCGCCTCGTGGTCGAGCGCGAAGGCGCGCGGCAGCGGATAGATCTGTTCCGACTTGTCGAACACCGCAACGCGCAGACCGCGTTGGCCGAGCAGAGCGGCGAGCGTCGCGCCGACGGGGCCGAAGCCGATGACCGCCACATCGACGGGTTCCGGATTCTGTTGGAGCATGGCGTGCCTTGAATGCATGGATCTAAAGATTGTGCATAAAACCATATTTCATGCGCAAAGGGTTATCACCGATGGCGGCGGGCCGGTTGGTCGAAAAGAATGCACAAAACGCACTTTGTGCATATGGACACCATCACCATCAGCAAGGAGACACCATGACGACGATGAAAGCCGCCCGACTGCACAAGGTCGGCGCCCCGATGGAAGTCGAGCAACTGCCGATTCCCCAGCCCGCCGCCAACGACGTGCAGGTGAGGGTGCGTGCCTGCGGCATCGTGCCCAACCTGGGCAACATCCTGGCCAACTGGACCACCTGGTTTCCGGAGTTGCCGCTGCCGCCGCTGCCCGCGGTGTTCGGGCTCGACCCGGCCGGCGAGGTGACGGCGGTCGGCTCCCATGTGCACACGTGGAAGCCGGGCGACCGCGTCTATGTGAACCCGAGCCTCTACTGCGGCGGCTGCCGCGCCTGCCGCAACGGCGACCTCATCAACTGCACGCACTACGCGTTCAGCGGCTACTTCGGCTTCTCGCAGAACTCGCTCAAGCTCTACAAGAACTATCCCTCCGGCGGCCTGTGCGAATACATGATCGCGCCCCAATACGCGCTGGTGAAACTGCCGGACAACGTGAGCTTCAACCAGGCGGCGCGCTTCGGCTACCTGGGCACCATGTACTCCGCGATGCGCAAGGCGCAGGTCGGCCCCGGCCGCAGCGTGCTGATCAACGGCATCAGCGGCACGCTGGGCATCGGGGGCGCGCTTTTCGGGCTGGCGATGGGCGCCACGCGCATCCTCGGCACGGGGCGCAACCGGGAACTGCTGGAGCGCGTCAAGGCGCTGGCCCCCGATCGCATCGAGGTGTTTTCCAATGCCGACGGCGAGGCGATCGACGCATGGGTCAAGGCGCGCACCGACGGGCTGGGCGTGGACACCTTCATCGACGCGCTGGGCCCCGGCGCGCCGCACGAGACTTTCCAGCAGGGCGTGCGCGCATTGAAGCGCGGCGGCCGCGCCTTCAACATCGGCGCCATCGCGGGCATGGTGGGCATGGACCTGCACACCATGATGGACGAGCAGCAGAGCATCGAAGGCTCGGCCTGGTTCACCGCCGGCGAGGGGCAGGACATGGCCGACATGGCGGAAGCTGGCACGCTCGACCTCTCGGTCTTCGAGCATGTGTGCTATCCGCTGGACCGCATCAACGAGGCGATCTCGGGCATCGCGAGCCGCAACGGCGGCTTCAGCAACTTCGTCATCAACCCCTGAGGCACGCCATGAAGATCAGACGCGTGGTGGCGGGCACAGGCGCCGACGGCAAGGCCCGGGTGCTCTCGGATGGCGCTGCGCCGCGCAGCGTCGAGTTCACGACTTTGCCCGGCCATGCCGCAGCGCTGCTATGGACGACGGAGGCTGCCGACACCGTGGGTGCCGCGGCGCCGGGCCAGCGCGATCGTACCGGCGAGGCAGGCTTCGCGCCGACCGCGGGTGGCACCCGCGTGATGATGGTCAGCTTTCCGCCCGATGCCGTGATGATGCGCGCCGACTTCGATGCGGCCGCCTTCGGCGCCGAGGCCGGCCGCCTGGTTCCCGGCCTGGCCGAGACCTTCGAGCCCGATCACCCCGGCATGCACACCACCGACAGCATCGACTACGACATCGTGCTCGAAGGCGAGATCACGCTCGAACTCGACGACGGTGTGCAGGTGCTGCTGCGCCGGCACGACGTGGCCGTGCAGCACGGCAACCGTCATGCATGGCGCAACCTCGGCGACAAGCCCGCGACGATGCTGTTCGTGCTCGTGGGCACTCGGCGCACGGGCTGAGCCGCAATCGACGCCATGGCGCAGATGTCTTCCTCGACCTCGTCAAACCCGGCCAACCGGGCGGGATGCGGCGCTGTCCAGCAATGCGATTTCCTGGAGCAGATCGGCGAGCGCCACGCGCAGGAAGTCGAGCGTGGATTCGTCGACCAGCCGGCCGTCGCGGATGCGCGTGGCGATGTTCGCGATGGCGACGTGCTGCCGCACCACGGGCCGCGCCAGCGTGGCGGCCAAAGCGTCGCGGATCTGCGCCTGCGCGCGCACGCCGCCCGCGGTGCCCGGCGAAGCCGTCGCAATCAGGACCGGCTTTCCCTTGAGCGGCGAGGCAAAGCCCGGGCGCGATGCCCAGTCGATGGCGTTCTTCAGTACACCGGGCATGCCGTAGTTGTATTCCGGAGAGCACAGCACCAGGCCGTCGGCCTGCGCGATCGCCGTTTTCAGCCGGGCCACGGCCTCGGGCGGCGTGTCGCCGTCGCGATCGGCGTTGTAGAGCGGAACGTCGTCCAGTGGAAAGAGCTCGATGGATGCCGCCTCCGGCAGCAAGGGCTGCAGGCTGCGAAGCACCGCGGTGCAGTGGGATTCGCGCCGGATGCTTCCGGAGATGCCGAGCAGGCGGATGACGTGGGTCGAAGTGCTGTGTGTCATGTGGAAGCCGATGTTCAGGAGTCGAGAGTTTATGCATAAAATTGCTTCCATGCACAAACAAGAAATGCCCCCCACCTTTGAGCCACCGTTGGTCGAGCAGGCCTTCAACCGCTTGCGGCAGGATGTCCTGTCCGGCAACTTCGAAGCCGGCACCAAGCTCAAGCTCGACGAGCTCCAGGCGGCCTACGGCTATTCGAGCAGCCCGCTGCGCGAGGCGCTCAGCCGGTTGGCCCAGGAGGGGCTCGTTCGCGCCGATGAGCGCCGCGGTTTTCGCGTGGCACCTATCTCCGAGGACGATCTTGCGGACATCACCCGCATGCGCGTGATGCTCGACGTGCCGGCGCTGCGCGAATCCATTGCCCATGGTGACGACGCCTGGGAGGCTGCGATCCTGGCCGCTTTCCACCGGCTCGAGAAGGTCGAGTCCCGCCTGAGCGACGGGCCGGTCATTCTCGACAACGAATGGTCGCAGCTGCATCGCGCCTTTCACCTTTCGCTGCTTGCCGCCTGCCCGTCGCTGCGCCAGCGCACGTGGGGTGCAAGCCTGTTCGACCAGGCCGAGCGCTACCGGCGGTTTTCCGCGCGCCACAGGAAGACCGCGCGCCGCAAATCGAACGAGCACCGCAAGATCATGGACGCCGTCTTGCGCCGCGACACCGACACGGCCTGCGCTTTGCTCGAGGAGCACGTCCTGAGCACGCAGCGCAACGTGCTGGCCGCACTCCGAGCCGCCGAGGCCGCACAAACATAGGGGCGCGAAGCCCCATCACTCTGGAGACAGCATGCTCAAGGTCGCCCGACCCACGCCTTCGCATTTCGGCATCTTCGTCACCGACCTGGACCGGATGGTGGCGTTCTATACCGAGGCCTTCGATCTCACGATCACCGATCGCGGCGAAGGCCGCACCTTCAAGAACCAGCTGGTGTTCACCAGCGCCAGCCCCGATCAGCATCACCAACTGGTGCTGGCCTCCGGCCGGCCGGCGGAGGCAAAGTTCAGCACCGTGATGCAGATCTCCTTCGTGGTGCCGAGCATTCAATACCTGCGCGACATTTCCGCGCGGGCCGAGGCCCGTGGCGCCACCAACATCCGCGGCCTTAACCACGGCAATGCGCTCTCGGTCTACATGCTCGATCCCGAAGGGAACACGGTGGAGATCTATGTCGACACGCCGTTCTACATCGCGCAGCCGCACGGCGACCCGCTCGACCTGTCGAAGGACGACGAGACGCTCATGCGCGAGACCGAGGAGGCGTGCCGCAGGGACCCGACCTTCATGCCGCTCGCGCAGTGGCAGGCGCAGTTCGAGTCGCGTGCGCCAGCGGCTGCGCCTGCCGCCTGACGCGGCTGCTCTCCATTCCATCCCCAACATCTCAACCGGAGTTCCCATGAAGCTTTTGTCATTTGTCCATCAAGGCCGCGAAACCTGGGGCGCCGTTGTCGGCGACGGCGTGGTCGATCTCGGCAAGGCGCGTCCGCAGCACGCGGGACTTGTCGACTACATCGCCTCGGGCGAGTACCTGCAGGCGGCGCAGCACGTCGAAGGGCTGCCTGTGGTGGCCAAGCTCGCGGACATCACCTTTCTTCCGCCGATTCCGCGGTCCGAGAAGATCGTGTGCGCGGTCCGCAACTACATGGACCACCACCAGGAGGTGCTGGCCGCCGGCATGCATCGCGAGCTGTCGGAGCAGCCGCCGATCTTCCTGCGCGTGTGGCGCTCGCAATGCGCGCACAACCAGCCGATCGTGCGGCCGCACGTGTCGGAATCGCTCGACTGGGAGGGCGAACTCGCCGTCATCATAGGCAAGGGTGGGCGCAACATTGCCGAGACGGATGCCTTCGACCACGTGGCGGGCTACTCCTGCTACAACGACGGCAGCGTGCGCGAGTGGCAGTTCCATGCCAAGCAGATCGCCTCGGGCAAGAACTTCGAATCGACCGGCGGCTTCGGTCCGTGGATGGTGACGGCCGACGAGATCGCGCCGGGTCGCGAACTCAAGCTCGAGACCCGGCTCAACGGCGAAGTGGTGCAGAGCAGCCACACTGGCCACATGATCTTCAGCATTCCGAAGCTCATCAGCTACTCGTCGACCATCTTCACGCTCGCACCCGGCGACGTCATCGCCACCGGCACGCCGGCCGGCGTGGGCTGGAGCAAGAAGCCACCTCGCTTCATGAAGCCGGGCGACGTGTGCGAGGTCGAGATCGAAGGCATCGGCGTGCTGCGCAATCCTATCGTCCAGCAGGACTGAAGCCTCGGGACCCGGACCGCGGCGGCACAAGCCGCGGCCTTCATTCCACAACATTGGAGACAAACCATGTGGCACAGACGATTGCTCGTCGCCGCAGGCCTGGCCCTGGCCTGCGCGGCACCTTTACACGCCCTGGCCCAGGGCTTCCCGGACAAGCCGATCAAGATCTACCAGGGCTTTGCGGCCGGCGGCAACGCCGACACCATCACGCGCGTGGTCAGCACGGAAATGGCCAAGGGGCTGGGGCAGCCCTTCGTGGTCGAGGCACAGACCGGGGCAGGGGGCACCATTGCCGCGGGCACGGTGGCGCGCGCCAAGCCCGACGGATACACGCTGCTGCTGGCCACGGGCGGCCACGCGGTGGCAGGCGCGCTCTACAACAAGCTCAACTACCAGACGGTGTCGGACTTCCAGATGGTGTCGACGATCACCTACTTTCCGTTCCTGCTGGTGGTGCGGGCCGACTCGCCCTACCGCGGGCTGGGCGAAATGCTCGCCGCGGCACGCGCCGATGCACGCGGCGTTTCGTATGGGTCGGCGGGCATCGGCTCCACGCACCACCTCGCCGGCGAGCTGCTGGTGAAGAGCGCCAATGTCGAGATGCTGCACATTCCCTACCGCGGAGATGCGGCTTCGGTTGCGGCGCTGCTCGGCGGCGAGGTGCCGATGATCATTGCGCCGCCCACGGCAGTGCTGTCCAACATCAAGGCCGGCAAGCTCAGGGCGCTGGCCACCACCGGCGCGCAGCGCTGGAGCCAGATGCCCGAGCTGCCGACCGTGGCCGAGCAGGGCGTGCCGGGCTACGACGTGCGCTCGTGGGCCGGTTTCATGACGCCCGCGGGCACGCCGCGCCCCATCGTCGACCGGCTGCATGCCGAGACGCTCAAGGCTCTGCAAGCGCCGGGCGTGCGTGCGCGGCTTGAAGAGATGGGCGGCGAGGCACGCGGCAGCACACCCGAAGAAATGACCGCCATGGTGGCCGCCGAGCTGAAGCGGTGGACCGCCGTGGTGAACGACGCACACATACCCAAGCAATGAGGACCATTCCATGTCCCTGATCGACATTCGCAAGCGCAGCCTTTCCATAGAAACCATTTATCACGAGGGCGGCCCGGCGGCCGCAACGCCGCTCAGGTTGGCGGCCGCCTGCGCGGTCATCCGCAACCCTTATGCAGGAGGGTACGAACCGGACCTGATGCCCTTCATGGCTGAACTGCGCTCGCTCGGCACGCTGCTGGCCACCGAGCTGGTCGAAGTGCTCGGCCGGGACAAGGTCGAGGTCTACAGCAAGGCCGCGATCGTGGGCGTGAACGGCGAGCTGGAGCACGGCGCCGTCTGGCACGAAGCCGGAGGCTGGGCCATGCGCGACGTGCTCGGCGAGCCGAAGGCGATCGTGCCGTCGGCCAAGGCGGTGGCTGCCACCGGGTACAGGCTCATGGTGCCGCTGCACTACATCCACGCCGCATACGTGCGCAGCCACTACAACTCGATGGAGATCGGCATCCAGGATGCGCCGCGGCCGAACGAGATTCTCTTTGCGCTGGTGATGGGCACGGGAGGGCGGGTGCATGCACGCCTGGGCGGGCTCACCAAGGAACAGGTGTCCGTGCACGACGGGCAGCGCTGATGCACACCCCCATGAAGGCGATCCAGCTCCAGGCACCAGGCGGCCCAGACGTTCTGCAACTGGTGGAACTGCCGCTGCCGCAGCCGCAGGCGGGCGAAGTGCGGGTCAAGGCCATGGCCATCGGCGCCGGCGGGCCCGACGTGCTGATTCGCAACGGCACCTACAAGTGGATGCCGCCGATGCCGGCGATTCCCGGCAACGAGATGGCCGGCGTCGTCGATGCCGTCGGCCCCGGCGTTTCGGCGCTGCACGTCGGGCAGCGCGTGCTTGTGAGCGCGCGGGAACTGAAGCAGCGCGGCGGCTGCTACGCCGAAGCCATCTGCGTGCCCGAGGCCGCGCCCTTCGTTCTTCCCGATGCGATCCGCTTCGAGGATGCCGTGAGCCTCGGCAACTTTCAGCTTGCGCTGGCCATGCTGTCGAGCAACGGCAACCTGCCCGCGCAATCGATCCTGATTCCCGGCGCGGCCGGCGGCGTGGCCACGGCGCTGGTGCAGGTGGCGCGCGACCGCGGCCTGCGCGTGATCGGCACCGCCTCCACCCCGCAGAAGCGGGATTTTGCGCTGGCCAACGGCGCGCACGAGGTCATCGAGAGCGACGCGCGAGGCCTGACCGACAAGGTGATGCAGCTCACCGGCGGGCGCGGCGTGGACCTGGCCTTCGACCACCTCGGCGGCGATCTCTTCGTCGCCTGCCTGCGTGCACTGGCACCGTTCGGCATGGTGGTTTCGTACAACATCGTCAGCGGCCCACCGTCGAGCGATGTATTCGGCGAGCTTCGGGCGCTCCTCGGCAAGAGCCTGGCGGTGCGCACGTTCTCGATCCACGCGGTGGACGCGGACGCCGTACAGCGCCGCGGCCTCATGGAGTCGGCCATCGCCCTCATGGCCGAGGGCCGCGTGCATGCGCCGAAGGCGACACTTTTTCCTCTTGCGGAAGCACGCTACGCGCACGAACTGCTCGACAGTGGAGGCACGCTCGGGAAGATCATTCTGCTGCCTCGCGGCACATGAACTCTCTGCTTGACGCAGCTTTCAAAAATTGTGCTGAACGTCGACACCCATGGCGCGCACCTATGTCATACCGTCGAAAACGGAGAACAGGTGGACGAACTCCAGGGTCGACAAGGTTCCAAAAGCGAAGTCAAACTGTTTGTTGGCCCCAGCTCAACGCCATCAAACCTGACACGCGTGCCGGTCAGATAGCTCCGTGTGATTTCATGGGCAAGCAGGACTTGGTGCAAGTCGGCCAGGTGTGATCGGTAGAAGGGCGTCTGTTGAAGTGGCACGATCCGAAGTCAAACTAGATTGAAGCGCTCGGTCTGAGGGCTTCATGTTCATGACGTGGCCTTGTAATTTGCGAAGGGCGGGCCGAATTGGGTTGTGAGGCGCGGCGCTCCGAACCACTCCATGCACCCAAAGCGATGTCTGCGGGCGTCGGGCCAGTGTGTAGATCAAGCGACGGTGGAATGTGCTTTGGTCTGACGTCGCGCAGGTGCTCTGGCCTCAGATGGGTGTATCGCTTGAGCATCTTCCAATCCTTGTGCCCAGTCACCAGCGCAGCCTGTTCGATGGTGAAACCCGCCTCGAAGAGACGACTGGCAGCTTCGTGCCGCAGATCATGGAACTTGAGGTTCTTGATCCTCAATTCCTTGCATGCCCGACGGAACGCGGTCCCGACAGAGCGGCCGTTGTACGGAAAGACCAGGCTGCTGTTCCCGGAGAACGGTTTCTGCTCCTCGAGAATGGCCCAGGCATCGAATCCGGTGACATCGAGCAATGGCACCTTCTGGTCATTGCCGTTCTTGTCCCGTGGATCTTTCCGGTCACGCACGATCACGGTACGAGCCTTGGCATCGATGTCCTCCCATCGGATGCGGCAGATCTCGTCCTGGCGCATCGCGGTGGCGATTGCGAATCGCATGATTCGCCCCAGCGGGATGATCTGCCGCGAATTGCCGGCGAAGTAGTCGGCAAGCGCTTGCAGTTCGTCGAGGGTAGGCCGCCGGTCCCGTTCTCGCCCCTTGCCGACTAGGCCCAGGCGCTTGAGCGCGATACGGGCCAGATCGATGGGCTCTACTTGAACACGAACCCCGTGAACGGCCGCCGCGTGAGAAACTACCAGCTTGATGTAGCCGATGTCCATGCTGATGGTGACGGGGCCGGCGCCTTCCTTGGCGCGGTCCTTGCCGAACTGGATGAGCCGCTCGCGCGTGAGGTCCTTCAGCTTCAGCTTGCCCAGCTTCGTCTTGAGCGCATCGAGGGTGAAGGCCTTGGAACGCCGGGGCGCCCGCAGCACCTCCTTCATGTCGGTGACGTGCAGATCGATCAGGTCGCCAAGTGTGGTCGGGTCCTTGGTCTTTGAGCGGCTGGCGGGCTCGCCCAGATCGATGCGGCGCTCGGTCGCGAGAGCCCACTCCTGGGCGTCCCTGTGCCGTCGAAAGGTTTCGCTCGCATAGACACCCTTGCGGCGGACTTGCGCGCGCCAGTTGCCGGACGGAAGCTGCTTGAAGGTGGGCATTTCGTGTGCGCTATGTGTGCACTGACAGGGCGAAATGGGGCGTATTCGGGCGTTTTGGAGTGCACACGAGCGTGCACACGCGGGGTTCTAAGTGTATGAATGATATCGCTAACTCGTTGAATTTAAAAGAGAAAATCGTGTCAGTCGCTCCGATGATGGATTGGACGGACCGCCATTGCCGTTACTTCCATCGCCTGATGTCGCGCCATGCGCTGCTCTATACCGAGATGGTGACCACCGGCGCGCTGGTGCATGGCGACGTCCCGCGGCACCTGCGCTTCAACGTGGAAGAGCATCCCGTGGCCCTGCAGCTGGGCGGCAGCGAGCCGGCCGACCTCGCGCATTGCGCCAGGCTCGGCGAAGAGTGGGGCTATGACGCGATCAACCTCAACTGCGGCTGCCCCAGCGAGCGCGTGCAGCGCGGCGCCTTTGGTGCCTGCCTGATGGCCGAGCCGGCGCTGGTGGCCGATTGCGTGAAGGCCATGGTCGACGCCACCCGCCTGCCGGTCACGGTCAAGCACCGCATCGGCATCGACAAGATCGAGAGCTACGAGTTCGTGCGCGACTTTGTCGGCGCGGTGAGCGAGGCCGGCTGCCGGGGCTTCATCGTGCATGCGCGCAACGCGTGGCTGCAGGGCCTGAGCCCGAAGCAGAACCGCGAGATTCCGCCGCTGCGCTACGAGCTCGTGCACCGCCTGAAGCACGAATTTCCGGAGCTGGATTTCTCGATCAATGGAGGCATCTCGGCCAACGCACAGGTGCATGAGCACCTGCGGCTGCTCGACGGCGTGATGGTCGGCCGCGAGGCCTACCACAACCCCTGGTGGCTGGCCGAGTGGGATGCGGAGTTCTACGGCGCCGCGCCGCAGCCGCTGACGCGCGAGGACGTCGAATCGCTGATGTGCGACTACATGGTCCGCGAGGCCGCCGAACACGGCACGCAGTGGTCGTCGATCGCGCGGCACATGCTGGGCCTGCGCAACGGCCTGCCCGGCGCGCGCCGCTGGCGCCAGGTCTGGAGCGACCATCGGCTCAAGGCGCGTCCGCCGCACGAGGTAATGGCGCTGGCGCACGAGCCCGCGGCGCAGGAGGCCTGAAGCCGGGCGGCTTCAAGCTGCCATCAGCGTGGCCTCGGGCACGTCCTCGATGGTGGTGCGGCGCAGCTCGCGGCGCTCGCCGATGTCGTAGCGCCGGCCGCGGTGCAGGGTGCTGCGGTTGTCCCACATCACGAGGTCGCCCACCTGCCATTCGTGCGTGTAGACGAATTCGCGGCGGGTTGCATGCTCGAGCAGATCGGATAGGAACATGCGCCCCTCGGCCACCGGCCAGCCGATGATCTCGCGTGCATGCACGCCCACGAACAGCAGCTTGCGGCCCGAGCCCGGGTGCGTCTGCACCAGCGGCCACACGGCGGGTGGAATGGCTTTCTTCTGGTCGTCGGTATAGGCCTCGTCGCCCAGCAGGATGCGGGTGTGCAGTGCATAGTGCTCGGCGCACAGGCTTTCGATTTCCGAGCGGGTGCGCTCGGGCAGCGCGTCGTAGGCGGCGCGAAGATCCGCGAACTCGGTGTTGCCGCCCCAGCTCGGCAGCACCAGCGCATGCAGCATCGAATAGGCGGCGCGCGGGTTCTGGAAGGAGCTGTCGCTGTGCCAGAGCTGGTTGGCAAAGTTCGACAGGTTCTTGGGCGAATCGCGGCGCGCCACCTTGCCTTCCGCATCGACGTTGGAGATGTCGATGAGCCGTTCGTCCTCCAGCCGCTCGGGGCGTTTGAAGACCTTCTTCAGGCCCAGGTCGAGCGGTCCGAACGCCTTGGCGAAATCGATCTGCTGCTGGCCCGTGAGCGGCTGTCCGCGCCACACCAGCACGGCATATCGGTTCATGGCCGCGTTGATCTGCTTGACCTCGGAGGGCGAGAGCGGCTGCGTGATGTCGATGCCGCGCGCCTCGGCGGCGAAGAGCGGGTGCAAGGGGGTGAGTTCGAGGGAGGACATGAGTCTTGCCGATGGAGGATGGGAAATGGCGATGCCTATTCGGCCTGGATGCCGGCTTCGGCGATCACGCGCGACCAGCGCTTCATCTCGCTCTGGACGAACGCGTCGAACTGCGCGGGCGCGGACGCCACCACTTCCATGCCCTGTTCCTCGACGCGGCGGCGCATCTCGGGGTCGTGCAGCACTTTTGCGGTGTCGGCCTGGATCTTCGCGACCACTGCCGCCGGCGTGGCGCGCGGCGCGACGAAGCCGAGCAGGGCGCTCACGTGGAATCCCGGCAGGGTCTCGGCCACGGTCGGATAGTCGTAGCCCGGAATCCGCTTCTCGCCGAGCGTGGCGATCATCTTCATGCGGCCCGCCTTGACGTAGGGCAGCACCGAAAGAAAGGGGTCGAACACGAGGTCGAGGCGCCCGCCCAGCAGTTCGGTGTGCGCCGGCGCGCTGCCCTTGAAGGGCGCATGCAGCATGTCGAAGCCCGCTTCGCGCTTGAGCAGCTCGGCACCCAGGTGCGTGGTGCTGCCGGCGCCGGGCGTGCCGTAGCTGAGCTTGCCCGGGTTCTTCTTCGCGTAGGCGACGAGCTCGGCCAGCGTGCCGAAGGGCGCGTTGGGTCGCGCGACGATCGCGAGCTGCAGGTTGGCGATCTGCGTGATGCCCGCGAGGTCTTTCACCGTGTCGTACGGAAGGCTCTTGCGCAGCGATGGGTTGACCGCAAAGGACGAATTCACCATGCCGAAGGTCAGCCCGTCGGCCGGCGCCTTGGCGACGAAGTCGACGCCGATGGCCGTGCCGGCCCCCGGCTTGTAGTCGACGAGCACCGGCTGGCCCCACATCTCCTGCAGCTTGAGCGAGATCAGGCGCGCGACCGTGTCGGTCGGTCCGCCGGGGGCAAAGGGGACGATGAGCTTGACGGGGCCGTTGGGATAGCCGCTCGCGTCGCCCGCGGTGGCAGCCGGGGCGGCCGCCGCAAAGCCGGACAGCGCCAGGCTGCTTCCCGCCAGCAGGAGCAGGCGCCGGTCTCGCGAGGGAAAAAGGGCGGTTGAGCCGCCTGCAGAATGTCTTGTATTTCTGTATAAATGGAACATTGTTCCGAAATAATGATTCCCGAGCGCCGGCACGTCAACCGTTTTTTGCTGAAGAATGAACGAACATCAAAAAAAAAGGGTTTGGATACATGAATGACGCGATTGGCGGCAAAGAAGAAGTCAGCGCGCTTGCCAGGGGGCTGGCCTTGCTCAAGGTCATCGGAATGGCAGCCGCACCCATCAGCAATCGCGACCTGGCCGAAACCACCGGCATCCCCAAGGCCACCGTGTCCCGCCTCACGGCCACGCTGGTGGCCGCGGGCTACCTGAAGCAGTCGCAGGACAGCGACCGCTTCAGCCTCGGGCCGGCGCTGCTCGACATGAGCAGCCGCTACCTGCGCCATTTCGACCTGCGGACGGTGGCCCGGCCGCATCTGGCGGAACTGTCCGAATTTGCCGGCGCCAGTGTCCACATGGGCGTCCGCGACGAGCTCGACATGCTCATCATCGATTCGCTGCGCCCCCGTTCCGCGCTGATCAGTTCGCGCATCGAAGTGGGCTCGCGCATGACCATCGCTACCTCGGCCGCGGGCCGCGCCTACCTGGGCGCGCTACCCGCCGCCGAGCGGGCCGAAGTGCTGGAGCAGATCCGCCTGGAAAGCGGCGAGAACTGGCCCTCGATCGAACCGCGCCTGATGGCCGGGCTCGACGAATACGCGCGCCTGGGCTATTGCAGCTCGTTCGGCGAGTGGCATCCGCACATCCACGCCCTGGGCTTTGCGCTCAAGGGCCCGCGCGGCGAGCGCTACGGCGTGAGCTGCGGCGGCCCCGCCTACCTGCTGCCCAAGGACGTCATGCTAGGCCGCGTGGCCCCCAGGCTCTTGGAAACAGCCCAGCGAATCTCCCAGGAAACCGGCACCACCGGCACCGACTGACCCGCGATGGTGCCCCGGATCTGTTCGTGAAACACCGAGGATCCGGCTCTGCCGGTCCTCCGGTGTTGCCCCCGGAAGGGGGTTGGCGAAGCGACACGAAGTGCGCGAAGACTGGGGGAGAGCCTAATTCGCGGCTTCCAGGCCGTTCGTGAAGTGCTCGCGCATCCGCGCCATCGCCGCGGCGGCATCCCGCGCCTCGATGGCCGCCATCACCGACCGGTGCTCCGCGAGCGATTCCGCGATGCGCCCCGCCTTCAGCAGCGAGTTGTGGCGGTTGAGCTTCATCACCTTGCGCAGGTCGGCCACCATCTGGTCGCGCCACTTGTTGTTCGCAATCGCCAGAAGGCACATGTGGAAGCGTTCGTTGACCGCGAAGAAATGCTCGCGGTCTTCCTTGCCCGGGGCGCCTGCCGCTTCGAGTTCGGCATGCAGCGCCTTCAGCTCCGCGCGCTGGGCCTCGCTGGCGCGCTCGGCCACCACGCCGGCCGCATCGCTTTCCAGCAGCGAGAGCAGGTGGTAGACGTCCGCCAGGTCCTGCTCGGACACCTCGGTGACGTAGGCGCCGCGCCGCACCTTCATGGTCACCAGGCCTTCGGCCGCCAGCACCTTCAGGGCTTCGCGCAGCGGCGTGCGGCTGATGCCGTATTCCTCGGCCAGCTTGAGTTCGTCGATCCAGCTGCCCGGCTCGAGCTCGCGGCGGAAGATCCGCTGGCGCAGCAGTTCGGCCACCTCTTCATAGAGGGCGCGCGGGGTGAGGGTGAGGGCGGACATGGGGCGGACTGTACCGCAAAAACGGGTTTGAATTAATAATTATGGATCGGTTAGACTCGCTGCCGGCTTGCAAATCCCTTGCAGGCGAATTTGCGACTACCCTGCAAGACACTGCGAAAAGCCCCTCATGAGCAGCAAACCCGAACCCACCTTCAAGCCGGCCAACCTCGACGACTGGGCCAAGGCCGCCGCCAAGTCGGCGCCGGGCGGCGACCTGGGCGCGCTCAACTGGCTCACGCCGGACGGCATCACCGTGAAGCCGCTCTACACCGCGGCCGACCTGCAGGGCCTCAAGTACACCGACACGCTGCCCGGCTTCGAGCCCTACCTGCGCGGCCCGCAGGCCACCATGTACGCGGTGCGCCCCTGGACCATCCGCCAGTACGCGGGCTTCTCGACCGCCGAGGAATCGAACGCCTTCTACCGCAAGGCGCTGGCCGCCGGCGGGCAGGGCGTGAGCGTGGCCTTCGACCTGGCCACCCACCGCGGCTACGACAGCGACCATCCGCGCGTGACCGGCGACGTCGGCAAGGCCGGCGTGGCGATCGATTCGGTCGAGGACATGAAGATCCTGTTCGACCAGATCCCGCTCGACAAGGTGAGCGTGTCCATGACGATGAACGGTGCCGTGCTGCCGGTGCTGGCAGGCTACGTGGTCGCGGCCGAAGAGCAGGGCGTGAGCCAGGACCAATTGAGCGGAACCATCCAGAACGACATCCTCAAGGAGTTCATGGTCCGCAACACCTACATCTTCCCGCCCGCGCCGAGCATGCGGATCATCGGCGACATCATCGAGTACACGGCGCAGAACATGCCCAAGTTCAACTCGATCTCGATCAGCGGCTACCACATGCAGGAAGCCGGCGCCAACCAGGCGCTGGAGCTGGCCTTCACGCTGGCCGACGGCAAGGAATACGTGAAGACCGCGCTGGCCAAGGGCCTGGACGTCGACGGCTTTGCCGGGCGCCTGAGCTTCTTCTGGGCCATCGGCATGAACTTCTATCTCGAAGTGGCCAAGATGCGCGCCGCGCGCCTCTTGTGGTGCCGCATCATGAAGGAGTTCGAGCCGAAGAACCCCAAGAGCCTGATGCTGCGCACGCACTGCCAGACCTCGGGCTGGTCGCTCACCGAGCAGGACCCCTACAACAACGTGGTGCGCACCACCATCGAGGCCATGGCCGCGGTGTTCGGCGGCACGCAGAGCCTGCACACCAATGCGCTCGACGAAGCGATTGCGCTGCCGACCGAGTTCAGCGCCCGCATCGCGCGCAACACGCAGCTCATCATCCAGGAAGAAACGCACATCACGAACGTGGTCGACCCCTGGGCCGGCAGCTACATGATGGAGAAGCTCACGCAGGACATGGCCGACGCGGCCTGGGCCATCATCGAGGAAGTCGAGGCGATGGGGGGCATGACCAAGGCAGTGGACAGCGGCTGGGCCAAGCTCAAGATCGAGGCGGCCGCCGCCGAGAAGCAGGCGCGCATCGACTCCGGCAAGGACGTGATCGTGGGCGTCAACAAGTACAAGCTCAAGACCGAGGACGCGATCGACAGCCTCTCCATCGACAACGTGATGGTTCGCGAACAGCAGGTGGCGCGCCTGCAGAAGATCCGCGCCTCGCGCGACGGCGCCAAGGTGCAGGCCGCGCTCGATGCGCTCACCGAAGCCGCCGAGAACGGCACCGGCAACCTGCTGGCGCTGAGCATCGACGCGGTGCGCGCGCGCGCCACTGTCGGCGAGATTTCCGACGCCCTCGAAAAATCATTCGGCCGCCATCGGGCCGACACGCAAAAGGTGACCGGTGTGTACGCAGCTGCCTACGACTCGGCCGAAGGCTGGGAAACCCTCAAGACCGAGATCAACGCCTTTGCCGAGGAACAGGGCCGCCGCCCGCGCGTGATGATCTCCAAGCTGGGCCAGGACGGCCACGACCGCGGCGCCAAGGTGGTGGCCACGGCCTTCGCCGACCTGGGCTTCGACGTCGACATGGGGCCGCTGTTCCAGACGCCCGAGGAATGCGCGCGGCAGGCCATCGAGAACGACGTGCATGCCGTCGGCGTGAGCACGCTCGCGGCCGGCCACAAGACGCTTGTGCCCGCCATCATCAACGAGCTCAAGAAGCAGGGCGCAGACGACATCATCGTGTTCGTCGGCGGCGTGATTCCGCGGCAGGACTACGACTTTCTCTACGAGGCCGGCGTCAAGGGCATCTATGGTCCGGGCACGCCTATTCCGGCCAGCGCCAAGGACGTGCTGGAGCAGATCCGCGCGGCGGTTTCGGCCTGAGAAGCAGCGTGGGCGATCTCTTGTCGCGGCTGTCGCTGCAGCCGGTTGAATCCAGCGATTTCGAGGCCATGCTGGCCCTGCGCGTCGATGCGATGCGCCCCAGCCTGGAGCGCGTGGGGCGCTTCGACCCGGCGCGCTCGCGCGAGCGGCTGCAGGCCGGTTTCATCGTGCCCTTCATGCACCACATCGTGCTCGACGGTGAACTGCGCATCGGCTTCGTCACGCTCAAGCCCGAGGACGCGGATGCGCTGCGGCTGGACCATCTCTACCTGCGCACCGGCTTCCAGGGCCTGGGCATCGGCGAGTGGGTGCTCGAGTGGGCCAAGTCGCAGGCGCGCGAGCAGCGGCTGGACATCAAGCTCACGGCGCTCGTGCAGAGCGATGCCAACCGCTTCTACCTG
Organism: Variovorax sp. SPNA7; assembly: GCF_033807855.1. Classification (NCBI taxonomy): domain Bacteria; kingdom Pseudomonadati; phylum Pseudomonadota; class Betaproteobacteria; order Burkholderiales; family Comamonadaceae; genus Variovorax; species Variovorax sp. SPNA7. The sequence continues at coordinate 2,603,522 of NZ_CP138513.1, forward strand.
CGGCACGGCTTCGTGCTCGAGGGCGAAGAGGGCGTCGACCTGCACTACCGCTGGCGCGTGTCGTCCCCGGAGGACGCGTGCTGAACAAGCCGGCGGCTGCACTGGAGCGCGCGATTGCCGGATCGGACGGCATGGCACAGCGCCGCGCGATAGCCAAGGCCATCACGCTGCTCGAATCGACTCGCGCCGACCACCGCGCGCAGGCCGACGAGCTGCTCACCGCGCTGCTGCCGCGCACGGGCAATTCGTTTCGCCTCGGCATCTCTGGCGTGCCGGGCGTCGGCAAGTCGACCTTCATCGAGACGCTGGGCCTGCTGCTGATCGGCAAGGGCCACCGGGTGGCGGTGCTCACCATCGATCCCTCGTCCACTGTCTCGGGCGGCTCCATCCTGGGCGACAAGACGCGCATGGAGCGGCTCTCGGTGCACGAGCGCGCCTACATCCGCCCCAGCCCCTCGAGCGGCACACTCGGCGGCGTGGCCGAGAAGACGCGCGAGGCCATGCTGGTGTGCGAGGCCGCTGGCTACGACATCGTGATCGTCGAGACCGTGGGCGTGGGCCAGAGCGAAACCGCCGTGGCCGGCATGACCGACATGTTCGTGCTGATGCAGCTGCCCAATGCGGGCGACGACCTGCAGGCCATCAAGAAGGGCGTGATGGAACTGGCCGACCTCGTCGTCATCAACAAGGCCGACATCGACAAGGACGCCGCGACGCGTGCGCAGGCCCAGATCACCTCTGCCCTGCGCCTCTTCGGCCACCAGGGCAACCCGGACCATGCGCATGCGGCGCACGACGCGCACAGCGGCGCGGAAGTGCGCTTCTGGCTACCCAGGGTGCTGCAGCTCAGCGCACTGGCCGGCACCGGCGTCGATGCCTTCTGGGATGCCGTCACGCAATTCAGGCAGCTGCAGAGCGCCAATGGCAAGCTCGCCAGGCGCCGCGAGAAGCAGGCCACCGCGTGGATGTGGGAACGCATCGACGCCGGGCTCAAGCAGGCTTTCAGGCAGCACGCGCAGGTGCGCGAACTGCTGCCGCAGCTCACGCGGCAGGTGGCGGAGGGTGCGCTGCCCGCATCGACGGCGGCGCGCCAGCTGCTTGCGGCGGCCGCCATCACCGCCAGGCCATGACCCCACACCAAATTCAGGACCACAGCTTCGGAAGCACACCATGCAAGAACTGATCGAACAACTCGAAAAGCGCCGCGCCCAGGCGCGCCTGGGCGGCGGGCAGAAGCGCATCGACGCGCAGCACGCCAAGGGCAAGCTCACGGCGCGCGAGCGCATCGAGCTGCTGCTCGACGACGGCACCTTTGAAGAATGGGACATGTTCGTCGAGCACCGCTCGGTCGATTTCGGCATGGCCGAGCAGAAGATCCCGGGCGACGGCGTGGTCACCGGCTACGGCATGATCAACGGCCGTCTCGCCTTCGTCTTCAGCCAGGACTTCACGGTCTTCGGCGGCGCGCTCAGCGAAGCGCATGCCGAGAAGATCTGCAAGGTGATGGACCAGGCCATGAAGGTCGGCGCGCCCGTCATCGGCCTCAACGATTCGGGCGGCGCGCGTATCCAGGAAGGCGTGGCCTCGCTCGGCGGCTATGCCGACGTGTTCCAGCGCAACGTGATGGCTTCCGGCGTGGTGCCGCAGATCAGCATGATCATGGGTCCGTGCGCGGGCGGCGCGGTGTATTCGCCCGCCATGACCGACTTCATCTTCATGGTGAAGGACTCGAGCTACATGTTCGTCACCGGCCCCGAGGTGGTGAAGACCGTGACGCACGAGAGCGTCACCGCCGAAGAGCTGGGCGGCGCCGTCACCCACACCACGCGCAGCGGCGTGGCCGACATGGCGTTCGAGAACGACGTCGAGGCGCTGATGATGCTGCGCCGCCTGTACAACTACCTGCCGCTCAGCAACCGCGAGAAGCCGCCGGTGCGCCTGGGCAACAACGGCCAGGGCGACCCGGCCGACCGGCCCGACTATTCGCTCGACACGCTGGTGCCCGACAACCCGAACAAGCCCTACGACATCAAGGAGCTGATCCTCAAGGTGGTGGACGACGGCGACTTCTTCGAGCTGCAGCCCGACTACGCGAAGAACATCGTGATCGGCTTCGCGCGCATGGAAGGCCAGACCATCGGCATCGTGGCCAACCAGCCGCTGGTGCTCGCGGGTTGCCTGGACATCAAGAGCAGCATCAAGGCCGCGCGCTTCGTGCGCTTCTGCGATGCCTTCAACATCCCGGTGGTCACCTTCGTCGACGTGCCCGGCTTCATGCCCGGCACCGGCCAGGAGTACGGCGGCATCATCAAGCACGGCGCCAAGCTGCTCTACGCGTACGCGGAGTGCACCGTGCCCAAGATCACCGTCATCACGCGCAAGGCGTACGGCGGCGCCTACGACGTGATGGCCTCCAAGCACCTGCGCGGCGACGTCAACCTCGCCTGGCCGCGCGCCGAGATCGCGGTGATGGGTGCGAAGGGCGCGGTGGAAATCATCTTCCGCGAGGACAAGAACGACCCCGAGAAGCTCGCCGCCCGCGAGGCCGAGTACAAGGCGCGCTTCGCCAATCCGTATGTGGCGGGCGCCCGCGGCTACATCGACGACGTGATCCTGCCGCACGAGACGCGCAAGCGCATCTGCCGCTCGCTGGTGATGCTGCGAGACAAGAAGCTCGAGAACCCGTGGCGCAAGCACGGGAACATTCCGCTCTGAGAGTGCAGGACAAAAACATGTTCAAGAAAATCCTGATCGCCAATCGCGGCGAAATCGCCTGCCGCGTCATCCAGACGGCCAAGAAGATGGGCATCCTCACCGTTGCCGTCTATTCCGACGCCGACAAGGAAGCCCGCCACGTCGAACTGGCAGACGAGGCCGTGCACATTGGCGCCGCGCCGAGCCGCGAGAGCTACCTGCAGGCCGACCGCATCATCGAGGCCTGCAAGAAGACCGGCGCCGAGGCCGTGCACCCGGGCTATGGCTTCCTCTCGGAGAACGAGGCCTTCGCGCGCAAGGTCGAGGAGGAGGGCATTGCCTTCATCGGACCCAAGCACTATTCGATCGCGGCCATGGGCGACAAGATCGCCTCCAAGAAGCTCGCAAACGAGGCCAAGGTCAACACCATCCCGGGATGGAACGACGCCATCGAGACGGCCGAGCGCGCGGTCGAGATCGCCAAGGACATCGGCTACCCCGTGATGATCAAGGCCTCGGCCGGCGGCGGCGGCAAGGGCCTGCGCGTGGCCTACAGCGACAACGAGGCCTTCGAGGGCTTCACCTCCTGCCGCAACGAGGCACGCAACAGCTTCGGCGACGACCGCGTGTTCATCGAGAAGTTCGTCGAGGAGCCACGCCACATCGAGATCCAGGTGCTGGGCGATTCGCACGGCAACGTCATCTACCTGAACGAGCGCGAATGCTCGATCCAGCGCCGGCACCAGAAGGTGATCGAGGAGGCGCCTTCGCCCTTCATCAGCGACGCCACGCGCCGTGCGATGGGCGAGCAGGCGGTGCAATTGGCCAAGGCCGTGAAGTACCAGAGCGCGGGCACGGTGGAGTTCGTGGTCGGCAAGGACCAGAGCTTCTACTTTCTGGAGATGAACACGCGGCTGCAGGTGGAGCACCCGGTGACCGAATGCATCACGGGGCTCGACCTGGTCGAGCTGATGATCCGCGTGGCGGCCGGCGAGGAACTGCCGCTCACGCAGGAACAGGTGAAGCGCAATGGCTGGGCCATCGAGTGCCGTATCAACGCCGAGGACCCGTTCCGCAATTTCCTGCCTTCGACCGGCCGCCTCGTGAAGTTCCAGCCGCCGGCCGAGACCATGTTCGCGGCCGACACCGAGCGCCTGAACGGCGTGCGCGTGGACACCGGCGTGTACGACGGCGGCGAGATCCCGATGTACTACGACTCGATGATCGCCAAGCTCATCGTGCACGGCAAGGACCGGCAGCACGCGATTGCTCGCATGCGCGAGGCGCTCAACGGCTTCGTGATCCGCGGCATCAGCAGCAACATTCCGTTCCAGGCCGCGCTGCTCGCGCATCCGAAGTTCGTGGCGGGCGATTTCAACACCGGCTTCATTGCCGAGCACTACGGCAAGGGCTTTCATGCGGAAGACGTTCCGCACGCCGATCCTTCGTTCCTGATCGCGCTTGCGGCCTATGTGCACCGCCGCTACCGCGCGCGGGCCTCGGGCATCAGCGGGCAACTCGAAGGCCATGGCGTGAAGGTGGGCGAGCAGTTCGTGGTGGTGGAACTGGGGCCTGAGGGCAAGCACGTGCACCATCCTGTTTCGGTCACCGACTTCCATGGCAAGACCGGCGCCAGCGCCGTGGCGGTGGGCGGCAAGAACTACAAGATCGACAGCGGCTTTGCGCTCGGCGCCATTCGCGTGCAGGGTACGGTCAACGACAGGCCCTTCACCGCGCAGGTGGAGCGCGGGGCCGGCAAGAACCCGCTGGCGCTGCGCGTGTCGCACGACGGCACGCAGGTCGAGGCGATGGTGCTGTCGCCCCGGGGCGCGCGCCTGCTCGAGCTGATGCCCTACAAGGCGCCGCCCGACCTGAGCAAGTTCCTGATGTCGCCGATGCCGGGCCTCCTGGTCGAGGTGTCGGTGCAGCCGGGGCAGCAGGTGCGCGCCGGCGAGAAGCTGGCCGTGATCGAGGCCATGAAAATGGAGAACGTGCTGTTCGCCACGCAAGACGGCGTGGTCGGCAAGGTTTCGGCCAACAAGGGCGAGTCGCTCGCGGTCGATCAAATCATTCTGGAGTTTGAATAAAGCTCACCCCCAGGCTTCGCGCACTTCGTGTCGCTTCTCCAGCCCCCTTCCGGGGGCAACACCTGCGGCCCGGCGAAGCCGGTTCCGCGGTGTTTCCCGAACAGGCAACGCTTCGGGCAGTTATGAAAGATTCACTAATATGACGACCTCCGATCTTTTTTTTGAAGCGCCCATCTCGGCGCCTGTCACGCTGCACCGGCCCGCAAAGCCGGTCACGCCGCAAGGCCCGTGGACGATCGAGGCGATACAGGCGCTGCTCGACAAGCCGCTGATGGACCTGCTGTTCGAAGCGCAGACGGTGCATCGCCAGCACTTCCCGGAAGGCGACATCGAGCTGGCGACGCTGCTCTCGGTCAAGACGGGCGGCTGTCCCGAGAACTGCGGCTACTGCCCGCAGTCGGCCGAGTTCGACACCGGCGTGAAGGCGCAGAAGCTCATGGAAGTGGACGAGGTGGTGCGCGCCGCGCAGGCCGCCAAGGACGCCGGCGCCACGCGCTTCTGCATGGGCGCCGCATGGCGCGCGCCGAAGGACCGCGACGTCGAGAAGGTGGCCGTGCTGGTCGAGGCCGTGAAGGGGCTGGGCCTGCAGACCTGCGCCACGCTCGGCATGCTGGAGCCGCACCACGCGCACCAGCTCAAGGCCGCGGGCCTGGACTACTACAACCACAACCTCGACACCGCGCCCGAGTACTACACCGACGTGGTCGACACGCGCACCTACCAGGACCGGCTCGATACGCTGGCCCATGTGCGCAGCGCCGGCATCAGCGTGTGCTGCGGCGGTATCGTCGGCATGGGCGAGCAGCCGGTGCACCGCGCGGGACTGATCGCGCAACTGGCCAATCTGGATCCGTACCCGGAGTCGGTGCCGATCAACAGCCTGGTGCGCGTGCCGGGCACGCCGCTGGCCGATTCGGAGCCGGTCGATCCCTTCGACTTCGTGCGCATGATCGCGGTTGCGCGCATCACGATGCCGACCGCACGCGTGCGCCTCTCGGCGGGCCGCCAGCAGATGGGCGATGCGGTGCAGGCGCTGTGCTTCATGGCTGGCGCCAACTCGATCTTCTATGGCGACAAGCTGCTCGTCACCGGCAACCCCGACGTCGAGGCCGACACGGTGCTGCTGCGCAAGCTCGGCCTCAATGCGCGGCAGGTGCAGGAGGAGCCGGAAGGTTGCGCCGCATGACCACCGCCGTCGCACGCCCCTTCAAGGTGCTGGGCATCCAGCAGATCGCCATCGGCGGCCCCGACAAGCTGCGCCTGCAGAAGCTCTGGGTCGACATGCTGGGGCTCGAGGTCACGGGCACCTTCAAGAGCGAGCGCGAGAACGTCGACGAGGACATCTGCTCGATGGGCAGCGGGCCGTTCAAGGTCGAGGTCGACCTGATGCAGCCGCTCGACCCCGAGAAGAAGCCGGCCGTGCATGCGACGCCGCTCAACCATGTGGGCCTGTGGATCGACGACCTGCCCAGGGCCGTCGAGTGGCTCACCGCGCAGGGCGTGCGCTTTGCGCCCGGCGGCATCCGCAAGGGCGCGGCGGGTTTCGACATCTGCTTCCTGCACCCGAAGGCGAACGACGAGTTTCCGATCGCGGGCGAGGGCGTGCTGATCGAGATGGTGCAGGCGCCGCCGGAAGTGGTGGCGGCCTTCAGCGCGCTGGCCACTACGCGTTGAGCACCTTCCTGATCGGCGGCTTCACGTCCGAATGCCGAGGCGGCAGCATCGGCTGGTGCTCGCGCGCCGGGTTCAGGATGATCGAGGTGGCCGTTTCGGTGAGGATGCAGAACTTGGTGACCACTGCATCGAGGTGACTCACGTCGATGACCGCGATCTCCAGGATCCAGCTGTCGTCGCCGGTCACGTTGTAGGCATTGACGCATTCGGGCGTCTGCTGCACCAGTTCCACCACGCGCGCATAGTCGGCGCGGCCCACGCGGATGATGGCGCGGATGCCGTAGCCGAGCTTGCCGAGGTTCACGGTCGCGCGGTAGCCGCTGATCACGCCCGCGGCCTCGAGCTTCTTCACGCGCTCCGTCACGGCCGGCTGGCTCAGGTGCACGCGGCGGCCGAGCTCGGCCATGGTGAGCCGCGCATCGGCCTGCAGTTCGGCCAGGATGCGGGTGTCGTGCGCATCCAGCGCGGGGTTCAAGCTGAAGTCCATGCAACTCCTTCAAATCGACGGTGTGAAACGCAAAGAACCATGAAATGTGCATGGTTGCGAGAAGATTGCTTTCATACCATGGACGGCGTTTCCATACCAACAAGACAACACCGACATGCCCACTCTCGCATCCCCCGCCCAAGCCGCGTCCGGTCCCGCGCGCACCGCACTGCCGCCGCTGCTGTGGCTCTGCCTGGCCGCCACCTGGGTGGTCTGGGGCTCGACCTATCTTGCGATCAAGTACGCGCTGGTCAGCTTTGCGCCGTTTCTTCAGATGGGCTCGCGCTTCCTGTTCGCGGGCGTGCTGCTCGCCGCCTGGATGCGCTGGCGCGGCGCGGCCTGGCCCTCGCGCCTGCAGTGGCGCAATGCCCTCGTGGTCGGCACGTTGATGCTGGGTGGCGGCATGGGCGGCACGGCCCATGCCGAAGTGTCGATCGGCTCCGGGCTGGTGGTGGCCTTCATCGCGGTGGTGCCGCTGCTGATTGCGCTGCTCAACCTGATCTGGGGCGTGAAGCCGACGCGGCTGGAGGCGGCGGGCATTGCGCTCGGCCTCGTGGGCGTGCTGATGCTGACCCAGGGCAGTGGCTTCCAGTCGTCGCCCGCGGGCTTGGCGGCAATTTCCATTGCCTGCATCTGCTGGTCGATGGGCAGCGTGCTGAGCCAGCGCAGCCTGCCGCTCGCGCCCGGCGCGATGGGCTTCGCGAGCGAAATGATCTGCGGCGGCGTGGTGCTGCTGGTGCTCGCGGCCCTCTCTGGCGAACAGCTGGTGTGGCCGCCGCAGCCCGTGGCCGCTGCCGCCTGGCTGTACCTCGTGGTGTTCGGCTCGCTGATCGCGTTCAACGCCTACATGGTGCTGCTCGCGAAGGCGCCCGCTGCATTGGCCGCGAGCTACACCTTCGTCAATCCGGTGATCGCGATGCTGCTGGGCGTGTGGATTGCCAACGAGACGGTGACAAGCTTCGAGTGGTATGCGGTGGCCGTGGTGTTGGCCGGTGTTTTGCTGCTGCTCTTCAAGCGCCCGCAGAAGGCGCAAGAGAACTGAACCCCGCGCCGTTCAGGTGCCCGGGCGGCGCCAGAAGGCCAGCGTTGCGGCCAGCAGCCACATGCCGGCCGCACAGCTGCGGTTCAGCATCTTGAGGCCGCGGCGCGAGAGCCAGCGCACGGCCTGCGTTCCGGCGGCCGCATAGGCCAGCATCACGCAGGTGTCGAGCGCCACGAAGATCGAGCCGAGCAGCAGGTACTGCGTGCCCTGCGGCTTGGCGATGTCGATGAACTGCGGCAGGAAGGCTGCGAAGAACAGCACGGTCTTGGGGTTCGACAGCGCCACGAGCAGGCTGCGCATGAGCGCGATGCGGCCATGCGGGCGAACCTCGATGGCGGATTTGGCCAGCGCCGCGCCAAGGTCGGCCTCTTCGCTGCGCCACAGCTTGACGCCGAGCCAGACCAGGTAGGCCACACCTGCCATGCGGATCGCGTTGAAGAGCAGTTCGGATGCGGCCAGCAGCGAGCCCAGCCCGAGCGCAACCACTGCGATCAGCGTGATGCTCCCGAGCGACGCGCCGGCAATGCCCCAGCTCGCGCGGCGCATGCCGCCGTCGATGCCGTTGGACAGCGCCAGCAGCATCGTCGGGCCGGGGATCACGGCCAGTGCGAGCGAGGCGACGACGTAGATCAGCAGGGTGTCGAAGGTCATGGCTTGGCGGTGGGTGGGCGTTGTTGTTGCGAGGCGGCGCGGGCACGCGCCAGCGCGGCTTCGACGATGGACCGCTTGCGCGTGTCGGCGGCCTGCGGCTGCGCGACGGTGGGGGCTTCTTGCTCGCTCTTGCGCTTGTCCGCGCGGCGGTGCTCGCCGTGCAGCTTGTAGCGCCGCAGCGCGGCTTCGGCCTGCACTTGCGACCAGGCCTGCCAGCCGCTGCGGCCCGGCGTCTCGACCTCGAGCGAGATGCAATCGACAGGGCAGACCGGAATGCAGAGCTCGCAGCCCGTGCAGTGCGCTTCGATCACGGTGTGCATGCGCTTGTTGATGCCCACGATGGCATCGGTGGGGCAGGCATCGAGGCAGAGCGTGCAGCCGATGCACCAGGCTTCGTCGATGACCGCCATCGCGCGCGGGCCTTCGGTGCCGAACTGCGGATCGAGCGGGAGCGGCTCGCGGCCCGTGAGCCGCGCCAGCCTGGCCACGCCTTCGGCGCCGCCGGGCGGGCACTGGTTGATGCCCGCCTGGCTGTCGGCCACGGCCTGCGCATAGCCGGCGCAATCGGGGTAGCCGCAGCGTGTGCACTGCGTCTGCGGCAGTGCATCGTGGATGCGTGCGGCCAGCCCGTTCACTTCCTGCGTGCCGCGGGCTTCTTGGCGGCGGCAACCGCCACCGCTTTCCTCGCTGCGACATTCTTGCCGGCGGCCACGGCCGCCGTGCTCCGGCCCGGCTTGATGCGGTCTTCGGCCGGCAGGCTTTCGCGTGCGCCGGCGCGGCGCTGGGGCTGGTCGTGGGCTGCGATGAACTTCATCACCTTGGGGTAGACCAGGTCGCGCCAGCGGCGGCCGCTGAAGATGCCGTAGTGGCCCGCGCCCTTGACTTCGTAGTGTTCGCGCTGCGAATCGGCAATGCCGGTGCAAAGGCTGTGCGCGGCCTCGGTCTGGCCCGAGCCCGAAATGTCGTCGAGTTCGCCCTCGACGGTCAGCAGCGCGGTCGAATGGATGTCCTGCGGACGCACGCGCTCGATCTGGCCCTTGGGGTTCTTGACGTCCCAGGTGCCGTTCACGAGTTCGAAATCCTGGAACACGGTGCGGATGGTGTCCAGGTAGTAGTCGGCGTCCATGTCGAGCACGGCGTTGTACTCGTCATAGAACTTGCGGTGGGCCTCGGCGCTTGCGTCGTCGCCCTTGATGAGGTCCTTGAAGTAGTCGTAATGGCTCGACGCGTGGCGGTCGGGGTTCATGGCCACGAAGCCCGTGTGCTGCAGGAAGCCCGGGTACACGCGCCGGCCTTCGCCCGGGAAGCCCTGCGGCACCCGGTAGATCACGTTGTTCTCGAACCACTCGAAGCTCTTGTTCATCGCGAGGTTGTTGACCGCGGTGGGCGACTTGCGCGCGTCGATCGGGCCGCCCATCATCGTCATGGTCAGGGGCAGCGGCTCGCCGCGGCTCGCCATCAGCGACACGGCCGCCAGCACCGGCACGGTCGGCTGGCACACGCTCACCACGTGGCAGTTGCCGTACTCGGCCTGCAGCCGGCGGATGAATTCCTGCACGTAGTTGATGTAGTCGTCGAGGTGGAACTCGCCCTCCGACATGGGCACGAGGCGCGCGTTCTTCCAGTCGGTGATGTAGACCTTGTGGTCCTGCAGCATGGTGCGCACGGTGTCGCGCAGCAGCGTGGCGTAGTGGCCCGACAGCGGCGCCACGATCAGCACCACGGGCTGGCTCTTGAGCGTCTTGAGGATGTGCGGCTCGTCGGTGAAGCGCTTGAAGCGGCGCAGCTCGCAGAAAGGCTTGTCGAGCTCGACAGCCTCCTGGATGACCACGTCTTCGCCCTCGACCTTCACGGACTTGATGTTGAACTCGGGCTTCTCGTAATCCTTGCCGAGGCGATAGAGCAGGTCGTAGCCGGCCGCCATGCGCTGGGCCATGGGCAGCTGGCCCCACACCGCGCCTTGGCCATAGAGCTTGGAAGCCGCTTGCGCGAAGTCCGAAAACGGTTCCATGAGGGAACGCTGGGCTTCATAGAGTTGATAGAGCATCGCTGGTCTTGGAGTGGAATGTTGCAATGCAATATATCAGCGCATTCGCTGACTTGCAGGGGGCCTAACCCCTACACCGGCCCTGCTGAAAGGGCCGTTTTCAGGCCAAGAATGTGAAGGAATCGTAAAACGCAGATTCCCTCACACCTTGCTGACGCCTAGATGACCTTGGCGATCGATGCGCAGACGTAGTCGATGTTTTTGCTGTTGAGCGCGGCCACGCACATGCGGCCGGTGTCGGTGCCGTACACGCCGAACTCGTTGCGCAGGCGCACCATCTGGTCCTTGCTGAGGCCCGAGTAGCTGAACATGCCGATCTGCGTGGTGATGAAGCTCATGTCTTCCTTCACGCCGGCGGCCTTGAGGCCGTCGACCAGCTTCTGGCGCATGGCCTTGATGCGCACGCGCATTTCGCCGAGTTCCTTTTCCCACAGGGCGCGCAGTTCAGGGTTGCCGAGCACCGCGGCCACCACGGCGCCGCCGTGGATCGGCGGGTTGCTGTAGTTGGTGCGGATCGCGATCTTGAGCTGCGACAGCACGCGGCCGGCTTCTTCCTTGTTCTCGCACAGCACCGAGAGGGCGCCCACGCGTTCGCCGTAGAGGCTGAAGCTCTTCGAGAACGAGGTCGAGACGAAGAAGGTCAGGCCCGCGTCGACGAACTTGGCGACGGCCGCGCCGTCTTCCTTCAGGCCGTAGCCGAAGCCCTGGTAGGCCATGTCGAGGAAGGGCACCAGGCCCTTGGCCTTGACCGCGGCCACGACCTGGTCCCACTGCTCGGACGTGATGTCGTAGCCGGTCGGGTTGTGGCAGCAGGCGTGCAGCACGACGACGGTGCCGGCGGGCGCCGCGTTGAGCGCGGCCAGCATGCCGTCGAAGTTGACGCCGCGCCTGGCGGCGTCGTAGTAGGGATAGCTTTCGACTTCGAAGCCCGCGTTGGTGAACAGGGCGCGGTGGTTTTCCCAGCTCGGGTCGCTGATCAGCACCTTGGCCTTGGGGTTGAGCTTCTTGAGGAAGTCGGCGCCGACCTTGAGGCCGCCGGTGCCGCCGATGGCCTGGATGGTGGCCACGCGGCCCGATTGCACCGGCTCGCTGTCGGCGCCGAAGACCAGGCCCTTGACCGCGTTGTCATACGCCACGATACCGTCGATCGGCAGGTAGCCGCGCGCGGTGGGCGCCTTCATCATGTTCTGTTCGGCCGCCTGCACGCACTGCAGCAGCGGCAGCTTGCCGTTGTCGTCGTAGTAGACGCCGACGCCGAGGTTGACCTTGTTGGGGTTGGTGTCGGCTGCAAACTGCTCGTTGAGGCCGAGGATCGGGTCGCGCGGTGCCATTTCGACCGCGGTGAACATAGACATGGAGAAAGTCCTTTGGGATGAAAGCTTCGCTGGCAACCGGACTTGCGCTACGCTTTCCGGTTGCCTTGAATTTTACCGGCGCCACCGCCACCTGTCGGGAACAGCCATGCCAGAGAACAACGAAGCCATAGCAGACCTGAAGAAACTGGACCCGATCGGTCCGGCCAAGCAGGGCGAATTCATCAAATGTCCCGGTTCGCCTTTCGAACTTTTCCAGCCCTATCCGCCGGCCGGAGACCAGCCGAAGGCCATCGACGGGCTGGTCGAGGGCGTGCTCGACGGCGAGGTGTTCCAGACGCTGCTGGGCGTCACGGGCTCGGGCAAGACTTTCACCATGGCCAACGTGATCGCGCGGCTGGGCCGCCCGGCCATCGTGTTCGCGCCCAACAAGACGCTGGCGGCGCAGCTCTACAGCGAATTCCGCGAGTTCTTCCCCAAGAACGCCGTCGAGTACTTCGTGAGCTATTACGACTACTACCAGCCCGAGGCCTACGTGCCCCAGCGCGACCTGTTCATCGAGAAGGACTCGTCGATCAACGAGCACATCGAGCAGATGCGGCTGTCGGCCACCAAGAGCGTGCTGGAGCGGCGCGACACGGTCATCGTGGCCACGGTGAGCGCCATCTACGGCATCGGCACGCCCGAGGACTACACGCAGATGCGTTTCATCATGCGGGTGGGCGACCAGATCGGCCAGCGCGACGTGATCGGCCGGCTGATCCGCATGCAGTACACCCGCAACGAGCAGGACTTTTCGCGCGGCACCTTCCGCGTGCGCGGCGACACCATCGACGTGTTTCCGGCCGAGCACAGCGAGCTGGCCATCCGCATCGAGCTGTTCGACGACGAGATCGAGACGCTGCAACTGTTCGACCCGCTCACGGGCCGCATCCGGCAGAAGATCCCGCGTTTCACCGTGTACCCGTCAAGCCACTACGTGACGCCGCGCGACAAGGTGCTGAGCGCGGTCGAGACCATCAAGATCGAGCTGGCCGAGCGGCTCAAGGAATTCGTCTCGCAGGGCAAGCTGGTGGAGGCGCAGCGGCTGGAGCAGCGCACCCGCTTCGACCTGGAGATGCTGGCCGAGATCGGCCACTGCAAGGGCATCGAGAACTACACGCGCCACCTTTCGGGCGCGGCGCCTGGCGAACCGCCGGCCACGCTGACCGACTACCTGCCGAAGGACGCGCTGATGTTCCTCGACGAGAGCCACCAGATGGTCGGCCAGCTTGGTGGCATGTACAACGGCGACCGGGCGCGCAAGACCACGCTGGTCGAATACGGCTTCCGGCTGCCGAGCGCGCTGGACAACCGGCCGCTCAAGCTGGAGGAGTTCGAGACGCGCATGCGCCAGTGCATCTTCGTCTCCGCCACGCCCGCGCAGTACGAGAAGGACCATGCCGGCAATGTGGTCGAGCAGCTGGTGCGGCCGACCGGCCTGATCGACCCCGAGGTCGAGGTGCGCCCCGCAACCCACCAGGTGGATGACGTGCTGGGCGAGATCCGCATCCGCGTCGACAAGAACGAACGTGTGCTCATCACCACGCTGACCAAGCGCATGGCCGAGCAGCTGACCGATTACCTGGGCGACAACGGCGTGAAGGTGCGCTACCTGCACAGCGACGTCGACACCGTCGAGCGGGTCGAAATCTTGCGCGACCTGCGCCTGGGGAGCTTCGACGTGCTGGTGGGCATCAACCTGCTGCGCGAGGGCCTGGACATTCCCGAGGTGTCACTGGTGGCCATCCTCGATGCCGACAAGGAGGGCTTCCTGCGCGCCGAGCGCTCGCTGATCCAGACCATCGGCCGTGCGGCGCGCAACCTGAACGGCAAGGCCATCCTCTATGCCGACCGGATGACCGACTCGATGAAGAAGGCCATCGACGAAACCGAGCGCCGCCGCGCCCGGCAGATCGCCCACAACGAGGCCAATGGCATCACCCCGCGCAGCATCGTCAAGCAGGTGCGCGACCTGATCGACGGCGTCTACAGCGAAAAGACGGGCAAGGAAATGGCCAAGCTCGACCTGGAACGCGCCAAGGTCGAGGACATGAGCGAAAAGGACATCGCCCGCGAGATCAAGCGGCTCGAAAAGCTCATGATGGAGCACGCCCGCAACCTCGAATTCGAGAAGGCGGCCCGGGTGCGCGACCAGCTGGCGCTGCTGCGGGAGCAGGCTTTCGGCGCCTCCGGCGGGGACAATATCGCGATCCTGCCGTCTTAGGCCGGGGTTCCGGTTTCTTCAAGCGGTTTCCGCAGGGGTTTACCCGAGCAGACCTCAAGGTCTTCTGCTATACTTGAGCGAAATACTCAACAACAAGAAAAAAGAACTTCGCGATGAAGAACCGATCCCACCGGCTGGTTCACCAGCGCCAGGGGTCGGGCAGGGCGGAGACGAAGTCACCGCGGCCTCGGGCCACGGTGTCATTTCAACGGTAAGCACTTGAAGGAGCTTGCGATGCGTCTCACTACCAAAGGCCGTTTTGCGGTCACAGCAATGATCGATCTGGCGCTGCGTCAGAACACCGGTCCGGTCACGCTGGCTGCGATCAGCCAGCGGCAGCAGATTTCGTTGTCGTATCTCGAACAGCTGTTCGGCAAACTGCGCCGCCACGAGCTGGTCGAGTCGACCCGCGGCCCCGGCGGCGGCTACAGCCTCGGCCGCAAGGCTGCGGATATCACCGTCGCAGACATCATTGTTTCCGTCGATGAGCCCATCGATGCCACGCAATGCGGCGGCAAGGAAAACTGCCTGGGCGAAGCCGGCCGCTGCATGACGCACGAGCTCTGGGCCTCGCTGAACCAGCGCATGGTCGAGTTCCTCGATTCCGTCACGCTGCAGAAGCTGGTCGACGACCAGATCGCCAAGGGCGTGCAGATCGAGAACAAGCCAGTCGTCAAGCGCGCGATTTCCGCGCAGCCGGTGGTCAAGCCGATTCGCGTGAACGCGCCGAATTCGGTGTTTGCCCTCGGCAACGCCTTCGCGAAGTCCTGAAGAAGCCGTGGAGCGCCTTCGGGCGCTGCCGCGAGAAGCCCAGATCAAAGAAACAACCCCACGCCAGCCCGAGCCAGCCATGGACGTCACTCCTCATTTCCCGATCTATCTCGATTACGGCGCCACCACGCCGGTCGACCCGCGTGTGGTCGACGCCATGATCCCCTGGTTGCGCGAGCATTTCGGCAACCCGGCGTCGCGCAGCCATGCCTGGGGCTGGGAGGCTGAAGAGGCGGTCGAGAAGGCGCGCGGCTACGTGGCCGAGCTGATCGGAGCCGATCCGCGCGAGATCGTCTGGACCTCCGGCGCCACCGAGTCGAACAACCTCGCGCTCAAGGGCGCGGCCCAGTTCTACAAGGGCAAGGGCAAGCACCTCATCACGGTGAAGACCGAGCACAAGGCCGTGCTCGACACCATGCGTGAGCTCGAGCGCCAGGGCTTCGAAGTCACCTACATGGACGTCGAGGAAAACGGCCTGCTCGACCTGGACAAGTTCAAGGCGGCGATCCGCCCCGACACCATCCTTGCGAGCGTGATGTACGTCAACAACGAGATCGGCGTCATCCAGGACGTGGTCGCGCTCGGCAATGCCTGCCGCGAAAAGGGCGTGATCTTCCACGTCGATGCGGCCCAGGCCACCGGCAAGGTCGAGATCGACATCGCCAAGCTGCCCATCGACCTGATGAGCCTGGCTTCGCACAAGACCTACGGCCCCAAGGGCATCGGCGCGCTGTACGTGCGCCGCAAGCCCCGCGTGCGGCTCGAGGCACAGATGCACGGCGGCGGCCACGAGCGCGGCATGCGTTCGGGCACGCTGCCCACGCACCAGATCGTGGGCATGGGCGAGGCCTTCCGCATCGCCAGGCTCGAAATGAAGGAAGACATCGCCCAGGCGGCGCGCCTGCAGAAGCGCCTGCTCGACGGCCTGAAGGACGTGGACCAGGTGTTCATCAACGGCGACCTCGAGCAGCGTGTGCCGCACAACCTGAACATGAGCTTCAACTACGTCGAAGGCGAGTCGCTGATCATGGGCATCAAGGGCCTGGCGGTGTCGTCGGGTTCGGCCTGCACCTCGGCCAGCCTCGAACCCAGCTACGTGCTGCGCGCGCTCGGCCGCAGCGACGAGCTGGCCCACAGCAGCCTGCGCATGACCATCGGCCGTTTCACGACCGAGGAAGAAATCGACTACGCCATCTCGACCATCAAGCACAACGTCGCCAAGCTGCGCGAGCTGAGCCCCCTGTGGGAGATGTTCCAAGACGGCGTCGACATCAGCACGATCCAGTGGTCGGCCCACTGACGCATTGAACAAAGTTTGAGAGGTACACCATGGCATATTCATCCAAGGTCATCGACCACTACGAAAATCCCCGCAACGTCGGCTCCTTCGAAAAGGGCGACGACTCGGTCGGCACCGGCATGGTCGGCGCGCCGGCCTGCGGCGACGTCATGAAGCTGCAGATCAAGGTCAATCCCGAAACCGGCGTGATCGAAGACGCGCGCTTCAAGACCTACGGCTGCGGCTCGGCCATTGCATCGTCCTCGCTCGTGACCGAGTGGGTCAAGGGCAAGACGCTCGACGAAGCCGCGGCACTCAAGAACGCGCAGATCGCCGAGGAACTGGCGCTGCCGCCCGTCAAGATCCACTGCTCGATCCTGGCCGAAGACGCCATCAAGGCCGCCGTGAGCGACTACAAGGCCAAGCACGGCGCCAAGGCGGCAGAAGCCGAGCCATCGGCAGTCCACTGACATGGCCGTTACGCTGACCGAAGCCGCTGCGCGCCACGTCACCCGCTACCTCGGCAAACGCGGCAAGGGTGTGGGCGTGCGGCTGGGCGTGAAGACCACCGGCTGCTCGGGCCTGGCCTACAAGCTCGAGTACGTGGACGAGTTCGCGCCTGAAGACGTGGTGTTCGAAGACCACGGCGTGAAGGTGCTGGTCGACCCCAAGAGCCTGGCCTACATCGACGGCACGCAGCTCGACTTCGTGCGCGAGGGCCTGAACGAAGGCTTCAAGTTCATCAATCCGAACGAGCGGGACCGCTGCGGTTGCGGAGAGAGTTTCCGCATCTGATGCGCCGTCGCTGACAGCGACCACAGCCGCCACCATGTCATGTGCTGGCGGTTTTTTCTTGATCCATATGAGCCCCCACGTTCGGCACCTTGTGTCCTCACTGCCCCCCGAGGGGGCGCAGACCGCCTTTGGGGCGGCCCGGCAGGCAGTCTGATGAACCTGAACGACACCGACTTTCAACTGTTCGACGTCCCCGCAACCTTCGCGCAGGACCGTGCCGTGCTCGATGTGCGGTGGAAGGAACTGCAGCGCGAGGCCCATCCGGACCGCTTTGCCGCGCAGGGCGCCGCGGCGCAGCGCGTGGCGATGCAGTGGTCGGTGCGCATCAACGAGGCCTACCAGCGCCTCAAGGACCCGATCCGCCGGGCCAGCTACATCTGCGAACTCAACGGTGCACCGCTGAACGCCGAGAACAACACCGCCATGCCGCCCGATTTCCTGATGCAGCAGATGGAATGGCGCGAGGCACTCGACGACGCCGGCGACATCGCCGCGGTCGAGCAGCTGCAGGCCGAAGTCGAGGCCGGGCGTGCCCGCGCGCTGTCGTCGCTCGACTGGCTGATCGACGAGAAGGGCGATTACCCGGCCGCCGCGCAGCAGGTGAGAGCCCTCATGTTCATTGAGCGCTTCGGACAGGACGTCGAAGCCAAATTCGATCAGTTGGGACAATAGTCCGTTATGGCTCTTCTTCAGATTTCCGAACCCGGCCAGGCGCCCGATCCGCATCAGCGCCGCATTGCCGTGGGCATCGACCTGGGCACCACGCATTCGCTGGTGGCCGCGGTGCGCAATGGCGTGGCCGAATGCCTGCCCGACGACCAGGGCCGGGTGATCCTGCCTTCCGCCGTGCGCTATCTCGACCGCGAGCGGCGCCAGATCGGCTTCGATGCGCTGGCCGCGCGCGCGCAGGATGCCGCGAACACCATCACCTCGGTCAAGCGCCTCATGGGCCGAGGGCTGGCCGACATCGCCAACCGCGAGTCCATGTCCTACCGCCTGGTGGATGAAGGCGGCATGGTCAAGGTGCAGACGGCCGCGGGCATCAAGTCGCCGGTGGAGATCAGCGCCGAGATCCTGGCCACCTTGCGCTACCGCGCCGAAGACACCTTCGACGACGAGCTCTACGGCGCCGTCATCACCGTGCCGGCCTACTTCGACGAAGGCCAGCGCCAGGCCACCAAGGATGCCGCGCAGCTCGCCGGCCTCAACGTGCTGCGCCTGATCAGCGAGCCCACGGCCGCGGCCATTGCCTACGGCCTGGACAATGCGAGCGAAGGCGTCTACGCGGTCTACGACCTGGGCGGTGGGACCTTCGACATCTCGATCCTGCGGCTCACGCAGGGCGTGTTCGAAGTCATTGCCACAGGCGGCGACTCGGCCCTGGGCGGCGATGACTACGACCACGCGCTCGCCGACTTCGTGCTCGCGCAAACCGGCCTGCAAGTGGACGGCGACGCCGACAAGGCCGCCGTGCTGGTGGCTGCCCGTGCGGCCAAGGAGGCGCTGACCGATGCCGATTCCGTGGCGTTCCGCGCCGAGCTTGCCGGCGGCGCCGCCCGCTTCGACCTGACGCGCGCGCAATTCGACGCCGCCACCAAGCCGCTCACCGACCGCACGATCGCAGCGGTTCGCAAGGCGCTGCGCGACGCGAAGCTCAAGCCCGACGACCTGCAGGGCATCGTGCTGGTCGGCGGCTCCACCCGCATGCCGCAGATCCGCAGTGCCGTCGCCGAATTCTTCGGCCGCGAGCCGCTCGTCAACCTGAACCCCGATGAGGTCGTGGCGCTCGGCGCCGCCATCCAGGCCAACCAACTGGCCGGCAACAACGGCGCGGGCGATCTGCTGCTGCTCGACGTGATCCCGCTGTCGCTGGGCATCGAGACCATGGGTGGGCTGGTCGAGCGCATCGTGCCGCGCAACCAGACCATTCCCACGGCAATGGCGCAGGACTTCACCACCTACCAGGACGGCCAGACGGCACTCGCACTGCACGTGGTGCAGGGCGAACGCGACCTGGTCGCCGACTGCCGCAGCCTGGCGCGCTTCACGCTGCGCGGCATCCCGCCCATGGCGGCAGGCGCGGCGCGCATCCGCGTGACCTTCACCGTCGATGCCGATGGCTTGCTGAGCGTCAGCGCCAAGGAGCAGGGCAGCGGCGTGGAGGCGAGCGTGACGGTCAAGCCTTCGTACGGACTCTCGGACGACCAGATCGCGCGCATGCTGCAGGAGAGCTTTTCCACCGCGCAGCAGGACATGCAGGCGCGCGCGCTGGTGGAGGCGCGCGTCGATGCCGAGCGCATGCTGCTGGCCACCCAGAGCGCGCTCGATGCCGACGGCGATCTGCTGGGCGAAGAAGAGCGCGCAGTCATCGATGCGTCGATGGCAAAGTTGCGCGAAGCCGCGAAGGGCAATGATGCCGCGGCCATCGAAGGCGCCACCAAGACGCTGGCCAACGACACCGAAGCCTTTGCCGCCGAGCGCATGAACGCGGGCATCGCGCGCGCGTTGTCAGGCCGCAAGCTCGAATCCCTCTGAGAACCACATGCCCACCATCAAGATATTTCCGCATCCCGAATACTGCCCGCAGGGTGCAGAAATCACGGCACCGGCCGGCACTTCGATCTGCGAGGCGCTGCTCGACAACCATATCAACATCGAGCACGCCTGCGAGATGAGCTGCGCCTGCACCACTTGCCACGTGGTCGTGCGGCAGGGCTTCAATTCGCTGAACGAGGCCGAGGAGGGCGAAGAAGACCTGCTCGACCGCGCCTGGGGCCTGGAGCCACAATCGCGCCTGAGCTGCCAGGCGATCCTGGCGCAGGAAGATGTGACGATCGAGATTCCCAAGTACTCGATCAACCACGCCAAAGAGAACCACTGAAAGAGCTACCGCATGTCGCGCCAGATCGTCCTCGACACTGAAACCACCGGCCTGTCCGCCGAGAACGGCGACCGCATCATCGAACTGGGCTGCGTGGAGCTGTTCGCCCGCAAGCTCACCGGCAACGACCTGCACATCTACTTCAACCCCGAGCGCGAGAGCCATGAAGACGCGCTCAAGGTGCACGGCCTGACAACCGACTTCCTGCGCGACAAGCCGAAGTTCGCCACGCTGGCCAACGACATCGTCGAGTACCTGCGCGGCGCCGAGCTGATCATCCACAACGCGGCCTTCGACGTCGGCTTCCTCAACAAGGAGCTCGAGCTGGCCGGCCTGCCGCCGCTGCGCAGCTTCGTCGGCGAGGTGACCGACACGCTGGCCATGGCCAAGCAGGTCTACCCGGGCAAGCGCAATTCGCTCGACGCGCTGTGCGACCGCTTCGGCGTCGACCGCTCGAACCGCACCTTCCACGGCGCCAAGCTCGACGCGCAGCTGCTGGCCGACGTGTACATCAATCTCACGCGCGGCCAGGATGCATTGCTGATCGACGTGAGCTCGAACGAGCCGGCGCAGGGCACCACGGTGGTGGCCATCGACCTGAGCCAGTTCGACCTGCCGGTGATCGTGGCGGCCGAGCAGGAGCTTGCGGCGCATGAAGCCGTGTTGTCGCAGCTCGACAAATCCAGCAACGGGCGCACGCTGTTTCGGCAAAACAGCTGAAATCCTGTGGCATAATCGAAGGCTTCGCGCAACGCGATTAATTCCAAGGCACTGCAGCAGTGGTGCCAAAGAGTTGAAAGGGCGGTTAGCTCAGGGGTAGAGCACAGCATTCACACTGCTGGGGTCGGAGGTTCGAAGCCTCCACCGCCCACCAATTTCCTGAATAAAGCGACTTGGATTGTCCAAGTCGCTTTTTTTGCGTCTAATTACTTCGTGCCGAACAGGTCGTTGCAGGTATCGCAGGCAAAGTACAGCCGCTGTTCCCCGCACTGAACCGCGCCCGTGGCGCCCGCGCGAATCTGCCAGTCGCATGATTTGCCGCGCTGCTTCAATGTACCTTCGACAAAGCAGGGCGCCTGCTCATAGTTGTCGTGCAGTGTCTTGTAGTCAACCTGTTTGGCCCGCGAGAAAAACTCGCGCGCCTTGCCGTGGTTTTGCGGCACATCCGTCGGGCGGCAGGTGGCGGGTTGGTCGGATCGGAAGTCGGCGACAAAGACGTCCGTGAATCCTGCGCTGCCGGTTGCACACGCTGCAACGAGCAGCGCCCCGGCTGCCGTGACTGTGATCCGAGACTTCATTTCCATATCGCCGAGCTCGCTTCGCCCGGATTTTTGTATGAAACCGTCGGGTGCCTGTAGACATCGGCGGGCTTCAGGTTGAACTGGGCATACAACTCGTCGATGAGCCATTGCAGCGCCGTGTTCTGCGCAGCCGTCACCACTTCATAGGTCTTCTCGTCGATGTGCAGTCCCACGAGCTCGATGCCGATGGCCTCGTTGTTGACCGGGTACCGGTCCGGATACGACTTGGCGCGTTCATGCGCATCCAGTGCGTTGATCTGCTGAATCCACGACATTGCCAGCATCTTGGCCATGGCTGCCGTGTCGCACGTGTTCTTGTTGACGGTCAGGCACTTCGACTTGATCAATTTGCCGACGTGGTAGCAGCGCGCGTGGAGGCTGGCCGTTTGATAGATCTGGCCATTCTTGTCGATGAGGAAATGGGCGCCATTGCCACCATCTCCGTAGCTGTTGAGACTGGACTCGGCGGTCGATGAGTCTGTTTGATGGACGACGATGGCCAGCACCTTGGGCAGGGCGCCGTGTTCGATGCCGGATGAACGCCTGGAGATCACTTTGGGATCGACGAGCATCCCGTTCGCGTCGATGGTCGACATATCTCTCTCTCCCTATGGAACGACGCGTCAAAGTACATCACATCTGTCTTCGATCCGGAAGCGTACCGTTTCGTCGTACATCGCTGGTCGAGCTCTCGTTGGGGTGGCCTGATTCAAGAAACTGTCGGCTCGCGCTGACGCCGATTGCCGCCCTGTGCTGGCTGAAGGTGTGCCGCAGCAGCTTAGAAAAAGGCAAAGGAGAGTTCCGCCATGGCCACCCATCCCGACCTTCCACCCCCCATCACGCCGGATCTGCCCGTGGAGCCTGACGAAGGGCCAAGCACGCCGCCCGACGAGCCGACCGATCCCGAGCCGCCCCCCACCACGTCCTGAAGAGATCCGCCCGCGAGCCGCGATAAGCTCGCACGATGGATGAACTCGATTGCGCCGTCATCGGCGGCGGTGTGGTGGGACTGGCAGTGGCGCGCGCCTTGGCGCTCGCGGGCCGGGAGGTGGTGGTGCTGGAAGCCGAAGGTGCCATTGGCACCGGCACCAGTTCGCGCAACAGCGAGGTGATTCATGCGGGCATCTACTACCCGCAGGGCTCGCTCAAGGCGAGGCTTTGCGTCGAGGGCAAGGAGGCGCTTTACGGCTACGCGGCAGAGCGCGGCGTGCCCCACCGGCGCTGCGGCAAGCTGATCGTCGCGACCTCGCCCGAGCAGGTGGCCCAGCTCGAGGTCATCCGTGCCAAGGCGGCCGCCAACGGTGTCGGCGACCTCGTGCTGCTGACCGCGCAGCAGGCCATGGACATGGAGCCGCAGCTTCATTGCGTGGCGGCATTGCATTCGCCGAGCACCGGCATCGTCGACAGCCATGCCTTGATGCTGAGCCTGCTCGGCGACCTGGAGAACGCCGGCGGCATGCTGGCGCTGAAATCGCCCATTGCCCGTGCGGAATGCGGCCGGGACGCTATCGTCCTGGTAGCTGAAGACGGGACGGCGCTGCGCTGCAACACCGTAGTCAATGCAGCCGGCCTGCTCGCGCCCGAACTGGCCCGCCGCTTCGAAGGCCTGCCGCCGGCGGCCGTGCCCACCGCCTACTTTGCCAAGGGCAGCTATTTCACGCTGTCGGGCCGCGCACCTTTCAGCCGCCTCGTCTATCCGGTGCCCGAACCCGGCGGACTGGGTGTGCACCTGACGATCGACCTGGGCGGGCAAGCCAAGTTCGGGCCCGACGTGCAATGGGTGAAAGCAGCCGACGACCTGGTGGTGGACCCGGCGCGCGGCAATGGCTTCTACGCCGAGGTGCGCAAGTACTGGCCTGCCTTGCCCGACGGGGCGCTGATTCCCGGCTATGCGGGCATGCGGCCCAAGATCTCGGGCCCGGACGAGCCGGCGCGCGACTTCATGATCGACGGACCCGAATCGCACGGGGTGCGCGGGCTGGTCAATCTGTTTGGCATCGAGTCGCCCGGGCTCACGAGCAGCCTGGCGATCGGGCGACACGTCGAGCGCCTGCTCGCGACGGGCTGACGGCGGACGCAATGCAGGGCCCATCGCGTGCAGAAGTCTGCATAACTGCTGTGCATGAGGGGCTTTTGTGCCTGTAACATGACACCACGCCATTTGCTGGCGTGAAGCCGCCGGCGCGGTGCCGGTGTCATCACGGAGGAAAGTTTCCAATGAGTGCATCCAACAATATCGAAGCGGCAGCCGAAGACATCGCAAGCGACGTGCGCGGCGTGCTGGCCAGCAAGGACCTGGATTCGGTTCCCCACATCAAGGCGCTGCGCCAGCGCATCGACACCAAGCTCGCCATTGCGCGCGAGCTTGCCGCGGAAAAGAGCAAGCTGGCCGCCAAGAAGGCCCGCGAAGCGGCCAACTCTGCCAACGCCTACGCCCACGACGAACCGTGGCAGATCGCCGGCGCTGCGCTGGCCGTCGGCGTGCTGGTGGGCCTGCTGCTTGGCCGCCGCTGACCTGAACGCAAGCCGCCGCCGCGCCGTCCCTCGCCGAGCCGGAGTCGGCGCATGAGATTGCTGTCCCTGTTCGGGCTCGATGCTCGTTTGCGGCGGCTGCGGATTGCTGCCGCCGAAGGCGCGCTGGCGGCCGAAGACCGCGTGCAGCTCCTGCGCATGGCGTGGGAGGACGAGAAGCAGCGCCTCAAGCTGATGCTCGTGCTGGTGGTGGCCGTGCTCGGCCTCACCACGGTGGCGGTGGCGTTGCTCTCAATGGCGGTGGTGGTGCATTTCTGGGAAACGCCGCACCGCATCGCGGCGGCGTGGTCGGTGGCCGGCGTGTGGGTCCTGCTCTGGCTGGGCGCGGCGCTGGGGCTGTTCCTGACCCTTCGCAATGCCTCCAACAGCTTCATGCCGGCACGCCGTGAATTCGAACGCGACTGGGCCTGGGTGCAGGACAGCTTCGGCCTCGGCAAGGATCCCGACCAGGACGAAGAAGCGCCGCGTCCCCGCCGGCCCGCCACGCGCGAAGAACTGCTCGCCCGCATGGAGCGTCAGCGCGAACGCATTGCCACGATGCAGGGCGCAGGCCCGGCGCGGCCCGCCGGTGCAACGGGTGCTTCTTCCGAAGCACCTCCGGCCGACGAATCGGCGGCAGCCGCAGCATTGCGCATTGCGCGGGAGCACCCCGTGGCCACCGGCGTCGCCGCCGCGGTGGCGGTGGTGGTGATCCGTCCCAAGCGGCTGCTCCGCTGGGCCGCGTTCATTGCGCCAGTGCTCTGGCGCATGCGCTGAAGAAGAAAAGAGCGAAGGCTCAGGCGGCGCTGCGGCTTTGCAGCAACGCCTGCGCCGCTTCGCGCACCAGCGCCGGGCCGCGGTAGATGAGGCCGGTGTAGATCTGCACCACGTCCGCACCTGCGGCAATCTTGGCCTTGGCATCGGCCGCGCTCAGGATGCCCCCCACCCCGATGATCGGAAAGCCCGGCCCCAGCGCCGCGCGCAATTGCGCGACCACGCGGTTGCTCGCCTCGCGCACGGGTGCGCCCGAGAGTCCGCCCGCTTCATCGGCATGCGGCAGGCCGGCGACCGCATCGCGCGCCAGCGTGGTGTTGGTGGCGATCACGCCGTCCATGCCGTGGCGCTGCAGCGCGGCGGCGATCACCGCGACCTGGCTCTCGTCCAGGTCGGGGGCGATCTTCACGAACAGCGGCACGCGCCGGCGGCTGCGCTCGGCCAGCGCATGGCGGCGCTCGGCGATGGCGCCCAGCAGGGCGTCGAGCGCCTCGTCGCTCTGCAGCGTCCGCAGGTTGGCGGTGTTGGGGCTCGAGATGTTGATGGTCACGTAGTCGGCATGCGGGTACACGCCGTCGAGGCAGGCCAGGTAGTCGTCCACGGCCTTTTCGATGGGCGTGGCGGCGTTCTTTCCGATGTTGAGCCCGAGCAGCATCGGCTTCCTGCTGCCGCCCCTGCCGCTCCTGCGGAAGCGCGCCTTCTGCACGTTGGCAAGAAAGGCATCGAGCCCCTCGTTGTTGAACCCGAGCCGGTTGATGAGCGCGTCGCGCTGGGGCAGGCGGAACATGCGCGGCTTGGGATTGCCCGGCTGCGCCTTGGGCGTGACCGTGCCGACTTCGACAAAGCCGAAGCCCATGGCGGCAAAGGCGTCGATGCAGCGGGCGTTCTTGTCGAGGCCGGCGGCCAGGCCCACGCGGTTGGGAAATTCCAGCCCCGCCAGTGTGACCGGATCATCGACGCGCGGCGCGGCGTAGGCGCAGGCCAGTGGCGTGTTCTGCGTGCGGGCCAGCCCGTCGAGCGTGAGTTCGTGGGCATGCTCCGGGTCGAAGCCGAACAGAAAGGGCCGGGCCAGGCCGTAGAGCGAAGAGGGGAGCAGGGGCATCGGATAATTCTCGACTTCAATGAGCCAAGGATTCTCCGCGATGACTGCACCCGTTTCCCCTTCTTCCGCCGCCGGCGCCGCGAACGGCGCGGGCACCATCTCCCAGGACGAACTCAAGGCCCAGGTCGGCCGCGCCGCGCTGGCCTACGTGGCCAAGGGTGAAATCGTCGGCGTGGGCACGGGCTCCACGGTGAACAAGTTCATCGACGCGCTGGCCACCATCAAGGACCAGATCAAGGGCGCGGTGTCCAGCTCGGTGGCCTCGACCGAGCGCCTGCGTGCCCTGGGCATTCCGGTGTTCGACAGCAACGAGGTCGACGAACTCGGCGTTTACATCGACGGCGCGGACGAGATCGACCACCACGGTTTCATGGTGAAGGGCGGCGGCGCGGCGCTCACGCGCGAAAAGATCGTGGCGGCGCAGTCGCGGCGCTTCGTCTGCATTGCCGATGCGTCCAAGCTGGTCGACACGCTCGGCGCCTTTCCGCTGCCGGTGGAGGTGATTCCGATGGCGGCCCGCCGCGTGATGCGGCAGTTCGAGGCCATGGGCGGCATCGCACAGGTGCGCGAGAAGGACGGATTGCCGCTCGTGACCGACAACGGTCAGCACATCGTCGATGTGACGGGGCTGCGGATCAGCGATCCGCTCGCCTTTGAATCCGAGGTGAGCCAGTGGCCCGGCGTAATCACGGTCGGCGTGTTTGCGCACCAGAAGGCCGACGTGTGCCTGCTGGGCACGCCTTCCGGCGTGCAAACGATGCAGTTCGACTGAAGAAGAAGGGCTGTCAGCCTTGGCTGGCGGCCGGCTGGGTCAGAACTTGATGCCGGCCGGGTTGCTCGGGCTCGGACCGCTCGGGGCGGGCGCGGCCGGCTGCGGTGCAGGTGCCGGTAGTTCGGGCTCGCGTGCGGCAGGCGCCGGCTGCAGAGCCACCAGCGGCCGGGCCGGCGGATTGCGGTAGCCGGCGGGCAGGCTGTTGCTCTTCGGATAGCCCGCGGCATCGAGGTATTGCGACCATGCGGCGTCCGAGTAGCCCTTGAGCTGCTGCGAGCCGATCGTCAGCAGCGGCAGCGAGGCCTGGTTGCTCAGGCGCTGCAGCGCCTCGACATCCTGGTTGCTCTTGACGGTGCGCTCCTCGAAGGGAATGCCGCGCGTGACGAGCAGCGAACGGGCCGTGCCGCAGGGCGCGCATTCCTCGCTGCTGTAGAGCGTCACGGGGTAGCGCTGCGCCACTTGCCGCAGCTCGTAGGGCAGCCCGGCATTGGCGGGAGGCGTGATGCCGGCCTGCGGCGCCGCGGCCGGCTCCGTGCTTGCGGTGGGCGCACGGTCCGAGAAGGTGACCTTGCCGTTCTTGTCGACGTTGCGGTAGATCGGCTGCGCCATTGCTCCCGCGGCGATCAGCAGCAGGGCGGCGCCGGACAGGCGATGCAAGGAGGATTTCTTGTGGGTCGGATGCATCGCCCGAGTATCGCAAGCTTCAGGCCCGCATCAAGCGGGCTGGGTTTGCGCCATGCCCTGGTGTCGCAGCAGCGCATCAAGCTGGGGCTCGCGGCCGCGGAAGGCCTTGAACGAATCCATGGCGCTGCGGCTGCCGCCGGCTTCGAGGATGGCCTGGCGGTACCTGCGGCCGGTTTCGATGTTCGGCTGGCCGTCGGTGCCCACGGTTTCCTCGAAGGCGGCATAGGCGTCGGCGCTCAGCACCTCGGCCCACTTGTAACTGTAGTAGCCGGCCGCGTAGCCGCCAGAGAAGATGTGGCTGAAGGTGTTCGGCGTGCGGCTGAAAGGGGGCGAAGGCATCACGGCCACCTCGGCGCGCACCTTGCCGAGCAGCGCGAGCACGCCGCCCGGCTGCGCGGCGGCGGCCTGGTATTCGGTGTGCAGCAGCATGTCGAACAGCGAGAACTCGATCTGGCGCAGCGTCTGCAGGCCGCTCTGGAAGTTCTTGGCGGCGGTCATCTTGTCGAACAGCGCGCGCGGCAGCGGCTCGCCGGTATCGACGTGGGCCGTCATGTGCCTGAGCACGTCCCATTCCCAGCAGAAGTTTTCCATGAACTGGCTCGGCAGCTCGACCGCGTCCCATTCGACGCCGCTGATGCCCGACACGTCGCGCTCGTTCACCTGCGTGAGCATGTGGTGCAGGCCGTGGCCGAATTCGTGGAACAGGGTGGTCACGTCGTCGTGCGTGAGCAGCGGCGGCTTGCCGTCGACGCCGCTCGCGAAGTTGCACACGAGCTGAGCCACGGGCGTTTGCAGCACGCCGTCGTCCGGGCGCAGCCAGCGCGCGCGCACGTCGTCCATCCAGGCGCCGCCGCGCTTGGCGGCGCGGGCGGAAGGATCGAGGTAGAACTGGCCCACCTTCTGCCCGGCCCGCTCGATGCGGTAGACCTCGACGCTCGGGTGCCAGGTGGGGGCGCTGTCGCGGCGAATCGAAACCTCGAACAGCGTCTCGACGATCTTGAACAGGCCGGCCATCACCTTGGGCGCCGGGAAGTACTGCTTGACCTCCTGCTCGCTGAAGGCGTAGCGCGCTTCCTTGAGCTTCTCGCCGATGTAGCT
This sequence comes from Variovorax sp. SPNA7, assembly GCF_033807855.1. Lineage (NCBI taxonomy): Bacteria > Pseudomonadati > Pseudomonadota > Betaproteobacteria > Burkholderiales > Comamonadaceae > Variovorax > Variovorax sp. SPNA7. Next base: position 2,631,751 of record NZ_CP138513.1, read on the forward strand.
CCAGTCCCAGGCCTGCGGATCGGTGATGCCCAACTGCTCCGAGGCGAAGACGCGCAGGTCGGCCAGGTCGCGTTCGCCGTACGGCTTGGCCTTGGCCGCGAGATCGCGCAGGAACTTGGTCACCTGCTCGGGCGACTCGGCCATCTTGGGCACGACCGAGAGCTCGCCGAAATTCCGGTAGCCGAGCAGCTTTGCTTCTTCTTCGCGCAGCGCGAGGATCTCGTTGATCAAGGCCGTGTTGTCGAAGGCCGGATCGCCGAGCTCGCTGGCGCGGGTGACGTAGGCGCGGTAGAGCGTTTCGCGCAGCGCGCTGCTCCTGGCGAACTGCATCACGGGCAGGTAGCAGGGCATCTTGAGCGTGAGCTTGTAGCCCTGCTTGCCTTCGGCTTCGGCTGCTGCACGGGCCGCGCTCACCACGTCTTCGGGCACGCCCTCGAGCTCGCCCAGCGCCGCGTAGTACGAGAAGGCGTCGGTGGCATCGAGCGCGTTCTCGCTGAACTTCTGGCTCAGTTCGGCCTGGCGCTCCTGGATGTCGGCAAAGCGCTTTTTTGCATCGCCCTGCAGTTCAGCGCCGCCCAGCACGAAGTTGCGCACGGCATTCTTGTGCGCCTGGCGCTGCTCGGGGTTGAGGGTGGCCACGTCGATGGCCTTGTACTTGGCGTAGAGGCGCTCGTCGGAACCCAGCCGGGTCCAGAAGGCGGTCACGCGCGGCATGGCCTCGTTGTAGGCGGCGCGCAGTTCCGGCGTGTCGGCCACGGCGTTGAGGTGGCCGACGGCGCCCCAGGCGCGGCTGAAGCGCTCGGAGGCCACGTCGAGCACCTTGGAGATCGCGTTCCAGTCGGCGGGAAAGTCGGCCGCCGTTACGGCCTGCAGCGCCGCCTCGGCTTCGGCCAGCAGGATGTCGACCGCGGGCGCAACATGTTCGGGCTTGATGCGGTCGAACAGTGGGAGATCGGTGAAGTCGAGGAGGGGATTGTTCTTCATGGCCATGAAAGTCACTTGGCGGCGCGTTCCGCGGCTTCAAGGGTGTTGACGAGCAGCATGGCGCGCGTCATGGGGCCGACGCCGCCGGGCACGGGGGTGATCCAGCCGGCCACTTCCTTGACGCCGTCGAAGTCGACGTCGCCCGCGAGCTTGCCGTCTTCCTTGCGGTTCATGCCCACGTCGATCACGACCGCACCGGGCTTCACCATGCCGGCTGTCAGGATGTTGCGCTTGCCCACCGCGGCAACGATCACGTCGGCCTGGCGCGTGAAGGCGGCCAGGTCTTGCGTCGCGCTGTGGCAGATGGTCACGGTCGCGCTCTTGGCGAGCAGCATCATGGCCATCGGCTTGCCGACGATGTTGCTGCGGCCGATGACCACCGCATGCTTGCCGCGCAGGTCGTAGCCGATGGATTCGAGCATCTTCATGCAGCCGTAGGGCGTGCAGGGCCAGAAGCCCGGCGCGCCGGTCATGAGCGCGCCGGCGCTGGCCACGTGGAAGCCGTCCACGTCCTTGGCGGGCGAGATCGTCTCGATGACCTTCTGGCTGTCCATGTGCCTGGGCAGCGGCAGCTGAACCAGGATGCCATGCACCTTGGGGTCGTCGTTGAGGGCGCGGATGCGGTCGAGCAGCGCGGCCTCGCTCATGTCGGCGGGGTAGGTCTCGAGCGTGGCCGCAAGGCCGGTTTCGGTGCTGTCGTTGACCTTGTGCTTCGTGTAGACCTGGCTGGCCGGGTCGCTGCCCACGAGGATGATGGAAAGGGCCGGGTTCACGCCCTTGGCCTTCAGTGCGGCGGTGCGGCCGGCGACCTCGGCGCGAATGGTTTTGGCGAGGGCGTTGCCGTCGATCAGTTGGGCGGTCATCGGTTTCGATTTTCCAAGTAAAAACGCCCGCTTGCGCAGGCGTGAGAGTCATTCATTGCTATCGGTCGGATAGCTTCTAGGCTTTGACGGCCGGTGCCGCCTGCCCGAGCGCGATCTTGAGCAGATCGGCCACGGTGTTGGCGTTGAGCTTTTCCATGATGTTGGCGCGGTGCGCCTCGACCGTCTTGATGCTGATGCCCAGGTCGTCGGCAATCTGCTTGTTGAGGCGGCCGGCAACGATGCGCTCGAGCACCTGGGCCTCGCGGCCGGTGAGCTTGGACAGCAGCGCATCGCGGCTGGCCGACTGCTGGTGCTGCGTGAAGGCGCCGCGCGCGTGCTCGAGCATGCGCTCGACCAGCGTGACGAGCTCTTCGTCGTTGAAAGGCTTCTGGATGAAATCCATGGCGCCCTTCTTCATGCTGTCGACCGCCATCGGCACGTCGCCGTGGCCGGTGATCACCACGATGGGCAGCGGGGAGCGCCGTTCGATCAGCCGATCCTGCAGCTCGAGGCCGGTCATGCCGGCCATGCGGATGTCGACGATCAGACAGGCGACTTCGCGCGGGTCGTATCGGGAGAGAAAGGACTCGGCCGAATCGAAGCAGCGAACCCTGTAGTCCTTGCCCTCGAGCAGCCATTGCAACGAATCTCGCACGGCTTCGTCGTCGTCGACGACATAGACAGTGCCCTTCTTCGGAATCAAACTCATGCAGGTACCTTTGCCTCGTCGCTTGCTACGGAACTGGGAGCGTCCAACACCGGAATCCAGAAGGAAAAACGGCATCCGATCACATCCGGGCCATTGTAGATGTTCTCCGCCTGCATCCTGCCCCGATGGGACTCGACGATAGTGCGGCAAAGGTTCAGCCCGATGCCCATGCCTTCCGGCTTGGTAGAGAAAAAGGCTTCGTACAGGCGGTCCATCACCTCGGGGGCCAGGCCCTTGCCGGTGTCCTGCACCGAGAACTCGATGGCGTTGTGGCCCTCGATCACCTTGGGCAGCACGCGCAACTCCACGCTGCGGCGCGCGAGCGGACGCTCGGCAATGTCGATCGATTCGGCCGCGTTCTTCAGCAGGTTGACCATCACCTGTTCGATCAGGATCGGGTCCACCTGCACCACCGGCAGCCGCGCGGCCACGTAGTGGTTGAGCCGCACGTTGCGCCGCCGCAGCTCGATGCCCGCGAGCTCGACCGCTTCGCTGACCATGGTGGACACGTCGGCGGCGGTGCGGTTGGGCTCGCTGCGCTTCACGAACGAACGGATGCGCTGGATGATCTGTCCCGCGCGCTGCGCCTGCTTGGAGGTTTTCTCCAGCGCCGCGAGCAGCGCCTCGGTGTCGATGGCCTGCCCCTTGATGCGCGACATCATGCCGTTGCAGTAGTTGGTGATGGCCGTCAGCGGCTGGTTGAGTTCATGCGCCACGCTGGAGGCCATCTCGCCCATCGTGATCAGGCGGCTCGCGGCCTGCGCGCGGTCGGCCTGCGCGGCGGCCTGCTCTTCGGCGTCGCGCCGCGGCGTGATGTCGGTGGCGATCACCAGCTGGGCCAGCCGGCCGTCGACCCAGGTGAGATAGCGCGAGCGCACTTCGAGCCACTTGCCCAGGTGCGGCACGAAGATCTCGTTGTTGGCGGCCTGGGCGGCGGTCAGGGTGTCGATCGGCAGGCCGGCGTAGGGGTCGACGTCGTCCAGGCCCTCGTCGTGCGCATTGGAGGTGGGCACGCCGGCCTGCGCCACCATCCCCAGGTGGCCCACGGTGTCGGAGCCGAACCACAGCCGGTACAGCTTGTTCGCGAACAGCAGTTCCTCGCTGCCGATGGGCGCGACCGACACGGCGGCGTCGAGCGCCTCCAGCACCGTGGTGAAGCGCTCGTACGAGGCCGACAGCTGCTCGCGGATGCGCGTGGGCTCGGTGATGTCGGTCATCGACGTCATCCAGCCGGTCTGGTGGCCGCGCGCGTCGATCAGCGGCGACACGTAGAGCCGGGCGTTGAACACGCTGCCGTTCTTGCGCTTCACGCGCACCTGGAAGCCGCCGGGCAGGGCGCGGCCGTGCAGTTCTTCCTCGAGCCGCTCGTTCATTACTTCGCGGTCCGACTCCAGCCAATAGGGGAAGGGCGGCGACTGGCCCACCAGCTCGGCTTCGCTCCAGCCCGTCATGGCGCAGAAGGCGGCGTTCACATAGGTGATGCGGCCCTGCAGGTCGAGCACGCGCATGCCGGTGAGCATGGAGTTTTCCATGGCGCGGCGGAAGTTGGTCTCGGCGACCAGCCGCTGCTGGGCCTGCTGGCGCCGCCGGGTGTGGCGCCAGGTGCCGATCAGCATCCAGCTGGTCAGCACGCTGAGCGCGCAGACCAGCCAGAACAGGCCGTTGCCGACCACCCCCTGCGAGGTGCGGTAGGCCTGGGCGCGCAGCACCAGCGCATTGCCGACGGGCGACACCGGCACCTCGTACTCATTGGTCCTTTCGGGCCAGGGAAGGAGCCGCGTACCGCCTTCCCTCAGGTTGGCCGTGTTGCCTGCGAGCACGCTGCCCTTGGCGTCGAGCAGCGAGACCGCATAGCGCGCCTGCACTTCCGAGGGCATGCCGTAGCGCAGCAGGCCGTCGACCGAAAACTCGCCCAGCACCACGCCCGCGAACAGGCCCTGGTCGAAAAGTGGAATGTGCAGCTGCAGCATCGCCGCGGGATCACCGCCCGCCACCGGCTGGGAAAAAACCGGCTGGCGCAGTTCGCGGGCCAGCGCGTAGTTGCTTTCCACGTCGCCCGGTCGCAGCACGTCGCCGATCAGGTGCTGCTGCGCGGGATGCACGCTCGGCGCCGAATAGCCGGCCTTGAAGCGGCGCCTGTCGTCGATCCAGGTGACGGTCTGGAGCTCGGGGAACTGGCTCACCAGCGATTCGGCACGGCTCGCGAATTCGATCGGGTCGATCTCGCGGTTGGAGGCGTCGCGCGCGATGCGCATCAGCTGTTCCTGGCGCTCGAGCAGGCGCAGGCGCATGCGCTGCTGCGCGTATTCGACGTCGCGCCGCACGGATTCCTGCTCGCGCTCGACTTCTTCGGTGCGCAGATACCAGAACGCCGAAACGATGGCCGCCAGGAACAGCAGCACCGCCGCAATCGGCGCCAGCATGGCGACCGCGTCCTGCAGCACTGGCGTTTGCTGGCGCCACCAGCGGCGCCACCACGAGAGCGGAGACGCATTCACGGCGCTGCGGGCAACCGACAGCGGAGAGGAAAAAGGCATCCTGCGAGTTTAGGTGATGGCCCCTGCGCCAAGCAGAGAAGGGCCGCAGTGCCATTGATTCCGACGCGGGCGACATTGTTTCCAAAATATCACATTAAGAAATCCACATGCACTATTTGAAATAGAAGTATTTCTATGAGAAACTCCGGCGCGGTGATCGAAGAGCGCACTAAATTACAGCCACAGCCCTAAAGGAGAGACAAGCATGTCGGCAAATCCCGAGAACCTGTTCGGCTCGGCCGCGAATGACGCGGACGCCCAGGAAACCCGTGAATGGATGGATGCACTGTCCTCCGTCATTCAAAGCGAGGGACCTGAACGGGCCCACTTCCTTCTCGAGCAGCTGCTCGAACATGCGCGGCAGCACAGCATCGACAAGCCGTTCTCCGCCAACACGGCCTACGTCAACACCATCGAGCCCGACCAGGAAGAGCGCTGCCCCGGCAACCTCGAGATCGAGGAGCGCCTGCGCGCCTACATGCGCTGGAACGCCATGGCAATGGTGGTCAAGGCCAACCGCCACCATCCGGCCGAAGGCGGCGACCTCGGCGGCCACATCGGCTCCTTCGCCTCGCTGGCGAACATGTTCGGCGCCGGTTTCAACCACTTCTGGCACGCCGAGAGCGAAAACCACGGCGGCGACTGCCTCTACATCCAGGGCCACGTCTCGCCCGGCATCTATGCCCGCGCCTACCTCGAAGGCCGCCTGAGCGAAGAGCAATTGCTCAACTTCCGCCAGGAAGTCGACGGCAAGGGCCTCTCCAGCTACCCGCATCCCAAGCTGATGCCCGAGTTCTGGCAGTTCCCGACCGTCTCGATGGGCCTCGGCCCGCTGATGGCCATCTACCAGGCCCGCTTTCTCAAGTACCTGCACGCCCGCGGCATTGCCAACACCGAGAACCGCAAGGTCTGGGTGTTCTGCGGCGACGGCGAAATGGATGAGGTCGAATCGCTGGGTGCCATCGGCCTGGCCGCGCGCGAAGGCCTGGACAACCTGATCTTCGTCATCAACTGCAACCTGCAGCGCCTGGACGGCCCGGTGCGCGGCAACGGCAAGATCATCCAGGAGCTCGAAGGCGAGTTCCGCGGTTCGGGCTGGAATGTCATCAAGCTGATCTGGGGCAGCGGCTGGGACCCGTTGATCGCACGCGACAAGGAAGGTGCGCTGCGCAAGATCATGATGGAGACCAACGACGGCGACTACCAGTCGTTCAAGGCCAACGACGGCGCCTACGTCCGCAAGCATTTCTTCGGCCGTGACCCGCGCACGCTCGAGATGGTGTCCAAGATGAGCGACGACGACATCTGGCAGCTGCGCCGCGGCGGCCACGATTCGCAGAAGGTCTACGCGGCCTTCGACGCGGCCGTGAAGCACAAGGGCCAGCCCACGGTGCTCCTGATCAAGACGGTCAAGGGCTTCGGCATGGGCAAGATCGGCGAGGGCAAGAACAACGTCCACCAGACCAAGAAGCTCAGCGACGAGGACATCATGGCCTTCCGCGACCGCTTCAACATCCCGATCCCGGACAGCAAGATCGCCGACCTGCCGTTCTACAAGCCGGCCGACGACACGCCGGAAATGAAGTACCTGCACGAGCGCCGCAAGGTGCTGGGCGGCTACCTGCCGCACCGCCGCACCAAGGCCGACGAGAGCTTCACGGTGCCTTCGCTGGACACCTTCAAGTCGGTGATGGAGCCCACGGCCGAGGGCCGCGAGATCTCCACCACGCAAGCCTACGTGCGCTTCCTCACGCAGCTGCTGCGCGACAAGGCGCTGGGTCCGCGCGTGGTGCCCATCCTGGTGGACGAGGCGCGCACCTTCGGCATGGAAGGGTTGTTCCGCCAGATCGGCATCTACAACCCCGCTGGCCAGCAGTACACCCCGGTCGACAAGGACCAGGTCATGTACTACAAGGAAGACAAGGCCGGCCAGATCCTGCAGGAAGGCATCAACGAAGCCGGCGGCATGTCGAGCTGGATCGCGGCGGCCACGTCGTACAGCACGAACAACCGCATCATGGTGCCGTTCTACGTGTACTACTCGATGTTCGGCTTCCAGCGCATCGGCGACCTGGCCTGGGCGGCCGGCGACATGCAGGCGCGCGGCTTCCTGCTCGGCGGCACCTCGGGGCGCACCACGCTCAACGGCGAAGGCCTGCAGCACGAAGACGGCCACAGCCACATCCTGGCCAACACCATCCCGAACTGCGTGAGCTACGACCCGACCTTCGCGCACGAAGTGGGCGTGATCCTGCACCACGGCCTGAAGCGCATGGTCGAGAAGCAGGACAACGTCTACTACTACCTCACCCTGCTGAACGAGAACTACCCGATGCCCGGCCTGCAGCCCGGCACCGAGGAGCAGATCATCAAGGGCATGTACCTGTCCAGGCAGGGCCCGGCGCTGAAGGCCAAGTCGCCCACCGTGCAACTGCTGGGCAGCGGCACGATCCTGCGCGAAAGCTTCGCGGCGCAGGAACTGCTCGAAAAGGACTGGGGCGTTTCGGCCTCGGTGTGGAGCTGCCCGAGCTTCAACGAGCTGACGCGCGACGGCCAGGATGCCGACCGCTGGAACCTGCTGCACCCGGACCAGACGCCGCGCGTGCCCTTCGTGGCCGAGCAGCTCGCGCCCACGGCCGGGCCGGTGGTGGCATCGACCGACTACATGAAGGCCTACGCCGAGCAGATCCGCCCCTTCATCCCCAAGGGCCGCAACTACAAGGTGCTGGGCACCGACGGCTTCGGCCGCAGCGACTTCCGCAACAAGCTGCGCGAGCACTTCGAGATCAACCGCCACTACATCGTGGTGGCCGCGCTCAAGGCTTTGAGCGAAGATGGCACGGTGCCGGTGGCCAAGGTGGTCGAGGCGATCAAGAAGTACGGCATCAATGTCGACAAGGTCAACCCGCTCTACGCCTGAACATCAACCAACAACCAACGAACGAACGGCGCCTCACGGCGGGAGACGAACAATATGGCAGCAGTGGAAGTCAAGGTGCCGGACATCGGCGATTTCGATGAAGTCGCGGTGATCGAGGTGCTCGTGAAGGTGGGCGACACGGTCAAGGCCGAGCAGTCGCTCATCACCGTGGAATCGGACAAGGCGTCGATGGAGATCCCGTCGTCGACTGCCGGTGTGGTCAAGGAACTGAAGGTCGAGGTCGGCAGCAAGGTGAAGGAGGGCTCGGTGGTGCTCGTGCTGGAGGCCGAAGGTGCCGCCGCCGCACCGGCGCCTGCAGCGGCTCCCGCCCCTGCGGCTGCCGCCCCGGCACCCGCAGCCGCGGCGCCCGCACCGGCTGCCGCGCCTGCGGCCTCGGGACCGGTCGAGGTCAAGGTGCCCGACATCGGCGACTTCAAGGACGTCGCGGTCATCGAGCTGCTGGTGAAGCCCGGCGACACCATCGCGGCCGACCAGTCGCTGATCACGGTGGAGTCGGACAAGGCCTCGATGGAAATCCCGTCGTCGGCGGCCGGCGTGCTCAAGGAGCTCAAGGTCAAGGTGGGCGACACGGTCAACATCGGCGACCTGATCGCGATAGTGGAAGGCTCGGCAGGCGCCGCGGCACCCGCGCCTGCGCAGGCTGCTGCAGCCGCACCGGCTGCGGCAACCGCCAGCGCACCCGCGCCAGCCGCCGCATCGCCGGCACCGGCTGCAAGCCCGGCTGCCGCAGCCGCGCCGCACGAGCCGACGGTCGCGCCCACCGGCAACCTGCCGCACGCCTCGCCTTCGGTGCGCAAGTTCGCACGCGAACTCGGCGTGCCGCTCGAGGAGGTCAAGGGCTCCGGTCCCAAGGGCCGCATCACGCAGGAAGACGTCCAGGGCTTCACCAAGGCCGTGATGAGCGGCCAGGCCAGCACCAAGGCCTCGGCGGCCAAGGCACGGGCTGGCGGTGGCGCGGATGGCGCCGCGCTCGGCCTCATTCCGTGGCCCAAGGTCGACTTCACGAAGTTCGGCGCGGTCGAGCGCAAGGACCTGTCGCGCATCAAGAAGCTCAGCGGGGCCAACCTGCACCGCAACTGGGTGATGATTCCGCACGTCACCAACAACGACGAGGCCGACATCACCGAGCTCGAGGCCTTCCGCGTCTCCACCAACAAGGAGAACGAGAAGTCGGGCATCAAGGTCACGATGCTGGCCTTCGTGATCAAGGCGGTGGTTGCGGCGCTGAAGAAATTCCCCGACTTCAACGCCAGCCTCGATGGCGACCAACTGGTCTACAAGCAGTACTTCCACATCGGCTTCGCGGCCGACACGCCCAACGGGCTCGTGGTGCCGGTGCTCAAGGATGCCGACAAGAAGGGCATCCTGCAGATCAGCCAGGAAATGGGCGAGCTCGCCAAGAAGGCGCGCGACGGCAAGCTCGGCTCGGCCGACATGCAGGGCGGCTGCATGTCGATCAGTTCGCTCGGCGGCATCGGCGGCACGCATTTCACGCCCATCATCAACGCCCCCGAAGTGGCCATCCTCGGCCTCTCCAAGGGCCAGATGAAGCCGGTGTGGGATGGCAAGCAGTTCGTGCCGCGCCTGACGCTGCCGCTGTCGCTGTCGTACGACCACCGCGTGATCGATGGTGCCCTGGCCGCGCGCTTCAACGCCTACCTTGGGCAGGTGCTCGCGGACTATCGCCGAATCCTGCTATGACCACGGTAGTGGCCGTCCGCAAAGGCGGCCAGGTCACGATGGCGGCGGATTCGCTGGTGACCTTCGGCGACACGCGGCTTTCGCACCGCGCCGAGGCCAACCAGAAGATCTTCACCGTCGAGGACGCGGCGGGACAGAGCCTGTTTGCCGTGGCCGGCGCCGCTGCGCACTTCCTGGTGCTGCAGCATGCGCTGGCTGCGCAGCCGCGCGAGGCGCTGCTGTTCGGCAGCAAGCACGAGATCTTCCGCACCTTCACGCTGCTGCATCCGGTGCTGAAGGACGCGTTCTTCATGCAGACCAAGGAAGACGAGCACGAGCCCTACGAGTCGAGCCAGTTCACGATGCTGATGGCCAACCAGAGCGGCATCTACGGCATCTACAGCTACCGCGAGGTGTTCGAGTTCAAGCAGTTCTGGAGCATCGGCTCGGGACGCAGCTTTGCGCTCGGCGCCATGCACGCGGCCTATGACATCAAGTCGCGCAGCTCGCGCGACGTGGCGGAGGCGGGCATCGCCGCCGCCTGCGAATTCGATCGCAATTCGGCCCCACCGGTCGACGTTCTCACACTCAAACTGAAAGTGTCCAAATGAGCGAACAACAAATCAAGGTGCCCGACATCGGCGACTTCGACGAAGTCGCGGTGATCGAGGTGCTGGTCAACGTCGGCGACACGGTCAAGGCCGAGCAGTCGCTGATCACGGTCGAATCGGACAAGGCCTCGATGGAGATTCCGTCGTCGGCGGCCGGCGTGGTGAAGTCGCTTGCCGTCAAGGTGGGCGACAAGGTCAAGGAAGGCTCCGTGGTGCTGACGCTGGAGGTGGACAGTGCCGCAGCGCCTGCGCCGGCAGCGGCCGCGCCTGCACCCGCCGCAGCGGCTCCCGCGCCCAAGGCTGCTGCTCCGGCCGCAGCCCCGGCAGCGGCGCCTGCGGCCTCCAGCTACGGCGGCAAGGTCGACGTCGAGTGCGACGTGATCGTGCTCGGCGCCGGCCCCGGCGGCTACTCGGCGGCTTTCCGCGCGGCCGACCTGGGCCTGAAGGTCGTGCTGATCGAGCGCTATGCCACGCTCGGCGGCGTGTGCCTCAACGTGGGCTGCATTCCGTCGAAGGCGCTGCTGCACGTGGCCTCGGTCATGGACGAGGTGAAGCACTTCGCCGACCTCGGCGTGAGTTTTGCCGCGCCCACGGTCGACCGCGCCAAGCTGCTCGGCCACAAGAACAAGGTGGTGGGCAAGCTCACCGGCGGCCTCACGGCCATGGCCAAGATGCGCAAGGTGACGGTGCTGCGCGGCGTCGGCAACTTCATCGACCCGTACCACCTCGAGGTGGAAGAAACCTCGGGCACCAGCTGGGACACCACCGGCAAGAAGCAGACCGTCAAGTTCCGCAACGCGATCATCGCGGCCGGCTCGCAGTCCGTGAGCCTGCCGTTCATGCCGAAGGACCCGCGCGTGGTCGATTCCACCGGTGCGCTCGAGATGGGCACCGATCCCAAGCGCATGCTGGTCCTGGGCGGCGGCATCATCGGCCTCGAGATGGGCACGGTGTATTCGACGCTGGGCGCGCGCCTGGATGTGGTCGAGATGCTCGACGGCCTGATGCAGGGCGCCGACCGCGACCTGGTGAAGGTCTGGCAGAAGATGAATGCGCCGCGCTTCGACAACATCATGCTCAAGACCAAGACGGTGGGCGCCGAGGCCACGAAGGAGGGCATCAAGGTGACCTTCGAGGGTGAGCAGGCCCCCAAGGAGCCGCAGGTGTATGACCTGGTGCTGCAGGCCGTGGGCCGCAGCCCGAACGGCAAGAAGATCGGCGCCGAGAAGGCCGGCGTCGCAGTGAGCGACCGCGGCTTCATTCCGGTCGACACCCAGATGCGCACCAACGTGCCGCACATCTTCGCCATTGGCGACATCGTCGGCCAGCCGATGCTGGCGCACAAGGCGGTGCACGAGGCGCATGTGGCGGCCGAGGTGATCGCCGGCGAGCAGAAGGGCGACAAGGAATTGTCGAGCGCCGCCTTCAATGCCCGCGTGATCCCGAGCGTGGCCTACACCGACCCCGAAGTGGCGTGGGTGGGGCTCACCGAAGACCAGGCCAAGGCCGAAGGCATCAAGATCAAGAAGGGCCATTTCCCGTGGACCGCTTCGGGCCGCGCCATCGCCAACGGCCGCGACGAAGGCTTCACCAAGCTGCTGTTCGACGCCGGGACGCACCGCATCCTGGGTGGCGGCATCGTCGGCACGCATGCCGGCGACATGATCGGGGAGATTGCGCTGGCCATCGAGATGGGCGCCGACGAGATCGACATCGGCAAGACCATCCATCCGCATCCGACGCTGGGCGAGAGCATCGGCATGGCGGCCGAGGTGGCGCACGGGACCTGTACCGATCTGCCGCCAGTAAAGAAGACGGCCTGACCAACAAGGTTCGACCGGCCACAAAAAATCCCGCCGCGGCGGGATTTTTTTTCGTCCTGATCCAGGACGCCGGATTCGGGGAAGGCTCAGTTGCCGGTGTGGGTTGCAGCAGTTGCCGCAGCCTTGATCTCGTCGTTCTGTGCGCCGCCGAGCACGCGGCGTGCGCCGTCGAAGCGGCGGCTCCAGTAGCTGCCGTTCATGTCTTCCACGCGCACCTGGGCGCCCGTGCGCGGCGAGTGGATGAACTTGCCTTCGCCGACATAGATGCCGACATGGCTGAAGGCGCGGCGCATGGTGTTGAAGAAGACGAGGTCGCCGGGCTTGAGCTGGCTGCGGTCGATCTTCTCGGTGGCCGCCGCCTGTTCTTCGGCGCGGCGCGGCAGCACGTGGCCGAGCGTCTGGTTGTACATCGCGCGAACGAAGCCGCTGCAGTCGAAGCCGGATTCGGCCGAATTGCCGCCGCGGCGATAGGGGACGCCGAGGAAGCCGATGGCAGTCACCACGAGGTCGGAGGTTCGTTCAGCGACGGTTTGGCGGACCTGCCTGAGTTGTCCGATGATGCCCTTGTCGGCCAGCAACCGGGCCAGTTCGTCGTCGGTTCGGTCCTGTTGGGGGGCGGCCTGGACGGCGACGGCAAACAGGAGAGACGCGGGTAGGACGAAAAAACGCATGGCGCGTAGGATATTGATGACGCGCAGTTATGTCAACCTCATCCGAATTGGCGAATGTATCTTCAAGTCTTTGATTTGTTTGATTTTTTTTGATTCGAGCGAAGAAAAAATGTAACGGCCGATCTTTATGAACCATAAGCGATTGGTTGAAAGCGAACTTTTGTACTCGCATTGAAGAGGCGAACAGCCTGGATTCGCACCCCATTTCGCGTCAAGATCGCGCCAACTAACCGGAAAAGACATGAACCTGCGAATTCAGGAAGCTGCGCGCCTCCTAGGAAAGGCTGCCGTCGTGGCGGGTCTGGCCGCCTGGGGCGCCGCCATGGCGCAGATACGGCCGGAAACCATTTCGACCGGCCTCGAGAACCCGTGGGGCGTGGCCTTTCTGCCGGGCGGCCGTTTCGTGGTCACGGAGCGGGCCGGCCGGTTGCGGCTGATCGCTGCGGACGGCAAGATCGGCGCGCCCATCGCCGGCCTGCCGCCCATCGCGGCCGGCGGCCAGGGCGGCTTGCTCGACGTACTGGCCGATTCGGGCTTCGACAAGAACCGCACGCTGTATTTCTGCTTCTCCGAACCCGCCGCCGGCGGCGGTTCGGGCAACAGCACGGCACTGGCCAGCACGCAGCTATCGGCCGACGGCACGCGGCTGGAGAACCTGAAAATCATCTTCAGCCAGCAGCCCAAGGTGGCCAGCCGCAACCATTTCGGCTGCCGCATCGTCGAGGCGCGCGACGGCACGTTGTTTCTCACGTTGGGCGACCGGTTCAGCCGCAAGGAAGATGCGCAGAAGCTCGACAACCACATTGGCAAGGTGGTGCGCATTGCCAAGGACGGCTCGGCACCCCGGGACAATCCCTTTGTCGGCCGGGCGGGCGCGCTGCCCGAGATCTGGAGCTATGGCCACCGCAACGGCCAGGGCGCAGCGCTCGCGCCCGATGGCCGCTTCTGGATGACCGAGCACGGGCCGCAGGGCGGCGACGAAATCAACATTGCGCAAGCCGGCCGCAACTACGGCTGGCCGGTGATCACCTACGGCGAGAACTACGGCGGCGGAAAGATCGGCGAGGGCATCACCGAAAGGAGCGGCATGGAGCAGCCGCTGCATTATTGGGTGCCGTCGATTGCGACATCGGGCATGGCTTTCCTCACCAGCGACCGCTACGGTGCGGCATGGAAGGGCAACCTGTTCGTCGGATCGCTCAAGTTCGGCTATCTCGACCGCATCGAGCTGAAGGACGGCAAGGTGGCGGCCGAGCACAAGCTGCTCGCCGAGGACCGGGCCCGCATCCGTGATGTGAAGCAGGGGCCGGACGGCCTGCTCTACGTGTTGACCGACGAATCCGACGGCAAGCTGCTGCGCCTGCGGCCGAACTGAGGCGGGCCGCGCCTTCAGCCGGGGCAGCCCGGCAGCGGCAATGTCGGCAGCATGCGGCGCCAGAGCCGCGTCCACTCGGGCCAGTCGTGGCCGCCTTCGGTCGTGAAGACGCGGCTTGCGGGCAGTGCGGCCGCCAGGAGCCGATGGCTGAACGCAAAGCGGTCGTCGATGCCATAGCCCAAGTAGAGCGGTGGCCGCGCGCCGAAGGTGGCGGTAGCGCCGACGTAGCCGCGCAGCCACTGCCACAGCTGGGTCTCGTTCGGTGTTCGCGGGTCGCTGCCCGGTGGATCGCCCAGCGGCCCGGTCCAGCGGGCGAGGCCGCCGGCATTGGCGATGTCGGCGCCGAGCGCGCGTTCCCCGAGGTAGGGCGCAATGGCCACGATGCCCGCGAGTTCACCGGGATGCGTCTGCGCGTAGAGCAGTCCGCCGAAGCCGCCAATCGAAATGCCGACGATCCAGATGGCCTTGTAGCCCTGGCCGCGGGCCGGCACCATCACGTCCCGGTGCAGGCGGTCGAGGATGGTCTTGCCGTTGTAGTAGCCCAGGTGCGCATCGACCCGCATCACGTCTACCGCAAGCCTGTTGTCGTTCAGCGCCTTGACGAAGCCTTCGCGCTCGAATTCGTCCGGGTGGGAGTACGCGCCGGGCAGCAGCACGATCAGCGTGTCGGCATTCGGCGTACAGCTGCTCTTCTCGAGCGTGCGGTCCAGCGGCGCCTTGGCGGTGCGCAGGCCGCCGCAGCCGGTTACCACGAGCGCCGCGCCAAGGGCCAGAATCGGCAAATGGCGCCGGGCCGAAAAGAAGATCCGCATCCGCCCGGAGTCTAGAGAGATACACGCCTTTTCGGTGGTACGGTCTGGCCCCATCAAATCCATCTGAATGAAAGAACGGTTCATGCTGCTCGACGCCTCGCTCTCCCAACTCGTCCTGGTCGACTACCAGGCGCGGCTGATGCCGTCGATCTTCGAGGGCGAAGCGGTCGCGCAGAACGCGGTGCGGCTCGGCAAGATGGCCCAGCTGTTCCAGGTGCCGGTGTGGGGCACCGAACACAACCCCTCCAAGCTCGGTGAGAACGTGCCCGACATCCGCGCGCTGTGCCAGCGCACCCTGTCGAAGATGCATTTCAGCGGTGTGGAAGAGGGCCTCGGCGAATGGCTGCGCGTGCCGGCGAAGGCGCCGCAGGGCAATGCCCGCAGCCTGCCCAAGCATCTTCAGAAGCCCGCTGCGGCCGCCGAAGAGCGCAATTCCATCGTGATCGCCGGCTGCGAAGCCCATGTTTGCCTGCTGCAGACCGCGCTCGACCTGCTGGAAGACGAGTTCGAAGTCTGGGTCGTCACCGACGCCTGCAGCTCGCGCACCGAGCGCAACCGCGATGCCGCCTTCGACCGGCTGGCCGGTGCCGGGGCCGAACTCGTGACGACCGAGATGGTCGGCTTCGAATGGCTGCGCACGGCGGAGCACCCCGCGTTTTCCGAACTGCTCACCCTGATCCGATAGCCGCAACCGGCGGGCGCACCACAAGGGCTCGGCCGGATTGTTCCGGCCGTCAGCTTGCTGCAAGATCGGTCTCCATAATTATGAATTCAGTTTTGGCGATGCCGCCGGGCCGAACGAATAAACGGAGACAAATCCAGATGAGCCGCTACGAAGAGTTCTATCGCCAGTCCGTCGATGCGCCCGAGGCCTTCTGGGCCGAGCAGGCGAAGCTGATCGACTGGCAGGCCCCCGCCGAGCAGATCCTCGACGCCAGCCAGCCGCCGTTCGCGCGCTGGTTCGTGGGCGGCACCACCAACCTGTGCCACAACGCGGTCGACCGGCACCTGGCCGCGCGCGGCGACCAGCCCGCGCTGATCTTCGTTTCCACCGAAACCGGCGTCGAGAAAAGCTACAGCTTCAGGGAACTGCACGCCGAGGTGCAGCGCACGGCCGCCAGCCTGATGGAGCTGGGCGTGGGGAAGGGCGACCGCGTGCTCATCTACATGCCAATGATCCCCGAGGCCGCCTTCGCGATGCTGGCCTGTGCGCGCATCGGCGCGATCCACTGCGTGGTGTTCGGCGGATTCGCGAGCGGTTCGCTGGCCACGCGCATCGAGGATGCCGAGCCCAAGGTGGTGGTGAGCGCCGACGCCGGCTCGCGCGGCGGCAAGGTCATTGCGTACAAGCCGCTGCTCGACGAGGCGATCCGGCTGTCGAAATACAAGCCGGCCGCGGTGCTGCTGACCGACCGCGGCCTGGCCCCGATGGACCTGGCGGCCGGCCGCGACCACCTGGCCGGCGAACTTCGACGCAAGCACTTCGACGCAGAGGTGCCCTGCACCTGGCTGGCCGCCACCGACATCAGCTACACCATCTACACCAGCGGCACCACCGGCAAGCCCAAGGGCGTGCAGCGCGACGTCGGCGGCTATGCCGTGGCGCTGGCCGCGAGCATGAAGCACATCTTCGACGGCCGCGCCGGCGAAACCTACTTCTCGACCAGCGACATCGGGTGGGTGGTGGGCCACAGCTACATCGTCTATGGCCCGCTGATCGCCGGCATGGCCACCCTCATGTACGAGGGCCTGCCCACGCAGGGTATCGACAGGCAGCCCGACGGCGGCATCTGGTGGCGCCTGGTCGAGAAATACAAGGTGACGGTGATGTTCAGCGCGCCCACCGCGGTGCGCGTGCTCAAGAAGCAGGATCCGGCGCTGCTGAAGAAATACGACCTGTCGAGCCTGCGCGCGCTGTTCCTGGCGGGCGAGCCGCTCGACGAGCCCACCGCGCGCTGGATCAGCGAGGGCCTGGGCGTGCCCATCATCGACAACTACTGGCAGACCGAATCTGGCTGGCCGATGATCACCATTGCCAACGGTGTCGAGGCCAAGCCCAGCAAGTTCGGCAGCCCCGGCGTTCCGATGTACGGCTACCGCATCAAGATCCTGCACGAATCGACCGGCGAGGAATTGACCGCCCCCAATGAAAAGGGCGTGGTCGTGGTCGAAGGCCCGACCCCGCCCGGCTTCATGCAGACCGTGTGGAAGGACGACGCGCGCTTCGTCAGCACCTACTGGAAAAGCGTGCCGGGCAAGATGGTCTATTCGACCTTCGACTGGGGCATCCGCGACGAGGAGGGCTATTTCTACATCCTCGGGCGCACCGACGACGTGATCAACGTGGCCGGCCACCGCCTGGGCACCCGCGAGATCGAGGAGAGCATCTCGGGCCACGCCAACGTGGCGGAGGTCGCGGTGGTGGGCGTGGCCGATGCGCTCAAGGGCCAGGTGGCAATGGCTTTCGTGGTGCCGAAGGACGGCATCGCCGTGGCCGACGCCGACGCGGCGCGCAAGCTCGAGGGCGAGATCATGAAGGTGGTGGCCGACCAGCTCGGCGCGCTGGCGCGGCCCGCCCGGGTGCGCTTCGTCTCGGGCCTGCCCAAGACCCGCAGCGGCAAGCTGCTGCGGCGCGCCATCCAGGCCGTGTGCGAGCAGCGCGATCCGGGCGACCTGACCACCCTCGACGACCCCGCCACCCTGCAGCAGATCAGGCAGCTGGTTTCTTCCGCCTGAGTGAGCAAGACCGGCCTTGCGAAGCCGCGCCGAGCCGTCATATGTCTGACGTGGCACAATGCGAAGGTACTCAGGCCCTTCCCCAGCCACAGTCGCATCCGCCAACCGGTTCAGCCGTGTCGCGGAAGGTTTCTTAACCAGCTAGTGCTTCCTTCAGGGAAGCGAAGGTCAGCGGATCATGAGCGATTCCTCAAAGCCCACGGCATATGCCGCGTATCAGGGCAACACGTACCTCTTCGGTGGCAATGCGCCCTATGTCGAAGAGATGTACGAAAACTACCTCTCCAATCCCGGCAGCGTGCCTGACAACTGGCGTTCGTATTTCGACGCCCTGCAGAACGTGCCCGCGGTCGATGGCTCCAACACGCGAGACGTCCCGCACCAGCCGGTGATCAACGCTTTTGCCGAGCGCGCGAAGCAGGGCACCACCAAGGTCGTGCAGGCCAGCGGCGCGGATTCCGAGCTCGGCCGCAAGCGCACCGCCGTCCAGCAGCTGATTGCCGCCTACCGCAACGTCGGCGCCCGCTGGGCCGACCTGGACCCCCTCAAGCGCGCCGAGCGCCCGGCCATTCCGGAACTCGAGCCCTCGTTCTACGGCTTCGCCGATGCCGACCTCGAGACGGTGTTCAACACCAGCAACACCTTCTTCGGCAAGGAGACCATGTCGCTGCGCGACCTGCTCAATGCCTTGCGCGAAACGTACTGCGGCACCATCGGCGCCGAGTACATGTACACCACCGACCAGAACCACAAGCGCTGGTGGCAGCAGAAGCTCGAAAGCGCCCGCACCAACCCGCAGCTCAATGCGGAGCAGAAGAAACACGTGCTCAACCGCCTGACCGCGGCCGAAGGCCTCGAGCGCTTCCTGCACACCAAGTACGTCGGCCAGAAGCGCTTCTCGCTCGAAGGCGGCGAAAGCTTCATCGTCTCGATGGACGAACTGATCAACCAGGCCGGCATCAAGGGCGTGCAGGAAATCGTGATCGGCATGGCCCACCGCGGCCGCCTCAACGTGCTGGTCAACTCGCTCGGCAAGATGCCGGCCGACCTGTTCGCCGAGTTCGACCACACCGCTCCTGAAGACCTGCCGAGCGGCGACGTCAAGTACCACCAGGGCTTCAGCTCGGACGTGACCACGCCCGGCGGCCCGGTGCACCTGAGCCTGGCGTTCAATCCCTCGCACCTCGAGATCGTGAACCCCGTGGTCGAAGGCTCGGTGCGCGCCCGCATGGACCGCCGCGCCGACCCGCAGGGCAAGCAGGTGCTGCCCGTGCTCGTGCACGGCGACGCCGCCTTCGCGGGCCAGGGCGTCGTGATGGAAACGCTGGCGCTGGCCGAAACCCGTGGCTACTTCACGGGCGGCACGGTGCACATCGTCATCAACAACCAGATCGGCTTCACCACCAGCGACCCGCGCGACAGCCGCTCGACGCTGTACTGCTCGGACATCGTCAAGATGATCGAGGCGCCGGTGCTGCACGTGAACGGCGATGATCCCGAAGCCGTGGTGCTCGCCACCCAGCTCGCCCTTGAATTCCGCATGGAGTTCCAGAAGGACGTGGTGGTCGACATCATCTGCTTCCGCAAGCTGGGCCACAACGAGCAGGACACCCCCTCGCTCACGCAGCCGCTCATGTACAAGAAGATCGCCCAGCACCCCGGCACGCGCAAGCTGTACGCCGACAAGCTGGCGACGCAGGGCCTGGGCGCCACGCTCGGCGACGACATGGTCAAGGCCCAGCGCGCTGCCTTCGACGAAGGCCGCAACACGGTCGACCCGGTGCTCACGAACTTCAAGAGCAAGTACGCCGTCGACTGGAATCCCTACCTCAACAAGAAGTGGACCGACGCCGGCGACACCGCCATTCCGTCCAGCGAGTGGAAGCGCCTGGCCGAGAAGATCACCACGGTGCCGGCCGGCTTCACGGTGCACCCGCTCGTGAAGAAGGTGCTGGACGACCGCGCCGCCATGGGCCGCGGCGACGTCAACGTCGACTGGGGCATGGGCGAACACATGGCCTTTGCCTCGCTGGTGGCCAGCGGCTATCCGGTGCGCCTGTCGGGCGAAGACTCGGGCCGCGGCACGTTCACGCACCGCCACGCCGTGCTGCACGACCAGAACCGCGAGAAGTTCGACGAAGGCACCTACACGCCGCTGCAGAACGTAGCCGAGAACCAGGCACCGTTCGTCGTCATCGACTCGATCCTGTCGGAAGAAGCGGTGCTCGCGTTCGAATACGGCTACGCCTCGAACGACCCGAACACGCTCGTGATCTGGGAAGCCCAGTTCGGCGACTTCGTGAACGGCGCGCAAGTGGTGATCGACCAGTTCATCGCCTCGGGCGAAGTGAAGTGGGGCCGCGTCAACGGCCTCACGATGATGCTGCCGCACGGCTATGAAGGCCAGGGCCCCGAGCACAGCTCGGCACGCCTGGAGCGCTTCATGCAGCTGAGCGCCGACACCAACATGCAGGTGGTGCAGCCCACCACGGCCAGCCAGATCTTCCACGTGCTGCGCCGCCAGATGGTGCGCAACCTGCGCAAGCCGCTGATCATCATGACGCCGAAGTCGCTGCTGCGTAACAAGGACGCGACCTCGCCGCTGTCCGAGTTCACCAAGGGCGGCTTCCAGACGGTCATTCCGGACAGCAAGGGCCTGAAGGCCGAGAAGGTCAAGCGCCTGATCGCCTGCTCGGGCAAGGTCTACTACGACCTGGCCAAGAAGCGCGAAGAACAGGGCAACGACGACGTGGCGATCATCCGCGTCGAGCAGCTCTATCCGTTCCCGCACAAGGCGTTCGCTGCCGAGATCAAGAAGTACCCGAACCTCGCCGACGTGGTCTGGTGCCAGGACGAGCCGCAGAACCAGGGCGCCTGGTTCTTCGTGCAGCACTACATCCACGAGAACATGCAGGAAGGCCAGAAGCTCGGCTACTCCGGCCGTGCCGCTTCGGCATCGCCTGCAGTCGGCTACTCGCACCTGCACCAGGAACAGCAGAAGGCGCTGGTCGATGGCGCATTTGGCAAGCTCAAGGGCTTCGTGCTGACCAAGTAATTTCAAGCCTCTTTTTCACACGAACACCTGAAGAACAAAACGGAGCTCACTCCAAATGTCTATCGTAGAAGTCAAAGTCCCCCAGCTTTCCGAATCCGTGGCCGAAGCCACCATGCTCACCTGGAAGAAGAAGGCCGGCGAAGCCGTCGCCGTCGATGAAATCCTGATCGAGATCGAGACCGACAAGGTCGTGCTCGAAGTGCCCGCACCCTCGGCCGGCGTGCTGGCCGAAATCGTGCAGCCCGATGGCGCCACCGTGGTGGCCGACCAGCTGATCGCGAAGATCGACACCGAAGGCAAGGCAAGCGCCGCAGCGCCTGCAGCAGCACCCGCCGCTGCGCCGGCCCCGGCAGCTGCGCCCGCAGCGGCTGCTGCCGCCACCGGGGGTTCGAAGTCCGACGTTGCCATGCCCGCCGCCGCCAAGCTGCTGGCCGACAACAACCTGAAGACCAGCGACGTGGCCGGCAGCGGCAAGGACGGCCGCGTCACCAAGGGCGACGTGCTCGGCGCCGTGGCCTCGGGTGCCAAGCCCGCGGCCGTGGTGGCCGCACCGGCTGCCAAGCCGGCGCTGCCGCAAGTCGCCGCGCCTGCGGGTGCGCCCGACCTCGGCGAGCGCCCCGAGCAGCGCGTGCCGATGAGCCGCCTGCGCGCCCGCATCGCCGAGCGCCTGATCCAGTCGCAATCGACCAACGCCATCCTGACGACCTTCAATGAAGTCAACATGGCGCCCGTCATGGAACTGCGCAAGCGCTTCCAGGACAGCTTCACCAAGGAACACGGCGTGAAGCTCGGCTTCATGAGCTTCTTCGTGAAGGCCGCGGTGCATGCGCTCAAGAAGTACCCGGTGATCAACGCCTCGGTCGACGGCAACGACATCCTGTACCACGGCTACTTCGACATCGGCATTGCCGTCGGTTCGCCGCGCGGCCTGGTGGTGCCCATCCTGCGCAACGCCGACCAGATGAGCTTTGCCGACATCGAGAAGAAGATCGCCGAATACGGCAAGAAGGCACAGGACGGCAAGCTCGGCATCGAAGAAATGACCGGCGGCACCTTCTCCATCTCGAACGGCGGCACCTTCGGCTCGATGCTCTCGACGCCGATCATCAACCCGCCCCAGTCGGCGATCCTCGGCGTGCACGCCACCAAGGACCGCGCCGTGGTCGAGAACGGCCAGATCGTCATCCGCCCGATGAACTACCTTGCCATGAGCTACGACCACCGCATCATCGACGGCCGCGAAGCCGTGCTGGGCCTGGTGGCCATGAAGGAAGCGCTCGAAGACCCGTCGCGCCTGTTGTTCGACATCTGAGGAGGAAGAATCAGATGGCAAACAAACAATTCGACGTCATCGTCATCGGCGGCGGCCCTGGCGGCTACATCGCCGCGATCCGCGCAGCGCAGCTGGGCTTCAACGTGGCCTGCATCGACGAGTGGAAGAACGGCAAGGGCGGCCCCGCACCGGGCGGCACCTGCACCAACGTCGGCTGCATTCCATCGAAGGCGCTGCTGCAATCGTCGGAGCACTTCGACCAGGCCGGCCACCACTTTGCCGACCACGGCATCAAGGTCGAAGGCCTGGGTCTGGACCTCGAGAAGATGCTGGCCCGCAAGGACCAGGTCGTGAAGCAGAACAACGACGGCATCCTGTACCTGTTCAAGAAGAACAAGATCACCTTCTTCCACGGCCGCGGCTCGTTCGTGAAGGCGGGCGAAGCCGGCTACGAGATCAAGGTGGCGGGCGCCGCCGAAGAGTCGATCGACGGCAAGCACATCATCGTGGCCACGGGCTCCAACGCCCGCGCGCTGCCGGGTGCGCCATTCGACGAGGAGAACATCCTCTCGAACGACGGCGCGCTGCGCATCGGCGCGGTGCCGAAGAAGCTGGGCCTGATCGGCTCGGGCGTCATCGGGCTTGAAATGGGCTCGGTGTGGCGCCGCCTCGGCGCCGAAGTCACGGTGCTCGAAGCGCTGCCGACCTTCCTCGGCGCGGTCGACGAGCAGATCGCCAAGGAAGCCAAGAAGGCCTTCGACAAGCAGAAGCTCAAGATCGAACTCGGCGTCAAGGTCGGCGAGATCAAGTCGTCCAAGAAGGGCGTGAGCGTGGCCTGGACCAACGCCAAGGGCGAAGCCCAGACGCTGGAAGTCGACAAGCTGATCGTCTCGATCGGCCGCGTGCCCAACACCATCGGCCTGAACGCCGAAGCCGTGGGCCTGAAGCTCGACGAGCGCGGCGCCATTGCCGTGGACGACGACTGCAAGACCAGCCTGCCCAACGTCTGGGCGATCGGCGACGTGGTGCGCGGCCCGATGCTCGCGCACAAGGCCGAGGAAGAGGGCGTTGCCGTGGCGGAGCGCATTGCGGGCCAGCACGGCCACGTCAACTTCAACACCGTGCCGTGGGTGATCTACACCAACCCCGAGATCGCGTGGGTCGGCCAGACCGAGCAGCAGCTCAAGGCCGCGGGCCGGGCCTACAAAGCCGGCACCTTCCCGTTCCTCGCGAACGGCCGCGCACGCGCGCTGGGCGACACGACCGGCATGGTCAAGTTCCTGGCCGACGCGGCCACCGACGAGATCCTCGGCGTGCACATCGTGGGCCCGCAGGCCAGCGAGCTGATCTCCGAAGCCGTGGTGGCGATGGAGTTCAAGGCCAGCGCAGAAGACATCGCGCGCATCTGCCATGCGCACCCGTCGCTGTCGGAAGCCACGAAGGAAGCGGCACTTGCCGTGGACAAGCGCACGCTGAACTTCTGATCCATTGACCAGCGTCAAACAGGCCTATGAGGCGGAACTCGCTGTGCGCGGGTTCCAGAGCGATCCCGCGCAACTGCGCGCCGTGGAAGCGCTGGATCGCTGCGCGCGGGAGTGGGGCGACTACAAGGCCCAGCGCTCCAACGCGCTGAAGAAGTTCATCAACCGGCCCGAGCTGCCGCGCGGCGTCTACATGTACGGTGGCGTCGGGCGGGGCAAGAGCTTCCTGATGGACCTGTTCTTCAACGCGGTGCCGCTGCGCCGCAAGACCCGGCTGCACTTTCACGAGTTCATGCGCGAGGTGCACCGCGAACTGCGCGAGTTGCAGGGCACGGTCAACCCGCTCGACGAGCTCGGGCTGCGCATCTCCAAGCGCTACAAGCTGATCTGCTTCGACGAGTTCCACGTGGCGGACATCACCGACGCGATGATCCTTCACCGCCTGCTGGTGGCGCTGTTCGAGAACGGCGTGGGCTTTGTCACCACCTCCAATTTCAGGCCCGACGATCTCTACCCCGGCGGGCTGCACCGCGACCGCATCCTGCCCGCGATCGCGCTGCTCAACGAGAAGCTCGAGGTGCTGAGCGTGGACAACGGCACCGACTACCGGCGCCGCACGCTCGAGCAACTGCGCATGTACCTGACGCCGAACGATGCCTCGGCCGAAAAGGAGATGCGCAAGGCGTTCGACAGGTTGGCCGAAACGGCCGACGAAAACCCGGTGCTGCACATCGAGCAGCGCGAGATCCGCGCCAGGCGCAAGGCCGGCGGCGTGGTGTGGTTCGACTTCAAGACGCTGTGCGGCGGACCACGCTCGCAGAACGACTATCTTGAGATCGCCAGCCAGTTTCACACGGTGCTGCTGTCCGACGTGCCGCACATGCCGGTGCGCATGGCCTCCGAAGCACGCCGTTTCACCTGGCTGGTCGACGTCTTGTACGACCGGCGCGTCAAGCTCATCATGTCGGCCGAGGTACCGCCGGAGGCGTTGTACACCGAGGGACCGCTCGCGCACGAATTCCCGCGAACGGTTTCCAGGCTCACCGAAATGCAATCGAGCGAGTTCCTCTCCCTGGAACGCCGCATCGTGGACACTCGACTGACATGAAAAAAATTGTTCTCGCCATGCTGATGGCCCTGGGCAGCCTGCCGCTCTGGGCGCAGTCCAATGCGGCCGCGGGCAGTGCAGACTTCGAAGCGGAACGCAGCCGGCTGGCCGCCGAGCGCGCCGCCATCGAGGCGCGCTTCGACAAGGAGCGTGCCGCCTGCTACCAGAAGTTCGCGGTCGAGGACTGCCTGCGCGACAGCCGCAAGCGCCGCCGTGCCGAGACCGATCACATCAAGCGCCAGGAATCGGCCATCAACGACATCGAGCGCCAGCGGCGCGGTGCGGCCGAACTCGAGAAGCTCGACCAGAAGGCCGCCACGCGGCGCCCGCAGGACACGCCCGAGAAGCAGGAAGAGGCTCGAAAAGCCCAGCAGGACCGGGAGCAGCGCGCGGCCGACCATGCAGCGAGCCGCGCCGCCACGGCCGCAGAGGCCGACGAGCGCCGGCGCCAGCTCGAGGCCAAGCAGAAGGCCCACGCCGACGAGCAGGCCAAGGCCGCACAGCGGCGCGCAGAGGCGCCCGCGGCGGTCGAACGCTTCGAAAGCAAGCAGCAAAAGGCGGCCGAGCACCGGGCCAGCCGCGAGCGGCAGAACGCCGAGCGCACCAAGCCGCGCGGGGCGCCCTTGCCGACGCCGCCGGCATCGCCGGCTTCGGCGCCCAGCCGCTGAGCCAACCTCGCCGGGCGCGCGCCAGTGGCGGCGCTCAGTCTTGCGGAAGCGCTTCGAGCTTCAGCACCACGATCGAGATGTTGTCGCCCGTGCCGCGCGCCCGGCGGCGCGCTTCTCCCACCAGGATTTCCACCGCTTCGCGCGGCGGCTCCGCGTACAGGACGCTGGCCAGCTCCTCGGGGCTGAAGTAGTGCCAGAGCCCGTCGCTGCAGGCCATCAGCAGGTCGCCCGGCTGCATTGCGGGAATGTAGTGCGGCTCGATGGGTGGCGGCGTCGTGGTCATGCCCAGGCATCCGAGCAGGATGTTGCCCTTGGGATGGACATTGGCCTCGGCCTCGGTGATTTCACCGCGGTCGATGAGCACCTGGACATAGGAATGGTCGCGCGTGCGCGTGACGAGCTCGCCGTTCTGGAAGTGGTAGATGCGGGAGTCGCCGGCATGGATCCAGGCGCAGTCGCCCCTGGGGTTCATCAGAAAGGCGGCGAGCGTGCTGTGCGGTTCCTGCTCGCTCGACAGGGCGGTGAGCTTGATGACTGTGTGCGCATCCTCCAGCAGCTGCCGCAGCACGGCCGCGGAGCTGTCGCGGTCGGGGTGGTAGCGCGTGAACAGCTGGCGCGCCGTCATCAGCACCTGGTCGGAGGCCTTGCGCCCGCCGCTGCGCCCGCCCATGCCGTCGGCAATGATGCCCAGCATGCAGCCGGGCACGCGCGGATGGCTCATCATCAGGACCTGGTCCTGCTGATAGGGGCGGTCTCCCTTGTGGAGACCGGTGGCGGCGGCAAGCCGAAAGCCTTGTGTCATGAGCGCAAATGCGCCAATGGCGCGCCTTCTGTCTTCTCGTGGATTCGTACCAGGACGTATTATCGAGTGAACACGAGCTGCGGGCGGAATACGTTCTCAGCGCCAACGTTGGACTCCAATCTTCACTCCCTTTCCCGCCAATTGATCGAGCTGCGCATCGAACACGCCGACCTCGACGCCACCATCGACCGCCTGGCCGAAGCTTCGCCGCAGGATGAGCTGCTGCTGCGGCGCCTGAAGAAGCGCCGGCTTGCGCTGCGCGACCAGATCGCACGGCTCGAGAACGTGCTCGATCCGAAAGAACCCGCGTGAGCGAAACACTCGAGGACAAGGTGCGCGACGCCTTCGCGCAGGGCGGCGTCCTGTCGCGTGCTGCAGAGCAGTTCCGCGAGCGCTCGGGGCAGACCGAAATGGCGCTGGCCGTCGCCCGCACCATCGAGGACGGCGGCGTGCTGGTGGTCGAAGCCGGCACCGGCGTGGGCAAGACCTTTTCCTACCTCGTGCCGGCATTGCTGAGCGGCGAGCGCGTGCTGCTGTCGACCGCCACCAAGACCCTGCAGGACCAATTGTTCGGCCGCGACCTGCCGCGCCTGGTCGAGGCGCTCGAACTGCCGGTGCGTACGGCGCTGCTCAAGGGGCGCGCGAGCTACCTGTGCCTGCACCGGCTCGACCTCGCGCGCCACGATGCATCGCTGCCCGAACGCGGCAGCCTGCGAACGCTTGCCAAGATCGAGCAGTGGTCCAAGGCCACGCGGACCGGCGACCTGGCCGAGCTGCCCGGTCTGGACGAGCGCTCGCCGCTCATTCCGCTCATCACCTCCACGCGCGAGAACTGCCTGGGCGCGCAGTGCCCGCAGTTCAAGCCCTGCCACGTCAACCTGGCGCGGCGCGAGGCGCTGGCGGCCGACGTGGTGGTCATCAACCATCACCTGTTCTTCGCCGACCTCGCGGTGCGCGAGACCGGCATGGCGGAATTGCTGCCGACCGTGAGCGTGGTCGTGTTCGACGAGGCCCACCAGCTCAACGAAACCGGCGTGCAGTTCCTGGGCGCGCAGCTCGGCAGCGGGCAGGCCCTGGACTTCGCGCGCGACCTGCTCGGTGCCGGCCTGCAGCATGCGCGCGGACTGGTCGACTGGCAGCAGCTGGTGGCGGCCGTCGAACGTGCCGCGCGCGAGCTGCGCCTTGCGGTCGGCAAGCAGTGGCCCGGCACCAAGCTGCGCTGGGTGGGCCCGTCGCCGGAAGGCATCGACGCGCAGGTCTGGCAGGACGCGCTCGAAGCCCTGCAGCAGGCCTTTGAAATGGCCGCCGAAGGGCTCGACACCGTCAGCGAGATATCGCCCGATTTCGTGCGCCTCTACGAACGCGCGCAGCAGCTCGCCAAGCGCGCGGCACGCTTCGCGCTGCCCTGCGAAACCGATTCGGTGCGCTGGGTCGACGTGGGCACGCAGCTGCGGCTGGTCGAATCGCCGCTCGACATTGCCGAGGCCATGCGTACGCGCGTGCTCAAGATCGGCAGCGGCGCTGCCCCTGAGGACGACGACGGGGAGGAAACAAGCCGCGCGGCACCTGAAGACAGCGGACGCGCCTGGGTCTTCACCTCCGCCACGCTGGGCGACGAACCCACGCTGCGCTGGTTCACCGAGCCGTGCGGCCTGGGCGATGCAGAGGTGCTGCGGGTGCTGAGCCCCTTCGACTATGCCGCGCAGGCCGGGCTCTATGTGCCGCGTGCCTTTCCCAAACCCAACGACGCCGCTCACAGCACGCGCGTGGCGCAGCTGGCCGCGCGGGGCGCAGCCGAACTCGGCGGCCGGACCCTGGTGCTGACGACCACGCTGCGCGCTTTGCGTGCGATCGGCGACGAGATGAAGCAGCAGTTCGAACGGCTCGAGGCCGATGTGCGGCCCGAGGTGCTGGTGCAGGGCGAGCTGCCCAAGCGCGTGCTCATGGACCGTTTCCGCGAAGGCGCGGAGGGCGGGCGCGCCGGCTGCGTGCTGGTGGCATCCGCATCGTTCTGGGAGGGCTTCGATGCGCCCGGCGATGCATTGCAGCTGGTGGTGATCGACAAGCTGCCGTTCCCTCCGCCCAACGATCCGCTGGTCGAGGCGCGCTCGCAGCGCCTCGAAGCCCAGGGCCGCAGCTCGTTCAGCGACTACTCGCTGCCCGAGGCGGCCGTGGCGCTCAAGCAGGGGGCAGGGCGGCTGATTCGCCGCGAGACGGACTGCGGCGTGCTCGCCATTTGCGACACCCGCCTGGTTGCCATGGGCTATGGCCGGCGGCTCCTGGCCGCGCTGCCGCCGATGCGCAGGCTGGAAAGCGAAGCCGACTTCGAGGCGGCGATCGGCGAGCTCAGGAATTCGCTCTCGGCCTGAAAGGCGCAGACGAAGAAAAAGCCCCGAAGGGCTTTTTGTCGTTTCAGCGGATTACCAGACCTTCCACCACGGATCGTCCTTGCCCTTGAAGCCGCGCGCCAGGTACTCGCTTTGCGGATAGTTGGTGGTCAGCACGCGCTGGGCGTCGTCGCGCAGGTCTTTCATGCCGAGCGCATCGTAGGAGCGGACGATGATGTACAGCGCTTCTTCGAGCGCGGGCACCTCGCGGTAGTCGGACAGCGCAAGCTGCGCGCGGTTGATCGCCGCAAGGTAGGCGCCGCGCGAGTAGTAGTAGCGCGCCACGTGCACCTCGTACTGTGCGAGCGAGTTCACGATGTAGTTCATGCGCTGCCGCGCGTCGGGCGCGTAGCGCGACTCGGGGAAGCGCGTTGCCAGTTCCTTGAACGACTCGAACGATTCCTTGGCGGCCTTCTGGTCGCGCTCGGACAGGTCCTGGCGCGTCAGGAACGCGAACATGCCGAGGTCGTCGTTGAAGTTGATCACGCCCTTGAGGTAGAGCGCGTAGTCGATCGCCGGGCTGGCCGGATGCAGCTTCAGGAAGCGGTCGATCGTGGCGATGGCATTGGCCTTTTCGCCGGACTTGTACTGGGCGTAGGCCTTCTCGAGCTGGGCCTGCTGCGCGAGCGGCGTGCCGGCGGCGCGGCCCTCGAGCTTCTCGTACAGCGGCACGGCCTTGTCGTAGGCGCCGGAGCCCGCTTCGTCCTTGGCTTCGGCGTAGATGCGGTTGGGGCTCCAGTTGGCGGTCTTGTCGACGGAGGTGGAGGAGCAGCCGGCTGCAAGCAGCGCTGCCGCGCTGAGCGCGATCCAGGAGGGGACCGATAATTTGGCGCGAAACATCACATACGGCTTTCGTGAAACAGTTGCCCTCAATTATATCGACCGACCCCCTGGACATGGTCCCCGACGCCGCCGAGGCGGACGAGGGCGCCGACCCGGTCGAATCCAGCGAACTGCGGCCCTTCACGGTGGGCCAGGCCGAGCATGGCCAGCGGCTGGACCGCGCGCTGGCCGCCCTGGT
Organism: Variovorax sp. SPNA7; assembly: GCF_033807855.1. Classification (NCBI taxonomy): domain Bacteria; kingdom Pseudomonadati; phylum Pseudomonadota; class Betaproteobacteria; order Burkholderiales; family Comamonadaceae; genus Variovorax; species Variovorax sp. SPNA7. The sequence goes on from NZ_CP138513.1 coordinate 2,661,288, forward strand.
GCCGGAATTTTCTCGCAACTATCTGCAACAGCTGATCGAAGCCGGCGCCGTGGAACTGCAGGGGCGCACCCTGCTGAAGGCTTCCGCCACGGTGCGCGCCGGGCAGACCGGGCGCATTGAGCTGCGGCCGACGCCGCAGAGCCAGGCCTTCCGGCCCGAGGCGATGGACATCGTCACGGTGCACGAGGACGAGCACCTGCGCATCATCGACAAGCCGGCCGGCCTGGTGGTGCATCCGGCGCCGGGCCATTGGAGCGGCACGCTGCTGAACGGCCTGTTGGCGCTCGACCCCAAGGCCGCGCTGCTGCCGCGCGCGGGCATCGTCCACCGGCTCGACCGCGACACCAGCGGGCTCATGGTCGTGGCGCGCACCCGGGCCGCGATGGATGCCATGGTGGCGCTGATCGCCGCGCGCGAGGTCAAGCGGCAGTACCTCGCGCTCGGGCACAAGCCCTGGGCCGGCGCGGCAGCCCGGCAGGTCGACGCGCCCATCGGCCGCGATCCGCGCAACCGTTTGCGCATGGCCGTGGTCGACCTCGAGCGCCATGCCGGCAAGACGGCACGCACGCTCATCGAGCGCCTGGACAGCAACGCGCAGGCCTGTGCCGTGCGCTGCACGCTCGAAACGGGCCGCACGCACCAGATCCGCGTGCACATGGCATCCATCGGGCATCCGCTGATCGGCGATGCGCTCTACGGCGGCGCGCCGGCCGCGGGGCTGGGGCGGCAGGCGCTGCACGCCTTCAGGCTCGCATTCGTGCATCCCGTCACACAAGCCGCGCTGGAACTGCGCTCGCTTCCGCCGGCCGATCTGGTTCAGGCGCTCCAGACGCTGGGGCTGGATTACAATCGCGCCTGACGGCCCGAGGGCCGCGCCGGCCACCCCGATGCCGGCCTTGCGTTGCACTCGCCGCGTGCCGGCAGCGCCTTCTTTCCATCCTTCTGAACAAGCGTCCCCGAGACGCCTTTTCCCGGATAACGCAAACCATGAATACGGCGGATGCCAAGCGCATTCTCGAAACCGCCTTGATCTGTTCGAGCCAGCCGCTGCCGGTGCGCGACATGCGCGTGCTGTTCGACGACGAACTGGGCGTGGACACGATCAAGGTGCTGTTGCTCGAACTGCAGGAAGACTGGGCGCAGCGCGGCCTGGAGCTGGTGAGTGTCGGCAGCGGCTGGCGCTTCCAGAGCCGGCCCGAGATGCGCGACCACCTCGACCGCCTGCACCCCGAGAAGCCGCCGCGCTACACCCGCGCCGCCCTCGAAACGCTGGCCATCATTGCCTACCGCCAGCCGGTCACGCGCGGCGACATGGAAGACATCCGCGGCGTCACCATCAACTCCCTCATCCTCAAGCAGCTCGAGGACCGCGGCTGGGTCGAGGTGATCGGCCACCGCGAAACCGTCGGCCGGCCGGCGCTGTACGCCACCACGCGGCAGTTCCTCGACGACCTCGGCCTCGCATCGCTCGACCAGCTGCCGCTGATCGAAACGCCGGCCCAGCAGGCGGCACTGGTCGACGCGCTCGACCAGGCATCGGGCAACCAGCCCGGCCTGCCGATGGATGTGCCGAACGAATCCGATGCCGATGCCTCGGGCATGCCGGACTCCGAAGCAGACGCCGCGCCCGCCCTGGTCGACGAGGCCCCTGAAGCCCTCGAAGCCGCCGCTGCGCAATTCGCCGAGGACGCGGCCTCTCCCGAAGAGCCGGCGGACTTTCCGGCCCCCATGGAAGTCGAGCAATCCGTCGAGCTCGAAACCGAAGCCCCGTCGCCCGACGAGACCGATCCCCACGCTGTTCCCCCCGGAAAAACCTCATGAGCTCCTCCGACATCGACGACGCGGCAATCGTGCCGGCCCAGCCCGAACCCAAGAAAAAGAAGGCGAAGGCGGCCGTGTCCGGTCCGTCTGCGGACGCCGAAGCGGGCCTGCCCACGGCAGCCGCGGCCGAAGGCGAGGCGCCGAAGAAGCCGCGCGCCCCACGCCGCAAGAAGCCCGTGGAACCGGCGGCCGGGGAGGGCGAGCCCGCAGCAGTGCCTGCTGCGGCAACCGAAACTTCCGAACCCGTGGCCCAGGTGGCCGATGCGGCGCCTGCCGCCGCACCGGTCGCCGACGAACCCGCCACTGCCGCCGCGCCGGCCGCGCCAGTCGAACGCGCCGAACCCCAGGAGCGTCGCGTGGAAGACCGCGCTGAAGAGGATGCCCGCGCTTCCTCCTACGACGATGAAGAAGAGGAAGAAGAGCCCGACGAGGAAGAGGACGATCTCGACCGCGCACGCCGCGCCGCCGAGCGCGAGCAGCGCAACGCGCCGCCGCCCGAGCCGATCCGTTTCGCGGACGTCATCTCGGGCCAGTTCGACGCCGACGAAGAGAGCCCCGAAGTCCCGCCGCTCAAGCGCGTGCTGCTGCCGGAGGCCGACTCGCCCAAGCTGCACAAGGTGCTGGCGCAGGCCGGCCTGGGCTCGCGGCTCGAAATGGAAGCGCTCATTCTCCAGGGCCGCATCTCGGTGAACAACGAGCCGGCCCACATCGGCCAGCGCATCCAGTACGGTGACCAGGTCAAGATCAACGGCAAGCCGATCCGCTACCGCATTGCGCCGCCGCCGCCGCGCGTCATCGCGTACCACAAGCCGGTGGGCGAGGTCGTGACGCACGACGATCCGCAGAACCGCCCGACAGTGTTCCGCAAGCTGCCGCGCCTGCAGCAGGGCAAGTGGCAATCGGTCGGCCGGCTCGACCTGAACACCGAAGGCCTGCTGCTGTTCAGCAGCTCCGGCGACCTGGCCAACCAGCTGATGCATCCGCGCTTCGGCCTGGAGCGCGAGTACGCCGTGCGCGTGCTCGGCGCGCTCAATGCCGAGGAAAAGAAGAAGCTGCTCGAAGGCGTTCGCCTCGACGATGGCATGGCCCAGTTCGGCACCATCGAGGAGGGCGGCGGCGAAGGCTCCAACCACTGGTACCGCGTCACCATCTCCGAAGGCCGCAACCGCGAAGTGCGGCGCCTGTTCGAATCGGTGGGCCATGCGGTCAGCCGGCTGATCCGCATCCGCTATGGCGCCATGGTGCTGCCGCGCGGCTTGAAGCGCGGCGCCTGGATGGAGCTCGACGAGCGCGACATCAACGCGCTGTTCCAGGCCTCGGGCGGCGGCGCGCCGCGTCCGCCGCAGCAGCAGCGCGGACCGGGCCAGGAAGGCGCCGGCGGCGGGCGCAACGGACGCAACAAGAAGCGGCGCGGCAACCGCAACGCCGGCGGCGGACAGCAGCAGCCGCGCGACATGCGCGATGACGGCCGCGAGGCGCCGATTCCCAATCCGCTCGGCGACGGCCGGCCGCCGCGTGGCGAGCGCGGTGGGCGTGGCAACCGCGGCGGTGGCGGTGGCAACGCCGGCATGCCGCCGCAAGGACGCCGCGGCAACAGCAACAACAACCGCGGCAACCGCCAGGGCGAGGAGCGCCCGCCGAGCGGCGCGAACCAGCCCGATCCGATGAAGACCTCGCTCGGCTACATCGGCGCCGACAGCTTCTCGCGCCAGCGCAAGGAGCAGCGGCAGGGTCCGGGGCGCCGCGGCGGCGGCCCGGGCGGCGGCGGTGGCTTCGGCGGCCAGGGCGGCCCCGGCGGGAACCGGCGCCGCGGGCGCTGAAAGCCAGTTCTCCAGCGCAGCCTTTCGCGGGGTTTTCACCAATCCCGGGGGCTGCGCCGGTTAAAATCAGAGGCTTTGTCGACTTACGATGCAACATATTCGTTGCAGTTGTGACAAATCACTTCAAAATCAAAGCTCAGGAAGCACTTCAATGGCTATCGAACGTACCCTTTCCATCATCAAGCCCGACGCCGTCGCCAAGAACGTCATCGGCAAGATCGTTTCCCGCTTCGAAGCTGCCGGCCTCAAGATCGTTGCCGCCAAGCTCGTGCATCTGTCGCGCAACGAAGCCGAGCAGTTCTACTCGGTCCACAAGGAACGTCCGTTCTTCAAGGACCTGGTCGATTTCATGATCTCCGGCCCCGTGTTCGTGCAAGTGCTCGAAGGCGAGAACGCCATTGCCAAGAACCGCGACCTGATGGGCGCCACGGACCCCAAGAAGGCGGCCCCGGGCACCATCCGCGCCGACTTCGCCGACAGCATCGATGCCAACGCCGTGCACGGTTCGGACGCTCCCGAAACCGCAGCCAACGAAGTGGCGTTCTTCTTCGCCGGCCTCAACGTCTACGCGCGCTGAAGCCGCACGCCAGCTGATTTCATGACCACGGCCAACCTGCTCGAATTCGATCTCGAGGGGCTGGCTGCGTTCTGCGAAAAGCTCGGCGAGAAGCGATTCCGCGCCACGCAGCTGTTCCGCTGGATCCACCAGCGTGGCGCCAGCGACTTCGCCCAGATGACCGATCTGGCCAAGTCGCTGCGCGAAAAGCTCGCCACCACCGCTCGCGTTGAGGCCCTGCCGGTCATCACGCAGCACGAATCCAAGGACGGCACGATCAAGTGGCTGTTCGACGTCGGCGACGGCAATGCCGTCGAAGCCGTATTCATTCCCGAAGACGACCGCGGCACGCTGTGCGTGTCGTCCCAGGCCGGCTGTGCGGTGGGTTGCCGCTTCTGCTCCACGGGGCACCAGGGCTTCAGCCGCAACCTGAGCACGGGCGAAATCGTCGCCCAGCTCTGGTTTGCCGAACACTTCCTGCGCAAGCACCTGAAACGCGACGAGCGCGTCATCTCCAACGTGGTGATGATGGGCATGGGCGAGCCGCTGCAGAACTACACCGCCCTGGTGCCGGCGCTGCGCACCATGCTCGACGACAACGCCTACGGCCTGTCGCGCCGCCGCGTGACCGTGTCGACCTCCGGCGTGGTGCCGATGATCGACCGCCTGGGCGCCGACTGCCCGGTGGCCATGGCCGTGTCGCTGCATGCACCGAACGATGCGCTGCGCGACGACCTCGTGCCGCTCAACCGCAAGTATCCGATCGCCGAGCTGCTCGAGGCCTGCAAGCGTTACCTGGTGCATGCGCCGCGCGACTTCATCACCTTCGAGTACTGCATGCTCGATGGCGTCAACGACCAGCCCGAGCACGCGCGGCAGCTGGTTGAGCTCGTTCGCACCCATGGCGTGTCGTGCAAGTTCAACCTGATTCCGTTCAATCCGTTTCCGGCCTCGGGCCTGCTGCGTTCGCCGCAGCCGCGGGTGCTGGCTTTTGCCAAGGTGCTGAGCGAGGCCGGCCTCGTGACCACCGTGCGCAAGACGCGCGGCGACGACATCGATGCGGCCTGCGGACAGCTGGCCGGCGACGTCAAGGATCGTACCCGCGCGGCCGAACGCATGGCCCAGCGCCGTGTCTCCGAGCGCACCGTTGTTCTGCATCCGGTTCGCAAGACCACCCCCCAGGAGCATTGACCTAATGAGGATGGCCTTTCCGATGACGACCGCGAGCGCGCAGCGACTGATGGCTGCGGGCTTTGCCGGCGTCGCAGTGGCGTTTCTGCTCGCGGGCTGCGTCAACACCCGAACCACCACCACCAGCCTGGCCGACACCAGCTCGGGCCAGGGTGCCGAGATGGTGACCGAATCCGACGAAAGCAGCCGGCAGCGCCGCGCGCGCCTGCGCATGGAGCTCGCCGCCGGCTACTTCGAGCACGGCCAGACCACCGTTGCGCTCGACGAGATCAAGCAGGCACTGGTTGCCGATCCCAACTATGCGGACGCCTACAGCCTGCGCGGCCTGGTCTACATGCGGCTCGAAAATGCGGGCCTGGCGGAAGACAGCTTCCGCCGCGCCATTGCCATCAATCCGCGCGATCCCAACACCCGCCACAACTACGGCTGGCTGCTGTGCCAGCAGAACCGCTATGGCGATGCGGCCCAGCAGTTCACCGAGGCTCTGGCAGTGCCGAGCTATACCGACCGTGCCAAGACGCTCATGACCCAGGGCGTCTGCCAGCTCAGGGCGGGCCAACGCGCCGAGGCGGAGCGCAGCCTCATGCAGGCCTATGAGATCGACGCCGGGAATCCGGTGGTCGGATTCAACCTGGCTTCGCTGCTGGCACAGCGCGAAGAGTGGTCGCGTGCGCAGTTCTACATCCGCCGCGTCAACAACAGCCCTTCGGCCAGCGCCGAGACGCTCTGGCTCGGCATCAAGATCGAACGACGGCTCAACAACCGCGAAGCAGTGGCGCAGTTGGGAGGGCAACTGCAACGGCGCTTTCCGCAGTCCCGGGAGGCAATAGCGTACGAGCGCGGGAATTTCAATGACTGAACGGGTTTCGGAGTTCGGCACTTCCGCGGCACTGCCGATCGAGGAAGGCGACATCACGCACAAGACAGCCGGCGACATGCTCCGCGAAGCGCGCGAGGCGCACGGCCTGCACATCGAAATGGTGGCCGCGGCGCTCAAGGTGCCGCCGCAGAAGCTCATTGCGCTCGAGGCGGACGACATCGCTTCGCTGCCCGACCCGGTCTTTGCGCGGGCCTTGGCCAGCAGTGTCTGCCGCGCGCTGCGCATCGATCCCGGGCCGGTGCTCGCAAAGCTGCCGGGCGCCCAGCGCGCGGCGCTGGCACTGGCCGACCGCACCCTCAAGAGCAATATCGTTTCCGGAACGCCGCGCTGGAATGGCGGGCGCTCCAGCGGGCTTCCGTCGCGCGCGCTGCTGACGGTGGTGGGGCTGCTGCTGGTCGGCGCAGCCGTGCTGTTCTGGCTGCCCCAGTCGGTGTTCGACCAGGTCGGGGCCTCGGTGTCGCGCTGGACGTCGTCGCGCAGCGATGGCGACACCGGTTCGGTGGCCGAAGCGCCGGTGGCTGCGCCGGCTCCTGGCGGATCGTCCGTCGTGGTCGAGAGCGCGCCGGTGTCGCCGGTGGCTCCCCCAACATCGGCTGCACCCGCGGCGCCGGGCGCGCCCTCCGCGGCAGCCCTGCCGGCGGGCAGCGCGACCGCTGCGGCGCCTGCGGCTGTTGCTGCGGCACCTGCCAGCAGCCAGCAGCTGGTCTTCGTCGCGCGCGAGGAATGCTGGATCACGGTCACGGAAGCCGGCGGCAAGCAACTGCTGCGCCGCAGCCTGCAGGCCGGCGAAACGGTGGCTTTGTCGGGAACGCTGCCGCTGTCGGTGGTGGTGGGGCGTGCATCGGCGGTCGATGTGCAGGTGCACGGAAAGCCCTACGATCTGAAGCCTGTCACGCGCGGCGGCGGCGTGGCGCGTTTCGAGGTGAAATCGTGACCGACTGCACTCCCCAACCCATCGAATCGGCGGCGCCCAAGGCGCGCCGTTCGCGCCAGGCCCAGGTGGTCTGGGGACCGCGCACCGTGACGGTGGGCGGCGATGCGCCCGTGCGGGTGCAGTCCATGACCAACACCGACACCGTCGATGCCGTCGGCACGGCCATCCAGGTGAAGGAACTCGCGATTGCCGGTTCGGAGATGGTGCGCATCACCGTCAACACGCCGGAGGCCGCGGCCCAGGTGCCGTACATCCGCGAGCAGCTCGACCGCATGGGCATCGACGTGCCGCTGATCGGCGACTTCCACTACAACGGCCACCGCCTGCTCACCGACTATCCGGCCTGCGCCGAAGCGCTGAGCAAGTACCGCATCAATCCCGGCAACGTGGGCAAGGGCGACAAGCGCGACCGTCAGTTCGGCCAGATGATCGATGCGGCCATGCGCTGGAACAAGCCGGTGCGCATCGGCGTCAACTGGGGCAGCCTCGACCAGGAACTGCTGGCCAGCCTGATGGACATCAACAGCCAGCGCGCCGAGCCCTGGGATGCGAAGCAGGTGATGTACGAGGCGCTCATCACCTCGGCCATCGAATCCGCCAAGCTGGCCGAATCGATGGGCATGGCCGGCAACCAGGTCATCCTGTCGTGCAAGGTGAGCGGCGTGCAGGACCTGATCTCGGTCTACCGCGAACTCGCGAAGCGCTGCGACTATCCGCTGCACCTGGGGCTCACCGAAGCCGGTATGGGCACCAAGGGCACGGTGGCGTCGGCCACGGCGCTTTCCATCCTGCTGCAAGAGGGCATCGGCGACACCATCCGCGTGTCGCTCACGCCGCAGCCGGGCGAGTCGCGCACGCAGGAAGTGCTGATCGCCAACGAGATCCTGCAGGCGCTGGGCCTGCGCGTGTTCGTGCCGAGCGTCACCGCCTGCCCGGGCTGCGGCCGCACCACGAGCACCACCTTCCAGGAACTGGCCAAGCAGATCGACGACTACCTGCGCATGCAGATGCCGGTCTGGCGCAAGAAGTACCCGGGCGTCGAGACCCTGAAGGTGGCCGTGATGGGCTGCATCGTCAACGGCCCCGGAGAGAGCAAGCATGCCGACATCGGCATCAGCCTGCCCGGCACCGGCGAGGCGCCCGCCGCCCCGGTCTTCATCGACGGCGAAAAGGCACTCACGCTGCGCGGCGACAATATCGCCAACGAGTTTCACCAGCTCGTCGAAAACTACATTCAAAAGCGCTTCGGCCAGCATCAGGCTGCCGACGTCGCCTGACCACTTTCTCCCATGGCTGACAAGATCAATGCCGTCAAAGGCATGAACGACATATTGCCGGCGAGCGTGCCGCGCATCGACCGCCTGCCCGATTCGGCCCTCTGGTCGTGGTTCGAGCAGACGGTGCGCGGGCTCCTGGTCCGCTACGGCTACCAGTACATGCTGACGCCGGTGGTCGAACCCACGGCGCTGTTCGTGCGCGGACTGGGCGAGGTGACCGATATCGTCGAGAAGGAGATGTACTCCTTCACCGACGCGATGAACGGCGACAAGCTCACGCTTCGCCCCGAGGCCACCGCCGGCATCGTGCGCGCCATGGTCGAGCACAACGCGCTCTACAACGGCCCGCTGCGCCTGTGGACGATGGGGCCGATGTTCCGCCACGAGCGTCCCCAGAAGGGCCGCTACCGCCAGTTCCACCAGCTCGACGTCGAGGCGCTGGGCTTTCCCGGCCCGGACGTGGACGCCGAGCTGATCCTCATGGTGCGGGCCCTGTGGCGCGAGCTCGGGCTGGTCGAAGGCGAGCATGTGCGCCTGGAGATCAACAGCCTGGGCCAGCCGGCCGAGCGCCAGGCGCACCGCGAAGCGCTGATCCGCCATTTCGAGGCGCATGCCGACGTGCTCGATGCCGATGCGCAGCGGCGCCTGCACAGCAATCCGCTGCGTATCCTCGATACCAAGAATCCCGCCATGCAGGCAGTGGTGGAGGCCGCGCCCCAGCTGATGGACTTCCTCGGCGAGGAGTCGCGCGCGCACTTCGATGCGGTGCGCGCTGTGCTCGACGCCGCAGGGCTGGACTACCGCGTCAATCCGCGCCTGGTGCGCGGGATGGACTACTACAACCTGACCGTCTTCGAATGGGTCACCGACCAGCTCGGCTCGCAGGGCACCGTCTGCGGAGGAGGGCGCTATGACGGCCTCATCGGCCAGATGGGCGGCAAGCCTGCGCCGGCCGTCGGCTTCGGCCTGGGCATCGAGCGGCTGCTGCTGCTGATCCAGGAACTCCGCCTGCCGGTGCCCGCCGCAGCGCCCGCGGCCTACGCCGTCGTGCCCTCGGCCACCGCGCTGCCGCAGGTCATGGTCGTGCTCGAGCGGTTGCGCGCCGCCGGCGTGAGCGTGCTGCAGCATGCGGGCGGCGGCAGCATGAAGGCGCAGTTCAAGAAAGCCGACGCGAGCGGAGCGCGCTATGCGCTGGTCTTTGGCGAAGACGAGCTCTCGCGCGGCGAAGTCACCGTCAAATCGCTGCGCGAAGGCGCTGGCGAACAGGTGGCGCGGCCTCTCGCCGAGGTGGCCACATGGGCCGCCACCCTACAATCGCCGGCTTCCAGGGAAACGCCGGGCCGTTCCCAAGTTTCCCGCTCCCCCTCGGGGGGCGGATCCGGCACGCCGGATCCCGGGGGCTCCTCAACCTATTGACACGCATGGCAACCCATCTCGATCTCGACGAACAGGAACAGCTCGACCAGCTCAAGCATTTCTGGAACACCTACGGCACCCTGATCACCTGGGTGGTGTTGCTTGCGGCGGGGGCCTTCGTGGCCTGGAACGGCTGGCAATATTTCCAGCGCAACAAGGCGGCGCAGGCCGCTGCCCTCTACGACGAGGTGGAGCGCAGCACGCAGTCCGGCGACGTGGAACGCATCCAGCGCGTGCTCGGCGACATGAAGGAACGCTTCGCCGGCACCGCCTATGCACAGCAGGCGGGCCTGCTGGCCGCCAAGGCGCTGTACGAGAAGGGCAACCTCGAGGCCTCGCAGGCGGCGCTCGGCTGGGTTGCGCAAAGCGCTGTCGATCCGGGCTACAAGGCCGTTGCCAAGCTTCGGCTGGCGGCTGAACTGCTCGACAGCAAGTCGTACGACGAAGCGCTCAAGCAGCTCTCCGGCGACGTGCCCAAGGAGTTCGAGCCGCTCGTGGCCGACCGAAAGGGCGACATCTACATGGCGCAGGGCAAGCGCGCCGAAGCGCAGGCCGAATACCGCAAGGCCTGGACCGGCCTTGGCCCGGCGTCCGATTACCGGCGCCTGGTCGAATTCAAGCTCAACGCCGCCGGCGTCGATCCGAAGAGTCTGGCACCTGTGATCACGGTCACGCCGGCAGCCCCCAAAAATTCCTGATCGCACTATGAATTTCAAGCGTTTCATGCCTGAGTCGTCCGTCCTGCGTGCAGGTTCGGCCATTGTTCTGGTCGCAATGCTGGCTGCCTGTTCGGGTACCAGCAAGCCCAAGCCGGCCGAACTGCCCGCCAACCCCGCGTTGTTCGGCGTGCGCCAAGCCTGGAGCGTGCGCATCCCGGCCGTGGGCTTCCCGCTGGCCACCGACGTCAGCGGCGACATCGTCACCGTGGCCGGCAGCGACGGTACCGTGGTGGCCATCGATGCCCGTGCCGGCCGCGAAACCTGGCGCGCGAACGCGGGCGCCAAGCTCGCAGCAGGCGTCGGCAGCGACGGCTCGCTGGCCGCAGTGGTCACCGCCGACAACCAGCTCGTGGCCATCGAAGGCGGCAAGGTCCTGTGGAAGCAGCGGCTCTCGGCCCAGGCCTTCACCGCGCCGCTGGTGGCCGGCCGCCGCGTCTTCGTGCAGACCGCCGACCGCAGCATCAGCGCCTGGGATGGCCAGAGCGGCCGCCGCCTCTGGCTGCAGCAGCGCACGGCCGAGAACCTCGTGCTCAAGAAGTCGGGCGTGCTGATCGCCGTGGGCGATACGCTGATCTCGGGCATCGGTGGCCGGCTGGTCGGCATCAACCCGGCCAATGGCACCTCGCGCTGGGAAGCGCCCATTGCGGCGCCGCGCGGCACCAACGACGTGGAGCGCCTGGTCGACCTGACCGGCAGCGTGAGCCGCGTCGGCGACACCGTGTGCGCCCGTGCCTACTACGCCAACGTCGGCTGCGTCGACACGGTGCGCGGCCAGCTGCTCTGGAGCAAGCCTGCCGTGGGCGCCGAGGGCGTCAGCGGCGACGAGGGCTTCGTCTACGGCACCGAGGCCGATGGCAGTGTCACAGCCTGGCGCCGTTCCGACGGCGAGCGCGCCTGGCAATCGACCCGCTTCAAGAACCGTGTCCTGACCGGGCCGCTGGCGGTGGGCCGTTCGCTGGTGATCGGCGAGAGCAATGGAACGCTGCACTTCGTTTCACGCGAAGACGGTGCGCTGCTCAATCGCGTCACGCCCGATGGCTCCGCCATTGGCGTCACCCCGGTGATGGCCGGCAACACGGTGGTCGTGGTGACCGCCAACGGCGGTGTGTTTGGATATCGCCCTGAATAACTCTTTGCAAGGCCCGACCATGAAAACCGCGCCCCTGAAAGGCCGGCCATGAAGCCGGTCGTGGCCCTGGTCGGGCGGCCCAACGTCGGCAAGTCGACCCTCTTCAACCGCCTGACGCAGACGCGCGACGCCATCGTCGCCGACTTTGCCGGACTCACGCGCGACCGCCACTATGGCAACGGCCGCCTGGGCAAGCACGAGTTCATCGTGATCGACACCGGCGGCTTCGAGCCCGATGCGGGCAGCGGCATCTACAAGGAAATGGCCAAGCAGACGCGGCAGGCCGTGGCCGAGGCCGACGTCGTGATCTTCGTGGTCGATGCCCGCGAAGGCCTTTCGGCGCAGGACCACGACATTGCCAACGAACTGCGCCGGCTCGGCAAGCCCTGCGTGCTGGCGGCCAACAAGGCCGAAGGCATGCACGACGGCACCAAGCTGGTCGATTTCTACGAACTCGGCTTCGGCGACGTGCATGGCGTGTCCGCGGCGCACGGGCAGGGCATGCGCGACCTGGTCGAGCTGGCGCTCGCACCGCTGAACCTGCCCGATCCCGACGACGAAGCGGACGAGGACGACGTCAACAAGCCCATCAAGCTGGCGGTGGCCGGACGGCCGAACGTCGGCAAGTCCACACTGATCAACACCTGGCTTGGCGAAGAGCGCCTGGTGGCGTTCGACCTGCCGGGCACCACGCGCGACGCCATCTCGGTGCCGTTCGAGCGCAACGGGCAGCGCTTCGAGCTGATCGACACGGCCGGCCTGCGACGCAAGGGCAAGGTGTTCGAGGCGATCGAGAAGTTCTCGGTGGTCAAGACGCTGCAGGCCATCGAGTCGGCCAACGTCGTGCTGCTGCTGCTCGATGCCACGCAGGGCGTGACCGACCAGGACGCGCACATTGCCGGCTACATCCTCGAAAGCGGCCGCGCGGTGGTGATTGCCATCAACAAGTGGGACGCGGTCGACAGCTACCAGCGCGAGCAGATCCAGCGCCAGATCGAGACCCGGCTGCCGTTCCTCAAGTTCGCGTCGCTGCATTTCATCTCGGCCATCAAGCGCCAGGGCCTGGGCCCGGTGTGGCAGGCCATTGCGCAGGCCCACAAGTCGGCCACGCGGAAGATGTCGACGCCCGTGCTGACCCGGCTGCTGCTGGAGGCAGTGCAGTTCCAGTCGCCCAAGCGTGCGGGCATGTTCCGGCCCAAGCTGCGCTATGCGCACCAGGGCGGCATGAATCCGCCGGTGATCATCATCCATGGCAATTCGCTGGAGCACGTCACCGAGGCCTACAAGCGCTTTCTCGAGGGGCGCTTCCGCAAGGAGTTCGATCTGGTGGGCACGCCCTTGCGCATCCAGTTCAAAAGCTCGCAAAATCCCTTTGCGGACAAGGACGATTGAGCGCGCTTGGCGGCCGATGAGCCATGGCCGGGTCGGAAGTTCCGCCTTTTGAGAGACGTTATTTTTCAAAGGCTTTTGGCCCCGATTGCTGCAGCGCAGAAACCCTGTGTTAAGGTCATCTCTCCAACAACTACTCTTGAACACGGAGAATATCGTGAGCAATAAAGGGCAACTTCTACAAGACCCGTTTCTGAACACCCTGCGTCGCGAGCATGTGCCGGTCTCCATTTACCTGGTGAACGGTATCAAGCTGCAGGGCCAGATCGAGTCTTTCGACCAGTATGTCGTGTTGCTTCGCAACACGGTGACGCAAATGGTCTACAAGCACGCCATCTCCACCATCGTGCCGGGTCGTGCCGTCAACTTCTCGGCTGCCGAGAACGACGACGCCGCAGCCTGATCGCGCGGAGCGCGGCGGTAGCCCCGCCGCGCTTTTTCCATATTGATCCCGCTTGTCTGAACTGAACTCCCGCCAGGAAGGCGCCGCCGTTCTCGTCGGCGTCGATTTCGGGCTGCCCCATTTCGACAGCGAGCTCGAAGAACTCGGCCTGCTCGCGCAGACCGCGGGCCTCGCGCCTGTCGCGCGCCTCGTCTGCAAGCGCAAGGCGCCCGACGCGGCACTTTTCGTCGGCAGCGGCAAGGCCGACGAAATCAAGGAACTGGCCGCCATGCACCAGGCCAGCGAGGTCATCTTCGACCAATCGCTGAGCCCGGCGCAGCAGCGCAACCTCGAGCGCCAGCTCGACGTGGCGGTGTATGACCGCACCTTCCTCATCCTCGAGATCTTCGCCCAGCGCGCCCGCTCCCACGAGGGCAAGCTGCAGGTCGAACTGGCTCGCCTGCAGTACCTGAGCACGCGCCTGGTGCGCCGCTGGTCCCACCTGGAGCGCCAGACGGGCGGTGCGGGCGTGCGCGGCGGTCCCGGCGAGAAGCAGATCGAGCTCGACCGCCGGATGATCAGCGAATCGATCAAGCGCACGCGCGAGCGCCTGGCCAAGGTGCAGAAGCAGCGCGGCACGCAGCGCCGCCAGCGCGAGCGCCGCGAGACCTTCAACATCTCGCTCGTGGGCTATACCAACGCCGGCAAGTCGTCGCTGTTCAATGCACTGGTCAAGGCTCGCGCGTACGCGGCCGACCAGCTCTTTGCCACGCTCGACACCACCACGCGCAACCTCTACCTGGGCGACGCCCGCAGGCAGGTCTCGATTTCCGACACTGTCGGCTTCATCCGCGACCTGCCGCACGGACTGGTGGATGCCTTCAAGGCCACGCTGCAGGAGGCCGTCGATGCCGACTTGCTGCTGCACGTGGTGGACGCCTCCAATCCGCATTACCCGGAGCAGATGGCCGAGGTGCAGTCCGTCCTTCGCGACATCGGTGCGGAGGCCGTTCCGCAGCTTCTGGTGTTCAACAAGCTCGATGCCCTTGAAACTGCGCAGCACCCGCTGCATCTGCAGGACGACATGGAAATCGACGGCGTGCGGGTCCCGCGCATCTTCCTCAGCGCCCGCAGCGGCGAGGGCCTGCCCCTGCTGCGCGCCGAGCTGGCCCGCCGGTCGGGCTCCCTGGGCGATACGATGACCCCAGAGGCCGACACTGAATTGCACGACACCGCCAATTGATTGGGCACAATCCCGCCACTGACAAGAGAACGAAGCGAATGAATGCAAAGCCAGCGTGGAGAGGGTTTCTGGGCATGTTCAACCTGAACGATGGCCGATGGGGCCGTGGCGACGAGCCGTCGTCCAACGGCGACCGCCCGACCGGCAACCGGCCTCCCGACGCAGACCCGCCGGGCGCGCCGACGCCACCGCCTTCGGGCAACAACAATAACGGTAACGGCAACCGCCCCCGCGGCCAGGGCCCGAACCAGGGGCCGCCCGACCTCGACGAACTCTGGCGCGACCTCAATCGCAAGCTGGGGGGCTTCTTCGGCGGCAAGGGCGGCGGCAATCGCCCCACCGGCGGCGGCAATGGCGGTGGCGGCAATGGCTATCGGCCGGACATGAAGAATGCCGGCTTCGGGCTCGGACTGGTGGCGGCGGTTGCCGTTCTGATCTGGCTCGGTACCGGCTTCTTCATCGTGAACGAAGGCCAGCAGGCCGTGGTGACCCAGTTCGGGCGCTACAAGTCGACCGTGGGCGCGGGCTTCAACTGGCGCCTGCCGTATCCCATCCAGCGCCACGAAGTGGTGGTGGTCACGCAGATCCGCTCGACCGACGTCGGCCGCGATGCCATCGTGCGGTCGACCGGCCTGCGCGAATCGGCCATGCTGACCGAAGACGAGAACATCGTCGAGATCAAGTTCGCCGTGCAATACCGCCTGAGCGATGCGCGCGCCTACCTGTACGAAAGCAAGTCGCCCACCGAAACCGTGGTGCAGGTGGCGGAAACCGCCGTGCGCGAAGTGGTCGGCAAGATGAAGATGGACGCGGCCCTTGCGGAGGAGCGCGACCAGATCGCGCCGCGCGTGCGTACGCTGATGCAGACCATCCTCGACCGCTACAAGGTCGGTGTCGAGGTCGTCGGCATCAACCTGCAGCAAGGCGGCGTGCGGCCGCCCGAGCAGGTGCAGGCCGCCTTCGACGACGTGCTCAAGGCCGGACAGGAGCGCGAGCGCGCCAAGAACGAGGCCCAGGCATATGCCAACGACGTGATTCCGCGTGCAACCGGTACCTCGTCGCGCCTCAAGGAAGAGTCCGAGGCCTACAAGGCGCGCATCGTCGCGCAGGCCCAGGGTGATGCCGGACGCTTTGGCGCGGTGCTGGCCGAATACCAGAAGGCGCCGCAGGTGACACGCGACCGCATGTACACCGACGCCATGCAGCAGATCTATGCCAGCACCACCAAGGTGCTGGTCGATACCAAGCAAGGCTCCAACCTGCTGTACCTGCCGCTGGACAAGCTCATGCAGCTGAGCGGCAACAACCCGGCCGCAACGCCGGTCGATGCGGCCAGCCCCAGCGTGGCGGGTACCGCGCCAGCCCAGTCGTCGGTGATTCCGGTGGCGCCGCCATCGAGCGAGAGCCGCGCCCGCGATGGCCGCTCGCGTGATCGTGACGTGCGTTGAAAAGGCCAGTAAGAACATGAACAGAATCGGATTCATCGCTTCGTCGATCCTCGTGCTGCTGGTGCTGCTGAGCTCGACGCTCTTCGTCGTCGACCAGCGCCAGTTCGGCGTGGTGTATGCCCTCGGCCAGATCAAGCAGGTCATCACCGAGCCGGGCCTGAACTTCAAGCTGCCGCCGCCGTTCCAGAACGTGTCGTACATCGACAAGCGGCTGCTCACGCTCTCCAGCCTCGACACCGAGCCCATGCTCACGGCCGAGAAGCAGCGCGTGGTGATCGACTGGTACGTGCGCTGGCGCATCACCGATCCGCAGGCCTACATCCGCAACGTCGGCCTCGACGAAAACGCGGGCGCCATGCAGCTCAACCGCGTGGTGCGCAACGCCTTCCAGGAAAACATCAACAAGCGCACCGTGCGCGACCTGATCTCGGTGCGCCGCGAGGCGCTGATGGCCGACGTGCAGCGCGAGGTGCTGGCCGTGGTGAAGGGCTCCAAGCCCTGGGGCGTGGACGTCATCGACGTGCGCATCACGCGTGTGGACTATGTGGAAGCCATCACCGAATCGGTCTACCGCCGGATGGAGGCGGAGCGCAAGCGCGTGGCCAACGAATTGCGTTCGACCGGCTATGCCGAAGGCGAAAAGATCCGCGCCGACGCCGACCGCCAGCGCGAAGTGATTGTGGCGAACGCCTACCGCGACGCCCAGAAGATCAAGGGCGAGGGCGATGCGCAGGCCGCCGCCGCCTACAGCGAGGCCTTCGGCCGCGATCCACAGTTCGCGCAGTTCTACCGCAGCCTGGACGCCTACAAGCAGAGCTTCAACAAGAAGAGCGACGTGATGGTGCTCGACCCGTCGTCGGACTTCTTCCGCGCCATGCAGAGCGCCGGCACGCCGGCAGGCAACGCTCCTCCACGCCGCTGATCCGGCGCCGGGCCGCCCGTGAGCGCCGAAATCTTCTGGAGTGCGCTGGCGCTCGTCCTGGTGATCGAGGGCATCCTGCCTTTTGTCTCGCCGGGCGGGTGGCGGCGCGGTTTCGGGCAGCTCATGCAGCTGCGCGACGGCCAGCTGCGCTTCTTCGGACTCTGCAGCATCTTGCTGGGTTTGGCCCTTCTTTGGCTGCTGGGGTAGCGCGGCCCGGTAGAATCCCGGTTTAACCACGCCCCCGATCCCCATGTCCGCCTGGGTCCTCCCGGATCACATTGCCGATGTGCTGCCTTCCGAGGCGCGCCACATCGAAGAACTTCGACGCCAGCTGCTCGATACCGCCCGTGGCTATGGCTACGAGCTGGTGATGCCGCCGCTGCTCGAGCACCTCGAGTCGCTGCTGTCCGGCACCGGCGAGGCGCTCGACCTCCAAACCTTCAAGCTGGTCGACCAGCTCTCCGGCCGCAGCATGGGCCTGAGAGCCGACACCACGCCCCAGGTGGCACGCATCGACGCCCACCTGCTGAACCGCGAAGGCGTGGCACGCCTCTGCTACTGCGGGCCGGTGCTGCACACCCGTCCCGACCGGCCGCACGCCACGCGCGAGCCGCTGCAGTTCGGGGCCGAAATCTATGGCCATGCGGGGCTCGAGGCCGACACCGAAGTGCTGCTGCTGGCGCTCGATTGCCTGCATGCGTCGGGCCTGAAGGACGGCGTGATCGTCGACCTGGCCGACGCGCGCATCGTGCGGGCGCTGTTTGCCGGCGTGCCGGTCGATGCCGCCGTGCTGGCGCGCGTGCACGCGGCGCTGGTTGCCAAGGATGCGAGCGAGCTGCATGCGCTGACGCGAAACTTCCCGGCGGCGTCGCGCGACGGCCTGCGCGCGCTGGTCCAGCTGTACGGCGATGCGGCGGTGCTCGACGAGGCCGCCAAGGCCCTCAAGGGCACGCCGGCCGTGAGCGCGGCGCTGGCCGGATTGAAGCAGCTGGCCGCAAGCCTCGGCGCTGATCCGGCGCGGCAGATCAGTTTCGACCTGGCCGACCTGCGCGGCTACGCTTACTACAGCGGCATGCGCTTCGGCATCTACGTGCCGGGCGCGGCCGATGCGCTGGTGCGCGGCGGGCGCTACGACGAAGTCGGCGCCGTGTTCGGCCGCAACCGGCCGGCAGTCGGCTTCAGCCTGGACGTGCGCGAACTGGTCGGCGTGCTGCCGGCGCGTCCGCTGCGCGCCGCCATCCGTGCGCCCTGGAGCGACGCAGCCGGCCTGCGAGATGCCATTGCCGGGCTGCGCAAGGCCGGCGAGATCGTGGTCTGCGTACTGCCGGGCCACGGCAGCGAAATCGATGAATTCCATTGCGACCGCGAGCTCGTCGAGCACGCAGGGCAGTGGCAAGTCCGAGCCCTCTGATTTTTTGAAGTAATGGAACGAGCATGAGCGTAACCACCGGAAGAAACGTGGTCGTCGTCGGCACCCAATGGGGCGATGAAGGCAAGGGCAAGCTGGTCGACTGGCTGACGGAAAGCGCCCAGGGCGTGGTCCGCTTCCAGGGCGGCCACAACGCGGGCCACACGCTGGTCATCAACGGCGTGAAGACCGCGCTGCACCTGATTCCCAGCGGGATCATGCGGCCGGGCGTCAAGTGCTACATCGGCAACGGCGTGGTGCTTTCGGCTGCCAAGCTGTTCGAGGAGATCGAAGGGCTCGAGAAGGCCGGCGTCGAAGTGCGTTCGCGCCTGCGCATCAGCGAGGCCTGCCCGCTGATCCTGCCGTTCCACGCGGCGCTCGACATCGCGCGGGAAACGTATCGCGAAAAGGGCGGCGTCGAGAAGATCGGCACCACCGGCCGCGGCATCGGCCCGGCCTACGAAGACAAGATCGCGCGCCGCGCGCTGCGCGTGCAGGACCTGAAGCACCCGGAACGTTTCGCGACCAAGCTGCGCGTGCTGCTCGACCTGCACAACCATGTGCTGACGCAGGTGCTCGGCGCGCCCGCCATCGACTTCGACCTGGTGTTCGACGAGGCCATGCGCCATGCCGCGCTGCTCAAGCCGATGATGGCCGACGTGTCGCGCGAGCTGAACGACGCGCACA
This sequence comes from Variovorax sp. SPNA7, assembly GCF_033807855.1. NCBI lineage: Bacteria > Pseudomonadati > Pseudomonadota > Betaproteobacteria > Burkholderiales > Comamonadaceae > Variovorax > Variovorax sp. SPNA7. The sequence continues at coordinate 2,680,510 of NZ_CP138513.1, forward strand.
AGGCCGGCGCCAACCTGCTGTTCGAAGGCGCGCAGGGCACGCTGCTCGACGTCGACCACGGCACCTACCCCTACGTCACCTCGAGCAACTGCGTGGCCGGCAATGCCGCCGCGGGTTCGGGCGTGGGCCCGGGCATGCTGCACTACATCCTGGGCATCACCAAGGCCTACTGCACGCGCGTGGGCGGCGGTCCGTTCCCGACGGAACTCGACTGGGCCACGCCGGGCACGCCGGGCTACCACATGAGCACCGTGGGCGCCGAAAAGGGCGTCACCACGGGCCGCAGCCGCCGCTGCGGCTGGTTCGATGCCGCGCTGCTCAAGCGCTCGGCGCAGGTCAACGGCCTGTCGGGCCTGTGCATCACCAAGCTCGACGTGCTCGACGGGCTCGAGAAGCTCGAACTGTGCACCGGCTACGAACTCGACGGCGAGACCACCGACATCCTGCCCATGGGCGCCGACGAAATCGAGCGCTGCACGCCCATCTACGAGACCCTCGAAGGCTGGAGCGAGAGCACCGTCGGCGTCACGCAGTACGACAAGCTGCCCGTGAACGCACGGCTCTACCTGCAGCGCATCGAGCAGATCACGGGCGTGCCGATCCACATGGTTTCCACGAGCCCTGATCGCGACCACACGATCATGATGCGCCACCCCTACCTCGCGGACTGAACAGGAACGAACCCCCACCATGTTGACCGAAGACGGCAAGCATCTCTACGTCAGCTACGACGAATACAACAACCTGATCGAGAAGCTCGCGATCAAGATCCACCAGTCGGGCTGGCAGTTCGACACCATCCTGTGCCTTGCGCGCGGCGGCATGCGGCCCGGCGACGTGCTTTCGCGCATCTTCGACAAGCCGCTGGCGATCATGTCGACCAGCTCGTACCGGGCCGATGCCGGCACGGTGCAGGGGCACCTGGACATCGCGCGCTTCATCACCACGCCCAAGGGCGAAATCGCCGGCAGGGTGCTGCTGGTGGACGACCTGGCCGACTCGGGCCACACGCTGCATGCGGTGATGGACATGCTGCGCAACAACTACAAGCCGATCACCGAGCTGCGCAGCGCGGTGATCTGGACCAAGGCGCTGTCGACCTTCACGCCCGACTACTCGGTCGAGTACCTGCCGACCAATCCGTGGATCCACCAGCCCTTCGAAGGCTACGACTCGCTCGGCGCCGAGAAGCTGCTGGAGAAGTGGTCGGTCTGACCTTGCTGCTGCACTCGCTGCAGCGCCTCATCGGCATTCGGGCCACCACGCTGTAGGCGCAGCGCGCATCTGCGTGGGCGTGGCTTGCAGCGGCCACTGCAACGGCCTCCTTGCACAGGCAAAGATCCTCCTCGAGCGCACCGAATCCGGCGACACGTACGCCGCCGCAGAGGCCGACGCGCTGCTGCTGCTGCTGCTGCTCGGTCCGGAGGAATGGGCCACCGTGGTCTCGTCCATCTCGAAGGAAGTAGGCGCGGCGAGAAAGCGCGAACATCGGTATTCGCGGGTGCGCGGGCAAGCCTCGAAGCCCGCGGCCTGATATTCCGGGCGGCCGTGCCTATGCACCGCCGGAATCGAACATCGCGCTGTAGCGCCGCTGCATTTCTTCCGGCGTCAGCTTCTCGATGCTGTGGCCCACGTTCCAGCGATGGCCGAAGGGATCGCGGAACACGCCCGATCGCTCGCCGTAGAACTGGTCCTGCGGCGCCATGTCGAGCGTGGCGCCGGCCGCCACGGCACGCGCCACCACGGCGTCGGCATCGTCCACGTGCAGGTGCAGCGTCACCGCGGTGCCGCCCAGCGTCCTGGCGCTGCGGATGTTGTATTCGGCGAACTCGTCCGAGATCATCAGGATCGCGCCGTTGTGGAAGTCGAGCTCCGCATGGCCGACGCGGCCGCTCGGCTCGGTGAGCCGGAAGATCTCCTTGACTTCGAAGACCTTGCAATAGAAGTCGATGGCGGCGCCGGCATCGTCGACGCAGAGATAGGGGAACAGTTCGTGGATCGCCATGAGGGTTGCCTTTCGGAAGGAGGAAAGCCATGTCGTGGCGCCGATTCTGCGGCGCCGCACCGCTAGCGTCTTGAAGGAATTTGACCTGCGGCCGCCGGCACATGCCGAGGCGACACGGCCCCGGACTGCCGCCAGGCCTCTGGCGACATGCCCGCCAGCGCCGAGAACTCGCGGCTCAGGTGCGCCTGGTCGCTGTAGCCCGCAGTGAGCGCGATGTCGGCCCAGCTTTGCGCCGGGTCGCCGGCCAGCGCCAGCGCGCGGTCGAAACGCATCACGCGCGCATATTCCTTCGGGCCGAGGCCGATGCCCCCGCGAAAAAGAGCGATGAAGCGGCGGTGGCTGTAGCCGCTGCGTGCCACCAGCGCGGCGATCGACGGGTTCTCGCGCGCGAGCGGACCGAGCGCTGCGGCAATGGCCGGATGCAGGCCGCGCAGGCCGACGCTTTGTGAATCGATGGCGCGCTGGGCGAGCAAGGCTTCGAAGGTCGCCAACTGCGCTTCGAGGCTGCCCGCCGCATGGATCTGCTCGAGCGCGGCATTGGCCTGCAGCGCACCCCACAGCGCATCGAGCGGCGTGTGCTGGCTGGCCAGCGCGTCTTCGGGAGCGCCGAGCAGTGCGCGGGCGGCTCCGGGCTGAAGCTGCGCGCCGACCGATCGCGTGGCCACCGAAACGTCGCGCATGTAGGGGGCGGCACGCGCACCGCCGACGATCGCATGGCCGCAGGTCTGGCCGCGCACGTCGCCCGGGCCGCCGAACAGCTTCAGCGGCGGCCCCGAGAGCCGGAACACCAGGTGCATGCCCCCGGTGGGCAGCACATGCTCGCGCGCGCCCGGCTGCCCGGCGCCCGCGCCCGCAGGGGCCGAGGCCCACATCAGCCGCACGTAGGAACGCAGGCAGGGGGCGGGGAGTCTGGTCAGCTGCGGCATGTTGCAGCCCCGAGGAAAAACCGGCTGTTGCCCATCGGCGCATTGTGCGGCGGATTGCCGCGCTAGCATCGGGCCATGAGCAAGCCTTCCACGACCCTGATCCACCACCCCTACACGCCGCCCGCCAACTTCGCCGCGCCGCAGCCCGGCATCTACAAGGCCTCGACCGTGTTCTTTGCCGATGTGGCCGCGATGCGCGCGCGCGACTGGAAGACCAAGGCCGGCTACACCTACGGCCTGCACGGCACGCCGACCACCTTCACGCTCGAGGAACGCCTGGCCACACTCGAAGGCGGCACCGAGTGCCTGCTGGTGCCGAGCGGCCTGGCCGCCATTTCGCTGGTTTCCTTCGCCTTCCTGAAGAGCGGCGACGAGGTGCTGATTCCCGATAACGCCTACGGCCCCAACAAGGCACTGGCGACCGGCGAACTGGCCAACTTCGGCATCACGCACCGCCTGTACGACGCCATGGACCCCGCCGACCTGGCCGCCAAGCTCTCGGACCGTACGCGGCTGGTGTGGCTCGAGGCGGCGGGCTCGGTGACGATGGAGTTTCCGGACCTGCCGGCGCTCGTCAAGGCATGCCGCGCGCGCGGCGTGGTGACGGCGCTGGACAACACCTGGGGCGCGGGCCTGGCATTCGCCCCTTTCGATTTCAACGGCAGCGGGCAGGGCGTGGACATCTCGGTGCACGCGCTCACCAAATACCCGAGCGGCGGCGGCGACGTGCTGATGGGCAGCGTGGTCACGCGCGACGAGCGGCTGCACCGCGCGCTCAAGCTCACGCACATGCGCACCGGGTTCGGCGTCGGCGTCGGCGACGTGGAAACGCTGCTGCGGTCGCTGCCGAGCATCGGGCTGCGCTATGCCGCGCACGACCGTTCGGCGCGCGAGCTGGCGCGCTGGCTTGCCGGCCGCGAAGAGATCGCGCAGGTGCTCCATCCGGCGCTCGAAGGATCGCCCGGCCATGCCAACTGGCGCGCGCTGTGCGGCGGCACGGACCTGGCCGCGGGCCTGTTCTCGGTCGTGTTCGACGAGCGCTACAGCACCGAGCAGGTCGACCGCTTCTGCGACAGCCTGAACCTGTTCCGGCTCGGCTATTCGTGGGGCGGCCCGGTGAGCCTGGTGGTGCCCTACGACATCGGCCTGATGCGCGATGCCAGCGTGGCGCGCTGGCCCCACAAGGGCACGCTGGTGCGCTTCTCGGTCGGGCTGGAAGACGTGGAAGACCTGCGGGCCGACCTGCAGCAGGCGCTCGCGCGGATGTAAGAGAAGTTTTCCGGCCGCAGAGCCTGGCCGCTCCACCGGCTGCGGGTGCACCGTTATCGCTTACAGTTGGATGACACGCAGTCGCTTTGACTGCCTCGTTCAAGGAGAGAACAGTGGCAACACCCAATTACGGCTACGAAAAGCGCCAGAAGGAGCTGGCCAAGAAGAAGAAAAAGGAAGAGAAGCTCCGCGAAAAGGCCAATCGCAAGCTCTCCCCGAGCAGCGAAGGCCTGGCCCCGGGTGACCCGGAAACCGACGTGGCATCGCTCGAGCGCGATCCGCCGACGGTGCCCGATCTGCCGACCAAGAACGGCTGATCCCAGATCAAGGCTCTCGACAAGAAAGCCGCTGCGGGCCTCCGGGCCTGGAGCGGCTTTTTTTGTTTCGGCAGGCCTACTTGGCCGCGAGCAGCTTGCGCAGCTCCGGCCAGACGTTCTCGAGCAGTTGCGGCTGCGCGGCGGCGGTGGGATGGATGCGATCGGCCTGGAACAGCGCCAGCGCGTCGGGCGCATCGGCCACGCCCTTGAGCAGGAAGGGCACCAGCGCCGCCTTGGTGGTGCTGGCCACCTTGCCGAACACGGCCTCGAAGCGCCGCGTGTAGTCGCCGCCGTAGTTGGGCGGCACCTGGATGCCGACGATCAGCACCTTGGCGCCGGCCGCCTGCGCCGCCTTGGTGATCTGCAGCAGGTTTTCCTCGGTGTTCTGCAGCGGCAGGCCGCGCAGCGCATCGTTGGCGCCCAGTTCGACCACCACGTGGCTGGGCTTGTGCTGCGCCAGCAGCGAGGCAAAGCGGGCGCGTCCACCCGAACTGGTGTCGCCGCTGATGCTGGCATTGACCACCGTGGCCGGGATTCTTTGCTCGGCGAGCCGCTTCTCGAGCAGGGGCACCCAGCCTTCGCCGCGTTTCAGGCCGTATTCGGCGCTCAGCGAATCGCCAAGCACCAGGATCACGGGCTTGCGGGGCGCCGCGGCCTGCGCGGCCTGGGCATGGACCGCCGTCCATGTCCCTGCACTGCCGAGCGCGGCTGCGCTCAAGATAAAGTCACGTCGTTTCAAAACGAAAAGCCTTTCCATGTCCCAACCCCCGTCTGATGCCATTGTCGCAGTCGAGCATGTGTTCAAGTCCGTGACCGACTCGACCGGTACGCTCGACATTCTGCAGAACATCGATTTCACCCTGGGCGCGCGGGAGACCGCCGCCATCGTCGGGGCCTCGGGTTCGGGCAAGAGCACCTTGCTGTCGATCATTGCCGGGCTCGACACGCCCACGCGCGGCACCGTCAAGCTCGCGGGCGACGACATTTTCGCCATCGACGAGGACGAGCGCGCCGCGTTGCGCGCCCAGCGCGTGGGCTTCGTGTTCCAGAGCTTCCAGCTGCTGGGCAACCTGAGCGCGCTCGAGAACGTGATGCTGCCGCTCGAACTGGCCGACCGCAAGGACGCGCGCAAGGCCGCCACCGAGATGCTCGGGCGCGTCGGCCTCGGCCAGCGGCTCGGCCACTATCCCAAGGTGCTCTCGGGCGGCGAGCAGCAGCGCGTGGCGCTGGCCAGGGCCTTCGTGGTGCAGCCGGCCCTGCTGCTGGCCGACGAGCCCACCGGCAGCCTCGACTTCGCGACCGGCGAGCAGGTCATGCGGCTGATGTTCGACCTGAACCGCGAGCTCGGCACCACGCTCGTGCTGGTCACGCACGACCGCGGCATTGCGGCCCAGTGCGAGCGCCGCATCACCATCGAGGCCGGGCGCATGGCGCTCAACGAGTCGACGCCTGTGCTGGTGGCTTCGCTGCAGGCATGATCGTTCCCCGGTTCTGGGCCGAAGGCCGCATCCAGGAACACGTTGCCGGCAAGCAGATCACGGTGCGGCGCTACGGCTGGTCCGACGAGAGCCCGATCGCCGCGCAGGCGCATGCCGACCAGCGCACGCGAGAGGCGTTCGAGCGCATCGCCGCGGGCGAACAGCTCAACCGCCGCGAGCGCAAGCTGGCCTACAACGGGGCCGAGGGCGTGCCCATCCGCGAAGAGATCGTCGAGCGGCAGGGCGATACCGTCATCACCCGCAACAGCTATGGCGCGCGCTGCCTCAACACGCCCGACGTGCTGTTCGTCGACATCGACTTCGACGAACCCCTGCGCGGCAGCGTGTTCGGCTTTGCGCTGGTGCCCGCGCTGATCGCGGGCATCGTCGGCGGCTGGACCGCCAGGACCTGGCTGGGCGGGCTGATCGCGGCCATCGTGGTCTTTGTGGTCGCCTACCAGATCGGCCTGCGCAAGAAGCGCGGCGAGGCCAGTAACAACCCCGCGCCCGAAAAGCGCGCGGCCGAGCGCATCGGGCGCTTTGTCCACCAGCACCCCGACTGGCACCTGCGCCTCTACCGCACGCCGGCCGGCTTCCGGGTGCTGGCGATGCACGACGTGTTCAGCCCGGCCGACATGGCGGTGGCCGACTGCTTCCACGCGCTGGGCGTCGACAAGGTCTACGCACGCATGTGCCGCAACCAGAACTGCTTTCGCGCCCGCCTGAGCGCCAAGCCCTGGCGCATCGGCATCGGCGAGCACCTGCGGCCGAGGCCGGGCGTGTGGCCCGTGTCGCCCGAGAAGCTGCCGCTGCGCGATGCCTGGGTCGCGCGCTACGAAAAGGCCGCCGAGGGCCATGCCGCCTGCCAGTACCTGGAAAGCGCCGGCAACAGCGCACGGGTGCATCCGAATGCGCTCGCCGTGCAGCAACTGCACGACGAACGCACCCGCGCGCACAGCGGATTGCCGATTGCCTGAAGGACGGGGTGCGCAGGCCTCGATAATCGGGGGATGTCTTCCCCCAAAGTGATCTTCGGCTTCCATGCCGTGGGCGTGCGCATCAAGACCGCGCCGAAATCGGTGCTCGAAGTGATGTTCGACACCAGCCGGCGCGATGCGCGCATGAAACAGTTCATCGCACGCGCGCAGGAAGCCGGCGTGCGGCTGGTCGAGGCCGACGGGCTGCGGCTGGCCAAGCTCAGCGGCAGCCATGGCCACCAGGGCGTGGTCGCGCGGGTCGAGCCCATTGCGCAGGTGCGTTCGCTCGACGAGCTGCTCGAAGGCCTGGAGGAGGCCGGCACCGTGCCGCTCCTGCTGGTGCTCGACGGCGTGACCGATCCGCACAATCTGGGCGCCTGCCTGCGCGTGGCCGACGGTGCCGGGGCTCATGCGGTGATCGCGCCCAAGGACCATGCGGCCGGCATCAACGCGACCGTGGCCAAGGTGGCGAGCGGCGCGGCCGAGACGGTGCCCTACTTCATGGTGACCAACCTGGCGCGCACGCTGAACGAACTCAAGGAACGCAGCATCTGGTGCGTCGGAACCAGCGACGATGCGCCGGGCACCCTCTACCAGAGCGACCTCAAGCGGCCCCTGGCGCTGGTGCTCGGTGCCGAAGGCGAGGGCATGCGCCAACTCACCCGCAAGACCTGCGACGAACTCGTGAGCATTCCCATGGCGGGTGCGGTCGAAAGCCTGAACGTTTCCGTGGCCAGCGGCGTGTGCCTCTACGAGGCCATGCGGCAGCGCAGCGCCTGAGGCAGCGCTGCGGCCGGGGCGCGGTTCAGGTCAGGAGGGATCTTTGCTGCGCGTGCGGGCCACCGCGCTGAAGATGCCGATGCCCAGGATGATCAGCGCACCGATGCCGATGTAGAGCGTCGGCACGCCGGCCACCGAGGCGCCCCAGGCGAGGCCGGCGAGGAAGATCAGAAAACCGATCATGTAGAGCACAAAGGACATGCGTGTTCCCCCGGAAGCTTTGATGCCTTGCAGTATCCCGGGCGGTCCCCCGGCGGGCACAGGCGGTCGTCTCCAGTCGCTGTGGGAACTTGCCTACTACTTTTGCGCCGCTATGCCGGGGATGCGACCAGCAGGTAGCGGCAGCCCGCGCGCCCGAGCGCCTTGAAGACCAGCGGGCGGTCGACGCCGAAATCCAGGCAGTCGCCGGGCGCGAGTTCGAAGCGCTCGTCGCCGTAGTCCACCCGCAGCGCGCCTTCGAGCATCCACAGGCACTGCCGGTAGGGCTTGCCGCTCCAGCGCGGATAGGCGACCTGCGCCGAGCGCGGCAATTCGATCTCGACCATCTCCACGCCCCCGCTCGCACCGCGCTCGGCAACCTGGCGCCGCAGGTAGCCCGCCTCGGGATCGCGCCAGACCTCCTGATCGGCCCGGGTGCGCAGCCGGCGCGGCGAAGCCTTCTCCTCCGTCAGCAGCTGCGTGAGCGGTACGCCCAGGCCGGCGGCCAGCCGGCCGAGCAGCACGGCCGTCGGGCTGCTCTCCGCGCGCTCCACCTTCGAGATCATGGCCTTGCTGACGCCGGAAAGCTCGGCCAGTTCGGCCAGGCTCAGCGCCTTGGCCTGGCGCAGTGCGAGCAGCCGGCCGGCAATGAGCGAGTCGATGCCGGAGGGCTCGGCCGGCGGAGATGAATTGTTTCTCATATGAGATTATTATTCTCCTATATTGGACAGCCTGAAAGGAACGAACATGCGCCTGGTCCCCTGCACCGAGGAAGCCCACGCGGGCGCCATCCTTGCCATCCTCAACGAGGCCATTGCCAATTCGACCGCGCTGTACGACTACAAGCCGCGCACGCCCGAGAGCATGGCGGCCTGGTTCGCCACCAAGCGCGCCAACGGCTTTCCGGTGATCGGCGCGGAAGACGAGAGCGGCAAGCTGCTGGGTTTTGCGAGCTACGGCACGTTCCGCGCCTTTCCGGCCTACAAGTACACGGTGGAGCATTCGGTGTACGTCGAGGCGGGCCACCGCGGTGCGGGCCTCGGCCGCACGCTCATGGAGGCGATCATTGCCGAAGCCGTGGCGCGCGACGTGCACGTCATGGTCGGCGCCATCGATGCCGCGAACGCCGGCAGCATCGGGCTGCACGAGCGCCTGGGTTTCGAGCATGCCGGCACCGTGCGGCAGGCCGGCTTCAAGTTCGGCCGCTGGCTCGACGTGGCCTTCTACCAGCGCATTCTCTCGACGCCGCTGAATCCGGTCGACGGCTAGGCGATGGGACTCAAGCCGGGTCTTCGGCGCTGGCCCGGTCCAGCATCTGGATGGTGCCGGCATCGAGCTTCAGCTGGGTCGCAATCACCAACTCTTCCAACTGGGCGATCGAGCTTGCGCTGGCGATCGGTGCCGTGACCGAAGGGCGGGCGATCTGCCACGCAATGGCCACCTGGCCCGGCTTGGCGTTGTATTGCTGGGCCACCTTGTCGAGCGCTTCGAGAATGCGCAGGCCCCGCGGGTTCAGGTACTTCTTGGTGGTGTTGGCGCCGCGCGCGCTCTTGGAGGCGTCGGCCTCGGTGCGGTACTTGCCGGTCAGGAAGCCGGCCGCCAGTGCATAGAAATTGATCACGCCCACTTCGCGCTTCAGGCACAGCGGCTCCAGCTCGTCTTCGAACACCGCGCGGTCGTAGAGGTTGTACAGCGGCTGCAGGCTCTCGTAGCGTGCAATGCCCAGCCGCTCCGACACGTCGAGCGCCTCGGCCAGCCGCGGGGCGCTGTAGTTGGAGGCGCCGATCGCGCGCACCTTGCCGGCCTTGATCAGGTCGTCGAAGGCCTGCAGCGAATCCTCGAGCGGGGTGGCGGCATCGTCGTCGTGCGACTGGTACAGGTCGATGAAGTCCGTCTGCAGGCGCTTGAGCGAGGCTTCCACCGCTTCGCGGATGTAGGCCGGCGCGAGGCCCGACTTGCCTTCGCCCATCGGCTTGCCGACCTTGGTGGCCAGCACCACGCGGTTGCGCTTGCCGCTTTGCTTGAGCCACTTGCCGATGATGGTCTCGGATTCGCCGCCGGTGTGGCCCGGCACCCAGGCCGAATAGACGTCGGCGGTGTCGATGAAGTTGAAGCCCGCGTCCAACCAGGCATCGAGCAGGCGGAACGAGGTGGCCTCGTTCGCCGTCCAGCCGAACACGTTGCCGCCGAAGGCAAGCGGTGAAACCAGGAGGCCGGAGCGGCCGAGCGAGCGGAGTTGCGACATGAGTTTGTTTCCTGAAAGAGAACGAAGGTCAGATCAGACGAAGCCCACGGCACCGAGCAGCGCACCCGCGCCCAGCAGCCAGAGCAGGTGAATGCGCGTGCGCCAGACGATAAGCGCGGCCACCGCGGTCAGCAGCCACAGATGCCATGCAGGCGCGTCGCCGGCATGGTTACCCGCCGCCAGCACCCAGCCGGTGGCGATCAGCAGGCCCACCACCACGGGCGCCATGCCCTGCTTGAAGGCGCGCACGCCGCGGCGGTCGCGGTTGCGGTGGCCCCAGCGCGTGGCCAGGTAGGTGAGGGTGGTGCTCGGCAGCATGATGCCGAGCATGGTGACCATGAGCCCGAACAGACCCAGCAGCCAGGCACCCGGCCCCGCGCCGATGCCGCCGCCCGCGTTGAGCCCGACGTTCCAGCCCATCAGCGCGACGAAGAGCACGTTCGGCCCCGGCGCGGCCTGGGCGATGGCCACCGAGGAACTGAACTGCGCCTCGGTGAGCCAGCCGTGCTGCGCAACGAGGTAGCGGTGCATGTCGGGCACGGTGGTGATGGCGCCGCTGATCGACAGCAGCGACAGCAGCAGGTACTGGCCGAAGAGCGCGAGCCAGTCGTGCCATTGCATGGCGATGGTCAGCTGGCTCATGCGGCGATCCTGCGCCAGGTCCACGCACAGGCCACGCCGCCCACGGCCAGCAGCACCCAGCCGAGCGGCATCTTGAACAGCGCGATGGCGCCGAACACCAGCGCGACGAAGGCCAGGCAGGTGGCAAAGCCCAGCGGGTGCTTGCGCAACTGGGGGATGAGCTTGATGCCGGTGGCGGCGATCAGCCCGCCCGACACGGCGCCCATGCCGCGCAGCGCGGCGGCCACCTGGGGGTTGGCGGCGTAGTGGGCATAGAGCACGGCCAGCACGAGGATGACCACGAGCGGTATCGCGAGCATGCCGGCCACCGCGGCGATGGCGCCGCGCAGGCCGAAGTAGCGGTCGCCGATCATCAGCGCGAGGTTGATCACGTTCGGCCCCGGCATCACCTGGGCCACGGCCCAGTCTTCCAGGAACTGCTCGGGCGTGAGCCAGCGCTTTTTCTCTACCATCTCGCGCTGGACGATGGCCAGCACGCCACCGAAGCCCTGCAGCGCAAGCCAGGTGAATGAAACAAAAAGGTCGCGTGGCGACTTCGGTTGCAGAGGGGCGGACGGCGCCGCCGCGCCTGAAGGAGACGAATGCATGTGGGTGCGATTATCGTAGCCAGGCCTGCAACATGCCGGGCATCGGGCTGACATGCCCCTGCATCACCCAAAGGGAGACTCCACCGCCATGCAAATCCGCGCGCTCTTCGATCTCTGCAAGCAGGCCATCGCCTCCTGGTCCAACGACTACGCGCCGAGCATGGGGGCCGCACTGGCTTACTACACGGTGTTCTCGATTGCGCCGCTGCTCTTGATCGTGATCTCGGTGGCCGGCCTCGTGTTCGGCCAGGAGGCCGCGCGCGGCGAGATCTTCGCGCAGCTTTCCGGCCTCATGGGCGAGCAGGGCGCGGCCGCGGTGCAGGGCATGCTGCAGGCGGTCAACAAGCCGGCCGAAGGCGTCGTGGCCACGGCGGTCGGCATCGGCCTGCTGGTGATCGGCGCAACCACCGTCTTCGGCGAACTGCAGGATGCGCTCGACCGCATCTGGCGGGCACCGGCGCGCACCAAGAGCAAGGGCCTCTTCAACCTGCTGCGCGTGCGGCTGCTGTCGTTCAGCATGATCATGGCCATCGGCTTCCTGCTGATGGTGTCGCTGGTGGCCAGTGCGGCGCTGGCGGCGCTGAGCAAGTGGTGGGCGCCGGTGTTCGGCGGCTGGGCCACGCTGGCGCAGGCGGTGAACTTCGTCTTCAGCTTTGCGATGGTGACGGTGATCTTCGCGATGATCTACAAGATCATGCCGCGCACCAAGGTGCAGTGGCGCGACGTGTGGGTGGGCGCGGCGGTCACGGCGCTGCTGTTCACCATCGGCAAGCACCTCATCGGCCTGTACATCGGCAAGAGCAGCGTGGCCTCGGGCTACGGCGCGGCGGGTTCGCTGGTGGTGGTGCTGGTGTGGGTGTACTACTCGGCGCAGATCTTCCTGCTCGGGGCCGAGTTCACCTGGGTGTATGCCAAGACCTATGGCTCGCTCAAGGACATGGGGCGCCGCGGTGATGCGAACCCTTCGCCGACGCGCTCGGACCCGCTGCCGCAGCGGTAGCCAGCTGGCTATCCCGCGAAGCCGCCCTCGTCGAGGAAGTGCTGCTCCTCGGCGCTGCTGGTGCGCCCGAGCAGCCCGTTGCGGTGCGGAAAGCGGCCGAAGCGCGCAATGATGTCGCGGTGCAGCACCGCGAAGCGCTGGGTGTTGGCATCGAGCGCGGCGTTGAGTTCGACCGAGCGCTGCTGGTCGTCCAGCGACTCGGAGTGCATGAAGGGCAGGTAGAAGAAGCGCCGCAGGTCTTCGCCGGCCTTCAGGTCGAGACCGGATTCGACCGCCTGGCGGGCGATGGCCAGTGCCTTGGCGTCGGTGGCCACCATGCGGGCGTTTCCGCGCCAGGTGTTGCGCGGAAACTGGTCGAGCAGCACCAGCAACGCCAGGGCGCCTTCGGCGTCGTGCGCCCAATGGTCGAGATCGCCGCGCGCGGCGGCTTCGTGGGCGGCGAGAAAGCGCCCGCCGAATTCGGCGTCGAAGGCTTCGTTCTTGGCAAACCATCGTTCGGGTCCGGCATGGCGCCAGAAGTCGACGATGTCGCGGGCGGTGGGCAGCTCGGCAGGGTTCATTGGCGCATTCTCTTTCAGCCTGCGCCCGGCCGCCAAAGTCGCGGTGGTGGCCGACAAGGCGAATGGCAAGGCCTGCCTATGCTTTAGCGGTTTTCATAACTCAGGAGATAAAGCTCATGACCCGATATGGCAGCTTTTTGCGCGCAACCCTCATCGCCGGCGTGGCCAGTGCCGTGCTGGCCGGCTGCGGAATGATGTCCAGGTCGAACACCGCGAGCTTCAGCGGCGCGATGAACGCCGCCAGCGAAGTGCCGCCCAACATGACGCGCGGCAGCGGCCTGGCGGAAGCCTGGCTCAACCGGGACACCAACGTCCTGAAGTACAAGATCGTCTACAGCGGCCTGAGCGGCCCGGCCACGGCCGCGCACTTCCACGGCCCTGCGGCCGCGGGCGCCAATGCCGGCGTGGTGCTGCCCTTTGCCAATGCCGCCAGCCCGATCGAAGGCCAGGCCACGCTCACGCCGGCGCAGGCAGCCGACCTGATCGCCGGCAAGTGGTACGCCAACATCCACACCGCGGCCAATCCGGCCGGCGAGATCCGGGGCCAGATGCTGCCCAAGATGTAAGGCGCCGTGGTCAGCTTGCGGCAGCCGGGCTGGTGTCAAATGACGCCATATGACGACGAAGACGCCCAGGAAGCCACGTGCCGCAAGCAGGATAACCCCCGACAACACCTTCGAGGCCCGCCGCGAAGACATGCGCGCCGCGCGCAAGGCGCTGGTGCTGCAGGGCGGCGGTGCCCTCGGCGCCTACCAGGCCGGCGTGTATGCCGCGCTCAGCGAGACCGACCTGCAGCCGCATTGGATTGCCGGCGTCTCGATCGGCGCCATCAACGCGGCGCTGATCGCGGGCAACGCGCCCGACAAGCGGGTCGAGCGGCTGCGCGAGTTCTGGCACCTGGTGTCTTCCGGACCGGCGCAGCGCCTGCCCTCATGGCTGGGCGACCGCGCCACGCAGAACCAGTGGAGCGCCAGCATGGCGATGCTGGTGGGCATTCCGGGCTTCTTCGAGCCGCGTTATTCGCCCGCGCTGCTGATGGGCGCCGCGGCGCCGCTCCTGAGCTACTACGACACGACGCCGCTCAGGCTCACGCTCGAGCGCCTGATCGACTTCGACCGCATCAACGCCTGTGAAGCGCGCTTCAGCGTGGGCGCGGTCGACGTGCGCACCGGCAACTCGGTGTACTTCGACAACACGCGCCAGCGCATCGGCCCCGAGCACATCATGGCCAGCGGCGCGCTGCCGCCGGGCTTTGCGCCCGTCAGCATCGACGGCGACGACTACTGGGACGGCGGCATCGTCTCGAACACGCCGCTGCAATACGTGCTCGACATCCATCCGCGCTCCGAGCCGCTGGTGGTGCTGCAGGTCGACCTTTTCAATGCACGCGGCGAGATGCCGCGCACGCTGTCGGGCGTGATGGAGCGGCAGAAGGACATCACCTATTCGAGCCGCACCCGCATGAACACTGATGCGCTGGCCGCCAACCTGAACCTGCAGCAGGCCATCGCCGACCTGATCTCCAAGCTGCCGGCGCACCTGCGCAACGACCCTTCGGTGCTGGCGGTGCAGGCCGAGTTCACGCACCATCCGATCGACATCTTCCACCTGATCTACCGCGACAAGCCCTACGAGGTCGAATCGAAGGACTACGAGTTTTCGCGTGCCGCCGTCGAAGAGCATTGGGAGGCCGGCGCGCGCGACATGCGGCGCACGCTGGCGCACCCCGAGACGCTGCGCAGCGACGCCACCGTGAACGGCGTGACCACCTTCGACCTCGGCGAGCCCGGCGTGGAGCGCGTCAAGCGTCCCGGGTTGTCGCGCTGAAGGCGGGCTGCACTCGCCTGATTCCTGCCATCCCGTTTTCTTTTTCTTTTCAACCTCAAGGACATTCACCATGCAACTCAAGGACAAGGTCGCCTACATCACCGGTTCGGCCAGCGGCATCGGCAAGGAGATTGCCATCCTGTTCGCGCGCGAGGGTGCCAAGGTCGTCATTGCCGACCTCAACAAGCAGGCCGCCGACGCCACCGCGGCCGAACTCCGGGCAACGGGCGCGCAGGCCATGGGCGTGGCGGTGGACGTGACCAGCGAAGAGCAGGTCAATGCCTCGGTCGAGGAGGCCGCCAAGGCCTTCGGTGGCATCGACATCCTGGTCAGCAACGCGGGCGTGCAGATCGTTCATCCGGTCGAGGAATTCAGCTTTGCCGACTGGAAGAAGATGCTTGCGATCCACCTCGACGGCGCCTTCCTCACCACCAAGGCCTGCCTCAAGCACATGTACGCCCAGGGCCGTGGCGGCAGCGTGATCTACATGGGATCGGTGCACTCCAAGGAAGCTTCGCTGCTGAAGGCGCCCTACGTCACCGCCAAGCACGGGCTCATCGGCCTGTCCAAGACGGTAGCGAAGGAAGGCGCGAAGCACGGCGTGCGCGCCAACGTGATCTGCCCGGGCTTCGTGCGCACGCCGCTGGTCGAGAAGCAGATTCCCGAGCAGGCGAAGACGCTCGGCATCACCGAGGAACAGGTCATCAAGAACGTGATGCTGAAGGAAACGGTCGATGGCGAGTTCACCACCACCGACGACGTGGCGCGCGTGGCGCTGCTGTTCGCGGCCTTCCCGACCAACGCGCTGACCGGCCAGTCGCTGGTGGTGAGCCACGGCTGGTTCATGCAGTAGCGAAACCACCGCGCCGCGCGCGGCGCACGATGGTTCACCCTAATGTCTCTGGCGAGCGAACTGTGAGAAAAACCTGTTTGCCGTTCAATCGTCATACCAATGACTTTCGCCAGGAGACAAAAACCATGCGTGTTCGTTCAGCCGGCTTTTTTTCGCGCCGCTCCTTCGTGGCCCATGCCGCAGGTGTCGCAGCGGGGCTTGCCATGTTCGCCGCGGCAGCGCCCGCAGCTGCCCAGGCGTATCCCAGCCGGCCCGTCACGCTGATCGTTCCCTGGGGTGCGGGCGGCGGCACCGATGCCACGGCGCGCATCATCGCGAGCCTGCTCGAAAAGGAGCTCGGCCAGCCGATGACGGTGGTGAACCGCACCGGCGGCAACGGCGTGGTGGGCCATGCGGCCATTGCCGCCGCACCGCCTGACGGCTACACCATCGGCATGGCCACGGTCGAGATCGGCATGATGCACTGGCAGGGGCTGACGCCGCTGACCAGCGCCTCGTACACGCCGATCGGCCTTGCCAATCTCGACCCGGCCGGCATCCAGGTGCGGGCCGACGCGCCCTACAAGACCGTGGCCGAACTGCTGGCGGCCATCAAGGCCAGCCCCGGAAAGCTCAAGGCCTCGGGCACGGGGCAGGGCGGCATCTGGCACCTGGCCATCGCCGGCCTCTTGCGCGACCAGAAGATCGACCCCGCAGCCGTGCCGTGGGTGCCGAGCAATGGCGCGGCGCCGGGCCTGCAGGACGTGGTTGCGGGCGGTGTCGACATCGCGCCGGTCTCGTTGCCCGAGGCGCGTTCGCTGATCGATGCGGGCAAGGTCAAGAGCCTTGCGATCATGAGCGACAAGCCCTCGGCGCTGTATCCCAACGTGCCCACGCTCAAGGCGGCCGTCGGCAGCGACTGGTCGATGGCGGCCTGGCGCGGCATCGTCGCGCCCAAGGGACTGCCCGCCGACGTACGCGACAAGCTCGCGGGCGCGCTCAAGAAAGTGGTGGCGAGCAAGGAGTACACCGACTTCATGGCCTCGCGCGGCTTTGGCGTGATCTATGCGGGCCCTGACGACTTCGCCGCCTACATGGCCAAGTCCGATGCCGAGCTTGGCGCAACGATGAAGGCCGTGGGTATCGTCAAGTGAGCGCCGCACGGCGCGCGGCCGCGCCCGGCGGAGGTGCGGTGCGATGAAATTCAACGACGCGATCTTCGGCGCGATCCTGCTGGCGCTCGGTATCGTGGTGCTTGCCGTGGTGCAGGGCTATCCCGGCATACCGGGCCAGCAGGTGGGGCCGGCGCTGTTTCCGGGGCTGCTGGCCATCGGGCTGTGCATCTGCGGTGCGATGCTGCTGGCCAAGGGCTGGCGCGAGCGCCGCGCCGCGGCCTGGGTGCGGCTCGGCGACTGGGCCGCTTCGCCGCGCCACGTGCTGGCCGCTGCGCTGGTGGTCGGCGCGGTGCTGTTCTACATGTTCGCCTCCGAGCGGCTGGGCTTCCTGCCGGCCGCGGCGGTCTCGCTGCTGGCGCTGATGCTCGCGATGCGCGTGCCGCCGGGCCGCGCGCTGCTGATCGCGCTGATTGCCGCGCTGGTGATCCATACCGCGTTCTACAAGCTGCTGCGCGTACCGCTTCCCTGGGGCGTCCTGACGCCCATCGCCTGGTAACCGGAAACATCCATTCATGTCCGCAGCACTCTTGCAGGCTTTCTCGATGGTCTTCGAGCCTTACACCATCCTCGTGATGGTGCTGGCCTCGCTCTATGGCCTGTTCGTCGGCGCGGTGCCGGGGCTGTCCGCCACCATGGCGGTGGCGCTGCTGGTGCCGGTCACCTTCTTCATGCAGCCGATTCCGGCCATCGCGGCCATGGTGACGGCCACCGCCATGGCCATCTTCTCGGGCGACATCCCGGGCTGCCTGCTGCGCATTCCGGGCACACCCGCGTCCGCCGCCTATACCGACGAAGCCTTCGCGATGACGCGCAAGGGCATGGCCGAGACGGCATTGGGCGCGGGGCTGGTGTTCTCGGCCGTGGGCGGCCTTTTCGGCACGGTGGTGCTGATCGTGGCGGCGCCCGCGCTGGCCGACTTCGCGCTCAACTTCAGTTCCTTCGAGTACTTCTGGCTCGTGCTGCTGGGCCTGACCTGCGCGGTGTTCATCACCTCCGACCGGCCGCTGAAGGGCATGGTCACGCTGCTGCTCGGCCTGCTGGTGGCCTGCGTGGGGCTCGGCAATCCCGCGGGCTTTCCGCGCTTCACCTTCGGCAACGCTGAGATGACCGGCGGCATCGGCATGATCCCGATGATGATCGGCATGTTCGCCGTCTCGGAGGTGATCCGCTTCGCGGTCGACACGCTGCCGCCGGGCGAGATCGTGGTCGAGAAGGTGGGGCGCGTGCTCTCGGGCCAGTGGGCGCTGGCCAGGAAATACCCGGTGCAGATACTGCGCGGCAGTGTGCTGGGCACGGCAGTGGGTGCGCTGCCCGGCGCGGGTGCCGACATCGCGGCATGGATGTCGTACGCCATGAGCAAGAAGTTCTCCAAGGAGCCCGAGAAGTTCGGCACGGGCCATGTCGAAGGCATTGTCGAATCGGGTTCGGCCAACAACAGCGCGCTCGCCGGCGCGTGGATTCCGGCGCTGGTGTTCGGCATTCCGGGTGACTCGATCACGGCCATCGTGATCGGCGTGCTCTACATGAAGAACCTCAATCCGGGGCCGACGCTGTTCACCACCGATCCGCAGAACATCTATGCGGTGTTCATGCTGTTCATCATTGCCAACATCATCATGGTTCCGCTGGGCATCCTGTGCATCAAGGTGTCCAAGCGCATCCTGCGGGTGCCGCGCAACGTGCTGATGCCGCTCATCCTGCTGTTCTGCATCGTCGGCGCGTTCGCCATCAACAACTCGCTGTTCGACGTGGGCGTGATGCTCGTGGCGGGCATCGTGGCCTACCTGCTCGAGGAGAACGGCTTCCCCATTGCGCCAGCGATCCTCGGCGTGGTGCTCGGCGGCATGCTCGAGGAGAACTTCATCACCTCGATGATCAAGTCGGACGGCAACCTGGCCGGCTTCGTGTCGCGGCCGATTGCCGCGTCGCTGGCGGCCGTGGTGCTGCTGGTGTGGCTCGCGCCCCTGCTCAGGAAGCTCTGGATCAAGGGGCGGCGCACCGCTTCGTCTACTGCAGCCTGAGCGACCAGGTCTCGCCCACGAGCTGCTGGCCGAAGCCTTCATAAGGCTCGGCCTTGTCGAGCCTGAAGCCCCGCTTGGCGTAGATGGCGCGCGCGGCCGCCAGGCAGCTGTTGGTCCAGAGCACCATCTTGCGATAGCCCTTGGCGCGCGCGAAGGCAATGCATTCGTCGGTCAGGCGCGCGCCCAGGCCCAGGCCGCGCGCCGACGGCGAGAGCAGCAGCAGGCGCAGCTGGGCCGTGGTGGCCGACTTGCGCACCACGAAGATCGCGCCCACCCGTTCGCCGTCGAGCTCGGCGATCCAGCACTTCTCCCACGCGGGCTGGAACTTGCGCACGAACTGGGCCACGATGTCGGCCACCAGCGCCTCGAACTCGCTGTTCCAGCCGTACTCGCGCGCATAGAGCTCGCCGTGCTGCTGCACCACCCAGCCCATGTCGCCGGGCAGCGGATCGCGCAGCACGATGGTGCGCGTGCGCGCCGCAGGGGCCGCAGCCGGATCCAGCACGCGCTCGATGCGGGCCATGGCATCGATCACCTGCTGGCGCTCGTGCGCAGGCATCGGCGCAAGCAGGGCGGCCGCCTCGTCGCGCGATTTCTGTTGTAGTGGCGCAAATGCGGCGTGGCCGGCTTCGGTGAGGTGCAGCACGCTTTGCCGAGCGTCGCGCGGATGGGGCGCGCGCGTGAGCCAGCCGGCCGCCTCGAAGCGGCGCAGGATGCGGCTCATGTAGCCGGCGTCGAGCCGCAGGTCACGGCCGATCTCGCTGGCCACGGGCGTTTCCCGGTGAGCCAGCTCGTAAAGCACCCTGACATCGGTGAGCGACATGTCGCTGCCAAGGTAGGGGTCGAGCACGCCGATACGGCTCGTGTAGAAGCGGTTGAAGCGCCGGATCGCCTTGACCGCGGCGGCATCGGGTGGAGGCGAATTGGCTGGAATGGTTGCTGTTGTCATGTTGATGGTTGACTGAGGCAACCATTTAAAGGCCTTGCCGCAGGCGCGTCAACAGCCGCCAGCGCGACAGAAGTGGTGGAAAACCCTAAAATCGCGGGTTGCCCACTGCCGCGCCGTGCCCGCCAAGCCGCCGCTGCCAACTTCCCCACTGATGAACGCCCCCGTCGACGTCTCCTTTTTTGCGCGTGCCGCCAAGCCGCTGACCAGCTACCGCAAGTACTGGGCGGCCCGTTTCGGCACGGCCAAATTCCTGCCGACCACGCGCAAGGAAATGGACGCGCTCGGCTGGGACAGCTGCGACATCATCGTGGTGACGGGCGACGCCTACGTCGACCACCCGAGCTTCGGCATGGCCGTGATCGGCCGCATGCTCGAGGCGCAGGGCTTCCGCGTGGGCATCATTGCCCAGCCCGACTGGCAGAGTGCCGAGCCCTTCAAGGCGCTGGGCAAGCCGAACCTGTTCTTCGGCGTGACCGCCGGCAACATGGATTCGATGATCAACCGCTACACGGCGGACCGGAAGATCCGCAGCGACGACGCCTACACGCCCGGCGACGTCGGCGGCGCCCGGCCGGACCGCGCGGCCATCGTGTATTCGCAGCGCTGCAAGGAAGCCTGGAACGACGTGCCGATCATCCTCGGCGGCATCGAAGGGTCGCTGCGCCGCATCGCCCACTACGACTACTGGCAGGACAAGGTCCGCCGCTCGATCGTGGTCGACTCGAAGTGCGACCTGCTCTTGTACGGCAACGCCGAGCGCGCCATCGTCGAGATCGCGCACCGGCTGGCGGCCCGCGAACCGGTGCACGAGATCACCGACGTGCGCGGCACCGCCTTCGTGCGGCGCGACACACCGGCGGACTGGTTCGAGATCAATTCCACCAGCGTGGACGAACCCGGCCGCGTCGAAGCCCACGTCAATCCTTACCTGATGGTGTCCGAGCAGGCCAAGGCCAATGGCGCCACCTGCGCCAAGGAAGACGAGGCCCAGGCCGTGGCGCAGGCCGCCGAGGCAGGTGCTGCGGCGGCGAACCCGGTGAACCCGGCCATCAAGCCGCTGACCTTCGTGCCGAACCCCGCGCTCCAGCCGCGCGCAAGGATCAAGGTGCCGCCGCGCGACCGCAGCGTGATCCGCCTGCCGTCGTACGAGCAGGTGCGCGCCGACCCGGTGCTCTATGCGCACGCCAACCGCGTGCTGCACCTCGAGACCAACCCCGGCAACGCCCGCGCGCTGGTGCAGGCGCACGGCGAGGGCGCCACCGCGCGCGACGTGTGGATCAACCCGCCGCCCATTCCGCTCACCACGGCCGAGATGGACCACGTGTTCGACCTGCCGTATGCGCGCAGCCCGCATCCGCGCTACGCCGACGAGAACGGCAGCCACGACGGCGCCACCAAGATCCCCGCGTGGGAAATGATCCGCTTCAGCGTGAACATCATGCGCGGCTGCTTCGGCGGCTGCACCTTCTGCTCGATCACCGAGCACGAGGGCCGCATCATCCAGAGTCGCTCCGAAGAATCGATCATCAAGGAGGTCGAGGCCATCCGCGACAGCGTGAGCGGCTTCACCGGCACCATCTCCGACCTCGGCGGGCCCACGGCCAACATGTACCGCCTGGGATGCAAGAGCCCCGAGATCGAGTCGGCCTGCCGCAAGCCCAGCTGCGTGTACCCGGGCATCTGCCCGAACCTGGGCACCAACCACGATCCGCTCATCAAGATCTACCGCCGCGCGCGTGCGCTCAAGGGCATCAAGAAGATATTGATCGGCTCAGGCCTGCGCTACGACCTGGCCGTGCAGTCGCCCGAGTACGTGAAGGAACTGGTGCAGCACCACGTCGGCGGCTACCTGAAGATCGCGCCCGAGCACACCGAGCAGGGCCCGCTCACCAAGATGATGAAGCCCGGCATCGGCAGCTACGACAAGTTCAAGCAGATGTTCGAGAAGTTCTCGGCCGAGGCAGGCAAGAAGCAGTACCTGATTCCGTACTTCATTGCCGCGCATCCGGGCACCAGCGACGAGGACATGATGAACCTCGCGATCTGGCTCAAGAAGAACGGCTTCCGCGCCGACCAGGTGCAAACCTTCTACCCGAGCCCGATGGCCACGGCCACCACGATGTACCACACCAACAAGAACCCGCTGCGCAAGATCACGCGCGAGAGCGAGACGGTGGACATCGTGCGTGGCGACAAGCGCCGCCGCCTGCACAAGGCCTTCCTGCGCTACCACGACGCCAACAACTGGCCGCTGCTGCGCGAGGCCTTGAAGAGCATGGGGCGCGCCGACCTGATCGGCAACGGCAAGCACCACCTGATCCCGACGTGGCAGCCGCTGACCGATGGCGGCTACACCAGCGCACGGCGCAAGAACTCGACCTCTGCGCCGGTGCCGGCCAAGGCGTCGGCGCCGGTCAGGCTGGCGCCCGTGAAGCCCTCGAAGGGCCGCATCCTCACGCAGCACACCGGCCTGCCGCCGCGCGACAACGGTTCGGCGCCGGCGCCGCGCAAGGCCTCGGCCGGCCCGGTGCGTGGCAGCATCCGCAAGCCGCGCTGAGTTCTTCAGCCCGCGAGCAGACTCGCGGGCAGCAGCTTGCCGACCCAGGCCGCTACGGCGGCAATATTCAGCAGCACGGTGGCCCAGTACACCGCCATGAAGCTCGCCTTGCGCGACTTGTGGCGAAAGAGCCGCTGCGCGCACCACGCGCCCGGCCATCCCCCCGCCAGCGACAGCAGGTGCAGCGTGCTTTCCGCCGTGCGCCAGCGGCCGGCCTGCGCGGCGCTCTTGTCGAAGCCGTAGACGGCGAAGGTCAACAGGCTGACCAGCAGCAGCACGCCCAGGGCAATGGGCGGCAGGCGTACGGTCCAGAGGCCGTAGGCGAGCAGCCCCGCATAGCCGAGGAGCAGCACTGCGATGGGCAGCATCGACGAGGAAGAAGAAGAGGAGGCCGCCGGCTCGCGGCGCCGGCCCGGGTCGGCTGCGGTGCGACGTGCCTGCGGCGACGTCGAAGGCCGCCGCGCCCGCGGCTGAGCGGCACCCACGGCATGGACTGCCATTGCGCGCGGTCCCTTGCCGCCCACATGGATCTCGTCGAAGCCCAGTTCCATACCGACCTGCGGCTTCAGTTGCCGGTCGACAAAGTCGCGCAGGTGCACGAACACATCGGCCGGGATTTCGGGACTGCGAATGAAGCCGAAACCGCGTTCGGCCTCCCAGCGGACGAGCCGGCCTTGGCGCTTCATGGCGTGCGGGAAATCGGAGGACACATGGCGGCGATTCTCCCTTGCCGGGGCGCCGGCCGTCTCTTGTGTATGGTGTGGTCCATGAGCAGTCCGTTCCACTTGCCGGCTTCATGGGTGCGCACACTGGCGGGCGCCGTCCTGCTCGCGGCTTCCGCGCATGCCCTGGGGGCGTCGCCCGACTCCGCGCCCGCACCGGCCTCGGCCGCGGCGCAGGCGCTGCGCGCCACGCACCAGCGCATGGGTGCAAAGCTCGCGCAGAGCGGTTTCGGGCGGCCGATCCAGCTCGATTCGATGGAGACGCCGAACGGGCTGCAGGGTGACATCTACGCGGTGGTGGACCACTCGCTGCCGGAGATCAGCGCCGCGCTCAAGGAGCCGTCCCGCTGGTGCGAGCTGCTCACGCTGCACGTCAACAACCGCCGCTGCCGCACCGGCAGCGCGCCGCAAGGGGGCGAGATGCTGACGCTGTTCGTGGTGCGGCGCTACGACAAGCCGGTGGAGCAGGCGTTCCAGCTGCCCTTTGCCTATCGCGTGGCCAGCGCGACGCCGGAGTACCTTTCGGTCGAGATGAACGCGGCCAACGGGCCGCTCGGTACCAGCAACTACCGCGTCATGCTCGAAGCGGTGGCGCTCGACGGGCAGAGGAGCTTCCTGCATTTCGGCTACAGCTACGACCACAACATGATGGTCCGCATGGCCACCCAGGCGTACCTGGCCACCTTCGGCCGCAACAAGGTGGGCTTCACCGTGGTGGGCAAGGAGGCCGACGGGCAGCCCGACTACATCCGCGGCACGCGCGGGCTGGTGGAGCGCAATGCGATGCGCTACTTCCTCACGCTCGACGCCTATCTCTCTTCGGACGCCGGCGCGCCGGCCGAGCGGCGGGAGCGCTCCTGGTTCGCCGCGGCCGAGCGGTATCCGCGGCAGCTGCACGAGATCGAGCTGGACACCTACCTCGCGATCAAGCGCGAGGACCGGCAGCGCGACGGCGCCGGCCGCTGAGCACGCACACCTCGTCTTCCCTGTTTCACCGGCTTGTCACACGCCGCGGCGCTAATCGCCGGGGCCTGTGCCTGTTGCGCAGGCGCAAAACAAGGACAAGTGATGGCGAAGAAGACAAGAGGATCGAGGATGGGCTGGCTGGCGCTCGCGGGTGCCGGTGCGCTGGTGGCCGCCTGCGGCGGCAGCGGCGGTGGTGGTGGAGGAGGGTGGGCATTTCCTCCAGTAGCGGGCGGTGGCGGCACCACCAATCCCCCGGCCGCCCAATCGAAGACCGGCACCTTCCTCGACGCAGCCGTCGAGGGCCTCGACTACACCGCGGGCGGCACCAACGCGGCCAGCACCAACGCCAATGGCGAATTCACCTGCAAGGACGGCGAGACCGTGGCCTTCAGCGCCGGCGCGCTCGCGCTCGGCAGCGCGGCCTGCGGCACGGCGATCACGCCGCTGAACCTGGCCGGCGGCACTGACGTGAAGGCCGATGCGGTCGTCAATCGCCTGCTCGCGCTGCAGAGCTTCGACGAGGACCGCGATCCCTCGAACGGCATCCGGCTGGCGCCTGCGCTCAAGGCCGCCCTGACTGCGGGCGCGCTCGATTTCAGCGCCTCGGCCGAGGCCTTCGACACCGCGCTCAATGCCGTGCTCGCCGCGCTGCCTGCGCCGTATGCCACGCGCACGGTCGACGCGGCCCGCCGCATGCTGGCGCGCGAGCACTTCGAGGACACCCTGGCCTCGCGCCTGGCCACCCCCGTGACCGAAGCCGCCACGCAGACCAACCAGCTCGGTGCCATCGGCATCGGCGTGACGCGCTACCAGCTGCAGGCCGACGCCAGTTTCCACGTGCCCTATGAAGGCGACAACGCCAGCATCAAGGCCGATTTTCCCCAGGGCTTCCTGCCGGCCTACGGCTCGGGGCTCGCGTTCAAGGGCAAGACGAACGACGGCACGCTCGAGTTCTATGCCATCACCGACCGCGGCCCGAACGGCGACGGCCCCACCGCGCCCGTGCCCGGCGGCAATGGCGCCACCAGCATCAGCAAGGTGTTCCCGGCGCCGTCGTTCGCGCCGAGCTTCGGCATCGTGCGCGTCGGCAAGACGGGTGCCGTGCTCGCATCGAGCCTGCCGCTCAGGCTCGATGCCGGCAAGAAGCTCAGCGGCCTGCCGCCGCAATCGGGCGTGGGCTCGACCGGCGAGACGCCGCTGACCGACCGCTACGTGTTCGATGCCGCCAAGGCCAACTTCGACGCCAACGGGCTCGACCCTGAAACGCTGGTGCTCGACAAGGCGCGCAACGTGCTGTGGACCAGCGACGAGTACGGCCCCTTCATCGCGCGCATCAACATGGCGACCGGCGTGGTCGAGAAGAAATACGCACCGGGCAGCGGCGCCGCCGACCTGCCGCTGGTGCTGGCGCGGCGCCGGCCCAACCGCGGCATGGAAGGCCTCACCGTCGATGCCGCGAGCGGCGTGCTGCACGGCTTCCTGCAGAGCCCGATCGATCCGCGCGATGGCAGCGGCAAGTCGATCAAGGCCAGGCCGCCGGGCGGCAGCAACACCGACGTGCGCCACATCGCGAAGTTCACGCGCTGGCTGGCCTTCGACCCGGCCACCGAGACCTCGAAGCTCTACGCCTACCCGATCGATGGCAGCCAGTACGACAAGGACCGCACCGGCAACGCCAAGCTCGGCGACGTGGTGAGCCTGGGCAACGGCCGCTTCATCGTGATCGAGCAGGGCGCGCGCAAGAGCGACGGCAAGGTGTTCAACAAGCTGATGCTGGTGGAACTGCCGGCCAATGCCACGGACATCAAGCCCTTCGACTACGACCTGGAGATCAGCAGCATCACGCAGGCGCCGTCGAATGGCGCCGACTACTCGACCGTGGTGACGATGCGCAAGACCGAGCTGCTCGACCTCAACGCACTGGGCTGGCTGGCCGAGAAGGCCGAGGGCCTGACGATCGTGGATGACCAGACGCTGGCACTGGTGAACGACAACGACTTCGGGCTGGGCACGGTGCTGCTCGATGCCGGCGGCAAGACCCTGGCCGGCAGCGTCGAGGACTGCACGGCCGACGCCAGCGGCGTGCTCAGCGGCTGCCCCGCGGGCGCGACCGGCGCGCGCATCACGCGCGGCTCCGACCTGGAGCGGCCGACGCGCATCTGGCTCATCAAGCTCGACCGCAAGCTCGGCGAGCTGCGCCTGCCGGCGTCCTGAGGACGCACGCGGCCCGCTCCGTCAGCCGGCCAGCGTGAGCAGCGGCACGTCGCGCTCGCGGCCCATGGCGTCGAGCTCGGCGCGCGTGCGCGTTGCGAGCCAGGCGGCCAGCGCGGTGTGCGTGGCCGGCGCCATCATGTCGGGCGGCGACACGCCCGCGGCCTCGCACAGCCGGGCCGCGAAATGCGGCTCCAGCGCCGCCACCGCCACGCGGCCGTCGGCGCAGGGGTAGACGCGGTAGCCCGCATGGGCGCCGCCGACCGCGCCCGCGGGCTGGGTGAGGCCCCAGGTGCGCGGCAGTGCCAGCCAGTCGGCCGAGGCATTGAGCGCCACCTCGAGGTACAGCCCGTTCGCGTCAGCCGAGGACCGCGCATGCAGGGTGGCCTGCAGCACGGCTTCGCTCGCGAGCAGCGCGCCGCCCATGTCCGCAAAGAGCGTGGGCGGCAGCTCGGTGCCGGTGACGAGGCCGCTTTCGGCGAGGTAGGTCAGGTCGTGGCCCGGTTCCTCGGCGCGTGCGCCGGGCGCACCGACGATCGCCACTTGCGACAGCCGCGGATGCCGCTCCTGCAGCGCGGCCCGGTCGAGGCCGAGCTTGGCCAGCGCAGAAGGGCGGAACGAGGTCAGCAGCACGTCGGTCTGCGCGAGTTCGGCGTGCAGCTGCTGCCGCCCGGCCTCGCTCTTGAGGTCGGCGGTGCGGACGGCGATGCCTTCGTGCAGCGCGGCGTACGCGGTCTTGTTGTAGTGCGCCATCGGGTCGCCGGCGGGCGGCTCGAGCTTCACGCAGGTGGCGCCCATGGCCCGGCAGCGCAGCAGCGCCGCGGGGCCCGGGAGGTTGAGCGCAAGGCTCAGCACGCGCACGCCCGCAAGCGGCTGAAAGGGGGAGGCTGTGGAAGTTGGCATGGGCGGATTCCAGGGAACAGGTCGGCTGCCATTCTCACTCGGGGCCGGGAGCCGGTTTTCGCAAGCCGCGGCACCGGCAGCGCGCGTAGCATGTGCGATGGCGGCGCTCCCTGCCTTGCCGCTGCCGCAACGACCAAGGAGACCACCATGTTCGAACCTTCCCTCATGAACGGCCAGCGCATTCTCGTGACCGGCGGCGGCACCGGCCTGGGCCGGGCCATGGCCGAGCGCTTCCTGGGCCTGGGCGCCGACGTGGCCATCTGCGGCCGGCGCCAGTCGGTCTGCGAGGAAACCGCGGCCGAGTGGCGCCAGCAGTTTCCGGGGCGCCGCATCGACACCTTCGGCGTGGACATCCGCGTGGCGCAGAGCGTCGACGAAATGGTCGAGAGCCTGTTCCAGAGCGGCGGGCTCACGGGGCTCGTCAACAATGCCGCCGGCAACTTCGTCGCGCCGACCGAGAGCCTCTCGCCGCGCGCCTTCGACGCCATTGCGAACATCGTCTTCCACGGCAGCTTCTACGTCACGCAGGCCGTGGGCAAGCGCTGGGTGGCGGAAGCGAAAGCCGGCAAGTGGCAGCAGGGCGATGCCATGCGCAGCGTGATGAGCATCATCGTGACCTGGGTCGACAACGGCAGCCCCTACGTGGTGCCGTCGGCCATGAGCAAGGCGGGCATCGAGGTCATGACCAAGTCGCTCGCGGTGGAGTGGGCGCGCCATGGCATTCGCCTCAATGCCGTCGGGCCGGGCGAGATTCCGACCGAAGGCATGAGCAAGCGCCTCAATCCCGGCGAGGAGCCCGGCGCGCGCAGCAAGAAGACCAACCCGATGGCGCGCACCGGCCGCATGAGCGAGCTGCAGAACCTTGCGGCCTTTCTCATGGCGCCGGGCCAGTG
This sequence comes from Variovorax sp. SPNA7, assembly GCF_033807855.1. Taxonomy (NCBI): domain Bacteria; kingdom Pseudomonadati; phylum Pseudomonadota; class Betaproteobacteria; order Burkholderiales; family Comamonadaceae; genus Variovorax; species Variovorax sp. SPNA7. Next base: position 2,708,550 of record NZ_CP138513.1, read on the forward strand.
CGACTGGCTCACCGGCCAGAGCATCATGATGGACGGCGGCAACGCGCTGGCCACGGGCGGCAACTTCTACGAGCTGCGGCAGTGGAGCGACGACGACTGGCAAGCCGCGCGCGAACGCATCGAAGCGCAGAACCAGAAGGACAAGGCGCAGCGCTGACAGGCGTTATCGTTGCGCCCCATCCCTCAGGAAAAAACAAGATGCAACTCATCGGCATGCTCGATTCCCCCTATGTGCGCCGCGCGGCCATTTCGCTGCGCCTGCTGGGGCTTGCGTTCGAACACCGGTCGATCTCGGTCTTCAGCACCTTCGAACAGTTCCGGGCGATCAATCCCGTGGTCAAGGCGCCGACGCTGGTGTGCGACGACGGCACGCTGCTGATGGATTCCACGCTGATCATCGACCACGCGGAAACCATCGCGGGCCGCAGCCTCATGCCGGCCGGCGCTGCAGAGCGGCTGCATGCGCTGCGGGTGCTGGGGCTCGCGCTCGCGGCCTGCGAGAAGACGGTGCAGATCGTCTACGAGCGCAAGCTGCGCCCGCCCGAGAAGCAGCATGCGCCGTGGGTCGACCGGGTGCGGGGCCAGCTGGCCGCCGCCTATGCCGGGCTCGAGGCCGAGATTGCGAAGCTGCCGGCGCCGGCCGGCGAAACCGCCATCGGGCAGGCCGGTCTGACCAGCGCCGTCGCATGGGGTTTCACGCAGATGATGGTTCCCGAATTCGTCGCACCGGCCGACTTCCCGTCACTCGCAGCCTTTGCCGCCGCCGCGGAAAGGCTGCCGGCCTTCGTGGCCCTGCCGCCGGTCTGAACGGATCAGTTCGAGATGTCCGCCCCGCGTTCGGCCAGCAGGCCGCGCAGCAGCGAGCGGTGGCAGCGCGACTCGTCCTCGCAGTAGCAGCCGACCGAAAACGCGGCGGTGTGCGACAGGGCGGCCAGCAGGTCGATGCTGCGGCTCGCGTCGGCCTCGGCCATCTCGGACTTGTACTTGCGCATGAAGGCGTTCCACTGCGCGGGGGTCTCCGCCTCCTGGCCCAGCTTCATGGTCTCCGCGGAAGGCGCGAGGTTCGGATACCACACGTCATACCAGTCCTGCGATGCGAACTCGGTCTTCGGAACGCCGCGCGGCGGGCGGCGCACGGTGCCGATGCGCAGGCCTTCGCCGGCCGTGCGCGGCGTGCCCAGGCGAACGATGCGGATGCTCATGCAAGGTCTCCTTTTTTGTGCTTCTTCGGCTTCAGGTGCCGACGATAGCGCCGTCGCGCCGGCGGATCGCCAGCGTGGCCGAGCGCGGCCGCGCGCTGCCGGGTGCCGCGCCGTCGGGCCATGCGCTGTTGGGGGTGGCGCTGCCGTCGTCGCGCGATTCGCCCGGGTGCTGGATGTTGACGAACAGCGTGCGCCGGTCCGGCGTCACCACGCAGCCCGTGACCTCGCTGCCGCTGGGCGCCGTGAGAAAGCGCTTGATGCGCCCCGTGGCCGGATCGGCGCACAGCATCTGGTTGTTGCCGAGCGCGGCATAGGGCGGCTTGCCGATGAGCTGGCCGCTCATGTCGGTCTGGATCCAGAGCAGGCCGCCGCCGTCGAAGTGCAGGCCGTCGGGGCTGCCGAAGAGGTCGGCATCGTCCGATGGATAGTGCGCGCCGCTGCCCGCCTGCGCGGGGTCACCGGCCAGCGCGAAGTGGTCCCAGCCGAAGCCCGCGCTACCGGCATCTCCGCCGTCCTCGCGCCAGCGCAGGATGCCGCCGAAGAGATTGCCGGCACGCGGATTGGCCGCATCGGGCGCCGGCTTGCCCGGCTCGCCACGCTGGCTGTTGTTGGTGAGCGTGACGTACACCTCGCCGGTCTGCGGATGCACCGCGATCCATTCGGGGCGGTCCATCTTGGTCGCGCCCACCGCGTCGGCGGCCAGCCTGGCGTGGATCAGCACCTCGGCCTGGTCGGCGAAGCCGCTGTCCGCGTCGAGGCCGTTGCGGCCATGCACGAGTTCGAGCCAGCGGCCGCGGCCGTCGGCATCGAAGCGCGCGGCGTAGAGCGTGCCTTCGTCGAGCAGGCGGCTGTTGGCGCAGGCGCGGGAGCCGTCGCCCGCCATCGAGACCTTGCCGTGGCTCACGAACTTGTAGATGTATTCGAACCTCGCGTCGTCGCCCATGTAGACGACGACGCGCCCGTCCCTGGCAAGCGTACAGGTCGCGCTTTCCTGGCGCTTGCGCCCGAGCGCGGTGCGCTTGACCGGCTGGGCCGCGGGGTCGAAGGGATCGATTTCCACCACCCAGCCGAAGCGGTGGGGCTCGTTCGGATGCCGGCTCATGTCGAAGCGCTCCTCGAAGCGCCAGTACTCCACCCATTGCGAGCCCGGCACCGTGCCGTAGCGGCGCTGCGCGGGCGTGGCGTCCTTCGCCGATTCCTTCGGGCCGCCGAAGTAGCCATGGAAGTTTTCCTCGCAGGTCAGGTAGGTGCCCCAGGGCGTGACGCCCATCGCGCAGTTGGCAAAGGTGCCGAGCACTTCGTCGCCGGCCGGATTGGCCGCGGTGCGCATCGGCGCCGCGCCCGCGGCGGGGCCTGCGATGCGCATGGGCGTCTGTCCGTGCACGCGCCGTGCGTAGGGCGAGGGCCGCACCTGGCGCCAGCCATCGCGCGTGCGGCGGATCTCGATGACAGAGGCGCCCATCGCATGCAGCGACTTGCGCACCTTCTCGGCGGTCCATTCCTTGCCGCCGCCCGCATGGAGCAATTGCTCGTCGGTGTATTCGTGGTTCATCACGAGCAGCCCGCGGTCCGGCGACGCGAGCGGAAAGAAATGCATACCGTCGTGATGCATGCCGGCCTGCAGCGCCTGGTCGGCGGCGTTGTTGCTGCCGTCGGGCGCGAAGGCCGGCATCGGATGTCCGGCGATGCCGGTGGGCGTGCCCCAGGGATAGAGCAACTGCCATTCGTATTCCGGCGGCACCACCACCGCATCGCGCAGCGACGCCGGCACCGCGGTGAAGCCGAGCATGGGCCGGCCCGGGCCGGCGGGCGCGCTGGCCCCGCGGGAATGGAGCAGCGCCACCACGGCGGCGGCACCCGATTGCAGAAAGATCCGGCGGTCCAGGGGCATGGGTCCAGGGGTGTTGGGTAGGCGACAGGCGCCATCATCGCCGAGCACCCGTGCCGGGCGATACTGGCGCAAGAACCGAAGGAGACACTGCCATGGCCGAGCGAATCGAATGGACCCGCCACCCCGACGGCGTGGTGGAACTGCAGCTTGCACGCGCGGACAAGATGAATGCGCTCGATCCCGCGATGTTCGACGCGCTGATCGAAGCGGGCGAAGCCCTGCGCAGCGACGCCGCGGTGCGTGCGGTGGTCATCTCGGGCCAGGGCAAGGCGTTTTGCGCGGGGCTGGACATGGCCTCCTTCGAGCGCATGGGGCAGGGCGCCGCCAGCGCGGTGCTGGGCGCGGCGGCGGGCGGCACCGACCTGTCCGCGCGCACGCACGGCATCTCGAACGCGGCCCAGTACGTCGCGATGGCCTGGCGCGAGGTGCCGGTGCCCGTCATTGCTGCCGTGCATGGCGTGGCTTTCGGCGGTGGCCTCCAGGTGGCGCTGGGGGCCGACATCCGCATCGTGGCGCCCGACACCAAGCTGTCGGTGATGGAAATCAAGTGGGGCCTGGTGCCCGACATGGGCGGCATGGTGCTGATGCGCGAGCTCGCCCGCAGCGACGTGGTGCGCGAACTCACCTTCACCGGCCGCATCTTCTCGGGCGAGGAAGCGCTGCAGCTCGGCTTTGCCACGCGGCTGGCGGCCGATCCGTTGACAGAGGCGCTTCAGATGGCGCACGGCATCGCGGGCAAGAGCCCCGACGCCATCCGGGCGGGCAAGCGCCTGCTCAATGCGGCGCTGTCGCACAGCGCGGCCGACCTGCTGATTGCCGAATCGGTGGAGCAGCAGGCCTTGATCGGGAGCGCGAACCAGACGGAGGCCGTGCAGGCCAACATCGAACGGCGGCCGCCGCGGTTCAGCTCGCCCGTTTGAGCCACCCCAAGCAGGGACGCCCAAAGGCCGGCTTCCGGCCTCTTTTTTTGCCTTTTTGGTGCAGAAAACAGGCAAATCGACACACCCGGCTGGCGATATGTAAGAATTAAGTATCCTTGTAGGTGTTCGATCTTCACCACAAAGCTTCACTTTGTGTGAGGTAGATCACGTCTCGCAAAGGAAAAAGGGCCGGGAAAGGTGGATGTCTTGGTCACATTCCCTAACAATTAATCCTTTTGATTGCGACGGCGCTCTGCATGTCGACCACTTTTTTTTGCAACCTCAGCTTGCCCGTGCTGGTGGGCGAGGATCGCTACAGGTACTTGCCCGTCGTCGCGGTGTTCCGCAGCATTCCGTTCGACCAGGTGGACGAGTGGGTGATGCATCCCGACGGCCAGCCACGCAGCGACCGCGAATTGGCGGCGGAAGTGCTTGTGGAAATCCGCGAGCCCGCCGGCGGGAGCGCACGCAGTGCGCCGCACTCCTTCGAGGTGGCCGATGTCCTTCAACTGGACCGTGCGGCCGCCATCGTCGTATCGACCTTTCTTGCAGCCTTGCCGCGTGCCTGACGAACGCGTGACCCGGCCGCAGGCCCGATGCGGGTTTTTTCAGTGCCTGCCGCGCGCGTCCACCGGCCAGATGGCGACCAGCGTGTCGCCGTCGACCACGTGGTAGGCGTCGTGCAGGTTGACGGTCGGGTCGCAATGCGGCGTGATGAACTCCACCCGGTCGCCGAGCGCGGGCCGCTGCCCGGCGCAAAACAGCTTGCCGTGCTCGTCGCCGAAGAAGGCGTAGCGGCTCGCCGGATCGGCGCCGCGCGCCACCAGCGGCACGCCGCAGTCGGTCGCAAAGCACTTGGTGCCGCCGTCCACGGTGACCCACTCCGCCGCGTTGGTGCTCACCACCGCCGTCTGCACGAACAGCGACACCTCGAACGGTGAAGGCTGCCCCGGGCTGCCCTGCAGCACCTGTGCATATTCCGCATCCATGAACACATAGGAGCCGGCCTGCAATTCGGTGAAGGCGTCGCGCTGTGCATCGAGGTCGTGCGTGCCGGTGCCCGCGCCGGTGACGATCTCGAAGTGAATACCGCTGCGCCTGGCGTCCGCGACGATGCGCGCGACGGTCTCGCGCAGGCTGGCCGCGGCGGCGCTGCGCTGCTGGCGGTCGACGATGTGCTGCAGGTTGCCGGCGTAGGCCTGCAATCCGCGCAGCTTCAGGCGCGGGTCGGCCGCGATGTGGCGCGCGAGTTCGAGCACCTGCGCCTCGCTGGCCGCGCCCGTGCGGTTGTAGCCGGCGCCGTAGTCGACCAGCACCTCCAGCGGATGCGGCAGGCCGAGCGTGGCGGCGGCCAGGTCCGCGGCATTGCGCGGGTCGTCCACCACCACCATCATTCCTCCGGGACCGGCCAGCCTGGCCAGCTTGACCACGCGCGCGATCTTGCTCGGCGTGACGGCCGGCGAGGTGATCAGCACGTCCGGAATGCCGGCCTTGACCATGACCTCGGCCTCGCCCAGCGTGACGCAGCTCACGCCGATGGCACCGGCGGCCACCTGGCGGCGCGCGATTTCCACCGACTTGTGCGTCTTCACGTGCGGCCGCAGGCCGACACCGCGCGCCTTGGCAAAGGCGGCCATGCGCTCGATGTTGCGCGTCATGGCGCCAAGGTCGAGCAGCAGCGCCGGCGTATCGAGCGACTGCCGGCCGCCGGCAATTCCGATCAGCGGTTTGTTGACTTGCGTATCAGGAAGCATGGGAAGACTTTCGGAGTGCGGGGCGCACGCATCGGCGCGATGAACGGATGGCGAAATGATCGCACCGAACGGCCTACGGCGATGCTTCGTCAGTCGTCCTGCGCCGGCAGCCGGTGCGCCGGGCGCCGCAGCGCCAGCCACCAGAGGAGCCCCGCGTTGACGGCCCAGCTGCAAGCCAGCAGGAGCAAAGCGGTCTGCGCCACGCCCGGCGCAAGGTCGAGCGTCAGCAGGGCCAGAGACCATGGCAAGGCCCCGGCGATCGCCGCCAGCATGGCCATCTCGCTGTCCGGAAAGGCCGCGCTCGAAACCACGCACACCACGCCCGCGGCCGTATAGGCGAGCGCGCCGGCGCGCCACCAGGAAGGAAAGATCGGTCGGGTGTCCATGGTGTGCATGGTGCAACGATTGCAGAGGGCTGTGGCATGCCGCGACAGCCGCTCGCGCGAAGCGATGTAAGCCTTCAGGCGATGGCGGGCGCGACCGGCGCGGATGGAAGAACGGCTTCGATGGCGAGCGCCAGCGCGAGCAGCGCGCTGTCCGATCCGGCCGGGCCTGTCAGTTCCATCCCCGCGGGCAGGCCGCCGGGCGCGAGGCCCATCGGCAGGCTCAGCGCGGGCAGTCCCGCCATGCCGGCCGGACCCGTGTTGCGGATGTAGGCGGAGAAGGCCGATACCGGCCGGCCGCACAGCATGACCTCCACGTCTTCGCCGATGCGCGCTGCGCAAAGGGGGCTGGTCGGGAACACCAGCGCGGCGATGGCGTTCTGCGCGAAGCAGCGGCTATACGCTTCCTGCATGCGCGGGCGCAGCACGCCGAGCGCGTGGCGATAGGCCGGCGTGCCGATCGCGCCCGGTCCGAACAGGCGCTCGAACAGCGGCCGGACGTCGGGGCTCACGACGGCATCGGCGAGTGCGCGGGCATCGAAGGGGCGCTCGTGGCGCGCGAAGTAGGCCTGCAGTGCCGGCAGGATCTCATGGAGAGAGATCGACATCGAGCCCTGCTGGAACAGCGCGCCGGCTTCGCCCAGCTCGCAGGGCACCAGCACCGCGCCGGCACCGCGCAGCCGCTCGAGCGCGTCCTGCGCCAACGCGGCCACCGGCGGATCGATCTCGTCCCAGAAGTAGTGCTGCGGCACGCCCAGGCGCACGCCGGCGAGCGGCGCCGGCGCCAGCTGCAGCGGGCCATCGGCGACGGCATGGTCGATCAGCACGCAGTCGTCCACGTTGCGCGCCATGGCGCCTGCGGTGTCGAAGGTGGGCGAGATGGGCACCAGTCCGTCCCCGGGCCAGCGGCCGATGGTGGGCCTGAAGCCGACCAGGCCGCACAGCGCGGCCGGCACCCGGACCGAGCCGCCCGTGTCCGTGCCGATGGCTGCGGGAACGGCGCGCATGCCGAGCAATGTTGCGTTGCCGCCGCTCGAGCCGCCTGAAATGCGGGAGGGATCGAAAGGGTTGCGCGACGGGCCGAAAGCGTGGTTGTGGCCGGTGACGCCTTGCGACCACTCGTGCAGGTTCGTCTTGCCGAACACCAGCGCACCCGCGGCCAGCAGGCGCTGCGTCACGCCTGCCGCGCGGCGCGGACGGTGGTCCGCCATCCACGGGCTGCCGGCGGTGGTGGGAAAGCCGACCACGTCGATGTTGTCCTTGAACGCGAGCGGCACGCCATGCAGAGGGCGCGTGCCCGCAGCGGGCCGGGGCGCCGTGTCGAGGGCCGCGGCTTCGCTGCGAAGGCGCTCCGCGTCCTGGTGCAGCAGGCCACCGAGGGAGGCGGCTGCGGCACTGCGCCGCAACAGCGCATCCACATAGTCCGCGGTGCGGAGCTCGCCTCGCGCCATCTGCCCGGCGGCTTCGCGGGCGGAGAGATCGGTGAGCGCATGGATTCGGTTCATGGAGGATTCAAATTGGGGCAGGGGCCATGCGGAAGTGCATGTTCCGGGCCAATTCGCCGCTCCGAGGGCCATAAAACCGCCTGAAATTGCATGGCATGGATACTGCTTAAAGAGTTTTTTGTATCCATGAGGCCTTCCACATGTCTTTCAAGTCCTTGCGTTTCCTGACTCTCGCCGCAGCGTCGATGGCGCTTCTTGCGAGCCTGCCTGCCTCCGCTGCGGAGAAGGTGTCGCTGCGCCTCAAATGGCTGGCACAGGCGCAGTTCGCCGGCTTCTACGTGGCCAAGGCCAAGGGCTTCTACGACCAGGGCGGCCTCGACCTGACGATCAATCCGGGCGGGCCCAACCTCAACGTCGAGACCCTCGTCGCCTCGGGCAACGACACCTTCGGCCTCGCCGGCGGCACGGAGACGGTGTTGCTGGCGCGCGAGAAAGGCCTGCCGCTGGTGTGCATCGGCGTGACCGTGCAGACCACACCCTTCACCTATGTCGCCTACAAGGATTCGGGCATCACCCAGGTGAAGGACTTCGCGGGCAAGAAGGTGGCCACGTGGTTCACCGGCACGCAGTACACGCTCTATTCGATGCTTGCTTCGGCCGGCATGAAGCAGGGCGACCTGACCATCGTGCCGCAATCGGGCTCGATGGCGCCCTTCGTCGAGAAGCAGTTCGACGTTGCCGCCGCCACCTACTACAACGAACTCAACGTGCTCAAGGCGCAGGGCCTGGGCGACAAGCTCACGCTCATCAAGCCCGACGACTATGGCGTGGTCGTGCAGCAGGACACGGTGCTCGTGTCCGAGAAATACCGCAACGAGAAGCCGCAGCAGGTGCAGGCCTTCATGAACGCGACCATCAAGGGCTGGAAGTACGCGCTGCAGAACAAGAAGGAAGCCATCGACATCGTCATGGCCGCATCGCCCAGCCTGAACCGCGCGCACCAGGAAGCGATGCTCGACGAGTTCGAGAAGCTGGTGAAGGCCGGCAAGGGCACGACCGACGGCATCCTCGCGATCGACCTGCCGACGGTCGAGAAGATGCAGACCCAGCTGGTGGGCTACAAGGCGCTGAAGGCACCGGCCGACCTGTCGAAGGCCTACGACCCGAGCTTCTGGACGCAGGTGCCGGCCACCGACAAGAAGTTCTGAGCCGCCGCGCGTCATGAAGTTCATGCCTCACGAAGTGATGCCGCCCGGCGCCGCCGGCGCGCCGGCACCGCCGATGCTCGAGCTCGTCAACGTGTGGAAGCGCTTCGGCGACGGCCAGGCGCAGACGGTGGCGGTGTCCGGCGTCGACCTGCGGATCGCGAAGAGCGAGTTCGTCACGCTCGTGGGCCCTTCGGGCTGCGGCAAGTCGACGCTCTTCAACATGATTGCGGGGCTGCTGCCGCCCGACGACGACGGCTCGCTGCTGTTCGGCGGCACGCCGCAGCGCGACGGCCAGCTGCTGGGCAAGGTGTCGTTCATGCCGCAGCGCGACCTGCTGTTTCCGTGGCGCACCGTGCTGGACAACGCCATCCTCGCGCTCGAAGTGGAGGGCGTGCCGCGCAAAGAGGCGCGCGAGCGTGCGCGCGCCATGCTGCCGGAGTTCGGCCTCACCGGTTTTGCCGACCACTATCCGCACCAGCTCTCGGGCGGCATGCGCCAGCGCGTGGCGCTGATGCGCACCTTCCTGTTCGAGCGCGATCTGCTGCTGCTCGACGAACCCTTCGGTGCGCTCGACGCGCTCACGCGCAGCCGCATGCAGCACTGGCTGCTCGAGATCTGGGCGCGCCACCGCCGCACGGTGCTCTTCATCACGCACGACATCGACGAAGCCATCGTGCTCGGCGACAGGGTGCTGGTGATGACGGCGCGGCCCGGCACGGTGAAGAGCGAGACGGTGGTCGACCTGCCGCGCCCGCGCGATCCGTCGATCGTGCTGTCGCCGGAGTTCATCGGCCTCAAGCAGCGCCTGCTCGCGGAGATCGAGGAGGAAAGCCGCAAGACCTTCGCCCAGGAGGAGCGCGCCTCGTGAGCTCGCCGATGCAACGCATGCTGCACTCGCCCGTGCTGGCCTTCGTCGGGCTCGCCATCGTGTGGGAGATCGCGGTGCATGCCTTCGCGCCGTCGCCTCGCTACCTGCCGGCGCTGAGTGCGATTGCGCAGGATGCGTGGTCGGTCTGGCCGCAACTCATGCGCGGCTTCGGCCGCACGCTGCTCGAAACCGTGCTGGGCTTTGCGATGGGCGCGGTGTTCGGCTGCCTCTGCGGCACCGTGTTCACCTACTCGCGCTGGATGGAGCGCTCGGTGTTCCCGCTGTTCGTGGTGTCGCAGACCGTGCCGGTGGTGGCCTTCGGCGCGCTGATCGTCATCTGGTTCGGCAACTCGCTGCTCGCGAAGGTGATGACCGCGTTCTTCCTCACTTTCTTCCCGGTGACGGTGAACACCTTGCGCGGGCTCAAGTCGTGCGACCCGCAGCGCATCGCGCTGATGAAGAGTTTCGGCGCCGGCCGCCTCGTCATGTTCTTCAAGCTGGCCGTGCCTTCGGCGCTGCCGCAGATCATGGTGGGCCTGCGCGTGGCCATCGGCCTGAGCCTGATCGGCTCGGTGGTGGGCGAATGGTTCGGCGAGACCGTGGGCCTGGGCGTGATGCTGATGGAGGCGATGAACGCCGACCTGGTGCTGCGCCTGTGGGTCGTGATGTTTGCCTGCGGGCTGATGGGTGCGCTGCTCTACGGGCTGCTCACCTTCGTGGAAAGGAGGCTCGTATGGTGGCGAAGCGAAAGCTGAGCGCATCGCCCGTGGTGCCGGTGGTGCTGAGCGTCATCGTGCTGCTCGCGGTGTGGGAAGGCGCGATCCTGCTCTTCAGGATTCCGCCCTTCGTGCTGCCGAGCCTGGGCGCGATCGTGCAGCATGCCTTCACCGACACCGGCCGTCTCATGGCTGCGTTGCTGGCCACGCTCGGCGAGGCGCTTGGCGGCTATGCGCTGGGCAGCGTGCTCGGCCTGCTGGTGGCGGTGGTGCTGCTGCTCGCGCCGCCGCTCGAGCGCGTCGTGATGCCGCTGGCCGTGGCCGTGAACGCGGTGCCCACGGTGGCCTATGCGCCGCTGTTCCTGATCTGGTTCGGCCTTGGCGCCGCATCGAAGATCGCACTGGTGGCGCTGGCCGTCGGCTTCACGATGCTGGTCAACGCGCTGCACGGACTCAAGCAGGCCGACCTGGCCGCCGTGAACCTGATGCGCAGCTTCGGCGCAGGGCCGCTCAGGATCGTGTGGCGGCTGCGCCTGCCGGTGGCGATGCCGTCGGTGGTCACGGCGCTGCGCATCGGCGTGCCGCGCAGCATGATCGTGGCCATCGTCGGCGAAATGCTCGGCGCCTATGCGGGGCTCGGGCGAATGATCTATGAATCGACCCAGCAGGTCGACCTGCTGAGCGTGTGGTCGGCGGTGCTGGTCGCTTCGGTGGCGAGCATGGTCTTCTACGGCGTGCTCGTCTGGATCGATCAGAAACTGGTGTGGTGGCGGTGATGACGACCAAGACAAACCCCGCGGCGTATCCGACGACCGAAGCCGCACTGCGCGTGCAGCTCGCGGCGTGCTACCGGCTGGTGGCGCACTTCGGCATGGACGACCTCATCTACAACCACATCTCGGCGCGGGTGCCGGGGCCGGCGCACCACTTCCTCATCAATCCCTACGGACTGCTGTTCTCGGAAGTGACCGCCTCGTCGCTGGTGAAGATCGATCTCGACGGCAACAAGGTGGACGACACCGATGCAGAGGTCAACCAGGCCGGCTTCGTGATCCACAGCGCCATCCACTCGGGACGGCCCGACGCGCTGTGCGTGCTGCACACCCACTCCGACGCCGGAACCGCGATCGCAGCCATGCCCAACGGCCTGGCACCGCTGAGCCAGTTCGCGATGCGTTACCAGGGCCACACGGCCTTCCACGACTACGAAGGCGTGGCGCTGGAGACCGGCGAGCGCGAGCGGCTGGTGCGCGACCTGGGCCCGCACCACACGCTGGTGCTGCGCAATCACGGCATCCTGACGGTGGGCCGCACGATCCCCGAGGCCTTCATCCTCATGTACTACTTCGAGAAGGCGGCCAAGGTGCAGCTGCTGGCCCAGGGCGGGCTCGCGCCGGGCGAAGCGCTGGTGCTTCCGCGGCCCGAAACGAGCGCGCTGGCCGCACGCCAGTTCACCGAATTTGCCGGCGACATCCTGCCGCCCGGCACGCGCGAATGGCCTGCGTTCCTGCGCATGCTGGAGCGCACCCAGCCCGACTACAGGCTCTGAGGCCTGTTCCTTCTTTTCTTCAATCCCCGAGACACTTCCCATGCAACTCGAGAATCTCACCTCATTCATCGGCACCGAAGTGAAGGGCATCGACCTGCGCGAGCCGGTGAGCGACAGCGATTTTGCCGTGCTGCGCGATGCGCTCAACCAGCGCTCGCTGCTGCTGTTCCGCGGCCAGCGCATCAACGAGGCGCAGCACGTCGCGTTCTCGCGCCGCTTCGGCCCGCTGCTGGGCCATGTGCTGACCCAGTTCCTGAAGAAGGAGCATCCCGAGGTGTACGTGCTGTCCAACGTGTCGGAGAACGGCAAGCCCATCGGCAACCACAAGGAGGGCTGGAACTGGCATTCCGACCTCTCGTACAAGGCCGAGCCCTCGATGGGCGCACTGCTCTACGCGCTCGAAGTGCCGCCCGTGGAGGGCGACACCTTCTTTGCCTCGATGCACGCCGCCTACGACGCGCTCGACGACGGCATGAAGGCGCGCATCCGCCACCTCACTGCCACGCACAGCTACGCCAACTACTACGGCAAGGCCTTTGCAGACCGCAACCCGCTCACGCCCGAGCAGCTTGCCGCCACGCCCGACGTGGTGCATCCGCTGGTGCGCACGCATCCCGAGACGGGCCGCCTGTCGCTCTACGTGGGCGAGGACGTGGTCAAGCAGATCGACGGCTTGCCGCCGGAGGAAAGCGCCGCGCTGCTGGCCGAGCTCAATGCCCACGCCATCTCGCCCGAGTTCAGCTATCGCCACAAGTGGCTCGCGGGCGACCTGCTGATCTGGGACAACCGCTGCACCATGCACCGTGCCACGCCCTACGACGACACGGCCTACCGCCGCGTGATGCACCGCACCACCGTGGCGGGCGACCGTCCCTTTTGAAGAAGCCGGCGACGACAACCACAAGAAAGAAGACATGAGCAGCATGGAACCCGACGAATCCGATACCACCGAGCCCGCGGCGCTGCGCGGCCGCGACCGCCAGCGCGTGAAGGGCGGCGCCACGCTGTCCGACGAGCTCAAGGACACGCTCGAAGACCTGATCGTGAGCGGCGTGCTCAAGCCCGGAACGCGGCTCGACGAGGCCGAGCTGTCGGATCGCTTCAAGGTGTCGCGCACGCCCGTGCGCGAGGCGCTCAAGGCACTGGCCGCCACCGGCCTGGTGGACCTGCGCAGCCGCCAGGGCGGCGTGTGCGTGGCGCGCATCTCGCTGCCGATGCTGATCGAGATGTTCCAGATGATGGCCGTGATGGAAGGCCTGTGCGCCAAGTTCGCGGCGCGCCGCGCCACCGAGGCGCAGAAGGCGCGCATGAGCGCGCTGCACGACGAACTCACGAGCATTCTTGCTTCGGGCGACCACTCGCGCTTCTACGACGTGAACCAGGATTTCCACGACGCGCTGTACGAGGCTTCCAACACCCACTACCTGGCCGAGCAGACGCGCGCACTCCGAAAGCGCGTGCGCGTCTACCGGCGCTACGTGACCTTCCAGCCCGGCCGCATGACGGCCACCATCGGCGAGCACGGTGCCATCCTCGACGCGATCCGCCGCAACGACCCGAAGGCTGCATTCAACGCCGCCATCGATCACGTGAGCCTGCTCGAGGACGACATCGTCGACCTGATCGCGGCGCTGTCCGAGCAGGACACCGGCGCAAGCTGACCCACCTCTCCAACCTATTTCTCTGATCGCATCCCAGGACCCGAATCCATGAAACTCGAACTCGAAGGCAAGACCGTTCTCATCACCGGCGCCTCCAAGGGCATCGGCCTTGCAGCCGCGCACGCATTCGCCACCGAAGGCTGCCACCTGCACCTGGCGGCGCGCGACGGCGTCGCGCTCGCGGCCGCGAAGGAAGAGATCGAGAAGATCCATCCGATCAACGTGAAGGTCCATCCGATGGACCTGGCGGCGGCCGGTGCCATGAACCTGCTCGCCGAGGCGGCGGGCCACGTCGACATCCTCGTGAACAATGCGGGCGACATTCCCTCGGGCCCGATCGAGTCGCTCGACTTCGCGGCCGTGCGGCGCGGCTTCCAGCTCAAGGTGCTGGGCTACATGGAATTGAGCCAGATCTACTACGCACGCATGAAGGCCGCGGGCGGCGGCGTCATCGTCAACGACATCGGCAACTCCGGCGAGAACTGGGACGCCAACTACATCGCCGGCTCCACCGGCAATGCCGCCGTCATGGCCTTCACGCGCGCGCTCGGCGGCGTGAGCCTGGACGACGGCATCCGCGTGGTGGGCGTGAACCCCGGCCCGGTGGCGACCGACCGCATGGTCAAGCTCATGAAGCGCCGCGCGCTCGACACCCACGGAGACGAAGGCCGCTGGGAAGAGCTGTTCGACAACTACCCCGGCGGCCGCCCGGCCACGCCCGAGGAAGTCGCGGAACTGATGGTGTTCCTGGCCTCGCCGCGCGCGGGCTACATCACCGGCACGGTGGTGACCATCGACGGCGGCATTGCGGCGCGCGGCTCGATCATCAAGACCAGCAAGAAGGTCATCGAGGCCGAGCAGGCCCGCAGGATCGCGGCATGAATGCGGCGCTGAACCCCGTGGCGGCCGTGCCTTCCGTGACCAGCGACGCCGAAACCCGCAACCGGTACTTCGACCGCCTGTTCACCAACCCGGACCTGATGTGGCTGGGCCAGAACACCAACCACTTTCCGCTGCATCCTGCCGTCCGCAAGGCGCTGCACGACGCCATCGACGACGAGAGCTTTCACGCCTACGCGCCGCCGCTGGGCATGGAAGCGCTGCGCGCGGCCATCGTGGCCGACCTGGGCGTGGCGGATCAATTGGCGGTGGTGACCGACGGCGCGGTGTCTGCGCTGGCGCTGGCCTGCCGTGCCTTTTGCAAGGAAGGCAAGGGCTTCGTCACCACCGACCCCGGCTGGAAATGGCCGCTGCAGTTTGCGGCCAAGGCCGGCTCGGTGGTGACCGAGATCCCGATCTACGGGCCCGAGTACGGCTTCAAGCTCTCGGCCGATGCGCTCGCCGCATCGACCGACGAGAACACCGCGGTCATCTACCTGGTGGACCCGAACAACCCGCTCGGCACCACCTACACCGAAGACGAGATCCGTGCCTTCGCAATGCGTGCGCGGGAAGTCGGCGCCGTGCTGATCCACGACTGCACCTACCGCGACTTCGCCGACAGCCACACGCTGGCTTCGCGCTTCTATCCCGAAGGCACGGTGACCATCGTGAGCTTCTCGAAGTGGCTGGGCCTGGCCGGGCTGCGGCTGGGCGCGCTCGTTGCGTCGCCCGGATTGCTCGCGCGCATCCTGCCGCACTCGCAGGCGCCGCTGGGCGCCAGCGTGCTCGCGCAGCGCGCGGCCATCGCAGGCCTTGCCGTGAAGGACGAGTGGATGGCCGAGGTCATTGCGCAGCAGCGCGAGAACCAGCGAATGATCGTCGAGGCCTTCGCAGAACTGCCCGGCTTCGAGGTGCCGGTGTTCCCGTCACAGGCCAACTTCATCGTGGTCGAGTGCAGCGGCGCAGGCGTGACGCCCGAGGCGCTGGTCAGCGCGCTGGGCGAGCACGACATCATGGTGCGGCAGGGCACGTACCACACGCCGCGCTTCGGCCATCGCTTCGTGAAGATCTCGACCACCGTGCCCAAGGCATGGGCTCAGGCCCTGTGCGACGTGCTGCCGCAAGCCGTGGAGCGTGCGCGCAGCCTGCCCGCCACCGCGGCGCTTTTCTGAGGAACGCCATGAGCTTCGCCACCACCGCGGACGGTGTCCGCCTGTACTACGAAAGCGCCGGCAGCGGCATGCCCATCGTGTTCGTGCACGAGTTCGGCGGCGACCATCGCAGCTGGGAGCCGCAGATGCGCTACTTTGCGCGCCGCCACCAGTGCGTGACCTTCGGCGCGCGCGGCTATCCGCCCTCGGACGTGCCGAAGGACATGGAGCGCTACTCGCAGGCCATTGCCGCGGACGACATCGCCGCCGTCATGGATGCGCTGCAACTGCCGCGCGCGCACATCGTCGGCCTGTCGATGGGCGGCTTCGCGACGCTGCACTTCGGCCTGCGCCACAGCGGGCGCGCGGCTTCGCTGGTGATTGCCGGCGCGGGCTACGGCGCCGAGAAAGAACACGAAGAATATTTCCGCGGCGTCTCGCTGGAGGTGGCGAAGCAGTTCGAACTGCAGGGCGCAGAACGTTTCGCACGCACCTATTCGCTCGGCGCGAGCCGCGTGCAGTTCCAGAACAAGGACCCGCGCGGCTGGCAGGAATTCGCGGCCTGGCTCGGCCAGCACGACGCGGTCGGCGCGGCCAACACCATGCGCGGCGTGCAGGCACGGCGCCCGTCGATCTACGACCTGGAGGCCGAACTGCGCGTGATGGGCGCGCCTTCGCTGGTGGTGGTCGGCGACGAGGACGACCATTGCCTGCAGCCCGGCATCTTTCTCAAGAAGACCCTTCCGGCCTGCGGCCTGGCCGTGATGCCGAAGACCGGCCACACGCTCAACCTGGAAGAGCCGGCCGCGTTCAATGCCTTGCTCGCGGAATTCTTCGCGCAGGTCGAGGCCGGCCAGTGGAAGCCGCGCGATCCGCGCGCGCTGCCCAGCCAGATCATGAAGACCGACTGATGGCGCAGGCAATGTCGCAGCGGACGCCGGCCGCGTGCCGCGTCGATGCCGACCGCCTCTGGCAGCGGCTCATGGCGCTCGCGCGCTGCGGCGCCACCGCCGGAGGCGGCGTCGATCGGCAGGCGCTCAGCGCGGAAGAGATCGAGTCCTGGCACCTGATGATCGGCTGGGCCAGGGCTGCGGGACTGGAACCCGCGACCGATCCGGCGGGCAATCTCTTCATCGCGCTGCCCGGCCTCGATCGGGAGGTGCCGCCGGTGCTGGCTGGCAGCCATCTCGACAGCCAGCCCGGCGGCGGCCGCTTCGACGGCGTGTACGGCGTGCTCGCAGCGCTCGAGGTGCTGACCGTGCTCGCGGAGCAGGGCGTGCGCCCGCCGAGGGACATCGTCTGCGTGGCATGGATGAACGAAGAAGGCTCGCGCTTCGCGCCCGGCATGATGGGTTCCGAAGCTTTCGCTGGCGTCCGCACCCTCGAGGCCGTGCGCGCGGCGCGCGATGCCGATGGCGTCTCGGTGGCCCAGGCACTCGATGCCTTGCATGCCGCATTCCCGTCGCTGCGGCGCAGGCCGCTCGGTTTTCCATTGAAGGCCTACCTGGAAGCGCACATCGAACAAGGCCCGGTGCTCGAGGCGGAAGGGCGGGTGATCGGCGTCGTCACCGGCATCCAGGGCAAGAAGACATTCGACATCGTGATCGATGGCGAAAGAGGCCATGCCGGCACGCTCGCCATGGCCGGCCGGCGCGACGCGCTCGCCGCCTTCGCGCGCATCGCGGCGGCGTGCTACAGCGAGATCGGCGGCCATGACGATGCGGTGAAGTTCACCATCGGCCGGCTCCAGGTCGAGCCGAATGCGCCATCGGTGGTGCCCGAGCGCGTCACGCTGCGCATCGATCTGCGCCACCCCGACAACGACGTACTCGATCTTCTGGGCCAACGGCTGGACGCGCTGTGCGGCATGCATGCCGCGCCCTGCAAGGCCACGGCCACCCGGCTGGTCGATGCACCATCGAATGCCTTCGATCCAGCGCTGCAGGCGGCCATTGCAGCCGCGGCGGAACAGCTTGGGGAGCCGCACATGCCCATTCTTTCTGCCGCGGGCCACGATGCGCGCCATATGGCGGCGCTGTGCCCGAGCGCGATGATCTTCATTCCCTGCCGCGGCGGCGTGAGCCATGCGGAGCACGAGTGGGCCGAGCCGGCGCATGTGGCGGCCGGTGCCGACGTGCTGCTGCGCGTGCTGCTGCCGTATGCAGATGGCGGGGAGGGCGCTTGAAGACGGGCGAGCAGATCACCGACATGGCGGACCTGCCTGCGCAGCAGCCCGTAATGCCCGCGACCGCTGCGCAGGCCCGGGCGCGCTACTTCAACTCCGGCAATGCATTCAACGTGAAGCTGCCCGAAGTGCCTGCACGGCGCTTCGCGCCACCGCGCGCAGACGCGTTCGGCGTGTTCGACTGCGACCAGTCCGATGCGCTGGGCTGCGGATTTGCGGCCACCACGCCGCTCATGCTCGCGCGCTACATGCGCGTTGCGCCCGGCGAGGCGCTGCCGTTCGACGTGCATGCCACTGGCTCGGTCTGGTATGTGATTTCAGGGAGCGGCGAGCTTGGCGGCATGGCCGAAGGGCTTGCATTCGGCGCGGGCGACGTCTTCCTGCTGCCCGCGGCGCAGGGCTATCGGCTGAGCGCAGGGCCCGCAGGCGCGCTGCTGTGGACCGTGGGCAACGAGCCGCAGCTGGCCTTCGACGGGTCGCTGCCGCCATCGGCGTCGGGCGCGCTCATCGATGCAGTGCACTATTCCGCCGACGAGATCGAACGGCAGTTCGAACTGATCTTTTCCATGGCTACGAGCGACGCGACATCGGGCCGTGCGCTGATCTTTTCCTCCGACCGGCAGGAGCCGGCGCGCAACCTGACGCCCACGCTGACCTTGAGCTTCAACACCCTGGAGCCGCAGACGCATCAACGATCGCACCGCCACAATTCCGCGGCCGTCACGCTGGTGGTGCAGGGCGACGCATGCCATTCGATGGTTGCCGGAGTGCATTGCCCATGGGAGCCGTGGGCGACCCTTGTCACGCCGCCGGGCGCGCCGCATTCGCATCACAACGCAGGCATGAAGGGCGCACGCTTCCTGATCGTGCAGGATGGCGGATTGCACTATCACGCGCGGACGATGGGATTCGAGTTCCTGGAAGCGGTGGCGCAGGCGAGCGCGGCCTGAACCGAGCCAGGCGATCAACCGGCCGGATCGTGCCGGCGAGGAAGTGCGAAGGCGACCGAAGGCAGATCAGGGTGCGTCCCGTCGCCCGATCCGAAGTAGCGCGCGGCAGCGCGTCCCAGGTTCGTGACCTCGTGCACCGTCGCAGAGGGCGGCACCGCGCCTTGCGGCGGCGAGAACACCACCTTGATGTATCCGGCATCCCGCAGATCCTTGAGCCGGTCTATCTCGGACGGACTGTCGAACCGCATTGGCAGCCGCGTCACGAGGATCTGCTTGAAAAGCGCATGCGCCACGTTACGTCTCCCGGCCTGAAGGTGATGGGGGTGACAAGGGCGCGCATGTCCCGCGCACCGCTCCGGTGCGGAAGATACTCCGGTCGATGCTGCCTATCGATTCCACGTTCGGCATAGGCCTTGGCATGCGGGTAGCGGGGAGCCGGCCCTCGAAGACGGCGTTCTTCCTAGCGCGATTTGGCCGGGCTGGCGTTCTCCTGGGCCGGCGCCACGGCGCCGCTTGCAGGAACGTTGCCCGGTCCTTTCGATGGATCGGCGATGCCGTAGAAGAAAAGCACCGCCACGACGATGACCGCAATGACGGCCAGCAGGATCCACATCAGGCGGCGGCCGATGTCGCCTTGCTTGTGCTGCTCTTGTTTGGTTGCCATGAGCAGAGCGTGAACCTGCAAGGCGACGGTGCCATGTCGTTTTGGCGCCTCTTGCTGACGGTGGATTTCCTACGCGGCATGGCGTCGGGTGCGCGAAGAGGGGAAGTGGCTGTTCGCGGTTCTTCGTGGGAGAACGTGGAGCCACTAAATGGCCTGCCCGGAGGGGATCGAACCCCCGACAACCTGCTTAGAAGGCAGGTGCTCTATCCAACTGAGCTACGGGCAGATTCCGGGCCGAACGGAGCCCCGGATTCTACCCACATCCACCTTGGAGCCCAGAGCGCCGGAGGGCGTTCAGATCTGGACGAAATCGCCGACCGGCTCGAAGTTCTCTGCGGCCCATGCGCGCAGCAGATCGAGCGTCTGCGCTTCCGAGGGCCCGTAGGTCTGGTGCTGGGCCAGCGGCGTGGAATTGATCTCTTCCGTGGCGCGCAAGGGGAGGCGGCGGGGCATCCAGTACAGGGTGGCGGTGTGGGAGACGAGGTCCTGCGTGACCTGGACCAAGCCGGTCTGGTTGCCAATCTTCAGTTCGTAGTAGGACAAGGCCAACCCCGGTCGGTGATGATGTTGAATTCGACTGTACGCGAGGAATTCACCGTCGGCATTGCTTTTGACGCGGGCCCAAAAAACAAGATGCCTGCAACAACGTGAGTCATTGCAGGCATTCACTTTTTCTTGGTCGGGGCGAAAGGATTCGAACCTTCGACCCTCTGGTCCCAAACCAGATGCGCTACCAGGCTGCGCTACACCCCGACAAGCCTTCTATTCTAGCCCGAATATCCAGGCGATCAGCGCTTCTCGTATTGGGTCTTGCCGAAAAGGATCTCGCGCTCCTTGTCGCCGGTGATCGGCTGGCGCAGATCGGCCAGCACTTTCACGCCGCGCTGCACGGCGGGGCGCGCGGCAATGCCGTCGAACCAGGCCTTCAGGTGCGGATAGTCGGTAAGGGTGATGCCCTGGTTTTCCCAACTGCGCAGCCACGGGAAGATCGCGATGTCGGCAATCGAATAGGTCTTGCCGGCAATGAACCTGTTCTTCGACAGCTGCTTGTCGATCACGCCGTAGAGGCGCTTGGCTTCGTTGCTGTAGCGCTCGATGGCGTAGCCGATCTTTTCGGGGGCATACATGCGGAAGTGATGCGCCTGGCCGAGCATGGGGCCGACGCCGCCCATCTGGAACATGAGCCACTGCAGGACGTCGTAGCGTTCGCGGTCGGTCTTGGGCAGCAGCTTGCCGGTCTTGCCGGCCAGGTAGACGAGGATGGCGCCCGATTCGAAGAGCGAGATCGGCTTGCCGTCCGGGCCGTCGGGGTCGGTGATGGCGGGGATCTTGTTGTTGGGGCTGATCTGCAGGAACTCGGGCGCAAACTGGTCGCCCTTGCCGATGTTGATCGGACGGGCGTTGTACGGCAGGCCGCACTCCTCCAGCATGATGTGAATCTTGTGGCCGTTGGGCGTGGGCCAGGAATAGACCTCGATGGGCGATGCAGGCATGTCGCGGGCTCTCCGGTGTTGGGGTTGGTCGTAATGCGAGGCAGGCAGCATATCCGCGGCCATCCGCACGCGCTCAGCACCGGGAATTACGGACGCAGCACGGTCACGCAACGGCGGAGCTGGACGACAGGTGCTGGTGGATCAGCGCGACCACGGCCGCGCCTTCACCGATGGCGCCGCCCACGCGCTTGACCGAACCCGAGCGCACGTCGCCCACGGCAAAGACGCCCTGCACGCTGGATTCGAGCGCGGTGGAAGGGCGTGCCGGAAAGCCGCTGCTGACCGCATCGCCCGTCAGCACGAAGCCGTGCTTGTCGACCGAGACGCCGCAGCCGTCGAGCCAGCTGGTCTCGGGCTCGGCGCCCACGAAGAGGAAGATGTTGCGCGCGTCGCAGTCGTGTTCTTTGCCCGTGGTCTGGCAGCGCCAGGTTGCCCCCGTCAGGCCTTCGCCGGAATCGCCGTTGAGCTTCACCAGTTGCGTATGGGGATGCAGTTCGATGTTGGGCGTGGCCTCGATGCGGTCGATCAGGTAGCGCGACATGCTGGCCGCGAGCGACGGGCCGCGCACCAGCACGTTGACCTTGGCCGCATGGCGCGACAGGAACACCGCGGCCTGTCCGGCCGAGTTGCCGCCGCCGACCAGCGCAACTTCCTGCTGCGCGCAGAGCTTGGCCTCGATGGCCGAGGCCCAGTACCAGATGCCGCGGCCCTCGAACTCGGACAGCCTCGGCACGTCGGGCCGCCGGTAGCGTGCGCCGCTTGCAATGACCACCGTGCGCGCGTTGATGGCGCGGCCGTCGGCCAGCGCGATGCGCAGGGCGCCCATGGGGTTGTCGCGCGAGCAGTCCAGCGACATCACCTTGGCCGGGATCAGCATCTCGACGCCGAACTTCTGGGCCTGCACGAAGGCCCGGCCCGCGAGCGCCTGCCCCGAGATGCCGGTGGGAAAGCCCAGGTAGTTCTCGATGCGCGCACTCGCGCCGGCCTGCCCGCCGAAGGCGCGGCAGTCGAGCACGATCACGCGCAGCCCTTCGGAGGCCGCATACACCGCGGTCGCAAGGCCGGCCGGGCCGGCACCGACCACCGCCACGTCGAACAGCTCGTTGCGCTCCGCGGTGTCGACCATGCCCAGGCAGCGGGCCAGCGCGTCTTCGGCAGGGTTGACCAGCACCGAGCCGTCGGGGCACACAGCCAGCAGCTTGCAGGTGCCGTACTGTTCCAGCAGCGCTGCGGCGCCGGGGTCTTCGGCCGCGTCGACCAGGTGGTAGGGATGCCCGTTGCGGCGCAGGAAGTTCTCCAGCCGCGCCATGTCGGGCGACTCCGGCCGGCCGATCAGCACCGGCCCGCTGGCGCCGGATTCGATCAGCGCCACGCGCCGCAGGATCAGCGCGCGGGTGATGCGCTCGCCAAGGTCGGCTTCGGCCACCAGCAGCGCGCGCAGTTGCGCGGGCGGCACGATCAGCGCTTCCACTTCTTCCTCGGCATGGCCGTCGACCAGGGCAGGGCGGCCGCTCAGCTGGCCGACTTCGGCAAGGAACTCGCCCGGGCCCTGGCGCACGATCGGCACCACGTGCCCGAGCCCGTCGCGCTGCGTGACCGACACCACGCCCTTGAGCAGGACGAACATGCCGGGGCTGGTTTCGCCGGCGGTGAACAGCCGCTCCCCGCGGGCGAAGCGCTGCACGGTTCCGAAGTGCGCGATGCGCGCGATTTCGGTATCGCTCAGGACGGGAAAGGTCTGGTGAAGGCGGTTGTCGAAATTGCTGCTTGCGGCTGTAGCCATTGAGAAAACTCCATGTCGCGGACCCATCGCATTAGACATCCAGGCAGCCCGAAAACACGCGGTAACACAGTCATGCAAATGCAATGGCACTGACATACCCGTTTCACCGCGGGTGCAGAGACTCTGTCAGCAGAAAGGGTCTCCATGAAAGAACTGCCCAACCCGACGTTCCCGCTGTCGCAGCTCGGACTGCGCGCCGCACTGTGGCCCGCCCCTGCAACCACGCCCGCATCGGTGCCCGCTGCCGTGCTGGTGCCGCCGGTCATCGTCGATGCCAGGCAAGGCATCACCGTGAGCTGGGCCCGCCACCTGGACGACGTGCGCGCCGCGCAGCGCCTGCGCTACCAGGTGTTCGTCGGAGAAATGGGCGCCCGCGTGAGTACGCCGCTGGCCGGCCACGACATCGACCTGTTCGACGACTTCTGCGAGCACCTGCTGGTGCGCGAGGAACAGACCCAGCAGGTGATCGGCACCTACCGCGTGCTCACGCCGGCCCAGGCCCGGCGCGTGGGCAGCACCTACAGCGACACCGAGTTCGACCTGACCCGGCTGCGCGACCTGCGCGAGCGCATGGTCGAGCTGGGCCGCAGCTGCGTGCACCCCGACCACCGGCAGGGCGGGGTGATTCTCGCGCTGTGGGGTGCCCTCGCGGGCTTCATGCACCGCAACAAGCTCGACACCATGATCGGCTGCGCGAGCATTCCGATGTCGCACAACGGCGTGACCAACGGCGATGCGGCGGCCAGCATCTGGCGGCAGCTGTCGGCCAGCCACATGGCGCCGATCCAGTACCAGGTGCAGCCGCGCCTGCCGCTGCCGGTGGAGCGGCTCGACGGCGCGCTCGACGTCGAGCCGCCCGCGCTCATCAAGGGCTACCTGCGCCTGGGTGCCAAGGTGCTGGGCGCCCCGGCGTGGGACCCGGACTTCAACACGGCGGACCTGCCGATGCTGATGCGCATCGACGACCTGCCGCCGCGCTACCGCAAGCACTTTCTCGGCGCATGAAGCCGGCGGCCGCCCGGCCCGGTGCCGGGCCGTCCGCCTCTTCGCCAGGCACGGGGCTGCCAAAGGGCGGCCCGCAGGCGTCACACGGCGGTCACGAAAACGTCACAAACGAGGGCGACACTGTCATATTTCAGCCTACATGTGCTCCCGTGCCGCTTGCTCCAGAATCAGTGCCCATGCAACCTGCTCCCGCTGACCGCACACCCGCGGTCGCGGCAACGGCCCTCACGCTGCTCGACCGCGACCACAGCATCCTGTCCTTCAACGAGCGCGTGCTCGACTGGGCCCGCAGGCCCGAAGTACCGCTGGTCGAGCGCCTTCGCTACCTTTGCATCGTTTCATCGAACCTCGACGAATTCTTCGAAGTCCGTGCCGCGCCGCACCTGATTGCCAGCAGCGCCGGCGACCAGAAGGGCGCCTACACGATCGAATCGTTCGAGCGGCTGGCGGAGGCCGCCCATGCGATGGTGGCGCGCCAGTACGCGCTGTACAACGACGAGCTGATGCCGACCTTCGCAAAGCACGGCATCCACATCATTTCGCACGGCGAACGCAATCCGGCGCAGCGCAAATGGGTCAGCGAATATTTCGAGCGCGAAGTGCGCCCGCTGCTGATCCCGGTCGGGCTGGACCCGGCGCATCCGTTTCCGCAGGTGGCCAACAAGTCGCTCAACTTCATCGTGCGGCTCGGCGGCAAGGACGCCTTCGGGCGCGAGAACCCGATCCAGATCGTGAAGGTGCCGCGCGTGCTGCCGCGCGTGATCCGCATGCCGGCCAAGGTGTCGGACGGCAAGACGCTGTTCGTGGCGCTGTCGAGCGTGGTGCGCGCCCATCTTTCGAGCATGTTCCCGGGGCGCGAGGTGGGCGACTTCTCGCAGTTCCGCGTCACGCGGCATTCCGACCTGGCGGTCGACGAGGAAGACGTCAAGAACCTGCGCACCGCATTGCGCCAGGGGCTGCAGCACCGGCACTACGGGCAGGCCGTGCGGCTCGAGGTGTCGGCCAGCTGCGCCGAGTCGCTCGCGAGCTTCCTGCTCGCGCAATTCAACCTGCCGCCGCAGGCGCTCTACCGTGTGCACGGCCCCGTCAACCTGGCCCGGCTGACCCAGCTGATCGATCTGCTGGAGGAGCCGCAGCTGCTGTTTCCGCCGTACTCGGCCTCCTACCCGGTCACGCTGTCGCCGGCGCAGTCGTTCTTCGAGCGGCTGCAGCACGGCGACGTGCTGATCCACCAGCCCTTCGAGAGTTTCGACGGCGTGCTCGCGTTCCTGCGCGAGGCCGTGCAAGACCCGCAGGTGCTGGCCATCAAGCAGACCATCTACCGCACGGGCACCGATTCGGAGTTGATGGACCTGCTGCGCGAAGCCGTGCGCCGCGGCAAGGAAGTGACGGTGGTGGTGGAGCTCAAGGCCCGCTTCGACGAAGAGGCCAACATCAACTGGGCCGAAATGCTCGAGTCGATCGGCGCGCAGGTGGTGTATGGCGTGGTGGGCCTGAAGACGCACGCCAAGATGCTGCTGGTGACGCGCCGCGAGGGCAAGCAGATGCGCCGCTATGGCCATCTTTCCACCGGCAACTACAACCCGCGCACCGCCAGGCTCTACACCGACATCAGCCACCTGACGGCCGATCCGCTGCTCACGGCCGACATGGAAGCCGTGTTCGTGCACCTGGCAAGCCAGAGCCGCTTGCCCAAGCTCAACCGCATGTGGCTCGCGCCGTTCGACCTGCACAAGAACCTCGTCGCGCAGATCGACGCGCTGGGCCTGGCCGCTGCCACCGGCGAGCCGACCCGCATCGTCGCCAAGATGAATGCGCTGACCGACGACGCACTGGTGGCCGCGCTGATGCGCGCCGGCCAGAACGGCGTGAAGATCGACCTCATCGTGCGAGGTGCCTGCACGCTGCCCGCGCAGGTGCCGGGGCTCACCGACAACATCCGCGTGCGTTCGGTGATCGGGCGTTTTCTCGAGCACTCGCGCGTCTTCTACTTCCGCAATGGCGAGGACGAGTCGCTCTACCTGTCGAGCGCCGACTGGATGAACCGCAACATGATGCGGCGCATCGAGCTGGCCTGGCCGGTGACCGACCCCGGCCTGCGACAGCGCCTGATCGACGAATGCCTGGTCGCCTACCTGCACGACGGCCGCGACGCCTGGGACCTGGGCGGCGACGGCATCTACACGCGCGTCGACCACGACACCCACTCGGGCGAGGCGGGCGCGTCACGTATCGTCGAGGCGCACGGCGCACAGGCCGCACTCATGAACCGGTATGCATCGCGAGGCCATCACCCCGATGCACCCAGCAACTGACGACCGAAAGACAACAACCATGGACTTGATCTTCTGGCGCCACGCCGAAGCCGAGGACTGGACCGAGGGCTGCGACGACCTGCAGCGTTCCCTGACCGCGCGCGGCGAGAAGCAGGCCAAGCGCATGGCAAGCTGGCTCGACCGGCAGCTGCCGGATGGCACGCGCATCATCTGCAGCCCCGCGCGGCGCTGCGAGCAGACCGCGCTTGCACTCGGCCGCAAATACAAGCTGCGCGCTGAGCTCGCCCCCGACACCACCGCCGAGGCCATGCTGGCCGCGGCCGGCTGGCCCAACGGCAAGTCGGTGGTGCTGATGATCGGGCACCAGCCTTCGGTGGGGCAGGCCATCTCGCTGCTTCTCGGCCTGAAGCAGGACAGCTGCCCGGTGCGCAAGGGTTCGCTCTGGTGGATCCGCACGCGCGAGCGCGATGGCGACGTGCAGACCGTCGTGGTGACGGTGCAGTCGCCCGAGCTCCTCTGAGCTGGAGGGATCGGCGGGCTGAAAATTTGCCCGAATATGTAAACTAATTGACGAATTTGGTGGGGCGCGGCAGTGCCATCTAGGCACAATGATTGCGTGAGATGCATTTGGACACAAATTGCATCTTTAACTTACAGCCGCCCCCCCCCATGAAGACGCTTGTTTCGCTGCTGATCTCTGCAGCTCTGCTGGCCGGCTGCGCCACGAGCACACCCGAACCCGCGCAGCAGGTTCGCCACGACGCCACCCGGTCGATCACGAAGATCGAACTCGTCTACAACGCGCAGGACCAGCTGTCCGTGATGGATGGCGGCGGCTCCGCGATCATGGGCTGGGCCGGGATTTTCGGGCCTGTCGGCACGCTGGTGGCCCTTGGTGTCGAGGTCGGCACGCGGGTGACGCTGGCCAGCCGCATCGAGCGGCGCAGCAAGGAGTTCACGGCCGCCGTGAAAAGCAGCGGCGCCATGCCGCTCAACAGGCAGTTTGCGGAGCAGTTGGCGGCACGCCTGCGGACCGGCGGCCGCGAAGTGAAGCTGACACCCGCCGCGCGCATGGACGGCGAACTCGCCCAGATGCAGGCGCCTGGATTCGAACCCACCCCGGGCTACAGCACCTTGCTCGTGCGGGTCACCACGACCTACGGAGCGCCCGACATGACATCGAGCTTCAAGCCTTTCGTGGCGATCGAGCAGTCGCTGCAGGACGAGCAGCAGGGCGTTCTCCACCAGACCACCCACACCTCCGACCTGGAGGAGCCGGCCTACCTGGCATACGACGGCCTGCTGCAGGACTCGGCCAGGGCCCAGGACGGCCTGCGGCAAGGCCTTTCCCGGATCGTCCAGCCTGCGTATGCCGGCATGTTCGGCGAAGACGGGCCGCCGCGCCTGGGCAGTTCGGAAGCCACCCGCACGGCCAGCCTCGACGCCAGGTGAAACGGCTCGGGTAGCCGCATCCCGCACTTGCGGGCAGGCGCTTTGTCATGGCCGCGGATAGCAGTGGCGGGGCGCTTGTCTCCCTGGAGAAAGTGCGCACCGCCCATGTGCGCAGGCGGCGCGATTCCTACAGTGACTCCACATCGACCACATCACTGGGGAACACGCATGAAACTGCTCAACCCGCTGCCAAGAAGCTTCATGGACCTGCTGCGCCTGGACGCGGGCATGTCGTTGCAGAAGCTGACGTTCCTGCTCGTCGCCACCGCCCTCCTGGCGGGGTGTGCGGCCGATGCATCCAAACCCACGCTGCAGGCGCGCCAGGACGCCACCCGGTCGGCCGCGAAGGTCGAACTCATCTACAACGAGGAAGACCAGCTGATCGTCACGGACGGCGGCGGTTCGGGCCTGACGGGCTTTGCCGGACTCCTTCTGGGGCCCATCGGCGCGCTGGTGGCTCTCACCATCGACACCAACAGCCGGATGACCATGGCTGCCCGGACCGACCAGCGCAGCAAGGAATTCACGGCCGCGGTGAGGAACAGCGGCACGAGCATGGCGCTCAACAGGCAGTTCGCGGAGCAGCTGGCGGCGCGCCTGCGCGAGAGCGGCCGCGAAGTGAAGCTGACGCCCTTCATGCGCGCCACCGGAGCGGCCAGCGAGATGAAGGTGCCGGAGCTCCAGCCCACGCCCGGCTACAGCACCTTGATCCTGCGGATCACCACGGCGTACGGCGCAGCCGATGCGACCTCGAGCTTCAAGCCCTTCATCTCGGTGGAGCAGCTGCTCAGGGACGAGCGGCAATCCGTCGTGCACCAGACGGCCCATACCGCCGATGTGAGCGAGCCCACCTATTTCAGCTACGACGGCCTGCTCAAGGACACCGCGGTGGCCCACCAGGGGTTGAAGCAGGGGCTGGATCGGGTCGTGCAGCCCGCCTACGCCGGCATGTTCGGGGGCGACCAGCCGCGCGCGGTTCCTGCGGAAACCACCCGCACCGCCGGCCTCGACGCGAAGTAACGCGAAACGGGGGCGAAGTGGGGCGGCTCAGGCCCCGCTGAGCTCCACGCGCCAGTTGCTGGTCTTCTGCCAGGCCAGCACTTCCTCGCGCAGCAGGTGCGCGGACTGCGGATAGGCCTCGGCCCAGTCGGGCGCGCAGGCGATCGTGAAGGCCCTGGCGCCCAGCGCCGCAAGATGCAGCGCCCGCGGATCGGGATCGCGGCGCGCATGGCACAGGATCACCGCCAGGCGCAGCGACAGCAACTGCATCACGAAGGTCTCGTCCTCGAGCGCGGCGTCGAGCTTGCGCAGCTTTCCGCGCTGGCCGAGTACCAGCTGGCCGAGCGCGTGCAGTTCGTTGACGGCAAAGCCGGGGGCGTCGGTGTTGTCGAGGATGTAGGCGCCGTGCTTGTGATAGTCGCTGTGCGAGACCAGCGTGCCGATTTCGTGCAGCTGCGCCGCCCAGCCGAGCTTGCGCAGCGCCCGCCCGGGACGGCTGCCGGGGCTGCCCCCGCGCGCGG
Organism: Variovorax sp. SPNA7; assembly: GCF_033807855.1. Taxonomy (NCBI): domain Bacteria; kingdom Pseudomonadati; phylum Pseudomonadota; class Betaproteobacteria; order Burkholderiales; family Comamonadaceae; genus Variovorax; species Variovorax sp. SPNA7. Next base: position 2,737,508 of record NZ_CP138513.1, read on the forward strand.
CCGGGGTGAGCTGCACGAACAGCGCCGCCGCGGTTTCGCCCACCCGCCTGGCCTGCGCCGCATCGACCGCGAACCGGCTCGCCAGCCGCGCCACGGTGGCGGTGCGCATGTCGGCCACGCTCTCGTCGCGCTCCAGCAGTTCATAGAGCACGCCGTGGCGCAGCGCACCCTGGGCGACTCGCATTTCCTCGATGTCGAGCAGGTCGAACACCGCGCGCAGCACGCTCACGCCGCCGCCGATGACCGGTTTGCGGTCTTCGCGCATGCCGTCGATGCGCAGCTTGTCGGTGCTGCCGGCCTTCAGGAGGCGGTCGACCAGCCAGTCGAGGCCGTCGCGGGTGATCAGCCCCGGCTCGCCGCCCGCCGCGGCCAGCACGTCGCCCACGGCGCCGATGGTGCCGGAGGCGCCGTAGGCCACGTCCCACTGGTCGCGGGTGTAGCTCGACAGCGCGTCGTCGAGCACCGCCTTGGCGGCCACCTCGGCGGCGCGGAATGCGCTCTGGGTGAACAGGCCTTCCGCAAAATGCTTCATCGACCAGGCGACGCTGCCCACGCGGTAGGACTCCATCAGCTCGGCGTCGAGCGCGCGGCCGATGATCATTTCGGTGGAGCGGCCGCCGATGTCCACCACCAGGCGGCGCTCGCGGTCGGAGGCGTCGGTGTGCGGCAGCATGTGCGACACGCCCTGGTAGATGAGGCGGGCTTCCTCACGGCCCGGGATCACGTCGATGCCGAAGCCCAGGATGGTGCGCGCGCGCAGCAGGAATTCCTCGCGGTTGCGTGCCTCGCGCAGTGTCTGGGTGGCGACGGCGCGCACCTGCGAGCGCTTGAAACCGGCCAGCCGCTCGCCAAAACGGGCAAGCGCATCCCAGCCCCGCTGCATGGCCTCGGCCGTGAGATTGCGGGCGCTGTCCAGGCCGTTGCCCTGGCGCACCGTTTCCTTCAGGTATTCGGTGCGGTGGATCTGGCCGTGGTCGACCTGTCCGATTTCAAGCCTGAAGCTGTTCGAGCCGAGATCGACGGCGGCGAGGCGGGTGCCGTTTTGCATGTAGTTGTGGTGGAAGAAGGCGGGTGGCTTCGATCGTAGCGCCGTGGCGGGCGCGCGGCCTTCCGAATCGCCGGTGGCGAGGCTCGCAAGGCTAGGCGCGGCGAATGACGGTTGTGTGACAGCGTCACACAAGCCATGGGAGAAACAGCGGCATTTTCCCTCGACAGCGGCGTGTCACACCGATGTCACACAAGCTTTCTAGAGTCCGTTCCAAGCCCGAAAGGGACTACTTCTTACTTCTAAAGGAAGCCTCCATGAAAACGACTTTCAAGTTTGCAGCCGCCGGCCTCGTGGCCGCGGTCTTTGCCCAGGTGCCCGCTTTTGCACAAGACGTGACCGGCGCTGGCGCGACCTTTCCGGCGCCGCTTTACGCCAAGTGGGCGGGTGACTACAACAAGGCCACCGGCGTCAAGATCAATTACCAGTCGGTCGGTTCGGGCGCCGGCCTGAAGCAGATCGACTCCAAGACCGTCGATTTCGGTGCTTCCGACATGCCGCTCAAGGACGAAGAACTCCAGACCAAGGGCCTGATGCAATTCCCGACCGTGATCGGCGGCGTTGTGCCTGTGATCAATGTTGCGGGCGTGAAGCCGGGCGAGCTCAAGCTCAACGGTACCGTGCTGGCCGACATCTACCTCGGCAAGATCACCAAGTGGAACGACCCGGCCATCAAGGCGCTGAATGGCTCGCTCAATCTGCCTGATGCCGCAATTTCGCCTGTGCGCCGCGCCGACGGCTCTGGTACCACGTTCATCTTCACGAACTACCTGAGCAAGGTCAGCCCCGAATGGAAGACCAAGGCGGGTGAGGGCACTGCTGTCAACTGGCCCACGGGTGCCGGCGGCAAGGGCAACGAAGGCGTTGCAGCTTTCGTGAACCGCCTGCCCAATTCGATCGGCTACGTAGAGTACGCCTATGTGAAGCAGAACAAGATGGTGTACGCGCAGATGCAGAACGCAGCGGGCAACTTCGTTGCGCCCGAAGACGTTGCATTCAAGGCTGCCGCCGCAAATGCCGATTGGAGCAAGAGCTTCTATCAGATCCTTACAAACCAGGCCGGCAAGGACGCATGGCCGATTTCGGGCGCGACGTTCATCATGATGCACAAGTCGCAGGACAAGCCGGCCCAGGCAACCGCCGCGCTCAAGTTCTTCGACTGGGCCTACAAGAACGGCGACAAGACCGCCGACGATCTCGACTACGTGCCGATGCCCGACACCGTCAAGGGCACCATCGCCAAGGCGTGGGGCGAGATCAAGGACGCTTCGGGCAAGCCCGTCGCATTCAAGTAAAGCGGCAGGGCGCGCATGAACAGCACACCACTGGGCAGCGCGCCCGTTGCAACGGCTACGGAGCGACCTGTGTCATCCACTTTTCCCGCCAACAATCCCGCGCTCGATCTCTCGGTCGAGCGCGCTCGTGCGTCCATCAATCCGCCGCCGGCGAAGCGTCCTCGCACCGGTGCGGGCACCGATCGCCTCTTTGGCTGGGCTGCCATGGGGGCGGCGTTGTTGACCCTGGGCCTTCTGGTCGGGATCCTGCTGTCGCTGCTGGCCGGCGCCTGGCCTGCCATCTCGAAGTTCGGCCTCGGCTTTCTCACCAGCAGCGTCTGGGACCCGGTGCAGAACGAGTATGGCGGCCTCGTCATGATCTACGGCACGATTGCCACGTCGATCATTGCGCTGGTGATCGCGGTGCCGGTGAGCTTCGGGATCGCGCTGTTCCTGACTGAAATGTCGCCTGCGTGGCTGAAGCGCCCGCTCGGCACCGCCATCGAACTGCTCGCGGCCGTGCCTTCCATCGTCTACGGCATGTGGGGCCTGCTCGTGTTTGGCCCGATTCTGTCGACCTATGTGCAGCAGCCGCTGCAAAAGCTGTTTGAAGGCGTGCCTTATCTGGGCGCGCTTGTGTCTGGCCCGCCGGTGGGCATCGGCATCCTGTCGGCCGGCATCATCCTCGCGATCATGATCATTCCGTTCATCGCCTCGGTGATGCGCGACGTGTTCGAGGTGACGCCGCCGCTGCTGAAGGAGTCGGCCTACGGCCTGGGCGCCACCACCTGGGAGGTCGTCTCCAAGGTGGTATTGCCCTACACCAAGGCCGGCGTGATCGGCGGCATCATGCTCGGCCTTGGCCGCGCGCTGGGCGAGACGATGGCTGTGACCTTCGTGATCGGCAACACCAACCAGCTCAACTCGCTTTCCATGTTCGAGGCGGCCAACAGCATTACCTCGGTTCTCGCCAACGAGTTCGCGGAAGCGGCCGAGGGCTTGCATCAGGCGTCGCTCATGTATCTCGGCCTCGTGCTGTTCTTCATCACCTTCGTGGTGCTGTCGCTGTCGAAGGTCCTGCTGGCGAAGATGAAGAAGAGCGAGGGCACGAAATCATGACCACTGCCGAACGTTTGCTGAGCGCCAAGGCGCTCGATGAAACCCGCGCGGCCAAGTTTGCGAGCCGCAAGCGCGTGAACATCATCGCGCTGACTCTGTCGCTCGCCGCCATGGCGTTCGGCGTGTTCTGGCTCGTCTGGATTCTGTGGGAAACCCTGCGCCTGGGCGTTGGCGGATTGGCGATTGCCACGTTCACCGAAATGACGCCGCCGCCGAACGAATCGGGCGGCATCGCCAATGCGATCTTCGGTTCGCTGGTGATGGTGGCGATGGCCACCTTCGTGGGCACGCCCATCGGCATCATGGCCGGCATCTATCTGGCCGAGTACAACCCGAAGGGAATGCTCTCGAGCATCACGCGTTTCGTGAACGACATTCTGCTGTCGGCACCGTCGATCGTGATCGGGTTGTTCGTCTATGCGGTGGTGGTCTCCCAGTTCAGGAGCTTTTCGGGCCTGGCCGGTGCGCTGGCGCTCGCGCTGATCGTGATTCCGGTGGTGATCCGCACGACCGAGAACATGCTGCAGCTGGTGCCGCCGGGGTTGCGCGAAGCGGCCTATGCACTCGGCACGCCGAAGTGGAAGGTCATCATCAGCATCACGTTGAAAGCGGCGCGCGCAGGTGTGGTGACCGGCATCCTGCTGGCGGTGGCACGCATCGCGGGCGAAACCGCGCCGCTGCTGTTCACGGCGCTGAGCAACCAGTTCTGGACCTCCGATGTCACGCAGCCGATGGCCAGCCTGCCGGTGACGATCTTCAAGTTCGCAATGAGCCCGTACGAGAACTGGCAGCAGCTGGCCTGGGCCGGCGTGTTCCTGATCACCGTGGCCGTGCTTGCCCTCAACATCCTGGCGCGGGTCCTCACGCGCAACAAACTCTGATTCAAGAAGAAGTAGCAACCATGCCAAACATCGCCGCACAACCGTCGCGCTCGAAGATCTCGGTCAAGGACCTGAACTTCTACTATGGCAAGTTCCATGCGCTCAAGGGCATCAACCTCGAGATCCCGGAGAACAAGGTGACGGCCTTCATCGGCCCGTCGGGCTGCGGCAAGTCGACCCTGCTGCGCACCTTCAACCGCATGTTCGAGCTCTACCCCGAGCAGCGTGCCGAGGGCACCATCGCGCTGGACGGCGAGAACCTGCTCACCTCCAAGCAGGACGTGGCGCTGATCCGCGCCAAGGTCGGCATGGTGTTCCAGAAGCCCACGCCGTTCCCGATGTCGATCTACGACAACATCGCTTTCGGCGTGAAGCTGTTCGAGAATCTGAGCGCAAGCGAAATGGACGACCGCGTGGAATGGGCGCTCAAGAAGGCGGCGCTGTGGACCGAAGTGCGCGACAAGCTGCAGCAAAGCGGCTCGGGCCTCTCGGGCGGCCAGCAGCAGCGCCTGTGCATCGCACGCGGCATTGCCATCAAGCCCGAAGTGCTGCTGCTCGACGAACCCTGCTCCGCGCTCGACCCGATTTCGACCGCAAAGATCGAAGAGTTGATCGCCGAGCTGAAAAACGAGTACACCGTGGTCATCGTGACGCACAACATGCAGCAGGCTGCACGGTGCAGCGACTACACCGCCTACATGTACCTGGGCGACCTGATCGAATTCGGCGCGACGGAACAGATGTTCTTCAAGCCGCAGCGCAAGGAGACCGAGGACTACATTACCGGCCGTTTCGGCTGATGCCAAGGAGGCACACATGACTGAAAAACATCTCTCCAGCCAGTTCGACAGCGAACTCAACGGCGTGTCGTCGCGCGTGATGGAGCTCGGCGGCATGGTCGAGGCGCAGATCCACCAGGCGGTGTATGCACTGCTGCAGTTCGATCCCGATGCTGCCGACCGCGTGATGGAAACCGAGACGCGAGTCAACGCCATGGAGATCGAGATCGACCGCGAGCTGTCGTCGATCATCGCGCGGCGCCAGCCCACGGCGCGCGACCTGCGCCTGCTGATTGCCATCTCCAAGACCACGGCCAACCTGGAGCGCGTGGGCGACGAGGCCAACAAGATCGCGCGCATGGTCAAGTCGATCATCGAGAGCGGCTCGGCCCGCGCGCTGCCCTCGAACGAGCTGCGCATCGCGGCCGACCTGGCCTCGGGCCTGCTGCGCACCGCGCTCGACGCCTTCGCGCGGCTGGACACGGCCGCGGCGCTGTCGATCCTGAAGGACGACGACCTGATCGACAAGGAGTTCGACGGCTTCGTGCGCAAGCTGGTCACCTACATGATGGAAGACCCGCGCACGATCTCGGCGAGCCTCGACCTGCTGTTCCTGGCCAAGGCCATCGAACGCATCGGCGACCACGCCAAGAACATCGCCGAGTTCATCATCTACATCGTCAAGGGCGCCGATGTGCGGCACACTTCGATGCAAGAGATCGAATCGGCGCTGCAATAACAGCGAGCGCAAGTCTCCCAAAGAAAGCATGAAGAAACCCCGAGTCCTGATCGTCGAAGACGAGTCCTCGATCGCCGAGCTGATCGCCGTCAACCTGCGCCACAACGGCTTCGAGCCGATCTGGTCGGAAGATGGCGCGGCAGCGCAACGCGAGATCGACGCCTTCCTGCCGGACCTGATCCTGCTCGACTGGATGCTGCCCGGCCAGAGCGGCCTGCAGCTCGCGCGCCAGTGGCGCAAGGACCCGCGCACCAAGGCCGTCCCGATCCTGATGCTCACCGCGCGCGGCGACGAGCCCGACAAGGTGGCCGGCCTCGACGCGGGCGCCGACGACTACATCACCAAGCCGTTCTCGACCCAGGAAATGCTCGCGCGCATCCGCGCCGTGCTGCGCCGCCGCGCGCCCGAGGTGGTGACCGAACGCGTGGAGATCGGCGAGCTCGCGCTCGACACCGCCACGCACCGCGTCACCTGGCAGGGCAATGCGCTCAAGGTGGGGCCGACCGAATTCAAGCTGCTGGCCTATTTGATGCAGCACGCCGAGCGCGTGCACAGCCGGGCGCAATTGCTCGACAAGGTCTGGGGCGACCACGTCTACATCGAGGAACGCACGGTCGACGTGCACGTCAAGCGCCTGCGCGAATCGCTGGGCGCCGCCTCGCCGATGGTCGAGACGGTGCGCGGTGCGGGTTATCGCCTGACGGCCCAAGTCACGGTTTGAGCCACGCTGCTTTCACGGGCCGCGGGCGCGGATAATCGCCCGCCATGCCTTTCCGTATTGCTACTTTTCTAATAGCGTCCCTCGTAATAGGAGTGGGCGTTGCAGCCATTTTCGGCTGGAGGTTCGGATGGCTGGGCGCCTGGCTGGGCGCCGTGCTGTGGCTCGCGCTCGATGCATGGCGGGCCGAGCGGCTGCTGCAGGTGCTGCGCAACAACGCGGCGGGCCTGCCGACCCGCGGTGCCGGCGTGTGGGGCGAGCTCTCGGAGCGCATCCGCAAGCTGCTGCGTGACCGCGAGCAGCAGACCCGCCAGGCCGAGGACCGCCTGCAGGAATTCCTGGCCGCCATCCAGGCCTCTCCCAACGGCGTGATCCTGCTCGACGAGCAGGGCCGCATCGAGTGGTGCAACCAGACGGCGGCCAGCCAGTTCGGCATCGATGCCGAGCGGGATCTGCTGCAGCATCTTGCGAACCTGGTCCGCGACCCCGCCTTCGTGGCCTACCTGGCCTCGTGGAACTACAGCCGCGACGTGGTCATCGATGCCTCCGGCCCGGGGCAGGCGCACCAGCGCAGCCATCCGGTGCGCCTGTCGGTGCAGGTGCATCCCTATGCAGGCAACCGCCGCATGCTGCTGACGCGCGACATCACGGCGGTCGAGCAGGCCGAAGCGATGCGGCGCGACTTCGTCGCCAATGTTTCGCACGAGATCCGGACGCCGCTCACCGTGCTGGCGGGCTTCGTGGAAACGCTGCAGAACCTGCCGCTCGATGCGGACGAGCGTGCGCGCTACCTCTCGCTCATGAGCCAGCAGTCGCACCGCATGGAAACCCTGGTCAACGACCTGCTGACGCTCTCGCGCCTCGAGGGCAGTGCGGCGCCGTCGGGCAACCAGTGGATCCGCATCCGTGCGCTGCTCGCCCAGTGCGAAGACGAGGGGCGGGGGCTGTCGGGCCGGCTCGTGCCGCAGGGCCACCGCCTTTCCTTCACGATCGAGGCCGAATCCGAGATTTCGGGCGCACCGACCGAACTGCAAAGCGCCATGTCGAACCTGCTGAGCAACGCCATCCGCTACACGCCGGGCGGCGGCGAGGTGGCCGTGAGCTGGCGGCTGCTGCCCGACGGGCGCGGCGAATACGCGGTGCGTGACACCGGCCCCGGCATTGCCGCCGAGCACATTCCGCGCTTGACCGAGCGCTTCTATCGCATCGACCGCAGCCGCTCCCGCGAAACCGGCGGCACCGGCCTGGGCCTGGCCATCGTGAAGCACATCGCGCAGCGGCACGGCGCCGAATTGCGGATCCAGAGCACGGTGGGCAAGGGCTCGCGTTTTGCGCTGGTGTTCCCGGCAACCCGCGTGCGGGAAGCGCGGCTGCTAGCGAAGTGAGCGGCGCATCGTCCAGCGCAGCAGCGCGCCGAACAGCAAGGCGGTGACCGTGAGCGCGCCCGCGCTCATGAGCCAGAACGCCAGCGGCGACTGCATGGCGGGCCACGGCCCCAGGCCGCGATAGGCCAGCAGGTAGCTGCCGCCGAGGCCAAAGCCCCAGAGCAGCGTGCAATAGACGACCAGCGGCACCAGCGTGACGCGGTAGCTGCGCAGCACGAAAACGCACAGCGTCTGCAGCGCATCGGCAAAGTGATAGGCCGCCACCACCAGCAGCAGCGCCGCAGCCAGCGCGATGACGGCCGGATTGTCGGAATACACGTGGGCCAGCCTGAAGCGCAGCGCCACCATGGCACCCGCGAAGAACAGTGCGCAAAGGGCGGTGAGTTCGAAGCCCATGCGGCAGGCGCGGCGGGCCTTGGCGGCCTTTCCGGCGCCGAGCCAGAAGCTCACGCGCGCGCTGGTGGCAATGGCCAGCGAGAGCGGCACCATGTAGGCCACCGCCAGCAGGTTCGAGGCGATCTGGTGCGCGGCGGCCGCGGCGGTGCCCAGGCGCGCGATGAACAGCGCCATCAGGGTGAACGAGGTCACTTCCACCAGCACGGCCAGGCCGCCGGGGATGCCCAGGCTCGCGAACTGGCGGATCTGGCGCCAGTCGGGCGCTTCGATGCGTTCCCAGAGCCGGTAATCGCGGTAGAAGGTGCTGCTGCGCAGCAGCCACACGGCGCAGGCCAGCATGGCCCAGTTCACGCACAGCGTGGCCCAGGCGCAGCCCACCAGGCCCATGGCCGGCAGGCCCGCGCCGCCGAAGGCGAACCAGATCGACAGCGGCAGCTTCACGCACAGCGAGCCCAGCTGGAGCCAGGTCACGACCTGCGGCTTGCCCAGGCTCTGATTCAGCGTGCTGAACAGGCGGAACAGCAGGGCCGGCGGCAATGCGAAGGCGAGCACCGCCAGGTAGGTTTCCACTTCGCCGCGCATCGCGGGCGGCACCTGGGTCCAGCGCAGCACCGCGCCCGGCAGCAGCAGCACCGCCATGCCGATCGCAATGGTGATGCCACTCAGGTAGAGCGACTGCCGCACCGAGCGGCCGACTTCGCTTCTCCGGTCCGCGCCGTGCAGCTCCGCCCAGACCGGCAGCAGCGCCTGCAGCACGCCCATCAGCGAGACGAACACGCTGATGAAGACGGCCGCGCCCACCGACAGCGCGGCCAGCGCGTTCTCGGAATAGCGGCCGGCCACGATGGTGTCGGTCACGCCGAACGCCATCACGGCCAGCTGGCCCACCAGCACCGTGCCGGCGTGCCGCGCAATCAGGCCTCGTTCGCCGCTCACTTGCTAGGGCGCAATCTTCTGGTAGAGCAGCAGGTCGTCGGTCGCGCTGCTGGGCCGCCGCAGCGTGCCGCTGAAACGCCAGTGCTCCAGGCGGATGATGGTGTGCAGCCGCTCGATGGTTTCGGGGCTGACCAGCAGCCAGGGGCAATCGGTGCCGAGCAGCAGCGGCTGCAGGTTGAACTGGCCGTGATGCCGCAGGGCCGCGATGTGCGCGCGGCTCAGCGCGAGCTCGGCAATGCAGCTCGGCTGCCCGACGCGCTCGGCCACCAACCGCACCTGTGGCGCGTAGCTGCGCGCATAGTCGATGGAAGGCAGCCACAGCGTCATCAGCAGCATCCAGCACAGCGCGGTGCCGCCGGCCGGCAGCACCAGCGTTTTCCAGAGCGCCGCGCGGTGGCGACCGGTGCGCCAGCGCACCACCCAGCACCAGGTGATGGTGGCGGCCAGCGCCAGCACGAACGGGACGGCCGAGAACTCCGGCACGAAGCCCGGCACCAGCCGCGCCACGCTGGCCGCCGGCTTGGGCGGCACGCCGGTCTGCATTGCGATCCAGTAGATCCATCCGAGCACGGCCAGTCCGCTGAAGAACAGCACGTTGAACCAGTCGATCAGCGCCGCCGCGCTGCGCCGGAAGGTCGGCAGCGCGAAGGCGGCCAGCGTGGCGAGCGCGGGCAGCGCCAGCAGCAGCGAACGGTCGGAATAGTCGGTGGTCCAGGTGGCGGCCAGCGGCACCAGCGCGAACCAGAACGGCAGCGCCACATGGCGCGCGGTGAGCTGGCGGCGCCAGCGCCACAGCGTCCAGATCGCGAGCGGCCAGACCGGCCAGGTGAACCACACCAGCAGCTTGGCCTGGCTGCGCACGTCGCCCAGCACCGAGGTGCTGCTCGGATGATGGCCCGGCAGCTGGATCTTCCATTGCAGCAGGCCCAGCCCGAGTGCCAGCGCCGCGGCCACCAGCGCGGCCGCGATCATCGTGGCGAGCGCGCCCCGGGTATAGCCGGGGCTTTCGTCGGAAGCGGGGTCGGCGGTGCGCCGCTCGTAGGCGATGAACAGCGCGCTGCCCACCGCCAGCGCCAGGCCGACCGTGGGACCGCCGCTCAAGGTCATGCCGATGGTCCCGACCAGCAATGCGATGACCGGGCCGATGCGGCGGTAGGGCAGTGCCGCCACGCCATAGAACAGATGCGACGCGAAATACAGCTGCGCCAGCGCTGGCGTGGTTTCATGGCCCAGCTGGGCGAGGCCCAGGCAGGCGATCAGCGCCAGCAGTCCGCCATCGGCGATGGCGCGGGCGTAGTCGGTGGGCCGCGCCTCGCCGCCGAAGGCGAAGGCCACCGGCTGGGCCCGCGAGGTGCGCGCGAGGTAGTAGACGGCGTACCACGTGGCGGTGAAGGTGCCCCAGAGCAGCAGCGCAAAGGCGATGCGCACCGCCAGGTCGGGGTGCACCCACGACGGCGCGATCTTGATGGCCCAGGCACCGATCCAGTACGGAATGAGCGCCGGCGTCTCGGGCCGCAGGCCCAGGAGCAGGGGGTCGAACCAGCGGGCGATGCCTTCGGTGTTGCGCGCCAGTTCGGCCATGTAGCCGAAGGAGGTGATGTCGGCGCTCTTCCAGGGGCCGCGCCCCACCAGGCCCGGCAGGAGGTAGGCGGCGCACAGCAGCAGCAGTGCCAGGCGCGGCAGCCGGCGCACGGCGCTCTGGGCAACGATCGCGGGAGTGGGCTGATTCACAGGGTGGGAACGAACGTCGGTCTTGGGAAAGAAAAAAAGGGCAGCGCGGTAAACCGGGCTGCCCTCGATGCGAAAGCGCGTGCTTTACTTGGAAGCAGCGCCGGTGGTCTTGCCGAAGCGGTTGCGGAACTTCTCGACGCGACCGCCCATGTTGTCGACCGACTTTTGCGTGCCCGTGTAGAACGGATGCGATTCGCTCGTGGTGTCGAGCTTGAACAGCGGCAGCTCGCGGCCGTCGTCGGTCTTGCCCATTTCCTTGGTGTTCGCGCACGAACGGGTCACGAACTTGAAGCCGTTCGACATGTCGACGAACAGGATTTCGCGGTAGTTCGGGTGGATGCCTTCTTTTGCCATGGTCTTTCCTTTGGGGTCGATGCGAGAGCCACAAGCGTGCCCAAGAGGGGCAAGCCGTTCCGGGGGAGGAAATCGCAGGGCAAGACGCCCGGCTGCACTTTTCGCGGAGCCAGCGATTATCGCATACTGGCCGTTTTGAACGAAAGGCGCCTCTCAGATGACCTCCAGAACGTTGCGCGCCGGCCTCGTCGGCTATGGCTTTGCCGGCCAGACCTTCCACGCGCCGGTGCTTTCGGCCGTGCCGGGGCTCGAGCTGGCGGCCGTGGCGAGCTCCCGCCCGCACAAGGTCCACGCCGACTGGCCCGGCGTGGCCGTGGTGCCCGATGCGGCCGCGCTCGTGGGCCGGCCGGACATCGACCTGGTGGTGGTGGCCACCCCCAACGCCCAGCACCACCCGGTCGCCAAGGCGGCGCTGGAGGCGGGCAAGCACGTGGTAGTGGACAAGCCGTTCACGCTCGACGTGGCCGAGGCCAGGGAGCTCGAACTGTTGGCTCGGCGCAACAATCGTGTGCTGGCGGTCTATCAGAACCGGCGTTTCGACGCCGACTACCTCACGCTCAAGGACCTGCTGGCGAGCGGAGAGCTCGGCCGGCTGGTGTACCTGGAGTCGCATTTCGACCGCTTTCGCCCCGAGGTGCGCGACCGCTGGCGCGAGCAGAAAGTGCCGGGCGCGGGCCTCTGGGTCGACCTGGGCGCCCATCTGGTCGACCAGGCGGTCCAGCTGTTCGGAACGCCCGACACGCTGCAGCTCGACACCGCGGCCCTGCGCGACGGCGCGCAGGTCGAGGACTATTTCCACGCCGTGCTGCGCTACGAAAGCGGCCCGCATGCCCCGCTGCGTGTGGTGCTGCACGCCACGACGCTTGCAGCCCATGCCGCGCCGCGCTACATCGTCCACGGCACGCGCGGCAGCTACATCAAGCATGGCGTCGATCCGCAGGAAGACGCGCTGCGCGCCGGCCAGCGGCCGCCGATGGCGGGGTGGGGCGCCGATCCGCAGGACGGCGAACTCGTGGTGCCCGCCAGCGACGGCGGCGAGCCGCAGCGCCGGGTCTGGCCCACGCGGGCCGGCAACTACCTCGAGTACTACGCCGCGGTGCGCGACGCGATCCTGGGCAACGGCCCGAACCCGGTGCCGCCCGAGCAGGCCGTCGCGCTGATGGAACTGCTGGATCTCGGTGCGCGCAGTGCCGCTGAGGGCAAAGCGTTGCGCACATGAAAAATGCCCGCCAAAGGCGGGCATTCGTTCGTGGGGTGCCACCGATCCGGCTTTGCCGGTCGCGGTCAGCACCGCCCCCGGTAGGGGGAGGGCGTAGCGACACGAAGTGCGCGCAGCCTGGGGGCGAGCAATAGTTACCCGCCGCGACGCATCATGTCGAAGAACTCGACATTGGTCTTGGTCGCCTTCATGTTCTTGAGCATGAGCTCCATCGACTCGATCTCGTCCATGTTGTACATGAGCTGGCGCAGGATGCGGGTCTTCTGCAGGATCTCGGGTGCCAGCAGCAACTCTTCGCGGCGGGTGCCGCTGCGGTTGAGCTGGATCGACGGGAACACGCGCTTTTCGTACAGGCGGCGGTCCAGGTGGATTTCGGAGTTGCCGGTGCCCTTGAACTCTTCGAAGATCACTTCGTCCATGCGGCTGCCGGTGTCGATCAGCGCGGTGCCGATGATGGTCAGCGAACCGCCTTCTTCGACGTTGCGCGCGGCGCCCAGGAAACGCTTGGGGCGCTGCAGCGCGTTGGAGTCGACACCGCCGGTCAGCACCTTGCCCGACGAGGGCACGACGTTGTTGTAGGCGCGGGCGAGGCGGGTGATCGAGTCGAGCAGGATCACCACGTCCTTCTTGAGTTCGACCAGGCGCTTGGCGCGCTCGATCACCATTTCGGCCACGTGCACGTGGCGCGCAGCGGGCTCGTCGAAGGTCGAGGCAATGACCTCGCCCTTCACGGTGCGCTGCATTTCGGTCACTTCTTCAGGCCGCTCGTCCACCAGCAGCACCATCATGTGCACTTCGGGGTAGTTGGCGCTGATGGCGTGGGCAATGTGCTGCATCATCACCGTCTTGCCGCTCTTGGGCGGCGCCACCAGCAGGGCGCGCTGGCCCTTGCCGATGGGGGCGATGATGTCGATGATCCGGCCCGTGATGTTCTCGTCGCTCTTGACGCCGTCGCGCTCCAGCTTCATCTGTTCCTTGGGGAACAGCGGCGTCAGGTTCTCGAACATCACCTTGTGCTTGTTCTGCTCGGGCGGACCGTCGTTGACCTTGTCGAGCTTGGTCAGCGCGAAGTAGCGCTCGCCGTCCTTGGGCGTGCGCACTTCGCCTTCGATCATGTCGCCGGTGTGCAGGTTGAAGCGGCGCACCTGGCTCGGCGAGATGTAGATGTCGTCCGTGCTGGCCGTGAAGCTGGTGTCGGGGCTGCGCAGGAAGCCGAAGCCGTCGGGCAGGATTTCGAGCACGCCGTCGGCAAAGACCTGTTCGCCGGCCTTGGCGCGCTTCTTGATGATCGCGAACATCAGCTCCTGCTTGCGCATGCGGCCGACGTTTTCGATCTCAAGCGCTTCAGCCTGCTTGAGGACTTCAGACACGTGGAGTGCCTTGAGTTCGTTTAAGTGCATGGAATGACCCCTTGCGGGGCAATCGATCGGAAAAACGGGGGGAGGTTTGATGTGAGGCGAGAGCTGCCTCACAAACCGGGGAACTCGAACCGGTTACCTCGAAGGGGCCGGTGATCTGTGGGAGATTATGACAGCAAAAAACCGTCCGGCCAACGCATTGCGCGCTGGCCGGGTGAAATGCTTCAGGCGAGCTGCTGGTCGATGAAGGCCGTGAGCTGCGCCTTGCTCATGGCGCCGACCTTGGTGGCGGCCAGCTGGCCGTCCTTGAACAGCATGAGCGTGGGAATGCCGCGGATGCCGAACTTGGCCGGGATGTCGCGGTTCTCGTCGACGTTGAGCTTGGCGATCTGCAGCTTGCCTTCGTAGGCGGTCGACACTTCGTCGAGGATGGGTGCGATCATCTTGCAGGGGCCGCACCATTCGGCCCAGTAGTCGACCAGCACGGGCTGGCTGGACTTGAGCACGTCGGCTTCGAAGGAAGAATCGGAGATGTGTTTGATCAGGTCGCTGGCCATGTGATGTGTCCTTGTGCGCAGAGAGTTTCGGTGCAGCTAAAGTGCTGGTCATTGTGACAGAAACCAAGGGGTGGGGTGCCATGCGGGAACGCTATGGCGCCGATAGCAAAAGCCCTTTGCGCGTTGCGCCTCCACGCCCTCCAACCCCTCGATAGAACATGAACGAAGGCCACCCCGTCCAGGCCCTGTGGTGCGACCCCGCCGACGGCGTCGTCGCGCGCATTGCCGGCGCCGTCGCGCAGCACGGGCTGCATGCGGCGCGTACCGTGGTGCTGGTGCCGTACGCGCAATTGATGGGTGTGGCCCACGGCATGTGGTCGCGCTGCGGCAGCCCGGGCTTCGCGCCGCGCTTCGAAACCACGCGCAACTGGGCGCGCAGCGCGGGCGGCTTCCTGCCCACCGGCTACGACATCGCTTTCGACATGGCGCGCGACCTGGTCACGGCGCAGGCGCTGCTGTCGCAGGCCGGCTTTGCCGCCGAACGCTTCGCGCTGGCCGGGCGGGTGGTCGAGCTGGCCTACCAGCTGGCGCCGCTGGCGGCCGCGGCGCTGCCCGAGGTGCGCGGCAGCGTATGGGCGCAGCGCGCGGCCCAGGTGGCCGATGCGGGCAGCGAGTCGGAATGGTTCCGCATCGAAAGCGCGCTGATCCGCGTCGCGGTGGCCTGGGCCGCCAATTCGGGCTACGCCACCGATGTGCTGCTGCGCGACACGGTGCGTGCGCAGGTCGATGCGCTGATCGTGCTCGAGGGCTTCCAGGCCGATCCGCTCACGCAGACGCTCTGCAGCCTGTGGGGCGATCGCGCCATCCATCTCTCGCTGGTGCCCACGAATCTTGCAGTCGCCACGGCAGCCGCGCACATCGCCGCCGATCCCGAAGACGAAGCCGAACTCGCGGCCGCCTGCGTGCTGCGGCACCTGGCCGAGGGCCGCGCGCCGGTGGCGCTGATCGCGACCGACCGGGCGCTCACGCGGCGCATCGGCGCGCAGCTCCAGGCGCAGGGTGTCACGGCGCACGACGAAACCGGCTGGAAGCTTTCCACCACGCGCGCCGCCGCCACCGTGATGAGCGCGCTGCGCGCCTGCGCGCACGACGCCGGCAGCGACCAGGTGCTCGAATGGCTCAAGAGCGGCGCCGACGGCGATGCGCTCGCCACCCTGGCGCTCGAAGCCCGGCTGCGGCGCGAAGGTGTGCGCGAGTGGTCCGCCTGGTGCGGCCAGGCCGCGCGCAGCGAGAAACCGCAGGACATCGCGCTGCTGCCTTTCACCGAAGCCGTCGAAGGCCGCCGCATGGCCATGGCCCGCTCGCGGCCCCTGGCCGACTGGTTGCGCGCCCTGCGCCAACTGCTGGAGGCCGGGGAGCAATGGGAGCCGCTCGCGGCCGACATGGCCGGCGCCAAGGTGATCGGCGCCTTGTGGCTCGATGCCGATGCCCACGGCGACGACGACGACGACGAATTTCCCGGCGGACGCCACACGCTGGCCGAGTTCACGGCCTGGGTGCGCGACGTGCTGGAGGACGCGAGCTTCGTGCCGCCCGCCGGCAGCGAGGCGCCGCAGGTGGTGGTGCTGCCGCTGCATCAATTGCTGGGCCGCGCGTTCGGCGCCGTGGTCATTCCCGGCTGCGACGATCGGCGCCTGCCCGCATCGCCCGAGCCGCCCGGCAACTGGAGCGCGGCGCAGCGCGCCGAGCTGGGCCTGCCCGCGCGCGAAACGCTCGAGGCCGCGCAACGCTCGGCCTGGGCCGCGGCCTTGTGCAACCCTTTTTGCGAAGTGCTGTGGCGCCAGTCGGATGCGAGCGGCGAGCCGGTGCGCCCCAGCCCGCTGGTGCAGGCGCTGCAGCTCGACCACGCCCTGCAAATGACGGCGGACCCGCGCACGCCGCGCGAGGTGGCGCTGCAGCCGACCCTGTATCCGACCCCGTCGGGGGGGCTGCTGCCACTGCGCAACATCTCCACCAGCGTCTACGAAGACCTGCGCCGCTGTCCCTACCGCTTCTTCGCGCTGCGGCAACTCGGCCTGCGCAGCGCCGACGAGCTCGATGCCGAGGTCGACAAGCGCGACTTCGGCAACTGGCTGCATGCGGTGCTGGGCCATTTCCATGAGGCGCTGAAAGAAAAGCCGACCGGCGATGCCGCCGAGCGCGTGGCGTACATCAGCGCGGCGGCCGAGCGCGCCACGCGCGAGTTCGGACTGTCCGATGCCGAGTTCCTGCCCTTCGCCGCGGCATGGCCGGCGGTGCGCGACGGCTACCTTCAATGGCTTGCCGGGCACGAGGCGAGCGGCGCCGTCTTCGCCGAATCCGAGCCCTGGATGGAACAGCCGCTGGGCAGCCTGCAGCTGGTCGGCCGGCTGGACCGCATCGACCGCATGCCGGACGGCCAGGCTTTCGTGATCGACTACAAGACCGAATCGGCTGCGGTGACCAAGGAGCGCGTGAAGGACCCGACCGAGGACACGCAGCTCGCCTTCTATGCCGCACTGGTGGCCGACGACACGCTGCGCGCGGCCTACGTCAACGTCGGCGAGAAGTCGTCCGGCACGCAGACCGTCGAGCAGCCCGTGGTGGTGGAGGCGCGCGATGCGCTGGTGGCCGGCATCCTCGACGACTTCACCCGGATCGCCGAGGGCGCGGCGCTGCCGCCGCTGGGCGAAGGCGCAGTCTGCGATTACTGCGCGGCGCGTGGTCTCTGCCGCAAGGATTTCTGGGAGATCGAACAGCCCCCGCTTTCGCCTCCGGCCGAGGGAGGACCCGCGCAATGAACGGCGCCGCCTACGAACACAACGGCCGGCACGTCACGCGCGAGGCCTTCTACACCGTCGCCTGCGATCCGCGGCGCTCGGTGGCCGTCGAAGCCTGCGCCGGTGCGGGCAAGACCTGGATGCTGGTGTCGCGCATCCTGCGCGCGCTGCTCGAAGAGGGTGAAACCGCCTGCGAGCCGCACGAGATCCTGGCCATCACCTTCACCAAGAAGGCCGCCGGCGAAATGCGCGAGCGGCTCGACCAATGGCTCGAGCAGTTCGCCGAGCGCAGCCCCGAGGAGCTGGTGCGCGAACTCGTGATCCGCGGCGTCGAGCCCGATGCCGCGCTGGCCGCCGTGCCGCGCCTGCAAGGCCTCTACAGGCGCCTGCTCGAAGGCGGCCGGCCGGTGCAGTTCCGCACCTTCCACGCCTGGTTTGCGGGCCTGCTGCGCAATGCGCCGCTGGCGGTGCTGCGCGAACTCGGCCTGCCCGCGAACTACGAACTGCTCGAGGACGATGCCGAGGCGCGCTCGCGGACCTGGCGCCCCTTCTTCGAAGCGGTGACGGCCGACAAGGAGGCGCTGGCCGACTACTACGCCGTCGTCGCCACCTACGGCCGGTCGCAAACCGCCAAGGCCTTGGGCGAAGCGCTCACGCGCCGGGTCGAGTTCTCGCTGTCCGACCCGGCGTCGGCGGTGCAGCATTTCAGCGTGCTCCATCCGTCGCTCGAGGGACTGGACGAGCCGACCGATGCCCTGCGAGGAGAAACGATCCGGCGCCGCTGGCTCGACCGCGCCGCCGCGCTCGGCCGCGAAGCCAACAAGACGCCGCAGAAAGCGGCCGATGCGATCATCGACGTGTTCGGCACCGGCCAGCCGCCGCAGGAGTCGCTCGCGGCCGCGCTCGCGCACCTGCGCAAGAATTTCTTCGTCGCCACCGAAGACCGCCTCAACAAGAACCTGCAGAAATACCCCGCCGCGCAGGAAGCCGAGACCGAGCTCCAGACCCTCTGCGCTGCGCAGGCCCAGCACGCGGCCTGGCTCTACCAGCAGCGCATGACGCGCCTCACGCGTCTTCTGATCTCCGCCTTCGCCGAGGTCAAGCGCGCCCACGGCTGGGTGGACATGAACGACGTCGAACAGGCCGCGCAATTGCTGCTGGGCCAATCGGCGCTGTCGGGCTGGGTGCAGGAGCGGCTCGATGCGCGCATCGCGCACCTGCTGATCGACGAGTTCCAGGACACCAATCCGCTGCAGTGGCAGGCGCTCTATGGCTGGCTCAGCGCCTACACCGGCGCGGGCGGCAAGGCGCCGCGCGTCTTCATCGTGGGCGACCCGAAGCAGAGCATCTACCGCTTCCGCCGCGCCGAGCCGCAGGTGTTCATCGCCGCGAAGAAATTCGTGCGCGAAGGGCTGGGCGGCGAGCTGCTCAATTGCGACCACACCCACCGCAACGCGCGTGCGGTGGTCGGCCTCGTCAACCAGGCGATGCTGGCCGCGCAGGACGCCGGCGAGTTCGACGGCTACCGCGCGCACACCACCGAACGCAACGATCAGGGCGAGCTGCTCAAGCTCCCGCCCATCGATCGCGGCGCCCTCGATACCACCGCCGAGGCCGCGCCCGCGGACGACGGCATGCTGCACTGGCGCGACAGCCTCGTCACGCCGCGGGTGCTGCCCGAGGAGCAGCTGCTGCAGAAGGAATGCGAGCAGGCCGCGCGCTGGGTCGCGCAGCGCATTGCCGATGGCACGCCGCCGCGCCAGATCATGGTGCTGGCGCGCCGCCGCAACCGGCTGTCCGCCATGCAGGACGCGCTGCGCCAGCGCCACATTCCCGTGCAGCAGCCCGAGAAGAACGAGCTGCACGATGCCCCCGAAGTGCAGGACGTGGTGGCGCTGATCGATGCGCTGGTGTCCCCCGCGCACGACCTCTCGCTGGCGCGCGCGCTCAAGTCGCCGCTCTTCGGCATCGGCGACGATGCGCTGGTGCAACTGGCGCTGCGCCAGCGCGAGCACCCTTCGTCGAGCTGGTTCGCGCTGGTCCAGAAAGGCGAGGGCCTGCCGGCGGAACTGGTCGCGGCCGGCGCCAGGCTCAAGCAATGGCAGCGCTGGCTCGCCGCATTGCCGCCGCACGATGCGCTCAGTGCGATCTTTCACGATGGCGATGTGCTGGCCAGGTTCGGCGCCGCCATGCCGTCGGCCATGCGCCAGAGCGCGCTGGCCAATCTGCGCGGGCTGCTGGCGGCCTCGCTCGAGATCGAGGGCGCGCGCTTTGCCACGCCCTATGCGCTGGTGCGCGTGCTGCGCGCCGGCGGCGTCAGGGCGCCATCCGTCGCCGTGCCTGATGCAGTGCAACTGCTCACCGTGCACGGCGCCAAGGGCCTGGAGGCCGACACCGTGCTCATGCTCGACTGCGACGCGCCGCCGCCGCGCGCCCAGACCATGGGCGTGCTGGTCGAATGGAAAGGCAGCGACAGCGCGCCCACGCGCTTCGTTTTCCTGGCGAGCGAAAAAACACCGCCCGGCTGCGCGGCCACGCTGCTCGAGGAAGAGCAGCGCGCGCGCCACCGCGAGGAGCTCAACGGCCTCTACGTCGCGACCACGCGGGCGCGCGAGCGCCTCGTGCTGTCGTCGGTGCAGCCGGCCCGGGCCAACGAGGGCAGCTGGTGGTCGCGGCTTGAATCGATGTGTGAACCTGTCGAAGCCGATGAGCCGCTGGTCGCGCTGCCGGTGGAGACCGGGGCCGGCAGTTTCTCGATGAAGAAGATGCCCGTCCTCGCACCTGCGGCCAAGGAACTCCCAGCCACCAGGAAAGCCGTTGGCGCTACCGTCGATGCGCGTGCTGCCGCCTTCGGCCAGGCGATGCACCGGCTGCTCGAATGGGCCCTGCCGGGCGAGGCGCTGCCGCCCGCGCATGTGCGCGCCGCGGCCCGCGAATTCATGCTCGACGCGCAACAGGCGCGCGGCGCCGCGGTGCTGGCCGAGCGCATTCGCGCGGGCGCCGGCGCATGGGCCTGGGATGAGCGCATGATCGACTGGCACGGCAACGAAGTGACGCTGGTCCACGAAGGCGAGACGCTGCGCATCGACCGCCTGGTGCGCGAGCGCGCCAGCGGTGCCTGGTGGATCCTCGACTACAAATCCGCTGCGCGCCCCGAACGGGATGCGGAATTGATCGCACAGATGCAGCGCTACCGCGCGGCCGTGCAACATGCCTATCCCGGTACCTTGGTGCGCGCCGCGTTCCTGACCGGGCAGGGCGAACTGGTAACTCTCGAATGACTCTTTCCCAAACCGTCGCCGTGATCGGCGGCGGACCGGCCGGCCTGATGGCGGCCGAAGTCCTGAGCGCGTCCGGCGTGCAGGTGCGCGTCTACGACGCCATGCCCTCGGTGGGCCGCAAGTTCCTGCTGGCCGGCCGCGGCGGGCTGAACCTCACGCACTCGGAGCCCTTCGATGTGTTCATGACCCGCTTCGGCGAGCGCCGTGCGCAGCTCGAACCGATGCTCGCGCGCTTCGGTCCGCAGCAGGTGCGCGAATGGGCGGCCGGCCTCGGCATCGAGACCTTCGTCGGCACCTCGGGCCGCGTGTTTCCGACCGACATGAAGGCCGCGCCGCTGCTGCGCGCCTGGCTGCACCGGCTGCGCGCGGCGGGCGTGCAGTTCCACATGCGCCACCGCTGGCTCGGCGACGCATCGCTAGCCGTCGGCTCGCTGCGCTTCGCCACTCCGACGGGCGAGGCCATCGTGAAGGCCGATGCGGTGGTGCTCGCGCTGGGCGGTGCGAGCTGGGCGCGGCTGGGCTCCGATGGCGCATGGGCGCCGTGGCTGCAGGCGCGCGGTATCGACATCGCGCCGCTGCTGCCTGCCAACTGCGGCTTCGACGGGGCAGGGTGGAGCGAGCATTTCGCGAGCCGTTTCGCGGGCCAGCCCTTCAAGTCGGTCGCGATTTCGTTCACCGACAGCCAGGGGCGCCGCTTCGCGCGCAAGGGCGAATTCGTTGCTACGGCCACCGGCATCGAGGGCAGCCTGATCTATGCGGCGTCGGCCTTGCTGCGCGACGAGATCGCCGCGCACGGCAGCGCCACGCTGCTGCTCGACCTGCTGCCCGACCGCAGCGCCGAGCAGGTGCTGGCGGCCGTCAAGCATCCACGCGGTGCCCGCTCGCTCAGCAGCCATCTGAAGAGCCGGCTCGGGCTGGAAGGCATCAAGGCCGGCGTGCTGCACGAGGCGCTGAGCCGCGAAGCCATGCAGGACCCCGTGCAGCTGGCGGCGACGATCAAGGCCGTGCCGCTGCGGCTGGTCGCGCCCCGGCCCATGGACGAAGCCATCAGCACCGCAGGCGGCGTGCGCTTCGAGGCGCTCGACGAAGGGCTCATGGCCAGCGTGGTGCCGGGCGTGTTCGTGGCGGGGGAAATGCTCGACTGGGAGGCGCCGACCGGCGGCTACCTGCTGACGGCATCGATGGCCAGCGGCGCGGCCGCGGCGCGCGGCGCGATCCGGACGCTGGGCCTGTGAAGGCCTCGCGTCCGGGAAATTTCTGCTGGAGGTTTTTGCAAGCTGCGTTTCACTTTGGATTTTCGTGAAACGAGCGGCTGAAGAGGTTGACGAGCCTTACCCCTGGCACTGACTACGCAGTTAGGGCTGCTTGGTTCCCCACCTGACCCGGTTGGCCACTTCACCATGCAGGGAGGCCCGTCAAAGGCTATTGTAACCCCCCAGGCTGCGCGCACTTCGTGTCGCTTCGCCCACCCCCTGCTGGGGGCGATACCGGCGGCCCGGCGGAGCCGGTTCCGCGGTATCCCACGAAAAAACCGGCCTTTTTTTGATTGCGGGGTGAAGGCGAGGCCGGTGCGGCGCCTTTTAGAATGCCCGCAATGTCTTATCTCGTGCTCGCTCGCAAGTTCCGTCCTAAAACCTTCGGTGAGATGGTTGGCCAGGGGCACGTGGTGCAGGCGCTCGAGAACGCGTTGACCACGCAGCGCCTGCATCACGCCTATCTTTTCACCGGAACGCGGGGCGTGGGCAAGACCACCGTCTCGCGCATCCTGGCCAAGTCGCTCAATTGCCAGGGGCCGGACGGGCAGGGCGGCATCACGGCCACGCCTTGCGGGGTGTGCCAGGCCTGCAAGGACATCGATTCGGGCCGTTTCGTCGACTACACCGAACTCGACGCGGCATCGAACCGCGGCGTGGACGAGGTGCAGTCGCTGCTCGAGCAGGCGGTCTACAAGCCGGTGCAGGGACGCTTCAAGGTCTTCATGATCGACGAAGTGCACATGCTCACCAACACCGCGTTCAACGCGATGCTGAAGACGCTCGAGGAGCCGCCGGAATACCTCAAGTTCGTGCTCGCGACCACCGATCCGCAGAAGGTGCCGGTCACGGTGCTGTCGCGCTGCCTGCAGTTCAACCTGCGGCCGATGGCGCCCGAGACGGTGCTGGAGCACCTCACGGGCGTGCTGCAGGCCGAACAGGTGCCGGCCGAGCCGCAGGCGCTGCGCCTGCTGGCGCGCGCCGCACGCGGCTCGATGCGCGATGCGCTGTCGCTCACCGACCAGGCCATTGCCTTCGGCAACGGCGAGCTGCTCGAAAACGGCGTGCGCCAGATGCTCGGCAGCGTGGACCGCGGCCATGTGTTCAAGCTGATCGAGGCGCTTGCGCAGGGCGATGGCCGGACGGTGGTCGACACCTCCGAGGCACTGCGGCGCGACGGCATGTCCGCCGCGTCCACGCTGGAAGAAATGACCGCGGTGCTGCAGGCCATGGCCGTGCTGCAGGCGGTGCCCTCGCGGGCGGAATCGGCCGATTCGGCCACCGACCCCGACGCGGCCGACACGGCACGCCTCGCGTCGCTGATGCCGGCCGACGAAACCCAGTTGCTCTACAGCCTGTGCCTGCACGGGCGCGGCGAACTGGGGCTGGCGCCTGACGAGTACGCGGCGCTGACCATGGTGCTGCTGCGGCTCCTGGCTTTCAAGCCTTCCAACGCGGCCGCTTCTTCGGCCTCCGCGGAAAAAAAAACTCTGAATGAAGCCGCCCGGGCGGTTTCGGTCCCTGCGTCCGTAGCGCCGGCTCAACAAGCCACGGCGGCGATCGCCGCGCCGCCAACGGCGATTTCCGTGGCTGCGCCGGTACCGCGGTCCAACCCGGCGCCGGCCGGCCAGCGCCTGGCCGTGGTCAGCGAGCCCGTACGGCCAAACGGGCCCCGGCCTTCCGCCGAGCCCGAGCCCTCGCCGGCTGCAGAGGCGCCGCGGGTGCTTGCCGTTCCCATGCGCGTGCAGCCGCCGCCGAGCCAGCGGGACGTGCCGCGCCCCGACGAGCAGCGCGGACCGGCGCCGCCGATTCCGCCGAGCGAGGACGGCGACTTCTGGCACGCCACAGTCACGCAGATGATCGCGGCCGAGAGCATCAACGCCCTGGCGCGCGAACTCGCGCTGCAGTCGCAGCTGGTGGCGCGCGACGTCGACCAGTGGATACTTCGCGTCGAGCGCGAGCTGCTCAACCAGCCTTCGGCCCGCGACAAGCTCACCGATGCGCTGGCCGCGCTTGGCCACGGCGTGAAGCTCGCCATTGAAATCGGCGGCGTGGTCGACAGCCCCGCGCGCCGCAACAAGCAGGCGGCCGACGAGCGCCAGCGCGTGGCCGAGGAGGCCATCCGCAGCGATCCCGAAGTGCAGATGCTGATGCGCGAATTCGATGCGAAGATCGTGCCCGGAACACTCAAGCCCGCCTGACGGAACACCACTGAAAAACCGTGCCGGCTCCTGCGGCATTCGGCATCGGCCGCCATCTCTCTTATCCTTCCCCCATTCCAACCAATCAGGACCAACGATGTTCAACAAAGGACAACTGGCCGGCCTCATGAAGCAGGCGCAGGCAATGCAGGACAACCTCAAGAAGGCCCAGGAAGAACTGGCCACCATCGAGGTCGAAGGCGAGTCGGGCGCGGGCCTCGTCAAGGTCGTGATGACCTGCAAGCACGACGTCAAGCGCATCACCATCGACCCGAGCCTCCTGGCCGACGACAAGGACATGCTCGAAGACCTCGTGGCCGCCGCCTTCAATGCCGCGGTGCGCAAGGCCGAGGAAACCAGCGAGCAGAAGATGGGCAAGCTCACCGCGGGCATGCCGGGCCTCCCGCCCGGCATGAAGCTGCCGTTCTGAGCCATTGATGGCCGACGCCAGTTCGCTCGACGCCCTGGTCGATGCGCTGCGCCGCCTGCCGGGTGTCGGCGTCAAGTCGGCCTCGCGCATGGCTTTCCACTTGCTGCAGCATGACCGCGAGGGCGCGCAACTGCTTGCGCGCGCCTTGCAGCAGGCGGCCGGCAACGTGCGGCATTGCGAGCGCTGCAACACTTTCACCGAAGCGCCGGTCTGCAACGTGTGCCTGGACACGCGCCGCGACGCAGGCAAGCTCTGCGTGGTCGAGACGCCGGCCGACCAGGCCGCGCTCGAGCGCACCGGTGCCTTCCGCGGCTACTACTTCGTGCTGATGGGCAAGCTCAGTCCGCTCGACGGCATCGGGCCCAAGGACATCGGCCTGCAGAAGCTCTTCGACCGCGCGCTGGACGGCACCGTGAGCGAGGTCATCCTGGCCACCAACTTCACGGCCGAGGGCGAAGCCACCGCGCACGTGATCGGCGAAGCGCTCCGGCAGCGCGGCCTGAACGTGACGCGCCTCGCGCGCGGCGTGCCCGCGGGCAGCGAACTCGAATACGTGGATCTCGGCACCATCGCGCATGCCCTGGTGGACCGCCGATAGCGCGCAGCGGCCGCTGCAGCCGCTGCGCTGAACGGAGACAAGCAACCCCCATGACCTTTTCCTTGCTCACCGTCGCCTACTGGTGCGTGTTCATCGCCTGCGGCCTGCCGTATCTCGCGGCATGGATCGCCAAGGCCGGCAGCTTCGGTCCACGCGACAACGTGCAGCCGCGCGACTGGGCCGCAAAGCAAAGCGGCTGGCGCGCGCGTGCCAACAGCGCGCAGGCCAACAGCTTCGAAGGCCTTCCGTTCTTCATCGGCGCGGTGATCATTGCGCACCAGCTCGGCGCCAATCAGGCGCGGCTCGACATGCTGGCAGCGGCCTATGTCGTATTGCGTGCGATCTATATCGCGGTCTACATCAAGGGCATCGGCTCCGTGCGCAGCGCGGTCTGGGCGCTCGGTTTCGTGGTCAATATCGCGATCCTTTTTATCGCGCGCTAAGAGCGAAAAAAGCCTCTGCGCCAGCGCGCAGCAGGCCGTTCGGCACAGGCCTCGTGGAGGCCTTCATGCTTACGTGGAAACCCGCACGGGATGACCCCGATGCAGGCAACGGGGGCGCACCCCTAAGCTCGATTCAGTCCACCAGAATCAAGCGCCCGCAGGATTGCTCCATGCTCCACCGCAGAACCCTCATGACAGTGTCCGCAGTCGCTGCGGCAACCATTGCGTTGCCGCGGGTCTTTGCGCAGGCCAAGCTCGAGAAGACGAAGATTTCCATCGCGGTGGGCGGCAAGGCGGCGTTCTACTATTTGCCGCTCACCATCTCCGAACAGCTCGGCTACTTCAAGGCCGAAGGCCTCGACGTCGAGATCTCCGACTTCGCAGGCGGCGCACGCGCGCTGCAGGCCGTGGTGGGCGGATCGGCGGACGTGTGCTCCGGCGCGTACGAGCACACCATCAACCTGCAGGCCAAGAACCAGTTCTTCCAGGCCTTCGTGCTGCAGGGCCGCGCGCCGCAGATCGCGGTGGGCGTGTCGACCAAGAACATGGCGGGCTACACCGGCATTCCGGATCTCAAGGGCAAGAAGATCGGCGTCTCGGCGCCGGGCTCCTCGACCAACATGGTGGCCAACCTGGTGCTGTCGCGCGGCGGCCTCAAGGCCAGCGACGTGAGCTACATCGGCGTGGGCGTGGCGGCCGGCGCGCTCACGGCGCTGCGCTCGGGCCAGATCGACGCCATCAGCAACACCGACCCCGTCATGACCATGCTCGAGCAGAAGGGCGACGTGAAGATCATCAGCGACACGCGCACGCTCAAGGGCACGCAGCAGGTGTTCGGTGGACCGATGCCCGCGGCCTGCCTCTACGCGCCGGTCGACTTCATCCAGAAGAATCCCAACACCTGCCAGGCGCTGGCCAATGCCATCGTCCACGGCCTCAAGTGGCTGCAGACCGCCGGGCCCGGCGACATCATCAAGACGGTGCCCGAAACCTACCTGCTCGGCGACCGCGCGCTGTACCTCGCATCCTTCGACAAGGTGCGCGAATCGATCGCCACCGACGGCCTCGTGCCGGCCGACGGTCCCAAGACGGCGCTCACCGCGATCTCGAGCTTCGACACGGCAGTGAAGCCCGACAAGATCGATCTCATGAAGACCTACACCAACGATTTTGCTAGGCGCGCGAAAGACAGGTTCAAAGCCTGACTCCGAACGTCCCCGCGACCCGGCCTCGGCCGGGTTTTTTCTTGTGGCGGCCAATGCCAGAATTCCTGCCAGACATGTCCGACTACGCACTCGAGCTTCTCTCCATCAGCTGCACCTTCCATTCGAAGGACGATCCGGGCCAGCGCTACACCGCGGTGGCCGACACCACGCTGCGCGTGAGAGCAGGGGAGTTCGTCTCGGTGGTGGGCCCCACGGGTTGCGGCAAGTCGACCTTGCTGAACGTGGGCGCCGGCTTGCTCGAGCCTTCGTCGGGCACCATCAAGGTCTTCGGCCAGACGCTGGCGGGCGTGAACGCGCGCGCCGGCTACATGTTCCAGACCGAGGCGCTGATGCCGTGGCGCAGCGCCATCGACAACGTGATGGTGGGGCTGCAGTACCGCGGCGTGTCCGACGCCGATGCACGCGAACAGGCCGAGGCCTGGCTTTCTCGCGTGGGCCTCTCGGGCTTTGGCGACCGCTATCCGCACCAGCTCTCGGGCGGCATGCGCAAGCGCGTGGCGCTGGCGCAGACGCTGGTGCTCGACCCCGACATCATCCTCATGGACGAGCCCTTCAGCGCGCTCGACATCCAGACGCGCCAGCTGATGGAAAACGAGGTGCTCGAACTCTGGAGCGCGCCGAGCGGAGGCCGCCGGGCCGCCCCAAGGCCGGAGCTCACCCCCTCGGGGGGTGGGCGCGCAGCGCCCGGGGGCTCACAAGGTCGGAAGGCCGTGCTCTTCATCACGCACGACCTCGACGAAGCCATTGCGATGAGCGACCGCGTGGTGGTGCTGTCGGCCGGCCCGGCCACGCATCCGATCGGCGAGTTCGCCATCGATCTCGCGCGCCCGCGCGACGTGGCCGAGGTGCGCACTCAGCCGCGCTTCGTCGAGCTGCATACGCAGATCTGGGAGGTGCTGCGCGACGAAGTGCTCAAGGGCTATGCGCAGCAGCTGAGGAAGGCCGCATGATGCCGCGCCTGAACGAACGCAATGCACGCTTCTGGCAGCTGGTGCTGCTGGGGGTGCTGCTGGTGGGCTGGCACCTGGCGTCGCGCAACCAGCAGATCGCCTTTTTCCTTGGCGAGCCGATCCAGGTGGCGGGGCGCATCTGGAGCTGGTTCCTGCCGTTCGAGGTGCCGCCGAACCTGCTGTTTCCTGAGGGCCTGAAGGGCAATGCCGACATCTACCGGCACCTGGGCACCACGCTGCTCGAAACGGTGCTGGCCTTCGGCATCGGCACCGTGCTCGGCCTGGCCTGCGGACTCTGGCTGGCGCTGGCACCCACCGCGAGCCTGATCCTCGATCCCTACATCAAGGCCGCCAACTCGATGCCGCGCGTGATCCTCGCGCCCATCTTCGCGCTCTGGTTTGGCCTCGGCATCTGGAGCAAGGTGGCGCTGGCCGTCACGCTGGTGTTCTTCATCGTGTTCTTCAACGTCTACCAGGGCGTGCGCGAGGTGAGCCCGGTGGTGCTGGCCAACGCGAAGATGCTCGGCGCCAACCAGCGGCAGCTGCTTCGCACGGTCTACCTGCCGAGCGCGACGAGCTGGGTGTTCTCGAGCCTGCACACCTCGGTGGGCCTGGCCTTCGTCGGCGCGGTGGTCGGCGAGTACCTGGGTTCGGCGCGCGGTGTGGGCTACCTGATCCTCCAGGCCGAAGGCACCTTCGACGTGAACACCGTCTTTGCCGGCATCGTGGTGCTGACGGCCTTCGCGCTCTTGCTCGACGGCCTGGTCGGCCTGATCGAGAAGCGGCTGATGAAGTGGCAGCCGCGCAGCGGGGAGACCGAAAAACTCTAGCGCTGCGGTGCGCCCGCTTCAGCGCTTTTTCTTCTTCGACGGCGTGCCGCCGCGCTTCTCGCGCACGACCTGCTTGCCTGCCGGCGACTTCACCACGTTGCTGCCGCGTGCGGCAACCGCCTTCACCGGGCTGCCGCCGCGCTTGGTGGCAACGGCGGCGCGGCCGCGCGCCCGTGCCGCGCCCGACCCGACGCGCGCCTCGGGCGCAGCGCGAACCGGCAGGTACACCACCACGCTGTAGCCGCGCTTGAACGAATGGTTGAGCTTGACGTCGTTCCACTCGGCCACGCTGTCGGGCTTGAGCTTGTAGCGGCGCGCGATGCTGGCCACGCTGTCGTTGCGTCCCGCCTTGACGGTGGTGCGGCGATTGACGATTTCGGGCTGGAAGCTCAGGTGGCCGCTGTCGGCCACCAGCGCGGTCACGTCTTCCTTGACGCGGGCGCCGCGCGGCACGATGAGCGTCGAGCCGGCCTTGATGAGCATGCGCGGCGGGATGCTGTTGAGCGCGCGCAGGTCGGCCTCGCTCATGCCCGAGCGCTGGGCGGCGTCGGCCACCGTCATCGTGTTGGGAACCACCCATGCCGTCCAGCTGGCGTACTGGCCTTGCGAGTACGCATCGAAGTTGCGCTGGAACACGGCCGCGTTGTCCCAGGGCAAGAGGATCTGCGGCGTGCCGGCCGCCAGCAGCACCGGCTTGTGCGCGGCCGGGTTGAGGGCGCGGAAGTCCTCGAGCCGGATGTCGGCGAGCTTGGCCGCCAGTTCGACGTCGAGGTCGCGCGTGAGCGTCACGGTCTGGAAATACGGGTGGTTCGCGATCAGCGGCAGCTCGGTGTTGAACGCCTGCGGATTGGCCACGATGTTCTTCACCGCCTGCAGCTTGGGCACGTAGAACCGCGTTTCGGCCGGCATGGAAAGATCGCTGTAGGTGGTGGGCAGGCCCAGGCGCTGGTTCTTGGCGATGGCGCGGCTCACGCTGCCTTCGCCCCAGTTGTAGGCGGCCAGCGCGAGCTGCCAGTCGCCGAACATGCCGTAGAGCTTTTGCAGGTAGTCGAGTGCGGCGCGCGTCGAGGCCACCACGTCGCGCCTGTCGTCGCGGAAGATGTTCTGCTTCAGGTCGAAGTCGGTGCCGGTGGCGGGCATGAACTGCCACATGCCCGCGGCGCGCGCGCTGGAAATGGCCTGCGGGTTGAATGCGCTCTCGATGTACGGCAGCAGCGCGAGTTCGGTCGGCATGTTGCGCCGCTCGAGTTCCTCGACGATGTGGAAGATGTACTTGTTCGAGCGCTCGGTCATGCGCTGGATGTAGTCGGGCCGGGTGGCATACCACTGCTCGCGGTCGCGCACCAGGTCGCTCTCGAGGTTCGGCATCTTGAAGCCGCGGCGGATGCGGTCCCACATGTCGGCGGGCGGCGCCAGCGTGACGACGCTCTGCGAATGGGCTTCGCTGCTGGTGATGGGGGTGAGCGGCCCGCCCGGGTAGACCGGCGCCGCGCTGCCGGAGGCCTTGGAGCCGGTGCCGCCGGCGGTGGGTTGCGCGGATGTGGTGGAGGAGGAAGACGAGCTGGTAGTGCCCGCGCAGCCCGCGAGCAACAGTGAGCCTGCAAGGCAGACAGCAGCGATAAGTTTCATCGGAAGTCGTTTTTCCATTGGCGCAGCGCAGCGAACACGTCGGCTTCGGCCGCATCGGCGGAAAGCTCGGCGTGCTCGCGCACCGCTCTAAGGACAGTGGCTTCGCGGCTGCGAAGAAAAGGGTTGATCCGGCGTTCGGTGGCCAGTTGCGAGGGCAGCGTGGGCTGCCCCTGCGCGCGCAGGCTTTCGCAGTGCGCGCTGTACTGAGTCAGATCGGCATTGCCGGGTTCCACCGCGCGGGCGAAACGCAGGTTAGCAAGTGTGTATTCGTGTGCGCAGCACACGCGGGTGTCACCCGGCAGCGCGGCGAGCGCATCGAGCGAAGCCAGCATTTGCGCCGGCGTGCCTTCGAACAGCCGGCCGCAGCCGCCGGAGAACAGCGTGTCGCCGCAAAAAAGAAGCGGCGCCCGGCCTGCGCTTGCGGGCAGGAAGTAGGCGATGTGGCCGGCCGTATGGCCCGGCACGTCGATGACCTCGAAGCGCAGCCCGAGCACCTCGGCGCTGTCGCCATGCGACAGCGGCTGGAAGGGCTCCGGAATGCGTTCGCGCGCGGGGCCGAAGACCGGCGCGCCGGTGGCCGCATGGAGCGCGGCCACGCCGCCGGTGTGATCGGGGTGATGGTGCGTGACTAGAATCGCGGCGAGCTGCAGCTTGTCGCGCGCCAAGGCGTCGAACACCGGTTGGGCGTCGCCCGGGTCCACAACGATCGCGTTGGATCCGTCCTGCAGCATCCAGATGTAGTTGTCAGCGAAGGCGGGCAGCGGAACAAGGGTCATGAGCGGTCAAATTATAGGTTTGCAGGATTGGTTCGCGACCCCCCCCGGCCGCTACCTGCTCGCGTGGGAGCAGGCCCAGTTCGACGAGGCCGTGGCGGATATTTTCGGCTACCACGCGCTGCAGCTCGGCGCCGCCGGAGTCGATGGCCTGCGCACCAACCGCATGCCGCATCGATGGCTGGCACTGCCCGAACCCGGCCAGCCGTCCGGCAGGGCTGCGCTGTTCACCGATTTTGCGGCGCTGCCGTTTGCCGCCAACAGCCTCGACTTGGTAGTGCTGCCGCATGCGCTCGAGCTGAGCCAGGACCCCCATGCGGCCTTGCGCGAAGTGGAGCGGGTGCTGGTGCCCGAGGGCCGCGTGGTGATCTGCGGGCTCAATCCGGCCAGCCTCTGGGGCATGCGGCAGCGCCGCGCGCACCTGTACCGCAAGCTCGGCTTCGGCGATCTCTTTTTGCCCGAGGGCGGCGAGTTCATCGGCTACTGGCGCATGCGCGACTGGCTGCGGCTCCTGAGCTTCGAGGTGGAATCGGGACGCTTCGGCGTCTACCGGCCCGCGGTGCGCAGCGAGGCGTGGCTCGAGCGCTGCCGCTGGATGGACGCCGCCGGCGAGCGCTGGTGGCCCATCTTCGGTGCGGTGTACTTCCTGGTGGCCGTCAAGCGGGTGCGCGGCATGCGCCTGCTGAGCGCCGATTGGCGCCGCGCGGCGGCGCGCGCCACGGCGCCGGTACCCATTGCAGGCAAGATGCACAAGGCCAAGGCCGACCGCGCCGATTGAATATCGAATATTGAAAGAAGAAGGAAAAGAGCGTTTTGAACGAAGTCGTGATCTACACCGATGGTGCGTGCAAAGGCAATCCCGGCCCCGGCGGCTGGGGCGCGTGGCTCAAGTCGGGCGCCACCGAAAAGGAACTGTTCGGCGGCGAACTCAACACCACCAACAACCGGATGGAGCTCACCGCCGTGATCGAGGGCCTGGCCGCGCTCAAGCGGCCCTGCAAGGTCATTCTCTACCTGGACAGCCAGTACGTGCGCATGGGCATCACCGAATGGATCCGCGGCTGGAAGGCCAAGGGCTGGCGCACCTCGACCAAGCAGCCGGTCAAGAACGTCGAGCTCTGGCAGAAACTCGACAAGCTGGTGGCCGAAGGGGGCCACGTGATCGAATGGCGCTGGGTCAAGGGCCATTCGGGCGACGTCGGCAACGAGCGCGCCGACATGCTTGCCAACAAGGGCGTGGACAAGGCGCTGGGCCGGATCTGAGCCGCTGCTGAGTGCGCGGCCCGTGGCGGGGCTATGCCTCCAGCATCATCACGTCGACTTCGTCGCCCGCGGCCACATTGCCCTGGTCGTGGTGCAGCACCACGAGCCCGTTGGCCTCGACCATCGAACTCAGCACGCCGGAGCCCTGGTTGCCGGCAATGCGAACCTCGGGCAGCGCACCGGCCACAGCGCGCACGAAGCCGCGCTGGTATTCGGTGCGGCCGGGCTTCTTGCGGATGGCGCTCGCTGCGCGCGCGCGCAGCAGGGGCGGCGGCGCGGCGGCAATCTCGTGGCAGCCCATCATGCGCAGCAGGGCGGGCCGCACGAAGGCAAGAAAGGTGACCATGACGGCCACCGGATTGCCGGGCAGCCCGAAGAGCACCGCCGAGCCTGGCGCGGCCTGCTGGCTGCGCGGAACGAGCCCGACCGCCATCGGCCGGCCGGGGCGCATCGCCACGCGCCAGAAAGCCATGTCGCCAAGCTGCTGCATCACGGCGCGCGTATGGTCGGCGGCGCCGACGCTCACGCCGCCGCTGGTGATGATGGCGTCGGCCTGGCCCGCGGCCTGCTGCAGCGTGGCGCCAAGCGTGGCCGGGTCGTCGCGCACCAGGCCCAGGTCGATCACTTCGCAGCCCAGCCGCGTGAGCAGGCCGAACACCGTGTAGCGGTTGCTGTCGTACACCGCGCCTTCGCGCGGCGGCTCGCCCAGGCTCAGGATCTCATCGCCGGTCGAGAAATAGGCCACGCGCAGCCGCCGCAGCGCGGGCACCGAAGGCAGCCCCAGGCTGGCGACCATGCCCAGCGCGGCGGGCGACAGGCGCTCGCCGCGCCGCAGGGCCGGCTGTCCCTGCATGAGGTCTTCGCCCGCGAAGCGGCGGTTGTCGCCGCGCCGAAGCACCTTGGCGGGAAAGCGCACGCGGTCGCCGTCGACCTTGCAGAATTCCTGCGGGATCACGGTGTCGAGCCCTTCGGGCATGACCGCGCCCGTCATGATGCGAACCGCGTCGCCGGCAGCCAGCGCGCCGCGCCAGGCCGTGCCCGCCAAGGCGGTACCCACCACGCGCAGCTCGATGGAGGCGTCCGTGGGCGAATCGTCCCGCAGGATCGCGCCGTCGAAGGCAAAGCCGTCCATCGCGGAGTTGTCGTGGGGCGGCACGCTGACCGGCGAAATGATGTCTTCGGCCAGCACGCGGCCGAGCGCTTCGCGCAGCGCGACGTCTTCGCGCTCGGACACCACGGCGGGCCCCACGAGCTGCGCCAGGAAAGCCTGGACGCCCTGGACGCTCAGCGCCTGGGGGTCATAGCCGGCAAGGGCGGCGGCAATGTCGGCGATGCGGCTCATCGGTTTTCCAGCGCGTGCAGTTCGGCCAGCGTGTTGGCATTGAAAAAGGCGTCGGGCGCATCGCCGGGCCGGTCGAAGGGCACGAGCACCGTGCGGTGCTGCGCGGTCCAGGCGTCGATCTTGCGGCCGCCGGACTGGGTGAAGTTCACCAGGCTTTCGAGCAGCGTGGTGTGCAGCAGGCAGAACACCGGCTGCGGCCGCAGCACCGGCGCCGCGCCGGGTTCGGCGGCGGCCTCGGGCGCGCTGACCATGGCAATTTCCGCGTCGTTGGCCACCAGGGCCTCGGCCAGCCGGCTCGCCAGGTCGAGCGGAAACAGCGGCGTGTCGCAGGGCACGGTGAGCAGGTAGGGCGTTTCGCAGCGTTCGAGGCCGGTCAGGAAGCCCGCGAGCGGGCCGGCATAGTCGGCCAGGCTGTCGGGCCACACCGGAACGCCGAAGGATTCATAAGCTGCCAGGTTGCGGTTGGCATTGATCATGACCTCGCCCACCTGCATGCCCAGGCGCAGCACGGCGTGCATGGCGAGCGGCGAGCCGTTGAAGTTCTGCAGGCCCTTGTCGATGCCGCCCATGCGCGAACCGCGGCCGCCGGCCAGCAGCAGGCCGGTGATCTCGCCGGGGGAAATGGAATCTTGTGTTTTTGGGGTCATCCGCCGATATAGCTCATTTCGACGCGGCGCGGCGCGGGGTCGTTGGCATCGTGCTCGCCGCCGTCGGGGCCGCGGAGCGCGCGCAGTTCGGAATAGCGGTCGGCGCGGCCCTGCCAGATGTGGCCGATGGCGGAGCCGATGTCCTCGTCGGTGGCGGTGCCGCGCAGCAGGGGGCGCAGGTCGTGGCCCGCGCTCGCGAAGAGGCACAGGTAGAGCTTGCCCTCGGTGGAGAGGCGCGCGCGGCTGCAGTCGTGGCAGAAGGCCTGGGTCACGCTGCTGATCACGCCGATTTCTCCCCCGCCGTCGGCGTAGGCCCATCGCTGGGCGGTTTCGCCCGGCGCGCTGGGCTCGAGCGGCGCCAGCGGGAACTCGGCGCCGATGCGCGCAATGACCTCGGCCGAGGGCAGCACCTCGTCCATGCGCCAGCCGTTGGTGGCGCCCACGTCCATGTATTCGATGAAGCGCAGCACCACCTTGCCGCCGTGGTGGTCGCGGAAGTAGCGCGCCATCGGCAGGATTTCCTGCTCGTTGGTGCCGCGCTTGACCACCATGTTCACCTTCAGCGGGCCGAGGCCCGCGGCCAGCGCCGCCTCGATGCCGGCGAGCACGTCGGCCACCGGAAAATCGACGTCGTTCATGTGGCGGAACACCGCATCGTCCAGGCTGTCGAGGCTCACGGTCACGCGCTGCAGGCCGGCGGCGGCCAGTGCGGCTGCCTTGCGCTGCAGCAGCGAGCCGTTGGTGGTGAGCGTGAGCGCGAGCGGTTCGCCGCCCGGGGTGCGGATTTCAGACAGTTGCCCGATCAGCGCCTCGATGTTCTTGCGCAGCAGCGGCTCGCCGCCGGTGAGGCGGATCTTGCGCACGCCATGGGCCGCGAACAGGCGGGCCAGGCGGGTCATTTCCTCGAAGCTCAGCAGCGCGCTGTGCGGCAGGTACTGGTAGTCCTTGTCGAACACATCCTTCGGCATGCAATAGCTGCAGCGGAAGTTGCAGCGGTCGGTCACGCTGATGCGCAGGTCGGTCAGCGGCCGGCCCAGCCGGTCGAGCAGCCGCCCGGTGGCGGGCACGGCAACGTCCGGGACCGCCACGGCGGGGCGCGCGCGGCCGATCTCGGAGAGCGGAATGACGGTGGTGCTTTTGCGGTTCATGGGGCAACGGGCAATTTACTCCATCGGGCATGGGCAAATCCGAAAAGGGCTACTTCGAAAGGCAACTCGTTGGCTGGACGGCGTTGTTGAGAATTACTATCATTCGCTCGCCCGAGTACGCAGCACTCGAATGGACGCAAAGGGCTTCTTTCAACCCAAGGAGCTTGCGACCCGTGCCTTCCATCCTGCGCGCCGATCTTTCCGCACGCCAGCGCTTCGGCCTGGCGATCATTTCCGCAGGCGCGCTCGCGCTGATGTTCCGGTTCTTCCGATTCGTGCACGCAGACCCGGTGGTCTGGAGCGCCTTGCTGGGCGGCTCGGTTGCCGCGCTGGCCACCGGGCTCGGCACGCTGCCGGTGCTGTTTTCGCAGAAGCTGCCCGACCGCCTGCAGGACACGCTGTTCGGCTTTGGCGCCGGCGTGATGCTGGCGGCCTGCGCCTTTTCGCTGATCATTCCCGGGCTGGAGGCCGCCCGGTTGGCGCAGGTGTTCGGCGGCGGCAGCTGGGCTGCGGGCGGCGTCGTCGGCTCGGCCATTCTGCTGGGCGGTGCCGCGCTGATGCTGCTGGACCGCGTGCTGCCGCACGAGCACTTCATCAAGGGTCTCGAAGGCCAGGCTGCGCACAGGCTGCGCCGGACCTGGCTCTTCGTGTTTGCCATCGCGCTGCACAACCTGCCGGAAGGCCTGGCGATCGGCGTGGGCTACGCGGCCGGCAACGGGCTGCGCGCCGACGCGCTGGCCACTGGCATTGCGATCCAGGATGTGCCTGAAGGCCTGGTGGTGGCGGTGGCGCTGCTGGCGGCGGGCTACCGGCGCGGGTTCGCGGTGCTCATCGGAATGGCGTCCGGGCTGGTCGAGCCGCTGGGCGCCGTGGCGGGAGCGGCCGTGATCGGCCACTCGGCCATGCTGCTTCCGTGGGGCCTCGGTTTTGCGGCCGGCGCGATGCTGTTCGTGATCAGCCACGAGATCATCCCGGAGTCGCACCGCAAGGGGCACGAGAGCTTCGCGACCAGCGGGCTGATGCTCGGCTTCGTGCTGATGATGCTGCTGGACACGGCACTCGGGTAGGACCGGCTTTTTTCAACCGTGCTTGATGGCCACCGTCTTGAGCGTGGTGAAGCCGTAGAGCGCCTCGAAGCCCTTTTCGCGCCCGTAGCCCGACGACTTGACCCCGCCGAACGGCAGTTCCACGCCGCCGCCGGCGCCGTAGTTGTTGATGAACACCTGGCCGCTGCGCACCCGCTTGGCCATGCGGAACTGGCGCGCACCGTCGGTCGTCCAGACCCCGGCCACGAGGCCGAACTGCGTGGCGTTGGCGAGCGCCACGGCTTCGTCCTCGTCGGCGAACTGCATCGCGGCGAGCACCGGGCCGAACACCTCTTCCTGCGCCAGGCGGTGGTTCACCGGCACGTCGCGCAGCAGGGTGGGGGCCTGGTAGAAGCCGGTTTCGGGCGCCTCGTCGACCACGATGCCATGGGCCACCATGGGGATACCCGCCACCTGGGCGTCGCTCAGGAAATCCCACACGCGCTGCTGCTGCGTCTGGCGGATCAGCGGACCGACGTCCAGGTCCATGGCCGCGGGGCCGACGCGCAAGGCCTCGAAGGCATGGCCGAGGCGCTCGAGCAGCGGCTCGTAGATGCCGCGCTGGATCAGCACGCGCGAGCCGGCCGAGCAGGTCTGGCCGGCGTTCTGCACGATGGCGTTGATGATCACCGGAATGGCCGCGTCGAGGTCGGCGTCGGCAAAGATGATCTGCGGGCTTTTGCCGCCGAGCTCGAGGGTGACCGGGCAATGCCGCTCCGCCGCCACCTGCTGGATCAGCGTGCCGATCTTCGGGCTGCCGGTGAAGCTGATGTGGTCGATGCCTTCGTGCCGAGCGAGCGCATCGCCCACTTCATGGCCGTAGCCTGTCACGATGTTGAGCGCGCCGGCCGGAAAGCCGACCTCGGCCGCCAGTTGCGCCACGCGAATGAGGGAAAGGCAGGCATCCTCGGCCGGCTTCACCACGCACACG
The DNA here is from genome assembly GCF_033807855.1 of Variovorax sp. SPNA7. Taxonomy (NCBI): domain Bacteria; kingdom Pseudomonadati; phylum Pseudomonadota; class Betaproteobacteria; order Burkholderiales; family Comamonadaceae; genus Variovorax; species Variovorax sp. SPNA7. The sequence continues at coordinate 2,774,767 of NZ_CP138513.1, forward strand.
TTGCCGGCGGCCAGCGCGCCGCCCACGCTGCGCCCGAAGATCTGCATCGGGTAGTTCCACGGAATGACGTGGCCCGTGACACCGTGCGGCTCGCGCCAGGTGAAGACGCTGTAGCCGTCCTGGTAGGGAATGGTCTCGCCGTGCAGCTTGTCGCAGGCGCCGGCATAGAACTCGAAATAGCGCACCAGCGCGAGCGCGTCGGCGCGGGCCTGCTTCACGGGCTTGCCGCAATCGCGCTGCTCGATGAGCGCGAGTTCGTCGACGTGCTCGGCAACCTTCTGCGAGAGCTTGTAGAGCAGGCGGCCGCGGTCGGCCGCGCTCACCTTGTGCCAGACGCCCTCGAAGCAGTCGCGCGCCGCGCGCACGGCGGAGTCGATGTCGGCGGCATTGCTGCGCTGGATTTCGTCGAAAGGCTGGCCGTCGGACGGGTCGAGCACCTGCAGGGTGCGGCCGGAGGATGACGGGACGTCGGCGTTGGCGATGAAGTTGAGTTGCATGGGACGGGATTTTGCACCCGCTACCGGGGCGCGCCCGGCCGCGGCAGCGCCCGCACTGCGTTGAGCATGCGCTCCACGTGCTTGTCCGGATTCAGGTTCTGGTAGTAGTAGGCCACCTTGCCGTTCGGCGCGATCACGTAGGACAGGCGGTTGGCGAAGTCGGGTCGGGTCTGCATCAGGGCGTCGAAGCCGTTGATCACGGACTTCGATTCGTCCGAAGCCACGGGAAAGCGGCTCTGGCACGACTTGACCGAGAACTTGGAGAGGGTGTCGATGTCGTCGGCCGACACGCCGATGACCGTGGCGCCGAGCGCGGCGAACTGGTCGATGGCTTCGGCGAAGGCATGCGCTTCGATCGAACAGTCGCTGGAGTCGGCCGCCGGGAAGAAGTACACCACCACCGGCCCCTTGGCCAGGGCATCGGCCAGCGAATAGCGGAAGGTCTTGCCGCCCAGCGCAGCGGTGGCGGTGAACTTGGGCACCGGGTCGCCGATGTCCAGCGCGGCCCGGGCGGGGAATGCCAGCCCGGCTGCGACCGACATCAGTGCGATGCATGAGAGGATCGGTCTTGGCATGGTGTAACTCCGAGCAGGTGTGAAACGAATTCTAGGATGCCATCATGAACCCCTTGACCCGACTTCTGCGGATCTGTCTTGCCGGCGCCATTGCCGCGGCGCTGGCGGCCTGCGGCTCGCTGCCGCCGGCGCGCGAGCGGGCGGCAGTGAATGCCGCCGCGGCCGATCCGTCCACCGCGCTGGCAAGGATCGCGGCCGCCTCGACGCCGCCCGGCGAGCACTCGGGTTTCAGGCTGATGCCGCTCGGCGTGTACTCGCTGGACGCGCGCGTCCAGCTTGCAGAGCGCGCCCAGCGCTCGCTGGTGGTCCAGTACTACCAGTTCGAGAACGACGCCACTGGCCGCCTCCTGATGCGTGCGCTGCGCGAGGCGGCCGGTCGCGGGGTGCAGGTGCGGCTGCTGGTGGACGACCTCTACACCGCCCGGAGCCAGCAGCTGCTGCTGGCGCTTTCCGCCACGCCCAACGTGGACGTGCGGCTGTTCAATCCGTTCTGCTGCGGACGCAACGGTTTTCTCTCGCGTTTCGCGGCCTCGCCGCACGAGATCGGGCGGCTCAACCACCGCATGCACAACAAGCTCTTCATCGCCGACGGCGTCATGGCGGTGGTGGGCGGCCGCAACATCGCCGACGAGTATTTCGTGCTGAGCGAGGCGCAGAACTTCATCGACATGGACGCGCTGCTGGTGGGCAAGGTGCTGCCGCAGCTCGAATCGATCTTCGATGCCTACTGGAACAGCGAGCAGGTCTGGCCCGTTGCCGACATCGTGCGCGGGGAGGGCGGCCGCACGCCCACGGTTGCCGACTTCGACGCCTGGATCGGCATGGCGGCGGCGCCGCCGAAGATCGTGCTCCCGCCGTCCGACGTGCTGGGCTACGGGCCGATCGCGGAAGAACTCGACGGCGGCCGCATGGGGCTGCTGTGGGGCGAAGCCCGCGCCATTGCCGATCCGCCCACCAAGCCCACCACGATGACCGAGGACGAAGCCATTGCCACCAGCGTGACGATGAAGGTCTGGACGCTGCTGATGGAGGCCAAGGTCGAGGTCGACCTGACCTCGCCCTACCTGGTGCCCGGCGAGCGCGGCATGGCGGCCTTCGAGGACCTGGCCAGGCGCAAGGTGAAGCTCACGCTGCTGACCAATTCGCTGGCCGCCAACGACGAACCGCTGGTGCACGCCGGCTATGTGCGCTATCGCGAGCGGCTGCTCAAGAGCGGCGCCGATCTGTACGAGCTGAGCCCGCAGCGCACCACCGCGGGCGAGCGCTTCGGCATGTTCGGCAAATCGCTGGGGCGGCTGCACTCCAAGACGGCCGCCATCGACAAGACGCGCATCTTCATCGGCTCGATGAACCTCGATCCGCGCTCGGCGAGCCAGAACACGGAGATGGGCGTGGTGGTCGACAGCCCGCAGCTGGCGCGCGAGATGCTGCGCGTCATCAACATCAGCAAGCTGCAGAACTCGTACCGCCTGCGCCTTGCCAAGGACACCGGCACGCTGCAGTGGCTCACGACCGATGGCGAAAAGGAGGTCATCCTCACGTCGGAGCCGGAGTCGAGCTTTTTCCAGCGGCTGCACAACCTGATCATCGCGCCTCTGGTTCCCGAAATGCTGCTGTAGCCTCGGGGGATGGCGCAAAGCTTCATTTCGTTGTCGGCCTTCCAGGTGATGTGCTGGGGGCTGGTCTTTTTCGGCGGCATCTACCTGGGATTCGGCGCCCTCAACTGGCTGCTGACCCGGCGGGTGCTGCCCGCGCTCGGCATCGGGCGCGGGCTCGACCCGCGGCCGCTGCAGCCGGGGCAGTTGCGCCGCGAAATGGCGCAGTCGGGCGTGTCGGTGCTCGTGTTCGGGCTGGGCATGGTGTTTCCGTGGGGCTTGCTCCAGCTGGGCTGGGCGCGGCTCGATGCCGACGCGGGCTGGCGCCAGGTCGCGGCCGAAGTCCTGGTGCTGGCGATCTGGAACGACGTTCATTTCTGGCTCAACCATCGGCTGCTGCATACGCGCTGGCTGCGGCGCTTTCACGGGCCGCACCACCGTTCGGTCGTGACCACGCCGTGGGCCACCTACAGCTTTCATCCGGTCGAGGCGGTGATGCTCGGCAACGTGATCCTGCTGCCGATGCTGCTGCACGACTTCAGCTTCTGGTCACTCGCGTCGGTGCCGCTGTTCAGCCTGTTCTTCAACAGCATCGGGCACTCGAACTACGACTTCTTTCCCCGGGCGTCGTACAGCCACTGGTTTGCCGCGAGCCGCCGGCACCATTTGCACCACGCCTGCCACAGCGGCAACTACGGCTTCCAGTTCACTTTCATGGACCGGCTGTTCGGCACGCGCATTGCCGCCGACGCGGCCGAGCCGCAGTTCCTGGCCTTCCGCGAGAAGCAGCAACGCCAACGGCAGCATGGCACGCCGGCCTGAGGCGCCGCGCCGGCCGGCGCGCCTTCGCCATGGGCGCGACTGGCAGAGCCTGGCGTACCTGGCGGCGCTCCCGGCGCTGGCGGCATGGCAGTGGGTGCATGGCTTTGCCTTGCAGCTCTATGCGCCGATGCTGTTCCTGACGCTGGGCGTGGGCGTGATCCACCACAACCACGTGCATCTGCGCATGTGGCGCGGGCGGCGCATGAACCGGTTCACCGACTTCTGGATCACGCTGCTGCAGGGGCATCCGACCTTCGTCTTCTGGCCGGCGCACGTGGCCAACCACCATCGCCACCGCCACGGACCGCGGGACGTGGCGCGCACCTACCGCTTCGGCGGCGACACCAACCATCTGCGGGGCTACCTGCTGCATCCGTTCCAGGCCGTGTGGGTGCTGGTGCCGGTGTTCTTCGGCTGGCTCGGCCGGCTTCGCAGGCACCGCCCGGGCCCCTGGCGCTACTGCATGGCGCAGTACGCCCTGTGGCTCGGCAGCTGGAGCGCGCTGCTGCTGCTCGACTGGCGCAAGGCCCTGCTGCTGGTGATCGTGCCGCAGTTGCACGGGCTGCATTGGCTGCTGGCGACCAACTATCTGCAGCATGCGCATGCCGACGGACGCCGGCCCGTGCCGGATGTGGAGGCGCGGCGCGATACCGCGGGTACCCGCCTGAACTACGCGCGCAATTTCGAGGGGCTGGTGAACCCCTTGCTGTTCAACATCGGCCTGCACACCGCACATCACGAGAACCCGCATGTCCACTGGTCCGAGCTCACGCAGCTGCACCGCACGCGCTACCGCGCGCGGGTCGACCCCGCGCTCAACGAGCAGGGGCTGGTGCCCTACATGGTTCGCGTGTTCGTGCTCGGGGCGCTGTGGCCGCGTTTTCGCAGCCGCCCGCTGATGCCGTCCGTGCCCGTGCCGCCCGAGTCTTCAACCCACTGAACCATGCCCGTCCCATTCCAACGCGTCTACATCGAGAGCGCCGGCTACTTCATGCCCGGCGAGCCCATTCCCAACGAGCGCATGGATGCCTACATCGCGCCGCTCAACCGGATGTCCGAGCGCATCAAGCGGCGCATCCTGGCCGAGAACGGCATCCTCACGCGGCACTATGCGATTGACGAGGAGGGCATGACGCGCCACACCAATGCGCAGCTGGCGGCCGGCGCGATCCGCGACTGCCTGCAGCGCGGCGGCGCCGAGCTGTCGCGCGTGTCGCTGCTGGCCAGCGGCTCGTCGGGCGGCGACACGCTGATGCCCGGCTTTGCCAACATGATCCAGGGCGAACTGGCGGCGCCGCCCATGGAAACGCTGTCGGTGCACGGCATCTGCGCCGCGGGCGTGTCGGCCATCCAGTCGGCCGCGCAGGGCATCGAGCTGGGGGCGCACCGCAGCGCGCTGGCGGTGGCCAGCGAAATGCCGTCGCGGCTTTTCAAGCGCTCGCGCTTTGCGGCGCGCGGCTACGAGACCGACTTCGACTCGCACTTCCTGCGCTGGATGCTCTCCGACGGTGCGGGCGCGCTGCTGCTGTCCGATGGCACGCCCGCGCTGGCCGGCAACCCGGGGCTGCGCCTGCGGCTCAAGTGGGTGCACCAGCGCGCGTTCTCGGGGGACTATCCGGTCTGCATGCAGTTGGGCCTGACCGAGGACCGCGCGCGCGGCCATCTCGATTTCGGCTCGTGGGCCGAGGCGGAGGCGGCGGGTGCCTTGTCGCTGCGGCAGGACATTCGCCTGCTGCCGCACCTGTTCGACATCGGCATTCATGAATACGCGACGCTGGTGCAGGGCGGATGGCTCGATCCGAAGCGGGTCGACCATTTCCTGTGCCACTACTCGTCGGAGAAATTCATTCCCGTGGTCGAGGACCTGATGGCCAAGGCCGATCTCTCCATTCCGCGCGAACGCTGGTGGAGCAACCTGGCCTGGCGCGGCAATACGGGGGCCGCGTCGATCCTGGTCATGCTGTCGGAGTTCCTGCACACCAAAGCGCTGAAGCCCGGGGAACAGATCTTCTGCTATGTGCCGGAGTCGGGGCGCTTCATGGCCGCCTACATGCTGCTGGAGCTCGAGGCGGCCGAGGTGCCTGCCCGGGCGGTGGCCGTTCCGCGCACGACCGCCGACGCGGCGCCGAATGAAGAAGCCGCGATCGCGCCGCCGCATGATCCGGCCGCCGCGCCCGATGGCCTTGGCGCACTGCTGACCGAACTGGCCGGCATCTGGCACGACTACCGCTCGCGCGCCTGGCGCACGCCGCTGATCCGCCAGATCCGCGAGCGCCGCCTTGCCTTGCCCGACTACCTGAACTGGATGGAGCAGTGGATCCCGCAGGTGCGCGAAGGCAGCCGCTGGATGCGCGAAGGCGCCGCTTCGCTGACGGGGCCCTACCAGGCGCTGGCCGAACTGATCGACGTGCATGCAGGCGAGGAGCAGGACGACTTCAACATCCTCTTCAGCGACTACCGCAAAGCCGGCGGCACCGTCGCGCGGATCGACGACTTGCACCGCAACCCCGGTGGAGAGGCGCTCAACGCCTACCTGCACGGCCTGGCCGCCACGCGCAACCCGATCGGCCTGCTGGGCGCGATCTACATCATCGAGGGCACGGGCCAGCGCATCGTTCCCGCGCTGCTGCCGCTGATCAAGGCCGGCCTGAAGCTGCCGCCCGATGCCTTCCGCTTTCTCGAATACCACGGCCACAACGACGAGAACCACCTGAACCGCTGGCTCGCCGCGGTCGAGATGGTGATGGCCGTGGAAGGCGGCGAGGGCGCCGAAGGCCGGGGCCGGGCGGCCCGCCAGATCATCGGCACGGCGCGCCACACGGCCGCGCTGTACCTGATGCAGTTTCAGCACATCACACAGCGGATGCCACATGAGCCGAACGCCTGATTTTCTTTCGAAGGGGCACGACGAGCGCGACCCCAGTCCCTGGCTCGCGCTCTACCTGGACCAGAGCACGCCGCTGCCCGACGAGGTCAAGGCGGCGTGGCTGGCCGACTCGAGTTCGGGCTCGCGCCAGTACCTGCTGCCGTTCCTGCGGCCGGTGGCGCGGCTCACGATCATCCTGATCCAGGTGGTGAAAGTGTTCGTGCCGCGCAACTGGTCGCATTCGAAGCTGCTGCACCGGCTGCTGGCCTGGGGGCTGAAGCGCTTCGTCTCGCCGGAAGCGAACTGGCTGATCCTGCGGCACTTTCACCTCGGCTCGCAGGTGCTGGGCTTCATCGGCCGCAATTCGCCGGCACCCGTGGGCACCTCGCCGCTGGAGCCGGCCGACATCGACGCCCTGAAGGACGAGACCTTCCTGAAGCACGACCTGAATCTCTTCAACTTCGTGATCCGGCTGAACCAGGCGCTGCGCGACAAGGGGCTGGTGCTGGACAAGGCGCCCCAGGTCGATTTTTCGATGATCAGGGACCCGGGCCTGCGGCTTTCGGACATGCCGCACGGCAGGCTCAACTTCCTCGACCTGCAAAGCGCCATCGAGCTTTTCACGCCGCTGTACCAGTTGATGCTGACCGACAACGACTTCTGGCGCGCCGCCAATTCGCTGCAGCTGGATGAAACCATCGGCATCTACGCGGCCACCTTGCTGGGCGCCCCCGAGCACCTCATCCTGGTGAACAACAAGCATCCGCTGGTGCCGCTGTCGACCCTGCGGGCCGGGCACCGGCTGGTCATCCACGGGCTGTCGACGGAGATGCTGCACAGCCTGCTGCGGCGCATGCAGGCCGCGCACGGGGCGACCCCCACGCCGGAGCAGCCACTTGCATAAGCGTATGCTGCCCCCAGATGCAATCCATGAACACGACCCATAATCCGTCTCCCAAGACCGATCTGGCAGTGACCCACGTGCTGGCTCAACTGCTGGAGCGGCTTGAGCACAGCGCCGTCCCCGTAGGCGCCGAGCAATACCGTTCGGTGGTAGAACACCTGGTGCACGAATTCAACGACGTTGAACCGGGCGCCGACCTGGGGCGTCTGCTCGACGCCTATCCTGCCGCCGCCGAGGTCTACGAGAACCTCAATTACCAACATGCCGGCCTCTGCCGCTCGGCGCTCGACACGGCGCTTGCAGCCGAAGTCAGCGCGAGAGAAGCCATTGCACGCGCCATGCGCTACACCGAACCGAAAAAGGACAAAGCCGATGGCCAAAGCTGAGGTCAAGACCGCCGTTGTGGCTGATGGCCTGCGTTACAAGTCGAAGGCACCGGGCTCCCCGTTCCGTGCCTCGGCATCGTTCAGCGGGGCGACCATGTCCTGCTTCATGTGCGGAAAGCACCGCGTACGGTCGCAATTGCGCACCCGCCAGGTGCTGGGCAAGTCGCAGACCGTTTGCGCACCCTCGTGCAAGGCGCTCGACGAATCCCTTGAATAAATCGGATTCGCCGGCCTAGCAGGGCCGCGCGACGCCTTGGCGACATGCCCGAGCGCGCGCATTGCAGATTTTCTTTTCAAATCCGCTGCAATCGATATACAGTTAGACACAATTGATGCATTTATTGCATCAGTCAAAAGTTCTAATTTGTAGTCGATGGCAAATGATTTTGTGTATATGCAATAACGCCCGATGCCGGGCGATTTGCGGAAGGAATCTGCAATGAACAAGTCGCGCCACGTGGTCATGCAGGTGGTCAAGCGTTCCTCCGGCAGTGCGACGCACCATGTGGAATTCCTCATGGACAACATTTTTGCGGAGCGCCTGCGCCAACTGCGCTCGCTGGTTCCGCCGCTGGGCAGCCTCAACAAGCAGCGCGACCTGGTGATCGACAAGGTGCGCGCACGCCTTCCGAATGCCATCTGGCGCACCGGAAGCCATGTCGATGAGGGCGTGGAGGGCTCCTGCATCGTCATTGCAGCAGAAGGCTCGTTCAATTGCGGCGGCAAGGACCGCAATACGCGCGAAAAGCTGGTGACCTACAACTTTTCGATTTCACGCCTGATCGAATTGCACGCCGAACGTCCCGATGGCGAAACTCTCTACATCCGCGACGGCACCTTTGCCAACGACGAGCCTGCCGAGTCGGCTGCCGGCCTGTGGGTGGCGTCGCTGACCGAGCAGGAAACCGTGATGCGCATCCCGGATGCCCCTTCGGACTTCGACACGCTGCACGATCTGGCGATGCGCCCCGAACAGCGGGCGGCCATCAGCCCGCCCAACCACAGGGCCAGTTTCTACTGAAGAGCCTCCGGCGCCGCGCCCACCGGCGTGTACTGCGCGCGGTTGTTCTCGAGCCAGCGGGCCGACAGGCTGCTGTCCTGCTGCGCCGGATGGAAATCGGCGCGAAAGTAGCTGCGCCAGGCCTTCCGGTTGCTTCTGAACAGGCCGCCTCTGCCAAGCAGGATGCGCGCGGCGCTCTTCCAGGTCGCCCATTTCCACAGTTGGCCTTCGCGGCGCAGGTTGTCGACGGTCTGGCGCATCAGGTCGCCCAGGAACATCAGCGTCACGCGGCGGAACCAGCGCTTGCGCCAGGCGTCGGATCCTTGCGCTGCCTTGTAGATGTCGAAGGCGACCGCCTTGTGCTCCAGTTCTTCGGCGCTGTGCCAGAGCCACATGGTGCGCAGCCGCGGCTCGGCGCCGTCGAGCACTTGGGGGTGGGCGAGCAGCCATTCGGCGAACATGGCGGTGAAGTGTTCCGTGGCGGCGGTGGCTGCCAGCGCATGGCGGGGATCGGCGCCCTCCAGCAACTGCATGCGCCCGGAGGCGCGGGGCGTCCAGCCGTCCACCAGGCCCTGGTCCTGCAGGTGCGCATTGAAAAGCGAATGAATGCGGCGATGCGTGGCCTCCTGGCCGATGAAGCCGCGCACATCGGCGCGAAGCTCTTCCTGTACCTGCGCCGGCAGCGTGGCCGCGGCGTCGCGCACGGCATCGATGAAGAACTGCTCGCCGAACGGAAAGCTCATCGACAGCGCATTGAAAAAGGCGGTGGAGAATGCGTCGCCGCCGCACCAGCTGCGGCCGAACGGCGTTTGCAGGTCGATCAGAAGGCGGCGCACGACAAGGTCGGTCATGGCGGATGCTCCTTGGAAAAATGCGGTACGGTACACGCTCGTACCAATTTCCCGGAATGGTGCGCGCCGGGACTGGTACCGTCAAGTACCAATGCGTAGGAAAATGTCTTCTCCATGAGCATCGCGACCGAAAAGCCAGCCTTTGCCGCTCCCTCCGGGGAACCGGCCCACGAGCACTACGCCCGGTTGCTGGAAGGCATGGCGCGCGCCGTGGCCACCAAGGGCTACGCGGACACCACCATTGCCGACATCGTGCGCGAGGCCGCCGTTTCGCGCCGCACCTTCTACGAGCACTTCACGACCAAGTCGGAGTGCCTGATCGCGCTGTACGAGGCGGCCAGCAAGCTGGCGCTGCGCGCGGTGAGCGAAGCCTTCGATCCGGCCCAGCCCTGGCATGCGCAGGTGGAGCGGGCGATCACCGCGTATTTCGACTACCTGGCGCAGGACCCGGCGCTGCTGCGCACGCTGTTCGTCGAGATCCTCGGCCTTGGCATGCCGGGGCTGGCGGCGCGGCGCCGGGTGAACGGCGAAATCGCCGGCTTCATCCAGGCGGCCATCAACAGCGGCGATGGCGCGCACAGCGGCCCCGTGGCGCATTTGACGAGTGAAATGGCGATGACCGTGGTGGGCGGCATCAATGAGCTGGTGCTCCAGGCCATCGAGCAGGACCGGGTGGGTGAGCTCGGCCAACTGGTGCCGCCGGCCACGCGCCTGGTGCGCGCGGTGGCGGCAGAGAGCGCCAGGTAGCAAGAGAACGTCAGGCGGGCCTGGCCTGCGCCGGGTCGTAGAAGAACTCTTCCTGGGCGATGCGCTCGCCCTCCCAGCGCTGCCAGGCGAGCTCTTCCATGCGCATGGCCTTGCCGTCCTTGAAGCGGAAATCGAAGATCCAGCGGATCACCACGTGGTCGCCGTTCACGAACACCGGGCGCACGCAGGTCGAAACCACCGAGGCGGTGCGGTCCAGCGTGGCCTGCTCGCGCGCAACCAGCGTGCTGCGGCCGCGCCGGGGCTCGGCCTGGTTCTCGCGCATGGTCGCGTCCTCGGTGTAGTAGTCCTCGATGGCCTGGGCGTGCGCGCCGCTTTCCACTGTGGCGATGAAGGCTTCGAGTCTTTCCGAGGTGGGCATCAGGCCTTGACCTTCACTTCGACGCGGCGGGCTTCGCTCGCGGGCCCGTCCGCCTGGGTCTGCTCGGGCTTGGCAAGCTCGATCTTGTCCGCGGGGGCGCCGGCGGCCTTGAGCGCATCGCCCACGGCCATGGCGCGCTGCTTGGCGAGTTCGGCGTTCTTGACCGGATCGCCGCTCGCATCGTGGTAGCCGCTCACAAGCAGGACGCTGCCGCTCTGCACGGCCTTGATGACGTCGGCCAGCGCCTCCTTGGCATTGGGCGCGACCTCGGCCTTGCCGCTCTCGAAGTAGAACTTCACCACGCCGTTCTCGACCTTCACGGCCGCGGCCTCGGCGGCCGCCACGGTGCCGGAGGCCACTGCTGCCGCCGGTGCTGCGGGTGCGGAGGGCTGCGCAGCAGCAGGCGCGGTGGCGGCCGGCGGCGTCTCGACCTTGTGCGGCACGGCCGCGGCCGCATCGCCGCCGTGGAACTTGACCACCAGCGGCACGATCAGCAGCGCCACGATGTTGATGATCTTGATCAGCGGATTCACCGCCGGGCCGGCCGTGTCCTTGTAAGGGTCGCCCACGGTGTCGCCGGTGACGGCCGCCTTGTGCGCCTCGGAGCCCTTGCCGCCGTGGTGGCCGTCCTCGATGTACTTCTTGGCGTTGTCCCATGCGCCGCCGCCCGTGCACATGGAGATGGCGACGAACAGTCCGGTCACGATGGTGCCCATCAGCAGGCCGCCCAGCGCCTTCGGCCCGAGCACCAGCCCGACCAGGATCGGCACCACCACCGGCAGCAGCGAGGGAATCATCATTTCCTTGATAGCCGCGCCGGTCAGCATGCCCACGGCCTTGCCGTACTCGGGCTTGCCGGTGCCTTCCATGATGCCGGGGATCTCGCGGAACTGCCTGCGCACTTCCTCGACCACCGCGCCGGCCGCCCGGCCCACGGCTTCCATGGCCATGGCGCCGAACAGGTAGGGGATCAGCCCGCCGATGAAGAGGCCGACGATCACCATCGGGTCGCTCAGGTTGAAGCTGATGTTCAGCCCGAAGCTCTCCAGCTTGTGGGTGTAGTCGGCAAAGAGCACCAGCGAGGCGAGGCCGGCCGAGCCGATGGCGTAGCCCTTGGTCACGGCCTTGGTGGTGTTGCCCACGGCGTCGAGCGGGTCGGTGATGTCGCGCACGCTCGCGGGCATCTCGCTCATTTCGGCGATGCCACCGGCGTTGTCGGTGATGGGCCCATAGGCATCGAGCGCCACCACGATGCCCGCCATGCTGAGCATGGCCGTGGCCGCCACCGCAATGCCGAACAGGCCGGCGAGCGCATACGAGGCCATGATGGCGATGCAGACGAAGATCACCGGCCATGCCGTCGAGCGCATCGAGACGCCCAGGCCCGCGATGATGTTGGTGCCGTGGCCCGTGGTGGAGGCCTGCGCGATGTGCTGGACCGGCTTGTACTGCGTGCCGGTGTAGTACTCGGTGATCCACACCAGCGCGGCCGTGAGCGCCAGGCCCACGAAGCAGGCGCCGAACAGCTTGAGCTGGCTGCCGCTCGGGGCAATGGCGTTGTCGGGGATGAGCCAGCCCGTGACGAACCAGAACGCGATCAGCGACAGGACGCCCGCCACCGCCAGCCCCTTGTAGAGCGCCGGCATCACGTTGGTCATGCCCGGCGAGGCCTTGACGAAGAAGCAGCCGATGATCGAGGCGATGATCGACACGCCGCCCAGCGCGAGCGGATAGAGCACCGCGTTGAGCGGCGCTGCCGTGACCATCAGCGCGCCCAGCACCATGGTGGCGATCAGCGTGACGGCATAGGTCTCGAACAGGTCGGCCGCCATGCCGGCGCAGTCGCCGACGTTGTCGCCCACGTTGTCCGCAATGACCGCCGGGTTGCGCGGATCGTCTTCGGGAATGCCCGCTTCGACCTTGCCCACCAGGTCGGCGCCCACGTCGGCGCCCTTGGTGAAGATGCCGCCGCCCAGCCGCGCGAAGATCGAGATCAGCGACGAGCCGAAGGCAAAGCCGATCAGCGGATTGAGGATGGCCGAGAGGCTGCGGTCCGGCGTGAGATTGCCGTTGCCCGCCAGGAACCAGTAGAAGACCGAGACCCCCAGGAGCCCCAGCCCCACCACCAGCATGCCCGTGATGGCACCGCCGCGGAACGCGACGTCGAGCGCCGGGCCGATGCCTTGCGTGGCCGCCTGCGCGGTGCGCACGTTGGCGCGCACCGACACGTTCATGCCGATGAAGCCGCAGGCGCCCGAAAGCACCGCGCCCACCACGAAGCCGACGGCCGTGGTCGCGTCCAGGAAGATGCCGATGAGAATGGCCAGGACCACGCCGACCACCGCAATGGTGGTGTACTGCTTGGCGAGGTAGGCCGATGCGCCGGCCTGGATGGCGGCCGCGATTTCCTGCATCCGCGCGTTGCCCGGATCCTTGGCGAGAATCCAACTTCGGGCCCAGAAACCGTAGCCGACGGCCACGAGGCCGCAGACGATGGCGAGTATCAAGGGGGTGTTGCCGATCATGCTTTGCTTCTCCATTCGTTCGTTGTGACTAGTGGAGACGGACAGCATGGGTCCTGCGCGCAACGCGTACGGGACCCAGGTTTTCCGTCGCGTTGCTTCCTCGAAGCTCGCAGCACCGAGGTGCGGAGCCGATTGGCCAACGGGCGCAATTTACAGGCAAAAACAAGAACGCGTGCGACCGGGCCGTGACACGGAAAGTAAACTCCGGGTTTGTCCCCATCTCTCCTCATACTTTTCAACTACTCGAAAACGTCATGTCCTTCGACAAAGTCTCCCCCGGCAAGAACATCCCCGACGCCTTCAATGTCGTGATCGAAATCCCGATGAATGCCGACCCGATCAAGTACGAAGTCGACAAGGAATCGGGCGCGATCTTCGTGGACCGCTTCATGACGACCGCGATGTACTACCCGGCCAACTACGGCTATGTGCCGCAGACCCTCTCTGGCGACGGCGACCCGGTCGACGTGCTGGTGATCGCGCCGTACCCGCTCCTGCCCGGCGTGGTGGTGCCGTGCCGCCCGCTCGGCATCCTGATGATGGAAGACGAAGCCGGCGTCGACGGCAAGGTGCTGGCCGTGCCCACCGACAAGGTGCTGCCGATCTACAGCCACTGGAAGTCGGTCGACGACGTGAACCCGATGCGCCTGAAGGCCATCAGCCACTTCTTCGAGCACTACAAGGACCTGGAAGCCGGCAAGTGGGTCAAGGTGCTGGGCTGGGAAGGCATCGACGCGGCCAAAAAGGAAGTTGTCGACGGCATTGCTGCCTACAAGAAGTAATCGGCTTCCGGGGTGTTCGCGGCCGGCCGCTCAGCCGGCCTTGAAGGGGCTGCGTTCGCCCAGGTGGTCCATGTAGTTCTCGATGCCTTCGCCCTCGCGCTCGAGAAAGCGCTCGACCGCGTCGGCGAAGCCGGGGTGCGCCAGCCAGTGGGCGCTGGTGGTCTTGACCGGCATCAATGCGCGCGCCATCTTGTGCTCGCCCTGCGCGCCCCCTTCGAAGCGCCTGGCGCCGTGCGCGATGCACCAGGCCAGCGGCTGGTAGTAACAGGCCTCGAAATGCAGGCAGTCGACGCGCTCCACGGCGCCCCAGTAGCGGCCGTAGGCCACCAGCGCATCGTCCCCATGGGTGGACAGGGCGATCAGGCTTGTGGCAATCGGCTGTCCTTCGCGCTCGGCGACGAACAGCAGCCAGGCTTCGGGCATGGTGTTGGCCATGCGCTGGAAAAAATCGCGCGAAAGATAGGGCGGGTTGCCGTGCTCGCGATAGGTGCGTGCATAGCAGCGGTAGAAGAAATCCCAGTCCGATCGGGCGATGCCTGCGCCGCGCGACCAGCGAAAGGTCACGCCGGCCTCGGCCACCTTGCGGCGCTCCTGGCGGATCTTCTTGCGCTTGTCGTGCGACAGGCTGGCAAGAAAGGCCTCGAAGTCCGCGTAGCCGGCTGTTTCGCCTGATTCCCCCGGGGCGGCATTCGTCCAGTGGAACTGCACCGTGTTGCGCAGCATCAGGCCCGCTTCGGTGCAGGCGGCAATGTCGGCGTCCGCGCCGAACAGCAGATGCAGCGACGAGAGTTCTTCCTTCCTGCACCAGGCCACCAGCGCCTGCACCAGCAGCGTGCGGTCTTGCGCATCGCGGGCCAGCAGGCGTGCGCCGGGCACCGGCGTGAACGGCACGGCCACCACCGCCTTGGGATAGTAGGCAAGCCCGTGCTGTTCGTAGGCATTGGCCCAGGCCCAGTCGAAGACATACTCGCCATAGGAGTGGGTCTTGATGTAGGCCGGGCAGGCTGCGCGCAACTCGTCGCCGCACCACAGGGTGATGAACTGCGGCATCCAGCCGCTTTCGGGCGAGGCGCTGCCGCTGTCCTGCAGCGCCGAAAGATATTCATGGCGCATGAAGGGCGAGGGCTGCGCCTCGGCCGCGAGCAGGGCGTTCCATGCTTTCGGGTCCAGGTCCGACAGCGACGCCACCACCCGAATGACATAATCGTTCAAGCCTTTTTCTTCCTTCCGTATGACGCTCAAGCTCGCCATCGCGCAACTCAATTTTGTGGTGGGCGACCTCGCCGGCAACGCCAGGAAAATCGTCGATGCCGCGCGCCAGGCCCATGCCCAAGGTGCGCGTCTTCTGCTGACGCCCGAACTCTCGATCGCCGGCTATGCGGCAGAGGATCTTTTCCTGCGGCCCGCCTTCACCGAAGCTTGCGATGATGCCGTGAAAGGCATTGCCGCCGCGCTGGCCGATCTCAAAGACATGGTCGTGGTGGTGGGGCATCCGACCGGCGGCAGCCTGCGCAGCCGCTCGGTGGCGGTGCAGATGCGCTACAACGCCGCCAGCGTCATCAAGGAAGGCCGCATCCTCGAGACCTACGCCAAGCGCGAACTGCCGAACTACCAGGTGTTCGACGAACGCCGCTACTTCACGCCGGGGCAGGGCACCTGCGTGTTCGAGGCCGGCGGCGTTTCGGTGGGCGTGCTGATCTGCGAAGACGCCTGGTTCGACGAGCCGGCCGAACTGGCCCGCGCGGCGGGCGCCGAAGTGCTGGCCGTCATCAACGCTTCGCCCTACCACGTCGGCAAGGAAGGCGAGCGCGTGGCGCGGATGGCCGACCGCGCGCGCGCCGTGGGCCTGCCGCTGGTCTATGCGCACCTGGTGGGCGGGCAGGACGAAGTGGTCTTCGACGGTGCCTCCTTTGCGCTGCAGGCCGACGGCGCGCTGGCCATGCAGGCCGAGAGTTTCAAGGAGAGCCTGGTCTTCATGCAGCTGGAGCGCTCGCCCCAGGGCGTGGGCGTGGTGGCGGCGCCTTCGGCCATCGCTGCGCCGCGCGAAGCGGAAGCCCAACTGTGGGATGCACTGGTACTGGGCGTGCGCGACTACATCGGCAAGAACGGCTTTCCAGGCGCCATCCTGGGGCTCTCGGGCGGCATCGACTCCGCATTGGTGCTTGCCGTCGCGGTCGATGCACTCGGCAAGGACAAGGTGCGTGCCGTCATGATGCCTTCGCCCTACACCGCCGACATCAGCTGGATCGATGCGCGCGAAATGGCCACCCGCCTGGGCGTGCGCTACGACGAGATCTCGATCAAGCACACCTTCGAGTCGTTCAAGGGTGCCCTGGCCGAGGAATTCAAGGGCCTGCCCGAGGACACGGCCGAGGAGAACATCCAGGCCCGCATCCGCGGCACCCTGCTGATGGCGCTGTCGAACAAGTTCGGCTCGATCGTTCTCACCACCGGCAACAAGAGCGAGATGGCCACCGGCTACTGCACGCTCTATGGCGACATGGCGGGCGGCTTCGCGGTCATCAAGGACCTGCTGAAGACCACCGTGTTCGCGCTGGCCCGCTGGCGCAATGCCCACGACCCGTACGGCACCGGCGCTTCGCCGATTCCCGACCGGATCATCACGCGGCCCCCGAGCGCCGAGCTGCGGCCCGACCAGACCGACCAGGACAGCCTGCCGCCCTACGACATCCTCGACGGCATCCTGGCACGCTACATGCAGGACGACGAGGGCATCGACGAGATCATCGCCGCCGGCTACGAGCGCGCGGTGGTCGAGCGGGTTGCGCGGCTCATCAAGATCAACGAATACAAGCGGCGCCAGGCGCCTGTGGGCATTCGGGTGACCCACCGGAGTTTCGGCAAGGATTGGCGTTACCCTATCACCAGCAAGTTCAACGAAACCGCCGGAGCGCAAAAACCATGAAGCAGATCACCGCCATCGTCAAACCCTTCAAGCTCGAGGACGTACGCGAAGCCCTGGCTGAGGTGGGCGTTACCGGCCTCACAGTGACCGAGGTCAAGGGCTTCGGGCGCCAGAAGGGGCATACCGAGCTCTATCGTGGTGCGGAATACGTGGTCGACTTCCTGCCGAAGATGAAGGTGGAAGTGGTCGTCAACGAAGGCGACGTGGAGCGCTGCATCGAAGCCATCGTCAATTCCGCGCGCACTGGCAAGATCGGCGACGGAAAGATCTTCGTCACCGGCGTGGAGCGCATCGTGCGCATCCGCACCGGCGAGGAAAACGAGAACGCCGTCTGAAAAAGCCCGCCCTCGGGAAGCGCGCTACAGGTTTTCGGCCAACCGGTCGTCGCGGGGGTGCAGCGGCACTTCGGCGCGCAGCGCGCTGAGCAGTTCGGTGGGGTTGGTGCCGGTGCGGATCAGCTCCATCTGCCAATCGCCCATGAAGCCCTCGCGCACGCTGTGCGCCAGGAAGCCCAGCAGGCCGTCGTAGTAGCCGGCGGTATTGAGAATACCGGTGGGCTTGTCGTGGTAGCCGAGCTGGCGCCAGGTCCAGATTTCGAACAATTCCTCGAAGGTGCCGATGCCGCCCGGCAGCGCGACGAAGGCATCGGCGCGCTCGCCCATCATGGCCTTGCGCTCGTGCATGGTGTCGACCACGTGGAGCTCGTCGCACAGAGGGTTGGCCAGTTCCCGGTCGACCAGCGCCTTGGGAATGATGCCGACGACGCGGCCGCCGGCGTTGCGGGTGGCTTCGGCCACCGTGCCCATCAGGCCGGTGCGTCCGCCGCCGTAGACCAATTGGCCGCGGTGCTGGCCGATCCACTGGCCGACCGCTTCCGCGGCCCTGGAAAACTCCACTCGCTCGCCGGGTCGCGAGCCGCAATACACACAGATCGAAAATTCAGGATTCATGCCGCCATCATGCCTCGTGCGGCGGGCGTCTTCATGACGCGAAGTGCTGCCACAGCGCCGCCAGCCAGATGCCCCCGCACAGCGTGAGCGACAGCAGCACGGCGGCGCTGCCCATGTCCTTGGCACGCTTGGAGAGGTCGTGCCATTCGGGGCCGATGCGGTCGATGGCGGCCTCGACCGCGGTGTTGAGCAGCTCGACGATCATCACGAGGATGGCGCTGCCGGCGAGCAGAGCCACTTCGATCCAGCTGCGGCCGAGCCAGAAGGCCGCCGGGATCATCACGATGGCCATGATGGCTTCCTGGCGGAACGCCGGCTCGCTCCAGCCTGCGCGAAGGCCGTGCAGCGAGATCAGGGTGGCATGCCATACCCGCTCCAGGCCCTTGCGGGCCTTCTGCGGGTTCACGGCGGGATCGGGAAGCTTGGGGAGGGCACTCATCGGCGGCTCATCGGCTTGGAGGTTATGAGCCGCGTACCGGCCCAGGCGTCGTGCCAGAACTGGCGCTCGGGGTGAAAGCGCGCCAGCAATGCCCAGACGGCGACCCATCCGAAGATCAGCACCGTGGATTCTCCGCCCGAAAGCTTGAAAGGCGCGATGGCGGCCAGCGGCGGCAGGAACCAGATCCAGCTGAGCAGGTAGCGCGCGAGGGCGCGGGTCTGGGTGATGGGGCGCCCGTGCGTATCGACGATGCGGATGTTCCAGGTCTTCATGGCCAGCGTCTGTCCGCGCGCCCAGAACCAGACGAAATAAACGCCGAACACCACGAACAGGAAGGCCTGGAGCAGGTGCCGGCGGGAATCCATGGCATCCCGCATCTGGCCGAGCGTGCTGAACAGCCAGCCCGCGACGAACACCACCGCGAACAGCAGCATGCCTTCATACAGCCAGCATGCCATTCGGCGCCACAGGCCGGGCACTATCAGAAGAGGAGCGCTGGAGGGAGTGTCTGCAAGCGATGAGGAGGGATTCGATTCCGAGAACTCGGAAGAATGTGAAGCCATCGAAACCTTGGGAATCAGGGGGGCGAGGACTGCTCGGCGCCACGGCCTGCAGGGTTGGAGGCGGACGATGGCGGCGGAACCTGGGTGGTGGCCGCCGATGATGGCATGGGCACCTGGGCCTCGGCCGGAATTGGCTGCAACGCGGCGCTGGAAGCGTCGGGCGGGGAGGGCGTGGACACGGCGGACGGGACGCGTTCCGGCGGCGACGCCACCACGACGGCGGCGGCAGGCGCCGCGGCCGGCAGGGGCGAGGCAGGCGGGGCCAGCATGATGCGGGGCGTGTGCTGCCCGGCAGGCGTCACGGCCGGTACCGTCACCAGCTTCTGTGCAGGAACCGGACGCACCGGAATGGCGGCACCGCGCGGCTTGGCGGGGGCGCGCTCCGCCAGCCGCCGCTTTTCTTCCTCGCTCAGGGCCTGGTACTGCTCCCACTTGGCCTTGCGTTCGTCGGCAGGGACGCGCTTCACCTCGGCAAAGTTGAGGCGCGCCTGGGCCCGCTGCTGATTGCTCAGGGCTGCCCATTCGATCATGCGGCTGTGCAGGGTGGTTTGGTCATCGGCCGACATGTTCGCGTAGTTGCGTGACAGTGCCAGCCATTTGCGCTTGTGCCCCGGGTTCAGGGCGTGCCAATGCGACGCGAGCGGCCGCAGCGCCTGCTGCTGCTCCGCGCTGAGTTCGCTCCAGTACGGCTTGGTCGCCGGAGCGGTCTTCGAAGACGAAGAAGCCGAGGCCGTTGCCGCCTGCGCGGCACCGCCGGCAGATTTGAGCGGCGGCTCGGACCGGGGCTGGGCGCCGGCGAGCGTCAGGCCGAACAACGCAGCGGCAAGCGCGCCCGCCCAAATGACAGCGCCCGACGTTGGCGGGCGCAGCGGGCGGGGCATATCGGTGCGGGAAACGGGAGGGCGTCGCATTCGTTCAACAGAGAAATGACTCAGTCGGAAGCGCCATCGGCCTTGAGGAACTGGGCAAAACCGGGGTCGGTGTAGGCGGCAGGGGGAAGATCGTCCGTCAACAGGGCGGAATCGACTTCCGCCAGTTCGCTCGCCCGGTCCTCGTCCTGCATCACGCTGATGGTGATCAGCCCTGCAACCAGCGCGAGCAGGGGCACCACCGACCCGATGCGGGTCCACCAGCCGCCGCCCATCGTTGCCACATGCCCGGACTGCATGACCACCGAAGCCGAGCGCAACTGGGGCGCCTGCTTGCGCATGGCGACGGCTTGTGCGCGCGCCACCCGCAGCCGCTCGCCGATGTCGTGCGGCAGCTCCTGGCTGCCGTCGGACAGCCGCGCAGCGACGCGCCGGCCGAATTGATCCTCGGCAGCAAAAGAAGAGGTTGGAACCTTAGTGTTCATAGCGAAATTCCCTTGGCTTTGAGCGCCTTGCTCAGGGCGTGTACGGCCCGCGAACAATGGGTTTTGACGCTGCCTTCGGAGCAGCCCATTGCAGCGGCCGTCTCCGCCACATCCATTTCTTCCCAGTAACGCATCAGGAAAGCCTCGCGTTGACGACCTGGCAAAGCCGCGATCTGTTCTTCGATCTCGTGGAAGACCTGGGCGCGGCGGGTCGTGTCCTCGGCACTCTCCGTTTCTCTGGAGTCGGTTGGCGAGACGAAGTTCTCCAGCAGATCGAAATCTCCGTCGTCCCCGGCGGATTCGAAGTCGCCGAGGTTGGAGAACAGGGCACGGCGGGTTTTCTGCCGGCGGAACCAGTCGAGCGTGCAATTCGAAAGAATGCGCTGGAACAGCATCGGCAGCTCTTCCGGCGGCTTGTCGCCGTAGTGCTGCGCCAGCTTCATCATGCTGTCCTGCACGATGTCGAGCGCCGCCTCCTCGTCCCGCACGTGGTAGACCGAGCGCTTGAAAGCGCGCCGTTCGACGCTCTTCAGAAAGTCGGAAAGTTCTTGTTCAGTGGCCAAGCGAGAGGGGGCGCCGCGGGCGCCGCGTGGGAAATGGGGAGTCGGGAAGCGCTTGTGTTTTTCTGCCGCGGATTATGCCCCGGTGCCTTTTCACGGGGATTTCTGCGCGGCGGCGGGCTCATCAATGTCATAATCCGCGCTGCAAGTCAAAAGGCAAACGGGTCACGGTCCGGCGGAACATCAGTCCGCTCATGGCTTTGGCCTCAAGTCCTGGCGCGGCCCCACAAGGGTTGGCAAGGGGCACCCAAGGTTTTTCGTTCCCGAAAAAACTCCAAAGGTTGATCATGGAAATCTCGAAGGCGGAACTCGCTTCCGCAGCAGCCGCGTCTTCTGGCGCCGGCAACCCAACGCAAGAACTCATGGGCGCTGAAGTGCTGGTCAAGGCACTGCAGGCCGAAGGCGTCCAGTACATCTGGGGCTACCCCGGCGGCGCGGTTCTGTACATCTACGACGCGTTCTACAAGCAGGACACCATCCAGCACGTGCTGGTACGCCACGAGCAGGCAGCCGTCCACGCGGCCGACGGCTATGCGCGCGCCACCGGCGAGGTCGGCGTGGCGCTGGTCACCTCTGGCCCCGGCCTGACCAATGCGGTCACCGGCATCGCCACGGCGTACATGGACTCGATCCCGATGGTGATCATCTCGGGCCAGGTGCCCACCGCCGCCATCGGCCTGGACGCCTTCCAGGAATGCGACACCGTGGGCATCACCCGCCCCATCGTGAAGCACAACTTCCTCGTCAAGGATCCGAAGGACCTGGCCATGACGATGAAAAAGGCCTTCCACATCGCCCGCAGCGGCCGCCCCGGCCCGGTGGTGGTGGACGTGCCCAAGGACGTTTCGTTCAAGAAGGTGCCGTACGCCGGCTATCCCGACAAGGTCGAGATGCGCTCGTACAACCCGGTGCGCAAGGGCCACGGCGGCCAGATCCGCAAGGCGCTGCAACTGCTGCTGAACGCCAAGCGCCCCTACATCTACACGGGCGGCGGCGTGCTGCTGGGCAACGCCTGCAACGAACTGCGCACGCTGGTCGACATGCTCGGCTACCCGGTCACCAACACGCTGATGGGCCTGGGCGCCTATCCGGCGAGCGACCGCAAGTTCCTGGGCATGCTGGGCATGCACGGCACCATCGAAGCCAACAACGCCATGCAGAACTGCGACGTGCTGCTGGCCGTGGGCGCGCGCTTCGACGACCGCGTGATCGGCAACCCCAAGCACTTCGCGACGAACGAACGCAAGATCATCCACGTCGACATCGATCCGTCGAGCATCTCCAAGCGCGTGAAGGTCGACATCCCGATCGTCGGCGACGTGAAGGACGTGCTCACCGAGCTGATCTCGATGATCCGCGAGAGCACCACCAAGCCCGACGCCGGCGCGCTGGCCGACTGGTGGAAGACCATCGAGGCCTGGCGCTCGCGCGACTGCCTCAAGTACGACCGCGGCAACAAGGACGTGATCAAGCCGCAGTACGTGGTCGAAACGCTCTGGAACATGACCAAGGACGCCGACGCGTACATCACGTCGGACGTGGGCCAGCACCAGATGTGGGCCGCGCAGTACTACCGCTTCGACGAGCCGCGCCGCTGGATCAACTCGGGCGGCCTGGGCACCATGGGCGTGGGCATTCCGTACGCCATGGGCATCAAGCTCGCGAAGCCCGATTCCGAAGTGTTCACCATCACCGGCGAAGGCTCGGTGCAGATGTGCATCCAGGAACTCTCCACCTGCCTGCAATACAACACGCCGATCAAGATCTGCTCGCTCAACAACCGCTACCTGGGCATGGTGCGCCAGTGGCAGGAGATCGAATACTCCGGCCGCTACAGCCACAGCTACATGGATGCGCTGCCCAACTTCGTGAAGCTGGCCGAGGCCTACGGGCACGTCGGCATGCTGATCGAGCGTCCGCAGGACGTGGAGCCGGCGCTGCGCGAAGCACGCAAGCTCAAGGACCGCACGGTGTTCATGGATTTCCGCACCGACCCCACCGAGAACGTGTTCCCGATGGTCAAGGCCGGCATGGGCATCACCGAGATGCTGCTGGGCTCCGAGGATCTCTGATCGATCCCCGGCACATTCGCTTCAACCACTCTTACTGACGAATCTATTGCCCGCCGAGCCCGCGCATTACCGTGCACGGGGGAGGGCGGCGAAAGCGAAAGCTTCCGCGCAGGCGAAAAGAGGAGTCACGCAAACATGAAACACATCATTGCAGTGCTGCTGGAAAACGAGCCGGGGGCTCTTTCCCGCGTGGTGGGCCTGTTCTCGGCCCGTGGCTACAACATCGAATCGCTGACCGTCGCGCCGACCGAGGACGCGAGCCTCTCGCGCATGACCATCGTCACCGCCGGCTCGGACGACGTGATCGAACAGATCACCAAGCATCTCAACAGGCTGATCGAAGTGGTGAAGGTCGTCGACCTGACCGAAGGCGCGTACACGGAGCGCGAACTCATGATGGTGAAGGTGCGCGCGGTCGGCAAGGAGCGCGAGGAAATGATGCGCATGGCCGAGATCTTCCGCGGCCGCATCATCGACGTCACGGACAAGAGCTACACCATCGAGCTCACCGGCGACCACGGCAAGAACGACGCTTTCCTGGAAGCGATCGACCGTAGCGCTATCCTCGAGACTGTCCGCACCGGTGCCAGCGGCATCGGGCGCGGCGAGCGCATCCTGCGCGTGTAGGGGGTGAAGATCCCCTCAGTTCCACTGTCCTAAACCAACACACGAGGAGAAGGTAATGCAAGACCTGCTGGGCTTCGAGAAGATGGTCACCCCGATCGTCATCCGGATACTGTATTTCCTGGGGTTGCTGGTGGTATTGATTTCCGGCGTGGGCGCGCTTTTCAGCGGCGGCTTCAGAGGCATTCTTACCGGCATCGCCATCTTGATTTTTGGCGCGATCATGGTTCGCGTCTACAGCGAATTGCTGATCCTGCTGTTCCGCATTCACGACAACCTCGTGTCCATCAACCAGCAAATGAAGGACCGGAATCCCTCCGGTCAACTGTGAGTGAACGCACCCCCGCGCAGGGGGTGCCAGAGATTAAATAGGAAAGACGCATCATGAAGGTTTACTACGACAAGGACGCCGACCTCAGCCTCATCAAGGGCAAGACGGTCGCAATCATCGGTTACGGCTCGCAAGGCCATGCGCATGCGCAGAACCTGAACGACAGCGGCGTCAAGGTCGTGGTCGGCCTGCGCAAGGGCGGTGCCTCCTGGCCCAAGGTCGAGAAGGCCGGCCTCAAGGTCGCCGAAGTGGCCGACGCCGTGAAGGCCGCCGACGTGGTCATGATCCTGCTGCCCGACGAGCAGATCGCCAACGTCTACAAGAACGACGTGGCACCCAACATCAAGGAAGGCGCATCGCTCGTCTTCGCGCACGGCTTCAACGTGCACTACGGCTTCGTTCAGCCGCGCGCCGACCTCGACGTGTGGATGGTCGCTCCCAAGGCCCCCGGCCACACCGTGCGCAGCACCTACACGCAAGGCGGCGGCGTGCCCCACCTCGTGGCCGTGCACCAGGACAAGACCGGCAAGGCGCGCGACCTCGCGCTGAGCTACGCCACCGCCAACGGCGGCGGCAAGGCCGGCATCATCGAGACCAACTTCCGCGAAGAAACCGAGACCGACCTGTTCGGCGAACAGGCGGTTCTGTGCGGCGGCACGGTCGAGCTGATCAAGGCCGGTTTCGAAACTCTGGTGGAAGCCGGCTACGCGCCCGAAATGGCGTACTTCGAATGCCTGCACGAGCTCAAGCTGATCGTCGACCTGATCTATGAAGGCGGCATCGCCAACATGAACTACTCGATCTCGAACAACGCCGAATACGGCGAGTACGTCACCGGCCCGCGCATCGTGACCGAAGAGACCAAGAAGGTCATGAAGCAAGTGCTCAAGGACATCCAGACCGGCGAATACGCCAAGAGCTTCGTGCTGGAAAACGCTGCGGGTGCTCCCACGCTGATCAGCCGCCGCCGCCTGAACTCCGAGCACCAGATCGAAGTCGTCGGCGAGAAGCTGCGCGCGATGATGCCGTGGATCAAGAAGAACAAGCTGGTCGACCAGACCCGCAACTGATCCGCCAATGAAGCGGGTGCCGCGGCACCCGTTTTCCGAGGGCCACCCGCCGGGGTGGCCTTTTTTCATGAGGGGGCGAACCATCCCCCTGAACTACACTGCGAACCCATGCGATTTACAGACCAGGAAGCTATCGGACGGATAGCTGTTCGCGCAGTGCCCACGAGGGACGGAGGCAAATTCAATGCATGACGACACGGTTCCCGACGAGGTGCCGCCGCGCAAGCGCCGCAAGGGCATCTACATACTGCCGAACCTGTTCACGCTCGCCGCGCTGTTCGGCGGCTTCTATTCGGTCGTGATGGCGATGAACGCGCGCTTCGATCTTGCGGCGCTCGGCGTCTTCGCCGCAATGATCCTCGACAGCCTGGACGGCCGCGTGGCCCGCATGACCAACACGCAGAGCGCGTTCGGCGAGCAGATGGATTCGCTGTCGGACATGGTTTCGTTCGGGGCCGCTCCTGCGCTCATCGCCTACGAATGGTCGCTCAAGGGCCTGGGCCGCTGGGGCTGGATCGCGGCCTTCGTGTACTGCGCCTGCGCGGCGCTGCGCCTGGCGCGCTTCAACGTCAATACCGGCGTGGTCGACAAGCGCTGGTTCCAGGGGCTGCCGTCGCCGGCGGCGGCGGCGCTCGTGGCCGGCTTCATCTGGCTCATGACCGAGTGGGGCAAACGCGGCGGCGAGGTGCTGTATCTCTCGTGGACGCAGATCACGTGGATCACCTTCGCGTTCACGCTCTATGCGGGACTTTCGATGGTCACCAATGCGCCGTTCTACAGCTTCAAGGACGTCCAGATGAAGAAGAGCGTGCCTTTCGTGGTGATCGTGCTCATTGCGCTCGGCATCGCCGTCATCAACATCCATCCGCCCACGGTGCTTTTCGGCCTCTTCGTGGCCTATGGCCTGAGCGGCTATGTGGTCTATGCGTGGCGCAAGGCCAAGGGGCAGCAGGCGAGCGTGATCAGCACCTCGACCGAAGAGCCCGACGAGCGGGGCTTGCATAACTGAAGCCGGCTTGTGCTACATTCCCAATCCTCATGACCAAGATTTCGCTGCTGGCCCTACTAGCCCTCCCTCACGGGCGGAGACGGTAGCGCACGCGCAAATCCCTCACCACGGCCCGTTCGCACCAGCAACGGGCCGTTTGTCTTTGGGGTTGCTGGTTGATTCCAACCATCACAGAGAAATCGACATGCTGAAGCAACCTCAAGCCAAATACCGCGCATTCGCCCCGATCGGCCTCAAGGACCGCACCTGGCCCGATGCCGTGCTGACCAAGGCCCCGATTTGGCTGTCGACCGACCTGCGCGATGGCAACCAGGCGCTGGTCGAGCCGATGGACATCGCCCGCAAGATGCGCATGTTCGAGACGCTCGTGGCCATCGGCTTCAAGGAAATCGAGGTCGGCTTTCCCTCCGCCTCGCAAGTCGAATTCGACTTCGTACGCAAGCTGATCGAAGAAGACCGCATTCCCGACGACGTGACGATCCAGGTGCTGACGCAGGCGCGCGACCATCTCATTGCCCGCACCTTCGAATCGCTGCAGGGCGCACCACGCGCCATCGTCCACCTCTACAACGCGGTGGCGCCCGTGATGCGCCGCGTGGTGCTCGGCATGGACGAGGACCAGATCGTCGAGCTTGCGAGCAGCCATGCGCGCATGTTCAACGAATTCGCCGCCAAGCAGCCGGCCACGAAGTGGACCTTCCAGTATTCGCCCGAAATGTTCTCGGGTACCGACGTCGTGTTCTCCAAGCGCGTGGTCGATGCGGTGACGGAAGTCTGGGCGCCGACGCCAGAGCGCAAGTGCATCGTCAACCTGCCCACCACGGTCGAGCATTCCACGCCAAACATCTTTGCCGACATGATCGAGTGGATGCACCGCAACCTCGCGCGCCGCGATTCGATCGTGCTGTGCGTGCACCCGCACAACGACCGCGGCACCGGCACGGCGGCCGGCGAACTGGCGCTGATGGCGGGCGCCGAGCGCATCGAAGGCTGCCTGTTCGGCAACGGCGAGCGCACCGGCAATCTCGACCTCGTGAACGTCGCGCTCAACCTCTACACGCAGGGCGTTTCGCCCGAACTCGATTTCTCGAACATCGACGAGATCCGCGCGACGGTCGAGCACTGCAACCAGATCCCGGTGCATCCGCGCCATCCGTATGTGGGCGATCTCGTCTACACCTCGTTCTCGGGTTCGCACCAGGACGCGATCAAGAAGGCCTTCGCGGCGCGCAAGGACGGCGACATCTGGGACATGCCCTACCTCCCGATCGACCCGAAGGACGTGGGCCGCAGCTACGAGGCCGTGATCCGCGTCAACAGCCAGTCGGGCAAGGGCGGCATGGCCTACCTGCTCGAAAGCGAATACGGCCTCGAGATGCCGCGCCGCCTGCAGATGGAATTCATGCAGGCCGTGCAGCGCGTGATGGACGTGGCCGGCAAGGAACTCACTGCCGCCGACCTCTGGGAGCTGTTCGTGCGCGAATACGGCCTCGAGGCCGCGCATTCCTTGCAGCACCGCGTGATCGAGGAAGAAGGCGAGGGCGCCAGCGCCTCGGTGGTGCTGCGCGGCGACCTGCCCTGGGACGGCGAGATCCGCGCCATCGAAGGCCGCGGCAACGGGCCGATCGACGCCTTCACGCAGGCACTGAGCAAGGCCACCGGCCATACCGTGCGCGTGATGGACTACCACCAGCACGCCATTGGCGCGGGCGCCGATGCCAAGTCGGTGGCATACCTCGAACTGCGCGTGGACGACGCCCAGACGCTGTTCGGCGTGGGCATCGACGCGAACGTGATCTCGGCTTCGCTGAAGGCCATTGTCTCGGGCGTGCAGCGCGCGCGGACCCGCGGCGCGCACAGCGCACAATCGGTGGTTGAGCTCGCCTGACGCCGTTCCCCGCCGTACGCGCAAGGTGCCAACGAACCAAGGAGATCCACGATGACCGACCAACTCATTATTTTCGACACCACCTTGCGCGACGGCGAGCAGTCGCCCGGCGCCTCGATGACGCGCGACGAGAAGATGCGCATTGCCAAGCAGCTCGAACGGCTCAAGGTCGACGTCATCGAAGCGGGCTTTCCAGCCAGTTCGAACGGCGACTTCGAAGCCGTCAAGGCGATTGCCGACATCATCAAGGAGTCGACGGTGTGCGGCCTGTCGCGCGCCAACGACCGCGACATCTCGCGCGCAGCCGAGGCGCTCAAGGGCGCGGCGCGCGGGCGCATCCACACTTTCATCGCGACCTCGCCGCTTCACATGGAAAAGAAGCTGCGCATGTCGCCGGACGAAGTGCACGAGCAGGCGAAGCTCGCTGTGCGCTTTGCGCGCAATCTGGTGTCCGACGTGGAGTTCAGCCCCGAGGACGGCTACCGCAGCGACCCCGACTTTCTCTGCCGCGTGCTGGAGACCGTGATCAACGAGGGCGCCACCACCATCAACGTGCCCGACACCGTGGGCTACGCCATTCCGGAGCTCTACGGCAACTTCATCAAGATGCTGCGCGAGCGCGTGCCCAACAGCGACAAGGCGATCTGGTCGGTGCATTGCCACAACGACCTGGGCATGGCGGTGGCCAACTCGCTGGCGGGCGTGAAGATCGGCGGCGCGCGCCAAGTCGAATGCACGATCAACGGCCTGGGCGAGCGCGCGGGCAACTGCTCGCTCGAAGAGGTGGTGATGGCGGTCAAGACGCGCAGGGACTACTTCGGCCTGGACCTCAACATCGACACCACGCACATCGTGGCCGCGAGCCGCATGGTGAGCCAGACCACCGGCTTCGTGGTGCAGCCCAACAAGGCCGTGGTGGGCGCCAACGCCTTTGCGCACGCCTCGGGCATTCACCAGGACGGCGTGCTCAAGGCCCGCGACACCTACGAGATCATGCGTGCCGAAGACGTGGGCTGGGCCGCCAACAAGATCGTGCTGGGCAAGCTCAGCGGGCGCAATGCATTCAAGCAGCGTCTGCAGGAACTGGGCGTGACCATGGCCGGCGAAGCCGACATCAACGCCGCCTTCTCGCGTTTCAAGGAACTGGCAGACCGCAAGTCCGAAATTTTCGACGAGGACATCCTTGCGCTCGTCAGCGCCGAAGAGCATTCGAACGTTGACGAACAGTTTGCTTTTGTCTCACTTTCGCAGCACAGTGAAACCGGCGAACGTCCCCAGGCCAAGGTTGTTTTCACCGTTCAGGGCAAGGAAGTCACCGGTGAATCCGACGGCAATGGCCCGGTCGATGCTTCCCTCAAGGCCATCGAGTCGCACGTCAGGAGTGGTGCGGAGATGGTGCTTTACTCTGTCAACGCGATAAGTGGCTCGACAGAAAGCCAAGGAGAAGTTACAGTTCGGTTACAAAATGCGGGGCGGGTGGTCAACGGTGTCGGGGCAGATCCGGACATCGTGGTCGCGTCGGCAAAGGCTTATTTGAGTGCGCTCAACAAGTTACAGAGCCAAGCTGAGAAAGTGGCGGCACAAGGTTAGGTGACAGGCGGTTCTTGTTATTCGATTGAAGAACAGGACGCAAGTAACTGATATTGCGTGCCTTTTTTGATTTGGATACACTGCGGTTCTCAATTTCGCCGCTGGAGATTTATTAATGCCTGAAACCCGCCCCCGCCGAGTTTCCAGCCAGCGGTTCTTGCCCGCAGTCAAATTCGTCGCCGTCGCGCTCTGCGCCACGGCGTTTTTGCTGTCCGGTGCACAGGCCGCCAAGAAGGAAAAAACAACCGCAGCCAAGACCGCCGTGGCCAAGAAGGCCAAGGGGCCGGTGCCGGTGGAAGTCAAACGTTCCGCCAAGGCGCCGCGTGGCGGCAAGGCCGATCGAAGCGAGAAGGTCGTTCGTGGCGGCCGCAACGTGGTGGCCTCCATTCGCCAGAAGAACGGCAAGACCGTGGTTGCCGTGCAACGCCGCTCGGTGGTTCGCGTTGAAACGCCTGCGCGCCAGTCCTTCGGCCAGCTGGCCGGCCTGCACGGAACCGACGACCTGCTCGACCTGAAGTCGAGCGTTGCGCTCGTGATCGACCAGGACACGCACGAAGTGCTGTTCAGCAAGAACGATCACGCGGTGCTCCCGATTGCATCGCTCACCAAGCTGATGACCGGCCTCTTGATCAGCGAAGCGCATCTTCCGAACGACGAGCTGATCACCATCACGCAGGACGACGTCGACACCGAAAAGGGCAGCCGTTCGCGCCTGACGGTCGGCACCACGCTGTCGCGCGGCGAGCTCCTGCACCTGGCCCTGATGTCGAGCGAAAACCGTGCGGCGCATGCACTGGGCCGCACCTATCCCGGCGGCCTTGCAACCTTCGTGAGCATCATGAACGCCAAGGCGAAGATGCTCGGCATGAAGGACACGCGCTACGTGGAGCCCACCGGCCTGTCGAGCCGCAACCAGTCGAGCGCGCAGGACCTCGCGCTGCTCGTCAACGCCGCCTATTCCGACGCCACGGTGCGCTCGCTGTCGACCTCGCCTGAATACCAGGTCGAGGTAGGCAACCGCGTGCTGCAGTTCAACACCACCAACCGTCTCGTGAAGAGCCCGGATTGGGAAATCGGCGTGCAGAAGACGGGCTACATCTCCGAAGCCGGCCAGTGCCTCGTGATGCAGGCCAAGGTGGCGGGCCGCAAGCTGATCATGGTGTTCCTGGATTCGGCCGGCAAGTTCAGCCGCATTGCCGATGCGGAACGTGTTCGCCGCTGGGTCGAGGCCACGCACGCCTCGACGGGCTCGCCGGCTGCATCGCGCAGCACTGCGGCCTACCAGGTCGCCGGTTGATCGAATGAGCCGCCCTGAAAAGGGCGGCATCTCGAGAACCGCGGCGCAGGCTGGTCGATCAGCCTGCGGTCGGGCCTGAAGCGCTGCTGGTACCGATTGCCGCAGGGCCTGCCGCCGCCACGGCTGCAGCATCCTTGTAGCCAAGCGCCCCCGAAATTTCGTTGGCCGTGGCCTGCAGCTTTGGCAGCCATCCTTCGTCCAGCCGGTCTGCGGGCGCGGAAATCGACAATCCGGCCACCAATTTGCCCTGGTCGTCGTAGATGCCGGCGGCCATGCAGCGCACGCCCAGCTCGAGTTCCTCGTTGTCGCGTGCAATGCCGTACTGGCGCGCCTTCGACAGTTCGCGCTCGAGCGCAGGCAGTTGCGTGATGCTGTTGCGCGTATGGCCGGCCAGGCCGGTCCGCGTGGCGTAGCTGCGCACGCGCTGCGGATCGTCAGCTGCCAGGAACAGCTTGCCGGTGGAAGTCAGGTGCAGGGCGGCCCGCCCGCCGATGGCGCGCACCACCTGCATGCCCGAACGCTCGCTGTACGAACGCTCGATGTAGACGATCTCGTCGCCCTGGCGCATGCTGAGGTTGACGGGCTGCTGGGTGAGCTTGTGCAGTTCGCGCATCGGCCCCAGCGCGGCGTCGCGCACGTTGAGCCGGCCCTTGACGAGGTTGCCGAGTTCCAGCAGCCGCATGCCGAGCCGGTAGCTGCCGGCCTCGGGCCGGTCGACAAAGCGGCCGACCGCCAGGTCGTTGAGGATGCGGTGGGTGGTGGAGGGGTGCAGGCCCGTCTTCTCGCTGATTTCCTTCAGCGAAATGGCCTCCTCGCGGGAGGCGAGCACGTCGATCAGCGCGAACATGCGCTCGATCACCTGGATGACTGGAACGGCAGGAACGTCGGATTGGTTTTTTCTCATGGCGCGATGCGGTGTGGACCGGGCGCCATTTTACCTTGTGAAATCGGATGGTGCTTGCCAGCGTCCGTCGATCAGCAGTTCGTGCGGCGCAAAGCGCGCCTTGTAGTTCATCTTGGCGCTGCCTTCGATCCAGTAGCCGAGATAGACGTGCGGCAGGCCGAGCTTGCGGGCCTGCTCGATCTGCCACATCACGCTGTAGGTGCCGTAGCCGGCGCTGCTGTCGGGTTCGTAGAAGGTATAGACCGCGGAGATGCCGTCGTTCAGCACATCGAGGATCGACACCATCTTGAGCGCGCCCGCCGTGCCGTCCGGCAGCGTCTCGCGGAATTCGACCAGCCGGGAGTTGACCCGGCTCTGCAGCAGGAACTGGGTGTACTGGTCGATGCTGTCGTGGTCCATGCCGCCGCCGGCATGGCGGCCGGTCTGGTAGCGCAGGTAGAGCTTGTAGTGCTCGGGCACGAAGCACAGCTTGAGTACGCGCGCCAGCAGGTTCTTGTGCTGCTTCACGGCGCGGCGCTGGCTGCGGCTGGGCTGGAAGCTGTCGACCAGCACGCGCAGCGGTATGCAGGCGCGGCAACCGTCGCAGTAGGGCCGGTAGGTGAACATGCCGCTGCGCCGGAAGCCGCTGAGCACCAGGTCGGAGTAGGCGTCGTTGTGGATCAGATGGCTGGGCGTGGCCACCTGCGAGCGGGCCTGGCGGTCCGGCAGGTAGCTGCAGGGGTAGGGCGCCGTCGCGTAGAACTGCAGCGTGTGAAGCGGAAGATCCTTGAGGTGCGTCACGTCGGTCCGGAAGGTCGCGCGGAAAGGAGTTCTGCCCAGTATACGGGCTCGAAATGCCACTGTGGCCCCTGTTGTTCCCGGGCCCTGGCCACGTGCGCCACGAAGCGGCTGCGCGACATTTCGCGGGCGCCCAAGCTGGCCAGGTGCGAGGTGTTCTGCTGGCAGTCGATCATCTTCACCTGGAAGCGGCGGCACAGGCACACCAGCGCGGCCAGCGCGATCTTGGAGGCGTCCGGACGGCGCGTGAACATCGACTCGCCGAACACAGCGCGCCCCAGCCCCACGCAGTAGAGGCCGCCTGCGAGCTTGCCGTCGATCCAGGTTTCCACGCTGTGCGCGTGGCCGGCCCGATGCATCGCCAGGTAGGCTTCCACCATGTCCGGCACGATCCACGTGCCCGATTGGCCGGTGCGCGGCGATTGAGAGCAGGCCGCGATGACCGAGGCGAAATCGTGGTCGATGCGCACCTCGCAGCCGGCGGTCTGGGTGAAGCGGGCCAGCGTCTTGCGCAGCGACCTGTGGAGCTTGAACTCGGCCACCTGCAGCACCATGCGCGGGTCGGGGCTCCACCAGAGAATCGGCTGGTCTTCGCTGAACCAGGGAAACACGCAGCGGCCGTAGGCGTGCACCAGGGTGTCGACGTCGAGCGCTCCGCCGGCGGCGAGCAGCCCGGGTACGGGATCGTGCTCGCCCCAGGCGGAGGCGGGGTCGGGCAGTGCGTCGCCGGGTTCGAGCCAGGGCAGTTGTTGCATGGCCGTAGGTATACACGGCTTCGTCCACGCTTCGGCCGAGGCCGGGAAAATGCCCGCCCCGCAGCGGGACGGGCAAACGATTGCGGCCCGCGCGCCACAGGCGCCGCCCGTGAAGCGCACAAGACTATCCGAAGCCCATATAGTGCTGCTTCCCATTTGCACTCCATGCGGACCCGCCGGGCCAGCGTTGCCTGGCCGAGGCCCGCCCAAGAGGACCACGTTGACCACTGATTCCACCCCCACGCGTTTCGGCAGCGGCCAGGCAGTGCGCCGCCTCGAGGACGAGAGCCTGCTGTCCGGCGCAGGCCGCTACACCGACGACGTCGCGCTCCCCGGCCAGACGCATCTCGTCTTCCTTCGGTCCCCCTACCCGCATGCGCGCATCGTGTCGATCGATACGGCCGCCGCCGCCGCCATGCCCGGCGTGCTGCGCGTGATCACCGGCTCTGAACTGGCCGAAGCCGGCGTCAAGCCGATGCCGGGCGCCGTGGGCTTCAAGCGGGCCGACGGCAGCGACTGCGCCAGCCCCCCGCGCCTGGCCCTGGCGCATGGCACGACGCGCTTCGTGGGCGAGCCCGTGGCCGTGGTGGTGGCCGAAACCCTCCAGCAGGCACGCGATGCCGCCGAGGCGGTGATGGTCGACTACGAAGCGCTTCCCATGGTGGTCGATCTCGCAAGCGCCACCGCCGACGGCGCGCCGCTGCTGTGCGAGGAAGCCACCGGCAACGTCGCCGCTGAAATGCGCCACGGCAGCAGCGACGCTGCAACGGCCGCCTTTGCCAAGGCGAAGCACGTGGTGGCGCTCGACGTGGTCAACCAGCGCGTGGTGGCGCTGACCATCGAACCGCGCTCGGTGCTCGCGGCGCCTGATGCCGAATCGGGCCGCCTCACCATCCGCATGAGCACCCAGATGCCGTCGGGCGTGCGCGATTCGGTGTGCGCCGCCATCGGCCTCGCCAAGGAAAAGGTGCGCGTGGTGGTGGGCGACGTGGGCGGCGGCTTCGGCATGAAGACCGGCGCCTATCCGGAGGACATTGCCGTTGCATTTGCGGCGCTGCAGGTCGGGCGCCCCGTGAAATGGGTGGCCGACCGCAGCGAGGAGTTTCTTTCGAGCGCGCACGGCCGCGACATCGAGGCCAAGGCCGAACTCGCGCTCGATGCGGACGGAAAGATCCTTGCGCTGCGCATCAGGACGCTGGCCAACGTCGGCGCCTACGCCACCGGCACCGGCGTTGCGATCCAGCTGCTGATCGGCCCCTGGGTGCAGACCAGCGTCTACGACATCCAGACCATCGACTTCCATTTCAAGGCGGTGCTCACCAACACCGCGCCCACGGGCGCCTACCGCGGTGCGGGCCGTCCCGAGGCGATCTTCACCATCGAGCGCCTGATGGACGAAGCCGCCCGCCAGACCGGCATCGATCGCATCGCGCTGCGCCGCCGCAACTTCATCCGCCCCGAGCAGATGCCCTACAAGAACCCGATGGCGCAGACCTACGACACCGGCAAGTTCGAGTCGGTGATGGACCAGGCGCTGGCGCTGGCCGACTGGCAGGGTTTCGACACCCGCGCTGCCGAGTCGGCGAACAACGGCAAGCACCGCGGCCTGGGCATTGCCACCTTTCTCGAGTGGACCGGCGGCAATGTGTTCGAGGAGCGCGTCACGGTCTCGGTGCAGGCCGACGGCGTGATCGAGGTGTTCTCCGCCGTCAATGCCATGGGGCAGGGCATTGCCACCTCGCTTGCGCAGCTAGCGATCGATGCCTTCGGCGTGCCGATCGAAAAGGTGCGCGTCGTGCTCGGCGACACCGACCGCGGCGACGGCTTCGGCAGCGCCGGCTCGCGCTCCCTCTTCACCGGCGGTTCGGCGGTCCGCATCGGCGCCGAACGCACCATCGACAAGGCGCGCGCGCTCGCGGCCCAGGAGTTCGAAGCCGCCATCGACGACATCACCTACACCCGCGGCGTCTTCACCGTGGCGGGCACCGATCTGGAGCTCGACCTGTTCGCGCTGGCGGGCAAGCAGCCCGAGCGCGAGATCTTCGTCGATTCCACCAGCACCGTGGCCGGGCCGACCTGGCCCAACGGCTGCCACGTCTGCGAGATCGAAATCGATCCGCCCACGGGCGAGATCAGCGTGGTGGCCTACAGCTCGGTCAACGACGTGGGCCGCGTGATCAATCCGATGATCGTTCGCGGCCAGCTCGAAGGCGGCGCGGTGCAGGGCATCGGCCAGGCGCTGTACGAGCAGGTGGTGTACGACAACGAGACCGGCCAGCCGCTCACCGGCAGCCTCATGGACTACGCGGCGCCGCGCGCGGATATCGTCCAGGCCATGTTCCACATGGAAATGGACGAGTCGACACCGTGCGCCAACAACCCGCTGGGCGTGAAGGGCGTGGGCGAGCTGGGCACCATCGGCGCCACGCCCGCCATCGTGAACGCCGTGGCCGATGCCTTTGCGCGCAACGGCCTTGCGGCGAGCGCTCCGCGCCTGCGCATGCCGCTGAGCCCGGCGCGCGTGTGGCAGGCCATGCACACCGTCGACTGAGCATCTCCAGGCCGGGTGATCGAAGGGCGCACGCACCATGCTCGTCACCACCGAACTGCAGACCGATGCGATCCGCGTGTCGAGCTACCGCTGCGATGCCCAGCCCGGCGCGCGGCCGTTCGCCGAGATGCACGCCGAGTATTCGGTCTCGTACGTGCGCAAGGGCAGCTTCGGCTACCGCACGCGCGGCAACGCTTATGAACTGGTGGCCGGCTCGGTGCTGGAGGGCTGTCCAGGCGATGAATACGTCTGCACCCACGACCACCATGTCTGCGGCGACGAATGCCTGGCGTTTCATCTGTCGCCGGGCTTCGTCGACCTGATCGGCGGCGACCAGCGGACCTGGCGTACGGCAGGGCTTCCGCCGCTGCCCGAGCTGATGGTGCTCGGCGAACTTGCGCAGGCCGCGGTCGAGGGGCAGGGCGATGCGGGCCTCGACGAGCTGGGCATGTGGTTCGCGAGCCGCTTCGTCGAGGTGGTGGAAGGGCGCAGCAAACCCCCGCCGCCATCCGCTGCGGCACGCGACAGGCGTCGTGCGGTCGATGCGGCGATGTGGATCGACGCGAACTCACGACGACATCGGCCTCGAAACTGCGGCGTCCGAAGCGGGACTGAGTTCGTTCCACTTCCTGCGCCTGTTCTCGCAGATGCTCGGCGTCACGCCGCACCAGTACCTGGTCCGTTCGCGCCTGCGCCACGCGGCGCGGTTGCTGGCGGACGACGACCGGGCCGTGACCGACGTGGCCTTCGACGTCGGCTTTGCCGACCTGAGCAACTTCGTTCGCACCTTCCACCGCGCGGCCGGGGTATCGCCGCGCGGCTTTCGCCAGGCCGCCAAGGGCGACCGCAAGATTTTCCAAGACCGCCTGGCCGCACTGTCCGATGATGACCGCCTGATTCACCCATCGAGCAGAAAGCCATCGCCATGTACGACCCCATCGGACTGAAAGCCAGAGACCTTGCCGCGAGCCGGCGCTTCCACGCGGCGGTCTGCCCCTGAAGGCGCACAACCATGGCAACGATCTACAAGGAATTCATCGTCGAAGCCGATGCGGGGCAGGTCTGGGACGCGCTGCGCGACTTCGGCGCCGTGCATACGCGCCTTGCGCCCGGCTTTCTCACCGGCTGCGAGCTGGACGGCAAAGGCGCGCGCATCGTCAGCTTTGCCAACGGCCTGGTGGCGCGCGAACTGCTCGTGGGCATCGACGAGGCCAACCGCCGCCTGGCCTACACCATCACCGGCGGCAAGGCGAGCCACCACCATGCCTCGGCCCAGGTGTTCGCCCACGGCGAGGCGCGCTCGCGCTTCGTCTGGATCACCGACGTGCTGCCCGACGAGCTGGCCGCCTACATCGAACCGATGATGGCGCAGGGCGGCGTGGCGATGAAGAAGACGCTCGAAGCGGCCGGCTAGAAGTCTTCGAGCGGCAGGCCTACGTAGTTCTCCGCCAGCGCGGTGGAGGCCGCGTGCGAATGCACGAGGTAGTCGAGTTCGGCTTCCTGGATCTTCTGGCCGAAGGCGCCGGTCTCGGGGAAGCGGTGCATCAGCGAGGTGAACCACCACGAGAAGCGCTCCGCCTTCCAGACGCGGCGCAGGCAGAGGTCGGAATACCGGTCGAGCGCTGAGGCCGATTTCTCGCCGTAGAAGATCTCGAGTGCCCGCGAGAGGTAGCCCACGTCGGCCGTTGCCAGGTTGAGGCCCTTGGCGCCGGTCGGCGGCACGATGTGCGCGGCGTCGCCGGCCAGGAACAGCGCGCCGAAGCGCATCGGTTCGGCCACGAAGCTGCGCAGCGGCGCAATGCTTTTCTCGAGCGAAGGGCCTGTCACCAGCCGCGCGCGGGCCTCGGGGTCGAGCCGTGCGCGCAGCTCGTCCCAGAAGGCCTCGTCGCTCCAGTTCTGGACCTTCTCGTCGGCCGGCACCTGCACGTAGTAGCGGCTGCGGTGCGCGCTGCGCATGCTGCACAGCGCAAAGCCGCGTTCGGTGTTGGCGTAGATCAGTTCGTGCGACACCGGCGGCACATCGGCCAGCACGCCGAGCCAGCCGAAGGGATAGATCTTTTCATAGGTCTGGATGGCGTCGGCCGGCACGCTGGCGCGGCTCACGCCGTGGTAGCCGTCGCAGCCGGCGATGAAGTCGCACTCGATCTCGTGCGTCTGGCCGTCTTTTTCATAGCGCACGCGCGGGCGCTGCGAATCGAAGCCGTGCAGGCTGACGTTGGCGGCGCTATAGATGGTGGCAAGGCCTTCGGCCGAACGCGCTTCCATCAGGTCGCGCGTCACTTCGGTCTGGCCGTAGACCGTGACCTGCTTGCCGTTTGTCAGGCCGTGCATGTCGATGCGGTGCCGCGCGCCCTTGAACAGCAGTTCGATGCCTTCGTGCGGCAGCCCTTCGGCCTTGGCGCGCGCATCGACGCCCGCGCGCGCCAGCAGGTCCATGGTGACCTGCTCGAGCACGCCGGCGCGGATGCGTCCGAGCACGTAGTCGCCGCTCTGGCGCTCGACGATGACGTTGTCGATGCCGGCCTTGAAAAGCAGCTGTCCGAGAAGCAGGCCTGCCGGACCTGCGCCGATGATCGCGACCTGTGTGCGCATGTTCGTGTCTCCAATGGGTTTTCCGGGAGCGTAGAACGTACGCGGCCGGCTGTCGCGGCGTGCACCAAGGCTCTGTGCGATCATGCGAATGGCTGCGCGATCATCGCGCAACACTTCGTACATTGACCGAAATGACCATCGCCAAGGCCGACTTCATCGAGGGCATCGCCAAGGGAATGGCGGTGCTCGAAAGCTTCGACACCGAGCGCCAGCGCCTCAACGCCACGCTGGCCGCCGAGCGCGCCGGCCTCACGCGCGCCGCCGCGCGCCGGCACCTGCTCACGCTGGCCCACCTGGGCTACCTGGAGACCGACGGCAGCTATTTCTGGATGGCCCCCAAGGTGCTGCGCTTCTCGGGCAGCTACCTGGCATCGTCGCGGCTGCCGCGCGCGCTGCAGCCCACGCTGAACCGGCTGGCGGCGCAGACCGGCGAATCGTTCTCGGCCGTGGTGCTCGATGGCGAAGAGGCGGTCATCATCGCGCGCAGCGGCGCCTACGGCACGCCGACCCGCGTGCTGGCCTACGGCCTGCATCTTGGCGCCCGCTTGCCGGCGCATGCCACATCGACCGGACGGGTGCTGCTCGCGGCCATGGCGCCGGCCCAGTTCACGCAATGGCTCAAGGGGCGCCACCTCGCGCGGCTCACGCCGCACACCACCACCCAGGCGCGCGGCCTGCGCCAGCTGATCTCCCGCGTGCGCAAGGACGACTACTGCTTTGCCAGCGAAGAGCACGAGCTCGGCGTGCAGGCGCTCGCGGTGCCGCTGCGCGACATGCAGGGCCGCACGGTGGCCGCGCTCAACGTGGTGCTGTCCGGCACGCGCTACCAGGAAGAGACGCTCCAGCGCGAGATGCTGCCGCTGCTCTTCGAGGCGGCGCGCGAAGTCCGGTCGCTGCTGTGAGATGAACTTCCGCATAGCCATCGCCTCGAATCCCGAAACGGACCAAACAACACCATGCGACTCCTGCTTCTCGAAGACGACGTGATGATCGGCGAGGCCGTGCTCGACCTGCTGCGCGCCGAGCAGTACGCCGTGGACTGGGTGAAGGACGGCGAGGCGGCCGAGTCCGCATTGCGCACCCAGCAGTACGACCTCGTGCTGCTCGACCTGGGCGTGCCGCGCCGCGACGGGCTCGAGGTGCTGCGCAGCCTGCGCGCCCGCAAGCAGCGCATGCCGGTGCTGATTGCCACCGCGCGCGACTCGGTGCAGCAGCGCATCGAAGGGCTCGATGCGGGCGCCGACGACTACGTGCTCAAGCCCTACGATCTCGATGAGCTGCTGGCCCGCATCCGCGCCTTGCTGCGCCGGGCCGCGGGGCGCGCCGAGCCGGTGTACGAGCACATGGGCGTGAGCATCAACCCGGCCACGCGCGAGGTCGCGGTGGAGGGCCAGCCGGTGGTGCTTTCGGCGCGCGAATGGGCGGTGCTCGAACCGCTCATCGCGCGGCCCGGCATGGTGCTGTCGCGCGCCCAGCTCGAGGAAAAGCTCTACAGCTGGAAGGACGAGATCAGCAGCAATGCGGTCGAGGTCTACGTGCACGGCCTGCGCAAGAAACTCGGTGCAGAACTGATCCGCAACGTGCGGGGCGTGGGCTACATGGTGCCAAAGGCATGATCCGCGCGCTGACCGGATCCCTGCGCGCGCGCCTGCTGTGGTTCCTGCTCGCGGCCATCGTGCTGGCCGCCGGTGCGCAGGCGGTGGTGGCCTACCGCACGGTGCTGAAGGAGGCCGACGACATCTTCGACTACCACATGCAGCAGATGGCGCTCTCGCTGCGCGCCGGCCTGCCGCCGAGCGCGGCCGTGGGTGGCCTGGGCAGCGGCGAGCAGAACTTCGATTTCGTGGTGCAGGTGTGGACCGCCGACGGCGTGCGCATCTTCGAATCGGCCGAGCAGGCCGCGCTGCCGCAACTGGCGGTGTTGGGCTTTGCCGACGTGCGTGCGCGCGGCACCACCTACCGCGTGTTCTCGATGCAGACCAGCGGGCTCGTGATCCAGGTCGCGCAGGACATGGCGGCGCGCCGCAACATGGCCGGCGCGCTGGCGCTGCGCACCATCGCGCCGGTGGCGCTGATGGCGCCGCTGCTCATGCTGGTGGTGTGGTGGGTGGTGAGCCGGTCGCTCGCGCCGGTGGCGCGCGTGCGCGGGCAGGTCGCCTCGCGGCAGGCCGACGATCTTTCCCCCGTGAGCGAGGAGAACCTGCCCGACGAGGTACGCCCGCTGGTGCAGGAACTCAACCTCCTGTTCGACCGGGTGCGGCATGCCTTCGATGCCCAGAAGCACTTCGTCGCCGATGCGGCGCACGAATTGCGCTCGCCGTTGGCCGCGCTGAAGCTGCAGGTGCAGGGCCTGCAGCGCGCGTCCGACGCTGCGTCGCGCGAGCTGGCCGTGAGCCGGCTGGTCGCCGGTATCGACCGCGCGACGCGCCTGGTCGAGCAGATGCTCGCGCTGGCCCGGCATGAGGCCAGCATGGCGGCGGGGGCAAAGTCCGAACCGGTCGACCTGGGCGAAGTGGCGCGCCTCGCCATCTCGGACGCGGTCGCGGCGGCGCAGGCCCGGCGCATCGACATCGGCATCTCGCATGCCGATCCGGCCATGGTGAACGGGCAGCCCGAGGCGCTGCGCATGCTGCTGCGCAACCTCATCGACAACGCCGTCAAGTACACGCCCGAAGAGGGTCGCGTCGACGTCGGCATTGCAAGCCTGGGCGCGGCGGTGGAACTGAGCGTGGACGACAGCGGCCCCGGCTTGCCGCAGGAAGAGCGCGAGCGCGTGCTCGACCGCTTCTACCGCTCGGGCGAGCCGCAGGCGCCGGGCAGCGGGCTCGGCCTGGCCATCGTGAAGTCAATCGCGCAGATGCATGGCGCCACGGTCGCGCTCGCGGCCTCTCCGACGCTGGGCGGCCTGCGGGTGCTGGTGCGCTTTGCCGACAAGGCCTGAATCGGCGCGCGCGCTTCGTTTAAGCCGCGCTTAAGCCAGCGGGCCGACATTCCTTTCATCGTGTTTGCGTGCAGACGCATTGAAAGGAAAGCTAGAAATGAACACCCGACTGACTTCTCCCCATGCCCTGGTGCTTGCCCTGGCGACCGCCGGGGTGATCGGCGCCGTCGGTGCCGGCGCCTACACCAGTGCCCGTGCCGTGAATGCGCCGACCACCAACGCTGCGAGCGTGGCCCCTGCGGCCATGGTGACGCTGCCCGACTTTTCGACCATCACTTCGCGCGACGGCCCCGCGGTGGTCAACATCAGCGTGACCGGCACCGCCAAGGCGTCCGAGGATCAGGCCGCGGCCGAGATGCAGGGCATCGATCCGGACGATCCGATGTTCCAGTTCTTCCGCCGCTTCCAGGGCCAGATCGGCCCGCGCGCCCAGCAGCGCGAAGTGCCGGTGCGCGCGCAGGGCTCGGGCTTCATCGTGAGTCCCGACGGCATCATCATGACCAATGCGCACG
Source organism: Variovorax sp. SPNA7 (assembly GCF_033807855.1). Lineage (NCBI taxonomy): Bacteria > Pseudomonadati > Pseudomonadota > Betaproteobacteria > Burkholderiales > Comamonadaceae > Variovorax > Variovorax sp. SPNA7. The sequence goes on from NZ_CP138513.1 coordinate 2,816,401, forward strand.
TCGTGAAGGACGCCAAGGAGGTCACCGTCAAGCTGACCGACCGGCGCGAATACCGCGCGAAGGTGCTCGGCGCCGACGCCAAGACCGACATCGCGGTGCTCAAGATCGACGCCAAGAACCTGCCCACGCTCGCGCTCGGCAACACCAAGGACCTGAAGGTCGGCGAATGGGTGCTGGCCATCGGCTCGCCCTTCGGCTTCGAGAGCACGGTGACGGCCGGCGTCGTGAGCGCCAAGGGCCGCTCGCTGCCCGACGACAGCTACGTGCCGTTCATCCAGACCGACGTCGCGGTGAACCCCGGCAACTCCGGCGGCCCGCTGCTCAACACGCGCGGCGAGGTGGTCGGCATCAACTCGCAGATCTACAGCCGCAGCGGCGGCTACCAGGGCGTGTCGTTCGCGATTCCGATCGACGTAGCGGTTCAGGTGAAGGACCAGATCGTCGCGACCGGCAAGGCCACGCATGCGCGCCTTGGCGTGGCGGTGCAGGAAGTGAACCAGGCCTTTGCCGACTCCTTCAAGCTCGACAAGCCCGAGGGCGCGCTGGTCTCCAACATCGAGAAGGGCGGCCCTGGCGACAAGGCCGGCCTGAAGGCGGGCGACGTGATACGCAAGGTGGACAACCAGCCCATCGTCTCGTCGGGCGACCTGCCCGCGGTCATCGGGCAGCAGGCACCGGGCAAGAAGGTCACGCTCGAAGTCTGGCGCCAGGGCGAGCGGCAGGAGCTTTCGGCCAAGCTCGGCGATGCGAGCGACAAGCCCGCGCAGGTTGCCAGGAACGAGAGTGCGGCGGGGCAGGGCAAGCTCGGCCTTGCGCTGCGGCCGCTGCAGCCGCAGGAAAAGCGCGAAGCCGCCATCGAGAACGGGCTGCTCGTCGAGGATGTGGCGGGCCCGTCCGCCATCGCCGGCGTGCAGGCGGGCGACGTGCTGCTGGCCATCAACGGCACGCCCGCCAGGAGCCTGGAGCAGGTGCGCGAGGTGGTGGCCAAGGCCGACAAGTCGGTGGCGCTCCTGATCCAGCGCGGCGAAGACAAGATCTTCGTGCCGGTGCGGATCGGGTGAAGCCCGCGCCAGGACAAAAAAAGATGGCGTCATCCGCGGGCGGCCTTTCGGCGCACATCCTGCCCACGTCGGCCACCATGATCGGCGTGTGCATGACCGTGATGTCGATCGGCCACCTGGGCCCGCGCGACGATCTGCGGCTCCTGATCGACCGCCTGCTGGCCGTCGACGCGCTGGTCTTCCTGGCCAGCGCGCTGCTGTCTTTCATCTCGATGCGCTCGCGCAGCTCGGGCGTGCGGCTGGAGGCCTGGGGCGAGATGGTTTTCATCGCGGGCCTGGCGCTGCTGGCCCTGGGCGCGGTAACGCTGGCGTTTGCGCTGCGCTGAGGCTGGCGCCCCGGCTCAGGATTCCTTGTTGCCCGGATCCTTGTCAGGAACCTGCGCGTCGAGTTCGTCCTTGATGGACTTGTTGCCCCGAAGGGCCAGGAAGAGCACGGCACCCAGGCCGATGGCAACAATCACGGCAATGAATCCGCCGCCGAAGGCCCACCACCAGAACAGACCGCCCGCAACGAGCAGCAGCGCGGTGATGAGTAGAGATTTCAAGTGCATGGCGCGAGGCGATAGTACGTTGGCGCTAATGTACGCGTCGTTACCGTTCGGCGCCCGATTTGTGGTTTGGGAAATACCCTCTTTTTGACATTTCTCGACCTGCATCAGACGCCGGCGGCTCCCGGCCCGGCATGCCGCAAGAAGCGTAGCGCTCCATCGATGGTTCTTGCGCGGCTCACTCCTACATGCATGCGCAAGCGAGTTGTCCTACGGTGTCTGAAACACCGGAGGTACCAGCCATGCCGCGTACGCGCAAGCCTTTCCAGCCTTCCGAAGATCCGAAGCTGGCATCCGAGGATCCCTCGGCCGTGATTCCGCCCAAGGGACACCGCAACAGGGATATCGACACCGTGAAAGCGACGGCCGGTTCGCCGCGCGACGAATCTGTCGGCGAGCAGACGAACTCGAAGGAAGGGATGAACCACTCGTCCCAGACCGGAAGAACCTGAAGCGAGTGAAGGGGGCGGTCACCCGTACGCCAGTGCGAGTTCCGTGATTCCTTCCGAGGTGATCTTCACGACCACCGCCGATTCGTAGTTCCTGAACGAACTGCGAAGATCGAGCGGTGGGGAGATGTCTGCTTCCACACAGCCCAGCGCCTTGAGGGTCGCGATGGCCTGGATCAACTCCGGATCCCGGACATGAACCGGGAACCTGGCATGTTCGAGTTCGAGCAGGTACTCAATGGGTGTAGCTGGCACGATGGGAACATCATGGCCCAACCGTGGCGGCTTGTGTTCAGTCTGCGTTGATGAGATTCGTGCGGATCACCCTACAGGCGTCGGACGGGGTGCATGGCCGGCAGGCCTGGTGCTCAGACCGGCCGCACGTCGAAGAACGCTTCGTCGGTGTCCCCAAGATCGCGAAAGCCGGCGGTTCGGGCCGCGTCGTAGGCCTTCATCCATCGCTTGGCGAGCGCCATCTCTTCCCTCGTGAGATCGGTTTCGCTGGACTCGCTGGCATTGTGGAACGCGCGCAGCGCGCGCATGACGTCGCCGCCGAACTGCCGGTCGAGCTCGCGCCGGAAGCGCTGCTCCGAGACCTTGACGGCATCCGCTGCCGGGTGCGGATAGTCGGCAAGCCGCACGATGTAGGCAACCCGGGGTTCGGGCTCGATGTCCTCGAACCTGAAAGGCGGCTCTTCCGAGGCATCGGCCTGCGGGATCGCGGCCCCTTCTGGAGCCGCAGCCTGGGGGTAAAAAAGTTCGGCCTGGTTCATGTTCATTTCTCCTGCGCCTTCTTGCTGGAAAGCGCCTGACCTTCGAACGGGTATCTCAACCCTCTGCATCAAACCTGTATGAATATACAGTAATATCGAATGCTCGAACTCCATTGCAGTTGCCCCCGAATCTTGGTTTTGCGGGGCCCTTGGCGACATCGCCAAGGATTCCGCCCAGCCGCGTGCTGGGCGTTTTTTTGTCTGATGGCGACCGGACAGTCGAGCTTGTCCGACGTGCCGGACTCCAGATCCGGGCGAGCATCGCGCCATGCAGCCACTCCGCCGGATCGCCGTCACCGTGATCGAAGAGGAAGAGGGCGCCTACCGTTGGCGCCTGGTCGAACTCGAGGGCGAGGGCTGGCATGTCCTTGCCCAGCAGTCGAGATCCATGAAGACCTACAAGGCCGCGATGGCCGCGGGGCTGCTCGAGTTGCAGAAGATGGTCGAGGATCTCGATGCCGGGCCGCGCGAGGATGAGCCCGAGCCCGCGAAGGCCAAGAAGAAGAGCGGCTCTGTCTTCGGCTTCGGATTCGGGCTGCCGAAGATGGGCTGAGACGCCCCAAAGGGAAATGCCCCGCTACCTTTTGAGTAGCGGGGCATCCAGAGGCCTTGCGGCTTATTTTGGCTCCTCGACCTGGGCTCGAACCAGGGACCTACGGATTAACAGTCCGGCGCTCTACCAACTGAGCTATCGAGGAACAAGCCTCAGATTATAGCGTGATTTTTTGGGCCTTTCGAACACACCAATGTGGCCGCAATAAATTTCTGAAAAAAATTCGGGCCCGCACTCAGAGCGACACGCTCAAGCCCAGCCGCAGCGTGCGCGGCGCTCCGGGAAAGAGATAGACATGGCCGAACTGGTAGGGCGATTCCTTCCAGTAGCGGCGGTCGAACAGGTTGTCGATGGCGATGCTCCAGCTCGTGTTCACGCCGCGCAGCCGGGTGTCATAGCGCAGCACCGCGTCGACGCGCGTCCATGAGGGAAGAGCGATCGAACCATCGGGCAGCACGTTGCGGCGGCCTTCATGCGAGAGCTGTCCGAGCAGCTCGAGGCCGGGCACCGAAGCCACGCGGTAGCCGGCCTGTGCACGCAGCACCTGCTTGGGCACGTTGGTGGGCGACTGGCCGTTGGTGGCGGGCTCGGCGGTGCTTCCGCGGCGCTTCGCGTCGATCAATGTCAGGCTGCCCGCAAGGCGCCAGGGCCCCGTGTTCCACTGCGCGCCCGCTTCGAGCCCGCGGTGCACTGCGCTGCCGTCGTAGCGTCCGTCGCAGGGCGTGGTGCCGAGCCGGTTGCAGGCGTCGAGATTCGTCATCGGGCGCTTGATGTCGAACCATGCGAGCTGCCAGGCGAAGACGTCGCTGCCGCCCTTCAGGCCCAGCTCCCACTGGCGCGAGGTCAGCGCGGGCAGCGCCTCGCCGGCGTTGTTGTACTGCGAGCTCTTGTTCGGCACCACCTGCGACTCGACGCCCTTGCCCCAGCTCGCATAGGCCAGCAGGCCCGGCTGGATGGCGAAGCTGGCGGCCATCCATGGCGTGGTGATGCCGTCCTTGTAGCCGGTGGGGCGCGTGCCATCGGTGCGGATGCTGTCGCGGTCCAGCCGCGTGTGGCGCACGCCGAGCCAGGTGGTGAAGCGGCTGTTCCAGCGGATCGCGTCCTGCACCGAGAGCTCGGTGGAGCGCTCGTCTCGGTTGGTGTTGGCGTCGGTCAGCGTGGGGTCGGGCGGCACGATGGCCGTGGCCCACACGTTGCCGGTGCCGACGTAGTTGTAGGCCTGGTCCTGGAAGCGGTTGCGCACGCGGCTCGCGAGCAGGCCGAAGCCGAGTTCGTGGCGCACGCTGCCGGTCATCACGTTGCCCTTGAGGTTGAGGCTGCCGGCCGTTTGCGTGCGCCGCTCGTTCTCGCTGCGAAAGTCGTAGAAGTCGAAGGTGCCGTCGGAGCAATAGCGGTCGTAGTTGCCTTCGGCGCCGCAGCCGAAGGCGTAGGCCAGGCGGTCATCGGTCTTGAGCCTTTGCTGGCCGATCTGCGCGCTCCAGCGCCAGTTGGCATTGAGCGCCTGGTTGAAGCGCACGCTGCCGGTGAGCGCGTTGAATTCCGAAGGCTGCGACCACGGCTGGTTGTTGAGGTTGATCCTTGGATCGACCGGCGCGGACAGCGTGCTGCCCAGCAGGCTGAAGCCGTTCTGGCTCGGCTGCGTCTTGTGGCTGCGCTCGATCTCGAACTCGAGCACTGAATCGCGCGTGATGCGCCAGTCGCCCGCCAGCGAGAACATGTTGCGGTTGCCGTCCAGGTTGTGCACGAGCGGCTTGAGGTTTTCGCTCGCCACGTTGAGCCGGTAGCCGAACTCGCGGTTCGCACCGAAGCGCCCGCCCAGGTCGAGTGCACCGAGCACGCTGCCGCGGCTGGTGGTTTCGATGCGCAGCGTGCGCAGGTCCTGCTCGGTGGGCCGCTTGACCACGTAGTTGACCAGGCCACCCGGCGCGCTGGTGCCGGCCTGGATGCCGCTGGTGCCGCGCAGGATCTCGATGCGCTCCTTGTTGTCGAGCGGGATCGATGTCTCGGCGCTGATCGGCAGGCCCTCGCGCCGGTAGTTGAAGCGGTTGTCCAGCACGAAGCCGCGCACCGTGAGGTAGTCCCAGTAGCCGGCCGAGTTGTAGGCATCGGTCACCGAGGAGTCGAACTGCGTGAGGTCGGCGAGGCGGCGCGCGCCGCTCGTGCGCAGCTGCGCGCTGTCGACCACCGTGGCCGAGAGCGGCAGTTCGCGCAGCGGCACGTCGCCGAAGCCGCTGACGTCGGCTTGCGGAGCTGCGCTGCTTTCGTTCACCGTGATGGCGGGCAACTGCTCGGTTGGCTGCTGCGCCTGTGCACCGCCGGCCGCCAGAAGAAGAAAGGCGGTGGCCACTGCTTGAGAGACCGGCGACAGCGGCCAGGATCGGAATTGCTTTTTTGTCATTTGTTCGTTCATGCGGAGGCAGCACCCATGGCCGCCATCCATTGCGCGGCCGTGGCCTCGGGATCTTCAGCGGCGACAAGCGCGCGCACCACGGCGATGGAGCCGACGCCGGTGGCGAGCACCTCGGGCAGACGCACGGCGTCGATGCCGCCGATGCCCACCTGCGGATAGCCGCGCAGCAGGCGCGCATAGGCCGCAAGCCGCGCCACGCCCTGCGGTGCGGTCGCCATCCTCTTGAGGGTGGTCGGATACACCGCACCCATCGCGATGTAGCTCGGGCTCACCGCATCGGCGCGCACCATCTCGGCATAGCCGTGGGTGCTGACGCCGAGCCGCAGGCCCGCATCGCGGATCTGCCGCACCTGTTCGGGCGCGAGCGCGTCGAGGTCTTCCTGGCCGAGGTGCACGCCGTAGGCACCCGCGGCGATGGCGGTCTGCCAGTGGTCGTTGATGAAGAGCAGTGCGCCCGTGCCGCGCACGGCATCGACCGCGGCATGCACTTCGCGCTCGGTGGCTGCCGCGTCGTCCGACTTGAAGCGCAGCTGCACCGTGGGAACGCCGGCGCGCGCCATGCGGCCGACCCATTGCGCATCGGGCAGCACGGCGTAGAGGCCGAGCCGTTCGGGGCAGGGCGCGAAGGCGTCGTCGCGTTCGGTGGGCGGGAACGCGCGCATGCCGAAATCGGCGGGCGTCTCGGGCCACTGGTTGGCATCGAAAGCGCCGGTGCGCGCCGTCTGCGCCTGCCAGGCCCGCGCCAGGCATTCGGCATCGATCTCGATGAAGCCGAGCGCCGTGCAGGCCTGCTTCGCGCCGCGGTACACCGGCTCGTCCGAGGAAAAGCGGCCCGCCGAAATGGCCGCGGGCGTGTTGGTGCCGAAGCGCAGCCCATGGGCCGCGACGATTGCGTGGGAGATGGCGCGGGAGTCGATCGAAGTGTTCATTGGATGACCTTCGTGCTTCGCACTGCGGTGCGAGCTTGCTTGGGGCGGCCCGGCGCGGCGCTCATGGTGCGTGATGCCAGAAGGGCGTGCCGAGCACCGGCGTGCTGGGCTGTGCCGAGTCTTGCGCGGCCATGGCACCGGCGCGGTGGGCGGCGCGGCCGGCCTGCACGGCGTCGGCGAAGGCGCCGGCCATCGACACCGGGTCTTGCGCCAGCGCCACGGCGGTGTTGAGCAGCACGCCGTCGTAGCCCCATTCCATGACCTGGCAGGCATGCGAGGGCAGGCCCAGTCCCGCATCGACCAGCATCGGCACGTTGAGCCGCTCGCGCAGCAGTTGCAGCGCGTAGGGATTGACCGGCCCGCGGCCGGTGCCGATGGGCGCCGCCCAGGGCATCACGGCCTGGCAGCCGACGTCGACCAGCCGCTGGCACAGCACGAGGTCCTCGGTGCAGTAGGGCAGCACCTGGAAACCGTCACGGATCAGCTGCGATGCGGCATCGACGAGGTTCAGCGTGTCGGGCTGCAGCGTGTAGTCGTCGCCGATCAGCTCGAGCTTGATCCACGGCGTGTCGAAGAGCTCGCGCGCCATCTGCGCGGTGGCGATCACTTCCTGCACGCTGTGGCAGCCGGCGGTGTTGGGCAGCACCGGCACCGCGAGCCGGCGCAGCAGCTCCCAGAAGCCGTTGCCGCTGTCGCCCGCGCCGGGGCTGGCGGACTGGCGGCGCAGCGAGGCCGTCAGCATGGCGGGCCTGGCGCGCTTCACCGCGGCTTCGAGCAGGTCCGGCGAGGGATAGCGCGCGGTGCCCAGCAGCAGGCGGCTCTGGAAGGTCTGGCCGTAGAGAACCAGCGGATCGTTGTCCGGAATTGCAGATGCGGTCGTCATGGTGCGTGTTGTCTCCATCTCTGTGGGTGCTTGTTCAGCCGCCGGTCACGGGGCGGATCACTTCGATGCGGTCTTCGGGCTGCAGCGCGCGCGCCGCATGGGTGGAGCGCGGCACGAATTCGCGGTTCACGGCCACCGCGAACGGCGGCACGGCATCGAGTGCCGCCAGCGCGTCGACCACGGTGGCGCCGTCCGGCAGCGTGTAGGGCTTGTCGTTGATCAGGACATTCATCGTCATGCTTCGGATGTCTCCAGGCCGAGCTTCTGCGCGAGCGCAGAGCGGCCGTGCGCGAGCAGCTCCATGGCGGCGTCGAGCACGGCGGGCGCGATCATGAAGCCATGGCGGTACAGGCCGTTGATCTGCAGCACGCGCGGCTGCGGCTGGCGGATGGCGGGCAGGTTGTCGGGCAGCGTGGGCCGGCATTGGGTCGCGATCTCGAGGATGCGGGCTTCGGCGAAGCCGCTGTGCACCGCGTAGGCCGCGCTCAGCAGTTCGAGCGTGGAGCGCACGCTGGCGGGCGACATGTCGTCCGATTCGATCTCGGTCGCACCGATCACGAACACGCTGCCGGGCTTGGGTGCGATGTAGAGCGGATAGCGCGGATGCACCAGCCGCGTGGGCCGCTGCAGCCTCACCTCGGGCGCATGCACGCGGACGACTTCGCCGCGCACGCCGCGCAGCGCGGTCCACTGCGGCTTGGCGCCGAGGCCGCGGCAGTCGATCACCCAGTCGGGCTGGCCCGGCCTGCCTGGAGAAAAATCGCCGGGTTCGCGTGGCGACTGCCAATGCAGTTTCGCGCCGGGGCTGGCCTGGAGTGTGGCAAGCAGCGAAGCGAGCAGCGCACGGTTGTCGAGCTGGCCTTCGCCCGGAAGGAACAAGCCTTGCGCGAAACGCTGGCCGAGCGACGGCTGCAGCGCGGCAATGCCGCTGCCGTCGAGCGTCTCCATCGGAGCGAGCTCGGGCACCTGCGTGCCGGTGCGCGCCAGCACGCGCGCGAGCCGCGCGGCCTCGGCGGCGTCCTGACGGTGCCACAGCACCAGCGTGCCTTCGCGCTGGAAGAACACGGGCTGCGCCAGCGGTGCCAGCAGCTCGGGCCAGCGGCTCAGCGCGTACTGCCCCATGCGCACGACCGGCACCGGCGCCACGGCCGATTCGGCCAGCGGCGCGAGCATGGCGGCCGCCACGCGTGCGGCGGCGCCTTCGGCCTCAGGGCTGCCCGCTTCGAACAGCTCGACCTTGCAGCCGGCCCGCGCCAGCGTGACCGCGAGCAGCCGGCCCATGAGGCCGGCGCCGAGGATGGCGGCCGATTGGAAGGGGAGGCTCATGGCTTTGCTCCTTCCCCCGCCGGGGGAGGGTGGGGATGGGGGCCACCAGAGCGCCCCGTGGATGCGCCGCGCGCCCCCACCCCAGCCCTCCCCCGGAAGGGGAGGGAGCAAGGCAGGGCCAGTCGCCGATAATTTTCAGCATGACCCAAGCACTTTCCGACGCGCCCCAGGCGCCCCTGCGCTATGCACGCGTGCTCTCCATCGCCGGCTCCGACAGCGGCGGTGGTGCCGGCATCCAGGCCGACCTGAAGACCTTTGCGGCGCTCGGCTGCTATGGCATGACGGCCATCACGGCGCTCACTGCGCAGAACACGCTCGGCGTGTCGGGCATCCATGGCGTGCCGCCGGCTTTCCTCAAGGCGCAGATCCAGGCGGTGGTCGAGGACATCGGCGTGGATGCGGTCAAGCTCGGCATGCTGCATGCGCCCGAGGTGGTCGAGGTGGTGGCCTGGGCCATCGATCACTACCGGCTGCCCAACGTGGTGCTGGACCCGGTGATGGTCGCCACCAGCGGCGACCGCCTGATCGCCTCCGAGACCGTGCAGGTGCTGGTGCGCGAGCTGTTTCCGCGCGCCGTGGTGGTCACGCCCAACCTCGACGAAGCGGCCTTGCTGATCGGCCATGCGATCGGCGGCATCGACGCGCTCGACGACGCGGCCAGCGAACTGCTGGCGCTCGGCGCGCAGGCCGTGCTGCTCAAGGGCGGCCACCTGCCGGGCGACGAGGTGGTCGACGTGCTGCTGCAGTCCGACGGCACTCGCAAGCGGCTGGCCTCGCAGCGCATCGCGAGCCGCAACCTGCATGGCACGGGCTGCACGCTGTCGTCCGCCATTGCCGCGCACCTGGCGCTGGGGCTCGCGCTGCCCGAGGCCGTCGAGAGCGCGCGCGCCTACATCCTCGGCGCGATGGCCGCCGGTGCGCATGTGAAGACCGGTGCGGGACACGGTCCGCTCAACCACGGTTTTGCGCCAGTGCCGACGCACCGCCTGCCGCCGTCGGCGTAGCCTTGGGCCGGCTGGCCCAGGCCAGCAGGAAGGTCGCGGCCAGCGTCGGCAGTGCCGAGCCGAACTGCGGCGCCCACTTGGCGAGCGCATGGTAGGCCGCGATGCCCGCAATCCAGATCAGCGCCGCGCCCAGGTCGACCCGGCGCGTGCCCACCGACAAGACCGCCTGGCCCGTGCCCAGCCGCCCCAGGATCACGCCGTAGAGCGGCACGAACACCGAACTCAGCATCAGCAGGAACGGCTCGAGCGTGTGCATCGGCAGCACCAGCGCGAGCGCGGTGCACAGCGCCGCGAGCAGGAGGCCCCAGCGCCGCACGCTCCAGCGCGGCAGCAGGCTGTGGGTGGACACCGAGCCCGAGTACACGTCGCCGTACGCGTTGTCGAGTTCGTCGATCAGGATCAGGCCCAGCGCCACCAGGCCGCCTTGGGCGAGCAGCAGGGCGGTGACCAGGCCGGTGCCCGGTTCGGCCACGCTCACCACCATCACGCCGAGCGCATAGCACCAGACGTTGGCCAGCGCGTAGCCGATCCAGGTGCCGCTGAAGGCGCTGCCGAGGCCGCCCGCGCTGCGCTTGCCATGGCGCGCGTAGTCGGCCACCAGCGGCAGCCACGAGACCGGCATGGCAATCACCAGGTCGAGCGCGCTGAACATGCCCATGCCGCCGTTGCCGGGGCGCGCCCAGAAGGCGTCGAGTCCCTTGGCTTGCAGGCGGGTCGCGAACTGCCATGTCAGCCAGAGCAGAGAAAGCACCACCAGCGGCAGGCCGAAGCGGCTCACGAAGCGCCGCACCAGCTTCACCATGGAGCCCGCCAGAAGCGCCAGCAGCACCGCGCCCCAGAGCAGCGTGGTGAGAGCACCGCCCAGCGGTCCGCCGAGCGCCAGGCCGAAGGCCTGTTGGCCGATCGCCTGCGTGCCCTCGCGCATGATGACGAGCTCGAAGGTGGTCCAGCCCACCAGCTGCACGATGTTGAGCAGCACCGGCAGCCGTGCGAACGCGCTGCCGTAGGTGGCGTGCATCAGCCCGGCGCTCGCCAGGCCGCTCTCGCAGCCGAGCCGCGCGGTCCAGGCCAGCAGGCCCGCGCCGAGCAGCGAGCCCAGCACGATCGCGATGGCCGCGTCGCGCGTGCCCACCGCCGGCACCAGGTAGGCGCCGATCTGCATCACCAGCAGCCCCACGCCCAGGCTGAACCAGAGCGATGCGTGGTCGTGCCAGCCGAACACGCGCTGCGACGCGGGCAAGGGCACGAGCGCCTCGTTGGCGGAAGAAAGTTTGTTGTCGTGTGCCATCCAGTTGCTCCAGTGCAAAAGGTTTGGCAGGTGGGCGAGGCTCCGGCGGTGGAGCCATCGCGCGAGACAACGCGACAGGCCGCCGGACCAGCTTCCCTGCGCGAGGATTACCTCAGTCAGGTTCAAAGGGACTCTCTCAGTCAGCCCCGGAACGGATCCCGGTTCGACACCCCTAGCGGTGGTGCTCCGCGCCGTGGCGCAAAGCGGGAACTATTGTACGAGCCTGTGCGCCCAGCCTCCAAACCATGGATGATGGTCCGGATATGGCAACCTGCGTGCCGCCACTTCGAGGATGTGTTCCATGAGCGATTCCGCAATCGATCAGTCCCTTGCCCAGGCCTTCCAGCGCTTCACCGACGCCAACCCGGCCAGCCAGCGCCAGTTCGAGGCGCAGGCGCGCTACATGCCGGGTGCCAACAGCCGCTCGGTGCTGTTCTATGCACCGTTTCCGCTCACCATCGCCAAGGGCGAGGGCGCGGCGCTCTGGGACGCCGACGGGCACCGCTATGCCGACTTCATCGCCGAGTACACGGCCGGGGTCTACGGCCACTCGGCACCCGAGATCCGCGATGCGGTCATCGAGGCGATGCAGGGCGGCATCAACCTCACGGGCCACAACCTGCTCGAAGGAAGGCTCGCCAAGACCATCTGCGAGCGCTTTCCGCAGATCGAGCAACTGCGCTTCACCAATTCGGGCACCGAGGCCAACCTGATGGCGCTCACGGCGGCGCTGCACTTCACGGGACGGCGAAAGATCGTGGTGTTCTCGGGCGGCTACCACGGCGGCGTGCTCGGCTTCGGCGCCAAGCCGCTGCCGACCACCGTGCCCTTCGACTTCCTGGTGCTGCCCTACAACGACGCCCAGGCTGCGGGCGAGCAGATCGAGAAGCACGGGCCGGAGATCGCCGCGGTCCTGGTCGAGCCGATGCAGGGTGCGAGCGGCTGCATTCCGGCGCGCCCCGGCTTTCTGCAGACACTTCGCGATGGCGCGACGAAGGTGGGCGCGCTGCTGGTCTTCGACGAGGTCATGACCTCGCGCCTTGCACCGAACGGCCTTGCCAACAAGCTGGGCATCCGGTCGGACCTCACCACGCTCGGCAAGTACATCGGCGGCGGCATGTCGTTCGGCGCCTTCGGCGGGCGTTCGGACGTGATGGCGCAGTTCGATCCGCGCACCGGGCCGCTCTCCCATTCGGGCACCTTCAACAACAACGTGATGACCATGGCGGCCGGGTACGCGGGCCTCACGAAGCTGTTCACGTCCGAGGCGGCCGGCGCGCTGGCCGAGCGCGGCGAGGCGATGCGTGCGCGGCTCAACGCGCTGTGTGCAAAGGAGGGCGTGGCCATGCAGTTCACCGGCGTCGGCTCGCTGATGAACGCACATTTCGTGCGTGGGGAGGTGCGGTGCGTGGACGACCTGGCGGCGGTCGACGGGCGGCTGCGGCAGCTGCTGTTCTTCCACCTGCTGAGCGAAGGCATCTACGCCTCGCCGCGCGGCTTCATTGTGCTGTCTTTGCCGCTGACCGACGCGGACATCGACCGATTCGCCGCCGCCATCGGCCGCTTCACCGGCGAATACCGCGCGCTGCTGCCTAGCGCGAAGTAGCCACGCCCAGCAGTTCGTGCAGCCGCGTGCTGGTGGTCGTGTACTGCAGCGGAATCGCCTTGCCCGGGAACACGATGGCGGTCGCACCCCAGGCCGCCAGCGTGGCTTCGTGGAAGCCGCAGACGATGAGCTTCTTCTTGCCCGGATAGGTGTTGATGTCGCCCACCGCGAACACGCCGCGCTCGCGGGTTTCGTACTTCTCGGTGTCGACCGGCACCTGCTTGCGCTCCAGTTCCAGGCCCCAGTCGGCAATGGGGCCGAGGCGCGGGGAGATGCCCAGGCAGGCGATCAGCGCGTCGAGCAGCAGGTCGGCCGTGGTCGCGTCGGGCGTGGTGATCTGCAGCTGCCTGCCGTCGAAAGCGGTGGGCTGGCCGACCTTGAACGCGAGCTTGCCTTCGGCGACCAGCGCGCGCATCGAAGCGACCAGCGCCTCGCCGGCCTGGAAGCCGTCGCGCCGGTGGACCAGCGTGACCTGCCTTGCAATGGCCGTGAGCGCGATGGCGGTTTCCAGCGCCACGTCGTCGCCGCCATTCACCACCACCGCCTGCCCGGCAAAGCGGTCCAGCGAATCGGGGTGGTAGAAAAGCGAGCGGCCTTCGAACTGCGCAATGCCTTCGACCGCGATGCGCTTGGGCACGAAGGCACCCACACCGGCCGCGATGAACACCGTCCTGGCGAGGAAAGCCGTGCCGGCCGAGGTTGTCAAGAGCAGCCGCCCGTCGGCCTGCCTTTCGAGCGTGGCCACCTGTTCGCCAAAATGGAATTGGGGCTTGAAGGGTTCGACCTGCTTGAGCAGCGATTGCGCGAGCTCGCTTCCGCTGGTGACGGGCGTGCCCGGAATGTCGTAGATCGGCTTGCCGCCGTAGAGCGCCACGCACTGGCCGCCCGCGGCGGGCAGTGCATCGACGATGTGGCAGGAGATCTCGAGCAGGCCGAGCTGGAAGGCCTGGAACAGCCCGACCGGACCGGCGCCGATGATGAGCGCGCCGGTTTCGATGGGGGCTCGGCCTTCGGGGTTCAACGGACCAGTTCGCCGACCTTGTCGGTCTTGTCTTTCCACTCTTCGGCGTCGGGCAGCGCCGGCTTGCGCTTGGTGATGCTCTTCCAGCCATCGGCCACCGCGAGTTCGGCGTTGAGCTTGATGAATGCGATCTGGTTGGCCGGGAGGTCTTCCTCGGCATAGATCGCATTGACCGGGCACTCGGGGATGCAGACCGCGCAGTCGATGCACTCGTCGGGGTCGATCACCAGCATGTTGGGGCCTTCGCGGAAGCAATCCACGGGGCATACGTCCACGCAGTCGGTGTATTTGCAGCGGATGCAGGCTTCGGAGACGACGTGGGTCATTTGTCTTCTAACGTCAGTGTGAGGTCGGGGAAAACCCCAGATTTTAGGCCTTTGCGGCGGCAGGCTGCACGAGCACGGCGGCAGCGGTCTTGTGGGAGGCCGTATCGACCAGCACCAGCGAGCCCAGGGCGCGCGATTGCGTGAAGGGCAGCACGGCCAGCGGCTGCTGCAGCGAAAGCACCACGTCGCCGATGGAATTGGCTTCCAGCTGCGTTGCGGGCTCGGACTCGAGCGTGGTGATGTTCACCCGGTCGACGATGCGCGCCACCTTGGCCTTGACCCAGCGGTGGCCCTGCAGCGCCCAGTAGACGCGGCCCGCGACCAGCGGCTCGTCGTCGAGCCAGGCCACGGTGGCGGTGATCTCGCGCACCGGCTCGAAGGCGCCGGGCGCCAGCAGCCAATCGCCGCGCGAGACGTCGACCTCGCGGTCGAGCACGATGCCGGCGCTGTGGCCCGCATGCACCACCTTCGGTTGCCGCGTATGGCTCAGCACCTGCGCGACCGTGGCGGTCTGGTTGCTCGGCAGCACGGTCACGCGCTGGCCCGGTTCCACATGACCGGAAGCCACGCGGCCCCAGAACACACGGCGGCCCTGCGAGGTGTCGGCCGAGGCCGAGAACTTCTCGACCCACTGCACCGGGAAGGCGAAGGGCACATCCTCATCCTGCGCGGTGACCGGCAGTTCCTCGAGCAGTTCGAGCAGGCTCGGGCCCTCGTAGCCGACCCAGTCGGCGTGGCGCGTGGCCACGTTCCAGCCCTTGAGCGCCGAGATCGGCACGATGGCCGCCACCTGCACGCCGGCCGCTTCGGCAAAGGCGTTCAGCGCGGTCGAGATGCGTTCGAAGGCCAGGCCGGCGTCGTCGATGGCGTCGAGCTTGTTGACCGCGAACACCACCGACTGCACGCGCAGCAGGTGGGCCAGCAGCGTGTGGCGGCGCGTCTGCGGCAGCAGCTCGCGCTTGACCACGGTGCCGTCTTCCACTTCGGCGGCCCAGGCCAGCTTGGTGGCATCGACCAGCACCACGGCGGCATCGGCGGCCGAGGCTGCCGTGACCATGTTGCGGGTGTACTGCTCATGGCCCGGCGCGTCGCCGATGATGAACTTGCGCTTGGCGGTCGAGAAGTAGCGGTAGGCCACGTCGATCGTGATGCCCTGTTCGCGCTCGGCCGAGAGGCCGTCGGTCAGGAGGGCCAGGTCGGTTTCGCCGCCGCGCTGCACGCCGGCGAGCTGATCCTGCAGCACGGTCTTGCTGTCGACCAGCAGGCGGCCGATCAGCGTGCTCTTGCCGTCGTCGACCGAGCCGCAGGTGATGAAGCGCAGGGCGGTGCCGGTGTCGCCGTGGAGGGCGGGGTTGTCAAGGGTTGCCGTTGTCGTGCTCATCAGAAATACCCGTCTTTTTTGCGCTTCTCCATCGAAGCTTCCGAAGTCATGTCGTCCATCCGCGTCGCGCCGCGCTCGCTGACGTCGACGCTCAGCGTCTCGAGCACCACGTCGCCCGCATCGGCCGCCAGGCTCTCGACCGGGCAGGTGGTCGTGATGTCGCCCACGGTGCGAAAGCGCACGTCGCGCACCTGCACGGTTTCGCCGTCGCGCGGCGGGGTGAGCTCGGTCACGGGCACCAGCAGGCCGCGGCGCTCGACCACTTGGCGCTTGTGCGTGTAGTAGATCGACGGCAGGCCGACGTGCTCGCGCTCGATGTATTGCCACACGTCGAGCTCGGTCCAGTTCGAGATCGGGAACACGCGGAAGTGTTCGCCCGGTGCGAGGCGGGTGTTGAACAGCGTCCACAGTTCGGGGCGCTGGTCCTTGGGCTGCCATTGGCCGAAGCTGTCGCGGTGCGAAAAGATGCGCTCCTTGGCGCGTGCTTTCTCTTCGTCGCGGCGGGCGCCGCCGATCAGCGCGTCGAAGCGGAATTCTTCAATGGCCTCGAGCAGCGTGACCGACTGGTGCGCATTGCGCGATTCGCCGGGGTGCGCGAGGCGCACGGTGCCGCGCTTCATCGAATCTTCGACGCTGCGCACGATGAGCTCGGCGCCCAGTTCCTTCGCACGCTGGTCGCGGTAGGCCGTCACTTCGGGGAAGTTGTGGCCCGTGTCGATCATCAGCAGCGGATACGGAATGCGGCCGGCGCCGAAGGCCTTTTCCGCGCACTTGAGCAGCACCAGCGAATCCTTGCCGCCCGAGAACAGCAGGGTGGGGCGCTCGAAGGCGGCCGCCACTTCGCGCAGGATGAAGACGGTTTCCTCTTCCAGCGCATCGAGATGGGTGTTGGACAGGCGCGCGGGAGAGTGCATGGGCGGCAGCAGCAGTTCGGTTTCGGTACGGGCGTTCATCGGGATGGGTGCTGAATGCAGAGGATCGGTAAGGCGTCGGCGCTCAGTGCGAGAGGTGCAATCCGCACTCGCGGTTGTCTTCGCCCTTGGTCGGGTCCACGTAGTCGAAGTTGTTGGGCAGGCCATGCGCTTCGCAGTACGTGTACAGGTCCTTGGACGACCAGTGCAGGAGCGGCGCGACCTTGATCAATCCGTCCGGATTGACGCTGACCGGGTCCATCTGCGCGCGCACGGCCGTGTCGGTGGCCCGGAGCGCGGTGAACCAGACCTGTGGCGCCGTCTCGCGCAGTGCGCGGGCAAAGGGCTCGAGCTTCACCTCTTCCGTGAAGGCGGCGTGGCGCGGATCGTCGAGCGCTGGGGTCGGGCCTTCCACCGCTTCGCGATGTGCACGCGAACGGCGCGGCAGGTAGATGTGAAGATCCAGGCCCAGCTGCCTGGTCACCTCGTCGGCAAAGCGGTAGGTGGCCTCGGTGTTGTAGCCGTTGTCCATCCAGACCACGGGAACGTCGCGCTTGGCGCGCGTGACCATGTGCAGGATCACCGCCTCGAACGGGCGGAAATTGGTGGTGACGATCGCGCGCTGGCCCAGGCCGACGGCCCAGTCCACCAGGCCCTCGGCGTTGCGGCCGAGTTCGGCGTTGATGCGTGCGAAGTCGATGTCCGTGGCAATGCTCATGTCGATGGTTCCGTGCGGGCTCAGGTGCCGGCCGCGAAGTGCGGTGCGGGTTTTACCGCATCGCCCTGGTAGAAGGCCGAGAAACGGTCGAACTGGCGCTGTGCGTCGGTGGCGTCCACGCCTTCCTTCAGCACGGCGCTCGAGAAGCCGGTGCGTTCCATCTGCACCAGCTGGTCGATCAGCACGTCGCCGGTGGCGCGGATGTCGCCCTTGAAGCCGAGCCGGCGGCGCAGCAGGAAGGCCTGGCTGTAGGCGCGGCCGTCGGTGAACTTCGGAAAGCTCAGGTCGATGCGCTCGATGTCTTCCAGGCACACCTCGATGGCGAGCGGATCGGCATCGTTGGGCAACTGCAGCACCTTCGGGTCGCCGTCGTCGACGTGCTCTTCGGCGGCAAGGATGTTGAGGCGCCTGTTCATGCTGCTTCCTCCACCTTGAAGCGCGCACCGTTGGCCGCGGCCTTGAATGGGTCGTGGCCGACTCGGCGCAGCGTGTCGATGAAGGTCTCGCCGCCTTCGCGGGTGTCGCGGTAGGTGGTGAGCACGGCCTCGATCACGCCCGGCACTTCGGCCGCCGAGAACGAGGGGCCGACCACCTTGCCGGCCTGCGGCGCGCCGCTGAGGGCCGAGCCGTCGGAGCCGCCGAGGGTGACCTGGTACCACTCCTTGCCGTCCTTGTCGACGCCCAGGATACCGATGTGGCCGCTGTGGTGGTGCCCGCAGGAGTTGATGCAGCCGCTGATGTGCAGGTCGATCTCGCCCAGGTCGTCGAGCTCGTCGAGGTCTTGATAGCGCTCGGTGATGGCTTCGGCAATGGGGATGGAGCGCGCATTGGCCAGCGCGCAGAAGTCGCCGCCGGGGCAGGCGATCATGTCGGTCAAGAGGTGCACGTTGGCGCTGGCAAAGCCGGCCGCGCGGGCGGCGAGCCACAGCGCGTGCAGGTCTTCGGCATGCACCCAGGGCAGCACGATGTTCTGGTCGTGCGTGACGCGGGCTTCGCCGGCCGAGAAGCGGTCGGCCAGTTCGGCGAGCGTGTCGAGCTGGTCGGCCGAGGCATCGCCGGGCGCCTGCTTCAGGCGCTTGAACGACAGCGTGACGGCGCGCAGCGCGGGGTTCTTGTGCGCGGCCACGTTGCGGGCCAGCCAGCGCGCGAACATCACGTCGTCGGCGGCGTGGGCACGCAGCTCGGCGTCGGTCTTCTCGGCGCTTTGCAGCACGCGGGTGGCGAGCGTCGGCGGCACGAAGGAGGCGGCCACGCGGTCGTACTCTTCCTGCGTGATGGTGTGCGGCGCGCCGTCGTGCTCGATGATCTGCTTGTACTCGGCCTCGACGTCATCGATGTAGCGCTGGCCTTCGGCCTTCACCAGGATCTTGATGCGCGCCTTGTAGATGTTGTCGCGGCGGCCATAGCGGTTGTAGACCCGGATCACCGCTTCGAGGTAATTCATGATCTGCTGCCAGGGCAGGAACTCGCGCAGCACGGTGCCGATGATCGGCGTGCGGCCCATGCCGCCGCCCACCTGCACGCGGAAGCCGATGTCGCCAGCTTCGTTCTTCACCACGTGCAGGCCCACGTCGTGCCAGCCGGTGGCGGCGCGGTCTTCGGCTGCGCCGGTGATCGCGATCTTGAACTTGCGCGGCAGGAAGGCGAATTCAGGGTGCAGCGTGCTCCACTGGCGCATGATCTCCGCGAACGGGCGCGGGTCGGCGATCTCGTCGACCGCGATGCCGGCGCGCTCGTCGCTCGTGATGTTGCGGATGCAGTTGCCGCTGGTCTGGATGCCGTGCATGTCGACCGAGGCCAGCAGGTCCATCACGTCGGCTGACTTGGCAAGCGGGATCCAGTTGTACTGGACGTTCTGGCGCGTCGAGAAGTGGGCGTAGTGCGTGGGGAGCTTGTGGCTGCCGAGCAGGCCCTGCGTCTCGATGGCCTTGCGGTAGACCTCGGCTTCGGGCTCGTCGTACTCGCGGGCGATGCGGGCCAGCACGCGCAGCTGGCGGCTGGAAAGCTCGCCGTAGGGCACGGCCACGCGCAGCATCGGCGCGTAGCGCTGCACGTACCAGCCGTTTTGCAGCCGCAGGGGGCGGAACTCGTCTTCGTGCAGGCGGCCCTTTTGCCAGCGCTCGAGCTGGTCTCTGAACTGGGCAGCCCGTTGGTGGACGAACTGGCGATCGAATTCTGTGTATTGGTACATCGTGCGTGTGATCTTGAAGAAGTGCGGTGCCGCACGTACAACGGGGCGCCCCAGCAAGAAGCGGAGATTCTGAAACCGGGCCTTATGGAAGCAAACTATTTTTTGGTTCGGGCTTTATGCGGATAAGCTTATTCTCCAGTGCCCATGCGGGTTTGCGGGCGGTTGGATGCTTATTCTGGATAAGGGCGGGAGGGTTTTTTGGGGCTGGTTTTTTTGAGTTCCGGGGCCGGGTCTCGCCCCGGCGGGCGAGCTACTTTCTTTTGCTTCGCCAAAAGAAAGTAGCCAAAGAAAAGGCGACCCCACTGTCTGCGACCCCTTCGCTTCGCTACGGGGCAACCTGCGGTGCTCGCGTTTCGCGGGGTCTCGCCCAAACTCGCTTCGCTCAGACAAGGGCGAGCCCTGATCCGCGAAACGCTGCGCTCCTCGGCGCATACAGAGGGGAGGGCAAACCACACGGGCCTTTGCTTCGCTCGGCCACCAAGCCACCGCGGCGCGCAGCGCCGCGGTGGTTGGGATTGGCTGTTGGGTTTGGTATTGGGGCCGAGCGAAGCGAAGGCTGCCCGCTCCCACCCCTTCTGTATGCGCCGAGGAGCGCAGATGGAGGCGGGATCAGGGCCGCAGCTGTTTGAGCGGAACGCAGTGGAGCGAGTTCTGCGGACCCCCGCCGTAATCGAGCACCGCAGGTTGCCCGCAGCGAAGCGGAGGGACGCAGACAGCAGGGTCGCCTTTTCTTTGCTTACTTTCTTTTGGCGAAGCAAAAGAAAGTGAGTCGCCCGCCGGGGCGAGACCCGGCCCCGGAACCCAAAAAACTCACCGCAACATAGAAGACATCGCCGAACAGCAGTTCAGCATCCGCACCGCCGCCTCCACCGTCTCAGCAGAAAACCGCAGCGTGACACCGTCGACGCGCTCGAACGAAGGCCATTGGCAGAACAGATCCGCCATCATCGGCGACTGCGTACGCAGCGTGACCACCTGCGGCCCCTCGAACACCAACGGCCTCGCATTGCCGCGCGCAGCCAGCGCCTCAGCCACGCCGGCCCGGATGGCCGCGCGCGACTGCTCGGGCGAGAGCGACACGCCGCTGCTGAACCCCGTGGCACGCTTGGTCTGCACAAAGGTCGCGTGCGGAAAGAGCGCCCGGTTCTCGGCAATGAACACGTCGTCCCCGCTGGCCATCACCACCGGCACGCCGTATTCGCCGGCCAGCGCACCGTAGAGCCCGGCTTCGCCCAGTTCCTGCTCGCCGAGCCGGATGCCCGCAAAGGCAAAGCTGTTGATGGTGTGGGCGAGGATGCCGCGGCCCTGGGCGCGCGAGTGGTAGCCCACCATGCAGACCGCTTCCACGCCTTCTTCTTCCACGCCGGCCACCATGCTCAGGTAGCGCGGCTTGCCCTGCACCACGCGGGCGCGCGCATCGAGCACGTCGGGCGGCATGTTGCGAAAGCCGCCGTGCGAATCGTTGACCAGCACCTCGCTGGCACCGGCCTCGAAGGCACCGGCAATGGCCGCGTTGGCCTCGTGCGCCATCAGCAGGCGAGCGCGCTCGTACTCGGGGTTGCCGGGCCGCGCCTGCTCGTGGTGGTAGACGCCCGCCACGCCTTCGATGTCGGTGGAGATCAGGACTTTCATGGGAGGGAGTGCGGTTGCGCGAAGGAAGAAGAAAGAAGGGAAGAAGGCGACAGCAATTCCGACAGCGCCGCCCGGTGATGGCCATCGCGGCCGGTCACGGCCGTGGCGCGCCAGAGCGCATGCAGGATCGCCTGCTCGGTGCTGTCAGCCGCGGCCTGGAAGAGGCCGTCGAGCAATCCGTCGTGCAGCATCGCGATCGCCGGCATCGGGCGGTCGACGTGGTCGGGCACGGTGTAGGCGGTCGAAAAGGCCAGCACGATGTCGCCGCTGCCATGCCCGAAGACCGAGCCGGTGCGCGCCAGCCCCGCGCCCGCGCGCAGCGCGAGGCGGCGCAGCTGGCGCGCGTCGAGCGGTGCATCGGTGGCGACGACGATGATGATCGAGCCCTTCTCGGGCTCCTTGGATTCGCGCGTGCTGTGCGCGGCCAGCCGCTCGCCGACCGGATGCCCGGCCAGCACCAGTTGCGGCTGGCGCCCGTAGTTCGCGAGCACCAGCGTGCCCACGGTGTGCAGCTCGCCCCCGGGCGCCGAGACGCGGCGCGAGGCGCTGCCGATGCCGCCCTTGAGCTGGAAGCTCGACATGCCGCGCCCCGCGCCGACCGAGCCCTGCGCAAAGTCGGCGCCGGCACTCTCGAGCGCGCGCAGGTAGTCCGCCTCGGTCACGGCCAGCCGCTGGATGTCGTTGAGAAAGCCGTCGTTGCACTCGAAGACCAGCGGGTTCACCGTCGGCAGCGACCGGCCGCTCTCGGGGTTGGAAGCAATGCAATGGCGGATCTGTGCCGTCGCCACCGTGCTGACCGAGAAAGTGTTGGTCAGCGCGATCGGCGTCTCCAGCACGCCGAGCTCTGCCAACTGCACCAGCCCCACGCTCTTGCCGAAGCCGTTGAGCACCACGGCGGCGGCCGGCACCTTGTCGCGGAACGGATCGCCCGCGTGCGGACGGATCACCGTCACGCCAGTCTGCACGCCGCCGTCATCGAGCGTCTGGTGGCCGACCGTGACGCCTTCGACGTCGGTGATGGCGTTGCGCGCGCCTTGCAGCAGGGTGCCGATGTAGGGCAGGGAGTTCGCTGGCATCAAATGAATGGGTTATTCGCGGTCGATCTTCGGATCGAGCGCGTCGCGCAGTGCATCGCCCAGCAGGTTGAACGCCAGCACGGTGAAGAAGATGGCCAGGCTCGGGAACAGCGCCACGTGCGGCGATGTCACCATGTCGGCGCGGGCTTCGCTGAGCATCGCGCCCCATTCGGGCGTGGGCGGCTGCGCGCCCATGCCCAGGAACGAGAGGCTGGCCGCCGTGATGATCGACGTGCCCACGCGCATCGAAAAGTACACCACGATCGACGAGATGGTGCCCGGCAGGATGTGCCGCACGATGATGGTCCAGTCCGACGCGCCGATGCTGCGCTCGGCCTCGATGTAGGTCTGCTGCTTGAGCACCAGCGTGTTGCCGCGCACCAGGCGCGCGAAGGCCGGCACGCTGAACACCGACACCGCCACCACCACGTTGGTCATGCTGCTGCCGAGGATGGCGACCACGCCGAGCGCCAGAAGAATGCCGGGGAAGGCAAAGAGCACGTCGGAGATGCGCATCACGATGCGGTCCCACCAGCCTTCGTAGTAGCCCGCGAGCAGGCCGAAGGCCGTGCCGATGAAGCCGCCCACCAGCACCGAGAGAAAACCCGCCATCAGCGAAATGCGCGCACCCATCAGGATGCGGCTGAAGATGTCGCGCCCCAGCGGATCGACGCCGAACCAGTGCGTGGCCGAAGGCCCGGTGTTCAGCATGTCGTAGTCGAAGAAGTTCTCCGCGTCGAAGGGCACGATCCACGGCGCGAACACCGCGACGAACACCAGCAGCAGCACGAACAGCGCCGCGACGATGCCCACGGGCTGCTTCTTGAAGCGGCGCCAGCATTCGCCCCAGGGCGTGCGGACCTTGCCCGCGGTTTGAACCGCCACGATGGGCGGCGCGATCGATTCGGCAGTCGTGCCGGTAGCTTGCGTCATGTCGGCTGCCTCACTTGTAGCGGATGGTGGGGTTGATGTAGCCGTACAGCACGTCCACCACCAGGTTGATCAGGATGAATTCGAGCGAGAACAGCAGCACCAGCGTCTGGATCACGGGGTAGTCGCGCATCTGCACGGCATCGACCAGGAGGCGCCCGAGGCCCGGCCAGTTGAAAACCGCCTCGACCAGGATCGAGCCGCCCAGCAAAAAGCCGAACTGCAGGCCCATCATCGTGACCACCGGGATCAGCGCGTTGCGCAGGCAGTGCTTGATGATGACGCTGCGCTCGCGCACGCCCTTGGCGCGTGCGGTGCGAACGAAATCTTCCTGGATCACCTCGACGAACGATGCGCGCGTGAAGCGCGCCATCACCGCGGCCACCGCGGCGCCCAGCGTGATCGAGGGCAGGATGTAGTGCTTCCAACTGCTCGCGCCCACCGTGGGCAGCCATCCGAGCTGGACCGAGAAGATCTGCATCAGCAGCATGCCCAGGGCAAATGCCGGAAAGGAGATGCCCGACACGGCCAGCGTCATGCCGAGCCGGTCAGGCCATTGGTTGCGGAACACGGCAGAGACGATGCCGATGCCCATGCCGAAGATCACGGCCCACACCATGCTGGTGATGGTCAGCATCACCGTGGGGAAGAAGCGCTCGCCGATCTCCATCGACACCGGCCGCCGCGTGCGGATCGAGGTGCCGAAGTCGCCCTGCAGCATGTGGGTGAAGAAGCTCACGAACTGCTGCGGCAGCGGCTTGTCGAGGCCGAGCTCAGCGCGAACCATGGCGATGGTCTGTTCGTCGGCGTCCTGGCCCGCGGCAAGGCGCGCCGGATCGCCGGGCAGCATGTGGACGAACAGGAACACCAGCACTGCCACGATGAGCAGCGTGGGGATCAGGCCCAACAGTCGTTTGAGGAAGTAATTCAGCATGGGGTGCGGTTGTCGCGAGCGGGCGATGGCGGCATGCCATCGCCCGTCGGACAGTCAGTCAGGAAAACAGGGAGCCGGCGATCAATTCGACACTGAAATAGCGTCGATGTTGATGTTGCCGTCAGGCATCACGAACACACCCGACAGGCGCTTCGAGTGCGCCGACAGGTTCTGCTCCGTGACCAGCGGCACGCGCGGCAGGTCCTTGCGGATTTCTTCCTGCGCGGTCTTGTAGAGCGCGGCCTTTTCCTTGTCGTCCACCGTGACCAGCGCCTTGGCCAGCGCGTTGTCCACCACCTCGCTCTTGTAGAACGACATGTTGTTGAGCTTGGGCGCCCAGGCTTCCGAGGCGAACAACGGACGCAGGCCCCAGTCGGCTTCACCGGTCGACGACGACCAGCCCGTGTAGTACATGCGCACCTTGGCCGTCTTGGCATCGGGCCATGCGTCGACCATCTCGGCGCGCTGGCCCACTTCGAGCGCCTGCACCTGCAGCTTGATGCCCACTTGCGCAAGCTGCTGCTGCACGAACTGGATGGTCTTCTGGCTGGTCGTGTTGTTGTAGGCGCTCCACAGCACCGACTCGAAGCCGTCCGGATAGCCGGCTTCCTTCAGCAGCTCCTTGGCCTTCTTCACGTCGTAGGGAATGGGCGCCATCTTCTCGGCGTACTTCACGCCCTGCGGCACCACGCCCTGCGCGGGGAAGGCATAGCCACCGAACGCGACCTTGGCGAGCGCTTCCTTGTTGATGGCATAGCCGATGGCTTCGCGCACCTTCGGGTTGTCGTAGGGCTTCTGCAGCATGTTGAAGGCCAGGAAGCGCGTGATGATCGACGGCGTGGCCACCACTTCGAGCTTCTCGCTCTTCTTCAGCAGCTCGGCCTGCTCGTAGGGAATGGGAAAGGCGAAGTCGGCCTCGCCGGTCTGCAGCATGGCGGCGCGCGTGTTGTTCTCGAGCACCGGCTTCCACTGCAGGTTGTCGATCTTCGGATAGCCCTTCTTCCAGTAGCCGTCGAACTTCCTGGCCTTGACGGCTTCGGTCTGCTTCCATTCGACGAATTCGAAGGGGCCGGTACCCACGGGGTGGAAGGCGATGTCCTTGTTGCCCCATTTCTTGAGTGCGGTGGGCGAGATCATCGCGGCCGAGGCGTGCGCCAGCGAGTTGATGAAGGGGCCGAAGGGCTCCTTCAGCGTGATGCGCACGGTGGTGGGGTTGAGTGCCTCGACCTTGCTCACGCGGTTGAACTGGTTGTAGCGCAGCAGCTTGTTGTCCTGGTTCAGCACGCGGTCGAGCGTGAACTTCACGGCTTCGGCGTTGAAGTCGGTGCCGTCGTGGAACTTGACGCCGGTGCGCAGCTTGATGGTGTAGACCAGGCCGTCCTTCGACACGTCGTAGCTCTCGGCCAGCACGTTCTGCACCTTCAGGTCCTTGTCGAACTGGAACAGGCCTTCATAGAAGGTCTTGGTCACGGCCGTGGTGATGGTGGTGTTGGTGTTGTACGGGTCCAGCGTTTCGGGCTGGTAGCCGATCGACAGCACCGCGTCTTTCGCGGCCATCGCCGTGCCAGTCATCGCCAGAGCGGCCAGGCCCAGCAGTGCCGATGCCCATCGCAGGGAGGAAGAAGATTGCTTCATGGAAAGAAACTCCAGTCGGTTCGAGAAAAAAGCAGGAGGGCCTGCGGGTTGAAAAAATCTGCCGGCGCGCTCAGAAGGCGCCGCCGATGGCGTGCCGAGCCACGAAGTGGCCGGGCGCCACCTGCACCAGCGGCGGCACGTCGGGCTCGTCGCCCACGGCGCGGATCGGACTCGGGATCTCGCCTTCGAGCAGCGCGCGCGGTTTGTGGCGGCGCGACGGGTCGGCCACCGGCACCGCGGCCATCAGCTTGCGGGTGTAGGCGTGCTGCGGTGCTTCGAACACGGCGCGGCGCGGGCCGATCTCGACGATCTGCCCGAGGTACATCACGGCCACGCGGTGGCTGATGCGCTCGACCACCGCCATGTCGTGCGAGATGAAAAGAAAGGCCACGCCCAGCTCGCGCTGCAGGTCGAGCATGAGGTTGACGATCTGCGCCTGGATCGACACGTCGAGCGCCGACACCGACTCGTCCGCCACCACCACCTTGGGGTTGAGCGCGAGGGCGCGCGCAATCGCGATGCGCTGGCGCTGCCCACCCGAGAACTCGTGCGGATAGCGCTGCGCCACCTCGGGCGGCAGGCCGACCTTCTGCAGCAGCCAGTCGACGCGCTGCTGCGCCTCGGCACCCTTGGCGATGTTGTGGATGAGCAGCGGCTCCATGATCGAGAAGCCCACCGTCACGCGCGGATCGAGCGAGGCGAACGGGTCCTGGAAGATGAACTGGATGTTGCGGCGCAGCGCCTGCAGCTCGCGCGTGGGCAGCTCGCGGATGTTCTGGCCGCCGAACTCGATCGCGCCGCTCTGGCTCTCGACCAGGCGCAGCAGCGAGCGGCCGGTGGTCGACTTGCCGCAGCCCGATTCGCCGACCAGCGCCAGCGTCTCGCCGGGGTAGAGGTCGAAGCTGATCTTTTCCACCGCGTGCACGCGGCGCTTCACGCGGCCGAACAGGCCGCTGCGCACGTCGAAGCGCGTGACGAGGTCACGCACGCGCAGGATCGGGCCGGCGCCTTCGCGCACGGTGCTCTGCGGCGTGGTGCTTGTGCTCGGCACCGTCTCGGGCGTGCCCTCGGTACGCAGCAGCTCGAACTTGGCGGGCAGGTCGGTGCCCTGCATCGCGCCGAGCTTGGGCACGGCCGACAGCAGCGCCTTGGTGTAGGGGTGCTGCGGCGATGCGAACACGGTATCGGAACCGCCCGCTTCCACCTTGTCGCCGCGGTACATCACGAGCACACGGTCGGCAATCTCGGCCACCACGCCCATGTCGTGCGTGATGAAGAGCACGCCCATGCGCATCTCCTTCTGCAGCTCGCGGATGAGCTGGAGGATCTGCGCCTGGATGGTCACGTCGAGCGCGGTGGTGGGCTCGTCGGCAATCAGCAGCTGCGGCTTGCACGAGAGCGCCATCGCGATCATCACGCGCTGGCGCATGCCGCCCGAAAGCTGGTGCGGAAAGCGGTCGAGCACGTTGCGCGCTTCGGGAATGCGCACCAGCTCCAGCATGCGCAGCGCCTCGGCGCGTGCGGCCGCGTTGCTCTTGCCCTGGTGGATGCGGATGGCCTCGGCAATCTGATCTCCGGCGGTGAACACCGGGTTGAGCGAGGTCATCGGCTCCTGGAAGATCATCGCGATGTCGGCACCGCGGATGTTGCGCATCTCGGCGTCGCGCGCCTGCGCGAGGTCGAGCACTTCGCCATTGCGGCGGCGAAAGGCCATGCGTCCGCCCAGGATGCGTCCGCCGCCGTGTTCCACCAGCCGCATCAGCGCGAGCGAGGTCACCGACTTGCCCGAGCCCGACTCGCCCACCACCGCGAGCGTTTCGCCATGGTCGACGTGGAATGAAAGGTTCTTGACCGCATCGACGGTGCGCTCGGAGGTCGAGAAGCGCACGGTGAGATCGTCGACGGCGAGAACGCGGCCGTCTGGCAGGGCGAGGGCAGGGGAGGACATGGTGCGAAAAAAAACGTGTGCGTGTCAGGCGAAGATGGCTGTTGCGGGTGCCTCGTCGCCGCGCGCGTGGCCGCGGTACATGCCTTCGGTGTTGAAGGCGAGGCTCAGGTTGCCGTGGCGGTCGATGGCGATCAGCCCGCCGGTGCCGCCGATGGCGGGCAGCGACTGGTGCACCACGGCATGCGTGGCGGCTTCGAGCGTGGCGCCGCCGTAGGCCATGCGCGCGCAGATGTCGTAGGCGGCGGCGACGCGGATGAACATTTCGCCGCTGCCGGTACACGAGACGGCGGCCGTGCGGTCGTCTGCATAGGTGCCGGCGCCGATCAGCGGCGAATCGCCGATGCGGCCGACGCGCTTATTGGTCATGCCGCCAGTCGAGGTGGCCGCGGCCAGGTGGCCGTGCATGTCGAGCGCGACCGCACCCACGGTGCCGAACTTCTTGTCCTCGTCGAGCGGCGGCGTCATGGCCGCGCCTTCATGGTCCGTCACCACGCGGCCGGTGTCGCGCACGCGGTAGAGCTGCTGGCGGCGCGCCTCGGTGGAGAAGAAGAAGGGCTCGACCATTTCGAGGCCGTGCTCGCGCGCGAAGGCTTCGGCGCCCGCGCCGGCCAGCAGCACGTGCGCGCCGTCTTCCAGCACGGCACGCGCGGCACGCACCGGGCGGCGCACGTGGCAGACGCCGGCAATGGCGCCGGCCGCGAGCGTGGCGCCGTCCATCACGGCGGCATCGAGTTCATGGGTTTCCTCGTGTGTGAACACCGCGCCGTGGCCCGCGTTGAAGAGCGGGCACTCTTCGAGCAGTTCGACCGCGAGGCAGGTGGCATCGAGCGCGGATGCGCCCTTGAGCAGTTGCGCCTGCGCGGCCTGCACGATCTTGCGCAAGGCGTCGTGGTAGGCCTGCGCCTGGGTCGCGCTGGTGGTGGCGGCGCTGATGGTGCCGGCACCGCCGTGAATGGCGATGACGGGCGTGATGCTGTTGTTCTTCATGAGGAGGCTTTCTTCTTTTTCCTGGCGGCGCCGGCCGGTGCCGCGCCGGCGGGCAGTGCCGAGGAGACTTCCGCCCGCGGCAGGCCCTGCGCGCCATGCAGCCAGGGCCGCACCGCCTGCAGGATGCGGCTCGCGGACTGCACCGCGCGCGGCGCGCGCAGCGCCACCGCGCTGGTCAGTGCCTCGATCAATGCGAGCACGCTGGTTTCGCAGTTCGGCCGGTA
This sequence comes from Variovorax sp. SPNA7, assembly GCF_033807855.1. Taxonomy (NCBI): domain Bacteria; kingdom Pseudomonadati; phylum Pseudomonadota; class Betaproteobacteria; order Burkholderiales; family Comamonadaceae; genus Variovorax; species Variovorax sp. SPNA7. The sequence continues at coordinate 2,845,145 of NZ_CP138513.1, forward strand.
GCTGGTTTCGGTCTGGCAATAGAGCGCCACGTCGGCCAGCGGCGCCAGCGGCGAACTCGGGCGGTCGGTCAGCGCCAGCACGGCGCAGCCCTGGCCCTTGGCGATCTGCGCCAGCGCCACCGTGTCGGTGAGGTAGCGCGGAAAGGTCAGGCCGACGAACAGGTCCTGCGGGCCGGCGTGCGTGAGCGTGCGCGCCGCATGCGTGACGCCGCTGACGCTGGACAGCATCCGCACGTCGCTGCAGCTGCCGTCGAGCCCGTGCTGCAACAGCCCCGCGAGCCAGGCGCTGGCGCCAAAGCCTCCGATGTAGACCGAGCGCGCCTTCAGGATGCGCTGCACCGCGGCCTCGCAGGCGGCGTAGTCGAGCGACTGGCGCGTGGCCTCGATGTTGCGCCGGCTCTCGTCGAGCGCGGTGGCGAACACCTCGGCCACCGTGGTCGGACGCTCCAGGTTGCCGCGCAGCCGCTCCACAGGCGCCACCAGCGATTCGAAGCCGCGCACGAGCTCGGCGCGGAAGGTGGCGTAGCCGTCGAAGTCCAGCGCCCGCGCAAAGCGGTTGGCCGTGGCCACCGACACGCCCACCGCGGCCGCGAGCTCGTCGATCGGCAGCGTGGCGACCTGCAGCGGGTGCTCCAGCACGAAATCGGCGACCTGGCGGTGCGAACGCGTCAGCCGCGGCAGCGCCTGCGCAATGCGCTGGGCCACGGTGGTGCCATTGGTGTCGACGTTGGTGCTCATGGGACGGGCGATGCACCTCGAAGGGTGCGCGTGATGAAAATGAATTTACAAATATATGTCAGATAAGAAAATTTTCTGTCATTTTCGAACGATATCGCAAGTAGCGGGCCAGGAACGGGGGGCTTTGGCGTAAAACCAAGGGATTACCCTGACTTCATCTTGGAAGCCCACCATGCGGCTTCTTGACTCTCCCATGGTGTGAAGGCCGAGACTTTGTTCTTTGGCTGAAAGGAGAACTCCATGGAACATCCCACGGCACCGGCTGCTGCGTCGCGCTTGTCTCTTGCCGGCGTTGTTGCCCGGTCCGGCGCATCCGCGCAATTGCTGCGCGACTGCGAGTCGCTCGGGCTGCTCGAGGGCATGGCGCGCACCGACGACGATGGCTGCCGCTATGACGAAGGCGCCGTGTCGACGCTGCGCTTCGTGCGAAGGGCGCACGCGCTGGGTTTCGAAACACCGGAAGTCGTCGAGTTGCACGCGCTGTGGCGCGACGGACACCGCGCGAGCTTCGATGTGAAGCGCGTCGCGCTCGAACGGGCCGACGACCTGGCCCAGCGCATCGAGGAGCTCGCGCACATGAAGCGCCTGCTCGAGCGCCTGGCCCATTGCTGCGAAGGCGACAGTCGTCCGGAATGTCCCATCCTGGATGAGCTGGCAGGACTCCAGGGGTTCGCCAACTGCGAAGCGCGGTGAGCCGGAAGCCCCGTGCAGCGGGTTATGCCGCCGCCTTCTCCTTCTGCATGAAGACGCTCAACGGATCGTCGGGATAGTCGCCGAAGCGCTCGCGCCGCGCATATCCCGCGCGCGCATAGAACGCGAGCGCCTCGGGCTGGCGCACGCCCGTCTCCAGCCGGAACACGGCGCATCCGCGTACCGCTGCTTCGGCTTCGAGAAAGCCCAGCACCTTCGTGGCCACGCCTTGCCCGCGGTTCTGCGGCCGCACGTACATGCGCTTGAGTTCGCCGTAGCCCGCGTTCATGACCAGGGCACCGCAGCCGATGGCCATGCCCGCCTCGTCGCGCGCGACCGCAAACAGCACGTGGGCCGCCGACAGCGCGGCAATGTCGATGCCGTAGTGGCTCTCGGGCGGGTACAGCGGCTTCTGGTACGCATCGAGGTCGTCGATGAGCTGGATGACGTCGGGTTGGCCGGGGTTTTCGATCGCGATCTGCATCGCTCGATCGTATCGAGCTCGATGGAGCGCAAAGCCCGGCGCGCGACGTGGTTCCTGCAGCGGCCAACAATGGATACGTCATTCATCCTGTTCGTTGGTTCGTTCGATCGAAGGAGTAATACCTTGGAATACCGTCACCTCGGCAAATCGGGCCTCAAGGTCCCCGTATTGAGTTTCGGCACCGGCACTTTCGGCGGCAAGGGCGAGCTTTTCAGCGCCTGGGGCAGCACCGACGTGGCCGAGGCGCGCAAGCTCATCGACATCTGTCTGGAGGCGGGCGTCAACATGTTCGACAGCGCGGACATCTATTCGGCCGGCGCGGCCGAGTCGGTGCTCGGCGAGGCGATCAAGGGCCGCCCGCGCGACCAGCTCCTCATCTCGACCAAGGCCACCTTTCGCAGCGGCGAGGGGCCGAACGAGGTGGGTTCTTCGCGCCACCACCTGGTGCGTGCGGTCGATGGCGCGCTCAGGCGCCTCGGCACCGACTACATCGACCTGTTCCAGCTGCATGGTTTCGACGCGGGCACGCCGGTGGAAGAAACGCTGTCCACGCTCGACGACCTGGTGCACGCGGGCAAGCTGCGCTATGTGGGCGCGTCGAACTTCTCGGGCTGGCACCTGATGAAGTCGCTGGCGGTGGCCGAGCGCTACGGCTATGCGCGCTACGTGGCGCACCAGGCCTACTACTCGCTGGTCGGGCGCGACTACGAATGGGAGCTGATGCCGCTCGCGCAGGACCAGGGCGTGGGCGCGGTGGTCTGGAGCCCGCTGGGCTGGGGCCGGCTCACGGGCAAGATCCGGCGCGGCCAGCCGCTGCCGGCCACGAGCCGGCTGCACGCGACGGCCGACATGGGCCCGCCGGTGCCCGACGAGCTGCTTTTCCGCGTGGTCGATGCGCTCGAGAAGGTCGGGGCCGAAGTCGGCAAGACCGTGCCGCAGGTGGCGCTGAACTGGCTGCTGCAGCGCCCGACCGTGTCGAGCGTGGTGATCGGCGCGCGCGACGAGGCGCAGCTTCGCCAGAACCTGGGCGCCGCGGGCTGGGCGCTCACGCCCGCGCAAGTGGCCGAGCTCGATGCGGCCAGCGCCACCACGCGCGCCTATCCGTACTGGCACCAGCAGGGCTTCCTCGAGCGCAATCCCAATCCCGTCTAGGCCGGCGCGAGCCCGAGCACCCAGCGCTTGAAATGCTCCAGTGCTCCTGAAGCCGGCCGGCCCTCGGGGTAGGCGAAGTAGTAGCCCTGGCGCACTTCCAGGTGCCGGTCGATCGGGATCACGAGCTCGCCGGTGCGCAGTTCGCGCTCGATCAGGATGCGCGGCGCGAGGCCCACGCCCATGCCGGCGGTTGCGGCGGCGGTCACCATGGTGAAGAGCTCGTAGCGCGGCCCGCGCGAGGCCTGCACCGTGTAGTCCCAGCCCTGCTGCGCATACCAGTCGCGCCAGGCATGGGCGCGCGTGCCCAGGTGCACGTGGCGGCAGCGCTCGAAGGCCGACTCGTCCCACGGGCCGTTGGCGTCGCGGAAGGCGGGGCTGCAGACCGGCACCATCTGGCCTTCGGAAAAGATCAGTCCGCCTTGCGTGCCGGGCCAGAACTGGTCGCCGAAATAGATGGCCGCGTCGTAGGCGTTCTCCTGGAACGAGAAGGGCTGCGAGCGCGCCGAGAGATTGACGGTGATGTTGGGATGCCGCCGGCTGAAATCGGGCAGCCGCGGGATCAGCCATTGCGTCGCGAAGGTGGGCACCACGGCCACTTCGAGCACGAAGCCCATGTCGTGGCCGGCGCTGATCTCCTGCGTGTCGCGCCGGATCTGGTCGAGGTGGCGGCGGATGCGCGCCGCATATTCGCGCCCGGTGTCGGTGAGCGTGAGGCGCCGCCGCACGCGCGAGAACAGCGCCACGCCCAGCCGCTGCTCCAGCGTGGCCACCTGCCGCCCGACGGCGCTTTGCGTCAGCGCGAGTTCGGCCGCCGCGCGGGTGAAACTCCCCAGGCGCGCCGAGGCCTCGAAGGCCTGCAAGGCACCCAGGTTGGGAATGTCTTTTCTCATCGTTGCTATTCTGCGTGCCGGGCTCGCGGTTTTTTGCGGCGGCTCGCGCGGATTGGACCTGTCGGCGAACAGCAAGAAAGGAATTTCATGCGTCGTGTGGTGATCATCGGCGGCGGTGCCATCGGCTCCGCCATCGCCTATTTTCTCAACCGGGATCCGCAGGAGGAGCCGTTCGACATCACCGTGGTCGAGCGCGATTTTTCGTACACGCAGGCCTCGTCGGCCTTGTCGGCCAGCTCGATCCGGCAGCAGTTTTCGAGCGCCATCAACATCGAGATGTCGCTCTACGGCATCGACTTCTTCCGCCACCTGGGCGAAAACCTGCGCGTCGGCGACAACGTGCCCGACATCGGCCTGGTCGAGCCGGGCTACCTGTACCTGGCGCCGCCGGAGGGCGTCGAGGTGCTGCGCGAGAACCACGCGGTGCAGAAGGCGCACGGCGTCGACGTGGTCCTGCTGGCGCCCGACGCGCTGCAGGCGCGCTTTCCATGGATGTCGGCCGATGGCATCGCACTGGCCTCGCTGGGCCTTTCGGGCGAGGGCTGGTACGACGGCTACAGCCTGTTGCAGGCCTTTCGCAAGAAAGCCGTATCGCAGGGGGCGCGCTATGTGCAGTCGCAGGCCACGGGATTGAAGTGCAGCGGCCGCGTGGTGGCCGGCGTGGAACTGGACATCGGCAATGTGCTGGAGGCCGACGTGGTGGTCAACGCCGCCGGCGCCTGGGCCGCAAGGGTGGCGGGCTGGGCCGGCATCGATCTGCCGGTGCGCGCGCGCCGCCGCATGGTGTTCAGCTTTTCGTGTCCCGAGACCCTGCCGGGCTGCCCATTGGTGATCGACACTTCGGGCATCTGGCTGCGCCCCGAAGGCCGCCGCTTCATCTGCGGCTTTGCGCCGCCCCAGGACCGCGACCGCGACGACGCGCCGCTCGAAGTCGACTACCGCGTCTTCGACGATTTCATTTGGCCCGCACTGGCGCGCCGCGTGCCCGCCTTCGAGGCCATCCGCATGACCGGCGCATGGGCCGGCTACTACGAGATGAACCTGTTCGACCACAACGCGATCCTCGGCCTGCACCCGGACTGCGACAACCTGTTCTTCGCCAACGGCTTCTCCGGGCACGGGCTCCAGCAGTGCCCGGCGGCGGGGCGCGGCGTGGCGGAACTCATCCGCTATGGCGAATACCGCAGCCTCGACCTGTCGCCGGTGTCGTTCGCGCGGATTCTGGAGAACCGGCCGCTGCTCGAGAAGAATGTGATCTAGCCTCGGCGCGGGTGGAGGCGTACGATCTTTGCAAGCAAGTGAGGGTCTCATCATCATGACTGCACAGGCACTGATCGACACCGCCCGGGCGCTGGTCGCCGGCGACAAGGGCTTGCTCGCGATGGACGAGAGCAACGCCACCTGCCACAAGCGCTTTGCCAAACTGGGCATTCCGCAGACCGAGGACGCGCGGCGCGACTGGCGCGAGCTGATCGTCACCGCGCCGAACCTCGGCGCGTCCATCAGCGGCGCCATCCTCTTCGACGAAACCATCCGCCAGCGAACGAAATCGGGCGCGTCCTTCGTCTCGGTGCTCGGCGGCGCGGGCATCATTCCCGGCATCAAGGTCGATACCGGGGCGAAGCCGCTGGCGGGCCACCCCGGGGAGACGGTCACCGAAGGCCTGGATGGCCTGCGCGAACGGCTGGCGGAATATGCCGGCATGGGCGCGCGCTTTGCCAAATGGCGCGGCGTCATCACGCCCGGCCCCGGCCTGCCCAGCCGTGCATGCATCGAGGTCAACGCCCATGCGCTGGCCCGCTACGCGGCCCTGTGCCAGGAGGCCGGACTCGTTCCCATCGTCGAGCCCGAGGTGCTGATGGAGGGCGACCATTCCCTCGCGCGCTGCGCGGAAATCACGGAAGAGACGCTGCACACGGTGTTCGTCCAGCTGCGCCTGCAGGGCGTGCTGCTCGAAGGCATGCTGCTGAAGCCGAACATGGTGCTGCCCGGGCAGGACTGCCCGAAGCAGGAGAGCGTGGAAGAAGTCGCCGACGCCACGGTGTCGTGCCTGCGGCGCATCGTGCCCGCGGCCGTGCCGGGCATCGCCTTCTTGTCGGGCGGGCAGTCGGCGCAGCTTGCGTCGGCCCGGTTGAATGCCATGAACGCGAGAGCCGGGTCGCGGCTGCCGTGGGCGCTGGCGTTTTCATACTCGCGCGCCGTCCAGCAGCCGGCGCTGGATGCCTGGAAAGGCGATGCCGCCAACGTTGCGGTGGCGCAGCAGGCGCTGGTGCACCGTGCCCGCTGCAACCAGGCCGCGCGCCGCGGCGCCTACGACGCGCTGGCGGACGCGCCGAAACCCGGCTGAGCATCAGCCGCCCTTTGCCGCATTCACCAGCACGGGGGTCGACCGGTAGCTCTCCGGGAACAGCTTCTTCAGTTCCTCGATCTTCGGCTGGTCGTTGAACACGATGTATGCGTGCCTCGGATGGCGCGTGAGGAAGTCCTGGTGATAGGCCTCGGCCGCATAGAACGGCTTCGCCATTTCGATGGTGGTCGCCAGCGGCTTGCCGAAGGTCCTGGCCTGGTTCAGCTGCACGACGTAGGCCTTCGCGATGTGGGCCTGTTCGGCGTTCTCGGCAAACACGGTGGAGCGGTATTGAGGGCCTGTGTCCGGCCCTTGCCGGTTCAGCTGGGTCGGGTCGTGCGCCACCGAGAAATAGATCTGCAGCAGCTTGCCGTAGCTGATCTGCCGCGGGTCGTAGGTGATGCGCACCGATTCGGCATGGCCGGTGCGGCCCGAGCGCACGTCGTCATAGCGCGCCACCTTCGCTTCGCCGCCTGCATAGCCGGACACGGCGTTGTTCACGCCCTTGACCCGCTGGAACACGCCTTGCACGCCCCAGAAGCAACCACCGGCGAACACGGCGATGTCGTATTTCGTGGTGGGCGAGGCCGGCAGGTCGACCGCGGGCGCCGGCACGCGCCGGGCCGGCTCTGCGAACGAAGGCGCGGCATGCCAGGCCAGCGCCACGGCGGCGAGCATGCCGGCGGTGAGTGCGGGGATTCTCATGTGCTGTCCTTGAAGGAGGCTGGGGTGCCAGGCCGATGGGGCGACATTGCAGCCGATTCCAGCGGACGTCAATGTCCGGGGCAGCGCTCGCGGGTGGCCTGTGGGTGGAGGCGATGCCACAGCGTGGGCGCCGAGCATCTGCCGATCCACAGGCCGATCACACCGCTCAGGGCGGGCAGGGGCGCGCGGCGGCTGCGTTCGGACGCGTCGCCTGGCTGGTGCTGCTTTCGTCCACCGTGCCGAGCGGGCGCGTGAACGTGCAGCCATAGGCCGGGTCCGCCACCGTGGCCGCAGTGACCACGTCGTCGCCCGCCGGCTTCACGCCATCGCGCTCCCACTTGACCATCGCGTCGAAGGCCTCGGCCTGCTCGGCGATCGTGAAGTCGCAGTGCGAGATGCCGCGCACCGCGCGCTGCACCAGCCAGCCGCCGTTGCCCTTGGCCGCCACGCGCTGGTGGTAGATCTGCTGCATGCTGAAGGGCACGTAGAGGTCGCCCAGCGTGTGCAGCGAGACCACCGGAATCCTGAACTCGCCGTTGGCCTTGGGGATCCAGCGCAGGCCGTCGGTGCGCAGGCGGTTCGCATCGGCCGCCGCGCTGAGCTTGAGCACCGCGGCGTTCAGCGCCGTCGTGCCCGGCTCGTCGCCGTCGATGGTGTAGGTGAAGCGGTTGGTGTCGAGCGTGCTCCTGTTCAGGATGCCGTTGACCGTGCCGTCGCTGCCGAACACGCCCCATACCGCCGCGAACGAGCCGCCCTGCGTGAAGCCCAGGTCGAACATCGGCCGCTCGCCGCCCGTGAGGTTCTTCACCACCGAGCCGAACTTCAGGCCGGTGGCCGTGGGCGTGCCCGGGAAGGCGGTGTACAGCGTGCCCGTGACCTGCGCCCGGATGTCCAGCCAGTTGACGCTCGGGTACTTGGGCAGCCCCGCCAGCGCCTGCGCGGCGACCTGCGCGCCCGCGAAGTAATCGAACAGCTCGGTGTCGCCCATCACGCCGCACATCGGCACCGCGCCGTGGTACTTCACCTTGTGGTTGGCGGTGGCATAGGCCTCGTCCTCGATGGCCGCCGCCGTGATGTGGCCGCCCATCGAATGGCCCGTGATGTAGATCCTCGAGGGCGCCGCGAGCTCGCGGCCGTTGGCCTTGGCGATGGCGTTGAATTGCAGGGCCAGCGCGTTGGTGTCTTCCACGCCCGCGCGCACGTCGTAGAAATTCTTGCTGTAGCTCGAGGCGGCCCAGGCGTAGCCGTTCTGGATCAGGAAGCGGCGGATGGAGGGGTTGTTCACCTGCAGCAGGTTGCTTTCGCCGGCGTAGCCATGCGCGTACATCACGAGCTTGCCGTTCCAGTTGGCGGGCACCTCGATGCGGTACTGCGCGCCGCCGAGCATGCCGGCCCAGCGGCTGGTGGTGGTGTTGTCGATGGTGTCGCCGGCATCTGGGGCGAGCGCCGCGAAGGTGGTGGCCGCGGGATCGGCGGGCGCGAAGGAATTGCGGCTGTCCTGCAGGCGCGTTTCTTCGGGCGGCGGGGGTGGCGGGGGCGGAGGAGGCGGTGCCGGCGGCGCGGGTGCCGGAGCCGGCGGCAGTGGCGTGAAGGCAAAGCCGTTGCCGCCGCCGCCCCCGCCGCAGGATGCGACGGCAAGGCTGGCTGCAAGGGCAAGAAATGTCAGGCGCGCGGAATGCATGGGATGTCTCTCTCCGTTCTTGTGTTGTTGGGAAGAAGCCCGGCGCAGCGCAGCCTCGCGCGGCCGTAGAGAACGACCGTGCTATTTCGCTGGACCGGCGGCGCAGCGTAGGGGCGTTGCCGGGCGCATCGGCCCGGGCTTTCCCGTAGCTGCTATCTCCTGCGCGACACCCTTGCGCGCTGCGTCAGCCCTTGCGGCGCGTCACCACCACCGTGGCTTCGAGGCCGTCGTAGGCCTCGGCGTCGCCATACCAGCTGCCCGAGATCGGTGCGGCCTGCGCCGGGTCGCGCGTGACGCCGACGCGGATCAGCTGGCCGCTGCCCATGAGGTTGTTGGTGGGATCGAAGGCGAGCCAGCCGATGCCCGGCAGGTAGGCCTGCAGCCAGGCGTGCGTGGTGCCGGCGCCGGTCATCGATTCGCCGGGCGCCTGGGCCGCGCGGTCGAGCGCGGCGTCGTAGAGATAGCCCGAGACGAAGCGCGTGGCAATGCCCAGGCGCCGCGCGGCCTCCATCATCAGGAGCGCGTAGTCGCGGCAGCTGCCGCTGCCGAGCGCCAGCGTCTGCAGCGGCGTCTGCGTGCCTTCCTCGTCGCGCGCCTTGTATTCGAGGCTCTGGCCGATGTGCGCGTTCATGCGCGCGAGCACTTCGCGCGTGCTGTTGGGCTGGTCGGTGTGCAGGAACTGGTGGGCCCAGCGGATCAGCGTGCCGTTGGCGTCGTCGTCGTGGTGCGGGCGCAGGTAGTGCTCGAGGTCGAGGCGCTCCTGCACCGAATAGGCGAAGGGCAGGAACTCGGCGGCCGGGTCGAGCGCGAGCTGGTCCTGCTGCGCCGGCACGTGCTCGATGGTGAAGGAGCACACGATGCGCAGCTCCGTGGCCTCGCCCATGGGCTGCACCAGCGCGACCGAATTCGAATGCGGGTCCTGGATCAGCCGCGTGAACGACTCGGGGCTCACCTGCAGGTCGGTGGCGAGCACGCGCAGGTCGTGGCTGTCGCGCGGGCGGAACATCACCCGGTGCAGACCGAAGGTGACCGGCTTCTTGTAGCGGTAGACAGTGGTGTGCGTGATGTCGTATTGGATGGCCATGCGCTGCATTCTGGGGCCTTGGCGCGGCAGCGCCTACGCTTGCGTTCGCTGGGTGGCAAGCGCCTTGGCCAGATTGGCCGGCAGCGGCAGCGGTTCGCCATGCCATTGCGCGGCCAGCAGTTCGGCGCACAGGGCCGCGAAGCTCAGGCCGCGCGAGCCCAGCGCGGTGCAGGCCCAGCGGCCCGGCGCACCGGCTGCATCATCGGCATCGAGCGGGCCGACCAGCGGCCGGCGGTCGCCCGATGCGCAGCGCACGCCGACCCATGCGTTGACCTGGCCGCGATCGAAGCTCGCGGCCAGTGCGGCGGCCGCTGTGGGAAGCAGCCGCTCCAGGCGCTCGCGGTTGGCGGCGGCATCGGCGCCGTTCGCCTCGAGATCGGTGCTGTCGCGGTCGAAGGTGGCGCCGGCCAGCCAGAGCTGGGTGCCGTCGTCGTCGGCGGGTACGTGCGCGATCAGGTGGCCATCACCGTTGATGGGTGTCGCGGGCAGCCCGTCATCCGCTGCCATGGCACCCCACATGACCTGCCCGCGCACGGGCTGCAATGGAAGCCCCGGTGCGAAGCGGCCCGATTCGAAACCTGCGGCGATGACCACGCGCTCCGCCTCGGCCAGCAACTGGTCCGCCGCATCGAACAGCTGCCAGGCGCCGCCGCCGTGCGCCATGCGCGCCACCCGCGTGTTAGCGCGGAACTCGATCCCCGGCCCGCGCAGCCAGGCCGTGATCAGCCGCTGCGGCCGTACCCAGCCCGCGCGCGCATGCCAGAGGGCCGGCGCATCGGCCGGCAAGCGGGCCTCTGCCAACTGCGCGGCACTCGCGGGCCACGACTCATTGGGGCCGCCGTCGCTCCACCCGGCGGGAACCCGCGTATCGCCCTCGGGCCGGCGTTCCAGCACGCCGCTGGCGCGCCAATCGCGGCCTTCCTCCAGCAGCCGTTCCAGTTCATGCCACGTCGCGCGGATGCCGGCGCGCGTGAGCCGCGACAGCAGGGCATCGTCTGGCGAGACATGCGGCGCCATCACGCCGACCGGCAGTCCGGACGCGCCGGCCGCGGGACGTTCGGCCGCATCGAGCACCGTGACCTGCCATCCGCGCCGCGCCAGGCTGGCGGCCACGGCCGCGCCCGCCAGCCCGGCACCGATCACGGCGCAGCGGCCCGGTGCTTCGATGTGCGCGGGCGCGGGGCCGCGGCGGCGTACGGTCCAGGCCGGCGCGAACACGCCGGCCAGGCAGTCGCGCTTGGGCGGCAGGCCTGGGCGGCTTTCGAGCTGGAAGCCGTTCTGCGAGAGCGCATCGCGCACCGCACGGGCATAGGTCCAGCTGGCAAGGCCGGTGCCCTGGCGCGCAAAGCGCGACACCGCCTTCAGCGTGTCGGCCGACCACATGGCCGGGTTCTGCTGCGGGCTGAAGCCGTCGAGAAAGATGCTGTCGGCCTCGAAGCGCTGCGCGCGCAGCATCGGCTGCACGTCGCCGATGCACAGCGTGAGCAGCACGTGGCCGGCGTCGAAGGCCAGCCGGTGAAAGCCCGGCAGCAGCCCATGCCACTGCGCGGCCAGTTGCTCGGCCAGCGGCATCAGCTCGGGGTAGGCCCCGGCGGCGCGCAGCAGGTCATGGGGCCCGACCGGGTACGCCTCGACCGAGACGTAGTGCAGCATCCGCGGCCGGTTCGCATCCGCGCGCCACGCCTGCCAGCTTGTCAGGAAATTGAGGCCGAGCCCGAATCCGGTTTCGAGAATCCGCCATTGCGGCCGCCCGGACCAGGCGCCGGGCAGGCCGCAGCCGCCCAGGAACACGTGGCGCGACTGCGCCAGCGCCCCGGTTTCGGTGTGATAGATGTCGTCGAAGCGCTCGCTGGACGGCACGCCGTCGGCGCGCCAGGCGACGGGCTCGGCGGCCAAGGCGGGCTCAGTTCGAGGGGGGAACGTAGCCCTGCGCGACGTCCGCGCCTTCGCCGAAGAAGTGCTTTTCCATCTGGCGGGCCAGGTACTGGCGGGCGCGCAGATCGGCCAGGTTCAGCCGGTTCTCGTTGACCAGCATGGTCTGCTGCTTGAGCCAGGCGGCCCAGGCTTCCTTGCTGACGTTCTCCCACAGGCGCTTGCCCAGTTCCCCGGGGTAGGGCGGGAAGTCGAGCCCTTCGGCTTCTTTGCCGAGCTTGATGCACTGAACCATGCGTGCCATTTTTGATTGCCTCTGGTGGGGAAAGCGGTTGCTTAGTTGATTTGGCTATTTAGAACTGAAAACTCGGTCGTTCCAGTTTCTATATGTCGTATTGAGAATACGCAGCTTCATTGATATGCCTTTTTGAGCAAGACACCATGAGCCTTCGCCGCGACTTTATCAAGCTTTCCCTGGGTGCCGGCGTGGCCGGTGCCATGGCCCTGACGGCATTGCCGTCGTTCGCGCAGCAGGGCGCGGCCCCCGTGACGCTGCTCAACGTGTCGTACGACCCGACGCGCGAGCTCTACGTCGACTACAACCGCGCGTTCGCCAAATACTGGAAGGGCAAGACCGGCCAGGACGTGACCGTCAAGCAGTCGCACGGCGGTTCGGGCAAGCAGGCGCGCTCGATCATCGACGGCATCGATGCCGACGTTGCCACGCTGGCGCTGGGCGGCGACATCGACGCGCTCGCCAAGCACGGCGGCCTCGTCAAGGCCGACTGGCAGAAGCGGCTTCCGCAGAACTCGGCGCCCTACACCTCGACCATCGTGTTCCTGGTGAAGAAGGGCAATCCCAAGGGCCTGAAGGACTGGGACGACCTCGTGAAACCCGGCGTGCAGGTGATCACGCCCAACCCCAAGACCTCCGGCGGCGCGCGCTGGAACTACCTGGCCGCCTGGGAATTTGCCAAGCGCAAGTACGGCAGCGACGCCAAGGCCAAGGAATACATCGGCAATCTGTTCAGGAACGTGCCCGTGCTGGACGCCGGCGCGCGCGGCGCCACCATCACCTTCGTGCAGCGCGGCGTGGGCGACGTGCTGCTGGCCTGGGAGAACGAAGCCTTCCTGGCCCTGAAGGAATTCGGCGCCGAGAAGTTCGAGATCGTGGTGCCGTCGATTTCCATCCTGGCCGAGCCCACCGTGGCGGTGGTCGACAAGGTGGTCGACAAGAAGGGCACCCGCGCGGTGGCCGAGGAATACCTCAAATACCTGTATTCGGACGAAGGCCAGGACATTGCGGGCCGCAACTTCTACCGCCCGACCTCGGAAAAGGCCAGGGCCAAGTACGACAAGCAGTTTCCCAAGCTCACGCTGGTGAGCATCGACCAGGCCTTCGGCGGCTGGGCCAAGGCCGACAAGGAGCACTTTGCCGACGGCGCTTCCTTCGACCAGATCTACACGGCCAAGCAGAAGTAATTCGCCCCGCACCCTCGAAGCGAAATTCCGAAGAAAACCGAAAGTCCCCCTGTGTCCGTTCTCCTGATTGCCGGCAGTCCTTCCGCACCTTCGCGTTCCAGCGCCTTGCTCGAGGCCGTGGGCGAGCGGCTGGCCGGCCGCAGCGCCCATATCGAACGGCTCGCGATCCGCGACCTGCCGGCCCAGGCGCTGCTCCTGGCCGACTGGAACCATCCGGCCATCGAGCGCGCCATTGCGCAGGTGGCGCATGCGCGCGTGGTCGTGGTGGCGACGCCGGTCTACAAGGCCGCCTACAGCGGCGTGCTGAAGGTTTTTCTCGACCTGCTGGCGCAGAACGCGCTCAAGGGCAAGACCGTGCTGCCGCTGGCCACCGGCGGCAGCCCGCACCACATGCTCGCGCTCGACTACGCATTGCGGCCGGTGCTGCATGCGCTGTCGGCGCGCCACATCCTGCCGGGCGTCTACGCGACCGATTCGCAGATCACGCTCACGCCCGAGAACGCCTACCAGGTGCACGCCGACCTGGCCGAGCGGCTCAACGAGGCCGTCGAGGTGCTCGCGACCGAAGGGCTGAAGCTGCCGGCCACGCATGGCTTCGAGCCGGTGCCGTTCTCCAGGGTGCGATGTAGTGTCTAGAACGGGTTCTTGATCGAACCCGAGTCCGGCCAGCCCCATTCCTGTTCCCGTTTTTGAAGTCGCGTCTTGCGCGACCAGGGCACAGCTTTGCCTGAAGTTTTTGCTCAAGGAATCCACGCATGAACCCCGTTGCCACCGAAGACTCCGCACTCGACGCGCAGCCCCGCTCCATCTGGAAGGCGCTGCGGGACCTGGCCATCAGCACGATCGTGGTGACCGCCATCGCGCTCATCGTCGGCTTCATCTCGGCCTGAGGCCACCAGCATCGGCATTCGAAAAGGACGAGCCCATGACTTCCATCTCCATTCCGCGCCGCCGCCTGCTGCAGGGCGCCGCTACCGCAATTGCGTTGCCTTCCTTCGCCGCGCTGGCCCAGGCGCCGGCGCGCCAACTGCGCATCGGCAACCAGAAGAGTTCGCTCAGCATCCTCAAGGGCCGCGGCACGCTCGAGAAGCGGCTGGCGCCGCTCGGCGTGGCCGTGAAGTGGACCGAGTTCACTGCCGGCCCGGTGCAGCTGGAGGCCCTCAACGTCGGCTCCATCGACTTCGGCGACGTGGGCGAGGCGCCGCCGATCTTCGCGCAGGCCGCCGGCGCGCCGCTGGCCTACGTGGCCACCACGCTGCCGCGGCCCCAGTCGGAAGCCGTGCTGGTGCCCAAGGGCTCGGCCATCAGGACCGTGGCCGAGTTGAAGGGAAAGAAGGTCGCGCTCAACAAGGGCTCGAACGTCCACTACTTCATCGTCAAGCTGCTCGAGAAGCACGGCCTTGCCTACAGCGACCTGAACCTCGTCTACCTGCCGCCGGCCGACGCGCGCGCGGCGTTCGAAAAGGGCTCGGTCGATGCATGGGTGATCTGGGACCCGTTCCTTGCCGCCGCCGAGAAATCGCTCGAGGCCCGCATCCTGGCCGACGCGACCGGCGTGGTGGGCAACCGCGGCTACTACTTCTCGTCGCTCGGCTACGCGGCAAAGAACGCCGACGTGCTGGCCATTGCGATCGAAGAGATCAACAAGGTCGACCTCTGGGGCACCGCCAACAAGAACGAACTTGCCGCCGAGCTGGCCGCCCTCTGGGGCCTGCCGAAGCCGGTGGCCGACCTGTCGGTGGCACGCGCGGCCTACGGGACCAGTCCCATCAGCAAGGCCGTGCTCGCCGAGCAGCAGAAGATCGCCGACGCCTTCTTCGACCTGAAGCTGATCCCCCGAAGGATCAACGTGCTCGAGGCCGCCGCGGCGGGCATCGCGTGATGCAGGAAGTCTTGCGCGACCGCGCCGCCCGCGTGCTTGCCACGACCACGCGCGCCTGGGGCATTGCCGAGCGGCGGCGTGTGCGCACCGCATTGCCGCGCTTGCGCTGCGCGCTGCCCCGCGTGCGCGGTGTCTTCTTCGCGATCTGACTCAGCACCACGGAAAGACGACATGCAGATATTCTGGTTTCTCCCCACCCATGGCGACAGCCGCTATCTCGGCACCAGCGAAGGCGCGCGGCCCATCGACCTGGCCTACCTGCAGCAGATCGCGGGCGCGGCCGACCAGCTCGGCTACGAAGGCGTGCTGATTCCCACCGGCCGCTCCTGCGAAGACCCGTGGGTGATCGCCTCGAGCCTGATCGGCGCGACCAAGAACCTCAAGTTCCTGGTGGCGGTGCGGCCCGGCCTGCACCAGCCCAGCCTGGCGGCGCGCATGGCCGCGACCTTCGACCGGCTCTCGGGCGGCCGCCTGCTGGTGAACCTGGTCACCGGCGGCGACCAGGCCGAGCTCGAAGGCGACGGCGTGTACCTGGACCATGCGGCGCGCTACGAGCAAACGGCCGAGTTCATCCGCATCTGGCGCGAGATCCTTGCGCGCAGCCACAGTGGGCAAGCCTTCGACTACGAAGGCCGGCACCTGAGCGTGAAGGGCGCGAAGCTGCTCTATCCGCCGGTGCAGGAACCCTATCCGCCGGTGTGGTTCGGCGGCTCGTCGGCCGCCGCGCACGAGCTTGCGGCCGAGCAGGTCGATGCCTATCTCACATGGGGCGAACCGCCCGCGGAGGTGGCCAGGAAGATCGCCGACGTGCGCAACCGCGCCGCGCGCAAGGGCCGTACGGTCGAGTTCGGCATCCGGCTGCACGTGATCGTGCGCGAGACCGAGGACGCCGCATGGAAGGCCGCCGAAGAGCTGATCAGCCGCGTCGACGACGAGACCGTGATCCGCGCCCAGGCTGCCTTCGCGCGCATGGATTCCGAAGGCCAGCGCCGCATGGCCGCCCTGCATGCCGGTGGCGCCAGGCGCTCGCGCGCCGAGCTCGAGATTTCCCCCAACCTCTGGGCCGGCGTCGGCCTGGTGCGCGGAGGCGCGGGCACGGCGCTGGTGGGCGACCCGCAGACCGTGGCGGCGCGCATCGAGGAATACGCGGCGCTCGGCCTGGACAAGTTCATTCTCTCGGGCTACCCGCATCTCGAAGAGGCCTACCGCTTCGCCGAGCTGGTGTTCCCGCTGCTCTCGCGCAAGGCGCGGTCGCGGCTCGCGGGCGGCTCGCTGAGCGGGCCGTTCGGCGAAGTGGTCGCCAATCTCGATGCGCCTTCGCGCCTCGCCTCCCAAAGCTAAGGACCTCCCATGACGGAACAAGTACAGGAACTGCCGGCGGTTGCGCCTTCTTCAGAAGAAAACGCCGGCGGCGCGCTCAAGGCCTTCGGCGCCAGCGTGGCGGTTCGGCTGGTGCCGTGGCTGGTGCCGGTGGGGCTGATCGTCTTCTGGCAGATCGCTTCGTCGCTGGGCTGGCTCTCCACGCGGGTGCTGCCGGCACCGGTGGACGTGGTCAAGGCCGCCTGGGGGTTGGCGGTGTCGGGCGAGCTCTGGACGCACGTCAAGGTGAGCGCGGGACGTGCGCTCGCGGGCCTTGCGATCGGCGGCGGAACGGGGTTGGTGCTGGGCCTCTTGACGGGCTCGGTGAAGTTCTTCGAGACGCTGCTCGATTCGACCATCCAGATGGTGCGCAACATTCCCGCGCTGGCGCTCATTCCGCTCGTGATCCTGTGGTTTGGCATCGACGAATCGGCCAAGCTGTTCCTGATCTCGGTGTCGGTGTTCTTTCCGATCTACCTCAACACCTTCCACGGCATCCGCAACGTCGATCCGCAGCTGATCGAGATGGGGCGCACCTACGGGCTTTCGCGCTGGCAGCTGTACCGCGAGGTGATCCTGCCCGGCGCGCTGTCGTCCATCCTGGTGGGCCTGCGCTTTTCGCTGGGGCTGATGTGGGTGATTTTGATCGTGGCCGAAACCATCTCGGCGCAGGCCGGCATCGGCTATCTCACGATGAACGCCCGCGAGTTCCTGCAGACCGACATCGTGCTGGTGGGCATCCTCTTGTATGCGCTGCTCGGCAAGCTGGCCGACCTGTTCGCGCGCGGGCTGGAGCAATGGTGGCTGCGCTGGCATCCGGGCTACCAGAAGAAGACGGCGAAGTGAGGGCAGGGCACATGAAGAACATCCTTTCGCGACGCGCGGCCATCGCCACGCTGGGCGCACTGGGCGCCGGTGCCGCGTTCGCGCAGGGCGGGGCCACGCGGCCCGTCACCGTGCGGCTCGGCTACCAGAAATCCTCGACGCTGATCGCGCTGCTGAAGGTGCAGGGCACGCTCGAAAAGCAGCTCGCCCCGCTCAACGCCACGCTGAGCTGGCACGAGTTCACCAGCGGCCTGCCGCTGCTCGAGGCGCTGAACCTCGACAACCTGGACATCAGTGCCGACGTGGCCGACACCGTGCCGGTGTTCGCGCAGGCCGCCGGCGCCGACCTGACCTTTGTCGCGCAGGAAGCGCCGTCGCCGGCCGCGCAGGCCATTCTCGTGCGCGAGGACTCGCCGCTCCGGTCGGTGGCCGACCTGAAGGGAAAGAAGGTCGGCTTCGCCAAGGCGGCCGGCGCGCACTACCTGCTGATCGCGGCGCTGGAGAAGGCCGGCCTGTCGTTCAGGGACATCGATCCCGCCTACCTGACGCCGGCCGACGGCCGTGCCGCCTTCGAGCGCGGCGCCATCGACGCCTGGGTCGTGTGGGACCCGTTCCTGGCGGCCGCGCAGCGCCAGGCCAGGGTGCGCGTGCTGGCCGATGGCACGGGCATCGCCTCGTACCAGCGCTACTACCTTGCCAGCACCAAGTTCGCGAAGGCGCGCCCGGACGTGCTGCGCGTGGTCTATGCCGAGCTCGAGAAAACCGGCCGATGGGTCAAGCAGAACCCGAAGGAAGCCGCGGCGCCGCTGTCGCCCGTATGGGGCCTGGACGCGGCAACCATCGAGCAGGCCAACGCCCGCCGCAGCTACGCGGTGCGTCCGGTGGTGGCCGAAGCGCTGGCCGAACAGCAGCGCATCGCCGATGCCTTCTTCGCGGAAAAGCTGCTGCCTAGAAAGATCAACGCGCTCGACGTGGCGCTCTTCCAACCGGGCCTGAAATCATCATGAATGCTGTTCTGAAAGACACACGGCCGCTGGCCATCTCGGGCGGCGTTCGCCTGGAGGCGCGCGGCCTGCACAAGCGCTATGGCGAGCGCGAGGTGCTGCGCAACGCGCAGCTCGCCATCGAGCCGGGGCAGTTCATCGCCATCGTCGGGCGCAGCGGCTGCGGCAAGAGCACGCTGCTGCGGCTCATTGCCGGACTCGAGAAGGCCAGCGCCGGCGGGCTCTACACGGACGGCAAGGCCATCGACGGCCTGCACGACGACACCCGGATCATGTTCCAGGAAGCGCGCCTGCTGCCGTGGCGCCGCGTGCTCGACAACGTGACGCTCGGTCTGCCCGCCGAGGCCAAGGCGCGCGGCAAGGAGGTGCTCGCGCAGGTGGGCCTGGCCGACCGCGAGAACGAATGGCCGGCGCGCCTGTCGGGCGGCCAGCGCCAGCGGGTGGCGCTCGCACGGGCGCTGGTGCATCACCCGCGCCTGCTGCTGCTCGACGAGCCGCTGGGCGCGCTGGACGCGCTCACGCGCATCGAGATGCATCGCCTCATCGAGAACCTGTGGCAGCGCCACCGCTTCACCGCGCTCTTGGTGACGCATGACGTGCAGGAGGCCGTGGCGCTCGCGGACCGCGTGATCCTGATCGAGGACGGGCGCATCGCGCTCGACGAGAACATTGCGCTTGCCAGGCCGCGCTCGCAGGGCGACTCGGCGTTCGCGGCCATCGAGAAACGCATCCTCGACCGCGTGCTGCAGAAGCCCGAAGACACCGAATCCGCCGCCACGGACGCCAACTGGCTGCAGCCTTCGGCGCATACGCTGCGCTGGGCGATCTGAATCCACCGTTCATCCACAAAGAAGAAAGGCAGTCGCATGTCGCAGAACTGGAAATTCGAAACCCTGTCGGTGCACGCCGGCTACTCGCCCGAGCCGACCACGCGCGCCGTGGCGCCGCCCATCTATCAAACGGTGGCCTATGCCTTCGACAGCGCGCAGCACGGCGCCGACCTGTTCGACCTGAAGGTGCCGGGCAACATCTACACCCGCATCAACAACCCGACGCAGGACGTGCTCGAGCAGCGCGTGGCCGCGCTCGAGGGCGGCATCGCGGCACTTGCGCTGGCCTCGGGCCAGGCGGCCGTGACCTATGCGATCCAGACCATTGCCGAGGCGGGCGACAACATCGTCAGCAGCACCGCGCTGTATGGCGGCACCTACAACCTGTTCGCGCACACGCTGCCGCAGTTCGGCATCACCACGCGCTTCGCGGACCACCGCGACCCGAGCAGCTTCGAGAAGCTGTTCGACGAGAAGACCAAGGCGGTGTTCGTCGAATCGCTCGGCAACCCAGCCGGCAACGTGACCGACATTGCGGCCATCGCCGAGATCGCGCACCGCCACGGCGTGCCGCTGATCGTGGACAACACGGTGCCTTCGCCCTACCTGAGCCGGCCCATCGAACACGGCGCCGACATCGTGGTGCACTCGCTCACCAAGTACCTGGGCGGCCACGGCACCAGCATTGGCGGCGCCATCGTCGATTCGGGCAAGTTCCCGTGGGCGGAACACAAGCAGCGCTTCAGGCGCCTGAACGAGCCCGACGTGAGCTACCACGGCGTGGTCTACACCGAGGCGCTGGGCCCGGCCGCCTACATCGGCCGCGCGCGCGTGGTGCCGCTGCGCAACACCGGTGCGGCGATCTCGCCGTTCAACGCCTTCCTGATCCTGCAGGGCATCGAGACGCTGGCGCTGCGCATGGACCGCATCAGCAGCAATGCACTTTCGGTGGCCCAGCACCTGAAGACGCACAAGGCCGTGAACTGGGTCAACTACGCGGCGCTCGAGGACCATCCCGACCATGCATTGGCAAAGAAGTACTTCGGCGGCCGGTCCAGCGGCGTGCTGACCTTCGGCATCGGCGCCGGCCGCGAAGGCGGGGCGAAGTTCCTCGATGCGCTCAAGCTCTTCACGCGGCTCGTGAACATCGGCGACGTGCGCTCGCTCGCCACGCACCCGGCCTCCACCACGCACCGGCAGCTCTCGCCCGAAGAGCTGGCGCGGGCCGGCGTCACGGAAGACACCGTGCGCCTGTCGGTCGGCATCGAGCACATCGACGACCTGGTCGCCGACCTCGACCAGGCGCTGGCTGCCGCCGCGGGGTGACCGCCTTGCCCCTGTTCCTCATGCCAGAACCCTTCCTTCAACCTCAAAGAGAAAGAAACACCATGTCCATCCAAGCCATCAACGTCCGCAACCAGTTCAAGGGCAAGGTCCGCGAGATCATCCGCGGCGACGTCGTCTCCGAAGTCGACGTCGAAACCGCCTGGGGCATCGTCACCTCGGTCATCACCACGCGCTCGGTCGACGAACTGCAGCTCAAGGTGGGCTCCGACGTGGTCGCTCTCGTGAAGTCGACGGAGGTTTCGATCGCGAAGCTCTGACGGACCCTCGGGCTTGCGAACAACCCGGCGCCGTGTTGGCGCCGGGTTTTTTCCGGTTGCAGCAGCCGGGTTTTCAGTTCTTGGCACATCAGCCGCGGGCTTCTACAGTGTGATGTACAAAACGCCCGGAGAGAAAGCCATGGCCAATTTCGAAGTAGGCGACATCGTCCGCGCGCTGCACGCGGCGCGCGACGAGTGGCGCGATTCACAGCGCCGCTCGCGCGAGCCCGGCACGCGCGAGTTTCCGTCGCGCGATGCGCTGACGCAGGTCATCGAATCGCTCAAGGGCGCTCTGTTTCCGATGCGGCTCGGCCCGCCCGACCTGCGCCACGAGAGCGAGGATTTCTACGTCGGCCACACGCTGAACACCGCCCTGCAGGCACTGCTGGTGCAGGCGCGGCTGGAGCTCAACTACAACGCCCGCCACGAGCCGCGCCCCTCGAGCGAGATCGACGGCATCGCCACCGAGGCCATCCGCCAGTTCGCGAACGCGCTGCCGCAGCTGCGCCGCCAGCTCGACGCCGATGTGCTCGCCGCCTACCAGGGCGACCCGGCGGCGCGCAGCGTGGACGAGGTGCTGCTGTGCTACCCGGGCGTGCTCGCGATGATCCACCACCGGCTGGCGCACGAGCTCTACACACTCGGCTTGCCGCTGCTGGCGCGCATCGTGGCCGAGCTCGCGCATGCGCAGACCGGCATCGACATCCACCCCGGCGCGCAGATCGACGCGGGCTTCTTCATGGACCACGGCACGGGCGTGGTGATCGGCGAGACGGCGGTCATCGGCAAGCGAGTGCGGCTGTACCAGGCCGTGACGCTGGGGGCCAAGCGCTTTCCGACTGATGCCGAGGGCAACCTGCAGAAGGGCCTGCCGCGCCACCCGGTGGTGGAGGACGACGTGGTGATCTATGCGGGCGCCACCATCCTCGGGCGCGTGACGCTCGGCAAGGGTGCGGTCATCGGCGGCAACGTGTGGATCACCGACGACGTGCCCGCGGGCGCGAGCGTCACGCAGGCCAGCCTGCAGAACGCGCCATAGGAAGGCACCGAGGGGCGGGCGGCTTCGGCCGCGCTATGCTTGGCGGTTGTCACTCATGTTGCTTGCCTTCGCATGTCCTTGCCTCAAGCTACTTCCTCCGCTTCTTCCGCTCCCCCGGCGGCCGATGAGTCCTGCGACGTCCTCGTCATCGGCGGCGGCCCCGCGGGCTCCACGATCTCGGCGCTGCTCGCGCAGCAGGGCCGCAAGGTGGTGCTGCTCGAAAAGGAGCACCACCCGCGCTTTCACATCGGCGAATCGCTGCTGCCGGCGAACGTGGAGCTGTTCGACAAGCTCGGCGTGCGCGACCAGGTCGAGAAGATCGGCATGCCGAAGTTCGGCATCGAGTTCGTCTCTCCCGAGCATGAGCACCGCAGCTACGTGGACTTTGCCGAAGGCTGGGACAAGTCGCTCGATTCGGCCTGGCAGGTGCGCCGCTCGGAACTCGACGAGCTGCTGTTCCGCAATGCCGCCACGCGCGGCGCGCAGGCGCTCGAAGGCTGCAAGGTGCGCGACGTGGCCTTCGATGCCGATGGCGCCACGGTGCAGGCCCAGATGGACGACGGCGCCCGGCGCAGCTGGCGCGCGCGCTTCGTGGTCGATGCCACGGGCCGCGACACGCTGCTGGCCAACAAATTCCGCTGCAAGGAAAAGAACCCCGACCACAACAGCACGGCGCTGTTCGGCCATTTCACCAACGCCGAACGGCTCGAGGGCAAGAAGGAAGGCAACATCAGCATCTGCTGGTTTGCGCACGGCTGGTTCTGGTTCATTCCGCTGGCCGACGGAACCACCAGCGTCGGCGCGGTCTGCTGGCCGTACTACCTGAAGACGCGCGACAAGCCGCTGAAAGACTTCTTCTACGACACCATCGCGCTGTGCCCGGTGCTGGTGGAGCGGCTGAAGCACGCCACGCTGGTGGACGATGCGGTGCACGCCACCGGCAACTTCTCGTATTCGAGCACGCACGCGACGGGCGACCGCTACCTGATGCTGGGCGACGCCTTCACCTTCATCGACCCGATGTTCTCGTCGGGCGTGTACCTGGCGATGCACAGCGCCTTCGACGGCGCGGAGCTGGTGGCCACCGCGCTCGACCGGCCGGCCGAACTGGCGCCGGTGCGCGAGAGTTTCGAGGCCATGATGCGCAAGGGGCCGCGGGAGTATTCGTGGTTCATCTACCGCGTGACCAACCCGACCATCCGCGACATGTTCATGTACCCGGGCAATCCCTTCCGCGTGAAGGAGGGGCTGATGTCGCTGCTGGCCGGCGACATCTACCGCGGCACGCCGATATGGCGGGCGCTCGGCATGTTCAAGTTTCTCTATTACTTCATCTCGATCACCCACCTGCGCCGCACGTGGGCCGGCTGGAAGCGGCACCGCTTCAACATCCGCGACTTGGGCGCATTGAAGGGCGAGACGATCCTCAAGTCGGAGTAGCCGGGGTCGTGCCCCACGGCGCCCACGCCGAGCGCGAGGCGCGCAGCGTGGCCACGGCATGCGCAACGCCCGGCCCGGGACTGCCGAGCACCTCGATGCCGAGGTCTGCCAGTTCGCCCGCGACGGGGGCCATCGAGGCCTGCGCCAGAACCACCACGTCGGCGCCGATGGCGGCGCTGCGGATTGCGCTGGCCAGCATCTCGATATAGCGGGCGCTGTCGCCGGCCTCGAAGTGCGGCCAGGCCTCGGCGACCAGGAGCGCGCTCGGCCTGACGCCGACGCCGGCCTGCGCGGCGGCCGAAAGAACCAGCGCGGTGGTCGGCTCCAGCGTGCTTTCGAGCGCCGCCGCAATCAGCACGCGCGGGCCCGCGCGCACGGCGCGGTCGGCCATCGCGCGGTCGATGCGCTGGGCCGCGAAGGCGCCGCCGGTGGGGGTTTTTTCCGCAATGGCGCCGATGGTCGAGCAGGTGCACGCCACCACGGCGGCGCCCTCGGATGCAGCCTCGCGCATGGCCTCGTGCACGCGCGCGGCCAGCATCGGGTTCTCGATGCCCACGGCGCGGGCTTCGTGCAGCAGTTCCTCCATCACCAGGTGGCGCACCTCCAGCTCGGGCGCGATCTCGCGGGTCAGGCGCTCGAAGGTCGGCACATGGACCTGCGCCGTGTGGAGGAAGGCGATGGCGTCGTTCATCGCGCAGAAAGCCTCATCAGGCCGCTTCGCGGGCGCGCCGCGCCTCGTAGGCCTTCAGGTGGACGTAGGCCGTGCGCAGCACCGAAGGAGAGGACGAAGAGGCGGCGGGCGCGCGGCCCAGCAGGTCGCCGACGATGTGGTCGGCCTCGATCGGCGCGCCGCGCACGATGTCCTTGTACATGGAGGCGGTCATCGGGGAGCCCGGCGCCGTCATCATGGCGCGGCCGCGCTCGACGGCTTCCGGGCGCGGCGTGAAGCCGTTGTGCGCGGCAATGGCGCAGCACTCGTCGAAGATCGCGAGCGCCACGTCCTGGCCGCCCGCGCTCGCGATGTCGCCGATGGACGCGCGCATCAGGCTCGTGAGCCCGGCGGCCGAGGCGATGAAGACCCACTTCTCCCACATGTCCTGCGAGATGTTCTCGCTCAGCGTGGCGTCGAACTTCGCGCCCGCGAACTGCGCGGCAATGGCATCGACCCGCGCCGAGCGTCCGCCCGCGCGCTCGCCGAAGGCCAGGCCGTGCATGTCGTTGAGGTGCAGCACGCGGCCTTCGTCGTCCAGCGTGGCGGAGATCATGCACAGGCCGCCGAGCACGCGTTCGCTGCCGAAGCGCTCGGCCAGGCGGTCGATGTGGCTCATGCCGTTGAGCAGCGGAAGAATGACCGTGTCCGGGCCGACGGCCGGCGCGAAAGACGCCATGGTCGCGTCGAGGTCGTAGGCCTTGCTGCCGACCACGACCACGTCGAACGGCGCCCGGATGTCCTCGGCCAGCACGTGGGGAGGCGAGGGCAGCTGCAGGTTGCCGAAGGGGCTCTGCACCACCAGCCCGGTCTTCGCGATCTGTGCCGCCCGCCGCGCTCGCAGAAGGAAGGTGACGTCGCGCCCCGCCTCCAACAGCCGGCCGCCGAAATAACCACCGAGTGCACCGGCACCCACCATCAGAAATCGCATCGTGAACTGCTCCTCGAACCAAAAGGCTCGGGCGATGATGCACGCGATTGCGCAAGCCTGCTGCGCATGCCGCAAAGCCACGGCGGGGCCGAAGAGCTTTTCTGGAAAAGGTCTTGGGCGCTTCGCATAATCGTTCCGGTCATGTTTTCCCCAACCCAAAAGGAGCTTCATCCATGAGCCAGACCCGAATTGCGGTGATCGTCGGCAGCCTTCGCAAGGATTCGTTCAACCAGAAGCTGGCTCTTGCGCTGGCGCACCTCGCGCCGTCGGACTTCACGTTCGAGCACCTGCGCATCGACGACCTGCCCCTGTACAACCAGGACGATGACGGCAACCAGGCGCCTTCGGTGAAACGGCTCAAGACCGAGATCGCGGCGGCCCAGGGCCTGCTGTTCGTCACGCCCGAATACAACCGCTCGGTTCCCGGCGTGCTGAAGAACGCGATCGACCATGCCTCGCGCCCCTATGGGCAGAGCGCCTGGGCCGGCAAGCCCGCGAGCGTGGTGGGCATTTCGGTGGGCGCCACCGGCACCGCGCTGGCACAGCAGCACCTGCGCAACGTGCTGGCCTATCTCGACGTTCCGACGATGGGCGCGCCGGAGATCTTCCTGCAGTTCAAGGAGGGCCTCTTCGACGACAAGGGCCACATCGGCAACGAAGGCACGAAGAAGTTCCTGCAGGGCTGGATGGACAAGTACGTGGCCTGGGTCAAGAGCCACGCGGCCGCCTGAGGCAGCCGAACCCGCCAACGAAAAATGCCGCCCCGGGGGCGGCATTTTTCGTTGGGGCAAGCAGAAAGGCTCAGGCCGCCTGCGCCACGTCCTTCTGGTTGGCGGCTTCGGCCGTCGCGGCCCGGATGTCGACGCGTGCCGCGGCCAGCGCGGCGGTCTTGGTGGCATCGCCCATGGCCACGCCTTCGGCGCGCACGAAGCGCACGTCGGTGATGCCGAAGAAGCCGAACACCACCTTCAGGTAGCTCTCCTGGTGTTCCGCGGCCTGGCCGCCTTCGGTGGTCGAGTAGATGCCGCCGCGGCTGGACGCCACGATCACGGTCTTGCCGCCGGCCAGACCCACGGGGCCCTTGTCGGTGTACTTGAAGGTGCGGCCGATCTGCGCGAGCCGGTCGATCCAGGCCTTGAGCTGGGTCGGCACCGAAAAGTTGTACAGCGGCGCGCCCACCACGATGACGTCGGAAGCCAGGAACTGGCTCACGAGCTGTTCCGAGAGCGCGTTCTCGCGTTGCTGGGCTTCGGTCGGCTGGGCCTGCACGCCGGTCTTGATGCCCAGGGCGTCGGCGCCGAAGTGCGACGGGGCGTTGGCGGCGAGGTCGAGGTACTCGACCGTGGTGTCGGGATGCGCGGCTTTCCAGGCGGCCACGATCTCGGCCGTGAGGAGGCGGGAGGTCGAATTGGCACTCAGGATGCTGGAGTCGATGTGGAGCAGCTTCATGGTCGATCACTTTCGTGTGGAGGGTCGGCGCTCAAAGGTGGCCGGCGATGGCGTAATTCTATTTTTGATGCGAGTGGGCGATAAGTAGCCAAATTTTGACTACATCGTTCCATATGCAGGACAATCTTCGCATGCAAGACCTCAACGACATGGTTTTCTTCGCCGAAGTGGCAGAGCGCGGCGGCTTTGCCGCGGCCAGCCGCGCGCTCGGCATTCCCAAGTCGCGCCTGTCGCGCCGCGTGGCGGAGCTGGAAGACCGGCTCGGCGTGCAGCTGATGCAGCGCAGCACCCGGCGGCTGTCGCTCACGCCGGCGGGCGAGATCTTCCTGCGGCATTCGGCCGCGGTGCGGGACGCGGCCCAGGCGGCGACCGAGGCGGTGGCGCAGGTGCACACCGATCCCTGCGGCACGGTCCGCCTGAGCTGCCCGATCACCATCGCCCACAGCGGGCTCGCGCAGCTGCTGCCGCGCTTCATGGAGCGCTACCCGGCGGTGCGCGTCGACCTGCGCGTCATGAACCGGCCGGTGGACCTGATCGAGGAGGGCATCGACATCGCGCTGCGCGTGCGCCCCGCCATCGAGGACAGCACCACGCTCGTGGCCAAGGTGCTGGGCACCAGCCGCGCCGTGCTGGTGGCCCGGCCCGAGCTGCTGCAGCGCCTGGGCCCGGTCCGCACCCCGGCCGACCTCGAGCGGCTGCCGACGACGGCCATGTCGGCCAACGGCGAAGGCCGCAGCGAATGGCGGCTCGAGGGGCCGAACGGCGAGATCCATGTGCACGTCCACACGCCGCGCTGCGTGGCGGACGACCTAGCGACGCTGCAGCTGGTTGCGCTCGAGGGCGTGGGCGCGACGCTGCTGCCGGGCTACATGTGCCGCGCCGACGTGGAGGCGGGCCGGCTCGCGCAGGTGCTGCCCGGCTGGGGGCCGGCGCCGGTGATCGCGCACATGGTCTTTCCGCAGCGCCGCGCCCTGGTGCCCGCGGTTCGCCAGCTGATCGACTTCCTGGCCGAGCACATGAGCGGGAGCCAATCGGGCATGTATTAGCCGGATTGGCCGCCCCTTATGCGGAAAACGCCATAACCAAACAAGTAGATATTCGTTTGGCATTGAAGCTGCACTTCGCACAATCCCAGGCTCCCATCCATCCAAGGAGCGACCATGGCGACCCTGCGACTCGGCGACACAGCCCCCAATTTCACCCAGGATTCCAGCGAAGGCCCCCTCGACTTCTACCAGTGGGCCGGCGATTCGTGGGTGGTGTTCTTCTCGCACCCGGCCGATTTCACGCCCGTGTGCACCACCGAACTCGGCAAGACCGCGGCGCTGTCGGGCGAATTCGCCAAGCGCGGCGTGAAGCCCATCGCGCTGAGCGTCGACCCGGCCACCAAGCACAAGGAGTGGATCGGCGACATCAACGAGACGCAGAACACCACCGTCAACTTTCCGATCATTGCGGACCACGACCGCAAGGTGGCCGACCTGTACGACCTGATCCACCCGAACGCATCGGCCACCGCCACAGTGCGCAGCGTGTTCATCATCGATCCGAAGAAGGTGATCCGCGCGACCATCACCTACCCGGCATCGACCGGCCGCAACTTCGACGAGATCCTGCGCGTGATCGACTCGCTGCAGCTCACCGACAGCCACAAGGTGGCCACGCCGGTGAACTGGAAGGACGGCGACGACGTGGTCATCATCCCGAGCATCCAGGATCCGGCCGAGCTGGCCGAGCGCTTCCCCAAGGGCTTCAAGGCCGTGAAGCCTTACCTGCGCATCACGCCGCAGCCCAACAAGTAAGCGGGCAGGGCGGCGCCTTCATGCAGACTTCCGTGATCATCGTGCCCGGCTGGCGCGACTCCGGGCCCGGCCATTGGCAGAGCCTGTGGGAAGAGCGCATTCCGGGCGCGGCGCGGGTGGTGCAGGACGACTGGGCATCGCCCAAACGCGAGGCCTGGGTGGCCACGCTGGCCAGGCTGGTGCTCGAAAGCCCCGGGCCGGTGGTGATTGCCGCGCACAGCCTGGGCTGCATCGCCACGGCGCACCTGCCGGCCGAGGCGGCCGCGCGCATCCGCGGGGCTCTGCTGGTGGCGCCGGCCGATCCGGAGCGCCGGGCCGTGCTGTCGGACTTCGCGCCCGTGCCCTATGCGGCGCTGCCGTACCGCAGCATCGTGGTGGCGAGCAGCAACGATCCGTATTGCCCGATCCGCCTGGCCGGCGCCTATTCCCGCGCCTGGGGCAGTGAGTTTGTCCGCATGCAGAATGCGGGCCATATCAACATCGATTCGGGACATGGAGACTGGCCGCTCGGCCTCGCCTTGCTCCAGTCGCTGACCGACGAGCCCGCCGCCTGGCCGGGGGGCCGTGAATTTTCAGAAAACTTGGCAACCACATGACTTCCAGATTCAAGACCTTCGCCGCCGTGCTCGCGCTGGCGTCTTCCGCATTCGCGGGCACCAGCGCCTTCGCCCAGGGCAGCACGCTGCTCAACGCCTCGTACGACGTGGCGCGCGAGTTCTACAAGGACTACAACGCGGCGTTCGTGGCCAACTACAAGAAGACCACCGGCAAGGACGTGAAGATCGACCAGTCGCACGGCGGCTCCAGCGCCCAGGCGCGCGCGGTGGCCGACGGCCTCGATGCCGACGTGGTGACCATGAACACCACCACCGACATCGACTTCCTGGCCAGCACCGGCGTGGTCGCGAAGGACTGGAACAAGAAGTTCCCCGAGAACGCATCGCCCACCACCTCGACCATGCTGTTCCTGGTGCGCAACGGCAACCCCAAGGGCATCAAGGACTGGGAAGACCTCGTCAAGCCCGGCGTGCAGGTCGTGATCGTCAACCCCAAGACCGGCGGCAACGGGCGCTACGCCTACCTGGCGGCCTGGGGCTACGTCAAGAAGAAGGGCGGCACCGACGCCCAGGCGGCCGAGTTCGTCGGCAAGCTGTTCAAGAACGTGCCGGTGCTGGCGCGCGGCGGCCGCGACGCCACCACCGCCTTCCTGCAGCGCAACATCGGCGATGCGCTGATCACCTTCGAATCCGAAGTGGTGTCGATCGACCGCGAGTTCGGCACGGGCAAGGTCGACTCGGTCTACCCGTCGATCAGCATCGTGGCCGAGAACCCGGTGGCCATGGTCGAGCGCACGACCAAGAAGAAGGGCACCGGCGAACTCGCCAAGGCCTACCTCGACTGGCTCTACTCTGAAGAAGCGCAGGAAATCGCCGCCAAGCACGCGCTGCGCCCGCGCTCGCAGGCCGTGCTCAAGAAGTACGCCGCCACCTTCAAGCCGCTGCAGCTGTTCACGGTGCAGGAACTGTTCGGCAGCCTTGGCGATGCGCAGAAGGTGCACTTCAACGACGGCGGCCAGTTCGACAAGCTCTACACGCCCGGCGCAAAGTAAATGAGCGGCGCTGTTTCTTCGGCGCTCCCGTCCGCGGGAGCGCCGCTTTCGCATGTGAACCGGGCAGGGGGTTCCAAGCGGGTGCTGCCGGGCTTTCACATCACGCTCGGCTTCTCCATTCTTTACCTGAGCCTGATCGTGCTGATTCCGCTTTCGGCGCTGGTCTTCAAGACCTTCACGCTGAGCTGGGAGCAGTTCTGGGTGGCCGTGACCGCGCCGCGCGTGATGGCCTCGTACCGGCTCACCTTCGGCGCCTCGCTGATCGCGGCCCTGGTGAACGCGGTGTTCGGCCTGCTCGTGGCCTGGGTGCTGGTGCGCTACAAGTTTCCGGGCAAGCGCATCGTCGATGCGCTGGTCGACCTGCCGTTCGCGCTGCCGACGGCCGTGGCCGGCATCTCGCTCACGGCGCTGCTCGCGGGCAACGGCTGGATCGGGCAACTGCTCGAGCCGCACGGCATCAAGCTCGCGTTCACGCCGGCGGGCATCGTGATTGCGCTGATCTTCATCGGGCTGCCCTTCGTGGTGCGCACGGTGCAGCCGGTGCTCGAAGACGCCGAAAAAGAGCTCGAGGAAGCCGCCACGTCGCTCGGCGCGACGCGGCTGCAGACCTTCACGAAGGTGATCTTCCCGTCGATCGCGCCGGCGCTGCTCACGGGCTTTGCGATGGCCTTCGCACGCGCCATCGGCGAGTACGGCTCGGTGATCTTCATTGCCGGCAACATGCCGATGATCTCGGAGATCACGCCGCTCATCATCATCGGCAAGCTGGAGCAGTACGACTTTGCGGGCGCCACCGCGGTCGCGCTCGTGATGCTGGTCATTTCATTCGTCCTGCTGCTGGTCATCAACGGCCTGCAGGCGTGGCAGCGCAAGCGCGCGGGAGCTTGAGATGAGTGCACCTTCCAAGATCATTCGCCGCGCGCAGGCCGGCACCACCGAATCGGCCTGGGTGCGCTGGCTGCTCATCGGCATCGCGCTCGCGTTCATGTTCCTGTTCCTCGTGCTGCCGCTGGCCGCCGTGGCGACAGAAGCCCTGCGCAAGGGCCTGGGCGCCTATCTCGAAGCGCTGAAGGAGCCCGACGCCTGGAGCGCGATCCGCCTGACGCTGATCACGGCCGCCATCGCGGTGCCGATGAACCTGGTGTTCGGCGTGGCCGCGGCCTGGGCCATCGCCAAGTTCGAGTTCCGCGGCAAGGCCTTCCTGACCACGCTGGTGGACCTGCCTTTTGCGGTGTCGCCGGTGGTGGCGGGCCTGATCTACGTGCTGGTGTTCGGCGCGCAGGGCTGGCTCGGCCCGCGGCTGGCCGAGCACGACATCAAGATCATCTTCGCGGTGCCGGGCATCGTGCTGGCGACGGTGTTCGTGACCTTCCCGTTCATCGCGCGCGAGTTGGTGCCGCTGATGCAGGCGCAGGGCACCGACGAGGAGCAGGCCGCCATCGTGCTGGGCGCAACCGGCTGGCAGACCTTCTGGCGCGTGACACTGCCCAACATCAAGTGGGGCCTGCTGTACGGCGTGATTCTTTGCAACGCACGCGCCATGGGCGAGTTCGGCGCGGTGTCGGTGGTGTCGGGCCACATCCGCGGGCAGACCAACACCATGCCGCTGCATGTGGAGGTGCTCTACAACGAATACCAGTCGGTCGCGGCCTTTGCCGTGGCCTCGCTGCTCGCCATCCTGGCGCTGGTCACGCTGGTGATCAAGTCGGTCATCGAGTGGCGCCATGAGCGCGAAATGAAGGCCATTGCCGAACTGCCGCCAGAGCGGCCCACGGCGGCTTGAGAAGGCTTCGAGTGAGGGGAACAACCCTCACCCCGGCCCTCTCCCCGAGGGGAGAGGGAGAAATCAGAAGAAGGCAGAGGAAGAGATTCCATGAGCATCGAAATCCGCAACATCAGCAAGCAGTTCGGCGACTTCCGCGCGCTGAACAACGTGAACCTCGACGTCGAGTCGGGCGAACTCGTCGCGCTGCTCGGCCCCTCGGGCTGCGGCAAGACCACGCTGCTGCGCATCATCGCGGGGCTGGAGACGGCCGACACCGGCAGCATTCTCTTTTCGGGCGAGGACACCACCGACGTGCATGTGCGCGAACGCCAGGTGGGCTTCGTGTTCCAGCACTACGCGCTGTTCCGCCACATGACGGTGTTCGAGAACGTCGCGTTCGGCCTGCGCGTGAAGCCGCGCAAGGAGCGCCCGAGCGACGCGCAGATCAGGCAGAAGGTGACCGACCTGCTCAAGCTGGTGCAGCTCGACTGGCTGGCCGACCGCTATCCTTCGCAGCTTTCGGGCGGCCAGCGGCAGCGCATCGCATTGGCGCGCGCGCTGGCGGTGGAGCCCAAGGTGCTGCTGCTCGACGAACCCTTCGGCGCGCTCGACGCCAAGGTGCGCAAGGAACTGCGCCGCTGGCTGCGCCGGCTGCACGACGAACTGCACGTCACTTCCATCTTCGTCACGCACGACCAGGAAGAAGCGCTCGAAGTGGCCGACCGCGTGGTGGTCATCAACAAGGGCCGCATCGAGCAGGTCGGCTCGCCGCAGGAGGTGTGGGACCAGCCCGCGAGCCCGTTCGTCTACGGCTTCCTGGGTGACGTCAACCTGTTCCATGGCCGCGCCGACAACGGTGCGGTGCAGCTGGACGGCATGCGCCTGGATTCGCCCGAACACAGCGGCGCGCGCGACGCCAAGGCCATGGCCTATGTGCGCCCGCACGACCTGACCGTGGAGCGCTACACCGCCGGCGCCACCGGCATCGTGGCCACCCTGTCGCGCGCCATCGTGGTCGGACCGATCGCGCGGCTGGAACTTGAGCCCACCGAAACGAATCCAGATAATCCGGGCTCCGGAACCATCATCGAGGCGCAACTCCCTGCGCAACAGTTCCGTGAACTGGGCCTGCAGGAGGGCGACACGGTTGTCGCCACGCCGCGCAAGGCCCGGGTGTTCGTAGAAGAAGATTGGGTTTCCCCTTGATCGATTGGTACTTCGGCGCGCCGCGCCGCGCGTATGGGCTGATCTGCCTGGCCTGTGTCCTGATGCTGGCCTTCGGGCTCTACCTGCAGCACGTGGTGGGCCTCGAGCCTTGCCCGATGTGCATCGTGCAGCGCTATGCGCTGGTGCTGGTGGCACTCTTCACCGGCCTGGCCGGCGTGTTCAGGAGCCGCGGCCTGCAGGCAACGGGCGGTGTGCTGGCGCTGGTGTCGGCCGTGGGCGGCGCCTACACGGCCGCCTCGCAAAGCTGGCTCCAGTGGAACCCGCCCGAGGTCGTGACCTGCGGGCGCGACCTCTACGGAATGATCGAGACCTTTCCGCTCAAGCGGGCGCTGCCGATGATCTTCCGCGGCGGCGGCGATTGCTCGAAGGTCGACTGGTCGCTGTTCGGCCTGACGCTGGCGAACTGGTCGTTCATTGCCTTCGTGGTGCTGGCGGTCCTGCTCCTCGTGCTGCTGCTTCGCCGGCCCGCGGCGCGCTAGCTAGAGCGGCAGGGTGTCGAAGGCCGCGTAGGCGGTCGCCAGCCAGGACTTCACGCGCTGGCGCTCCAGCAGGCCGAGCGCATGCGACCTTTCGCGGTCGTTCACGGCCTTCCAGAAACTGGTGTTCTGCGCATCGATCTTGCGCATGCTCGCCTCGTGCAGGCGCGGCAGCGTGATCACGCGGGCGCCGTTCGCGGTGGCCTTGGAGAGCGACTGCGACGCCAGCAGCATGCCGAAGTCGCTGCCGCGGCCGTAGTTCTGCACCACGATGTAGTTGGGCCGGTTGCCGAAGGTGTCGATCAGCGTGCCGAGCAGGTCGGTGGAGTCCTTGCCGTCGTCCAGCACATGCCAGAAGTTGACGGCCACGCCCAGCTCGTCGAACACGTCGAACAGGTCCGATTCCTTGATCCAGCGCGACAGCGGCGCGAGCGTCTGGGCCGCCAGATCGACGATGACGCTTTGCTGCGGGTTGGTCTCGAAGCCGTTCACCACGGTGTCCAGGCCCTCGAAGCTGTCGACCACGATGGGCGAGGCAAAGCCTTCGTAGAAGCGCGTGAACGAGCTGTGCGAGCGGTCGGTGTCGAAGCCCGTGAAGGGCCGGCTGTGGTCGATGAAGTACTGGGCCAGCACGCGCGCCGTGACCGACTTGCCGACACCGCCTTTTTCGCCGCCGATGAAATTGATGGAGCTCATGAGTTGCTGCTGCCTCGAATGGGTGGAGGAGTGAAGGGCCGGATCATTCTAGGGGGCGCGTTTTCCTTTTTTCATTTGCCGCGCCTCGCCATGCCCTGCAGCAAGGGGTGTGCCTGCAAGCGCTGCTGCAGCCGTTTTTTCCACGCGGCCGGCAGTGTCGACGCCTCGATCATCGAGGGCCAGCGGCTGCGCGCGAGCCGCGCCGTCTCGGCAACGGTACGCCGCACCAGCGGTTCGTGCAGCCCGGCCGAGAAGCAGAAGGCACGCACGTTGGCGGGCGTGAACAGGGCGCTGCGCCGGGGGGCGGCTCCGCCCGGCGCCGCCGGCAGAAGAGGCAGCGCATGGCCGTCGACACCCTGGAGCGCGGCATAGGCCACGATGTCGTAGGCCGGGGCCAGCCGCGGCGCGATGCCGTCGGGGTACAGCACGCCAAAGTTCTTCAGATGCGCGTCGGGGTTGCCGAGCAGGTCGTTCACCGCGAGGCGCCGCACGAGTTCGAGCACCGCTTCCTCGCCGAGCGATGGAAAGGCGCGCATCGCCAGCGCCATGTCGAGATAGCTCGCGCTGTACTTGTGCATCGGATCGACCGCGAGCACCTGCGCGAAATCCTCGAAATGGATGCGGCGCGCGCCTTCGCGGTCGAAGCGCGTCACGGCAAGGAAGTCGGGCTCGTCGGGCAGTGCGTAGCTGTGCTCGGCGGCAATGGCCGAGAGCGGCGCGAGCTCGGCATGGCAGACCTCGACGCCGGCCGCACCCGCCAGCTGGAGCGACAGCATTTCCAGCTGCGGCATGTGGGGGCGCCCGGCCACGGGCAGCTTGGCGATCACGCGCGTGCTCGCGCCGGCGCGGGTGCGGGCCACGTAGCGGCCGCCCTGCCGGCGCAGGCCGAGCTTGGGCTGCACGCCCGACACCGAGATGCCCTGCGGCATCGGCAGCTCGACCACGGACATTTCGAGCGCGTCCTGGTCCTGCGTGATGAGCCGCTGCAAGGTGCCGCGGTCGACCGAGACCGGCCGGGCGCTCACCGCGCCGGGCAGGTCGCCGCCGCAGGCCGCAAGCAGCTCAAAGTGGTCGTTCTCGCGGCAGCCGCGCAACTGCGCGATATGGCTGCGCAGGACGCCTTCGGGCAGCAGGTTCTGGAAGAAGCGCGGCAGCTGCCCGCCCTGTGCGTTGAAGAGCGGGTTCTTGACGTCGCTCCACAGGGCGGCCTGGGCCGAGGGATCGCTGGCCACCATCGAAAGCGAAAGCACCTCGGGCGGCGGTGCGGCCACCAGTTCCGGCTCTGCCACGAAGCGGCACAGGTCGGCGTACTGGAACAGTTTGCCGAAGCGGCGTGCGCCGAGCGAGATCTCGAGGATCTTGACGTTCATGGCGAACGCTTCCGCGAACGGGGCTCGGAAGCCGGAGCCGGCGGCGCAGCCGCAGCACCGACGGCGTTGCCGATGCGCGTGGG
This sequence comes from Variovorax sp. SPNA7, assembly GCF_033807855.1. Taxonomy (NCBI): domain Bacteria; kingdom Pseudomonadati; phylum Pseudomonadota; class Betaproteobacteria; order Burkholderiales; family Comamonadaceae; genus Variovorax; species Variovorax sp. SPNA7. The sequence goes on from NZ_CP138513.1 coordinate 2,880,370, forward strand.
CACCGGGCGATAGCCGGGCTCGGTGTCCGCGCGTTCGCCAAAGCCCTTGGGCGCGAGCTGCAGTTCGAGGCCCAGGGCGTCCACCAGCGCCAGCAGCGAGGACATCTGCGGATTTCCCTTCAGGCTCAGCGCATTGCGCACCGAACGCTCGGTGAGGCCCGAGCGCAGCGCGATTTCTGCGTTGCCGAGGCCCGCGGCCTCGCGCCGGGCCGCCAGGGCGGTAATGAGTTCCTGCTTGTTCACGGAAACATATTACCGCAAACTGCAGTTTCGGAAATATGTTTCCGAGTGCCGTATTTCGGCGTATCTTTCTACCGGGGTACCAGCGTGAAGAAGGGCATCACCACGCCCATGACCCAGTTCTGGCCGAAATCGAGCGCCGCGCGCCGGTATTTCTCGTCGGCCTGGGCGGCCAGCAGGTCGAGCCGCGCCACCACCTTGGACAGTTCGCGGTCGGCCACGAGGTTGCGCCCGCGCTCGCTGATCTCTGTGGCCAGCAGCAGCGGCTGGCCGTCGGGGCCGGTCTTGGAGGCGATCAGCCAGAGCGATATCTCGAAATTGCGCGCGGCCCGGTAGCTGTTCTCGGCGTTGACGCCGTCGAGCATGGTCTGGTCCCAGGTGTCGCCATTGGCCTGCTTGAGCATCGTGGCCCAGCCGACGACCAGCGCCGCCACCCGGTCGCCCTGGTAGCCCTGCGGACTGGTATCGAAGGCCATGCGGATGGCATCGATGCCGGTGGCGCCGCGCAATTCGGGCAGGGGCGGGCCGGTCAGCACCGCATCCCAGGCGCGCTGGGCGGCCGCCTCGATGCTGGCGGCCGACTTGCGCCATTCGCGCGGGTTGCGCCGGTAGAGCGTGGTCTGCACGCGCCGGATCGATTGCAGGTTGTCGCGCAGGGAGAGGTTGGCAATGCGGTTGGCGCTGGACTGCAACCATTCCTGGTTGGTATAGGGCTCGGCGCGGTCGGTGGAACGCACGGCCGCGCAGCCGCCAAGGCCCAGCAGGGCAGCCGCACCGGCCAGCATGCAAGCGCGGCGCGCCGCAAGGGGGGATGAAACCAGGGAATCGCTCATGCCCTGACGTTATCATCCACGGCTGGGGCGGCGGCCTGTCTCGAACGGCAGGTCCGTGCAATTTTCCTTACAAATCAATACCTTGGCGTCATGCCAAGCCAGGCCGACAAGTCGTGCGTCTCAATTCCATCAAGCTTTCGGGCTTCAAGTCGTTCGCCGAACCCACCAACTTCCTGCTGCCGGGCCAACTGGTCGGCGTCGTCGGGCCCAACGGTTGCGGCAAGTCGAACATCATGGATGCGGTGCGCTGGGTGCTGGGCGAGTCGCGCGCGTCGGAGCTGCGCGGCGAGTCGATGCAGGACGTGATCTTCAACGGCACGACCACGCGCAAGCAGGCCAGCCGTTCGAGCGTGGAACTGGTGTTCGACAACGCCGACCACCGCGCGGGCGGCCAGTGGAACCAGTTCGGCGAAATTGCCGTGCGGCGCGTGCTCACGCGCGACGGCACCAGCAGCTACTACATCAACAACCAGCCGGTGCGCCGCCGCGACGTGCAGGACGTGTTCCTGGGCACCGGCCTCGGACCGCGCGCCTACGCCATCATCGGCCAGGGCACGATCAGCCGGATCATCGAATCCAAGCCCGAGGAGCTGCGCCTGTTCCTCGAAGAGGCGGCGGGCGTCTCCAAGTACAAGGAGCGCCGGCGCGAAACCGAGAACCGCCTGGGCGACACGCGCGAGAACCTCACGCGCGTGGAAGACATCCTGCGCGAACTCAACGCCAACCTCGAAAAGCTCGAGAAGCAGGCCGAGGTGGCCGCGCGCTACAACGCGCTGCAGGGCGACGCCACCAAAAAGCAGCACCAGCTGTGGTTCCTCAAGCGCAGCGAAAGCGATGCCGACCAGGCCAAGATCAAGGCCGACTCGGAGAAGGCGATCAACGACCTCGAGTCGCGCACCGCCGACCTGCGCCGCATCGAATCCGAACTCGAAACCGTGCGCCAGGCCCACTACGCGGCCGGCGACCAGGTCAACCAGGCCCAGGGCAAGCTCTACGAAGCCAGCGCCGAAGTGGGCCGCCTCGAAGGCGAGATCCGCTTCGTGGTCGAAGGCCGCCAGCGCGTGGAGCAGCGGCTGGTCCAGTTGCGCGAGCAGATGGGCCAATGGGGCCGCCGTCGCGAAGAAGCCGAGGCGGAGATCGAAACCCTGGCCGGCCAGGGCGTCGACGCCGAGGAGCAGGCCGTGCTGCTGGCCGCGCAGCTCGAGGAACACGACGCGCGCATGCCCGAGCTCGAAGAAGCGGTGCAGCGCGCCCAGGAAGAGGCCAATGCCCAGCGCAGCACCGTCTCGCAGGTGCAGCAGCAGATCCAGGTGCTGGCGGCCGACCAGCGCAACATCGAAGAGCAGAGCCGGCAGCTCACGCAGCGCAGCGAACGCCTGCGCGCCGACCAGAACGCACTGGCCGCGCCCGACGAGGCGCGCCTGCAAGCCCTGCAGGAAGAGCACGCGGCCGCGCAGGAAACCGCGAGCGAGGCCGATGCGCGCCTGCATGAACTGCAGGAATCGGTGCCGCAGCTGGACGACGACCGCCGCGCGAAGCAGCAGGCCGTCAACACCGAAGGCGCGCGCCATGCCGAGCTCTCGGCGCGGCTCGAGGCACTGCGCGCGCTGCAGGAAAAGGTCAAGACCGACGGCAAGCTGGCGCCCTGGCTCGCCAAGCACGGACTCGAAGGCATGCAGGGGCTGTGGAGCCGCATCCATATCGAGCAGGGCTGGGAAAACGCGCTCGAAGCGGCGTTGCGCGAGCGCCTGGGCGCGCTCGAGGTCAGCCGGCTCGACATGGTGCGCGCCTTCGGCAACGATGCGCCGCCCGCCAAGCTCGCGTTCTACAGCCCGCCCGCGGCCGGCGTGCCGCAGGGCGCGGCCGCGCTGCCGCGCCTGTCGAACCTGCTGCGCCTGAACGATGCGGGCCTGCAGGCCTTGATGACCGACTGGCTGCACGGCTGCTACACCGCGCAAAGTTTCGAGGAAGCCCTCGCGCAGCGCGCAACGCTGCAGCCGGGCGAAGTCATCTATGTGCAGAGCGGCCACGCCGTGTTCTCGCACAGCGTGAATTTCTACGCTCCCGATTCCGAGCAGGCCGGCCTGCTGGCACGCCAGCAGGAAATGGAAAACCTGGAGCGCCAGTTGCGCGCCCAGGCGCTCATCAGCGAAGAGGCGCGCACCGCGCTGGTCCGTGCCGAAGCCGCCTACGCCGATGCCGCGCAGCGCCTCGTCACGGCGCGCCGCGAAGCCGCGGAAACGCAATCGCGTGCGCATGAACTGCAGGTCGAGACCCTGCGCATGACGCAGCTCGCCGAACAGACGCGTGCGCGCAGCGAGCAGCTGGCCGCCGACCTGGCCGAGGTCGACGCGCAGCTCGAGGAACTGCAGGAAAAGCGCATGGCCGCCGAAGGCCGCTTCGAAGAGCTCGACATGCAGCTGGCCGACAGCCAGGAGCGCCATGCGCAGCTCGACGAACGCGTGATCGAGGCCGGCCGCGCGCTGGCCGCGAGCCGCGAGCAGCACCGCAGCCTGGAGCGGCAGGCGCAGGAGGCCACCTTCTCGCAGCGCACGCTCGAAGCCCGCCGCGGCGAGCTGAACCGCGCAATCGAAACCGCATCGCAGCAGGTGCTGTCGCTCACCGACGAAGACGAGCGCGCCCGCGCCGAACTCGGCCGCCTCTCCGATGCGGCGGCCCAGGCCGGCCTGCAGGACGCGCTGGCGCTCAAGCTCGAGCGCGAAGCCGCGCTGGGTGCGGCGCGCAGCCAGTACGACGACCTCACGCTGAAGCTGCGCGCCAGCGACGAACGCCGGCTGCAGCTCGAGCGCGAACTCGATCCGCTGCGCCAGCGCATCACCGAATTCCAGCTCAAGGAACAGGCCGCGCGGCTGGGCTTCGAGCAGTACCAGCAGTTGCTCGACGACGCCGGCGCCGACCTCGAGGCCGTTGCCCAGTCGATCGAAGCCGACAAGGTCCGGCTCACCGGCCTGCAAGGCGAGATCGATCGCCTGAACCGCGAAGTGGTCGCGCTGGGCGCGGTCAACCTGGCTGCGCTCGACGAGCTCGCCGTGGCCAGCGAGCGCAAGACCTTCCTCGATGCGCAGTCCGCCGACCTGAACGAAGCCATCGGCACGCTGGAAGACGCCATCCGCAAGATCGACGCCGAGACGCGCGACCTGCTGGGCGGCACCTTCAAGATCGTCAACGAGCACTTCAGCCGCATGTTCCCCGAGCTGTTCGGCGGCGGCAATGCGCGGCTCGTGATGACTGGCGACGAGATCCTCGATGCCGGCGTGCAGGTGCTGGCGCAGCCGCCCGGCAAGAAGAACCAGACCATCCACCTGCTCTCGGGCGGCGAGAAGGCGCTCACGGCCATTGCGCTGGTGTTCGCGATCTTCCAGCTCAACCCGGCGCCTTTCTGCCTGCTCGACGAAGTGGACGCGCCGCTGGACGATGCCAACACCGAACGCTATGCCAAACTCGTGACCGCCATGAGCCGCGAAACCCAGTTCCTCTTCATCAGCCACAACAAGATCGCCATGGAAATGGCCGAGCAGCTGATCGGCGTCACCATGCAGGAGCAGGGCGTCTCGCGGATCGTCGCGGTCGACATGGAAGCGGCCGCCTCCATGGTCGAAGCTGCTTGATCCGGGCAGCCCATGAGCAATCTCACTCTCGCCCTGGCCATCCTCGGCGGCCTCGTCCTCGCGGCCGTCGTTGCCTACAACACCCTGACCTCGCGCCGCAATGCGCCGCGCCAGCCCGACGCCGCTGACCGCGACCTGTCCGACGCGGACCATCGGCCATCGTCTTCGTCCGACGGCGTGGAGCCGATGCTGCACGTCGATCCGCACTCGACGCCGGGCCACGAACGCCACGAGCCCCTGTTCGACCCGGACCTGCCCGCGCCCAGTGCGAACCCGGTGCCGACGGCCGAGCGGCGCGGCGGGCTCGATCCGCTGATCGACGTGATCGCGCCGGTGTCGCTGGACGGGCTCGCATCGGGCGACGCCGCGATCGCGGCCATGCCGCCCACGCGCCGCGCGGGCAGCAAGCCGGTGGCCATCGAGGGCCTCAACGAGCACACCGGCCAGTGGGAGCCGCCCGTGCCGGGCCAGCGCTACAGCGCCTTCCAGGTGGGCGTGCAGCTGGCCAACCGCACCGGCGCGCTCAACGAGATCGAATACTCCGAATTCGTCGTCAAGGCGCAGGCCTTTGCCGATGCCGTCAATGGCGCGCTCGAATTCCCTGAAATGCTCGACGAGGTGGCGCGCGCCCGCGAGCTCGACCAGTTCGCCAGCGCGCACGACGCGCAACTGGGCTTCGTGCTGCGTGCGCTGCATGCCGCCTGGAGTCCCGGCTACGTGCAGCAGAATGCGGCGCGGCTGGGCTTTGTGGCGGGCATCATCCCGGGGCGCATGGTGCTGCCGACCAGCGAGGCCGGGCTGCCGCCGATCCTCGGGCTTTCATTCGATACGCAGGCCGCGCTGGCCGACGATCCGGCGCAATCGGCCATCCGCGAGCTCAGCCTGAGCCTGGACGTGCCGCAGGTCGACCGCGCCGAGCAGCCGTTCCGCCGCATGCGCGAAGCCGCCGCCACGCTGGCGCGCGAGATGGACGGCGTGGTCACCGACAGCGACGGCCAGCTGCTGCGCGAAGAAACCATGGACGTGATCGGCGCCGACCTCGAGCAGCTCTACGACACGCTCGAGTCGCGCGACCTGGCCGCCGGCTCGCCCTTGGCGCGCCGCCTTTTCAGCTGATCCGATCGTTCGGGAGACACCCATGACCACGCGCGACGAAGCGGCACGCGAAGCCGCCGCACTGAGCGAACAGCTCCACAAGCACGCCCATCTCTACTACGTGCTCGATGCACCCGAGCTGCCCGACGCCGAGTACGACCGGCTGTTCCAGCGGCTGCAGGCACTGGAGGCCGAATACCCCGAACTGCGCACGCCCGATTCGCCCACGCAGCGCGTCGGCGGCAAGGTGCTCGAAGGCTTCGTGAAGGTGCGCCACAAGGTGCCGATGTTGTCGATCCGCACCGAGACCGACATCTCGCCCGGCGGCGCCAGCGCCTTCGATGCCCGCGTGCGCAAGGAACTGGGCCTGGCCGAGGACGGACCGCAGGTCGAGTACGTCTGCGAACTCAAGTTCGATGGCCTGGCCATGAACCTGCGCTACGAGAACGGCGTGCTGGTGCAGGCCGCAACGCGGGGCGACGGCGAGGTCGGCGAGGAGGTCACGCAGAACATCCGCACCGTGCGCGAGATTCCGCTGCGGCTCAACGGCAAGGCGCCGCCCGTGGTCGAGGTGCGCGGCGAGATCTACATGAAGCGCGCCGACTTCGAGGCACTCAACGAGCGCCAGCGCGAGAAGATCGCGGCCGGGCAGAAGAACGAGAAGGTCTTCGTCAACCCGCGCAATGCCGCGGCCGGCGCGGTGCGCCAGCTCGATCCGGCCATTGCGGCGGCGCGGCCGCTGAGCTTTTTTGCCTATGGCCTCGGCGAGGTCACGCCGGCCGGCGAAGGCGGGCCGGACTTTCCGACCCAGTTCGAATGGCTGCAGCAGTTCGATGCCTGGGGATTCCCGGTGGCCAAACAGACTGCGCGTGCGACCGGCGCCATTGAACTGATTGCCTTCCACGAGAACATCGGGCGCCAGCGCGATGCCTTGCCCTACGACATCGATGGCGTGGTCTACAAGGTCGACAGCATCGAGCTGCAGCGGCGGCTGGGCTTCGTCTCGCGCGAACCGCGCTGGGCGGTGGCGCACAAGTATCCGGCGCAGGAGCAGATCACCGAGGTGCTGGGCATCGAGGTGCAGGTCGGGCGCACCGGCAAGCTCACGCCGGTGGCCAAGCTCGCGCCGGTGTTCGTGGGCGGTGTGACCGTGACCAATGCCACGCTGCACAACGAGGACGAGGCGCGCCGCAAGGACGTGCGCGTGGGCGACAAGGTCATCGTGCGGCGGGCCGGCGACGTGATCCCCGAAGTGGTCGGCGTGGTGCCCGAAAGCCTCGCCAGGTCCGACAGCGAGCGGGGCCCGCTGTTCACCATGCCGCACCAATGCCCGGTGTGCGGATCGGAGGCGCTGCGCGAAGAGGGCGAGGTCGACTACCGCTGCACCGGCGGCCTGTTCTGCGCGGCCCAGCGCAAGGAAGCCATCCTGCACTTTGCGGCGCGGCGCGCGGTCGACATCGACGGGCTCGGCGACAAGCTGGTCGAACAGCTGGTCGACGCCAACCTGATCCGCACCTTGCCCGACCTCTACAGGCTCGGGTTCACCACCCTGGCGGGGCTGGACCGCATGGCCGACAAGTCGGCCAAGAACCTCGTCGATGCGCTCGAGGCCTCGAAAAAGACCACGCTGCCGCGCTTCCTGTTCGGCCTGGGCATCCGGCACGTGGGCGAGAGCACGGCCAAGGACCTTGCCAAGCATTTCGGCAAGCTCGACGCGATCATGGATGCGACCGAGGAACAGCTGCTCGAGGTCAACGACGTGGGGCCGGTCGTCGCGCAAAGCCTGCGCACCTTCTTCGACCAGCCGCACAACCGCGAAGTGGTCGAGCAGCTGCGCGCCTGCGGGCTGACCTGGGAAGAGGGCGAACCCGCTGCCCGGGCGCCCAAGCCACTGGCGGGACTGACCTTCGTGATCACCGGTACCCTTCCTACGCTGAGCCGGGACGAGGCGAAGGACAAACTGGAAGCAGCCGGTGCCAAGGTGGCGGGCTCCGTCAGCAAGAAGACCAGCTACCTGGTGGCCGGCGAGGAAGCCGGCAGCAAGCTCGACAAGGCGCGCGAGATCGGCGTGGACGTGATCGACGAGGCGCGTATGCTGGAGCTGCTCGCCAGCGGCGGGCCTGGTTGAAGGTTTGAAGGCGCTGTTCTTACCGGCGGTTACGCGACTTCACACCAGCGCAGTCAACAGGGCCTGCAAGCCGGCGTTGAAAACTGAAGGCTGACAAGGAGTCCCTCATGCAGAAAATTCGTGTTCTCGGTATCTGTGTCGCCATCGGCGGCTTCGCGCTGCTTGGCGGCTGCGTGGCTGTTCCCGGCGACCCCTACTACAGCGGGGGCTATTCGCAGCCGTACTACTCGGACCCGGTGGTGGTGAACCCGGCGCCGGTCTACATCCAGGGCGGCGGCTACTACGAAGGCAGGCGCCGCTATTACGACTATGACCGGCCCTACTACGGCGGCAGGCCCTATTACGGGCGACCGGGCTACCCGGCGGTGCGACCGGTGCCGGTGCCTGTGCCTTCCCGTCCCGGCTGGGGCGGCGGGCGACCGCCCGGTGGTGGCGCCATCGTGCCGCCGACCGGCAATACCGGCGTGTCGCCGCTGCCGCAATACCGGCCGGACCCGCGCGGCTCGCGGATGTGGTCGTCGCCGGATTCCAAGACGCCAAGCCAAACCCCTCCGTGACAGCGTGGCGGGGCTGCTCGCGATAATCCCCGCCATGGCCATCCGCGAAATCCTCAAGATGGGCGATCCCCGGCTGCTGCGCATTGCGCAGCCGGTGGCTGCCTTCGACACCGACGAACTGCACCTGCTGGTGCGCGACATGTTCGAGACCATGCTGGCCGTCAATGGCGCGGGCCTGGCCGCACCGCAGATCGGTGTCGACCAGCAGCTCGTGATCTTCGGCACCGATGTCGTCAATCCCCGCTACCCCGATGCGCCGCCGGTGCCCCGCACCGTGCTGCTGAATCCGGTCATCACGCCGATCGGCGACGAAGAAGAAGAGGGCTGGGAAGGATGCCTCTCGGTGCCGGGCCTGCGCGGCGTGGTGCCGCGCTTCGCCAACATCCGCTATACCGGCTTCGATCCCTACGGTGATCCGATCGACCGCGTCGCGAGTGGCTTTCATGCGCGCGTGGTGCAGCATGAGGTCGATCACCTGCTGGGCAAGCTCTATCCGATGCGGGTGCGCGACTTCTCGCGCTTCGGCTATACCGACGTCCTGTTTCCAGGGCTCGACGCCAACGACGACGACTGAGAAAACACGGCCGGTTCATCACCGGCCGCTTGCTTTCAGTTGTACTTGCCGCCCAGGCCGAAGCGGCCGCCGCCGAAGAGCGCAATGGCAATCGCCGAGAACAGGAACATGCCCTGCAGTTCGAGCGCCCAGCCGCCCTGGCCATTGAGCGCACCCAGGTCCTTCTGATGCACGAGCCAGATGGCTGCCAGCATGTTGAGGGCAACGATCAGTGCGGCCGGACGGGTGAACAGGCCCACGATGAGCAGCACGGGCGCAAGGATCTCGCCAACATAGACCAGGTAGGCCATGGCCGCCGGCAAGCCGTGGGAGGCCAGCATGCCGCCGATGCCGTCGACGCCCTTGCCGACCTTCGCAATGCCGTGCAGCAGGATGAGGATGCCGAGTGCGACGCGCAGAACGAGCTTGCCGGTGTCATCGGATTTGGTCATGTGCAGATTCCTGGTGAAGTTGTTGGAGGCCCGTATGTTAGTGAATGCGGCCGGCAAGAAAACCCCGTAGACGGCGGCGCACGCAGCATATGCATTCAACCGTTCGTTCCTTGGCAGGGTGGCGCGCAGCCCCGTACACTGCCTTTTGCTTGTTGTTGAGGAGAACACACCAATGAAGAACCGATTCCGTCCCGCACTGGCCGTGGCCGCAGCCGTTGCAGCGCTTGCCGCTGCCGCCCCCGCCCTTGCCGGCAAGACCCTCGATGCCGTCAAGCAGCGCGGCACCGTCAAGTGCGGCGTGACCAATGGCGTGGCCGGCTTTTCCGCGCCGGACACGCAGGGCAACTGGTCGGGCCTGGACGTCGACACCTGCCGCGCCATTGCGGCGGCCGTGCTGGGCGATCCGAAGAAGGTCGACTTCGTGCCGCTCAATTCGCAGCAACGCTTCTCGGCGCTGCAGGCCGGCGAGATCGACATCCTCGCGCGCAACACCACCTGGACGCTCACGCGCGATGCGTCGCTGGGCTTCAACTTCACCACCATCACCTACTACGACGGCCAGGGCTTCCTGGTGCCGAAGAAGCTCAAGGTGACCAGCGCCAAGCAGCTCAAGAACGCGACCATCTGCACGCAGTCGGGCACCACCAACGAGAAGAACGTGTCCGACTACTTCCGCGCGCAGAACATCCCGGTCAAGACGGTGGTGTTCGAGAGCTTCGAGGCCTCGTTCAAGGCCTTCTTCTCGGGCCGCTGCCAGGCCTTCACCACCGATGCCTCGGCGCTGGCGGGCCTGCGCAACAAGGAGGCGCCGAACCCCGACGACTACCTGATCCTGCCCGAGCTCATTTCCAAGGAGCCGCTCGCGCCGCTGGTGCGCCGCGGCGACGACGAATGGTTCGCCATTGCCAAGTGGGTGCCCAACGCGCTCATCGAGGCCGAGGAATTCGGCGTCACGCAGGCCAATGCCGACGAGCTCAAGGCCAGCAGCAAGGACCCGGCGCAGCAGCGCCTGCTCGGCGCCGGCGAAGACCTGGGCAAGCTGCTGGGCCTGGACAAGGACTGGTCGTTCCGCGCCATCAAGGCCGTGGGCAACTACGGCGAGATGTTCGAGCGCAACGTGGGCCCCAAGTCGGTCCTGAAGCTGCCGCGCGGCTCGAACAACCTCTGGAGCAAGGGCGGCCTGATCTACGCACCACCCGTTCGATGAGCAGTGGAGCCGCGCGCCGCGGCGCCTGGCTGGCCTGGGTCGTCCAGGCGCTGCTGGTGCTGGCCGTCGTGGCCGGCGCGGCCTGGGTCGTGAACCATGCGCTCGAGGTCCTGCGGGCGCGCGGCGTCCGCTCGGGCTTCGACTTTCTCACTGAGCCCGCGGGCTTCTCCATCAGCGAAGGCTGGCTTGACTTCGATGCCAGCCAGCCGTTCTGGCGCGCCTTCCTCGCGGGCCTGGTCAACACGGTGCGCGCCTCGGTGCCCGCCGCCATCTTTTCGGTCGTGCTCGGCACCCTGATCGGCATCGGCCGGCTCGCGCCGCATGTGCTGCTGCGCGGCATCTGCACCGCGTATGTCGAACTGCTGCGCAACGTGCCGCTGCTCGTGCAGCTGCTGATGCTGGCCTTTGCGATTGCCAACCTGCTGCCCGACCCCACCGAGCCCGTGCGGCTGCTGCCGGGCGTGTGGCTCAGCAAGGGCGGCCTCAGCGTGCCCTGGCCGGCGTCGGGCGAGGGCGGCTGGTGGCCCACGCATTTCGAATGGCCCGAGCGTGGCGACTTCGGCGTGAGCGGCGGTGCGGCGCTGAGCCCGGAATACGTGACCATCGTCGCGGGCCTGTCCTTCTATTCGGCCGCGTTCGTGGCCGAGATCGTGCGCGCCGGCATCCTCTCGGTGCCGCAGGGGCAGGTGCTTGCGGGCCAGGCGCTGGGCCTCGCGCCGGTGCAGCAGCTGCGCATCGTGATCCTGCCGCAGGCGCTGCGGGTGATCGTGCCCTCGCTCACCAACCAGCTGCTGAGCCTCGTCAAGAATTCATCGCTCGCGGTGGCCGTGGGCTATCCGGAACTGGTGTCGGTAGCCAACACCACCATCGGCTCGAACGGCCGCGCCTTCGAGTGCATTGCCATCATCATGGTGGTCTACCTGCTGCTGTCGCTGCTGATCTCCTTCGGCATGAACCGCTACAACGCGCGCGTCGCGCTCAGGGGCTGGCGATGAGGAACGTCGCCCAGGGCCCGATCGCGTGGCGCAGCGAGCTCTGGGGTTCGCCGCTGCGGGCGCTGGCCACCGTGCTGCTGCTCGCGCTGCTGGCGTGGGGCGGCTTCCACGCGGTCGAATGGGGCGTGCTGCACGCGGTGTTCCGGCCGGATGCAGAAGCCTGCCGCGCGGTGCAGCATGGTGCCTGCTGGGGCGTGGTGGCCGAGAAATGGCGGCCGATGCTGTTCGGCCGCTTTCCCTACGAAGAGCAATGGCGCCCGGCCATTGCCGTGACCGTGCTGTCGGCCGTCACCATGCTGAGCGCCTGGCCGCGCAGCTGGCGCTGGTGGCTGGCGCCGCTCTGGATGGCGGCGCTCGTGCTGTTCGTGCTGCTGATGCGCGGCGGCGTGGCGGGCCTCGCCTCCGTGCCGACCAGCCGCTGGGGCGGATTGCCGCTCACCATCGGCCTGGCGGTGGTGGGCCTGGCGCTGGCGTTTCCGCTCGCGCTGCTGCTCGCGCTGGGGCGCCGCTCGGGCTGGCCGGTGGTTCGCACGCTCTGCGCGAGCTACATCGAACTGGTGCGCGGCGTGCCGCTGATCTCGGTGCTGTTCATGGCGTCGTTCCTGCTGCCGCTGCTGTGGCCCGCAGGCTGGCAGCCCGATGTGCTGGTGCGCGTGCTGGCGGGCTTGGCGCTGTTCGTCGCGGCCTACCTGGCCGAGATCATCCGCGGCGGACTGCAGGCCGTGCCGCGCGGGCAGACCGAAGTGGCCATGGCGCTGGGCTTCGGGCGCTGGCCGGTGCAGCGCGACATCGTGCTGCCGCAGGCCCTGCGGCTGGTGGTGCCGGCGCTGACCAACAGCGTGGTCGGCACGCTGAAGGACACCTCGCTGGTCACGGTGGTCGGCCTGTTCGAGCTGACCGGCGCGCTGGGCCTGGCGCTCGGCGGCGATCCGGTTTGGCGGCCGTTCTATCTCGAGGGCTACCTCTTCATTGCGGCGGTGTACTGGGCGCTGTGCTTCGGGCTGTCGCGCTACAGCGTGTGGCTCGAGCGGCGGCTGGGAGAGGGCACGCGCTGAGCCGGGCCGGCCGAGGATGCCTTCGCATGCGATTGCGCCAGTGTCTCGAGAGTCTGGACCTGCCACGCGAATTCATCCTCGAAGGCCGTCGGGTCCGTGATCGCATAGCCGCCGTAGGCATAGACCGTCGCATAGGCTGCGTAGCTCGCGGCCTCGAGGGCCCGGCCGGCCAGGGCATTGGCCACCGCATACGTGGCGGAAACCGCCGCATGTGCCGAGCCATCGATCGAATTCGAGCCCCGGTGCCCGTTTGCCACCGCCGCCAGCTCCGCGCGGGCCGCCGCCAAGGCCGCTTCGTCGGCCTTGCCGTCGAGAAAGGCATGCGCCACCGCGAGGCCTTCGATCGCGCGCGGGTCTTCCAGCAGATGCCCGATGCGGTCCGCGCAAGCCAGGCCGAAAGCCAGGCGCAGCGATGCGTGCCCCGGATCGTTCAGGCCAAGCTCGGCGGCGAGACGCGACAGTTCGGTGTTCATGGCAGCGCTGGACGCTCGATGACGCTCTTCAGCCCGCCGCCAGCGCCTTGTCCACCAGCTGCTGCGCTTCCTCGAGGATGCGGCCCAGGTGCTCGGTACCGAGAAAGCTCTCGCCGTAGATCTTGTAGATGTTCTCCGTGCCCGAGGGCCGCGCGGCGAACCAGCCGTTCTCGGTGACCACCTTCACGCCGCCGATGGCCGCGCCGTTGCCGGGCGCGTGGCTCAGCACGTTCTGGATCTTCTCGCCGGCGAGTTCGGTGGACAGCACCTGCTGCGGCGACAGGCTCGAAAGCTTCTTCTTCTGCTCGACGGTGGCCGCCGCATCCACGCGATTGGCCACCGGCTGGCCCAGCGCCTGCGCCAGTTCGGCAAAGCGTTCGCCGGGATCGCGACCGGTGCGCGCGGCAATCTCGGCCGAGAGCAGGGCGGGCACGATGCCGTCCTTGTCGGTGGTCCAGGCCGTGCCGTCGCGCCGCAGGAAGGTGGCGCCCGCGCTTTCCTCGCCGCCGAAGCCCAGCGACGAATCCACCAGCCCGTCGACGAACCACTTGAAGCCGACCGGCACCTCGTACAGCTTGCGGCCCAGCCTGGCGGCCACGCGGTCGATCATCTGGCTGCTGACCACCGTCTTGCCCACGGCCGCATGCGCCGCCCACTGCGGCCGATGCGTGAAGAGGTAGTCGACCATCACCGCCAGATAGTTGTTGGGCGGCAGCAGCCCCGCGCTGCGCGTGACGATGCCGTGGCGGTCATGGTCGGTGTCGCAGGCAAAGGCGATGCCGAAGCGCTCCCGCAGGCCGATCAGCTGGTGCATCGCATCGGGCGACGACGGGTCCATGCGGATGCGGCCGTCCCAGTCGAGCGACATGAAGCGGAAGGTGGGATCGACTTCCTGGCTCAGGACGTTGAGGCGCCCGAGCTTGTAGCGCTCGGCGATGGCCGGCCAGTAGCGCACGCCCGCGCCGCCCAGCGGGTCGACACCCAGGTCGATCTCCACGCCGCGGATCGCATCCATGTCGAGCACCTGCGCGAGGTCTTCGACATAGGTGTTCAGGTAGTCGTGGCGGTGCGTGGTCGAGGCGCGCAGCGCCTGGGCGAGCGGCAGGCGCTTCACGCCCTTGAGATCCGCCGCAAGAAAGGCATTGGCCGCGGCTTCGACGGCCGAGGTGATGTCGGTGCCCGCGGGACCGCCGTTCGGCGGGTTGTACTTGAAGCCACCGCTTTCGGGCGGATTGTGCGAAGGCGTGATCACGATGCCGTCGGCCAGCCCCGCGGTGCGTCCGCGGTTGTAGGCCAGGATGGCGTGCGAGACGGCGGGCGTGGGCGTGTACTCGTCGTCCTTCGACAGCATCAGCTCGACGCCGTTGGCCGCCAGCACTTCCACGGCGCTGTTGAAGGCGGGCGTCGAAAGCGCGTGGGTGTCGATGCCGAGGAACAGCGGACCGTCGATGCCCTTCTGGCGCCGGTAGTCGGCAATGGCCTGGCTCATGGCCAGCACATGCCATTCGTTGAACGCGTCGTCGAAGGAGGAGCCGCGGTGGCCCGAGGTTCCGAAGGCCACGCGCTGCGAAGGCACCGAGGGATCGGGCCGACCCGCGTAGTAGGCGGAGACGAGGCGCGGGACATTGACGAGCAGGTCCAGCGGTGCGGGCTGGCCTGCGAGGGGATTGGTTTTCTGGCTCATGTCGAGGGTTGCCGTTCGAGTTGAATCAAGAGTCGGCACCATCATGCCGCAGGATCCGCCCGCGGATGAAACAAGCGGCAAGCGTGCCTCAGGAGGCCAGCGCTTCCATCAGGTCGGTCTCGATGGCCAGCTGCGTTTTCTGGCCCTGCAGTTCCGGACCGCTGATCAGGAAGGTGTCTTCCACGCGCTCGCCGAGCGTGGTGACCTTCGCGAGCTGCAGGTTCAGGTGATGCCGGGCGAGCACGCGCGCCACCGAATAGAGCAGCCCGGCGCGGTCGCTGGCCGAGATGTTGAGCAGCCAGCGCTGGGCCTTGTCGTCGGGCAAAAGGCTGATGCGCGGCTTGATCGGAAAGCTGCGCACGCGCCGCGACACGCGGCCCACGCTGGGCGGGGGCAGGGGGCCGGCTTCGGTCAGCGTCTGCGCCAGGCCCGACTCCACCATGCTGATGAGATCGCGGTAGTGGTCGGGCAGGAAGGTGGTCACCACCTGAAACGTGTCGAGCGCGTAGCCGTTGGTCGCGGTGTGTACTTTCGCATCGAGGATGCTGAACGAGGCCTGGTCGAAGTAGCCGCAGATGCGCGCGAACAGGTCGGGCTGGTCGGGCGTGTAGACCACCACCTGCAGGCCTTCGCCCACCGGCGAAAGACGGGCCCGCACGATCGGCGGCGCCTTGGGGTCGACCGGCACGTTGGGCGGCGGCACGAAGCGCGAGAGCTGCTTGGCATGCCAGGCGATCTCGGTGGCTTCGTGGCGCATGAAGTAGCCGACGTCGAGCGTGGCCCACAGGGCCTTGTGGGCCTCGAAGGGCTGCGCGTGCAGGGCAAGCTGCACCAGCGCCTCGCGCTTGCGCGATTCCACCTCGGCGTCGGGATCGGGCATGCGGCCGCCGAGCGCGCGCAGCGTGTAGCGGTACAGGTCTTCGAGCAGCTTGCCCTTCCAGGCATTCCACACGCGCGGCGAGGTGCCGCGGATGTCGGCCACCGTCAGCAGGTAGAGCGCCGTGAGGTAGCGCTCGTTGCCCACGCGCCTGGCGAAGGCGCCGATCACCTCGGGGTCGCTCAGGTCCTGCTTCTGCGCGACCTGGCTCATCACCAGGTGCTCCGCGACCAGGAATTCGATCAGCCTGGAATCTTCGCGCGCGATGCCGTGCTGCTTGCAGAAGCGCTGCACGTCGCGTGCGCCGAGCGTGGAATGGTCGCCGCCGCGCCCCTTGGCGATGTCGTGGAACAGCGCCGCCACGTAAAGGATCCACGGCTTGTCCCAGCCGGCCGCGAGCTGCGAGCAGAACGGGTATTCATGCGCATGTTCGGCAATGAAGAAGCGCCGCACGTTGCGCAGCACCATCAGGATGTGCTGGTCCACCGTGTACACGTGGAACAGGTCGTGCTGCATCTGCCCCACGATGCTGCGGAACACTCGCAGGTAGCGCCCCAGCACCGAGGTCTGGTTCATGAGCCGGAACGCATGCGTGATGCCGTAAGGCTGCAGCAGGATGCGCATGAAGGTCTGGTGGTTGACCGGGTCGTTGCGGAACTTGCTGTCCATCACGTGGCGCGCGTTGTAGAGCGCGCGCAGCGTGCGTGCCGACAGGCCCTTCACGCCGATGGTCTTCTGGTAGAGCAGGAAGGTTTCGAGAATGGCGTGCGGCTCGCGCTCGTAGAGGTCGTCGCTTGCAATCTCGATCAGGCCCGCGCGCTCGAAGAAGCGCTCGTTGATCGGCGTGTGCTGCTCGTCCATCGGCTGCAGGCGCTCTGCAATGTTCAGCAGCAGGATCTGGTTGAGCTGCGAAACCGCCTTGGCCGCCCAGTAGTAGCGCCGCATCAGCGCCTCGCTCGACTTGCGCTGCGATTCGCTCTCGTAGCCGAAGCTTGCCGCCACCGCGGTCTGCAGGTCGAACACCAGGCGGTCCTCGCGCCGGTTGGCGATCACGTGCAGGCGCGCGCGGATCAGCGAGAGCAGCGCTTCGTTGCGCTTGATCTGCTGCGCCTCGAACTGGGTGGCCAGGCCGTTCTTGGCAAGGTCGTCCCAGCGGCTGCCGAAGCCGGCGGCCTTGGTCATCCAGAGGATGGTCTGCAGGTCGCGCAGGCCCCCCGGCGATTCCTTGCAATTGGGCTCGAGCGCGTAGGGCGTGTTGTCGAACTTCTGGTGGCGGTGGCGCATTTCCTGCGACTTGGCCACGAAGAAAGCCTGCGGATCGATGGCGCGTGCAAAGCGCCTGCGAAACGCCACGAAGAGCTTCTTGTCGCCCGTGATCAGCCGCGATTCGAGCAGCGAGGTCTGGACCGTGACGTCCTTCTCGGCTTCGGCCAGGCATTCGTCGACGGTGCGCACGCTGGAGCCGATTTCAAGCCCCGCGTCCCAGCAGTGGCCGATGAAGGCCTCGATGCGGGCCGGATCGATCGCGCCGGCCTCGCCCTCGGGCGGCAGCAGCAGCAGCACGTCGACATCGGAGTAGGGGAACAGCTCGCCGCGGCCGAAGCCGCCCACGGCCACCAGCGCGAGCGCGTCGCCGAAATCGGCTTCGCGCCAGAGCGCGCACAGCGTCTGGTCGGCCAGGGCCGACAGCTGCCGCAGCACCGTGTGCACGCTGCGCGTGGGCGCGCGCGCAAAGCGCAGGGTGTCGAACAGCGCCAGCTTCTTCGCGCGATAGGCTTCGCGCAAGGTGGCGACATCGATCTTGGCAGGTTCGATCACGGCTGTGTCCTCGGCCGTGCGCCGCTCGCGCGGCTCACGTTTTCGTGGAAGTGACGAACGAGGGCAGGGGTGGGCTGCCTTCCGACAGCGTGAGCACCTCGTAGCCCGTTTCGGTGACCAGCACCGTGTGTTCCCATTGCGCCGACAGCGAATGGTCGCGGGTGACGATGGTCCAGCCGTCGTACTGGCCGCCCTTGAAGTCTTCCTTCACCTCGCGCTTGCCGGCGTTGATCATCGGCTCGATGGTGAAGATCATGCCGGGCTTGAGTTCTTCCAGGGTGCCCGGACGGCCGTAGTGCAGCACCTGCGGTTCTTCGTGAAAGCGCTGGCCCACGCCGTGGCCGCAGAATTCGCGCACCACCGAGAAACCCTGGCCCTCGGCGAACTTCTGGATCGCATGGCCCACGTCGCCCAGGTGGGCGCCCGGGCGCACCTGCAGGATGCCGTGCCACATGGCTTCGAAGGTGATGCTGCACAGGCGCTTGGCGGCAATGGAGGCATCGCCGATGATGTACATGCGGCTGTTGTCGCCGAACCAGCCGTCCTTGATGACGGTCACGTCGACGTTCATGATGTCGCCCTTCTTCAAGGGCTTGTCATTGGGAATGCCGTGGCACACCACGTGGTTCACCGAGGTGCAGAGCGACTTCGGAAAAGGCACGCTGCTCGCGCCCATGTAGCCCACGGTGGCCGAGGTGGTGCCCTGCTTGACCATGTATTCGGCGGCCAGCCGGTCGACGTCGTTCGTGGTGATGCCAGGCTTGATGAGGGGCGTGAGGTAGTCCAGCACCTCGGAAGCCAGGCGGCAGGCGACGCGCATGGCTTCGATGCCTGCGGCGTCTTTGTAGGTAATGCTCATCCCGGAATTATCCCATTCACCAGAAGAACCTGCCCCCGACGCGGAGCACTTCGTGCCCCGCTGCCCCCCGAGGGGGGCGGCCAACTTGGGGCGACCCGGCATTGGCCTAAAATTCAGGGCTTACGCGGATGGCCCCAGTCAGCGGCCATCCCCTCGATTTTTCTGATTCCCAACGCGGCCCCAGGCCCATCCGACCGTGACGCAGCCCGCATCTCAAGCCCTTCCCGTCGTAACCTTTTTCGAGGGCGGCAGCGCACTCAGCGATTTCCGCGCGCGGCAGCTGCTGCCGAAGCTGCAGGCGATCGATGCGCGCATCGAGGGCGTCAGCGCCCGTTTCGTGCACCTGGTGGTCACCGATACGGCGCTCGATGCGGCCAGCCACGAGCGCTTTGCCGCGCTCCTGGCCTACGGCGAGCCCTTCGAGGCGCCGGCCAAGGCGGGCACCTCGGTGGTCGTCACGCCGCGCCTGGGCACCGTCTCGCCCTGGGCGTCCAAGGCCACCGACATCGCCCACAACTGCGGCCTGGCGCTGCGCCGGGTCGAGCGGGTCACCCAGTACCACCTGAAGCTCAAGGCCCCGCTGATCGGCAAGGCGCCCGTGCTCGAAGGCGACCTGCTGGCGGCCGTGGCCGGCCCGCTGCACGACCGCATGACCGAATCGGTGCTGGCCAGCGTCGAGCAGGCCGCGAGCCTGTTCAGCGAGCTGCCGGCCCAGCCGATGGCGCTGGTCGACGTGCAGGGCGGCGGCCGCGCCGCGCTGGTGGCGGCCAACACGGGTTTCGGCCTGGCGCTGGCGGAAGACGAAATCGACTACCTGGTCGAAGCCTTCACCCGGCTCGGACGCAACCCGAGCGACGTCGAGCTGATGATGTTCGCGCAGGCCAACAGCGAGCACTGCCGCCACAAGATCTTCAATGCCAGCTTCGCCATCGACGGCCAGGCCCAGCCGCAGAGCCTGTTCTCGATGATCCGCCACACCGAGAAAGAGAACCCGCAGCACACCGTCATCGCCTATGCCGACAACGCCTCGGTGATGGAGGGCACGACGCTCGAGCGCTTCATTCCGGCTTCGGGCTCGCAAAGCTATCAAAAAGATAGCGCACTGAGCCATGTGCTGATGAAGGTCGAGACGCACAACCATCCGACCGCCATTTCGCCGTTCCCGGGCGCCTCGACCGGCGCGGGCGGCGAGATCCGCGACGAAGGCGCCACCGGCCGCGGCTCGAAGCCCAAGGCCGGCCTGACGGGCTTCACGGTGTCGAAGCTCTGGCCCGAAGAGGGCCACTACGGCAAGCCCGAGCACATCGCGAGCCCGCTGCAGATCATGACCGAGGGCCCGCTGGGCGGGGCCGCATTCAACAACGAATTCGGCCGGCCCAACCTGCTGGGCTACTTCCGCGAATACGAACAGACCGTGGCGAGCGACGTCGACACGGTGCAGCGCGGCTATCACAAGCCCATCATGATCGCGGGCGGCCTTGGCAGCATCGACGCCACGCAGACCAAGAAGATCCAGTTCCCGGCCGGCTCGCTCCTGATCCAGCTTGGCGGGCCCGGCATGCGCATCGGCATGGGCGGCAGCGCCGCGAGCTCGATGGCCACGGGCGCCAACGCCGCCGAGCTCGACTTCGACTCGGTGCAGCGCGGCAACCCCGAGATCGAACGCCGTGCGCAGGAGGTCATCAACCATTGCTGGCAGCAGGGCGCGGCCAACCCGATCCTCGCGATCCACGACGTGGGCGCGGGCGGCCTGAGCAATGCCTTCCCCGAGCTGACCAACGACGCCGGCCGCGGCGCGCGCTTCGACCTGCGCGCGGTGCCGCTCGAAGAATCGGGCATGGCACCCAAGGAAATCTGGTGCAACGAAAGCCAGGAGCGCTACGTGCTGGCCATCGCGCCCGAATCGCTCGAACAGTTCAGGGCCTTCTGCGAGCGCGAGCGCTGCCCGTTCTCGGTGGTGGGCGTGGCGACCGAGGAGCGCCAGCTGCTGGTGGCCGACGAGGGCGGGGCCATGCAACCCGTCGACATGCCCATGGACGTGCTGCTCGGCAAGCCGCCCAAGATGCACCGTGACGTGAAGAGCGTCGCCCGCAGCTTCAAGCCGCTCGACCTCACGGGCGTCGACCTGCAGAAGGCCGCCATCGACGTGCTCTCGCATCCGACCGTGGCTTCCAAGCGTTTCCTCATCACCATCGGCGACCGCACCGTGGGCGGCCTGAGCCATCGTGACCAGATGGTCGGCCCCTGGCAGGTGCCCGTGGCCGACTGCGCCGTCACGCTGGCCGACTACAAGGGCTTTGCCGGCGAGGCGATGAGCATGGGCGAGCGCACGCCGCTGGCCGCGCTCGACGCGCCGGCCTCGGGCCGCATGGCCGTGGCCGAGGCCATCACCAACCTGCTGGCCGCGCCGATCGAGCTCTCGCGCGTGAAGCTCTCGGCCAACTGGATGGCGGCCTGCGGCGAGCCCGGCGAAGATGCCGCGCTGTATGAAACCGTCAAGGCCGTGGGCCTGGAGCTGTGTCCGGCGCTGGGCGTGTCGATTCCGGTCGGCAAGGATTCGCTGTCGATGCGCACGCAGTGGAAGGACGACGAGCAAGCGAAGAAGGTCACCTCGCCCGTGAGCCTGATCGTGACCGCCTTCGCCACGCTGGCCGACGTGCGCGGCACGCTCACGCCGCAGCTCGATGCCGCCGAGGCCGACACCACGCTGGTGCTCATCGACCTGGGCCGCGGCCAGCACCGCATGGCCGGCAGCATCCTCGCGCAGACGCTCAACCAGAGCGGCGACACGGTGCCCGACCTCGACGACCCCGCGCAGCTCGTCGCGCTGGTCAACGCCGTGAACGCGCTGCGCGCCGACGGCAAGATCCTGGCCATGCACGACCGCAGCGACGGCGGCCTGTTCGCCACCGCCTGCGAAATGGCCTTTGCCGGCCACGTGGGCGTGGCGCTCAACGTCGACATGCTGGTCACCGAAGGCGACGGCATCTCCGACAGCCGCATGGAAACCGGCGACGCCAAGAACTGGGCGCAGCAGGTCAGCGCGCGGCGCGAAGAGCTCACGCTCAAGGCGCTGTTCAACGAAGAGCTCGGCGTGGTGCTGCAGGTGCGCACCGAAGAGCGCAACGAGGTGATGCAGGTGCTGCGCGCCCACGGCCTCAGCGCCCACAGCCACTTCGTCGGCAAGACGCGGCCCGCCAGCTCCACGATGGAGGCCGGCAAGGGCAAGCTCGAAGTCTGGCGCGATGCCAAGTCGGTGTTCAGCGCAACGCTGCAGGACCTGCACCAGGTGTGGGATTCGGTCAGCTGGAAGATCGCCCGCGAGCGCGACAACCCGGCCTGCGCCGATGCCGAGCACGCCGCGGCCGGCGAACCTTCGGACCCCGGCATGCACGTCTTCCTCCCTCTCCCTCCGGGAGAGGGCCGGGGTGAGGGCAGCAGCCTCAACGCCCCCGCCGTCCTGCAGTCGCGCCCCAAGGTCGCCATCCTGCGCGAGCAGGGCGTCAACTCGCATGTCGAGATGGCCTACGCCTTCACCGAGGCCGGCTTCGAGGCCTTCGACGTCCACATGACCGACCTGCAGGCCGGCAGGGCGGACCTCGCCGACTTCAAGGGCGTGGTGGCCTGCGGCGGCTTCAGCTACGGCGACACGCTGGGCGCCGGCATCGGCTGGGCGCGCAGCATCACCTTCAACCCGAAGCTCGCCGAGCAGTTCAAGGCCTTCTTCGGCCGCGAGGACACCTTCGGCCTGGGCGTGTGCAACGGCTGCCAGATGTTCGCCGAGCTGGCCGACATCATTCCGGGCGCCGAGGCCTGGCCGCGCTTCACCACCAACCAGAGCGAACGCTTCGAGGCGCGCCTGTCGATGGTCGAGGTGCTCGAATCGCCGAGCATCTTCTTCGCGGGCATGGCGGGCACGCGCCTGCCGATCGCGGTGGCGCATGGCGAGGGCTATGCCAACTTCAAGCACCGCGGCGATGCCGCCAAGGCCATTGCGGCGATGCGCTTCGTGGACAACCACGGCAACCCGACCGAGCAGTACCCGTTCAACCCGAACGGCAGCGCCGGCGGCCTGACTTCGGTGACCACGCCGGACGGTCGCTTCACCGCCGTGATGCCGCACCCCGAGCGCGTGTTCCGCAACATCCAGATGAGCTGGACCGGCGGCGACAGGAGCGAGCTGAGCCCCTGGATGCGCATCTGGCGCAATGCGCGCCGCTGGGTGGGCTGAAAGAAAGAGCCCGGAACGAAAAAGCGGCCCGCAGGCCGCTTTTTTCAGGGGCAGGAAAGCCGCGGGGCTTACTCGACCTTTGCCTTCGCGCGCAGCTCTTCCTGGTACTTCTGCAGGCGCTGCTGCTGCAGCTGCTGCGTGATCTGCGGCTGCACTTCTTCCAGCTTCGGCAGTTGCGCCTGGCGGATGTCGTCGACGCGGATGATGTGGTAGCCGAACTGCGTCTTGACGGGGGCGGCGGTGGTCTCGCCCTTCTTGAGCTTGATCATTGCCTCGGAGAACTCGGGCACGAAGCTCGCGGGGTTGGCCCAGTCGAGATCGCCGCCATTGGCGCCCGATCCCGGGTCCTTGCTCTGCTTCTTGGCGATGTCCTCGAACTTGGTGCCCTTCTTCAGGTCGGCCATGATCTTCTTGGCCTGGTCTTCGGTCTCGACCAGGATGTGGCGCGCCTTGTATTCCTTGCCGCCATTGGCCGCCACGAACTTGTCGTACTCGGCCTTCACGTCGGCGTCCGAGACCGGGCTGGTCTTGCGGTAGTTCTCGAACAGCGCGCGGATCAGGATGGCCTGGCGGGCGAGTTCGAGCTGGTTCCTGTAGTCGTCGGTGGCGTCCAGGCCCTGCTTCTGCGCTTCCTGCATGAACACTTCGCGCGCGACGATTTCCTCGCGCAGCTGGCCCTGCATCTCCGGCGTGACCGGGCGGCCGGCCGCGGCCAGCTGCTGGGCCAGCACGTCCATGCGCGCCTTGGGCACGGGCTTGCCGTTGACGATGGCTGCGTTCTGCGCCACGGCCGCCAGAGGAATCGCACCGAGCAGCGCTGCGGCCGCAACGGCCTGCAAGAGTTGTTTTTTCATGAAATGAATATCAGGCTGGAGGGGAAATGCGCGTGTAGGAAAAAGCGCGTGGAAAAAAGCGGAGAAGCGGGAAGAAAGGGGGCGGGGCTGCCGCGGCCGTTTCGGCGCGTGCCGGCAATCGGACGACTCAGAGCACCTCGATGGCGATGGCGTGCAGACCCTGTGCGATAAAAACTTGGAGGGCATCATACACAAGGCGATGGCGCGCCACGCGGGGCTTCCCTTCGAACAGTGGGGAAGCAATGCGAACCCGGAAATGGGTGCCGCGGCCCTCGGCATTGGCGCCCGCATGGCCGGCATGGGCGCCGCTCTCGTCGATCACCTCGAGCGTGGTGGGCCGGAGCGCTTCGCGCAGCGCCGCTTCGAGGTCGCGCGCGGTCGGCAGGGGGTGGCTCAGGTCTGCGCTCATGATGCGGGCTTGTCGTCGCCCTTGAGGTGCGGCGAGATGTAGAGGCCCTGCGCCACCAGGAACACGATCGGGAACACGTAGCCCCAGAGCTTGAAGTTGACCCATGCCTCGGTGGTGAAGTAGGCCGCCACGTAGCCGTTGATGGCCGCCATGAAGAGGCAATAGCCGATCCACGCCACGTTAAGGCGGCCCCAGATGCGGTCCGGCAGCTGGAGCTGCGAGCCCAGCAGCATCTTGAGGAAGTTCTTCTTCAGCGCCCAGAGCGCCACCGCCAGGGCGATGGCCATGGCGCCGTAGAGGACCGTGGGCTTCCATTTGATGAAGCGGTCGTCGTGCAGCACCAGCGTGAGCGTGCCGAACAGCAGGATCAGCACCAGCGTGGCCTTCTGCATGGCCTGCAGCTTGCGGTCCAGCGCGTAGATGATGCCCATCTGCAGCACGGTGGCGGCCATCAGCACGCCGGTGGCGGTGTAGATGTCGGCCAGCTTGTAGGCGCCGAAGAACAGCAGGATCGGAAAGAAGTCGAGGATCAGTTTCATGCGCTGGGCGGGGCCGGTTCGGTGGTTGCTTATTTCTTCTTGAAGTCGAGCGAGGCGGAGTTCATGCAGTACCGCAGGCCGGTTTCGGTGGGGCCGTCGGGGAACACGTGGCCCAGGTGGGCACCGCAATTGGCGCAGACGTTCTCGGTGCGCACCATGCCGTGCGAACGGTCGACGATGTTCCGGATGGCGCCCGGCACGGCCTCTTCCGAGAAGCTCGGCCAGCCGCAGCCCGCGTCGAACTTGGTGCCCGATTCGAACAGCTTGGCGCCGCAGCAGATGCAGTGGTAGGTGCCGTCGTCCCAGTGCGCCTCGTACTTGCCGGTGAAGGGCCGTTCGGTGGCCGCGTGGCGCGTGACCTCGAAGGCCGCAGGCTCGGCGCCTTTTTCGGCAAGCAGGGCCTTCCATTCGGCGTCGGTTTTCTCGATGGGAGTGGTCATGATGAGCAGCTGATTTCGATCGTGGAAGCCCAGTCGGGCGGGAACCCGGCATAGGCATCGGCGCCGGGATGTTCTTCAAATGGGGTTTCGAGCAGGGCCAGCAAGGTTGCCACAGCCGAGAAGTCTTTCTGGCTGGCCGCTTCGATGGCCTGCTGGCCCAGGTGGTTCCGCAGCACGTACTTCGGATTCGACTTGAGCATCAGGTCCGCGGCCTGGGCGCGCGGCACCTGCGCATGGCGCTGCGAAAAGGATAGCAGCCAGGCATCGAAGCCTGCGCGGTCCAGGAACAGGTCGCGCACCGGTTCGGCGTTGCCGTCGGCCATGTGCTGCGAAAGGCGGCGCCAGAAGATGGTGTAGTCGACCTTTTCGGCGGCCAGCAGCTTCAGCACGCCCTCGATGAGCGCGCGATCGCCTTCGGCGGGCTCCGCGAGGCCGAGCTTGGCGCGCATGCGGCCCTCGAATTCGCGTGGGAACACCGTCTTGTAGGACTCCAGCGCGGCGACGGCGATTTCCTGGTCGCCGATCAGCGGCAACAGCGCCTGCGCGAGGCAGAACAGGTTCCAGTAGGCCACGTTGGGCTGCTGGTTGAAGGCATAGCGCCCGCTGGTGTCGCTGTGGTTGCAGATGTGGCGCGGATCGAAGCCGTCCAGGAACTGGAACGGCCCGTAGTCGATGGTGAGCCCGAGGATGCTCATGTTGTCGGTGTTCATCACGCCGTGGCAGAAGCCCACGGCCTGCCATTGCGCGAGCAGGGCGGCGGTGCGCTCGCTCACGGCTTCCAGGAAGGCCGCGTAGGCATTGCCGTTGAAGCGGCCGGTGCTGCGGCAGGCCGGGTAGTAGCGGTCGATGACGTAGTCGGCCAGCGCGCGCAGCTCCGCGTCGCGCTGGTTGGCCGCAAAGTGCTCGAAGTGGCCGAAGCGGATGAAGCTGGGCGCCACGCGGGTCACGACGGCGGCGGTTTCGGGCATTTCGCGGTACACGCGGGCGTCGGAGCCCGTGACGCAGAGCGCGCGGGTGGTCGGAATGCCCAGGCCGTGCATGGCCTCGCTGCAGAGGAATTCGCGGATGCTGGAGCGCAGCACGGCGCGGCCGTCGGCGCCGCGCGAGTAGGGCGTGCGGCCCGCGCCCTTGAGCTGCACCTCGAGGCCGCCCTCGGTTTCGCCGAGCATGATGGCGCGGCCGTCGCCGAGCTGGCCGGCCCAGACGCCGAACTGGTGGCCGCTGTACACCGTGGCGAAGGGCTGCGTTCCAGCGACGGGCATGTTGCCCGTGAGGGCCGCCAGCGCAGCGTCCGATTGCCGCCAATCGGCCGGCAGGCCGAGCAGGCGGGCCGCCGCCTCGCTGTGGCCCACCCAGTAGGGGGGATCGGGCAGGGGCGTCGGCCGCAGTTCGGTGAGAAAGGCGGGGCCCAGCGCCCGGAATCCGGGTTTCCAGCGCAATCCCAGGTCCGCGGCGGCCGTGTCTTCAGCAAGCAAGCTCATGCCCGGATTGTCCGGCAGAGCGCGAGACCCCTGGCGATGCGGGCCATCGGAGGCCAAGACGCGTTCGAAATCTGTTCAGTGGGCCAGCGCTGGCGTGTCCCAGATGCGCGCCCGGTATTGGGCGGGCGGCAGCCCGAACCAGCGCTTGCAGGCCCGGAAGAAGTTGCTGCTGTCGACGAAGCCCAGCATGTCGGCCACGTCGGTGAGCGTGTGGCGGTCTTCCGCCAGGTATTGCTGCGCCAGTTCGCGGCGGGTGCGGTCGAGCAGCGACTGGAACGACACCGACTCCTGCTGCAGCCGCCGCTGCAGGGTGCGCTCCGCGAGACCGAGGCCCGCGGCCACGTCCTGCCGGCGCGGTTCGCCTTGCGGCAGCCGGCGCGCGATCTCGGCGCACACCAGGGTGCTGGTGGTGGTCTGGCCCAGCAGGTTCAGCTGGTCGTCCAGCAGGTGCTCCTGCATTTCGCCGAGCGTGGGGTGGTGGGTGGGCAGCGGCATCGCCATGTCGGCCGCCGACAGCAGCAGGCGGTTGGCCGGCGCGTTGTAGCGGATCCCGCAGCCGAAGGCCTCGCGGTGCAGCCGGTCGTCGGCGGGCGGCGGATAGACGAATTCGAGCGCCAGCGGCTGCAGCTCGCGCCGCGTGAGCCACTGGCACTGCATGAAGACGGTCAGCAGGGCGTATTCGACGCGCTGGCGCGGAATCGGGAGGCTGCCGCCGGTGTGCTCCATCACCATCCAGCAGCCGCGCGCCTCGCGCTGCAGCGAGAAGGCGGTCGCGTCGGAGATGACAGCCATGTAGCGCGTGAGCCGCACGAGCGCTGCGCCCAGGTCGGCGCTGCAGGCCATGGCGTGGCCGACCGTGCCCAGCTTGCTGTGCGTGGCGGCCAGGTCGCGGGCGAGGCCCAGCGTGGGCTTGCCGGCGCGCGCCACCGCCAGCTGCCAGAGCACCGAGATCTCGTCGACCGGAATGCGGGCGTTCTGCCGATGGAGCGAATCGGGGTCGAAGCCTGCATCGCGCAGCAGCGAGGGCACGTCGAGCCCCTCGGCCTCGAACATCGAGAGCACGCCTTCGAGCCAGGCGGCCGAACTGGTCCGCAACTCGGGCTGCTGCGCGCAGCCGGACCGGCGTTGCGGCCGGCGCTGGGCATGCGGCATGGAGGCTCCTGAAGTCATTGAATTGGCGCGCTTGCGATAGCGGGGGAAACGGCGTGCGTTCCTAGAATTTTTGAGGGGTTCGGCGGGCCGGAGTATGGCCACCGGACGCGCAGGCAGGAATTCCGATTAACCCGGTGTGGAGACAAAAAATGAATACGGCACTGACAGCAGCGGCACGCGCCCGGCCAGAAAACCAGGGCATGGCGGCAACGGCCACAGCGGCGGCGGCGCGGGCACTGGCCGCGGCGGCCTGCCTGGCCCTCGCGGCCTGCGGCGGCGGCTCCTCGGGCTCGTCGTTCTCGTTCCTGCCGGCCGCGCCGCCTGCGCCGCCCCCACCGGCCGCGCCGCCGCCGGCCGCCGATGGCCCCATGGTGCGCCAGACCACCGCCGGCAAGATCGAGGGCGTGGACGACAGCGCCAGCTCGGGCACCTGGTTCTGGAAGGGCGTTCCCTTTGCGCAGCCGCCGGTCGGCGCGCTGCGCTGGCGTGAGCCGGTGGAACCCGAGGCCTGGAGCGGCATCCGCCCGGCCGCGAAGTTCGGCAATGCCTGCCTGCAGATCGGCCGGCTCTTCAGCCCCGGCGCCAACAACACCTACGACGCCACCATCGGCACCATGCTGGGCAAGCCGGTCGGCAGCGAGGACTGCCTGTTCGTCAACATCTGGCGCCCCGCCACGGACGAGCAGAACCTGCCGGTGCTGCTGTTCGTGCACGGCGGCAGCAATATCTCGGGCTACACGGCCGATCCGCTCTACGACGGCGCCCGGCTCGCCAAGGCCGCCAACGCGGTGGTCGTCACCGCCAGCTACCGCCTGGGCATCCTGGGCTTCCTGAACATGCCGCAGCTGCGCCCGGGCGGCAGCGCGGGCGACGACTCGGGCAACTTCGCGCTGCTCGACAACATGGCGGCGCTGCGCTTCATCAAGAACAACGTCGCGAACTTCGGCGGCGATCCGGGCAACGTCACGCTCTCGGGCGAGTCGGCCGGCGCCACCAACCTGCTGGCGGTGATGACCTCGCCGATGGCCAAGGGCCTGTTCCACAAGGCCTTCGAGATGAGCGGCGGCATCTCGCTCGCGAGCAACCTGCCGCCAGGCACGCTGCCGACGCTGGCGCCGGCCTCGGCTTCGCTCGCGCAGGGGCAGTCGATTCTCGAGAAGCTGCTCGTGGCCGACGGCACCGCCGCCGACGCGGCCGCCGCCAAGGCCTACATCGGCACGCGCACGCCGGCGCAGATTGCCGATTACCTGCGCGCGCAGGAGGGTGGGGCGATGCTGGCCACGGTGGTTGCCAACGGCCTGGGCAGCGTCGCGCCGATTCCCGACGGCACGGTGCTTCCTGCCGATCCGATCGGCGCCATCGCAGCCGGCAACTACGCCAAGGTGCCGATGCTGGCCGGCAACACGCGCGACGAGGGCAAGCTCTTCGCCTCGCTGCTGGGAACCATCGGCTTCCCGAAGCCGGGCTGGATCGTCACCGATGCCCAGCGCTTCTCGATGATGTTCAACTTCGACCCCGACGCGCCGCCTACGCTCACGGTGGCCGACATCATCGATCCGTCCTACCTTCCGGTAGACACGCCCGGCACGGGCTACAACGCGGCGACCGCCGTCATCACGAAGGGCCTGTTCGAAGCCAACCGCGACAACCTGCTCAACACCATGAAGACGCAGCAGTCGAACATCTGGCACTACCGCCTCGATTGGGCAGGGGAGCCCTCGCCGTGGAACGACGTGTACGGGGCCGCGCATGCCTTCGACCTGCCGTTCGTGTTCGGCAACTTCAGCGGCTCGCTGCTCAGCAACGTGATGGGCGGCAAGGCCAACCAGGCGGGCCGGCTCGCGCTGTCCAATGCCGTCATGGCCAGCGTCGGCGCCTTCATGCGCAAGGGCGACCCGAACACGCCCGAACTTGGTGCAGCCTGGGCGACATGGCCGTCGCAGCTGCGGCTCGACGCCACGCCCTCGGCGGCCGTGATCACGCCGGTGCCGGCCGTGCCTTGATCAGGCCCCCGAAGAGCCGCTCCGTTCAATCCGGCAGTGCGGGTTTGTGTCATTGTGGAAGTGGCCGAAGCTTGCGTGAATCCGTTGTTCGCAAGCTTTCATGAAGTCATTTCAAAAAGGAGTCCGTAGATGCTGGGTTTGATGCAAGACCAACCGCTTTTGATCTCGTCGCTGATCGAGTTCGCCGAGCGCCACAACGGCGACGGCGAGATCGTCTCGCGCCGGGTCGAGGGCGACATCCACCGCACGACGTGGGGCGGTATCGCATCGCGCGCCCGGCAGGTGGCCAATGCGCTGGACGGCGAGCAGTTGCTGTTCAGCGACCGCATCGCCACGCTGGCGTGGAACGGCTACCGGCACCTGGAGCTGTACTACGGCGTGAGCGGCAGCGGCCGCGTGCTGCACACCATCAACCCGCGCCTGCACCCCGACCAGATCGCATGGATCGCCAACCACGCCGAAGACCAGATCCTGTGCTTCGACCTGAGCTTCCTGCCGCTGGTGCAGGCGGTGCATGCCAAGTGCCCGACGGTCCGCAAATGGATTGCCCTGTGCGATGCCGACAAGCTGCCGGCGGACAGCGGCGTGCCCAACCTCGTGAGCTACGAAAGCTGGATCGGCGGGCAGTCCACCGCGTACGACTGGCCCACCTTCGACGAGAACTCGGCCTCGAGCATGTGCTACACGAGCGGCACCACGGGCAACCCCAAGGCCGCGCTCTACAGCCACCGCTCGACCATGCTGCATGCCTACGCCGCGGCGCTGCCCGACGTCATGCGGCTGTCGGCGCGCGACTCCGTGCTGCCGGTGGTGCCGATGTTCCACGTCAACGCCTGGGGCATTCCGTACTCGGCCGCGCTGGTGGGCTGCAAGCTCGTGTTTCCCGGCCCGGCGCTCGACGGCAAGTCGGTGTACGAGCTGATCGAATCCGAGGGCGTGACCTTCGCGGCCGGCGTGCCCACCGTGTGGCAGATGATGCTCGGCCACATGCAGGCCAACGGCCTGAAGTTCAGCAAGCTCAACCGCACCGTCATCGGCGGTTCGGCCTGCCCGCCGGCCATGATCACGGCGTTCCAGGAGAGCTACAACGTCGAGGTGCTGCATGCCTGGGGCATGACCGAGATGAGCCCGCTCGGCACGCTGTGCACGCTCAAGAACAAGCACCTGTCGCTGCCGCCCGATGCGCAGCTGCAGATCCGCATGAAGCAGGGCCGCGCGATCTTCGGCGTCGACATGAAGATCGTCGACGGCGACGGCAAGGAGCTGCCCTGGGACGGCAAGGCCTACGGCGACCTGTTGGTCAAGGGCCCGTGGATCGTGAAGGAATACTTCAAGGGCGAGGGCGGCGATCCGCTCATCCGCGACGAGCAGGGCCGCGGCTGGTTTCCCACCGGCGACGTCGCCACCATCGACGCCGAGGGCTACCTGCAGATCACCGACCGCAGCAAGGACGTGATCAAGTCCGGCGGCGAGTGGATCAGCTCCATCGAGATCGAGAACATCGCCGTCGCGCACCCGGCCGTCGCCATGGCCGCCTGCATCGGCGTGTACCACCCCAAGTGGGACGAGCGTCCGATCATCGCGGTGGTGAAGAAGCCCAACGCCGAGGTCGCGCGCGAGGAGCTGCTGAAGTTCTACGAGGGCAAGACGGCCAAGTGGCAGATCCCCGACGACGTGGTGTTCGTCGAGGCGATTCCGATCGGCGCCACCGGCAAGATCCTCAAGACCAAGCTTCGCGAACTGCTCAAGGACTACAAGCTTCCCACCACCACCTGACCAAGCGCCAAACTTCGGCCGCACTGTCGCGCATGCGATAGCAAGGCCGCTTCGGCGGCCTTTCTTCCGGGCAATCCCTGTGCGGCGAAGAAAGGGGCGCTTGTACGCTGGCATCCCGCCTTTCACTCCGGAGACTCTTCATGCAATTTGCCATCAAGTCAGCAGCCGCCTGTGCCATGTTGGTCGGCATGACGGCCGCACTCGCCCAGAAGGGCGAGACCGTCAAGATCGCCTGGCTCGATCCGCTGTCGGGCCTGATGGCGGCGGTGGGAACCAACCAGCTCAAGACCACGCAGTTCCTGGCTGAAGAGTTCAACAAGAAGAACGCCTCGGGCGTGAAGTTCGAGATCATTGCCATCGACAACAAGCTGAGCCCGCAAGAGACGACCGCGGCGCTGCGCTCGGCGCAGGACCAGGGGGCGCGCTACATCACCCAGGGCAATGGCTCCGGCCCGGCGCTGGCAATCATCGATGCCGTCGAGAAGAACAACGCGCGCAATCCGGGCAAGGAACTGCTCTACCTGAACTATGCGGCGGTCGACCCAGACCTCACCAACAGCAAGTGCAGCTACTGGCACTTTCGCCTGGACGCAGACACCTCCATGAAGATGGAGGCGCTGACCACCTGGATGAAGGACCAGACCGACATCAAGAAGGTCTACCTCCTCAACCAGAACTATGCGCACGGTGTGCAGGTGTCGAAGTTCGCCAAAGAGAACCTCAAGACCAAGCGCCCCGATATCCAGATCGTGGGCGACGACCTGCACCCGCTCGCCCAGGTGCGCGACTTCTCGCCCTACATCGCCAAGATCAAGGCATCGGGTGCCGACACTGTCATGACCGGCAACTGGGGCTCCGACCTGTCGCTGCTCATCAAGGCGGCGAACGACTCGGGCCTGGACGTCAAGTTCCTCACCTACTACGCATTCGGCACCGGCACCCCAACGGCCATGGGCGCTACCTCCGCCGGCAAGATCTATACGGTGGCCTATGGCCACTACAACATGGGCGGCGAGATCCAGAAGCTGCTCGCCGGCTACAAGAAGAAGATGAACGACGACCTGACGCAGTCCTCGATCTACCACACGTTCGCATTGCTCGATGCCGCTTTCGTCCAGACCAAATCGACCGATCCGGTCAAGGTCGCGGCCGCACTCGAAGGCATGAAGATCAAGAGCTTCAACGGCGAGGTCGAGGTGCGCAAGGCCGACCACCAGCTGCAGCAGGGCCTCTACATCTCGCGCTGGGAAAAGGCCAGCGCCAAGTACCCCTACGACGCCGAGAACACCGGCTACACGAATGTCCCCGTGAAGTACTACGAGTCGTATGTGGCGAGCACGCCCACCACCTGCCAGATGAAGCGCCCCTGAGCGTCCATCCGGACGCATTCCTACCCGCTGGTAGCAGCTGCCTACCGCGCGGTAGCAACCTTGAGAATTGCAGTGTCGCCTGCGCGATAGAAACGGGCCTTGCGGCCGCCTCCTTACGGGCATTCCCTGAGGGTAGGGGCCACAAACGCTTGTACTCTCGTGCGGCCATTTGAATCGGTTTGACCAGGAGAAATAGATCGTGAAGTTCGCTCTGAAAATCGCTACCGCATCCATCCTTGCAGCGAGCGCCGCCGGCGCCCTGGCCCAGAAGGGCGAGACCGTGAAGATCGCCTGGCTCGACCCGCTGTCGGGCCTGATGGCGGCCGTTGGCACCAACCAGCTCAAGACCTTCCAGTTCCTGGCCGAGGAGTTCAACAAGAAGAACGCGGCCGGCGTGAAGTTCGAGGTCATCGCCATCGACAACAAGCTGAGCCCGCAGGAAACCACCAGCGCCCTGCGCTCCGCCATGGACCAGGGTGCGCGCTACGTGGTGCAGGGCAATGGCTCCGGCCCGGCGCTGGCCATCATCGACGCGCTCGAGAAGCACAACGCCCGCAACCCGGGCAAGGAAGTGCTCTACATCAACTACGCGGCCGTCGACCCCGACCTCACCAACAGCAAGTGCAGCTACTGGCACTTCCGCCTCGATGCCGACACCTCCATGAAGATGGAAGCGCTGACCGCCTTCATGAAGGAGCAGCCCGACATCAAGAAGGTCTACCTCATCAACCAGAACTATTCGCACGGCCAGCAGGTCTCCAAGTTCGCCAAGCAGAACCTCAAGGACAAGCGGCCCGATGTCGAGATCGTGGGCGACGACCTGCATCCGCTGGCCCAGGTGCGCGACTTCTCGCCCTACATCGCCAAGATCAAGGCCTCGGGTGCCGACACCGTCATCACCGGCAACTGGGGCTCCGACCTGGCGTTGCTCATCAAGTCGGCCAACGACTCGGGCCTGAACGTCAAGTTCTACACCTACTACGCCGTGACCAACGGCACGCCCACCGCCATGGGCGCGGCTTCGGACGGCAAGGTCTACCAGGTGGGCTACAGCCACTACAACGCGCCCGGCCCCGTCCAGCCGCTGATGAACGAGTTCAAGAAGAAGTTCAACGACGACATGTACACCACCGACATCTACACGGTGTACGCCATGCTCAGCGAAGCCTTCGTGCGCACCAAGTCGACCGAGCCCGTCAAGGTGGCGGCTGCGATGGAAGGCATGAAGTTCAAGAGCTTCAACGGCGATGTCGAGATGCGCAAGTCCGACCACCAGCTGCAGCAGGGCCTGTGGATCACGCGCTGGCAGAAGGCCGACGCCAAGAACCCCTACAGCCCGGAGAACACCGGCTACACGCTGGCGCCCGTCAAGTTCTACGAAGCCTACGTTGCGAGCACGCCCACCACGTGCCAGATGAAGCGGCCCAACAACTCGTGATCGCCTGATCGCGCGCCGACCGGTCGAGGCCCGACTTCAACACTCGGGCCTTTTTTCTTTTCTTACCTGACACGAAAGACCGATGAACGTCGAATTCTTCGTCATCTCGCTGCTCAACGGCGTCAGCTACGGGCTGCTGCTGTTCATGCTGAGCTCCGGCCTCACGCTGATCTTCAGCATGATGGGCGTGCTCAACTTCGCGCACGCCAGCTTCTACATGCTGGGGGCCTACATCGCCTACACGCTTTCGGGCATCGTCGGCTTCTGGCCGGCGCTGTTCATCGCGCCGCTGCTGGTGGGCCTGCTGGGCGCCGCCTTCGAGCGCTACAGCCTGCGCCGGGTCCACAAGTTCGGCCACGTGCCGGAGCTTCTGGTGACCTTCGGGCTTTCGTACCTCATCCTGGAGCTGGTGCAGCTCGCCTGGGGCCGCTCGACGGTGCCCTACGGCCTGCCGCCGCAGCTGCAGGGGCCGCTGTTCTCGCTGTACGGCACGCAGTTTCCCAAGTCGCGCTCGTTCATCATGCTGGTGGCCGTGCTGATGCTCATCTCGGTGTGGCTGCTGCTCACGCGCACGCGCATCGGCCTGGTGATCCAGGCGGCGCTCAAGCACCCCGACATGGTCGAGGCGCTGGGCCACAACGTGCCGCGCGTCTTCATGCTGGTGTTCGGCGGCGGTGCCGCGCTCGCGGGCCTTGCGGGCGTGGTGGGCGGCAACACCTATGTCACCGAACCCGCGATGGCGGCCTCCGTGGGCTCGATCATCTTCGTGGTGGTGGTGGTCGGCGGCATGGGCTCGCTGGCCGGCGCATTCCTGGCGTCGCTCCTGATCGGCATCATCCAGACCTTCGCGGTGGCCATGGACCAGTCGTTTGCCGGCGGCCTGCAGATGCTGGGCTTCACGGTGACCGACCAGACCTTCGGCTACGAGCTGCTCAAGCTCACGATCTCGCAGGTCGCGCCGATCCTGCCGTACCTGTTCCTGGTGCTGATTCTCATCTTCAGGCCCAAGGGTCTTCTTGGCACCCGGGAGGACTGAAGCCATGACAAGCACAACCACCACAACCACTGCGACCACGGCGGCCACTGCGGCCACTGCGGCCACCACGCAGTACTACCGCTTCAAGCCCTGGAACATCGGCCGCTTCCTGATCTGGTCGCTGTTCGCGATCGTGCTGATCGTCTCGCCGATGCTGTTCAAGAGCAGCCTGGCGCTCACCATGCTCTCGCAGATGGGCTACCTGATCATCATCTGCCTGAGCTACAACATCCTGCTGGGGCAGGGCGGCATGCTGAGCTTCGGCCATGCCGTGTATGTCGGGCTCGGTTCCTTCCTTGCCATCCACGTGATGAACATGGGCGACAAGGGCGGGCTGCAGATTCCGCTGGTGGCCATTCCGCTGGTGGGCGGCCTGGCCGGCATGTTCTTTGCCATCCTGCTGGGCTTCGTCACGACCAAGAAGTCGGGCACCACCTTCGCGATGATCACGCTGGGCATCGGCGAGCTGGTGGCCTCCATGGCGCTGATGTTCCCGAGCTTCTTCGGCGGCGAGGGCGGCATCACCACCAACCGCGTGTACGGCCCGACCTTCTTCGGCTTCAACTTCGGCCCGCAGATCCAGGTGTACTACCTGATCGCCGCCTACTGCTTCGTCTGCACCGCGCTCATGTATGCCTTCACCGGCACGCCGCTCGGCCGCATGCTGAACGCGGTGCGCGACAACCCGGAGCGCGTGGAGTTCATCGGCTACAACACGCAGCGCGTGCGCTACTTCGCCTTCATCATCGCGGGCTTCTTTGCGGGCATCGGCGGCGGGCTGGCGTCGATCAACTTCGAGATCGTGAACGCGGCCGACAGCCTGAGCGCCATCCGCTCGGGTGGCTACCTGCTGTTCACCTTCCTGGGTGGCGCGGTGTTCTTCTTCGGGCCGATCATCGGCGCGGTGCTGCTGGTGTTCGCGTCCATCCTGCTGTCGGAGCTCTCGAAGGCCTGGCAGCTCTATTTCGGCCTGGTGTTCGTGTTCATGGTGATGTTCGCGCCCGGCGGCATCGCCAGCCTGGTGATGATGAACCTGCGGGTCGCCAAGTTCGGCAAGTTCAACCGCTTCTGGCTGCTGTACGTGGCGCTGGCCGTGGCGCTGGTGCCGGTGGTGGTGGGCGCTGCCGCGCTGATCGAGATGATCTATCACATCCAGCTCAACGCGGCGCTCGGGCCCAACCTGAACTACTTCGGCATGGCGCTGGACACCTCGGGTGCGGCAAGCTGGCTCGGCGCCGCCGCGATCCTGGCCGTGGGCCTGGCTGCGCTGGAGGTGGCGCGCCGCCGCTTCGTGCGTGTCTGGGGCCAGGCGCAGGAAGAGATCGAAGCAGAAATCAAGCGCCGGGAGGCTGCGTAATGAGCGCGCAATTCGCATTGGAACTGAAGTCGCTGCGCAAGAATTTCGGCAAGACCGAAATCATCCGCGGCGTGGACCTGGCCGTGAAGGCCGGGGAACGCGTGGCCATCATCGGCCCGAACGGGGCGGGCAAGTCGACGCTGTTCAACCTGATCAGCGGGCGGCTCGCACCCACCAGCGGCGAGGTGCTGCTGAACGGCCAGCGCATCGACGGCAAGAAGCCCTACGAGATCAATCGGCTGGGCCTGTCGCGCAGCTTCCAGATCACCAACATCTTCCCGAAGCTCAGCGTGTTCGAGAACCTGCGCTGCGGCGTGCTGTGGAGCCTGGGCTACCGCTACACCTTCCTGCGCTTTCTCTCGAACCTGGACGACGCCAACGCGCGCACCGAAGAGCTCATGAAGCAGATCGGCCTGCAGCGCAAGCGCGACGTGCATGCGGTGAACCTCACCTATGCGGAGCAGCGCGCGCTCGAGATCGGCGTGACCATTGCGGGCGGCGCCGGCGTCATTCTTCTGGACGAGCCCACTGCCGGCATGAGCAAGACCGAGACGGCGCACTTTATCTCGCTGATCAAGCACGTGACGGTCGGCAAGACGCTGCTGACGGTGGAGCACGACATGGGCGTGGTCTTCGGGCTGGCCGACAAGATCGCGGTGGTGGTGTATGGCGAAGTCATCGCCTTCGACACGCCGGCTGCCGTTCGCGCCAATGCGCGGGTTCAGGAAGCCTATCTGGGGTCTTCGGTTGCGGATGCGCAGGGGGCGGGGCATTGATGAATTCCTGTTCTTTTTTGCATCGCGTTGTTCGCCGTTCAGGGCGCGCTCCCGCCGACGGGGTACGCGGCGAAGCGAATGTCCTCCGGCCTGCGGCCTCCCCCTTGATTTCGCTGCGCAAGGCACCCCATCGACGGGAGCGTTATGCGCAACGGTCGTTGATCGGCTGTGCACCCAGAGCGTGCCCCAGTGCACAGGGCATCGGGTGCTCCCCGCAGCGAAATAAAGGAGGAGCCGAAGGCGGGGGACATTCGCGGAGGGGAGTACCCGGTGGCCTGTGCACGCGCCCTGAACAAGAGCGCTCAAACACGGGCAACCCGCAACAACAACGTGCCGCGGACCAACTGACATGCTGAAGCTTCACGACATCCACGCCTACTACGGCAAGAGCCATGTGCTGCATGGCGTTTCCTTCAACGTGGGAGCCGGCGAGATCGTCGCGCTGCTGGGCCGCAACGGCTCGGGCCGCTCGACCACCGCCAAGGCCATCATGGGCCTGGTGCACGCCGAGGGCACGCTGCGCTGGAAGGACCAGGACATCCTGCGCAGGAAGGCCTACGAGATCGCGCACCTGGGCATCGGCTACGTGCCCGAGAACCGCGAGATCTTTCCCAAGCTCACGGTGCACCAGAACCTGCTGCTCGGCCAGAAAGGATCGGGCAAGGGAAGCCGCTGGTCCTTCGACGACATGTACGGCATGTTCCCGCGCCTGAAGGAGCGCCAGCACACCGAGGCCGGCGTGCTCTCGGGCGGCGAGCAGCAGATGCTCACGCTCTGCCGCACGCTCATGGGCGACCCCGACCTGATCATCATCGACGAGCCCACCGAAGGCCTCGCGCCCAAGATCGTCGAACTGGTGGGGCAGTACCTGAAGACGCTCAAGGAGAAGGGCATCTCGGTGCTGCTGATCGAGCAGAAGCTGACCATCGCGATGCAGATCTCCGACCGCGCGCTCGTCATGGGCCACGGCAGCATCGTGTTCGACGGCACGCCCGACAGCCTGCGTGCCGATGCCACCACTCGCAAAGAGTGGCTCGAGGTCTGAAGAAGCCCTCCGGGGATCCGGGCCGCGCCCCGGATCCCCTTGTCCCAACAGCGACTGCGTGCCATTGTTGCGCCACGCCAAACGCCTAGAATCTCCCGAAAAAGAACACTCGTGCTTTTTCTTCTTTTTCTTCACACACCAAGGAACGCAGCATGACGGCTGAATACAAAGTGCTCGGCGATGTCGCCGTGATCACACTGACCAACCCTCCGGTCAACGGTCTCGGTTTCTCGACCCGCATCGGCATCACCGACGGGCTCGCGAAGGCCAATGCCGATGATGCCGTCAAGGCCATCGTCATCACCGGTGCCGGCAAGGCGTTCTCGGGCGGTGCGGACATCAAGGAATTCGGCACGCCCAAGGCGCTGCAGGAACCCAACCTGCTGAGCGTGATCCTCGCGCTCGAGGCTTCGCCCAAGCCGATCGTCGCGGCGATCCATTCGGTGTGCATGGGCGGCGGGCTCGAACTGGCGCTCGGCTGCCACTACCGCGTGGCGGCGCCCGGCACCAGCATCGCGCTGCCCGAGGTCAAGCTCGGCCTTATTCCGGGTGCCGGCGGCACGCAGCGCCTGCCGCGCGTGCTGGGCGTGGAGACCGCGCTCAACATGATCGTGAGCGGCGAGCCCGTCAAGAGCGAACTGCTCGCCGGCCTGCCGGGCCAGAAGCTGTTCGACAAGCTCGCGGCTTCGCCCGAATCGGTGTTCGAGGAAGCCGTTGCATTCGCCAAGAGCGTCGCGGGCAAGACCGGCGAAGCGCTGCCGCTGGTGCGCAACCTGCCGTGCAAGCACCCGCAGGGCGATGCCTACTTCCAGTTCGCGAAGAACATGGTCGGCGGCATGTCGAAGAACTACCCGGCGCCGCTCAAGTGCGTCGACGCCGTTCAGGCGGCGACGAAGATGAAGTTCGACGAAGGCATGGCCGAGGAGCGCCGGATCTTCACCGCGCTGATGTTCACGCCCGAATCGCTGGCGCTGCGCCACCTGTTCATGGCCGAGCGCGCGGCTTCCAAGATTCCCGACGTGCCGGACGACATGCCCAAGCGCGAGATCAGGTCGGTCGGCGTGATCGGCGCCGGCACCATGGGCGGCGGCATCTCGATGAACTTCCTGAACGCGGGCATCCCCGTGAAGATTCTCGAGATGAAGCAGGAAGCGCTCGACCGCGGCATTGCGACCATCAAGAAGAACTACGAATCGCAGGTCAAGAAGGGCAAGCTCAAGCAGGACAAGTACGAGCAGCGCATGGCGCTCTTGAGCACCACGCTCGACTACAACGACCTGAAGGATGCCGACCTGATCATCGAAGCCGTGTTCGAGGAACTCGGCGTGAAGGAGAAGGTGTTCAAGGAGCTCGACCGTGTGGCCAGGAAGGGTGCCATCCTGGCTTCCAACACCTCGACGCTCGACGTCGACAAGATCGCAGCCTTCACCCAGCGCCCGCAGGACGTGGTCGGCATGCACTTCTTCAGTCCGGCCAACGTGATGAAGCTGCTCGAGGTGGTGCGCGGCAAGGAAACGGCCAAGGACGTCCTGTCCACCGTCATGGACATTGGCAAGAAGATCAAGAAGACGGCCGTGGTCTCGGGCGTGTGCGACGGCTTCATCGGCAACCGCATGATCGAGCAGTACTCGCGCCAGGCGGGCTTCCTGCTGGACGAGGGCGCCACGCCGCAGCAGGTCGACAAGGCCATCGAGAAGTTCGGCTTTGCCATGGGCCCGTTCCGCATGGGCGACCTGGCCGGCAACGACATCGGCTGGGCGATTCGCAAGCGCCGCGCGGTGGAGCATCCGGACATGAAGTACAGCCGCACGGCCGACAAGCTCTGCGAACTCGGCCGCTTCGGCCAGAAGACCGGGGCGGGCTGGTACGACTACCAGGCCGGCAAGCGCGACGCGATTCCGTCGGAGCTCGTCAACAAGATGATCGAGGACCACCGCAAGGAGCTCGGCATCACGCCGCGCAAGATCTCCGATGAAGAGATCGTGCAGCGCCTGGTGTATGCACTGGTCAACGAAGGCGCGCACATCCTGGAGGACGGCATTGCCTCGAAGTCGGGCGACATCGACATGGTGTACCTCACCGGCTACGGCTTTCCGATCTGGCGCGGCGGCCCGATGCACTACGCATCGCAGGTCGGCCTGTACAACGTGGCCGAAACCATGAAGCGCTTTGCGAAGAACCCGCGCGACGACGCCGAGTTCTGGCAGCCCGCGCCGCTGATCCAGAAGCTGGTGGCCGAAGGCAAGCAGTTCAGCTGAGCGCGAAGGGACTCCGGCCGCCCATGTTGAAACGCATCTTCCTCGGGCTGCTGCTGGTGCTGCTGGCACTGGCGGCGGCCGTGGCGGTCAAGACCTGGACCACGCCATCGCAGCAGCTGGCGGTGGCGCCGGCACCCAAGCTGGACATCGATCTGCAGGCGGCCGCGAAGCGGCTGTCCACGGCGATCACATTCCGCACGGTGTCGGCCCTCGACGACCCGGCCGCGAACCTGGCCGAGTTCGACAAGCTGCATGCCTACCTCGCGCAGCAGTTCCCCAAGCTCCACGCCACCCTCAGGAAGGAAGTGGTCGGCAACAGGGCGCTGCTCTACACATGGGCCGGCAGCGATCCGCAGGCCAAGCCCGTCGCACTGATGGCGCACCAGGACATGGTGCCGATCGCCCCGGGCACCGAGAAGGCCTGGACGGTCGACCCCTTCGCGGGCGAGATCAAGGACGGCTTCGTCTGGGGCCGCGGCACGCTCGACAACAAGAGCAACCTGTTCGCGCAGATGGAAGCCATCGAGCTGCTGGTCGCAAGCGGCTTCCAGCCGAGGCAGACCGTCTACCTCGTGATGGGCGACGACGAGGAGGTGAGCGGCCTGCGCGGCGCGCAGCCCATTGCCGAGCTGCTCAAGTCGCGCAATGTGCGCCTCGACTGGGTGCTCGACGAGGGCCTCTTGATCCTCGACGGCGTGCTGCCCGGCCTGTCGAAGCCCGCGGCGCTCATCGGCCTGGCGGAAAAGGGCTACGGCACCTTCTTTCTCTCGCTCGATACCGCGCCCGGCCATTCGTCGATGCCGCCGCAGCGCAGTGCCATCGGCAGCATGAGCGCGGCGCTCGCGCGGCTCGAGGCCAACCCGATGCCCGGCGGCATCAAGGGCGTGGCCGCGCAGATGTTCGGCGCGCTCGCGCCCGAGATGGGCGGCGTCAACCGCGTGATGCTCTCCAACCTGTGGCTCACCGAACCGCTGGTGCGCGGCCAGCTCGAAAAAAGCCCGAGCAGCAATGCGATGCTGCGCACGACCACGGCGCTGACCATCGTGCGTGCCGGCAACAAGGACAACGTGCTGCCCGGCCGCGCGGAGGCGGCGGTCAACTTTCGCATCTTGCCGGGCGACAGCATCGACAGCGTGGAAGCCCACCTGCGCAAGAGCCTGGGCAACGACGAGATCAAGATCAAGCGCTACCCAGGCAACTCGGAGCCGTCGCCCGTGTCGCCGACCGACAGCACCGGCTACCGCGCGATCCAGCAGGCGGTACGGCAGTCGTTCCCCGATGTGGTGGTGGCGCCCGGCCTCATGACGGCGGCCACCGATTCGCGCCACTTCAGCCTCGTGAGCGACGCGGTCTTCCGCTTCTCGCCGCTGCGCATGAAGGGCGAGGATCTTGCGCGCTTCCATGGCAACAACGAGCGCGTCTCCATCGCCAACTACGGCGAGATGATCGGCTTCTATCACCAGCTCCTGCGCAACGGCAACGCCGCGCCGGCGCAATGACGACCACAACCCTCTTTCCCTTCCATCTTCAAAGGACCTCACCATGACCAGCGCCGTCATCGTTTCCACCGCCCGCACGCCGCTCGCGAAGAGCTGGAAGGGTGCCTTCAACATGACGCACGGCGCCACGCTCGGCGGCCATGCCGTGCAGCACGCCATTGCGCGCGCCGGCATCGAAGCCGCCGAAGTCGACGATGTGATCATGGGCTGCGCCACGCCCGAGGGCGCCACCGGCTCCAACATCGCGCGCCAGATCGCGCTGCGCGCCGGCTGCCCGGTCACCACTTCGGGCATGACCATCAACCGCTTCTGCTCGTCGGGCCTGCAGACCATCGCCACCGCCGCGCAGCGCATCATCGCGGGCGAGGGCGAGGTGTACGTGGCCGGCGGCGTGGAGAGCATCTCCTGCGTGCAGAACGAAGCCAACAAGCACATGCTGGCCGACCCCTGGCTCGTGAAGCACAAGCCCGAGATCTACTGGAACATGCTGCAGACGGCCGAGCAGGTCGCCAAGCGCTACAACATCGGCCGCGACGCCATGGACGAGTACGGCGCCGCCAGCCAGCAGAAGGCCACGGCCGCGCTCGAGGCCGGCCGCTTCAAGGACGAGATCGCACCGATCACCGTGCTGGCCGGCGTGGCCGATCCCGTGATGGGCCTGCGCACCAAGGAAGTCACGGTCGAGAACGACGAAGGCATCCGCCCCGGCACCACCAAGGAAGGCATCAGCGGCATCCGTTCGGCGATGCCCGGTGGCCTGATCTCGGCCGGCAATGCGAGCCAGTTCTCCGACGGCGGCGGCGCCTGCGTGGTGGTCGACGAGAAGTACGCACAGCAGAAGGGCCTGAAGCCGCTCGGCCGCTTCCTCGGCTTTGCGGTGGCCGGCTGCGAGCCCGACGAAATGGGCATCGGCCCGGTGTTCGCGATTCCGAAGGTGCTCAAGCGCCTGGGCCTCACGGTCAACGACATCGACCTGTGGGAACTCAACGAAGCCTTCGCGGTGCAGGTGATCTACTGCCGCGACAAGCTCGGCATCCCGGCCGATCGACTGAACGTGGACGGCGGTGCCATTGCCGTGGGCCATCCCTACGGCGTGAGCGGCCAGCGTCTCACGGGCCACGCGCTCATCGAAGGCAAGCGCCGCGGCGCGAAGAAGGTGCTGGTCACGATGTGCATCGGCGGCGGCATGGGTGCTGCCGGCGTTTTCGAAATCATCTGACTCTCGCCCAGTCTGCGGCGCACAGCGTGTCGCCTCCGCGGTGTTCCTGGCGCAGGACCCGCGCATCCATTCACACCGAGATCGATCATGAGCCTGCGTCCCACCCTCGACTTCCTGCTCTACGACTGGCTCGACGCGGAATCGCTGAGCCAACGCGAGCGTTTTTCGGACCACTCGCGCGAAACCTTCGATGCGGTGCTCGACACCTGCGAGCGCATTGCGCGCGAAAAATACGCGC
Source organism: Variovorax sp. SPNA7 (assembly GCF_033807855.1). Classification (NCBI taxonomy): domain Bacteria; kingdom Pseudomonadati; phylum Pseudomonadota; class Betaproteobacteria; order Burkholderiales; family Comamonadaceae; genus Variovorax; species Variovorax sp. SPNA7. The sequence continues at coordinate 2,923,946 of NZ_CP138513.1, forward strand.
CGGCCAATCGCATCGTCGATACGCAGGAGCCGCACTTCGACGGCGAGAAGGTCGTCCTGCCGCAGGCCACGCACGATGCGCACAAGGCCTTTGTCGAATCGGGAATGATGAGCGCGGCACAGGACTACGACATTGGCGGCATGCAGCTGCCCTACACGCTGCAGGCCGCGGCCAACAGCTTCTTCGCGATGGCGTCGGTCAGCATCGGCTCGAACATGCTCACCAGCGGCAATGCCAACCTGCTGATGGTGCACGGCACCGAGATGCAGAAGGAGGTGTTCGCCAAGAACGAGTTCTCGGGCCGCTGGGCCGGCACCATGTGCCTGTCGGAGCCGCAGGCCGGCTCGTCGCTGAGCGACGTGGCCACGCGCGCCGTGCCCGATGGCGACGACTACCAGGGCGATCCGCTCGGGCCGCGCTATCGGCTCACGGGCAACAAGATGTGGATCTCGGCCGGTGACCATGAGCTCACCGAGAACATCGTGCACATCGTGCTTGCCAAGATTCCGGACGCGAACGGCAAGCTGGTGCCGGGCACGCGCGGCATCTCGCTGTTCATCGTGCCGAAGTGGCTGGTGAATGTGGAGAACCCTCACCCCGGCCCTCTCCCGCAAGCGGGAGAGGGGGAGGTCGGCAGCGTGAAGGTCACGCTGGGCAGCAGGAACGACGTCGCATTGGCTGGCCTCAACCACAAGCTCGGCTGGCGCGGCACCACCAACACGCTGCTGAACTTCGGCGAGGGCAAGTACCCGGTCGGCGGCAAGGCCGGCGCGGTGGGCTACCTGGTCGGCGAGCCCGGCAAGGGCCTGCACTGCATGTTCCACATGATGAACGAGGCGCGCATCGGCGTCGGCACGGCCGCCACCATGCTGGGCATGGCGGGCTACCACGCCTCGCTCGACTATGCGAAGACCCGGCCGCAGGGCCGGCTCGTGAAGAAGGCGGAGCAGCCCGGCACGGCAGTCGCCAAGGACTCGGCCAGCCCGCAGGTGCGCATCATCGAGCATGCCGACGTGCGCCGCATGCTGCTCGCGCAGAAGGCGTACTGCGAAGGCGCGCTGGCGCTGGAGCTGTACTGCGCGCGGCTGGTCGACGAACAGAAGACCGGCGACTCGCAGGCCGCGGACGACGCGCGCCTCTTGCTCGAGGTGCTCACGCCCATTGCCAAGAGCTGGCCCAGCGAGTGGTGCCTGGAGGCCAACTCGCTGGCCATCCAGGTGCATGGCGGCTATGGCTACACGCGCGATTTTCCGGTGGAGCAGTACTGGCGCGACAACCGCCTGAACATGATCCACGAGGGCACGCACGGCATCCAGGCGGCCGACCTGCTGGGCCGCAAGGTGCTGATGGAAAAGGGCCGCGGCCTGCAGCTGCTGGGCGGGCGCATCGCCGAAACCATCGGCCATGCGGCCAAGGTGCCCGCGCTCGCAGCGCATGCCAGGGCGCTGGGGGCCGCATGGCAGCGCTTAGGCAGCGCCACCGAGGCCGCCTGGTCCACCGGCGATCCGGCCGACGCGCTGGCCAACGCCGTGCCCTACATGCAGGCCTTCGGCCACACCGTGCTGGCCTGGATCTGGCTGGACGTGGCGCGGCGGGCGCTCGAGATCGATGCGGACAAGGCGAGGGCGGTAACAGCTGGCAAGATAGGCGCCACGGACTACTTCTTCCACTACGAGCTGCCGAAAATCGGTGCCTGGCTCAACGTGGTCGAGAGCCGCGACCCCACCTGTACAGCATTGCCCGAGGACGCTTTTTGACAATGGCCAACGCCGCTCCCAACAACACGCCCAACCCCGTCAAGCCGCCGAAGCCGCATGCGCGGCTCGAGAAGTGGATCTGGATCCTGATCTACGGCGGCCTGTTTCTCGTGATCCTCGGCATTGCCACGGGCCGCACCGAGCCGGCGCTCGGCTGGTCGATGGCCGTGCCCGGCGCCGTGGTCGCACTGGTGGGCTTCGTGCTCATCTACGTGCGCTCGCGCCTCGACGACAAGTAGGCAGGAAGCGCCTGGCCCATGAAGCCTGAACCCCGCGCGCCCGACGCCAAGGCCTCGCCGGCCGACCGGCGGGCATTCGGCCGCGCACAGCGTGCCCGTTGCGCGCTCGACCAATGGGCGGATGCGCCTAAGCCCGACGCGGCCGGCCGCGATCCGCTCGGATGGCTGAAGGCCTCCAATCGCGGCCGGGTGCCCGAACTGGTGCCGGTGCGCCACGGCCGCATGCTGGCCACTCCGTTCACCTTCTACCGCGGCGCCGCCAGCCTGATGGCGAACGACCTGGCGAAGCTGCCGCACAGCGGCATCGCGACGCAGCTGTGCGGCGATGCGCACCTTGCGAACTTCGGCTTCTTCGCCAGCCCCGAGCGCTCCCTCGTCTTCGACATCAACGACTTCGACGAAACCCTGCAGGGTCCCTTCGACTGGGATGTGCGCCGGCTCGCCACCTCGTTCGTCGTGGCTGCGCGCGATCTGGGCTTCAAGCCGCGCGTCGGGCGCGACGCGGTGCGGCAAATGGCCGAGGCGTACCGCGACCGCATGCGCCGCTTTGCGCGGATGGACACGCTGGATGCCTGGTACGCACGCCTCACGTCGCAAACGCTGCTGAAGCTCGGCGCCGAGGATGCGACCGAGCTCGCGGTCATCAAGAAGGCCCGGCGCAGCACCTCGCGCGTGTTTGCCGAAGAGGCAACCGAGATGGTCCAGGGCCGTCTCATGGTGCGCGACCGGCCGCCGTTCGTGTATCACGACGCCGAGGCCACCGCGCGCGAGATCGGCCGCTTTCGCGCCGGGCTGCCGGCTTTCCTGGCGCAATACCGCGCAAGCCTGGCGCCCGAGCGCCAGCGTCTGTTCGACCGCTACGAGCTGCACGACGTTGCGGTGCTGACGCCCGGTGTCGGCTCGGTGGGCCGGCGCTGCTTCCTGTTGCTGCTGGTGGCCGACCGGATCCATCCTCTGTTCCTGCAGTGCAAGGAAGCCGGCGAATCGGTGCTGCAAGCCCATCTGGGCGCGGCGCCGGACAAGGGCTCGCCGGGCCAGCGCGTGGTGCAGGGGCAGCGGCTGGCACAGGCCGCCAGCGACGTTTTCCTTGGCTGGGCCGGGGCGAAGGACGGACGCGGCTTCTATGTGCGCCAGCTGCGCGACATGAAGGCTTCCTACAAGCTCGAAGACTTCAAGCCGGTCGACCTGGCCGAGTTCGCCGAAGCCTGCGGCTACAGCCTGGCACGCGCGCATGCCAAGGGCGGCGACGCCTGGGCCATCGCCGGCTACCTCGGGCGCTCCAGGACCTTCAATACGGCGCTCGCGGACTTTGCCGAGGCCTATGCCGATGTCAACCAGGCTGACTGGCGCCAGCTGAAAAAAGCAGTGGCGTCGGGCAAGGTCGCGGCGGTCGAAGCCGCCAGTACCGATTCGTAGCGGCCTCGGACCGCGAACCTTCCTTCACATCGACTCCGGAGACACAGACATGACACCCCGCACCACCAGGCAACTCTTCGACCTCACCGGCAAGACTGCCCTCATCACCGGCGGCTCGCGTGGCCTGGGCCTGCAAATGGCGCATGCGCTCGGCGAGGCCGGCGCGAAGATCATGCTGAGTTCGCGCAAGGCCGACGACCTGGAGCAGGCCGCGGCCGAACTGCAATCGGCCGGCATCGACGCGCGCTGGATCGCGGCCGACTGCTCGAAGGAAGAGGACACGCGCCGCCTGGCCGACGAGACGCTGCAGCGCATGGGCGCGATCGACATCCTCGTGAACAATGCGGGCGCCAGCTGGGGCGCGCCGGCCGAGAGCCATCCGGTCGAGGCCTGGGACAAGGTGATGAACCTCAATGTGCGCGGCTATTTCATCCTGTCGCAGCACGTGGCCAACGGCTACATGATCCCGAAGAAGACCGGCCGCATCATCAACATCGCCTCGATCGCGGGCCTCAACGGCAACCCGCCCGAGATGCAGACGCTGGCCTACAACACCTCGAAGACGGCGGTGATCGGCTTCACGCGCACGCTGGCCGCCGAATGGGGCAAGTACAACATCAACGTGAACGCGATCTGCCCGGGTTTCTTCATGACCAAGATGGCGGCCGGGCTGATCAAGTCGCTGGGCGAGGAAAAGATGGCCTCGCATGCGCCGCTCGGGCGCCTGGGCGACGAGGAAGACCTGAAGGGCTTGACGCTGCTGTACGCGAGCGATGCGGGCAAGCACATCACCGGTCAGTGGCTGGCGGTGGATGGTGGTGTGAGCGTGGTGCTCGGGGCCTAGATGAAGGTTCGCGCTTTGACTTGCCGGGTTGTGGGTCATTCAGGGCGCGCTCCCGCCGACGGGGTACGCGGCGAAGCGAATGTCCTCCGGCCTGCGGCCTCCCCCTTAATTTCGCTGCGCAAGGCACCCCATCGACGTGAGCGTTGGACAGAGCGGCTGTTGATCGGCGGAATACCGGCAACGTGCCCTGGTGCACAGGGCATCGGGTGCTCCCCGCAGCGAAATAAAGGAGGAGGCCGCAGGCCGGGGGACATTCGCGGAGGGGAGTACCCGGTGGCCTGTGCACGCGCCCTGGACAACAGCGCCAAGAAACACAACGCTCCGAACAAAAAGCGCCCCGGACAAAACACAGAACGCAGAGAAAACTGAGATGCCTTCCCCCGATTCCACCGACATCAACATCCTCTCCTACACGAGCCAGATCCCGTTCGCGCGGCACCTGGGCTTCGAGCTCACCAAGTTCGAGGGTGGCGAGTCCGAGATCATCTACACCGCCAAGCCCGAACATCTCAACACCTTCGACGTGACGCACGGCGGTGCCTGCATGACGCTGCTCGACATCACCATGGCGGCAGCGGCACGCAGCGTGGCGCCCGAGACGGGCGTGGTCACCATCGAGATGAAGACCAGCTTCATGCAACCTTCCGTAGGCCCGCTGCATGCGCGCGGCACGCTGATCCACCGCACCGCCACGCTGGCCTTCACCGAGGCCAAGATCTACGACGCGCTGGAGCGCGTGTGCGCGCACGCCACCGGCACCTTCAAGTACGTGAAGCGCCGCCTGCCCACAGGCCCCGCGAGCGCCAACGCGATGCGTCCGCCTTCCACCGATTAATTGCATTCCTCCGGAGACATCCATGCCCACCAACAAACAGATCCACCTCGACAACCGCCCCGACGGCGAAGCCGTTGCCGGCAACTTCAAGCTGGTGACCGCCGAGACGCCCGCGCTCAAGGACAACCAGGTGCTGGTGCGCCATCACTACATGAGCCTCGACCCTTACATGCGCGGGCGCATGAATGATTCCAAGAGCTACGCCCAGCCGCAGCCGCTGGGCCAGGTCATGCAGGGCGGCACGGCCGGCGAAGTGGTGGAGAGCAAGCACCCCAAGTACGCGGCCGGCGACAAGGTGGTGGGCTTCGGCGGCTGGCAGGAATACAGCGTGGTCGATGCCTCGCAGCCCGGCGCGCTCAAGAAGGTCGACACCACGCAGGTGCCGCTGTCGCACTACCTCGGCGCGGTCGGCATGCCGGGCGTCACGGCCTGGTACGGCCTCGTGAAGATCATTGCGCCCAAGGCCGGCGAGACGATGGTGGTCACGGCCGCCAGCGGCGCGGTGGGCAGCGCCTTCGGTGCATTGGCCAAGGCGCGCGGCTGCCGCGTGGTCGGCATCGCGGGCGGGCCGGACAAGTGCAGGTACGTGACCGACGAGCTCGGCTTCGATGCCTGCATCGACTACCGCCAGCACCCCGACGTCAAGAGCATGAGCGCCGCGCTCAAGGCAGCGTGCACTAACGGCATCGATGGCTACTTCGAGAACGTGGGCGGCTACATCTTCGACGCCGTGCTGCTGCGCGTCAACGCCTTCTCGCGCGTGGCGCTGTGCGGAATGATCGCGGGCTACGACGGCCAGCCGCTGCCGCTCGCGAACCCGGCGCTGATCCTCATCAACCGCATGAAGATCGAAGGCTTCATCGTGAGCGAGCACATGGAAGTGTGGCCCGAGGCGCTGGCCGAGCTCGGTGCGCTGGTGGCCACGGGCAAGCTCAAGCCGCGCGAGTCGGTGGCGCAAGGCATCGAGGCTGCCCCTGAGGCCTTCCTGGGTTTGCTCAAGGGCAAGAATTTCGGCAAGCAGCTCGTCAAGCTAGTCTGAACGCGCGGCAAAGGAGGCCGGTCATGCACGCCGCGCCGGGCCGCCCCAAGCAAGTGTGCACCGCAGTGCGAAGCACGGAGGTATTCGAATGAATTCGACGCACGAGGTATTCAACCAGCCCGAGCCGCTGGTGGGCTACAACCTCTTCGAAACCAACCGGCCCCTGCGCGATGCATTGAAGTTCAATGCGCCGCAACTGCAGGTGGCGCAGTTGCAGGAGCTGGGGGCCACCATCGGCTCGGCCGAGATGCAGGCGCATGCGCGGCTCGCCAACACCCATCCGCCCGAGCTGCACACGCACGACCGCTTCGGCCGGCGCATCGACGAGGTGGAGTTCCATCCGAGCTATCACGCGCTCATGGCCGCCGCGGTGGGCGCGGGCCTGCACGGCACGCCCTGGACGGGCACTTCGGCCTCGCCGCACGTGCTGCGGGCGGCCGGCTTCATGCTCTTCACCGAACTGGAGCCGTCGATCCTTTGCCCGGTCTCCATGACCTACGCCGCCACGCCCGCATTGCGCAGCAATGCCGCCGTGTATGCCGACTGGGGTCCGAAGCTCGGCAGCCTCTGGTATGACCCCGCGCTCGCTTCGTTCAAGGACAAGCCCGGCCTGACCATGGGCATGGGCATGACCGAGAAGCAGGGCGGCTCCGACGTGCGCGCCAACACCACGCAAGCCGTGCGCGACGGCAGCGACGCCTGGGGCGAGCGCTACGCGATCACCGGCCACAAGTGGTTCTTCTCGGCGCCGATGTGCGATGCCTTCCTGGTGCTCGCGCAGGCACCGGCCGGCCTGAGCTGCTTCTTCCTGCCGCGCGTGCTGCCCGACGGGAGCCGCAACGCCATCCACATCCAGCGCCTGAAGGACAAGCTCGGCAACAAGGCCAACGCGAGCTCCGAGGTCGAGTTCCACGGCGCCAGCGCCTGGCTCGTGGGCGAAGAGGGGCGCGGCATTCCGCAGATCCTCGAGATGGGCACCATGACCCGGCTCGACTGCGCGCTGGGCACCAGCGGCCTGATGCGGCAGGCGCTCGGCATCGCGCTCAATCACGCGAGCCAGCGCATGGCCTTCGGCAAGCCGCTGATCGAGCAGCCGCTCATGAAGAACGTGCTGGCCGACCTCGCGCTCGAAAGCGAGGCCTCCACGGCGCTGGCCATTCGCCTCGCGCGCGCCTTCGACCGGCAGGCCGACGAGCATGAGCGCCTGATGGCGCGCCTGCTCACGCCGGTCGCCAAGTTCTGGATCTGCAAGCGCGGCAGCCACTTCGCCCAGGAAGCCATGGAATGCCTCGGCGGCAACGGCTATGTGGAAGAGGGCGGCGAAGGCATCATGGCGCGCATCTACCGCGAGATGCCGCTCAACTCGATCTGGGAAGGCGCCGGCAACATCATGGCGCTCGACCTGCTGCGCGGCCTGCGCAAGGGCGATGCCGTGGCCGCCTTGGCCAAGGAGCTGGCGCCCGCGCGCGGCCAGCACGCGGCGCTCGACCGCCTGGCCGACGCACTGCCGGCACGCATCGAGGCCATGGCTTCCGAGGCCGAGGCGCGGCGCCTCGCGCAGGACGTGGCCCTGGCGGTGCAGGCGGCATTGCTCGCACAGACCGCCCCGCCGGCCGTCGTGGGCGCCTTCTGCGCATCGCGGCTGGGCGGCGATTGGGGCAACGCCTTCGGCACGCTGGGCGCGGGCACCGATTTCGATTCGATCATCGAGCGTGCGCAGCCGCGCTGAGCTCCAACATTTCATCCACGGGAAACCGCACATGGCCGAACTCATCCTGCACCACTACAACACCTCGCCGTTCTCCGAGAAGGTGCGGCTCATCCTCGGCGCCAAGAAGCTGGCGTGGAAGTCCGTGCTCATTCCGCCCGTCATGCCCAAGCCCGACGTGGAGGTGCTCACGGGCGGCTACCGCAAGACGCCGTTCCTGCAGATCGGCGCCGACATCTACTGCGACAGCGCGCTGATCGCCGATGTGCTCGAGCACCTGCAGCCCGAAGCCACGCTCTACCCCGAGCCCGAAAAGGGCATGTCGCGCATCCTCGCGCAGTGGGCCGACACCACCCTGTTCTGGGCCGCCATGGCCTGGAGCATGCAGCCCCGGGGCGCGGCCGAGATTTTTGCCAAGGCACCGCCCGAAGCCGCCAAGGCCTTCGGCGAAGACCGCGCAAAGATGAGCACGGGCAACATGACGCGGCTGCGTCCGGCCGACGCCACCAGCGCCTACAAGTCGTACCTGCGCCGCCTGTCCGACATGCTCGACGACAAGCCCTACCTGCTCGGCGAGGTGCCGTGCATTGCCGATTTCTCGGTCTACCACCCGCTCTGGTACACGCGCCGCATCGACTCGGTGCGCGGCATCCTCGACCTCACGCCCGCCGTCATCGACTGGATGGACCGCATGGCCGCCATCGGCCATGGCGCCATCGAAAAATCCAGCTCGGACGAAGCCATCGCCATCGCCAAGGCCGGCACGCCACACACGCTGCTGACCGACAGCACCTTCCAGGACGACCACGGCATTGCGCTGGGCAGCGCGGTCACGGTTCGCGCCGAGAGTTTCGGCCTGGAGGAAACCCCCGGCACGCTGGTGGCCGCCACGCGCACGCACTACACGCTGGAACGCAGCCACGAGCGCGTGGGCACGGTGCACGTGCACTTCCCGCGTATCGGCTATGTGCTGAAGAAAGCGGAGGCCTGAAGAAAAAGCAGAAGCGCCGGCATGGGCACCTTCGTGACTGCGCCGCGGCGCGTTCCGTATTTCAATAGCGGCTCCAAGCTCAGTCAGAGACATTCAACGCAAGAAGGACACCGGCAAATGATTCAGGACTTCAAGGGCAAGACGGCCGTACTCACCGGCGCGGGTTCGGGCTTCGGCCTCGAATGCGCGCGCATCGGCGCTGCGCGCGGCATGAACCTCGTGCTGGTCGACGTGCAGCAGGACGCGCTCGACAAGGCCCGCGCCGAGATGGAAGCCGCCGGCGCGCAGGTGCTGGCCCGCAAGGTCGACGTGTCGGACGCCGCGCAGATGGAAGCCCTGGCCCTTGCCGTGAAGGAGCGCTTCGGTGCGCCGCACTTCGTGTTCAACAACGCCGGCGTGGGCGCGGGTGGCCTGGTGTGGGAGAACACCGTGGCCGACTGGGAATGGGTGCTGGGCGTGGACCTGTGGGGCGTGATCCATGGCGTGCGCCTGTTCACGCCGATGATGCTCGAGGCCGCCGCCAAGGACCCGGCCTACCGCGGCCACATCACCAACACGGCCAGCATGGCAGGGCTGCTCACGCCGCCCAACATGGGCATCTACAACGCAGCGAAGGCCGCGGTGGTGAGCCTGACCGAGACGCTGTACCAGGACCTGACGCTGGTCACCGACCAGATCGGCGCGAGCCTCCTGTGCCCGTACTTCGTGCCGACCGGCATCACGAGCAGCGAGCGCAACCGCCCGAACGCGCCGAAGGAAACCGAGCTCACCAAGAGCCAGCTGATCGGCCAGGCCATGAGCAACAAGGCAGTGAGCAGCGGCAAGATCACGGCGGCCGAAGTGGCGGCGAAGGTGTTCGATGCGATCAGCGACAACCAGTTCTACGTGTTCAGCCATCCGAAGGCACTGGGCAATGTGAGGAGCCGCATGGAGAACATCGTGGCGGTCAAGAACCCGGCCGATCCGTTTCTCGAGCGGCCGGAGATCGGGCAGAAGTTGCGGGAGCAGCTGCGCGCGGGGTGAGCTTTGTTCTTGGCGCTCTTGTTCGGGGCGCTTTTTCAGGGCGCGTGCACAGGCCACCGGGTACTCCCCTCCGCGAATGTCCCCCGGCCTGCGGCCTCCTCCTTGATTTCGCTGCGGGGAGCACCCGATGCCCTGTGCACTGGGCACGCTCGTTGTGTATCGCTGATCAACGACCGCTCCGCATAACGCTCCCGTCGATGGGGTGCCTTGCGCAGCGAAATTAAGGGGGAGGCCGAAGGCCGGAGGACATTCGCGGAGCAAGGTACCCCGTCGGCGGGAGCGAGCCCTGAACAGCGGCGTTGCGTCAACCCTCGGCAGCCTGCGAAGCAACCCACTCCCAGACGGCGCGCACGGCAGGCTCGCCCTCATGCCCGGCGGCCACCGCGAGAAAGTAGCTGCCCGTGTCGAGCGCCGGGCCGAAGGGCTGCACCAGCGCACCGCTGCGCAGTTCCTCGGCTGCGAGCGTGAGGCTCAGGAGCGCCACGCCGTGGCCCGCGAGCGCGGCAAGGATGGCGTGGGTCTCGTCAGAGAACGACAGGCCCGCGGCCTTCATCGACCGGCCCCGCGGCGGCGCGATGCCGGCCTCCTTGAACCAGCGCGGCCACAGCGCGGGCGCCGCGGCGCCGGGCTGCCAGTCGCAATGGATCAGCTCGTGCTTCGGCAGATCGGCCGCGCGCTTCAGGCCCAGCATCGGGCTGCACAGCGGGGCGTAGCGCTCGGGCATCAGTTCGCGCGACACCAGGCCCGGCCAGTTGCCGCTGCCTGACCGCACGGCAATGTCGGCGCCGCCGCGCGCCAGGTCGACCAGCGTGTCGCTCGCATGCAGCCGCAGTTCGATGCCGGGGCAGGCCTTGCGAAAGGCCGCCATGCGCGGCAGCACCCAGCGTGCCGCGAAGGCGGTGTTGGTGGTGAGCGTGACGGCCTGCGGGGCCGACGGCTGGCGCAGCCTTTCGACGCCGGCCTCCAGCGCGTCGAAGCCCGCGCGCAGATCGTCGAAGAGGCGCTCGCCCGCAGGCGTCAGCGCGAGCTGCCGCGTGAGCCGGCGAAACAGCGGCCGGCCGAGCGTGTCTTCGAGCGCGCGCACCTGATGGCTGATGGCCGAGGGCGTCACCGACAACTCGAGCGCCGCGCGCTGGAAGCTCAGGTGCGCGGCCGCCGCTTCGAAGGCCCGCAGGGAGAGCAGGGGAGGCAGGCGCCGGGGGCGCCGCACGGATGAGCCAATCTCGTTCATCGATGGAGAAATGATCGTTTGTCGCTAGCTGGGTGCGTCCCTAGATTAGAGACCTGCGCCGCCATTGTGGCAGCGCAGAACAGAACAGAGAAATTCATCCATGAACACAATGAACCTTCTTCACATCGACGCCAGCGCCCGCCCGGGCCGCTCCGGCATCGACGCCCATGGCTCGCACACGCGCCGGCTGTCCGCGCGTTTTGTCGAGCGCTGGCGCGAGGCGCGGCCGGACGACCGCGTCGACTACCTCGATGTGGGCCAGCATCCGCCCGCGCATGTCGATGCCCGCTGGATCCATGCCGCCTTCACCGCGCCCGCCGAGCGCGAACCCTGGATGGCCGAAGCGCTGGCCGAGAGCGACCGGCTGGTCGACCAGCTCGTGGCCGCCGACCTGATCGTGGTGGGTTTGCCGATGTACAACTTCAGCGTGCCCGCGCAGTTCAAGGCCTGGATCGACAACATCGTGCGCGTGGGCCGCACCTTCGGCTTCGACCGTGCGCGCGGCGCGGTGCCGTACTGGCCGATGCTCGCCGATGCGGGCAAGCGCATGGTGCTGCTCGGTGCACGCGGCGACCATGGCTACGACCCGGGCGGGCGCATCGCGCACCTGAACCATGCCGAGCGAACGGTGCGCTCGGTGTTCGGCTACATCGGCATCACCGAGGTGTTCGAGGCCGCGGTGGAATGCGACGAGTTCGGCGGCGAGCAGCTGGCCGAGTCGCTGCGGCAGGCGGAGCAGAAGGTCGACCGGCTGGTCGACCAGCTCGCGGCCGGGTCGCAATCAGCTCAAACAGCCACCGGGCTGCGCTCGGCGAACTGACCGTTCCAGTACGGGTAGTAAGGGTAGGGCGGCGTCACCGCGCTGGCCGCATCGAGCCGCTGGATCTGGTCCGCGCTGAGCTGCCAGCCGAGCGCGCCGAGGTTCTGCCTGAGCTGCTCTTCGTTGCGCGCGCCGATCAGCACGCTCGACACGGTGGGCCGCTGCAGCAGCCAGTTGAGCGCGATCTGCGGCAGCGTCTTGCCGGTTTCCTCGGCCACCTGATCCATCGCATCGACCACGCGGTACAGGCGCTCGTCGTCCACCGGCGGCGCGAAGCCGGCGGTTTCATGCAGGCGGCTTCCGGCAGGCAGCGGCTGGCCGCGGCGAACCTTGCCGGTCAGCCGGCCCCAGCCGAGCGGACTCCAGACGATGGCGCCCAGGCCCTGGTCCAGGCCCAGCGGCATCAGCTCGAATTCATAGTCGCGGCCGATCAGCGAGTAGTAGGTCTGGTTGGCCACGAAGCGCTGCAGCCCGAGGCGGTCGGAGGCCGAGAGCGATTTCATCAGCTGCCAGCCCGAGAAGTTCGACGCGCCGATCAGTCGCACCTTGCCTGCGCGCACCAGGTCGTCGAGCGTGTCGAGCACCATCTCTACCGGCGTCATTGCATCGAAGGCGTGCAGCTGCAGGATGTCGATGTAGTCGGTGCCCAGGCGCTCGAGCGCGGCATCGGTCGCGGCGATCAGGTGGTGGCGCGAGGCGCCGACGTCGTTCGGCCCGTCGCCGGCGCGCAGCGCGAGCTTGGTCGAGATGATGGCCTTGTCGCGCCGGCCCTTGAGCGCGGCGCCGAGGATCGATTCCGAGGCGCCGTTCGAATACACGTCGGCCGTGTCGAACAGCGTCACGCCGGCGTCCAGCGCGAGGTCGACGATGCTGCGCGCGCCTTCGACGTCGGTGTTGCCCCAGGCGCTGAAGAGCGGGCCCTGCCCGCCGAAGGTGCCGGCGCCGAAGCCGAGTGCGGGGACCTTGAAGCCGGAGCGGCCGAGAAAGCGTTGTTCCATGATGTTTATCTTTATGGTCGTTGAAAAAAGATGGGGGGTTCAGGCCTGGGCCGACGCGCAATCGGCCGTCCGGGCATTGCTGCTTTCGCGCCGGTCGAGCGCGCGGCTCCAGAGCGCGATCGCCAGCCCGGCGAGCGTGAGCAGCGCGGCCACCCAGCCGAGCGCACGCAGGCCCGGGCCATGGTCGATGACCACGCCGCCCACCCATGCGCCGAGCGCATTGCCCAGGTTGAAGGCCGCGATGTTGAGGCTCGACGCCAGGTTCTGGCCCGCGCCCGAGGCCTTCTCGAGCACGCGCAGCTGCATCGGCGCCACGGTGGCGAACGAAGCGATGCCGAGCAGGCCCACGAACACCACCGCTGCGAACGGGGTTCCGATGGTGAACTGCATCGCGCCGAGCACTGCGGCCAGCGCCACCAGCGTGCCGAGCACGGCCGGCATGGTCGACCTGTCGGCCAGCCTGCCGCCGAGGATGTTGCCCACGGCCAGGCCGCCGCCGAACACCAGCAGGATCGGCGACACCGCCGATTCGGACAGGCCCGTGACCTGCGTCAGCAGGGGCTGGATGTAGGTGAACACCACGAACACGCCCGCAAAGCCCAGCACTGTCATCGCCAGGCCGAGCAGCACCTGCGGCCGCGCGAGCACCGCGAGTTCCTCGCGCAGCGGCGCCGGCCGGGCTTCGCCCTTGACGCGGGGCACGAACACGGCAAGCACCGCAAAGGCCAGCACGCCGATCAGCGTCACCGCCCAGAAGGTGGCGCGCCAGCCGTACTGCAGCCCGAGCCAGGCACCGGCCGGCACGCCCAGCAGCGTGGCGGCCGTGAGACCGGTGAACATGATGGCGATGGCCGAGGCGCGCCGTTCCGGCGCCACAAGCCCGGTGGCCACCACCGAGCCCACGCCGAAGAAGGTGCCGTGCGCGAGCGAGGTGACCACGCGCGCGGCCATCAGCAGTTCGTAGCTGGGCGCGAGCGCGCAGGCCAGGTTGCCGAGCGTGAAGATCGCCATCAGCGCGAGCAGCACGGTCTTGCGCGGCAGCTTGCGGGTGGCGATGGTCAGGATCGGCGCACCCACGGCCACCCCGAGCGCATAGCCCGAGATCAGCAGGCCGGCAGCCGTGATGGAGACGTGCAGATCCGCCGAGACCTGCATCAGCAGGCCCATGATGACGAATTCGGTGGTGCCTATTCCGAAGGCACCGGCGGTAAGGGCGAGTAGAGCGATTGGCATGATGCCCTGTACTGTGCGGGCATCCGGCCTTGATGACTAGAATGCCGCTGCTACATGCACTTGTGAATTGAAGTCACAGACAAGGACACCTGCCATGCCGCGCATCGACGTCAACCGCTCCGGCGAAATGGAAGCCTTCGTGCAGGTCGTCGAGTCCGGCGGCTTTTCCGCCGCTGCGCGGCTGCTCGGCATGACGCCTTCTGCGGTGAGCAAGCTGGTCGCGCGGCTCGAGTTGCGGCTGGGCATCCAGCTGGTGTACCGCTCCACGCGCAAGCTGCAGCTCACGCCCGAAGGCCTGCATTTCTACGAGCGCAGCACGCGCGTGTTGGCCGACATGGACGAGGCCGAGCGCTGCGCCGCCGCGGGTGCTGCGCCGCGCGGGCGCGTGAGCATCAACGCGAGCGTCTCCTTCGGGCACCACAAGCTGGTACCACTGGTGCCGCGCCTGCTCGAGCTGCATCCGCAGATCACGCTGGACATCGCGCTGACCGACCGCATCGTCGACCTGATGGACGAGCGCGCCGACATCGCGATCCGCTGGGGCCAGCTGCCGCCGTCCGACCTGGTGGCGCGGCGCCTGGGCGAGACCAGCCAGTCCATCGTGGCCTCGCCGGGCTACCTTGCGAAGTACGGCACGCCGCACACGCCGCAGGAACTGGAGGCGCACAACCGGCTGGGCTGGTCCTACCGTCGCAATACGCCCGACTGGCCCTTGCGCGTGGACGGGCGAATGATTGCGCTGCCCGTGGCCGGGCCGGTGCGCGCGGGCGACGGCGAAACCCTGCGCCAGCTGGCGATTGCCGGCGCGGGCGTGGCGCGGCTGTCGCTGTACCACATCCAGCACGACATCGATGCCGGCCGGCTGGTGCCGCTGCTCGAGGAATTCAACCCCGGCGAGGTGGAGCCGATCCACGCGGTGTACATCGGCAAGGCCGGCACGCTGCCGGCGCGCGTGCGCGCGGTGCTCGACTTCCTGGTGGCCTGCTCGGGCGTGGGAGGAGGGCGCTACACGCTCAAGCGCAGCGCGCCGATGCCCGCGAACTCCACCGCCACCTGATCGCCGCGGCGGCAGGGCACGATGCCGACCCACGAACCGGTGGTGACCACGGTACCCGCCGGCGCGGTCTGTCCGTGCCGCGTGACGTGGCGCAGCCAGGCCGGCAGCAGCCACGCAGGGTCGGCCAGCGGATGGGTGCCTTCGCGCACCACGGTTTCGGCGCTGCCGACTTTCGTTTCGCAGCGCTGCGAAGCCCAGTCGACGGCCGAATAGGGCAGCCATTCGCCGATGGCAAGCGCGCCGTGCACCTGCGAATCGGCAAGGCGCAGCAAGGCGGGCGTGGCGGCCAGGTCCTGCCAGCGCGAATCGACGATCTCCACCGAGACCGCCATGGCATCGATGAGCGAAGCGGCATCGCCGTGGTCGAGCTTCGCGGCCATGGCGGGCGTCACGTCCTGTCCGAGGCGCAGCGCGATCTCGGCCTCGATGCCGGGTACGTGAAAGGCAAGGTCGCCGAAATCCGCCGGGCCCGTGCGCACGCCGGCCGCGGGCAGCGGCGCATGCGTGAGCGTGGCGGTGCGCGAGGCGCCGCCGGATTTCCAGACTCGGGGCACGTCGCCGAACCAAGCCAGCGCCGAAGCAACGGCGTCCTGCACTTCATAGGCCTGGTCGGCCGTCTCCAGCGTGTTGAGCCAGGGCGTGGCATCGAGCGTCTGGTTGCTTTGGCGGGCCTGGATCAGGGCGTTGGCGAGGGCTGTCATTGAAGTGGTCATGGGAGGGATTGTCTTCGCTGCTTTTGTGCTTCTGTGTCTTCGGGATTTTGTTCTTGGCGCTGTTGTTGTTCAGGGCGCGTGCACAGGCCACCGGGTACTCCCCTCCGCGAATGTCCCCCGGCCTTCGGCCTCCTCCTTGATTTCGCTGCGGGGAGCACCCGATGCCCTGTGCACCAGGGCACGCTGCTGGTGTACCGCTGATCAACGACGGCTCTGATCACGCTCCCGTCGATGGGGTGCCTTGCGCAGCGAAATAAAGGAGGAGGCCGCAGGCCGGGGGACATTCGCGGAGCAAGGTACCCCGTCGGCGGGAGCGCCGCCCTGAACAACAGCACGTCAAGTATCGACGTGCACCTTGCCGTCCTTAACCACCTTCGCCCACTTGGCGATCTCGGTAGCGATGAACTGCTTGAACTTGTCCTGCGACCCGCCGCCATCTTCCGCGCCGTAGGTGTCGAGCTTTTCCTGCACGTCGGGCATCGCGAGCACCGTGTTGACGTCGCGGTTGACCTTCTCGGCCACCGGCTGCGGCAGCTTGCCCGGGCCTGCCAGCCCGTACCAGGTGGTGGCCTCGAAACCCGCGAAGCCCTGTTCCTGCATCGTCGGCACGCCGGGATGGCCCTTGGCGCGCTTGGTGCGCGTTTGCGCCACGGCCAGCACGCGGCCGCTCTTCACATGCGGCGTGGCCGCGGTCGTGGTCTCGAAGCTGTACTGGATCTGCCCGCCCATCAGGTCGGCCAGCAGCGGGCCGCTGCCCTTGTAGGGCACGTGCATTGCATCGACCCGGGCCTGCAGCTTGAACATCTCCAGCGCCAGGTGCTGCGCCGAGCCCGCGCCCGCGGAGCCGAAGCTCACCGTGCCGGGCGATGCCTTGCAGGCGGCCACGATGTCGTTCACCGTGAGCGCCTTCTGCGCCGGGCTCGCGATCAGCAGGTTGGGCGTGACGCCCACCAGCACGATCGGCACGAAGTCGCGCTCCACGCTGTAGCGCAGCTTGGGCTGCAGGCTGGGCGCGAGCGCATGGCTGTTGATGTGCGCCATGAGCAGCGTGCTGCCGTCGCTGGGCTGCTGCGACACGTACTCGGCCGCCAGCACGCCGGCCACGCCGCCCTTGTTCTCGACGATGACCTGCTGGTTCCACATCACCGTGAGCTTCTGCGCCACCACGCGCGCGAGCGCATCGGTGCCGCCGCCGGGCGGAAAGCCCACCACGATGCGCACCGGCCCCGAAGGCCACTCCTGCGCGAAGAGCCGGGGCACGCCCAGCGTTGCGGCCACGACACCCGCGGCCTGGATCAGCGAACGTCTCTGCATCATCTTTGTCTCCGTTGTGTGGTGGGTCCGATGCGTGCCGGGCTCGATGCGTGCTTGCGGCTAGGCAGCCTTCTGCAGGCCGGCATGCGCCGCCGCATGGCTCGCGAAATGGTCCATCGCGGCCTGCACGCCGCTGCCCGCGAGCTTGATGCCGCTGAGCTTCATGCCCATCTCGACGCCCGCGACCATGGCCACCAGCGTCAGGTCGTTGCTGTCGCCCAGGTGGCCCATGCGGAACATGCGGCCCTTGAGCTTGCCCAGGCCCGTGCCCAGCGAAAGGTCGAAGCGCTGGTGGATGAGCCGGCGCAGCGCATCGGCATCCACGCCTTCGGGCGTGATCACGCCGGTGAGCACGGGCGAATACACGGCCGGGTCGGCGCACTGGATCGGCAGGCCCCAGGCATCGACCGCCGCGCGCACGCCGGCGGCCCAGCGCTGGTGGCGCGCGAACACGTTGTCCAGCCCTTCGCCCAGCAGCATGTCGAGCGATTCCGACAGGCCGTAGAGCAGGTTGGTGTTGGGCGTGTAGGGCCAATAGCCGTCCTTGTTCATCTCCACGATCTCGTCCCAGGCCCAGAACGCGCGCGGCAGCTTCGCGCCCTTGGAGGCTTCGAGCGCGCGCGGCGAGAGCGCGTTGAAGCTGATGCCCGGCGGCAGCATCAGGCCCTTCTGCGAGCCGCTGATGGTGACGTCCACGCCCCATTCGTCGTGCCGGAAATCGGCGCTCGCCAAACCCGAGATGCTGTCGACCATCAGCAGGGCCGGGTGGCCTGCCGCGTCGATGGCCTTGCGCACCGAGGCAATGTCGGAAGTGACGCCGGTGGAGGTTTCGTTGTGCACCACGCACACGGCCTTGATCTTCCTTTCGGTGTCCTTGCGCAGGCGCGCCTCGATGAGGTCGGCCTGCACGCCGCGGCGCCAGCTGGGCGCGGCGGGCAGCTGCTCGTCCTTGCCGGACCAGGCGAGGAATTCGGTCGACAGGCCGAGGCGCGTGGCCATCTTCTGCCACAGCGATGCGAAGTGGCCGGTCTCGTACATCAGCACGTGGTCGCCCGGGCTCAGCGTGTTGGCCAGCGCGGCCTCCCAGGCGCCGGTGCCGGAAGCGGGGTAGATCGCGACCGGATGCCTGGTCTTGAAGATCTGCTTGATGCCGCCGAGCACCTTGAGCCCCAGCGTGCCGAACTCGGGCCCGCGGTGGTCGATGGTCGGCAGGCTCATGGCCCGCAGGATGCGGTCGGGCACCGGGCTCGGGCCGGGGATCTGGAGGAAGTGGCGGCCGGTGGGATGGATGTCGAGTTGCAGCATGGACTGTCCTTTCGCTTTCAGTTTTGCATTCAAAACTGATTTAGACATGATGGTTTACCCTTGTGTCTTGGGATTGCAAGTGTGGTTTTTTGCATTCAAAATGCATTCCAGGGGAAACAGAAATGACCGCAGACATCATCGAAATCTCGCGCCTCGCGCTGCACGACCAGGTCGCTTCACGCCTGCGCACGATGCTGGTCGAAGGGCACATCGCGCCCGGCGCCAAGCTCAACGAGCGCGAGCTCTGCCTTCAGCTGCGCGTCTCGCGCACGCCGCTGCGCGAGGCCATCAAGCTGCTCGCGGCCGAAGGGCTGGTCGACCTGCTGCCCAACCGCGGCGCGGTGGCGGTGAAGCTCACCGAAGCCGACGTGCTCAATACCTTTGAGGTGCTGGCCATGCTCGAAGGCATGTCGGGCGAGCTCGCGGCCAAGCGCATCACCGACGAGGAACTGGCCGAGGTGCGCGCGCTGCATTACGAAATGATGGCCTGCTTCGCGCGGCGCGATCTCTCGGGCTACTACCGCCTCAACGCGCGCATCCACACCGCCATCAACGAGGCCGCGGGCAACCCCGTGCTTGCCAGCACCTACCGCTCCATCAATGCCCGCGTGCAGTCGCTGCGCTTTCGAACCAACCAGAACGATGCCAAGTGGAAGCACGCGGTCGAGGAGCACGAGCAGATGATCGTTGCGCTGGCCGCGCGCGACGCCGCCGGCCTGCGCAAGGTGCTCATCTCGCACGTGATGCGCAAGCGCGACACGGTGCTCGAGCTGATGCGCACCGGCCAGATCTATCCCCAGGCCCACAAAGCGAGCTGACCCTCACCACACCATGCGCGTCGATCCCGCCAGCCACATCCAGCCCGCCGGAACCGTTCTTCCGCCCAACGACACCTGCGAGCAGCTCGCACGCCGGCTGCGCGCCGAGACCGAGGGCGAGGTGCTGTTTGACGCCGGTTCGCGCGGCCGCTACGCCACCGATGCGTCGATCTACCAGATCATGCCGGTCGGCGCCTTCGTGCCGACGAATGAACGCGACATTGCCACCGCCATCGACATCGCCCGCGACCTGAAGGTGCCGGTGCTCGCGCGCGGCGGCGGCACCAGCCAGTGCGGCCAGACCACGGGCGCCGCGCTGGTGATCGACAACAGCAAGCATTTCCGGCGCGTGCTCGACGTGAACCTGGAGGAGGGCACCGCCACCGTCGAGCCCGGCCTGGTGCTCGACCACCTCAATGCGCAGCTCAAGCCGCACGGCCTCTGGTATCCGGTCGATGTGTCGACCAGCGCGCAGGCCACGCTGGGCGGCATGGCGGGCAACAACTCCTGCGGCTCGCGCTCCATCGCCTACGGCAACATGGTGCACAACGTGCTGGGCGCAAGCGCCTGGCTCTCGAGCGGCGAGCTGGTGGAGTTCGGCCCGCAATCCACGCTGGGCGCCCGTGCGGCGGGCATCGCGAAGTTCGTGCACGGGCTCGCGCTGGCGCACCGCGAGCAGATCCACGCCCACTGGCCCAAGGTGCTGCGCCGCGTGGCGGGCTACAACCTCGACATCTTCGACAACCAGAGCGAGCGCCCCTACACTGCCGACGGCAGCGTGAATCTCGCGCACCTTCTGGTCGGGGCCGAGGGCACGCTGGCCTACACCCGGAGCCTCACGCTCAAGCTCGCGCCGCTGCCGCGCGCCAAGGTGCTGGGCATCGTGAACTTTCCGACCTTCCATGCGGCCATGGATGCGGCGCAGCACATCGTGAAGCTGGGCCCTACGGCGGTGGAGCTGGTCGACCGCACGATGATCGAGCTGAGCCTTGCCAACCCGGCCTTCAAGCCCACGGTGGAAACCGCGCTGATCGGCAAGCCCGCGGCCATCCTGCTGGTCGAGTTTGCCGGCGCCGACAAGGCCGCGCTGCTGCCACGGCTCAGGCAGCTGGTCGAGCTGATGGGCGATCTCGGCCTGCCCGGTAGCGTGGTCGAAATGCCCGACGACGCGCGCCAGAAGAACCTGTGGGAAGTGCGCAAGGCCGGGCTCAACATCATGATGAGCCTGAAGGGCGACGGCAAGCCGGTGAGCTTCATCGAGGACTGCGCCGTGCCGCTCGAGCACCTGGCCGAATACACCGATGCATTGACCGAGGTGTTTGCCAGATATGGCAGCCGCGGCACCTGGTATGCGCATGCCTCGGTCGGCACGCTGCACGTGCGGCCGATCCTGGACATGCGCACCGACGGCGGCGCCAAGATGCGCGCGATTGCGGAAGAAGCCGCCGCGCTGGTGCGCAAGTACAAGGGCGCCTTCAGCGGCGAACATGGCGACGGCCTGTGCCGCGGCGAGTGGATCGAATGGCAGTTCGGTCCGGCCATCAACGAGGCCTTTCGCGCCATCAAGCGCGAACTCGATCCGGCCAACCT
Source organism: Variovorax sp. SPNA7 (assembly GCF_033807855.1). Taxonomy (NCBI): domain Bacteria; kingdom Pseudomonadati; phylum Pseudomonadota; class Betaproteobacteria; order Burkholderiales; family Comamonadaceae; genus Variovorax; species Variovorax sp. SPNA7. Next base: position 2,944,877 of record NZ_CP138513.1, read on the forward strand.
GTTCAACCCCGGCAAGATCGTCGATACGCCGCGCATGGACGACGCCTCGCTGCTGCGCTTTGCGCCGCCCACCGCGCCCAGGCCCTACCGGCGCATCGAGCTCAAGCCCGTGCTCGACTGGTCGGCCTGGAACGTCAATGCCGACCCGGTGACCGAGAAGACCACCGCGCCCGGCACCGGCGGCGACAGCACCGGCGGCCTCGCCAAGGCCGTGGAGATGTGCAACAACAACGGCCACTGCCGCAAGTTCGACGCCGGCACCATGTGCCCGAGCTACCGCGTGACGCGCGACGAGCAGCACCTCACGCGCGGACGCGCCAACACGCTGCGGCTCGCGCTGTCGGGCCAGCTCGGCGCCGATGCCTTCACCGGCGAAGAGATGCACGAGACCATGGACCTGTGCGTCGGCTGCAAGGGCTGCAAGCGCGACTGCCCGACCGGCGTCGACATGGCGAAGATGAAGATCGAGTTCCTCGACCACTACAAGAAGCGCCACGGCCACACGCTCAAGGACAGGCTGGTGGCCCACATGCCCGACTACGCGCATCGCGCGAGCCGCCTGCCGTGGCTCATGAACCTGCGCAACACCGTGCCCGGCGCGGCCTGGCTGGGCGAGAAGCTGCTGGGCTTTTCGGCGCGCCGGTCGCTGCCCGAATGGCGCTCCGACACCTTCTGGCGCGCCAAGGCCGAGCTGCACGGCATGTTCGCCAGCCGCGAGGCCGTGCTGTCGGTGCAGGCGAACGGCGGCCGCGCGGCGGTGCTCTTCGTCGACACCTTCAACGGCACCTTCGAGAGCGAGAACGCGCTGGCGGCGGCCCGCGTGCTCAAGGCCGCGGGCTACACGCTGCACACGGTCGAGAAGAGCGGCGGGCACCACTGCTGCGGCCGCACCTTCCTGGCGAGCGGCATGGTGGGCGAGGCCAAGCGCCGCGCGGAAGCATTGATCGACGCGCTCCGGCCGCTGGCCGAGGCCGGCGTTCCCATCGTCGGTCTCGAGCCCTCGTGCCTGCTCACGCTGCGCGACGAAACCCTGGTGATGGGCTTCGGCAAGAAGGCCGAAACCGTGGCGAAGCAGGCCTTGCTGTTCGAGGAGTTCATTGCGCGCGAGCTCAAGGCCGGCCGCTTCAAGCTCGCGCTCACGCCGGCCACGGCGCCGATCCTGCTGCACGGCCACTGCCACCAGAAGGCCTTCGGCGCGGTCAGCCCGATATTGGACGTGCTGCGGCTCATTCCCGGTGCCGAGCCCGAGCTGATCGAAAGCTCCTGCTGCGGCATGGCGGGCAGCTTCGGCTACGAGGCGCGCCACATCGACGTGTCGATGCAGATGGCCGAGGCCAGCCTGCTGCCCGCGATCCGCGCGCGGCCCGACGCCATCGTGGTGGCCGACGGCACCAGCTGCCGCCACCAGATCGGCGACGGCGCGCAGCGCGAGGCGGTGCACGTGGCGGTGCTGCTGGAGCGGCACCTGGTGCCGCCAACCCTGCCGCCCGATCAGGCTTAGCGGCTGGCAGAAAATGGCGCGATGAATGCAGCATCGGGCAGCAGCAGCAGTGAAACCATCGAGCCGGGCTTTGCCTTGTTCGAAACCGCGATAGGCACCTGCGCGCTGGCCTGGGGGCCGCGCGGACTCGTCGGCGTGCAGCTGCCGGAAGAAAACGGCGAAGCCGCCACGCGGGCGCGGATGCGGCGCCGCTTTGCGGACCTCAGCGAGGCCGAACCGCCCGAAAGCGCCCGGCATGCGATCGCGGCCATCCAGGGCTTGCTGAACGGCGAGTCCGACGATCTGGCCGACATCGTGCTCGACATGAGCCATGTGTCGGAATTCCACCAGCGCATCTATGCGATCGCACGGCGCATTCCGCCCGGACAGACGCGCACCTATGGCGAGATCGCGGCCGAACTCGGCGACAAGGGCCTGTCGCGCGCGGTAGGCCAGGCCATGGGCCACAACCCCTTCGCGCCCGTGGTGCCGTGCCACCGCGTGCTGGCCGCGGGCAACAAGCCCGGCGGCTTTTCGGCGGGCGGCGGCGCGTTGACGAAGCTGCGCATGCTCGACATCGAGGGCGCGCGGCCGAACGGGATGGCTTCGCTTTTCTAGCGGTCCGTGCAGGCCGTCAGGCCACCGCAACCGGCAGCCGGTGCAACCCCGCGATGCGCGAGGCAAAGATGATTCCCGCCTGCAGCACGAAACCCGCCAGCGCGAGCAGCAGGCAGGCCGGCTCGCCCCATGCGGCACCGACCGCGCCTCCCAGCGCGGCACCGATCGGCCGGGCGCCCGCATTGACCGTGAGGAACACCGCCGACACCCGGCCCAGCATTGCCGAGGCCGTGACGCTCTGCCGCAGCGTGGTGGTGGTGATGGTCCAGACCATCGGCCCGGCACCGAACAGAAAGAACGACAGCGCGGCCAGCGATGCGGCCGGCACCACCAGCGTGGCCGCCATGGTTGCCGCGGCCACCACCGCCACCGCGGGCCCGACCTGGATCGCACGGCCGAACGGCAGGCGCGCCACCACGCGCGAGGTCAGCAGCGCGCCCGCCACCATGCCGGCGCCGTACATGGCCAGCGTGAAGCCGACCGCCTGCGCGCCAAGGCCCAGCACCCGCACCGCATACGGCACGTAGCCGGCCTGCAGCACGAACCACGAGATGTTGAAGACCGCGCCCGTCATCAGCATGGGCTGCAGCAATTCGTGCCGCCAGACAAAGCCTGCGCCATCGCGCACATCGAGCAGCGGATGGCGCCGCAATGCGGCCGGGCGCGGCGCCTCCGCCAGGCGCAGCAGCAGGCCCACAGCCGAGATCGAGAGCACGGCCGCCAGCACGAAGGCCATCGAAGCACCCGCCCACGCGACCAGCGCGCCCGCCAGCGCAGGCCCGGCCGTGAACGCGGCGCTGCGCGCAAGCTCCAGCCGGCCGTTGGCGGCCGCCAATGCATCGCGCGGCACGAGCGCCGGCACCAGCGCGGGCGCCGCGACGCTGAAGCCCACGGTGCCGACCGCGCCCAGGAACCCGAGCACCGCGAGCCAGCCGATGCCGAGCTTCGACGCCAGCACCATGGCCAGCAGCACCAGCAGCGAGACGGCGCGCAGCCCCTCGGATGCCACCATGAGCCGCTGCCGCGACATGCGATCGGCCAGCACGCCCAGCGGCATCGACAACAGCAGAAAAGGCAGCGTCTGAATGGCCGCGAGAAAGCCGATCTCGCCCGGCCCGGCACCGAGCACGAGCACCGCGACCAGCGGCACCGCCGCAAGGCTCAGCTGCTCGGCGGACTGCGCCGCGAGGTTGGACCACGCGAGATAGGCAAAGGGACGGGGAAGGGCTGCTTTCATGCGGCAGGGAGCTTCATGTGGAAGGAAGCCCCCATGCTGCGGGCGCGCGCCGCCCGGCGCTGGCCGTTTACGGACCTGCGAGCGTCATCGCGCCTTGCGAGTCCGAGGCCATCATTTCCTCGAACCATTGCGCGACGTACGCGGCTTCCGGCGCGGCGTCGGGCGAGAGGCCGTAGTAGTAGCGGTTCAGCGGCATGCGCAGCGCGGGCAGCGGCGACTGCAGCCGGCCCGAGGCCAGGTCGTGCGCCACCAGCGAGGTTGGCGCCAGCGCGATGCCGAGCCCGTCGACTGCGGCCTGCAGCACGAAGTGCAGGTGATCGAACTGCAGCCGCCCCGCCGGTTTGGCGCGCGGTGCGCCGACCTGCTTCTTCCAGGCGTCCCAGTCTTCCTTGCGCGTGCGGGCCGACAGCTGCACGTGCGAGGCCAGCGCGCGCAGGTCCGAAAGCGGATGCGCCTTGAACAGCGCCGGCGCACCGACCACCAGCACCTCGTCTTCGAGGAAGGGGCGCACCTCGATGGAGGGCGGCCATCCCTCGAGCCCGCGGCGCACCGCGATGTCGAAGCTGCCCGCGGCCTGCTCGGGCATGACCGTGCTCGTGACCACCTGCGGCTCGATCTCGGGATAGCGCTCGACGAACAAGGGCAGGCGCGGAATGAGCCACCGCACCGCGAAGGAGGGCCGCACGTTGATCCTCACGGCACGGGCCGGACCTTGCGCCTGCAGCGCACGCGCCGCCGCATGGATCTGCGCGATGGCCGGGCCCACCTCGGCGAAGAACTGCTGCCCCTCCGCGGTCAGGGCGACCTGGCGGATGCGGCGCTCGAACAGCGCGACGCCCAGGCATTCCTCCAGGCTCTTGATCTGCCGGCTCACCGCGCTGTGCGTCACATGAAGCTCGATGGCCGCGCGCGTGAAGCTCTGGTGGCGGGCCGCGGCGACGAAGGCGCGCACGGCATTGAGGGGCGGTTCTCGAAGCGGCATGCGTGCAATTTTCTCACGCATGGCGGGCGTTAATGTCGTTTGTCGGCATGCCTTGCGCCGGCGCACGATGCGGCTTCGATGTTTCGCACCACGCCCGCTCCAGCTCCCGCTGCCACCGACCTGAATTCCCGCCACGCCGCCATTGCGCTCGGGCTTTCGCTGCCGGCCGACGTGGTGCTCTACCTGCTGCTGCCGATGTATGCGGGGCAGTTCGGCGTGACGCTGGCGGAGGCCGGCATGCTGCTCGCGGCCAACCGGCTCGTGCGCATTGCGGGCTACGGCGCGGTGGCGCGCTTCTATGCGCGCAATGGCGACCGGCTCACTTGCACCATCGCGGTGGCGGCGGCCGCCTTCTGCGGACTCGGCTATGCCACGCTCTCGGGCTTCTGGGCGCTGCTGCCGCTGCGGCTCGTGTGGGGCCTGTGCTTTGCCGCGCTCAACCTGTCGACGCAGTCGCTGGCCACGGCCGAACTGCTGGGTGCGGCGCGCCGCAGCGGGCGTTCGCGTGCGCTCATCGCGATGGGGCCGGTGCTCGCATTGCCGCTGGGCGCGCTGCTGGCGTTGTGGGCCGGGCCGCGCATCATCTTCTGCATTCTTGCGGCGTTCTCGCTGGTGGCGGTGCTGGCCACGCGGCGCCTGCCTGCGGTGCCGCACGGCAGCGCGCACAGCCGGCCCGCGCGCCGCTTCAAGCGGCCCAACAGTCTCGATGCCTGGTCGTTCATGGAAGGGCTCACGCTCGACGGGCTCTTCATCGTCGGCCTGTCCTACCTGGGCAAGGACCTGGTGCCGGGCGGCGCGGTGGTGGTGGCCGGTTCGTTGATGGCGCTGCGCTACCTTGCGGAAATCCTGCTGAGCCCGGTGGGCGGCCACATGGCGGAGCGCTTCGGTGCCGAGCGGCTGCTGGTGGGCCTCTCGCTCGTGACGGCGATCGCGCTGGTCGGCTTCGGCCTGGGCTGGCTGTGGAGCTGCACGGCACTGATCGTGGTGCTGCGCGCCTTGCAGCTGCCCTTGCTGCCGCCCATCGTGGCGCACCGCACGCCGGGGCCCGGGCGCATGCATGCGCTGGCCGCGCGGGCCGTGTGGCGCGACGTCGGCGCCGGCATCGGGCCGCTGCTGGCCGGGCTCCTGCTGCCGGTCGTGGCATCGTCGTGGCTGTACGGCAGCTGCGCGCTGCTGCTGGCCGCAGCGGCGCTGGCCTGCGGCAGGAACCCGTCGGCATCGCCGGACAAGCAACAAGGAGTGATCCCATGACCCATGCCATCGACACCATCGAGCAGCTCGAAGCGCTGTTCGGCGAAGCCGGCGAGGCCTCGCTCAAGAAGGAGGTGCCCTGGCTGCACCCGAGCTACCAGGCGCTGATTGCCGCTTCGCCTTTTGCGGTGCTGGCCACCACCGGACCCGGCGGCCTCGACGCCTCGCCGCGCGGCGACCCGCCCGGCTTCGTGGCGGTGCAGGACGAAAAGACGCTGCTGCTGCCCGAGCGCCGCGGCAACAACCGCATCGACAGCCTGCGCAACATCGTGGCCGATCCGCGCGTGGCGCTGCTGTTCCTGATTCCCGGCGTGGGCGAGACCTTGCGCGTGAACGGCAGGGCGCGCATCACGACCGAGCCGGGGCTCATGGCGCGCTTCGCGATGGAGGGCAAGCTGCCGCAGTGCGTGATCGAGATCCGGGTGGAGTCGGTCTTCTTCCAGTGCGCGCGCGCCATCCAGCGCTCGAAACTGTGGGCGCCGCTGCCGGCGGATTCGCGCCGCGAGGTGCCCACACCCGGCGCCATCCTGTCGGCCCTGACCGATGCCGCCTTCGATGGCGAGACCTACGACCGCGAGTTGCCGGCGCGGCAGCGCTCTACCTTGTACTAGCACTAGCGGCGCACCGCGCTCAGGCCGCGATCGGGGAGCACAGCTCGACCAGAGTCCCGTCGGGGCATCGCACGTAGGACACGACTTGTCCCCAGGGCTTGGAGACCGGCGCACTCAAGGCCGATGCGCCAGCTGCAACGGCCCGGTCGTGCGCTGCCTGCACATCCTCGGTCACAAAGGCCACCTCCATGCCAAGCGGGTCGGCCGATGCCGACGCGGCCACATGCGCGTGGCCGAAGTTCGACTCGGCAAGTTCGTGCGCCGCGAAAGACAGCGTGGTTTCTCCTGTCGCGAGTTCACCGTAGGTCCCGGATTCGTGAAGAAACTTCCGGGCGAAACCGAACGCCTGCTCGAAGAACCGAAGCGACGCGTCGACGTCGGGAACGTAGATGATGGTGTATCCGAATTTCATGGCGAGCCTGGAAGAGGTTGCTGGACAAGGCGAAAGGATAGACCGGCCTGGCTGCCATCGCCCCTGCGGATGGCGTGAATACCAAGGTCGTACTCTTTGGCCAGAATTAGCAACCGCCGGGTGGCGACCCCACGCCTGCACCGGATGCCGCGCTTGACGACAATCGCTCCAATGCGTTCTTCGTCTCCCTTTTTCAAGATGGCCCTGTTGCTGGGCCTGCTCTCCGCCATCGGCCCCTTCGCCATCGACATGTACCTGCCGGCGCTGCCGGCCATCGGCCAGTCGCTGCGTGCCGACATCGGCGCGGTGCAGATGAGCCTCACGGCGTTCTTTCTTTCGCTGGGCGCGGGGCAGCTGCTGTACGGGCCGGTCTCGGACATGGTCGGGCGCAAGCCGCCGCTCTACGCCGGGCTGGTGCTGTTCGCGCTCGCGAGCGTGGGCTGCGCGCTGGCCACCGACATCCACACGCTGATCGCGCTGCGCTTCGTGCAAGGTCTGGGCGCGGCGGCCGGCATGGCGATTCCGCGCGCGGTGGTGCGCGACCTGCACACCGGCACCGATGCCGCGCGGCTCATGTCGCTCCTGATCCTGGTGTTCAGCGTGTCGCCTATCCTCGCGCCGCTGGTGGGGAGCGCGGTGATTGCGGTGGCGGGCTGGCGCGGCGTGTTCTGGGCCGTGACCATTGCCGCAGTGGCCGGCCTCGCGATGATGGTCACGCAACTGCGCGAGACGCGGCCGTCTTCGGAGCGCGTCGAGAGCAGCCTGGGCAGCGCCTTGTCGGCCTACTGGCTGCTGCTGCGCGACTGGCATTACCTCGGGCTGGTGTTCATCGGCGGCTTCGCGATGGCGGGCTTCTTCACCTACCTGGCGAATTCGTCGTTCGTGATGATCGACCACTACGGCCTGTCGCCTGCGCTCTACAGCGTGGCCTTCGGCGTGAATGCGGCAGCCTTCATCGGCGCCTCGCAGCTCACGGGCTCGCTGGGCGAGCGCTTCGGGCTGGTGGGCCTCGTCAAGTTCGGCGTGGTGGCCTCGGGCATCGCGATGCTGGCCATGTTCGCGTACTTTGCGGCGGGCGGCGACAGCCTCTGGGTGCTGATCGTGCTGTACTTCATCGCCTCCGGTTTCATGGGCCTGGTGATCCCGACCACCGGCGTGCTGGCACTGGAGATGCACGGCGCCATTGCGGGCACGGCCTCGGCGCTGCTCGGCACGCTGCAGATGCTGACCGGCGCGCTGGCCATGGCGGTGGTGGGCCTCTTCACGGACGGCCGTCCGCTGCCGATGGTGACCGGCATGGCCGGCGGCGCGCTGATCGCGCTGGTGCTGACCTGGCTCACGCTGGGCAGCGTGCGCTCCGAACCCACGCGCAGGACGCAGCAGGCGTGAGCGGCTCGGCGCACATGGAAGCCGCGCCATCCGTGGACGGCCAGGCCGCGCAGCCCGTCGACGGGCTGGACCAGCCGGCGCGCCAGCGCGCGATGCTGGTGATCATCCTCGGCATCATGGTGGCCGTGCTCGACGGCACCATCGTCAACCTGGCGCTGCCGGGCATTGCGCGCGAACTGCAGGCCAGCCCCTCGCATGCGATCTGGGTGGTGAACGCCTACCAGATCGCCACGCTCGTGATGCTGCTGCCGCTCGCGTCGCTGGGCGACCTGGTCGGCTACCGGCGCGTCTACCTGGTGGGCATGGCGGTGTTCACGGTGTCCTCGATCGGCGCCACCTTTGCCGATTCGCTGGCCACGCTGATTGCCGCACGCACCTTCCAGGGGCTGGGCGCGGCCGGCATCATGAGCGTGAACGCGGCGCTGGTGCGGCTGACCTTTCCCTCGGCGCTGCTGGGGCGCGGCATGGCGATCAACTCGATGGTGGTGGCCACCTCCTCGGTGGCCGGGCCGTCGGTGGCGGCCGCCATTCTCTCGGTGGCTTCGTGGCCGTGGCTGTTTGCCATCAACGTGCCGCTGGGCGCCATCACGCTGGCGCTCGGCCTCAAGGCGCTGCCGTTCAACCGCGTGGCGCCGGCGGCGGGCCTGCGCTTTTCGCCGATCGACGTGGCGCTGAACGTGCTGATGTTCTCGCTGGTGTTCCTGGGCGTCGACCGCCTGGGCGTGCGCGAGGGCGGCGGCGGCTCGCAGCAGTCGGCCTGGGCCATCCTGCTGGCCGGCGTGGCGGTGGGCTTCGTCTATCTGCGGCGCCAGCGCACGCTGGCGGTGCCGCTGTTTCCGATCGACCTGCTGCGCATCCCGGTGTTCGCGCTTTCCATGGGCACGTCGGTGGCCGCCTTCTGCGCGCAGATGCTGGCCTACATTGCGCTGCCGTTCCTGCTGCTCGAGGTGTACGGCCGCAGCCACATCGAGGCCGGGCTGCTCATCACCGCCTGGCCGCTGGCCATCGTGGCCATGGCGCCCATCGCGGGCCGGCTGATCGGGCGCTATCCGGACGGGCTGCTCGGCGGCATCGGTCTGGGCCTGCTCGCCACCGGCCTGGCGCTGCTGGCGATGCTGCCGGCGCATCCGGGCAATGCCGACATCGCCTGGCGCATGGCGCTGTGCGGGCTGGGCTTCGGCCTGTTCCAGTCGCCCAACAACCACACCATCGTCACCTCGCCGCCGGCGCACCGCAGCGGCGCGGCCAGCGGCATGCTGGGCACGGCGCGGCTCACGGGGCAGACGCTGGGCGCGGTGGTGCTGGCCGGCGTGTTCAGCGTCTGGAGCCCGCATGGCGGCCACGGGCCGGTGGTGGCGCTGGTGCTGGCGGCCTGCTGCGCGGGCCTGGCGGCGGTCTTCAGCAGCCTGCGGCTGAAGACGACAGGGCAGGGCGGCTGAATAGGTTAGGGTACGCCCCTATGACGGAAGTACCTGAAACCGTGGTTTGTCCGGGCTGCGACGCGGTCTTCAGCCGCGCGCCCCTGAAGCCGCGCGAGGTGTCGCGCTGCGCCCGCTGCGGCACCGAGCTCTACCGCCACGCGGGCGACCAGCAGCGCCGCATCCTGCCGCTGACGGTGGCCTCGCTGATCATGTTCGCCATTGCCAACCTGTTCCCCATCGTCGAGATCGAGCTGCAGGGCCTGCGCAGCCAGACCACGCTGGCCGGCGCGGTGCTGGTGCTGAGCCGGGAGGGCATGTCGGTGGTGGCGCTGCTGGTGCTGGCGACGACGCTGCTCTTTCCGCTGATGCAGCTGTGCATCCTGGCCTACCTGCTGGTGCCGCTCGGCCGCGAGCACCGGCCGGCCGGCTTTGCGATCCTGGTGCGCGCCATGCAGATGCTGCGGCCCTGGGGAATGATCGAGGTGTTCCTGCTCGGCGTGCTGGTGGCGATCGTCAAGCTGTCGAGCATGGCCACGGTGGTGGCGGGGCCGGCGCTGTGGGCCTTCGTGGCGCTCACGGTGCTGCTCACCGCCGTGCTCTCGTTCAACCCCAATGCCTTCTGGGAAATGACCTTTCGCCCGCCCGGCGAGCCCGACAGGGAGGCCGCGTGAACGCAGGCGAATTCCACGCCCATGACGACGGCGAAGCGCCGGTGGCCACGGCCCGCGCGATGGGCCTCGTGGCCTGCCCGCATTGCGATGCCGTCTGGCGCGACGCCGCCGAGGGCGAGCCCTGCGGGCGCTGCGGCACGCACCTGCACACGCGCAAGCCCCACAGCCTGAGCCGCACCTGGGCCTTCCTGATCGCGGCATGCATCATGTACATCCCGGCCAACCTGCTGCCGGTGATGATCACGCGCACGCTGTTCGGCGCGCAGTACGACACCATCCTGAGCGGTGTCATCTACTTCTGGGTGTCGGGCGGCTACGGGCTCGCGGCCATCATCTTCATTGCGAGCTTCCTGGTGCCGCTGTTCAAGCTCACGGCACTGATACTGCTTGCCTTGCTGGCGCAGCGCGGCAGCAGCTGGCGCCGGCCCGAGCGGGCGAAGCTCTATCACATCATCGAGATCATCGGCCGCTGGTCGATGCTCGACGTTTTCGTGGTGTCGCTGCTCACCGGGCTGGTGCAGATCCAGGGCTTTGCGGTCATCAACGCGGGCGTGGGCATTGCGGCATTCGGATCGGTGGTGGTGCTGACGATGCTGGCCTCGCTGAGCTTCGACCCCAGGCTCACCTGGGACAGCAGGCAGGAACAGCAGCAGGAAGCCGAACGGGAACGCCGGGAACCGGCACGCGACAACAGGGAACACAAGCCAGCATGAGCGACGACGAAACCAGACCCCCCAACGATCCATCGCCCCCGCCCGGGCTTCCTCCGCCGCGCGTGGTGCGCCGGCGCGAATGGCTGCCCTCGCTGATCTGGCTGATCCCCATCGTTGCCGCACTGGTCGGCGTGATGCTGGTGGTCCGGATCCTGATGGAGCGCGGGCCCGAGATCGTGCTCACCTTCAACACGGCCGAAGGACTGGAGGCCGGCAAGACGGCCGTCAAGTACAAGGACGTGCAGATCGGCACGGTGCAGAGCCTGAAGCTCGCGCGCGACCGCTCGCACGTGCAGGTGACCGTGCAGCTCAGCAAGGAGGCCGAGAGCTTCACCGCCGAGGATTCGCGCTTCTGGGTGGTGCGGCCGCGGCTCGACACATCGGGCATCTCGGGCCTGGGCACCTTGCTGTCGGGTGCCTACATCGGCGCCGACGCGGGCGTGTCGAAGGAGACCGCGAGCGAGTTCAAGGGGCTGGAGGTGCCGCCCATCGTCACGCGCGATGCCTCGGGCCAGCAGTTCCTGCTGCGCGCCACCGACGTGGGCTCGCTCGACGTGGGCTCGCCGGTGTATTTCCGGCGCATCAAGGTGGGGCAGGTGGCAGCCTACGAGCTCGATGGCGACGGCCGCGGCGTGACGCTGCGCATCTTCGTGAATGCGCCCTACGACAAGTTCGTGGGCGTCAACACGCGCTTCTGGCAAGCCAGCGGCATCGACGCGCAGCTCAGCGCCAGCGGCTTCACGCTGCGCACGCAGTCGCTCGCCACCATCCTGCTCGGCGGCATTGCCTTCAAGGCGCCGGACGATGCCATGGGGCCGCTGGCCAAGGAGAACACGGCCTTCACGCTCGCCGAGGACGAGACCACGGCCATGAAGGAACCCGACGGTCCGCCGCAGACGCTGCTGATGTACTTCAACCAGTCGCTGCGCGGCCTGACGCCCGGGGCGCCGGTCGATTTCCGCGGCGTGGTGATCGGCGAGGTCAAGTCGATCGGCGTGGAGTTCGACCGCGCCGAGCGCGAGTTCCGCATGCCGGTGCTGGTGCAGGTCTACCCGGACCGGCTGCGCCGCCGCGCGGGCGAAAGCGGCGTGGAGTCGCGCGCCACCCAGCAGGAGCGGCTGCGCTTCCTGGCCGAGAAGGGCCTGCGCGCGCAGCTGCGCAACGGCAACCTGCTGACCGGCCAGGTGTACGTGGCGCTCGACTTCTTCCCCAAGGCGCCGCCGGCCCGGATCGACGTGACGAAGAACCCGATCGAGCTGCCCACCATTGCCAACAGCCTCGACGAAATCCAGTCGCAGGTGCAGGAGATCGCAAGCAAGCTCAACAAGGTGCCCTACGAGCAGATCGCAGCCGACCTGCGCACCACGCTCGCCTCGCTCAACAAGACGCTGGCCAGCACCGAGCAGGCGGTGAACCGCATCAACACCGACCTGACACCCGAGCTGGCCGCCGCCATGAAGGACGTGCGCAAGACCGTCAACAGCGCCGAGCGCACGCTGGCCGACGACTCTCCACTGCAGCAGGACATGCGCCAGACGCTGCGCGAACTCACGCGCGCCGCGGGCTCGGTGCGCGTGCTGACCGACTACCTCGAGCGGCATCCCGAATCGCTCCTGCGCGGCAAACCGGACGACAAGAAATGAAGAACAAGAATTTGTTTTCGCTCGCGGCCGTCGCAGCGCTGACGATCCTCGCGGGCTGCGCGAGCAAGCCCGACAGCTACTACACGCTGGCCAGCGCGGTGCCGGCCGCGGAAGCGGCCCCGTCGACCCTCGGGACCGCTGCGCCGCTCTACATCGAGCTGGCACCGGTGGCGGTGCCCGAGCGGCTCGCGCGGCCGCAGATGGTGGTGGGCCGGCCGAGCGGCAGCGTGCAGGTCGACGTGCTCGAGCAGCACCGCTGGGCCGCGTCGTTCGAGAACGAACTGCAGGATGCGCTGGCCAGCGGCATCGCGGCGCGGCTCGGCGCGCTCGATGTCACCAAGGGCGGCCGCCAGTCCGCGCAGCCCGTGTGGCGCATCGCGGTGCAGGTGCGCCGGTTCGACGCGGTCGATGGCGGGCGCGTGGATGCGGGTTTCAGCTGGACGCTGCGGCGCTCCGACGAGCCGCGCACCGTGGTGTGCCAGCTGGACGTGGGCGAAGCGGTCGTGGGCGGCATCGATGCAGTGGCGCAGGGCGCTCAGCGCGTCACCGCCGCGGCGGCCGCTGCCATTGCGCGCAGCGTGAATGCGGCGCGGGCGAATCCGGCGGTAACGGCATGCAGGACCGGCATCGAATAGATCGGAGCTCACCATGGCACAGATCGGCAAGGCACCCTGCGACAACGCACTGATCCTGCATGGTGCCAAGACGCAAGAGGGCGCCTGTCCCGACGCCTCCAAGCCCTGGGTGCTGGCCGCGGCCATCGTGGGTTCGAGCATGGCCTTCATCGACGGCACGGTGGTCAACGTGGCGCTGCCGGCCATCCAGGCCGAGCTGCGGGCCACGGCGTTCCAGGCGCAGTGGGTGGTCGAGTCCTATGCCTTGCTGCTGGCGGCGCTGCTGCTGGTGGGCGGCGCGCTCGGCGACCACTTCGGGCGGCGCCGCATCTTCGCGATCGGCGTCGGCATCTTCGCCATCGCTTCGGTGGCCTGCGGGCTCTCGGGCAGCGTGCAGCAGCTGATTGCCGCGCGCGCGGTGCAGGGCATCGGCGGGGCCTTGCTGGTGCCCGGCAGCCTCGCGCTCATCAGCGCCGCATTCCCCGAGAAGGAGCGCGGCAAGGCCATCGGCATCTGGTCGGGCTTCAGCGGCATCACGGCGGCCGCGGGGCCGGTGCTCGGCGGCTTCCTGGTCGATCACTTCTCGTGGGCCTGGGCCTTCCTCATCAACGTGCCGATGGCGCTGCTGGTGCTGTGGATCGCATGGCGCCACGTGCCCGAGAGCCGCGGCTCGTCGGCCAGCGGCGGGCTCGATCTGGTCGGCGCACTGCTGGCCACCGCCGGCCTCGGCGGCATCGTCTATGCGTTCATCGAGGCGCCCACGCAGCACTGGAGTTCGCCCGAAGTGCTGGCGGCGCTGGGCATCGGCATCGTCGGGAGTGCGGGTTTCATTGCCGCGGAGCGTCGCGCGCGCACGCCGATGCTGCCGCTCGCGCTGCTGCGCATCGGCAACTTCAGCGGCGCCAACCTGCTGACCCTGCTGCTGTATGCGGCGCTCGGCGGCGGACTGTATTTCTTCCCGCTCAACCTGATCCAGGTACAGGGCTACTCGGCCACGGTGGCGGGCGCGGCGCTGCTGCCTTTCATCCTCATCATGTTCGCGCTCTCGGGCTGGGCCGGCCAGCTGGTCGACCGCTTCGGCCCGCGGCTGCCGCTGGTGATCGGCCCTGCGATTGCCGCGGTGGGCTTCGCACTGTTCGCGGTGCCCGGCGTCGAAGCAAGCTACTGGCGCGGCTTCTTTCCCGCGGTGGTGGTGCTGGGCTTCGGCATGACCGTGACCGTGGCGCCGCTCACCACCACCGTGATGAACGCGGTGGGCCCGGAGCAGGCGGGCGTGGCCTCGGGCGTCAACAATGCGGTGTCGCGCGCGGCCGCGGTGCTGGCCATCGCGGTGTTCGGCGTGGTCATGGCCTGGGCCTTCGACGGCGCGCTGGCCCAGGGCCTGCGCGGCATGGGAGCCTCGCCCGAGGCGACGGCGTTTCTTGAGGGCGAGCGCAGCAAGCTGGCCGGCGCCGCGCTGCCGCCGGGCGTCGATGCGGCCACCGCCGCGGCCTTGAAGAAAGCCGTGGCCGAATCCTTCGTCGCGGGCTTTCGCTGGGTGATGCTGCTGAGCGCCGGGCTCGCCGTGCTCAGTGCGCTGAGCGCCTGGCTGATGATTGGCGGCGGACCTGCTAAAGAACGCAAGAACGGCGGCTGAAAAGATGGCGCCTTCTCGGGGAAGGCGCCCATTCTCCAGTGCGGAAAGCCGTGCCCAGTCGGCACGGCTGGGCGCCGCGTGGGCGGGCAAGTTGGAGAGCGCCGCTGGTTGCCCGCTGTCCGCATGCTGGCGATGAGCCTCTGCGACTCATAGAAGTGAAGCGTCGATACCGTCACGCCGCTGCGGCGCGCGACTTCGCCGACGCTCAGCACGGGAGCGATGCCAGCTTGTTCCAGAGCGTTGTTCATGAATACCTCTTGACCTCAACTTTACTTGAGGTTTGAGAATGCTTTCCGACGGGCAGTTCGTGCCCTCGATCTCAAGGAAAAAAAGCATGACCAACGATCAAACCCCCAACGCTCCGACACCCGTTTTTCGCATCGACAAGTTCATCGTTCCGGCCGAGGTGCTGCCCGCTTTCGTCGCGCAGATGCAGCGCATTCAGCAAACCCTGCGCAGCCTGCCGGGATGCGTGCGCAACCAGGTGCTCACACAGATCGGCGGGCCGGGCGAGTTCAACGTGTTGACCGTGGTCGAGTGGGCCAGTGAGCAGGCCGTGGCCACGGCCACGAGCTTCGTGCAGAAGAAGTTCGCAGAGGAGGGTTTCGACCCAGCCGACTTCGTGCGGCGCAATGGCGTGCGCGCTGACTTGGGGTTCTACCGCGCCGCGTGAGGGATTGGCCGGCGGCTCGCTGCCGCGGCATCAGCTCATAGAAGTCGAACCCGTGCTGCGGCCGCCGAGGCACACCGCGAGCGTGTCTTCGATCTTGGGCCACTGCGCGAGCCGGTTGCGCCATTTGCGCACGCTGTGGCCCTCGGCGCGCAATCTTGGCCCAGGGGTTGACAAGCGCCTCATGCCGCCTTGATACTTAACCTTTTGGTTCATTATCAAGGACCCAGGAGATTCCCATGCAGAAGATCATTCCCTGCCTCTGGTTCGACGGCAACGGCGAAGACGCGCTCAAGTTCTACAGTTCGATCTTTCCGAACTCGCGCGTCACCGACAGATTGCTCTGGGGCGACACCAATCCGGGCCTCAAGGGTTCCTTGCTGACCGCCACCTTCGAGCTCGACGGGCAGGCGTTCATGGTGCTCAACGGCGGGCCGCAGTACAAGTTCACGCCGGCCATCTCGATGCTCGTGCAGTGCGAGACGCAGGCCGAGGTGGACCACTACTGGGACAGGCTGCTCGAGGACGGCGGCCAGCCGGTGCAGTGCGGCTGGCTCACCGACCGCTACGGCGTGTCGTGGCAGGTCGTGCCCATGGCGATGGTCCGGATGTTCCAGGACAAGGATTCGGCCAAGGCCGCCCGCGCGATGCAGGCGATGATGAAGATGATCAAGCTCGACCTCGCCGCGGCGCAGAAAGCCTTCGACGGCGAGTGAGCAAGAACCGGCCCTGCGGCCCTACACCAGCCGGCGGATCGCCTTCTTGCGCCACACCAGCCGGTAGTAGGCCGTCTGCAGCAGCAGCATCGCGCCGAAGGTCACGGGGTAGGCCCACCAGATGCCGTTGAGCCCGATGCGGTGGCTCATGAACCAGGCCACGGGCACCTCGATGCCGATCAGGCAGAGGATCGAGATGGCCGTGGGCACCAGCACCGAGCCGCTGGCGCGCATGATCCCCGAGATGGCCGAGGCCATGCCGAAGATCACCAGGCTCCACAGCATGATGTGCAAGAGCGTCTGCGCGATCTCGATCACCGGCGCGCTGGTGATGAAGAAGCCCATGAGGTGGCGCGAGAACAGGTAGCCCAGCAGCACCAGTCCGCCGGTCAGCACCAGGTTCATCAGCAGCGCAGTCTTGGCGATGGCGCCCAGCCGGTCGGCACGGCCCGCGCCGATGGCCTGCGCGCCAAGAATGGACGCCGTGATCGCGATCGAGATGGCCGGGAACTGCACATAGGCCACCACCTGGTTCACCGCGCCATAGGCGGCGGTGGCGCTGGAGCCATAGCTGTTGACCAGCGAGAGCAGCGCCACCTCGGCCAGCGCCACCACGATCATTTGCACGCCCGTGGGTATGCCCACCTTGAGCACGGCCTTCAGCAGCGTGGGGTCGATGCGCAGGTGGCGGATGAACTCCGCATCGGGCGCCAGCGGGCTGCCGCGGCGGCGCAGGCGCCAGCCCAGCCACAGCGTGGCAAGCACGAAGGCCAGCACCGAGGCCCAGGCCGCGCTCGCAACGCCGAGCTGCGGCAGGCCGCCCCAGCCGCGGATCAGCGCGGGCGTGACGATGAGGCCGGTCGCGGTGGAGATCAGCAGCGTGAGCAGGGGCGTGACCGTGTCGCCGACGCCGCGCAGCATCGCGGTGGAAAGCAGGAACACGAACAGCCCCGGCATCGCGATCAGCATGATGCGCGCATAGCGCGTGGAGTCGGCCAGCACGTCGGGCGGCGTGCCCAGGAAGGCCAGCAGCGGCGTCGTGAAGGCGCCGCCGAACACGGCCACCGCCAGCCCGAGCAGGATGCCCACCGACAGCGCGGTGCCCGCGATGGCCTTGGCCTTCGCGGCATCGCGCGCGCCCCAGGCCTGGCCGATCAGTACCGAGGCGCCAGCGCCCAGGCCGATGACGAACGCGATGAAGAAGAACATCACCGGAAAGAAGCTCGACACGGCCGCCAGCGCGCCGACGCCGATCATCTGGCCGATGTAGATGTTGTTGATGGTGCCCGACATCGATTGCAGGATGTTGCTGAGCAGCATCGGCGCAAGGAAGAACAGGAAGGTCTTCCACAGCGCGCGCGGTGCACCCACGGGCGCCACCGGCGTTCCGTGCAGGCCGCTCTGGCCGGTGGCTGCGCTTTCAGGGCTTGCTCTCATGCGGTGGTGCTCCAGCCGGCGGCGGACAATTTTTGAAGGTGGATGCGCAGGTCCGCGGGCCAGGAGCCGATCAGCGCCTCGAAGCGCTCGCGTTCGCCCGCGAACAGCGCGCGCGTGGCTTCCTCGAAGCCGGGCAGGGCGCCGGCGATCGCGGTCATGAAGCGGTAGGCGGCTTCGCGCGATGCGCGCACGGCGTCGCGGTCGGCGTTGACGCGGCTCGCTTCCTGGACCAGCCGCCGCAGTGCGACCGAGGCGCCGCCGGGCTGGCGGTTGAGCCAGTCCCAGTGGCGCGGCAGCAGGGTGACTTCGCGCGCGACCACGCCGAGCTTCGGGCGGCCCACGCCGCGCGGCGTTTCCTCGGGGGTCTCGGCGCTGGCCGCATGCGCCACGGCGCCGGCCCGGTTGTGCAGGTCGAAGTCGAGCTGTTCACCGGTCTGTTCGTTGAACACCAGGTAGGGCGTGTCGTCCTTGCGCTCGCGCAATTGTGCGAGCACGTCGGCGGAGCTTCCCTGGGCGATGCACTTGAAGTCGGCAAAAACGATCAGGTTGCCGGGTGGCGTGTCGGATGGCATGTCGGGTTTCTTCGGTCGTACGGCGTGTCGTCGTGGCAAAGCGCAAGCAGCGCAAGGTTGATTTGCGGCAGGCTTTGCGGCGCCAGCGATTTCACCGCATCGGCGCAGATTGCTTCGGCGGTCGTGACGGCAGCTTGCATCAATTGTCGGCCGCCGGGGCGGATGGCGGCGTGGCGCCCGCTTCCATTCGCGCCGGCCGTGCGTTCGGCCAGTCCCGATTTTTCGAGCAGGACCATTTTGCGAATCAACGCCGAGACCGGCAACCCCAGCGATCGCGCAAGCTCGGCAGTCGGCATGCGGCCGCCCTCGGCGCTCAGCAGCCGATGAAGCAGCGTGAAGTCTTCGTAGTCCAGGCCATGGAAAGCGCCCAAATGCTCCTGGAGCTTCAGGTTCAGGCTGGCGTGGGCGCGGCCGATGTTGAGGCACAGGTCCAGCGGGTCGATGCTCATGGCGCGTCGTAGCCCCGGTCGCCGTGGCACTGAAGTTCTTCGCGCCAGAGCGCAAGAAGCTTTTCGAGTTCCGCGGCGCGATCGAAGGCCGGATCGTCGCGCTCCTTGACGCGGTCGATCACCTCGAAGCTGAAGTTCGCCGCACCATGCGCGGCCCAGTCGCGCACCAGCGCCTTGTTGCGGTGCGAGCGCAGGCCGAGTTCGAAGCGGGCGCGGTTCATCGCTCCCTCCACATCCAGACTGCCGGCCACGTAGAGGCGGCCGCTGAGCGTATTGCGGATGGCGAAGACGCCCGCGGGGCGGACGGTCTCCTTGTATTTCCTGGCGAGGGCGCGCCTCGTCTCCTGGGGCATGTTCATGCGCCATATATTATCCGGGTAAAACTGGAATCACAATATACCCGGGTAAAAATAAGCCGTCACCCCTCGCGCAATCGCCGCCATCCGCGTGCGAGCCGGCGGTTCAGGGCCCGCACCACGCGCCATGGCCGGCTCTCGCGGACCAGCGTCAGCACCTGGTCCTTCCAGGCTTTCCAGCGTGGATACCAGCGGGCGAACAGCGGAATGCGCATGAGCGCGGGTTCGACCAGCTGGAAGATGCGCGCGACGAAGGCCGTGCCGATCAGCTTGGCGGCGACCAGCACCGTCACGCCGCTTGCGGCATGGCCGCGGCCGAACAGAAAGAGCGCAAGCACCTTGACCGGCAGCAACAGGAGCACCGGCAGCAGGAAGGCCAGCAGCGCGCCCCACGGCGGCAGTTCGCGCAGCCGGTTTTCGAGCCGCGCCCACAGCGGCAGCCGGGCCAGGCGGCGCGCCAGCGCGGCGAGCGGTTCCCAGCCCCATTCCTCGAACAGCAGGATGGGGACGAGCAGCGCCGCGGCAAGGGCGCGCAGGAAGCGGGTGAAGAAACGCATGGCCACGGCATTGTGACCGCGGGCCGATGCGCGATTGCTCAGGCCTGGTCGGCCAGCGTCTTGTGCACGCCCAGTTCGCGCAGCGCACGCAGTTGCGTGGCCACGGCCGAGACGAAGCGCGGGTCGCTTGCCAGGTCGTTGCCGAACACCGGCGCGAAAGCCGCGAACACGGTCACGCGCGCTTCGTCGGCCTGTGCCGGCTCGGCGGCGGCAGCTGCGCGTTCGGCCGCCGCGCTGCGTTCGGCCAGTGCATCGGCCAGCGGGTCCTGGATCTCGTGGCGGCGGCCCAGTTCGTCGATGCCGCGCAGGTAGTGCAGCCAGGCCGCGACGGCCAGTGCAAGGCGGTCGATCGAAGCGCCCGCGGCCAGGCGCTCGCGCACCGTGCCCAGCAGGCGCTGCGGCAGCTTCTGCGAGCCGTCCATCGCGATCTGCGCGGTGCGGTGCGCGAGCGCCGGGTTGGCGAAGCGCTCGAGCAGGCGCTGGCGGTAGGCATCGAGGTCGAGCCCGGGCAGCGCCGGCAGCGTGGGTGCGATCTCCTCGCGCATCAGACGATCGAGATAGCGGTGCAGGGCAGGCGTGGCGACGGCGCGGTCGACCGTGTCGAGGCCCGCCATGGCACCCAGGTATGCAAGCGCCGAATGCGCGCCGTTGACCATGCGCAGCTTGAGCGTCTCGAAGGGGCGCGCATCGGGCACGAAGCGCGCGCCGCCCGCATCCCAGGCCGGGCGGCCGGCGGCGAAGTCATCCTCCACCACCCATTCGAGAAAGCGCTCGCCGACCACCGGCCAGGCATCCTCCAGCCCGAGCGCGGCGTTGACCTGCGCGCGGTCGGCGTCGGTGGTGCGCGGCACGATGCGGTCCACCATCGAACAGGGAAAGCTGCAGTGCTCGGCAATCCAGCGGGCCAGCTGCGGATCGACGCGCTGCGCAAAATCGAGCACCAGGCCACGCAGCAGGTGGCCGTTGGAGGGCAGGTTGTCGAGCGACAGCAGCGTGACCGGCGCGAGTCCGCGCAGCTGCCGCAGGCGCAGGCCCGACACCAGGAAGCCGAGCGTGCCGCGCGGTGCGTCGGGGCGCGCGAGGTCGTGCAGCACGTCGGGATGGTCGGCGCGCAGTGCACCGGTGGCCGGGTCGTGGCAGTAGCCCTTTTCCGTCACGGTGAGGCTCACGATGCGGGTCGCGGGATGGGCGATGCGCGCGAGCACCGCCGCCGGGTCTTCGGGCGCGACCTGCACGCCGAGCAGGCAGCCGATGACCTGCAGCGACGCGCGCGGCATGCCGGCCTCGTCCACGTCTCGCAGCGCGAGCGTGTAGAGGCCGTCCTGCGGCGCGAGCGCATCGCGTGTCTCGGCACTGCGCAGCGACACGCCCGCAATGCCCCAGCGCAGGTCGCCGCTCGCATGCAGTGCGGCTTCGCTGACGGCGGCCAGGTGCCCGCGCTGGAACGCGCCGACACCCAGGTGGACGATGCCGGCTTCGAGCGTGGTGCGGTCGTAGGCGGGCCGCGCCACCGCGGGCGGCAGCGCGGCCAGCGTCTCGGCATTCAGCCTGGGCATGGCGCTTACCAGTTCCACAGCGTGCCGTCGTGCTGCAGGCGGTTCACCGGCAGGTAGGCGCGCTTGTAGGGGTACTTGGCGGCCAGCGCCTCGTCGATCTCCACGCCGTGGCCGGGCACGTCGCCCGGGTAGAGCATGCCCTGGTCGAAGGTGTAGGCGTGCGGGAACACCGCGTCGGTTTCCTCGGTGTGGCGCATGTACTCCTGGATGCCGAAGTTCGGCACCCACAGGTCGAAGTGCAGCGCCGCGCCCATGCACACCGGCGACAGGTCGGTGGCGCCGTGGCAGCCGGTGCGCACCTGGTAGAGCGAGGCCAGGTCGGCAATGCGGCGCAGGTGCGTGATGCCGCCGGCATGGACCACGGTGGCGCGCACGTAGTCGATCAACTGGTTCTCGATCAACGCCTTGCAGTCCCAGATGGAGTTGAAGATCTCGCCCACCGCCAGCGGCGTGGTCGTGTGCTGGCGGATCAGGCGGAAGGCGTCCTGGTTCTCGGCCGGCGTTGCGTCTTCCATCCAGAAGAGGTTGTAGGGCTCCAGCGACTTGCCCAGGCGCCCGGCCTCGATCGGCGTCAGACGGTGGTGCACGTCGTGCAGCAGGTGGTGCTCGAAGCCGAGCTTCTCGCGGATGCGCTCGAACAGCTTGGGCGTGTGGCGCAGGTACTTCTCAGTGGACCAGTCGTGCTCGGAGGGCAGGTCGGCATCGGCGGGTTCGTAGAAGAGCGTGCCCTTGCCGACGCCGTAGACCTTCTCCAGCCCCGGCACGCCGCTCTGCGCGCGGATGGCCTTGTAGCCCGCGTCCGCATAGCGCAGCACCTCGTCCACCGTGTGCTCGATGTCGCTGCCGTTGGCATGGCCGTAGACCATCACGCCGGTGCGGCTCTTGCCGCCCAGCAACTGGTACAGCGGCAGGCCGGCGGCCTTGGCCTTGATGTCCCACAGCGCGGTGTCCACGGCGGCGATGGCGGTCATGGTGACCGGGCCGCGGCGCCAGTAGGCGCCCTTGTAGAGGTACTGCCAGATGTCCTCGATCTGGTGGGCATCGCGGCCGATCAGGCATGGAATGACGTGTTCGGTGAGGTAGGCGGCCACGGAGAGTTCGCGCCCGTTGAGCGTGGCGTCGCCGATGCCGGTCAGCCCCTCGTCGGTTTCGATCTTGAGGGTGACGAAGTTGCGGCCGGGGCTGCAGACGATGACGCGGGCGTTGGTGATTTTCATGGTTGAAGCAAGAGAGATGGCGGATGCGGCGGCAGCGTTCGTGCGTCGTCAGCCGTTCCAGCCGAGATGGCCGAGGAAGTCGCGCGTGCGCTCCACGGTGGGGTGCTCGAAGATCTGCGCGGGCGGGCCCTGTTCGATGATGGCGCCGGACTCGAACACCACCACCCAGTCGGCCACGCGCCGCGCAAAGCCCATTTCATGCGTGACCACGATCATGGTCATGCCTTCCTGCGCGAGCTTCTGCATCACGCTGAGCACTTCGCCCACGGTCTCGGGGTCGAGCGCGGAGGTGGGCTCGTCGAACAGCATCACTTCGGGTTCCATGGCCAGGGCGCGGGCGATTGCCACGCGCTGCTGCTGGCCGCCCGAGAGGTTGGCCGGGAAGCTGCCGGCCTTGGCCGACAGGCCGACCTTCTCGAGCAGCGCCATGGCGCGCGCCTTGGCCTTGGACTCGCGCATGCCCAGCACGGTGATCGGGCCCATGGCCACGTTGTCGAGCGCCGACTTGTGCGGGAACAGCTCGAAGCTCTGGAACACCATGCCCATGCGCTGGCGCACCTTGCGCACCGCCGACTCCTGCACGGGCAGCGGCACGCCGTCGATCAGCACGCGCCCGCCGTTGATGGTTTCCAGCGCGTTGGTACAGCGCAGCAGGGTCGACTTGCCCGAGCCCGAAGGGCCGATCAGGCACATCACCTCGCCCTTGTGGACCTGCAGCGAGACGCCATTGAGCGCCACGAAGTCGCCATAGAGCTTGCGCACCTCTTCGTAGACCAGCACCGGCGGCTGGTCGGCGTTCTTGCGCGCGGGGGCGCGGGCGATGTCGTTGTTCATTCCTTGACTCCATATTTGCGGTGGATCCAGTCCACCAGCTTGGCTTGCGGATAGCCCATCAGCCAGTAGAGGACGGCCATGGCGGTGAGCATCTCCAGCACGCGGAAGGTCTGCGCGCGGATCTGCATTGCCGAATAGGCCAGTTCGCTCACGGCAATGACGGACACCAGCGAGGTGTCCTTGAAGAGCGAGACCCAGGTGCTCGCGATCACCGGCAGGATGCGGCGGCCCGCCTGCGGGATGACCACCTTGAACATGGCCTGGCGGCGCGACATGCCCATGGCGAGCGCCGCCTCCAGCTGCCCCTTGCGGATGGAGTTGATGCCGGCGCGGAAGGTCTCGGCGTTGTAGGCCGAGATGTTGAGCACCAGCGCCACCAGCGCGGTGACGAGCGGCGAAAGCTGGAACTCCACCGCCATCGGCATCACGTAGAAGACCCAGTAGATCACCAGGATCAGCGGCAGGTTGCGGAAGAACTCCACGAAGGCGAGCGAGGCGGACTGCAGCAGCTTGTTGGACGACAGCCGCATCAGTGCCAGCACGATGCCGCCCGGCACGGCCAGCAGCATGGTCAGCACCGTGAGCCCCACGGTGAGCGCCGCGCCTTCGAGCAAGGCCTGGCGGTGCGTCCAGATCACGGACCAGTCGAAAGTCATGGGATGGCCCTCTTCATCATGAACGTCCCAGGTGCGCGACCCGGTGGTACAGCCGGTCGATGCCGCGCGTGACCGGGAACAGGATCACGAAGTACGCCACCATCACCGCGGTGAACACTTCCACCGGCCGGTAGCTCTGCCCCGCCACCGTTTCGGCGCGGTGCATCAGCTCGGGCACGGCAATCACCGTGGCAATGGCCGTGTCCTTGATGGCGATGGTGAGGATCGAGCCGAAGGCCGGCAGCATGCGGATGGTGGCCTGCGGCAGCAGCACCTTGCGCAGCAGCTGCGCGCGCGACATGCCCAGCGCGAGCGCCGCACGCGTCTGGCCCGGCCGGATCGACTCGATGCCCGCGCGGATCACCTCGGCCGCATAGGCCGCGATGTGCAGCGTCAGCGCAATCACCGCGGCCCAGAACGGCGCGAAGGTGAAGCCCACGAGCAGCGGGAACGCAAAGTACATCCACACCAGCACCACCAGCACCGGAATGGCGCGCATCGAATCGATGTAGAAGACGAGCACAGGGCGCAGCCAGCCGGGGCCGTACAGCCGCAGCAGCGCGATCGCCAGCCCCGCGAGGATGCTGGTGACCGCGCTGATGAGGCTCAGCGCGACCGTCACGCCCAGGCCGCTGGCGAAGAAACGCCAGTTGTCGGCAATCGGGGAAAAGTCGAATTCCATGGAAGCTCCGCGAGAGGGAGGGAAGGGCGGCGGGGTCGGGCGACCCCGCCCTCAGAACGTGACGAGCACCTTCATCGCGCGGTGCCGGTCCGCCGCCAGCGCGAAGGCGTCGTGCACGCGCGCCACCGGCACCGCCTCGGTCAGCAGAGGCGACACGTCCAGCAGGCCGCGGCTCAGGTAGTCGACCGCCCAGGCGTATTCGTCGACGAAGCGGAAGCTGCCGACCAGGTGCAGGCTCTTGACCATGATCTGGTTGAACGGGCAGCCGTTGCTGTTGCCGCCGAGCGTGCCGACCTGCACGATGGTGCCGCGCGGGCGCGTCGACCGGATGCAGTTGGCCAAGCCGTCGTAGTGGCCCGAGACCTCGAAGCTCGCATCGACCTGCCCCTTGTCCGCGGCCAGCGCCTGCAGCGCATCGGGCTCTGTGGCCGCGTTGATGGTGCGCGTCGCGCCGACGCGGGTGCAGGCCGCGAGTGTCTCGTCCACGATGTCCACCGCGATCAGCTGGCTTGCGCCCGCGAGCTTCGCGGCCATGAGGATCAGCGCACCGATCGGGCCGGCACCCACCACCATCACCGTCTTGCCGAGCAGCGAGCCGGCCTCCTGCACCGCATGCAGCGCCACGGCCAGCGGCTCGCCGAAGGCGGCCAGCTCGAACGACAGCGTGTCGGGCACGGCCAGGCACTGCGTGGCCTCCACCACCACCTGCTCGCGCATCGCGCCCTGCATGTGGGGCCAGCGGCTCGCGCTGCCGAAGAAGTGCACGTTCTCGCAGTGGTTGGACGCGCCCGCGCGGCAGAAGCGGCAGACACCGCAGGTGCGCGACGGATTGAGGGCCACGCGGTCCCCCGGCTTCACCGAGCTCACCTGCGCGCCCACTTCGATGACCTGGCCCGAGGCCTCGTGCCCCGGCGTCAGCGGCGCGCGGATGACGAAGTCGCCGACGCGGCCGTGGTGGTAGTAGTGCAGGTCGGAGCCGCAGATGCCCACCGCCTTGACGGCCACGCGCACCTGGGTGGGCGCCAGCGGTTCGGCCGGGCGTTCGGCAAGGCGCAGGTCGAGCGCGCCGTGGATTTCGCAGTTCAGCATGGCGTTACTTCAGGTTCTGCGTCATGCGGCGCTCTTCTTCGCTGAGCGCGGGCTGCATGCGCTGGGCCACGGCGCGCAGCCAGTCGAGGTACACCTGCTGCTCCTTCGCCACGCCCATGCCGGTCTGGATCTGGAAGATCTTGCTGTCCTGGCAGTCGTTCTCCTTGGGGAATACGGCCAGGCCCTTGACCTTCTTGCTGATGTTGGGCCACAGCATGCGGTTGAGCGGCGCCACGTCGGAGCGGCCGGCCATCACCTCTTCGATCGGCGCGACCGAACCGGAGTTGGCCACGCCGCGCAGCTTGGCCTTGGAGAACTGCTGGCGCACCAGCGGCTCCTCGCCCGCGCCGGAGAAATACGCCATGGTGATCTCGGGCTTGTTGAAGTCTTCCAGCGTGCGCGCGCTGGTGAACTTCGGGTTGTCGGCGCGGCCGAACATGCACACGCCGGTGCTCGAGAAGGTGACGAAGTCGATGATCTTCGCGCGCTCCGCGGTCTCGTTCAGCGGCCCGATCATGATGTCCATCTGGTTGGCCGTGAGCGCCGGCACCTTGGTCTCGTGGCTCACCGGCACGGGCTCCACCTTCACGCCCAGCAGCTTGGCAAACTCCTTGCCCAGCGTCCATGACGGACCGGACCACGGGTCGCCGTCGCCCGCGGTGTTCTGCGCGAGCCAGGGCGGGTTGTTGACCACGCCCACGCGCAGCACGCCGGCCTTGCGGATGGCGTCGATGCGCGGGCTTGCGCCGGGTGGCGGCGGCGTCTGGGCCAGGGCGCCGATGCAGCTGCCGGCCAGGGCGGCCGCGAGTGCTGCGCGGGCCAGCCTGCGGCCGAGGAAGGTGCGGGGGATGTGTGGCATGAAGGTCTCCGGTTCTTCTCTGTTGACTTGATGTGTGACGTGTTTATTTGAGTGCGCCGATCACGCGGGCCTCGTCGGCGTCGAGCTGCGCCTTCCGGGCCTTGGCGACCTGCCGCAGCCATTCGAGGTAGGCAGCCTGGTTCTTGTCGATGGCCAGGCCGACCGGCGAGGCTTTTTCGGTGCTGCCCTGGCAGTTGTTTTCCTTGGGCAGCACCGCGAGGCCCTTGACCTTTTGCTGCAGCCCGACCCACGGCACGCGGTTGATCGGTGCCGCATCGGCGCGGCGCGCCATGATTTCTTCCACCGGCGCAGTGGCGCCCGAACTGGCCACGGCGCGCAGCCTGGCCTTGGGGAAGCGCTCCTTGACCCAGCCCTCTTCGGCGCCGCCGGTGAAGTAGGCGATCGTCACTTCGGGCCGGTTGAGGTCGTCGACCGAGGCGGCCTTCGCCAGCTTGGCGTTGTCGGCGCGGCCGAACATGCACACGCTGGTGGCGGAATAGACGACGAAGTCGACCACCTTCAAGCGCTCGGGCGTTTCGCCCAGCGGGCTGATCGTCATGTCGACCTGGTTCGATGCGAGCACCGGCACCTTGGTCTCGTGCGACACCGGCACCGTGCTGAGCTTGACGCCGAGCAGGCGGGCGTACTCCTTGGCCAGCAGCCAGGCCGGGCCGCTCCAGGGCTCGCCGTTGCCGGTGGTGTTCTCGATCAGCCAGGGCGCGTTCTGCAGCACGCCGACGCGCAGTTCGCCGGCCTTGCGGATGGCGTCGATGCGCGGGCTCGCGCCGGGCGCGGGTGGTTCCTGCGCGTGGACAGCAGCGAAGGTGCCGGCGAGCAGCAGTGCGGCCAGGCCGCGGGCGAGGTTGGGCTTCATGGTTCGTGTCTCCGTCTTTTTTGAAAGGGTCAAGCGGCCGCGGCAGCCGCGCGCGGGGGCAGGGCGCCTAGCGCCAGCTCTGGGCGAATTCGCCGATCACGCGTTCCAGGTGCGCCCGCATGGCCAGCCGCGCGGCATCGGCATCGCCCGAGACGATCGCGGCGAAGATGCGCTGGTGGTCGTCCTGCGACTGGAGGCGCAGTGCGGGCGAATGGAAGTGCTGCTCGATCTGCGTCCAGATCGGGCCCTTGGCCTGGTCCCAGAGATTCGTCACCGTCTGCAGCAGCACGCTGTTGCCGGTGGATTCGGCAATGTGCAGGTGGTACATGCGGTCGGCCGCCTCGTTGGCTTCCTTGTCGTGCATCTGCTCGCGCATGGTGGCGAGCGCGCCGAACATCTTGTCGAGGTCGGCGTCCTTGCGCGTGGTGGCCGCCAGCGAGGCGATCTCGGACTCGATCAGGCAGCGCGCGCGCAGCAGCTCGAAGGGGCCGGCACCGGTTTCCTGCACCACCGGCAGCCGCGTGGGCGCGTCCTGCGGCTGGCAGATGTAGATGCCCGAACCGCCGCGCACCTCGACCACGCCCTGCAGCTCCAGCGCAATGATGGCCTCGCGCACCGAGGTGCGGCTCACGTCGAAGCGCTCCGCCAGCGCCCGTTCGGACGGCAGCCGCTGGCCGACCAGAAACTCACCCTGTTTGACCAATTCATGGATATTGGCAGCCAGACGCTGGTACGGCTTCTCCATTGGAGGTTGGCCGATTTTCGACATCGCTTCGGAGGATGGGTGAATGAGCTTGAGGGCCATGGCGGATCAAAGTGGTTAGACCACATTTTGCGTGGCATACCAATTCCACCCATAGTGGTTTACCACTAGCACAGGTGTTTGCGCGGTCGCCGCAGCGCGTGGAGCGGCCGCACCCTATGGCAAACTTCCGCGCTTTATCCGCAAGGCGTCCGAACGGCGTCGCCAGTTCCAGGGATCCCCTCCGACATGCAAAAAATCATTCGCCAGCTCGCCGCCGAGATCAAGGTAGGCGAGCACCAGGTGAAGGCGGCCATCGAACTGCTCGATGGCGGCGCCACGGTTCCGTTCATTGCCCGCTACCGCAAGGAAGTGACCGACGGCCTCGACGACGTCCAATTGCGCGAACTCGAGGCGCGCCTTTCGTACCTGCGCGAACTCGAAGACCGACGCGCCGCGGTACTCAAGAGCATCGACGAGCAGGGCAAGCTCACGCCCGAGCTGCGCGCCGCGATCGAATTCGCGCCGACCAAGCAGGAGCTCGAGGACCTGTACCTGCCGTTCAAGCAGAAGCGCCGCACCAAGGGCCAGATCGCGCGCGAGTTCGGCATCGAGCCGCTCGCCGACAAGCTGCTGGCCGACCCCACGCTCGATCCCGCCGTGGAAGCCAAGGCCTTCCTGCAGCCCGCCACCACGCTCGACGACGGCAAGCCGGGCCCAGATTTCTCGACCGTTCCCGCCGTGCTCGACGGCGTGCGCGACATCCTTTCCGAGCGCTGGGCCGAAGATGCAGCGCTGGTGCAGAGCCTGCGCGAATGGCTCTGGAACGAAGGCCTGCTCAAGTCCACGCTGATGGCCGGCAAGGACGAGAACAACGCAGACGTGTCCAAGTTCCGCGACTACTTCGACTACGACGAACCCATCGGCCGCGTGCCCTCGCACCGCGCGCTGGCAGTGTTCCGCGGCCGCGCGCTCGACATCCTCGACGCCAAGCTGGTGCTGCCGGTGGAGCCCGAGCCGGGCAAGCCCAGCATCGCCGAAGGCCGCATCGCGCTGCACCTGGGCTGGAGCCATGCCGGCCGCGCGGCCGACGACCTGCTGCGCAAGTGCGTGGCCTGGACCTGGCGCGTGAAGCTTGCGCTCTCCACCGAGCGCGACCTGTTCACCCGCCTGCGCGAAGAGGCCGAGAAGGTCGCGATCAAGGTGTTTGCCGACAACCTGCGCGACCTGCTGCTGGCCGCACCCGCCGGCCCGCGCGTCGTGATGGGGCTGGACCCCGGCATCCGCACCGGCGTCAAGGTGGCGGTGGTCGATGCCACCGGCAAGCTGGTCGAAACCGCCACCGTGTTTCCGCACGAGCCGCGCAAGGACTGGGAAGGCTCGCTGCACACGCTCGGCAAGCTGTGCGCCAAGCATGGCGTGAACCTGATCGCCATCGGCAACGGCACCGCGAGCCGCGAGACCGACAAGCTGGCCGCCGACCTCATCAAGCTGCTCGCCAAGATGGCCGCGCAGGCCGGCGCGCCCGAGATGACGGTCGACAAGGTGGTGGTGAGCGAGGCCGGTGCTTCCGTGTACTCGGCCAGCGAATTCGCCTCGCAGGAAATGCCCGACGTGGACGTGAGCCTGCGCGGCGCGGCGAGCATCGCGCGCCGGCTGCAGGACCCGCTGGCCGAGCTCGTGAAGATCGACCCCAAGAGCATCGGCGTGGGCCAGTACCAGCACGACGTGAACCAGAGCGAACTCGCGCGCACGCTGCAGGCGGTGGTCGAAGACTGCGTGAACTCGGTGGGCGTCGACCTGAACACCGCGAGCGTGCCGCTCCTGAGCCGCGTCTCGGGCCTGTCGGCCAGCGTGGCCAAGGCCGTGGTGCGCTGGCGCGAATCGAACGGTGCGTTCTCCACCCGCAAGCAGCTGCTCGACGTGAGCGGCTTCGGCCCCAAGGCCTTCGAGCAGAGCGCGGGCTTTTTGCGCATCCGCGGCGGCGCCGACCCGCTCGACGTGACCGGTGTGCACCCCGAGACCTATCCGCTGGTCGAGCAGATCATCGTCAAGACCGGCAAGCCGATTGCCGAACTGATGGGCCGCGCCGAGATGCTCAAGACCCTGAAGCCCGAGCTGTTCGCGAACGAGAAGTTCGGCGTCATCACGGTCAAGGACATCCTGGGTGAACTCGAGAAGCCCGGCCGCGACCCGCGCCCGGACTTCAAGGTGGCGCGCTTCAACGATGGCGTGGACGACATCAAGGACCTGGTCGAGGGCATGATCCTCGAAGGCACCGTGAGCAACGTGGCGCAGTTCGGCGCCTTCATCGACCTGGGCGTGCACCAGGACGGCCTGGTGCATGTGAGCCAGCTGAGCCACAAGTTCGTGAACGATGCGCGCGAGGTCGTGAAGACCGGCGACATCGTCAAGGTGAAGGTGATGGAAGTGGACGTGGCGCGCAAGCGCATCGGCCTGTCGATGAAGCTCGACGCAGCGCCCGCCCGCCGCGACGGCCCGCGCGACAACCGCTTCGAAGGCGCAGGCCGTGGCCAGCAGCAGGGCCCGCGCCGCGACAACTCGCCACAGCCCGCGGGGCAGATGGCGAGTGCGTTTGCGAAGCTGCAGGGGTTGCGCAAGTAGAGGGCACTGCAGATTTGCGGTCGGCCTGTTAAACTAGTCAGCACACTAGTCTGATGGGAGACTGCAAATGAAAACCTGGCCTGTCCAAGACGCGAAGGCGCGTTTCAGCGAATTTCTGGAGGCTTGCTTGGCCGAGGGACCGCAAATGGTCACCAAGCGGGGCACCGAAGCCGCCGTGCTGGTGCCGGCGGCAGAGTGGCGGCGATTGCACGCCACGGCCAAGCCCTCCCTCAAGGAGTTGCTGCTCTCGGCGGAGGCGCGCACGGAATTTCTCGTTCCGCAGCGCGGCGCAGCGCGGCGGCGGCGCATCACGCCGATTCGCTGAGCAGCGGCATGTACCTGCTGGACACCAATGTCATCTCGGAACTGCGCCGGCCTCGTCCGCACGGTGCGGTCGTCGCATGGCTCGCGCCCATTGCCGACAGCGACCTGCACCTTTCCGCGGTGACGATCGGCGAAATCCAGGCCGGCATCGAAATCACGCGTGAGCAGGATGCCGCCAAGGCCGACGAGATCGAGCATTGGGCGGCCCTGGTGGCCGCCTCGTACAACGTCCTGCCCATGAATGCAGAAACGTTCAGGCTGTGGGCCCGGCTGATGCACCGCAGCTCGAACACGCTCTATGAGGACGCCATGATCGCCGCCACGGCAAAGCAGCATGGGCTGACGGTCGTAACGCGCAACGTCGGCGACTTCGCGAGCTTCGGTGTCGAAGTCTTCAATCCGTTCGGCGCAGCATGAGGAAATGAAAGCCCTGCGCATCTACGCCGGCCCCACCGCCCGCAAGCACATCGAACAGCACGGCCTGCGCCCGCAGGACGTGCGCACGATTCCCGGCGCAGCGGGCGGTCCCAAGGGCCTGATCCTCGGGCCGCTCGACCGCTTCATCTTCGGGCGCTGGCTCGCGCAGTCGAGCCAGCCGGTGCACCTGGTGGGCGCGTCGATCGGCGCATGGCGGCTGGCCACGGCCTGCCTGGCCGATCCGCAGAAGGCCTTCGCGCGCTTCGAGCACGACTACGTGCGCCAGCAGTTCGAGGTGCCGCCGGGGCAGAAGCGGCTGAGCCCGCAGCAGCTCAGCGCGCGCTTTGCCGACAGCCTGGCGGACTTCTATGGCGGACGCATCGGCGAGGTGCTGCACCACTCGCGCTACAAGCTCCACGTGGTGACTTCACGCGGCCGCCACATCCTCGGGCGCGAGGGCAGGGCGCGCACGCCAGTCGGCTACCTGGGCGCCTTTGCCACCAACAGCCTGCATCGCAAGGGGCTGGGCGCATGGCTGGAGCGCTGCGTGTTTTCCACGCCTGGCGCGGCCTTGCCTTTCGGCACGAAAGATTTCCGCACGCGACAGCACGCGCTCAGCGAAGAGAACTTCAACCTGGTGCTGCAGGCCTCGTGCTCCATTCCGTTTCTCCTGGCGGCGGTGCACGACATTCCCGGCGCGCCGCGCGGCGCGTACTGGGATGGCGGCATCACCGACTACCACCTGCACCTGGACTACCAGCCGGCCGACGAAGGCATCGTGCTGTACCCGCATTTCCAGCGTGCGGTGGTGCCGGGCTGGCTCGACAAGGGCCTGCGCTGGCGCCACAGGTCCACCAGCTTCCTGGACCGCATGGTGGTGCTCGCGCCCGATGCCGATTGGGTGCGCTCGCTGCCCAACGGCAAGCTGCCCGACCGCAAGGACTTCATCCACTTCGCGAACGACGCGCAGGCGCGCATCGGTGCATGGAGCAAGGCCACGCGCGAGGCCGAGAGGCTATCGGACGAGTTCGAGGCCTGGCTCGCAACCGGCGGTCGCACGCGCGACATCCTGCCGCTCTGAACATGCCCCGCCGGGGCAAACCCTGAGGGGCCGGCCGCGCAGCGGCTTCGAGAATGGCCGGATCATTCTTGTCCAGAGAAAGCCGCCACCCATGTTGCAGGCCCGCATTTCACGCCGCCGATTCACCCTTGCCGCCGCTGCCGCCGCGACCGTTCCGATGCCCGTGCTGGCGCAAAGCGCCTGGCCCAGCAAGCCGATCCGCATCATCGTGCCCTACACGCCCGGCGGGTTCACCGACCAGATGGCGCGGCTGGTGCAGGTCGGCCTGCAGGCGCGGCTCGGCCAGCCGGTGCTCGTCGACAACAAGCCCGGCGCCAACAGCCTGATCGGCGTCGATGCCATTGCCAAGGCGCCGCCCGACGGCAGCACCTTCGGCGTCGTGATCGCGGCCTATGCGGCCAACACCACGCTGTATCCCAAGCTGCCCTACGACCCGCAAAAGGACCTGACGGGCGTCTCGCTGATGGGCATCTCGCCGCTGCTGGCCGCGGTCAACATCGATGCGCCGTTCAAGACCGCGCGCGAACTCATCGACTACGCACGCGCCAATCCCGGCAAGGTGAGCTTCGGCTCGTCGGGCAATGGTTCGGCCGCGCACCTGACGACCGAGCTGTGGAAGTCGCTCACGCAGACCTACATGATCCACATTCCGTACCGCGGTGCGGTGCCCGCGCTCACGGACCTGATGGGCGGGCAGATCCAGCTGTTCTTCGATGCACCCACGGGCCTCATCAACCAGGCCAAGGCGGGCAAGGTGCGGCTCATCGGCGTGGCGGGCGACAAGCGCCTGGCTGCCGCGCCCGACGTGCCGACCTTCATCGAGCAGGGCTTCGCGGGCTTCACCGGCAGCACCTGGGCCGGCATGCTGGCGCCGGTCGGCACGCCGCGTGACATCGTCAAGCGCATGTCGGACGAGATCGCGCGCATCATCAAGAGCGAAGAGACGCGCGCCAAGCTGGACGCCATGGGCACCATTCCGGCCGGCAGCACGCCCGAGGAGTTCGATGCCTTCATCAAGGCCGAAACGGCCAAGTGGGGCAAGGTCATCCGCACGGCGGGCGTGAAGGCGGAATAAAAAAAGCCTCAGGCCGCCAGCACCAGCACCTTGAACTGGCTGGGCACGATGCGCATGCCGATGATGTTGCAGCGGTTCTGCACCGACAGGCTGGTCATGCGCGTGCAGGGCGTGCCCTTGAGCAGCACGGTGAACGCGCCGGTGATGTGGCGCGAAGGCCCCATCACCGTCTGCGACACCACGCCCATCAGCACGCCCGCGTTGTCGCCGTTGGTGATGGGCGTGGTGGTGGCCAGGTTGTGGGCCGGCGTGCCGCCGTAGAGGATGTTCCAGGCATTGGGAATGGCCGTGGGCCCGAGCGCGAAGTTCGGGTAAGGGATGGGCAGCGCTGGCGGCGTCTTGCAGACATCGGGAAACGCGAGGTCCATGCCCATCATCTGTGCGTTGGCAAACATGTCGGGGTTCCTTCTTTCAGCCCATGTGGATCTGCTCGGCATCGACTTTGACCAGCCCCTTGCTGGTCAGCAGCGTGTTCTTCGAATGCAGGCGCAAGGTCTGCTCGGCCTGAATGTCGATCTGGCCGGCCCGCACCTGTTCCATCTCCTCGGTCAGGCGGAAGCTCGAGCGGGTGAGCAGGTTGAGGCGATCCAGCACCACCTCGCAGGTGCGCCCGACGAAGCGCGACACCAGCACGCTGAAGCGGATGCGGGTGCCCTGGTAGTCCATCTCCCCGATCTCGCAATGGGCCCGCCGGGCCTGCGCGCGCCACTCGGGCGACTGCATGGCGATCGATGTGTCCGACTCCAGCGCCATCGGGCCGGCGCTGCGCGCGCGGATGCCACCCGAGCGCGACACCAGCGTCAGGTCGCCGTCCACGGCCAGCGTCGCCTGCCGCGGGTCGGCCTGGGCGACCACCGCGATGACGAAGCTGTCGCCCTGGCGGGTCGAGGTGATCAGCACCGTATCGCCCGGCGCAGGCAGCAGCAGGCAGCTGGCGACGCGCCGGCAGCGCAGCGATCCCTGGCCATCGTCGAGGTCGACCTCGAACCAGGGATCGCCATCGCTGGCGATCACCGTGGCGGTCCGCGTGCCGGAGTCCGCGCGGGCCGCATGCGAAGGGCGCTGCATGAGCGGATCCAGCACGCCTTGCGTTGCATGGCGTGCAGTGGCGATCGTGTCGCCGGCGGTGGTCCGGGTGGAGGTCATGGGCTTCCTTTCTTGGGGCGGCGGCCATGGATGTCGCGGTCCAGGCGGGATGGGCGCTCGGTCTGCTGGAGCGCCACCTTCTCGGCTTCGTGCAGCGCAGGGTCCCGGTCCAGCGTACCCAGGCGGGTACTGAACCTGGCGCCGTCCAGGTCGGCGCGATGAAACACGGTGCGCAGGAAAGCGGCATCGCGGAAGTCGGCCTGGACCAGCGAGGCGTAGGAAAAATCGGCGTAGTCCAGGCGGCTGCCGGCGAATGCGGTCTGCCCGCAGTGCGCGCGATGGAAGACGCCTTGCTCGAGCTGCGCCTGCGAGAAGTCTGCGCCGTCGAGATGGGCGTCGACCCAGATGCTCTGCTGGAAGTGGCCGCGCCGCGCATCGACGCCGCGCAGGTCGGCCTCGGGAAACAGGCACTGCATGGCCTGCGCCCCCGCCAGCACCGCATTGCGCAGGTCGGCACCCTTGAAGTTGCACTGCGTGAGGCGCGCATCGCCGAATCGGCACGCCGCCAGCACCGCATCGATGAACTGGCAGAGGTGGAACTGCTGCCCGGAGAAGTCCTGCCCCGCAAGATCCGCCTCGCTGAAAATCGCGTTCGTGAAGCTGGCTCCGGCGTAGCGCGTGCCCGTCAGCGCTGCGCGAAAGAAGATGGTCGACGAGAAGGCCACCGCATGGAAGGACGCGCCGGTCAAGTCGCACTCGGAGAACACGGCCTTGTCGAGGCTGGCACGGTCCAGGCAGGCGTTGCGCAGCTCGCTTTGATGGAAGTTCGCCTGGTCCATGAAGGCCTCTTCCAGCCGAATGCCCCGCAGCGTGCAGCCGCTGAACACCGAATGCGGCATGGAGGCCGCATCCAGCACCGCATCCTGCAGGCTGCACTCGTGGAAGGCGGCGCGCGTCAGCTCCGCCGCAGGCAACTGCGCCTGGTCGAAGCGGCATTTCTCGAAGAGGGATTCGCCCAGCCGCGCGGCATCGGCCTGAACGCCCCGGAAGCTGCATTCGCTGAACACGCCGCCGCGCAGGTCGATGCCCCTCATGTCCATGTTGCTGAAGTCCTTCTCGCGGATCGGCTCGCCGTTGCGGACCTGGGCTGCCAGCGTCTCGGCATTCACGCGCCGCCCGCCTCGGGGCCCCGGGGCAGTGTCTTCATCTGGTCGATGTGGGCACCCAGGGTGATCGTGCCTGGGGTGATGAGGATCTGGGAGACATCGGCACGGAACAGGTTGGCCTCGCCCAGGTCGGCATCGACCAGGCAGGCCTTCTGAAGGTTGGCATTCATGAGATTGGCGAGCCGCAGGGAGGCACGCGTGAAATCGGCGCGGATGAAGAGGCTGTCGGGCGCCGCCGCCGCGCGCAGGTCCGCGCCCTTGAGCGACGCGGAGGAGAAATCGCAGGTATCGAGCGTAGCCCGCCTGAAGTTCGCGCCATCGAGAGGCAGCTCGCGCAGGGTGCAATGCACCAGCGTGGCATCCTCGAAGTCGGCCTCGCGAAGATCCGTGGTGCCGACGAAGCTGGTGGTCTTGAGCAGGGCACGCCGAAACCGGATGCCCTTGTGCAGCGGCGTGTGGGCCCAGCTGCAGGCTTCGACGGTGGCGCCGGAAAAATCCACCGACTCGAACTCGGCCTGCACGAACAGCACCTTTTCCAGGCGTGCCTCGCCGAAGTCGCAGCGCGCCAGCCGGCAGTGTTCGGCCATGCTCACGTAGCGGAGGTCGGCGCGCCGCAGGCTGCAATCCGCGAGTTCGATCCCCTGCAGCAACAGGTGGCTCCACCTCGCTTCGTCGAGACAGCAGCCGTCGAGGCGCAGCTTTTCCATCTGCGTGCGCTCGAAGCGGGCCTGCGCGAAGTTGGTGTTTTCGCAGCGCGCGAGGCTGAGGTTGGCACGCTCCAGGTTGCAGCCCGTCAACGAGGCCTGGCGCAGGTCGGCGCGCACCAGCACCGATTGGCTCAGGTCGGCGCCATCCAGGCGGGTGCCCTGGAGGCGGGCGCCTTCGAGCAAGGTCTGGTGCATGCGGGCGCCCCGCAGATCGAGGCCCGACAGGTCGCAGCCCGTCAGATCCATGGCGGACAGGTCGCGGTTCGCGGCCATGGCGGCGAGCACGCGTTCGCGCGTCTGCGCATTCTGTTCGGCAGCCATCGGATCGGCAGCGGCCTGGTGGTGGGCCGCCATGCGGTACAGCGTCAGCATGTCCTGCCGGCCCCGCTGCCCGAGGGCCTGCAGCTCGGCGTGCTCGGCGGCGCTCATGGCCGGGGTGCCCGTGGCCGCGGCGATGCCGGCCAGGCCCTCGACGATCGTCTCGGCCTCGAATTTCGGCGGGCCCTTGAGCTGCGCGTTCTGGCTTTCCTCGTCGGTGATCCGGCTGCTGTCGAAGCCCGCCTTGCGCGACTCGGATGCGTTGTCCCGGGCCGCCTTCGCGACCTCCTGCCTGGCTTCGTCCAGCTTGCGTTCCTGTTCGCGCTGGTAGGCGCGTGTCTTGTCGATGAACTCGGGCAGTTCGGCCAGCGTGGGCATCTTGTCGAAAGGCTTCGGCAGGGGCCGTTCCCGGAAATGGCGCGCCTTGCGGCCGGCCTCCAGGCCGCGCGCCGTCAGTTCGGCGCGCAGGCGCTCGCCCTTGTCCTTGATGTTCCTTGCCAGGATCGATTCGCGCGCGTCGATCTGGTCCAGCCAGGGGCCGATGGCCGAGGCCGGCAGCAGTTCCTCGTCGAGGAGCGCGTGGATCGCGCCTTTCTCCAGGTTGCAGCGATTCTCCAAGACCTTCTCGTAGTGGGAGAGGGGGCGCAGCGGGCTGTCTGCCGCCTCCATCGCCGGCATGACATGCGTGATATCCGCGGCATCGTCCTCGGCGATGAGCGTCTCGCCGTGAAAGATCAGCATGACCTGCGCCATGTGCGGGAAGAACCAGGCGGTGGTCAGCCGCAGCGGCACCTCTTCCAGCGCAAGGGGCCGCGCAGACTTTCTCGCCACGAAGCCGCGCGCGCGCAGATCCGGAAGCCGTCCGCGCAGCACCGCATGCTCTGGGTGCATGTTCCAGATCTCGTAGGGCGCGGCAGCGGGGATGGACAGTTCGTCGTTCCAGCGTTGTTCCGGAGCCGCGGCGTTGAAGAACTGCCAGTCCATGTCGCGCGCGAAGCCGGGGTAGAGCGTCTCGCGCCACTGGTCGCCGTAGTCCGTTCCCAGCAGCTTCAGGCGTTCGGGCAGATCGACGTCCATTGCACCCGGGCAGGCCGGGACCGGTTGCCGGTCGGGGCGGTCCATGCCATCGCCCGGGCGTTCGACGTTGGGAAGCCGCTGCACCAGCAGGCCATTGACCATCTCGGGTGCGTACCCGATGCCCGCGGGGTTGGCGGCAAAGCCGGGGCCACCGAACGCGTGTCGCCAGTCCAGGCGCATGGTGTCGAAAACCTGCGGCTCGGTGGCGCGGCCATCCAGCCAGTAGCGGTCGCCCGAAACGAGGAACTGTCGTCGCAAGGTGCCGACGCGCAAGTCGACCGCGCAGCGTGTCTTGTCCTGCTGGTGGCAGGTGTAGGCCTGGCCGCTCACCAGGAACTCGGGCCGCAGCTTGGGAATGCCGAGATCGATCGCGGACTGGTTTCCCAGTTCGGCAGAGACGGTCTTCCAGAGCTCCGTCTCCGGCAGCAGCACGCCCCCTTCGCCGAGGGTGTGCATGCCGATCACGGTGAGTGCGAGACGCTGGCTTTGCGCGCGCAGGAAGGGTCGCGTCAGGACGCTCAGGCGCAGGGGTTTGATGGTCTTCACGGCGGGATCAGCGCCTTGCGCCGCGGATCGCCAGCGGGGTGTGCCTGCGGTCGATGGCCAGTCGCGACGGGTCTTGCGGGTCCTGCAGTAGATGAATGTCGGGCCGGCCCGCGGAAAAATGGGCCAGCAGGTCCTCGTCGATGAGCGTGCGCAAGGTGGTTTGCTGCTCGATGCCGTCGGCATCGACGTAGGCGACGCCGAGCTGCACGGCTGTCATGCGCTGCCCGACGGGGCCGCGACGGGAGTAGCCGCTGGGCGAGCGCACCAGGGAAACCGCGACGCCCTGCAGCGGACGCCCGCTGGCCTGCAGCTGCTGCCACAGACGGCCTTCCTCGGCATAGGCGCGATGGCTCATCAGCGACACCGCGAGCACGATTGCGGCGAGCACGATCACGCCCAGGCTGACGATGCCGAATACCCCCCACAGCACGATCTCGAGCACGTTTTCCACGCTTCAGAGCAGGATCTTGAGCGCCTGGATGCCGGCGCGCAGGCCGCCCGTCTTGATCTCCGTGCCCACGAGCTGGATGAGCGCACCGGCATCCCCCAGCGACATTGCCTTGTTCTTCCACTCCGCGCCCACAGCCTCCAGCTTCACGCCGATGGCCTGCGCCTGCACGCCGATGGCCATCGAACGCACGGCCACCACGCCCAGCGAAATGCCCGACACGTCCATGTTCAGGCCGGTGCCGCCCAGGCGGAACCACCTCCAGTCGCTGCTCTTGGAGTAGTTGTTGGTGTAGGAGATGGAGTTGTTGGTGTAGTTGACCGTCAGGTTGTTGTAGGTGTTGGACGTCGTGTTGTAGACGCTGGTGTTGATGACGTGCTGCGTCGTGTTGTGGATGTGGTTCGTCGTGTTGAAGGTCACATCCGGGGAGGTGTGCACCGTCGGGCCGGTCACCGTGGTGTTCGATGGGCCGTTGACCAGCACGGTGTTCGAGGTGTCGATGGTGTCATTGCGTCCGCCGCTCACGAAGCGGATCTCCTTTCCATCGATGGTGCCGTGGAAGCCGCCGGTGATCGCAAGGTTGACGCCGCCGCTGATGGTGTCGTTCAGCCCGCCGCTGAGCGTGCGCTTCTTGCCGCCCGAAATGGTCTGCGTGACGCCGCCGCTGACCGTTTCGCTGAAGCCGCCGGTCACGTCGCGCGTGTCGCCGCCGGTGATGGTTTCTTTCGCGCCCGCGGTGATGTCGCGCGTCTCGCCGCTCTGGTAGGTGGCCGACTCGTGGCCCTTGATGACCGTGGTGCGGGTGCCGCCGGTGGTGTGCGTTTCGTCGGCTTCCACCTCGACGTCGAGGTTGCGCTCGGCGTGCAGCAGGATCTGCTCGGCGCCGCTGCGGTCCTCGAAGCGCAGCATGTTGGCCTGGTTGGCCGCGCCGCCCGTGCTCGATCGCGTGAGGATGCCGCTGGCCGTGGCGTTGGCCGGAAGTTCCCACGGCGGCATCTGGTCGTTGTTGTAGACGCGGCCGGTGATGATGGGGCGGTCGGGTTCGCCGCCGATGAAATCGACGATCACTTCCTGGCCCACGCGCGGCATGTGCATGGTGCCGTAGTTGGCGCCGGCCCAGTTGCTCGACACGCGCACCCAGCACGAGCTGTTCTCGTCCGACTGGCCGTAGCGGTCCCAGCGGAACTGCAGTTTCACGCGGCCGAAGCGATCGGTCCAGATCTCTTCGGGACCGACCACGGTGGCGGTCTGCGGGCCGTTGGTGCGCGGCTTGGGCGTCTTGCGCGCGGGGCGGTAGGGCACGCTGGAAGGCAGTACGGTGAAGTCGAACTCGCACACCGATTCGGCCGTGCCGCCGGTGGAGTACTCGGGCTCCTGCAGGTCGTAGCGGGTCTGCGTGACAAGGTATTCGCGGTTGTCGGCCTCGCGGGGGCAGTGCGTCATCTGGAACAGGTAGCCCGGCGCCATGCCCGCCACGTTGGTGTGGCCCGTGGCCAACTCGTGCGCGCACTGCAGCTCCTGCAGGCG
Organism: Variovorax sp. SPNA7; assembly: GCF_033807855.1. Lineage (NCBI taxonomy): Bacteria > Pseudomonadati > Pseudomonadota > Betaproteobacteria > Burkholderiales > Comamonadaceae > Variovorax > Variovorax sp. SPNA7. The sequence goes on from NZ_CP138513.1 coordinate 2,985,218, forward strand.
GATCTTCGCGTAGCTGTCGCCCTGGTCGTTCTCGCTGTAGCCGCCCAGCCATTCATAGACTTCGTAGCTCGAATGGTCGTGGCCCTTCGGATCCTGCTGCACGCTCTGGAGCGACGCGCGCGACTTCCTGAAGTCGAAGTCGTCGAGCATCACGCGGCCCGAGGTGATCTGCTCCGAGATGCGCCACTGGTCGATGCAGGGCTCCATGGCGTTCACCACGCGGTCGCGCGGACGGTAGGCAATGGTGGCATGGCCCGGCAGGGTGCTATAGCCGCCGATGTCGTCGGCCAGCACCAGCAGGTGCGAGCCGTTGCGGTGCTCGAAGTGGTAGGCGATGCCCTCGTGCTCCATGAGGCGGCACACGAAGGCGAAGTCGCTCTCCTGGTACTGCACGCAGTATTCCCAGGGGCGGTAGCTGCCGGTGAGGCGCTTCTCGTATTCGAAGCCGTATTTGCCGAGCACTTCGTCGAGCACGTCGGGCACGCTCATGTTCTGGAAGATGCGGCAGTCGGTGGTGCGCGTGAGGTACCAGAGCCAGGGCTGCACCAGCGCGCGGTAGACGTAGTGGCGGCCGGTTTCGTTGGCGCGGCCAACGAGCTCGAAGCGCACCACGGTGCCGTTGAGAAAGCGCGATGCGCCTTCGTCCTGCAGTTCGAGCGTGAGCGAAGTGCCCAGCAGCTTCTTCAGGTCGAGGTTGAAGCTCGGGCTGACCATGTCGACCTCGAACTCGAACAGCTGCGAGAGGCCTTCCTGTCCCCGCATCGCGCGGAACTTCAGCTGCTCGGCGTTGAGTACGGTGTGAACCTGGACGGTACGTGGCATTCGAAATTTCCCTGGCCCTTGGGGCTTCTGCGGATGCGAAGCCTTCGAATGCCAGTCTAGAAATTCCTTATGTCATATACATGACGTGTGCTCTAGGGAAGGTCTGAACAGGTCACAAATTGGCGTGCGCTGAGGGCCAATGGTGTGCATGGTGATGAACCGCATCGCCGGATGCCCCGAAGCGACAAGACCTGCCCCTCATCCAGCGCCCTCAGACTGTTTGCGGACGCACCTGCTCCAGCATCGCAATCAGCTTTCTGCGGGCCATCCACAGGTTCGACAGCGCAAACAGCGTGATCACATGCGCCGTGTTCTTGGCCAGTCCCTTGAACCTCACCTTCACGAGCCCGAACAGCCGCTTGATCACCCGGAACGGGTGCTCCACCTTCGCGCGGATGCTCGCCTTCTGATACTCCAACTTGCGTGCCCTGTCCTTGGCGCGGCCCTCTGGCATCTTCGCCATGTCGCTGGGTCGGCCCGCGATGTGCCATTGCACACCCCGCTTCACACGGCTCTGCGCTCCCCGGTAGCCCGAGTCTGCCCATACGGCGTCCTCTTTGCCGTGAAGCAGGTCGCCCACCTGTTCCACGTCGGCCTCGTTGGCCGCAGTGGTCGTCACCGTGTGAACCAGCCCCGAGTCCGCATCCACACCGATGTGCGCCTTCATCCCGAAGTGCCATTGGTTTCCCTTCTTCGTCTGGTGCATCTCAGGGTCTCGCTCGCCGCTCTCGTTCTTGGTGGAACTGGGCGCCGAGATGATCGTGGCATCGACAATGGAACCTCTCTTCAGCAGCAGCCCCTTCCTGGCCAGGTGGGCGTTGACCTGCTTGAAGATGTCTTCGGCCAGATCGCTGGCTTCCAGCAGGTGGCGGAAGTTCAGGATGGTCGTCTCATCGGGGATGGCCTCCAGACCGAGTCCGGCGAACGTGCGCAGCGAGGCGATCTCATACAGCGCTTCTTCCATCGCCGGGTCGCTCAGGGCGAACCAGTTCTGCATCAGGTGCACGCGCAGCATGGCTTGCAACGGGTAGGGTCGACGGCCTCGGCCTGCCACTGGGTAGTGAGGTTCGATGACCTTGAGCAGCGCCTTCCACGGCACCACCAGTTCCATCTCGCCAAGGAAGACTTCGCGCCTTGTCTTCTTCCTCTTGCCCGCTTGCTCGGCATCCGCAAAACTGATCTGGCTCATCGCTCTTGCTCCTTTGCAGGGTTCAGCCCTCATGCAAGAAACGTGCTCTTGATCAGACCTTCCCTAGTTTGGGGCGCTGTTGTTCGGGGCGCGTGCACAGATCACCGGGTACTCCCCTCCGCGAATGTCCCCCGTCGGCGTGATCGCGCCCCGAACAACTGCGCCCAACCTGCCCCAAATGGACAGCCCCTTACATCGAGGCCTCAAGCATCGCCTTGTAGTCGTCGCGCGAAGCCAGCCGCGGGTTGGTCTTGTGGCAGTGGTCGGCCATGGCGCCGTCGATGATCTGTTCGAACAGGGCGGGGGTGACGCCCACTTCGGCCAGGCCCTTGGGCAGGCCGAGGCGCGCGTTCATGTCGCGGATCGCGTCGCCGAGATCGCCGGGTGAATCGAGGTGCATGGCCCGCGCCATGCGCTGCAGCCGCTGCTCCTTCTGCACAGACTCGGCACCGGCGTTGAAATGGATCACGGCCGGCAGGAAGAGGGCGTTGAGCGTGCCGTGGTGCAGGCGCGGATCGACGCCGCCCAGGCTGTGGCTCAGCGAGTGCACGCAGCCCAGGCCCTTCTGGAACGCCATGGCGCCCTGCATCGACGCGCTCATGAGATTGAGGCGCGCCTCGCGGTCGCTGCCGTCCTTGGTGGCACGCTCGATGTGCAGCCAGGCGCGCTCCAGGCCGTCCAGGCCGATGCCGTCGGCCGGCGGATTGAAGGCGGCTGACATGAAGGTTTCCATGCAGTGCGCAATCGCGTCCATGCCGGTGGCGGCGGTGAGCCGGGGCGGCAGGCCGAGCGTGAGCTCGGGGTCGCAGATGGCGGCCTTGGGCATCAGGAACCAGCTGTGGAAGCCGAGCTTGCGGTGGTCGTCGACGATCACGATGGCGCCGCGCGCCACCTCGCTGCCGGTGCCGCTGGTGGTGGGCACCGCAATGAGCGGCACTGCGCGGTCGGTGATCTTGGGCGAGCCGCCTTCGATGGTGGCGTAGGTCTTGAGCGGGCCTTCGTGCGTGGCGGCAATCGCCACGCCCTTGGCGCAGTCGATGGCGGAGCCGCCGCCCACGGCGATGAGGCCGTCGCAGCGGCCGCTGCGGTACAGCTCGACGGCTGCGCGCACGGCGGCCTCGGTGGGGTTGGACGGCGTCTGGTCGAACACCGCCACCTCGAGGTCGGCAATGGCATCGAGCGCCTTCTGCAGCACGCCGGCCGCGCGCACGCCCGCATCGGTCACGATCAGCGGCCGGTTGATGCCGATGCGCGCGCATTCGCTGGACAGCAGCTTGATGGCGCCGAATTCGAACTGGATCTGGGTGAGGTATTGGATGAGGGCCATGAGGTGGGTTTGCCTGGGGCAGTACGATTGCAGACCACCCAAATCTAACAAGCAGGGACAGTCTTGCACATGAATAAAACCCTTGCCGATGTCGCGCCCGGTACATGGCAGCCTCCGCTCACCGCGAAGATGGCCGGCGTGGTCGAGCGCATGGCACGGGCCGGCCATCCCTCGCTCGACCAGCTCACGCCCGACGAGGCCAAGGCCTCCTACGAAAAAGGCGCGGGCGTGCTCGAAGTGCAAAAGCCCGCGCTGGAGCGCGTCGACGACTTCACGATTCCGGCGCGCGATGGCTTCGCGATTCCGGCGCGGCTCTACGCGCCGTCGGCAACGGCGGTGCTGCCGGCGCTGGTGTATTTTCATGGCGGCGGCTTCACGGTCGGCAACATCCGCACGCATGACACGCTGTGCCGCGTGCTGAGCAGCAAGAGCGGCTGCGCGGTGGTGTCGGTCGACTATCGGCTGGCGCCCGCGTTCAAGTTTCCGACGGCATCGAACGACGCATGGGATGCCTTCGCGTTTCTCGCCCATGAAGGCGGCCGCGTCGGCGTCGACATCGAGCGCCTGGCCGTGGGCGGCGACAGCGCCGGCGGCACGCTGGCCGCGGTGTGCGCGATTCTCGCGCGCGACGCGGGCCTGCCGCTCGCGCTGCAGATGCTCATCTATCCCGGCACCGCGGCGCACCAGGACACGGCCTCGCACCGGCGCTACGCCCATGGCCCGCTGCTCACCAAGGCGCTGATCGACTATTTCTTCGGCCAGTACGTGCGCACGCCGGCCGACCGCGACGACTGGCGCTTTGCGCCGCTCCTGGCCGACGACGTCGACGGCGTGGCGCCCGCATGGATCGGCCTGGCCGAATGCGATCCGGTGGTGGACGAGGGCATTGCCTACGCCGACAAGCTCCGTGCCGCGGGGGTGGCGGTCGACCTGGAAATCTACCGCGGCGTGATCCACGAATTTCTGAAAATGGGCCGCGCCATCCCCGAGGCGCTGCAGGCGCAGGACGACGCGGCCCGTGCACTCAAGGACGCACTGAACCCATGAACGACAAGACCATGCCCCAGAGAAAAGACTTCCGCTTCTTTCACCGCCTGCGCGTGCGCTGGGCCGAAGTCGACATGCAGAAGATCGTATTCAACGCGCACTACCTGATGTACTTCGACACCGCAGTTGCCGACTATTGGCGCGCGCTCGCGCTGCCATACGAAGAAGCGATGCATGCGCTGGGCGGCGACCTGTACGTGCGCAAGGCCACGGTCGACTTTCGCGCCTCGGCGCGCATGGACGACGTGATCGACGTGGCCATGAAATGCGCGCGCATCGGCAACTCGTCCATCGTCTTCGAAGGCGCGCTGTTCCGGCAGGACCAGTACCTGGTGGGCTGCGAACTCGTCTATGTGTTTGCCGACCCGGCCACGCAGACCTCGAAGCCGGTGCCGGCGGCCTTGCGCGAAATCCTCACGGGCTTCGAGGCCGGCGAGCCGATGCGCACGGTGGAAACAGGCGACTGGAAAACCCTGGGCGAAGGCGCGGGCGCGCTGCGCCGCGCGGTCTTCATCGAGGAGCAGAACATCCCCAAGGAACTGGAGTGGGACGCGCACGATGCCATCGTGCTGCACGCGGTGGTCCGCAACCGGCTCGGCCAGGTGATTGCGACCGGCCGGCTGCTCGATGCGGTCGACGGCACGGCCATGCTCGGCCGCATGGCCGTGCACCGCGCGCTGCGCAGCGGCGGCCACGGCGCCGCCGTGATGCAGGCGCTGGAAGCCGCAGCCAAGGCGCGCGGCGACCGCGAGATCGGCTTGCATGCCCAGCGCAGCGCGGAGCGCTTCTATGCGCGCCTGGGCTATGCCGTGCACGGCGAGCCCTTCGAGGAAGCCGGCATCCCGCACATCGAGATGCGCCGCACGCTGGCCTGAGCACGCAGCGCTCGACAGGGCTCAGTAGCGCGCCGGCGGATCGGGCACGTAGCCCATCTCCGAACCTGGAAAGGCGGACGGGCCTTCGGGACGCGGCCAGCGCGCGGGCGGCGGCGCCGGAATCACGCCCGCGGCGATGAGGTTCTCGCGGCTGTCGTAGCGGATGCGCACCACCTCGTCGGGCGTGGGCCGCGCGCGCTCGAAGCTGGTGTGGCCGACGTGCGAGGTCTCGCGCCGGCCGTGGGCGGTGCCCAGGCTCGGGCTGGGCGGCGCTGGCCGGGCCAGGCTTCCCTTTGCCGACGCGGCCGCCTCGGCGCCCAGCGCGCTGTCGGCCGAGCGGGCCTGCGCGGCAGGTTCGGCCGGTGCGGCTTCGGACGCGGCCGATGGCGCCCCGCTGCGGCGCTCCATCTCGCGGGCGCTGCCGTCGCGGCGCGGAAAGGCGATGGGCGGCGCGGGAGGCGGCTCGGGCGCGCGCTCGCGGAACATCGCAACGCCGATCACGCCGACGTCGTCCGGCCGGCCGGTGCGGTTTGCATACGAATTGCCGATGGAGGTGAATTCGAAGGCTGCGATCTGCGAATCGCTCTTGCGCCAGCCCGTGATGTCGCTGCCCTCGCCGCCGGAAAACACATAGCCGTTCTGCAGCACGCCCGCGGTCTCGCCGGTCACGATGTTGATGCCGTCCACCGACATCACGGCCATGACGCGTTCACCCATCGCATTGCGCGCGCGGATCGCGTAGCGCGTGCCGGGCCGGCCGGCCACCCAGTATTCGCCGCGGTGGCGGTAGATGGGCAGTTCGCGGCCGCTCGCGCGATCGATCACGCTGAGCTGCATCAGCGAACCGATGCGGTTGAAGGTCGAAGGTGGCGAAAGCGAGGGCAGGGGCCGCACCGGGCTTTCGGCGCAAGCCGGCAGCACGCCCAGCGCGGTCCATGCGAGGGCGGTCGAGAAGAGGAGTCTGCGCTTCATGATGTCTTTCCTTGCCAGGAGTGGATCGGTAAGGCTTCTACGCAGCAGCACCGGCGGCAGGGTTAAACGCGCGCAAAAAAATGGCGCCGCCTCTTTCGGGGCGGCGCCGGGCGTCCGTTTCTTCGGTCCAGTTGCGTCTAGATGTCTTCGAGCAGCGGATACGGCAGCGGCTCGACCCTGAGCGCCGGCCCGTCGGCGCTGCCCGCATGCAGGCCGCCGGTCTCGAGCGCCGAGATCTGGATCGAGATCAGCGCGGCCCAGCCGCCGCCGGGCGCCGGCGCGGCCTGCGCCACCGTGCCCACGGGCTGCTCGGCGTCGCCGGCCGCGAACACCTCCTGCCCCGCGCTCAGAGGCGCATCGGCCTGCACGAGGTAGGTGCGCCGCTTCAGGGTGCCGCGGAACTGGCTGCGCGCCACGATTTCCTGGCCCGGGTAGCAGCCCTTCTTGAAGTTCACGCCGCCCACGGATTCGTAGTTGATCATCTGCGGCACGAAGGCCTCGACCACCGGCGTGGTCACGGTCACGATGCCGCTGCGGACCTCGCTCCACTGCCACAGCTGCGCATCGAGCGCCGGACCGGCAGGCGCCGGGCTGCCGGCGGGCGCGATCCACATCGCGCGCGGCACGCCGTCGGCCGGGTAGAGCGACACCGCGCTGATGTCTTGGCCGATGGCAGTGCGCTGGCCGGGCAGGGCGGCGGCATCGAGCCCGTTGGCGGCCAGCGCGGTGCCGGCAAGGCCGTACAGCGCGAATTGCTCCGTGGCATCTGTGAGCCTGGCCTTGGCGCGCAGCACGTACATCGACAGGCGCTTGAGCGTGGCGGCCAGGATGTCGCGGCTGCACACCAGCAGCACCAGTTCGGGCTGCGGCCGGATGCCGACGAAGCTGGCGATCACGCGGCCCTTGGCGGTGCAAAGCGCGGCCAGGCGGGCCTCGGTGGCGCCCAGCAGCGCGAAATCCTGGGTGAGCTGGCCATGCAGGAAGCTGGCGGCATCGGGCCCCTCGGCGCGGATCACGCCAAGGCCGGAAAGAGCGGTAACACCATTGAGAACGACAGTAGTCATCGCTGAATTATCATGGTCGGAGCCGTTCCGTCGGGTCCGCAGGGAATCCCGCCCCGGTTCCCGCAGGGCCACCGGCTTTTCGTGCTGATTCGTTTTCTTCTCTCCGCTAAATCATCGGACCCGTGCGCCGCTTCTTTCTCACGCTTTTCCTGCTCGCCGCCCTGGCTGCGCTCGGCCTCGGCGCCGCTGGCCTCTGGTGGGTGCACCAGCCGCTCAAGCTGCCCGCGCCCAGCGTCGATCTTTCCGTGGAGCCCGGCACCACGCCGCGCGGCGTCGCGCAGGCGGTGGCCGATACCGGCACCGACGTGCAGCCGCAGATGCTCTATTTCTGGTTCCGCATTTCGGGACAGGACCGCCAGATCCGCGCCGGCAGCTACGAACTGGAGCGCGGCATCACGCCCAAGATGCTGCTCAACGTGCTGGTGCGCGGCGAGGAAGCCACCCGCAGCCTCGTGCTGGTCGAAGGCTGGAACATCCGGCAGGTGCGCGCCGCGCTCGCCAAGGCCGAACAGCTCAAGCCCGAAACCATCGGCCTGCCCGACGATGCACTGATGGCCAAGCTGGGCCGGCCCGGCGTGCATCCTGAAGGCCGCTTCTTCCCCGACACCTATACCTACTCGAAGGGCTCGACCGACATCGCGCTGCTGCAGCGCGCCATGCGGGCGATGGACAAGAAGCTCGAAGCGGCATGGGCGGCTCGGGCGGCCGATTTGCCGATCCAGTCGGCGGATCAGGCGCTGATCCTGGCCAGCATTGTCGAAAAGGAGACAGGAAAAGCCAAGGACCGCTCCGAGATCGCCGCTGTCTTCGTCAACCGGCTGCGTGCCGGCATGCCGCTGCAGACCGACCCGACCGTGATCTACGGCCTGGGCACCGCGTTCGACGGCAACCTGCGCAAGAAGGACCTGCTGGCCGACACGCCCTGGAACACCTACACCCGCGGCGGCCTGCCGCCCACGCCCATCGCCATGCCGGGCAAGGCGGCGCTGCTGGCGGCGGTGCAGCCGGCGCAGAGCAAGTCGCTGTACTTCGTGTCGCGCGGCGACGGCACCAGCCAGTTCAGCAGTTCGCTCGACGATCACAACCGCGCGGTCAACCGCTACCAGCGCGGCGGCACCGAACCCAAACCGAAAGTTGCGCAATGAGTGACGGCTTGTTTCTGACGCTCGAGGGCATCGATGGCGCCGGCAAGTCGAGCCATCTCGACGCGATGGAGGCGCTCTTCAAGGCCCGCGGCCGCACGGTCGTGCGCACGCGCGAGCCCGGCGGCACGCCACTGGCCGAAACCCTGCGCGGGCTCGTCCTCGAACAGGCGATGGACCCGCTGACCGAATCGCTGCTGGTGTTCGCGGCGCGGCGTGACCACGTGCTGCGGGTCATCGAGCCGGCGCTGGCGCGCGGCGACGTGGTGCTGTGCGACCGCTTCACCGACGCCACCTTCGCCTACCAGGGCGCGGGCCGCGATTTCGATACGCAGGTGCTGTCGACGCTGGAGCAATGGGTGCAGGGGGGCAGGGGAGCGGCGGGGCTGCTTCAGCCCCACATCACGCTCTGGTTCGACCTGGCGCCCGAGATCGCCGCCGAGCGGCTGGCGGGCGCGCGCCTGCCCGACAAGTTCGAATCGCAGCCGGTCGAATTCTTCCGGCGCGTGGCGGCGGGCTACGCGGCCCGCGCGGCGGCCGATGCGCAGCGCTTCGTGCGCATCGACGCCAGCCAGACGCGCGACCAGGTCTGGCAACAGGTGGAGACGGCGCTCGCCGCACGCGGCGCGCTGGCACCTTCAAGTGGAGCGCCGCGATGAGCACGCCCGCGCTCTCGCCCTGGCTGCATCGGCCGCTCGCGGAACTGCTGCGCCAGCGCGGCCATGCCTGGCTGCTGCAGGGGCCTTCGGGCCTGGGCCAATACGAACTCGCGCTCGCGCTTGCCGCGGCCTGGCTGTGCGAACAGCCCAACAAGGAGGAGGGCGGCACCGCCTGCGGCCATTGCCCGAGCTGCCATGCCATCGAGGTGCGCACCCATGCCGACCTTTGCGTGCTGATGCCCGAGGTGGCCATGCAGGAGCTGGGCTGGCCGCTCGACGAAAAGGCGCAGGCCGACATCGACGACAAGAAGCGCAAGCCCAGCCGCGAGATCCGCGTCGAAGCCATGCGCGACGCCGTCGGCTTTGCCCAGCGCACCAGCGCCCGCGGCCGCGGCAAGGTGGTGCTGGTGTATCCGGCCGAGCGCATGAACACCATCACCGCCAATGCGCTGCTCAAGACGCTCGAGGAGCCGGTCGGCGATGTCCGCTTCGTGCTGGCCAGCGAGGCGGCCTGGCAGTTGCTGCCGACCATCCGCAGCCGTTGCCTGGGCTTCACGCTGCCCTGGCCCGAGACGGCCGAAGCCGAAGCCTGGCTGGCCGCTCAAGACGTGCCCGCCGCCGATGCCACCGCATTGCTGCGCGCCGCCGGTGGACGCCCCAGCGATGCGCTGCGGCTCGCGCGCTCCGGCCAGTCGCCCAAGGCCTGGTCGCTCTTGCCCAAGGCCGTTTCGCGCGGTGAGGTGGCGGCGCTTGCGGACCAGTCGCCCTCGCAGGCCATCGGCTCGCTGCAGAAGCTCTGCCACGACCTGATGGCCGTCGGCAGCGGCGCCGCACCGCGTTTCTTCGATGCCGCCGACCTGCCGTCCGCGGCGCCTTCGCACCTGGCGCTCGCGCGCTGGTCGAAGTCGCTCGCGAATGCGGCCAGGACCGCCGAACACCCCTTCAATGCGGGCCTGATGCTGGAAGCGCTTGTGAGCGAAGCGCGAACCACCCTAAACTCTGCTGCTCGCCGCCCATGAACCAACCAGCCGCACCCGCACCCGCCGCACCGGCGCCTCAACGGCCGAGCGTGATCCAACTCGCCATCAAGGAAAAGGGCGCGCTCTATGCCGCCTACATTCCGCTCTTTGCCGAAGGCGGCATCTTCATTCCGACCACGCGCGAATACCGGCTGGGCGACGATGTCTACGTGCTGCTGACGCTTCCCGAAGACCCGCAGCGCTATCCGGTGGCCGGCAAGGTTGCATGGATCACGCCGCAGCGCGCCGCGGGCAACCGGGCACCAGGCGTGGGCATCCGCTTTCCTTCGGACGAGAAATCGCGCCAGCTCAAGGCCCGCATCGAAGCGGCGCTCGGCGGCTCGATGGCCTCCGACCGCCCGACACAAACCATTTAGCTCGCCCCCAGGCTGCGCGCACTTCGTGTCGCTACGCCCACCCCCTACCGGGGGCAATACCAGCGGCCCGGCAGAGCCGGTTCCGCGGTATTTCTGGAATGGGGACCAGCCGCCGCTCCCTGACAAGCCATGTTCACCGATTCCCACTGCCACCTCACTTTTCCCGAGTTCGCGGACCAGATGCCGCAAATCCGCGCCGCCATGGCCGAGGCGCAGGTCGACCGGGCCTTGTGCATCTGCACCAAGCTCGAGGAGTTCGACGACGTGCAGGCGCTGGCCGCGCGCTACGACAACTTCTGGGCGAGCGTGGGCGTGCACCCCGACAACGAGGACATCGCCGAGCCCACGGTGGAGGACCTGGTGCGCCGCGCGGCCTTGCCCCGCGTGGTGGCCATCGGCGAAACCGGGCTCGACTACTACCAGATGGAAGAGCGCAAGGGCGGGCGCAGCATTGCCGACATGGAGTGGCAGCGCGACCGCTTCCGCGTGCACATCCGCGCCGCGCAGCAAACCCGCATGCCGCTGGTCATCCACACGCGCGAAGCCTCGGCCGACACGCTGGCCATCCTCAAGGAGGAGGGCGAAGACGGCGCCGGCAAGGCTGCGGGCGGCGTGTTCCATTGCTTCACCGAAACCGCCGAAGTGGCACGCGCGGCGCTCGACCTGGGCTTCTATATTTCCTTTTCGGGCATCCTGACCTTCAAGAAGGCGCAGGACCTGCGCGACGTGGCGGCCTTCGTGCCGCTCGACCGCATGCTGATCGAAACCGACAGCCCGTACCTGGCGCCGGTGCCGTACCGCGGCAAGACCAACAATCCGTCCTACGTGCCCTTTGTGGCCAAGCAGATCGCCGAACTGCGCAAGCTACCGCTCGAAGCCGTGGCCGAGGCCACCAGCAACAACTTCGAAACGCTGTTCAAGGGCGTCAAAGAAATATGAAGAAATACATCAAGAAGTTCTTGTATCTTGCTGTCGCAGCAACAACTTTTGCCGCGCACGCGGGCTCGTTCGAAGATTTCTTCCGGGCCGTGCGCGGAGACAACGCGAGCGGCGTGCGCACCCTGTTGAACCGCGGTTTCGACCCCAACACGCGCGACGAGCACGGCCAGACCGGCCTGATCATTGCGCTGCGTGAACCGTCGCCCAAGGTGGTCCAGGTGCTGCTCGAATCGCCGCAGACCGACGTCGACCTGGCCAACGCCAAGGACGAAACCCCGCTGATGCTGGCCGCCATCAAGGGCCAGCAGGACGTGGTCACGCAGCTGCTCAAGCGCGACGCCGCCGTCAACAAGACCGGCTGGACACCGCTGCATTACGCCGCCAGCAGCGGCCAGCTGAGCATCATGAAGGTGCTGCTGGACAACTACGCCTTCATCGACGCGCAATCGCCCAACGGCACCACGCCGCTCATGATGGCCGCGATGTACGGCTCGACCGAGGCTGTGAAGCTCCTGCTGGCCGAAGGCGCGGACACCACCATGAAGAACCAGCTCGGCATGACGGCCGTCGACTTTGCGAACAAGGCCAACCGCCCGGAGGCTGCGCAGCTGATTGCTGCTGCGGCCGGCGCCAAGGCCGACCCCCAGGCCATTCCGAAGGATGGCAAATGGTGAGCTTCCATACGCTCCGTTGAGGGCCGGATTCGCCGCAACGGCAGGCCCGGGAAAACGCCAAAAAGAGGGCGCCGGCGCCTCGTGCGAGACTCTGCGCTGAAGGAGAAGCAGAGATGAATACGTTCCTATTCATAATCTTTTTGCTGGCCATCGGACTGCTTGTGCTCGCAGCGGTCGCAAAAAAGAGGTCAGCGCAAAACAGCAGCGGTTTCGTCGACAAGCCCAAGGCACGCCCGCCGCTCACGGCGCGCGAGCAGGCCATGTACAACCGGCTCGTGCAGACGCTGCCGGACCTCGTGGTGTTGCCGCAGGTCAGCTTCGGTGCATTGCTCACGGCCCGCACGCGCGCGGCGCGAAGCTCGTTCAGCCGAAAGATCGCCGACTTCGTCGTCTGCGATCGCTCGTTCAAGGTCGTGGCCGTGGTCGCGTTCGGCGGCGACAAGAGCAGCAAGGGCAAGTCGCAGCGCGACCTGGACCGCGAGGCGCTGCTGGTGGAGGCCGGCTACCGCGTGCTGCGCTATCCACGGGTGCCGGATGTGGGGCGCGTGGAGGCGGACTTCGATCCGACGCTGGCATCGGTGAGTCCCATGGGGTCCTGAGGGAGGGCTTGGTTTTGCCTGGATCGGCCTTCGATCAATCCCATTCAAAAGGAACACAATGTGCACTTCTTTTTAGTTTTCTTGCTCACTGAATTTCCTTCAATTAGACACCAATTGAAGACAGCTTTGCAAAGCGCGAATTAGCTCCTGCGGTGCACGAGCAATTAGCCACGCGGCAAAGATCAGTGGAAGTGCGGTCTCAGTCAATTCGGACTCCCGCTTTGCAGGGGCGCTTCGCCCCCTCCCTGCGCTTCGCTCCGGCCCCCGAATACCCAGGCCGAAGTAACAGCAGCGAGCGTGTCTCGAGCGCCTGATTCAACGATGCCGGCCTCGGTGGCGGGTTTCGCCAGCTGGCGGGCACGGGCAGGGCGCTGCGCCTTGGCATGCTCCCTCCGGAGCCTCCCGGCCTCATACATCGGGCGCCAGCCCGTAGGAACCTCCGCCAAGCGCTCCGCAGCCCACTGGGTGTACCCAACAGCCAGGAACCTATCCCCATCGCGCTCAGCGCGACAAGCGAGCAACGCTTCGAAGGTCTGCGCGACACACTCAGCGAACTGCGCACCGTTGGGCCATTCAGTGGGATCACGCTCCTCGAGGGCCATGTGCGCAGCCACCATGAAGGCTTGCTCACCGAGCTTTGCGACGTCAGCCGCAGTCAACGAACCAAACGGGCCAGCAGCCCGCGTAATAGACTCACGTTCAGCCATTTCCACTCCTAGACAGTTGAATTGGTTAGGCCCTCGGGCGTGTGTCAGCACCCCCGGGGACCGACTTAATCAAGGCTCGACAGGCACCTCCTTCCCGTCGACCAGAGTGACCCCAGCACCTCCGGTGACCTCCGACCAGATCCGCGCTGCGACCGCGGCATACCCGGCAGGCACCGCAACCGGCAGGCCACGACCCGAAGCCAGCGCTTCGGCGGCACCATCCATCTGCAGTGAACGAACACGCGCCAAGCGCCGTTGCTGGCGACTGGGCTGAGACGAACTACGCTTGCTCTTGGCCATGAGACCTACCTCCTATGGGCTCTGTGACGAACCAACATCGGCGCAACTCCCGATCGGGATCATTGATGCGCCAAGACACGATGCACGAACCTTCGGGCACTTCGAAGCCCAAGGCGATAGCCTCAGAGAACGATGTGCCAGGGTAGCCCTCGACCCCCAACCCGGTGAGAGTGAAGCGGTAGCGTTCCCCCTCGATCAGGCCTTTTGAATGGCTATAGCTCTTGAATCCGTCGGGCACGTCGTCGTAGTGCTTCGTGATGTACTTCGAGACATACGAAGCCATCTGGCCGCAGCTCAGGCGGCGACGGGCAGGGGAGCCATGGCGGGTGCGACCACCAACAAAGCACAGGCCCCCATCGTCGCCAACGACGCTGCGCCACACCTGCGTGCCGAGCTTCCAGGCGTCGATGCGGACACCCTTGACCTCGACGTGCCGAGGCAGCTTGTGGCAGACCACGTGAACGTGCCACGCGCCACGCTCCTGCCGCTCATACGCAGCGCAGTACGAGAACTCACCCCCGAGCGCCCGCTTCATTCGACGCACCCACGATTCGAAGTGCGATTTGCACAGCACGATGCAGCCCTGATTCAACCGATAGGTGAGGGTGAGCATCTCATTGAAGGCCGAGGCTTTGATGTAGCGACGGCAACGGGTACGGGCCCGGCGGGCATTGCCACGCTGGTAGATCAGCTTGCGCTCCGCAGCCTCTTGCGCATCACGCTCGGCCGCCAGGGCACGCTCCTCTGAGTCGAGAACGAACGATCCGGCAGGCAGGCCGCCCATGGTCGCATCGACCGCACAGACCTCGACCCACGTGGTGGCCGGCCGGGTAGACAACTCATGATGGCCACTGGCACGCCAACCCTCAAACGTCCAGGCTCCAGGCACCACCTCTTCACGGTAGAGCACCCCCTCAATGACCCGCTCACGCATGCGATTGCCCCTTGAAGACGTACCGCACAGTGTTCTGTGTCGGAACGTGACTTTGAAACAAGTTAGGCGGCGCTGCGCGCCGCCCAGCTGCTACGCCAGCTGGGCCCGGCGCTTCGCGCCTGCCGCTGACGGGCGTCGCAAGCTCCTTCGTCTGCGGCAGGCCCTCAGCGCCTCCCGCCAACCCACGCTCAAGCTCGCCTGAGCGCTCATACAGCTTTTTGAAGGCCCGAGCCTGCCGAACGAGCAACGACCACCACGCACCGTCCTGCGGCTCGAAACCGAAGCCCTCGGGCGTCCAGAGCTTGCCACTGTGCATGTGCCAGCCCGGCCAGCCCGGAAGATCGAACCGATTCAAGACCCTGAGCAGCTTGTACGCCGCATAGGGCACGGCCGTTTTTCCTGAAAGCCACGCATAGACCGTGCGCTCAGTGACCTGAAGACATTGCGCCACCTCGGGCACCTTTAATCCAGCGTCCGAGCACATGACTTTGAATCTCGCAGCAATGACAGCACGGGCTTCGGCATTTTTCTTGGGCGGGCGTCCATCAGGTCTTTTTGAACACAATGTGCATTATGTTAAATGACTTGGACGGCAAGCCTCCCTGCAGAACCTTGTCGTCCACGCTCCACTGCTCCCTGCAGTGGCTGCGGTAAGTCCTTTTCGCCATTGCCAGCCGGCCGACAGGCCCTTCGGGGTCATCAGCTCTTGGGCTTTGCGTATTCCTCTGCGCTCATCACCTCGACGCCAACGAACGGGTCGTTGCCTTCGACCCATGCGTCGTGGCCTGGAGGAATGGTGTACGACATGCCTTCCTCGATGGCGGTCTTCGAGCCGTCATTCATTTGCACGGTGATTCGACCGGAAACCGCGTACCCGACGTGGGCTACCTGGCAGCTGTCCGTGCCGACGACCGGCTTGATGCACTGCGACCAGCGCCACCCTGGCTGAAACTTGAAGCGGCCCAGCGTGTACCCCTCGAGGCGGACCACTTCGACGCGGGTCTTTTCCGGCTCCCGAATCTCGTCTGGGACGTCGTGGGATTTCGTCTGAAGCTTGGTGACGTTCATCGAATTTGCCATCACTACTCTCCTTGGCACGAGTGAGCAGGTGGTCCGCGGCAGCCTCGTGCCAAGCCGCGCATCGAACGACTGAATGCTAGTCCCGGGCCACGCTTGCGGCGACTCATTTTTCGGCCGGTAGGTACCCCGGTGGCGTGCGTCTCGAGCATGTGCACGGAGCTAAAGTGTCGATGCGATGCTCAAGCAGACAACCACCACACTCGACTTCGACACCGATGGCCGGGGCCTTCTGGAAATCACCCGCGCCGTGGCGCAATGGATCGAACGCACCGGCTTTCAGACCGGGCTGCTGACGCTCTTCATTCGCCACACCTCGGCCAGCCTGCTGGTGCAGGAGAACGCGGACCCGGAGGTGCAGGCAGACCTCGACCGTTTTCTGGCGCGCCTGGTGCCCGACGGCGACCCGTTGTTCCGGCATCGCGACGAAGGGCCGGACGACATGCCGGCCCATGTGCGTTCGGCGCTGACCGCGGTCCAGCTATCGATTCCGGTGACGAACGGGCGCATGGCGCTGGGCACCTGGCAGGGCATCTACCTGTGGGAGCACCGGTCGAGGCCGCATCGAAGGCAGGTGGCCTTGCACCTGATCGGCTCCTAAAGAGCGCGGCGCCCTGCCCTGCGCCCCTGGCGCGCTCACTCGAGGGTGAAGCCCATCTTCACCGTCACCTGCCAGTGCGCGATCTTGCCGTCCACCACATGGCCGCGTGTCTCGGTGACGGTGAACCACTGGATGTTGCGAACGGTCTCGTGCGCCTTGGCAATGGCGGTCTGCACGGCATCCTCGATGCTGATGGGCGAAGAGCCGGTCAGCTCGAGCGACTTGTAAACGTGATTCGACATGGCGTTTGCTCCTTGAATTGGTGCGTCGCAGTTGCTGTGCTGTGCGTGCAGATAGCCCGCACAGGCACATGTTGACCTCCCGACTGGCTTGTTGGAAGGGCCGCAGCGATGGTTCTGCACGCCCCGAAGCCTGGCGCGCAAGCAGGCACGCTCTTTGCGTAACTACAAACTCATGGTGTAACGAAGCACCGTTTTGGTGAGGTTTCCGCGGTCTTGCGGATTCCAGGAGCGCGAGGAGCGCCCAGCACCTTCCGCCCGCATCTCGCGGGCGCCCTACCCCCTAAACCCCCGTCCGAAATGCAGCCCCGCAAGGGCTTCGTTTCGGCGTTTGCATTTGTTGTTTCGAATCACCTGATTTCACGAAGGCCCCACCCATGATGAAGAAACTCAAGCTCGTGATGGTCGGCAACGGCATGGCCGGCGTGCGCACGCTCGAGGAGCTGCTGAAGCTCGCCCCCGACCTGTACGACATCACCGTCTTCGGTGCCGAGCCGCACCCCAACTACAACCGCATCCTGCTGTCGCCCGTGCTCGCGGGCGAGCAGACCGTGGACGAGATCGTGCTCAACAGCTGGGAGTGGTACGCCGAGAACAAGATCACCCTGCACGCCGGCAAGAAGGTGGTCGAGGTCGACCGCGTCAAGCGCATCGTGCGTGCCGAGGATGGCACCGAGGCGCCCTACGACCGCCTCCTCATGTGCACCGGCTCCAACCCCTTCATGCTGCCCGTGCCCGGCAAGGACCTGAAGGGCGTCATCGCCTACCGCGACATCGCCGACACCGACTACATGATCGAGACCGCCAAGACCCACAAGAGCGCGGTCGTCATCGGCGGCGGCCTGCTGGGCCTGGAAGCGGCCAACGGCCTGATGCTGCGCGGCATGGACGTCACCGTGGTGCACGTCATGCCCTGGCTGATGGAGCGCCAGCTCGACGACGTCGCGGGCAAGCTCTTGCAGAAGTCGCTGGAGGACCGGGGCCTGAAGTTCCTGATCGGTGCCCAGACCCAGGAGCTGGTGGGCAATGACCAGGGCCGCGTGGCTGCCATCCGCTTCAAGGACGGCACCGAAGTGCCCGCCGACCTGGCCGTCATGGCCGTCGGCATCCGCCCCAATGTGGAGCTCGCCGAGCAGATGCGCCTGCACTGCAACCGCGGCATCGTCGTCACCGACACCATGCAGACCGTGACCGATGCGCGCATCTACTCGGTCGGTGAATGCGCGGCCCACCGCGGCATCGCCTACGGCCTGGTCGCGCCGCTCTTCGAGCAGGCCAAGGTCGCGGCCAACCACCTGGCCCAGTTCGGCATCGGGCGCTACCTCGGGTCGCTGACCTCCACCAAGCTCAAGGTCACCGGCATCGACCTCTTCAGCGCCGGCGAGTTCATGGGCGGCGAAGGGACGGAAGAGATCGTCATGAGCGACCCCTTCGGCGGGGTCTACAAGAAACTCGTCATCAAGGACGACAAGCTGGTGGGTGCGTGCCTCTATGGCGACACGGTGGACGGCAGCTGGTACTTCAAGCTGCTGCGCGACGGGCGCAGCGTGCACGACATCCGCGACAAGCTGATGTTCGGCGAGTCCAACATCGGCGACACCGGCCACGAGGGCCACAGCAAGGCCGCCAGCATGCCCGACGACGCCGAGGTGTGCGGCTGCAACGGCGTGACCAAGGGCACCATCTGCAAGGCCATCAAGGACAAGGGCCTGTTCACGCTGGACGAGGTCAAGAAGCACACCAAGGCCAGCGCCAGCTGCGGCTCGTGCACCGGCCTGGTGGAGCAGATCCTGATGTTCACCGCCGGCGGCGACTACTCGGCCACGCCCAAGAAGAAGGCGGTGTGCGGCTGCACCGACGCGAGCCACCAGGACGTGCGCGACGCGATCAAGAAGGAACACTGGCTCAGCCACGACGCGGTCTACCGCGGCCTGGGCTGGCGCACGCCCAACGGCTGCGCCACCTGCCGCCCGGCCGTCAACTACTACCTGATCTCGACCTGGCCCAAGGAGGCCAGGGACGATCCGCAGAGCCGCTTCATCAACGAGCGCAGCCACGCCAACATCCAGAAGGACGGCACCTACTCGGTCATCCCCCGCATGTGGGGCGGCCACACCACGCCCGACGAGCTGCGCCGCATCGCGGATGCGGCCGACAAGTACCAGATTCCCACCGTCAAGGTCACGGGCGGCCAGCGCATCGACCTCTTGGGGGTGAAGAAGGAGGACCTGGAGGGTGTCTGGAAGGACATCGGCATGCCTTCGGGCTTTGCCTATGCCAAGAGCCTGCGCACGGTGAAGACCTGCGTGGGCAGCGAGTGGTGCCGCTTCGGCACGCAAGACAGTACCCAGATGGGCAAGGACCTGGAGCGCGCGCTGTGGGCGATGTATTCGCCGCACAAGGTCAAGCTCGCCGTCTCCGGCTGCCCGCGCAACTGCGCCGAGGCCGGGATCAAGGACGTGGGGGTGATCGGGGTGGATTCGGGGTGGGAGCTGTATGTGGGGGGCAACGGCGGCATCAAGACCGAGGTGGCGCAGTTCCTGGTGAAGGTGAAGACGGCCGCCGAGGTGATGGAGTATTCGGGCGCCTTCTTGCAGCTGTACCGCGAGGAAGGCTGGTACCTGGAGCGCACGGTGCACTACATCGGGCGGGTGGGGCTGGACTATGTGAAGAAGAAGATCCTGGAAGACGAGGCCGGCCGCAAGGCGCTGTGGGAGCGGCTGCAGTTCGCGCTGGATGGGGAGCCGGATCCGTGGTTCGAATCGAGCCAGGCGTCGGTGGATGTGCGGCAGTTCACGCCGGTGGCGGTGGTGGATGACGCGGACAAGGCCACCCAGGCGGCCTGAAGGACAAGGAGAAACAACCCATGAGCAACAACAGCAATCACAACGAATGGCAGGTGATCTGCCGCGTCGAGGACATCCCGGTGCTGGGCGCGCGCCGCGTGGCGCGCCCGGTGGGGGTGGACGTGGCAGTGTTCCGCAATGCCGAGGACCAGGTCTTCGCGCTGCTGGACCGCTGTCCGCACAAGGGCGGACCCCTCTCCCAGGGCATCGTGTTCGGCACCAGCGTGGCATGTCCGCTGCACAACTGGGCCATCGGGCTGGATGACGGGTGTGCGAAGTCGCCGGATGAGGGGTGTACGCCCAAGTTTGCGGTGAAGGTCGCCGAAGGCGTGGTGCATCTGGATTCGAAAGAACTCGCGACGCATGCCGTCGAACTGGAACGCCCCGTTGCAGGGCCCGCGAAACGCACCCGCCTGTCCGAAGACACGGCCGCCTGAACCACCGAGCAATCATGAGCCTTAGCTTGACTTCCTCCACCCCTGCGATGCGTGCCGCAACGCCCGCCGATCACGCCCCCGGTGCGCAGTCATCCGTGCTGCAGGGCCGCTGCACCCTCGTCGGTGCCGGCCCCGGCGATCCCGAACTGCTCACGCTGAAGGCGCTCAGGGCCATCCAGTCGGCCACCGTGCTGCTCGTCGACGACCTGGTCAGCGACGACATCGTCGCCATGGCGGCGCCCGGCGCGCGCATGATCCACGTCGGCAAGCGCGGCGGCTGCAAGAGCACGCCGCAAAGCTTCATCGAGCGGCTGATGATCATGGCGGTTCGCGAAGGCGAGCACGTGGTCCGGCTCAAGGGTGGCGACCCCTTCATCTTCGGCCGCGGCGGCGAAGAGGTCGAGCACCTGGCGCAGGCCGGCATCCATGTGGAGGTGGTGAACGGCATCACCGCCGGACTCGCCGGGCTGACCTCGCTCGGCGTGCCGCTCACGCATCGTGCACATGCGCAGGGCGTGGTGTTCATCACCGGCCACGCCAAGCCCGGATCGCCGGGGCCCGACTGGCGCACGCTGGCCGCCACGGCCCATTCGGCGCGCCTGACGCTGGTCATCTACATGGGCGTATCGAGCGCGGGCTCGATCCAGGACGAACTGCTGAGCGGCCTGCCGCCGGCCACGCCCGTCGTGGTGGTCCAGAACGCCAGCCTGCCGCTGCAACGGCACGCCGTCGGCACGCTGGCGACGCTGCAGCGCACGATTGCGGACAACGGCCTCGGCAGCCCTTCGATCATCGTGGTCGGCGATGTCCTGCAAGGGCTCGCGGCCGCAGCTTCTTCCGCGCAGCCCGCGCTGGAGAAGGCCGCCTGAGGCGCAGCAGCCCCCTTCCCTTTTCCGTTCAGCTTCTCACTCTTCAATCCCAAAGAAAAACGCCATGGCCTATCTGCAGCCTTCCGAATTCGTCACCAAGATGGTGGACGCCGGTGAATCCAAGATCTTCATGTCCACGCGCGACACGCTCATCCGCGCCTTCATGGCGGGCGCGATCCTCGCACTGGCGGCGGTGTTCGCCGTCACCATCAACGTGCAGACCGGCTACTCGATCATCGGGGCGATCCTGTTCCCGGTCGGCTTCTGCATTCTTTACCTGCTCGGCTTCGACCTCTTGACCGGCGTGTTCGTGCTGACGCCGCTCGCGCTGATCGACAAGCGCCCGGGCGTGACCATCGGCGGCGTATTGCGCAACTGGGGCCTCGTCTTCGTCGGCAACTTCCTCGGCGCCTTCACGGTGGCCGTGCTGATGGCGATCGTCTTCACCTTCGGCTTCACCAGCCCGCCCGACAAGGTCGGCCAGGTGATCGCCACGATCGGCGAGGCGCGCACGGTGGGCTATTCCGACCACGGTGCCGCGGGCATGCTGACGCTGTTCGTGCGCGGCATGCTGTGCAACTGGATGGTGTCCACCGGCGTGGTGGGTGCGATGATCTCGACCTCGGTGACCGGCAAGGTGCTGGCCATGTGGATGCCGATCATGGTGTTTTTCTTCATGGTGTTCGAGCACTCGGTGGTCAACATGTTCCTGTTTCCGTCGGCGCTGCTCATGGGCGGCAATTTTTCGATCATGGACTACATCATCTGGAACGAGATCCCGACCGTGCTGGGCAACCTGATCGGCGGCCTGTCGTTCACCGGCCTGACGCTGTACGCCACGCACGTGCGCACGGCGCCCAAGCGCGTTCCGCGCTGAACCTGCGCGCCATCGCCGCCTGACGATGCGCTCCGGCCTCGCGGTCTCCATCGGCCAGCACTCCGACAAGGGACGCAAGGATTCCAACCAGGACTTCCACGGCGCCGCCCTGCCGGACGCGCCGGGCCGCAGCGCCAAGGGCGTGGCCGTTGCGATTGCCGACGGCATCAGCAGCAGCGACGTGAGCCACGTGGCCAGCGAGTCGGCAGTGCGCAGCTTCCTGACCGACTACTACTGCACCTCCGACGCATGGAGCGTGAGCCGCTCGGCGCAGCGCGTGCTCACGGCCGCCAACGCCTGGCTGCACGCGCAGACCCAGAACAGCGGCGGCCGTTTCGACAAGGACCGCGGCTACGTCTGCACCTTCAGCGCGCTGGTGATCAAGTCGACCACGGCGCACGTCTTCCATGTGGGCGACACGCGCGTCTACCGTTGGCATGCCGAAGCGCTCGAGCAGCTGACCGAAGACCACCGCGTCTCGGTGGCCGGCGGGCACAGCTACCTGAGCCGGGCGCTGGGCGTGGGCCCGCATGTGGAGATCGATTACCAGGCCCTCGCCATCGAGAAAGACGATGTCTTCCTGTTGACTTCCGACGGCGTCCATGAACACGTGGATGCGGCCGTCATCAGTACCGCGCTCGATGCCCACCCCGGCGACCTGGACGCCGCGGCAAGAAGCATTGCCGAGGAAGCGTACCGGCGCGGCAGCCCCGACAACCTGACGGTGCAGGTCGTGCGCGTCGACGCCCTGCCCGATGGCGACATCAACGAACTGCAGGCGCAGCGCGCGGCACTGCGCCTGCCGCCGGTGCTCGAGGCGCGCATGCCGTTCGACGGCTACACCATCGTGCGCGACCTGCACCGCAGCAGCCGCAGCCACATCTACCTGGCGGTCGACGACGACACGGGCGAGCGCGTCGTGCTCAAGACGCCATCCGTCGACCTGCAGAACGACGAGGCCCATCTCGACCGCTTCCTGCTCGAGGAATGGGTGGCGCGGCGCATCGACAGCGCGCACGTGCTCAAGCCGCATGTGCCGCAGCGCAAGCGCAACTACCTCTACGTGGCCATGGAGTTCGTCGACGGGCAGACGCTGGCGCAATGGATGGTCGACAACCCGCGGCCGAGCCTGGAATCGGTGCGCGGCATCGTGGAGCAGCTGGCCAGGGGGCTGCAGGCCTTCCATCGCATGGAGATGCTGCACCAGGACCTGCGGCCCGAGAACGTCATGATCGACCGCACGGGCACGGTGCGGATCATCGATTTCGGCTCGGCCTGGGTGGCGGGCCTGGGCGACAGCAAGCTGGCCGACCCGGCCCAGGTGCTGGGCACGGTGCAGTACACGGCGCCCGAGTACTTCGTCGGCGACGGCGGCTCGCCGCAGTCCGACCTGTTCTCGCTGGCCGTGATCGTCTACCAGATGCTGACCGGCCGATTGCCCTACGGCGCGCAGGTGGCACGCATCCGCACGCGCGCGGACCAGCGCAACCTGCAGTACCGCTCGGCACTCGACGCGCAGCGCGCCATCCCGGCGTGGATCGACGAAGTGCTGCGCAAGGCGCTGCATCCCAACCCGCTCAAGCGCCATGAAGCGCTGTCGGAATTCGTCGAGGACCTGCGCCAGCCGCATCCCGATTTCCTGAACCGGCGCGGCACGCCGCTCGTCGACAAGAACCCGGTGGTCTTCTGGAAATGCACTGCCTTGCTGCTGGGCATGGCGGTGGTGGCGCTGCTTGGCGTGATCAGCCTGCGGACTTGAGCCGAGGGCGAGCATCGGCCCCTTCTTCAGAGCACGGAACGCCCCAGGAATTCGAAGCGCTGGTGCGGCGCCACGGTCTCGGGCAGCACGTACACCACGCCGCGGCGGCTGCCGAGCGCGGGCTTGATGTAGGCGTCATAGAACTCGGCCGGCACGTTGATGCAGCCATACGAGATGCGGTTGTCGGCCACGCTCGGCGATGCCAGCCGCTCCAGGCGGCGCTCCGACTTGTCGGTGGTGCGCACCCGGTGCATGGAAACGGCTGCGTCGTAGTCGATCCACACGATGTCTTCGCCCTTGGTGTTGCGCCCCGGCTCCGTCCTGAAGCGCCCTGCCGGCGTCGTACGCTCGTCAGGCCGAATCCTGGACATTTCCCGTTCGCCGATGCCTGGCACGGAGTCGTCGCCGCGCGCCAGGCCCAGCAGCACGGGCGACCAGCCCTGGAGCCGGCCCGCCGCGTCGAAGACGAAGACGCGGGCGTTCTTCTTGTCGACCACCGCGAACGGAGCGGCCCGATTGTCCGCCGCGGCCACCACGGCCCGCGCGAGCCAGCGCGGATCTTCCACCGCGGCCGGCGACGGGGTCGAGGCCGACAGCGACAGAAGAGAGAGCAAAACGAACGCGGCAAGCGCGCGGCTCGCCGCGCCCGGTGCAGTTGTCACGGCATGCATGGATCGGCCGTGCTGCGTGGGACCGGAACGGACCGCGTTCAGTTGCGGTCGGCGCGCGCCCGCCGCATCGCAGGCGTGTCGCCCGAGGCGGCCATGGAGGTGCCGGCGCTGCTGCCGGTGTCGGTCGAGCCTTGTGCCGTGGGCGCAGAGCTTGCCGGAGCACTGCCGGTCTGCGGGCTCTGCGGCGTCACGCCCGTGGTGCCCATCGGACCGCCTGACGGATTCTGCTGGCCTGCCGCGGTGGCCGGATTGGGGGGCGCCGTGGTGGGTGGGTTGCCTTGCGCAAAGGCTGCGCCTGCGGCACCCAGGGCAAGTGCTGCAAGGAGTCTGGAAGTGCTGTTCATGGTCATGTCTCCTGAAAAAAGCCGGCTGTCCCCGGCAGATAAGGGCCGTGCCGGACCGGATGCCCGACCTTGGAAAAGCTAGGTCCTTGCCGGCGGCGCCGGGTCGGCTCGCAGCGCGGCACGCTGTAGGAGGGCTACCTCTTGGCGTCCGCGTCGCGGCCCTGCTCCGCCTTGTCCGTGTCCTTGTCCTTGTCTTGCGGCGCCTTGGGCAGCTTGACCTTGGTCACCGTGACGGACACCGGGTCGCTCGCGGGAAAGGACTCCTCGACCCCGCTGTCCAGGGCCTCCTCGCTCGGCGCCTGTTCGGTCGGCTTGGCGGGCTCGACCGGCGGCTTGCCGTGGTTCTTGGAGGTGGGAAAGGGAAAGGCTTTTTCCGAAGAAGTCATCTTGGGCTCCTCAGGCCATCCAAGCGCTCAAGGCTTGGACGGCTCCTGGTTGGTCTTGGGGCGGAGGTCTTCCCGCAGCCCGAAGGCTGCGGAATCGTCGTGGCGCGAGGCCTCCGCGTTCTTGCGCTTGCGCGCCATGCCTTCGGCCGGCGCCGGTGCCGAGTCCGGCTCGCCGGCGGCCGAGGAACCGGTCGCGAACTTTTCGCCCGCGCCGATGTTGTCCACGCCGCCATCCGTGGTGGGGCGCGATCCGTCGCCTGAACCGAGGCTTCCGGGTGCTCTGGTCATGTCGATCGACTCCTCTCTGTTCTGGGGAACACAAGTTGGAACGAACCGATTCTGGGAGGTACCCCGGTCGCGCACGTAGGACGAGGCCAGCGTCCCTTAGTCGGAAGCTTCCTCGCCCCGGCGCCGCCGTTACGTTGTTGAATGTTGCCGAAGTGTTTCGTTAAAGGCGCAACACCTTGCCGGCGGCGCTCGAATGGATCAGCATCCAATGCCCCCTATTCACATTTGTATGTGATAAATTCACATAACTAACATTGTGAAACATTGATGGCCAGCTGAATGAAAAAGCACTCGTTTCCGCGCAAACGCAATGGCTTCACATTGATCGAATTGATGATCACGGTGGCGATCATTGCCATCCTGGCGTCCATCGCGTATCCCAGCTACCAGCAATACATCATCCGGTCCAAGCGCTCGGCGGCCCAGGCACAGATGATGGACATCGCCAACCGCCAGCAGCAGTTCCTGCTGGCCAACCGCAGCTACGCGACCAAGGACGCCCTCACGGCCAGCGGCTACGCGCTGCCCGCGGAGGTTGCGGCCAACTACGGCTACACCATCACGCTGCAGGATCCAACCGCCACAGAGGTGCCCAGTTTTCTCCTGACCTTCAGTCCTACGTCCACGGGAAGCCAGCGGGGAGATGGCGACCTCACCCTCGACAACCAGGGCGTCAAGACGCCGGCGGGCAAATGGTGAGGCGCCATTTGCCCGCCGCACCGAACGGCCGCGCGCAGCGCGGTGCCACGCTGCTGGAGGTGCTGGTCACACTGGTGATCGTCTCGTTCGGGCTCTTCGGGCTCGTGGGCCTGCAGGCGCGGCTCCAGACGTCGGAGATGGAGTCCTACCAGCGCTCGCAGGCGCTGATCCTGCTCAACGACATGGCCAGCCGCATCGCCACCAACCGCCGCGCCGCCGCCAGCTATGTCACGGACTCGCCGCTGGGCGCTGGAGACACTTGTCCGACCGCCATCGCCTCGCGCCAGCAGGTGGATGCGAAGGAGTGGTGCGACGCCTTGCAGGGCGCGGCCGAGACCTCGGGCGACACCAAGCTCGGCGCGATGATCGGCGGCCGTGGCTGCGTGCAAAGCCTGGGCAACAACGAATACCTGATCACGGTCGCCTGGCAAGGCCTGGTGCCCACTGCCGCGCCGCCGGCGGGCGTGCCTTGCGGCAAGGACATGTACGACGCCGCCGCCTCGGCCTCGCCCAGCGACCCGGCACCGGCCTGTTCCAGCGACAGGTGCCGCAGGACCGTGACGACGCTGGTGCGCATCGGGAATCTCTCATGAGCCAGGCCCGCTTCGCGACCGCGGTCCGGCGCCCTGCCCGGCTTGCACGCGCTTCGCTGCGCCAGCGGGGGCTGACGCTGATCGAGCTGATGGTGTCGATCACCATCATGCTGATCGTCGTGGCCGCGCTGCTTGCGCTGTTCCTCAACGTGAACAACACCCAGCGCGAGATGGTCAGGGTCAACCGCCAGATCGAGGGCGGGCGCCTCAGCATCTTCGTGCTGGAGAACGAGATTTCGCACGCCGGCTTCTGGGAAAACTACATGCCCGAGTTCGATGACCTCACGGTCAGCGGCGTGCCCCAGAAGGTGCCCACGGGCACGGCGCCCGATCCCTGCCTGGCCTACTCGGCCGCCAACTGGACCGACGACTACAAGCGCAGCCTGCTCGACATGCCCGTGCAGGCCTACGCCGCGGTGCCCGCCACCTGCACCGACCTGCTGCCGAACCACAAGACCGGCACCGACGTGCTGGTGGTGCGCCATGCCGAGACATGCGTGGCGGGCGCGCCCAACTGCGAAGCCGACACGCTGGGCAAGCTCTACTTCCAGTCGTCGTTCTGCGGTACGCAGAAGCCCTCGGAATTCGACCTCAGCACGGCCGGCTTCACCACCATGCTGGCCAAGAACTGCACTGCGCAGGCGCCCAAGCGCAAGTTCATCTCCGACATCTACTACGTGCGCACCTACGCCGAGACCGTGGGCGACGGCATTCCGACCCTGGCGCGCTCGCGCTTCGACCTGTCGGCCACCGGCCTCGCGCAGCAGCCGCCGGTTCCGCTCATCGAGGGCATCGAAGGCTTCCGCGTCGAACTGGGCCTGGACACGCTCGGCAAGACCGGCGCGCTCGTGAACTACGCCCAGGCCATCAACTGGGCCGACACCGCCAACAGATCCACGCCCACCAACCGCGGCGACGGAAGCCCCGACGGCAACTTCGTGCACTGCAGCACGGCTTCGCCCTGCACTGCCGACCAGCTGATGAACGTGGCGGCGGTCAAGCTCTACGTGGTCGCCCGCAGCATCGAGATCTCGCCGGGCCACAACGACACGCGCACCTACAACCTGGGAAGCGGAGCGATCGGCCCCTTCAACGACCACTACAAGCGGCATGCGTTCACCACCGCGATCCGCATGACCAACGTGACCGGACGCAGGGAAACGCCGTGAAGCCATCGACAACTCACCCCACCATGCGCCGGCAAGGCGGCGCGGCGCTGATCGTCGGGCTGATCATGCTGCTGTTGATCACGCTGGCCGTGACGGCGGGTTTCACGCTCAGCAACACCAACCTCAAGTCGGTGGGCAATATGCAGAACCGCAACGAAGCCGTGGCCGCTTCGAACCGGGCGATCGAGGAAGTGGCGGCCTCGCTGCTGCTGCCGGGTGTCGATGGCTCGCCTTCGCTGGCGGCGCCCCAGGCCACTGCGAGCCTGGTCGACATCAACAACGACGGCACGCCCGACTACACGGTGGACATAGCACCGCCGACCTGTGTGCGTGCGACCAAGTCGACGGACACCGGCGGCGGCGCCGTCGGCCCGGGCGGCATCGGCGGCGGGGCATCCACGGCAGGCTCCGGGCTCAATGCGCTGCCCGATCAATACAACTCGGTGTGGGACATCAGCACCACCGTGACGCATGCCGCCAGTGGCACGGTCACCTCGGTTCGCCAGGGCGTGCGCGCGCTCCTGAGCAAGGCGCAGTTCGAAGCGCTGTGTTCCTAGCCACGCCCACCTCCGAATGATCACGACGATGAACGGATCGCCATCATGAAAAAGAACCTCTTCCGGTCGCTTTGCGCCGCTGCGATGCTGATGCTCGGCCTGGGCTCGGCACAGGCGGAAGACATCGATCTCTTCGTCGGCCACGACCGGACCGTCGCAGGCAAGCCGAACGTGCTGTTCGTGGTGGACAACACGGCCAACTGGACGCCGCTCTTCGCTGCCGAGATGACAGCGCTGGCCTCCGCCTTCAGGGGCCTCGAAGACGGCGGCTTCAATGTTGGGCTGATGCTGTTCAGCGAAACGGGCAACGGCAACTCGAATCTCGACGGCGCCTACGTGCGCGCCGGCGTGCGCCTGATGGACGCCACCACCAAGGCCACGTACGCCAGGATGATCGACACTCTCGATGTGGGGGCCGACAAATCAAACAGCGGCAAGGCCGGCAAGATGATGGCAGAGGTCTACCGCTATCTGGCCGGCCAGGCACCCCTGGCCGGCAACAACAAGCTCAAGGCCGACTACAGGGGCAATGTCTCCACCTATGGCCAGGGCAACAACGAATCCGCTGGATCCGTCGCGTCCAGGGCGATCTGGGCGCTTCCCGGCAATCCGCTGGATGCATTCAACGGCACTGCCTACAACGCCCCAAGCACCGCCAATTGCGCCAGAACCTATGTCATCTATGTCAGCAACGGCGCCACGCAGGACAGCAACAACGACACCACGACAGCGGCTGACGCACTGCGCCTGGCTGGCGGCGACACGGCCACCATCACGCTCCAGGTGAGCGGCTCGCAGGACAACATGGCCGACGAATGGGCCAGGTTCCTGAAGAGCAGCATGGGCGTCAGCGTCTATACCGTCGAAGCAGCCGTTGCAACGGGGGGACAGGCTCCAGGCTGGACCGCACTGCTCGAGAGTATGGGAAAGGTAAGCAGTGGCGGGTACTACAAGGCCGCTGGCGCGGCTGATGTGGGCAAGGCGCTGAACGACGCATTCGACGATATCTTCAGCAAGATCCAGTCGGTCAACAGCGTCTTCGCGTCGGTGAGCCTGCCCGTGAGCGTGAACACGCAGGGCACCTACCTGAACCAGGTCTTCGTGGGCATGTTCCGCCCCAACGATGCCGCCCTTCCGCGCTGGAACGGCAACCTCAAGCAATACAAGCTCGGCGTGGACGCCGAGACCAAGCAACTGGTGTTGCAGGACGCGGACAGCGCCAACGCCATCAACGACAAGACCGGCTTCATTACCCCATGCGCACGAAGTTTCTGGACGCCGACCGAGCTCAACGACTACTGGAGCTTCAATCCCGCCGGCGATTGCGTACGCACCGACCCGATCACCAAGCTGCCCGTTCCCGGACTTGACGCTTCGGACAGCCCCGACGGCAACGTGGTCGAAAAAGGCGCACAGGGCTACATGCTGCGACAAGTGCTCACAGCCAACCGCAACGTCATGACCTGCGCGCCGGGCGCTTGCACGGCGCTGACGAGCTTCGTCGACGGCAACACGAGCATCACGTCCGATGCCCTGGGCGCGCAGTCCGATACCGACCGAACAAAGCTGATCAACTGGCTCCGGGGCCTGAACAACAAGGGCGACGAGACGAAAGACGGTGACGGAAAATTCACGACCTCCACCACCGCCATGCGCCCCTCGGTGCACGGCGACGTGGTGCATTCGCGTCCGGTGGCCATCAACTACGGCAGCGACGACCTGGCAAATGCACAGGTGGTGGTGTTCTACGGCGCCAACGACGGCGTGCTGCGCGCCATCAACGGCAACCAGGCCACGGACATCGGTTCGGCGCCGCCCGGCGGCGAGCTGTGGTCCTTCGTGCCGCCGGAGTTCTACGGCAGCATCAAGCGGCTGTACGACAACACCACCCGCATCAACTTTCCCGGCATTCCGGCCATCGCGGATACTCCCACCCCCGCCCCCAAGCCCTATGGCATGGACGGCCCGATGGCAGCTTACCGCCAGGGCACTTCGGCCTGGCTCTATGCGAGCATGCGCCGCGGCGGTCGCCTGATCTATGCCTTCGACGTGTCCGACGCCGCAGCGCCGGTTCTCAAATGGCGCCGCGGCTGCCCCAACCAGGACAACGACGACGGCTGCGGCACCGGTGCCAACGACATGAGCGGCATCGGCCAGACCTGGTCGGCCCCCAAGATCGTGAAGGCCAGCGGCTATGGCGCCGGCAACACGCCCATGGTGATGTTCGGCGGCGGCTACGACAAATGCGAGGACGTCGATACGACCGAAGAAGCCAGCGCCTGCGGCGCTGCCTCCAAGGGCAAGAAGATCTACGTGCTCGACGCCAGCACGGGCGACGTCCTCAAGACCTTCGACACCGTCCGCGCGGTCAGCGGCGAGATCACCATCGTGAACGACAGCACGGGTCTGGCCAAGTTCGCCTACGCGGCCGACCTGGGCGGCAACGTCTACCGCATCACCATGGGAACCGGCGCGCCCGCCAGCTGGGAGATGGCCAAGATCGCCTCGCTCGGCTGCGACGTTCCTGAGGCCACCTGCACGCCCAACCGCAAATTCATGTTCGGTCCCGATGTGGTCGAGGACAACGGCATGTACGTGCTGCTGCTGGGTTCGGGCGACCGCGAGAAGCCGCTGCGCTCCTACGCCGCCGCGCTCAGCGTCTCCAACCGCTTCTACATGCTGGTGGACAAGCCCTCGGATAGCACCTGGCTCAGCGCCGAAGCCAGCCGTTGCAACGGCAGCACGCTGCTGTGCCATGGCTCGCTGTTCGCCATCACGGCGACCACGGAGCCTACGGCAACCGAGCTCGCAGCCAAGAAGGGCTGGTACCTTGCGCTTGCGGCCGGCGAGCAAGTGGTGACCTCGTCGGTCACGGCCTATGGCAACACCACCTTCAACACCCATACGCCGACCGACCCGGCCGTGAGCCAGTCCTGCCGCGCCGACCTGGGCACCGCCAATGTGTACAACCTGTCGTACCTCGACGCGACGGGACAGAACGGTCCGCGCTTCCAGAACGTGGTGGGCGGCGGCCTCGCACCCTCGCCCGTGGTCGGCCGGGTCAACGTGGATGGCGTCCTGCGCGACGTCGTGATCGGCGCCAACCCCGATTCGTTCCTGAGCCCGAAGGGCGCCGCGGTCAAGGCCGCCTTCAAGCAGCCCAAGGGCCGCGTCTACTGGTTCATCCAGAAGTAAAAGAGGAAAAAGGGATGGCCATGGCCGGTACGCGCGCCCGCGGTTTCACGCTCATCGAGCTGATGGTCACCCTCGTGGTGCTGATCGTGCTGGTGTCGGTGGCGGTTCCCTCCTTCGACTACATACGGCTTTCGACCCGGCTGAATTCCTACGCGACCGATCTCGTCGCCGGCAGCCAGCTCGCGCGCAGCGAGGCCATCAAGCGCAATGCGTCCGTCACGCTGTGCGCCTCGTCCAACGGCACCAGCTGCGCCACCGACGGCCAATGGGAAGCCGGCTGGATCATCATCAGCAGCGGTGCGACACCCACGGTGATCCAGAAGCAGCCCGCGGCCGCCAGCGGCTACCGCATCCGCGACAGCGGCGGCCTCAGTGCGCTCGCGTTCGAGGGCACCGGCGTCGGCGCCACCGCGGCCAACTTCACGATCTGCCGGGCTACCCCGCTGGGTACCCCGAAGCGGCTGGTCAAGATCAGTGCCACCGGCCGTTCCTCGGTCACGCGGACCGACGCAGGAAGCTGCGCCGCATGAATGAGGTCTTTTTTGTGCGATCCTCGGCGACGCGGACAATAGTGCACTGATCGACGGCCCCGGGCCCCTTCAGTCCCGGCGGCCGCACCGCAATCGCATCAGAAGAAACGCCTCATTTCATGGAACACCAGCTCGACTGGGCATTGGCCGCCTGCGCCCGCATCCTGCGGCCGGTGGTCAGGCTCGCCCTGGCGATGGGGGTGAAGCACCCGCACCTGGAAGTCCTGCTGCGCGACCTGCTGCTCGAGGAGGCCAAGCGCTCCTGGCGCCAGCAGGGGGTGGCAAAGCCCAATATCAGCCAGCTGTCCGTCACCACCGGGCTCAACCGCAAGGCCGTGACGGCCAAGGTCCGCGACACCGTCAACGCCCTGCCCCACACCGAGATCTCGGCCGCGGCCAAGACTTTCACGCTGTGGCTGCAGATGGTGTCGCAGAACCAGTCCTTCCAGCGCTTGCCGATCACCTCCGACGGGGACGATGCGCCCTCCTTCGAAACCGTGGCCAGGCTCGGCAGCCGCGGCAACGTGCACCATCGAACCATCCTCGACGAGCTGGTGCGCCTGAACATGGTGGCCGAGCAGGACGGCTATGCCGAACTCAAGGCCAGCGGCTTCGTGCCGGTGGACGACCTGCAGTCGATGCTGGCATTCCTTGGCGACAACGGCCGCGACCACCTGCTGGCGGCGGTGTCCAACACGCTGGGCGAAGAGCCCCGCATGCTCGAACGCTCCGTGTATGCGCGCGGCCTCGGCCTGCAGGATTGCGAAAATATCCACCAGATGGTGCGCGACCGGTGGGCGGCCCTGCACCTGGAACTGGCGGGCGAGATGAACCGCGCGGTCGACCAGGCGCCCGACGGCGCCAAGGGGCGCATGCGTGTCGGGATCTACACCTACTATGAAGACGAGGCGGCGCCGGGAGCGCCTCCCGTCCCCGCGCCGCGGGACAAAGGAACACGATGACGAAAAACCACCACTTCCGATGGATGCGCGGCATCCTCTTTGCCGGAGCCATGGCCCTGCTGCTCTCGTGCGGAGGCGGCGGCAGTGGCGGAGGCTCGGCAGGCAGCCTGGCCGGGATTTCCGGGAGCGGTGCGACGGGCTCCGGAAGCGACGGCGCGGGCACGGGAGGTAGCGGGAGCGACGGCACGGGCGGCACCGGCACCGGTACCGCGGGCGGCTCGGACGGCACGAGCACCGCCGGCAACGGCAGCGACGACGGCTCCGGCGTGGGCTCGGGCGGCACCGGCGTGAGCACCGCCGACGCCACCGGCATCGGCTCCGTCGGCGGGCTGGGCAGCATCATCCTGAACGGGGTGCGCTACAACACCGACGCCGCCGCCACCAGCCTGGAGGACGCCACCGAACTGCAGATCGGCATGAGCGTGCGCATTGCCGGCAAGATCGACAGCGAATTCACCGCGGCCACGGCGCAGCAGGTCGAATCGGCTGCCGAGCTGCGCGGTGCGGTCTCGGCCATCGATATCGGCGGCGGCAGCTTCGCCGTGATGGGCACCACCGTCACCATCGACAACGCCACCGTCTGGAGCGGCGCGAACAGCCTGGCCCAGCTCGCGATCGGCAGCGTGGTGCAGGTCTGGGGCCTGCCCTCGGCGCCGGGCACCTTGCGCGCCACGCGCGTCGAACTGAAGCTGGTGCCGGCAGAGCCGCTGGTGACCGGCATGGTGCAGAACCTGGACCGGCTCGCACAGCAGTTCACGCTGGGCCAGCTCACGGTGCGCTACGCCGGTGCGGTGTTCTCGGGCGGCATCGACGCCTCCACGCTGGCCGAGGGCGCCATCGTCCGCGTGCGCGGCAGCGCTGCGCCGGTGCTGGGCACTTTCACTGCAAGCAAGGTGCAGGGCTGGTACGCGGTGCCAACGCAGAACGCCGCCGCGGTGCAGCTCGCGGGTGTCATCACGAACTACGGCGGGCTCAATGCCTTCAAGGTGCTGGGCACGGCCGTCGATGCGTCGAGCGCCATCGTCACGGGCGGCCCGGCGAGTTCGATCGGCGACGGCGTCAAGGTGGAACTCGATGGGTTCATGACCAACGGCGTGCTGGTGGTGAAGAAGCTGCGCATCCGCTATATCCCGGGCACCGGCGGGCCGGTCGCCTTCACGGTGATCGGCGCCATCGGCAATTACCTGTCGCCTTCGAGCTTCGTGGTGAGGGGCCAGCAGGTGAATGCCAGCGGCCCTGCAACGGTCTTCGAGAACGGCAGCGCCGCCGACCTGGCCAACGGCCGCCGCGTCACGGTGGTCGGCAATGCGGTGGTGGATGGCGTGCTGACCGCGCAGACCGTCACGTTCCTTACGCCCTGAGAGGCTGCCCCACCCCGGGAACTCGCGGAGGCGCCAGGGGTACCAACCTACCAGGGCCGGCGCAGCTCGCCTGCCCTGGCAGGCATGAAAGAAACGGGAGCACAAAAGAACACGGGCGCGGCCGTTCTGGGCGCGCTGCGCCGCGCCGCCCGGGCGCTCGTCTTTGCGGTGCTTGCAGGCGTGCTCGCCACCTGCTGGGCCGATCCGGTGCGCCTGCGCCAGGCTTTCGCGGAACAGGTCGACCGCCGGCTCGAATTGCCGCCTGACGAAGCACAGCGCTACGGGAATCTCGCGCGCGATGAACTCAGGCGCGCGGGCATCGCCGACGAGCCGTCCCAGTACGCCCTGCTGGTGGACCGCAGCGCCTCGGTCCAGGCCATCTTCGTCTTCTGGCTGCCGGCTGGCGCTGCGCCCGTGCTGATCGGAGCGGCGCCGGTATCGACCGGGCGCCGCGGCGGGTTCGAATACTTCGAAACGCCGCTCGGCGTGTTCGACCACTCGGTGGCGAACCACGACTTTCGCGCGGAGGGCTCGCGCAACGAGTTCGGCATTCGCGGCTACGGCGAAAAGGGAATGCGCGTGTTCGATTTCGGATGGCAGCAGGCGCGGCGCCTGTGGGGCCGGGGCGGCACGAGCACGATGCGGCTGCAGATGCACACCACCGATCCAGACCGGCTCGAGCCGCGGCTGGGCAGTGTGCAATCGAAGGGCTGCATCCGCATTCCGGCCAGCCTGAACCGCCTGCTCGACCGCCTGGGCGTGCTGGATGCCGACTACCTCAGGGCCAAGGCCGAGGGCGGCGCGCCGTGGGTGCTGCCGCCGGACCAGGCGCCGGTCGAAGGCGCCGGGCGCTACCTCATCGTCGTCGACACCGGCCGCTCCGAACGGCCCACCTGGTCGCCGCCGCCGAAGCCCGGCCCGTTGCCCGCGGGCGCCGACTCTGCGCCCTAAGCCGCAGGGCCCAGCCCGATCGGCGCCGGCACGATGTTCACGATGCGGGTGAAGAGCGCCTCGTACTCCCGCTCCGGCCGGTAGCCGGTGAGCGGATCGCGGTTGCGGCCGAACGCCTCGTCGAGCTCGCGCCAGTCCTCGGGGGTCAGCACCTTCTCGGCGAGCGGCAGGATCTCGCGCTCCTCGATCGCCATGTG
The DNA here is from genome assembly GCF_033807855.1 of Variovorax sp. SPNA7. Classification (NCBI taxonomy): domain Bacteria; kingdom Pseudomonadati; phylum Pseudomonadota; class Betaproteobacteria; order Burkholderiales; family Comamonadaceae; genus Variovorax; species Variovorax sp. SPNA7. Next base: position 3,020,472 of record NZ_CP138513.1, read on the forward strand.
GTTCAGGTAGAAGTCGACGTACTGCCCCATCGCGCTTTCGAAGGCCGCCCGCCGCGAGTCGCCCAGCATCTCGAAAGCCAGCATCGCGTGCTCCACGTTGCGGATCTTCCGCTCGCCCCAGGCATGGTCGTTGTCGAGCCGGTCCATCAGCTCGCGCGAGATCGGCGTGCGGGCGCGCAGCTTGGGAAACAGCAGCTCGCTCTCCTTGCGGTGATGGCGTTTTTCCGGGAATTCGTCCACGTAGAACAGCATGGCCCGCAAGGCCGCGAAGTCGGGCGGGGTTCCCTTGCGGCGGTGCTGTTCGAGCAGCATGATGATGGAGCGCAGCATGGCGGCAAGCGCCGCATGCTCCTGGCGAATGATGCGAACGGTGGCATTGGTCATGGATGTGGCTCCTGTGCGTACCCGAGGATCGCGGGTCCGGGCCTGCACAGGGTTGCTGCAGATCAAACGCGATGCTTCCGGTTCGATCCTTTCGCACCGCGAGGACGCCTTCGCTTGATCCGCATCAAGCCGCGCCTGGCACCGGTCCGGACACTGGCCGCACACCCACCTCAAAGCAAAGCGAGGACACCATGTACCAGCGAATTCTTGTTCCTGTCGATGGAAGTTCGACATCCAGCCATGGCCTGGGCGAAGCCATTCGCCTTGCCAAGGTCACCGCAGGGCGCCTGCGCCTGATCCACGTCATCGACGAGCTCTCCTTCGCCCTGGCAATGGACGCCCATGCGGGCCGGACGGGCGACTGGCTCGACGAACTGCGCGCCGGCGCGACCAAGCTGCTCGAGGAAGGCAAGGCAAGGGCCGGCGCCGAAGGCGTCGAGGCCGACTCGGTGCTGTGCGACAACTTCAGGGGCGCCGTTCCCGACCGGGTCACGGCCGAGGCGGCTTCCTGGCCCGCCGACCTGATCGTGCTGGGAACGCACGGCCGCCGCGGCCTCGGCCGCATGGTGATGGGCAGCAGCGCGGAGCAGATACTGCGCAGCGCGAGCGTTCCGGTGCTGCTGGTGCGCGCGCCCGAATCGCATGCCAAGGCGGAAGCGGCGCGCTTCACGATGCCGAGCGGCGCGGTGGCGAGCCAGTAGGCTGGCCGGTCCTGCTATCCGTCCAGCGGCACGCCGCCGCCGAAACGGCTGGTCCACTGGTCCAGCATTTCCTGCTGGACGGCCTTGGCCGACTCCTGCCAGGCGGCCAGCATTCCCCACTGGACCTGCTGCGCCTTCAGCACGCTCGCGCCGCAGGCCGCCTGCCAGTCGAGCAGGGAGCGAAAGTAGGCATCGACCCACGCCGATGCGGGTGTCGCGGGAACGTTGCTGTCCATGGTGTGCTCCTTCAGTCCGAAAGTGAAATTGCGTGCAAGCCAAGCATCCGTTCGTTGCCGCCCGGCCGCTCAGGCGTAGGAACGCAGGCGCTTCGAGAACTCGGCCAGGGGCGCGATGCCGCTGGCTTCCGCACGCTGGCACCAGTCCTGCAGCTGCCTGACCAGCTGTTCACCGGTTGCGGCGGAACGGCTCCACAGTGCCGTCAGTTCCCTGCGCATCGAGTACATCGTATCGAGCGCGCGCGATCCGCGCAAAGCCAGCGCGAGCCGCATGCGCCGCGATTCGTCGAGCATGCGCTCGTCCTTGGCCAGCCAGTGCCTCACGGCCCGCAGCGAATCGGCCTCGCGTGGCGACAGGCGGCGCAGCCGGCTGAGCTCTTCGGCGTAGGCCTGCTTCAGGGAGCGCGCATAGCTCGAGAGCACGTCGTAGTGGCACCGGATGACCGCCTGCACAGTGTCCAGGTCGACGGCCGGCTTGGGCGCCGCGAGCCGCGGCGTCGGCGCCACGTGCTTCACGGTGGCAAGGCCGAGTGCCTGCAGCGTGCGGATGTAGAGCCATCCCGCATCGAATTCATACCACTTGCACGACAGCTTGGCCGAGGTGGGAAACGCGTGGTGGTTGTTGTGGAGCTCTTCCCCGCCGATGAGGATGCCGATCGGCGAGATGTTGGTGCTGGCGTCGGGCGATGCCCAGTTGCGGTAGCCCCAGTAGTGGCCGATGCCGTTGACCACGCCGGCGGCCCAGAACGGGATCCACGCAATCTGCACGAGAAGAATCAGCCCGCCGGGCACCACGCCGAAGAGCACCATGTCCACGATGCCCATCAGCACGATGCCGAGGATCTTGTGGCGCGAATACAGCCTGCGCTCGATCCAGTCGTCCGGCGTGCCGTGGCCGTAGCGCGCGATGGTTTCCGGCTTGTCGCTTTCGCGGATGTAGAGGAAGACGCCGCCCCACAGCACCCGGTGGATGCCCAGCACCTGCGGACTGTGCGGATCTTCGGGCGTGTCGCACTTCGCGTGGTGCTTGCGGTGCACCGCGGCCCATTCCTTCGTCACCATGCCCGTGGTCAGCCAGAGCCAGAAGCGGAAGAAATGGCTGGCCGCGGGATGCAGCTCCAGTGCGCGGTGCGCCTGGTGGCGATGCAGGAAGATGGTGACCGAGGCAATGGTCACGTGGGTCAGCGCGAGCGCCACGAGCACGGCGCCCCACCATGGAAGATCGAAGACGCCGGAAAGGAGTACGGACGGCTGCATTTGCACCTCTTGAACGATCGCGCATTCTGCAAAGCCCCTGGCGCACGGACCTTGATATGGCGCAAGCGCGCCGCGGCGCTGCGGCCGAAGAATGAAGGCGTTCGGCAACCGCGTAAAAGATGTGAAAGAAGGCGACGCAAAGAGCCCGCAGCTAACACTGGAATTGCAGCGCGAAGCAAGGGTGCGGGCCGTGTGCGCCGATAGTGTCGGCAAGGGGCACGTGGACAGCGGACGCCGAGCAGGAAGCCCCTCCTCTCTTTGAAAGGTTTGAGATGAACCTGAACCCCGATATTCAACTCAGGCACGAGGTCTTCGCCCAACTGAACTGGGACCCGGCGGTGTTCGGCTGCGATGTCGATGTGCGCGTGGCCGACGGCGTGGTCACCTTGCATGGCCAACTGGCCAGCGAGGATCTGAAGAGCGCCGTGGAGCGCGCCGTGCGCCGCGCCGAAGGCGTCACGCTGATCGTCAACCGGCTGACCACCGCGGAATGCACGAACAATGACTGAACAGGACGACTTCGCGCTGCTGGACGCCTGGTGGCGCGCGGCCAACTACCTGTCCGTGGGCCAGATCTACCTGATGGACAACCCGCTGCTGCGCGAGAAGCTGAGCCTTTCGCACATCAAGCCGCGGCTGCTGGGCCACTGGGGCACGACACCGGGCCTGAATTTCGTCTATGCGCACATGAACCGCGCCATCGCGGCCCGCGAGCTCGACGCCATCTTCATCGCCGGTCCCGGCCACGGCGGCCCGGGCGTGGTCGCCAACACCTATCTCGAGGGCAGCTACAGCGAGGTCTACCCCGCCATCGGCCGCAACGCCGATGGCATGAAGCGGCTCTTCACGCAGTTCTCGTTCCCGGGCGGCATTCCGAGCCATGTGGCACCCGAAACGCCGGGCTCGATCCATGAAGGCGGCGAGCTCGGCTATTCGCTGCTGCACGCCTACGGCGCGGTGTTCGACAACCCCGCCCTGCTCGCCTGCTGCGTGATCGGCGACGGCGAGGCCGAGACCGGCGCCCTCGCGGCAAGCTGGCATTCCAACAAGTTCCTGAACCCCGAGAGCGACGGCGCCGTGCTGCCGGTCCTGCACCTGAACGGCTACAAGATCGCCGGTCCCACGGTGCTCGCGCGCATTCCGGACGAAGAGCTGGCGCAACTGCTGCGGGGCTACGGGCACGAGCCGTACTTCGTTGCCGGCCACGAGCCCGCGCAGATGCACCGGCTGATGGCGGCCGCGCTCGACAAGGCGCTCGACCAGATCCACGCCATCCAGGCCAGCGCCCGCGAGAACGGGTTCCGCGAGCGGCCGCGCTGGCCGATGATCGTGCTGCGTTCGCCCAAGGGCTGGACCGGGCCGCGGCAGGTGGACGGCGTGCCGGTCGAGGGCACCTTCCGCGCGCACCAGGTGCCGCTCACCGGCTTTGCCGCCAAGCCGGAGCATGTGGGCCTGCTCGAAGACTGGATGCGCAGCTACCGGCCCGAGGAGCTGTTCGACGAAGGCGGCGCGCTGCGGCCCGAGATCGCGGCGCTGGCGCCCAAGGGGGCGAGGCGCATGAGCGCCAATCCGCACGCCAACGGCGGCCTGCTGCTCCGGGACCTGGCCATGCCGCCCTTCCGCGACCACGCGGTCGAAGTTGCGGCGCCCGGCGCGGTGGATGCGGAGGCCACGCGCGTTGCGGGCCTGTTCCTGCGCGAGGTTATGCGCCGCAACGAGGCGGCGCGCAACTTCCGCGTCATGGGGCCGGACGAAACCACGTCGAACCGGCTGGGCGCGCTGTTCGACGTCACCGCGCGGACTTCCACCGCCGAGATCCTCGCCGGCGACGACCACGTGTCGCCCGACGGCCGCGTGATGGAGGTGCTCAGCGAGCACCTCTGCCAGGGCTGGCTCGAAGGCTACCTGCTCACCGGGCGCCATGGCTTCTTCTCGTGCTACGAGGCCTTCATCCACATCGTCGATTCGATGTTCAATCAGCATGCCAAGTGGCTCAAGGTGACGCGCGGCATCGGCTGGCGCCGCCCGATCGCCTCGCTCAACTACCTGCTCACCAGCCATGTCTGGCGGCAGGACCACAACGGCTTCAGCCACCAGGACCCGGGTTTTCTCGACCACGTGGTCAACAAGAAGGCCGAGGTGGTGCGCGTGTACCTGCCGCCCGATGCCAACACGCTGCTGTCGGTGGTCGACCATTGCCTGCAGAGCCGCAACTACGTGAACGTGATCGTTGCGGGCAAGCAGCCGGGCCCGCAGTGGCTGGACATCGAATCGGCGGTGCGCCACTGCACCGTGGGCCTGGGCATCTGGACCTGGGCCAGCAACGACGAAGATGGCGCGCCCGACGTGGTGATGGCCTGCGCGGGCGACGTGCCAACGCTCGAGACGCTGGCGGCCGCCGACCTGCTGCGCAGGATGCTGCCGGAGCTGAAGGTGCGCGTGGTGAACGTGGTCGACCTGATGGCGCTGCAGTCGCCCGATGCGCATCCGCACGGACTGCCCGACGCGGACTTCGACGCCGTCTTCACCACCGACCGGCCGGTGGTCTTCGCGTTCCACGGCTATCCCTCGCTGGTCCACCGGCTCAGCTACAAGCGGACCAACCACGACAACTTCCATGTGCACGGCTACTGCGAGGAAGGCACCACCACCACGCCGTTCGACATGACCGTGCTCAACCGGCTCGACCGCTTCCACCTGGCCGCCGACGCCATTGCGCGCGTGGAGCGCTTTCGCAACAGCGCGGGCCACGTGCAGCAGCATCTGCGCGACAAGCTGCTGGAGCACCGCGCCTACGTCAACCTGCACGGCAAGGACATGCCGGAGATCGAGGACTGGCGCTGGACGAACTGAACGCGCGGCAGCCGGGTCCGGCGCGCGCCGTCAGCGGCACCAGTCCGCGATCCGGTGGCCGAGGTCCGACCAGAGCGCCTGCAGCGCCACCGCCGCCAGCAGCACGCCCGCCAGGCGAGCGCCCCAGGCCTGGAGCCGGCCGGTGCCGCCCCAGCGCAACCGCTGCCACAGCCATGGCGCCAGCACCAGCGAGATGCCACTGCCGATGGCAAACGACATCATTGCGAGGCCGCCCTGCAGCGGACCGTTGCCCAGGCTGGCCAGCAGCAGCGCCGAGTAGAGCAGCCCGCAAGGCATGGCCACCCAGAGTGCGCCGGCTGCCAGCAGGCCCAGCGGCGTGCCCCCGGCCATCGGACGAAGGCGCGCTTCGAGCGTTCGGCCGATGCGCTGCGCCCATACCGGCTGCCGGCCCGCGACGGCCAGCATGGCGCCCCATGCGAACACGAACACATGCAGCAGCATCCACAGCGGCCTGAGCGCGGCGACCTGTGCGCTGGCCTGGGCCAGGCTGTCCACGCTCGCGGCGGCGATGGCGCCCGCGGCGGCGTAGCTCGCGATGCGGCCCAGGTGGAAGGCCGCCGGCGCCGCGAAGGCTGTGCCGCCATGGCCGCCCGCCGCCACCGGCACGATGCGGATCACGGCGGCCGAGGCCGCGCCGCACATGGCCACGCAATGCGGGCCGCCTGCAAGGCCCATCAGCAAGGCGGCGCCGGCCCATGCGGTCTGCATGCTCAGACCACGCGCGAAAAGCGCGTGCGGTTCTCTCGGCAATAGCGGTCGAACACCATGGCAATGGCGCGCACCACGAACCAGCCCTGCGCCGTGACCTCGATGTCGTGGTCGCCGACCCGCACCAGCCCCTGGGCCGCGAGCGGCCCGAGCGCCGCGATCTCGGCCGCGAAGTAGTGCCGGAAGTCGATGCGGTGCGCCTCGCCGATGGCATCGAACATCACCCGCCCCCTGCACATCACCGCCATGATGACCGCGCGCCGCAGCACGTCGTCGCGCGAAAGCGCAAGGCCGCGAACCACCGGCAGGCGGCCCTGGTCGAGCAGGTCGTAGTAGCTTTCGAGTGTCTTGGCGTTCTGGCTGTAGGTGGCGCCGATGCGGCCGATTGCGGAAACGCCGAGCGCCACCAGGTCGCCCTCCGGCTGCGTGCTGTAGCCCTGGAAGTCGCGCTGCAGCCGCCCCTGCCGCTTGGCCACCGCGAGCGGGTCGTCCGGCAGCGCGAAGTGGTCCATGCCGATGTAGACATAGCCGGCATCGCCGAGCGTGGCAATGGCGCGCGAGAGCATGCGCACGCGCGCCGCGGCGTCGGGCAGCTCCTCCGCGGCAATGCGCCGCTGCGGCTTGAAGCGTTCGGGCAGGTGCGCATAGGCATAGAGCGCGATGCGGTCGGGCCGAAGCTCGCAGACCTGGGCCATCGTGCGTTCGAAGGACGCATCGTTCTGGCGCGGCAGCCCGTAGATCAGGTCGGCGTTGATCGACTCGAACCCCAGCGCGCGCGCATCGGCCATCAACCCGAACACCTGGTGCGCGGGCTGGATGCGGTGCACGGCCTGCTGCACCTCGGGGTCGAAGTCCTGCACGCCGAAGCTCAGCCGGTTGAAACCCAGCGCCGCCAGGCTGGTGAGCCGCGCGGCATCGACGGTGCGCGGATCGATCTCGATGGACCATTCGCCGCCGGGCATGAAGTCGAAGGATTCGCGCAGCATGGCCAGCAGTTCACCGAGCTCCGCGTCGCTCAGGAAGGTGGGCGTGCCGCCACCCAGGTGCAGCTGGCTCACGGTGGCGCGGCGGCCCAGCTGCGCGGCCTGGAGCCGGGTCTCGCGGGCCAGGTACGCCAGGTACTGGGTGGCCCGCTCGCGGTGCCGCGTCACCACCTTGTTGCATGCGCAGTAGTAGCACAACGATTCGCAGAACGGAATGTGCACATAGAGCGACAGCGGCGGCGCCGAGGCGCCCGCATCGCGCCGCTCGCGCAGCGCGGCTGCGTAGTCGTCCGGGCCGAAGGCCTCGGCGAAGCGGTCGGCCGTGGGATACGAGGTGTAGCGCGGGCCGGCAACGTCGAACTGCCGCAGCACGGCGTTGGACAAGGGGGCGGCGTCTGCAGGCTCGGCGGAAGCGGTGCAAGGCTGTGTCATTGCGGATGCTCGGGAGGTTCGCGGGACGGCGGCATGGCCAGCAGCGCGGTGAATGCGCTCGAGGCCGCCGCCATGCCCCAGAAAAGGAAGAAGGCCACGGTGTAGACACCCTGGCGCGACATCCGCAGCGCCTCGCCGCCCCAGTGCAGGTCGGACGGATCGACCAGCGCGAACACCAGCAGCTCCATGGCGCAGGCCAGCAGGAACGCGGGCCAGAGGATGCCGATCAGCTGGCGCGACGAGCTCATGGTCGCACGGCCTCGGCCGGCGTTGCCGCATGGTTCCTGCCCTTGACGGCGGGCATCAGCTTCTTGTCGGCCAGGGTCTTGTTGATCTCGACGCCGCGGCGGTAATAGTCTTCCGACACCAGCGGGTCGGGGCTGCCCCAGGCATACCAGAAGGTCACGAAGCTCGCGACCACCACCAGCGCGGGGCCGGCAATCACCATCCAGAGCAGCGGATGGCGCCACCATGGATCGTCGGCGGCCAGCGGTTCGTTCGTCGTCGTGTTCATATCGTCTCCTTCAGCGCGGCACCAGGAAGGCCGCTTTTTCCGACACCTGAATACCGCTGCGTTCGTCCCGGATGTCGAAGTGCACCGTGTGTGAACCGGCGGGCACGGCGCCGTAGGGCACCTGCAGCCGCACGGCGACCCACCGCGACTGGGCCGGGCCGATCGTGACCGGCTCGCCCGGCGAGACGCGCAGCCCCTCAATGCCGTGGGCGGCAATGCGGTAGTCGTGCGCCTCCTCGGTGGCGTTCATGATCTGGAGCCGGTAGACGTTCTCGAGCCGGCCGTCCTCGACGATGCGGGCGAGCGACGCGCGGTCGCGCACCACGTCCACCTTCAGCGGCGTGCGCGCGACAAGGCTCGCGAGCAGCCCGATGACCAGCACCGACAGGATGGCGCTGTAGACCAGCACGCGCGGACGCAGCACGCGGCGCACCAGCTGGCGGCGCGACCATCCTGCCTCCATGCCGTTCTGCGTGTCGTAGCGGATCAGCCGCGGCGCATAGGCCATCTTCTGCATCACCGTGTCGCAGGCGTCCACGCACAGGCCGCAGCCGATGCATTCGTACTGCAGCCCCTGGCGGATGTCGATGCCGGTCGGGCACACCTGCACGCACAGCCCGCAGTCGATGCAGTCGCCCAGCGCCATGCTGCGCGGATCGACACCCTTGCGCCTGGGCGCACGCGGCTCGCCGCGCTTCGGGTCGTAGCTGACGATGAGCGTGTCGCGGTCGAACATGGCGCTCTGGAAACGCGCATACGGGCACATGTACTTGCACACCTGCTCGCGCATGAAGCCCGCGTTGCCATAGGTTGCAAAGCCGTAGAAGAAGACCCAGAACACTTCCCACGAGCCCATCCGGGACTGCAGGAAGGCCATGCCCAGCTCCCGGATGGGCGTGAAGTAGCCCACGAAGGTGAAGCCAGTCCACATGGCGATGCCGATCCACACCAGGTGCTTGAACCACTTCTTCACCAGCTTCTCGAGCGACATCGATTCCGCGTCCAGCCGCATGCGCGCGGTGCGGTTGCCCTCGATCTTGTGCTCCACCCACATGAAGATCTCGGTGTAGACGGTCTGCGGGCAGGCGTAGCCGCACCACAGCCGACCGGCCACGGCGGTGAAGAGAAAGAGCGCCAGCGCGCTCACCACCAGCAGCCCCGAGAGGTAGATCAGGTCCTGCGGGTACAGCACCAGGCCGAAGACGTAGAAGCGCCGCGCGGCCAGGTCGAACAGCACCAACTGCCGCTCGCCCCACTCGGCCCAGGGCAGGCCGTAGAACACCAGCTGGGTCAGGAAGACCATGGCCCAGCGCCAGCGTGCGAACATGCCGCGGACGGTGCGCGGATAGATCTTCTTCGAGGCCTCGTACAGGCCCACCGACTCGCTCTCGGCCGCTGCGATGGGAATGATCTTGCGCGTGCCGGGAACGGCCGGGGCCGATGCGGAGACGGGAGCGGATGGGTCCATGGTGACGATCCGGCGGCCTCAGGGCCCCGTCGCAGGATTGGAGAATCCCCATACATAGGACGCGAGCAGCTTGATCTGCGCCTCGGTGAGGCGGCCTTCCTGCGCGGGCATCTCGCTGTGCTTGCCGGCGTTGACGATCTGCACGATGGCCGTCTCGCCGTAGCCGTGCAGCCAGAGCTTGTCGCTCAGGTTGGGCGCGCCCACCGCCTGGTTGCCGACACCGCCGATGCCGTGGCAGGCAGCGCATACCGTGAACTTCGACTTGCCGAGGCCGGCGCGCACCGAGTCGTGCGGCGCACCCGAGAGGCTCAGCACATAGTTCGCCAGGTTCTTGACGTCCTCCTGCGTGCCCACCGCCGCGGCCATCGGCGGCATGGTGCCGGTACGGCCCTTGGTGATGGTCTCGGCGATCTTCTCGGGCGCGCCGCCATGCAGCCAGTCCTTGTCGGTCAGGTTGGGAAAGCCCTTGCTGCCGCGCGCGTCGGAGCCGTGGCACTGGGAGCAGTTGTTCATGAACAGGCGCTCGCCGATGGCCATGGCCTTGGGTTCGCGCGCGATGTCCTCCATCGGCATGCCGGCATAACTCGCGTAGACCGGCGCCAGCGCCGCGGTGGCCTTGGCGACCTCCTCGTCGTATTCGCTCCGGGTGCTCCAGTTCGCCTGGCCGCTGAAGCTGCCCAGGCCGGGAAAGACCACCAGGTAGCCCACCGAGAAGAAGATGGTCAGCACGAAAAGGCCGATCCACCACATGGGCAGCGGATTGTTGGACTCGCGCAGGTCCTCGTCCCAGACGTGGCCGGTGGTGTTGTCCGCATCGGAAGGCACGCGCTTGCGGGCCGTGAGCCACAGCAGCAGCATGCATCCGAGGATGCTCAGCACCGTGCCGGCGGCAACGTAGTTGGACCAGAAGTTGTTGACGAAATCGCTCATCGTGGGCCCCTTTTGTTCTTCAGTCCTGCTCGAACGGCAGGTGCGCGGCTTCCTCGAAGCGCGGCGCGTTGCGCCGGGCATAGGCCCAGGCCACGATGCCGAGGAAAAGCACAAAGCAGGAAACGGTTGCGGCAACGCGCAAGGTGGTGATGTCGATCATGGTTCGGTGCTCCCTACTTGAGCGCGAGGCCCAGCGATTGCAGGTACGCCACCGTGGCGTCCATCTCGGTCTTGCCGCGCACGTCTTCGGCGGCGCGGGCGATGTCCTCGTCCGTGTACGGCACGCCGACCTTTCGCAGCGCGCGCATGTGGCGCGGAATGGCGTCGGCATCGACGAGGTTCTTGTCGAGCCAGGCATAGGCCGGCATGTTCGATTCGGGCACCAGGTCGCGCGGGTTGTTCAGGTGGATGCGCTGCCATTCGTCGCTGTACTTGCCGCCCACGCGGTGCAGGTCCGGGCCGGTGCGCTTGCTGCCCCACTGGAACGGATGGTCGTAGACGAACTCGCCCGCCACCGAGTAGTGGCCGTAGCGCAGCGTCTCCGAGCGGAACGGCCGGATCATCTGCGAGTGGCAGTTGTAGCAGCCCTCGCGCAGGTAGACGTCGCGGCCGGCCAGCTGCAGCGCCGTGTGCGGCTTCAGGCCCTGGATCGGCTCGGTGGTCGACTTCTGGAAGAACAGCGGCACGATCTCGACCAGGCCGCCGATGGCGACCACCACGAGAATCAGCACGATCATCAGCAGGTTGTTGGTCTCCACCTTCTCATGGGTGAAGCCGCTCTTGGAGGGGGTCTTCTGCGTCATGGCGCTTCCTCAGGCGTGGGCAATGGCAACGGGCGGAATGGCGGCCTGCATGGAGCGCCCGGAGATGACGGTCATCCACACGTTCCAGGCCATCACCAGCATTCCCGCCAGGTACAGCAGGCCGCCGGCAAGCCGCACCACGTAGAACGGGAAGGTGGCCTTCACGCTCTCCACGAAGGTGTAGGTGAGCGTGCCGTCGGGGTTGATGGCGCGCCACATCAGGCCCTGCATCACGCCGGCGATCCACATGGCGGCGATGTACAGCACGATGCCGATGGTGGCCATCCAGAAGTGCGCCTCGATGGCCTTCACGCTGTACATGGCGGTGCGGCCGTACATGCGCGGGATCAGGTAATAGAGCGAGCCCATCGTGATGAAGCCCACCCAGCCCAGTGCGCCGGAGTGCACGTGGCCGACGGTCCAGTCGGTGTAGTGGCTCAGGGCGTTGACGGTCTTGATCGACATCATCGGACCCTCGAAGGTCGACATGCCGTAGAACGACAGCGCCACGATCAGGAAGCGCAGGATCGGGTCGGTGCGCAGCTTGTGCCAGGCGCCCGAGAGCGTCATGACGCCGTTGATCATGCCGCCCCAGCTCGGCGCGAGCAGGATCAGCGAGAACACCATGCCCAGCGACTGCGTCCAGTCCGGCAGCGCCGTGTAGTGCAGGTGGTGCGGGCCGGCCCACATGTAGGTGAAGATCAGCGCCCAGAAGTGGACGATGGAAAGCCGGTACGAATACACCGGCCGGCCGGCCTGCTTGGGGATGTAGTAGTACATCATCCCGAGGAAGCCCGCGGTGAGGAAGAAGCCCACCGCGTTGTGGCCGTACCACCACTGCACCATCGCGTCCTGCACGCCGGCATAGGCCGAGTAGCTCTTCATCCAGCCCGCCGGAATCTCGGCGCTGTTGACGATGTGCAGCAGCGCCACCGCGATGATGAACGCGCCGTAGAACCAGTTGGCCACGTAGATGTGGCGCACCTTGCGGATGCCGATGGTGCCGAAGAACACCACCGCATAGGCCACCCACACCACCGTGATCAGGATGTCGATGGGCCATTCGAGCTCGGCGTACTCCTTGCCCGTGGTGTAGCCCAGCGGCAGGCTGATGGCGGCGGCCACGATCACGGCCTGCCAACCCCAGAACACGAACGACGCGAGCGCCGGCGCGAACAGCCGGACCTGGCAGGTGCGCTGCACCACATGGAAGCTGGTGGCCATGAGCGCACAGCCGCCGAACGCGAAGATCACCGCGTTGGTGTGCAGCGGCCGCAGCCGTCCGTAGCTGAGCCATGGGATGCCGAGGCTGAATTCGGGCCAGGCGAGCTCGGTGGCGATGATCACGCCGACCAGCATGCCGACCACGCCCCAGACCACGGACATGAGGGCGAACTGCCGCACGGCGGTGTCGTCGTAGATCGCTGCGGGAGGATTGGGTTCTTGCATCGTGGTGCCTCTTGATGGACTGCGGGCAGTGTCCCCGCGCCCCCGGCCGGCCGGTTTGATGCAGATCAATCGCCGCGCAGGATGCGGTCGCCTTCGATCTCGATGTCTTCGAACTGGCCGCGCTCGATCGCCCACCACAGCCCGCCGAGGATGGCGAGCACGAGCACGACCGACAGCGGGATCAGCAGGAAGAGGATGTCCATCAGCGCACCGCCTTGCCCGCGGTGGGGGCCGCGAGCCGCGCGGCGTTGAGCACCACCACCAGCGAACTCGCCGCCATGCCCAGTCCGGCCAGCCATGCGGGCAGCCAGCCCATGACGGCCAGCGGCACGCACAGCGCGTTGTAGCCGGCCGCCCATGCAAGGTTCTGCCGCACCACGCGCAGCGTTCGCCGCGCCTGCGCGATGGTGCGCGGAATGGCCGCGAGCGCGTCGCCCGGCACCACGAAGTCGGCCCGCGCGCGCGCGAGCGGCACGGCGCGCCCGAAGGCGAAGGAGGCATTCGCGCGTGCCAGCGAAGGCCCGTCGTTCAGGCCGTCGCCCACCATCGCCACCTGCCGGCCTTCGGCCTGCAGGCGCCACAGGACCTCGAGCTTGTCTTCGGGCGTGCAGCCGCCCTGGGCGAATTCGATGCCGGCGCGCGCGGCGATCTCCCGCGCGGCGCTGTCGCGGTCGCCCGACAGCAGGCGCACCGTGACGCCTTCGGCCTGCAGTGCCGCCACGGCGGCGGCGGCGTCCGGGCGCAGCTCCTCGGCCAGCACGAAGCTCGCGATCCAGCCCTGCTCGTCGCTGAGGTGCACCTGCGGCGCCTCCACCTGCAGCGGCGCCACGTTGCAGTGGCTCGCCGAGCCCAGCCGCACGCGCCGCGCCGGAGCATCGCCGGCCGCGCTGCGGCGCAGCAGGCCTTCGAGCCCGAGGCCGGCCAGTTCGGCCGGCTGCGTCACCTCCCAGGCGGGCGGCGAGCGGAATTGCGCATTCCATGCATTCACCAGCGCCCGCGCGCCCGGATGCAGCGAGTGCGCGCCGAGCGCGGCGCCGATCTCCAGCGCATCGCCCGGGCGCAAACCCTGGCGGCAGTAGACGCGTTCGAGGCGCGGCGTGTCGCCGGTCAGCGTGCCCGTCTTGTCGAAGATCACTGTGTCGACCGCGGCCAGTGCCTCCAGCGCCTGCAGGTTGGACGTCAGCACGCCGCCGCGCGCCAGTGCGCCCGCGCTCGCGAGCATGGCGGCCGGCGTTGCGAGCGACAGCGCGCACGGGCAGGTCACGATCAGCACCGCCACCGCCACCATCAGCGCGCGGCCCGGGTCGGCATGCCACCAGAAGGCCGCGGCCCCGGCGGCCGACACCAGCACCAGCACGAGAAACGGCCGCGCGATGCGGTCGGCCAGCTGGGCCAGGCGCGGCTTGCTGAGCGCGGCGCTCTCCATGAGCCGCACGATCTGCGCGAAGCGCGTGCCCTCGCCCACCGATTCGATGCGCACCTGCACGGTCGCCGACAGGTTGTGGCTGCCCGCCAGCACGCGCTCGCCGCGCGCCCGCGCCACGGGGCGGGATTCGCCGGTCAGCAGTGCTTCGTCGGTGCTGGTGCCGCCGTCGACCAGCACGCCGTCGGCCGGAAAGGCCTCGCCCGGGCGCACCCGCACGACGTCGCCTGCAGCCAAGCGCCGCACCGCCACGCGCTGCCAACCGCCATCGGCCCCGAGCCGCTCGACGCCGTCGGGCAGGCGGTTCATCACGGCCTCGAGCGAGCCGGCCGTGCGGTCGCGCAGCCGCGCCTCGAGCCAGCGGCCCGTGAGCAGGAAGAAGACGAACATGGTCAGCGAGTCGAAATAGACCTCGTGGCCCAGCGCGCCCGCGCTGTCGAAGGTGGCCGCGGTGCTGACCGCGAATGCAATGGCGATGCCGAAGGCGACCGGCACGTCCATGCCGATGCGCGCATGGCGCAGATCGCGCCACGCACTGCGAAAGAACGGCCCGCAGGAGAAGAACAGCACCGGCAGCGTCAGCACCCAGGAGGCCCAGCGAAGCAGCTGCGCGGCGTCCGGCGTCATTTCGCCGGGCTGCGCGATGTAGGCCGGGTAGGCATACATCATCACCTGCATCATGCAGAAGCCCGACACCAGCCAGCGCCAGAGCGCGAGCCGCAGCTCGCGCGAACGGCGCTCGCGTGCGGAGCTGTCGGCGGCGGGCACCAGCCGGTAGCCGGCGGCCTCGCAGGCCTCGAACCAGCGCGAAGGCCGCGTCAGCGCGGCGGACCACACCACGCGTGCGCGCTGGCTCGCGGCGTTCACCTGCACCTCGAGCACGCCCGCCACGCCCAGCAGCGCCGCCTCCACGGCCAGGCCGCAGCCCGCGCAGTGCATGCCTTCCACCGCCACCTGCGATTCCCAGCGCCCCGTGCCCGCATCGCCGCCTTCGAGCACATGGCCGAACGCGGGCCATTCGGCGGGATCGTCGAGCACCTGCCACGCTTCACGGGGTGCCCGTGGGAGCGCGGCGGCCGGGGAAAAAGAGGCGAGCGCGGCTTGCATCGGGCAAGGCTAAGGGCCGGCCGGGCGCGCGCATTTGATCTGCATCAAGCGGCGCGGGTGGCCGCCTGCCTAAGCTCGCAGCACACTTTCCCGGAGAGAAAACCATGTACAAGCGCATTCTCGTGGCCACCGACGGCTCCACGCTCTCGAAGAAGGCGGTCACGAGCGCGATCGCCCTCGCGAGCCGGCACGATGCCGACCTCGTGGCGCTCACCGTGGTGCCGCGCTACCCCAAGAGCTACTTCGACGGCGCCATGGCCTTCTCGCCCGAAGACATCGCCCGGGTCGAGAAGCAGTGGGACGACAAGGCGCAGGACATGCTCGACGGCGTGGCAGCGCGCGCGGCGGCCAGCGGCGTGCCCTTGAAGAAGGCCATCGCCAACTCGGACCTGGTGGCCGAATCGATCGTCGCCGCCGCGAAGAAGCACAAGTGCGACCTGATCGTGATGGCCTCGCACGGCCGCAAGGGCATCAAGCGGCTGCTGCTGGGCAGCGAGACGCAGCATGTGCTGACGCACTCCAGCCTGCCGGTGCTGGTGCTGCGCTGAACGCGCGGCGGGCCTGCTTCAGGCGGCCTGCATCGACCCCGCGCCGAGCGCGTCGTTCTCGGCTTCGCTGAGCCAGCGGCGCTTGTCGCGCAGCGGCGGCGCGCCGAACATGCGGCTGTACTCGCGCGCGAACTGCGACGGGCTCTCGTAGCCCACGCTGTGCGCCGCGCTCGACACGTCGGCACCGGCCATCAGCATCTGGCGGCGCGCTTCCTGCAGGCGCAGCTGCTTCTGGTACTGCAGCGGGCTCATGGCCGTCACGGCCTTGAAGTGATGGTGGAACGACGACACGCTCATGTGCACCGCGCGCGCCATGTCCTCGATCCGCAGCGACTGCGAATAGTTGATGCGCAGCGCGCTGATGGCCTTGGCGATGCGCTGGGTGTGGCTGTCCTGCAGCGCGATCTGCCGCAGCCGCGCGCCCTCCCCGTTCACCAGCAGGCGGTACATGATCTCGCGCTTGATGAGCGGCGCCATGATCGGCACGTCCTCGGGCGACTCGACCAGCCGCAGCAGCCGCAGCACCGGCTCCAGCACCGGCATGCCGATGCGGTTGACGTACATGCCGCGCGAAGCAGGCGCATTGGCCTTCGCGGGCAGCTTCTCGTCGCCGATGAGCTTGCCGATCTCGTCGATCGCCAGCTCCAGCCGCAGGCCCAGGTAGGGCTCGTTGTCGCTCGTCAGGCGCACCTGGCCGCACACAGGCAGGTCGACCGAGGTCACCAGGTAGTGCATCGGGTCGTACACATAGATGTCGTCGCCCACGATGATCCGCTTGGAGCCCTGCGCGATCAGCCCCAGCGCCGGGGTCGCGAAGGCGTGCTTGGGGCCGTCGGGCTTGCTGATGCAGAACACCTGCAGGCCGGCCACCGGCGTTTCCACGGTGCCGTCCTGGCCGCGCGTGATGCGGTTGATCAGCGCCACCAGTTCCTTCCTGGCTTCGTCGAGTTCGGGCTCCAGCGGCATCGGCTGGGCAATGGCGGCAGCGATTTCGGGTGTGTCTTGGGGCATGTTCGGGGGGCCTTGTCACGGGTGGGGCCGCGGTGGCGGCCGGCGTGGAGGATCGGGTGGTTCAAAGCTTAGCGCCACGCCAACGAATCTGCACGGCCCGCGCAGGAGGTCTGGAGAAATAGGCAAGGACTTTGCAGGAACGCGCTCGCCATGCCCGGCGCCGCGGCCGGATACTTTTGCGGACGGCGGGGGCTTTCCGGCCCTCTTCCCCTTCTTCCCCTCTTCTCGCGCCCCCACCCAAAGGACATCTCTCATGCAGTACCGCAAATTCGGCCGCACCGGCCTGTTCGTTTCCGAACTCTGCCTCGGCACCATGACCTTCGGCGGCGCGAGCGGCATCTGGGGCCAGATCGGCAACCTCCAGCAGTCGGAGGCGGAAGGCCTGGTCGGCCGCGCACTCGACGCCGGCATCAACTTCATCGACACCGCGGACGTGTACTCCGAAGGGTTGTCGGAAACCATCACCGGCCAGGCGCTGAAGAACCTCAAGGTGCCGCGCGAGAACGTCGTGGTCGCCACCAAGGTGTTCGGCGAGACCGGCAAGACAGCCAATGCCGCCGGCGCCTCGCGCTACCACATCATGGACGGCGTGAAGGCCAGCCTCAAGCGCCTGCAGCTGGACCACATCGACCTCTACCAGATCCACGGCTTCGACCCCGTCACGCCCATCGAGGAAACCGTGCGCGCGCTGGACAACCTGGTGCAGCAGGGCCACGTGCGCTACGTGGGCGTTTCCAACTGGGCGGCCTGGCAGATCGTGAAGGCGCTGGGCATCGCCGAGCGCCAGGGGCTTGCGCGCTTCGAATCGCTGCAGGCCTACTACACCATCGCGGGCCGAGACCTGGAGCGCGAACTGGCGCCGATGCTGCAGAGCGAAAGCCTCGGCCTGATGGTCTGGAGCCCGCTGGCGGGCGGCCTGCTGAGCGGCAAGTACGGGCGTGGCACCGAAGCCGAAGAAGGCAGCCGCCGCACCAGCTTCGACTTTCCACCCGTGAACGTCGAGCGCGCCTACGACTGCATCGACGTGATGCGCCAGCTGGCCGAAGCGCGCAAGGTGTCGGTGGCGCAGATCGCGCTCGCGTGGCTGCTGCACCAGCCGGTGGTGACCAGCGTGATCGTCGGCGCCAAGCGCGTCGCGCAGCTGGACGACAACATTGCCGCCGCCGCGATCCGGCTCTCCGCCGATGAGCTGGCCGCGCTCGGCAAGGTGAGCGCCCTGCCCTCCGAGTACCCGGGCTGGATGCTGGAGCGCCAGGGCGGCGCGCGGGCGAAGCGGCTGGCTGAATCAGGCGAGCGCGGCTGAGTGGCTGAACTCGGCCGGCGTCGCCGTGTGGCTGAACTCGGCCAGCGCCGCTGACTGGCGCGCCGCGTAGGCCGCTGTAGCGCGCAATGCGCGCAGGTCGAGGTGCCGCGCGGCGTTTGCTGCCGAGGGCTCGGCCAGGTGCGGCACCACACCGAGCAGCGGCGCGCCGAGCCGGCCGCGCAGCGTCTGGAGATTGGCCTCGGGCGCCAACATGCCCGGCTCGACGGTGCTCGCGATCCACCCCGCCAGCACGAGCCCGCGCGCGCGGATCGCTTCCGCCGTGAGCAGCGCGTGGTTCAGGCAGCCCAGGCGCAGCCCGACCACCAGGATCACCGGCAGTCCCAGCGCCACGGCCAGGTCGGCGCTGTCGAGATCGTCGCCGAACGGCACGCAGAAGCCGCCCACGCCTTCGACCACCACCGCGTCGGCGCACTCCGACAACGCCGCGAAGGCCGACAGCAGCGGCGGCAACTCGATGCGCACGCCCTCTTCCCTGGCCGCCAGGTGCGGCGACATCGGCGCGCGCAGCAGGTACGGACAGCGCAGGGCCAGGGGCGCATCGACATTGCCGGCCGCGCGCAGCTGCTCGACGTCATCGTTGCGCCAGGCGCCATCGACCCGTTCCAGCCCCGCGGCCACCGGCTTCATGCCAACCGCGCGCAGGCCCGAGGCGGCCAGCAGGCTCAGCATCGCGCTGCTGGCCAGCGTCTTGCCGACGCCCGTGTCGGTGCCCGTGACGAACCAGCGGCGACGTGTCATGGGTGCACCCGACGCGGGGCTCATGCCGCCTTCTTCCACGGCTGCGCCAGTGCTTCACCCAAGGCATCGAGCAGCCGCGCCACGTCGTCCTCCGAGTGGCTGGCCGACAGCGTGATCCGCAGCCGCGCAGTGCCGGCGGGCACGGTCGGCGGGCGGATCGCACCGACGCGCAGGCCGCGGGCATCGAGCTGCGCCATCGTCTGCATCGCGCGCGCGTTGTCGCCGACGATCAGCGGCTGGATCGCGGTTGGCGAATCGGGCAGCCAGGCGCTGCCGTCCGCCGGCAGGATCGTCTCGAGGCCGCGGCGCAGCTGGGCGATGCGCGCATGCAAATGGGCGCGGCGCACGTTGCCCTCCTCGCCTTCGATCAGCGCAAGGCTCGCGAGCAGCGCATGCGCGATGGCCGGCGGCGCGGCGGTGGTGAAGATGTAGGGCCGCGCCCGCTGCACCAGGTAGTCGATGACCGTACGGTGCGCCGCCACGAACGCGCCCGACACCCCGGCCGCCTTGCCGAGCGTGCCGATGAGCACCAGCCGCTCCGAACGCAGCCCCATGGCCTGCAGCACGCCCCGGCCCGTGGCGCCCAGCACGCCGAAGCCGTGCGCATCGTCCAGCACCAGCCAGGCGTCGTGGCGCTCGGCCAGCGCGAGCAGCTCGGCCACGGGCGCGATGTTGCCGTCCATGCTGAAGACCGCATCGCTCACGATCAGCTTGACCGGCGCATCGCAGGCGCCGAGCTGCGCGTCGAGCGCGGCCACGTCGCAATGCGGATAGCGTTCGACCCGCGCCTTGGCCAGCCGCGCGCCGTCGATCAGCGATGCGTGGTTGAGCGACTCCGAAAAGATCACTGCCTCCGCGCCGCCAAGCGCCGACAGCACCGCGAGGTTGGCCATGTAGCCGGTACAGAAGAAAAGGCTCTGCGCCTCCGGGATGAACGGCGCCATCCAACCGGCCAGCCGCTCCTCGAGCTCGGCATGCGCGCGCGAGTGGCCGAGGATCAGGTGCGACCCGCCGCTGCCCGTGCCGTAGCGCGCCGCGCCCTCGGCCAGTGCGGCGGCCAGTGCCGGATGCGCGGCAAGGCCGAGGTAGTCGTTGCTGCTGAAACCGAGCATGGTACGCGGCGCGCTCGCGCCGGCCAGCGTCAGCGATTGCGCGGGTGCGCAGGCGGTTTCGGCGATCTGCCGGCGGCGGCGCAGCGATTGCGCGTCGAGCGCCGTGATCTCGTCCTGCAGGCGTTCAAGCAAGCGCGGCATCGCGGCCTCCTTCCTCTGCGTGGGCAGAAACGGCCACCGCTTCCAGTGTGGCCAGGGTGCCGTCGACCAGCCGGTCGATGTCGTCGTCGCCGATCGCATAGGGCGGCATGAGATAGACGGTCGCGCCGATCGGGCGCATCAGCAGCCCGTTCGCGCGCGCGGCCAGGTGAAAGCGCTCCGCGAACCGGGCGCCGGGCTCGCGCACGTCGAAGGCCGTGATCATTCCGCGCTGGCGCAGGTGATCGACGGGCATGCCGTGCAGCCCCTTGCGCAAGCGGCCGACCAAGCGCTCGGCGCGGGCGCGGTTGCGGCGCAGCGCGTCCTCGTGCTCGAACAGGTCGAGCGTTGCCAGCGCCGCGCGGCAAGCCAGCGCGTTGCCGGTGTAGGAATGGGAATGCAGGAAGCTGCGCGCCACGTCGTCGTCGACGAAGCCCTGGTAGATCGCATCGCGCGTCATCACCAGCGCCAGCGGCAGGTAGCCGCCGCTGATGCCCTTGGAGAGGCACAGGAAGTCGGGCCAGATGCCGGCCTGCTCGCAGGCGAAGAAGCTGCCGGTGCGCCCGCAGCCCACCGCAATCTCGTCGGCGATGAGGTGCACGCCGTAGCGGTCGCACAGTGCGCGCACGAGGCGCAGGTATTCGGGGTCGTGCATGGCCATGCCGGTGGCGCATTGCACCAGCGGCTCGACGATCACGGCGGCAATCGATGCATGCCGTTCGGCCAGCAGCGCTTCGAGTTCGGCCGCGGCGCGCCGCGCCACGGCGGCGGCGTCTTCGCCCGGCCCTGCGGCCCGGGCGTCGGGCGATGCCACGAGGTGCGCATTCGCGAGCAGCGGCGCGTAGGCGTCGCGGAACACCGGCACGTCGGTCACATGCAGCGCGCCCAGCGTTTCGCCGTGGTAGCCCTGCCGCAGCGCGACGAAATTCTGCTTGCCGGCGCGGCCCGCATTGCGCCACGCATGAAAGCTCATCTTCAACGCGATCTCCACCGCCGAGGCGCCGTCCGAGGCATAGAAGCAATGGCCCAGCGCATGGCCGGTCAGCGCGGCAAGCCGCTCGGCCAGTTCGACCGCTGGCGCGTGCGTGCAGCCCGCGAGCATCACGTGCGAGAGCGTGTCGAGCTGGTCCTTCAGCGCCGCGTTGATGGCCGGGTGCGCATGGCCGAAGAGGTTGACCCACCAGGAGCTCGTCGCGTCGAGGTAGCGGCGTCCGTCGTGGTCGAACAGCCAGACGCCCTCGCCCCGCGCGATCGGCAGCGGCGGCACCGCCTCGAGCCGGATGCTCTGCGTGCACGGATGCCAGACGTGGCGCCGGCTGCGCTGCTGCCAAGCGGTGTTTTTCGATGCCGAGGGCATCGAGGGAGAAGCAATCGTTGGCGGCATCCGCGCATTCCTTTGGGGGCAAGGCGCGGGATCGTATCGGCGCAAATCCGGCGCGGCAAACCGCCGGTGTGGGCATCGGAATGCGGGCACTTGACCGACGTTGGCCGGGATAGGACACGCGTTCGGATCAACCTCGCGCAACAGGGACGCTTCATGTGCGGAGGCTGGCGCGGAAGGTAAATGCAAGTTGTCTTGCAGGCGACAAAGATAGCTGTGGAATATCGAGTTCTCACCTCCTGGGAGGCAGCCAATCTTGCGATCGGACAGTCTGGTGGCCGATATCGGCTATCGGCAAATTCCACGCCCCGCCGTACCCGCGCATGAGGCTTGGACGACGCCCGCGGTGGGCCAATTCCGACACCGGCGGGCAGGCGCCGCGCGGACAAACAGATGTTCATCCATTCATTCATTCGAAGGAGCAGCCCATGTCCAAGACGAACCCCAACACGCCCGACGAGCGTGGTTCGTTGCCTCCCCAGCACAACAAGGCCGGCCACCAGAGTCCGACACCGCGCAACGAGCCGCGCCGCACCATCGAGAGCCGCCACGACCGCGAAAGCCACGTCGGCGGCAGCAACCAGAGCCAGTCCCGCCGCGGCGGCGCCGGCGGTTCCACGCATTGACGAGAGCGGCCTGGACGCCACCGGCCCGCCGGAGTCGGCACCATGTCCCATCGCAACGAAGCCACGGCCGCGCTGAAGGCGCTCAGCGTGGCGACCGATGCCTGCCGCGAATGCCCGCTGGGCGCGCATGCGACCCAGTCGGTGTTCGGCGAAGGGCCGGTCGGCGCGGCGCTGATGGTGGTCGGCGAGCAGCCGGGCGACAAGGAAGACCTGGTCGGCCGCCCCTTCGTGGGCCCGGCCGGCAAGCTGTTCGACCGCGCGGTGGCCGAACTCGGCTGGTCCCGCGAGAAGCTTTACGTGACCAATGCGGTGAAGCATTTCAAGTACGAGCTTCGCGGCAAGCGCCGCATGCACAAGACCCCGGGCCAGCGCGAGGCAGAGGCCTGCCATCACTGGCTCGAAAGCGAGATGGAGCTCGTGCAGCCGCGCGCCTATATTGCGCTCGGCGGCACGGCCGCGCGCTCACTGCTCGGCCGCCCGGTCGCGGTGATGAAGGAGCGCGGCCAGTGGGTCGAAGATGCCGCAACCGGCCGCCGCGTGCTGGTCACGCTGCATCCCTCCGCCCTGTTGCGCGGCGACCCGCTGCAGCGCGAAGCGGCCTGGGAAGCCTGGCTCAAGGACCTGTCGATGGCTTCGGAACTGATGAAGAAAGCCGGGGCCAGGCGCCCCGCCGAAAAACAGCCTGCCGCGAAAAAGCCAGCGGCAAGGCCCGCCGCAAGTCATGCGCGGCGCCGCGTGCGCATGGTGATGGAATAGCGCAGCGCCTCGGTCGGCGCAATGCTGTGCTGCCAGGCCCAGCGCGCTTCGCCGCGCAGCATGTAGATGGAGCGCGGCTCGATCAGCAGCTGCAGGCTCGCGGGTGCGCTGGCGCTGGCCGGCGGATAGGGCCGCAGCTGCATCACCGCGTCGCCCTGCAGCGAAACGCCCACGATGTCCTCGAAGTCCGGCACGTCGCGGTGCCAGCCGAGCGGCGTGCCGGGCCGGTATTCGGAGATCAGCATGTGGGCGAAATCCTCGGGCGCCGTGCCCATCCATGCGGCGACCCGCGCGCGCAGCGGGTGAAGCGCGGGGGGCATCGCAGCGCCGGGCCGCAGCCGGTGCTTGTCGAAGTCGTAGCTGCCGCCAAAGCTGATGCCGCGGCGGCGCGCGGTGTATTCCTTGTAGCGCATCTCGCGCAGCTCGAAGCCCTGCACCAGGCGCAGCAACTCGGCCTCCTCGGCGCGCGTGAGGAATTCGCGCTCGTAGCGCAGGCCCTCGATGGCGGCCGCGGGCGCCTCGCCGAACAGGTCGGGCTCGTCAGCGAACTGGATGTGCCTGGCTGAACGCATCGATGCTTTCTCCTTCGCCCGCGTGCACCGGCCCGCCCAGCCGCAGCTCCCACCAGGGCGGCAGCAGCTGCCGGATCTCGGCGCGCGCGAAGCGGTCGTCCAGCAGGTGCAGCACGCCGCTGTCCTGCTCGGTGCGAATGACGCGGCCGGCCGCCTGCACCACCTTCTGCAGGCCGGGATAGAGGTAGGTGTATTCGTAGCCCTTGCCGAAGCGCGCCTGCATGCGCTCGCGCGTGATCTCGTTGAGTGCGTTGTGCTGCGGCAGGCCCAGGCTCGCCACGAAGGCCCCGATCAGCCGGCTGCCGGGCAGGTCGATGCCTTCGCCGAACGCACCGCCGAGCACGGCAAAGCCGATGCCCCGGCCGCCCTCCTCGAAGCGGGCGAGAAAGCCGTGGCGATCGGCCTCGGCCATGCCGCGCGTCTGGGCCCACACGGGCACGCCGGGGTGCCCGGCCAGGAAGGCCGCGCAGGCCTTTTCGAGGTAGTCGAAGCTGCTGAAGAACGCGAGGTAGTTGCCCGGCATGCGCTCGAACTGCGCGCCGATGATCCCGGCCACGCGAGCGAGCGAGCCCGCGCGGTCGCGAAAGCGCGTCGACACGTTCATGGCCACCTCCACGCGCAGCTGCTGGCTGCGGAATGGCGAGGCCACGTCGAGCAGCATCGTTTCCGGCGGCAGCCCCAGCGCGTCGCGGTAGAACTCGAAGGGCGACAGGGTGCCGGAAAAACAGGTGACCGATGCGGCGTCCGCGAAGCGCGGCTCGAGGAACGGCGCCGGCACCAGGTTGCGGATCGCGAGGCTGCGCTGCTGCTGGTCGTGCGCGGGGCCGAGCGTGCGTTCGAAGACCGAATGGTCGTCGAAGGCTTCGGCCAGCCGGGCGAACTGCAGCGCATCGAAGAAGAAGCGTTGCAGCGGCCCTTGCGCCGCGTCGGGCGTGGCCGCGAAGTATTCGCCCATGGCCGTGTTGGCGGCCTGCAGCGTGCGCGCGAAGCGTTCGGGAATTTCGTCGGCGGTGTCGTAGGGCTCGAGCTGCGCCTGCTGCACCGTGTCCCATTCGCGGTACAGCCGTCCCAGCGCGCCGCGCACCGAGGCGGGCGCCACGCGGTGGGCCTCTTCGAGCGCGAGGCCATCGAGCCGCGCCGTGTACATGCCGCGCGCGCGCTCCAGCAGGTTGTGGGCCTCATCGACCAGCACCGCCGCGCGCCATTCGGCGTCCTTCATGGTGGCGTAGAGAAAGGCGCTGCCGTCGAAGTAGTAGTTGTAGTCGCCCACGATCACGTCACACCAGTGCGCCATTTCCTGCGCGAGGAAATAGGGGCATACGGTGTGCGCCAGCGCAATTCTTCGCAGCGTCGGCCGGTCGAGCCTGGTGGCCTGCGCGGCCTCCTCGCGCGCGGCGGGCAGGCGGTCGTAGAAGCCCTTGGCGAGCGGGCAGGCATCGCCGTTGCAGGCGCGGTCGGGGTATTCGCAGACTTTTTCGCGCGCCGTGAGTTCGAGCACCCGCACCTGCGCGCAGTCCTTGCCCAGCACGCGGAATGCGTCGAGCGCCACGGCGCGGCCCGAGGTCTTGGCGGTGAGAAAGAAGATCTTGTCGATCTTGCGCGCGGCCCGCGCCTTCAGCAGCGGGAAGATGGTGGCCAGCGTCTTGCCGATGCCGGTGGGCGCCTGCGCCATCAGGCAGCGCGCGTTCACGGCGGCGCGGTAGACGGCCTCGGCCAGCTCCCGCTGGCCGGGCCGGAACGAGCCATGCGGAAATTCGAGCCGGCCGAGTGCATGGCCCAGCGCCGCATGGTGAGCGGCCTCGCTCTGAGCCCAGGCGCTGTAGCGCGCGCACAGAAGCTCGAAATGCGCCTGCAGCTCGGCCCGCGTGTGCTGCTCTTCCAGCACGGTTTCCTCGCCGGTGCCGAGGTCCAGGTAGACCAGCGCGACGGTGATGTGCTCATGGCCGTGCATCTCGCAGAGCATCCAGCCGTAGCAGCGGGCCTGCGCCCAGTGCAGCGCCCGGTGGTTGCCGCGGATGGCATCGAAGTCGCCGCGGAAGGTCTTGATCTCCTCGACGCGGGGTTCGCGCGGGTCGTACCCGTCGGCACGGCCGCGCACCTGGAGCGCGCCGCAGCGGGAGACCATCGGCACCTCGCTTTCATAGCCGTCGCCGCGCCGGCCTTGCACGAGCGCGTGGCCGGCCATGCCTTCGAGCGCACTGGGTGCGGGCACGAAGCGCAGGTCGAGGTCGCCGGCCTTGGCACCGAAGGCGCACAAGGCCTTCACGGAGACGGTGCGAGCATCGGGCGCCTCTTCTGGCGACTGGGTGGAAAGGTCCGTGGTCACGGCTGATGCTGTATAAAACAACAGTATAGCGACCGCACCGCTGCAAAACGGTATCGGGGCCTTCTCCGACACCCGGCGCTCCAGAATTCGGCAAAACTTCAAAAGTTTTGCTTACAAATCCTGTTCGAATGAAAACGCCGACCGCGATCGACCCCGACGACTTCGACCGCCTGCTGAGCCGCAACCTCAAGTGGCCGCTGCTGGGCGGCCTGGTCGGCGCCCTGGTGTTCGTCAGCCTGATCGTGTTCCTGCTGATCACCATCGGCCGGGTCGAGCAGACCGACCGCGTGACGCGCAGTGCCAGCGACCTGCAGCGCCGCAGCATCGACATGGAAACGGGCCTGCGCGGTTTCCTCATCACCGGCGAGGAGAGTTTTCTCGAGCCCTACCAGAGCGCGCTGCCGAAGATCAGGAGCGACACCGCCGCGCTCCGCGAAATGGTGCTGGACAACCGGCAGCAGGCGGAGCGGGTCGAGCGCATCGCGACGCTGCAGGATGCCTGGAACGGATTCGCGCAGGAGCTGATCGCCCTGCGGCGCGCCGGCGGCAACTACCAGCAGGCGGTGCGGCAAGTCCGGGGCAACCAGCTGCGCGACGACATGCGCGCCGAGTTCGCGGCCTTCATGGACACCGAAGAGGGCCTGCGCTACCAGCGCAATGAAGAGGTCAACCGCACGGCCTGGCTGGTGGTGGCCGTGTTCCTGCTGTTCACGCTGGTATTCACCGGCATGGTGGCCTACTTCGGGCGCCGGCAGCTCGTGCGGCTTTCGAACAGCTACGACGCGGTGCTGCGGGACCAGGCCGCGCATGCCGAGCGGCTGGCGCAGCAGGCGTGGCTGCGCAGCGCGCAGACCGAGCTGGTGGGCGAACTGGTGGGCGAACTGAATGCCAACGACCTGGGCCGCAAGGTCCTGGCTTTCTTCTCGCGCCACCTGGGCAGCGCGGTCGGCGCGCTGTACGTGCGCGAGCGGCAAGGCACGCTGCGCCGCGCCGCGAGCTACGGCTTCTCGATGGAGGCCGAGGCCTCGCCGCAGGTGTTCTCGCCGACCCAGAGCCTGGTCGGGCAGGCGGCGGCCGAACGGCGACGCATGCTCGTGGAGCCGATCCAGGCCGACTACCTGAAGGTCAACTCGGGCCTCGGCGAGATGGCGCCCGCGGCCGTGCTGCTGGTGCCCGTGTCGAGCGACGGCGTGGTGAACGGCGTGGTCGAACTCGGACTGCCGGGCGTGCCCGATGCGCGGACCAACGAACTGCTCGACCTGGTGACCGAGGACATCGGCGACTCCCTCGCGGCGGCCCGCTACCGCGAGCAGCTGCAGGACGCATTGGCTGAAACGCAGCAGCTGAACGAGGAACTGCAGGTGCAGCAGGAAGAGCTGCGCACCGCCAACGAGGAACTCGAGGAACAGTCGCGCGCACTGCGGGCTTCGCAGGCCATGCTGGAGAACCAGCAGGCCGAGCTGGAGCAGACCAACAGCCAGCTCTCCGAGCGCACCGAGGCGCTCGACCAGCGCAATGCGGCCCTGCGCCGCGTGCAGCGCGACCTGGAAGACCGCGCCGACGAACTGCAGCGCGCCAGCCGCTACAAGTCGGAGTTCCTGGCCAACATGTCGCACGAGCTGCGCACGCCGCTCAACAGCGCGCTCATCCTGGCCAAGCTGCTCGCCGACAACCCGCAGGGCAACCTGAGCCCCGAGCAGGTGAAGTTCGCGGAGTCGATCTACGCGTCGGGCAACGACCTGCTGGTGCTGATCAACGACATCCTCGACATTTCCAAGGTCGAGGCGGGCAAGCTCGAAGTCGTGATCGAGGAGGTGGTGCCGGGCAAGCTCGCGCAGAGCCTGGAGAGCACCTTCAGGCCGCTGGCCGCCGAGAAGCAGCTGGCCTTCCGCCTGGAGATGCAGCCCGGCACGCCCGCCACGCTGGCCACCGACCGCCACCGCGTCGAGCAGATCCTGAAGAACCTGCTCTCCAATGCGATCAAGTTCACCAACAGCGGCGAGGTGGCGCTCACGGTCTCGGCGGCTGCGGATGGCGGCGCGGTCTTCGCGGTGAGCGATTCGGGCATCGGCATTGCGCCCGAGCAGCAGGAGCTGATCTTCGAAGCCTTCCAGCAAGCCGACGGCACCACCAGCCGCCGCTATGGCGGCACCGGCCTGGGTCTTTCCATTTCGCGCGACCTCACGCGCCTTCTGGGCGGCACGCTCACGCTGCAAAGCCAGCCCGGACGGGGCAGCACCTTCACGCTGCAGCTGCCGGCCGCGGCGCCGCAGGCCTCGCAACAGGCTGCTCGGCCCCCTGCTGCGACGCCCGCAAGGTCCGCAGCGGGGCGCGCGCCCTTCCCTGCTGCGCACGCCACGCCCGCGGCACCTTCGCTGCCCGTTGCGGTGCCGCCGCCCTCCTTTGCCGACGACCGCACGCTGCCACCCGACCAGGTGCGCCGGGTGCTCGTGATCGAGGACGAGCCGCAGTTCGCGCACATCCTCTACGACCTGGCGCACGAGCTCGGCTACCGCTGCCTGGTCGCCCATGGCGCGGCCGACGGCTTCGAGCTGGCGCACCAGTTCCTGCCCGATGCCATCCTGCTCGACATGCGCCTTCCGGACAGCACCGGGCTTGGCCTGCTGCAGCGCCTGAAGGATTCGCCGCAGACGCGCCACATCCCCATCCACGTGGTCTCGGCCGCCGACGACGCGCAGGCCGCCGCCCTGCACATGGGCGCCATCGGCTATGCGCAGAAGCCGGCCACCCGCGCCGAACTGATGCAGGTGTTCGCCCGGCTCGAGGAAAAGCTCACGCAGAAGGTCAAGGCCGTGCTGCTGGTCGAGGACGATGCGCTGCAGCGCGAAAGCGTGATCCGACTGATCGGCGACGAAGACATCGAGATCGCCGCCGTGGGTTCCGGCGAAGAGGCGCTCGAACTGCTGCGCAGGCGCGTCTTCGACTGCATGATCACCGACCTGCACCTGCCCGACATGCAGGGCAGCGAGCTGCTCAAGCGCATGGCGTCGGAAGAAATCGTCTCGTTCCCGCCGGTGATCGTCTACACCGGGCGCAACCTCACGCGCAGCGAGGAAGCCGAGCTGCAGCGCTATTCGCGCTCCATCATCATCAAGGGCGCACGCTCGCCGGAACGCCTGCTCGACGAGGTCACGCTGTTCCTGCACAAGGTCGAGGCCGAGCTGTCCAGCGAGCGCCAGGGCATGCTGAAGGCGGCGCGCGGACGCGACCGCATCTTCGAGGGCCGCACCATTCTTTTGGTGGACGACGACGTGCGCAACCTCTTCGCGCTCACGAGCGCGCTGGAGCAGCGCGGCGCCACGGTCGAGATCGGCCGCAACGGCCGCGAGGCGCTCCAGAAGCTCGACCAGGCGCGCGAGATCGACCTGGTGCTGATGGACGTGATGATGCCGGAGATGGACGGCCTGGAGGCCACGCGCCGGCTGCGCGCGGACCCGCGCTTCGAAAAGCTGCCCGTGATCGCCATCACCGCCAAGGCCATGAAGGACGACCGTGAGCAGTGCCTGGCCGCGGGCGCCAGCGACTACCTGGCCAAGCCTGTGGATTTGGAGCGCCTGTTCTCCCTTCTGCGCGTGTGGATGCCCAAAATGGAGCGGCTGTGAACCCCAATGCCGCATCCCTGCCCCTGCCATCCGCGCTGAGCAACACGGAGATCGAGCTTCGGCTGCTGATGGAAGCCATCTACCTGCGCTACAGCTACGACTTCCGCAACTACACCGTGGCTTCGCAGAAGCGCCGCGTGCTGCACGCGCTCGCGCAGTTCGGGCTGCCGAGCATCTCGGCATTGCAGGAGAAGGTGCTGCGCGATCCGCTGCTGTTCGGCCGGCTGCTCGAATTCCTGACGATCCCCGTGAGCGAGATGTTCCGCGACCCGGCCTACTTTTTGGCGCTGCGCCGGCACGTGGTGCCGATCCTGCACACCTATGCGTCCCTCAAGGTGTGGGTGGCGGGCTGCAGCACCGGCGAGGAGGTCTTTTCGCTGGCCATCCTGCTGCGCGAGGAAGGCCTGCTCTCCCGCACGCAGATCTATGCCACCGACATCAACCCGGCCTCGCTCGAGAAGGCGCGCCAGGGCATCTTCCCGATCGAATCGATCCGCGGCTACACGGCCAACTACCAGCGCGCCGGCGGGCGCAGTTCCTTCTCCGACTACTACACCGCGGCCTACGACGCCGCGCGCTTCGACCCGGCGCTGTGCGCCGACGTCATCTTTGCCGACCACAGCCTGGCCACCGACAGCGTCTTTGCCGAGACGCAGCTCGTCTCGTGCCGCAACGTACTCATCTATTTCAACCGCGAGCTGCAGGACCGCGCGCTCGGCCTGTTCCACGAGTCGCTCTGCCACCGCGGCTTCCTGGGCCTGGGCGCGAAGGAGAGCATCGACTTCTCGAGCTACGCCGAGCGCTTCGACGCCCATTCGCAGCCAGAGCGCATCTACCGCAAGGCCACATGAAGCCGGATGCCCGCCCCTCCCCTGCGCGGCGCGTCGAGGCCGTGGTGGTCGGCGCGTCCGCGGGCGGCATCGAGGCGCTGCTGGCGCTCCTGCACGGTATTCCGCCGCCGTGGCGGCTTCCAGTGGTGGTGGTCCTGCACCTGCCCGAAGGCCACCAGAGCCACCTGGCCGAGATCTTTGCCGAGCGGCTGCACATGCCGGTGCACGAGGCCGCCGACAAGATGCCGGTCGCGCCCGACAGCCTGTATTTCGCGCCGCCCGGCTATCACCTGTCGATCGAGCGCGACCGGTGCTTTTCGCTCAGCTGCGAGCCGCCCGTGCACTTTTCGCGGCCCTCGATCGACGTGCTGATGGCCTCGGCCGCCGATGCCTACGGCCCCGCGCTCGCCGGCTTCCTGCTTACGGGCGCGAACGACGACGGCGCCGAAGGCCTGTTGCGCATTCACATGGCCGGCGGCATCACCGCCGTCCAGGACCCGGAGGAAGCCCAGATTCCCACCATGCCCCGGGCAGCCATTGCCCGCCATTCCCCCGATCACGTGCTTGCCCTGCGCGAGCTTCGCACTTTGCTGCTGCAACTGGAGTCCGCCCATGCCCATTGACGTCGAAAGCAAGCTGCTGATCGTCGATGACCTGCCCGAAAACCTTCTTGCGCTCGAGGCCCTGATCCGCGGCCCGGGACGTGCGGTATACCGCGCGGCCTCGGCCGAGGAGGCGCTTGCGCTGCTGCTGGACCACGAGTTCGCGCTGGCCATTCTCGACGTGCAGATGCCCGGCATGAACGGCTTCGAGCTGGCCGAGCTGATGCGCGGCACGGAGCGCACGCGGCACATCCCGATCATCTTCGTGACGGCGGCGGGCCGCGATTCGAACTACGCGTTCCAGGGCTATGAAAGCGGCGCGGTCGACTTCCTCTACAAGCCGCTCGATCCGCATGCCGTCACCGGCAAGGTCAACGTGTTCGTCGACCTGTACTGCCACCGCAAGGCGCTGCGGCACGAAATGAATGCGCTCGCAGTGGCCAACCAGAAGCAGGAAGAACTGGTCCAGCAGCTGCGCCACACCCAGCACGAACTCGAACGCGCGGTGCGCATGCGCGACGACTTCATGTCGATGGTCTCGCATGAGCTGCGCACGCCGCTCAACACCCTCTACCTCGAAACGCAATTGCGCCAGGTCCAGGTGTCCAGGGGCAAGCTGGAGTCCTTTGCCGCGGATCGCCTGCCCGCCATGATCGAGCGCGACCAGCGGCAGATCCGCAACATGGTGCGGCTGATCGACGACATGCTCGACGTCACGCGCATGCGAAGGGACGCGCTGTCGATCCAGCCCAAGCCGGTCGACCTTGCCGCGCTCGCGCGGGCCGTGGTGGAAGGCCTGAAGCAGCAGGCCGAGGCCGCGGGCTCTCTCATTGCACTGGAAGCGCCGGGCGAGCTGCGTGGCGTGTGGGACGAGTTCCGCATCGAGCAGGTGCTGACCAACCTGCTGACCAATGCGCTGCGCTACGGCGGCGGCAAGCCCGTGGAGATGATGCTGTACGAGCGGGACGGCACCGCGCACATCACCGTGCGCGACCAGGGCATCGGCATTGCGCCCGAAGACCAGGAGCGCATCTTCGAGCAGTTCGAACGCACCGACGACAGCCGCAAGCATGCGCCCGGGCTGGGCCTCGGGCTCTACATCACGCGCAAGATCGTGGGCCTGCACGGCGGGCGCATCGAGGTGGAGAGCCGGTCCGGCGAAGGCTCGCTGTTCCATGTCGAGCTGCCGCTGCAGGCCGCCGCGAAGACTGCGACGCAAGTGCGGGCGTAGGCGCCCTCCTACTGCACGGGAGGCGATTGGCCGGGATACTGGGTGGATACAACTTGCTTGAAAGCCTCCTCCCAGTGAATGTGCTGATCGTCGATGACAACGAAGCCGCGGCAGACCTGCTGCAGGAACTGCTGACGCTGCAGGACCATACCGCCCGCTGCACCTACACGGCGCAGCAGGCCATGGATGCAGCGGCGGAGGAGCGCTTCGATGCGGCGCTCATCGACCTCACGCTGCCCGACTTTCCCGGCACCGAGGTGGCGCGGCGGCTGCGTTCGGCCGCCGCGGACCGCGGCCCTCGGCTGCTTGTCGCCATTTCGGGGTTTTCGGAGGAAGAGGCGGCCGGCGCCGCAACGCAGAACCTGTTCGACCACCACCTGCAGAAGCCCATCGACATGGGCGAACTCTCCGCCATCCTGTCCGCGCCGCCGCGCTGAGCGCGGCACCTGGCCGCTCAGTCCCGGTCTTCGTATTCCCGGTCGTTGTCCCACTCGTCGCCGTTTGGCGGGCGGTAGGGGTAGCCCGGGCCGTAGTAGATCCGTCCGGGCGGCGGTGCATAGACGGGCGCCGGCCGGTAGTACACGGGCGGCGGCGGACGGTAGTAGACCGGCGGGGCCGGCGCGTAGTAGATCGGTGCCGGATAGTAGGCAGGCGGCGGGGGCGCGTAGTACGGCGCCGGGTAGCCACCCGCCCCGATCTGCACCGACCAGCTTCCGCGCGCGCTGGCCACGCCCGCGGCGAGCAGCGCACTGGCCGCAATCGCGCCAATGGCCACCCATTTGAAGACTGAAGAACGCTTGTTTTTGAATTTCACTGCAGCTCCCTTGAGAGGGTGCTGACGACCAGCACCCATGGTGGTTGCAACGCCCGAAGCCCTTTGCGAGTGCACCTGCCGCCTCGCCGGATCGTTGCCAAACGTCACTGCGCGGCGCGTGCCGCTCAGCCCGTGATCTCGCGGTGCGAAAGCTGCACCTCGGCGCCGGCCGTATTGAAGGCGATCGTCGGCGCGGTGAAATCGCTCAGCGGCGCGCCCAGGCCGATCTCGCCGCTTCCGTGCAGCACGCATTCCTCGCGCCTCAGCGCCACCTCCTGGCTCGGCCCGCCGTTGCCGTGAAACCGGACCCAGGTGCCGTAGGTGCTCAGGTCGGTCAGCACGCAACTGCCATGCCGCAGTTCGATGCGCGCATGCAGCCGGGAGACGCGCGGATCGTTGACCACGAACTGCGCATCGCGAACGCGCCCGAGATGGATCGGCAGTTCTTCGGTGCGGAAGGTGGAACGCACGTCGAGCCACGCCAGCTCGATCTGGCCCATCGAGGAATCGGGCAGCCGCAGCGGCGTCAGCGCGGCCGGCAGCGTGAGGAACGAGGTCATTTCCTCCTGCCAGTCGATGCGGTGGACGGCCGACATCTCGCTGCGCCCGCGGATGGTGATGAGCCCCAGGTCGCGATGCCGGACGCCGGTTTCGCCCAACTGCGCAATGGCTGCATCGGTGGCCCAGATCTGCCCCGGTCCCGCCAGGTCGCTCAGGCGCGACGCCAGGTTGACGGCATCGCCGAAGCAGTCGCCCTCGACCTCGACCACCTCGCCGCTTGCAACGCCGATCTGCAGCGCCATGCGCAGCGGCACAGGCCAGGTCATGAGGCGTTTCTGGTGATAGCGCTGCAGTTCGATCACCGCCTGCATGGCGGTGGCCGCGTTCGAAAAAATGGCGAACACGCCATCGCCGAGCGACTTCACCACCCTGCCGCCGTGCGCCTGGCAGACGCCGCCGATCCATTGGGTCAGCCGCGTCACCGTATCGGTGGCGCGCGCATTTCCCATGGCTTCGAAAACCCTGGAGCTTCCGGTCAGGTCTGCGAATACGACTGTGGAATTGACGTCCATGCTGTGACAGCGGCCTGTTTATATTACTTTTGTACTCATATCACTACGGAGGCTTTAAGTGCAACGTAAAGTGTGTTGTTTACAAACAAGAAACAGTGTTTCAGAACTTGTGAATCGGGCGTCCGAGGCTTAAGGTAGCGACCGTCCTGGCCCCCGGCAATACGCCTTTAGTCCACATGCAGACTCTTCGTCGTTTTTTCCGCCTCCTCGGAATTCCCGGTATCGGGTCTCCCCGGGTGGGAGAGAACCAGCTGGGACGCATCCGGGCCGCCATGCTGTCGGTGCTGCAGGCGCACGGCGGGCACTCGGTCCAGCGCGTGGCGCAACGCGTGCGCTTTGCGTCCGACGTGGAAGCGCTCTGGTACCTGCGGCAGGACGTGATGGTTGCGCTGAGCGCCATCGACGGCGAAGCCGCTGCCCGCCGCCAGATGAAAGCCATCAACAGCATGTTCAAGGGCGGCCTGCCCGGCTCGATGGGCCCGCGCGCCCATCAGCGCTTCACCCACTGAAGGATAGCGCGGCGCCTCGCGTTCAATGCGCATGGCCGTGGTCATGGTCATGGCCGTGGTCGCCATGCCGGTGGCCCCACACCATGAAGACGTCGCGCCCCTCGGCCGCCAGCTCGACCTTCGCGCCCACGGGCAGCAGCACCTTGGTCGGCACGTGCCCGAAAGGCAGGCCCGTGAGCACGGGCACCTTGAGGGTGGCGCGCAGCCGGTCGACCACCGCATCGAATCCGAAGCCGCGGTCGTAGCCCGGCACCTTGCGCATGCCCGTGAACTGGCCGAAGACGATGGCGCGCTGCCTGGCCAGCACGCCGGCCATGCGCAGCTGGTCGAGCATGCGCTCGATGCGGTAGGGATGCTCGTTGGTGTCCTCGATGAACAGCACGCCCTTCTCCACCACCGGGAAATAAGGCGTTCCGAGCAGGCTCGCGAGCACGCACAGGTTGCCGCCCCACAAGGTGGCGTCGTGCACGGGCTTCACCTTGAGGCCGGCATCGCGCACCGGCATGCGCCAGCCGGTGCCTTCGCCCTGCCCGCTCACCAGGTCGTCGAAGCAGGCTTCCATGATGTCGTCCGCGCCGCCTTCGGCACCGAAGTCTTCGCCGACCGCGGGACCGGCCCAGGTCACGGCGCCGGTCTTGGCGAAGAGTGCGCACTGCAGCGCGGTGAAGTCGCTGAGGCCGACGAATTCGGTGCCGCGCCCGATCGCCTTGGCCACGGCCTTGTATGGAATGGCATCGAGGATGCGCGTGAGCCCGTAGCCGCCGCGTGCGATCAGCGCAATGTCGGCGCCGCTCGCGGCAGCGCGGCTGATGGCAGCGAGACGCGTGGCGTCGTCGCCTGCAAAGCGCTGGTACGCGGCCAGAGCCGTTTCGTCGACCTCGACTTCGTAACCCAGGGCCTTGAGTCTTGCCACGCCGCGCCGGAAGGCGGCCTTGTCGCGAATCGCGCTGGAGGGGGAATAGATGTAGATGTGTTTGCTCACGGCGTCGAGTATCCCATTGCGTTGCGCACCTCCTGGGCGAGCAGCGCGGCCTGCTGCGGGCTCGGGCCCGACGACGACGCCACGGGCCCGAGCGCACGCAGCGCGGCCTGGTAGCCGCGGTCGGGGAACGGCGCGCGCCATGCATCGCCCACCGGCTCGCCGCCTTCGGGCGCGAGCAGCACGGCTGCAAACAGGCTGCCCTTTTCGGCATGCAGCCGCGTGGCAAGGCCGGTGGCCGCGGCGCTGTGCACCAGCACCATCGGCGGCGGCTGCAGGCGGTCGAGCCATTCGCTCAGGACCTGGCAGTGCCATTCGATGCGGTGCGCCGCTTCGCGCTTGGGCTTGTCGCTCTTGCCGAAGCCGATCAGGTCGGGCACCAGCGTGCGCAGCCCGGGCGCGCCGACGAGGTGGCGAAAGAAGTAGCCCCATTCGCCCGGACCATGAAGGCAGAGGCAGGCGGCGGCCGAGCCGTCCTGCGGACCCTCGTCGAGGTAGTGCATGCGCCAGCCTTGCAGGCTGGGCAGGTCATGGACATAGCGCGGCTCGAAGGCGTAGCCGGCGAGCGCGTCGAAGCGCCCGGGCGGCGTGCGCAGCGCATCGTCGCGCAGCGGCTCGGCCTGCGTGCGCGCTGCATCGCGGCGCTGCTGGAAGAAGCCTTGCAGCAGCGCGCTGCACTCCGGGGCCAGCACGCCGCCCTGCACTCGCGTGCGATGGTTGAGGCGGGGTTCGGCAAAGAGGTCGAGCACCGAGCCGGCCGCGCCGGTCTTGGGGTCGGCCGCGCCGAACACCACGCGCGCAAGCCGCGCATGCAGCATGGCGCCCGCGCACATCGCGCAGGGCTCCAGCGTGACGAACAGTTCGCAGCCGTCGAGCCGGTAGTTGCCGAGCGCGGCGGCGCCGGCGCGCAGTGCGTTGATCTCGGCATGGGCGCTCGGGTCGTGCTGCGCGACCGGCGTGTTGCGCCCGGTGGCGACGAGTTGCCCGTTCCTGACCAGCACCGCGCCGACCGGCACTTCGCCCGCCTCGGCCGCGAGGCGCGCCTCGGCCAGCGCGAGCGCCATCCAGTGCGCATCGTCCATGGACTTGGAAGCGGGCTCAGTTGTCATCCGGCATCTTGCGCGCCTGCGCCGCGGCGTCGAGCGCGTCCTTGACCTGTTGCTGCACCTGCCGGGCCTGCGTGCGCGCATCGGCGGGCGCCTCGCCGGATGCGGGCGCGGCGGCACCGGGCACCGACGGCAGCGCAGGGGCCGCCACGCTGGCCATCTGCTTCTTCGCGACCACCCCGGCAATCACGAGCGCCAGCAGCAGTCCGACCAGTCCGAACATGCGCATCTCAGCTTCTTTCCGCCACCGGTGCTTCGGCCGTCATGCCGAGGCGTTCCATCCACACGGCCAGCGCCTTCTCGTCTGGCGTGCCGGCGCTGTAGACGGCATGCATGGCGGCATGCGATTCGCGCCGGTGCTGGTTCAGCTTGACCTTGCATTGCAGGGCACTCACGCGCAGCTCGAACCCGACGATGCCGGCCAGCATCTTGAGCTGGAACTCCTCGCCCAGGTCGCGCCACTGCTGCGCGTAGCCGGGCTCGTGCTCGCCGATGAGCTTCTTGAGCAGCGCATCCTTGGCCGCGGGCTCCTCGATCAGCCGGGCCTGGACGGTGCAGTGCACCACCAGGTAGTTCCATGTCGGCACGCGCGCGAGGTCCGGATAGACCGAGGGCGACAGGTAGGCATGCGGCCCCAGAAAGGTGGCCACCGCCTGCGGCCGCGCCTGCAGATGGCGCCAGTGCGGGTTGGGCTTGGCGCAGTGGCCCAGCAGCACCAGCTGGCCGCCCTCCTGCTGCTCGGCCACCAGCGGCAGGTGGGTGACGTAGGGCAAGCCCTCGTCGTCGTTCGAGATCAGGCTGGCAAAGGAATGCGCACGCATCAGCTCCAGGGCGATGGCCGGGTCCTTGGCATTGAATTGCGGCGGCATGTACATGGGGCAATTTCCTCGTGGTGAGGCTCGATTGTCCCCGAGCCGCCCTATCTTGCGCGCGGCGCTTCCAGCAGCTTCACCATGGCCGTGTAGCCGCGGGCGCGGGCCAGCTGCAGCGGCGTGTTGCCCTGCCGGTCGGCCAGTGCAAGGTTGGCGCCGGCATCGATCAGCGCGGCCAGCGTGCGCTGGTGGCGCGGGCCGCCATCGCCCAGCACGATCGATTCGATCACCGCCGTCCAGTGCAGGTTGTTGACGTGGTCGAGCGGCGCGCCGGCCGCGATCAGCTGGCGCACCACTTCGTCATGGCCCAGGTGCGCGGCGGCAATGAGCGCGGTGCCGTCGTAGCGGCTCGTCACCTGCCCGGCTTTTGCGCCGAGCGACAGCAGCAGTGCGAGCGTCGCGGCATCGTCGGCCACCGAGGCGATGGTGACGGCGTCGTAGCGGTCGTCGTCGAGCAGGTCGAGGTTTGCGCCGGCCTTGGCAAGCAGCTTCACCGCCTCGCGCTGCCGGGCATGCGTGGCAACGTGCAGGGGCGTGCGGCCCCGCGCATCGCGCGCGTCGAGATTGGCGCCGGACGCAACCAGGCTCTTGAGCTTCGGCAGGTCGCCATGCCAGGCCGCCCGGTGCAGCCCTTCATAGGCCAGCAGCTCGGCGGCCTGCGGCGGCACCTGGGCCGACACACCGGCCGATGCGCCCAGCCCAAGCGCGACCGCCAGCAGCCCGGAGCAGATGCCGTGCTTCATCATCAGCCCAGCTGGCCCTTGGCCTTCTCGATGGCAGCGTTGGCGCACTGGTCGTCCAGGTGGCCGCCCGGCGCACCGCCGACGCCCACGGCGCCGATCACTTCGTTGCCCGACTTCACCGGCACGCCGCCGCCCAGCAGCAGGAAGCCCGGCAGGTACACCAGGTTGGCGGCGCCGGGGTTCTTCTGCGCGCCTTCCATCATGGCCTGCGTCGCGCCCTTTGCCGATGCCGAGGTCCATGCCTTGCGCTCGCTCGATGCCAGCGTGTGCGGGCCGGCGTTGTCGGCACGCTGCACGGCACGCACGGTGCCGGCGCGGTCGACCGCGGTGGCGGCCACGTTGTAGCCGTTGGCGGCGCAGGCGGCCACGGCTTCGGCCGCGATCTGGTTGGCCAGCGCGAGCGAGATGTTCTTCTCGGTGCGCACCGCGGGTGCGGGCGCCTGGGCCTGGACGGCCGATGCGGCAAGCAGGATGGCGAGAGCGCCGAAGCGAAGGTTGGAACCCATTTTTCGTTTTCTCCAGTGGATGCGAGGTGATGGCCACGGCGGTTGCCGGCGGCTGCGCCACTGTAGGAAACACCGTCCGCCGAGGCCATTCGTACGGCTACGCCCGGTGCTCCGTAGTTCTACGGAGCGCCCGCTTTCAGTCTTCGCCGGCCACCAGCACCGCGTAGCGCCGGATCAGCTGCGCGAGCGAATCGCAGTCGAGCTTGGCGAACAGGTTGGCGCGGTGCGTCTCGACCGTGCGCGGCGACAGCGCGAGCGTGCGCGCGATCTCCTTGTTGGTGAGGCCCTGCACGATGAAGGCAAGCACTTCGCGCTCGCGCTCCGACAGCTGTGCCACGCGCTCGCGCGCCGCGTTGTCGGCCTGCGAGCGTTCGCGCGAGCGCACATGCTGGCGCACCGCCTGCTGCAGGGCTTCGAGCAGCTGTTCATCGTCCACCGGTTTCTCCAGGAACTCGGCCGCGCCGGCCTTGAAGGCGCGGCGGCACATCTCGACCGTGCCGTGGCCCGTGAGCATGATCACCGGCTGGTCGACGCCCTGCGCCATGAGCCGGTCGAGCACCGTGAGGCCGCTGATGCCGGGCATGCGCACATCGAGCACGATGGCGCCGACGCTCGCGCGGTCGAAGCCGTCGATGAAGGCCTGCGGATCGGCCCAGCCCTGCACCCGCAGGCCGACCGTGCCGATCAGCAGCGACAGGCTGTCGCGCACCGCCTGGTCGTCGTCGATGAGATGGATCAGCGGCGATTGCGGCTGGTGGGCGGCCGAGGTGGTGTTCATGCCTTGCCTTCCGTCGACGCGGCCACCAGCGGCAGCAGCAGCGTGAAGCGTGCGCCGCGCGGCAACGCATTGGCTGCGGTGAGGCTGCCGCCCATGCCGCTCGCCAGCGTTTCGCTGAGGCTCAGGCCAAGGCCCAGGCCGCCCTCGCGCGTGCTGAAGAAAGGCTCGAAGAGGCGCGGCATGGCCTCGGGCGCGATGCCGCGTCCGTTGTCGGTCACGGTCAGCACGCCCTCCTGCCCATTGCGCCCGACCGAAACAGAAAGGCGGCGTTCGGACGCAGGCACCAGGTCGAGCGCCTGCAAGGCGTTCATCAGCAGGTTGTGCACGATCTGCTCGAGCGCCACCGCTTCGGCCTGCACGCGCACCGGCGCCTGCGCGGTGGCGTCGAACTGCGCCGCCACGCCGCGCTGCGCGAACTCGGGCGCCAGCAGGTGCATGGCGCTGCGCACCACCTCCTGCAGCACCAGCGGCTTCACGTCGCCGCCAGCTTCGGGGCGTTCGATGACGCGGCGCAGCCGGCCGACCACGCCGGCCGCGCGGCGCGCCTGCTCCACGGCCTGGCCCATGGCATTGCGCGCCGTGGCCAGGTCGGGCGGATCGTCGTCGAGCAGCCGGCGTGCGGCCTGGGCATTGGCCAGCACGGCCGTGAGCGGCTGGTTCAGTTCGTGCGCCAGCCCTGCCGAGAGCTCGCCCAGGGCATTGAGCCGCGCCACCTGGCCGAGCCGCAGCAGCTCTTCGGCCCGGCGGCGCGCGATGCGCTGGCGCTGCGCAGTCCACAGGCCCGCCAGCAGCAGCGCCGCCGCCGCTGCCCAGCCTGCGATGCTGCGCCACGGCAGTTCACCCCAGCCCACATGGCGCTCGGCCACAAGGTCGAAAGGCTGGCTCGACGAGGCCAGCGGCTTGGTCAAGCCGAAGCGCCAGCCACCCGCGTCCGCTTGCGCCGCCTGTCCCGGCTGCAGCACGAACTGCTGCGCGCCGCGCTGCAGGCTCACGCGCACCGGGCTCTGCTTCGGGTCCATCGGCCAGTCGCGCCACGGCACCGAGCCGGCCAGGTCGATCTCGAGGACGTAGCTGATCGGCGTGGCGCCCATCACGAGTTGGTAGCGGCCCTGCGCGAGGTCCAGTCCCGCCAGTTCGGCACGGCGCTCGCTGCGCGAACGCGCTTCCGCAGCGGCCAGCGCGCCGGCCTGCTTCTCGTCGGGCCAGGCCTGGTCGCGCTCGCGCCGCTGCACGCGCAGGATCGACGGATAGACCGATGGCAGGCGCTGCTCCGGATGGTCCGCACCGTCGCCGGGTTCGAGCAGCGCGAGCGTGGCCAGCACAGCGTCGTATTGCACCACCTGCTGGCTCATGAGCCGGTGCGCGATGCGCGCATCGGTCTCGAAATCCTGCTGCAGCTGCGCGAGCTCGGCGCGCGCGAGCCACACCGCGCCCACGGCCGTGAGGACCAGCCATGCCAGCCACCAGCC
This sequence comes from Variovorax sp. SPNA7, assembly GCF_033807855.1. Taxonomy (NCBI): domain Bacteria; kingdom Pseudomonadati; phylum Pseudomonadota; class Betaproteobacteria; order Burkholderiales; family Comamonadaceae; genus Variovorax; species Variovorax sp. SPNA7. The sequence continues at coordinate 3,061,408 of NZ_CP138513.1, forward strand.
ACCCTGCGTGCGCAACCACTGTTTCATGGCGCGGATTGTGCCCGTCGCGGCGCAGCCTCCCGATGTTGGCCGAGAATGCGGCCCCAACATGGCTGATGAAGTGCAGGACTCCCTTTTTCCCGATCTTCCGCGCCCACCCGAGGCGCCCTCCAGTGTGCCGCCGGAGGCCGAGGTCGAGCCGCCCGCGAAGAAGAAGCCGCGCGGCGCCATCGTGGCACCGGTGCCCGCCGACCCGGTACTGGTCGAGCTGGCCGCGGCGCTCCCGGCCGGCCTGCGGCTCGGCACTTCATCGTGGAGCTATCCCGGCTGGGCGAACCTGGTCTGGGATGGCGACTACGCTGAAACGGTGCTGTCGAAGAGCGGTCTGTCCGCGCTCGCCCGGCATCCGCTCTTTCGCACCGTGAGCCTGGACCGCAACTTCTACCGCGCGCTCACCGCCAGCCAGTACGCGCGCTACGCGGCCATGGTGCCCGACGACTTCCGCTTCGTGGTGAAGGCGCCGAGCCTCGTGACCGACGCTACGGTGCGCGACGAAAGCGGCCGCGGCACGCAGGCCAACCCGGTGTTCCTGAACAGCGAGATCGCGGTCCAGGAGTTCGTGCAGCCGGCGCTCGAAGGCCTCGGCCACCGCATCGGCGCGCTGGTGTTCCAGCTGAGCCCGATCCCTGCGCAACTGCTGGCCGACCAGCCCGCGCTGCTCGCGCGCATCGGCGAAATGCTCGAAGCCTTGCCCGGCCTGAAGCCGACGGCGCCCGATGCGGTGATCGCGGTCGAAGTGCGCGACCCGCAGCTGCTCTGCCCCGCCTTCGCCGACATGCTGCGCAGCGTGGGCGCCACCTTCTGCATGGGCCTGCACGCCAAGATGCCGCCGATCGAAGACCAGCTGCCGATGCTGCGCGCGCTCTGGCCCGGGCCGCTGGTGTGCCGCTGGAACCTGCACCGCCGCCACGGCCGCTTCGGCTATGAAGATGCGGAAAAGCTCTACGGCCCGTTCGACCGGATCGTCGATCCCGACCCCGAGACCCGCGAGGCCCTGGCCCGCGTGATCGCGGGAACCACCGGCGCGGGCCAGCTGGCCTACGTCACGGTGAGCAACAACGCCGAAGGCTGCGCGCCGCTGACGATCGCCTCGCTGGCGCGCGACATCGCCGGCCTGCCGAAGCGCTAGCTGCCGCGGCCCGCGTCGCCCTTGGCTGCCACCGTCATCTCCAGCTCCACGCTCGCATTCTTCGGCAGCGCATGGACGCCGACGGCCGTGCGCACATGCACGCCGGCCTCGCCGAACACGCGGTGCAGCAGCTCGGAGGCCGCATCGGCCACTTCACTCTGCTGCGTGAAATCGGCCGTGCATTGCACGAACACGCCAACACGCAGCACCTTCTCGATGCCATCGAGCGAGCCCAGTTCGCGGCGCAGCAGCGACAGGCAGCGCAAGGCGCAGATCTGCGCGGCCTCGCGGGCCTTGCCGAGCGAGACCTGGTCGCCCACGCGGCCGGTGACGACCACCGTGGTGCCCACGCGCGGCACCTGGCCGCTGGTGTAGAGCGTGCGGCCGTCGCGCACGACGGGGATGTAGTTGCCGCCGGCAACGAGTTCGCCTTCGAAGCTGTGGCCCAGTTCGGCGGCGATGCGCTCGGCAATCTGGTCTCGGGTCTGCAATGTCATTCTTGGCTTCCGTTCAGCGAAGCCTCATTGTCGCCATCCGATCATCGAAGAACAGATACAGATCGCACAGGCGCGATGCACAACAGACGATCCGTCACGCCTCAGGCCGCCCCGTTCGAAGGCCACCGCCCCAGCACCTCATGGATGCCTTCGCCGACGTGGCTTTCGATCAGCGAGAACGAGTCGGCCATCCACCGGACCGGCTCGACCAAATGCGGCTCGATCTTGCGCGGCGTGTAGGCCAGCGTCATGTGGGGCGTGAAGCCGCGCTCGGGTTTGAAGCCCGCATCCGCCAGCGCCTCGCCCAGCCGCTGCCTGAATGCTGCAAGCGCCGAGGTGCCGCTGCCGCCGCCGCACAGCACGAAGGCCTTGCTCTGCTCGAAGCGCATGGCCTCGTCGAACACCACCTCGAACGACGGCGGCGCCACGGCGGCGGCGGCCTCCAGGGCGGCTTGCACCTTTTCGCGCGGCACCGCCGGAAAATGTCCGAGGTGATGCAGCGTGACGTGCAGGCGATGCGCCTCGGTCAGCTTGCCCTTGAGCGCGTGCCGGTCCTTCAGGCGCGTCGCCAGCGCGGCAATCGACGCGGCGTCTTCGGGGCGCGGAAAGATCGCGAAGAAGAGAGAGCGCGGCAGGCGCTCCTTGGGTGGTGCGGTGCGGCGTGCACGGCGCAATGGCGGCGGCGCGGGATCGATGCCTGGGAGTAGCAGCTGTTCGGGCATGGGGGATTTCGGATTCACCGGTGCATTCAAACACGGCCGGGTACCGTTGACCCGCACGCGGAACTCGGCGCATGCTGCACGGCTCTGACCTGCCATGAACGCCCTACCCGCACCCGGCCTTTCCCGGCGCACCGTCGCCGCAGCGCTCGTCGCCATGCCCGCGCTCTGGCTGGGCGCCCGCGCGCAGCCGGCGGCAAGCCGGCTCGCAACGCCTTCGCAGACCGAGGGGCCCTTCTATCCCGTCCGCCTGCCGCAGGATTCCGACCATGACCTGCTGCGCAACGGCACGCTGGACTACCGCGGCGGCCAGCCGGCCTGGGTCGACGGGACGGTGACCGACCTGGGCGGCAGGCCGCTGCGCGGTGCGCAGGTCGAAATCTGGCAGTGCGATCAGAACGGCCACTACCACCACCCCGGCGACGGCGACCGCGCCGACGCCGCCTTCCAGGGCTTCGGCCGCGTCACGGTCGGCGAAGACGGCAGCTACCGGTTCCGCACCATCCGCCCGGTGCCCTACAGCGGCCGCACACCGCACATCCACGTCAAGGTGAAGCTCGGCACGCGCGAACTGCTGACCACGCAGCTCTACGTGGCCGGTGACCCGGGCAATGCGCGCGACTACCTTTGGCGCAATCTTCCCCAGGCTGCGAGGGAAGCCGTCACAGTGCCTTTCGAGCGCGGGCCGGATGGGTTGCAGGCGCGCTTTCCGATTGCCGTTGCGGCCTGAGGGCGCCCGCCGCTGCTGCTGGTGCCTGCCGTCGCCGCGAGGGAACCAGAGTGCGCCAGGCAATCACGCAGGACGTGACGCACAGCCCGATCCCCAGCAGCGAGAAGCCCAGCACCAGCGCATGGCGCAGCCAGGGGCGCGCGAGAAGCGGCGCGAAGTCCAGGCTGTGCAGGCCATGGTAGAGAACGCGCTGCCATCGGCCCGACGCATCGCTGCGCAAAAGAATGCGCGCCGACGCAGGGTCTGCGAAGGCCGCCACTCCGTCGGCCCAGTCGGCGCGCCACACGGGCAGCGGACGGGTATGGCGGGTGTTCGGGTCCGCTGCATCGCGTGCGTAGTACAGATCGTCGTACGAATCGATGCGGCGCACCGCGGGAGCGCCGGCCTCTGGACGCAGCGCGGCCAGCAAGGCCTGCACGGTGGCCGCAGGCAGCGCGGCAATGGCCTGCCCCGGATCGCGCGTGTCGGCACGCACCAGCAATTGGCCTTCGGCAGATTGCAAGCGATACCACGGCTGCCCCGCAACGTGCAGCAGTTCCAGTTCACGCGCCGCAAGGCCCTGCCGGTTGGCCTGCCTCAGCGCCTCGGCCGGATCGAGCCGCGCCTCGGCCGGCGCACCGGCCCAGCGCACGCGCTCGTCCGCCGTCGCTCCGCGCGCTGAAAACACGCCGAACGGATTCATCGACAACAAGCCCGAACAGATCCATGTGAGCGTGAAGATGCCCGCCGCCAGCCCGGCGATGTGATGCCAGCGCAGCCAGAACTTGCGGTAGGGAATCCAGCGCGAACGGTTCAGGAAGAGTTGCCAGGTGCCAAGCACCACGCCGCTCAGCGCCAGCAGCGTCGCGGGAAGCGAGAGCCACACGACGGCGTGGTGCCAGGCGGCGGGGAACTGCCGCAGCACGGTCGGATAGATCCAGTGCGGCACGGCACCCAGCCAGTTCCAGAAGCGCTCGGCACGGCGCGTGTCGCGCACGACCTCTGCCGCGTCCGGCGAAACATAGAGCTCCAGCCCGTCCTCGCCAGCCAGCGCGACCTTCACCAGCGGCCGGTAGGGATCGAGGCCCTGCGGCACGGTCCATTGGTCGCGCTCCAGACGCTCGGTGTGCTGCGCGCGGCGCCCGCTGAAGGCTTCGGCCACCGCGGCCGCCTGCGAATCTGCAAGCGGCGGCCGCAAGGCGCCGCTGCGCGCGTCGAGCGTTCGCCAATGGGGCGCAGCAGCGCCCTGCTCTTCATGCGCCAGCAGCCGCCAGACCGGGTCCGCACCTGCCATGCCCAGGCGCGCCTCGCTGAAGCGCAGGCCGGCGCGCCGAGCCGCCTCCTCGGCGGTCAGGCAGCACCCTGGCGGCAGTTGCAGCGAGGGCAAGGCCTGCAGGCGTTCCACGGATGTGAGGCTCGGGAACGGCACGAAGTACAGGACGACGCCGCTCGCAAACCACATGAGGAAGAACAGCGCAAGCACCACGCCCAGCCACTTGTGCAGAAAGATGAGCGCCTTCTTCATGGCGCAATTGCCAGCCGCACGGCGTCGATCATTCAGAAGCGCGCACGCGCCGTCAGCTGCACCGTGCGCGGCGCTCCCAGCAGCCAGCGCACGTTGCCGGTGCCCGAGACCGCGTAGTCGCGGTCCGTCAGGTTCTTGACGGCCAGGCTGAAATCGAGGCTGCGCGAATACTCGTAGGCCAGCGACACATCGAACACCGTGTAGGCCGGCAGGCGCGCCGTGTTGGCCGCATTGGACTGCCGCGCGCCAACGTAGCGCGCACCGACGCCCAGCTGCCACCGGGGCTGGAAGCGATAGGCCGTCCACAGGTTGGCCGTGCGTTCGGGTACGCCGACGGGGATGTTGCCCGCGCGGGAGACAGCACGCCCGCCGACCGCTTCGTTGAAGTCGTCGTAGCGCGCACGCAGCAATGCCGCGTTGGCGTCGACCGTCCAGCCGGGCAGCGGTTCGGCCGCCACGGCCAGTTCGATGCCGGTCGACGATTGGCGCCCGACCTGCTGGGTGCTCGTGGGATCGCTGGCATCGCGGGACATCAGGTTGCGCTTCTCGATGCGGTAGAGGGCCAGCGTCCATTCGCCCTTGATGGCCGGCAGGCTGCCCTTGGCACCCACTTCGAGCTGCCGGCCCTTGGTCAGGTCGAAGGAGTTTCCACCATTCGGAAGCGACAGCGCACCGCTCAACGGGTCGGTGCCCGTTCCGTACTGGCCATAGAAGGAGACCGCATCGCTGGGTGTCCAGACCGCGCCGATGCGGCCCGTGACCGGGCTGTATGTCTTCGAAAGATGGGCACCGGTGCGCAGATCGTTGTTGTCGAGCCGCATGCGGTCGCTGCGCAGGCCGGCCACGAGCTTCCAGCCGGGCGCGAGTTCCAGCGCATCCTCCGCGAAGAGTGCCGTCGTCTCCAGGGCCGAACGGCGTCCCGGAAGCGTTGGCACCGGGCTGATGAAATGGCCCGGTGCAAAGAAGAACGGGTCGACCGTGCTCGCGCCGCCATAGGGCGAATTGTTGGTGTGCAGCAGGGTCGTGCGGTACCAGTCCAGCCCGGCGACGAAGCGGTTCTTCAGGCCGCCGAGCTGGCCGTCGAAGGTGGCATCGAAGCGGTTGCCCGTCTGCTCCTGGTCATGCAGGATCTCGATGTAGTCGCTGCGGCCGACCCGCGTGCCGGTCTTGTTGAAGGCATAGGCCTCCGCGTTGCGCCAATGGCGCGCGGACGCCAGGTGGTAGAGCTCGTTGCGCAGCTGGATGCCGTCGCCGAGCTGGTATTCGGCCTTGGCGCGCCACATGCGGTCGTCGTACTTCACGACCGAATCGTCCACGTTGAAATTGGTGCGCCGCAGCCGGCCGTCGAGCACGCCATCGAGAAGCGGCGTGCCGAAGTAGCGGGCGTCGTCATTGCGGCCGCCATCGAACGACAGCGTCAGCTTGAGCGCGCTGCTCGGACGCGCCGCAAGAGCGAGCGCGTAGTTCTGCCGGTCGTAGTTCTCGAAGCGGCGAAAGCCATCGCTCGCGCCCGCGTCGATGTAGACGGAATAGGCCAAGGTGTCATTGATCGGCCCACGCAGGCCGACGCCGCCTTGCCGGGTGCCAAAGGAGCCCAGGCTCAAGAAGGCTTCGCGCTCCGTGCGGTCGAAGCGCGGCTGCCTGGTGATGTAGTTGACGGCCGCGCCGATGGCGCCGTCGCCAAAGAGCACCGAGGCCGGCCCCCTGAGCACCTCGACCGACTCGAAGGGCCAGGTGGAGAACGGATAGGTCACGGTGCCGGACGCAACCACCAGCCGGGTACCGTCGACCAGTTGGGCCACCGAGTTGTGCCCCGCAAAGCCCCGCGCCACCAGGCTGGTGCCACCGTTGCCGGGCGCCGGCGCTTCGCTGACGCCGGGAAAACGAATGGCGACATCCTGTGCACGGGCCAGGTTGCGTTCGGCGATGTCGGCGCTGCCCAGGCTGCTGACACTGGCCGGCGTCTCGCGCGGTGCAAGGCCCAGGCGCGAGCCCGTCGCGTTCGGCAGGTCGAGGCCCAGGCTGCTGCCGGGAGCGGTTTCGCCGGCCGATACTTCGACGGCTGGCAAGGCGGCCTGGGCGCGCGATGCGACCGGGTGCATCGCCAGGCCGGCGATGCATGCCATGGCGCGCATCGCCCTGTGGCGGCGGTTCGATGGGCATGGTTTCATGCTGCTGCGGCTGCCAGGCATTGTTCAAGTCCCTGCACCAGCACATCCTTGGGCAGCTGCTTGCCGATGAAGACGATGCGGCTGTGGCGCGGCTCTCCCTCTTTCCAGTTGGGGCCGGCCTCGGTGCCCATCAGCATGTGGACGCCTTGCAGCACCACGCGGGTGTCCAGCCCGACCACTGCGATCACGCCCTTGTAGCGCATCAGGTGGGTGCCGTAGATCCGCAGGATGGCGCCGAAAAAGTCTTCCAGCCGCGCCGCGTCGAAGGGCCGTTCGGCACGAAACACGAAGCTGGAAACGTCGTCATCGTGCTCGTGGTCCACGTCGGTCAGGAAGTCGGGCTCGATCTCCAGGATGGCGTTCAGGTTGAACCCGCGGATGTCGAGCAGCTGGTCGATCGGCGCCTGGCCGAAATGGGCCGCGGTGATCGGCGCACGCGCATTCATGCGCAGCAGGCGCTGCTCGAGCGCCCTCACCTCGTCGACCGACACCAGGTCGGTCTTGGACAGCAGGATGCGGTCCGCAAAACCCACCTGCTCCTGGGCTTCATGGTGTTCGTCCAACTGCGCCATCGCATGCTTGGCGTCGACCAGCGTCACGATCGCGTCGAGCAGGTAGGCCTGGCTGATCTCTTCATCGACGAAGAAGGTCTGCGCCACGGGCGCGGGGTCGGCCAGCCCGGTGGTCTCGATGATCACGCGGTCGAAGCTCGCACTGCCGCTCTTGCGGCGCGCCGCCAGCTCGCCGAGGATGCGCACCAGATCGCCGCGCACGGTGCAGCAGATGCAGCCGTTGTTCATCTCGATGATCTGCTCGCCCTCTTCCTGCACCAGCAGTTCGTTGTCGATGCCGGCTTCGCCGAACTCGTTTTCGATCACGGCAACCTTGTGGCCGTGCTGCTCCTTCAGGATGCGGTTCAGCAGCGTGGTCTTGCCGCTGCCGAGGAAGCCGGTGAGGATGGTGACGGGAATGAGGCTCATGGATGACTGTGATTGAAGGTTGATCGGGCGCCCGGCAAGCTCAGCGCTTTGCCGAGAGCGCCGAGGCAATGGTTGTGGCGTTGTGCGCGAACAGCTTCAGGTAGGTGTCCGCTTCGGTCCCCGGTGCCGACAGCGCGTCGGAATAGAGCCGGCCGCCGACGATGCCCCCGCCTTCGCGCGCAATGCGCTGGACCAGGCGCGGGTCGGAGATATTCTCGACGAACACCGCGCGCACACCCTCGCGCCGGATCTGGTCGATCAGGCGCGCAACCGAGGCGGCGGAAGGCTCGCTGTCGGTGTTCATGCCCTGCGGCGCAAGAAACTCGATGCCGTAGGCCGCACCGAAATAGCCGAAGGCATCGTGCGAGCTGATCACGCGGCGATGCTGGCGCGGCACCGCGTCGAAACGCGCGCGAACCTCGCGGTCGAGCGCCTGGAGCCGCTCGATGTAGCTCGCGCAGCGCTGGCCGATCTCGGCCGCGAAGGCCGGCCGTGCGCGCGCCATTGCATCGCGCAGGTTCGCGGCATAGCGCTGGGCGTTGGCAAGGTCTTGCCATGCGTGCGGATCGGGTTCGCGGCCTATGCGACGCACCGGCACGCCCTCGCTGGCCACGACGACGGGACCGCGATAGCCGGATGAACGCACCAGGCGGTCCATCCAGCCTTCGAATGCCAGTCCGTTGACGACGACCAGTTCGGCATTGGCAAGGCGCCGCGCATCGGCCGGGCTCGGCTGGAAGACGTGCGCGTCGGAATCCGGGCCGACCAGGGCCGCGACTTCGACCGCGCTGCCGCCGATCTCGCGCGCCATGTCGGCAAGGATCGAGAAGCTCGCGACAACGCGCAGCGGCCGTGGTGTGGTGGATTGCGCAAGCACTGGCAGCGGCAGCGCGATGAGCGACGCGGCGAAGAACCGGCGGCGCGCGGGGTTCGATGGAAAGTTCATGTCAGGTCTCCCGCTGGGCCGCCCCAAGGGAGGCCTGCGCCCCCTCGGGGGGCAGCGAATACACGAAGTGATGAGCGTGGGGGTTCATGTCAGGCATTTCGATGAGAACGCGAGCGCAGGAACCGGGCGAGCAGTCCGCCGTTCGGGCCGAAGGCCAGCGACAGCAGGTAGGCCGCGCCCGCCACCAGCACGATCGCAGGCCCCGACGGCCACTGCGCATGGAAGGACAGCAGCAGCCCGGCAAAGCCGGACAGCAGCGCCATGCCGGCTGCAACCAGCGCAAGGCTCCAGACTTCGGCGGCCCAGAAGCGCGCCGCGGTGGCCGGCAGCATCATCAAGCCGACCGCCATCAGCGTGCCCAGAGCCTGGAAGCCCGCCACCAGGTTGGCAACCGTAAGAACCAGAAAGACGCCGTGCACCAGCGAACCGGGCCCGCCCACATTGCGCAGGAAGCCCGGGTCGAGGCATTCCACGAGCAGCGGCCGATAGATGACCGCCAGCACGACCAGGGTCAGGCTCGCGACGCCGGCCATCAGCAGCAGCGCCGCATCGTCCACAGCAAGGATGGTGCCGAAAAGCATGTGCATCAGGTCGACGCTGCTGCCGTGGGTCGACACCAGCAGCACGCCCAGCGCGAGTGCGATCAGGTAGAAGGCCGCAAAGCTCGCGTCTTCGCGCTGCGACGTGACGCGCGTGACAAAGCCTGCGGCCAGTGCCACCGCGAGCGCCGCGAAGAACCCGCCCGCACTCATCGCCGCCAACGAGAAGCCGGCAAACAGAAAGCCGAGCGCCGCGCCTGGAAGCAGCGCGTGGCCCATCGCATCGCCCATCAGGCTCATGCGCCGCAACACGAGCAAGGTACCGATCGGCGCACTGCCCAGGCCGAGCGCCAGCGTGGCCACCAGCGCGCGGCGCATGAAGCCGTATTCAACGAAGGGCTGGACCAGCAGAGCCCCAGCGTTCATGACACAACCTCCGCGCTACGCGCTGCGGTATTCGCCTTGGGAGCGGCCCGGCGGCTCATGCAGCCTCCTTGCAGACAGGCGCATCCTCGTCCCACGCCTCGGCCATCTGGCGCGCGCGGAACAGGTTTTCGGCATGCAGCACTTCGGCCGTCGGCCCCCAGGCCACGCAGCGCCGCGCCATGAGCAGGGTGCGGTCGAAATGCAGGCGAACCTGCTCGAGGTCGTGCAGCACGGCAATCACGGTGCGCGCCTCCGCGTGCCAGCGCGCGACCACGGCGAGCAGGTCGGCGGTAGTGCGCGCATCGATCGCATTGAACGGCTCGTCCAGCAGGATCACCGGTGCGTCCTGCAGCAGCACGCGCGCAAAGAGCACGCGCTGGAACTGCCCCGCCGACAGCTCGGCGATGCTGCGGCGCTGGAAGCCGCCAAGGCCGACGGCCTCCAGCGCGTCTCCCACGGCATCGCGCTGCCGCGCGGCGATGCCCTTGAAGCAGCCGAGCCGTCCCCAGTGTCCGAGCGCCACCAGGTCGAATACGCGGATAGGAAAGCTCCGGTCGATCTCGGCCTGCTGCGGCAGCCACGCGATGCGGTCGCGCGAGGCGCCATCGAAAGAGACCCCGCCCTCGGCCGGCCGGATGCGTCCCATGATCGCGGCAAGCAGGCTGGTCTTGCCCGCACCGTTCGGCCCGACGATGGCGGTGAGCGAGCCCGGCGCAAACTCTCCCGACAGGTGATGCACGGCCGGGTGGCCGCGATAGGCCACCGTGAGGTTGTTCAACCGGATGGCGGGAGGAGGCATCGGCACCCCGCTCATTTCAGCGCCCAACCGACAGCCAGCCACAGCGCCGCGGCCAGCATCAATGCGCCCGCCACGCGCACCCATGCGCTGGCCATCAGCAGGCACTGCTGCTTCTCCGACAAGGCATTGCGCACTGCTTCACGTAGGCGGGTCTGATGTTCCATGCCTCGACTATATTGCAATTGCGAATGCATTCCCAATAACTCACTTGAGTCTCTCGTGGCCTTGATATCAAAGATGCTTTCGCCCTAAACTGGATTGAGACCCGAAATGGAGGTGAGCGATGCCTGAAACGACAAAGTGGCGCGACGGTGTAACGGTTGTGCGGGGACGGAAACTGGACTTGGTCTTGCGTGACCCATCGGGAACTGGACGTGCAACTGCGCTCGATTTCTCTGGCACCGGAGGGCAAAAAACCTGGATTGGCACAGTGACCATCCAGCCCAGTGCGAAAACGGGACTGCACCATCACGGTCGCCATGAAGTAGCCATTTATGTGCTCAAGGGCCGCAGTGAAATTCGGTGGGGCGACCGACTCGAATTTGCGGCCGAGGTGTCTGTTGGTGACTTTGTCTACTTCGCCCCTTACGTGCCACACCAGGAGCTGAACCTCAGCGACCGCGAGGCCGTTGATTTCTTGGTTGTGCGCAGCGATAACGAAAGAATCGCCATCAAACTCGACGGCGTGCCCGTCGATCGGCCGGAGATGGTGTTTTAGCGGTCCGAGAATCTCGGTGCTTCTGGTCGCGCAGCACTGGCGACTGAACTCCGCCCTTGACGCCTACCTCTGAGGCGGAGTTTCTATGCGTCGAGGCCTCCGTGAGAAGATCTTCCCATGCTCACCCACCGGCAGTTGCGCTACTTCGTGGAGATCGTCGACGCCGGAAGCTTCAGCTTGGCAGCCGAGCGCTTGTTCATCGCCCAGTCGGCCCTCAGCCGGCAGGTGCGCGAGATGGAACGAGAACTGCAGGCCGCCCTGCTGGAGCGCGACACGCGTCACCTGGAGACGACGGCGGCGGGACGTTCGCTATACACCGATGCGCGCCGCATTCTTGCCGCGCTGGAGGATGCGGCGGCTCGCGCCAGCCACGCGCAGCGCGGCACCGAAGGCACGCTGCAACTGCTGCATTCGAGTTCCGTTCCCCTGAACGCTCCCATCCTTGCACTGGTGCAGCAACACTCCGAACAACATCCCGGCGTGTCGATCGAGGTGTCGCAGGCTTCCTCGGAACATCAGGCACTGGACATTCACGAGGGCCGCGCCGACGTGGGACTTGCACGCGCACCCATCCTTCGGCGTTTTGGCGACGTGCACTACGTGCCGCTGTACGAGGAGCCGCTGGTAGCTGTGGTGCCCGCCGGCCACGCAATGGCTGGCCGAGCCAGTGTGCCTTTGGGTGCACTTCGCCATGAGCGCTTCGTCGCCACACCGCACCTCGAGCGCGGAGGTCTGAGCCATCGAGTGGCCGAGCTGTGCCGGGCGCAGGGCTTTCAGCCTCTGGCTGCCTCGGTGCGCTCGCGCAAGTGGGCGCAACTTGCGCTGGTGCAGGGGGGCTTCGGGATTGCCGTCGTGCCCGAATCCATGGCGCAGTTGGCCCCGGAAGGTGTCTGTCTTCTGCCGCTCGAAGGCGGCGATTGCACGACCGGCGTGCTGACGCTGTGGCGGCGCGCTGCACCAGCGCTGGTGCAGCGCTTCGCCGATGTGCTGCAAGCATCACTGGGCGCCAAGGTCGGTGAATCCAGCTGATTTCGAGATAAGCGCGCGCCGCATTCTGTATTGGGCGTTTCGGGCATGGGCCGATAGATTGGCCGGACCCGATCAACTCTGCCCAATTGCCCTGTGGATGCCCTCGTTGCTTTCGTTCATGCCAGCCTGCCGCTCCCCCCGCTTCACCTTTTGGTCGTATGCCTGGGCGTGGCCCTCGCCTATGTGATCTTCGGCCTCGCAGGCTTCGGCACCGCACTGGTGGCCGGCCCGGTGCTGGCGCACTTCGTACCGGTCGCCACCATCGTGCCGCTGCTGGCGCTGCTGGATTTCGCTGCAGCGGGCGTCAACGTGGCGCGCGACGGCAAGGCGGCCGACACGACCGAATTAAGGCGCATCGTGCCGGCGATGGCACTGGGCAGCCTGTGCGGCGCCGCCATCCTTCTGCTCGGCCGGCCGCAGACCTTGCTGTTGGCACTGGGCGTCTTCGCCGTGGGCTATGCCTTGTATTCGCTCAGCGGCTTCAAATCGGGCGCAAAGTTCACATCGCGCGCTGCGCTGCCGTTCGGGTTGGTGGGTGGCGTGTTCTCCGCCCTGTTCGGCAGCGGTGGTTTCATCTACGCCATTTATTTGGCCGGGCGTATCGAGGCCAGTGAACGCATCCGGGTGACGCAGTCCACATTGATCGGTCTTTCCACACTGACGCGCGCGGTGCTGTTTCTGCTTGCGGGCGTTTACGCTAACCAGGAGATTCTCGTGCTGGCCGTGGCGCTGCTGCCCGCAATGCTTGCCGGCACAGCACTTGGGCGGCGCATCACGCTGTCACTGTCGCGTGCGCAATTCCTGCGCATCGTCAGTGCGATCGTTCTGTGTTCGGGAGTGATGCTGATCTGGCGGTACCTCGCGAGTTAAGGCTTGACCACTGGCGGGTACGCCTCAGGTCAGCCCGATCAGCCAGCCTTGGCCCACATTTCCAACCGATCCAGCACCGAGACCAGCGACTGCCCACGCGCCGACAACGTGTAGAGAACCCCGCGGGGGAAACTCGCCAGGAGTTCCCGGGAAACCAGGCCCCGTTGCTCCAGGCCATCCAGGCGTTCGGTCAACACCTTGGGCGTGATCCCGGCCAGGCGCCCGACCAGTTCGCCATGGCGCTTGGGCCCGGTCTGCAGATGCCAGAGGATCAGCGCATTCCAGCGGTGTCCCAGGAAGGCCAGCCATTCTTCGACGGGGCACTCGCTCGCGTGCTTGGCCGCAGGTGTGTCGATGCCGGCCGGAGCCGCCGGGTTCTCTGCAGTTCTATCCATTTGGTGAGTGCTGGATCCGCATGCTGTGATGAGCGCCATCGTATTTCAGAGAGAGTCCATCCACCATGTTCAAGGTCACGATCCCCGCCGCAATGAACGAAGCTTTTGCCCACGCATTCAACAGCCGCAGCATCGACAACCTGCTGTCGCTGTACGAACCGGATGCCGCCCTGCGCACCGACTCTTCCGTCCAGACTTGCAGGGGAAAATCCGCCATCGCCGCCGAGCTCGGCAAGCTGCTGCAGATTCCGGGAGTGATGGTGTCCCGCAACAACTTCTGCGTGGAAGTGGACGGCCTTGCACTCCTGCGCGCCGACTACAGCCTGACCTCACCGGAGGGAAAGACGATCCTCGCCGGCAGTTCGGCCGAGGTCGTGCGCCGGCAGGCGGATGGCTCGTGGCTCTACGTCATCGACCATGCGGCAGGTGCGAGCTTGCCGAGCATTGAAGGCTGAGTCGGCCCGGCGTCCCCTACCGGCGGCAGGAGGCCGCGAAGAAGTCGAGGATCTGCTCGCCCAGCAGTTGCTCCCCGCTGTTGAAATGCGCCATGACGGACACGTGGTTGTGGTCCGCGACCGTCATGTGGCGCGGCGCGACACGGCGCGCCTCCGCCACGCGATAGGCGAATTCGGTCGCATAGACGTCGAGCAGCGGGTTCTCGTATTGCGCATTGACGACGAACACGGGCATTGCGAGGTGCGCCGCGTGCGCCATGGGCGCCAGGACCGGATAGCGGCTTGCGTCCTCGCCGAAATACGCCCGCACGCCGGCCGCGTTGGGGTTCTCCGGCAAGGTGTCGGCCTGCAGCCGCGCGGATACCAGCACCAGGCAGCACACGTCGCGTCGCAAGTGGGCGAGCGCCGGATCGCAGGCAAAGGTCGCCGCGTGGGTGCCGCCCGCGGAATGGCCGATCAGGCAGATGCTGCGCGGATCGCCGCCAAAGCCGCGGATGTGCCCCGACACCCAGGCGCAGGCTGCGGCGACGTCCAGGGCGCCTTGCGGGTGCGGCGCCTCCGGTGCCAACCTGTACTCGACATTGACGCCCACGCAACCCTGGCGGGCGAACCAGGTCAGCACGTTGGCGTACATGGCCTCGTTGATGTCCTTGGCGCCACGCACGAAAGCACCTCCGTGCACGAAGACCACCACGGGCGCATCGCGCGCAACTGCCGGACGATAGACGTCCAGCCGCTGGCGCGCGTGATGTCCGTACGAAAGTTCACGCGTGACGGAAACGCCGTCGCGCGGTGCCGCCATCAACACAGGCAGGTAGGCGGCCTTGACCCGGTCGCCCGCGCTGCGGATGTCCTGCTGCCACACCGGGCCGACCTCGCGCAGCAGTTCGTCCATTGCGCCGGACCGGGAGATCGCACGCATGGCTGGTCAGTCCTCCCGGAAGGCCTGGGCCTCGACCTCGAAACACCAGTCCGGGTGCGCCAGCGCCGCGACCACCACCAGGGTCGAGGCCGGCCGCGCCGATCCAAGATGCACGCTGCGGATCGCATTGAGCCGGGGCAGGTCCGCGGCACGGGTGAGGTACGTCGTCACCTTGACCAGGTGCGATGCGTCCATGCCGGCCGCCTGCAGCACTGTCATCAGATTCCTCCAGGCCTGGTCGGCCTGGGCCTCGAAGCCTTCCAGCAGGCGGCCTTGCGGAGTTATGCCAATCTGGCCCGCCACATGCAGGCAGGTGCCCGGGCCATGGGTGGAGATGCCGTGGCTGTAGGCACCCGCAGGCGCTGCAACATTGTCGGGAACGATGCGTTGATGCATGGCGGCCTCAGTGCACGACGTTGTCGATTTCCGGGATGGCCGGGATCTCGACGCCGTACACGCCGATATCCTCGCGGATCTTGTTCACGCCCATGCGGATGATGCCGATCTCTTCATCGGGGTGCGTCGCGCCAAGGCCGTGGTCGGCTGCCAGCGCCCGGTTGCGGCCGGAGCGCGCGCGCTCGGCATCCGGCAGGTTGACCACGGCATAGACGCCGTTGAGCAGGCTGCCGCGCAGCTTCTTCGCGACCTTCAGGCCTATCAGGCGCTTTTCCTCCGAGGGCAACTCGCTGAAGAAGCGCCGCATGATGATGCGGCCGAACTGTATGTGGCGAGCCTCGTCGCGCAGGATCAGCCGGCAGACCTCGCGGATCGAGTGGAACCGGGCGTTCTCGTAGCGCGCCTGCAGCAGGTCGCCGGACAGCTGCTCGAACAGCGTATTGACCGAGAGGCCGGCAAAGAAGCTCATGGCCTTTTCGTCCGACTCGTCGTGGAAGCGCGGGATGATGTCCTTGAAGTAGTCCGACCGCGGCATGGGCTCGTATTCGGCGAGCGCGTCGGCAATGCGGAAGCTGGCCTCGTGATGCCGGAATTCTTCGGCGATGAAGTTGGTGATGTGCTGCTTCACCTCGAACGGCTGGTGTTGAAAGATCGCCTCGCGCAGGCGCTCTGCGCCATAGGGCGTGGCGCCGTGCTCCATCCAGGCACGCAGGCTCCACCATTCGGCGCCGGCCTTGCGCACCTCGGGCGGCAGGTCGGCCTTCTGCAGATCGGAATAGTCGATGTCGGCGACCGGGTTCCAGGCCAGGTCGCGTGCCTGGGTGCAGAGGCGCCAGACCTCCGGGTACTCGATCTTCGACACGACCGGATAGGGGTTGGGAACGGCGGGGATTTCTTCGAGCAGGGACGGCTGCATGGGCGTGGCTCCTTCGTTCGGCGATGGGGGATGCCATTCATGCTAGGCGCGCGCTCTTGATACATCCAATACTGTTTAAATGGAGTCGTGATCCGAGCTGTGTATATCCAGTCAACTTTCACAAGGCTCCCTAGATGATCGAGTTCAGGCAATTGCGTCAGTTCGTGGTGGTGGCGGAAGAGCTCAACTTCGGCCGTGCAGCGGAGAAGCTGCACATGTCCCAGCCGCCACTGAGCGTGGCCATACGCAACCTGGAGTTGCAGGTGGGCACGCTGCTGATAGACCGCAGCCGACACCATGTGCGCCTGACGCCGGCAGGCAAGGTTTTCCTGAAGGATGCGCAGCGCCTGCTGACACAGGCCCATGCAGCCACGGAACGCGCGCGGCGTGCTGCTCAGGGTGCCGAAGGCTCGCTCAGCCTGTCTTTCGTGCCAAGCGCCGCGCTCGATCTTCTGCCCGACATCTTCAAGCGGTTCCAACGCGACTACCCGACGGTCCACCTGCAGGTGACCGCGGAGACCACCACCCGGCAGGTGGAGGCCCTGCGGCGCGCCGAGGTCGACCTGGCCCTGGTGGTCGGCCCGTTGCAGGACGCGCCGGACCTTGCCTTTGTGGATCTCCAGGCGCAGGGTTTCGTGATTGCCGTGCCTCGCAGCCATGCCCTGGCAAAACAGCGCTCCGTGAAGATCAAGGCCCTGGCGGCAGAGTCCTTCATCGCCTTTCCAGCGGCCGAGGGCGCGGGTTTCGTGGCGGCGCTGCTCAGCGCCTGCAAGGCCGCGGGCTTCTCGCCGAGGGTCGTCCAGGAAGCTTCCCAGATGCAGGCCGTGCTGACACTGGTCGCCGGCGGCCTGGGCATCGCCCTGGTGCCGGCCTCCATGCGCATGCTGGCCATGAAGGACGTGACTTTTCTCGAGGTGGCCGAAACGCGTGCGCCACCCACCTACCAACTGGCCTTTGCCTACAGCCGCACCAACGACAACCCTGTGATCCATTCTTTCCTTTCGGTGGCGAGCAAGGTCGTCTCGCACGCGCGCGACACCTGAATCCCGGCGCAGCGCGCCGACCATGGTGATTCGATTCATGTATGGATTCGGTACGCAGTCCGTATTGGACGTTATGACGCGCCGTTTGCATCATGTCGGCAAAGGCGCCGGGGAGCGCCGCCGGCATCGCCCGCATCTGCCAAACGGAGTCCACGATGAAACTCATGAAGCTGCTCGCCGCCCCGGTGCTGTTGGCCGCAGTCGTCTTTGCTGCGCCGTCGCTCGCACAGACCTACCCTGCCCGCCCGGTCACGCTCGTCGTTCCGTATCCGCCGGGAGGCTCGGCCGATATCCTCGCGCGCACCGTCGGAGAGCAGCTGGCGACGCGCCTTGGACAGCCCGTGATCGTGGAGAACAAGGCCGGCGCCGGCACCGCCATCGGCGCACGTTTCGTCGCAGATGCCAAGCCGGATGGCTACACCCTGCTCATGGGCACCGTCAGTTCCCAGGCGATCAATCCGGCCATGAGCAAGGTGGGCTACGACCCGATCAAGGGCTTTGCAGTCGTCAGCGCACTGGCATCGATTCCCTTCGTGCTGGTAGCCCATCCCTCCGCTCCCTACAACAATGTGGCGGAACTGATCGCAGCCGGCAGGAGCCGCCCCGGCACGATCAGCTTTGCGTCGGCCGGCCCCGGAACATCCAACCACCTGGCGGGCGAGATGCTCGCGAACGCCGCGCATGTCCAGCTGCTGCACGTGCCGTACCGCGGCAGCGCACCGGCGCTTGCGGACGTGCTGGCCGGGCATGTCCCCGTGATGTTCGACCTTCAGACCACCGCCCTGCCCAACCTCAAGGCCCAGAAGGTCAAGGCACTGGCCGTCACAAGTCTGCGTCGCAGTCCGTTGCTTCCCGACGTGCCCACGGTCGCGGAGAGTGGCCTGCGGGACTTCGAAGTCAGCGCCTGGTTCGGCGTGTTTGCACCCGCCAAGATCCCGCAGCCTGTACTCAAGCAGTTGTCCGAGGCAATGGCCGATGTGCTGCAGGCTCCCGCCATGGTGCAGCGCCTGCGGGAAATCGGCACCGAACCAGATACCCGCAACGCCGCGCAGTTCGCCAGCTACACGGCAGCGGAAGTCAGCAAATACGCGTCCATCGTGAAATCAGCGGGCCTCGCACCTTGAGCGTTGGAGCGCTGCTGCCCATGTCCCGACCCGATGTCTCGCCTCAATCAATCTTGATTCCGGCCGCCTTCACTACATCCGCGTACTTCTTCAAATCCGCCTGAATCTGTTGCCCGAACTCCGCCGACGTATTGCCCACCGACGTGATGCCGAGCTTGGCCAGGCGCTCCTTGACCGCAGGCTCGTTCACCACGACATGCAACTCGCGCTGAATGCGGTCGATGATGGGCGTGGGGGTCTTGGCGGGCGCGAGGATGCCGATCCAGGAACTCGCTTCGAAGCCCGGCACGGTTTCGCCGACGGTGGGCACGTTGGGGAGCGATGGCAGTCGCTGCGCGCTCGAAATCGCGATGGCGCGCACCTGCCCTCTCTCGATGAAGGGCAGCGCGCCGGCCACGGCGGTGTAGAGCATCGGCAGCTGGCCGCCGACCACGTCGGTCATGGCCTGGCCGCCGCCCTTGTAGGGCACGTGGACGAAGTTTGCGCCGGTCTTCACCTTGAGCATTTCAGCGGCGACGTGGGGCGTGCCACCCGTGCCAGAGCTGCCGTAGGACAAGCCACCCGGATTGCTCTTCGAAAACGCGATCAGCTCGGGCAAGGTCTTCGCGGGCACCGGAGGGTGCGTGACGATGACGAGCACCGCATCGCCGATCTTGCTGACGGGCACGAAGTCTTTCACTGTGTCGAAGGGGACCTTCGCGAACACATGCGGGTTGATGACCAGCGTGCCGTCGAAGCCCAGCACCAGCGTATAGCCATCGGGCGGCGCGGCCGCGACCATCTGAGTGCCGATGTTGCCGGAGGCACCGGGCCGGTTGTCGACCACCACCTGCTGGCCCAGCCGAGCACCGAGGCGCTCGGCCACGACGCGCGCGCCGGTGTCCGTGACGCCGCCGGGTGTGAAAGGCACGATGAGGCGAATCGGCTTGTTCGGGTAGTCCTGTTGCGCGTGCGCCGGCGTTGCAGCGATGCCGATGGTGAGCGCACTGGTGGCAACTATTGCCATCGCCAGCAAGCGGCGGCGCGGCGCCTTGTAATTGTTCGTCATGGTTTTGTCTCCGTTCTTTTGTTGATTGAATCTTCAGCGCGCCCAGCGCTTCTCGAAATCCCACACGTCCTGAAAGCCGATGAGACCGCAGAACTCGTTGAAGTCGAACAGCGGCACCTCGGGCGCCTGGCTGACGCCGCTGTGCTTGAGGTTGCTTAACGCGCGCTCCATCGCGGCGGCGGCCGACAGGCTGGTGAGCGAGGGGTAGATGGCCAGCGCAAATCCGATCTCCTCCAACACATTCACAGGCAGGATCGGCGTCGTGCCGCCATCGGCCATATTGGCCAGCATCGGCTTGTCGAATGCAGCGCAAGCCTTGCGCATCTCTTCTTCGGACTGCGGCGCCTCGAAGAACAGGATGTCGGCACCGGCCTCGGCATACGCTTCCAGGCGGCGCATCGCCTCGTCGATGCCGAGCGAAGCGCGCGCATCGGTGCGGGCGATGATGAGGAAGTTGTCCTTGTCCTCGCGCGCCTCGGCGGCCACCTTGATCTTCTCGACCATGTCTTGCATGGGCACGCAGCGCTTGTTGGGCGTGTGACCGCACTTTTTCGGAAACTCCTGGTCTTCGAGCTGGATGGCCGTGACGCCAGCCACCTCGTAGCCGCGCACCGTGTGGTGCACGTTCAGCAGCCCGCCGTAGCCGGTGTCGGCATCGGCGATGACGGCGCCCTGGCTCGTGCGCACCAGCGTCGCCATGCGGTCGAGCATCTGCGTGTAGGTGGCAATGCCCGCGTCGGGCAGGCCCAGGCTGGAGGCGGTGAGCCAGTAGCCCGTGCCGTAGACGATGTCGAAGCCGACCTTGTTCGCCACGGTGGCGGCGATCATGTCGTGCAGCCCGGGCGCGACGATGAACTCGCCGCGTTCGAGCTTCTGCCGGAGGATGGGATTCGCCATGCCCGCTTACTCCGCCGTGATGCCGCCGCGCTGCGTGACGAGCGACCACTTCTTCGTCTCGCTCGCCAGGAAGGTGCGGAACTCGGCCGGCGGCGTGAGCGTGATGTCGGCGCCCTGGTCGTGCATCTGCTTTTGCACCGCGGGGTCGGCCGCGACCTTCTTCAAGTCTTGGTTGATCTGCGCCACGATCGGGGCCGGCAGGCCGGCCGGTCCGAACAGGCCATACCAGCTCAGCGACTCGACACCGTTCAAACCCGCTTCCTTGAAGGTCATCGCATCGGGGAACAGCGGCATGCGGCGATCGGCCGCAACGCCCACCACGCGCAGCGCGCCCGAGCGCACGTGCGGCAGCGCGGTGAGCACGCTGGTCACGCCCATCGGCAGGTGGCCGCCGATGATGTCGACCATGATCGGCGCGCCGCCCTTGTAGGGCACGCCGGTCAGCTTGAGGTGGCCGACCTGGCGGATCAGTTCGCCGGTCAGGCGCGTCTGCCCTTCCGAGTAGCCGCAGCCCAGCTCTTCCTTGCGTGCCGCGGTCAGCAGGTCGGCCAGCGTCTTGTAGGGGCCGTTGGCCTGCACTACCAGCACCGACGGCGAGCTCGCGATGTTGGTGATGGGCGTGAAGGCCTTGTCGGTGTCGTAGGGCAGCGACTTCATCAGCACCGGGTTGACCGCATGCGAGCCCACCACCAGCAGCAGCGTGTGGCCATCGGGCGCCGAGCGTGCCACGGTGCTGGAGCCGATCACGCCGTTGGCGCCAGTGCGGTTGTCGACCACCACCGACTGGCCCCACAGCTCCGACAGGCGCTGCGCCATCAGGCGGCCCACGATGTCGGTGCCGCCGCCTGCCGAGTACGGCACCACGAGCGTGACGGCCTTGCTCGGGTACTTGGCGCCTTGCGCGAAGACGCTGCCGCCCGTGCCGACGGCGGCGAGCGACGCGAGGCCGGCGAGCATCTGGCGGCGGTTGGGATGAGAAAGGTTGAAGGTCGGGTTCATGCAAGTCTCCTGGTGTTGTCTTGTGTGTCCTTGTCACGCTGGCGGCGCAGCCAGCTGATGGCACGGCCGCCGAGCGGCCGTTGCAGTTCGTCCTGCGCGAAGTCCACCGCCGCGAGCAGGCCGGCGAGCGAGATGCCGGTGGCAAAGCCGCTGCGCTCGGCCATGAGCACGAGGTCTTCCGTCGCCACGTTGCCAGCGGCGCCGGGCGCGAACGGGCAGCCGCCGATGCCGCCGACGCTCGCATCGAAGCGGCGCACGCCGGCTTCGAGCGCCGCCCAGGCATTGGCCACGCCCATGCCGCGCGTGTCGTGCAGGTGCACCGCGAGGCGCTCGATCGGCACCACGCCGCGCAGCGCCGCAATGCGCTCCTTCACCTGGCCCGGCGAGGCCGAGCCGATGGTGTCGGCAATGACGATCTCGTCGGCCGCGGCTGCGTGCATGCGGGCCGACAGGCGCAGCACTTCGTCCAGCGGCGTCTCGCCCTCGAAGGGACAGTCGAAGGCCACGGCCACGTAGGCGCGCGTGCGCAGGCCCAGCGCGCGCGCGGCGGCGATCGTCTGCTCGCTCACCTCGGTCGCCTGGTCCAGGCCCATGTTGATGTTCTTGCGGTTCATGGTCTCGGTGGCCGAGAGCACGACGGCGATCTCTTTCGCGCCGGCTGCGTGCGCGCGCTCCAGCCCCTTGAGGTTGGGCACCAGCACCGAGGTGCGCAGCGCCGCAAAGCGCGCCTTCACCTGCGGCAGCAGTTCACCTGCGTCGGCCATCTGCGGCACGGCCTTCGGCGAGACAAAACTGGTCGCCTCGATGCTGCGCAGGCCGGCCTCGACCAGCAGTTCGATCAGCCGCAGCTTGCCTTCGGTGCCGACGTGGACCGCCTGGTTCTGCAAGCCGTCGCGCGGAGCGACGTCGGTGATGTGAATCGCTTCCCTCGCGCTCATGCAATCGCCCCTTCGGCGCGCAGTGCTTCGAGCTTGTCGGGTGCGTAGCCGACGAGGTCGCCGAGCACCTGGCGCGTGTTTTCACCGAGCGCCGGCGGGCAGGTGAACGCCCTGCCCTGCTCGGCCGCCGACAACTTGATCGGATTGCCCGGCATGCGCACGCGCTCGCCGGTCTTCAGCGGCACCTCGACCACCATGTCGCGCGCCAGCACCTGTGCATCGTTGAGCGCCTGCTCGAAGTTGTTGACCGGGCCGCACGGAATACGCGCCTCGCGCAGGCGTTCGAGCCAATGGGCGGTCGGTTGCTTGCGCATCGCTTCGCCGACCACCGCATCGATTTCGGCCTTGGCCGCGAAGCGCACCGGCTGCTGGCGGTACTCGGGCTTGCGCAACGCCGGCAGGTCGATGAACTCGACAAAACGGTCGAAGAACGGGTCGCCGATGCACGCAATGATCACGTGGCCGTCGGCTGTCGGGTAGCTGTTGTACGGCACATGCACGAAGTGCCCGTTGCCGATGCCTTCGGGCACGTGGCCCGACAGCAGGTGCATCGTCGCCATGTAGTTGAGCAGCGAGATCTGCGCGTCGAGCATCGAAATGTCGACATGCTGGCCCTTGCCGGTCTGGTCGCGTTCCACCAGCGCGGCCAGCACGCCCATCGCGCCGAACATGCCGCCGCCGAGGTCGCCGATCGGGATGCCGCTGCGCGTCGGGCCCGTCTCGGGCGTGCCGGTGATCGACATGCCGCCACCCATCGCCTGCACCACCTGGTCGAAGGCCGGGCGCTGCGTGTGCGGGCCGGTCTGGCCGAAGCCGGTGACCGAGCAGGTGACGATGCGCGGGTTCACCTTGGCAAGCGAGGCGTGGTCGATGCCGAGCCGCCCGGTCACGCCGACGCTGAAGTTGTCGAACACCACGTCGGCCTTGCGCACGAGATCGAGAAACACCGCCTTGCCGGCCGGCGTCTTGAGGTCGACGCACACGCTCTCCTTGTTGCGGTTGAGCGTGAGGTAGTACGCGCCCATGCCGTCGCGGGAATAGTGCGGATCGTTCTCCAGCAGGCGGCGCGTGCCTTCGCCGCTGCCGGGCGGCTCGACCTTGATGGTGCGCGCGCCGAGGTCGGCCAGCAGCATGGTGCCGTAGGGACCGGACAGCATGTGTGTCAGGTCCAGCACGGTGATGTGTTCGAGTGCCACGTTCAATGTCTCCGAAAGGTTGGCGAATGCCCAGCTATCGCAGGGGCCGTGCCAGCGTTCGAAACGTGCGTAAGTGATTGATTTGAAAGGGATTGCCGTTTTCTCGACCACTTCCTTGTGTTGCAATGAGACGCTAATGAAACGTTGGTATGTTTCAATGCGACATGCCCAGCGATCGTCCCTCCTCCCACTTCTTCCCGGCTCTCGTGCGCAGCGGCGAGCTGCCGCGCCTGTGTTTCCTGAGCTACCGGCAGATCCGCGCCTTCGCGATGCCGGTGGTGGCGGAGTACACCGGCCGCGCCGAGATCGAGGTGGTCGACGGCACCTTCGGCGACGCGCTAGCCATTGCGCGCGACCGCCTCGAGCGCGGCCTGGTCGATGCCTTCGTGAGCGCGGGCTCGAACGCAAGCATCCTGCGCGCCGGTCTGCAGGCGCCCGTCGCCACCATCCAGCTGAGCGGCTTCGACCTGCTGCAGGCGCTCATCAAGGCGCGGCGCATGTCCAGCCGCGTCGGCGTCGTCATGTACGGCCAGACCATTCCTGAACTCGACGAGGTGAAGGACCTGCTCAACATCGAGGTGGTGCAGCACGCCTACCAGACGCCCGACGACGCGCGCCAGCGCTTCGAGCAGCTGCGGCGCGAGGGCTTCGAGGTGATCGTCGGCTCCAGCCTGGTCGTCGAGCTCGCGGAACAAGCTGGCCTGCACGGGCTGCTCGCCTACTCGCTGGGCAGCCTGCGCAAGGGCTTCGAAGACGCGCTCGAACTCGCGCGCGTCGCGCGGCTCGAAGCCGGCCGCTACGAGCAGCTCAACGGCGTGCTGCACAACCTGCAGGAGGCCGTGCTGGCGGTGAACCGCGACAACCGCGTGATCGCGGTCAACCCGCCGATGCAGCAGCTGCTCGGCCCGCCGCACGCGCGGCTCATCGGCCAGTCGCTGGAGGCGATCGAACCCGAGCTGTCGCTGCAACCGACGCTCGACAGCGGGCAAGTCGAGCGCGCCGTGGTGCAGCGCTTCGCGCAGCGCGACTGGGTGGTCAACCGCACGCCGATCCGCGAGCACGGCGAGATCGTCGGCGCCGCGCTCACTCTGTACGACGCGCGCACCATCCAGGAAGCCGACACCAGCCTGCGCATCCAGCAGGGCCGGCGCCAAAGCGCGGCGCGCCATCGCTTCGCCAGCCTGATCGGCCAGAGCCCTGCCTTCTTGCGCGCGGTGCAGACCGCGCGGCGTTTTGCACGCACCGACCTCACCGTGCTGATCGCGGGTGAAAGCGGCGTCGGCAAGGAGCTGTTCGCGCAGTCCATCCACAACGAGAGCGTGCGCGCGGGGCGGCCCTTCGTCGCCGTCAACTGCGCCGCCTTTCCGGAAGCGCTGCTGGAAAGCGAGCTGTTCGGCTACGAGGAAGGCGCCTTCACCGGCTCACGCCGCGGCGGCAAGCGGGGCCTCTTCGAGGCGGCGCACACGGGCACCCTCTTCCTCGACGAGATCGGCGACATGCCGCTGCAACTGCAGACGCGCCTGCTGCGCGTGCTGCAGGAGCGCGAGATCACGCGGCTCGGCACAACGGCCGCCATCCCGGTCGACGTGCGCGTGATCGCCGCCACACACCAACCGCTGAACGACATGATTGCCGAGCGCCGCTTTCGGCAAGACCTGTTCTACCGCCTCAACACGCTGCGCCTGCCGCTGCCGCCCTTGCGCGAGCGCCGCGAAGACATCGCGCCGCTGGTCGAAGCGCAGGTCGGCCGCTGCCTGCAGCGCCTGGGCACGCGCCTGGACCCAGCGCGCGCGCTGGCCCCACTGCTGCCGCGTCTGCGCGCTTACGACTGGCCCGGCAACATCCGCGAGCTGGAAAACCTCGGCGAGCGCATCGCGGTGTTCCTCATGCAGTTCGACCGCCTCGAAGACGTCCGCTACGACGAACTGCGGCACGATCTGCCGGAGCTTTTCGCCGATGCCGCCGCAAGCGAGGTGGCCAACGACACTGGGCTGAGCGCTGCACGCGTGGCCGCGGCGCTGCAGGCGCAGGGCGGCAACCGCCAGGCCGCGGCCCGGCAACTCGGCGTGAGCCGCTCAACACTTTGGCGCTGGATGCGCGAACACGGCGCCGGTGCACCGGGCACCTGATGCCGAGTTCGCCCCTGGACTGAACCCACGCACCTGATCTATCCTGCCGCAGTTCCGCCGATTCAAGATGACTTCGCCGTTTCCCATCAGTTCGACCCTTCGGACCGCAATCGACGAGATCGTCGACGCTGCCGCAAAGGCCGATCGCCTCGATCGCCTCGATCGCGTCGATCGCGTCGATCGCGTCGCCGCGGTGCTGCGCGACATCACCGCCCGCTTCCATTCGCTCGGCGAGCTGGTCCACGAGGCAAGCGACGATGAAGTCCTGCTGTGCGCGAACGACACGCTGACGATCTATCACATCACCCTCACGCCGGGCCTGCAGTACCCGCCTCACAACCATCTGATGGACGCCCTCATCGGCATCTATCGGGGCAAAGAGACAAACTTGATCTATCCGCTGTCCGACGGCCGGCTGCAGGTTCCGGAGCGGCGCGAAGCCATCGCACCCGAGGTGGTTCACCTGCCTCCCGATACTGTGCACGCGGTGGCGAACCCGGGCACGGCGCGTTCAGGCGCATTGCATGTGTACCTCGGCAATCTGCTGCACACGAAGAGGCAGATGTGGCGCTTCGCGGGAGATCGGCCCGGCGTGTTCGACAACGACCGGTATCTGGCCGAGGCGCGCGCCGTCGAGCCTTGGTGACCTGCTGCCGGGATTCATCAACAGGCCCCTGACGCCCGCAGGGTCAAGGGCTTGGCTCTGATCGGCAGGAGGCGGAACATGCGCCTCATGTCTTCGCCAAGGCTCCGATACATCGGCGCCGCCGACCCATCGTCCACCTCATGAAATGCGAGGGGTCCAATGGAAGAACCGGTCCTGCCGTGGAGCATCTGATGCCGACCCGACCCTATGCCATCCTTGAAGCGCCCTCCACGCTCGGCCTGTCGACCGACGGCGTGGAGCGCCTGCCCGACCGGTTGCTGGAACTGGGCCTCGCCGACCGCATCCACGCGCGCCGTGCCGGGCGGCTGGCCGTTCCGCCCAAAAACCCGAAGCCCGATCCAGCCACCCTGGTGCTGAACGCCGGCGCGATCGCGTCGTGGTCATCCACGCTCGCCGATGGCGTGGAAAAGGTGCTGGACGCGGGCGAATTCCCGATAGTGCTGGGCGGCGACTGCACGATCGTGCTGGGTTCGATGCTCGCGCTGCGCCGGCGCGGCCGCTACGGCTTGTTCTTTATCGACGGCAACGCCGACTTCTTCCAGCCCGAAGCCGAGCCCAACGGCGAAGGCGCGTCCATGGACCTGGCCTTCGTCACCGGCCACGGGCCGGCGCTGCTGACCGCCCTGGAGGGCCGCCGTCCGCTGGTGCGGATCGAGGACACCGTCGCCTTTGCATTCCGCGATCACGAAGACCAGGCCCAATTCGGCAGCCAGCCCTTGCCGGCAGAGCTCATGGCCTGCGATCTCCCCACCATCCGTCGCCTGGGTGTCGAAGCCGCAGCCCGTGCGGCCATCGACCACCTGACGCGGGCCGAGCTCGACGGCTTCTTCATCCATCTGGATGCCGATTGCCTCGACGATGCCGTCATGCCGGCGGTCGATTTCCGCGTACCGGGCGGGCTGTCATGGGACGAACTGTCGGCGGCGCTGCGGCTCATCCTGGCGAGCGGAAAGGCCGTCGGCATGGAGGTCACCATCTACAACCCGCGCCTCGACGAGGACGGCCGCGCCGGCAGCGGCCTTGCTGCGGTGCTGGCCGAAGGGCTGGGGACGGCCGCGCCTGCTTGAAGGGTCGGGGCCTCTCGGCGAATCAGCCGCATCAGCCCTTGGCATTGCCGCGCGACGCCGTGCAGCATACGGCGCGCCACGCTGCCGACGCCGCGTCAGAAATCGTCGATTGCTTCGCGGCGCAGCACCGCCGCACGGGCCTTCGCCAGCTCGATCAACCGCTCGTCGTCGTTCCGCTTCGGATGGGTGTTGTTCATGGTGTGTTCCCTTCGTTGCTCGCAGTCAGCCACTCTAGGAACTGCTCGGGCGCGGCGAAACAGGGCGCGGCGCAAAGCGCCTTTGCGCTGCGTGCAAGGCCCGTTGGCTACCATCGTGCGCATGCGAGAACTGCACCTTGACGATTTGTACCTGTTCACGCGCGTGGCGCTGTGCGGCACGCTGTCAGCCGTCGCGCGCGAGCGCGATGTGCCCGTGAGCCAGATCTCACGCACACTGGCGCGCATCGAAAAGGCCTGCGGCGCGCGGCTCATCCGCCGCTCGACGCACGGGCTGTCGCTCACTGCCGAGGGGCAGACCTTCCAGGTTCACTGCGAGCGCATGCTCGAAACGCTGGACGAGCTCGAGGGCGAATTCGCCGGCAACGCGGCCGAGATCGGCGGGCTGGTGCGGGTCACGGCCAGCACCGTGCTGGCGCAGTACCAGCTCGTACCCAGCCTCGGCGGGCTGCATGCGCGGCATCCGCGCCTGCGAGTCGAACTCATCGTGGGCGATCAGATGCTTGATCTTGCGCGCAACGGCATCGACATCGCAGTGCGCACCGCGAGTGCCGAGAACCCGCTGCCCGACGCCGTGGTAGCGCGCCGCATCGGTACGCTGACGCGCGCGCTGTACGCGGCGCCGTCCTACCTGGCCGCAGCAGGGCAGCCCGCGCGTCCCGAGGACCTGCGCATGCACCGGCTCGTGACGAACGGCCTCGTGATGCCGCTCAACCGCTGGCCCTTCGTGGTCGATCGCAAGCCGCAGCTGATCGTGGCCGAGGGGCACTGGCGCACCAACGACACCAACTTGGCGGCCACGATGGTTCTGCAGGGGCTGGGCATCGGGCGGCTCGCGACGCTGGTAGGCGATCCCTTGGTGCAGCAGAAGCTGCTGGTGCCGGTGCTCGCGGAATTCGTCGATGCGCGCAACGAGGTGCCGGTGTTCGCGGTCACCGCGCGCGAGCGCCACCGCCTGCCGAAGATCAAGGCCTGCATCGACTACTGGGCCGAGTGGCTGGGCGGCGCGCCCTGGCTTCAATAAAACTGTGGCCGCCCTTTCTCCACGAGGCGGGGTCGCATCGAAATCTGCGATCCCGATTCTTCATCAGTCGAACTTGACCAAGTCCTTGAAGATCAGCTGACCCCAGCTGTTCCCGCGCGCCTGCACGAGCAGCCCACCTTCCGAAAGCCCGCCAAGCTTGACCGGCGAGAAACCGAGGTTTTCCGCAAGCGCACCGATCTCCGCCGCGGCGCCGTCATCGTCGCTCGCCAGGAACACGACTCTCCTGCCGCCATGGACGGCCGGATCTTGCTCGAGGACGGCAGCGCCCAAATGGTTGAACCCCTTGACCACCCGTCCACCAGCGAAGGCCTGCGCGACGGCCTTGGAAGAAGGCTGTCCTCCCAGTTCCTCAGGGGGCACGCCGTAGGCATTGGTCACGTCGACAATGGTCTTTCCCTGCCAGCTGGGCAGCGCCTTCGCGACATCCCGGTGCGACTCGAATCGGACAGCCAGAAAGAGGATGTCCGCCTTGACGGCTTCCGCCAGTGTTTTGGGGATGATCTCGGGCCCGATCGCGGCCGCAGCGGATGCAAAGCTTTCCGGGTCGCGCGTGGTTGCAACGGATACTTCGATGCCGCTTCGGGCAAAGGCCTTGGCCAGGGCCTGGCCGATGCTGCCGAAGCCGATGATTGCGTAGCTCATGAATTTTCCTTTTGGTTTTTGCGTCAGATTTGCGCCAGGCCGCCGTCGACGGCGACCTCGCTGGCGGTCATGAAGCTGCTGTCCTGCGAAGCGAGAAAGGCGGCCACCGCTCCGATCTCCACCGGGTCGGCCATGCGCTGGAGCGGAGTCATCGAGGCGAAGGCCTTCATGCCCTCCTCGCCTACCGCTTCCTTCGCGAGTTCGGTCGCCGTCGGCCCGGGCGACAGCACGTTGACCCGGATGCCGGTGCCCTTCAGGTCCTCCGCCCAGGATCGCGCGAGGTTGCGCACCGCCGCCTTGCTCGCGCTGTAGACGCTGAATGCCGGGGCGCCCGTGGTGCCGGCGCTTGAACCGGTCAGGATGATCGAGCCGCCCTGGCCCATCAGCGGCAGCGCCTTCTGGACCGTGAAGATCGAACCCTTCACATTGGTGTCGAAGATTTCGTCGATGTGCTCGGCGGTGAGCTTGCCGAGCGCAAGCAGGCTTCCCGCCCCGGCATTGGCAAAGACGATGTCAAGGGTTCCGCGCTCGGCCTTCACCGCCGCGTAGAGCCGGTCGAGGTCGGCCTCATCCGAGACCGAGCCCTTCACCGCGCGGGCATTGGGCCCGAGTTCGGCCACAGCGGCGTCGAGCGCTTCCTGCCGGCGGCCGAAGATGAAGACGAAGGCGCCCTCCTCGATAAAGCGCTTTGCCGCGGCGCGGCCGATGCCGGTAGCGCCGCCGGTGATCACGGCGGTCTTTCCATTCAGTCTGGTCATGTCATGGGATCCATAGTTGGGTTGCACGGAAGCAGGGAACTGCTTGAGAACAAGTATGGAGTTCTGATAACCTAAGGACAAGTATGCACTTTTTGGTAAGTATGAAAAAATGACGACGCCTTCTTCTCATCCAACCTGCGGTACCGGCGGCTTCTCCTGCGGGCTCGACGCCACGCTGCGCATCATCTCGGGCAAGTGGAAACCGCTGATCCTGTTTTTCCTGCGCGACGGCCCGAGGCGCTACGGCGAGCTCAAGCGCTTGATCGAAGGCGTCAGCGACAAGGTGCTGATCCAGCATCTGAAGGATCTGGAGGCCGATCGCGTGCTGGCGCGGACCGACTACAAGGAGGTGCCGCCGCGCGTGGACTACGCGCTGACCCCGCTGGGCCGCAGCCTGGCCGAGGCGATCGTCCCGCTGTGCACCTGGGGAACCGAGCACATGGCGGAAGTGGCAAGCATCTTCGCCAAGCGCGAAACTTTGCCCTAGCGGGATGGAGAAGAGCCGCTGAAGGCCCTCCGCATTCGTGGGAGGGCGGCAAGTGGAATTCTTCCGATCAGAGTGTCAGGATGCGCGGCCGCGCGCCCTTGTGTCCTGTCGGTCAGCGCGTTGCCGGCAGCTGCCGGAAGCGGCGATCCTGGATCACTCCCACTCGATGGTTTCCGAGGACCGGGAACCCGCATGAGCACTGCCTTTCGTCGTCCGTGTCATCGTGCTTTGCCGTCACTTCTACCGTCGAAAACCGAGCGCTTTTGCCACCCTCCGATCACGACCGGGTCGGTGGCCACAGGCGAGCGGTATGCACCAAGGTCAAGATCCAGACGGTATCGGCCCGCACCTCATAGACCAGCCGATAGCTCTCGTGTGGGATCAACTCGCGGGTGCCCGGGATCTGTCCGGCCCGTCCCAATAGGGGGTGTTCGGCCAGCCGGCCGACAGCTGCCGAGAAAATCTCATCCATGCGGATAGCGGCGAGCGGGTTGTCCTGAGCGATGAAGTCGACGATGTCGGCGCGGTCTTGCTCGGCGGACAAGGTCCACAGGACCCTCATGCGTCAGGGCCGCCGGCTTTGGCCCGCAGTGCAGTGCGACGGGCAGCAACGCGGGCCTCGACATCGGCGTCACTGGTGTATTGACCGGACGCGATCTGCGCGCGCGCCGTGTCGACCTTCGCGCGCAGGAACGCGTCGTACTCACGGGCCTGCCGTTGACGCTCCACGAACTCGCGCATCAGTTCGCGCACCACCTGCGACGCTGGGCGGTGGCTGGCTTCGGCCTCGGCCATGAAGGCGTCACGCAGCTCCGGCTCCAGCTTCATGGTGAACATGGCTTCTTTGGACATGACCAGCTCCGGAAATGTTGATATCAACGAAGTATATACAACGTCAATACTTCCTGCCACGCTGCGGCGCCGATAGCGGTCTGCCCGCTCGCTCCAATTCAAGCGCACCTGAATCTGCATCAGCGCATCAAAGCAGGCTTTCGTTCGGCACGGTGCCGGCCTCAATCCGATATCCCATCGCTCGGTAGCCGCGCTGACGCCTGTCCCACATACGCAGCAACGCCGGGTGGCCGGTGTCCACGAAGTCGATGATCTTCACGTCGGTCTTGCTGGCGTGCTCCCGGTGCAGGCGACCGGCGTACTGCTGCAGCGTGCCTTTCCAGGACACCGGCATGGCGAGAACCAGCATGTCCAGCGGCGGGTGGTCGAAGCCCTCGCCAACCAACTTGCCAGTCGCCAGGAGGACGCGCGGCGCGTCAGGCGCCAGTGCCTCAAGGCCTGCCACCAGCGCCGCACGCTGCCTTCTGGACATCCGGCCATGCAATACGAAGAGTTCCGACCCAAGGCCGCCGAGGGCTGCCTCGATCGCGTCGAGGTGTTCAGTGCGCTCTGTCAGAACCAGCACCTTGCGGCCCTGCACGAAGGCGCTGCGCACCTCGGCGGCAATGGCCTCGGTCCTGGCCTGATCGTTGGCAAGATGCCGGAAGACGTCCTGGATGCCGGCGTCCTTCGGCAGATCGATCCGGACATGGCAGGACCGCGGCACCACCTCCAGCTCGTGCGGCGCTCCGGCCGGCGTGGCCGCAGTGTGCCGGATCGGCCCGCACTGCATGAAGATGATCGGCTGCAGGCCGTCGCGTCGGATCGGGGTCGCCGTCAGGCCAAGCACATATTTGGCCTTGGTCCGCTTGAGGATTGCGTCGAAGGAGACTGCACCGACATGATGACACTCGTCGACGACCACGTGGCCGTAGTCCTCGACCAGCGGGGTCACCTCCCCTTGGCGGGACAGGGACTGCATCACGGCAATGTCGATCCTGCCGGTCGGCTTGGCCTTGCCGCCGCCAATGGTGCCGACCACACCCTTACCGACGCTGAGAAAGGCTTGCAGCCGCTCCTGCCACTGCTTCGCCAGCTCGGTGCGATGCACCAGCACCAGGGTGTTGACACCCCGGCGCGCGATCATCGCGGCGGCGGTGACCGTCTTACCGAAGGCCGTTGGGGCGCACAGCACGCCGGCATCGAAGGGCAGCATCGCGGCGACAGCGGCCTCCTGATCTGGACGCAGATTGCCGACGAACGACACGTCCAACGGCTGGCCGCTGAAGCGCTCGTCTCGCAGGTCGCAGGCGATGCCGTTCTCGCGCAGCAGCGACAGCGCAGCGTCCAGACACCCACGGGGCAACGCGATGTGCTGCGGGTAGCTCTCGGCGCAGCCGATGACGCGTGGCTTGTCCCACACCGACATCCGCATCGCCTGCGCCTTGTAGAACTCGGGGTTCTGGAACGCCGCCAAGCGGATCAGGCGATTGGCCAGGGGCTGAGGAAGGTGCGCCTTCTCGAAGTAGATCAAGTTGGCCAGGGTCAGCGTCAGCGAGCGGGGCATCGACCCCGTCAGCTTCTTCGACGCCGTGCTCTGGCGTGTCCACGGCGTAGCCAAGTCCTCGTCATCAATGAAGGTGACGTCCAGCGGATGGACGCCACCTGTAGCACGCAGGATAGTCGGCTCGATGTCGTGCGCGTCCATGGGCTGGATCGAGGCCAGGAACGCCCACTGGTTCGGGTAGGGGCGCAGCTCGGCGTCGACGAAGACGCTGAAGCTTTTGTCCCTCGGGCCCTTCTGCAGAGGCAGCGCGATCAGGTTGCCAAACCCGCCTTTGGGCATCGTGTCCTGGTTCGGGAACAGCCGGTCGTAGGACGTGAGCCGGAGCTGCCGCGTGCGCGTACAGGTGTGGCTGATGATGGCCGTGCCGAGGCGGCGGGCATCGCGCGCCGACACGCGACCGGCAAAGAACACCCAGCCATGAGCGCCTTGACCGGATCGCGAAACCTCCAGCGCTGCGGGTACGCCCAGCTCCGCGCAAGACATCATGAACGCCTGCGCATCGTCCCGCCATTCGGCCTCGTCGAAGTCGACGGCCAGGAAATGGCAGCTGTCGTCCTCCAACAGCGGATACACCCCGACCGTGTGCCCGCCGGCCAGGTGGTTGTAGATCACCGTGTCCGACAGCGGGACGAGCAGACGATTGCCGCAGTCTCCGCACTTGATGCGCGGCTTCTCGCACACACCGGCGCGCCACTCATTCGCGCAGGCCGGCGCGTAGCCAGACTTGCCCGTGGTCTTGCTTTGCCATCGGACGGGAAACACGTCGATACGGCCGCGGAAGAGCCGTCGGAAGATGGTGACCTTCTCGTCGATGGACAGTCTCGATGGCTCGAAGGGCGGTGGGGACGGCTGCTGCTGCGCCCGCCATTCGATGCCGTGCGATTCGAGCAGCGCGATCAGCCGGCCGTTCTCCGCGCGCAGCGTGGTGAGTTCATCACTGTCCGCCATCGAATCCATGCTCGACCAGCAGGTCGTCCATGTCGTCACCAACGCCGTAACCCAAGTTGTGGCCGAGGCGTCGGACAGCATCCAAGCGCCCCAGTAGTTCGGGCCGACGATCCTCGGGCAAGGTACCGAT
This sequence comes from Variovorax sp. SPNA7, assembly GCF_033807855.1. Lineage (NCBI taxonomy): Bacteria > Pseudomonadati > Pseudomonadota > Betaproteobacteria > Burkholderiales > Comamonadaceae > Variovorax > Variovorax sp. SPNA7. The sequence continues at coordinate 3,095,319 of NZ_CP138513.1, forward strand.
GATCGTCAAAGCCTGCGCAAACATCCGCGCCAGAGCGTCGAAGTAACCCTCGTCCTGCAAGCCGACGTCGTTGCTGAAGCCCGCCGCGCGCTCGCAGAAGAACACCATTAGCTCGGCCAGACCCCTCGGCTGGCCGACGGCCTTCTTGTAGTCTGCGATGGCTTTCTTTGCCTTGGCGACCGAGGTGTCCTGGTTCTTGAACACGTCCGGCCACAACCAGCGGTCGATGGTCGCCTTGTACGGCTTCAGCACATCGTCGCCGAGACCGAATCGGGAATGCAGGAAGGCCTGGTTTTCCTTGCTGGCGGCGTAGAGGTCTTGCACCAGGCCGATCAATCCCGCGCGGTCGAAGTCGGCGAGCTTGTCCTTGACGTCGCTCCAACTCGGCGCTTTCCTCGTAGCCATGCTCACGTGTTCTCCGGCGTCAGCAGGTCCTTGGCGGCATCCTCCAGTGCCAGCACGCGGCCTCGTTCTGCAGGAGCGAATGGCGGTAAAAAATCGGCGTCAATCCAGCAACGCTGGGATGCCGTCAAAAATACCGTCAGAAAGTAGCGCTGCATTCTTCGCTGATCACTTTCGGATGGGTTTTTGCTGCAACAAAAAGCCCAGATCTTTCAACAACTTAGAGTTTTCGAGAAGCACCATTGATGTCGTGCTCATGGACATCGAAACTCGATCTAAGTCATTGATTTATATAGACACTACCGCACCCCTCACTCCCACTCGATGGTCGCCGGCGGCTTGCTCGACACGTCGTAAGTCACGCGATTGATCCCGCGCACTTCATTGATGATGCGCCCCGACACCTTCTTGAGCAGCGCGTACGGCAGCTCGGCCCAGTCGGCGGTCATGAAGTCGCTGGTTTGCACGGCGCGCAGCGCGACCACGTAGTCGTAGGTGCGGCCGTCGCCCATCACGCCCACGCTCTTCACGGGCAGGAACACGGTGAAGGCCTGGCTCGTGAGGTCGTACCAGCTCTTGCCGGTGGCGTCGTCCTTGAAGTTGCGCAGCTCCTCGATGAAGATCGCGTCGGCGCGGCGCAGCAGGTCGGCGTATTCCCTCTTCACTTCGCCGAGGATGCGCACGCCCAAGCCCGGGCCGGGGAACGGGTGGCGGTACACCATCTCGGGCGGCAGGCCGAGCGCCACGCCGAGTTCGCGCACTTCGTCCTTGAACAGGTCGCGCAGCGGCTCGAGCAGCTTGAGTCCCAGCTGTTCGGGCAGGCCGCCCACGTTGTGGTGGCTCTTGATCGTGACGGCCTTCTTGCTCTTGGCTCCGCCCGATTCGATGACGTCGGGGTAGATGGTGCCCTGCGCGAGGAAAGTGGCCCCCTTGTGTCCTCCGTCGCCCGCCTTGAGCTTGGCGGCTTCCTGCTTGAACACCGTGACAAACTCGCCGCCGATGATCTTGCGCTTGGCTTCGGGGTCGCTCACGCCCGCGAGCTTGCCGAGGAAGAGTTCGCTCGCATCGACGCGGATCACCTTCGCGTGCAGCTTGCCCTCGAACATCTCCATGACCATGTCGCCCTCGTTCAGGCGCAAGAGGCCGTGGTCGACGAACACGCAGGTCAGCTGGTCGCCGATGGCGCGATGAATGAGCGCGGCCGCCACACTCGAATCGACGCCGCCCGAGAGGCCGAGGATGACTTCCTCATCGCCCACCTGCTCGCGGATCTTCTCGACGGCCTCGGCGATATGGTCGCGCATGACCCAGTCGGGCTTCGCCTCGCAGATGCCGAGCACGAAGCGCTCGAGGATCGCCTTGCCCTGCTGCGTGTGCGTGACTTCGGGGTGGAACTGCAGCGCGTAGTAACGGCGCGCCTCGTCGGCCATGCCGGCGATGGGGCAGCTGTCGGTGCTGGCCATGAGTTTGAAGCCGGGCGGCAGCTCGGTGACCTTGTCGCCATGGCTCATCCACACGTTGAGCATGCCGTGGCCTTCGGGCGTGGTGAAGTCGGCGATGTCCTTCAAGAGGGCGGTGTGGCCATGCGCGCGCACGGACGCAAAGCCGAACTCGCGCTTGTGGCCGCCCTCGACCTTGCCGCCGAGCTGATGCGCCATGGTCTGCATGCCGTAGCAGATGCCCAGCACCGGCACGCCCAGGTCGAACACGGCCTGCGGGGCCTTGTCGGTGGTCTCCTCGTACACGCTCGCGTGGCTGCCCGAGAGGATCACGCCCTTCAGGTGCCCATCGGCCGCGTATTCGCGCACCCATTCGTCGGTGACGTCGCAGGGGTGCACTTCGCTGAGCACGTGCGCCTCGCGCACGCGGCGCGCGATGAGCTGCGTGACTTGCGAGCCGAAATCGAGGATGAGGATCTTGTCGTGTTGCATGAAAGAAGACTCGGTCAGAGCGTTGAAATGTCGAACAGCTTGACGCCCGCCTTGGGCGCCGCCTGGATGAGTTGCTCGTCGAAGGTGGCGAGCGGGAGACTGAGCGAGCGCGCGAGCCAGAGGTAGCCCGCATCGTAGAGCGACACGCCGGCATCGATGGCCACGGCCAGCACCGCCTTGTGCTGCGCGGGTGCGAGTTCGTGCAGCTCGACGCGATGGCGGATGGCGTCGAGCACGCTCCACAGCCCCTCGACCGCGGACGTCGGAATGCGGCCGCTGCGCACGCCATTGGCAAGGATGTTGGCGCACTCCCACTGCCAGGCGTTGGGCGCCTGCGGCTCGACCTCGTCGCGGCGGATGGCGGCGTAGAGCTTGCGGGTGTGTTCGCTGGCCTGGTCGGGCAAGAGCCAGGCTGCGGTGACGGAGGCGTCCATGACGAAGGCTGTCACGATTGGCGCCCTTCGTCGAGCAGCGCGCGCATTGAAAGGCCGGGCTGGATGGTGGCGTGCAGCGCGTCGATCTGGCCGAGTTCGCGCTCGATCTGCTCGTCGGTGATCACCGGCTTGCGCCGCACCGGCAGCATGCGCACCACCTCCTTGCCGTGGCGGGTGATGCGAACCTCCTCGCCCTTTTCGACCAGGTCGATCAGGGCCGAGAAGTTGTTCTTGGCTTCAGCGATGCCGATGGATTGCATTTGGGCCAGAAAATTTTAATCTGGCCTGAATTCTAATGCCAATCTGGCCTGACTTTCAAGGTCTGGCCAGATTGGGCCTGCGCACCGCTTATTCAGCGCGGTAGTTCGGCGCTTCTTTCGTGATCTGCACGTCGTGCACGTGGCTCTCGCGGATGCCGGCCGTGGTGATCTCGACGAACTCGGCCTTGTTCTTCATCTCTTCGATCGTGGCGCAGCCGCAGTAGCCCATGCTCGCGCGCAAGCCGCCCGACATCTGGTAGACGATCGACACCATCGAGCCCTTGTAAGGCACGCGGCCTTCGATGCCTTCGGGCACCAGCTTGTCGGCGTTGGGATTGCCGGTGGTCGATTCCTGGAAATAGCGGTCGGCACTGCCCTGCTGCATGGCGCCGATGGAGCCCATGCCGCGGTAGCTCTTGTAGCTGCGGCCCTGGAACAGCACGATCTCGCCGGGCGCCTCTTCGGTGCCTGCGAACATGCCGCCCATCATCACGGTGCTGGCGCCCGCGGCAATGGCCTTGGCGATGTCGCCCGAATAGCGGATGCCGCCATCGGCGATCAGCGGAATGCCGGTGCCCTGCAATGCGGTGGCCACGTTGTCGACCGCCATGATCTGCGGCACGCCCACACCCGCCACGATGCGCGTGGTGCAGATCGATCCGGGGCCGATGCCGACCTTGACCGCGTCGGCGCCCACGTCGGCCAATGCACGCGCCGCATCGCCGGTGGCGATGTTGCCGCCGACCACGTCGACCTGCGGGTAGTTCCTTTTGACCCAGCGCACGCGCTCGATCACGCCGGCGCTGTGGCCGTGCGCGGTGTCGACCACGATGGCGTCGACGCCGGCCTTCACGAGCGCCTCGACACGCTCCTCGGTGCCCTCGCCCACGCCGACCGCCGCACCCACGCGCAGCCGGCCCGAGGGGTCGCGCGCGGCGTTGGGAAAGCTGGTCTGCTTGGTGATGTCCTTGACGGTGATCAGGCCCTTGAGCTCCCATGCGCTGTTGATGACGAGCAGGCGTTCGAGCTTGTGCTTGTTGAGCAGCGCCTTGGCCTCGGCCAGCGTGGTGCCGTCGGGCACGGTGATGAGCTTGTCGCGCGGCGTCATGATCTCGCTCACCGGCACGTCGTAGCGGTTCTCGAAGCGCAGGTCGCGCCCGGTCACGATGCCCACCACCTTGCCGCCGTCGAGCACCGGGAAGCCCGAGATGCCGAGTTCGTCCGACAACTGCATGACCTGCAGCACGGTGTGCGTGGGGGTGATCACCACGGGGTCGCGCAGCACGCCCGATTCGTAGCGCTTCACCTTGGCCACCTGCGCGGCCTGCTCGGCGGCGGTGAAGTTCTTGTGCACGATGCCGATGCCGCCTTCCTGCGCGATCGCGATCGCGAGGCGTGCTTCAGTCACCGTATCCATCGCGGCGGAGACCAGCGGCAGATTCAGCGTGATGTTGCGGGAGAAACGGGTGGCGAGGGAGGTGTCCTTGGGCAGGACCTGGGAGAACGCTGGCACCAACAACACGTCGTCGAAGGTGAGCGCTTTGCCGAGAAGGCGCATGGGTGAAGCTCCAAAAGACGGATTGTAGCGACCGTCGGTACTTACCCGCCCTGCCAGGGGCTTCAGCCGGCCGTGGCAGGGCCGGCAATGCGGCGAAAACGTAGCCAAATCCCAACTCGCCGGCAACGAAAGCCCGGCCCTTCCATGTTGCAAAACGTAAGGAAGGCTAAACTCGCCGCATGAAATTCGCGCATTGGCTCGTACTGGGATGTGTTTGCCTGCTGCCGCTCTCGGCCAGCGCGCAATGGCAATGGATCGACAAGAGCGGCAAGAAGGTCTTCAGCGACCAGCCGCCGCCGACGGACGTGCCGGAAAAGAACATCCTGCGCCGCGCAGGCTCTCCGCCGCCCCGAGGCGGTTCTGCGCCGGCCGCTGCCGAAGCCGAGGCGCCCGACGCCACGGCACCCAAGGCCGCGGCTGCGCCCAAGCCTGCGGGCGTCGACAAGGAGCTCGAGGAAAAAACCAAGAAGGCGCAGGCCGAGGAAAAGGCCAAGCAGGCCGCCGAGGCAGAGAAGAACGCCAAGGCCAAGGCCGACAACTGCGATCGCGCGCGCCAGGGCAAGGCCACCTTCGACAGCGGCATCCGCGTCGCCAAGATCAACGCGAAGGGCGAGCGCGAAATCATGGACGACGCGGCCCGGGCCGCCGAGCAGAAGCGCCTTCAGTCGATCATCGAAAGCGACTGCAAATAAGCGAGCAGCCCGCGCCGGTTCAGTAGCCGGCCTTGCCGCCCTTGCGGCGGTTCGCGAAAAGACCCGTGCCGCGCGCGCCCTGGCGCTGGAAGCGCTCGCGGCGCGCCACCTTCGGATCGACCGCCAAGGGCCGGCACAGTTCGACGCGGTCGCCGTCTTCGAGTGGCTGGTCCCAGCCGGCTTCCCTGCCCCAGATTCCCGGCGTCATGGCCTCGCGCCAATCGAGCTGCGGAAAGCGCTGCGCAAGATCGCTGGCCTTCACGGCATCGGCCACGGTGGCTCCGGGCGCCAGTTGCAGCACCTGCTCGAACACCTCGCGCGGCGCGGGCGAGCAGCTGAGCGTGACTTCGATCATCAGGAGCTGCCGTAGACCTGCTCGGCGCGCTTGACGAAGGCTTCGACCAAACTGGAGGCCACGGTGTCGAACACCGGCCCCACCAGCGCCTGCAGCGCGAAGTTGCTGAAGCCATAGCTCATGTGCAGTTCGACGCGGCAGGCGCGCTCGCCGGGTTCGCCCACGGGCGCGAACTTCCAGATGCCGTCGAGATTGGAGAAGGGTCCATCGACCAGCTTGAGGTGCACCTCGCGCCCCGGCACGTGGGTGTTGCGGGTGGTGAAACTCTGGTGCAGGCCGGCGAAGGCCAGGCCCACTTCGGCGGTCATGCCGGCCTCGTCTTCCTCGATGACCCTGGACTTGTCGCACCAGGGCAGGAACTGCGGATATTTCTCCACGTCGGTGACGAGCGCGTACATCTCTTCGGCGCTGTACCAGATGAGGACGGACTTGTTGACGGTTTTCATAGAATCGGGACAGCGTGCGCGACGGATTGTATTGAAGCCATGCGCCCCCATCTTTCCGAGCCATGGCCACCAAGAAACAAGATACCTCCTCCCGCATTGCCGACAACAAGAAGGCCGCGTACAACTATTTCTTCGAAGAACGCTTCGAGGCCGGCATCGTGCTCGAAGGCTGGGAGGTCAAGTCCCTGCGCGAAGGCAAGGTCCAGCTGACCGACGGCTACGTGGTGATCCGCGACGGCGAGCTCTTTGTCGTGGGCCTGCAGATCAACCCGCTCAAGAGCGCTTCGACCCACGTCAACCCTGACTCCATCCGCACCAAGAAGTTGCTGCTGCACAAGGAGGAGATCCGCCGCCTGGTCGGCAAGGTCGAACAAAAGGGCTACACGCTGGTGCCGCTCAACCTGCACTGGAAGGCCGGCAAGGTCAAATGCGAAATTGCGCTGGCCAAGGGCAAGGCCGAGCACGACAAGCGCGACACCATCAAGGACCGCGAAGGCAAGCGCGAGGTCGAGCGCGCGATGAAGAGCCGCAGCCGCTAGTTCTTCGCTGGTTCTTTTCTTTTGCGGCATGGAATAAAACGCCGGTTGCAGGCGTTTGTGCGGTGTCATCGGATCGTCGGTGCCACCAACTTCCAGGAGTCTTCCATGTCGCCTCTTCGCCCTTCTTTCGCCGGCCTTGCCGCCGCGCTGCTCGCCGGCCTGCTCGCGCTTCCCTCGTTCGCCCAGCCCAAGGCCGCCGACGGCGCGCTGGTCGGCCCCAACGGCATGACGCTCTACACCTTCGACAAGGACACGGCCGGCAGCGGCAAGTCGGCCTGCAATGGCGGCTGCGCGGCCAACTGGCCGCCCTTCATGGCCACCGACAGCGACAAGCCCTCCGGCGACTTCACCATCGTCACGCGCGACGACGGCAAGAAGCAATGGGCCGCCAAGGGCTGGCCGCTCTACTACTGGGCCAAGGACACCAAGCCGGGCGACAAGACCGGCGACGGCGTCGGCGGTGCCTGGAAAATCGCCAAACCCTGACCCGCGCGCGTTCCCGCCCCCATGGACGCCCGCCTGCTGGCCGACCAGATCCCGAGCCTGCGCCGCTATGCGCGCGCGCTCACGGGCAACGCCTGGGCGGCCGACGACCTGGTGCAGGACACGCTCGAGCGGGCCTGCAGCAAGTGGCGGCTCTGGGTGGTGGGCAGCGACCTGCGCGCCTGGCTGTTCACGGTCATGCACAACATCTTCGCGAGCCAGCTGCGGCGCACGCCGCCGCCGCACAGCGTGGTGCCGCTGGACGACGCGGCGCACGAACTGCACGGCGGCGCCGATCCAGGCCGCGACCTCGGCATGGGCCTGGACCTGCAGCGCTGCCTGATGCAGCTGCCCGAAGAGCAGCGCGCCGTGCTGCTGCTGGTAACGCTCGAAGACCTTTCCTATGCCGAGGTGGCCAAGGTGCTCGGCATCCCCGCCGGCACCGTGATGTCGCGCCTGTCGCGCGCCCGCGTCCGGCTGCATGAGCTGATGGACGGTGCCTCGGCGCCGCATCGCCCCGGCCTGCGCCGCCTCAAGTGAAACCTGCCGCTCCATCATGAATCGCCCTGCCCCGCCCCCCACCGACGACGAGGTGCATGCCCTCGTCGATGGCCAGTTGGTACCGGAACGCCGCGCCGAGGTCGAGGACGCCGTGGCGCGCGATCCGGCCCTTGCGGCGCGGGTGGCGGCCTGGCGCGTCCAGCGCGACGCGCTGCGCCGGCTGCATGGCGAACTGCTGGGCGAGCCCGTTCCTGCGCCCTTGATGAGTGCGCTCGATCGCAGCCAGCCTCGCCAGGCCCGGCAAGGCCATTGGATGCGATGGGGCGGCATGGCGGCCGGCGTGCTGGTCGCCTTTGCCGCCGGCTGGCTCGGCAATGCGCAGTGGTCGATGCAACGCGTTGCTTCGGCCCAACTGGCCAGGGCGCCTGCGATGCGCGAATTCGTGCATGACGCTTCGATTGCGCACGCCATCTACGCGCCCGAGAAAAGGCATCCGGTCGAAGTGGCCGCCAGCGAGCAGCAGCACCTCGTGCAGTGGCTGTCCAAGCGCCTCGACAGGCCGCTCAAGGTGCCTGACCTGACCGCCATGGGCTACACGCTCGTCGGCGGCCGCCTCTTGCCCGGGGAAAGCGGCGCGCGCGCTCAGTTCATGTTCGAGGACAGCGCCGGCGAGCGCATCACGCTCTACATCGGCACCCTCGACAACCAGGCCGCCGTCGGCACCGCCGCCTCGCGCGAAACAGCCTTCCGTTTCGCGTCCGAAGGACCGGTGCCCAGCTTCTATTGGATCGACCAGGGCTTCGGCTATGCCGTTGCCGGCAAGCTACCGCGTGAAGTTTTGCTGAAACTCGCGACGCTCGCCTACCGCGATTTGTCGTGAGGCCGGCATAAACTGCCGTGTCGCGCAACCACTGCCTTGTTTTCGCGATTTTTCAACTGAAGGAGAAACTGCATGAAATTGCTCAGCGCCTCGATCCTCGCGGCGGCATTGCTCGCCGGCTGCGGCGGCATGTCCAACAAGACCGCCAGCGCCCCCGACACTCCCACCCGTACCGCCGATGGCGTGCTGGTCGGCCCGAATGGCATGACGCTGTACACCTTCGCCCGCGACACGGCCGGTGCAGGCACCTCCGCCTGCAATGCCCAGTGCGCCGCCAACTGGCCGCCGCTGCCGGTCGCCGAAACAGCCAAGCCGATGGGCGGCTACACCATCATCGTGCGCGAAGACGGCAAGAGGCAGTGGGCCTACAAGGGCTGGCCGCTCTACTACTGGACCAAGGACAGCAAGCCGGGCGACAAGACCGGCGACGGCGTCCTGAACGGCGCCTGGAAGGTGGCCCGCCCCTGATCCCGTGATCGCCTGATCGCGCTCCAACTCGAAGGCCCCGTCAGATGTCGGGGCCTTTTCTTTTCCGCCTGCCGGCGCGGCTCAGTGCGCGCTGGGAAGCGCGTCGTCGGCCACGGCGGTGCGGCGTCCACGCAGCGCCAGCAGCTCGTTGAACACCAGTGCACCAATGACCAGCGCGCCGCCGGTCAGCACGCTCGCAGCCGGCTCCTCGCCCGCGCCGATCCAGGCCAGTGCAATGCCGAAGATCACTTCGAGCAGCGCGAGCAGCGCCACCTCGGGCGCCTTGAGCACCTGCGCGCACAGCACCGCCAGCACGCAGGGAATGGCCAGCTGGAAAACACCGAGGAAAGCGAGCAGGCCGAGGTCATGCGCATTGGCCTGGAACGGCAAGGCAAAGGGCAGCGTGAGCAGCGCACTGAGCGCCGCACCAATCAGCACCGCAGGAACCAGGTCGATGTCATGTCCCTTGGCACGCGCGTGCTGGACCACCGTCCAGTTGGTGGCTCCCGCGAGCGGCACGCACAGCGCCACCAGCGTTCCGAGCAGCGATCCGCCCGCTGCCCCGCCCTGCACCAATTGCGTGCCGTACATCCACGCAATGCCGAGGCCGGCCACCACGATGGCCACCCAGGTCCGCGCGGGCAGGCGGTGGCCGATGAACAGGCGCGCGGCCAGTGCGGTGAGCAATGGACCCAGCGACATCGTGACCAGCACGCTGGCCGTCGAGGCCAGCGTCAGCGCCACCATGAAGGCGGTGAACATCACGGTCCAGCAGACGCCCGAGATCCAGAGCTCGCGCCCACCCGAGCGGATCTGCGAGAACACCGCCCGGCCCCGCCAAAGCGGCAAGATCACCAGCAGCGCAAGCATCGTGAAGAAGCTGCGCCAGAAGGTGATCTCGAAACTGTGGGCCTGCGCCAGGTGCCGCGTGACGACACCCGCCGTGGCCCACATCAGGGTCACGGCAACCATCAGCCACACGGCCCCGCCGTGGGTCAGGCGCAGCAGCATGGCGGGATGGCGATCAGCTCGCCGTTTCGCGGCTGGCGCGCTTGCGCTCGTTTTCCTTGAGGAAACGCTTGCGCAGGCGCACGCTCTTGGGCGTGATTTCGACCAGCTCGTCGTCCTCGATGAATTCCACGCCGTATTCCAGCGTGAGTTCGATCGGCGGCGTGATCTTGATCGCGTCTTCCTTGCCCGAGACGCGGAAGTTGGTCAGCTGCTTGGTGCGCGTGGCGTTCACCACCAGGTCGTTGTCGCGGCTGTGAATGCCCACGATCATGCCTTCGTACACCGGATCGTTCGCCTTCACGAACATGCGGCCGCGGTCGTCCAGCTTGCCCAGGGCGTAGGTGAAGATTTCACCGTCGTCCATGGAAATCAGCACGCCGTTCTTGCGGCTGCCGATCTCGCCCTTGTGCGGCTCGTAGCTGTCGAAGATGTTGCTGATGAGGCCCGAGCCGCGCGTCAGGTTCAGGAATTCGTTGGTGAAGCCGATCAGGCCGCGCGCCGGAATGCGGTACTCCAGGCGCACGCGGCCGCGGCCGTCCGGTTCCATGTTGACCAGTTCGCCCTTGCGCTCGCCCAGTGCCTGCATCACGCCGCCCTGGTGCTGCTCTTCGATGTCGGCCGTGACCAGCTCGATCGGCTCGTGCTTCTCGCCGTTGACCGTGCGAAACACCACGCGCGGCTTCGACACGGCCATTTCATAGCCTTCGCGGCGCATGTTTTCCAACAGGATGGTCAGGTGCAGTTCGCCGCGGCCCATCACCTCGAAGATGCCTTCCTCGTCGGTTTCGTTCACGCGCAGCGCCACGTTGTGCTGCAGTTCCTTCTGCAGGCGGTCCCAGATCTGGCGGCTGGTGACGAACTTGCCTTCACGGCCGGCCAGCGGGCTGGTGTTGACGCAGAAGTTCATGGTCAGGGTCGGTTCGTCGACCTTGAGCATGGGCAGCGGCGACGGGTTGGCCGGATCGGTCACGGTCACGCCGATGCCGATGTCGGCAATGCCGTTGATCAGCACGATCTCGCCCGGGCCGGCTTCGGTGGCCTGCACGCGCTCCAGGCCCTGGAAGGTCAGCACCTGGTTGACGCGGCCCTTGACGGTCTTGCCGTCCGGGCCTTCCATGACCACCACGTCCATCATGGGCTTCAGCGTGCCCTGGCTGATGCGGCCCACGCCGATGCGGCCGACGAAGGTCGAGAAATCGAGCGCGGAAATCTGCAGCTGCAGTGGCGCCTCGGGGTTGCCCGTTTGCGCCGGCACGTGCTTCAGGATGGTGTTGAACAGCGCCGACATGTCGGGGCCCCACTGCTCGCCGGGCGCACCCTCTTCGAGCGACGACCAGCCGTTGATGCCCGAGGCGTACACCACGGGGAAGTCCAGCTGTTCGTCGGTGGCGCCGAGCTTGTCGAACAGGTCGAAGGCGGCGTTCACCACCTTGTCGGGGTTGGCACCCGGCTTGTCGACCTTGTTCACGACCAGGATCGGCTTCAGGCCGAGGGCCAGCGCCTTCTTGGTCACGAAGCGCGTCTGCGGCATCGGGCCTTCCTGGGCGTCGATCAGCAGCACCACGCCGTCGACCATCGACAGCGCGCGCTCCACTTCGCCGCCGAAGTCCGCGTGGCCGGGGGTGTCGACGATGTTGATGTGCGTGCCTTCCCAGGTCACGGCGCAGTTCTTGGCCAGGATCGTGATGCCACGTTCCTTTTCGATGGCGTTGTTGTCCATCACCGTGTCGACCACTTTCTCGTGCTCGGCAAAGGTGCCCGACTGCCGCAGCAGCTGGTCGACCATCGTGGTCTTGCCATGGTCCACGTGGGCAATGATGGCGATATTGCGGATTTGCTTGGTACTCATGGTGTCGCTTCGGTCTGTTGTGCGTTCAAAAGAATTTGCTGGATTTCGATGGGGTTCAGCAAGCGCCCCGGGATCAATTCATTGGCGGCAATGTGCGCCGTGCCCAGGAAGGCCGGAGGCGCTTCGCCGAACACCGCCACATGGTCGGCATCGGGCCAGTTACCGCGGCGGCGCAGGCCGGACAGGAAGCGCCCTGCATCTTCGCTGCCGAGCGTGACGACCGTATGGCCCTCGACCAGGGATTCGGCAGGCAACAATTGCGCCAGCCGCTCCTCCTCGCCCATGGCTTCGAGCGCTTCGAGCGTGATGCACTGCGCCTCGCCGAAGCCGCCGGTGGCCGTGCGGCGCAGCGACGTGAGGTGCGCGCCGCAGCCCAGCGCCTCGCCGATGTCTTCGCCCAGCGTGCGGATGTAGGTGCCCTTGCTCACGGAAGCCACGATCTTGATGGCATGGCCTGCCGATTCGGCGGCGGCCTGCGTGATCTTCAACGCATGAATGACCACTTCACGGGGCGCCCGCTCGATCTCGATGCCTTCGCGTGCGTACTCGTACAGCGCCTTGCCGTCCTTCTTGAGCGCACTGTGCATCGGTGGAACCTGCCGGATCGGGCCGGTGAACTGCGCTTCGACGCGGGCCAGGTCTTCCGCGGTGACATGCACCGGGCGCTCGGCAATCACCTCGCCCTCGGCATCGCCGGTGGAGGTCTTGATGCCAAGGCGTGCCATGGCCTCGTAGGTCTTGTCGGCATCGAGGTGCAGCTGGCTGAACTTGGTGGCCGCGCCAAAGCACAGCGGCAGCACGCCGGTGGCCAGCGGATCGAGCGTGCCGGTGTGGCCCGCTTTTTCGGCCCGCAGCAACCACTTGGCCTTCTGCAAGGCCTGGTTGCTGGAGAGTCCCAGCGGCTTGTCGAGCAACAACACCCCATGCACAGGGCGCCGCTGCACCCTTGTGCGTGGCGCATTCATCGCTAGTCGTCTTTCGAACGCGAAGCGACGGCCTGCGCAATGAGCGCATTCATGTCGGCCGCACGCTCGGTGGTGCGGTCGAACAGGAAGTGCAGCGTCGGCACGGTGTGGATGTGGAGGCGCTTGAACAGGCCGTTGCGGAGGAACCCCGCGGCCTGGTTCAGCGCTTCGGTGGTCTCGGCCACGTCGCCCGTGAGCATGCTGAAGTAGATCTTCGCGTGCGCATAGTCGGGCGTGACCTCGACCGCCTGGATCGTGACCATGCCCACGCGCGGGTCCTTCAACTCGCGCGCGATCAGCTCCGTCAGATCCCGCTGGATCTGGTCGGCAACCTTGAACGCGCGGTTGGGGGCGGCGGCTTTTCTTTTGGGCATGGATACGGTCGCATCGAACGCTTGTTACAGCGTACGGGCGATCTCCTTGATCTCGAAGAATTCCAACTGATCACCTTCTTTGATGTCGTTGTAGTTCTTGAGCTTGATACCGCACTCGAAGCCTTCGCGCACTTCGCGGACGTCGTCCTTCATGCGCTTGATCGAATCGACTTCGCCGGTGTAGATCACCACGTTGTCGCGCAGCAGGCGGAAATGCGCACTGCGGTTGACCGAGCCCGAGGTGATGTACGAACCTGCGACCGTACCGATCTTCGAAGCCACGAACACCGTGCGGATCTCGGCCGAGCCGATGATTTCCTCGCGGCGCTCCGGTGCCAGCATGCCCGACATCGCGACCTTGATCTCGTCCACGGCGTCGTAAATGATGCTGTAGTAGTTCAGCTGCACGCCATTGCCTTCGGCCAGCTTGCGCGCACCGGCATCGGCACGCACGTTGAAGCCGATCACGATGGCCTTCGAGGCGATCGCAAGGTTGATGTCGCTTTCGCTGATACCGCCCACGCCGGCGTACACGATCTGCACCTTGACCTCTTCGGTCGCCAGCTTGAGCAGCGACTGGGCCAGTGCTTCCTGCGAGCCCTGCACGTCGGCCTTGATGATGATGCGCAGCGTCTGCACTTCGCCGGCCGAGAGGTCGGTGAACATGTTCTGCAGGTTCGCGGCCTGGGCCTTCGCCAGCTTGGTGTTGCGGAACTTGCCGGCGCGGTAGGTGGCGATTTCGCGCGCACGGCGCTCGTCGCTCATCACCATGAACTCGTCGCCCGCCTGCGGGACTTCGGTCAGGCCCTGGATCTCGACCGGGATCGACGGACCCGCGGTCTTGATGGCCTTGCCGTCTTCGTCGAGCATGGCGCGCACGCGGCCATAGGTCGAACCCGCCAGCACCACGTCACCGGTCTTGAGCGTGCCGGACTGAACCAGCACGGTTGCGACCGGGCCGCGGCCCTTGTCGAGCTGCGCTTCGATGACCAGGCCCTTGGCGGCGGCATCCACCGGCGCCTTGAGTTCCAGCACTTCGGCCTGCAGCAGCACCTGTTCGAGCAGGTCGTCGATGCCCTGGCCCGTCTTGGCGGACACCGGCACGAACGGCACGTCGCCGCCATACTCTTCGGGCACCACCTCTTCGGCCACCAGTTCCTGCTTCACGCGGTCCGGGCTGGCATCGGGCTTGTCGATCTTGTTGATGGCAACCACGATCGGCACACCCGCAGCCTTCGCGTGCTTGATGGCTTCCTTGGTCTGCGGCATGACGCCGTCGTCGGCCGCCACCACGAGGATGACGATGTCGGTGGCCTGCGCGCCGCGGGCACGCATGGCCGTGAAGGCCTCGTGGCCCGGGGTGTCGAGGAACGACACCATGCCGCGTTCGGTTTGCACGTGGTAGGCACCGATGTGCTGCGTGATGCCGCCGGCTTCGCCCGCTGCAACCTTGGCGCGGCGGATGTAGTCGAGCAGCGAGGTCTTGCCGTGGTCGACGTGGCCCATGACGGTCACGACCGGTGCGCGCGGCAGGGCTTCGGCGGTTTGCGCCGACACGTCCTCGTCGGTGAAGGCTTCCGGGTCGTCCAGCGCGGCAACGACCGCGTTGTGGCCCATTTCCTCCACCAGGATCATGGCCGTGTCCTGGTCCAGCGACTGGTTGATGGTCGCCATCTGACCCAGCTTCATCAATTGCTTGATGACTTCCTGCGCCTTGACGGCCATCTTGTGCGCGAGCTCGGCCACCGTGATGGTTTCGGGCACGTGCACTTCGAGAATGCGCGCCTCCACCGGTGCGGCCTGCACATGCTCTTCGTGGCCTCCGCGGTCATTGCTGCCGCGGCGGCCGCGCGGGCCTCCGCGCCAGTTGCCGCGGCCGACACCACCGCTGGCATCGCCGCGGGTCTTGATTTCCTTCTTCTTGGCAGGATCGCCCGCCCAGCTCGAAGAGAGCTTGGCCGACTTGACTTCCTTGCCGGCACCGGCGGCGCCAGGGGCTGCTGCAGCACCCGGTGCGGCCGGCGCGCCGGGACGCGCCGGGGGCGCGGCCGGCTTGTGCAGCGTGCCCTTGACCGCGGCCTTTTCGGGCTGCGGCTTCTCGGGCGCCTTGTGCGGCACCAGCACGCGGGCCGGTGCGTTCATCATGGCGCGAATGGCTTCGGCTTCGGCCAGGGCCTTGCGGCGGCGCTCGTCCAGGTCCTTGGCACGGGCGGCTTCTTCGTCGGCACGGGCCTTCGATTCGGCGGCGGCCTTGGCCTTGGCGTCTTCCTTGGCTTGCGTGGCGGCCGTCTGGGCAGCCAGCTTGGTGTCGGCGGCCTGCTGTTCGGCGGCGGCTGCGGCGGCTGCAGCGGCTGCGGCAGGCGCAGCGACCGGCTTGGCCGCTTCCTTGGCGGGCGCGGCAGCGGCTTCGGCAGCGGCCTTCTTCTCGGCGGCGGCGCGCGCGGCTTCCTGCTCGGCCTGCTCCGCGCGCTCGGCCTTTTCGGCCTGTTCGCGTTCGCGGGCTTCGGCTTCTTCGCGCAGGCGGCGCTTCTCGACCAGTTCTTCTTCCTGGCGGCGGATCAGCTCGGCCTGGCGGCGCGCCTCTTCCTCGCGGCGGGCCAGTTCGGCTTCGTCGATGCGCGGCGCGGCGGGTGCCGCGGCGGGCGCTTCGGCCACCGGTTGCGCTTCGGGCGTGGCCGGATGGCCATCGTCGCGCTGGATGAAGGTGCGCTTCTTGCGCACCTCGACCTGGATGGTGCGGGCGCGGCCGGTGGCGTCGGCCTGCTTGATCTCGCTGGTCGACTTCTTGGTCAGCGTGATCTTCTTGCGCTCGGGCTCGGCGGTGCCATGGCTGGCTTTGAGAAAGCCGAGCAGGCGCTGCTTGTCAGCCTCGGTGAGTGCATCGGTGGGTGCCGCCTTGGGCACGCCTGCGCTCTTGAGCTGGTCAAGCAAGGTTTCGGGAGTCTTCTTGAGCTCGTTCGCGAACTCGGCGACAGTGGTACTGGACATATTGGTTTCGTGCCTCCATGACCATCACTCTTGGCCGGCGAACCAATGTTCGCGGGCTTTCAAGATGAGGGCTTTGGCGTCATCGGCGCTGTGGCCGGTGATCTCGGTGAGTTCATCGACCGCGAGGTCGGCGAGGTCGTCGCGGGTGTGCACACCCGCCTCGGCCAGCTTGGGAATCAGCTCGGGGTCGAGGCCTTCGAGGTCGCGCAGATTCTGCGAGACGGTCTCGACGCCCTCTTCCTTGGCGATTTCCATGGTCAACAGCGCATCCTTGGCGCGCGTGCGCAGCTCGTTGATGGTGTCTTCATCGAAAGCTTCGATCTCCAGCATTTCGGAGATCGGCACATAGGCCACTTCCTCGAGGCTGTTGAAGCCCTCGGAGATCAGGATGTCGGCGATTTCCTCGTCGACGTCGAGCTTTTCCATGAACAGCTTGCGGCTGGCGTCGGTTTCGCTCGCCTGCTTCTGGGCCGATTCATTGGCGTCCATGATGTTGATCTTCCAGCCGGTCAGGTCGGAGGCAAGCCTCACGTTCTGGCCGCCGCGGCCGATCGCGATGGCGAGGTTTTCCTCGTCGACCACCACATCCATGGCGTGCTTTTCTTCATCGACCACGATCGACGACACGTTGGCCGGAGCCAGGGCGCCGATCACGAACTGGGCCGGGTCTTCGCTCCACAGCACGATGTCCACGCGCTCGCCGGCGAGCTCGTTGGTCACGGCGTTCACGCGGGTGCCGCGCACGCCGACGCAGGTGCCGATCGGGTCGACACGCTTGTCGTGCGAGAGCACGGCGATCTTGGCACGCGAGCCGGGGTCGCGGGCGCAGCTCTTGATCTCGAGCAGGCCCTGTTCGATTTCGGGCACTTCCTGGCGGAACAGCTCGATCATGAATTCGGGCGCCGAGCGCGACAGGATGATCGGCGCGCCGCGCAGCGTCAGGTCGACTTCCATGATCATGGCCCGCACGCGGTCGCCGTTGCGCAGGTTTTCCTTGGCGATCATCTCGCTGCGGCGCAGGCGCCCTTCGACGCGGCCGGCTTCCACGATGATGTCGCCCTTGTCCAGGCGCTTGACGGTGCCGACAAAGATCTTGTCGCCGCGCGACATGAAGTCGTTGAGCAGCATCTCGCGCTCGGCGTCGCGGATCTTCTGCAGGATGACCTGCTTGGCCGCCATGGCGCCGATGCGGCCGATCGGCACCGAGTCCACCGCTTCTTCGATGTACTCGCCGACCTCGATGTCGGGCATTTCTTCCTTGGCTTCGAACAGGAGGATTTCCTGGTCGGGCAGCTGCAGGCCGGCTTCGTCGGGGACGACGTGCCAGCGGCGGAAGGTTTCGTAGTCGCCGCTGTCGCGGTCGACCGAGACGCGGATGTCCACGTCGCCCTGGTGGAGCTTCTTGGTGGCTTGCGCCAGCGCGGACTCGACCGCACCGAAAACCACGTCGCGCTCGACGTTCTTCTCGCGCGAGATCGCATCCACCAACATCAACATTTCGCGATTCATGCCACCCACTCCTCTAGTCAGTCCGGAACGTTGGTTCCGTCGTCAATATCCGAAAAACCCGGTTGGGTTTTGGCCCTGCGGCCCTTGAAATCCACAATTGGCGCGAGCCGCGCATCGCGCAGCTCATCCAGCACGAAACCCAGCGCCTGCAACTTTGCAGGCGCGCGCTTCTTGCTGACTTTTTGACCCGGCTTGGGCTTCGGCGCATCGCTCCAGACGATTTGCCAGCCCGGGGCTCCGTCGGCCCCTTCCGCCTTTTCAGCACGCTCCAGCGTGCCGCGAAACTTCTTGCGGGTGGCAGACACCTGCCCCGCCGCCGCGGCACCCATGGGCGCCTTGAGCGTGATGTCGATCACCTCGCCCACGAAACGCTCGAAATCCTGCTCATTGCGAAGCGGACGGTCAATACCCGGCGAGGAAACCTCGAGCCGCTTGTAATCGACACCGTCGACCTCGAGCGCAAACTGCAACTGGCGCGTGACCTTCTCGCAATCCTCGACCGTCACGAAGGGTTCGGGAATGCCTGCAGCCACAGCTTCCGATGTGGGGGCAGTCCAGGGCAAATCAATTGTCACGCGCAGCAATCCCCCGGCCGAGCGTTCGATCTCGACCAGGTCGTAGCCGAGACCGGCAACGGTTTGTTCCACTGTCTGCTGCAATGCCACGTGTTTGAATTTGCCTTGTAAAAATGCTTATGCGTGCCACCCGCCCGCCACGGGTGTCACGCATCGAAATTGCATAGACCAAAAAAAACGGGCGGTTGGTACCCGCCCGTTTGGTCGTGAGCCTCGAATTATATGCTATTCCCGTGATAAATGAAGTGGCTTGGACTGTTCAAAGCGCCACTTTGCGCCGGGATTTTGACCAGACGACGGCAAACAGCGCCGAACCGAGCGCCAATGCGGCGGCCGCCACCAGCAGCGGGAGCTCGAAAGACCCGGTTCGCTGGGCCAGCGGCGCCGCAAACAGCGGGCCGATGATCTGCCCGACCCCATAGGACGCGGTCGCATAGCCGATCAGCCCGGCCGCAGCATTGCCGCGAAGCCGGCGCGCATCCCGCATCGCAAAAAGCGTGATGGCCGTGAAAGGCATGCCGAGCAGCAGGCTGCCGAGCGCAAAGCCGGTGATGGTGGGCCAGGCCACCGACAGCACCACGCCCAGCGCCTGCAGCGCATAGGCCGCCGCCAGCAGCAGCCGGTTGTCCCAGTGGATGGGCGCGCGGGCACCGATCAGCGCGCCCGGGATGATCGCCAGCCCGAACAGCGGCCAGAAGAAGTCGGGCCACGACGAGCCCGGCAGCGCCTGGCGCGCGATCACCGGCAGGAAGGTGGCGGTGATGATGTAGCCGAAGCCGGCCAGCCCATAGAGCGCGACCAGCCAGACGGCGTCGCTGCGCGCCGAAGGCGAGGCGACCGCACCCGCCTGGGCGGACGGCGCGCCCGCGGAGCCTTGCGCCGAGGGCGATTCGCCATCGTCGAACACGCGCCAGATCGACGCCACCAGCACCACCGCCAGCAGGCCCAGGCCGATCCATCCCGCCTCCGATCCCCAGCGCCCCAAGGCGCCGCCGAGCAGGCCGGTCATCGCGATGCCGATGCCGGGGCCGGTGTAGATCACGCCGGCCAGGGCCGGGGAATTCGTCTCCGCCAACCGCCGCAGCCCCCAGCCGGACGCGAAGACGAAGACCCAGGCGCTCATCACGCCGGCTGCCGCGCGCAGGATGCCCCAGCTCGTGAAGCTGTGGAGCACGCCCATGCCCACCAGCAGGGCCGCCGTGGCCACCAGGCCGCCGCGCACCATGCGCTTGGCCTGGATGCCGATGGCCGCGCAACTGACCGCGCCCAGGAAGTAACCGAGGTAATTGAGCGAAGCCAGCACGCCGCCCGCCTCGAGTTGGAGCTTTCCCTCGTGCAGCATGATCGGCAGCATGGGCGTGAAGGCAAAGCGCCCCAGGCCCATGGCAACGGCCAAGGTCACCATGCATGCCAGTGCCGCGCGCCAGGCACCGCGCCTGTCCCGTCCGATATCCGACATTTCCTTCGATTCCGTTGTTCTATTCCAGCAGCGCGGCGGCCACCAGCTTCTTTGTATAGGGGTGCTCGGGCGCGTCGAGCACGCGCTCGACCGCGCCGGCTTCGAGGATGGCACCGTCCTTCATCACGATGACGTGGTGCGCCATGGCGCGGATCACCTCGACGTCGTGCGTGATCAGCAGATAGCTCAGGCCGCGTTCCCGCTGCAGGCGCTGCAGCAGGCCCAGCACCTGCTTCTGGATCGTCACGTCGAGCGCGCTGGTGGGCTCGTCGAGCACCAGCAGTTGCGGATCGACGATGAGCGCGCGCGCAATCGCGAGCCGCTGGCGCTGCCCACCGGAGAACTCGTGCGGATAGCGGTCGAGCAGCGAGGGAAACTGCGCCTCGCCCAGGCCCACGTCGGCCAGCGCCGCCAGCGCCCGCGCGCGGCGCTGCGCCGTGCTGAGCTCGGGCGCGTGCACGCGCAGCCCCTCGCCCACGATCTGCTCGACCGTCATGCGCGGCGAGAGCGAAGAGAACGGGTCCTGGAAAACCACCTGCATGACGCGGCGCAAGGCCAGGTCGGAACTGCGGTCCACCGCCCAGCCCTTGCCGTCCACCTTGAGCGCGCCCTGGTGCTTCAGCAGCCCGAGCGCGGCCAGCGCCAGCGTCGACTTGCCCGATCCGGACTCGCCGACCACACCCAGGGTTTCGCCGGGCGCAATGCGGAAGTCCGCGTCCTGCACCGCGATGAACTCGCCCTTGCGGAACCAGCCGGCAAAACCGGGCCGCGGCACCGGGTAGCTCACGCGCAGGCCGGTGGCCTCGAGCACCGGCCGCGCGCCGGCCCCCGCCGGCACGGCGATGACATCGCGCTCCGGGTGGCTGTCGATCAGCTTGCGGGTGTAGGCGTGCTGCGGCGCCTCGAACACGGCCGCCACGGCGCCCTGCTCCACCACGTGGCCGTCTTCCATCACGGCGATCCGGTCGGCGAAGCGGCGCACCAGGTTGAGGTCGTGCGTGATCAGCAGCACGGCCATGCCATGCTTGCGCTGCAGATCGGCGAGCAGCTCGAGGATCTGCGCGCGCACCGTGACGTCGAGCGCGGTGGTCGGCTCGTCGGCCAGCAGCAGGCGCGGCTTGCAGGCCAGCGCCATGGCGATCATTGCGCGCTGGCGCTGGCCGCCCGAAAGCTGGTGCGGAAACGCCCTTGCCCGCCGCGCCGGCTCCGGAATGCCGGTGTCGGCCAGCAGCTGCACGGCCGCCGCCTGTGCCGCGCGCGCCGACAGGCCCTCGTGCAGTTCGAGCACCTCGGCGATCTGGTCGCCCACGGTGTAGAGCGCGTTGAGGGCGGTCATCGGCTCCTGGAAGATCATCGCGATCTCCTTGCCGCGGACGCCGCGCAGCTCCCGTTCAGGGATCGAGAGCAGGTCGCGCCCGCTTGGCGCATCTGCAGAGCCGAACAAGGTCGCGGTGCCGGCCACGTCGGCGTTCTGCGCCAGGCGCAGCAGCGACAGCGCCGTCACGGTCTTGCCCGAACCCGATTCGCCGACGAGCGCGAGCTTCTCGCCCGCGGCAATGCGGAAGTCGATGCCGTGCACCACCTCCTTGCCGCCGAAGGCCACGCGCAGGTCTTTCACGTCCAGCAGCGGCTGATGGTGCTTCATTTGGCTCACTTGTCGGCCTTCCGCGGATCGAGGGCATCGCGCAGCGCGTCGCCCATGAAGGTGAGCAGCATCAGCGTCACGACCAGCACGCCGAAGGTGGACAGCGAGATCCACCAGGCGTCGATGTTGGCCTTGCCCTGGCTCAGCAGTTCGCCGAGCGACGGCGTGCCCGGCGGCACGCCCAGGCCCAGGAAATCGAGCGAAGTGAGCGCCAGGATGGCCGAGCTCATGCGAAACGGCAGGAAGGTGACGACCGGCACCATGCTGTTGGGCAGGATGTGGCGCCACATGATCTGCAGGTTGCCCACGCCCAGCGCCCGCGCGGCGCGCACGTAGTCCATCTGGCGGTTGCGCAGGAACTCGGCGCGCACGTAGTCGGCCAGGCCCATCCAGCCGAACAGGCTCAGCAGGATCAGCAGCAGCGCCACGCTGGGCGCGAAGATCGCGCTGAAGATGATCAGCAGGTAGAGCTCGGGCATCGATGCCCAGATCTCGATGAAGCGCTGGAACGCGAGGTCGATCTTGCCCGCGAAATAGCCCTGCACCGCCCCCGCCGCCACACCCAGCACGGTGCCGATGACGGTCAGCGCGAGGCCGAACAGCACGCTCACGCGAAAGCCGTAGATCAGTTGCGCAAGCAGGTCGCGGCCGCGGTCGTCGGTGCCGAAGAAGTTCTCGCGCGAGGGTGCCGCGGGATTGGGCTGGGAGGCAAAGTAGTTCAGCGTGCGCGGGCCGTAGCGGTTGGGTGCATAGAGCGCCCAGTTGGAGCCCTCGGTGATGCGCTTCTGGATGAAGGGATCGAGGTAGTCGGCGGGCGTCTCGAAGTCGCCGCCGAAGGTTTTCTCGGAGTAGTCGCGCAGCACCGGGAAGTAGGTCTGCCCGGCATAGCGCACGACCAGCGGCTTCTCGGTGGACAGCAGCTCGGCGAACAGGCTCAGCACCACCAGGATCGAGAAGACGACCAGGCTCCAGAACCCCAGCGGATTGCGGCGGAAGCGGCGCCAGGCGCGGCGGCCCGGGCTCGCGGAAACAACGGCGGCGCTAGTCAAACTTGACCCTCGGATCGACCCAGACGTAGCAGAGGTCGGAAATCAGCTTGGTGACCAGGCCGATCAGCGTGAACAGGTAGAGCGTGCCCAGCACCACGGGATAGTCCCGGCGGATCACGCTCTCGTAGCTCAGCAGGCCCAGGCCGTCGAGCGTGAACAGCGTCTCGATCAGCAGCGAGCCGGTGAAGAACGCGCCGATGAAGGCCGACGGAAAGCCCGTGATGATCGGGATCAGCGCATTGCGGAACACATGCTTCCAGAGCACCTGCCGCTGCGACAGCCCCTTGGCGCGCGCGGTCAGCACGTACTGCTTGCGGATTTCCTCGAGGAAGGAATTCTTGGTGAGCATGGCGGTGACGGCAAAGCTGCCGAGCACCATCGACGTGACAGGCAGTGCGATGTGCCACAGGTAGTCGACGATGCGCGCGCCCCAGTTCATGCTTTCCCAGTTGGGCGATGTGAGGCCGCGCAGTGGGAACCACTGCAGCTGCCCGCCGAAGATCACGAGCAGCGCCACCCCCAGCACGAAGCCCGGAATGGCATAGCCGATCAGCACGATCAGCGTGGTGATGAAGTCGAAGCGCGTGCCGGCCCTCACCGCCTTGGCCACGCCGAGCGGCACCGCGATCAGGTAGCTGATGAAGAAGGTCCAGAGGCCGAGGCTGATCGACACCGGCATCTTTTCCTTGATGAGCTGCCAGACGTCCTTGCGCTGGTAGAAGCTGGTGCCCAGGTCGAAGCGCGCGAACGACTTCAGCATGGTCCACAGGCGCTCGTGGGCAGGCTTGTCGAAGCCGTAGAGCTTGCGGATCTCCTCGACGCGCTGCGGGTCGAGGCCCTGGCGGCCGCGGTAGCCGGCGCCGCTGGCCGCGGCCCGCTCGCCGCCCGAATCGCGCCCCTGCAGCTGCGCCACCATCTGCTCGACCGGACCGCCCGGCACGAACTGGATCACGCCGAAGGTGATGACGAGCACGCCCAGCAGCGTGGGGATCATCAGCAGCAGGCGCTTGAGGATGTAGCTGGTCATTCGGTGTTCATGTCCGGTGCGGCCGCGTCATTTGTTGGCGGGCGAAGCCCACCACGTGGTGAGCGCCCAGTCGCCGGCATCGTAGTACGGCGGAATGGTCGGCGGCAGCACGAACGGCGCCGGCCGATAGCCGATCAGGAACGCATTGCCGTAGTACTGCGGAATCGAGTAGTAGCCGTTGGAGAGCACCCTGTCGAGCACGCGCATGGCCGTGGCCAGCTCGGGCCGCGTGGTGGCCGCCAGCACCTTGCCGACCACCGCGTCGACCGCCGGATCGGCAATGCCCCAGATGTTGGACGAGCCCGTCGTGTCGGCCGCCTTGGAGCCGAACAGCTCGAGCAGTTCGCCGCCCGGCGCGCTGTTGCCGGGCAGGCGCAGCGAGGTCATCTCGAAGTCGAAGTTCTGCATGCGCTGCTGCGAGAGCGAGAAATCGACCGTGCGAAACGTCATCTCGATGCCGAGCTTGCGCAGCGCCGTCTGCAGCGGCGTCACGACACGGATCAGCCCGGGCTGGTCGTTGAGGAACTCGATCGTGAAAGCCTCGTTCTTCGCGTTGCGCAGCGCGCCGTCGCGATAGGTCCAGCCGGCTTCTTCCAGCAGCGCCCTCGCCTTGCGCAGGTTCTCGCGCAGGCTGTTGGGCGGCGCCGTGCTCGGCGGTTGCGGGGCCGGGCCGAACACCTCGGGCTTGAGCTTGCTGCGCAGCGGCTCCATCAGCGCCAGTTCGTCGGGCTTGGGCAGGCCCTCGGCATGGAATTCGCTGTTCGGAAAGTAGCCTTGCACCCGCGTGTAGATGCCGTAGAACAGCTGGCGGTTGAGCCACTCGAAGTCCATTGCCAGGCCGATGGCCTGCCGCACGCGCGCGTCCTTGAACTTGTCCTTGCGGATGTTGAACACGTAGCCCTGGAAGTCGCCGGGGTTGTGGTTCTCGAAGGCGCGCTTGACGATCTCGCCGCTGTCGAACTGCCTGCCCTTGTACTGGCGCGCCCAGTTGCGCGAGGTGAATTCGCGCATGAAGTCGAACTCGCCGGCCTTCAGGCCCTCGAAGCGCGCGGTTTCGTCCAGGTAGACCCGGAAGGTGATGCGATCGAAGTTGTAGAGCCCCTTGCGCACCGGCAGGTCGGCGCCCCAGTAGTCGGCGCGGCGCACATAGGTGATGTCGCGGCCCAGGCGGTCGCTGGCCGGCTTGTAGGGGCCGGAGCCGATCGGCATCTCGGTGACGATCTGGTCGAAAGGCTTGCCCCCGCCCCATTGACGGCTGAAGACCGCCATGCCGCCGATCACCAGCGGCAGTTCGCGGTTCGGGCTCGCAAAGTCGAAGCGCACGACGCGCTCGCTGGTGGCCGTGGCCTTTTTCACTTCGGCGTAGATGGTGCGGTACTGCGGCGCGGCCAGCGGGCCGGTCAGGGTGTTGAACGAATGCACCACGTCGGCCGCCAGCACCGGCGAGCCGTCGTTGAAGCGCGCCTTGGGGTTCAGGCGGAAGGTGGCCGAAAGGCGGTCGGGCGCCACCTCGATGTCTTCGGCGAGCAGGCCATAGACCGTGGTCGGCTCTTCGGAATTGCCGGTCATCAGGCTCTCGAACATCAGCGAGCCGATGCCCGAGGGCGCCGTGCCCTTGAGCGTGAACGGGTTGAGCTTGTCGAAGTTGGTGGGCCGCGTGGGCGGCACCATCCGGATCTCGCCGCCCTTGGGCGCATCCGGATTCACGTAGCTGAAGTGGGTGAAGCCCGGCGGGTACTTGATGTCGCCGAACTGCGCGTAGGCATGGGCGGCCCATGAAGGAGCCGCCGAGAGCGCCAGAAAAAGAAGCAGCCAAACCCGCATGCGAGAATTCTGCCCAAGATTTTCACGAGGCAACTTCATGGGCTTTCTTTCCGGCAAAAAACTGTTGATCACCGGCGTGTTGAGCAATCGCTCCATTGCCTACGGCATAGCCAAGGCCTGTCACGAACAAGGCGCCGAGCTTGCTTTCAGCTACGTCGGCGAGCGATTCAAGGACCGTATCACCGAATTCGCCGCAGACTTCGGCTCCAAGCTTATTTTTGACTGCGACGTGGGCGACGACGCGCAGATCGACAAGCTCTTTGCCGACCTGGGCCAGGCCTGGCACAGGTTCGACGGTTTCGTGCACAGCATCGGCTTTGCGCCGCGCGAGGCCATCGCGGGCGACTTCCTCGAAGGGCTGTCGCGCGAGGGCTTCAAGATTGCGCACGACATCAGCGCCTACAGCTTCCCGGCCATGGCCAAGGCCGCCCTGCCCTACCTCAACGACAAGTCGGCGCTCCTCACGCTGACCTACCTGGGCGCCGAGCGCGCGCTGCCCAACTACAACACCATGGGCCTGGCCAAGGCCTCGCTCGAAGCGTCGGTGCGCTACACCGCGGCTTCGCTCGGCCCCAAGGGCATGCGGGTCAACGGCATCAGCGCCGGGCCGATCAAGACGCTGGCGGCCAGCGGCATCAAGGGCTTCGGCAAGATGCTCTCCGCGGTGGCCGATGCCTCGCCCATCCGCCGCAACGTGACCATCGAGGAAGTCGGCAACGTGGCTGCCTTCCTGCTGAGCGACCTGGCCAGCGGCGTCACCGCCGAGATCACCTATGTGGACGGCGGCTTCAGCAACGTCGTGGCGGGCATGGCCGAGTAATCGATCGGCGGCGTCCTCTTGCTGAACAGACGCTCCCTCCTGCTCGCCGGCCTCGGCGCGCTGGCGGCCCGCGTGGCCGCCGCGCGCGAGGCCGCGCCGGCATTGATGCTGGCCGAGGTCTACCGCCCCGGCATGTCGCTGGCCGACTACTGGGTCAGCGAAAAATTCGACGGCGTGCGCGGCTACTGGGACGGCAAGCAACTGTGGACGCGCGGCGGCGAACCGGTGGTGGCGCCCGCCTGGTTCATCGCGCCGCTGCCCAAGCAGCCGCTCGACGGCGAACTGTGGGCCGGCAGGGGCCAGTTCGCGCATGCGGTTTCCACCGTGCGCAGCCAGACGCCCAACGACACCGCCTGGCACGGCATGCGCTTCATGGTGTTCGACCTCCCGGCCCAGGGCGGCGATTTCACGGCGCGGCTGGCCGTCCTGCGCAAACTGCTGCCGATCACCGATGCGCCGTGGGTGGTGCCCGTGCCGCAGGAGCGCGCCACCACCCATGCGGAACTGCAGGCCCTGCTCGCCAAGACCGTGAAGATGGGCGGCGAAGGCCTGATGCTGCACCGGGGCGGATCGCTCTACCGCGCCGAACGCAACAACGACCTGCTCAAGGTCAAGACCCACGACGACGCCGAGGCCCGGGTGGTCGGGCACATGCCCGGCAAGGGCCGGCACAGCGGCCGGTTGGGCGCGCTGCTGGTCGAAACTCCGGAGGGCAAGCGCTTCAAGCTCGGCAGCGGCCTGACCGACGCCGAGCGCGAGAACCCGCCCGCCATCGGAAGCTGGGTGACCTACCGCTACAACGGCACCAACCCGGGCGGCTTGCCCAGGTTTGCGCGCTTCATGCGGGTGCGCAGCGACCGGCCCTCCTGAAGCGCGGCGCGCGCCCTCCCGCGTCCTTGCCGCTTACTTCTTCTTCGGCGCGGCCACGCAGTCCGCGTAGTAGCGCTTCTTGCCGGTTTCGTCGACGCGCGCCACCAGGCCGTGGATGTCGGTCTCGAAGCCCGGGCACTGCGAGTTGAACTCGCGCGAGAACCGGAGGTAGTCGACGATCTTCTTGTTGAACACCTCGCCCGGAATCAGGAGCGGAATGCCCGGCGGGTATGGCGTGATCAGGCTCGTGGTGATGCGGCCTTCGAGCTCGTCGATCTCCACGCGTTCGGTCTTGCGGTGCGCAATGTGGGCGAAGGCATCGCTCGGCTTCATGGCCGGCGTGAGGTCGCTCAGGTACATCTCGGTCGTCAGGCGCGCCACGTCGTAGCGTGCGTAGAGCTGGTGGATGTGCTGGCACAGGTCGCGCAGGCCCAGGCGTTCGTAGCCGGGGTGCTGCTGGCAGAACTCCGGCAGGATGCGCCACATCGGCTGGTTGCGCGCGTAGTCGTCCTTGAACTGCTGCAGCGCCGTGAGCAGCGTGTTCCAGCGGCCCTTGGTGATGCCGATGGTGAACATGATGAAGAAGCTGTAGAGCCCGGTCTTCTCCACGATCACGCCGTGCTCGGCCAGGAACTTGGTCACCACGCTCGCGGGAATGCCGGTCTCGGCGAAGTTGCCTTCGAGGTCGAGGCCCGGCGTCACGATGGTCGACTTGATCGGATCGAGCATGTTGAAGCCGTCGGCCAGTTCGCCGAAGCCGTGCCAGTTGCGCGGCGACTTCTTGCTCTTGCTCTGCTTGCCGTTCTTCTCGCCCGTCATGATCCAGTCTTCGGCGCGGCCGATGCCTTCGTCGACGAGCTTCTCGGGGCCCCAGACCTTGAACCACCACTCATCCTTGCCGAATTCGTCTTCCACCTTGCGCATGGCACGGCGGAAGTCGAGCGCCTCCAGGATGCTTTCCTCCACCAGCGCGGTGCCGCCGGGCGGCTCCATCATGGCCGCGGCCACGTCGCAACTCGCGATGATCGCGTACTGCGGGCTGGTCGACGAGTGCATCAGGTAGGCCTCGTTGAACAGGTCGCGGTCGAGCGCACGGTTCTGCGAGTCCTGCACCAGCACGTGGCTGGCCTGGCTGATGCCCGCGAGCAGCTTGTGGGTCGACTGCGTGGCAAACACCAGCGACTCCTTCGGCCGCACGCGGCGCTTGCCCATCGCGTGGTAGGCGCCGTAGAACGGGTGGAAGGCCGCGTGCGGCAGCCAGGCCTCGTCGAAGTGCAGCGTGTCGACGTAGCCGTCGAGCATGTTCTTGATGGTCTCGGTGTTGTAGATCACGCCGTCGTAGGTCGACTGGGTGAGCGTCATCACGCGCGGCTTGACCTTGTCGGGGTCGACATCTGCCAGCAGCGGATTGGCCTTGATCTTGGCCTTGATGGCGCTCTGCTCGAACTCGCTCTTCGGAATCGGGCCGATGATGCCGAAATGGTTGCGCGTGGGCTTCATGAACACCGGAATCGCGCCGGTCATGATGATCGCGTGCAGGATCGACTTGTGGCAGTTGCGGTCGACCACCACCACGTCGTCGGGCGCCACCGTGTGGTGCCAGACCATCTTGTTGCTGGTGCTGGTGCCGTTGGTCACGAAGAAGCAATGGTCGGCGTTGAAGATGCGCGCCGCATTGCGCTCGCTGGCCGCCACCGGGCCGGTGTGGTCGAGCAGCTGGCCGAGTTCTTCCACCGCGTTGCAGACGTCGGCGCGCAGCATGTTCTCGCCGAAGAACTGGTGGAACATCTGGCCCACCGGGCTCTTCAGGAATGCCACGCCGCCCGAATGGCCCGGACAGTGCCACGAGTACGAGCCGTCTTCCGCGTAGTCGATCAGCGCCTTGAAGAACGGCGGCTGCACGCCTTCGAGGTAGCTCTTGGCCTCGCGGATGATGTGGCGCGCCACGAACTCCGGCGTGTCCTCGAACATGTGGATGAACCCGTGCAGCTCGCGCAGGATGTCGTTCGGGATGTGGCGTGAGGTCTTGGTCTCGCCGTAGATGTAGATCGGCACGTCGGCGTTCTTGCGCCGCACCTCGCCGATGAAGCTGCGCAGGCTCAGCACAGCGGGATCGAGGTCGGGGCCGACCGTGAATTCCTCGTCGTCGATCGACAGGATGAAGGCGCTGGCGCGGCTTTGCTGCTGCGCGAACTGGCTCAGGTCCCCGTAGCTCGTGACGCCCAGCACCTCGAAGCCCTCCGTCTCGATGGCCTGCGCGAGCGCGCGAATGCCGAGGCCCGAAGTGTTTTCGGAGCGGAAGTCCTCGTCGATGATGACGATGGGGAAGCGAAATTTCATGAGCAGGGCTCCGGACAGGCAATGAGGCGCGAAGTGTACGGAATTCGGATGAAGGATTGAGTCAGGTTTTGACACAGAATGTCGTGCATTCACCAAAGAGGAGAAGTCATGGCGAATTCCACCATCTGGTGGCTGATAGCGGGGGCCGCCGTCGTGCTGGAGTTGCTTTCCGGCACGGTCTACCTGTTGCTGCTGGCGACCGGTTTCGCGGCGGCGGCCATTGCGGCGCACCTGGGCGCCGGCACCGTCGCGCAACTGGTCGTGGCGGCGGTCGTCGGCGTGGGGGCGGTCCTGGTCTGGTATGCCGTCCAGCGCCGGCGCCCGGCCGCTGCGCCCACGGCATCGAACCGCGATGTCAACCTGGACATCGGGGAGACCATCCACGTCGAGGCATGGAACCCCGACGGCACCGCCACCGTCCGCTACCGCGGCGCCCAGTGGACCGTGGTCCCGCGCTCGGGCCAGGCCCCCACCACCGGCGAACACCGCGTGGTCGAGGTGGTCGGCAGCCGCCTCGTGGTCGACAAGACCTGATCAGAACAGAACCCTAGAGGAGAAAACCATGGAATTTTCGGTACCCATCATCATCCTGGTCATTGCGATCATCTTCATCAGCCAGTCGGTCAAGTTCGTGCCGCAGCAGAACGCATGGGTGCGCGAGCGCCTGGGCAAGTACCACGGCACCATGACGCCCGGGCCCAACTTCCTGATCCCGTTCATCGACCGGGTCGCCTACAAGCACAGCCTGAAGGAAATCCCGCTCGACGTGCCGAGCCAGATCTGCATCACGCGGGACAACACCCAGCTGCAGGTCGACGGCATCCTGTACTTCCAGGTGACCGACCCGATGCGCGCGAGCTACGGCTCATCGAACTACATCGTGGCCGTGACGCAGCTGGCGCAAACCTCGCTGCGCAGCGTGATCGGCAAGCTCGAACTCGACAAGACCTTCGAGGAGCGCGACGTCATCAATGCGCAGGTGGTCGCGGCCATCGACGAGGCGGCGCTCAACTGGGGCGTGAAGGTGCTGCGCTACGAGATCAAGGACCTGACGCCGCCCAAGGAAATCCTGCTGGCCATGCAGGCGCAGATCACCGCCGAGCGCGGCAAGCGCGCCCTCATCGCCGCCTCCGAGGGCCGCCGCCAGGAGCAGATCAACATCGCCACCGGCGAGCGCGAGGCCTTCATCGCCCGCTCCGAAGGCGAGAAGCAGGCCCAGATCAACAACGCCCAGGGCGAGGCCGCCGCCATCACCGCAGTGGCCACCGCCACGGCGGACGCCATTGAACGCGTGGCAGCCGCCATCCGCCAGCCCGGCGGCGAGCAGGCCGTGCAGCTCAAGGTGGCCGAGCGCGCGGTCGACGCCTACGGCAAGGTCGCGGCCGACTCCAAGACCACGCTGATCGTGCCGAGCAACATGACCGAAACCGCCGCCCTCATCGCTTCCGCGATGCGCATGGTCCAGGCCGGCAAGCCGCAGAATCCGGCCTGAGCGACTGCTACAATCGAAGGCTCAGGAGCGGTGGATGAGCGGTTTAAGTCGCACGCCTGGAAAGCGTGTGAGGGTTAATAGCCCTCCGCGGGTTCGAATCCCGCCTGCTCCGCCAGAGAAGTCATAGGTTTCATGCGGGTTTCCAGCCCGTCAGCATGTTTACCCACATCAAACCCATCAATGCAGAAACGCTTGATGGGTTTTTTGTTGGGAAAGTGCGTTGCCTTGGCGCAACTCGGAGATTGGCCCGGCCCGCTTCGTCTGGCGGTACCATCCAAAGGTTTTACTTTCAAGCCTGCAAAAGGAGGAGCCTCGATGGCTGCACAGCCCCCCACCGTGCCGCGTGGCAAGACGTCGCTCGACAAGACGCTCAAGAAGAGCGAAGAAGTGGCCGCCGATGTGCAGCGGGCCTCGGACAATCTCGCGGTCGTGAACACGGTGCTCGAACAGGAACTGCCGGACGAAGTGCAGGTTGGCGAAGTGGCGCAGGCCATCGAGCAGACGGGCCAGCTCGAGCAGAAGCTCGCCAAGTCGGCCGAGAAGCTGGCCGAAGTCAATGCGGCGCTGAGCGAGGAAATCGAGAAGCGCCGCGAAGTGACGGCCGAACGCGATGAAAGCCAGGCGCTGGCCGAAGAGCTCAAGGCAAGGATCCGCTCCGACAACAAGCACTGAGCGCAGCGCCGCGCCAGAACGCGCTGTCCGTATCCCTTCTCCTACGCTGCGGCCGCGTCCGGCACGCTACGCTATTGGTTCTCAGAACGAAACCACGGCATGGCCCTCATCACGTTCCTCGTCGAGGACAACAAGACCATCAGGGACAACCTGGTCCCGGCCCTCGAAGATCTGGTCAATGGCCAGGTCGTCGGCTTTGCCGAAACCGAAACGGACGCGCTCGCCTGGCTCGCCCTTCATCCCCATGACTGGCAACTGCTCATCGTCGACCTGTTCCTGAAGGAAGGCTCCGGCCTGGGTGTGCTCTCGGGCTGCAAGGCACGCGGTCCGGGCCAGCGCGTCGTGGTGCTGAGCAACTACGTCACCGCCGACATCCGCGCACGCTGCGAAGCACTGGGCGCCGATGCGGTATTCGACAAGTCGCGCGATCTCGACGCCTTCATCGAATACTGCAACACCGACCGGCCCTCGGGGTTTGCAACCCTGGCCTGAAAAGCGCGGCCGGCAGGCACAAGAAAAAGGGCCCGAAGGCCCTTTTCTCTTTGGCGCGCCTGGATCAGCGAACCACGGCGATCTGCGTACGCACGCCACCCTTGTAGGTGAAGAGCGTCAGCGCGCCGTTCTTGATGTCGCCCTTTTCGTCGAAGGCGATCGGGCCGGTCACGCCCTTGTATTGCACCTTGCCGACTTCGGGCAGGTACTTTTCAGGATCGGAAGAACCGGCCTTGACCATGGCTTCGGCCAGCACGTTGACCGCGTCGTAGACGTACGGTGCGTAGATCTGCACTTCCACGCCGTTCTTGGCCTTGAACTTGGCCTTGAAGTCTTCCAGCGGCTGCTTGAAGTCGCCGTCGACACCGCCGGCTTCGGCGCAAACCACCATCTCTTCGCCGATGGCATCGCCAGCCAGCTTCGGCAGTTCGCCGGTGCACAGGCCGTCGCCGCCCATGAACTTGACGTTCAGGCCGAGCTGCTTGACCTGCTTGAGCATCGGGCCGCCAACGGCGTCCATGCCGCCGAAGAACAGCACGTCGGGCTTGGCAGCCTTGAGCTTGGTCAGGATGGCGTTGAAGTCGGTCGACTTGTCGGTGGTGAATTCGTGGCCGACGATGGTCGCGCCGGCGGCCTTGGCTGCCTTCTCGAACTCTTCGGCAACGCCCTGGCCGTAGGCCGTGCGGTCGTCGATCACGGCAATGTTCTTGCCCTTGAGCGTTTCGACGGCGTACTTGCCCAGCGTGCCGCCGAGTTGCGTGTCGTCGGCCACCACGCGGAACGTGGTCTTGAAGCCTTGGCGCGTGTACTTGGGGTTGGTTGCCGACGGCGAGACCTGCGGAATGCCAGCGTCGCTGTAGAGCTTGGAAGCGGGAATGGTCGTGCCCGAATTCAGGTGGCCGACGATGCCGTTGACCTTGCTGTCGACCAGCTTCTGGGCCACTGCGGTGCCTTGCTTCGGATCGCCGGCGTCGTCTTCGGCCAGCAGTTCGAACTTGGCAACCTTGTCGCCGATCTTCAGGCCCTTGGCATTGAGGTCTTCGATGGCCATCTTGGCGCCGAACTCGTTGTCCTTGCCCAGGTGGGCAATGGCACCGCTGGTGGGGCCGACGTGGCCGATCTTGACGATCAATGCATCTGCCGGAGGCGCTGCAGGTGCCGGGGCCGCTGCCGTGGGCGCCGGAGCGGCGGGCGCAGCAGCTTCTTCTTTCTTGCCGCAAGCCACAAGCGTGAGAGCAGCCAGTGCGACCGCAGTCCATTTCAATTGCATGAGAACCTCCAGAACATTGATGAATAAACTAAAAACCGGTCGTGTGATCCGGGCGCGAAGACCTCGCAAGTTTCGCGCCGCAGACCAGCGGCACCCTCCCGCCCGATCGACCTGGCGCGCAGTTTAGCTGAAGCTTTATGCGCCGGAAGCTGGCGTAGACCCTGTGTTTTCAGAGAGCTCGGCGGCCATCGCCTCGATCACCAAAGCACGCAGCACGGCCTCGATTTCCTCGCGCAGCCGAGGCACCATTGCATCGAGCTGCTGCTGCACGGCGGCAGAGACCGTGTCGCTCAGGCGCTCTTCCAGGGACAGGTCGACGCGCTGCAGCACGCGGTGCAGAAGCTGCTCTTCGAGGCGGACGATTTCGGCCTCGGAGCGCTGCTCGGCCGGGGGCAATGCCACCGCTTCGGCGGGGTCGACCACTGGTGATGGCGGCACGCTGGCGGGTGTCGCCGCCTCGGCGGCGCCCAGCGGCTCGGCCGGCAGGTCGAGCACCGTGGTCAGCGTGGGAACGAACCGGGGCGGCGTACGCAGCGTGCTGGCCATCAGGAAGCGCTCCTTGCAAAGTCGTGCGGCTGGATCGAATAGCCCCGGTCGGCATAGTGGCGCCAGCGCGAGCGGCCGATCTGCCGGTCGTCGGCCTCGTTGCTCACGATGTCGACCAGGCGCTCGAAGCGCTCGAAGCCGACGGGCACCGTGGGCCCGAGATTGACCAGCATCTCGCGGTGTGCAAGCCCCGCGGCGTCCGTGCCCTCGGCGCAAAGAATGACCGGCGAGCGCGCCACCAGGTGGGGCTGGGCATCGCCGCGGCAATGCGCGATGAAGTCGCAGGGCGAGAGTTGCCAGAGCGCCGCATCGACCGCCTCCAGCATCTGCGGCTCGCCCACCACGACCACCCGCAAGCCACGCGCGCTCAAGGCCTTGCGGACCAGCCGGCAGGCGTAGTTCGCCTTGTCCGGCAGGTTGAAGTGAAAGCCGATTTCCGTCACTGCGCGGACCGGGCCTTGCGCGCGGCCGCGCCGGGCTCCTTGCGCGCCGCCTTCCTGGGCGATGCCGCCTGGGCCGCGCCGCTGCGCGCGCGTTCCATCAGATAGGACACCAGCAGTCCCACCGGCCGGCCGGTCGAGCCCTTGGCCGCCCCGCTCTTCCAGGCCGTGCCAGCGATGTCCAGGTGGGCCCAGGCGAAATCGCCGGCAAAGCGCTGCAGGAACTTGGCCGCGGTGATGGCGCCGCCGGCACGGCCGGCCACGTTGGCGACATCGGCAAAATTGCTCTTCAGGCCTTCGGCATATTCGTCGTCCAGCGGCAGCCGCCAGCAGCGGTCCTGCGATTGCTCGCCGGCTGCCTGGAGTGCGTCGGCCAGCGAATCGTCGCTGGTGAACAGGCCGCTGCGCACGCCGCCCAGCGCCACCACGCAGGCACCGGTGAGCGTGGCGATGTCGATCACGGCCGCCGGCTCGAAGCGCTTGGCATAGGTGAGCGCATCGCACAGGATGAGGCGGCCTTCGGCATCCGTGTTGAGCACTTCGATGGTCTGGCCGCTCATGCTGGTCACCACGTCGCCGGGCTTGATCGCGCGGCCGTCGTTCATGTTCTCGCACGAGGGCACGAGGCCCACCACGTTGATGGCGGGCTGGATTTCGCCGAGCGCGCGGAAGGTGCCCAGCACGCTGGCCGCGCCGCACATGTCGAACTTCATTTCGTCCATTTCGGCCGCCGGCTTCAGCGAGACGCCGCCGGTGTCGAAGGTGATGCCCTTGCCGACCAGCACCACGGGCGCCTGGTCCTTGGGCCCGCCCTGATAGCGCAGCACGATGAAGCGCAGCGGCTCGGCCGAGCCTTGCGCCACGGCCGCGAACGAGCCCATGCCGAGTTTTTGCACTTCCTTGGGCCCCAGCACCTCGCATTTGATGCGGGGCAGCTTGCCGAGCTCCTTGGCCGCCTCGGCCAGCAGCGTGGGCGTGCAGTAGTTGCCGGGGCGGTTGCCCCACTCTTTTGCGAGCTCGATGCCGGAGACGGTGGCACGGGCTTCGTCGAAGGCCTTGCCCACCGCTGCCGCGTCGGCCACGCCGAGCGTCAGCTGGCGGATGGTGCGCCCGTTCTCGCCGTTCGAAGTCTTCGCCTTGGTGGTGGTGTAGACGTAGCTGGCGTCGGCGGCGGCGGCCACGGCGCTGCCCACGGCGGCGCCATCGGCCTCTTGCGCGAAGGCCATGACCACGCGCTTGGGCCCGTAGGCCTTGGCCGCATTGACCGCCGCAATGACGCCGCTGCGCACCGAGGCGGGCTTGCAGTCGCCGATGGCGGCCAGCACCACGCGCGAGGCCACCACTTCGTCGGGGTGGTAGAGCGCGAGCAGCTTGCCGGCCTTGTCGGGCAGGTCGCCGGCCTTGCGGGCGCTGGCAATCAGCGCGGACAGGGGGTCCTTGGCAGTGAGGGGGGCGCTGCCGACGAGCACGATCAGCACGTCGGATTTTTCGGCCGCGGCGCGGGCGACGGTGAGGGTCTTGAGCTGAAAGTCCATAATCCTTTTTTTCCTCGAACGATGTTATTCCATTCTTCCCTACGCAAGGAGCTGTCGCGCAGCTTCGGAGCGACCCTCGTGGTCCTGGTCACCATCGTGATGACCATGATGCTCATCCGTACGCTCGGGCTCGCCTCCAAGGGCAGCGTGAACCCGTCCGAAGTGTTCCTCGTGATGGCGTACACGGTGCTCGGCTACATGCCGACCATCCTGAGCCTGAGCCTGTTCATCGCCATTGTCGGCACCTTGTCGCGCATGTACCGCGACAGCGAGATGGTGATCTGGTTTTCCAGCGGACGGGGCCTGGCCGATTTCGTCGAGCCGCTGTTCCGCTTTTCCTGGCCGGTGCTGGTGCTGATTGCCGTCATGGCGCTGCTGGGCTGGCCCTGGGCCAACTCGCAGACCATCGGCATGCGGGCGCAATATGAAGGGCGCAGCGACATCGAGCGCGTCACGCCGGGCGAATTCCGCGAATCGTCGGGGCGCATGCGGGTCTTCTTCATCGACAAGGACACGCCGGATGGCGCCACGGCCACCAATGTGTTCATCTGGGCGATCGAGCGCGGCCTGCAGATCACGACCTCGGCACGCAGCGGACGCATCGAGAACGTCGGCGACAACCGCTTCCTGATGCTGAGCAACGGGCAGCGGCTCGAGCGGCCGCTGCTGCCCACCGCGGGGCTCAAGATCAGCGAATTCGAGACCTATGGCACCCGGGCCGGCGGCACCTCCGACTTCTCCGCGGACAAGACGCCGCCGCGCGCCAAGCCCACGCTCCAGCTGCTGCGCGAGCCTGGCGACGCCAGCCGCGGCGAACTGGCCTGGCGCATCGGCATGCTGCTGGCGGCCATCAATTTCGTGCTGCTGGCGCTGACGGTGTCGAGCGTCAATCCGCGCGTGGGGCGAAGCGGCAACCTGCTGTTCGCGCTGTTCGCCTTCGTCGTCTACTACAACATGCTCAACCTGGGCCAGAGCTGGATCAGTTCCGGGCGCTTCGGCATGGGCTCGTTCATGCTGCTGCTGCACGGCGGCGTCCTGCTGATCGGTGTTGCGTGGCTGCTCCTGCGCAACAACAACTGGGGCCGCAGGCGCAGGACCGAGCACGTCATGGCCGGTGGCCTGCCGCCTTCGCCGCCCTCGAAAATCGACCCGACCTCGTGAAAACAATCCGACGCCTGATCTATGTCGAGGCACTGAAGGCCGTGGCTTTCGTGACCCTCGGCTTCCTGAGCCTGTTCTTCTTCTTCGACTTCGTCGACGAGCTGCAGTCGATCGGCCGGCCCGAAAGCCTTGCCTACGGCCCCGCGCAGGCACTGATCTACGTGACGCTGCTGATTCCGAGCCACCTCTACGAACTGCTCCCGATCACGGTGCTGATCGGCTGCATCTTCGTGATGGCGCGCCTTGCGCAAAGCTCGGAATACACCATCCTTCGCACCAGCGGCCTGGGGCCGTGGCGCGCCCTGCGCACCCTGCTGCTGCTGGGCGTGGGCTTCGTCGTCCTGACCTTTGCCATCGGCGACTACATCGCGCCGGCATCCGAGCGCACCGGCCAGCTGCTCAAGTCCCGCTACCAGGGCTCCTACTCGCTGGTCGGCAACACCGGCGCATGGCTCAAGGAAAAGCGCGAGAACGTGTCCTATGCCGTCAACGTGCTGTCCATCGCACGCGACGGTTCGCTCAAGAATGCGCGCATCTTCGAGTTCGACGCCAACGGCTATGTGCGCAAGCAGCTCGTCGCGTCCTCGGCGCGCATCTTCGACGACCACTGGCAGCTGTCGGACGTCGAGCTGCAGGACTACGAGACGCGCACCTCCGCGGAAAAGGCCCGCATCGTGACCACCAAGGTGCCGCAGCTCGACTGGTCGACCACGCTGACCAGCGAAATGGTGTCGGTGGCGCTGCTGCGGCCCGACCGCATGGGCACCATCGACCTGTTTGACTACATCCAGCACCTGGAGGCCAACGGCCAGACCGCGCAGCGCTACGAGATCCAGTTCTGGCGCAAGGTCTTCTACCCGCTCTCGTGCCTGGTGATGGTGGTGCTCGCCCTGCCCTTCGCCTACCTGCACTTCCGCCAGGCCGGCATCACCACCTACGTGTTCGGCGGCGTGATGATCGGCATCAGCTTCTTCCTGCTGAACAACGTGTTCGGCTACCTCGGCAACCTGAGCAACTGGTCGCCATGGCTGACGGCGGCGGCGCCCGGGCTCATCTATTCGGTGATGTCGCTTGCCGCCTTCAGCTGGCTGGTGCTGCGAAGGTAGCGCCGATGGCAACGGGGAACGCGAGGGGCATCGTGCTGCTGGCCCACGGTTCGCGCGACGAGCGCTGGCGCGAGCCCATCGAGGCCGTGGCTGCGCGCGTCACGGCGCTCGACCCGCAGGCCCGCGTGGTCTGCGCCTACATGGAGCTTGCGGCGCCCGACCTGCGTACCGCCGCGGCGGCCCTGGTTGCCAGTGGTGCCAAGGTGGTCCGGGTGGTTCCGCTCTTCCTCGGCATGGGCAAGCATGCCCGCGAAGACCTGCCAGTGCAGGTGGAGACGCTTCGCCAGGCTTGGCCGCAGGTCGATTTCCAGCTGGCCGGCATCGTTGGCGAAGAGCCCGAACTGGTCGATCTGCTGGCCAGAATTGCAAGCAAATCTTGAAGTTCGGGCAATTTCCATAGACTCCGAAGGCATAATGAATTCCGTAATAAGACGGAATTTGATATGAATCTGCACCAATTCAAGTTTGTCCAGGAAGCCGTGCGGCGCAACCTAAACCTGACGGAGGCGGCGAAGGCGCTGCACACCTCGCAGCCGGGCGTGTCCAAGGCCATCATCGAACTCGAGGAAGAGCTCGGCGTCGAGATCTTCGCGCGCCATGGCAAGCGCCTGAAGCGGGTCACCGAGCCCGGGCAGCACGTCATCGCGAGCATCGAATTGATCATGCGCGAAGTCGGCAACCTCAAGCGCATCGGCGAGCAGTTCAGCGCGCAGGACAGCGGCACCCTCTCGATCGCCACCACCCACACCCAGGCGCGCTACGTGCTGCCGGTGCCGGTGGCCAAGCTGCGCGAGGCCTATCCCAAGGTCAACGTGAGCCTGCACCAGGGCTCGCCCGACCAGGTGGCGCGCAT
Source organism: Variovorax sp. SPNA7 (assembly GCF_033807855.1). NCBI lineage: Bacteria > Pseudomonadati > Pseudomonadota > Betaproteobacteria > Burkholderiales > Comamonadaceae > Variovorax > Variovorax sp. SPNA7. The sequence goes on from NZ_CP138513.1 coordinate 3,134,140, forward strand.
GGTGATCGACGAGATCGCCGAAGTGGGCATTGCCACCGAATCGCTCTCGGACTACACCGAGCTCGTGACCCTGCCCTGCTACGAATGGCAGCACGTGCTGGTGCTGCCCAAGGACCATCCGCTGGCGGCCAAGGAGCGCATCTCGCTCGAAGACCTGGCGCACGAACCCATCATCACCTACCACCCGTCGTTCACCGGCCGCACGCGCATCGACCATGCCTTTGCGCAGAAGAAGCTCACGCCGCGCATCGCGCTCGAAGCCATCGACTCCGACGTGATCAAGACCTACGTGCGCCTGGGCCTCGGCGTGGGCATCGTGGCCGAGATGGCGGTGCGCGACGAATCGAACGCCGATCTCGTGGTGCGCCCGATGGGCCATGTCTTCGGCCAGAACATCGCGCGCGTGGCGTTCAAGCGCAGCGCCTACCTGCGCAACTTCGTCTTCAAGTTTGCCGAGCTGCTGTCCGACCGGCTCGACCGCAACCTGATCGCCAAGGCCCTGAGCGGCCACCAGCAAGACTACGAACTTTGATCCAGACCCCGAATCCGATTCCGAGCACCACCATGAGCGCCCTTCCTTCCTCCCCCCGCACCCCGGAGATCGCCACCAAGCTGCCCGCCGTGGGCACCACCATCTTCACCGTGATGTCCGCGCTCGCGGCAGAAAAGAACGCGGTGAACCTCGGCCAGGGTTTTCCCGATTTCAACTGCGACCCGAAGCTGCTCGAAGACGTCACGGCCGCCATGGCCGCGGGCCACAACCAGTACCCGCCGATGCCCGGCATCCCGGCATTGCGCGAAGCCATTGCGCGCAAGATCTCGGCGCTCTACGGCCACGACTACAGCGCCGCCGACGAGATCACCGTCACCGCCGGTGCGACGCAGGCCATCATCACCGCCATCCTTGCCGTGGTGCGCGCGGGCGACGAGGTGATCGTCCTGGAGCCCTGCTACGACAGCTACGTGCCCAACATCGAGCTGGCCGGCGGCAGCGTGGTGCGCGTGCCGCTGGTGCCCGGCACCTTCCGCCCTGATTTCGACAAGATCGCCGCGGCGCTCACGCCGCGCACGCGGGCGATCATCGTCAACACGCCGCACAACCCGAGCGCCACGGTCTGGACTGCCGCCGAGATGCGCAAGCTCGAGGAACTGCTGGCGCCGACCGACGTCCTCGTGATTGCCGACGAGGTCTACGAGCACATGGTCTACGACGGTGCGCAGCATGAAAGCGTGGCGCGCTTCCCGGGCCTCGCGGCGCGCAGCTTCATCGTGAGCAGTTTCGGCAAGACCTACCATGTCACCGGCTGGAAGGTCGGCTTCGTGGCCGCGCCGGCGCCGCTGATGGCCGAATTCCGCAAGGTGCACCAGTTCAACGTGTTCACCGTCAACACGCCGATGCAGCATGCGCTTGCGCAGTACATGGCCGAGCCGGGGCCCTACCTCGAGCTGCCCGCCTTCTACCAGCGCAAGCGCGACCTGTTCGCGGCCGGCCTGGCCCAGAAGACCCGCTTCAGGCTGCTGCGCAGCGAGGGCAGCTATTTCCAGTGCGTCGACATCTCGGCGGTGAGCGACCTGTCCGAAGCCGAGTTCTGCCTCTGGCTGACACGCGAGATCGGCGTGGCGGCGATTCCGCTGTCGGCCTTCTACGGCAACGGCTTCGACCAGCGCGTGGTCCGCTTCTGCTTCGCCAAGAAGGACGAGACGCTGATTGCGGCGCTGGACCGGCTCGCACGGCTTTGAAACGGCTCGCGCGGCTTGAATGCCGACGGCACCGGTAGGAAAGCCCTGACCGCCGAAGAAGCGGCTATCCGGCGTGCCGCGGGTCTCCTGACATCGAGCATGGATCTCGTAACAACAAGGCCCAGGAGAAACGCATGTCCCTCTCGTTCATTCTGCTGATCATCCTGATATTGCTTCTGATCGGTGCGCTGCCGAGCTGGGGCTACAGCCGGAGCTGGGGCTACTGGCCCAGCGGCGGGCTGGGCCTGGTCCTGCTGATCATCATCATCCTGGTGCTCATGGGCCGCATATGACGCTGCCCAACGATTCCTGCACCTGAAGGAAGCCCGCGAAAAGCGGGCTTCTTTTTGCTGCCCGCCAATCAGGCCTGCAACTGGGCCCAGGCCTTGTCCAGCCGCTTGATGCTGACCGGCTGCGGCGTGCGCAGCTCCTGCGCGAAGAAGCTCACGCGAAGCTCCTCGAGCAGCCACCGGAACTCGAGCATGCGCTCGTCCACCACGCCCTTGCGCTCGGCCACCAGCCGCCAGTAGCGCTGCTCCTGCGGCCGCAGCTCGGCCAGCTTGGCGGCATCGCGCGCGGGGTCGCTGCGCAGCTTGTCGAGCCGCAGCACGATGGCCTTGAGGTAGCGCGCGAAATGCTGCAGCTGCGTCCACGGCGCGTCCGCAATGAAGCGCTTGCCGACCAGGCGCTGCAGCTGCTGCGCGGCGTCCTGCACGGCCTCGGGCTGGATCTTGGTGTCCTTGATCTTGCGCGCGGCGGCCGCGTACTCGGCCAGGATGGCCGAGGCCAGCCGCGCTACCTCGTTGGCGATCAGCGTGAGCCGGCCGCGGCCCTCTTCGAGGCGGCGCTTGAAGGCGAACTCGTCGGTGGGCAGCGGCTCCTGCAGAAAGGCCCGGTCGATCGCCACGTCGATGATCTGCGTGCGCAGCTCCTCGGAGGTACCCAGCGGCATGTAGGCCACGGCCATCTTCTGCAGGTCGGGGATGTTCTTCTCGAGATACTTGAGCGCGTCCTTCAGCTGCAGCGCGAACAGGCGGCGCAGCCCGGCGCGATGTTTGGCGGCCGCCACGGCAGGCTCGTCGAACACCTCGATGGTGACGGCATCGCCTTCGTCGCGCAGCGCCGGAAATCCGATCAGCGACTGCGATCCGCGCCGCACTTCCATCAGCTCGGGCAGTTCGCCGAAGCTCCAGTTCGTGTAGCGCTGGCCGGCGGGCAGGCTGGGCGCGGCGGGGGGCGGCGCGGCGGCGTTGCCCTTTGCCTGCCCGCGTCCCTCGGCGGCATCGGCCGGCTTGCGGTCCGCGGAAGCCTTGACGTTGAGGCCCGCGAGGGCCTGGAAAGCGCCCCGCGCCTGCGCCCCCAGCTCGGCCTTGAGCGCGCCCAGGTTGCGTCCCATGCCAAGCTGGCGCCCGTGCTCGTCCACGATGCGCAGGTTCATGAACAGGTGCGGCGGCAGCATGTCGAGCTTGAAGTCGGCGCGCTTGACGTCGATGCTGGTCGCGTCGCGCACGCGCTTGAGCAGCACGTCGGTCAGCGAGCCATGGCCAAAGACCTCGGGCGCCGAGAGTTCTTCCGCCAGCCTGGCGGCCGATTCGGGCAGCGGCACCAGCCGCGAGCGCGGCCGCTGCGGCAGGCTCTTGAGCAGCGCCTGGATCTTGTCCTTGAGCATGCCGGTCACCAGCCACTCGCAGCGCTCTTCGCTCACCTGGTTGAGCACGAAGAGCGGCACGCTGGCCGTGAGGCCGTCCTTCGCATCGCCCGGCTCGTGCAGGTAGCTGGCCGCGCAGTCGACGCCGCCCAGCCGCAGCGTGGGCGGAAAGGACTGCGTGGTGATGCCCGCCGCCTGGTGGCGCATCAGTTCCTCGCGCGTGAGAAAGAGCAGGCGCGGCTGCTCCCTGGAGGCATGGCGGTACCAGTTCTCGAAGCTGATGCCGCTGGCCACGTCGGCGGGCAGTTGCGCGTCGTAGAAGGCGAAGATCAACTCGTCGTCGACCAGCACGTCCTGCCGGCGCGCCTTGTGCTCCAGCCCTTCGACCTCGCGCACCAGCTTGCGGTTGGCCACGAGGAACGGGAACTTGCTCTCCCACTGCCCGCCGACCAGCGCTTCGCGGATGAAGATCTCGCGCGCCGCCACCGGATCGACCTTGGTGAAGTCGACGCGTCGCCCGCTGTACACCACGAGGCCGTAGAGCGTTGCGCGCTCCAGCGCCGAAACCTGCGCGCCCTTCTTCTCCCAGTGCGGATCGAGCAGCTGCTTCTTCAGCAGGTGGCCGGCCACCTGTTCGAGCCACTGCGGTTCGATGTTGGCGATGCCGCGACCGAAGAGCCGCGTGGTCTCGACCAGCTCGGCCGCGACGATCCAGCGGCCGGGCTTCTTCTTCAGGTGCGCGCCCGGATGCTTGTAGAACTTGATGCCGCGCGCACCGAGGTACGCCTCATCGTCTTCCAGTTTCCAGCCGACGTTGCCGAGCAGGCCCGCGAGCATCGACAGGTGCAGCGGCTCGTAGCCCGCCGGCTCGGCGTTGATGCGCCACTTGTGCTCGGTCACGACCGTGAGCAGCTGCGAGTGGATGTCGCGCCATTCGCGCACGCGGCGGATGTTGATGAAGTTCTGGCGCAGCAGCTGTTCGTACTGGCGGTTGCTGAGCTTGTGGGTGTCACCATGGCCGCCGCGCGCATCGCCGATCCATTTCCACAGCCGCAGGTAGCCGCTGAACTCGCTCTTCTCGTCGTCGAACTTGGAATGCGCCTGGTCGGCCTGCTGCTGCGCCTCCATCGGCCGGTCGCGCACGTCCTGCACGCTGAGCGCCGACGCAATGACCAGCACCTCTTCGAGCGCGCCGCGCGTGCGGGCTTCAAGAATCATCCGGCCCACGCGCGGATCGAGCGGCAGCTTGGCGAGCTCGGCGCCCGTGGCCGTGAGTTCGTTGGCATCGTCGACCGCGCCGAGCTCGTTGAGCAGCTGGTAGCCGTCGGCAATCGCGCGCGGCGACGGCGCCTCGAGAAACGGAAAGCGCGCCACGTCGCCCAGGCGCAGCGACTTCATGCGCAGGATCACGCCGGCGAGCGACGAGCGCAGGATCTCGGGATCGGTGAAGCGCGGCCGGCCTTCGAAATCCTTCTCGTCGTAGAGCCGGATGCAGATGCCGTTGGCGACGCGGCCGCAGCGGCCGGCGCGCTGGTTGGCCGCAGCCTGGCTGATCGGCTCGACCAGCAGCTGCTCGACCTTGCTGCGGAAGCTGTAGCGCTTCACGCGCGCGGTGCCGGTGTCGATCACGTAGCGGATGCCCGGCACCGTGAGCGAGGTCTCGGCCACATTGGTGGCCAGCACGATGCGCCGGCCCGAGTGGCTGTCGAAGATGCGGTCCTGCTCGGGGCCCGACAGCCGCGCGAACAGCGGCAGCACCTCGGCATTGCGGAACAAGGGCTGGTGGCTCAGGTGGCGGCGCAGGTGGTCGGCGGCCTCGCGGATCTCGCGCTCGCCGGGCAGGAAGACCAGGATGTCGCCGGCGTTGTGCGGATCGCGCCAGAGCTCGTCGACGCCGTCGGCAATGGCATCGTTCAGGTCGTGCTCGCGCGACTCCTCGAAGGGCCGGTAGCGCTGCTCGACCGGAAAGGTGCGGCCCGACACCATGATGGTCGGCGCGGGGCCTTTCGCCGAGGCGAAATGCTGCGCGAAGCGTTCGGCGTCGATGGTGGCCGAGGTCACGATTACCTTCAGGTCCGGCCGGCGCGGAAGGATCTCCCGCAGGTAGCCGAGCAGGAAGTCGATGTTCAGCGAGCGCTCGTGCGCCTCGTCGATGATCAGCGTGTCGTAGGCCTTGAGCAGCGGATCGGTCTGCGTCTCGGCCAGCAGGATGCCGTCGGTCATGAGCTTGACCGACGCGTCGCGGCTCAGCCGGTCCTGGAAGCGCACCTTGAAGCCGACCACGTCGCCCAGCGGCGTCTTCAGCTCTTCGGCGATGCGCTTGGCCACCGAGCTGGCGGCGATGCGCCGCGGCTGCGTGTGGCCGATGAGCCGGCCCTGGCCCGGCGGCGCGTTGAGCTTGCCGCGGCCGAGCGCCAGCGCAATCTTCGGCAGCTGGGTGGTCTTGCCCGAGCCTGTTTCGCCGCAGACGATCACCACCTGGTGTGCCGCGATGGCGGCCATGATTTCATCGCGCCGGCCGGAGACCGGAAGCGATTCGGGAAAGTCGATGCGCAAGGGGGCGGAAGGTGTCGTGGTCGTCAAGGGGAAAGCTGTTCGGGAAGGCGCGGCAGGCAAACCGCACATTATCGGCGCGCGCCGCCGCTGTTGCACGCCTCCCACAATGCGCGGCCATTGCGCCACATGCAGAGTAAATAGTCTTTACTCCAGCGGGCCTGACCGCTAGGATCGCGGCCATGACCTCCTTTCTCGCACCCCCCACTTTGCGCAGCCGCCGCGCAAGCCATGCCTCGGCGCATGGCGGGGTCGAGTTGGCGCGTCCGGCCTGAAGAAGAAGCCCGCGCGTCCGTTGAACCGGACGCCTGCTCGCTTCCAGGACCGAAGCGCAGCAACCGACCTCCCGCAGCGTCTGTATTTGTCGCCCCCTCCTTGCGAGGGAGCGGCGGCTTCTTCATTTCAGTTTTATTTTTCTCAAGAATTCCATGTCCAACGACATTCATTCAGGCCTGCACGCAGCGCTGTCCGAGCGGACGCGCCACCTGCAGGCGGTGGCTCAGGCGCTCAAGACCGAGCTCTTCGGCATCGACGACATCATCGACCGCGTGATCGATTCGCTGCGCGCCTGGTACGTGCTGCCGCAACTCATCGGCCGGCCGGTCATCGTCTGCCTCTGGGGCCTCACCGGCACCGGCAAGACGCAGCTGGTGCGCAGGCTCGCGCAGCACCTGGGTTTCTACGACCGCTTCATCGAGGTACAGATGGACGGCTTCAGCCACGGCTCGGGCTACGGCAGCCGGGGTTCGATCTCGGCCATGCTGGCCGAATCGGGCATCGACGAAGGCACGCCGGGCATCCTGGTGCTCGACGAATTCCAGCGCTTTCGCACGCTCGACGGCAACGGCCGCGACGCCAAGGTCGAGCGCTACCAGGACGTGTGGGCGCTGCTGTCCGATGGCCGGCTGCCGCCGGCGCTGTCGATGCTCGGCGAGATCGAGTCCTCCCTCGCCCAGGCCGAGTACGAGCAGGACCGCGACGGCCCGGCCGACAAGAAGAAGGCGAAGAAGCGAAAGCTGCACCTCGCGCCCTGGGAGGCGCAGGAGGTCAAGCGCTGCCTCAAGCTGCCCGAGACGCTGCTGCAGATCATGGCCTGGAAGCCGGCCGAGGTGCATGCGCGGCTGCGCGCCTTCCGCGACTCGCAGCTGGCCTGGGAAACCGACTACAGCAAGCTGCTGGTGTTCGTCTCGGGCAACCTCGACGAGATGTATGCCGAGACCGCGCGCCGCGTGGAAGACTGCGACACCGACGCCGACATCTTCCATGCGCTGACGAAGAAGCTCTCGCTGATCGACGTCAAGAAGGCGCTGGCCGAACGCTTCAAGCCCGAGCAGATTGCGCGGCTGGGCAACAACCACGTCATCTATCCCTCGTTCAGCCGGGCCACCTATGTGCAGCTGATCCTGTCGATCTGCGACCGCTATGTGGAAGACATCCGCCAGAGCTCGGGCGTGCGCTTCATGCTCGAGTCGAGCGTGTACGAGCAGATCTATGCCAACGCCGTCTTTCCGGCGCAGGGCACGCGCCCGCTGTTCTCGTCGATCCATGCGATCCTGAGCGCGACGCTGGTCAACGCCGCGCTCTGGGCGCTGGAGCAAGGCGCGGGCGGCGGCGAGCCGGTGTGGCTGTCGCTGGAAACGGCGGCGGACAAGTCCTGCATCGTGGCGCGGTACCGAAAAGGCAAGGGCAAGGCGCAGCGCCGCTTCCCGGTCACGCTCGAGCTCAACCAGCTCAAGAAGCGCTCGAACGAGGACTTCCGCACCTTGCTCGCGGTGCACGAGGCGGGCCACGGCGTGGCCTACGGCCTGCTCTTCGGCCGCGCGCCGCAGGAGATCAAGATCAACGTCGCGTCCTTCGAAGGCGGCTACAACAGCTACGAGCAGCGCAAGGCCTGGTCCCGGCAGAACCTGCGCGACCGCATCTGCGTGAGCCTGGCGGGCCGCGCGGCCGAGCAGATGGTGTTCGGTGCGCAGGCCTGCACCTCGGGCGCGTCGCAGGATTTCCGCCAGGCCACCGCCTACGCCGCGCAGTACGTGCGCCATTTCGCCTTCGGCACGCGGCTGAGCCGCACCGACGTGGCCAACGACGCCGAGGACAACCTCAACACCGACGTGGAAGCCACCAACCCGGAAATCGAGGCGCTGCTGGCGCAGGAGCATGCGCGTGCGCTGGCGCTGCTCGAGGCGCACGCGCCGGCCTTCATGGCGGTGGTGGACGCCCTGGTGCGCGAAGGCTCGGTGGCGCCGGCGCAGCTGGCCGACATGCTCGACCTGCCCGCCGAGGCAGGCGATTCGACCGACGCCTACGCCGCCCTGCTGGCCACTTTCAAGGCCCGCCGAATGGACGGCCCGGTGCCGCCCGAGCCCGACGGCGGCCCTGGCGCGGCCACCCGCGCCGCCCTGCTGCTGCGCGCGATGGCCTGAGCTGCACCAAGCGCCCTCCAAGAATGCACAATCACGCTCCATGTCCACCGTTTTCAACTTCACCTTCGTGCCCTGGTTCCGCTCGGTCGCGCCCTACATCCACACGCACCGCGGCAAGACCTTCGTGGTCGCGCTGGCAGGCGAGGCGATCGCGGCGGGCAAGCTGCAGAACATTGCACAGGACCTGGCGCTGATCCAGAGCATGGGCGTCAAGATCGTGCTGGTGCACGGCTTCCGCCCGCAGGTCAACGAGCAGCTCGCGGCCAAGGGGCACGAGGCGCGCTACTCGCACGGCATCCGCATCACCGACGAGGTGGCGCTCGATTCGGCGCAGGAAGCTGCCGGCCAGTTGCGCTACGAGATCGAGGCCGCCTTCAGCCAGGGCCTGCCGAACACGCCGATGGCCGGGTCGACGGTGCGCGTGATCTCGGGCAACTTCATCACCGCGCGCCCCGTGGGCGTGGTCGACGGCGTGGACTTCAAGCATTCGGGCCTGGTGCGCAAGGTCGATGCCGTGGGCATCCGCCGCACGCTCGATTTCGGCGCCATGGTGCTGATGTCGCCCTTCGGCTTCTCGCCCACCGGCGAGGCCTTCAACCTGACGATGGAAGAAGTCGCCACCAGCGTGGCCATCTCCATCCAGGCCGACAAGCTGATCTTCCTGACCGAAGTTCCGGGCATCCGCATCGACAGCGAATTGCCGGAGAGCGAAGACAACCCCATCGACACCGAGCTGCCGCTTGCCGCGGCCGAGAAGTTGCTGGCGTCGCTGCCGCCGCCGCAAAAGCCGACCGACACCGCCTTCTACCTGCAGCACTGCGTGAAGGCCTGCAAGGGCGGCGTGGAGCGCAACCACATCCTGCCGTTCGCGCTGGACGGCGCGCTGCTGCTCGAGGTCTATGTGCACGACGGCGTCGGCACCATGGTGATCGACGAGAAGCTCGAGAGCCTGCGCGAAGCCACGGTGGACGACATCGGCGGCATCCTGCAGCTGATCGAACCCTTCGAGCGCGACGGCACGCTGGTCAAGCGCGACCGCACCGAGATCGAGCGCGACGTGGGCCACTACACCGTCATCGAGCACGACGGCGTGATCTTCGGCTGCGCGGCGCTCTACCCCTACCCCGAGGCCAAGACCGCCGAGATGGCCGCGCTCACCGTCTCGCCCCAGTCGCAGTCGCAGGGCGACGGCGAGCGCATCCTCAAGCGCATCGAGCACCGCGCCAAGGCCATGGGCCTCGAAAGCATCTTCGTGCTCACCACGCGCACCATGCACTGGTTCCTCAAGCGCGGCTTCCAGCAGGTCAATCCCGACTGGCTGCCAGAAGCCCGCAAGCGCAAGTACAACTGGGACCGCAAGAGCCAGGTGCTGGTCAAGAAAATCTGAACCTGAAAAAAGGACGCCCGCCGCCATGACGCTCGCCACCGCCCTGCTGTTCGCCCTCGTCGCCTTCACCGCTATCGCCACGCCCGGCCCCACGGTGCTGCTGGCGCTGAGCAACGGCTCCCGCCACGGCGTGCGCCGGGCGCTGCCGGGCATGCTCGGCGCGGTGCTGTCCGACTTCGTGCTGGTCGGCGCCGTGGCGCTCGGGCTCGGTGCGCTGCTCGCGGCCTCGGAATTCTGGTTCTCGATGCTCAAGTGGGTGGGCGCCGTCTACCTGGCCTGGCTCGGGCTGCGCATGCTGCGCTCCAAGGGCGGCTTCCAGCTGCCGGATGCGGACTCTGCCGCCTCGGTCACGGCGGGCGAAAGCCGGCGCATCTTCTTCAAGTCCTTCCTGGTGGCGGTGACCAACCCCAAGGGCTACATCTTCTGCTCGGCGCTCCTGCCGCAGTTCATCGATCCGGCGGCTGCGCAGGCGCCGCAGTACCTGATCATTGCCTTGATCTTCGCGGGCCTCGACACGCTGGTGATGCTGGGCTACGCCTTCGTCGGCGCCCGCGCGATCCGGGTGCTGACGGCATCGGCCACGCGCTGGGTCGATCGCGCCTGCGGCGGCATGCTGCTGGCGCTGGCGGGTTCGCTCGCCTTCTACCGGCGCAGCGCGGCCTGACGCCTGCCAGCCGTCATGGCTGCCAGTAGCCGCCTCGGCAGGAGCGGTAACACCTGTCACCGATAATCCCGGGCATGAATCCCCTGCTTTCCCGGTTGCAACCCTATCCCTTCGAGCGGCTGAAGCAACTGTTCGCGGGCGTCACGCCCAACCCCGAGTTCCCGGCCATCAGCCTGGGCATCGGCGAACCCAAGCACGCCACGCCAAGCTTCATCAAGGACGCCCTGAGCGCCAGCCTCGGTGCCCTGGCTGCCTACCCCGCGACCGCGGGCGATCTGGCTCTGCGCACCGCCTTCACCGACTGGCTGAAAACCCGCTACAGCCTCGCGCTCGACCCGGCCACGCAGGTGCTGCCTGTCAATGGTTCGCGGGAAGCCCTGTTCTCGCTGGCGCAGACCGTGGTCGACCCCACCGCCTCGCCGCAGCCGGTGGTGATGTCGCCCAATCCGTTCTATCAGATCTACGAGGGCGCGGCCCTGCTTTCGGGCGCCGAGCCGTACTACGTGGCCAGCGTGCCCGCGCGCAATTTCGCAGTAGCCTGGGACAGCGTGCCCGAGGCCGTCTGGGCCTGCACGCAGTTGGTGTTCGTCTGCTCGCCGGGCAACCCGACGGGTGCGGTGATGTCGCTGGACGAATGGAAAAGGCTCTTCGACCTGTCGGACCGCCACGGTTTCGTGATTGCCGCCGACGAGTGCTACAGCGAGATCTATTTCCGCGACGAGCCTCCGCTCAGCGGCCTCGAAGCCTCGGTGAAGCTCGGGCGGCCCGACTTCCGGAACCTGATTGCACTGACCTCGCTGTCCAAGCGCAGCAACGTGCCCGGCCTGCGCAGCGGCTTCGTGGCGGGCGACGCGGCCATCATCAAGAAGTTCCTGCTCTATCGCACCTACCACGGCAGCGCCATGAGCGGCGCCGTGGCCGCGGCCAGCATCGCGGCCTGGGGCGACGAGTCCCATGTGGTGGACAACCGCGCCCAGTACCGCGCCAAGTTCGCGGCCGTCACGCCGCTGCTCGAACCGGTGCTCGACGTGCGCCTGCCTGACGCCAGTTTCTATCTCTGGGCCGGCATTCCCGAAGTGTGGGCTGGCGACGACGAAGCCTTCGCCCGCGCGCTCTACGCTCAATACAATGTGACGGTTCTGCCGGGGAGCTATCTGGCGCGAGAGACCGCCCACGGCACCAACCCTGGCCGCGGCCGCATCCGCATGGCACTGGTCGCCGAAACAGCCGAATGCGTAGAGGCCGCCCAGCGCATCGTCCGCTTCTGCAAGGACGCCCGCCGCTGATCCGCTTTTCCGCCCGCACCCATTTTTCACACGAGACTTTCTCAATGACCCAGCAACTGCAACAAATCATCGACGCCGCGTGGGAAGACCGCGCCAACATCTCGTCCAGCACCGCCACTGCCGAAGTGCGCGATGCCGTCGAGCACGTGATTTCCGAGCTCAACAACGGCAAGCTGCGCGTCGCCACCCGCGAAAGCGTGGGCCAGTGGACCGTGCACCAGTGGATCAAGAAGGCCGTGCTGCTGTCGTTCCGCCTGAAGGACAACGAGCAGATGCAGGCCGGCTCGCTCGGCTTCTACGACAAGGTGCCCACCAAGTTCTCGCACCTGTCGGCCAACGAGCTGAAGGAATCGGGCGTTCGCATCGTGCCGCCGGCCGTGGCCCGCCGCGGCAGCTACATCGCCAAGGGCGCGATCCTGATGCCCTCCTACGTGAACATCGGCGCCTACGTGGGCGAAGGCACCATGGTCGACACCTGGGCCACCGTGGGTTCCTGCGCGCAGATCGGCGCCAACGTGCACCTGTCGGGCGGCGTCGGCATCGGCGGCGTGCTCGAGCCGCTGCAGGCCGGCCCGACCATCATCGAGGACAACTGCTTCATCGGCGCGCGCTCCGAAGTGGTCGAGGGCGTGGTGATCGAGGAAAACTCGGTGCTCGGCATGGGTGTGTACATCGGCCAGAGCACCCCGATCTTCAACCGCGACACCGGAGAGACTTCCTTCGGCCGCGTGCCGTCCGGCAGCGTCGTGATCAGCGGCAACCTGCCCAAGAAGACCAAGTCGGGCCAGGAATACAGCACCTACGCGGCGATCATCGTCAAGACGGTCGATGCGCAAACGCGTTCCAAGACCAGCCTGAACGACCTGCTGCGCGACTGATCGAGAAAACAACAGCACCCGAGGAGAGAGACCGATGAACATGATGGAGCGGATTCTTCGTTTGATGGCCGAGCGCAAGGCCTCCGACATCTACCTCTCGGCGCACTCCCCGGTGCTGATCCGCCTCAACGGCACCTGCGTGCCGATCAACGCCCAGGTGCTGCCGGCCACCGCGCCGCTCGCGCTGCTGGCCGAGGTGGTGCCCGAAGCCCGCATCCAGGAACTGGAGCGAACAGGCGAACTCAACATGGCCGTGATGCTCGAGGGTGCCGGCAACTACCGCATCAGCGCCATGCGCCAGCGCGGCAGCTATGCGGTGGTGGTGCGGCACATCGCCTCGACCATTCCGAGCTTTGCCGACCTGAACCTGCCCGACATCCTCAAGACGCTCATCATGGAGAAGCGCGGGCTCATCCTGATGGTGGGCGCAACCGGCGCCGGCAAGACCACCACGCTGGCCTCGATGCTCGACTACCGCAACGAGCACGCCACGGGCCACATCCTCACGGTGGAAGAACCCATCGAGTTCACCTACACCAACAAGAAGTCGCTGGTGAACCAGCGCGACGTGGGCAGCGACACCGAGTCGCTGCAGGTCGCGCTCAAGAATGCGCTGCGCCAGGCGCCCGACGTGATCCAGATCGGCGAGATCCGCGACCGCGAAACCATGACGGCCGCCATTGCCTATGCGCAGTCGGGCCACCTGTGCGTGGCCACGCTGCATGCCAACAACAGCTACCGCGCGCTCAACCGCATCCTGAGCTTCTTCCCGGTCGAGGTGCGCCCCACGCTGCTGGGCGACCTGGGCTCGGCGCTGCGCGCCATCGTGTCGCAGCGGCTGCTGCGCACGCCCACCGGCGGCCGCGTGCCCGCGCTCGAGGTCATGCTCAACACGGCCCTGGTGGCCGAGCTGATCGAAAAGGGCGACTTCTCCGCCGTCAAGGAAGCCATGGAGCAGTCGATGGCGGAAGGCTCGCAGACCTTCGAGGAAGACATTGCCCGCCTCGTCACCGAAGAGCGCGTGACGCGCGAAGAAGGCCTGGCCCAGGCCGACTCGCCCACCAACCTGATGTGGCGGCTGCAGAACCGCGCCGCGCCCAAGCAGAAGACCGAAGACCGCAGCCTGACGGACCAGGTCGACGAACCCACCTTCACCGACATCACGCTCGACGTGAAGTTCTGAACACAGCCTTCCGCCGATGTCCCGTACCCTCCAGCTCGCCGAACAACTCATCTCGCGCCCCTCGGTCACCCCCGAGGATGCGGGTTGCCAACAGATCCTCGGCGAACGGCTGGCACGGTTGGGCTTCACGCTCGAGACCATCGAAAGCGGCCCGGCCGATTTTCGCGTGACCAACCTGTGGGCGGTGCGCCGCCCGGCCGGCAGCGCGCCGACGAAGACGCTGGTGTTCGCGGGCCACACCGACGTGGTGCCCACGGGGCCGGTCGAGCAGTGGACCAGCCACCCGTTCACGCCCACCCACCGCGGCGGCAAGCTCTACGGGCGCGGCGCGTGCGACATGAAGACCTCGATCGCGGCCTTCGTTGTCTCCATCGAGGAGTTCCTTGCGGCCACGCCCGATCCCAGGCTCACGCTCGCGCTGCTGCTCACCAGCGACGAGGAAGGCCCGGGCATCGATGGCACGGTCATCGTCTGCAACGCGCTGGCTGCGCGCGGCGAAACCATCGACTACTGCATCGTCGGCGAGCCCACCGCCGTCGAGCGCTGCGGCGACATGATCAAGAACGGCCGCCGCGGCACCATGAGCGGCAAGCTCACGGTCCATGGCGTGCAGGGCCACATCGCCTATCCGCATCTGGCAAAGAACCCGGTGCACGCCGTGGCGCCTGCGCTGGCGGAACTGGTGGCCATCAACGCCGCGGGCGGCTGGGATGCGGGCAACGCCTACTTTCAGCCCACCAGCTGGCAGATCAGCAACTTTCACGCGGGCACCGGCGCGAGCAACGTGATTCCGGGCAGCGCCGTCATCGACTTCAACTTCCGCTTCTCGACCGAATCGACGCCCGAATCCCTGCAAAAGCGCGTGCATGCGGTGCTCGATGCGCACGGCGTCGACTGCACGCTCGCCTGGACCATCGGCGGCCTGCCCTTTCTCACGACGCCCGGCGAACTCGTCAGCGCAGTGCAGGCGGCCATTGCCGACGAAACCGGCATCGCCACCGAGCTCTCGACCAGCGGCGGCACCAGCGATGCGCGCTTCATCGCCAAGATCTGCAAGCAGGTGGTCGAGCTCGGCCCGGTCAACGCCAGCATCCACAAGATCGACGAGCACATCGACGTGGCCGAGATCGAGACGCTGAAGAACATCTACAAGCGCACGCTGGAGCGCCTCGAAGCGTCGCTCGCCCGATGAGCACAGTCATCGAGCTGATCGAAGCTGGCGCCAAGCGGCTGGAAGAGGCCGGGGTCGCCTTCGGCCACGGCACCGCCAACGCCTTCGACGAAGCCGCATGGCTGGTGCTGTGGCGCCTGAAGCTGCCGCTGGACGACATCGACGCGGTGGCCGACACGGCCGTCTCGCCGGCCGATGCCGGCAAGGTCGCGGCGCTGCTGGACGAACGCATTGCCACGCGCAAGCCCGCCGCGTATCTGACCAAGGAGGCATGGCTGCAGGGCGTGTCCTTCTACGTGGACGAGCGCGCCATCGTGCCGCGCAGCTTCATCGCGGAGCTGATCGCCGACGGCAGCATTGACTACTGGCTCGGCGAGCACACGCAGCGCGTGCTCGACCTGTGCACGGGCAACGGCAGCCTCGCCATCCTCGCGGCCATGACCTATCCGGACATCACGGTCGATGCCGCCGACCTGTCGGCCCTGGCGCTCGAAGTCGCGGCCATCAACGTCACGCGGCACCAGCTCGATGCGCGCATCCGGCTGGTCGAATCCGACGGTCTTGCCAGCCTGCCGGGTCCCTATGACCTGGTGCTGTGCAACCCGCCCTACGTGAACAGCGCGAGCATGGCCGCCCTGCCCGCCGAATACCGCGCCGAGCCCGAACTGGCGCTGGCCGGCGGCACCGACGGCATGGACTTCGTGCGCCAGCTGTTCGCCGACGCGCCTTCCCGCATGAGCGAAGAGGCCGTGCTGGTGCTGGAAATCGGCAACGAGCGCGAATACTTCGAGGCCGCCTTCCCGCAGCTCGAAGTCGTGTGGCTGGAAACCTCCGCGGGCGAGGACCAGGTCCTGCTCGTGACCCGAGCCGCGCTGCTGGCCGGCGCCGGCGCGCGTTAGCTGCGCCCGCCCACGCCCCTTTCTGCCGCTTCCCGCAGCACGGCTGCGGCCCTCCTTCTCCGGGTGGTGTCCTCCCCATTTGTCCCTTCGCGCCAGGCCGCCACGGGCCGGGCGGGATAATCGCCCCTACGGTTCCTATTTCATGATTACTCTCAAAAACGTCATTCTTCGCCGCAGCGCCAAGGTTCTGCTCGACGGCGCCACCGTCACCATCAATCCCGGTGAGAAGGTCGGCCTCGTCGGGCGCAATGGCGCCGGCAAGTCGACCCTGTTCGCGCTCTTCAACGGTTCGCTGCACGAAGACGGCGGCGACTTCTACGTGCCCAAGCAGTGGCGCATGGCGCAGGTGGCGCAGGACATGCCCGAAACCGAGGAGTCGGCCACCGACTTCGTGGTGGGCGGCGACACCCGGCTGGCCGAACTGCGCGCCTCGCTGGCGGCCATCGAGGCCGCCTACGAAGCCAACCCCGACGACGCCGACATCGGCATGGAACTGGCCCACGCCTACACCGACCTGGCCGACGCCGGCGAGCACGACGCCGTGCCGCGCGCGCAGGCGCTGGTGCTCGGGCTGGGCTTCAAGTCGCACGAGCTCGACGAGCCCGTCAACAGCTTCTCGGGGGGCTGGCGCATGCGCCTGCAGCTGGCCCGCGCGCTGATGTGCCCGAGCGACCTGCTGCTGCTCGACGAACCCACCAACCACCTGGACCTGGACGCGCTCGTCTGGCTCGAGGCCTGGCTGCAGAAGTACGCCGGCACCATGATCGTCATCAGCCACGACCGCGAGTTCCTCGACGCCGTGACCGACGTCACGCTGCACATCGCCAACGCGCAGCTCACGCGCTACGGCGGCAACTACAGCAAGTTCGAGGACATGCGCGCGCTGCAGATGGAGCAGCAGCAGGTGGCCTTCTCCAAGCAGCAGGACAAGATCGCCCACCTGCAGAAGTTCATCGACCGCTTCAAGGCCAAGGCCAGCAAGGCCAAGCAGGCGCAAAGCCGGGTCAAGGCGCTGGAGCGCATGGAAAAGGTCGCGCCGCTGCTGGCCGAGGCCGACTTCACCTTCGAGTTCAAGGAGCCGGGCAACATCCCGAACCCGATGCTCTCGATCAGCAATGCGAGCTTCGGCTATGAGATCGAGGGCGAAGAGCCCAAGACCATCTTGCGGGGCGTGAGCCGCTCTGTGCTCGCGGGCCAGCGCATCGGCATCCTGGGCGCCAACGGCCAGGGCAAGTCGACACTGGTGAAGACCATTGCGCGCGAAATGGGCGCGCTGGCCGGCCAGGTCACCGAAGGCAAGGGCCTCAACATCGGCTACTTCGCGCAGCAGGAACTCGACGTGCTGCGCCCGCAGGACAACCCGCTCGAACACATGGTGCGCATGGCGCGCGAGCTGGGCAGCGCCGTCAAGGAAAGCACCGGCGAGCAGGCGCTGCGCGGCTTCCTGGGCAGCTTCAACTTCAGCGGCGACATGGTGAAGCAGCCCGTGGGCACCATGAGCGGCGGCGAGAAGGCGCGCCTGGTGCTCGCGATGATGGTCTGGCAGCGCCCCAACCTGCTGCTGCTGGACGAGCCCACCAACCACCTGGACCTGGCCACGCGCGAGGCGCTGGCGGTGGCGCTCAACGAGTTCGAAGGCACGCTGATGCTGGTGAGCCACGACCGCGCGCTGCTGCGCTCGGTGTGCGACGAGTTCTGGCTCGTGGGCCGCGGCGTGGTCGCCGATTTCGACGGCGACCTCGACGACTACCAGCGCTACCTGCTCGACGAAGCCAAGCGGCTGCGCGAGGAAGCCAAGGTGGCCGTGCGCGAAGCCGCCAACACGGCCGCGCCGGCGCCGAAACAGGACGCTCAGGACCGCCAGCAGCGCAGCGACCAGGCCAAGCCGATCAAGCGCGAGATCGCGCAGATCGACGAACGGCTGGTTGCGGCCGGCAGCGAACGCACCGCGCTCGAGGCGCGCCTGGCGCAGCCTTTGCCGCCGGCAGAGATTGCCGAAGCGGGCAAGCGGCTGAAAGCCCTCAACGACGAAATCGGCCGCCTCGAAGAGCGCTGGCTGGCCCTTTCGGACCAGCTTGAGGCGCTCGCGGCCTGATCCTTCCGAAGGAGACGCCCTGCATGCCATCCGCCATCGAACTGGCCCGTGGTGACGAAAAGCTGATCGCGGCCATCCACCGCAGCCGCCGTCTGATCGGCCGCAAGGCGCTGATGGCCGCGGCCGCCAGCGCCGTGCCCCTGCCGGGCATCGACTGGGCAGCCGATGCGGCCCTGCTCTCGCGACTGGTGCCGCAGATCAGCGCCGAGTTCGGCCTGTCGGTCACCCAGGTCGAAAAGCTCGCGCCGCACCAGCGCGAACGCATCCAGAAGGCCGCCACGACCGTTGGTGCGCTGCTGGTCGGCAGGCTCGTCACGCGCGACCTGCTGATCAAGCTCGCGCGGCATGCCGGCGTGAAGCTCACGGCCAAGCAGGCTGCCAAGTACGTGCCGATTGCCGGGCAGATCGTTTCCGCTGCGCTCGGCTACGCGGCCTTGCGCGCCCTGGGCGAGCAGCACATCAAGGATTGCGTGCGCGTGAGCGCGACGCTTTCTCTACCGCCTCCCGGACCGCACGCGCCCGCCTGAAGGCGCTGTCGTCGAACAACGCGGTCCCGATCCACCCCGCGGCAACGAGGCCCGCGATCCCCAGGCCGGCCAGGCCGTCGTCCTGCGATCGAAATCCATGGAAAAGCGCCGCGGCGGACAGCAGCGCCAACAGCGCGCACAGCGCGCGGTCGAGCCACAGGCCCGGCGGCAGGAGCCTCCGCACGGCTCAGCCCAACGGGTGAATACGGTCTGAGCGCGGCACCACGCCGCATGCGTGGTGGCTCCGCTCTTCAATTGGCTTGTGCTTCGGCCTCGCGGCTTTCGGCGCCAGCACCAACTTGCGTGGTTTCATGGCAAATACTCCCTTTCAACTATTCTAGAGTCCAAAGTGAATATTCGCCTGCGCTTAAATCGGCGCCCATGGAGACTATTGCCGCGCGCGCATTGGCAGCGCGCAAATACGCCAGGATGACTCAGAAGCAAGCCGAAGCGGCTTCAGGCGTCAAGCAATCCAACATCTCGAAGATAGAACG
Source organism: Variovorax sp. SPNA7 (assembly GCF_033807855.1). Lineage (NCBI taxonomy): Bacteria > Pseudomonadati > Pseudomonadota > Betaproteobacteria > Burkholderiales > Comamonadaceae > Variovorax > Variovorax sp. SPNA7. The sequence goes on from NZ_CP138513.1 coordinate 3,153,088, forward strand.
CGGCGACACCGGCCGCTCGATGGCCCTGCTCGCGCTGGCACGCGCCTACCGCGTCGATCCCAACTGGCTCGACACCGGCGACGGCCCTGCGCCCTGGGACGTCCCCCAGCCACGCGCGGCGCGCGACAACGCCAGCGAACCTCCAGGCTCCTACCGGGTCACACGCACGCCGCCGTCGGGCCCCTCTTTCAATCCCGGCACGCCCGGCACCGTTCCCCTCATCGCATGGACGCAGGTCGCCTCATGGAAGGGTGCCGCGCAAGGAGCGATCCAGGCCGAGCGCTGGCTTCCCTGCGTTGCGCATCACAGTCCCGGCAACACCTACGCGCTGCGCGTGCGGGGCGACAGCATGACCGCACCGAGCGGCCACCTGAAGAGCTATCCCGCGGAGTCCATCATCTTCGTCGACACGCAGCGAACAACGCCTGAAGACGGCGAGCGCATCATTGCCAGGCTCGATGCAAGCAACGAGGTCACCTTCAAGGTCTTCAAGCAGGAAGACGGCCGCCGCTGGCTGCTGCCGCTGAATCCCAAGCACGAGCCGATCCGCGCCGCGTTCACGGTGCTCGGCACCGTCGTGGGGAAGTGGGAAGACGAGGACTGACGCCGATCTTCTGCGGGCAATAAAAAAGCCGCTCGATGAGCGGCTTTTTGTATGGGTCTGGTAGGACGTACTGGATTCGAACCAGTGACCAACGGATTAAAAGTCCGCTGCTCTACCAACTGAGCTAACGTCCCGGAACCAATTTCTTCTTTTTCGGTTTTTCTTCACCGGCGTTGAATCCGGCAAAGCCAAAGATTATAGCGTGGCGTTGCTCGCAATCTTGTCGAGAACCCAACCTGCTGCACATTGGCCGAAAGTCGCGGTCACGCTCACCACCGAGCCGTAGCCATGGCAGTTGAGCGAACCGTCGCCTTCTTCGATGGCGCAGGAGGCATCGGGCGGCGCGACGCTCTCGCGGCTGAAGACGCAGGCCACGCCGATCTTGCGGCCCTCGCGCGGAGCGCCATGCTCCTTGCGAAGGCGCTGGCGAAGCTGGGCCAGGAGCGGGTCGTGCGTGACGAGCGCGAGATCGTCGATGTCGACCTTGTGCGCCTGCCGCTTGCCGCCGGCCGCGCCCACGGTGACGAAGGCGCTGCGCGACGCGCGCGCCCATGCGGCCATCGCGAGCTTGGCCTTGACCTGGTCGCAGGCGTCGATGACGGCCGTTGCAGGGCCGTTGGCAGCCTGCGCCGCGTCGAGCAACGCTGTCCAGTTGCCGGGCTCGACGAATTCATCGAGCGCGAGCACCTTGCAGTCGGGATTGATCTGCGCAATGCGGTCGCGCATGGCCTCGACCTTGGCCTGCCCCACGGTCGCATCGAGCGCGTGGATCTGCCGGTTGATGTTCGACTCCGAGACGTGATCGAGATCGATCAGCGTGAGCCGCCCCACCCCGCTGCGTGCCAGCGCCTCGACCGCCCACGATCCCACGCCGCCGATGCCGGCCACGAGCACGTGGGCGTTGCGGATGCGCGCGGCACCGGCCACGCCGTACAGGCGTTCGAGGCCGCCGAAGCGGCGCGCGAAGTCGGGCGCCGCGGTGTCGGTGACGACATTCGCGGCGGCGGTCGACGCATCGGGAAGGATGGCTGCGCTCAAGCGGAGGGCTCCGCCGTCGTTAGCGCAGGCGCGAGAGACGCTCGCGGCCCGCCTGGGCGGCTTCGGATTGCGGATAGGCCTTGGTCAGGTCTTCCAGCGTGCGGCGCGCGGCGCGCGTGTCCTTCAACTCGATCTGGCAGTTGGCGATCGACAGCACGGCCTCGGGAGCCTTGGCGTGGTCGGGCGCAAGCGACAGCATGGAGCGGAAGTTCGCGATGGCCTCGTTGTAGTTGCGCGTGGCGTACTGCGCATTGCCGAGCCAGAACAGCGCGGAGGCGTTGTAGCCGCTTTGCGGGTAGCGCTTGACGAATTCGGCAAACGCGGTTTGCGCCTGCGCGAACTGGCCCGCACGGAAGATGCCGAGCGCAGCGTCGAAGTCGGCCTTTTCCTTGGGATCGGCGGTGAATTCGCGGCCGTCCACCGAAACCTTCGTCGGCTCGTTCTGCTTGAGCCGGTCGTCGATGGTGGTCTGGCGCGACTGCATCTCGCTGACCGTGCGCTGCAGCTGTTCGTTCTGGCCGGTCATGCGCGCGAGGTCGCCCCGCATCTGCTCGATCTGGTTCTGCAGGTCGAGCAGGCTGCGGCGCAGCTGGCCGTTTTCGTCGGCAAGCCGCTGGTCGGTCTGCTGGCGCATCGCCTCCACCCGCTGCCGCAGGTCGAGGATGGCGCGGCGCGCCTCGTCATCCTCGAACAACGCAGCTTGCGAGCCGACCGAAACGCAAAGCAAGGCAGCAGCCAGTGCCGCGCCTCGCAACAGGGTGTGTTGCATCACCGGGTGTAGCGGATTTCAGCGCGGCGGTTCTGCGCCCAGGCTTCTTCGCCCGAGCCCTGGACCGCCGGCTTTTCCTTGCCGAAGCTGACGGCTTCGATCTGGGCATCGTTCACGCCCAAGAGCGTCAACGCGCGGCGGACGGCTTCGGAGCGCTTCTGGCCCAGTGCAAGGTTGTACTCGCGGCCGCCACGGTCGTCGGTGTGGCCTTCGATGGAAACGCGGCGCTGCGGGTTGGCCTTGAGGAAACGGGCGTGGCCGTCGATCAGGGACTGGAACTCGGGCTTGACCGTGTAGCTGTCGTAGTCGAAAAAGACGATCCGTTCGATACCGACCGGACCTTGTGCGGTACCGGCATTGGGATCGATGGTGACGGGCGCCACTGCGCTCGCGCTGCCCTGCTGGCCGCCGGCGGTGCCGGAGCGGTCGGTCACCGGGGCGTCGTTGAGCTTGGTGCCCGACGAGCAACCGGCAATCAGAGCCACGATGGCCAGCGAATAAATCGTACGTTTCAACATTGGGTACTCCTCAAATAAACCTTGGTCATTGCTTTTGAAACGGACCCCAGTCCGGTTCTCTTATGTCTCCGCCCTGTCCCGCCAGCCGTGCCTTTATTTTTCCATCCAGCGTGGTCGTCATGAGCGCTTCGCGGCCTTGCAGGTGCGTTGCGTAGACGATCAGCTTGCTGTTGGGGGCAAAACTCGGGCTCTCGTCTGCCGAGGTGTCGGTGATGGCCGAGACATTGCCGGTGGCCAACTCCATCACGTGGAGTTTGAAGGCACCGCCAACGCGGGAGATGTAGGCCAACCACCGGCCATCGCCGCTGACAGAAGGAGAAATGTTGTAGGTGCCGCTGAAGGTGACACGCGTCGGCGCACCGCCGCTGGCGCCCATCTTGTAGATCTGCGGGGCGCCGCCGCGGTCGCTCACGAAGTAGATCGTGCTGCCGTCGGCCGAGTAGACCGGCTCGGTGTCGATGCTGGCGCTCTGGGTCAGCCGGCGTGGCTCGCCGCCGCCCGCCGGGATGGTGTAGAGCTGCGAGCCGCCGTCGCGGCTGAGCGTGACGGCCAGCGAGCCGCCATCGGGCGCCCACGCCGGTGCGCTGTTGGAGCCGCGGAAGTTGGCCAGCAGGCGGCGCTGCCCGCTCGCCACGTTGTGCACGTACACCACGGGCTTGCGCGACTCGAAGGACACGTACGCCAGTTGCTGCCCGTTGGACGACCAGACCGGCGAGATGATGGGCTCAGGGCTGGCGAGCGCGGCCTGCGCGTTCTCGCCGTCGGCATCCGCCACCCACAGCGAATAGCGGCTGCCGCCCTTGGTCACGTAGGCGATGCGGGTCGAGAAGATGCCCTTGTCGCCGGTCAGTTTTTCATAGACGTAGTCGGCAATGCGGTGCGACGCGAGCCGTAGGTCGCCTTGCGGAACGGTGTAGCTCTGACCGCCGAGGTCTTGTCCGCGCACCACGTCCCAGAGGCGAAAGCGCACGTCGAAGCGGCCGTCGGCCAGGCGCGTGACGCTGCCCACCACGAGCGAATCGGCCGTGCGCTGGCGCCACAGCGCGAGGTCGGGGCGCGAGGCTTCGTCCAGCGCCTGGCCCGAAGCATCGACGCCGCGGAACTGGCCGCTGCGCTCCAGGTCGGCCTGCACGATCTCGGAGATCTTCTGCGGCGAGGCGTCCTGCCCCTTGAACGGAACCAGCGCAATGGGCAGCTGCGTGAGCCCGACGCCCGACACCTCGACCCGGAACTGGGCGAGCGCGGGCAGCATGGGAGTTGCAGCAAGAGCCGCAATCAAGGCGCGGCGTGCAAAAAGCGATGAAGAAGGAGTTGGAATGGAAACTGGCAACGGCTTGTTCATGCGGTTCGGAGATGTTTCGGGGCAAAAAGTTCTACCCGGTGCGACGGGCCACATGTTACACACTGGTTCGATCGTGCCGTCACAAAACGTGTATCGGGCGATGCGGTCCTACACGGCGGCCCTCCGAAGGCCCTCCGGTGAGGCCCGTAGAATCCGCCGCCATGCAAGCATCCCCCGGCAGTGAGACCGCACGCCCTCCCCTGACACGCCGGCTGGCGCGACTCATGACCTGGTTCGGCGGCTCGCGCCACTGGTGGGCCGTCGGGCTCATCGGCGCCCTGCTGGCGGCCGTCACCGAGCCCTTGATGGCGGCCCTGCTGAAGCCGCTGCTCGACCGCGGCTTCAACCGCGGCCAGCTCGCGCTGTGGATCGTGCCGGCGGCCGTGCTGCTGCTGTTCGCGGTGCGCGGCATCGCGCAGTTCATTTCCCAATATGCGCTCTCGCGCATCGCCAACGAAGGCATGCAGCGGCTGCGCCGCGTGCTGTTCCAGCGCCTGCTGGCGGCCGAGCTGGCCCTGTTCTCGCGGCAGTCGGCCAGCGCGCTTTCCAACACCGTGGTGTACGAAGTGCAGACCGGCTCCATGCTGCTGGTGCAGGCCCTGCTCGGGCTTTCGCGTGACGGCTTCACGCTGGTGGCGCTGCTCGCCTACCTGGTCTATCTGAACTGGAAGCTCACGCTCATCGTCGCCTTCCTGGTGCCGAGCATCTCGTGGATCATGAAGGTGTTTTCCAAGCGCCTGTATCGCCTGACGCAGCAGGGCCAGCAGGCCACCGACGAACTGGCCTACGTGGTGGAAGAGAACGTGCTCGCGCACCGCATGGTGCGGCTGCACGGGGCCGAGGCTGCGCAAGGCGAGCGCTTCGAACAGCTGAGCCAGCGCCTGAACCGCCTGGCCGTGAAATCGACCATTGCGCAGGCCGCCACCACGCCGCTCACGCAGATGATGGCCGCGCTCGCGTTGTCGGTGGTGGTGATGATCGCGCTCTGGCAGAGCGGCGAACAGGGCCTGACCGTGGGCGGCTTCGTGGCCTACATCACGGCCATGCTGATGCTGATCGCGCCGATCCGCCGCCTGGCGGACATGGCCGCGCCCATCACGCGCGGCCTTGCAGCGCTCGAACGCGGCCTGGTACTGATCGACGAGGTGGCCCCGGAGCCGCAGGGCAGTTTCTCCATCGAGCATGCACAAGGCCGCATCGAGCTGCGCGAGGTCAAGGTCAGCTACCGCGGCGAGGACGAAGCCCGCGCGCTCGACGGCGTGAACCTGACGATCGAGCCGGGCCAGGTGGTGGCCTTCGTCGGCCCTTCGGGCTCCGGCAAGACCACGCTGGTCAACCTGCTGCCGCGCTTCGTGCTGCCGAGCGGCGGACAGGTGCTGCTCGACGGGCACGACACCAGCGAATGGGAACTCAAGAGCCTGCGCGCGCAGTTCGCGATGGTAAGCCAGGACGTGGTGATGCTCAACGACACGCTGGCCGCCAACGTGGCGCTGGGCGCCGCGGTCGATCGCGCTCGCGTGCAGCAGTGCATAGAAGCCGCCAACCTCGCCTCCCACGTCGAAAGCCTGCCGCAGGGCATCGACACGGTGCTCGGCCACAACGCCACGCAGCTTTCCGGCGGCCAGCGCCAGCGCCTAGCCATTGCACGCGCGCTCTACAAGAACGCGCCCATCCTGCTGCTCGACGAGGCCACCTCGGCCCTCGACACCGAATCGGAGCGGCTGGTGCAGGACGCCCTGCATCGCCTGATGCAGAACCGCACCACGCTGATCGTCGCGCATCGGCTGTCGACCATCCAGCACGCCGACCGCATCATCGTGATGGAGCAAGGCCGCATCGCCGAGCAAGGCAGCCACGAGCAGTTGATGGCGCTGGACGGGCTCTATGCCCGGCTGCAGACGCTGGCGATGCGCAGCGCAACGCCGGGGCAGGACCCGCCGCTCTGACAAGAAGCCTTCAGAGCAGCACGATGTCGTACTGGCCCTGCCCGATGGCGGGCTCGGACTGCAGCGAAATCGGCTTGCCGATGAAGTCGCTCAGCCCCGCAAGATGCTGGCTTTCCTCGTCGAGGAACAGCTCGATCACCTGCGGCGACGACACGATGCGGAACTCGCGCGGCGTGAACTGCCGCGCCTCGCGCAATATCTCGCGCATGGCGTCGTAGGCCACGCTGCGCGCGGTCTTCACGATGCCCTGCCCGCCGCAGGCCGCGCAGGGCTCGCACAGCATGTGGGCCAGCGATTCGCGCGTGCGCTTGCGCGTCATCTCGACCAGGCCGAGCTGCGAAAAGCCGCCCGCCGTGGTCTTGACGCGGTCGCGCGCAAGCTGCTTGCGGAACTCGGCCAGCACCTGCTCGCGGTGGTCGTCGCGCCCCATGTCGATGAAGTCGACGATGATGATCCCGCCCAGGTTGCGCAGCCGCAGCTGGCGCGCGATGGCCTGCGCCGCTTCCAGGTTGGTCTTGAAGATGGTGTCGTCGAAATTGCGCGCACCCACGAAGCCGCCGGTGTTCACGTCCACCGTGGTGAGCGCCTCGGTCTGGTCGACCACGAGGTAGCCGCCCGACTTGAGTTCGACGCGACGGCCCAGCGCCTTGGCGATTTCCTCGTCGACCGAATACAGGTCGAAGATCGGCCGCTCGCCCTTGTAGTGCTGCAGCTTGCCGGCCGCCTGCGGCATGTATTCGAGCCCGAACTTGAGCAGCACCTCGAACTGCTCGCGCGAATCGATGCGGATGGTCTGCGTGTCTTCGCTGGTCATGTCGCGCAGCACGCGCTGCAGCAGGCTCAGGTCCTGGTGCAGCAGCGACATCGGCGGCATTTTGCTCGACGCCTCGCGGATGCGCGACCAGGTCTTGCGCAGGTAGGCGATGTCCTCGGCCAGCTCGGCGTCGGACGAATCTTCGCCGTTGGTGCGCAGGATGAAGCCGCCGGTGTTGGCAGGCACCACGCCGCCGCTGTCGGCCGCTGCGGCGGCCTCGATCAGCGCGAGCATGCGCGTGCGCAATGATTCGCGCTGGTCCGAAGGGATCTTCTGCGAAACGCCGATATGGTTGTCCTGCGGCAGGAACACCAGCAGCCGGCCGGCAATGCTGATCTGCGTGGAAAGCCGCGCACCCTTGGTGCCGATCGGATCCTTGATCACCTGCACCAGCAGCGACTGGCCTTCGAACACCTGCTTCTCGATGGGCACCATCGGCCCGCCGTTGCGGTGGTCGCGCTCGGGGGCCGGCGCACTCGGCCGCGAGCCCGGCGTGAACGGCGCCACGATGTCCGCCACGTGCAGGAAGGCCGTGCGCTCGAGGCCGACGTCGATGAAGGCCGACTGCATGCCCGGCAGCACGCGCGACACCTTGCCAAGGTAGATGTTGCCGACCAGCCCGCGCTCCAGCGTGCGTTCGACGTGCAGCTCTTGCACCGCGCCGTGCTCGACCAGCGCCACACGGGTCTCCTGCGGGGACCAGTTGATCAGGATGTCTTGCATGAGGTCTTAAATAATGAAACCGGCGCTGCGAAGAAGCTGCGCGGTCTCGAACATCGGGAGTCCCATGATGCCCGAATAGGACCCGCTGATGTGCTCGATGTACGCAGCCGCCGCACCCTGGATCGCATAGGCGCCGGCCTTGCCGAGCGGCTCGCCGCTGGCGGCATAGCGCGCGATCTGCTTTCGGGTCATGGCTGCAAAGCGCACGCGCGACACGCTGAGCGCCGCATGGCGCCGGCGGCCATGCTGCAGCGCCACGGCCGTCAGCACGCGATGCGTGGTGCCCGACAGCAGCGCGAGCATGCGCTCGGCATCGCGCGCATCCTCGGGCTTGCCGAGGATGGTGCGGCCGAGGGCCACCGTGGTGTCGGCACAGAGCACCGGCGCATCGGCGAGTCCCAGGCGCTTGCGCCGCGCGACCGCCGCATCGAGCTTCAGGCCCGTCACGCGCTGCACGTAGGCAGTCGGCGATTCACCGGGCAGCACCGCTTCGAGCGATTCGGCATCTTCGTCGGTACCGGCCAGCAGCAGTTCGTGGCGGACGCCGAATTGGCCGAGCAGCTGGGCGCGGCGCGGGCTCTGGGATGCAAGGTAGATGAAGCCGGTGCTCATTCCCGGTGATACGGATGGCCCGCGTTGACCGACCAGGCCCGGTACAGCTGCTCCACGAGCAGCACGCGCGCCATCGCGTGCGGCAGGGTCAGGTCGGACAGGCGGATGCGCTCGTGGGCTGCGGCCTTGAAGGCGGGGTCGAGGCCATCGGGCCCGCCGATCACAAGGGCCACGTCGTCGCCCTCGCCCTGCCAGGCCTGCAGGCGCGCAGCCAGGGCCTTGGTGGTGAGTGCGGTGCCGCGCTCGTCGAGCACGACGATGCGCATGCCCTTGGCGATGGCGCCCTCGATGCGTTCGCGCTCGGCCGCGTAGAGCGTCTCGAGCGACTTGGAGCCGCGGGGTTCGGTCTTGACGGCGCGCAGTTCGAGCTTGAGCTCGGGCGGGAAGCGCTTGGCGTAGTCGTCCCAGGCGGTCTGCGCCCAGTCGGGCATGCGCTGCCCGACGGCGACCACCAGCAGCTTCATGCGCGGCGGGCAGGCGCCTTCTTGGCAGGCGCCTTCTTTGCGGCTGGCTTCTTGGCAGCGGGCTTGCCGACCACCTTGACCGGCACGCGTGCCGTGGTGGTCTTCCGGGCCGGCGCCTTCTTGGCGGCGGTCTTCTTTGCCGGGCTCCGGCTCGCCTTCTCGGCCTTGGCTTCCTGCTCGGCCGCGCGGATGGCGGTCTTGGCCGCGCTCGCGCGGCGCAGGTTGGGCATCTTGGCCGCGACCGGCTTCTTTTCCTCGATCACCTTGGAGGCGGTGGCAAGGGCCGGCTTGGTGCCGCCGAGCTTGGCGCGCACCGGCTTGTCGCCCCAGATCTCCTCGAGGTGGTAGTACTGGCGGATGGCGGGCTGCATGATGTGCGCGACGGCCGCGCCGCAGTCCACGATGATCCACTCGCCGTTGTCCTCGCCCTCGATGCGCGGCTTGCCGAAGCCGGCTTCGCGCACGGCATCGCGCACGCTGGCGGCCAGCGCCTTGGTCTGCCGGTTAGAGGTGCCCGAGGCCACGATCACGCGCTCGAACAGCGGCGAGAGATGCTCGGTGTCGAAAACCTGGATGTCCTGCGCCTTGACGTCTTCGAGACCATCGATGATGGCTCGCTGGAGTTTCTGGGTGTCTTTCTTGGCGGCGGCTTCAGTGGTCATCAGGCAGGGCGGTAAAGGTGGTGTTGGTCAATATAGCGTGCAACGGCGGACGGAACCAGCGAGGAAATGTCCTCGCCAAGCGCCGCACGCCGCCGGATGTCGGTGGCGCTGGTGTCCATGGCCGGCAATTCGAGCGCCTCGAAACGCGCGCCAGCCGGCAGGCCGGGCAGCATCTTCGGATCAAAACGAGCAGTGCCGCCCGTCGATAATGCGCGATACGCTACAGAAACAATAGCAATGCCGAGTATAGCCTGCCAACCGTGCCATGTCGGCAGTGCGCTGGCCTGGTCGGCGCCCATGATCAGGACGAGCTGGGCGCCGGGCTGCTCCCGCTGCAATTCATGCAGGGTGTCGAGCGTGTAGGTGGGGCCGTCGCGCAACACTTCGCGGCTGTCGATGACGACCGTGCCCGTCAATCCGCCAAAAGCCAGGCGGGCCATCGCCAGGCGATCTTCCTTGGGCGTCAGCGCCCTGCTCTTGTGCCAGGCCTGGCCCGTCGGAATGACGTGCAGTTCGGCGAGATCCAACTGCGCCAATGCGGCCTCGGCCAGCGCGACGTGGGCGTTGTGCGGCGGGTCGAAGGCGCCGCCGAAGATGCCGATGCGCGGAGCCGTGCCGGTGGGGATCACAACCAGTCGCGCCGCACGATGAAGTCGCTGTACAGCGCGGCTTCGGGGCTGCCTGGCTCCGGCTGCTGCCGATAGGCCCAGCTGGCCAGCGGCGGCATCGACAGCAAAATCGATTCGGTGCGCCCGCCCGATTGCAGCCCGAAGTGCGTGCCGCGGTCCCATACGAGGTTGAACTCCACGTAGCGTCCGCGCCGGTAGAGCTGGAACGCCCGTTCGCGCTCGCCCCAGTGCATGGCGCGGCGGCGATCGACGATGGGCCGGTAGGCCGGCAGGAAGGCATTGCCCACCGAGCGAATCATGGCAAAGCCGTTCTCGAATCCGCCCTCGGCGAAGTCGTCGAAGAAGATGCCGCCGATGCCGCGCTGCTCGTTGCGGTGCTTCAGGAAGAAATACTCGTCGCACCAGGTCTTGAAGCGTGGGTACTTGTCGTCGCCGAAAGGGGCCAGCGCGTCGCGGCACACCGTGTGGAAGTGAACCGCGTCGTCCTCGAAGCCATAGCAGGGCGTGAGGTCCATGCCGCCGCCGAACCAGCACACCGGGTCCTTGCCCTCGGGCAGCGCAGCCAGCATGCGCACGTTCATATGGACGATGGGCACATAGGGATTGCGCGGATGGAACACCAGCGAAACGCCCATGGCCTCGAAGGGCGCGCCCGCGAGCTCGGGCCGGTTCTGCGTGGCCGAAGGCGGCAGCCTGGGCCCGCGCACCTGCGAGAAACCGCAGCCCGCGCGCTCGAACAGCGCGCCGCCTTCCAGGATGCAGGTGAGGCCGCTGCCCTGCAGCGCCTCGCCGGGCTCCTTTTGCCAGGCGTCGCGCACGCAGGCACCGCCATCGGCCGCCTCGACGGCCGCGACGATCTCCTGCTGCAGCTTGCGCAGGTAGTCGCCGACCGCTGCCGGGTTGGTCTGTTGCATCAGGCGTGCGGGTTGTTGCGCGCGTGGACCGCGCGGTGTCCGATGTCCTTGCGGTATTGCGCACCGTCGAAGCCGATGCGCGCGGCGACTTCGTAGGCCCGCTGCTGCGCGAGCTTCACGCTGTCAGCCAGCACGGTCACGCACAGCACGCGCCCGCCGCTGGTCTTGAGTTCGCCGTCCTGCTGGGTGGTGCCGGCGTGGAACACCACGGCATCGGGCGCCTCGGGCGGAATGCCGGTGATGCGGTCGCCCTTGCGTGGCGAGAGCGGATAGCCGTGCGCCGCCATCACCACGCCCAGCGCCACGCGCCGGTCCCACTGCAGCTCGACCTGGTCGAGCGTGCCGTCGGTGGCATGCCAGAACACTTCGAACAGGTCGGACTTGAGCCGCATCATGATCGGCTGTGTCTCGGGGTCGCCCATGCGGCAGTTGAATTCGAGCGTCTTGGGATGGCCGGAGGCGTCGATCATGAGGCCGGCGTAGAGGAAACCGGTGTACGGGATGCCGTCCTTTTCCATGCCGCGGATGGTCGGCAGGATGATTTCGCGCATTGCGCGCGCATGCACCTCGGCCGTGACCACGGGCGCGGGCGAATAGGCGCCCATACCCCCGGTGTTGGGACCTTCGTCGTTGTCGAGCAGGCGCTTGTGGTCCTGGCTGGTGGCCAGCGCGGTCACGTTCTTGCCGTCGCACAGCACGATGAAGCTGGCTTCCTCGCCCTGCAGGAATTCCTCGATGACGACGCGCGCGCCGCCGTCGTTGTGGGAGACACCGAACTTGTTGTCGACCAGCATGAAGTCGACCGCCTCGTGCGCCTCCTGTGCGGTCATGGCCACCACCACGCCCTTGCCGGCGGCCAGGCCGTCGGCCTTGACGACGATCGGCGCGCCCTTGGCGTCGATGTAGGCGTGTGCTGCCGCGGCATCGGTGAAGGCCTCGTACTCGGCCGTGGGGATCTTGTGGCGCTTCATGAAGGCCTTGGAGAAGGCCTTGGAGCTCTCGAGCTGCGCGGCGGCCTGCGTGGGGCCGAAGATGCGCAGGCCGTGCGCGCGGAATTCGTCGACCACGCCTGCTGCCAGCGGCGCCTCGGGGCCGACCACGGTCAGCGCGATCTTTTCCTTGGCAGCCCACTCGCGCAGCGCGGCGGGCTCGGTGATGTCGATGCAGTCGTAGCGCTCGTCGCTCACGGTGCCGCCGTTGCCCGGCGCCACGTACACGCGGCTGACCCGGCTGGCCTGCGCCAGCCGCCACGCCAGTGCGTGCTCCCGGCCCCCTCCTCCAATTACCAGTACCTTCATTCGTGGGCCTTCTTCATTCGCTGTGGATCAATGTTCATTCATTCGGAGAGCGCGGCGTTGTGATAGACCTCCTGGACGTCGTCCAGGTCTTCGAGCACATCGAGCAGCTTCTGCATCTTGGCCGCGTCCTCGCCGGTCAGTTCGATCGTGTTTTCGGCGCGCATGGTGACCTCGGCCACCTCGGGCTTGAGGCCGGCGGCTTCGAGCGCATTCTTGACGGCTTCGAAATCGGCGACGGCGGTGATCACCTCGATGGCGCCGTCGTCGTCGGTGACCACGTCCTCGGCGCCGGCTTCGAGCGCGGCTTCCATCACCTTGTCTTCATTGGTGCCGGGGGCGAAGATGATCTGGCCGCAGTGCTTGAACTGGAAGGCCACCGAGCCCTCGGTGCCCATGTTGCCGCCGTGCTTGGAGAAGGCGTGGCGCACTTCGGCCACGGTGCGCACGCGGTTGTCGGTCATGGTGTCGACGATGATCGCCGCGCCGCCGATGCCGTACCCTTCGTAACGAATTTCTTCGTAATTGACGCCTTCGAGGTTGCCGGTGGCCTTGTCGATGTTGCGCTTGACGGTGTCGATCGGCAGGTTGACCGCCTTGGCCTTCTCGACCGCCAGCCGCAGCCGCGGGTTGGCACTGAGGTCGCCGCCGCCGGCGCGGGCAGCCACGGTGATTTCACGGATGGCGCGGGTCCAGAGCTTGCCGCGCTTCTCGTCCTGGCGGCCCTTCCGGTGCTGAATGTTCGCCCATTTGCTGTGTCCGGCCATGGCTTTCTATCTCGCTGTCTTGTGTTTTCAAAGCAAGCTCCGAGTTTACTGTCCGGCGCGCACAACGGCCGGCGCGCCGGCGCCAAAGCGGCAAGGTCTTTTGGTGATAATCCTTCGATGACGCCATCGCCTTCCGTCGGGCCCGGGAATCCGACCATCCTGCCGCCGCACACCCCATTGCCGCTGTACTACAGGAACGAGGCGGAGCACCAGGCGTTCCTGCGGCGCATCTTCGACAGCACCGCCGCCGACTACGACCGCATCGAAAGCGTGCTGGCCTTCGGCACCGGCCCGTCGTACCGCCGCGCCGCCCTCTCGCAGGCCGGGCTCGCGCCGGGCGCACAGGTGCTCGACGTCGGCATCGGCACCGGGCTGGTCGCCCGCGAGGCACTCAGGATCATCGGCCCGACGGGCCGGCTCGTGGGCGTCGATCCCAGCGCGGGCATGATGGAACAGGTCGACCTGCCTGGCGTCGAACTGGTCCAGGGCGTGGCGGAAGCGCTGCCCCGGCCGGATGCCAGCTGCGATTTCGTGAGCATGGGCTACGCCATGCGCCACATCAGCGACGTGGCGGCCGCCTTCGGCGAGTTCCACCGCGTGCTGCGCCCCGGCGGACGCGTGGTGGTGCTCGAGATCACCAAGCCGAACGGCCGCATCGCCACCGCGCTGCTCAAGGCCTACATGCGCGCCGTGGTGCCGCTGATCGCCCGCGTGGTCGGCCGCCGCAGCAACACTTCCGAGTTGTGGCGCTATTACTGGGACACCATCGAGGCCTGCATTCCGCCCGAGCGCGTGCTCGAAGCACTGCGCGCCGCGGGCTTCACCGACGTGCGCCGCCACGCGAGCCTTGGTGTGTTCTCCGAATACATGGCGCGCAAACCAGAAAACACTGTCGAGGCCGGCTGACCGTGCGAGTCCAGGGCGAAAACTCTTCCTCTTTGCGCGTCGAGCGCCTTTCGCTGCCCGCCAGCCTTGCGCTGGCCGCCGACGGGCGTGTGCCTTTCGCGGCGCTCGGCTACGGCACGCCGCGTGAACTGGCATGGATGCCGACCGTCAATGCGCGCGTTCTTTCCGGACAAGGCGCCATGGCCGACGTGTGGCACGTGAGCGGCGGGCGGGTTGCATCGAGCACCACCGGCATCGCCCGCTGGCGCAGCGACGGACACTGGCTGCTCGGCGCCATCGACCTCGACGAATCGGTCGAGAAGCAGGACCTTGCCGAGCTCTCGCATCGCGCCTACCGCGACCTGTTCAAGACCCTCGACCAGGCGGGCACGCCGCACCTGCTGCGCATCTGGAACTACCTGCCGCAGATCAATGCCGATGGCGGCGGGCTGGAGCGGTATCGCCAGTTCAACCTGGGGCGCCAGGAAGCCTTCTTCGAGGCCGGCCGCGCCGCCTTCGAGGGCGCGCCCGCGGCATGTGCGCTGGGCATCCACCAGGGTGCGCTGTCGATCCGCTTCCTGGCCGGCCAGACCGCGCCCATGCCGGTCGAGAATCCGCGCCAGGTCTCGGCCTACCGCTACCCCGAAACCTACGGCCCGCGCTCGCCCACCTTCTCGCGTGCCGCGCTCGCCGAGATCGGCAATGGCGAGGTGGCGCTTTTCATATCGGGCACCGCGAGCATCGTGGGCCATGAAACCGTGCACCATGGCGACGTGCTGGAGCAGACGCGCGAAACGCTGCGAAACCTCGAAGCCGTGATCGCGGCCGCCAACGGCCAGGCCACGGCCCGCTTCGCGCTGGCCATGCTCGACTGCGTGGTCTATGTGCGGCATCCGGGGGATACCGACAAGGTGCGCGGCGTGCTCGAAAGCGCGCTCGGCGCCGACGCGCCGATGATCCGCCACGCGGTCTACCTGGAAGCGGACATCTGCCGCAGCGACCTGCTGGTCGAGATCGAAGCCCACGCCGTCGCCCCGGGTCGCCTGCGGGCCTGACCCGGCGCGATCGATCGGACCGGCGACCCCATGTCGATGACCCGCGTGCTGCGCATTCTCACGGCCATTCCGCTCGCGTTGATGCTCTACGCGCTGCTGCTGTTCCTGGGGCTGATTTCGCTGGCCTGGAACCTGGTCGCGATGCTGCTCTACCCGGTGATGCCCGAGGCGCCCGCGCGCACGCTGGGCCGCCTGACCATCGCCTTCGCCTACCGCATGTTCTGGGGCCTGGCCTCGGTGACCGGGATGATGCGCATCGACGCCAGCTGCCTCGACCCGATGCGCAATGAGCCGGGCGTGATCTTCGTCGCCAACCACCCGACCATGCTCGACGCCCTGCTGCTGGTGGCGCGGCTGCCGCGCAGCGCCTGCATCATGAAGGCCGACCTGCTGCGCAACATCTTTCTGGGCGCAGGGGCGCGGCTGGCGCGCTACATCAGCAACGAATCGGCCCGCACCATGGTGCGCCTGGCGGTGGCCGACTTGCGCAACGGCGGCCAGTTGGTGATCTTTCCGGAAGGCACGCGCACCGTGACGCCGCCGCTCAACCCCTTCGGCCCCGGCGTGACGCTGATCGCCAAGCTCGCGCAGGCTCCGATCCAGACCGTGTTCATCGAGACCGACTCGCCCTACCTCAGCAAGGGCTGGCCGCTGTGGCGCGTGCCGCCGCTGCCCATCGTCTTCAGGCTCCGGCTGGGCCAGCGCTTCGCGCCCATGCAGGACAGCCACGTGCTGCAATCGGACTTGGAACAATACTTTCGCCAACACATGGAACAGCGCGCAACCGACGCGTCCCCCGCATGCCAGACGCCTCGCGCACACACCTTGTCCTGATCCCCAGCTACAACACGGGCGAACGCCTGTTCTCCACGGTCGAAGCGGCGCGCGCGCAGTGGAACCCGGTATGGGTGGTGGTGGACGGCAGCACCGACGGCACTGGCGAGCGCCTGCAGCAGATGGCCGCCAGCGACCCGGGCCTGCGGGTCTGGCTGCTGCCGCAGAACCAGGGCAAGGGCGCGGCCGTGCTGCACGGCCTGCGCGCGGCGCGCGAGGCCGGCTTCACGCACGCACTGACCATGGATTCAGATGGCCAGCATCCGGCCGACCTGATTCCCTCGTTCATGAAGGCATCGCAGGCACGGCCCGAGACCATGGTGCTGGGCCGCCCGGTGTTCGATGCCTCCGCCCCGCTGCTGCGCGTGCGCGGGCGGCGCGTGTCCAATGGCTGGACCCAGCTCGAGACCCTGTTTGCCGGCGTCGGCGATTCGCTCTACGGATTCCGCGTGTACCCGGTGGCCGACCTGATCGCCGTGATGGCGCGGCAGCCATGGATGCGTCGCTTCGACTTCGACACCGAGGCCGTCGTGCGGCTGGCCTGGCGCGGCGTCAAGCCAGTGAACATCGACGCGCCGGTGAAGTACCTGACTGCCGAGGAAGGCGGGGTTTCGCACTTTCGCTATGGACGCGACAACGTGCTGCTGACGTGGATGCACGCGCGGTTGATGGTCGAGTTCGTGGTGCGGCTGCCAGGGCTGGTTTTTCGCAAGCTGCGCGGGATTGCGCCGTTTCAGAAATAGCGTTTGCTCGTTGTTGGGGAGTGCCCGGCAAGCGGTGCGGCGCGGTCGGCCCCACTATGCCGGCCGCTTCGCGGCTGCCCTGCGGTGCTCGCGTTTCGCGGGGTCTCGCAGAACTCGCCTGCGGCTCAAACAGCTGCGAGCCCTGATCCGCGAAACGCTGCGCTCCTCGGCGGCACAGAGGGGCCGCCCGCACCACACCGCCTGCCGGGCACTTGCTGTGACGTTGATGCCGCTGCCCTCACCCCAGCCCTCTCCCGGAGGGAGAGGGAGCAAGACGCAATGCGGCCTCGAAGCGGGGAGACCAATGGCGGTGCTGTCCCGGCAGTCAAACTCAGATCATTCCGCCATTGATCGAAATCACCTGCCCCGTGATGTAGGCCGCCTCGTCGCTGGCGAGGAATGACGCCAGCGCCGCCACTTCCTGCGGCGTTCCGGCGCGCTTCATCGGCACCATCTGGTTGACCATGGCGGGGTCGAAGGCGGCATCGGCCATGGGCGAGGCGATGATGCCGGGCGCGATGGCGTTGACCGTGACGCCGCGCGAGGCCACTTCGAGCGACAGCGCCTTGGTCGCGCTGTTGAGCGCACCCTTGGCGGCGGCGTAGTTGACCTGCCCGCGGTTGCCGGTCAGCGCCGAGACGGACGAAATATTGAGCACGCGACCCCAGCGCGTGCGCATCATCGGCAGCAGCAAGGGCTGCGTCACGCGGAAGAATCCGTTGAGCGAGACGTCGATGACCTTGTGCCACTGGTCGGCGCGCATGCCGGGCAGCACGGCGTCGTCATGCACGCCCGCGTTGTTGACGACGATCTGGACCGGGCCGCCTTCGAGCATGCGCTCGCA
Organism: Variovorax sp. SPNA7; assembly: GCF_033807855.1. Lineage (NCBI taxonomy): Bacteria > Pseudomonadati > Pseudomonadota > Betaproteobacteria > Burkholderiales > Comamonadaceae > Variovorax > Variovorax sp. SPNA7. The sequence continues at coordinate 3,170,546 of NZ_CP138513.1, forward strand.
GGCCACGCGGCAGGCCTCGTCGCTGCGCAGGTCGAACACGTGGCACTCGGCCTTGCCGCCCGCGGCCGCGATGGTGGCTGCCAGCTGCGCCACCGCTTCGGGGCGCGAGTTGGCGTGCAGCAGCACCGTGGCGCCGTCGCGCGCCAGGCGCTCGGCCATGGCGGCGCCCAGGGCACCGCTGGCGCCGGTGATCAGCGCGCGTTTTCCTTCGAGAGTCATGGTGCGTGGGCTCCGGTTGCCAGCGGCGTGTTCAGCACCACCACCGCGCGGCCTTCGGCCAGCACGCGGCCGCTGCTGTCGTTCACCGCGAATTCGTAGAGGATCTGGTTGGTGTCGCCCGACAGCCGCTGCGCGTGCACCCGCAGCGCGCCGTCGATGTCGTCGAGCCGCGCCACCGACAGGCGCACGTTGCGCGCGCTTGCGAGGAAGCCGGCCGACGGCGTGCTTCCCTCGGCAGCCAGCAAGCCGCCGTGCAGCGCCATGGCTTGCGCCGCGTACTCGATGGCGTTGGGTGCGAGCAGGCCACCCGCCGTTCGCAAGGGGTTGCCGGGCTGCGCATGCGTACGGGTGCTGCAATCGATGGACTCGGCATCCCAGCGCTCGAGCCGGTCGAGCAGGCACATGCTGCCGCTGTGCGGAATGCGCTCGGCAATGCCGGCGCGGTCGAGCGTCTGCGGGGCCGTCGTCATGCGGGGGGCTCCAGGTCGGCCACCAGCAGCACGTTGGCAAAGGGCGTGCCTTCGCTCATCGGGATGCTCTGCACGCGAAATCCCAGCCGCTGCAGCACCGCCATCCACTCGGACAGCGGGCGGCCCCAGGTGGGCGACACCTTGTGGCCGCGGATGCGCGTCACGGTGCGGTCGACCCACTGGCTGATGGCGAAGCCGCGCTTGCTCGATGCATCGCCCACGCGCAGCAGCAGCCGGGCGTTCGCATTGCCGCCGCGCCGAAGCGCATCGTGCACACGCCGCAGGACGCCGTCCTGTGCTTCGATGTCCACGTAGTGCAGCACATCGAGAATCACGACCAGGTCGCACGGCGGCAGCGCTGCCGAGCACATGTCGGCGCAGACCAGCCGCGGTGCCGGCTGCAGATGGCCGATGGAAGCCTCGGCGCGCGCCACGTCCTTGGGCATCAGCTCGATGCCCGTGTAGTCGGCGGCTGGCGGCGTGGGCTTCCAGGATGCGGGCCAGCGGCCCTGGGCCTGCATGCGGCTCATCGACGCGAGCAGGCTCGCGAAGAGCCCCTGCCCGCAGCCGATGTCGACCACGCGGCGGTGCGCCGCATCGATCAGTCCGCGTTCGAGCAGTCCGCGAAACACCGGATCGCGCCCCAGCTTGCCGCGCGCGAAATGCCAGGCAAAGCTGCCGCCCTTCTTGTAGGGAACGGTGGCGGCCTCGTGAAGCTCGCGCCACGCGGCATCGGTGGATGAAGACGAAGAAGAAGGCAGCACCGCGCTCATGATTCGAGGCCTTCCGGCAAGGTGACGGCGTGCAGGCGTTCGGCGCGCAGGCGTTCGAAAAGCAAGGGCAGTACCTCCAGCAATACAGGGTTTCCCAAAGGGGTGCGCGCGGCGTTGCCGTCGTGCAGAAGCAGGATGTCGCGCGCCTGCAACTTGCGGTCCAGGCGCGCCATGACCTTGGCAGGATCGCCTTCGCGCGTGTCGAAGCCGCGGCGCGTCCAGCTCACGAGCGACAGGCCGAGCCGGTGCAGCACCGGCTCGAGGAACGGGTTGCGCAGGCCCGCCGGCGCGCGGAAGCAGGTCGGGCGCTGGCCGGTGGCATCGGCCAGGATGTCCTGCGCGCGCGCGATCTCGCTCGCAAAGCCCTGGGGACCGAGGAACGAAAAATTGTGCCGGTGCTGCGCGGTGTGGTTCTGGACGCTGTGGCCCCGCGCCACGATCTCGCGCGCCAGCGCCGGGTGGGCCAGCACGCGCTCGGCAATGCAGAAGAAGGTGGCGCGCTGGCCGTGCGCATCGAGCAGGTCGAGCACGCGGGGCGTGACCTCGGGGTCGGGCCCGTCGTCGATGGTGATGGCGACCTGGCGCCGGCCAGCGGCCGCCTCGGGCAGGCGCGTGACGTTGGGGCCCAGCAGGCTGCTGCGCGGCGTGAGCCCGGCACCGGTGATCAACGCGTGGTTCAGCGCAATGGCGCCGATGGCCCAGGGCATGGCGCCCGGCACCATGGCGCCGGCGCCGATGGCCGCCACGTGCCAGGCCGCGCTGGCGCGAATGGCGAGCGGCCAGGGCCAGGATTCGGACGGAGCAGCGGAGGCGGACGGCATGGCGCGGGATTTTCCCATCAGCCGCGCGCGGGCGGCGTTGGCGCCACGCGGCGCGCGAACGCGGCCGACAGCAGCAGCGCCAGCAAGGCGCCGGGCGCCACCACGCGGCCGATCGACGACAGCGCCGGAATGTCCGAGATCGCGATCAGCCCGAAGGACACCACCGTGGTCAGGTTGGCCAGCATCAGCGACGCCAGCGTGTCCTCGTCGGCCCGCCCGGCCACGCGCAGCTGGTCGAAGAACAGCGCGTAGTTGGAGCCCACCGCCACGATCAGCAGCAGCCCCACCAGGTGCAGGATGCCCAGCGGCACCTGGAGCACGGCCATGCCGCCCAGCGTGAGCACCACAGCGAAGACCAGCGGCTGGCACACCGCGAGCAGGCGCCGGCCCGAGCGCAGGTAGATGCCCAGCAGCAGCACCACGGCCAGCGCGCCGAGCAGCACCTGCACGAAGGCCTCGTGCAGATATCGCTGATAGAGCCCCGCGAGTTCGCGGCCCACGTCGACCACCTGCACCTCGGGCACGCCCGCCAGCGCCGCTTCGAGCCGGCGCGCATCGAACTTCGCTCCGGGGTGCAGCACCACCAGCGTCGACCAGCCGCCGCCCGGGCGCTGGTACATGAGCGTGTTGACCACCGAGCCGAGCGGGCCGCCGGCCAGGTCGGCGCGCCGCACGGGCGCGAGCTTGCGCGCGGCTTCGACATCGGCCAGGAACGGCCCGAGGCGCGCGGCCGGCAGCGGCGAGCCCTGCGTGGCCTCGGCCAGCCGGGTGCGCAGCGTTTCGCCGTCGGGCAGGCTGGCGAGCCGGGCCGCCTGGGTCTCGATGCTCGGCAGCACGCGCGTCACGGCCTCGAAGCCGCCAAGTTCGCCCTTGTCGACCAGGGCCTCGAGCCGCGCGGTGGCGGCCTCGGTGTTGCGCAGTGCGGTTTCTTCATCGGCGCCGTAGACCACGACCAGCGTGCTGCCGTCGCCGGTGCCGATGTCGGCGCGCAGCATCTCGTCGAGCTGCTGGGCCGACTTGGGCACCGGGCTCATGGCGCCGAGGTCGGCGCGCCACAAATGCCCGCCCTGCCAGATGACCAGCACCAGCGCAGCCACGCCGAGCCCGGCCAGCACCCAGCGCAGCCACGGCAGGCCGCGCACGAGCACGCCGGCCGCGTGCGCCATGTACCTGCGCATGCCCATGCCGGTGGCGCCATCGGGCGCGAGCATCGGCAATGCGTAGCGCGTGGCCAGCGCCGCGGCCACGAGCCCGGCGATGGAGAACACGCCCAGCTGCGCCAGGCCCGGAAAGCCCGAGAACACCAGCGCCGCGAAGCCGCACACCGAGGTCAGCAGGCCGAGCCGCACGGTGGGCCAGTGCACGTCGCGCCAGCGTGCCCAGCCGGTGCCGGCCACGGCCGCGCCGCGCGCCTGGATCAGGTAGTAGATGGCGTAGTCGACGGTCTCGCCGATCAGCGTGCTGCCGAAGCCCAGCGTCATGCCGTGCACCGAGCCGAACACCACGCTGACCGCCGCGGTCCCCACCACCACGCCGGTGGCCACGGGCAGGAACGCGATGACCAGCGCGCGCGGCGACGCAAAGGCCAGCAGCAGCAGGCCGCCCATCACGATGCCGCCCACGATCGCGAGGTGGATCGCTTCGGTCTTGATCTTGTCGCGGCTCAGCACCGAGAACACGGGCGGGCCGCTCAGCAGCAGCTTCGGCCGGGTGGCCTCGGCCATGCCGCGCGTGGCGGCATCGAAGGCCGCATGCACGCTTGCGATGGCCTGCGCCTGGGCGTCGAGATCGCTGCCCGCGGCGCGCGTGGTGGCGATCATGAGCGCTCGCGGCGCGCTGCGCGACATCCAGACGCCGTCTTCGCTGCGCGGTGCACTGGCCGGCGTGAGCTCCACGGCAATGCGCTGGGTTTCGCCGGTGGGATCGCGGTCGAGCAAGGGCTTGATCACGTTGCCGGCCGGCGTGCCCAGCATCGACAGCGTTTCGTAGATCGCGTCGCGCAGGCCTTCGGCGGTGAACTGCTCGGGCCGGACACCCGGCGAAAGCTGGTAGCGGTGCTCGAAGACCCAGGTGCCGGCCTCGCTCCAGTCGCCGGTGTCGCCGTTCTGGATCAGGTCGAAGAGACGGCTCTCGCGCATGGACTTGGCCACCGCGCGCGACACGGCCGCGCGCTGCTCGGCACTCGCGCCGCCCTCGATGCCGAGCATCAGCGTGCGCGACGCCACGCCGCTTTGCAGCTGCTCGATGAGCACCTGCTGCCGCACGTCGGGGCTCTTGGGCAGGAAAGCGGAAAGGTCTGCGCTGAACTGCGTGCGCGCGATCTGCAGCGCGCCGCCGAGCAGGACCAGCGCCCAGACCAGCAGCACCAGCGCCCGGCGCTGCCAGCTCGGCGGGCCGCCCTCGCCGGTCTCGCGCGCCCTCACGGCGTGGTGCGCCCGGCAGCGCCCGAAGGCGCGGTGGGTGCGGCGCCCGGGCGCTCGGGCGTGATGTTCATCACCGAGCGGTCGCCGCCGACGAACTCCATTTCGAGGCCCAGCACTTCGCTGGCGCGGCCGCTGATGCGGATGCTGCGCACCTGCGCCGCGAGCCGGCTGTCGGCCGGCAGAAGATCGAGCGTCCAGCTGGCGGCCGAGCCGCTCACCGTGCTGCGGAAATAGCGCTGCAGCGTGGCGCCGTCGCCGGTCAGCGTGCCGCGCATGGCTTCGACCAGGCCGAGCAGCTCGGGCATGCTGTCGAGCGTCAGGGTGCGGTTGCGTCCGCCGCGCGAAAGCGTCAGCGTGTTGCCTTCGACCGCCATGGTCTCCACGCGCGGCGACAGCGTGCGCCGCACCAGCTTGTCGGGCGCATCGAAGCTCAGCGTGCCGCGGGCATCGAGCGGGCCTTCGAGGCCGTGCACGAAGCGCTGCTCGGTGAAGCGGGCCTCGCCGCTCTTCTGCTTGGCAAGCAGCCCCATCAGCTCGGGCAGGTCGAAGGCCCAGGCCGGCGCGGCGCAGCAGGCCAGTGCCAGCAGCAGGCTCCTGCAAAGCCAGTCAAACCGAATCTTCGAGCCAGAAATCATGAAAGTTGAACCAGTTGTAGGGATACGCGCGGCACAGGGCATCCAGGCGCGCCACGTAGGCTTCGACCGCCGCGCGGATGCGGCGTTCCCGCTCGGCGGGGTCGGACGCCCGCTCGCTGAAGTCGGCCAGCAGGTCGAAGCGGACATCGTAGCGCGCACCGCCGCCGTAAAGGCCGGCCATGAAGAACACCTTGCGCCGCAACAGCGCTGCCAGGCGGAACGGGCCGTCGTTGAAGCTTGCCGGATGGCCGAGGAACGGCAGCACGATGTTGTTGCCGCGCTGCTGTGCGGGCTGATCCTCGCTGCCCGGCAGGGTGCGGTCGACCAGCATGCCGCCAAGGCCGCCGCCGTCGAGCCAGTCGCGCAGCGCGAGCATCGAATGCGGGCGGCCCAGCGCGATCACGTGCGGCCGCAGCCCGGGCAGGCTGATGGCGTTGAGGATGGCCGTGATGCGCTGGGCGTTGTCGGGGTACATCAGCATCGCCAGCCGCAGCTCGTGCTGGTGCGGGCTCTTGTGCTTGCAGGCGCCCATGGCCTCGAAGCTGCCGACGTGTGCGCCGAGCAGGAAGGCGCCGCGCCCTTTCAGCGCCTCGGCTTCCAGCGCCTGGTTGCCTTCGACCCTGACGTCGAACAGGTCCATGCGGCCGCGCAGGAAGTACACGCGGTCGAGCACCGTCGAGGCAAAGGCGTGCAGCAGGCGGTAGCCGTCGAGCCAGCCGGCGTGCGGGCCGATGGCCCTGAACAGGTAGCGCTTGATGTGGCGCCGCGGCGCGGGTGCGAACAGCAGGAAGTACAGGCTGATCGGCGGCAGCAGCAGGCGCGTGACATGGCGTCCGCACACCAGCGCCATCAGGCAGATGAAGCGCAACGCCAGCATGTTGCTGCGCTCGGGGGTGTGCGCCCAGTCGCCGCGCTGGCCTGCCTGCGCCGCGTCTTTCACGGCGCGCGTCTCGGCGTCGGTGTGATCCATCACGCAGACTCTGGCACGGCGGCCCAGCGGCCGGTGACAGCCAGCACGCCGTCGCAGCGCACGTCGAAGCGCACGCCGCGCGCGGCGCCGGACTCGGGCTGCAGCTCGATGGAGAGCATACTGCCCGGCCGCACGGGCGCCAGGAACTTGGCGGCTGCGAGCGTGGGATGGGTGCCCAGCCGGGCGACCAGCGCCGGCACGCGCTGCACGGCTTCCATGACCTCGGCCAACACCAGCGCGCCCGGCAGCAGCGGCTGGCCCGGGAAGTGGCCCGCGAACGCCGGATGGTCGACGGGCACCGCATGGGCCAGCTGCACCGGCGTGTCGTCTTCCGCCAGCTGCGCGAGCGCGAATTCGCGCAGCGCGCGCGCCGTGAGCTTGCCGGTGCCTTCGCGCGGAAAGGCCTTCACCTGCACCACGCGGCGCGGCACGAACACCGGCTCCAGCCGCTGCCGCAGCGCGGCGACGATCTGGCCGGCCGAGAGCGTGGGCGCCACCACGAAGGCCACGGGACGCACCACGCCGTCGGCCACTTCGTCGGGCAGCCAGAACGCGCCGTCCTCGACGCCCGCGATGCTGTTGAGGTGGTAGTTCAGGTGCGCGAGCGAACTGCGCCGGCCCGCGACGTGGATCAGGTCGTTGGCGCGGCCCAGCAGCCGGAAGCGGCGCGCGTCGAGCAGTTCGAGCACGTCGGCCATGGGCGTGGGCTCGGGCAGGAAGTCGCCGCTGAAGATGAAGCGCTCGGGACCGTCGCCCTCGCCTGGTTCCGCATGAACGCGGATCTCGCCGAAGTTCTCCCAGACCTCGCTGTGCGTGGTGCGGCGGGTGGCGACCTGGCCGGACTCGGTGCTGCCGTAGATCTCGATCAGCACGCCGCCGAGCGCCTGCTCGGCCTGGGCCGCGAGCTGCGGCGACAGCGGCGCGGTGGCGGAAAGCACCAGGTCGACCGGCGGCAGTTCGATGCCCGAGAGCAGCAGCGTCTTCAGGTGGAAAGGCGTGGTGACCAGCGCGCGCGGGCGCGGCACCGAGGCCAGCGTCCTGGCCACGTCGGCCGGAAAGAACGGCCGCCCGCTGTCGAATGCGGCGCCGCCGAGCATGGCCAGCAGCGCCGACGATTCCAGCCCGTAGCTGTGCTGCACCGGCACGGTCGCAACCAGCGTCAGGCCTGCGAGCGATGGCAGGCCGAGCAGGCTGGAAAGCCGCTCCACGGCCACCGCGACGTCGCCGACCAGCGTGTCCCAGCGCTTGGCATGCGGCTGCGGCGCGCCGGTGGAGCCGGAGGTCAGCAGGCTCACCGCGTGCATGCCGCCGTCGATGGCCGGAATCTCGAGATCGGCGCCGTCTTCGGAGCCGCCCCGGTATTCGACCAGCACGCGCGGCATGCCGGGCGTGGCGAGTGCGGCGTCATCGGTCAGCGCGAACAGGTTCGAGCCGCCGGATTCGAGCAGGCGCGCGAGCGTGTCGGGCCGCGCATCGGGCGGCAGCAAGCTCGCGTGGCCGCGCACCAGCGCCGCCGCCAGGCCGACCGCAAACGCATAGCGGTCGACGCAAAGATTGACGGCCTTGCCTTCAGCCGGCAGCAGCGGCGCAAAGCGGGCCACGTCGGCCAGGAACTGGCGCGTGCTCACGGGCACGCCGGCGCGCCAGGCCAGCGGTGCATCGAGGTCCCGGTTGGCGATCAGCGGCAGCAGGCGGGTATCGGCGCTCATTGAGTAACCTCCGTGCTTCGCACTGCGGTGCGAGCCCCCTTCGGAACGGCCGGGCAGGTGCTCATGCGGTTGCCCCCTGCTTCAACGGCTGCCGCTGCCGTGGTCGACGGGCGATGCGCCCTGGAAGGCGCGCACCGCATCGATGAGCCGCGTGCGCTCGAACTCGGGATGCAGCCGGTAGCGCACCAGGTGCTCGCCCACGAAAAGAAGCGTGACCGACAGCGGCGTCAGCACGTTCGCGAGCAATGACCAGGCCGAAAAAGGCAGCGTCAGGTACACCACGATCGACGACACCACCACCAGCGCGAAGTACACGGTCCAGATGCGCGTGAGCGTTGTCGTGTAGGCCAGCATCTGGCCCTTGAGCGGATGCACGCGCTGCGCGAACTGGGTGATCAGCGGCAGGCCGGGCCCGCGCAGCGAGGCGCCGAACCAGCCGCACAGGAGGCCGTTGATGGCGACGTGCTGAAACACATAGAGCCGGTTGGTGTCGCCCGCCTCACCCAGGAACACGAGCGCAAAGCCCCCGATGCCCAGCAGCAGGGCCGCAGCGAAACCCCAGCGGCCGAACTTGCTCGCGGCAAACCCCATGGCGGCCAGCCAGAGCGGACCGAGCAGCACCACCACGGCCCACGGCTCGGTGGGGTGGAACAGCATCATCCAGTGAGAGAGACCGGCATAGGCCACTCCCACCAGCAGCAGGAGCGCCAGTCGCCATCGAGACATGGATCAGGAAGCGCTGCGATGCTGGGCGACGTGGGTCGCGAGCGTGCGCAGCGACTGGAAGATCTGCTGGTTGCGCTCGTCGTCCGAACGCAGCTGGAAGCCGTAGCGCCGGGACACTTCGAGCGCGACTTCGAGGATGTCGATGGAATCGAGGCCCAGGCCTTCGCCGTACAGCGGATCGGTGGGCACGATGTCTTCGGGCGCGACTTCGAGATTGAGCGCGTTCACCAGCAGGACGGCCAACTCTTTTTCAATCGGCGACTGTTCAGATGAATCGCCGGCGGCGGGAATGGGGGGCTGAGCAGTCGATGACAAAAAAACCTCCTGAAACTTTTTCCGTAACTACCTCGGGGGCCGTGGATTATAGGAGGGCAGCTTGATTAGACTGCCCGCTTCGATACGACCCGGAGCCCTTCATGGCCGACCCCCTTCTGATCGCGCGCCACGACCCCATCGAGTGCGCCCTGCTGCCCAGCCTGGCCAACCGCCACGGCCTGATCACCGGCGCCACCGGCACCGGCAAGACGGTCACCCTGCAGACCATGGCCGAAAAGCTCTCGGGCATCGGCGTTCCCGTGTTCATGGCCGACGTCAAGGGCGACCTGACCGGCATGAGCCAGAAAGGCAGCATCGGCGAAAAAATGGCGGCCACGCTGAAGGAACGGGGCATCGAACTGCCCGAATCGCAGGCCTGCCCCGTCACCCTGTGGGACGTGTTCGGCGAACAGGGCCATCCGGTGCGCGCCACCGTCTCCGACATGGGCCCCCTGCTGCTGGGCCGCATGCTCGACGTGAACGAAACGCAGGCCGGCGTGCTGAACCTGGTGTTCAAGATCGCCGACGACAACGGCCTGCTGCTGCTCGACCTGAAGGACCTGCGCGCCATGCTGCAGTACGTGGGCGAGAACGGGAGCCAGTTCACCACCGAGTACGGCAACATCAGCGCCGCCAGCGTGGGCGCCATCCAGCGCGGCCTGCTGCAGATCGAGACCCAGGGCGGCGACAAGTTCTTCGGCGAGCCGATGCTCAACATCGCCGACTTCATGCAAACCGTGGGCGGCAAGGGCGTGGTCAACATCCTGGCGGCCGACAAGCTCATGAACTCGCCGCGGCTCTACGCCACCTTCCTGCTCTGGATGCTGTCGGAGCTGTTCGAACAACTGCCCGAGATCGGCGACCCCGAGCAGCCCAAGCTCGCCTTCTTCTTCGACGAGGCCCACCTGCTGTTCAACGAGGCGCCCAAGGCGCTGGTCGAGCGCATCGAGCTCGTGGTGCGGCTGGTGCGCTCCAAGGGCGTGGGTGTGTACTTCGTCACGCAGAACCCGCTGGACATTCCGGATTCGGTGCTGGCCCAGCTGGGCAACCGCGTCCAGCATGCGCTGCGCGCCTTCACCCCGCGCGACCAGAAGGCCGTCAAGGCCACGGCCACCACCATGCGCCAGAAACCGGGCCTGGACATCGAAACCGCCATCACCGAGCTTGCGGTGGGCGAGGCGCTGGTGAGTTTTCTCGACGCCAAGGGCCGCCCGAGTGTGACCGAACGCGTGTTCGTGGTGCCGCCCGGCAGCCAGATCGGCCCCGTCACGGCCGCGCAGCGCCAGGCGGTCATTGCCAATTCGCTCGTCGCCGGCGTGTACGAGAAGACCGTGGACCGCGAATCGGCCTACGAAAAACTCAAGGGCCGGGCCGAAACCGCACCCGATGCGCCGCCGGCCAAGACGGCAGGCGGCGGCAAGGGTGCGGCCGAAGCGTCCGAAGGCAGCAGCATGCTGAACGACCTGCTCTTCGGCAGCACCGGCACGCGCGGCGGCAAGCGCGACGGCCTGGTGCAGACCATGGCCAAGTCGGCGGTGCGGACCATGGGCACTTCGGTCGGCAAGGAAATCCTGCGCGGCGTGCTGGGCGGCATCTTCGGCGCCAAGAAGCGCTGAGCCAGCCTTGGGCCGCTGACGGCTACCAGCGCAGCAGGCGCGGTCCGAGCACGGCGCCCGCCAGCACGGGGAGCGCGATGCCGCTCACGTACCAGACCGCGAGGAAAGGTGCCGTCAATTCCACGCAGTGCAGCGCGTAGACCGCCGCACCCACCCCGCCGGCCAGCGCGCCGGCGGCCGCACCGGCCAGTGCCGGCCGCGTGGGCGCCAGCCCCTTCAGGGCCAGCAGTGCCGCCGCGAAGACCGGCAGCGCCATGAGCCCGATGCTGAGCGCGCAAACGCGCCACGACTCGCCCATGAGCAAGGGCATGCGCTCTTCGGCCGGCGCGTTGAACCAGGCCAGCGCCGCCATCACCCACACGGCAAGCACCGGCACCGCAATGCCGATCCAGGCGCGCCGCACCGGCACGCCCGGCCGCGCGAGGCGCTGCACCGCCACGAAGGCGGCCGCCGCAATGCACAGCGGAAACAGCACCTTGATCCAGAACATCGGCCAGAACATGGCTTGCACCAGGTCGCGGCGCAATCCGTATTCGGTGAACAGGATCGCGAACGACAGGGGCAGCCCGGCGGTCAGCGCAAGCACCAGGCGGCGCCCTGCGGCGCGGCGCGGCGCGGCCGTGGCGCCGGTCGCCAGCATGGCCACGAGATCGTCGGTTTTCATGGCGCCTTGCTCCTGAGCCTGGCGGCAAGCGCCTTGAGTCCGCGGTGGATGCCCACCTTCACGGCCGATTCGGACATGCCGGTCAGGCTTGCCGTCTCGGCCACCGAGAGGCCTTCGAGCTTCACGTGCACGATCGGCAGGCGCTGGCGTTCCGGCAGGGTCTGCAGCAGGCCGCCCAGGTCGCGCCGCGCATCGCTGGCGTCGATGGCCGATTCGGCGAACACCGCCAGGTCGTCGTCCAGCGGGTCATGCAGCGCTTCGCGCGCGGACTTGGCGCGCAGCAGGTCGATCATCTTGTAGCGCGCAATCGCATGCACCCAGGCCGTCAGCGGCTGGTCGCTCTGGTAGGTGTGGCGCTGGTTGTGCATGGCGAGCAGGCATTCCTGGACAAGGTCTTCCACTTCATCGGGCCAGCCGAACAGGCGCTTGCCCAGAAAGGCGCGCAGATGCGCGCTGAGTTTTTGCAGAAATTCGCGATAAGCGGCGGCGTCGCCGTCGAGGCCGCGCAGGAACAGGCTGCGCAGCGCGGCTTCGGCGTCGCTCATTCGCGAACTGCTGTCCATTGTGTTTCGTGCCATCGGACCGGCTGGTTACAGCCCTTTCGGAAAAAAGATCCCGCCGGATTGTGCCGTGCCCGGCGCAGACGCCGGAGGCGTCCTCGGCTAAGCTCGCCCGAACCCATGGAAGGAGCGCCCCATGCAACCTGCCAGCCCGTGCCTTCGTGCCCCTGAACCGTCCGCCGCCCGGAGCTGACGCCGATGCTGGCCGGACTGGTTTCGCATCCCTGGGCCTACCCGGCGCTGGAGACGGTGCACATCGTCGGCATCGCGCTGCTGTTCGGCGGGCTGCTGGTGTTCGAATTGCGCGTGCTCGGCCTGGGCCGGGAGTTGCCGCAAAGGCAGTTGGCACACCTGACGCTGCTGCCGGCGCTCGTCGGCTTCGGGCTGTGCGCCGCCACCGGCCTCACGATGTTTTCGACGCAGCCCGGCGAGCTGCTGGCCAATTCCGCCTTTCGCATCAAGCTGTTCCTGATCGGCCTGGCGGGCGCCAATGCCGTCTGGTTCCATGTTCGAGGCGGCCTGGCCGCCACCGGCGCGATGTCCAGGGTGCAATGCCTGCTGTCGTTGGGGTTTTGGCTCGCTGTCATCATCTGCGGGCGTTGGATTGCCTACGTCTGAGCAAGGAGACCGAGATGATTGAGAGACGCTTGTTCGTTGCCGGTTCGCTGGGCCTGGCCCTGCCCTCCTGGGCGCACCATGGATGGAGCAGCTTCGACCAGGACCGCCCGCTCTACCTGGAGGGGCGCGCGACCAAGGTCATGTGGCGCAATCCGCATGGCGAGGTGGAGCTCGAGCTGTCCGAAAACCCCTCCCTACCGGCCGACCTGAAGCAGCGTCCGCTGCCCAGGCAAAGCGCGAACGTCGACGGCCCCGCGCTGCTGGCCAAGGCGCAGCTGCCGACGCGGCGCGACCGCAAGTGGCTGGTCGAGCTGGCGCCGCTCACGCGGCTGCAGGCCTGGGGGGTCGAGGAGATCAAGCCCGGCACCCCGGTGGCCGCGCTGGGCTTCACCTTCACCGGCGAAAAAGGCGATCCGGTGCTGCGCGCCGAATACCTGTTCGTCGGCGGCAAGGCCTACGGACTGCGGTCCTCGCCGGCCTGATCGGCGCACCGGCCGCGGCGGCCATCGCCGCGGCCCCCCGGCGGCATTGACGACCTTCGCGCCCTGCTTGCCAGCCGCGCGAGTGATCGGTACATTGCATTTTTTGAGGGCCTCCAATGTCCGCAGATAGCACAGCGACCCCTTCTGAAATTCCCGAGATTTCCGCGATCCCCGCCGTCCCTGCGACTTCAGCGATCCCCGTCTCACCCCTTCCCCCGCTCCATCCTTCCTCGTCGACCGGCCACATCCGGCTGACCTCCCATGCCGGCGGCTTCGGCGCGTTGCCCATCCGCTGGGGCGCGGCCACCGCCGCCGAGCGCGGGCCCGTGGTCGGCACCACCACGAAGCGGGCGCATCGCAACGTCATCGGCACGCACAGCGGCTCCTACAGCGTCTATCGCGCGCTGGCCGTGGCGGCCGGCGCCCTCAAGCGCGAGCACAAGGCCGACCTGACCAACACCGCGCCCACCGACGTGATCGGCCCGTACCCGCAGTGGAGCGAGCCCGGGCGCATCGTTTCGCTCGACCCCTGGGGCGCGCTGGTGGCCGATGTGTTCTCCACCGAGCTGGCGGCGGGCTACGACATCCGCCCGACCATCGCGATCACCAAGGCCCACGTGATCCTGCCCGAGGTGATCGAGGCGCTGCAGAGCGGCCGCCTCAAGGCCGACGGCCACTTTCTCACCGCCGGCGGCGCAGCCATGGTGACCAAGGCCGCCATCGAGCCCGTGTGGTACCTGCCCGAAGTGGCGCGGCGCTTCGGCTGCTCCGAAACCGACCTGCGCCGCACGCTGTTCGAAGAGACCGGCGGCATGTACCCCGAACTCGTCACGCGTTCCGACCTCGAGGTGTTCCTGCCGCCCATCGGCGGGCAGACGCTCTACATCTTCGGCAATCCGCGCGACCTGGCCAACCCCGAGGTCGAACTGACGGCACGCATCCACGACGAATGCAACGGTTCCGACGTGTTCGGCTCCGACATCTGCACCTGCCGCCCCTACCTCACGCACGCCATCGAGGAATGCATCCAGGGTGCGCAGCGCGGCGGCGTGGGCCTCATCGCCTACTCGCGCAAGGAGGGCCGCGCGCTCGGCGAAGTGACCAAGTTCCTGGTCTACAACGCGCGCAAGCGCCAGGTGGGCGGCGACACGGCCGACCAGTATTTCGCGCGCACCGAGTGCGTGGCCGGCGTGCAGGACATGCGCTTCCAGGAGCTGATGCCCGACGTCTTCCACTGGCTCGGCATCAGGAAGATCCATCGGCTCGTGTCGATGAGCAACATGAAGTTCGACGCCATCACCGGTTCGGGCATCGAGATCGGCGAGCGCGTGAACATTCCCGACGAACTGATTCCGGCCGACGCCCGCGTCGAGATGGACGCCAAGATGGCCGCCGGCTATTTCACGCCCGGCCCGGTGCCGGATGCCGAGGAACTCAAGAAGGCCAAGGGCCGGGGATTGAGCGAATGAGCGACACCAAGCAAAACAGCAGCAGCGACTACCTGCCCGCCGACGGCTCGGGCAGCCTGCCGCCGGGCAGCGCGGGCGAGATCGATCCGGCGATCGAGTTCGCTCCCGACACCAGCCATCCCGCAGGCGCCGCCACGGTGCTGCGCACCACCGCCGCCATCCGCGAGCGCGCGGCCGCCCTGCTGGCGCGCGCGCGCCGGGGCGAGTCGCAGTGGTTCCGCATCGCCGGCAGCGACGTGCTCGAAGACGCGGCGCGCACCGTCGCCGAAGTCACGCGCGAACGCTATCCCTGGGACACCATCCCGTACCACAGTCGCTGGCGCCACTTCGAAGCCGGCGGCGTCGACCGGCTGAAGCAACTCGACGATTTGCTCGGCAAGCGTGTCGATGCCCGGCAGCGCGCCAGCGCGCACATCGACCTCGTGCTGGTGAGCGTGCTGCTCGATGCCGGCGCCGGCCCCGGCTGGCACTACACCGAGCCCGCCACCGGCGAGCGCTTCACGCGCTCCGAGGGCCTGGCCATTGCAAGCTTCCATGCCTTCACGAGCGGGCTGTTCTCGTCCAACCCCAACCATCCGCTGCAGGCCGATGCCGCCGGCCTGCGCGGCCTGGTGACCGACCGGCTCGGCGACGCCTTCCAGGTCAGCGACGTCAATCCGCTGGTGGGCCTGGCCGGCCGCGCGGTGCTGCTGCGCCGGCTCGGCGAGGCGATGAGCGAGCAGCCCGAGACCTTCGGCGACGAGGGCCGGCCCGCCGGCATGTTCGATGCGCTGGTCGCCCCGTTCGGCGCGGCCGCGCCGCCCACGGCCGAGATCACCGCGCACCAGATCCTCTCGCTGCTGCTCGAGACGCTCTCGCGCATCTGGCCCTCGGCCAACGCCATCGACAGCATCGCGCTCGACGGCAGCGACACCACGGGCGGCATCGGCTCGAGCGACCCGGCGCTCGCGCTGGGCGACTGCTGGCGCCACAGCGCGGTGCGCGGCCCGGGCCTCACCAACGGCTGGATGCCGTTCCACAAGCTGTCGCAATGGCTGACCTACTCGCTGCTCGAACCCTTCGAGCGGGCCGGCGTGAAGGTGCGCCACCTCGACGCGCTCACCGCTTTGCCCGAATACCGCAACGGCGGCCTGCTGATCGACAGCGGCGTGGTCGTGCCGAAGGACCCGGCCTTTCTTTCGCGCACCTGGAAAGCCGGCGACGAGTTCATCGTCGAATGGCGTGCCCTCACCGTGGCGCTGCTCGACGAACTGGCGCCGCGCGTGCGCAAGATCCTCGACCGCACCGCGGAAGAGCTGCCGCTGGCCTGCGTGCTCGAGGGCGGCACCTGGGCCGCGGGCCGCGTGCTGGCACAGCGCTTGCGTGACGGATCGCCGCCGCTCCTGATCGAAAGCGACGGCACCGTCTTTTAGACTCGCGGGTCCATTCAGCAACGGCAGAAAAAAATCCAATGAGCAACGTCCACCTCGTCGACCACCCCCTCGTCCAGCACAAGCTCACGCTGATGCGCCGCAAGGACGCCTCCACCAACAGCTTCCGCCGGCTCCTGAACGAAATCAGCATGCTCATGGCCTACGAGGTCACGCGCGACATGCCGATGCAGGACATCGAGGTCGAGACCCCGCTCGAAACCATGCAGGCCAAGGTCATCGACGGCAAGAAGCTGGTGCTGGTGTCGATCCTGCGCGCGGGCACCGGCATCCTGGACGGCATGCTCACCGTGGTGCCGGGCGCTCGCGTCGGCCACATCGGCCTGTACCGCGACCCCAAGACGCTCACGGCCGTCGAGTACTACTTCAAGATGCCCGGCGAAATGGAGAACCGCGACGTGATCGTGGTCGACCCGATGCTGGCCACCGGCAACTCGGCGGTGGCCGCAGTCGAGCGGCTCAAGGAGCTCAATCCCAAGTCGATCAAGTTCGTCTGCCTGCTCACCTGCCCCGAAGGCCTGGCCACCATGCAGAAGGCCCACCCCGACGTGCCGGTCTACACCGCCGCGATCGACCGGGAGCTCAACAGCCATGGGTACATCCTGCCCGGGCTGGGCGACGCCGGCGACAGGATTTTCGGCACCAAGTGAGGCCCCGGCGGCCGACACGCTGTCCCTCGGGCAGCGACAAGAAGATTTCCATACCTCGAGGAGAAGCACCGTGACAGCACGCCGTCAGTTGATCATTCGTTCCGCCGCCATTGCCGCAGCAGCGCTTGCGGCCGGCGCGCCGAGCCTCGCGCTCGCGCAGGCCAAGCTCAAGGTGGCGGCGGTGTACACCGTGCCCTTCGAGCAGCAATGGGTGGGCCGCATCCACAAGGCGCTCAAGGCGGCCGAGGCGCGCGGCGAGATCGAATACAAGGCCACCGAGAACGTCAGCAACGCCGACTACGAGCGCGTGATGCGCGAGTACGCCACCGGCGGCAACCAGTTGATCCTCGGCGAGGTGTTCGGCGTGGAAGCGGCGGCGCGCAAGGTCGCGAAGGACTTTCCGAAGGTCGCCTTTCTCATGGGCTCTTCGCTCAAGCCGCAGGCACCCAACTTCAGCGTGTTCGACAACTACATCCAGGAGCCGGCCTACCTGAGCGGCATGGTGGCCGGCGGCATGACCAAGACCAACCGCATCGGCATGGTCGGCGGCTTTCCGATTCCCGAGGTGAACCGGCTCATGAACGCCTTCATGGCGGGCGCGAAGGAAACCAACCCCAAGGTCGAATTCAGCGTGAGCTTCATCAACAGCTGGTTCGATCCACCCAAGGCCAAGGAAGCGGCCTTCGCGATGATCGACAAGGGGGCAGACGTGATGTACGCCGAGCGCTTCGGCGTCTCGGACGCGGCCAAGGAAAAAGGCAAGCTCGCCATCGGCAACGTGATCGACACGCAGGCGCAGTACCCCGATACGGTGGTGGCTTCGGCGCTGTGGAACTTCGAGCCTTCGGCCGACCGCGCGATCAAGCTCGTGAAGGAAGGCAAGTTCACCGCCGAGGACTACGGCCCCTACTCGATGATGAAGCACAAGGGCTCCGAACTCGCGCCGCTGGGCACCTTCGAGAAGAAGGTGCCGGCGGACATCGTCGCCAAGGTCAAGGCCAAGCAGGCCGACATCCTCGCGGGCAAGGTCACCATCAAGGTCGACGACTCGCAGCCCAAGTCGACCGCGAAGTGAAGGGGCCGATGACGATGCGCTGGCGTTCTCTTCTCACGGCCGGCGTGCTGGCCTTCGGCCTGGCCGGCTGTGCCGGTGTCTACAAGAGTCCCGCCGCCGACCGCAGCGTGCGGCTGGACGACACGCCGCGCATCGCGGTGATCTCGGCCTTCCAGCCCGAGCTCACGCTGCTGCTGAACCGGCTCCAGCGGCCGGCGAAGCACAGCGTCAACGGCGTCGAGTTCACCACCGGCACGCTCGAAGGCAAGCCGGTCGTGCTGTTCCTCTCCGGCATCAGCATGACCAACGCGACGATGAACACGCAGCTGGTGCTCGACCGCTTTCGCGTCACCCACATCGTGTTCAGCGGCATCGCGGGCGGCGTGAACCCGCAGCTGCATGTGGGCGACGTCACGGTGCCCGCGCAATGGGGCCAGTACCTCGAGGTGCTGATGGCGCGCGAAACCGCGCCGGGCAAGTTCATCGCGCCGCCCTTCATCACCGACGCCACGCTGCCCAACTTCGGCATGATGCATCCGCGCCCGGTGGAAGTGCGCTCCGCGGCGCATCCGCAGATCGTGCGCAAGTTCTGGTTCGAGGCCGACCCGAAGATGCTCGAGGTGGCGCGCAGCATCCGCAGCGTCGACCTCGCGAACTGCAGCGCCGGCAAGTGCCTGGCGCGCAAGCCCCAGCTGGTCATCGGCGGCAACGGCGTCTCGGGCCAGGCCTTCATGGACAACAAGGCCTACCGCGAATACACCTACAAGACCTTCCAGGCCAACGTGCTCGACATGGAAACGGCGGCCGTGGGCATGGTGGCCTACAGCAACGGCGTGCCCTACATCGCCTTCCGCTCCCTCAGCGACCTGGCGGGCGGCGGCGAAGGCGAGAACGAGATGGGCACCTTCATGGGCATTGCGGCCGACAACTCGGCCAAGGTGATGCTGGCGTTCCTGGCTGCGTGGAAGTGACCGGCGCTCCTGTTCTGCGCCTGCAGGGCATCACCAAGCGCTTCGGCACCCTCGTCGCCAACGACGCCATCTCGCTCGACCTGCAGGCGGGCGAAGTGCTCGCGCTGCTGGGCGAGAACGGCGCCGGCAAGTCGACGCTCATGTCCATCCTGTTCGGCCACTACGTCGCGGACGAAGGCAGCATCGAAGTCTTCGGCGCGCCGCTGCCGCCGGGCAATCCCAAGGCGGCGCTGGCCGCGGGCGTGGGCATGGTGCACCAGCACTTCACGCTGGCCGACAACCTCAGCGTGCTCGACAACGTGATGATGGGCACCGAGCCGCTCTGGCGCCCGGTCTCGCGCCGGGCGGCCGCACGCGCGAAGCTGCTCGAGGTGGCACGGCGCTTCGGCCTGCCGGTGCAGCCCGACGCGAAGATCGGCAGCCTCTCGGTCGGCGAGCGGCAGCGCGTCGAGATCCTGAAGGCGCTGTACCGCGGCGCGCGCATCCTGATCCTCGACGAGCCGACCGCCGTGCTCACGCCGCAGGAAAGCGAAGCCCTGTTCGCCACGCTCGCGCAAATGGTCGCGCAGGGCCTGTCGGTGATCTTCATCAGCCACAAGCTGGGCGAGGTGCTGCGCGTGTCGCAGCGTATTGCGGTGCTGCGCGGCGGCAAGCTGGTGGCCGAGGCGCGCACCGCCGAGACCACGCAGGCGCAGCTCGCACTCTGGATGGTCGGGCATGCGGTGGAGGCGCCGCAGCGCCGGCCCGCCAGGTCGGTGGGCGACGCGGTCTGCGTGCTCGACCATGTGAGCACGGCGTCGGACAAGGACCAGGGACAGAACCGGCTGCGCGAGGTGTCGCTCACGCTGCGCGCCGGCGAAATCACCGCCATCGCGGGCGTCTCGGGCAACGGCCAGGTGGCGCTGGCCGAACTGCTGTGCGGCACGCGCCGCGCCACCTCGGGCACGGCCCTGCTGATGGGCCGCGCGCTGCCGCCCTCGCCCGCCCGGCTGGTGCAGCGCGGCGTCGCGCGCATCCCCGAGGACCGACACGCGGTCGGCGTGGTCGGCGACTTGCCGGTGTGGGAGAACGCGGTGTCGGAGCGGCTGCGCAGCCCGGTCTTCTCGCGCTGGTCCTGGTTCGTGCGGCGTGCGGCCGCGCGGCTGCATGCACGGCGCATCGAAAAGGCGTTCGACGTGCGCGGCGCGGGGCTGATGGCGCCGGCCCGTTCGCTTTCGGGCGGCAACATGCAGAAGCTGATCCTCGGGCGCGCGCTGCTGGCGCCCGAGCAGGACGAAGAAGACGCAGAGAACAAGAAATACCCGACGCGCGCGCCGCGCCTGATCGTCGCGCACCAGCCGACCTGGGGCCTCGACATCGGCGCCGTCGCCTACGTGCAGCAGCAGCTGATTGCCGCGCGCGATGCCGGTGCGGCGGTGCTGGTGATTTCCGACGACCTCGACGAAGTGCTCGCGCTCGGCGACCGCGTGGCCGTGATGCATGGCGGCCAGCTCGGCGAAGCGCGCCCGGCCGCGGCATGGACGCGCGAAGCCATCGGGCTGGCGATGGCCGGCGCGGCGGCGCCGCCGCAGCAGCAACGCGCAGGGGCCACGCCATGATGCGGCTCGAACGGCGCCACCAAAGCTCGCGCGCCGCACTGGTGCTGGCACCCATCGGCGCAGTGGCCTTCACCATGGTGGTGAGCGCGCTGCTCGTGCTCTGGGCCGGCGCACCGGTCGGCCGCACCTACGCATTGTTACTGCAGGGCGGCTTCGGCTCGGTGTTCGCGTGGAGCGAAACGCTGACGCGCGCCATTCCACTGATCCTCACCGGCTTGGCCGCGACCGTCGCCTTCAAGGCGCGGCTTTTCAACATCGGCGCCGAAGGGCAGCTGTTCGCCGGCGCCCTCGCGGCCGTGGCCGTGGGCGGCATGCATGGCGGCACCGGCTTCGAGCTGCCGCCCTGGCTGCTGTTCCCGCTGATGATGCTGGCCGCCGCCGCGGCGGGCGCCCTGCTGCTGCTCGGCCCGGCGCTCATGAAGAACAGGCTCGGCGTCGACGAGGTGGTGACCACGCTGCTGATCAACTTCATCGTGCTGCTCGGCGTGTCGGCGCTGCTCGACGGGCCGATAAAGGACCCGAGCGCCATGGGCTGGCCGCAGAGCGTGTCGCTGCAGTCCGAGCTCGAGCTCGGCAAGCTGGTCGCGCAGACGCGCGTGCACACCGGGCTCGTCTGGGCCGTGTCGCTCGCGGTGATGGTGTGGGCGATCTTCAAGTACACGGTGCTGGGCTTCGACATCCGCGCCGTGGGTGCCAATGCGCGCGCCGCCGCCTTTGCCGGCGTGCCGGTGACGCGCACGGTGGTGGTGGTGGCGCTGCTCTCGGGTGCGCTGGCCGGCCTTGCGGGTGCCATCGAAGTGGCGGGCCGCACCAGCTATGTCACGCTCGACATGTCGCCGGGCTACGGCTACACCGGCATCGTGATCGCGATGCTCGCGGGCCTGCATCCGCTGGGCGTGATCGCCGCGGGTGTGTTCGTGGCCGGCGTGCTGGTCGGCGCCGACACCATGAGCCGCGCCGTGGGCGTGCCAACCTACATCGCCGACGTGATCGTCGCGGCCTCGCTGGTCGCGGTGCTGGTGGCGACGCTGCTGACGCAATACCGGGTGCGGGTGAAATGACCGACCTGCTCGACATCCTCGCCAATCCGGCGTTCTGGGTCGCGGTGCTGCGCATCGCCACGCCGCTGATCCTCGGCACCCTCGGCGTGCTGCTGTGCGAGCGCGCGGGCGTGCTCAACCTCGGCATCGAGGGAATCATGGTCGCGGGCGCCTTCACCGGCTGGCTCGCGGTGTATGCCGGCGCGCCGCTCTGGGCCGGCGTCGGCGTGGCCGCGCTCACCGGCATGGTGTTCGGGCTGCTGCATGCCTTTCTCACGGTGGGACTGGCGCTGTCGCAGCACGTCTCGGGGCTGGGCATCACGCTGCTGGCCACCGCGCTCAGCTACTTCGGCTACCGCGTGAGCTTTCCGAAGGTGAACACGCCGCCGACCATCACGCCCTTCGCACCGATGGAGTGGCTGCCGGTGCCCATCCTCAATGCGCAGACCGCGCTCACGCTGTTCGCGCTGCTGCTGGTGCCGGCCATCGCCTGGGTGCTGTACCGCACGCCGCTCGGACTCGCGGTGCGCATGGTGGGCGAGAACCCGCAGGCGGCCGAGAGCCAGGGCGTGTCGGTCGCGGCCACGCGCACCGGCGCCATCGTGGCGGGCTCGGCGCTGATGGGCGTGGCCGGCTCCTTCCTCACGCTCTCGGCCTTCAACGCCTTCTTCTTCAACATGGTGAACGGCCGCGGCTGGATCTGCGTGGCGCTGGTGGTGTTTGCCTCGTGGCGGCCGGGCAAGGCCTTGCTCGGCGCGCTGCTGTTCGCATTCTTCGATGCGCTGCAGCTGCGGCTGCAACAATCGGGCGATGCCGTGCTGCCCTACCAGATCTACCTGATGCTGCCGTACCTGCTGTCGATCCTCGCGCTGGTGCTGGTGGCACGCAAGGCCAGCTATCCGCAGGCGCTGATGAAACCCTACCGCAAGGGGGAGCGCTGATGACCAAGACAAGCGCTGCCACCCTGCTCGCGGCTGTGTTGCTGTCGCTTGGCGGCACGAGCGCATGCGCACTCGGCAGCGACTACAGCTACGACAGCTTCAAGACGCCCGACGCGGTCAGCTGGGTGCAACTGTGCGGCACCTGGGGACCGAACCGCCAGGGCACCTACCGCGTGGTCCATGCCGACCAATACGCCCAGTCCTTTCTCTATGTGCAGTGGATGGCGCGCGACGCCAACGGCAGCCTGCATGCCGCGCACACCGCCGCCATCGCCGAACTCGGCAACGACCATGCGGAAATCGCCCTTGCCGATCTGGGCTGCCGCGCCACGCCGCGCGGCATCGTGGTGACGGCGCGCGCCACCTCCGGCCATGACGACAAGCTGCGCCGCGTGACCATCGAGGTGGGTCCGGCGCCCGGCCAGTACCGGTTTCGGGCGCAGCGCACGCGCTGAGCGAACTTCCTTCCCGGCCACTCGCGCAGCGCCGTCAGCGCGACCGAAAATCCCCGCATTCGCCTTCGGAGACCCTCACGATGCTCGACCTCCTGATCACCAACGCCACCCTTCCCGACGGCCGCTCGGACATGTCGATCGCCGTGCAGGGCGGCCGCATCGCCGAAGTCACCGCCGGGCTCGACGCGCTAGCGCTCGAAAAGCTCGACGCCCAGGGCCTGCTCGTTGCGCCGCACTTCGTCGATCCGCACTTCCACATGGATGCCACGCTGAGCTACGGCCTGCCGCGCATCAACCAGAGCGGCACGCTGCTCGAAGGCATTGCGCTGTGGGGCGAGCTCAAGCCGCTGCTCACGGCCGAGGCGCTCATCGAGCGTGCGCTGGCATATTGCGACTGGGCGGTGGCCAAGGGCCTGCTGGCCGTGCGCTCGCATGTGGACACGAGCGACCCGAGCCTGCTCGCTGTCGATGCGCTGCTCGAGGTCAAGCGCAAGGTCGCGCCCTATCTTCACCTGCAGCTCGTGGCCTTTCCGCAGGATGGCGTGCTGCGCTCGGCAGGCGGCGTGGACAACCTGAAGCGCGCGCTCGACAAGGGCGTGGACGTGGTCGGCGGCATTCCGCATTTCGAGCGCACCATGGCCGATGGTGCCGCCAGCGTGAAGCTGCTGATGGAGCTGGCGGCCGAGCGCGGCAAGCTGGTCGACATGCATTGCGACGAATCGGACGACCCGCTCTCGCGCCACATCGAAACCCTGTCTGCCGAGACCTGGCGCCTCGGCATGCAGGGCCGCGTGACGGGCTCGCACTGCACCTCGATGCATTCGATGGACAACTACTACGCGAGCAAGCTGCTGCCGCTGATCGCGCAGAGCGGCGTCAGCGTGGTTTCCAACCCGCTCATCAACATCACGCTGCAGGGCCGCCACGACAGCTATCCCAAGCGCCGCGGCATGACGCGCGTGCCCGAGCTGATGGCCGCCGGCGTGAACGTCGCCTTCGGCCACGACTGCGTGATGGACCCGTGGTACGGCATGGGCTCGGGCGACATGCTCGAGGTGGCGCACATGGGCCTGCATGTGGCGCAGATGACCAGCCAGGCCGGCATCCGCCAGTGCTTCGACGCGGTGACCACCAACGCCGCGCGCGTGATGCACCTCGAAGGCTACGGTCTCGAGGCGGGCTGCGACGCGAGCTTCGTGCTGCTGCAGGCGCGCGATCCGGTCGAGGCGATCCGGCTGCGCGCGACGCGGCTCAAGGTGTTCCGCAAGGGGCGCCTGCTGGCGGAAACGCCGGCCGCGACGGCCACGCTGCATTTGCCGGGCCGCGCGCAGTCCACCAGCTGGATGAGCCGCAAGTCCTAGCGTCTCAGGCTTCGGGCGCGATCGCCTCGGCGTACTCGTAGAGCGCACCCAGGATCTCCTCGCCCCGCTCGTCCGCGGTTTCGGACAGCGCATCGACTTCGCTGAACAGCATCTCGATGGTGCGCGCGCCGCCCTCGCCCTTGAAGAGCCGCGCGACGCGCAGCGCCTCCCAGCGTTCGGCTTCTTCCGGGCTGAGCAGCTCGGGCCAGTTGCGGGCGCGGTAGCGAAAGAGGATTTCCTCGAGCCGCCCGTCGTCGAAACCGGTGCGGTCCTTGGCGAGCTCCTCGGGCGACAGCGCGCGCAGCTGGTTCAGGCGGCGCCGGTCGCCGTTGCCGACGAAGCCGCCGTAGAGGTCTTCGTCGACATCGGGCACTGCCTCCTTGGGCCGCGCATACACCTGCGACCAGATGGCGCTCATGTCGGGCAGGTCGCGCGCAATGGCCGCGTGGCGCAGCGCCGCATCGAGGTCGACGTTCCACCGCTCGGCCATCGCGGGTGCCAGGGTGCGCAGGTTGCCGACCACCATGGGCGACTTGTTGAGGTGGATGCCCTTGACCGGCAGGCGGACCACGCCTTCGGGCAGGTCGGCGGTGCGCGTGAACAGGCGCAGGCGCAAGGTCTCGACGTCGAGGTCGCGCAGCTCGCTGGGGTCATGGGCCAGGTCCCAGGCGATCAGTTCGTTCTTGTTGGTCGGATGGCTCGCGAGCGGCCACATCACGCCGAGGCAGCCGCGCTCGACCGGGAACATGCCCGACACATGCAGGAACGGCCGCGCCGTCTCGCGCATGGCCGGCAGGCCGAGCTCGCTGGCGACGCGGTCCTTCTTGTGCAGGCCGAAGGCGAATTCGAAGAGCTTGGGCTGGCGTTCGCGAATGAGCCGCGCCAGCGCGATGGTGGCGCGCACGTCGGACAGCGCATCGTGCGCGGACTCGTGCAGCAGGCCGTTGGCGCGCGCCAGGTCCTCGAGCTTGAAGCTGGGCTTGCCGTCTTCCTTCTTCGGCCACTCGATGCCCTCGGGCCGCAGCGCGTAGGTCAGGCGCACCACGTCGAGCAGGTCCCAGCGGCCGCAGTCGTTCTGCCATTCGCGGGCGTACGGGTCGATGAGGTTGCGCCAGAACAGGAAGCGCGTGACCTCGTCGTCGAAGCGGATGGTGTTGTAGCCCACGCCGATGGTGCCGGGCTGCGAGAAGGCCTTCTCGATCTGCGCGGCAAAGGCGTGCTCGGGAATGCCGCGCTCCAGGCAGAGCTGGGGCGTGATGCCGGTGATCAGGCAGGCCTCGGGGCTGGGCAGGTAGTCGGGCGCCGGCTTGCAATAGATCATCAGCGGCTCGCCGATCTCGTTGAGCTCGGCGTCGGTGCGGATGGCGGCGAACTGCGAAGGCCGGTCGCGGCGCGGCACGGCGCCGAAGGTTTCGTAGTCGTGCCAGAGAAAGGTGTGGTTCATTCAGAGCAAGGGAGAGAACAATCGTGCAATCGCGTCGCCGAGGCGGCGCCAGAAACTCTGCGGCCGATGGGCGCGCACCGCGCCGGAGCTGTGCAGGTCGGTCTCGAACTGCGCAGCCAGGGGGCGTGCCAGCTCGGGGCCGTAGACCACCGCGCTCACTTCGAAATTGAGCCTGAAGCTGCGGTTGTCGAAATTCGCGGTACCGATCATCGCGCAATGGTCGTCGACCACCAAGGTCTTGGAATGCAGCATGCGCGCCTTGTACTCCCATACCTTGACTCCCGACGCAATCAGCTCGTCGAAGTAGGAGCGCGCGGCCGCGCTCACAATGGCCGAATCGCTGCGCCGCGGCACCAGCAGGCGCACGTCCACGCCGCGCAGCGCCGCGCTGGTGAGCGCCATCATGGCGGGCTCGCCGGGCACGAAGTACGGTGTTGTGAGCCAGGCCCGCTCGCTCGCCGAATGGATCGCCTCCACATGCATGCGGTGGATCGGTTCCAGCATGTTGTCGGGGCCGCTGGTCACGATCTGCACGGGAATGTCGCCGGCCTCGACCTGCGGCAGCATGGCGCCCATCAGGTGGTCGATGTCACGGAGATCTTCGCCGGTGGCATAGGTCCAGTCCTCCAGGAAGGTGGTCTGGAGCCAGCGCACCGCGCTGCCCTCGATGCGCAGGTGGACGTCATGGTAGGCGTCGGGCCGGGTGCGCTTGTCTTCCTCGTCGGTGATGTTGACGCCGCCGGTAAAACCCACGCGGCCGTCGCACACCACGATCTTGCGGTGGGTGCGGTAGTTGGTCACCGGGCGCAGGCGGCGGCCGATGCGCGTGTCATGGAAGAGCGCAACCTGCACGCCCGCGGCATGCAGCGGCGCCATGAACTTGCGGCCGATGCGCTTGGAACCCAGCGCGTCGAGCAGCAGGCGCACGGACACGCCCTCCCGTGCGCGCTCCACCAGCAGGTCGCGCAGCGCGGTGCCGATCTTGTCGGGCTCGAAGATGTAGTACTCGAGATGGATGTGGTCGCGTGCCGCACGCACCGCGTCGAAGATGGCGTCGAAGGTGCGCGCACCGCCCGAGAGCAGCGCCACGCCCGTCGCGCTGGACACCGGCAGTCCGCAGGCCGCGGTGCCCAGCCGCGCCATCTGCTGCAGCGCCGGGGGCGCGTTCTGCGCCGCATCGCGCAAGCGCGCCAGGTCGGCCTGGGTGTGCGCGCTGGCGCGGCTGCGCAGGCGCTTGACGCGCTGCTTGCGCAGGCGCTGCGGCCCGAGGAAGTAATAGATGACGAAGCCCGCGAACGGCAACAGCGCGAGCGACAGGATCCAGCTCATGGTGGACACCGGCGCGCGCTTCTGCATCACGATCCAGACCGACAGCACGGCGATATAGCCGCTCCAGGCCAGAGAGAGGCCGGTTTTCCATTCCTGACTGAGCTCGGGGAGGATCAAAGTGAAACTGCGTACGGATAGATTCCGGCCAAAAAAAAGCCGGCAGCGAATGCTACCGGCCTTTTGGGTACCGCCAGGAACAGTGCGGAACCGGCTTTGCCGGTCCGCCTTATCCAGCAGCAGCTTCTTCGGCTTCGGGCTTGGACTTGCCTTCCTTCTTCGGCAGCGGCTGGATGTCCAGCTGCACTTCGCCCTTGTCGTCGATGTCGACCGACAGGCGGCCGCCATCGATCAGGCGTCCGAACAGCAGCTCGTCGGCCAGCGCACGGCGGATCGTGTCCTGGATCAGGCGCTGCATCGGGCGGGCGCCCATCAGCGGATCGAAGCCCTTCTTCGCCAGGTGCTTGCGCAGCCCGTCGCTGAACGTGACGTCGACCTTCTTCTCGGCCAGCTGCGTTTCGAGCTGGAGCAGGAACTTGTCGACCACGCGCAGGATGATCTGCTCGTCGAGCGCCTTGAAGCTCACGGTGGCGTCCAGGCGGTTGCGGAACTCCGGCGTGAACAGGCGCTTGATGTCGGCCATCTCGTCGCCCGCCTGGCGCGGGTTGGTGAAGCCGATGGTCGCCTTGTTCATGGTCTCGGCACCCGCGTTGGTGGTCATCACGATGATCACGTTGCGGAAGTCGGCCTTGCGTCCGTTGTTGTCCGTCAGGGTGCCGTGGTCCATGACCTGCAGCAGCACGTTGAAGATGTCCGGGTGCGCCTTCTCGATTTCGTCGAGCAGCAGCACCGCGTGCGGCTTCTTCGTGATGGCTTCGGTCAAGAGGCCGCCCTGGTCGAACCCGACGTAGCCCGGAGGCGCGCCGATCAGGCGGCTCACCGCATGGCGTTCCATGTACTCGGACATGTCGAAGCGGATCAGCTCGATGCCCATGATGTAGGCCAGCTGCTTGGCCGCCTCGGTCTTGCCGACGCCGGTGGGGCCGCTGAACAGGAACGAGCCGATCGGCTTGTCCTCGCGGCCCAGGCCCGAGCGCGCCATCTTGACGGCCGAAGCCAGCACCTCGAGCGCCTTGTCCTGGCCGAACACCACGCTCTTGAGGTCGCGCTCGATCGTCTGCAGCTTGCCGCGGTCGTCGTTGCTGACGTTGGCCGGGGGAATGCGCGCGATCTTCGCGACAATGTCCTCGACCTCGGTCTTGCTGATGGTCTTCTTGCGCTTGCTCGCCGGCAGGATGCGCTGCGCAGCACCGGCCTCGTCGATCACGTCGATGGCCTTGTCGGGCAGGTGGCGGTCGTTGATGTACTTGGCGCTCAGCTCGGCCGCAGCCTGCAGGGCCGCCACCGCGTACTTGACGCCGTGGTGCTCTTCGAAGCGCGACTTCAGGCCCTTCAGGATGTCGACGGTTTCCTGCACCGTCGGCTCGACCACGTCGACCTTCTGGAAACGGCGCGACAGGGCCGCGTCCTTCTCGAAGATGCCGCGGTATTCGCTGAAGGTGGTGGCGCCGATGCACTTGAGCTGGCCGCTCGAGAGCGCCGGCTTCAGCAGGTTCGACGCGTCGAGCGTGCCGCCCGAGGCAGCGCCCGCACCGATCAGGGTGTGGATCTCGTCGATGAACAGGATCGCGTTCGGCTTGTCCTTGAGCGACTTGAGCACGCCCTTCAGGCGCTGCTCGAAATCGCCGCGGTACTTGGTGCCGGCCAGCAGTGCGCCCATGTCGAGCGAGTAGACCTGCGCCTCGGCGAGGATCTCGGGCACGTCGGATTGCGTGATGCGCCAGGCCAGGCCCTCGGCGATGGCGGTCTTGCCCACGCCGGCCTCACCCACCAGCAGCGGGTTGTTCTTGCGCCGGCGGCACAGGATCTGGATCACGCGCTCGACCTCGTATTCGCGGCCGATCAGCGGATCGATCTTGCCGTCCTTGGCGAGCTGGTTGAGGTTCTGCGTGAACTGCTCGAGCGGCGAGGCCTTCTCGTTCTTTTCGGCGCCGCCCTCTTCGCCCTCGCCCGAAGGCGATTCGCTGCTGCCCTTGACAGCCTCGGGCGGATCGCTCTTCTTGATGCCGTGGGCAATGAAGTTCACCACGTCCAGGCGGGTCACGCCCTGCTGGTGGAGGTAGTACACGGCGTGCGAGTCCTTCTCGCCGAAGATCGCGACCAGCACATTGGCGCCGGTGACTTCCTTCTTGCCGTTGCCGGTGGACTGCACATGCATGATGGCGCGCTGGATCACGCGCTGGAAACCCAGCGTCGGCTGGGTGTCTACATCGTCGGTACCCGCCACCTGGGGCGTGTTGTCCTTGATGAAGTTGGTGAGCGACGCCCGCAGGTCGTCGACGTTGGCCGAGCAGGCGCGCAGGACCTCTGCGGCGCTCGGGTTGTCCAGCAAAGCGAGCAACAGATGCTCCACGGTGATGAACTCGTGGCGCTGCTGCCTGGCCTCGACGAAGGCCATGTGCAAGCTGACTTCCAGTTCCTGGGCAATCATGTGATTTCCTTTTGCCTTGCTGTAAATAAATTCTCAGATGGGTTTGAGCGCGTGCAATTCAACTGGTTCACGCAATGGGCTCGCTGACGCACTGCAGCGGATGCCCGGCCTGGTGCGCGGCCTCCATCACCTGATTGACCTTGGTGGCCGCCAGATCGCGGGAATAGACCCCACAAACGCCGCGGCCATCGAGGTGGATCTTGAGCATGATCTGGGTCGCGGTTTCGCGATCCTTGTTGAAATATTCCTGCAGCACGACGATCACGAACTCCATGGGCGTGTAGTCGTCGTTCAGCATGACGACCTGGTACATCTGGGGCGGCGCGGTTTTTTGCGGCCGCCGCTCCAGAACGACCGAATCTCCGTCATCCCCGGCCGGTTTCTGGGCCGGCGGAGTACTGGGAGTCTTGGGAATTCTCGTTGCCATAAAAAAGATTCTATAGAGCGTGCAAGCACCGTGCCGGCGCAAGAAGACTTGGTGGCGCGTATTCGACAAATCAAGGGGCTTGCGTCGTGCACGACACCACAGACGATGCAAAAAAATCTGCCTCTCGCCTGCGCTGCAGCGTAAATATTACGCGGCACCCGCCCGGAAAAAAATGGGTATTTGGAGCAAGGTGTTCCATTTCTCAACCTGACCCGCCTTGCCGTGCCGGATGAAGAAAAGCCCTCGAGACCGGGTGATCTCGAGGGCCTTGGCTGGGCGGCGCCGGAGCGCCGCTGCTCGCGCAATTACATGTGGTCGATCATGACCTGGCCGAAGCCCGAGCAGCTCACTTGCGTGGCGCCGTCCATCAGGCGGGCGAAGTCATAGGTGACCTTCTTGCTGGCAATCGACTTTTCCATCGAGCTGATGATCAGGTCGGCCGCCTCGGTCCAGCCCATGTGGCGCAGCATCATTTCGGCCGAGAGGATTTCGGAACCGGGGTTCACGTAGTCCTTGCCGGCGTACTTGGGCGCCGTGCCGTGGGTGGCTTCGAACATGGCGACGGTGTCGCTCAGGTTCGCGCCCGGGGCAATGCCGATGCCGCCCACCTGGGCCGCCAACGCGTCAGACACGTAGTCGCCGTTCAGGTTGAGCGTGGCAATCACGCTGTACTCGGCGGGGCGCAGGAGGATCTGCTGCAGGAATGCGTCGGCGATGCTGTCCTTGACGGTGATTTCCTTGCCCGTCCTGGGATTCTTGAACTTCATCCACGGACCGCCGTCGATCAGCTCGGCGCCGAATTCCTTGGCGGCCAGGGCGTAGGCCCAGTCACGGAAGCCACCTTCGGTGAACTTCATGATGTTGCCCTTGTGCACGATGGTGACGCTGGGCTTGTCGTTGTCGACCGCGTACTGCAGCGCCTTGCGCACGAGGCGCTCGGTGCCTTCCTTCGACACGGG
The DNA here is from genome assembly GCF_033807855.1 of Variovorax sp. SPNA7. Lineage (NCBI taxonomy): Bacteria > Pseudomonadati > Pseudomonadota > Betaproteobacteria > Burkholderiales > Comamonadaceae > Variovorax > Variovorax sp. SPNA7. Next base: position 3,201,223 of record NZ_CP138513.1, read on the forward strand.
CTTGACGCCGATGCCCGAAGTGTTGGGGAAGCGGATCTTCTTGACGCCCAGTTCGTCCTGCAGGAACTTGATGAGCTTCTTGGCCTTGTCGCTTTCGGCTTCGAACTCGATGCCGGCGTAGATGTCTTCCGAGTTCTCGCGGAAGATGACCATGTTGGTCTTGTGCGGCTCGCGCACCGGGCTGGGCACGCCTTCGAAGTACTGGATGGGGCGCAGGCAGACGTAGAGGTCGAGTTCCTGGCGCAGCGCAACGTTCAGCGAACGGATGCCGCCGCCGACGGGCGTGGTGAGCGGGCCCTTGATGGACACCACGTAGTCGCGCACGGCGTGCAGCGTTTCCTCGGGCAGCCAGACGTCGGGGCCGTAGACCTTGGTCGACTTTTCGCCGGCATAGACTTCCATCCAGTGGATCTTCTTCTTGCCGCCGTAGGCCTTGGCCACTGCAGCATCCACCACCTTGAGCATCACCGGGGTGATGTCCAGACCCGTGCCGTCGCCTTCGATGAAGGGAATGATCGGCTGATCAGGCACATTGAGCGAGTTGTCGGCGTTGACCGTGATCTTCTGGCCTTCGGCCGGGACTTTGATGTGCTGGTAGCTGGACATGAGGGGGAATGACTCCGGGAGTGACGTAATTCGGACGACTGTCTGCGAATTCAGACAGCGATGGGGAATCGCTGTACAGCCCGCGAACAAATCGCTGTACATTTTAGACGCAACCCATCAGCTGGCGTTTGTCAACCTAAGAGACAATGGTCTCGTTAGTGGCTGACCTTCTGCTCGCCGGGAGGCGTTTCCAACCAATTCTCGATAGAGGAATCATCAATGAGCAAAATTCTCGCAGTCATGATCGCTGGCCTGTTCGCCGCTGGCGCCTACGCCCAGAACCCCACCGGCACCACGCCCGAGCAAGGGAACGCCACCAGCAGCAAGCCGCAAGCCCGCGCCGAAGCCAAGAAGGAAGCCAAGCCCGCAGGCCAAGTGGCCGCTCCCGCTGGCGACATCGCCAAGACGCCCGAGGGCGGCACGTTCGGCGCCGACAAGGCTGGCGTTGCCGGCGAAAAGCGCGCCAAGACCCGCGACGACCGCCGCCGCAACAAGGACGGCAGCGTGAAGCGCAAGTCGACCCAGGGCGGCACGCCCGAGTAAGTCGGCCCAGGCCGTACAAGAAGCGCTCTCCGGAGCGCTTTTTTTTCGCCTGCAGCAACGAGACTGCTGTCAACCGGGGCGAACGGCTGCCGCGTTGAAGCTTGACCTTCCGATGGAAGGTGATCCATATCAACGAATTTCAAAGGATGTCTCATGAACAAGCTGCTCGCAGCCCTCGTCGCCGGTCTCTTCGCAGCCGGCGCATTCGCGCAAACCCCGCCCGCACCAGCGCCGGCTGCACCTGCCGCCGTTCACAAGGCGAAGCAACCCGTGAAGCACTCCGTCAAGAAGCACAAGGCTCGCCATCACCTGGCCAAGGCGCACACGGCTGCAGCCAAGAAGGTGTAAGCTTCCAAGCTCCCGGCAATGCCCGCATCAGCGGGCATTTTTATTGGCCCGGCGTCCTCGAATCCTTGGGCCCCGTCCTGAAAGAAGCCCCGATGTTCCAGCGTTTTGCCGCCCTGCTCCTGCTCGCCGCCGCCCTGGCGGGCCCCGCGCAGGCACAGCAGCAACCCCAGACCGACCTGCAACGCACCAAGCTGTCCGTCGGCCTGTATACGATCGATGCGCAAGTCGCGCAGACACCCCGGCAGCGGGAGATCGGCCTGATGTTCCGCAAGGAGATGCCGCAGGCCGAAGGCATGATCTTCGTTTTCGACCAGCCGGCCACCCAGTGCTTCTGGATGCGCAACACGCTGCTGCCGCTGACGGCCGCCTTCGTGGCGGATGACGGCCGCATCGTCAACCTGGTCGACATGCAGCCCATGACCGAGAACTCCCACTGCTCCGAGGAGCCCGTGCGCTTCGTGCTCGAGATGAACCAGGGCTGGTTCGCCAAGAAGAACATCAAGAAGGGCGCCAAGCTCGGCGGCGAACTGTTCGCCGCTTCGAAGCGCTGAGCGCCCGCCTTTCACCAGCCCACGAAAAAGCCGACCCGAGGGTCGGCTTTTTCATTGGGAGAACCCGGCTCAGCCGAAGTTCTTGGCCGCGAAGTCCCAGTTCACCAGCTTGGCCAAGAAGGTCTCGACGAACTTCGGGCGCAGGTTGCGGTAGTCGATGTAGTAGGCGTGCTCCCAGACGTCCACCGTCAGCACCGGCGTGTCGCCGGTGGTCAGCGGCGTGCCCGCGGCACCCATGTTCACGATGTCCAGCGAGCCGTCGGCCTTCTTCACCAGCCAGGTCCAGCCCGAGCCGAAGTTGCCCACGGCCGACTTCACGAACGCTTCCTTGAAGGCGTCGTAGCTGCCCCACTTGGCATCGATGGCCTTGGCCAGCGCGCCGCCCGGAGCGCCGCCGCCCTGGGGCTTCATGCAGCTCCAGAAGAAGGTGTGATTCCAGATCTGGGCGGCGTTGTTGTAGATGCCGCCGCTGGACTTCTTGACGATGTCCTCCAGGGGCATCGATTCGAACTCGGTACCCTTTTGCAGGTTGTTGAGGTTCACCACGTAGGCGTTGTGGTGCTTGCCGTAGTGGTACTCGAGCGTTTCCTTCGAGTACTCGGGTGCCAGCGCGTCGAGGGCGTATGGCAGGGGTGGGAGCACATGTTCCATGGTTTTTTCTCGTGGGTTGGTTGTGGGGAATAAAGGATTCTAGAAAGGAATTACGCACCGGGCGTCGGACGCGTTCCCGTTTTGCCGGGCGTCACGGCCAGGTCGACCGAACCGTCGGCGAGCCGTGCGACCACGGCGTCGCCCGGGCTCAGCTTCTTCGCGCTGACGATCGCGCGGCCGTCGGGATCGGTGAGCCAGGCATAGCCGCGCTGCAGCACCAGCGCGGGATCGAGCAGCCGCAGGCGCAGGGCGACGCGTTCCAGCCGCTCGCGCCGCTGCGCCATCGCGCGCTCGAGCTTGAGCGGGAAATCGGCGGAGATCGCGCGCGGCACCTGGGCAAGGCGCTCGGCCCTGGACAGCAGCGCATAGCGCAGCCGCTGCGAATGGTGAGCGAGCCGCAGCTGCTGGCGCGCCACCAGTCCGGAGGGCCGGCCCAGGCGCGCTGCGGCCTGGTCGAGGCGCTGTCCCAGAGCGTCGAGGCGCGCACCCAGCGCACTGTCGAGCCGGTCATTCAACAGATCGATCGCACCGAGCCACATCGCCTGGGGCGCGCTGACGAGTTCCGCCGCGGCCGTGGGCGTGGGCGCGCGCAGGTCGGCGCAGAAGTCGGCGATGGTGAAGTCGGTTTCGTGGCCGACGCCGCAAATCAGCGGAACCGGGCTTTGGACGATGGTGCGCGCCAGGGCTTCATCATTGAACGCCCAGAGATCCTCGATGGAGCCGCCCCCGCGCACCAGCAGGATCACGTCGACGGCCGGCTCCAGCGCGTACAGCGATTGCAGCGCGCGCACGAGTTCCGCCGGTGCATTGGCGCCCTGCACCGCCGCCGGTGCCAGGACCACGGGAATGTGCGGCACCCGGCGCCGCAGCGCCGTGACCACGTCGTGCAGCGCCGCGGCGCCGAGCGAGGTGACGAGGCCGACCGCGCGCGGCATCACGGGCAGCGCCCGCTTGCGTTCCGGATCGAACAGTCCTTCGGCTTCTAGCCGCGCCTTGCGCTGCAGGAATTGCTCGAACAACGCGCCCTGGCCGGCGCGCTGCAGGCTTTCGACCACCAGTTGCAGGTCGCCGCGCGGTTCATACACCGCCAACCGGCCGCGCACCTCGACCTGGTCGCCGTCGCGCGGCGAAAAATCGAGCAGGCCCGCCGCGCGCCGGAACATCGCGCAGCGCAATTGGCCGGACGAATCCTTGAGCGCGAAGTAACAATGTCCGCTCGAAGCACGCGAGAAGCCGGAAATCTCGCCGCGCACCGCGACCGGATTGAAGCGCGCATCGAGCGCATCGGCCACCGCCCGGCACAGCGCGCCCACAGCCCAGATCCGCGGGCCCGGCGTTGGATTCGCGTCACGCAGGTTCACAGGACGCCCGCGCGGCCGGCGCCCACTCTTCCACAGTGGGTTGCCTGGCCTCGATGCCGCGGCCTCGATACGGAACAGGTGCACGGTTTGTCGTGCAAGCTGTTGATTTCATTGGAAAAAGAACTGCTCAAAATTCAATCGATCTAGCGGGAGGCCCGTCCCATGCGGGTCCGGACAAGTTGCGCAGCGGGTTAATCACAAAGTTATCCACAGAATCTGTGCGTCTTCGCTGACATGCAAACAAGCCGCGTGGCGATGGTGGCCTCGGTGGATAATCGCCGCGCATTTGCAGTCTACGGGGCCGGAGGATTCCTTGTTTTCCATCATAGTTGCCGCGGGCTGGCCGATCTGGCCATTGCTCGCCTGTTCGATCGTCGCGCTCGCCTTGGTTATCGAACGTTTCACAAGCCTCAAGACCGTGAAGGTCCTGCCGCCCAAGCTGCTCGACGAAGCCATTACCGTGTCGCATGGCGCCGTGCCGGGGCCCGACGTGGTGACCAAGCTCGAGCGCAATTCGATGCTCGGACAGGTGCTGGCCGCCGGCCTGCGGGCGCTCAATGCCAATCCGCGCTGCACCGAGGACGACCTGCGCGCCGCCATGGAGGCCTCGGGCCGCACCGTGGCGCACAAGCTGGAGCGCTACCTGCCGGCGCTGGCCACCATTGCATCGGCGGCGCCCCTGCTCGGCCTGCTGGGCACGGTCATCGGCATGATCGAGATCTTCGGCTCGCAGTCGCCCGGCAGCGGCGCGGTGGGCTCCGGGAACCCCGCGCAGCTGGCGCACGGCATCTCGATCGCGCTCTACAACACGGCCTTCGGCCTGATCGTGGCCATTCCGACCCTGATCTTCTGGCGCTATTTCCGCAGCCGGGTCGACGAATACCTGCTCAACCTCGAACTGTCGGGCGAGCGCTTTGCCCGCCACCTGAACGCGTTGCGCAAATGATGGGTTTTGCGTCGTTTGCCACTGCGTGTGCCGCGCTGGCCCGCGGAGGCTTGCCATGAGCCGCGGCCGCATGCAGTTTCGCCACGGCGCGCGCGACGAGCCGGAGATCAACCTGATCCCGTTCATCGACGTGCTGCTGGTCATCCTGATCTTCCTGATGCTGTCGACCACCTACAGCAAGTTCACCGAGATGCAGCTTCGGCTGCCGACGGCGGACGTCGATTCGCAGCGCGACTATCCCAAGGAAGTGATCGTGGCGGTCTCCGCCGACGGCCGCTACTCGATCAACAAGAAACCCGTGGCCGACCGCAACGTGGACACCGTGGCCGCTGCACTGGGTGCGGCCGCAATCGGCGGCAAGGACAGCGTGGTCATCATCAGCGCCGACGCCAGCAGCCCGCACCAGGCCGTGATCACGGTGATGGAAGCCGCGCGCCGCGTGGGTCTGGTGCAGATCACTTTCGCAGCCCAGTCGACGGCGCAAGCAGGGCACTGAGTGCCGTCGCAGGGCCGCAGCACCACCGGCACCACCGGCCCGATCGCTGTGCCGGCCTCGCGGCTGCAGCGTGCCTGGCTGCATCGCGGCGTGCTGGCCTGCCTGCTGTGGCCCCTGTCGCTGCTCTACGCGGTGCTTTTCGGGCTGCGGCGCTGGCTCTACCGGATGGGATGGCGCACGACCGAACGCGTCCAGGTGCCGGTGATCGTGGTCGGCAACGTGATTGCCGGCGGCGCGGGCAAGACTCCGGTCGTGATGGCAGTCGTGCGGCACCTGCAGGCTCGCGGGCTTCAGGTTGGCGTGGTGTCGCGCGGCCATGGCCGCCGCACCGGCGACTGCCGCGAAGTACTCGCCGAGAGCAACGCCCACGATGTCGGCGATGAACCGCTGCTGATCCGCCGTGCCACCGGCGCGCCGGTGTTCGTGGCACGGCGCCGCATCGAGGCCGCGCGCGCCCTGCTCGCCCGGCACCCGGCCACGCAGGTCATCGTGAGCGACGACGGGCTGCAGCACCTGGCGCTGGCGCGCGACATCGAGATCTGCGTGTTCGACGACCGCGGCGTGGGCAACGGCTGGCGGCTGCCCGCGGGGCCGCTGCGCGAACGCTGGCCGCGCCCGTGCGACCTGGTGCTCCACAGCGGAGAACATCCCGCGTTCGAGGGCGGCTACACCGCCACCCGTGCGCTCGCGCATGACGCCGTGGCAAGCGACGGCAAACGCACGCCGCTCGAGGCACTCGCCGGCGAACCGCTGATCGCGCTGGCGGCCATTGCGCGGCCCGAAGCGTTCTTCGGCATGCTGCGGGCGCGCGGGCTGACGCTTGCCGAGACGATCGCCCTGCCGGACCACTACGATTTCGAAGGCTGGCAGCGTCCTGCCGGCACCGGGCAGCGCCTCGTCTGCACCGAAAAAGATGCCGTCAAGCTGTGGCCCAGGGCGCCCGATGCGCTTGCGGTGCCGCTGGACTTCGCACCCTCGCCAGAATTCTTCGCCGCGCTCGACGCAAAGCTATCATCGCTCGATGGATACCAAGCTGCTTGAACTGCTCGTCTGCCCCGTCACCAAGGGCCCGTTGACCTGGAACCCCGAGAAGCAGGAGCTCTGCTCGCGCAGCGCACGCCTGGCCTACCCGGTGCGCGACGGCATTCCCGTTCTGCTCGAGAACGAAGCCCGCACGTTGTCCGACGAAGAGCTGGGGCTGTGAGCTTCACCGTCCTGGTGCCGGCCCGGCTGGCTTCGACGCGGCTGCCCAACAAGCCGCTGGCCGACATTGCCGGCCTGCCCATGGTGGTGCGCGTGGCCCGGCGTGCCAGCCAATCCGCAGCCGCGCGCGTGGTGGTGGCCGGCGACGATGCATCCATCGTCGCGGCATGCAGGACGCATGGCGTGGAAGCCATCCTGACCCGCCAGGACCACCCGAGCGGCTCCGACCGCCTGGCCGAAGCCTGCGAGCAACTGGGTCTGGACGGCAATGACATCGTCGTCAACGTCCAGGGCGACGAGCCGCTGATCGATCCCGCGCTCATCGACGCCGTGGCATCCGCGCTGGCCACGCATCCGGAAGCCGCCATGAGCACGGCGGCCCACGAGATCGACTCGCTCGACGACTTCCTGAATCCAAACGTGGTGAAGGCGGTGCTCGATGCACAGGGCAACGCGCTGTATTTCAGCCGCGCGCCCATTCCGTGGTGGCGCGACGGTTCCGCCAACGGTGCGCCGCCTTCCGTGCTGCCCGCACCGGCGCCGCTGCGGCACATTGGCATCTACGGCTACCGCGCCGGCTTCGTGCGCAGCTTTCCTTCGCTGGCACCCGCACCCGTCGAGGCCACCGAAGCGCTCGAACAGCTGCGCGCGCTGTGGCACGGGCATCGCATCGCGGTGCACGTCAGCCATGTCGCACCTGGGCCCGGCGTCGATACCCCTGCGGACCTCGAGCGCGTGCGCGCGGTCTTCGCCGCCGATCCGGCGCGCTGAAAAAGTGCGCTGCTGCGAGGGCGGCAGCGGAAAATCATCACGCTGTCGCATGCTATCCTCGACGCAACTCCGCCTTGCCCCGCTCCCGGGCTGACGCTTGGCGCGACACAAGATCGAAGAACCCTCCGAGGACACCATGAGACTAATTTTGCTGGGCGCGCCCGGGGCGGGCAAAGGCACGCAAGCGGCCTTCATCTGCCAGAAATACGGCATTCCTCAAATTTCGACCGGTGACATGCTGCGCGCTGCCGTCAAGGCGGGCACCCCGCTCGGGCAGCAGGCCAAGGCCGTCATGGAGTCGGGCGGCCTCGTGAGCGACGACCTGATCATCAACCTCGTGAAGGAACGCATCGCGCAACCCGATTGCGCCGGCGGCTTCCTGTTCGACGGCTTCCCGCGCACCATTCCGCAGGCCGACGCCATGAAGGCGGCCGGCGTCAAGCTCGACTACGTGCTCGAGATCGACGTGCCGTTCAGCGACATCATCGAACGCATGAGCGGCCGCCGCTCGCATCCTGCGTCGGGCCGCACCTACCACGTCAAGTTCAATCCGCCCAAGGTCGAAGGCAAGGACGACATCACGGGCGAAGACCTGATCCAGCGCAAGGACGACGAGGAAGAAACCGTGCGCAAGCGGCTCGAGGTCTACAGCCAGCAGACGCGCCCGCTGGTCGACTACTACTCGGCCTGGGCCAAGGCCGATCCGGCCTCGGCGCCGAAGTACCGCGCCATCCAGGGCGTCGGCAGCGTCGAAGAGATCAAGCAGCGCGCACTCGCGGCCCTCAGCAGCTGAATCTCGTCGGCTGCCCGCGGCCGCCGCTCAGGCGGCCGCCGTTTCCATCAGTTCCAGCATCAGTGCGATGCGCGCCTTGACGGGCGTCAGCGCACCGGCGTCCCGCAGCAGATCGCCGGGCTTCGGCAGGATGCGTCCATTCGCGCAGCGGGTGGCACGCAGCACCGCCACGCCGGCATCCTGAGCCCGCAGTGCCGCTGCCTCGAGCGCATGGTGCACCGTGCCATTGCCGGTCGCGGCCACGACCAGCCCGCGAACCGGTTCGGCAACGCCCGATGCGCGCTCCTGCAGCAGCAGATCGACGAGCGCGCCGCTTGCGCCTGCATGGCTGGTGACGATCTCCACGCGCGGCCAGCGCACCGCCGCCCCTGCCTTCGCTTCAGGAATCTTCGAGGCCCCGCCCACCGCCTGCGGCCAGTCGCGCAGGCGCCGCACCGCGCCCTCTTCCACGTAGCCGACCGGCCCTGCATCGCCCGATGAAAACGCGTCGGGGCGATAGGTGTGCACCTTCTGCACATCCAGCGCGCCGTGGATGGCACCCGCGCAGACCACCGTCACGCCATGCGCCGCCGGCGTGGCCGCGACGGCGATCGCATCGCGCAGGTTCTGCGGACCATCGGGCGAGAGCGAACTGGCCGGGCGCATGGCGCAGGTCAGCACCACGGGCTTGCCGGGCGCAAGCACCGCCTGGAGGAAGAACGCCGTTTCCTCGATGGTGTCGGTGCCGTGCGTGATCACCACGCCCGCCACGTCGGCCTCGGCCAGCCAGGAGGCGCAGCGCCCGGCGAGCTGCAGCCAGACGTCGAAAGCCATGTCCTTGCTGTCGAGCTGCGCCACCTGCTCCGCGACAAGCGCCACGCCTGCGGGCGCGTCGATGCCGCCGAGCAGGTCCGCCACACCCACCTCTCCAGCGGTGTAGCCGATGTTGTCGGCGCCGCTCGCGGCCCGGCCTGCGATGGTGCCGCCAGTGCCCAGGACCACGACGCGCCGCAGGCTGGGCGAAAGGGAATTAACCATGGGTTGCCAACTTTTAAAAACTGGTTAAAAATACAGGTACTGGATATTCAGCCAGTGCCGCAAGGAACCACATATGCAGTTCGCCGTGAAGCTTACCGCCCGCCAGCAGCAGATCCTGGACTTGATCCAGAGCGCCATCGCCCGTACCGGCGCGCCGCCCACGCGGGCCGAAATCGCCAATGAGCTCGGGTTCAAGTCGGCCAATGCCGCCGAGGAGCACCTGCAGGCCCTGGCCCGCAAGGGCGTGATCGAACTTGTCAGCGGCACTTCGCGCGGCATCCGGCTCAAGGGCGACGCGCTGCGTTCGCTCAACGAGTCGCGCCACCGTGAAGGCGGCCAGTTCTCCCTCTCGCTGCCCGGCATGTCGCAACTCGCGCTGCCCCTCATCGGCCGCGTGGCGGCGGGCTCGCCCATCCTCGCGCAGGAACATGTCGACCAGACCTACTACGTCGAGAACACGCTGTTCCAGCGCCAGCCCGACTACCTGCTCAAGGTGCGCGGCATGTCGATGCGCGACGCCGGCATCATGGACGGCGACCTGCTCGCGGTCCAGGCCACCAAGGAGGCGCGCAACGGCCAGATCGTGGTGGCCCGGCTGGGCGACGAAGTCACGGTCAAGCGCCTCAAGCGCAACAAGCAGGTCATCGAGCTGCACGCCGAAAACCCCGACTACCCAACCATCGTGGTCCAGCCCGGCGAGCCCTTCGAGATCGAAGGGCTGGCGGTGGGCCTGATCCGCAACACCATGCTGATGTAGGCCGCGCAGCCTGCACCCCATCCGGCCGCAACAGGTGGCGGGCGTATGGCGCTTTGTCGCCATCACCCTGTTGCGTCCATTCAAAGAAATCCTGCCTGTGTTCAACCTCAGACTTTTTTGGAGTTCACATGGGAATCGCCCTCCTCGCCATCGCTGATTTGTGGATGCCGCTGCAATCGCTTGCAAGCCGGCTGCTGCCGGCACGCCGTCCGGCTCGCCGAGACACCGGCAGCACCTCCGCCGGGTTGCGCTACGTCGCGGTCCGGCCGGCCTGCACGGCCCGCGCCCAGGCGGCAGCTACCAGCACAGCGCCGGCACCGGTGCGGCCGCTGCGCGTCATTCGCGTGGTCGACGGCCACCAAGGCGACAAACGCAGCACCAACCGAATGGTGATTTCGGGCCGCATGGCCGATGTCTGCGCCGAGCTCGACCGCCTGGCGGCACTCGAGGCGATGGAAACGATCAGCACCGCGCCCCGCTCCACCCAGCTGCACTGAACCCGTGCAACCCCCGGTGACCGTTACCCGGGGTGGGTATCCAAACGTTCACACGCGCGTCATGCCAATGCTGCGAGGCACAATGGCACGCCATGAACATTGTGATCCTCGACGATTACCAGGACGCCGTGCGCAAGCTGCGCTGCGCCGCCAAGCTGGACGCGTACGCAGCCAAGGTCTACACCAACACGGTCAAGGGCATCGGGCAGCTCTCGGTTCGGCTGAAGGATGCCGACGTGATCGTGCTGATCCGCGAGCGCACCCACATTTCTCGCCAGCTGATCGAAAAGCTTCCCAAGCTCAAGCTCATTTCGCAGACCGGGCGCGTCGGCGGCCACATCGACGTCACTGCGTGCACGGAGCGCGGCGTGGCGGTGGCCGAGGGCACCGGCTCGCCCCAGGCGCCTGCCGAGCTGACCTGGGCGCTGATCATGGCGGCCATGCGCCGCCTGCCGCAGTACATCAGCAACCTGAAGCACGGGGCCTGGCAGCAATCGGGGCTCAAGTCGGCCTCCATGCCGCCGAATTTCGGGCTGGGCTCGGTGCTCAAGGGCAAGACGCTCTGCATCTGGGGCTACGGCCGCATCGGCCAGCTGGTGGCGCGCTACGGGCAGGCCTTCGGCATGCAGGTGGTGATCTGGGGGCGCGAGGCAAGCTGCGCCAAGGCCCGCTCCGACGGCTTCCAGGTGGCGCAGAACCGCCACGAGTTCTTCGCCGCGGCCGACGTGCTGTCGGTGCATCTGCGGCTCAACGAGGAAACCACCGGCCTGGTCAAGCTCGAGGATCTTTCGCGCATGAAGCCGACGGCGCTCTTCGTCAACACCTCCCGCGCCGAACTGGTCGAGGCCGATGCGCTGCTCGCTGCGCTCAACCGCGGCCGGCCCGGACTGGCGGCGGTCGACGTGTTCGAGAGCGAGCCGCCGCTGCAGGGCCATGCGCTGCTGCGGCTGGAGAACTGCATCTGCACGCCGCACATCGGCTATGTCGAGCAGGACAGCTACGAAAGCTATTTCGGCCAGGCTTTCGACAATGTCGTGAGCTTCATCAAGGGCAATCCCACCAACATCGTGAATCCCGGCGCGCTGCAGGTTCGCCGGTGAATCCATGAGCCGCCGGCCCGCGCCCCGCGGCGCACTGTGGGCCTTGCTGGCCGGCAATTTCGTGATCGGCACGGGCGTGATGGTGGTGCCGGGCACGCTCAATGAAATCAGCACTTCGCTTTCTGTCTCCGTCGCGACAGCGGGCCAGCTGATCACGGTCGCCGCGATCGTGATGTGCCTGGGCGCGCCGCTGCTGGCGGCAGCGGTCGCAGGCTGGGACCGCCGCCAGCTGCTCGCCCTTACGTTGCTCTGGTACGCGGCCGGGCACGCCATTGCGGCGCTGATGCCGAGCTTCGGCGCCTTGCTGCCGGTGCGCATGCTCACGGTGGTCGCGCCCGCCATCTTCACGCCCCAGGCCGCGGCCTGCGCCGGCATGTTGGTGCCGCCTGAGCATCGCGGCCGCGCCGTGACCTTCGTCTTTCTGGGCTGGTCGCTGGCCTCGGTGCTCGGACTGCCCATCGGTGCGCTGGTGGGCGGCCATCTCGGCTGGCGCATGGCGTTCGGTGCAATCGCACTGCTGAGCATCGCCAGCGCGGTATCGATCTGGCTGACCCTGCCGCAGGGGATTCGTCCCGCGGCGCTGACGGCGGCTGCCTGGTCGCGCGTGCTGCGCAGCCCGGTGCTGATGGGCATCGTCTCGGTCACTGCGCTGCAGGGGGCCGGCCAGTTCGTGCTGTTCAGCTACTTCGGGCCGATCCTGAAGCGGGACTTCGGCGCGGATCCCACCACGCTGAGCCTGATGTGGGCGCTGTTCGGCGTGTTCGGCCTCGCGGGCAACATGCTCGTGAGCCGGTTCATCGACCGTGTGGGCGCGGGCCGGATGGTGCTCCTGACGAGTTCGCTGATCGCGCTGAGCCTGTTCCTGTGGCCATGGGCCGGCACGCTGCCGTGGCTGGCGGCGGTGCTCGTGCCCTGGGGCCTGGGCTGCTTTGCGACCAATTCGGCGCAGCAGGCACGGCTGGTCGGCCTGGCCCCCGCGCTCGCGCCGGGCTCGGTGGCGCTGAACAGTTCCGGCATCTATGTCGGCCAGGCGGTGGGTGCCGGGCTGGGTGGATGGCTGCTTGCCAACGACGCGGTGGCGTGGATGAACTGGGCCGGTTTCGCCCTGCTGCTCGCGGCCATCGGCCTGAGCGTGGCCATCGACCGCAGCCGCCGGCCGGCCTGACCGCGCGGCGGCCTCGCGTAAAACCCGGCATGGCCCTGCAGCCGATGGCTGCAAAATCGAAGGCTGCGCAAACTCCGGGCCCGGTGCCTGCAGGCGGACCCGGACACCCACCAACCAGCGAAGATCTTTTTTCCAATGACAGTCAACTACACCCGGATCGGCGTCGTCGGCGCCGGCGCCATGGGCCGAGGCATCGCACAGATCGCGGCCCAGGCGGGCAGCGAAGTGCTGCTGCTCGACAGTTTTGCAGGTGCCGCCGAACGCGGACGCGAAGCCCTCGCGGCCCAATGGAACAAGCTGCACGAGAAGGGCAAGATCGACGCCGCGGCGCGCGATGCGCAGATCGCCCGCGTGAAGGCGGTCGACTCGGTCGGGGCATTGGCTCAATGCGACCTGGTGATCGAGGCAGTGGTCGAAGACCTCGAAGTCAAGCGCAAGCTGTTCCGCGAGCTCGAAACGGTCGTCGCGCCCACGGCCACGTTGGCCACCAACACCTCGTCGCTGTCGGTCACGGCCATTGCGGCCGGGCTCGCGAATCCGGAGCGCGTGGCGGGCTTTCACTTCTTCAACCCGGTGCCGCTGATGAAGGTGGTCGAAGTGGTGGCCGGCTTCAAGACTTCGGCCGAGGTCTGCAAGCAGCTCGCAGGCTATGCGGTGCAGATGGGTCACAGCGCCGTGCAGGCGCAGGACACGCCGGGCTTCATCGTCAACCACGCGGGCCGCGGCTATGGCACGGAAGCACTGCGCATCGTCGGCGAAGGCGTGGCCGATTTCGCCACCATCGACCGCATCCTGAAGGACCAGGCCGGTTTTCGCCTGGGCCCCTTCGAGCTGATGGACCTGACCGCGCTCGACGTGTCGCATCCGGTGATGGAATCGATCTACCACCAGTACTACGAGGAGCCGCGCTTCCGGCCCAGCGTGATCACCGCCCAGCGGCTTGCGGCCGGCGTGCTCGGGCGCAAGACCAATGAAGGCTTCTACCGCTACAACGACGGCGTGATGCAGCAGCCCGCCGAGCCGGCGGTGCCGGTGGTGGCGGCGATGCCCTCGGTCTGGGTTTCGCCGCGCGCCGCGCGCCGGGCCGAGTTGCTGCGGCTGGTGAACGCGCTGGGCGCGCAGATCGACAGCGGCGCCACGGCGGCGCCCACGTCGCTGATCCTGGTGGCCCCGCTGGGCTTCGACGTGACCACGGTGGCCGCGGTCGAGCGGCTGGACGCCACGCGCACCATGGGCATCGACATGCTGATCGACGATGCCGCCACCAAGCGCCGCGTGCTCGCCACCAACCCCGCCACGCGGCGCGACATCCGCGATGCGGCGCATGCGCTCTTCGCGCGCGATGCAAAGGCCGTGAGCGTGATCCGCGACAGCGGCGGCTTCGTGACGCAGCGCGTGATCGGCACCATCGTGAACATTGCCGCCGACATGTGCCAGCAGCGCGTCTGCTCGCCGGCCGACCTCGAAACCGCGGTGCAGCTGGGCCTGGGCTATCCGCGCGGCCCGCTCGCCATGGGCAACCTGTACGGGCCGACCAACATGCTCGAAGTGCTGTTCAACCTGCAGACCGTCTACGGCGATCCGCGCTATCGCCCGAGCCCGTGGCTGCGCCGCCGCGGCGCGATCGGCCTGAGCCTGCTGCACGAAGAAGAATAAGCAGACCAACACCAAAAAACGAAAGCATCACAGCGATGACCGCCGAACTGAAGAGCACCAGCGAGGGACGCACCATGGTGCTGACGATCGCCAACCCGACCCAGCGCAATGCCCTGGGCCCCGAGATCTACGCCGCCGGCATCGAGGCGCTCAACGGCGCCGAGAGCAGCGACGAAATCCGCAGCGTCGTCATCGTGGGCGAAGGCGCATGGTTCTGCGCCGGCGGCTCGCTGCAGCGGCTGTCCGACAACCGCCAGCGCGACCCGTCGGTGCAGGCCGAAAGCATCGAGGGCCTGCACAACTGGATCGACTCGATCCGCGCCTTTCCCAAGCCCATCATCGCTGCGGTCGAAGGCGCGGCCGCAGGTGCCGGCTTCTCGCTGGCACTGGCCTGCGATTTCGTGGTGGCCGCGCGCGACGCGGTCTTTGCGGCGTCGTACAGCAACGTGGCGCTCTCGCCCGACGGCGGCCTGAGCTGGCAGCTCGCGCGTGCATTGCCGCGCCAACTGGCCAGCGAGTGGCTGATGTGCGGCGAGCGCATCGGCGCGCCGCGGCTGCATGCGCTCGGACTGGTCAATGAACTGAGCGAGCACGGCCAGGCGCTTGCAAGCGCCCTGGCGCTGGCGGCCCGGCTCAATGAGCGTGCGCCCAACTCGCTGGCCAGCATCAAGGAACTGCTCAGCGAAGCGCCCGGCGCCACGTTTGCATCGCAGCTCTCGCAGGAGCGCGACCACTTCGTGCGCAACCTGCACCACCCGAATGCGGGCATCGGCATTGCCGCGTTCATCGAGAAGAAACCACCGCACTACGAGTAGCGGCACGCCGTCGCTCCTGCGACACCCTCCAGTTTTTCAGTCGCCGACAGGACAGACCAATGGACGACCCCATTCTTACCATCGAAGAACGTGAAGCGATCAACAGTGGTCGCTGGTTTTCTTCTCTTTCTCCATCGCTACGGCACGACATTCTCCGATGCGCCTTTGTCAAACGCTTCAAGGACGGCGACCTGATCGCTGCCCGCGGCGATCCTCCCGACCACTGGATCGCCTGCGCCAAGGGCGCGGTGCGCGTCAGCTCGACGGCCGTCTCGGGCAAGCAGGTGACGCTGACCTACGTGGAGCCGGGCATCTGGTTCGGCGACGTGGCAATGTTCGACGGGGACCGGCGCACGCACGATGCCTATGCGCACGGGGACACCACCATCCTGTGCGTGGCGCGGGCCGACTTCCAGAAGATCCTGGCTGCGCACGTGGAGCTGTACGAAGCGCTGATGCGGCTGCAGGCGCGCCGCATCCGAACGCTGTTCGGGCTGGTGGAAGACCTCAACACCCTGCCCCTGCGTGCACGACTGGCCAAGCAACTCATCCACCTGGTGCGCAGCTACGGCGTGCCCAACCTGGAAGACGGCAGCCAGATGCGCATCGGCCTGCAGCTGGCGCAGGAAGAACTCGCCCAGCTGCTCGGCGCCTCGCGCCAGCGCGTCAACCAGGAACTCAAGACCATGGAACGCGAGGGCACCATCCGCATCGAGCCGGGCGGCCTGGTCGTATTGGACCGCGCAGCATTGATGCGCGTCTCGGAAGCAGATCATTGACATGAGCCAGGACTTCTCCAACTTCATCGGCACCCGTGCGGTCTCGCAGCAGCATGCCTTCGACGTCGAAGCGCTTGCCGCGTGGCTGGCGAAGAACCTCGACGGCTTCAAGGGCCCGCTGACGGTCGAGATGTTCAAGGGCGGGCAATCGAACCCGACCTACAAGCTCGTCACGCCCACGCAGAGCTACGTGATGCGCGCCAAGCCCGGCCCCGTTGCCAAGCTGCTGCCCTCGGCCCATGCCGTGGAGCGCGAATTCAAGGTCATGAGCGGCCTGGCCGGCACTGACGTGCCCGTGCCGCGCATGCACTGCCTGTGCGAAGACGAGGCCGTGATCGGCCGTGCTTTCTATGTGATGGAGTTCATGCAGGGCCGCGTGCTGTGGGACCAGGCCCTGCCCGGCATGGACAACGCCGGGCGCGCGGCCATCTACGACGAGATGAACCGCGTCATCGCGGCGCTGCACACCGTGAAGTTCGCCGAGCGCGGCCTCGCGGACTACGGCAAGCCCGGCAACTACTTCGAGCGCCAGATCGGCCGCTGGAGCAAGCAGTACAAGGCCTCGGCCGATGGCGCCGGCGAACTGTCGCAGCCGATCGAGGCCATGGAGCGCCTGATCGACTGGCTTCCCGCCCATATGCCGGCGAGCGCGCGCGACGAGGCCAAGGTTTCGATCGTCCATGGCGACTACCGCCTGGACAACGTGATGTTCCATGCCACGGAGCCGCGGATCATCGCGGTGCTCGACTGGGAGCTCTCCACGCTGGGCCATCCGCTGGCGGACTTCAGTTACCACTGCATGTCCTGGCACATGCCCCCCACCACGGGCCGCGGCATCGGCGGCGTGGATGTCGCGGCGCTGGGCATTCCCACCGAGAGCGAATACATCCGCCGGTACTGCGAGCGCACGGGCATCACCACGCCCGAGGCGCTGGCGCCCGATTGGAATTTCTACCAGGCCTACAACCTGTTTCGCATGGCCGCGATCCTGCAAGGCATTGCCAAGCGGGTCGAGGCAGGCACCGCATCGAGCGAGCAGGCCGTGGCCTCGGCCCGCGGCGCGCGCCCCATGGCCGAAATGGCCTGGCAGTTTGCCCAAAAGGCATAACCGCCCCCACACCCCACCAGGAGACAGACGATGGACTTCGAATACTCGGCAAAAACCAAGGAACTCCAGAAGCGCGTGAGCGCATTCATGGATGCGCACATCTATCCGGCCGAAGCCGAGTATTCCGCCGAGCTGGCCGCCAACACGGCCGCAGGCAAGCGCTGGACCGCGCTCAAGACCGTCGAGAAGCTCAAGGAAAAGGCCAAGGCCCAGGGCCTGTGGAACCTGTTCCTGCCGGTCGACAGCGCGGCCGCCTCGGGCTACGAAGGCGCGGGCCTCACCAACCAGGAATACGCGCCGCTGGCCGAGATCATGGGCCGCGTGCCATGGGCCTCGGAAGCCTTCAACTGCTCGGCGCCGGACACCGGCAACATGGAGACCATTGCCCGCTACGGCTCCGAAGCCATCAAGGCGCGCTGGCTCAAGCCGCTGCTCGAAGGCCAGATCCGCTCGGCCTTCGCCATGACCGAGCCCGACGTCGCCTCCAGCGATGCCACCAACATCTCGACCCGCATCGAACGCCAGGGCGACGAGTACGTGATCAACGGCCGCAAGTGGTGGATCTCGGGCGCAGCCGATCCGCGCTGCGCCGTCTTCATCACCATGGGCAAGAGCGACCCCGATGCGCCCAGGCACTCGCAGCAGAGCATGATCATCGTGCCGGCCGACGCCAAGGGCATCCGCATCGTGCGGCCGCTCAATGTGATGGGCTACGACGACGCGCCGCACGGCCACGTCGAGATGTACTTCGAGAACGTGCGCGTGCCGGCCGACAACATGCTGCTCGGCGAAGGCCGCGGCTTCGAGATCGCCCAGGGCCGCCTCGGCCCCGGACGCATCCACCACTGCATGCGCCTGATCGGCCTGGCCGAGCGCGCCCTCGAGCTGATGTGCAAGCGCGCCTCCTCGCGCGTGGCCTTCGGCAAGACCGTCGCCTCGCAGACCGTCACGCAGGAGCGCATCGCCGAAGCGCGCTGCAAGATCGACATGGCGCGCCTGCTCACGCTCAAGGCCGCATGGCTGATGGACGTGGCCGGCAACAAGGTCGCGAAGAACGAAATCGCGATGATCAAGGTGGTGGCGCCGAGCATGGCCTGCCAGGTGATCGACTGGGCCATGCAGGCGCATGGCGGCGGCGGCATGTGCGACGACTTCCCGCTGGCCTATGCCTATGCCGGTGCCCGCACGCTGCGCTTTGCGGACGGCCCGGACGAGGTGCACCGCAATGCGATCGCCAAGTGGGAACTCGGCAAGTACGCGCCGAACAAGGGCGATGCCGACATGCCCGTCACGCGCTTCTGATCTGTCTTCCTCCCTCTCCCCTCGGGGAGAGGGTTGGGGTGAGGGCCGACGGCACCAAGCGCGCCCCGGCCCTTTTCTCTTTCAGAGCTTCTTCTGCAGAAACACGGCGTGCCCGAACGCCGGATCGAGCTGATAGCCGGCGAACCCCTCGCGCTCGTAGCTGCGCAGCGCCGGTGCATTGCCCGACAGCACTTCGAGCGTGAGCTTGCAGGCGCCACGCGCGCGGGCCTCCTGCTCCACCCGCGCAAGCATGCGCTGCGTGATGCGCCGGCCGCGATGGCTGGGCAGCACGACCACGTCGTGCACATTGACCAGCGGCTTGCAGGCAAAGGTCGAGAAGCCTTCGATGCAGTTGACCAGGCCCACAGGCGTTGGCCCGTCGTACGCGAGCACGCTGAAGGCTTGCGGCCGCGCGGCCAGCGCCGCGGGCAGCCCGGCCAGCACGCCCGCTTCGAGCGGCGTACCGCCGCCCGCGGGATCGCGTGCGTAGGCGTCGAGCAGGTCGACCAGCGCGGCTGCGTGCGCGGCGTTGCGATAGTCTGCCAGGATGACCTCGACCATCGTCACCGCGCGGGTTCCAGGGTGGCGGCAAGCCGCTGCGCGCAAGACTGCGCCTGCTTCGCATCGCGCGCCTCGACCATCACGCGCACCAGCGGTTCGGTGCCGCTCGCGCGGATCAGCACGCGGCCGCTGTCGCCGAGCTCGGCTTCGATGCGCTGCGTCTCGCCGGCGAGCGCATCGTTGTTCTTCCAGTCCTGCCCCGGCGTCAGGCGGACATTGATCAGCACCTGCGGAAACAGCGTGATCTCCGCGAGCAGCTGCGCCACCGTCTTGCCGCTGCGCACGCAGGCCTGCAGCACCTGCAGCGCGCTCACGATGCCGTCCCCGGTGGTGTGGCGGTCGAGCGCCAGCAGGTGGCCCGAGCCCTCGCCGCCCAGGAGCCAGCCGCGCTTTTCGAGTTCCTCGAGCACATAGCGGTCGCCCACCTTGGCGCGCACCAGTTCGATGCCCTGCCCGCGCAGCGCCACCTCGATCGCCTTGTTGGTCATGAGCGTGCCGACCACGCCCGCGGGCTTGTCGCCACGCGCAATGCGCTCGGCCACCATGAGGTAGAGCAGCTCGTCGCCATTGAACAGCCGTCCGCTGGCATCGACCAGTTGCAGGCGGTCGGCGTCGCCGTCGAGCGCAATGCCGTAGTCGGCCTTCTGCGCCGTGACGGCCTCGACCAGGGCGGCCGGATGGGTCGCGCCGAAGCCCTTGTTGATATTGAGGCCGTCGGGTGCACAGCCGATGCTGTTGACCTCGGCGCCCAGTTCGTGGAACACATTCGGCGCCACCTGGTAGGCCGCGCCATGCGCTGCATCGACCACGAGCTTCATGCCC
This sequence comes from Variovorax sp. SPNA7, assembly GCF_033807855.1. Taxonomy (NCBI): domain Bacteria; kingdom Pseudomonadati; phylum Pseudomonadota; class Betaproteobacteria; order Burkholderiales; family Comamonadaceae; genus Variovorax; species Variovorax sp. SPNA7. The sequence goes on from NZ_CP138513.1 coordinate 3,221,071, forward strand.
CGCAGCGTCAGGTCGTTGGCGAAGGTGCTCTTGCAGAACTCGATATAGCGGCCCGGTGCATCGTTGAGGCGGCGTGCCTTGCCGAGGTTGGCGGAGTCGACCCACACGGGGGCCTCTTCGAGCGCGGCCTCCACCGCAAGCTCCCATGCATCGTCGAGCTTGGTTCCCTGCGCGCTGAAGAACTTGATGCCGTTGTCCGGATAGGCGTTGTGGCTGGCGCTGATCACCACCCCCAGGCTCGCGCGCTGGGCGCGAGTCAGGTACGCCACGCCAGGTGTGGGCAGCGGCCCCAGCAGCACCACGTCGACCCCGGCGGAGTTGAAACCCGACTCCAGCGCGGACTCGAGCATGTAGCCCGAGATGCGCGTGTCCTTGCCGATCAGCACCGTGGGGCGCGCCTCGCTCTTCTTGAGCACGCGGCCCACGGCATGCGCGAGGCGCAGCACGAAATCGGGTGTGATGGGCGACTGGCCGACGGTGCCGCGGATGCCGTCGGTGCCAAAGTATTTGCGGGTCATGGATTCGTTCTTGTTGTCGGGTTTGTTATGGATGTGTCTCTTCAGCCTTCATGGCGCGCCACACGGCGATCGCCGCCACGGTGTCGCGCACGTCGTGCACCCGAACGATGGCCGCGCCGCGGTCCACCGCGAGCACCGCCGCCGTCACGCTGGGCACCAGGCGCTCGGCGGCCGCCGGAATGCCGCTGACCGTGCCGATCGACGACTTGCGGGACCACCCCAGCAGCAGCGGATAGCCGGCTTCGAGCAGTTCGCGCTGGCGCGCCAGCAGCGCAAAATTCTGCGCCACGGTCTTGCCGAAGCCGATGCCCGGGTCCAGCGTGATCCGCGACGGATCGACCTTCAGCGCCTGCAACCGGGCCACCTGCTCGGCCCAGAACGACAGCACCTGCGGCACCACGTCGCCCTGCATGGGCGACGCCTGCATGGTCTGCGGATCCCGATGCATGTGCATCAGGCAGACGCCGCACGAGGGATGCGCCGCCACCGCATCGCGCGCGCCGGGCCGGCGCAGCGCCCAGACGTCGTTGACGATGTCGGCGCCCAGTTCGAGCACCGCGCGCATGACTTCCGGCTTGTAGGTGTCAATGGACAGCGGCACGTTGAACTTGACGGCTTCCCGGACCACCGGCAGCACGCGCGCCAGTTCGGCATCGAGCGGCACGGCCGGGCTGCCGGGGCGGGTCGATTCGCCGCCGATGTCGAGGATGTCGGCGCCCTCCTTCAGCAGCTGCTCGCAATGCTGCAGCGCGGCCTCGGTGGAAGCGTGCGCGCCGCCGTCGGAGAAGGAATCGGGTGTGACGTTGACGATGCCCATCACGCGCGGCTGCGCGAGATCGATTGCAAAACGGCCGGCCTGCCAGACCGTCGCGCGGGCCATCGTCATGCGGCACCTTCATCATCGAAAACGGGGCCCATGGCCCCGTTGGTGTTGAACACCGGATTCACTTCAGGCAACTGTGGGTGCCGGATCCGGATTGACTGCCGGCGTGCCGCCGCTGCCGCCGCTGCCCGACGGCGGAATGCGCGGCGTCCAGTCCTTGGGCGGGCGCGGCGCGCGGCCGGCCATGATGTCGTCGAGCTGTTCCGTGTCGATGGTTTCCCACTCGAGCAGGGCCTTGGCCATGACGTGCATCTTGTCGCTGTTTTCCTCGATCAGGCGGCGCGCCAGGGCGTACTGCTCGTCGATGATGCGGCGAACTTCGGCGTCGACCTTTTCCATCGTCTGCTCGCTCATGTTGGTGGTCTTGGTGACCGAGCGGCCGAGGAACACTTCGCCTTCGTTCTCGGCGTAGACCATCGGGCCCAGCGCATCGGTCATACCGTAGCGCGTGACCATGTCGCGGGCGATGGAGGTCGCGCGCTCGAAGTCGTTGCTGGCGCCGGTGGTCATCTGGTGCATGAACACTTCTTCGGCGATGCGGCCGCCGAACAGCATGCTGATCTGGTTCAGCATGTACTCGCGGTCATAGCTGTAGCGGTCCTGCGCCGGCAGGCTCATGGTCACGCCCAGGGCGCGGCCGCGCGGGATGATGGTGACCTTGTGGACCGGGTCGCACTTGGGCAGCAGCTTGCCGATGAGCGCGTGGCCGGACTCGTGGTAGGCCGTGTTGCGGCGCTCTTCCTCGGGCATGACCATGCTCTTGCGCTCGGGGCCCATGAAGATCTTGTCCTTGGCCTTCTCGAAGTCCTGCATCTCGACCACGCGTGCATTGCGGCGTGCGGCCATCAGCGCGGCTTCGTTGCAGAGGTTGGCCAGGTCGGCGCCGGACATGCCGGGTGTGCCGCGCGCGATGACGCTCGGGTTCACGTCCTGGCCGAGCGGCACCTTGCGCATGTGAACGCCCAGGATCTGCTCGCGGCCGCGGATGTCGGGCAGCGTCACGTAAACTTGGCGGTCGAAGCGGCCCGGGCGCAGCAGCGCGGCGTCCAGGATGTCCGGGCGGTTGGTGGCAGCCACCACGATCACGCCCAGGTTGGTTTCGAAGCCGTCCATCTCGACCAGCATCTGGTTCAGGGTTTGCTCGCGCTCGTCGTTGCCGCCACCCAGGCCGGCGCCGCGCTGGCGGCCCACCGCATCGATTTCGTCGATGAAGATGATGCAGGGCGCGTTCTTCTTGGCGTTCTCGAACATGTCGCGCACGCGGGCCGCGCCCACGCCGACGAACATTTCGACGAAGTCCGAACCCGAGATCGAGAAGAACGGGACCTTGGCTTCGCCGGCAATCGACTTGGCCAGCAAGGTCTTGCCGGTACCCGGAGGGCCGACCAGCAGCAGGCCGCGCGGAATGCGGCCGCCGAGCTTCTGGAAGCGCTGCGGGTCCTTCAGGAAGTCGACCACCTCGCGGACTTCTTCCTTGGCCTCGTCGCAGCCCGCGACGTCGGCGAAAGTGACCGTGTTGTTGTTCTCGTCCATCATGCGGGCCTTGCTCTTGCCGAAGCTGAACGCCCCGCCCTTGCCGCCGCCCTGCATCTGCCGCATGAAGTAGATCCACACCCCGATCAGGAGCAGCATCGGCCCCCAGCTCACCAGCAACGTCATGAGGAGCGAGCCCTCTTCGCGCGGCTTGACGTCGAACTTGACGTTGTGGTCGATCAGGTCGCCCACCAGGCCACGGTCGAGCACGGTGGCGGTCGTGCGGATCTTGCGATCCTCGTTGGTGACGGCCACGATTTCTCCGCCGCCGGCGCCTTCAGGAATGACGGCACTCTTGATCTGGTTGTTTCGGACCTGATCCAGGAACTCCGAATAGCTCACCGTCCCTGAGCCGACGCCGCCGCGGGTGTCGAACTGCTTGAACACAGTGAACAACACCATGGCAATGACGAGCCATACGGCAACTTTGGAAAACCACTGATTGTTCAAACGAAGCTCCAGTCGAAAGCGCGTGACAAGATTGTGAAAAGAACGCGCTATGGATACGCAATTGCGCCCCATTTTAGGCTTTTCAAGCTGCGAAAAGCGGGCATTTCCCTAAAGCAGCCATAGCCGGACAAGGGTTTGCGCCCCATGGGCGCGCTTTCAGGGCCTTGGCGTCAAGGTATCAAAGCGTTTCCTGAGCCTTCAGACCCATGCCGACAAGGAAGGTTTCCGACGATTTGTCGCGCGAGGCCTTGGGTTTGAAGGGCTTCACGGTGCGGAAGTTCGCCTTGAACAGCTTTACCAGCTCGTCATAGCCGCTGCCATGGAAGAGCTTGGCCACCAAGGCCCCTTCGGGCTTCAGGTGGTGCTGGGCAAAGTCGATTGCAAGCTCGATCAGGTGCGCCACGCGGGCCGCATCGGCCGAATGGATGCCCGACAGGTTGGGCGCCATGTCGGAAACCACCAGGTCGGCCTTCCGGCCGGCCAGCACGCCCAGCACCTGTTCCAGCAGTTCCGTCTCGCGGAAATCTCCCTGCAGGAAGGTCACGCCCTCGATCGGCTCCATCGGCAGGATGTCCAGCGCGATGATGGTGCCGTTCAGCTCGCCGGCCGCCGCGCCGTCGGGCGACATGCGCCGCCGCAGGTACTGGCTCCAGGCCCCCGGCGTGGAACCCAGGTCGACCACCAACTGGCCCGGCCTGACCAGGCCGAGCGATTCGTCGATTTCCTTGAGTTTGTAGGCGGCGCGTGCGCGGTATCCCTCGCGCGTGGCCAGTTTCACGTACGGGTCGTTGATGTGGTCGTGCAGCCACGCCTTGTTGACTTTTTTGCTTTTTGCCTTGGTGCTCATGGGTGGCCTCCCGTGCTTCGCGCTGCGGTATTCGCCCTGGGACTGGCCCGGCGGCTCGAGAGGTTGCTTTCTACCCTCGATAATACGGGGATGCCCGCCATTCAACTTACCCCTGCCGAGCGCAAGGTGCACCGCGCCGAAGCTCACCACCTGGATCCGATCGTCATGGTCGGTGGAGACGGGCTCACCCCTGCCGTGAAGAAAGAGGCCGACGCGGCGCTCAAGGCCCATGGCCTGATCAAGATCCGCGTCTTCTCCGACGACCGCCTGGCCCGCGATGCCATGCTGCAAGAGCTCGCCGACGAACTCGGCGCCGCCCCCATCCAGCACATCGGCAAACTGCTGGTGCTGTGGCGCCCCAAGCCCGAGAAAGAGCGCGTGGTCGATGAAGACCGCATGCCCGGCCCGCGCGACATCAAGGTGCTGAAGTACAGCAAGCGCGGCGGCCAGCGGCCCGAAATCAAGACCCTGCGCGTGCTCGGCAACCAGCGGCTCACGCCCGGCGGCACCATCAAGCGTGCCAAGGCCAAGCGGCCGCTCTCCGCCAAGAAACGCAACCAGGCAGACTGAACTTGGCGCCAGCGCAAGGCGCCCAGCGCCACATTCTCTGCATGAAGTGGGGCACGAAATACGGCCCTGAATACGTCAACCGCCTCTACGCGATGGTGCGCCGCAATCTCAGCGGCGATTTCAAGTTCGTGTGCCTGACGGACGACGGCACCGGCATCCGCCCCGAGGTGACCTGCCTGCCGATCCCGCCGCTCAACCTGCAGCTGGCGCCCGGCCAGCGCGACGGCGCGTGGAAGAAGCTCACCACCTTCGAAAAAGACCTGCACGGCCTGCGCGGCACCGCCCTGTTCCTGGATGTGGACGTGGTCGTCGTCGGCAGCCTCGATGCCTTCTTCGAATACCCCGGCGAATTCCTGATCATCCACGACTACGCGCGCCCCTGGCGGCGCCAGCGGATCACGGGAAACTCGTCGGTCTACCGCTTCGAGCTCGGTGCCCATGCCGACGTCCTGGCGTATTTCCGCGCCAACATGGACAAGGTCCAGGCCGAGTACCGCAACGAGCAGACGTACCTGTCCGCCATGCTGCACAAGCAAGGCAAGCTGGGCTACTGGCCCGCGGCCTGGTGCCCGAGCTTCAAGTACCACGGCATCCCGATGTGGCCGACCAACTACTGGGAAGAGCCCTTCGTGCCGGAGGGCGCGCGCATCATGGTGTTCCACGGCGAATGCAATCCGCCCGACGCGCTGGCGGGCCGGCGCAACCGGGCTTTCCGCTATATCCGGCGGGCGAACTGGATCGCCAGGTTCTGGAAGGAATGAACGGGATGGCGGCAGGGACGGCGCAAGTCGTCCTGCTGCCGTCGGCGTTCAGGCCGCAGCAGGCGCCCGGCCGCCCATGCGCCACAGCAGCGCGCCGGCACAGAGCCACTGACCCACGTACATGCCGCTTCCCACGGCGTGCCACAGCTTGAGGTTGTCGCGCGCGAGGATGCGCGGCGCCACGGCATATTGCTGGAGCAAAGCCAGCAGGAGCGCACCGAGGATCAGGAAGATGGCGCCCATCGAGGCGCTGTCGATGCGCTGGTCCATCTTCGTGCGGAAGTGAACCAGAAGAAGCAGGCCGCAGCCAATCGCAATCCAGCTCTGCGCCTCGAACAGCTGGCCCGCAAAATTTCCGGCCACCGCGGGATTGCCGAGCCTCGCGAAGAGCATCGGCACGACCAGGAAACCGATCGTCGTGAGGCTGCCCCACCAGAAGGCAGCCAGCAGCAGCGCGAGGCGGTCTTTCATCCTGCCTGTCAGATGTAGCGAACGGCCACGATCTCGTAGCGCTTGAGGCCGCCGGGCGCCTGCACTTCGGCAGTGTCGCCCTCTTCCTTGCCGATGAGCGCGCGCGCAATCGGGCTGGAGATGTTGATCAGGCCCAGCTTCAGGTCGGCCTCGTCCTCGCCGACGATCTGGTACTTGACGGCCTCGCCCGATTCTTCTTCCTCGAGTTCCACCGTGGAGCCGAACACCACCTTGCCGCCGGCGTCGAGCTCGGCCGGGTCGATGATCTGCGCGGCCGAGAGCTTGCCCTCGACCTCCTGGATGCGGCCCTCGATGAAGCCCTGGCGGTCCTTGGCAACTTCGTATTCGGCGTTCTCGCTCAGGTCGCCCTGCGCACGGGCTTCGGAGATCGCATTGATGACCCAGGGGCGGTCCACGGTCTTGAGCTGATGCAGCTCGGCGCGCAGCTTCTCGGCACCGCGCTTGGTAATTGGAATGGTGGCCATGTTTGGTTCTCCATAAAGCGAAACCGCCGAACGCTGCCGTTCGGCGGTCGATTGGGGGACAGGATCAGACGAGTGTGCGTCCGGTCAGCCGGCTCAGGATGGCGAGCGGGCTCGAATCCGGATTGTATTGCTTCGACGCGGGCAGATGAAGGGTCTGCTCGAGCATGTACTGGCCCGCCATGACAGCATGCGAGGTCTGGTCGGAAAAGCACACCCACACCGAACCCGGCGGGAACTCGGCCCTCTCCTGCGGCGAGTTTTCCTGGTAGGCCATGTCGGCCTTCATGCCGTCGTGCAGCTGAAGCATCAGGTGGTCGTACTCGCTGCGAAACGACTTGGTCACATGCAGCGCCTGCAGCAGCCTGGCCTGCCAGCGCACATAGGGCTTGGCACGCGGCAGGAAGCGCTTGGCAATGTCCTCGAAAGGCTCGCCCACGCGCCACACGCGCGGTGCGCCCTCGGGGTTGACGTTGGTGAAGACGCGCAGGATGCGCTCGCCATAGTTGGGCCGCGACGGGAAGGCATCGACGTGCAGGCGCCGGTCGTCGGCGCGCCACGACTGCACGCGCGTCTCGACCTTTGCCGGCCGGTAGCTGGTCGGTGCCAGGCGCAGGGCCGGTGTGTAGTGCGGCAGCAGGCCGTGGATCAGCTGCTGCGCCTGCGCACGGAACCGCCCCACCATCGCGGCGGCGGCACGCTGCACCGCCTCGTCGCCGGCCACGCCCTTGAGCTTGCCGTTGGCATCGAGGCTGATGTTGCGCACGTCGGGCGACAGCAGGCTGGGCGTCAGCAGGCTGCGCTCTTCGGGCCGCAGCTCGAAACCCAGTCGCGGGAAGTACAGCACCTTGCCCGCTTCGAGCTGCGCGATCCACGCCTCGTTGGGCGTGGCCGCGCTCCAGTCCGCAAGGCCCAGTTCGACGAGCTGCGTTTCCATGGCCACGCTCAGGCGGCTGCCAGCTGCGCGTGCATCTCCTGCACCGAGATCACGCCGAGCTCGTCCATGAAGCCCATGCCCTCGACCGCGGCTTCGGCGCCGAAGATCGTGGTGAAGGTGGTCACGCGCGCCAGCAATGCCGAGGTGCGGATCTGGCGCGAGTCGTTGATCGCGTTGCGGCGCTCTTCCACCGTGTTGATGACCAGCGCGATCTCGTTGTTCTTGATCATGTCCACGATGTGCGGGCGGCCCTCGGTCACCTTGTTCACCGTCGCGCATTCGATGCCTGCGGCGCCGATGGCGGCGGCCGTGCCCTTGGTCGCGATGATCTCGAAGCCCAGCTTGACCAGGCCGCGCGCCACTTCCACGGCGCGCGCCTTGTCGTTGTTCTTCACCGAGATGAAGACCTTGCCCGACTTCGGCAGGTGCGTGCCGGCACCGAGCTGCGATTTCACGAAGGCTTCGCCGAAGGTCTTGCCCACGCCCATCACTTCGCCGGTCGACTTCATCTCGGGGCCGAGGATGGTGTCCACGCCCGGGAACTTGACGAACGGGAACACGGCCTCCTTCACGCTGAAGTACGGCGGCGTGACTTCCTTGGTCACGCCCTGCGACGCGAGCGACTGGCCGGCCATGCAGCGCGCTGCCACCTTGGCGAGCTGGATGCCGGTGGCCTTGCTCACGTAGGGCACGGTGCGCGAAGCCCGCGGGTTCACTTCGAGCACGTAGATGACGTCCTTGCCGTCCTTCTGCTGGATGGCGAACTGCACGTTCATCAGGCCGACCACGTTGAGCGCGGCGGCCATGGCGGCGCTCTGGCGCTTCAGTTCGGCAATGGTCTCGGCGCTCAGGCTGTAGGGCGGCAGCGAGCAGGCGGAGTCGCCCGAATGCACGCCGGCCTGCTCGATGTGCTCCATCACGCCGCCGATCAGCGTCTGGCCCTCGGCGTCGCGCAGGCAGTCGACGTCGCATTCGACGGCGTCGTTCAGGAAGCGGTCGAGCAGCACCGGCGAGTCGTTGCTGACCTTCACGGCCTCGCGCATGTAGCGCTCGAGGTCGCGCTGCTCGTGCACGATTTCCATCGCGCGGCCGCCGAGCACATAGCTCGGGCGCACCACCAGCGGATAGCCCAGCGCCGCGGCCTTTTCGAGCGCCTCGGGTTCGGTGCGCGCGGTGGCATTCGGCGGCTGCAGCAGCTTGAGCTCGTGCAGCAGCTTCTGGAAGCGCTCGCGGTCTTCAGCGGCGTCGATCATGTCGGGCGAGGTGCCGATGATCGGCACGCCATTGGCTTCGAGGTCGAGCGCGAGCTTGAGCGGCGTCTGGCCGCCGTACTGCACGATCACGCCGAGCGGCTTTTCCTTGTCGACGATCTCGAGCACGTCCTCGAGCGTGAGCGGCTCGAAGTACAGGCGGTCGGAGGTGTCGTAGTCGGTCGACACGGTCTCGGGATTGCAGTTGACCATGATGGTCTCGTAGCCGTCCTCGCGCATCGCAAGAGCGGCATGCACGCAGCAGTAGTCGAACTCGATGCCCTGGCCGATGCGGTTGGGGCCGCCGCCGAGCACCATGATCTTCTTCTTGTCGGTGGGGTCGGCTTCGCACTCGTCCTCGTAGGTCGAGTACATGTAGGCCGTGTTGGTCGCGAACTCGGCCGCGCAGGTGTCCACGCGCTTGTAGACCGGGCGAACGCCCAGCGCGCGGCGCTTTTCGCGCACGGCCGTGTCGGTGGTCTTGAGCTGTTTGGCGAGGCGGCGGTCGGAGAAGCCCTTTTTCTTGAGCGCGAGCAGCGTGTCCTTGTCGATGTCGTCCAGCGACTTGGTTTCCAGCTCGAGCTCGATCTTCACGATCTCCTCGATCTGCACCAGGAACCACGGGTCGATCTTGGTCAGTGCGAACACTTCATCGACGCTCAGGCCCATGGCGAAGGCATCGCCCACGTACCAGATGCGCTCGGGGCCGGGCTCGCCCAGTTCCTTCTCGAGCACTTCGCGGTCCTGCGTCTTCTCGTTGAGGCCGTCCACGCCCACTTCGAGGCCGCGCAGCGCCTTCTGGAACGATTCCTGGAAGGTGCGGCCCATGGCCATGACCTCGCCCACCGACTTCATCTGCGTGGTGAGGCGCGAATCGGCCTGCGGGAATTTCTCGAACGCGAAACGCGGGATCTTGGTGACCACGTAGTCGATCGACGGCTCGAACGATGCGGGCGTGGCACCACCCGTGATTTCGTTGCGCAGCTCGTCGAGCGTGTAGCCCACGGCCAGCTTGGCCGCGACCTTGGCGATCGGGAAGCCCGTGGCCTTGGAGGCCAGCGCCGACGAACGCGAGACGCGCGGGTTCATCTCGATCACGACCATGCGGCCGTCCTTCGGGTTGATCGAGAACTGCACGTTCGAGCCGCCGGTATCGACGCCGATCTCGCGCAGCACGGCCAGCGAGGCGTTGCGCAGGATCTGGTATTCCTTGTCGGAGAGCGTCTGCGCTGGGGCCACGGTGATCGAGTCGCCGGTGTGCACGCCCATCGGATCGAGGTTTTCGATCGAGCAGACGATGATGCAGTTGTCGGCCTTGTCGCGCACGACTTCCATCTCGTACTCCTTCCAGCCGAGCAGCGACTCTTCGATCAGCAGCTCGTTGGTCGGCGAGGCTTCGATGCCGCGCTTGCAGATGGTCTCGAACTCTTCCGGGTTGTAGGCGATGCCGCCGCCGGTGCCGCCGAGCGTGAAGCTGGGGCGGATCACCGTCGGGAAGCCGACCGACTTCTGCACGGCCCAGGCTTCGTCCATCGAGTGGGCGATGCCCGAACGCGCCGAGCCCAGGCCGATCTTGGTCATCGCGTCCTTGAACTTCAGGCGGTCCTCGGCCTTGTCGATGGCTTCGGGCGTGGCGCCGATCAGCTCGACCGGCTTGTTGGTGGCCGCGCCGGTGTACTTGTCGAGCACGCCGTTGCGCCAGAGGTCGAGCGCGCAGTTGAGCGCGGTCTGGCCGCCCATGGTCGGCAGGATCGCGTCGGGGCGTTCCTTGGCGATGATCTTCTCGACCGTCTGCCAGGTGATCGGCTCGATGTAGGTCACGTCGGCCGTGGCCGGGTCGGTCATGATCGTCGCGGGGTTGCTGTTGATCAGGATGACCTTGTAGCCCTCCTCGCGCAGTGCCTTGCAAGCCTGCACGCCGGAGTAGTCGAACTCGCAGGCCTGGCCGATGATGATCGGGCCGGCGCCGATGATGAGAATGGATTGGAGGTCTGAGCGCTTGGGCATCTTATTTGTCCTTGGTGAAACCGATGCCGCGGCCGCTGTAGGCGCCCGGCTTCGGCTCATCCATCAATTGATGGATCGCGTTGAATACATCGCGAAAGTTCTGGTCGTATCGCTGTTCCAGCGCATTCAGCTTGCGCTTGAGATCGGCGTGCTCCGACAGCATGCTGCGCAGCTTGACGAAGGTCCGCATGATCTCGATGTTGACGGCCACGGCGCGTTCGCTGCGCAGCACGCTCGACAACATGGCCACGCCCTGCTCGGTGAAGGCCACGCTGCGGTAGCGCGCGCCGCCGGAGCCGGGCTTCTCGGGTTTTGAGATCACAAGCTGTGATCTCAAAACCTCGAGGTCGTGGTTCTCGAGGGTGAAGGCGAAGTCCGCCGGAAAACGATCGAGGTTGCGGCGCATGGCCTGCAGCAGCACCCGGGTCTCGACGCCGTAGAGCGCGGCAAGGTCCTGCGCCAGCATGACCTTGAGGCCGCGCAGCACATAGATCTTGCCCTCGGCATCGCGCAAGGCGGCGATGACCGAGACGTCGAGCACCGCGGGCGCATCAGCCACGTGCCTGCTCCATGAGCGCGGTGAAGCGGTCGAACAGGTAGCCGATGTCGTGCGGGCCGGGCGAGGCTTCCGGGTGGCCCTGGAAGCAGAACGCCGGCTTGTCGGTGCGCGCAAGGCCCTGCAGCGTGTTGTCGAACAGGCTGATGTGGGTCGCGCGCAGGTTGGCGGGCAGCGACTTCTCGTCGACCGCGAAGCCGTGGTTCTGGCTGGTGATGCTCACGCGGCCGTCGTCCAGGTCCTTCACCGGATGGTTCGCACCATGGTGGCCGAACTTCATCTTGAAGGTCTTCGCACCCGAGGCCAGCGCCATGATCTGGTGACCCAGGCAGATGCCGAAGGTGGGAATGCCGGTCTCGATCAGTTCCTTGACCGCGCTGATGGCGTAGTCGCAGGGCTCCGGATCGCCCGGGCCATTGGCCAGGAAGATGCCGTCGGGCTTGAGCTTGAGCACGTCGGCCGCGGGCGTCTGCGCCGGCACCACGGTGATGCGGGCGCCGCGCTGCGCGATCATGCGCAGGATGTTCTTCTTAACGCCGTAGTCGAAGGCCACCACGTGGAACTTCGGCGTGATCTGCACGCCGTAGCCCGCGCCCAGCTTCCACTCGGTCTCGGTCCATTCGTAGGTCTGCGTGACCGACACCACCTTGGCCAGGTCGAGCCCGGCCATGCTCGGCGCGGCCTTGGCGGCGGCGATGGCCTTGTCGACCAGCGCCTGCGTCACGGCCTCGCCCGCGGCCAGGCCCAGGATGCAGCCGTTCTGCGCGCCGTGGGTGCGCAGGTGGCGCGTGAGCTTGCGGGTGTCGATGTTCGCGATGGCCACCGTCTTGCCGGCCACGAGGTATTCGCTCAGCGTGGCGGTCTTGCGGAAGTTGGAGGCGACGAGGGGCAGGTCCTTGATGATCAGGCCCGCGGCATGGATCTTGTCGGCTTCGATGTCTTCCCCGTTGACGCCGTAGTTGCCGATGTGCGGATACGTGAGCGTCACGATCTGCTGGCAGTAACTCGGGTCGGTGAGGATTTCCTGGTAACCGGTCATGGCGGTGTTGAACACCACCTCGCCGGTCGTGGAGCCGGCGGCTCCGATCGAATTGCCTTGAAAGACCGTGCCGTCTGCGAGCGCCAGGATGGCGGGCGGGAAACTTCCCTTGAGAGACAAAAGCACTGGGTTCTCCGGATGGTTACGGTCGCCCGGAGCCCCAGGCGCGTTGCCTGCGGACTGCTGCTTAAGGGGATTTTGGCGTTAAAGGCGGCCGGGCGACGCTATTGCGAGTAAGCCCCCGATTGTAGCCCGGCGGCATCGCCCTCTCGAGCCGGAGGGCCGGAAAACATTCGCAGCCCATGCCTATGCGGCATTCGAAGATCAGCAAGCCGCCTGGGCCAGCGCCGCCGCGCCGCTCGCATGCAGGCAGATCGCCGCCGCGGCCGCCACGTTCAGCGATTCCTCGCCGCCCGGCTGCGCAATCCGGATGTGATGGCTGGCGCGGGCTTCCAGCGCCGCTGAAACGCCCTGCCCTTCATGCCCCAGCAGCCATGCGCAAGGATGCGGCAGCCTCGCCTGGTGCAGCCAGTCGCCCCGGTGGGAACTGGTGGCCACCAGCGGCACCTTCAGTTCGTCGAGCGCATCGGCCTCCACGCCTTCGATCAGCCGCAGCCCGAAATGCGCGCCCATGCCGGCGCGCAGCACCTTCGGCGCCCACAGTGCCGCCGTGCCCTTGAGCGCGATCACCTGCTTGAACCCGAAAGCCGCCGCGCTGCGCAGGATGGAGCCGGCGTTGCCGGCGTCCTGCAGGCGGTCGAGCACCACGCTGGGCGCATCGGGAAGCAAAGTCGGCCGCGCCGGCAGATCGAGCACGAAGCCCATCGGCGCAGGCGACTCCAGGCCGCTGACGGCCCGCAGCAGATCGTCGTCTACCACTACCGTTTTGATAGCAGAACTCACCCATTCAGCGGGTGCCGACGGCCAGAAGGACTCCGAAAAGACGGCGACCGCGGGCCGGATGCCGCGCGCAAGCGCCGCCCGGCAGAGATGGTCGCCCTCGAGCCAGACGCGGCCGAGCCGGCGGTAGGCACCCGGGTCCTGGGCCAGCTTGCGCAGGTCCTTGAGCAGCGGGTTGTCGCGCGAACTGATGTGGTTCGCGCCGGTGGGACTGGTCATGCTTTGGCTCAGGGCGCGGTGCGCAGGTCGAGGTGCACGGTCTCGACCGCTGGAATGTCGGCCGGGACCTGCGTCGTGGCATCGAGCATGAGCGCCGCCGCACCGTCCGCAGTGCGCGCCAGTGCCGCGGCCACCGGGCTGAACGACCTGCGGTGATGAATGCACGCGCCGTGGCGCTGCAGCGCCTCCAGGTGCTCCGGCGTTCCGTAGCCCTTGTGGCCGGCAAAGCCGTAGTGCGGAAACTCCAGGTGCAGCTGCTCGCACAGCCGGTCGCGATGGACCTTGGCCAGGATCGAGGCGGCGGAAATGGCCTTGACCCGCGCATCACCCTTGACGATGGCCTCGGCCAGCACGTCCAGCGTGGGCAGGCGGTTGCCGTCGACCAGCACCTTGGCGGGCTTCAGGCGCAGGCCCTCGACCGCGCGGCGCATGGCGAGCATGGTGGCCTGCAGGATGTTGTGGGTGTCGATTTCCTCGACCGTGGCCTGCGCCACCGAGCAGCACAGCGCCTTGGCAAGGATCTGGTCGTGCAGGCGTTCGCGCTGCAGGGCCGTGAGCGTCTTGGAATCGGCCAGGCCACGGATCGGGCGCTGGTCGTCGAGGATGACGGCCGCCGCCACGACCGGGCCGGCCAGCGGCCCGCGGCCCGCCTCGTCGACGCCCGCAACGAGGCCCGGCGCATCCCACACGAGGGCCGCCTGCTCAGCCTTCAAGAACTTTCTGGATCGCATCGGCGCAAAGTGTGGGCGTATCGCGCTGCAGTTGCACGTGCAGCTCTGAAAATTTTTGTTGCAGCGCCCGCGTTTTCTCGGGCGCGTCGAGCCAGGCGAGCGTGGCGTCGGCCAGCGCCTGCGGCGTGGCGGCCTCCTGCAGCAGCTCGGGCACCACGAATTCGCGCGACAGGATGTTGGGCAGGCCGACCCACGGCTGGAGCTGCTTGCGCTGCATCAGGCGCCATGAAAGCGCATTCATGTTGTACGCGATGACCATCGGCCGCTTGAACAGCGCCGCCTCGAGCGTGGCGGTGCCGCTGGCGATCAGGGTGGCGTCGCAGGCGGCCAGCGCGGCATGCGACTGGCCGTCGAGCAGTTGCACGCGCCCCGCCGCTCCGCTGGCCTGCAGCAGCGCCTCGACCTCGACGCGCAGCCCCGGCAGGATGGGCGCGACGAACTGGAGCGCGGGCCGCGCCTTGAGCATCTGCGCCGCGGCGTCGAAGAACCGCGCAGCGAGGTAGCGCACTTCCGAGCGGCGGCTGCCCGGCAGCAGGGCCACGACCTGCGCATCCGGCGCGAGGCCGAGGGCCGCGCGGGCCCCGGCGCGGTCGGGCGCCATCGGAATCACATTGGCCAGCGGATGGCCGACGTAGCTGCCCTGCACGCCATGTTCGGCCAGCAGCGCCGGCTCGAATGGAAAGATGCACAGCACGTGATCGGCCGCGGCCCGGATCTTTTCGATGCGGTCGGCACGCCAGGCCCAGATCGACGGGCAGACGAAGTGCACGGTCTTCATGCCGCGGCTGCGCAGTCCCGCTTCGAGATCGAGGTTGAAATCGGGGGCGTCGACGCCGATGAAGAGTTCGGGCCACTCGCGCAGCAGCCGCGCCTTGAGCTGGCGCCGGATGCCCGCGATCTCGGCATAGTGCCGCAGCACTTCGATGTAGCCGCGCACCGCGAGCTTTTCCTGCGGCCACCAGCTCTGCAGCCCGTGCGCGAGCATGCGGGGTCCGCCGATGCCCATGGTCTGGAGCGACGGCCAACGCGCCTGCAGGCCGTCGAGCAGAAGGCCCGCGAGCAGGTCGCCGGAAGCTTCTCCCGCGACCAGCGCGAAGCGTCGCTGTTCGTCCTTGCCCATGCCGCTGCCTGTGCTACTTCAACGCGCGATGCCGCGTGTCGATTGAGCCAGGAACTGGTCCATCAACGCCACGTCTGCGGCCGCTTCCGGCGTTTCGGCAGCCAGCGCGGCGATGCCGGCGCGCGCTTCTTCGAGCGTCTTGCCCTGCCGGTATAGCAGGCGGTGCATCTGCTTGACCGCGGCCAGGCGCGGCGCCGAAAAATCGCGGCGCCGCAGGCCCACCACATTGAAGCCGCGCACCGCCAACGGATTGCCATCGACCAGCATGAAGGGGGGCACGTCCTGCGACACGGCGCTGGCAAAGCCGACCATGGCATGGGCGCCGACCGAGACGAACTGGTGGATGCCGGTCAGGCCGCCGATCGTGACCCAGTCGGCCAGATGCACGTGGCCGGCCAGCGTGGTGTTGTTGGCCAGCGTGGTGTGGTCATCGACACGGCAGTCGTGCGCGATGTGCGTGTACGCCATGATCCAGTTGTCGTTGCCCACCCGCGTGACGCCGCCCGCGCCCGGCACGCCGAGGTTGAAGGTGCAGAACTCGCGGATGACGTTGCGGTCGCCGATGACGAGCTCTGTAGGCTCGCCCGCGTATTTCTTGTCCTGCGGAATGGCGCCGAGCGAGGAGAACTGAAAGATCCGGTTGTCGCGGCCGATGGTGGTGCGCCCTTCGATCACGCAATGCGCACCGATGGTCGTGCCGGCGCCCACCCGCACGTGCGGACCGATCACGGTGTAGGGCCCGACCGAAACGGAGGCGTCCAGCTGTGCCTTCGGGTCGACGAGCGCTGTGGAATGAACCTGCGTCATGCCTTGTCGTAACCGCCCAGGATCAGTTGATCTGGCGCATGGCGCACATCAGCGTGGCCTCGCAGGCCAGTTCGCTGCCCACCAGCGCACGGCCCTTGAACTTGGAGATGCCGGCCTTCATGCGCTCGATCTCGACTTCGAGCGTGAGCTGGTCGCCCGGCTCCACGGGGCGCTTGAAGCGCGCGCCATCGATGGCCGCGAAGTAGTAGACCGTGTTGTCGTCGGGCACGATGTCGAGCGAATGAAACGACAGCAGTGCGGCCGCTTGCGCCATGGCTTCGAGCATGAGCACGCCCGGCATCACCGGCCGGTGCGGAAAGTGGCCGTTGAAGAACGGCTCGTTCATCGTCACGTTCTTGAGCGCCGTGATGCGCTTGCCCTTTTCCATGTCCAGCACGCGATCCACCAGCAGGAACGGGTAGCGGTGGGGCAGCAGCTTGAGGATTTGATGGATATCGAGCGTCGTCGTCATGATTTTCTGTTCCTGCATCGTCTTCACTTTTTCTGAGGGGCGTTTTCGAGCGCCTTGAGTCGTTCGCGCAGGCTGTGCAACTGCTTGAGCGTTGCCGCGTTCTTTTCCCAGTTCGCATTGTCGTCGATGGGGAACATGCCGGTGTATTGGCCGGCCTTGCGGATCGAGCGGGTCACCACGGTGGCCGCGGACACGTGAACCCGGTCGGCCACCGTGAGATGGCCGAGCACGATCGCACCGCCGCCAAAGGTGCAATGCGCGCCGATGGTGGCACTGCCCGCCACGCCGACGCAGCCGGCCATGGCGGTGTGCTTGCCGACACGCACGTTGTGGCCGATCTGGATCAGGTTGTCGAGCTTGACGCCGTCCTCGATGACGGTGTCGTCGAGCGCGCCGCGGTCGATGCAGGTGTTGGCGCCGATCTCGACGTCGTTGCCGATGCGCACCGCGCCCAGCTGCTCGATCTTGACCCAGGCGCCTTCGTGCGGCGCCAGGCCGAAGCCGTCGGCGCCGATCACCACGCCCGGATGCAGCAGGCAGCGCTCGCCGACCACGCAGTCTTCACTGATCGTCACGCGCGACTTGAGGACCGTGCCAGCGCCGATGCGCGCGCCCCGCTCCACCACGCACAAGGCGCCGATGCGCGCCGTGGCGTCCACCAGGGCCTCGGGATGGATCACCGCGGACGGATGGATGCGGTCGGCCTCGGGCCGCGCATGATGCGCCTTCCACAACTGCGTGAGGCGCGCGAAATAAAGGTAGGGGTCAGCCGCGAGAATGAACGCCCCGCGCGCGGCCGCGGCCTCGCGCATGGCCGGCGCAACGATCACGCAGGCGGCCTTGGAGGCCGCCAGCTCCTGCTGGTATTTGGGATGGCTCAGGAAGCTGAGCGCATCGGGCTGTGCATTCTGGAGCGGCGCAAGCCGCTCGATGGACAGCGCCGGGTCCCCGTGAAGCTCGCCCCCAAGGGCGCTGACAATGGCTCCGAGCTGCAGTCCCACGCCGATTCGCGGCGTTACTTGCCGGCCGAAGGAGCAGCGGTCGAGGCGTTCAGGGCCTTGATCACCTTGTCAGTGATGTCGTGCTTGGGATTGATGTAGATCGCTTCCTGCAGGATGGCGTCGTACTTTTCAGCCTCGGCCACCTGCTTCACGACGCGGTTGGCGCGTTCGTAGACCTGCTGGAGTTCTTCGTTCTTGCGCGCATTGAGATCTTCCTGGAACTCGCGGCGGCGGCGCTGGAAATCGCGGTCCTGGTCGACCAGCGCGCGCTGGCGTGCGGTGCGCTGGCTTTCGGACAGGGTGGGAGCTTCGCGCTCGAACCGCTCGGAGGCCGTCTTCAGTGCTTCGCCCTGAGCCGTGAGATCCTTTTCGCGCTTCAGGAATTCAGCCTCGAGCTTGGCTTGCGCAGCCTTGGCCGGCTGCGCCTCGCGCAGCACGCGATCCGGATTCACGAAGCCGATGCGAAAGGTTTCCTGCGCCTGGGCAGCAGGCGCCGCAGCCAGCGCGAAAACGGGGATCAACAGCGCGCCCACAGCGGCGCGGATCAAATGCTTCATTTAGAAAGACGTTCCGATCTGGAATTGCAAGCGCTGGATTCTATCCTTCGGGATCACGACGAAGCCGGTAGCCGGATCCAGCACTTCTTTTTGAGACTTGACGGGGAAGGCGTAGGCCAGGCGCAGCGGACCGAGCGGCGAGATCCAGCTGATCCCGAGGCCCACCGAGGCGCGCAGCTTCTTCTGGGCGTCGTACTGCGCGTCCGTGATGCCGGGGGCGCGCGAGCCGAACACGTTGCCGACATCGAAGAAGCCATAGAGGCGCAGCGTGCGGTCGTTGCCGGCGCCCGGGAACGGCGTACTGAGTTCGGCATTGAACACGGCCTTCTTGGTGCCGCCGAGCGCGGCGCCCTCCGTCTGCCAGAGCAGCGGCACATCGCGCGGGCCGAGCGAGTTCTGCTCGAAGCCGCGCACCGAGCCGAGGCCGCCGGCATAGAAGTTCTTGAAGATCGGGAAGTCCTTGCCGCCGAGGGCCTTGGCATAGCCGAGGTCGGCGTTGATCGCAAACGTGTATTGCTTGTTGATTGCGAAGAACTGCTGGTACTGGTAGTTCGTCTTGATGTATTTCATCTCGCCGCCGATGCCCAGTTCGACGTTGGCACGCTGCAGGCGCCCCGTGGTCGGGATCAGCGCGCTGTCGCGGCTGTCGCGGCCCCAGCCGATGGTCAGCGGAACACCCCACACGCTGTCCCGGTTGCACTCGGTCACGAACAAGCCGCTCGCATCCTTCGAGCATTGGAAATAGCGCAGGTAGGACGCCGGCGTGAAGAGTCCCGAGAACGAGGTCGTCGAGTTCGGATCGAAGGCATAGCGCTCGAGCCCGACACCGAAGAAGACCGTGTCGACTTCGCTGAACGGCACGCCGAAGCGGATCGAAGCACCCTGGTTGACCAGCTTGTAGTCGCCATCGAGGGTGGTCGAATACGGGCGCGTGGTGGTGTGGTAGACGCTGATGGTGCGCGAGATGCCGTCCTTCGTGAAGTACGGATCGGTGGTGGTCAGCGACAGCGTACGGTTGTACTTGCTGGTGTTGACCTGCACGCCCAGGAAGTTGCCCGAACCGAAGACGTTCTCTTGCGAGATGCCGAAGGTCAGAGCCACCTTTTCCGCGCTCGAGTAGCCGGCGCCCAGCTGCAGGCTGCCGGTGGGCTTCTCGGCCACGTTGACAACCAGGTCGACCTGGTCGGGCGAACCCGGGATTTCCTGGGTCTCGACGTTCACTTCGGTGAAGAAGCCCAGGCGGTCCACGCGGTCGCGCGAGAGCTTGATCTTGTCGCCGTCGTACCACGAGGCCTCGAACTGGCGGAACTCGCGCCGGATCACTTCGTCGCGCGTCTTGGCGTTGCCGCCCACCGCCACGCGGCGCACGTAGACGCGGCGCGAGGGTTCGGCTTGCAGGGTCAGCGTCACGCGGTTGTTGACGCGGTCGATTTCCGGGCGTGCCTGCACGCGCGCGAATGCGTAGCCGAAGGTGCCGAAATAGTCGGTGAAGGCCTTGGTGGTTTCGGTGACCTGCTCGCCGTTGTAGGGCTCGCCGGGCTTGATGGTCACGAGGGACTTGAACTCCTCGTCGCGGCCGAGATAGTTGCCATCGAGCTTGACGCCGGCCACCACGAACTTCTCGCCTTCGGTGATGTTGACGGTCACCGACAGGTCCTGCCGGTCCGGCGAGATGGCGACCTGGGTCGAATCGATGCGGAACTCGAGGTAGCCGCGCGTGATGTAGTACGAGCGCAGCGTTTCCAGGTCGGCGTTGAGCTTGGAGCGCGAGTACTGGTTGGACTTGGTGTACCAGCTCATGAAGCCGCCGCTGTCCTGGTCGAACAGGCTCAGGAGCGTCGATTCGCTGAAGGCCTTGTTGCCGACCACGCGCACTTCGCGAATGCGCGCGGAATCGCCTTCGGTGACGGTGAACGTGAGATTGACGCGGTTGCGCTCGATCGGCGTGACCGTGGTCACGACCTGCGCGTTGTAGAGGCTGCGGCTCACGTACTGGCGCTTGAGCTCCTGCTCGGCGCGGTCGGCCAGCGCCTTGTCGTACGGGCGGCCATCGGCCAGGCCCACTTCGCGCAGCGCCTTCTGGAGCGCGGCCTTGTCGAATTCCTTGGTGCCGACGAAATCGACGTCGGCAATGGTCGGGCGCTCCTCGACGATCACCACCAGCACGTTGCCGTTGACATCGATGCGCACGTCCTTGAACAACCCCAGGTCGAACAGCGCACGGATGGCGGCCGATCCGCGCTCGTCGCTGTAGGTATCGCCCACACGCAGCGGCAGCGATGCGAAGATCGTGCCGGGCTCGACGCGTTGCAAGCCCTCGACGCGAATGTCACGCACCGTGAAGGGCTCGACGGCCCAGGCTGCCGTGGCCGCCAACGCGCTGGCCACCACCGCGGCAACGCTACGCAGGCGAAAGCGACTGAAGTTTGTGTTCATCTGTGAATTGGGCCGGCGCGGAAAGGGCCGGCAGAAAGTTAACCAAAGAGCCGCGTGACGTCGTTGAAGAGTGCAACCGACATCATGACCAGCAGCAAGGCGACACCGCCGCGCTGAAGCCGTTCCATCCAGGCGTCAGAGACGCTCTTGCCGGTCAGGCCCTCCCAAAGATAATACATCAGGTGTCCTCCATCGAGGACCGGCAGCGGCATGAGATTGAGCACGCCAAGGCTCACGCTGATCAATGCAAGGAATACCAAGTACTGGGTCAGCCCGAGGCTCGCGGACTTGCCTGCATAGTCGGCGATCGTGAGCGGCCCGCTCAGATTCTTGAGCGAGGCTTCGCCGATCACCATCTTGCCCATCATGCGGACGGTCAGCGCCGACACCTCCCAGGTGCGCACGACGCCGCGCCAGACGCCATCGACGGGGCCTTGGCGCACCGTCACCATTTCAGGCGGCGCACCGACATAGGCGCCGATGCGGCCGACCTTCGCGGCGCCCTCCTCGCGCAGTTCGGGCCTGACCTCGAGATCGATCGACTGGCTGCCGCGCTGCACCTGCCAGGTCTGCGGGCGCGGCTGGTCGCCGTCGATCGAGGTCCGGATCAGCTCGCGCAGCTGCTGTCCATCGACGATGGGCACGTTGCCGACGCTGCGGACCACGTCGCCGCTGCGAAGGCCCGCGCGCTCTGCCGCACTGCCGGCCATCACCTGGCCGATCTCGGGCCGCGTCAGCGGAGCGAGCACGCCGATCTTGCGGAACATCTGCGGGTCGGCGTCCTTGGCCTCCATGAGGCTCAGCGGCAGCACGACCTGCCGGCCGGGCCGGCCACCCTCGCCCGCCACTTCGAGCGTCAGGTCCCGGCCGTCGAGCGCGCCGCGCGTCATGCGCCAGCGAAGGTCCTCGAACGACTGCACCGGCTCCAGGTCGCCCTCGAAGCCGGCGCGCGTGATGTGCTCGCCGCCGCGCAGGCCCGCCGCTTCCGCCAGCGATGCCGCCACCGGACGCGCCAGCTTGGCAACGGGCTCCTCGACCCCGATCCAGTTGACGGCCGTGTAAAGCACCACGGCGAGCAGCAGATTGGCAATGGGCCCGGCAGCGACGATGGCCGCGCGGGAGCGCAGCGGCTGCGTGTTGAAGGCGCGATGCCGGTCTTCCGGCGCCACCGGCCCTTCGCGCTCGTCGAGCATCTTGACGTAGCCGCCGAAGGGAAACGCGCCGATGACGAACTCGGTTTCCTGCCCCGGATGCTGCCGCTTGGGCTGCCAACGGAAGAGCGTCTTGCCGAAGCCCACGGAAAACCGCAGCACCTTGACGCCGCAGGCGACGGCAACGCGGTAGTGGCCGTATTCATGCACAGCGATCAGGAGGCCGAGTGCAACCACGAAAGCAATGACGGTAAGCATCCGGATCCTCTGTTGGCGGGAGTGTCAGGCCGCGAAGCGCAGCGCCGCGGCATTGGCCGCCGCCCGCGCGCTGGCGTCGAGCGCCAGCAGGTCGGCCAGCGATGCGGGCTTGGAGGGGCTGACGGCTTCCAAAGTTTCCATGTTGACCGCATGAATGCGGTCGAAGCGCAGGCGCCGATCAAGAAAGGCCTCGACCGCGACTTCGTTGGCAGCATTGAGCACCGCCGTGGTCCCCGGCGCCGCGCGCAGCGCATGCCAGGCCAGGCCCAGCCCGGGAAACAGCGCCGCATCGGGGGCATCGAAGCTCAGCGAGGCCATCTGGCGGAAATCGAGGCGCGCCGCGCCGCTCTCGATGCGCTCGGGCCAGGCCAGTCCGACGGCGATGGGCACCCGCATGTCGGGCGTTCCCAGCTGGGCAATGACCGATGCATCGGTGAACTGGACCATCGAATGCACCACGCTCTGCGGATGGATGACCACCTCGATCTGCTCGGGCAGCACGCCGAACAGGTGGCGCGCCTCGATCACCTCGAGCGCCTTGTTCATCATGGTGGCGGAGTCGACCGAGATCTTGCGGCCCATGACCCAGTTCGGATGCGCGCAGGCCTGCTCGGGCGTGACCGTGCCCAGCGTATCGGGCGCACGGGTGCGGAACGGACCGCCCGACGCCGTGAGAATGATCTTGTCGATGCGGCGCGGCCAAGTCGACGGATCTTCGGGCAGCGACTGGAAGATGGCCGAGTGTTCGCTGTCGATCGGCAGCAGCGTGGCACCGCCCTCGCGCACGGTGCGCATGAACAGTTCGCCGCCCACCACCAGCGCCTCCTTGTTGGCCAGCAGGAGCCGCTTGCCGGCGCGCGCAGCCGCCAGGCAGGGCCCGAGGCCTGCCGCCCCCACGATGGCCGCCATGACGGCGTCGACCTCTTCGTGGGACGCTATTTTTTCAATAGCATCGCCGCCGCTCAGCACGGTGGTCTTGAGATTGTTCTGTTCTATCTTCTCGGCCAGCAGCGCCGCATGCGGCGCGCTCGCCATGACCGCATAGCGCGGCGAAAACCGTGCGCACTGCACCAGCAGCTCATCGACCTTGGTCGATGCGGAAAGCGCGAAGACCTCGAAACGGTCCGGGTGCCGCGAAATGACATCGAGCGTGCTGACGCCGACCGATCCGGTCGAGCCCAGCACCGTGATGCGTTGTTTGGGTGTGTTCACAGGAAAGCCAGCATCATTGCAATGGGAAGTGCCGGCAAGAGGGCATCCACGCGGTCGAGCACGCCGCCGTGGCCCGGCAGCAGGCTGCTGCTGTCCTTGGCGCCGGCACTGCGCTTGATCAGCGATTCGACCAGGTCGCCAACGACGCTGATGGCGGCGAGAAACAGCACCCCGACCAGCAGCAGCCACCAGCCGCGCTCATACAGCCGGGTGTAGAGGCTGGCCACCGTCGCGCCGGCAGCCCTGTCGGCCCATACCCACGCAAAGGCCAGCACCACGACGCCTGCCATGCCGCCCCACACGCCTTCCCAGCTCTTGCCGGGGCTGATGGCGGGCGCGAGCTTGCTGCGCGTGAACTTGAGGCCGAAGGCGCGGCCCGCGAAATACGCGAAGACGTCCGCCACCCAGACCAGCACGAGG
The DNA here is from genome assembly GCF_033807855.1 of Variovorax sp. SPNA7. Taxonomy (NCBI): domain Bacteria; kingdom Pseudomonadati; phylum Pseudomonadota; class Betaproteobacteria; order Burkholderiales; family Comamonadaceae; genus Variovorax; species Variovorax sp. SPNA7. The sequence continues at coordinate 3,244,659 of NZ_CP138513.1, forward strand.
ATCGAAAGCAGGAAGTTGATGCCGACCATGCGCGCCTGCACGGCCGCGAGCCACGCCACCCAGAGTGCCAGCAGCCCGCCGACCAACCGCAGCCCGCGCGGAATGCGGGGCCAGCCCGGCACGGCCACCCGCAGCAGCGCGGCACCGCCGAGCACCCATGCTGCACCGGCCAGGAGCCACATGGGCAGCAGCGACCGATCGAGCAACCCGAGCCACCAGGAGAGCGCACACAGCGCCACGGTTTCCACGCCAAGGAAGACCGACAGCCGCTGGCCATAGCCGTTGAGGCGGCCCCACTCCCATGCACCGGCACCGATCAGCACCAGCATCACGCAGGCGAAGGGAACGTGCGACGGGTAGAAGAGCGCCGGCAGCAGGATCGCCAACAGGACGATGGCCGTGAGGATGCGTTGTTTGAGCATGCGGCTGGGCGGCTGGAGGGGCAGGCCGTGAAGCCCTCAGGCCAGCTGGCGATCGGGTGCGGAGCCGCTGCCGGCCGTGACTTGCGCCGAGGTCTTGCCGAAGCGGCGCTCGCGCGCCTGGAATGCGGCGATTCCCGCATCCAGTTCGGCCTGGTCGAATTCGGGCCAGAGCTTGTCGCTGAAGAAAAGCTCCGCGTAGGCGCTTTGCCACAGCAGGAAGTTCGACAGCCGCTGCTCGCCGCCGGTGCGGATGAGAAGGTCGGGATCGGGCACGTGCGCCAGCGCCATGGCACGGTCGAGATTCGCTTCGGTGAGCGCCTCGCCCTGCTCGGCCAGCCTGGCCGCGGCGCGGGCAATGTCCCAGCGGCCGCCGTAGTTGAAGCAGACGTTCAGGATCAGCTTGGTGTTCTGCGCGGTGGCGGTCTCGGCATCGATCAGGCCCTGCACCATTTTCTTGGAGAGCCCGGCGCGCTCGCCGACGAAATGCAGCTGCACGCCGTCGCGGCTCAGCTTGGGCACTTCGCGCGCGAGTGCGCCCACCATGATTTCCATGAGGCCCGAAACTTCTTCGGGCGGACGATTCCAGTTCTCCGACGAAAACGCGAAGACCGTGAGAATGCCCACGCCGCGGTCGACACACGCCTTGACGCAGCGCCTGAGCGACTCGACGCCCTGCTTGTGTCCCGCCACGCGAGGCAGGAATCGCCGCGTGGCCCAGCGTCCGTTGCCATCCATGACGATGGCAATGTGGTGGGGAATCTGCAGCGAAGACGAGGCCATGCGCAGCCTCAAACGGCCATGATCTCCGCTTCCTTGGCCGCGACCAGGCGGTCGATTTCCGCGATGTGGCGGTCCGTGACCTTCTGGATCTCGGCTTCGGCGCGCTTCTGGTCGTCCTCGGAGGCGAGCTTTTCCTTCACCAGCTTCTTGACCGACTCGTTCGCATCGCGGCGCAGGTTGCGCGTGGCGATCTTGGCGCTCTCGCCTTCGTTGCGGACCAGCTTGGTCATTTCCTTGCGGCGCTCCTCGCTCATCGCGGGAAGCGGCACGCGGATCAGGTCGCCCATCGAGGCCGGGTTCAGGCCCAGGTCGCTTTCGCGGATGGCTTTTTCGATCTTGGCGCCCATGCCCTTTTCCCAGGGCTGGACGCTGATCGTGCGCGAGTCGAGCACCGACACATTGGCCACCTGGCTCAGCGGAACCTGCGAGCCGTAGTACTCGACGTGGATCGAGTCGAGCAGCGCGGAGTTGGCGCGGCCGGTACGGATCTTGGTGAGGTTGTTCTGGAACGCGGCAAGCGACTGATTCATCTTGGCGTCGGTCGCGCTGCGGATTTCTGCAATGGTCGGGGTCGTCATCTCAAATTACTCCTCAGGCATGCACCAGCGTGCCTTCGTCCTCGCCCATGACGACGCGCTTGAGCGCGCCGTTCTTGAAGATCGAGAACACCTTGATCGGCAGCTTCTGGTCGCGGCACAGCGCGAAGGCCGTGGCGTCCATGATGCCGAGATTCTGCGCAATTGCCTCGTCGAAAGTGAGCGTCGAATAGCGCGTTGCATCGGGATGGGTCTTCGGATCGGCGGAATAGACGCCGTCGACCTTGGTGGCCTTCAGCACCAGCTCGGCGCCGATCTCGGCACCGCGCAGCGCGGCGGCCGTGTCGGTGGTGAAGAACGGATTGCCGGTGCCCGCGGCAAACACCACGACCTTGCCCTCTTCGAGGTACTGCAGCGCCTTGGGCCGCACGTAGGGCTCGACCACCTGCTCGATGGCAATGGCGGACATGACGCGCGCCACCAGCCCCTGCTTGTTCATCGCATCGGCCAGGGCCAGCGAATTCATGACGGTGGCCAGCATGCCCATGTAGTCGGCCGTGGCGCGGTCCATGCCGACCGAGCCTCCCGCGACGCCGCGGAAGATGTTGCCGCCGCCGATCACAACGGCAAGCTCCACTCCCATGTTCACCACCTCCGCAATCTCTTCGACCATGCGGACGATGGTTGCACGGTTAATACCAAAGGCATCGTCTCCCATCAATGCCTCACCCGACAGCTTCAACAAGATTCGCTTGTGGGCTGGGCGGGGATCAGACATGGGCAATTTCCTTACTTGGGTTGGCGGGGGCGAGTGTAGAACGAGGCGGTGAAAAAGCGGCGGCACACACGCGTGCACCGTCGCTTTGGGGCGTAACAGTTTTTACGCGGCAGCCTTGGCGGCAGCCACCTGGGCCGCAACTTCGGCGGCAAAGTCGTCGACCTTCTTTTCGATGCCTTCGCCGACCACGTAGAGCGTGAAGCCCTTGATGCTGGTGTTGGCGGCCTTGAGCATCTGCTCGACGGTCTGCTTGTCGTTCTTCACGAACGGCTGGTTGTGCAGCGAGACTTCCTTGAGGTACTTCTGCACGCCGCCTTCGATGCGCTTGGCAACGATGTCGGCAGGCTGCGGCTTCTTGCCTTCGGCTTCGGCAACCTTGCGGTCTTCTTCGGCCTTGCCAGCGGCCACGGCACGCTCTTTTTCGATCAGGTCGGCAGGCACGTCGGCGGCCGAGATGGCGACCGGCTTCATGGCGGCGATGTGCATCGCCACGTCCTTGGCCGAGGTGTCGTCGCCTTCGAACTCGACCATCACGCCGATGCGCGTGCCGTGCAGGTACGAAGCCAGCTTGCCGTTGCCGGCAAAGTGCTTGAAGCGGCGGAAGCTCATGTTCTCGCCGATCTTGCCGATCAGGCCCTTGCGCACGTCCTCGAGCGTGGGGCCGAAGCCGTCCTGCTCATAGGGCAGCGCGCCGAGCGCGGCGATGTCCGCGGGGTTGTGCTTGGCGACCAGCATCGCGGCAGCGTTGGCCATGGCCAGGAAGCTGTCGTTCTTGGTGACGAAGTCGGTTTCGCAGTTGATCTCGATCATGCCGCCGGCAGCGCCGTCGACAAACGCCGTGACCACGCCTTCGGCGGTGATGCGGCCCGATGCCTTGCCAGCCTTGTTGCCGAGCTTGATGCGCAGCAGCTCTTCGGCCTTTTCCATGTTGCCGTCGGCCTCGGTCAGAGCCTTCTTGCATTCCATCATGGGCGCGTCGGTCTTTGCGCGCAGCTCGCCGACCATGCTTGCGGTGATTGCAGCCATTGTTCTATCTCCGTGTCCAAAAAATCAGATTAAAAAAAAGGGGCACCAAGCCCCTTCTTCAGGCGCGTGAGAGCACTCGATCAGGCCGAGGCGCCCTCTTCGACTTCGACGAATTCATCGCTGCCTTCGGCAATGGCCTTGACCACGTCACCGGTGGCGCTGTTGCGGCCTTCGATGATCGCGTCGGCGATGCCGCGAGCGTAGAGCGTGACGGCCTTCGACGAGTCGTCGTTGCCCGGGATCACGTAGTCGATGCCTTCGGGCGAGTGGTTGGAGTCGACTACGCCGATCAGCGGGATGCCCAGCTTCTTGGCTTCGGCCACGGCGATCTTGTGGAAGCCCACGTCGATCACGAAGATGGCGTCGGGCAGCGCGGTCATGTCCTGGATGCCGCCGATGTCCTTCTCGAGCTTCTCGATTTCACGGCTGAAGGTGAGCTGCTCTTTCTTGCTCAGGCTGTCGAGGCCGGCTTCCTGCTGGGCCTTCATGTCCTTCAGGCGCTTGATCGAGGTCTTGACCGTCTTGAAGTTGGTCAGCATGCCGCCGAGCCAGCGGGTGTCGACGAAGGGCACGCCGGCGCGGCGGGCTTCGGCAGCCACGATTTCACGGGCCTGGCGCTTGGTGCCGACCATCAGGATCGTGCCGCGGTTGGCGGTGAGCTGCTTGGCGTACTTCATCGCGTCCTGGAACATCGGGAGCGACTTTTCCAGGTTGATGATGTGAATCTTGTTGCGATGGCCGAAGATGTACGGGGCCATCTTGGGGTTCCAGAAGCGGGTTTGGTGACCGAAGTGGACACCGGCTTCCAGCATTTCGCGCATGGTGGTAGACATTGAAAATTACTCCAAAGGTTGGGTCTAAAATCCAGCCCGTTTTGTGCTTCCTTCGAATGGAATCACAACACCTTGATTGGGCCGGTTTGCGGATGTGTTTGGCTGGGTGCGACGAAAGCCGTCACATGTTCAGCGAAACCCAAAGAGTATAGCACGGCCCTCCCCGCCCTTCTCCTTGCACCACCCCGGAACCGAGCCGTCCGCGCCCTCGCAGCCCACCCATGAACGATCTCCACGCCACCCGTCTGAATCTTCTGGCAGGTGGCACCGATGCATGCACCGAAATGGAGCGTGCCATCGGCATCGCCCAGTCCTCCGCGTGCCGCCACGTGTTCACCCGCACGCTGTTCGACGAAGCCCGCCGGCAGGTCGCCGGCCCGGCGCCGCAGAGCCGGCTCGCCGGGCTCGCCTTCACCGCCAAGGACCTGTTCGACATCGAGGGGCAGCCGAACCCGGCGGGCTCCGTGGTGCTCTCGCATGCGCCGGCCGCCAAGGCCGATGCCGTCGCCGTGGCGCGGCTGCGCGCCGCGGGCGGCGTGCTGACGGGCCGCACCAACATGACGGAATTCGCCTTTTCCGGCGTGGGCGTCAACCCGCACCACGGCACGCCGGCCAATGCGAGCGACGCCGCCACGCCGCGCATCCCGGGAGGCTCGTCGTCCGGCGCCGCCGTTTCGGTCGCCACCGGCGCGGCCTTTATCGGCCTGGGCTCCGACACGGGCGGCTCGATCCGCATTCCCGCGGCGCTGAACGGCATCGTGGGCTTCAAGAGCACCGCCCGGCTGGTGCCGACCGAAGGCGCCCTGCCGCTGTCGACCACGCTCGACACCGTCTGCGCCATGACGCGCTCGGTGCGCGATGCCATCACGGCGCACGAGGTCCTCGCGGCGCGCCGCGTGACCGCCGGTGCGGCATCGCTGGGGGCGTACCGGCTTGCCGTGGTGAAGAACGTGTTCTTCGACGACATGGAGCCTGCGGTGGCCCGTGCCTTCGAAGATGCGTTGCGAACGCTGCGCGACGGCGGCGCCCGGATCGAGGAGATCCAACTACCCGAGCTCGCGGAGCTGCAGGCCATCAACGCCACCGGCGGTTTTTCGGCGGCCGAGTCCTATGCCTGGCACCGGCTGCTGCTCGAGCGCAGCGGCGCCGGCTACGACCCCCGCGTGGCCCAGCGCATCCTGCGGGGCGCCACCATGAAGGCGCACGAATACATCGATCTCGTGCATGCCCGGCAGGCCTGGATCGCCCGCGTCGAGGCGGCGCTGTCGCCCTTCGACGCGGTGCTGTCGCCCACTGTGCCGATCACCGCGCCCGCCATTGCGAGCGTTGCGCCGGGTGCCGAGCGCGACGACGAATTCTTCCGCATCAATGCGCTCTTGCTGCGCAATCCGTCGATCGTCAACATGCTCGACGGCTGCGCCATATCGCTGCCCTGCCATGCCACCGGCGAGCTGCCGGTGGGCCTGATGCTGTGGCATGCCGCGCTGCGCGACGACGCCGTCCTGGCGGTCGCCCTGCAAGCGGAACAAGCGCTGCCAAAACAATAGCTTCACGCACCGATCGACGGGCGCCGGCCATCTCTTCTTACTCAAAAATTCAATGAAAATCGCGATCGTGGGCGCCGGCATCATCGGCGTCACAACCGCCTGGGAACTGGTTTCGGACGGCCATGAAGTTTCCGTGTTCGAGCGCCGCGGCGCCGCCGCCGAGGAATCCAGTTTTGCGAATGCGGGGGTGGTCGCGCCGGGCTATGTCACGCCCTGGGCGGCGCCGGGCATGCGCGCCAAGGTGCTGCGCTCGCTGCTGTCGCCGCACGGCGCCATCAAACTGCGCTGGCCGCTGAGCTCGCGCGACCTCGGCTGGATGTCGCGCTGGCAGAAGGCCTGCAAGCTCGAAACCTACCTGGCCAACCGCGCCCGCATGCAGCGCCTGGCGTTCTACAGCCGCACCCGGCTGCACGAAGTGACCGAAGCGCGCGAACTGAGCTACGAACGCAGCGACGGCTACCTCGTGCTGCTGCGCTCCAAGCGCGAGAAAAAGCTGGTCCAGCCGGGGCTCGAGGTGCTGCGCGCGGCAGGCAGCGTCTTCAGGGAGGTCGACGCCGACGAGGCCCGCCGCATCGAGCCCGCGCTCAGCAACGATACGGCGCTCGCGGGCGCGATCCACCTGCCCGAGGATGAAGTGGCCAACTGCCGCCAGTTCGCGCTGCTTCTCAAGTGGGAAGCCGAGGCGCTCGGCGCCCAGTTCCATTTCAATTGCGACATCGCACCGCTGAGCCGTGCGGAACCCGCTTCCATTTCGCTCGCGAGCGGCTCGCCGCCGCTGCGCTTCGATGCGGTGGTGGTGTGCGCCGGTCTTGCCTCGGCCTCGCTGCTGCGGCCGCTCGGGCTGCGGATTCCGCTTGCGCCGGTGTACGGCCATTCGATCAGCGCGCCGATCCGCGAATCGCTCAACGCGCCGCGCAGCGCCGTGATGGACGAACGCTACAAGGTGGCGATCTCGCGCCTGGGCCAGCGCGTGCGCGTGGCCGGCAGCGCCGAGATCGGCGGCTCCCTGAGCACCATGAACCCCTCCGCGGTGCAAACGCTCTACAAGGTGCTGCACGACTGGTTTCCGGGCGCCGCAACGCTGCAGTCGGGTGTGCAGCAATGGAAGGGCGCGCGCCCGATGCTGCCCGATGGGCCCCCGGTGCTCGGCGCCAGCGGCATACCGGGCGTCTGGCTCAATCTGGGCCACGGTTCGAGCGGATGGGCGCTGTCATGCGGCAGCGCACGCGTGGTGGCCGACCTGATCGGCGGCCGCGACGCGGGCGTCGACCTCGAGGGCCTGGGCATCGAGCGGCTCGGCCAGTAGGCACAACGGCGGCTACGCACGCCCCAGGCGGGCAGAATCGGCCCATGCAACGCATCACGCCCGCCACCGCCTGCGACCTGTTCGACATTGCGGCAACGCGTCGCATCGAACAGGCAGCGGCCGCCGCCCTGCCTGCTCACGCGCTGATGCAGCGCGCGGGCCTGGCGGTGGCGCGGCTCGCGATGGCGCTGGCGCCGCATGCGCGGACGATCTGGATCGCCTGCGGGCCGGGCAACAACGGCGGCGACGGCTTCGAAGCTGCCGCGCAGCTGCAGCACCGCGGCTTCCTGCCGATCGTCACCTTCGCTGGCGATGAGACCCGGCTGCCACCGGATGCCGGCGCCTCGCTGCAGCGGGCCCGCGATGCCGGCGTGATCTTTGCGCCGGAACCGCCTGCGAGCTGCGAACTGGCGATCGACGCGCTGCTCGGCATCGGATCGAGCCGGCCGCCCGCGAATGCCATGGCCGATTGGCTGCGGCGGATGCATGCGATGGCCGCACCGGTGCTCAGCGTCGATGTGCCATCGGGGCTGAATGCCGACACCGGCGTCTCAAGCGCCACACCTCATCCGGGTGCTCTTTCGCCCCGCTTCTGCGTGACCTTCCTGACCCTCAAGCCCGGCCTGTTCACGGCACAAGGGCGCGACGCGGCGGGCACGGTCTGGTTTGACGACCTGGGCTGCAGCGGCACCGGCGAGGCGCCGGTCGCGCGCCTGGCGGGTGCACCGACCAATGCCCCGCGCAGCCACGCCTCGCACAAGGGCAGCTATGGCGATGTCGCGGTGATCGGCGGCACATCCGGCATGGCGGGCGCCGCGCTGCTGGCCGGATCCGCAGCGCTGCATGCGGGCGCGGGCCGCGTTTTCGTCGGACTGCTCGATGCGAGCGCAGCCCCGGTCGACCCGGCCCAGCCCGAACTGATGCTGCGAGACGCCAGGTCGCTCGATCTTTCGGGCATGACGGCGGTCTGCGGATGCGGCGGCGGCACGGACATCCGCGCGGTGCTGCCGCGCGTGCTGGCGACAGCGGCCGCGCTGGTGCTCGACGCCGATGCATTGAATGCCATCGCAGTCGACGGCGCGCTGCAGGCCCAGCTGGCATCGCGTGCGCGGCGCGGCAGGCCGACGGTGATCACTCCGCACCCACTCGAAGCCGCGCGCCTGCTGGATTGCGCGGCCGCCGACATCCAGGCCGACAGGCTTGCAGCCGCCCGCGAGCTCGCGTCACGCTACGGCGTGGTCGCCGTGCTCAAGGGTTCGGGAACGGTGATCGCCGAGGGCGGCGCGCCGCCGACAGTCAACCTGACCGGCAACGCCAGGCTCGCCACCGCCGGCACGGGCGATGTGCTCGCGGGAATGATCGGCGCCGCCCTCGCGGCGCAGCGGCCGCCGTTCGAAGCGGCCCGCGAAGCCGTCTGGCGCCACGGCCACATCGCCGACACCTGGCCGCCCGGCGCGCCGCCGCTGACGGCCGGCGCGCTGGCGCGCCAGGCGCCCTGCTGACGGGTTCTAGCCGCGCCCGACGAAGGGCATCTTCGTCGCCATGACCGTATGGAACAGCACGTTGGCCTCCAGCGGCAGGTTCGCCATGTAGAGCACCGACTGGCCCACGATCTTCACGTCCATCAGCGGCTCGATCGCGAGTTCGCCGTTGGCTTGCGGCACGCCCTTGGCCATGCGTGCGGCCAGTTCCGTCATGGCGTTGCCCACGTCGATCTGGCCGACCGCGATGTCGTACTTGCGCCCATCGAGCGAAGCGGTCTTGGTCAGGCCCTCGACCGCATGCTTGGTCGCGGTGTAGGCCGCGGAATTGGGCCGCGGCGCGGTGGCCGAGATGGAGCCGTTGTTGATGATGCGGCCGCCGCGTGGCGTCTGCGCCTTCATCGTGCGGAACGCCTGCTGGATGCAGAAGAACATGCCGCTCAGGTTGATGTCGACCACGCCGCGCCACTGCTCGGGCGTCCAGTCTTCGAACGGACCCGGCGGGTTGCCCACGCCGGCGTTGTTGAACAGCAGGTCGACGCGGCCGAAGCGCTCCACCGCGGCGGCGAACAGCGCCTGCACCGATTCCGCATTGGCCACGTCGGTGGGCACTGCGAAGGCGCGCGCACCGGCGCCGGACTCTTCCGCCACCTGTTCCAGCGGCTCGAGGCGGCGCCCCGCCAGGGTCACGCTCCAGCCATCGGCCAGCAGCGCCAGCGCCGCGGCGCGGCCGATGCCGGTGCCGGCGCCCGTGACGATCGCGATGCGGCCCTTGTTGTTTTCCACGCTCATGCTCGGTGTCTCCTTCTCTGTTTGTCTGTATGGATGGGATGCAATGCTGCGCTGCGCTGCGCTGCGCATCATGCGCGCCGCGGCTTGCGGCCCTTCATCTTGTTGGCGGCCTTCTTGACGGCCGACTTGAAAGCCTGCATTGCCGACTGCGGGCCCGCCGCGGCAACGGTCGCGTTGCGCTCGACGCGCTGCTCGGACACGGCTTCGGCCTTGTGGCGCGAGCTGCGCTTGGCCGATGCCTTGACCGGCACGCCGGCCGGGGCTGCGCCCTTGTCCTTCATGGCGCGCGTGGTGAGGTCTTCGCCTTCGCGCACCAGGCGGAAATCGATCTTGCGCCCGTCCAGGTCGACGCGGCTCACCTGCACCCGCACGCGGGTGCCGATGGCATAGCGAATTCCGGTGCGCTCGCCGCGCAGCTCCTGGCGCATCTCGTCGAACTTGAAGTATTCGCCGCCGAGTTCGGTGATGTGCACCAGCCCCTCGACGTACATCGCATCGAGCGTCACGAAGATGCCGAAGGTCGTGGCTGCCGTGACGACCCCGCCGTATTCCTCGCCCAGGTGCTCGCGCATGTACTTGCACTTGAGCCAGGCTTCGACGTCGCGGCTGGCTTCGTCGGCGCGGCGCTCGTTGGCGCTGCAATGCAGGCCGGCCGCTTCCCAGGCCAGCACTTCCTTGGTCGGCGCGACGGTGGCTTTCTGCGGCTTGGTGGTCGGCGCCTTGACGCGCGAGGCCAGCCGCTTGGCGAGCTTGGCATGCGCCTCGCCCGGCGTCGGCAGCATCGGCAGCTGATAGCGCGTCTTGCCGAGGATGGCCTTGATCACGCGGTGCACCAGCAGGTCGGGGTAGCGCCGGATCGGGCTCGTGAAGTGCGTGTAGGCCTCGTACGCCAGGCCGAAATGGCCGCTGTTGATGGGCGTGTAGATCGCCTGCTGCATCGAACGCAGCAGCATGGTGTGGATCTGCTGCGCGTCGGGGCGCTCCTTGGTGGCTTCGGCAATCGCCTGGAACTCGCCGGGCCGCGGATCGTCGGTGATGCTCAAGCCCACGCCCATGGCCTTCAGGTAGCCGCGCAGGATTTCCTTCTTCTCGGGCGTCGGGCCTTCGTGCACGCGGAACAGGCCCGGGTGCTTGCCTTCGGCGATGAAGTCGGCGCTGCACACATTGGCCGCGAGCATGGCTTCTTCGATGAGGCGGTGCGCCTCGTTGCGCGTGCGGGGCACGATCTTCTCGATGCGGCCCGCGTCGTCGCAGATGATCTGCGTCTCGGTGGTTTCGAAGTCGACCGCGCCGCGCTTGCCGCGCTGCTTGAGCAGCGCCTTGTAGACGTCGGCCAGGTTCAGCAGGTCCTTGACACGGTCCTTGCGCTTGGCAGCCTCGGGGCCGCGCGTGTTGCCAAGAATGGCCGCCACTTCGGTGTATGTGAAGCGCGCATGGCTGAACATCACGGCCGGGTAGAACTGGTAGGCGTAGATCTCGCCGTCGGCCGCCACGAGCATGTCGCACACCATGCACAGGCGTTCGACCTCGGGGTTCAGCGAGCACAGGCCGTTCGACAGCTTCTCGGGAAGCATCGGAATCACGCGGCGCGGAAAATAGACGCTGGTCGCGCGGTCGTAGGCATCGATGTCGATGGCCGAGCCGGTCTGCACATAGGCGCTGACGTCGGCAATGGCCACCAGCAGGCGCCAGCCCTTGCCGCGGCCGACCTTGGCGGGCTCGCAGTACACGGCGTCGTCGAAGTCGCGCGCGTCCTCGCCGTCGATGGTGACCAGCGGAACGTCGGTCAGGTCGATGCGCCCTTTCTTGTCGGCGGGGCGGACCTTCTCGGGCAGTGCCTTGGCTTCGGCCAGGCAGGCCTCGGAAAACTCGTGCGGCACACCGTACTTGCGCACCGCAATCTCGATCTCCATGCCGGGGTCGTCGATCTCGCCCAGCACTTCCTTCACGCGCCCGACCGGCTGGCCGAACAGCGCCGGCGGCTCCGTGAGCTGCACCACGACCACCTGCCCCACCTTGGCGGGGCCGGTGGCCCCCTTCGGGATCAGGACGTCTTGTCCATAGCGCTTGTCTTCGGGCGCAACGAGCCAGACGCCGCCTTCATGCAGCAGGCGGCCGATGATCGGCTGCTCGGGGCGCTCGACGATTTCGACCACCCGCCCCTCGGGACGCCCGCGTCGATCCTGCCGCACCACGCGCGCCTTGACGCGGTCCTTGTGCAGCACCGCACGCATCTCGTTCGGGGGCAGATAGATGTCGGCTTCGCCGTCGTCGCGCTGCACGAAACCGTGTCCGTCGCGATGCCCTTGAACAGTTCCTTCAAATTCATCCAGCAGACCGCTGGAAGTGCCATTATTTTTGATATGATTCTCTCTTTCCTGAAATTCAAAACATAACTGCTTCGGCAGCTATGTGGGCCCAGATGGCGGAATTGGTAGACGCACTAGTTTCAGGTACTAGCGAGTAACATCGTGGAGGTTCGAGTCCTCTTCTGGGCACCACCCCTACCAAGCTGAAACCCCTGTGAATCATCGATTTACAGGGGTTTTTTCTTTTCCCTGGGAACATGATCGAGGGATGTTCTCCCTCACGGATGCCGATCGCGGCCAGGCTTGGCCGCACCGACGGTTGTGTGCCGCGTTCGCGCACAGCTTCGTGATCCTGAGACGGAACATTCTGCTGCGAAGCGCTTGTCGGCGGCACGGATTCGAACAAATGGAACGGGCTTCGTCTCATGAAATGATGCAGCAACCCGCTCGTGGAGAAGCGGCTTTCCACCATTCTGACGCAGTACATCGACGAATGATCGCGCAGAGTCTCGAGAAGCAGGGCAACCGAATCAATAACACCGTGTTGGCAGTAGAGGTGAACCGCAAAACCCAACCTGATGAGCGCGGCATTCGACTCGCTGCTGGGGATCACAGGCGGATCTGCGGGGTTGCGACGGCTTTGAAGCCGAGGTGCACCTTACCACGCGAAGCATTGCACCGGTTCGACAGCATGTGAGCATGGCCATTTTCCAACGCATCAGGCAATGGGCTTCGCGTATCAAGCGCGATGCCGTCACCCTGTGGTTTGCCTACCGCCATCCAGGCACGCCCTGGTTCGCCAAGCTGCTCGCGGCATTCGTCGTCGCGTATGCGCTGAGCCCGATCGACCTCATCCCGGATTTCATTCCCGTTCTCGGCTACCTCGACGACGCATTGCTGCTGCCCGGCCTGATCTGGCTGAACATCCGGCTCATTCCGGCCGATGTGCTCGAGGAATGCCGCGAGCGCGCCGACCTGTGGATGAAGGAACAAGGCACGAAGCCGCGAAGCATTGCCGGTGCCGTGCTCGTCCTGGCGGTCTGGATCGGCCTGGGTGCCGTGCTCTGGGCCTGGTTCAACACGAAAAATTGATCGCTGTCCCGGCGGCGGCGCTCCTGCCCATGTGAATTTTACTGTATATTTATACAGTCTTTTCACAAAGGATAACCGCCATGTCGACATCCGAACCCGTCACCTCTCCTGCTCGCAACCATGCGCTGGCCGAAGCACTGGCATGGATTTCAAAGTTCGCGCATGCATGGAAGGCCATCGAGCCGGTGCCTCACTCGCTGAGCATCGATGGATTCATCATCTGGGGCCCCGTGCTCTATGAAAAGCACCGCAACGAGGATCCTGTGGAGCTCGCGGCGCGGCTGTACGGCCAGTCGGGTGAGTATTCCAGGTACCTGTATCCGGGCCGTCCGCCCAAGAGCAGCGATGCGCTCCCGACTTTCGCTCCCAAGGTGTAGCAAAAGTCACACTTTCACATCAAAAACGATTCAAGAAGTAACTCGAATGCGTACACAAGGTTACGTTTGATTTGAAAATATCAAATTTAGCGGAGACCATTGTGATCACAGCATTTACCTTGTTAGTCGGCATGTTCCTCGGGGCGTTGTTCATGAGCCTCCTGGTCGTTTCTCGCTCGGATGACTGAGAAGAAGCGCCGGGTCCTTGCAGCCCTGTCCGTGCCCATCGAAAAGCCCGCATCCAGCGGGCTTTTCCTTTTCTTGGACTATGTCAGCAGGTTCGACTTGGGCCTGCGATTGCTCTCGATCGAATAGATCGCCGGCTTGTCCTGCTCGGTCTTCGTGCCTGCCGCCTCGCCACTGGGAGCGGGAAGCGGATAGACCTCGCCGGAAAGGCGCTTCACGCGCTCCGCATACATCTTGGCCAGGGCCGCGTGATGCTCCGCCGCAGCCTGGTGCTCGAGTCTCGCCATCTGGGCTTCCTGAAGCAGCGTGGCAGCCCTTTTGAGATGAAGGCTGGATCCGGGTTGAAAGAGCTGGAAGAACATGGGACCTCCTGGAGAACATAAGCCGCCACGTTCAAGCTCCGGGCTGCATGCGTCTGTAGGCGTACAACTTTTTCGCCTGTCGCTCAGCCCGTGGTTCGCAGGTCGGCGATCGCCGCCCTGCTCTCTCGCTCCCGCCAGGTGGCGACGGTTCAGATCGGCAGCGCGATCAGGTCGTGGCCCTCGGCGCCCACGATGCGGGCTCGGGTGAATTCACCCACCTTGAGCGTCTTGCTGATCTTCTCGGGCGGCAGCAGGCGCACGGTGCCGTCGATCTCGGGGGCGTCGGCGTAGGTGCGGCCCACGCCGCCCTTGCGGCCCATGCCGGGCGCCGAGTCCACCAGCACCTGCATGGTCGCACCGACACGCTGGCGCAGCTTGGCGATCGACACCGCTTCGGCCACTTCCATGAAACGGGCGCGGCGCGCTTCGCGTTCCGCCGGCGGCAGCATGCCGGGAATGTCGTTGGCGGTGGCTCCTTCGACTGGGCTGTAGGCGAAGCAGCCGGCGCGGTCGATCTGCGCCTCGCGGATGAAGTCGAGCAGGTGTTCGAACTCCTGCTCGGTTTCGCCAGGGAAGCCCGCGATGAAGGTGCTGCGGATCACCAGTTCGGGGCAGACCTCGCGCCACCGCGCCAGGCGCTCCAGGTTCTTCTCGCCGCTGGCCGGACGCTTCATGCGCTTGAGCACGTCGGGGTGGCTGTGCTGCAGCGGCACGTCGAGGTAAGGCAGCACCTGGCCGCTGGCCATCAGCGGAATGATTTCGTCCACGCTCGGATACGGATATACATAGTGCAGCCGGACCCAGGCGCCATAAGGCTCGGCAATTTCGCCGAGCGTGCGCACCAGTTCGAGCATGCGCGTCTTGACCGGCTTGCCGTCCCAGAAGCCGGTGCGGTACTTGACGTCCACGCCATAGGCCGAGGTGTCCTGGCTGATCACCAGCAGCTCCTTGACGCCGCCTTCGAACAGGGCCTTGGCCTCGCCGAGCACGTCGCCGACCGGCCGCGACACCAGGTCGCCGCGCATCGAGGGAATGATGCAGAAGGTGCAGCGGTGATTGCAGCCTTCGCTGATCTTCAGGTAGGCATAGTGCCGCGGCGTGAGCTTGAGGCCCGCGATGCCGAAAGTGTTGGGAACCAGGTCGACGAACGGGTCGTGCGGCTTCGGCAGGTTGGCGTGGACCGCGTCCATCACTTCCTGCGTGGCGTGCGGACCGGTCACGGCCAGCACGCTCGGGTGCATCTGCCGCACCAGGTTGCCGCCCTGGTCGCCGGTCTTCGCGCCCAGGCAGCCCGTGACGATCACGCGGCCGTTTTCCGCCAGCGCTTCGCCGATGGTGTCCAGGCTTTCCTTCACGGCATCGTCGATGAAGCCGCAGGTGTTGACGATCACCAGGTCGGCGCCCTCGAAGGTCTTGGCGGTCTGGTAGCCCTCGGCGCTCAGTTGGGTCAGGATCAGTTCGGAATCGGTCAGGGCCTTGGGGCAGCCCAGGCTCACAAAACCGACCTTGGGGGCAGCCGGCGTGGCCATGCGTTCGGGGGAGGCAACTTCGCTCATATATGCCTCTATTGTCCCAGCTATCGGCCGGGGACGGGATTTCAGGGGCGTTTGATGCCGAATGCGCCCAGGACCTGCTCGGTATTTTTCTGCATCTGCTCCTGCATCTGCAGGAACACGTTCTTGGACTGCTCGACGTAATTGCCCATGAGCCCCTGGAGCATGGGCGACTGCATGGTCATGAAGCGCGACCACATCTCGGGCGTGAGGCCCTCGGCCTTTTCGGCAAGCTGGGCCTGCACCTCGGTCATGGCCTGGATGTTCTTTTCGAGATAGGGGCCCATGTAGCCCTGCATCGCCTGTCCGTAGAAGCGGATGATGTTGGCCAGCACCTGCTCGGTGAACATGGGCGCACCGCCCGCTTCTTCCTCGAGGATGATCTGCAGCAGGATGCTGCGGGTGAGGTCGTCGCCGGTCTTGGCATCGCGCACCACGAACTGGGCATTCTGTATGACCAGCTGCTTCACCTCGGTGAGCGTGATGTACGTGGATGTCTCGGTGTCGTAGAGCCTTCGGTTGGGGTACTTCTTGATTACACGTTGCACCGGCTTGACCCCGGACTTCTTGCTCTGCACTGCGGACTCCTTCACATGGATGCCCATGTCATCCGATGATTCTAGGTAGCGGTTTTGCTGCATCGCGACAAGGTTTACCCTGACCGTGCCTGCGCCGCTTCAACCAAGCGTTGTTGCGTACTCGGCGCCGCAGGCGCTGCAGGTGGCGGTCTCGGGGCGTTCTTCGGCGGCTTCCCTGAAACGCAGCGGACTCTTGTGGCCATAGACCACCCAGCAGCGCGGACAGTGTTCCTGCCCTGCCGTGGGCAAGTAGGCGCGCGAGCGCTGCTCGGCGCGCTCCTGCGTGACGGGCGTGCCCTGCCGGATGGCGCGGGCTATTTCGCGTGCCGCCATGGTGTCGGTACGGCCGCTTGCGTGGTCATTGATGCCATAGACCGCGCGCGCAAATTCGATGGGAGCCTGCCGGAGCAATGCGGCCAGGCGCATGTCGGCATGAGCCCGATCAACCAGCGTTGATCGCGTATTCATCAGATCGCTTGTCAAGAAATTTGGAAAAGGTTTGCAGAGCGGCCAAGGTAGCACAACAACATGGCCATGGTCTTTGTCTGCTTCCCCGCAAGGACGATTGAGACACCGGGGAACCCGGTGAAAGCTCTGTTCGACAGACCCGGTGGTTGGCCGGAAGTCGAAACAGAAATTGGTAGGCGCGATTGGACTCGAACCAACGACCCCCACCATGTCAAGGTGGTGCTCTAACCAGCTGAGCTACGCGCCTAAGGATGTGTCCGAGAAGCAGCTATTGTAGCAGGAGAAAACGCGCTTTTTCAGCGCCGACGTGCAGATCGCACACCGGCAACCGCCATCACCACGCCAAGCACCTGCGTGAGCCGCGCCGCATCGGAGATTTCCACGGTGAAAGTCATCCATGCCGTGCCCTTGACCGATTGGGTCTGCACGCCGATCACATTCATCTTCTCGCGTGCGAACACATCGGAGATGTCGCGCAGCAGGCCCTGGCGGTCGGCCGCTTCGACGGCCACGTCGACCGCATAGACCGGTGCTTCGCCACCCTTCGCGGCGCCCCATTCGACATCGATCACGCGCTCGCCGTCGCGCGAGGCCATCATCCGGAAATTGCTGCAGTCGACGCGGTGCACGCTCACGCCGTGGCCGCGCGTCACGAAGCCGCGGATGGCATCGGGCGGCGCGGGCTTGCAGCACTTGGCGAGCTGCGTCATCAACGAAGACACGCCCACCACCAGCACGCCGCCCTTGCCGGACTTCTCGCTCGCGCGCGGCTTCTTGATCTGCACGCCGTCGTCGGGGTTGGGCGCGGGCTCGGGCGGGCGCAGCAGCACCTCGATGTTGCGCAGCGAGAACTCGTCCTTGCCGACCACTTCGAACAAATGATCCGCCGACTTGAAGCCAAGCTGCGAAGCCAGATCCTCGAGCCGCGTGGAGGTCTTGCCTTCGCGCTGCAGCAGCTTCTCGACCGCCTCGCGCCCGCGCGCCACGGTTTCGTGCGTGATCTGCGCGTTGAACCATGCGCGCACCTTGGCGCGCGCGCGGTGGCTTGCAAGATAGCCGAGCTCGGCATTGAGCCAGTCGCGCGAAGGGCCGCCCTCCTTGGCCGCGATGATCTCGACCGTCTGGCCGTTCGACAGCGGCGTGTTGAGCGGCACCATGGCCCCATCGACGCGCGCTCCGCGGCAGCGGTGGCCCAGCGTGGTGTGCACGGTGTAGGCAAAGTCGACCGGCGTCGCGCCCTGCGGCAGTTCGACGATGGCCGCGTCGGGCGTCAGCACATAGATGCGGTCGTCGAAGAGCCCCTGGCCTTGCGAACCGCCCGAAAGGTCGCGCTCCCACGCCAGCAGTTGCCGCAGCACTGCGATCTTCGCGTCGTATTCGCCGCTCGCCCACACGCCCGCATAGCCCTTGTGGCCGGCTTCCTTGTAGGCCCAGTGCGCCGCCACGCCGTGCTCGGCATGGTCGTGCATTTCTTCGGTGCGGATCTGGATCTCGATCGGCTTGCCGGGCTTGCCGTCGACCATCTCGCGCACCACGGTGTGCAGCGACTGGTAGCCGTTGGGCTTGGGCCGCGCGATGTAGTCGTCGAACTCTTCGTCGATCGGCAGGAAGTGCGAGTGCACCCAGGCCAGCGCCGCGTAGCAGTCCTTCACGTCGGGCACCACCACGCGCAGCGCGAGGATGTCGAACACCTGCGCGAAGTCGAGCGACTTGCCGCGCATCTTCTTGACGATGCTGTAGATGTTCTTGGGTCGCCCCTGCACCGTGGCGCGCACGCCTTCGGCCTGCAGTTCGCTTTCGAGTTGCGAGCGCAGCTGCTCGACGTGGCCTTCGCGCTCGACGCGCTTCTCGTCGAGCAGGCGCGCGATCAGCTTGTAGGTCTCGGGCTCCAGGAAGCGGAACGAGAGGTCTTCGATCTCCCACTTCACCTGCCAGATGCCGAGCCGGTTGGCGAGCGGCGCGAACACCTGCAGCGACTCGCGCGCCACGCTTTCGGGCGCCGGCTGCTTGCTGGCGGCGGCATGCCGCAAGGTCTGCAGCCGCGATGCGAGGCGCAGCATGACCACGCGCAGGTCACGCGAGAACGCAAGCAGCATCTTGCGCACGTTCTCGGTCTGCGCACCCGCCGCGCCTTCGGCCAAGTGATGGCCCTGCGAAGCCGAGCGGGCCTGCTCCTGCACGCGCACCAGCTTGGTGGTCTCGACCGCCAGCGCCGCGAAGTTGTCGCCGAACACCTTAGCGATGACCTCCTGCGGACGGTTGAGATGCTGGCAGGCGTAGACCAGGTAGCTCGCGGCCTGCATGGCCTCGGAGCCGCCCATCTTCGCGACGATGGCCGCGACGGCGTCGGCATGCGCCAGCGTGTTCTCGCCGGTGTCGAGCTTTTCGTCGGCGATCAGCGGCTCGGCGAAAGCGCGCGCACGGGCGAGCATGTTCTCCATGACCGGCGTGCGGTCGGCCGTGGCGGCGGACAAGGGATAGTCCACCACCGCCGTATCGGAGGCGTGCGCCGTTTGAAGACTCGAGGACTCGCGCTTCACGTTGGCCTCAATCGAACAGGAAGTTGGTGACGGCGCCTACCTGCCCGGGGTCGACGAAGGTGGGCGCATGGCCCACGCCTTCGAACTCGATCAGCGCCGCGCGCGGACCGCGCTGCGTCATGGCGAGGGCCGTTTCGCGCGAGAGCAGGTCCGACTGGGCGCCGCGCGTCACGAGCGTGCGCGCATCGATGGCGTCGTAGAGGCTCCACATCACGGAACCGCCCTGGGCCGCAGCCTCGGGCGTGATGGCGCGCAGCGCAACGGCAATGGCCGGGTCGTAGTGAAGCAGCCAGGGGCTGGCCGAATCGCCATGGGATCCGCCGGGCTCCACCTTGCCGGCGCCATCGGCCGTGCGCTGCGATGCGGGCACCACCATGTGCTGCGACAGCGAAAGCCATTGGGCAGGTGTATGGGGTCCGAAGCTGGTCGAGATCGCCCACATGGCGTCCGCCGCCGACTGCAGGCTTTCGTAGCGGCCACCCTGCCCCACGTAGGCGCCGATGCGCTGCAGCGCCGCGGCCTCGATCGTCGGGCCCACGTCGTTCACGATGAAGCGGCGGATCGGACGGGCCAGCGGCAGTTGCTTGTGCCCCGCCAGCACGAAGCCGATCAGCCCGCCCATGCTGGTGCCCAGGTAGTCGAGCGTGTCGATCGGTTGTTCGCGGTGCAGCTGTGCAACGAGCGCCAGCATGTCGGCCGCATAGACCGGCACCTGGTAGAGCGCCGGATCGCGCAGCCAGTCGCTGCGGCCGCGCCCCGCCACGTCGGGGCAGACCACGCGCACGTCGCCGGCGGCGCGTGCCACGAGGGCCTGTGCGAGCACGTCGAAGTCGCGTCCCTGCCGCGTGAGGCCGTGCACGCAGACCACCACGCGCGCGCTGCGCGCGTCGCCCCATTGCCAGTAGGCCATGCGGTGACCGCCCTGGGCGTCATCGCACGCCACGTAATGAAGCGTCGGTTCTGTCATGAAAACGAAGTCGTCCTGGTGCGGATAATGGTCTCGTCGCATCCTAATTCATCCGGAGATTGATCTTCATGCTCAAAGGCAAAACCGCGCTTGTCACGGGGTCCACCAGCGGCATTGGCCTTGCCATTGCCAAGGCGCTCGCGCAACAAGGCGCACACATCGTGCTCAACGGCTTCGGCGACGCCGAAACCCCCAAGGCCCAGATCGAGGCGCTCGGCGTGCGCGCCGAATATCACGGCGCCGACATGAGCCAGCCTGGCCAGATCGAGGACATGATGAAGTTCGCGGCGTCCAAATTCGGCCGCGTCGACATCCTCGTCAACAACGCCGGCATCCAGCACGTGGCAAAGGTCGAGGACTTCCCGCCGGAACGCTGGGACGCCATCATTGCCATCAACCTCACGAGCGCGTTCCACACGACGCGGCTCGCCATTCCCGCGATGCGCGAGGCCAACTGGGGCCGCATCATCAACGTGGCATCGGCCCACGGGCTGGTGGCCTCGGCGCAGAAGTCGGCCTACGTGGCGGCCAAGCACGGCATCGTGGGCTTCACCAAGTCGGTGGCGCTCGAAACCGCGACCACCGGCATCACGAGCAATGCGATCTGCCCGGGCTGGGTGCTGACGCAACTGGTGCAAAAGCAGATCGACGACCGCGCGGCGCGCGAAGGCATCTCGGCCACGCAGGCGCAGAACGAACTGCTCGGGGAAAAGCAGCCTTCGCTGCAGTTCACCACGGTCGAGCAGCTCGGCGGCCTTGCGGTGTTCCTGTGCTCGCCCGCTGCCGACCAGGTGCGCGGCGTCGCCTGGCAGATGGACGGCGGCTGGACCGCCCAATAGAAGAAGCTATTTGAGCTGCACCGATCCCGACACGTTCACAACCACGCTGGTCTTGCCGGCTTCCACCGGCACCGGCGCATCGGCCGCATAAGACTTGGCTGCCGCCGCCATGACGCGCGGCCGGATCGGGCCGCTGTCGTTCGCGTTCACCGACACTTCGCGCAGCGTGTAGCCGCCGAAGCCGAAGCCCTTGGCCAGTTCGGTGGCCTTCTGCTTGAAGTTCTCGATGGCGATGGTCTGGGCCTCGGTCTCGCTCTTGGCGCGCTGCTCGCGGCTCAGCGCGAAGCCCACGTTGCCGACGTTCAGCGTGGTGATGCGGCCCGCGGTCTGCGTGATGCGCGGGAAGTCGCGGCCCTCGAGCACCATTTCGGCGGAGCCCTGCCAGCCGTTGATCTTGCCTTCACGGGTGTAGCGCGGCGACAGGCTGAAATTGCCGGTGCGCACGTCGAGCTGGCCGGGCTGGGCATTTTTCTTTGCCTCGGCCAGGGCCGCGTCCACCGCGGCCTTGAGTTGCGACTGGACCGTGGCGGCGTCGGCTGCGTCGCGCGTGGTGGTAAGCGTCATGCTGAGCATGTCCTGCTGCACTTCCACCGTACCCGAGGCTGTGAGCTGCAGCACGTTCTGCGGCGGCGGGACCATGTTCTGGGCCATGGCGGTGCTTGCGGCGCCTGCCGCAGCCAGTGCGACGCAAGCCGCGATCAAACTGATTTTTTTCAAGACGAGGTAACCCCCTGGGTTGGTATTCGAGAACGCCAGAACGCGCGGCCCTCGCCGCTTCAGCGGCGCTGGCTGCGTGGCAAGGTCAGGGCGCGCGCGGCCGAGATCGGCTCCGGCACCATTCGCTCGGCCGGTTGCGATTCTGCCGAATTCAGCACGTTGGGTGTGCCGGGCGGCGTCCATTGCTTTCGCACCTGCTGGCGCAGTTCGAAGAGTTCGGCCGCCGTGAGGCGCCGGCCGGCCACGGCCTCCTCCCGCCGGATTTCGTCGCGCTGTGCGGCACGGTGGGCCGCCACGGCTTCGCGTACCTCGCTGCGGCGCGAATCACCGACCCTGAGAAACTCGCCGGCGCTCGCCAAGGCAGGTCCGCAGCTGCAGGCAACAAGGATCGGCAGGACGGGAAGAAGGGTTCTCATTGAACAAAAGTCGTAACGCTGGCCGGACTTTGCCACTGCCGGGCGAACGTCGGATGACTAGACAGCTAGCGACCGCAAGTTTTGTAACTTAGTGTCAAACCATAAGTAAAACCGGCTCAACGGGGGCTCAACGCCTTCAGAATCGGCGCTGTTACAAATTCAACGTTGTAGAAATGACTCAAGTTCCCGCCCGCACTGACAAGATCGTGATCGTCGACGATGACGCCCGCATCCGCGACCTGCTTCGCCGCTACCTGACCCAGGAAGGTTTCGAAGTGATCGTGGCCGAGGACGGCAAGGCGCTCAACCGCATCCTGTTGCGCGACACGGTCGACCTGATCGTGCTCGACCTGATGATGCCCGGCGAAGACGGCCTGTCGGTCTGCCGCCGCCTGCGCGCCGCCAACGACCGAACGCCAATCATCATGCTCACCGCCAAGGGCGAGGACGTCGACCGTATCGTCGGCCTCGAGGTCGGCGCGGACGACTACCTGGGCAAGCCGTTCAACCCCCGCGAACTGCTGGCGCGCGTGCATGCGGTGCTGCGCCGCCGTCCGCCGCTCGAAGCGCCCGGCGCCCCTTCCACCGAGAACGAGACCGTGACCTTCGGCCCCTTCGCCTTCGACCTCGGTTCGCGCACGCTCAAGAAGGATGGCGAGGAACTCTCCCTGACCACCGGCGAATTCGCGATGCTGAAGGCGCTGGTGCGCCATCCGCGCCAGCCGCTGTCGCGCGAGAAGCTGGCCCAGCTGGCCCGCGGCCGCGAGTTCGAGCCCTTCGACCGCAGCCTCGACGTGCAGATCTCGCGCCTGCGCAAGCTGGTCGAGGCCGACGCGGCCGCGCCCCGCTACATCCAGACCGTGTGGGGCGTGGGCTATGTGTTCGTGCCGGACGGCACGGCCTGAACGACAACCTGAGGTGGCCATCGGCCTGCAATCCGCCAGACCCAGCCCAGCCCAGGAGGACGGCGCGCAGGTCACCATGCCAAGCCCCCTGGAGGGCAGCGGCCAGCGTGACCGGCGACCGGGCCTGAAGCTCGGCTTCAGCCTTTTCTGGCGCACATTCTTCCTGCTCGCGTTGCTGCTGATCGGCTGTACGGTCGCCTGGCTGCAGACCTTCCGCTCGCTCGAATACGAGCCGCGCGCCATCCAGACCGCACACCAGATCGCCTCGCTCGTGAACCTCACACGCGCGGCGCTGGTGTACTCGGATGCGATCACGCGGGTGTCGCTGATCAAGACGCTGGCCGACCAGGAGGGCGTGCGCATCCTGCCGCGCGAGCCCAACGACCGCTTCCAGCCCTACACCAGCGGCGCACTCGACCAGCGCGTGACCGAGGAGCTGATCGACCAGCTCGGCGAAGGCACCACGGTGGCCAGCCGCGTCAACGACGAGCCGGGCCTGTGGATCGGCTTCACCATCGAGAGCGACACCTACTGGCTGCTGCTCGACCCGACCCGCTTCAGCCGCGTGGGCGGGCGCACCTGGCTGGTCTGGCTCAGCACCGCCATGGCCCTGTCCCTGGCCGGCGCGGCGCTGATCACGCGGCTCATCAACCTGCCGCTCAAGCAGCTGTCGCGGGCCACCATGCAGGTGCGCGAAGGCGAGTACGAGGCGCACCGGCTCGACGAGAGCGCCCGCACCAACGAGATCCGCGCGGTCAACATCGGCTTCAACCGCATGGCCGACCAGCTCGCCAAGATCGAGCAGGACCGCGCCATCATGCTGGCCGGCATCTCGCACGACCTGCGCACGCCGCTCGCGCGGCTGCGGCTCGAAACCGAGATGAGCGTGTCCGACGAGGACGCGCGCGACCACATGGCGGCCGACATCGCCCAGCTCGACGCCATCATCGACAAGTTCCTCGACTACGCGCGCCCCGACCATGTCGACCCCAAGCCCGTGCTGCTGCGCGACGTGGTCGATGCCTGCACCTACGCCGTGCAGGACTACGAAGAGATGAACATCCG
This sequence comes from Variovorax sp. SPNA7, assembly GCF_033807855.1. Lineage (NCBI taxonomy): Bacteria > Pseudomonadati > Pseudomonadota > Betaproteobacteria > Burkholderiales > Comamonadaceae > Variovorax > Variovorax sp. SPNA7. The sequence continues at coordinate 3,268,534 of NZ_CP138513.1, forward strand.
CGTCGACGTGCCGCCCGACCTGCGCGTGCTGGGCGACGAGGTCGAGCTCACGCGCGTGATCTCCAACCTGGTGGAGAACGCGCGGCGCTACGGCAAGACTCCCTCCACCGGCATTGCCGACGTGGTGATCCAGGCGCAGTCGAACAACGACGCGGTGCTGATCAAGGTGCGCGACCACGGCGCGGGCGTCGAGCCCGCCCTGCTCTCGCAGCTGACCAAGCCCTTCTTCCGCGGCGACGTGGCGCGCACGTCCGCGGCCGGCGCCGGGCTCGGCCTGTCGATCGTGGCAAAGAACATCGAGCGCATGGGCGGCACCTTTGCGCTCACCAGCACGCCCGGACGCGGCCTGGCGGCACACATCCGCATGCCGCGCGCCATGCCCGAGCCGAGGCCGGCGGAAGCCCAGGGCCGGCGGGCCTGAATCAGCCCTGGCGGTGCAGCAGCACCACCGCGCGGGCTTCCATCGCACGGCCTTCGCCGACGGGGCCGAGCTTCTCGGCCGTCTTGGCCTTCACGTTGACCTGGTCAGGCGCAAGGCCCAGCACCTGGGCAATGCGCCGGCACATGGCCGGAATGTGCGGCGCCAGCTTGGGCGCCTGCGCAATCACCGTGCTGTCGACATTGCCGATCTCCCAGCCCGCGGCGCGCACGCGGCGTGCCGCTTCGCCGAGCAGCACCGCCGAATCGGCGCCGCGAAACTGCGCGTCGGTATCGGGAAAATGCCGGCCGATGTCGCCCAGGCCCGCCGCGCCGAACAATGCATCGGTGATGGCATGCAGCAGCACGTCGGCATCCGAATGCCCCAGCAGGCCGGTGGTGTGCGGAACCTCCACGCCGCCGAGGATGAGCTTGCGCCCCGCCACCAGCTGGTGAACGTCCCAGCCCTCGCCCACGCGGATGTTGAACGCGGCCGTCATGCGATGGCCTTCCTGCGGCCGAGCAGCACCGCCTCGGCCAGCGCGAAGTCCTCGGGAAAGGTCACCTTGAAGTTCTGCGCGCTGCCCGGCACCAGCAAGGGCGACAGGCCGATGGCCTCGATGGCGCCGGCCTCGTCGGTCACCGCGTCGCCCGCCCGCTCCAGCGCATCGAGCAGCATGCCGATGCGGAACATCTGCGGCGTCTGGGCCAGCCACTTGTCGGCCCGCGAAAGAGTCTGGGAGACGCGGCTGTCGGCCGAGGACGCCTTCAGCGTGTCGGCCAGCCGCTGCGCCAGCAGCCCGCCGACGGCGTCGTGCTCGCAGGCCGCGATCAGCGCCTCGATCTGGCTCGAGGTGACGAGGCAGCGCGCCGCGTCGTGCACCAGCACCCAGTCATGCGCCCCGGCCCCCTTCTGCCGCAGCGCCGCGAGGCCGTTGCGCACCGTGGCGGCGCGCGTGACGCCTCCCATGCGCAGCAGGAATTCGTTGTCGGCCGGAAAGCGCGGCAGCGCCGCCTGCACTTCGCGGTCGTCCGGCGACACCACCACCGCCAGCCCGGCGAAGCGGCCCGCCAGCGCGCGGAACGCAGCCACCGTGTGGGCCACCATGGACGATCCCGCCAGCCGCTGGTATTGCTTGGGCTGAACGCCACCTGCACGGTGGCCGAAACCGGCACAAGGAATCAGCACGAAAAGTCGGGAAGAAGACATGGGGGTGCGGCACGAGCCAAGGGCCGGCAAGCGGATAAAGGGCCGCCATTCTAGAATCGACCGTCTCACACACCCCTCGCCCTCAGCGCGGGGTGTTCTGCATTTTCAAAGCGTTCCATGGACCTCCCCCACCTCACGGCGGGCAAGCGATTCACGCTGCCGCGTCCTCCTCTGTCGGCCGATGCCCTGCTGCTGGCGCAGCTGGGCATGCGCGAGAAGGCCGCGGGCCGCGCCACCGCGATGTTCACGGCCGACGCCAACGACGCGCAGCGGCTGATCGACGAGATCGCCTTCTTCGCGCCCGAGCTGCGCTGCGCCCTGTTCCCCGACTGGGAAACGCTGCCCTACGACAGCTTCTCGCCGCACCAGGACCTGATCAGCGAGCGCCTGGCCACGCTCTGGCGCATCAGCCAGAAAGAGGCCGACGTGGTGCTGGTGCCCGCCACCACCGCGCTCTACCGGCTCGCGCCGCCGGCCTTCCTGGCCGGCTACACCTTCCACTTCAAGGCCAAACAGAAGCTCGAGGAGTCCAAGCTCAAGGCCCAGCTCACGCTGGCCGGCTACAGCCACGTGACGCAGGTGGTGAGCCCCGGCGAATACGCGGTGCGCGGCGGCCTGATCGACCTCTTTCCGATGGGCTCGCTGGTGCCCTTCCGCGTCGACCTGTTCGACGACGAGATCGACTCGATCCGCACCTTCGACCCCGACACCCAGCGCAGCCTCTACCCGGTGCCCGAAGTGCGGCTGCTGCCGGGCCGCGAGTTCCCGATGGACGACGACGCCCGCGCGCGCTTTCGCAGCCGCTGGCGCGAGCTGCTCGAAGGCGACCCGACCAAGAGCCGCATCTACAAGGACATGGGCAACGGCGTGGCCACCGCCGGCATCGAGTACTACCTGCCGCTGTTCTTCGACGAGACGGCCACGGTGTTCGACTACCTGGGTGCGGACGCCACCGTGGTGCTGCACGGCGACCTCGAGCCCGCGTTCCAGCATTTCTGGCAGGACACGAGCGAGCGCTACCGCCTCGTGCGCGGCGACCCCGAACGCCCGGCGCTGCCGCCCGAGGCGCTGTTCCTGAGCGCCGAGCAGTTCTACCAGCGCGCCAAGCCGCATGCGCAGCTCGCCATCCGCGGAAGCGCCGGCGACATTGCCACCGACACGCCCTACGCCGAGTTCGACAAGCTGCCGCCCTTTGCCGTGGTGCGCGGCGCAGAGGACCCGCTGGTCGGCCTCAAGGCCCACATCAAGGCCACGCCGCACCGCGTGCTGCTGATCGCCGAAAGCGAAGGCCGGCGCGAAAGCCTGCTCGACTTCCTGCGCGCCAGCGGCGTGAGCCCGCCGGCCTTCGATTCGCTGGCCGAGTTCGAAGCCTCGGCCGACGAGAAGATCGGCATCGCCACCGCCGCGCTGGCTTCGGGCTTCGCGTGGCGCGAGCAGGGCATCGACTTCGTCACCGAGACCGAGCTCTTCGCCACCGCGCCCACCACGCGCCGGCGCAACAAGAAGCAGGAACAGGTCAGCGACGTCGAGGCGCTGATCAAGGACCTGTCCGAACTCAACGTCGGCGATCCGGTCGTCCACACCGCGCACGGCATCGGACGCTACCGCGGCCTGATCCACATGGACCTGGGCCAGGGCACCGATGCCGAAGGCAAGCCGCTCTTGCAGGAAATGCTGCACCTGGAGTACGCCGACAAGGCCACGCTCTACGTGCCCGTCTCGCAGCTGCACCAGATCAGCCGCTACACCGGCGTCAGCGCCGACGAGGCGCCGCTGCACAAGCTGGGCTCCGGCCAGTGGGAAAAGGCCAAGCGCAAGGCCGCCGAGCAGGTGCGCGACTCGGCCGCCGAGCTGCTCAACATCTACGCCCGCCGTGCCGCGCGCCAGGGCCATGCCTTCCGCTACTCGGCCGCCGACTACGAGGTGTTCGCCAACGACTTCGGCTTCCAGGAAACCGCCGACCAGAAGGCCGCGATCCACGCCGTGGTGCAGGACATGATCTCGCCGCAGCCGATGGACCGCCTGGTCTGCGGCGACGTGGGCTTCGGCAAGACCGAGGTGGCGCTGCGCGCCGCCTTCATCGCGATCACCGGCGGCAAGCAGGTGGCCTTCCTCGCGCCCACCACGCTGCTGGCCGAGCAGCACTACCAGACGCTGGTCGACCGCTTCGCCAAGTGGCCGGTCAAGGTGGCCGAGATGAGCCGCTTCCGCTCGGCCAAGGAGATCACCACGGCGGCCAAGGGCCTGGCCGAGGGCACGGTCGACATCGTGGTCGGCACGCACAAGCTGCTCTCGCAGTCGGTCAAGTTCAAGAACCTGGGCCTGCTCATCATCGACGAGGAGCACCGCTTCGGCGTGCGCCACAAGGAAGCGATGAAGGCCATGCGCGCCGAGGTCGACGTGCTCACGCTCACCGCCACGCCGATTCCGCGCACGCTGGGCATGGCGCTCGAGGGCCTGCGCGACCTCAGCGTGATCGCGACCGCGCCGCAGCGGCGACTGGCCATCAAGACCTTCGTGCGCAACGAGGGCACGGGCGTGATTCGCGAAGCCGTGCTGCGCGAACTGAAGCGCGGCGGGCAGGTGTACTTCCTGCACAACGAGGTCGAGACCATCGAGAACCGGCGCCAGAAGCTCGAGGAGATTCTTCCCGAGGCCCGCATCGCCGTGGCCCACGGCCAGATGCCCGAGCGCGAGCTCGAGCGCGTGATGCGCGACTTCGTGGCGCAGCGCTACAACCTCCTGCTGTGCTCGACCATCATCGAGACCGGCATCGACGTGCCGACCGCCAACACCATCGTGATGAGCCGCGCCGACAAGTTCGGCCTCGCGCAGCTGCACCAGCTGCGCGGGCGCGTCGGGCGCTCCCACCACCAGGCCTATGCCTACCTGATGGTGCCGGACACCGAAGGCCTCACCAAGCAGGCGGCGCAGCGGCTCGACGCGATCCAGCAGATGGAAGAACTGGGCTCGGGCTTCTATCTTGCGATGCACGACCTGGAAATCCGCGGCACGGGCGAAGTGCTGGGCGAGAACCAGAGCGGCAACATGATGGAGATCGGCTTCCAGCTCTACAACGAGATGCTGAGCGAGGCCGTGCGCGCGCTCAAGGCCGGGCAGGAGCCCGACCTGCTCGCGCCGCTGTCGGTCACCACCGAGATCAACCTGCACGCCCCCGCCCTCCTGCCCGACGACTACTGCGGCGACGTGCACCTGCGCCTGTCGTTCTACAAGAAGCTGGCCACGGCAAAGACGCCCGAGCAGATCGACACCTTGCTCGAAGAAATCGTCGACCGCTTCGGCAAGCTGCCGCCGCAGGCGCAGACACTGATCGACACGCACCGGCTGCGCGTGCTCGCGCGGCCCTATGGCGTGGTGAAGGTGGATGCGGCGCCGGGCATCATCCACATCACCTTCAAGAAGGATCCGCCGGTGGATTCGATGGCCATCATCCACCTGATCCAGAAGAACAAGCACATCAAGCTCGCGGGCAACGAGAAGCTGCGCATCGAGCGCGAGCTGAAGGAGCCCAAGGAGCGTGCGCAAATGGTGCGCGACGTGCTGCGCAGTCTCGGACAACCGATCGTCAAGGAACCCGCCCCCGCATGAGCGCAATCACAGAAATCTCCCCCGGCCTCGTCATCCAGCGCGTGAAGCCGCCGCTGAAGCTGGCCGACTTCAAGCTGATCGCGTTCGACATGGACTCGACGCTGATCAACATCGAGTGCATCGACGAGATCGCCGATGCCGTCGGCAAGAAGGCCGAGGTGGCCGCGATCACCGAAGCCACGATGCGCGGCGAGATCAAGGACTTCAAGGAAAGCCTGCGGCGGCGCGTGGCGCTGCTGAAGGGCGTGCCGGTCGAGGCGCTGCAGCAGGTCTACGACGAGCGGCTGAAGCTCAATCCGGGCGCGGCGGAACTGGTGGCGGCCTGCAAGGCGGCCGGCCTCAAGGTGCTGCTGGTGTCGGGCGGCTTCACCTTCTTTGCGAACCGCGTGAAGGACCGCCTGGGCATCGACTTCGCGCGCTCCAACCTGCTCGACGAGGCCGACGGCAAGCTCACCGGCCAGGTGGTGACGCAGAGCTGGGGCGACATCTGCGACGGCGCCGAGAAGCGCCGCACGCTGCTCGAGGTTGCATCCCTGCTGGGCATTTCGCCGCAGGAAGCCATTGCCGTGGGCGATGGCGCGAACGACCTGCCGATGATGGCGGAAGCCGGCCTCTCGGTGGCCTATCACGCCAAGCCGAAGGTGCGCGAGCAGGCCATGGTCGCGATCAACGAGGGCGGACTTGAACGGCTGCTGGAGCTTCTGGAGTGAATGTTTTTTGTTGTGCGTGCAATGCTTGTTCAGGGCGCGCTCCCGCCGACGGGGTACCTTGCTCCGCGAATGTCCTCCGGCCTGCGGCCTCCCCCTTGATTTCGCTGCGCAAGGCACCCCATCGACGGGAGCGTGTTCAGAGCACTGGTTGATCAGCCGCGAACCGGCAGCGTGCCCAGGTGCACAGGGCATCGGGTGCTCCCCGCAGCGAAATAAAGGAGGAGGCCGAAGGCCGGGGGACATTCGCGGAGGGGAGTACCCGGTGGCCTGTGCACGCGCCCCGAAAAACCGCCCGAACCAATTCACGCACATCAAAAACACAAGCATCCCGCAACAACCAGCTTGATGGAGACATGACATGACCGACACAACCGCCCCCCTCTACCGCGCCGACGCACTCAAGGACTACGCCAGCGCCCTGCTGCAGAAGGGCGGCCTCGCCGCACCGATGGCCGACAGCGTCGCGCGCACCTTGGTCGAAGGCGACCTGCTCGGCCACGACACGCACGGCCTCGCGCTGCTGGCCGGCTATGTGAAGGAACTCGAATCGGGTGGCATGACGCCGGACGGCGCGCCCGAGGTGCTGTCGGACCGCCCCGCCGCCGTGCTCTGGGACGGCAAGCGCCTGCCCGGCCCCTGGCTCATGGACCAGGGCATGGACCTGCTGATTCCGCGCGCCCGCGAACTCGGCACCGCCTCGCTCGTGATCCGCCGCAGCCACCACATCGCCTGCCTCGCCGTCTACATGCTGCGCGCGCTCGAGGAAGACATGCTGATGCTGCTCGCCTGCTCCGATCCCAACACCGCCAGCGTCGCGCCCTTCGGCGGCACGCAGGCGGTGTTCACGCCGAATCCGCTGGCCATGGGTTTTCCGCTCTCGCAAGGCGGCGTGATGGTCGACATCTCGGCCTCCATCACCACCAACGGCATGAGCAACCGCAAGCGCGCGGCCGGTGAAACCTTTGCGGAGGAATGGCTGATCGACGCCGCCGGCAAGCCGTCGAACAACCCGCAGGTGCTGTTCGACCAGCCGCCCGGCACGCTGCTGCCCGTGGGCGGACTGAGCCATGGGCACAAGGGCTACGGCATGGCGCTGCTGGTCGAGACGCTGACCGCCGGCCTCGCGGGCCATGGCCGGGCCGATCCGCCCGAGGGCTGGGGCGCGACGGTGCACGTCACGCTGCACGATCTGCATGCCTTCGGGGGCAAGGAAGCTTTCCTGCGCCAGATGGACCATGTGGCGGCGCAGTGCCGCAACAACGCGCCGATCGATCCGGCCAGGCCGGTGCGGCTGCCGGGCGAAGGCGGCTTGAAGCGCCGCGATGCGCAGTCGAAGAACGGGGTACGGCTGCACCCGTCGATCGCGCGGTCGCTGCAGGATGCGGAGCAGCGCCACGGGCTGCGCCTTGCGCAGGCGCTGCTCTGAGATAGCGCTGGCTAGATTTCTTCGGGCGGCTCTTCTTGCGCCGGCTCCCCGGCCGCGCGCGGCTTGCGCTTGCCGGGCTTGGCCAGGATCTCGACGTAGAACTGCTTGCCGGCGTCCTTGACGATGCCGTCGATCAGTCCGGTGATGGCCGACAGGTGCACGACTTCGGCGGCTTCTGCCGAGGCGCCGAACCTGCAATCGAAGTCCCAGAAGTCGCTGCCCTCGGGCAACTCGCGGCGCCGCTCGCGCTTGATGTACTTGCGGATCTCGTGCTTGATGGCTTCGAGGAGTCGGTCGGGGTGCTTGCCCTCGACCTGAAGCTGAAAGGTTTTTCTCATGGTCGATCCTAACCCGCGGCCTGTGTACAGTCGGCGGTGGTTCAAACGAAAGCAGGTGAAGACATGGCGCGCGCAAACGACTGGGCAAGCAAGGTGATGGCATTGGTCAACGGCGGCAACGCATCGGCGGCCATCGCGCAGATCAAGGTCGCACCCTCGGTCAAGGACCTGAAGGCGCTGCAGACCATCATGACGCTATCGAAAATGAAAGGCCGCTATCCGAACGTGGATGCGGCCATTGCGGACAACCTGGCGCTGCTGGCGGCGCCGCGCCTGCACCGCTCGCCCTGAGCTGAACGCCTAGAGGGCCTGGCCCAGGCGCTTCACGCCCTCTTCGATCTTGGCCACGTCGGCCGTCGCAAAGCTCAGCCGCAGCGTCGCGACATCGGGCTTCTCCGCGAAGAATGGTGCCCCGGGCACGAAGGCCACGAGCTTCTCGATGGCGCGCTTGGCCAATTCGTTCGCGTCGGCCAGCTTGCCGTTGGCGCCCGTGAGGCGGGCCCAGAAGAACAGGCCGCCCTGCGGCTGCGTGAAGCTCACCGCATCGCCCAGTTCGCGCTTGAGCGCCGCGCCCATGGCCTGCGCGCGCTGGCCGTAGACCTCGCGCACATGCGCGAGCGTGGCCGGCATGCGGCCGCTCTTGAGGTACTGCGCGGCCGTGGCCTGCGAGAAGGTGCTGGTGTGCGCATCGCTGAACTGCTTGCACATGGTGGCCTTGGCGAGCAGCTCTGCCGGCGCGATCATCCAGCCGATGCGCAGGCCCGGGCTCAGCACCTTGCTGAGGCTGCCGCAGTGCGCGAGCAGTTCGCGGCTGCCCGGTACATCCTTGCTCAGCGCCAGGATCGAGGGCGGCGGCGCTTCGCCGAAGTAGAGGTCGCCGTAAGGGTCGTCCTCGACGATCAGCGTCTGGTACTTCACGGCCAGTTCGAGCACCTTCTTGCGGCGCTCCAGGCTCAGCATGGCGCCGCTCGGGTTGCCGAAGGTGGGAATCAGGTAGACGAACTTGGGCTTGTGCTCGGCGATGAGCTTTTCGAGCTCGTCGGTCTTCACGCCGTTGGCATCGATGGGCGCGCTGATGAGCTGCGCGCCGTAGAGGCGGAAGCACTGGATGGTGGCCAGGAAGGTCGGGCCCTCGACAATCACCTTGTCGCCGGGCGAGATCATGGTCTTGCCGAGCAGGTCGAGCGCCTGCTGGCTGCCGGTGGTGACGATCAGGCCGCTGGGGTCCACGTCGACGCCCTTGGTCTTCATGAAGGCGCCCAGCTGCGTGCGCAGCGGCTCGTAGCCTTCGGTGGCGCCGTATTGCAGCGCGCCGCCGGGCTCTTCGGTCAGCGCCTTCTGGCTCGCCTCCTTCAGGCCCTCCACGTCGAACATGGCGCTGTCGGGGAAGCCGCCCGCAAAGCTGATGATGCCGGGCTTGCCCAGCAGCTTGAAGAGTTCGCGGATGGCGGAGGTTTCGACGTTGTCGAGTCGGGAAGCGAATTGCATGGGAAGTCTCACTTTCTGGGTCGCTATTGTGGCGAAAGCGCGGCGGCGTGCGGCACGGTCGGCTTTGGGCCGCCGGCGATATATTGGGCGCCTTGCCCGGAACCCCATGAAAAAAGACAACATCCCCCTCTTCTTCGCCACCCTGCAGGCGGCTAACCCCACCCCCGAAACCGAGCTCGAATACGCCACGCCCTTCGAGCTGCTGGCGGCCGTGCTGCTTTCCGCGCAGGCGACCGACGTGGGCGTGAACAAGGCCACGCGCAAGCTGTTTCCGGTGGCGAACACGCCGCAGGCGATCCTCAGGCTGGGCGTGGAGGGCCTGGAGGACTACATCAAGACCATCGGGCTCTACCGCAGCAAGGCCAAACACCTGATCGAGACGTGCCGCATCCTGGTGGAGAAGCATGGCGGCGAAGTGCCCCGCACGCGCGCCGAACTCGAGGCGCTGCCGGGCGTCGGCCGCAAGACCGCCAACGTGGTGCTCAACGTGGCGTTTGGCGAGGCGACGATCGCGGTCGATACGCACATCTTCCGCGTCGGCAACCGCACCGGGCTCGCGCCGGGCAAGACGCCGCTCGAAGTGGAACTCAAGCTGGAGAAACGCGTGCCGTTCGAATTCCGGCTGCATGCGCACCATTGGCTCATCCTGCATGGGCGCTACATCTGCGTGGCGCGCACGCCGAAGTGCTGGGAATGCGCGGTGGCATCCTATTGCGACTACAAGCCGAAGACACCGCGGCCCAGGACGGCCTGAGACCGGCCTGTTCTTCAGCTACAGCTCGAACGCTTCGACCTGCCGGCCGTCGATGTCGGTGAAGCCATATTCGCGCGCCAGGTCGGCCACGCGGTGCACGCCGCCGCTTTTCTCCAGCACCCGCGCGTCGCCCGCCAGCGCAGCCACCGCGCGGCCGAGATAGCGCGGCGACTCGGTTCGCGCCAATGCCGGGCGCTCGTGCCAATGCGCCTCGTCGGTCTTGTGGCCGGCCAGCACGAACTCGGTGCGCATCCAGCCCGGCGACACGGCCAGCGAAGCGACGCCGTGCGGGCGAAGCTCCTGCGCCATGCCGAAGGCCAGCCGGGTCATGGCCGACTTGGCGAGGTCGTAGAACAGGTTTCCGCGCAGGTAGTTGCCGCGGTCCCAGAAGGTGGTGGTCACGATCAGCCCGCTCTCTTGCGCCACCATCAGCGGCGCGGCGAAGCGGCTGGCCAGCAGGTGGTTGCGCACGCCGCGGTCGAACATCGAGTCCCAGTTGGCAAGCGGATGCTCCCAGAACGGTGCCTCGAACACGCCCGTGAAAGTTTCGTGGCCGCCCCAGGCGTTGTTGACGAGCAGGTCCACGCGGCCCTGCTCGCGCTGAACCTGCGCAAAGAGCTGCTGCACCTCGTCTTCCTGCGTGTGGTCGCAGCGCACCGCAATGCCGCGTCCGCCCATGCGCGTGACCTCGCCGGCCGTTTCGTCGATGCTGCCCGGCAGGGCTTCGAGCTCCGAGAGCGCGAGCAGCTGGCCGTAGCTGTTTGCCGGCTGCCCGCGCGTGCTTCGCCCGGTGACATACACGGTGGCGCCCGCAGCGCCCAGTTCCACCGCAATGCCGCGGCCCGCGCCGCGGCTGGCGCCGGTGACCACGGCCACGCGGCCCTTCAGCGGCCGCTCCCTGCTTTCGGATGGCATCGTCCTGTCCTTTCGTTGCGAGTGAGAGGCGACGACGGTAAGGCCGCGTCAATCCGCCGTCTTGGAAGAACCCGAAATCGCGCGGCCCAGGAACTCCGTCGGCGTGAGGCCGCAAAGCGCCTGGAACTCGTTGATGAGGTGCGATTGGTCATAGAAGCCGCCATCCAGCGCAAGGCTTGCCCAGGCAGGCTCGCGCTGCAGGCGCAAGGCGCGCACGCAGGCATGCAGCCGCGCGAGCCGGCTCCAGGCCCGCGGCGACAGGCCCACCTGCTGCCGAAAGACCTGCTGCAGCCGCCGCTCGCCAAGCCCGACGGCCTGCGCCACCTCGCGCAGCGGACGCCGCCCGCCCGACATGGCGATGAGCTGCACCGCGCGCATTGCCGCCGCGTGGACGGCGCCGTCGCCATCGGGCAGCCGGCGCTGCAGGGCTGCACACAGCACCGACACGCGCGATGCGTCGTCCGGTTGCAGCGCGATGCGCTCGAGCAGTTCGGCGCCACGGCCGCGCCACAGCTCGTCCAGGTGCACGGCAGTGCCTGCGATCTCGCTGGCCGGCCTTCCCAGCAGCGCCGCGGCCGCACCGGGGCGCAGGGTCACCGACAGCCCGTCCATCTTCCGGCGCAGGCGCACGAGGGCCGGCGCCGCCGACGCACCGATGGCCTCGACCGCATGCCCGGCGTTCTCGTCCGCCGAGGGCGCATCGCCGAGATTGAAGACGAGCCGCACCGCCCCATCGGGCAGCACGCGCTCCAGGACCTCGCGGCCCTCGGGCAGCGTTTCCCTGTAGAGAAGAATGTGCGCAACGTGCATCCGCAGCGGCTCGGCGACCGGAAAGGCGCGCAGCGTCCCCGCGGGCATGCCGGCCTCCGGCCCGTGCAAACCGTGCAAGGGGTCGTCGTCGAGGCGCAGGTACAGGCGTTCGTTCTTGGGCGGTGTCGGCATCGCGTTGGCGGACCGTGACGCGCGGCAGCGGGTGCCACCGCGCATCAGCCGCATTCGATCAGCTGGCACGCCCCATAGTCAATGGGCGCCGACGGCCACTGCGCGGCCTCGTCGACGCGCCGCACGCCGCGATTCAGCAGTTCCACCGCCCGCATCACGCCCGCATGAGTGACCCACACCGCGTCCTGCCCCGACGCGCGCCAGTCGTCGAAGGCCGTGCCGATGCGCTGCATGAAGCGGGCCGTGCTTTCGCCATGCCCGCCCGGGCACCCTTCGGCGAAATTGCAGGTCCACGCCTCGAACTCGGCACGCACAATCGACGACCAGGGCTGGCCTTCCCAGGCACCGAAATCCATCTCGGCGAGGCGCGGATCGGCGCGCGTGGCAAGGTCCGGGCGCAGCCTGCCGATGGCTTGCGCGAGTTCGGCGCAGCGCCGCAGGGGCGAGTGCGCCAGCGCAAGGTCCGCGGGCAGGCGCGAAGCCACCGCATGCGCCACCGCCAGCGTCGCCTCGGCCGGCACGCCCACATCCGCGCTGCCGTAGCAAAGGCCCGGCGCGGCCTCGGTCTGCGCATGGCGCACCAGCCACAGCTTCATGCCTGCCAGGCCAGCGCGAGGTAGATCGCGAGTTCGCACAGCTGCTGCGTCGCGCCGAGCCCGTCGCCGGTGAATCCCTGCAGCCGGCGCCGGAACATGCGCGCCATCGCCAGCGCCGCCAGGGCGCATGCCACCGCCATGGCCATCGTTCGTGCGGGTCCCTGCGTCGCCAGCATCAATGCGACAGCGGGCACCGACCAGAGCACGCCGACCAGCAAGGCACCGCCGCCGATCGCATCGGCCAGGGGCTTGGCCTTGCTTGCGCCGCTGTCGCCCACGTATGGCAGCCAGCGGATCAGGAACAGCGGCGCCAGGCGCGACAGCACATGCGCGCCCACGATGGCACCGGCCACCGCCTGCGCGCCCTGCCCCGCCATCGACGCGAGCAGCGCGGCCTTGAGGCCGAGCGCCAGCACCAGCGCAATGGCGCCGAAGGCACCGATGCGCGAGTCCTTCATGATCTCGAGCGCGCGGCTGCGGTCGGCCGATCCGCCCAGGCCGTCGGCCACGTCGGCCAGTCCGTCTTCATGAAAGGCGCCGGTCAGCAGCACCGTTGCCGCCATGCTCAGCAGCGCCGCGGCCAGGGCACCGGCCACGCCCGGCAAGCCCTGCAGCGCGAGCACGAAAACAGCCGCGCCCACGCCACCCACGAGCCAGCCCACGCCCGGAAAATGTGCCGCGCTTGCACGCAGCATCTGTGGGCTGAAGCCGATCCATTCGGCGAGCCGGCCGGTCACCGGCACGCGCGTGAAGAACTGCAGCGCCAGCAGGTAGTGGCGGACACCGTTCATGGGTTCAACTGTCCTTGCGCGACACGCCGGCGGCCTCGAAGCTGGCCATCTCGCGCAGGATACGGCAGGCCGATTCGAGCAGCGGCCAGGCCAGCGCGCCGCCCGAGCCTTCGCCAAGGCGCAGGTCCAGGTTCAGCAAGGGCTCGAGCCCGAGGTGCTTCAGCAGCAGCGCATGCCCGGGCTCCGCCGAGCTGTGCGCGGCCACGCAGCGCTGCGCCACGTGCGGCTGCAGCGCCTGCGCGACGAGCACCGCGGCGCTCGCGATGAAGCCATCGACCACGATCACACGCCGCTCCTGCGCCGCCTGCAGCACCGCGCCGACCAGCGTGGCAATCTCGAAGCCGCCGAACGCAGCGAGTGCATCGAGCGGCTCGTTCGCAGCCGCATGCAGCACCAGCACGTCGCGCAACACCTCCCGCTTGCGCGCGAGCCCCGCGGCATCGAGGCCGGTGCCGGAGCCGGTGCAGCCGTCGATGTCCAGCCCCGCAAGGCGCGCCAGCAGCAGCGCCGCGGCCGAGCTGTTGCCGATGCCCATTTCGCCGAGCAGCAAGGCATTGCCCGGCAGCGCGCGCACCACCTCGCGCCCGTTGGCGATGGCTTGCGCACATTGCGCCGCGGTCATGGCGGGCCCGGCCGACGCATCGGCGGTACCGGCAGCGATCCGGCGCGAGACCAACCCGGGGCGGGCCTGGAAGTCGCGCCGCACGCCGCAGTCGACCACGGTGAGTGCCAGCCCATGCTGGCGCGCCAGCACGCTGACGGCTGCGCCGCCGGCCAGGAAGTTCTCGACCATCTGCCAGGTCACGTCGCTCGGAAAGGCCGAGACGCCGCGCGCCGCCAGGCCATGGTCGGCCGCGCACACCAGCATCTGCGGTGCTTCGAGCACCGGCGTTTCGCTGCCCAGGACGAGGCCGATCCGCAAGGCCAGGCTCTCGAGTCGGCCGAGCGCGCCGAGCGGCTTGGTCTTGTTGTCGAGCGCCGCCTGCAGGCGCGCCGCAAGGGCGCCGTCGTGGATGTCGGAGATGGAAGGAATGGTCTGGTTGTTGTCGGTCATGCGATCAGGCCTTGCAGTACGCCGGCTTCGAAGTGGGTGTCTATGAAATCGGCCAGGCCGTCGAAGGTGGCGTCGAGCGTGGGTGCCGCGGCGCCGAAGAGTGCGTGGAGCGCGGCCGCGTCCTCGAACAGGCCGTGCAGGTAGAGGCCCAGCACGTTGCCACGCGCGTTCTGCCAGGCCAGGCCCTCGGGCATCACGGCACGGCCGTCCTGCGCCATCTGCGGGTGGATGGCGGTCTGGCCGTGATGGATCTCGTAGCCCGTCACCGGCACGTTCGAGAGCGAAGCCCATGCGCCGCCCAACTGGCCGAAGACGGCCGCCCGGTGGCGCACGGTCTTTTCGCGCTCGAACACCGTCACCAGCGGCAGCAGGCCGAGGCCGGGCGCATTGCCGTCGATGCCGTGCGGATCGACCAGCGCCTCGCCCAGCATCTGCAGGCCGCCACAGACGCCCAGCACGGCACCGCCGCTGGCCGCGTGCGCGGCAATGGCGCGGTCCAGGCCCTGCGCGCGCAGCCATGCGAGGTCGCCGCTGGTGTGCTTGGAACCGGGCAGCACGATCCAGTCGGCGCCGGCCAGGTCCGCCGGCGTGCGCGCCCAGACCAGGCGAACGCCCGGCACGTTCTTGAGCGGCTGGAATTCGTCGAGATTGCTGATGCGCGGATAGGCCACCACGCAAACCGTGCGCGTGACAGGCCCGCTCGCGTGGCTTCTGTCGTCGAACACGCCGTCTTCTTCCGGCAGGCCGTGCTCCCGCCACATCGGCAGCGTCGCGACGGTCGCGATGCCGGTCAGCCCCTGCAGCTGCTGCGGCGCCGGCGCCAGCAGCGAGGCATCGCCGCGGAACTTGTTGAGCACGAAGCCGCGCAGCAGCGCGCGGTCGCTCTCGGGCATCAATGCCCAGGTGCCGTACAGATGCGCGAAGGCGCCGCCGCGGTCGATGTCGGTCACCAGCAGGCAGCGCGCATCCGCATGGCGGGCCACGCGCAGGTTGACGATGTCGCTCGCCATCAGGTTGATCTCGGCCGGCGAGCCGGCGCCTTCGATCACCACCACGTCGTTCTCGGCACCCAGCGCGTCGAGCGCCTGCGCGATCTGCGGCCAGACGCGCTCGCTGCGGCCGCGCCAGGGCATGGCCGTGAGCTCCGCGCTCACCTGCCCCATCAGCACCACCTGGCTGTGGGTGTCGCGCTCGGGCTTGAGCAGCAGCGGGTTCATGCGCACGTCGGGCACGGCACGCGCGGCCAGCGCCTGGAAATACTGCGCGCTGCCGATTTCACCGCCGTCGACCACGCGGGCGTTGTTGCTCATGTTCTGCGCCTTGAAGGGCGCCACCTTGAGGCCCTGGCGCGCGTACCAGCGGCACAGCGCGGCGGTCAGCCAGCTCTTGCCGGCGCCACTGGTCGTGCCGAGAACCATCACGCATCGGGTTGTCATGCGGCTATTGTCCGTTGTCGCCGCGGCCCTCTTGCGGCAGCCGCGAAGAGGCAAGGAAAAAGGGGCTTGCGCCCCTTGGTGTTTCTTTCAGCGTGCCGCGGTTTTTACCGCCGCTGTTCCGCCAGGCTGCGCCTGCGCCGTGGCGGCCGGCGCTTCCCAACCGCCGCCGATGGCGCGGATCAGCCCCACGGCCGCCTGGTACTGCGCCGACTTCACCTGCAGCGCCTGGCGCCGGTTGCGCAGTTCGCTGCGGCGGGCGTCGAGCAGGTCGAGTTGGCTGATGTAGCCGTTGCGGTAGCGCGTGTCCGACAGGCTGGTCGCGCGCTGCGCGGAAGTGACGGCCTGCGCCTGCACGGTCGACTGCTCCTGCAGGATGCGGATGGCGGACAGCTGGTCTTCGACCTCTTGGAACGCCACCAGCACCTGGTTGCGGTAGTTCGCGAGCGCGCCGTTGAGCTGGGCGTTGGCGCCCTGCACGCCGGCTTCGCGGCGGCCGCCGTCGAAGATCGGCAGCGAGAGCAGCGCACCCACACCCCATGAGCGGGCCGACCACTTGAACAGGTCGCCGATTTCGGGCGATGCGTAGCCGGCCGCGCCGGTCAGCGAGATGTCCGGGAACCAGGCCGCCTGCGCCACGCCCACGCGGGCCTGCGCCGCCAGCACCGCGTTCTGCGCGGCCGAGACGTCGGGGCGGCGCGTCAGCACCGTGGCCGGCACGCCGGGCGGCACGGACGGCAGCGCGGTGGCCCAGTCGTCGGTGCGCAGGCCGAAGCTGGAGGCCGAATCGCCCACCAGCACCGCGAGTGCATGCTCGACCTGGGCGCGCTGCCGGTCGAGCGCGAGCGCGTCCGATTCGGTGGACGACACCTCGGTCTGCACGCGCGCCACGTCGAGCTCGGCGATGTCGCCGGCCTGCTGGCGACGCTGCGAGAGGCGCAGCGTGTCGCGGTAGGCCTCGACCTGTTCGCGCACCAGCGCGCGCTCGGCGTCGAGCGCGCGCAGCTGCAGGTAGGTCTGGGCCACCTCGGCCTGCACCGCGAGGCGCGTGCTCTGCAGCAGGGCCTCGCGGCTCTGTGCGTCGAGCTTGGCCGCATTGCTCGCGCCCGAGAGGCGGCCGAACAGGTCGACCTCGTACGAGAAGGTGGCGCCGATGTTGGTCATGGTGCCCGGCCGGGTGCTGGCCGAGGCCTTGTCGAGCCCGGCGCCGCGGTTGGCACCCGCGCCCAGGCCGATCTGCGGCATGCGGTCGGCGTTGGCGCTGCGCGCCAGCGCGCGGGCCTCGGCCAGCCGCGCCGCCGCGGCCTGGATGTTGTTGTTGTTGACGTCGGCCTTCTCGACCAGCGCATCGAGCACCGGGTCGTTGAACGCCAGCCACCAGGCACCGCGCGCCTGCGCTTCGGAGGGCACGGCACGCGTCCAGCCGGCCGGCGGAGCGGCGCCCTGCTCCTTGAACTCGGCGGTGGTCTGGATCTCGGGCACGCCGGAGGGCACGCTCGCGCAGCCGGCCAGCACCAGGGCTGCGACCAGCGGCAGCAAGGCAGTGCGGGCCCAGGGTTGAAATGCGAATTTCATGATGATGAACTTTCTTCTTGATCGATTGCGCGATCAGTCATGCGAAGGACGCGGCGAGGCCGGCACCGGGTGCAGCCCGCCGCCGCCCGAACCACCGTGCGACGAGGGTGCCGCTGCGACCGGATGGCCCGCAGAGACAAACTCCTCGCCATGCGGCACTTCGCCATGCAGCTTGAGTGCGCGGTTGCCCGCCAGGCGGCGCAGCAGCACATAGAACACCGGCGTCAGGAACAGGCCGAAGGCCGTCACGCCGATCATCCCGGCGAACACCGCCACGCCCATGGCCTTGCGCATCTCCGAACCCGCGCCGGTCGACAGCACGAGGGGCAGCACACCCATCACGAAGGCCAGCGAGGTCATGAGAATCGGGCGCAGGCGCAGGCGGCTGGCTTCGATCGCGGCTTGTACGGGCGTTCTGCCGGCAAACTCGAGCTCCCGCGCAAACTCCACGATCAGGATCGCGTTCTTCGCACTCAGCCCCACCAGCACGATCAAGCCGATCTGCGTGAAGACGTTGTTGTCACCCCCCGATATCCATACGCCGGTCATCGCGGCCAGGATGCCCATGGGCACGATCAGGATGATGGCGATCGGCAGCGTCAGGCTCTCGTACTGCGCGGCCAGCACCAGGAACACCAGCAGGATGGCCAGCGGGAACACCAGGAAGGCGGAGTTGCCGGCCAGGATTTCCTGGTAGGTCAGCTCGGTCCACTCGAAGCTCACGCCCTTGGGTAGCGTCTCGGCCGCGATCTTGGTGATCGCGTCCTGCGCCTGGCCCGACGAATAGCCCGGGGCCGGGCCGCCGTTGATGTCGGCCGCGAGGTAGCCGTTGTAGCGCATGGCGCGTTCCGGTCCGAAGGTCGAATTGACCTTCATCAGCGCCGACAGCGGCACCATCTCTCCCGTGGTCGAGCGCACCTTCAGCATGCCCACGTCTTCGGCGCGGGCGCGGTACGGCGCATCGGCCTGCACGCGCACGCTGTAGGTGCGGCCGAACTTGTTGAAGTCGTTCGCATACAGGCTGCCGAGGTAGATCTGCATGGTGTCGAAGATGTCCGTCACCGGCACGCCGAGCTGGCGCGCCTTGGTGCGGTCGATGTCGGCATACAGCTGCGGCACGTTGACCTGCCAGCTCGTGAACATGCCCGTGAGCTCGGGCGCGGCATAGGCCTTGGCCATGAAGGCCTTCACCGCCGCGTCCATCTGGTCGTAGCCGACCGAGGCGCGGTCTTCGATCTGCAGCTTGAAGCCGCCCGTGGTGCCCAGGCCCGCCACCGGCGGCGGCGGGAACATCACGATGAACGCGTCCTGGATGCTGGCGAAGGCGCCGTTGAGCTGCCCGGCCACCGCACCGCCGCTCTGGTCGGCGCGCTTGCGCTGGTCGAAGGGCTTGAGCGTGGCAAACACGATGCCCGAGTTCGAGCTGTTGGTGAAGCCGTTGATCGACAGGCCCGGGAAGGCGATGGCGTCTTCCACGTTCGGGTTCTTCTTCATGATCTCGCCCATGCGCTGGATCACTTCGTCGGTACGGTCGAGCGTGGCGCCGTCGGGCAGCTGGGCAAAGCCGATCAGGTATTGCTTGTCCTGCGCCGGCACGAAGCCGCTGGGCACGGCCTTGAACAGGCCGAAGGTCACGCCGATCAGCGCGAGGTAGATCGCCAGCATCAGCGTCTTGCGCGAGATCACGCTCTTGACGCCGCCGCTGTAGGCTTCCGAGCCGCGGCTGAAGAGCTTGTTGAAGCCGCGGAACAGCCAGCCGAAGACACGGTCCATGCCGCGCGTCAGCGCATCCTTGGGCTCGTCGTGGCCGCGCAGCAGCAAGGCGGCGAGCGCGGGCGACAGCGTGAGCGAGTTGATCGCCGAGATCACCGTCGAGATCGCGATGGTCACCGCGAACTGCTTGTAGAACTGGCCCGTGAGGCCGCTGATGAAGGCCAGCGGAACGAACACGGCCACCAGCACCAGCGCGATCGCGATGATGGGCCCGGACACTTCGCGCATCGCGCGGTACGTGGCTTCGCGCGGCGTGAGCCCGGCCTCGATGTTGCGCTCGACGTTCTCCACCACCACGATGGCGTCGTCCACCACGATGCCGATCGCCAGCACCAGCCCGAACAGGCTCAGCGCATTGATCGAGAAACCGAGGATGTGCAGCACCGCGAAGGTGCCGATCACCGACACCGGCACGGCCAGCAGCGGAATGATCGACGCGCGCCAGGTCTGCAGGAACAGGATCACGACCAGCACCACCAGCAGGATGGCTTCGAGCAACGTGTGGATCACCGATTCGATCGATGCGCGCACGAACTGCGTCGGGTCGTAGGCAATGCGGTATTCGAGGCCTTCGGGCATGTTCTTGTTGAGCTCGGCCATCGTCTTGCGCACGTTGGACGAGATGTCGAGCGCGTTGGAGCCCGGCGCCTGGAACACGCCCATGCCGACGGCCGGGTCGTTGTTGAGCAGCGAACGCAGCGAGTAGTCGGCAGCGCCCATCTCGAGGCGGCCGATGTCGCGCAGGCGGGTCACGGCGCCGTCGGTGCCGCTCTTGACGATGATGTCGCCGAACTCTTCCTCGCTCTGCAGGCGCCCTTGCGCATTGATCGACAGCTGCATGTCCACGCCCGACAGGCCCGGCGAAGCGCCGACCACGCCGGCCGCGGCCTGCACGTTCTGGCCGCGGATGGCAGCCACCACGTCGCTCGCCGAGAGGCCGCGCTGCGCGACCTTCTGCGGGTCGAGCCAGACGCGCATCGAGTAGTCGCCGCCACCGAAGATCTGCACCTGGCCCACGCCTTCGATGCGCGCCAGCGGGTCCTTGACGTTCAGCACCGCGTAGTTGCGCAGGTAGTTGATGTCGTAGCGGTTGTTCGGCGAGACGAGGTGGACCACCATCGTCAGGTCGGGCGCGCTCTTGACGGTCGTGATGCCGAGGCGGCGCACTTCTTCCGGCAGGCGCGGCTCGGCTTGCGAGACGCGGTTCTGCACCAGCTGCTGGGCCTTGTCGGGATCGGTGCCGAGGCGGAAGGTGACGGTGAGCGTCATCACGCCGTCGGTGGTGGCCTGGCTGCCCATGTAGAGCATGCCTTCGACGCCGTTGATCTGCTCTTCGAGCGGCGTGGCCACGGTTTCGGCGATCACCTTCGGGTTGGCGCCAGGGTACTGGGCGCGCACCACCACCGAGGGCGGCGCGACTTCGGGGTACTCCGAGATCGGCAGCCCGCGCAGCGCGATCAGGCCGGCTATCAGGATCAATAGCGACAGCACGCCGGCAAAGATCGGCCGGTCGATGAAGAATTTAGAGAGATTCATGTTGTTTCTCCGGCGAGCGCCAGGGCGCTCCCCTCCGAGTTCAGGACTTCGCGGCTTCCGCGACGCGTTCCGGTTGTTGTTGCTTGGTGTCGGCCTTGGCGTCCATCGTCACGCTCTGCGGCACTACCAGCGCACCGGGGCGGATGTGCTGCAGGCCGTTGACCACCACGCGATCGCCGGCCTTCAGGCCCTTGCTCACGACGCGCAGCCCGTTGATCGATGCGCCGAGCGTGACTTCGCGGTAGACCGCCTTGTTGTCCTCGCCCACCACCATCACGAACTTCTTGTTCTGGTCGGTGCCGATGGCGCGTTCGCTCACCAGCAGTGCGGAGTCGTTGCGTGCCTGGCCCATGCGGATGCGGGCGAACTGGCCCGGAATGAGGCTACCGTCCTTGTTGTCGAACGAGGCCCGCACGCGCACGGTGCCGCTGCGCGCATCGACCTGGTTGTCGATCAGCTGCAGCTTGCCGGTGAAGGGCGTGCCCTCGAGGCCGGCGGTGCCCATCTGCACGGGAATGCTCTCGATCTGGCCGCGGGCGCTGGCGCCGCTCGGCAGGTCCTTCAGCGCCCGCGTGATCACTTGCTCGTCGGCATCGAAGCTCGCATAGATCGGGCTCACCGACACCAGCGTGGTCAGCACCGGCGCGCCGGGGCCTGCGGCCACCAGGTTGCCCATCGTCACTTCGAGCTTGCCGATGCGGCCCGCCACCGGCGCGCGCACCTGGGTGTAGCCCAGGTTCAGCCGTGCCGACTGCAGCGACGCTTGCGCGGCACGCAGGTTGGCTTCGGCTTCGCGGGCGGCGTTCACGCGCTCGTCGTATTCGCGCTGGGCGATGGCCTGCTGGTCCCACAGGCGCTTGGCGCGCTCCTGCTCGCTGCGGCTGAAGGCCTGGCGCGCCTGGGCCGAGGCCACCTGCGCTTCGGCGCGCTCCACTTCGGCCGCGTACGGCGCGGGGTCGATGGTGATCAGCAGGTCACCCTGCTTCACCAGCGCGCCTTCGCGGAAGTGCACCGACTGCACGGCGCCTGCCACGCGGGAGCGCACGTCGACGCGCTGCACCGCCTCGAGCCGGCCCGAGAACTCGTCCCAGGCATTGATCTCGCTCGAAGCCACGGTGGCCACCGACACCGGCGTGCCCTGCTGCGCCGCGGCCGGGGCCGTGGCCTCGGCCTTGAAGCTGTGCATGCCGAGCACCGCGGCGGCCACCGCCAGCAGTGCGGTGAGGCCGGTCACGGCGGGCCACAGGCCCTTGCGGGCGGCGGAAGAAAGGTTTTGCTTGTTGTTCGACATGATGGTTCGTCCTTCTCGATGACTTCTTGGGATGCAACAGGCCATCCCGGCGCTTTTGGCGCCAGGAGGCGGAACTCGAAAATGACCGGGGTTACCGGTGGGCCGAGGGGCGGCGTCGCGTCGTCAGCAGGGCTGTCGCGACCGGCCCGCCTAGCTGGGCTTGGGTGCTACCGGGGGCGGCGTGGTGGCACTGAAAAATTCGCGGAAATGCTGCTGCACGCTGGCTTCGCAGGCCTTGCAGCCCGAGGGCTCGGGGTCGTACAGGGCCTTGGGCCAGTTGGCGGCGCCGGGCAGCACGCTGCTGGTGACGTCGATGCCCGCCGCGCGCAGGCGGCCGGCAAAAGTCATCGCCTCGTCGCGCATGGCGTCGTCGGGGCCCACCAGCACCAGGGCCGGCGCCAGGGACGACAGCCGCAGCGATCCGCTCGGCACGGCATACGGGTGCATCGCGTTCGACGGGCAGCTCAGGTACTTTTCCCAGCCCGTGGCCCAGCGGCATTCGGCCGAGTCGTTGGTGGCCTTGCGCAGCGATGCCGTGCCCGCGCACGGGTCGAGCATGGGCGACAACAGGATCTGCCCGGCCAGCGGCGGATGCGCCCGGTCGCGGGCGATCAGCGCCACCCCGGCGGCCAGGTTGCCACCGGCCTCTTCGCCGGCCAGGTACACCTGGGCACCCTTGCCGCCGAGCTTCACGCGCTGCTTGTAGAGCCATTCGAGCGCGGCATAGCCCACTTCGATGGGCTCGGGGAAAGGCGACTCGGGCGCCAGCGGATAGTCCACCGACACCACCACCGCGCCCGCGCCGGCCAGCAGCCGGGCCACGTTGCGGCCATTGTCCAGGTTGCCGCAGATGAAGGTGCCGCCATGGAAATGCAGCACCAGCGGCACCGTCTCGCCCCGCGGGCGCTGTCCGTAGACCCGGGCGCCCACGGGCTCGCGGCCGGGCAGCTCGATCGAGAGATCGGCTTCCACGCCTTCTGCCGCGGCGAGAGCAGCGGCTTCGGCAGAGCGGGACGATGGGCGCGGTGACATGGAGGCAACCTCAGGAGGATTGGCGATAGTCGAAATATAAGGCGGCCAGTGTGGCGTTAAACAGGCAAGCTGCCCCTACTCTGTTTCCAAACAGCTAACAATCCAGGAAACGCCGGGGATTGTCACCTTGTGTGAGAATCCGCGTCCTCCCGGCAATGGCCGGGTTCCCAGGAACAGTCATCAATGGATCAAATCCAGGCAATGCGGATCTTTGTCCGCGTGGTGGAAGCGGGCACGTTCACCCGGGCCGCGGACTCGCTCGCCCTGCCCAAGGGAACGGTCACCAAGCAGATCCAGGCGCTGGAATCGCGCCTGCGGGTGAAGCTGCTCAACCGCACCACGCGGCGCGTCACGGTCACGCCGGACGGCGCGGCCTACTACGAGCGCGCGGCGCGCCTCTTGAACGACTTCGACGACATCGAGGCCAGCATGACCAACGCGCAGGCCAATCCCACGGGGCGGCTGCGCATCGACGTCGGCACCTCGGTGGCGCGGCAGATCATCCTGCCCGCGCTGGCCACCTTCTGCGACCGCTACCCCGAGATCCAGGTCGACCTGGGCGTGAGCGACCGCACGGTCGACCTCATCAGCGACAACGTCGACTGCGTGATCCGCGCCGGCGAGCTGAGCGACCAGTCGCTGGTGGCCCGGCGCATCGGCACGCTGCACTTCGTGACCGTGGCCTCGCCCGCCTACGTCAAGCGCTACGGCATTCCGCAGCATCCGAACGACATCGAGAAGCGCCACCACGTGGTGAGCTATTTTTCGGGCAGCACGCGGCGCATCTATCCGCACGAGTTCAGGAAGGGCGACGAATACATCGAGCTCAACGGCCCCTACCGCGTGTCGGTCAACGAGAGCAACGCCCACATGGCGGCGGTGCTCGGCGGCTTCGGCATTTCGCAGTGCATCACCTTCATGGCCGAGCCGCTGCTCGCAAGCGGCGAGCTGATCGAGGTGCTGTCCGACTGGCAGCGCGAGCCGCTGCCGATCCACGTGGTCTATCCGCCCAACCGCCACCTGAGCGCGAAGGTGCGGGCCTTCGTGGACTGGGCGGCGGAACTGTTCGCAAAGAACCCGCGGCTGCAGCGGCGCTGAACGCCGCCTGACGCTCCTCAACCGGCCGGAGCGAACACCGGCTCGCAGCGCACCTCGGTCTTCACCGAGTTGGCGATGAAGCACTCTTCGTGCGCGCGGTGGTGCATGTGCTCGACCTGCTCGCGCGTGGGCAGGTTCGCGCCCGAGAAGCTGACCTCGGGACGCAGCGTGACCACCGTCATCGCGAGCTTGCCTTCGGCGTTCTTTTCCATGAGGCCGCTCGCCGCGTCGAAGTAGCGGTCGACGATGAACTTGCGCTTCACCGCCATGGTGAGGAACCACAGCATGTGGCAGCTCGACAGCGATGCGACAAAGGCTTCTTCAGGATCGACCGCCGCCGCATCGGAAAACGGCAGCGGCACCACATGCGGCGACGAGGAGCCCGGCACTTCCGTGCCGCCATCGAAGCGCAGCGAATGCCTTCTGCTGTAGCTGTTGCCGAGGAAGTCCTGGTCGCCTCGCTGCCAGAGGATTTCTGCGGTGTACTGGGCCATGCCTGCTCTCCAGCGCCAAATGGGAAGGCGCCATTCTGCGTCAGAAGAAGCCCGCGAGCCTGATCAGCAGCGGCACCAGCAGCGCCGTCGCGATGCCGTTCAGCCCCAGCGCCAGCGCCGAGAAGGCGCCCGCCGTTTCGTTCACCTGGATGGCCCGCGCGGTGCCGATGCCGTGCGCCGCCATGCCCACCGCAAAGCCGCGCACCGCGGGCTCCTTGATGCGCAGCAGGTTCAGCAGGCCCGTGGCCATGATCGCACCCGAGATGCCCGCCACGGCGGCCGCCACCGCGGCCAGCGACGGCAGCCCGCCGATCTTTTCGGCCACGCCCATCGCGATCGGCATGGTGGCCGACTTGGGCGCGAGCGACATCAGCAGCTCGTGCGATCCGCCCAGCGCCCAGGCAATGCCGATGGCCGACACGATGGCCGCCGCCGAGCCCACCAGCAGCGCCACGCCAATCGGCAGCCACAGGCGCCGCAGCCGCCCGAGCTGGCCATAGAGCGGCACGGCCAGCGCTACGGTGGCCGGCCCGATCAGGAAGTGCACGAACTTGGCGCCTTCGAAATACGTGTCGTAGGGCGTGCGCGTGACGAGCAGCACGCCCACGATGACGACCACCGATACCAGCACCGGATTGACCGCCGGGTTGGCGCCGCTGCGCCGGTGCAGCCACAGCGCGCCCAGGTAGGCCAGCAGCGTGAGCGACAGCCACAGCAGCGGCGACTGCGCGAGGAAGACCCAGATCTCGGACAGCTTGGCGGGCGGGGTCATTCGGCATCCTTGCCGGTGATGCGGATCATCCAGCGCAGGGTGAGCGCGGTCACGGCCATGGTGAAGGCCGCACCCACGATGCCGGCCGCAAGGAACGGAAGCCATTCGCGCCCCACCCGTTCGAAATGCAGCATGACGCCGGTCACTGCTGGAACGAACAGCAGCATGAGGTTGCGCAGCAGATGGCCCGAGGTCTCGTTCAGCGCCTCGGGCACGCCGCCGCGCACGAGCAGCACGACGAACAGCAGCAGCATGCCGATCAGCGGACCGGGAATCGGCAGGCCCAGCCACTGCACGAGCAGTTCGCCGGCCAGTTGGCAAAGAAAGAGCGTGGTGATGGCGTAGAGCATGCGGATGTCCTGGCTTTCAAGGTTCGGCCGAAGCCGCCGCGCGCGTCCAGGCCTCTTTCAGCGCCTGCTGGCTCTGCGGCGGCAGCACGCCGAGCCGCACATGGCCCGGCAGGCCGAATGATGCACAGTCTCGCAGCTTGATGCCTTCGGCGCGCAGCCGGGCGGCCCGCTGCGGATAAGGCGCATCGGTGCGCGCGCAGAAAAAATTGGCGTCGCTCGGCAGGCACTGCCATCCCATCGATTCGCAAACGGCGCGCTGCTGCGTCTTCCATTCGCGCAAGGTGCGCAGGCTTCGGGCGAGCCAGGCTTGCGCGGCGTCGCCGATCCAGGTCTCGAGCAGCGCCACGCCGTGCGCGCCCACCGGCCACGAGGGAGCCAGTCGCTCGAGGCGCTGCTTGAGCGGCACGGCGGCATCGCCTTCGGGCGCAATGGCATAGGCGGCGCGGATGCCCGTCAGGCCCATGGCCTTGTTGGGCGTCCACAGCTGCCAGACGCGATTGCGCTGCGCCGCGTCGAGCGATGCCGCGCCTTCGAGGCGCAGCGCTTCGTAGGCCAGGTCGAGCACGCAGGTGCCTGCGGCCACGGCGTGCAGCGCAAGATCGGCCTCGGCCTGGCCGAGCGGGCTCGAAGGTTCGCAGCACCAGTGCAGCGCCGCTTCGCCGTGCGGCGCCGGCGGCCGCAGCACCTGCAGGCCCCAGGCCGATGCCGCGCGCTCGTAGTCGCCGTAGCTGTGCGCCGGCAGCAGGACCTGCCGCCCACCGCCCTGCGCAAAGGCGGCGCTGATGCGGTGGATGAACTCACTCGCACTGGCCGCGATCACGATGCGTTCGGCGGCCACGCCGTGAAAGTTTGCCAATGCGCGGCGCAGCGCCGTGTAGCCCGGGTCGGGGTAGTGCGCCGCATCGGCTGCACGCAGTGCGGCAAGCACCGCCGGGCATGAGCCCGTGGCGTTGCCGTTGGTCGAGAAATCGTGCCAGGCGGTGCCGGTGGCGT
The DNA here is from genome assembly GCF_033807855.1 of Variovorax sp. SPNA7. Classification (NCBI taxonomy): domain Bacteria; kingdom Pseudomonadati; phylum Pseudomonadota; class Betaproteobacteria; order Burkholderiales; family Comamonadaceae; genus Variovorax; species Variovorax sp. SPNA7. Next base: position 3,295,131 of record NZ_CP138513.1, read on the forward strand.
CGGGGCCGCCATGCAGCAGGCCGGTGGATGTCGTGTGTTCCGGTGTCATGCCCAGTGGGTTGCCGCGAAGAAGATGGCCAATGATGCACAAGCGGCCGTTGCCAGCACCGCCCTGCCGGCCCATCGCGCGGCCTGCTGCGTATCGGCCGCATCGGCGGGCCGCCCTTCGGCATTCAAGGCATAGACGCCGGGCTTGGCAAGCCGCACGCCGAGCAGCAGCGCCATTGCCGCCATCGGCCAGCCGCTGTTGGGTGACGGCGTGCGGCGCGCCTCGCGTGCCACGCCCCGCGGCCAACGCCATGCCGCCAGCGCAAGCAGCAGCGCCGTGAGCCGTGCCGGCAGCCACGAGAGCAGGTCGTCGGCGCGCGCGGCCCATTTGCCGAACCAGCTCCAGTCGCGGCCATTGCGTTCGCCGCGGTAGCCCCACATCGCGTCGGCCGTGTTGGCGAAGCGGTAGACCGCCGCGCCCGGCAGGCCCAGCAGCACGAACCAGAACAACGGCGCCACGAGCGAATCGTTGAGGTTCTCGGCCAATGATTCGATGGCGCTTTCGCGCACCTCACGCTCGCTGAGCGCGCAGGCATCGCGGCTGACGAGCCGGGCCAGTTGCGCGCGCCCCGCATCGAGCGAAACGCCCAGCGCCGCCTCGACCGCGAGCACTTCGTCGTGCAGCATGCGCCACGCGAAAAGCGGTTTCAGCGCAAAGGCCATCGCCACCGCCAGCGCCCATGCGGGCAGCCATTGCCCCATCGCAGCCTGCACGCCGGCGGCGACCACCCCCACGCACATCGCGCCCACGCACCACGTCAGCGCCCCGATCAAGAAGAGCGACAGGTCGCGCGGCTTCGCCTTGGCCACCGGCGGTGCGATGCGCGAACCGATCCAGCCGAGGTACTGTCCCATCCACACCACCGGATGCCAGCGCGCGGCGGGCTCGCCCAGCCAGCAGTCGATGGCAAGCGCAAGCCACAGCGCGGCGACGACGGCCAGGGCGTGTTCGAGGGGAAAGGGGGGCATGGGGGCCGTCATTCTTGCGAAGACGGGGTGGGAAACAGGTCCGACGGCTGGCCCCAGCGTTCGTCGAACACCAGCGCCGACAAGGGCTCGCGCCGGGCCCAGCGTTCGCGTTGCAGCATCGGCTCTTCGTAGAAATCGTGCACCGGGCCCAGGCACAGCAGCGCGATCGGTTCCGCACCCTCGGGCAGGCCCAGCAGGGCCGACACCTCGGCGGGATCGAACAGCGAGACCCAGCCCATGCCCAGCCCTTCAGCACGCGCCGCAAGCCAGAGGTTCTGGATGGCGCAGGACGCCGAGGCCAGGTCCATCTGCGGCAAGGTGCGTCGGCCGAATACATGCCGTTCACGGCCGTCGGCCAGCGACACGGCCAGCAGTTCGGCCGCATCGAGCACGCCCTGCACCTTGAGCCGCATGAACGCGTCTTCGCGCTCGCCGAGGGCGCGGGCCGTCAGCACGCGTTCGCGCTCGATCACATCGTGCAGCCGCTGACGCAAGGCACCGTCGCGAACGCGAATGAACCGCCACGGCTGCATGAATCCGACGCTGGGCGCGTGGTGCGCCCCTTCGAGCAGCCGGCGCAGCAACTCGGGCGCCACCTGCCCCCCTGCGAAGTGACGCATGTCGCGCCGCTCATGGATGGCGCGGTACACCGCCCTCACCTCGTCGGCCGCGAAGGCTTGCGACATCGAAATCAGTCCTCGATGCCGCGCTGCGCCGGAATGCCGGCCTTGAATGCGTGCTTGACCATGGCCATCTCGGTCACGGTGTCGGCCAGTTCGACGATCTCGGGCGGGCAGCGCCGGCCCGTGAGCACCACGTGCACGTGCCCGGGCCGCGTGCGCAGCGTTTCGAGCACGCCTTCGAGCGGCAGCCAGCCGTAGATCAGCGGATAGGTGATCTCGTCGAGCACCACCAGGAAGAACTCGCCCGAAAGAATGGCCGTCCTGGCTTTCTCCCAGCCGTCGCGCGCGAGCTGGGCCGAGTGTTCGAGGTCCTGGCTCTTCCAGCTGAAGCCGTCGCCCAGCCCCTCGATCGGAATGCCGATCTGCTCGAACATGCGGTGCTCGCCGAAGCGCGCCGAGGGCACCTTCATGAACTGGTAGATCTTCACCGCCTTGCCGCGGCCGTGCGCGCGCAGCGCGAGGCCGAAGGCCGCGGTGCTCTTGCCCTTGCCGTCGCCGGTGTTGACGATGACGATGCCGCGGCGTTCGCCTTCGGCCTTGTCGTACGGCTTCTCGCTGGGGGGAGTTTCGATTTGCATGAGGCGGGCTCCGTGTTGATGGGGGTCGGTCAGTTCGGCAGCGCGATCCACTGGTCGGCCACGCGGTGCACGCGGATGCGGTGGTCGAACACCTGTTCGAGCGCGGCGTGGGTGGCCGGGTCGCTGCTGCCGCCGTGGTGCACCACGCGCCCATGGTTCATCACCACCAGCTCGTCGGCGGCCAGCGCCATCGGCAGTTCGTGCAGCACGCTGACCACGGTGCGGCCCTCGGCCACCAGGGCGCGCGTGGTCTGCATCCAGTCGGCCTGGTGCGGCGGGTCGAGGTTGGCGAGCGGCTCGTCCATCAGCAGCAGCTCGGCCTCGACCGCGAGCGCGCGCGCCAGCAGCACGCGCTGGCGTTCGCCGCCCGAGAGCTGGCCGAGCGGCCGTTCGCGCCAATCCCAGGCCTGGGTGCTGCGCAGCGCGCGCTCCACCGCCTCGCGGTCGGCCGTGCTCGGCGCCGCGAGCCAGCGCTGGTGCGGCAGGCGGCCGAGCATGGCGATGTCATAGACCATCAGGTCATCCGCGCTGCCCTCGCCCGCCGCGCCGCTCTGGCCCAGCCACGACAGGCGCTGCGCGCGAAGGCGGCCCGGCACCCTGGCCGACGGCTCGCCGAAAAGAAAGACTTCGCCGCGGTGCGCAAGCAGGCCCGCCAGCGCCTTGAGCAGGGTCGACTTGCCCGCCCCGTTCGGCCCGACCACACTGGTCCAGCGCGCGGCGCCGAGCTTCAGGTCGATGCCGTGCAGCACCTCGGTGTTGCCGAGCGCGGCACTCAGCCCGCGTGCTTCGAGTGCAGGAATCCGGCTCATGCCACCCCGCCCCGCGCGCCGCGCCTGTGCATCAGCCACAGCAGATAGCTGCCGCCGAGCACCGCCGTGAGCACGCCCACGGGCAGTTCCTGCGGCGCGATGAGCCAGCGCGCCAGCAGGTCGGCCGCCATCAGCAGCAGGCCGCCCATCGCGGCCGACAGCACGATCAACCCGGCATGCGTGGTCTTGACCACGGAGCGCACGAGATGCGGCGCGGCCAGGCCGACGAACGCAATGAGCCCGGTCTGCGCCACGGCCGCGCCAGTGGCCAGTGCGAGCACCACCACCAGCGTGGCACGCATCGCGCCCAGCGGCAGGCCCAGGCTGCGGGCCGTCGCCTCGCCGAGCGCAAGGCCGTCGAGCACCGGCGCAAGCGCCCAGCCCAGCAGCAGGCACACCGCACCGACGGCAGCCATCACCGCGCATGCGCTCCAGCCGACCAGCCCGGTGCTGCCGAGAATGAAGCCCTGGATGGCCTGCAGGATGTCGGCCGAGGCGATGGTGATCAGATCCTTGGCGGCGCCGAGCACCACGCCCACGATCACGCCCGCGAGCAATAGCCGCAGCGTCTGCTGCACGCCGCGCGCGAGCACCAGCGTGAGCATCACCGCGAGCACCGCGCCCACGAAGGCCGCGCCCGTGAGCCCCAGGCGCATCGCCCATTGCGTGCTGGCGGCCGAGCCGCCGAACAGCAGCAGTGCGACCGCCACGCCGAGCGAAGCGCCCGATGCACTGCCCAGCAGATAAGGGTCGGCCAGCGGATTGCGGAACAGCCCCTGCGCCACCGAGCCCGCCAGCCCGAGCAATGCGCCCGCGAGCCAGGCGCCGAGCGTGCGCGGCAGCCGGATGTCCCAGACGATGCGCAGCGCCACCGGATCGCGCCATGCCGCGAGCAGGCTTTCGAAGCCGGTGCTGCCGATGCCCAGGCCAAGCGCCGCCAGCGCGCCGCCGAGCACCAGCAAGGCGATGCCGAAGAGCCAGACGCGGCGCTGATGGCGTGTGTGCATGAGGTCGCCGCGGCTCAGCCGGCCTTCTCCGCAATGCAGCGCGCCATCAGCCGCGCGGCCTCGTCCATGCGCGGGCCGGGGCGCACGAGCACGTCCGACTGCGCGGCGTCGAAGCGGCAGATGCGCCCTTCGCGCACCGCGCGGATGCCGCTCCAGCCCGGGCGCTGCTCCATGCCCGCCGCGCTGCGCACGCTGACCATGATGAGATCGGGATTGGCGCGCACCACGTATTCGGGGTTGAGCTTGGGAAAGGGTCCGAGCGAAGCCGGCACGATGTTCTTCATGCCCAGCCGCGCGAGCGTCTCGCCGATGAACGACGACTCGCCGGCCGCATAGGGCGCGCTGTTGACCTCGAAGTAGACGCGCTGGCCCCTCGCGCCGCCCGGCAGCGACTGTGCCGCGGCCGACACGCCCGCATCGATCGCGCGCCAGATGTTCGGCGCCTCGCGGGTGCCGAGCACCTGGTCGAGCTTGTCGAGCACGCGCCGCACATCGGCATGGCTCTTGGGTTCGAGCACCAGCACCTTGAGGCCCAGCGCCTCGAGCCGCTGCGTCACGCGCGAGGACTTGGCGAGCAGCACCGCATCGGGCCGCAGCGCCACGATGGCTTCGACGTTCGGCTCGAGCCCGCCGCCCAGCTGCGGCAAGGCGCGCACCGCGTCGGGCGAGTTGGAATAGTTGTCGACGCCCACCAGCCGCGAACAGGCACCGAGCGCGCAGACGCCTTCGGTCAGCGACGGCAGCAGCGTGACGATGCGCTGCGGCGGCTGCGGCAGGCTCACCGTGACGCCGCGCTCGTCGACCACGTCGATGGCATGCGCGGCCAGCGCGAAGAGGCCCAGGCCAAGGGCCGCCGAAAAACACCGGATCCAGCGGGCCGTCATGCGGGCGCCTTCAGGGTCAGCGGCAAGCCGGCCGCCATCAGCGTGACACGGTCGCAGGCGGCCGCCACGTCCTGGTTCATGCGGCCCAGCGCATCGACGAAGGCGCGCGTTTCGCGGCCGAGCGGTATCACGCCCAGGCCGATCTCGTTGCCGACCAGCACCACCGGTCCGCGCGCCTCGCGCAGTGCGACGAGCAGCAGGGAGGCATGCGCCGCCGGCGTGCGCGTGACCGGCTGCGCGGTCTCGGAGCGCAGCGGCATCAGCAGGTTGGTGAGCCAGAGCGTGAGGCAGTCGACCACCACCAGCGTGTCGGGCGAACTCTGCGTGACGATGGCGCGCGCCAGCTCGACCGGTTCTTCCACGGTTCGCATGGCGGGCACGCGGCGGGCGCGGTCGGCCTGGTGGCGCACGATGCGCTCCTGCATCTCGTCGTCATGCGCCTGGGCGGTGGCAATCAGCACGGCGCGCCGCATGGCGGGCGCCTCGGCCAGCCAGTCGGCGGCGCGCTGTTCGGCGCGACGCGACTTGCCGCTCTTTTGGCCGCCGAGGATGAATTCGTGCTCAATGGGCATGCGCATCGGCCTCCAGGTTTTCGCGTTCGAGCTCGATCGGCATCGCGCCGAACAGCCGGGCCGTGGCTTCGGGGCTGGACGCGAACCACGCATGAAAATAGCTCGCCCGCACCGGGCCGTGCACATAGAAGGCCTCTCCCGCGCGGGCGTCCGCGCCCGGCCTGCCGGTGAAGGCCGCCGGCACCAGCGGCGTTTCGCAGCTCGAATAGTGAAAGGTATGGCCGCGCAGGGTGTGGGCGCCGAGCTTGAGCTGCTGGGGCCCGAGGCCGGACAGCCGCTTGTGCATCATCACCCGCCCCGGCAGCAAGCCCCAGAGTGCGTGCGACGTGCCATCGGCCGTTTCGAGTTGCTCGAACAGCGACATCATGCCGCCGCACTCGGCCCATACCGGCTTGCCCGCGGCGGCATGCGCGACCAGCGACGCGCGCAGGGAATCGCTGGCGGACAGCGCCTTCGCATGCAGTTCGGGATAGCCGCCAGGCAGCCAGATCGCATCGCATGCGGGCAGCGCATCGCCGGCGAGCGGAGAAAAGAACACGACCCGTGCGCCCAGCGCCGCAAGCACGTCGAGGTTGGCCGCATAGATGAAGGCAAAGGCCGCATCGCGCGCGACCGCGATGGTGCGCCCCTGCAGCAGCGGATCGATGCGCGCCGGCAGCTCGACCGGCGCAGCCTCGAAGCGCACCTGCGGCCAATCGGAAAGCGGCCGCTGGCCAAGAGGCGTGGCAGCTATCGCGTCGGCAGCCGCATCGAGCCGCGCCGTCGCGTCGCCGAGTTCATGCGCGGCGACCAGGCCCAGGTGCCGCTCGGGCAGCTCGAAACCGGCGCCGCGCGGCAGGCTGCCGAGCCATTGCGCCGGTTCGCGCAAGGCCTCCTTCAGCATGCCGGCATGCCGCTCGCCTGCCACGCGGTTGGCCAGCACGCCGGCCCAGGGCAGTGCGGGGCGGAAGTTTTGCAGGCCGTAGGCCAGCGCGCCGAAGGTGCCGGCCATGGCCTGCGCATCGATCACGGCCAGCACCGGCAGGCCGAAGCGCTCGGCCAGGTCCGCCGCGCTGGGGCTGCCGTCGAACAGGCCCATCACGCCTTCGACGATCAGCAGGTCGGCCTCGGCCTCGGCCGCGGCCGCATGCAGCCGCCGGCGGCAGTCGGCCTCGCCGGTCATCCAGAGGTCGAGCGAATGCACCGGCGCGCCGCTGGCAAGCGCCAGCCAGTACGGGTCGAGAAAGTCGGGCCCGCACTTGAAGACCCGCACGCGCCGTCCCTGCCGCGTGTGCAGGCGCGCCAGCGCGGCCGCCACCGTGGTCTTGCCCTGCCCCGAGGCCGGCGCCGCCACCAGCACGGCGGCGCAGGAGCGCGCAGCGATCGGTTCGCTGTTGGCGCCGGGCTGGCTTATTGCGGTGTCCACTTCAGGCCGATGTATGCGTTGCGGCCGCCGGTAGCGTAGCCGCGTGCAAGCGTGTAGTCCTTGTCGCCCACATTGTCGACGCGGGCCACCAGGCCGATGTCGCGCGTGATCTGCGTGCTGGCCACGAGGTTCAGCACGGTGTAGCCGCCCAGCGTTCGCGTGTTGGCCGCATCGTCGAAGCGCTTGCTCGACGATTGCAGCTCGGCGCCCAGCGTCCAGCCGGCAATGCGCCAGTCGGCGCCCAGCGTGCCGTGGCGACGCGCGCGGCGTGCCAGCAGGTGGTCGGTGTCCAGGTCGCGCGGGTCCTGGAAGTCGAGCGATGCGCGCAAGGTCACGTCGCCGATGCGGTGGCCGCCCGACAGCGTCACGCCCTGGTAGCGGGCCCGCGCGGTGCTGGCATAGCAGCCGAAGTCGGAGCGGCAGTTGGTGGCCGCGCCGTCGAACACGATCAGGTTCTCGACGCGGTTCTGGTAGACGACGATGCCCGCATGCGTGCCGCCGTCGGTGTACTGCAGGCCAAGCTCGACGTTGCGGCTCGACTCGGGCTTGAGGCTGGCCACGCCGTATTCGCTGAAGCGCTGGTACAGCGTGGGTGCGCGGAAGGCGGTGCCGGCCGACACGGTGGCGCGCAGCCGCGGCGTGATCGCGTAGCCGTAGGCGGCGCTGCCGGTGGTCTTGCCGCCGAATTCGCTGTCGTTGTCGTGGCGCACGTGCAGCTGGAGCGAATGCGCGCCCTGCACGAAGCCATAGCCGAGCGAGACCGCGTCCTGCGAGCGCTTGCTCGAGAACAGGCCGCTGCTGGTGGTGGGCGCATTCTCGAGCGCGTCTTCTCGGCGCTCGAGCGTGGCCGTGACCAGGTGCGGGCCGAAGCGGAACTCGTTCTGGAACAGGTAGCCGCGCAGATTGGTCTCGGTGCGGTAGAACGAAGGCTGGGTCTTGTAGACCGACTGCGAATCGGTGACCTGCACGCGCGTGCTGTAGATGTCGTTCCACTTGGCCGACCACGAGAGCCCGGCCGTGCGCAGCGTGTTGTTCGAGATGTCGTTCTTGAACAGGATCGGCGGCCGGGTCCTGAAGCTCACCGGCGGGTCGTAGCCGGCTTCCATGTCGCTGTACAGCAGCGTGGCTTCCAGCCGCTGGTTCGGCGTGAGCTGGTAGCCCAGGCGCAGGTTGCCGGCGTTGCTGCGGTAGCCGTCGCGGTCGGGGCTGGTGAAGCCGTCCTTCGAGGGCGTGCGCTTGTCCATCGGCAGCACGTTGAAGCCCCGGCTTTCCTCGTGCGCCACGCCCAGCGCGTAGTCGAAGGCACCCGACTTGCCGCTCACGCCCGCCTCCGCCTTGCGCAGGCCATGGCTGCCGAAGCCGATGCCCGCGTAGGGCGCCACGCCCTCTTCGCCGCGCTTCGTGAAGAGCTGGATCACGCCGCCCACGGCATCGGAGCCGTACACCGCAGCGGCCGGGCCGCGCAGCACTTCGATGCGGTCGATCTGCGAAAGGGGGATGCTTTCCCAGCCGGCACCGCCGGTCGATTGCGAATCGACGCGCACGCCGTCGATGTAGACGGCCGTGAAGCGCGTCTCGGCGCCGCGGACGAACAGGCTGGTGGTGTTGCCCACGCCGCCGTTGCGCGTGATCTCGATGCCCGGCAGGCGCGCCAGCACATCGGCCACGCCGACCGCGCCGCTGCGCTCGATGGTCTGGCGGTCGACCACGGACACGTCGCCCACCAGGTCCGACAGCGGCTGCGGCGTGCGGTTGGCGGTAACCACGGTTTCGCCGAGTGCCGGCGCACCCTGCTGCGCATGTGCGATGGCCGGCAGTTGGAGCAGTGCCATGCCGCCGAAGGCGGATGCCAGCGCGAGCGGCAGGCAGGCAAGGCGGCGGCGCGCAGGCGAACGGCCGAGGGAGAGGGAGCCACAGGAAGTCATGAATGGAGCGAACGAACGTCTATGCCCGTTGCCGGCTTCCCCGCCGGCGCTTGGGCGCAATGGCTGCCTTGCGCGCCGAATCGAAAATCGATCGCGCATGCGGCAGCCGCCTCGTTGGCCGGTATCCGGGCTGGCAGTGCGACCCCACCGCCTTCCCAGGCGCCTGTTTCAGGGCACCCAGTGGCTTGATGGATGAGGTTGACGCTTGCGGCGTCGACTGCTTGACCGTTGCGGGGGCAGCGCAGGCGGCTTCGGCCTTGTTCCGTTTCCGGGGGGCGTTCACTCCTGCTTCCCGTTGAACCGCGGCGTGTGAACCACGCCGCAGGCACCAACGCGCAGGATTTTAGGGCCTGCGCCAACGCAGTAAGCCAAAAGTTGCGCCGCCTGGCGTCCGCCGGGGAAACTACAATCGCCAACCATGCCCGCCTCCAGCCCCATCGACCAGATCGCCGAGCGTGTGGAACGCCTGCTCGTGCGTCATGAAGAGGTGCAGCGCACCAATGCGCTGCTGCAGGAGCAGGTCGAAGCGCTCACGCGCGAGCGCGACGCGCTGAAGTCGCGGCTGGCCGCGGCCCGCACGCGCCTCGATGCGCTGCTCGAGCGGCTGCCGGCCGAACCACCTTCCCAAGATTCCCCCGCATGAAGCAGATTGAAGTTCAGATCATGGGCCAGAGCTATCTGCTCGGCTGCCCCGAAGGCGGCGAGGCGCAGCTGCGCGAAGCCGTCGAGCGCGTGGACGCGGCCATGTGCAAGATCCGCGATGCGGGCAAGGTGAAGGCGCGCGACCGCATCGCGGTGCTCGCTTCGCTGAACCTGGCTTTCGACCTGGCGGCCCAGCAAGCGGCCGCTGCGGCCGCGCCGGCCCCCGTGGTTGCCGTGCCCGCGGCAGACGCCGGCGACGCCGATGCCAGGGCCGCCCAACTCATTCAGAAACTCGATCAAGCCCTTGCGGGCGATGACCATTTACTCTGAACGGCAGCACCCGGCCCGTCCGGGGCGTAAAATCCGAACTGTCTGCGGTGCGCGTCGGGCTTAATATTTCCTTGTTCCAATGCTCTCCGGAGCCGGGCTTGGTACATCGCTTGACGGGTGTGATCATCTCGCGTCAGATGAACCCGAAGTCTTGCTGCCCTCGCCCACCTGAACCCTGGTTCAGGATGCGGGTTCGGCGCCCACTTGCAGACACCTTTTTCCGTTCATACGGCCCCTGCATGCGCTGCACGGGGCCGTTGCTTTTTTTCAAGGCTCCGCTGCGTGACTTCCCTGCTCGACCCCCTCCTGATCGCCGAACTGGCCGCACTCGGCCTGGGCACCGGTTTCCTGGCGGGCCTGCTGGGCATCGGCGGCGGGATGCTCATGGTGCCGTTCATCACGATCATCATGGGACACCGCGGGGTGGCCTCCGATCTTGCAGTCAAGATGGCGATCGCCACCTCGATGGCCACGATCATCTTCACCTCGGTGTCCAGCGTGCGCGCCCATCACAAGCGCGGCGCGGTGCGCTGGGACATCGTGCGGCGCCTGGCGCCCGGCATCGTCATCGGCAGCCTGCTGGGCAGCCTGGGCGTGTTCGCGCTGCTCAAGGGCACGGTGCTCGCCATCGTCTTCGCGCTGTTCGTGGGCTTCTCGGCCACGCAGATGTTCCTCGACCGCAAGCCCAAGCCCACGCGCCAGATGCCGGGCACCGCGGGGCAGCTGTCGGCGGGCGGCGCGATCGGCTTCATCTCGGGCCTGGTCGGTGCGGGCGGCGGCTTTGTCAGCGTGCCGTTCATGACCTGGTGCAACATCTCCATCCACAACGCCGTGGCGACCAGCGCCGCGCTCGGCTTTCCGATCGCTGTGGCCAACGTGCTGGGCTACGTGGTGAGCGGACAGTCGGTGCAGGGCCTTCCGGCCGGCGCGTTCGGCTACATCTGGCTGCCCGCGCTCGCGGTCATTGCGGTGTGCAGCGTGCTCACTGCGCCGCTGGGTGCGAAGGCGGCGCACAACCTGCCGGTGAAGAAGCTCAAGCGCGTGTTCGCGAGCATCCTGTACCTGCTGGCGGCCTACATGCTCTGGAAGGGCCTGCAGGGCTGAGAGCATCCTGAAAGCCCCTCGGGTCTGGGGTGAGACCCGTTGCGACGCCCGGGCCCCGGTCGTATAACGGGCTCATGAAAATCCTCATCGCCGTCGACGGCAGCGCCTACACGCAAAAGGCGCTCAACTACCTGCTGGCCAACCGCTCCATGTTCGTGGAGGGCCATGAACTGGTCATCGTGCATGTCTGCACCGGCATCTCGGGCCACGTGGCGCGCCACCTCAGCAAGGAGGTGATCACCGACTACTACGCCGAGGAAAACGCCAAGGTGCTCGACCCCGTGGCGGCATTGCTGACGGAGAACGGCGTAAGCAACTACACGATCGACAAGCGCCATGGCCATGCGGCCGAGGAAATCCTCAAGTCGGCGGCCGCGGCGCATGCGCAGCTGATCGTGCTCGGCACCCATGGCCATGGCCTCCTGGGCCGCGCGCTGATGGGATCGGTGGCCACCAAGGTGATCTCCGAGACCGACACCTCGGTGCTGCTGGTGCAGTAACCAGACCCTCTTCTTCTCTTCTATTGCACGCGCTGCTGCCGCCACTCGCGCGGCGAGCAGCTGAAGCGTTCGCGGAACGCGCGGCTGAAATGCGCCGCATCGTTGAAGCCGCGGCCGTAGGCAATCTCGGCCACCGGCCGGCCGGCAAGGCGCGGCTCGAGCAGGTCGCGGCTGCAGGCTTCGAGCCGGCGCTCCCAGATGTACTGCGAGGGCGTGAGCGGCTCGCTCTTGAAGACGCGGTGGATGTGGCTCGCCGAGACGCCCAGCTGCGCCGCGAGGCTTCCCACCGACAGCGAAGGGTCCGCCAATTGCTCGTCGATGCGCCGCTTCACGCGGGCCAGGTGGTAGGCCGTGAGACTGCTCAGGCCCGGTGAGCGCGCCGCGGGCAGCGTCTGCAGCCCGGCGACAAGAATGCTCTGCACGCCGTTGGCCACCGCCAGCGCCGACGCGGGTTGCAAGGTGTCGATGTCCTCGCGCAGCGTGCGGATCATGCCCAGCAGCAGGTGCCCCGCGCCCTCGCGCCCCGACACGGTGGTGGCCGTCAGCGCCTCGGTGTCGTGCAGTTCGCTGCGCAGGCGTTCGCCCGGCAGCTTGAGCACGATCTGCTCGAAGCTGTCGTCGAACAGCAGCTGGTAGGGCCGCGTGCTGTCGTACAGCGCGAAGTCGCCTGCCGCCAGCACGGCGTCGCGACCGTCCTGCCGCACCACGCCCTGGCCGCGCGCCTGGATGCTGACCAGAAAAAAGTCGTCGCTCGAACGCGAGATGTGGCCCTGCGTGCGCATCACCTTCTGCGGCCCCGACCTGACCACCGACACATCCAGGCTCGGCAGCGTGTGCTGGCGGATGCTGCCTTCGAAATTGCCCGTATCGCCTTCGCGCACCGGGTCGCATCCGAGCTGCACGTAGACGTTGCAGATCATGTCGGTCCAGTAGGCGAGCCGCTGGTCGCGCGGGACGGCGTCGGTGCTGAGCAACGGGGTCATCGGGGTTCCTTCGGAAGTCGGCATGCAACGCTGGAACAAGAACGCCGCAAGTTCGGGTCAAGGCGTTTCGCGGCGGCGAATCTACGCTTCAAGCAACCCGCATGCCACCGCGCAAACCCGGTGCGAGGTGTGCGAAGTTGTTTCTTTCACTATCCCGCTTCTGGAGACCCCGCCATGCCCGCCACCGTTCACCCCAAGCTCCGCGTTGCCGCCGTGCAGGCAGCGCCCGTGTTCCTCGATCTCGACGGCACCATCGACAAGACCATCGACCTCATGGCCCAGGCCGCTGTCCAGGGCGTGAAGCTCATCGCCTTTCCCGAAACCTGGGTGCCCGGCTACCCCTGGTGGATCTGGCTCGACTCGCCGGCCTGGGGCATGCAGTTCGTGCAGCGCTACCACGACAACGCGCTGGTCGTGGGCTCGGCCGAGTTCGACCGCATCCGGGAGGCCGCGCGCAAGCACAACATCTGGGTTTCGCTCGGCTACAGCGAAAAGGCCGCGGGCAGCCTCTACATTGCGCAGGCGCTGATCGACGATCAGGGCCGCACGGTGCAGACGCGCCGCAAGCTCAAGCCCACGCATGTGGAGCGCACTGTGTTCGGCGAAGGCGACGGCTGCGACCTGGCCGTGGTCGAGACGCCCATCGGCAACATCGGATCGCTCTCGTGCTGGGAGCACCTGCAGCCGCTCAGCAAGTACGCGATGTATGCGCAGAACGAGCAGATCCACTGCGGCGCCTGGCCAAGCTTTTCGCTCTACCGCGGCGCGGCCTATGCGCTCGGCCCCGAGCTCAACAACGCCGCGAGCCAGGTGTACGCGGCCGAGGGCCAGTGCTTCGTGGTGGCGCCGTGCGCTACCGTCTCGCAGGCCATGAGCGAGCTGATGTGCACCGACGCCGGCAAGCAGCAGATGCTGCGCGTGGGCGGCGGCTTTGCGCGCATCTACGCGCCCGACGGTTCGCCGCTGGGCACGCCGCTGGCCGAAGACCAGGAGGGGCTGGTGATTGCGGACATCGACCTGGGAATGATCGCGCTCTCCAAGGCGGCCGCCGACCCGAGCGGCCACTACTCGCGGCCCGACGTCACGCAGCTGCTGTTGAACAAGACACGCCGCGAGCCCGTGGTGCTGCAGCGCACGCCCGAGGTCGAGGGCGGCGCCTTCGAGGCCATCGTCGCCGCACCCGAGCCGGCACCGGCGGCCGCGCGCCAGCAGCCGCTGGTGGCCTGAAGCACCGGAGCCACGCCATGGAATCCGCCATTGCCGAGCACCTGAAGTGCCCCCGCACGCGCCATCGCCGCGTGGAGGACGACTACGCGCCGCCCTATCCCGTCTGGTCGGCGCGCGCGCCGGCCGCGGTCAGGCAGGTCGTGATGGGCTATTTCGGCGTGCAGTCGCGCGGCGCCGGGATGCAGGGCCGCGCATGCGCGGCGCTGATGAAGATCGCGGCCGGCTTCGCGCTGCCCGACGGGCCCGGCCACCACGACTTCGCACACCATGTCGACGCCGCCGGCTGCGACAACATGATCGCCATCGCCTACTGGAACGACCCTGCGGCCCATGCGCGCTGGTGCGCAACGCCCGAGATCGATGCCTGGTGGCGCTCCGAGGAACGGCTGGCGGATGACCTCGGCTACTTCCGCGAAATCGTTTCGCCGCGCGCCGAGCACTTCGAGACCATATTCAACACGCCCGACCGCCTCGAAGGCGTGGGCGTGGTGATGGGCGGCGTGAGCGGTGAACTGCAGGAGCATGGCTACTGGGGTTCGATGCGCGACCGCATTCCGCTGTCGCAGACCGATGCGATGGCGCCCTCGGGCACACGCGCCGTCATTGCGGGCGCGCCGGCGCCGGGCCAGCGCGTGCGCATTGCAGGCCACGAGAACATCGCGATGATCCGCTCCGGCCAGGAGTGGGCCGAAACCACGGGACAGGAACGCACGCTCTACCTCGGCGAGATGGAACCCGTGCTGCGCGAAGGCATGGACTTCCTGCGCGACCAGGGACTTCACATCGGCTGCTACAGCAATCGCTACATGCACCACCTCGATGCCAAGGGTTCGCCGCTGGAGAAATCGTTCGGCCTGAGCTTCTGGCGCTCGCTCGCCGACATGGAGCGCTGGGCCGAATCGCATCCCACGCACGTCGCGATCTTCGGCAGCTTTATGCGCTATGTGCAGGCGCTGAACTTCCAGCTGCAGCTGCGCGTGTACCACGAGGTGTCGGTGCTGAAGGCCGACGAGCAGAGCTACGAATACATCAACTGCCATGCGGGCAGCGGGCTCATGAACGGGCTGGGCGCGGCGTAGCGGGGCCCTCGCCTCGGGGATGCCGTAGGATGCGCGGCCCTACACAAAGGCAAGGACCCCGACCATGTGGAGCGATCTCGACAGCCTCGTCGAAGCCTCGATGCAGGAATGGAAAGTACCGGGACTCGCGCTGGCCGTCATCCAGGACGGCGAGATCGCCGTGCTCAAGGGCTACGGCGTGCGCGACACCGACACGGGCCTGCCCGTGACCATCGACACGCAATTCCTGCTGTGCTCGATCACCAAGTCGTTCACCGCGGCCGGGCTCGGCCTGCTGGTCGACGAACGCAAGCTCGACTGGGACCGGCCGGTGCGCGAGGTGATTCCCGAATTCCGCCTGCAAGATCCGGTGGCGACCGAGCGGCTGACCGTACGCGACCTGCTGTGCCACCACAGCGGGCTGCCGCGGCACGACTGGATCCACATGCCCGGCGACCTGAGCAACGCGCAGATGCTCGCCGCGCTCAGGCACCTGGCGCCGAACAAGGACGTGCGCGACACCTTCCAGTACTCGAACCTCGGCTACCTGGTCGCCGGCATGGTCACCGAGCGCATCAGCGGCCGGAGCTACCAGGACTTCACCACCGAGCGCCTGATGAAGCCGCTGGGCTTCAGCCACTTCGGCTTCTCCATCGAGGCGCTCGCGGCAGCCGAAGACGCCGCCCGTCCGCATGCGATGGATGGCGACGAGCGCTACCGCACGCCGCTGTCGCCGATCCGCGCGACGCCGGCCGGCGGCATCAACGCCTCGGTGGCCGACCTTGCGAAATGGGCGCGCTTTCTCCTCGATGGCAAGGCGCACGGGCAGCAACTGCTTTCGACCCAGGCGCTGCGCGAAATGACGATCCCCCGCGTGCACATGGGGCGCTCCCCCTACGCCGAGATCGGCGACTCGCACTACGGCCTCGGCCTCTTCTGCGAGCAGTACCGCGGCGAGCGCATCGTCGCGCACTCGGGCTCGTGGACCGGCTGGAGCACGCTCATGACGATGCAGCCCGAGCGCCGCGCAGGCGTCGTGGTGCTGACCAACCGCACGCCGGGGAGCGTGCACGCGATCCTCACCTACGCGGTGCTCGACCGCATCTGCGGCCGCGAGCCGGTCGACTGGTTCGGGCGCCTGGCACCCAAGCGCAGGCAGGCCATCGAACAGCAGGCGCTCGACAGGAAGGCGAGCGCGGAAGTCCGCAGGAGCGGAACCCACCCGAGCCATCCGCTCGACGACCATGTCGGCGACTACGAGCATCCGGCCTACGGGCGCCTGCGCATCGACCGGGAAGCGGACGGGCTCGCATGGCGCTGGCGCGGTGTCGAGGAGAAGCTCGAGCACCGCCATTACGATGTGTTCATCACCCCCGACCGCCCGGCAGTGCTTCACCCCAGCAACCGGACGCTCACCTTCCGCTACGACCGGCAAGGCCGCATCGATCGCATCGAGATACCGTTCGAGGAGATGGTGGACGACATCGTGTTCCATCGCGTCGCAGCCGGCGATGTGCTGGACCCGGCATTCCGGCGGCTGTGCGCCGGCGATTACCTGCACAGCGGCCGCGTGATCGAGATCAGGCTCGATGCGCGCGGCGAGCTCGCCATGACGATCCCAGGCCAGCCGACCTATCGCTTGCTGCCGGCCGATGGCCGCAGTTTCCGCGTCGACACGCTCGAGGGCTTCGGCGTGGAATTCCGCCGGCCGTCATCCGACGCGGTGGATGCCCTCATCTTCCACGAACCCCGCGTCACCGCGCTCGCGCCGAGAATGGCCTAGGCGAACAGCCCCCTGTGCTGCTCCCGCAGCAGCGCCTTCTGCACCTTGCCCATGGTGTTGCGCGGCAGCTCGGGCACGACGAAGCAGCGCTTGGGAATCTTGAAGTTCGCGAGCTTCGACTTGAGCTCTGCCACGATGGCATCGGGGTCGAGCGCCCCGCCCGCCTTGGCGATGACGATGGCCACGCCCACCTCGCCGAAATCGGGGTGCGGCACGCCGACCACCGCGCTTTCGGCCACGCCGGGCAGCTCGTTGATGTAGCCCTCGATCTCGGCGGGATAGACGTTGTAGCCGCCGCTGATGATCAGGTCCTTGCTGCGTCCGACGATGGTGACGTAGCCGCGGCCATCGATCTTGCCGACGTCGCCGGTCTTGAAGAAACCATCGGCGGTGAATTCTTCCTTCGTTTTCTCCGGCATGCGCCAGTAGCCCGCGAACACGTTCGGGCCGCTGACCTCGATGCTGCCGATCTCGTCGGTGGTGCAGTCGCGGCCGGCGTCGTCGCGCACGCGCAGCCGCACGCCCGGCAGCGGAAAGCCGACCGTGCCGCCTCGGCGCTCGCCCTGTGTGGGGCTGTAGGGGTTGGAGGTGAGCATGATGGTTTCGCTCATGCCGTAGCGCTCCAGGATGGTGTGGCCGGTGCGCTCGCGCCATTCATCGAAGGTCTCGATGAGCAGCGGCGCGGAGCCGGCGATGAAGAGCCGCATGCTGCGCACCGCCTCGCGCGTGAGGCCGGGCTCGGCCAGCAGGCGCACATAGAGCGTGGGCACGCCCATGAACACGGTGGCCTCGGGCAGCTTCTCGACCACGCGCTTGGGGTCGAACCTGGAAAACCAGATCATCTTGCTGCCGTTGAGCAGCGCACCATGGAGCGCAACGAAGAGGCCGTGCACATGGAAGATCGGCAGCGCGTGGATCAGCACGTCGCCCTCCGTCCAGCCCCAGTAGTCCTTGAGCACCTCGGCATTCGACAGCAGGTTGCCATGCGTGAGCATCGCGCCCTTGCTGCGGCCGGTGGTGCCGCTGGTGTAGAGGATGGCGGCCAGGTCGTCTGCGCTCTTTCGCGCCGCTTCATGCCGGTCGCTGCATTGCGCGGCAAGCTCCAGCAGCGTGCCGGTGCGGTCGTCGTCCAGCGTGAACACATGCCGGGTGCCCGCCGCGCTCGCGATCGGTCCGACCCACGCGGCATTACGGCTGGTGCACACCACCACGGCCGGCTCCGCGTTGCCGATGAAGTATTCGATCTCGGCGCTCTGGTAGGCGGTGTTGAGCGGCAGGAACACGTAGCCGGCGCGCAGCGTGGCGAGATACAGGATCATCGCCTCGACCGATTTCTCGACCTGCACCGCGATGCGGGCGCCCTCCTCCAGCCCCAGCGCGCCGAACAGGTTGGCCATCATCGCGCTGGCGCGGTCGAGGTCTTGCCACGAATAGAACAGGCCGTTGTCGGTTTCCACGGCCGTGCGGCCGAGGTCGGCGGGAAAGGCCGCGCGCAGGGCGGCAAACAGGTTGGAATTGGCTTTCGTCTTCATCGGGACAGGTACTACTTCGGAAATTCGGTGTGCGCCGGGCGTGCGAGCTTGCGGCCGCGCGTTACTCCAGCTTGGCGCCCGAGGCCTTCACCACCGTGGCCCAGCGCTTGATCTCGGAATTCACGAAGCCGCCGTACGACGCCATGGTGAGGTTCGGGATCTCGGAGCCATTCTGGGTCCAGATGGCCTTGAGCTCGTCGCTCGCCAGGGCCTTCTTCATTTCCTCGACGATGCGCGCCTGCAAGTCGGCCGGCGTGCCCTTGGGCGCCCACAGGCCGTACCAGGTGGTGACGGTGTAGTCCGGCAGGCCGACCTCTGCGGCGCACGGCACGTCGGGGAACGCCGGGTTGCGCTTGCTGCCGGCAACCATCAGCGCCTTGATGCGGCCGCCCTTGATGTGCTGGGCCGAAGAGCCGAGGCCGTCGAACATCAGGTCGACGTTGCCGGCGATCAGGTCGGACAGCGCCGGTCCCGCGCCGCGGTAGGGAATGTGCGTGATGAAGGTGCCGGTCTGCAGCTTGAACAGCTCGCCCGCCAGGTGGTGCGAGGTGCCCGCGCCGGCCGAGCCGTAGTTGAGCTTGCCGGGATTGCGCTTGGCGGCGGCCACGAATTCCTGCAGCGTATTGGCCGTGACGCGGCGCGGATTGACCACCACCACCTGCGGCACGTTGGCCAGCAGCATCAGCGGCACGAAGTCTTTCTCGAGGTCGTAGTCGAGCTTGGGGTAGATCGATGGCGCAATCGCGTGGTGCACCGCGCCCATGAAGAGCGTGTAGCCGTCGGGCTGGGCCTTGGCGGCGATGCTGGCGCCCACGGTGCCGCCCGCGCCGCCGCGGTTGTCGATGACCAGCGTCTGGCCGGCCACCTTGGCGAACTGGGCCGAGAGCGGGCGCGCGAAGGCATCGGTGCCGCCGCCGGCCGGGAACGGCACGACCATGTTGACCGGCCGCGTCGGCCAATTACCTCCCTGCGCGCCTGCGCCGCCGCACAGAACGGCGGCACCGGCCGCGGCCAGGCGCAGCACGTCGCGTCGCTGAAAACTCTGAGTCATCTGTCATCTCCTGTCGTTGTAGATTGCCGCACCATGCGGGCCGGTGCATCACGCGCCGGACTTCTCTTCTTTCCAGAACTCAGCCTTTTTTGAAGAACAGGCTTTCCACATCCCCTGAAACCGCCACCTTGCCCTCGGCGATCCATGCCCGATGCTTGTCGAGGCGCTTGAGATCGTAGAGGTAATTGACCATCAGGCCGTACGACTGCTTCAGCCCCTTGGGCGACGGATCGCCGGCCCAGTTGAGGCGCTCCACGCGCGCGCCGTTGCCCAGGTGAAAACGCGCCACGGGATCGGCCGGCGTGCCGTCGACCAGCGTGTGGCCCAGGTATTCGGCCGCCGCCTGCAGCAGCCACTGGCGCAGCGGCGACTTGGCATCGAGCGTGGCCGGCGACTCCACTGCGGCGAGCAGCCGCTCGGCGGTCGGCGGCAGCGAGCCGACGAGGCGGCCGAGCTCGGCCTCGCGCTTTTCGTCCAGGCGCGGCAGCAGCTCGGCGGCATTCCTGGCGAGCCAGCTGCGAAAGCCCGGGATCGGCGACAGCGTGGCAAAGGTCTTCAGGCGCGGCAGCTCTTCCTGCAGCGTCTCGACCACGCGCTTGATGAGCGAATCCCCAAAGCTCACGCCGCGCAGCCCGTTCTGGGTATTGCTGATCGAATAGAAGATGGCGGTGGTGGCCTTGGCCGGCTGGATCGGCACGGCGGCCTCGTCGAGCAGCGGCATGATGCCGTCGCTGATGCGGTCGACCAGCGCCACCTCGACGAAGATCAGCGGCTCGTTGGGCAGCCGCGGATGGAAGAAGCCGTAGCAGCGGCGGTCGCTGTCGTCGAGCCGGTTCTTCACGTCGGTCCAGCTCTTGATGTCGTGCACGGCCTCGTAGCGGATCAGCTTCTCGATCAGCGACGCCGGCGAATGCCAGTCGATCCGGCGCAGTTCGAGGAACGCGACGTCGAACCAGGTGGAGAACAGATGCTCCAGTTCGGCATCGAGCGCGATCAGCCGCTTGTCCGACTTGAGGAATGGCAGCAGTTCGGCGCGCAGGTCGACCAGGAAGCGCATGCCTTCTGGTTCGACCGCAAAACGCTGCAGCAGGCGCATGCGCGGCGACACCAGTGCGCGCCGCAGCCGCAGCTCGGCCTGTCCTTCGTCGGGCGTTCCCACGGCGGCCTGGTGCTGGTCGCGCGCGGACTTGAGCTTGTGCGGATCGGCCGCGAAATGCTCGCTCATCAGCGCCCAGTAGTCGCGCCGCTCCTCGGGCGTGGCGGCGGCATATTCGCGTGCAATGGCATGGGCCCGGCGCCCGCCCTCGACCTCGCTCACGCGTGGATCGATCACCGCCTGCAGCGCCGTGAGCACGCGGCGCAGCGCACGCGGCGACAAGGCTTCGTCGGCCTTGCGCAGCGTGGCCTGCAGGCGCTCGGCGGTCGAGCGCATGCTGGGTTTCGCGGCCGTCCTGGGTGCGCCGCGGGCCGCGCCGTCGGATGCCACGGGCACCTTGGCAGCGGCCTTTTCGCCGGACTTCTCGCCAGAGCGCAGTCGCGCCTGGAACCACTCGGTCGCACTCATCGACAAGCTCCAATGCTGTGGGGTGCGGGAATGCCGTCTTCTTTCAGGCCGTTCACGACATCACCCTGGATTTCTGTTGCCGCGCCACCGCGCGCAGCGCCTCGCGCTGCCGTGTCAGGTGCGTGCGCATGGCTGCGTCGGCGCCCTCGCTGTCGCGCGCCTTGAGCGCCGCGAACACCGCCAGGTGCTCCGACAGGCTCTGCTCGAGCCGGCCCGGTGCATGCAGCTGCTGGAGCCGCGCCAGCTTGAGGATTTTGCGCAAATCGCCAATCACCTGCGCCAGCCACTTGTTATCGGCCAGCTGGATGATGGCCTCGTGGATCAGGTGGTTGGTGGCGTAGTAGTCGTTGATGCGCTTGGCCTTGGCGTGGCGCACCAGCCGTTCGTGCAGCACGTCGAGTTCGCTCAGCTCCGCATCGCTGGCGTTGCGTGCCGCCTCGTAGGCGCAGCGGCCCTCGAGCAGCGCGATGACGGGAAATATCTCGTCGAGATCGCGCTCCGTCACCTCGCGCACGAAGCAGCCGCGCCGCGGCTCGTGGCGCAGCAGGCCTTCGGCCGTGAGCACCTTGAGCGCCTCGCGCAAGGGGGTGCGCGAAATCGACAGCCGCTCGCACAGCGCGGCCTCGTCCAGGAAACTGCCCGGCACCAGCGCGCCCGCGAAGATCTGCTCGCGCAGCGTGGCGGCGACTTCGTCGTGCAGGGAGTTGGGGACCAGGCGCATGGCGGTTGAAGGCGATCAGGCTAGCGTAATTTTCTGTAATTACGCGTAATTGTGAGGCGCGCTCGAAGGGGCTGCAAGGCCGCGCACCCCCTGCGCGGCCCGTGCTTACCCTGAGGACCCGATGCTCAGGCGCTCGCCGGCTGGCGGCGCTGCGCGGCCCAGATCCACAGGCCGATGCCGAAGATCACCATCGGCACGCTGAGCCACTGCCCCTGGCTCAGGTTCAGCGCGCGCAGGCCCAGGAAGTCGTCGGGCTCGCGGAAATACTCGGCAATGAAGCGCAGTACGCCGTAGCCGATCATGAACACCGCGGCCACCTGCCCCTGCTTGCGTTCCTTGCGGGCGTACAGCCACATGATGGCAAACAGCAGAAGCCCCTCGAGCAGGAACTGGTACACCTGCGAGGGATGGCGCGGCAGCATCGAGCCGCTCTGCGGAAACACCATGCCCCAGGGCAGGTCGGGACTGCTGAAGCGGCCCCAGAGCTCGCCGTTGATGAAGTTGCCGACGCGGCCCGCCGCCAGGCCCGTGGGCACGCAAGGCGATACGAAGTCCATCACCTGCCAGAACGGCCGCGCGCGCGAACGTGCGAACCAGACCATCGCGCCGATCACGCCCAACAGGCCGCCATGGAAGCTCATGCCGCCCTGCCACACGTAGAGGATCTCGAGCGGGTGCGAAAGATAGAACTCGGGCTTGTAGAACAGGCAATAGCCGAGCCGCCCGCCCACGATGACGCCCATCACGCCCAGGAAAAGGATGTCCTCGATGTCCTTGCGCTGCCAGGCGCCCTGCCCGACCAGCGAGCGGTACGGTTCGTGGCGCAGCCGGCGCGTACCGAGAAAATAGAACAGCGCGAACGCGGCCAGGTAGGTCAGGCCGTACCAGTGGATGGCCACGGGCCCGAGCTGCAGGGCGACGGGATTGATCTGCGGATACATGAGCATCCGCGGATTGTGCCCGGCCCGAATGTCGCGGCCGGCGCGGGGACATTCAGGGCAATGTCAGCGCCCGAACTTCCACCACAGCAGTGCCGCCACGACCGCCGGCACGGCAAACACCAGCAGGAAGATCGGCAGTTCTTCGGCCACCGAATAGCCGGCCTTGACCACGCCCACGGCCATGTTGATGCCGGCGCCGATGAACCACACCGGGATGAACCACTTGGCAGCCGTGGCCAGCGCCAGCGACGAGCCGTCGCCGATGAAGCGGCTGGCCAACAGGAACACCACCAGCAGCACGAAGCCGCCGCCCATCACCATGATCGTGTGCATCTTGCGTTGTCCTCCGGGCGCGATCCTGCCGGATCAGCGGGTGGTGTAGCCGCCATTGGCAAAGATCGTCTGGCCGGTGATCCACCAGCCTTCGGTGACCAGGAAGCGCACGATGGGCGCGATGTCCTCGATGTCGGTCAAGCCCTTCTTCGAGAACTTGCTGAGTGCCGCCGCGCTGCTGTGGTATTCGACGGCTTCCTTGCTTTCCTGGCCGTAGAAGAACGGCGTGTCCATCGGTCCGGGGCCGATGGCGTTGACCGAGATGCCGCGCTCGCCGAACTCCTTGGAGGCTGCGCGCGTGTAGTGCTCCACCGCCGCCTTCGAGGCCGGATAGATCGCGTAGAACGGCGTGTAGGCCGCGAGCAGCGAGCTCACCAGCGACACGATGCTGCCGCCGTCGGCCAGCGTGCGGCCGGCCTGCTGGATGAAGAAGAACGCGGCCTTGGCGTTGGCGTCGAAGCTCTTGTCGTAGTCGGCTTCGGTGACATCGAGGATCGGCTTCTTGATCACCACGCCCGCGGTGTTGATGGCGATGTCGACCTGCCCGAAGTGCTTCACGGCCTGGTCGAACAGCCTGACGTTGTTGTCCACAACAGAGAGGTCGCCCTGCACCAGCAGCGTGCCGGCGCCCTTCGCCTCGAGTTCGGCGGCGGTCTTCTCGGCCTCCTTGCGCGAGGCGTCGCTGTTGTAGTGGATGGCGATGCCGCGGGCGCCGCCGTCGACCAGTTGATGGCCGATGAGCGCGCCGAGGTTCTTGCCGCCGCCGGCGATGACGGCGACCTTGTTCTGGAGAGTGCGTGCGGACATGGAATGGCCTCCTGCTGAAGAGCATTGATGTGAATCGGGAAGCTTCAGTCTATTGATGGCAAGTTCCGGAATAAATCAACAATCCGACGCTAGACTGTTCCGAGAATCACAAACAATCCAGCCAGCACGCATGGACCGCATCGACCTTCTCAAGGTGTTCCTGCGCGTGGCCGAAACCGGCAGCTTCACGCGCGCGGCCGATCGGCTCGCGCTGCCGCGCGCCACCATTTCCACGGCGGTGCAGCAGCTCGAGGCGAAGCTGGGCTCGCGCCTCCTGCACCGGACCACGCGGCGCGTCGGCCTCACGCCCGACGGCGAAGTGCTGCTGGAGCGAGCCCGCACGCTCGTGGCCGACATGGAAGACATCGAGCAGCAGTTCCTGCCCTCGCGCAGCCAGGTGAGCGGACGGCTCAAGGTCGATGTGCCGAGCCGCATCGCGCGGCGGCTCATCGCGCCGGCGCTGCCGGGTTTCTTCGAGCGCTACCCGGCGATCGAACTCGAGCTCGGCTCCAGCGACCGTGCGGTGGACCTGGTGCTCGAAGGTGTCGATTGCGCGCTGCGCGTGGGTCCGTTGGCGAGCAGCAGCCTGGTGGCGCGGCCGCTCGGGCATTTCACGCTGATCAATTGCGCGAGCCCGGCCTACCTGGCGCGCCATGGCACGCCGTGCGCGCCGGCGGACCTGCCGGAGCATACCGCGGTCAACTACGCCTCGCCGACCAGCGGCCGCGCGGCGCCCTGGGAGTGGCAGCGCGACGGCGAGACCGCGACGCTGCGCATGCGCAGCCAGGTCAGCGCGAACAATGCCGAGACCTACATCGCCTGCGCGCTGGCGGGGCTCGGGCTGATCCAGATCCCGGCCTACGACGTGCGCGAACACCTCGCGGCCGGCGAGCTGGCCGAGGTGCTGCCCGAGGCGCGCGCCCAGCCGCTGCCGGTGCACCTGGTCTATCCGCACCGCCGCAATCTCTCGCGCCGCATGCAGGCCTTCGCGGGCTGGCTCGAGATGCTGCTCGCCGCGTCGCTCGATGCGCCCGAAGCACCGCGGCCGGCCGGCGCACGAACGCCGCGCAGGTAGTCGGACCTACGTCGCCCGCACCCGCCCCGTGCGCTCGCGCACGAATTCCACGAAGCGCGCCAGCGCCGGATGCGCGGCCTGCGCGGGCCACACCAGGCTGGTTTCGCAGGCCGGCAGCGCCACGCGGCGCCGGCCCGTGCCCTTGAACTCGCCGGCCTGCCGATAGACCACCCCGGCGCGCCGGAACTGCATCACGCTGTGCGGCACCCAGGCCACGCCGATGCCGCCGGAGACGAGGTTGACGATGGTCTGCATCTGGATCGCTTCCTGCGCCACCTGCGGCGTGCGCCCTGCCGCGTGATAAAGATCGAAGACCGCATCGTGCAGCGACGGCACGATGCGGCGCGGAAAGATCACCAGCGGTTCGGCCAGCGCCTCGGCCAGCGGCACGGGACGCGCACGCGCGAGCCGGTGCTGCGACGGCAACGCCAGCACCAGCGCTTCTTCCTCCACCTGCAGGCGCGCCAGTCCGGGTGGCGCGGCGCCCGGCGAATGCAGCATCAGGCCGGCATCGATCTCGCCGCGCGCGAAGGCCTCGAGCTGCACGTCGCCCGTGGCTTCGACCAGTTCGAGCGCCACCTCGGGGCAGCGCACGCGGAATTCGCGCACCCAGGCCGGCAGCTGCTCGAAACCGACGGTCGAGACAAAGGCGATGCGCACGCGCCCGACCTGCCCCGCCGCCGCCGCACGCGCCCGCGCCGGCAGCGCCTGGGCGCGCGCCAGCAACTCGCGCACGTCGGGCAGCAGCGCCTCGCCGGCCGGCGTGAGCGCGACGCGCCGGCGCGTGCGGTCGAACAGCACCACGCCCAGCGTTTTCTCGAGCTGGGCGATGGCCTGCGTGACCGGCGGCTGGGTCATGTGCAGCCGCAGCGCGGCGCGGCCGAAGTGCAGCTCTTCGGCCACGGCCACGAACTGGCGCCAGGCGCGCAGGTCGATCAAGGCATCTTTCATATGCCAAGCATATCAATCGGCGCATAAAAATGGATTGGAATGAATCAATGAGAAGTCCGATACTTGGAATTCCCCTCGATCTCCTCCACGATACAAGAGACACCATGGACACCAAGCCAATCCAGATCAACCGCCGCAGCGCCAACATCGTCGAAGGCAAGAGCCGCGCGCCCAACCGCTCGATGTTCTACGCCATGGGCTACGAAGAGGCCGACTTCAAGAAGCCGATGGTCGGCGTCGCCAATGGCCACAGCACCATCACGCCCTGCAACTCGGGCCTGCAGAAGCTGGCCGACGCGGCCATCGCGGGCATCGAGGAAGCCGGCGGCAACGCGCAGGTGTTCGGCACCCCCACCATCTCCGACGGCATGGCCATGGGCACCGAAGGCATGAAGTACTCGCTGGTGAGCCGCGAGGTCATCTCCGACTGCATCGAGACCTGCGTGGGCGGCCAGTGGATGGACGGCGTGCTGGTGGTCGGCGGCTGCGACAAGAACATGCCCGGCGGCCTCATGGGCATGCTGCGCGCCAACGTGCCGGCGATCTACGTCTACGGCGGCACCATCCTGCCGGGCCGCTACAAGGGGCAGGACCTCAACATCGTGAGCGTGTTCGAGGCCGTGGGCCAGAACGCCGCCGGCAACATGAGCGACGAGGACCTGCACGAGATCGAGAAGCGCGCCATTCCCGGCACCGGCTCCTGCGGCGGCATGTACACGGCCAACACCATGTCCAGCGCGTTCGAGGCGCTGGGCATCTCGCTGCCCTACTCGTCGACCATGGCCAACCCGCACGACGAAAAGGCCAACTCGGCCAAGGAATCGGCCAAGGTGCTGATCGAGGCCATCAAGAAAGACATCAAGCCGCGCGACATCGTGACCAAGAAGGCCATCGAGAACGCGGTGGCGGTGATCATGGCCACCGGTGGCTCCACCAATGCCGTGCTGCACTTCCTGGCCATTGCGCATGCCGCCGAGGTCGAATGGACCATCGACGACTTCGAGCGCATGCGCAAGAAGGTGCCGGTGCTGTGCGACCTGAAGCCCTCGGGCAAGTACCTCGCGGTCGACCTGCACCAGGCCGGCGGCATCCCGCAGGTCATGAAGGTGCTGCTGAACGCGGGCCTGCTGCACGGCGACTGCATCACCATCACCGGCCAGACGATCGCCGAAGTGCTGAAGGACGTGCCCGACGTGCCGCGTGCCGACCAGGACGTGATCCGCCCGATCGACAAGCCGATGTACGACGAAGGCCACCTGGCCATCCTCAAGGGCAACCTGTCGCCCGAAGGCGCGGTCGCCAAGATCACCGGCCTCAAGAACCCGGTCATCACCGGCCCGGCGCGCGTGTTCGACGACGAGCAGTCGGCGCTCAAGGCCATCCTGGACGGCAAGATCAAGGCCGGCGACGTGATGGTGCTGCGCTACCTCGGCCCCAAGGGCGGCCCGGGCATGCCCGAGATGCTGGCACCCACGGGCGCGCTGATCGGCGCGGGCCTCGGCGAAAGCGTGGGCCTGATCACCGACGGCCGCTTCTCGGGCGGCACCTGGGGCATGGTGGTGGGCCACGTCGCGCCTGAAGCGGCGGCGGGCGGCACCATTGCCTTCGTCAACGAAGGCGACTCGATCACCATCGATGCGCACAAGCTGGTGCTCGAACTCAACGTGCCCGAAGCCGAGCTGGCCAAGCGCCGCGAAGGCTGGAAGCCGCCGGCGCCGCGCTACACGCGCGGCGTGCAGGCCAAGTTCGCGTTCAATGCCTCGAGCGCCAGTTCGGGCGCGGTGCTCGACAAGTTCTGAGGCCGGTCAGAACATCATCCACGCGCCGTAGCCAAAGGCCAGGAAGCCGAGGCCCACGATCGCGAGGATGCTGCGGAACTCGAACTCCATCGCCGGCGGCAGGCTCTGCACAATGAAGTGCAGCAATGCGCCGGTGCCGATGGTCATGAAGCCCGCGCCGAGCGCCCTTCCCAGGCGTTCGTCCGGGTAGAGAAAGCAGACGGCAAAGCCGGCCACGAACACCAGGTTGGCCAGCACGGTGCCGCGCGTGCGCCAGCGCTGCTGCGCGGGGGTGGCCGTGCACTGCGGCGCCGCTGCACGGCCATGGGGCCGCCCTTCCTTGATCGCCATGCCGGTGAAGAACAGCCCGAACATCATCGGGAACAGCCCGAAGAGGCCCAGGCCCCAGACGGCGCCCCACATGTTCTGGAAATCGGCCACCAGGGCCTGCGCAGGGTCGGCCAGGCTGTAGCGCACCTCCACCGGATCGCCCCACTCCTTGTCCGACAGTCCGCCGCCGAGCCCCTTGACGCGGCGCTTCTGCCCATCGGCGGCGGTGTATTCGACGATGGGTGCGCGCGAGACCGTCGTGCGGCCGTTGCTGTCCTTGCTGCGCTCCTCCACGAATTCGACCAGGCTGCCCTGCACGCTGGCCGTGCCTGCGATCGACTGGTAGCGATGCCAGCCGATGGTCGCGGCCGCATAGAGGCCGGCGCAGCCGATCAGCAGGGCTCCGACGCCCACGCCCCAGAAAAGATTCTTGAGCCATCCCGCCAGCCCGCCGATGGCCGGCCCGACAAGCAGCGAGAGCCCGAAGACGAGCATCGCATGGCGGGTCGCTTCCTCGTCCATGTCGCGGTGCCGCGAGGCGTGCGGGCTGGAGGCCGCCCGTCAGCGCTTGGGGCGCTGGCCCTTGCTGCCCGGCAGGCCCATGTTGCTGCGCTGGCGGTCGATGCGCGCCTGCTTGCGCGCATCCTCGCGCTCGACGACCTTGCGCTTGGTGTAGCCCGACCAGTCGGCCCATGCCCACCACGCCACGGCCATGGCAAAAGGCGACAGCACGATCCACCAGCTCCAGCCGGCCACCATGCCCACCTCGAAGTACTTGAGGCCCACGCCGAGCAGGCCCAACAGCAGAAAAAGCATCGCGAATCCCTCCGGGTTTTGTTTGGCAACGCTTCCGGACGCCGGTCCACGGCGCTACCTACAATCGCGTTACATCGAATGTAACCCAGCCATTACGAATAAAGCCCCATGAAAAGACTCCTGTCATTCGCGGTTCTCGGTCTCGGCCTGGCGGCGCCCGCCTTTGCCGACCTGGCGTTGGCAACGTCGAAGAACTGCATGAGCTGCCACGCGGTGGACCGCAAGGTGCTCGGCCCCGCCTTCAAGGACGTGGCCGCCAAGTACAAGGGCAATGCCGGTGCCGTCGACATGCTGGCGACGAAGATCATCAAGGGCGGCTCGGGCGTGTGGGGGCCGTTGGCCATGCCGGCCAACAACCAGGTCAGCGAAGCCGACGCCAAGAAGCTGGCGGCCTGGGTGCTGCTGGCGCGCTGACGAGCGCTCGTCAGATCCGCGGATCGATGTCCGTGGGTAGCGGCTTGCGCTCGATGCGGTCCTCGAGCTGGCCGATGTGTGCGGCCACGGTGTTGTCGGACTGCTCCGAGCGCTGACGGATCACGCTCTCGAGCTGCCCCAGCCGCGTCAGCAGCGCGGCATGCCGATCGGCGTTCTGCGCCATGTGCTTGGTTTCCTGCGCTTCGAGGAAATTGCGCAGCTCGGTGAAGCGCGAGGCCTCGGCCTTGTCGGCCAAGTCGCGCTGCACCTGCATTTCCCTGTTGTGGCGCTTGGCGTCGAGCAGCACCGAGCTGTGCAGGTACAGAACGTAGACCAGGAAGAACACGCCGAGGGCCACCGTCAGCCCCAGCATCATGAGGCCCAGCGGCGCCGACACGGTCATGAAGCCCAGCGACACCGGCACCGGGCCCGAAAGCGTGCCCCAGTTGAGCGCGGCGAGCGCCGCGATCAGCAGCAGGATGACGAACAGGAAAGCAGATCTCACGCCCATGGGGGCCTCCTTCGTAAAGATCGAACACAGTGAACTCGCCATGCACGTCGAGGTGCATGGCAACTGCGCCGGTTTTACCTCAGGCCGAGGGCCGCAATGGCCCCTGCTTTCCGTTAACGGCCATGTCCTACAGATCGAATCAGTTGGTCTGTGACAACTGTTCCAGAATCGCCGGATTTTCCAGCGTCGAGATGTCCTGCGTGATGGCCTCGCCCTTGGCGATGCTGCGCAGCAGGCGCCGCATGATCTTGCCGCTGCGCGTCTTGGGCAGGTTGTCGCCGAAGCGGATGTCCTTGGGCTTGGCGATCGGGCCGATCTCCTTGGCCACCCAGGCGCGCAGCTCGTTGGCGATCTGCTTGGCCTCTTCGCCGCTCGGGCGCCCGCGCTTGAGCACCACGAAGGCGCACACCGCCTCGCCCGTCACGTCGTCGGGCCGCCCCACCACCGCGGCCTCGGCCACCAGGTCGGTCTTGGACACCAGCGCCGATTCGATCTCCATCGTGCCCAGGCGATGCCCCGAGACGTTGAGCACGTCGTCGATGCGCCCGGTGATGCGGAAGTAGCCGCGGTCGGCCCCGGAACCGGAGGGTCCGCCAGCGGACCGCACCGCGCCGTCGCCGGCCAGGTAGATGGTGCCGCCCATCTCCTCGGGGAAGTAGCTCTTCCTGAAGCGCTCGGGGTCGTTCCAGATGGTGCGGATCATCGAGGGCCAGGGCCGCTTGATGACCAGCATGCCGCCCGCGCCGTTGGGCAGGTCCTTGCCGGTCTCGTCCACGATGGCCGCCGCGATGCCCGGCAGCGGCAAGGTGCACGAGCCCGGCACCAGCGGCGTGGCGCCCGGCAAGGGCGTGATGACGTGGCCGCCGGTCTCGGTCTGCCAGAAGGTGTCGACGATCGGACATTTCTCATGGCCGATGTGCCGGTGGTACCACATCCAGGCCTCGGGGTTGATGGGCTCGCCGACGGAGCCGAGGATGCGCAGGCTGTCCAGGTTCCAGTTCTTCGGGTGCACCTTCTCGTCCGATTCGGCAGCCTTGATGAGCGAGCGGATGGCGGTGGGGGCGGTGTAGAAGACGCTGACCTGGTGCTTCTCGATCATCTGCCAGAAGCGCCCGGCGTGCGGGAAGGTGGGGATGCCCTCGAACACGACCTGGGTGGCGCCGGCGGCGAGCGGCCCGTAGGCGACGTAGGTGTGGCCGGTGATCCAGCCGATGTCGGCGGTGCACCAGAAGACGTCCTCGGGCCGGATGTCGAAGGTCCAGTCCATGGTGAGCCGAGCCCACAGCAGGTAGCCGCCGGTGGCGTGCTGCACGCCCTTGGGCTTGCCGGTGGAGCCGGAGGTGTAGAGGATGAAGAGCGGGTGCTCGGCGTTGACGGGCACGGGCGGGCAGTCGGTGCTCTGGCCAGCCAGCGCCTCGGCGAAGGTCTTGTCGCGGCCGTCGACGCGGGGCCAGGCGCTGGGGGTGCGCTCGTAGACGAAGACGGTCTGGATGGATTCGCAGCCGCCCAGGGCAATGCCGTCGTCGACGATGGCCTTGAGGGGCAGCTCCTTGCCGCCGCGCAGCTGGTAGTTGGCGGTGATGACGGCCACGGCGCCGGCGTCGATGATGCGCTCCTGCAGGGCCTTGGCGGAGAAGCCGCCGAACACCACGCTGTGGGTGGCGCCGATGCGGGCGCACGCCTGCATGGCGACCACGCCCTCGATGGTCATGGGCATGTAGATGATGACGCGGTCACCCTTGCCGATGCCGGCGGCCTTCAGGGCGTTGGCGAACTGGCTCACGCGGGCGAGCAGTTCCTTGTAGGTGACGTTGGTGACGGCGCCGTCGTCGGCCTCGAAGACGATGGCGGTCTTGTGCTCGACGGGGGTGCCGATGTGGCGGTCCAGGCAGTTGGCGCTGGCGTTGAGTTCGCCGTCGCCGAACCACTCGTAGAACGGCGCCTTCGACTCGTCGAGTGTCTTCGTGAAGGGCTGGGTCCAGTCCAGGTTCTCGCGCGCCAGGCGGCTCCAGAAGCCTTCGAAGTCCTGTTCGGCCTCCTGGCACAGGGCCTCGTAGGCGGCCATGCCGGCGATGCGGGCGCCGGTGCTGGCGCGGGCGTCGGGGGGGAACACGCGGTTCTCGACCAGGACGGATTCGATGTTCTTCGATGCGCTGCTGCTCATTTTCTTGTCTCCTTGATCTAGGTGCGGCCGTAATGTCGGCGGGCCCACTTACGGGCCACTGACGGTTGCGATGTTAGTTCGCAGGGTTATCACGAGTCGGACATGGGGGCACCTCTAGAATCGCCCGTCGTTTCCAATCATCCTCTCCATGTCCGCACCCGAATCCTTCGACCGCCCGAATACGCCTGTTCCAGCCCGCGGCTCGCCGCTCCGGCCGCTGCCCAAGCTGATTTTCGCGAGCCGCTGGCTGCAGCTGCCGCTCTACCTGGGGCTGATCGTGGCGCAGGCGGTGTACGTGGTGCACTTCCTGGTCGAGTTGCTGCACCTGGTGGAGGCGGCCTTCGGCAGCAAGGACGCGCTGCAGGCGCTGATCACCAGCATCGGCTACAAGACCACCGCGCCGGTGGGCACGCTCAACGAAACGGTGATCATGCTGGTGGTGCTGGCGCTGATCGACGTGGTGATGATCTCCAACCTGCTGATCATGGTGATCGTGGGCGGCTACGAAACCTTCGTGAGCCGCATGGATCTCGAAGGCCACCGCGACCAGCCCGAGTGGCTGAGCCATGTGAACGCCTCGGTGCTCAAGGTCAAGCTGGCCACCGCCATCATCGGCATCAGCTCGATCCACCTGCTGAAGACCTTCATCAACGCGGACAACTACACCGACCGCGTGCTGATTGCGCAGACCGTGATCCACATCGCCTTCCTGTTCTCGGCCATGGCCATCGCCTACACCGACAAGCTCATGACGTCGAGCGCGCCACAGGGCGGCGGCTCGCACTGAGCGCCCGGCCTGCATTCGGCTGGTCCCAGGCGGGCACCTCGGTGAATCGCCTGGCCAGGAAGTCGAGCATCGTGCGCAGCGTGGCCGGCATGTGCTTGCGCGACGCATACACCGCATACATGCCGACCACCTGCGGCTCGAATTCCGGGAACAGCCGCACCAGTTCGCCGGCCTGCAGCAAGCCGGCGGTCAGGTAGGTCGGCAGCATCGTGATGCCGGCCCCGGCCCGCGCCAGGTGCATCAGGCTCGCGGCATCGTTGGTCGACACGTTGCCGCCCACGGCCACCGAAACGGGCGCGCCGTCTTCCTTGCGCGTGAAATTCCAGAGGCTGCGGCCGAAGTACGAGTGCGTGAGGCAGTTGCGCTGGGCCAGTTCCTCCACGCGCAGCGGCTGCCCGTGCTCCTTCAGGTAGCCGGGTGATGCGCACACCACCGAGCGGCAATCGGTGAGCCGCCGCGCAATGAGGTTGGGATCGATCTCCACCGCCACGCGGATCGCCAGGTCGATGCGCTCGTCCACCAGGTTCACCGCCCGGTCCAGCAGCACCAGGTCGACCGCCACGCCGGGATAGAGCCGCACGTAGTCGGCCACCGCATCGGCCAGCTGCGCCTGTGCGAACGAAGTGCTGGCCGTGATGCGCAGCTGGCCGCGCGGCGCCTCGGCCGGCTGCCGCACGGCTTCCTGCATGTCGCCCGCGAGTTCGAGCACCTGGCGGCAGCGCGGCAGCAGTTCCTCGCCCGCCGCCGTGAGACTCAGCCGGCGCGTCGTGCGGTGCAAGAGGCGCGCACCCGTCCATTGCTCGAGTTCGGCCACGTAGCGCGTGACCACCGGGCGCGAGAGGTCGAGCTTGTCGGCCGCGGCCGAAAGGCTGCCCGAATCCACCACGGTGACGAACACGCGCATTGCATTCAATCGGTCCATTCGAACGATTTTAGGAATAAACAAGCGCGCAATTCGAGGTATTTCTTTCGAAACCAGAAACCTAAGATGCGATTCATCCCAACCACTCTCTGGAGCCATTCAATGAGCCACATCGCCATCATCGGCGCCACCGGACGCGCCGGCGGCCGCCTTCTCGACGAAGCCCTGCGCCGCGGCCACACCGTGACGGCCATCGCGCGCAAGGCGAGCGAAAAACTCTCGGGCCGCGCCAACGTGAAGGCGCTCGACCTCGACGTGCTCGACAGCGCCGCGCTCGAAAAGGCACTGGCCGGCCACGACGCCGTGTTCAGCGCCGCGCACTTCTCCACCGTGCCGCCCGCGGCCATCATCGAGCCGGCCAAGCGCGCGGGCGTGAAGCGCCTGCTGGTGGTCGGCGGTGCCGGCAGCCTGTTCGCGGCACCGGGCCTGAAGGTGATCGACACGCCGAACTTCCCCGAGGCGTACAAGGCCGAAGCCTCGGCCGGCGGCGTGTTCCTGGAGGCGCTGCGCAACGAGAAGGAACTCGACTGGACCTTCCTGTCGCCCTCGGCCGAGTTCGTCGAAGGCGAGCGCACGGGCAAGTTCCGCCTGGGCAAGGACGACCTGCTCGTGAGTGCCGAAGGCCGCAGCTGGATCACGTTCGAGGACTACGCGATCGCGTTCATCGACGAGCTCGAGAAACCAGCGCACTCGCGCCAGCGCTACACCATCGGGTACTGATCAACGGCCGGTCATGTTCTCCGGCACCACCCACTGGTCGAACTGCTCGGCCGTGAGGTGGCCCGAGGCAATCGCGGCTTCGCGCAGGCTGGTGCCTTCCTTGTGCGCCTTCTTCGCGATGTAGGCCGACTTGTCGTAGCCGATGTGCGTGTTGAGCGCGGTCACGAGCATCAGCGAACGCTGAACCAGCTCGGTGATGCGTTCGCGGTTCGGCTCGATGCCCACCGCGCAGTGGTCGTTGAAGCTCACCATGCCGTCGGCCAGCAGGCGCACGCTCTGCAGGAAGTTGTGCGCCACCATCGGGCGGAACACATTGAGCTCGAAGTTGCCCGAGGCGCCGCCGATGTTGATGGCCACGTCGTTGCCGAACACCTGCGCGGCCAGCATCGTGACGGCTTCGCTCTGCGTCGGGTTGACCTTGCCCGGCATGATCGACGAGCCGGGTTCGTTCTCCGGAATGCTGAGTTCGCCGATGCCGCTGCGCGGGCCGCTCGCGAGCCAGCGCACATCGTTGGCGATCTTGTTCATGCTGGCGGCCAGTGTCTTGAGCGCGCCGTGGGCATGCACCAGCGCATCGACGCTGGCCATGGCTTCGAACTTGTTGGGCGCGGTCACGAAAGGCAGGCCCGTGAGCTTTGCGAGTTCGGCGGCCACCTGCTCGGCATAGCCCTTGGGCGCATTGAGCCCGGTGCCGACGGCCGTGCCGCCCAGCGCCAGTTCGCACAGGTGCGGCAGTGCGGCGCGCACATGCGCCTCGCCATGCGCGAGTTGCGCCACGTAGCCCGAGAACTCCTGGCCCAGCGTGAGCGGCGTGGCGTCCTGCAGGTGGGTGCGGCCGATCTTCACGATGTCGGCAAAGTCCTTCGACTTCTGCTCAAGCGTGCCGCGCAGCCTGGCGATGGCCGGCAGCAGCTTGTGCGTGATGGCCTCGACCGCCGCCACGTGCATCGCGGTGGGGAACACGTCGTTGCTCGACTGGCTGCGGTTCACGTCGTCGTTCGGATGCACGAGGCGCCCTTCCCCGCGCTCGCCGCCGAGCAGTTCGCTGGCGCGGTTGGCCAGCACCTCGTTGACGTTCATGTTGGTCTGCGTGCCCGAGCCGGTTTGCCACACCACCAGCGGAAACTCGCCCGGGTGCTTGCCGGCAATGACTTCGTCGGCCGCGGCCATGATGGCCTTGGTTTTTTTCTCGTCCTGCAGGCCCAGCGCGTGGTTGACCGCGGCCGAGGCGCGCTTGACCTGCGCCAGCGCCTTGATGATCTCGCGCGGCTGCTGCTCGCCCGAGATGTCGAAGTTCTGCAGCGAGCGCTGCGTCTGCGCACCCCACAGCTTGTCGGCCGGCACGTCGATCGGTCCGAAGGTATCGCGTTCGGCACGGGTCTTGGGGGAAGTCGTCATGAGAAAAGCTCCGCAGTCTTGGATGGTCGCGCCGCCTGATCGGGCACGGCCCGAGTATCGGGCAATAAGAATAGCTCGCATTTGACGGGGCCATTGGGGCCGCAGCCAGCATCACGTTACGCCCGTTGGGTTGACCTGCGTCATGTCAAAAAGTTATAATCATGGGCTTCAGACGACCAACAAGTCATGTTGGTCGGCCCTGCACTACTCGCGGATCTCCGAATCCCGTCGCGGTGCCAGGTTCTCCCCGCCGGGCCCTGCCCGGCACACCGGCCGGATCGTTTTCCGGCCCCACTGCCACGCCACCTTTCGGCGGGCACTGGTTTCGTCGCCACGTCGTCTTCAGTGCCTGTCGGCAGCCCTCCAAGGCTCGCCGGGTCATTGCACGCGTTTCTCGCGCTCTCTGTTCGGACGGCTCTTCGGCTGATGGCGTGACCGTTGCCGCCTCGTACTTTTTGGGGGGCGGTGCTGTGTCCAACCTTTACACAAGGAGCCCCGGCGTATGGCCAAAGGAATTCTCATCGACCATGTCTTCAAGGTGTTTGGCGATTCGCCCGAACAGGCACTCGACCTCGTCCGCCAAGGTTTTTCGAAGAAGGAAATCCTCGCGCAGACGGGCCAGTCGATCGGCGTGTTCGATGCCACCTTCGAGATCCAGGCCGGCGAGATCTTCGTCATCATGGGCCTCTCGGGTTCGGGCAAGTCGACGCTGGTGCGCCTCCTGAACCGGCTGATCGAGCCGACCGCGGGGCGCATCGTGATCGACGGCGCGGACATCAACGAGCATTCCGACGCCAGGCTGCGCGCACTGCGCCGCAAGGACATCAGCATGGTGTTCCAGTCGTTCGCCTTGATGCCGCACATGACGGTGCGCGAGAACACCGCCTTCGGCCTCGAACTCTCGGGCACCAGCAAGAAGGAACGCCTCGCGCAGGCCGACCTGGCACTCGCGCAGGTGGGCCTCGCGGGCTGGGGCGACAGCTACCCCGACGAGCTTTCGGGCGGCATGCAGCAGCGCGTGGGCCTCGCGCGTGCGCTGGCTTCGGACCCGTCGATCCTCTTGATGGACGAGGCCTTCTCGGCGCTCGATCCGATCATCCGCACCGAGATGCAGTCGGAGCTGCTGCGGCTGCAGAAGGAGCAGCGGCGCACCATCGTCTTCATCTCGCACGACCTCGACGAGGCCATGCGCATCGGCGACCGCATCGCGATCATGAAGGACGGCCAGGTGATCCAGGTCGGCACGCCCGACGAGATCCTGCGCAGCCCGGCGGACGACTATGTGCGCAGCTTCGTGCGCGGCGTCGATGCGGCGGCCGTGTTCAAGGCGGCGGACATCGCGCGCAAGTCGCTCACGGTGGTGTGCGAGCACCCCGAGCGCGGCGCGCGCGCGGCACTCAAGCTGCTCGAAGACCAGGACCGCGACTTTGCCTACGTGACGAGCCCGAACAAGCGCTTCCTCGGCGTGGTGTCGGCGGACACGCTGCGCGGCGCGCTCGACGGGCATTCGGGCTCGCTGGGGCTGCAGCACGCATTCATCGACGACCTGCCGCGCATCGATGCCGACGCCCCGGTGGCAGGCCTGATCGGCCAGCTCGCGCAGGCACCGTGCGCGCTGCCGGTGGTGGCGAACGACGGCCGCTTCTGCGGTGCGATCAGCAAGACGACGCTGCTCAAGTTCCTGGACCGCGACACGCCGCCGATCGAGCCCGTCCTGCCCAACGCCGCACCCGCGCTCGCCGCCGAGCCGCACTGAATTCACGAAGGCCCTGAACGATGAACGACAACACACTCCCTTCCGACCTGAGCACGCCCGCAACCCCCACCTTCGTCGATCCGTGGGAAGCGCTGTCGGCCGCGCCCGACACCTCGACCACCAGCACCTGGCTCGACGCGCCCGCCGACGCGGCCCACCAGCTGGCCGGCTCGGCCGACGCCACGGCGAGCGGCTTGCAGCTGCACCGCCTCTGGGACGGCTCCCTGCCGGTCGAATCCTGGATCAACCAGGGCCTCGGCTGGGTGGTCGAACATTTCCGTCCCTTCTTCCAGACCGTGCGCCTGCCCATCGACAGCACGCTGAACTGGGTCCAGGGCCTGCTGACCGGCCTGCCGACGCTCGCGATGATCGCGCTGATCGGCCTCTTTGCCTGGCAGTTCGCCGGCCGTGCGCTCGCCATCGGCACCACGGTGGCGCTGCTGCTCGTGGCCATGCTGGGCATCTGGCCCGAGGCCATGGTGACGCTGTCGCTGGTGCTGACCTCGCTGGTGTTCTGCATGATCATCGGTCTCCCGCTCGGCGTGCTGCTGGCCAGCAGCGACCGCGCCCAGCGCCTCATGCGCCCGGTGCTCGACGCGATGCAGACCACGCCCGCCTTCGTCTACCTGGTGCCGGTGGTGATGCTGTTCGGCATCGGGAACGTGCCCGGCGTGATCGTGACCATCATCTTCGCGCTGGCGCCGCTGGTGCGCCTGACCAACCTGGGCCTGCGCCAGGTGCGGCCCGACCTGATCGAGGCCGCGCGTGCCTACGGCGCCTCGCCCTGGCAGATGCTGGTGAAGGTGCAGCTGCCGCTGGCCATGCCCTCGATCATGGCGGGCATCAACCAGGCGCTGATGCTGTCGCTGTCGATGGTGGTGATCGCCTCGATGATCGCCGTCGGTGGCCTCGGCCAGATGGTGCTGCGCGGCATTGGCCGGCTCGACATGGGCCTGGCGACCGTGGGCGGCCTGGGCATCGTGCTGCTGGCGATCTCGCTCGACCGGCTCACGCAGGCCATGGGCAAGTCGCGCCGCAGCGCCGGGCGCCGCTGGTGGCACACCGGGCCGGCCGGCCTGGCACTGCGCCTGTTGCAGCGCCTCGTCGGCACGCCGTCCCGCGGCGACGGTGCGAACGAACCCGTTTCCGCCCTCGCCACGCAAGCGCAATAAGCCGTCACGCAGGAAATCAACGCATGAAGAAAATCAGTCTCATCCTCGCCCGCGGCCTGCTGGCGCTCGGCTTCGCCGCCTTCGGCATGGCCGCACAGGCCGCCAACGACCTGCCCGGCAAGGGCGTCACCGTGCAGCCGCTCAAGAGCTCGCTCGCCGAAGAGGCGTTCCAGACGCTGCTCGTGATGCGCGCGCTCGAAAAGCTCGGCTACACGGTGGAGCCCATGAAGGACCTCGAACCCGCCACCGAGCACCTGGCCATCGCCAACGGCGACGCCACTTTCATGGCCAACCACTGGAGCCTGCTGCACGCCGACTTCTACAAGAACAGCGGCGGCGACGCCAAGCTGTGGCGCAAGGGCGTGTACTCGGACGGCGCGGTGCAGGGCTACCTGATCGACCGCAAGACGGCCGAGCAGTACAACATCAGCAGCATCGCGCAGCTGAAGGACCCGGCCATCGCCAGGCTGTTCGACGCCGACGGCGACGGCAAGGCCGACCTGACGGGCTGCAACCCCGGCTGGGGCTGCGAACTGGCGATCGAGAACCACCTGACGGCCTACCGGCTGCGCGACACCGTCACGCACAAGCAGGGCAGCTATGCCGCGCTGATGGCCGACACCATCGCCCGCTTCAAGCAGGACAAGCCGGTGCTGTACTACACCTGGACGCCCTACTGGGTCAGCGCGGTGCTGCGGCCCGGAGCGGACGTGGTGTGGCTGCAGGTGCCCTTCTCGTCCTCCCAGGGCGGCAACGCGGACACGCAGCTCCCCAACGGCAAGAACTACGGCTTCCAGGCCAACCAGGAGCAGATCGTCGCCAACCGGGCCTTCGTCGAGAAGAATCCGGCCGCCGGCAGGCTGTTCGAGGTGATGAAACTGCCGATCGGCGACATCAACGCCCAGAACCTGCGCATGAGCGAGGGCGCCAATACGCAGCAAGACCTGGAGCGCCACGCGGACGGCTGGATCCGGGTGCACCGGCCGCTGTTCGACGGCTGGATCGAGGAAGCCCGGGCCGCCGCAAGGTAGAACGCGGCGGCTGAGATAATCGGGGGGCGTTTCCACACTCCAAAAAGCACCCCCCACCATGACGACCACGATCCAGCAGGCCGACCTGATCGAATCGATCAGCGCCGCGCTGCAGTACATCAGCTACTACCACCCCGCCGACTACATCGCCCACCTGGCCAAGGCCTACGAGCGCGAGCAGAGCCCCGCCGCCAAGGACGCCATCGCGCAGATCCTGACCAACAGCAAGATGAGCGCCACGGGCCACCGCCCGATCTGCCAGGACACCGGCATCGTCAACGTGTTCCTCAAGGTGGGCATGGACGTGCGCTGGGGCGGCTTCACGGGCTCGCTGGACGACGCCGTCAACGAAGGCGTGCGCCGCGGCTACAACCACCCCGACAACACGCTGCGCGCCTCGGTCGTGGCCGATCCGCAGTTCGACCGCAAGAACACCAAGGACAACACGCCCGCAGTGATCTTCACCGAGATCGTTCCGGGCAACACCGTCGAAGTGACGGTCGCGGCCAAGGGCGGCGGCAGCGAGAACAAGAGCAAGCTCGTGATGCTGAACCCCGGCGACAGCGTGGTCGACTGGGTGCTCAAGACGGTGCCCACCATGGGCGCCGGCTGGTGCCCGCCGGGCATGCTGGGCATCGGCATCGGCGGCACGGCCGAGAAGGCCGCGCTGATGGCCAAGGAAAGCCTGATGGACGACCTCGACATGCACGAGCTGCAGGCCAAGAAGGCCTCGGGCGCCGAGCTCAGCAAGGTCGAGGCGCTGCGCATCGAGCTGTACGAGAAGGTCAATGCGCTGGGCATCGGCGCGCAGGGCCTGGGCGGCCTGGCAACCGTGCTCGACATCAAGATCAAGATGTACCCCACGCACGCGGCCAGCAAGCCGGTGGCGATGATCCCCAACTGCGCGGCCACGCGGCATGCGCACTTCGTGATGGACGGCAGCGGCGCGGTCTACCTCGACCCGCCCTCGCTCGACCTCTGGCCCGACGTCAACTGGGCGCCCGACGAAAAGAAGAGCAAGCGCGTCGACCTCGACAAGCTCACGCCCGCCGAAGTGGCGAGCTGGAAGCCCGGCGACACGCTGCTGCTCAACGGCAAGATGCTCACTGGCCGCGACGCCGCGCACAAGCGCATCCAGGACATGCTGGCCAAGGGCGAGAAGCTGCCGGTCGATTTCACCAACCGCGTCATCTACTACGTCGGCCCGGTCGATCCGGTGGGCGACGAGGCCGTGGGCCCGGCCGGCCCGACCACCGCCACGCGCATGGACGGCTTCACCGAGATGATGCTGGCCCAGACCGGCCTGATCGCGATGATCGGCAAGGCCGAGCGCGGCCCGGTCGCCATCGAGGCCATCAAGAAGCACAAGAGCGCCTACCTCATGGCCGTGGGCGGCGCCGCCTACCTCGTGAGCAAGGCGATCAAGACCGCCAAGGTGGTGGGCTTCGAGGACCTGGGCATGGAAGCCATCTATGAATTCGACGTGGTCGACATGCCCGTGACGGTGGCGGTCGATGCCGGCGGCACGAGCGCGCACATCACCGGCCCGGCCGAGTGGCAGAAGCGCATTGCGAGCGGCGAGTTCAAGACCATCATGATGGAAGAGGCTTGAACAACCCGGTCGGCGTCTTCGACAGCGGCGTCGGCGGGCTCAGCGTGCTGGCCGCGCTGCGCGCCGAGCTGCCGCACGAGCGCTTCGTGTACTTTGCCGACACCGCTTTTGCGCCCTATGGCGAGCGCGGCGATGGCTACGTGATCGAGCGCTCGCGCAAGGTGGTGGAGCAACTGATGGCCGAGCACGGCATCAAGGCGCTGGTGGTGGCCTGCAACACGGCCACCACGGCGGCGATCCACCTGCTGCGCGCCGAGCATCCGGCCTTGCCCATCGTGGGCCTCGAGCCTGCGCTCAAGCCCGCCGTGGCGACCAGCCGCACCGGCCACATCGCGGTGATGGCCACGCGCGGGACGCTGGCCAGTGCCAGGTACGCGGCGCTGCGCGACTCCTTCGCAGGATCGGCCAATGTGCGCGGTGTGCCCTGCGACGGGCTCGTGAAGGCGATCGAGGGCTTCGACACCGCGGCCATCGCGGAACTCTGCGCCCGCTACATGAGCAAAGCCGGACCTTTGGGCGATGCGCCCGGCCAGGTCGATACCGTGGTGCTCGGCTGCACCCACTACCCGCTCGTGAAGAACGAGTTGCAGCGCCATGCACCGCCCGCGCTGCGTTTCATCGACACCGGCGCGCCGGTCGCGCAGCAGGCCCGGCGCGTGCTGGCTTCGCTCGGCCGCCTCGCGCAAGGCGGCGAAGGCGGGCTGGTCCTGCAGGGCAGCGGCGACGCGGCCACGCTCGAAGCCGCCGCCGCGCATTGGCTGCAACAGCCCCAAGGCAGCTCGGCGGCTGCCGCAACCGCCGCCTGAAGCCGACCCGACACCATGCATCTTCTTTTGCGCTGCGCCCTGCTGCTGCTCGGCCTCTCGGCAGCGGGCCTCGGCCATGCGGCCTGCGAGAGCGGCCTCGCC
Source organism: Variovorax sp. SPNA7 (assembly GCF_033807855.1). NCBI lineage: Bacteria > Pseudomonadati > Pseudomonadota > Betaproteobacteria > Burkholderiales > Comamonadaceae > Variovorax > Variovorax sp. SPNA7. The sequence continues at coordinate 3,336,932 of NZ_CP138513.1, forward strand.
GAGCGCATGCATGCCAAGCTCTATCCGAACCGTCCGCTCGATGAGCGCCTGGCCGCCTGCAAGCTCTGGCCCGCCTTTCCGGGACGCAGCATCGTGGTGCTGCCCGTGCCACGCGAAACCAGCAGCACGGGCGCCAAGGTCTTCGACCTGGAACTGCTGCTGATCCAGCGGCCCGACAACGGCAACACCGAGCGCGACACGGTGATCGGCCGCATCTTCCAGCCCGAGGCACTCGACGAAGACAGCGCCACCGCCATCCAGGACATCCGCATCGACACCTCGCGCTACGTGCTGTCGTCCGACACGCGCGCCTTCGGGCTGCGCGTGCGCTACCGGGGCACGGCGCCGGGCAGCACGGTGGCAAGCGAAACCATCCGCCTCTACGTGCACCACGGCAGCAAGCTGCGCCAGGTGCTGCAGGAGGTCGAGCTCGACCACGACAGCGGCGAATGGGACAGCACGTGCACCGGCCGCTTCGAGCAGCTTCGCACGATGCTTTCGGTCGGCAAGCCGGCGAGCAACGGCTATGCCGATCTGCAGCTGTCGCGCACGCTGGTGCAGAGCCGCGCGCAGATGCAGGAGGACCAGGGCTGCACCGAAAAGGCCATGCCCGCGCGCTTCAATACCGTGACGCTGCGCTACGACGGCGAGCGCTATCGGGTGCCAAAGTCCCTGCAGCAGCAGATGCCCTGATCTGCTGCTGCCCTCATCGGCTGCGCAGCGCCGCTTCCCTGCCGCGCGCCATGTCGATCGGCAGCAACAGCAGCAGCCCCGCAATGAACAGCGCGGCGGTCGAGAGAATGGCGATGCGCTGGTTGCCGCCCGCAGCCCATGTGATGGCGCCGAACATCAGCGGACCGATGATGCCCGCGAGCCGCGTGGCAAAGGTCCAGAGCCCGAAGAACTCCGCGAGCTGCCGCGGCGGCGCCAGGTAACCCGTCATCGCGCGGCCGGCCGACTGGCTCGAACCCATGGCGAGCCCCGCGATGGCGGCGGCCCACCAGAAAGTGCCCTTGGTGGTCGCCATCGCGGCAATCACGCAGACCGCGATCCATGCCACCAGCGTGCCGGCCAGCGAGATCTTGTGGCCGACGCGGTCCTGCACGTAGCCGAAGCCGAAGGCGCCGACCGCGGCCGCGATGTTGAGCACGAAGATCAGCACCATGGTCTCGCTCGCCACGAAGCCGATGACCTGCTCGGCATAGATGGCCGCGAGCGTGATGGCCACCGCCACGCCGCCCTGGTAGCACACGGTGCAGACCAGCAGCTGCATGAAATCGCGGTAGGCACGGGCCTGCCTGAAGGTGGCGCGCAGCTGCTGCCATGCACCCACTGCGCTGCCAGCCGTCCGGGGCTGCGCGCGCTCGGGCAGGAGCGCAAAGGTGGCGCAGGCGGCACCACCGTAGATGGCCGCCGTGATCAGCATCGTGACCGGAACGAAGTGCGACGCAGGCAGGCCCTTCGCCTGGGCCGACAGCACGTAGGCCAGGCACAGCCCGAGCGCCAGCATGCCGCCGACGTAGCCGAAGCTCCAGCCCCACCCGCTGACCTTGCCCATGCCCTCGGCGGTCGCGAGTTCAGGCAGGAAGGCGCCGGTCAGCGACTCGCCGTAGGAATAGAAGGTGTTGGAGACGATGATCAGCGCCATCGCGACCGCGACGCCCATGGCCCCGGAGAAGCTCGGCGTGAGCGCGAGCGCGGCAGTCGCAATGACGCAGCCCAGGGTCGCCACGGCGAGCACGCGCTTCTTGGTTGCGCGCCGGTCGGCCCAGGCGCCGATCGCAGGCATCGAGAGCATGACGACGGCATAGGAGGCGCTGAGCGCCGCCGTCCAGGCGAAGGCGGCCCACGGTGCGCCCTTGGCGATGCCGCCCACGAAGTAAGCGGCAAACACGGCCGTGATGACGACCGTGGTGTAGCCGGAATTGGCAAAGTCGTACATGGCCCAGCCGAACACCTCGCGCTTGCGCACGCCGGGATTCAGGGCTGAAGACGATAACAGCGCCATGCGGCGATGGATGGTCAACCGGGCGCCGGGCGCAGCCTTGGCCCGATCGGATCAGTGCAGGTGGCGCGGGCGGCGGCCGCCGCCATGCCCGCCACCGCTGCCACTGCCGCCGGTGCCGCGCGGGCGCTTGCCGATCTCGAGCGAATTCACGAGCGCATCGAAGCGGTCGCTGAAAAGGCGGTCGATCTCGGACACCACGCCGCCGAGCTCGGCGCCATCGAAGTGGCGCTCCATCAGGTTGACGACGTCTTCCACCAGCAGGTCGCGCTGCACCTGCATGATCGCGGCCGGATTGGGACCGACGAACAGCATCAGGAAATCGTCGCGCGACTCTTCGTCGGGGTCGCCCTCTTCCTCGTCGAAGTCGGTGTCGTAGAAGGTGACCTCGATCGCGGCGCCGCGCTCGGACAATTCGTTCAGGGCCATGCACATCTCGTCGAGCGCCTGGCGAAAGTCTTCGTCGCCCGGCACCGTCCAGCAGATCTGGAGCATGTGGTCCTTCTGCTCGAAACGGATGCCGGGTTCTTCTTCGTAGGTGCTCGTCGCGCCGTCGGCCAGCGACTTGGCGCCCGCATAGGCCCACAGCGGCTTGAGTGCTTCCTGGATCTGGTCGAAGCCGACGTCGGAGCGCAAGGGCACGTCGCCGTGCACATGGATTTCAAATGGAGCGTTGTAACGAGGCATGGAGTGCTCCCTTGTCTAAATGTGGTGCCCGGAACGGGGGTCGAACCCGTATGCCCCGATTAAGGAAGCGGCGGATTTTAAGTCCGATGTGTCTACCAATTTCACCATCCGGGCCTCGGGTTGAACATCGACGATAACCCAAACGAAACGGGCCCCGGCAACGCAGGTTGGCGGGGCTGGTTTTTTTCGGTGGAGGGTGGATCGAACTTGATCAGAGAGAGGGTGGAGGCGCGACCCGGAGTCGAACCGGGCTAGACGGATTTGCAATCCGTTGCATAACCGCTTTGCTATCGCGCCACGCTGCTGAAAACGAAATCGAATTCGCGAAAAAAAGGGAAGCAGTGCTTCCCTTTTTCAAAAACTGGAGCGGGAAAAGAGTCTCGAACTCTCGACCTCAACCTTGGCAAGGTTGCGCTCTACCAACTGAGCTATTCCCGCGTTTCGAGCCTTGAATTATAGAACACTTTTTCGGGGCTCGGCAAGTTCTGCCGATCAATGTTTGACGGAACCCTCCGAGGCCGGCGCGCCCGCGCGCTGCTTGGCCAGCTCGGCCACGGCGGCGGCAGAGGCGGCAACCTCCTCGTCCGACAGCGGCTCGGGCATCTTCTCGAGCGCGATCTCCAGGACCTTGTCGATCCACTTCACGGGCACGATCTCGAGGCCGTTCTTCACGTTCTCGGGAATGTCCTGCAGGTCCTTTGCGTTTTCCTCGGGAATCAGCACGGTCTTGATGCCGCCGCGCAATGCGGCCAGCAGTTTTTCCTTCAGACCGCCGATGGCCGTGACCTCGCCGCGCAGCGTGATCTCGCCCGTCATGGCAACGTCTGCACGCACGGGAATGCCCGTGAGCGCCGACACGAAGGCCGTGGTCATGGCGGCACCCGCGCTCGGCCCGTCCTTGGGCGTGGCGCCATCGGGCACGTGGATGTGGATGTCGCGCTTCTCGAACACCTCGTCCTTGATGCCCAGGCGGCGCGAGCGGCTGCGCACCACGGTGCGGGCGGCCTCGACCGATTCCTTCATCACGTCGCCCAGCGAACCGGTGCGGCTGATCACGCCCTTGCCGGGCATGGTGACCGCCTCGATGGTGAGCAGGTCGCCGCCCACCTCGGTCCAGGCCAGGCCGACCACCTGGCCCACCTGGTTCTGCTTCTCGGCCAGGCCGAAGCTGTACTTGCGCACGCCGAGGAAGTCGTTGAGGTTGGCGCCGTCGACCACGACCTTGGGCGTCATCTGCTTGAGCAGCAGGCCCTTGACCACCTTGCGGCAGATCTTCGAAAGCTCGCGCTCGAGCGAACGCACGCCGGCTTCGCGCGTGTAGTAGCGCACGATGTCGCGCACGGCCTCTTCGGTGACCAGCAGTTCGTCTTCCTTGACGCCGTTGTTCTTCAGTTGCTTGGGCAGCAGGTACTTGATCGCGATGTGCGTTTTCTCGTCCTCGGTGTAGCCCGACAGGCGGATGACTTCCATCCGGTCGAGCAGCGCCGGCGGGATGTTCATCGAGTTCGAGGTGGCGACGAACATCACGTCGGACAGGTCGAAGTCGACCTCGACGTAGTGGTCGCCGAAGGTGTGGTTCTGCTCGGGGTCGAGCACCTCGAGCAGCGCACTCGAAGGATCGCCGCGGAAGTCGGTGCCCAGCTTGTCGATCTCGTCGAGCAGGAACAGCGGATTGCGCGTGCCGATCTTGTTCAGCCCCTGCAGCACCTTGCCCGGCAGTGCGCCGATGTAGGTGCGGCGGTGGCCGCGGATCTCGGCCTCGTCGCGCATGCCGCCGAGCGCCATGCGGGTGTACTTGCGGCCGGTCGCCTTGGCGATCGACTGCCCGAGCGAGGTCTTGCCCACGCCGGGCGGGCCCACGAGGCACAGGATCGGCGCCTTGACCTTGTCGACGCGCTGCTGCACCGCGAGATATTCGAGGATGCGGTCCTTGACCTTCTCCAGGCCGTAGTGGTCGGCATTGAGCACCGCCTCGGCATTGGCCAGGTCGTGCTTGATCTTGGTCTTCTTGCTCCAGGGCAGGCCGACCAGCACGTCGATGTAGTTGCGCACCACGGTGGCCTCGGCCGACATGGGCGACATCAGCTTGAGCTTCTTGAGCTCGCCCTCGGCCTTCTTGAGCGCTTCCTTGGGCATCTTGGCGAGCTTGATCTTCTTCTCGATCTCCTCGATGTCCGCGCCCTCTTCGCCTTCGCCGAGCTCCTTCTGGATCGCCTTGACCTGCTCGTTGAGGTAGAAGTCGCGCTGGTTCTTTTCCATCTGGCGCTTCACGCGGCCGCGGATCTTCTTGTCGACGTTGAGGATGTCGACCTCGCGTTCGAGCTGACCGAACAGGTTCTCCAGGCGCGACTTGACGTCGTCCAGGTCGAGCACGGCCTGCTTGTTGTCGAGCTTGAGCGGCAGGTGCGCGGCGATGGTGTCGGCCAGGCGGCCCGGATCGTCGATGCTGGAGATCGACGTGAGGATCTCGGGCGGGATCTTCTTGTTGAGCTTGACGTACTGGTCGAACTGCTGCATCACGGCACGGCGCAGCGCCTCGACCTCGGTGCCCTTCTCGCCGCCCGTGGCCGCCTCGACGGGCGTCACGTTGGCCGAGAAGTGGGTCTCGCCGTCGTCGATGCGGTTCACGCGGGCGCGCTGCTGACCCTCGACCAGCACCTTCACGGTGCCGTCAGGCAGCTTGAGCATCTGCAGGATGGTCGAGACGCAGCCCACCTCGAACATGTCCTCGACCGAGGGCTCGTCCTTGGCGGCGGCCTTCTGGGCCACCAGCATGATGCGGCGCTCGGCCTCCATGGCCAGTTCGAGCGCCTTGATGCTCTTGGGGCGCCCCACGAACAGCGGGATCACCATGTGAGGGAACACGACGACGTCGCGCAGCGGCAGCAGCGGCAGGTCGATCGCGTCGGCAGGCAGGGGGGTATGACCGGACATGAATATCCTTTGATTGATCAGGCAAAGATGGATGGGTGTTCGGGCATTTCAAGCCCGTGCACCCGGTCTTTGTCGAAGGCGCCGGACGCCTTGTTGAAAAGAGCCGGCGCCGCGTTCACTCAGGCCTTCTTGGCCGCTTCGCGATACACGAGCAGCGGCGGCTTGTTTTCATCAATTGTGGATTCCTCGACCACAACCTTGTCGACGTTGGTGGCATTCGGCAGCTCGAACATGGTGTCGATCAGCGACTGCTCGAGGATCGAACGCAGCCCGCGCGCGCCGGTCTTGCGGGCCAGTGCCTTGCGTGCAATGGCCTTGAGCGCCGCGGGGCGGATCTCGAGGTCGACGCCTTCCATCTGCAGCAGCTTGGTGAACTGCTTGACCACCGCATTCTTGGGCTCGGTCAGGATCTGCACCAGCGCGTCTTCGCTGAGCTCGGCCAGCGAGGCCACCACGGGCATGCGGCCCACCAGTTCGGGGATCAGTCCGAACTTGATCAGGTCTTCGGGCTCGACTTCGCGGAACACCTCGGTGATGCTGCGCTGCGCCTTGCTCTTGACCGAGGCGCCGAAGCCGATGCCCGAGGCCTCGGTGCGGTTCTCGATGACCTTCTCGAGGCCGGCAAAGGCGCCGCCGCAGATGAACAGGATGTTGGTCGTGTCGATCTGCAGGAAGTCCTGGTTCGGGTGCTTGCGCCCGCCCTGGGGCGGCACGCTGGCCATGGTGCCTTCGATGAGCTTGAGCAGCGCCTGCTGCACGCCCTCGCCCGACACGTCGCGCGTGATGGACGGGTTGTCCGACTTGCGCGAGATCTTGTCGATCTCGTCGATGTAGACGATGCCGCGCTGGGCGCGCTCGACTTCGTAGTTGCAGCTCTGCAGCAGCTTCTGGATGATGTTCTCGACGTCTTCGCCCACGTAGCCGGCTTCGGTCAGCGTGGTGGCGTCGGCCATCACGAAGGGCACGTCGAGCATGCGCGCGAGCGTTTGCGCGAGCAGCGTCTTGCCCGAGCCCGTGGGGCCGATCAGGAGGATGTTGCTCTTGCTGAGTTCGACGTCGTCGCCCTTGGCCTTTTCCTTGTGGCGCAGGCGCTTGTAATGGTTGTAGACCGCCACCGACAGCATGCGCTTGGCCGGCTCCTGGCCGATCACGTAGTTGTCGAGGTTGGTCTTGATTTCCAGCGGCGTGGGCAGGTCGCTGCGCGCCTCGCGCGCCTCTTCACCGGCCGGGAGCTCGTCGCGGATGATTTCGTTGCAAAGGTCGATGCACTCGTCGCAAATGAAGACCGAAGGGCCCGCGATCAGCTTCTTGACCTCATGCTGGCTCTTGCCGCAGAACGAGCAATAAAGCGTTTTTTCGCTGGAGGAGCCTTTTTTTTCGGCCATGGACAGGTGCCTCGTAAAGGGGTGGGGACAATGATAACTAAACAAAAACGGCGTTTCCCGTGTGGAAAACGCCGGTTTTTGCCTTTTTGGCGCCGCCGGCGCCGCGGCACGGGCTCAATCGATCAGCTGCGCTTCGCAATGACCTGGTCCACCAGGCCGTATTCCTTGGCTTCGTCGGCCGTGAGGAAATAGTCGCGTTCGGTGTCCGACTTGACTTTTTCGAGCGGCTGGCCCGTGCGCTCGGCCAGGATGCGGTTCATCTGGTCCTTGGTGCGCAGGATGTCGCGGGCATGGATCTCGATGTCCGTGGCCTGGCCGCGCGCGCCGCCGAGCACCTGGTGGATCATGATCTTGGAATTGGGCAGCGAGAAGCGCTTGCCCTTTTCGCCGGCTGCCAGCAGGAAGGCGCCCATGCTGGCCGCAAAGCCGATGCACATGGTGGAAACGTCGGGCTTGATGAACTGCATGGTGTCGTAGATGGCCATGCCGGCGCTCACGCTGCCGCCCGGGGAGTTGATGTAGAACGAAATGTCCTTGTCCGGGTTCTCGCTCTCGAGGAACAGCAGCTGCGCCACCACGAGGTTGGCGGTCTGGTCGTTCACCTCGCCCACCAGGAAAATGATGCGCTCCTTGAGGAGACGCGAATAGATGTCATAGGACCGCTCGCCGCGGCCCGACTGCTCGATGACCATCGGGATCATGCCGAGGCCTTTGATTTCCTGTGCGCTCATTGAATTGCTCTCCGGAAAAGGGTTCGTTCGCTGTTCGAATTTACTGTACGCCTGAGTGAAATGGGGCTCGTGCCGCAAAGCACAAGCCCCATTGGCATTGCAGGCGGCGGCGGATCAGCCCTGCTGCGCCATCAGTTCGTCGAACGACACCGACTTTTCGTTGACCTTGGCCTTGCCGAGCACGAAATCGGTCACGTTGTTCTCGATGACCACGGCTTCGACTTCGGCCAGGCGGTTGTTGTCGCTGAAGTACCAGCGCACCACGTCGGCCGGCTTTTCGTAGCTGGCGGCGAGTTCGTCGATGTGGGCCTTGATCTGCTCGGGCTTGGCCTGCAGGTTGTTGGCGCGCACCAGTTCGGCCACGACCAGGCCCAGGCGCACGCGGCGCTCGGCTTGGGGACGGAACACTTCGTCGGGGATCGGCGCCTTGTCGGCGTCCTTGATGCCGCGCTGCTTGAGCTCGGCGCGGGCGCCTTCGACCATGCGGTTGACTTCGGACTGCACGCTCGCGTTGGGCAGGTCGAGTTCGGCGTTGGCCACCAGGGTGTCCATCACGGCGTTCTTGTTGCGCGCCAGCAGGCGGAACTTCACTTCGCGCTCGAGGTTCTTCTTGATGTCGGCGCGCAGGCCTTCGACCGTGGCTTCGGCAATGCCGAGCGACTTGGCGAGCTGTTCGTTGACTTCGGGCAGGTGCGAGGCTTCGATCTTCTTCACGGTGACCATGAAATCGGCCTGCTTGCCGGCCACGTCCTTGCCGTGGTAGTCGGCCGGGAACGAGAGCGGGAAGGTGCGGCTGTCGCCGGCCTTCATGCCGCGCACGGCGTCTTCGAATTCCTTCAGCATCTGGCCTTCGCCGACGATGAACTGGAAGTCTTCGGCCTTGCCGCCCGGGAAGGGCTCGCCGTCGATCTTGCCTTCGAAATCGACCGTCACGCGGTCGTCGTCCTGGGCCACGGCGTCCTGGGCGCGCTGGGCGAAGGTGCGGCGCTGCTTGCGCAGGATGTCGAGCGTCTTGTCGATGGCGTCGTCGCCCACTTCGGCCGAGAGCTTCTCGACTTCGGCGCCCGACAGGTCGTTGATCTTGACTTCGGGGAACACTTCGAAGACGGCGTCGAAGGCGAGCTGGCCTTCGGGCGACTCTTCCTTCTCGGTGATGCGGGGCTGGCCGGCCACGCGCAGCTTGGCTTCGTTGGCGGCCTGCGAGAAGGCTTCACCGACCTTGTCGTTCATGACTTCGTAGTGCACCGAGTAGCCGTAGCGCTGGGCCACGACATTCATCGGCACCTTGCCGGGACGGAAGCCATCCATCTTGACGGTGCGCGCGAGCTTCTTGAGGCGCGAATCGACTTCGGACTGGATGGTGCCGACCGGCAGGGTCAGCGTGATCTTGCGTTCGAGCTTCTCGAGAGTTTCAACGGTCACGGTCATGGTGTCTTCCTTGTGAGGGGTGTGGCTGGTGCGCGGGGCCGGACTCGAACCGGCACGTTCTTGCGAACGTCAGGACCTAAACCTGGTGCGTCTACCAATTTCGCCACCCGCGCTTGCCAAATTTTTCAGGTGAATGCAAAGGCGGACGGCCCTGGTGCCGCAAACATCCGATTGCCGGATGCCCGCCGCCCAAAGACCGTCCGCCTGAAATCGGTCAACCGCGTATTTTAAGCGCTAATCGGGAGCTCTTTCGGCTCCCGCTTGACGCGGAAGGCGGCGGCGTACATTGCCGGCAGCGCCAGCAGGGTCAATACGGTCGCCACGATCAGCCCGCCCATGATGGCCACGGCCATGGGCCCCCAGAACACGCTGCGGGAAAGCGGAATCATCGCCAGCACCGCCGCGGCCGCCGTCAGCACGATGGGCCGCAGGCGCCGCACGGCCGATTCCACGATCGCATCCCAGGCCGGCACGCCGGCCTCGCGGTCGCTCTCGATCTGGTCGATCAGGATCACCGCGTTGCGCTGGATCATGCCCATCAGCGCGATCACGCCCAGCAGCGCCACGAAGCCGAACGGACGGTTCAGCAGCAGCAGCGCACCGGCGACGCCGGCAATGCCCATCGGGCCGGTGATGAACACCAGCAGCGAGCGGCTGAAGCTGTGCAGCTGCAGCATCAAGAGCGTGAACACCAGGAACAGCATGATCGGCACGCCCGCAACGATGGACGCCGAGCCCTTGCTGCTTTCCTCGACCGCGCCGGCCACCTCGATGCGGTAGCCGCCCTCGCCGGCCGCGTGCCAGCCGGCCTCGAGCTGGCGCAGTCTGGGCAGCAGCTGCTCGGTCACCGTGGCGCCCTGCAGGCCTTCGACCACGTCGCCCTGCACCGTGATGGCGTAGTCGCGGTTCTCGCGCCACATCACGCCGGGTTCCCAGCTGAACACCGGCCGGGCGATCTGCGTCAGCGGAATCGAGCGGCCCGAGGTGGTGGGCAGGTAGGCGTTGCCGATGTCCGAGATGGCCTCGCGCTCGTCGGCCGACTGGCGCAGCACGATGTCGATCAGCAGGTCGTTCTCGCGGTACTGGCCCACGGTGGTGCCGGAGAACATCGTCTTGGAAGCCTGGGCGATCGCCTGGCTGGTGACGCCGAGCGCGCGCGCCTTGGCCTGGTCGACCTCGAGACGGATCACCTTGACCGATTCGTTCCAGTTGTCGTTCACGCCGCGCATGTTGGCGTTCTCGCGCAGCACGGCCTTGACCTCGTCGGCATGCGCGCGCAGCTGGGCGGGATCGGTGCCGATCACGCGGAACTGCACCGGATACGGCACCGGCGGCCCGTTGGGCAGCAGCTTGACCCGGCCGCGCACTTCGGGGAATTCCTGCGCCAGGAGCGCGGGCAGCTTGATGCGCAGGCTCTCCCGCACCTTCAGGTCCTTGGCCAGCACGATGAGTTGCGAGACGTTGGTCTGCGGAAAGACCTGGTCCAGCGGCAGGTAGAAGCGCGGCACGCCGGAGCCGATCCAGGTGCTGACCGTCTTCACCCCCTCTTCCTTCATGATGCGCTGCTCGACGCGCTTGGCGACCTCTTCATTGGCCGCGAACGAGGTGCCTTCTGGGAACCAGATGTCCACCATGATTTCCGGCCGGCTCGAATCCGGAAAGAACTGCTGCTGCACCTTGCCCATGCCGAAGATGCCGAGCGCGAAGATCAGCACCGTGGCGCCGATGGTCAGCCAGCGGTGCTGCACGCACCAGTTCACCGCGCGGCGGAAGCCGTTGTAGAACTTCGTGTCGAACAGCTCGTGCGGCGGCGCATCGGGGTCGTGCGGCTTCACCTTGAGCAGCAGCGTGCCCAGGTAGGGCACGAAGTACACCGAGACGATCCACGACAGCACCAGCGCGATCACCGTCACCGCGAAGATCGCGAAGGTGTATTCGCCCGTCACCGACTTGGCGATGCCGATCGGCAGGAAGCCCGCAGCCGTGATGAGCGTGCCGGTCAGCATGGGCTTGGCCGTGACGTCGTAGGCAAAGGTGGCGGCGCGCACCTTGTCGTAGCCCTCCTCCATCTTTCGCACCATCATCTCGACCGCGATGATCGCGTCGTCCACCAAGAGGCCGAGCGCGATGATCAGCGACCCCAGCGATATCTTGTGCAGCCCGATGCCGAAGTAGTTCATGGACAGGAAGGTCACGGCCAGCACCAGCGGGATCGTGATGGCCACCACCAGCCCCGGCCGGATGTCGATGTACCAGCCGAAGCGCCCGCCCTTGTGCAGGCCCAGCGAGATGATGCTCACGGCCAGCACGATGGCCACGGCCTCGATCAGCACGCCGACGAATTCATTGACCGAGCTGGCCACCGACACCGGCTGGTCCTGCACCTGGGCGAGCTTCACGCCGGCCGGCAGGCGCTGGTCGATCTGCGCGGTGGTGGCGCGCAGCGCCTCGCCCAGCGCGATGATGTCGCCGCCCTTGGCCATGGAAACGCCGAGTGCGACGACCTCCTTGCCCTGGTGGTGCACCTTCACGGCCGGCGGATCGATGTAGCCGCGGTGAATCTCTGCAATGTCGCCGAGCTTCAGCTGGTTGCCCGAGCTGCCGCGGATCGGCATCTCGCGCAGCTGCTCCACGTTGGTGAACTGCCCGCCCACGCGCACCTGCACCACATCGAGCGGCGACTGGATCGTGCCCGCGCTCTCGATCGCGTTCTGCGAGCCGAGCTGGGCCAGCACCGCGTTGAAGTCCAGCCCCAGCTGCGCGACACGCTTCTGTGAGATCTCGATGTAGACCTTCTGGTCCTGCACGCCGAACTGGTCGACCTTGGCCACGTCCTTCACGCGCAGCAGCTGCTGGCGCACCTCGTCGGCCAGGGTCTTGAGCTCGGCCGGGCTGAAGCCTTCGCTCTCCAGTGCGTAGATCACGCCATAGACGTCGCCGAAATCGTCATTGAAGAACGGCCCCTGCACGCCCGGCGGCAGCGTGTTGCGCATGTCGCCGACCTTCTTGCGCACGGTGTACCAGACGTTGGCCACGTCGGCGGCCTTGGACGAGTCCTTGATCTGGAAAATGATCTGCGACTCGCCCGGCTTCGAATAGCTGCGGATCTTGTCGGCGTACGGCGCCTCCTGCAGCGTGCGCTCGAGCTTGTCGGTGACCTGCTCGGCCACCTGCTGCGCGGTGGCGCCGGGCCAATAGGTGCGAACCACCATGGCACGGAAGGTGAACGGAGGGTCTTCGTCCTGCCCGAGCTGGAAGTACGCGAAGGCGCCCAGCACCATCAGCACCACCATCAGGTAGCGCGTGAGCGGCGCGTGGTCCAGCGCCCATTTGGAAAGATTGAAGCCGGCAGGCTTGGCGGTGGTGGCTGCGCCTTCCGTCATTTGGAAGCACCTGCAGCGATCTCCTTCTTGGTGGCCGCCACGGCCTCGACCGGCTGCGCCGATTCCTTCGCGTTGGCGGCCGCCGCGGCAGCCTCCTTCGACTGGTAGATGGTGACCTTCTGCCCCGGCGAGAGCACGTGCACGCCCGCGGCCACGACCATCATGCCGGGCGCGAGGCCGGCGCCGATCACGGCTTCATTGCCGTCGGCCGTGGCCACCTGCACGGGCTGCGAACGCACCGTCATGGTCGACTTGTCGAGCACCCAGACCGCCGTGCCCTTGCCCTCCTGGCGCAGGGCGCTGGTCGGCAGCTTGATGACCGCGCCGCCGGTACGTGCCAGCGCCTGCGGACGGGCATACACGGTGGCGCCGAGCGCCGGCGAGGTGGCGGCATCGATCGCCACCTTGACCGCGTAGGTGCGCGTGACCGCGTCGGCGCTGGCCGCCACTTCGCGCACCTGGCCCTGCAGCTCGCTGCCGCCCGACCAGCCGCGCACCGTGACCGGCGAGCCGGGCTTGATCAGCGCGGCGCGGTCTTCGGGCACTGCAAACACCACGTCGCGCGCACCGTCCTGCGCAATGCGCACGACGGGCGTGCCCGCCTGCACCACCTGGCCGGGCTCGGCTTCGATGGCGGTGACGATGCCGGCCACGTCGGCCACCAGCGTGGTGTAGCTGGCCTGGTTGCCCTGCGACGAAAGCTGGGCCTGTGCCTGCTCGAGTTGCGCCTGCGCGGCCTTCCAGGTGGATTCGCGCCGCTCCAGCTCGGCGCCGCTGATGAAGTTCTGCGTACGCAGTTCGGTATAGCGCTTGAGATCGGCTGCCGCGAGATCGCGGTTGGTCTGGGCCGCCGCCAGCTGCGCGCGCGCCGCTTCAGCGGCCAGGCGATAGTCCTGCGGATCGAGCTGCGCCAGCACCTGGCCGGCCTGCACATGCTGGCCGAGTTCGGCCTGGCGCTTGGTGATCTTGCCCGCCACGCGGAAGCCCAGCCGCGATTCGACGCGGGCCCGGACTTCGGCCGAGAACTCGGGCTGGGCCTCGAAATCGCTGGTGCCCACGGTCACCAGCTTGACCGCGCGCACGGGTTCCTCGGCCGGCTTCGACTGCGAACAGCCGGCCAGGAACAAGGCGGGAAGCAGCAGCCAGGCGGCACTGCGGGCAAAAGGAGAAAAGCCGGAGGAGGCAGTCATGAGACACCCTAGAAAGGTCGAACCCGGTCATTACTGACCCACTGGTTAGTAATTTAGGGTAAACCTCAGGGACTGTCAATCGAGATTCGGCGGTTGTCAGGTCCTCTGGCCCATTTCGACCAGTCGGTTGTCCGGCAGCTCGAAATAGTCGGACACCCGGCCCGCATTGCGCTGCAGCCAGCCGAAGAGCGCGCGGCGCACAGGGTTCATGCCGGGCAGGTGCTCCTCCCCCACCGAGGCGCGCGAGACGAAGTAGGAGGTGGTCATCGAATCGATGGCCAGCGTCTTCTGGTAGGCCAGGATGCGGATGAACTCGGGCACGTCGGGCCGCTCCATGAAGCCATGGCGCGCCGTGACCACCCAGATGCCGTCCATCAGCTGTTCGGCCTCGATGCGCTGCCGCGCGTCCACGCGGGGCGTGTCGCAGGCCAGCACCCGCAGCACGACCACCTGCTCGTGCAGCACCTGGTTGTGCTTGAGGTTGTGCAGCAGCGCGTGGGGCACGGTGGCCGCATCGGCGTTCAGGAACACGGCCGTGCCGCGCACGCGGTGCGGCATGTTGAGCGCCAGCGATTCGAAGAAGGTCCTGAGCGGCATGCTTTCGGCCGCGGCCGCCTCCAGGCCCAGCCGGCGGCCCTTGGCCCAGGTGGTGAACAGCAGCATCACGCCCGCGGCCACGGCCAGCGTGAGCCAGCCGCCGTCGGCAACCTTGAGGCTGTTGGCAAGCACGAAGGTCAGGTCCACCGCGGCGAAAGCCGCCACCCCGAGCACCACCGCCACCCTGTTCCAGCGCCAGAGCCCCCAGGCCACGACGCCCGCCAGCAGCGTGGTGGTCACCATCGTGATCGACACCGCAATGCCGTAGGCCGCCGACAGCGCACCCGAGCTGCGAAAGCCCAGCACCAGCAGCAGCACGCCCGTCATGAGCATCCAGTTGACGACCGGCACGTAGACCTGGCCGATGGCCGAGCCCGAGGTCTGCACCACGCGCATGCGCGGCAGGTAGCCCATGCGCATGGCGTGGGCAGTGAGGGAAAAGGCACCCGAGATCACGGCCTGGGACGCAATGACGGTCGCCATCGCGGCCAGCACCACCATCGGCACGACGCCCCACGAAGGAAAGAGCCGGAAGAAGGGGTTGTCGACGGCCGCGGGCTCCACCAGCACCAGCGCGCCCTGGCCGAAATAATTCAGCACCAGCCCGGGCAGCGCGATGAAGAGCCAGGCGAGGCGGATCGAGCGCGCGCCGAAGTGCCCCATGTCGGCATACAGCGCCTCGCCGCCGGTAAACGCAAGAAACACCGCCCCCAGCACAGCCAGCGACTGCAGCCGGTGCTCGACCAGGAAGCCGATGGCCCGGCGCGGATCGAGCGCCGCCAGCACCTGCGGATGCTGCAGCACCTGCCAGCCGCCTGCGACGGCCAGCACCAGGAACCACAGCAGCATGACGGGCCCGAACACCTTGCCCACCGCGCCGGTGCCCTTGCGCTGCACCGCGAAGAGCCCGAGCAGGATCAGGATGGTGATCGGAATCACCACCCGCTGCAGCACCGGCGCCTGCACCTCCAGCCCCTCGACCGCCGACAGCACCGAGATGGCAGGCGTGATCAGGCTGTCGCCATAGAACATGGCCGCGCCGACCAGGCCGAGCACCCCGATCGCGTTCCACACCCAGGGCCGGGTCCGCGGCCCCGCCACCGCGCTGCGCGCGAGGGCCTGCAGCGCCAGGATGCCGCCCTCGCCGTCGTGGTCGGCGCGCAGCACGAACACCACGTATTTGAGCGTGACCACGAACATCAGGCCCCAGAAGATCAGCGAAAGCAGGCCCAGCACCGCATCGGGCGTGAACGCCACGCCGTGGTCCGGGTTCAGCGTTTCCTTGAAGGCATAGAGCGGCGAGGTACCGATGTCGCCGAACACCACGCCCAGCGCCGCGATCATCGGGCCCGGCCCCGCCGCATGAGGCGCCTCGCCTGGCGCTGGACTCGGGGCGGCGGAAGCCTGCGTCGGTGCATTCATGGATGAAAAAGAACTGGGGTGTTGGCGACGCCGCGAGCATAGTCCGCGCCGCGCGTCGCGGACAATCGCCGCGTGTCTGCACCACCCCACATTGCCGCGCCGCCGGCGCACTACGAGAATTTCCCCGTGGCCTCCTGGCTGTGCCCGCCGCACCTGCGGCCGCCGATTGCCGCGATCTACCATTTCGCGCGCACCGCGGACGACATCGCGGACGAAGGCGATGCCTCGCCCGGCCAGCGGCTCGCCGATCTTCGCGCCTACCGCGAAGAGCTGGCGGCCGCCGCGCGCGGCCAGGTGGCGCCCTCCTCGCGCTGGCCCCAGGTGTTCGGCCCGCTCGCCCACAGCATCGCGCAGTTCAAGCTACCCGAAGAGCTGCTCGCCGACCTGCTGAGCGCCTTCATGCAGGACATCGAGAAGACCCGCGACGGCGGAAGCTACGCCGACCGCGCCGAACTGCTCGACTACTGCCGCCGCTCCGCCAACCCGGTCGGCCGCCTGCTGCTGCACCTGTACGGCGTGAACGATCCGCAGGCGCTGGCGCAAAGCGATGCCATCTGTAGCGCGCTGCAACTCATCAATTTCTGGCAGGACCCGAGCGTGGACCTGCCGCGCGGCCGCTTCTATCCGCCGCTCGCCGACTGCGCCCGGCGCGGCCTGACGCGCGAGAGCTTCAAGGCCTTCATGCCGCTGGCCGAGGCGCCGCCCCCGCAGGAAGCCATCAACCTGATCGCCGTCGAAAGCGCATGGGCACGGGAGCTGATGGCCGAGGGCGCGCCGCTGGTCCATCGCCTGCCCGGCCGCGCCGGCTGGGAGCTGCGCTTTGTCGTGCAGGGCGGCCTGCGCATTCTCGACAAGATCGAGGACCTGGGCTTCGACACCTTTTCGCAGCGCCCGAAAATAGGCAAGGCCGACGCCCCGCTGCTGGTCTGGCGCGCCCTGCGGATGCGGAGACAATTGCGGCCCATGAAAGCGCCCCTCCGATGACTCCCGAGCAATACGTACAGGACAAGGCCGCCGCCTCGGGCAGCAGTTTCTATTACGCGTTTCTGTTCCTTCCCAAGCCGCGGCGTGCCGCGATCACGGCCTTCTATGCCTTCTGCCGTGAGATCGACGACGTGGTCGACGAGGTCAGCGACCCCGGCGTGGCCGCGACCAAGCTCGCCTGGTGGCGCACCGAGGTCGCGCAGTCCTTCGCGGGCCCGCCGCGCCATCCCGTGATGCAGGCGCTGGTGCCGCATGCCGCCGCCTACGGTATCGAGCCCGCCCAGCTCAACGAGGTGATCGACGGCTGCCAGATGGACCTCGACCAGACCCGCTACCTCGACTTTCCCGGCCTCGCGCGCTACTGCCACCTAGTGGCCGGCGTGGTGGGCGAAGTCGCCGCGCGCATCTTCGGCCAGACCGATCCGCAAACCACCGCCTATGCGCACAAGCTCGGCCTGGCGCTGCAGCTCACCAACATCATTCGCGACGTCGGCGAGGACGCGCTGCGCGGCCGCATCTACCTGCCCGTGAACGAACTGCAGAAATTCGACGTCAAGGCGCACGAGATCCTGAACCGCGTGCATTCGGAGCGCTTCGTCGCGCTCATGAAGTTCCAGGCCGAGCGCGCGCATGCGGCGTACGACGAAGCCCTTGCGCTCCTGCCCGCCCCCGACCGCCGCGCCCAGAAGCCCGGCCTCATGATGGCCAGCATCTACCGCACGCTGCTGCGCGAGATCGAACGCGACAACTTCCAGGTGCTGAACCAGCGCGTGAGCCTGACGCCGGTGCGCAAGTTTTGGCTGGCGTGGAAAGTCCAGGCGCTGGGGAGGATATGACTCGCCCCCAGGCTCCGCGCACTTCGTGTCGCTTCTCCTTCCCCCTACCGGGGGCAACACCAGCGGCCGGGCGAAGCCCGTTCCGCGGTGTTCCTGGCAATACGGCTGCGCAGACGTCCACCGAGCTCGGCAGCTTGGCACCGAGGCGCTGACGTGAAAGTCGCCATCGTCGGCGCCGGCTGGGCAGGCCTCGCCTGCGCCGTCGAAGCCACGCGGCTCGGCCATGCCGTGACGCTTTACGAAGCGGCGCACATGGCGGGCGGGCGGGCGCGGCGGGTCGACCACATGCACGGGCTGGTGCTCGACAACGGACAGCACATCCTGATCGGTGCCTACGCCGCGACGCTGAAGCTGATGCGCGAAGTGGGCATCGATGCCGGCCAGGCGCTGCTGCGGCTGCCGCTCTCTCTGCGCTTTGCCGATGGCGGCGGCCTGAAGCTGCCGCGGCTGCCTGCCCCGCTCGACCTGCTGGCCGGCATCTTCACGGCGCACGGCTGGACGTGGCGGGACAAGTCGACGCTGCTGCGCACTGCCGTGCAATGGCGCCTCGCCGGATTCCGCTGCGCCGCCGGCACCACCGTGGCCACGCTCTGCGCCGGCCTCACGCCGCGCGTGATGGAGGAGCTGATCGAGCCGCTGTGCGTGTCCGCGCTCAACACGCCGATCGACCAGTCGAGCGGCGAGGTGTTCCTGCGCGTGCTGCACGATGCGCTCTTCAGCGGCAACGGCGGCGCGGACCTGCTGCTGCCGCGCGTCGACCTGGGCGCGCTGTTTCCCGACGCGGCCCTGGCATGGCTCGCGCGGCACGACGCAACGCTGCGCATCGGCACGCGCGTGCACGCCATCTCGCCCGAGGGCGCGGCATGGCGGGTCGAAGGCGAGCGCTTCGACCAAGTCGTTCTGGCGTGCGCGCCCTGGGACGCGGCGCGGCTCGTGCGCGCGTCCGGCGCGGCGGCGCAGCGCTGGTGCGAAACCACCGAGGCGCTGCGCTTCGAGGCCATTGCCACCGTCTACATGCGCGGCGCCTCGCCGCTCGCGCAGCCGATGCTGGCGCTGCGCAGCCATCCCGCCACTGCACCGGCGCAATTCGTGTTCGATCGCGGCCAGCTCGGCGGACCCGAGGGCGTGCTCGCCATGGTGGTGAGCGCGAACGAGACGCCGCGCGAAACGCTGGAGCAGCAGGTGCTTGCGCAAGCCGCCGTGCAGCTCGGCCAGAAAGCGCTGCAGATCGTGCAGACCGTGGTCGAAAAGCGCGCCACCTTCGCCTGCACGCCCGCGCTCGCGCGGCCGCCGATGCGCATCGCGCCCGGCCTGCACGCCTGCGGCGACTACACCGAAGGCCCCTACCCTGCGACACTCGAAGGCGCGGTCCTGAGCGGACTGGCCTCCGCCAAGGCATCGACAACACCATGACCGAACTGCGCTACCTGGATTTCGATTACAGCGAAGACACCGAGGGCCACGGCACCTTCGATGCCATGGCCTCGACCGTGCCTGCAAGAACACACGAAGTGCTGGCCGAGATCGCGCGGGTGCTGGCCTGGGCCGATGCCACTTTTCCCGATGCGCGCGGCGCACTCGACGACGGGGCGGCCTGGGACTTCGACCTGCAGCAGACCCGCGAGGCGCCGGAGCTGGACACGGTGACCTTCTCGCTCAGCGGCACGCAAGATTTCTGCGCCGCGCTGCGCGCGCATTTCGGCCTGGATTGAGGCCTTCCTTGTTCCCACGGAAAGAACCATGGTCACCTGCTATCTGCGCTACATCATCGATCCCTACAAGCTCAAGGAATTCGAGCACTACGGCAAGCTGTGGATTCCGCTGGTCGAGAAGTTCGGCGGCCAGCACCATGGCTACTTCCTGCCGTCGGAAGGCGCCAACAACGTGGCACTCGCCATGTTCAGCTTTCCCAGCCTGGCCGCCTACGAGCAGTACCGCAGCGATTCGATGCAGGACGCCGAATGCCAAGCCGCCTTCAGGTACGCCGAGGACACCCGGTGCATCCTGAGCTACGAGCGCAGCTTCTTCAGGCCGGTTTTTTCGTAATTCAGGCGCCGAGCGCCACGCACAGCGCGTGCAGGTTCGGCACGATCAGCTGTGGCCGCGCGCCGTGCACCCAGGGGCGCTCGTCGCGCACCAGCCAGGCCGCCTGCATGCCGGCGTTGAGCGCGCCGACCACGTCGAGCTCGGCGTCGTCGCCCACGTGCAGCACGTCCTTGGGCAGCAGGCCGACCGACGCGGCCGCGGCACGGAAGATCGGCGCATGCGGCTTGCCGCTGCCGAAGGCGCGCGCGTTGAACGCGGTGCGGAACCACCGGCCGACGCCGGTCTGGTGGATGTCCGCATTGCCGTTCGACACCGCCACCAACGGATACCGCTCGCTGAGCCACTTGAGGGCCGGCAGCGCGTCTTCGTAGAGCGTCACGCGCTGACGTTCGGCAAAGAAGGCATCGAAGGCCGGATCGGCCAACGCCGGGTCTTCGCCCGCGTGCCTGAGTGCCGCGCGGATCGACTCGCGGCGCAGCGCGCTCAGGTCGTGCGCCAGGTCGGAGCGCTCCTTGGCGGTGGCTTCGCGCAGCTCGCGCAGGACGCCCGGCGTCAGCAGCAGCGAGGCGGTCTTGGGTGCCTCGCGCAGCAGCCATTGCTGCAGCACGGTCTCGGCGCGCTCGATGGTCGGCCAGATCGGCCAGAGGGTGTCGTCCAGGTCGAGCGAGATCGCCGAGATGCGCTTGATGTCGAGGGGCGCGGCGCTCGCCGGCGCCGTGGAAGCGGAGGTCATGCCCGAGAATATCGCATGCCTCAAGACAACGGGAACCGCAGTTCCATCGACCCCGGACGCGCCATCGAACGCACCTCCATCCTCTGGTGCAACCTGGGCTCGCCCGATGCCCCCACCGCGGCCGCCGTGCGGCCCTACCTGGCGGAGTTCCTTGGCGACCCGCGCGTGGTCGAAATTCCCAGGCTGCTCTGGGCGCTGATACTGCACGGCATCATCCTGCGCGTGCGCCCCGCCAAATCGGCCGCCAAGTACGCGAGCATCTGGATGGCCGAGGGTTCGCCGCTGAAGGTGTGGACCCGCAAGCAGGCCTCGCTGCTCGCGCGCTGGCTCGGCGAGCGCGGCCACCGCGTGGCGGTGCACGACGCCATGCGCTATGCGAGTCCATCGATCGCTTCGCGCCTCGATGCGCTGCAGGCCGAGGGCGCCACGCGCGTGCTGGTGCTGCAGGCCTATCCGCAGTATTCGGCCACCACCACGGCCAGCGTGATCGATGCGGTGAACGACTGGAGCCGCGGCCAGCGCCGCATTCCGGAGTTCCGCTTCGTCAACCAGTACCACGACGATCCGGCCTACATCGAGGCGCTTGCCCAAAGCATCGAAGTGCACTGGGAGCGCGAAGGCCGCGGCGAGCTGCTGCTGATGAGCTTCCACGGCATTCCGGTGCGCAACATCGCGCTCGGCGATCCCTACCAGGCCCAATGCCTCGAAACCGCGCGCCTGCTGGCGGCGCGGCTCAGCCTTGCAGACACGGGATACCGCGTGACCTTCCAGTCGCGTTTCGGCCGCGCCAAGTGGCTCGAGCCCTACACCGAGCCAACGCTGCGCGAGCTCGGCGCAAGCGGCATGAAGCGGATCGACGTGGTGTGCCCGGGCTTTCCGGCCGACTGCCTCGAAACGCTGGAAGAAATTGCCATGGAAGGCCGCGAAGCCTTCCTGCATGCGGGCGGCACAACCTTCAGCTACATCCCCTGCCTCAACGACAGCCCGGCGTGGATCACCGCGCTGGCAGGCATTGCCGAGCGCAACCTGGCGGGCTGGCCCACCCGGTCCGCCGCCAACGCTCAGAACTTGCCCAGGTAGTCCATCTTGCCGATCGGCATGCCCTTGTGGCGCAGCACGCCGTAGGCGGTGGTCACATGGAAGAAGAAGTTGGGCAGCGCGAACTGCAGCAGGTAGCGCTGCGCGGTGAAATGCGCCTCGCCTTCGCGCGCCTTGATGGTCACGGGGCGCTCCTCCTGGCCGTCGACCAGCGCGCGGTCCACGGTCGCGAGAAAGTCCTGCGTCTTCGCGATGCGGGCCAGCAACTCGTCATAGGTCTTTTCCTCGTCGGGAAAACTCGGCGCCGTGATGCCCGCGATGCGCGCCACGCCGAGCTTCGCAGCATCGCTCGCGCGCTGGATCTGGCCGACCAGCGTGAGCATGTCGGGCGCGAGCCTCGCGTCCGCCAGCGTGGCCGGATCGATGTCGTTGGCCCTGGCGTGCGCCAGGCTCTTGTCGAGCAGGTGGGTGAGCTGGCCGAGTCCGCGGGAGAAGACCGGTACGGAGAGGTCGTACATCGAAAGCGCCATGGCGTGGATCCTTGGGGTGGGAAATCGGCGGCGATTGTCTCGCCGACGCGCGCCTAGCGGCCGGCGGCCCGGATAAACCCTTCGATCAGCTGCAGTTGTTCGGGCACGTTGAGCGCGGGCGCGTGGCCGCACCCCTGGATTTCGACGACCTTCAGCAGCCCGGCGGCGCCCGGCCCCCGCTGCTCCATCTGCTGCGTCACCTCGGGCAGCACCAGGTCCGACTCGGCGCCGCGCAGGCACAGCACCGGTGCCTCGATCACGTCGTAGTGCGGCCAGATCAGGTAGTCGTTGTCGTGCGCGCTGAACTGCCGGACCATCGCCGGGTCGTAGTGCGGCGTCACGCGGCCGTCGGGCAGGCGGCGCGTGGAGCTTTCTGTCAGCCGGCGCCACTGCGCATCGCTGAGCCAGCCATAGGGCTTGTAGACGGTGCGGAAGAACGTCTCCAGTTCGGCCACGGTGTCGAACGCGGGCGGCTCGCCGGCATAGGCGCGGATGCGCTCGATGGCCGCCTGCGCGAGCTGCGGTGCGTTGTCGTTGAGCGTGAGGCTCGCAATGCGCGCCTTCATGCGCGGCTCGAACAGGCCCGACGCGCAGACCGTGCCGATGGCACCGCCCATCGAGGTGCCGACCCAATGCACGCGGTCCAGCCGCAGCTCGTCGCACAGCGCGGCGGCCATGCGCGCATAGAACGAGAGCTGATATTCCTCGTCGGGCAGCGGGCTCCACTGGCTCAGGCCGCGGCCAATGGTGTCGGGGCAGATCACGCGAAAGCCGCGCGCTGCAAAGTGCTGCGCCAGCTCGTCCATGTCGCGGCAGGTGCGCGCAAGGCCGTGCCAGGCAATCACCACCGGCGCGTCTGGCGCGCCCCAGTCGAGCCAATGGATCTCGCGGCCCGCGAGCTGCGCGTAGTGAGAAGACGGAAGCGGAAGCTCGTTGCTCATCGCGCAGCCCTCGCCCTGAGCTTGCCGACGATGCCGGTCGGAAAGTAGTAGACCGAGAGCACGAACAGCACACCCAGCCACAGCAGCCAGCGGTCCGGCGACAGCAGCGCCGCGAGCCACGGCAGCCCGCTCACGGCCTCGCTGCCCACGCGCAGCAGGTCCTGCAGGTAGCTCTGCGCCACCACGAACAGCACCGCGCCAATCGCCGCGCCGTAGATCGTGCCCATGCCGCCGATCACCACGATCAGCAGCACGTCGATCATGATCTCGAAGCTCAGCGAGGTGTCGGGCCCGTTGTAGCGCAGCCAGATCGCGAGCATGGCACCGGCCAGCGTGGCAAAGAGCGCCGACAGCACGGCCGCCGTGGTGCGGTACACCACCACGCGGTAGCCGATGGCCTCGGCGCGGAACTCGTTCTCGCGGATGGCCTGCAGCACGCGGCCGAAGGGCGAATTCACGATGCGCAGCAGCGCGAGCACCAGCACCACCGCCGCCACGAAAAGCAGGTAGTAGCACAGCAGCCGGCCGTCGAGGGAGACGCCGAGGAAAGGTTCTTCGGAGAACTCGAAGCTCGGCGAGATCAACTCGGGCAGCTTGAAGGTCAGGCCGTCCTCGCCGCCGGTGAAGTCCGACAGCTGCGAGGCCAGCGTCTGGAAGGCCGAGGCCACCGCCAGCGTGATCATCGCGAAGAAGATCGCGCGCACCCTGAGCGAGAACAGCCCGATCGCGAACGAGAGCACCAGCGAGACCGCAAGCGACGCCGCGAGCCCGAGCAGCACCGCGCCCCAGTTGGGCCCGAGCCGCGACGCCGAGATGGCAATGCCATAGGCGCCGATGCCGAAGAACATGGTGTGCGCGAAGCTCACGATGCCGGTGTAGCCCAGGAGCAGGTCGAAGCTCGCGACCAGCACCACGAACACCAGGATCTTGGCCGCGACGCTGAGCGCCTTCACGCCCGGGAAGATGAACGGCGCGAACGCCAGCGCGATGAACAGCGCCACCAGCAGCAGCGCCAGCAGGCGGCTTCGGGGCATGTCGTTGGAGAGAAGTCGTTTCAGGAACATGGCGTCTTCTTCCTCAGCGGTTCGCCACCGGGTACACGCCCTGCGGGCGCCACAGCAGCACCGCCACCATCAGCAGGATGCTCGCGAACTGCGTGAGCGTGGGCAGCAGGAAGCCGATGTAGTTGGTCATGAGCCCCACCAGCAGCGCACCGATGAGCGCACCGCCGGTCGAGCCAAGCCCGCCGATGATGATCACGATGAAGATCAGCACGTTGACCTGCGCGCCCATCTGCGGCACCAGGTTCTGCTGGAACAGCCCCCACATCACGCCGCCCAGGCCGGCCAGCGCACTGCCCACCACGAACACGCCGACGAACAGCCGGCCGATGCGGTAGCCCAGCGACTCGACCATCTCGCGGTCCTGCACGCCGGCGCGGATCAGGAGGCCGATCTTGGTGCGCGCGAGCGTCCATGCGAGCAGCCCGAACACCACCACGCCCACCACCACCGCGAGCAGCCGGTACTTGCTGATGGCCGCGTCCGCCACGAACAGCGAGCCACGCAGCGCCTCGGGCAGCGGCAGCGGAATCTGCGCCGGGCCCCAGATCACCTTGATGAGCTCCTCGCCGATGATCATGCCGCCCATGGTGATGAGGATCTGCTTCAGGTGCTGGCCGTACACCGGCCGCACGATGAAGCGCTCGAACGCAAGGCCGACCGCGCCGGCCACCGCCATGGCGACCAGCATCGCGGGGAACACCGCAACGAGGTTGCGCCACAGTTCGCCCGAGCCCGTCCAGTCGCCCATCAGGCCGAGCACGCTGCTGGCCACGAAGGCGCCGAGCGCAATGAACACGCCGTGGCCGAAGTTGAGCACGTCCATCAGCCCGAACACCAGCGTGAGGCCCGAGGCGATGATGAAGATAATCATGCCCATCGCCAGCCCCGCGACCGTGAGCGTGAGCCATGTCGAGAACGAGCCCGTGAGCGGCAACGCGGCCAGCGCGAGGATGGGGGCGAGCAGCAGTGGCTTCCAGTCGAAGTCGAGTGCTTTCATGACCGCGCCTCCTCTTGCTCCCTCTCCCTCCGGGAGAGGGTCGGGGTGAGGGCCAGCGGCGCCGTCAGGAGGGCGTGGCCTTTGCGCAGGCCGTCTGCCCTCACCCTGGCCCTCTCCCGCACGCGGGAGAGGGGACAAGACATCAAGTACGTCATAGCGCGAGACCCAATAAAGATTGCTGCAATTGCGCATCCGCGGAGAACGCCGCCATCGAGCCGCTGTGCACCACGCGGCCGTTGTCCATCACCGCGACGTTGTCGCCCAGGCGCTGGGCGAAATTGATGTTCTGTTCCACCAGCAAAATCGTCACGCCGCTCGCCTTGAGCTCGGCGAAGGCGTCGATCATGTTGTTGATCATCACGGGCGCAAGGCCCTTGCTGGGCTCGTCGATCAGCAGCAGCTCGCGCGGCTCGACGATCGCGCGCGACACCGCGAGCATCTGCTTCTGTCCGCCCGAGAGCTTGCCGGCCGGATGGTTCCAGAACTTCTCCACCGCCGGGAACAGCTTGAAGATCCACTCGAGGCGCGTGTCGTCGATCTCTGCGGCATTCCTGGCGCCGCGCGCGGCCAGCAGCATGTTTTCCTTCACCGTGAGGTCGGAGAAGATGCCCATGCTCTCGGGCACGTAGGCAATGCCGAGGCCGGCGATCTGCGGCGTCTGCATGGTGGTGATGTCCTTGTCGCCAAAGCGCACCCTGCCCTGCGACGCATGCCACAGGCCCATGATGGTCCGAAGCGTGGTCGTCTTGCCCGCGCCGTTGCGGCCCAGCAGCATGGTGAGCTGGCCCCGGGGCACGGCCAGGTCGACACCGTGCAGGATGTGGTACGCCCCGATGTGCGTGTGCACGCCCTGAAGTTCGAGCAGGTTCATGCGGCCTCCTTCGCAATGCCCAGGTAGGCTTCCTGCACCACCGGCGAGGCAATCACCTCCGCCGGTTCGCCATCCGCCACCAGCGTGCCGTTGTGCAGCACGATGATGCGGTCCGCGAGTTCGCGCACCACGTCCATCTTGTGTTCGACCAGGAGGATGGTCTTGGTCTTGTCCTGCTTGAGCTTGCGGATCAGGTCGAGGATGACCGGCGCCTCGGCCGCGTTCATGCCGGCCGTGGGTTCGTCGAACATGAAGACCTTGGGTTCGAGCGCCATCAGCAGCGCCACCTCGAGCTTGCGCTGGTCGCCGTGCGGCAGGCTCGCCACCGTTGCATGCTCGCGCGACTTCAGCGCCACGTCCGCGAGGATCTGGTCGGCGCGCTCGGTCAGCGCCTTGTGGTCGCTCCAGATGCTCCACAGGTTGAGCCCGCGCCGGTGCGCGCCCTCGCGCGTGGCCTGCACCGCCAGGCGCACGTTCTCCAGCACCGTGAGGTTGGGGAACAGGTTGGTGAGCTGGAAGGCCCGCCCCAGCCCCGCGTGCGTGCGCGCCGACGGCGACAGGCCCGACAGCAGCTGCCCGTCGAGCGACACCGTGCCCGCGCTCGCCTTGAGCTGGCCCGAGATCAGGTTGAAGTAGGTGGTCTTGCCCGCCCCGTTGGGGCCGACGATGGCCGTCAACGTGCCCGGCGCAAAGGCGCAGCTCACGCCGTTGACGGCCACGTGCCCGCCGAAGCGGATGGTCAGGTCTTTGGTCTCAAGCATCGTGGGTCATGGCAAATAAGAAAAGTAGTGCCGATCGGCCTCAGCAGGTGCCGATCACGTAGTAGTTGGGCCCGGTCTGCTTGAGCGTGGTGGTCACGTAGACGTTCCACAGGCCCATCGACTGCCCTGAGCCGTAGGCATAGGTGAGGCCCCACAGCGCGTAGGCGCGGCCTGCCACGGTGTGCGCGTAGTTGCTGGCGGTGTAGCAGGTTCCGCCGCCACCGCTGCCGGCCAGCGTGGTGCCCGTGGCCGCGGCCGACATCGCGCCCTGCGCGTTGCCGGCATCCACCGCCGCCACGGTCCAGCTGTAGGTGGTGGACGGGGCCAGGCCGGTGTCGGTGTAGTTGGTGCCGGCCACCGGCGCCGCGTTGACCTTGCTGCCGCCGCGGTAGACGTTGTAGCCGCTCGCACCCGAGACGCCGGCCCAGCCGACCACCATGCTGCTGCTGGTCGCGCCCGAGGTGCCCACGCCGGTGGGCGCCGGCAGCGACGAGCCGCCGCCGGAGCCGGTCACGCGGTCGACCATGGCCTTGAGTGCCACCATCTGCGGGCCCGACTTCTTCGCGTAGTTCGCGTTGTCGTAGCCCCACCAGTCCCAGCAGCTGTTGGTGGCGGCGGTGCTGGTCTGCGGGTAGATCAGCACGATGTTGTTGGTGTCGGCCCAGCGGTTGTAGCCGGTCTTCTTCACGTACTGGTCGCCCACGTCGGTGTAGTTCTGCTTGCAGCCATGCAGCACCATGTGCACGCGGCACGAGGCGGTGGTGCAGGCCTGCGGCACGTAGATCCAGCCGGTGGCGGCCACGCCGTGGCCGGTGATGAATTCCGACTGGTTGAACTCGGTGAAGCTGCCGCCCAAAGTGCCGTTGTTGCGCGGGTTCAGCGGTCCGTAGAGCTGCGCGAGTATCTCGCCCGCCAGGTCGAAGCCGCAGTTGTTGATGTAGGGCGCGGCGGTGGTGCTGCAGGCGCCGCCGTAGTCGTCGGTGACCATCGCGTGGCCGGCGCCGATGTTGTTCCTGTAGACCGTGTTGGCGGCGGGCACGAAGCTCTGGTAGTAGGTCTTGAGGTCGTCCATTACCGCGGGCTTGACGGTGTTGTCCGAAGTGCCCGAGAACAGGTACAGCTTGGAGCCCGTCATGTTCGACACCGGGTCGATCGCACCGCTGGCGGCCCAGCTGTTGGTGGTGTTGACCAGCGTCGACACCGGAATGCTGCTGCCGTGCGCCATGCAGCGGCCGGTGGCATTGAGCACCGAGCCTTCGGCGCAGTAGTACGGCCCGCCGGCCACCACGCCGGCACCGCGCTTGAAGGTGGCCGAATAGGCCACGTGCAGCTGCACGGCCATGAAGCCGCCCGCCGAGAGGCCGGACACGCTGACCTCCGCCGGGTTGGCGCCGAGCGACGGCAGCGGCACCGCCGCCGTCGCGGCCTGCCCTGCCGCCATCGTGATCGCCGCAGCCGCGGCCCATCCCTTCCAGTTTTTCCATCGCATCGCTGCCATCGCTGTCTCCTTCTGTTGTAGGTCTATCGAACGCTTGCTGGATTGCTGACGAATCGGCCGCTGGGCGCGCAGGCTGGCGCTTCGCCCGGCGGCCATGCCGGGGCGAATTCGCACGAATTGAAAGGGCGAGCCCTACCTCTTGTTCTTGATGGGGATGTCCATCTCTTCAGGCTTGATCTCGCGCACCAGTTCCGGCACGCCCCAGGCGAATGCCGGATCGGCCTTGATCTTGAAGTGGTACATCGACTGCATCGCCTGATGGTCTTCCTTGCGGAAGGTCATCTTGCCCTTGGGCGTGTCGAAGCTCATGCCTTCCATGGCGCCGATGAGCTTGTTGGTGCCGGTGTCGCCGCCCGTCTTCTTGAGCGCCGTGACCACCGCCATTGCGGCCGAGAAACCGCCGGCCGTGAAGAAGTCCGGCGGTGCCTTGAACTGCTTGTAGTGCGCAGCCACCAGCGCCTCGTTGACCGGGTTCTTCGGGATGCCGAAGTAGTAGTAGGCCGCGCCCTCCATGCCGGGCAGGTTCTTGTAGGCCGCCATGGCCGGCAGGATGTTGCCGCCGGTGGCAATCTCGATGCCGTAGCGCTTCAGGTCGAGGTCGACGATCTTGAACGGATTGCCCGCGCCGGCCCAGACGATCCAGATGATCTTGCGGCCCGGCTGGTCCTTGAGCTTGTCGATCAGGCGCTGCGCGCCGGCCGTGAAGTCGGTGGTGGCGGGCGGCAGGTATTCCTCGTGCGCCAGCTTCGCCTTCTTGAGCGCGGCACCGAAGGCCTTCACGCCGTCGCGGCCGAAGGCGTTGTCCTGCGCCAGCGTGGCCACGGTCACGCCGGCCTTGTCGATGGCCACCGCGTTGCTGATTGCGTCCTGGCTCGAATTGCGGCCGGTGCGGAAGATGTACTTGTTCCACTTGTCGCCGGTGATCGAGTCGGCGACCGCGGGCTCCACGATCAGGATCTTCTTGTACTCCTCGGCCACCGGCAGCATGGCCAGCGCCACGCCCGAGGCCGTGGGGCCCACGGCCAGTGCGGCCTTGTCGTCGGAGTAGGCCGCGGCCAGCAGCGACTTGCCCAGGTCGGGCTTGCCCTGGTCGTCCTTCTCGATGACCACGAGCTTCTTGCCGTTGACGGTCATCGTGCCGCCGGTGGCGTAGTCCAGGCCCATCATCAGGCCGGTCTGGGTCTGCTTGCCGTAGGCCTCGAGCGGACCGGTCTTGCTGTAGATGTGGGCGATGCGGATTTCGTTGGACTGGGCCCAGGCGGGTGCGGCGGCGGCGCAGGCGGCGAGTGCGGCCAGGGCGACGAGGTGGCGACGGTTCATTCTGTGTCTCCTGTAATAGGTGACTGAATATTGCACACTTCGTGCCACCTGCTAACCCCTTGATACCAAACGCTTCTTCATTCGGAAGATGCGCCTTTCGACTGAATTCAGAACACTTGATGTGTCTGAATTTCAGTCAACTGTCTATTTGTCGGTCAGGGTTTTCTCGGAGACTTGGCGCTCCGCGATCCAGTGCTGGAACTGGCGCTCGGCCTGCATGCGGAACTCGTTGCGCGCGTGGTTGCAGGCGGCGTGCGCGAGCCGGCGGTGCTTCTGCGAGCGCACGCCGCCGAGCGTCGAATCGACCAGGTGCTCGATGGTCGCGGACTCGGGCCTGCCGTGCGGCTCGTCGAAGTCCATGGCAAGGCCGCACCAATGGCAGTTGGGGCCGAAGGTGGAGCGCAGGGCGCGCACGCTCACAGGCTTGCTCGCCCCAGGCCGGGACGGTGCGCGGCGCTCGGCGGCTTCACGCCGGCCGCTCCTGGCTCGTCATGCGCTCGTAGAGCGTGGCGCGCGAAATGCCGAGCAGCCTCGACGTCGCCAGCTTGTTGCCGCCGGTGGCCGCAAGCGCCGCAGCGATCGCCTTGCGCTCCAGTTCGGCCACCTGCTGCGCGAGCGGCCGCAGCAGCAGCGCCTCTTCGTCGGCGTCGTGCGCGCTCTGCAGGGTGGCGGGCAGTTCGATCTGCTCCAGCCCCGCTTCGCGCAGGATGCGCTCGAGTTGCGCGGCGTCGATGCGCTGCGAGTCGCTGCGCATCGTGACCTGCTCCAGCACGTTGCGCAGTTCGCGGATGTTGCCGCGCCAGTGCTGGCCGGCCAGCAGCGCGAGCGCATCGGGCGTGATTTCGGGCGGCGCTTCGCCGCTGCGCAGCGCCATGTCTTCGCCCAGCGCCTCGACCAGCGCCGGAATGTCGCTGCGGCGCTCGCGCAGCGGCGGCACGCGCAAGGGCAGCACGTTGAGGCGGTAGTACAGGTCTTCGCGGAACTGGCCGCGGCGCACCAGCTCGGGCAGGTCGCGCGAGGTGGCGGCGATCACGCGCGCATCGAAGGGCACCAGCTTGTTGGAGCCGAGCGGTTCGATCTCGCCCTCCTGCAATGCACGCAGCAGCTTGGCCTGCAGGCCGAGCGGCATGTCGCCGATCTCGTCGAGAAAGAGGCTGCCGCCATCGGCCAGCTTGAATTTGCCCTCGCGCCCTCGCCTGTCGGCGCCGGTGAAGGCACCGGGCGCGAAGCCGAAGAACTCGGCCTCCAGCAGCGTGTCCGGCACGGCCGCGATGTTGACGCTGACGAACTGCCCCTTGGCCCGCGCCGAGGCCGCATGGATCGCATGCGCGAGCAGTTCCTTGCCGGTGCCCGTCTCGCCCAGCAGCAGCACCGGGCTCGTGGACTGCGCGGCGCGGCGCGCATGGCGCTTGACCTCCACCGCGGCCGGGCTGCTGCCGATGAAGCTGGCAAAGGTGTACTTGGAGCGGCGCTGCCCGTCGGCCGCGTGCTGGTAGAGCGGGTTGTTGCGCTGGGTGGCGAGCTCGCGCCGCGCGTCGTCGAGGTCGCGCTGCAGCAGCGCGAACTTGCTGATGAGCGGCTGCAGCGTGGTTTCCGGCTGGTCGAACAGCACGATGCCGATGGCGCCGATGACTTCTCCCGCCTGCCCTTCGCGCCCATCGCTCTCGGCGCGCAGCGGAATGCGGCTGACCACGAAGGTGCCCGCCTTGTTGTTGAGCAGGTCGACCAGGATCGGCTCGCCGGTCTCGAGCACGCGCCGCATCTGCGTGTTGGGAATGACGTCCTCGACCATGTGGCCGAGGAACTGGTCGATCGACGAAAAACCCAGCGCCGGCAGGAAGCGGCGATAGCCTTCGTTGACCCATACGATGCGCCCGCTGCGGTCCACCAGGAACATGCCCTGGCTGATGCTCGAGAACAGATGGAACATCGAACGCGCGGCCAGCGCAAGGATGCCTTCGGCGTCCAGAGGCAGGGCGGGCGATGCGGCGGCGGGCGGAACGGCGGACATGGGCGGATCGTAGCGCGCATCATTCGGCCGCTCGCCGGACCACTTGCCGGGGCGCCGATGCAGCCTGCGGAAATGCGCCAAAAGCACATTCGCCACCGATGCGAAGAAAGCCCTCATCCCGCCATAAGTAAATCAAACGTTTGATTAGCTGCATGGTCTAATCGCCGGCATGAGCGCCTCCGCCCTGCAAGCACTTTCCGCCCGCGCACCGCGCAGCGACGGCGTCGAAGCACGCCAGCGCCTGCTCTACGCCGCCCTCGCGCTGTTCGCCGCCAACGGCTACGCCAAGACCTCGACCCGCGAGATCGCGCGCGCCGCGGGCGTGAACATCTCGGCCATCAGCTATTACTTCGGCGACAAGGCCGGGCTGTATGCCGCCACCTTCGGCGAGCCGATGGGCGGCAACGCGGGCGATTTCATCTCGCTCTATGCCGCGCCCGAGCTGCCGCTGGAAGAAGCGCTGCAGATCTTCTTCACCCGCATGATCGAGCCCCTGAAGCAGGGAGAGATCGTGCGCCAGTGCATCCAGTTGCACCTGCGCGAAATGCTCGAGCCGACCAGCCAGTGGGCCGAGGAGATGGAGCGCGACATCAAGGGCCCGCACAATGCCATTGCCGGCGTGCTGTGCCGCCGCCTGGGCATCGCGCGGCCCGACGACGACGTGCACCGGCTGACCTTTGCCATCACCGGCCTGGCGATGCAGCTTTTCGTGAGCCAGGACCTCGTCGACGCCATACGCCCTTCCTTGCTGAATACGCCGCGCAGCGTGGACACCTGGGCGCAGCGCCTCACCGGCTATGCCGTTGCGCTGGTCGAGGCCGAAGCCCTGCGCCGCCAGGCCACGGCCAGGCCCGCGGCCGCACCTGCCCGTTCCGGGAGAAAGAAGACATGAGACGACTCCGATCGATTGCCGCCCTCTGCCTGCCGCTGGGCCTCGGGCTCGGGCTCGCCGGCTGCGGATTCACGAGGCCGCCCGCCGCCGTCGAGGCGCCCCTTCCCGCGAAGTGGCACGCGCCGCTGCCGCACGGCGGCTCGCTTGCGTCGCTGGCCGACTGGTGGCGCCAGCTCGACGACCCGCTGCTGGTCGAGCTCATTGCCGCGGCCGAGGCCGCGAGCCCCAATGTCGCGAGCGCCGCGGCCCGCGTGGCCGAGGCGCGCTCCACGCGCATCGCGGCCGGCGCGGCGCTGCTGCCCAGCCTGGACGGCACGGCATCGGCCAGCCGCGGCGTCTCGGGCTCTTCGCTCGGCTCGGGCGGCACGAGCGGCTCGTCGAGCGGCAGCAGCCTCTCAGCGATCGCGCCGCTGACCACGCTGCAGGCCG
The DNA here is from genome assembly GCF_033807855.1 of Variovorax sp. SPNA7. Lineage (NCBI taxonomy): Bacteria > Pseudomonadati > Pseudomonadota > Betaproteobacteria > Burkholderiales > Comamonadaceae > Variovorax > Variovorax sp. SPNA7. The sequence continues at coordinate 3,369,645 of NZ_CP138513.1, forward strand.
GCCTGCAATCGCAATGGGAGATCGACCTGTTCGGCCGGCTGCGTGCCGATCGCGACGCGGCGCTTCGCCGGCAGGAAAGCGCCGATGCCAAGTGGCACGAGGCGCGCGTTGCGGTGGCGGCCGAAACAGCCAACGCGTACTTTGCAGAACGCGCCTGCCAGCAGCAGCTGCGCGTGTCCGAATCCGATGCCAGGTCGCGCGGCGAAACCGCGCGGCTCACCGACCTGTCGGCGCGCGCCGGCTTCACGGCGCCGGCCGATGCCGCGCTCGCACGCGCCAGCGCTTCCGACGCCTCGGGCCGCCTGACCCAGCAGCGCGCGTTGTGCGCCGTGCAGCGCAAGGCGCTGGTGGCGCTCAGCGGCATCGACGAAACGGCGCTGGAGCAGAAGCTGGCCGCCTCGCCGACCCAGCGCGCGCTGCCGGCGGTGGGCAGCATCGCCAGCGTGCCGGCACAGGCCATCTCGCAGCGGCCCGACGTCTACTCCGCCGAACTCGGCGTGGCAGCCGCCAGCGCCGACGTGGGCTCGGCCGAGGCCGCGCGCTATCCGCGCCTGTCGCTTTCGGGTTCCATCGGCCGCATGCAGATCCGCACCAGCGGCTTCCGCGAATCGCTCGACACCTGGACCGTGGGGCCGGTGTCGCTGACCGTGCCGCTGTTCGACGGCGGCACGCGCGCCGCCAACTCGGATGCGGCCAAGGCCCGCTACACCGAAGCGGTGGCGCTCTACAGGGCCAACGTGCGGCTGGCAGTGCGCGAAGTGGAAGAGGCGCTGGTCAACCTGGACAGCACCAACGCGCGCGCCACCGATGCCGATGCCGCCGTGCAGAACTACCAGGCCTCGTTCGACGCCACCCAGGCGCGCTACCAGAGCGGCCTGGCCAGCCTGTTCGAGCTCGAGGATTCGCGCCGCACGCTCTTTGCCGCGCAGACCGCGCGCGTCTCGCTGCAGCGCGAGCGCACCGAAGCCTGGGTCGCGCTCTACCGCTCCATGGGCGGCGGCTGGGCCCGCCCCGAATCACCCTCAATGACTTCCAACCCGGCCGCCAAGGTCGCGACGTCGCCATGAAAAGAATCAAACGCTCCACCCTTGCCATCGCGCTGCTGGCGCTGGTCGTCATCGTTGCCGCGGCCGTGTGGCTGACCCGCAAGCCCGCGAACGAAGCCGGCACGCCGGCCGCCGCCGCCAAGGGCAAGGACGCCACGCCCGCTTCCCGGCCGACGCTGACCGTGACCGTGGCCAAACCCGAAGCCACCGAGCTGACCCTCACGCTCGCGGCCAACGGCAACGTGGCGGCCTGGCAGGAGGCCAGCGTGGGCTCCGAATCCACCGGCCTCAGGCTCGCCGAAGTGCGCGTGAACGTGGGCGACGTGGTGAAGAAGGGCCAGCTGCTGGCCGTGTTCTCGCCCGAGACGGTGCGCGCGGACATCGCGCAATCGCGCGCCTCGCTCGCCGAGGCCAGGGCCACCGCGGCCGATGCCGCGGGCAACGCGGCGCGTGCCCGCACGCTGCAGGCCACCGGCGCACTGAGCCAGCAGCAGATCAACCAATACCAGACGGCCGAGCAGACCGCCAAGGCGCGCGTCGAGGCCGCCGAAGCCGTGCTCGCAGCGCAGGAAGTGCGCGGCCGCAACACGCAGGTGCTGGCGCCCGACGACGGCGTGATCTCCTCGCGCACCGCCACGGTGGGCAGCGTGGTGGCCGCCGGCACCGAGTTGTTCCGCCTGATTCGCCAGGGCCGGCTCGAATGGCGCGCCGAAGTCACCTCGGCCGAGCTCAGCCGCATTGCCGTGGGCACCACCGCCTTCGTGGTCAGCGCGAGCGGCGCGCAGGTGCGCGGCAAGGTACGCAGCATCGCGCCCACGGTCGATCCGCAGACCCGCGCGGCGCTGGTCTATGTCGACCTGCCGAACGTGCAGCAGAACACCGGCATCAAGGCCGGCATGTTCGCGCGCGGCGACTTCGAGCTGGGGCGCAGCTCCGCGCCCACCGTACCGCAGAGCTCCATCGTTCCGCGCGACGGCTTCAACAACGTCTTCGTGCTGCAGCCCGACAACCGCGTGGCGCAGCTGAAGGTGCAGACCGGCCGCCGCGTCGGCGAGCGCGTGGAGATCACCAGCGCGCTGCCCGAGGGCGCGCAGATCGTGGTGCAGGGCGCCGGCTTCCTGAACGACGGCGACCTGGTGCGCGTGGTGGCGGCAGCGGCCCCTGCAGCCGCGGGCGCCCGGCCCGCCGCAGCGCCGGCCTCGGCCGCCGCGGGCGGCCAGGGCAATGGCGAAACGAGGGCGCGCCCATGAACGTTTCCGCCTGGTCCATCCGCAACCCGATTCCGGCGGTGATGCTGTTCGTGCTGCTCAGCTTCGGCGGGCTGCTGTCCTTCAACGCCATGAAGGTGCAGAACTTCCCGGACATCGACCTGCCGACCGTGACGGTCTCGGCGTCGCTGCCCGGCGCCGCGCCTTCGCAGCTCGAGACCGACGTCGCGCGCAAGCTCGAGAACTCCATTGCCACGGTGCAGGGCCTCAAGCACATCACCACCAAGGTGCAGGACGGCGCGGCCACGCTGATCGTAGAGTTCCGCCTCGAGAAGCCGGTGCAGGAAGCCGTGGACGACGTGCGCTCCGCGGTGCAGCGCGTGCGCGCCGACCTGCCGGCCGACGTGCGCGACCCGGTGGTCACCAAACTCGACTTCGCGGCCCAGCCGGTGCTGGCCTTCACCATCGCCTCGTCGCGCATGGATGGCGAGGCGCTGAGCTGGTTCGTGGACAACGACGTCACCAAGAAGCTGCTCGCGCTGCCCGGCGTGGGCGCGGTGAACCGCGTGGGCGGCGTCACGCGCCAGGTGCACGTCGACCTCGACCCGGCCAAGCTGCAGGCGCTGGGCGCCTCGGCGGCCGACATCTCGCGCCAATTGCGCCAGGTGCAGACCGAAAGCGCGGGCGGCCGCATCGACCTGGGCGGCAGCGAGCAGCCGGTGCGCACCCTGGCCACCGTGCAGTCGGCCGACCAGCTGGCCGACATGCAGATCGCGCTTTCCGATGGCCGCCGCATCCGGCTCGACCAGGTGGCGCGCATCAGCGACACCATCGCCGAGCCGCGCGCCGCGGCGCTGCTCAACGGCAAGCCGGTGGTCGGCTTCGAAGTGGCGCGCAGCCGCGGCGCGAGCGAGGTCGAGGTGGGCCGCGCCATCCAGAAAGCGCTGGCCGAGCTGCGCGCGCAGCGCCCCGACATCGAGCTGACCGAGGCCTTCAATTTCGTCGAGCCGGTGGAAGAAGAGTACGAGGGCTCGCTGCACCTGCTGTACGAGGGCGCGATCCTGGCCGTGATCGTGGTGTGGCTGTTCCTGCGCGACTGGCGCGCCACTTTTGTCTCGGCCGTGGCGCTGCCCATGTCCGTGATACCGGCCTTCATCGGCATGCACCTGCTGGGCTTTTCGGTCAACGTGATCTCGCTGCTCGCGCTCTCGCTGGTGGTGGGCATATTGGTGGACGACGCCATCGTGGAGGTGGAGAACATCGTGCGCCACCTGCGCATGGGCAAGTCACCCTACGAGGCGGCCATGGAGGCGGCCGACGAGATCGGACTGGCGGTGATCGCCACCACCTTCACGCTGATCGCGGTGTTCCTGCCCACCGCCTTCATGAGCGGCGTGGCCGGCAAGTTCTTCAAGCAGTTCGGCTGGACGGCCTCGCTCGCGGTGTTCGCGTCGCTGGTGGTGGCGCGGGTGCTCACGCCGATGATGGCGGCCTACCTGCTGAAGCCGGTGGTCGGTGCCGAGAAGGAGCCGCGCTGGCTCACGGCCTACATGCGCGCCGTGGAATGGAGCACGCACCACCGCTTCAAGACGATGGTGCTCGCCACCCTCTTCTTCTTCGGTTCGCTGGCGATGATTCCGCTGCTGAAGACCGGCTTCATTCCGCCGGACGACAACTCGCAGACGCAGATCTATCTGTCGCTGCCGCCCGGCTCCACGCTCGCGCAGACCACCGCGGCCGCGGAGGAAACGCGCCACCGCGTGATGAAGATCGACCATGTGCGCAGCGTCTACACCACCGTGGCCGGCGGCAGCGCGGGCGGCGATCCGTTCGCCAATTTCGGCACGCCCGAGACGCGCAAGGCCACGCTCACCATCAAGCTCGACGAGCGCGGCGACCGTCCGCGCAAGCAGGTGATCGAGAACCAGATCCGCGCCGCACTCGAAACGCTGCCCGGCGTGCGCAGCACCGTGGGCCTGGGCGGCTCGGGTGAAAAATACATCCTCGCGCTCACCGGCGAAGACCCCGCCGCGCTGGCCAGCGCCGCCAGCGCGGTCGAGAAGGACCTGCGCACGGTGCCCGGCCTCGGCAACATCACTTCCACCGCGAGCCTGATCCGCCCCGAGATCGCCGTGCGCCCCGACTTCGCGCGCGCCGCCGACCTGGGCGTGACCAGCTCGGCCATCGCCGAGACGCTGCGCGTGGCCACGCTGGGCGACTACGACCAGGCGCTGGCCAAGCTCAACCTCGCGCAGCGGCAGGTGCCCATCGTGGTGAAGCTCGAGGACTCGGCGCGGCAGAACCTCGACCTGCTCGGCCGCCTCTCGGTGCCCGGCACGCGCGGGCCGGTCATGCTGAGCCAGGTGGCCTCGCTCACGATGGAAGGCGGCCCGGCCGTCATCGACCGCTACGACCGCTCGCGCAACGTCAACTTCGAGATCGAGCTCTCGGGCGTGGGCCTGGGCGATGCCAAGACCGCGGTCACGGCGCTGCCCTCGATCCAGAAGCTGCCGCCCGGCGTGCGCGTGACCGAGGTGGGCGACGCCGAGGTGATGACGGAACTGTTCAACAGCTTCGGCCTTGCGATGCTCACGGGCGTGCTGTGCATCTACATCGTGCTGGTGCTGCTGTTCAAGGACTTCCTGCATCCGGTGACGATCCTCTGCGCGCTGCCGCTGGCGCTCGGCGGCGCCTTCGTGGGTCTGTTGATCGGGCAGAAGGCGCTGTCGATGCCGTCGCTGATCGGCCTGATCATGCTGATGGGCATTGCCACCAAGAACTCGATCCTGCTGGTGGAATACGCCATCGTGGCGCGCCGCGACCACGGCATGAGCCGCTGGGACGCGCTGCGCGACGCCTGCCACAAGCGCGCGCGGCCCATCATCATGACCACGCTCGCGATGGGTGCCGGCATGCTGCCGATTGCGGTGGGCCTTGGCACCGCGGATTCGAGCTTCCGCTCGCCGATGGCGATGGCGGTGATCGGCGGGCTGATCACGTCGACCGTGCTGAGCCTGCTGGTGGTGCCGGCGGTGTTCACCTACGTGGACGACATCGAGCACTGGATCCGGCGGACGGTGCGCAAGCTGCGCGGGCAGCCGGCTGATCCGCATATTGATGATGATCTGGTGGAGAAGCCGGCTGGTTGATTCTTCGAGTTTTGCTCGGGGGTTGTTTTCCGGGGCCGGGTCTCGCCCCGGCGGGCGACTCACTTTCTTTTGCTTCGCCAAAAGAAAGTAAGCAAAGAAAAGGCGACCCTGCTGTCTGCGTCCCTCCGCTTCGCTGCGGGCAACCTGCGGTGCTCGACTCCGGCGGGGGTCCGCAGAACTCGCTTCGCTCAAACAGCTGCGGCCCTGATCCCGCCTCCACCTGCGCTCCTCGGCGCATACAGAAGGGGGGGAGCCGGGCAGCCTTCGCTCTCGCTCGGCCCCAATACCAACAGCCCAACTCGATACCAACCACCGCAGGCGCAGCGCGCCTGCGGTGGCTTGGTGGCCGAGCGAAGCAAAGGCCCGTTCGGTTCCCAATCCCCTCTGTATGCGCCGAGGAGCGGAGGGTTTCGCGGATCAGGGCTCGCAGCTGTTTGAGCGAAGCGAGTTCTGCGAGACCCCGCGAAACCCGAGCACCGCAGGTTGCCCGCAGCGAAGCGAAGGGTCGCAGACAGTGGGGTCGCCTTTCTTTTGCCTACGTTTCTTTGGCGAAGCAAAGAAAAGTAGGTCGCCCGCCGGGGCGAGACCCGGCCCCGGGGAAAAAACACCAGGCAAGCGTCAAGAAGACTCTCGCCCAAATGAGCTTCAGGCTGCCAGCCTCGCCAGCTTGCGTTCACTCATCCGCTTAGCAACCCGCGGCAACACCAGCACAGCCACGATGACAACCACCAGCGTGATCGACATCGGCCGCTGGAAGAACACCGCGGCGCTGCCCTCCCCGATGGACATCGCATTGCGCAGCTGCGCTTCGGCCAGAGGCCCGAGGATCATGCCCACCACCACGGGTGCGGTCGGAAAGTCGAAGCGCCGCATCGCCACGCCGAGCAGGCCGATGCCGTAGAGCAGGAACAGGTCGAATGCGCTCTGGCGCATGCCGTAGGCCCCCACCGTCGCAAAGATCAGGATGCCGGCGTAGAGCTGCGGCTTGGGAATCTTCAGCAGCTTGACCCACAGGCCCACCATCGGCAGGTTCAGCACCAGCAGCATCACGTTGCCGATGTAGAGCGAGGCGATCAGCGCCCACACCAGCGCAGCCGAGGTGGTGAACAGCTGCGGCCCTGGCTGGATGCCGTAGTTCTGGAACGCGCCCAGCAGGATGGCGGTGGTGTTCGACGTGGGAATGCCGAGCGTGAGCAGCGGGATCAGCGCCGCGGTCACCGTGGCGTTGTTGGCGGCTTCGGGGCCGGCCACGCCTTCGATGGCGCCCTTGGTGCCGAACTCGGCCTTGGCTTCCGCGTCCTTGGCCAGCTTCTTTTCGGTCGCATAGCTCAGGAAGGTCGGAATCTCGGTGCCGCCGGCCGGAATGCAGCCGAACGGCGTGCCGATGGCGGTGCCGCGCAGCCATGCCGGAATCGAGCGCTTCCAGTCGCGCCCGGTCATGTGGACGCGGGTCAGCTTGTTCTGGCCCTCGACCACCTTGCCCTCGTAGAGCACGGCATACAGCACCTCGGCCACCGCGAACAGGCCCACGGCCACCAGCACGATCTCGATGCCGTCGAGCAGTTCGGGAATGCCGCCGGTGTAGCGGCCCTGGCCCGAGATCTGGTCGAGCCCGACGCAGCCGGCCGCCAGGCCGATGAACAGCGCCGTCATGCCGCGCAGCGTGCTCTTGCCGAGCACCGCGCTCACCGTGGTGAAGGCCAGCAGCATCAGCAGGAAATACTCGGGCGGCCCGAGCTTCACGGCGAACTCGGCCACGAACGGCGCGAACAGCGTGACGATCACGGTGGCAATGGTGCCGGCCACGAACGAGCCGATGGCGGCGGTGGCGAGCGCCGCGCCCGCCCTGCCGCTCTTGGCCATCTTGTTGCCTTCCATCGCCGTCACCATGCTGGCCGTTTCGCCGGGCGTGTTGAGCAGGATGGAAGTGGTCGAGCCGCCGTACATGGCGCCGTAATAGATGCCCGAGAAGAAGATCATCGAGGCCGTGATGTCGACCTTGCCGGTAATGGGCAGCAGCATGGCCACCGCCACGGCCGGGCCGATGCCCGGCAGCACGCCCACGGCCGTTCCCAGTGCGCAGCCCACCAGGCACCAGAGCAGATTGACAGGGGTGATCGCCGCGGCGAAACCCGTCATGAGTGCGTTGAAGATTTCCATGTCAGATCCAGCCGGTGGTCGTGAGGCCCGGCAGGTTGATGGCCAGGAACTTGGTGAACATCCAGAACACGGGCGCCGAGATGAGCGCGCCGGTCAGGAGGTCGATGGCCCAGGTGCGCGGCTGGTTGGCCGAGGGCTGGCCGCCCGCGCGGCGCAGGCCCTGCACCGCCAGCACGTAGCACAGCGTGCAGCTCAGGATGAAACCCAGCGTGGTGATCAGCGCTGCATTGAGCAGCAGGCCGGCCGACACCCAGACGAAGCCCGGCCAGTAGGCGTGCTCCGCGTCCGAGGGTACGTCGAGCTCGCGAAAACCGCCGGTGCGCGCTTCCCAGAGAATCCAGGCGCCGCACAGCGTGAGCGCGCTCGACACCAGCCAGGGCAGGAAATTGGGCCCGACACCGCCGTAGCCGGCCTCGGAAGAAATGCCGATGGCGCCGAAAGCCAGTGCCAGCCCGGTCAGCAGCACGCCGGCCCCGACCAGGGTTTGCGGCCACATGGCCGCAGGTTGCGGCGAGACCGAGGATTCTGGAGTTGTCATTTTTTGCTCCCGCAGTCAGGGAAAGGAACGGGGCCCGCTGAAAGCCCCCTACTCGAAAGAGCCCCCGTCTCCTTCCAGGAACACCGAGGAACCGGCTCCGCCGGGCCTCTGGTGTTGCCCCCGGTAGGGGGTTGGCGTAGCGACACGAAGTGCGCGAAGACTGGGGGCGAGCGAAATCAAATCATCCCGGACTTGGCCATGATGGCGCGCAGGCTCGCGAAGTCGTCATCGACGAACTTGGCAAAGGCCTCGCCCGAAAGCACGGCCGGCGTCCAGTCGTTCTTCTTGAGCGATTCGGCCCACGACGGGCTCTTGAGCGCGGCCAGCACCATGTCGGTCAGCGCCTTGCGCTGCTCGGCGCTGATGCCGGGGGCGCCGTACACGCCGCGCCAGTTGCCGATCTCCACGTCGATGCCCTGCTCCTTGAGCGTGGGCACGTTGATGCCCGGCAGGCGCTGGGCCGACGTGACCGCAATGGCCTTCATCTTGCCGGCGGCGATGTATTCGGCGAACTCGCTGTAGCCGCTGCCACCGATGGTGACGTTGCCGCCCAGGATGGCGGCCGTGGCTTCGCCGCCGCCGCGGAAGGCCACGTAGTTGATCTTGGACGGATCGGCGCCGACCTTCTGCGCGATCATGGCCGCGGCAATGTGCTCGGTGGAGCCGCGCGAACCGCCGCCCCACTTGACGCTGCCCGGGTCCTTCTTGAGCTGCTCGACCACGTCCTTCATGGTCTTGAAGGGCGAATTGGCCGGCAGCACGAACACGTTGTATTCGGTGGTCATGCGCGCAATCGGCGTGGCCTGCGAGAGATTGACCGGCGGCTTGCCGGTGATGATGCCGCCGAGCATGACGGAGCCCATCACCATGAGCGCGTTCGGATCGCCCTTGGAGCCGTTCACGAACTGGGCCAGGCCCAGCGCGCCGGCGGCGCCGCCCTTGTTGTCGTAGGTGACCGTGTCGGCCAGCTTGGCTTCGGTCAGGGCCTTGCCCAGCGCGCGGCCCGTGGTATCCCAGCCGCCGCCCGGGTTGGCTGGAACCATCATCTTGACGTTGGCTGCGGCGCGTGCCGACAACGGCAGGGCTCCGGCGGCGGCCAGCGCGGCCAATGACTTCAAAAAGGTGTCGCGACGCATCGTTGTCTCCTGAAAACTAAAGAAAACCTGACTTGGACCTGAGCCGCTATCATGCGCCGCCCTGCTGTCAGTTGGCTGTCCACCGGACTGGGGAAAACACCGAAGTACCATTCCCCCTCCACACCCCATGAAGCTGCTGCTGGTCGAAGACGATCCCTCGATGCAGGTCACCCTGCAGCGCGCCCTCGCCCGCAGCAAGATCGACGTGCGCATCTGCGGCGACGGCGCGCTGGCCGTCGAGCAGTGGCGAGAGCTGGAGCCCGACGTGGTGGCGCTCGACCTGAGCCTGCCCAACCTCGACGGCCTGCAGGTGCTGGCCCAGGCGCGCGCCGCGGGGCTGCGCACGCCCGTGCTGCTGCTCACGGCCCGCGGCACGGTCGGCGACCGCATCATGGGCCTGAACGCCGGCGCCGACGACTACCTGCCCAAGCCCTTCGATCTCGACGAACTGGAAGCGCGCATCCGCGCACTGCGCCGGCGCCACCAGAATGCCGGCGCCGACGCGGGCCCGAACCCGCAGGAAGTGGGCGGGCTGCGCTTCGAGCCCGAAAGCGGTGCCATCTATCACAAGAGCGGCATCCTGGAGCTCACGCCGCGCGAACTGGCGCTGCTCAAGGCGCTGATGACGAAGCCCGGCCATGCCGTGAGCAAGGAGCGGCTCTTCGAGCTCGTGTTCCCGGGCGAGACCGATGTGCAGTACGAGGCCATCGAGGTGGTGGTGTATCGGCTGCGCAAGAAGCTCGCGGGCACCGGCGCGGCGCTGATGACGCTGCGCGGGCTGGGCTACCTGCTGCGCGCCGAGCCATGAAGACCGCCCTGTCGCTGCGCGCGAGGCTGCTGTTCGGCATTCTCGCGCCGGTGGCGCTGTTCATCGTGATCAACAGCGTGAGCCTGTACCGGCAGAGCCTGGCCGCGGCCACCACGGCCTACGACCGCACGCTGCTCGCATCGGCCAAGACCATCGGCGAGCAGCTCGACGTGGAAGGCTACGACGAGAACGCGCGGCTGCGCGCCATCGTGCCCTATTCCGCGCTCGAGGCCTTCGAGGCCGACAACCGCAGCCGCCTTTTCTATCGCGTTTCCGCGCTCGACGGCGAGATGGTCTCGGGCTTTGCCGAGCTGCCGTTCTGGCGCGGCCGCATCCCCGACCGCGGGGCCTATGCGGCCCTGGTCGACTTCTACGACGCGCGCTTTCGCGACCAGCCGGTGCGGGTGGCGGTCATGCTGCAGCCCGTGGCCAGCGCGCGCGGCCGCGGCATGGCCGTGGTGCAGGTGGCCGAAACCCTGGAGCTGCGTGAAACGCTGGTGCGCAAGCTGCTGGTGGACATGCTGTGGCGCCAGCTGCTGCTGATGGGCGTGATCGCGCTGGTGACCGTCTTCGTGGTGCAGCGCGCCACGCGGCCGGTGCGCGAGCTCGGCGAAGCCATCGAGAAGCGCGCGGCCGACGATCTTTCCCCCATCGACGCGCCCGATGCGCCGCGCGAACTGCGCCCGCTGGTCGACGCCACCACCGAGGTCATGGGTCGGCTGCAGCGCCTGCTCGACCACCAGAAGCGCTTCGTGCGCGACAGTGCCCATCAATTGCGCACGCCGCTCGCGGTGCTCAAGGCGCAGGTGCAGTCCGCGCGGCGCGGCGACGTGCCGCCCGAGCAGGCGCTGGGCGAGATCAGCCAGACCGTGGAGCGCGCCACCACGCTCGCCAACCAGATGCTGTCGCTTGCCAAGGTCGAGCAGCTGCGCCAGCAGCCGGAATCGGTGCCGCTGGAGCTCGGCGGCGTGGTGCGCCAGATGGCGCTGGACGTGTCACCGCTGATCGCCGACAAGGCGCTCGACTTCGAACTGGCCATCGACGGGCCCGTCACCGTGCGTGCGCACCAATGGATGCTGCAGGAACTCACGCGCAACCTGCTGCACAACGCCATCAAGCAGAGCCCGCGCGGCGGCGCCCTTTCGGTGATGGTGCGCTGCGAAGGCCAGGAAGCCGTGCTGACGGTGCGTGACCAGGGGCCCGGCATTGCGGCCGACCTGCGCCAGCGTCTGTTCGCGCCGTTTTCCGCCGGCGACACGGCCAGCGGCTCGGGGCTGGGCCTGGCCATCTGCCGCGAGATCGTGCTCGCGCTCGGCGGACGCATCACCCTCGACAACCGCAGCACGCAGGAAAATTCCGCACAGGTGATCGGCCTCGATGCTGTCGTGCGGCTGCCTGCCCTGCACCACAATCCCTGAACATATGGATCGCCTGCGCATCGACAAATGGCTCTGGGCCGCCCGCTTCTTCAAGACGCGCTCGCTGGCCGCGGACGAAATCGGCAAGAACCGGGTGCAGGTCAACGGCGACATCGCCAAGGCCTCGCGCGAGGTCAAGCCGGGGGACACGGTGGCCATCCGCCTGGGCGCAGTGACGCGAACCGTCACGGTGCGCGGCCTGAGCGGCCAGCGCGGGCCGGCGCCGGTGGCGCAGCAGCTCTACGAAGAAACGCCCGAGAGCATTGCCGCGCAGGCCGCCATGCGCGAGCAGCGCCGCATGGGCAGCGAGCCGGCGCTGGCCATCGAGCAGGGCCGCCCCACCAAGCGCGACCGGCGCGAGCTCGACGGCGCCGCGCGGCATGCCGAATGGGACAGCCGCTGGAGCGCTTCCATCGATCCGGACGAGAGCGAGCGCTGACCGGCACCGATCGCGTACGCTGCGTGCTTTTGCACGGAGTCCGGATTCATGGCCAGCTTCAAGAAATACCGCGTCGACAGCAAATTCAAACTCTCGCAGGTGGACCCCGGCGAATCTCCGTTCCTGGACGGCGACGAAGCCGCCCAGCTCGCCGAGATCGACACCCTGGCCATCGAACTCGACGAAATGCAGAACCTGCTGCATGCCGAGGGCCGCCGCAAGGTCCTGCTGGTGCTGCAGGGCATGGACACCAGCGGCAAGGACGGCACCGTCCGCTGGGTCTTCTCGCGCACCTCCCCGCTGGGCGTGCGCGTCACCGCCTTCAAGGCGCCCAGCGACGACGAGCGCGCGCACGACTATCTCTGGCGCTGCCATGCGGTGGTGCCGCGCAGCGGCGAGATCGCGGTGTGGAACCGCAGCCACTACGAAGACGTGCTGGTGCCCGCGGTCGAAGGCTGGATCGACAAGGCCGAGACCCATCGGCGCTATGCGCAGATCAACGATTTCGAGCGCCTGCTCGTCGAGACCGGCACGGTGATCGTCAAGTGCATGCTGCACATCGACAAGGACACGCAGCGCGAACGCCTGCAGGCGCGCATCGACACGCCCGGCAAGCAATGGAAGTTCAATGTGGGCGACCTCGAGGTGCGCACCAAGTGGAACGCCTACCAGCAGGCCTACGACAAGGCGCTGCGCGCCACCTCGACGGAGCACGCGCCCTGGTACGTGATACCGGCCAACAACAAGCGGCACCGCAACCTGATGATCGCGCGGCTCCTGATGAAGATCCTGCGGCAGATGAAGCTCAAGGCGCCGCCCGCCGACCCGGCCCTCAAGGGCATGCTCATCAAGTGACGAGCGCCGGCGTCGTCAGGAGGCGCGCCGGACGGCCGACTGGCCCAGCACGCGGCACTTGCCGAATTCGCAGCGCACGGCCCAGGCCGTGCCGTTCGAGCATGGCACGCTGTACGACTCGTAGCCCGGACCCTTGGCCGTGAGTTCGGCGCGCGGCTGGATGCTGCACTGCCCGGCCCTCGCAAGCACTTCGGCGTTGTAGGTGTCGACCCCGGTCCTGCGCGGCGCCATCGCCACTTCCGGATTGAAGGCATGGCCGTAGAAGGTGTCGCGCACGTTCGGGTCGAGGTTGCGGTAGCCACGCTTGGCCATGCAGTGCACCACGGCGATCTGCTGGTGCTCGGCAATCAGGTCTGCGCTGGGCCGGTAGGACATGTCGATCACCGCGGCCGAAATGCCGGTGTACGAGGCCGCTGCCACGATGCCCTGTCCATGCACCGTGATCAGGCCCAGGCCCAATGCGAGCCACATGGCGTCGCCGGTTTCGCTGCGCGCGGTGATCCGCGTGGCCGCCGTGCGGCAATCGGCCACGTCGCTGTCGTAGCGGGCCCGGTCCACGCCTTCCATGGCGACCATGGGCACGTACGACAGCCCCGATCCGGTTCCAGGTTGCGTCGGCGTGGGCGGCGTGCTGACGCACCCTGCCAACGCAACAACGGCGCACACGATGCTCAGCAGCAGCTTCATGGAGATCCCTCGTCCTCTTCGCGATAGTTCGGGCGATTTAACCATACAGATGGTTACTTTTGAGCCTGCTTTGTCGCGAAGTTGCGACGAAGGAGTTGCTGAGTGCTTTTTGCTGACAGCGAAAGAGAGCCCCTGCTACCTGGACCGCGTGGCCGTGCGGCGCTTGCCGGCCGGCGCGGGGCGAAGCGATTCGAAGGCCTCCGGCAGCGACAGCACGCGGCCGCAGTTCACCGCCTGGTAGCCGGGCAGCCGGTTCACGGCGCCCTGGTAGGCCTCGCTCTGCAGGATGTCCAGCATCCGCCGCACGATGGGTGCGGCGAGCGAGCGCTCCTCGCACAGCAGGAAGTAGCGCTCCACCTGGTTGGAGATGAAGTCCAGCTTGAACTGGCGCGCCGGCGTTTCCACGCCATAGCCCGCGTCGGCCATGCCGCTGGCCACGAAGGCGGCCACCGCCGCATGCGTGAACTCGCACTGCTCGTAGCCCTTGATGGCCTCGGGCGCGATGCCCTGCTCGCGCAGTTGCAGGTCGAACAGGTAGCGCGTGCCCGAGCCCGCCTGCCGGTTGATGAAGCGCACGCCGGGACGCGCCAGGTCGGCCAGCGTGTAGATCTTCTTCGGGTTGCCGGGCGCCACCATCAGGCCCTGGTGCCGCGTCGCCATGCCGATGACCTTCTGCGTATCGGCGTTGAGCCAGGGCCCGTAGTGCGCGACGGCCTCGGCCTCGAACGCGCCCAGCGGCACGTGGAAGCCCGCGACGTCGCAGCTGCCGTGGTGCAGCGAGGCCACGGCTTCCTCGCTGCCGCAGTAGCGCAGATCGCCCGGCACCTGCGCCGCGGCCAGGAAGCCATGCAGCGCCTCGATCGCGAAGCCGTGGCTCGCGTGGATGCGCAGCAGCGTGGGCGCGGTGGGAATCAGCTTCTCGATTTCCGCGCCCAGTTCGGAGGCCAGCGAATCCAGCAGCGGCGACAGCCGTGCGGTGATGCGGCGGTCGGCCCACACCAGCTTTTCGCCGAGCGGCGTGAGGCTGGAACCCTTGCCGCGCCGCATGGCCACCAGCGGCTGGCCGAACATGGCTTCGCCCTGGCGGATCAGCTCCCATGCATGGCGGTACGACACGCCGGACGCGGTGCAGGCGCTCGAAAGGCTGCCGTGCTCCAGCACCTGCACCAGCAGTTCGATCACCCGCGGCGCCAGGGCCGCGCCGTCGGTCTGGCGGATGGTCCATTGCGGCCTGATGTGCACTTCATGCATGAGTTTCGGCTTTCCAAAGCATATTTATTGGGCTGAACGCTTCATATTGTGGCATTCGACGCCTCTCCATAGACTCGCGCCACCACGAGTACTGCAGCCCCAACTTTAGGAGATTCAAAGCATATGAACAATCTGGGCATCGCGGCATCCATCGCCGCCGCGCACAAGGACACGCCGGGCGGGTTGCTTCCTGCGCTGCACGGCATCCAGGACGCGCTGGGGCATGTTCCGCCCGACGCGGTTCCCCTCATCGCCGAGCAGTTCAACCTGTCGCGCGCCGAGGTGCATGGCGTGGTCAGCTACTACCACCACTTCCGCTCGGCCCCGGCGGGCCGGCTGCTGGTGCAGGTCTGCCGTGCCGAGGCCTGCAAGGCGATGGGTGCGGACGCGCTGCTCGCGCATGCCGGGCAGCACCTGGGCTGCGGCGTGCACGGCACCTCGGCGGACGGCCAGTGCTCGCTGGAGCCGGTGTTCTGCCTCGGCCTGTGCGCCTCGTCGCCCGCCATCGCGGTAAACGGCGAGGTGCATGCGCGCATCACGCCGGCGCTGTTCGACGACATCGCCCGGGAAGCACGGAGCGCCTCATGACAATCACCGTCTATGTCCCCCGCGACTCCGCGGCGCTGGCGGTCGGCGCCGACCGGGTGGCGCGGCAGATCGAAGCACAAGCCCATGCGCGCAATGCCGACGTGCGCATCGTGCGCAACGGCTCGCGCGGCCTGTTCTGGCTGGAAACGCTGATCGAGGTGGCCACGCCGCAAGGCCGCGTGGCCTATGGCCCGGTCACGGGCGCCGACGTTGCGGGCCTGTTCGACGCCGGCTTTCTTTCGGGCGACGCCCATGCGCTGAGCCTGGGCCTGACCGAAGAAATCCCCTACCTGAAGAAGCAGGAGCGCCTGACCTTCGCGCGCATGGGCCTGACCGATCCGGTGTCCGTGGCCGACTACGAGGCGCACGAGGGCTTTGCCGGACTGCGCCGCGCGCTCACCCTCGCACCGGCGGAGATCGTGCAGCAGGTGCTGGACTCCGGACTGCGCGGCCGCGGCGGCGCCGCATTCCCGGCCGGCATCAAATGGAAGACCGTGCTGGCCGCAGAGGCGCCGCAGAAATACATCGTCTGCAATGCCGACGAAGGCGACTCGGGCACCTTCTCGGACCGCATGACGATGGAAGGCGATCCGCTGATGCTGGTGGAAGGCATGGCCATCGCGGGCGTTGCAACCGGCGCGACCGAGGGCTACATCTACGTTCGCTCGGAATACCCGCATGCCATCGCCGCGCTGAGCGAGGCGATCCGCCATGCGGAGCAGGCGGGCTTCCTGGGCGACGACATCCTGGGCTCGGGCCACGCCTTCCGACTGACCGTGCGCAAGGCGGCCGGCGCCTACGTATGCGGCGAGGAAACCGCGCTGCTCGAAAGCCTGGAAGGCCGCCGCGGCATCGTGCGCGCCAAGCCGCCGCTGCCGGCGCTGCAGGGGCTCTTCGGCCAGCCGACCGTGATCAACAACGTGATCACGCTGGCGTCGGTGCCCCTCATCCTGGCGCGCGGCGCGGACTTCTACAAGCACTACGGCATGGGCCGTTCGCGCGGCACGCTGCCGTTCCAGCTGGCCGGCAACATCAGGCATGGCGGCCTGGTCGAGAAGGCCTTCGGCCTGAGCCTGCGCGAACTGCTCTACGACTTCGGCGGCGGCAGTGCCAGCGGCCGGCCGATCAAGGCGGTGCAGGTGGGCGGGCCGCTGGGCGCCTACGTGCCCGAATCGCAGTGGGACCTGCCTCTGGACTACGAGGCCTATGCGGCCGTGGGCGCGGTGGTCGGTCACGGCGGCATCGTGGTGCACGACGACACGGCTGACATGTCGCAACTGGCGCGCTACGCAATGGAGTTCTGCGCGCTCGAGTCCTGCGGCAAGTGCACGCCCTGCCGCATCGGCTCCACGCGCGGCGTGGAAGTGATCGACAAGATCACGAGCAACCAGAACCGGCCGCAGCAGGTCATCCTGCTGCGCGACCTGTGCGACACCATGCTGCACGGTTCGCTCTGCGCCATGGGTGGCATGACGCCCTACCCCGTGCTGTCGGCCATCAATCACTACCCCGAGGACTTCGGCATCGAAGCCCCTGACCGCGCCGCGGCCTGACCGGCGAGACGAACAGAGAGGAGACACCCCATGCTGAACCCATCGCAAGACATCGACCACGGCACGCCGCGCCGCGAGTCCACCGAGGAAGTCACGCTCGAGATCGACGGCATGCCGGTGACGGTGGCCAAGGGCACCTCGCTGATGCGCGCCGCGGTCGACGCGGGCGTGCAGGTGCCCAAGCTGTGCGCGACCGACAGCCTGGAGCCCTTCGGCTCCTGCCGGCTCTGCCTGGTGGAGATCGACGGGCGCAAGGGCTATCCGGCGTCGTGCACCACGCCGGCCGAAGCCGGCATGAAGGTGCGCACGCAAAGCCCGAGACTGCAGGAGCTGCGCAAGGGCGTGATGGAGCTCTACATCTCCGACCATCCGCTCGACTGCCTCACCTGTGCCGCCAACGGCGACTGCGAGCTGCAGGACATGGCCGGCGTCACGGGCCTGCGCAACGTGCGCTACGGCTATGACGGCGCCAACCACCTGAAGAGCGCCAAGGACGAGTCGAACCCCTACTTCACCTACGACCCGGCCAAGTGCATCGTCTGCAACCGCTGCGTGCGCGCCTGCGAAGAAACGCAGGGCACCTTCGCGCTCACCATCAGCGGACGCGGCTTCGAGTCGCGCGTGTCGCCGGGCCAGGACCAGCCCTTCATGGAGTCCGAATGCGTGAGCTGCGGCGCCTGCGTGCAGGCCTGCCCCACCGCCACGCTGCAGGAAAAATCGGTGATCTGGCTGGGCCAGGCCGAGCACAGCGCCATCACCACCTGCGCCTATTGCGGCGTGGGCTGCGGCTTCAAGGCCGAGATGAAGGGCAACGAAGTGGTGCGCATGGTGCCCTGGAAGGACGGCAAGGCCAACGAAGGCCACTCGTGCGTCAAGGGCCGCTTCGCCTGGGGCTACGCCACCCACAAGGACCGCGTGCTGAAGCCCATGATCCGCAGCAAGATCACCGACCCGTGGCGGGAGGTGAGCTGGGACGAAGCCGTCAACTACGCCGCCAGCGAATTCCGCCGCATCCAGGCCAAGTACGGCACCGATTCCATCGGCGGGCTGGTGTCCTCGCGCTGCACCAACGAAGAGGGCTACCTGGTGCAGAAGCTGGTGCGCGCAGCCTTCGGCAACAACAACGTCGACACCTGCGCGCGCGTGTGCCACTCGCCCACCGGCTACGGCCTGAAGCAGACCATGGGCGAATCGGCCGGCACGCAGACCTTCAAGTCGGTCGAGAAGTCGGACGTGATCATGGTGATCGGCGCCAATCCGTCCGACGGCCACCCGGTGTTCGCATCGCGCATGAAGAAGCGCCTGCGCGCCGGTGCCCGGCTGATCGTGATCGACCCGCGCACCATCGATCTCGTGAAGTCGCCCCACGTCAAGGCCGACCACCACCTCAAGCTCAAGCCCGGCACCAACGTGGCGGTCATCAGCGCGATGGCGCATGTGATCGTGACCGAAGGCCTGGTCGACGAAGCCTTCGTGGCCGAGCGTTGCGACCCCAAGTCGTTCAACGAGTGGCGCGAATTCGTCGCGCGCCCGGCCAACTCGCCCGAGGCCATGGAAGCAGTGACCGGCGTGCCGGCCGCCGAGCTGCGCGCTGCCGCGCGGCTCTTCGCACTGGGCCACGATGGCAAGAGGAATGCCGCCATCTACTACGGCCTGGGCGTGACGGAGCACAGCCAGGGCTCGACCATGGTCATGGGCATCGCCAACCTCGCCATGGCCACCGGCAACGTGGGCCGCGAAGGCGTGGGCGTGAACCCGCTGCGCGGCCAGAACAACGTGCAGGGTTCCTGCGACATGGGCTCGTTCCCGCACGAGCTGCCGGGCTACCGCCATGTGTCGGACAGCACCGCGCGCGGCAGCTTCGAAGACGCCTGGGGCGTGGCGCTGCGGGCCGAACCGGGGCTGCGTATTCCCAACATGTTCGATGCCGCCATCACCGGCAGCTTCAAGGGCCTGTATTGCGAAGGCGAGGACGTGGTCCAGTCGGACCCCAACACCCAGCACGTGGCCGAGGCGATGATGGCGATGGAATGCATCGTGGTGCAGGACCTGTTCCTGAACGAAACCGCCAAGTACGCGCACGTGTTCCTGCCGGGCGCGTCGTTCCTCGAGAAGGACGGCACCTTCACCAACGCCGAGCGCCGCATCTCGCGCGTCACCAAGGTCATGCCGCCCAAGGCCGGCTACGCCGACTGGGAGGTGACGCAGCTGCTCTCCAACGCGCTGGGCTATCCCATGAACTACGCGAGCGCCGAGGAGATCATGAATGAGATCGCCGCGCTCACACCCACCTTCACGGGCGTGAGCTACGCCAAGCTCGCGAAGCTGGGCAGCGTGCAGTGGCCCTGCAACGAGGCCGCACCGGAAGGCACGCCGACCATGCACATCGGCGAGTTCGTGCGCGGCAAGGGCAAGTTCATCATCACGCAGTACGTGCCGACCGACGAGAAGGTCACGCGCATGTACCCGCTGATCCTGACCACCGGACGCATCCTGTCGCAGTACAACGTGGGCGCCCAGACCCGCCGCACAGACAACAACCAGTGGCACAGCGAGGACCGGCTCGAAATCCATCCGGCCGACGCCGAGGACCGCGGCATTGCCGAGGGCGACTGGGTCGGCATCCGGAGCCGCGCCGGCGAAACCGTGCTGCGCGCCACCATCACCGAGCGCGTGCAACCGGGCGTGGTCTACACCACCTTCCACTTCCCCGAATCGGGCGCCAACGTCATCACCACCGACAACTCCGACTGGGCCACCAACTGTCCCGAGTTCAAGGTGACCGCGGTGCAGGTGATGCCGGTGATGCAGCCTTCCGAATGGCAGCAGGAGTACAGCCGGTTCAACGCGCTGCAGGAAGAACTGCTGAGCAGGCGCATCGAAGAAACGGCGGCCGCCAAGTGAACCTGTCCGACGTCCCACTGCGCCCCGGGAGCGCGGAACTGCTGCCCGTGCGCGGCGTGCGCGCACTCCAGGCCTTCGACAACCGCGACTGGGTGGCCGTGGAGGTGCCGGTCGCGCTGGAGTTCAACGGCATTGCGCACGCCGTGATGCTTGCAACGCCCACCGACCTGGCCGACTTCGCGCTGGGCTTCGCGCTCAGCGAGGGCATCCTGCTCGGGCGCAATGAGCTCTACGGTGTCGAGGAAGCGTACGCGCCCGAGGGCATCACGCTCAAGCTCGACGTGGCGGGCGCGGCCTTCGCGCGGCTGAAGGAGCGCCGCCGCTCGATGGCCGGGCGCACGGGCTGCGGCCTGTGCGGCGCCGAGAGCCTGGCGCATGTCACGCGCGCGCTGCCGCCACTGCCCGAGGGCTCGGCGCTTTCGACCCGCGTCGTGGCGCGCGGCATGCGGGAGCTGGCATCGATGCAGGTGCTGCAGAAAGTCACCGGCGCCGTGCACGCGGCGGCCTGGTGCAGCGCGGAGGGCGAAGCCCTGCTGGTGCGCGAGGACGTCGGCCGCCACAACGCGCTCGACAAGCTCGTCGGCGCGCTCGCAAGAAGCAGCGTGGCCGCCTCCACCGGCTTCATCGCGGTGACCAGCCGCGCGAGTTTCGAGATGGTGCAGAAAACCGTCGCCGCCGGTGTGCCGCTGCTGGCGGCCGTATCGGCCTCGACCTCGCTGGCCACGGCCATTGCAGAGGACGCGGGCCTGACGCTGGCGGGCTTCGTGCGCGGCGACGACTTGGTCATCTACACCCACCCGTGGCGGCTCAACGGCCTGCCCGCCAACGCCTGAGTTTTTTTATGCACGTCGACCAGCTGATCCGCATGGTGAACCAGATGGGCAGCTTCTTCGAAGCCATGCCCGACCGCAGCGAAGCCCTGCATGACCTTGCGCTGCACCTGAGGCGTTTCTGGGAACCGCGCATGCGGCGCGAGCTGCTGGCGCACCTGGACGCCGGCGGACCAGGGGAACTGAACCCCGTGTCGGCCGAGGCGATCCGCGTGCACCGGGCGCTGCTCGAATAGCAGCGCGGCACAGTGCCTACTGCAGCGCCGCCGGCTTGATCCGCGACGCCATGCCGGCGGTGCCGAAGGCCTGGAAGCGGTCGATGCAGACGTCGCGCGCGGCCGCGGTCGCCTCCTTCAGGAACTTGCGCGGATCGAATTCGCTGCGGTCCTGGCCCATGGCGCGGCGCATGGCGCCCGTCATCGCGAGCCGGATGTCGGTGTCGATGTTGACCTTGCGCACGCCATGGCGGATGCCCTCCTGGATCTCCTCCACCGGCACGCCGTAGGTTTCCTTGATGTCGCCGCCGAAGTCGCGGATCACGGCCAGCCATTCCTGCGGCACCGACGAGGAGCCGTGCATCACGAGGTGCGTCTTCGGAATGCGCGCATGGATCTCCTTGATGCGGTCGATCGCGAGGATGTCGCCGGTCGGCTTGCGGCTGAACTTGTAGGCGCCATGCGAAGTGCCGATGGCAATGGCCAGCGCATCCACGCCGGTGCGCGACACGAAGTCGACCGCCTGCTGCGGATCGGTCAGCAGCTGGTCGTGCGTCAGCACGCCCTCGGCGCCGCTGCCGTCTTCCTCGCCGGCCATGCCCGACTCGAGCGAGCCGAGGCAGCCCAGCTCGCCCTCGACCGAGACGCCGACCGCATGCGCCATCTCCACCACCCGGCTCGTCACGCCCACGTTGTAGTCGTAGCTCGCGGGCGTTTTCGCGTCTTCCATCAGCGAGCCGTCCATCATCACGCTGGTGAAGCCCGAGCGGATGGCCTGCATGCACATCGACGGGCTCGCGCCGTGGTCCTGGTGCATCACGATCGGGATCTCGGGGTACATCTCGGCAGCGGCCTCGACCATCTTGCGCAGGAAGGCTTCGCCCGCGTACTTGCGCGCACCG
This sequence comes from Variovorax sp. SPNA7, assembly GCF_033807855.1. Lineage (NCBI taxonomy): Bacteria > Pseudomonadati > Pseudomonadota > Betaproteobacteria > Burkholderiales > Comamonadaceae > Variovorax > Variovorax sp. SPNA7. The sequence goes on from NZ_CP138513.1 coordinate 3,391,332, forward strand.
GCCGAGGCCTGCAGGATGACCGGGCTGTCGGTCTTGCGCGCGGCCTGCATGATGGCCTGGATCTGCTCCAGGTTGTTGACGTTGAACGCCGGCACGCCGTACTGGTGCTCGGCGGCGTGGTCCAGCAATTGGCGCAGCGAAATCATGGCCATGGGAAGCTCCTGTGGATGTGGAAAATCGGTAATGGGGGCATCAATGCCTGCGGTCCTGGAGCGCCTTGACAGCGGGCAGGCTCTTGCCTTCGAGGAATTCGAGGAACGCGCCGCCCGCCGTCGAGACGTAGTCGATGCACTCCTCCACCTCGAACTGGTTGATGGCGGCCACGGTGTCGCCGCCGCCCGCGAGCGAGAACGCGTCCATGCGCGCGATCGCGTGGGCCAGCGTGCGCGTGCCGTGCGAGAACTGCTCGATCTCGAACACGCCGAGCGGGCCGTTCCAGACGATGGTCCTGCACTGGCCGAGCATCGCGACGAGTTGCGCCACCGACTCCGGGCCAAAGTCCAGGATCATGTCGTCCGGCGCCACGTCGGCCACGGCCTTCACAGTCGCCATTGCGTTCGGCGAGAACTCGGTGGCCGTGACCACGTCGGTCGGCATGAAGAGCTGCGCACCGCGCGCCGAGAGCGCCGCGGCCACGGCGCGCGCTGTGTCCACCATCTCGGGTTCGCACAGCGACCGGCCGACCGGATGGCCCGCCGCCAGCAAAAAGGTGTTGGCCATGCCGCCGCCCACCACCAGCCACTCGACCTGCGCCGCGAGCGACTCGAGGATCGACAGCTTGGTCGACACCTTGGCGCCGCCGACGATCGCGGCCAGCGGCCGCGCGGGGTTCGCGAGCGCACGGCCGAGCGCATTGAGTTCCGACGCCATCAGCGGTCCGGCGCAGGCAATGGGCGCGAGCCGTGCCAGCGCCTCGGTGGTGGCCTCGGCGCGGTGCGCGGTGCCGAAGGCATCATTCACGTACACGTCGCACAGGGCCGCCATGCGCCGCGCCAAGGCTTCGGCATTCGCCTTCTCGCCGACGTTCGCGCGGCAGTTCTCTAGCAGCGCCACCTGGCCGGGCGCCACGTCGAAGGGGCGATCGAGCCAGTCGCCGATCAGCGCCACCGGCGCGCCCAGCAGTTCGCCGAGTCGCTTCGCCACCGGCGCGAGCGATTCGCCGGGTGCAAGCTGGCCTTCCTTCGGGCGGCCCAGGTGCGAAGCGACCATCACGCGCGCCCCTTGCGACAGCGCGTGGCGGATGCCGCCCAGGCTGGCGCGGATGCGCGTGTCGTCGCTGATGCGCCCCGAGGCATCGAGCGGCACGTTGAGATCGCAGCGGATGAACACGCGCTGCCCGCGCAGGTCGATCTGGTCGAGCGTGTTGAAGCTCATGCGGCCTCTTTCAGGCTGGCCAGTGCGGCGTTCGCAAGCAGTCGGCGGGCGCGCTCGGCCACCACTTCGGCCGTGAGGCCGAGCAGCTTGAAGAGCTCGCCGGCCGGCGCCGATTCGCCGAAACGGTCGAGCCCGACCACGTCGCCGTATTCACCGACGAACTTCCACCACAGGCCCGTGCTGCCGGCCTCCACCGCCACGCGCGGCAGGTGACGCGGAATCACCGCATGGCGCCACTCGGCGTCCTGGCGTTCGAACACGTCCATGCATGGCACGGACACCACGCGCGCCTCGATGCCTTCCTGCGCCAGCAAGGCCGCGGCGGCCAACGCGACGCCGACTTCGGAGCCGCTTGCCAGCAGCGCCACGCACTCGGCCTCCGGTCGGCGCAGTACGTAGGCGCCGCGCGCGACCGACTCGATGCGCTCGCCGCTGTCGCCGGCATGCGGCAGCGCCTGGCGTGTCAGCAGCAGGCAGCTCGGCCCGTCCACACGGCGCAGCGCCTGGCGCCAGGCCACGGCCGTCTCGGTGGCATCGGCGGGCCGCCAGACATCGACATCGGGAATCAGCCGCAGGCTCGAGGCATGCTCCACCGGCTGGTGCGTCGGGCCGTCCTCGCCGAGCCCGATGGAGTCGTGCGTGAAGACGTAGATCACCGGCAGCTTCATCAGCGCCGACATGCGCACGCCGTTGCGCGCGTAGTCGGAAAAGGTCAGGAAGGTACCGCCGAAGGGACGGAAGCCGCCATGCAGCGCGAGCCCGTTCATGATGGCCGCCATGCCGAACTCGCGCACGCCGTAGTGCACGTGGTTGCCGGTGCCGGTGCCCTTGAGCGCGCGGTGGCCTTTCCAGTCGGTGAGGTTCGATCCCGTGAGGTCGGCCGAGCCGCCGATCAGCTCGGGCATCGCGGGGCCGACCTCGTCGAGCACCTGCTGCGAAGCCTTGCGCGTGGCGACCGATGCCTTGCGCTGTTCCGCGCCCGACGCGGCCGAGTCCAGTGCCGCTTCGGCCTTCGCAGTGAGCGGCGCATCGGTGCGGTGGCGCCGCAGCAGCTCGCGCGCGAGCGCCGGATGCTCCTGTGCATAGGCGGCGAAGCGCTCCTGCCAGGCCTTGTGCAGCGCGGCACCCGATTCGCGCGCCGACCAGGCCTCTGCAATATCCGCCGGCACCTCGAAAGGCGCGGCGCTCCAGCCGAGCGCCTGACGCGTCAGCGCGATCTCGGCATCGCCCAGCGCCTCGCCGTGCGCCTTCGCGGTACCGGCGCGGTTCGGCGAGCCCTGGCCGATGCGTGTCTTGCAGCACACCAGCACCGGGCGGTCCGCGGCCGTGGCGCGTTCAATGGCCGCGTCGAGCGCCGCGGCGTCATGACCGTCGACATCGCGCAGCACGGTCCAGCCGTAGGCTTCGAAGCGGCCCGGTGTGTCGTCGCTGAACCAGCCGCCGACCTCGCCATCGATCGAGATGCCGTTGTCGTCGTAGAACGCCACCAGCTTGTTCAAGCGCCAGGTCCCTGCGAGCGAACAGGCCTCGTGGCTGATGCCTTCCATCAGGCAGCCGTCGCCCAGGAACACATAGGTGCGGTGGTCGATCACCTCGTGGCCGGGCCGGTTGAATTCCTCGGCCAGCAGCTTCTCGGCCAGCGCCATGCCCACCGCATTGCTGATGCCCTGCCCGAGCGGCCCGGTGGTGGTTTCCACGCCGGGCGTGACGCCGACCTCGGGGTGGCCCGGCGTGCGCGAATGCAGCTGGCGGAAGCGCCGCAGCTCCTCCATCGGCAGCGCATAGCCGCTCAGGTGCAGCAGCGCATAGAGCAGCATCGAGCCGTGGCCGTTGGAAACGACGAAGCGGTCGCGGTTCATCCAGCGCGGATCGGCCGGGTCGTGCCGCAGATGGTGCCGCCACAGCGCTTCGGCGATGTCGGCCATGCCCATCGGCATGCCCGGATGGCCCGAATTGGCGGCTTGCACGGCGTCCATGGCCAGCGCGCGGATGGCGTTGGCGCACTGCGTGCGCAAGGCGAGGTTTTCAATCGTCATGCGAAGGTCCGGTTGGTTCGTTTTTTTGCGTGAGGTGCTTGTTCGGAGCACGCGCGCTAGATCGCGTAGGCCTTCTTGCGCCGCTCCATGAGACGCAGGATCATCGGCGTGAAGATCAGCTGCATCGCGAGTTCCATCTTTCCGCCCGGCACCACCAGCGTGTTGGCGCGCGACATGAAGGAGTCGTGCAGCATGCTCAGCAGGTACGGAAAGTCGAAGCCGATCGGGTTGGCGAAGCGGATCACCACCAGGCTCTCGTCCGGGCTCGGGATGGTGCGCGCAATGAACGGGTCGGAGGTGTCGACCACCGGCACGCGCTGGAAGTTGATGTGGGTGCGCGTGAACTGCGGGCAGATGTAGTGCACGTACTCGTTCATGCGGCGCAGGATCACGTCGGTCACGGCCTCGGTCGAATAGCCGCGCGTGTTCTTGTCGCGGTGCAGCTTCTGGATCCACTCGAGGTTGATCACCGGCACCACGCCGATCAGCAGGTCGACGTGGCGCGCGATGTCGACCTTCTCGGTGGTCACGCCGCCATGCAGGCCTTCGTAGAAAAGCAGCTCGCTGTCGGGCAGCGTTTCCCACGGCGTGAAGGTGCCGGGGTCCTGCTTGTAGGGCGCCGCCTCCACCGCGTCGTGCAGATACTTGCGGCTCTGGCCGACGCCCGCTTCGCCATAGTCGCGGAACAGCGCCTCGAGCTCGGCGAACAGGTTGGCGTCTTCGCCGAAGTGGCTGAAGTTGCGGTTGCCGGCGGCCTCGGCCTCGGCCATGGCCACCTTCATGGAATTGCGGTCGTAGCGGTGGAAGCTGTCGCCTTCCACGATGGCCGCCTTGACGCTCTCGCGGCGGAAGATGTTCTCGAAGGTCCGCGTGACGGATGTGGTGCCCGCGCCGGACGAACCGGTGATGGCAACGATGGGATGTTTGGCTGACATGGTGGCCTCGGGGAGATGAAGAATTCGTGCGGAGCGGCAGGGCCTCGCGGTTCAGGCGGCGGTCGCGAACAGGCCGCGCTTGCCGAACAGCGGCGCCTGGTAGGTGTCCTGCGGCTCCTCGCTGTGGTAGGCCTCCACGCGCGCCACCTCGTCGGACGATCCGAAGACGAAGCCGATGCGCTGGTGGATCGACTCCGGCTCGACCGTCATCAGGCGCCGCCGGCCGGTGCTGGCCATGCCGCCGGCCTGCTCGATCAGGAACGAGATCGGGTTGGCCTCGTAGAGCAGCCGCAGCCGCCCGTCGCGGCCCGATTCCTTGCTGTCGCGCGGGTACATGAAGACACCGCCGCGCATCAGGATGCGGTGCGTCTCGGCCACCAGCGAGGCGATCCACCGCATGTTGAAGTCGATGCCGCGCGGGCCTTCCTTGCCGGCCAGGCATTCGTCGACATAGCGCTTCACGGCCGGCTCCCAGAAGCGGCTGTTCGAGGCGTTGATCGCGAACTCGCTGGTCTGCCGCGGAATGCTCAGGTTCGGATGGCTCAGCACCCATTCGCCCAGTTGGGGATCGAGCGTGAAGGCGTGCGTGCCGTTGCCCAGCGTCAGCACCAGCATGGTCGAAGGGCCGTAGATCGCATAGCCGGCGCCGACCTGCTCGGTGCCGGGCTGCAGAAAGTCTTCAGGCTTGGCGTCGGCCTCGGGCGTGGGCGCGCGCAGGATCGAGAAGATGCTGCCCACCGCCACGTTGACGTCGATGTTCGACGAGCCGTCGAGCGGATCGAACAGCAGCAGGTACTTTCCGCGCGGGTACTGCTGCTGCGGCGGCAGGTACGGCTCTTCCATCTCTTCCGAGACCATGCCCGCCACGTGGCCGCCCCACTCGTTGGCGCGCAGGAACATGTCGTTGCTCAGCACGTCGAGCGTCTTCTGTTCCTCGCCCTGCACGTTCTGCGTGCTGGCGCTGCCGAGCACGTCGCCCAGCGCGCCGAGCGCCACCTTGCGCGAGATCGCCTTGCAGGCAAGGGAGACGTCGGTAATGAGCGCGTTGAGCGCGCCCGTGGCACCGGGGTGGCGGCGGCGCTCCTCGATGATGTACTGGGTCAGCGTGGCCTTGCCTGCAATGGGCATGATCGTCTCCTGGTTGAATCAAAAAATCCGGGTCGTCATTTCTTCGTCTCGGCGGACCGCGGCGCGCGACTCGCATGCCCTCAGCAGCAGTTGCTGCGGCGTCGAGACGCGCCACGCGCGCGCCGCTTCGCTCGCATTCGCTGCCGCATGGCCGCCATAGCCCCAGGCCACCAGCGCCGCCGGACAGCCTGCGGCCTGCGCCGCGAGCAGGTCGGCCGGGCCGTCGCCCACCATCAGCAGCCGCGCGGGCTCCACACCCAGCTGGCGCGCCGCGGCCTGCAGCAGGAGCGGCGCGGGCTTGCGCTGCGCCGCGGTGTCGGCGCCGAAGACCCCCGCCATGGCCGGCAGCAGACCCGCTGCATCCAGCACGGCGCGTGCCAGCGGCGTCGGCTTGTTCGTGACCACCACCATCGGCAGCGTGCGGCGCAGGCCCGCGACGAGTGCGGCAATGCCCTCGAACACGCTGCCGAACTTCAATGGCGCCGCCAGCGTGGCGGCATCGAAGGACTTGCGCAGCCGGCCGCGCAACGCCTCGCTGCCGCCGAGCCCGTGCTCGCGCAGCGCCTGCAGGATCAGCGCATCGGGGCCGTCGCCGATCCATGCGCGCACGGTGTCCAGCTCGAAGCAGGCCAGCCCGGCTTCGTCGAGCGCGAAGTTCAGCGCCTGGCGGATGTCGGGCGCGCTGTCGACCAGCGTGCCGTCGAGGTCGAAGGCGATCGCATCGATGCCGTGCAGTTCTTCTTTCGTCATGCGGGACGCCCTTCCATCGACTCGCGGCCCTGCAGCGCCTGCGCGCGGATCGCGCCAATGGCTTCGCGGTAGCGGCCGCCGTTGAACACGGCCGAGCCCGCCACCAGCGTGTCGGCCCCGGCGGCGCCGATGCGCGCGGCGTTGTCGGGCTTCACGCCGCCATCGACCTCCAGCCAGATCTCGCGCCCGCTCGCATCGATGCGGCGGCGCACCGCCTCGATCTTCGGCAGCACGCTCTCGATGAAGCTCTGGCCGCCGAAGCCCGGGTTGACCGACATCAGCAGCACCAGGTCGAGCTGGTCCAGCACATGGTCGAGCACCGCGAGCGGCGTGGCGGGGTTGAGCACCAGGCCGGCCTTGCAGCCACTGTCCCGGATCAGCCGGATCGTGCGGTCGATGTGCTCGCTGGCCTCCGGGTGGAACGAGATGATCGAGGCACCGGCCTGCGCGAACATCGGGATCAGCGTGTCGACCGGCTTGACCATCAGGTGCACGTCGATCGGCACCGTTGCATAGGGCTTGATGGCCTCGCAGACCAGCGGACCGATTGTCAGATTTGGAACATAGTGGTTGTCCATGACATCGAAATGGATCAGGTCGGCGCCGGCCTCGATGACCGCCGTGACCTCTTCGCCGAGCCGCGCAAAGTTGGCCGACAGCAGGCTGGGTGCGATCCGCATGGCGTTTCTTGTGTTCTGCATCTAGGAGTTCTCGCGGTAAAGCGCCTGCACGGCATTCAATGGCGGGGCCACGGTGGCCAGTTGCAACAGTTCGTCGATGCCGAGCCAGGCCGCGGATTCGAGGCGCCCGCCGGGCTCGCCGGGCAGCGGCTGGCCAGGGTCGCCCAGGCTCGGCAACACCAGGCCGGCGCCGCTGAAGTCGCCGCCCTCGGTCCAGAAGGTGGGCGTGACCAGCGTCCAGAGGCCGGCGCCCAGGGCCGAGCGCAGCCCGTTGGGCGAGTCCTCGATGGCGATGGCGCGCTCGGGCGGCACGCCCAGCGTGTCGAGCGCCAGCAGGTAGATGTCGGAGGCGGGCTTCTTCGCGCGCACCTGGTCGCCGCAGGCGATCACGTCGAACATCGTGAGCCCGCGCGGGCCCAGCGTGGCCTGCAGCAGCGCGTCGATGTTGACGGCGGTGGTGGTGCTGGCAATGGCCAGGCGCAGGCCGGCGCGCTGGGCTTCCTCCAGGAAGCGCAGCACGCCGGTGCGCAGCTCGATGCCGCCGCGCCGCGCGATGTCGGTGTAGTGCTGCGTCTTGGCCGCATGGATGGCCGGCACGCGTTCATGCAGCCGCTTCTTCTCCGATGCGCCCAGCGGCAGCGAACCGATGTAGGCCTTCATGCGCTCCTTGCCGCCCGTGACCGCCAGCAGCGCGCGGTATTCGGCCTGGCTCCAGTGCCAGCCGAGCCCGAGCTGCTCGAACGCCAGGTTGAAGGCCATGCGATGCACTTCCTCGGTGTCGGCCAGGGTGCCGTCGACGTCGAAGACCAGGGCTTCGATGCTCATCTCTTTTCTCCTTCGGCCTGCGCGGCGTCCGCCGCCGGATGGAAGACGCGGCTGGCCAGGATGTCCTGCGCCTGCAGCGTGCAGAGCTGCTCGCGCGTCAGGGCCTCGTCGCTGCCGAACAGGCGCGTGGCGTGGCGCAGCCGGATGCGGTCGAGCGCGTTGCGGATCGAGCGCGCATTGGCAAAGTGCGGCTGCTGCCGGCGCAGGCTCACGTAGCGCGAGAAGGTGGAGGCTGCGCCGTCGTCGAAGCTGTAGTTCAGCCGCCCCAGCATGAGCTGCGCGATCTGCATCAGCTCGGCCTCGCTGTAGTCCGGAAAGTCGATGTGGTGCGCGATGCGCGAGGCCATGCCCGGGTTGCTGCTGAAGAAGGTCTCCATGCGGTCCTTGTAGCCCGCGAGGATCACCACGAGATCGTCGCGCTGGTTCTCCATCACCTGCAGCAGGATCTCGATGGCCTCCTGCCCGTAGTCGCGTTCGTTCTCGGGCCGGTAGAGGTAGTAGGCCTCGTCGATGAACAGCACGCCGCCCATCGCCTTCTTGATCACTTCCTTGGTCTTGGGCGCCGTGTGGCCAATGAACTGGCCCACCAGGTCGTCGCGCGTCACCGCCACCAAGTGGCCCTTGCGCACGTAGCCCAGTTGCTTGAGCACCTCGGCCATGCGCATCGCCACCGTGGTCTTGCCGGTGCCCGGGTTGCCCGTGAACGACATGTGCAGCGAAGGCGGCTGCGACTGCAGTCCCTGTTCCTGGCGCAGCTTGTCGATCAGGAGCAGCGCCGCGATGTCGCGGATACGGCCCTTGACCGGCGCCAGCCCGATCAGCTCGGCGTCGAGCTGGTCGAGCAGCGCCTTCACGCCCGAGGACTCGAAGAGCTGCCTCGGCGCGGTCGCGACGGCGGCCGTGGTGGCGGGGGTTTCGGTGGCGTCCATGCGTGGCTCCGGCAATCTCCGTGCGGTGGGGTTCGATCAGTAGCGGCTGCCTTCGGGCCGCGCCTGCACCGCATAGCTTTCGATGCTGTAGCGGATCGTGCGGCCCGGCTCCTCGGAGCGGATCAGGCGGAAGCCCGGTTCGTTCGACGGCCGGTTGACGATGAAGGACATCACGACCGATTCGGTGCCGTGCGTCGAATCGAAGGCCGTCACGCGGATGTACTGCTGCGGAAAGGTCTTGCGGCAGGCCGCGAGTTCGAGCATGACGCCGGCCGCATCCTTGATGTCGAACATCGGGTTGCCGAACATCTCCCAGAAGGTGTTGCGCGGATGCGGGTCGTCGGTGTATTCGAGGCCGATGGCCCAGCCCTTGTCGAGGCAATACTCGACCTGGCGGCTGATCTGCTCGTCGCTCAGGTCGGGCAGGAAGGAAAAGGTACCTTGCGTGATTCGCATGTCTGTTGCTCCTGGAACTGGAAAAGGCGGGTTCAGGCCACCGACGGCGTCGGCACGTAGTCCGAGGTATCGGTGGAGGCGTAGTTGAAGGAGATCTCGCCCCAGGTGTCGAGCGCGGCCGCGAGCGGCGTGCACCACTTGGCCGCGTCGCGCAGGATCTGCGGCCCCTCGTTGGCGATGTCGCGGCCCTCGTTGCGGGCCAGCACCATGGCTTCGAGCGCGACGCGGTTGGCGGTGGCCCCGGCCTGGATGCCCTGCGGATGGCCGATGGTGCCGCCGCCGAACTGCAGCACCACGTCGTCGCCGAACAGGTCGAGCAGCTGGTGCATCTGGCCGGCATGGATGCCGCCCGAGGCCACCGGCATCACCTTGCGCAGCGCACCCCAGTCCTGGTCGAAGTAGATGCCGCGCGGCAGGTCGACCTTGGTGTGCGTGTCGCGGCAGACGTTGTAGTAGCCCTGCACCGTCATCGGGTCGCCCTCGAGCTTGCCCACGGCCGTGCCCGCATGGATGTGGTCCACGCCCGCCAGGCGCATCCACTTGGCGATCACCCGGAAGCTCACGCCGTGGTTCTTCTGGCGCGTGTAGGTGCCGTGGCCCGCGCGGTGCAGGTGCAGGATCATGTCGTTCTGGCGGCACCAGTTGCTCATCGACTGGATGGCCGTGTAGCCGATCACCAGGTCGACCATCACGATCACCGAGCCCAGCTCCTTGGCGAACTGCGCGCGGCGGTACATCTCTTCCATGGTGCCGGCCGTGACGTTCAGGTAGCTGCCCTTGACCTCGCCGGTGGCCGCGCTGGCCTTGTTGACCGCGTCCATCACGAACAGGAAGCGGTCGCGCCAGTGCATGAACGGCTGCGAGTTGATGTTCTCGTCGTCCTTCATGAAGTCGAGCCCGCCGCGCAGGCCCTCGTACACCACGCGGCCGTAGTTGCGGCCCGAGAGCCCGAGCTTGGGCTTGGTGGTGGCTCCCAGCAGCGGCCGGCCGAACTTGTCGAGCCGCTCGCGCTCCACCACGATGCCGGTCGGCGGGCCGGGGAAGGTCTTGACGTAGGCCACCGGAAACTTCATGTCCTCCAGCCGCGCGGCCTTCAGCGGCTTGAAGCTGAAGACGTTGCCGATGATGGAAGCCGTCACGTTGGTGATCGAGCCCTCCTCGAACAGCGAGAGGTCGTAGGCCACGTAGCAGAAGTACTGGCCCGGGTTGTTGGGCACCGGCTCCACCTTGTAGGCCTTGGCGCGGTACATGTCGCAGGCCGTGAGGCGGTCGGTCCACACCACGGTCCAGGTGGCGGTGGACGATTCGCCCGCCACCGCCGCGGCGGCCTCGATGGCGTCCACGCCTTCCTGCGGCGTGATGCGGAAGAGCGCGAGGATGTCCGTGTCCTTGGGCACGTAGTCGCCGTCCCAGTAGCCCATCTGCGCGTACTTGAGCACACCGGCCGAGTAGCGCTTCTTGGCGTCGGTGATCTGGATTGCTTCGTTCATGTTGCCCATGGAGTGCCTCTCGAAAAAGAAGGGGTTTGGTGCTGTCTGGTGAAGCGAATGTAGGCCTCGTGAAAGATAAAGAAAAATTAAATCTTTTGACATTCACATTTGCCAAACCTAATATCACCGCATGCCTCTTTCCAAGCACGCGAGCTTCAGACAGCTCGCCACCTTCCATGCCGTGGCGCGGCTCGGCAGCGTTTCACTTGCTGCAGATGAAATGCACCTGACGCAACCCGCGGTGTCGATACAAATCGGCACACTCGAGGAGTCGGCCGGCACGCCGCTGCTGCAGCGCACGGGCCGCGGCATCCGGCTGACCGAAGCGGGCGAATTGCTGGCGGGCTATGCCGGCCGCATCCTCGACCTGTGGCGCGAGGCCGGCGACGAAATGGCCATGCTGCAGGGCGTGTTCTCGGGCACGCTGCGCGTGGGCGCCATCACCACGGCCGAATACCTGCTGCCGCCGATCCTGGTGAACTTCGCCAAGGAGCATCCGAAGGTGAAGGTCAAGCTGCAGGTCGGCAACCGCGACGAGATCGTGCGCATGCTCGCGGGCCAGGAGATCGACATCGCCATCATGGGCCGACCGCCCGCAGAGCTGAAGACCGACTCCAGCGCCTTCGCCAAGCACCCGATGGCCTTTCTCGCGGCGCCCTCGCATCCGCTGATGTCCGCGGCCAAGCCGAGCATCGCCCTGCTCTCGGACACGCGCATGCTGGTGCGCGAGCGCGGCTCGGGCACGCGCACCACGGTCGAACGCTTCTTCAAGGACCATGGGCTGCCGCTGCGCATCGGCTCCGAGCTGTCGAGCAACGAGGCCATCAAGCAGATGTGCGCCGCGGGCTTCGGCATTGCCTTTTTGTCGATGCACACCTGCGTGCTCGAGATGAACGCGGGCCTGCTCGGCGTGCTGCCGGTGCCGGGCAATCCCGTGGTGCGCGACTGGTACGTGATGCACCTGGCCTCGCGGCAACTGCCGCAGGTGGCGCTGGCCTTCGAGGAGTATTTGCGCACGCATGGCCAGGCGCAGATCCAGCAGCAGCTTGGCACATTGCCAGTGGCCCGTGCCGCTGCAAAGAAACGCAGCACGCGGCGCGCGGCCTGAGAGGTCGATCGCTCATGGGCGCGGATAATCTCCGCGTTCATTCAAGCAGGGAGCACAAAGATGCAGATCATTGGATGGGTACGCGGTCGGGATACAGCCGCCTACGACCGGGAGGACAACTGGTTTTCCGGCCTGGGCAAGTCCGAGGAGATTCTGTTCCGGGAGGTCAAGTGAAGCGGCTCGCCGTATCGTTGGGCGGAGCGATCTTTGGCCTGTTCGTCACATGGGTTTGCCTCTACATCGCCAGCAAAATCAATTGGCCCGTATTGGCAGCGCCTGCGCAGGGCTGCTACGAAATCGACAAATGTCCAACTCGTTGGTGGACATATCCAGCGCTCTTTGGAACCTTGCTCGGTCCAGCCCTGCTGCTGGGCCTGCTGAACGGGTTTGCGTGGCGGCGGTGGACGCTCCGCAAATGGACATGGCGCTTTGGGGTGCTCGTCCTGCTGGTGATCATGTTCCATTTCGCAGGACATCTGCTGCCGTTGATTCGCTGATGCGAGCGCTCTTCGCGCCGACTCTCAGACCCCCAGCTGCACCCGCATGCCGATCCACACCGCGCGCGGCGCGCCCGGCGCCACGAACTGCGCATTGCGCCATGCATCGGGCGCGGCCACCACGCCGCTCGCATCGAAGCCGTTGCGGCCCAGCTGGCCCGCGCTGGCGTAGCGGCGGTTGAAGACGTTCGCCACCTTGGCAAAAAGCTCCACGTTGGGCCCGAGCTTCCAGCGCGTCGTGAGGTCGAGCAGCGCGTAGCCGCCGATGCGGCCGCTGCCGCTGAAGTCGACCCCGTCGGGCGCGTGCAGGCCGTTCTCGTTGCCGCGCACCGTCTGCTTCGAGTACACGCGGTACTGCGCGCCCAGCGTCCAATCCGGCGTCACGCGCCAATCGACATTGAGCTTGAGCGAATGCGCCGGCAGCCCCGGCAGGCGGTCGCCGCGGCGCACCGCGATCTCGCCCTCGCCGGTGCAGGCGGGGCTGGTTTCGGCGCTGCTGTTGGCTTCGGCCACCAGGCAGGCCGGCGAGTCGTATCTCGCGCGCAGGTAGCTGTACGACAGCGACCAGTCGACGCGGTCGGTCTGCTGCGAAAGGCCGAGCTCCACACCCTGGCGCAGGGTGCGCCCGAAGTTGCTGAAGTAGCCGCGCGAGAGCCCGCTGCTCACGAACAGCAGGTCGTCCTTGTTGACGGTGCGGAACACCGAGGCATTCCAGCGCATGCCGGACTCGAGCGTGCCGCGCAGCCCGGTTTCGAGCGTCTGCGACACCACCTGCTTGAGCGGCGGATCGGACTGCAGCGCGTTCGGCAGCACGCAGGCGTTGGCCGGGTCGGAGCAGCCGAGCTCGATCGGGCTCGGCGCGCGGCTGCCCTGGCTCCAGCCCGCATAGGCCGTGAGCCGCGGCGTGGCCTGCCATGTGAGGCCGATGGCGGGATTGAACTTCTTGTAGCGGCCTTCGCCATCGAGCTGCGTGGAAAGCCCGAGCAAGGCGCGCCCATCGTCGCGAGTGCTCACGCGGGTGTCGTTGTAGCGGCCCGAGAGGCTCAGCTGCAGGTTCGGCCGCAGGCTCACCAGGTCGGAAAAATAGATGCTCGCAGTGCGGCTCTTGCCCGCGAGCAGCGCGTCGACTTCGGCTTCTTCCATCGGCACCACCGCGCGCGTGGAGTCCAGCATGCCCTCGGACTCGGTCTGCCGGAAGTGCGTGCGCGCACGGTCCACGGAAGCGCCGAAAGTGAGCTGGTGAATGCCCGCGGTGTAGGTGGACTGCAGCGCCACGCCTTCGCCGTGCTGGCGCGTGTAGGTGCGGTTCTCCACGCCCGACTCCTCGACCTCCGGCGGCTCGAAATCGTCATTGAGGTCGCCGTTGAGCGTGCTGTAGCGCGAACGCCGCGTGTAGGCCGTCATGGAGATCGTCTGCACGTCGCTCAGGCGGTAGCTGGCATTGAGCGTGAGCATCGACATGCGGTTGTCGGTGCGGTCGGGCCGCGTGTACACCTGCTTGCGGTTCTGCATCAGCATCGATTCGGGCAGCAGGCCGTTGCCCACCATGCGGTTGTCGCCATGGGTGAAGCTCAGGTCCCAGGAGAGCTTTCCGCTGTCCTGCCCGACCTTGGCGAACAGCTGGCGCACGCGCGAGGGCGAGAAGTTGCGCCAGCCGTCCTCGTTGAGGCCGCCGAGCGCGAGGAACAGGTGCCCGCCTTCGGCCAGCTTGCGGCCATGCGTGAGCTCGGTGCTCACGCGGCCGAAGGAGCCGGCCTGCAGTTCCAGCCCGGTGCCCGGATGCGTGTCGCCGCGCTTGGTCTGCAGCGACAGCGCACCCCCGAGCGTGTTGAGGCCGAACAGCGGGTTGGAGCCCGGCAGCAGCGTGATGCTCGAGATGGCGGCCTTCGGGACCAGGTCCCAGTTCACCACGTCGCCGAAGGGCTCGTTGATGCGCACGCCGTCCTGGTACACCGACAGGCCCTGCGGCGTGCCCAGCACCGGGCTCGCGGTGAAGCCGCGGTAGTTCACGTCGACCTGGAACGGATTGCCCTGGATCTCGTTCACGTTCACGCTGGGCAGCTGCGTGGCCATGAAGTCCGGCAGGTTCAGGCTCTGCGCGCGGCGCAGGTGCTGGTCGTCGGCGGTCTGCACGTTGGACGGGATCTGGTCCTTCGGCACCTCGATGCCCGGCACGGGCGTGGTGCCGACCACCTCGACGGCCGGCAGGCTGCCCGCCCGGGCCGCGATGGCCTCCTGTGCCTGTCCGGGCATCGGGCAGGCAGCGGCGGCCATCGCAAGGCCGATCAGCCGGCGGGCGGTAGGCGATTTCGGTCGGCTCACAGTGTTCCCCCTCAAGTGCCGGTGCGCGTGAGGCCCAGCTTTTCGATGATGGCGCGCTCCTGCGCGAAGATTTCGCGGCACGACTGCGCGTAGGCCTCGGGCCCGAGGTAGTCGACTTCCTGGTCGTACTTCGCGAGTTCGTCCTTGAAGCGCTGGTCGAACATGGCCTTCTTGAAGGCATCGTGCAGCACCGTCACCACGCCGCGCGACAGACCGCGTGGCCCGGCCAGCCCGTAGGGCGACTTGGCCACGATGTCGAAGCCGAGCTCGCGCAGCACGGGCACCTGGGGCCAGCGCTTCGAACGCTCGCCGGAAAAGATCGCCAGCAGCCGCAGCGTGCCCGCATCGACGGCGGGCCCGAAGCCGGTGGAATTGACGCCGGCCATCACCTGCCCGCCCGCAATCGCGTTGAGCTGCTCGGCCGTGCCCTTGTACGGCACGTGGATGTAGCGCAGGCCGCGCGCCGTGAACAGCTCTTCCAGCACCATGTGCGGCGTGGTCCCGATGCCGTTGGTGGCAATGGTCAGCTCGCCGGGCCGGGCCCGCGCGAAGGCGAACATGTCTTCGACCGACCGCACGGGGCTGCCGGTCGCGACCAGCATGCCGAAGGTGACGCTGGACACCTGGATGATCGGCGTGACGTCGCGGATCGGGTCCCACAGCACCTTCTGCGTGTGCGGTGCGCGGAACACCGGCTGCGGCATCTGGGCGATGGTGTAGCCGTCGGGACGCGCCTGCTGCAGCACCGGCATGGCCAGCGTGCCGCCGGCGCCGCCGCGGTTTTCGGTCAGCACCGGCTGCCCGAGCGCAACCGAGGCCAGTTCGGCCAGGATCCGCAGCGAGATGTCGGTGGCGCCGCCCGCGGGCCAGGGCACCCACAGCGTCACGGGGCGGGAAGGAAAGGGCTCGGTCGAAGCCATTGCCCGGGCCAAGGGCAACGCGCCCAGCGCCAGCGCGCCGGCACCGCGCAGCCAGCTGCGCCGGGTCAATGAGCCGAGGCCGCCCTGCCCGTTCATGGCCCGCCTCCGGCTCATGGCCCGCCCCCTCCACGCTTGGTGAGGCCGCCGAAGCCGCGCTGCGGGTCGTAGCCCCAGCAGGCCAGCCCGAAGAAAACGGCCAGGCAGCCCAGCACCAGGTAAGGCGCCAGGCCCGGGTCCTTGCCGTAGAGCGCGAAGCGGATCCACTCCACCGCGTAGGTGAAGGGATTGAAGCGCGCCAGCTGGTACACCCATTCGGCGCCCGACTCCTGCAGCTTCCACAGCGGATAGAGCGCGGTCGACAGGAAGTACATCGGAAAGATGACGAAATTCATCGTGCCCGCGAAGTTCTCCAGCTGCTTGATGTGCACCGACAGCAGCAGCCCGAGCGCGCCCAGCATGAGCGCGCCGGCCGCCAGCGCCACCAAGGCATGCAGGGCCGAGAGCGACAGCAGCGGCAGTTCGGTGCCGATCAGCGCCGCCACCACCACGAACACCAGCGCCTGCAGCACCGACAGCAGCGCAGTGGCGCAGAGCTTGGAGAACAGCAGCCAGGGCCGCGGCAGCGGCGCGGTGAGCAAGAGGCGCATCAGGCCCATCTCGCGGTCGTAGACCATGGCCAGCGACGACTGCATGCCGTTGAACAGCAGCACCATGCCGACCAGCCCCGGCACGATGTAGACGTCGTAGGGAATGTAGGTGTCGTAGGGCTCGACGATCGCCACGCCGAACACGTTGCGGAAACCGGCCGCGAACACCGCCAGCCACAGGAGCGGCCGCACCAGCGCCGACACCAGCCGGCCGGTCTGCTGCGAGAACTTGTAGAGCTCGCGCATCATGATCGCGCGCATCGCCTGCAGCGCATGGCCCAGCCCGCGACGCACCAGCGGCTCGCCGGCGCTCTCGCCCGCGGGCGTCTTCGTTTTCAGCGCGCGTTCGGACATAGCTTCTCCGGCGCATCGGCGCCCAGCGTGTCGAGCACGTTGCGCGCATGCAGCACGCCTTCGGCCGGCGCCTGCGCGATCACGCCCTGCCCGTCGGTCAGCAGCATGGGCTGGCGCAGCTGGCCGTCCCAGGCGCGGAAGCTCAGGCTGGTGCCCTTGGAGCCGTCGAGCGTGCTCTTGCCGATGGCCTGGGCCCAGGCCGTGTTCGGCCCCTTGGGCGCGGCAATGGCGACAGCCGCCAGGGTCTTGCCGGCCATCCAGGCGGCCCAGTCCTGCGCGGTCATCGGGCGCTTCGCGGCCTTGGTGAAACGCCTCGAGACCTGCGGCGCGCCGTAGCGCTCGAACTGCGCATGCCAGGCCAGCGCCACCAGCCCGCCGTCGCCCACCACCGGCCGCGGCAGCACGGTGCGGTAGGGCAGCGTGCGGGCGAATTCGCCGTCGCTGTCGACCACCCACACGGCGTCGTAGTTGTTGCCGGCCGTGAGCAGCAGCGGGTTGGCGAGGTCGCGCTCGCGCGGGTCGGCCGAGAGCTTGAACGGCTTGCTGGCCACCACCTGCAGGCCGTAGCGCCTGATCGATGCCTGCGCGGTGGCCGCGCGCAGCGCGTCCTGCGGGCTGCCGCCCACCAGCAGGAGCAGCTTGCTCCATTTGCGCGACACCAGCGTCTGCGCCAGCGCGTCGCTGCGCATGCGTTCGCTGGGAGCCAGGTGGAACATGCGGGCGCGGCAATCCTGCTGGCGCAGCCGGTCGGAGGCGTCGCCCAGGTTCAGCACCGGCAGCTTCACGGCATCGGCCACGGCCAGCGTCCATTCGGCGGGCAGGTCGGTCAGCAGCACCGCCGCACCATTCTTCTCGGCCGCCACCGCGGCGGCGCGCGCGGCCTCGAGGGTCGCGGCCGGCGCGGCGGCCAGCGCCACTTCGGCACCGGCGGCCTCCAGTTCGAACTTCGCCTCTTCGAGCGCGACCTCGAGCCCATCGGAAAGCGGGCCGCCCGGGTGTCCCAGGTAGGCCCGCTCCAGGCGGGAGCGCTCCAGGCGGGGATCGTCGTCCGGCGTGATCAGCGTGGCCTTGAGCACGGCCGCGCCCGCCGCCACCGGCGCCACGAGCGCCACGGCCATCAACCACGCGCCCGCAAAACAGGAAGCCGTTGCGCGCGTCCTCATTCGACGATCACGAGCCCATAGGGCACGCGCCCTACCGGAACGCTCTTGATGGCCTTGGCGCCGGCCACGTCGACCACCGTCACATCGTCGCTCAAGCCGTTGACCACGTAGAGCCGCGCCTGCGCCTTGTCGAGCGTCACGTTCCAGGCCCGCTTGCCGACCAGCACCAGCGAGCCGACCTTGCGGCTCGCCACGTCGATGAAGGCCACGTGGTTGGCGCGGCCAAGGCCCACGAAGGCCCGCTTGCCGTCGCTCGTCATCTGGATGCCCACGGGCGTGATGTCCTCGGCGCGGGCGCCTTTCACCTCGAACTTGAGCGTGTCGATCACCTCGTGGGTGGCGGTGGAGACGATGCTGACGCTCGCGCCCAGTTCGTTGGTGATCCACAGCTCCTTGCCGTCCGGCGTGATGGCCATGCGGCGCGGGCGCTTGCCCGCCTTGATGTTCTTCACGACCTTGCCGGTGGCCGTGTCGATCACATGCACGAGGCTTGCCACCTCCGACGTGACGTACAGCGTCTTGCCGTCGGCGCTGACCTTGACGCCCTCCGGCTCCGCGCCCACCTTGACCGAACGCAGCTTCTTGCCGCTGGCGGTGTCGATGAAGCTGGCCTCGCCCGCGTCTTCGTTGGAGACGTAGATGACCTTGCCGTCCGGCGACAGGTCGAAGGCCTCGGGCTCGTCGCCCAGCGCGATGCGCCGCACCGACTTGCCGCTCGCGGGGTCGATCAGGTCGGCCTGGTTGGAATCGGTGCAGGCCACCATGATCTGGCGCTCGGGCGTCAGCTGGATGTGGCGCGCGCGCTTGCAGGTCGGGATCGTTCCCTTCACCGCCAGCGTGGCAAGGTCGATCATCGTCAGCGCGTTGTCCTTCTCGCTCGAGACATAGGCGGTGCCCTGCGCCAGCACGGCGCTGCTGGCAGCGGCGAGCACGAACGCGCTAGCAGCGGCGCGGACCAGCGCGCCAGGCGCCATGAAAGAAGGTTGCGGCATGCGATGTCTCCATTCTTGTTGGTTCGGATTCGTCAATCATCAAGCGGTGCGGGCGATGAAGCCCGCCTCCAGGCTGGCGCCGCCAAGCTGGCGGCCCACGTCGGCCGGCGTGCCATCGGCCAGCAGCGATCCCTTGTGCAGCACCAGCACGCGGTCGGCCTCCTCGGCCTCCTCGACCCGGTGCGTGGCCCACAGCACGCACACGCCGCGCTCGCGCACGTCGGCATGCAGGGCGGCCAGCAGGTCCTGGCGCGATCTGGGGTCGAGGCCGACGGTGGCTTCGTCCATCAGCAGCACGGCTGGCCGGTGCAGCCCCGCGCGCGCCAGCTCGACCTTGCGCCGGTTGCCGCCCGACAGCTCGCGCACCTTGCGGTCGAGGTCGGCATCGATGTTCAGGCGCTCGCAGGCCGACGCGATGCGCGCGGCCGCGAGCCGCCGCGGCAGGCCGTGCAGGTCGGCCTGGAACAGCAGGTTGCGCCGGATGCTCAGGTCCAGGTCGAGCGACATCTGCTGGAACACGACGCCGATGTGCCGCAGCGCCGCGGTCGCCGAGCGGCGCAGCGAATGGCCGGCGACTTCGACCTCGCCTTCGTCGGCCGCGAACATGCCCGTGAGCACCTGGAACAGCGTCGACTTGCCCGCGCCGTTGGGCCCGAGCAGCGCCACGAACTGGCCCGCGGGCACATGCAGCGACAACGACTGCAGCGCCGTGCGCGTGCCATAGCGCTTGGTTAAGTCGATGGTTCGCAGCATGTAGAACGTTGGGATCTGCCGGGCTTTGGGGGTTTCAATGGTATTTGCCGTTTGCTTTCAATCCGCAAATTCTGTGCCTCTGGCGGTCGAGGGTTTTCACTGTGATGAGTCCCTACTCATTTGCCCTCGCAAGAGCCGCTGCAGCCCGCTGCAAGCCCTGGCCGCTCGACATCCGTGACTTCGCACGAGACACTTTGCGTCAAATTTGATGCGCACACGATGCAGGGCCACGGCAATGCGTGGCGCGCAGCGCTGGACAGCGCATCGCACGCTCGGGATTTCCCTAGGTTCGGATCGCGTTGAGGCACGCCGCCGCACACTGCGCGAACACCGCCTCGTGCACGCCTCCCCCGAGTGAAGCCGCGTGTCTCCGCATGGAGCGCGCGTGGGACTTCGAAATGCTCCACGCTGGAACCGGCAGGCATGGATGTTGCGGACCGCAGCATTCGCCAAAGCGATCGAAAGATCCGCAGGTGCTGCCAAGACCGTGTTCAAAACCCACTGAAATGTGAGGAGACATTTATGAAGTTTTCCAGGCAGATCGCCGGCCGTCTCGTACGGCATATCGGCGTCGCGATGCTGGCTCTTCCGGCTTTGGCGCTTGCCAATGCCGACGTCGAGAAAAACATCGCCAACTCGAAGAACTGGGCCACGCAAGCGGGCGATATGTTCAACCAGCGATACAGCAAGTTGAATCAGATCACCAAGAGCAACGTGGGCAAGATGCAGGTCGCGTGGACCTTCTCCACCGGCGTCCTGCGTGGCCACGAGGGTTCGCCCCTGGTGGTCGACGGCACGATGTACCTGCACTCGCCGTTTCCCAACAAGGTGTACGCACTCGACATCGAAACCCAGAAGATCCTCTGGAAGTACGAGCCCAAGCAGGACCAGTCGGTCATTGCCGTCATGTGCTGCGACACCGTGAACCGGGGCCTCGCCTATGCCGAAGGCAAGGTCTTCCTGCAACAGGCCGACACCACCCTGGTGGCGCTCGACAGCAAGACCGGCAAGGTGGTGTGGACGGTGAAGAACGGCGATCCGAAGGTCGGCGCCACCAACACCAACGCACCCCACGTCTTCAAGGACAAGGTCATCACCGGCATCAGCGGCGGCGAGTTCGGCGTGCGCGGCTTCCTGGCGGCCTACAACATCAAGGACGGCAAGCTGGCATGGAAGGGCTTCAGCACCGGCCCCGACGAAGAAATGCTGATGGACCCGGCCAAGACCATGACCTGGACCGACGGCAAGCTCGCGCCGGTGGGCAAGGACTCTTCGCTGAAGACCTGGAAGGGCGACCAGTGGAAGATCGGCGGCGGCACCACCTGGGGCTGGTACAGCTACGACAAGGCGACCAATGCCGTCTACTACGGCACCGGCAACCCGTCGACCTGGAACCCCTCGCAGCGGCCCGGCGACAACAAGTGGTCGATGAGCATCTTCTCGCGCGACGTGGACACCGGCAAGGTCAACTGGGTCTACCAGATGACGCCGTTCGACGAGTGGGACTTCGACGGGATCAATGAAATGATCCTGGCGGACATCAACGTCAAGGGCAAGCCGACCAAGGCACTGGTGCACTTCGACCGCAACGGCTTTGCCTACACGCTGGACCGCGTGACCGGTGCCCTGCTGGTGGCCGAGAAGTACGACCCCAAGGTGAACTGGGCCACGCACGTCGACATGAAGACCGGCCGCCCGCAGGTGGTGGCCAAGTACTCGACCGCGCAGAACGGCGCCGACGTCAACACCAAGGGCATCTGCCCGGCGGCGCTGGGCAGCAAGGACCAGCAACCGGCCTCCTACGACCCCAACACCAAGCTCTTCTACGTGCCGACGAACCACGTCTGCATGGACTACGAGCCGTTCAAGGTCGAGTACACGGCAGGCCAGCCGTACGTGGGCGCCACGCTCTCGATGTACCCCACGCCGGGCAGCCATGGCGGCATGGGCAACTTCATCACCTGGGACGCAGGCACCGGCAAGATCGTGCAGACCAAGGCCGAGAAGTTCTCGGTGTGGAGCGGTTCGCTGAACACCGCCGGCGGAATCTCCTGCTACGGCACGCTGGAGGGCTACCTCAAGTGCGTGGATGCCAAGGACATCAACAAGGAGCTGTTCAAGTTCAAGACCCCGTCCGGCATCATCGGCAACGTGTTCACCTATGAGCACAAGGGCAAGCAGTACGTCGGCGTGTTCTCGGGCATTGGCGGCTGGGCCGGCATCGGCATGGCTGCGGGCATCGACCCCGAGAAGAGCACCGAGGGCCTGGGCGCCGTCGGCGGCTACAAGGAACTGAGCCAGTACACCGAGCTCGGCGGCTCGCTGACTGTCTTCGCGCTGCCCAAGTGAGGCGTTATTACCGAGGCGTCATTGGATAGATAGACGCAACATGCGAACCGGGAGAGCACTCGCTCGAGGGCTCTCCCCCACGCACTTTCAAAAGATATCGGAGACCCAGGAGCCATGAAATTTCGTAAGTCAACGTTGCTGCCTTCCCTCGTCCTGCTCGCCGGCGTGGCCTGCACACTGGCCGTCGCCGCGCCAGACCCCGCGCCCTACAAAGTCACCGAGGGATACAAGGTGGACCCCGAAACCATGAAGGGTTTCCGCACCTGGCGCTCCGCAGCCTGCGACCGCTGCCACGGACCCAACCAGGAAGGGATGGTGGGACCGTCCCTCATCAACAGCCTCAAGACGATGAAGAAGGAAGAGTTCATCAAGGTCGTGCGCGACGGCAGGCTGGACAAGGGCATGCAGAGCTTCGGCAACAACCCGGCGGTGATGGACAACATCAACCAGCTCTACGCCTACCTCAAGGGCCGGTCCGACGGCGCCATCACACGCGCCCGAGTGGAAGAAAACAAATGACCGCCCGGCCGCGCGCCGGCAGGCCCTTCTCCTTCGGCGCCCGCCTGCGGGCGGGGCTCCTGGGCGCGGCATGCTGCTGCGCACTGGTGCCGGCCCTGGCCCAGGAGACGCCGCCGCGCAAGGCGCTGCGCGTCTGCCAGGACCCCAACAACATGCCCTTCTCCAACACCAAGGGAGAAGGCATCGAGAACCGCATCGCCGAGCTGTTCGGCAAGGCGCTGGGGCTGCCGGTCACCTACTATTCGTTCCCGCAGCGGCTGGCCTTCTTCCGCAACACGCTGCGCTTCAAGCTGCCGGGACAAGACTACCCCTGCGACATCGTGATGGGCGTGCCCGTCGGCCTCGACGAAGTCTCGGTCACCAAGCCCTACTACCGCTCGACCTATGCGCTGGTCTTTCCCAAGGGCAAGGGCATGGACAACGTGGCCTCGGCGGAAGACTTCCTCAAGCTCGATCCGGCCAAGCTCAAGTCGCTGCGCATCGGCATCTACGACCGCTCGCCGGCTTCGCAGTGGCTCAACCGGCACGGCCTGCTCGAGCAGGGCGTGCCCTACAAGCTCATGAGCGCCGACCCCGCGCAATACCCGGGCGAGATCGTCGAGAAGGACCTGGCCGAAGGCAAGCTCGATGCCGTGGTCGTCTGGGGCCCGATCGCGGGCTTCTTCGCCCGGCGCGTCAAGAATCCGGCGCTGATCGTGGTGCCGCTCAAGTCCGAAAAAGGCCTGCGGCTCGACTACCAGATGGCGATGGGCGTGCGCTATGGCGAGCGCGAATGGAAGCAGCAGGTCGAGGGGCTGATCGAATCCAAGGCGCCCGAGATCCAGGCCATCCTGAAGGAGTTCGGCGTGCCGCTGGTCGATGCATCGTTCGGGACTCCCACCAACTGAGTTGCCGTTTTCCCCATGCGCCTCCCCATCGCCGCATCGCTCTGCGTCCTGCTCCTGTCTCTCCCGGCCTCGCACGCCGAGCCCGACAAGCGCGACTTCTCGCCCGCCGAACGCCTGCTGTTCATGACACCGCAGCTGAAAGGCCTGCAGGCGCCCATGCTGCTGCGCTACACCTTCGGCAAGACCGGCAGCTTCGAGGAAGCGTTTGCCGACAGCGTGACCGTGTCGTTGAGCGCCAAGGAAGACGGCCGCTGCTGCGATGCCAAGGGCGTGTTCCTGAGCGGTGCGCGCAAGCTGCAGGTGCCCGACGTGCCGGCCGCCGACGGCAATCCCGTGATCCTCTATTTCCTGGAGCACGACGTGCGCGAGATGAAGCGCCTCACGCGCGGCTCCGAGTACCACTTCCGCAAGCGCATCCGCATGGGTATCTACCAGGCCGCCGAAGTGCGCGACGTGTCGCTGCGCTACCAGGGCCGCGCCATCAAGGGCAAGGAAATCGTCTTCAGCCCCTTCCTGGACGACCCGAACCGGCCGAAGTACGAGAAGTTCGCGACCAAGAGCTACCGCTTCACGCTGTCCGATGCGGTGCCGGGCGGCGTCTATGGCATCCGCACTTCCATTCCGGGCGAAAGCGCCGCGGCCCAGCCCCTCGTCGTCGAGGAGCTCCTGATCGAGGGGGCGAAGGCGCCGGCGCGCTAGCGCCTGTTGCCTCTCAAGAATTCTTCCAGCGAACGCCATGAAAAAAACAGTCCGCCTTCTCTTTTGTCTTCTGGGCCTTCCAATGGCCGTGCATGGCGCGCCGCGCGCGAACGACTTTCCCACGGTGGACCGCGTGCTGTACGTGCAGGAATGCATCGCCGCGCATCCGGACGCAGGCAACTTCGAGATGACGAACAAGTGCTCCTGCGCGCTCGACTCGCTCGCCCGGGAAATCAGGTACGACGAGTACGTGCAGCTGAGCACCGCCGCCAAGGCCACCACCATCGGCGGCGAGCGCGGCGGCTACATCCGCGACTCCGAAAAGCTGCAGGCCGACATCAAGCGCTACAAGGCGCTGCAGGCCAAGGTGACCAAGGGCTGCTTCATCGGCCCTGCCACCGCGCGCTGAGCCGCATCCCGGGCCGACCGATCGCCATGACGGGTACCGCGACAGCTGTGCACGCCGGGATTGCCGCGATGCTGCTGTGCGCCTCGGCCTGGGCCTCGCCGTTCGCCTACATCACCAACCAGGGCAGCCACGACGTGTCGGTGATCGACCTGGCCTCGCAGCAGGTGGTGGCCACCGTGCCGGTGGGCCGGTCGCCGGCCGGCGTGGTGGCGTCCAGCCGCGCCGGCCGGGTCTTCGTCTCCAACCCCGACAGCAAGACCATCTCGGTCATCGACATGCGCCAGCAGAAGGTCGTGAGCACGCTGTCGGCCGGGGACGGGCCGGTGGGCATCGACATCTCGGCCGACGGCCGGCGCCTGTACGTGGCCGACTGGTACAGCAGCCGGCTGCTGGTGTACGACGCGCAGGCCGGCGACGCCTCCAGGTTCCCGGCCTCGATCGCGGTCGGCCGCGCGCCCGCCGGCGTGGCCGCGCATCCCGACGGCAGCACCGTTTTCGTGGCCGAGCGCGACGACGACAGCGTAGCCGTGGTCGACACCGCTTCGCGGCGGGTGCTGGCGCGCGTGCGCGTCGGCAGCCATCCGTTCGCGCTGCTCTACGACGCCCCTCGCTCGCGCCTCTATGCGCTCAACGTGCAGAGCAACGATGTCTCGGTGGTCGACATGCGCGATGCGCGCCGGCCGGCCGTCATCGCCACGGTGAAGGTGGGCAAGGCACCCTACGGCGCGGCGCTGGCCCAGGGCGGTGCGCTGCTCTACGTGACCAACCAGCACGAAGACTCGGTCAGCGTGATCGACGCCGCCTCGCTGAAGCTGCTGCGCACCCTGCCCGGCTTCGCCTACCCCGAAGGCATTGCCGCGCACGGCGACCGCGTCTATGTCGTGAACTGGATGGACGACAACGTGCAGGTGCTGGACGCCGCGAGCGGGCAGAAGCTCAAGACCATTGCCACGGGGCAGAACAGCCGCGGCTTCGGCGCCTTCATCGGTGCGCCGATGGAGCCCTGACGTATTTTTCTCTTACCGACCCTTTTCTTCCCACCTCATCACGGATATTTCCATGCTGACACACCCTTCCGGCCGACGGGCGCTCTCCGTTCTTCTAGCTTCGATCCTGCTTGCCGCATCGGCGCCGAGCCAGGCTCACGGGCCCACGCGCCAGAAGGTGAGCGAGAAAGTCACCATCGAGGCCCCGGCCGATGCCGTCTGGGCCAAGATCAAGAACTTCAACGCGCTGAAGGACTGGCATCCGGCCGTGGCCGACAGCGCGGCCGACAAGGGCAATGCCGAAGGCTCGGTGCGCACCGTCAAGCTCAAGTCCGGCGGCACGCTGGTCGAGACGCTCGAGGGCTACGACGACGCGAAGATGAAATACAGCTACCGCGCCAAGGACGGCGGCGCGCTGCCGGTCACCAACTACACCTCCGTGCTCTCGGTGGTGGCCGACGGCGGCAAATCGGTCGTCGAATGGCGCGGCGCCTTCTATCGCGGCTTTCCCAACAACAATCCGCCGCCCGAGCAGAACGACGAGGCGGCGCTCAAGGCCGTGACCGACGTCTACCGCGGCGGCCTCGCCCACCTCAAGAAGATGATGGAGTCGAAGTAGCCCGCGGCACCGGACACCACCATGGGCACCGAAGAACAACTCGAAGACTGGCGCCGCCTCGCGCTGCGCGTCGAAAGCGAAGTCGCGAAGGCGGTGATCGGCCAGGCCGAGACGATCCGCCTCATCAACGTTGCGCTGTTCGCGCGCGGCCACGTGCTGCTCGAGGGCGACGTGGGCGTCGGCAAGACCACGGTGCTGCGCGCCTTCTCGCGCGCCATCGGCGGCGACTTCGAGCGCGTCGAGGGCACGGTCGACCTGATGCCCGGCGACCTGGTCTATCACACCTACGTGGATGCCGAGGGCCGGCCGCGCATCGACCCGGGGCCGCTGCTGCGCCACGGCGAGCGCCTGGTCACCTTCTTCTTCAACGAGATCAACCGGGCCCGGCCGCAGGTGCAGTCGCTGCTGTTGCGCGCGATGGCCGAGCGCACGGTGTCGGCCTTCGACCGCGAATACAGCTTTCCGCACATGACTGTGTTCGCCGACCGCAACAAGGTCGAGCGCGAAGAGACCTTCGAGCTGGCTTCGGCGGCGCGCGACCGCTTCATGTTCGAGCTGAACATGCCCAAGCCGGCCGACCGCGGCATCCGCCAGTCGCTGGTGTTCGACACCGCCTACCACGACACCGAGAGCCTGATCGACAAGGTGGCGCCCGCCATCCTGCCCTGGGACCGGCTCAACGCCATCGGCGCACAGGTGCAGCGCAGCGTGCGGGCCAGCGAGACCATCGAGCGCTATGTGCTCGACGTATGGGAGGCCACCGAGATTCCGCAGAAGTTCGGCATCCGGCTCGACGGCGTGGACATGGACCGCCTGATCCTGGCCGGCGCCAGCCCGCGCGGCATGAGTGCGCTGCTGCGCGCGGCGCGCACCGTGGCCTGGCTCGAAGGCCGCTCGCACCTGGAGCCGGCCGATCTTGCGGCGGTGCTGCCCTCGGTGCTCGGGCACCGCGTCTTCTTCACGCCGGTGTACGAACTGCGCCGGGCCGAATTGTCGGAAGCGCTGGTTACGCAGATCATGGACAAGATCGCCGCCCCCTGATGCCATGGACCGCGTCGACGAATTCCACTACCAGCTGCCGCGCCGCTTCGGCGGCTGGCGCCCGGGTGCACAGCGTGGGCTGAGCCAGGGCAGCGGGCAGGAATTCGCCGCGCACCGGCGGTTGTTCGACCATCCCGACCCGCGCCGCATCGACCTGCGCGCAAGCGTGCGCGAGGGCCGCGGCGACTGGCTGGTGCGCATCCACCGGCTGCGCGTGGCGATTCCCGTGCACGTGGTGGTCGACGTGTCGGCCTCGATGCATTTTGGCGCCGAGCGGCGCAAGCTCGACGTGGTGGCCGACCTGGTCGAGGCGCTGGGCTACAGCGCGTTTCGCGCCGGCGACACCGTCGGCCTGCTGGCCTTCGACCAGCGCGAGCGCGAAGACCTCTTCGTGCCCGCCCGCCACAGCCGCGGCAACGGCAGCCTGATGGCGCGCATGCTGCGCGACTGCCGTGCGGCGACGGGCGCACCGCCCACAGACGACCGCGCGCTGGCGGGCCTGCGCCGTGCCACCGAACGGCTGGTGGGCCGCGGCGGGCTGGTGTTTCTCGCGTCCGACTTTCACTGGCCGGTCGGTGCGCTCGGCGAGCTGCTCGAACAGTTCTCGCCCGCCTGCGTCGTTCCGCTGGTGGTCTGGGACCCGGCCGAAATCGAACCGCCCGATGCCCGTGCGCTGGTCGCCCTGCGCGATGCCGAAACCGGCGCGCGGCGCAGCCTGTGGATGCGCGATTCGCTGCGCACGCGGTGGCGCGAATCGGTTGCGGCGCGCCGCGCCGAACTCACCGCCCTGTTCAACGCACACGGTATGCCGCCGTTTCACCTGCAGGGCCGCTTCGACGCCGAGGCGCTCACGCGCTATTTCCTGGAGACGGCGGCATGAGCGCAATGAACCTTGTTCATACCGCGGCGCTGGCATTGGCGCTGGTGCTGACCGCCCTGCCTGCCGGTTTTGCGCGCGCCGCCGATCCCGCCGATCCCGCCGCGCCGGCAGCTGCCGCTGCCACCGCCGCCACCATCGAGCAGCCGCGCAGCTTCGGCCATGTGCTCGGCGATGTGCTCACGCAGCGCGTGCTGCTCGAGCAGCAAGGCCGGCCGCTCGAGCCCGGCGTGCTGCCCGCCGCGGCGCGCATCGATCTCTGGCTCGAACGCAGGCCGTCGCGCATCGAGACCGATGCACAGGGCAGGCGCTGGCTCGCCATCGAGTACCAGCTCATCAATGCGCCGCGCGCGCTGACCGCCATCTCGCTGCCGGCCCTGACGATCGCCACCGCCTCGGGCCCGGCGATCGCGCTGCCCGCCTGGCCGGTCAGCATCGGACCGCTGACGCCGGCGGAAGCCTTCGGTCAGGGCGACCTGCAGCCGCTGCGGCCGGACCGCCCCGTCGCGGCGCTTGCGACCCATCCCATCGAACAAGGCCTGAAGCTCTCGCTCCTGGCGCTGCTCGCGGTGCTGCTGGCCTGGCTCGCCTGGTGGGCCTGGCGCAACATGCGCGAAGCGCAGCAGCTTCCGTTCGCGCATGCCTGGCGCGAGCTCAAGCGCATCGACGATCCGGCAAGCCCCGAAGCATGGCGCGTGCTGCACCGCGCGCTCAACCGGAGCGCCGGCCGCGTCGTGCACGGCGCCAGCCTGCCGCAGCTGCTGGCCGATGCGCCCTATCTGCGCCCGCTGCAGCCGCGGCTGGAAGATTTCTACCGCGAATCGACCCGGCGCTTCTTCTTCGCCGAAAGTGCCGCCGCACCGGCGCAGCCCCAGGCCGCCTATCCGCTCAAGCCGCTGTGCCGCGCGCTGCGCAACGCGGAAAAGCGCCACCGGCATTGACCGACAGGCAGACCGAGCCATGCGCTTCGACCTCGCCCAGCCCTGGATGCTCATGCTGCTGCCGCTTGCGCTGCTGCCGCTCTTGCGCAAGCGAAGCGACACGCTGGGCTTCTCGTATGTGGCCTGGCTGCCGGCCGACCGCGTCGGCCGCCTGGTCGGCTTTCTGTGGCGCGCGTTCGCAGTCGGCGCCATGGCTTTCACGGTGCTCGGGCTCGCAGGGCCGGGGCAGTCGGGTGCCGTGGTCGAACGCGCCGGGCGCGGCGCCGAGGTGCTGATCCTGATGGACCGCAGCAGCAGCATGGACGCGACGGTGCACACCAACGGCCTGCAGACCGCAGGCCGCATGTCGCAGGAGCCCAAGGCCAAGGTCGTGCGCGACCTGCTGAGCGAATTCGTCGCCAAGCGGCCCGACAACCGCTTTGCCTTCATGACCTTCAGCACGGTGCCGATCGCGGTGGTGCCGTTCACGCAAAAGACCGACACCGTGCAGGCCGCGCTTGCCGCCACCGCCATCGGCCGCGGCCTGCCCGAAACCCGCATGGGCGTGGCGCTGCTCGCCGCCATCGAGGAATTCGAAGGCCGCAGCTATTCGGGCAGCCGCGTGATCCTGATCGTTTCGGACGGCGGGGCGCAGCTCGACGAGCCGACGCGCCAGCGCATCCATGCCGGGCTCGCGCGCGAGAAGATCGGCCTGTACTGGATCTACGTGCGCAGCGGTCCCAACTCGCCCAACCTCAACACCGAGACGGTCTCGGCCTACGGCCTTGGCGAGGAGCTGGCGCTGCACCAGTTCTTCAAGACGCTGAGCACGCCCTATCGGCTCTACCAGGTCGATGACTCCAATGCCATGGCCGCCGCCATGGCCGAGATCGACCGGCAGCAGAACTTCCCGCTCACCATTCATGAGCGCGTGCCGCGGCGCGACCACGGCGCCGCGTTCTACCTGGCAGCGATGCTATGTTGCGCGGGCCTGCTCGCCTGCCGCGCCGTGCAGCTGCAGAGCTGGCGGAAAGAAACTTCATGAAGCGACGCGCGGTTCACCTGGTCTTCGGCGTGCTGAGCCTGTGCTGCGTGGGCGTGGCGCTGGAGCGCGGACTGCGGCTGCGCCAGACGATCGACCTCAACACGGAGATCGCGCGCATCGCCGCCATGCCGGTCGGCAAGGATGCAACGACGGCGCCGCTTTCGGCCCCGCGCGAACTGCAGCTGGCGCAGGCGCTGGCGCTTTCGAAGGCCGGCGCGCACGATGCCGCGCTCAAGGGCTACGCGAGCCTGATCCAGGCCGGCGAGCGCGATCCCGTCGCGCGGCAGGCGCTGTTCAACCTCGGCAACATGTACCTGCGCCAGGGCATGGCACAGGACGCCGGCGCACTGCCGCTGTTCGAACTCGGCAAGCAGCGGCTGCGCGACCTGCTGCGCGCCGCGCCCGAGGACTGGGACGCGCGCTACAACCTGGAGCGCGCGCTGCGGCTCGCGCCTGAAGACCACGAAGCCTTCTCCGCCGAGCAGCAACCCGCGCACGAGCAGCGCCGGGTCCGGGTGCCTGGCTTCGTCGCCGGGGACCTGCCATGAGGCCGACGCTGCCGCAACAGTGGCACGCCGCCTGGCGGCGCATCGGCGGCAGCACCGGCAGCTGGCCGCTGGTGCTGGCCCTGCTGCTGCTGGCGCTCGCGGTCTGGCCGCCGCGCGTGCAGCTGCAGCGCCCGGTGTTCAACTGGCAAGTCAGCTTCGACATCACGCAGAGCATGAATGTCGAGGATGTGGAGCTGGACCGCGCGGCCGTGAGCCGCCTCACACTCGCGCGCGCCGCCATGCGCGAGGTGCTGGGTGCGCTGCCCTGCGGCTCCAAGGTGGGCTGGAGCGTCTTCGCGGACTACCGCTCGCTGGTGATCCTCGCGCCCGTCGAGGTCTGCAGCCACTATGAAGAACTGCTGGCCTCGCTCGAGCGCATCGACGGCCGCATGCGCTGGGCCAATGCCAGCAACGTCAGCAAGGGCGTGACCTGGGCCGTGCGCGGCGCCCGCAGCGTGGGGCCCGACACCCATTTCGTCTTCATCAGCGACGGGCAGGAATCGCCGCCGCTGCGCATCAACGAGACACCGCCGATGACGGACATCAAGCCTGGCGAGGTCCAGGGCTGGCTGATCGGCGTAGGCGGCGACGTGCCGATGCCGATTCCCAAGACCGGCAGCAACGGCGAGCCCGCCGGCTACTGGCGGGCCGACGAAGTGGTGCAGGGCTCGGCGATCGGCAGCGCGCTGAACCACGAACATCTTTCCGAGCTGCGGCAGGACCATCTGCGTGCGCTGGCTGAACTGGTCGGCGTGAACTACCGGCGCTTGAACACGCCCGAGGCACTGAAGACCGCCATGCTGGACCGCCGCTATGCGCAGCATCTGCCGGCGGACACGGACCTGCGGTGGATTCCCGCGCTGCTCGCGCTGCTGCTGCTGGCGTGGCGGTTCGCGCCGGATCTGGGCTGGCTGCGCGAACTGCGGCCGGCGAAGCGGGAGAAAAAAAAGGCGATCGATCGCGGCCTGCCGCCGCGCGGCCTCACGCGTCCGGCGTGACGAGCGCTACGGAAGAGAGCCGCCGCGAATTGGCGGGATCGCGGAACACCAGCGGGTGCTCCGTCGGCGCCGCCGGATCGCGCGCGGCCGCACGCTCCACCGCCTCGACCACGCGGTGGTGGTCCGGGCTCTTCGCGCACACCGGGTCGGCCGCGGCCGCGTCCTGCGCCAGCAGGTAGGCCTGGCAGCGGCAGCCGCCCAGATCCTGCTCGCGCTGGTCGCAGCTCGCGCAGGGCTCCTTCATCCAGCCCGTGCCGCGGTAGCGGTTGAAGCCTTCGGAATCGAACCAGATCTCGCGCAGGCTGTGCGCCTTCACGTTCGGGAATTCGAGGCCCGGCAGCATCTTGGCCGTGTGGCAAGGCAGCGCGGTGCCGTCGGGCGCCACGGTGAGGAACATGCTGCCCCAGCCGTTGACGCATTTCTTGGCCTTGCCCTCGTGGTAGTCGGGCGCCACGAAGAAGATGCGCATGCGCTCGCCGAGCCGCTTGCGCCAGGCGTCGGTCACCTCCTCGGCATGGCGCAGCTGCTCGTGCGTCGGCAGCAGCTGGTCGCGGTTGACGAAGGCCCACGAGTAGTACTGGGTGTTGGCAAGCTCGAGGTACTCGGCCCCCATCTCGTGCGCCATCTCGATGATGCGGTCGATGTGGTCGATGTTCATGCGGTGGATCACCACGTTCAGCACCATCGGCCAGCCCTGGTCCTTGATGATCTTCGCCACCCGGTTCTTGAGTTCGAAGGTCTTGGTGTGCGAGAGGAAGTCGTTCATCTCGCGCGTGGAGTCCTGGAACGACAGCTGCACGTGGTCCAGGCCCGCGGCCTTCAGCGCGGCGGCGCGCTGCGCCGTGAGGCCGACGCCCGAGGTCAGCAGGTTGGTGTAGTAGCCCAGGCGCGCGGCCTCGGCAATGATGATCTCGAGATCGTCGCGCAGGAGCGGCTCGCCGCCCGAGAGGCCGCACTGCACCGCGCCGAGCTCGCGGCCTTCGCGCAGCACGCGCAGCCAGTCCTCGGTGCCGAGTTCGTTCTCCTGCTGCGCGAAGTCGACCGGGTTGAAGCAGAACACGCAATGCAGCGGGCAGCGGTAGGTCAGCTCGGCCAGCAGCCAGAGCGGCGGTCCGGGGCGCGGCGGCGCGGTGGTCATTGGGGGTCCCAGCGCAGCCAGTTCTGCTGCGCCGCCATCTCGACGAAGCCACGCACCTCGGGTTCGAGCCCGGTGGTGTCGAAGGCCTGCTCCAGGTCGGCCACGATGGCCGCGATGCTGCGCTCGCCGTCGCAACGCTTCATGATCTCGCCCGCGCTGCCGTTGAGCCGCACCATGCCCTCGGGGTAGAGCAGCACATGGCACTCTTGCGCCGGCTCCCACTGCAGGCGGAAGCCGGGGCCGACGCGGGGTTTGCTTTCGGCGGTGAGCATGGTCCTGTTCGCGGTCATGCGCCGTTCACGCCGTAGCGCGTCGCCATCGCGTCGTTCATGGCCCACAGGATGTCGAGCTTGAACTGCAGTATCTCGAGCGCGCGCTCCTGCAGCGCGCGGGTGTCGAAATGGTCGAGCGTGATGGCCAGGCCCTGCTCCACGTCGCGCCGCGCCTGGCTCACGCGGTTGCGGAAGTAGCCGAGGCCCGCCGGCTCGATCCACGCATAGTGCTCGGGCCAGGTGGCCAGGCGCTGCTTGTGGATCTCGGGCGCGAACAGTTCGGTGAGCGAGGAGCACACGGCCTCCTGCCAGGGCGCACGGCGCGCGAAGTTCACGTAGGCATCGACCGCGAAGCGCACCGCGGGCACCAGGTGGCGCAGGTCGCGCACTTCCTCGCGCGTCAGCCCCACGGCCTCGGCCAGGCGCAGCCAGGCCTCGACGCCGCCTTCGTCCTTGATGCCGCCGAGCTCGAAGCCGTCGTGGTCGAGGATGCGCTGCACCCAGCCGCGGCGCACCTGCTGGTCGGGGCAGTTCGAGAGCACGGCCGCGTCCTTGATCGGGATCGCGATCTGGTAGTAGAAGCGGTTTGCCACCCAGCCGCGGATCTGCTCGGGCGTGGCCCGGCCGCTGTTGAGCATGACGTTGAACGGATGGTGGATGTGATAGCTGCGGCCGCGCTCGCGCAGCTTGGCTTCGAACTCTTCGCGGCTCCATGCCGGGCCGGCTTTGTCGCTGCCCGTGGCCGGGCGCGGTGAATCTTGGATCCTGTCGGCGTGCATGGCGGGCTCGGTGCCTTTTTTTCAGAGTTGGATCGTCATCCCGTCCTCGCAGGGCTCGATGCCTGCGCGCCGCAGCGCCGCATGCTCATCGGAGTCCTCGTCGAGGATGGGGTTGGTGTTGTTGATGTGGATCAGCATGCGCCGCGCGGTGGTCGCGGGCAGCTTCGACAGCCATTCGATCATGCCGCCCTCGCCCGACTGCGGCAGGTGGCCGATCTCGCGCGCGCGCTTGCTGCCCACGCCCAGGCGGACCATCTCGTCGTCGGTCCAGAAGGTGCCGTCGACCATGACCGCGTCGGCGCTGGCCATGGCATCGAACACGGGCGGCGTGATCGCCCCCAGGCCCGGCGCGTAGAACAGGCTCTTGCCGCTGCTGCGGTCGAGGATGGTCACGCCGATGTTGTCGCCCGCCACCTGCTGCTCGCGGTGCGGCGAATACGGCGCGGCCTTGCCGGTGAGCGCCATCGCGCGGAAGACGAGGCCGGGCACGCCGGGCACCTCGAAGGCACTGCCGTCGAGCGTGATCGCATGGCGCGCCACGCCGCAGTAGTGCGACAGCACGCGCAGCACGGGATTACCCTCGCTCAGGTCTTCGGCCACCGGGTCGGTGCACCACAGCGGCAGCGGCGTGCCGCGCTCGCGCAGCATGAAGAGGCCGGTGGCATGGTCGACCTGTCCGTCGATCAGCACCACGCCCGCGATGGCGGTGTCGCGCATCGCGCGTGCGGGCTGCAATATGGGGCTGCTGCGGATCTGCTCCAGGATGTCGGGCGATGCGTTGAACAGCACGCCGTCCTCGCCCTCGTCGGGGCGCACGAAGATCGACGACTGCGTGCGCGGCTTGGCGCGCACCGTGCCGTTGCGCACGCCGGCGCAATTGGGGCAGTTGCAGTTCCACTGCGGAAAGCCGCCGCCGGCGGCCGAGCCCAGGACAGTGATGCGCATCGGGAGAGAAATGGATGACGTGTCGGTCGGGTGAAAACAACCCGCCCCGGACGCACCGGGGCAGGCTGTCAAGGAGTTGCCGCGTTGTACGCTTTCCCCACCGCCCGAACCCAACGCACCCAGCCCAGTGCACCCGCGGAACTGGCTCTGCCAGGCCGCTGGGTGCGCCCCCCAGTGGGGGGAGGCTGCTACACGAAGTGAGCAAGCAACGGGGGGCGTCCAATCAGCGGGCGCTGACGTACATGGTGATCTCGAAGCCGAAGCGAAGATCAGTGGCCGTCGGGGTTTCCCATTTCATATGGTGTCTCCTGCAAGGTTGCACAGCGCCACGTGGCGGCTGCGGGAACTTCGTTTGCTCCGGTACCCATCTTGAACCCATGCACCGGCCAGACCCAGCCATGAAATCATGATTCGCACTTCATGATTTTCATGAATAGCGGCTGCAGGGCCACCGCGTACCATCGCCTCGTGCTTCCCTCCGGCCTGTACCCCGACTCTCCTCCCTGGCGCACCCAAGCATTGGAGGTGCCGCATGGCCACGTGCTGCATGTAGAAGAAGGTGGCAATCCGGAAGGCATCTGCGCCGTGGTCCTGCACGGCGGGCCCGGCTCGGGCAGTTCGCCGCTGCTGCGGCGCTTCTTCGATCCGGCGCGATACCGCGTGATCAGCATCGACCAGCGCGGCGCCGGCCGAAGCCGCCCGCGCGGTGCGACGGCGCACAACCGCACGGCCGACCTGCTCGAAGACCTGCAGCGCGTGCGCGAACAACTCGGCGTGCCGCGCTGGCTGGTGGTCGGCGGCTCCTGGGGCGCCACGCTGGCGCTGGCCCATGCGGCGTTCGAGCCGCGAGCGGTGGCGGCGCTGTTGCTGCGCGCGGTGTTCTTGCCGAGTGCCGAAGAGATCGGCGCCTTCTTCCAGGACAGCGCCGGCCGCGCACCCGCTGCATGGGCGCGCTTCGCGGCCGTGGCACCGGCCGGCGAGCGCCACGACATGCTTGGCTTCCTGGCTCGCGGCCTGCAGCAGGCATCGGCCGATAACGATGCCACGCTACCCCGGCAGCTCGCGCTCGCCTGGTGGCGCTGGGAGCAGACGCTGGCGCGCGGCGCGGGTGCACCAACCGGCGAGCCGCCGACCGACGAACCCGACCGCGAAAAGCTCGATGCACTGGTCGACCGCTACCGCGTGCAAAGCCACTACCTGCAGCACCGCTGCTGGCTCGATTCACCCCCGCTGCTGGACCGCCTGGCCGCGCTGTCCCGCGTGCCCACCCTGCTGCTGCATTCCCGCGACGACCGCATCTGCGCGCCGCGTGGCGCACAGGCCGTGCACGACCGCATTGCGCACAGCCAGTTGCAATGGGTCGACGGCGCAGGCCACGATCCGGCGCACCCGGCCATGGCCTCTGCGATGGTCGCCGCGCTCGACGGCTACGCGCGGCACGGCCATTTCGGCCACGCGCCCGCACCATGACGCTGCGCCTGAAGATCAACCTGATCGTCAGCCTGCTGACGCTGCTGTTCGTCGCGGCCATGCTCGCGCTGCAGATGCGCGCCATGCGCGAATCGGTGCACGAGGAAGTCGTGGCGGCCAATCGCGTGGCCGCGCAGCTGCTGAACCGAACCGCCTGGCTCTATGCGGCCCAGGGCACGCCGGCCATGCTGTCGTTCCTGCAGGGCGTCGGGCGCGTGCGCTCCAACGACATCACGCTGCTCGACAGCGAGGATCGCGTGCTGTACAGCTCGCCGACCTCGGTCTACAAGGCCGGCCGCGATGCGCCGGACTGGTTCGCCGGCCTTGTCTCGCCGCCGCCCTCGCAGCTGTCCATCGCCTTTCCGGGCGGCCAGCTGATGGTGCGTTCCAACGCGTCGCGCGCCGTGCTCGACGCGTGGGACGACTTCGTTCTGCTGACGCTCAGCGCGCTGGGGCTGCTGACGGTCGTCAATGCCGGCGTGTTCTGGCTCGTGGGCCGCGCGACGCGCCCGTTCGCGGACATCGTGCATGCGCTGAACCAGCTCGAGAGCGGGCGCTTCGACGTTTCCCTGCGCGACCTGCCCGGCACCGAGGCGGCGGCCATCGGCGCCGCCTTCAACCGCATGGTCGGCATGCTGCAGCAGCACATCGAGACCGAACGCCGAGCCGTGCGGGCCGAAAGCCGCCTGTCCGAAAGCCGCGAGCTGGGCCGCTGGGTCGACCAGAAGATCGAGCAGGAGCGCCGCCTGATCGCGCGCGAGCTGCACGACGAACTGGGCCAGTCGGTCACCGCGATGCGCAGCATGGCCCTGTCGATCGCGCAGCGCGTGCAGGCGCTCGATCCGCAGTCCGAACAGGCGGCGCGGCTGATCGCCGAGGAGTCGGGGCGGCTCTACACGGCCATGCACGGCATGATCCCGCGCCTGACGCCGCTGGTGCTCGACAAGTTCGGGCTGGTGGCCGCACTCGAGGACCTGGTCGAGCGAACCCGCAACAGCCATGGCGGCGTGCAGGTCGAATGGCATCTGGAGATCGAGCTCGACCGCCTGCGGCTCGACACCGACACCGCGCTGGTGCTCTACCGCGCCGCACAGGAAGGCATCACCAACGCGCTGCGGCACGGCGAGGCGCGCCATATCGCGCTGGCCCTGCAGGGCGACGAACAGACGGTGAAGCTCACGCTGACCGACGACGGGCGCGGCCTGCCCGGCCCTGATGCCGCCAGGGAAACCAGCACAGGGCACTATGGCCTGCGTTGGCTGGCCGAGCGCATCGACAGCCTGGGCGGCGACCTGCGCCTCGAACCCGCCGCGCCCAGCGGTGCCCAATTGACGGTGCGCCTGCCCTTGCCGGCAGCCGCCGCGGAGAACACATGACCCAGGCGATTCAGCCGATTCGAGTGATGCTGGTGGACGACCATGCGCTGGTGCGCATGGGCTTTCGCATGCTGCTGGCCGATGCGCAGATCGAAGTGGCGGCCGAGGCCGACACCGGCGAGCAGGCCTGCCAGGACTATCCGCAGGTGCGGCCCGATGTGGTGGTGATGGACCTGTCGATGCCCGGCATGGGCGGCCTGGAAGCGCTGCGCCGCCTGCTGGCCCACGACCCCAAGGCGCGCGTGCTGGCGCTGTCGGCGCACGAGGACACGATCCATCCGCGCCGCGTGCTGCGCGCCGGCGCCCTCGGCTACCTGGCCAAGCGCAGTGCGCCCGATGCGCTGATTGCCGCGGTGAAGGCCGTGGCGCGCGGCGACCGCTACATCGACGCCAACACCGCGCAGGCGCTGGCCACGGCGCAGATCGAGGGCGAAGCCAACCCGGCCGACCTGCTCAGCGAGCGCGAGTTCTCGGTCTTCATCCAGCTCGCGCGCGGCATGACGGTAGCGCAGATTGCCAGCACGCTGAACCTCTCGCTCAGCACCGTGGGCTCGCACCTGTACCGCGTCAAGCAGAAGCTGGGCGCCACCAACCAGGCGGAGCTCACCTGGGTGGCGCTGCGCTGGGGGCTGATCCAGGTCTAGCCGCTACGCTGCGTTCGTTCGATGATCGGCCAGCCAGCCCCGACGGCCCGGGCGCGCAGGCGATCGTCGGGCGCCACCGCCACCGGATCGGACACGGCGCACAGGAGCGGCAGGTCGCTGGCCGAATCGGAATAGAACCACGACTGCTCGAGCGCCTCGAGCCGCGTGCCGCGCAGCGCCAGCCACTGGTTCACGTGCGCCAGCTTGTGCACGCCGAAGCACGGGTCGCCGTCGATGCCGCCGTCGAGCGTGTCGTCGATCACCAGGGAGCGCGTCGCCAGCACGTCGGCCACGCCGAACACGCGGCCGAAGGGCTCGGCGATGAAGCGGGTGGTGGCGGTCACGATGGCGCAGACATGGCCCGCGTCCTGGTGCCGCCGCACCAGCGCGCGCATCGGCTCGGGCACCTGCGGCGCGATCTCGGCTTCGAACTCCGCCGCCCATTGGCGCAGCGCGGCCATGCCGAAGCTCGCGAGCGGCGCGACGCTGACGCGATGCAGCTCGCGGATGTCGAGCGTGCCGTCCACGTACTGCTGGCAGTAGCCCAGGTAGACCGTCTCGGCATCGGCCGGCAGCATGCCGCGCGCCACCAGGAAGCGCGTCCAGGCCATGCCGCTGTCAAACGGAATCAGCGTGTGGTCCAGGTCGAACAGCGCCAGCTTCATCGGCAATCCCGGTCGAGCGAAGCGCGGGCCCGGCTTCTCAAGCGGCCGCCGCCTCGTGCGGCTGCGCTTGCCGAACCAGCTGCGCCGGCAGCACGCCGCGCAGCGCATTGCACACCACGAGCTTCTGCGCGGCCTCCAGGTCTTGCCGGTACAGGCTGCGTTCGGTGGCCTCCCAGATCGAGTCTTCGATCAGCACACCGCGCATCACGCCGGGCAGCGCGCCGTCGGCAACGGGCGGTGTCCACCAGCGCCCGTCGATGCGCACGAACACGGTGCTGCGCCCGCCTTCGACGAGCCGGCCGTCTTCGGTGAAGAACAGGCTGTCGAAGGCGCCGGCGCATTCGGCCGCGCGCACGCCGGCGTCGTAGTGCTGGCGCACGGTGGTCTTGTGGGCGGCCAGCGGGTTCGCATTGGGCAGCCGCTGGTCGGCAATCAGCAGCTTCACTGCGCCCGGGGGCAAGGGCGGCAGCGGCGAATGCGTGATGCCGATGCGCCCGCCGTGCGCCAGCGCCAGCCGCAGGCGCGAGGGCTGGCCCGGCGCGAGCGCGGGCAAGGCTTCCCGCAGCGCCTGCATCGCGGCATCGCGGTCGAGCCGGAAGCCCAGCGCACGCGCGCTGCGCGCCAGCCGCGCGAGGTGGCGGTCCAGGTAGCGGATGCCTTCGCCGGGCGTGGCCAGCATGGTCTCGAAGAGCTCGAAGCCGGGATCGAGCGCGGTGAGAAAGCGCGCCTTGAGCAGGCATTCCTCGAACTCGTCGGCCGCCATGCTGTCCTGCACGATGCCGGCGCCAATGCCCAGCCGCAGCGGCCGCAGGCCCTTCTGCTGCGCGCCCAGCGTGAGGGTGCGGATGGCCACCGACAGGCAGAAGTCGCCGATGGCCGCATCCTCCGCGGGCGCATCGACCCAGCCGATCGCGCCGCAGTAGAGGCCGCGCGGGGTGCTTTCGAGTTCGCCGATCCATTCCATGGTGCGGTGCTTGGGCGCGCCCGTGATGGAGCCGCAGGGAAACACCGCGCGCAGCAGTTCGGGCACGCCGACGCCTGCGCGCAACCGTGCCTGCACGGTCGAGGTCATCTGGAACACCGTGGCGTAGGGCTCGATGGCGAACAGCGTCGGCACCTTGACGGAGCCGATCTGCGCCACGCGGCCGATGTCGTTGCGCAGCAGGTCGACGATCATCACGTTCTCGGCGCGGTTCTTGGCGTCGACCGAGAGCCGGCGCGCCATCTCGCTGTCGCCCTCGGGCGCATCGGCGCGGGCCGCGGTGCCTTTCATCGGGCGCGCCGTGAGCACGCCAGCGTCGTGGCGCAGGAAGAGTTCGGGCGAGCACGAGAGCACGTGGGTGGCGTCGCCCTCCCCCGTCTTCGAATTGGCTTCGGGCAAGGCGATCAGCGCGCCGTAGGCCACGGGCTGCCGTTCGCGCAGGCGCCGGTACAGCGCCACGGGCGAACCATAGCCCTGGCCGTGCAGCCGGTAGGTGAAGTTGACCTGGTAGGTTTCGCCCGCGGCGATGGCGTCGTGGATGCGCCCGATGGCCTCGGTGAAGGCCGGCTCGTCGATGCTGGGCTGCAGGTCCATCACGCCGACGGGCTGCGGCGCGTTGGCCTCGCTCGCCTCGAGTTGCTCCAGCCAGCTGGCAACCTCGTCCGACGAGAGCATGGCGCATTCGCGGAACATGAGCACGCGCAGCGCCGAGGCATCGTCGGCCGCAAGCCGTGCATGCCCTGCACGCTGCAGCCTGGCGCCCCATTCGTAGTCGGCCAGCAGCACCGCGTGCAGGCCCTGCCGCAGGTCGGCATCGACGCGCGCCCAGGCGGCATCGAGATCGGCCGGGTCGGCGCAGCGGTGCTCGCGCACGAACCCGGTGTGCAGCCGGCTGGTGGGCCGCGCGGGCGTCGAGCCGCAGTCGTCGAGGAGCGCGAACGAAGGCAAGGTCAGCTCCAGTCGTCCATGTCGTGCTTGATGCGGTGGCGGTTGGCGATCAGCTCGTCCACCGACGGCTCGTTGTTCAGCGCGCGCCGGATCGCGAGCTTGGTGGCTTCGTAGTTGGTGCGGTACATGTCTTTCTTGTCGAGATTCTGGTCCTTGGCGCAGCGCGGATCGATCCACACCAGGCTGATGATGCACAGCGTGTTGGC
Organism: Variovorax sp. SPNA7; assembly: GCF_033807855.1. Taxonomy (NCBI): domain Bacteria; kingdom Pseudomonadati; phylum Pseudomonadota; class Betaproteobacteria; order Burkholderiales; family Comamonadaceae; genus Variovorax; species Variovorax sp. SPNA7. Next base: position 3,432,013 of record NZ_CP138513.1, read on the forward strand.
ATGTTCCCGGGGAATGATGCCATCGATCAGGCAGTCGACCACCGCATCGGCGGTTGCGCTTTGCACCACGCCGCCGAACAGGTCGATGTTGGCCACGTCCTTCAGCGTGACCTTGGGCACCATGATGGTCGCGGGCCGCACGAGCTGATTGCAGGCGCGGATCGCGAACATCGCGGTGTGGCCCTTGCTCTGCGCCATCATGTTGGCGAAGGCCTGGCCCACGGGGCCGTCGGTCGCGCCGATCAGGATCTCGGGCATGGCGTCGGTGAACTGGCCTTCCTTGGCAAGGACGGTGGCTTCGCCGGCATGGAAAAGATAGGGATGCGTCATAAACAATCGAGGTTAAAAGAAGTCGAGAACCATTCCAGGAACACCGCGGAACCGGCTTTGCCGGGCCGCTGGTGTTGCCCCCGGTAGGGGGTTGGCGAAGCGACACGAAGTGCGCGAAGCTTGGGGGCGAGTCATAGACACACGATGAGTTCGCCTTTGCCGTCCGCTGAAAGATCACCCAGGTGGCGTTCGATGCGGCGTGCAGGCAAGTCGCTGAAAGCTCCGCCGTGGCGCGTCAGATCCCGCGCCAGCAAGGCCCAGAACACCGGCGTTGCGGTGCGGTTCGGCACAAAGGTCAATGCCGCCTCGATGCCCGCCGGCAGCGCCGCGCCCGGCGCTGCAAGGACGATGCTGCCGCGGCGCATGCCGTAGCCCGCATGCGCGCCGGCCTTTCCGCCCACGGCGATCGTGCCCGCCACCATGCGCGAGCCCAGGAACGCGCCCGCATCGCCATGGACAATCGCGGACCCGCGGCGCATGCGGTCGCCGAAGCGCTCGCCCGCATGGCCATGGACCACGAGGGTGCCGCCGCGCATGCCGTCCATGCTGCCGGGCAAGGTGCTGGCCGCGAAGTCGCCGACGTCGCCCTTCACGTCGATGCGGCCGCCGGCCATTTCGCAGGCGGCCAGCAGGCCGGCGCTGCCATCGATCTGCAGCGCGCCGCCGCGCATGCAGCCGCCCGCATAGTGGCCCGCATCGCCCTCGACGCGGATGCGCCCGCTGTCCATCTGCCAGCCGATGCGGTCGAAGCGCCCGAGATCGCCTTCGAAGCGAAGCACGCCCTCTTCCGTGCCCGGCGCAACATCGAACAGCTCGGCCAGCGCCAGCATCGCATTGCCATGGCCCACGCGCAGCTGCCCGACCTGTGCAGGCGAAAGCTCGGCGAGTGCCGCCGGCGTGATGCCACGCAGATCGACACGCAGCGCAGGTACCTGCCGCAGCCTGAAGTGCCAACCGCTCATGCCGCGTCTCCCGCCGCGCCCAGCAGCTTGTGCAGGTGGAAATGGAACGGCCCCAGCTTGCCGCCATAGTTGCCGGCCGAGATGCGCAGCAGGCCGCCCGCCGGCCCGATGGCAATGGCCGCTTCCATGCCCACGCGCATGGCGGCGCCCACGTCGGCCTCGGTCAGGCCGTCGATCACGATTTCCATCACGCAGCCGATCTCCTGTGCGGAAGTTCCGCCCGCCAGTTCGCTGTGCGCCACCAGCCCGACGAGGCTCGGGCAGAAGGCATCGTTGGTCGAGGCGTTGAGGTTCGCATAGCGGCTGCCGACCTTCGAGCCCGAGCGCACCACGCCGCCCGGAAACGGCATCACCACGTTGGGCAGCCGCTTCATCGCCGCCACCGCGGCTTCGGCGGCGGCCAGCGCGGCATCGGTGTCGCGCGCCAGCAGCAGCAGGTTGCCGCCGCCCACGGCCTTCACCACAGGCGTGTCTTCCTGCGCGACGAATTCGCCATCCATCACGGGCACGCGCCAGTAGCGCACGCCGTCGATCACCTTCGAAATTTGCCAGCCGTCGCCGAAGAAGCGCAGGTTCTTGCCGAGCGCCGCCACGTCGCTGCCGGGTGCGCCGCGCGGCAGGCCCGCGAACACCGCGGTGGTCGGACAGGTCAGCACGCACTGGCCGACGCGGCGCTCGAGTTGCTTGCCGAGCTCCTTGCCCGACATCGAGAAGATCAGCACGCTCACGCCGGGCCGGCCGTCGGGCGATTCGTCCGGCAATATCTCGCGCTCAATGCCGGCCTCGCAGCCGCAGGCGATCACCGAGGTCGCGAAGCCGGTGGCCGACACCGCCGCGTGGCGCGCCCACGCCATGTTGTGCGCCGTGATGAGAATGCGCGTGGCCTTCATCGGGAAGGCCTCGGCAAAGGTTTCGTCGATGACGACGCCGTTGCGCTCCAGGGCCTTCACGACGACGACTCCTTGAAGCACTCGGCCGGCAGCAGGCGCCCGCCGTTGCAGCACTGGCACAGCTCGTCGTGGCCGATGGCGATGTGGTCGAAATTGACCGAACCCTGCGCCGCAAGATGCCGGCGCAGCCGCTTCTCGATGCCGCGGTCGTAGTCGGGTGCGACGAAGTGCGTGCCGCCCACCGGCGCCGCCGTGACGCGGCCCGCGCGCGAGACCAGCACGCCGTCCTTGAACACGTATGCGGGCGTCGCGAACATGGCCTCGCGGTCGGCGTTCTCGCGGTACACCGCGATGTCGGCCGCGGCGCCCGCGCCCAGGTGGCCGCGGTCGCGCAGGCCCAGCAGCCGCGCGGGGCCGGCGCGGGTCATGATCGCGATCTCGTAGAGCGAGAGCTCGCGCGTGATGGAGCGCAGCGCAGCCTGCGCCGCCACTTCGGGATGCAGCTTGGCGAGCTGCTCCTCGCGGAAGCTGCGGTCCATCAAGAGGCGGATCAGGTGCGGATAGCTCGTGAACGGGCCGCCGTTGGGATGGTCGGTGGTCAGCACCACGCGCCATGGATCGTCGACCAGCAAGAAGATCTCCAGCCCGATGACCCACTGCAGCGCATTCACGTAGCTCTGCTCGCGGTAGCGGAACGGCACCACGCCGCAGCCGGCCTCGCATTCGATGTCGGCGCCGATCCACTTGCGCGGATCGGCCAGGCCCGACTGCGCATGCTGGCGCATGGTGTCGCCCGAGGCCGTGACCGTCTGGCCGAACATGATCTGGCCCACGTCGATGCTGACGTTCTTGTTCGCGTTCACCACCTCCGCGAGCTGCAGTGCGGCCGAGGAGAACTTCTTCGGCCCCTCGGTGCCATAGGCGTGGAACTGGATGTGCGTCAGGTGCCCGGGCAGGCCGTCGAGCGCGGCGATGGTGTCGAGCGTGGACTGGATGTTGCCGGCCACGCCCAGGTTGCTGCCGTGGATGTGCAGCGGATGCGGCACGCCAAGCTCGCGCAGCGCGCGTGCCAGCGTGTGCACCACCTGCCGCGGCGTGACCTGCCAGTGCACGTGGTTCTCGTCGACGTCGAGCTTGCGCTGGTTGAACTTGAAGGCCGAGATGCCGCCCGGGTTCACCACCTTCACGCCCATCGCCTTGCTGGCGTTGATGGTCCAGCCCGCATAGTCGCGGATGCGCTCGAAGTCCCAGCCCTCGGCCAGCATGCGCAGGAAGAGCTCGTCGTTCCCGAGCATCACGTAGGCGCCGTGGTCGAGGATCGGCGTGTCGCCCATCTCCATGTGCGCGTGCCGCGCATTGCAGGCCATCATGGCCGGCTCGAAGGCCGCCGTGTAGCCCATCTCGACATAGCGGTAGCCGGTGGCCAGCGTGCCCGGCGTGCAGGTGCCGCACGAGGCCAGCTCGAGCACGTTGTCGGGCAGCGCAATGGGGTTCGCGTTGGCGCGATGGTCTTCGGGCAGCAGCATGCGCGCGAGGTTGACCTTGCCGCCGCCGATGTGGGTGTGCATGTCGATGCCGCCGGCCATCACGATGCAGCCGCCGATGTCGATCTCCTCGGTGGCGGCTTCGTTCGGTGCGAGCTCGACCATGCGGCCATCGCGCACGTACAGGTCGCGCACCTCGTCGCGGCCGTTCGCGGGATCGATGACGCGGCCGCCGCGCAGGCGCAGTGTCGCCGTCATTGCACGCGCCCCTTCTTCAGCGCCTGCACCGCCTGCGTCAGGCGCCGGACCACCTCGGCCACGCCCGGCAGCCCGTCTTCGTACACGGGCCGCAGCGGCAGCAGCACCGAGCCGTCGGTGCGGAACAGATGGCCCGCGGAGCCGATGCCGGGTGTGGACACGGGAATGAACACCAGCCCGTGCGCGTCCTGGCTCGGGCGCATCCCCGGATGCCCGAGCACGATGCGCGGCATGCCTGCGGCTGGCGGCGCAGGCTCGGGGCCGTAGCTCGACACCCACAGCAGCGTGTCGGCCGCGCCATCGGCCAGCAGGCGCCCGGCATCGAAGCACAGCGGCTCATGCTCCAGGCCCAGCGGCCCGGCGCGCGAACGCAGCGGCAGGCCCGAGAGCCAGGCGAACACCTGGTTCACGGTGGAGGCGCCGTCGCCGCCGCCCAGCGGCAGCGAGGCCGCGCGCGTGCTGCGGTTGAGCGTGGCGACGATGCGCTGGATCGCCTCGACGATCAGCGCGCCCTGCGCCGGCAGCCGGCCCGATTCATACACCAGCACCGCATAGCGCGCCGCCTGCAGCCGCGCCGAAAGCGCCGCCAGGTCGGCCGGCACGCGGGCATCGTCCTTGGAAACACGGCCCGCGACCAGCGCCGCGAGCAGCGCCACGGTGTCGAACAGGTCGCCGTGCAGCGGCAGCGTTTCCACGGCCACGCCCTCCCGCTCCCCCACGCCGATGCGGCGGAAGAACTCCGGGTAGTGCGCCGCCGGCTCCTCGGTCATGCAGACGACCAGGTCGGCGCGCGTTTTTGCTTCCGCCAGCGTGGTGCTGAAGCCGCCGCGGTCCTGCAGCGCGCGCAGGCCATGCATCAGCGCCTGACCCTGGGCCGGGTCGCAGATGGCGCCGGTTTCGCAGGCCAGCGCATAGAGCGCCCTGGCGCCCGCGACATCGGTGCCGAGGCCGCCGAACAGGGGCTGGCGGCTGGCCGCGAGCAGCGAGGCGGCCTTGCCGATCGCCGTGTCCAGGTCGCAGTCCTGGCCGTCGACTTGAGGCTGTGCCAAGCCGGCCGAGGCATCGAAATTGGCGAGCGCCTTGCGCGCGCGTGGGCAGTCGCTGCCCACGAGCTTGAGCGGCGTGCCCACTTCCACGCCGAAGGTGTCGCACAGCAGGGGGCAAAAAGGGCAGGTCCAGGGGGCATTGCCGGGCGGCGCGGCAGTGTCGGGTTGATTCATGGGCAGGCCACCACGCAAGCCATGTGCCATTCACCCGCAGGGCCGCCGCGCCTTGGGACCGGGCCCTGTTGACACACACGAAGTGAGACAGAGTGTTGCGCTTTTGGCGGTCAATGCGTGCCGGCAGGGGCCGGCGGCAGTGCAAGCCGGCCCGCCGGTGGATGGCACGGTTCGTGTGTACAGCGGGCGGATGGCACGCCTCACCCACCCTCGTCGCACCGGCTTCGGCAGATCAGCGGCGTACGCGTGGCAATTGCAGGTCGTGCAGTGCGCTGGCCACCAGCCAGGCATCGGCGCCGGCGGCGCTCGCGCGCGCCAGGTCGTCCTCGCTGCGGATGCCGCCGGCACCGATCACCATCGCGCCCGGCGCCAGGCGCCTGACCTCCTGCAGCGTTTCCAGGTCGGGGCCGGCGCCGGAGCCGACGCGCTCCAGCGTCATCACGATCAGCCGCTTCGGCCACAGCTCCACCGCATCCCAGCAGCCGGCGGCATCGAGCCGCCGACCGTCGCGCCGGTCCAGCGACAGCGCCGCCCCGGGGTCGCCGGCGCCGTCACCGGCCGTGGCCTCGAAACAGCGCTCCAGCGCCTCGCGCGAACGCAGCGATTCGCTGCCGAACACCAGCACGATGCGCGAGGCATGCGGCGCCAGCTGTTCGCGCAGCGCCTGGCCGGCCGATGCGTCCGCAAGGCCGGCATCCAGCCACAGCTCGATGCCCGGCAGTGCCTGCAGCAGATCGGCCAGCACGCCGGCCTGCACCGCCCCGCCCTGCAAGGCATCGAGATCGGCCACGTACAGCTGGCGCGCCGCGCAGTGCTCGCACAGGATGCGCGCCACCGTCACCGGATCGCTGCTGGCGCACAGCGCCGACACGATCGGCCGGTAGGCCTTGCGGTCGCCGCGCACGGCCCGCACCACCTGGCCCTTCAGCAGGTCGACGACAGGGATCAGGTTCAGTTCGGAAGTCATGGAAAAGATGGGGAAGAGCCCGGAAAGTGGATGATGAAATGACCAAACGCGTTTTTGTTTACGAGTATCTCAGTGGCGGCGGCTGGAGCGACTATGGCGACGACGCCGCAGCCGACGAGCTGCTGCCGCTGGGCCTGTCGATGCGCGATGCCATGGTGGCGGACCTGGTGCGCGCCGCCGATTGTTCGGTTTCCGCGGCGGTCTGCGAACCGGGGAACACCCTGCCTGCAGGCGCCGTGCCACTGCGGGCGCGCGCCAACGAATCGGCCTTCGACTTCGTCGCGCGGCAGAGCGCGCTGCACGACCTGGTGTGGCTCGTGGCACCCGAGACGGACGGCCTGCTCGCGCGCTTCCAGCGCACGGTGGGCGATGCACGCTGGCTCGGCTGCAGCGCCGAGGCCATCGAGCTCACGGCCGGCAAGAAGGCCACGCTCGCACACCTGGCCGCGCACGGCGTGCAGACGCCGCTGGCCTTTGCCGATGCGCCCGATATCGCACGCTGGGTGGTCAAGCCCGACGACGGCGCCGGCGGCGTGGCCACCCACGTGCACGCCCGCCACGCCGATGCGCTCGACGACCAGGCCCTGCGCGCGCAGGCCGGCGCCACCTTGACGCTCGAGCCCTGGATCGAGGGCGAAGCCCTGAGCCTCTCGCTGCTGTGCACGGAGCAGAATGCCGAAATGCTGAGCATCAACCGCCAATGCATTTCGATCGATGCGCACGGCAGGCTGTCTTTCGATGGCGTGAACGTCGATGCGGTGGGCCGCGGCGACCCGCGCCGGCATGCCCTGGCCGCACTGGCCATGCAGGTGGCGCATGCCATCCCCGGGCTGCGCGGCTTCGCGGGCATCGACCTGGTCTGGCATCCGCAGCACGGGCCGGTGCTGATCGAGGTCAATCCGCGTGTGACCTGCGCCTATGTCGGGCTCTCGGCGGCGCTGGGCCGCAACCTCGCGGCGGAGCTGCTGGCGGACCGCCTGCACGGCGGCGGCACCCAGGAACGGGAACTTGCGCGTGCCGTCGCCTGAACGCACCACCATCGGCTGGGACATCGGCGGCGCCCATGTGAAGGCCTGCCTGCTGCAAGGCGGCGAGGTGGTCGACGTGGCGCAGTGGGGCTGTCCGCTCTGGCAGGGCCTCGACCATCTGGCGCGTGCGCTGCAGGCCGCAAGCACGCGCTGGCCCGTGCTTGCGTCCGCACAGCATGCCGTCACCATGACGGGCGAAATGGTCGACCTGTTTCCCGACCGCGAAGCCGGCGTGCGCGGCATTGCCGCCGCACTGGCGGCCACGCTGCCCACGCGGCCGGGCGCGCTGCATTTCTTTGCCGGCGATGCGGGCTGGTGCACCGCGGCGGATGTCGCGCGGCACTGGGAGCACATCGCCTCGGCCAACTGGCTCGCGACCGCGCGGCATGCCGCGCTCGTGTTCCCCGAAGGCGTGCTGGTCGACATCGGCAGCACCACCACCGACCTGATCGCCTTCGGCAACCAGCGCGTGCTGACCACCAACCGCACCGACGCCGAGCGCCTGGTGAGTGGCGAGCTCGCCTACCACGGCGTGGTGCGCACGCCAGTGTGCGCGTTGACGCAGCGCATCGAATGGCGCGGCCAGGCAAGGCATGTGATGAACGAGTTCTTCGCGACCACGGCCGACGTCTATCGCCTGTGCGGCGAGCTCGAGCCGGCGCACGACCTGCACCCCAGCGCCGACAACGCAGCCAAGAGCCTGCCGGCCACGCGCCAGCGCCTTGCGCGCATGGTGGGGCTGGACGAGCGCGATGCGTCCGCCGAAGAATGGCTGGAGCTCGCACGCGCCTGGCGCGCGGCGCAGGTCGAGGCTATCGGTGCGCAGTTGCGCCGCGTGCTGGCGGCGCATGCGCTCTCGCGCGATGCCGTGGTGGTGAGCGCAGGCTGCGGCGCCTTCCTGGTGCTCGGCCTGGCCGCCGTTGCGACTGCAGGCGAAGGCACGGCGTCAGTGCCGCGCCGCTTTGCTGCCTATGGCAGCGAGGTGGCAAACGTCGCCCGCCATGCGTCCGCGGGCACCGCTGGCTGGGCGCAGGTGTGCGCACCGAGCGTGGCGGTGGCCGCGCTGTTCGAAAGGGAGCACGACTGATGTGGGTGGTCAAGATTGGCGGCAGCCTCTGCGCCGACCCGGTGCTGCCGCAGTGGCTCGATCTGCTGACGCAGATCGGCGGTGGCCGCGTCACGGTGGTCTGCGGCGGCGGGACCTTCGCAGACGAAGTGCGGCGCGTGCAGGCGCACTGGCAGTTCAACGACCTGGCCGCGCACAACATGGCAGTGCTGGCCATGGCGCAGACGGCCTACCAGCTGCATGCGCTGAATCCGGCGCTGCAACTGGCCGCGCGCAAGACCGAAATCCCCGACCTGCTGCGGCGCGGAAAAACCGCGCTGTGGCTGCCGCTCGAACTGCGGCGCGACAAGCCGGACGGCCGCACCAGCTGGGACGCCACGTCCGACACCATCGCGCTCGACCTCGCCAAGCATCTCAATGCCGAGCAGCTGGTGCTGGTGAAGTCGTGCACCATCGATCCGCAGATGACGCTCAATGAGCTTGGCGACGCCGGCGTGGTCGACCAGCAGTTTGCCGAACGCTCCGGCGATGCGGCGTTTCCGATCACCCTGCTCCACAAGAACCAGCTCGCGACCATGCGTGCGCTGCTGCTGGGCGAGGCGACCTTCGCCCCGCGCTGAGCGGGCCTTGCGCCCGCTCACAAAAAAATTCAGGCCGCTACAGGCTCCACCGCCTCGCCATGCAGCATCGCGGCCAGTGCCGCAAGCCGCTCCGGGCTGAGCGCCGCCTTGCGGTCGCCCACGCAGACGGCGCTGCGAAACCCCGCGAAGTCCGGCGCCAGCGACTGCAGCAGCGGAACATGTGCCGTGCGCAGCGCGCCCGCCACGCCGGCCATTTGCCCCGCGGCGCGCACCTGGACCAGGAAGGCGCGCAGATCGGCCATCGGCACGGCATCGAACAGGCTGCCGGCCTGCTTGTCGGCGGTGTCGACCATGAGCCCGGGAAAGCCGAGCGTGCAGGCATGCGCGGTCAGCGCGGCATCGAGCCCGCGGTCGCCGATGAAGACCGGCACCACCGGCCAGTGGCAGGCCGCGAGCGCATCGAGCACCGCAAAGGCTTCTGGCCCGCGCTCGATGCCGACCTTCACGTAGTCGACGCCGCAGGCACCCACCGCGTCCACCTGCGCCACGATGGCATCCAGCGCATGCATCGGGAGGTCGCCGATCGTCGCGCTCACGGGCAGGCCGATGCCGTGCCCGCGCAGCGCGCCCACGATGGCGCCGATGGTTGCCACCGGCAAGCCGCCCAGTGCGCCTTCGTTGGGTTCCTTCAGGTCGATGAAGTCGGCGCCGCCGCTGGCCGCGAGCAGGGCTTCGTCCACGCTGCGTACGCTCACCAGCATGTGCATCGTCATGATGTGCGCTCCCGGGCGGCGGCGCGGTGTTGCGCGACCGCGGCGCGCAGCCACTCCCAGGCTTCGCGTTCCTCGGGGCCGGCGGTCTTGTCGATCGCGATCTGCAGGTAGGTCATTTCGGTTTCCACTTTCTCGGGAGGAAGCATGTGCAGCCGGCTCACCAGCACGGCGCCTTCGATCACCGCGGCCTGCGCGCGGTTGAAGCCGGCAAACGGCGCATGCGTGGCCTCGTGCACAGCCACCATGCGCAGCACCGGCCGCTGCACGTCGTCGCGCTGCTCGGCCAGTTCGAGCTCGACGTGGCGCAGTGCAGAAGCGAGCCGCACGCCTTCGATGCGCTCGGCCGGCAGCGTGGGCCACAGCTTGCGGCCCGTGACGCAGCCTGCGAACACACGCGTGTCGCAGACGATGTTGAGCACCGCATGGCCGGTGGCCACGATGTTGTCGTGCGTGGTCGAGGGCTTGAACGGCATCAGCAGGATGCCGCCCTCCTGGTAGCGGATGCCCATCGGCGCCACGTGCGGCTTGCCGCCGGGGGCCACGGTGGTCACCACGGCTTCGAAGATCTGGTCGTTCATGAGGGTGATGGCGCGGTGGTGATGGTGGTGCTCGTGGCATCGGTCTCTGCCGCGCTGTTCTTCTTCGATGTCTTCATGGTGGTTCCCGGGGCGCACCAGCGCGCGAGGTCCTCGGTGGCCCGCGGTGCGGCGCAGCCCCAGTCGAGCGGCTGGTCCTGCACGTAGCGCTTGCCGAGCTGCCATGCGATCTCGGCGCGCGCCAGTTCCACGCCCATGTAGAACGCATGGTCGGCGTCGTCTTGCAATTGCAGCTGCGGCCAGAGTTCGAAGGCGCCCTGCGCGAGCCGCATGCCGTCGCGGTTGTAGACGTGCAGGCCCAGCGGCGAGATCTGCACGCGGAAGTTGGGGTCGCGCACCTGCGAGGCGATCTCGCCGATTTCTTCGGGCGTGTCGGGGAACGGATGCTTGGCGTGCACCGTCATCAGCGCATCGCTCATGCCCTTGGGCAGCGTGGCGTTGCGCGCCGCGGCATGCATGATGCGGCGCGCCCAGTCGGCCTCGCTCACCGCGCGGCGCGCATGCTGGCTCACCTGCGTGGTCAGCACCGCCGCCACGTTGAGCTCGGCGGCAATGCCGAACAGCACCGCGTTGATGCCGCTGGTGTCGGCCTCGGTGAGCTCGGTGAGGTTGCCTACACCCAGCATGATCGGCGCATCGGGAAAGCGCTCGCGCAACCGGTGGTAGCGCACGATGGAGGCGGTCAGGCCGAAGGGTATCGGGTCGAGGATCGAATCGGCCAGAAAGGCGCGGCCGCGGCGCTGCATCTGCGCCACGGCTTCGTACAGCGATTCTTCATCGGCCGGAACGCGCGGTATCAGCACGGGCGTGGCCGCGACCTCGTCGGCGATCCACAGGGTGTCGAGCGTGAGGCTCAGCAGGTAGTCGGCGCCGGCCTTGCCGCCGAGCAGCAGTTCCTGCGTGTCGCTCGAATCGACGCTGACCTGGAAGCCCGCGGCCTTCAGCGCCTGCACGCTCTCGGACAGATGGTCGAAGCGCGTCTCGGGCAGGCAGCCCAGGTCGATCACGTTGGCGCCATCGGCCGCGAGCTGCTGCGCGCGCTCGATGATCTGCGCCACCGAGAGCCGCGGCGCGTCGACGATCTCGGCAAAGATCGCGACCTCGTAGTCGTCCAGGTCGACCGCGCGCGCGCTGCGGTTGAAGTGGCGCGGCAGGTCCTTCAGCTCCTGCGGGCCGCGCTCCACCGGAACGCCGAAGTGAAGGCTCAGCGCCTCGACGTCGCCGCGGCAGCGGCCCGGCACCATGATGCGGTCGGCGCGGCGCGGCGCGGCGCCCTCGCCTTCGCCCTCGCTGAACACGGGGGCCGCAACGCGACGGCGGATCATGTCGGCCGTCATCAGCGCCGCCACCTGCAGACCGATCTCGCGCACTTCCCATGTGAACGGTGCCGCCTCGATCCCGGCCAGCACCCGCGTGAGGCTGGCTTGGGCGAGGCGCCCGGTCAGGAAGACGATGTGTTCCATGCGAGAGAAAGTTCCTTCAGGCGCGTGTCGAGCGCGGTCTCCAATTGGGCCGGTGAACAGACCACCTGGCAAAAGTCGATGCCGCGCAGCCGCTCCACGTTGTCCAGTTCGATGCGCCGCGGACGCAGCGTGACCCAGTCATGCGGCGACTTGGTCACCACCACCGGTTCCGTATCGCATGCAAACACGATGCCAGGAATGCCGAGCTTTCCAGCCTGCGCAAACATGTTGGTCGGCAGCGAGTCGCTGATGCCGAATGCGCACTTGGCCACGGTGTTGCTGGTGGCCGGCGCCACCACCACCGTGTGATAGACGTCGTCATAGAGCATGCCGACCGGCACGCCGCTGGCGGTCTTGTCGCGGAAGACACGGAAGCGCGGCCTGAGCGCCTCGATCTGCAGCTTGTAGATCGGCAGCACCTCTTCAGCGGCGGCCGAGAGGAACAGGTCGACCGAGGGCAGCCGCGCCGCAATGGCGAGAGATTCCTCAAGGAAATGACCCGAACCCGTGATGCACCAGGCCAGCCGCGAGCGCGGCGGCGATGCCGGCAGCGGCGCTTCGCCGTCTTCGGCAGCCAGCGCGGCGCTGCGTGGATCGATCTTGCCCGTGTCCGTCGGCTCCCCGTTCGTCATGTCTGCGAGCCTTGAGGCTCAATCGGGTGGAGAGATCTCGATGTGAAGCTTGTGGAGTTTTCGGTACAGGGTGTTGCGACTGACATCGAGCGCCTTGGCGACGTTGCTCACGTTCCAGCGATGCTGCTCGAGCATCTGCAGCAGCACCTGCCGCTCGTTGGCCTGGATCGGGTTGAGTTGCTTGATGGCGGGCGCCGCATCGGACGACGCCGCGTCCGCGGCGGCATCGGCCGGTTCGGACACCGCAGCGGCATGCGCCAGCGCGGGCAATGGCGACGGCGCCGTGCGCACGGCCAGCGAAGGCAGGTGCTCCCGCGTGATGGTCTTGCCGTCGGCCAGCGCGGCGGCGCTGCGCAGCACGTGGCGCAATTGCCTCAGGTTGCCGGGCCATGAATAAGCCATGAGCAGGCGCTCAGCCTCTTCGCCGAGCCGGCTGTCGCTGCCGCCTTCGTCCTTGAGCACGTCGTGGATGAGCTCGCGCTTGTCGCTGCGGTCGCGCAAGGCGGGCAGGTCGAGTTCGATGCCGGCCAGGCGGTAGTAGAGGTCTTCGCGGAAGCGGCCTTCGCGCACGAGGCTCGGCAGGTGCTGGTGGCTCGCGCTCACGAGCTGGAAGTCCACCGGATGGGTGTCCTCGGTGCCCAGCGGCGTGACCTGGCGCTCGTCGAGCACGCGCAGCAGCCGGGCCTGCAGCTCCAGCGGCATGTCGGCGATTTCGTCGAGGAACAAGGTGCCGCCATCGGCCTGCAGGATCTTGCCGCGCCGACCGCTGCGCTGTGCGCCGGTGAAGGCGCCGGCCTTGTAGCCGAAGAGTTCGGATTCGATCAGCGTCTCGGGCAGGCTCGCGCAATTGACCGCGACGAAGGCGCCCTCGGCATGCGGGCTGCTCTCATGGATGGCGCGCGCGAACACTTCCTTGCCCGAGCCCGTCTCGCCGCACAGCAGCACGGGGGTTCGGCGCGCGACCACGCGCCGCGCGGTGTCCAGGTGCGCGACGAGCCGCGCGTCCTTGAAGGTGCGAACGCTCGGCGCACGCGCGGCCGCCGGCCGCAGCGGCGCACGGAAGGCTTCGGCACCCGTCTCCGCCACCATCGAAGCCGTGCCCGCCGCGCCGGCCACGCGCGCACGCGCCGGCGTGGCGGCATCGGAGGCCGGACGCCGCGCCACCGCGAAGAAGCGCAGCGCCGCATTGGCCCGGTAGGCGACCACCGGATGGAATGAAGAAGAAAGGCTGCGCTGGACGATGTCCTCGAGCGAGGTCTGGAACAGGTCGTCGATGCGCTGCGTGCGGATCTCGTCCATCGACTGCAGGCCGAGCTGGAACAAGGCGCTGCGGTTGGCCGCGAGGATGCGCCCGTCGTCGCCGACCGCGAGCTTGCCTTCGTGCAGCGTGTAGACGAATTCGGGCCGGCTGTGGAAGTGCAGCGGATGCGCATTCGAGAAGCGCTTGTCGATGAGCCGGTTCTCGATCATGCGCGCGGTCATGCCCAGCAGCACCAGCACGTGCTGCTGCATGAGGCTGGAGCGGCTGGTCACATCGAGCACCGCGATGATCTCGCCGGACGGATCGAACACCGGCACCGCCGAACACGTGAGCTGCGTGAAGTGGCTGAAGAAATGTTCTTCGCGCCGAACGGAGATCGGATGCGCCGCCGCCAGGCAGGTGCCCATGCCGTTGGTGCCGGCTTCGGCCTCGCCCCACATGCCACCGGCGCGCAGGCCCATGGGTTCCGCTTCGGCGGCGAACTCGGGCGAGGACACCATGTGCACGATCACGCCGTCGGTATCGGTCAGCACCACGGCAGACTCGGCATCGGCGAGCTGCTGGTAGAGCGTGGTCATCTCGTAGCGCGCGCACTCGATGACGTCGGCATGCTGGTTGCGCCGGCTCTGCAGCGCAGACGATGCAATGACCACCGGTTCGCGCGGGCGACCCGGATCGAGCTGGTACTGGTTCAGGCAACGGCTCCACGAGCGCGTGACCAGATCATTGCCCTCTTCATGAAAGCCCCGCCTCACCACGTCGAGCACACGGTCAGCGTGTCGATCGCCTTGCCTCAGCGTCAATGTCATTGGAGTTCTCCGGCGCGTTCCATCATGTCTCGTTCGGCCCATTGTTGTGCCTGCCGGCTCGCCGCGCACCCGGTGAAACACCAAGCACTGGCAATGCCGGAGCGGGTCCGGTCTCTGGCCTGCATTTTGCGTTGACGAATCTCGCTGGGGTGGGCTTGCATGCCGCCAGACACACTTTCAAACACATTCGATCACCGGAGACACCACTTGAACACCAGCCCGCGTCCTTCCGTCGCCCGCCTTTCCTCCTCGAATGCCTCGCCTGCCTCGAACGCATCGCCCGACGCCGCCGAGGCAGCCGCGCCCATGGACCTGATCTTCATCGAGGGCTTCAGCGGCCAGACGGTGATCGGCATCCACGACTCCGAGCTGCATCATCCGCAGCCCCTCTTGATCGACGTGCACGCCGGCGTGCCCCGCGCACGCGCCTGCGACACCGACCGCATCGGCGACACCATCGACTACGGCGTGGTGCGCGAGCGGCTGGTGCGGCTCATGGCCGAGCACCGGCTGCAACTGCTCGAGGCCTTCGCAGAGGCCATTGCCGACATCCTCATCGACGAGTTCGGCGCCAGCTGGGTCCGCGTGAAGGTCGTGAAGCCGCGCAAGTTCGACGATGTGCAGGCCGTGGGCGTGCAGATCGAGCGCCACGCGCCCACGCATCGCGCCTCGAAGCTGGTGCACGGCGCCACCGTGCTGAACTTCCTTGCGAGCGGCATGGTGCCCGCCAAGCACTGAGCACTCACGCCTGCCGCGCGATGCGGCAGCAAGAAAAAAACCGGCGCGGTCCTCGCGCCGGTTTTTTGCTTTCTGCGACTCAGAGATGGGCTGCGAACGGATGTGCCGTCGTGCCCTTCTTGTCGACCACTTCCGCGGCCGTCGGCGAGCCGGCCACGGCGCGTTGGATGGCCTCGCGGGTGGCCTGGTAGTTGTAGTCCTGGATCTTCTTGTCGTCGTCGGCAAGCCAGTGGATGAACACGCCGACGCAGATGAACAGGTTGTCCGCCTCCGCCATGGGGATGGTGCCATCCTCGACGCTGTCGGCCACCGCCAGCGCCACGGCGCGCTGCGCCGGGCCGAACATCTGCACCGCCTGCTTGGCGCCCTTGATGGTCACTTTGTTGAACATCACGGTGGCCGGCTTGGTCAGCAGGTTGGGAGCCACGACTGCGAGCAGCGAAGTGAAGCCGTCCTTGTTGTTCGTCAACGCATTCGCGAAGGCTGTCTCGGCAGCGCTGCCGCGCGGTCCGATGATCAGGTCGATATGGGCTACTTCATTGCCGTCGCCAACGAGCGATTCGCCCACCATCAGTCGATCGATTTTTGCCATGGTTTCGAGTCTCCTCTCAGAGGTCCAAGGTGATTAGGGTCAATACGACACCGGTCAGGAAGACCAGCGCAAAGCCATGGGTATCACGATCCGTGCCATCCATTCGCCGCCTCGCGCGCGGGTGCCGCGCACGAGCGGATCCAGCCCGAAAGCAACAGCGCCGCCACAGTGAAATCGGCGCTGGTGCCGGGGTTGACGCCTGCGGCCTTGAGGGAAAGGTCCCAGGCGGCGAAGCCGGGGTCGGCATCGAGCGCCACGCCCGCGCCGGCACGCTCCCGCCAGGCCTGCGCCGCCGTCATGACAGTCTGTGCCACGCGCTCTCCGTGTTTTCGAACAATGTGTGAATCAGGAAAGGCGCTCAGACAAGCCAGGTAAAGCCGTTGGACGAAAGCCACAGTGGCGGTATCGGGCGGTGCACCGGCATCGGCCGGCGCTTCGCCGCAGCCCGCCGGGTGGACCGGTTCCTGGAACGCGAGCGCGAACAGGTCCGCAAATCCGTCGCGGTACTGGCGCGCGATGAGGTCGCGGTCCGCGGCAAGGGCCATGGCGGCACGCAGGTCGACGCTCGGCGCATCGCGCACGTCCTCGGCCGGCGCGGTGCCCAGGCCACCGGGATGCGCCTGCGCGATGGCGCGATAGGCGGCACGCGCATCGTCGATGTCGAGCGTGGCCAGCACCGACTCCACCGCCGCGCGCAAGGCTGCGGGGGATCCGGCCTGCGGATGCTGCTCCACCGCGAGCGCGATCGGCGCGCACAGCAGCAGGATGCCGAGGTTGGTGTTGCACCCCGCCACCGCCCAGGTGGCCGCCACGGCGGCCTCGATGCGCGCGCCCACACGCAAGCCGGGCTCGAACAGCGCACCGGCCGCGGCCTCGGCGCTGGCGATGAACATCGAGGCCTGCATGCCGTGGCCCGGCGAAGCCTGGCTCACGTTGCCGGGCTTGCGCACGGCCACGTCGAGCCAGCAGGCGCGCAGGAAGCAGGCCCGCGCACGCTCGATGGCCGCCTGCCGCGCGTTCGTCATCATCAGGCGCGGCGCTCCGGCAGCGGCAGGCTCTGCTGCACGAGGCGGTGCGCCTGCGCGAGCTTGCGGTCGAGCAGGTCGTCGACGATGGCGCGCGCGATGTTGAACCCCGTCACGCGCTGCAGCCCCTGCCAGGCGGCCACGCCGTTGACCTCGAGCACCTGGATCTTCGGCCCGCTGGCCGCCGCGATGAGGTCCACGCCCGCGTAGTCCATGTCGAGCGCCTGGGCCGCGCCTTCGGCCAGCTGCGCGAGCGCGGGCTCCAGCGTGGCCGGCTCGCAGCGCGCGCCCTGGGCCACGTTGTGGATCCAGTGCATGCTGACGCGCCGCATCGCGGTGACGGCGCGCCCGCCCACCACCATCACGCGCCAGTCGAAACCCGGCGAGGCCATGGGCGGCACGAAGCGCTGCAGATAGGCCAGGCCCGCGTAGCGCGCATCGATGTCGGGCATCGGATGATGAACGCCGTCGACCTCACCCACCAGCTGCAGGTTCTTGCCCTGCGAACCGAACAAGGGCTTGAGCACCAGCGCATGGCCCGCGGCTATCTCGCGCATGGCGATGCGCCGCGCCTGCGCCGCCGATTCGGTGGCCCAGGTGGCGGGCGCGGGAATGCGCGCGGCATGCAGCAGCAGGCTGGTCATCGACTTGTCGACCGTGCGCTCGATGGCGCGCGCATCGTTGTAGACCGGCACGCCCAGCTCGCGCAGGGCATGCAGCACGCCCAGGCGCTTGGTGACCTGCTCGAAGCTTCCGCCGGCAATGCCGCGCACCAGCACCGCATCGGGCAGCTCGCGGCCGTAGCCGGGAATGACCAGGCCATGCCATGCCGCGGTGGTGTCGATGTTGCAGTCGGCCAGGTCGACGCAGCGGCCCACCGCGCCGCGTGCGCGCAGCGCAGCCTGCAGCTGGCGCGTGTGCCAGCCGATCTCGTCCGTCATGATGACTATGCGCACGGTCAGGCCTCCTGCAGCCACAGGCGCTGCAGCAGTGCCATGTCGGGCGCGCCGCCGTGCCAGGTGTTGCCGCTGTCGATGTTGCTGACCCACACCTCGGCCGGGGCGAACAAGGCGCCGTCGATCTTGTAGAAGTCGTACTCGACCTCCTTGAAGATCTCGGCGAACGAGCGCCCGTGGTCGCGCGAATTGCGCGACGGCAGCGCGCGCGCCAGCTCGCGTGCCGCGGCATCGTCGCCGCGGACCGTGAGGTGCACGCGGCCGCCGTACAGGATGGCATCGTTGGTGCGGCCCATGGCCTCGACGCCATCGGCGCTCGGCGACGGCAGCGGCGCGGTGCCGGCGCCATCGACGATATTGGCGAGCGCAAAGCCCAGCTCGTGCGCCTTGTGCAGCGCCACCTCGAGCACGCGCGCCACCACCTGCGTGGTGCCCGCCAGGCTGGTGGTGGGCGTGAGGATCAGGGTCAGCGCTTCGGCGGCCAGGCCGCAATCGCGCAGCAGCTTGTCGATCACGATCTTCGGCGGCGCGCGATCGACTTCCAGCACCAGCACGCCGCATTGCGCATGGTCGCGGTAGCCCAGTTCGGCAAAGAGTTTTTCCTTGACCGCCAGCGCGCGCGCCGGCCCCGAGCCGAGCGAGAAGAACTTCTTGCCGCCGGTCTCTTCCTTGGTGGCCGCGAGGCTCCAGCCGGCGTACTGGCTGCCAAGGCAGGCCAGCACCGGCTGCGAGCTGCGCACGTCGAGCCACGTGGGCCAGCCCTCGGCGGCGGCACCGCTGCGCAGATTCACATGCCCCAGCCCGCCCATGCAGATCTCGCCGATCTGCAGGCCGG
Organism: Variovorax sp. SPNA7; assembly: GCF_033807855.1. NCBI lineage: Bacteria > Pseudomonadati > Pseudomonadota > Betaproteobacteria > Burkholderiales > Comamonadaceae > Variovorax > Variovorax sp. SPNA7. Next base: position 3,450,479 of record NZ_CP138513.1, read on the forward strand.
CCGCCACGCTGCCGCGTGCCTCGATGCCGGCATCGACGATGCGCGCGCCGCTGTCGTCGCGGCGCACTTGCAGCCCGAACGCATCGGCATCGGCCAGCAGGCCCTCGACCAGCGGGCGGGCCAGCAGGTTGACGCTCAGGCCCGAAGCGGCCGCGGGCGGGGAAGTGTTGCTCATGCCTTGGTCTCCAGTGATTGCAGCAGCCGCTCGCGGCCTTCGCTCAGGCGGGTGCGCACCTGCTGCGCGCTGCTTCCGCTCGCGGTCAGGGTGCACAGGGGGTCGTCGATGTCGAAGCGCTGCCCGGCTTCGGGCAGGTCGCGGATGCCGGGCCATGCGGCCAGGCGCTGCGCCGCGGCCGCGTCGAGCTGCAGCGGCTGCCGCGCGAACACGATCTCGATGCCTTCGACCTCTTGCGCAGGCGATTGCGCCGGCGGCGGCAGTTCGCCATGCAGGCAGGCGCGCAGATGCGCCTGCATCACGCCCCGCGAGCCGGCGCGCGCCTTGTAGAGGCTCATGCTGGCCGGTGGCCTCGGATTGACCTCCAGCACACCGATGGCGTCGCCGTCGCGCATGAAGTCGAGGCTGCACAGGCCGCGCAGTTCGAACTCCGCAGTCAACGAGCGCGCAATGGCCGTCACGCGGCGCGCGATGTCCTCTGTCACGGGCACCGGCCCGATGGCACCGCAGAACACGAAGGGCCGCGTGCCGAAGCGTCGCACGGTCTGCTCGTTGAAGCCGAGCACATGCACATCGCGGCCATTGGCGATGAAGGTCGCCGACATCGGCAGCCCGGCCATTTCGCGCTGAAAGTAGTGGTGCGAAGACGGTGGCTCGTCGATCGACCACGGCGCATGGCGCACATGCCAGCCGCCGCAGCCGTGCGCGTCTTTCATGAGCCATCCCGCGGGATCCTCGGGCGGCTGCAGCAGCACTTGCGGAAAGGGGATGACCTGCGCGGCGAGAAAGCCGAAGAAGGCCGCCGGATCGCGCAGGCGGCGCACGGCCGCGGGCGCGGTACCGATCAGCGGCAGCACGGCCGCGCCCTCTTCCAGCAGCTCGGGCTCGCCTTCGAAGCCGCTGCCTGCGATCCAGCCCAGCACAGGCTCGCTGTCCTCTGCGAGCGTGCGCAGCGCAGCCAGCACGCTGGCCGCATCGATCTGCAGACTGCCGGGCGCGCCGATCGGCATCCAGCGCGACGCCGCGCGGCGCGTGTCGACATCGCCGAACAGATCGAGCGCGACCACCTTGAAGCCCTCGCTTGCCGCCGCCTCGGCCATGGCGCGCGCGGAGATGGCGGCGACGGCGATCGTCTGCATGGTGGCCGCTGGCTTCAAGCCGTCTTTCCGGCCTGCTCGACCAGGAATGCGCGGGCCACTGCAAAGGCTTCGGGAAAGCTCAGCACCTGGGCCTTTTCGGCCTCGCACATCTGCACCAGCAGCCGATGCTGCGTCTGGTACTTGACGTTGCCCACCGCCAGCGCGCCGATGGCCACGGCCTGCGTGCCGGCCAATGGCTTGGCGTCGTCCATCACGCCGACGCCGGCAATGCCTTCGGGCGGCACGGCGTTCACGTCGGCCGCCACCTTGAGCCGCGTCGCGGCGCCGAGCGCCTCGCTCGATACGACCTGCACGCCGGCGGCCGCGCAGGCCAGCAGCACGTCGGCATCGGCGATGGAGCGGCGCACGGCGTCGGGGTCGCCGCCCGAGAGGCCGTGCAGCTTCACGCCGAAGCGCTGCCCGGTTTCATCGGCCGCTTCCTGCGCCGCGTCGATGCCGTTGCGGCTGGACAGGTACACCTCGGCACCGGCTCCTGCCGCGATCACGCCCGCCACGCGGCCCACCGGCCCCGTGCCGCCGAGGATCACCACGCGCTGGCCTTCCAGGCCCTGCCCATGGTGGCGCTTGAGCGCGGCCTCGACGCAGGCCACCATGGCCGCGGCCGTGGTGTAGGCGCCGCTCGGGTCGGCCATGGCCGAGACGACGAAGGGCTTGACCATCGAGGTTCGCGCGCGCTCGAGCATGTCGGCCGCCAGCTGCGCATCGCGCCCGCCGATGAAGATGCCGGTGCGCGCCACGCCCTTGGGCCCGCGCGAGAAGATCGTGTCCTGCGTCAGCCCGGTGATGCGGTCCAGGCCCACTTCGCAGTAGGGCACGATGATCTGGTAGCCGGCGTCCGCTGCCATGTTGATGTCGAACGGGCTCATCTGTTGGCCGGGGGTGAACATGTGGAGGATGCGGGGACGTTCCATGAGGGCCTGCGTTGGTTGATGTTGATGTGTGAAGGTTGAGGGCGGGTGCTCTTCGGCTGCAACGGCTTCAGCGGTTGCGCGGCTCGGCGGCACGGCCCCGCACCACCGCCCCGCGGTTGCGGCCCGAGACGATGCGCAGCTCCAGCCGCGGGTCGAGCTGCCTGGAGGCGCGCGCCGCATCGACCAGCATCTCGGCCCGCACGTGCGAGGGCACGATCGCAAAACTCGTGGGGCCCCACGAGCTCTGGCCGATGGCCGCGTCATGCCCGCGGCTCGCATCCGCGAACCAGTGCATCAGCCGCCCGACCGCAGCGCTCGTGTAGTTGCCGCCCTGCGCCGGCGCAAAGTGCTCGCCGAGCAGCTGCTGCATGCGGTTGATGCCCGCGGCAAACGGCGCGAACTCCGCACGCGCGGCGCCGGGCAGCACCCGCATCAGCACCTGATGGCAGATCTCGGCCGCGCCCGCCTGGGGCAGGGGCGGCAAGGCCGCGATGGCTTTCTTCTCCGCGCCGCCCGACAGGCCCTTGTGCGCGGGATCCTGGACCACGATGACGCGCCATTCCTCCGGAAACTCGATGCGCGACAGCAGCGGTGCGGGCAGCCCGTCGGCGCCCGGGCCGCCATCGAGCAGCAGGCCGCCGCTGTCGAAACCCGCAATGCCGACCCCTGAGCGCAGGCCGCGCCCGAGCCAGTGCGCCAGCGTGCCCGTGTCCAGGTCGAGCCCATGCCATTCGGCAAAGGCCCGCCCGATCGCCGACGCCAGCTGCGTGCCCGAGCCGAAGCCCGCGTGCGGCGGCAGCGCGTGGCGCAGCCGCAGCGACAGCGGCGCATGGCGGCCGCTGCGCTGCTTCAACACCGCCAGATAGTCCGCCGCGCGGGCCAGTTCCGCCCCGCCGGCCGGCGTGTCGGCCGCCAGCTGGTCCGATGACGCGGACGCCGACAACTCGAGGTCGGTGGTGAAGCCGTCGATCACCAGCCCCAGGCTGCCGAATGCGCGCCCCAGCGAGCCCGAGGGGTCCAGAAAACCGAGGTGCAGGCGCCCGGGCGCACTCACGCTCACCGTGCGAACGCTCTGGTCGAGCCTGGAAGCAAAGGCGAGGTCGGCGGAGGTCATGGGCGGCGGTGTGCGATGAGGCGAGGTCATGGACCCGCTTGTCATAGCAAGGGCCGTTCCGTCCACGTGCCCAGAGGGGGCACCGGGGCCAGGGCGCGTTCAGGAGGCCGGCGATGTCCCAGGAGCGGGACAATGTGTCACGGCGCGCGGGGGCCGCGGCAGGGGTGGCTGCTGCGGGTGCAGCGCCCCAAATGAAAAACGCCCCGTGAGGGGCGTTTTTGCTTGCTATCTGGCGGAACCGGAGGGATTCGAACCCTCGATGAGGCTCTACACCCCATACTCCCTTAGCAGGGGAGCACCTTCGGCCACTCGGTCACAGTTCCTGAAAGAAGCCGAGATTATGCCACCATCAGGCGGCCGGTTGGTCCAGATCGAAGGCTTTGTGCAGGGCGCGCACGGCCAATTCCATGTATTTTTCGTCGATCACGACCGAGGTCTTGATCTCGCTGGTGGAAATCATCTGGATGTTGATGCCCTCTTCGCTCAGCACGCGGAACATCTTGCTGGCAACGCCCACGTGGCTGCGCATGCCGATGCCCACGATGCTGACCTTGCAGATCTTGGTGTCGCCCACGATCTCGGTCGCGCCCAGCGAGGGCATGACCTTCGACTGCAGCAGGTCGACCGTCTTCGCGTACTCGTTGCGGTGCACGGTGAAGCTGAAGTCGGTCCGCCCGTCCTTGCTGAGGTTCTGGATGATCACGTCGACTTCGATGTTGGCGTCCGCCACGGCACCGAGGATGTGATACGCGATGCCCGGCTTGTCGGGCACGCCCAGCACCGAGATCTTGGCTTCGTCGCGGTTGAAAGCGATGCCGGATACGACGGCTTGTTCCATGTTTTCGTCTTCCTCGAAAGTGATCAGCGTGCCGGACTTGGCCTCTTCATTGATGTCGATGTCCCACGGCGTGAAGCTCGAGAGCACACGCAGCGGCACCTTGTACTTGCCGGCGAATTCCACCGAGCGGATCTGCAGCACCTTGGAGCCCAGGCTCGCCATTTCGAGCATCTCTTCGAAGCTCACGGTCGAGAGGCGGCGCGCATCGGGCTCCACGCGCGGATCGGTGGTGTAGACGCCGTCGACGTCGGTGTAGATCAGGCACTCGTGCGCCTTCATCGCGGCCGCAATGGCCACGGCCGAGGTGTCGCTGCCGCCGCGGCCCAGCGTGGTGATGTTGCCGTCGTCGTCCACGCCCTGGAAGCCGGTGATGACCACCACCTTGCCGGCGTCCAGGTCGGCGCGCACGCGCTCGTCGTCGATGCTTTCGATGCGCGCCTTGGTGTAGGAGTTGTCGGTGCGCACCGACACCTGCCAGCCCGCGTAGCTCACGGCTTGCATGCCCTCGGCCTGCAGCGCAATGGCCAGCAGCGCGGACGAAGCCTGTTCGCCGGTCGAGGCGAGCATGTCGAGCTCGCGCCCGTGGGCGTCGCTCGGCTTGCTCGGCGCCAGCTCCTTGGCCAGGCCGAGCAGGCGATTGGTTTCGCCGCTCATGGCACTCGGGACCACGATCATCTGGTGGCCGGCGCGCGCCCACTTGGCGACGCGCTTGGCGACATTCTTGATGCGCTCGGTCGAGCCCATCGACGTACCGCCGTATTTGTGAACGATCAATGCCATGGATGAATTCAGAGAAATGGGAAGGGCCGCCGCCGCACTCCCGAGTGCCAGCGCGGCGCCCTGCAAGCCGTCAGCGCGAAGCCTTGGGCGAGGGCCCGGAATTGTACCAATGCAGCAGGTCGCCCCTGCGCTGGGCGAATCCATTGGCCACCTTGAGGTGGATCCGGTGGCCGCGGGTGGTGCAGGCGCGCACCTGGTCCAGCAGCTGGTCGAGCTGGGCCGCGCTGGGCGAGCAGCCGTGCGCCTGCATCAGCCAGTGCCGCAGCACATTGGCCTGCCGCGCGCGTGAAAGCGCCTGCAGCGCGGCAATGCGGGGCGGGTTGCCCACCACGGCCAGGTCTTGCGCCGCGAGTTCGCCCAGCAGTTCCTGCGCCTGCGCGGCATGGCCGATGCTGCGCGCGAAGGTGGCGCGGAACTGCGGAAAGGTCCGCTCCAGCGCCGGCAGCAGCACGGCGCGGATCCGGTTGCGGGTGTAGCGCTCGTCCTCGTTGCTCGGGTCTTCGATCCAGGGCAGGTCGACGCCTTTGAGCCACGCCCGGATGTCGGCCCCGGGCACCGCCAGCAGCGGGCGGTAGATGTCCAGCCCGTTGCGCCGCGCATGCGCGGGCATGGCCGCGAGGCCCGGCAGACCGGCACCCCGGGAGAGGGCCAGAAAAAGCGTTTCGACCTGGTCGTCGGCATGGTGCCCGAGGACTATCGATTCGATAGCGCCAAGCGCCGTATCCATGCGCGCCATGGCTGCAAAGGCGTCGTAGCGGGCGCGGCGTGCCGCATCTTCTGGGCTGTCGCCCTGCGCATGGCGTGCGTCCACGCGGTGCACCACCAGCGGCACGCCGAGGCGTTCACACACGGCCGCGCAATGGCGCTCGAAATCGTCGGCCGCGGCCTGCAGGCCGTGGTGCACATGAAAGGCAAGCACCTGCCCGGGCCAGGCCGAGGCGCAAGCGGCAAGCAGCGCCGTGGAATCCGCACCGCCGCTGAAGCCCACCGCCAGCGGCAGATGCGCCGGCTCGAACGCGGCCATGGCGCGTTCGAAGGCTTCGTTCATGGAAGGAGCAGCGCGCTGGCTTGTTTACCTGCCGGTGTCGGCCTTGGTGTCGTTGAAGCGCCCGTAGCTCTGCAGGCGTTCGTAGCGGCGCTCGAGCAGTTCCTTCGGCTTCAGGTCGCTGACCTGGCGGAAGGCGTCGTTGAGCGCGCGCTTGAGGAAAGCGGCCATCTGGCGGTGGTCACGGTGCGCGCCGCCGACCGGTTCGTTCACGATCTTGTCGACCAGGCCCAGCGCCTTCAGGCGGTGCGCGGTGATGCCGAGCGCATCGGCCGCTTCCTGCGCCTTGTCGCTGGTCTTCCAGAGAATGGAGGCGCAGCCTTCGGGGCTGATGACCGAGTAGATCGAATACTGCAGCATCACGAGCTGGTCGCCCACCGAGATGGCCAGCGCGCCGCCGGAGCCGCCTTCGCCGATGATGGTGACGATGATCGGCACCTCGAGCTGCGCCATCTCGTAGATGTTGCGGCCGATGGCCTCGGACTGGCCGCGCTCCTCGGCATCGATGCCCGGATAGGCGCCGGGCGTATCGACGAAGGTGAAGACCGGCAGCTTGAACTTCTCGGCCGTCTTCATGAGGCGCAGTGCCTTGCGGTAGCCCTCGGGCTTGCTCATGCCGAAGTTGCGCGCGGTGCGCTCCTTGGTGTCGCGCCCCTTCTGGTGGCCGAGCACCATGCAGGGCGTGCCGTTGAAGCGGGCCAGGCCGCCCACGATGGAGAGGTCGTCCGAAAAGTGCCGGTCGCCGTGCAATTCGACGAAGTCGGTGAAGATCTCGTTGACGTAGTCGAGCGTGTAGGGTCGCTCCGGATGCCGCGCGATCTTGGTGATCTGCCAGGGCGTCAGGTCGCTGTAGATGTCCTTGGTGAGCTGCTGGCTCTTCTTGCCGAGCTGGTCGATTTCCTCCGAGATGTCGACCGCCGATTCGGTCTGTACATAGCGCAGTTCTTCGATCTTTGTTTCGAGTTCAGCGATGGGCTGCTCGAAGTCGAGGAAGGTTCGTTTCGCCAACGTCTTCTCCTGTTGTTCAGTATGCGACCGGTACCGGGTCGAGCGATCGCCAAATATACCAAGTCGCCACGCTGCAATACGGGGCCCAGGCCACGGCAACGTCGCGGGCATCGCTGCGGCTCACGGGATCGCCCGAGAAATAGTTGACGCTGATGCCGTTGAGCAGGCCCAGGTCGTCGACCGGCAGCACGTTGGGGCGCATCAGGTGGAAGATGAGGAACATCTCGGCCGTCCAGCGGCCGATGCCGCGGATGGCCACGAGCTCGTCGATGATGAGCTCGTCGGCCATGTCCTTCCAGGCGTCGACGTGCACCGCGCCCGAATCGAAATGAATGGCCAGGTCCACCAGGTACTCGATCTTGCGCGCCGACAGTCCCGCCGCGCGCATGTCGTCGACCTTGAGCTTGAGCACGTTGGCCGGCGTGAGCTTGCGCGGCAGCACCGCGAACTTGTCCCACACGGTCTGCGCGGCCTTCACCGAAATCTGCTGGCCCACGATGCTGCGCGCGAGCGTGGTGAACGCGTCGCCGCGCGACTCGAGGCAGGCATCGCCGAATTTCGGGATCAGCCGCTTCATCACGCGGTCCTTCCTGGACAGGTGCTTGCAGGCCTCTTCCCAATAGTCCGGCGTGAAGATCTGGACCGCCGGATTTTTCGAGGAAGCAGGCATGGGATTCGTGGTTCCGTTCACTGCGCTGCGGCCCAGGTTGTGCCGGTGGGCGAATCCTTGAGCACGATGCCCTGCGCCAGGAGGTCGTTGCGGATGCGGTCGGCCTCGGCGAAGTTCTTGGCGGCCTTGGCGGCCGCGCGCGCATCGATCTGCGCCTGGATGGTGGCTTCGTCCAGCGTGGTGCCCGCGCGCAGGAAAGCACGCGGATCGCCTTGCAGCAGGCCCAGCGAACCGGCCAGCGCCTTCAGCAAGCCGGCTGTTTCTGCGGACTTGGTGCGGTTGACCTCGCCGGCCAGCTCGAACAGCACGGCAATGGCCTCGGGCGTGCCGAAGTCTTCGTCCATGGCGGCCTTGAAGCGCGCGGCATAGGGCTGCGTCCAGTCGATCATCACTTCGGCTGGAGCGACCAGATCGAGCGCGGTGTAAAGGCGCTTCAGCGAGTTGCGGGCGTCGTCCAGGTGTGCATCGCTGTAGTTGAGCGCGCTGCGATAGTGCGTGCGCACGAGGAAGAAGCGCAGGCTTTCGGCGTCGTACTTCTGGAGCACCTCGCGGATGGTGAAGAAATTGCCCAGGCTCTTGGACATTTTTTCGTTGTCCACGCGCACGAAGCCGTTGTGCACCCAGAAGCGCGACAGCGGCTTGCCGTGGGCGCCCTCGCTTTGCGCAATTTCGTTCTCGTGGTGCGGAAACTGGAGGTCCGCCCCGCCGCCATGGATGTCGAAGGTTTCACCGAGGGTGGCGCAGCTCATCGCGGAGCATTCGATGTGCCAACCCGGGCGGCCGGTGCCGAAGGGGCTGTCCCACTTGGCATCGTCCGGCTCGGTGGGTTTTGCGGCCTTCCAGAGCACGAAGTCGAGGGGATCCTGCTTGCCTTCGAGCACCGCGACGCGTTCGCCGGCATGCAGTTCGTCGAGCGACTTCCCCGACAGCTTGCCGTAGCCTGGAAACTTGCGCACCGCATAGTTCACGTCGCCATCGAGCGAACGATAGGCCAGCCCCTTGCGCTCCAGCGTCTCGATGATGCCGAGCATCTGCGGAACGTACTCGGTCGCACGCGGCTCCAGGGTGGGCGGCTCGATGCCGAGCGCACCGATGTCTTCGTGCATTGCAGCAATGACTTCATCGGTCAGCTGGCGAATCGTGATGCCACGTTGCACCGCGCGCGCAATGATCTTGTCGTCGATGTCGGTGATGTTGCGCACGTAGGTCACGGCGTAGTCGCTCGCCCGCAGCCAGCGCTGCACCACGTCGAAGGCCATCATCATGCGGGCATGGCCGATGTGGCAGAGGTCGTAGACCGTCATGCCGCACACGTACATGCGCACCCGGCCCGGTTGCAATGGGGAGAACTCCTCCAGTTCACGCGAAAGCGTGTTGTAGATGCGCAGACTCATGAGGCTCGGAAAGCGTCGCTTCGCGCTCGTGCGGCACGGGCGAACGACGGTGTATTTCAGGGGTGACGGGACAGTGGCCACGAGGGGTTGGACATGGCCCCTCGGCTACAATGCACCGCAGTATAAACGGCTGCTGCCGTGTCCATTCCGGGTGTTTTCGAAGCCCGCATTTCCCACTCCTGCCGAGGCTTCATGAAGCACGTCGCGTTCTCCAAACTCTCCATCGCCTTCGCACTGCTGTTCAGCCTGTGGGGTTCGGCGGCCTATGCCAACGACTACGACGACGTCAACCAGCTGCTGCGCCAGGGCAAGTCGAACGAGGCGCTCGCCAAGGCTGACGCCTACATCGCCGGCAAGCCGCGCGATCCGCAGATGCGCTTTCTGCGCGGCGTGATCCTCACCGAGCAGAAGAAGCAGAACGAGGCCATTGCCGCGTTTACGCAGATGACGCAGGATTTCCCGGAGCTGCCCGAGCCCTACAACAACCTGGCCGCGCTCTATGCAGCGCAGAGCAAGTTCGACCAGGCGCGCGCCGCGCTGGAGCAGGCGCTCAGGCTCAACCCCAACTACGCCACCGCGCACGAGAACCTCGGCGACGTCTACGCCCGCCTGGCGGCCCAGGAATATGTGCGAGCGCAGCAATTCGCCAGCACCAACGCCAGCGTGGCGCCCAAGCTCTCGCTGATCCGCCAGATCTTCACGCCCAAGGCCGAGGCCGATGCCGCGGCCCTGCCGGCGGCACCGCCCGAAGCCCGCAAGCCGGTCGGCCGCGCCAGCAAGTAAAGCGACAACCGCCGGCAGCATCCTGGCGGCGGCCGCTTGCATTGCCCGGCCCGCGCCCCACATCATTCGCACACGGAGCCATCCTTGACGATCCAAGCCCCTTCCCTGTCCACCCGCTTCAGCCGCCGCGGCGCGCTCCTGCTGGCCGCCTCGCTCGCGCTTGCCGGCGCCGTCCATGCGCAGCAGCCCGGTCCGCGCGTGAAGCTCGCCACCTCGGCCGGCGACATCCTGGTCGAGCTCGACCAGGCCAAGGCGCCCCAGACGGTCGAGAACTTCCTGCAGTACGTCAAGGACAAGCACTACGACGGCACCGTGTTCCACCGCGTGATCGACGGCTTCATGATCCAGGGTGGCGGCTTCACGGCCGACATGCAGCAAAAGCCCACGCGCGCGCCCATTCCACTCGAGGCCAGCAACGGCCTGAAGAACGACCGCTACACCATCGCAATGGCGCGCACGGGCAATCCGAACTCGGCCACCTCGCAGTTCTTCATCAACGTGAAGAACAACGATTCGCTCAACGCGCCCAACCCCGACGGCTACGGCTACACGGTGTTCGGCCGGGTGGTGGCCGGCACCGAGGTGGTCGACAAGATCCGTGCCGTGCAAACCGGTAACAAGGGCGGCATGCAGAACGTGCCGCTCGAGTCCATCATCATCAAGTCCGCCGCACTGGCGAAGTAATCTCCTCCGAACATCCGAAAGAAGGACTCCCTCATGAGCAACCCCAAAGTCGAACTCCACATCAAGAACTACGGCGTGATCACGCTCGAACTCGACAGCGCCAAGGCGCCGAAGTCGGCCGAGAACTTCGTCAACTATGTGAAGAACGGTCACTACGACAACACGGTGTTCCACCGCGTGATCCCGGGCTTCATGGTGCAGGGCGGCGGCTTCGAACCCGGCATGAAGCAAAAGCCCACCGGCGCCGAAATCGAGAACGAAGCCAACAACGGCCTCAAGAACGACAACTACACCGTGGCCATGGCCCGCACGAGCGCACCGCACTCGGCCACCGCCCAGTTCTTCATCAACGTGGCCGACAACGGCTTCCTGAACCACACCGCTCCCTCGGCCCAAGGCTGGGGCTATGCGGTGTTCGGCAAGGTCACCGGCGGCACCGACGTGGTGGACAAGATCAAGGCCGTGAAGACGGGCCGCAAGGGCTTCCACGACGACGTGCCGCTCGAGGACGTGGTCATCGAGAAGGCCGTCCTCGTCGCGGAATAACGCGCGGACCGGCGAACGAACGCGGCGCGGCACGGGCATGGAGGAACATCCGGTTTTCAAGGAACTGCTCGCCCCGCCCGCGTGGCGCACCGTCGACCTGATCTCCGACCTGCACCTGCAGGCCGACGAGCCCGCCACCTTCGAGGCCTGGCGCGGCTATCTGCAGACCACGCCGGCCGATGCGCTCGTCATCCTGGGCGACCTGTTCGAAGTGTGGGTGGGCGACGACGCAGCCGCCCTGCCCGGGTTCGAGGCCGAATGCGCCGAGCTGCTGCGCCGCACGGCCGAGCGGCTGCCGGTGTACTTCATGCACGGCAACCGCGACTTCCTCGTGGGCCCGGTGCTGGCCGCCCAATGCGGCTTCACGCTGCTGGACGATCCCACGGTGCTGGTGCTGCACGGCGAACGCTGGCTGCTGAGCCACGGCGACATCCTTTGCCTGGACGACACCGACTACCTCCAGTTCCGCGCCCAGGTGCGCACGCCCGAATGGCAGGCCGCGTTCCTGGCCAGGCCGCTGGCCGAGCGCCGCGCGCTCGCGCGCTCCATGCGCGCGCAAAGCGAAGACCGCAAGCGCAACCCGTCGGCCGTCTGGGCCGACGTGGACGGCGGCGCCGCGCGCCAGTGGCTGCAGCAGGCGCGTGCAGGCACGCTGGTGCACGGCCACACGCACCGGCCGGCCGATCACGACCTGGGCGACGGCCTCAGGCGCATGGTGCTCAGCGACTGGGACGCCGCAGCCCATCCGCCGCGCGCGCAGCTGCTGTGCCTGTCCCCTGCCGGCGCGCAGCGCGTCGATCTGCGCTAGATGTTCAAGTGGCTGCGCCGGCTGCGCGCCCTGCCTCCCATCCCTGAAGACGCCTGGCAGGCCACGCTGGCGCGCTATGCCTTTCTTGGCGAGCTTCCGCACGACATGCAGCTGCGGCTTCGAGCGCTCTCGGCCGAGTTCCTGCGCGACAAGGAGTTTCATGGCACGCAAGGCTTCGTCATCACCGACGAGGTCGCCCTGGCGATCGCCGCGCAGGCGGTGCTGCCGATCCTCAACCTGAAGGGCGGCCTGGACTGGTACGACGATTTCGTCGGCATCGTGGTGCATCCGTCGGAGGTCGTCGCGCGGCGCAAGATCGTCGACGAGGCGCAGGTGGTGCACGAATACGACGAGGTGGTGGCCGGCGAGGCCATGGACCGCGGGCCGGTGATGCTGAGCTGGCAGGACGTGCTCGCGAGCGGCATCACGACGGGCGGCGGCTACAACGTCGTGATCCACGAATTCGCCCACAAGATCGACATGCGCGCGGGCGATGCCGACGGCTGCCCGCCGCTGCCGCCCGGCTTTGCGGGCAAGCGCAGCGCGCGCGAGGCCCGCGCCGCCTGGCTCGCGGTGCTGCAGCCGGCCTATGAGGACTTTCGCGAGAAAACCATCCTGGCCGAGCGCTTCGGCGCGGAGCCGCCGTGGCTCGACGACTACGGGGCGGTATCGATCAGCGAATTCTTCGCGGTGGCCTGCGAGGCCTACTTCGTGAACCGCGCGGCCTTTGCACGGGATTTCCCATCGGTGCTCGCGCTCTTCGACGAATTCTTCGGACGCGGCAAGACCTGATCGCCGCGCGCGGCCGGGCAAAAGAAAAGCGCCCGTGGGCGCTTTTCCTTTTTTGGCAGGACGATCCCGCCTACTTGCGCAGCAGCGCCTTCAGCGCGTTCTGCAAACGGCGCGCGCTCGCAGGATCATGGGCCGCTGCCAGCACCTTGCCGGCATCCTGCCCCCAGGTCTGGGCCGGCGCCGGATCGCCGCGCTTGGTCAGCAGCTTGAGCTGCAATGCACGGCGCGCGTCGAGCTGCTCGGCCGGCGTCGGCACTTCGGCGGCCATTTCGAGGCGCAGCAGTGCTTCGGCGGCTTCATCGGGCGCCGCCTTGGGCGCCGAGCCGATCGCCTGCGACCAGCCGCTGCGCACCGCGGGCGTGACCGCGCGTCCGAGTTCCTGCACGCTGGGCAGCCGCGAGGCGTCGCGCTGTTCCCATGCGCCGAGCACCTGCGTGAGCGCTTCGCCGTGGGCCTGGGCCGCGAGCTTGCGCAATGCGAGGTCGGCGCGCTCGAGCGCTTCGCGCTGGGCGCGGAAAGCGGCGTCACCGAGCCGCGGACCACGGTCCTCGAAGCGCGGCGGACGGTCGCCGAAGCGTCCGGCCGGCGCACCGCGGTCACTGCGGTCGCCGCGGCCATCGGGACGCGGCGCGCCGCGATCGCCTGGGCGGCCAGGGCCGCCCGGGCCCGGACGGGCACCGTCGCGCCGGTCGCCGAAGCGGCCGCCTGCTCGGCCCGCGGGCACGGCCTCGGCCTTCTTGTTGCCGGGACGGTCGTCGCCGCGCACCGCGACCACGGGCTTGGGAGCGGGCTTTGGCGGTGCGGGCGGTGCCTTGGCTTCTTCGGCCGCGGCAGCTTCGCCGGCTTCATGTGCCGCGCCGTCGGAGCGCGCCGATGCGTCGGCACCGTCGGCCGGTGCAACGAGGTCCGGGGTGGCCGCGGCGTGCGCCGGAGCGGGCGTGCCCGGCAGGGCTTCCGCGTCGCTCGAGCCCGGCGCCTGCTCGGCGCTTTCGCCGAATTCGGCTGCAGCCTGTCCGGGCGCAACCACTTCAGTGGCGCCCACGGCGGGGCCGTCGCTCGAGGGCTCGGGCTTCGCGGCAGGTGCTGCCGGCGGAGGCGCTTCGCCACGCAGCGCGGCTTCGAGCCGCGCGATGGCGGCGCGGATCTTCTGCACGTCGCCGCCGGCATTGGCGGCGTCCAGCGCCTTGGAAGCCTCGAGCACATGGCGGTCGTGCTCGCTCATTGCGGAGGAGACCTTCTCGCGCTCGGCCGTCTTGCGGTTGAAGGCTTCGTCGATGGGCGCGCGGAACGCGTCCCACAGCTTTTGCTCATGGCGGCGGTCGAGCGGCACGCTCTGGGCCTCGGCCTGCCAGCGCTGCTGCAGCGCCTTGACGGCGTCGATGCGCAGCATGGGCTGGGCGCCGAGCTCGGCGGCCTCCGCGATCATGGCCTGGCGCCGTTCGATGCTGGCCTTTTGCGCCGCCTCGAAGGGTGCGCGCGCGGCACCGAAGGCCTCGTTCCACTGCGGCTGCAGCTCGGCAAAGACTTTTTCGCCCACGTGGCCGGCATCGCGCCAGCGGTCGGCAAACTGGTGCAGCGCGCGGTTGTGCGCCTTCAGGTCGGAGGCGCCGGCATGCTCGGCCGCCCAGGCCCGCACTTCTTCGATCAGTGCCACGCGGTGGGCGCGGTGCTCCGCCGCATCGGCACGGACCTTCTCGAGCCAGGCCTCGACCACCTTGTGGGCTTCGTTGCAGGCTTCGTCGAAGCGCTTCCACAGCGCATGGTTGGGCACGCCGCCCTGGTCGGCCTGCTTCCACTGGTCGCGCAGCGAGCGCAGCGTTTCCTGCATCTTGCGGCCGCCGAGCGCCTGGCCTTCGGGGCGCTTGAGCAGGCCCTCGGCCTTGGCGACGAGGTCTTCGCGCACCTTGTCGGCGCTCCAGCGCTGCCAGCCTTCGAGCTCGCCGGCTGCGACCAGCGCCGCATGCACGCGCGCTTCGAGCGGGGCCTCGACCAGCTTGCCGTGTTCCTTCAGCACCGCGCGCAGTGCGGCGGCCGCGCCGGCGCTGGCCTTGCCGTGGCCTTCGGCGGTTTCCTGCTCGAGCTTGGCCAGGGCCACCTGCACGGCGTCCTGCGCCGCTGCGCGCACGGCCGGATCGACCTTGGGCGCGGCGGGCTTGGCGGGCGCCGCCTTGGGTGCGACGACTTCGCCGCGCGCGGCGCGCAGTTCGTCGGCCCACACCGGCACCGGCGGCAAGGCAGCCGCAGCGTCGGCGGCCGCGGCCTGCGCCTGGGCCAATGCCGCATGGAACGCATCGGAGACGACCAGCAACTGCGCCTTCGACGATTCGAGCTGCGGTGCAAACCTGGCGTCCAGGCTGTTCCAGTTGGCATCGGCCGTGATGTCGGCGGCCTGCTGCTGCCAGTGGGCCACGTCGGCGCGCAGCGATTCCTCGGCGGCCTGGGCGTCCTGCCAGCCCTTGGTCGACAGCACCTCGAAGCGCTGGGCCAGCAGCACGGCGGCCTCGCGGTGCACCTGGGCACGGTGCTGCAGGTCTTCGATGCCCTTGACGCGTTCGGCCAGTTGCACCTTGAAACCTGCCAGCGGCTCGCGCGAGAGGGGCGCGCCGGCCTTGGCGGCGTCGCGCTGCCAGGCGAGTGCATCGGCAATGTTGAGCTTGGACTGGCCGAGCAGCGCCTCGGCCTTTTGCGCCCATTCGGCGGCAATGGCCTCCTGGCCCTTGGCGCGCTTGAGTTCGTCGAGCTTTTCGCGCAGCAGGCGCGCCGCGCCCTTGTCGCGGCCGCTCAGCTCCTTGAAGACTTCCTGCATCTGCTCGGGCGCGGGGTTGCCCGCGAGCCAGTCGCGGATGCGCGCGGCGCGCTCGCCCGAAGTTGGCGCGGTGAAGGCGCCGCCGGTGAGCGTGTCGAGGGCCTGGAGGTCGTGTGGCTTGGAAGAAGTAGAGGTCACTTGCGCGAAATCGTTGTCTGAAGAGAGAAAGCGAAGGCGCCGGCAAAGGCCGGCGCACATCGACATTTTCACCCAGTTGTGGCGGGCGGTTGAATTCCATGCCGCAACCACAGCCAAATGGCTGCCGGAAGCGGTCACGGATGGCTATCTATATGGCGAGGTGGAGCGGAAAACCAAGTGAACGTTTGTCACTTCATGGCCAGGTCGAGCTCGGCGCCGGGCTTCCAGTCGTCACCGCTCGCCTTGGTCTTCACGGCGCCGAGGAACAGGCGCTCGCTCGGCAGCTTCTGGGCCAGCAGGTAGTCGCGCACCACGGCGCCGCGCTCCACGGCCAGCTGCCGGATCGACTCCTCGTCGACCGGAATGCTCGCAAGCAGCAGGTTTTCCATTTCCTTCACCGGCAGGTCCTTGGCGAGGCCGACCATGTTGCGCGGCTTGGTGATGTCCGCGCGCTTGTAGACGGCGGTCAGCAGCTCGGGGTATTCGGCATCGGTCACGGGCGGCACATTGGTGCCCTCCTGGCCGCCGCGCACCGCCGCGCGCCGCTTCTCGGCCTGGGCGAGCTGGCGCAGGCGCTGGCGCTGGTAGGCGTCGCGCTCCTTTTCGAGGCTGGCCGTGCCGACCACCGTCATCTGCAGGGTCGGACGGTCGGTCAGGGCCTTGACGACCTTGTCCAGGCTCTCCTTGGCGGTGGCGCTGAGCACGGAGCTTCCGGGCTCGAAGGTGATGGTGCTCGACTCGCCGCTGCCCCCGCCGAGGCCGCCGGTCAGCAGGCTGAACGGCGAGGTCACGGCCTTGACGATCAGGTTGACCACCGCCTTGAAGATCAGCGGGCCGATGCTGAACTGCGGATCGTTGAGCGAGCCCCTGAGCGGCAGGTCCACGTCGATCACGCCGTTGCGGTCGGCCAGCAGCGCCACCGCGAGCCGCACCGGCAGGCTGTTCGGCGCGCCCTGCACTTCGTCGCCGAACTGCAGCTGGTTGAGCACCAGCTTGTTGGAGGCCGTGAGCTGGCCGTCGGGTGCGATCTTGTAGTTGACGTCCATGCTCATCTTGCCGCGCTCGATGCCGTGGCCGGCGTAGCGCACCGAGTACGGCGACAGCGGCGCCAGGTCGAGATCGCGCATCTTGGCGGTGATGTCGAGTTCGAGCGGCTTGGCCAGCGGGTTGAGCTTGCCGGTGATTTCCAGCGCGGCGGTCTGCTGCGCCTTGCCGCGCAGTTCCAGGTCGGCCAGCGCGGGGCGGCCGCTTTCGCCCCTGGGCGGGTTCGACGAGAAGGAACTGAGCTTGCCGGTCAGCTCGCTCAGGTCGGCCGAATAGTTGGGCTTCACGAACAGGTCGGTGAAATCGACCCGGCCGTTGACCAGGCTCATCGGGCCGAAGTTGATGACCGGCTTGGGCCCGGAATCGGCCTCGGCCTGCGCGGTTGCAACGGGCGCCGCGTCCGGCTTGGCCGGCTCGGAGCCGCCGCCGACCATGGCCTCGGCCGATACCGGCGCACCGCCGCCGCCCGACGGCTGCTGCGGCCCGCCGCGCGTCGTGGTGGTGGTTCCGCCGAGGCTGCGGCGGGACTTGACGTCCGCGCTGGCCGCGGCGGCGGCATTGGCGTCCGCCTCGCCCTTCTTGGTGAGGTTCACCAGGTTGAGCCGGCCGGTGGGGTCGACGATCACGCGGGCGAAGAAATCGGTCAGCGTGGTTTCCCGCACGTCCACCGCCGGTGCGGCATTGGGCGCCATGCTCACCTGCAGGCCGCGCAGGCTCAGCGTCTTCCAGCTCAGCAGCTGGTTGGTGTTGCGGTCGAAGCCCGGCGACTGGGTCAGCGAGATGCTGTTGGCGCGGAAGTCGTCGAGCGCCGTGTCCCCGGCCAGCTTGATCGTCATGCCGGCCGGCGCGCTGGCATAGCGCACGGTCCCCTTGTAGCTGGCGAAGGCGCGGCGGATGTCGACGTTGAGCGCGTCGGCGTAGTAGGCCTTGAAGGCATGGGCCGGGAACGAGGCCACTTCGAGCCGGCCCTCGGCCGAGAGCGGCTTGAGCACCACGTTGCCCTTGTAGTCGAAGCGGCCCGGCTCCGAGCGGCGGGAGCCGATGCGCCCCGAAACCTGCAAGGGCGAGACCGTGGCGGTTTCGGGCGCGACCTTCTGCGCCTTCAGGCTGAACGCCGTGATCTCGACGGCCACCGGCGTGGCGCCGGCCTTGTCGGCATAGGAGAGCGTGCCGTTGTCGACCGCCAGGGTACCGATGGTCAATGCCCAGGGCTTGGTGTTGGCGCCGGGCGGTGCCGCCTCGGGGCCCGAACCGGCGGGCTTGGGCGCGGCCGCCTTGGCCTGGGCCGTGGCGCCGTTCCCGGCCGGCGTCTTGAGCCAGCGCTCGAACATCCAGCGCTTTTCGCTGTCGCGCTCGACCTGCACCTTCGGGTTGGTGGCGGTGAACGAGGCCACGTCGAGCGTGTGCTTGGTCATGTCGACCTCGGCATCGATCAGCTCGAAGCGGCCGACGCTTGCCAGCGCGGTCTTTGCCTGGGTGAGCGCCAGGCCGTCGATGGCCAGGCGCCGCGCCTTGAAGCGGAGGTCGGGCTGGGTCCAGGCGATGTCGATCTGGCCGCTGAGCTTGCCGTCGAGCGTGGGCTCCAGGCTGTGCGCCAGGTAGGGGGCGGCCAACGACAGCGGCAGCGCGTCGACCTCGGTCTGCACCTCGGCCGCCTTGTCGGTGGCGTTGCCCTGGAACTTGAGGGTGGCACCGGCCAGGGCGGTGCTGCCGCTGAACCGGGCCGGCTTCTCCATGGGCCAGGTGAGCTCGGTCAGGTCGAGGCCGAGCGCGGTCGTCTCGATGGCCGCAGCGGGCTGAACCGTTTCATCGCGCCACCCGATGCGCCCGCCGCTCAAGGCCACCTTGTCGACCCGGACCTTCAGCTTCGGCTTTTCGGGGGCCTTGCCGTTCGGCGCGCTTGCAGCGGCGGCGGGGGCTTTCGCCACCTTCTCTGCCGCTCCGGTGGCCGGATCGGTGGCCAGCAGGTTGAGCTGGCCCTTGGCATCGCGCGCGACCGCAAGCTGCGGATTGGCCAGCGCCACCTCGCTCAGGTGAAACACCGCTTCCAGCGGCCGCACGTCGGCCAGCGCCAGCTTGAGCGAATCGAAACCCAGGAGGTCCCGCCCCCGGGCATCGCCGAGCTTGGCCTTGTGCGCCTCGACGGTGCCGGTGATCTTGAGGCCCGCGGTGGCGGCCTGCTCGAAGTCGATCTTCAGATCGGCATCGAGGCTGCCCGCCTGCAGCTGCACCGGCAGGCCGCCCGGGATGTAGCCCAGGTACGGCGCCAAGTCGAGCCCCTTGAACTGCACATGGGCGTCGGTCTTGCGGCTTTCCGCGAACGGCGTGGTGAGGGCCGCCGAATCGAACTTGCTGCCGTTGAGTTCGAAAGCCAGCTTGGGCTCGGTGTTGATGTCGCGCTTGGAGGCCAGGTTGCTCAGGAACGGCACGTTGAGCACGAAGCCGCGCAGCTCGTGCCTGCGCTTGACGGTCTGGTCGTCGAAATCGACCGCGCCGTCTTTGATCGAGATGTTGTAGATGGCAAAGCGCGCCGGCTCGGCCTTGGGGTCGGGCGGCGGGCCAGCCGCGAGCTTGGCCAGGATGTCGTCGATGTCGTACTTGCCGTCGGCCAGGTGCGTGAGCAGGATGGCCGGCGCCTCGACCGTCACCGCGTCGATCACCGGCGCCAGGCGCAGGATCGACTGCAGTTCGGCATCGGCATAGATGCGCTTGACCGCCACCTGGGGCCGGCTGCCGTCGGCCGTGGCAATGCGCAGGTCGTTCAGCGCGAGCTCGAGGGTCCAGGGCTTGAAATCGATCTTGCCGACAGTGACCTGCCGGCCCAGCTTCTCGCTCGCGATCTTCTGGAGCTGGCTCTTGGCAATCGGCGGCACCGCCAGCCAGGCGATGACCCAGAGAGCCAGCAAAACCAGCAACGCGACGATCCCACGTCGCACCCATTTATTTTGTTTGAGCGAAGCTACATCCATCGCGGGAGTGTGCCGCAAACAAGCATGGAGCCAGAAACAAGAAAGCCCGGCAATTCGACGAAATGTCTCATTACCGGGCTTGATGGCGGGCACAAAACCCATGCCATCGTTTCGCGCGACCGGAAGTCAATGGTTCCTGCCGTGCTGGCAGCAAGAGATTGCCGCCATGGATCCTCCATCGTTCCAACCCTTGACTTGCACCTCGGGCCGTAGGATTTCGGAAAACCGCCTGAGAACTCAGGCGTGTTCAGATTAGGCGCCCCACCCTTGCATTGCAATGCCGTCTTCCAAGGGTTTTCCCTGAGATTTTGTTTAAATATGTAATCACATAAGGGAATAGGTTCTTATACTTGACCGGGTATTTAGCCGCGCTAGAATCCCGCCTGCCCCTGGCTGCCCCAGACCCAGCAGGGGCCACCTGAATCCGCTGCCGAGTTCCCCCGGCTTGATCAGGCCACCGCGCTCCTACCCCTACACCTCCATGCGCGGAGCCTGATTCGTACCAATCCAAGCGCCGCTGCCTTCATCCATCGCCCCTGCGGCGCTGCGAACAGGTGCCGCACAGAAAGGAAGAGCGATGAACAAGGCGTTTGATGCCACGGCCCGCGGGCTGAGGACCTTTGTGTCCGATGTGGCAGACGGCTTTTTTGAAATCACCCACAACGGGTTTGCACTGGTTGGCCTGGCCATCGTGTTCGCGGCCCTCGCGCTCGTGGCGCGGCCCGACCTGCGCAAGACCGGCGAGGAACAGCTCATGGGCTGGCTGCAGTCGCGCAAGCCCGCGCCCGAAGCCACCGACCTGGAGCCGACCGCCATCGTGCGCACCACGGCCGCGAGCCCCGGTGACCTGCCCAAGCAGCAGGCCGCCGTGGCCTATTGGCTCAGCAAGAAGTACCGCGTGGCGGCCGAGCCGTTGAGCGTGCTGGTTGCAGAGGCGTACCACCTGGGCAAGCGCACCAAGCTCGATCCGACGCTGATCCTGGCCATCATGGCCGTCGAATCGAGCTTCAATCCCTTCGCCCAGAGCCACGTGGGCGCCCAGGGCCTGATGCAGGTCATGACGCGCGTGCACGGCGACAAGTACGAAAGCGCGGGCGGCACGCTCACCGCCTTCGACCCCGTGACCAACATGCGCGTGGGCGTGAAGGTGCTGCAGGAATGCATCGCCCGCGCCGGCTCGCTCGAAGGCGGCCTGCGCTACTACGTGGGCGCGGCCAACCTCGAGGACGACGGCGGCTATGCCGGCAAGGTCCTGGCCGAGCACGAACGCCTGGTGCAGGTGGCCAACGGCCGCAATCTGCCGACAATGCCGACGCCCGCGGCGCCGGTCGTGCGGGCGCAGGCCCAGCCGATTCCGGTTGCCGTGCCGCCCAAGCCGCAACAGGCGGCCGAGCCGGCAGCGGACCCGCAGAAAGTGGCCCTGCTGTCGGAAGTTTCCTGAGCCCCTGCGCTACACTTCACCCCGTACGCGACTGGCGATAGGCGCAGCACCCCGCACGGTGCCCTGCGCTGACGTGGAATACCACTGGGAAGCGTGCCGCCTGGCATCCATACAGGCGTTCAGCCGTTCGCCTGGGCAGCCCTTGTTTGGTTGAAGAACAAGGACCTCGTCTTCAAAGGACTGCCATGTACCACCGCAACATCCTGGTCGAACAGACCGATCCCGAAATCTGGGCTGCCATCCAGGCCGAAAACGCGCGCCAGGAACACCACATCGAACTGATCGCGAGCGAAAACTACGCCTCGCCGGCCGTCATGGCCGCGCAGGGCTCGCAGCTCACCAACAAATACGCCGAAGGCTACCCGGGCAAGCGCTACTACGGCGGCTGCGAGCACGTCGACGTGGCCGAACAGCTGGCCATCGACCGCGTCAAGCAGATCTTCGGCGCCGACGCCGCCAACGTGCAGCCGCATTGCGGCGCCTCGGCCAACGAAGCCGTAATGCTGGCCTTTTTGAAGCCCGGCGACACCATCATGGGCATGAGCCTGGCCGAAGGCGGCCACCTGACCCACGGCATGCCCCTCAACATGAGCGGCAAGTGGTTCAACGTGGTGAGCTACGGCCTCGACGCCAACGAAGCCATCGACTACGACGCGATGGAACGCAAGGCGCACGAGCACATGCCCAAGCTGATCATCGCGGGCGCCTCGGCCTATTCGCTGCGCATCGACTTCGAGCGCTTCGCCAAGGTGGCCAAGGACGTGGGCGCGATCTTCATGGTCGACATCGCCCACTACGCCGGCCTCGTGGCCGCGGGCGTGTACCCCAACCCGGTGCCGCACGCCGACGTGGTCACCTCCACCACCCACAAGAGCCTGCGCGGCCCGCGCGGCGGCATCATCCTGATGAAGTCGCAGCACGAAAAAGCCATCAACAGCGCGATCTTCCCGGGCCTGCAAGGCGGCCCGCTGATGCACGTGATCGCCGCCAAGGCCGTCGCGTTCAAGGAAGCCATGACGCCCGAGTTCAAGGCCTACCAGCAGCAGGTGGTCAAGAACGCCCAGATCGTGGCCGACACCCTCACCGAGCGCGGGCTGCGCATCGTGAGCGGACGCACCGAAAGCCACGTGATGCTGGTCGACCTGCGCGCCAAGGGCATCACCGGCAAGGAAGCCGAAGCCGTGCTGGGCAGCGCCCACATGACGATCAACAAGAACGCGATCCCCAACGACCCCGAAAAGCCGATGGTCACCAGCGGCGTGCGCATCGGCACCCCCGCCATGACCACGCGCGGCTTCAAGGACGAAGAGGCGCGCATCACCGCGAACCTGATCGCCGACGTGCTCGAGAACCCGCGCGACGCCGCCAACATCGATGCGGTCCGCGCCAAGGTGCACGCGCTGACGAGCCGGTTCCCGGTCTACCGCTGATCCGGCAAGAAGTGGCCGCATGAAATGTCCTTTTTGCGGTCATCTCGAAACGCAGGTCGTCGAGACCCGCGTTTCGGAAGACGCCGACTTCGTGCGCAGGCGCCGCCAGTGCAGCGCCTGCGACAAGCGCTTCACCACCTATGAGCGGCCGGACGTCAACTTTCCGGTCGTCGTCAAGAAGGACGGCAGCCGCGCCGATTTCGATTCGGGCAAGGTCCGCGCCTCGATGATGCTCGCGTTGCGCAAGCGCCCGGTCAGCATCGAGCAGATCGACAACGCCCTGCTGCGCATCGAGCAGAAGCTCCTGGCCAGCGGCCTGCGCGAAATCGATTCGACCAAGGTGGGCGAACTCGTGATGCGCGAGCTGAAAAAGC
The DNA here is from genome assembly GCF_033807855.1 of Variovorax sp. SPNA7. Classification (NCBI taxonomy): domain Bacteria; kingdom Pseudomonadati; phylum Pseudomonadota; class Betaproteobacteria; order Burkholderiales; family Comamonadaceae; genus Variovorax; species Variovorax sp. SPNA7. Next base: position 3,473,389 of record NZ_CP138513.1, read on the forward strand.
TCGACAAGGTAGCCTACGTGCGCTTTGCCTCGGTGTACCGCAGCTTCGAGGATGTGGACGAGTTCCGGCAGCTGCTACGCGACATCTGAAGAACCCCAGGTCTCAGCGATTCCAGCAGGCCTGCACCCGCGCATTCGAAGCGCTGGTCTGGCCGGCCGCCAGCTTGACGCCCTGCTGGTTCACCGTGAGCGTTCCGCACTCGTCGGCGGCCGATGCACCCTGCGGCACGGCCCGCAGCGTGTAGGTGGTCGCGTCCCGGGCGGCATAGCTGATGGTGTAGTTCGCCGTGCCGGACGATGGCGACTGGTTCAGCCCGGCCGGCAGCGCAACGGTCGACGGCGGATACCGGCCGTTGGCCGTCAGGTAGCGCTCGGTCCATTGGGCCGCCTGCAGCAGCTGCTGCTTGGCATCGGCCCGCTTGGCCCGCAGCACGTAGCGCATGTAGCTCGGGTAGGCAATCGCGGCGAGGATGGCGATCACCGCCGTCACGATCATGAGTTCGACCAGCGTGAAGCCGCGCGGGCGAATCCGCTCCTTGCGGGCCTGCATTTCAGGATATTTGTTCATGCGGCGTCAATTCCACGAGATCAGGTTGCGCCAGCCGAAGCGGCGAACGGCTTGCGGCAGCTCGGTCTCGTTGCAGCCGCCGGCCGCATTGCAGATCACGTGCTTGCCTTTTTCCGCGGCGTCCTGCGGCCGAAAGACGATGTCGTCCCGGCCTGAATGGTTGCGGAAGCCGAGGTAGCTGCCCAGCGCGCTGGTGGAGCCGTTGTAGGCGATGCCGTCGGGGACCACGCCGCTGAAGAAGTCGACCACCATCGACCAGCCGTCGTCGCTGGTGCCCGGCGCGCAGTCGAGCGAATTGCTCGCCGAGCCGGGAATGGTGGACGAGAACAGCCCCGCGCTGCCGCTCAAGGCATCGCCCGGATAGACGATGCGTTCGCCGGCGGTTCCCAGCTGGAGGAACCAGCCGCGCTTGCCGCCCGAGCCGCTGTAGCTCACGCCGTGGTTCGACGCGGTGCGGAATTCCACGTCGCCTTCCTTCACCGTGCTGGTCCCGATGGTCTGCGCCACCAGGTCGGCCAGCACCGCGGTGCCCGTGCTGCCGTTGGCGCGGTCCCAGACGCCGTACAGGTACTGCTGGGCGGTGCTGCTTTCGTCGCCCGCGGCAAACAGCCGGCCGGTGCCAAACATCACCATGTAGCCGCCGCGCGGATGGTCGACGACCAGCGGCGCGGCCGTGATCGGCTGCGTAGCGCCGGCGGCGAACAGCGGCGCGTCGTCCAGGCTCGATGCGCCCAGGGTCGCCTTCCAGTCGCTGCTCTTTGCGCTGCTCAGGTCGAACTTCCAGAGATTGCCGAGCAGGTCGCCGGCATAGACGTAGTCGACCTTGCCATCGCCGTTGCCGTCCACCACCTGCGGCGCCGACAGCCCGTTGCCGGTGCCGGCGGCCTGCGTGGCCGGCGCCGGGATCTTCAGCACGGATTTGTCGCCGTCGAGGTACTGGATCCACAGCATCGCCTTCTCGCTCGTGCTGTTGTAGCCGTTGCCCAGGATCACGGCCCTGCGGCCGTTGTTGAGCGGCGCCACCTGCAGCGCGCGCCTGGAAAAGGAATCGAGCACGGGTTGCTGGAACTGGTGGCCGAGGTCGTCGTCGGCGAGCGCGGTGGTGTCGATCACGGCCACGTCGGCGGCGCTGGTCTCGCCGATGTTCTCGGGCTTGGTGACGTCGAGCACGAAGTAGCCCTTGCCGCCCGCTCCCAGCGTGCCCACGAGGAAGGATTTCCACAGCGCTGCCTTCTTGGCGTCGGTGGCCTTGGCGTCATCGGCCGACCCCATGTAGATGTCGGCCACGAACGGGCTGCCGTCGACGTAGTACCTGTGGGAGTAGGTGCTTTCGCTGAGCTTCTTGAGCTGGGGCGCCGCCGCCGTGCCGTAGACGCCTTCGGGCACATAGGCGAACGCCTCCTGGCCGGTGCCGGCGTTGAAGGCATGCAGCATGCCGTCGTTGGCGCCGACGTAGACCATCGGCGTGCGGTCGATGGTCGAGGCGAACGTGGCATAGCCTTCGTGGGTGAAACCGCTGCTGGGCCGCCCCACGTACTGGACGCTGGAGCCCACGATGTCGCCGAGCACATGGCCGCGCTTGCGCAGGCCGAGGCCGGCGCCCTCGTTGCTGCGGTCGCCGCGCAGGAAGTCGAGCACGCCCTGGCCGAGCGCGGTGCTTGCCGCGTCGGTGCCGGTGCTGCCCTTGAGCGCCGCCTTCTGCGCCTCGCTCAGGTTGGCCCACCGGAACGGCACGCCCGCCCCGCTGGCTGCGGCATTGGTGGGCGTTGCCGCGGCGGTGCCAGAGAAGCTCAGCACCTTGCGATCGCTGTCGTGCGCGCCGGCCACGGCCATGCGCGCATCGAGCAGCTCGCGCGCCGACCACGCGGGCGCGGTAGCCAGCTTGCCGTTGCTGCCGAACGGAGTGGCCGTCAGCTTGCCCGACCAGTCGGCCGTGTCGTAGCCGCCCTGATAGGCCGAGGTGGCGGTCGAAACCCTGGAGCCGCTGGCGGAGATCGAGGTCAGCGGGGTGCTGGTGTTGAACAGGATCTGCGAGAGGATGGATCGGAAGGCATCGCCGAGCGCCTGCGCGTTCGCGGCCGGCGTGAAGGTGCCGCGGCTGTTGAGCGCGGCGTGCCAGAGGTCCATGCGAACGGCGGAGGCGTTGGACGTCTTTTCATGCCAGTAGCCGGCGGAGCCGCTGCCGGATCTCCACCCCAGGAAGCCGTTGTAGCCGTCCGCCGTGGGCGTGTTCGCCAAGGTGTTGGCCAGCGGGTCGATCCAGGTGGCCGAGCCATCGACCAGTGCGGTGTAGTCGCCACTGTAGGTGGGCTGCGGCGCGTCGCCCGAGATGGCCGGCGCGCCCGTCCATGACGAGGCAGCGCCAAAGCCGATGGTGTAGGTGCTCAGGTGCTGCCAGGTGGCGGGATCGTTCTTGGGATTCCAGTACTCGGGGACCGTCGCTGCTCCTACAGTCACATTACCGGGCTCTGCAACTGTCTTCTTGAGGTTGTTCGATACACCGGGTTGCAGGTCGCTGGCCCAATAGTGAAATGCCATGTCAGCCAGCGTAGGCCGGTATTCCGCCGTCGGCCTCCAGGAACCGCTCGCGTCCTTCGCCCAGCTGAGGCCGCTGCTGATTGCACCTGCCTCGTCTTTGAAGGGCGCGCGTGGCACGTAGGTCACGGCATCGGGCAAGGCGCGGCTTGCTCCATCTGCGTTCCCGATGGCTGGGATATTGAGCTCCGCCGGCTCCGGGTTGAAGCCGAAGAAGTTGTAGTCGCCGTCGGTCATGAAAATGTGGAAGGACTTGCGGCAGCTCGACTGGGTCGCGCCCTCCACGCCCGGGTCGTCCGAGTAGGGATTGAACTGGCCTGTCGTCTTCATGTATTCGCCGGCGCGGGTCATCATGGCGTGCAGTGGTGTTCCACCGCCCGCGGCCAGAGCATCGACCCAGCTCATGAAGTTGGCGCGATGCGTGTCATCGAGCGAACGCATCAGGTTCGCATTGGCTCGACCGTTGACGAGACAACTGCCGGCCTGATAGATGCCAGGGGCGCTGTCGCCGAAGAAGCCGACGCAGCTGCCAATCTTGTTGTTGTTCATCGCCTGCCAGGAGAGGCGGATCTGGTCGTTGGGGATATTGGCCGCCGAGAAGTTGTCCCTGAGCGCGGTCTTGAGCGCTTCCAGCCGCGTGGGTGTTCCGGCTGACGGGTCCTTTCCTTCCGAGGCCCGCGACGACCACGCCATGCTGCCCGAGTTGTCGACCGACACGATCACATTCGGCGCCGGCTCCTTGACCGCGGTATTGCGCGGCGCCTGGGCCAGCGGGTATTGCGCGGCGTGCCCGGCGGTCTGCGCGAGTACCAGGCCGCACAGCACGGCGTTCCTCGAAAACCTGTGGATGTTCATCTCGATTTTTCTTGCCATGCTCAATTCACTTTCCTGACCGCGGCCGGGTCGAAGGACATCTGCAACAGGACCCGCGTGCCGCCACCCGTGCTCGCGGTGCGTGCGCCGGTGGAAAGCGCGGTGATCCGGTACAGCGGCTCGTCGCTGCGCGCGCGGTCGATCACCTCGATCCAGTACCTGGCGCTGGCCAGGGCCGGGTTGCCGGCCGTCGGTGCGCCCGTGAATGCACCATAGGCGGCGTACTGGTCCACGTACGCGGCGCGGGACCAGAACCGGTAGGCCTCGCTGCCGGAAGCAGCACTCACCGAGTCGGTCCCCGCGAAGTAGCAGATGCCCCGATCGCAGCTGTTGGCGCCCTCGCCCACGTAGGCGGTCACCCAGCCGGTATCCCGATCGGGAAACACGCGGCCATCCGCGGCCTTGCGGCAAGGCGAGCTCACGAGCGAGGAGCACGACACGTAGGTCTGGGTCGCGGCGTTGAAAGCCTGCTGCCGGATGTCGCGCTCGGCATCCAGCAGCGCGGCTTCAGCAGCCTCGAAGGCACGCTGGTAGTCGCGCTGGTTGCCTGCCATCGATTCGAGCAGCTGGGCCGTCCGCGCACCGCCCACCGCGAGCAGCGCCGAGAGCAGCAGCATGATGAGCACGATGAACAGCGAGAACCCGCGCTGCTGCGCCAGGTATTCGCCAGAAACACCGCGGAACCGGCTTCGCCGGGCCGCTGGCGTTGCCCCCTGCAAGGGGGGTGGCGAAGCGACACGAAGTGCGCGAAGACTGGGGGTGGTCATAGGTTCCGCAGTGCGAACACTGCCGTGTAGACGCGGCGCAATCTGCCGTCGCTGCTGGTCCGGGACGAACCATCGCAGTCGACGTAGCTACCGCCCGGGTTGCTCCTGGAAGCGCCTGCAAGCTGCAGGCACACGCGCACCGTGCGAACCTGATCGAAGCTCGCTACGTTCGTGGCCGTCACGTAGCGCACCACGCGTTCGGTTCCGGCATCGCCGATGCCGTACATGACGTCGAAGCGCTCGACGCCGTCGATGATCGGCTGCGGCGTGGTATGACCGCTGCCCTTGCACCGCAAGGCGCCGTTGACCACGTAGAACTCGCTGGTGATCAGGCGCACGTTCGCGGGGTCCGCTGGATTGCCGGGGGTGTACGCTGCACCCGCCGAGTCCTTGGCCACCTGGCCGAGGCAGTCGTGGAAGAAATCCGGATTCGGCGCAAAGCCGACCTTCAGCGTGTCGTTCACCGAACCGGCGGCCGCCTCCTGCCCCTTGATTGCAAAGAAGGCCGGCTCGCTCGTGAGCTTGGTGCCCGCATTGACGTCGAAGTAATACAGCGGCCCGGTGGCATCGATCGGGAAGTAGCCGGCCTGCCGGATCTGCTGGCCCAGCAGCCTGAATGCCAGCGCCGACGACTGGTGCAGCACATTGACGTCGTCGCCGGTCGCAGCGGTGCTGCGCGTGCCGAGCATGCTGGCCATGGCGGCCAGCACCACCAGCATGCCGATGATCAGCGCGACAAGGATCTCGACCAGCGTGAAGCCGGCCTGCCGCAGGTGGTGAGAGAAGGCTTTGTTGTTCATGGTTGAGGCACCGCGACGACGGCTTCCTGGCAGGCCTTGCCGCTCGGGCAGCTCCAGGCCGTTGCGATCGGGTTGACTGCGGAGGGCTCGTCCCAGGCGATGTGCACGAACAGCAAGCCGCCGACGTCCTTGTTGCTCTGCACGTTCGCCACGCCGCCCGGCAACGCACTCGCCACCCTGTGCTTCCAGGCCCACAGATCGTGGGTGGCCAGTTGAGCGGCGGTGCAACTGGCCTTGGCTCCTGCGCACGAGGGGGTGGGTTCGGTGGCCGCCGTCCAGTCGGCCACATAGGGGCTGGTCGACGCGGCGCCGGTCACGGGATTCGCACGGATGCGATCGGCCATGTCGCCGGCCAACTGCGCGGCGATGTTCTGGTTGCTCGCGCCCACGCTGTCGGAGAGCACGCGCAGCTGGAAGCCGGCCAGCGCGAGCAAGCCGAACGAGAGCACGAGAATGGCGACCAGGGCCTCGATCATCGAGAAGCCCGCTTGGCCGCGCGGCGCGCGAATCGAATGGCTCGGCATGTTCCGCTCCCTCCGTCAGCACCGCCGGACGCGCCAGCCGAGCGACAGGCACACGACGACGTCGTTGGATGAGCTGGCGCTTCCCACCGGATGGAAGCTGATGCGGGCGACGCTCGAAAAATGGCCCATGGGATCGAAAGCCATGGGCCCGACTGCGGTTTTCTCGATCGCAACACGCGTGTCGGGGTCTTGCCGCTGGAGGATTTCGAGCCCGTCGCCGCTGCCGACCACTGTTTCCCAGCCGCAGCTCCAGTCTGTACCGCTGCACTCCGCGCGCTGCCGGATCGTCACGGCCTGCCCGCGCCGGGCCGCTTCTGCGCGCGCGTGGCTCACGCTCGCCATCAGGGCCGAAACCATGCCCTCGACGCGGTACTTCTCGATCAGGCTGTTGAAGCCGGGCAGCGCCAGTGCCAGCAGGATGGCCATCAGTACGATGACGACCATCATTTCGACCAGCGTGAAGCCGCGTGGGGCTCCGCTTCGGCGGGAATGCGCCCTCGCGGACGCGCAGAATCCGTTTTTCATGTTGTACCGTCCGCCGCCTCGCCCAAGTGGCTGGAGCGGCGGACGTTTTCTCCCTGGCTGCAATTTTTCAAAAATTCTATTTGGCCAATTCGTATTAACCACCCATTGAACGACGAACGGTCGAAATAAACGGATCAATGGATCACTGGCTTCAATTGTTTTGAATTGATTTCCAAATAGATTGATTTAATAAAAAATGACAACTGCAAATGGAATTGTGAATTTCATGACCCAAGCCCTGGACCTCGCGCGCCAGGCCGGCCCGGAGACCGACCCCAATCCGCGCGTCGGCTGCGTGCTGGTGGCCGCGAACGGCACGGTGATCGGCCAAGGGCACACCCAGCAGGTCGGCGGCCCGCATGCCGAGGTCATGGCGTTGCGCGATGCCGCGGCGCGCGGCCATGCGGTTGCCGGTGCCACCGCCTTTGTCACGCTCGAGCCCTGCGCGCACCATGGCCGCACCGGCCCCTGCTGCGATGCGCTGGCGGCGGCGGGCATCGGCCGGGTGGTGGCATCGTTGGCCGATCCCAACCCGCTGGTGGCGGGCCAGGGCTTCGAACGGCTGCGCGCGGCGGGCGTGGCGGTCGAGGTGGGGCCGGGCGCGGAGGAAGCGCGCGAGCTCAACATCGGCTTTTTCAGCCGCATGGTCCGCAAGATGCCGTGGGTGCGGCTCAAGGCCGCCGCCTCGCTGGACGGCAAGACCGGCCTGCGCAACGGCGTGAGCCAATGGATCACCTCGGAACCGGCGCGCGCCGACGGCCACGCCTGGCGGGCGCGGGCCAGCGCGGTGCTGACCGGCGTGGGCACGGTGCTGGAGGACGATCCCCGACTCGACGTGCGGCTGGTGGAAACCACGCGCCAGCCGCATGTGGTGGTGGTCGACAGCCAATTGCAGACACCGCCCGGCGCGCGGATCTTCATGGCCGGCCGCCCCGTCTGGATCTACGCCGCGGCGCAGGACGAGGCCAAGGCCGCCGCCTTGGAAGCGCGCGGCGCCACCATCGCCTACCTGCCCAATGCACAGGGCAAGGTCGACCTGGCCGCGATGCTGCGGGATCTGGCTCGGCGCGAGGTCAACGAGCTCCACGTCGAGTCCGGCCACAAGCTCAACGGCTCGCTGCTGCGCGAGGGCCTGGTCGACGAACTGCTGGTGTACCTGGCGCCCAAGCTCATCGGCGACGGGCTCGACATGGCTTCCGGCATCCACGCCGGCGGGCCGCTGGCCGACCTGGCCGGCGCGCTGCCGCTGGAGTTCAGGACCATCGAGCAGGTCGGGCCGGATGTCCGGATCGTGGCCCGGGTCGCCGGAAGGGACGCTTTCTAGCGGGCGAATGCAGGCGCCCGCCGGGCGGACCCCCGATGTCTGCGAAAATGCGCGGATGTTCACCGGAATCATCACCGGCGTGGGGCGCATCGCCGCCATCCACGACCTCGGCCCCTCCTCCTCCTACGGCAAAAGACTCGGCATTGCGGTGCCCGACGGCTATCTGGCCGACGTCGGGCTCGGCGACAGCATTGCGCTCAACGGCGCGTGCATGACCGTGACCACGCTCGACCCCGCCCGGCAGCAGTTCACCATCGACATCTCGGCCGAATCGCTCGACAAGACCGCGGGGCTGACCGAAGAAGGCGCCCGCATCAACCTCGAGAAGGCGCTGCGCGCCAGCGACCGGCTCGGCGGCCACATCGTCTCCGGCCATGTGGACGGCATCGGCACGGTCAGCCACTTCGCGCCGGTCGGCGAAAGCTGGGAGCTGCGCGTGGTGGCGCCGCCCGCGCTGGCGCGCTTCCTGGCCTACAAGGGCTCCATCACGATCAACGGCGTGAGCCTCACGGTCAACAGCGTGAGCGACATCGATGGCGGCGCGGAGATCAGCATCAACCTGATCCCGCACACCGTCGACAACACCTCCCTCGGCAGCCTGCAGGCCGGCTCGAAGGTCAATCTCGAAATCGATACCGTGGCGCGCTACGTGGAGCGCATGCTCCAGGCCGGCGTCCTGGTGCCGACTCCTTCCACGTATTCCAAGGACACCGCCGAATGAACGCTTCCGTCACGCCCATCGGCACTCCCCGCGGCACGCGGGCTCCCGCGCCGATTTCCTCGGTCGAGGAGATCGTGGCCGAGCTCGCCGCCGGCCGCATGGTGATCCTGGTGGACGAGGAAGACCGCGAGAACGAAGGCGACATCGTCATTGCGGCCGACCACATCACGCCCGAGGCCATCAACTTCATGGCACGCCATGCGCGCGGGCTGATCTGCCTCACGCTCTCGCGCGAGATGTGCGAACGGCTGCAGCTGCCGCCCATGGTGTCGCGCAACGGCGCCAAGCATTCGACGGCCTTCACCGTGTCCATCGAGGCGGCCGAAGGCGTGACCACCGGCATCTCGGCCGCCGACCGCGCGCGCACCGTTCAGGCGGCGGTGGCACGCAACGCCGTGGCCAGCGACCTGGTGCAGCCCGGCCACATCTTTCCGCTGCAGGCGGTGGACGGCGGCGTGCTGATGCGCGCCGGCCATACCGAAGCCGGCTGCGACCTCGCCGCGATGGCCGGCTGCTCGCCCGCCTCGGTGATCTGCGAGGTGATGAACGAGGACGGCACCATGGCGCGCCTGCCCGACCTGCAGATCTTCGCGGCCGAGCATGGCCTCAAGATCGGCACCATCGCCGCGCTCATCGAGCACCGCAGCCGGACCGAATCGCTGGTCGAGAAGGTCGGCTGTCGCGAGATCCAGACCGCCTGGGGCAGCTTCACCGCCCATGCCTTCACCGACAAGCCGAGCCGCGGCGTGCACCTGGCGCTGGTGCGCGGCAAGTGGTCACCGGAAGACACGGTGTCTGTTCGCGTGCACGAGCCGCTCTCGGTGCTCGATGCGCTCGAAATCAACCGCTCGCTGCACTCGTGGAGCCTGGACGCCAGCCTCGCGCACATCGCGAACGAGGGCAAGGGCGTGGCCGTGCTGCTCAATTGCGGCGAAACGGCCGGCGAGCTGCTCGCGCAATTCGACGGCACCGCGCGCCCCGCGCAAGCACCCGAGCGCGGCCGCATGGACCTGCGCAGCTACGGCATCGGCGCGCAGATCCTGCGCGAATGCGGCGTGCACAAGATGAACCTGCTCGGCACGCCCCGCCGCATGCCGAGCATGGCCGCGGGCTACGGCCTCGAAATTGCCGGCTACCTCACGAAAGACTGACCACCATGCAAGGTGCAAACAAGGGCGCTGACAACAACACGCCGCTCGACGGAAAAGGCCTGCGCATCGGCATCGTGCAGGCGCGCTTCAACGCCGACATCACCGATGCGCTCGCAGCCGCCTGCCTCGCCGAGCTCGAGAAGCTGGGCGTGGCCGCGGAGGACATCCACCATGTGCGGGTTCCCGGCGCGCTCGAAGTGCCGGTCGCGCTGCAGGCCATGGCCGTGCGCGGCGGCTACCACGCACTGGTGGCGCTGGGCTGCATCATCCGCGGCGAGACCTACCACTTCGAACTGGTGGCCAACGAATCGGGCGCGAGCGTGAGCCGCGTGGCGCTCGACCATCGCCTTCCCATCGCCAACGCGATCCTCACGACCGAAAACCTCGAACAAGCCATTGCCCGGCAGACCGACAAGGGCCGCGATGCGGCCCAGGTGGCTGTCGAGATGGCGCGGCTGCTGGCCTCCCTCACATGACCGAAGACAACAACGACAACAAGGCAGCCGGCGCCAAGCCGCGCCCGGCGCGGCAAGTGCGTACCGGCCTCACCAGCACCGGCGCGCGCAAGGCTTCGGCCAAGTCGAACCGCAGCCGCGCGCGCGAGTTCGCGCTGCAGGCGCTCTACCAGCACCTGGTGGGCCGCAACGACCCGACCGAGATCGACCACTTCACGCGCGACCTCGCGGGCTTCCACAAGGCCGACGCCGCGCACTACGACGCGCTGCTGCACGGCTCGATCGAAGGCGCCGAACAGCTCGATGCATTGATCCGCCCGCTGCTCGACCGCAAGTTCGAGGAGATCTCGCCCATCGAGCACGCCGTGATGTGGATCGGCGTGTACGAGTTCCAGCACTGCCTGGACGTGCCATGGCGCGTGGTGCTCAACGAATGCATCGAGCTTGCCAAGGAATTCGGCGGCACCGACGGCCACAAGTACGTGAACGCCGTGCTCAATGGCCTGGCGCCGCAATTGCGCGCCGCCGAGGTCGAGGCCGACCGGGCCTCGGGCAAGGCCAGAGCGTGAGGAGCGCCGCCCGGCCGCCCGAAGGCGCTCGCCCCCTCGCTTGCGAGGGGGGTGGCGAAGGCGCGCAGCGCCGTAGCCTGGGGGTGCAATGAGAATCTCGGGGCGCGCACAGCGCATCGAACCCTTCTACGTGATGGAGGTGGCCAAGGCCGCCGGCGTGCTCGCGCGCGAGGTGGCCCACACCGACCGGCCGATGATCTTCCTGAACATCGGCGAACCCGACTTCACCGCCCCGCCGCTGGTGCAGGAAGCCGCCGCCCGCGCCGTGCGCGCCGGTGCCACGCAGTACACCCAGGCCACCGGCCTGGAGCTGCTGCGCGAGCGCATCAGCGGCTGGTATGCGCAGCGCTTCGGCGTCGACGTGCCGGCGCGCCGCATCGTGGTGACCGCGGGAGCTTCGGCTGCGCTGCAGCTGGCCTGCCTGGCGCTGATCGAATCCGGCGACGAGATCCTGCTGCCCGACCCCAGCTATCCCTGCAACCGGCACTTCGTGAGCGCCGCGGACGGCAAGGCCGTGCTGGTGCCCACCACCGCCGAAGAGCGCTTCCAGCTCACGGCCGCCAAGGTCGAGGCCGCCTGGACCGAGAAGACGCGCGGCGTGCTGCTGGCCTCGCCCTCCAACCCGACCGGCACCTCGATCGCGCCCGATGAACTGCGCCGCATCCACGAGGTGGTGTCGCAGCGCGGCGGCATCACGCTGATCGACGAGATCTACCTCGGACTTTCGTACGACGATGCCTTCGGGCAGACGGCATTGGCCATCGACGACAACGTCATCAGCATCAACAGCTTCAGCAAGTACTTCAACATGACCGGCTGGCGCCTGGGCTGGCTGGTGGTGCCCGAGGCGCTGGTGCCGGTGGTCGAGCGGCTGGCGCAGAACCTCTTCATCTGCGCGAGCACCGTGTCGCAGTACGCCGCGCTGGCCTGCTTCGAGGCCGAGAGCATTGCCGAATACGAGCGCCGCCGCGCCGAGTTCAAGGCGCGCCGCGACTGGTTCATCCCACAGTTGAATGCGCTGGGCCTGAACGTGCCGGTGGTGCCCGATGGCGCCTTCTACGCCTGGGCCGACTGCACCGCGGTCGCCGAGAAACTGGGCATCTCGGGCAGCTGGGACTTCGCCTTCGAAACCATGAAGCGCGCCCACGTGGCCGTGACGCCGGGCCGCGATTTCGGCACCGCCGAGACAAGCCGGTTCGTGCGCTTCTCCACCGCCAGCTCGATGGCGCACCTGCAGGAATCGGTCGAGCGCCTGCGCGCCATGATCGCGAACCCCGCCCGATGAGCTACGCGTTTCCGATCCGCGTCTACTGGGAAGACACCGACGCCGGCGGCATCGTGTTCTATGCCAACTACCTCAAGTTCATGGAGCGCGGCCGCACCGAATGGCTGCGCTCGCTGGGCGTGGAGCAGCGAAAGCTGCGCGAGGAAACCGGCGGCCAGTTCGTGGTGAGCGAAACGCAGCTCAAATACCATCGCCCCTCCCGGCTCGACGACGAACTGCTGGTTACAGCCGATCTCCGACAAATGGGTACGGCGTCGTTGATAATCGGTCAACGAGTGCTATCAAAAACAGAGCAAGAACGAACGGGAGCCGCGGCACCCGTCCTGCTGTGCGAAGGCACGATCCGCATCGGCTGGGTGGATGCCTCCACATTGCGTCCTGCGCGCATACCGGCCCAAGTTGCGGGAACCCTCGAGCGCTGCGGCGGCTCCATGACTCAACCTTTCAAGCCATGAACCAAGACCTCTCCATCATCAATCTCCTGCTCCATGCGAGCTTCGTGGTGCAACTGGTCGTGCTGCTGCTCGTGATCGTCTCGATCGCCAGCTGGGCCGCGATCATCCGCAAGTACTTCGCGCTGCGCCGCATGCGCGCGCTCAACGACGACTTCGAGCGCGAGTTCTGGTCGGGCACCAGCCTGAACGAACTGTTCGCCTCGGCCGCGCAGAACGCCAAGTTCGCGGGACCCATGGAACGCATCTTCGCCTCCGGCATGCGCGAGTACCAGAAGCTGCGCGAGCGCCACGTGAGCGACGCCCCCACGCTGCTCGACGGCGCCCGCCGCGCCATGCGCGCGAGCTTCCAGCGCGAACTCGACGCGGCCGAGCAGAACCTGTCGTTCCTGGCCACCGTGGGTTCGGTGTCGCCATATGTGGGCCTGTTCGGCACGGTCTGGGGGATCATGCATGCGTTCACCGGCCTGGCCGCGCTCGCGCAGGTGACGCTGGCCACCGTGGCGCCCGGCATTGCCGAAGCGCTGGTGGCCACCGCCATCGGCCTGTTCGCCGCCATTCCGGCGGTGGTGGGCTACAACCGCTTCGCACGCGAGATCGACAAGATCGCGATTGCCCTCGAGACCTACATCGAGGAGTTCTCCAACATCCTGCAGCGCAACCTCTCGGCCAACCCGGCCGCGGTGGCGTCGGCAACTTCGGCGGCTCCGGCCAACCGCTGAGCGGAGGTTACAGCCCATGCCCGCAGTTTCATCCCGGGGCCGAGGCCGCCGCACGATCAACGAGATCAACATGGTCCCGTTCATCGACGTGATGCTGGTGCTGCTGATCATCTTCATGGTCACCGCGCCGCTCATCACGCCGAGCGTGATCAACCTGCCCTCGGTCGACCGCGCCAACAAGCAGCCCGACAAGCCGATCGAGATCGTCATCAAGAGCGATGACGAAGCGCAGATCAAGAAGGACCCGTCCACCGGCAGCGGCGGCACGTCCGTTCCCATGACCCAGATCGGCTCCGCGGCCAAGACCGCCCAGGGCGGCGACGACCAGCGCCCCGTGGTCATCAGCGCCGACAAGTCCGTGAAGTACGAAACCGTCGTGAAGGCGATGAACCAGCTCAAGCGCAGCGGCATCGAGCGCGTGGGCCTGTCGGTCACCACCACGGGCGGCAAATAAGGCATGTCGCTCGCACTGGATCGCCCCGAGTTCGCACCACCGCCGCAGCGCGGCACGCCGCGCGCGGTGTTGCTCGCGCTGGTTGCGCACGCGTTGCTGATTGCCGCGCTGACGTGGGGAGTGCGCTGGCGCAGCGATGCCGACGAAGGCGCCGTCGATGCGGAGCTGTGGTCTTCCACGGTGCAGCAGGCCGCGCCGCGCCTGTCCGCGCCGCAGGCACCCACGCCGGCTCCCGCGCCGCCGCCGCCTGCTCCTCCTCCGCCGCCACCGCCGCCTCAGGTGAAGGCCCCCGAGCCCGCGCCGCCGCCGCGTACGCCGGACATCGCGCTCGAGCGCGAGAAAAAGCTCAAGGAAGAAAAGGAACAGAAGGAGCGCGAGCTCGAGCGCCAGCAACAGCAGCGCAAGAAAGAGCTCGAGGCCAAGCAGCGCGCCGAAGACGAAGCCGAGCGCAAGAAGGCGCAGCAGCAAAAGCTCGCCGAGCAGCAGAAGAAGCAGCAGCAGGAAGCCGAGGCCAAGCAGGCCGAAGCGAAGAAGCAGCAGCAGGAAGCCGCAGCCAAGCAGGCCGCGGCCGACCGCGCCGCAACGCTCAAGCGCATGCAGGGCCTCGCGGGCGCGAGCGGCAGCGACGATTCCAAGGGCACGGCCCTGCGCTCGTCAGGGCCGTCGAGCGGCTACGCGGGACGCATTGCCGCTGCGGTGCGCCCGAACATCACCTTCCCCGACGCCGAGACGGTCAACGGCAATCCGGCGGCCGAGTTCGAGGTGAACCTGGCACCGGACGGCACCATCGTCGGCGTCAAGCTGACCAAGTCGAGCGGACTGCCCAGCTGGGACGAAGCCGCCGAACGCGGCCTGCACAAGACCGACAAGCTGCCGCGCGACACCGACGGGCGCATCTTCCCGTCGCTGATCGTCTCGCTGCGGCCCAAGCGCTAGCCGCTGGCGGCGCCCCGCCGCCCTGCTACCTTGCCGCAGCGACGACGCTCAGCCGCTTGACGTCGAGTTCGGCCTTGTTGCCCACGAGGTCCTTGTCGAACTCGCCCGAGATCTCGACGCGCACCTTGTCGTCGATCTTCACGCCCGGCGGGAAGTGCTTGGCATCGATCTCCACCTTCATGCGGCCGGTGTCGTCGGCAAAGGTGTAGTGCCCGCCGCCATCGTGCGAGACGATGAAGCCGCGCAGCGTGGCGTGCTGGTCGTCCTTGCCGGTGTCGAGCAGTTGCTTGACGGTCATTGCCGGCACGCTGCTCGGGCCCGCGTACTGCGCGAACGCCGACGACAAGGGCAGCGCCAGTGCAAGCGACATGCCGAGGGCCAGCGCGGTTTTCTTCAGGGTCTTGGGATGGGGCATGGCGATCGTTCCTCCTTCGAACGGGCGGGTCAAAGAAAGATGGACAGCCCGAGCCGCCGATTGTTCCCGCTGGAGGAACGTTCGGCGCCCCTGGCTGCGCTCACTCGTAGACGACCGAGGCCTTGCCGGCGTCCGCCTGCGCCGTCCAGCTCGCGAGCGCGGCGTCGGTCGGGAAGAACTTGGCGCGCTCCCCGAGCTGCAGCTCGACCTGCGCGCCGCCGCGCGCCATCGACAGGCGCACCGGCAGCCCCTGCACGAGGTCGCCGTGCTCGCTCTGCTCGGTGCGCGGCGGAAAGTCTTTCACCAGGCGCGCGATGTCGGGTGCCTTGCCATTGACCGCCACGCGCAGGAATTTTCCGAAGCGGCAGCGCGCGGTGGCCAGGTCCCACACCTGCTGCACCTGGAAGCGGGCCTCGAAGCCGCCGCGGCCCGGCTGCAGCCGGCCGCTCACGATCACCAGTTCGTCGTCCTTCAGGGTGTTGCGGTTCGCGTTGATCAGCGCCTCGTCGGCGGTGGCGTCGATGGCATCGGACTTGTCGTCGAGCTTGAAGATCGCCAGCCGGCCGCGCTGGCCGTTGATCACGCGGAAATCGCTCACGATGCCCGCGATCACCTGCTGTTCGCGCGTGTCCATCAGGTCGCCGATCTCGCGCTTGCAGAAGCGCCGCACCTCGTGCGCCACCTCGTCGAACAAGTGGCCCGAAAGATAGAAGCCGACGGCCGTCTTCTCGAAGGTGAGCCGCTCCTTCACGCCCCAGGGCGTGGCGTCGACCAGTTCGGGCTCCTGCGTGGCCGAGCCGTGCTCGCTGTCGCCGAAGATGTCGACCTGCGCGGCATTGGCCTCGGTGGCGGCTGCGAACTCAAAGGCGCGGTCGACCGAGGCGATGAGCGAGGCGCGGTTCTGCTGGATCGCGTCGAAGGCACCGGCCTTGATGAGCGCCTCGACCGTGCGCTTGTTGATGCGCTGGCGGTCGATGCGCACGCAGAAGTCGAACAGGCTCTTGAACGGCCCGCCCTCCTCGCGTGCGCGCACCACGGCCTCGACCGCGAGCTGGCCCGTGCCCTTGACGGCCCCCAGGCCATAGCGGATCACCTTGTCGGTGACCGGCTCGAAGCGGTAGTTGCCGCGGTTCACGTCCGGCGGTTCGAAGGTGATGCCGAAGTTCTTCTGCGCGTCCTCGAACAGCACCTTGAGCTTGTCGGTGTCGTCCATTTCCACGGTCATGTTGGCGCAGAAGAACTCGGCGGTGTAGTGGACCTTGAGCCAGCCCGTGTGGTACGCCAGCAGCGAGTAGGCGGCGGCGTGCGACTTGTTGAAGCCGTAGCCCGCGAACTTCTCCATCAGGTCGAAGATCTCGTCGGCCTTGTCCTGGGGAATGCCGTGCGTCTTGAGCGCGCCCGCGCGGAATTTCTCGCGGTGCTCGGCCATCTCCTCGAGCTTTTTCTTGCCCATGGCGCGGCGCAGCAGGTCGGCGCCGCCGAGCGAGTAGCCGCCCAGGATCTGCGCGGTCTGCATCACCTGCTCCTGGTAGACCATGATCCCGTAGGTCTCGGAGAGCATCTCGGCCACGGCCGGGTGCGGGTACTCCACCTCTTCGCGGCCATGCTTGCGCGCCACGAAGCTCGGGATCAGGTCCATCGGGCCCGGACGGTACAGCGCGTTGAGCGCGATCAGGTCTTCCAGCCGCGTCGGCCGCGCATCCTTCAGCATGCCCTGCATGCCGCGGCTTTCGAACTGGAACACCGCCTCCGTCTTGCCCTCGGAGAACAGCTTGTAGGTCTCGCGGTCGTCGAGCTTGATGTTCTCGTAGGCGAAGTTCTCCTGGCCCTTGTGGCGCTTGACGATGAACTCTTTCGCGATCTCGAGGATCGTGAGCGTGGCCAGGCCCAAAAAGTCGAACTTCACGAGGCCGATGGCCTCCACGTCGTCCTTGTCGTACTGGCTCACGGCCGAGTCGCTGCCGGGCTGCTGGTAGAGCGGGCAGAAATCGGTGAGCTTGCCGGGCGCAATCAGCACACCGCCCGCGTGCATGCCGATGTTGCGCGTCATGCCTTCGAGCTTCTGCGCGAGCTCGACCAGCATGCGCACTTCTTCTTCCTTCTCGATGCGCGCCGCGAGCTGCGGCTCCATCTCGATGGCGTAGTTGTTCTTGTCGCCTTCCACCTTCGGGTCCGGCGGATATTGGATGGTGACGGGCTGGCCCGGCTTGTTGGGAATGAGCTTGCTGATGCCGTCGCAGAACATGTAGCTCATGTCGAGCACGCGGCCCACGTCGCGGATGGCGGCGCGCGCGGCCATCGTTCCGAAGGTGGCGATCTGGCTCACGGCGTCGCGGCCGTACTTGTCCTTGACGTAGTCGATCACGCGGTCGCGGTTGCCCTGGCAGAAGTCGATGTCGAAGTCGGGCATCGAGACGCGCTCGGGGTTCAGGAAACGTTCGAACAGCAGCTTGTATTCGAGCGGATCGAGGTCGGTGATCTTCAGCGCATAGGCCACCAGCGAGCCCGCGCCCGAGCCCCGGCCCGGCCCCACCGGGCAGCCGTTGTTCTTGGCCCACTTGATGAAGTCGCCCACGATCAGGAAGTAGCCGGGGAAGCCCATGTTCAGGATCGTGTTGATCTCGAACTCCAGCCGCTCCACATAGCGCGGCCGCTCGGCGTCGCGCCGGGCCGGGTCGGGGTAGAGGTGCGCCAGGCGTTCTTCCAGGCCCAGGAAGGACTCCTGGCGGAAGAACTCGTCGATCGGCATGCGCACGCCTTCGTTGATGAAGGGCGTCGGAAAGTCGGGCAGCTGCGGCTTGCCGAGCACCAGCGTGAGGTTGCAGCGCTTGGCGATCTCGACCGTGTTGGCCAGCGCGCTCGGCACGTCGGCAAAGAGTGCCTGCATCTCGGCGCTCGACTTGAAGTACTGCTCCTCGGTGAACTTGCGCACACGGCGCGGGTTGCCGAGGATTTCGCCTTCCGAGATGCAGACGCGCGCCTCGTGCGCCTCGTAGTCCTGGCGTTCGGCAAACTGCACCGGGTGCGTGGCGACCACCGGCAGGCGCAGCCGGGCCGCAAGCTTCACGGCGGCAATCACGTGCGGCTCGTCCTCGGGGCGGCCCGCGCGCTGCAGCTCGATGTAGAAGCGATGCGGGAACATGCCCGCCAGTTGCAGCGCCAGCTCGGCGGCGCGCTCTTCCTGCCCCTGCAGCAGCGGTGCGCCCAGCGGGCCGGCCTGCGCGCCCGAAAGCGCAATGAGCCCGCCCTGCAGCTCCTGGAGCCATTCGAGCTTGCAGGCCGCCTGCGACTGGCCGCGGCCCACGTTCTGCGTCCAGGCGCGTGCGAGCAGCTCGGACAGGTGCAGGTAGCCCTCCATGTTCTGCACCAGCAGCACGATGCGGGTGAGCACGCCGGGCTCCTTGCCCAGGCCTTCGATGAAGATTTCAGCGCCGATGACCGGCTTGACGCCCTTGCTCCGCCCCTGCTTGTAGAACTTGACCGCCCCGAACAGGTTGTTCAGGTCGGTGATGGCCAGTGCGGGCTGCTTGTCGGCAGCGGCGGCCTTGACGACTTCGTCGATTCGGTTGGTGCCGTCGACGACGGAAAACTCGGTGTGCAGGCGCAGGTGAACAAACATCCGCCCATTGTAGAAACCGGCACTCCACGATGTGGGTTGGCAATCCCTACAATCGCCCCCCGTGCAAGAGATTTTGAATATCGCGGCCTACAAGTTCGTGGCCATCGACGACAGCCCCGTGCTGCGCGAAGACCTGCGCGGGCGCGCCCAGGCCCTGGGCCTCATGGGCACCATCCTGCTGGCGCCCGAGGGCATCAACCTGTTCCTGGCGGGGCTGCCCGACGCCGTGCGCAGCTTCGTGGCCGGCCTGCGCGCCGATGCGCGCTTCGCCGACCTCGAGACCAAGGAAAGCTGGTCCGCCGCGCAGCCCTTCCGCCGCATGCTCGTGAAGCTCAAGCGCGAGATCATCCGCATGGACCACCCGGCCATCCAGCCGGCAGCAGGCCGGGCGCCGGGCGTGGACGCCCCCACGCTCAAGCGCTGGCTCGACCAGGGCCATGACGACGAAGGCCGGGAAATCGCGCTGCTCGACACGCGCAACGACTTCGAGGTCGACGAAGGCAGCTTCGACGGCGCAATCGACTGGCGCATCACCAAGTTCACCGAATTCCCGCCCGCGCTCAAGGCGCACCGCGCCGATTTCGCGGGCAAGACGGTGGTGAGCTTCTGCACCGGCGGCATCCGCTGCGAGAAGGCCGCCATCCTGATGCGCGAAGAAGGCATCGAGAACGTGCTGCAGCTCGAAGGCGGCATCCTCAAATATTTCGAAGAGGTCGGCGGCGCGCACTACCACGGCGACTGCTTCGTGTTCGACGGCCGGCGCGCGCTGGCGCCCGACCTGAGCGCGCGTGCGGCCGATGCCAGTGCGCGTGCGGCGGAAGACGTCGACCTCGGCAGCGGCCTGAAAAAATAGCCGGCGGATTGCCGGCCACGCGCTTTGGAGATCAGACCGGCGTCGTGCCCACGTCGGGCTCGCGCACGCCAAAGGGCTTGCCGGGCAGCGGAATGAATTCGGTCTCGCCAGGCACATGCCCCATGCGCTGCGCAGCCCAGTCGGAACCGGCTTCGAGGATGCGCTCGCGCCGGCTCGAGACAAAGTTCCAGGTGATGTAGCGCGGGCCGTCGAGCGGCTCGCCGCCGATCACCATCAGGCGTGCGGCGCTGTCGCAAGCCAGTACCGCGCCTTGGCCGTCGGGCAGAACCGCCATCGTGTGCGCGGAAATCGCTTCGCCGTTGACGCTCGCATCGGCATCGACAACGTAGACGGCCAGTTCGGGAGCCAGCGCGGGCAGCTCGAAGCGGCCGCCCGCGGGCAATGCGATGTCGAGGTAGATCGTCTGCGAGAGCGTCTTCACGGGTGAACGCACGCCAAAGGCCTCGCCCACCAGCACGCGCACCGCCACGCCCTGCTCCACCACCTCGGGAATGGCGCTGGCCGGCGTGTGCTCGAAGCTCGGCTCGGTTTCTTCATGCGCCTGCGGCAAGGCAGCCCAGAGCTGCAGCCCGTGGTTCACGTAGGTGTCGGCCTTGAGGCGCTCGGGCTTGCGCTCGGAGTGCACGATGCCGCGCCCCGCGGTCATCCAGTTGATCGCGCCGGGCAGGATCTCCTGCACGCTGCCGAGGCTGTCGCGATGCATCATCGCGCCCTCGAAAAGATAGGTGACCGTGGACAGGCCGATGTGCGGATGCGGCCGCACGTCGTGCGCCGTGCCGGGCTGCTCGGTGGCCGGGCCGAAGTGGTCGAAGAACACGAACGGGCCCACCGAACGGCGCTGCGCCGCGGGCAGCAGGCGCCGCACCTTGAAGCCGCCGCCCAGGTCCTTGTCGTGTGGTTGAAGCAATTGGGTCTGTGCGGCGGTATCGGTCATCGGGGGCTCCGTTGTTTGTCAGCTTCGTCACTGTCTTTTCGTGGGACACCGTGGAACCGGCTTTGCCGGGCCACTGGTGTCGCCCCCTGAAAGGGGGTTGGCGAAGCGACACGAAGTGCGCGAAGACTGGGGGTAAGTTCTAGACTCGCGATCTTGCCACTGCGGCAATGCGTTCGCCAAAGGCGCGCGCGGTGTCGAAGTCGCCCTTGAACATCTCGGCCGGGCTCGCGTCCGAAGGCGATTGCGTCAGCAGGCCGCCGTAGCCGCCCACGTAGTTCATCGAGTCGCGCGTGGCCGCCTTGTTGTTGGTCGGCAGGATGCCCATGCTGACCCAGAGGCCGCTGTGCTGCATTGCAAGCGTCCACAGGTAGGCAATGGTCGCGACCTTGTCGCCGTTCATGGTGGCGCTGTTGGTGAAGCCCGCGAAGAGCTTGTCCTTCCAGCCCTGCGTGTACCAGACCTTGGACGAGGCATCGGCGAATTTCTTGAACTGCCAGCTCACGCCGCCCATGTAGGTCGGCGAGCCGAAGATGATCGCGTCGGCTGCGGCCAGCGTCTCCCAGCCGCCTTCGGGCAGGTTGCCATCGGCATCGATGGCGAGCAGCTGCGCACCTGCGCCATCGGCCACGGCTTGCGCCACGCGCTGGGTGTGGCCGTAGCCGGAATGAAACACGATGACTATGTTGGGCATTGAATGATTCTCCTGAGTGGAAACGATGGCCGTCGATGCGAAGCCTTGGGGGTCAGCTTACTTCCTGTCGATGCTGAAACGGCCGGCACCGAAGGCGACAAAGGCGAGCAAGCCGCCGGCGACGGCGATGTTCTTGAAGAACATCAGCTGGTTCACGAAGGCCTTGTCGGCGGGCATGCTCCAGTAGTTGTGGAACAGCACGGATGCCGCCACGGTGAACACCGCCAGCACGACGGCCGACAGGCGCGTCTTGAAGCCGACGAGCAGCATCAGGCCCAGGCCCAGCTCCACGATGATTGCGATGGCTGCAGCAACTTGCGGCAGCGGTGCGCCGACGGACGAGATGTAACCCACCGTGCCGGCAAAGCCCATGAGCTTGCTGAAACCGGCTGGCACGAACAAGAGTGCGATCAGGACGCGGCCGACCAGTGCCAGCGTGTCCTGGGCAGCGGTGGGGGTGGTGGTGGCGGTTGCGTTGAATGCAGTGGTTGTCATGATGAAACTCCTCGGTTGTTGAATTGAAAGAAAGAGACGGAAAACGGGGAAAAAAGAGAGCGCCTTCTCAGGACCTCAGGACGCCAGGTCGAACACCAGCACTTCGGCATCCTTGCCGGCGCCGAGCGTGAGCTGCGATTCGCCCTGGAGCATCGCGGCGTCGCCGCCCGCGAGCTTCTGGCCATTGACTTCGAGTTCGCCGCGCACCAGGTGCACGTAGCTCTTGCGCTCGGGGTCGAGCGCCAGGCTGGCCTTCTCGTCGCCGTCGAGCAGGCCTGCGAAGAGGCGCGCATCGGCATGCACCGTGACCGAGCCGTCGGCACCGTCGGGCGAAGCCACCAGGCGCAGCTTGCCGCGCTTTTCGGCGTCGCTGAACTTCTTCTGCTCGTAGCCGGGCGCAATGCCGCGCACGTTCGGCTCGATCCAGATCTGCAGGAAGTGCGTGGTCTCGTCGGCCTTGTGGTTGAACTCGCTGTGCATCACGCCGCGGCCCGCGCTCATGCGCTGCACGTCGCCCGGCGGGATGGATTCCACGTTGCCCATGCTGTCCTTGTGCGCCAGTTCGCCCGACAGCACGTAGCTGATGATCTCCATGTCCTTGTGGCCATGGGTGCCGAAGCCGGCGCCCGCGGCCACGCGGTCTTCGTTGATCACCCGCAGGTTGCCGAAACCCATGTGGGCCGGGTCGTAGTAGCCGGCAAAGGAAAAGCTGTGGAACGAGCGCAGCCAGCCATGGTCGGCATAACCGCGTTCCTGTGATTTACGGACTTGCAACATCGTCAGACTCCTTCGGCCCTGCCCCGTGGGGATGCTCGGGCCTTCTTCGTATGCCGCGCCGGATGCGCAGCGGATGTGAAGAACTTTAGGCCCGCACCCCATCAGTAAAAGCGCCGGGTTTTGATGGCATCATTCAAATTTTTTGATCGATCGATCCACCGGTCGAAGGAGCCGCCATGCCCAGCGCCAGAGACGTACTGACCCCCGATGCGCTCGCCATGCTGCAGACCGTGGCGAGCACCGGCAGCTTTGCCGGCGCGGCGCGCGCGCTCAACCTCGTGCCCAGCGCGCTCAGCTACCGCGTGCGCCAGATCGAGGACGCGCTCGACGTGCTGCTGTTCGACCGCAGCGCGCGCCAGGCGCGCATCACCGAGGCCGGCGCCGAGCTGCTGCGCGAGGCGGCGCGGCTGCTCGGCGAGATCGATGCGGTGGCCAACCGCGTCAAGCGCGTGGCCACCGGCTGGGAGCCGATGCTCACCATCGCGGTCGACAGCGTGATCGCGCGCGACCCGCTACTCGACCTGGCCACGGCCTTCTTCGCGCTCGATCCGCCCACGCGGCTCAAGCTGCGCGACGAAACCCTGCTCGGCACCATCGAGGCGCTGACCAGCGGCGAGGCCGACCTGGCCATCGGCGCGGTGCTCGACGCCGCGAGCCTGGCCTTCACCGCCACCGGCATCCGCAGCCGGCCGATCGGCGAGCTGTGCTTTGTCTATGCCGTGGCGCCGCACCATCCGCTCGCGCGCCTGCCCGAGCCATTGACCGATGTGGTGCTGCGCCAGCATCGCGCGGTGGCGGCGGCCGACTCGGTGCGCAGCGGGCCGAGCATGACGGTCAACCTGGTCGGCGGACAGGACGTGCTCACGGTGCCGAGCATGCAGGCCAAGCTGAACGCGCAGCTGCACGGGCTGGGCGGCGGCTTCCTGCCCGAGCCGATGGCGCGGCCCTACATCGAGGCCGGCCACCTGGTCGAGCGCAAGACCGAACGCCAGCCGCCGCTCGCGACCATGCACTGCGCCTGGCGCGTGCGCAGCGCGGGCGGACCGGGCCGCGCACTCGAATGGTGGCTCGCGCAGTTCGAGCACGAGGCCACGCGGCGCGCTTTGCTTGAACGGCATCGCGGGCGTTGACTCGGTGCGGGTACGTTCGGGTGCATTGTTCGGGTCGCTGCTGTTCAGGGCGCGCTCCCGCCGACGGGGTACCTTGCTCCGCGAATGTCCCCCGCCCTTCGGGCTCCTCCTTTATTTCGCTGCGCAAGGCACCCCATCGACGTGATCGTTGGAAAGAGCGGTCGTTGATCCGCCAGCACAAGCGCGGCGCTTGTCGTGCACAGGGCATCGGGTGCTCCCCGCAGCGAAATAAAGGAGGAGCCGAAGGCGGGGGACATTCGCGGAGGGGAGTACCCGGTGGCCTGTGCACGCACCCCGAACAGGACGCGTCCTCCAGCCCCGCTCCCGGACCGATGTAGAGTCCGGACACATCCATCCGTCTCCGTACACAAGAAAAGAGTCCCTCATGACCACTCGCGCAACTGCAAAGGCGGCCGACCGCCACCGAACCCCCGCCGCTCCACGCCACTACGCCGTCGTCGGCGCCGGCATTGCCGGAGTCGCCTGCGCCCGGACGCTGGTGCAGGCCGGCCACAAGGTCACGGTGTTCGAACGCGAGGCCGCGGCCGGCGGGCGCATGGCGAGCGTCGACACCGCCTTTGGCCGCTTCGACAGCGGCGCACAGTACTTCACCGTGCGCGATCCACGCTTTGCGCTGGCGCTGGAAGCCACGCCCAGCCTCTGCCGCCCCTGGAGCGCCAACCTCGTGCGCGTGCTCGATGCGCACGGCCGCGTGGCCGAGGCCGCATTGCCCGGGCGCGAATCGCACTGGGTGGCCCAGCCGGGCATGGACGCCCTGGTGGCCCACTGGGCCGCGCCGCTGGGCGACAGCCTCGTGCTCGACACGCAGGTCACGCAGATCGAACCCGATGCGCTCGACGCCAAGCGCTGGCAGCTGCGCACCGCCGGTGAAGACGATTCGCAGCACGTGTACTCGGGCTTCGACGCCGTGCTGCTGGCCGTGCCCCCCTCGCGCACGCGCGCGCTGCTGGGCGACGGCAAGCTCTCGGCCGCCATCAGCCAGAAGATCGAGCCGGTGCGCATCGCGCCGTGCTGGACGCTGATGATCGCCTTCCCGCAGGCCAACCAGGCCAACATGTCGCACCTCGGCCCGCAATGGAATGCGGCGCGCAGCACCCACCACCGCGTGGCATGGCTCGCGCGCGAGTCGTCCAAGCCCGGCCGCGAACGCGTCGAGCGCTGGACGCTGCAGGCCAGCGCAACTTGGTCGCAGGAGCACCTGCGCGACGATGCCGCGCGCGTCGAGGCCAAGCTGCTGCGCGCCTTCGCCGAGATCACCGGCATCCATGCCGCGCCCACGCACGCCCGGGCACGCTGCTGGCCCGAAGCGCAGACCCAGGTTCCAGTGGGCAAGAGCCACCTGTGGGACGCCAAGGCGCGCATCGGCGTAGCCGGCGACTGGTGCACCGGGCACCGGGTCGAAGACGCGTTCCTCTCGGGCCTTTCGCTGGCGCTTGCAGTGATCTGATCCGCGGATGCGGGAGACCGGCCGTTTCGCGCCCTCGCCCACCGGCCCGCTGCATGCCGGCTCGCTGGTGGCTGCGCTCGCAAGCTGGCTCGACGTGCGCGCGCGCGGCCCTCAGGCGCGCTGGCTGGTCCGCATAGAGGACGCCGACACCGAACGCTGCCTGCCCGGCATGGGCGAGCACATCCTCCGGCAGCTGGCCGACTGCGGCCTGCTGCCCGACGAAACGCCGGTATGGCAGACGCAGCGCACCGAGCGCTACGAAGCCGCGCTGGCAAGGCTGCAGGGCCTCGGCCTTGCCTACCCCTGCGGCTGTTCGCGCAAGGACATCGACGAGGCGCTCGCCCGGCTCGGCCGGCCGCACACGCGCCATGGCGAGCGGGTCTACCCCGGCACCTGCCGCGATGGATTGCATGGCAAGCCCGCACGCGCCTGGCGCTTTGCCACCGAGAAATTCGAATCCGCCCAGCCGGCGCTTGCCTCCGGCGAACTCTGCTGGACCGACCGCCGCCTCGGCCGCCAGTGCCAGGACGTGAGCCGCGAAGTCGGCGACTTCGTGCTGCGCCGCGCCGACGGCCCGTGGGCCTACCAGCTTGCGGTGGTGATCGACGACGCGGAACAGGGCGTGACCGACGTGGTGCGGGGCGAGGACCTGGCCGACAACACCGCGCGCCAGATCCTGCTGCAGCGCGCGCTCGGCCTGCCCACCCCCGGCTACCTGCACACGCCGCTGGTGCGCGGCGCCGACGGCGACAAGCTCTCCAAGCAGAACGGCGCCACCGCCATCGACACCGCCACGCCCGAGGCTGCGCTGGCGGCCCTCGACGCGGCCGCGCGCGTGCTCGGGTTGCGCGGCACCACGGCCGCTTCCTGCGCACCTGCATTGGCCGGCTGGGTGCCCGAATGGCGCGATCTCTACAATTCGCGGCCGTAATGACCTCTTCCGACACCGTGCCCCACGATTCCACGCCCAGCGACGACGACGACGCGGCCGACGACAACAGCAACAAGCCGCATCCGCTGCACCGCCGTCTCAAGAGCTTCGTGAAGCGCGCGGGCCGCACCACCGACGGCCAGGCGCGCGCCTTTGCCGAGCTGGGCCCGCTGTTCCTCATCCCCTACAAGCCGGAGCCGCTCGACCTCACGGCGGCCTTCGGCGGCCGCGCCGGCCCGACCGTGCTCGAGATCGGCTTTGGCATGGGCGAGGCCACCGCGCACATCGCCACCGTGCTGCCCGAGACCAATTTCCTGTGCTGCGAAGTGCACGAGCCCGGCGTGGGCGCGCTGCTCAAGCGCATCGGCGAGCAGTCGATCACCAACATCCGCATCTGCGCGCACGATGCGGTCGACGTGCTCGACCACATGCTGCAGCCCGGCTCGCTGGCGGGCGTGCATGTGTTCTTTCCCGATCCCTGGCACAAGAAGCGCCACAACAAGCGCCGCCTGATCCAGCCCGAGTTCGTGAAGAAGCTCGCCGAGCACCTGCAGCCGGGCGGCTACATCCACTGCGCCACCGACTGGCAGCCCTACGCGGAGCAGATGCTCGAGGTGCTGTCCGCCGAGCCGCTGCTGCGCAACACGGCCGAAGGCTACGCGCCCAAGCCGGAGTACCGGCCGCTCACCAAGTTCGAGAACCGCGGCATCAAGCTGGGCCACGGCGTCTGGGACCTGGTGTTCCGGCGCGCCTGAAGCGGCTTGCGCAGCCTGCCGGCGGCGCGCGCCGCAGCCTTCCCCATGGGCACCGAACTTGCTACACTTTTTTACTACTGTTAAAAAAGGTGACCCATGGACAGTTCTCGCAGGGAATGGCTGGGCAAGGCGTGCGGGGCGCTGCTGCTGGGCGGCGGCGTTCATCTGCCGGTGCTGTCGCAATCGTCGGGCCGCGCCGCGGGCGCACGGGTGGTCGTCCTGGGCCAGTCGGTGCCGCTGACGGGCGCAGCCGGCGAGATCGGGCTGGCCTTCGCGGCCGGCGGCCGGCTCGCGGTGGCCGACTTCAACGAGCGCAATGCCGCCAGCGGCCTGCAGCTCAAGCTGCTGCAGCTCGACGACGGCTACGACGCGGGCCGGGCCGCCGCCAATGCCCGCACGCTGCTGGGCGCCGACAAGGCCGACATGCTGTTCGGCTTCGTGGGCACCGCCAGCAGCGATGCCGGGGCCAACGTGGCCGCGCAGCAGGGCAGCCTGCTGTTCGCGCCCTTTGCCGCCGCCGACGCGCTGCGCGAAGCCAGCCATCCGAACGTGTTCCACGTGCGCCCCGGCATGATCGACGAGGCGCTGAAGATCGTGCGCCAGTGCGCCACCGTGGGGCAGACGCGCATCGCGCTGGTGGGCGACGACGACGCCATGGGCCGCGCCGGCCTGGCCGCCGTCCAGCAGGCCATCTCCGAGCTGAAGCTGCCCGCGCTGGTGGCCTCGGCGATGGTGCCGGCCGGCGGCGCCGACAAGCTCGACGCGGCGCTGAAGACGGTTCTGCAGCAGACGCCGCAGGCCATCGTGCTGGTGTCGCTCTCGGGCACCACGGCCAACGCGATCCGCAAGCTGCGCAAGAGCGGCTACAGCGGCAGCTTCATGGCCTTCTCGATCGTGGGCATCGACCCGCTCTATGCCGAACTGGGCAAGGACATCGGCGGCATCGTGATCTCGCAGGTGGTGCCGTCGCCGCGGCCCTCGGCCATCCCGATCGTCAAGGAGTACCGCGCCGCGGTCGACAACTCCGACCAGACGCCCTCGTACGAAGGCCTCGAAGGCTTCATCGCAGTCAAGGTGGCGGGCGAAGCGGTGCGCCGCGCGGGCCGCGGCTTCACGACTGCGAGCCTGCAGCGCGTGATGACCGCCATGACCGACTACGACGTGGGCGGCTTCCGCGTCAACCTGCGCCCGGGCCTGCGCGATGCCTCGCGCACCATCGACCTGATCAGCATCTCGGCCGACGGGCGCGTGCTGCGCTGAGGCGCTATCCGGTGCTCACCAGCGCCTGCAGCGCATCGAGCGACCTGAGCTCGATGCGCCCGTAGCCCAGTGCGAGCACGCCCTCGCCCGCCAGCGCATTGAGCTCCTTCGAGAGCGTCTGGCGCGTGACGCCGAGCATCATCGCCAGCGCCTCCTGCGGCAGCATCAGCGTGCGGCGCAGCTGCACCGACTGCGTGGCGTCGCCGCGCGCCAGCACCAGCAGCCGGTGCGCCACGCGCGCGCGCAGGCTGCGCAGCGTGGCGTCTTCGGTCAGGCCGTAGAGCATGCGCACGCGCGCGGCCAGCATGGCGGCCATCGCGTTGGCAAAGACCACGTCGCGCATCTGCTGGGCAAAGGCCTCGGGCGGCACCACCAGCAGGTCGAGCGCCTCCAGCGCGGTGGCGTCGTGCGTGCGCGGCGAGCCATCGATCAGCGTGATCTCGCCAAACCAGTTGCCGGGCTCGAGCACCGCAAGAATGGCCTCGCGCCCGTCCTGCCGCAGCGACGAGATCTTGATCGTGCCGGCCAGAAGGCCATAGAAGCCGCCGCCCGCGGCATGGATCGGATCGCCCTGGCGGAACACCATGGCGCCGCGCCGCACGTGAATGAGTTCGCCCGCGCCCAGCAGTGCTTCGCGCTGCGCGCGCGGCATGCTGGTGAACCATGGATTGCGCTCCATCGCAGCGCGGTGCACAGGGGAAAGACGCGGTTTGGAAGGCGGCATGCGGGGGTTTACCAGAGCCTTGCATTGTCAAATTCTTGACAGTTGAACGTCAAGCCCGGGTCTACAGTGGCCGCTCCCCCCAAAGAACACGGAGACAACACGATGAGCGAACGGGCAGGTTTCAGGAGCATGCAGGAGAGCACGCGCGAAGACTGGCAACTGATCGGCGGCGAGTTCAGGCAGTTCGCGGGCGCCCTGCCCGCGCGCGTGATCAAGCACCTGCAGATCCTCGAAGGCGACTACGGCGGCTTTCCGGTCGACCGCTACACCCATTCGCTGCAGACCGCCACGCGCGCGCTGCGCGACGGCCGCGACGAGGAATACGTGGTGTGCGCGCTCCTGCACGACATCGGCGACACGCTCGGCAGCTTCAACCATCCCGACATTGCCGCGGCCATCCTCAAGCCCTTCGTGAGCGAGGCCAACCACTGGATGGTGCAGCACCACGGCATCTTCCAGGGCCACTACTTCTTCCATCACATCGGCCTGGACCGCGACATGCGCGACGGCTTCAAGGACCATCCGCACTACGAGCGCACGGCCGAGTTCTGCGCGCTCTACGACAACCCGGCCTTCGACCCCCGCGCCGAGACGCTGCCCATCGGTGAATTCGAACCCATGCTGCAGCGCCTGATGGCACAGCCGAAGCAGAGCATCTACAAGGCGGCCATGAAGGAACCGGCCGCGGTCTGACCCCCACAAGGAACCAACCCACCATGAACGCAAACTCCCAATCTGAAATCCAGAAGCTCGTCTCCGCCGAGGAGTGGCAGCTGCGCGTCGACCTTGCCGCCTGCTATCGCCTGGTGGCGCTCTACGGCTGGAGCGACCTGGTCTTCACGCACATCAGCGCGCGCATTCCCGGGCCCGAGCACCACTTCCTGATCAACCCCTACGGCCTGATGTTCGACGAGATCACCGCGTCGAGCCTGGTCAAGGTCGACCAGCAGTGCAACAAGATCATCGACTCGCCCTACCCCGTGAACCCGGCCGGCTTCGTGATCCACAGCGCCGTGCATGCGGCGCGCGAAGACATCCAGTGCGTGCTGCACACCCACACCCGGGCCGGCATCGCGGTGAGCGCGCAGAAGAACGGCGTGCTGCCCATCAGCCAGCAGTCGACCTTCGTGCTGGCGTCGCTGGCCTACCACGACTACGAAGGCGTGGCCTTCCGCGACGACGAGAAGCCGCGCCTGCAGGCCGACATGGGCAACGCCAATTTCCTGATGCTGCGCAACCACGGCCTGCTGACTTGCGGCAAGACCATTGCCGACGCCTTCCTTTCGATGTACACCTTCGAGAACACCTGCCAGATCCAGATCGCCGCGCAATCGGGCGGTAGCGAACTCACGCAGGTGAACCCCAAGATCGTCGAGGGCGTGGGCCAGGCGATGAAGGTGCAGACCGGCGGCCTGGGCGGACAGTTCGTCTGGCCTTCGCTGATCCGCAAGCTCGACCGCATCGACGACAGCTACAAGCAATAAGCAGAGCGCCGATCCCGGTTTCCACGGCTGCCAGCGCCTGCGCGACGGGTGTTGGCGGCCATTTTTTCAGAAGAACCAGAAAGAGGAGACAACAAGCCATGGACGCTACGCTCATCGTGACCCGCTTCCTGTTCGGCGCGCTCGCGCTGGTGATGTTCGGGCTCGGGCTGTCGCTCTCGCTGGACGACTTCCGGCGGCTCTTCAAGCACCCCAAGGCGGTGACCATCGCGCTCGTGCTGCAGGTCGTCGGGCTGCCGCTCGCTTGCTACGCGATCATCGTGGGCTTCGGGCTGTCGCCGGTGTTCGCGGTCGGCCTCATGCTGCTTGCGGCATCGCCGGGCGGCATCTCGGCCAACCTGTTCTCGCACCTGTTCGGCGGCAACGTGGCCATGAACATCTCGCTCACGGCCGTGAACACGCTGCTGTCGATCGTCACGCTGCCGCTCATCGCGAACTGGGCCATCGGGCATTTCGCGCAAGGCGGCCAGGTGGTGCCGCTGCAGACGCGCAAGCTGGTGGAGGTGATCGCGATCGTGCTGGTGCCGGTGGCCATCGGCATGTTCGTGGCCTCGCGCCGGCCCGGTTTTGCCGCGCGCATGGAAAAGCCGACCAAGATCTTCAGCGCCGCAGTGCTCGCGGTGGTGACGGTGCTGGCCATTGCGAACGAATGGAAGACCATCACGACGACCTTTGCCGAGATCGGACTGCCGGTGCTGCTGTTCAACCTGCTGAGCCTGCTCGCGGGCTACTACCTGAGCCGCGCCGCGGGCCTGGACAAGCCGCTGGCCACGGCCATCAGCTACGAGATCGGCATCCACAACTCCACGCTGGCCATCTTCATCGCGGTGAGCGTGCTCGGCAGCTTTCCGCTCGCGCTGCCGGCAGCCATCTATTCGGTGGTGATGTACATCACCGCGCCGCTGTTCGGCTGGCTGCTGCTGCGCCGGCGCCAACCGGTGGCCGTTCCTGCGCGATGATGCGCGCATGGAACTTCGGCAACTGCGCTACTTCGTCAAGGTCTGCGAACTCCGCAGCATGGGCCGCGCGGCCATCGAGCTGGGCGTGGTCACCTCGGCGCTGAGCCAGCAGATCAGCCGGCTCGAAGGCGAGCTCTCCACGCGCCTGCTGCAGCGCAGCTCGACGGGCGTCGTGCCCACCGACGCCGGCATGGCCTTTTTGCACCAGGCGCAGCTCACGCTGCGCCATGCCGACGACGCGGTGCGCGCGGCGCAGCAGGCACGCCTGTCGGGCCATGTCAGCGTGGGCCTTGCGCCCACCACGGCCACCGTGCTCGGCGTGCCGCTGATGCGCGCCATGCAGGAGCGCTACCCCGAGGTGCGGCTGCACATGGTCGAGGCGCTGTCGGGCCATCTCACGACCATGCTGCATGCGCGCCAGCTCGACCTGGCGGTGCTGTTCCAGACCGACACGCCGCGGCGCTGGAGCGTGACGCCGCTCTTGGCAGAGAAGCTGTTCGTGATCGCATCGCCGACGCTGGACGGGCGCCCCACGGGCACCAAGGTGCGCCTGTCGCAGCTCGCCGAGGTGCCGCTGATCCTGCCGAGCGGCAGCCACGGCCTGCGCGCGACGCTGATGGCGGCCTTTGCCCGGGCCCGCATCCAGCCGCGCATCGTTGCCGAAGTCGACGGCCTTGCGCTGCTGATGGACGCGGTGCGCGCGGGCTACGGCGCCACCGTGCAGCCCGGCGCCGCCACGGCCCGGCACGACCGCGACGACCTGGAGCTCACGCAGATCAGCGATGCGCACGTGGGCCGCCGCAACCTGCTCGTGAGCCTGTCCGACGACGAGCTTTCGCCGGCCGCGCTGGCCGCACGCGTGGTGGTCGCCGACACGGCGCGTGCCCTGGTGCGCGAAGGCCGCTGGACCGGGGCCAGTCTTCTCGAAAACTGAACACCCGTTGCCTCTTTCGGCCTTTCGCGTGAAGGCCTGGCTCCCTAAAGTCTCATAGGGCCTGTTGACGCTATTCAAGGGGTCGCGAAGCTCGCCACAGTCCGCCCATCAAGACGCGTGACGCTGTGCGTGCGTCCGCACGCACAAGGAGCGCAACGCCGAGGGGCGGACTGTGGCGAGCTTCCCTGCGGGTTGCTCCGCCAAGGGGCTGTCTGCGGCGTTGCCCGCGCTTGCAAGGCTTCAGCCTTGCTGCGCCCGGGCGCCTTGCATCCAGCCCCTTGGCGGAGCAACGCGACCCCTTGAATAGCGTCAACAGGCCCTTTTCCAAGGAGACCCACGAGTGATAGACGTACTGGTTGTCGGCGGCGGCAATGCCGCGCTGTGCGCCGCGCTGATGGCGCGCGAGGCCGGCGCTTCGGTGCTGCTGCTGGAAGCATCGCCGAAAGAATGGCGCGGCGGCAATTCGCAGCACACCCGCAACCTGCGCTGCATGCACGACGCACCGCAGGACGTGCTGGTCGATGCCTACCCTGAAGAGGAGTACTGGCAAGACCTGCTGAAGGTGACCGGCGGCCTGACCGACGAGCACCTCGCGCGCCTGGTGATCCGCGCCTCGTCGAATTGCCGCGACTGGATGCGCAGCCACGGCGTGCACTTCCAGCCGCCGCTGTCGGGTGCGCTGCACGTCGCGCGCACCAATGCCTTCTTCATGGGCGGCGGCAAGGCGCTGGTGAATGCCTATTTCCGCAGCGCCGAAAAGCTGGGCGTGCAGATCCGCTACGACACGCCCGTGGCCTCGGTGGAGCTCGACGGCGAGCGCTTCGTGGCCGTGCGCACCGAGGCCGGCGAGCGCATCGAAGCCAGGAGCTGCGTGCTGGCCGCCGGCGGCTTCGAGTCGAACCGCGAATGGCTGCGCGAAGCCTGGGGCCGGAACGAGCGCGGCGAATGGCCGGCCGACAATTTCCTCGTCCGCGGCACGCGCTTCAACCAGGGCGTGCTGCTGAAGTACATGATCGAAGCCGGCGCCGACAGCATCGGCGATCCGTCGCAGGGCCACATGGTGGCCATCGATGCGCGCGCGCCGCTCTACGACGGCGGCATCTGCACCCGCATCGACTGCGTGTCGCTGGGTGTGGTGGTCAACCGCGAGGCCGAGCGCTTCTACGACGAAGGCGAAGACTTCTGGCCCAAGCGCTATGCGATCTGGGGCCGGCTCGTGGCACAGCAGCCGGGGCAGATCGCGTGGTCGGTCATCGACCAGAAGGCGGTCGGGCGCTTCATGCCGCCGGTGTTCGCCGGCACCCAGGCAAGCACGCTCGGCGAACTCGCGCAGAAGATCGGCCTGGACGAAGCCGCCTTCGTGCGCACCGTGCAGGACTACAACGCCGCCTGCCGCGTCGGCCGCTTCGACCACACCGCCCTCGACGACTGCCACACCGAAGGCATCGCGCCCGCCAAGACGCACTGGGCGCGCCCGATCGACACCGCGCCCTTCTACGCCTACCCCGTGCGGCCCGGCATCACCTTCACGTATCTCGGCCTGAAGGTGGACGAGACCGCGGCCGTGCGCTTTGGCGGCCGGCCCAGCCCCAACCTGTTCGTGGCCGGCGAAATGATGGCCGGCAATGTGCTGGGCAAGGGCTACACGGCCGGCGTGGGCATGAGCATCGGCACGGCCTTCGGCCGTATCGCGGGCACGCAGGCGGCGCGCGCAGCAAAGAACCTTTCGAAAAAGAAGTCCCCGGAGACCGCCCTTGCAGCAGCTCACTGACCTGGTCGCACGCGCCCGTGCGGATGCCGACGGCATCGGCAGCGCCTCGGCGCGCGTGATTCCCATCCGCCCGGCCCTGCCGCTCGCCGCCAGCGAAGCCGAAGTTGCGCGCATCCTGCAGATCTGCAACGCCTGCCGGTATTGCGAAGGCTTCTGCGCCGTGTTCCCCGCAATGACGCGTCGGCTCGAGTTCGGCAAGGCCGACACGCACTACCTGGCCAACCTGTGCCACAACTGCGGCTCCTGCCTGCATGCCTGCCAATATGCGCCGCCGCACGAGTTTGCGGTGAACGTGCCGCAGGCGATGGCGCAGGTGCGCATGCAGACCTATTACGATTACGCCTGGCCACCCGCGATGGGCGCGCTCTACAAGAAGGCCGGCCTCACCGTTGCGCTGGCGCTGGCGGGCGGGCTCGCGCTGTTCCTGGTGCTGGCCGTGGCGATGACGGGCGCGCTGCTGCACGAACCGCTCGCGGGCAACTTCTACGCGATCTTCCCGCACAACTTTCTCGCGCTCGTGTTCGGTGCGGTGTTCCTCTTCGTGCTGTTCGCGCTGGCGATGGGCGTGCGGCGCTTCTGGCGCGAGGTGTCGCCGGCGCAGGAGAACGCGCCGGGCGAAGTGGCCGGCGTGCGCGCCGCGGCCAGCGCCGAGGCCGCGCACGATGTGCTGCGCCTCAGCTACCTGGGCGGCGGCCACGGCGAAGGCTGCAACAACGAAGACGACCGCTTCACCCTCTGGCGCCGGCGCTTCCATCACTTCACCTTCTACGGCTTCATGCTGTGCTTCGCCTCCACCTGCGTGGCAACGCTCTACCACTACCTTCTTGGCCTGCACGCGCCCTATGCGCTCACGAGCCTGCCGGTGCTGCTGGGCACCGCCGGCGGCATCGGCCTGGTGATCGGCCCGGTCGGCCTGCTGTGGATGAACCTGCGGCGCAATGCGGCGCATGGCGACGTGGCCCAGCGGCCGATGGACCGCGGCTTCATCGCGCTGCTGCTGCTCACCAGCGTCACGGGCCTGGCCCTGCTCGCGTGGCGCGACACCGGCTTCATGGCGCTGCTGCTCGCGGTGCACCTGGGCGTGGTGATGGCGCTGTTCCTCACGCTGCCCTACGGCAAGTTCGCGCACGGCATCTTCCGTTCGGCGGCGCTGCTCAAGTTCGCGATCGAAAAACGCCTGCCCAGCCGCCTGCAGCTGGGCGCCGAGTGAATGAATGAAACGAATCCTCCCATCGAAGAAAGGAACCACGCGATGACCCCTCCGGGCGTACTCCAGATCCCCTCCATGAAAGGCCGCTGCTCCGAGGCCGAGTGGCAGGCCCGCATCGACCTGGCCGCCTGCTACCGGCTCGTCGATCTCTACGGCATGTCGGACATGATGGCCAACCACATCTCCTCGCACGTGCCGGGCGAGAAAGGCGCCTTTCTCATCAACCCGTACGGAATGATGTACGAGGAGATCACCGCGTCGAGCCTCATCAAGGTCGACCAGGACGGCAACATCCTCTCCAAGCCCGACTTCGGCGAACTGGACTACGGCATCAACAAGGCCGGCTACGTGATCCACAGCGCGGTGCATGCCGCGCGGTCCGACGTGGCCTGCGTGATCCACACGCACAGCTGGGCGTCGATGGCGGTGTCCTCGCTCGAATGCGGCCTCTTGCCGCTCACGCAGACCGCGATGCGCTTCCTGAAGATCGGCTATCACGACTACCAGGGCGTGGTGCTCGACACCGAGGAGCAGGCCTCGCTGCTGGCCGACCTGGGCCAGAGCGAAGCCGTGATCTTCCGCAACCACGGCGCGCTGGTGGTGGGCCGCAGCGTGGGCGAGGCCTTCAACTGGATGCACCGGCTCGAGCTGGCCTGCCGCGCGCAGATCGGCGCGATGTCGTGCAACACGCCGCTCCAGGCGGTGCCGCAGCACGTCCTCGAAGAGACCTGGAACAACTACCAGCCCGGCACGCGCCGCCCCTACGGGCTCATGGAATGGCCCGCGCTGCTGCGCAAGCTCGACCGCATGGACCCGGGCTTTCGCGACTGATACCTCCCCGCATCCCGCACTCCCATCAGAGGACCAGAAAAAATGACACGAGACAAGCCTTCATCATCCATCCATTCATTCGCCATGCGCCGCCGCGGCTTCGCCAGTGCTGCGGCACTCGCGTTGCTCGCAGGCGGCCTGGCCGCGGCCCACCGTGCCGAAGCGCAGTCGCCCTACCCTTCGAAGCCGGTGCGCGTGGTGGTGGCCTTCACCGCCGGCGGCACCACCGACATCCTGGCGCGCGCGGTGACGCAGCAGATGTCCGAGAAGCTCGGGCAGCCCTTCGTCATCGACAACAAGCCCGGCGGCGGCGGCAACATCGGCACCGAGTTCGTGGTGCGCGCGCCGGCCGACGGCTACACGCTGATCGTCAATTCGGTCGGCCCGATGGCCGTGAACCAGACGCTCTACAAGAACCTGCCCTACGACCCGCTCACCGACCTCGTGCCCGTGGTGCAGATTGCCGACGTGCCCAACGTGCTGGTGGTGAATCCCGGGGTGCCCGCGAAGACCATGGAGGAATTCATCGCCTATGCCAAGGCGAATCCGAACAAGCTGAACTACGGCTCCACCGGCGTCGGCACCTCGTCGCACCTGTCGAGCTACATGCTCAGCAAGCGCATCGACGCCGAGACGCTGCACATTCCCTACAAGGGCGCCACTGCGCTGAACGACCTGCTCGCGGGCCGGGTGCAGTTCATGTTCGCGACCATTCCATCGGTCATCTCGCACATCAAGGCGGGCAAGCTGCGCGCCATCGCGGTCAGCAGCCTGCAGCGCTCGCGTTCCCTGCCCGATGTGCCCACGGTGGCCGAGAAGGGCTTTCCGGACTTCTCGGCCGGCTCGTGGTTCGGTTTCTTCGCGCCCAAGGGCACGCCCGAGCCGGTGATTGCGCTGCTCAACAAGGCGGTCAACGAGGCCCTGCCCTCGCTCAGTGCGCAGATGGTGCGCGAGGGCGCCGACCCGGTCGGCGGCACGCCGGCGCAGTTCGGGCAGTTCGCGCGCCGCGAGTACGAGAAGTGGAAGCTGATCGTGCGCGAATCGGGCGCCACCGCCGAATGACACAGCCCCTGCGCATCCTGATGTCGCCCGCGGCCGCGCACCAGGCGGCGGGCGGCCTGGCGGAAGCGCTGGGCGCCCGGCCGTACGTGTTGGCAGGCATCGGCGACGATGCCGACGTGGCCTTCGTCTCGCGCGACGTCACCGGCCTTTCGACCAAGCATGCGGTGCTGCCTGACACGCAACGCTTCCACGACGCGCTGCGCGCCGCGCCTTCATTGCGCTGGGTGCATGCCCACTCGTCGGGCGCCGACCGGCCGGTGTATGGCGAACTGCTTGCGCGCGGCGTGGCCGTGACGACCTCGTCGGGCGCCAATGCGGGCGTGGTGGTGCAGACCGCGCTCGCCGGTGTGCTGATGCTGGCGCGCTGCTTTCCGCAGTTGCTGGAAGCGCAGCGCAGCCGAAGCTGGGCGCCGCTCGTGGGCAGCGGGCTGCCGCGCGACCTTGCGGGACAGACCGCGGTGATCGTCGGCTGGGGTCCCATCGGCCAGGGGCTGGGCTCGCTGCTCTCGGCACTGGGCTTGCGCGTGGTCGCGGTTCGAAGCAGCGACCGTGCGGCCGAGCCGCCCGCATCGGAATCGGTGAGCTATGAACGCATCGGCGAAGTGCTGCCGCGTGCCGACTGGCTGGTGCTGGCCTGCCCGCTGAGCGAGCGCACCCGCAACCTCGTCGACGCGGCCGCGCTCGCGCGGCTGCCGGCCGGCGCGCGGCTGGTGAACGTGGCCCGCGGCGAAGTGGCCGATGAGGCCGCGCTCATCGATGCGCTGCAGCGCGGCGCGTTGGCCGGCGCCTGCCTGGACGTGTTCGCGCAGGAGCCGCTGCCGGCCGCATCGCCGCTGTGGATGCTGCCCAACGTGATCGTCACGCCGCACACCGCCGGCCACTCGGACGGCAACGAGGCGCGCGTGGCCACCATCTTCCTGGACAACCTGCGGCGCTGGGCCCGGGGACAGCCGCTGCTGAACAGGGTGTAACAGCGTTAAGACCCAGCCGTGCCGTGCGGCATCGCTTTGGCGTGAGAATGGCGTGCCATGCACGTTCGAATCTCCGCCATGGCGGCGGCCCTGCTGGGCCTGGCCTCTGTTCTCTCCTCCCCCGTCTCCCACGCAGCCCCGGCCACCGCCGAGGGCGCCGCGGGCGCGGATGCCCGCATCGAATCGCTCATCGCCCGCATGACGGTCGAGGAGAAGGTCGGCCAGCTCAGCCTCTACGGCCCCGCCAACACCAATATTCCCGGCAACCCGCAGGCCGGCCAGCGCAACGCCCAGCAAGAGATCGACGACGTGCGCGCCGGCCGCCTCACGGGCCTTTTCAACAACGAAGGACTGGAGCGCAAGCGGGTGCTGCAGGAGGTGGCCGTGCGCGAATCGCGCCTGGGCATTCCGCTGCTCTACGGCGCCGACGTGATCCACGGCTTTCGCACCATCTTTCCCATGCCGCTGGCCGAGGCCGCGAGCTGGGAGCCGGAGCTCGCCGAGCGCACCGCGCGCGCCGCCGCGGTCGAAGCCAGCGCCGACGGCTTCCGCTGGACCTTCGCGCCGATGGTGGACATTGCACGCGACGCGCGATGGGGCCGCGGCATCGAGGGCGCCGGCGAAGACGTGTACCTGGCCAACCTGTTCGCGGCCGCGCGCGTGCGCGGCTTCCAGGGGAGCGACCTCTCGCGCGCCGACTCGCTGCTGGCCACGCCCAAACATTTCGCGGCCTACGGCGCTGCCGAAGGCGGGCTCGACTATGCCGCCACCGACATCTCCGAGCGCACGCTGCGCCAGGTCTACCTGCCGCCGTTCCGCGCCGCGCTGGACGCGGGCGCGCTCTCGGTCATGAGCGCCTTCAACGAGATCTCCGGCATTCCGTCGATTGCCAACCCGGCGCTGCTCACAGGCGTGCTGCGCGACGAGTGGAAGTTCAAGGGCTTCGTGGTGTCCGACTACACGGCCGACGAGGAACTGATCGCGCACGGCTATGCCGCCAACGGCCGCGAGGCGGCCAAGCAGTCGTTCCTGGCCGGCACCGACGTCAGCATGCAGAGCGGCCTGTACATGCGCCACCTGCCCGAGCTCGTGGCCTCGGGCGAAGTGCCGATGGCGCGGCTCGACGACGCGGTGCGCCGCGTGCTGTGGGTCAAGCAGAAGCTCGGCCTCTTCGACCAGCCGCTGCGCGGGCTCGATGCCGCGCCGGCACAGCCCCGGGCCGACAACCCCGCGCACATCGCGCTGGCACGCGAGGATGCGCGCCGCTCCATCGTGATGCTGAAGAACGAACGCGCGGTGCTGCCGCTGCCCAAGTCGGGCCGGAAGATCGCGCTGATCGGGCCCTTCGCCTCGGGCACGCAGGACCTGCTCGGCGCATGGAGCCTGTTCCCGGGCCAGTCGGCGCCCGTCGGTATCGACGAAGGCCTGCGCGCCGCGCTGGCCGACCCTGGCGCGCTGACGGTGGTGCGCGGCTCGGGCATCGATTCGCCGCTGGCCGGCGGCATCGAGGCCGCCGTGGCCGCCGCGCGCGATGCCGACGTGGTGGTGCTCGCCATCGGCGAGAGCGAGCGCATGTCGGGCGAGGCCCGCTCGCGCACCGACATCGGCATCCCGCAGGCCCAGCAGGACCTGGCCGAGGCCGTGGCCGCCGCCGGCAGGCCGGTGGTCGTGCTGCTGAGCAATGGCCGCGCGATGGCGCTCAGGGGCGCGGTGCGCAATGCCGACGCCATCCTCGTCACCTGGTTTCTCGGTGTGCAGACCGGCACGGCGATTGCCGACGTGGTATTCGGCGACTTCAATCCCTCGGGCCGGCTGCCGGTGAGCTTTCCGCAGGCCTCCGGCCAGGTGCCCTTCTACTACGGCCAGAAGCGCACCGGCCGGCCGCTGCCCGACAACGACCAGGCCATGGCCTTCAAGACCCGCTACGTGGACACCACCAACCAGGCGCTCTACCCCTTCGGCCATGGCATCGGCTATGCGCCGGTGCGCTACGACGGCATGGAGCTGAGCCAGGACCGGCTGCCGCTCGGCGGCACGCTACGCGTGCGCGCCACCGTCACCAACACCGGCCAGCGCCAGGCCGAGGAAGTGGTGCAGCTCTATGCCGCCGAACGCGCCGCGAGCGTGACGCGGCCGGTGCGCGAGCTCAAGAACTTCCGCAAGGTGCGCATCGAGCCCGGCGCGTCGAAGGTGGTCGAGTTCACGCTGCGCGCGGACGAGCTGCAGTTCATCGGCCGCGACATGAAGCCGACGGTGGAGCCGGGAGAGTTCGACCTGTGGGTGGCGCCTTCGGCCGCGGGCGGCATCAGGAAGAGCTTCGCGCTCACGCGGGAGTGAGGCGCGATGGACGATCGATCAATGATGAAAACACCCGTGCCCACCGGGCGCCGCCTCGAACTCGTCTCCGAAACGGTTATCGAGAACTACAGCTTCGGTCCGGACGGCACCGTCGCCGCGATCCTGGGAGAGAAGAACGGGCCCGCATGCGCACCGCTCTTTCGCTACCGCGTGCTGTCTGCCGACAGCATCGAGCTGCTGGACGGCGATGGGGTGTTCGCGACCTGGACGCACATCGAGATCGATGGCGATCTGCTGCGCGCCCGATGCAACGGCCAAGCCAGGGTGTTCAGGATCGGATGATGATGCGGCGGCTGGCGGAAGACGCGAAAAACGGGCCCCGTCGAGGGCCCGTTCTTCATTGCGCCGATCAAGGGATCGCTTCGGCTCAGAGGCCGGCCTGGCGCGTGAACGACACGCTGGGCTTCTTGTAGG
The DNA here is from genome assembly GCF_033807855.1 of Variovorax sp. SPNA7. Lineage (NCBI taxonomy): Bacteria > Pseudomonadati > Pseudomonadota > Betaproteobacteria > Burkholderiales > Comamonadaceae > Variovorax > Variovorax sp. SPNA7. The sequence continues at coordinate 3,514,134 of NZ_CP138513.1, forward strand.
CTTGCGGCACTTCGTCGCGGTAGAACGCGCGGCGGTCGAGGCTTGCGAGCGGGTCGTGCGCCTTGGCAACGGCTTCGGCCTGGATGGTCGCGCGGTCGGCGGTCGAGGTGAAGGCTTGTGCGGTAGCACCGTCACCGTATTCGTTGCCGGCGCGGGCGGCGGCAACGGCTTGCGGTGCGACCTCGGCGCGCGAAACGCCGGAGTTCACGGTCAGCACACCTTCATAGGTTTCTGCATGCGCACCGGCGGCAGCCAGGAGCGAGAGAGCAGCAGCAGCGAGGACTTTCGAGGCATTCATTTCAATCTCCTAATGGGTTGGTTGGTGAGATGAAGTTTGATCCCGAAGCCCCATGAAAAAACGCCGCAAAACGAATCACGGCGTTCACGAGATTGAAACAATGGGGCAGATGCCATGGCACCGCCCGCCCCGCAGTCTTAGTGGAGGATTAGTGCGAAATCATCCAGGGCCGCTTGGCCGGCGCCGACTTGGCACCGTTGGGCGCCGTCACTGTCGCACTGCGCCGCGACGATGAACCCGAGCAGCAGCCGCAGCCCGCCGGATGCTTGAAGCGCGCGTAGTCGCGCGAGCTGCCCGGCTCGTGCCGGGCGCGCTCGTTGGTCTCCATCGCGCGGCGCGTGCCCGAGGCCATCAGCGCGAGCCGCGGCGCCGCCGAAAGCACGCGCGGCGATGCGCATCCGCAGTCGGGGCACGCGGCGGGATCGTCGCGCTGGCCCGAAGGCCGCAGCGCCTCGAAGCCGCCGCACTGGCCGCAGGCGTAGTCGTAGGTGGGCATGGGCGCGTCCGTCAGACCAGGTCGTGCGACAGCGGCATGTCGATGCTGCCGTCGATCATCTTCATCGGCCCCGCGGCGTTCGGGTTGATGTCGAAGTCGAAAATCTGCGTGGGCAGCCAGAGCGTGGCGCAGGAGTTGGGCACGTCGACCACGCCGCTGATGTGGCCCTGCACGGGCGCGGTGCCCAGAATCGAATAGGCCTGCGCGCCCGAGTAGCCGAACTTCTTCAGGTACTCGATGGCGTTCAGGCAGGCCTGCCGGTAGGCCACGTTCACGTCCAGGTAGTACTGCTTGCCGGCCTCGTCGACCGAGATGCCTTCGAAGATCAGGTAGTCGTTGTACTGCGGCGTGATCACGCTCGGCTTGAAGATCGGGTTCCTGATGCCGTACTTGGCCATGCCGCCCTTGATGAGCGTGACCTTCATGTGCACCCAGCCCGCCATCTCGATGGCGCCGCAGAAGGTGATCTCGCCGTCGCCCTGGCTGAAGTGCAGGTCGCCCACGCTGAGGCCCGCGCCGTCGACGTACACCGGAAAGAACACCTTCGAGCCGCGCGACAGGTCCTTGATGTCGCAGTTGCCGCCGTGCTCGCGCGGCGGCACGGTGCGGGCACCCTCGGCCGCCGCCTTGGTGCGCGCTTCGCCGGTCATCTTGCCCATGTGGGCGGTGCCGGCGAACGGCGGATTGGCGAGGCCGGGCACGCGGTCCGGGTCGGTGGCGATGAGCTTGCCTTCGCGTTCGTTCCACATGTCGAGCATCGGCTTGTCGGGCAGGCAGCCGATCAGGCCGGGGTGGATGAGGCCCGCGAAGTTCACGCCCGGAATGTGGCGCGAGCTGGTGAACATGCCCTTGAAGTCCCAGATGGATTTCTGCGCTTCGGGAAAGTGGTCGGTCAGAAAGCCGCCGCCGTTCTTCTTCGAGAAGAAGCCGTTGAAGCCCCAGAGGCTGTCCTGCTTGGCGCCGATGTCGAGCAGGTCCACCACCAGCAGGTCGCCGGGCTCGGCGCCCTTCACGCCCACGGGGCCCGAGAGGTAGTGCACGGTGCTCAGGTCGATGTCGCGCACGTCGTCGGCGCTGTCGTCGTTCTTGATGAAGCCGCCGGTCCAGTCGAAGGTCTCGAGGATGAAGTCGTCGCCCGGGTTGACCCAGCAGGCCATCGGAATGTCCGGATGCCAGCGGTTGTGGATCATCTCGTTCTCGGTGGGCGGCTTGGTCAGGTCGACCTTGATCAGCGTGTCCGTCATTTGCAGTGGCTCCTGGTTGGGTTGTGGTTAAACAGAGAGATAGGCCTTGATGTGGTCGACGTCGGTCTTGTCGCGCGCGGTCTCGTGCACGAGCCGGCCGCCTTCGATCACGAAGAGCCGGTCGGCCACGTCCATGGCAAAGCTCAGCACCTGCTCGGACACGACGATGGTGATGCCGCGCAGCTTGCGGATCTCGTTGAGGGCCTTGGCGATGTCCTTGATGATCGAAGGCTGGATTCCTTCGGTGGGCTCGTCGAGCAGCAGCACCTTGGGGTCGGTGACGAGAGCGCGCGCAATGGCCAGCTGCTGTTGCTGGCCGCCGGAGAGGTTGCCGCCCTTGCGGCGCTTCATGTCCCACAGCACGGGGAACAGGGCGTAGATTTCTTCGGGGATGCGTCTTGTCTTCGAGTTCTCCAGGCCGGTCTGGATGTTCTCTTCCACCGTGAGCGTCGGAAAGATCATGCGGCCCTGCGGCACGTAGGCGATGCCCTTGGCCACCCGCCTGAAGCTCTCGTCGCGCGATACGTCCTGTCCCGCCACCTCGATGCGCCCGCTCTTGATGGGAAGCACGCCCATCAAGCTCTTGAACAGCGTGGTCTTGCCCATGCCGTTGCGGCCCATGACGGCTATGGTTTCGTTGGCATGGCCTTCGAAGGAGATGCCGTGCAGGGCCTCGCTCTGGCCGTAGGCGACGTGGAGGTCTTCTACCTTCAGCATGATGTTGCTCATCTGGTTGTTCCTCTAGTGCTGCTGTTCAGGGCGTGTGCACAGGCCACCGGGTACTTCCCTCCGCGAATGTCCCCCGGGCTTCGCCCTCCTCCTTGATTTCGCTGCGGGAAGCACCCGATGCCCTGTGCACCAGGGCACGCTCGTTGTGCATCGCCGATCACCGACCGCTTCGCATAACGCTCCCGTCGATGGGGTGCCTTGCGCAGCGAAATCAAGGGGGAGGCCGAAGGCCGGAGGACATTCGCGGAGCAAGGTACCCCGTCGGCGGGAGCGCGCCCTGAAAGACAGCGCCTCATCTAGTGCCCCAGATAAACATCGATGACCTTCGGATCCGCCTGCACCTTCTCCATCGGCCCCTCGGCCAGGATCTTTCCCTGGTGCATCACCGTGACCTTGTGCGCGATCTGCTTCACGAAGGCCATGTCGTGCTCGATGACGATCACCGCGCGGTTCCGGCAGATGCGCTTGAGAAGGTCGGCCGTGAGTTCGCGTTCACGCGCGCTCATGCCGGCAATGGGCTCGTCGAGCATCAGCAGCTCGGGCTCCTGCATCAGCAGCATGCCGATCTCCAGCCATTGTTTCTGGCCATGGCTCAGCAGGCCCGCCTCGGTGCGCAGCCTGTCGGCCAGGCCGATGTCCTCGGCCACCGCCTGCACCTTGGACTTGACCTCGTCGTCGCACTTGAACGCCAGCGCGCCGAGCACCGAGCGGCCCTTGGGGAACGACACCTCCAGGTTCTGGAACACGCTGAGGTTCTCGTAGATCGACGGCGTCTGGAACTTGCGGCCGATGCCCAGCCGCACGCGCTTGTGCTCGGCCATCTTCGTGAGCTCGGTGTTCTTGAACTTGATGCTGCCGGCGCTCGCACGCGTCTTGCCGCAGATCAAGTCGAGCAGCGTGGTCTTGCCCGCGCCATTGGGGCCGATGATCACGCGCAGCTCATTCTTGTCGATGTACAGCGTGAGGTCGTCGATGGCCTTGAAGCCGTCGAACGAGACGCTGAGGTCTTCCACGGCAAGCGCGAAGTCGGTGTTGCTCATGAGGTGGTGGCTCCGGTGTTCTTCAGGCGCGCTGGCTGCCGACGCCGTCGGGCAGGTGGGGTTCGGGCGCCGCGGCCGCGGCCGGTGCAGCGGGCGGCAGCGGCGTGGAGGGCGGCAGCGGCGTGGAGGCCGGCGGCTGCACGGCGGCCTCGCGCAGCGCCTTGCGGCGCTCCTTCCACCACGGCCTCAACTTTTCGTCCCACAGGCCCGCAAGCCCCATCGGGAAGGCCATGGTCACGCCGATGAAGAGGCCGGCCATCAGGAACAGCCACAGGTCCGGAAAGCTCTCCGAGAACAGCGTCTTGCCCGCATTCACCAGCAGCGCGCCGTACACCGCGCCCACCAGGCTCATGCGGCCGCCCACGGCGCAGAAGATCACCATCTCGATCGACGGCACGATGCCCACGAAGCTCGGCGACATGAAGCCCACCTGCAGCGCGAACATCGCGCCGCCGATGCCCGAGAGCCCGGCCGCCAGGCAGAAGATGAAGACCTTGAAGTTCGACACGTCGTAGCCCGAGAAGCGCACGCGGTCTTCCTTGTCGCGCATGGCGAGCAGCAGCGTGCCGAGCTTGCTGGTCTGGATCCAGCGGCACAGCACGATGCTCGCGACCAGCAGGCCCACGCAGACGTAGTAGAGAACGTACTTGGCGCCGTCGGTGCGTGTGTCCCAGCCCAGCATCGTCTTCAGGTCGGTCATGCCGTTGACGCCGCCGGTGTAGCCCTGCTGGCCGATGATGAGCACGGTGCAGATCAGCGCCACCGCCTGCGTGATGATCGCAAAGTACACGCCGCCCACGCGGCGCTTGAACATCGCAAAGCTCACGAGCCAGGCCAGCGCCATCGGCGCCAGCACCACCAGCGCCAGGCTCAGCGGCAGGCTCTTGAACGGCAGCCAGAGCGCGGGCAGCTCGGTGATCTGGTTCCAGTCCATGAAGTCGGGGATGCCGGGGGTCGACTGGATCTTGGTCGTGACGGGGTCGGAGGCTTCGAGCTTGAGGAACATCGCCATCGCGTAGCCGCCGATGCCGAAGAACACGCCCTGCCCCAGGCTCAGCACGCCGCCGTAGCCCCACACCATCACCAGGCCCACGGCCACGAAGGCATAGGTGAGGTACTTGCCCACGAGGTTCAGGCGGAAGATGTCGAGCGACAGCGGCAGCACGACCGCCAGCAGCAGCACCAGCAGCAAGAGGCTGCCGAGCTGGTAGCGCAGGATCGAGGCCTTGATGAAATTCATCATCGGAACGTTCTCCAGGAAGGAATCGGGTTCATCAGCGGCGGACCTTGACTGCGAAAAGCCCTTGCGGCCGCATCATCAGGATCAGCACGATCAGCGAGAGCGTCAGCACCTTGGCCATCGAGCCGGTCATGAAGAACTCCGAAATCGACTGCGTCTGCGCAATGCCGAAGGCCGAAACCACGGTGCCCAGCAGGCTCGCCGCGCCGCCGAAGGTGACGACCAGGAAGGCATCGACGATGTAGAGCGAGCCCGAGGTCGGCCCGGTCGAGCCGATGGTGGTGAAGGCCGCGCCCGCCATGCCGGCAATGCCGCAGCCGATGGCGAAGGTCAGGCGGTCGGTCTTCATGGTGTCGATGCCGGTCGCGTTGGCCATGGTGCGGTTGGCCACGGTGGCGCGCACGCGCAGGCCCCAGCGGCTCTTGTGCAGCGCGACCAGCACGCCGCCGGTGACCAGCGCGGTAAGCGCGAGCACGAACAGGCCGTTGATCGGAATGTCCAGGCCCTCGTGCGGCGTCCACGAGCCCATGAGCCACTCGGGCAGCGTGGGGCTCACTTCCTTCGGGCCGATGAAGGTGCGGAAGATCTGCTGCAGCCCCAGGCTCACGCCCCAGGTGGCCAGCAGCGTGTCGAGCGGGCGCTTGTAGAGATGGCGGATCAGCACCCACTCCACGATCCAGCCGACGATGAAGGCGAACACGAAGGCCAGGCCGATCGCGATCGGAAAGTAGTACGGCATGAACGCCGGCGCCAGGCTTTCGGTGACGCGCGCGGCCAGGTAGATCGAATAGGCGCCGATGGTCATGAACTCGCCATGCGCCATGTTGATCACGCCCATCTGGCCGAAGATGATCGCGAGCCCGAGGCCCATCAGCAGCAGCACCGCGAACAGGCTCAGCCCCGCGAAGCCCTGCATGAGGCCGATGTTCATCATGTCCGACAGAGTCATGGAGATTCCTGTATTGGCTCCCTCTCCCGCGCGCGGGAGAGGGTGGGGGTGAGGGTCGGCGGCCTGCTTACTGATAGCCCTTCGGGAACGGATCCGGCTTGATCAAATCAGCCGACTCCGCCACCACCTTGAACGTCCCGTCCAACTGCCCCTGCCCGATGCGCGCCTTGCTCCACAGGTGGTGGTTCGCGTCCAGCTTCACGTAGCCTTCGGGCGCGGTCTTCAGCTCGATGCCCGGCGAGCCGGCCACCACCTTGTCCACGTCGAAGCTGCCGGCCTTCTCCACCGCCGCCTTCCAGAGCCACGGGCCGAGGTAGCCGGCCTGCGTGACGTCGCCGATCACCGCGTCCTTGCCGTACTTGGCCTTGAAGGCGGCCACGAACTTCTTGTTGTTCTCGTTGTCGAGCGACTGGAAGTACTTCATCGACGAATAGAAGCCCGCGAAGTTCTCGCCGCCCACGCCGGTCATCTCGTCCTCGGTCACGGCCAGCGTCAGCAGGAACTGCTTGTCGCCCGTGATGCCCGCGGCCTTGAGCTGTTTGTAGAAGGCCACGTTCGAGCCGCCCACCACCGCCGCGAAGATGCAGTCGGGCTTGGCGACCTTGATCTTGTTGATCAGCGAGTTGAAGTTGGTGTGGCCCAGCGGGTAGTACTCCTCGCCCTTGACCGAGCCCTTCTGGAAGTTCTCGATGTGCTTGCGCGCGATCTTCATCGAGGTGCGCGGCCAGATGTAGTCGGAGCCGACGAGAAAGAAGGTCTTCGCCTTCTTCTCCTTCGCGCCCCAGTCCAGGCCCCAGATGATCTGCTGCGTGGCTTCCTGGCCCGTGTAGATCACGTTCTTGCTCTGCTCCAGGCCTTCGTAGAAGGTCGGGTAGTACAGGAGGCCGTTCTCCTTCTCGAACACTGGCAGCACCGCCTTGCGCGAGGCGCTGGTCCAGCAGCCGAACACCGCGGCGCAGTGGTCGTTGACCAAGAGCTTCTTCGACTTCTCCGCAAAGGTGGGCCAGTCGGAGGCGCCGTCTTCCTTGATGACCTTGATCTTGCGCCCGAGGATGCCGCCCATCGCGTTGATCTGGTCGATGGCGAGCTGCTCGGCCTGGATCGAGCCGGTCTCCGAGATAGCCATGGTGCCGGAGGACGAGTGCAGCTGGCCCACCGTCACTTCGGTGTCGGTCACCGCGAGCTTGGTGGTGTTGACCTTGGCCGTGGGGAACTGCGACTGGCCGAAGCTCAGGCCGGAGAGCCCCATCACGGGCAGCGCGGCGGCGCCCTGCAGCAAGCGGCGGCGGCGCAATGCCAGGGCATCGAGGGAAAGGTCTTCTGAATCACGCGACATCGGGAAACTCCAGGCAGGTTGTTGGAAGGTTGAGCCGCGCACCATCGCAGTGCATCGGACGGTGCCCCGAGCACCATGGCTGGTACTTTAGAAATCAGTTGTGCCGGCGCGAATACGTCATTCAACGTAGCGGCCAGGACGCCCGCAGCAGCCAGACTCGCAAGCCGTGCACAGGCGGGCCGGATGCAGGGAGCGCTTCTTGCTGTGTCTGCCTGCCATGCCACCGCCGCCCTCGCCGCCAGACCCCACCATGCCAACCGTCACCGGCCAGAAGATCTTTCGCATCCGCCGCGACTACAACGCGTGGGTCGCGAACGAAACGCTGGAGGACTACGCGCTGCGCTACACGCCGCGCAGCTTTCGAAAGTGGTCGGAGTTCCGCGTCGCCAACGCGGCCTTCGGCGCCACCTCGTTCCTGGCGCTGGAGGCCATCGGCGGCGCCATTGCGCTGAGCTACGGCTTCTCGAACGCGCTGTGGGCCATCCTGGTGGTGGGGCTCATCACCTTCCTCACCGGCCTGCCGATCTCCTACTACGCGGCCCGGCATGGCGTGGACATGGACCTGCTCACGCGCGGCGCGGGCTTCGGCTACCTGGGCTCCACCCTCACCTCGCTGATCTACGCGAGCTTCACCTTCATCTTCTTCGCGCTGGAGGCGGCCATCCTCGCGCTGGCGCTGCAGCTGTACCTGGACTGGCCGCTGCCGCTGCTCTACCTGCTGTCGTCGATCGTGATCGTGCCGCTGGTGATGCGCGGCATCACGCTGATCTCGGGCCTGCAGCTGTGGACACAGCCGATCTGGATCGTGCTGTTCGTCTGCCCGTTCATCGCGGTGCTGGTGAAGAAGCCCGAGCTGTATGCCGACTTCACCGGCCTGGTGGGCCGCAGCTCCGACAGCAGCAGCTTCGACCCGCTGATGTTCGGCGCGGCCGCGACGGTGGCCTTCTCGCTGGTGGTGCAGATCGGCGAGCAGGTCGACTACCTGCGCTTCCTGCCCGAGAAGACGGCCGCCAACCGCGGCCGCTGGTGGGCCGCGGTGCTGGTGGCGGGGCCGGGCTGGATCGTGCCGGGCATGCTCAAGATGATGGGCGGCGCCTTCCTGGCCTTTCTGGCGCTCCAGCACGAGATCTCGGCGAGGCATGCGGTCGAGCCCACGCTGATGTACCTCACGGGCTTTTCGTACGTGCTGCGCGATCCGGCCTGGGTGCTGGCGATCACCACGCTGTTCGTGGTGGTCTCGCAGATGAAGATCAACCTCACCAACGCCTACGCGGGCTCGCTGGCGTGGTCGAACTTCTTCGCGCGGCTCACGCACAGCCACCCGGGGCGCGTGGTGTGGCTGGTGTTCAACGTGGTCATCGCGATCCTGCTGATGACGCTGGGCGTGTTTGCGGCGCTCGAGCACGTGCTGGGCTTCTACAGCAACATCGCCATCGCCTGGGTCGGCGCGCTGGTGGCCGACCTGGTCATCAACAAGCCGCTGGGCTGGAGCCCGCGCACCATCGAGTTCAAGCGCGCGCACCTGTACGACATCAATCCGGTCGGCCTGGGTGCAATGCTGGTGGCGGCGGCGCTCGCCATGCTGGCGTACTCCGGCGTGCTGGGCCAGTGGGCGCGCGCGTTCTCGCCGTTCATCGCGCTGATCACCGCGCTGGTGGTCTCGCCGCTCCTCGCCTGGCGCACGCGCGGGCGCTACTACCTGGCGCGCAGCGACATCCGGCGCTGGACGCCGGGGCAGATCGTGAAATGCTCGGTGTGCGACAACAGCTTCGAGTCCGAGGACATGGCGCACTGCCCGGCCTACAGCGCGCCGATCTGTTCGCTGTGCTGCACGCTCGAATCGCGCTGCCACGACCGCTGCAAGACCGATTCGCGCGCGGCCGAGCAGATGAGCGGCTGGCTCCAGGCGCTGCTGCCGCCCGCGCTGTCGGGCCGGCTCAACTTCCGCGTGGCGCACTACCTGATGGTGGCCACTTCGCTGGTGGCGCTGCTGGCCACGGTGATGGGCGTGGTGTATGCGCAGGAGGCCATCGTGGGCGCCGATGCGGTGGACCCTGCCCTGCGCAGCGCCTTCCTCAAGGTGTTTGCGCTGCTGTCGCTGGTGGCGGCCGTGGCCGCCTGGTGGATCGTGCTGGGCAGCGAGAGCCGGCAGATGGCGCAGGAGGAATCGAACCGCCACAACCACCTGCTCACCGTCGAGATCGAGGCGCACCAGCGCACCGACGCCGCGCTGCAGACCGCGAAGGAAGCCGCCGAAGCCGCCAACCAGGCCAAGACCCGCTACGTGGCCGGCATGACGCACGAACTGCGCACGCCGCTCAACAGCATCCTGGGCTATTCGCAGATCCTGCTCAAGGGCGAGGCCGTGGCGCCGCCGCGCGAAGCGGTGCAGACCATCCAGCGCAGCGGCGAGCACATGCTGGGGCTGATCGACGGGCTGCTCGACCTGGCGCGCATCGAGGCCGGCCGGCTGCAGCTGGAGCCCGCCCCGCTCGCGCTGCCGGCCTTCCTGGACGAGGTGGTGCACATGGTGCGGCCGCAGGCCGAGAACAAGGGCCTGGCGTTCATCTACACCCACAGCGGGCGGCTGCCGCCCTGGGTGCATGCCGATGCCAAGCGGCTGCGCCAGATCCTCATCAACCTGCTGGCCAACGCGGTGCGCTTCACCGACAGCGGCACGGTCACGCTGCATGTGGATGCGCGGCGCGAGGTGCTGCGCTTCGACGTGGTCGACACCGGCATCGGCGTGGCGCCGCAGGACCACCAGCGCATCTTTCTTCCTTTCGAGCGCGGGGCCGCCGGGCGCCGGCGCGGCGAGCCCGGCACGGGCCTGGGCCTCACCATCACGGGCCTGCTCACGTCATTGATGGGCGGCGAGCTGGCGCTGGCCGCCACCTCGCCCGCGGGCAGCACCTTCAGCGTGCGGGTGTACCTGCGCGAAGTGGCCGACCCCGGCCCGCAGGCGGAGACACGGCGGCCGGTGTCGGGCTACATCGGCGCGCGCCGCACGCTGCTGGTGGTCGACGACCAGCCGGTGCAGCGCCAGATGCTGGCCGGCATGCTCGCGCCGCTGGGCTTCGAGGTGCGCGAGGCCGCGAGCGGCACCGAGTGCCTCGACAGCCTGCGCGAGAACCTGCCCTCCGCGATCCTGCTGGACCTCACCATGGACGACATGGATGGCTGGCAAACCGCGGCGCTGGTGCGCGCCTCGGGCTTCGACCGGCTGCCGATCATCATCGTCTCGGCCAACATGTTCGAGAACCAGGGCGAGCTGCTGCGCGCCGCGGGCTGCCAGGCCTTCGTGGGCAAGCCGGTCATCGAGTCGCAGCTGATCGCCACGCTGGAGCGCCACCTCGGCCTCGAATGGCTGGCGTCGAACGATGCCATGCCGCCCACTGTCGACACGGCGCCGCGGCCGGTGCAGCTCGCGCTCTCGGAAGACGACCGCGCCGAGCTGATGCGGCTGGTGCAGATGGGCCACATGCGCGGCCTGCACCAGGTGCTCGACCGCCTTGCCGCCGCCTCCCCGCCGGCCGCGGCCACCTGCACCTGGCTGCGCGGCATGGTCACCCGTTTCGAACTCGACAAGCTCCGCAAGGCACTCGCAGAACAAGATGCAGACACTCTCGCCCCCTGATGAAACCGAACGCCCCGTGGTGCTGGTGGTGGACGACGCCCCCAGCAGCCTCGGCATGCTGTGCGACACGCTCGAATCCAGCGGCTACACCGTGCTGGTCGCGGCCGACGGCGAGGCCGCGCTGCAGCGCCTCGAACTGGTGGTGCCCGACGCCATCCTGCTCGACGGCCTGATGCCCGGCCTGTCGGGCTTCGAGACCTGCCGGCGCATCAAGGCCAACGCGGCGCTCGCGCACATTCCGGTGCTGTTCATGACCGGCCTCTCGGAAACCGCGCATGTGGTCGAGGGCTTCGAATGCGGCGGCGTCGACTACGTGGTGAAGCCGATCCGCGCGCAGGAGGTGCTCGCGCGGCTGCACACGCACACGCGCAACGCACGGATCACGCGCATGGCGCGCGATGCGGTCGACGTGGCCGGCATGGGCGTGGTTTTCGTCGATGCGCGCGGACGCATCGCATGGCGCTCGCCGCAAGCCGCGCTGTGGATTCAGGCGCTCGATGCGCCGCCGGCGGCGGGGTTGCTGCCCGCCTCGCTCGCACCCGCGCTTGCGCCCGGCGCTGCCATTGCGGTGACGACGGCGGCAGGCGCACGCATCTCGGTGCGCAACCTCGGCGCCGCGGCGCTCGGCGAGACCATGCTGCTGTTCGCGGCGCAGCGCGAAGGAGCCGCGGGCACGCCGTCGGCGCGGCTGGCCGAAGCGGCGCTCACGCCGCGCGAGACCGAGGTGCTCTCATGGCTTGCCAAGGGCAAGACCAACCGCGACATCGGCGAGATCCTGGGCACCAGCCCGCGCACGGTCAACAAGCACCTCGAGCACATCTTCGAGAAGCTGGGCGTCGAGACGCGCGCCGCCGCGGCGGCACTGGCCAGCGGCCAGTTGGCCTGATCGAGCCACCCAGCGGCCAGCTGGCCTGATCGAGTTGCCTACCTCTTCGTTGCCGGCGTTGCAGGCACCGCAGGCGTCGTCGTACTGCCGTCGGCCTTGGAGCCGGGCACGGCCGGCGTCGCGGGCGTGGCAGACATCGAGGACGATGTGGAGGAAGAAGACTGCGGCGATGGCGTGGCCGGTGTCGCAGGCGTAGCTGGCGTCGCAGGCGAGGTGGCCGTGGCCGGTGTTGCTGGCGTGGCGGGTGTCGCCGGCGTGGCGGCGTTGTCCGAGGCATTGGAGCCGCTGGCTGCGCCCGCGCCGCTGCCGCCTGCGCCAGCACCCACGCCGGAGCCGGCACTGCTGCCGCCGCCGCCCCCACTACCGCCGGCACCGCCACCTGCAGCCAATGCGAGCGGGGCCACGCAGGCGCCCATGAGAACCGCCACCAGGGTCGGTGCAATACGTCGTGTCAGCTTCATCGAAGTCTCCTTGTTGATGTTTCGACAAGGCCAAGCTAGACACGGCCGGAAATCCGGCTTGTAGTCCAAAGTCTTCATGGCGGGCCGGTCCAGTCGTCGGCGCTACGAAAGGGATAGCTGCGCGGCGCCTGGCTTCGCGGCTTTGCTAGATCTCCGGCAATCCCAGCGCGTCAGCAATGGCGCGCGCAGCGGCCGGCGGCTGCACCGCCGAGGTGTCGACAGCGACCTGGGCCTGCGGCATGTCGCGTTCGGATGCGGCGAACTGCGCCTGCATCTGCCGCAACAGCTCCAGCGACCGAAGCTTGCCGAACTCGGTCCGGCCCGGGGCCACGAGCCGTCGTTCCTGCTCGGCCACCGGAACGCGCAGTTGGACGAAGGCCGTGCTGCCGCCCGCGGCTTCCACCGCGGCCACGGCCCGCTGCGGGAAGCCTTCTGCCACCGATGGTTCCGGCGCGAAGGTGAAGATCAGCGAGCGCTTCGCCTGTGCAGCTTCGCGCATCATGTCGAGCCACATCCTCTCGCGCAGCTGCACGAACTGCGGCGTGCCGAACGGAAACACCGAGGCCACCGCATCGACGACCAGGTGGTTATGAAAAACCGCAAGACCGGTGAGGCGCCCCAGTTCCCTTGCAATGGTCAGCTTGCCCGACGCGACCGGGCCGTAGATGAAAACGAGCTTCATGCGGCTGATTGTGCCCATGCACGCGGGCACGGCATCACCCGCCGGGCTGGGTCGCCTGCTTGCCGCCGCGAGGCAGATGAACCGTGAATGCCGTGCCTTCCGCCGCGGACGAGGTCACCGTGATGGTGCCGCCGTGCCCCGTCACGATCTCCCGCGCAATGTAGAGGCCGAGGCCCAGGCTCGTGGCGGGCCGCTCGTGCGGAGCCGATTCGCGTGTCGCAACCTGCACCAGCGGGTTGAAGATGACCTGCATCGAATCGGGAGGAATCGGCCTTCCCTGGTTCTTGACGATCAAGGTCACGTGCACCCCCTCGTCCCGGATCGCCAGCGCCACGGGATGGGCGGGGTCTCCATGCTGCACGGCGTTGCTCAGCAGGTTGGTGAGGACCTGGCGCATTCTGGGCGCATCGAACATCAGCACCACATCGGCTGGAAGCTCGGCGACGAGCTCCCGCTTGGGATAGGCCGCGCAGACCTCGTCGAAGGCCTCCTGGCACAGGGCACTCAGGTTGCCTTCCTGTGGCACCACCTCGATGCCGCGGCCGAGCCGGGTGCGCGTGTACTCGAGCAGGTCGGTGACCATGTCGTTGATCGACGCAATGCTTCGCCTGGCGATCTGGAGCGTGCGCTCCTTGGGCTTGGCCTCGCCTGCCAGCTCGAGCAGATGAATGCAGGAGCTGAGCGCGCTCAACGGGTTTCGCAGGTCGTGCCCCAGCACGGCCAGGAAGGTGTCCCTGGAATTGGCCACATGGTCCGAATAGGTGGCCATGGCCTCGGCAAGGCCCTGGTCGATGCCTTCGTTGAAGCGCATCACTTCTTCCAGGACCGCGGCATCGACCGTGCCGACCTGCCCCATCCACAAACGAAGAACCGTGGCCCGCAGCGCGCGGTATTCCGCGCCCAACTGGGAGAGGTCGAAACCCACCCGCTGGCGCAGGCCGCCGTGTTCGGCGGCAAACGTCTCCTTGAGGAACGGCAGCGCAAGTCCCTTGGACTTTGCCTCGCGCTCCTTTTCCGACTGGGCCGATTCCATTTCGCCGGCAATGGCCAGCAGGATTTCATGCGCATGGTCCCGCAGCTCGACGACCGACATGGTCTCCGCCGGCGGGATCATCGTTCGTGCAAAGGATTCCCACTCGACGAGGATGGGTTCGATGTTGTCTTTGATGAATTGGCTCAGGCGCATGCTGGACGGAGTATGCGCCCGTGTAGGACAGCAGGAGATTCGGCCCAGGAGCCACCACTGCCCGGGCGCCGGAGAAAAGGGGTACTCGATGAGCGTATCCTGAGGCTCCTCCTACCGGAACACACGCCATGTCTGAACAGCCTCTTTCCGGGACGGACCCCGTCGATCCACCCTTCTTCCACGAGGCCTCCGGCACGGTCCGCTTCTGGGTGCTCATCGATGGCCAGCACATGGGCGCGAGCATCAGCAAGGACGTCCTGCGCTACCGCTTCCGCCCCGGCGCGCAGGGCGACGACCCGATGGAGATCTACGCACAGTACGCAGACCAGCTCGAAGCGGCCGTGCGCCGACGGGTGGCGCAGGGCTCGATCGAGCCGGTGATGCTGCGCGAGTTCGATCTACCCCGCGGTTGATTCCATGCGCGCAGCGCGCGTGCAGGCACCGCTGGCCAGCGTCACGCCGATCACGGCACTGGCAATGGCGACTTGGTCGACACCCGTGACGGGCTCGGCCAGCCACCACCATCCGCCCACTGCGGAAAAAACGGGTGCCAGCCCTCCGAACGCCGCCGCCTGCGACGCACCAAGGCGCGCGACGGCCGCGCCGAAGATCCACAGCCCCAGCAAGCCCGCGACCGCGCCCTGCATCAGCGCCTGCCACAGCACGTCGCGCAGCGGCGCATCGACGAGCACGCTGCGAAGGTAGGTCATGGGTGTGAAAGGCAGCAAGGCCGCTCGCCCCGGATTCTGCCAGCCGGGGGCCACAGACCTTGGTGTTTACCCCGAAGGCGCTGAAGGCCGATTGACAGCCTCGCTGCCTACGATCGAGGGAAATTCATCAGGAGACACCATGAAGACCCCCACCTTCTCGCTCAACCGCCTGACCCGCCGCGCCAGCCTGCTGGCTGCGGCATCCGTTCTTGCCGCATGCGGCAGCCTCGGCAGCCGGCCGCCCGCGGCCGGCGACATCCACGTGATGACCTCGGGCGGCTTCACGGCCGCGTACAACGAGCTGCGCCCCGGCTTCGAACGCAGCAGCGGCCGCACGGTCAAGACCGCGTATGGCGCCTCCATGGGCAATGCCGAAGACTCCATTCCAAGCCGGCTCTCGCGCAACGAGCCGGCCGACGTGGTGATCCTCGCGCGGCCCGCGCTCGATGCGCTGGTGGCCCAAGGCAAGGTGGTGCCGGGCAGCCAGGTCGACCTGGTGCGCTCCTCGATCGGCTTTGCGGTGCGCAAGGGCGCGCCCAAGCCCGACATCTCGACGGTCGATGCGCTCAAGCGCACCTTGCTGGCGGCGCCTTCGATCGCCTACTCGGCCAGCGCCAGCGGCACCTACTACGAGACCGAACTGCTCAAGAAGCTCGGCATCGAGGACCAGGTCAAGCCCAAGAGCAAGCGCATCCTGAGCGAGCGCGTGGGCACCGTGGTGGCACGCGGCGACGCGGCGCTCGGGCTGCAGCAGGTGAGCGAACTGCTGCCGATCGCGGGCATCGACTACATCGGGCCGCTGCCCGCGGAAGTGCAGCGCGTGACGGTGTTCTCGGCCGGCATTGCCACGGCCTCGAAGCAGCCCGATGCGGCGCGCCAGCTGATCCGCCATCTCAACTCGCTCGAAGCGGCGCCGACCATTGCAAAGACGGGGCTGGAGCCGCTGACGGCGCGCTGAAACAACGGCTCAGTAAACTGGCGCCCATCCTCTTTCCCGGACGATGCACGCCATGAACCAAGCTGTTGCCCCCGCCCTTGTCTCCGCCTTCGCGCCCGGCGGCACGCTGCGCGCATCGATCAACCTCGGCAACCCGATCCTCGCGAACAAGGATGCGGCCACCGGCGAACCGGTGGGCGTGTCGATCGATCTCGCGCGGGAGTTCGCGCGCAGGCTTGGCGTGGGCATCGAGCTCGTGGTGTTCGAGAAGGCGGCGGCCTCGGTCGACGCGATGAAGAACGAGAAGGCCGACATCGGCTTCTTCGCGATCGACCCGGCGCGCAGCGAAGGGCTGCTGTTCACCGCGCCTTATGTGCTGATCGAAGGCAGCTACCTCGTGCGCGAGTCATCTGGGTTCACCGACAACGCGCAGGTCGATGCCAAGGGCCATCGCATCTCGGTCGGCGCGGGCAGCGCCTACGACCTGTTCCTCACGCGCGAGATCCAGCAGGCCGAGATCGTCCGGCTCCAGGGCGCGGCCGCTGCATTGGCGGCACTGCGTTCAGGCGAGGTCGAGGTGGCCGCCGGCATTCGCCAACTGCTCGAAGCCGAAGCGCGGCGCGAGTCGGGTGTGCGCGTGCTGCCCGGCCGCTTCATGGTGATCCAGCAGGCCATGGGCACGCCCGCGAGCCGCGGTGCGCAGGCGCAGGCGCTGCTGTCTTCCTTTGTCGAGGAGATGAAGGCGAGCGGCTTTGTTGCCGACGCGCTTGAGCGTCATCGCATTGAAGGTGCGATCGTGGCGCCGGGTTCAACTGGCCCTTAGTTCTCGGCGCTGTTTTTCAGGGCGCGTGCACAGGCCACCGGGTACTCCCCTCCGCGAATGTCCCCCGGGGCTACGCCCCTCCTCCTTTATTTCGCTGCGGGGAGCACCCGATGCCCTGTGCACCAGGGCACGTTGCTGGTGTATCGCTGATCAACCAGTGCTCTGATCACGCTCCCGCTGATGGGGTGCCTTGCGCAGCGAAATCAAGGAGGAGGCCGCAGGCCGGGGGACATTCGCGGAGCAAGGTACCCCGTCGGCGGGAGCGCGCCCTGAATGAACCCGAACCCGCTCCCGCGCCCTCCCCTTCAACGCAAACGCAAGAACCGCGTCACAGCTTGTACGCCTCCACCGGCCCCTGCGAATAGAACAGGAAGTAGCCGGTCTCCGTCTTGAAGCTGTTCTTCTGCCACCCCGGCAGCACCTTGAAGATCGCGAGCTGGTCGCTCGACACGCCGACAAACGCGGTGTTCTCGCTGTCGGTGGTGATCCGGTTCCAGCGCTCGCGCGTCACAGGCTGCATCTGCATCTTCGGTTCGCTCCACTCGGGGGTGCGGACCTTGTCGCGCATGATGTAGCGGCCGCCCTGGCGCTCGATCTTGACCAGCTCGCGCAGCGCGCCGTTCTTCTTCACGGCATAGACACCGACCAGCTGCGCCTCGGGCTCGGCGCGCGGGCCGCAGCCGGCCAGCAACAGCAGCGACGACAGGCCGGCCGCAAGGCAGTTGAGTGACTTTTTCATGATGGTGCGTCCTCAGCGCTTCTCGTTGCCGCGCAGCTTCAGGCTGCCCTGGTAGCGCAGCGCGTGCGGATAGTCTTCCTTGCCGCCGGCCTCCTGCGCCCTCATCTTCTGCTGGCTTGCCTCGGTCTTGGCCAAGAGCGTCGTCGGCAGGTTGAGAACGCCCTTGATCTGGTCGTACTGCCCCTGCGTGATGCGCCCCACCGACAGCAGGCGGAACGCGTCCCGCTCGATGTTCAGCAGGAGCGGCTTGTTGTCGGCAAAGTTCTGCGCCTTGGCCAGCAGGTCGCTCCATGACTGCGTGCTGTAGTTGCTCACGTAGTAGTCCTGCCCCGTGGGCCCTGCCAGCACCGCGGTGCAGCCCGGAAGATCCAGCTGCGTGGTGCTGGTCGCCATGACGAAGCTCTTGCGCTGCTCCATCGCGTCGCCGTAGGCCAGCGTCACGGGAATGGTCCACGCCGAGGCCGGATAGGCGTTCTGGTTCGGGAACGACTCCTGGCTGATCGACACGTAGGTGCGGTCGCCCGCGCATTGCGCGTCCACCGTCAGCAGCGGCACGCCGGTCTGGCGGATGAAGCTGTCGCCGATGTCCGCCACCTTCTTGCCACCGCTCGCCTTCTCGATGGAGGTCCACAGCCGCGACGGCGTGGCATTGCCGAAGGCGTAATCCTTCAGGTAGATCTGCAGGCCCTTCTGCATCGCCTCCTCGCCGATGTAGTTCTGCACCATCTCCAGCACATGGCTGCCCTTGTTGTAGACGAAGATCGACGGGCTGATGAAGCCGAACGAACCCGCATCGTTGAGGTTGCGCTGCACCGGCACCGCCGTGTCCTTCAGGTCGGCCACGATCACGGCGTGCTTGTCAAGCACGTAGTCGGAGAAGCTGTAGTAGTTCGGGTGGAATTTGATCGTGGTGCGGCGGTCGAACCAGCGCGCGAACGATTCGTTGAGCCATACGTTGTCCCACCAGTCGAGCGTGACGAGGTCGCCGAACCACTGGTGCGCGATCTCGTGCGTCACCACCGTCACCGAATACAGCGTGGGCGTGTCGCCCGGCCTGGTCAGCACGCGGTCGGCAAACTCGAAGATCGAACCCCAGTTCTCCATGCCGCCGAAGCCGGTGTTGGGCTTGTTGTCGTAGCTGTCGTTGGCTGCCACGGTATCGAACTTCTTGAACGGCAGTGGAATTCCGGTGTAGTTGTAGTAGTAGTCCATCGCCACCTTGGTCCACTCCATGGCAAAGGTGGCCCAGGTGGAGCGGCCCGGCGGAGTGAACCAGCGCAGCGGCATCTCGCTGCCGTCGAGCGGGTTCTTGAAGGTGTCCGAGAGAATGTCGAACTTGCCGCCACCGAAGAACGCGAGGTACATCGGCATCGAAGGCGTCTTCTCGAACGACACCTGCTGGTAGCCATCGGGCAGCTTGACGGCCGACTTCTGCGCGGCGTTCGACACGGTCTGCCAGTCGCCCGGCACCTCGGCGGAGATCTCGAAGGTGTGGCGGAAGGCCGGCTCGTCCCAGCCCGGGAACCATTGCCGCGCAAAGTTGGTTTCGCCCTGCGTCACGATCGCATCGCTGCTCACGCCCTCGGGCGTGGAAAGGCCCACCTTGAAGATGCCGGTGGCGGCCGAGCAGAACGGATTGCGCGCCATCTCGTCGGGCGGGCAGTACTCCGCGTCGGAGAACTGGATCTTGCCGTCCCACTCCATGTGCAGCAGGTACTTGCCCTTGGCGATCTGCCCGTCATTGCGCCGTAGCTGGACGAAGTCGCCCAGCGTCTGCGGCGTGGGCACCAGCGCAATCACCTCCGAAGGGTTCGACAGCTTGCGCAAGGTGGTGCGGCCGTTCGCAAACTTGAGGTCGTGCGCGGCAACCACGATGGCATCGACCGGCTTGAGCACCTCGATCTCCACGTCACCGCGCCCCACGAAGGTCTTCAGCGCCGCATCGGGCCTGAACCACAGCTTGTAGTTGATGGGCCAGACGGTGTCGGGCAGCTCCATCGGCTTCACGGAGCGGTCGACCTGCGCCACCGAAGACTCGGGTGCAAGCACAGGGCCGTCGTTGGGCGCCGGGGACGAGGCGGCAGGACTGTCGAGCGAGGGCGCGGACGCGTTCAGCCCGGCACCGCCCAGGGAAGCGTCGCCGCCGCCTCCTCCGCCACCGCAGGCCGTGAGCACGGCAAGGGTCACGGCGGTGATGGCAAGATGGCCGACGACTGGCTTGGCAAGTTTCTTCATGATGATCGCCTCTTGGTAAGGACAACGAGCGCCGCCCCGCTTGCGCCGGCGGGTAGCCGGCAGTGCGCGGACGCGCGCAGGAATGGATGAACAACACATCGAACAGGCAGCACCGCGCCCTCCCGCCGAACCAGAGGTTCGCCAGGAAACACGGCACGGCAATGCCTTGCTTTTTTCAGCCGGCGCGGCGCGAACGCGCAGCACCAGACCGCAGCGCAAGCGATGCGGGCGGTCCCAGGATGCGGGGAGTGATGGGTTCCATTCCCGTCGAGTGCGAGGGCGATGGAATGCCGGGCTGGGCTGGATGCCTGAGCGGTAGGCTTAGCGCAAGCGCGCTGGCGCTGCGGCTTCATGCGCCGCAGCGGCCATCGAAATGGCGGCCGCTGCGGCAGGTTCTCTTGTAGCTGTTGTGGGTAGCTTCACGTGCGCTCTCCCTCCTTGGAAGTGCGCACATTTTTAGCTGATCGAAGATGACAGCGTCAACGAAGCACGGAACTTTTCGCTCTCAAAATGTTCGCGCGCCATACGACAAATGGAGTCATCGAACACGCGCGCGCAAGGCACTACGAAGATGGTTCTTTCTTCATGCCATGCGCACTGCACTGAACGGGAAAGCGGAATGCATTCGGTGTGACCCCATAGCCACACCATGCGCGCGAACAGGCCCTAGAAGATGTGGCGCATGCCGAACTCCGTGCCGCTGGAGGCGCGGTTCGGCATGGTGATGGCGCCCGCAAGCGCTTGTGCCGCGCCATTGCGGTTGCCGATGCGCGCGAAGGTGGCGTACAGCGCGGTGCGCTTCGAGAGGTTGTGCACATAGCCGATCGCGAACTTCGAGGTGGTCGGCTTCAGTGCGGCACCCGCGGGCTCGAGCCGGTAGTGCGCATACGAACCCTTGATCTCGCCCGGGCCGACCGGCAGCTGGAAGCCGATCAGCGCGCCCTTGCCGTCGGTGCTGCCCTTCGACTCGGTGTAGAGCTCGCCCGTGAGCTTCAGGCTCATCAGCGAGGGACCGAAGGTGTAGGACGCGCCGAGGTTGGTCACGCGGAGGTCGCCGCTCGCGTAGCGCGTCTTGCCGGTGGCCAGCGCAATGTTGAAGCCGCCCTGCAGATAGCCGAAGCGAAAGCCCACGTGGCTGCCGTCGCGGCGGTTCGAGCGCAGCGTGCCCGGCAGCACCGAGGTCGAGTCGTTCTCGCCCATCGCATACATGGCCTGTCCGTAGAAGCCGCCCAGGTTGCCCGGCAGGAAGTAGCCGATGCTGTTCGACGCGCGCGTGCCGGTGGGCGCGGGCAGGCCACCAAGGCCCGAGAAATAGATATGGTTGGCGCCGATGCCGCCGCCGGTTCCGAACGGATCGAAGATGGCCGTGTTCCAGAAGGCCGGCACGTAGTCGCGGCCCAGGCGCACTTCGCCGAACGGACCCGCGAGGCTCAGCGTCGAGCGGCGGTTGAAGCTCAGCACGCCCGGCGTGCCGTTGCCGCTGGCCTGGTTGTTCGTGTTCGAGGGAAAGCCCGTGCCGCTGTCGTTCTGCAGGCCGGCCTCGAGCCAGAAGCCCGCCGAGAGGCCGCCGCCCAGGTCCTCGGTTCCGCGGAAGCCGATGCGGCTGAACATGTTGCCGCTGCTGGTCAGCTGCGTCTTGCGGGCCGATCCGTCGCCGCTGCCGCGCGTGTGGGTGACGGCCGCGTCGACCACGCCGAACAGGGTGACGGAAGATTGGGCCAGCGCTGCGCCAGCCGCGCCGGCCGAAGCCAGCGCGAACACGTACTTTTTCATGGGATGTCTCTCTACGCTTTCTTGCTTTGGTGGGGGAATCTCAGATATCGAGCACCAGCCGCTCGCCCTTGCAGCGAGAGACGCAGATCATCATGGTCTTGTTGGACGCACGTTCGATCTTGGTGAGGATGCCGTCGTGGTGGTCGATCTCGCCTTCGAGCACGGTTGTTTCGCAGGCGCCGCAGACGCCTTCCTTGCAGCTGTGGTCGGGGTTCAGGCCGGCATCGATCAGGCTGTCGAGGATCGACTTTCCGGGGGGCACCTCGACGCACCGGCCGCTCTTGGCGCACTCGACCACGCAGCCCTGCGTGGCACTCGGCGCCTCCACGTGCACCGCGGCAAAGCGCTCGATGTGGGCATTGGCATAGCCCAGCGTCTCGCAGCTCTTCTCGAAGGCATCGAGCATCGGCGTGGGGCCGCAGCAGTAGTAGTGGCTGGTGGTGCCCTTGCCGGCCAGCAGCGCGGCCAGGTCGGGCGGCGCGCCCTTCTCGTCGTCGAAGTGCCAGGTGATCGGCACCGCGTTCTCGCACGCCAGCGCCTCGATCGCATCGCAGAAGGCGGCCTCCTTGCGGGTGCGCGCGCAGTAGACCAGTTCCACCGGCTTGCCCAGCGCCGCGAGCCGCTGCAGCATGCACCAGATGGGCGTCACGCCGATGCCGCCGGCCACCAGCACCGAATGGCCCGCGCCCTCTTCCAGCTTGAAGTTGTTGCGTGGCACCGAGATCGGCAGCGTCATGCCCACGCGCAACTGTTGATGCACGTAGCGCGAGCCGCCGCGGCTCTTGCGGTCGTTGAGCACGCCGACCACGTAGCGCTGCCGGTCGCTCGACGGATTGCACAGCGAGTAGCTGCGCACCAGGCCGTTGGGCAGGTGCAGGTCGATGTGGGAGCCGGCCTCGAAGGCGGGAAACTCCGTTTCGGGCGAAGCCGGCCGGAACTCGACGCTGACGATGCCGTCGGCCTCGTAGCGCATCGTGTGCACCAGGGCGTTCAGCGTGGGGGAAGACATGGCAAAGCTTTCTATGGATCAGGCCGTGGCTGCGGCGGGTTCCACGAGCTGGGCTTGCGCCAGGTTCCGCATATGGCGGCGCAGGCGCACGATGCCCAGGTCGTGCTGGTACAGGTTCTCGTGCTGGTTGGCGTCGGGCTCCATCTCTTCGAGCATCACGCGGTCCTGCTCCAGCACGTGCCAGTGGCGCACCTCGAGGCGGTTCTTGTAGAGGAAGCGCCAGGTGTCGCGCTCCCAGCCCTGCGGCAGCTTGCGCACGCGCCAGAAGAAGGTGGCCGTCATGCCCTTCACGATCGGCGAGAAGGCACCGATGATGATGAAGTTGCCGCCGGGGCCGCCGGTCTTCGGATACGGAATTTCCAGCCGCATCCAGTGGATGCCGGTGTCGGCCCATTCGGTCCAGTCGAAGTTGACGTTGCGCTGGCCTTCCTTCTCGAACACGAAGCCGGTGTCGGTCTGGCGGATGCCGAACTTGGCCGTCGAATCGCCCTCGGCCATCGAATGCGACTGCTTGTGCAGGTAGGTGCCGTGCATCGGGTCCATCACGTTGTCGAGCACGTAGCGGTAGTCGCCCTTCCACTCGGTGTAGCAAAGGAAGCTCGAATACTCGGCATCGTCCGTGAGCTGCTCGGGCAGCACCAGCGGCGGCGGCACGTCGACCGATTCCTTCCCGTTGTAGAGGAAGACGGCGCCCGCACGCTCCTGCACATGGAAGTGCCGCGTGGCCTGCGAGCCTTCGAGCTTGCAGCCCGGACTGCCGGGCACGCGCGTGACGACGCCGTCATGGCGCACTTCCACGCCGTGGTAGGGACACGAGAGCCGGTCGCCCAGCACCACGCCCTGCGACAGCGGCGCGCCGCGGTGCGGGCAGCGGTCTTCCAGCGCATGCAGCACGCCTTCGCCGTCGCGCCACAGCGCGATCTTGCGGCCCAGGCGGCGCAGCGAGACGGGGTTCTCCTTGATGAAGTGCGAGGGGCAGATCGGATACCAGAGATCCTTCAGGCCGATCTCGAGCAGGTGATCGACCGGATCTGCGGCAACGGGGGTAATGGCAATGGTCATGGTGTGATGCTCCTCAGGCGGCCAGCGTGGCCATTTCCTTGCGGTACAGCGCCTCGGTCCACGGCTGCCCGCCGGGGGTGGCCAGGCCGCTGTCGTTGAGCCGCTGCACGAGGCCGGGCAGGTCGTGGATGCCGTCGGCAAAGGCACGCTCGATCACGTCGCCCAGCAGGTCTTCATAGGTGGTCGCGGGGCGCTGGCGCGCCTGGTGCGGTTGCAGGTAGCGGTCTTGTTGCATGGTTGCCTCCGTGGGGTGAGGTGGATGTGAAAGGGGCGGCTCACTCGGCCACGATGTTGCGGGCCTTGATGACCTTGGCCCACACGGCCGTCTCGTCGCGGATGTGCGCGGCAAAGGCGGACGGCTTCATGGCGGCGTCGGTCATGCCCTGGGCCTTGAGGCGCTCGCGCACGTCGGGCTGGGCCAGCATCTCGGCCGCGTCCTTGGCGAGCTGCTCGACCACCGCGGGCGGCGTGCCCTTGGGTGCCAGCAGGCCATACCACGAGGTCACGGCCACGCCCTGGATGCCCTGCTCCGCCAGCGTGGGAATGTCGGGCGCGGCGGGGCTGCGCGCGGTTTCGGTCACGCCCAGCGCAACGAGCTTGCCATTCTTGATGAAGGACATGGTCGCGGGCAGGTTGCTGAACATCAGCGGCACCACGCCGCCGAGCACGTCGTTGAGTGCGGGCGCCGTGCCCTTGTAGGGCACGTGCAGCAGGTCGATGCCGGCCTGCTGCTTGAACAGCTCGCCCGCCAGATGCAGGCCACTGCCCACGCCGGGCGAGGCATACGACAGCGTGCCGGGCCTGGCCTTGGCCTGCGCCACCAGATCCTTCGCGCTCCTGATGCCCGACGAGGGCGAGGCCACCAGCACATTGGGCGCCTTGGCCAGCATGGTGACGGGCACGAAATCCTTCTCGATGTCGAACGGGAAGTTCGGCATCAGCGTGGGGTTGATCGTGAGGTTGCCCGCGGGCACCACCAGCAGCGTGTGGCCGTCGCCCTTGGCGCGTTTGACCTTGTCGATGCCGATGTTGCCGGCCGCGCCGACCAGGTTCTCGACCACCGCGGCCTGGCCGTAGCGCTTGGCGAGCCCGTCCGAAAGCACGCGCGCCAGTGTGTCGACCGGGCCGCCGGGCGGGAACGGCGAGACGATGGTGAAGCGGTCGCTCGAGAGCTGCTTCTGCGCGTCGCCCTGGGCACGCGCGGGCGAAGCAATGGCGAAGGCCGACAGCGCGGCGAACACAAGGGAAAGGGAAAGGGAAAGACGTCGTTGCATGGTCGTGGTTGTCGGATTCACTTTTTCTCTGTGAGGAAGGCGCCTTTCGGGCCTTCCGCGTTCTTCTGGCGGCGCGTGTTGCCATCGAGGCCGCCGTCGACCGCCCATTCGGCAAACACCGTGGGGCCCGGCTCGAACTCGCGCGGCTGCCAGTCGGCGGTAAGCTGGTCTTCGTCCGCGTAGTACTCGATCAGGCCGCCGGCCGGATTCTTGAAGTACCAGAAGTAAGCCGACGACACCGGGTGCCGCCCCGGGCCCAGTTGCGTTTCCCAGCCGCGGCGCGAAAAATGCAGGCCGCCGCCGAACACTTCGTGGATGTCGCGCACGGTAAAGGCCACATGGTTGAGTCCGCGCTTGCCCGAAGGAATTTGCAGCAGGAACAGGTCGTGGTGGCCGCCCTCCGGCGCGCAGCGCATGAACGCGCCGCGGTTCGGATAGCTGTCGGACGAGATGAAGCCGAAACGCTGCGCATAGAACGCGCTGGTGGCCGCCACGTCGCTCACGAAGAACACGACGTGGCCGACTTCGATCGGCGTCGCACGCTCGTAGACCGGTGCCGGCTGGTTGATGCGCGGCTTGGCGTTCCAGGTGTTCATGGCGCCGCAGTCGAGCTCGACCGCATGCTTGCGGCTGACCTGCAGGCGCACGGCCAGGCCGTTGGGGTCGATGCAGCCGATACGGCGCGCGCCGTCGGTGGTGCCGTCGAAGAAGGCCGGGTCCTGGGCGATGGCGGCGGCGTAGCGGTCGAGGTCCGCTTCGCTTTCCACGCCCCACACCACTTCGCGCAGCGTCGGGCCCTCTTCCATCGCGGGCGGCAGGCCCGCCTTGTCCAACGCCGCGACGACCACCTTGCAGCCGTTGAGGCACTCGAAGACGAGCTCGTCGGCCGCTTCCGACTTCAGCGCGAGGCCCCAGTCCTCGAAGAAACGGCGGCAGGTGGGCAGGTCGTCCGCCCCATAGGTGATCTGGTCGATGCCAAGTACGCTCATGTCAGTGCCCAGGGCAGAGGTTGTTCGTTGGTGCCCCAGTACATGCTCTTTTGCTCCATGTACTGGAAGATGCCTTCGCGGCCCTTCTCGCGGCCCAGGCCGCTGTCGCGCCAGCCGCCGAAGGGGGTGGAGACCGAGAACTGCTTGTAGGTATTGACCCAGACCGTGCCCGCCTGCACCGCGCGGCCGAGCTTCCAGGCGCGCTTGAAGTCGCGGCTCCAGACGCCCGCGGCCAGCGCGTAGACGCTGTCGTTGGCCTGCGCGATCAGCGACTCCTCGTCGTCGAAGGGCATTGCGACCAGCACCGGGCCGAAGATCTCTTCCTGGCTGATGCGCGCACTGTTGTCCAGGCCTTCGATGATCGTCGGCCGATAGAAGTAGCCCTTGTCGTACTCGCCGCCATGCGGACGCACGCCGCCGGTGCGGATGCGCCCGCCTTCGGACACGCCCAGTTCCACATAGCGCTCGATGCCCTCGCGGTGCCTGGCGGTGATGAGCGGGCCCATCTGCGTGCGCTCCGAGGCCGGGTCGCCCACGCGCAAGGCGTTGGCGCCTTCGGCCAGCCGCGTGAGGAACTCGTCGTAGATGCCGCGCGCCACGAAAAGCCGCGAGCCCGCGATGCACGATTCGCCCGACGAGCTGAAGATGCCGTAGAGCACCCCGCTCACCGCATGGTCGAGGTCGGCATCGTCGAGCACCATGGTCGGCGACTTGCCGCCCAGCTCCAGCGACACCGGCATCATCTTGTCGGCCGCGATGTGCGCAATGTGCTTGCCGGTGGTGGTGCCGCCGGTGAACGACACGCGCTTGACCAGCGGGTGCTTCGTGATCGCATCGCCGATGACCGAGCCCTTGCCTGGCAGCACGCTGACGATGCCTTTCGGCACGCCGGCCTGCTCGCAGATGCGCGCGAGTTCCAGCGCCATCAGCGGCGTGACTTCGGCGGGCTTCACGACCACCGCGTTGCCGGCCGCCAGCGCGGGCGCGAGCTTCTGCGCTTCGCTCGCGATCGGCGAGTTCCACGGCGTGATGGCCGCGACCACGCCCATGGGCTCGTGCACGCTCATCGTGACGAAGGCGCCGCGCGAAGGCGTGATGGTTTCTTCGAGCGTTTCGAGCGCGGCCGCGAAGAACTGGAAGGTGCCGGCCGCGCTGGCCACGAGGTTGCGCGTTTCGTTGATCGGCTTGCCGTTGTCCAGGCGCTGCTTCTGCGCGAGCAATTCGCCTTCTTCGCGGATCAGCTGCGCCACGCGGTGCAGCACGGCGGCGCGCTCGTGCGGCAGGCGCTGGGCCCAGCCGCTGTTGCGGAACGCGTGGTCGGCGCGCGTGATGGCTTCCTCGACGTCGGCCAGGCTTGCGGCCCTGAGGCGCGCGATCGGCTCGCCCGTGGCGGGATAGAGGCTCTCGTACACGTCGCCGCCGCCCAGGCGCCACTCGCCGGCAACGCAGATCGGAAGAAGTTCGGAAGAGATCATGGTGGGAATGGCTCAGATGGCGAGTGCCGCGGCCCGGTTGCGCAGCGCGCGCACCGCGCTGTACACGGTGAGCGCGGAGGTTTTGGGGTTGGCTGCGAGCGGCTTGTTGCGCATGGTCAGCTCGAAGCTGCCGAAGGCGCCCTCGGCCTCGACCGTGTGCACGTTGTCGGCGATGGCCGGATCGGCGATCAGCCGCACCATCGTCTTGTCGAGCCCCAGCCCCGCGAGCGACACGGTCGCCGCGACATTGGCGTTCTTGGGATAGAGCTGTGCCGCCTCGCGTGCGCAGCCTTCGAAGATCACGGTTTCCTCGGTCAGCGCATCGAGGTCGCGGCCCTGCTCGGCCGGCGTGCCCTTCCAGGCCTGCGGCGGCTTGCGGCCCGTGTAGCGCACGCTGTCGAGCCCGCCGATGCGGGCGGCTGCCAGCGCATCGATGGCACCGATGGCGCCCGCGATCAATTGCACCTGGGTGCGGCCGGCAGTGGCGGCGGCTTCGAGCCTTTCGGCGAGGCCCGCAGCCGACAGCGCGCCCACCGAGGCGACGATGCACGGCGTGCCGCGTGCGAGCGCCGGCAGCACATGCTCCTCGATGGCCGCATGGCCGGCCGTCTCGACCACGAGGTCGATGCCTGAAGCCGGCACGCGGCTTGCAACCGGCACGCCGGGCGCAAGCCTCTGCGCAGCGGCCACGCCTTCTTCAGGCACGACGATGGCCGCCACCGCCAGCGCGGTATCGCCCTTGAGCAGTTCGAGCACCGAAGTGCCGATGGCACCGCAGCCGATGAGTGCAACGCGCAACGCGGCCATGCCGATCACTCCACCGACGCGGCGGCAGCCTTGCCGAGCGCCGGGATCTGGGTCACGGTGTTGGTCGGCGGGCCCGCGAAGGCGCTCTTGAATTCGCCGATCGACAGCATGTCGATCTCGAGCAGGAACGGGCCCTTCCTTGCCAGCGCCTCGCCGAGCTTCGCCTTCAGCTCGTCCATGCGCTGCACGCGCGCATGCGGCAGGGCCAGCGAGGCGCACAGCATCGCGTAGTCGGGCGTATGCAGGTCGGCATAGCAGCGGCGGCCGCCGTACTGCGCGTCCTGGATGTTCTTGATGACGCCGTAGCCCTTGTCGTTCATGAGCACGATCACCATGTCGGCCTGCTCCTGCACCGCGGTGGCAAGCTCGCCGAGGTTCAGGATGAAGCCGCCATCGCCGGCCAGGCAGAAGGTCTTGCGGCCCGAGCCCGTCTCGGCCGCACCGATGGCCGCGCCGATGGCCATCGGCATGCCCTGCCCGATGCCGCCACCCGTCGCATGCACGCCCGCGCTCGGCTCGAAGATGCGCAGCTCGCGGTTGCCCCAGGTGCTGTTCGACACCGTGACGTCGCGCACCCAGTTGAAGCTGCGGCCGGCTGCAGCCTGCAGCTCCTTCACGAGCGCGGCGTAGGGACCGAGGCCGTCGGTCAGCGAGGCCACGGCCTGCGCGTGTGCGGCGCGCAGTTCGGCAAGCAGCGCCGGGTCGGCGCTGTACTTCGCGGATTCGAGTCGGTCGGCCAGGCCTTCGAGCGCCAGCGCGGAATCGCCGTAGACGAACAGCTCGGTGGCGTAGCCGCGGCCTTCGGCGGCGGCGTCGGCATCGATGCGCAGCAGCGGGCGCGGCAGCTTCAGCTCGTACTTGAGCGTTTCGTTGCCGCGCAGCCGCGAGCCGACGACCAGCATCGCATCGCAGCGCTGGTAGAGCGCCTCGACCGGCTTGTGGATGTTGTAGGAGCCGAGCGAACCCGCATCGTCCTCGGGCACCGTGCCGCGGCCCTGCGTGGTCGTGACCACGCCGAAGCCGAGCTTCTGCAGCCGGCGGATCGCGGCGCCCGCATGGCGCGCGCCACCGCCGACCCACAGCATCGGGCGCCTGGCGGCAACCAGGCGCGCCGCCAGTGCGTCGAGCGATGCGGCCGAAGGCACGGGCCGCTCGATCGGCAGCGGCGACAGGTCGGCCGGCATGGTCGTGAGCGCGGACTGGATGTCGATCGGGATCTCCACGCTGACCGGGCCGGTCGGCGCCGTCAATGCAAGCTGCACCGCGCGCTTGAGCGTGCCGAGCACGGTCTCCACGCTGCGCACCCGCAGGGCCGCCTTCGACACCGCCTTGAGCATGGTGAGCTGGTCGGGCGCCTCGTGGATGTACGACATGCCCTTGTCGAGGTACGGCGTCTCGATCTGCCCCGTGATGTGCAGCAGCGGCGCACCGGCCGTCAGCGCCTCGACCATGCTGCCCGCGATGTTGCCGGCCGCCGGGCCGGTGCTCGTGAGGCACACGCCCAGGCTTGCCGTGGAGCGCGCATAGGCGTCGGCCATGTTGCCGGCCCCGGCCTCGCCGCGCGCCGGCACGAAGCGGATCGCGCCGCGCTGCGCGAAGGCATCGAGGATCGGCATGTTGTGGATCGAGATCACACCGAATGCCGCCTTGACGCCGCACTGTTCGAGAAAGGCCGCGACGACTGCGCCGACCGTGACCGTGTTGTTGTTCGGGTTATGCATGGCGCGAAAGGCCTCCGGAAATATCGATGTGGCTGCCGGTCGTGTACGACGCGAGCGGTGAAGCGAGGAAAAGAATGGCGCGCGCGGCTTCGGTCGGAAGCCCCAGGCGGCCCAGCGGGATGTGCTTGTTCTGCGCGAGCTGGCCGCTCCATGCGGCCCAGTCCTGCGACTGGTCTTCGCGCGCCTCGAAGCGGCGGCGCCACTGGCCCGACTCGACCAGGCCGATCAGGATGCCGTTCACGCGCACTCCCTGCGGTGCGAACTCGGTGGCCATCGAGCGCACCAGGTTCAGCAGGCCGGCGCGCGCGGCCGAGGTGGCGACCATGTGCGGCTCGGGCTGGCGCGCGAGCAGCGAGTTGGCGCAGACGATGGCGGCGTCGCCGTGCACGATCCGCTGCGCAGCGAGCTGCGGCAGGAAGGCGCGCGTCGGGTTGATGACCGAGAAGAACTTCAGGCTGAGCTCTTCGGTCCAGGCCGCGTCGTCGGTATCGGCGAAGGTGGAGACCCGCCCCTGCCCCGCGTTGTTGACCAGCATCGAGGCCGGGCCGAGCGCGGCCTCGCTGGCGGCCGCAAAGGCGCGCACCGAGGGGCCGTCGAGCACGTCGCAGGGTTGCGCGAAGAGCCGCGCGTCAGGGTGCTTCTCGCGCAGGCCTGCAACCGCGCGCTCCAGCCGCCCGGCATTGCGCCCGCACAGCGCCACCGCGGCGCCGCATTCGAGCAGCAGCTCGACCGTGGCCAGGCCGATGCCCGAGGAACCACCCGTGACCACGGCCACGCGGCCCGCCAGTGCGTCGGCGGCAAAGAAGGAAGAAGAAGATGGCTGTGTCATGGCGTGGTTCATGCGCTGCGAAGCGGCACCACCTTTTGCGCGCGGGCGGGCGAGTAGTTCAAGAGGCCCGAAATTTCTTCGGCGGTGGCGCGCACGCGCTGCACCATCTCGTCCATGCGGTTCTCCTCGATGTGGCCCGAGGTGATGGTCGCGCCCAGCGCCGCCACGATATGGCCGCTGTGGTCGCGCACCGGCGCCGCAATGCTGGAGATGTTCGATTCGAAGAAGCCTTCGCCCAGCACATAGCCGCGCGTGCGGTCGGCCTGCACCATGTCGAACAGCTCGCTCACGGTCTTGGGCGTGCTCGGCGAGAAGGTCTCGAGCCTGTCTTCGGGGTAGAGCGCGCGCAGCTGCGGCAGCGTGAGGTCTTCGAGCAGCACGCGGCCGAGCACCGTGGCATGGGCCGGCAGGCGCGTGCCCACGGTGACCGAGCTTGCGAAGGGCGTGGGCGGCGCCACTTTGGCCACGTAGACGATGGAGCGGCCGTCGCGCACCACCAGGTTGCAGGGCGTGCGCAGTTCGTCGCACAGGCGGTTGAGCAGCGGCGCGCCCAGTTGCGTGAGTTCCAGCGAGGCCAGGTATTCGAAGCCCAGGCGCAGCACGGCCAGGCCCAGGCGGTAGTCGCGCCCGCCTTCGGCGCGCTCGAGAAAACCCATGTTCTCCAGCGTGGTGAGAAGCCGGAACACGGTCGAGCGCGGCAGGTCGAGGCGGCGCGCCAGCTCGGGCGCGGAGAGCGTGCGGCTCTCGCGGCTGAACTCGCACAGCACGCGCAGGCCGCGTTCGAGCGCCGGCACGTTGTAGCGCTC
The DNA here is from genome assembly GCF_033807855.1 of Variovorax sp. SPNA7. NCBI lineage: Bacteria > Pseudomonadati > Pseudomonadota > Betaproteobacteria > Burkholderiales > Comamonadaceae > Variovorax > Variovorax sp. SPNA7. The sequence goes on from NZ_CP138513.1 coordinate 3,545,507, forward strand.
GCCGCCCTCTTCCATTGTCTCGTTGTCGTTGGTGGCCATGGTGGTTCGTTCTTCCCGTTGGTGGTCTTGTCGTGTGTCTTCTATCAGGCCTGTCAGGCGGCCAGTGCTTCGCGCAGCAGTGCGGCAACGGCCTGCGGCTGCTCCACGTAGCTCGCGTGCCCGGCATCGGCAATCGGCTCGAGCGGCACGCCGCACCGGCGCGCGACTTCGGCGCAGGCCTCGGGCGTGGTGACGGCGTCGAGCGCGCCGCAGGCCACGCGCACCGGCATGGCGGGCGGCAGGTCGGCCAGCAGGTCGGCATTGCACAGCAGTTCGACGGCCTGGCGATAGCCGCCCCCGTTGAGTTGCGCCATGTTCCACTGCACCCACTGGCGCGCGAGTTCGCTGGCGTTGGCGGACACCAGCCGGCCCGCGCGCTTCGCGGCCATGCCGGCGATGCCGAGCTCGTCGAGCGTGGCAAGCCGCTCGGCGCGCACCTTGCGGCGGGCTTCCTCGCGCTGCGGGGCGCCATAGCCGGCCGCGGGGCTGACGAGCACGAGGCGCCGGATGCGCGAAGCCAGCGCCGAATCCTTGCGCGCCGCGCAGCCTGCCGTGATCGCACCGAGCGAATGGCCGACCAGCACGCAGGACTGCACGTCGAGCGCATCGAGCAGGCCGTGCAGCCGCTGCGCGTAGTCGGCCGCGGAAGGCGCCGCGGGCGCGAGCGGCGTCGATGCGCCGTAGCCCGGCGCATCCCACGCGACCACGCGGGCCTGCGGCGCAAGCAGCAAGGCGACGTTGAGCCACGAGGCCGCACCCGAGCCGATGCCATGCAGGCAGACGATGGCCGGGCCCGCGCCGCATTCGCGCACCGACACCGCGGCGCCGCCGCCCACCGGCACGGCGCGCGCCGGAAAGCGGGCCTCCAGCAGCGCCAGCTCGGAAGCGGGCAAGGCGGTCGGCGCGTGGGTGGCAATGGCGTCGTTCATGGCCTCTTTCTTCTTCAGCGCTTGATCTTCGCGAGCGGATGGTCGGCCGGATAGGTCGGCGTCACGGGCTTCTTCGCGCCGAGCATCACGCACATCAGCGCGTCTTCGTCGCCGATGTTGATTTCTTCGCGGTACACGCCGGGCGGCACCGAGATCAGGTCGCGGTCGGTCATGATCGTTTCGAAGCGCTCGCCGTCTTTTTCGATCACCACCTTGAGCTTGCCGCGGATCAGGAAGAACACTTCTTCCACATCGGTGTGCAGGTGCGGCGGGCCTTCATGCCCGGCCGGGATCACCATGGTGGAGAAGGTGAAGTGCTCGGCCGGCACGGTGTTGACGTCCTTCGCAACGCCAGTGCCGCCCGTGCCCACGTAGCGCATCTGCGCGCGGCGGAACTTGGGGTCGAGGTCGGCCTGGAACTTGAGCGCATCCCAGTCGTACTTGCGGGTTTCGTAGCGCGCGATGCGGCTGTTCATCCACTCGGCCAGGCTGCTGCCTTCGGGCTGCGCCAGCGTGCTGCCGGCGGTATCTGTGATCTTCTGCTGTTCGGACAGATCGCTCATCGTGTTCACTCCATTCGTCGGAAAAAATTTGAATCAGTGCATCGCAAAGCCGCCGTTGACGGCCAGCAGCTGGCCCGTCACGAAGCGCGCGAGGCCGGAGAGCAGGTACAGCGTGGCGCCGCAGACGTCGGCGGCCTGCTGCTCGCGCGGGATGGCGCGGCCTTCGAGGTACTTCTGGTGGCGCGCCATCGGCACGTACTCGGTGGCTTCCACCAGCGTGAGGCCGGGTGCCACGGCGTTGACGGTGATGTTGTCGCCGCCCCATTCGCGCGCCAGCGAACGCGTCATGGAAATGACGGCGCCCTTGCTCGACGCATAGGCCAGCAGGTTGGGCGCGCCCCACAGCGCGGTGTCGGAGGCGAGGTTGACGACTGCACCGCGCCCGCTGGCCGCGAGCGCGGGCCGGCAGGCGCGGCCCATGAGCCAGGTGCCGCGCACGTTGACGTTCATCACGCGGTCCCAGGTGTCGACGTCGAGCTGGTGCGCATCGCGTCCGCCCGAATTGGTGATGGCCGCGTTGTTGACGAGGCCGTCGAGCCCACCGAGCAGGCGAAGCGCTTCCGCGGCGCAGGCTTCGATCGAGGCCGGGTCCGACAGGTCGACGGCCAACGCATGCGCCTTGTGGCCGGCATCGCGAAGTACCTTGGCTTCGCTCTCGGCCAGCTCGCCGAGGATGTCGGCCAGCACCACCTGCGCGCCGGCCGCGGCGATGCACTGCGCAAACGCAAGCCCCAGCCCGCGCGCGCCGCCGGTCACGAGGATGCGGCGGCCCGCCAGCAGGTTGGCGGGCAGTTCGGCCAGCAGGGCCTGCAGGCTCGAGGGATCGGGAAGGGCCTTGGGTTCGGTCATGCTTTTTCAGTCGGCCTGGATGCCGATGTCCTTGATGACCTTGCCGAAGCGCTCGAAGTCCGCGGCATTGGTCTTGCCGAGGACGTCGGCGCCGCCGCCCACCGGCGTGGTGCCGAGAACGGCCATGCGCGAGACGACGTCCGGCATCTTGAGGATCTCGTTGAAATGCGCGTTGAGCGTCTTCACGGTTTCGGGCGGCAGGTTGCGCGGGCCCCAGAGGCCGTTCCAGGCCGTGACCTCGACGTCCTTGTAGCCGAGCTCCTGCAGCGTCGGCACTTTGGGCGCAAGGGCCGAGCGCTCGCGCGATGCCACCGCGAGCGGCAGCATCTTGCCGTTGGCGAGGTGCGGCGCCACCGGGCCCAGCGTGATGAAGGTGGCGGGCACGTGGCCGCCCAGCACGTCGTTGACCGCGGGCGCCACGCCCTTGTAGGGCACGTGCGCGAGGTTCACGCCCGCGGCGCGGTTGAACATCTCGCCCAGGATGTGCATCGGCGAGCCGCTGCCCGGGCTCGCATAGGTCAGCGGCTTGCCGCCCTTGGCCGCGGCCACCAGGTCCTTCGCGCTCGCCATGCCGCTGGCGCCGCTCGCCACCAGGAACAGCGGCTGGCTGCCGGTCTGCACGATCGGCGTGAAGCCGTTCAGCACGTCGTAGCTCGAGGCGCCGCCCGTCTTGAGCACCAGTTGCGCGATCGAGAAGGTGCTGGGCGAAAGCAGCAGCGTGTAGCCGTCGGGCTGCGCCTTCGAGACATGGGCGCTGCCGATGATGCCGCTGGCGCCGGGGCGGTTGTCGACCACCACGGGCTGGCCCACGCGCGCCGACAGCTTCTCGGCGAAGAGCCGCGCCAGCGCGTCGGTGTCGCCGCCGGCCGGATAGGCGACGACCAGCGTGATCGGCTTGCTCGGATAGCTGTCGGCCCGGGCGAGCCCGGTGGCGCAGGCGGCGCCCAGTGCGACGGCGGCTGCAATGGCTTGTCGGCGTGTGGATGGCATGGCGTTCGTGGGTTGATCTGCTTGTTTCACTAATGAAACAATGATTTATTAATGGAACGAGACGAAGAATACCGAGTACGAATGGCTTCGTCAATCTAGGTACAAACCCTTGAATCGAGCGCGCACGGCCGCGGCCCGCCGTACCGACGGCGGGTGGTTATCAGGCGGGTTGTCCGGCGGCTCGGCTCACGCGCCGTAGCGCGCCACCGTCAGCCCTTCCATGTCGATGGCGGGGCTTCGGCCATCGATCAGGTCGGCCATCACGCGGCCGGTGCCGGCCGCCATGGTCCAGCCGAGCGTGCCGTGGCCGGTGCTCAGCAACAGGTTGGGAATGCGCGTGTCGCCGATCACCGGGGGGCCGTCGGGCGTCATGGGGCGCAGGCCGGTCCAGAAGGAGGCGTCGCGCACGTTGCCGCCCTTCGGAAAGAGGTCGGTCACGACATGCTCGAGCGTGTCGCGCCGCTTCGCATCGAGCCGCAGGTCGAAGCCCGAGAGCTGCGCGGTGCCGCCCACGCGGATGCGCTCGCCCAGCCGCGTGACGGCCACCTTGAAGGTCTCGTCCATCACGGTGGATTCGGGCGCGCCGCTGGCGTCGGAGATGGGCACGGTGATCGAGAAGCCCTTGACCGGGTACACCGGCAGGTCGATGCCCAGCGGCTTCACCATGGCCGGCGAGTAGCTGCCGAGCGCCACCACGTAGCGGTCGGCCGTGAAGCGGCCGGCATCGGTGTTCACGGCCGTGACGCCGCCGGCGTCGTGCTCGATGGCCTGGATGGCCACGCCGAAGCGGAACTTCGCGCCGGCCGCCTCGGTCAGCACCGCCAGCGCCTGCGTGAACTTGAAGCAGTCGCCGGTCTCGTCGCCCGGCAGGCGCAGCCCGCCGACGAACTTGTTCTTCACGGCCGCAAGCGCCGGCTCGTACTGCACGCAGCCTTCGCGGTCGAGCACCTGGTAGGGCACGCCGGAGGCCTGGAGCACTTCCACGTCCTTGGCGATGCCGTCGAGCTGCTTCTGGGTCCGGAAGAGCTGCAGCGTGCCGAGCGCGCGCTCGTCGTAGCGGATGCCGGTGTCGGCGCGCAGCGCCTTCAGGCAGTCGCGGCTGTATTCGGCAAGCCGGACCATGCGGCCCTTGTTGAGTTCATAGCGCGCCTGCGTGCAATTGCACAGCATCGACAGGCCCCAGCGCCACATGGCCGGATCGAGCATGGGCTTGATCACGAGCGGGCTGTGCTGCATGAGCATCCACTTGATGGCCTTGAGCGGCACGCCGGGTCCGGCCCAGGGCGCCGAATAGCCGGGCGACACCTCGCCCGCATTGCCGAAGCTCGTTTCGAGCGCGGGCGCGGGCTGGCGCTCGAGCACCGTCACGTCGTGGCCGGCGCGCGCCAGGTAGTACGCCACCGAGGTGCCGATGACACCGCTGCCGAGGATCAGAACCTGCATGAGAACACTCCCTTGAAACCATGCGCACCGATGGCCCCCCGGAGGGTACAGCGTCCGCGCTACAGGCCCAGTGCGTCTTGCAATTGCCGTGCCGTCCAGCGCCGGGGCTGCGCGGGCCACTCCTCGAGCAGCGCGAACATCCGTGCGTTGCGCGGCGCTTCCAGGTCCTGGTCCTGCGCGAGCCGCACGACCTCGCCGCTGAGCGCATCGATCTCGGTGCGGCGCCCGAGCGCCAGGTCGTCGGCCATGCTCGAGCGGGCCTTGGCGTCGATGCGCAGCATGCGCGCCGCGACAATGCGAAACAGCCAGTCGGGCAGCCGCAGCACGGCCGACAGCCGCTGCGCCGGCACCGCGGCCACCTGCGCGGGCGCGATGCCGGCGCTGCCCAGCACGCCCAGCGCCTCGTCGATCAGCGCCGCAAAGCAGCGCCGGTAGCCGCGCTGCAGCAGTTCGTCGCGCAGCGGCAGGCCCGAGAGCGCATTGACGGGATTGTTGAGGTTGAGCAGCAGCTTGCCCCACTGCACCGGCAGCAGGTCAGGGTAAAGGTCGAGCGGTACGCCGGCCCGCTCGAAGACCGGCAGCCAGGGCCGCAGCGCCGCATCGTCCTGCGCCGCCAGGCGGCCGGCCGTTCCGCGGTGGAAGGCGCCGGGCCCGATCTCGGCCACGTTGTAGGGCACCATGCCCGGCAGCACCTGGAGCGTGGGCCCCACGCGCGACGCCGCGGCGCAATTGGAAATGCCGTTCTGCAGCGAGAGGACCAGCGTGCCCGCGGGCAGCGCAAAGGCGAGCTCGGCGGCGGCGGCGGCCGTGGCTCCGCTCTTCACGCACAGCAGCACCAGTGCCGGCATCGCGCCGACGGGCACCTGCTCGCTCAGCCGAAGGCTCGCGGCCGGCAGCCGATGCGTGCCGCCTTCCAGGTCGGTGAGCGCCAGGCCGTGTTCGGCCAGGCCCTGCAGCACGCGCGGACGGCCGACGAAAGTGACCGGCACACCGGCCGCCGCCAAGCTGCCGCCCACGAAGCAGCCGATGGTGCCCGCCCCCATCACCAGCACTTCGCCGGGAGGCCGGTCGGGCACCTCGGCTCGGGCCATCAGGTGCGTTCCGCCACCCAGGCTTGCACCGATTGGAGCGCCGCCGGCAGGCCCGCGGCATCGGTGCCGCCGGCCATGGCCATGTCGGCCTTGCCGCCGCCCTTGCCGCCCACCTGCTGCGCAACAAAATTGACCAGTTCGCCGGCCTTGACCTTGCCGACCGTGTCGCTCGTGACGCCCGCAGCCACCTGCACCTTGGCGCCGTCGACCGCGGCCAGCACGATGACAGCCGTCTTGAGCTTGTCCTTGAGCTTGTCCATGGTGTCGCGCAGCGTCTTGGCGTCGGCGCCGTCGAGCTTGGCAGCCAGCACCTTGATGCCGTTGACGTCCACCGCCTGCGCCAGCAGCTCGTCGCCCTTGGACGACGCGAGCTTGCCCTTGAGCGAACCCACCTCGCGCTCCAGCGCCCTCACCTGCTCCAGCACCTGCACGAGCCGGCCCTGCAGCTCGGCAGCGGGCGACTTGAGCGTGGCGGCCACGCTCTGCACCGTGGCTTCGAGCTCCTGCAGGTAGCCGAGCGCATTGGCGCCGGTGACGGCTTCGATGCGGCGCACGCCGGCGGCCACGCCGCCTTCGCTCACGATCTTGAACAGGCCGATGTCGCCCGTGCGGCCCACGTGGGTGCCGCCGCAGAGCTCGCGGCTCGAGCCGATGTCGAGCACGCGCACGCTCTCGCCGTACTTCTCGCCGAACAGCATCATGGCGCCGGTCTTCTGGGCCGACTCCATGTCCATCACGCGCGCATGCGTCTCGGTGTTGGCCAGGATCTCGGCGTTCACGCGCTTCTCGATCTCGAGGATCTGGTCGTGCGTGACGGGTGCGTTGTGTGCGAAGTCGAAGCGCGTCTTGTCGGCATCGACCAGCGAGCCCTTCTGCTGCACGTGCGTGCCCAGCACTTCGCGCAGGGCCTTGTGCATCAGGTGCGTGACCGAGTGGTTGCGCATGGTGGCGGCGCGGAGCGCGGTGTCGACCGCGGCCTTGACCGTGTCGCCCACCTTGAGCGTGCCCTGCGTCTGCGTGCCGTGGTGGCCGAACACGTCGGCCTTGATCTTCTGCGTGTCGTCCACGCCGAACTGCACGCCCTCGGCCACCAGCACGCCCTGGTCACCGACCTGGCCGCCGCTCTCCGAATAGAAGGGCGTGGTGTCGAGCACCACGATGCCGGGCTGGCCTTCCTTCAGTTGCTGCACGGCCGCGCCTTCGAAGTACAGCGCCACGACCTTGGCGTTTTCTTCGAGCTTCTCGTAGCCCGTGAAGACGTTGCCCGCGCCGCCGTATTCGACGTTGCGGTCCATCTTGAACTTGCCGGCGGCGCGGCCTGCGGCCTTCTGCTTTTCCATGGCGGCATTGAAGCCCGCCTCGTCGACGCTCACGCCGCGCTCGCGGCACACGTCGGCCGACAGGTCCAACGGAAAGCCGTAGGTGTCGTGCAGCTTGAAGGCGACTTCGCCCGGCAGCGTCCTGGCGTCGCCGGCCAGGGCCGCATCGAGGATTTCCATGCCGTTGGCCAGCGTCTCGAAGAAGCGTTCTTCCTCGGCCTTGAGCGTGTCGGTGATGCGCTTCTCGTCGGCCACCAGCTTGGGGTAGGCCTCGCCCATGAGCTTCACGAGGTCGGGCACCAGCTTGTGGAAGAAGGGCTTCTTCTGGCCCAGCTTGTAGCCGTGGCGAATCGCGCGGCGCACGATGCGGCGCTGCACGTAGCCGCGGCCTTCGTTCGACGGAATGACGCCGTCGGCCACCAGGAACGAGGTGGCGCGGATGTGGTCGGCAATCACCTTGAGCGAGTTGTTGCCCAGGTCCTTCTCGCCGGTTTCGCGCGCGGCGGCCTTGATGAGCGCGTCGAAGATGTCGATCTCGTAGTTGCTGTGCACGTGCTGCAGGATCGCGGCCAGGCGCTCCAGGCCCATGCCGGTGTCGACGCAGGGCGCGGGCAGCTTCTTGACCGAGCCGTCGGGCTGCATGTCGAACTGCATGAACACGTTGTTCCAGATCTCGATGTAGCGGTCGCCGTCTTCATCGGGCGAACCGGGCGGGCCGCCGGGGATCTCGGGGCCGTGGTCATAGAAGATCTCGGAGCACGGGCCGCAGGGGCCCGTGTCGGCCATCATCCAGAAGTTGTCGGACATGTAGCGCCCGCCCTTGTTGTCGCCGATGCGCACCACGCGCTCGGGCGGCAGGCCGATTTCCTTGGTCCAGATGTCGTAGGCCTCGTCGTCCTCGATGTAGACCGTGGCCCAGAGCTTGTCGGCCGGCAGCTTGTAGACCTGGGTCAGCAGCTCGAAGGCCCACTTCAGCGAGTCGCGCTTGAAGTAGTCGCCGAAGCTCCAGTTGCCCAGCATCTCGAAGAAGGTGTGGTGGCGCGCGGTGTAGCCCACGTTCTCCAGGTCATTGTGCTTGCCGCCGGCGCGCAGGCAGGCCTGGACCGAGGCGGCACGAACGTAGGGGCGCTTGTCTTCGCCGAGGAACACGTCCTTGAACTGCACCATGCCCGAGTTGGTGAACATGAGCGTGGGGTCGTTGCCCGGCACCAGCGAGCTGGAGGCCACCACCGTGTGGCCCTTGGAAGCGAAGAAATCGAGAAAGGTCTTGCGGATGTCCGCGACCGTGATTGTGGGCTGGCTCATCTTTGGATTTCGTCTTCTGTCGAGGGCGGCCTGGCGATGGCGACCCTCTCGTCGAAACCACTGCGGCGAACCGACCTGACTGCTTGATTTGCTTGAACAATCGATTATAGGTTTGGCTAGCGGGCTGCGCCCCCCGCCGGGAGCGGCGCCCGCACCGCGCGAACGCCAAAGCTAATATGGGAATTAGCGCGCAGAACCAAATGCGCGCGGCTTCGTCCCATTCATTTCAACGTGAATCAAGGAGCATGCATGGCAGGCCAAGAGGCGGCACACTGGAAGATCGAGGACCTGGATTTCTCCCGTATCGCGCGGCCGGAGGTCCGCCGGGACGAAAATCTCTTCAACCTCGTGGCCTGCGCCTCGTTCATCGAAAGCGGCTCCGACCTTTACACCCAGAACCTGGTCGATTTCTTCCGCGGCGACGACGAAGTCACCGCCTGGCTCACCCAGCAATGGGAAGCCGAGGAACTGCAGCATGGCAGGGCCTTGCGCGCCTATGTGTCTCACGTCTGGCCCGAATTCGACTGGGAAGGTGCCTACCGCGGCTTCCTGGAGGAATACGCCACCTACTGCAAGGTGGAGCTGCTCGCGCCCACGCGCGGGCTCGAGCTGACCGCGCGCTGCGTCATCGAGACCGGCACCGCCAGCTACTACCGGGCCCTGGCGCGCAGCACGGCCGAACCGGTGCTGTGCGACCTCGCGAGCCGCATCGCGGCCGACGAGGTCAGCCACTACAAGCACTTCTACCGGTTTTTCCGCCGCTACCGGCAAGAGGAAAGGCTGGGCCGCTTCCGCGTGCTGGGCACCATCGGACGGCGCACGCTGGAACTCAAGAGCGAGGACGCCGACTGCGCCATCCGCCACGTGGTGCGCGCCCGCACCCCCGAGCGGGCTGCCGATACGGCCTACATCCAGCAGCTGAGCACCCGCATGAACAGCACCGTGCGCACCCACCTGAGCCCAGGCGCCACGCTCAAGATGCTGATGCGGCCGCTGGAACTGCCGGCCGGCGTGCAGGCCGTGGTGCAATACCCGATCAGGCAGTTCATGGAGCACGTCTTCCTGCGCTGACCGGCACACGATTGCAAACTTTTTTGCAATTCGTGGAGAAATTCACACTTTTGACCTCCCCCATGTCTTCACTTGCGGGGCCGGTAAAGGGAAGCTTCGCCCTTTGCCAACCCATCAATGTGAGCGGAGAAATGGTCCATCAGGTCATTCACAACGCAACAGTCACGTTGCAGTTGTCCTTCTACTTGAGCGTCGGCGAGAGGGTCGAGGCGCTCCGGGCAGCGGGCATACCGGTCGATGAAACGGGAAACGCGACAGCGGGCTACCTGTTCGTGCGAACCACGGGCCGCGTCGGCAAACGCAGGAATACCTACCGCTGGTTTGCCGCCGGCATCGGTGAAGCGGCCCATGCCGGGAACATGCCGCCCCAGCCGGCATGGGCCGAGGAACAGTTCGCACATGCGGGCGAGATCGATATAGGCGCCACCCCCGCCCCCGTTGCCCCGGCTGCGCCGGAGCTCGTGCCCGCCACCGTCGCGTACCTGCGGCTGTGGAAGGAACTGGAGCAGCGCTCCCGCGACGCGGCGAGCGACCTGCACAAGAAGCAGATCGCCTACTTCCGCGACCTCGGGCCTGCGCCCGATGCGCTCGATCAGCAGCTGATGCAGGAGGCGGCGGAGGCGGCGAGCAAGTGCCTTGCAGCGGCGAAGGGGCAGAACGAGCCTTCGGTTTTTCGGCGGTAGTTTTCGGCGGCCGTGGGGTGCCCGGACTGACGGTAGAATCCGCGCCTGCTGCGGGTGTAGTTCAATGGTAGAACGGCAGCTTCCCAAGCTTCATACGAGGGTTCGATTCCCTTCACCCGCTCCACACGCCCCGCACTCCTGCGCGGCCTGCGCGACACTCACAGCCGCCGCGCAAGCTTCGACCGGCTCTCCTCGGTCCGCATCCTGTTGATCTCGGCAAGCCCCTCCTTGGTGATGCGCGTCACGATGGCGTTGCGGGCGTTCTTGTATTTGCCCGAGCCATCCAGCGCCGGCGCTATCTCCGCCTCGATCAGGCCCGTTGCCTTGAGGACCGACACGTGTCGAATATCTTCGGGCGTCACTACTTTCTTGGGCAGCGGTACGTGCTGGAGGCTCATCAGGAAAGTCAGAGGCATGCGGGTCCCTCGATCGATGTTGTTGCCGCAAATGTTCCTTCGCGTGAGATTCGAAAAAAGTATTTCCCTGCCGCGTCGGCTTGTCGGACGCAAGCCAGCCGCGTTGTAGCAAAGGCGCCAACTTAAGCACTAAAACGGGGAAACTCTCCTGGCGGAGAGCTGGGGATTCGGGCCACCGAGGCTGGCGTCACCACGGGGCCGAGTACCGGATATGGTACCTAGGTACCCACTATCCCGCCAGATCGAAGCAGCAGCCCGCGTAGTAGGGCTTGTCGCCGCCCTCGACGAACGGCACCTCGATGGGCTTGCCTTCGTTGCGCCAGGCATCGCGGCGCTTGTAGCCGGCGTCCCTGAGCTCGGCCCACAGTTCCTCGACGTGCTGGATGCGGTAGGGGCAGAACGCGATGCCGATGCTGTTGATCGTGAAGATGGTGCGCTCGGGGTGCACGGCCGTCGTGTTCAGCACGATGCGCTTCGGCTTCACGGCGAGCGTGGCAAGAATCTCGGCAATGCGCTGCGGCAAATACTGCAGGCTGCCCGAGGCATAGAGCACGTCGCAGCCGCTCGCGTCCTGGTAGTCGGTGGTGAAGTCCAGTTGCGCGGTGGCGTCGCGCTGTACGGCCAGTTCCTTGCCTGACTGCACCACCCCGGGCACGTCGCAGACCGTCCAGCGCAGGGCGTCCGGGTAAGGCAGGACACGGCGGAATGCGTAGTACTTGATGCCCACGTGGCCGCCCAGGTCGAACACGCGCCGCATGCCCTCGTCGAACGATCTCCCGAGCCAGAAAAGTCCGGGGTAGTCGTAGAAGTAGATCTGGTGGGTGTAGAGCTCGCCGGCGGCCTTGGCGTTGCTGTAGCCGATGGCCTTCGACTCCGGCGCGCCGGCCTCGGCGGCCGCAAAGCTCTCGAACGATCCCATGAAGAGGTTCTCGGTCTCGTTGACCAGGAACTTGCGCCTGTAGGCTTCGGCGCGGTGACGCAAGGGCAGCAGGTTGGGAAGCATGGGCTGGTTTCCTCTTTGGCTGAAATGCGCACCTGACGATTCGGGTGCCGCACGGACGAACTTCCGGCAAGCGCCGGTGCTTTTCGGATTTGCTGCGGACCTCCAGGCCTCGAATTGCTATCAAAACGCCACAAACCCGATTGATTTATTAAATTTACAAAAAAACAGGCCTGGATCCTGTCAATCAGCGGGGCAGCCGGCCACCCTGGAGTTACACAATTCCGGCGCGCCCTCGGTGAATATTTTCATATTCACCCAAAGCCAAGTCAATTAATAGCTACCTTGCCCTGCGCGGGTAGCGATTACATCCATTGCGCTTCGCAGCCCCGCCGAATCTGCTTCCGGCCCGCAGGCTGCGGTATCCAGCGCAGGGAATGCCGGGCAGCCGGCACTCCCCTGTCTCGCCTCTACCCCGTCTCCCCATTCTGCAGATCTATTCGGCTTGCGCAGCAGCGGTTTGCCATGTTTTTGGCAGGCGCTTTGTCATGGTCGCAAGCCGGGCGGCCGGGGGCGCTTGTCTCCCTCGGGAGGGGGCGCATTGCTCATGCGCGGCCGCGGCGCAATTCCTACAGTGAGTTCCCTGGGCCAATGCCTTTCGGGAAAACGCCCCTCCCGCAGATCGGGCGAATCGGAGAAAGCCGGCGGAAATGACCGCTAGCTACCCTATTCGAGCGATATGAGGTAGTACGAACATGTAACGAACGATTCAGAAATGTAACCCGACAAACTTTGATCAACACCGTGCCCGACAAAGCCTCTAGGATTGCCCCGAAATACAAACTAACGTACTAACTATTTAATTGGCTTGATCGCCAATTTCCGAACCCGCCTCCATTGCATGCATCACTTCTTTTATTTTCTCTATGAAAATTCAATTAGCCGATCCGGCGCAATTCGCGCCCCCCCGACTTTCGCTGGATGACCTGTTCGTTTCGCGTCCCAATTCGGACAGGCCGGACGAACGAGTCCAGGGCTCGGTGGCACTCGGGGAACAGGGCGCGCAGCGCTGGACGCAGTGGCTCGGCGCCACCGGCCAGTTGCCCGACTCCCCCTTCGCGGCCGCGTGGCTGCTGCTCCAGGCGCGCTGGCTCGGCGAGCAGCAGCCGGATCCGGCCCAATCGGCCCACGCCTGGCTCGCCTCGCTCGACCAGGAACGGCGCCAGGCAGCAGCGGCAGGCTCGCGGGAGCCATCGACAAAAGCTCTCTGGCTGCGCGGCGACCCGGCGGTCGACGGCGCCCAGGCCCCCCTCCTCCTCTGGCTGAGCACCACCGCATCGGACGCGCCACGCCTTCACGCCAGCGCGGCTGCAAGCCTGCTGGACCCGGCATCGGTGCAGCAGCTGCTCGCGGCCATTGCCGACACCGCCGCCGACCTGCTTGAGCGGCCCGACAGCCCGCTCGGCGACATCCGCACCCTGCAATCCGCCGACCGCGAGCACCAGCTTGCCGACTGGAACACGGCGCCCTCTCCCCTTGACCCGAGCCTCACCGTGGTGGGCATGTTCGCCCGCCAGGCCGCGGCCGCGCCCGATGCCATCGCACTTGCGCAGGGCGATGCGCAGATGAGCTACGGCGAGCTCGAGCGCCGGTCCGGCCAGCTCGCGCACCGCCTCCAGCACCTGGGCGTGCGTTCGGGAGACAACGTGGGACTGGTGCTCGACAGGTCGATCGAGGCCGTGGTGGCGCAACTGGGCATCCTCAAGGCCGGCGCGGCCTATGTGCCGGTGCCGACGGATTTCCCGCCCGAGCGCATCGCCTTCATGCTCGAGCAGGCGAACGCGCAGCAGGTGGTCAGCACCTCGGCGCTGCGCCATCTGGTGCCCGCGTCCCGTGCGCTGCTGCTGCTCGACGAAGCCGCCGGGGCCACCGAACCCGCGCCCTGGAACGCTCCCGCCATCGACGCCGAATCGGTGGCGTACGTGATGTACACCTCCGGCTCCACGGGCACGCCCAAGGGCATCGAGATCTGCCACCACGCGATCCTGCGCCTGGTCGTCGGCGTCGACTATGCGGACCTGGCCCCGGGCCGCAACGTGCTCCATGCCGCGCCGCTCGGCTTCGATGCCGCCACCTTCGAGATCTGGGGACCGCTGCTCAACGGCGGCTGCTGCGTGGTGCATGGCGAACGCGTGCCCACGGGCGCCGGCCTGGCCCGCACCGTCGCGCGCCACCAGGTGCACACCGCCTGGCTCACGGCGGCGCTGTTCAACGCGGTGGTCGACGACGACCCGGCGCACCTCGCGGGCCTGCGGCATCTCATCACCGGCGGCGAAGCGCTCTCGGTGCCGCACGTGCGGCGCGCGCTGGCCGCGCTGCCGGCACTTGCGCTCAGCAACGGCTACGGGCCGACCGAATGCACCACCTTCGCGGCCACCCACCGCATTCCGGCCGCGCTGCCCGCCGAGCTGCGCTCGGTGCCGCTCGGCCGGCCGATCAAGGACACCGTGCTGCGCGTGCTGAGCCCTTCGATGGACCTGCTGCCGACCGGGCTGGTGGGCGAGCTGTGCATCGGCGGGCACGGGCTCGCGCGCGGCTACCTGCGGCAGCCGCAATTGACCGAAGAGCGCTTCGTGCCCGATCCGTTCGGCGCACCCGGCGAGCGCCTCTACCGCACCGGCGACCTGGCACGCTGGCTGCCCGACGGCACGATCGAATTCATCGGCCGGCGCGACGGCCAGGTCAAGATCCACGGCCACCGCATCGAGACCGGCGAGGTCGAGGCGGCCATCCTCTCGCACCCCGCGATCCAGGCCTGCGCCGTCGATGCGCGGCCCGACGCCGACGGGCAGCTGCGCCTGGTGGCCTACCTCGTCGCGCGTTCGCACAGGCTTTCGTGGGATGCGCTGCGTACGCACCTGGCCGCGCGCCTGCCCGCGGCGCTGCTGCCCTCCGCGCAAGTCTGGCTCGCGCAGCTGCCGGTCACGCCCAACGGCAAGCTCGACCGCCGCGCGCTGCCTGAACCGGCGGCCGAGCGGCCCGATCTCGCGCAGCCCTTCGAGGAGGCACGCGACGCCGCCGAGCAGCGCGTGTGCGAAGCCTTCGCCCGCGCGCTGCACATCGAGAAGGTGGGGCGCAACGACAACTTCTTCGACCTGGGCGGCGACTCGCTGCGCGTGCTGCAGGTGCTGGCCGAACTGCAGCAGGACAGCGCGCAGCCGCTGTCGACCAATCTCTTCTTCCGCCATCCGACGCCGAGCGCCATCGCGGCCGAGCTGGCGACCACTGCCGACGCGACGCCCTCGCCCGCCGCCGCACCGCGCACGGGGAACGAACAGCAGCCGCTCGCCGAGCCCGACGCCCACATGTCGGAAGCCATTGCGCTGATCGCCACCGCGGGCCGCTTCCCGGGCGCGGCCGATGTCGAGCAGTTCTGGGAGAACCTCGTTGCCGGCCGCGACACCATCAGCTTCTTCGACGACGACACGCTCGATGCCGGCGTGAGCGAAGCGCTGCGCAAGGACCCGGCCTACGTGCGGGCCCGCGGCGTGATCGAGGGCATCGAGAACTTCGACGCCGCCTTCTTCGGCATCGGCCCGAAGGACGCCGCGCTGATGGACCCGCAGCAGCGCGTGTTCCTGGAGATCTGCTGGGAATGCCTGGAGCGCGCGGGCTACGTGCCCGACGCCGCACCGGGCCCGGTCGGCGTGTATGCCGGCATGTACAACGCCAGCTACTTCCAGCGCCACGTCGCCACCCGGCCCGACCTCATCGAAGCGGTGGGCGAGTTCCAGGTGATGCTGGCCAACGAGAAGGACTACATCACCACGCGCGTGGCCAACCGGCTCAACCTGACAGGGCCGGCGGTGAGCATCCATACCGCCTGCTCGACCTCGCTGGTGGCCGTGGCCCATGCCTTCCACGCATTGCGCACCGGCCAGTGCTACATGGCGCTGGCCGGCGGCGCGTCCGTCACCTGCCCGCCGCGCAGCGGCTACCTGTACCAGGAAGGCTCGATGCTCTCGCCCGACGGGCGCACGCGCAGCTTCGACGCGCAGGCCCAGGGCACGGTCTTCAGCGACGGCGCCGCGGTGGTGCTGCTCAAGCGCCTGGCGGACGCGCAGGCCGACGGCGACACCATCTATGCGGTGCTGCGCAGCGCCTGCGTCAACAACGACGGCGGCACCAAGGCCAGCTTCACCGCGCCCAGCGTGGACGGGCAGGCCGCGGTGATCCGCGCGGCGCTGGCGGCGGCCAACGTGGACGCGCGCAGCATCTCCTACGTCGAGGCGCACGGCACCGCCACGCCGATGGGCGACCCGGTCGAGGTCGAGGCACTGACCTGCGCCTATGCCGAGCACACCGGCGCGCTCGGCTACTGCACGCTCGGCTCGCTCAAGAGCAACGTGGGCCACATGGTGACGGCCGCGGGGGCCGCCGGCCTCATCAAGGCGGCGCTCTCGCTGCACCATGAAGCGATTCCGCCGACCGCGCACTTCAGCGCGCCGAATCCGGCGATCGACTTCGCACGCACGCCCTTCTACGTGAGCGGCAGCCTGCAGGCTTGGCCGCGCACCGGCCAGCCGCGGCGCGCCGGCGTCAGCGCCTTCGGCGTGGGCGGCACCAACGCCCACATCATCCTCGAGGAAGCACCCGCGCGGCCCGCCACGGCCAGCGCCGCGGGGCCGCAGGTGCTGCCGATCTCGGCTCGCTCGGAAGCCGCGCTGGCGGTGGCCACGGAGCAGCTGGCCGCGCACCTCGACGCGACGCCCGGCGTGCCGCTGGCCGATGTGGCCTACACGTTGAGCGTCGGCCGCAAGGCGCATGCCTTCCGCCGCGCGGTGGTGGCCGGCGATGCGGCGCAGGCCGTGGCCGCACTGCGCGCGGGCGACAGCCCGTGGCGAGCCAGCGGCCGCGTCGATGCGCGGGCGCCGCAGCCGGTGCTGATGTTCCCGGGCCAGGGTGCGCAGTACGCCGGCATGGGCAAGATCCTGCACGCCAACGATCCGGTGTTCGCGGCCGCCTTCGACACCTGCCTGAAGGCCTTCGGCAGCGCGGTGGATTTCGACCTGCGCGAGCGCATGTTCGGCGACGATCCGCAGGCGCTGCTGCCCACCGCCGTCACGCAGCCCGCCATCTTCGCCATCGAGTACGCGCTGGCGCGCCGGCTGCTCTCGCTGGGCGTGCGGCCGCATGCGCTCATCGGCCACAGCGTGGGCGAGTTCGTTGCCGCGGTGATCGCCGGCGTGATGCGGCTGGAAGACGCGGCCCGGCTGGTGGCCCGCCGCGGCGCGCTCATGCAGGCGCAGCCCGCGGGCGCGATGCTGTCGGTGCGCCTGGGTGCGGACGAACTCTCGGCCCGGCTCGGCCCGCTGCTCTCGCTGGCGGCGGACAACGGCCCGACGGCCTGCGTGGTGGCCGGCCCGTTCGACGCGATCGAATCGCTGCGCGCCTCGCTGCAGGAAGAAGACATCGCGAGCCGCCAGCTGCAGACCTCGCACGCCTTCCATTCCTCGATGATGGATGGTGCCGTCGCGCCCTTCGAGGCGCTGGTCGGCGAGGTGGCGCTGCACCCGCCCACGGTGCCGATCTTCTCGACGCTCACGGGCCGCCTGCTCGAGGATGCCGAGGCCACCAGCCCCGCCTACTGGGCCCGCCACCTGCGCAGCACCGTGCGCTTCTCGCCCGCCGTGCGCAGCGCCATGGCGCAGGCGGCGCGCCCGCTCTTCATCGAGGTGGGGCCCCGCAACACGCTGGCCACGCTGGTGCGCCAGCACGGCGCGGCCGAAGTGATGCCGCTGCTGCACGGCGAGCCGGCCGACGAGGCCCGCACGCTGCGCCTGGCGCTGGCCCGCCTCTGGACCTGCGGCGCGGACGTGGAGCTGTCGCGCCTTTCCGTTCGCACCGGCGCACAACGCGTGCGCCTGCCCACCTACCCCTTCGAACGCAAGCGTTTCTGGGTCGACATCGCAGCGGCCGCGGCGAGCCCGGCCATTCCCGCGCCGGTTTCGCCGCCGGCCCTGCTGCCCGTTGCCCCACCCACGCCCGCGCTCTTCGTTCCACCCACTTTCCTGGAGTCGACCGTGACAGCTGCAGTGCCCCCGCCACTTCCTTCCTCACCCGCGTCCCCTGCTTCCACTGGGCCCACCGAATCCATGGACGCGCGGCTGCGATCCCTGTTCGAGGACATCTCCGGCATCGACATGATGCAGGCCGAGGGACACGCCGCCTTCGGCGAGCTGGGCCTGGATTCGCTCACGCTGACGCAGGTCGCCACGCAGATCAAGAAGCGCTTCAAGGTGAACCTGAGCTTTCGCCAGCTCATGGAGAACTACCGCAGCTTCGACACCCTGTCCGCGTTCCTGCGCGAGAGCCTGCCGCCCGAGCCGGTGGTTGCGGCTGCGCCTGCATCCGCTGCTGCGGTGCCGCTGGCCGTGGCCATGGCGGTGCAGGCGGCGGCCGCGCAGCCGCCGGCCGCGTTCCTGCCGGCGATGAACGCAGCGGCCGCTGGCACCGACATCGGCAGCGGGCCGATCGTGCAGCTGGTCGCGCAGCAGATGGAACTGATGCGGCGCCAGCTCGCGCTGCTGTCGGGCGCAGGCATGGACGCGCTGCCCGTTGCGTCCACCGTGCCCGCCATGCCGGCCGCCGCCGCAAGCACCGTGGCCGTGGCGGCGCAGCCCGCCGCCGACGAACCCGCCCCGGCCAAGGAGCCGCAGCGCTACGACGTCGCCAAGGCCTTCGGCGCCATCGCGCGCATCCACACCCAGCGCACCGCCGAGCCGAGCGGCCGGCAGAAGGCCCGGCTGGCGGCCTTCATGCGGCGCTACGTGGAGCGCACGCAGAAGAGCAAGCAGTTCACGCAGGCCAACCGCCCGCACATGGCCGACCCGCGCGTGGTCAACGGCTTCCGGCCGCTGACCAAGGAGATCACCTACCAGATCGTCATCGAGCGCTCCAAGGGCTCGAAGCTCTGGGACCTGGACGGCAACGAGTACGTCGATGCGCTCAACGGCTTCGGCATGAACATGTTCGGCTGGCAGCCCGACTTCGTGCAGGAAGCGGTGCGCAAGCAGCTCGACGCGGGCTACGAGATCGGGCCGCAGCATCCGCTGGCGGCCGACGTCACCGCCCTCATCTGCGAGCTCACGGGCTGCGACCGCGCGGCGCTGTGCAACACCGGCTCCGAAGCCGTGATGGCCGCGTTGCGCATCGCGCGCACGGTCACCGGGCGCAGCACCGTGGTGGTGTTCACCGGCTCCTACCACGGCACCTTCGACGAGGTGCTGGTGCGCGCCGGCAAGGGCGGCAAGGGCCTGTCGGCCGCGCCCGGCGTGATGAGCGGCATGTTCGGCGACATCCGCGTGCTGGACTACGGCACGGCGGAGGCGCTGGCCTTCATCCGCGACAACGCCGACGACCTGGCCGCCGTACTGGCCGAGCCGGTGCAGAGCCGCCGGCCCGACTTCCAGCCGCGCGAGTTCCTGCAGGAAGTGCGCGCCATCACCGAGAAGAGCGGCACCTGCTTCATCTTCGACGAGGTCATCACCGGCTTTCGCGTCGGCCTTGGCGGCGCGCAGGAGCTGTTCGGCGTGCGCGCCGACCTCGCCACCTACGGCAAGGTGATCGGCGGCGGTTTTCCGGTGGGCGTGATCGCCGGCAAGCGGGCCTTCATGGACGCGCTCGACGGCGGCGCCTGGCAGTACGGCGACGACTCGATCCCGGGCGTCGGCGTGACCTACTTTGCCGGCACCTTCGTGCGGCACCCGCTCGCGCTGGCCGCGGCCAAGGCCTCGCTCACGCACCTGAAGGAAGCCGGCCCGTCGCTGCAGGCCGGCCTCACGGGCAGCACCGCCGCCATGGCCGACGAACTGACCGCCTGGTGCACCGAGGTGGGCGCACCGATCGCGATCCGCCAGTTCGCCTCGCTCTGGCGCGTGAGCTGGCTCGAGGAGCATCCGCTGCAGGACCTGCTGTTCGCCATGATGCGCAGCCGCGGCGTGCACATCCTCGACAACTTCCCCTGCTTCCTCACCAGCGCGCACAGCGCCGAGGACATCGCCACCATCCAGCGCGTCTTCAAGGAGTCGGTGGCCGAGATGCAGGAATCGGGCTTCCTGCCGCGCCGCGCGACGGTGGTCACGGGTTTCGACTACCGCAAGCGCTGCGAGGAAGACGGCTCCGTCCTCGCCCGCGACGTCGACGGCCAGCCCTTCTGGTACGTGCCCGACGCCGCGAGCCCCACCCCCCTCATCAATGGAAAGGCCGCAGCATGAACGCCGTTCTCCGCCCCGCCGCCACCGGCGGCCTCATCGAATGCGTCATACCGACAACCGAATCGCAGCGCGAGATCTGGCTCGGCGCGACGATGAGCACCGACGCCTCGCTGGCCTACAACGAATCGGTGCTGCTGCGCCTGCGCGGCGCGCTGGACACCGCCGCCATGGCACGTGCCATGGCCCGGCTGGTCGAGCGCCACCAGGCGCTGCGCGCCACCATCTCGCCGGACGGCAGCTGCATGCTGGTCGGCCGGCCCGGCGAAGGCCTGCTGGAGCAGCAGGACCTCAGCGGCCTCTTGCCCGAAGCCCGCGAGCAGGCGCTGAAGGCCGTGCACGACGACGCGGTGTGCACGCCCTTCGCGCTGGAGCACGGCCCGCTGTTCCGGGCGGTGCTCTGCAGGCTGGGCGAGACCGAGCATGAACTGGTCATGTCGGCCCACCACGTGGTGTGCGACGGCTGGTCCTGGATGGTCATCACCGAGCAGCTCGGCCACCTCTATGCAGAGCAGACCGGCAACGGGCAACCGCTGAAGGCCGCGCCCACCTATGCCGACTTTGCCGCGCAGGAAGCCGCCGAAGCCGCGCATCCCGACATGCAGCCGCATGTGGACTACTGGCTGGAGCGCTTCGCCGGCGGCACCCTGCCCGTGCTCGAACTGCCGGTGGACCATCCGCGCCCGGCCACGCGCACCTTCCATTCGCTGCGCACCGAACGCCTGCTCGACCGCCGGCTGGTGAGCGCCCTGCGCTCCGTGAGCGCGAAGACCGGCGCCAGTCTGTTCGCGGGCCTGTTCAGCGGCTTCATCGCCACGCTGCACCGCCTCACGGGGCAGGACGACATCGTGGTGGGCATTCCGGCATCGGGCCAGGTCGCGCGCGACATGCCCGGCCTGGTCGGCCATTGCGTGAACCTGCTGCCGCTGCGCATCGCCGCGCATGGGCAGCTGCGCTTCGATGCCCTGATGAGCGAATGCAGCACCGCCGTGCTCGATGCCTTCGAGCACCAGGCGCTCACCTACGGCGCGCTGCTGGGCAAGCTGTCGCTGCAGCGCGACCCGAGCCGCCTGCCGCTGGTGAGCGTGGCGTTCAACGTCGACCCCGACGTTGCGAGCAGCGCGCAGACCTTCCCGGGTATCGAGGTCGCGCAGGACACGATCGCGCGCCAGTACGAGAACTTCGAACTCTTCCTGAACCTCCGTCCGCTCGACGGCGGCCTGCAGATCGAGGCGCAGTACAACACCGACCTGTTCGACGAGGCCAGCGTGCAGCGCTGGCTGGACATCTACGAATGCGTGCTTCGCTCGGCCGCGCGCAACCCCGGCGAGCCGATCGGCCGGCTCGACGTGCTGTCGGCCGAGGCCGCGCAGGCGCTGGTCGCGCTGCAGCCGCCGGCCACCGAGCTGGATGGTGCGCCGCATGCGCTGGCCCGCTTCCGGGCGCGCGTGCCGATGCAGCCCGAGCGCCCCGCGGTGCGCGACGGTGCACGGGTCTGCAGCTATGCCGAGCTCGATGCGCAGTCCAACCGGCTGGCGCGGGCACTGCGCGCGCGCGGCGTTCGCCGCGGCGAGCGCGTGGGGCTGTGCCTGGAGCGCAGCATCGAGATGATCACCGGGCTGCTGGCCGTGCTCAAGGCCGGCGCCGCCTATGTGCCGCTCGACCCGGCGTTTCCGCAGGCGCGGCTCGAACACTACGCCAGGGACGCCGGGCTCTGCCTGCTGCTGACCTCGTCGGACATCGCGGCCGCCCCGCGCAACTGGCGCGGCGAAGCGGGCGGACAGGTGTTCGAGATCGACCGCGACACCGCCTGGCAGCAGGACAGCGGCGAGCCCCTGCCGCCCAGCGGCGACGACGCCGGCCCCGACGACGGCGCCTATGTGATCTACACCTCGGGCTCGACCGGCTTGCCCAAGGGCGTGTGCGCGCGGCACCGGTCGGTGGCCAACCTGCTGCAATGGATGCAGCGCAAATCGGGCATGACCGCAAGCGACCGGATCGCCGCGGTGACGACGCTCTCCTTCGACATGGCGGTGCCGGACCTGCTGCTGCCGCTGTCGACCGGGACCGAGATCGTGATGGTGCAGCGCGAACTGGCCATGGACGGCATCCGCCTGTGCCGGCTGCTCCAGGAAGAACGCATCACCTTCCTGCAGGCCACGCCCGGCATGTGGCAGATGCTGCTCGACGCCCAGTGGCCCGGCGCCCCGGGCTTTCGCGGCTGGATCGGCGGCGAGCCGCTGCGGCCCAGCCTGGCGCTCGCATTGTGCGAGCGGCTGGACGAGCTCTGGAACGGCTACGGGCCGACGGAGACCACGGTGTATTCCACGGCCTGGCTGGTGCGCACCGACGTCGTCGCATCGCGCGGCGTGTCGATCGGACACCCGGTCGACAACACCGAGATATGGATCCTCGACGGCGACCTGCAGCCCTGCCCGATCGGCGTGCCGGGCGAGATCTGCATCGCGGGCGAAGGCCTGGCGCTGGGCTACATCGACCGCCCCGAACTCACGGCCGAGCGCTTCGTTGCCGCGCGCATCTTCGGCAGCGCAAAAACCGTGTACCGCACCGGCGACCGTGGCCGCTGGCGCAACGACGGGCTCATCGAGCACCTGGGCCGGCTCGACTTCCAGCTCAAGGTGCGGGGCTACCGCATCGAGCCCGGCGAGATCGAGGCGCGCTGCTGCGAGGTGGCCGGCGTATCGCGCTGCGTGGTGGTGGCGCGCGAAGACAGCCCCGGCGACGTCCGGCTGGTGGCCTACCTTGCGCTGACGCCCGGCGTCGACTTCGAGCTCGACACGCTGATGGCGCACCTGCGCGAACACCTGCCGGCCTTCATGCTGCCGCAGCACGTGGTGGCGCTGAACGCGCTGCCCACGCTGCCCAACGGCAAGGTCGACCGCGTCTCGCTGCCCGCGCCGCAGGCGGTGTCGCGCGACGAGGCGCGGCGCGGCGCCGGCCCGCGCACCGAATGCGAACGCAAGGTGCTCGCCACCATGGAAAAGGTGCTGAGCCTGCCGGGCCTGGACATGCGCGACGACTTCTTCACGATGGGCGGGCACTCGCTGCTGGCCTCGCGCCTGACCACGCTGCTGAGCCGCGAATTCCAGATCACGCTGCCGCTGCGCTCGCTGTTCGAGGCGCCCACGGCCGAGAAGCTGGCCGCCGTGGTCGAAGGCCTGCAGCACGCGGGCGCCGGCGCGCAGGCACCGCTGCCCTGCCGCATCGATCGCAAGACGGCGCCGCTCACGCCCGCGCAGGAGCGCATCCGCTTCATGGAAGACCTGCACCCGGACCGCTCGGTCTACAACGCGCCCGCGGCGCAGCGCCTGACCGGCGTCTTCGATGCGGAGCGCTTCGAGGCCGCATTCAAGGAAATCATCCGCCGCCAGCCCGCCATGCGCACCCGCATGGGCACCGATCCGCACACGGGCCAGCCGGCCCAGCTGATCTCGGAGTCGGTGGATTTCTCGCTGCCCTTCATCGACCTGCGCGACCTGCCGGCCGACCAGCGCGAGGCCGAGCTGGCCGAACGCATGCAGGAACTCGCCGACCGGCCGATCGACATCCACCGCGCACCGATGCTGCATGCGGCGGTGTTCCAGCTCGACGTGCACGAGCATGTGTTCGTCTTCGTGCCGCACCACCTGATCTGGGACGGCTGGTCCTTCGACCTGCTCCAGCGCGAACTCTCCGCCATCTACGACGCGGCGGAGCGCGGCCGGCCGCATGCGCTGGCGCCCATTGCCACCACGCAGGGCGACTATGCCGAGTGGCTGGCCAACTGGATGAAGGAGCCGTCGTTCCAGGACCAGCTCGACTTCTGGCTCAAGCGCTTCGCGAGCGCGCCGATGCCGCGCCTGCCCAACACCGACATGCCGCGGCGCGCGGGCAAGAGCGGCCAGGGCGGCGCCCACTGGATCCGCGTCGACCTCGCCACCACGCAGCAGCTGCGCAAGGTGGCGCGCGACATGGACGTGACGCTCAGCATGCTGACCTTCGGCGTGTATGCGTTTGCCATGAGCAGCATCATCGGCTCCGAGACCATCGTCATCGCCAACCCGGTGCGCGGCCGGCAGCAGCCCGAGACCGAGGACGTGATGGGCTTCTTCAACAACGTGCTGCCGGTGTCGCTGCAGGTCGGCCTGGAGCAGCCGCTCGCGGAGTTCATGCGCTGCGTGAAGCGCGAGCTGCTCTCGCTCATGAACTACCAGCAGGTGCCGTTCGAGCGCCTGATGGCGGAGCCCGCGCTGGGCGCGCGCATCCGGGCGGTCGGGCCCTACCAGTCGATGTTCTCGTTCCAGGATGCGCGCGACCGTGCGCGCCGGCTCGGCAGCCTGCAGACGCGGCAGCTGCACCTGATGCAGCGCGGCGCCACCGACGACATCGGCGTGTGGCTGATGGACAAGCCGCACGGGCTGGAAGGCGCGCTGATCTACAACGCCGACATCTACCTGCGCGAGACCGGGGCGCAGCTGCGCGACCGCTATCTCGAACTGCTGCAGAAAGTGGCCGACCGTCCCGAGGCCTCGCTGGCCGAGCTTGCGAGCGAAGAAGGCTCCGCGAGCGCCGTCTACCTGCGCAGGCTCGCCGCCGTCGATCCGCTCAGGCCTGCCGCGCCGGTGGATGCGCCGGCCGGTGCGGGCAAGGCGCAGGAAGACACCATCCTGAACCCCGAGCACGCGCGGCTCGCGCAGATCTGGGCCTCGGTGATCGGGATCGATGTCAACGACATCCGCTCGAGCGACAACTTCTTCGACCTCGGCGGGGATTCGCTGCTGGTGCTGCGTGCGATCCAGCAGGCCGAGAAGACGCTGGGCTACCACGTGCATTCGCGCCGCTACCTGTTCGAGAACCTCGGGCAGATCGCCTCGTCCGCCCACCAGGCCGCGGAGGACGCGGAGCTCCCGGATCTCGGAAAGCTGCCGCTCGGCAACCTGAAGGGCGCGGCGCGCAGCGACGGCCTGCTGAGCCGCGCCTTCGGCAACTGGCTGCGCAAGGAGTGATCCATCATGGGCGCCGCAGCTTTCTCCCTGACTTCCGTCGATGCGCCGGTCTGCCGGTATCTCGAACTCGACGACGAACCCGGCCCCGAGGCGGAGCGGTTCCTCTCTGACGAGGAACTGGAGCGCGCCGCGCAGTTCCGGTTCGCGGCCGACCGGCAGCGCTTCGTGGCCGCGCATGTTGCGCTGCGCTGCGCGCTGGCCGCGCAGACGGGCGAGCGCCCCGAGGCGCTGCGCTTCACCCGCAGCGCATTCGGCAAGCCTTCGCTGTCGGGCTGGCCGCGGGTGCGGTTCTCGCTGAGCCACAGCCTGGGGCTGGGACTGCTCGCCATCGGCGAACGCGGTCCGCTGGGAGCCGACGTCGAGCTGCTGCGGCCGATTCCCGATGCGCTCGAGCTTGCCGCACAGCATTTCACGGACAGCGAGAACGAAGCGCTGCTGGCCCTGCCCGAGGCCGAGCGCGAGCACGCCTTCCTGACCTGCTGGACGCGCAAGGAAGCCTGCCTCAAGGCCATCGGCCTCGGGCTGGTGGTGCCGACGGAGCGCTTCGAGGTGGGGCTGGAGCCCGACTGCCGGAGCGTGGAAGTGCCGGTGGCCGGCCGGATCCTGTGGCTCGTGCTGCAGCCCGCGCCGCTGCGCGTGGACAGCGTGGGAGCGATTGCGGAATGGCGGCAGACGCACGTGCGCGCCAGCATGCCGGGTTTCGCGGCGCAGACCTGCGCCCGCTCGCGCTCGGCGGAACGGCGCGCGGCGCCAAGGGTCCCGCAATGAACGCATACCCCTTCATGTTCGGACCGGCGTCGCGCCAGATCTTCGGCGTGTTCCATGCCGCCGGCGATGGGCGGCCCGGTAGTACCGCGGTGCTCGTGTGTCCTCCTTTCGGCCAGGAGGGCCTGCGGACCCACCGCTTCTTCAAGGTGCTGGCCGAGCGCCTCGCGCGCTCGGGCATCGCCACGCTGCGCTTCGACTTCCATGGCGCGGGCGACTCGCCCGGCGATGAAAGCGAAGGAGAGCTCGACGGCTGGCGCCGCGACCTGTGCTCGGCCCACGAGGAGCTGCGCCGCAGGGCCCTGGGCAGCCGCATCGTCTGGGTCGGCGCGCGGCTCGGCGCCACCCTGGCCGTGCTGGCCGCGCGCAACGGACGCTGCGACCCGGCGCGGCTGGTGCTGTGGGAGCCGGTGATCGACGGCCGGCGCTATGCGCGCCACTTGCGCGAGCAGCATGTGGCGGCCATCGACACGACCTTCTGCATTCCGGACCTGGTCTGGCGCCGCAGCCTTGCGCACGACCCTGACGCGCTGCCCGAGGAAGCGCTGGGCACCCTGCTCTCGCCCGCGCTGCGCACGCAGCTCGGCGCGCTGGCGCCCGAATCGCTGCCGCTCACCGCCCTGCACGACACGCTGGTGCTGACCTCGCCCGACGACGAGCACACCGCGCAATGGGCGGCCGAGCAGCAGTCGCGCCACATGCCGGTGCGGCTCGCCTACTTCCAGCACCGGCTCGACTGGACCGCCGATCCCTATCCCAACAGCGCCATGGTTCCGGCCGACGCGCTCAACCGCTTGCAGGGTGCCCTCCATGAATGACATGACGCAATGCCCCGTCCGGTTCGGACCGGGAGACGCACTGATGGGCATGATCACCATTCCCATGTACCGGGCGCCGGCCGACGTCGCCTGCCTGATGCTCAACATGGGCGCCAACCACCGGGTCGGCCCGCGCCGCATCAACGTGAAGCTGGCGCACGCGCTGGCCGCGCGCGGCGTGAGCAGCCTGCGCTTCGACCTTGGCGGCCTGGGGGACAGCGACGCATCCGATGCGTCGTCAGACCTGCAGGCCCGCGCGGTGCGCGACCTGCGCGCCGGCATGGATCTTCTCGAGAGCATGCTGGGCATCCGCAAGTTCGCGATCGTGGGCATGTGCTCGGGCGTGGAGCACGCCATGACCGCGGCCGCGACGGACACGCGCGTGGTGGCGCTCTCGCTGTTCGACGGCTTCGCCTTTCCGGACCGGCGCTCGCGCTGGGAACGCACGCTGCGGCGCGCGCTGGCGGCGCCCGCGCATCCGTCGTTCGCGGGCAAGGCCAAGCGCTGGCTGCAGCGCCACCTGCTGCCCAGCCATTCGACCAAGCCGCTGCCCGGCTTCTTCGCGGAACGCAAGCCGCCCGAGGTCAACGCCGTGTGGTTCGGCGCCACCATGCGGCGCCTGGTCGAACGCAAGGTGGCGGTGCAGCTGCTCTATTCGGGCTCGCTGCATGTCTGCGACCACGACCGCGACCAGCTCGGTCCGTTCCGCAGCGAACCGTTCGCACAGGCCGTGCAGTACGAATTCATGCGCGATGCCGACCACACGCTGTGCACGGCGCGGGGACAGCAGCTGTTCCTGCGCTCCGTCGGCGGCTGGGTGGCCGCCTGCGCCATCAGCGCCGGCCCGGAACGCCGCAGCCCCAGCACCAGCCCGAGCCCGCTCGCACCCGTGGTGGAGCGCCCCGAGCACGGCGCCTACGTCCCGCAGTGAACCGATTCCCCAGGAAGAAAGGACACACCCCATGGCACACCTCGATCCGGCCAGTTCCTTGCGCATCGCCCGCGCCGTTCCCGCCCGCGCCCGAATCCGCATCCGATCGGCGGCGCTGCTGCTGCTGCCGCTGTGCCTGGCCGGTTGCGGGGTGCCGGGCTTCGGCCCGCCCGACAGCGGCAACTGGGGCGCCTATCGCTCGAGCGGCAGCGACGCGCGGGGCGAACCGAAGATCGTCTCCATCACGCCCGAACTGATCCGCACGATGGCAACGCGCAACCCCGCCGCGCTGCCGGCCGATGTGCGGCAGCTGTTCGGCAAGGCGCCGGCCTACACCATCGCCCCGGGCGACGTGGTCGGCATCGTGGTCTACCGCCATCCCGAACTGATGCCCAATGCGGGCGCGGTCATCTCGCAGCAGACGGACCCGACCGGTGTGAGCGTCGCGCCCGGCTTCATCGTCGATGCCGAGGGCGAGATCAGCTTTCCCTACATCGGCCGCACCAAGATCGAAGGCATGACGGAGAGGTCCGCCGCCGAGATGATCTCGGGCAAGATCAAGCCCTTCGTCAAGGATCCGCTCGTGAGCGTCAGGATCCAGTCGTTCCGCAGCCGGCGCGTCTATGTGGAAGGCGAGGTCCGCGCGCCGGGCCTGCAGATCTTCACCGACGTGCCGATGACGCTGGCCGAGGCGATCAACCGCGCCGGCAGCATCACGCAGGCCGGCGACCGTTCGCGCGTGTCCCTCACGCGCGCGGAACGCACGATGGTGATCGACCTGCCGCTGCTTCGCCGCCTGGGACTGGACCCGACCCGCATCCCGCTGCAGAACGGCGACATCGTGAACGTGGGCAGCCGCGACGACAGCCGCATCTACGTGATGGGCGAGATCCAGCGCCCCACCGCGCTGCCGATGCGCGACGGCCGGCTGAGCCTGAACGAGGCGCTGGGCGATGCGGGCGGACCGGCGCTGCAGACCGCCTCGACCGACCAGATCTACGTGGTGCGCAACTCGAGCGGCGACGTGCCCGAGGTGTTCCACCTCGATGCGAAGAACCCGGTGGCGCTGGCCCTTGCCGACCGCTTCGAGCTGCAGCCGCGCGACGTGGTCTATGTCGACCCCGTGCCGCTGGCGCGCTGGAACCGGGTGATCAGCCTGATCCTTCCCGCCGCGCAGGTCGTGAACCTCGGCGGCAACACCAGCCGCCGCTGAAGCCGCGCCTCCACCCGTCCAGGCAACACACAAAGGTGATTCCCATGAATGCGCACTGGCAACCTGCACTTCCCGCTCCCTCGGCCGCGGATGCCGCGGCGTCCGACACCCCTCCTCCTTCCAGGCTCAGGGAGCATGTCGACCTGCTGCTGGACAGCCGATGGAAGATCGCGGGCATCACCGCTGTCGCGCTGCTGCTGGGCGCGGCCTACGCCATGTTCGGGCCGCGCGTGTACGAGGCCAACGTGCTGATCCAGGTCGAGGACCCGGACCGCTCGGGCGGCACGCTGGTCGGCGACTCCGCGAGCAATGCGCTCAACGCCAAGACGCCGACCGCGGGCGAGGCCGAGATCCTCAAGTCGCGCCTGGTGCTCGAGCAGGCGATCGAGAACACCAAGCTCTACATCGAGGCGCAGCCGCTGTACGTGCCGATCGTCGGCGCCTGGCTGGCGCGGCGCGCCAAGACGCTCTCCGAGCCGGGCTTCGCGGGCCTGTCGGGCTACGTGAGCGGCAAGGAGCAGATCGTGGTCGCGCAAATGGACGTGCCGGCCGACCTGGAAGGCAAGCGCTTCCTGCTGACCGCGGGCGCCAACGGTAGCTACACGCTGACCCATCCCAAGCTGGACAAGCCGATGGCCGGCACCGTCGGCGTGCCGCTCGATATGCAGACCCCGCTCGGCCCGATCCATCTGCTGGTGGGCTCGATGTCGGGCCTGCCCGGCGCGGCCTTCGAACTGGTGCGCGAGTCCAAGCAGCTCGTGCTGATTGAACTGCAGCGCGAGCTGCGCGTGATCGAGAAAGGCAAGCAGTCGTCGGTCGTGGAAGTGAGCTGGCGCGACGGCAACCGGACGCAGCTGGCCAACCTGCTCAACGAAGTCGCACGGCTCTATGTGCGCGTGAACATCGACCAGAAGACGGCGCAGGCGCAGCGCGCCCTCAACTTCCTGGGCTCCGAGCTGCCCAAGCTCAAGCTGCAGCTGGAGCAGTCCGAGGAAATCTACAACCAGTACCGCAACCAGAACGGAACCATCAGCCTGGACGATGAGGCGCGCAACGCGCTGTCGCAGAACCTGGAACTGCAGACGAAGCTGTTCGATGCCACGCAGAAGCGCATCGAGCTCTCCGAGCGCTTCACGTCCAGGGACCCGAGCGTGATGACCATCGACGCACAGATCGCGTCGCTCAGGAAAGCCCTCGGGGGCGTGGAGCAGCGCATCCGCCGCATGCCCATGCTGCAGCAGAACTCGCTGCGCATGCAGCGGGACATCAAGGTCAACACCGACCTGTACGTGTCGCTGCTCAACAGCTCGCTGCAGATGCGCCTGGCCAAGGAGGGGCGCATCGGCAACGTGCGCGTGCTCGACCAGGCGCTGCTCCCCGAAAAGCCGATTCGGCCCAAGGCGGTGATCGTCATGGGCATCGCGCTGATCGCAGGCCTTTCGTTCGGGGCGGGCTCGGCGTTCCTGCGCAGGTCGTGGCGCAAGACCATCGCCAGCCCGGCCGAGATCGAGACCCACACGGGCCTGGACGTCTACAGCACCGTGACGCTGAGCGCGCACCAGCCGTTGCTCGACCGCGCCATTCGCCACGGCAAGCCCGGCGTGCACCTGCTGGCGGCGCAGCATCCGAACGACCCGGCGCTCGAAGGGTTGCGGCGGCTGCGCACGGCGCTGAAGTTCGCCATGCCCAAGGCAGCGAACAACCGGGTCATGATCTCCAGCGCCACGCCCGGCGCGGGCAAGACCTTCGTGTCGGCCAACCTCGCGGCCGTGCTCGCCTCGACCGGCCGCCGCGTGCTGCTGATCGACGCCGATCTGCGGCGCAGCAGCGTGGCGGCCATGTTCGGGCTGAAGCGCCGCGGCGGCCTGTCGGAACTGATCCGCGGCTCGATCGAATTCCCGAACGCCATCCACACGGGCGTGCTCGGGCACCTGGACGTGATGACCACCGGGTCGCTGCCCACGGACCCGAGCGCGCTCCTGACCAGCGACGCCTTTGCCGAGGTTCTCGAAAAGGCCTCGGAACGCTACGACGTGGTGATCGTGGACACGCCGCCGATGCTGCTCGCCTCGGAGACGGCCGAGATGGCGCCCTGCATGGGCACGCTGCTGATGGTGGCGCGCGCCGGCGACAACGAGCTGGGCGACCTGTCGGAAAGCGCGAACCAGCTGCGGCATGCAGGGGCGCAGTTCCAGGGCGTCGTGCTGAACGCGATGGACACCAGCCGGCGCTACTACGGCAACCTGGCCTACCGCTATGGCGGCTACCAGCCGCGGGTTCACGAGTACCCGAGCGCGGTGGCCGAGCTTCCACAACCTGCCCGTGCGAGCGCCGCATCATGAACACGCTGCCATCGAATGCCGCAGTCCATTCGCCTGGCAATTCACGGCTGCTGATGGGCACCAAGCGGGCCGTGGACGTGCTGCTGGCCGGCGGCTTCTTCCTTCTGCTCGGATGGGCGTTCGCGCTGGTCTGGGTCGGCGTGCTGCTGACTTCCGGCAAGCCGGGCATCTACAAGCAGCCGCGCTACGGCCGGGACGGGCGCGTCTTCAGCTTCTACAAGTTCCGCACCATGGTGCCCGATGCCGACGCCGTGCTGGAGCGCTACCTGCGCGGCAACGAGGCGGCGCGGCGGCAATGGGAGATGTACCAGAAGCTGGACCGCGATCCGCGCATCACGCGCTTCGGCGCGGTGCTGCGCAAGTACAGCCTGGACGAGTTGCCCCAGTTCTGGAACGTGCTCAAGGGCGACATGAGCGTGGTCGGCCCGAGGCCCTGCATGTTTGCCCAGAAGGAGCTGTACGGCGTCTATTGGAGCAGCTACTGCGCCGTGCGGCCCGGCATCACCGGGCTGTGGCAGGTGAGCGGGCGCAACGAGATCAGCTACCGGCGCCGCGCGGCGATGGATGCGGACTACGTTGCCACCCTCTCGATCCGCCAGGACATCGCGATCCTCCTGAAGACCTTCCTCGTGGTGGCCGGAGCACGCGGCTCGCGCTAGGCGCCACCCCCTCAACCCTCAACCTTTAACCGAAAGAACATATGCGTATCTACGTTGCTGGTCATCGCGGCATGGTGGGGCAGTCGCTCGTGAAGCGTCTGGGCAGCCTCGGGCACGAGGTCGTCACGCGCAGCCACGAGGAACTCGATCTGCTCGACCAGGAAGCCGTTCGCCGTTTCTTCGCCACCGAGCGCGTCGACCAGGTGTACCTGGCGGCAGCGAAGGTCGGCGGCATCCACGCCAACATGACCTATCCGGCGGAGTTCATCTACCAGAACCTGCTGATCGCCGCCAATGTCACGCACCAGGCATTTCTTGCGAACGTCAAGCGCCTGCTGTTCCTCGGCTCCAGCTGCATCTATCCGCGGCTCACCGAGCAGCCGATCCGCGAGGACGCGCTGCTGGGCGGCCAGCTCGAGCCGACCAACGAGCCCTACGCCATCGCCAAGATCGCCGGCATCAAGCTGTGCGAGAGCTACAACCGCCAGTACGGCGCCTCGCACGGCATCGACTACCGCAGCGTGATGCCGTGCAACCTGTACGGCCCCGGGGACAACTACCACGCCGAGAACAGCCACGTGGTGCCGGCGCTGATCCGCCGCTTCCATCTTGCCAAGACCACCGACGCGCCCGAGGTGCTGATCTGGGGCACGGGCCAGGCCAGGCGCGAGTTCCTCTACGTCGACGACATGGCCGAAGGCTGCACCACCGTGATGGGCCTGAGCCGCGCGGGCTACGAGCAGCACACCACGCCGATGTGCGCCCACATCAACCTGGGCATGGGCGAGGACCAGTCGATCGCCGAGCTGGCGCAGCTGGTCGGTGAGGTCGTGGGCTACCGCGGCCGCATCCGCTTCGACACCTCGCGGCCGGACGGCGCGCCCCGCAAGCTGCTCGACGTGTCGTGCGCGGCCGCCATCGGGTGGCACCCCACGGTGTCGCTGGCCGAGGGCTTGCAGCGCACCTATGCGGACTACCAGAAGTCGCTGCAGCCCGCCGCGCAGGAACTGGCGCACGCCTGAGCCCGCGCCGGCTCCACATGCAACAACAAGCACAAGGCCTTCCATGAGAGCGCTCTCCTTCTGGTCAGGCATCGGCATCGCCTTCCTGTGCGGCTCGCTCGAGCCGGCCTGGGGCTATGCGGTGGTGTGCGCGCTGTCGCTGGTCCAGCTGTCGATGCTCCGCGCGCCGGGGGCCAGCGTCTTCCTGCTGATCCACTACGCCACGATCCTGACCTACTTCTCGGTGGCGCCGGCGATGCAGATCGCCGCCGACGTCTCGTTCTGGGACACGGGGGTGATCGGCCCGGCCGCGCACATGCAGGCGCTGACGCTGCTGCTGCTGTACATGGCGGGTGTCGAGGCGGCCCGCTTCGGCCTGCCCGATGCGCCGGCGCCGGTGCGCAGCGACGCAGGCCCCCAGGTCCAGTCGGCCGGCGTGGCCCACCCCGCGCTGCTGCTCCTGAGCGGCGCGATCTCTGCGTTTGCCTCGCTGTTCATCCGCCCCGACCTGAACTTCATCGCGCGCGGCATTCCGGGGGCCGAAGACAACGTTCCGGTCGACTTCATCGTCTACTCGACGCTGCCCAAGCTGATCGTGCTGGTCTGCTTCGTGGCCCTCACGATCCATGCCATGCGCCGCGGCACGTTCTGGGCATGGTGCGCCGCGGGTCTTGCGCTGGCGATGGCCGCCTTCGCCGCGAACCCGGTCAACACGGCGCGGCAGGTGCTGCTGATCGGCCTGCTGCCTCTTTTCATCCATCTCTTCGGCCGGGGCTGGCGCTGGACGCTGGCCTTGCTGATCTTCGGCGCCATTGCGGGCCTGGGCCCGGTGCTCAACCTGGTGTCGCGCGGCAGCATCTGGGGCGAGACGCTCACCACCTTTCCCTACAGCCCGGACTTCGACGCGATGTACGTCGTGGCCGGCATCCTGGAGCGCGCATCCGAGCCGGAGCTCGGATGGGGGCGCTACCTGCTGTCGGCTTTCTCGTTCTTCCTGCCGCGCGACCTGAAGCTGTTTCCCGACTTCGATCCGCTGGGGTGGCCCGCCATCCTGGGCAACTTCTCGCAGGCCAACCTGTCGCTGCCGCCCTTCACCACCGCGTACTTCGACTTCGGGCTGGCCGGGCCGGTGATGTTCGGCCTCGCGATCTCGGCCGGCTTCCGGGTGCTGGACAGGCTGGTCGATCCGCGCGCCGCGCTGTCCGGCAGCTACCTGTGCGCGCTGGTGCTGCTGGCCGCCTACGTGCCGTTCATGCGCGGGCCGATCCTCGGCTGGGGGCCGTTCGCGGCATCGGGGCTGATTGCGGCGCTGCTCGCCGGCCTGCTGAGCTCGCGCTTCCGCCCGGCACGCCGCGGCGCGGCGCCCTACGCCCCCCGCGTGGCCTGAGGTCCGGCATGTACAAGTACCTGTTCTACGACACGATCCGCCTCAACCGCGGCGCAGGCGGCGTGCTGAACGTGTCCGACCTGCTGCTGCGCAGGATGCGCCTGTGCAAGGGCGACCACATCCAGCCGGTCAGCGAACTGCATCCGCGCCTCTTCGCCGCGGCGCGGTTCCTGCGCATCAGCCGGTTCCTGGTCGAGATACTGCTCTACAACTACCACCGGCTGCGCGCGCTGGCCACGGGCGAGCGGGTGTTCTCGCTGTTCCCGAACTACTTCCTGCCGTTCACGCTTTTCGGGCGCCACCGCGATTCGATCGTGATCGTCCACGACCTGCAGTACCGGTACTACCCCGTGTACTTCAGCCGCGCCAAGCGCCTGTGGCTC
The DNA here is from genome assembly GCF_033807855.1 of Variovorax sp. SPNA7. Lineage (NCBI taxonomy): Bacteria > Pseudomonadati > Pseudomonadota > Betaproteobacteria > Burkholderiales > Comamonadaceae > Variovorax > Variovorax sp. SPNA7. The sequence goes on from NZ_CP138513.1 coordinate 3,579,923, forward strand.
GACTGGAGCCTCAGGCGCGTGGCCCGCAGCGCGGCCGACGTGGTGTTCATCAGCAGGAGCAGCCAGCAGGATTTCGAGCGGTACTTCGGATGCTGCGAGCACGCGAGCGTCATCTTCAATCCGGTGGAGGCCACGCGCACAGCCGGCTCGGCCGCTGCGGCCGGGCCGTCCCGCGAACCGCCCGTTGGCGAGCGCTACCTGATCGCGTCCTACCACTACTACCCGCACAAGAATTTCGGCGCCGCGCTGAAGCTCTTCGAGCGCATGAAGCGCGAGGGGCTGGTCGACTGGCTCGACATCACGGGCAACGGCGCGGCCGAAGTGGAACGGATGGTCGCCAGCATGGCACCCGAGCTCGGCAGCTGCGTGCGGCACCGCGGGCTGGTCTCGCGCCAGGAACTGACGCGGCTTTATTGCGGCGCCACGGCCTTCATCTCGCTGTCGGCCTTCGAGGGCTTCAATCTCTCGGCCGCCGAAGCCGCCACGCTGGGCGTGCCGCTGCTGCTCTCGGACATTCCGGTGCACCGCGAGCTGTTCGGCGGCTACGCCTTCCTCATCGGCAGCGAGCCATGCGACATGGGCCAGCTGTCGCGCTACCTGGACGATCACCGCGACACGCAGCCGGCCTGGCTGCATGCCGAGGCCTGCGCGCCGGGCGCGGTGGCCAGGCGCTATCTGATGCTCAAGCGCGAAGCCGTCTCGCTGGCCGGAGCCATGCAATGACACGCACCGCAAGCGCCCTTGGACGGCTGCTCGCGGCGGCGCTGTTCGGTGCGGCCTGCGCGGCTTCGGCAACGGCGGCCACCGGCTTCGGCGTGATGGTGCACTACCTGCCCGACAGGCAATCGATCGCCGATGTCGCCCGCTTCGACGTCGAAGCGTTTGCGGCATCGCTCGCGCAGATGCGCGCGTCCCACCTCATCCTGACGCTCGGGCAGAACAACGGCCAGTACATTGCGCCGAATGCGGCGCTCGAGGCGCTGTGCCCGCACACTGCCGCGAACCGGCCGCCGCGCGACCTGCCGCTGGAGATCGGCCGCGCGCTGCGCAGCCGCGGCATCGCCATGGTGCTCTACCTGCCGTTCCGCGCGCCGCAGGCCGATCCCGAGCTGATGAATTGCCTGGGCGACATCTCCGAGCAGAAACCGCCGCCGGCGGATTTCATCGCCGCATGGACCGCGGTGATCCGCGACTGGTCGCAGCACTACGGCGCGCTGGCCAGGGGCTGGTGGTTCGACGGCGTCTACAACACCCGGGGCATCTCGCCGGCCGGCTGGGATGCGCTGTGCGCAGCGGCGCGCAGCGGCGCCCCCGACCGGTGGCTGGCCTTCAATGCCGGCGAAGGTCCGGCGCGCTTCAGCGCCAAGGCAGCGCCCTGCCAGAACCTGATGGCCGGCGAATTCATGCAGCCTCCCGCGCAGTTGAGCGCGCCGCGCTCGGAGCTGAAGTTCCATCTGCTGACCCCGCTCGGCGCCTCCTGGGGCCAGCCGACGGCGCCGCGCTTCACGGCCGCCCAGCTGCGCGGCTGGATCGCGCAGGCGAACGCGCGCGGCGGGCTCTTCACGCTCGACCTGCCGCTGGACGACGACTTCCGCTTTCTTCCCGCGCACGTCGCGCTGGTCCGCAATGCGACGGCGCCCCGGCCCTGACACATGACCATGACCCATTCCCTTCCCTTCATCGTGGTGGAAGACCGCCAGAACAAGTCCCTGCTGCTGTGCCGCGAATCCGCGGCGCGCGCGCAGGAGCCGCTGATCGTGCTGTCGGACACCGACGCCGGGCCCGGCTACGAGCGCCTGTGCCGCACCTATGTGCACCTGTCGAGCAATCCGCCGGAGTTCGAGAAGATCTGCTTCCGGCGCTACTTCCTGCTGTCGGAATACCTGCGTGCCCATCCCGAGCACCGCGAGTTCGTGCTGATCGACAGCGACGTGCTGCTGTTCCGCGGCGTCGGCGCGCACATCCGGAGCGTGGCCGGAAAGGCGGATTTCTCGGGCTCCTACATGCGCCCCGACGATGGCTGGGACCCGTGCCAGATCTCGCCGCACGTCAGCTACTGGACCGCGGCGGGCCTGCAGCAGTTCATCGCCTTCCTGCTCAACACCTACGCAACGTCCAGCGGCCGCAGGAAGCTGCGCGCGATCGCGGGCCGGTTTGCCGCCAGGGGCGTGCGCGGCGGCGTGTCGGACATGACCCTGCTGCACCTCTGGGCCCACGCGAGCGGCAATGCGGCGCCCATCAACCGGATGTTCGACGGGCGCGTGATCGACCACAACATCAACGGCGGGCGCAATCTGCTTGCGAACGAATTCCAGGGCCGGGGAGGCGCCAAGCGCCTCGTGTTCGTCGACGGCCGGCCCTGCGTGGTCACGCCCGCGGGCGAAATGGTGAACGTGATGGCGCTGCACTTCCAGGGCAGCGCAAAGATCGCGATGCCGCACGTGCTGCGCGGCCGGGTGCACACGGTCGCCGCGCTGACCTATGCGCTGCTGCTGGCGCGCCGGGCCAAGAACTGGGCCTTCGGCGTGCGCCTGCTGGGGCAGCGCGCCGTGAACGGCGGACGCTTCGCCGGCGCCGCCGGGCCGAAATGAGCCCGCAGGCAACGCACTCCCGGGCACGCCATGAACATCCTCCACCGCACCGCCCAGCTCACCGGCATGCGCGCGGTGCAGCTCCACGGCCTGGGCGCGCTGGCATCGCGGCTCTATGTGTACCTGTCGGGCTTCCTGGCCCTGTTCCTGATGGCGGCGTATGTCTCGCCATCGGACTTCGGCGAGTACTCGATCTACCAGTCGGTGCTGGAGGTGGCGCTGGTGGTTGCCACGCTGGGCAGTTCGCTGCTCTTCGCGCGCAATGCCGCCACCGTGCCGCCGGGCGTGCGGCGCGGCGACGTGGTGCGCACGCTGGCCATCGGGCTTCCGCTGGCCGCGCTGCTGAGTGCCGCCGTGCTGCGCATCCAGCACCTGCCGGTGGTGGGCGCGCCCTTCGTGCTGCTGATGGCGGCGCTCGCGGTCTTCTCGCTCATGAGCCTGCGCCTGTCCTACAGCCGCGGACTGGGCCTTGCCGGGCTGCTCAACCTGGAGGGCGGCATCCGCTCGACCATCCTGGTCATCGGGGTGGCGGCCTTCGCCGCGTGGGGCGCCGAGCTGCGCGCCACGCAGCTGCTGCTCATCAACCTGCTGGCCTTCCTGCTGGTGGGCGCGGCCTGCATGCACAGCCGCTGGGCCGCGGGCCCGCCGGCCGGACGCCCCGCGCTCGGCCTGGCCTCGCAGGGCAGCGCCACCGTCTATTCGCTGCTGATGTTCCTGCTTCGCAAGTCGGACCTGCTGGTGGTGGCCTTCTTCATGCCGCTCGGCTACGTGGGCGCCTTCAAGGTCGCCTTCCTGCTGGCGGAGGCACCGTCGCAGTTCGTGCAGGCCTTTCTCTACACCAAGACACGGCCGATGCTGGGCACCGACGCCGCGAGCTCGGACGGCTCGGAGCTGCGGCTGGCGAAGCACTCGTTCCTGCTGGGCTGCGCGCTCTTCGCGGCGCTCGCCGTGGTGATCGCGGCCGCCGCGCCGCTGCTGAAGGTGGGGCGCGAGGCGCTCGAGATCTTCCTGTGCATGGCGCCCTACTTCCTGCTGCGCACCTACACGGTCCACCACGAGATGCTGCTCGCGCTCAAGGTTTCGATGGCTTCGCTGGGATGGTGGGCGCTGGCCGAGGTGCTGCTGCGGCTCCTGTCGTACGGCGCCGTGGTCGCGGTCTTTCCCGGCAAGCCGCACTACGTGTTCTTCATTGCCGCCTTTTCCGACCTGCTCCTCTACGAGGTGCGGATGCGTGCGCTGCTCGGCTTCTTTCCGCTCGCACGGCTGGTTCGCGGTTCCTTCCCGAGGCGTTCATGAAAATCCTGCTCTATTCGATGAACTTCACGCCGGAGCTCGTGGGCATCGGCAAGTACTCGGGCGAGATGGCCCAGTGGCTGCATGCCAAGGGCCACACGGTCCGGGTGATCGCCTCGCCGCCGTTCTTTCCGCACTGGGCGCCGTTCGAAGGGCATTCGGCCTGGGCCTACCGCAAGACGGACTGGAACGGCATCACGGTCTGGCGCGCGCCCACCTGGGTGCCCGCGCGGCCGCGCGCGCTGGCGCGCATGCTGCACCTGTTCTCCTTCATGCTGTCGAGCATGCCGCTGCTCTTCGGGCAGGTCCGCTGGAAGCCGGACCTGGTCTTCGTCGTGGAGCCGCCTCTGTTCTGCGCGCCGGCGGTGCTGTTCTTCTCGCGCATGCTGGGCATCAAGTCGTGGCTGCACATCCAGGACTACGAGGTGGACGCGGCCTTCGACCTGGGCCTGGTGCGCGGCGCACGGGTGCGGCGCTTCGCGCTCTCGGCCGAGCGCTGGCTGCTGAGCCGCTTCAGCCGGGTGTCGACCATCTCCGCCGCCATGCTCGACAAGGCCAGGAACAAGGGCATCGACGCGGCGCGGCTGGTGCTTCTTCCCAACTGGGTGGACGTGCGCTCGATCTACCCGCATGCGGCCGCCGCCCCGGACGCGGGCGACGGCGCCACGGGCTACCGGGCCATGCTCGGCATTCCGGACGACGCGGTCGTGGTGCTCTATGCGGGCAGCCTGGGCAACAAGCAGGGCATCGAGGTGCTGGCCGAGGCGGCAGGCCGGCTGGCGGCCGCCAGGCACATCCACTTCGTGCTCTGCGGCAACGGGCCGAGCCGCGAGCCGCTGAAGGCCGCATGCGCAGGCCTGGACCACGTGCACTTTCTCGACCTGCAGCCGGCCGAGCGGCTCAACGAGCTGCTGGGCATGGCCGACATCCACGTGCTGCCGCAGCGCGCCGACGCCGCCGACCTGGTGATGCCCTCGAAGCTGGGCGGCATGCTTGCGAGCGGCAAGGCCGTGATCGTCACGGCCCATGCGGGCACCGAGCTGAGCAACGTGGTGTCGGGCCGCGGCCTGGTGGTTGCGCCCGGCGACGCCGATGCGCTGGCCGAGGCCATCGCGCAGCTCGCCACCTCGCGCCCGCAGCGCGAAGCCATGGGGGCGGCCGCCCGCTCCTTCGCCGAAACGGAGCTGGACCAGAACGCCATCCTGCAGCGCCTGGAGCGCGAGCTGCTGCGCTGCCTTGCCGACTGACACCACCCCACACGCCACCCACGACATCCACTTCCTCCAACTCCAACCTGGGGATCCACATGTCCGACACCACTCCTCCTTCCGACACGCCGGATCCCGGCCGCCTGCCGGAGCGCCGGAAAGCCAGCCCGCCGGGCCTGTGTCCACCGCCCGAACCGCTGTGGCCGCACTTCCTCACCGGGCAGGAAGACGCGCCGGTGCGCGTGCTGCTGATCGACGACGACGAATTCATGCGGCGCGTGATCGCCCAGGAACTGCTGTCGGACATGCGCATCCAGCTCGAAGGGCAAGGCAGCAGCGTGCGCGACGGCCGCCGCCTGCTGGCCACCCACGAGTTCGACGTGCTGATGGTCGACCTGCGGCTGGGCGACGGCTCGGGCTTCGACCTGATCCGCGAGGCGCGCAAGCTGCACCGCTACTGCGAAATCATCGTGATCTCCGCGCTGGAGGACGATGCCCACGTGATGCACGCCTTCGAGCTCGGTGCCACCGGCTACCTGCTCAAGCACGCCTGGCTGCAGAGCTTTGCCGAGGCCGTGCTGCAGGTGGTCAACGGCGGCGCGGCCATCACGCCCAAGCTGACGCGCCGGCTGCTCACGCGCATGAACCTGCAGGGCAGCGGCGAGCGGCCGGCCACCGAAACGCCGGTGCGCGAAGCCACGCTGACCGCGCGCGAACGCGAGGTGCTGCGCTTCGTGGCGCGCGGCTGCGTCTCCAAGGAGATCAGCATCCGGCTCGGGATCTCGGGGCAGACCGTCAACGCCCACATCAAGAACATCTACAAGAAGCTGCATGTGCATTCGCGCGCGCAGGCGGTGAGCCTGGCGACCCACACCGGCCAGCTCTGACCGGAAGAAGCGCCCACCACCCTTCACGAGGATGACGCCATGACCACCCCCACCATCCACCCCGTCGTGCTGTGCGGCGGCAGCGGCACGCGCCTGTGGCCTCTTTCGCGCAAGACCCTGCCCAAGCAGTTCGCGCCGCTGATCGGCAACAAGAGCCTGCTGCAGCTGACGCTGGAGCGCCTGTGCAGCCTGAACCGCGACATCACCTGCGTGGCATCGGAAGACCATCGCTTCCTGGTGCGCGAGGCGGTCGACAAGGCCGGCGCCACAGGCCGCCAGATCCTGGAGCCGGTGGCGCGCAACACGGCGGCCGCCATGGCCGCCGCGGCGCTGCGCGCGGGGCCGGACGACCTGCTGCTGTTCGCACCGGCCGACCATCACATTCCCGACACCGCGCTTTTCGCGCAGACGGTGCGCAGCGGCGTCGACGCGGCGCTGGCCGGGCGGATCGTGACCTTCGGCGTGGCGCCCAGCTTCGCGAGCACGGCCTATGGCTACATCGAGGCCGGCGCGCCCGCGGCCGACGGCCACAGCCACGCCGTGGTGCGCTTCGTCGAAAAGCCGACGGCCGCCGTGGCCGAGTCGCTGATCCTGCACGGCGGCTACTGCTGGAACGCCGGCATCTTCCTGGCGCGCGCCGACATCTTGGTTGCGGCGCTGCGCACGCATGCGCCCGACATCCTCGAGGCCTGCGAGCGCGCCACCGCCGCCATCTCGGCCGACGGCAGCTTCGACCGGCTGGACCGCGAGGCCTTCGAGGCCTGCCGCGCCGACAGCATCGACTACGCGGTGCTCGAAAAGCACGAGGCCATCTCGGTCGTCAAGTTCAACGGCAACTGGAGCGACGTCGGCAGCTGGAACGCGGTGGCCATGCTGCATCCGCAGGACGGCAGCGGCAACCACCTGAGCGGCAATGCCAGCGCGCTGCGTTCGAGCGACACCTTCATCCACGCGCCGCACCGCCGCGTGGTGGCGCTGGGCACCCGCGGCCTGATCATCGTGGACACGCCCGATGCCGTGCTGGTGGCGGGCGCGGACTGTGCCGAGCAGGTCGGCGACGTGGTGCGGATGCTCGCGGCCGAAGGCCAGGCCGAGGCCACCGAACACCGGCGCGTGGTGCGGCCCTGGGGGGCCTACGACAAGCTCGACTTCGGCGAGCGCTTCCAGGTGAAGCGGCTCACCGTGAAGCCCGGCGCCAAGCTCTCGCTGCAGATGCACCACCACCGCGCCGAGCACTGGATCGTGGTCCAGGGCACAGCCAAGGCCACCTGCGACGGACAGGTCACGCTGGTGCGCGAGAACGAATCCATCTACCTGCCGCTGGGCGCCATCCACCGGCTGGAGAACCCGGGCAAGACGATGCTGGAAGTGATCGAGGTGCAGACCGGCGGCTACCTGGGCGAGGACGACATCGTGCGCTTCGACGACACCTACGGCCGCTGCCCTTCGACCAAGGCGCGCGGCGATGCGCAGGCGCTGCCGCTGCCGGATGCCGCCGCGGCCGCCGTGCCCGTGCCCGTGGCCGCGCCGCAATTGGCCCCTGCCCCGTAGCTGCCGCAACCCTTGCGCAGCATCCGCCATGACGAAGCTCTGGCCTGCGCTGCTGGCCGCCGCCCTGCTCTCGGGCTGCGCTGCGCCCACCGCCACGCCGCCGCCAGCCGCGCCCGTGCCGGCGGCGCCCGCGGCCGGCACGGTGACGTGGCAGTACATGCGCTCGACCTGGCACGAGGCGCGGCAGCCGGGGCTGGGCATCAGCCACCGCTACCAGAGCCGCGTGGGCTGGATCGACGTCTACCTGTACGACATGAATCAGGGCCACTGGCAGGCCGGGGTCGACGATCCGCGCTTCGAGGCGCAATTCCAGTCCTCGGTGGAAGAGATCCGGCTCGCGGGTGCGAGGGGCTTCTACGCCGAAGTGGAGGTCGGTCCCATCAGCGACGTGCGGATCGAGGGGCAGGACTTTCGCCGCGTGAGCCTTCGCATCGTGCATGCCGTCACGCGCAAGGCCTACGAGTCGTTCACCTTTCTCACCGCGCGCAACGGCCGGCTGCTGAAGTACCGCATGTCCTTCGAGGCGCCGGCACCGGCCGACGTGGATGCCATTGCGCGCGAGTTCATCGAGCGCAACCTGCGCAGCGGGCCGGACATGCCGAGAGCGGCGCATCCGCTGCTCGATACCTGAGCGTCCAGTGCCTTGAAGCACCGCAAAAATACTGTTCTTCCATACAGTGTTTCCTCTAGAATTACTCGTCTCCAAGAGCAAACATTCAAGGCGACACCATGACCACCGCCAGCCCGCCGGCGTCCTCTGCGCGAATCCTGTTTTTCTCGCCGCTGCGGCGCTCGCAGCCGCGCCAGCCCGTGGGCCGGATCTCGACCTGGCCCTTTCGCGTGGCCTCCGAAAAAGACCGCGACGGCGGCAGCCTCCCTGGCGACGGCAATGACATGCGCCTGCATGCGGCGCGCGTGCTGCGCACCACGGCCGAGCACTGGTGGCCGCCGGCCGGCTGAATGGAAATTGCCTAGGCGCTCTCGTGCGCGCCGGGCTCGCCGAGCAAGTCCTGCGCGTCGTCGTCGAAGCCCGCGATGGGCTGGGCCTTGGCAAGCGCGAGCCACACGCCGAACGGAATGCGGTCGAAGGCGCGGTGCACGGCGGCGCGTGCCACCAACAGCCGTTCGCCTTCGAGCACGAGCACGCCGCACTCCGGCGGAATCTCGTCGGGCGAGGCAATGCAGCGGCCGCGCGCATCGTTGCCCAGCACGTACCAGCATTCGCCGCCCAGGTCGAGGTAGGCCGCGCGCTTGTCGGGCTTGCGCAGGTCGCCCAGCAGATCGGCGCGGCTCACCTTCACCTCGTGCACGACGGGATGCGCATAGGCCTCGACGCTGGTATTGCGGATCGAGAACACGTCGGGCCTGGCGATGCACCAGCGCGGCTTGCCGCCTTCTTCGAGCGGCGGCAGGCGTGCCCGCAGGCCCAGGCCGCGCCAGGCAATGCGGCCGCCGCGCGTCATTTCGCGTGCCACGCGCTCGACCAGTGCCTCGTGCGGCGAGAGCGCCGCGCGGTTGAGGGTGAGCGTGGTGGCAATGCGCGCAATGCCGGCATCGGTCACGCGCAGGGTCTCGTGGCCATGCGGCGTGCGCACGCGTTCGAGGAACCCGCCCGCGAGCAGTTCGACCTCGATGGCATCGCAGCAGGGCCAGCCCGCCGAACGGTAGATCTCGCGCAGCCGCCGCGCATGCAGCTTGCCGAACGGCACCTCGCCGGTCCGCTGCATCGGTGGCGGAGGATCGATCACGGGCGGCGGAAAACCGGGGTCGGTGAACGGCGGCTCCACGGGTGGCGGATCGCCCTCGGGCGGAGGCCCCGGTGGCGGTGGCGGCGGCACGGGAATGGGCACGTCGGGCGCGGGCGGCGGCGGGCCGATCGGCGTGTCGACGACGGGATCGAGGGCGAGTGCGGGCATGGGAGAAACAGGTTAGCGAAAAGTCGTGGGGTGCGCGAGACATGGAACGATCGGTTGCATTCGATTGCCATGCCCTCAATGGAAGTCGCGGCTGGTGTTGCTCTGCGCCAGCCGGCCCATCAGCGGCGTCAGGTCCTTGAAGCCGGTGGCGATCAGGTGCTGCACCTTGCCGCCGCTGTCGTCGTCGCGCTGCCAGGTGCCCTGCACCGCGAGCAGGTGCGACTTCAAGAGCGGCTCGCGCCAGGCCTCGATGACATGGCTCCAGACGATCACGTTGACGTTGCCGGTCTCGTCCTCGAGCGTGACGAAGATGGTGCCGTTGGCAGTGCCCGGGCGCTGGCGGCCCTTGACGATGCCGCAGGCGCGCACGGTCTGGCCGCTGGGCTGCGCGCGCAGTTGCTCCGCGCTCATGAGCTTCATGCGCGCGAGGCGCGGGCGCAGCAGCGCGAGCGGATGGCGGCGCAGCGTGAGGCCGAGCGCGGCGTAGTCGCCGACGATCTCCTCGCCCTCGGGCGCCGCGGGCAGCTGCAGCACCTGCTCGTTGATCGGCACGCCCTTGAGCAGGGCCGGCGAGCGCCGCTGCGCGGTAGCGTCCCACACCTGCTGGCGGCGGTGGCCCGAGAGCGACATCAGCGCATCGGCCGCGGCCAGCGCCGCCATGTCCTTGCCGTCGAGCTCGGCGCGCAGCGCGAGGTCTTCGGTGCTGGTGAAGGGTGCCTGCGCGCGCGCTTCGAGCAGGCGCCTGGCGCCCTCCTTGCTGAGGCTCGAAATGCGGTTCAGGCCGAGCCGCACCGCGGGCTGGTTCTCGCGGCCGAGGCGATCGGCATAGCGCGCATCGGTGCCCGGCGGCATGCGCGGCGCATCGGGCGCACGGGCTTCGAGCGTGGTGTCGATGTCGCTGCAGGTCACGTCGGCCGGCCGCACCTCGACGCCATGCCGCCGCGCATCCTGCACCAGCTGCGAGGGGCTGTAGAAGCCCATCGGCTGCGAGTCGAGCAGCGCCGCAAGGAAACAGGCCGGCTCGTAGTTCTTGAGCCAGCTGCTCACGGTGACCAGCAGCGCAAAGCTCGCGGCGTGGCTTTCGGGAAAGCCGTAGTCGCCGAAACCGAGGATCTGCTTGAAGATGGCCTCGGCGAACTCGGCCTTGTAGCCGTTGTCGGTCATGCCCTTCACGAGCTTGTGGTGGAACTTCTCGAGGCCGCCCTTGCGCTTCCAGGCCGCCATCGCGCGGCGCAGCTGGTCGGCCTCGTCGGCCGTGAACCTGGCCGCGATCATCGCGATCTGCATCACCTGTTCCTGGAAGATCGGAATGCCCAGCGTGCGCTCCAGCGCGGGCTTCAGTTCTTCCTTCTCGTAATGGATCGCCAGGCCCTTGGCCACCCGCTCGCGCTGCTTGAGGTAGGGATGCACCATGCCGCCCTGGATGGGCCCGGGCCGCACGATCGCGACCTCGATCACCAGGTCTTCATAAGTCTTCGGTTTCAGTCGAGGCAGCATCGACATCTGCGCCCGGCTCTCGATCTGGAACACGCCGATGGTGTCGGCGTCGCAGATCATGTCGAACACCTTCTGGTCGTCGTTGGGGATGTGGTGCATCTGCACCATCGAGCCGCGCCAGCGGTTCATGTGGTCGAGCCCGCGCCGTATCGCGCTGAGCATGCCGAGCGCGAGCACGTCGACCTTGAGCATGCCCATGGCTTCGAGGTCGTCCTTCTCCCACTGGATGACGGAGCGGTCCTTCATGGACGCCTTCTCGACCGGCACCAGCCGCGTGAGCCGGGTGTGCGTGAGCACGAAGCCGCCCACGTGCTGGCTCAGGTGGCGCGGAAAGCCCTTGAGCCGCCGCGTCATCTCGATCCACTGCACCAGCTTGAGTTCGTCTTCCTGCACGCCGACGCGCGCGGCCGCCTTGAACAACTGCTCGCCCAGCACGGTGTCGTCGAACCAGTAGTGGTCCTTGGCGAATTCGTCGATCAGCCGCTCGTCGATGCCCATGGCCTTGCCGACGTCGCGCAAGGCGCTGCGCGCGCGGTAGCAGATGACGACGGCCGCGATGGCCGCGCGCTCGCGGCCGTACTTCCTGTAGATGTACTGGATGACTTCTTCGCGCCGCTGGTGCTCGAAGTCGACGTCGATGTCGGGCGGCTCATGGCGGTGGCGGCTCAGGAAGCGCTCGAACAGCAGGTGGCCTTTTTCGGGATTGATCGCGGTGATGCCCAGGCAATAGCAGACCGCCGAATTGGCAGAGGAGCCGCGGCCCTGGCAGAGGATGTCCTGCGACCTGGCGAAGCGCACGATGTCTTCCACCGTGAGGAAGAACATCTCGTACTTCATCTCGACGATCAGCGCGAGCTCCTTCTCGAGCTGCGCGCGCACCTTGTCCGGAATGCCCTCCGGAAAACGCACCTGTGCGCCTTCCCACGTCTTGCGCACCAGCGTCTCGGCCGGCGTTTCGCTGCTGCCCACGGTTTCGAGCGGGTACTTGTAGTTCTCGCGGATCACCTCCGGATCGAAGCGGCAGCGCTCGGCCACCACCAGCGTGTTCGCGAGCATCCGGGGCAGGTAGAGCTCGGCCAGCCGCACGCGCTGCCGCAGGTGCCGCTCGGCATTGGGCTGCAGCGCAAAGCCGCACGCGGCCACCGTCCTGCCTTCGCGCACGGCCGTCAGCACGTCGTGCAGCGGCTTGCTCGAACGCGCATGCATGTGCACGTCGCCGGCCGCCAGCAGCGGCACGCCGGCCTGTTCGCCCGCCTGCATCAGCGCGGCGAACCAGAGGTCGTCGTCGAGCTCGTTGAGCATTTCCATCGCCAGCCACAGGTTCTCCCCATAGAGCGCCTTGGCGGCCAGCAGGTCTTCATGCAGCGTGGCCGCGTCCACGGCGGCGCCCGGCTCGCGGTGCGGCACGAAGAGAACCTGGCAGTCCTGCAGCGAGGCCACGTCGCTGTGCTCCCAGCTCACGCGGTACTCGCCCTTGGGCAGCTCGGTGTTGCGCGCGGCGGTGATGAACTCGCAGAGATTGCCCCAGCCTTCGGTATCGTTCGCGATCACCACCAGCCTGAAGCGCTCGAAGCGGAACTCGCTGCCGAACAGCAGCCGGAAGCCGGGGTTGCGCGGCAGCGATGGTTCGCCTGGGTGCTCGCGCTCGTATTCCTCGAGCTTGGCCGGCAGCTCGCGCAGGCAGACATGCGCGCGCACGATGCCCGCCACCGAGCATTCGTCGGTGATGGCCAGCGCCGTGTAGCCGAGCTGGTAGGCGCGCTCGACCAGTTCCTCGGGCGTGGAGGCGCCGCGCTGGAAGCTGAAGTTGCTGAGGCAGTGCAGCTCGGCGTAGTCGGGCAGCGTCGGCGCAGCCTTGCGCAAAGGCAAGGGCAGCGCATGCACCTTGGCCGAGTTGCGCCCGCGCAGCTGCTTTTCGCTCAGGTCAGGCATAGAACCCCTGCAGGTACCAGCGCACCTCGGCCGGAGAAAAGCGCGCCGAGGGCCGCTCGCGAAAGATCCACACCAGGCCGGCCTCGGGGCTTTCCGCCACGTAGTAGTCGCGCATCGCGGGCTGGCCGCCGTCTTCCTTGCCGCCCCACCAGCCCGCCTCGATGCGCTGCGGCCCGACCAGCTTGCGCAGCGGGCCGCGGTAGCACGGGCTCTCGCCGTCCATCTCGAGCAGCAGCGGTTCGGGCAGCAGCCAGGGCGGGTAGATGGCATCGGGCTGCAAGGCCGCGGCCTTCGCTTGCTTGCCGGCCTTGTCCGCCGGCGCCTTGTCCTGCTGCAGCGCGGGGCGCCAGGCCTGCTTGCGTTCGGGCCGGTGGTCGGCCTGCGCCGCGGGCACCACCACCTGGTGCGCTCCGAGCCGCACGCTGAGCCGCTCGACCATCTCGTGCAGCTTGTCGCCCTTGCGGTTGTCCTCGGGCAGGAAGCTGGTGCTGGCGCCGGCCCACGGATCGGTTTCGAGCGTGCGCAGCCTGAGCCAGCTCGCGGGCGCCGCGAGCGTGGTGAGGGCGAGCTTTTCGGACAGCAGGCGGCGCAGGTGCGCCATGTCCTGCGTGGGCTCGGCCGTGCGCACGGTGACCTGCTGGTTCGGCGGCAGGTTCACGCCGTTGAAGCGCTTGAGGTCGAGCGTCCATTGCAGTTCGAGCGCGCGCGCGCCGCGCTGGCGCGCGCGCAGCCAGATCTGCAGCGCCGCGAGCAAACGGTTGGCCGACCACATCAATTCGGGCGCGGTCTCGGCCAGCGCGGGCAGCTCCAGCTTCTGCTCGAACACGTCGGGCAGCGTGAGCCAGTCGTGGCTTTCAGGGCACAGGCCCCAGGCGGTGTCGAGCGCTTTGCGCAGTTCCGCGCCGAAGCGCCGCGTGAGGCCGCCGCGCGGCAGGGCCGCCACCTCGCCCCAGGTGCGGCAGCCCAGGCGCGCGAGCAGGTCGAGGTGGGGGTGCGCGGCCGTCAGCGTGTCCAGCGGCAGGCCGGCGGGAATGTCCTTGGGCCGGTTCTCGTTGCGCTCGAACAGGCGCAGCCGCGCCAGCGCGATCAGGCTCGTGGCGCCCTGCGCGCCGCGCATCACGGCACCGGGCGCGGGGTTCTCGTGGGCCAGCTGGCGCATCAGCGACGAGCGCCCGCCCCACAGGCGCTCGCAGGCCGAGACTTCGAGCATCAGCGCCTCGTCCTGCCAGGCGACGTGCGGCGTGTAGCGCAGCGCCCACCAGCCCAGCGCCTCGGGCGTGGGAAGCACCGGGGCATCGGGCGTGTCGGCATCAAGCGACCACCGCAATGCGATCCAGTGCATTGGGGCCTCCCTTCCATGCGTCGATGCGCACCACCGTGGCCGAGGCCGCCGCTTCGCCGGCCGGCACCGTGCCCTGCTGCTGCAGCCGCAGCTTGCGGCGCAGCCGGGCGGCGGCCAGCAATGCGCTCATGCGCTCGTTGCGCGCCGGCAGCATCACCGGCGCGGCCAGCGGCGGGCCGCGCCGCTTCAGGATGCGCAGTTCGATCTGCGACGCATCGGCCTCGCAGCTTTCCACCTGGAGGCGCAGCCGCGCCGGCGATGCACCCTGCGCGGCCGATGCGGGCCGGCACACGAAGAGCAGCACGTCGTGCTGGGCGGCCGCCAGCTGCAGCCGGCGCAGCTCGCCCACCCGGGCCTGCGGCAGCCAGGCCAGCACGGCGGCCACGTCGGCGCAGCGCAGCGCCTGCTCGCAGGCCCACAGCCGCGCGGCCGGCGCGTCGCTGCGGACCCACATCAGCGCCTCCACCGGCAGCCCCTGCGCCGCGAGCGCCGCCGCGCAGGGCTCGTAGGGCGCGCCGATCAGCACCACCGGCCCGCCGTGCGCCTGCACCGCCTGCGCCAGCGCGGGCAGCAGCAGCCGCCAGACATGCGCCTCGGGCGCGGTCTGCAGCAGCTCCGTCATGGCGCCGACCGGCCAGCCGCCGCCCGGCAGCTGCGCGTCGAGCGCGGCATGGCCGGTGGCAACCACCTGTGCATCGGCCAGGCCGAGCTCGTCGGCATGCCAGACGCCGCGGCCCGCGGCAGCGGAAAAGGAGTCGAGGAAAGGGAGGCCCATGATTCAACTGTTAACTGTATTTTTATACAGTATTCCATGCGTCGCAACTGGAAAGCCGGCTGGAGGGGCTTTCCTTGCGCGGTGGCCCTGTGCGCCGTCCCGGCCGATACTGAAAGCCGTAACGGCAACGCCACCCCCGAAGGACTTTTTCTCCCGTGACCCTGCCGGCAAACGGTCTTTTCCTCACGCGCGCCCAGTTGCTGCGCCTGGGCATGGCGCTGTGCGCCGGCGCGGCGCTTCCCCCCGCATCCGCGCAGCAAGGCCGCCTGAAGATGAACACCCGCCCCATCCCCTCCACGCAAGAAGCCCTGCCGGTGGTCGGCTGCGGCACCTGGATCGGCTTCGACCAGCGCCCCGGCAGCGACGAATACCAGCGCCTGCCCGGCGTGCTGGACGCGCTGTTCGCGGCCGGCGGCACGGTGATCGACAGCTCGCCGATGTACGGCCGCTCCGAGGAAACCACCGGCGAGCTGCTGGCCGCCGCATCGAAGCCGCGCGAGAACAAGGCCTTTCTCGCCACCAAGGTCTGGACCTCGGGCCGCGAGGCCGGCATTGCGCAGATGGAGCAGTCGTTCGCGCGGCTGCGCACCCAGCGCATGGACCTGATGCAGGTGCACAACCTGATGGACTGGAAGACCCACCTCGCCACCCTGCGCGGCTGGAAAGAGAAAGGCCGCGTGCGCTACATCGGCATCACGCACTACACGGCCTCGGCCTACCGCGAGGTCGAGGCCGTGCTGCGCGCCGAGAAGCTCGACTTCCTGCAGATCAACTATTCGCTCGACGCGCGCGAGGCCGAGGAGCGCCTGCTGCCGCTCGCGGCCGAACGCGGCGTGGCGGTGATCGTCAACATGCCCTTCGGCGGCGGCGGACTCCTGCGCCGGCTGCGCGGCAAGCCGCTGCCCGCCTGGGCCGGCGAGATCGGCTGCACGAGCTGGGCGCAGGTGCTGCTGAAGTTCGTGCTGAGCCACCCGGCCGTGACCTGCACCATTCCCGGCACCAGCCGCGCCGAGCACATGGCCGACAACGCCGCGGCCGGCGCCGGCGCATTTCCGGATGCGGCGTTCTGGCGCCGCAACGCGGAATCGATCGGGCTCTGAGCCGCCACAACCGCGGCTATTCGAACTTCACGTTGTGCTGCCGCACGGTGGCGCCGAAGGCCTCGTACTGCGCGCGGAAGAATTCGGCGAACTTCGCGGGGCTCATGCCATAGCCCTCGAAGCCCTGCTGCACCAGCTGCGCATGCACGTCGGGCCGCTTGAGCGTGTTCTGCAGCTCCTGCGACAGCTTGTCGGTGATCGCCTGCGGCAGCCCCGGCGGCCCGAAGAAGCCGGCCCAGGGCGTGATGGTGAGCTTGCCCAGCCCGAGCTCGCCGCCCGTGGGCACGTCGGGCAGCAAGGCGCTGCGCTGCGGCAGCAGCGTGACCAGCGCGCGGATGCGCCCGTCCTTCACGAAGCCCGGCGCCAGCGTGCCGGTGGTGAACATCATGTGGATCTGCCCGCCCAGCAGGTCGGTCATGGCCTGCATGTCGCCCTTGTAGCGCGCGTTGACCACTTTGCGCTCGCCCAGGAGCTGCAGCATGGCCAGTTCCGAAGCGCTGTTGCTCGATGCCGAGTTGTAGGCACCGGGCTTCGCCGACACCATGGCGAGCAGCTCGTTCACGCTCTTCACCGGCAGGCTGGCCGGCACCACCAGGAACATCGAGAACTGGCCGGCCGAGCTGATCGGCGTGAAGGCCTTGAACGGGTCGTAGGGCGGCGTCGGCCGCAGCGTGGGCGCCGCCACCATCGCGGTGTTGGTGCCCATCAGCAAGGTGTAGCCGTCGGGCTTGGCGGACGAGGTGGCCTGCGCCGCGAGCACGCCGTCGGCGCCGGGGCGGTTCTCCACGATCACCTGCTGGCCGAGCTGTTTCGACAACCCCTCCGCGATGATGCGCGTGAGCGCATCGGCGCCGCCGCCGGCCGCAAAGCCCACGATCAGGCGCAGCGGCTTGTCCGGATAGCTGCCTTGGGCGCTCCAGGCTGCCGCACCGGGCAGCATCGTCGTTGCAAGGGCCGCAAGGGCCAGGTCTCTGCGTCGCATGAAAGGCTCCTTTCAGAAAAGATGCCGCACCCCGAACTCCCACCCCGAAGAGCGCTTGCCGCCCGCCGGCGCCACGCCGCCGCTCACCACATAGCGCGCCTGGCCGCCGTTCATGAGCCGCGCATAGGTGCCGTAGAGCGCAGTGCGCTTCGAAAGGTTGTGCACGTAGCCGATGCCGAACTGGCGCGCGTCGTCGCGGTTGCGTGGCATGCCGTTGGCGTTGCGCAGGCTCTCGTCGCTGCGGTCGTCCAGGTAGGCGTAGCTCAGGCGGATGCGGCCGACCTCGAAGGCCGGAATGTGCGCGCCGATCTCGGCGGTGTTCTTGCGCACCGTGCCGGCGGCGAGCTTCACCGTCACCTTGTTGTAGAGCGCGAAGAACTTCGCAAAGCCCGCGTCCCAGGTGCCGCCGATGTTGGCATGCGTGTAGTTGCCGATGGCGGCGGTGGCATTGAAGTGCGAGCGCGTGACGGCCGCCGCAATGTCGAATGCGCCCGCGGCAAAGCCGAAGCGCGCGCCGGCAAAGTTGCCGTCGTCGCGGTTGGGTGCGGTGGAGTCGTTCTCGCCGGTGCCGATCATCGCCATGCCGTAGAAGCCGCCGAGCCCGGCCGGCAGCCAGTAGCTCACGGTGTTGCTGCCCGTGATGCCGGTGGGCAGCGGCCCGGTGCCCGCGCCCGCGAACGTGAGGTTGCCTGCGCGCGCCACGCCATTGGCGTTGAAGGGATCGAAGTAGATGCTGTTGTAGTGCGTGGGAATGAAGTCGCGGCCCAGGCGCAGCTCGCCGAACTTCTGGTGCGACAGGCTCACGAAGGACATGCGGTCGAAGGTGATCGGCCCCGCCGTGCCCGCGCCGCTCGCCTGGTTGTTGCTGTTGCTCGGCCGGCCCGTGCCGGTGTCGGGGTTCAGGCTGCCTTCGAGCCAGAAGCCTGCGCGCAGGCCGCCGCCCAGGTCTTCGGTGCCGCGGAATCCGAGCCGGCTGGTCGAAAGGCCGCCGTTCGACAGCGCCTTGACCGAGCCGCCGCCCTCGCCTTTCGTGTACTGCACGCCGAGGTCCACCACGCCGAACACGGTGACGCTGGACTGCGCGTGCGCCGCGCCGCTGCCGGCCAGCGCCAGCGCCGACCCCATCAAGAATCTCTTCATGTTTTCTTGTCTCCTGCTTCTTCTCTTGGTTGAAAAACTCGGGTACGCGCGCAGGGCTGCGCCACCGGGTGCGCGCGGGGGTGCGCGCCGGTTGGCGAAGGCCGGGTGAAAAAGGCCTAGGGCTCGGGGCGTTCGGTGCGCACGAGCACGGCGCCCTTCGAGAGCGGGCTCACGTTGCGCCGGTACTGCTGCAGCCAGCCGGTGTCGAAGGCCGGCGGGGGCGCCTGCCAGTCGGCGCGGCGGGCGGCGAGTTCGGCGTCGGTCAATGCGATGTCGAGGCGGCGTGCATCGAGGTCGATGGTGATCACGTCGCCATCGCGCACGAGGCCGAGCGGCCCGCCGAGCGCGGCTTCGGGCGACACCTCGGCCACCACGAGGCCCTTGCAGACCAGGCCCGAGAGATGCCCGTCGGTCAGGATCGCGACCTGGTCGCCCAGGCCCGCGCCATCGACCGCGAAGACCACGCGCGAGGCACCACCGCCCATGGCCGGGCCGCCGCAGGCGCCGGCGCCGCGCATCACGACCACCTGGCCCGGCAGGATCTCGCCCTTCTTGAGCGCCGCGATGGCCGCATCGGATGTCCAGAAGCACACGGCCGGCCCCGTGAAGCTGCGCACCTTGCGCTCCACGATGCCGGTCTTGATGAGGCCCGACTCGGGCGCGAGGTTGCCGCGCAGCAGCACGATGGCGGGATGCGCCGCGACCGGGCGCTCGATCGGGCGGATCACCTCGGGCTCCGTCACCTCGGCATCGCGCAGGTTGTCCGCCACGGTGCCGCCTGTGACCGTGAGCGCGCCCATGTCGAGCAGCGGCGCGAGCTGCTTCATCAGCGCGCGGCAACCGCCCGCCGCCTCGAAGGCCTCGATGCTGTGCTCGCCGATCGGCCGCACGCCGGCCAGCACCGGCGTCGCCGGGCCGAGGCTTTCGAAGAGGCCGTACACATCGACGCCGCACTCCCCTTCGGTCGACACGGCCTGCAGGTGCTTGGCCGTGTTGAGCGAGGCGCCGATGGCCAGCACCGCGCGCACCGCGTTGGCAAAGGCACCGGGCGTGAGGATGTCGCGCGGCTTGAGGTCGTCCCACACCATCTGCACGATGCGCGTGCCGGCGGCGCGCACGTCGGCCATCATCTTCGGGCTCAGCGCAGCCACCGGCGCGCTGCCCGGCAAGGCCATGCCGAGCGCCTCGCAGACGATGTGCATCGAGTTGGCCGTGCCCAGGCCCGAGCACACGCCCGGCCCGCGGATCGCCTCGCGGCTCATGCCCACGAGTTCTTCCACCGGCAGGTGGCCCGTGACCGCATGCATCGCGCCGATGAACACTTCCTCGATGTCCATGTGCTTGCCGCGGTACTCGCCGCTGGGCTGGTAGCCGCAGGGCACGAGCAGCGTCGGAATGTTGAGCCGCGCGGCCGCCATGAGCTGGCCCGGCACGGTCTTGTCGCACGAGGTGAGGCACACCATGCCGTCGAGCTGCGCGCCTTCGACGGCCACCTCGATGTCGTTGGTCACGAGGTCACGCGCGCCGAGCATGTAGGCACCGCGCGCGCCGGCGCCGGTGATGAAGTCGCTGGGCGCGGCGGTGCGGATCTCGAAGGGCACGCCGCCTGCGGCGCGGATCGCGGTCTTGATTTCCGCCGCCACACGGTCGAGGTGGCTGAAGCACGCCGCCAGCTCCGACGAGCTGTTGACGATCGCGATCTTCGGCTTCTCGCAATCCTCTTCCGGGATGCCGAGCGCGCGCCAGTGCGCATTGCGCACCGACCAGAGGTAGGAGCCGCGCGGGAAGTTGCTGCGCAGGGGACGGGTGGTCATGGGCGGTCTCCGGGTTTACTCTTTTTGGTGATCTCGATCACGCCGCGGTCGGCGTCCACGCGCACCCAGTCGCCGGTCGCGATGCATTCGAGCGGGTCGCGCTCGAAGTCGGTCATCGAGGGCGCGTGCGTGACCACGGCGCCGAGCGCCATCTTGGTGGTCATCTCGTTGAACAGGAATGCCGCGGGCGCCGAGTTCATGAGCCGCGTCATGTGGAACATGGCCGACCAGCCCGACGAGCCCTTGGCGCCCGGAAACACCAGCACCTTGCCCGCGAAGCTCTGGCCGCGCAGCTCGTGCCGCGTCTCGATGACGGTGCCGGTGCGCGGATCGATGCCGCCCCAGCCCGAGATGCGGTCGCGCGTGACCAGTGCTTCGCCTTCGGCCACGCCGCCGACCACCTTGCGGCCGCCGATGACGATGGTCTGTTCATTCATGACGGCGTCGCTCATTGCATGCCTCCATTCCACCGCCCCGTGCACGCCGCATCGATGCACTCCGCCGTGCTGCCGAACCACGCCTGCACGCCGAGGATCGCGGGCAGGTAGTGCGCCTGCTTGGCCGAATCGAGCGCCACGGTCTTCGTGCCCTTGGGCACGGCGCGGCTCATGGCAGAGCAGCTGTCGGTCATGAGGATGCCGCCCGCATCCTCGATGATCTTCGTGTAGCCGTTGCGGTCGGCCAGCGACTTGATGGCGCGCGGCGTGAAGATCCACAGCTCGCAATCGGGGTGCACCTTGCGGCCCTCGATGAGCTGCGCGGCCTCCCAGATCTGCTCGATGGTGTAGTGCGGGCAGCCGAGCATCACGTACTGCACCTCGGCGTCCTTGCCGGTCGCGTTGATCTTTTCGTAGGTGGCACGGCGCTCGGCTTCGCCAAAGCGCAGCACCTCCACCGGCGCGCGGCCGCCGAGCGCCTGCTCGAGCGTCAGCGCCTCGGGCGTGATGCCCGCGATGTGGTACATCTCCACGCCGCCCGACGACGATGCCGCCGCACCGAAGTGCTTGAGCCGCGGCAGGTTGGGCACGCGGCCGATGCCGCGCCTGCTGTGCACCACCGGCACGCGCTCCTGCACATGCTCGCCGATGTAATAGCCGAGCAAGCCCCAGTCCTGCACCGACTCGACTTCGACGTCGAGCTCGACCACGTGCGTGGCGCGCCGGTTCTCGTCGAGGTGGTAGCCCCAGTACGGAATGCGCCCGGTGAGCATGGCGGCGCCCGTGCTCTCGCGGCCTTCGGTATTCGTGCGCGCGCCGAGCACCGAATTGCAATACACCACGGCCGACGACTCCATCCAAGCGCAGTGTTCGCCGCGCGTCGGGATGTTGCCGACCTGGTAGGGCGTGCAGGTGTTCATGATCTGCGCGCCCAGGCCGGCCGCATGGCGCTCGCTCTTGTTGTAGAACTGCACGATCTCCTCGCTCACGCCCATGCGCTCGGGCTGGCCAGGGTCGAAGCCCAGCTGCAGGTGGCTCGTGAAGACCTTGAACTTCGGGATCTCGACGGTCTCCTGGCTGTCGAGGCTGAACTCGGAGAACACCGCGTCCATGCCGCCGCCCTTGGCCAGCGCGAAGTCGCGCTGGAACGGCGTGGTCGAGGTGATGGTGGCGCAGACGTTGCGCGTCTCCACCAGCCGCTCGGCGCCCAGCGCCTCGCCGTAGCGCATCAGCAGGTCCATCGCCTTCTGCACGGCCGGCCCGTCGCGGCCGTCCATCATGGCTTTTTCTTCATCGCTCAGGTGCATGGCCCTGTGTCTCCGTTGTTATGTGTCGTGGGGTGGCCGGGGCTAGCCCGGCAGGGGCGTCGGCACATGGCCGCCGATGTCGCGCGCGATGGTCAGCGCGATGTCGTGCAGGCGCGGTGCCAGTTCGTTGCGCAGGCGCTCCTCGGTGAACACGAAGGCCGCGCCGCCGCCGTTGAGCGCCATCACCTCGCCGTCCGGCCCGATGAGCGGCACCGACACCGAGTTGATCTCGCGGTGGAACTCGCCGAGAGAAAGGCAGTAGCCGAGCCGCCGGGCTTCGCCGATGGCGCGCGTCATGCCGGGCGCGATGCTGTCCCACTCGGGGCCGCGCAGCAGGCGCATCGAATCGACCAGCTGGTTGCGCTGCGCCTCGGGCAACGCCGAAAGATAGGCGCGGCCCAGCGCCGAATTGGCCAGCGGCGCGCGCGAGCCCACGTCCAGCCGCGCCGACAGCATCGACGAGCGCGGCCGGCAGGCCTCGATCAGCACCATCTCCATGCCGTCGCGTATCGCCAGGTAGACCGAGGCGCCCACCTCCTCGGCCATCGCCTGCATGCTCGGCCGCGCGGCGGCGCGCACGTCGAGGCTGCCGAGGAACACGCGCGACAGCGACACCACGCCGGGCCCGAGCATGAAGCGGTCGGCCACCTGCGCGGCCTTGAGCATGCCCAGCGAGAGCAGCGTGGCGACGAGCCGGTTGACGGTCGGCCGCGGGATGCCCGTCATGCGTGCGATGTCGGCATGGCCCAGCACGGGGCGCGCCTCGCTGAAGCAGCGCAGCACCGAGATGCCGCGCTCCAGCGCGCTCACGGTGTCGGCGCGGTCGCCGCGCGCATCGGCGGCATCGGCGGCGGAAAGAGAGCTGTCGTTTTTGTCAGTGGACATGGAGGAACCCTTTGCAAGACTCTGCAATGTAGAGGCTGGCGAAAGCGCGTCGGCCGGGTTCATGCGGTTCAGATACCGGCTTCGGCCGCGGCCAGCGCCTGCGCGCCCTGCCCGGCACCGGCGCGCAGGTACACGCCCTGCGCGAGCAGCGCCGCCTGCAGCGCGCCCACGTCGATGAAGCGCGGTTCGATGCAGCCCCGCGACGCCAGCGCCGCCGCCACGCCCGCGGCCTGGCCGGTGATCCAGCATTGCGGAATCTCGCGCATGAAGCCGTGCGAGTTGCGGTCGCACGAGATGTGGCGCCCGCAGGCCAGGAGGCCGTCGAGCTGCTGCGGCACCAGCGCGCCGTAGGGAATGGAGATGTTCGGGAACTTGGGCGACACCGCGGGCGTCACGCCCACCTCGTCGGCCAGCGCCACGCCGTCGGGCCACTGGCTGCGCAGCACCGCGCCCACGCCGCTGAGGCGCCGCGCATGGCGCACGCCGATCTGCGGTGCGCTCAGCATCAGGTAGGCCTCCTCGAAGCCCGGCGCATGCGCCTTGAAGTAGTCCAGGTGCGCGGCCATGGCACGGTGCGAGCGCACTTCGACGGCCGTGAGGTCGTCCACGTCGAGCGCGGAATAGCCCGACTGGCGCGGCCCCATGAACAGCGCGACGTCGTTGCGCCACGAGACGAAGGGCCGCTCGAACAGGCCGCACACTTCGCGCCCGCGCGCCATGAAGGCGCTGAACGCCTCGGGCTGGCCGGCCTTGAATTCGATCCAGCGGTTCATGTCGACACCGCCGAACAGCCACGAGGTGTTCATGCAGTGGTGCACGTCGGCCTCCTCGATGTCGTTCACGTAGGCCGCGCCGGCGCGCGCGAACAGGTCGCCGTCGCCGGTGGCGTCGACCACCACGTCGGCCATGATCGCCATGCGGCCTTCCTTGCTCTCGAACACCACGCCCTTCACCGCGCCGTCCTGCACGATCGGAATGGCCGCCCACGAGTGGTAGATGAGCTTGACCTTGCGCTCCAGCACGATCTCCTGCGAGAGCAGCTTGAGACGCTCCGGGTCGATGGTGGGCGACCACGTGACCACGCCGTGGTAGGCGGCCGTGCGCTGCGACCAGTGGGCGGCCTTGGCCGCGTCCTGCGAGCCCCAGTCCTCGCGCGCGGGTCCGGCGATGGCATCGGCCGGCAAGCGGTCGAACAGCTCTTCGGCAAAGCCGCGGATCACCAGTTGGCCTTCCCAGTCGGTCATGCGGTCGATCCAGATCACGAGGCCGCCGGTGGAAAGCCCGCCCAGGTGGTTGTAGCGCTCGAGCAGCGCCACGTCGGCGCCGGCGCGCGCGGCGGCTGCGGCAGCCGCGGTGCCCGAAGGCCCGCCGCCGACCACCAGCACGCCGCAGCGGTGGTAGACCGGAATGTCCTTGCCGGGCTCGGCCCAGGTGCCGTGGTCAGGCCGCTTGACGCGGCTGTCGCGGTCGAAGATGTCGGAGCTGAGGATGCGCTCGTCGGTGCGGACGACAGTTTTCATGGATGAGTGTCTTGGATGGGCTGTTGCATCGTATTTTGATTTCAATGTTCATTTTGTCAAACACAAAAGCCTGAAAAAGGCATTTCTTCGGGGTATTCCCTAGTCGATATAGATTTTTATGGTTTTCTAAACCAATATAAGAAGAACATTCCAAACGGAGACATCGATGAAGAACCCCTGCGGCACCCGCCGCGCATTCGGCGCGGCGCTCGGCGCGGCGGCCCTCCTGGGCCTGGCGCCCCTGGCGCTGGCGCAAGACTTTCCCGTGCGCGGCGGCAAGCCGATACGCATCGTGGTGGGCTTCACGGCCGGCGGCGGCACCGATGCGCAGGCGCGCATCGTGGCGCAGAAGCTCGGCGAGGTGCTGGGCACCGGCGTGATCGTCGACAACAAGCCCGGCGCCAGCACCATGCTGGCCGCGAGCGAGGTGGCGCGCGCGCTGCCCGACGGCTACACCCTGCTCTACGCACCTTCGTCGACCATGGCGCAGAACCCGCACACCTTCACGCAGGT
Source organism: Variovorax sp. SPNA7 (assembly GCF_033807855.1). Taxonomy (NCBI): domain Bacteria; kingdom Pseudomonadati; phylum Pseudomonadota; class Betaproteobacteria; order Burkholderiales; family Comamonadaceae; genus Variovorax; species Variovorax sp. SPNA7. The sequence goes on from NZ_CP138513.1 coordinate 3,604,613, forward strand.
GCCCTACGACCCGTTCAAGGACTTCACCGCCATCTCGATGGGCGGCCGCGGGCCGCTGGTGCTGTCGGTGAGCACCACCGTGCCGGCCGGCAACGTGAAGGAGCTCATCGCCTACGTGAAGGCGAACCCCGGCAAGGTGAGCTATGCCTCCTTCGGCGCGGGCACCTCGTCGCACATCTACGGCGAGGCCTTCGTGAAGAAGGCCGGCATCGACGCGGTGCACATTCCCTACAAGGGCGGCTCGGACGCGGCCAAGGACCTGATCGGCGGCCGCGTGCAGTACATGTTCGATTCGGCCTCGTCGGCCATCATCACCTCGGGCACCGGCAAGGTGAAGATCCTGGCGATCGCCGCAAACGCGCGCATCGCCGCGCTGCCCGAGGTGCCGACCTTCGCGGAGCAGGGCCTGGCGGGCCTCGACCTGCCGAGCTGGCTCGGCTTCTACGGGCCGGCCCACATGCCCGCGCCGGTGGTCGCGAAGCTCAACGCGGCGCTCACGCAGGTGCTGGCGATGCCGCAGGTGCGCGAGTTCTACCGCAGCGGCGGCTACGAAGCCGGGGCCAGCACGCCCGAGGAATTCGCCGGCGTCACGCGCTCGACCTACGAGCGCTGGGGCGCGATGGTGCAGCAGGTCGGGCTGGCGAAGCAATGAACGCCTGGCCCCATTCCTCCATCGGCCGCCGGCGCGTTGCCGCGTGGCTGGTGTTCGCGCTCGGCGCGGCCGCGCTGCCGTGTGCCGCGCTCGCGGCCGAGCCCTTCCCTGAAAAAGGCCGCAGCATCCGCATCGTGCTCGGCCTCGCGGCGGGCGGCGCCTCGGATGCGCAGGCGCGCTTCGTCGCCAACAAGCTCGGCGAGGTGCTGCAGACGCCGGTCATCGTGGAGAACCGGCCGGGTGCGAGCTTCATCCTGGCCACCGAGGAAGTGATTCGCGCCGCGCCCGACGGCTACACGATGATGTACGCGCCCTCTTCCGTGGTGGCGCAGAACCCGCAGACGCTGGCGCAGGTGCGCTACGACCCGTTCAAGGACCTGACGCCCATCTCGCTCGGCGCGCGCGGGCCGCTGGTGCTCACGGTGCACGCCAGCGTGCCGGCGCGCACGGTGCAGGAGCTGGTGGCCTACATCAAGGCCAACCCCGGCAAGATGAGCTACGCCTCCTTCGGCACCGGCACCTCCTCGCACATCTACGGCGAGGCCTTCGCGAAGCAGGCGGGGCTGGACGTGGTGCACGTGCCCTACAAGGGCGGTGCCGATGCCGCGAAGGACTTTCTGGCGGGCCGCGTGCAGTACTACTTCGACGCGGCGCCCAACGCGATCCAGAACACCGCCACCGGCAAGGTCCGCATGCTCGCGGTGGCGGCGCCCAGGCGCAGCGCGATGCTGCCCGACGTGCCCACCATGACCGAGCAGGGCGTGAGCGGGGTCGACATGCCGAGCTGGCTGGGCTTCTACGGGCCCGCGCGCATGCCCGCGCCGGTGGTCGCCAGGCTCAACGCCGCGCTCGCGCAGGTGCTGGCGATGCCGGCCACGCGCGACTTCTTCCGCCAGGGTGCCTACGAGGCGGAGTCGTCGAGCCCCGCGCAACTGGCCGAGCTCACGCGCGCGACCTACGAGCAGTGGGGCGACATGATCCGCAAGCTGGGGCTCGCGAAGCAATAGCGAAGCTCGGGCTTAAAGAGATATTAAAAACTCTGGGGCATCATCCGCACTGCTTTTCACGCGCCCCACCCCACGCCCACCCCCCATGCACCTGCTCCTGGTCGAAGACGATGCCATGCTGGGAGAGGCGGTGTGCGACGGCGCGCGCCAGGGCGGCTGGACCATCGACCATGTCTGCGATGCGCCCGCGGCCCGGCTCGCGCTGATCGACCATGCCTATGCCGCCGTGCTGCTCGACATCGGGCTGCCCGGCGAGTCGGGGCTCTCGGTGCTGCGCGCGATGCGCGGCCGCTACGACCCGACGCCCGTGCTGATGCTGACCGCGCGCGGCCAGCTCAGCGAGCGCATCCACGGGCTCGATGCAGGCGCCGACGACTACATCGTCAAGCCCTTCCAGTTCGACGAGCTCTGGGCGCGCGTGCGCTCGGTGATCCGGCGCAGCCAGGGCCGTGTGATCCCGGTGTTCTCGCATGGCGACATCGAGGTCGACCGCAGCCGCCGCGTGGTGTCGAAGGCCGGCGCCGAGGTGACGCTGAGCGCACACGAATACCGCACCTTGCTGGCACTGCTCGAGCGGCCCGGCCACGTGGTCACGCGCGACCATCTGCAGGACGCCGTCTACGGCAGCGCGAGCGCGGTCGAGAGCAACACCATCGCGGTGTTCATTCACCAGCTGCGCCGCAAGCTCGGCGACGACCTGATCCGGACCGTGCACGGGCACGGCTACGTGGTGGGCCAGCCGCGCCCATGAGGCTGAACTCGCTGCAGGCGCGGATGATCATGGTGATCGCCGCGACCATCGCGCTGTGCTGGGCGGTGGCGCTCGCGGTGCTGTTTGTCTACCTCACGCACAACAGGAACAGCATCTGGGACGACAAGCTCCAGACCATCGCCACGCGCATCCTGCTGACCATTCCCGGCGAGGACAAGCTCAAGGGGCTGCGGCCGCGCGCCAACGGCCTTCAGCTGCGCGACGAGGCGCTGCCCGATGGCGACGCGCTCGCGTTCCAGATCTGGCTCGATGGCGACCGCCTGCTCGTGCGCTCGCCCGGCGCGCCCGACACCGCGCTGCGGCCCGGCTTCGCGGGCGGCGCGGCCACCAGCGTGATCGCGGGCGCGCGATGGCGCGTCTATTCCGTCTCGGACAAGACCGGCCGCGTGCACGTGCAGGTGGGCAACCTGCACAGCGTGGTGGACGCCGAACTGCGCGAGGACGCGATGACCGCGCTGGTCATCAACACGCTGTTGCTGCTGCTCGTGGGCGCACTGATGTGGTTCGTGGTGCGCCGTTCGCTCAAGCCGGTGCTGGCGCTGGGCGAGCAGATGCGCCAGCGGCGCAGCTTCGACCTCACGCCGCTCTCTCCGGCGCCGCTGCCGCGCGAACTGCATCCGCTGGTCGCGTCGTTCAACCATGCGCTGCGGCAGCTCGACGAGGCGGTCGAGGGCGAGCGCCGCTTCATCGGCGATGCGGCGCACGAGCTGCGCACGCCGCTCTCGGCGCTGCAGGCGCAGGCCCAGATCGCGCTGCGCGCACCCACCGCGGCCGAGAAGGACGTGGCGCTCGCCAAGCTGCTCGCCGTGGCCGAGCGCAGCACGCGCCTGTCGGAGCAGCTGCTCGACCTGGCGCGCCTCAATGCGGGCGCCAATGCGCCGCAGCATGCGCCGGCCGACCTGGGCGCGCTCGTGATGCACGTGGCAAACGAGTTCGACGTGCATGCGCTCCAGCACGCGCGCACCATCCTGCTCGACGCGCGGCCGTGCACCATCCGCTGCGACATCGACGAGATCGGCATCCTGTTGCGCAACCTGGTGGACAACGCGCTGCGCTACACGCCCAAGGGCGGCCGCGTGCGCGTGAGCTGCGGCCACGCGGCGAGCACCGAAGCCGACGCGGCGCGGCGCGTCTACCTCGAGGTGGCCGACGACGGCCCCGGCGTGCCGGCCGCGGAGCGCGCCGCGATCTTCAAGCGCTTTCACCGCGTGCCGGGCACGCCGTCGCGCGGCAGCGGCATCGGGCTGTCGCTGGTGGCGGGCATCGCCGAGGTGCATCGCGCGGCCATCGAGACCGGTGCCGGGCTCGACGGCCGCGGCCTCGGCATCCGCGTGCTGTTTCCGCCCGTGATGGTCGCAGTGCCGGATCAGAACCTGTAGAGATAGCCGACGCGCACGCCGGTCTGGCTCGATCGGCCGACCAGCGGGCTGTTCTTGATGCCGCTGCCGAGGCTGGTGCCGCTGAGGTCCAGAAAGATCGTCTGCTTCGGCGCCACCGCGTAGTCCACGCGCAGGCCCAGTTCGACATTCGCGGCGGCGTCGCCGTCGTAGCGGGCGCGGTCCGAGCGGGACTCCGCTGCGCGCACGCCGTAGTAGTAGTCCACATACTTGCGGTCGGCCCAATGCAGCGCGAGCCGCGGCGTGAAGCTGAAGGCACCCGAGGTGAAGCGGCGGTCGACCTGCAGCTTGAACCGGGTGCCCTTGCTGTGCCCGGAAGCGTCGGCCAGCAGCTCGGCCGACAAGTTGGCGAATTCGTTGCGCCAGATCGCGGCACCTCCAAGCCAGATGCTGGCCTTGCGCTCGTCCATGCCGATCAGGTACGGGGAGTCTTCGGCCTCGTAGCCGTCGGACGCGTAGCGCGCGCGCAGCCGGAACGACACCGGGCCAGCGGAAGGGAGCTTCAGGTCGAGGCTCGGGCCCGCAACGCTGACCCATCGGTTCTCGTAGGTGACCATGGGGATGACGACCGCCTTGTCGTCGAATTCACGGTAGGGCTTGCGATCCATGCCGGCCGCGATACCGAGGCCCCATTGGGAGCCCCCGGCCTGGAATTTCTCTTCGTCGGACTGTGCCCGGGCGAGTGGCATGCAGGTGGCGGAGATGGCGGCCACGGCGATTGCCGCGAAGGCCGAGCGGCCATGGAAACGGGGGCCTCGGGCGGCAAAGCGGGTTTGCTTCTTCATCAGGATCCTCAGGGTGAAAAGTCGAAGGTTCGAAGCAGCATGGCCGCCTCGCCGCCGGATGCTGACCCTGAGGCTTTAATAACTCTTTAGGCTTTTTAAGATTCGATGAATGCCCCCGGAGCTCAGCCCAGGAAGCGCAGCAGCAGCCGGTTGAATTCATCGGCGCGCTCGTACTGCGCCCAATGCCCTGCCCCGTCGATCACCACGCCTTCGCGCTGCGGATGGCCGGCCGTGAGCCGCGCCACCAGCGGCCGCGGATCGGCGGTGACGTCGTATTCGCCCCAGAGCAGCAACTGCGGCCCGCCGAGCGTGTCGAGCGCAGCCTGCAGGCCGCCCGCCTGCGACACGTCCTTGCTGCGAAAGCGCGTGCCGTGGCAGGAGATGTCGTGGATCTCGAAGGCCACCGGGTCGATCGCGGCCTTGTCGTGCAGCATCAGCGCGGCCAGGTTGTGCAGCAGCGCGGCGCGTTCCCGCTCGCGGTTGGGCGCGGCGCGCCAGTTGATCATCTCCACCGCCATGCGCCGCATCGTGCCGTGGCCGCCGCTGCCCACGAGCGCGAGGCGCCGGATGGCACCGCGCCGCACCGCGAAGCGCGCGGCGGTGAGCCCGCCGAAGGAGAAGCCGCCCAGGTCGATGGGCGTGCCCGCGCCGATCAGCTGGTCGAGCGATCCGCCCAGCGCATCGAGCAGCGGGCCGAGCGGATCTTCGCCGGGCACGGCGCGCGGCGGCGCATCGGAATCGTTGAACCCGGGCATGTCGGGCAGCCACAGCGTGCGCCCGGCCGAGAGCGCCTCGACGTTGCGCAGCCAGTGCATCCAGCTGCCGTGGCCGCCGTGCAGCAGCACCAGCGGCGCATGGGCGCTTTCTTCAGCGCCGAAGCGGCGCCAGCAGACGCGGACGCCGCCGTGCACCACGTCGTGGCGCGTACCGATCGCGGCGATGCGTTCGATCGAGAGGCGGGCTTCGGTATTGAAATCAGTATCGGGAATGGAAGGCATCACCCGATTTTGCCAACGCACCGCCTTTTCAGCTGGCGGCGGCGCCGAAGCGGTAGCTCGACACCACCAGCCCGCCCATGAAGGCCTCTTCGTGATAGACGCGCTCGCCCGGCTCCTGCTCGGCCGCGCCGACCGCCACCATCAGCGGGATCAGGTGTTCTTCTCTTGGATGGGCGACGCGCGCCGAAGGGGCCGCCGCCCAGTCCGCGAGCCGCTGCACGCGTTCCTGCGGCGGCGACTGCACGGCCGTGTGGTCGAGCCAGTCGCCGAAGGCCTTGGAAGCGCCGTGCGCCTGCGGGCCGAAGTTGCGCAGGTTGTGATAGCTCAGGCCGCTGCCCACGATGAGCACGTTCTCGTCCCGCAGCGGCGCGAGCGCGCGGCCGAGCGCCAGGTGCTCCGCCGGATCGAGCCCGCGGCGCAGCGACAGCTGCACCACCGGCACGCCGGCATCGGGGTACATCGCCTTCATGGGCGAGAACATGCCGTGGTCGAAGCCGCGCTCGGCGTCGATGGCCGCGGGCAGCCCGGCCGCCTCGAGCAGCGACTGCACGCGCCGCGCCAGTTCGGGCGAACCCGGTGCGTCGTAGCGAACTTCATACGTGTGGGCGGGAAAGCCGCCGTAGTCGTAGATCATCGGCGGGCGCGGGTTGCCCTGCACCGTGAAGACCGGTGCCTCCCAATGCGCCGACACCATGAGGATGGCGTCCGGCGTGCGGCCGATCTGGCGCGGCATGTCGGCCAGCGCGGCGGCCAGCTGGTCGTAGGTCGGGCCCATTTCCTTCTTCATCCACGGCCATGGGCCGCCGCCGTGCGAGATGAAATACGTGGGCAGGCGCGAGGTGGTGTTGTCGTGGGTCAAGCCGATGCTCCTTGAAAGCGTTGCATCGACTGTAGATATTTCCCAGCAGGAAATCGACAGGCTACGATGCATCGGTTCATTTCTTCTGAGGAAAGCATCCATGGACCGCCTGACCAGCCTGCGCGTGTTCCGGGAGGTCGTCGAATCGGGCAGCTTCGTGGCTGCGGCCGAGCGCCTGTCGATGTCTCCGCCCATGGCCAGCAAGCATGTGGCGCAGCTCGAAAAATCCCTGGGCGCGCGGCTCCTGCACCGATCGAGCCGCCACCTGAGCCTGACCGAGGCCGGCACCGCCTGGTACGAGCAGAGCCGGCGCGCGCTCGACCTGCTCGATGCCGCCGAAGCCGCCATCGGCCAGAAGAGCGAGGCGCCGCGCGGCCAGCTCAAGGTGAGCGCGCCGGTGTGGTGTGCCACGCCGCGCTTCGCGCGCGCGCTGGCCGACTACCGCGAGCGCTTTCCCGAAGTGCTGGTCGACATCCACCTGGAGAACCGCAAGGTCGACCTCGCGGCCGACGGCTACGACCTCGCGCTGCGCGCCACGCAGGAGCCCTCCCCCGCGCTGATTGCGCGGCCGCTGTGCCGCGTGCCGTTTCACCTGGCGGGCACGCCGGCCTACCTGCGCCGCATGGGCGGCAACCCCGCATTGCCGGCCGACGTGGGCCGGCTCGGCGCCATCGTGCCGAGCTACGTGAACCTCGACAACCTCTCGCTCAAGGGGCCGGGCGGGCGGATGTTTCCGCTGCGGCTCACGCCGGCGCTGCGCTCGGACGACACCACGCTCACGCTGCATGCGGTGCGCGCGGACATGGGCATTGCCTTCCTGCCCGAATGGCTGGTCGACGACGACCTGGCCGCGGGCCGGCTGGTGCGGCTCTTGCCCGACCACGCCTCGCCGCCGGTCACGCTGTTTGCCGTGTACACCAGCCGCCAGTACATGGCGCCCAAGCTGCGCAGCTTCATCGACTTTCTCGGCGAGCGGCTCGGCGGCCAGCCGCCCGCGGCGGCAAAACGCACCCTTTCGGGGCAAGGACATGCCACCCCGGGCTAAAGTCGCGGCTTCCCCTGGAGACCGCACGCCTTGTTCCGTTTCTTCGAAAAACTCCTCCATCCCTATCCCGCGGCCGAACCGGCGCCTCCGCCGACGGGCTTCTTCGCATTCCTGTGGGCCTGCACCCAGGGCCTGCGCCTCAAGATGGCCGCCATGGCGGCGCTCACGGCGGCCATCTCGGGCTTCGAGGCGCTGCTGTTCGCGATCCTCGGGCGCATCGTCGACTGGCTCGGCGGGCAGGTGCCGTCGCAGCTGTGGGCCGAGCGCGGCAACACGCTGGCGTGGCTGGCCGCGCTGCTGGTGATCAGCATCGGCGTGGTCGCGCTGCAGACCATCGTCAAGCACCAGACGCTGGCGGTGAACCTGCCGATGCGCCTGCGCTGGAACTTCCACCGGGTGATGCTGGGCCAGAGCATGGCGTTCTACCAGGACGAGTTCGCGGGCCGCATCACGGCCAAGGTGATGCAGACCGCGCTGGCGGTGCGCGACACCCTGTTCGTGCTGGCCGACGTGGTGGTGGCGATGGGCGTGTACGTGGTGACCATCATCGTGCTGGTGACCGTGCTCGACGTGCAGCTGGTGCTGCCCTTCATCGTCTGGCTGGTGCTCTATGCGGGTGCGCTGATGTACTTCGTGCCGCGCCTGGGCAAGGTCGGCAAGGCGCAGGCCGACGCGCGCGCGCTGATGACCGGGCGCGTGACCGACGCCTACACCAACATCGCCACCGTCAAGCTGTTCTCGCACACCCAGCGCGAGGCCGGCTTCGCGCGCGAGGCGATGCGCGAATTCATGTACACGGGCTACGGCCAGATGCGGCTGGTGAGCGCCTTCGAGATCGTCAACCACACGCTCAGCATGGGCCTGACCGCGGGCATGGCCGGCACCGCGCTGTGGCTCTGGTCGAACGGCACGGTGGGCGTGGGCGCGGTGGCGGCGGCCACCGCGATGGCGCTGCGCCTGCAGGGCATGTCGCACTGGATCATGTGGGAGATGACCAGCCTGTTCGAGAACATCGGCACCGTGCAGGACGGCATGAAGACGCTGTCGCGCCCGCGCACCGTGCTCGATGCGCCCGATGCCGGCGTGCTCGAGGTGCCGCGCGGCGAGGTGCGCTTCGAGCACGCGAGCTTCCGCTATGCGGATGCGGGCCGCCGCGTCATCGACGACCTGAACCTGGTGGTGCGGCCGGGCGAGAAGATCGGCCTGGTCGGCCGCTCGGGCGCGGGCAAGTCGACGCTGGTCAACCTGCTGCTGCGCTTCCATGACCTGGAGAGCGGCCGCATCCTGGTCGACGGGCAGGACATTGCCCATGTGACGCAGGATTCGCTGCGCAGCCACATCGGCATGGTCACGCAGGACACCTCGCTGATGCACCGCTCGGTGGCCGACAACATCGCCTACGGCCGGCCCGATGCCACGCCGGCCCAGATCGAAGCCGCCGCGCGCCGCGCCGAGGCGCACGACTTCATCCAGACGCTGGGCGACGCCAGCGGCCGGCGCGGCTACGAGGCGCATGTGGGCGAGCGCGGCGTGAAGCTGTCGGGCGGCCAGCGCCAGCGCGTGGCCATTGCGCGCGTGATGCTCAAGGACGCGCCGATCCTGCTGCTCGACGAGGCCACCAGCGCGCTCGACTCCGAGGTGGAGGCCGCCATCCAGCAGAGCCTCTACCGGCTGATGGAAGGCAAGACCGTGATCGCCATCGCGCACCGGCTGTCGACCATCGCGGCGATGGACCGGCTGATCGTGCTCGACGAAGGCCGCGTGGTGGAAGAAGGCGACCACCGCACGCTGATGGCGCAGGGCGGGCTCTACGCGCGGCTGTGGGCGCACCAGAGCGGCGGCTTCCTGGGCGACGATCTCGACGAGGAAGAAGAAGCCCTGCGCGCCTGAGCCGCGCCGCGCCGTCTCAGCCCGGAAGCGCGCCGGCCTCGTAGAGCCTGGCGAACTCCGCGCTCGGCGGGATCGGCTTGACGATGTCGATCAGCACGCCGTTCGGATCGCTGGTGATGAAGTGGCGCTGGCCGAAGTCTTCGTCGCGCAGCGGCAGCAGGATCGGCAGGCCCGCGGCCGCGAGGCGGTCGTGCACCGCGTCGGGGTCGTCCACCTCGAAATTGAGCAGCAGGCCGCCCGCCACCTGCCCGCGCGCGGCGGCGGGAATCGTCTCGTGCCGGCCGTCCAGCACCGCCAGGTTGACCGAGGGCTCGCCTTCGAGCTGCAGATGCACGTACCAGTCGCTCGCGAACAGCGGCACAAAGCCGAAGTGCGACTGGTAGAAGCGGGCCGTGGCGGCCACGTCGCTGGTCATGATCACCGGGTAGTAGCTCGTCACTTTCATGGCATCGGTCCTTTCAATTAACATACAGACTGCATGTAAGTCTCCATATTAATCTACAGACAGCCTGTATGTAAATGACCAAGACCGCCGCCACCCCTCCTTCCAGGACCAACCGTGAACGCACGGAAACCACCCGGCTCGCCTTGGTCGAGGCGGCGCGCGGCCTTTTTGTCAGCAAGGGTTACGGCGACACCTCGACGCCCGAGATTGCAGCGGCCGCCGGCATCACGCGCGGCGCGCTGTACCACCACTTCGTGGACAAGCGCGACCTGTTCAGGCAGGTGCTGGTGCGCGAGGCCGAGGCCGTGGCGGCCGGCATCGAGGCGGCCGCGCCCGGGCAGCTCACGCCGCGCGAGGCGCTGGTCGAGGGCAGCAAGGCCTACCTGGACGCCATGACCGTTCCGGGCCGCACGCGGCTGCTGCTGATCGAGGGTCCCGCCGTGCTGGGCCTTGCGGAAGTCATGGCCATCGACGCGGCCACCTCGGCGAACTCGCTGCGCCAGGGGCTGGAAAGGGCCAGGGCCGGCAAGGCAGAGGTGCCGCTCGATGCGCTCGCCCGGCTGCTCTCGGCCGCCTTCGACCGGGCCGCGCTCGAGATCGATGCCGGCGCCGACGCGCAGGACGTCCGCTCGGCGATGCTCTGGCTGCTCGAGCAGGCGCTGGGCTCCGAGCCCCGCCGCAAGCCGGCCGCCTGAGGCGCGCCGGCACGGCGCATGCGGTCGGCCGGGCCTTGGCGAGTCCTACAGCACGGGCCGCCACTCGCCGACAGCAGCCCGACACCCCGGGCGCGATGCTGAAGCTGTCGTCAACAACGAGGAGTCCTCGCGTGAATTCCATCATCTACATCGTCGGTCTGGTCGTCGTGGTCGTGGCCGTGCTTTCGTTCTTCGGCCTGCGCTGAAACCGGGCACGCGTTTTCGACTCGCCTGCTGAACAAGAACGGGGCCGTCCGCGCGGCCCCGTTTCTCATGGGTCGCCCGGAGCGCGCCGGGCATAATTCGCGCGCCCCGGCACTTGCGACTTGCGGGGCACCACTTGCTGCGAAGGGACCCTGTTGACCAACACCGCGTTGCGCGAACCTGCCTTTCCGGACGCGGTCGTCACCGAAGCGATCCGATGGACCGAGGAGAAAGGTCCGCTCGATGATGCAGAGGTCCTGCGCGCCGCCCTCCACCGCGCTTCCGATGCACCGGCACGGATCACCGCACGCGCCCTGTTGCTCGGTGAGCGCATCGGGCTGCAATCCGAACTGGCACGCGCCCGCCAATGGGCGCCATGGGTGCTGCTCGGGCTGGTGGCGCTCATCGTCATGGCCGGCCTGGGCCTCGCGGGCAACGTGGTCGGCGGCGGCGAACGGCACATCAACGTGACCGTCGCGCTCGCGAGCCTGCTCGGCCTGCATGCGCTCACGCTGCTGCTCTGGCTGGCCGGCCTGTGGCTGCCGCTGGGGGCATTCAACACGAGCTCGCTCGGCTGGATCTGGCTCTCGCTCACCGCGCGCGTGGCCGGCGGCAAGCGCGGCCAGGCGCCGGTGCTGGTGCGGGCCGCCACCGGGCTGCTCGCGCGCGCCAGGCTGCTGCCCTGGGCGCTGGGGCTGGTGAGCCACGGCATCTGGTCGCTCTCGTTCGCGGTGGTGCTGGCCGCGCTGCTGTTTGCGCTGGCGTTCCGCAGCTACACGCTGAGCTGGGAGACGACGATCCTCGATCCGGCCTTCTTCGTGGACGCCGTGCAGGTGCTGGGCTGGGCACCGTCGCAAATCGGCTTTCCGGTTCCCGATGCCGCGACCGTGCGCTCTGCTTCTCCCGGCGCCGCGGGCCAGCGCAACTGGGCGCTGTGGCTGACCGGCTGCATCGTGGTGTACGGGCTGCTGCCGCGCCTGGCGCTGGTGCTGCTGAGCGCAGTGGTGTGGCAGCGGCGCCGCACGGCGCTGCGGCCCGACTGGAGCGAGCCCTACTACCGCAAGCTCGCGGCTCGCTTCGCCGCACTCGCACCGCCCGCCATCGTCGATGCCGATCCGGGGCGCGCGCCGGGCGCGGCGCCTGCGGGCCTGGCGCCATCGCAGTTGCGGGACGAGCTGTTCGTCATCGGCTTCGAGCTGCCCGCGGATACGCCGTGGCCGCCCGAGGGACTGCCCGCCGCCATCACCCCGGCCCAGCTGCAGCGCATCGACGGCAGCGCGCCCGCGCGCCGCGCGCTGCTCGACCGGCTGGCAGCGGCCCCTCCGCGCGCCGTGCTGCTGGTGTGCCACGCCGCATCGAGCCCCGACCGCGGCACCGAACGCTTCCTGCGCGAAGTGCTGGCCCATTGCGGCGAATGCCGGCTCTGGCTGGCCTCGGCCGCCAAGGACACGCCCGACACCAACGCATCGCAACGCTGGATCGACTGGCTGCAGGGCACCGGCCTGCAGCGCATCGCGGCCACGCCCCGGCTCGAAGACGCATTGCAAGGCCTGGGGGTCGCCTCATGACGCAAGCCATCCGCATCGCCGTGGTCGGCCACACCAACGCGGGCAAGACCTCGCTGCTGCGCACGCTGACGCGGCGCGCCAATTTCGGCGAGGTGTCGCAGCGGCCCGGCACCACGCGCCATGTCGAATCGGTCGATCTGGACGTGAACGGCCAGGCCGCGGTGCGCTTCTTCGACACGCCGGGCCTGGAGGATGCGGTGGCGCTGCGCGAGCACCTGGCCGGCCTTGCTGATGCACAGGCCACGCCGCCCGAGCGCATCCGCCTGTTCTTGCAGGGCCCCGAGGCGCACGGCGTGTTCGAGCAGGAAGCCAAGGTGCTGCGCACCATGCAGGACATCGATGCAGCCTTTCTCGTGATCGATGTGCGCGAGCCGGTGCTGCCCAAGTTCCGCGACGAGATCGAGCTGCTCAACTCCTGCGCGCGGCCGGTGCTGCCGGTGCTCAACTTCGTGCGCGATGCGGCCAGCCGCGAGACCGACTGGAAGGAGCTGCTCTCGGCCTACGGCCTGCACGTGCAGGTGCGCTTCGATGCCGCAGCACCCTTCGTGGGGGCCGAGCGCGAGCTCTACGGCGACCTGTCGACACTGCTGCGCGACCGGCGCGAGCAATTGCGCGCGGTGGCGGATTCGCTCGCCGCCGAAGCCGCCGAACGCCGCCGTGCGGCCTGCGCGCGCATCGCCGAACTGCTGGTCGACGCCGCGGCGCTGCGCCGCACGGTGCCGGCCGAAGAGTTCGCCGACACGGCGCGCCGCAAGGCCTTCGTCGCGGCCTTGCAGAAGGAGGTGTTCGACAAGGCGCAGCGCTGCACCGACGACCTGCTCGCGCTCTACGGCTTTCGCCAGGACGATGCGGGCGAGGCGCCGCTGCCGCTCATCGAAGGCCGCTGGACGCTGGACTTCTTCAGCCCCGAAGCCATGAAGGACGCGGGCCTGCGGCTCGGCAAGGGTGCCGCCATCGGCGCGGCCGTGGGCGTGGTGGCGGACCTGGCGGTGGCCGGCATTTCGCTGGGCACGGGCGCGGCGGTGGGCGGCGCCATCGGCGGCGCGGTGTCGCAGGGCTGGGGCCCGTTCGGGCGCAAGCTGGCGAACCGGCTGCGCAACGTGCACGAGCTCACGGTGGAGGACGGCGTACTGTTTGCGCTGGTGGCATGGCAGTTGAAGCTCACGCGCGCATTGGAGCAGCGCGGGCATGCGGCCACCGGGCGCATCGCGGCCGAAACGAGCGCGACGCAGGACGCGCCGACGCGCGCCACGGCCGCCGCCGTGCGCGCGGTGCGGCCCGCGCGCAGCCATCCCGAATGGGAATCGGCGGGCCTGGCCACGCGCGGCTTCTGGCGCCCCGCGCCGCAGCGCGACGCGCTCGCGGCCGATCTCGCGCGCACGCTGCAGGGCGCCTTCGAACCCTGAGCGCCGCTCCTGCCTTCGCTTGCAGGCGGAGGCGACCGATTCCTACGCGCCGGCGCTGCCGCACGCCCCACTCTTTTTTTCGAGGACATCGATGGCACGCGGGGTGCCGTTCGTCTTTTTGTCTTCATCGAAAAAGGAGCACCCATGGCCGTCGAATGCAAACTGCTCGCCACCCCCTTGATCGGACGCGTGTGGCAAGGCCGCACGCCGATTGCGCGGGCCGACGAATACCTGCGCTACAGCTTCGAGCACGGCATCCAGGAGATCGCGAAGAAGCCCGAATGCCTGGGCGTGCAGTACTTTCGCAAGCTGAACGGCGACACCGCCGAATTCAGGACCGTCTCCTACTGGCAATCGATCGAGCACATGCACGCGATGCACGCGCAGCGCGGCGATCCGCTGCGCGTGGCGCCGCTGGCGCGCGATGCCGAGTTCCTGCTCGAGCTGCCGGAGTTCGTGGACATCGTCGAGGTGCACGTCAACTCGTTCGGCACCGGCAGATAGCCTTCGGGCCTAGCTTTCGAGCAGGTCCTCCAGCCGCAGCGGCAGCCGGCGCAGGCGCTTGCCGGTGGCATGGAACACCGCATTCACGATGGCGGGCGCCACACCCACCATCGCCACTTCGCCCAGGCCTTTCACGCCCATGGAATTGAGCCGCATGTCGGGCTTGCCGACGAAGTCGACATCGATGCGGCCGATGTCCGCCGCCACGGGCAGCACGTATTCCGCCAGGTCCGCGTTGAGGAAGCCGCCGTAGCGCGCATCCACCTCGCTCGCCTCGCGCAATGCGGCCCCAATGCCCCACACCACGCCGCCTTCGACCTGGCTGCGCGCGGTGCGCAGGCTGGCCACCGTGCCGCAGTCGGCCACGCTGAGCACGCGCGGCACGCGGATGCGCCGCGTGGTGGGTTCGATGCGCACCTCGACAAAGTGCGCGATGAAGCTGAAGGCGACGAAGTCCGGATACACCGGCCCCGCCGCGGCGGGCAGGCCGCCCGTGAGCCGGCCGAAGACCTGCTCGGGCTGGCCCGGCGCGCGCATCCGGCTCTCGGCCTCGGCAAAGGAGCGGCCGGAAGCCCGCAGCAGCGCCACGGCCGTGGCGCCGTTCGCGCCAGCTTGCGCGCCCGCGTTCTGCCGCAGGTCCTCCATGAGCCGCTGCGCGGCTTCCTGCACCGGCGGCAACGCGGTGGCCGTGCCCCAGGAGCCGGCGGTCAGGTGCTGCGGCGCGGCGGTGGTGTCGCCGACCAGGATCTCCACCGCGGCCACCGGCGCGCCAAGCACGCGCGCCACCGTCAATGCAATGGCGGTGCGGATGCCCTGCCCCATCTCGTGGCCGCCGACCGCCACCCGCACCGTGCCGTTCGCATCGAGCCGCACCTTGGCAATGGCCGGTGCAATGGCCGCCTTGTAGGCACCAACCGCCACGCCCCAACCGATGAAGCTGCCGTCGGGCGCACGCATCGAGCGCGGCGCCATCGTGCGGCGCGCCCAGCCGAAGGCGCTGCTTCCCTTGGCGAGGCACTCGGCCAGGTGGCGCGACGAAAAGGGCTTGCCGCTGAGCGGGTCGACCGCCGCATCGTTCGCCAGGCGGAACGCGACCGGGTTGCGGCCCAGTGCGTAAGCCATCTCGTCCACCGCGCTTTCGAATGCGAAGGCGGCCGGATGCTCGAACGGCGCGCGCATGTAGCCGGGCGTCTGCACGTCGGTGCGCACGAGCCGCTCTCGGCCGAGGAAATTGCCGATGCCGTAGAGCCGCGAAGTGATCTCGGTGCCACTCGACGGAAAGAGGTCGTGGCGCGAGGTCTGCTGGTCGATCTCATGGATGGCGGCGACCAGCTTGCCGCCGCGGTCGGCGCCCAGCCGCACGCGATGGCGGCTCGCCGGCCTGAAGCTCGCGTTGTGGAACAGCTGGCTGCGCGACAGCACGAGCTTGACCGGCCGGCCCAGCGCACGCGCCGCAAGTGCCACCAGTGCGGTGTGCGACTGCAGCGAATTCTTCTGGCCGAAACCGCCGCCCACCGTGGGCGACAGCACGCGCACCCTGGCCGGCTCGATGCCGAGCTGCTTTGCCAGGCCGTGGCGCACGCTTTCGGCATTCTGGGTCGGCTCGTGGATGGTGAGCAGGCCGTCGGCGCTCCACTCGGCCACGGTCGCGATGATCTCCATCGGGTTCTGGTGCTGGACCGGCAACTCGTACGCCGCGTCCACCGTGAAGACCGCGCCCTGGAGCGCAGCCTCGGCATCGCCCGCGCGGCGGTCGGCGAACATGGGCTGCGGCAGCAGGGCCGATTGCGCCTGCGGCTGGGCATCGGGTGCATCGATGGTCGCCACGAAAGGAACGGCGGCATAGGTCACGGCCACCAGCGCCGCGGCCTCGCGCGCTGCCTCGGGCGTGTCGGCCACCACCATGGCCACGGTCTGGCCGCGGTAGGCGACCTGCGGCGAGCGCAGCGGATAGAAGCTCTGGAAGCCGAAGCCGCCGCCCATCAGGAAGCCACCGGTGTCGAAGCTGCCGATGTTCTCGTGCGTGAACACCGTGCGAACGCCGCGCACGCGCTGCGCCGCCGCGGTGTCGATGGCGGTGACGCTGCCGCGCGCAATGCGCGACGGCACCAGCACGGCATGCAGCAGCCCGGCGCGCGCATCGTCCGCCGCATAGCGCGTGGCGCCGCGCACCTTGTCGCGCGCGTCGACGCGCTCGGCACCCGCGCGAGGCGTGCGCTTCGCCATCACTGTCTTGAGGCTCGTTGCCATCTTCAGCTCCTTTCCCTGGCCAGCATCAGCGCATCGGTCACCGTTTCGATGCCGAGCGCCACCTTGAACGCGTTGTGCGCGAGCGGCTTCGCGCCCTCGAAGGCAAGCTCGGCGGCGCGCCGCGCGGCCGCACGCGTGAACGGCTGGCCGACCAGGCTGCGCTCGGCCTCGGCCGCGCGCCACGGATGCGTTGCCACGCCGCCAAGTGCGATGCGCGCGTCGGCCACGCGGTTGCTCCTGAGCTCCAGGGCCACAGCCGCCGAGGCGAGCGCAAAGGCGTAGGACTCGCGGTCGCGGATCTTGTGGTACGTGGAGCCCCGCCCGATCGCCCCGCGCGGCACGCGGATGCGCACGATCAGCTCGTCGGCCGCGAGCACCGTTTCCAGGTGCGGCGTGGCGCCCGGTGCGCGGTGCAGTTCGCGCACCGGCAGCGTGCGCTCGCCGCGCGGGCTGACGGTGTCGACCAGCGCATCGAAGGCCACCAATGCAACGGCCCAGTCGCCGGGATAGACGGCCACGCAGGCATCGCTGCCGCCCAGCACCGCATGGCCGCGGTTCTGGCCGCCCATCGCCGCACACCCGCTGCCGGGCACGCGCTTGTTGCAGGCGAATTCGGGCCCGCCGCGAAAGTAGGCGCAGCGCGTGCGCTGCAGCAGGTTGCCGCCCACCGTTGCCATGTTGCGCAGTTGCTGCGAGGCGGCCTTCCAGAGCGCCTCCGACAGGGCCGGGAATTCGCGCTGCACCACGGCGTTGTCGGCCACGTCGCTCATGGCCGCGAGGGCGCCGATGCGCAACTCGCCACGGCTTGCTGCGTCGACGTCGCGCAGGCCTTCGATGCGGGTGATGTCGATCACCGTGGCCGGTGCCTCCACGCCGAGCTTCATCAGGTCGAACAGCGTGGTGCCGCCCGCGAAGTAGCGCGCGCCGGGCTGGTTCTGTGCGAGCAGCTGCACGGCTTCGCCGGTGCTGCGCGGACGCAGGTAGGCGAAGTCATGCATGGCGGCTGCCCTCCATGCGGCCGTCCATGCGACGCACATGCGGCGCGGCCTCGCGGATCGCTTCGAGGATGCCGGCGTACGCGCCGCATCGGCAGATGTTGCCGCTCATGTATTCGCGGATCTGCGCGTCGCTGGTGGCATGGCCTTCGCGCACGCAGGCAATGGCCGCCATGATCTGGCCGGGCGTGCAATAGCCGCACTGCAGCGCGTCATGGTCGACAAAAGCCTGCTGCATCGGATGCAGCGTGCCGTCGGGCGACTCGATGCCCTCGATGGTGGTCACGGCGCAGCCGTCGGTCTTCACCGCCAGCGTGAGGCACGAGGCCACGCGACGGCCGTCCACGTGCACCGTGCAGGCGCCGCACTGGCCGTGGTCGCAGCCCTTCTTGGCGCCGGTCAGGCCGAGCTGTTCGCGCAGCACGTCGAGCAGCGAGGCGCGCGGCTCCAGCTTCAGTTCGTGGAGCCTGCCGTTGATGGTGACGCGGGTCTCCCGCGCGCCCGTGCCGAGGCCGGATACCGCGCTGCCGGCGTCCGCGGCCGCACCGGCGCCGGCCGAAGCCGCGGCGCCCGCGCTGGCTGCCGTGGTCATCATGAACATGCGTCGGTTGACGGCAGGCAACGGGCCTGCCGCGTTCTGCAGGGAGAGGTGGCTCATGGGGCTTTCCTTTTTTCTTGCTTCTTCAGAATTCGCGGCCGAGGCGCGCATCGACCGACACGGGGCCGCTGCCGCGCGCCGCGATGCACAGCGCGACGAAGACCAGCATCAGCGGGTACTCGTAGCCGCGATCGATCCAGGGGAAGGTGGGTGCCAGCAGGTAGCTGATGACCAGCATCTGCACCACCACCATCGGCGCGACGATGCGGGTCAGGAAACCCAGTGCCAGCATCAGCCCGCCGACGCCTTCGAGCAGCGCGATGAACCAGCCGATCAGCGGTGCGGCCGGCAGGTGCAGCACGTTGGCGATCAGGTTGACCGAGCCGGCCATCGGATCGGCCATGCTGCCGTGGCTGCGGCCCAGCAGCTTGGGGATGCCGTGGGTCATGAGCATCAGGCCGAACGCGATGCGCAGCAGCGCATGGCTCAGCGGCTCCAGCCGGTCATAGAGGCTGCGCAGCCGTGGAAAGATCAGTTGCATGGGGATCGCTCCTGGGTCGAAGGGGTTGCGGGAAGCGCCGAAAAGATGGCGCGAGAGAAAGTCTCTCTGTTCTCCCCGCGCGAATAAATACGCAAATCTCGCCAATACAATTCAAGGAGCCTCAACAATCGAGAAGACCCATGGACCGCTTCGACGCCATGCAGCTGTTCACCCGCATCGTCGATCTGGGCAGCTTCACCCAGGCCGCGGCCGCACTCGACATTCCGCGCGCCACGGCCACGCATGCCATCAAGGAACTGGAGGCCAGGCTGCACGTGCGGCTGCTGGAGCGCACGACGCGCCAGGTGCGCACAACCGTCGACGGCCAGGCCTTCTATGAGCGCTGCCGTCACCTGCTGCGCGAGCTCGAGGAGGCCGAGTCTTCGCTGGCGGAACTGGCGGTCAATCCGCGCGGGCGCCTGCGCATCGACATCCACGGCGCGCCCGCCCAGGCGATCGTGCTGCCGCGCATCCAGGAGTTCCATTCGCGCTATCCGCACATCGAGCTGGTCGTGGGCAGCGGCGACCGGCTGGTGGACCTGGTGCGCGAAGGCGTCGACTGCGTGGTGCGCGCGGGCGAACCCAAGGATTCGTCGCTGGTCACGCGCCGCCTGGCGCTGCTGCCGCAAGTGACCTGCGCGAGCCCGGGCTACCTGGCCGCCTACGGCACGCCCACGCAGCCATCCGACCTGGCCCGGCACCTGGCGGTCAATTTCTTCTCGGCCTCGCGGCCCGAGGTGTTTCCGTACGAGTTCATGGTGGACGGCAAGCTCGAGACCTGCATGCTGAAGGACTGGATCAGCGTCAACAACGCCGATCTCTACAAGACCTGCGCCGAACAGGGCTGCGGCATCATCCAAGTGCCGCGCTTCAGCGTGGAGAGCCAGTTGCGCGAGGGCTCGCTGGTCGAGATCCTGCAGCACACGCCCTGCCCGCCGATGGTCTATTCGGTGCTGTACCCGCACCACCGCCAGCTCTCGCCGCGCGTGCGGGTGTTCATCGACTGGATCGCGCAGCTCTATGCGGAGCGCTTCGGCGGTGCGGCTGCATAGGCACCGGCAAGGTGGCCCCGCCCGCGGTGGTCACCGCGCAGTCACGCGGCGCACCTAGCATCCGCAGGCCCTTGCCGCCCCTCTCCTCAGACTGCACACCACTCCACGCGATGTACCCCGGCGAACGGCTCAACGGATACAGCCATCTGCTGGGCCTGGTGCTCGCACTCGCGGCCACCGCGCTGCTGCTTGCCAAGACCCTGCCCTCCGGCGACGCCGCGCGGATTGCCGGCGCGCTGGTGTTCTCGCTCTCGGCGGTGGTGCTGTATGCGGCGTCCACCCTGTTCCACAGCACGCGCGGGCCGCGCAAGCGCTTCTGGGAGCGCGTGGACCACTGCGCCATCTACCTCCTGATCGCGGGCACCTACACGCCGTTCGCGCTGGTCACGCTGCACGGGCTCTGGGGCTGGCTGCTGATGGCCGCCGTGTGGGGCGCGGCCTTCTTCGGCATCGGGCGCGAGTTGCTGCAGGCAGGCAGCGAGGCGTCGAAGCCGCCGCTGGCGCTCTACATCGCCATGGGCTGGCTCGGCGTGCTGGCCGCGGTGCCGCTGGCCGCGCGGCTAGACAGCGGCGGGCTTGCGTGGCTGCTGGCCGGCGGCGTGCTCTACACCGCGGGCACGGTGTTCTATCGCAACCGGCGGGGCTTCCGGCATGCGCACGGCACCTGGCACCTGTTCGTGCTCGCGGGCACCACGAGCCACTTCGTGGCCGTGGGCTGGTTCGTGCTGTGATGCGCAGCCGCGGGCGAGCAGCCCCACCGTAAGCGCCTGTTACCACCTCTCGCGGGGTTTCGCGTCGTGGGATGTGCACAATGCGCCCCATGCCAAATATCGCCTCCATCCTGAAATCCGAGATTTCCCGTGTCGCCCGCAAGGAAGTTCGCACGGAGATCGAAACGCTCAGAAAAGCCTCCGCGCTCCACCGCGCCTCGATCGCCGCATTGCGCCGGCAGGTCGAAAAGCTGGAGAAGGAACTGCGCCGCGCCACCAAGACCGTGGCACGCGCCGCTCCCGCAGGCGATGCCGACGAAGCCGCCGAGTCGGGCCCGCACCGGCGATTCAGTGCCAGCCGGCTGGCCGCGCACCGCGGCAAGCTCGGCCTCTCGGCGGCCGCCTACGGCAAGCTGGTGGGCGTGACCGGCCAGACCATCTACAAGTGGGAGCAAGGCAAGGCCAGGCCGCGCAAGGCCCAGCTCGAAGGCCTGGCCGCCGTGCGGGGCCTCGGCCGCCGCGAAGTGGCCGAGCAGCTGAACGGATAAGCCGGCCGCGCTCTTCCTTCATGTCCAGCCTCATCGTGCACGGCGGCACGCCGCTTCGTGGCCGCATCACACCTTCCGCCAACAAGAATGCCGTGCTGCCGGTGCTGTGCGCCACGCTGCTTACGCGCGAGCCGCTGCGCCTGCACGGCGTGCCCGACATCACCGATGTGCGCAAGATCCTCGACATCTTCCGCAGCCTGGGCAGCGAGGCGCGCATGGACCACGCCACCGGCACGCTCGAGCTGCACCACCGCGACACGGCGTTCGATGCCACGCGCGACCGGCTGCCCGAGGAAATGCGCTCGTCGATCATGCTGGTGCCGCCGCTGCTCGCGCGCTTCGGCATTGCGCGGCTCGAAGACAACGTCAAGGGCTGTACGCTCGGCGTGCGCGAGATCGATCCGCACGTCGACGTGTTCCGGCGTTTCGGCGGCGAGGTCGAACGCGCCAGCGGCTCGCTGCTGGTGCGCTGCGCCGGACCGCTCGTGCCCGCGCAGCATTGGCTCGACTACGCCTCCGTCACCACCACCGAGAACTTCGTGCTGTGCGCGGCCGCGGCCCACGGCAGCTCCACGCTCACCAATGCCGCCTCCGAGCCGCATGTGCAGGAGTTCTGCCGTTTCATGGCGATGCTCGGCGTGCGCATCGAGGGCATCGGCACCTCGCGGCTCACGGTGCACGGCGGCGGCACGCTGGGCGGCGGGGAATTCCGCTTCGACGAGGACTTCCACGAGATCACCACCTTCCTTGCGCTGGGTGCCATCACGGGCGGCGACGTGGTCGTGCGCAACAGCGCGCCCGAGAACTTTCCGCTGATCGACCGCACCTTCGACAAGTTCGGCGTGACGGTCACGCACGCAGACGGCTGGTCGCGCGCCAGCAGCAACGGCCCGCTCAAGGTGCAGACGCCTTTCACCAGCAACGTGCTCACCAAGGTGGAAGCGGCGCCGTGGCCGTACTTTCCGGTCGACCTGCTTCCGATCTTCATTGCGCTGGGCGTGCGCGCCCAGGGCAATGCGATGTTCTGGAACAAGGTGTATGACGGCGCGCTGGGATGGACCGGCGAGCTGTCGAAGTTCGGCGCCCACGTGTTCTCCTCGGACCCGCACCGGCTCATCAGCTTCGGCGGCAGCCCGCTGACGCCGGCCGTGGTCGAGAGTCCCTACATCATCCGCGTGGCGATCGCGCTCTTCATGGTGGCGGCAAGCATCGAAGGCCGCTCCGAGATCCGCAACGCCGCGCCGATCCGCCGGGCCCACCCGCGCTTCGCCGAGAACCTGCGCAGCCTGGGCGCGCAGGTGGAGTGGACGAGCGAAGAGTGAGCCCAGCGAACGCGGGGCGGCTCAGCCCCGCAGCGCATCCGCCGCGATGCGCGCCGCCGACGCGATGACGTCGTTGCGGCCCGGCGCATCGGGCTTGGGGAAGGTCAGGTAGACCGCCATCACCAGCGGCGCGCCGGCCGGCGGCCACAGCACGGCGATGTCGTTCACGGTGCCGTAGGAGCCGGCGCCGGTCTTGTCGCCCACCTTCCAGTCGGCCGGCACGCCCGCGCGGATGCGCGTGGCGCCGGTGGTGTTGCCCAGCAGCCAGGCCTCGAGCTGGCTGCGCTGCGCCGCACCGAGCCCGTCGCCCAGCACCAGCCGCTGCAGGCT
The DNA here is from genome assembly GCF_033807855.1 of Variovorax sp. SPNA7. Classification (NCBI taxonomy): domain Bacteria; kingdom Pseudomonadati; phylum Pseudomonadota; class Betaproteobacteria; order Burkholderiales; family Comamonadaceae; genus Variovorax; species Variovorax sp. SPNA7. The sequence continues at coordinate 3,627,186 of NZ_CP138513.1, forward strand.
CGCGGCCATGGCCTCGGGCGAGGTGGTGTCGCGCGGATCGCCCGGAATGGCGCTGTTGAGCTCGGTCTCCCAGCGGTCGAGCCTGAAGACCGGGTCGCCGATGGAGCGCGCGAATTCTGTCACCGCGGAGGGGCCGCCGAGAATCTTCATCAGCAGGTTGGCCGCGGCGTTGTCGCTGTACTGGATGGTGGCGGCGCACAGCGCGGAAACCGTCATGCCCTGCCCCAGGTGCTTCTCGGTGATGGGCGAGTTGGGAAGAATGTCGCTCCTCGCGTAGCTCACGCGCCGCTCCAGCAGGCCGGGCTCGCGGGTGCTGCGCGCGAGGATGGCGGCGGACGCCATCATCTTGAAGGTGCTGCACATCGGAAAGCGCTCGGTGGCGCGGTGCTGCACGCGCGCGCCGGTGGCGGTGTCGAAGGCCACCAGGCCGAGCCGCCCGCCCACGGAGCGTTCGAGGGCTGCGAGCTGCGCTTCGGCCTTCGAAAACGTGGCGGCCTGCGGCCCCTTGGCGGACCATGCGGTACAGGCGCTGGCCAAGGGCAAGGCGGAGGCGGCGAGCAGGAAAGTGCGGCGATTGGCGAAGGATTTCATTGGTTTTTTCTGCGAGTGGATGGAACGGCGGCCATCGTAGGAGCGCCATCGCGCAGGCTCCAGCGCCGGGCGGCGCAGACGCGTCCCGGCTGTATCGGGTGTAACCGGAAAAATCATTCAACTAATCGGTTGAATAATTTCCGGGGCACGACTATATTCAACCTCATGGTTGAACTAGACGACGAACGGCTCGACGCCGTGTTCCATGCCCTGGCCGACAGCACCCGCCGCACCATGCTGCAGCTGCTGGCCCAGGGCGAATGCAGCGTGGGCGAGCTCGGCGCGCCGTTTCGCATGTCGTTCGCGGGCGCGTCGAAGCACGTCAAGGCGCTGGAGCGCGCCGGGCTGGTTTCCCGCACGGTGCAGGGCCGCGCACACGTCTGCCGGCTGGAGCCGGCGGCGCTCGCATCGGCCAACGCATGGCTGCGCTACTACGAAGGCTTCTGGAACAACCATCTGGACGCGCTGGAGAAGGAACTGCGGCGCGAAGCATCCCGCGGCAAGTGAAGTCCCTATTCTTTTTCAAGGAGCAAGCCATGGCCAAGAGCCACCTCGGAACCCTGATCGAACCCGGCACCCTGCGCATGGAGCGCACCCTGCCCGCCCCCGTCGAGCGCGTGTGGGCCTATTTCGTCGACCCCGACAAGCGCGCCGCCTGGCTGGCCGGCGGCACCATGGCCGAGGAGCCCGGCAGCGTGTTCGAGCTGCGCTTCGACCACACCCGGCTCTCCGGCGAAGTGGCCCCCGAACGCTTCGCCGCCTGCCGCAGCCCCATCTCCCAGAAATCGCGGGTCGTCGAATTCGAACCGCTGAAGCGCCTGACCATCAGCTGGGGCAGCGAAAGCGCCACCGCCTCCGAGGTCAGCTTCGAATTCACGCAGGAGGGCGATGCCACCCGCCTCGTGCTCACGCACCGGCGCCTGCCCGACCGCAAGGAAACGCTCAGCGTCTCCAGCGGCTGGCACGCCCACCTCGACGTGCTCGACGACGTGCTGCACGGCCGCAAGCCGCGGGGGTTCTGGACCAACCACGCGGCGCTCGAAAAGGCCTACGACGAACGCCTTCCGGCCTGAGCCGGCGAACAAGCCGCGCCGCCCCATCCGGCGCGGCCGGCCCCCTTGCGGAGTCGGATGGCGACTACAGGCAAGCGCCCGCGCTTGCGTTAAGGTGCGGAGCATCCGCCGACTCCGAAGCACCCCCATGGCCACCACCCCTTCCCCCGTACCGGTCCGCAAGCATTTCTCGATGATCCGCGGCTTTCACCTGGCCGATGCATTCACGCTCGGCAACGCGGCATGCGGGGTGGGTGCGGTGTTCCTCTCGATGGCCTTCATGGCGAGCCAGTCGCTCGCGCAATTCTTCTGGGCCGCGGCGCTCGCGCCCGCGGCTTTCGTGTTCGACGTGTTCGACGGGCGCATCGCGCGCTGGCGGCAAACGCACTCGGCGCTGGGGCGCGAACTCGACTCGCTGGCCGACGTGATCTCCTTTGGCGTGGCGCCGGCCGCGCTGGCCTTTGCCGCGGGCCTGGACGGCGGCTGGGACTGCGTGCTGCTGATCTATTTCGTGTGCTGCGGCGTGAGCCGGCTCGCGCGCTACAACGTCACGGCCGAGGCGCTTTCCGCGGGCGCCGACAAGGTCAAGTATTTCGAAGGCACGCCCATCCCGACCAGCGTGGTGCTGGTCGGCGTGCTGGCCTGGGCCGCCTGGCAGGGCCGCATCGGCGATGCGGTGTGGGGCGGCGCCTGGATGCTCGGGCCCTGGCAGCTGCATCCGCTCACGCTGCTCTTCGCGCTCTCGGGCACGCTGATGATCAGCAAGACGCTGCGCATTCCCAAGTTCTGATTGACTGTCTGTCCATCCACTCCAAGGAACCCCTTCAAATGATGAAGCTGTATTTCGATCCGCAAAGCCGCTCGCAGGTTGCGAAATGGATGCTCGACGAAGCCGGCGTGGACTACGAGATCGTGCCGACCCTCATCAAGGAGAAGGCGCACAAGAAGCCCGACTACCTGAAGATCAATCCCTCGGGCAAGCTGCCGGCATTGGTCGACGGCGGCACCCGCGTGTTCGAGAACGCGGCCATCTGCATGTACGTGGCCGAGAAGTTTCCCGAGGCCGGACTGGCCCCGCCGGTGGGCTCGCCCGACCGGGGCCGCTACCTGTCGCTGATGGTCTATTCGACGGCGCAGCTCGAACCCTCGATGGGCGACAGCCTGCTCGGGCTGCACAGCGACAACAGCGCGCGCGGCTGGACCGATTTCGAGCAGGCCAAGGATGCGGTGGAGCGCGAGCTGGGTGATGGCCCCTATCTCTTCGGCGCGCAGTTCACCGCGGCCGACGTGATGATCGGCGCGATGTTCATCTGGCACCGCGCCTTCGGCGGGCACTCGAACCGGCCCGGGATCGATGCCTACATCGATCGCCTACAGGCCCGGCCCAAGGGCATGAAGTTCGGCTGAACCGCACCCATCCATGTCAAAGGCACCTTTCCCCCACGGCGCGGCCACCGGCCTCGACCAGCTGGTCCGCATCGCCGCCGAGCAGCCGCTGGCGCCGGCCTGCGATCACTTCTACTTCCTGCGCCACGGCCAGACCGGCCGCAATGCGCAGCGCATCTTCCAGGCCGTGGACGAGCCGCTGAGCGAGCTCGGACTGCAGCAGGCCGCGCGCGCCGCGCAGCTGCTGGCGGGCGAGCCGATCCGCACCATCGTCTGCAGCGACGCCCGCCGCGCGCACGACACCGCGCATGCGGTGGCCACCGTGCTGCGCCTCGTGCCCACGCCGCAGGCGGCCCTGCGCGAGCGCAACTTCGGTGCGCTCATCGGCACCTCGTCGGCCGAGATCGATTGGGCCTGCGAGCCCGAGGGCGGCGAAACCCTGGCCCAGTTCGTGGCCCGCAAGCGGCTGGCGCTGGACGCCGCGCTGGCGCAACCCGCGCCAGTGCTGGTGGTGGCGCACGGGGGCACGCTCTATGCGCTGGCTGCGCTGATCGGCCTGCCCATCGACCTGGCCTTGCTCGGCAATGCGCAGCCATTGCGTTTTTCGCGCAGCGGCCCCACATGGGCCGTGACGCCGCTGCTGCGGCATGCCGACGGCGGTTCGAGCCTGGCCTGAGGCGGCCGGCAGGCGTACCCTTCGGCATCCACACCACCGAATAGCATGGAATTCAAGGACTACTACAGCGCCCTGGGCATCGACCGCACCGCGTCCGACGACGACGTGCGCAAGGCCTACCGGAAGCTCGCGCGCAAGTACCACCCCGACGTCAGCAAGGAGCCCGACGCCGAGAAGCGCATGCGCGACATCAACGAAGCCAACGACGTGCTGCGCGACAAGGAAAAGCGCGCTGCCTACGACGCGCTGGCCGACCGCGTGGCGCGCGGCGGCCGTCCCGAGGGCGACTTCCAGCCGCCGCCGGGCTGGGACGCCGGCTTCGAATTCCACCGCGGGCCGAACCAGGGCCCGGCCGACCATGCCGAATTCAGCGAGTTCTTTTCGTCGCTGTTCGGAGAGGCCGAGCGGCGCGGCGCCGCAAGGCGCAACTACCGCGCACGCGGCGAAGACCATCATGCGGCCATCGAGATCGCGCTCGAAGATGCGCTCAACGGTGCCGAGCGCGAGATCACGCTGCGCGCGCAGGAGCTCGACGCGCAGGGCCGGCCCACCTTCAAGACGCGCACGCTCAGCGTCAAGATTCCGCCCGGCGTGCATCCGGGGCAGTTCATCCGGCTCGCCGGCCAGGGCATGCCGGGCCATGGCGGCGAACCCGCGGGCGATCTCTACCTGGAGGTGCGCATCGCGCCGCACCGGCTCTATCGCATCGAGGAACGCGACCTCTACATGACCTTGCCCGTCACGCCGACCGAGGCCGCGCTCGGCGCGCAGGTCCAGGTGCCGGTGCCCACCGGCGGCGTGGTCGAGGTGACCGTGCCGCGCAACGCGCGCAGCGGCCTCAAGCTGCGGCTCAAGGGCCGCGGGCTGGCCGGCAAGCAGACCGGCGACCTGTACCTGCTGCTCGAGATCGCGCTGCCCCCCGCCGACAGCGAAGCCGCGCGCAAGGCCTACGAGCAGCTGGCGCAGGCGTCCGCTTCGTTCAACCCACGCCAGCATCTGGGAGTGTGAGCATGGCGACCGTTTCCGTGACCACAGCCATCAGCGCTTCGCAGCCGCTCGCCGCCAGCGAGCTGGCCCATGCCTGCGGCGCCGATACCGAATGGGTGGTGCAGCTCGTCGAGGTGGGCATCGTGCAGATATCCACGGCCGAGGCGCCGCCCGAGCACTGGCGGTTCTCGAGCACCGACCTGCAATGCGCGCTCGAGGCGCGCCGCCTGGAGCGCGACTTTGGCGTGGGCCTCGATGCCGCTGCGCTGATCCTCGATCTGCAGCACGAGGTGCGGCGGCTCAAGGCCGTGATCCGCGCGCACGGGCTTCGCTAGCCGCAGATCAGCCCGGCTTGCCGCGCGCTGTTTTCTTCTGGCCTTCGGCGCGCGGCGCATTCGCGGGAGCCGCCGGGCCGTTGCTGGCGTTCAGCTGATCGACCCACAGCAAGGTGTCGACGTACGACATGAACCGGTTGAGGTATTCCGGCGACAGCTCGTGCATCAGCATGAGCGACCGGTGCACGAGGTGGTGCGAGTTGAGCGGGCCCGCGTTCTCCGGCACCTTGGCCAGCGACTGCGTCAGCCGCCGGTCGGCACTGAGCCGCGACCAGGTGCTCCTGAAGTAGCGCAGCGTCTTGAGCTCGGGGGTGGCGGGTGCGGCATCATCGGCCGCCGCAACATCATCGCCCTGCAGCGGCGCCTGCCGCGCCATGTGCTCGACAAGCTCCGCGAGCGGGCTGCGGGAAAGACGGGCCGCCTGTTTCGTGCTGGCATCTGGAACGGCCGAAGCACTGCCAACGCACCGGGCATCTTCAAGCTTCTCGCGATACGCCGCGAGCAGCGCGGCCAGACGCTCGTCGAGGATGCGCCGCGCATCGCCTTCATGGACAGCCGCACGCCTCGCAAGCGCCTCGATGAAGCGAAAGCGCACGGGATCGCGGCGATGGCCGCCCTGCGCGCGCCAGGCGTCGAGCACCGCGGCGGTATCGATGCTGCTGCTACTCACGGGACTTGGTGCCGGCGCCAGCCTGCCGCGGCGTGGGCGCCATCTCGACACGGCGGTTCTTCGCGCGCCCTTCGGCGTCGGCATTGGATGCCACCGCCTGCTCGGAGCCGAAGGCCGCGGCAAACACCGACGACGACGGAACGCCCTCTTCGATCAGGGCCCGCGTCACGGTCAATGCGCGCTGGGCCGAGAGCTCCCAGTTGTCGGCGAACGGACGGTTGCCGTCCTTCGACTGCCGCATCTGCCGGTCGTCGGTGAAGCCGCTCACCATCAGCACCTCGTCGCGCGCGCGCAGGTAGGTGGCCACGGGCGTGGCCAGGCTCTTGAGCACCTGCCGGCCTTCGGGCTGCAGCTCGGCCGAGTTGAAGGCGAACAGCACGCTGCCGCTGATGCCGATGCGCCCGTTGTTCAGCGTGACGCGGCCCGCCGCGAGCGGTCCGGCCAGCGCCTGTTCGAGCGCCTCGCGGCGCTGCGTCTCGGCCTGGCGCTGCTGCACTTCGGCCTGCAGCCTGGCGGCCAGGTCCAGCTGCATGCCGAGTGCGCCCACGAGGATCAGCACGAAGGCCCCGACCAGCCCCGACATCAGGTCGCCGAAGACCGCCCACACCGGCACGCTCGGCTCCAGGCCGGCGTCGAGATCGTCGCGCATCACGCTTCGCTGCCCACGGCGGCCTGCCGGCCCGCGATCTGCTGCAGGTCTTCGACGATCTGCTTCTGCGACATGATGCTCAGGTCGATGACTTCCCTCGCCTGCGCCACGTAGTAGGCCAGCTGCTCGTCGCTGCGCGCAATGGACTTGCCCAGCGCGCCTTCGACGCGCTGCAGGTGGGCCACCAGCTTGTCGTTCGATTCGCTGAACAGCTGCACGGCAAAGCCGAAGGCCTCGCCAAGGCTTGCCACTTCGACGGCACTGCCGGTGATTTGCGCGGCGACCGCGGCCATCTTGCCGGTTTCCTCGTCGACCTTGTCGGTGAAGCGGCTGCCCACGCGGTCCAGCACGTCCGCCGATGCACCCACCAGCGCATCGACTGCCGAGCGCTGCTCGGTGGAGGCGTGGTTCACGGCATCGAGCAGGCTTCCCAGCGTTTCCATGATGCGGCTGCGTTCTTCCAGCATCGCGTTGTCGCGCGCCATGCTGTCGGACAGCTTCTGGCGCAGCTCGGCCACCACTTCGGCCGCCACCCGCGGCGCTTCCGACGCGGCCTGCAGCAGCCGGGAGATCTCGCCGACCGTGTTCTTCGCGTGCGCCTCGGCTTGGGTGGACATGTCGCGCGCGGTCTGCGCCAGCGCATCGAAGAGCTGCTGCTGCTGGCTTGCCGTGTGCGCGCCCGCCTGCTGCCACTCCTGCTGCAGCGATGCGGACACCGTGGCCAGCGCCTCTGTCCAGGCCGACAGGCGCTGCTCGTCGCGCGCTGCGATGTCGGCCTGCAGCGTGGCGTGCGCCTGTTCCACGGTGCGCAGCAGCGATGCCGAGTGCTGCTCGAAGCCGGCCGTGGCCGCCGCGAGCGACTGCTGCGCCTCCTGCGACAGCTTTTCGCTGACGCGCTGGTGCTGCGCGAGCGCGCTGCCCCAGGTGTCCGACACGCCGGCCGCCGTGCTCTCCAGCCGGGCCGAGACGCCCTCCACCAGCGAGGCCGAGCGCTGCTCGAAGGTTTCGGCAAAGCGGTCATGCGAAGCGCGCAGGTCGCTCGACAGCGCCTCGGAGGTGCGCTGGTGCTCGGCCAGCGCAGCCTGCCAGGTGCCCGCCACGCTCGCGGTGGTGGCCTCGAAGCGGCTCGAGAGGCCGTCGAGCTGCTGCTGCACGGTGCGCGCCACGGTGTCGTGCAGCGAGGCCGTTTCGCGCGCGATGCCCGCCATGGTCGCCTCGACCACCGGCTGGATCGTCGCGCCGGCGATGCGCGCGCTTTCGCTCAGGCTCTGCTTGAGCGACTGGTCGACCGAGGACGCCAGCCCGGCATACACGGCCTCGGCCTTGGTGTGGAACTGCGCCTGGCCGGCGGCAAGGCGCTCGTTCAGGGCCTGGCTCTGCCGCTCCATCGCCGCCATCATGGCCTGCAGCTGGTCGACCAGCCGCGGCATCTGGTGGGCCTGCTGCTCGAGCAGCTGGAACGAGGCCTCGCGCTGGTGGGCCAGCGAGTAGGCGCGCAGCGTGGTGGCGATCTTGCTGTCGAGCATCTGCCCGGCCTGCAGCCGCTCGCGCCGGCACAGCGCCGAGGCCAGCCCCAGCATCGCGGAGGCGGCCACGCCAGCCACCGAAGTGCCGAATGCCAGCCCCAGGCCCTTCACGGGCGCCGACAGCGAGGCGCGGATGGCCGGCAGGTCCGTTGCGCTTTCCAGCGCCATGCCGGTGCCGTTCAATGTGACCACCATGCCGAGGAAGGTGCCCAGCATGCCCAGCAGCACCAGCAGTCCGGCCAGGTACGGCGTGAGCGCCGGGCCCGGCAGGCCCACGCGCTCGCCCTCGATGCGAAGGCGCACCGCGTTGCGCAGCGTGGGATGCAGCCGGTCGAGCCAGGCGCCCAGGCTCGCGGGCGCGTCGGAAAGATCCGCCACGGCACGCGACAAGGTGGCGGTGGCCTGCTGGAAGCGATGCAGTTCCAGCGCGCCCATCAGGTAGAACGCGCCGACCAGCATCGTGACGGCGAGCGCCAGCGTGTGCGAGCCGATGTATCCGGCCCCGACCCAGCAGACGACGACCAGGCCCGCGGCAAAAACAGCGTAGTGAAGAAATCTATTCATGGCACTCTGGTTGCCTCATGCGAAGGGCTTCGAGCAGCCCTTCGATCGGTTGGAATCGGAAATCGAGTTCGGCGAGCAGCACGTTCTTCATGTCCTTGCGGAACACATGCAGCCACTCGCCGGCCTCTGCCTCGCCCTCGGGTTCGCCCATCGTCTCCGGGCTGGCCTGGCGCAGGCGCGTGAAATGCTTTTCGAGCAGCGCGGGCACGGCCGCGAGCAGGCTGTGCTCGCGCGCAGCCAGCACCTGCTCCATCACCACGTCCACGGCCGCGAGCCGGGCCATGGCCGGCGACCTGGCCGCCAGCAGCGCCCGCAAGCGGCCGCGCAGCGGGCCGATGCCCGCTTCCATGGCCTGTTGCAGCGTGAGATGGCGGCGGCGAAACGGCGTGAAGTCGACGGCCGCCGCGACAGCGCCGTCTTCGGCCACGGCCTTGGCCAACGCGGCCCGCGCACGGACGCATTCGCGCTCCTCGGCGCTCGCGGAAGCCCGCGCGCGCGAAGGCGCTGCCGCCGCCACGGCGCCGTCCAGCGCCGCCGACAGCGAGATGGCATCGGTCCAGCCGAACCATTGGCTCAATCGATCCGCGGTGGCCTGCCGGGGTTCGCGGAGGTCGATGTCGGTCAGCCGAGAAAGCAAGCGAACAAGCGCCGAGCCGTTGAAAACTGTGCGCTGTGAAACTTGCGCCATACCCGCCAGAACGAAAAACCTGGCAGTCTACACCGGCAGCTCCCCTCGGCCTCCCCGCTCCGCTGCGCCCGCCAGAACGGAAAGTTCAAGCAAACGTTCCAGGCGGTAACCAGGCGTTCCGCCGGGTTCAGGCCCCCGCTTCCGCGGGCCAGCCCGAGCGCGCCGCCCGTTCGAGCGCAGAACGCACCACCAGCCGATGGAACGGCGCGATCAGCCGGATGTAGTTGCGCCCGAAGAGGTTGTGGCAGTGCACCACCGTGACCGCAGTGAGCGAATCCCCCGCCCCGGACCGCATCACCGAGACGCGGAAATCCAGGTGCCGGTCGTCCTCGCCCAGCACCACCTCGTTGGCATGCGTTTCGTAGATGCGAAAGAAGCCGACGCGCGGCGCATCGCCCGGCGTGCCCGCACGCAGCGCGCCGGTCGTCTTGAGGCCGAAGCCGCCGACCAGGCGGTCGCGCAGCGCCAACAGCGCGCTGACCCAGGGAGCGGGACGCTCGAACGCGAAGCGCACAAGCGCCATCATGTCGCGGGTGGCGCCCGGCGGCAGGTCGATGGCAAAGGCGTCGGCCAGGAAGGCGCCGCGATAGAGGCCGGCCACGCGCGCGCCCGAGGGCAGCGCCTCGCGGCGGGATTTGTGCAATCGATGGTGGTTTGTCATTGGAAGATCTCGAAGACATCGCCGTTGGTCGGCGTCGCCTGCTCGTGATAGATGTCGTAGAGATACTGCGAAAGCTCGCCGCGGCTGAGGTCGGACGGAATTGCCAACTGGATCCTGCAGCGCTTGCCATCCGCTCCCTTCAAGTAGCTGATCCAGCGGTCTTCGATCCTTTCGATGGCCACGATTTGGCCGAACACATTGAACAGGTAGCGCTCGCCGTTCATGGGTATTCACGCTGGACCGCGTGCGAGAAGACCAGCGGATTGGCCGCGAGCGAGGCCGGAAGAAAGGTCGGGCGCAGGTTGACGGCGGCCAGCTCCGTGATGGGAAACCAGCGGAATTCCAGATCCAGGTGGCTCTCGATGCCCCGGTAGCTTCGCGCCTTGTCGAGATGGGGCGAATCCTCGGGCAGCGAGACGAGAAAATAGAACCCGATCTCGTGGTTGCGCCGGCCCGCGAGGTCGAAGAAGTTCTCCGCCACATGAAGAAGCCGGCCGCATTCGACTTGTTCGCCAAGCTCCTCCTTCATCTCCCGCACGATCGTCACCGAGGCCTCTTCGCCGACTTCGACCCTGCCGCCCGGCAAGGCCCAGTAGTCGTCGCCCGGCGCCCGGTGAAGCAGCGCGTGGCCCGCATGAAGAATGACCGCGGCGGCCCGCACCTGGAAGCGCTGGCCGTGGAGATGGACTGAGATCATGAGGGCTCGAGTATCGGTGGTTAAAGTCCGAACCATCCCGCGTAGAAGATGAACGAAACCCACCTCCAGATGCCACCCGAAACCAAGCCCCGCTGCACCTGGGCCCAGAGCGATCCGCTGCTGGCCTCCTACCACGACGCCGAATGGGGCGTGCCCGAGCGCGACAGCCGTGCGCTGTGGGAAAAGCTCATGCTCGACGGCTTCCAGGCGGGCCTGTCGTGGCTCACGATCCTGCGCAAGCGCGATGCGTTCCGTGCTTCATTCGAGGGCTTCGTGCCCGAAAAGGTGGCACGGTTCACTGCGGCGGACGTCGACCGGCTGATGCTGGAGGCGGGCATCGTGCGCTCGCGCGCCAAGATCGAGGCCACCATCGGCAACGCCCGCGCCTACCTTGCGATGCAGGCCGCGGGCGAGGATTTTTCGGAATTCGTCTGGGGCATGGCCGGCGGCAAGCCCATCGTCAACAGGACCGGCGCGGTGCCGACGAAGACGCCGCTTTCGGAACAGATGTCGGCGGCCCTGAAGAAGCGTGGCTTCAAGTTCGTGGGGCCGGTGATCGTCTATGCATGGATGCAGGCCACCGGCATCGTGGACGACCATGCGCCCGCGTGCTTCTGCCACCACGGCGCGCCGCGGCAGCGCTGAAAAACGCAAAAAGCCGGACGGCACCTGGGCGCCGTCCGGCTTTTTTCTTGCAGAGCAAAGACGCGCGGCCCGATGCCGCCGTCTCTTCTCTTCTGCCCGCCTTCTTACAGGCCGGCTTGGCGCGTGAAGCTGCGTGCCTGCGAGGGAACCACGCTGCCGGCGAAAGCTTCGCGGCGCAGGTTCTGGCCGGGCGCGTGAGCGGCGGCAACAGCTTCGCTGCGGACCGTGGCGCGGTCGGTCGAGGCAGCCAGCACGGGGGCCACGGTGGCCGAAGCGGCGTCGCTGTAGACGTTGCCTTCGCGGGCTGCGGCAGCAGCCTGGGGAGCCACGTCGGCGCGGCTGTAGCCGGAGCTCAGCGGCTGCACGCCTTCGTAGGTTTCTGCATGGGCGCCGGCAGCGGCGAGCAGGGACAGAGCGGCGGCGGCGAGGATGTTCGAGGTCTTCATTTCAATTTCCTTCTTGATTGGGCTTTGGATGCCCTGAAGTTTGCACCACGATGACAAGGGAAAACCCTAGCCAATCGAATCGCAGTGTTCATGAAACTGAAACAATGACGGGGAACTTTTTGACGTGAGCGCCAAAGTGCACACTTTGATTAAGAAATTCGGCCCATCGGCGTATTTTTTCTCTAACTCCGTTTGGGCGGCGAGTATCGCGCAAGACAGCCCACGCATGTTGCATGCCAGCCACTGCGGGCTCAGGAACGCGGCCAGCCGCGCACCAGCGTCCGGATCGCCACGGCGCCGCTCCCCTTGACCTCGGCGCGGTAGCTGCCGACCAGGGTTTCGCGCTCGGCCGCGGCCTGCGGGTCGTTGCGCCAGGCCAGCAAGGCGGCCACGTCCGCATCGGGCAGCGCCGCGAGCAGCGCCTGCGTGACCTGCCTTTCGAACTCGCGCGCCACCGTCAGCAGGTTGCGCGGGCGCGGCGAGGTGATGCCGCGCGACCACAGCGTGTCGACGGCCATGTCGAGCGTGCGGTCCGGCAGCGAGGTGAACTGGCCGGCGTTCCCGCGCGCCAGTTGCTTGGCCACCGAGCTCAGCAGCAGCTGGCTCGAGAAGTCGACCTCGCGCAGGTCGGCCACGGCCATGCGTTCGAGCAGTTCGGTGCGTGCGGGGTCGGCCGGCTTCGCGCGTTCGCGGTTGAAGAACGCCTGCTTGCCTGCGTCGTCCATGGCGGCGTAATCGGCGCGCAGCTTCGAGAAGCGGGCCACCGCGGCCTGCACCTGCGCACCCGGCGCTGCGCCGTCCTTGCCGGCAGCCGCCACTTCCTGCTGGATGGCGGCCACGGATGCCGCCACGTCGAAAGACCGCGCAGCAGCCGCGTCCAGCGCCTGGAGCGCCTTGCCGGCAATGGCCTGGTCGGCAGGCTCGAGCAACTGGTGCGCATCGCGCGACACCGCCCCCGGCGCATAGGCCGCCTGGTAGCGCGCCTGCACGCCCTCGAACTGCAGCAGGGCCTCGGCGCGGTCTTGCGCAGAGGCCACGGCCGGTGCGAGCAGCAGCGACAGCAGGAGAAGATGGAAAGGCGCGCGAAAGAAGCGGCGCGAAGCAACTGAAGAGGCAAGCATGGCGCCATTATTGGCGCCCGCCATGGCCGCCCCTTTTGCTTCAGGCCGCCGCCAACTCCATGCGCAGCAGCTTCGCGGCGGCCACCATGTTCGACAGCGCCGCCTCGGTCTCCGGCCAGCCGCGGGTCTTCAGGCCGCAGTCGGGATTGATCCAGAGGTTCTCGGGCGGCACCACGCCGGCGGCCTTGCGCATCAGGCGCACGATCTCGTCCACCGAGGGCACGCGCGGCGAATGGATGTCGTACACGCCCGGGCCGATCTCGTTCGGGTAGCGGAAGCCGCCCGCGCTGTTCTCGCCGCCAAAGCCACGCAGCAGTTCCATGTCGGAGCGGCTGGTCTCGATGGTGATCACGTCGGCATCCATGGCCGCGATCTCGGGCAGGATGTCGTTGAACTCCGAATAGCACATGTGGGTGTGGATCTGCGTCTGGTCGCGCACGCCCGAGGCGCTGATGCGGAAGGCGCGCGTGGCCGACTTCAGGTAGGCCGGCCAGCCGGCGCGGCGCAACGGCAGGCCTTCGCGGATGGCGGGCTCGTCGATCTGGATGATGCCGATGCCGGCGCTCTCGAGGTCCACCACCTCGTCGCGGATCGCCCAGGCGATCTGCTCGCAGGTGATGCTGCGCGGCTGGTCGTCGCGCACGAAGGACCATTGCAGGATGGTGACGGGGCCGGTCAGCATGCCCTTCATCGGCAGCTTCGTGAGGCTCTGCGCATAGGCGGTCCATTCGACCGTCATCGGCGCCGGGCGCGCCACGTCGCCGAAGATGACCGGCGGCTTCACGCAGCGCGAGCCGTACGACTGCACCCAGCCGTTGGCGGTGAAGGCAAAGCCGTCGAGCTGCTCGCCGAAGTACTCGACCATGTCGTTGCGCTCGGCCTCGCCATGCACCAGCACGTCGATGCCCAGTTCTTCCTGCTTGCGCACGGCCAGTGCGATTTCGGCGCGCATCTTCTCGCGGTAGCCCGCGGCATCGAGCTCGCCGCGCTTGAAGACGGCGCGCGCGGCGCGGATCTCCTTGGTCTGCGGAAACGAGCCGATGGTGGTGGTGGGCAGCGCGGGCAATGCGAAGCGCGCGCGCTGCACCTGCTGCCGCTGGCCGAAGGGGGATGCGCGCTGGTCGTCGCCGGCCACGCTGCGGGCAAGCCGCAGCGCCACGTCGGCGCGGTGCACGCGCGGGCTGCTGCGCCTTGCAATCAGCGCGGCGCGCGCAGCTTCGAGCTCCTGCGCAACCGAGTCTTCGCGGCCGTCGAGCACGGCGTGCAGCACGCGCAGCTCGCCGAGCTTTTCGACGGCAAAGGCGAGCCACGACTTGAGTTCCGCATCGAGCCGGTCTTCCGCGGCCAGGCTGAACGGCACGTGCAGCAGCGAGCACGATGGCGCGATCCAGAGTTCGGCGCCCCGCTTGTCGATCACCGGGCGCAGCGTGGCAAGCGCGGCGTCCAGATCGGTGCGCCAGATGTTGCGGCCGTCGACGATACCGATCGACAGCACCTTGTGCGTGGCGAGCCAGTCGGCCACGCCGGTCAGCTCCTGCGGCGCGCGCACGGCGTCCACGTGCAGGCCGGCCACCGGCAGCTGGCAGGCCAGGCGCAGGTTGTCTGACAGCGGCGAGAAGTAGGTGGCCAGCAGCAGCTTGGGCGCGCTGCGGGCCAACTGCCAGTAGGCGCGCTCGAAGGCGTTGCGCCATGCATCGGGCAGGTCGAGCCCGAGGATGGGCTCGTCGATCTGCACCCATTCCACGCCCTGCTGCTTGAGCCGGTTCAGCACCTGCTCGTACACGGGCAGCAATGCATCGAGCAACGACAGGCGGTCGAAGCCCGCCTCTTTCTCCTTGCCGAGGTACAGGAAGCTCAGCGGCCCGAGCAGCACGGCCTTGACCGCATGCCCGGCCTGCTGCGCCTGCGCCGCCTCGTCGAACAGGCGCGTCGATGCGAGCTTGAACTGCGTGTCGGCCTTGAACTCGGGCACGAGGTAGTGGTAGTTGGTGTCGAACCACTTGGTCATCTCCAGCGCGAAAGTGCCTTCGGCGCCGTGGGTGCAGCCGGCATCGTGCACATGGCCGGCCTCGTCCTCCACGCCGCGCGCCATCTTGAAATAGCGCGACAGCTCGGGCTCGTCGCCCTTGAAGCCGAAGCGCGCCGGCTCGCAGCCGAGGAGCTGGATGTGGTTGGCCACGTGGTCGTAGAAAGCGAAGTCGCCCACCGTCACGTAGTCGAGTCCGGCGTCGCGCTGGGCCTGCCAGTGGCGCGCGCGCAGCTGGCCGCCAACTTCTTCCAGCGCAGCGCGGTCGATCTCGCCGTGCCAGTGCCTTTCGAGGGCGAACTTGAGTTCCCGGTGGGCGCCCATGCGCGGAAAGCCGAGGATGTGGGTACGGGTGGTCATTGCAGGTATTCCGGTCGCTGGATCTTGGGAATCGGCAATGGTCGGGCTTTGGGGCCTATGATTCAAACGAAACATTTTGCCCATTCACTTGAAAATCATTCATGTTGCAGTCGATCCTCGAGATACGCCACCTGCGCACGCTGGTTGCGCTGCGCGACACCGGCAGCCTGGTGCGCGCGGCGCAGTTGCTGAACCTCACGCAGTCGGCGCTGTCGCACCAGATCAAGCTGCTCGAAGACCGCTATGGCGCGCAGCTCTTCGAGCGCAAGTCGGTGCCGCCGCAGTTCAGCACCACGGGGCTGCGCCTGTTGCAGCTGGCCGATGCCGCGCTGCCGCTGGTGGAGGAAGCCGAGCGCGACGTGGCGCGGCTGGCGCTGGGCCGCAGCGGGCAGCTGCGCATCGTGGTCGAGTGCCACACCTGCTTCGACTGGCTGATGCCGGCCATGGATGCCTTCCGCCAGCGCTGGCCCGAGATCGAGCTGGACATCGTCTCGGGCTTTCACCCCGACCCGATCGCGCTGGTGATGCAGAACCGCGCCGAGGTGGCGATCGTCTCCGAGCAGGACCCCGATGAGACCGTGGACTACCACGCGCTGTTCCGCTTCGAGATCGTGGCGCTGCTCGCCAACGACCATGCGCTCACGGCCAAACCGCATCTCACGGCGCGCCACTTTGCCGACCAGACGCTCATCACCTACCCCGTGCCCGACGAGATGCTCGACATCGTGCGCCAGGTGCTGGCGCCGGCCGGCGTGGCGCCCGCGCACCGCCGCACGACCGAGCTCACGGTGGCGATGCTGCAGCTGGTGGCCAGCGGCCGCGGCGTGGCCACGCTGCCGCTGTGGGCGGTGCAGAACTACCTGGACCGCGGCTATGTCACGGCGCGGCGCGTGGGTGCCCGGGGCCTGACGGGACGGCTCTACATGGCCTGCACCCAGGGCACGTCCGATCAGCCGTGGCTGGCGGACTTCGTGCGCGTCACGCGCGAGAGCTGCTTCAAGAGCCTGCCCGGGATCGAGCTGCTTTGACCGGCGTCTTCCTGCGCGGCCTGGCGGCTTTTCTGCCGGACTCGGCAGCGATCCATTCGCGGAAGGCCGCGATCTTGGGGCGGTCGCGGCTGCCTTCCGGGCAGACGAGGTAGTAGGCAAAGTCTTCGAGCCAGCCCAGGTCCGAGAGCTGGACGAGCCGGCCCTCTGCCAGGTCGTCGGCCACCACCGCGGCAGGCAGCAGGGCCGCGCCCTGCCCTGCGAGCACCGCCTTCAGCAGCAGGCCCGAATCGTCGAAGGACGGGCCGCGCGCCGGCTTTGCATCGTCGATGCCCTGCGCCTCGAACCACAGCGCCCAGCCCTTGCGCTCGGCATCGTTCACGCGCGGCCAGCGCGTGAGATCGGCCGGCGATCCAGGCATGCCGAGCTGCCTGACCAGGGCCGGCGTTGCAACCGGAACAATCTCTACCGTCAGCACGCGCTGGCTGATCAAGCCGGGATAGCGGCCGAGCCCGTGGCGGATCGCCACGTCCACGCCGTCGCGCGAAAAATCGGCGAGCGCGGTGCTGCTCACCACCTGCAGGTCGATGTCCGGATGCGCATCGTGAAAGCCCTTCAGGCGCGGCACCAGCCATGCTGACGCGAAGAACGGCGTGGCGCTCACCGTGAGGATGCCGGTCTCCGCGGGCGCGGCGATGCGGCGCGTGGCATCGCTGATCTGCCGGAAGGCATTGCGCACCGGCGGCAGGTAGGCCTGGCCCGCATCGGTCAGAAAGATGCCGCGGTTCGCGCGGCGAAAGAGCGCAATGCCCAGGTGCAGTTCCAGCGACTTGACCAGCTGGCTCACGGCGCCGGCGGTGACGCAGAGCTCGTCGGCCGCGTTCTTCACCGAGAGATGGCGTGCGGTCGCCTCGAAGGCGCGCAGCGCGTTGAGCGGCGGGAGCTGGTGTTCCATGGTTTAGGTATTCTGATCCGATCGCCTCAGAAAATCTGGTTTGCGAGGCCGCAAGGGAAGGAGGAGCATCGACTCGTTCCGCGCCGGATCCCATTCTCCAGCCAATAGATATTCTGAGCAAACCCGGAGACCCTCCCTTGACCCCCTCTTCCCATTCACCACCCCGCACACGCCTCTTCCGCGGCTGGTTCGTGGTGGCCGGCGCCTTCGCCGTCACGCTCGTGGGCTTCGGCAGTGCCTACACCTTCAGCGCCTTCCTCGAATCGCTGCAACGCGATTTCGGCGCCTCGCGCGGCTCGGTGTCGCTGGTGTTCTCGCTCGCGGGCTTTCTCTACTTCGGGCTCGGCGTGGTCAGCGGCCCGCTCGCGGACCGGTGGGGTGCGCGGCGGCTCGCAATCGCGGGCATGGTGCTGGTCGGCCTGGGCCTGGCCGCCGCGGGACAGGCGCGCAGCCTGGCCGAGGCCTGCCTGGCCTACGGCCTGGGCGTCGGGCTCGGTGTCGGCGCCTCCTATGTGCCGGTGCTGGGCGCGGTGCAGCGCTGGTTCGTCAGGCGGCGCGGATTCGCCTCGGGGCTGGCGGTGAGCGGCATCGGCGTGGGCACGCTGGCGATGCCGCCGCTGGCGTCGCTCCTCATCGACGCGCTGGGATGGCGCCACGCCTACCTGGCGCTGGGCGTGCTGGCCGTGGTGGTGGGCGCCGGCATGGCGCTGCTGATCGAGGACGATCCACGCCACCGCGGGCTCGGGCCCGACGGCGATCCGCCGCAGCCGCAGGCGCCGTCGGCCGTGCCCGCAGGCTCCACGGTGCGGAACGCGATCAGCTCGCGCCGCTTCGCCGGCCTCTATGCGGCGTGCCTGATCAGTTCGTTCGGGCTGTTCGTTCCCTTCGTCCACCTGGTGCCCTACGCGCTCGACCACGGCCTGCCGGCCGGCTCGGCCGTGCTGCTGCTCGGAGCGATCGGCATCGGCAGCACCGCGGGGCGATTTTTTCTTGGCGGGCTGGCCGATCGGCTGGGCCGTCAACTGGCGCTGCCGCTGATGTCGGCCGGCATGGCGCTTTCGCTGGTGGTGTGGGCGGTGTCCAGCGGCTTCTGGGGGCTGGCCGCGTTCGCTTTTGCCTACGGCGTGTTCTACGGCGGCTTCGTCGCGCTGCTGCCCGCGCTGGTCATGGACTACTTCGGCGGCCGCAGCATCGGCGCGATCCTGGGCGTGCTGTACACCAGCGTGGCCTTCGGGACCCTGGTCGGTCCGAGCGCGGCGGGCTTTGCGTTCGACATCAGCCGCAGCTACCTGCTGCCGATCCTCGCCAGCATCGGTGCCAATCTGGTCGCGGCCGCGGTGCTGCTGGCCATGTCGAAGACGCGTGCGGCGGCAAAATCGGACGCGCGGGGTACAGTCGGGAATGAACCCACACACGCCCAGCGCTCCTAAGCCGCCCGAAACGGCTCCCGTCGAAGTCACGGAGACGCAGGCGTTCACCCGCGCATGGGCCGTGTTCCTGCTGCTGTTCCTGGGCGTGCTGGGCCTTCTGTGGGCCAGCGACGCCCTGTTCGGCTAGAAATTTGGAAGGCTAGGACGAAGCCTTCTGCAGCAGCTTCAGCACGCTCGAGAAATCGAGTGCGCCATGTCCCGCCAGGCTGTGCGCCGCATAGAGGCTGCGCGCCAGCCCGCCCAGCGGCGTGGCGGCGCGCACGGCGGTGGCGTTTTCCTGCGCGAGGCCCAGGTCCTTGAGCATCAGGTCGGTGCCGAAGCCGCCCGCGTAGTTCTTCGATGCGGGCGCGGTTTCCATCACGCCGGGCATCGGGTTGTACTTTTCGAGCGCCCAGTTGCCGCCCGAGCTGCGCCGCATGATCTCGGACAGCACCTTGGGATCGAGCCCGTTGGCCACGCCCAGCGCCAGCGCCTCCGAGGTGCCGATCATCAGGATGCCGAGCAGCATGTTGTTGCAGATCTTCGCGGTCTGGCCCGCGCCGATGCCACCCGCGTGGAAGATGTTGGCGCCCATCTTCTCGAGCACGGGGCGCGCGCGTTCGAGGTCGTCGGCCTCGCCGCCGACCATGAAGGTCAGCGTGCCGGCAATCGCGCCGCCCGTGCCGCCGGAAACTGGCGCATCGATCATCGCGATGCCCTTGGCGGCGGCCGCATCGGCCACCTTGCGCGAGGTGGCGGCGGCGATGGTGCTGCTGTCGATCACGAGCGTGCCGGCACGGATGCTGTCGAGCAGGCCGGGCTTGCCGCCGCCGCTGCCGAGGAACAGGCCTTCCACGTGCGCACTGGCCGGCAGCATGCTGATGACCACGTCGGCGTCGGTCACCGATTCAGCGGCCGATGCGGCAATGGCCAGGCCTTCGGCCGCGTATTTCTTGCAGGCCTCGTCCGACAGGTCGAAGGCCTTGACCGCAAAGCCCGCCTTGCGCAGGTTCAGGGCCATGGGTCCGCCCATGTGGCCGAGGCCGATGAATGCGATTTTCATTTGATGTCTCCGTTGTATGTATGGAAGAGGCTCAGGCCAGCGCAGCCAGTTCCGCGGGCATCTGGCCGCGCGGGCGCAGGTGGTCCTCGACGAAGGCGGGCGTGATCTCTTCGATGGTGGCGGGGTTCCAGCGCGGATTGCGGTCCTTGTCGATCAGCACCGCGCGGATGCCCTCGGCAAAGTCCTTGTGCGCGCAGAAGCCGAGCGAGGCCCAGTATTCGAGCCGGAACACCTCGGCCAGCGACATGCGGTGCACGCGCTGCCAGAGCTCGAAGCTCAGCGCGGCCGAGCTCGGGGCGCCCTTGGTGAAGGTCTTGGACGCGGACTGCAGCCAGGCATCGTCGCTCTGCAGGCTGCGCAGGCGCACGGCGATGTCGAGCAGGTCGTCGCCGGCCATCAGCGCGTTGATGGTGTCGTAGTGTTCACGCACCTTGGAGGGCGGCATTTCAGCGCCTTCGCCCGCGCGCGCAAGGATGCGCGAGAGCTCGGCGCGGTCGGCCTTTTGCTCGCCGCGCCATGGCGCAGCGGCAATCGCTTCGAGCACCTGGCCCTTGCGTTCGTGCGGCACCAGCACATCGGCCAGGCCGCAGAAGATGGCGTCGGCCGCATTGAGGTTGGCGGCCGTGAGCGCCAGGAACAGGCCGGTGCGGCCCGGCGTGCGGCGCAGGAACCAGCTGCCGCCCACGTCGGGGTACAGGCCGATGCTGATCTCGGGCATGGCAATGCGGCTCTGCGCCGTGACCACGCGGTGCGAGCAGCCCGACATCAGCCCCACGCCGCCGCCCATCACGATGCCGTGGCCCCAGCAGAGGAATGGCTTGGGAAAAGTGTGGATCAGGTAGTCGAGCTCGTACTCCTCGCGGAAGAAGTCTTCGGCGTAGGTGTTGCGCGCGGGGCCGCACTCGAGCAGCGTCTGGTAGAGCTGGCGCAGGTCGCCGCCGGCGCAGAAGGCCTTCTCGCCGGCCGCCTGCAGCAGCACGCCGACGATGCCGTCGCCAGCCGCCCATTCGCGCAGCTTGGGCGTGAGCAGGCGCACCATGTCCACCGACAGCGCGTTGAGCGAAGCGGGTGCGTTGAGCGTGGCGGTGGCAAAGCGCTTGCCGCCGGTGGTCTTGATTTCGTCGAAGAGAACTACGGAGTCGGTCATTGTCTTGAGAGGTTCTGGGTGCGGGGCTTCAGCGGATATCGCTGTCCCCTTCCAGCAATTTTCGCGCAACGATCACGCGCATGATCTCGTTGGTGCCTTCGAGGATCTGGTGCACGCGGGTATCGCGCACCAGCCGCTCGAGCGGGAATTCGCTCAGGTAGCCGTAGCCGCCGTGCAATTGCAGCGCGTCGTTGCAGACGTTGAAGCCCGCATCGGTCGCAAAGCGCTTGGCCATCGCGCAGTAGGTGCTGGCATCGGCATGGCCCGCATCGAGCTTGCTTGCCGCGAGCCGCACCATCTGCCGCGCTGCCACCAGTTCCGTCGCCATGTCGGCCAGCTTGAACTGCAGGGCCTGGAAGCTCGCGATCGGCTTGCCGAACTGCTGGCGCTCGTGCAGGTAGCGGCGCGCCGCATCGAGCGCGCCCTGCGCCGCGCCCACCGAGCAGGTCGCGATGTTGATGCGGCCGCCATCGAGCCCCTTCATCGCGATGCGAAAGCCCTCGCCCTCCTTGCCCAGCAGGTTCTCGGCCGGCACGCGCACGTTGTCGAAGTTGATGGTGCGCGTGGGCTGGCTGTTCCAGCCCATCTTGTGCTCCTTCTTGCCGTAGCTCACGCCAGGCGCGTCGGCCGGCACCGCAAAGGCCGAGATGCCGCCCGCGCCGCCGCCACCCGTGCGCGCCATGAGCACCAGCACGTCGGTCGACCCGGCACCGGAGATGAAAGCCTTGCCGCCATTGATGACGTACTCGGCGCCCTGCAGCTCGGCGCGCGTCTTGAGCGAGCCCGCGTCCGACCCGGCGCCCGGCTCGGTGAGGCAGTAGGAAGCCAGCTTACGCCCGCTCGTGAGGTCTTCGCCCCATTGCGCGGCCACCGCGTCGGTCGCCCAGGTGCCGAGCATCCAGGTCGCCATGTTGTGGATCGTGATGAAGGCGGTGGTCGAAGGATCGACCGCGGCCATCTCCTCGAACACCAGCGCCGAGTCGAGCCGCGGCAGGCCGAGGCCGCCGATGCGCTCGGGCGCATAGAGCCCGCAGAAGCCCAGTTCGCCGGCCTTGGCGATGGCCTCCTTCGGAAAGATGGCCTCGGCGTCCCACCGCGCCGCATGGGGCGCGAACTCGGCCTGTGCAAAATCGCGCGCGGTCTGCGCAAAGGCGTTCTGCTCTTCAGACAATTCGAAGTTCATTGTTCGCGACCCTTCCAGCGATCCAGTTCGGCCGTCCGTTGCCGGGTCGACTTCTCCAGACATGAATTGAACACCAGCGGCCAGATGGAGCCGCCTTCGTTGGCTTTCGAGGCCCGCTTGCAAGAGGGGTCGCGGCCCTTGAGCCAGGTGCGCTGCTCGGTGCGCAGCGCGACGCGCATCTGCGGCGAGAGCGTCTTCATCACCTCGCCGTAGCGGATGTTGAGCGCGGCGTCGGCGGCGCGAAAGTCGCGCACCGCGCAGGCGTTCATCTGCTGCTGGTTGCCGTCGGGCCTGCAGTCCAGCGGGTTGGCGTCATCGGCCGCATGCGCGCCCGCGGCGAGCAGGAGAAGCACGGCCGATGCCGCGACAGCGCGGAACGCGCGGCTCACTTGAGGCTGATCGTGGTGTTGACGCCGTGCGAGACGGTGCTGTCGTCGAACCAGCGTGCCGTCACGGTCTTGGTCTGCGTGTAGAACATGATGACCTGCTTGCCGTACGGGCCCAGGTCGCCGAGCTTCGACGCGCGCGAACCGGTGAACGAGAACATCGGCACCGGCACCGGGATCGGCACGTTGATGCCGACCTGGCCCACGTCGATGTCTTCCTGGAAGCGGCGCGCCGCGGCGCCCGACTGCGTGAAGATGGCCGTGCCGTTGCCGTTCGGGTTGCTGTTGATCAGCTCGATGGCCTCGTCGATGTTCTCGGCGTCGGCCACGCACAGCACAGGGCCGAACACTTCCTGGTCATAGATCGTCATGCCAGGCTTCACGCCCGAGAAGATCGTCGGGCCCACGAAGTTGCCCTTCTCGTAGCCCGGCACCGTGGGCTTGCGGCCGTCGAGCTCGAGCTTGGCACCGTCGGCCACGCCGCGCTCGATGAGGCCGTTGACGCGCTCGTAGGCGGCGCACGAGACCAGCGGGCCCACGTCCACGCCCTTCTCGGTGCCGGCGCCGATCTTCAGCGTCCTGGCCTTGGCGATCAGTTCGGGCACCCAGTTGCGCGCCTCGCCCACCAGCACCGCCACCGACACCGCCATGCAGCGCTGGCCGGCCGCGCCGAAGCTTGCGCCTGCCAGTGCATTGAGCGTCTGCTCCTTGTTGGCGTCGGGCATCACGATGGCGTGGTTCTTCGCGCCCATCATGCATTGCACGCGCTTGCCGGCCAGCGTGGCGCGGTTGTAGACGTGCGTGCCGACCTTGGTCGAGCCGACGAAGCTGATCGCCTTGATGTCCTTGTGGTCGCAGATGCCGTTGACCACCGCTTCGCCGCCATGCACCACGTTGAGCACGCCGGGCGGAATGCCGGCTTCGAGCGCGAGCTCACACAGGCGCATCGTGACCATCGGGTCTTGCTCCGAGGGCTTCAGCACGAAGGTGTTGCCGGTGACGATGGCCATCGGGAACATCCACAGCGGGATCATGGCCGGGAAGTTGAACGGCGTGATGCCGGCGCACACGCCCAGCGGCTGCAGCAGCGTGTAGGTGTCGACTCCGTTGGCCACGTTGTTGGCCAGCTCGCCGAGCTGCAGGTTGCCGATGTTCGATGCGTGCTCGACCACCTCGAGGCCGCGGAACACGTCGCCCTCGGCATCAGGCAGGGTCTTGCCCTGCTCGGCGGTGAGGATGGCGGCCAGCTCGCCCATGTTCTCGCGGATGAGCTGCTGGTACTTCAAGAAGATGCGGGCGCGCGCGCCGAGGGGCGTCTTGCGCCAGGTCTTGAAGGCATCCTTGGCGGAGGCCACGGCGGCGTCGAGCTCAGCCTGCGTGGCAAAGGGCACGCGGGCCAGCACTTCCTGCGTGGCCGGGTTGACGATGTCGCGCCATTCGGTGGTCTTGGATTCGACGAACTTGCCGCCGATCAAGAGCTTGACGGTGGCGACCTGGGTCTTGGGGGTGGTAGTGGCGTCCATGGGGTTTTGTCTCCTGTGAATACGAGGCCTGCGTGGCAGGTTCAACACGCATCCTAGCTTTGCAGATTTGCCATGACAATAGACAAATATGCGCTATCGCTTTGCAAAAATGCAGAGCCAACCCGAGGGAACGCGAGCACATGGACTGGGACAACTTTCGCTACTTTCTGGAGCTGGCCCGCTCGGGCACGCTGATGAGCGCCGCGCGCCGGCTCGAGGTGGACCACACCACGGTGGCGCGGCGCATCCAGGCGCTTGAAAAGGAAGTGGGCGCGCCGCTTTTCTCGCGCGAATCGGGCGGCCACCGGCTCACCGAGGCGGGCCGCAAGCTGCAGCCGCAGGTCGAGGCCATGGAAAGCGCGTTCCAGGCGGTGGAAAGCACTGCGCCGGCCTCGCAGGAAGGCCTGTCGGGGTTGATCCGCATCGGCGCCACCGAGGGCTTCGGCACCGTGGTGCTGGCGCCGCAGCTGGCCCTGTTCGCGCAGCAGCATCCCAGGCTCACCATCGACCTGCTCGCGATGCCGCGGCTGGTGCACCTGTCGCGGCGCGAGGCCGACATCGTGATCTCGCTCGAACGTCCGGCGCGCGGGCCCGTAGTCGTGAGCAAGCTCACCGACTACACGCTCAGGCTCTATGCATCGAAGAAGTACCTGGCCGCGCACAAACCCATCAAGACGCGCGAAGACCTGCGCGGCCACACCTTCATCAGCTATGTGGACGACCTGCTCTTCAGCAAGGAGCTGCAGTACCTCGACGAGCTGCACCGCCCCGACGCCTTTGCGCTGCGCAGCACCAGCGTGCTCGCGCAGCACCGGGCGGTGGCGGCGGGCGCGGGCATTGCGGTGCTGCCGGCCTTCATCGCGGAGAACGACGCTGCATTGAAGCCCGTGCTGCCGGGGCAGGCCAACTTCACGCGCACGTTCTGGATGTCGATGCCCGCGGAGACCAAGCACCTGGTGCGCATGCAGGCGGTGTGGGAGTTTTTGCGCGAGACGGCGCAGGCACAGCGGCAGCTGCTGCTGCCTGCATCCGCATGACGCCGAAGGGTCAGCGCCGCGGCGGAGCCAGGTCCGGAAAGTTCTGCGCCACGAACTCGATCACGAACTCCTGCGGGTCCGCGCGCAGCTGCTGCTCTACTGCACGGTCGAGGTAGCTGCGCCAGAACTGCCGGATCTGGTCCTGCACATCATCGGCAAAGCCCATCTGGGTGCCGACCATCTCCTGCCAGGTGCCGCTCGCACTGAAGGTCTGGGCGAGCGTGGGCTCCAGCGCCTCGAGCTTGGCGCGCTTGGCGTCGTCGAGTTGATCAATGGCGTCCAGCACCAGGCAATCCACCAGCCGCAGCAACGGCCTTCCTTCGTATCTGTTCGTCGTCTGCATGCGCCAAGTTTCTCATCGCCCGGCGCCGCCGGGCCAGGCCGGCGCATGGCTGCCCGGCGGCATCGACGGGCGCGGCCATGCGGCCGGCGTGCGCGACAGCTGCGCGCTGTGGCGCAGCGCGGTCAGTTCGCCGAAGCCAGAGGCCGAGGTCTCCAGATAGGGCTTCAAGTCGGGCCTGGCGATCGACAGCCCGCCGGGCACGCGGCCGAGCCCGCGCAGCCATTGGCC
The DNA here is from genome assembly GCF_033807855.1 of Variovorax sp. SPNA7. Classification (NCBI taxonomy): domain Bacteria; kingdom Pseudomonadati; phylum Pseudomonadota; class Betaproteobacteria; order Burkholderiales; family Comamonadaceae; genus Variovorax; species Variovorax sp. SPNA7. The sequence goes on from NZ_CP138513.1 coordinate 3,652,526, forward strand.
CGTTTGCGCCAGCGACACCTGCACATGCCAGCTGCCGCCCTCCTGCTGCTGCCGCCAGAGCGCCGCGGCGGCGCCGAAGGCGATCAGGTAGCCCGTGGCCTCGTCGAGGATCTGCATCGGCAGCGGCCTGGGCTTGCCGTCGCCGGCTGCTTCGCCTTCGGCATGGTTGAAGCCCATGGCGGTCTGCACCAGCGAATCGAAGCCGCGGCGCTGCGCCCACGGGCCCTGCGTGCCATAGGCCGTGAGCGACACGCACACGATGCCGGGCGCGAGCCGCGCGAGTTCCGCCGGCCCGAAGCCCAGCGCCGCGATGCCGCCCGGGCGGTAGCCCTGCACGAAGACATGGGCGTCGGCGGCGAGCTGACGCAGCGTGGCGCGGCCCGCTTCGGTGCGCAGGTCCACATGCGCCGACAGCTTGCCGCGGCTGGTTTCGGCAATGGATTCGATGTTCGGAAGATGCGGCGAATTGACGAGCATTACGTCGGCGCCATAGGCCGCCAGCGCGCGGCCTCCCACGGGGCCCGCGAGGATGCGCGTCAGGTCGAGCACGCGCAGGCCGGTGAGCGGCCGCTGGTCTTCGCGCAGCGGCGGCAGCACGCGCGGCGGCGCATCGCCGATGCGTTCGATGGTGAAGAGCGGCTGTGCCGCAATGGCCCGGCCTTGCGGCGAGGCGTCCCATTCGTCGAAGCGGCGCAGCGCGCTCGCCACCAGGCCTTGCGCGGCGGCCGCGTCTTCGAAATCGAGCGCGCGCCAGGTGGCCATCACCGCCTCGGCCTCGGCGCGCGTGGCGGCGTCCGGGTCCAGCTTCATCAGCCGCAGCGCGCCCTCCCTGTGATGCGCGAAGTTCGCGTGGATGCGCACCCAGCCGTCGGCGCAGCGGTACAGCCCGGAGAAGCTGTCCCACAGCTCGGGCACGCGGCCGTCGAGGCTGAACCAGCCGGTGCAGTCGAGCGCCGCATGCCGCATGTCGACCGCCACCTGCTGGCGCGCGACGCCGCGCAGATGCCCGAGCTCGCAGGCCGCGAGCGCCGCTGCGGCGATGGTGCTCTGCGCGGCCGCGCCCACTGCGAAGGACGACGGCAGCACCGGGTCTTCGCCCGCGAGCCGCGCATGCTGCAAGGCCTCAGGCGGCAAGTCCGCCCGCTGCCAAATGCTGCCCAGGGCTTCGCTCGCATTCATTTCATTCCTCCAGAACGTCCAAAGCAAAAAGGCAGGGCCCGCTCTCGCGGCCCTGCCCTTGGTCGTCGTTGCGTCGGCGGCCTTACTGGATCAGCTTGGCGCCGGTCTTGGCCTGCAGCGTATCGAAGCTCACGCCCGGCGCGAGCTCGACCACCTTGAGGCCTTCGGGCACCACGTCCATCACGGCCAGGTCGGTGATGATGCGGTCGACCACGCCCACGCCGGTCAGCGGCAGCGTGCACTTCTCGAGGATCTTCAGGTCCTCGGTGCCGTCCTTCTTCTTCGCGACGTGCTCCATCAGCACGATCACGCGCTTCACGCCGGCCACCAGGTCCATGGCACCGCCCATGCCCTTGACCATCTTGCCCGGGATCATCCAGTTGGCGAGGTCGCCCTCCACGCTGACCTGCATCGCGCCGAGGATCGACAGGTTGATCTTGCCGCCGCGGATCATCGCGAAGCTCTCGTGGCTGCCGAAGATGGCCGAGCCGGGGATGGTGGTCACGGTCTGCTTGCCGGCGTTGATCAGGTCGGCGTCGACCTGGTCCTCGGTCGGGAACGGGCCGATGCCGAGCATGCCGTTCTCGCTTTGCAGCCACACTTCCTTGTCGCCGACGAAGTTGGCCACCAGCGTGGGAATGCCGATGCCCAGGTTCACGTAGAAGCCGTCTTCGAGTTCTTGCGCCGCACGCGCGGCCATTTGGTCTTGGGTCCAGGACATCTCAGGCTCCTTTGTTGTTCTTGACGGGGGCAGGCACTTCGCTGCCGGCGGCGGCCTGCGCAATGGCGGCCTGCGCTTCGACCTTGGCGGCGGCCGCATCGGCCGGCGCGGCTGCGCTCACGGTGCGCTTCTCGATGCGCTTCTCGGGCTTGGCGTTGAGCACGATGCGGTGCACGTAGATGCCCGGCAGGTGGATGTCGTCGGGGGCCAGCTCGCCCACCTCGACGATCTTCTCGACCTCGACGATGCAGATCTTGCCGGCCATGGCGGCGGCCGGGTTGAAGTTGCGCGCCGTGAGGCGGAAGCGCAGGTTGCCCGACTTGTCGGCCACGTCGGCCTTGACCAGCGCCACGTCGGGCACCAGCGAGCGCTCCATCACGTAGGTTTCACCGTCGAACTCGCGCAGCTCCTTGCCTTCTGCCACCTGCGTGCCGACGCCGGTCTTGGTGAAGAAGGCCGGAATGCCCGCACCGCCCGCGCGCAGCTTCTCGGCCAGCGTGCCCTGGGGCGTGAATTCGAGCTGCAGTTCGCCCGCGAGGTACTGGCGCTCGAACTCCTTGTTCTCGCCCACGTAGGACGCGATCATCTTCTTGATCTGGCGCGTCTCGAGCAGCTTGCCGAGGCCGAAGCCGTCGACGCCCGCGTTGTTGGAGATGCAGGTGAGATCCTTGGCGCCGGAGTCGCGCAGCGCGTCGATGAGCGCCTCGGGAATGCCGCACAGGCCGAAGCCGCCGACCGCGAGCATCTGCCCGTCGGCCACGACCCCCTTGAGTGCCGCGTCTGCGGAGGGATAAATCTTGTTCACTCGGGCTCCTTGATGGATGGTGGAGAGTTGGCGAAAGCTTTGCAGAGCCTTGAACGATACTACGTAGTCGCATACGTAGTATTTCGTAATGGTGACCCCCGATGCCCGAGATCGATTACCGGCTGGCTTTTGAACAGGCGCCCGTCGGCATGGTGGTGTCGAGCAACCGCACCATCGTGGCCTGCAACGAGCGGGTGTGCGAGATTTTCGGTGCAACGCCCTCCGCCCTGGTCGGGCATTCGTTCAGCATCCTGTACCCGAGCGTGGCCGAGTTCGAGCGCATCGGCAAGCGCATGGAGCCCTTCCTGAACGCCAGCGGCCGCTATGCCGACAACCGCATGATGAAGCGCCTGGGCGGCCTGCACGGCGCCATTGCCGGCGAGACCTTCTGGTGCCATGTCACCGGCCACGCCATGAACCGCGCCGCGCCGCACGAGGCCGGCATCTGGACCTTCGAAGATTTGGGATCGCGTCGCGCCGTGAAGGCCGAGCTCACGCCGCGCGAGCGCGAGGTGGCCGCGCAGGTGATGCGCGGGCTCACGTCCAAGGAGATCGGCAAGGCGCTCGGCATCAGCCACCGCACGGTGGAGCTGCACCGCGCGCGGCTGATGCGCAAGTACGCGGCGGCGACCACGGCGGAGCTGGTGCAGAAGCTCATTGCGGGCTAGAGATCGCTTCAGCGCGGCACATAGCCCTTTTCAAGGACCCGTCCATCGACGGCGTCAATGACAAACCAGGCGCAAGTTCCACGTGCCATGGCGTTGGCGCGAATATTCCACCGCCCGCGGTTCTCGAGCTTGCCGAACCAGGATCGACGCTGTCTCAACACAGCCTCAACGGGTTCGCCAAAGGCCCAGCCCATCGACTGTGCTTCGGCTCTGGCGATCTCCACTGCGGTTTGCTCGTCAATCATGGTTTGCGATTGGGAATCTGGCCGCCACTCACACCAACCCAGAAGCTGGATCCACCGATAAGAATTCGGCCGATGTACATGCCCTCAACCGCAAGCTGAGATACCGTGACGTACCCGTTCTGGATTGGAAAGCGATACGCGCCAAGTGCCTGCGCCAAGCCATGCACTTTCAGCTGTCCGTAGCCTTCCGCCAATGCTTCTTCGAGATAACGAAGCAGCGCGGATCGAGAGTAGGCAGACCAGCTCATCTGGGCGCGCAGCTGACGCAAGGGGCCCATGCGCGGCGAGAAATAGCGGTGGACCAACTCGTGAAAGAGCGTGAGTCGTTGCTCGGTGAGGCTCTGGTTGCGAGCAACACTGATCTCGCCGAATACACCAGTAGAACCAAGCGACCCGCCAGGCAGGGTCTCGGGCCGGCTGAGCCGCAGCGCATTGCCCGCGGGAGGGGGCGTCCCAACATTGGGCAAGGGCTCGACTTTCGGTATGCCACGCTCTATCACGGTACGGGCAGCGCCGCGCATCAGCAGAGCCTGAATCGCCGAAATTCCAAGCAAGGAAATCGCTTTTGCAAAGTGCTCGGCGGCCTGATCGAGATCCGCATCCGACCGGCCATTTACCGCCTTCTCCACAAAATCGGTGAGCTCACTGGCTCCTGAAAATACCGACATCCCGAGTGCAGCGAAGCCCACCACAAGCAGAATGATGTCGACGATTTCGCCCACCCCGAAGAAGTGCGAGCCAGCCCACACGACCAGCGTCCCGGCGATGATCGCAAGCGCTTGGGGCTGCAACATCGCCATGACGGTAGACCGAGCTTCGCTTGGCAAAAGAGGCAGGGCCCGCCGCATGGCTTCGCCGACCCGGTCCATCACTGCCATTTCCAGTACTTCAGCCACAAATTCCCCCTTAGGCGCACTATGAAAAGCAATCATTTGGTTGATTGCCTTTCCGCCCAAGGCTACCAGCGTGAGGCGTAGCTGCCCAGGCCTTTTTGCGCACTTTCGCGAGGTGCGCAAGCGAAAATCCAGTGTGCATGCGGGTTGCCGGATGATTCGCCGGGCCGGCGATGCGCCGTTCATTTCTCGCGCCCCAAAAGCGCCTGGCGCGGCGAGCGAACGCCGTGCTGGCGAGGCCCCTCAGTCCGGCTTGATGTCCGCCGCCTTGATCACCTTCGCCCAGGCCGCGAGTTCCTGGTCGACGAACTTGCCCAGGGCCGCCGGGTCCATGTAGGTGGCAAAGGCGCCCTGCTCGTCCACCTTCTTGCGGAACGGCTCGCTCTCGACGATCTTCCTGATCTCGGCGCTGAGCTTGTTGACGACCTCGGGCGGCGTCCTGGCCGGTGCGAACACCGCAAACCACGATTCCACCTCGTAGCCTGGCAGCCCCGCCTCGGCCGAGGTCGGCACATCGGGCATCGACGGATGGCGCTTGCTGCCCGTGTACGCGAGCGGCTTGATGCGCCCGCCCGCGAAATGGCCGATGACCGACGGCGGCGTGGTGATGAACATGTCGACGTTGCCCGCGATCAGGTCGTTGATGGCCGGGCCCGAGCCCTTGTAGGGCACGTGCGTCATGGGCTGTTTCGCCTGCCGCGACAGCAGTTCGCCCGCGATGTGCTGGATCGAGCCGTTGCCCGACGAGGCGTAGAACAGGCCGCCCTCTTTCTTCTTCTTGCCGTACTCGATCAGTTCTTTCATCGAGTTCACGGGCAGCTTGCCGCTCACCGCGACCACGTGCGGTGCGCGCATCACCAGCGCCACCGGCACGAAGTCCTTGGTGGGGCTCCACTTGATCTGCGGAAAGAGCGCGGGGTTGCCGACGTGGTAGCCCGAGTACTGCATCAGCAGCGTGTAGCCGTCGGGCGCGGCGCGCGCGACCGCCTCGGTGCCGATGTTGCCGCTGGCGCCGGGCTTGTTGTCGACCACGATGGGCTGGCCCAGCGCGCGCTGCAGCGGGTCGGCCACCATGCGCGCCATGATGTCGGTGGACCCGGCGGGCGCGGTGGGCACGATGAAGGTGATCGGTTTCGAGGGCCAGGTGTCGGCGCCGGCCGCGGCCGCCGCCAGCGCGAGGCCTGCGGTAATCAGAAGGCGATGGGTGGGTTTCATGGTTTGTCTGTCTCCGGTGTTTTTAGGGTTGCATTCGAAGCCGGCGCGTCAGGGCGCCAGTTCGGATATCTCGATGAGATTCAGGTCGGGGTCGCGCACATAGACCGATCGGATGCGCGAAGTGGCGCCGGTCCGCATCACCGGGCCTTCGAGGATCGGCACGCCCTTGTCTTTCAGCCGTGCGATCACGTCCTCCAGCGGCACGCTCGCGATGAAGCACAGGTCCAGCGAGCCCGGCGTCGGCACCTGCGCCTTGGGCTCGAACTCGTGGCCCTTCACATGCAGGTTGATCTTCTGGTTGCCGAAGCGAAAGGCCTTGCGGTCGGCGCCGAAGGTCTCCAGCGCCATGCCCATCACGTCGACGTAGAAGCGGGTGCAGGCCTCCTCGTCAGCGGTGGTGAGCACCAGGTGGTCCAGATGGTCGATCATGGGTTCAGCTCCTTGGCCCGGCGCGCATGCGCACGCGCCGCGATGTCGTTGAAATCCGCCGGCGGCGCATGCCGCGTGAGCCGGTGGCCGGCGCGCGGCACCTGGCTCGGCAAGTCGTGCTGCACCAGCGCTTCGAGTTCCGAGGCGGCATCGATCAGGCCGCCCAGATCCATGCCGGTGTCGTAGCCCATGCATTGCAGCATGTGCACCACGTCCTCGGTGGCGACGTTGCCGGTGGCACCGGGCGCATACGGGCAGCCGCCGATGCCGCCCAGCGACATGTCGAGCCGCTCGATGCCCGCCTCGACCGCCGCCACCGTGTTCGCGAGCCCCATGCCCCGCGTGTTATGGAAGTGCGCCGTCCATTGCAGGCCGGGGTGCCTTGGCATCACGGCTTCGCAGACGGCCTGCACCTGCGTCGGAAAAGCCATGCCCGTGGTGTCGCACAGCGTGACGCCCTGCACCTGCAGCGCCGCGAATCGGTCGATCCATTCCAGCGCCGCGGCCAGCGGCACCTCGCCTTCCATCGGGCAGCCGAACACGCAGGAGAGCGACACGTTCACGGGCACGCCCGCCTGCCTGGCCAGCGCGATGACCTCGGCCAGCTGCGCGAAGGACTGCTCGCGCGTCATGCGCAGGTTGCTGAGGTTGTGGGTCTCGCTCACCGACATGACGATATTGAATTCGCCGATGCGGCTTTCCAGCGCGCGCTCGGCACCGCGCAGGTTCGGCACCAGCGCGGTATAGACCACGCCCGGCCGCCGCACGATGCGCTGCATCACTTCCTCGCCGTCGCGCAGCGCCGGGATCGCCTTGGCGGAGGTGAACGAAGTTACCTCGATCTTGGCGTAGCCCAGCGTGTTCAGCCGGTCGACCAGCGCGATCTTGTCATCGGTGGGAATGAAGCGACTCTCCATCTGGAAGCCGTCGCGCGTGGCCACTTCGTTGATGAAGAGCCGCTTGCCCTTGCCTTCTTTCATACGGCCTCGCTTTCTGCGGTGCGGCGCGCCGGCCAGCCTGCGCCTTGCAGCTGATCGGTGTGTTCGCCGAGCCGCGGAGCGGGGTGCGCAATGCGCCCCGGCGTGGCGCTGAGCTTGGGCACGACGCCCGGCACCTTGAGCATGTCGCCGTCGGCGGTGGTCGCCTCGACGATCATCTGGCGCGCCAGGTACTGCGGATCGGTAGCGATGTCGGCCACCGTGTAGATGCGCCCGACCGGCACGCCGGCCGCATCGAGCACCGCCAGCACCTCGTCGCGGCTGCGCTGCAGCGTCCAGGCCTCGATGGCGGCATCGATCTCTTCCACCCGCTGCACGCGGCCGTCGTTGTGCACGAGCTGCGGATCGTTCTCCAGGTCCGCGCGGCCGATGGCGCGCATCAGCCGGCGGAAGATGCTGTCGCCATTGCCCGCCACCAGCACGTAGTGGCCGTCGCTGCATTTGTAGGCATTGGTCGGCGCAATGCCCGGCAAGGCGCTGCCGGCGCGCTCGCGCACCGCGCCGAACGCGTCGTATTCGGGCAGCAGGCTTTCCATCACATTGAAGACCGATTCGTAGAGCGCCACGTCGATGAACTGCCCCTGCCCGCCATGGGCCGTGCGATGGTGCAGCGCCGTGAGCACGCCGATCACGCCATGCAGCGCCGCCAGCGTGTCGCCCAGCGAAACGCCCACCCGCACGGGCACCCGGCCCGGCTCGCCGCTCAGGTAGCGCAGCCCGCCCATCGATTCGCCGAGCACGCCGAAGCCCGGCTTGTCGCGGTAGGGGCCGGTCTGCCCATAGCCCGAGATGCGCAGCATGATGAGCCGCGGGTTGAGCGCATGCAGCTGCTCCCAGCCCAGGCCCCAGCCTTCGAGCGTGCCGGGCTTGAAGTTCTCGATCAGCACGTCGGCCTCCAGCGCCAGCGCGCGCACCGCCTGCTGGCCCTCGGCGCTGCGCAGGTCCAGGCACACCGAGCGCTTGTTGCGCGACTGCACCTCCCACCACACCGAAGTGCCTTCGCGCAGCAGCCGCCACTTGCGCAGCGGGTCGCCGACACCGGCCGGCTCGACCTTGATCACGTCGGCGCCGAACTCGGCGAGCGTCTTGCCGGCGAACGGGCCGGCAATGAGCTGGCCGAGCTCCAGCACCTTGAGGCCTTCGAGTGCGTTCATCTTGTCTCCTGATTGGTTGCCCCAACTCTAGAAACAGATCGCTGCGAACGGAATTGCTTTGGTGGGAGGAGGCCTTCGCAAAATGCGAAGGCTTTCTAGAATGCGAGCATGGCCGCCCCCATCAACCCCGCCCGCGTCGATTTCGTCACGCTGCGCCTGTTCTGCGCCGTGGCCCAGTCGGGCAGCATCACCAAGGGCGCCGAGGCCTGCCACCTGGCGCTCTCGGCGGCCAGCCGGCGGCTGTCGGACTTCGAGGCCGCAACCGGATCGAAGCTGCTGGAACGCAGCTCGCAAGGCATTGCGCTGACCCCGGCCGGCCACGTGGCCATGCAGCATGCGATGCGGCTGTTCCAGGGCTTCGAGCAGTTCAGCAACGAGCTCGGCGACTATTCGAGCGGGGTGCGCGGCCATGTCCGGCTGTGGGCCAACATGTCGGCGCTCACCGAATTCCTGCCGGCCACGCTGGCCGCCTTCCTCGGCCAGCATCCGGACATCCGCGTCGAAGTCGAGGAGCAGCTGAGCGGCGACATCGTGCGCGCGCTGGTCGACGGCCTGGCCGACGTGGGCGTGTTCGCCGAGAACACGCCGGCCTACGGGCTCGACGTGGCGCCATTCCAGACCGACGAGCTGGTGGTGTTGTGCGCCCGGCAGCATCCGCTCGCGCGCACGCGCCGGACCGATTTCAAGACCTGCCTCGCGCACGAGTTCGTGGGCCTGAACCGCAGCAGCTCGCTGCTCGAGCTCACCTCGCGCGCGGCCGAGCAGGCCGGCATTCCGATGCGCCTGCGCGTGCAGGTGCGCAGCTTCGACGCGATGTGCCACATGATCGCGGCCAACCTCGGCATCGGCGTGGTGCCGCTCGCGGCCTGCAAGGCGCAGGTGAGCGCACTCGGCCTCAAGGTGGTGCGGCTCAAGGATGCCTGGGCCGTGCGCCGCCTGCTGATGGCCACCAAGACCGGCGAGACCTTGTCGCCGGCGGCGCAGCTGCTGGTTGGGCAGCTGATGGCGTCGTCGACCTGAAAAACCGAAAGCGAGGCCGGAAGCCCGCAGGCCATCAGGCCTCGGGCAGCGGGAACCCCGCCTTCAGCGTCTCGCGCAGGTGGCTCACGAACAGGTTGACCGCACGCGGAATGTGCAGCGAATACGGCCGTATGGCGTAGATCTGGTCGGCGAAGGCGCCCGTGGGCTGCCAGTCGGGCAGCACCTCGACCAGCTTGCCCGCCTGCAGGCCCGACTGCGCGCTGAAGTCGGGCAAGAGCGCAATGCCAAGCCCCGCCTGGGCGGCGTCGCGCAGCGCCTCGCTGTTGTTGGCGGCCAGCGGGCCGGCGATGGGCACGGTCACGCGCTCGGCATGGCGCGCGCGGCCGCCGCGCCGCTCGAAGGACCATACGTTGGTTTCCTGCCCGCGGGGATAGTGCAGGCAGTCGTGCTCGGTCAGCATGGGCGGCGCCAGCGGCGTTCCCTTGCGGCGCAGGTAGGCACGGCTCGCCACCAGCACCGAACGCGTGTCGCACAGCCGCCAGGCCACATGCGTGTCGGGCGGCGAGGCCGCGTGCCGCACCGCCAGGTCGAAGCCCTCGGTGGCCAGGGAGCTCAGCCGGTCGGAGAGTTCCATTTCGACGCGGATCGACGGATGCGCCAGCAGGAAGTCGGCAAGCCTGGGCAATAGCTGCTGCCGCCCCAGCGCCACCGGCGCGGTCACCCGCACCAGGCCGCGCGGCTCGCCCGCGTGGTCCTGCGCCTGCAGGAAGCTGTGGGCGATCTGCTCGAAGGGCTCCCGGGTCTGGTCGACCAGCTGCTGCCCGGCCTCGGTCAGCCGCATGCTGCGGGTGGTGCGGCGCACCAGGGTGACGCCCACGGCGCGCTCCAGCTCGGCGATGCGCTGGCTCATGGCGGCCTTGCTCACGCCCAGGCGCGCGGCGGCGGCGGTGTAGCTGCCCTGCTGGCCGAGCACGATCAGCCAGTGCAGGTGCATCCAGAGCGATTCGGCTTTTTGCAGATCCATGGCGGGATTGTTCACTATAGCGAACAAACAGTTCAACCCTGGCGCCTAGGCAGGGGCCCTTGCCTTTCCTAGACTGGCGCAATCACTTGACCTGGGACTCTCCATGACCACACAGATCGCGCATTTCATCGGCGGCCAGCACGCCGCCGGCAACTCCACCCGCACGCAGGACGTCACCAACCCGGCCACCGGCAAGGTCACGGGCAAGGTGGCGCTGGCCGTCCAGGCCGACGTCGATGCCGCGGTGGCCGCCGCGCAGGCCGCCTTTCCCAAGTGGGCCGACACGCCGCCGATCCGCCGCGCCCGCGTGATGTTCAAGTTTTTGGAGCTGCTCAACCTGCACAAGGACGAGCTCGCGCACATGATCACCGCCGAGCACGGCAAGGTGTTCACCGATGCGCAGGGAGAGGTCTCGCGCGGCATCGACATCGTCGAGTTCGCCTGCGGCATCCCGCAATTGCTCAAGGGCGACTTCACCGACCAGGTCTCCACCGGCATCGACAACTGGACGCTGCGCCAGCCGCTCGGCGTGGTGGCCGGCATCACGCCCTTCAACTTCCCGGTGATGGTGCCGATGTGGATGTTCCCGGTGGCCATTGCCGCGGGCAACACCTTCATTCTCAAGCCCAGCCCGACCGACCCGACCCCGTCGCTGCGCATGGCCGAGCTGCTGAAGGAAGCCGGCCTGCCCGACGGCGTGTTCAACGTGGTGCAGGGCGACAAGGTGGCGGTCGACGCGCTGCTCGAGCACCCCGACGTCAAGGCCGTGAGCTTCGTGGGCTCCACGCCCATTGCCAACTACATCTATGAAACCGGCGCACGCAACGGCAAGCGCGTGCAGGCGCTTGGCGGTGCGAAGAACCACATGGTGGTGATGCCCGACGCCGACATCGACCAGACGGTGGATGCGCTGATCGGCGCGGGCTACGGCTCGGCCGGCGAGCGCTGCATGGCCATCAGCGTAGCGGTGCTGGTGGGTGACGTGGCCGACAAGATCATTCCCAAGCTCATCGAGCGCACCAAGACGCTCAAGGTGCTCGACGGCGAGAACCTCGCGGCCGAGATGGGCCCGATCGTCACGCGCGCGGCGCACGAGCGCATCACCGGCTACATCGCCCAGGGCGAGCAGGAAGGCGCGAAGCTGCTGGTCGACGGCCGCCAGTTCGACGGCGGCAAGGCAGGCGTTGGCTGCGGCGACGGCTTCTGGATGGGCGGCACGCTGTTCGACCACGTCACGCCCGAAATGCGCATCTACAAGGAAGAGATCTTCGGCCCGGTGCTCTCGTGCGTGCGCGTGGCCAACTTCAAGGACGCGGTGGACTTGGTCAACGACCATGAATTCGGCAACGGCGTGAGCTGCTTCACGCGCGACGGCAACGTGGCGCGCGAGTTCGGTCGCCGCATCCAGGTGGGCATGGTCGGCATCAACGTGCCGATCCCGGTGCCGATGGCATGGCACGGCTTCGGCGGCTGGAAGCGCAGCCTGTTCGGCGACATGCATGCCTACGGCGAGGAAGGCGTGCGCTTCTACACCAAGCAGAAGTCGATCATGCAGCGCTGGCCCGAGAGCACGCCCAAGGGCGCCGAGTTCGTGATGCCCACCGCCAAGTAAATGGTGTAGCGGCGGCCGGCGCGGGGGCTAACGAAAGGCTGACTTGCTCCGCCGCGTGGGAGCAGCCAGACTTGCGCATGACCCGGTGCCTGCGCCCATGACAGCAAGCAAGAGAGCCGCACAAAGGCTTTCGGCGGTGCCGTCGACCCTGCGGATTCCGCTCGCCGCGCGCGCTTCCGGCGACGCGATGTTTCCGCAGATGGCCGTGCGGGACGCCTACGCCGCGTCGATTCTCGAGAAGATCCGCGACGAAGGCCATCCGCTGCCCGAGGACCGGACCACCATCTACAGCATCCTGAGCCGCACGCGGCGCTTCCGCAGCCTCGCGCAGGAGTTCCTCAAGCAGCACCCGGGCGGCCGCGTGGTGAACATGGGCTGCGGCCTGAGCCACTACTTCCAGTGGCTGGACGACGGAAGGTCGCGCATGACGGATGCCGACCTGCCCGAAGTGATGGCGCTGCGCCGCGAGCTGCTGCCAGAGGCCCACCCGCGCCACGATGCGCGCGAGCTCGACCTCACATCGCCCCGCTGGTGGGACGCGCTCGAACTGCCGCGCAAGCGCCAGGCACAACCCGTCTTCCTCTTCACCGAAGGCGTCCTGATGTACCTGCAGCCGCAGCAGGCGCAGGCCGTGCTCGCGACCTTCGGCGAGCGCGCGCCCGCGGGTTCGGTGCTGGCCTTCGATGCCGTCTGCTGGCTCGCGGTGGGCCGTGCCGCGCAGCATCCCTCGCTGCGCGCCACCGGGGCGGAGTTTCATTGGGGGCTGCGCAAGACCGCCGAACTAGCGCAGCCCCATCCGCGTTTGCGCCTCGAGGCCACCTACCGGGTGCTCGAAGGCGTCGGGCTGGCCTACGCCCTGTTCGCGCCGCTGGCGCTGATGCTGCTCGGCGTGCCGCTCTATGCCGTCTACGCCCTGGGCGTGGCCGACAGCGCCGATGACAGCGCCGATACATAAACGCACAAATATCTCAAATCCCGGCCTTGTCCGGCTCGCGCTGCGCAGCTTGGCTGACGCGCGAAACCCCACGGCCGCGGCATGCTCGCCGCTCTTGTGCGCGGAAAATTCCCGGCGCCGGCTGCATTAGGATGGTTTCTCCGGCCGCATCGCCTTCCGCTCATTCCTTTTCGTACTCCACGACGTACTCCCAAGACCGCAACCCTCAAGAAACACATGCTTGATCGCCGATCCTTCCTTGCCGCAGGTGGTGCCGCCGCCGCACTCGCCGCCCTTGGACTGCCCGAAGAGGCACTGGCCGCCAACGGCCTGAAGCTGAGCCAGCCTTCGCCCTTCTCCTTCGACCGCCTCGTGGCGCAGGCCAGGCGCCTGGCCGGGCAGCCCTATGCCGCTGCCGCGCCGCTCGCGCCCGAGGTGCTCGAGAAGATCGACTACGACGCGCACGGCAAGATCAAGTTCGACCCGGCCAACGCCCTCTTCCGCGACGGCCCGGGCGCCTTTCCGGTCACCTTCTTCCACCTCGGCCGCTTCTTCCAGACACCGGTGCGCATGCACGTGCTCGAGAATTCCGATGGCGACGCCTTCGCGCGCGAGGTGCTCTACAGCCCTTCGTACTTCTCGATGCCGCCCGACAGCCCGGCGCGCGCGCTGCCGGCCGGCGCGGGCTTTGCGGGCTTTCGGCTGCAGGAAAGCCGACTGGGCGACCAGGGCAAGCTCGACTGGCAGAAGAACGACTGGGTGGCTTTCCTGGGCGCCTCGTACTTCCGCGCGATCGGCGAGCTCTACCAGTACGGCCTGTCGGCGCGCGGCCTTGCGCTCGACGTGGCGGTGCCCGACAAGCCCGAGGAATTCCCCACCTTCACGCGCTTCTATTTCGAGACGCCGGCCGCCAACAACACCACTTCGATGACCGTCTACGCGCTGCTCGAAGGGCCGAGCGTCACGGGCGTGTTCAAGTTCGTGATGCAGCGCGGCAAGGCCGTGATCATGGACATCGACGCACGCGTTTTCCTGCGCCGCGATGTGTCGCGCCTGGGCCTGGTGCCGCTCACCTCGATGTACTGGTACTCGGAGACCATCAAGCCCACCGCCATCGACTGGCGCCCGGAGGTGCACGACTCCGACGGCCTGGCCATCTGGAACGGCGCGGGCGAACGCATCTGGCGCCCGCTCAACAACCCGACGCAGACGCGCGCCTCGGCCTTTGCCGACACCCGCCCGCGCGGCTTCGGGCTGCTGCAGCGCGACCGCGCGTTCGACAACTACCAGGACGGCGTCAACTACGAGAAGCGCCCGAGCCTCTGGATCGAGCCGCTGGGCGACTGGGGCGAAGGCTCGGTGCAGCTGATCGAGATCCCGACCGACGACGAGATCCACGACAACATCGTCGCCTTCTGGGTGCCCAAGGCCGATGCCAAGGCGGGCGCGAGCTACAGCCTGCAGTACCGGCTGCACTGGACCGACCAGGAGCCCTTTCCCTCGCCGCTCGCGCGCTGCGTGGCCACGCGCATCGGGCGCGGCGGACAGCCCGGCCAGCCGCGCCCGCCGGGCGTGCGCAAGTTCATGGTGGAGTTTGTCGGGCAGCCGCTCACCACCGTGCCCTTCGGCGTGAAGCCCGAGCTGGTGCTGACGGCGCCACGCGGCAAGTTCTCCTACGTCTTTGCCGAGGCCGTGCCCAACGGCGTGCCGGGCCACTGGCGCGCCCAGTTCGACTTCACGCCCGAAGGCAACGAGCCGATCGACATGCGGCTCTACCTGAAGACCGGCGACAAGACGCTGACCGAAACCTGGCTGTTCCAGTTCCAGCCAAGTTGAGTTCTCGAGATCTGCCGGTCAGCGCTTCTTGACGGAGACCAGCTCGACTTCGAAGTTGAGCGTGGCGTTCGGCGGAATCACGCCGCCGCCCGCGCCGCGCGAGCCGTAGGCAATGGCCGGCGGGCAGGTCAGCTTGGCCTTGCCGCCGGGCTTCATCTTCTGCACGCCCTCGGTCCAGCAGGGGATCACGCCGTTGAGCGGAAACTCGGTCGGTTCGCCGCGGCTGTAGGAGCTGTCGAATTCCTTGCCGCTGTCCGGGAAGGTGCCGCGGTAGTGCACCTTGACCACGTCGGTGACGGCGGGCGATGCGCCGGTGCCTTCCTTCAGCGACTGGTAGACCAGGCCGCTTGGCGTGGTGACGGGCGCCGACTGCGCCCCGGCGGACGACACCGCGCACAGCGAAACCAGGGCGGCACAGAAGAGAGAAGAGGAAGACTTCACTGAACACCTCGGGAGATTGAAAAGCACGATTATGGCCAGCGATGGAACGGGCCTTGCTTTGCCGGATACGCACTGTCAACATCCGCAAAAAGAGGAAGCCCCATGCAGCCCACCACAGTCACGCCGGTCGCAGCCACTGTTCCCACAGGCACCGGCCACCTGAAGAAGGTCCTCGGCCCCGTCCAGCTCTGGGGCATCGCCGTGGGCCTTGTCATCTCGGGCGAGTACTTTGGTTGGAGCTACGGCTGGAACACCGCCGGCACACTCGGCTTCCTGGTGGCCACGGTGCTGGTGGCCACGATGTACACCACCTTCATCTTCAGCTTCACCGAGCTCTCCACCGCCATTCCGCATGCGGGCGGCCCCTTCGCGTATGCGCGGCGCGCCTTCGGGCCGACCGGCGGCTTCGTGGCGGGCTTTGCCACGCTGATCGAATTCGTCTTTGCGCCGCCGGCCATCGCGCTGGCCATCGGCGCCTACCTCAACGTGCAGTTCCCCGGCATCAACCCGAAGTGGTTCGCGCTGGGTGCGTACGTGATCTTCATCGCACTCAACTGGATCGGCATCGGCATTGCGGCGGCCTTCGAGCTGTTCGTGACGGTACTCGCGATCTTCGAGCTGGTCGTGTTCATGGGCGTGGTCACGCCGGGCTGGTCGATGGCCAACTTCGTCGCCAACGGCTGGGCCGGCGGCAGCGTGCTCAACGGCGCGGCCGTCTCGGGCATCTTCGCGTCGATACCGTTCGCGATCTGGTTCTTCCTGGCCATCGAGGGCGCGGCCATGGCCGCCGAGGAGGCGCGCGATCCGCACCGCACCATTCCCATCGCCTACACCACGGGCATCGTCACGCTGGTGGTGCTGGCCTTCGGCGTGATGATTTTTGCGGGCGGCGTGGGCGACTGGCGCAAGCTCGCCAACATCAACGACCCGCTGCCGCAGGCCATGAAGGCGGTGGTGGGCGACAACAGCGGCTGGCTGCACATGCTGGTGTGGATCGGCCTCTTCGGGCTGGTCGCATCGTTCCACGGCATCATCATGGGCTACTCGCGCCAGATCTTCGCGCTGGCGCGCGCCGGCTACCTGCCGCGCTACTTCGCGGGCCTGAGCCCGCGCTTCGACACGCCGCACCGCGCGCTGCTGGCGGGCGGCGTGATCGGCGTGGTGGCCATCTTCAGCGACGAGTGGGTGCAGTTCGGCGGCCAGACGCTCACCGCCAACATCGTGACCATGGCCGTGCTCGGCGCCATCGTGATGTACCTGATCTCGATGGCCGCGCTCTTCAAGCTGCGCAAGAGCGAGCCCGGCCTGCTGCGCACCTACCGCGCGCCCTTCTATCCGGTGTTTCCGGCCATTGCGCTCGGGCTCGGCGTGGTCTGCCTGGGTGCCATGGTCTGGTTCAACGCCATGCTCACGCTGCTGTTCCTGGTGCTGATGGCGGCGGCCTACGGCTACTTCCTGCTGACCTCGGCGCAGCGCAAGGCGGCGGCGCCCGACGAGATGCTGTCCTCCCGCACCATCGAGTGAACAAGAAGAAAGAAAGATGCGCTATCGCACCACCATCGCCGGCCAGGTCTTCGCCTTCGACGACCTGAAGCAGATCATGGCCGTGGCCAGCCCGGCGCGCTCGGGCGACTACCTCGCGGAGATCGGCGCGGCCACCGCGCAGCAGCGCATGGCGGCGCGCCACGTGCTGGCCGAGACGCCGCTCAAGCAGTTCCTGACCGAAGCGCTGATTCCCTACGAGAGCGACAACATCACGCGCCTCATCATCGACAGCCATGATGCAGAGGCCTTTGCGCCGATGTCGCACCTCACGGTCGGCGACTTCCGCAACTGGCTGCTCTCGGAGCAGGCCACCACCGAAGCGCTGACGGCACTGGCGCCCGGCCTCACGCCCGAGATGGTGGCGGCCGTGTCCAAGCTCATGCGCAACCAGGACCTGGTGTCGGTCGCCAAGAAGTGCTGCGTGGTCACGAAGTTTCGCGACACCATCGGCCTGCCCGGCCACCTGGCCGTGCGGCTGCAGCCCAACCATCCGACCGACGACCTGCGCGGCGTGGCGGCCTCCACGCTCGACGGGCTGCTCTACGGTGCGGGCGATGCGGTGATCGGCCTCAACCCGGTGTCCGACAGCATGCAGGTGCTGGGCCGCCTGCTGCACATGCTCGACGAGGTGATCCAGCGCTTCGAGATTCCGACCCAGAGCTGCGTGCTCACGCACGTGACCAACACACTCAGGCTCGCGGAAGCCGGCGCGCCGGTGGACCTGGTGTTCCAGTCGATCGCGGGCACCGAGAAGGCGAACCTGTCCTTCGGCGTCACGCCCGAACTGCTGGCCGAGGCACACGCCGCGGCGCTGGCGCTGAACCGCGGCACGGTCGGCAACAACGTGATGTACTTCGAGACCGGCCAGGGCAGCGCGCTCTCGGCCAATGCCAACTTCGGCGTCGACCAGCAAACCTGCGAGGTGCGCGCCTATGCATTGGCGCGGCGCTACAAGCCGCTCCTCATCAACACGGTGGTCGGCTTCATCGGGCCCGAATATCTTTTCGACGGCAAGCAGATCATCCGCGCCGGGCTCGAAGACCATTGCTGCGGCAAACTGCTGGGCCTGCCCATCGGCTGCGACATCTGCTACACCAACCATGCCGAAGCCGACCAGGACGACATGGACAACCTGCTCGTGCTGCTGGGCACCGCGGGCATCAATTTCATCATGGGCATTCCGGGCGCCGACGACGTGATGCTCAACTACCAGAGCACCTCGTTCCACGACGCACTGTTCCTGCGCCAGACGCTGGGCCTGAAGCGCGCGCCCGAATTCGAGGCCTGGCTGCAGCGCATGCAGATCACCGACGCGGCGGGACAACTCGCGCCGCCCTCGGCCAACCGCCTGCTGGCGGACATGAGCGGACTGGCCGCGCTCGCGCCATGAGCAAGGACGCCGTCACGCCGAATCCCTGGGCGCAGTGGCGTTCGGCCACGCCCGCGCGCCTGGCGCTGGGCCGCGCCGGCGCCGGCATGCCGACCGACGAGACGCTGCGCTTCGGCTGGGCCCATGCCATGGCGCGCGATGCCATCCACGCGGCGCTCGACGTCGACGCACTCGAAGCCACACTGCAACAACAGCATTGGCAAGTCATGCGGGCCCGCAGCCGCGCCGAAGACCGCACCACCTACCTGCGCCGCCCCGACCTCGGCCGGCAGCTCGACCCCGCGGACGCGCAGCGCCTGCAGGCCGCCGCGCAAGGCGATTGCGATGTGTGCCTCGTCGTCGGCGACGGCCTCTCCTCGCTCGCGGTGGCGCGCCATGCCGCCCCGCTGCTGGCCGCGCTGCGCGCGCAGCTGCCGCCCGAGACGCGCTTCTCCCCGGTGGTCATCGCCACCCAGGCGCGCGTGGCGCTGGCCGACGAGGTCGGCGAGCTGTTCGGCGCCGCGCTCTCGGTGATGCTGATCGGTGAGCGCCCGGGGCTCAGCTCGCCGGACAGCCTCGGCATCTACCTGACCCATTCGCCGAAGCGCGGCCGGCATGACGCCGAGCGCAACTGCATCTCGAACGTGCGGCCCGAAGGCCTGCCCTGCGAAGCTGCGGCTTTCAAGCTCGCATGGCTGATGCGCGAAGCCCTTCGCCTAGGGCTGACCGGCGTCGGCCTGAAGGACGAAAGCGATCTCGCGGTGCTCGAGCCCGGCCGGCCGGCACTGTCCTTGCCTGGATAGGCGAGCTTTGCACGCGGCCGGCGGCAACCGCGAACTCGTGCGCCGCGTGGCGGCCTTCATCGAACAGCAGTACGACCGCATCCGTGCCCAGGCTGGCATGGCTGATGCGTAGGCCTGTGCCGAAGTGTCACGAGCGTTCCCTACGCTCGGCCTTCCGTTCAACGCCGCACAACAACAGGAACTCCATGCAACGCCGCCTGATTCTTCTCACGCCGCTCGCCGCCGCACTCGCCGCCACGGGCTGCGCCAGCCTGGCCCCCTCTGCGTCCACCACGCTTTCGCCCGGCCGCTGGGACGCCTTCAACCGCACGCAGATCGAAGGCCTGATCGCCAGCCTCGGCAAGGCGAGTCCGGGCTACAGCGCCGCCCGGCCGCCCTACGTGGTCTTCGACTGGGACAACACCAGCATCTTCCTGGACGCCGAGGAAGCCTCGCTGATCTACCAGCTCGAGAACCTGGTGTTCGGCGCCACGCCCGCGCAGCTCGAGGTGGCGCTGCGCAAGAACATCCCGAAGAAAGACTTCCTGCCGGCGCACAACAATGCGGCCGGCCAGCCGGTCAACATCGACCGCGTGGTGCCCGACATCGTGGCCAGCTACACCTGGCTCTACCAGAACTACAGCGGCCTCAAGGGCAGCCAGCCGCTGGCCGCTGTGAAGCTCAGCCCACACTACATCGCCTTCACCACCAAGGTGCGCTACCTGTACGAAGCCATCGGCGACACCTTCGACCACGACACCGCCTACCCCTGGGTGACCTATCTCTTCGTCGGCATGACCGAAGCCCAGGTGCGCAAGCTCACGGCCGCCACCGTGGCCTGGCAGCTGAAGGAGCCCGTGGCCAAGGTGAAATGGAGCTCGCCGGCCGCGCTGCCGGGCCAGGCCGGCGTGGTCTCGGTCAGCTGGAAGAACGGCCTGCGGCTGCAGCCCGAGATGCAGGAGCTGTACGCCGCCTTCCGCAACGCGGGCTTCGACGTGTGGGTGTGCTCGGCCTCCTTCGTCGACGTGATCAAGGAGATTTCGTCGAACCCCGCCTTCGGCTACAACAACCCGCCCGAACGCGTGCTGGCGATGGAACTGGAGCGCGACGCCAGCGGCGTGATCCAGCCCGAGTACCGGCGCGGCTACGACCAGACGCAGGGCCCCGGAAAGACCAAGAACATCCAGCGCTTCCTGGTCAGCAAATACGGCTACGGGCCCTGCTTCATTGCCGGCGACAGCGAGGGCGACCAAAACATGATGGCCGACTTCGCCGACACGAAGAAGGTGCTGATCGTGAACCGCCTGCGCGACCCGAAGACCGACATCGGCAAGTTCTCGGCGATGGCGGTGCAGAACTACGGCAAGCCCGACACGCGCTACCTGCTGCAGGGCCGCGACGACAACACCGGCCAGTGGGTGGCTTCGCAGCTGCACACGCCCTTGGGCGCAACCCAAGGCAAGGCACTGAAGTAGGCAGCGGGCCCGGCGACGGGCAGTTGCCTATGATCCTGGCATTGCCACCCAGGAGACAGAACATGGCCGACCGCTACCCCCTCGCCGAGCTGAAAGACCTGCCGGAAGACATCCGCACCGCCATCCTCGCGGTGCAGGAAAAAGCCGGCTTCGTGCCCAACGTGTTCCTCGCGCTGGCGCGCCGCCCGGCCGAGTGGCGCGCCTTCTTCGCCTACCACGACGCGCTGATGCTGAAGGAGGAGGGCTCGCTCACCAAGGGCGACCGCGAGATGATCGTCACCACCACCAGCGCGGCCAACCGGTGCCTCTACTGCGTGGTGGCGCACGGCGCGCTGCTGCGCATCTACGAGAAGAAGCCGCTGGTGGCCGACCAGGTGGCGGTGAACTACCGCAAGGCCGACATCACGCCGCGCCAGCGCGCCATGCTCGACTTCGCGATGAAGGTCTGCGAACGCTCGCATGAAGTCGAGGACGCGGATTTCACCGCGCTGCATGCCCACGGCTTCGACGACGAGGACATCTGGGACATCGCCTCCATCACCGCCTTCTTCGGCCTGAGCAACCGCCTCGCGAGCTTCAGCGGCATGCAGCCGAACACCGAGTTCTTCCTGATGGGGCGGCTGCCCCGTGAGAAGAAATAAGTAGCGCGCACCGCGGCTCAGGCCCTGCTTCGGCAGGATGCGAGCGCGTCCAGCGCGGGCTTGTAGGTGGGGTTGCTCACGTCCATCAGCCCCAGCACCGTGTGATAGAGGTTGTCGTGCGTGAGCGGCGCATCGAGCTCCGCTTCCATGCACGGGCGCGACAGCTTGCGGCGCTCGCTCATGCCGGCGCTGAACCAGGTGACCATGGGCACGTGCTTCTGCGCCTCGGGCGCAAAGCTGTAGGGCACGCCATGCAGGAACAGGCCGTACTCGCCGAGCGATTCGCCATGGTCGCTCACGTAGAGCAAGGCCGGGTCGTATTGGCCGGACTGCGCCTTGAGCCAGTCGATGGTCTGGCCCAGGAAATGATCGGTCTGCGCTATCGAGTTGTCGTAGACGTTCTGCAGCTCCGCATGGCCGCATTCGGCCAGCGAGTTGGTCCTGCACTCGGGCAGGAAGCGCTTCATCTCCGGCGCCGAGCGCTTGTAGTAGGCCGGCCCGTGGCTCCCCATCTGGTGCATGACCAGCACCACGCCCTTTGCGCGGCGCTCGGCGGGCAGCGCGGCAATGCGCGCGTCCAGCCCCTTGAGCATCACGTCGTCCAGGCATTCCTCGCCGTCGCACAGCGCGCTCTTCTGCGCGGGCGTGAGGCTGTCGAAGGCGGAGGCGTTGGGAATGCGCGTGCAGACATCCTTGCAGCCGGCCTGGTTGTCGAGCCACAGCACCGCCAGCCCGGCGGCCTGCAGCACGTCGACCAGGTTCTCGTAGTCGTCGCTGCGCGATTCGTAGCCCTGCTTGCCCAGCGGCGAGAACATGCACGGCACCGAGGCGAGCGTGTTGGTGCCGCACGAATGCACGTCGTGCCAGCTCTGCACGCCGCGCGCTGCCAGCTCGGGCGTTGTGTTGCGCGCATAGCCGTTGAGGCCGAAGTGGTCGGCCCGCGCCGTCTCGCCCACTACCAGCACGAACATCGGCGGCCGCGCCTGGCCCGCGTAGCTCGCGCCCAGCGCCGTTCCGGCCGTGATCGGGATCAGCTTGCGGCTGCGCTTGAACATCGGCCTGAGGACCACCGAGCCGGCCGAATAGAGGCTCGCGACCGGGTTCATCATGTAGCGCAGGTGGACGTTGTTGCGCATCAGCGGCGCGAGTTGCCGGTTCATCGACACCGCCGCCACCAGGGCCAGCACCACCGCGAGCAGCAGCAGCGCCGCGTTGCGCCAGAGCTTGGAGACGAAGCGCATCGGCACGATGCGCGCGCGCCAGAGCGCCAGCGCCGGCAGCAGCACCACCAGCAGCACATGGAAGGCCATGCGCCAGCTCATGAGGTCGCGCGCCTCGTTCGGGTCGGTCTGCAACACGTTGGCGATCATGGTCGGGTCCATCACCACGCGGTACTCGAGCATGTAGTGCTGCACGAACGCGGCCAGCAGCACCACCGCAAACCACAAGGGCTTCATCCAGCGCGACCAGGCCGTGAAGGACAGCAGCGCCACCGTGGCGCACACCATGAGCACCGCCATGGCGGCGCTCGTGGGCAGGTAGGCACTGGGTGCGCCGCCGATGCGCGCGAGCTCGTTCCAGAGCGGCCAGTTGGCGGCCACGGCAAGGTAGATGGCGAGCCACACGACCACGCGCTGTGCCGATCGGGGCCGTACCAGCCACAGGTCGATGCGCGCCCAGAATGCACGTGCGGACGCCAGCTGCGGCGCGCCGGCTGCCGGCAGCGCCATGCCCCGCACGGGCGCGGGTTCGATTCTTGAAAATGACATGCACCGACTGTAGGAAGCGCAACTGAAGGCAGCCTGAATTGCGCGTTCAGCCGGTGTTCAGATTCGCGCCCTTCTCGCCCGGAGCCTGGGCCGCATGAAGGCCCTGAGCGCCAGGTTGAGCGGCCGGCTCACGCCGCGCTCCACCACGATCGACGCCAGGGCGGCCAGCATCGCCCCCACGACCACGTCGAGCGGAAAGTGCAGCCCGAGGAACACGCGGCTCCACCCGACCACTGCAGCCACCGCCAGCGCGGCAAGCATGGGCGCGCGCCACGGCAGGCACCACAGCGAAAACGCGGCTGCGAAGGTGCAGGCGGCATGCAGGCTCGGGAAACCCGGCCGCGGCCCCTGCGGCGCCCACTGGATGCCAAGGCCGTAGAAGGCCGGCCGCTGGAACGGCATGGCCGAGCGGAACACGTTCACGAAGACCCAGACCGCCAGCACGCTGACCAGCGCGGTGAAGCAGGCATAGCGCAGGCGGCGGTCGAGCGCCGCCGCGCCGATGATCGCGGTGGCCAGCAAGGCCGGCAGCACGTCGGAGGCAAAGCGCGCGAAATAGATGCTCCACGCCGGTGCCGCGGCACTGGCGTTGATCAGCGCGAACAGGGCGGTATCAATGGCCTGCATGCAACACGGCGGTTTCGGCTGCGGGCAGCCGGGAGGCACGGGGTGCAACGGCCAGGTCGATGGCAAAGCCCACCACCCAGCAGATCCAGGCGGTCCAGAGCGTATGGCTCATGTAGTGCGCTCCCCGCAGTTGCTGCGACAGGCCGAGCATCAGCCCCGCGGCCAGCGACGCGCAGAGCCAGAGGATGGCGGCGCGCGGCGACACCCGTCGCAGCACGAAATAGCCGCCTGCGTAGGCAAAGGCCGCGGACGCATGGCCCGCCGGAAAGCACCCGCCCGAGCCGCCGTCGTAGACCTTCCACGCCCAATGCGACACATGGCTTGCCACGCCGCCGAACTCCTTCAGGTCCCACGGGCAGCTCGTGTGGCTTGCATGCTTGATGAGGCTGATGGCAATGACCGAGAGCAGCACGGTGAATGCCAGCTGCGCCCGGGCGCGAACGGGCAGCCGCCGCAGGATGCCGAGCGGCCAGCGGATGCCGGCGAACAGCGCCATCACGAACAGCCAGCTCAGGTTCTTCGCGCCCTCGTGCATCACGTGCACCATGAAGGCGTTGTCGCGCCACGGAAAGCCCATCGGCGTACCCGCCAGGCGCGCCAGCGCGAGATCACCGCCGGTGGCGTCCCATGCCAGCAGCAAGGCGAATGCAAGGAGGGTCATGCCTCCCAGGCGGAGATTCGAGGGATTCGGAAGATTCGGGACACGCGTCATGAGCAGAGAGAGAGAAAAACCAGCAAGCCTGAAACCCCCTGAGCCTACGTTCGCGGCCTGAACCGAGCCTGAAGCGGCCCTGAGCGGGAACTGACGCCGCCCGGCCCCGCGACAGTCGGCGCTAGACTGCGTTTTTTTGGAAAGACCCCATCGCGTGCGCATATTGCTCGTCGAAGATGACAGTGCGTTGGCAGACGCCGTCTGCAGCTACCTGCTTGCGAAGGCGTTCGTGGTCGACGTGGCGCCCAGCCTCGCCCAGGCGCGCGGCGCCCTGCTTTCGGTGCAGTACGCCGCCGTGCTGCTCGACCTGCACCTGGGCGACGGCGACGGCCTTTCGCTGCTGCCCCAGGTGCGCGCGCTGCGCGAACCGCCCATCGTCATCGTGCTGACGGCGCGCGACCAGGTCACCGACCGCATCCGCGGCCTCGACGCCGGCGCCGACGACTACCTCATCAAACCCTACGACCCGGCCGAACTGCTGGCGCGGCTGCGCGCGGTGGAGCGGCGGCGCAGCGCCGGCAGCTCGCCGGTGCTGCATCTGGGCACGCTGGAGATCGACCTGGCGCAGGACCGGGTCCGCAAGGACGGCAACCCGGTCGTCCTCACGCAGAAGGAATGGGCCCTGCTGCGCGTGATGGCCACGCGGCCCGAGCGCATCCACACCCGCGAGAACCTGGCCGACGCGCTCTACGGCTTCGGCGACGAGGCCGACAGCAACACGCTCGAGGTGTTCATCAGCCGCCTGCGGCGCAAGCTGGGCAAGAGCCACATCCAGACGCTGCGCGGCCTGGGCTATCGGCTGTCGACCTCGGCGGACGAGGACGAATGACCGCGGCACACCCGAAGGACGGCCGCGACACGCTGGCCGGCCGCCTGACTCGCACCCTGATCCTCTGGGTCGGCGGCGTGTGGCTGCTGTGCGTGCTGGCCGTGGTCTGGTATGTGGACCGCGAGATCAACCACAACTTCGACAACGAGCTGGTCGAGGTGTCGCACCGCATGTTCGACATGGCGCTGCAGGAGCTCGGCAAGCTGCAGCATCCGGGCGCGGCACCGGACACGCCGCTGATCGCGCCCAAGCAATTGTTCTCGGAAGACGCGGTGATGTACCAGGTGGTGGACATCCACGAGAAGGTGCTGCTGCGCTCGGCCGAGGCACCCACCGATGCCTTCGACGTGCCGCTGGCCGCGGGCTTCGCCAACAACCAGACCTGGCGCATCTATACGGTGCGGCATCCCACGCTGGGCCTGTATTTCCAGGTGGCCGATCCGCTCGACGAGCGGCGCTCGGCGCTCAACCGCACACTGTTCGGGCTGATCATTCCGCTCGGTGCCGTGCTGCCGCTGCTGGCGCTGGTGCTGCGCAAGGTGGCGCGCAACGAGCTGCGCGTGCTGCAGCAGCTCGCGGGCGAGATCGAGAAGCGCAGCGGCTCCGACCTGCGCCCCATCACGCTGCCCGGCCTGCCGCGCGAGCTGCGCTCGGTCGGCGACCACGTCAACAGCCTGCTGGAACGCCTGTCGCATTCGCTCGACGTCGAACGCGCGCTGGCCGCCAATGCGGCGCACGAGCTGCGAACACCGCTGGCCGCGGCACGGCTGCGGCTGCAGACCGCGCTCGAGCACGACCTGCAGCGCAACGACGTGCAGGCGGCGCTCGATGCGCTGCAGATGCTCAGCCACCGCACCGAGAAGCTGCTGCAGCTCTCGCGTGCCGAGTCGGGCGCCTCGCTCGCGCGCGCACGGGTCGACCTGGTGCAGCTGGCCGGCGCCGTGGCGCAGGACTTCTGGAACGACCCGCAGATCAGCGAGCGGCTCGCGCTCAAGGTGCCCGACGACGCCGCTCCCGTCGCTTCGGGCGATGTCGACGCACTGGCGATCGCGCTGCGCAACCTGGTGGAGAACGCGCTGCGCTACGGCGGCAGCGGCCGGGTGGTGATCGAGGTGATGGCGCCCTGCACGCTCGCGGTGCGCGACTTCGGCGCGGGCGTCAGCGCCGGGCAGCTCGCCACGCTGCAGCAGCGCCATGTGCGCCACAGCTCCGATCGCGCGGGCTATGGGCTGGGGCTGTCGATCGTGGGCACTATCGTCGAGAAGCACGGCGCCCGGCTCGAACTGGCATCGCCGCCGGCAGGTGCCGCCAGCGGCTTCGAGGCGCGCATCGTGCTGCGGCCGGCCTAGTCGCTCACCACCGCGCGCAGCCAGTCAGGCAAGGGCAGCGCCTTCTGCCTAGGAAAATCGACCCAGATCGTGGTCGCCCCGCCGGCCGCGCAGATCACCTCGGGCGCCTCGGCGCGCGCCATGGTGGCCCAGCTCTCGAAGGTGGTGCGGGCCGGGTCGCTCACGTACATCTTGAGCAGCACGTCGCCCGGGTATTCGATCTGGCGGTAGAAATTGCAGAAGGCGTTGACGATCACCATGCCTTCGCCGCCGGGGCCGGGCTCGATGCCGAGCGAACGGATCCAGTCGATGCGCGCAGTTTCGAGGTAGCGGAAATAGGTGCCGTTGTTGAGGTGGCCCATGGCGTCCATGTCGCCCCAGCGGATGGGGATGGACATCTCGAACACGAACTTCTTCTTTTCGGGGATTTCGATTCTCATCGGTGGGCTTTGATGGAGAGGATCAGAGCGCGAACCCGTCGTCGGCCGCAATGACCGCGCCGTTCACGAAATGGCTCTGGCCGCTGGCCAGCAGCACGATCAGGCCGTCGAGGTCTTCGGGCTTGCCCACGCGCTTGCGCGGCAGCATGTTGACGAGCTTGGCGCCGGCTTCGGAAGCCCAGTGGTCCTCGTTGAGCTCGGTTGTGATGTAGCCCGGGCACAGCGCGTTCACGTTGATGCCGAAGCGGCCCCATTCGAGCGCCATGGCCTTGGTCATCTGCACCACCGCGGCCTTGCTCATGCAGTAGGTGCCGATCTGCGGCAGCACCTTGAGCGCCGCCACCGAGGCGATGTTGATGATGCGCCCGCCGATGTAGGTGCCCGGCGCCGAACCGTCGGCACGCGCCAGCATGCGCTTGCCCACTTCCTGCGCGACGAAGAAGGAGCCCTTCACGTTGGTGTCGAAGATGTAGTCGTAGTCGTCGGGCGTGACGTCCGAAAGGCGCTGGGTGGTGCTCACGCCCGAGTTGTTGACCAGGATGTCGATGGGGCCGACCTCGGTTTCGGCGCGCGCCACGGCGGCCTTGATGCTGCCGATGTCGGTCACGTCGAGCTCGACCGCGTGCGCGTCGCCGCCCTCGCCCTCGATGCGCGCGCGCAGCTCCTTCAATTTCTCGAGCCGGCGGCTCGCGAGCACCACCGCGGCGCCGGCGCGCGCCAGCGTCTTGGCAAACTGCGCGCCCAGCCCGCTGGAAGCGCCGGTGATGAAGGCCACGCGGCCCGAAAGATCGATGCTGTAAGCCATGGGAAGGGGGTCCTGTTGAGCCGTTGCCGAGTCGCCGAGGTGACGCCCGGCACTCCACATAAAATGTTTCGCGCCCTCGAAGCGTCCGAGCCTCAAATCATTATCGACGAGACCCACATGACCCACGACGAAATCCTCACCCAGTTCGGCCCCCGCGAATCCATGGAATATGACGTGGTGGTCGTCGGGGGCGGCCCGGCCGGCCTCTCGACCGCCATCCGGCTCAAGCAGCTGGCGGCCCATCACGACAAGGAAATCTCGGTAGTGGTGCTCGAGAAGGGCTCCGAGCCCGGCGCGCACATTCTCTCGGGCGCCATCATGGACCCGCGCGCGCTCAACGAGCTGCTGCCCGACTGGAAGGAACAGGGCGCCCCGCTGAACCAGCCCGTGACCGACGACGCCATGGTGTTCCTCGGCGAGAAGTCGGGCCTGCGCACGCCCAACGCCTTCCTGCCGGCCTGCTTCCAGAACCACGGCAACTACATCATCAGCCTGGGCGCCTTCACCAAGTGGCTGGCGCAGCAGGCCGAGAACCTGGGCGTGGAGATCTTCCCGGGCTTTCCGGCGGCCGAGGTGCTCTACAACGAGAACGGCTCGGTGCGCGGCGTGGCCACCGGCAACATGGGCGTGGGCAAGGACGGCGAGCCCACCGAGAACTTCCAGCTCGGCATGGAGCTGCTGGGCAAGTACACGGTGTTTGCCGAAGGCGCGCGCGGCCACCTGGGCCGCCAGCTCATCAGCAGGTTCAAGCTCGACGAAGGCAAGGACCCGCAGACCTACGGCCTGGGCGTGAAGGAAGTGTGGGAAATCGACCCCAAGCGCCACCAGCCCGGCTTCGTGCTGCACACGGCCGGCTGGCCGATGAAGAGCGACACCTACGGCGGCGCCTTCCTCTATCACATGGAGGACAACAAGGTCACGATGGGCTTCATCACCGGCCTGGACTACAGCAACCCGTACCTGAGCCCGTTCGAGGAAATGCAGCGCTGGAAGCTGCACCCCAACATCCGCTGGTACCTCGAAGGCGACGAGGCCCAGGGCATCAAGCCGGCCAAGCGCATCGGCTACGGCGCGCGCGCCATCACGGCCGGCGGCCTCATGTCGCTGCCCAAGACGGTGTTCCCGGGCGGCGCGCTGGTCGGCTGCGAGGCGGGCTACCTGAACGTGAGCCGCATCAAGGGCAGCCATGCCGCCATCAAGACCGGCATGCTGGCCGCCGAAGCGGCCTTCGACGCGGTGCAGGCCGGCCGCCAGCACGACGAGCTCACGGCCTACCCGGCCGCGTTCGAGAAGAGCTGGCTCTACACGGAGCTGAACAAGGCACGCAACTTCAAGGCCTGGTTCAAGAAGGGGCTGGGCATTGCCACCTTCATGAACGGCATCGAGCAGTGGCTGCTCAAGGGCCATATTCCATGGACCTTGCACCGCAACAAGCCCGACCACCTGTACCTCAAGCCGGCGGCGGAGTGCAAGCCCATCGCCTATCCGAAGCCGGACGGCAAGCTGACCTTCGACCGCCTCTCGAGCGTGTTCATCAGCAACACCAACCACGAGGAGCAGCAGCCGGCGCACCTGACGCTCAAGGATGCGTCGGTGCCGGTGAACATCAACCTGTCGAAGTTCGCGGGCCCCGAAAGCCGCTACTGCCCGGCCGGCGTGTACGAGTTCGTGCCCGACGAGGCCAACGCCGGCAAGGAGCGCCTGCAGATCAACGCGCAGAACTGCGTGCACTGCAAGACCTGCGACATCAAGGACCCGACGCAGAACATCGTGTGGGTCACGCCTGAAGGGGGCGGCGGGCCTAACTACGTGGGGATGTAGTTCTTTCTCGGGGGCTGTTGCTCTTGTTCGGGGCGCGTGCACAGGACACCGGGTACTCCCCTCCGCGAATGTCCCCCGGGGCTACGCCCCTCCTCCTTGATTTCGCTGCGGGGAGCACCCGATGCCCTGTGCACGAGGGCACGCTCTGGGTGCACCGCTGATCAACCGGTGCTCTGAATCACGCTCCCGCCGATGGGGTGCCTTGCGCAGCGAAATAAAGGAGGAGGCCGCAGGCCGGGGGACATTCGCGGAGCAAGGTACCCCGTCGGCGGGAGCGCACCCCTGCCGACAGAACACAGCTCAAGAGCCGGCTTCGCCCCACCCTCCCCCACCAGGCGTCTCGATCACGAACACGTCCCCCGGTGCCATCTGCACCTGTCCGATGTGGTCCAACGTCTCGACCGTCCCATCGGCGCGTTCGACACGGTTGATGCCCACCGCACCGGCCTCGCCGCCCGCACCGCCGAACGCACCGTAGAGCCGGCCGTTGCTGAGGATCGAGGCCGTCATCGGCGCCAGGAAGCGCACGCGCCGCACGCCGCCATCGCCGCCGCGCCAGCGCCCGGCTCCACCTGAACCGGCGCGCAGGCGATAGCTTTCAAGGCGCACCGGGTAGCGGAACTCGAGCACCTCGGGGTCCGTGAGGCGCGAGTTGGTCATGTGGGTCTGCACCACGCTCGTGCCGTCGAAGCCCGGGCCCGCACCCGAGCCGCCCGAGATGGTTTCGTAGTACTGGTGCTCGCCGTCGCCGAAAGTGAAGTTGTTCATCGTGCACTGGCTCGCGGCCATCACGCCGAGTGCGCCGTAGAGCGCGTTGGTCACGCAGCTCGAGGTTTCGACGTTGCCCGCCACCACCGCCGCCGGCGGCAGCGGGTTGAGCATGCAGCCGTCCGGCACGACCACCTCGATGGGCTTCAGGCAGCCCGCGTTGAGCGGAATGTCGTCGTCCACCAGCGTGCGGAACACATACAGCACGGCCGCCATGGTGATGGCGCGCGGCGCGTTGAAGTTGTTGGCCAGCTGCGCGCTGGTGCCGGTGAAGTCGACCGTGGCCGAGCGTGCGACGGCATCGACCGTGACCCGCACGCGGATCTGCGCGCCGTTGTCCAGCGGCAGCGTGAACTCGCCGTTCTTCAGCGCCGTGATGACGCGGCGCACCGACTCCTCGGCGTTGTCCTGCACGTGGCCCATGTAGGCCGCCACGGTCTCGCGGCCGAACTGCGCGACCATGGCCTGCAGCTCCTGCACGCCCTTCTCGTTGGCAGCGATCTGCGCGCGCAGGTCGGCCAGGTTCTGCTCGATGTTGCGCGACGGGTGCGCACCGCCGCCCAGCAGCGCGCGCAGCTCGGCTTCGCGCAGGCGGCCGCCCTCCACCAGCTTGAAGTTGTCGATCAGCACGCCCTCGTCGCCGATGGTGGCCGAGAACGGCGGCATCGAGCCCGGCGTGATGCCGCCCACGTCGGCATGGTGGCCGCGCGAAGCCACGTAGAACGAAGGCCGCGCGTCGTGGGACGCCAGGTACACCGGCGTGACCACCGTGATGTCGGGCAGGTGCGTGCCGCCGTGGTAGGGGTCGTTCAGCACGAAGACGTCGCCCGGCTTCATGCCGGGGTTGCCGTCGATCACGGTCTTGATCGACTCGCTCATCGAGCCCAGATGCACCGGCATGTGCGGCGCATTGGCGATCAGGTTGCCCTGCACGTCGAACAGCGCGCACGAGAAGTCGAGCCGCTCCTTGATGTTGACCGAGTAGGCCGTGTTCTGCAGCCGCAGGCCCATCTGCTCGGCAATGTTCATGAAAAGGTTGTTGAACACCTCGAGCATTACCGGATCGGCGCTGGTGCCCAGGGCCTGCGTGGCGACGCGCGGGCGCACGCGGTGCAGCTCGATGCCGGCCGCGGTGGCCCGCGCCTGCCAGCCGGGCTCGATCACCGTGGTGGCATTGCGGCCCGCGAGGATGGCGGGGCCGTCGATGGAAGCACCGGCCTTGAGCGCCGCCTCGTCGAACAGCGCGGCGTCGCGCCAGCCCGCGGCTTTCTCGTCGGCCTCGCAGTACATGCGCACGGCCGCCAGCGGTTCAGGTGCATGGGCGGCCGCATCGGCCTGCGCGGCCGGCGGCGCCGCGCGCTCGCCGGCGCCCACGGCTTCGACCGTCACGGCTTCGATCACGAGCGCGCGCTCGGCCATCAGGAAGGCGAAGCGGCGGCGATAGCCGGCTTCGAATTCTTCGCGCATCGCGGCGATCGCCTCGTCGGCCGAACCCGCCATGGGCAGCGCGCAGGCCAGCGCGGTATCGGTGCCTTCGTAGCGCAGCTGCACGCGGTGCACCGCGGCAATGGCCGCATCGGCCACGCCCTGCTCGCGCAGTTCTGCCTTGGCCTGCGCCGCCAGCGAAGCCGCCGCCTGGCGCGCCGCCACCAGTCCCTGTGCATCGAGCCGGCGCTCCAGCGCCAGCTCGCGCATCGCGAGCTGGTCCGCCAGCCCCATGCCGAAGGCCGAGAGCACACCCGCGAGCGGATGCAGGTAGACGCTGCGCATGCCCAGCGCATCGGCCACGAGGCAGGCGTGCTGGCCGCCCGCGCCGCCGAAGCACTGCAGCGTGTACTGCGTGACGTCGTAGCCGCGCGCCACCGAGATGCGCTTGATGGCATTGGCCATGCTGGCCACGGCAATGCGCAGCGCGCCGCTCGCCACTTCCTCGGCGCCCACGCTGCGGCCCGTGGCTTCCGACATGCGGCGCGCCATGGCTTCGAAGCCGCGCCGCGCCGCCGCCAGGTCGAGCGCTTCATCGGCATTGGGCCCGAACACATGCGGAAAGTGCGAAGGCTGGATCTTGCCGAGCAGCACGTTCGCATCGGTGGTGGTGAGCGGTCCGCCGCGCCGGTAGCTGGCCGGGCCGGGGTTGGCGCCGGCCGACTCCGGCCCCACGCGCAGCCGCGCGCCGTCGAAGGCGACGACCGAGCCGCCGCCTGCGGCCACGGTGTGGATGCTCATCATCGGCGCGCGCATGCGCACGCCCGCCACCTGGGTTTCGAAGGAGCGCTCGAATTCGCCGGCGTAGTGCGACACATCGGTGGAAGTGCCGCCCATGTCGAAGCCGATCACGCGCGCGTGGCCGGCGTCGAGCGCGGTGCGCACCATGCCGACGATGCCGCCGGCCGGGCCCGAGAGAATCGCGTCCTTGCCCTGGAAGCGGTCGGCCTGCGTGAGTCCGCCCGAGCTCTGCATGAAGAACAGCGGCACGCCCGGCATCTGGCGCGACACCTGCTCCACGTAGCGCCGCAGGATCGGGCTCAGGTAGGCGTCGACCACCGTGGTGTCGCCGCGCGGCACCAGCTTCATGAGCGGGCTGGTCTTGTGCGACACCGACACCTGCGTGAAGCCGATGGCGCGCGCGATGCGCTCGGCCGCGAGTTCGTGCGCGGCGTAGCGCCAGCCGTGCATGAAGACGATGGCGCAGGCGCGCAGGCCGGCATCGAAGGCCTCTTGCAACTCGGCGCGCAGCGCAGGCTCGTCCAGCGGCTGCACGACGCCGCCTTGCGCATCCATGCGCTCGCCGGCTTCGATCACGCGCTGGTAGAGCAGCTCGGGCAGCACGATGCGGCGGTCGAACAGGCGCGGCCGCGCCTGGGTGGCGATGCGCAGCGCATCGCGAAAGCCCACGGTGGTGACCAGCACCGTCGGCTCGCCCTTGCGCTCCAGCAGCGCGTTGGTGGCCACGGTGGTGCCCATCTTCACGCACTCGACGCGCTCGGGGGTCACGGCCTCGCCGGGCGCGAGCTTCAGCAGGCGGCGGATGCCTTCGACGGCGGCGTCCTGGTACTGCTCGGGGTTCTCCGACAGCAGCTTGAGCGTGTGCAGGCCGCCCACGGGGTCGCGGCCGACCAGGTCGGTGAAGGTGCCGCCGCGGTCGATCCAGAACTGCCAGCGGGACGGGAGAAGGGAATGCGTGGTCATGGAAAGGAAGAGTCCTGGAAAAATCGATACGAGTCAGTTCTGGCGCAGGTCGCGCCCGCGCGTCTCGGGCAGGCAGAGCGCCACGATCACCACCATGGCGTAGGCCACCGCGGCGCACACGCCGATGGCCGTGCCCAGCGAAAGGTGCATGCGGTCGCTCAGCACGCCGACCAGCGCCGGAAAGGTGGCGCCGATGCCGCGCCCGAAGTTGTAGCAAAAGCCCTGCCCGGAGCCGCGCAGTTCATTGGGAAAGAGCTCGGCCAGGAAGGCCCCGGCGCCGCTGAAGATGCCCGACATGAAGAAGCCGAGCGGAAAACCCAGCAGCAGCATCAGGCCGTCGGTGATGGGCAAGAGCGTGTAGGCGTAGACCAGCGATCCGGCACCCACTGCGAACAGGATGAAGGCGCGGCGGCGTCCGAGCCGGTCCGACAGGTAGGCGCCGCACAGGTAGCCGATGAAGGCGCCGATGATGAACATGAACTGGTAGCCGCCCGAGCCCAGCACCGTGAGATGGCGCTCGTTCTTCAGGAAGGTGGGCAGCCAGACGCCGATCGCGTAGTAGCCGCCCTGCATGCCGGTGAACAGCAGGCTCGCGAGCACCGTGGTGCCCAGCATGCCGGGCTTGAAGATCGCGAGGAAATTGCCGCTGCGCTCGCCGCGCGCCACGGCAGCACGGCTCTGCACGTAGATCTCCGGGTCGCGGATCGAGCGGCGGATGAACACGATCAGGAGCGCCGGCAGCAGGCCCAGCATGAACATCACGCGCCATGAATACTCCGGCGGCAGGAACGAGAACAGCGCCATCGACACCAGCACCGCCGCGCCCCATCCGACGGCCCAGCTGCTCTGCACCAGACCCACCGCCTTGCCCCGGTAGCCGGGCCGGATCATCTCGGCGATGAGCACCGAGCCCACCGCCCATTCGCCGCCGAAGCCCAGGCCCTGCAGCGTGCGGGCGACCAGCAGCTGCTCGGGCGTCTGCGCCAGCCCGCAGGCAAAGGTGAAGATCGCGAACACCAGGATCGTGAGCTGCAGGATGCGCACGCGGCCGTACCTGTCGGCCAGGATGCCGGCCGCCCAGCCGCCGATGGCCGAGGCCACCAGCGTGGCAGTGCCGATCAGCCCCACCTCGGTCTTGCTCATGCCCCACAGCGACAGCAGGATGGGCGTGACCAGCGGCAGCGTGTAGTAGTCGAAGGCATCGACCGCGTAGCCGCTGAAGGATGCGGTGAGCGTGCGTTTCTCGTTCGGGTTGAGCGTGCGCAGCCAGCTGCCTCCGGCTTGCGTGTCGTCGCCCGCCTGGGCGGCGTCGAGGGTGGTCTTCATGGGGTTGTCTCCTTGCGTTTTGAAATGGGGGGTGGACAGCGCCGCGGCTAGAACGCGGCCAGCTGGTGGTGCAGCAGGTCGGTCACGAGCATCGAGCCCGGCGCATGCGTGATGGCGAACGGCAGCCTGGCGGCGGCGAGCGCGGCCTGGGGCGTGACGCCGCAGGCCCAGAACACGGGCAGCTCGTCGGGCATCACCTCGACCGCGTCGCCGTAGTCGGGATCGGCGATCGAGCGGATGCCGATCAGCGCCGGGTCGCCGATGTGCACCGGCGCGCCGTGCACGGCCGGAAAGCGCGAGGTGATCTGCACTGCGCGAATGGCATCGGCCGCCCGCAGCGGGCGCATCGACACCACCATCGGCCCATGGAAGGCGCCGGCCGGCTCGGTGGCCATCGAGGTGCGGTACATCGCCACGTTGCGGCCCTGCTCTACGTGGCGCAGCGCGATGCCCTCGGCCATCAGCGCGTGCTCGAAGGTGAAGGAGCAGCCGATGACGAAGCTCACCAGGTCGCCGCTCCAGAGTGCGCGCACGTCGGTGGGTTCGTCCACCAGTACGCCGTCCCGCCACACGCGGTAGCGCGGCAGGTCGGTGCGGATGTCGATGTCCTCGCCGAGCGCCGGCAGCGCCGGGTCACCGGCTTCCGACACGCCGAGCAAGGGGCACGGCTTGGGATTGGCCTGGCAGAAGCGCAGGAAGTCGGCCGCGTGCGCCCGCGGCAGGATCACGAGGTTGCCCTGCACATGGGCGCTCGCGAGCCCGCTGGTGTGGGAGCTCAGCGCACCGCTGCGGCAGGCCTGGCGCACGGCCAGCGCGCTGCTGCCTGCGCCGGGCTGTTCTGCGAAGGATGGACGGTTCGACATTTGGCGTTTCCGATGCCCGGGGCATCGCTGTGGTGTGATGCGCCGGATTGTGGGAATCCGCGCTCACGAACGCCAACGCAAAGTTTCTCGCTCAAGTCATCGATTTTTTCGATGACCCCATGCGGTGCGACGCGTGCACCACGGCGGAGCCGAGCGCGGCCTCGGGCAGCGGCGACGACGGGTCGTCGCGGTAGCTCGCATAGATGGGCAGCGGCTCCAGCGTCACATCGCAAGGCAGCACGCGCAGCGGCAGGCGCCGCGCCAGCGGCTCGACCACCGCGCGCGGCAGCGCGGCCACGCCGAAGCCCGCCTCCACCAGCTGCGCCATCGCCGAGATCGACGAGATCGCATGCACGCGCGGCGGCGGGCTGCCGGCCTCGCGGAACAGCTCGAGCAGCGCCACGTGCGGCTGCGAGCCGCGCTGGAAGGTCAGCAGGTCGAGCGAGAGCAGGTCCGGCAGGCGGTAGCGCCGCTTCAGGTGCAGCTCGCGGTGGCCGACGAAGCACATGGGCATCGGTGGCACGGCCCGCGTGCGCACGCCGTCGCCGGTGGCCGGCAGCGCGGCAAACACCAGGTCCTGCTTGCCGCGCTGCAGCTGGTCGACCAGCACCGGCGTGGTTTCGACGGTGAGCTCCAGTTCGAAATCAGGGTGCGTGGCCTGCATGTGCTTGAGCCAGCCGGTGAGCCAGCTGTGCACCACCGATTCGATGGCGCCCACGCGCAGCACGGCCTCGCGCACCGTGCCCGAACCCATCTCGGCCTTGATGTGCATCTGCATCTCGAGCAGCTTCTGCGCGAAGGCATGGAAGCGCTGCCCCGCCACCGTGAGGCGGAACTGCTTGTCGCGCCGGTCGAGCAGCAGCACGCCCAGCTCGCGCTCGAGCGCGGCGATGCGGCTGGACAGCGCCGACTGCGTGAGGTGCAGCTTCTCGGCCGCACGGGTGACGCTCTTGAGCGCCACAGCCCAGTGGAAGGCTTCGACGAATCGCAGGTTCATCGTGCAAGTGTCGCCTGAGCCGCGCATTCCGCTGCGCTATGCTCGTTGGCGAAGGAGACAAGACCACCATGCAGATCGTCATCACGGGCGGCGCCGGCTTCCTGGGCGCACGCCTTGCCCGCACCCTGCTGAAGCAGGGCGAGCTTTCGCTGGCCGGTGCGCCGGCACGCACCATTTCCCGCATCACGCTGGTCGACCGGGCCGCGCCGCCGGCCGACCTTGCGGCCGACCCGCGCATTGCTACTGCGCTCGGCGACCTGAACGAACAGCTGGCCTCGCCCGACGCCTCGCCCTGGACCGAGGCCGACGCCATCTTTCACCTGGCCGCCGCAGTCAGCGGCGAATGCGAGGCCGATTTCGACCTGGGCATGCGCAGCAACTTTGCCGCCACGCACGCGCTGCTCGAAAAGGCCCGCGCCGTGGGCACCCGGCCGCTCTTGGTGTTTGCCAGCTCGCTCGCGGTGTTTGGCGATTCGCCCGAGCAGCCGCTGCCGCCGCTGATCGAAGACCACACGCTGCCGACGCCGCAGACCAGCTACGGCATCCAGAAATTCATCGGCGAACAGCTGATGGCCGACTACACGCGCAAGGGCTTCGTGCGCGGGCGCAGCGTGCGCCTGATGACGGTGAGCGTGCGCCCCGGCCGGCCCAACGGCGCGGCCTCGGGCTTTTTCAGCGGCATGATCCGCGAGCCGCTCGCGGGCATCCGCGCCGCCTGCCCAGTGCCCGACGAGACGCCGGTGGCCATTGCGTCGCCCGCGCGCACGGTCGAAGGCATCATTCGCGCCGCCCAGGCAAGCGATGCCGAATGGGGCCCGCGCACCGCGCTCAACCTGCCCTCGCTTTCCACCACCGTGGGCGAAATGGCCGCGGCACTCGAGCGCGTGGCCGGCAAGGCCGCCACCGCCCTGCTCGACCGCACGCCCGATCCGGCCATCCAGCGCATCGTGAAAACCTGGCCCGGGCGCATCGAAACCGTTCGCGCCAGCCGCCTGGGGCTTTCGGCCGATGCCAGCTTCGAAGCGGTTATTCGCGATTACGTCCGTGAAAATCCCGACGCGGTGAAGCTTTCGGTTACGGCATAGTCGACGGCTGCCCGCGGAGTTCCCCTCCTTTTCCCTTCTTCGCGACTTCTTTTCTCTGGAGACTACACAATGAAATTGACCCGACTGGCCGCCGGCCTGGTTCTGGGCCTGGGCATGGCCTGCGCCGCCTTCGCGCAGACCACCATGAAGATCAGCATTTCCACCGCGCAGAACTCGCACCAGGGCGTCGCGATCGACGTCTTTGCCAAGGAAGTCGAGAAGCGCACCGCGGGCCGCTACAAGGTCCAGACCTTCTACAACGGCTCGCTCGGCGGCGAGCGCGAATCGATCGAGGCCGTGCAGCTCGGCACCCAGGAACTGGCGCTGTCCTCGACCGGCCCGGTGCCCAACTTCGTGCCTGAGACCAAGATCCTCGACGTGCCCTTCCTGTTCCGCGACAAGGCCCACGCCCGCGCCGTGCTCGACGGCCCGATCGGCCAGGAGCTCCTGACCAAGTTCGACGCCAAGGGTTTCAAGGCGCTGGCCTGGGCCGAGAACGGCTTCCGCCACATGACCAACAGCAAGCGCGACGTGAAGGGCCCCGAAGACCTCAAGGGCCTGAAGATGCGCACCATGGAAAACCCGGTGCACATCGCGGCCTACAAGACCTTCGGCATCGTCACCACGCCGATGGCCTTCCCCGAAGTGTTCACCGCCCTGCAGCAGGGCACGGTCGACGGCCAGGAAAACCCGCTGTCGGTCATCATCGCGGCCAAGTTCGACCAGGTGCAAAAGCACCTGTCGCTCACGGGCCACGTCTATTCGCCGTGCATCTTCCTGATGAACAAGGCGTCGTTCGACAAGCTCAGCGCGGCCGACAAGCAGGCCTTCCTCGAAGCAGCCAAGGAAGCCACCAAGGCCAACCGTGCGCGCGTGGACGAAGACGACGCCAAGGGCGTGGCCGACCTGCGCGCCAAGGGCATGACCGTGATCGACAACGTCGACAAGGCCAGGTTCGTCGCAGCGCTGTCGCCGGTGAATGCCCAGTTCGAAAAGGATTTCGGCAAGGCCAACCTCGACAAGATCCGCAACTTCAAGTGATCCCCCGATGCTATCTTTTAGGTAGCATCACCCGCCCGTTCAGTTGCATCTGACGGGCTTTTTTGTTTTCAACAATCACGATTGCAGATGAAAGAAAAATTTCTCGGCATCGAGCGCTGGACCACCGGCGTCTCGATGATCGCGGCCTGCGTGATGCTGGTCATCGCCTCGGGCCTGGGCGTGTTCCAGATCGTCACGCGCTTCGTGCTGGAGCAGCCCGCCGAATGGAGCGAGATCCTGATCCGCGTGAGCCTGATCTGGATGGTGTTCCTCGGCATCCCGATGGCCTTCCGCCAAGGCGCGATGGTGAGCGTGGACGTGCTCTACCGCTGGAGCCCGCCGCGCATCAAGCGCGTGCTCGACGCGGTGGTCAGCATTGCGGCGCTGGCACTGATGCTGGTCATTCTCTGGTGGGGCTGGGACTACGCGATGCGTGGCCGCGTGCAGTCGATGGCCGGGCTCGAAAGCCTGTCGATGATGTGGTCGTACCTGGCGCTGCCGGTCGGCTCGGTTTTCTGCCTTTTTGGCATTGTTGGCAATTTTCTCGATCCCAAGCGGCTCGAACTGGAGACCGCGCAATGACGCCCGTGATGGTTGCAACGATGGTGCTGTGTTTTGCACTGTCGGTTTCGGTGGCCGTATCGATCGGCCTGGCCTCGATCCTGGGTATCCAGGTGGCCAACGTCAACATGCTGATCTCCGTGAAGGAGATGTTCAATTCGATCAACAAGTTTCCGCTGGCCGCGATTCCGTTCTTCATCCTGGCCGGCAACCTGATGGAAACCGGCGGCATCTCGCGGCGGCTGGTCGAGTTTGCCAAGAGCATCGTGGGCGGCGTGCAGGGCGGCCTGCCGATGACCTGCGTGCTCACCTGCATGATCTTCGCGGCGGTGTCGGGCTCGTCGGTGGCCACCACCTTCGCCATTGGCGCGATCCTGATTCCGGCGCTCATCAAGCACGGCTATCCCACCGCGTACGCGGCCGCGCTGCAGGCCACGAGCGCCGAGCTCGGCGTGATCATCCCGCCCTCCATTCCCCTGATCCTCTACGGCGTGAGCGCCGAGGTGTCGATCGGCGAGCTGTTCATTGCGGGCTTCGGGCCGGGCATCCTGATCAGCCTGGCGCTGATGCTGTTCGTCTGGGCCTTCTGCAAGTGGAAGGGCTGGGGCAAGAACGACGGCGACGGCCGCATGCCTTTCTTCAAGGCGACGTGGCAGGCCGGCTGGGCGCTGCTGATGCCCGTCATCATCCTGGGCGGCATCTACGGCGGCATCTTCACGCCCACCGAAGCCTCGGCCGTGGCGGTGCTCTATGCGCTGGTGGTGGGCGTGGGAATCTACCGCGAGATCAAGCCCACGGACCTGTACGTCATCCTGCGCAAGTCGGTGCTGTCGTCGGCGGTGATCATGTTCATCATCGCCAACGCGGGCCTGTTCGCGTTCCTGATCACGCGTGCAGGGGTGCCCGACGCCATCGGCCACTGGCTGCAGGAAGTGCTGAAGTCGCCCGCGATGTTCCTGCTGGGCGTGAACGCGGCGCTGTTCGTCATCGGCATGTTCATCGAGACCAGCGCGGCCATCATCGTGCTCGCGCCCATCCTTGCGCCGGTGGCGGTGCACTTCGGCATCGACCCGGTGCACTTCGGGCTGATCATGGTGGTGAACCTGGCGCTCGGCATGATCACCCCGCCTTTCGGCGTGAACCTGTTCGCGGCCTGCACGGTGGCGCGCATCTCGCTCGACCGGATCGTGAAATACCTGGTGCCCTTCGTGCTCGTGATCCTGGCCTGCCTGATGGTGATCACCTACGTGCCGTGGATATCGCTCGCGCTGCGCGACCTGGCGTACGCCAAATAGCGGAAACAAGGCGAAAAAGAAGAAACGGCAGCCTGTTCGCAGGCTGCTTTTTTTTGTGCGGCGGTTTCCCTGTAAGGCAAACGTTTCATGAAGATGTCACCGCTTGCAACGATGCTTCAGCCCTCGATCCCCAAAGCTGTGGCGCCATGTTTCCCACCAAGACCGACAAGGCACGCGACGAACTCCAAGGCCGCGAGCGCACGCTGAGCCAGCGCGAGCG
Source organism: Variovorax sp. SPNA7 (assembly GCF_033807855.1). Lineage (NCBI taxonomy): Bacteria > Pseudomonadati > Pseudomonadota > Betaproteobacteria > Burkholderiales > Comamonadaceae > Variovorax > Variovorax sp. SPNA7. Next base: position 3,693,149 of record NZ_CP138513.1, read on the forward strand.
CGCCTTGCTGCTGATGGCCGACGGCCGGCGTTCGCTGACCGATTTCAGCCCGCTTTTCGCCAGCCGCACCGAAGCCGAGCAGGCGATCCAGGCGCTGATGCGCCAAGGCTATCTGCAGGACGCGCAGGCGCTTGCTGCCACGGCGGCGCAAGCCGTGGCGCAGCCGCCCGCCCCGGTACCCGCGGCCGACCCGATCCGGCTCGCCACCTCGGCCGACAACTTCGACGGCAAGCGCTCCCTGGCCACCACGCGCATGTTCCTGTTCGACATCTGCGAGCGCATGTTCGTGCGCCGCGACCCCAAGTTCGCGCTGCAGATGCGCGACGCCCTGCGCGAGGCGCGCGACCGCGGCGCCATGCTGACCATTGCCGCACTGATGCTCACCGAGGTCGAGAAAGCCGCCGGCGCCGAGCGGGCCGAATCGCTGCGCGAGCGCATCGACCGGCTGCTGCCGCCGGCCGAGACCGTGCACTGAGCCGCAGACCGGGCGGCCGCGATCCACTACACTCCTATGGTCAGGAGAGAGCCCCGCCAGCCGGGGCCGCCGAAGGCGCAGGGGTTTCCCGAACGCTCAGGCAAAAGGACTGACACAGCGCTGGCGCATGCCGGCGCTTCCTTGCTGGAGAGAGGCCGCTGCATCCCAAACCATGCACCGGCCCACCGAAGGAGCAAACCCCGATCGTGGGGCGAATCTCTCAGGTAAAGCGGACAGCAGGGGTGGCCCATGGCTCGCGCCATGGAATTCGTCTGCCCCTTTGGAGTGCCCCGTGGCTGCTTCCTCCGACTCCTCTTCCGCCGAACAACTCCTGAAGACCCCGCTGTACGACCTGCACGTGGAGCTCGGCGCCCGCATGGTGCCGTTTGCGGGCTATTCGATGCCGGTGCAATACCCCGCCGGCCTCATGGCCGAGCACAGGCACACGCGCGACGCGGCCGGTCTGTTCGACATCTCGCACATGGGCCAGCTGCGCCTGGTCTGCCCGGACGCCGCGGCCGCCTTTGAAACCCTGATGCCGGTCGACGTGATCGACCTCGCGCCCGGCAAGCAGCGCTACGGCCTGCTGCTGAACGACCAGGGCGGCATCCTCGACGACCTGATGTTCTTCAACGAGGGCCACGGCTCGATCTTCGTGATCGTGAACGGCGCCTGCAAGGTGGCGGACATCGCCCACATCCAGCAGAAGATCGGCGCACGCTGCGATGTGCAGCCCATGCCCGACCACGCGCTGCTCGCGCTGCAGGGGCCGCAGGCGGCCGTGGTGCTGGCGCGGCTGTCGCCCGGCATCGAGCGCTTCGTCTTCATGACCGGCGGCGCGGTGCAGATCGGCGGCATTCCGGCCTTTGCCACGCGCAGCGGCTACACCGGCGAAGACGGCTTCGAGATCTCGGTGGCCGGCCAGAATGCCGACGCCCTCGCCCGCCTCCTGCTGGCCCAGCCCGAGGTCAAGCCCATCGGCCTGGGCGCGCGCAATTCGCTGCGGCTGGAAGCCGGGCTGTGCCTCTACGGCAACGACATCGACACCACCACCACGCCAATCGAAGCCTCGCTCAACTGGGCGATCCAGAAGGTGCGCCGCACGGGCGGCGCGCGCGAAGGCGGCTTTCCGGGCGCGGCCAGGGTGCTGGCCCAGCTCGCCGCCGCCACGGCCGGCGCCGCGGGCCACACCGACCACGACACGCTGAAGCGCAAGCGCGTCGGCCTTGTGGCGCTGGAACGCATTCCGGTGCGCGACGGCACCATGCTGCAATCCTTCGAAGGCAAGGACATCGGCTTTGTCACGAGCGGCCTGCTCGGCCCGACGGCCGACCGCCCGATCGCCATGGGCTACGTGGCCACCGCGTTTTCCGAGCCCGGCACGCGCGTGCAGGCCATCGTGCGCGGCAAGCCGGTGCCGATGGAAGTCTCGACGCTGCCTTTCGTGCCCACCCGCTACTACCGCGGCTAGGCGCTGCGCCCCCGATCATCATTTTTTTCCACGAGGAGTTTTCCACCATGAGCATCAAGTACACCAAGGACCACGAATGGGTCTCGGCCGAAGGCAGCGCAGCCACCGTCGGCATCACCGTGCATGCGCAGGACGCGCTCGGCGACGTGGTCTTTGTCGACCTGCCCGAAGTCGGCAAGAGCTTTGCCCAGGGCGAGGTGGCCGGTGTCGTCGAATCGGTCAAGGCCGCGGCCGATGTGTTCATGCCCGTGTCGGGCGAGATCACCGAAGTGAACGAAGCCCTGCGCGCCGATCCCTCGCTCGCCAACACCGACCCGTTGGCCGCCGGCTGGTTCTTCAAGGTCAAGCTCAGCGAACCCGCGCAGCTCGACGCGCTGCTCGACGCCGCCAGCTACGACAAGTTCGCTGCCGAGTCCTGATCCGCCGAATTCGCAAGCCGCCTTTTTCCTCATTCCCGAGCCTTCACCCGCCATGCCGATTCCCGCCCTTCCCTCTTTGCAACAACTGGAGAACGCCGAAGAGTTTCTCGCCCGCCACATCGGCATCGATGCGGCGGACGAGGCGCGCATGCTGCCGGTGATCGGCTCGGAAACGCGTGCCGAACTCATCGACGGCATCGTGCCCGCGGCCATCCGCCGCGCCAAGCCGATGCGGCTGCCGGCGCCCGCGACGGAGGCCGATGCGCTGGCCGAACTGAAGGCGATCGCGGCAAAGAACAAGGTCTTCAGGAGCTTCATCGGCCAGGGCTACTACGGCACGCACACGCCGGGCGTCATCCTGCGCAACGTGCTCGAGAACCCCGCCTGGTACACGGCCTACACGCCCTACCAGGCCGAGATTTCGCAGGGCCGCATGGAAGCCCTGCTCAACTTCCAGACCATGGTGTGCGACCTCACGGGCATGGCCATCGCCAATGCCTCGATGCTCGACGAAGCCACGGCGGCGGCCGAGGCGATGACGCTCGCCAAGCGCAGCGTGAAAAGCAAGAGCAACGTGTTCCTGGTGTCGGGCGACTGCCATCCGCAGACCATCGAGGTCATCAGGACGCGCGCCGCGCCGCTGGGCATCGAGGTGAAGGTGAGCACTGTCTCCGAGACGCTGCCGCACCTGATGGTGAGCGGCGAGTTCTTCGGCGTGCTTGCGCAGTACCCCGCCACCACCGGCCATGTGCACGACCTGCGTCCGCTCGCGGGCCATGCGCACCAGTGCGACGCCGCCTTCTGCGTGGCCGCCGACCTGCTGGCGCTCACCTTGCTCGCGCCGCCCGGCGAATGGGACGCCGACATCGTCTGCGGCACCACGCAGCGCTTCGGCATGCCGATGTGCAACGGCGGCCCGCACGCGGCCTACCTGGCCTGCCGCGACGAATTCAAGCGCTCGCTGCCGGGCCGCCTGGTCGGCGTGAGCGTCGACACCCACGGCCAGCCCGCCTACCGCCTTGCACTGCAGACGCGCGAGCAGCACATCCGCCGCGAGAAGGCGACCTCCAACATCTGCACCGCGCAGGTGCTGCCGGCCGTGGTGGCCAGCATGTACGCCGTGTACCACGGCCCCGACGGCCTCACGCGCATCGCGCAGCGCGTGGCCGCGCTCACGGCCATCCTCGCGCAAGGCCTCGCGCAGATGGGCCGCGAGCCGGTCAACGGCACCGCCTTCGATTCGCTGACCATCCGCACCGGCGACGACACGCCCAAGATCATCGAGCGCGCCCAGGCCGCCGGCGTCAACCTGCGCCAGCGGCTGCAGCAGCACCTGGGCATTTCGCTCGACGAGACCACCACGCGCGCCGACATCGAGACGCTCTGGGCCCTGTTCGTGCCCACCGGCACGCCGATGCCGCGCTTCGACGACCTGGCCAACGCAGTGCCGCGCCTGCCCGAGGACCTGCGCCGCACCAGCGCCTTTCTCACGCACCCGGTGTTCAACACCCACAAGAGCGAAACCGCGATGCTGCGCTACATCCGCAGCCTGTCGGACAAGGACCTGGCGCTCGACCGCAGCATGATCCCGCTCGGCAGCTGCACCATGAAGCTCAACGCGACCAGCGAGATGATCCCGATCACCTGGCCCGAGTTCGCGAACATCCATCCCTTTGCGCCGGCCGAGCAGCTGGTGGGCTACGCCCAGCTCGACGCGCAGTTGCGCGCCTGGCTCTGCGAAGCCACCGGCTACGCCGGCATCAGCCTGCAGCCCAACGCGGGCTCGCAGGGCGAATACGCGGGCCTGCTGGCCATCCGCTCCTTCCATGAGGCCAACGGCCAGGGGCACCGCAACATCTGCCTCATTCCTTCGTCGGCGCACGGCACCAACCCCGCGAGCGCACAGATGGTGGGCCTGCAGGTGGTGGTGACGGCCTGCGACGCGCAGGGCAACGTCGACATGGACGACCTGAAGCGCGCCTGCGAGAAGCACAGCGACAAGCTCGCGGCCGTGATGATCACCTACCCGAGCACGCACGGCGTGTTCGAAACCCGGGTGAAGGAGCTCTGCGAACTGGTGCACGAGCACGGCGGCCGCGTGTACGTCGATGGCGCCAACATGAATGCGCTGGTCGGCGTGGCCGCACCGGGCGAGTTCGGCGGCGACGTGAGCCACCTGAACCTGCACAAGACCTTCTGCATTCCGCACGGCGGCGGCGGCCCGGGCGTGGGCCCCGTGTGCGTGGTGGAAGACCTCGTGCCCTACCTGCCTGGCCATGCGACGGCCGGCGTGGCATCCAACGGCGTGGGCGCCGTCTCGGCGGCGCCGCTCGGCAATGCGGCCGTGCTGCCGATCAGCTGGATGTATTGCCGCATGATGGGCGCCAAGGGCCTGCAGGCCGCGACCGAAATCGCGATCCTGAGCGCCAACTACATCAGCGCGCGCCTCAAGGACCACTACCCCACGCTGTACGCGAGCCCCAATGGCCACGTCGCGCACGAGTGCATCCTCGACCTGCGCCCGCTCAAGGACAGCAGCGGCGTCACCGCCGAGGACGTGGCCAAGCGGCTGATCGACTACGGCTTCCATGCGCCCACGCTGAGCTTCCCGGTGCCCGGCACGCTGATGGTGGAACCCACCGAGAGCGAGCCACTGGCCGAGCTCGACCGCTTCATCGACGCGATGATCGCGATCCGCGGCGAGATCCGCCGTGTCGAGGAAGGCGTCTGGCCGAAGGACGACAACCCGCTCAAGCACGCGCCGCACACCGCGGCCAGCCTGCTCGGAACGGAGTGGCCGCATCCCTATTCGCGCGAACTCGGCGCGTTTCCGCTGGCCGAACTCAAGCTGGCCAAGTACTGGCCGCCGATCGGCCGCGTCGACAACGTCTATGGCGACCGCAACCTGTTCTGCAGCTGCGTGCCGGTGGGCGACTACAAGGAAACCGAAGAGGCCTGAAAAAAGCCGCTCAGGCTTCGCGGCGGTACATCGCCCACTTCACGGTGAGGATGTCCGCGGCGATCTTTGCGGCGTTGACGCCCGCGTAGCTTTCGGATGGATCGAATTCGAAGCCTTCCCTGTAGCACCTGACATGCGCGAAATCGCGGTCGAAGGTCATCGGACCCATGAGCTCGGCGGGGTCGGTGCCCGCGGGAAGCGCCAGGAATTTCTCGGGATCGGTGGCACTCTGGTAGAGGTCGACGCTCATCAGGTTCATACGGGTGTCCTCGAAATCTTGGGATCCCGCGAATCATCCCCGGCATCCGGGCCGCATGCAATCGGCCCGCGCCTACACGGCGCACCCGGTCAGCGCTGCTGCTGCGCTTTCTTTTTCATCAGCTCGCCCGTGGCGATCTGCTCGCGGAAGCCGCGCAGGCTGGCCTTGAGCTTGCGCTCGTTCTCCAGCCCCACGCGCACCATGATCTTCTGGCCCGACGAGAGCGATTCGAGCTGCGGATCGGCGTACTCGTAGCGCACCCAGGGCCGCTGCGACGGCACGTTGCCCTTCACCTCGACGAGGCGCACCGGCACCGGGCCGGCGGGCTCGGGCGCCTGCAGCAGATGGTCGATCACGGCAACGAGCCGGTCGTTGAAATAGCGCCCCGGATAGCCGAGTTCTTCATAAGCCTGCTGGAACAGCGGATAGAGCCACGCATACACCTTGGCCGCCTTGGCCGGATCGATCGACTCGGCCACCATCACGATGGGGTTGTAGCGCGCGGCATTGGTGGGCGAAATGGTCTCCTTCTCGCCCTTTCCCTGGGTGGTGAAGCGCTGCTTCGTCGGCTGCACCGGCCAGGTGCTCGCGGGCGACTGTTCGCGCGCGAGGTTGTCGACCGTGGCCACGAAGCGGCGCACGATGCCTTCGAACTGCAGGAAGTCCGCCACGTTCTTGCTGCCCATCAGGTCGACGAGCGCCTTCATCACGCGCGAATCGGAATCGGCGACCTTGGGCAAGCCCGATTCGGGCAGCGCGATCGCGTCGATGGGATTCTGCGGTTCCGGGGATTCGGGCAGGGCGGGGGGCGGTGCGGGCGCAATCCCGTCGTTCGGGGCGGCGGCCACCGGCGGTTCGACCGGCAGCGGCTGTTGCTGCTGGTACCAGCGCCAGCCGAGGAATCCGGCCGCGATCGCCAGCAGCACGATGACGATGATGGTGCCGGTCGAGGTCTCGCGCCGCGGCCTGTACGCGGGCGCATCGCGCGAATCGTGCGCGTCGGGAATTTCGGGGATGTCTCGGTCGGACATGTCTGCGGTTCCTTTTTCGAGGATTGCAAGGGGAGACGAGCGGCTATGGTGCACCAGATGGCGCCCGGCCGCGGCTTCGTCCCGTAACGCCCTGTGACGCGCCCGCGGCGAGAAAGTTCGCCCGCTAGGACGAGCCCGCCGCCGAACCGAGCGACTGCAGCCAAGCCAGCGCGCCCTGCAACTCGGCCGGGCGGATCTCGTGGCCGCCCGGAAAATCGGCGCCCGACAAGGCCAGCGGCAGGCCGCGTGCGAGTTCGCGCGTGGCCTGCGCAGCGCCTGGCGGAATCACGTTGTCGGCGCTGCCGTGGCTCACCCACAGCGCCTTGCCCTCGAAAGCCTCGGGCGCCGCGATGTGCGCCGCCGCCTGCGGCAGCAGCCGGCCGTGCCACACCATCGCGGCGCGCACTTTCTCGGGCTGTGTCAGCAGCAGCGACAGCGCCATGATGCCGCCCTGGCTGAAGCCGCCGACCACCACGCGCTCGGGCGGTACGCCGAGTTGCTGCGACGCCGAGGCCACCATCTCGCCCACCAGGAAGCGGCTTTCGCGCTCCTGCGCCTCGTTGATGCGCCGCTCGCCATCGGCCAGCACCTGGAACTCGAACCACGCATAGGCATCGGGCGACAGCACATAGGGCGCGCGCAGGCTCAGCACGTGGAACTGCGGCGGCATGAGCCGCGCCAGGCCGAACAGGTCCTGCTCGTTGCTGCCGACGCCGTGCATCAGCACCAGCAGCCAGGGCTCGCGCACGTTCGGCCCCGCGGCCTGCTCGAGAAACTTGAAAGGCAGGTGGAGTTGCGTCATGAAGTCAGGCCGTAAGAGATTGAAAACCTTGCGCCAATGCGCGCGTGATCTCGGCGGCCGGCAGCTCGCGGCAGCCGGTGGCGTTCTGTCCCGACCACAGCGGAGAAAAATCGCCGCTGCCCTGCGCCTCGGCCTTGGCGCGCAGCGGCGCAATGCCCGAGGTGGCCAGCGGAAACTCGGGCGCCGCCGGGCCGATCGGGCCCAGTTCGCGCATCACGCGGTTGACGATGCCGCGCGCGGGCCGGCCCGTGAAGAGATTGGTCAACGCCGTGTGGCGCGCGGCATCGCTCTTCAGTGCCGCGCGGTGCACGGCGCTGGTGGTGGCTTCGGACGCCAGCAGGTAGGCCGTGCCCACCTGTACGCCCGCGGCACCCAGCGCCATGGCGGCGGCCACGCCGTTCGCATCGGCAATGCCGCCGGCCGCGATCACCGGCACCTTCACGGCATGCACCAGCTGCGGCAGCAGCGCAAAGGTGCCGAGCTGCATCGTCAGGTCGTGCGACAGGAAATGGCCGCGATGGCCGCCGGCTTCCAGCCCCTGCGCAATGACCGCATCGACGCCATGCGCTTCGAGCCACAGCGCCTCGTCGACCGTGGTGGCCGAGGCCAGCACCTTCGCGCCCCAGCCGCGCACCTGCGCCATCAGTGCCTCCGAAGGCAGCCCGAAATGAAAGCTCACCACAGCAGGACGGAACTCGGCCAGCAGGCCGGCCACCTCGGCGCTGAACGGATTGCGCCCCGGGCCGGTGGGGATGCTCGCGGCATCGATGCCGAACTCGGCGTAGTACGGCGCCAGCGCGCTGCGCCATGCCGCCTCACGCTCGGCGCTCGCCTCCGGCGGCGTGTGGCAGAAGAAGTTGACGTTGAAGGGCTTGCCGGTGCCGGCGCGGATGGCGGCGAGCTCGCTGCGCATGGCGTCGGCATTCAGCATGGCGCAGGGCAGCGAGCCGAGCCCGCCTGCGTTGCTGACCGCAACGGCCATGGCGCTGCCCTGCACGCCCGCCATGGGTGCCTGGATCAGCGGCAGCTCGATGCCGAGGAGTTGCTGCAATGAGGTGGTCATTGGTGGATGTTCCTTTTGAATGTGGCGCGCATGCCAGCACCTATTCTGCGGCGAAGCCCAAAGCCCCTGCGCTCAGCCGGCAGGCGCGGCGGGAAGCTGCTTCTCGAGCAGGCGCAGGCCGATGGCCATCACGAGGAAGACGGCGGCAACGAAAGCCGAATTGAGCGTTGCGCGTGCCAGTCCCAGTGTGCCCACGTCCATGAACGGATACGGATACCAGCCGGTGAATGCGCCGCGCACGAAGGTGTAGGCGATCCACGCGAGCGGCAGCAGCACCGCCCACGCGATGGTGCCGCGGCCGGTGCGCGGCCGTGGGCCCACCAGGAACCAGCCGAGCACCGCGAAGACCGGCGCCGCCGTGTGCAGCAGGAAGTTGGCGAGCTGCCCCGAGGGCGTGAGCTCGCGCAACCCCGTGAGCACCGTGTGGAACACGATGCCCGTGACCGCGATGCAGAGCACCGCCGTGAGCCGCAGCACCCGGAACAGCTGCCCGTCGTGCGCGGGACGAAAGGCGAGCAGCGCGCAGACACCGCCGATGAGCAGGTTCGAATCGATGGTGAAGTAGCTGAACAGCCGCACGAAGCGCTCGAGATGCGTGGGCGCGATGCCGGGGCCGCCGCTGATCGCCGCGCTCAGCTCGAGCCCGATTCCCCCGGCTGCGGCCAGCGCCACCACGCCGTGCAGAAGGCGCGCGAGCGCAATGGGACCCCATGCGGCTTGCGGTGCGGTCTTGGCGATGGACGGTTGTGGCGGCATATGAACCTCCGAAGATTGGCGCACCGAGAGTATGCCGAACGCCAGACCGACGGCATCAGGCCGGCGGCCGGGCGGACAGCTCGCGCAGCCGCCGATGCGCCGCATCGTCCCAGGCAATGGGCTGCTGGTTCTTCGCATGCAGATAGTGGTGCGTGAACACCGCCAGGTACGCCTCCAGCGTCTGTTCGGCAACAGGCTCGCCCGCCAGGCTCATGCACATCGCGGCCACCTCGCTGGTGCAGAAGTGGTCGTCGCGGCCGGAGTTGCGCAGCCTGTATTGCGTGATCCGCTCCGGCTGCAGGCTCAGCACCGGCAGCCGGTCGAGGTAAGGGCTTCTGCGGAACATCTTGCGTGCCTCGGCCCATGTCGCGTCGAACAGGATGAAGAGCGGGCGTTTCGAAATGCCGCTGCCGTCCGCTCCAGGCGCCGGAACGGCCAGGACGACGCGCTCGGGCGCCGCATATTGCCCCGGGAACACCACGTAGGGCTGCCATTGCGGATCGTCCAGCAGCGCCAGCAGCGCGGGATCGGTTTCGGTGCGGGCCCAGCCGAAAGCGAAGGTGTCGGCCACCACGTCGGCGACCAGCCACCCCGTGTTGGTGGGCTTGAGCGGCTCGATGTCGGCCATGAGCAGGCACACCCCCGCGCGCGTTCCCACTGAAGGGCGCACGGCGCACATGCAATGGCTGGGCACCAGGCGGCAGCCCGCGCAGCGCTCGCGCTTGAAGCCACCACGGGCCAGAAAGGGTTTGGCGCTTCGCGCCAGGCGCGCAGCGCGAAGGAAGGAGACGGCGTGGGGCATGCACCGATTCTCGGCGGCTCCTGGACGCCCGGTGCGCCGGACAGCTAGACCAGCTGCAGATCCTTCGGCGCCACTCCCTCGAACACCCGCGCAAGCTGTGCCGGCGAGAGGCCGTACATGCGCCTGAACAGCCCGCCGAACACCGCGCGGTATTCGTTGAGCACCGGGTAGTCGCGGTTCTGGAACAGCGTGGCCTGCGCCACCTCCTGCTGCTCGCCCACGATGCGCCCGCCGGCCTGCGCCGAGAGGCCGCCGCCGAGCACCCAGTACACGCTGCCATGCCCGTGGTCGGTGCCGCGGTTGCCGTTCTCGCGGAAGGTGCGGCCGAACTCGCTGATGACCACGACCACGGTCTGGCGCCAGGCGTCGTCGCCCATCTCCTGCGCGAAGCCGGCGACGCCGCGGCCCAGTTCCTCGAAACGGTTGGCGAGGTAGCCGGTGGCGCCGCCCTGCCCCACGTGCGTGTCCCAGCCGCCGACGTCGACGAAGCCGATATCGAAGCGCTCGCGCATGAGCCGCGCCATGCGGCGCGCGACGAGTTCGAAGCCCTTGGCCGTCATGGCATCGCGGCTGGCCGCGTCCATCTCGGCCTGCATGGCGCGCACCACCTCGTCGCGCACCTGAAAGCCCTCGGCCACCGGCCGTGCCAGCGCCGTGTTGCGGTACATCGCCGAAATCACCTCGCTCTGGCGCGCATCGATCGAGGGACGCGCGCTGCCCGCGAGCGCCATGTTGGCGGCCTTGGCGCTGCCGCGCATCGCGATCGGCAGCTGGTTGGTGAACGCCATGGGCGACACGCCGGCCAGCGGCCCGGCACCGAGCACGGAGGCCAGGCGGTTGAGAAAGCCCGAGCCGTAGTCGCGGCGCTTGTCGAGCGCCTGGCCCAGTTCGATCGAGTCCTGCGTCTCGAAGTGGCTGCGCGTGAGGTCGTCGGTGCCGGCGAAGGCGATGAAGGAGGCCTGCTTCTGCTCGAACATCGGCATCACGCTTTGTGCCAGCGCGGGGTGCAGGCCCCAGTTGCCGTCCAGCGACAGCGCGCCGCCGGGCATGCCGGGCCGGGCGATGGCGATGTTGGGGCGCGAGGCGTAGTAGAAGTCGCTGCCCGTGGGCACGAGCAGGCTGGCGCAGTCGTAGGCGCCGCGCAGGAACACCACCAGCAGCTTGGCACCTTCGGCTGCGGGCGCGGCCATCAGCCGGCCGGCGGCGCCCGCGAACGGAACGGCGGCCATGAGCTTGAACAGTTCCCGGCGTTGCATGGCGGTGTGTCCTTTTCTCATCATCAGCGGCGCATCAGCTCCGGCGACGCCAGCAGGAAGGTGTTCCACTCCTGCGGGTTCTTCGCCTGCGCGAGCGCCTCGCGCGTGTCCGCGCCCAGGCCCGCCTGCATCGCGCGCACCGCGTGCGAATCGGCCAGCGGCGGGAATGCGGGTTTCTCGAGCGGCGCCTTGTCGTCCGTGCGGAACAGCACGGCGCCGTTCGCACCGATGGCGCGCGCGATCTCGAAGCGCGTGTTCATCTGCCCCGCGCTGGCCCAGGCCGCTTCGTTGAGCGGATAGCCGTCGGGCGTCTCATGGCCGTACAGCGGCTCGCCCATGCGGTTGATCCAGCCGAGCATCGGACCCACGTTCGTCACCACGCGCTCGTCGTACGCAAGCCGCACGCCGGCGATCACGTAGTGCACCGGGTCGCGGAACTTGCGCCCGAGCGAGGCGGCGAACTCGGGCGACTCGAACATCGCCTTGAGTGTGACGGCGATGTTGCCGTCGCTGCGCGTGAAGGCCGCCGCCATGCGCTCGACCAATGCCTGCGGCGGATCGTCGGAGACGAAGTACACGGCGAGCTTGCGCGAGATGAAGCGCGCGGTGGCCGGCGCGCGCGCCAGCCGGTCGAGCGCCTCGTCGGCCTCGGCCAACCCGCGGCTCTGGATGGGCTGGCCCAGCAGCGTCTTCGGCCCGTAGTCGTGCCGGTTGGGATTGAACTCGAACAGGCCACGGCGCACGTAGTCGGCGCGAAGGGCCGGCCGCACATTGGGCGGCGGCGCATCGAGCGGCTGGTAGCTCACGCCCACGCCGGTGAGCACGCGCGCCAGCTCCTGCACGTCGGCTTGCGAATAGCCGCCGCCCACGCCCATGGTGTGCAGCTCCATCAGCTCGCGCGCGTAGTTCTCGTTGATGCGGTTGGCGGCGTTCTGCGCGTTGTCCAGGTAGCGCAGCATCGCGGGGTGGTGCAGCGTGGCGCCGAGCAGGTCGCGGAACCTGCCAAGCGCATGCGGGCGAATCGCGTTCTCTTCGTAGTCGCCCACCATCGCGCGGATGTTGTCCTTGCGCAGGTTGACGTTGAAGTGGTTCATCCAGAACCACGTCATCTGCTCCTGCAGCGGGTTGGGCGAATAGAGCGCGCGCAGCACGAAGCGCTGCTGCGCCTCGCGCGCCAGCTCGTTGAGCCGCCGCTGGTAGGCTTGGCGCGCGGCTTTCTTCTGGTCTTCATCGGGCAGCGCATCAGCGGCCTTGCGCTGCGCGTCTAGTCCGGTGACGAGTTGGTCGAGCGGCGTGCGCGAAATGGCCATGGCATCGATCTGCGCCTGCGCGGCCGGCGGCAGCGGTGCGGGCCGCGGATTGAGCTGGTCGCGCATCCACAGCGGCAGGCCGCGCCGCGCCAGCCGCGCCTCGCTGCTCGCATTGGCACCCCAGCCGACGCGGTCGAGCCAGCGCAGCCGCGCGGCTTCGTTCATGGGTGCAGAAGGCAAGGACACCGACACGAGCGGCCGATGCTCCCCCGGGTCGCTCGCGCAAGCCGCGAGCAGCGCCAGCGCGCATGCAGCCAGCGCCATCGGCACTCGGCGCGGGGAGAACAACAACCACTGCGAAGCGGCGGCCGCCACCGCATTCACTCCGTGCGCAGGTCGTGGCGGCGCACGTCGCCGATGGCATGCTGCGCGGTGCCCAGCGCCGCGTCGACATGCGCCAGGCCGCGCTGCTGGAACGGCCGCGAGCGCGGGTCGTCTTCTTCGCGCGCCACATCGGAGCGCACCTTGCGCAGCAGGTCGACCGCCGCATGCAGGCGGCTCTGGCGCGGCAGCCAGGCATCGGTGGGCTCGCGCCATTCGATGGGCTTGCCGTCGAGCCACGCCGCATGCTGCAGCTCACCGATGGCGGCATGGATCTCGTCGAGCACCACCTGCTCGTCGCGCGAGACCTGCCCGTCTTCGGGGCGGCGGTGCTCCACCTTCCAGGCGGCCGTGCGCAGGTCGGACAGGGCGTGCAGGTAGAACGGGTGCCTGCCGTATTCGTCAGCCAATGCGGGCAGCGAGGCCGCGGCCATGAGAACGAATGCGGCGATGAGGCTTTTCTTCTTCATCTTCGGAGCTCCTGTGAGTGACGGCGGTTCAAGGACGCTTCCTCAACCGCCGTGCCCCGCTCCGCGTTGACGCACTTTACCTTCGCGGCGCCGCGCAAGGCGGTGCCTAAGCTCCCGCTAAGTCAGGCAACCGCCACGCTGGCAGGTGCAGCGCCCGCAATCTGGCGCAAGGCCCGCTCGAACACCTCGACCGGCTGGCCGCCCGAGATCAGGTGCTGGTCGTTGATGATGATCGCGGGCACCGAATGGATGCCGGCATCGGTGTACATGCGTTCGCGCTCGCGGGTTTCGCGGGCGAACTCGCCGCTCGCAAGGATTTCGCAGGCCCGTGCCGCATCGAGCCCGGCTTCAGCGGCCAGGCGCACCAGCACCTCGTGGTCGGAGGGATTCTGGCGGTCGGTGAAGTAGGCCTTCAAGAGCAGTTTCTTGAGCGCTGCCTGCCTGGCCGGGCTTTCGAGCTCGGCCCAGTGCAGCAGGCGGTGGGCGTCGAAGGTGTTGTAGATGCGCGGCCGGCCCTCGGGGCTGAACTCGAAGCCCACCTCGGCCCCGCGCTGGCGGATCATCTCGCGCGACTGCGCCTGCTGTTCACGCGTGGAGCCGTATTTCTGGCTCAGGTGCTCGAAGGTGTCCTGGCCTTCGGGCGGCATCTGCGGGTTCAGCTCGAAAGGCTGGAAATGCAGTTCCGCCGTGACGTCGGGCGCGACGCGCCGCAGCGCCGCCTCGAGCGAGCCCAGGCCGACGGCGCACCAGGGGCAGGAAACATCGGAAACGAAATCGATCTTGAGATGGGAGGTCATGCCCGCCATTCTTCATCGCCCCGACGCCCTTGGTGCGCGCAAGGTCTTCAGGCCGCGGCCTTGGCGGCCATGCGTGCGGTGGCGAGCGTCTCTTCGCGCAGCCGGTCGTATTCGAGCTTGTCGACCGGCACCGCGTCGGGATTGCCGAGGTCGTTCATGTGCACGCGGTAGGTTTCGCGTGCGCTCAGGGCCGAGACTGCCGCGATGGCGCAGATTGCCAGCGTGATGGCGCCGACCGTCAGCGGGATGTTGGCGGCGCCGGGGGGCGCGACCGCCACGAACAGCGCCGGCAGCAGCGCGGTGATCGCGGTGCCGATGTTCTGCGAGATCGCCATGCCCGAGACGCGGGTGCGGGTGGGGAACATCTCCGGATAGAAGCTCGGGAACACGGCGTTGTAGCCCTGGTAGACCACGCCCCACATCAGCAGCGACATCACGATGGCCAGCGGCACGTTGTGGATGCTGATGGCATACAGGTAGCCGAACGACAGCAGGCCCGAACCGATGGCGCCGACGGCGATCGGCAGGCGGCGTCCGACCTTGTCCGACAGGTTGCCGACGAACGGGATCACGATCACGGCCAGGATGTTGCCCATCACCGGAATCCAGAGATAGATGTCCTTCTCGAAGTTGATGCCGTAGCCCGGCTGCACCGCGTAGGCGGCGCCGAAGATGGTCGCGACCACCGGGATCACGTTCATCAGCGAGCACAGCAGCACGCGCAGCATGTCGCCCCAGCTCTCGGTCACGGCCTGGATCACCGGCGCCTTCGGCTTCGTGCTCTTCTCGACTTCGGCAAAGGCGGGGGTCTCGTCCACTTCCTTGCGGATGATGTAGCCGGCCACGATGACGATGAAGCTCAGGAGGAACGGAATGCGCCAGCCCCAGGAATTGAAGGCGTCCTTGTCCATGTAGTGCGCAAGCGGCAGGAACACGGCGGCCGCCATGATCTGGCCGGCCTGCACGCCCTGCAGCGTGAAGCTCGCGAAGAAGCCGCGGCGCCCGAATGGCGCGTGCTCCAGGATCATCGAGCTCGCGCCCGAAATCTCGCCCGCCACCGCGAAGCCCTGGATCAGGCGCAGCACCACCAGCATCGCAGGTGCCCACAGGCCGACCTGGTCGTAGGTCGGCAGCAGGCCGACGGCGATGGTGGAAAAACCCATCAGGAACATGCACAGGATGAGCACGGTCTTGCGGCCGTGCGTGTCGCCCCAGTGGCCCAGCAGCAGTGCGCCGATCGGCCGTGCGACGTAGCCCACGCCGTAGGTCGCGAGCGACGCGATGATCGCGATCTGCGGGTCGCCCTTGGGAAAGAATATCTGCGGAAAGATCAGCGCCGCCGCGGTGGCGTAGATGAAGAAGTCGTAGTACTCCAGCGCCGAGCCGATCCAGCCGCTTGCGGTGGCCTTCTTCGACTGGTGCTTGCCTTTCGGCTCGTGGGCCGTGATGGTTGCCATGGTTTGTCTCCGGTTGACGAAAAGAATCTTTATTGCTGCGCCTGCGATGCCATGCGCGCGGGTGCGTTGAGCGCGCCGTAGGCGTCGTAGCCCGCGGTGCGCTGTGCCAGTTCGAAGAACAGTCCGCCTTCGATGTTCTCGGTGTAGATGTGCAGGTAGTCGCCCGCGGGCGAACGGTCGAACAGCACGCCCGCCGCGCGCAGCTTTGCGAGCAGCGCCGGGTCCAGGTCGATGCGCGTGGCCAGGTCGTCGTAGTAGTTGTCCGAAATGGGCACGAAGCGCGTGCCCGCGGCGCGCAGCCGCTCCACGCTCTCGAAGATGTCGTCGCAGCGCAGCGCGATGTGGTGCACCGCGCCGCCGCCGGTCAGGCTCAGCGTGCGCGCGGTGCGGGTGCGCTGGCTCAGCGACACGTTGAGCACCAGCCGCACGCTGCGCTCGGCGTTGGCGACGCCGCGGCTGCGGATCAGGCCGAAGGGGTCGGCCAGCTCCAGGCTTTCGCCCGGCTCCAGCCCCAGCACGGCGCGCGTGAACAGCACCCAGGTGTCGAGCTGGTCGAGCGCGAGGCCGAGCGCCACGTGGTCGACCTGCGCGAGGCCGGCGCCGGTGGCATCGGCCGCGGCGTCTTGCTCGAGGATGAAGTCGGCCTCGTACAGGCCGTTGGTGCCCAGGGCCTCGGGCACGAAGTGGATCAGATTGCCGCCCGGTGCCACGATGGCCGGCACGCGCAATTCGTTCGGGCCGACCGGGCTGTCGTGGCGCTGCGAGCGCATGGCCGTGGCGCGCTCGACGGCGGCCAGCGGATCGGCGCAGCGCACGCCCAGCGCGCACACCGAGGTGCCGTGCGCCTCGAAGCGGCTGCGCGCGAACGAATCCGGCTGCGCGTTGACGATCAGGTTGATCTCGCCCTGGCGGTACAGCGCCACGGCCTTCGATCGGTGCCGGCCGACGCGGCGGAAGCCGAGCTGCTCCAGCAGCGCGCCGAGCGTGCCGGCCGAGGCCTCGTCGGCCGCGAACTCGATGAACGACAGGCCCGAGAGCGCCGGCACGGGCGGCGGGCTGAACAGCTCGATCTGCGGTTTCAGCGCCGGCACATCGGCAGAGGAAGCCAGCCGCCGCTGCGCCTCGCTTTCGAGGTACAGCAGCGAGCGCATGGCGTCCACCGCGGTGCGGCGGTTGGGCGTTTCGCGGAACAGGTCGTTGAAGATTTCCAGCGACAGCGGGCCGGTGTAGCCCGCGCGCAGCACCTGCTCGAAGAAGCCGATCACGTCGAGATCGCCCTGGCCCGGGAACGAGCGGTGGTGGCGCGCCCACTGCAGCACGTCCATCGACAGCAGCGGCGCGTCGGCCATCTGCAGGAAGAAGATCTTGTCGCCCGGAATGGCGGCAATGCCCGCAGCATCGTCCTTCAGCGACAGCGTGTGGAAGCTGTCGAGGATCAGCCCGAGCTGCGGGTGGTCGGCCTGCTTCACGATGTTCCAGGCCTGGCCATACAGCGAGGTGTGGCGGCCCCAGGCCAGCGCCTCGAAGCCCACGCGCAGATTGCGGCGCGCGGCGCGCTCCGCGAGCTCGTGCAACTGCGCGGCGGCCAGCGCGGGGTCGTTCACCGAGAGCGGCGAGGTGTTCGAGCAGCACAGCATCAGCGGCGCGCCCATGGCCTCCATCAGGTCGAACTTGCGCTCGGCGCGCTCCAGGCTGCGGCGGAACTGCGCCTCGGGCATGCCCTCGAAATCGCGGAACGGCTGGTACAGGTCGATCGAGAGGCCGAGGTCCGAGGCAATGCGGCGCAGCTCGGCGGCGCTGCCCTTGAAGTTGACGAAATCGGCCTCGAACAGCTCGATGCCGTCGAAGCCTGCGGCCGAAACGGCTTCGAGCTTCTGGCGAAGCGTGCCGCTGAGGGAGACGGTGGCAATGGAGCGGTGCATGGGGGGTGACTGTAGAAACACCCGCCGCCGCCCACAACGCTCCGAGCCCCCTCAGTGTTCGATCATCGAACGCATGCGTGCATTGTTCGCACGAAATAGGGGTTAGACCTAGGCCAACCTCCAGGGCCCGAAGGCGGCGTTTCTCAAAGGCTGCGCCAGTAATCGATCAGCAGCTGGGTGAACTCGACCGGCCGCTCCACCGCGCTCAGGTGCGCCGCGTCGATGGTGGCCAGGCGGGCGCCGGGAATGGCGGCCGCGATGGCTTCGGACATGGCCAGCGGCGTGGCCTCGTCCTGCAGCCCCGCGATCACCAGCGTGGGCACGGCGATGCGGCGGTTACCCTCGCGGAAATCGATGGCGGCCACCGCGTTGCAGCTTTCGATGTAGCCCTGCGCATCGGTGCGCACCAGCACGTCGTGCAGCGCCTCGGCCGCAGCCTTGCCCTCCTGCGTGGTGACATAGCCGTGCGTGAGCCAGCGCGCCACCGCGCCCGGCGCGATGGCGGCCACGCCCTTGGCGGCCACCGTCTCGGCGCGCGCGCGCCACGGCGACTGGTCGGGGTAGTGGGCCGACGAATTCGCGATCACCACGCTGCGCAGCAGCTCGGGATGGCGCACCGCCAGCGCCTGCGCGGTCATGCCGCCCATCGACAGGCCGACGAAGTGCACCGGCTCCCCGCCCGCCTCGCGCTGGATGAGCTCGGCCGCGTCCTGCGCCAGCGTCTCCACGCGCAGCGCACCCGGCACCACCTGCGAGCCGCCGTGGTTGCGGTGGTCGTAGCGGATCACGGTGTGGGCACGCGCAAGCTGCTCGGCCACGCCGTCCCACATGTGCAGGTCGCAGCCCAGCGCATGGCTCAGCACGACAAAAGGACCGCTGCCTTCGCGGACGACGTTCAAACGGGTCATGGTGATTCCTTTTCTTTCATCGGATGTTGAAGACGCGGCAGCCAGAGGAACGCGATGGCCAGCAACCCGCAGCCCGCGAGCAGCATCGGAACGACCATCGGCCAGGCGCCGTTCGAAAAATCGGTGTCGACGAACTGCGCGGCCATCTGCCCGACGCTGAACGCCACCATCATCATGCCGAAACCCGACCACGACACGGCCCGCCCCGCGAGGTGCGGCAGGTCGCCCACGGCGCCGGCCTGGCCGCAGGGCTGGTGGATGCCGTGGCCCAGGCAATAGACCGCGTGGCCCGCGAGCAGCGGCAGCGCGCTGTGCGGCGCCAGCCAGCAGCCCAGCGCCTGGATCGCCGCGCCGGCCATGCTCAGCGTGGCACCCAGCTGCACCGTGCCCACCGGTCCGTGCCTGCGCAGCAGGCGCCGGCACAGCGTGGTGCTGAAGATGTAGACCAGCGAACCGCCGGCCGGGATCCAGCCGTACATCGCGGGCGACCAGCCCAGGTAGCCGATATAGACCATCGGCGACAGCAGCAGAAAGCAGAAAAGGCCGCCGTAGGTGGTTGCGGCCACCGAGGCCCAGGCCCGGAAGCTGCGGCTCGCGAACACGGCGCGGGTGCTGCCGCGCGGCGCCGAAGACTCGCCGGCCAGCGGCCGCCGCGTTTCCGCGAACGAGCGCCAGCACAGGGCAAGCAGCACCAGCGCGTAGAGCGCCATCGAGGCCATCACCCAGCGCCAGCCGGCGCCCTGCACCAGCCACGCGCCCAGGAGTGGCGCCAGCAGCCCCACCACGCCCAGGCCCGTGAGCCCGCGCGCCATGACGTGCGGCCCTTCGTGCGCGGGATAGAGGTCGCGCACCGCGGCGCGTGCGCACACCAGGATGGCCGCCATCGAAAAGCCCTGCAGCGTGCGCCAGCCCGCGAGCACCGCCACGCTGCCGGCGAAGGCGCCGCCCAGCGCCGCGATCGCGTAGCAGCCGAGCCCCGCCAGCAGCACCGGCCGGCGGCCGAAGCGGTCGGCCAGCGGGCCGCACAGCAACTGCGCAAAGCCGAAGGCCAGCACGAACAGCGTGAGGCTGGTGCTGGCCGATCCCAGCTCCTTCGCAATGGCGGGCAGCGCGGGCAGGTAGCTGTCGGTGGCCACGGGCTGCGCCGCCAGCAGCAGCGGCAGCAGCAGGCCGAAGCCGGGTTCGAACCGGTCCTTGCGGATGCGCGGTCCGGTCACTGCGCGGCCGCGGCCAGCAAGCCCTTCTCGCGAAGGATGCCGGTCGCGATGCCGAAGGCGTGGTTCGCCACCGGCACGCCGCAGTAGATGGCCGCCATCATGATGACTTCCTTGATGTCCTCGGGCGTGAGGCGCGACTCGGGCGGGCCGTCGAGCGCGGCGCGCACATGCATCGCGAATTCTTCATAGGCATGGATGCCCAGCATCATCGACAGCACCATGTAGCGGCGCGTCTTGTCGCCGAGCGCGGGCCGGCCCCAGATGTCGTTCCAGGCATGGCGGGTGATGAGCTCCTGGAACTCGGCGTTGAACGCGTTGCGGTTGGCGAGCGACTTGTCGACCCAGGCGTCGCCGAGCACGCGGCGGCGGTTGACGAGGCCGGCTTCGTAGTCGTCGGGAGGTGGGGTGCTTGTTTCGTCGGTCATCAGGGGGTGTCTTTCGCAATCAGTTGGGCGCGCAGTGCCGCGACTTGCCGCAGCGCGGTTTCGCCGGCGGGACCGGCCAGCGCGGGATCGAACCATTCGTCCGCCGCCTCGCGCGGCAGCTCCGCGCGCAGGATGTCGATGTTGGCACGCATGCGCGCCGCGTCGATCTGCAGGCCCGGCAGCGCACTGGCCAGCGCCCGCACGCTGCCGTGCGCCGACATCAGCAGCTGCGGCCATTCGGCCAGCTCGGCCTGCCAGCCGCCGAGCGCGCGCTCGTGTTCCTGCGGCATCGCTGCCAACAGCGCGGCCACGCGCTGCGGCGCACGCTGGGCCGCGGCGAGCGCCACCATCGCCGCCACCGGGTTGCGCTTGTGCGGCATCGCGGAGGAGCCGCCGCGGCCCGGCTCGGTGGGCTCGGCCACCTCGCCGACCTCGTACTGGCCCATGAGCGCGATGTCGCGCGCGATCTTGCCGAGGCTGCCCGTGAGCAGCCCCAGCTCGCAGCCGAGCGCGACCCATTCGTCGCGCTGCGTGTGCCAGGTGGCGCCGGCATTGCCGAGGCCGAGCTCGTCCGCCACGCGCTGCACGACGGCCGCGCCCTGCCCCTTCATCTGCGAGAGCGTGCCGACGGCGCCGCCGAGCTGCACGCTGAGCGCATGGCGCGCGGCCTCGCGCAGGCGGGCGCGGCTGCGCACCAGCGGCGCGGCCCAGCCGGCGCACTTGAGGCCGAAGCTCGTGACCGACGCGGGCTGCATCAGCGTGCGCGCAAGGATCGGCGTGGCCGCATGCTGCACGGCGTGCTGCAGCAGCGCCTCGATGGCGCGGTCGACGTCGGCTTCGATCAGCGCGATGCCTTCGCGCGTGACCAGCGCCATCGCGGTGTCGATCACGTCCTGGCTGGTGCTGCCGAAATGCACGAAGGGCACGGCAGCCGGATTGAACAGGCCCACGGCCTCCTTCAAGGCCTTGACCAGCGGAATCGCGACGCTGCCCGCACGGCCGCTGTCGCGCACGATCTTGGCCACGTCGAACAGCTCGACCTTGCAGCTGCCGACAATCGAATGCGCGGCAGTCTCCGGCACCAGCCCGAGCGCGGCCTGCGCGCGGGTCAATGCGGCTTCGAAGCGCAGCATCGCGTCGACGAAATTGTGGTCGCTGAAGGCGGAAAGCGTCTCGGACGTGGAAAGGAAGCCTTCGAAAATGCTCATGGTGAATGTCTTCTTGCGTCAAAAAAATCGAGTGAGCGCAACAGCATTACACCGCGTCTTCCCTCGCGCCGCACGGCGCAGGGCCGGCGTTGCACACTGCTCAGTAGCTGATCTTGGCCTCGGCACGCAGCGCATCGGCCGTCGCCGTGCCGAAGCCGAAGAACTCGAGGTATGCGGGAATCATCTCGAACAGCATGTCGGTGCCCACCTGCACCGCGCAACCCTTGTCGCGGGCGGCGCGCAGCAGCGGCGTGTATTCCGACTTCATGACCACCTCGCCGACGAAGGTCGAGGCCGCGATGCGGTCCACGTCGAAAGGCAGCGGATCGCCCTCCTTCATGCCCAGCGGCGTGGCATTGACGACGAGGTCGAAGCCGGCCGGATCGTTCGAGCCGGTGGACACGGCCAGCGCCGGATAGTGCGTGCGCAGGCGCCCGGCCAGCGCCTCGGCCGAAGCCGCATAGGCATCGAAGAGCGCGATTTCCGCCACGCCGGTCGCGGCCAGCGAGGCGGCAATTGCCGAGCCCACGCCGCCGCTGCCGGAGACCAGCACGCGCGCGCCCTCGAGCGCGCAGCCCTTGCGCAGCACACCGCGCACGAAGCCGGCGCCGTCGAACTGGTCCCCCACCAGCGTGCCGTCGGCGCGCTTGAGCACCGCGTTGCAGGCGCCGGCGATCTTTGCGGTGGGCGTGACCTCGTCGACCAGGCCCATGGTCGTGATCTTGTGCGGCATGGTCACCAACGCGCCCCGGATGTTGGTGAGCCGGAACAGCGCGGCGAAGGCCGCCGGATAGTCCTCGGGCTTCACGCCCATCGGCACCACGACGGCGTCGATGCCCTGCTTCTCGAACCAGGGGTTGTAGATCATCGGCGCCTTGAAGCTTTCGGTGGGAAAGCCCAGGTGCGCGACGAGGGTGGTCTTGCCGGAAATCATGGTGTTCTTCACTCGCCCCTTCCTGGGTTACTTGCGAACCTTGGCGATCTCGGCGTACAGCTCCTTGACCACGGCCTCGCCCACCAGGGCGCTGTGCTTGTCCACCACCGGCTTGACCTTGTCGCGAAGGCGCTGCATTTCGGCGGGGCTGAACTCGGTCACCTGCATGCCGGCCTTCTTGAGATCGTCCAGCGCGGCTTGCGCCTGGCCGCGCGACACTTCGCGCTCGAACCTGGTGGCTTCCGCGGCCGCTTCGGTCATGATTTTCTTCTCGGCATCGCTGAGCGAGTCCCAGAGCTTCTTGCCGACGATCAGCGCCTGCGGGTTGTAGACGTGCTGCGTGAGCGCGAGGTGCTTCTGCACTTCGGCGAACTTCGACGTGCGGATGACCGTGTTCGGATTCTCCTGGCCGTCGACTGCCTTCTGTTCGAGCGCCGGATAGAGCTCTGGAAAGGGCATCGGCGTGGCGTTGGCGCCGAGCGCATTGAAGAGATCGATGTAGATCGGCGACTGGATCACGCGGATCTTCAGGCCGGCCAGGTCTTCCACCTTGTGGATCGGGCGCTTGCTGTTGGTCACGTTGCGAAAGCCCAGGTCCCAGTAGCCGAGGCCGATGAGGTTCTTGGCCGCGAGTTCCGAGAACAGCTTCTTGCCGAACGGCCCGTCGGTCACCGCATCGGCTTCCTGCGGATTGGCGAACAGGAACGGGAAGTCGAAGACCGCAAAGGCCTTGACCTGGTTGGAGAGGATGCCGGCGTTGAGCACGGTCATCTCGATGGTCCCGCCCTGGATGGCCGACACCGTCTGCACGTCGCCGCCGAGCGTGCCGCCCGGGAACAGCTTGACCTGCATCTTGTTGCCTGATTTCTGCGCGACGAGTTCGCCGAACTTCTTCGCGCCCAGGGCCTGCGGATGATCGCCCTGGTTCTGGAACGCGAACTTGATCGAACGCTCCTTGATGTCCTGCGCAACGGCAGCAGCCACGGGCAGCAGCATCGCGATGCCGAGGCAAAGGGCCCGGGTGATGGTCTTCTTCATGGATGGTCTCCTTGGGGGTCGGGTCGAAAAAAAGGGAACGTGAAACGCGGGGTCAGCCGGCGAACCAGCGCATCGGCACCAGCACCAGCGAGGGGAAAAATACGAGCAGGAACATCACGATGAACTGCGCCGTCATGAACGGCAGCACGCCGCGCGTCACCTCGTCCATCTTCATCCTGCCGACGCCCGCCACGACGTTGAGCACGGTGCCCACCGGCGGCGTGATCAGCCCGATGGCGTTGTTGATGATGAACAGCACGCCGAAGTAGACCGGGTCGATGCCCGCAGCCTTGACCACCGGCATCAGGACCGGCGTGAGGATCAGGATGGTCGGCGTCATGTCCATGGCCGTGCCGACCGCCATCACGAGCACCATGATCGCGATCAGCAGCAGGGTCTGGTTGCCCATGAAGGGCTCCAGCAGGCTGATGAGCTTGCTCGGCAGGTCGGCCACCGTGATGAGCCAGGCGGAAACCATGGCCGCCGCCACCAGGAACATGATCACGGCCGTGGTCTTGGCCGCGCTCACGAAGACCCGGTAGAGCTGCGCGAAGTTCATCTCGCGGTAGACCACCATCGCGACGAACAGCGCGTAGACCGCCGCGACCACGGCCGCCTCGGTGGGCGTGAACACGCCCATCTTGAGGCCCACCAGCACGATCACCGGCAGGAACAGGGCCCAGAGCGACTCCTTGAAGGCCTTCGCACGCTCGGCGCCAGTGGCCTTGGCCGCAGGCTGGATGTTCTCCCGCTTGGCAACCCACCACCACGCGATGGCGATGCCTGCTCCCAGCATGATGCCCGGCACGATGCCCGCCAGGAACAGCTTGCTGATCGACACATTGGCGGCCACGCCGAAGATCACGAAGCCGATCGAGGGCGGAATGACCGGCGCGATGATGCCGGCCGAGGCGATGAGGCCCGCGGCGCGTGCCTTGTCGTGGCCCGCACGCACCATCATCGGCAGGAGCAGTGCCGCGAGCGCGGCAGTGTCCGCGACCGCCGAGCCCGAGAGCGCGGCCAGCAGGCAGGCCGCCAGGATGGCGACGAAGCCGAGTCCGCCGCGGCGATGGCCGACGAGCGTCAAGGCGAGGTTGACGATGCGCTTGGAGAGGCCGCCGACGTTCATGATCTCGCCGGCCAGCATGAAGAACGGCACGGCGAGCAGCGGGAAGCTGTCGGCGCCGTTCACCACGTTCTGCGCCAGGATCTGCGCGTCGAACAGGTCGAGGTGGACCATCAGCGCCATGCCCGAAAGCAGCAGCGAATAGGCGATCGGAATGCCCAGCGCCATTGCGCCGAGCAGGGAGCCGAGGAAGATGAATACGGTCATGGCGGGCTCCGGTGCTCAGCGTTTGTCGTGCGCGGCGCGCTCGGCCGCTTCGTCGCGCTGGAGCTGCGCAAGGTCTTCCGATTCCTGCACCATCACGAGTTCCTCTTCGCTCAGCCGGCCGGTGAGCGCGCGCACCAGGTCGCTCAGCAGGAACACCGCCGCCGAGGCCGCGAACACGATGCCCGAGGCGTAGAAGATCGCCACCGATGCGCCGGTCACCGGCGCCTCCACGTCCCAGTTGATCCTCGCCTGCGCCAGGCTGCCGCTGAACAGCAGCCAGGTCGCATACAGCATGAGCAGATGGCCCACGACAAGGCAGATCTTCTTGCCCAGCACCGGCAGGCGGGCCACCAGGAAGTCAGTGCCCAGGTGCGCGCGCTCCTTGACCGCGACCACCGCCCCCAGGAACGTGACCCACACGAAGAGCCATCGCGACACTTCCTCCGACACGGTAATGCCCGAATTGAAGGCGTAGCGAAGCACCACGTTGCCGAACACCAGCACGACCATGATGGCAAGCGCCAGCGCGATCAGCGCATCGAGCAACTTGCAGTAGCCGTCGAAAATCCTTGTCATTGCGTCTCCTCCTTGAAAATTGGTTCCCACGCCGATCGCTTGGAGCCCGGCGGTCCTCCGGGCTGCGGCCTCTCTGTCAAGCCACGCTCGGTGACTGGTAGCGCAGCGGCGCGGCAATCTCCGCGGCCATGGCGGCCGGATAGATCAGTTCGCGCAGGAAATCCGAGTCCTTGCGCAGCGCTTCGGCCGCATCCTTGTGGCCGAAGTACCCGAAGTAGTGCGGCATCTGCTGGATCAGCATCTCGAAGCCGGCCTGCGCATTGAGGCCGCGTGCGCGTGCCGCACGCACCAGCGGCGTCGGCTGGTTGCGCAGCAGGATGTCGAACAGCGCGGCATGGGAATCCATGCGCGCGACATCGACGGGCAGCGCGTCGGCCTCGTCCAGGCCCAGCGGCGTGGCGTTGATCACCAGGTCGTAGCCTTCGGGCGCATTGCTGTCGACCGACACCACGTTGGCATCGAAGAAGGCGTCGAGCTTGGCCGCCACGCCGGCCGCCCTGCCGGCCGAGGTGTCGTAGAACGCGATGTGCTCGGCACCGTCGACCGTGCCGCCTTCGGCCAGCGCCACGCCAATGGCCGCGGCGCTCACGCCGGCGCCCAGGATCAGCACCCGCTTGCCGCGGAACGGAATGTTGAAGTGATCGAGCGCGCCCAAGAGGCCTTCGCCATCGAACAGGTCGCCCTCCAGTTCGTTGTTCTCGATGCGGCGCACCACGTTGACTGAGCCCGCCACGCGGCCGAACAGGCCGCAGCCGTCGAGCAGGTCGACCGCCAGCGGCTTGTGCGGCGGCGCAATCACCATGCCGCGCACGTTGCGGGCGAGGAACGCCGACTTGAAGAACACCGCGAAATCGCGCAGCGGCACCTGCACGGGCACCAGCACCGCGTCGATGCCGAAGCGCTCGAAGGCGGCGTTGAACATCCGGGGCAGGCGCACGTTGCGCACAGGGTCGCCGGGAATCAGGTACGCCAGGGTGCTGCCGCTGATGGAGGTGGTCATGTCTTGCCTCTTTTTTGTACGGCAATCGCTCCAGGGCCATTGCCAGGGCGAACTTTAGCCACCTCTCCGCGGATTTCGCTCAGGAGCTGAGCCCCAATCGATCGACAATCGTCCGTATTCGTTCGATGATCGTACATAAACAGGGTTTGTCCTGATCCGGCCGGGCCGCCGCGCCGCCCGCCGCACGGCACACTCCGGGCCATGAGCACCGATGCCACCGATCTTTCTCCAGCGCCCGCCGGCCTCGACAAGCGCGACTGGATCGCCGGGCTGGAACGCGGCGTGAGCATCATCGAAGCCTTCGACGACGCCCATCCGCGCCTCACCGCCAGCCAGGCCGGCGAACGCACCGGCATGACGCGCACGGCCGCGCGGCGCTACCTGCTGACCTTGCAGCACATGGGCTACGTGGCGAGCGACGGCAAGCTGTTCTGGCTCACGCCGCGCGTGCTGCGGCTCGGCCAGTCGTACCTCGACTCGGCGCGGCTGCCGCGGATCGTCCAGCCCTTCCTGCAGCGCGTGGCCGCGGGCACCAGCGAGATCGCCTACCTCAGCGTGATGGACGGCGACGAAGTGGTCTACATCGCGCGCAACGGCCCCAACCGCAGCATGAGCACCGGCTACGTGCTGGGCGCGCGGGTGCCGGCGCAGGTCACGGCCGCGGGCATGCTGATGCTCGCGCTGCGCAGCGATACCGAGCTGGCCGACTGGCTCGCCACGCGGCAGCTGCAGGTGTTCACCTCGCACACCATCGCGAGCATGGAGCGCATGAAGCTGGAGCTCGCACGCATCCGGGCACAGGGCTGGGCGCTGTCGGAGCAGCAGCTCGACCTCAATTCGCGCGGCATTGCGGTGCCGCTGCGCGACCGGCACGGCACGCTGGTGGGCGCGCTCAACATCACCATGCCGATGGGCCACGAAAGCTCCGAGGACGCGGTGGCACGCGTGCTGCCGGTGCTGCGCGAAACCGCGCAGGCGATGCGCAACCTGATCTGAGCGGCGGCTTTCCGAGCGCATCCGTCTGGCAGGATGCAGGCTTTTCTTTCACACAAGACGACGGAGACAAGCACCATGTTCGACGACCACTTCCTGAACGACCCGCAGCCCACGCGCCGCCAGTGGCTGCAGGGCGGCGGCGCCCTGGCCCTGGGCGGGCTGCTGCCTTCGATGGCCTCGGCGCAGTCGGCCTGGCCCAGCAAGTCGGTGCGCTTTGTCGTGCCCTTCGCGCCGGGCGGCAGCTCGGAGATCGTGGCGCGCTCCACCGCCGCCGAGCTTTCGCGCACGCTGGGCCAGAGCGTCTTCGTCGACAACAAGCCCGGCGCGGCCGGCAACATCGCGATGAGCGAGGTGGCGCGCAGCACCGACCAGCACACGCTGATCCTCGGCCACATCGGCACGCTGGCGGTCAACCCGTACATCTTCGCCAAGCTGCCCTACGACGCGAACAAGGATTTCAAGCCCGTGAGCCTGCTGGCCAAGGTGCCCAGTCTCTACGTGGTGCACCCCGACGTGCCGGCGAAGAACCTCAAGGAGTTCATCGCCTACGCCAAGTCGAATCCCGGCAAGCTGAGCTACGGCTCCGCGGGCAACGGCAGCGCAGGCCACCTGGCCTTCGAATACCTGAAGATGACCGCCGGCGTGTTCATGCTGCACGTGCCTTACCGCGGCACCGGGCCGATGGTCACCGACCTGCTCTCGGGCCGGCTCGAGGCCTCGGCCATCGGCGCCGCGGCCATCCTTCCCTTCATCAAGACCGGCAAGGTGCGCTGCATCGCCACCGGCTCGGCCAAGCGCCTGGCGCAGCTGCCCGACGTGGCCACGGTCGCCGAACAGGGCTTTCCGGGCTTCGAGATGACGCAGTGGTACGGCATGCTCGCGCCGGCCAGCATCGAGCCCGCGCAGTTGGCCAAGCTCTCGGCCGAAACGATGAAGGCCGTGAAGTCGCCCGATTCGATGCAGCGGCTCACGGCCGATGCGGCCGAGGCCGTCGGCGGCACGCCCGAGCAGTTCGCGCAGTTCATCGCGGCCGAGCAGGCGCGCTGGCAGAAGGTCATTGCAAGGGCCAACATCAAGCCGGACTGATTGCGCGGCGGCCGAAGCCGCGCGCCGCTCAGGCCGCCTTCAGGAACACGTCGTGGTCCGGCGCGAAGTTCGCATGCAGCGGCAGCATCGCCCCGCCCAGCGCACAGGCCTGCGCGCCCACCCGGCCCCCATGCAGCTGGGGCGCCCATAGACCCTCCCAGTTGCACCGGGCCAGCGCGGCGCGGGTCTGCTCGAGCAGGGCTTGCAGCAGCGAGCGCGACATGGAGCCATCCATGACCACGTCCGCCAGGTCGAGCACCGCGGTGCTGCTCACGATGGCATGCGCCAATGCCAGCGATGCGGAGCCGAGCCAGGCCTGCGTGGCCGCGGCAAAGGGCGCCTGCAGCGCGCGGTCGTCATAGGCCGCGGTGGTATCGAGCCCCTCGGCCTGCAGCCGCTGCTCCAGTTCCCACAGCGAAGCCTCCGCCATCACCTGCGGCGGCAGCGCCGCACCCGGGCCGGCCTGCGCCGGCTGCATCGGCAGCGAGGCCAGTGCGCCCGCGTTGCCGTGCACGCCGGTATGCAGGTGCGAGTTGATGACCAGCCCGCCGCCCACGAAGGTGTCGACGAAGATGTAGAGAAAGCTCTTCAGGTCATGGCCGCGCCCGCCCACCAGTTCGGCCACGCAGGCCGCCACGGTGTCGCGCGCAAAGCTCACGGGCACCTCGGTGCGTGCGCGCACCTCGGCCGCCAGGTCCATCTGGTTCCAGAGGTCGGCCTGCGCCTTCGACAAACCCAGCGTGCGGTGCCAGCCGCCGAGCTGGAACGGTGCGGCCAGCCCCGCGCCCACATTGCGCACGGCGAGAGGCCCGAGGCCCTCGCGCAGCCGGTGGATGTGCTGCGCAATGGCGGGCAGCAGCTCGTCCGCATCGGGAAAGTCGTAGCTGATCGCATGCCGCTCGCGCACCTTCGCGGTGAAGTCGATCAGCAGCCATTCGGCGCCACGCCGGCCCACCTTGATGCCGATGGCAAAGGCCCCGTCGGGGTTGAGCGCGAGCGGCACCGAGGGCTGCCCGATGCGGCCGCGCACGCGGCCCTGCTTGACGATGAGCCCGTCTTCCTCGAGCCGCGCGGTGATGAGCCCGATGGTCTGCGCGCTCAGCCCGGTGAGCCGCGCAAGGTCGGCCTTGGGCAGGCTGGTGTGAACGCGCAGCGCCTGCAGCACCGTGCGCTCGTTGAACTGGCGCATGCCGACCTGGTTGGACCCGCGGGGCCGCAGCAGGTCGGGCGAGCGCGCAGGGGCTTCTGCATCAGGCATGCGCCTCCGCGGGCAGCTGGTCGGCGGTCATGGCGCCGGTCATCACGGCCACCGTGTCGCTCATGCTGATGTTCTTCGGGTTGAGCACCGCCGCACGCCTGCCCAGGCGCGCCACGTGGATGCGGTCGGCTACCTCGAACACATGGGGCATGTTGTGGCTGATGAGCACCACCGGCAGGCCGCGGTCGCGCACGCGGCGGATCAGCTCCAGCACCATGTTGCCCTCCTTCACGCCCAGCGCCGCGGTGGGCTCGTCCATGATGACCACGTGCCGCGCGAAGGCCGCACTGCGCGCCACCGCCACGCACTGACGCTGGCCGCCCGAGAGCGTTTCCACCGCCTGCGTCATCGACTGGATGCCGACCTTCAGGTCCGCCATGCGGGCCGCGCTCTCGTGCAGCATCTTCTTCTTGTCGAGCATGCGCAGCACGTTGCCCAGGAAGCCGGGGCGGCGCAGTTCGCGGCCGAGGAAGAGGTTCTCGTAGATCGTCATGGCCGGCGCCACGGCCAGGTCCTGGTAGACCGTCTCGATGCCCGCGCGCCGCGCGTCGAGCGGATTGCGAAAGTGCACCGGCGCGCCGTCGAGCAGGATCTCGCCCTCGTCGGGCACGATGGCGCCCGACAGCGCCTTGATCAGCGACGACTTGCCCGCGCCGTTGTCGCCGATCACCGCGAGGATTTCTCCTTCGCGCAGCTCGAAGTCGACACCGTCGAGCGCCGTGACCTGGCCATAGCGCTTCACCAGGCCCCGGGCCTGCATCACGATCTTGGGGTTTGCAACGGCGTTCATCAGCGGGCTCCCCGGCGCGAGAGTTGATCGGCCGCCACCGCCAGGATCACGAGCACGCCCGTCACCAGCACCTGGTAGATCGACGACACGCCCATCAGCGTGAGCCCGTTGCGGAACACGCCCACGATCAGCACGCCGATCAGCGAGCCCAGCACCACGCCGCGGCCGCCGAACAGGCTGGTGCCGCCGAGCACCACGGCCGTGATGGCGTCCAGGTTCTCGGTCTGCCCCGCGTTCGGGTCGCCCACGCCGGTGCGCGCCACCGACAGCAGCGAGGCAATGCCGTAGAGCGCGCCCGCCGCCACGTAAACGCCCAGCAGCACGCGCTGCGTCGGAATGCCGACCAGGCGCGTGGCCTCGGCGTTGTTGCCCACCGCATAGATGTGCCGCCCCGCGGCCGTCTCGCGCAGCACGAACCACGCGAGCGCATAGAGCACCAGCATCAGCACCGCGCCCCAGGCCACCGCGGCGCCGCCGACGGCAAAGGTGGTGCCCAGGCCCGTGAGGCCGGCGGGCAGGTCGGTGATGGTCTGCGAGGACGAATACAGCTGCGTGATCGCGAACGCGATGTTCAGCGTGCCCAGCGTCACGATGAAGGGCGGCAGCTTGATGCGCGTGACCAGCAGGCCGTTGACCAGCCCGAACAGCGTCGTCACCCCCACGCCGCAAAGAATGGCCACCGGGACCGGCAGCCCGAGCTCGGTTGCGAACTTGCTCATGATGATGCCGCCCAGCGCCATCACCATGCCGCACGACAGGTCGATGCCCGCCGTGAGGATGATCAGCGTCTGGCCGATGGCGATCACGCCGACCACCATCACCTGCTGCAGGATCAGCGAGAGGTTGTCCCCCGTGAGAAAACGGTCGGACTGGGTCGCAAAGAAGATGCATGCGCCAAGCAGGGCCAGCCACGGCCCCAGGGCGCCCCACGGAATCTGGTGCGTTGGAGATTTCGCCATCAAAACGCTCCGATGCTTACTTCTTGCCCCAGCACAGCTCGGCACCGGTCTTGGTGTCCTTGCTGTCGACGCCCGCGACGCTCTTGCCGGCGATCAGGGTCACACCCGTGTCGACGTAGCCCGAGGCCTTCTTGCCCGTCTTGGCAAACTCCACGCCCGCTGCCACGCCCATCGCGGCCATCTTGAGCGGGTACTGCTGCGAGGTGGCCGCGATGACGCCCGCGTTGGTGTCCTTGATGCCCTGGCAGCCGCCGTCCACCGAGACGATCAGCACGCCCTTCTCCTTGCCCGCGCGCTTCAGGGCGTTGTAGGCACCGGCCGCGGCGGGTTCGTTGATGGTGTAGACCAGGTTCACCTCGGGCGCCTTCTGCAGGCAGTTTTCCATCGCGGTTTGCGCCTTGGCCTGGTCGCCGAAGCTGTCGGCCATGCAGACGATCTCTGGCGCCTTCGACAGCTCGTTCGACTTGGCGTCGTTCGCCGGCAGGCCGAAGCCCTTCATGAAGCCGTTGTGCCGCTGTGCGCCCACCGGGTGGCCCGGCAGCAGGTCGAGCGCGACGATCTTGGGCGGCTTGCCGGCCATCGCGGCCTTGGCGTATTCGCCGATCAGCACGCCGGCCGTGTAGTTGTTGGTGGCAAAGAGCGCGTCGGTCGCATCCGGCGGATCGGCCGGGCTGTCGAGCGCGATCACCATCACGCCCTTGTCGCGCGCCTTCTTGATGGCCGGCACGATCGCCTTGGCATCGCTCGGCGTGATCAGGATGGTCTTGGCGCCCGCGGCAATCATGTTTTCCATGGCGGTGATCTGGCCCGCGTTATCGCCGTCGGCCTTGCCCGAGCCGGAGAGCAGCTTGGCGCCGAGCTTCTTGGCTTCTTCCTGCGCGCCCTCCTTCATCTTGACGAAGAAGGGGTTGGTCTCGGTCTTGGTGACCAGGCCGATGACGGGCTGGTCGGCGGCGAAGGCGGCGGACGATGCAGCCAGGGACATGGCCGCCATGGCCAGGATGGAGCGGGAGCTGAACATGGTTTGTCTCCGTACGTTCGTTGGCGGGCGGCAGGCGCCCGCAGGGCTGGATAACCGGCCGCGTGCCCCGTGTGCAAGGGAGTGGCGACCGGACGCAGGGAGACTATCGATGAGGGGAGCGACTAAATCAAGTGGTTTTAGTTATCGAAAACCCGGGGTTGCAGGGCTCGCGCCGCGTCCCCGTCCTTGCCCCTTCACCGGCTGTTGTTGAGCAAGGCGCCTTCGAATTCGAGCTGCTCGAAATAGCTGTTCGTGAAGTCGACCTGCTCGCCGCGCAGGTTCCTGGCGTGCACGTCCGTTCCCTTGCACTCCAGCACCTGCACGTTTCGCCAGTCGCTGCCGTCGAAATTCATGCCGTTCCACGTGCACTGGACAAAACGGCAGCCGCGAAGCGAGCTCTGGCTGAATTGCGCATGGTCGAAGGCGCAGCGCGTGAACACGCAATCCGCCATGGCAATGTGCTCGAAATTGCAGCGCGTGAAGCTGCAGCCGTCGAGCTGGCAGGCGGTCCAGCCGGCGTGCCGGAAGACCGTGTCCGTGAAGCTGCTGCCCGAGAAGGACGACGAGGCGAACTGCGCCGTCTCCAGATCAAGGCCTGCATAGACATTGGCATCGCTTTGGCCGGCCAGCCCGGCGGGAGCGCCGCCGAGGCCTTTGCGCCATTTGTCGTGGTCGAGGATGATTTGTTGGGCGCTCATGGTTTATGGCGGGTAGAGTTTTTTTACTGGGCAAGCGTCGCGTTCGGCAACCGATCAACGCTTCGATTCCAAAATGGGATGGCCGTTTGCGCAACCGACGAAGCGCCATTGACTGGGCCAGAAGTTCGCTTTGGGGCCGTCCGGCGCTTCCTTTCCAAATTCGGCGATTGCCTCAAGGGTATCTGGGGGAATCTCGAATCTGGCCAGATTCCCTTTCTTGCATTGCACACCCTGAATGGTTTGATCGCTCGCAAGTTCGATGATGCCCGGGTACGCGTTGAACGCAATAGCGCTCACGCCTGCAACATCAACCGGCCGCGGAAATCGAACAGCCATCAGTCCGGTGAGCTTGAGCGGTCGGTCCGGTTCGCCGTTGTCGAAAGGGTCATGCCGCTTGATCCGGGTGCCGGCGGGAATGAGCAATTCGCCGTATTGGAATTCCTGCTCGAGTACGAAGTCCCTGCGGGCCTCTCTGCGAACGCGCTGATGCTCGAGTTCGACACTGAGTTCGTGGGATTTCCACGCCCCAAGTGAAACGCCAGCATCCAAAAGAACCAGTGGGAGCACCACGAAGTACACGATGCGCTTGGACTTGAAAGGCCACCAGCCCGTCCCGTTGATCCACCTTGAATGGCCGCACATCAGCACGATAACGATCGTGCCAACCACGGCGATGGCTGGCAGAGCAACCAGCAAGAATAGAAAAAGAAGCGACGGGACCGGAGCGAAGCCCATAGAAATTTCCCGCGAAAGACGTGCCGCCGGCCGTCTGCGTCAAGCCCGCTGCAAATGCCAGATCACCAGACCGATATCCGAATATTGCGGCCCGGGCATGATCTCGCCACGGGCAGCATGCACTACACGCCCGCGGAGCGCCGGTGCGATCCAGTCCCCAGTTTGCGGACAGGGATCGCCGGGAAGCACGTTAAGGCTGGATAGCCTCTTGGGCATCACCTGCTCCTGAGGCAAGAGCTCACCTTTTTGCAGCGGACGATCTGCCATTGGAGGTGCCAGGGGCGGATCCTGATAGCTCTCGTCGATTTCGAGCTTCTGCTGGCGCGCCAGGGCTTCGCGCTCCAAGCGTGAACCTGCGAATTCTGCCGCCTTTGCCGGCCACATCTCGCGCCATTTCGCCCGGTCCTTCTCGGGGAACAGTAAACGCACCCGCGCCTCTTGAGACACAAATGCCATTTGGACACGGTACGTATTGAAGTCGGGGTTCTTTTCGTCGAATTTGGTGTCGAACAATCCGACCGTCAGCTCCACGCCATCGGCGTAGAACTGCCAGCGGAACCTCGGACTCCACGCACCACTCTGTCCTTCGCGAACCATGTCCTCGATTGGGATCAGGTAGCCGGGGTCCAGGTGCATCACCGACACGCGGCTGGGCAATCCATAGTGGTCGCTAAAGGCCGCGCGCATCGACGATTCCCCCTTGAGCCGCGGAGCCCCAATATCGATCAGTCGTTTCCAACCTGCAGCCTGAACCTGTTTCATCAGGCCGTAAACGAAATCACGCGCCTGCTCGTGCGTTGCTCCGTAGAGCGGCTCATGCAGGGTGAGCTTGATTTCTGTCAGCCCCCCAAGCTCCTTCTCGCTGGAGGCGTCGATATGGTTCACCTCAGGAGTGAGCAGCGTGAAGGCGCCATGCACGAATCGCACACGAGGATGCTTGGGCCGCCGGTGGTCGAAGTCCTTGTTTGACGTTCCAAGGCCCAGGTCCCCGTACGCAACAGGTTGGCCGAAAACCTCGGATGAACCGATTCGCAGATCGATCTGATCGGGATTGTTTGAATTGCTCATGCCTGCTCCACTGTCTCCCCTCTTCTCCTCTACGCACGCCGCCACCAGAAAAGCCGCCGCGCAGACCACCGCTACACCAGCCAGAAGCACACCTGAACGCTGGCTCATGCGTTGCTCCAACTGGCGATGGCTGCTATTTGATCTTCCATGTAGGTTGTTCTCTTCTGCATCAAGCGATGGAACGCATCCGCCACCCGCGTCACGAACAGCCACCGCTGGCTGGCGTCGAAAAGTGCTTTCTCAGCCTTGAGTTCCCTTCCGAAACGCGTCGGACGCGGAGCGAGGCCGAAAGCGTCCGCCTCGGGATCGCGGCCCAGCATGTCGCGGCTCTCTTCGTGCTCACCATCCTGTGTGTAGCCCATGCGTACTTTGAGTGCGCGATTGGGTTCGGTCTCGTGGAGTTCGCACGCTGCCGCAAAAAATACTGCGCGTTCCATCATGCCGGGCACCATCGTTTCAGTCGTGGCTTGCATTTTCAGGATCCGCTGGACTTCAGCATCGGCATAGGTCAGACGCTGAAGCACGACGTTCTGTTCGTGCTTGGCAAGAAAGACCAGAGAGTCGTACTGCAACTGCGGCCGGCCTATTTCATCAGCCTCTTCGATCTTCTTGAAAAGCTTCAGACCGCGCCGCAGATCCGCGGTCACACGGAAATGATCAAGCTTGGCAATTGATTCCTGTGAGTTCCATGGGAAGGTCTTCAGATTTTTGCGTACGGTTTCGTGAAACTGCTGCTCGTCGCGCTCTTCGATGCACTCGTCGAAATCGTCAGGCCAGTGGGTGTAGAAGAGATGCCAGGGCGCAATCTCCTGGAATAGCCAGAAATTGCCGCGCGACATGGCCTCGAGCAGCAATGCGTTGTCTTTCTTGAATGCCGGGATCCAGCCGACGAGCTTCATGACCAACGCCTCGTCCGCGAACTTGAAGCCGCAATACACCTGCTTCACGGCAAAGGCACCAAGCGCCGGCCAGTAATAGCGCCCTTTCTTCGTCTTGTCTCCTTGCACATCTTCGCTTTCCAGATAGATGCGCGCATAGGTCGCAGCGATCCGCTTGGCCCGCCGCAGGTTGTCCAGGATGATCGTGTGGCTCTGCGCGCCGTTGTCCAGAGTGCGTCCCGGTGTGGAGACGCGCTTGTATGTCTGCTCTTGCAGAGCACTCCATTTGTAGCAACAGTCCGCTTCTACGCAAATCCGCGAGGCAGGTCGCGGGTTTGTCAGGCCTTGCTCCTGCGCTGATCTTCCAAATGTTCCCATGTTTCGCCGATCGATGTCTCGTTGGATTCGCTGTGTCGTAGGTTCGCCGGCCTATTCAGGCTCCGGCACTATCACCGGCTGCGTCTTTCGGCAATTCGAGTTCGTCGAAAACAGCCTTCAGCGAAAGATCTCTCGCTCCCTCGGTAAACACACGAGGCGTGCGGCCGGCTTCATCCGTTCTCCCGTAGATCGGTCCGCCCGGATCACCTTCCAACACGAATCGCGCGCCCTTCATGGCTCGGCCCCTCCTGTCGATTACCTGGAACATTTCGTGATATTCGCCGTTGCGCAGGCTGGTTTCTGGGAACGCGGTTTCCTCAACCATCTTGCTCGCCGGTCCTGCCAGACTGTGCACGGCTGCATGCTCACGCCAGAGGCCGTTGGTGCCGTGCACGATGCCGCTGGCATTCCAGCACGTGTAGCTTGAGCCGCCGTTGATCAGCACTTCTTTTGTTGCAGTGATGATGATCGTCTCGGCCGTCTGCGTGATGTTCAGTTTGGCCAGCACGTTGACGCTGTTCCTGAGCGCGGAAATGTCGATGTTGGAGTTTGCCGCCATCAGCTTCATGCCAGCCTTGTAGGCAAACAGCCGCACGGCCCCTTTCGCGCTGGCTAGCAGGCTCTTTCCCGCACTCACGCTCGTGTGCCCACCGCTGGTCACCGCGTGGTGCTCCCCGCTGGCGATGTGCGTCGAGCCCTGCGCAGTGCTCTGGACTCCGGCCGTGCTTGCCAGCGTCAGATGCGGCTCCTGAAATTCGGGAAACTCGCCCTGGCTCAGGTGCCGGCCGCTGCCCTTCAGCGCATCGTTCTGCGCCTTCAGCGCCTCGGCCACTTCGTCTTGGTCGCCGGTCTCATGCGCCCCGGCCTGCCGCGCCGCATCGCCCAGGCTCTCGTGCTGCTGGCGCCCGCTGGTCAACCGCGCTACCGTCTCGCCCATATCCGTGATATGCGCCTGCGCGTTGGGCCGCGCTTCGGTGCTCACCAGCAGTCCCTTGGCTGATCTCACAGCCCCGTGTCCATCGGTACGCAACTCGAAGCCTTGGCCCCGGTCGTCCTTGCGCCCCGCGTTGTCCTCGATGCGCCCGATGTGGCCTATGCTCAGGCTGGAACTCTGGTGGTCGCTCTTGAGCTGCGCCTGGATCCGCCCCGCGCCGTCGTCCAGCACGAGGTGATTGCTGCGCCCGCCGCCGAATTCGCGGCTGCGAATGCCCGATAGATGCTTCTGCGCTGGCAACTGCCACGCGGGCATCTCGTCGGCGTTGTGCGCGCAACCCGTGACGATCGGGTGGTCGGGGTCCCCGTTGAGGAAGTCGATGATGACCTCCATGCCGATGCGCGGCACAGAGGTCATACCGAAGGTGGAGCCAGCCCAAGCAGTGGACACGCGCACCCAGCAACTGGAGTGCTCGTTGTCCTGTCCGATGCGGTCCCAATGGAACTGCACCTTGATGCGTCCGTACTGATCGGTCCAGATTTCTTCGCCCGCGGGACCAACGACCTTCGCAGTCTGAGGCCCGTGGGTGCGCGGCTTGGGCGTGACGCTCGGAGGACGCCAGGCATAGCTCGTGGGCTGGGCCTCGAAGGCGAAGCGCTGCACCGAGCCTTCACTGGCGCTGGCGCCTTCGCTGGCTTGCAGATTCTCCTGCAGGTGATAGCTCACCGCGAGCAGCAGGTATTGCTGGTTCTGGTCGGCCCGGGGATGGCTGGCAAGGCGCAGGGTATGTCCGGTGGCCAGTTCACGCAGATTGGAGCGGCCGCGGACACGGCTTCGCTGGCTCAACTGCTCTTCGGTGCGCAGGCGTGCGTAGGCCTCACCGTCGTCGTGCTGGGTGAAGCCGCCGGGCCAGGCGTAGCGCTCGTGGCTGTCGTGATCGTGCCCAGGGGGCATCTGGCGCAACTGCAAGAGCTCAGCCCTCGGCTTCTCGAAGTCGTAGTCGTCGCTGGCGTGGTGGCCCGGGCGCACTTCCTCGGCCGTCTCCCAGGCGTAGATGCGTTCGCGCTGGCCCATGCCGGACTTCTCCAGCGGGTGGTAGCGCACGTCTTCGCCGCCAGGCAGCGGGCTGTGCGAGCTGGCAATGTCGTCTGCGAAGACCAGCACGTGGTTCTCAGGCTCATGACGGAAGTGGTAGTAGATGCCTTCGAGTTCGCACAGGCGCGCGATGAAGTTGAAGTCGCTCTCGTGGTACTGCACGCAGTAGTCCCAACGGCGATAGTCGCTGCGGCTGAACTTCTTCTCGATGGGGTGGCCGTAGCGGTCGAGCACTTCCATGAGGATCTCGGGCACGCTCTTCGACTGGAAAATTCTGAAGTCGCTTCGCTGGGTGGCCAGCCACAGCCAGGGACGCAGTTGCAGCCGATAGAAGGCGTGGCGAGCATCTTCCTGGACAAGGCCGAAGTGCGTGGCAATACCGCCCAGATAGCGCACGCTGCTCTCGGTTTTCAACGCCACGCTGCAGGCTTGGCCCAGCAAGGACTTCGCATCTATCGCGTTGTGGCGGCCCAGCAGTTGGATGTCGAAGGCGTACAGCTGGCTCAGCGCCTCGCGTCCCACCAGTTGGCGGAACTGCAACATCTCGCCCAACGGCGTCTCGATGGTGACTCGGCGCTTCATTGCCGAATCGCCGCGAATCGGCAATTTAATTTTGTTAAAAGAAATTTAACAAACAAGATTATTGTTTTCAAATTGAGCTTCATGCTCACCTCCCTTTGCTCTCTTATGCAATTATTTTAAGTGTTGATTTATCGTAAGAGGCAATACCGGATTGAGGAGTCAATTGCTCGAGGTTAGGTTTGTTTTTCCTCGCCATCAGTGAAAAAGGTCACACGAATGAGCCTCACGGCACTCCAGGAAGAAGGAGCCGTGATCGACATGTGATCGACATCGAGGAATTAAAAAAAGAGCCAGCCGAATTGCGCTGCTGCGCATAGCGCGCAGCAAGCCGGCAAAGGCAGGCGGGAAGCAGCAGCCCCCGCCCTCATCTGTTCTGGATCAACCCGCGCGCGCCGTCAGCCACTGGCCAGGCGCCAGCGCGGCGCCCACCACGCGCACTTCCCCGATGTTGCCGAAGAAGCCGTCCGCCCGGGCGCCGTCCCATGAGCCGCCGCCCACCACCCAGGGAGAACTGGCCGAGAGCGTGGCCAGTCCGGGTGCGTTGCCGATGTTGCGCAGCACCGGTGCGCCTTCGACATACATCGTGGTGTCGTGCGACACCGGGTCGTTGACGATCGCGATGTGCACCCAGCGGTCGGCAATCACCTCGCCGGACCAGTTGGTCTTGGGCGAGCGGGTGCCCGCGGCGCTCGGCACCACTTCCCACTGCACTTCGCGCAGGCTCGAGATCGCGAACAGCATCGGCGGTGCTTCGGGGTCGCCGCCCTGGTAGCCGGCGAGATCGCCGCGCCGGCCGTCGCGCGTCATGATGTTCATCCACGCCTGCTTGCTGCTGGTCCAGCTCTTGTCGATCTTCACGAAGGCCTCGACGGTGTAGCCGCTCTCCAGCGTCTGGCCGTTGATCGGCGCGGCAGCCTCGGTGAGGAAATAGCTCAGGCGCGGCACGTTCTTGTCGGTGTTCAGGAAACGCACCGAGCCCGGCGCCGCCGAGAGATGGTGGCGGTCGTCGGTCCAGACGATGTCGGCGTCCGCTGCGCCTTGGATGCCGCCCTGGTTCAGCGCATCGCGATGCAGCGGATTGGCGCCCGCCACATCGGGAATGACGGTGCCCGGGGGCACCGGCTGGTTGACGGCGCCGCCGAAGAAGCGCCAGTGCGCGAGCGTGTTCGCAACCTTGGGGTAGTCGTCCGGGTTCGCAGCCGGCCGCTGTGCGGCCACTTCGGGTTCGGTGTAGTTCGCGAGGATCATGGCCCTGGCCTGGTCGACCAGCGAACCCTCGATGGTGGCGCTGCCCGTGCCAAAGCTCTTGTTGAAGCCCGCGAAACGCTGCGCAAAATCCATCTCGATAGTGAAGGCCTCGTTGGGCGTGGCGAGCACGGCCTGGTCGAAGGACGTCAGCGTGGCCGCCGGCTTCTGCGGCACCCAGGGCGAGAACGACAGCACCTTAATCTGTTTGCGGGTCAGGTCGAATTCGTACAGGCGCATCAGGCCATTGCCGCCCTGGTAGGCCATCTGGTAGTCGACCACCATCTCCTCGACCTTGTGGCCGAAGTCGTTGGTCTTCGTGAGGTGCGCGGCGCCGTGATGATGGCCGTTGAGCGTCATGAAGATCTGGTCGTTGTCGCGGATCAGCTTCTCCCACAGCATCTTGCCGTAGTCGGTCTCGAGCGGGCTGGTGCCGTCGGCAGCGATGTTGAGCAGCTGGTGGTTGACCAGGATCACCGGCAGCGTCGGGTTCTTCGTGATCACCTGGCGCGCCCAGGCGATGCCCGCGTCCGAGATGCGCCACGACAGCGACAGCACCATGAACTTCTGGCCCTGCGCCTCGAACACGTGGTATTCGTGAAAGCCGCTGGCATCGCGCGCGCCGAAGGTGGCCTGCTTCTTGGCGCGTTCGGTGCCGAACCATTGCAGGTAGGGCTCGCTGGCAAGGGTGCGGGTCGCATCGGTGCCGCTGTTCGGATCGATGCTGTAGTCGACGTCGTTCAGCACATCGTGGTTGCCGGCAAGCACGCTGTAGGGCAGCCTGGCGTCTTCGAGCACCTTCATGGCCGCATCGGCCACCTTCCACTGGTCGGGCTTGCCGACTTGGTCAACCACGTCGCCGAGATGGATGGTGAAGGGAATGTTCAGCGCCTTGGCATTGGCTGCGATCCATTTCGTCTGGGCGGCGAAGGGTGCGCTGCCGAATCGCTTGTCGTATTGATCGCTCTCCGCGGCCGTGGCGTAGCGCGCATAGAACTGGGTATCGGGCATCACGGCGAGCGCGAAGCTGGAGATCCTGGTGTCGAGCGGCGGCGCGGGCGGTGGCGGTGCGGGCGCTGGAGCAGGCGCGGGAGCCGGGGCCGGCAACGGGCCGAAGCCGGGCGCACCGCCTCCTCCTCCACCGCAGGCGGCCAGCAAGGCACTGCTGCCACCGACGGTCAGCAGGGACGCACCGAGCTTGAGGACCTGGCGGCGCGGCGCGGCCGCCGGTTCGCCATGGGATTCGGGCAGGGAAAGATGGCTCGGGGTGCGCGCACCGCGCGGATCGTCGGAAACAGACATGTGGATGGCAAAGCGTTGGAAAGCGCGCAGCGTATGCAGGCCCGATGACGTGGACATTTAGGGCCCGTGACACTTTGCTGCACGGTCTCCATGCGCCAGCCGCGAGAAGCTCAGGTCTTGGCCACCCGCTCCAACCTCACCACCCGCCAGGCACACAAGCTGCCCACCGCCGCCAGCACAGCCGCCAGCGCAAACATGGTCCGGTATCCCAGCTCCTGCGCCACCGCACCGCCCAGCAGCACGCCCAGCACGCCGCCGAACCCGTAGCCGATCACGGTGAAGAGCGCCTGCCCGCGTCCGCGCAGCCGGCCGGGAAAGCGCCGCGACACCACGGCGATGCAGGTCGTGTGGTGCGCCGCAAAGCTCAGCGCATGCAGCCATTGCGCGACGACGAGCGCCGCGATCGAGCCGCCCAGCCCCGCCGTGAGGCCCAGCCGCGCCACGGCGGCAATGCCGCACACCAGCATCCAGCGCGGCATCGGCAAGAGGCCGATGAGCCGCCCCTGCAGGAAGAACCAGACGATCTCGGCCACCACCGACAGCGCCCAGAGCAGGCCGATGACGCTCTTGCCGTAGCCCAGCGAATCGAGGTACAGCGAGAAGAACGCATAGACCGAGAAGTGCGACATCACCTGGAAGAACAGCGATGCGAAGAACCACCGCACCGCCGGAATGCGCAGCACCGGACCGATCGGCTCGCGGGCCGCGTCGTGCGCCGCCACTGGCTCGCGGATGTCGGGCAGCTTCATGGTCGCGATCAGCACGATGGCCAGCGTGCCCGCGGCCCAGGCCGGAAAGTGCTTCATGCCGAAGCGCTCGAACCACTCGCCCGCAAAGAACACGGTCACCAGGAAGCCGGCCGAGCCGCAGAGCCGGATG
The DNA here is from genome assembly GCF_033807855.1 of Variovorax sp. SPNA7. Classification (NCBI taxonomy): domain Bacteria; kingdom Pseudomonadati; phylum Pseudomonadota; class Betaproteobacteria; order Burkholderiales; family Comamonadaceae; genus Variovorax; species Variovorax sp. SPNA7. The sequence goes on from NZ_CP138513.1 coordinate 3,735,262, forward strand.
CGACCGTAGCGCCCCCAGTCGCCCGCCACCAGCTGCGCCATGGCGGCCTCGGTGAGCGACATCATCGAGCTGGTGTGGGTGAACATCACCAGCAGCACCAGCGCCAGCCACCAGGCGCCGCCATGCCACCAGAGTCCGAACGAGCTGGCAAGCGCCACCGCGGCGCTGAAGCGCAGCAGCTTCACGCGCTGTCCCGTGTGGTCGCTGAGCGCGCCCCAGGCATAGGGCGCGAACACGCGCGTGATCGACTGCACCGAAGCCAGCAGGCTGATCGTGAAGATCGGCAGCCCCAGGTCCTTGAGCCACAGCGGCAGGTAGGGGTTGAAGAAACCGATGTGCGCGAAATAGCTGGCCGACAGACCAGCGAACGCCAGCAGGTGGCCGCGCCCGGCGGCCACTTGTGGCGGGGCGGACACTAGAGAAAAGACGCCTGCGGGGACGCGGCTTCGGTCTTGTCGGCTTGGGCTTGCACATCGCCGCACTGCGCGCGGTTGCGCAGCACGTGCTCCATGACCACCAGCGCAAGCATGGCCTCGGCGATGGGCGTCGCGCGGATGCCGACGCACGGATCGTGGCGGCCCTTGGTGACCACCTCGACCGGGTTGTTGTGGATGTCGATGGACTGGCGCGGGCTGATGATCGAGCTGGTGGGCTTGATCGCGATGCTCACTTCGAGGTCTTGCCCCGAGCTGATGCCGCCCAGGATGCCGCCCGCGTTGTTGGTGACGAAGCCCGTGGGCGTGATCGAATCGCCGTGCGTGGTACCGCGCTGCGTGATGCTCTCGAAGCCGGCGCCGATCTCGACCGCCTTCACCGCGTTGATGCCCATCATCGCGTAGGCGATCTCGGCGTCGAGCTTGTCGAACAGCGGTTCGCCCAAGCCGATGGGCACGTTGCTGGCCGTCACGCGGATGCGCGCACCGCAGGAATCGCCGGCCTTGCGTAGGCGGTCCATGTAGGCTTCGAGCTCGCTCACGTCTGCCATCGGGGCGAAGAAGGGGTTGTTCCGGACATGGTCCCAGCTCTCGAACGGAATGGCGATTTCGCCGATCTGCGTCATGCAGCCGCGAAACACCATGCCGTATTTTTCGGCCAGCCACTTCTTGGCGACCGCGCCCGCCGCCACCATGGGCGCCGTAAGCCGCGCCGAGGAGCGCCCGCCGCCGCGCGGATCGCGGATGCCGTATTTCTTCCAGTAGGTGAAGTCGGCGTGGCCGGGGCGGAACTGCTGGGCGATCTGGCCGTAGTCCTTGCTGCGCTGGTCGGTGTTCTGGATCAGCAGCGCAATCGGGGTGCCGGTGGTCTTGCCTTCGTAGACACCGGAAAGGATCTGCACCGCGTCGGGCTCGTTGCGCTGGGTGACGTGGCGGCTGGTGCCGGGACGGCGGCGGTCGAGGTCGCCCTGGATGTCGGCCTCGCTCAGTTCCATGCCCGGGGGGCAGCCGTCGATGACGCAGCCGATGGCCGGGCCGTGCGACTCGCCGAAGTTGGTGACCGCGAAGAGAGTTCCGAAGGTGTTGCCGCTCATGGTGGGGATTATCCCTACAAAGCGGCGGCCACTCAGTCCGTCGTGTTTTCCATGCGCTTGGTGAGCGTGCCCAACTGCAGTTCGATGGCAAAGAGCCGTTCGTTCAGCACGGCGGTCTGCAGCCTTATGGCCTCGACAATGGCCTTGGTCTGCGGGTCCGTGGTGTTGTCGGCCAGTTCCGCCAGGTCGTGCAGCTTCTTGCGAAGTTCATTGCTCATGGGAGGCTCCGTTCGTCGTCTCGTCGTGGAGGCCCCAGTATGGGTCTTCGTCAGCGCTCCGGCAATGCATCCGACGGCGCCTCGGGCTGCGCGGCCTCTCCGGCGCTGCGCAGCCGCACAGCCACCAGCGCGCCCACCGCAAGCAGCACCGCCGCGCAAATCCCGGCTGTCAGCCGCAGGCCATGAAGCAAGGCGGCCCGGCCTGTGTCGAGCAGTTCGGCGCCAGCGGTACCTCCGAGTTGTCCTGCCAGGGCCACCGCCCCGCCGAGCGTGCTGCGCGCAGCCTCCACTTCGGCAGCACCCGCCAAACCGGCCGGAACGACATCGGCCATCGTGCTGCGGTAGATGGCCGCGCCGATGCTGCCCAGAATCGCGATCCCAAGCGCACCGCCAAACTCCGAACTCGTTTCCGAAATGGCAGAGGCCACGCCAGCGCGCTCGGGCGGCGCGCTGCCCACCACCAGGTCTGTTGCGAGCGTAAACACAGGTGCCAACCCGAGAGAGGAAATGACGGTGCTGGTCACCATCCACGCCAGGCCGCCCTCCGCGGGCAGCACCACGAGCATCGCGAATCCCAAGGCCGCAACACCCAAGCCGCCGCCCATGACAAACGCAGGCCGCATGCGGCGCACCAGCGCAGACACGACCATGGAGCCGGCGATGAAAGCAGCCGCGCTCGGCACACTCCAAAGGCCCGCATGCAGCGGCGAGAGCCCGAGCACCAGCTGCAGGTACTGCGCGTTGTAGAGAAACATGCCGAACATCACGAAGCACGCCAGCATGTAGGCCGCCAGCGAGACGCTGAAGGCAGGCAACCGGAACAGGCGCAGGTCGATCATCGGGTCGGCGAGCCGCCGCTGCCTGCGCGCGAACGCCCACCCGAGCGCCACACCGGCCACGATGGCCAGGGTCGACATGGCATCGGGCCCGTGCTCCGCCACCTGCTTGATGCCGTAGATGGCCGCCAGCACCGCGCCGAGCGAAAGCACCACGCTGGCCAGGTCGAGCCGCCCCGCTTCGGGGTCGCGGTGTTCGGGCAGCAGGATGGGCCCGAGCACCAGCAGCAGCACCATCACCGGCACGCCGATCAGGAACACCGAGCCCCACGGAAAGAACTGCAGCAGCACGCCGCCCAGCACCGGGCCGATGACCGCACCGGCCGAATAGCTGGAAATCCAGACGCCGATGGCCACCGTGCGCTGCCCCGGATCGAGAAACATGTTGCGGATGAGCGAGAGCGTCGACGGCGCGAGCGTCGCGCCCGCCACGCCAAGCAGCGCCCGCGTGGCAATGAGCATGTTGGCGCTGGTGGAGAACGCAGCCAGCACCGAGGCGATGCCGAAGGCCGCCGCGCCGATGAGCAGCAGCCGGCGCCGGCCGATGCGGTCGCCCAGCGTGCCCATGGTGACCAGCAGCCCGGCGACGAAGAAGCCGTAGATATCGACAATCCACAGCAACTGCGAGGCGGTGGGCTTGAGGTCTTCGCTGATCGAGGGAATCGCCAGGTTCAGCACCGTGAGATCCATCGAATACAGCATGCACGGCAGCGCGATGACGGCCAGGCCCGTCCACTCGCGCGCTGTTGCGCGGGCCGGCGGCGGCCTGCCGACAGCCTTGTCGCGCCGGCCGGTCATTCGACCGCTTTCACCAGCCATTGCTCGAGCTTGACCATGGCGCCGGCCCAGCCGTGGCTGTGCCCGTCGCGCGCGGCCTCGTCGAAGAACTGCTCGTGCAGCAGGACCAGTTCGCAGCCATTGCCGTCGGGCTCGATGCGCACCGTGACGCGCGATTCGCGCTCCGGGGTGCTGCGCCAAGCCCAGCTGAAGACCAGCTTGCGGTTGGGCACGAGTTCCAGGTAGGTGCCGCTCACGTCGTGCGTCTCGCCGTCAGCCGCGCGCATGGCCACCCGGAAGCGGCCGCCCACGCGCAGGTCGACTTCGGCCAGCGGCACGGAAACGATTTCTTCAGGGCCGAACCAGGCCTTCAGCGCTTGCGGGTCGGTCCACGCGCGCCAGACTTTTTCGGGGGCGACGGGGTAGTGCCGGCGGAGGGTGAGCGAGGGTCGCTCGGTGGCGGGGGCGGCAGCTTTTGCCATTCGGTCTCCTCTTGGTGGTAGAGAAAGCGCGCCAGTGCATCGAGGCGCCCGGTCCAGAATTTCTCATAGCGCGACAACCACACGGCGGCCTCCTGCATGGGGCGCGGCGAGAGCTCGCAGCGCACGATGCGGCCCTCTTTCGTGCGCGAGATGAGCCCGGCGTCCTCCAGCACCCGCAGGTGCTTCATGAAGCCGGTCAGCGACATGCCATGCGGCTCGGCCAGCTCGGTCACGCTGAGGCTGCGCTCGCCCAGCGTCTCCAGCACGGTGCGGCGCGTGGGGTCGGAAAGCGCGGCAAAGACGGCGTCGAGCGTGGCATTGTCTGAGTGAACCATGTGGTTGAGTATCCCGGTGCGCCGCGGGGGCGTCAAGCGATGCCCGCATCAGCCCTTCGCGGCAGATGCCTTTGGGAACGTTTTATGCGTGCCGCGCCATCACCACCACCTGCCGCGAAGGAGCGCCCCATGCTGGACCGAACCGCCACCCAGTTCTCCCACGTCAAGCCCGGCGACACCGAGTACGTCTCGGGCGGCCTGCGCGATTTCTTCCTCTACCGCGACCTCGGCATTGCCGAGGCCACCAACGGAAAGGTCATCGCGCACCTCGTCAAGGCCAACATGGCACCGGAAACGGGCACCGGCTGGCACCGCCACGAGGCCGACTTCCAGATCGTGATCATGCTCAAGGGCTGGGCCCGCTTCATGTACGAGGACAAGGAAACGCGGGTCGAGGCTGGCGACGTGGTGCACCAGCGGCCCGGCATCCGGCACTTCCTGTTCGACTACTCGCCCGACATGGAATACCTGGAGATCGTCTCGCCGGCCGATTTCAAGAGCATCGACGTCGAGCCGGTGTGCGAGATTCCGCCGCCTACGCCGTGGGTCTAGGGGCGCTCATCTGGGAAAGGGGCGGTGCAGCGCGCAGTCCGGGTTGAGCCGCACGCCGAAGCCCGGCGCATCGAGCGCGGAGGCCTTCATGCGGCCATTGACCGGCACCGGCTCGTCCAGAAGCTGGGGATTGAACATCGGCACCACCTCGTCGGCCTTCGGCGCCATCATCAGGAATTCGGCGAACGGACTGTTGTGGCGCGTGATGACGAAGTGGTAGCTGTAGACCGACGAGCCGTGCGGCACCACGAGCTTGCCGTGCGCGTCGGCCAGGTTCGAGATCTTGATCAGCTCGGTGATGCCGCCGCACCAGCCGACGTCGGGCTGCAGGATGTCGCAGCACTCCATCTCCAGCAGCAGCCGGAAGCCCCAACGCGTGGCTTCGTGCTCCCCGGTGCTTACCAGCAGGCCGCGCGGTACGTTGCGGCGCAACTCGGCGTAGCCCCAGTAGTCGTCGGGCGACAGCGCCTCCTCGATCCACTTGAGGCCGAACTCGTTGCGCGCGGCCGTCGCCAGGCGCGTGGCGTATTCCACGTCCAGGCTCATCCAGCAGTCCAGCATGAGCCAGAAGTCGGAGCCCACCTCGGCACGCATGTCGGCCAGCATGTCGAGGTTCTTCTTCAGGCCCTCCTCGCGCTCGGCGGGCCCATGGTGCAGTGGCATCTTGCCGCCGATGAACCCCATGTCCTTCGCGAGGTCCGGCCGCGCGCCGGTGGCGTAGAAAGTCAGTTCGTCGCGCACCGGGCCGCCCAGCAGCGCATGGACCGGCTCCTTGCGGACCTTGGCCAGCAGGTCCCACAGCGCCAGGTCGACCCCCGAGATGGTGTTGAGCACGATGCCCTTGCGCCCGTAGAACAGCGTGGCGTTGTACATCTGGTCCCAGATCTTCTCGATGTCGGTCACCCGGGCGCCCTCGATGAAGCGGGCCAGGTGCTTCTCGACGATCCAGCAGCCGAGATCGCCACCGGTCGTCACCGAAAAGCCGACCGTGCCGTCGCTGGCCTCGATCTCCACCACCAGCGTGCCCAGCACGTTGAGGCCGAAGCTGCGGCGGCTCTGGCGGTACTCGGGGTACTTGCTCATCGGCGTGGCGATGTGGTCGTCGATCCAGTGGCCATCGGCTTGGTCGTGGTAGTCGGCGCCGCCACCGCGGAGGGTGAAGGCGCGCACGTGCTTGATCGTGGGCATGCTCATGGGGAATCCTTTCGTCGAGCAGAGAGAGTGATGAAGGGCGGCGCTACGCGGCAGCCTCTGCTGCGGCGCTGCGCGTCTGGCGCAGTGCCAGGAACAGCATGGCGCCGACCACCGTGGTCGCGGCCAGCAGGTTGAGCCCGGCGCTGGGCGATGCGAAGGCATGCTCGGCCCAGGTCTTGACGTTCGGAGCGACAAAGCCGCCCATCGCGCCGAGCGAATTGATCAGCGCGATCCCGCCCGCCGCCGCCGCGCCGCCGAGGTACGCGGTGGGGAAGCTCCAGAACACGGGCTGCACCGCAATGAAGCCGGCGGCCGCGAAGCACAGCGCGATCAGTGCCACCAGCGGCGAGGCGGCATTGACCGACACCGCGATGCCTGCCGCCGAAACCGCCAGCACCACCAGCGCAATCAACGCATGCTGGCCGCTGCGCTCGGCCAGGCGCGGCACGAAGTACGCGGCCGCCAATGCGCAGACCCAGGGAATGGCGGTGACAAAGCCCACCAGCAGCCCGACGTTCTTGCCGAGCAGGGCCGCCACCTGGGTCGGCAGGTAGAACACCACGCCATAGACGCTGACCTGGATCAGGAAGTAGATCAGCGAAAGAAACAGCACGCGGCCATTGGTCAGCGCCTTCAGCACCGTGGCGGGGCCATGCGCGGTCTTCTGTTCTTCTTCGGCGTCGATGGCGCGCTCCAGCATCTGGCGCTCTTCGGCGGACAGCCAGCGTGCGTCGAGCGGCTTGTTGTCCAGGTACCAGTAAGCCCACACGCCGACCAGCGACGCCATCACGCCTTCCACCAGGAACAGCCATTGCCAGCCCTTCAGGCCCCACACGCCGTTCAGTTCGAGCAGCAAGCCGGAGAGCGGGCTGCCGAAGATGAACGCGAGCGGCGCGCCGAAATAGAACATGCCGATCACGCGCGTGCGCGCCTTGGCCGGGAACCACCGCGTGAGAAAGTAGATGACGCCCGGGAAGAAGCCCGCCTCGGCAACACCGAGCAAAAAGCGCAAGACATAGAAGCTGGTCTCGTTGTGCGCGAACATGAGCGCGGCCGAGACAAGGCCCCAGGTCACCATGATCCGGCACATCCAGACACGCGCGCCGACGCGATGCATGATCAGGTTGCTCGGCACTTCGAACAGCGCATAGCCGATGAAGAAGACGCCGGCGCCGAAGGCGAAGACGGCGTCCGAAAGGCCGGTGTCGAGCTGGAAGGCTTTCTTGGCAAAGCCGACGTTGGCGCGGTCGAGAAAAGCCAGCACGTACATCAGCAGCAAGAAGGGCACCAGGCGGCGGATCGCCTTGGCGATCACCTTGTCGAGCGCGGTGCTCGTGGCGATGGAATTCATGATCGAGGTCTCCGTTATTTGTGTTTGTCTGTTCGCGGCATGCCGGCCGCACGGTTTCTTTCAATAGGTGGCGCGGCCTCCCGAGGCATCGAACACGCTGCCCGTGGTGAACGAGCACTCCTCGCTCGCAAGCCAGCCGATCACCGCCGCGATCTCGTCGACCGTGCCGAAGCGTCCCATCGGGATCTTCGACAACATGAACTCGATGTGCTGCGGCGACATCTGGTCGAAGATCGCGGTCTTCACTGCCGCCGGCGTCACGGCGTTGACCGTGATGTTGGCCTTGGCGAGTTCCTTGCCGAGCGACTTGGTCAGCCCGATCACCGCCGCCTTCGATGCGCTGTAGGCCGAGGCGTTGGGATTGCCTTCCTTGCCCGCCACCGAGGCCACGTTGACGATGCGGCCGTAGTTGCCGGCCTGCATGTACGGCAGCACCGCGCGGTTGCAGTAGAAGAGCCCGTTCAGGTTGACGTCGACCACCCGCCGCCACTGGTCCACCGGGTACTCCGCCAGCGGCACGTTGGGGCCGGTGATGCCCGCGCAGGCCACGAGCACGTCGATGCCGCCGCCGAACTGCACGGCCGAAGCGGCGGCCGCTGCCTCGACCTCCGCCCAGTCGGCCACGTTGACCTGGACTGCGGAAGCCCTGGCGCCGAGCGCGGCGCACGCCTGGTCCAGCGCTTGCTGGTTCATGTCCCACAGGCTCACGGAACCGCCTTCGGCGATGAAGCGCGTGGCAAAGGTCAGGCCGATGCCGGCAGCGCCGCCGGTGACGACGGCGCGGCGGCCCGCGAAGCGATTGGCGTAAGGAGCGGCAGTCATGCGGCCTCCTTCCAGGCGACCACGGTCTGCCTCTGCATGCCGAGCCTGTCGATGCCCAGGGTCATCACGTCGCCGGCCTTCAGGTACATCGGCTCGGGCTTCATGCCCATGCCGACGCCAGGCGGCGTGCCGGTGGTGACAACGTCGCCCGGCATCAGCGTCATGAACTCGCTCAGGTAGCTCAGGATGGTTGCGCAGTCGAACACCATCGTGCCGGTGCTGCCGGTCTGGCGGCGCTGGCCGTTCACGTCAAGCCACATGCCCAGCTGCTGCGCATCCCCCACTTCGTCGCGCGTCACGAGCCAGGGGCCGATCGGCCCGAAGGTGTCGCAGCCCTTGCCCTTGTCCCAGGTGCCGCCGCGCTCGATCTGGAAGGCGCGCTCGGACACGTCGTTGACGAGCACATAGCCCGCGATGTGCTCCAGAGCGCGTTCCCTGGGCACATAGCTTGCGCGCGTGCCGACCACGAAGCCCAGTTCGACCTCCCAGTCCGTCTTGGCCGATCCGCGCGGAATGGTGACCTCGTCGTGGGGTCCGACGATGCAGGACGTCGCCTTGGTGAACACCGTCGGTTCGGTCGGCAGCGGCAGGTTCGATTCGGCCGCATGGTCCGCGTAGTTCAGGCCGATGGCGATGAACTTGCCGATGTTGGCAACCGGCGCACCCAGCCGCGGCTGGCCCGGCACGGCCGGAAAGCCCTGCGGGTCGAGCGCCGCGAGCCTGGCAAGGCTCGCGGGTGAAAGCACTTCGCCGGTGATGTCGGGCGCAAAGGACGACAGGTCCCGAAGGATCCCGTCGGCGTCGAGCAGGCCCGGTCGCTCCTGGCCCGCGGGGCCATATCGCAGCAGTCTCATGTTGTCTCCTTGGTGTTCGATGGCCTGGACTCTAGAAGCCGCCGCCATTACGATCCAATCGAAAATTTGGCATGAGCATTTCCAAAATGGAATATCGATTCGACAGCCCGAACAGCGCGCCCCGGCTCATCAATCGCCTGCGGCTGAAGCACTGGGCGCTTCTCGCCGCGCTGGCCGAGAGCCCGGTGCTCGCCCAAGCCGCGTCCGCGATCAGCGTGACGCAGCCTTCGGCCACCAAGATGCTGGCGGACATCGAATCGGCCTTCCGGTTTCCATTGTTCGAGCGCCACTCGCGCGGCCTGCGTCCCACGCCGCTCGGAGAAGAAGTCGTCGCCTACGCGCGCCAGTCACAGGCCGGCCTGTCCCGCTTCCTCGAAGGCCTGGAGATCAAGCGCCGCGGCGGCCACGGACAACTGGTCATCGGCGCGATCATGGGCGCGGCTCCCGACCTCGTTGCGCGTGCGATGGCCGAGATCAAGCGCGAGCGCCCGCTCCTCAACGTCCGCATCCTCGGCGAGACCAGCGACCAGGTCGGCGCCCTCCTCGAACGGCACGAGATCGAATTCGCCGTCGGACGCTTCTCCTCGCTCAAGCAGCACAACACCTTTGCCTTCGCGCCGCTGGCCAACGAGACCATGCAGGTGGTCGTGCGGCGCGGGCACCCATGCGCACGCCAGCGCGGCCTGACGCTCGAGGCGCTCACGGCCTGGCCCTGGATTCTTCAGCCGCTGACCAGCCCGGCCCGCCAACTGATGGAGGAAGAATTCACCTCGGTGGGACGAAGCACGCCGGCCAACCTCGTCGAATGCGCGTCGGTCTTCGCCACCTTGCAATTGCTGCAGGCCAGCGACGCGGTGGGCGCCCTGCCGGAATCCGTCGTGCGCGACCACGTGCGCGCGAAGCTGCTGCGCGTGCTGCCCGTGCCCATCGGCAAGGATCTGAAAGGCTTTGGGGTGCTGACGCGCATCGGCGAGCCGCTGTCGGAGACGGCTGCGACCTTCATCGCCCACCTGCGGCGCTTCGCCGATGCGCAAACGCAGGCGCAGGCCGCCTGAACTCAGCACGGCACTCATGCGCCCCATTGGGGTGACATCGGGACAGGACCCCGTGCGATTGCCACGGCTTCCATCCGCATCAACAGCAAGTGCATCAAAGCGCGACGGTCGATAGATCTCGCTCGACCCAAGGTGCGCGGCCCTTTTTCCTGTGGTATCCGAACCTCTTGAAGCAATCTGGCGGGTGCATTTGCCGTCCGCATTCGGGTAACTCCGCAGCCTAATTGTTTTGAGCAATTAGCACAGCGGTCCCGAAGATTGCCCCAGCACGAGCCAATCAACTGACTCCTGCTGATTTTTCGAGGCAGTAGTCGCCGATCAAGTCCGACAAGGACCAGGCTGGATGCAACAGATGAACTATCCCGATACGCAGCTTCTCATTGATGGCAAATGGTGCGATGCAGTCGATGGCCGCACGCTGCAGGTGTTCGATCCTGCGACCGGCCGATCCATCGGCCGTGTCGCGCACGCTGACATTGTCGATCTGAGCCGTGCGGTGGGCGCTGCGGCCCGCGGCTTCGAAACCTGGCGGCAGACATCAGCGATCGAGCGTGGCCGGATGCTCCGGCGCGCTGCCCAGCTGATGCGCGAGCGCGCCGAGTTCATAGCTCGCCTCCTCACCCGTGAGCAAGGCAAGCCGCTGGTCGAGGCATTGGCTGAGACACGCATGTCCGCAGACGTGATCGAGTGGTTCGCCGAGGAGGGGACCAGACTCTATGGACGCGTGATACCTTCGCGCAACTTGGCGGTACAACAACTGGTACTGCGCGAACCGGTCGGACCGGTAGCAGCCTTCACGCCGTGGAATTTTCCGATCAATCAGGCCGTGCGAAAGATCGCAGCAGCGCTTGCGACCGGCTGCTCCATCATCGTGAAGGCACCGGAGGAAACGCCGGCTGCACCCGCTGCGCTGGTTCGTGCCTTCGTCGATGCCGGCGTCCCCGCGGGTGTCATCGGCCTGGTGTTCGGCGACCCGATCCAAATCTCCGCATATCTGATTCCTCACCCGGTAGTGCGCAAGGTCACTTTCACCGGCTCTACCCCCGTTGGCAAACAGCTCGCAGCACTTGCCGGCGCGCACATGAAACGCGTGACGATGGAGCTCGGAGGACACGCGCCCGTCATTGTGACCGAGGACGCCGACATCGGACTTGCTGTGCGTGCCAGCGCTTCCGCCAAGTTCCGCAATGCTGGCCAGATCTGTGTCGCTCCGACGCGCTTCATCCTTCACGATTCCATTCACGATGAATTCGTGCGCGAGCTGATACGTCATGCCCAGGGACTGAAGCTCGGTCACGGAATGGATGAAGGCACGACGCTCGGGCCGCTGGCCAACGAGCGCCGATTGGCAGCGATGGAGGCATTCACCACCGATGCGATCCAACAGGGAGCGCAACTTGCCGTCGGCGGCGAGCGGGTCGGTGGACATGGCAACTTCTTTGCGCCCACCGTGCTGACCGAGGTACCGCAGAGTGCACGTGTCTTCAATGACGAACCGTTCGGTCCAATCGCTGCGGTGCGACGCTTCCGGACGCTGGATGAGGCGATCGCCGAAGCCAACCGGCTTCCCTACGGCCTGGCTGGCTACGCCTTCACCCGTTCTCTGAAGAACGCCCACCGATTGAGTCAGCAGCTCGAACTTGGCCTCCTGTGGATCAACCAGCCGGCGCTGGCTTGGCCTGAGTTGCCCTTTGGCGGCGTCAAGGATTCCGGGTTCGGCTCCGAAGGCGGCCCCGAAGCACTGGACGCCTACACCAACACCAAATCAGTGTCGCTGCTGTGCGACTGAGCAGGTCGCGAGCAAGCGGCGCCCGAACGCACGCCCCCAATTTTCACACCATAAGAAGGAGACAACCCATGAAATCCAAGACCGCAGCCACATGCGGCGTCACATTGGCGCTGCTATGCAGCGGCGCCAGCGCGCGATCCTCTGTCACGATCTTCGGGGTGATGGACTTGAGCGTGATGCACTCGAAAGGCGGCAACGCATCCGCCAGGACGATATCTTCCTCGGGGCTGGGTGCGAGCCAATTCGGCTTTCGCGGAACGGAAGATCTGGGCGGCGGACTCAGCGCTGGATTCTGGCTGGAGAGTGGCCTCAACCCCGACACCGGTTCCGGGCAACTCACGAACACCAATAACCAGCCCAACGGCTTCACGGGCGGTGGCAGCCTGACCTTCAACCGCCGCTCTTATGTCAGCCTTTCCGGTGCGTTTGGTCAGCTGCGCATGGGCCGAGACTTTGTTCCCACTCACTACAACATCTTCGAGTTCGACCCCTTCAACGCGAATGGCGTGGCGCGCGCAGCTGCGTTCACCTTCTCCACCGTGGGCACAGGCAACCTGCCCACTACCGTCGTGGCCAGCAACAGCATCAGCTATTGGCTGCCGCCCGACCTTGGCGGGCTCTACGGCATGGCCATGCTCGCCCGCGGTGAGAATGCCTCGAATACCGGGAACGCGAGCGACGGCAACATGGTCAGTGGCCGACTGGGCTGGCGCTCCGGTCCATTCGACGTCGCAGGAGCGCTGGGACGCACCCACTACACCAGCACGGCCACACTCGGCGACTACACGCACGGCAACCTGGGAGCCTCATGGGAAGCGGGGTTCGTTAGATTCTTCGCGCTCTACAACCTCGCCAAAGTGCAGATCCTGGGCGGCGACGTACGAAAACACACATCGGAGATCGGCGCGCACATTCCCCTCGGCCAGGTGGGCCGCTTACGACTGAGCTACGCGCGCCTGAACGACCGCAGTAGCTCCGTGCTGAGGAACGCGAACGGCTCACAGCGCAGTTCCAATGATGCGCGCCTCTGGGGCATAGGCTATGTCCACAACCTGTCGAAGCGCACTGCTCTCTACGGAACCTATGCACGTATTGCCAACCAGGGTCAGGCCACGTACCTGGTCTCCGGAGGCGTCGCTCCGAGCCCAGGGCGTCAATCCAGTGGCCTCGAACTGGGCATGCGCCACGCCTTCTGATCACCCGCCAAAAAATGTAGGAGACAGGTCATGAAATTCTTGAATCAATTGTTGTTCGCTTGCGCCATGGGCGCGTGCGCATTCGCCGCGGGCGCGCAAGAGGCTCCTCCGTTGAAGATTCTGGTGGGTTTTCCCGCAGGAGATGTCGGTGACGTGCTCGCGCGGCTGACAGCGGAAAAGATGCGCCCCCTGCTGCACCGCAGTGTCGTGGTGGAGAACCGGCCCGGTGCGGGCGGCATTCTCGCGGCAGAGGCCGTCAAGGCCGCGCCACCTGACGGCAACCTCATCATGCAGGCTCCCCTGGCGACGATGGTGACCTTCCCCTACACCTTCGACAACCTGCGCTATGACCCCATCAAGGACTATGAGCCGGTCGCTTTGTTGGCGATGTTTGACCTGGCTATCGTGGTGCACGGCACGAGTGGACCGAAGTCCATTGCGGAGCTGGCGCAGGCGGCCCGCGCCAACCCGCAGATGGCCAACTTCTCCTCGCCCGCTGCAGGCAGCCTGCCGCATTTCTTCGGGCTGATGTTTGGCAAGTCGGTAGGCGCCCCTTTGGTGCACGTTGCCTACCGCGGCGATGCGCCAGCAAAGCAAGCGCTGCTGTCGGGCGAGGTAAGCATGCTGGTGGCGCCCGTGTCCGCTGTGCTGGAGTTGGAGAAATCCGGACGCGTGCGCATCCTCGCCACCTCGGGCAGCAAGCGCAGCGCACTGCTGCCCAATGTGCCGACGCTAAAGGAGGCCGGCGTCGATGCCGAAGGTTCGGCCTGGTTGGCGCTTTTCGCGCCGGCCAAGACCCCGAAGCCGATGGTCGAGTCACTCTCGCGTGCCGCCCTTGCTGCCGTCAATGAACCCGACATGAAGAAGCGCTTGTCCGACTACGGACTGGAGGTGATGAACATCGGCCCCCAGGGGCTCGCCGAGATCATGGCGCGCGACCACAAGCGCTGGTCCGCCGTCATCAAGGAATCCGGCTTCAAGGCCAACCCGTAAGCACATAACGAACAAACCCAAGCGAGGTAACCCATGAGATTGAAAGACAAGGTCGCCATCATCACCGGGGCGGCAGGCAACATCGGCTTGGCGACGGCTCGGCTGTTCGCCCAGCAAGGCGCGCGATTGGTACTCGTTGATGCCAAGCGAGAAACACTGGAGAGCGCCTGCGCGGAATTCGATCCCGCCACCACTTTGTTCGTAGCAGCGGACGTCACATCGCCGGAGGATACCCAGCGCACCGCTCAAGAGGCCATTGCGCGCTTCGGCGGTGTGGACATCTTCTTCGCCAATGCGGGTGTGGAAGGCGTGGTGCAGCCCACAGCCGACTATCCCGAAGATGTGTACAACAAGGTGATGGACGTGAATGTCAAGGGGGTCTTCCTTGGCATCAAGTACATCGCCCCTCACTTGCGCGACGGTGGCAGCGTCATCATCACGTCCTCGGTCATGGGGCTTGCGGGCGCACCCCGCAACATCGCCTACACCGCCAGCAAGCATGCTGTGGTGGGGCTGATGCGCTCGGCCGCGGGCGATCTTGCGGCACGGCGCATTCGGGTCAACACAGTGCATCCCGGCATGGTTGAAAGCGAGATGCTGCGTCGCTTGATCGACCGGCACCCCGATCCCAAGCAGCGCCATGCCGACCTGATTGCGCGCATCAAGCTCGGCCGTTTCGTTACGCCCACGGAGATTGGACAGTCGGTGCTCTTCCTGGCCTGCGACGAGAGCTGCATGACAACCGGGCAGACCTTCCTCATCGATGGGGGATATCTGGAATGAACACATCTGCGAAAGCACCCGGCGCAGCACGCAGCGCTACAAACGGCACACATCGCGCCATCATCGTAGGTGCGGGCTTCGCCGGCATCGGCCTGGGAGTGCTCCTCAAGCAAGCCGGCATCGACGACTTCGTCATCCTTGAGCGCGCGGACGACATCGGCGGCGTCTGGCGGGACAATCACTACCCCGGCTCTGCCTGCGATATCCCGGCGGTACTCTATTCCTACTCCTTCGAAGCCGAATACCCCTGGTCCACAGGCTACCCGAAGCAGCGCGAACTCCTGGACTACATGCACCACGTCGTGGCCAAGTACGGTCTCGGCCCGCATCTGCGCTTTGGCCAGCGGGTGACCGAGGCTGCCTTCGACGACGGCCGCCAGCGCTGGACTGTGTCCTCCGAACAAGGCATAGCCTGGGAAGGCGAGTGCTTCGTACCCTCTGTCGGGATCTTCAACGATCCGACGATGCCACGCATCGCCGGGCGTGAACGCTTCCACGGCGAGGCCTTCCATTCGGCTCATTGGCGAGATGACCTGGATCCCGCCGGCCTGCGCATGGCCATCATCGGCACGGGCGCCAGCGCCATACAGATCGTGCCGGAGATGGCGCGGGCTGCTTCCCAAGTCTCTCTGTACCAGCGCACGCCGCCCTTCGTCGTCCCAAAGTCGGTCATTGCCGCAGGCCAGCCCCTGTCAGAGCGCGAACGTATCTTTACCGAGTTCGAGGCAGTCGCGGGTCGCCGCAAGGACTTCACCGCCACCCAGGCGGCGCAGGATGCCTTCATGCAGTACCTCGCGCAACAGGTCCCAGACCCGGCGCTGCGTGCCAAACTCACGCCCAACTTCACCCTGGGCTGCAAACGATCGCTGTTCTCCAACGAGTGGTATCGGGCGCTGCAACAGCCGAACGTGGAAGTGGTGACCGAGTCGATCGAGACGCTGACCGAAACCGGCGTTCTCACCCGGGATGGAAAGCTTCGCGAAGTCGACCTTGTCATCTACGCCACGGGATTCAATCCTTCCAACTACCTGCCCGGCATCACCGTGCGCGGCCGCGAGGGCGTGCTGCTTCACGACATCTGGCAGGATGGCGCCGAAGCCTACCTTGGCATCACCGTACATGGATTTCCGAACATGTTCATCCAGTTCGGCCCTAACACCAATGTGCCTGGCAGCGTGCTCTTCATGCTGGAGTGCCAGGCACAGTACATCATGGATGCACTGCGTACTCTGGCTTCGCGCGGCGCCACCACGATGGAGGTCAGCCAGAAAGCGATGCGTTGCTTCTGCGACGACCTGCAGCGGGACATCGCATCCACCACCCAAACCGCCGCTCATTGCAGCAGCTACTACATGAACGCCGCAGGCAAGGTGGTCACCAACTTTCCCGGCACGCAAACGCAGTATCAAGGCATGACGCGAACAGTGAACTCCGCTGACTACCACTTCCGCTGAATCGCGAATTTTACTGATGACATTCTTCGCCCCATGAGTGGGCGAAGTGGCCAGATCAATCGGAAAACTCGTTACCTTCCCAGGGTCGCTTACGACCACCGCGACATCGATCGGCTCGGATATCCGTTCCGATCTCCCGAGCGATCTCATTTGCCTTCCGCGTCATCGCATCCAATGCGGTGAATAGCGCATCTTGATCTGCCAGAGGGACTGCAGAAAGAACCCGCGCGTTGATAGCCTCTACCTGGGGAAACAATTCCTTGACCAGTCTCACCCCTTTGTCCGTCAACGCCAGGATGACCCGACACCGATCATCGCGTCCGGCGGTCTTCTGAACCAGAGACTTCTCGATCAGTCCCGCAACGGCCTTGGAAACGCGCGCACGGTCAAGCGTGGCGCGTTCCGCCAATTCCGAAGGTGATACTTGGCCATCACGGAACAGCAGGATCAACAGGTGCCACTCGCGCCGCGTAATTCCGTACCGCCCCTCACACAGGCGCGTCACCGGAGCGCCCGACATCGAAACGATCCTCCACAGCCGGAAATTCAGCAGGTTCTCCGGGTCGATTTCCATAGCCTCGCCTCCTTTGCCACACCTTTGTTGGAGAAGTCTTCCAATCTGATTTTCGCCGCCAGAAAACTTCAGTCTTTCTTGAAGCTACAGCAATTCGCAACGAAAATCTGCCGATGCCAACCGCCACCCTTCCCCCGCTCAACCGCCAGTTCGTCGCCCACTTCGGCGAGATGGGCAGCAAGTGGGGCATCAACCGCACCGTCGGCCAGATCTACGCGCTGATCTTCATATCCGAGCATGCGCTCAATGCCGACGAGATTGCCGAACTGCTCGAGTTCTCGCGCTCCAACGTGAGCATGGGCCTGAAGGAGTTGCAGGCGTGGCGGCTGGTGCAGCTGCGCCATCAACCGGGCGACCGGCGCGAATATTTCGAGGCGCCGGCGGATGTGTGGGAGATCTTTCGCGTGCTGGCCGAGGAGCGCCGCCGCCGCGAGATCGAGCCCACGCTCTCGATGCTGCGCAGCGCGCTGCTCGAATCGCCCGCCAGCGACGCCGAGCGCCACGCGCAGGAGCGCATGCGCGAGATGCACGACCTGATCGACCGGCTCATGAAGTGGTTCGACGACGTCCAGCGGCTCGCGCCCGAAACCGCGATGCAGCTGATGGGCATGGGCGCCACCGTGACCAAGGTGCTGAGCCTCAAGGACCGCATCACCGGGAGCGCGCCCAAGAAGAAGAAAAAGCCGGCCGCCGGCTGAGCGACTTCGTCAGAGCCGCTCCTGCCCCTGCGGCGCTTCGGGCATCGCGAGCTTTTCCTTGCGGATGGCGTCGTCGTCCATCAGCTCGTACCACATGGCGTTGAGAACGGCGAAGGCGGCCGCCAGCGGCAGGCCGAGGATCCAGGCGAAGTACCACATATTTTTTCTCCGTTCAGTACGCGTGTCCGCTCTCTTCGCGGATGGCCTCTTCGTCGACCTTGCCCCACAGCACGTGGTAGACCCAGGTGGTGTAGGCCACGATGATGGGAATGAAGAATCCCGTGACCACCAGCATGATGAACAGCGTGAGGTGGCTCGACGATGCGTCCCATACCGTGAGGCTCGCACGCGGGTCGATCGACGACGGCAGGATGAACGGGAACATCGATGCGCCCACGCTCAGGATGATGCCGGCAATGCCGAGCGCGGCCGCCAGCAGCGCGAGCACCGGCCGGCGCAGCAGCAGGCCCGCGAGCGCCCCCAGCAGCCCGGCAAAGCCCGCCGCCGGCGCCGCCATGGTCCAGGGGTGGGCCGCATAGTTGGCAAGCCATGCGCCCGCATGCAACTCGACGGTCTTCAGCAGCGGATTCGACGGCCCCGTCATCTGGGCGGCACTGGTGATGCGGTAGCCGCCGATGGCCGAGGCCATCCACACGCCTGCCAGCGCATAGAGCACGATGCCCGCCACCGCTGCAACGCTGCCATAGAGGCGCGCGCGCTCGGCCACCGGGCCCGCGGTCTTGAGCTGCAGCCATGCCGCGCCGTGCGTGACCATCATCGCCACCGACACCAGCCCGCACAGCAGCGCGAACGGATTGAGCAGCGCGAAGAAGCTGCCGTCGTAATGAATGTGCATGTCGGTCGCAAAGCGGAACGGCACGCCCTGCAGCACGTTGCCCACGGCCACGCCGAAGATCAGCGCCGGCACCAGGCCGCTGAAGAAAAGCACCGCGTCCCAGCGGGCGCGCCAGGCCGGCTCCTCGCGCTTGCTGCGGAACTTGAAGGCCACGGGCCGCAGGATGAGCGCCGTGAGAATCACGAACATCGCCAGGTAGAAGCCCGAGAACGACACCGCGTACAGCTGCGGCCAGGCCGCGAAGATCGCGCCGCCGCCAAGGATCAGCCACACCTGGTTGCCCTCCCACACCGGGCCCACGCTGTTGATGACCACGCGCCGCTCGAGATCGGTGCGCGCGGCGAACGGCAGCAGGATGCCGCTTCCCAGGTCGAATCCGTCGGTGACCGCAAAGCCGACCAGCAGCACGCCGATCAGCGCCCACCAGATGATTCGAAGCGTGTCGTAGTCGATGAGTTGATGCAGGATCATGAGGAACTCCCAGGCGCCGCCATGGCGCGAACTGGCGGAACATGGGACCGGGCTTCGCCGACATCGGGCGCGTGCTCGGCCTCCGGCCCCTTGCGTATCACCTTGAGCAGCAGCTTCATCTCGATGATGAAGAGCGTGGTGTAGATCGCGATGAAGCCGCCGAGCGTGATGAGCAGCGTCTTCACGCCCAGGTTCGACACGGCCACCGCCGTTGGCAGCACGCCTTCGATCACCCAGGGCTGGCGGCCGAACTCGGCCACCAGCCAGCCGGCCTCGATGGCGATCCACGGCAGCGGGATGGCCAGCACCGCGGCCCGGAGCAACCAGCGGTGGCGGTCGAGCCGGCGCCGCGCCGACAGCACGAAGAAGGTGGCCGTCAGCACGATCAGCAGCATGCCGATGCCCACCATGATCCGGAACAGCCAGAACAGCGGCGCCACCTGTGGCACGGTGTCCCATGCGGCCTTGGCGATCTGCTCGGGCGTGGCGTTGCGCGGATCGTCGACGTAGCGCTTGAGCAGCAGCGCATAGCCCATGTCGGCGCCGCCGTTCTCGAAGGTGTCGCGCACGCCCTGCGGCACGGCCTGCGTACTGCCGGCGGCGCGGATCTGCTGCAGCGCGTCGTAGGCCTTGATGCCTTCGCGGATGCGCACCTCGGCGCGCTTCACGAGCTCGTCGATGCCGGGAATCACGGTGTTGAGCGAGCGCGTGCCGATCAGCCCCATCACCGCCGGAATGTGGATGGCGTAGTGCGTCTCGCGCGCTTCCTGGTCGGGGAAGCCGAAGGCGGTGAAGGCCGCGGGCGCGGGGTGCGTTTCCCACATGGCTTCGATGGCGGCGAGCTTCATCTTCTGGTGCTCGGTCGACAGGTAGCCGCTCTCGTCGCCCAGCACCACCACCGACAGCGACGCCGCCAGGCCGAACGAGGCCGCGACCGTCATCGAGCGCTTGGCCAGTTCGAGGTGGCGGCCCTTGAGCAGGTACCAGGCCGACACGCCGAGCACGAACACCGCCGCGCACACATAGCCTGCCGACACGGTGTGCACGAAC
This sequence comes from Variovorax sp. SPNA7, assembly GCF_033807855.1. Classification (NCBI taxonomy): domain Bacteria; kingdom Pseudomonadati; phylum Pseudomonadota; class Betaproteobacteria; order Burkholderiales; family Comamonadaceae; genus Variovorax; species Variovorax sp. SPNA7. Next base: position 3,755,130 of record NZ_CP138513.1, read on the forward strand.
TTGGCCTGCGCCACCGGGTTGGTCAGCACCGCGAAGAAGTCGGTCACCTCCATGCGCATGGTCTGCGGGTTGAAGGCCGCGCCCACGGGGTTCTGCATCCAGCCGTTGGCAATGAGGATCCACAGCGCCGAGAAGTTGGAGCCGATGGCCACGGCCCAGGTCGCGACCAGGTGGCCCACCTTGGAGAGCTTGTCCCAGCCGAAGAAGAACAGGCCCACAAAGGTGGCTTCCATGAAGAAGGCCATCAGCCCCTCGATGGCCAGCGGCGCGCCGAAGATGTCGCCGACGTAGTGGCTGTAGTAGCTCCAGTTCATGCCGAACTGGAACTCCATCACCACGCCGGTGGCCACGCCCATCGCAAAGTTGATGCCGAACAGCACGCCCCAGAACTTGGTCATGTCGCGCCAGATCACGCGGCCCGTCATCACGTAGACGGTTTCCATGACCGCGAGGATGATCGACAACCCGAGCGTCAGCGGCACGAACAGGAAGTGGTAGAGCGCCGTGACGGCGAACTGCAGGCGCGATAGCGCAACGATGTCGAGGTCCATGGGGTGGCTTCCTTTTGTGTTCCCTGTTTCGGTCTTTGGCTTCTGTCGGTTCAGTCGGGCCGCAGCGCGTTCAGTGCGGCGTCGAAGGCGGGGCTGCCGCGCCGCAGGTCGGCAACGATGCGGCCCTGGCGCATGCACACCAGGCGGTCGGCCAGCGCGGCCTCGCGCCGCAGGTGCGTGGCGATCAGCAGCGCGCGCGGGCCGGCCTCTGCGTACAGGCGCTGCAGCACGTCATGCGCGATGGCGGCGTCCAGCGCCTCGGTGGGCTCGTCGAGCAGCCAGAGCGGCACCGGACGCAGCAGCAGCCGCGCGAGCGCGAGCCGGCGCGACTGCCCGCCTGAAAGGCCGAGGCCGCCTTCGCCCAGCGCGGTATCGAGTCCGGCGGGGAACGCGCGCACGTCGCCCGCAAGGCCGGCCGATTGCAATGCGTTCCACAGGCGGGCGTCGTCCGCGGCGGGATCGGCGAGCCGCAGGTTGTCGCGCAGGCTGTCCTGGAAGAGCTCGGTGCGCTGGGTCAGCAGGCAGGCCGGCTGTGCGTTGACGCTGCCGGCCAGCGGCGCGATTTCTCCGGCGATCACCGCGAGCAATGTCGACTTGCCCGCGCCGCTCGCGCCGATCAGCGCCACCCGCTCGCCCGGAACGATGGCCAGCGAGACATCGTTCAGCGCAGCGATGCCGCTGCCGGCGTGCGCCGCGCTCAGGCAGACCAGGTTCACGGCGCACGCCGCGCCGGATTCGACAGCGGCGACGCCTGGCCGCGCCTCGTCCGGTGCCATGCGCGGCGCGAGGCGCCGGACCGCGAGCCAGGTGCGGCCGGCATCGAGCGCACCGCGCCGCAGGGCCGCGAACGGCTCCGTGGCCGTCAGCGCCACCAGCAGCCCGAGCGCCGCGGCAGGTGCGCCGATGGCGCCCTCGCCCACGAGCGCACCCACCGCCAGCAGCACGCCCACCAGCGTCAGCGTGCCGGCCACGCCGTAGGCCGCGCCGGCCGACGTCTCGAGCCTGTTCAGCGCGAGGTCGGCCCTGGCCAGGTGCGCATCGGCATTCATCAGCGCTTCGCGCTGCGCATCGGCGCGCCCCGCCATCACCAGGTCGGTCTGGCCCGCGACGAGGTCGACGGTGCGCGCCCGCAGCGCCTCGATGCCATGTGCGCGGCGCACCGCCGGACGCCGGGCACGCCGCGCGATGAACAGCGCCAGGCCCCAGCCGACGGCCACCAGCCACAGCAGCAGCGCGAGCCCGAGGCCGGCGTGCATGAAGCCGAGCACCACACCCGCGAGCAGCGCCGCGCCCAGCGCCGCGGCGGCGGGCACGAGCAGCCGCAGGTAGAGAGACTCCAGCGCATCGATGTCGGAAGTCAGCCGGAACAGGAGCCGCGACGGCCGCATCGCCAATTGGAGCGCCGCGCCGGGGCGCGCCCAGCCGCGGAACAGGCGCACGCGCAAGTCCGCGAGCACGCCGAAGGTTGCGTCGTGCGTAACCAGGCGCTCGCCGTAGCGCGATGCGGTGCGTCCCAGCGCCAGCAGCCGGATGCCGGCCGAGGGCATGAACACGTCGAAGGTGAAGGCCGTGGCCGCATGCAGGCCCGCCAGCGCCGTCGCGGTAATGAACCAGCCCGACAGGCCGAGCAAGGCCATGCCGGCCAGCACGGTGACCGCCGCCAGCAGGCCGCCCCACAGCAGCGCGCGGGGCTGCGTCGCCAGGAACGGCCGCAGCACCAGCCGAAGATCGCGCCAGCCGCCCTGGGACCTGCTCATGCGGCGCGCTCCAAGACTGCATCGGCAGGTTCGGCATCGAGAGGGATCGAGCGGTCCATGCGCGCCGCCAGCACCGGGTCGTGCGTGGCGACGACCAGGGTCTTTCCGCGCGCCAGGGCCAGCAGCGCGTCGGCCACCTGGATGGCGGTTTCGGTGTCGAGGTGGGCGGTGGGCTCGTCCACCAGCAGCAGGTCGGCATGCCGATGGACGGCGATGCGCGCCAGCGCCAGGCGCACCGCCTCGCCGCCCGACAGGCCGATGCCGCCCTCGCCCAGCGCCACGCCCGGATGCGCCTGCGCCACCGTCTCGAGGGAGGCGAAGCGCATCGCCGCCGCAACCTGCGGGGTGCCGACGCCTGCGCGCCCGAGTGCGACATTGGACTCGACCGAGCCCGCGAACACATGCGGCCTCTGCCCCATCCAGGCGATGCGCTGGCGCAGCGCACCCGCGGTGCGGTCGGACAGCGGCACGCCGCCAATCGAGATTTCGCCGTGCGCTGCCGGCAGCAGCCCCGCCAGCAGCGACAGCAGCGCCGTCTTGCCCGCGCCGCTTGCGCCGGTGAGCGCCACGTGCTCGCCGGCTCCGATGCGCAGGTCCAGGCCATCGAAGACCTTGCGCTCCTCGCCCGGCCAGGCGAAATGCAGGTCGCGGACCGCGATGGCGGGCGCGGAGCCCGCGCGGGCCGCACCTGTTGCAGCACGTGCGACAGGCGCCTGCGCCCCGGGCAGGGGCAATGCGCGCCTTTGCAGCGCGTCGAGCGCCTGCAGTGCCGCCTCGCCGGCCGCGCGGTCGTGCCAGACCGCCGAGAGTTCGCGCAGCGGTTCGAAGAACGCCGGCGCGAGCAGCAGGATGAACAGCCCCTCCCCCAGGCTGAGCTGGCCTCCCCAGGCACCGAAGCCCAAGGTGCCCAGCAGATGGAAGCCGACGTAGGCCGCCACCATGGCCACGCCCAGCGCCGAGAAAAGCTCCAGCACCGCCGACGAAAGAAAGGCGATGCGCAGCACCGCCATGGTCCGTTCCCGAAGCGCCTCTGCCGCCTGCGCGAGCCGCTCGGCGGCGGCATCCACCGCATCGAGCGCGCGTAGCGTGGCCAGCCCGCGCAGGCGGTCGAGCAGGAAGGCGTTCATGCCGCCCATCTCGACCATCTGCGCCTCGCTCGCCGCCTTGGCGCGCCAGCCGACGATGGCCATGAAAAGCGGAATCAGCGGGGCGGCCACCAGCAGCACGAGCGCCGCCACCCACGAAAGGCTGGCCACCGCCACCAGGATGACGACCGGGACCACCATCGCGCGCCAGCGCGCGGGCCGGTAGCGCACGAGATACGGCACCAGCGCTTCAGCCTGCTCGGCGAGTACGCTGGCCGCGCGCCCGGACTCGACACGCTCGCGGTCCAGCGGCGAACCGGCCGCCAGCGCGAAGGCGGTCTGGGCGCGCAGCGCCGAGAGCTGCGCCCTGGCATGCCCGAAGACACGCCGTGCGCCCCAAGCCTCGCACACCGCCCGCAGCACGCCGAGCAGCAGGATGCCGCAAGCCGGCCATTGCACCGCCGAAATCCCCTGCCCCGATGCCAGCCCCTGCACGGCCATGGCCAGCAGCGCCGCCTGCGGAATCCACGTGAGCGCCGCCATGCCTTGCACGAGGCTTGCGGCATCCGGCCGCGCAGAAAACTGCAGCGGCGGCCGTGGCGGAGGATGCTTGATCATTCCTTGATATTTTGTATTTTCAGTATTTACTGAATATTCGCAATATTACCAAAGACGAAAAACCCATGAAGCCGCTGGAGCCTGACGGCTCCGGCGGCCTCTTGCAACCCCTTATTTCAGCGAAAACGGCCGGCGCCCTGCACTGCCGGCACGGGCGGCTCGGGTCAGAACGAGACGAGCATCCCGCTGACCAGCAGCGCCGCGAACAGTGTCGCGACCGCGCGCCATGACGCCGGCCGCACCTCGACCCCGCGGTACAGCAGCAGCGCCGCGCCCACCGAAAGCCCGAAGGTGGCGGCCATGCCCAGTGCGTCGATCCAGCCGGCATGCGGCCCCAGTTGCGCCGCCAATGCGTTGGTGGCCAAGAGCACCGGAAAGTGGATGAGGAACAGCGAGTACGAAATGCGGCCCAGCCGCTGCAGGGGCATGGCCGCATCCGGCCAGCGCCCGAGCGACAGCCAACCCCGCCGCTGCGCAACGGCAATCAGCAGCGCGCTCAAGAGGGCGATGGCGATGCGGCTGCGCCAGTCGATGGCCAGTGCGCCCGCGCCGGTCAGCGCCAGCAGCACGACGGCACTGTGCCAGGTGCTGGCCCGCGTGGCGCGTCCGATCCAGAAAGCCAGCATGCCGAGCCCGTAGGCACCGAAGAAATAGAACGCCGTGTCGTCGAGATCGGCATTGCGGTTGAAGAGCAGCAGCGAGGTGGTGGCCGCCGCCAGCACCAGCGCCACCGGAATCCAGCGTTCGTACGAAGCCGCTGCAGCCGCCGCCGGCGCCCGCCGCAGCATGGCGGGGAGCCCCATGAGCGTGAGCGCCAGCACGAACAGCTGGAAGTCGATCGCCACGTACCAGACGCCCGTGGACAGCGCCTCGTAGCCCAGCAGGTCCTGCACCAGCAATCCGTGCGCGAGCAACTGGCCGATGCTCGGCGACGCCGGCACGTCGTCGCCGAGCATCCAGGGCCGCACGAGCGCCGCCACCAGCACGCACACCGTGAGCGCCGCCAGGTAGGGCATGACCAGGCGGCCGTAGCGCTGCAGGATACGCGCCATCGGCCGGTCGACGCGCAGCACGCCGTCGGGCGCCAGGCTGGCCGCCGCAAGAAAGCCGGCAATCACCAGGAAGACCTGCACCGCGAGCCGGCCGTCATCGGCCAGCCAGCCCAGGAAGCCCGGCGCCAGCGGAAAGGCGCCCACCGGCATCGTGCCGTAGCGCGACAGGTGGTGCCCGACGATCACCGCACAGGCCATGCCCTTGGCGATGTCGAGCAGCGGCATCCGCCCGCGCAGCGCGGGCCCTGCGGCAGGCGCCGGGTTGCGCGCGCCGCTCAAAGTGCGAGCCGCTGCCTTGCCTGCTGGTATTCGCGCTTGAGCTTTTCGATGAAGGCCGCGGCGCTGGCCACTTCGGTCACGGCGCCGATGCCCTGGCCCGAGCCCCAGATGTCTTTCCAGGCCTTGGCCTTGCTGCCCTCGCCGCCGCCGAAGTTCATGGTTTTGACGTCGCCTTCGGGCAGGTTGGCCGGGTCCATGCCGGCCTTGACGATGCTGGGCGCCAGGTAGTTGCCGTGCACGCCGGTGAAGAGGCTCGAATAGACGATGTCGTCGGAGGTGCCTTCGACGATGGCCTGCTTGTACTCGTCGCTCGCGCGCGCTTCCTCGGTGGCGATGAAGGCGGTGCCGATGTACGCGAAGTCTGCGCCCATGGCCTGCGCCGCGAGCACCGCGCCGCCGGTGGCGATGGAGCCCGACAGCGCAATGGGGCCGTCGAACCATTGGCGGATTTCCTGCACCAGCGCGAACGGGCTCTTCACGCCCGCATGGCCGCCGGCGCCGGCCGCCACGGCAATGATGCCGTCGGCGCCCTTCTCGATCGCCTTCTGCGCGAACTTGTTGTTGATGATGTCGTGCAGCGTGACGCCGCCGTAGCTGTGCACCGCATCGTTCACGTCGGTGCGCGCGCCCAGCGAGGTGATGACGATCGGCACCTTGTACTTCACGACCATTTCCATGTCGTGCTCGAGCCGGTCGTTGCTCTTGTGCACGATCTGGTTGATAGCAAACGGCGCGGCAGGCTTGTCCGGATTGGCCTTGTTGTAGGCCGCGAGCTCCTCGGTGATCTCGGCCAGCCAGTCTTCGAGCTGCGCCGCGGGGCGGGCGTTGAGCGCCGGCATCGAGCCGACCACGCCGGCCTTGCACTGCGCGATCACGAGCTTGGGGTTGCTGATGATGAACAGCGGCGAGCCGATGATCGGCAGCGGCAGGTTCGCGAGCACGGGGGGCAGCTTGGACATGTCTTCTCCGGGAATGGGGTTCGGTTTTATATAAGAGAAAGGCCTGCATCGCCCGTCAGATGGGCGACACGGGCCGTGGGTCAGAAGGCGTCGAGCGCCAGTGCCGTGACGCTTTCCGCGCCATCGACGATGCTGTCGCGCAGCCCGGGCACCTTGTTCAGGATGTGCTCGGCATAGAAGCGCGCGGTCGCGATCTTGGCCTGCATGAAGTCCACGTCGACACTGCGCGACGCCAGGTCCTCCGCAATGATCAGCGAGCGCGCCAGCTGCCAGCCCGCCACGAGGTTGCCCGCGAGCATCAGGTAGGGCACGCTGCCCGCGAACACGGCGTTCGGCGATGCCTTGGTCTGGCCGGCGACGAAGTCGACCACTTCCACGAAAGCCTCGCGCGCGGGCTTCAGGCGCTTGAGGACGGCGGCTGCGGCGGGGCTGCTGCTCTTGGCCAGCTCGGCCTCGGTCTTCTCGATCTGCGCCGCGATGGCCTTCGCGGTCTGGCCGCCGTCGCGCGCGGTCTTGCGGCCCACGAGATCGTTGGCCTGGATCGCGGTGGTGCCTTCGTAGATCGTGAGGATCTTGGCGTCGCGGTAGTACTGCGCCGCGCCGGTCTCCTCGATGAAGCCCATGCCGCCATGCACCTGCACGCCGAGCGAGGTCACTTCCAGGCTCATCTCGGTGCTGTAGCCCTTGACCAGCGGCACCATGAATTCGTAGAAGGCCTGGTTCTGCTTGCGCGCCTCGGCATCCGGGTGGTGGTGCGCGGCGTCGTAGGCGGCGGCAGCCACACTGGCCATCGCGCGGCAACCTTCGGTGTAGGCACGCATGGTCATCAGCATGCGCTTGACGTCGGGGTGGTGGATGATGGGTGCGCTCGCGTTCATCGAACCGTCGACCGGGCGGCTCTGCACGCGGTCTTTGGCGTAGGCCACGGCGTGCTGGTAGGCACGCTCGGCAATCGCGATGCCCTGCATGCCCACGGCGTAGCGGGCCGAGTTCATCATGATGAACATGTATTCGAGGCCGCGGTTCTCCTGGCCGACGATGTAGCCCACAGCGCCGGGTCCGGCGCTGTCTGCAATGCTCGCCGCCATGCCGTCGCCGTACTGCAGCACGGCCGTGGGCGAGGCCTTGATGCCCATCTTGTGCTCGATGCTCACGCAGTGCACGTCGTTGCGCTCGCTTAAGCGACCGTCCGTGCCGACCATGAACTTCGGCACCACGAACAGGCTGATGCCCTTCACGCCCTCGGGCGCGCCGGTCACGCGCGCGAGCACCAGGTGCACGATGTTCTCCGCCATGTCGTGCTCGCCGTAGGTGATGAAGATCTTGGTGCCGAAGACCTTGTAGGTGCCGTCAGGCTGCGGCTCGGCGCGGCTGCGCACCAGCGCAAGGTCGCTGCCGGCCTGCGGCTCGGTGAGGTTCATGGTGCCGGTCCACTGGCCGCTCACCAGCTTCTCGAGGTACACCGCCTTGAGCTCGTCGGAGCCGGCCGTGAGCAGCGCCTCGATGGCGCCGTCGCTCAGCAGCGGGCACAGCGCGAAGCTCATGTTGGCCGAGTTGAGCATCTCGCCGCAGGCCGCGCCGATGGTCTTGGGCAGGCCCTGGCCGCCGAAATCCGCCGGATGCTGCAGGCCCTGCCAGCCGCCCGACACGTACTGCGCAAAGGCTTCCTTGAAGCCCGGCGTGGTCGCGACCTGGCCGTCCTTGAAGGACGAAGGGTTGCGGTCGCCCTCGATGTTCAGCGGCGCGATCACGTCCTGGTTGAAGCGCGCGCATTCCTCGAGTACGGCCTGCGCGGTTTCGAGGCCGGCGTCCTCGAAGCCCGGCAGCCTGGCGATCTCGCCGATGTTGGCTAGGTGCTCGATGTCGAACAGCATGTCCTTGAGGGGGGCGGTGTAGCTCATGTCTTGTCTCCAGATACAGCGGATACGAAAAGGGCATCGCGAACGATGCCCTCCGGCTCAATCAATGCCTTGCTTCGATCAGAGCGCCTTCACCAGTTCCGGCACCGCCGTGAACAGGTCGGCCACCAGCCCGTAGTCGGCCACCGAGAAGATCGGCGCCTCTTCGTCCTTGTTGATCGCGACGATCACCTTGGAGTCCTTCATGCCGGCCAGATGCTGGATGGCGCCCGAGATGCCCGCGGCGATGTACAACTGCGGCGCGACGATCTTGCCGGTCTGGCCCACCTGCCAGTCGTTGGGCGCGTAGCCCGCGTCCACCGCGGCGCGGCTCGCGCCCAGGCCCGCGTTGAGCTTGTCGGCCAGCGGCGTCATCACTTCGGTGAACTTCTCGGCGCTGCCCAGCGCGCGGCCTCCCGAGACGATGATCTTGGCGGCCGTCAGTTCTGGGCGGTCGCTCTTGGTGACTTCGCGGCCCACGAAGCTGGACTTGCCACTGTCGGCCACGCCTTCAGCCGTTTCAACGCTTGCGCTGCCACCGGTGGCAGCCGCGGCATCGAAGCCGGTGGTGCGCACGGTGATCACCTTGGTGGCGTCGCTGCTCTGCACCGTGGCGATGGCGTTGCCGGCGTAGATCGGGCGCTCGAAGGTGTCGGGGCTCACAACCAGCGTGATGTCGGAGATCTGCGCCACGTCCAGCTTGGCGGCCACGCGCGGCGCGACGTTCTTGCCGTTGGCGGTCGAGGGGAACAGGATGTGGCTGTAGTTCGATGCGATCGCCAGCACCTGGGCGGCGACGTTCTCTGCAAGGTTTTCTGCGAGCGATGCGCTGTCGGCCACGATGACTTTGCTGACGCCGGCGATCTGCGCGGCGGCCTTGCCGGCTTCGGCGGCATTGGCACCGGCCACGAGCACGTGCACGTCGCCGCCGCAGGCCAGGGCCGCGGTCACGGTGTTGAGGGTCGCGGGCTTGACGGTCGCGTGGTCGTGTTCGGCAATAACTAGTGCGGTCATGTCGTTGTCTTCCTCAGATCACTTTGGCTTCGTTCTTGAGCTTGTCCACCAGGGTGGCGACGTCGGGCACCTTGATGCCGGCGCCGCGCTTGGGCGGCTCGCTGACCTTGAGGGTCTTCAGGCGGGGCTTCACGTCCACGCCCAGGTCTTCGGGCTTGAAGACGTCGAGCGTCTTCTTCTTGGCCTTCATGATGTTGGGCAGGGTGACGTAGCGCGGCTCGTTCAGGCGCAGGTCGGTCGTGATGACGGCCGGCAGGCTCAGCTGGATGGTTTCCAGGCCGCCGTCGACTTCGCGCGTGACGGTGGCCTTGCCATCGGCCACTTCGACCTTGGAGGCGAAGGTGGCTTGCGGCAGGTCGGCCAGCGCGGCGAGCATCTGGCCGGTCTGGTTGGCGTCGTCGTCGATGGCCTGCTTGCCCAGGATCACGAGCTGGGGCTGTTCCTTGTCGACCAGGGCCTTGAGCAGCTTGGCCACGGCCAGCGGTTGCAGCTCTTCGGTGGTCTCGACCAGGATGCCGCGGTCGGCACCAATGGCCATGGCGGTGCGCAGGGTTTCCTGGCACTTGGCGTCGCCGCAGGAGACGGCGATGACCTCGGTGACCACGCCCTTTTCCTTCAGGCGCACGGCTTCTTCCACGGCGATCTCGTCGAAGGGGTTCATGCTCATCTTGACGTTGGCAATGTCCACTCCGGTGCCGTCGCTCTTCACGCGCACCTTGACGTTGTAATCGACGACCCGTTTGACAGGCACTAGAACCTTCATTGACTTGACTCCATTGGGATTGCAAAAAGGGGGCTTCGAGGGCAGCCGGTCATTTTAGAGTCCGGCCCTTGCCGCACCTGCGCCCATGGCGACTGGCACTGCAGTGCAACAAAAAAGAACGACCGTGCTTTTCCGTGATTATACGGCAGCCTCGCGCGTGGCGGAAACGCCCGGCGGCAGCGACTCCACCCGCAGCACGCGCTGCGGATACGGAATGTCCACGCCCGCGCTGCGCAGGCCCTCGAGAATGGCGATGTTGATGGCCGAGCGCACGTTGTCCTTGCCCTTGTCAGGGTCGGCCACCCAGAAGTTCAGCGTGAACTCCAGCCCGTCGGGCGCAAAGTTCATCAGAAAGGCCACGGGCCCCGGGTCGGTCATCACGCGGGCCTGCGCCTTGGCCGCCGCGCACAGGATGGACTGCACCTGCGCCACGTCGCTGTCGTAGCCCACCACGATGCTGGTCGTGATGTTGAACTTGCGGTCCGCCATCGAGAGGTTCTCGACCCGGCTGGTGATGAGCGACTCGTTCGGCACGATGGCCTCGCGCCCGTTGCCCGCGCGGATGAGCGTGTAGCGGGTCTTGATGTCGGTGATGCGGCCCTCGAAGGTGTCGACCTTGACGTTGTCGCCGATGCGGATGGAGCGCTCCAGCAAAATCACGAAGCCGCTCACGTAGTTGGCCGCCAGCTTCTGCAGCCCAAAGCCCAGGCCCACGCCCAACGCGCCGCCCAGCACCGAGAGCGCCGTGAGGTCGACCCCCACCGCCGACAGCGCGAACAGCAGCCCCACCAGCAGCAGGAAGGCGCGCACCGCGTTCGAGGCCACCTTGCGCATCGAGAGGTCGGTCACGGCCTCGCGCAGGATGCGCTTCTCGATGGTGGCGGCAATCCACAGCGCGATCACCAGCACCAGCCCGGCCGACAGCACGCCCTGGAAGATGGTCTGCAGGCTGACGCGCGTCTTGCCGAAGGCCAGCGTGATGTCATCGAGCTCGGCCAGCACCGGCGGCAGCAGCCCGACGATCCAGAGGATGGCGCCGATCCACGCCAGCCAGGAGATCGTGCGCTCCAGCAGCCGGACCAGGTTGGAGGTGGGAAAGACCGCCCGCATCACGCGCGCGAACAGCCGGATGACCGCCAGCGACAGGAACACCGACACCCCGATGCGCAGCACCAGCACGGGCTGGTAGCCGCTCACCAGGCGCCGGGCCAGCTCGGCGAAGACCAGCGCCAGCAGCGGGAACAAAAGCCCGTCGAAGGTGCGCTCGCCGAACCAGATGGAATCCTTCGGCTGGTCGCGCCCGAACCAGCGGGTGACCACCCAGGCGATGACCACGCAGGCGACCAGCGCCGCCAACTCGATGCCCAGGCCGCGTGCGTCGACCTGGCCCAGGCGTTGTGTGAAATCGTTGAAATTCATCTCTTGGGAAAACATGGCGCGGTGTGTGCGCCGGCAGCTCTACAGATCGGCAAGGACACGGACATGGGCTTCGACGCTGCGCGCGAGGGCGTCCAGGTTGTAGCCCCCTTCGAGCATCGAGACGATGCGCCCCTGCGCATGGCGCCGCGCGACGTCCCGGATGCGGCCCGTGATCCAGGCGAAGTCGTTCTCGGTGAGGCCGAGCTGGCCCAGGTCGTCCTCGCGGTGGGCGTCGAAGCCCGCGCTCACGAAGATCATCTCGGGCGCAAATTCCTCGAGCCGCGGCATCCAGGCGGCCTCGATCAGCTCGCGCACGTCCATGCCCCTGGTGTAGGCCGGGATCGGCAGGTTGAGCATGTTCGAGGCCGGGTGCTCGGTGCCGCTGTACGGATAGAACGGATGCTGGAAGAAGCCCACCATCAGCACGCGCGGATCGTTCGACAGGATGTTCTCGGTGCCGTTGCCGTGGTGCACGTCGAAATCGACGATGGCCACGCGCTCCAGGCCGTGCACCTCGAGCGCATGCCGCGCCGCAATGGCCACGTTGTTGAGGAAGCAGAAGCCCATGGCCTGTTCGTAGCAGGCGTGGTGCCCGGGCGGGCGCACCGAGCAGAACGCGTTCTCGATCTCGCCCGCCATCACCGCATCGGTGGCGGCAATGGCGGCGCCCGCGGCGCGGCGCGCGGCCAGCAGGGTGAAGCGGTTCAGAATGGTGTCGGGGTCGAGCTGCGCATGGCGGGGGCCGCCGGCCGGCTCGTCGGCCACCAGGCGCTGGTGCAGGGATTCGAGGTGTTCGAGGTGCGCCTCGCTGTGCGCGCGGGTGATCTGGGCCAGGGTGGCCAGCGGCACGTCGCGGTGTTCGAGGGCATCGCCCACGCCGGTGAGCAGCAGCCTGTCCTCGATGGCGTCGAGCCGCTCGGGACATTCGGGATGGCCCCGGCCCATGTCGTGCTTCCAGCAATCGCGATGTGTGAAGTAGCCGGTCTTGCCCATGTCTTTGCCGTGTCTCTGTCGTATCTAGACCTCACACGGCATGGGGCCGCGCAGTCTTACGGTATCGTTTGCATATGGATACAAATATGGACGTTGCTGCGAAGCTTGCCACTTTGCTGAGTCAGCTTAACACGGTGATCGTGGGCAAGGAGCCCCAGGTGCGCGACTGCGTGGCCTGCCTGCTCGCGGGCGGGCACCTGCTGATCGAGGATGTGCCGGGGGTCGGCAAGACCACCCTCGCCCATGCGCTTTCGCACACCTTCGGGCTGCAGTTCTCGCGCGTGCAGTTCACCGCCGACCTGATGCCGGGCGACCTCTCGGGCGTGGCCATCTACGACCGGGGCCAGCAGGCCTTCGTGTTCCACCCCGGGCCGATCTTCGCGCAGGTGCTGCTGGCCGACGAAATCAACCGCGCCAGCCCCAAGACGCAAAGCGCGCTTCTCGAGGCCATGGAAGAAAAGCAGGTCACCATCGAAGGCGAGACGCGGCCGCTGCCCACGCCCTTTTTCGTGATTGCCACGCAGAACCCGCAGGACCAGCTCGGCACCTTCGCGCTGCCCGAATCGCAGCTCGACCGCTTCCTCATGCGCATCTCGCTGGGCTACCCCGACCGCGCCGCCGAGCGCGAGCTGCTCTCGGGCGCCGACCGCCGCGAGATGCTGGCCACCCTGCCCGCGCTCCTGACCGCCGGCGAGCTCACGGCGCTGCAGCAGCGCGTGCAGCAGGTGCATGCGGCCGAGCCGCTGCTGAACTACGTGCAGGACCTGATCGCGGCCACGCGCTCCGGCCGCTGGTTCCTGCAGGGCCTCTCGCCGCGCGCCGGCATTGCCGTGCTGCGCGCCGCCAAGGCGCAGGCGCTGCTGGCCAACCGCAACTACGTCGCGCCCGACGACGTGCAGTCGATCCTGCCGCAGACCATTGCGCACCGCCTCACGCCGGTGGGCGACGCGGGCCGGGGCGCGGTGGAGCAGGTGCGCGCGATGATCGCGGACGTGCCGCTGCCGTGAAAACGAGCACGCCCGCCGGCCACCGATGATCGCGTCGCTACGCTCGCGCATCGACGGCTGGTTCCTGTCGCGCCGGCCGCCTTCGGACACGCTGGAGCTCACGCAGCGCAACGTCTACATCGTGCCCACGCGCGCCGGCTGGACGCTGGGCGCCACGCTGCTGGTGCTGCTGATCGCGTCGATCAACTACCAGCTCAACCTCGGCTACCTGCTGACCTTCCTGCTCGCGGGCAGCGTGGCCGTGGGCATGCACGTGTGCCACGCCACGCTGCGCGGCCTGGCCATGCACATGATGCCGCCCGAGGCGCACTATGCGGGCGCCGCCGCGGTCTTTCGCGTGGTGCTGCACAACACGCGGCGCAGCGTGCGCTACGGCATCGGCATGGCCGTGCGCGGCAGCGGCCAGTGGGCCTGGACCGACGTCCCGGCCGAGGGCAGCGCCACCGTCGAGATCGCGTTCAAGCCCGAGCGGCGCGGGCTCCATCCGGTGCCCGCGCTGACCGCCGAAACGCGCTTTCCGCTCGGCACCTTCCGCGTCTGGACGGTGTGGCGGCCGGCCGCGAAGATGCTGGTCTATCCCGCGCCCGAGGCGCATCCGCCCCCGCTGCCGCCGGGCGAGCCGCTGTCAGGCCCGGCCGCCACGTCGGCCGCGCTGCGCGCCCAGGCCGCCGGCGAATACGACGGCCTCAGGGCCTACCGGCGCGGCGACCCGCTCAAGCTCGTGGTCTGGAAGAAGGCGGCCCGCGCCCAAGCCACCGGCTCGGAAGACCTGGTGAGCCGCGACACGCAGCAGACGCAGCGCGAAGAGCTGTGGCTCGATGCCCAGGCCACCCAGCTGGCCGACACCGAGGCCCGGGTGTCGCGGCTCTGCGCCTGGGTGCTGATGGCGGACCGCCTGGGCGTGGACTACGGCATCCGCGTGGCCGCGCGCGTGGTGCAGCCCTCGCAGGGAGAAGCCCACCGAAGAGCTTGCCTGGAGGCGCTGGCGCTATGTTGAATCCGAACGCCGCTCGTTCTTCTCCAGGCCGGGAGCCGCGCCCATGAACAAGTTCATGCGCGAGATCTCTGCGCTGCCAAGGGACGCCCGGGACACGCTGTTCCTGCTCGCGGTCATCGCGCTCATCGTCCTGCCGCAGGTCGGAAACCTGCCCTGGTGGTGCACCGCCATCACGGCGATGGTGCTGGTGTGGCGCAGCACGCTCGCCGTGGAGGCCCGGCCGCTTCCGGGCAAGTGGGCGCGCGTGGGCCTGCTGGCGCTGACGCTGGCCGCCACCTTCGCCACCCACCGCACCCTGCTGGGGCGCGACGCCGGGGTGACGCTGATCGTGATCCTGCTGGCGCTCAAGACGCTGGAGCTGCGCGCGCGCCGCGACGCCTTCGTCATCTTCTTCCTGGGCTTCTTCGCGATGCTCACGAACTTCTTCTACTCGCAGTCGCTGATGACCGCGGTCACCATGCTGCTTGCGCTGCTGGGCCTGCTCACCGCGCTGGTCAATGCGCACATGCCGGTGGGCAAGCCGCCATTGATGCAGGCCGCGCGCACCGCCAGCTGGATGGCCCTGGCGGGCGCGCCGATCATGCTGGCGCTGTTCCTGCTGTTTCCGCGCTTCGCGCCGCTGTGGGGCACGCCTGGCGATGCGATGGCCGGGCGAACGGGCCTGTCGAACACCATGCGCGTGGGCGCCATCGCCGAACTGGCGCTCGACGACAGCATTGCGGCGCGCATCAAGTTCGAGGACAACCGCGCGCCGCCCCAGAGCCAGCTGTACTTCCGCGGGCCGGTGCTCGCGCAGTTCGACGGGCGCGAATGGACGGCGCTGCCGTCCTGGGCGCGCGGCGCGCCGGCCTCGGGCAACCTGCGCACCAGCGGCCAGCCGGTTCGCTACGAGGTCACGCTCGAGCCCAACCACCGCCCCTGGCTGCTCACGCTCGATGCGGCGCAAAGCGCACCGCAGGCACCCGGCCTCGAGGTCACGGGCACGCCCGACCTGCAGTGGCTGGTGAACCGCCCCATCTCCGATCTCGTGCGCTACCGCGCCGAGAGCTACACGCAGTTCCACAGCGGACCCGTGCGGCAGACGGCCGCGCTGCGGCCCTATCTCGCGCTGCCGCCCGGATCGAACCCGCGCACCGCCGCCCTCGCCGCCGAAATGCGCGCCCAGCCCGCGCTGGCCAACGCCGGCACGCAGGCCTTCATCCGCGCCGCACTGCAGCGGCTGCGCACCGGCGGCTACACCTACACGCTGGAGCCCGGCTTCTACGGCAACGAGACGGCCGACGAGTTCTGGTTCGACCGCAAGGAAGGCTTCTGCGAGCACATCGCCTCGGCCTTCGTGGTGCTGATGCGCGGGGCGGGCATTCCGGCGCGCATCGTGACCGGCTACCAGGGCGGCGAACTCAACAGCGTCGACAACTACTGGGTGCTGCGCCAGAGCGACGCGCACGCCTGGGCCGAGGTCTGGGAAGACGGCACGGGCTGGGTGCGCGTCGATCCCACCGGCGCGGTGTCGCCGGGCCGGGTCGGCCAGCTGCAGCGGCTCGTGCCGCAGCCGGGCCTGTTTGCCGGCGCCATCGGCGCGATGAGCCCCACGCTGGCGCAGAACCTGCGCGCCGCCTGGGAAGCGGTAAACAACAGCTGGAACCAGTGGGTGCTCAACTACACGCAAAGCCGCCAGCTCAACCTGCTCAAGACCATCGGCTTCAACGCGCCCAGCCTCGAGGACCTGGCCTACGTGCTGCTCTACCTGCTGGTGGGTGCGAGCCTTGCCGGTGCGGCATGGACCCTGTGGGAGCGCAGCCAGCACGACCCGTGGCTACGACTGCTCGGCCAGGCACGCGCGCGCCTCGCCAAGGCCGGCCTCCAGCTGCCCGACACCGCGCCGCCGCGCCAGATGGCCGCCCAGGCCGAGGCACGCTTCGGCCCGGCGGCACAGGCCGTGCGCGAATGGCTGCTGAAGCTCGAGGCGCAGCGCTACGCCCCGGCCTCGCCGGCTTCGCTCGCGGCCCTGCGGGCCGAGTTCCGGCGCCTGGACTGGCCCGCCGCGCCCACCACACGGCGCTGATGCCGCATGCGTCCCGCCAAGGCGGGCTCGCGCGGACGGCACAATCGGCTCCATGCGATTTTTTCTTCCCGCGCCGCGCCGCGCCGCCGCCGTCGCCCTCCTCGCCGCCTGCTGCGCAGCGTCCATGGCCGCACAGGCCCAGAAAGCCCCCAGCGCCCGCAGCGTGAAAACCGTGGCCGGCAGCACGCCCTACGCCACGCGCGACGACGCCATGCGCTTTGCCGACGAGGTGGCCGAGCGCCGCGGCCTCGACCGCGAATGGGTGCGCGCCACCATCGGCAGCGCGCGCTTCTTGCCGAACGTGCCGCGCCTGATGCTGCCGGGCCCGGCCGGCACGGTGAAGAACTGGCAGGCCTATCGCAGCCGCTTCATCGACGCGACGCGCATTGCCGCCGGCGTGCGCTTCTGGCGCAGCAACGCCGACACGCTCGCGCGCGCGGAGGCGATGTACGGCGTGCCGGCCGAGATCATCGTGGGCATCATCGGCGTGGAGACCATCTACGGCCGCAACATGGGCAACTTCCGCGTGATCGATGCACTGGCCACGCTGTCGTTCGACTTTCCGCAGGCCCATCCGCGCGCGGCCGAGCGCGAAGCCTTCTTCCGCGGCGAGCTCGAGAGCTTCCTGAGCACCGAAAGCCGCACTGCCGACAACCCACTGCTGCCCGTGGGCAGCTATGCGGGCGCCATGGGCATGCCGCAGTTCATGCCCAGCAGCATCGCCAAGTACGCCATCGACTTCGACGGCGACAGCCGCATCGACCTGGTCGACAACCCCGCCGATGTGATCGGCTCGGTGGCCAACTACTTCAAGGCCTTCGGCTGGACGCCCGGCATGCCCGCGACCTACCCGGTGCATTTCGAGGAGACCCGCCTCAAGAAGGCGCTGCTGCTGGCGCCCGACATCCTGCCGAGCTTCAGCGCCGACAGCTTCGTGGCAGCCGGTGCGGTGCCCGAAGGCGAGGGCCTGCGCCACAAGGGCCTGCTCGCCCTGATCGAACTGCAGAACGGCGCCGACGCAGCGCCGACCTATGTGGCCGGCACGCGCAACTTCTACGTGATCACGCGCTACAACTGGAGCAGCTACTACGCGATGTCGGTGCTCGACCTCGGCCAGGAGGTCAAGGCCGCCATGGAGCAATAGCCGATGGCGCCCGAGGCACTGCGGGACAACTGGAACGCCGCCTGGCGCGCGCTGGGCGTGACCGCTGCCGACGAGGCGCTCGGCATCGAGCTGCAGCGCCGCTACGGCGAGCCGCAGCGCCACTACCACACGCTGCAGCACCTCGGCGAATGCCTGGCCTGGTTCGAGCGCGAGAAGGAAGCGGCCGAGCACCCCGCCGAAGTCGCGCTCGCGCTGTGGTTCCACGACGCGGTCTACGACGTGCATGCGCACGACAACGAGGCACGCAGCGCCGATTGGGCGCGCAGCGCCATGCTCTCGGCCGGCGCGCCGGCTGACGCGGCCGAACGCGTGCATGCCCTCGTGATGGCCACGCGCCACGATGCCGTGCCCGAAGGCCGCGACGCCGAACTGCTGGTCGACATCGACCTGTCGATCCTCGGCGCGGACCCCGCGCGCTTCGACGAATATGAACGGCAGGTGCATGCCGAATATGCCTTCGTGCCCGACGAGGTGCGCCGGCCGCGCCGCCGCGCGATCCTGCAGCGTTTTCTTGCGCGGGACGCGATCTACGCCACGCCGCGAATGCACGCGCTGCTGGAGGCAAGGGCTCGCGCCAACCTGGCCCGGTCGATCGCGGCGCTGGCCTGATCGCTCCGTCCCGAGGCGGCCCTGCAATGCTTCAGGCCGGCACCAGCCGCCACCATTCGGAGCGCGGCTGCTCGCCGTTGCGCTCCTCTTCCACCACGCCGACCAGCAAGCCGGCGCTGCCGGCGCCGAGCTTCGAGAGCTGCAGCAGCTGCTGCGGATCGCGGCACAGCGCAAAGCTCGCGTCGCCCTGCCATTCGAGGCAGCGGCCGACCTCCGCCAGCATCAGCGCGGGCTGCCCCTGCATGAAAGTGAACGGCATCAGCATGCCGGCGTCGAGCTGCGCCAGGCCCGCATGCGTCGCGCCCCAGGCGCCGCGCAGGCTCGATACGCGCAGGCGCGCACCCGCGGGCAAGGCCGCCTCGCCCGCGGCATCGAGGCACTGCCGGGCCCCGAACATCGCAAGCTCGGTCCAGACGCCGACGCGCCGCGGCCGCCGGCCGAGCCGGTGCGCGAGCTGGTCGCGCCAGTCCGCAGGCAGCGGATCGGCCGAGAAGTGGGCGACGGTGCGCCATGCGGGGGCGGAACCGTCGTTCATCGGCCATCCTCCAGCACCAGCGAGGCGTGCCCGCCGCCGAAGCCGACCACGTTGAGCAGGATGTTGCGCAGACCGGAAGGCGCCTGCGTGCTCAGGGCAAGGCCGAGTTCATCGTCGATGGCATAGCCCGCCGACGGCCACACGCCAGCTTCGATGCAGCCAACCAGCAAGGCCAGCTCGGCGGCCCCCGATGCCCCCAGCGTGTGGCCGATCGCCGACTTGAGCGACACCAGCGGCGGCAGCGGATCGAAGACCTGCTTCAATGCCAGCGCCTCGATCGCATCGTTGACCGGGCTGCCCGCGGCCTGCACCTTGACCAGGCCGATGTCCTGCGGCCGCAGCCCGCTCTGCGCCAGCGCCTGATGGCACATCGCAAGCACCGCGCTGGCCTCGGTGCCCGAGGGATTGCGCCCGTCGACCACGTTGGCCCCGCCCGCAATGCGCCAGCGCGCCGCGCGCGAGCCAAGGCGCAATGCGGCCACCGCCTCGCCGAGCACCAGCCCGTTGCGCCCGGCGCCGAAGGGCCGCGCGCCGTCGGGCGAGAGCAGTTGCATCGCGCCGAAGCCGGCCACCGTGAAGCGGTTGCCGAGCTCGGCGCCGATCACCAGCGCCTCGTCGGCCTGCCCGCTTCGGATCAGGTCGCAAGCCGCGAGCACCGCATTGACCGCCGAGGTGCAGGCCGTGGAAATGGTGAAGACCGGCCCCTGCCAGTCGAGCGCAGCGGCCACGAGGCCGGCAAAGTCCTGCAGGTCGCCGCCCAGCCGCAGGTCCTGCACCGTGTGTTCCATGCCGCCGATGTCCAGCGAGGACGATGCGACGAAGAGCGGACCGGACCGTGCAACCGCTGTTCCTTCGTACGCCTGAGCGGCCACGCCGCGCACGACGCGCTCCAGGCGCTGCCGCCAGTCGCCCTCCTGCGGCGGCAGCATGTGGACCGGCCACTGCACGCCTTCCGAAACTGCGAGCGGCACGGGCCGCACGCCGCCGCGCGCCAGAGCCGCCACGGCGGTCGGAAGATCGTTGCCCAGCGTGCAGGCCAGGCCCATGCCGGCAAGGTACACGCCCGCACCGCTCATGCCTTGCCCGCTTGCACCAGGTGGTCGGCCAGATGGGCGATGGAAGTGAGCGCGCGGCGCGTTTCCTTGCTGTCGGGCATGCGCACGCCAAAGCGCTGCTGGATCGTCATCGACACCTGCAGCGCGTCGAGCGAATCGAGGTCGAGCCGGGCCTCGGGCCCGAACAGCGGCTCGTCGTCGCCAAGGCCGCCCGGCGGTGCGTCCTTTTCGACGGCCTCGAGCACCATGGCCTTCAGGCTGGCGATGAATTCAGCGGAATGGGAGTGGGTCACGATGCGCGCCTGCGAAACAGAAAGACGGCGAGAAGAAACATGGCGGCCGCAAATACCACGAGCCGGCCGACCTGCGGCAGCGTCTCGGCCACGCCGCCGCCGCGCAGCAGCACGGTGAGCAGCGCCTCCAGCCCCCAGTTCATCGGCGAGATCTCGACCAGCCGCTGCATGAAGCCCGGCATCACGAACTTGGGCACCATGATGCCGCCCGCCGCCGCCATCAGCACATTGACCATCGGTCCGATGGTGGCGGCCTGCGCATGGCTGCGCACCGCGCAGGCCAGTGCCAGCGACAGGCTCACCGCGGCCAGGCTCACGGCCGCCAGCGCCAGCACCAGCGCGCCCCAATGGATGCCCGCGAGCGAAAGCGCGTCGCCGCCAATCAGCGGCATCAGCCAGATGCCGGCGGCCAGCATCAGCACGGCCTGCAGCGCGTTGACGCCCAGGTAGGGCAGCGCCTTCGACATCAGCAGCATGACGCGCGACACGCCCAGGCTGCGCAGCCGGCCCAGCGCGCCCGAGCCGCGTTCCTGCACGAACAGGCTGGAGAGCGAAGCGACCACGAAGAACATGCCGAACACCAGCCATGCGGGCACGTTCTGCTGCACCGAGGTGGGCCGCGGCCCGGCGGTGGCATAGCGCTCGGCATTCACCAGCGCCTGGATCGATGCGCCCGGCGGCGGGCCCGAGGTACCGGGCACCGCCAGCGCCAGGCGCGCCTTCAGCTCGCCGGACGCGCCGACGAGTTCGGCGCGCAGCGCGTTGAACAGGTTGGCGTCGATGCCGGGCTCCGTCAGCAGCCGGATATGTGCCTGGGTCGACAGCGCGGCCGATTCGAGCTCCGCCGACAGTCCGGGCTCCAGCACGATCACGTACTTGAGAGTGCCGCTTCGCAGCTGCGCCTGCCAGTCGGCGTCGAGCGTCTTGGGCGCGCCGTGGCTGCGCTGCCAGATCTGCTGCAGCCATTGCGCGGGCGTGCCGGTGTCGCGCCGGTCGACCGCATAGCTCAGCTCCGCGAGCGGCGGCCGGTAGATGTCCTTCAGCGTGAGCGACATCAGCACGATGAAGACCATCGGCATCAGGAACAGCGCCGCCAGCCCGTGCATGTCGCGCACGAGTGCGAGCAGTTCCTTCTTGATGAGCGCCAAGAGCATGGGGTTCTTCAATCGCGCAGCGAGCGATGGGTGAGCGCCATGAAGAGCTGCTCGAGATCGTGGCGGCCGAACTCGGCGTGGCGCACCTCGATGCCTTCGGCTTCCAGGGCCTGCAGCACGGGGCCGGGGCCGGTGCCTTCGCGCAGGTGAATGCGCCAGTGCACGCCGCCCTGCTCCACCGTGCCGAAGCGCGAGAGCTTCTGCGCGTCGAGCCCGTCGGCCGCCAGCGTGAGCAGCATGGCGCTCTTCGACAGCAGTTCCTCGAGCGAGCCTTCGCGCAGCACGCGGCCATGGTCGAGGATGGCCACGCGGTCGGCAATGGCCTCGATCTCTTCCATGTAGTGCGAGGCATAGATCACCGCCGCGCCCTGCTGCGCCAGACTCTTGATGGCATCGAGGATGAAGGCGCGCGACTGCGGATCGACGCCCACCGTGGGCTCGTCGAACAGCATCAGCTCGGGCTCGGGCAGCAGTGCGATGGCCAGGTTGAGGCGGCGCTTGAGGCCGCCCGAGAGCCGCTCGGCGCGCACGCCGGCAAACTGTTCGAGCTGTGAAAAACGTGTGCAGGCCTCGATGCGCGCCTTCTTGCGCGCACCGGCGAGGCCGCCCGCCGCGGCAAAGCAGGCCAGGTTCTCGGCCACCGTGAGCATCGGATAGAAGGCCTGGTCCTGCGGCGCCACCGCGATGCGCGTGGGTGCCTTGGCGCGCACCTGCTGCAGCGGCTGGCCGTCGATGCGGATCTCACCCGACTGCACGGCCAGTGCACCCGACAGATGCGAGATCAGCGTGGTCTTTCCCGCGCCGTTGGGGCCGAGCAGTCCCATCACGCAGCCCCGGGGCACCGCAAGCGAGACATCGGCCAGCGCAGCCGCGTCGGCGTGCGGATAGCGGTGGCCTAGGTTCTTCAGTTCCAGCATCGGGCTGTGTCTTGTTCGGGGGGGTGCTGTTCGGGATGCGCTCCCGCCGACGGGGTACCTTGCTCCGCGAATGTCCCCCGGCCTGCGGCCTCCTCCTTGATTTCGCTGCGCAAGGCACCCCATCGGCGGGATCGTTGCGCAGAGCGGTTGTTGATCGCAGGATCAATAGCAGCGTGCCCCTGTGCACAGGGCATCGGGTGCTCCCCGCAGCGAAATAAAGGAGGAGGCGAAGCCGGGGGACATTCGCGGAGGGGAGTACCCGGTGGCCTGTGCACGCGCCCTGAACAGCAGCGCCCAGAAGCACGCACGCCAAACACAACGCGACGAACAGAAGAACAAGATCCCATTCAGGCGACAGCGGCCCTGAGGTCGCGAAAGAAGGTTTCTTCCTGCTGCGCCTGCTCGCGCAGCTTGTCGGCCAGCGCCACAGGATCGACCGGCTCGCGGCCCTTCACCATGCGCGCGGCCTTGAGTGCGAATGCGCGCCAATCGTCGCCGATGGCGATCAGCCGCTCGGACATCTGCTGCAGCTGCGGCTTGTCGAGCAGCTGCGCCGCCTCCTGCAGGAAGCCCGCGTAGATGAAGCGAAAGCCCGCCCCGCCCGTGCCGATTTCTTCCTGCATGCGCACCACGTGGCCGATGAAGTCGACGCTGCGCGGATCGCCCGGCGGCAGCTTCTGCATGCGCCTGGCGAGCGTGCGCATGCCGCGCACGCCGACGATCGGAACCGGCGCGAGCATGGTGCGCACCGTCTTGCGGATCGCCTTGGTCACCGACGCCGCATCGACCGTCTTGCGCTCGATGGCTTGCGGGTAGTACATGAGGCCCTTGGGCGCGAGCACGCCCTTGGCGAAGCGCGCACGCGAAAGATCGGCGCTGGCGCAGCGCACCGGCTCTTCGAACACCGGGTCGCTGATCAGGTAGTCGTCGCCCTCCTTGCCGTACACCAGCAGGTTGTGCGCATTGAAGTGGAAGCGCATGTTGGGCGGAAAGTACGGCAGCCAGTAGACCGAGGTCTGCAGCCCCACGATCTGCCCGCCCGCGAGCAGTGCATCGAGGCGCTGCGCGCCGGCCTCGGCGCTGCGGAAGGTCTCGAAGCGAAAGCGCGCGGCCATCGGCGCCAGCAGGCCCTTGATGATGGCCTTGGGCGGCATGCGGTACGAGATGAGAGGCAGGCCCGAGAGCTTGATGAACGGCAGGTAGGCGAACGACAGCGCCGACGACAGGCCGAGCGCCATGCTCTCGGTCATGGGCACGCCGTGGTGGCGCATGAGGTTCGAGATGACGCCGCTTTCGCAATGCGCCGCTTGCTGGTGTTCGAATTTCACGGCAGGCCCTGCAAGGTGGAAACGGGAAGTCCCAGCGCCTCGGAATAGCGCGCCAGATGCTTCTGGGGCAGCGCTGCGAAGTGCTTCGGCTTCAGGTGGCGCCGCACGCGCCATTGCCAGAAGCCGCTGGTCTGCGAGAGCAGCGCCACGTCCATGCGGCGCTCGTACATCCAGAATTCGAGCGGCGACGCGAGTCCCCGGGCCGCGCGTTCCTTCGCGTCCCGGGCCTGCTCGACGAGCACGTCGACCGCATGGCTGGTGACGATTTCCTCCGCCTCCCAGCCGCGCGAGCGGGTGGTGACCACGCGGCCCTGCGCGTCGCGCGCGTACATGAGCTTGGCGTGGCCGTCGAGGGTGGCGTTGCCTTCTTGCGGAACAGCGTCGAGGTCCATGTCAGGCCTCCCGGCGAGTTGTGGCGTGGTTCATGTCACACGGCTTCCATGTAGATGAAGCCGCTCGAGAAGCGGCCGCTTTCGGGCACGAACATCAGCAGCTTGTGGCCGGGCTTGATGCGGCCCGAGCGGAACAGTTCGTCGAGCATGATGTAGGGGGATGCCGACCCGGTGTTGCCCTTGGTCGCGAGATTGCTGAACCAGCGCTCGCGCGGAATGGCAAAGCCCATCTGCTCGAGGCAGCGGCTCACGGGCTCGACGAAATAGCCGGACGACAGGTGCGGCAGGAACCAGTCGACGTCCGCAGCCTTCAGCCCGCGCTTCTCGACGATGGCCGCCAGCGGCTCGCCCAGCGTGGCGCGCACGATGTTCTCGTTGAGCAGGCGCACGTCCTGCTTGACCGCAAAGGTCGACTCGCGCCGCCAGTCTTCGGGGGCGATGCGCGCCCAGCCGTCGAGCCCGCCCTCGGCATTCTTGTCGGCGCCCGCGTACATGCACACCGGCAGCTCGTGCGCGGCGGAAGACAGGTCGATCCATTCCACGCGCAGCGACAGCGGGCCGCGCGGCTCGCGCTCGAGCAGCACCGCGCCGGCGCCGTCGGAAAGCATCCAGCGCAGGAAGTCTTTCTCGAAGGCGAGTTCCGGCCGCTCCTCGAGCGCCTGGAGCTTGTGCTCGAGCTCGGCTTCGAACCTGGAGCCGCGCATCACGGCCGAGGCCAGTTCCGAGCCGGTGGCCACCGCGCGCCGCGCATCGCCCGAGCGCACCGAGAGCCAAGCGTGCTTGAGCGCCGTGGTGCCCGCCAGGCAGATGCCCGCGCAAGCCACCACTTCGAGGCGCGGCCAGCCGAGCTCGCCGTGCACCATCACCGCGTGGTTGGGCATCAGCTGGTCGGGCAGCGAGGTGCCGGTGGCGAGGCAGTCCACCGGGCCGATGTCGCCGAGCGCCCGGATGGCCTCGGCGGTGAGCTGCGCATTGCTCATGGCGAGCCGGCCGGTGGCCCGGTCGATCGCATAGTGGCGCGACTGGATGCCGTTGCTGCGAAGAATCAGCCGCCGCGCGCGCGAGGCCTTGCCGCCGATGCGGCCGAGGACGTCTTCGATGTCTTCATTGCTGACCGGGGAAAAGGGCAGGAAGGCGGCGGTGCGGGTCAGGAAGACTTCAGTCGTCATAGAGGGGGAAACGGTCCGTGGCCGAGCCCGAAGGGCGTTCGAAGCTGGCTGTCATTTTAGTCAGCCACCCCTTGAACAACGGCCGCAGCAGCGCCTGGAGGGTCAAGCTCACCGGCACGACCGTGACAATGAGCACGAGCAGGAACACCACGTAGAGCAGCAGCAGCGGCTTGCGCTGCCAGGCGCCGGGCCGGCCCGCCGCCATGATCAGCTTGCCCCAGAGGAAAAAGCTGCGCGTGCCGGCCTTTTCGCTGATGAGGAGCCGCGCATCGGCCTGCACCGCACCCAGGCCCGCGAGCAGCGGCTGCGATCCGCGCTCCCGGTCGCCGTGCAGCGCCTCGCGCAGCGCCCGGCCGAAACGGCCCGCGCCCTGGATCTGTGCGTCGCTCAGGCCCGCATCGGGCATGCCCCAGAAACCGCGCTTGCGGCCCCAGATCAGCCAGGCCGGCGTGGTGAAGAAGGTGGCCAGCGTCGGGCCGGGATCGGTGAGCACCACGTTGTCGATCAGGCGCGCGCCCACCGCGTCGAGCAGGCCCTTGAGCTTTTCATGGGCGAGCAGCCACATGTTGCGGCAGGCAATGACCGTGACCACCGGCTTGCCCTCGAGCAGGCGCCGGGCCAGCGGATGCTTGAGAAAGGCGACGACCGGCTGCGACGGCGCCAGGAACCACACCTGGTAGGGCAGGATGACCAGGTCGAACTGCTCATCGCCCGTGAGCGAGAGCGGCGCCAGCGGCGGCGGCTTCATGTGGGCCGACTCCGGGAACGCGTCGAAGAAGGTCAGGAAGGGCCAGGGAAACGGGAAATCCGCCTCTGGGCGCAGGGTCTCGACGTGCACCGAAATCCCCGGATCGGCCCTGAGCGGCGCGACGATCTGCTCGGCGACGCTGCCGAGCTGGCCGGTCTGCGAATAGTGGATCACCAGGACACGCTTGATGCGCGCGGCGGGGCTGGAAATGCTTGAGTTCACGTGCTGGGGCAAGGCGGGGGCCGTCGAATGTAAGCCAACCGTAGCACTGGCGCATCTGCCATTGGTCATGCCGTCGCGTCGATCCCACGAATGGACGAAAAAAAGGGCCGCACCCTTTCGGCGCGGCCCTTCGTCAAACGCTGTTCGGCAAGAAGCAGCCGCTCAGCGCGCCTTGCCTTCCTTCCAGGCTGTCAGCATCTTGCTGTACTCGATGGTCTCGCCCTTGGGCTTCTCGTTGGCCAGCTTCTTCCACGGGGCGTTCTTGTCGCTCAGCCACTTGTTCGGATCGCCCTTGGCATTGAGCTTGGGCGCGCAATGGGCCATGCCGGCGCGCTGCAGGCGAGCCATCACGTTGTCCATCTCGTCGGCCAGGTTGTCCATCGCCTTCTGCGGGGTCTTCTCGCCCGTGACGGCCTCGGCCACGTTCTTCCACCAGAGCTGCGCGAGCTTCGGGTAGTCGGGCACGTTGGTGCCGGTGGGCGTCCAGGCCACGCGGGCCGGGCTGCGGTAGAACTCGACCAGGCCGCCGAGCTTGGGCGCCATGTCGGTCATCGCCTTGCTCTGGATGTCCGATTCGCGGATCGGCGTCAGGCCGACGATGGTCTTCTTGAGCGAGACGCTCTTGGACGTGACGAACTGGGCGTAGAGCCAGGCGGCGGCCGTCTTGTTGGCGTCGTGGCCGTTGAAGAACGACCACGAACCCACGTCCTGGTAGCCGTTCTGCATGCCCTGCTTCCAGTACGGGCCGTTCGGGCCGGGCGCCATGCGCCACTTGGGCGTGCCGTCCTCGTTCACCACGGGCAGGCCCTTCTTGGTCATGTCGGCCGTGAAGGCCGTGTACCAGAAGATCTGCTGCGCGATCTGGCCCTGCGCCGGCACCGGGCCGGATTCGCCGAAGGTCATGCCCATGGCTTCCTTGGGCGCGTACTTCTTCATCCAGTCGATGTACTTGGTGAGCGCGTACACGGCGGCCGGCGAATTGGTGGCGCCGCCGCGCGACACGGAGGCACCCACCGGCGTGCACTTGTCGTCAGCCACGCGGATGCCCCACTCGTCGATCGGCATGCCGTTGGGGTTGCCGATGTCGGCGGTGCCGGCCATCGAGAGCCATGCGTCGGTGAAGCGCCAGCCGAGCGACGGGTCCTTCTTGCCGTAGTCCATGTGGCCGTAGATCGGCTTGCCGTCGATGGTCTTGACGTCGACGCTGAAGAACTCGGCGATGTCTTCATACGCGCTCCAGTTGAGCGGCACGCCCAGGTCGTAGCCGTACTTGGCCTTGAACTTGTCCTTCAGGTCCTTGCGGTCGAACAGGTCGGCGCGGAACCAATAGAGGTTGGCAAACTGCTGGTCGGGCAGCTGGTAGAGCTTGCCGTCGGGCGCGGTGGTGAACTTCGTGCCGATGAAGTCCTTGATGTCCAGGCCCGGGTTGGTGAACTCCTTGCCTGCGCCGGCCATGTAGTCGGTCAGGTTCATCATCTTGCCGTAGCGGTAGTGCGTGCCGATCAGGTCGGAGTCGGAAATCCAGCCGTCGTAGATCGACTTGCCCGACTGCATCGAGGTCTGCAGCTTCTCGACCACGTCGCCTTCCTGGATCAGGTCGTGCTTCACCTTGATGCCGGTGATTTCCTCGAAGGCCTTGGCGAGCGTCTTCGATTCGTATTCATGCGTGGTGATGGTTTCCGACACCACCGAGATCTCCTTGACGCCCTTCGCCTGCAGCTTCTTGGCCGCATCGATGAACCACTTCATCTCGGCAGCCTGCTGGTCCTTGCTGAGCGTGGATGGCTGGAACTCGCTGTCGATCCATTTCTTGGCCTCGGGCTCTGCGGCCCATGCTCCCTGCGCGGCGAACACCGCCGCTGCCATTGCCAATGCCGTGTAGCGCATCTTCATGAATGTGTCTCCTCGGTTGAAAGCTTCCCCGGTTTTTTCGATCGCGGCTCCGGGGAGGCGGAGAGCCGGTCGCGTCTGAAAATCGTCGGGCTCAGCCCTTGCGCATCACCAGCGCCAGAAGAAACATAGACAGCACGAAGCTGATCCAGATCGAGGGCTCGGCTTCCAGGCTCATCCATTCCTGGAACTTGCCGGCCAGGCCGATGAAGGCCAGGTTCACGTAGGCAGCGGCCAGCAGCCCGATGAAGAGCCGGTCGCCACGCGTGGTGGCAATCGGCAGCCAGCCGCGCCGCATGGTGGTGGGCGACTTGAACTCCCACACCGTCATGCCGACCAGCATGAGCGCGATGCAGATGAAGAAAACGGCCACCGGGGTGGTCCAGACCATCCAGTCGAACATGTCTTTTCGCCTCCTCTTAAACGCGGCCCATCGCGAAACCCTTGGCGATGTAGTGGCGCACGAACCAGATCACGATCGCGCCCGGCACGATGGTGAGCACACCGGCGGCGGCCAGCGTGGCCCAGTCCATGCCGGAGGCACTCACGGTGCGCGTCATCGTCGCGACGATGGGCTTGGCGTTCACGCTGGTGAGCGTGCGCGCGAGCAGCAGCTCGACCCAGCTGAACATGAAGCAGAAGAACGCCGCCACGCCCACGCCGGCCTTGATGAGCGGCAGGAAGATCTTCACGAAGAAGCGCGGGAACGAGTAGCCGTCGATGTAGGCTGTCTCGTCGATCTCGCGCGGGATGCCGCTCATGAAGCCTTCGAGGATCCACACCGCCAGCGGCACGTTGAACAGCAGGTGCGCGAGCGCCACGCCCAGGTGGGTGTCCATGAGCCCGACGGTGCTGTAGAGCTGGAAGAACGGCAGCAGGAACACCGCGGGCGGGGTCATGCGGTTGGTCAGCAGCCAGAAGAAGACGTGCTTGTCGCCCAGGAACGAATAGCGCGAGAACGCGTAGGCCGCCGGCAGCGCCACGGTGAGCGAGATCACGGTGTTGATGGCCACGTAGATCAGGCTGTTGATGTAGCCCGAGTACCACGACTCGTCGGTGAAGATGCGCGCGTAGTTGGCCCAGGTGAGCTCGTGCGGAAAGAACGAGAAGCTGGAGACGATTTCCTCGTTCGTCTTGAAGCTCATGTTGACCATCCAGTAGATGGGCAGCAGCGCGAACAGGATGTACAGCACCAGGAAGATGCTGCGTTTGCGGAATCTCTTATCGTTCATGTCGGTTGCTCCACGGCATGTTGCTGCTTTTTCTTGGCGCTCTCGTTCAGGGCGGGTGCACAGGCCACCGGGTACTCCCCTCCGCGAATGTCCCCCGCCCTTCGGGCTCCTCCTTTATTTCGCTGCGGGGAGTACCCGATGCCCTGTGCACGAGGGCACGCTCGTTGTGCATCGCTGATCAACGACCGCTCTGAATCACGCTCCCGCCGATGGGGTGCCTTGCGCAGCGAAATCAAGGGGGAGGCCGCAGGCCGGAGGACATTCGCGGAGCAAGGTACCCCGTCGGCGGGAGCGCGCCCTGAATAGGAGGACCAGGAACAAGTCATTTCTCGACCTCGACTTCCTGTGTCCCGACCCGCTGCATCCAGTTGTAGAGCACGAAGCAGAACAACAGGATGATCAGGAAATAGATCAGCGAGAACGCGGCCGCCGGCCCCAGGTCGAACTGCCCCACGGCCTTCTGCGTGAGGTACTGGCTCAGGAAGGTGGTGGCGTTGCCCGGCCCGCCGCCCGTCAGGACGAAGGGCTCGGTGTAGATCATGAAGCTGTCCATGAAGCGCAGCAGCACCGCGATCATCAGCACGCCGCGCATCTTCGGCAGCTGGATGTAGCGGAACACCGCGAACTTGCTCGCACCGTCGATCCGCGCGGCCTGGTAGTAGGCATCGGGAATCGAGCGCAGGCCGGCAAAGCACAGCAGCGCCACCAGCGGCGTCCAGTGCCACACGTCCATCACCAGCACCGTGAGCCACGCGTCTGTCGCGCTGCCCGTGTAGTTGTAGTCGATACCCAGCTTCTGCAGCGCATGGCCCAGGAGGCCGATGTCGGCACGGCCGTAGATCTGCCAGATGGTGCCGACCACGTTCCACGGAATCAGCAGCGACAGCGCCACCACCACCAGCACCGCCGAAGACTTCCAGCCCTTGGCCGGCATCGACAGCGCCAGGCAGATGCCCAGCGGAATCTCCACCAGCAGCACCGACAGCGAAAAGCCCAGCTGGCGCCACAGCGCCTGGTGCAGCTCGTCGTCGCGCATCACCGAGGCGAACCACTCGGTGCCGACGAACACGCGGCGGTCGGGCGAGATGATGTCCTGCACCGAATAGTTGACCACCGTCATCAGCGGCACGATGGCCGAGAAGGCCACGCAGATCAGCACCGGCAGCACGAGCCACCAGGCCTTCTGGTTGATGGGCTTGTTGGTTGCGTTCATTGAAGTACCTCCGTGCTCCGCACTGCGGTGCGAGCTTGCTTGGGGCGGCCCGGCGCTGCGCTCATGCGACCAGCTCCTCGTCCTTGTAGTAGCAGGTGTGGGTGTCGAGCACCCGCAGCCACACGGTGTCGCCCACTGCCGGCGGCTGGTCGTCCGAGTGCAGGCGCACCTTGACCACGCCGCCATCGACCTCGGCGCTCAGCATGGCGTGCGTGCCGACGTCCTGCACCTGCTTCACCACGGCCGGCACGGCGCCGGCGGCGCCCGCGTTCGACAGGCGCAGGTACTCGGGCCGGATGCCGATCTTGAGTGCGCCCTGCGGCAGTTCGCGCGTCGGCACGAGCGGCGTGCCCGCCACCTCGAGCGCACCGTTCGCGTTCTTCGCAGAAAGAAAGTTCATGCCCGGCGAGCCGATGAAGTGGCCGACGAAGGTATGCGCCGGCCGCTCGAAGAGCGCCTCGGCGCTGCCCACCTGCACGGCCTTGCCGCGCGTCATCACCACCACCTCTTCGGCGAAGGTGAGCGCCTCGACCTGGTCGTGCGTCACGTAGATCAGCGTGAGCTTGAGCTCGCGGTGGATCTGCTTGAGCTTGCGGCGCAGCTGCCACTTGAGGTGCGGATCGATCACCGTCAGCGGCTCGTCGAACAGCACGGCCGAGACGTCGCTGCGCACCAGGCCTCGGCCGAGCGAGATCTTCTGCTTGGCATCGGCCGCAAGGCCCGAGGCGCGCTGGTTCAGCTGGCCGCTCATGTCGAGCATCTCGGCAATCTCGCCGACGCGCTTCCTGATCTGGTCTTCGGGCACCTTGCGGTTGCGCAGCGGAAACGCAAGGTTCTCGGCCACGGTCATGGTGTCGTAGATCACCGGAAACTGGAACACCTGCGCGATGTTGCGTTCCTGCGGCGTGGCGCGCGTCATGTCGCGGCCATCGAAGGTCACCGTGCCCTGCGAGGGCACCAGCAGGCCCGAGATGATGTTGAGCATGGTCGTCTTGCCACAGCCCGAGGGGCCGAGCAAGGCGTACGCGCCACCATCGCGGAAGCTCATCTTGAGCGGCAGCAGCGCATAGTCGCTGTCCTGCTTCGGGTTGGGACGGTAGGCGTGGGCCAGGTCGAGATCGATGCGTGCCATGTCAGCTCTCCTTCACGCTTCCGCGCGATACGCAATCACTGAAACAATCGATATCTTTTCGCGGAACACCGCGGAACCGGCTTTGCCGGGCCGCTGGTGTTGCCCCCTGGAAGGGGGTTGGCGAAGCGACACGAAGTGCGCGAAGACTGGGGGTCATCCTATTTCTCCGGCGCGAGCGCCAGCTTTTCGCCGGCATCGAACACATAGGCTTGCGAGGCGCTGAAGTACAGCGTGATTGGCGCGCCCAGCTCGAAGCGGTGCACGCCGGTGAGCTGCGCCACCAGTTCGCCGACCGCCGTCTCGACGTGCACGAAGGTGTCGGAGCCCGAGATCTCGGCCAGCTCCACCTTGCCGGGCAAGGCGATGTCGCCCTCCCCCGCGTCCACGTTCAATGCACTCGCGCGCAGGCCGACCGTGACCGCGCCCGAAGCGCTTTCAGGCACCGCCAGCGCCAGCGACGGTCCGCCTGCGAGCTGCACGCGGCCGGGCGTTGCGGTGCCGGCCAACAGGTTCATCGGCGGATCGCTGAAGGCGCGCGCCACACGCAGCGATTGCGGCGCATGGAACACCTCGGCGGTCGGGCCGTATTGCAGCAGTTCGCCCTCGTCCATCACGGCCGTGTAGCCGCCCAGCAGCAACGCCTCGCCGGGTTCGGTGGTGGCGTAGATCACCGTCGAATCGCCGGTGGCGAACAGCTGCGTGAGCTCTTCGCGCAGGCCTTCGCGCAGCTTGTAGTCGAGGTTCACCAGCGGTTCGTCGAGCAGCATCAGCGGCGCGTTCTTGGCCAGCGCGCGCGCGAGCGCCACGCGCTGCTGCTGCCCGCCCGACAGCTCGGCCGGCAGGCGGTCGAGGAACATGCCGATGTGCAGCTTGTCGGCCAGCGCCTTCACGCGCGCCTCGACGTTCTTCTCGCCGCGCAGCCGGAGCGGCGAGGCGATGTTGTCGGCCACCGTGAGCGATGGATAGTTGATGAACTGCTGGTACACCATGGCCACGTTGCGCTCGCGCACCGGCATGCCGGTCACGTCCTTGCCGTCGACCAGCACGCGGCCGGTGCTGGGCGTGTCGAGTCCCGCCATCAGGCGCATCAGGCTGGTCTTGCCGGCCTGCGTGGCGCCCAGCAGCACGGTGACCGCGCCGCTCCTGGGCGCGATGTCCTGTTCGTAGAGCCACGTCTGCGCGCCAACCTTCTTGGTGACGCGCTCCAGAGTCAATTGCATCAGCGCTCCCCGTTGATCATGTAGCTGTTGTTGGTGGTGCGCGCCTGCAGCCAGGCGGCCACCTGCCGGCGCTCTTCGGCCGTGTAGCGCAGGCCGAGCTTCGACCGGCGCCAGAGCACGTCGTCGGCGCTCACGGCCCACTCGTTCTCCTGCAGAAAGCGCAGCTCGCGCTCGTGGAGCCCCGGCGCCACGGCCTCGCCCATGTCTTCCATGGACTTGGCATCGCCGAGCAGCTCGGCCACGCGCGCGCCGTAGGCACGTGCCAGCCGGCGCGCGAGCCGCGCGTCCAGCCATGCATGGCGTGCCTGCACCGCGGCCACGAAGCGTTCGAAATCGTCGTCGGGCCGGGTGGCGGCGCCGATCCATGCGGAAAGATCACCGCCCGCCAGGAAGGCGCCATCGGTCCAGGGCGGACGCTGCGCGCTCGACTGGCCGAGCATCTTGCCGACCTCGTCGGCCGCGTCCTCGGCCAGCTTGCGAAAGGTGGTGATCTTGCCGCCCCACACCGACAGCAGCGGCGCCGCGGTGGTGTTCGACTCCAGCATGTAGTCGCGCGTGACGGCCGACGGATCGCCCGACGCATCGTCGAGCAGCGGGCGCACGCCCGAATAGGTCCAGACCACGTCGGCCGGCTTGACCGGCTTGTCGAAATAGCGGCTCGCCTGCAGGCAGAGGTAGGCGATTTCCTCCTCGGCGATGCACGCCGCGCCGGGATCGTCGCCGTTCAGCTCGATGTCGGTGGTGCCGATCAGCGTGAACTCGTCCTGGTAGGGAATCGCGAAGATGATCCGCTTGTCGGGGTTCTGGAAGATGTAGGCATGGTCGTGCTCGAACAGGCGCGGCACCACGATGTGGCTGCCCTTGACCAGCCGCAGGTGCCGCGTGGCCAGCGGCTCGCCCTTGGCCGACTGCGCCACGCCGCGCAGGAACGATTCCGCCCACGGCCCCGCGGCATTGACCACGGCGCGCGCGCGCACCACGCGGATGCCGCCGTCCGCGGCTTCGAGCATGGCGGTCCAGCCATCGGCATCGCGCTGCGCATGGACGCAGCGGGTGCGCGTGAGCACCTCGGCGCCACGCGCCCTGGCGTCGATGGCGTTGAGCACCACGAGCCGCGCATCGTCGACCCAGCCGTCGGAATAGACGAAGCCGCGCTTGAACTGCGGCTTGAGCGGCGCGCCGGCCGCATGGCTGCGCAGGTCGATGCTGCGCGAGCCCGGCAGCACTTCGCGCCTGGCGAGATGGTCGTACATGAACAGGCCGATGCGGATCATCCAGGCCGGCCGCATCGAAGGGTCGTGCGGCATCACGAAGCGCAGCGGCCACATGATGTGCGGCGCGCTCTTGAGCAGCACCTCGCGCTCCTGCAGCGCCTTGCGCACGAGCGAGAACTCGTAGTACTCCAGGTAGCGCAGGCCGCCGTGGATCAGCTTGGTGGACGACGACGAGGTGTGCGAGGCGAGATCGTCCTTCTCGCACAGCACCACGCGCCAGCCCCGTCCGGCCAGGTCGCGCGCAATGCCGCAGCCGTTGATGCCGCCGCCGACGATCAGCACGTCGCAATCGGTTGCCGGCGAAGGCGGATTGGAGGAGAAATCGCTCACAGAAGATGGGCCCGTTGGTTCATGACTTCGGTCACGGAAGGGCGCCATTGTATTTTCGCGTCTTTTCATTTGGATTCCTTTTGACGCGATTTTCCTCCGAGTTTTCCCTTAGTAAGATTCGTTTTCGTTCGTTTTAAAGTGGCACGGCCTGTACTCTCTGGAGAGTCTTCCCGCTTTCCACGACGTTTCTGTGAACTCCAATCCGCGCCAGATCAATCTTCTCGATACCGTGCGCACGCGCGGCTCGGTCACCGTCGAGCAACTGGCCGACATGCTGGGCGTCACGCTGCAGACGGTGCGGCGCGACGTGCAGCGGCTGGCCGACCAGGGATTGCTCACGCGCTTTCACGGCGGCGTGCGCGTGCCGAGCTCCACCACCGAGAACATCGGCTACCAGCAGCGCGAAACGCTGCACGCGGAGGGCAAGGCGCGCATCGCGCGGCGCGTGGCCGAGCTGGTGCCCAACGACTGCTCGCTGATCCTCAACATCGGCACCACCACCGAAGCCATCGCCAAGGCGCTGCTGCGCCACACGGGCCTGCGCGTGATCACCAACAACCTGAACGTGGCGACGATCCTGAGCGGCAACACCTCGTGCGAGGTGATCGTGGCGGGCGGCTCGGTGCGCCCGCGCGACCGCGCGATCGTGGGCGAGGCGACCATCGATTTCATCCGCCAGTTCAAGGTGGACATCGCGCTGATCGGCGTGTCGAGCATCGAGCCCGACGGGTCGCTGCGCGACTTCGACCTGCGCGAGGTGAAGGTGGCGCAGACCATCATCGCGCAGGGGCGCGAGGTCTGGCTGGCAGCGGACGCGAGCAAGTTCAACCGGCCCGCGATGATCCAGCTGGGCACGCTCTCGCAGATCGACCGCCTCTTCACCGACGCGGAGCCGCCGGCGCCTTTTGCCGATCTGCTGCATGCGGCGCAGGTTCGGCTCGAGATTGCGCGCGATTGAAGATGAAAACTTGCTTCTCTGTCGTGTTTGAGCTGCCTTGTTCAGGGCGCGATCCCGCCGACGGGGTACCTTGCTCCGCGAATGTCCTCCGGCCTTCGGCCTCCCCCTTGATTTCGCTGCGCAAGGCACCCCATCGGCGGGAGCGTTGGACAGAGCAGTCGTTGATCAGCGGTGCACCCAGAGCGTGCCCAGGTGCACAGAGCATCGGGTGCTCCCCGCAGCGAAATCAAGGAGGAGGGGGCGCAGCCCCCGGGGGACATTCGCGGAGGGGAGTACCCGATGCTCTGTGCACACGCCCTGAACAACAGCGCCAAGAACAACAGCGCCAAGAACAAATGACATGACCCGACCCCGAGGACCATTCAAGCCATGACCTACCTGCTCGCCCTCGACCAAGGCACCTCCAGCTCCCGCAGCATCGTGTTCGACCGCGAAGGCCGCATCGTCGCCATTGCGCAGAAGGAGCTCACGCAAATCTATCCGCGCCCCGGCTGGGTCGAGCACGACCCGATGGAGATCTGGCAGAGCCAGCTTGCCACCGCGCGCGACGTGCTCGCCAAGGCCAAGCTGCAGCCTGCGGACATCCACGCCATCGGCATCACCAACCAGCGCGAGACCACCCTGCTGTGGAACCGCAAGACCGGCCAGCCGGTGCACCACGCCATCGTCTGGCAGGACCGGCGCGCCGAGCCGATGTGCGCGCAGCTGCGCGAGCAAGGCATGACCACCACCATCCAGGAGAAGACCGGGCTCGTCATCGATGCCTATTTTTCCGGCACCAAGCTGCGCTGGCTGCTCGACAACGTGCCCGGCGCGCGCGCGCAGGCCGAGCGCGGCGAACTCGCCTTCGGCACCGTCGACAGCTGGCTCATGTGGCAGCTCACCGGCGGCAAGGTGCACGTGACCGACGTGAGCAACGCCTCGCGCACCATGCTCTTCAACGTGCACCGCAACGAATGGGATGCCGACCTGCTCAAGGCGCTCGACATTCCCGCCGCGCTCATGCCCAACGTGCAGCCCTCGAGCTCGCACTTTGCCGACACCGACGCGGCCCTGCTCGGCCGCGCGCTGCCCCTCGGCGGCGTGGCCGGCGACCAGCAGAGCGCCCTCTTCGGCCAGGCCTGCTTTGCGGCCGGCATGGCCAAGAACACCTACGGCACCGGCTGCTTCCTGCTGATGCACACGGGCGGCGAATTCCAGCCCTCGCACAACGGCCTGCTCGTGACCAGCGCCGCGCAGACCAGCGCCACGCCGCAGTACGCGATGGAAGGCAGCGTCTTCGTCGGCGGCGCCGTGGTGCAGTGGCTGCGCGATGGCCTGAAGGCCATCAAGGGCAGCGCCGAAGTGCAGTCGCTCGCCGAAAGCGTGCCCGACGCGGGCGGCGTGATGATGGTGCCGGCCTTCACCGGCCTGGGCGCGCCCTACTGGGACGCCGATGCGCGCGGCACCATCACCGGCCTCACGCGCGGAACCACGGTGGCGCACATCGCGCGCGCCGCGCTCGAGAGCATCGCCTACCAGAGCGCCGCGCTGCTGCAGGCCATGAGCCGCGACGCGGTGGCGGCCGGCGGCACACCCGTCGCCGAACTGCGCGTGGACGGCGGCGCCAGCGTGAACGACCTGCTGATGCAGTTCCAGGCCGACCTGCTGGGCATTCCCGTGGTGCGGCCCGAAGTGATCGAGACCACCGCGCTCGGCGCCGCCTACCTTGCGGGCCTTTCCACCGGCGTCTACAGCGACGCGCGGCAGCTGTCGAAGCTGTGGAAGGTGGAGCGGCGCTTCATGCCGACCATGGGCCGCGCGCAGGCCGAGGAGTCGATGGCGCGCTGGGAGCGCGCGGTGCGGCAGGCCACGGCGACCTGAGGCCTACCAGCCCCACACCAGGCGCCGCGCCACCCAGCCGGTGCCGCCGCCTTCATGCCGGACCTTGACCCAGCCGCCCCGGCGTTCGAGCGTGCGCAGCACGTCGCCATAGACCGCCCGCTTCACCACCGGGCTGCGCGTGCTCGGCGACCTGCGCAGCACGGCCACCTTCGCCTTCACCACGTGATGCGGCGTCCTGCTGGTCATCGGGCGGTAGACCCATGCCTTGTCGTTCTCGAAGTCGCTGACCCGCAGCCAGTCGCCCTTCCTGCCGATGACGCGGAACGGGTAGCCCTTGCCCACGGTCCAGTGCGCTTCGTAGCGCTGGCCCGGACCGGTGCGCATGTTCAGGGTCTTGGCCGCGGAACTGACCATCTGCCGCTCGGCGGCGAATGCGGACGGCAGTGCCATCCACGAGAGAACGAATGCGAGGAGCAGCGCGGGCAGTCGGCTGGATCTGAACATGGAGGGACGGTTCCTTTCTATCGGGCTTCACGAATATGTCCGGCGATGCCGGGCGAGCCCGTCTGGGCCTGTGAGGCGCAATAAGTTCCGTGGGGGATATCCCTGAGTCGCCGCGTGCGCCGTCCATCGACAAGCACGCCATGGCCGATACTTGCAGGATGTTGCCGAACGCAGCGCACCATGGCGCCCCATCCGCGTCCCCGCTCATGAGACGAGCCCTGAGCCTGTCGCTGCTTGCCTGCATCCTGGCATCAGGGTGCGGCGATCGCTATCCCATCGAAGACGCGCTGGACGACAGGCGCATGACCGCATCCGCCCACCTGAAGGCGCTCAATCGCTATCTGGCAGCAGGCGCGGGGAACAGACAGCTCGCAAAACAGGACAGCTGCCATCTCGTGCTGAAGAAATCCCGCAACGCGGACCCGGGCGAGCGCCTGGTCATCGCGCTGACGAACTCGCAGGTCGATATCGCTTCCGCCCCGGCGAATGACGGCCTGCGGGTCAAGGTGACGCAGTATCACGATGGCGTGCGCCGCGTATCGCTCAGGCTCGATGTCGAGAGCTGGTTCGACGCGGTGGCATGGCGGTCGCATTTCCAGCAACTGCAACTCAAGTGCAGAGACGCCAGGGAGCGGGCTGCCGCATCACCACCTGCCTGAAGCAGCAGCCGGGAACCTCGCCCCGTTGTCGGCGACGATCCCGGCCCGAGGCGCAGGGCTCAGTGCGCCGGAACCAGGAAGTCCTGACTGATCCGCCCGCCGAGTTCGTTCACCCGGTCGAGGAACTGCGTGAGATAGGCATGCAGCCCGGTCGCGAGAATCTCGTCGACGCGCGCGTACTGCAGGTCGGCCAGCAGCTTGCCGGCGCGGCGCTGGGTTTCGGCGCTCTGCTCGTTCTGCACCTTGGCGAGGTTGTTCACCACTTCGACCAGGCTCGCATGCAGCGAGCGCGGCATGTCGGCGCGAAGAATGAGCAGCTCGGCCACGCGCTCGGGCTTGATCACGTCGCGGTACACCTTGCGGTACACCTCGAAGGCCGAGACGCTGCGCAGGATCGCGCTCCAGTGATAGAAGTCGTACTCCTGGTCTTCTTCGGTGGCGGTGCCGAAGAACTCGCTGTTGAGTGCGTGGAACTTCACGTCCACCAGCCGCGCGGTGTTGTCGGCGCGCTCCAGAAAGGTGCCAAGGCGCGAGAAGTAGAACGCCTCGTCCTGCAGCATGGTGCCGAGCGTGACGCCGCGCGACAGGTGCGAGCGGAACTTGACCCATTCGAAGAACTGGGCCGGGTCGCGCTCGAAATCGCCGGCGCGCAGCATGCGGTTGACTTCGAGCCAGGTGGTGTTCTGGGTTTCCCAGGCTTCGGTGGTGAGCGCGCCGCGAACCGCCCGCGCGTTCTCGCGCGCGGCCTTCAGGCAGGAAAGGATGGAAGACGGATTGCTCTCGTCCTTGACCATGAACTCCATCACGTCGTGCGGCGTGATCTGCTCGTACTTCTTGTTGTACGAAGGCAGCAGCTCGCTGATGGACAGAACGCCCTGCCAGCCGTACTTGGCCACTTCGGCCGACTGGGGCAGCAGCGAGGTCTGGTAGTTGACGTCGAGCATGCGGGCGGTGTTCTCCGCGCGCTCGGTGTAGCGGGACATCCAGTAAAGGTGATCGGCGGTGCGTGACAGCATCTTTTGTGCTCCTACGATTGGCTTTGCGACTGCGCCGCCTTGTTGGGCCTGGGCGCGCGGTCGGCTTCGAGGATCCAGGTGTCCTTGGTGCCGCCGCCCTGCGATGAATTGACCACCAGCGAGCCCTCCTTGAGCGCCACGCGCGTGAGGCCGCCGGGCACCATCTGCACCTCGCTGCCCGAAAGCACGAAGGGGCGCAGGTCGATGTGGCGCGGCGCAATGCCGGCATCGACGAAGGTCGGCGAAGTCGACAGGCTCAGCGTGGGCTGCGCGATGTAGCCGTCGGGCTTGGCGATCACGGCCTTCTTGAAGTCCTCGATCTCGGCCTGTGTGGCGGCCGGGCCGATCAGCATGCCGTAGCCGCCGGCGCCGTGCACCTCCTTCACGACCAGGTCCTTCATGTTGTCGAGCGTGTACTGCAGCTCGTCCTTGTTGCGGCACATGTAGGTGGGCACGTTCTTCAGGATCGGCTTTTCGCCGAGGTAGAACTCGACCATCTTGGGCACGTAGGGGTAGATCGACTTGTCGTCGGCCACGCCGGTGCCCACGGCATTGCAGATGACGACGTTGCCCTCGCGGTAGGCGCGCATCAGGCCCGCGCAGCCGAGCGTGGAGGTGGGCCGGAACACCTCGGGGTCGAGGAAGTCGTCGTCGACGCGGCGGTAGATCACGTCGACGCGCCGCGGCCCGCGCGTGGTGCGCATGTAGACGAAGTTGTCCTTCACGAACAGGTCCTGCCCCTCGACCAGTTCGACGCCCATCTGCTGGGCAAGGAAGGCGTGCTCGAAGTAGGCGCTGTTGTACATGCCGGGCGTGAGCACCACCACCGTGGGCTCGGCCGTGGCGGGCGGTGCGCTGGCGCGCAGCGTTTCCAGCAGCAGGTCGGGGTAGTGCGCCACGGGCGCGATGCGGTTCTGGTTGAACAGCTCGGGGAAGAGCCGCATCATCATCTTGCGGTTCTCCAGCATGTAGCTCACGCCGCTGGGCACGCGCAGGTTGTCCTCGAGCACGTAGTACTCGCCGTTGCCCTGGGCATCGGGGGCGCGCACGATGTCGATGCCCGAGATGTTGGAGTAGACGTTGTGCGGCACGTTGACGCCCATCATCTCGGGGCGGAACTGCGCGTTGTTCAGGATCTGCTCGGCCGGAATGATGCCGGCCTTGATGATTTCCTGGTCGTGGTAAACGTCATGCAGGAAGCGGTTGAGCGCCGTCACGCGCTGCACCAGTCCCTTTTCCATGCTCTCCCACTCGTGGGCCGGAATGATGCGCGGCAGCAGGTCGAACGGTATGAGCCGCTCGGTGCCGGAACCGTCCTCGTCCTTGGCGCCGTACACCGCAAAGGTGATGCCGACCCGGCGGAAGATCATTTCCGCCTCTTCTCGCCGCGATCGCATCACCTCGCCGGGTTGCTTCGCAAGCCATTGGTCGTAGCGCTTGTAGTGCTGTCGGATTGCAGCCCCCGCATAGGGCAACTGCTCATACATCTCGTCGAATTTGTGCATGGAACGACCAATCTCCTTGAGCCATAGCTTAGCAAGTTCGAGGCCAGTGAAAGCCCTATGTTGAGGCGAAACACCGCGCCGCCGCCCGCTTTCACGGCAGGCGGTGGTGCCAGTAGCGGGCATTGCGCTCCCGTTCGCAGCCGACTTCGGCCGGTTCCCGGCTGCGCCACAGCGCGGCGCCGCAAGGCACGCTCTCGACCAGCTTCACGCCCTGCGCGGCATAGCGCTCGACCACTTCCGGGGCCGGGTGGCCGAAACGGTTGCGGTAGCCCGCCTGGACCAGCGCGATGCGCGGACGCACCGCTTCGAGGAACAGCGCGCTCGACGAGGTCTTGCTGCCATGGTGCGGCGCGAGCAGCACGTCGGCGCGCAGGTCGGCCGTGCGCGACACCAGCGCGGCCTCCTGCAGGCGCTCGATGTCGCCGGCCAGCAGCACCGTGGCGCGGCCGTTGGCGATGCGCAGCACACACGACACGGCATTGGGCTTGGTGAACGAAAGGTAGTCGCCCGCCGCCGGATGGAGGATCTCGAAATCCACGCCGTCCCAGGTCCAGCGCTGGCCCGCCTCGCAGCGCCGGGCCGGGCGCACCGACTGCAGCGGGTGCGCGGCTTCGATCGAGCTCAACAGCGCCGCCTGCGGCTGCATCGCGAGCACCGCGGGCGCGCCGCCGGTGTGGTCGCTGTCGCGGTGGCTCAGCACCAGCATGTCCAGGCGCTCGTCGAAGGCGCGCAGCAGGGGCACGAGCACGCGGTGGCCGGCGTCGCTCTCGAGGCTGTAGCGCGGGCCCGCGTCGTACAGCAGGCTGTGCGTTGCGGTTCGCACGAGAATCGCGTTGCCTTGCCCGATGTCCGCGGCCAGCAGTTCGAACTGCCCCGCGGCCGGCCGGGGCGCGTGCCAGAGCAGCACCGGCAAGAGGAGCGGCAGGCCCAGCGTGCGCAGCGACCAGGGCAGCCGCATCGCGAGCAAAACGCCGCCCGCCACGCCGCACGCCGCCATCCACACGGGCGGCGCCGCCATCGAGACCGTGGCATACGGCAGTGCGGCCAGCCACCGCAGCAGCAGGGCCAGCGCCTGCACAGCCCAGGCGGCAAGATCCCAGAGCGGTGCCGCCACGGCCCCCAGCATCGCCAGCGGCGTGACCACCAGCGTGACCCAGGGGATCGCCACCGCGTTGGCCAGCAGGCCCACCACCGACACCTGCTGGAAAAGCAGCAGGCTGAGCGGTGTCAGCGCGAGCGTGATCACCCATTGCTCGCGGAAGAACGCCAGCAGCCGGGCCGACCGGCCCGCCGCCTCCTCGGCCGGCCGCATGAAGCCGGTCGCGAACAGGATGCCGACCGCCACAAAGCTGAGCCAGAACCCGGCCTGCATCAGCGCCCACGGGTCGACGGCCACCACCACCGCCGCGATCAGCAGCCAGACATGAGGCCACGGCCAGCGCCGCCCCGTGAGCCGCAGCAGCGCCGCGGTCGCGAGCATCCACACCGTGCGCTGCGAAGGCACGCCCCAGCCGCTGAAAAGCGCATAGAGCCCGGCCAGCAGCACGCCGCCGGCCAGCGCGGCCTGCGGCGCGGGAACGCGAAGCATCAGCCGGCCGCTGCGCCGCCAGAGCGCGCCCACCGCATGCGCGGCGAGCCAGGCGAACATGGTGATGTGCAGCCCCGAGATCGACATCAGGTGGGCCACGCCGGTGGCGCGGAACACATCCCAGTCGCTGCGATCGATGGCGCTTTGGTCGCCGGTGACGAGTGCGGCGATGACGCCCGCCTGCCGCGCGTCGGCCACGCGCTCGAACACCGCGTCGCGCACCGCCTCCCGCGCACGCTCGACGGGATGCAGCCACGTGGATTGCAGATGTGCCGGTGCGGCATCGCGGGCACCGGTCCGCACATAGCCGCTGGCATGCACGCCCTGCTCCCAGAGCCACAGTTCGTTGTCGAAGCCATGTGGATTGAGATTGCCGTGCGGCGCCTTGAGCCGCACCGTGAGGCGCCAGCGTTCGCCTGCATGCAGCGCAGCCGTATCGCCGGCTGCGGCACGGCCTTCCGTCGCACGTCCCCAAAGAGCGCTGTCCTCGCGGTACCAGCCGAGCGCGATGCGCGCCGGAACGCGTGGCGCAGTCCCGGCGCGCCCGTCAGCCCAGCGCGCCGACTCCACATCGAGCCGAAAGCGCGTGCCGCCCTCGTTGCGCTGGGGCATCTGCGCGATCACGCCAACCACCTGCAGGTCGCGGCCTTCGAGAGCCGGGTCGAGCGCGCCCCCTGCATAGGCCACCGCGCGCCAGCCCGCGAGCCCGCCGGCGGCAAGCGCTCCGGAGGCCAGCGCAAGGGCCATCGCAAGCCCTGCCGGCATGCGCCACGCGCGAAGCGGCCGGCGCCATCGGCGCGACAGTGCCGCCATGCCGGCCAAGCCTGCGAAGAGCAGCGCCGCATAGGCACCCGCGCTCCACAGCCTCGGCTGGTGCAACTGCAAGGCCGCGCCGACGAGCGATCCGCCCAGCGCAGCAAAGGCCCACGACGATGCCGCAGCGCCGCCGGACGCGCGTGCCGGCCTCACCGGCCAACTCCAGAACACATGATGCAAACCCTCCCTGTACTCACGCTCAGTGGCGCGTTAATTGCTTTGCTTCTGGGCTAGTATGCGTCTCACAAGAGACATCTTTTCGATGCAATCTCGCAGTACTGCACACAAAACGCATGTCCATTCACGCCGCACTCCACCACGTCACCCACTACAAATACGACCGCCCGGTGCAGTTGGGCCCGCAGGTCGTGCGCTTGCGTCCCGCGCCGCACTGCCGCAGCAACGTCATCTCGTATTCGCTGCAGGTCGAGCCGGCCGAGCACTTCGTCAACTGGATGCAGGACCCGTTCGCCAACTACCAGGCGCGGCTCGTGTTTCCCGAGAAGACGCGCGAGTTCAAGGTCACGGT
This sequence comes from Variovorax sp. SPNA7, assembly GCF_033807855.1. Taxonomy (NCBI): domain Bacteria; kingdom Pseudomonadati; phylum Pseudomonadota; class Betaproteobacteria; order Burkholderiales; family Comamonadaceae; genus Variovorax; species Variovorax sp. SPNA7. The sequence goes on from NZ_CP138513.1 coordinate 3,798,864, forward strand.
CGACCTGGTCGTCGAGATGGCGGTCTACAACCCCTTCGACTTCTTCCTCGAGCCGCAGGCCGAGAACTTCCCGTTCAAGTACACCGCCTCGCAGGCCGAGGAACTCGCGCCCTACCTCGTCACCGAGGAACCCACGCCGCTGCTGTCGGCTTACCTGGACAAGATCGAGCGCAAGGAGCAGCGCACCATCGACTTCCTGGTCGGCCTCAACCAGCAGGTGCAGCAGGACGTCAACTACCTGATCCGCATGGAGCCCGGCGTGCAGACGCCGGAAGAAACGCTCACCAGCGGCAGCGGCTCCTGCCGCGACTCGGGCTGGCTGCTGGTGCAGCTGCTGCGCCATTGCGGCCTGGCCGCGCGCTTCGTCTCGGGCTACCTGATCCAGCTCACGCCCGACGTCAAGGCGCTCGACGGCCCGAGCGGCACCACGGTCGACTTCACCGACCTGCACGCCTGGTGCGAGGTCTTCCTGCCCGGCGCGGGCTGGGTCGGCCTCGATGCCACCTCTGGCCTCCTGGCCGGCGAAGGCCACATCCCGCTCGCCTGCACGCCCACGCCTTCGAGCGCCGCGCCCATCGAAGGCGGGGTGGACGAAGCCGAGGTCGACTTCGGCCATGAGATGAAGGTCACGCGCATCTACGAATCGCCGCGCGTGACCAAGCCCTACACCGAGGAACAATGGGCCGAGGTGCTCGCACTCGGCGACGCGGTCGATGCGCGGCTGAAAGCCGGCGACGTGCGCCTCACGATGGGCGGCGAGCCCACCTACGTGGCCACCAGCGACCGCGACGCGCCCGAGTGGAACACCGATGCCCTCGGCCCCACCAAGCGCGGCTATGCCACCGAGCTCGTGCACAAGCTGCGCGCCGAGTACGGCCAGGGCGGCTTCCTGCATTTCGGCCAGGGCAAGTGGTACCCGGGCGAGCAGCTGCCGCGCTGGGCGCTGTCGATCTTCTGGCGCGCCGACGGCCAGACGCTCTGGCACGACCCCGAACTCTTCGCCGACGAGCGCGTGCCCACGCACTACACGAGCGAAGACGCGCGCCGCTTCACCACCGTGCTGGCGCACAAGCTCGGCATCACCGAGCGCTACGTCCAGCCCGGCTACGAAGACGTCTACTACTACCTCTGGCGCGAACGCCGCCTGCCGGTCAACGTCGACCCCTTCGAGTCGAAGCTCGACGACGAGCTCGAGCGCATTCGCCTGCGCCGCGTGTTCACGCAGAAGCTCGACGCGGTCATCGGCTACATGCTGCCGCTCGAACCCGCCAATGCCGATGCCGACGCGCCCGCGCTCGAAGGCCCGGGCTGGAAGACCGGCCCCTGGTTCCTGCGCGACGACCGGCTCTACCTGATCCCGGGCGATTCGCCGATGGGCTACCGCCTGCCGCTCGATTCGCAGCCCTGGGCCAGCAAGGGCGACTACCCTTACCTCGTCGAGCGCGACCCCACCGCGCCGCGCGCCGCGCTGCCGAGTTCGGCCGACTACCGTGCGCGCTATGCCGTGCCGGCCGGCGGCGCAACGGGCGCCGACCTGGGCGCCGTGCCCTATGCCTTCGGCGCGCCGCCGGTGGTGCCTGCGGCCCTGCGCATGCAGGCGCCGGGCGAAACGGCCGCAGCAGGCACAGCCGCGAGCAGCGATGCCGCCTCAGCCGACGCAGCAGCAGCCACCCGTTCCTCCGCCACGCCGTCCACGCGCCAGCCGGTGCGCGGCGAATCGGCCCACTGGGTCACGCGCACCGCGCTGTGCGTCGAAGTGCGCGATCCGCGCCGCGCCAACGGCCCCGCGGCCGAGAAAAAGGGCAGCGCCTCGGGCGTGCTCTACGTCTTCATGCCGCCGCTCGCGCGCCTGGAGGACTACCTCGACCTGGTCGCGGCCGTCGAAGCCACCGCCCAGCAGCTCGGCATGCGCATCGTGATGGAAGGCTATCCGCCGCCGCGCGATCCGCGCCTGAAGATGCTGGCCGTCACGCCCGACCCCGGCGTGATCGAAGTCAACATCCATCCGGCCCACAACTGGAAGGAACTGGTCGCCCACACCGAGTTCCTCTACAACGCCGCGTTCGAGACCCGCCTCTCGGCCGAGAAGTTCATGACCGACGGGCGCCACACCGGCACCGGCGGCGGCAACCACTTCGTGATGGGCGGCGCCACGCCGGCCGACAGCCCGTTCCTGCGCCGGCCCGAGCTGCTCGCGAGCCTGCTGCTCTACTGGCACAACCACCCCTCGCTGAGCTACCTGTTCTCGGGCATGTTCATCGGCCCGACCAGCCAGGCGCCGCGCGTGGACGAGGCGCGCAACGACCAGGTCTACGAGCTCGAAATTGCACTGAAGGAAATCGCGAGGAGCCGCGAGATCCACGGCCAGAACATGCCGGCCTGGCTGGTGGACCGCACGCTGCGCAACATCCTGATCGACGTGTCGGGCAACACCCACCGCAGCGAGTTCTGCATCGACAAGCTCTACTCGCCCGATTCGAGCACCGGCCGCCTCGGCCTGCTGGAGCTGCGCGCCTTCGAGATGCCGCCGCATGCGCGCATGAGCATTGCGCAGCAGCTGCTCATTCGCGCGCTGGTGGCCCGCTTCTGGGACGAGCCGTACAAGGCGCCCGTCACCCGCTGGGGCACCGAGCTGCACGACCGCTTCCTGCTGCCGACCTTCGTCAAGATGGATTTCGACGACGTGATCAGCGAGATGCGCCAGGCCGGCTTCGCCTTCGATGCCGACTGGTTCGCGCCGCACCTGGAGTTCCGCTTTCCGCTGGTGGGCCAGGTGCAGGCCATGGGCGTGGAGCTGTCGCTGCGCAATGCACTCGAGCCCTGGCACGTGATGGGCGAGGAAGGCTCGGCCGGCGGCACGGTGCGCTATGTCGATTCGTCGCTCGAGCGCATCGAGGTGCGCGTGACCGGCCTGAACGAAAGCCGCCACGTGATCACCGTCAACGGCAAGGTGCTGCCGCTGCAGCCCACGGGCACCGTCGGCGAGTTCGTGGCGGGCGTGCGCTACAAGGCCTGGAACCCGCCGTCGGCGCTGCATCCGAGCATCGGCGCCCATGCGCCGCTGACTTTCGACATCGTCGACACCTGGATGAAGCGCTCGCTGGGTGGCTGCCAGTACTTCGTGGCCCACCCGGGCGGGCGCAACTACGACACCTTCCCGGTCAATGCCTACGAGGCGGAAAGCCGGCGCATGTCGCGCTTCACGCAGATGGGCCACACGCCGGGACTGATGCGCACGCCGCCGGCCACCATCGAGCTCGCGGGCAGCCGCGAATTCCCGTTCACGCTCGATTTGCGACGCTGAGAGGGATTTGAAAAGCCCGCAAGAGGACATTCAGCACATCGCCCGTCATCCGACCGGTGACGGCAATGTGACAATCCACCTCCTGTGGAACCCCTGAACGAATCCCTGTTCGATGCCCAGGCGCTGGAATTTCCAGCCGCCCTGGCGTCGGCGCTCGCGCCGGCCGCCCTGCCCGGCCACTTCGACGAACTGCGCGGGCAGGCCACGCCCGTGCCGCCGGCGCGGCCGGCCGCGGGGGCAGCGCCATTGGCGCCGATGCCGCCCATGCTCTACGACGCTGCGGCGCAGCTGCCGGGCCCGTCGCAGTCCCAGTCTCAGTCCCAGACGCAGGCTCAAACGCAGGCCCAGGTCCTTCAGCCCGCCTCCGGCGACACCCCGCCCCTCACGCCCGCCTGGAACGACTTCTTCGAGCAGCTCGGCCCGGGCGGATTCAACGACCTGCCAAGGCGCGCGGTCAGCCTCGAGCGGCAGATCCGGGACAACGGCGTCACCTACAACGTCTATGCCGACGCCGATGGCCCGCAGCGGCCCTGGTCGCTCGACCTGTTCCCGCTGATCGTCTCGCCCGAGAGCTGGAGCCAGATCGAGACCGGCGTGCTGCAGCGCGTGCGCGTGCTCGACCGCGTCATGGCCGATGTCTACGGCCCGCAGCAGCTGCTGGCCGATGGCCTGCTGCCGGCGGCGCTGGTGTGCGGCCACCCCGGCTACCTGCGCGCCCTGCACGGCGTGAAGCCGCCGGGCGACACCTGGCTGCACATCGCGGCCTTCGACCTCGCCCGCGGGCCCGACGGCAACTGGTGGGTGGTGTCGCAGCGCACCCAGGCACCCTCGGGCCTGGGCTACCTGCTCGAGAACCGCCTGGCCATCACGCGCCAGTTCCCGCAGGCCTTCGAGGCCCTGCAGGTGCAGCGCCTGGCCGCCACCTACAGCGCCATGATGGACGGCCTTCAGGGCATGTGCCCGGCCGGCGCGCCGCCGCACATCGCGCTGCTGACGCCCGGCCCCTACAACGAGACCTACTTCGAGCATGCGTACCTCGCGCGCTATCTGGGCCTGACGCTGGTCGAGGGCAGCGACCTCACGGTGCGCGACCAGCGCCTCTACCTCAAGACCCTGCAGGGGCTGCGGCCGGTGCACGGTCTCATCAAGCGGCTGGACGACCAGTTCCTCGACCCGCTCGAGCTGCGCCCCGACTCCACGCTGGGCGTGCCGGGCCTGCTGCAGGCAATTCGCGCCGGCAATGTGCTGGTGGCCAACATGCCGGGCTCGGCGTTCCTCGAATCGCCCGCGCTGCTGGGCTTCCTGCCCGGTCTCGCGCGCCGCCTCATCGGCGAAAAGCTCAAGCTGCCGGCGCTGCCGACCTGGTGGTGCGGCGAGCGCGCCGCGCTCGAGGCGGTGCTGCCGCAGCTGGGCGACTGCGCCATCAAGCCCACCTATCCCGGGTCGGACGGGCAGACCAGCTTCGACGCGGTGCTCGGCAGCAAGCTGGGCCGGCGCCAACTCGACGAATGGGCCGGCCGCATCGTGCGCGAGGGCGAGGCCCACACGGTGCAGAGCTACCTGCCGCTGTCGCAGATGCCCACCTGGGCCAACGACATGGGCCCCGGCCACATCGCGCCGCGCGCCATGCTGCTGCGCGTCTTCGCGGTGAGCGACGGGCCGCAGTCCTGGCGCGTGCTGCCGGGCGGGCTGGCCCGGCTCGCGGGCCGCGATGCGCAGATCGCCTCCATGCAGCGCGGCGGCAGCAGCGCCGACGTGTGGGTGCAGACGCACGGCGAGGTCGACCGCACCACGCTGCTGCAGCCGCATGCCACGCCGGCCTCGCTCGCGCGGCACCGCGCACCCGTGACCAGCCGCGCGGCCGAAAACATGTTCTGGCTCGGCCGCTACACCGAGCGCGCCGAAAACGCGGTGCGCCTCGCGCGCCTCACGCTCAACCTGCTGGGCAGCGAAGACCAGTCGTCGCGCCCGCTGCTCGACTGGCTGCACCGCATGGCGCTGCGCAATGCACTGGTGCCGGCCGAGGCGCCGAGCGCGCCGCAGTCGCGCCGCGTGTTCGAACGCGCGCTGATCGCCGAGCTCGGCGACGTGGCGCGCGGCGGCAGCGTGGGCTTCAGCCTGCGCTGCATCCGGCAGGCCGCCGCCGCCGTGCGCGAACGGCTCTCGCAGGACACCTGGAACCAGATCGTGCGCGCCGAGGCCGACTTCCTGCGGCGCGCGGCCGAGCAGGCCGGCGAAGGCAGCTTCGCCACCGGCGCCGCGCTGCGCGCGCTCGAATCCGCCAGCACCGCGCTCGCCGCCATGACCGGCGCGCAGACCGACCGCATGACGCGCGACGACGCCTGGCGCCTGCTGTCGATCGGCCGCCACATCGAACGGCTGGGCTTTCTTTCGAGCGCGCTGGAGGCCGGCTTCGAGAACGGCGCCGTGCACGAAGTGAGCGGCTTCGAAGCCATGGTGGCGCTGTTCGACAGCACCATCACCTTCCACGCCCGCTACCAGCAGCGGCGCGACGTGGCCACGCTGGTCGACCTGCTGGTGCTCGATGCCGAGAACCCGCGCTCGCTGGCATGGGTCACGCAGACGCTGCGCGGGCGCATTGCGCGCCTGGCCGGCAGCGCGCCCGGCAAGCTTACCGCGCTGTCGTACGAGCTGCCCGACCCCGCGGCCTGGACGCTCGAGCATCTCTGCGCAGCCGGCGCCGAGGCCGACTACCCGGCGCTGGTCCAGCTTCTGGCCAGTTGCGAGACGGCGGCCTACCATGTGTCCGACGCCATCGGCACGCGCTATTTCACGCTCACCTCGGAATCGCTGCGCTCGGTCGGCGCCTGAGGCAGGACGGCCCGGCGCCGCTTTGCACCGCAGTCCCACAGGAACAACCATGCTCCTTCACGTCACGCACGAAACCCGCTACGAATATTCGCCCGCGGTCGAGACCGCGCAGCACCTGGCCCACCTGAAGCCGCTGGCCACCGGCTCGCAGCGGCTCGTGAGCCACAAGCTCGCGATCGAGCCGCAGCCCGCGCAGCGCAGCGAAGTGCCCGACGTCTACGGCAACACCCGCGCCTTCTTCGCGCTCGAGGCCACGCACGACAGCCTGGTCGTCACGGCCGAAAGCGTGGTCGAGACTTCGACGCCGCAGCTCGCGCCCGGCGTTGCGCGCGAGCTGCCCTGGGAGGCCGTGCGCGAGCGCTTCCGCTACCGCAAGGACGCCACCTTCGACCCGGCCTCGGAGTTCGTGTTTCCGTCGCCCTACGTGCCGCGCCACGACGACTTCGCGTCCTACGCGCGCGCGAGCTTCGCGCCCGAGCGGCCGACCTTCGACGTGGCCATGGACCTCACCGAGCGCATGTACCGCGACTTCGCCTACGACGCCGACAGCACCGAGATCAACACGCCGGCCGCCGAGGCGCTGGCGCAGCGCAAGGGCGTGTGCCAGGACTTCGCCCACATCATGATCGCCTGCTTCCGCGTCATGGGCCTGCCGGCGCGCTACGTGAGCGGCTACCTGCTCACGCAGCCGCCGCCGGGCCAGCCGCGGCTGGTGGGCGCCGATGCCTCGCACGCCTGGGTGTCGGTCTACCTGCCGGGCGCGGGCGACGGCCCCGAAAGCGCCGGCGGCTGGGCCGACTTCGACCCCACCAACGGGCGCCAGCCGGGCGAAGACTATGTCGCGCTCGCGATCGGCCGCGACTACTCCGACGTTTCTCCGATGCGCGGCGTGCTGCACGGCGGCGCACGCCACACGCTCAAGGTGGGCGTGACGGTGCGCCCCATCGAAGAGCTGCGCACGCAGGCCGAAGAGGCGGCGCAGTCACAATCACAGACTCAATCGCAACCCACTGAAAAGGATCTTCAATGAGCGTTTACGACAAGCTTTCCAGCCTCGGCATCACCCTGCCCCCGGTCGCCGCCCCCGCCGCGGCCTATGTGCCCTTCGTGCGCACCGGCAACCTCGTTTTCCTCTCCGGCCACATCGCCAGGAAGGACGGCAAGGTGTGGGCCGGCCAGCTCGGCGCGGACATCGGCACCGAAGAAGGCAAGCAGGCCGCGCGCGCCATTGCCATCGACCTGCTCGGCACGCTGCATGCGGCCGTGGGCGACCTGAACAAGGTCACGCGCATCGTCAAGGTCATGAGCCTGGTCAACTCCGTGGGCACGTTCACCGAACAGCACCTCGTGACCAACGGCGCGAGCGAATTCTTCGCCGAAGTGTTCGGCCCCGAGAAGGGCGCGCATGCGCGCAGCGCGTTCGGCGTGGCACAGGTGCCGATGGGCGCCTGCGTCGAGATCGAGCTGATCGCCGAAGTCGGCTGATCGGCGGCGCCTAGGCCGGCTGCGACGAGCCCCGCACCACCAGTTGCCCCGGCAGCAGCAGCTGGCGCGGTGCGGCATCCAGGCCCCGCAGCCGCTCGATCAGGCAGGTGGCGGCCGTGCGGCCGATGGCGTCGGTCGGCTGCGCCACGGTGCTCAGGCCGGGGCCGATCAGCGAAGCCCATTCGGGATCGTCGAAGCCGACGAAGCCCAGGTCCTGCCCGAACTGCCAGCCCAGCCGCGCCATGGACTGCGCGATGCGCAGCGTGACCACCGCATTGCCCGCGACCACGGCCGCGCGGCGCCCGCGTTTGGCGCGCTGCCGCAGGGCGCGCAATGCATCGTCGAGCGCAGCGCCATCACCCTCCACGCTTTCGAACACCTCGCCCGCCACGCGCGGCTCGTGCGCGGCCACGCAGGCACCGAAGGCGGCCGTGCGCTCGCGCCGCGAGCTCACGCCCTTCTGCGGCTCCGTCACGTAGAGCAGTTCGCGGTAGCCGCCCTCGACCAGGTGGCCGCAGGTGTCGCGCATGGCCGAGTGGTTGTCGAGCGAGACGAAGTCGGTGTGCATGCCGGCGTGGCGGCGGTCCACCAGCACCGCGGGCTTGCCGTGCAGCGTGACCGCATCGACCACGTTGCTGCCGCGGCCCAGGGTGTTGAGGATGAAACCGTCGACCTGGTAGCCCGCGAGCGCATCGATGGCCTCGCGCTCGCGTTCGCTCTCGTTGCCCAGGTTGAACAGCATCACCAGGTAGCCGGCGTCCTGGCAGGCCTTCTCGGCACCGCGCAGCACGGCCACCGAATAGGGGTTGGTGATGTCGGCCACGATCAGGCCGATGAGCCGCGAGCGCCCATGGCTCAGCGCCTGCGCCATCGGGCTCGGCGTGTAGGCCAGCTTGGCGATGGCCGCCTCCACGCGCGCCGCGATGTCATGGCTCAGCAGGCGCTCGCGGTGGTTGAGAAAGCGCGAGACCGTGGCCTTGGAAACGCCGGCCGCCTCGGCGACGTCGGCGATGGTGGCGCGGCCGCTGGGGTTCATGCGCGGCTCATACCGCGGCCGTGTCGTACGGCGCGGTCGGCTTGTCGCCCGCCAGCACCTGCAGCAGGTTGGTCGTCGCAAGCTCCGCCATCGCGTGCCGCGTCTCGTGCGTGGCCGATCCGATGTGCGGCAGCGGCGTCACGCGCGGATGCGTGCGCAGCGGCGAATCGGCGGGCAGCGGCTCCTTCGCGAACACGTCGAGGCCGGCTGCGCGCAGCGTGCCGTGGTCCAGCGCGTGCAGCAGCGCTTCTTCGTTCACCGTGGCGCCGCGGCCGCCGTTGATGAAGGACGCGCCGGGCTTCATGCGCGCGAAGAAGGCGGCATCGATCATGCCGCGCGTCGCGTCGGTCAGCGGCAGCATCGCCAGCACGATGTCCGACTGCGCGAGCAGATCGTCGAGCGGCGTGTGCGTGGCGCGGCCCTGCAGCTCGGGCGCCTGCGCGGCCAGGTCGACCGGACGGCGTGCGTGGTAGAGCACCGGCATGCCGAAACCCAGCGCGGCGCGCCGTGCCACGGCCTGGCCGATACGGCCGAAGCCGAGGATGCCGAGCGTCTTGCCGTGCACGTCGGTGCCGAAGAGTTCTTCGCCGATGTTCCTGGTCCAGCGACCTTCGCGCACGAGGTTCGAGAGTTCGACGATGCGGCGCTGCGTGGCCATGAGGATCGCGAACACCGTGTCGGCCACGGTCTCGGTCAGCACGTCGGGCGTGTGGCACAGCACGATGCCGCGCTTGTGCAGTTCCGCCAGCGCGTAGTTGTCGACGCCGACCGATATGCTCGAAATCACCTCGAGCTCGGGCGCCGCATCGAGCAGCGCCGCATCGACCGTGTGGCTCGCGCCAATGAGCCCGTTCGCCGTGCGCAGCGCGGCGGCAAAGGCCTCGGGCTCCTTGCGCGGATCGGCCACGGTCACATGGTGCGCAGCCTGCAGGCGCGCCAGCTGGTCCTCAGGCAGGGGCCGAAAGACAAGCACGTTCTTTTTCGTCGTCATGGTCAGAGTCCCGCTTCTTCGAGTTGTGCGCGCGTCGGCAGGCCTTCGGTGTCGCCCAGCACCTGCACCGCGCGCGCGCCGATCCAGGCGCCGCGGCGCACGGCCTCGGGCACGCTCCTGCCTTCGAGCAATGCGCTCACCACGCCGGCTGCGAAGCCGTCGCCCGCGCCCACGGTGTCGATCACTTCCTTCACCGGGAAGCCGTCGACATGCCCGGTGCCCGCCACGTCGCTGTCGTAGTAGGCGCCCGCTGCACCGAGCTTGACGACCACGAGCTTCGCGCCGCGTTCGCGGTAGAACTTCGCCACGTCTTCAGGCTTGTCATGGCCCGTCAACAGCAGGCCTTCCTCGATGCCCGGCAGCACCCAGTCGGCGCGCGAGGCCAGCTCGTTGATCCAGTGGCGCATGGTCTCGGTCGACGGCCACAGCGTGGGCCGCAGGTTGGTGTCGAACGAGATCGTGCGGCCGGCCGCACGCATCACCTCCATGGACTTGAGCGCGGCCTGCAGGCTGGTGTCGGAGATGGCCGCGAACACGCCCGTGGCATGCAGGTGGCGCGCCGAGCGCAGCCAGGCTTCGTCGATATCGGCCGGGCCCATCTGGCTCGCGGCCGAACCCTTGCGGTGGTATTCGACCGGCGGATCGCTGCCGTCGGTGACGCGGCCCTTGAACTGGAAGCCGGTGCGCTGCGCCGGGTCGCAGATGACGTGCGAGCAGTCGATACCCTCGCCCTTCATCGCCGCGATCAGGTAGCGCCCCATCGAGTCGGTGCCCAGGCGGCTGGCCCAACCCACCTTGAGCCCCAGGCGCGAGAGGCCGATGGCCACGTTGGTCTCGGCGCCGGCGGTGCGCTTGTGGAATGCTTGCGCGTCCTCCAGCGGGCCGGGCCGGTCGGCCACGAGCAGCAGCATGGCTTCGCCGAACAGGGCAACGTCGAAAGCAGTGGGTTCTGTCATGTGTTTCTCCCTAGGCCCGCGCGGCGCGGATGAAGTCGACCTGCGTGCGCACGACGGCCGGCAGGTCGTCGCCCGCCAGAGGATATTCGATGGCGTGCGGCACATCGGCGGGCAGCGCGCGCAGCACCGCGCGCCACGGCGCGGCCGAGTCGGCCAGCGGCACCGCCACCCACTTGTGCGGCAGCCGCTGCGCGCCCTTGCAGTGCACGTAGCGCACGCGGCGTCCCAGCGCCTGTGCGGCCTGCAGCGGGCACTCGCCGAGCCAGTGCCAGTTGCCCATGTCGAAGGTCATGCCGAGCTCGACACCGGCGCGATCGGCCGCATCGAAGAAGGCCTGCAGCGCGGGCAGCGTGCCGGCGCGCACGGTCTGGTCGTTCTCGATCAGCAGTTCGACGCGGGTTTCCGCAAGCTGCACCTTCAGGCCCCAGAGCGAGCCGTGCGAAGACGCGCGAAAGTCGCCGATCGACATCTTGAGCCGCCGTGCGCCCAGCCTGGTTGCGGCTGCGATGCCGCGTGCCAGCGCGGCACTGTCGAGCCAGCCGCCTTCGGCCCAGAGCCCTTCGGGGCTCGAATACACCGAGGCCAGGCCGGCCAGCGAAGGCAGCTCCCCGTCGGCGTTGCGCAGCATCTCGCCGCGCACCTCGACTGAATCGGCACCGGCCTCCAGCGCCATCTGCGCGCACCAGAGCTGCCCATGCCTGCCCACCTCGGCCGCACCGAAGGACGACAGAGAAATCAGTACCTGGAAGGACATCAGTGGGCCTGGTGCGAACTCAGGATCTGGCCGAGGAACTGGCGCGTGCGCTCGTCCTTCGGGTTGCCGAAGAATTCCTGCGGCGGCGCCTGCTCGACGATCTTGCCGTCGGCCATGAAGATCACGCGGTCGGCCACGCTGCGGGCAAAGCCCATCTCGTGCGTCACGCACAGCATGGTCATGCCGTCTTCGGCCAGGCCGATCATGGTGTCGAGCACTTCCTTGACCATCTCGGGGTCGAGCGCCGAAGTGGGTTCGTCGAACAGCATGATCTTGGGCGACATGCACAGCGCCCGCGCAATCGCCACGCGCTGCTGTTGGCCACCCGAAAGCTGGCTGGGGTACTTGTTCGCCTGCTCGGGAATGCGCACGCGCGTGAGGTACTTCATGGCCACCTCTTCGGCCTGCGCACGGGTCATGCCGCGCGAACGCATCGGCGCCAGCGTGCAGTTCTCCAGGATGGTGAGGTGCGGAAACAGGTTGAACTGCTGGAACACCATGCCCACTTCGGCGCGCACTGCGTCCACGTTCTTGCCACCGGCCGTGAGCTCGATGCCGTCGACCACGATGCGGCCCTTCTGCACCGTCTCGAGCCGGTTGATGCAGCGGATGAGCGTGGACTTGCCCGAGCCCGAAGGCCCGCAGATCACGATGCGCTCGCCCTGGCGCACCGACAGGTCGATGCCGGTCAACACCTGGAATTCACCGTACCACTTGTTGACCGCTTCCATGCGGATGATCGATTCCGTCGTCATGCCAGGATTCCTTCTTCTTCAGCCTTCGAAGCTCACTGCATCTTGGGCAGGTCGGCCTGCAGCCACTTCTGGTAGAGCTTGTTGAGCTCGCCGTTGGCGGTGTTCTTGGCGACGAATTCGTTCACGGCCTTGGTCAGCTCTTCCTGGCCCGGACGCATCGCGATGCCCATCGACTGCTGCACCAGCGTGAACTTGTTCTCGTAGCTGCCGGCGGGCACGCGCTTGGCAATCTGCGCCGCCACCGTCACCGAGCAGCCGATCGCATCGACCTGGCCCGAGATCAGCGCCTGCATGGCCGAGGCGTCGTCGTCGAAGCGGCGGATCTCGGTGCCTTCGGGCGCGGCCTTGGTCACGGCCACGTCTTGCGTGGAGGCACGGGCCACGCCCACGCGCAGGCCCTTCAGGTCGCCGGCCGCCTTGATGGGCGTCTTGGTGGCGCCGTACAGCACGATGGTCGCGGCCGCGTAGGGCTGCGAGAACTGCACCTGCTTGGCGCGCTCGGGCGTGACGGCCAGCGAGGCGACCAGCACGTCGACCTTGTTGGTCAACAGGAAGGGAATGCGGTTGGGGCCGGTCACCGGCACGATGTTGGCCTTGACGCCCCAGTCCTTGGCCAGCAGCCTGGCCACGTCGGCGTCGTAGCCGTCGGGCTCGTTCTTCGCGTTGGTGGTGCCGTAGGGCGGAAAGTCGACCAGCATGCCGATGGTGATCTCGCCCTTCTTCTTGATGTCGGCCACGGACTGTGCCGAGGCGAAGGGTGCGAACACGGTGAGCGCGGCGCCCAATCCCAGGGATGCAAGAGCTGCCAGCGCAGCGCGGCGGGTGGTGGTACGGGTCATGGAAAGTGTCTCCTGGATAAAGAGGGAAGCAATGAAGAAAGGGAAAGGAATCAGCGGGCCAGCGCCCGCGCGCGCTTGCGCTCCATGCGGGCAGCGAGCAGCGACAGCGGCCAGCAGATCGCGAAGTAGATGGCGGCCACCACCGAGAACACGACCAGCGGCTGGAAGGTGGCGTTGTTGACGATCTGCCCGGCGCGCGTGACCTCGACGAAGCCGATGATCGCGGCGAGCGAGGTGCCCTTGATGATCTGCACTACGTAGCCCACCGTGGGCGCGAGCGCAATCTTGAGCGCCTGCGGCAGCACCACGTCGCGCATGCGCGCTGCGTACTTGAGGTTGAGCGCCTGCGCAGCCTCCCACTGGCCGCGCGGAATGGCCTCGATGCAGCCGCGCCAGATCTCGCCGAGGAAGGCGGCGCTGTTCAGGATGAGCGCGACACCGGCCGCCACCCAGGGGTTGATGTCCAGCCCCAGCACCGGCGCGCCGAAGAACACCAGGAACAGCTGCAGCAGCAGCGGCGTGCCCTGGAAGATCTGGATGAAGGTGGTCGACACGCCGCGCGCCCACGCCGATTCCGACGTGCGCATGAGCGCGATGATCAAGCCCAGGATCGCGCCGCCCACGAAGGCGATGGCCGACAGCGCAAGCGTCCACTTGGCCGCTTCGAGGATGAAAAGGAATTCGGGAAAGCCGAAGGTACGCATGGTTTTTTCCTGCTCCGCTCTGGGGCCTGCTACCGGCGATCCGGGTAGTTGAGCGTGCGCTTGTAGATCAGCTTGAACATCGCCGAGAAGGCCAGCGCCAGCGCAAGGTAGATGGCGGCCACCACGATGTAGATCTCGAAGCTGCGGAAGGTCTGCGACTGCAGGTTGGCGGCCACCGAGGTCAGGTCGTCGGCCGAGATGACCGAGACCACGGCCGAACTCAGCATCAGCAAGATGAACTGGCTCGTGAGCGCCGGGTAGATGGCCTTGAGCGCGGGCTTGATGATCACGAAGCGGAAGATCTCCCAGGGCTTGAGGTTGAGCGCCCTGCCCGCCTCGATCTGCCCCTTGGGAATCGACTCGATGCCCGCGCGGATGATTTCCGTGGCGTAGGCGCCAAGGTTCACCACCATGGCCACCAGCGCGGCCGTCTGCGGCGACCAGCGCAGCCCGATGGCCGGCAGCGCGAAGAAAAAGAAGAACAGCTGCACGAGGAACGGCGTGTTGCGGATCACCTCGATGTAGGCGTTGATGAAAAAGCGCAGCCAACCGGGCCCCGAGGTCTTGCCCCAGGCGCAAAAAATAGCGACCACCAGGCCCAGCAGCGTGGCCACGAGCGAGAGCTGGATCGTGATCCAGGTGCCCTTGAGCAGCAGCGGCCAGGCAGCGAAGACGGCGTCGAATTGAAACTGGTAGTTCATGGGTGGGGCGAGCACGGCGTGGCCATGCGCATGCCTCGAAAGCAATGCTTGCAGCTTATATGAAACCGGTTTCAGACCAAGGCAGGGATTTCCCTAGGTCGGTCTTCCGACGGCCCTTCTGCCTACACTCGCGCGATGCTGAATACATCCGAGGCCACCGTGCCCGCACAGGCAGTTGCACCTCCTGCCGTGCAGCATTTCAGGCAGGCCCTGCTCTGGCCCCTGCGGCTGGTGCCGGCCCCCGATGCCAAGCCCACGCACCACGGCCCCTGGCACGTGCTGCGCGAGATGGGCGAGGCCTCGCCCTGGCGCGAGGAGATCGACGAATACACCGGCGACAGCAGCCGCTTCCACGAGCGGCACTACAACGAGTTCGTGAGCTTCCTGCCGTACGTGCAGCGCTTCCTCTACGGCGAGGGCCGCTCGAAGAACAAGGACGGCGCCGACGCCGGCAGCGACGGCGATTCGCCGATGCGCATCTTCCGCCGCCGCGACATTGCGGCTGTGCGCGTGGTGGCACAGCACGGCGACGCGCCGATCACGCTCGACGTGGTGCATTGCGACCTGTATTTCTTCTTCGACATCGACGTGGTGCTGCTCAACCTCGAGGTCGGCGCCGACCACCTGAGCCTCGCGCAGGCGCAGGACCTGCTCTACCGCTTCGGCCGCGCCTATCCCGCGGGCTGGAACGCCGAGGGCGGTGCGCTGCATTGCATGGCCAGCGTCGAATGGCTGGCCGCCGACGGCAGCGTGCTCGCGCGGTCGGATGCGCAGCAGCGCGAAGCCTTTCTCTCGCACGTGGCCCAGCACCGTGCGCCGCGCATCTCGGCCCACTGGGCCTACCTGATGCAGCCGCTGGTGAGCGACCATTCCGAAGACCCCGGCGTGCTGCGCTACCGGCAGATCGAGTACTACCGCATGCCGGTGATGGCCTATCTTTCGCTCGACGATCCCAAGCGCCTCACGCGCAACGACTTCATCCGGCTCGGCCTCGTCACCGGCGCGGCCGAAGCCGATGCGGCGCAGCATGCCCACCTGCCCTACGCGGAGCAGCACCTGGCCGACTTCGAGCACCGCTACTGCTACGACCGCTTCTGGGTCGATGCGGGCGCCGCGCCCAACACGCGCTACCTGTGCAACGGCCACGCGCTCATCGTGGTGGGCGATGCACGCTCTGAATTCTTCTGCTGCCGCGACCGCGGCGTGCTCGCGCAGTTCCGCCACCAGCATTTCCTGCTGTTCCTGATTGCGCATTTCCAGAAGGCGGCGCTGCTGATGTTCTCGGACCAGCTGGTCGAGGCGCTCAAGCGGCTCGACATCCACAGCACGCCGAGCGTCAAGCAGTTCAAGCGCGCGATCCGCTCGAGCTTCGAGCGCTTCCTGCGCTTCACGCACCGCTACTGGTTCCACGAGATCTCGGAGCAGGCGCAGGTGCGCGCGCTCTCCCACATGTGCACCGCGCACCTCGGGCTCGATCCGCTCTACGACGAAGTCAAGGCGCGCATCGCCGACATGAACACCTACCTGGACGCCGACAGCCTGCGCCGGCAGGCCAGCACCGTGGTGCGGCTCACGGTGGTCACGCTGTTCGGCCTGATCGGCACGGTGACCACCGGCTTCCTCGGCATGAACCTGCTGGCCGAAGCCGATGCGCCGCTATGGCGCAAGGCGATCTGGTTCGGCGTGGTGTTCGTCTTCACCACCTGGCTCACGATCTACACGATGGTGAAGTCGCAGCGGCTGTCGGACTTCATCGATGCGCTGTCGAATGATCGACTGGGGTTTCGCGGGAAACTCGGTGCGCTGGCGCGGGTCTGGCGGTCCGGGGCTGATTGAATTTGCCGGAGTGCGTTGTTCAGGGCGGCGCTCCCGCCGACGGGGTACCTTTCTCCGCGAATGTCCCCCGGCCTGCGGCCTCCTCCTTAATTTCGCTGCGCAAGGCACCCCATCGACGGGAGCGTCATGCGCAGCGGTCGTTGATCGGCGGAACACCAGCAGCGTGCCCAGGTGCACAGGGCATCGGGTGCTCCCCGCAGCGAAATAAAGGAGGAGCCGAAGGCGGGGGACATTCGCGGAGGGGAGTACCCGGTGGCCTGTGCACACGCCCTGAAACAAAGGCCCAAAACAAAGCACCTCAGGACTAAGATCACCCGCGCCCAAAGACAAACCCACCAATGCGCATCGCCCTCGTCTCCGACATCCACGGAAACCTTCCTGCACTCGAAGCCGTGGTCGAGGACATCGGCCGCCGCGGCGCGGATGCCATCGTCAACCTGGGCGACAGCCTCTCCGGTCCGCTGATGCCGCTGGAGACCGCGCAGTTCCTGATGGCGCAGGACTGGGTCCATCTCGCGGGTAACCATGAACGCCAGCTGCTCACAACGCCCACGGACAAGCGCGGCGCGTCCGATGCGTTCGCGCATGCCCGGCTCGGCGCGAAGGAGTTCGAGTGGATGGCGTCACTTGGGCACAGCCTGCGCTTCAGTCCCGAGGTCCTGCTCTGCCATGGCACGCCGGCCAGCGACCTCGAATATTTCCTGGAGACCGTCGAGCCCACGGACTTCCGCCCGGCCACGCAGGCGGAAATCGATGCACGGCTCGGCGAAGTCGATGCGGAGCTGATCGCCTGCGGTCACACGCATGTGCCGCGCGTGGCGCGTGCATCCAGCGGGCAGCTGATCGTCAATCCGGGCAGCGTCGGCCTGCCGGCCTACGACGACATCCACCCGTATCCGCACGCCGTCGAAACCGGCTCGCCGAAGGCGCGCTATGCCATTGTCGAGCGGCGCGAAGACGGCTGGACCTCCCGGCTGGTCGCCGTGCCCTACGACCACATGGCCATGGCGGCACTGGCGCTTGCGCACGAGCGGCCGGACTGGGCCCATGCCCTCGCCACCGGGCGCATGCCCTAGGGATCAATCGCCGAACACGATCTTCGCGCCGGGCACCGCCCGGATCGGCACGCCGAAGCTCGTGATGTCCGACAGCGTGGCGTTGTGGTGCGCGCGGATGAAGTCGCCGGTGGCGTGCGGCTTGTCGTGCGAAGTGTGCGCGTCGGCCGCGATCACGACCTCGTAGCCCAGCGCTGCGGCGCGGCGCGCGGTGGTGTCCACGCAGAACTCCGACGAATAGCCGCAGATCACCACGCACTGCACCGCATGCCCCGCGAGCCATGCCTGCAGCGGCGTGCGCAGGAACGAGTCGGCCGTGGACTTGCGGATCCTCGTGTCGCCCGGATCGACTTCCAGCGTGCTCGAAAGCTGCCAGCGCTCGGAGTCGAATTCGAGGTCGACGGCGTTCTCGTGCTGGATGAAGGCCACCGGCACGCCCGCGACACGGGCACGCCCGGTGAGGTCATTGATCCGCTGCGCGACCTCGGCGGCCTCGTGAGGGCGAGGCAGGTCGTCGTAAAGGCCACGCTGCATGTCGATGACGAGAACGGCAGTTTTCATGGGGGAGGAGAAGGCAGGACCCTGGACCGCCCCGAGTATGACGCCGGCGCCCCGCCGGGCGGCGCTTTCTTCAACTCCAGGCGCTCACCTCCAGCCGCACCTTGCCGCTGATGCCGGGCGCCGCCGCTGCCGCGCCCAGGCTCGAAAGCGGCACGACGAACTGCAGCTTGCCGTCGGCCAGCTGCTTCGGGCTCATCGGCAGCGACGCCTGTCCCGCGGTGTCGGTCTGCCAGCCGTACTTCACGTTCCAGTTCTGCGCCGCGTCGTCGGGCTGGGGCGGTGCGATCTCGATCACCAGCGTGTCGCGGAACAGCGAACTGCCCTCGTAGTGGCCGTCGAGCCAGAACTTCTTGTTCACCTGGTAGTCGGGCACGCGCACGCCGAGCGTCATCGCGTAGGCCAGCGTCGGCCGGTCCTGCTTCACGCGCGCCTTGTTGGCAAGGAACACGGTCGAGAGATAGATCGAGCGGCGCTCGGGCCTTTCAGGATCGGTCAGTTCCTTGTGCGTGCGGCAGGCGGGCGAGTCTTCCTCGGCCACGCGCCGGCTCAGGTACCAGCGCTTGCCGCGCGGCGCGGCCAAGAGCTCGACCTGGTAGAGCGCGTCGACGTCGGCATCCTTGGGCAGGTCCGGCGGCAGGGTCACGCCGTCGACCTCGAACCAGAGATCGACGCGCACGTCGCCGAACAGGAAGCGCACGAGGTTCTGATAGGCCTCCTCGGAATTGACGATGCCGAAGTAGCCCGAGTGCGAACGAAAGGCGTAGGCGGTGGCCACCGGCTTGCTGCGCTTCGCATCATCGATGGACCAGAGCGAGGCATTCTCGATGCGCACCAGCCCGTCGCTGCCGTGGCCCGCGAACATGCGCGAGAGGCCCTTGGCGGCCTCGTAGTCGCCGCGGTTGGAGCCCACCATGCAGAAGAAGCGTTCGGACGGAAATGCGGCGGCCGGCAGATAGTCCATGCGGCCGTCGACTGGCGCCGTGTCCAGGAACTCCGACATCCGCTCGCGGTTGAAGGTGTTCATCTCGTTGGCCGTGAGCCAGGCCGGCACGTTGACGCCGCCCATGTCGATGCCGTTGTGCGGCGTGGCGTAGGTGAACACCTTGTCGACGCAGGCGCGCGCCGCCGCATCGCCGAGGGCCGGGTTCTGCAGGAAGGCCCGCACCACCAGCCCGCCCATCGAATGCGCCACCAGGTAGCAGCGGAAGTCGGCCGGCGAAAAGGCGGCCCCCTCGCGCAGCGCCACCAGGTCGCGCACGCGGAGGATCAGCTTGCTCAAACCCTGAGCGTAGATCTTCACGTCGCGCGACTTGCCGTCGCCCAGCAGTTCCGAGCCGCTGTCGTAGTAGCGGTAGATGACGATCGATGCGGCCGGAATGCCATCCACGTCCTTGCCGGTTTCGTCGGGCGAAGGCTTCCAGTCGTTGTCGAGGATGTCGAGGCCGTTCTGGTAGACGCTCTGGTACTGGAAGTCGGCCAAAAGGCGCACCACCGGAGACTCGAAGACGAACTTCTGCGCCGGCGCATCCTTCTTCACGGTGGCGCGGTAGACGGTGGAGCCCACGTTGAATCCGCAGAACGGATCGGCAGCAGTGTCGTCGCGCTCGGCCTCGGTCATGGCGTAGCCGCGCACATAGATGATGGGATAGCGGTTGCTGCTCATGGTGGTCGCCTCCTTGAAGCCTGCGGAACGTGGCGCGCTTCAGTGTGCCGCGCGATGCCGCGGGCGGCCATAGAACGCATGGCCTACGACGAGCGGCGCGCAAATGTCCCTGTGCGCCGAATGTTTCTGCCGCTGAAACCATTGGCCGCCGCACGCCGGCTAAGCTCGCGCCGCAAAAACCCGACCACATCGCAGCCCATGAACGACGCCACCCGCCTCTCGATTCCTCTACTGAAGCGCCGTCTTCGCAGCTATGGCACCTCGCTCTTCGCGGCCGGCTGCGCACTGGTCGCGGGCTGCGCCAGCAGCAGCGGATGCGAGGCGCGCTACGACGCATCGCCGCAGTTCAAGGGCTGCAGCTTCCAGAACCTGCCGAACCCGGACGTGCTGCCTTCGGCCAGCGGCTGGCGGATCTGGACGCGCTTCATCGTGGGCGACAAGGTCGGCACCGTGCCGGTCGACCCGATTCCGGTGCGCATGCTGGCCACCGCCGACCTGGAAGCGCTCGACCCCAAGGCCAACCATGTGGTGCGGCTCGGCCATTCGTCGCACCTGCTCAAGCTGCGCGGCAAGTACTGGCTGATCGATCCCGTGTTCAGCGAGCGCGCGTCGCCGTTCACTTTCGCCGGTCCCAAGCGCTTTCACAAGCCGCCGCTCACGCTCGAGCAGTTGCCGCCCATCGAAGGCCTGATCCTCTCGCACGACCACTACGACCACCTCGACGTGGCCACCATCGAGTACCTCGCGCAGCGCGTGCAGCGCTACTTCGTGCCGCTGGGCGTGCGCGCGCGGCTGGTGGCCATGGGCGTGCCCGCGGAACGCGTGACGGAGCTCGACTGGTGGCAAGGCGGCGAGCACGACGGCGTGAAGCTCACCGCCACGCCGGCGCAGCACTTCTCGGGCCGTACGCTGACGGACCGCGACCGCACGCTGTGGGCGTCATGGGTGGTGCAAAGCGGCGAGCAGCGCATCTTCTACAGCGGCGACTCGGGCTACTTTGCGGGCTTCAAGCAGATCGGCGAGCGCTTCGGCGGCTTCGACCTGGCGCTGATGGAAAACGGCGCCTACGACGCCTACTGGCCCGCGGTGCACATGACGCCCGAACAAAGCGTGCAGGCCTTCGAGGACCTGCGCGGCAAGGTGCTCTATTCGGTGCACAACACCACCTTCGACCTGGCCTTCCACACCTGGCACGATCCGCTGGACCGCATTGCCAACCTGTCGCAGGCGAAGAAGATCGAACTCGCGACGCCGGTGATCGGCGAAGTGCTCACGGTGGGAAAGGCGCGCACCAACGAGCGCTGGTGGCAGGGCCTGCGCTAGGGCGCGCGGGCTTTAGCCGCGTTCCCTGCGCTCGCGCGCCCGGCGCTGCTGCCGGGTTTCGTTGGCCTGCGCCGCGATGCGGTCCTTCTCGCGCTGCCTGGCCCCGCGCTTCAGGCGCATGCGCCGGCCGAACCAGAAGCTGGCAAGGCCCGTGATCACCGCAATGACGAGGCCGATGACGCTGATGTCGATGCCGCCCATCACAGCACCCGCACGATGCTCGTCGGCTTGAAGCCGAGGTCGGCCGCCTTGCCCTTGCGCGCACGGCTGCCGCGCGCGTTGTTGAGCGTGCGGATCTCCAGCGTTTCATCGCGCTCCTTGCCGCCACGGCCGATGCCTTCGATCTTCACGCTGCGCGTGTAGGCCGCGGCACCCGCCAGCGTGTCCTTGGCGTCGAGGTCGATCAGCGTGAGCCCGCGGCCGCCCTTGGGCAGGCTCTTGAGCTCGG
The DNA here is from genome assembly GCF_033807855.1 of Variovorax sp. SPNA7. Lineage (NCBI taxonomy): Bacteria > Pseudomonadati > Pseudomonadota > Betaproteobacteria > Burkholderiales > Comamonadaceae > Variovorax > Variovorax sp. SPNA7. Next base: position 3,820,107 of record NZ_CP138513.1, read on the forward strand.
CGATGTCGAAGGTCAGGATGCGGCCGCCGGTCGAGGCACAGGCCACGTGCGTGGCGGCCGGCATCGGCTCCGCGCCGCTCGCGCCGCCCACCAGCGAGGGGCGGCAGAGCTGTTCGCCCTCGCCCACGTCGATGAAGGCCTTGCCGCCGCGCTGGCGCGACATCATGTTCTCGACCGTGGCAATGAAGCCGTAGCCGCCGGTGTTGGCCAGCAGCACGCTGGCGCCCACCGGGCCCGCGAAGAAGTGCGTGACGTGCGTGCCGGCATCGAGCTCGATCAGCGTGGTCACGGGCTGGCCGTCGCCGCGCGCGCCGGGCAGCGAGGCCACGGGCACGGTGTAGACGCGCACGCTCTTGTCCTTGGCCGAGCCGAACACCAGCAGCGTATCGACGCTGCGGCATTCGAAGGCGCCGTAGAGCGCGTCGCCGGACTTGAAGCTGTACTCGGGGGCTGCCGAGCCGTTGGCGCCGTTCGCCGCGGCCTTCTCGCTGGCCCAGCCCTTCTGCGCGCGGACCCAGCCCTTCTGCGAGACGATCACGGTCACGGGCTCGTCGACCACCTTCACTTCGGCCACGGCGCGCTTCTCGGCCTGGATCAGCGTACGACGCGGGTCTTCGAAGGTCTTGGCATCGGCCTCGATTTCCTTCACCAGCAGGCGGCGCAGCGCGGCCGGGCTGCCGAGGATGTCCTCGAGCTTCTTCTGCTCGTCGCGCAGGCCCTTGAGCTCCTGTTCGATCTTGATGGCTTCGAGCCGCGCGAGCTGGCGCAGGCGGATTTCAAGGATGTCCTCGGCCTGCCGTTCGCTGAGGTTGAAGCGCGCGATGAGCGCGGCCTTCGGGTCCTCGGCCGCGCGGATGATCGCGATCACCTCGTCGATGTTGAGCAGCACCAGCTGCCGCCCCTCGAGGATGTGGATGCGCTCCAGCACTTTGTTGAGCCGATGGCGCGAGCGCTTCTCGACGGTGACCTCGCGGAACGCGATCCACTCGTTGAGCATCTGGCGCAGCGACTTCTGCGTGGGCTTGCCGTCGATGCCCACCATCGTGAGGTTGATCGGGGACGAAGTTTCGAGCGAGGTCTGCGCGAGCAGCGTGGTGATGAACTCTTCCTGGCTGATGCGCGAGGTCTTGGGCTCGAACACCAGGCGCACCGCGGCGTCCTTGCTGGATTCGTCGCGCACCACGTCGAGCACCGAGAGCATCGCGGCCTTGAGCTGGGTCTGGTCGGCGCTCAGGGCCTTCTTGCCGGCCTTGACCTTCGGATTGGTGATCTCCTCGATTTCCTCGAGCACCTTCTGCGTGCTGACGCCCGGCGGCAGCTCGTTGACCACCAGCTGCCACTGGCCGCGCGCAAGGTCTTCGATCTTCCAGCGCGCGCGCACCTTGAGCGAGCCGCGGCCGGTGCGGTAGGCGTCGGCAATGTCGGCCGGGCCGCTGATGATCTGCGCGCCGCCCGGGTAGTCGGGGCCGGGCACGATCTGCAGCAGCTCCTCGTCGCTGAGCTTGCCGTTCGACTTGATCAGCGCCACGCAGGCATCGGCGATCTCGCGCAGGTTGTGGCTCGGGATCTCGGTGGCCAGGCCGACCGCGATGCCGCTCGCGCCGTTGAGCAGCGTGAAGGGCAGCCGCGCGGGCAACAGGCGTGGCTCCTCGGTGCTGCCGTCGTAGTTGGGAATGAAGTCGACCGTGCCTTCGTCGATCTCGTCGAGCAGCAGGCTGGTGATGCGGGCCAGGCGCGCCTCGGTGTAGCGCATGGCCGCGGCGCCGTCGCCGTCGCGGCTGCCGAAGTTGCCCTGGCCGTCGACCAGCGGATAGCGCTGCGAGAAGTCTTGCGCCATGCGCACCAGCGCGTCATAGGCGGCCTGGTCGCTGTGCGGGTGGAAGCGGCCGAGCACGTCGCCGACCACGCGCGCGCTCTTGACGGGCTTGGCGCCCACGGTGCCGTTGGCGCCGCCGAAGCCCAGGCCCATGCGCGACATCGAATACAGGATGCGCCGCTGCACCGGCTTCTGGCCATCGGACACGTCGGGCAGCGCGCGGCCCTTGACCACGCTGAGCGCGTATTCGAGGTAGGCGGTCTGTGCGTAGTCGGCAAGGGTGAGGGTGGTGTCGCCGTCGGTGGGACCCTGGAGATCGAGCGGAGGTTGGGAGTCCATGTGGAAGAGAGAAAGAGAAACGGTTGCGGGCTGTGCGCGTTCGCGCTCAGCCCAGTGTGAAAGCCTCGTGCACCGCGGACTGCACGGCGCCGCCGAGCACCGCGCCGCCGCCGGCCACGTAGATCCAGTCGCCGATCACCGCGGCGCCCACCGCATGGCGCGGCGTGAGCATCGGGGCATGGCGCTGCCAGCTGTCGGCCACGGGATCGTAGCTTTCCATCTGGCCGAACACCTTGGCCTGGCGCGGCACGCCGCCCGCCAGGAAGCCGCCCTCCCCGCCCATCGCGAAGAAGCGGCCGCGGTACACCACGAGCCCGTGGCCCGATCGCGCGGTGGGCAGCGGCGCGCGCAGCTCCCAGGTGTCGCGCGCGGGCAGGTAGACGTGGTGCAGGTCGGTGTTGTATTCGAAGGTGTTGAAGCGCCCGCCGATCACGTGGATCTGGCCGCCGTGCGCCACGCAGCCCACGTGGTCGCGCGCGCCGGGCAGCGGCTTGGCGGAGGACCAGCGGTCGGCCTTGGGGTCGTAGACCTCGTGCCAGCCCACGCTCGCGCGTTCGGCGGCAGGCTCGGAGGCGCCGCCGATCAGGTGCAGCACACCGCCCTGCATCACCGCGGCTGCGGCGCCGCGCGGACGTGGCAGCGGTGCGATGGCGCTCCAGCGGTTGGCCGCGATCTCGTAGACGTAGGCGTTGGTGTCGGAGCGGCGGTTCTGCTCGACGAAGCCGCCCAGGGCGTAGACCCGGTCGCCATCGGCCGCCACCGCCACATGGTTGGCGCCGCGCGGCAGCGGTGCGCCGTCGAGCCAGCGATCGGCCTTGGGGTCGTAGATGTGGTGGTAGTCGCGGTTGACCGCGCCCTCGCCATAGCCGCCGACCACGTGCATGCGCCCTTGCGCCGCGGTGGCCCAGGCCATCTCGCTGCGCGGAATGGGCAGCGCCGCACGCGGCACCCAGCGGCCCGCGGGGCCGGCCGGTGCGGGGCTGTCGGTGACGCGTTGGGCTTCCTGCTCCGGCGTCATGTGGTGCGGAACGCCGCCCTGCAGCCGCGCGTAGGGTTCCTTCGACGAAGGCGCCGGCGGCAGCGTGTCGTGCGTGGCCGCGTGCTGCGCGCGCGCGGCGCTGGCCACCGCGCAGGCGGCGGTCGCGAGAACGAAGCTTCGGCGGTGCATGAAGAAGGGCTCCTTCATCGGCGAGGAAAGGCGGGGCCGGCCATCAGGACACCGGAGCGTCCGAGCCGCCGTCCGGCACCGCCGATGGCTCGGGCGCATCGGGCATGGCCGGTATGGCGCCCGGCGAATCGGGCGGCATGTTGCCGCGGCCCAGGGCGCCGCCCTTGGGTACGGTGAGTTCCATGCGGATGCGCCCCGGCGTCTTGCCGCCGCGCCCGCCGCCACCCGCCATGGCCGACGATCCCGCCGCCGATGGCTTGAGGTAGGCGTAGAGCTGCAGCACGGTCTGCACGTAGTTCTGCGTTTCCTTGTAGTTGGGGATCTTGTTGCCCGCGCGCTGCACCGCGCCTTCGCCCGCGTTGTAGGCAGCGAGCGCCAGCTCGATCTGGCCCGGGAACATGGCGATCAGGTCGCGCAGGTAACGAGAGCCCGCGCCAATGTTGATGCGCGGATCGAACAGCTTCTTCTCGATGGTGCTGCGCTTGTCGGCTGCCACGCCGTAGCGCTGCGCGGTGGCCGGCATGAGCTGCATCAGCCCCATCGCGCCCTTGGGCGAAACGGCCTGGGCATCGAAGCCCGATTCGGTGGCGATCAGCGCCTGCAGCAATTCGTAGTCGATCGAATGCTTGTTCGCCGCATCGCGCAGCGCGGCCTTGGCGGTCTTGTAGCTTGGCGAGGCCTCGAACAGGGCCAGCAGGGTCTGCGAGGCCTGTGGCACCTTGCCGTCGAGCTTGCGCCCGCCGCGCGCGAACGGTGCCAGGCCCTGCGCGGTGTCGAAGCTCTGGCCGCGGCGAAAGAAGACCTGGTAGCGCTCGTCGATCTTTTCGGACGCGAAGTGCGCCACGCCCTTGCTGTCGATGTAGCCGTAGACGTCAGCGGCGTGCGCGAGCCCCTGCTGCGCGCACAGCAGCAGGGCCAGGAGCAACGGACGCATGAGATCTGGAATTTTCACGAGGGTGGTCAAACATCGATATCGACATCGTCGGCGCGCAGTTCCATCAGTTCGCGCCGGGCGGCTGCCTCGCCCTTGCCCATGAGCTTGGTGATCTCGCCCTGGGTCGAGCTGAAGTCGAAGCGCCCCAATTGCACCTTCATCAGGCGCCGGGTATCGGGATTGAGCGTGGTTTCCCACAATTGTTCCGCGCTCATTTCGCCCAGGCCCTTGAAGCGGCTGATGCTCCAGGCGCCTTCGCGCACGCCATCTTTGCGCAATTTGTCGAGCGTGGCCGTGAGTTCGCCCTCGTCGAGCGCATACACCTTGGAGGCCGGCTTCTTGCCGCGCGCAGGCGCATCGACGCGGAACAGCGGCGGCTTTGCGACATACACGTGGCCGGCTTCGATGAGTTTGGGAAAGTGGCGGAAGAACAGCGTGAGCAGCAGCACCTGGATGTGCGAGCCGTCCACGTCGGCATCGGAGAGGATGCAGATCTTGCCGTAGCGCAGGCCGCTCATGTCGGGCGTGTCGGCAGGGCCGTGCGGATCGACGCCCACGGCCACCGAGATGTCGTGGATTTCGGTGTTGGCGAAGAGCCGGTCGCGCTCCACTTCCCAGGTGTTGAGCACCTTGCCGCGCAGCGGCAGGATGGCCTGGCTTTCCTTGTCGCGGCCCATCTTGGCGCTGCCGCCGGCCGAATCGCCCTCGACCAGGAAGACTTCGTTGTGGCTGATGTCCTTGCTCTCGCAATCGGTCAGCTTGCCGGGCAGCACGGCCACGCCGGAGCCCTTGCGCTTCTCGACCTTCTGCCCGGCGCGCTGGCGCGTCTGCGCGGCCTTGATGGCGAGTTCGGCGAGCTTCCGGCCGTAGTCGACGTGCTGGTTGAGCCAGAGTTCGAGCGCGGGGCGCACGAAGCTCGACACCAGGCGCACGGCATCGCGCGAATTGAGGCGTTCCTTGATCTGGCCCTGGAACTGCGGGTCGAGCACCTTGGCGCTCAGCACGTACGAAGCGCGTGCGAACACGTCCTCTGGCAGCAGCTTCACGCCCTTGGGCAGCAGCGAGTGCAGTTCGATGAAGCCCTTCACCGCGGTGAACAGGCCGTCGCGCAGGCCGCTCTCGTGCGTGCCGCCGGCGCTGGTGGGAATCAGGTTGACGTAGCTCTCGCGCACCGGCTGGCCGTCTTCGGTGAAGGCCACGCACCAGTCGGCGCCCTCGCCTTCGGCGAAGTTGTCGGCGTTCTTGTCGGCATGGCCACTGCCTTCGAATAGCGGAATCACCGGGTCGCCGTTGAGCGTCTGCATCAGGTAGTCGCTCAGGCCGCCCTTGTAGAGCCACTGCTGCGTTTCCTTGGTCTTCTCGACCGTGAGCGTGACGCTCACGCCCGGCATCAGCACGGCCTTGCTGCGCAGCAGGTGGGTGAGCTCGGCCATCGGAAGCGCCGCGGTCTCGAAGTACTTGGCGTCGGGCCAGGCGCGCACCGTGGTGCCCTGCTTGCGCTCGCCGGCTTCGAGCTTGCGGATTTCGAGCGCCTCGATCACGTCGCCGCCGCTGAAGGCCAGCCGGGCGATCGAGCCTTCGCGGTGCGTCGTCACTTCGAGGCGCTTCGACAGCGCGTTGGTCACCGACACGCCCACGCCGTGCAGGCCGCCCGAGAAGCTGTAGGCGCCGCCCGAGCCCTTGTCGAACTTGCCGCCGGCGTGCAGCCGGGTGTACACGAGCTCGACCACGGGGGCTTTTTCTTCAGGATGCAGGCCGAAGGGAATGCCGCGGCCGTCGTCCTCGATGCTGACCGAGTTGTCGGCATGCAGCGTGACCTTGATCTTCTTGCCGTGGCCCGCCAGCGCTTCGTCGGCGGCGTTGTCGAGCACTTCCTGGATGATGTGCAGCGGGTTGTCGGTCCGGGTGTACATGCCCGGGCGCTGCTTCACGGGCTCGAGGCCCTTGAGCACGCGGATGGAGCCTTCCGAGTACCCGGAGGACGCGGACGATGAACTGGGGGGAGTCTTGGGGGGAGTCGCCATGGGGGCGGATTGTAGTCAGTCGCCACCAAACAACTGGATACCCATACAGGCACGCGGCGCGTTCACGGCAGGCCGCCGGCTTTGATGCGTGCCGCGCATCAAAGCCGGCGCCACAAATCATCAATGGCCTTGGCCGCCGGCGCGCCTGCCCAAGTGGCCAAGTCGCTACATTCGATGGCATGCAAGCCTCTTCTCCCACTCTCTCGGTCAAGCAGGTGCTGATCTGCGGCGCCATGATCGTCACGCTCTCCATGGGCATCCGCCACGGCTTCGGCCTCTGGCTGCAGCCGATCACGCAGGCGCAGGACTGGAGCCGCCAGACCTTCTCGTTCGCGCTGGCCGTGCAGAACCTGTCGTGGGGCATCTTCGGCGTGTTCGCGGGCATGGTGGCGGATCGCTTCGGCGCCTTCCGGGTGCTGATCGCCGGCACGGCGTTCTATGCGCTGGGCCTGCTGGGCATGGCGTATTCGCCCACGCCGCTGCTGTTCACGCTGAGCGCCGGCGTGCTGATCGGCGCGGCGCAGGCCGGCACCACCTATGCGGTCGTCTACGGCGTGATCGGGCGCCAGATTCCGGCCGAGCGGCGCTCCTGGGCCATGGGGGTAGCGGCGGCGGCCGGCTCGTTCGGGCAGTTCCTGCTGGCGCCGATCGAGGGGCTCTTGATCAGGCAGCTGGGCTGGCAGAGCGCGCTCGCGGCGGTGGCGATGCTGGCGCTGGTGATCATGCCGCTGGCCTTCGGCCTGCGCGAACCGCAGCGCGGCGCGCTCGCCGGGCACCGCGACCAGTCGGTGCTGCAGGCGGTGGGCGAGGCCTTCCGCTACCCGAGCTTCGGGCTGCTGATGGCGGGGTATTTCGTCTGCGGCTTCCAGCTCGCCTTCATCGGCATCCACATGCCGACCTACCTGCGCGACCAGCGCCTGCCGGCCGAGGTGGCGGGCTACGCGCTGGCGCTGATCGGGCTCTTCAACGTGTTCGGCACCTACACGGTCGGGCTGCTGGGCCAGAAGCTGGCCAAGCGCAAGATCCTGGCGGCCATCTACTTTGCGCGGGCGGTCTCGATCGCGCTGTTCCTGCTGGCGCCCATTTCGCCGCTCAGCGTGTACGTGTTCTCGGCGGCCATGGGCTTCCTGTGGTTGTCGACGGTGCCCGCCACCAACGCGATCATCGCGGGCATCTTCGGCGTGGCGCACCTGTCGATGCTCAGCGGCTTCGTGTTCCTGAGCCACCAGGTCGGCTCGTTCATCGGCGTCTGGCTGGGCGGCTACCTGTACGACACCACGGGCAGCTACGACATCGTCTGGTACATCGCGATCGCGCTGGGCGTGTTCGCGGCGCTGATCAACCTGCCGGTGAAGGAAAGCGCCATCGCGCGCGCCGGCCGGCCGGCCGCCGTGCCCGGCTGACCCTGGCGGAGGACAATGGCCCCATGACTCCGCAGATGCGCCACCACCTCGTGCATGCCGGCTGGCTGGCCGCCGCGCTGGCGGCGCTGGGCGGCGTCTTTGCGCTCTACGTCCACCCGGATTTCCTGGTGGCGCTGGTCGACCAGGTCTGGTCCTGCTTCTGATCATTGCTATGAAAGATGTAGCACCTTCGCATGGCGGAACAGCGCCGTCGGAATGGATCGTGCGGTGGTCCCACCTGCTCGCCCCTGGCGCCACCGTGCTTGACGTGGCCTGCGGCCACGGGCGGCACATGCGCTGGTTCGCAGCGCGCGGGCATGCGGCGACGGGCGTGGACCGCGCGGCCGAGGCTGCCGAGGCCGCGGGCGCCTTCGGCCACGTGCTGACCGCCGACATCGAGGCGGGCCCCTGGCCCTTCACGGGCCAGGCCTTCGGCGCGGTGGTCGTCACCAACTACCTGTGGCGTCCGCGCATGGCGGACATCGTGGCCGCGGTCGCGCCCGGCGGCGTGTTGCTGTATGAAACCTTCGCAGCGGGCAACGAGATGGTCGGCAAGCCCTCGCGCCCCGACTTCCTGCTGCGGCCCGGCGAACTGCTGGCCGCATGCCGGGAATTGCACGTGGTGGCCTACGAGGACGGCTTCCTCGCCGAACCGGCGCGCTTCGTGCAGCGCATCGCGGCCATCCGTGTCGACGATGCCAGCGCGGGCCAGCCCCCGCGCCATCTGCTGCAGGGAAATTGAGCCCCCCGGGGCCGCCGTTTCCGGGGACGCCGGAGTCAGTAGAATCGGCGCTTTCGTCCACCCGACAGAGAGATTCCCCTTGGAGCAACTGACAGGCAGCATCGTCGCTCTTGCCACGCCGATGCACGACGACGGCAGTGTCGACTACCCCGCCCTTCGCCGGCTGATCGACTGGCACATCGACGAAGGCACCGATTGCCTCGGCGTGGTCGGCACCACCGGCGAGTCGCCCACGGTCGACGTGGAAGAGCATTGCGAGATCATCCGCGTGGCGGTCGAGCAGGCCAAGGGCCGCGTGCCCGTGATGGCCGGCTGTGGCGCCAACTCGACCAAGGAAGCCATCGAGCTCGCCAAGTTCGCCAAGGGCGTGGGCGCCGATTCGCAGCTGCAGGTCGTGCCCTACTACAACAAGCCGACGCAGGAAGGCCAGTACCAGCACTTCAAGGCCATCGCCGAAGCCGTGGGCGACCTGCCCACCGTGCTGTACAACGTGCCCGGCCGCACCGTGGCCGATATGGCGCACGACACCGTGCTGCGCCTGGCGCAGGTGCCGGGCATCATCGGCATCAAGGAAGCCACCGGCAACATCGAGCGCGCGCAGTGGCTCATCCGCGACCTGCCCAAGAGCTTTGCCGTGTACTCGGGCGACGACCCGACCGCAGTCGCCCTCATGCTCTGCGGCGGCCAGGGCAACATCAGCGTCACGGCCAACGTCGCGCCGCGCAAGATGCACGAGCTGTGCGTTGCGGCCATCGCAGGCGATGTGCGCCGCGCGATGCAGATCCAGTTCGAGCTGATGCCGCTGCACCGCCACCTGTTCGTGGAGCCCAATCCGATCCCGCTGAAGTGGGCCATGTCCAGGCTCGGGCTGTGCGGCGGCGCATTGCGGCTGCCGCTCACCGAGCTGGCGGAAACGAACCGGCCCGTGGTCGAGGCCGCCCTGCGCGCCACCGGCCTGCTCAAGGGCTGACTCCCGTTTTTCTTCTCGACACCCCATCGCTTTCCCTGCCGCATCGAGGTTACGCAACCTTTTGCCTGAACCGTGCTCAGAGAGTGCGGGCAATGCGGCCCACAGATTGACCGAACCCATTCCAACAAGGAAGACGACGTTGAAGAACCTTTCGCACATTTCGCGAGCTGCACTGCTGGCCACCCTCGTTGTCAGCCTCGCCGCCTGCTCCGTTCTCGAGAGCGACAAGATCGACTACAAGAGCGCCGGCAAGGCTCCCACGCTCGAAGTCCCGCCCGACCTGTCGCAGCTCTCGCGCGAAAACCGCTATGCGGTGCCGGGCGGTGCGGTCACGGCCAACGCCTACCAGGCCGGTGCCGCCAACGCGCCGGGCATTCCCACCGCGGTGGCCAACATCGGCGACGTCCGCATGGAGCGCTCGGGCACGCAGCGCTGGATCGTGATCAACCGCTCGCCCGACCAGCTCTGGGATCCGGTGAAGGACTTCTGGCAGGAAAGCGGCTTCCTCCTGACCACCGAGCAGCGCAACCTCGGCATCATGGAAACCGACTGGGCCGAGAACCGCGCCAAGCTGCCGCAGGACATCATCCGCGGCACGCTGGGCAAGCTGGTCGATTCGGTCTACTCGACCGGCGAGCTCGACCGCTTCCGCACGCGCCTGGAGCGCACGCCCACGGGCACCGAGATCTTCATCAGCCACCGCGGCATGCAGGAGGTCTACAACAACAGCCGCCAGGACCAGACCGTCTGGCAGCCCCGCCCGAGCGATCCTGAACTCGAGACCGAATTCCTGCGCCGCCTGATGGTCAAGCTCGGCGTGACGCAAGAGCAGTCGAAGATCCTGGCCGCCACCACCGCGCCGTCCAAGACCGCCACCGTCGCCAATGTGGGCGGCCAGCCGGTCGTGCAGATCAGCGAAGGCTTCGACCGCGCATGGCGCCGCGTGGGCCTGGCGCTCGACCGCACCGGCTTCACCGTGGAAGACCGCGACCGCAGCGCCGGCATCTACTACGTGCGCTACGTGACCCCGAATCCCGACAAGAAGGAGCCCGGCTTCTTCGGCAAGCTGTTCGGCAGCTCCGGCAAGAACGAAGCACCGATCAAGTTCCGCATCCTCGTGAAGGGCGGCCAGGGCGAGAGCACCACGGTCTCGGTGCTGAACGCGAACGGCGCGCCCGAAACCTCGGCGAACGCGCAGCGCATCGTCCAGGTCATTGCCGACGACCTGAAGTAAGCCGCATGCTCCGCTTCCGAAGCCTCGGCAGCGGCAGCACGGGCAACGCCGCGCTGGTGGAATCCAGCAGCGGCGGGCGCACCTCGCGGCTCCTGGTCGACTGCGGCTTCGGCCTGCGGCAACTCGACCTGCGGCTCGCCAAGGCCGGGCTCGCGGCCGGCGACATCGATGCGGTCTTCGTCACCCACGAGCACGGCGACCACATCGGCTGCGCCCACTCGCTGTCGCGGCGCAACCGCATTCCCGTCTGGATGAGCGAAGGCACCTGGCTGGCCACCGGGGCCCGCGATTTCGAAGGCCGGCTCAACCTCGCGCGGGACGACGCCGAGTTTGCAGTCGGCGATATCGCGGTGCAGCCCTTCACCGTGCCGCACGATGCGCGCGAGCCGCTGCAGCTTCGCTGCTCCGACGGTGCGCGCACGCTGGGCGTGCTGACCGACCTGGGCCATGCCACCGCGCATGTGCTGGCCCGCCTGAGCGGGGTGCATGCGCTGCTGCTCGAGTTCAACCACGACAGCGAACTGCTCGCCAATTCGGCCTATCCGGCCTTCCTGAAGCTGCGCGTCGGCGGCAGGCACGGACACCTGTCGAACGATGCGGCCGCGGAGATCGCGCGCGCGGTGCGCCACGACGGCCTGCGCCACGTGGTCGCGGCCCATCTGAGCGAGCAGAACAACCGTCCCGACATCGTGCGGCGCCTGATGGCCGAAGCCCTTGGCGGGCACGAGGCCGAGATGCTCACGGCCAATGCGTCGGAAGGCTCGCCCTGGCTGGACGTGTGATCGCGCGGTGTTGTTCCGAGCCCCCATGCAAAAAGCCGCCTCATGGCGGCTTTTTGCCGGGGTGAATGAACACCCGGGTTATTGCTTCGGCGCTTCGTTCTTCTTGGCAGCTTCGGTCGCGGCATTGGCGGCGTCCAGCGCCGAGGATGCACCCGGCGAAGGCGTGGTTGCGGCCGACGGATCGGTGGTCGACGGGGCCGGCGCAGCTGCGGGCGGCGGCGGGGCCGGTTCGGTCACCGGAGCGGGCGGGGGTGTCACAACCGCCGGCGCGGCGTCCTCTTTCTTTCCGCAGGCCACGAGTGCGGCAGCGGCGATCAACGAAGCGAGCAGGACGGACGATGACTTCTTCATGGAAACTCCTTTGGCAATGGATGTCAGAACGAAAAAATTCTAGACCCGCATCGCTGCCCGTTTGTGTCTCGCGGCCTCATTCGCGGCATTGGCTTACAAGCCCAGTGTCGACGCCGGAAATGCGGCAACGCCCACTCGCCACGACTCATCGATTGTTTCGCGCAGTTCGCGCCGCGCCCGCGGATCGAAGCCGCACAGGCCGCGGCTGCGCTCGGGATCGGTGCGGTGGGCGAACCACCCGGGCGTCCAGATGGCGCTCGGCACCGCGGTGCTGCCCGCCTCTGCACGCACCGCGCGGCATTCGATGATGTGATCCCACATGCGCCGCCACGCAACGAAGCGCGCATGTGAACGTTCGACTGCATCGAAGCGCTGCGCCAGCAGCATGAGGCGGCGGCCCGTGGCCGACCAGGCCTGGAGCGCCTCGATGCTGGCCCGCTCGCCGAGCGGCCAGTCGACGAAGTCGGGATCGCTGAACACCAGCTCCCTCCACCCCTGCCGCGCTGCGCTCGACAGCGCGTCCCGCACCATGCCCGCGAAGGCTTCGGGGCCATCGAAGCGTCCTTCGGGCAAGGCCGGCGCGGACGCCGCGAAACTCTCATTCGGCATGGGCCCACCCCGCTTCGCACCACTCGGCCAGCAGTGCGAGTGCACCGTCGCTCGCGCGCGCCAGTTCGCGCGGCCCGAGCGCGCGGCGGTCGGCCAGCCGCCGCATCAGCGTTGCATCGGCCCCGCCTGCGCGAAAGCTCTCGCCATTGATGTAGAGGTGCCGCGCGTCGTAGAGCATGCGCGTGCGGCGGTCGAGCGCCACGGCGTGCAGTTCAGCTGGTGCCTCGGCGCCCTGTTCGAACCAGACGTTGGCCTTGGGTTCGGTCAGCGATTCGCCCAGCGCGCGGTCGATGGCGTCCGGATCGCGCAGCGCGGCGTCGACCGCCTTGCGCGCAAAGGCCTGCAGCGCGGCCGGCATGGCGGCCGGTGCCTCGACCGCGGGCTGCGTCGGATCGCGGTAGCGCGCCAGCTCGGCCGGGCCCGCATCTTCCAGCGCTTCCGCATACGCCTGCGCCACGCGCGCCAGCAGGTCGGCGCCAAGCTCGCCGGCCGCGGAAGACCGCAAGCCGATGGAGCAGGTCATGCAGTCGTCGCCGACCGCCACGCCGTCGTGCGCATAGCGCGGCGGCAGGTACAGCATGTCGCCCGGCTCGAGCACGAAGCTTTGCTCGGGCTCGAAGTTCTCGAGGATCTTGAGCGGCACGCCCTGCTGCAGGCGCAGGTCGCTCTGCTTGCCGATCGACCAGCGCCGCCTGCCCTGCGCCTGCAGCAGGAACACGTCGTAGCTGTCGAAATGCGCGCCCACGCCGCCCTGGTCGCTCGCATAGCTGATCATGAGGTCGTCCAGCCGCGCATCGGGCAGAAAGCGGAACTGCTGCAGCAGCGCGTGCACGCCGTCGTGGTGCAGGTCGACGCCCTGCACCAGCAGCGTCCACGCCGGCTGCTTGCGCGGCGGCAGCGCGCGCCGCGCAAGCGGCCCATGCCTGAGCGTCCAGCCGGCCTTGCCATGGCGGATGAGGCGCGATTCGACGTCTTCGCGCTCGGCCAGGGCAAAGAGCGCGCTGCGCTCGATCGGTGGCACCATGGCGGGAATGGCCTGGCGCACCAGCAACGGTTTCTTCTGCCAGTGCCGCCGCATGAACTGCGCGGCGCTCAGGCCGCCGAGCAACGGCAGCGGTTGTGTAATCTCCATGGGAGAATTCTGCAATGGAAATCTCTGAACAATGCGTGGTCGGCCTGACCTGGACGATGAAAGACACCCTGGGCGAAGTTCTGGACGTGCTCGACGAACCGGTGGAGTTCATGGTGGGAGGCGATGACCTCTTCGACGTGATCGAAGCTGCCCTGCAGGGCCACGAGCCCGGCGCCCGGGTGCAACTGCAGCTAGAGCCCGAACAGGGCTTCGGCGACTTCAACGACCAGCTGCTCTTTCTCGAGCCGCGTTCGCTGTTCCCCGAAGGCACCGAGGAAGGCATGACCTTCGACGGCGCCGCCCTGCCCCCAGGCGTGAGCGAAGCCATGCCCAAGGACGTGATCTACACCGTGGCCGAGATCTATCCGGACCACCTGGTGCTCGACGGCAACCATCCGCTCGCGGGCATCGCGATCCGGCTCGACATCACGGTGCGCTCGGTGCGCGAGGCCACCGAAGAAGAAGTCGGCAGTGGAACGGCGGGCACGGCCTTTTTCAAGGTGCCGCCGACCGCGCCGGGCAACGACCTGCTGCACTGACCTCATGGGCAAACCGCCGCAACGAGCAAAAAGCCGGGCAGTGCCCGGCTTTTTGCTTGTTGCGGCACACGGCTACATGCGCGAGATCTGGCCGTTGTCGATGCGCACGCGGTCGCCGATGCGCAGGTCGCCCGGATGCTGCACGTCGAAGGCACGGTAGCCGCCGCGGTCGGTCTGCACCGAGATGCGGTAGCTCTCGTAGGCCCGCGGCCCGCTGGCCTGTCCTTCGATGGTGTTGCCCAGCAGCGCACCGCCCACGATGCCCAGGGCGGTTGCCGCGGCGCGGCCGCTGCCGTGCCCGAACTGGTTACCCACCACGCCGCCGAGCACACCGCCCGCCACGGCACCGCCGCCGGTGGTGCCGGTGCCCGCGGTTTCGCTGCGCAGCACCTCGATGTTGGCCACGTGGCCGTATTCGACATAGGCCGCCTCCTGGTACGGAACGGCCTGCGGCGGTGCCTGGTAGGGATAGCGCGTGGTGTGATAGACCGGCGCGGGAGCAACGCAGGCCGTGAGCGTGGCAAGCGCCACCACGGAAGCGGCAATGGAAATGAAGCGCGTTGAAATTTTCATGTTGAGAGGCTCCTCGGATAAATCGGCGCATTCCGATGCGCCAAAGCCTGTATCCAACGTCTCGCCCGCAACGGGGATGACGCAAGACACACACCGAAACGTAGGAGCGCGCCGCGAACCGCCAGTTCCGGTCTTTACGGGCCCGACACGAAGCCGGGCAAGACGGGGAGCGGTCAGTGCTTGCCGGTGGAACCGTAGCCGCCTTCGCCGCGTTGCGAAGCTGCAAATTCTGTGACCACGCGAAACTGCGCCTGCACCACCGGCACGATCACGAGTTGGGCGAGCCGCTCCATCGGCTGGAGCACGAAAGGCGTGTCGCTGCGGTTCCAGGCGCTGATCTTGAGTTCGCCCTGGTAGTCGCTGTCGATCAGGCCCACGAGATTGCCGAGCACGATGCCGTGCTTGTGGCCCAGGCCCGAGCGCGGAAGGATCAGCGCCGCATAGGCCGGGTCGGCCAGGTGGATCGCGATGCCGGTGCCCACGAGCTGCCAGGCGTTGGGCTCCAGCGTGATCGGCGTGTCGAGGCAGGCCCTGAGATCGAGCCCAGCGCTGCCGGGCGTCGCATAGGCGGGCAATTGGTCCACCATGCGTGGATCGAGGATACGAACGTCTACTTTCACTTCTACTTGCCTTGCTTCTGTTGCTGTTCTCTTTGCTTGCGGGCGGCTTCCTCGAGCACCTGCTGCCACTTGGCGACACCGGGTGAAAGCTTCAGTCCCTTGAGCTTGCTGGCGAGCCAGAAAGCCGCGCCCGCCAGGAACACCAGCACGACGAGGGAAACGCCGGCCGACCACAGCGCCAGCAGCACCACGGCCCCCACGGCGGCCATGATCTTGAGCGCCGCGGGCGGCAGCGCCCCGGCGCCCGGCGCGGAGGTGTCGCCGTTCGACGATTCGCGCCGCTGGGCGGCGGCCGCCGCGGCGCCCTGCGCGCCCGGTGCGGGCGTGATGCCCACGTCCAGGCCGTGGTCGCCCTCGTGTGCCGCCCGCTTCGGCAATGCGGCCTGGGCTGACAGCCGCTCGACGTAGCTGGCGAAATCGCCATTGGGCGGCGTGTTCCATTGGGGGTTCATCAGACTCTCCAGTCAGGCAGTCGGGCGGCAATCTCGGTCATGAGTTCGCGTGCCAGCGTGAGCTTGGGCGCACGCGGCAGTTCGCGCGTGCTCGTTGCGTCCACCAGCAGCAGCGCATTGTCGTCCTGCCCGAAGGTCAGCGGCCCGATGTTGCCGACCAGGAGCGGAATTCCCTTGCGCTCGCGCTTGGCCTTGGCGTGCTCGGCGAGGTTCTCGCTCTCGGCCGCAAAGCCCACGCAGAACAGCTTGCGGGACTGCGCGCGCTCGCTTTGGGCCACCGCCAGCAGGATGTCGGCGTTCTCGACGAAATTGAGCACGGGCGTCTTGCCGCTGCCGTCCTTCTTGATCTTTTGCTCGCTGTGGGTGGCGGGCCGCCAGTCGGCAACCGCGGCCGTCGCTACAAAAATGCTAGCGGACTGCGCAGCATCGAGGGTGGCTTCGAGCATGTCCTGCGCGCTGAGCACGTCGATGCGGCTCACCCCGCGCGGCGTCGGCAGGTGCACCGGGCCGGCCACCAGCGTGACTTCGGCGCCGGCCTCGCGCGCGGCGCGCGCAATGGCAAAGCCCATCTTTCCGGACGAATGGTTGGTGATGCCGCGGATCGGGTCGAGCGGCTCGAAGGTGGGGCCCGCGGTCACCAGCACCTTCTGGCCCGCCAGCAGCTTTGGCACGAAGAAGGCCGTGATGTCCTCGAGCAACTGCGCCGGCTCGAGCATGCGGCCGTCGCCCGTCTCGCCGCAGGCCTGCCAGCCGCTGCCCACGCCCAGCACCGTGGCGCCATCGGCCGCCACCTGCATCAGGTTGCGCTGGGTGGCGGGATGCGCCCACATCTCGCGGTTCATGGCCGGCGCGATCAGGAGCGGCACGCGCTCCATCGGGCGGGCGAGGCACATCAGGCTCAGCAGGTCGTCGGCCCGGCCCTGCACCAGCCGCGCGATGAAGTCGGCGCTGCAGGGCGCCAGCACAATGGCGTCGGCCTCGCGGCTCAGGTTGATGTGCGGCATGTTGTTGGGCTCGCGCGCGTCCCACTGCGAGGTGTAGACCGTGCGCCCCGAGAGCGCCTGCATCGTGACCGGCGTGATGAACTGCTCGGCCGCCTCGGTCATCACGACCTGGACGGTGGCGCCCGCCTTCACGAACAGGCGGCACAGCTCCGCCGACTTGTAGCAGGCGATACCACCGGTAAGGCCCAGGACGATGTGTTTGCCGGCGAGATCTTGCATGAGTCATATTGTTGCTCACATACCGACAAGATCAGGAATGGGATGGCCTTGGGCCCAAGGGGCACAAAGGGGACACCTATAATCGCAATTTCCCACTGCCCGGATCTCTGGTCCGGAACTGGCATGACCAAATTTGTCTTCGTCACCGGTGGTGTCGTATCTTCCCTTGGCAAGGGAATCGCCTCCGCCTCCCTCGCCGCGATCCTCGAATCGCGCGGCCTCAAGGTCACTCTCATCAAGCTCGATCCGTACATCAATGTCGACCCCGGCACGATGTCACCGTTCCAGCATGGCGAGGTGTTCGTCACCGACGACGGTGCCGAGACCGACCTCGACCTCGGCCACTACGAGCGCTTCATCACCACGCGGATGCGCAAGGCCAACAACTTCACCACCGGCCAGATCTACAAGACCGTGCTCGAGAAAGAGCGCCGCGGCGACTACCTGGGCAAGACGGTGCAGGTGATTCCGCACATCACCAACGAGATCCAGGAATACATCAAGCGCGGCGCCGGCCTCGGCACCGCACATGAAGTGGACGTGGCCATCGTCGAGATCGGCGGCACCGTGGGCGACATCGAATCGCTGCCCTTCCTCGAAGCCGTGCGCCAGATGAGCCTGCGCATGGGCCCGAACAACTCGGCCTTCGTGCACCTGAGCTACGTGCCCTGGATCGCCGCCGCCGGCGAGCTCAAGACCAAGCCCACGCAGCACACCGCCAAGGAACTGCGCGCCATCGGCATCCAGGCCGACGCGCTGCTGTGCCGCGCCGACCGCCCGATCCCCGACGACGAGCGCGCCAAGATCTCGCTGTTCTCCAACGTGCCCGAATGGGGCGTGATCTCCATGTGGGACGTCGACACCATCTACAAGGTGCCGCGCATGCTGCACGAGCAGGGCCTGGACGGCCTGATCTGCGACAAGCTGCGCATCAACACGCCGCCGGCCAAGCTGCAGCGCTGGGACGAGCTGGTGTACGAGGTCGAGCATCCGCAGCAGGAAGTCAGCATCGCGATGGTCGGCAAGTACGTCGACCTGTCCGACAGCTACAAGTCGCTGAACGAGGCACTGCGCCACGCCGGCATGAAGAACCATGCGCGCGTGAAGATCGACTACATCGATTCCGAAACCATCTCCCCACAAGATGTTTCGCGGCTCGCCAAGTACGACGCGATCCTGGTGCCCGGCGGCTTCGGCCAGCGCGGCGTCGAGGGCAAGATCTCGGCCGCCCGCTTCGCGCGCGAAGGCAAGGTGCCCTACCTCGGCATCTGCCTGGGCATGCAGGTGGCCACCATCGAATACGCGCGCCACGTGGCGGGCCTGAAGAACGCCAACAGCACCGAATTCGATCCCGAAACGCCCTGCCCCGTGATCGCGCTGATCACCGAGTGGAAGGACGCCGACGGCACCGTGAAGACGCGCAACGAGAAGTCCGACCTCGGCGGCACCATGCGCCTGGGCGCCCAAAGCTCCGACGTCTCGGCCGGCACGCTGGCCCACAGCATCTATGGCGACGTGGTGACCGAACGCCACCGCCACCGCTACGAAGCCAACGTCAACTACCTCGACGAACTGCGCGCCGCCGGCCTTGTCATTTCCGCGCTGACGCAGCGCGAGCACCTGACCGAGATCGTCGAGCTGCCGCAGGACGTGCACCCGTGGTTCATGGGCGTGCAGTTCCACCCTGAATTCAAGTCGACGCCGTGGAGCGGCCATCCGCTCTTCAACGCCTTCATCAAGGCGGCGCTCGACCACAAGGCCCGGAGCGCAGGCGGCGCGAAGAACCTGAAGGCTGTCGCATGAAACTTTGCGGATTCGACATCGGGCTCGACCAGCCCTTCTTCCTGATTGCCGGCCCCTGCGTGGTCGAATCCGAGCAATTGCAGATGGACACGGCCGGCACGCTGAAGGAAATCACTTCCTCGCTCGGCATTCCGTTCATCTTCAAGAGCAGCTTCGACAAGGCCAACCGCTCCTCGGGCACCAGCTTTCGCGGCCCGGGCCGCGAGAAGGGCCTGGAGATCCTGGCCAAGGTGAAGCGCGAGCTCGGCCTGCCCGTGCTGACCGACGTCCACACCGAGGACGACATCACCGAGGCCGCCAAGGTGGTCGACGTGCTGCAGACGCCCGCCTTCCTGTGCCGCCAGACCGACTTCATCCGCGCGGTGGCGCAGTCGGGCAAGCCGGTCAACATCAAGAAGGGCCAGTTCCTTGCGCCGCACGACATGAAGAACGTGATCGACAAGGCGCGCGCTGCCGCCAAGGAAGCCGGCCTGCCCGAAGACAGCTTCATGGCCTGCGAGCGCGGCGCGAGCTTCGGCTACAACAACCTGGTGTCGGACATGCGCTCGCTCGCGATCATGCGCGAGACCGGCGCCCCCGTGGTGTTCGACGCCACCCACTCGGTGCAGCTGCCGGGCGGCCAGGGCACGACCTCGGGCGGCCAGCGCGAAATGGTGCCGGTGCTCTCGCGCGCGGCCGTGGCCGTGGGCGTGGCCGGGCTCTTCATGGAGACGCACCCCGATCCCGCCAAGGCACTGAGCGACGGCCCCAACGCCGTGCCGCTCAAGCACATGAAGGCCATGTTGGAAACGCTGCTCGAGCTGGACCGCATCACGAAGAAGAACGGCTTCCTCGAAAACGCTTTCAACTGAGCCCCCCACAACAAGACTGGAGAACACCGTGGCGCCTGCCTACATCATCGTCGACATGAAGATCACCGACCCCGAACAGTACAAGCAGTACATGGCTGTCGCACCCGAGGCGGTGAAGGCCGCGGGCGGCGAGTACCTGGTGCGCGGCGGCCGCTTCGAGACCATGGAAGGCAGCTGGCAGCCCGCGCGCGTGGCCATGCTGCGCTTCCCCAGCTATGAGAAGGCCAAGGCCTTCTACGACGACGAGCTGTATCGCGCCGCGCGCGCCAAGCGTGCCGGCGCGACCGAGTTCTTCAACATGGTTCTGGTCGAGGGCGTTTCCGCCCCGGTCTGAGATCCCGTTCAATCGAAAGGCAATAAGTGAGTGCAATCGTAGACATCGTCGGCCGTGAAATCCTCGACAGCCGCGGCAATCCCACCGTCGAGTGCGACGTTCTGCTCGAATCGGGCACCATGGGCCGCGCGGCCGTGCCCTCGGGCGCATCGACCGGTTCGCGGGAAGCCATCGAGCTGCGCGACGGCGACAAGAAGCGCTACCTCGGCAAGGGCGTGCTCAAGGCAGTGGAGAACATCAACACCGAGATCTCGGAATCCGTGCTCGGCCTGGACGCCAGCGAGCAGGCTTTCCTCGACCGCACGATGATCGACCTGGACGGCACCGACAACAAGGGCCGCCTGGGCGCCAACGCCACCCTCGCCGTCTCGATGGCCGTGGCACGCGCCGCGGCCGAAGAGTCGGGCCTGCCGCTGTACCGCTACTTCGGCGGCATGGGCGGCATGCAGCTGCCGGTGCCGATGATGAACGTCATCAACGGCGGCGCGCACGCCAACAACAGCCTGGACCTGCAGGAGTTCATGATCATCCCCGTGGGCGCTCCGAGCTTCCGCGAAGCCGTGCGCTACGGCGCCGAGGTGTTCCATGCGCTCAAGAAGATCCTGGGCGACCGCGGCATCAGCACGGCCGTCGGCGACGAAGGCGGTTTCGCGCCCAGCGTCGAAAGCCATGAAGCGGCGATCCAGCTGATCCTCGAAGCCATCGACAAGGCCGGCTTCGTGGCGGGCGAGCAGATTGCGCTCGGCCTCGACTGCGCCGCCAGCGAGTTCTACAAGGACGGCAACTACGTGCTCTCCGGCGAGAACCTCACGCTCTCGGCCGGCAACTGGGCCGACATGCTGGCCACCTGGGTCGACAAGTACCCGATCATCAGCATCGAAGACGGCATGCACGAAGGCGACTGGGACGGCTGGAAGCTGCTCACCGAGCGCCTGGGCAAGCGCGTGCAGCTGGTGGGCGACGACCTGTTCGTCACCAACACCAAGATCCTGCAGGAAGGCATCGACAAGGGCATTGCCAACTCGATCCTGATCAAGATCAACCAGATCGGCACGCTGACCGAAACCTTCGCCGCCATCGAGATGGCCAAGCGCGCGGGCTACACGGCCGTGATCTCGCACCGCTCGGGCGAAACCGAGGACAGCACCATCGCCGACATCGCGGTGGGCACCAATGCGGGCCAGATCAAGACCGGCTCGCTCTCGCGCTCGGACCGCATCGCCAAGTACAACCAGCTGCTGCGCATCGAGGAAGACCTCGGCGACATCGCCAGCTACCCTGGCCGCGGCGCGTTCTACAACCTGAAGTAGCGCGCGAAGCCGGCGGCATGCGCTCGCGCCTCGTTCCCCCCATCGTGCTGTTGCTGCTGCTGGTCATCCTGCAGTGGCAGCTGTGGAACGGGCGCGGCAGCGTGCGCGACGTGGCGCAGCTGCAGTCCAAGCTGGCCGACCAGAAGGCGGCCAACGCCAAGGCCGTGGTCAACAACGAGCGGCTGGCCTCCGAAGTCAACGACCTCAAGATCGGCCTCGAGATGGTCGAAGAGCGTGCGCGGCAGGAGCTGGGCATGGTCAAGCCCAACGAAGTGTTCGTTCAGGTCACGCACTAGACAACCAACGGCTGCTGATGCCCGAGTTCTTCTCGGCCCCCGCATTCGCGCTCTGGGGCTCACCGGTCAGCTGGCTCGAACTCGTGGCCGCGGTGCTGGCGCTTGCGATGGTCGGCTGCAACATGCGCGAGATCCACTGGGGCTGGCCGCTGGCCATCGTCAGTTCGCTTCTTTACGTGGCCGTGTTCGCGCAGGCGCGCATCTACGGCGATGCCTCGCTGCAGGTGTTCTTCGCCGTGGTCGCGCTCTGGGGCTGGGCGCAATGGCTGCGCGGCCATCGCGCCGATGGCAGCGCATTGCGCGTGAGCCGGCTTTCGCCGCGCGGCATCGCGCTGGCACTCGCGGCCTGCGCACTGGCATGGCCCGCGGTCGCCCTCTTCCTGCGCCGCTTCACCGACACCGACGTGCCCTGGTGGGACGGATTCTCGACCGGGCTCAGCCTCGTCGGCCAGTTCCTGCTCGGGCGCAAATTCATCGAGAACTGGTTGGTCTGGCTGGCGGTGAACGTCGTGAGCGTGGGCCTGTTCATCCACAAGGGCCTGTGGCTCACGGTCGGGCTCTACGCCGTGTTCGCGGTGCTCAGCGTGGCTGGCTTTCTTGCGTGGCGCACGCGCATGCACGACGGGGCAGCAGCGCGCTCATGACGCCGATGCTGCCGGCTGGATGCGTGATTGCGCTGCTCGGTGCCGAGAGCACCGGCAAGACCGAACTCGCCCGCGCGCTCGCGCAGCGCCTGCAGGAACGCGGCATTGCCACCACACTGGTGGACGAATACCTGCGCGAATGGTGCGACCGCGAAGGCCGCACGCCCCGCCCCGACGAGCAGCGGGCCATCGCGCAGGAACAGACGCACCGCATCGATGCCGCGGCCGCTTCGGGCGTGGTGGTGGCCGACACCACGGCCCTCATGACCGCGGTCTACAGCGAACTGCTGTTCGGCGACACCTCGCTGCATGCCGACGCGCTGGCGGCGCAGGCGCGCTGCGCGATCACCCTGCTGACCGCGCTCGACATCCCGTGGATCGCAGACCCGTTGCGCGATGGCGACCACGCGCGCGAACCCACCGATGCGCTGGTGCGTGCGGCGCTCGCGGGCGCGGGGCTTTCGTTCGCGGTGGTGCATGGCACCGGCAGCGAGAGGCTCTCGAATGCGTGGAACGCCATCAATTCCATCGCCGGCAGCGAGGGTCGGGCCCGCGCACGGGGCCGCCTCGAATCCAAACCCGCTTCCTGGTCATGGCCTTGCGAGAAGTGCTCCGACCCGGAATGCGAGCATCGGCTTTTCAGCGACCTGATCGGACGCCGCGACGACACGCCTTCAACCCCCAGCTCGGAGACCTGATCGATGTTCCCGCCTCGCTTCTCTCGCTTTTGCGGCTTCTTCCTTGCCGCGCTGCTGGCAACGGCTGCCACGGCCGCGCCTGTCGCGGCCACCGTGGAGAACGCCACCACAGCCACTGCCTGCGCCGAGGAAGACAACGTGTCGCTGGTGTTGCGCGGCGAAGGCATCCGGCGCATGCGCATCGAGGCGCTGCAGCCGGCCTACCTCGACAGCATCGGCAACGACATCACCGCCCCCGATTTCTCGGGCTGCAACTTCGACGGCGGCGCGCATCCCACCGATCCGGCGCACAAGTTCAAGCCGCGCCGCGTGGTGCTGCTCGACGACGCGCAGTGGCGCATCGTCGGCATGACGCTGCCCAGCTTCTGGCGGCCGCAGCAGGTGCCGGTGCGCGTGGGCGCGCGCACGGACCGCGGCTTCCACCTGCTGCAGATCTTCCGCAAGGAGGAAGGCAAGGCGCTCGAAGCGCTGGTGCTCTATCCGGCCGACGGCTACTGGCGCATCAAGCCGCTGCCGCAGGCACGCTTCGGCGACGGGGTGTATGGCTCGTCGTTCCTGCTCGGCCCGGTCGAACAGGGCAGCCGGCCGGTGGTCGACATCGCGTCGATCCGCATCGTGCCGAAGCCGCTGGCCGTCCACCTGCGCTTCGTCGGGGGCGGCAGCGCCGTGGCCAAGGTGTCCGAGATCAGCCGCGAGCGCACCGCGCTCGACGTGACGCTCTCCAAGCCCACGGCGGACGCGCGGCCCTTTGCCGTGCTGCGCTCGATGTACGTGGCGCCCGACAACGCCGACGTGAGCGAGCTGCGCTGGCAGGAATCGCCCGAGGCCGCGGAACAGGTGCTGCCGCTGCCCGATGTGAAGACGCTGAACGCCACGCAGGTGCGCTTCGGCCGCAGCCTGCCGTCGCGCCACAACACCAGCGCGCCCGACATCGCCTTCAGCGACTTCGACGACAAGGCGCCGCGCTGACAACGCGCTGAGGCCGGCTGCCTGCGCCGGCCGGGGGCTAGCCGGCGCGCCGGACCTCGCCCGGCGTGGCGCCGAGCACGCGGCGCATGCAGCGCGCCATGTGGCTCTGGTGCGAAAAGCCGCTCTCCAGCGCCACCTCGCTTGCGGCCATCGCGCTGCGCACCAGCAGGCCGCGCGCACGGTCGACGCGCCGATGAACCACGTACTCGTGCACCGGCAGGCCGGTGGAACGCTTGAACTGCGTCTTCAGGTGCGACGCGCTCAGGCCTGCGACCTCCGCCAGCCTGGCCAGTGAAAGATCGCCGTCGAGGTGCGTCTCGATGTAGTCGGTCACGCGGCGCAGCTGCGGCCGCGTGAGGCCCTGTGCCGGCGCCGCCTCTTGCCGCCGGTGCCCGCCCAGCAGGTGCACCGCCAGCGCGGTGCCCAGGCTGTCGGCGTAGAGGGTGCCGTTGGGAAAGCCGGCGCGCCTTTCGGCGTCGAGCGCCCAGGCAATGTGCTCGATGTGCGCGTCGCGCAGCTGGTGGCGCTCCGCCAGGCTGGCCCGTTCGGCCGGCAGGCCCATTTCCTCGGCGGTGCGGCGCAGCAGCGATGGCGGCATGCGCACGACCAGCGAGGTGCTGGCGGCTTCCTCGTGCCAGATGTCGGAGGTGCCGGCGGGCAGGATGTCGATGTCGCCCCGCGTATAGCGGAACTTGTGCAGCCGGCAGGCGCCATTCACCGGCGCGCCCGCATGCACCTTGATGCGGTGGTCGGGCACGGCCTCGAGGCCGACCACGCCGCCGGGCGTGTGGCGCACGTGCACGTTCAGATGGGTGTCGGAGGAGGCGTCGTGGCTCATCGGGCCATTATCCGGCGCTGCGGCGCAACGTGCCCGCGCGTCGCCGTCCGTTCGTGCTGCACCGCGGCCGAACGTGCGCGACCCTGCGGGCCGCTTTCCGGATCATCGGCTGTCATGAACACAACCACCCAAGACACGCGATCCATGGACCACGCCACCACCGGCAACTACGCAGGCAAGAAGGCCGTCATCACCGGCGGCACCATCGGCATGGGCCTGGCCACCGCGCTGGCACTGCTGGAAGGCGGCGCCGAAGTGCTCGTCACCGGCCTGAATCCCCGCAACCTGGAAGCCGCGCGGCGCGCGCTGGGCCCTCGCGCCCACGTCGTCGCATCGGATGCCGGCTCGCTTGCGGACATCGACGCACTCGCAACGCTCGTGCGGGAAAAGCTCGGCCACATCGACCTGCTGCACATCAACGCCGGCATCTCGACGCTGGAGCCCTTCGAGCAGGTCACCGAGGCAGGCTACGACCGTGCCTTTGCGATCAACACCAAGGGCCCTTTCTTCACCGTGCAGCGCCTGGTGCCCCTGATGCCCGCGGGCGGCGCGGTGGTGGTCACCTCGTCCATTGCGGACGAGGGCGGCATGCACGGCCTGAGCGTCTACAGCGCGACCAAGGCGGCCCTGCGTTCCTTCGCCTCGGGCTTCGCGGCGGAGCTGGTGGGGCGCGGCATCCGCGTCAACGTGGTGAGCCCGGGCTTCATCGACACGCCCACGCTCGGCATTGCCGACGCCACGGCCGAGGAACGCGCCGAGTTCATCCGCCTGGGCGACCAGATCACGCCGATGCGGCGCCACGGCACGGCCGCCGAGGTGGCGCGCGCGGTGCTCTTCTTCGCCTTCGAGGCGACCTTCACGACCGGCGCGCGGCTCACCGTCGACGGCGGGCTGGGGCAGAACCTCACGCCGGCCGCCGCCTGATCACACACCAAGGAACAAAAGCACATGACCGACGTTTCCCTCATCGGCCTCGGCCCCATGGGCATCGCACTCGCGCGCGCCCTTCGATCGAAATACACGCTGACGGTGTGGAACCGCACCGCCGAGCGCGCCGAGCCGCTGCTGAACCAGGGCACGGTGCTCGCGGCCAGCGCGCTCGCCGCGGTCCAGGCCAGCCCCGTGGTGCTGGTCTGCGTGGCCGACTATGCGGCGTCCCGCGCGATCCTCGCTGCGCCCGGCGTGGCCGACGCGCTGCGCGGCAAGGTGCTGGTGCAGCTGAGCACCGGCACCCCGCAGGACGCGCGCGACGACTGGGCCGCATTGAGCGGCGTGGCCTACCTCGACGGCGCCCTGCTCGCCACGCCCAGCCAGATCGGCCGGCCCGACACACCCCTCTTCATCTCGGGCGAAGAACGGGCGCTGGCCGCGTGCCGGCCGGTGCTCGAAGCCGTTGCCGGCAACATCCAGTACATGGGCGAGCCCATCGGCAACGCGGCCGCCTGGGACCTGGCCACGCTCTCGTGCATGTTCGGCGCGATGAGCGGCTTCTTCCACGGCGTGCGCATCTGCGAATCCGAAGGGCTGCAGGTGAACGCGTTCTCACAGATGATCGGCGCAATCTCGCCGGTGCTCGGTGAAATGATCACCGCCGAGGGCGAGGCCATCCACGCCGGCAAGTACGGCGAACCCGAGAGCTCGATGGCCACCTGCGTGGGCTCGGGCCGGCTCTTCGCGAAGCAGGCGCGCGAAGCAGGCCTCGATGCGAGCTTTCCGGATTTTCTGATGGGGTTGTTCGACCGCTCATTGAATGCAGGCTTGGCGAACGAACGGCTGGCCGCGATGATCAAGGTGCTGCGCCAGCCCGCTTGAGCAAGGCCGGCGCGCCAAGACCTACTGGACGATCGGGCTCCCAGGGATCTGATCCGTCGGCGGCCTGAAGATCTGCGCCGCATCGACCGCATCGAAGCGGTACTGCTTGCCGCAGAAGTCGCAGCCCACCTCGATGTCGCCGCGCTCGGCCAGGATCTCCTCGGCCTCCTCGACGCCAAGCCCGCGGATCATCTGCGCCACGCGGTCGCGGCCGCAGGTGCACGCGAAGTGCGGACCCAGCAGGCCCGCCTGCGGCTCGAAGCGCAGCAGCTTCTCTTCCCAGAACAGGCGGCGAAGAATGGTCTCGATGTCGAGCGTGAGCAGCTCGTCGCGCGTGAGGCTCGAGGCGAGGATCGAGATGCGGTTGTAGTCCTCGTTGCGGCCGATCTGGTCTTCGTTGGCCTGGTCGTGGTCCCTGTCGGAAGTGCCGGAGGTGCCTTCGAGGTTGCCCTCGCCCTTCACCGGCAGGCGCTGGATCAGCAAGCCGGCCGCCACATTGTCGTCGGCCGCGAGCACCAGCGTGGTGTCGAGCTGTTCGCTCTGCAGCATGTAGTGCTGCAGCACGTCGCTGAGCCTGCCGAGCTTCTCGCCCTCGTCGTCAAACAGCGGCACCACGCCCTGGTAGGGCGTCGTGCCCGGCAGCTTGTCCTTGGGGTCGAGCGTGATGGCGCAGCGGCCCTTGTTGTTGACGTTGACCATCTCGGGCAGGCGCGCATCGGCTGGCAGGTCGCCGATCACCTTGGCGGTGGCGCGCAGGCTCAGGTCGGGCTTGGCCTCGGCCACGGCCACCTTGACCGGGCCGTCGCCGAAGATCTGCAGGATCAGCGCGCCGTTGAACTTGATGTTGGCCTGCATCAACGTGGCCGCGGCCGTCATCTCGCCGAGCAGTTCGGCCACCGGCGGCGGGTAGGCGCCGGTGGCGGTGTTGGAGGCGCGCCGCGCCAGGATTTCCTGCCACGCATCTGTCAGGCGCACGATCATGCCGCGCACCGGCAGGCCATCGAACAGGAATTTGTGCAGCTCGCTCAAAACGGATTCTTCTTTCTGTTGGGCCTGCGCAGTGTCAGGCGATTTTCTTCAAGCCCTTCGCATAGCGAATGGCGTTTGCTACGTAGTGATCGGAGCCGTGCCGCAGGCGGGCGGCGTCTTCGTCGCTGATCGTGCGCATCACCTTGGCGGGCGAACCGAAGATCAGGGAGTTGTCGGGGAACTCCTTGCCCTCGGTCACGACGCTGCCGGCGCCAACAATCGAATTGCGGCCGATCTTCGCGTTATTCAAGACCACGGCCTGGATGCCGATCAGCGAGTTGTCGCCGATGGTGCAGCCATGCAGCATGACCTGGTGGCCGATGGTGACGTTCTCGCCGATGGTGAGCGGGCTGCCGGGGTCGGAATGCAGCATCGACATGTCCTGCACGTTGCTGTTGCGCCCGATGGTCATCTTCTCGTTGTCGCCACGCAGCACCGCACCGAACCAGATGCTCGCGTTGTCGCCCAACTGCACGTTGCCGATCACCTCCGCGCTGTCGGCGACCCAGGCGCCGGTGCCGAGTTGCGGCGCAACGCCGTCGAGTTCGTAGAGGGCCATCGTGGAGTCTCCGGGGGCAAAACCTAGAATTGTAGGGATGCACCCCCGATTGAGCGCGCTGGCCGCGCTGCGACTCACCGACCCTGAACAGAAGGTTGCGGCAACGCGCGCCACTGCTGCCCTGGCCGCTACCGATTCCATAGCAATCGACCCTCTGCGCACCGTGGGTGATGACGTCGGCGTGCCGGGCCGCCCCGAACGGCCGCTGCGCGTGGCCGCCACCGCCGTGCAAAAGCGCTCGCCCTTCACGCCCGAAGGCCGCGCCGCGCTGATCCATTCGATCTGCCACATCGAGTTCAACGCCATCAACCTCGCGCTCGATGCCGTGTGGCGCTACGACGGCATGCCCGAGGCCTACTACCGCGACTGGCTGCGCGTGGCCGACGAGGAGGCGCAGCACTTCACGCTGCTGCATGCGCACCTGCAGGACATGGGCTGGCGCTACGGCGACTTCCCGGGCCACGACGGGCTCTGGAGCATGTGCGAGAAGACCAGGGACGACGTGCTCGCGCGCATGGCGCTGGTGCCGCGCACGCTCGAAGCGCGCGGGCTCGACGCCACGCCGCTCATCCAGGCCAAGCTCAAGCGCGTGAACACGCCCGATGCGCTGCGCGCGGTCGAGATCCTCGACATCATCC
Organism: Variovorax sp. SPNA7; assembly: GCF_033807855.1. NCBI lineage: Bacteria > Pseudomonadati > Pseudomonadota > Betaproteobacteria > Burkholderiales > Comamonadaceae > Variovorax > Variovorax sp. SPNA7. The sequence goes on from NZ_CP138513.1 coordinate 3,848,799, forward strand.
TGCGCGACGAAGTGGGCCATGTGGCCATCGGCAACCGCTGGTACCGCTGGCTCTGCGAGCGCGCCGGCTGCGACCCCGAGGCGACATACCCCGAACTCGTGGCGCGCTACGAAGCGCCGCGCCTGAAGCCGCCCTTCAACCTCGAAGCCCGCGGGCGGGCGGGCTTCAGCCCCGAAGAGCTGCGCGCCCTCTCGGCCGGCGGCAAGGACTGAACGGGAGGCCTACGCGGGCCGGGCGTGCACGACCAGCTTGGGCGTGAAGTACTGGAGCACCTCGCCCCGCTGGTTGAGCGTGCGGCAGCGCATCGTGACCATCGCGCGGCCGGGCTTGGAGCGCGAGGGCGTGATGTCGAGCACTTCGCTCACCACGTGCAGCACGTCGCCGGGCCGCGTCGGCTTGGGCCATTGCAGTTCGCCGCCCGAGCCGATGATGCCTTCGGCGAGCGGAATGCCGCTTTCCACCATCAGCTTCATCGTGAGCGCCGCCGTGTGCCAGCCGCTGGCCGCAAGGCCGCCGAAGAAGGTGCTTTTCGCGGCCTCTTCGTCGGTGTGGAAGGGCTGCGGATCGAACTGCGATGCAAAGGCCTTGATCTGCGCCACGTCCAGCGCGTGTTCGCCGCTCTGGAAGCGGTCGCCGACCGACAGGTCTTCGAGGTAGAGCGCGCGCTTGGCGTCCGGGTCGTCAGGGAGTGCCGGCATGGGAGTTCCTTGTAGTGCCTGCGCGCATTCTCGAACAAGCGCTCAGACGCGCTCGAGGATGGTGGCAATGCCCTGCCCGCCGCCGATGCATTGCGTGGCCAGCGCATAGCGGCCGTTCTCGCGCGCAAGCAGCGAAGCCGCCTTGCCCGTGATGCGCGCACCGGTCGCGCCCAGCGGATGGCCGATGGCAAGGCCGCCGCCATCGAGATTGATCTTCGCCGCGTCGAGGCCGAGATCGCGGATGCAGGCCAGCGCCTGCGACGAGAAGGCCTCGTTGAGTTCGATCACGTCGAGGTCGGCCGCAGCGAGGCCCGCACGCGCCAGTGCCTTGCGCGTGGCGGGAATCGGGCCGATGCCCATGACGGCCGGGTCGACGCCCACGGTCGCAAAGGACTTGATGCGCGCGAGCGCCTGCAGGCCATGCTTCGCGGCGAAGGCATCGCTGGTCACGAGCACGGCGGCGGCGCCGTCGGTGAGCGGCGACGAAGTGCCGGCCGTCACCACGCCATCGGCACGGAACACTGGCTTGAGGCCTGCCAGCGCCTCGGCCGAGGTGGCCGGTCGGATGCAGCCATCGGCATCGACCACCTCGCGCGAGGCCAGGCGCACCGGCACGATCTCACCCGCGAACCGCCCTTGTGTGCGCGCAGCGGCGGCCTTGCGGTGCGACTCGACCGCGAAGGCTTCCTGGTCGGCGCGGCTCACGTTCCAGCGCTGCGCGACGTTCTCGGCGGTCTCGCCCATCGAGATGTAGGCATCGGTGTCTTCTTGCAGCTCAGGGTTGGGCGAGAAGTTGAAGCCGCCCTGCGGCACCATCGTCATCGACTCCACGCCCACGCACAGGAAGGCCTCGCCCATGCCCGCCTCGATCTGTGCCGCGGCAATGTGCACGGCCTGCATCGACGAGCCGCAGAAGCGGTTGACCGTCATGCCGCCCACCTCGTGCGGCAGGCCGGCAAGCAGGCCGACGATGCGTGCGAGGTTGTTGCCCTGCGAGGCCTCGGGGTACGCACAGCCCAGGATGATGTCTTCGAGCAGCGCGGGGTCGAGATCGGTGCGCTGCAGCAGGCCGCGGACCACGCCGGCGGCCAGCGTGTCGGGGCGCACCTCGGCGAGCGCACCCTTCTTCGCAAAGTGGAAAGGCGAGCGGGCGTAGGCCGAAATGACGGCTTTCATGGAAACACTCCTTGGTCAAAACCTACCATCCAATCGGTAGGTAACGAGGTCAAAAAATAGGCACGCGCTGCGTGCCCGCGATGCCGCCCGGCGATCAGCCGGGCAATGAACTCCTGAGCTGCGCGATGGCTTCGTCGAAGTCTTCGACGCGCCCCGTCATGCGCGATGCGAGCAGCGCACCCTGGCACACCGCGAACACATAGGCCGCCTGCGATGCAAGCGATGCGCCCTTCTCCTGCCGGGCCGGCGCCAGCGCGCCCAGCACGCCCGTGAGCCACATCACCTGGGTGTTGCGCAGTTCCTGCACGGCCTGGCGCAGTTCCTCGTCGATGCAGTCCCAGCCGGGTGTCATCGCCCCCGCGGGACACATGCCCGAGCCAGCCTTGAGCGTGTTGCGGAACATGCGGAAATACGATTCGAGCGCGTCCTTCGGCGTGCGCACGCGCGCCGCGTCCCAGTCCTTGAAGAGTTGGGTGGCCTGCCGGATCACCGCAATGCCCAGCGCTTCCTTGGTTGGAAAGTGGTGGTACAGGCTCGCCTTGCGGACGCCGACCGCATCGGCCACATCCTGGAAGCTGAAGCCCAGGTAGGAGCGCGTTTCGATCAGGTGCCGCGCCACCCCGAGGATCTGCTCCCGGGTGCTGCCGGCGGCGAGTGCGGTCGAAGGGGCGATGGCGCTGCTCATCTACCTACTATAAGGTAGGGAAATCGGAACCACAAGCCGCAGGGTCAATCGGCCTTGATGTTCGCGGCCTTCACGATGCGCCCGTTGCCTTCGAACTCCGAGGCGATCTCCTTGGCAAAGGCCGCGGGGGTGCCGCCGGTCGGCACGTTGTCGGTGGCCGTGAGCTTGGCGCGCAGTTCGGGGCTGGCCAGGGCCTTGTTGATCTCGGCGTTGTACTTTGCGATCAATGCGGGCGGCGTGGCCGCGGGCGCGAAGACGCCGAACACCGAATTGATGTTCGCCGCGCTGTAGCCCAGCTCGGCCAGCGTGGGCACCTGCGGCAGGCTCTCGAGCCGCGCGGGCGCACCCACGGCCAGCGGACGCAGCTTGCCCGACTGGATGTGCGCAGTGAGCGTCGGGCTCGCATTGCTCGAGAGAATCTCGAACTGCCCGCCGAGCGCATCGTTGAGCTGCTGGCCGCCGCCCTTGTAGGGCACGTGCGTGATGTCCACGCCCGCCGCCGCCTTCACCTGCTCGAGCACGATGTGGCCGAGCGATGCCGGCCCCGAGGTGGCCCAGCGCACCGCACCGGGCTGCGCCTTGGCATCGGCGATCAGCGCGCGGAAGTCCCGGGCCTTGCTGGCCGGCGTGGCAATCAGCAGCACCGGCGAATACATCACGCTCGCCACCGGCGCGATGTCCTTCAGCGGATCGAAGGGCAGCTTGCCGAGGTGCGGACTCAGCACCAGCGGGCTGATGGCCGAGAAGCCCAGCGTGGCGCCGTCGGGTGCGGCCTTGGCCACGGCGTCCATGCCGATGGCGCCGCTGGCGCCGGCGCGGTTGTCGACGACCACCGTGGTGCCCAGCTGCGTGGCGAGCCTGTCGCCGAGCGCACGCGCGACCACGTCGCTGACGCCGCCTGCGGGATACGCCACGATGATGCGGATGGTCTTGGGAACGGCCTGGGCCTGTGCGCCGCCGGCAGCGAGCAATGCCGCCGCGACCCAGATTCTTTTCTGCATGAACGAAGTCTCTTTGCTGTTGATGAAGTGAAGGAACACCGCGCCTTCAGCCGCGCGGGTGGTGCTGCGCATGCAGCTGCTTGAGGCGCTCGCGCGCCACATGGGTGTAGATGGTGGTCGTGGAGATGTCGGCATGGCCGAGCAGCAATTGCACCGCGCGCAGGTCCACGCCGTGGTTCAGCAGGTGCGTGGCGAAGGCATGGCGCAGCGTGTGCGGCGACAGCGGCACATGGATGCCGGCCGCGGCGGCCTGCTTCTTCACGATGATCCAGAACATCACGCGCGTCATGCCCGCACCGCGCGCGGTCACGAACAGGTCGGGCGTCTGCTGCCCGCCGAGGATGGCGGGGCGCGACTCTTCCAGGTAGCGCTCGATCCAGCGCCGCGCCTCGCCGCCGAAGGGCACGAGGCGCTCCTTGCTGCCCTTGCCGAGCACGCGCAGCACCCCGTCGTTGAGGCTCATGTCGATGACCTTGAGCGCCACCAGCTCGCTCACGCGCAGGCCGCTCGCGTACATCAGCTCGAGCATCGCGCGGTCGCGCAGGCCGAGCGGGGTTTCGACGTCGGGCGCGGCCAGCAGGTCGTCCACCTGCTTTTCCGACAGCGTCTTGATCGCCCGCGGCATCTGCCGCGCGGGCGCGAGCCGGATGCTCGGGTCGGCCGCGATGCGGCGCTCGCGCAGCGCCCAGCGGTAGTAGCGCTTGAACACCGTGAGCCGCCGGTTGGCCGAGGTGGCCTTGCCGCGGGTCGACAGGCGCGCGCCCATGTAGGCCTGCAGGTCGGACTCCTGCGCCGTGTCGAGCGCGCCGCCGCTGCGCTGGCTGCCCAGCCACTGCGCGAACAGCGCGAGGTCGCGGCGGTAGGCGGCCAGCGTGTTCTTCGACAGCCCGTCCTCGAGCCAGAGGGCATCGATGAAATCGTCGATCTCGGGGGTTTGTGTGGCGGCGGCCTCGGTCATGCGCTGCAAGATAACAAAAAGAAAAAGCCGCCCGTGGCGCGGGCGGCTTTGGCAGGGTTGGCGAGGCTCAGTCGAGCTTGAGCTTCTGCTTGGCGACGACCTGCTTGTAGACCTCGTATTCGGCCTTGATCTGCGCGGCGAACTGCTCGGGCGTGTTGGCCACGATCAGCGAACCCGTGTCTTCGATGCGCTTCTTCACGGCCGGGTCTTCCACCGCCTTCTTCACGCCGGCGTTGATCTTGTCGACCACTTCCTTCGGCACGCCCTTGGGGCCGAGGATGCCGTAGTACGCCATGCGGTTGACCGGCTCGAGCCCGACTTCCTTGAAGGTCGGTACATTGGGCAGCGCGGCCAGGCGCTGCGGCGCCGACACCACGATGGGAATCAGCCGGCCGCTCTGGATGAAGGGCATGGCCGACGGGATGTTGTCGAACATGATCGGCACCTGGCCGGCCACCACGTCGTTGAGCGCGGGGCCCGCGCCGCGGTAGGGAATGTGCGTGACGAAGGTGTTGGTGAGGCTCTTGTAGAGCTCCATCAGCAGGTGGCCGATGCCGCCCGTGCCCGAGGAGGCGTACGAGTACTTGCCGGGGTTCTTCTTGAGCTCGGCCACGAACTCCGCATAGTTCTTGGCCGGGAAGCTCGGGTTGACCGCAATGATGTTGGGCGTGGCCGCGATGTTGATGATCGGCGTGAAGTCGTTGATCGGGTCGTACGGCACCTTGGGGTTGATGGCCGGGTTGGCCGCCGTGCTCGAGACCGTGGCCACGCCGAGCTTGTAGCCGTCGGGCGTGGCGCGTGCCGTTTCGGCCGCGCCCACGATGCCGCCGCCGCCCGCGCGGTTGATCACCACCACCGGCTGGCCCAGCACCTTGCCGAGCGGATCGGAAATCACGCGCGCCACGATGTCGGTCGTGCCGCCCGGTGCAAAGGGCACGCTCAGTTCGACCGGCTTGTTGGGATAGCCCTGCGCGAAGCTCTGGCCCGCGGCCGCGACCAGCGCGGCGGCTCCCACCATGGCGCCCCATTGACGACGTTGCATCTATAACTCCTTGATTGACTGAGGGATGTCGAAAAACCAAAGCCCCGGATGCTAGCGGCTTCGCACTTGACCCGTGCTGTGGATTACCCATGGTCCGCCACGGTTTATGCTCGAAGCGGTGAACTTCGCCCAGCTGCTCTTCCCGGATTTTTCGCTCATTGCCATCGGCTGGCTGCTTTGCCGCTACACGGCGCTCGACCGCCGCGTCTGGGACCAGGTCGAAAGCCTGGTGTACTACTTTTTATTCCCGGTGCTGCTGTTCCACTCGATCGTGCGCAGCCCGCTCGATTTTGCCGCCACCTCGAGCCTGCTCACCGCTGGCGTGGGCATCGGCCTCAGCGGCATCGCGATGGCCTACGCGCTTCCCTACGCACCTGGCCTCGGTTCGCACATCGACCGCCGCGACCATGCGGCCAGCGCGCAGATCGGGTTCCGCTTCAACTCCTTCATCTGCCTAGCGCTCGCCGAGCGGCTGGCCGGTGCGCAGGGCCTGCTGCTGATTGCGGTGCTGATCGGCGTGTGCGTGCCGATGTTCAACATCGCGGCCGTCTGGCCGATGGCGCGGCATGCCGAGAGCGGCTTCGCGCGGCAGCTGGTGCGCAATCCGCTGATCGTCGCCACGCTGGCCGGGCTGCTGGCCAACGTGCTGGGCTTCACCGTTCCGAACTGGGCCACGCCCACGCTCACGCGCATCGGCGCCGCATCGCTCGCGCTCGGCCTGCTGGCGGCGGGCGCGGGCATGCAGTTCGCCACGCTGGGGCGCGGCAAGGTGCTGGCGGTGTCGGTGCTCGCCATACGGCATCTGTTCCTGCCGCTGGTGGCTTGGGGCCTCTCGCTTGCGCTGCGGCTGGACGCGACGCAGGCCTCCGTGCTGATGGCGTTTTCCGCCGTGCCCACGGCCTCGAGCGCCTATGTGCTGGCGGCGCGCATGGGCTACAACGGACCGTATGTGGCAGGCCTCGTGACCCTGTCCACGCTGCTGGGGGTGGCGAGCCTGCCGTTTGCGCTGGCGCTGCCGCGCTAGGACTCGTTCGGCGTTTCGGGGCGCTGCGCCAGTGCCCAGGCCACATGCTCGCGCACCAGTTCGCTCGGGTCCGAGGCACGCGTGGCCAGTGCCTCTGCAGCGCTGCTTTCGCCCGCGCGCAGTGCGTTGCCCAGAGCCACCGCGATGTTGCGCAGCCAGCGTTCATGGCCGATGCGGCGGATCGGGCTGCCTTCGGTGAAGCGAAGAAAATCTTCCTCGCTCCAGGCAAAGAGCGCGGCCAGCGCCTGGCCGGTGAGCCCTTCGCGCGCATCGAAGTCGGGCAGAGCGCTCTTCTTTGCGAACTTGTTCCAGGGGCAGATCAGCTGGCAGTCGTCGCAGCCGTAGATGCGGTTGCCCATCAGGGGCCGAAGCTCCAGCGGGATCGGCCCGCCGTGCTCGATGGTGAGGTACGAAATGCAGCGCCGCGCATCGAGCCGGTACGGCGCAACGATGGCCTTGGTCGGACAGACATCGATGCAGGCGCTGCAGCTTCCGCAGTGCGCGGTGACAGGCTCGCTTTCGGGCAGCGCCATGTCGACGTAGATCTCGCCCAGGAAGAACATCGAGCCCGCGCTGCGGTCCAGCACCAGCGTGTGCTTGCCGCGCCAGCCCTGGCCGCTGCGGGATGCAAGCTCGGCTTCGAGCACCGGCGCCGAATCGGTGAAGGCGCGATGGCCGAACGGGCCCACTTCCTCGGCGATGCGTTCGGCCAGCCTGGCCAGCCGCGCACGCATCACCTTGTGGTAGTCGCGGCCGCGCGCATAGACCGAGACGATGGCTTCGCCGGGCCGCGCGAGCCGATCGAACTCCACGGCCTGCCAATCATCGAGCGGCGTGTCGCGCGGCAGGTAGTCCATGCGTGCCGTGATGACGCTCACCGTGCCCGGCACCAGTTCGGCCGGCCGCGCGCGGCGCGTGCCGTGCGCGGCCATGTATTTCATCTCGCCATGGAACCCATGGGCCAGCCATTGCATCAGACCTTCCTCGGCGCTCGATAAATCGACGCCCGCGATTCCGATTTGGGAGAATCCGAGTTCCCGGGCCAATGCCTGAATACGAGCAACGAGTGGATGGCTGACGATCACTTGCCGATTGTAGAAACGCCGAAGAACGCCGGCCGCACGCTGCACTGGCGCAGCGAGGACGACACCGACGCCTTCGCGCGCGCGCTGGCGGCCTCGCCCGCGCTGCGCGATGCCTTCATTGCGCTGCACGGCGACCTCGGCGCCGGCAAGACCACCTTCGTGCGCCACCTGCTGCGCGCGCTGGGCATCGAGGGCCGCATCAAGAGCCCGACCTATGCCGTGGTCGAGCCGCACGAAGCGCCCGACGGGCTTGCCATCTTCCATTTCGACTTCTACCGCTTCAACGATCCGCGCGAGTGGGACGACGCCGGCTTCCGTGACATTTTCGCGGGACCGGGCCTCAAGCTCGCGGAGTGGCCAGAAAACGCTGCCGGCCGCACACCAATTGCCGACCTCGCTATTAAAATAGAAGCAATGACAGACGACACCCGCAGCGTGACCCTCCTGGCGAACACTCCCCGCGGCAGCGCCCTGCTGACGCAGCTCCGCGCATGAAGGCCAGCGGCCTCAAGCGGCGCGTGCTGCTGCAGGGCGGCAGCGTCGCGCTGATGCTCGGCGTGCATCAGATCGCGCGCGGCGCCACCATCCTCGCCGTGCGCGTGTGGCCCGCGGCCGACTACACGCGCGTGACCATCGAATCCGATGCGCGGCTGCACTCGCAGCAGCTGGTCGTCGGCAGTCCGCCGCGGCTGGCGGTGGACATCGAAGGCATCGACCTCAACCCCGAGCTGCGCGACCTCGTCGGCAAGATCAAGCCGGGCGACCCGTACATCAACGGCCTGCGCGTCGGCCAGAACGCACCCAAGGTGGTGCGCATCGTGTTCGACCTCAAGCAGGCGGTGGTGCCGCAGGTGTTCTCGCTGGCGCCCATTGCCGCGTACAAGCACCGGCTGGTGCTCGACCTGTATCCCGAAAAAGCCATCGACCCGATGGAAGCGCTGATCACCGAACGCCTGCGCGAGGCACCGCGCGGCGGCAACGGTGGCGGCAACAACGGCGCCGTGGCGAGTGCACCCTCGGTGCCGCCGCCGGCCGCGCCCTCCTCGGGCCTCGCGCCCGACGGCGGGCCGCCGATCCTCGTGCGGCCGTCGCCCAGCGTGCCCGCGCCGCGCCCTGCGCCCGGCAGCATCGCGCCAGCTCCCTCCCGCCCGCCGGCCACGGCGGCCGCGCCCGCACCCGATCCGCTGGGCGAGCTGATGGCGCAGCAGTCGACCCGGCCCAGCCCCGTCGTGCCACCCGCGCCGACCATTGCGCCTGCCGTACCCGTGGCGCCTCCCGCGCCCCTCGCGTCCGCACGCGGCGGCGCCACCGCGAGCCGCACCGACCGCATCATCATCGTGGCGCTCGATCCCGGCCATGGCGGCGAAGACCCGGGCGCCATCGGCCCCAACGGCACGCGCGAAAAAGACATCGTGCTGCAGATCGCGCACCGCCTGCGCGACCGCATCAACGCGAGCAGCGTCAACGGCAACCCGATGCGCGCGTTTCTCACGCGTGACGCCGATTTTTTCGTGCCGCTGGGTGTGCGCGTGCAAAAGGCGCGGCGCGTGCAGGCCGACCTCTTCGTGAGCATCCATGCCGATGCGTTCACCACGCCCGCCGCGCGCGGCGCGAGCGTCTTTGCGCTGAGCCAGAGCGGCGCCTCGAGCAGCGCCGCGCGCTGGCTCGCCAACAAGGAAAACGAAGCCGACAAGGTCGGCGGCGTGAACGTGGGCAACCACGAAGTGCAGGTGCAGCGCGCGCTGCTCGACATGAGCACCACGGCGCAGATCAACGACAGCCTCAAGCTCGGCGGCGCCATGCTCGGGGAGATCCGCGGCATCGGTGCGCGGCTGCACAAGCCCGCGGTAGAGCAAGCTGGTTTCGCGGTGCTCAAGGCGCCCGACATTCCCAGCGTGCTGGTCGAAACGGCGTTCATCAGCAACCCCGAAGAAGAAGCCAATTTGCGCAGCGTCAGCTACCAGGAAAGCCTTTCCGATGCGCTGATGCGCGGCATCCAGCGCTACTTTGCGCAGAACCCGCCGCTCGCGCGCAGCCGCCAGCTTTGAGCGTCGCGCGCGCCGTGCCGTCCCACGCCGGCCGGCCCGTGGCAACGCACAGGCAGGCGCGGCAGGCTCCTACACAGGGAACCGGCGCCTTTTGCCCATCATGGATGCATCACTCTAGAAAGGTGGACACCATGATGATGAAGGCACGAATCTGGATGACCGCTGCAGCGGCAACCGCGGTCATGGCGCTGGCAGGTTGCGCATCCGGCCCCAACCAGAACCTGGGCACCGGTATCGGCGCGCTCGGCGGCGCGGCCGTGGGCCACGCCATCGGCGGCAACACCGGCAGTACCCTGGGCGGCGCGGCCATTGGCGGCGTGATCGGCAACCAGGTGGGGCGCAGTGTGGACGAACGCAACTACTACGAGAGCCAGCGCGCCTATCCGCCGCGCAGTTACTACCCCTACAACGGGCCGAGCTATTGACTCGATTCCACTCTCACTGAAGCGCGCCGCGGGCGCGCTTTTTTTTGCCTGCCGTCAGGCCTTCGAAGGCAATTGCGCACGCGCCTTTTCCGCACGCGATGCACGCCACGCGCCGAAGATCGCGATCAGGCCCGGCACGAAGATCAGCGCCCAGATGATCTTGTCCAGGTGCTCGCGCACGAACGGCAGGTTGCCGAAGAAGTAGCCCGCCGTTGCGATGCCCAGCACCCAGATCAGCGCGCCAACCACGTTGAACATGGTGAATTTCGCGCGGTTCATTTCGGCCACGCCAGCCACGAAGGGTGCGAAGGTGCGAATGAAGGGCATGAAGCGCGCAAGGATGATCGTGATGCCGCCATAACGCTCGTAGAACGCGTGGGCCTGGTCGAAGGCCTTGCGGTTGAAAAAGCGCGAGTTCTCCCACTGGAAGACCTTGGGCCCGAAAAAGCGGCCGATGCTGTAGTTGCACTGGTCGCCCAGGATGGCCGCGGCAATGAGCACCGCGCAGGCCACCGGAAAGCTCATGAGCCCCACGCCGCACAGCGCGCCCACGATGAAGAGCAGCGAATCGCCGGGCAGGAAGGGCATCACCACCGCGCCTGTCTCCACGAACACGATCAGGAAGAGCAGCGCATAGACCCAGGGGCCATAGGCGACGACGAAGGCCTCGAGGTGTTTGTCGACATGCAGGATGAAGTCGACGAGAAAGCTGATGATTTCCATGGTCGCGGATTATCCTTGCTGCGCGCCGTGTGGCGTCCCACGACGAATTCGGAGATTCAAGATGACAGGTCGATACATCCAGACCTGTTCTGGCGCCAGCAGCCCGATGTACCTGGCGGCCTGACACGCTGATGCCAGGCTGAAAGGGCTCCCGCGGGCAACGGCGCGGCGGCGGCAGCCGGCTTCTAGAATGCTCGCGTGAGCGCCCTTCCCTCTTCCATTCCGTCCCTCGAACGCCGTCCGATCCGCGAACTTCCCGACGAGCTGATCAGCCAGATCGCCGCGGGCGAAGTGGTCGAACGCCCGGCCTCCGTGGTGCGCGAACTGCTCGACAACGCGCTGGATGCCGGCGCGCGCCAGGTCACGGTGCGGCTGGCTTCGGGCGGCGTGCGGCTGATCTCGGTCGAGGACGACGGCCAGGGCATTCCGCGCGAAGAACTCACGGTGGCGCTGCGCCGCCATGCCACCAGCAAGATCGCGAGCCTCAACGATCTCGAGACCGTGGGCACCATGGGCTTTCGCGGCGAAGCGCTCGCGGCCATCAACGCCATTGCGGAGCTCAGCATCCTTTCGCGCTTTGCCAGCGCCGACGGCGCCTTCGCGCTCGACGGCCGCACCGGCGAACTGCGGCCGGTGGCCCGTGCCGTCGGCACCACGGTCGAGGTGCGCGAGCTTTTCTTCGCGACCCCGGCGCGGCGCAAGTTCCTGAAGACCGACGCCACCGAACTCGCCCATTGCATCGAGGCCGTGCGCCGCCATGCGCTGGCGCGGCCCGAAGTCGGCTTTTCGGTGTGGCACGACGGCAAGCTGATGGAGCAGTGGCGCGCCGCCGACCGGCGCGAGCAGCGCCTGGCCGATGCGCTCAGCGACGACTTCGTGGCGCAGAGCGTCGCTGTCGAGCACTTGGGCGGCGCCGTGCGCGTGGCCGGCCGTGCGGGCATTCCCGATGCGGCGCGGTCGCGCGGCGACCAGCAGTTCTTCTACGTCAATGGCCGCTTCGTGCGCGACAAGGTGCTCTCGCATGCCGTGCGCAGCGCCTATGAAGACGTGCTGCACGGCCAGCGCCAGCCCGTGTATGCGCTGTACCTCGAAATCGATCCGTCGCGCGTCGACGTGAACGTGCATCCGACCAAGATCGAGGTGCGCTTTCGCGATGGCCGCGAGGTGCACCAGGCGGTGCGCCACGCGATCGAGAACGCGCTTGCCGCACCGCGCGCAGGCGATGCCGTCACGCCAGCAACGCCGCAGCAACCCTTCTTCAAGCCCCATGTGCCCGCTTCGGGCGCCACCTGGGCCCAGCCGGGCATCGATTTCGTGGCCGCGGAGCGCGGCGCCGGCGATTTCGAGGCCCTGTGGCCCCAGCGGACCGGCGGACCGGGCCATGCAGCCGAATCCGGCCCTTCCCTTTGGCCTGCGGCGGGCGCGGCGCCCGCAGCGTTCCGGGCCCCTGTCGGGCTGCCGGCCGAATCGCCGGGCGCAGGTGACTTGGCCACCAACGAGCAAGCCTGGCCCCTGGGCCGCGCGCTCGCGCAACTGCAGGGCATCTACATCCTGGCCGAGAACAGCCAGGGCCTGATCGTGGTCGACATGCATGCGGCGCACGAGCGCATCGTCTACGAGCGGCTCAAGACCCAGCTCGACGGCGCCGCCATCACGAGCCAGCCGCTGCTGATCCCGGCCACCTTCGCGGCCACGCCCCAGGAAGTGGCCACCGCCGAGGCCTGCGCCGCGGTGCTGCCCACGCTGGGGCTGGAGATCACGCCGTTTTCACCGCGCACCCTTGCGGTGCGCGCGGTGCCGGGCACCCTGGCCGACGGCGATCCGGTGGAGCTTGCGCGCAGCGTGCTGGCCGAACTGGCGCAGCACGACGCCAGCACCGTGGTGCAGCGGGCGCAGAACGAATTGCTCTCGACCATGGCCTGCCATGGTGCGGTCCGGGCCAACCGCAAGCTCACGATCGACGAAATGAACGCTTTATTACGTCAAATGGAAGCCACCGAGCGTTCGGACCAGTGCAACCATGGCCGGCCGACCTGGCGGCAGCTGTCGATTCGGGAGCTGGACGCGCTTTTTATGCGCGGCAGATAGCAAATCGGGGCATTTTGAGGGTTTTTCCGGGGTTTTGGAGAGTCATCCGCGAAGCGGGCACGGGCGTTGCATATGTAGAACAAAGTGCCACCTGAGGGCACTATGGGGGAGGTGCTGGAGCGCAGTGTCGGCGCGTTCCATGCTCGAGCATGAACTTTCCGCCGGCTTCGCTGTCCCTCTAGTCCATGAAACGCTGGTCCCTCCTTGCCTCCGTTCTTTCGCTGTGCGCCCTTCTGGCCGCCGGCTGCTCCACATTCGACGAACAGCAACGCGAGTGGATCTTCCAGCCCAGCGACCGCAGCTGGGGCAACACCGCGACCATGACCGAGGGCATGCAGGACGTCTGGATCGACTTCCAGTCGTCCATTACCGGCGAATCCGCGCGCCTTCACGGCCTCTGGCTCGGCGGCGAGCCCGAGACCACCGACCGGCCGGTCATGCTCTACCTGCACGGCGCCCGCTACAACGTGGCCGGCTCGGCGCCGCGCATCCAGCGCATGCACGAGCTGGGCTTCTCGGTGCTGGCCATCGACTACCGCGGTTTCGGCAAGAGCTCCAAGGGCCTGCCGTCGGAAGAATCGGCACGCGAGGACGCCCGCGCCGCCTGGACCTGGCTCGCGGCCCGCCATCCGAGGCAGCACCGCTACATCTTCGGCCACTCGCTCGGGGGCGCCATCGGCATCGACCTGGCCGCGCATGTCAACGACGAGAGCGGCACCATCGTCGAAAGCACCTTCACCTCCATTGCCGACGTGGTGAGCGGCTTCAAGTGGGGCTGGCTGCCGTTCGGCCCGCTCATCACGCAGCGCTTCGAAGCCATCAACCGCGTCAAGGACATCGGCGCGCCGCTGCTGGTGGTGCATGGCACCGCCGACAGCCTGATCAACCCCACGCTGGGCCGCAAGCTCTACAACGCGGCCACCGTGCCCAAGCTCTTCGTGCTGGTCGAGGGCGGCTCGCACCACAACACCAATTCGATCGGCGAGGCGCAGTACCGCTCGGCGCTCTCGCAGCTGTTCCGCATGAAGCCCGAGACCACGCTGGCTTCGCGGCAGGGCGAAGTCACGCCCGTGCTGCGCAGCACGCCATCGCTGCCTGCCTCGCCGGCGGCCGCGCAGGCGGATTCGCCCGCCCTGCCGCAGGAAGCGCGCGGCAAGGCCAGCGCCAGCGCTCAGGCGATCTGAGGCAAGGCCTAGCCGCTTCGTTTTTGTTGTTACCCTCGGGCGCTTATGCCGCCCTCCGCTGCCGCTTCCGGCCTTCCTGAAAACCTCAAGTACATCGCGCTCGCGGGGCCGACCGCCTCCGGCAAGACGGCGGCAGCGCTCGCACTGGCGCGGGTGCGCCCGGTCGAGATCGTCAGCGTCGATTCGGCGCTGGTCTACCGCGGCATGGACATCGGCACCGCCAAGCCCAGCCCTGCCGAACGGGCCGCCGTGCCGCACCACCTGATCGACATCCTCGACCCGCGCGAAAGCTACAGCGCGGCCGCCTTCGTGGCCGATGCGACACGGCTCATCGGCGAGATCCGTGCGCGCGGCGCCCTGCCGCTGCTGGTGGGCGGCACCATGCTGTATTTCAAAGCCCTGTTCGACGGCATCGACGCCATGCCCGCCGCCGATGCCGCGGTGCGCGCGCGCATCGACGCCGAAGCCGCCGCGCTCGGCTGGCCCGCGATGCACGCGCGCCTGGCCCAGGTCGATCCCGCGACGGCCGCGCGGCTCGCACCACAGGACAGCCAACGCATCCAGCGCGCGCTCGAAGTGTGGGAGAGCAGCGGCCAACCCTTGTCGCGCTTTCATGCCGGCGACAAGGACAAGGCAGTGAAAGGATTGGCCGGCGGCGCGCTGTTCTCGCTCGAACCCACCGACCGCGCCTGGCTGCATGCGCGCATTGCCGAGCGCTTCGACGCCATGCTGGCCGCCGGCTTCCTCGACGAGGTCAGGGCGCTGCGCGCACGCGGCGATCTCTCCACCGAGCTTCCCTCGATGCGCTGCGTGGGCTACCGGCAGGCCTGGGAAATGCTCGACGCATGCGGCAGCGCGGAGCCCGATGCCAAGGCCATGGACGAGCTGCGCGAACGCGGCATCGCGGCCACGCGCCAGCTCGCCAAGCGGCAGATCACCTGGCTGCGCAGCATGCCGGCGCGCACCGTCATCGCCTGCGACGCGCCCGACGCCGTGCAGACGGCCGTCCAACGCATGGCAGGCACCACCGCATGACGCTGCGCATTTCCGGGCTCGCCAAGCACTACGGCGATGTGCCTGTCTTCGAGAACGTGACGCTCGGCGTCGAGCCCGGCGAGTTCGTTGCCATCGTCGGCGAATCGGGCGTCGGCAAGTCGACGCTGCTCAACTGCATGGCCGGGCTCGACAGCTGGGACGCGGGCACGGTCACGCACGGCGGCATCGACATCGGCGCGCTCGACGGCGAAGCCTGCGCGCTCTGGCGCCGGCGCCACGTGGGCTTCGTGTTCCAGGCCTTCCACGTGCTGCCGCACCTGGACGTTGCGCAGAACGTCTCGCTGCCGCTGATGCTGCTGGGCGGCAAGCGCGACGAAAGCCGCGTCGCGCACATGCTCGATGCGGTGGGCCTGCCCGGCATGGGCGCGCGGCTGCCGCAGACGCTCTCGGGCGGCCAGCTGCAGCGCGTGGCGATCGCGCGCGCACTGGTGCACCGGCCCGCCCTGCTGCTGGCCGACGAGCCCACCGGCAACCTCGACCCGGGCACCGCTTCGAAGGTGATGGAATTGCTGATCGGCCAGACGCGCGAGCACGGCGCCTCGCTGGTGCTGGTGACGCATTCCGAGAGCGCGGCGGCCCGCGCGGACCGCCTGCTGCACCTCACGGCCGAGGGAATCCGCGCCTGAGGGGGCTACGCGAGCAGCGCCGCGTAGCGCGAAAGGTCGACGTTGCCGCCGCTGACCACGATGCCCACGCGCTGGCCCGCGATGGCCTTGCCCGCGGCAATCGCCCCCGCAAAGGCGAGGCAGCCGGTCGGCTCCACCACGATCTTCATGCGCTCGGCAAAGAAGCGCATCGCCTCGACGAGCTGCTCGTCGGTTACGGTGAAGATGTCGTCCACGTCGCGCCGGATGATGCCGAAGGTGTATTGCCCCAGGTGCTGCGTCTGCGCGCCGTCGGCAATGGTCTTGGGCGTTTCGATGTGCACGATCTTTCCGGCGCGCAATGACTGCTGGCCGTCGTTGCCCGCTTCGGGCTCCACGCCGTAGACCTTGCAACCGGGCGCCAGCGCGCGCGCCGACAGCGCCGAACCCGACAGCAGCCCGCCGCCGCCCAGGCACACGAACAGCTGGTCGAGCGGGCCGGTTTCCTCGATCAGTTCCTTCACCGCCGTGCCCTGTCCCGCGAGCACGTCGGGATGGTCGTAGGGCGGGATCATCGTCATGCCGCGTTCCTGCGCGAGCCGCTTCGTGAGCGCCTCGCGGTCTTCGCTGAAGCGGTCGTACGTCACCACTTCGGCACCGTAGCCGCGCGTGGCCGCAACCTTGGCGGCCGGCGCGTCCTTGGGCATGACGATCACGGCCGGCATCGACAAGAGCCGGGCCGACAGCGCAATGGCCTGCGCATGGTTGCCCGACGAGAACGCGATCACGCCGCCCTTGCGCTGCGCGGCGTCGAACTTCGACAGCGCATTGAATGCACCGCGGAACTTGAATGCGCCCATGCGCTGGAAGTTCTCGCACTTGAAGAAGAAGCTGGCGCCCCAGCGCTCGTCGGCCGTCTGCGATTGCAGCACGGGCGTGCGATGGGCATGGCCCTCGAGCCGCGCGGCCGCGGCGATGACGTCGTCGTAGGTAGGTAGTTGCATGGGCCGAGCTTAGCGGCGGGTTACGTTCTTTTGCAGCCCCCATGGGTAAAAACCCGGGATGCGCGGCAGCTCCGGATTCCGTACTCTGTATACAGAGTTCAAGGAAAACCATCCATGCCCGCCCAGCTCGTCAGCATCGAAGCCGCGCCCGACCTCGTCGACCAGGTCTACCGCGCCCTGCTCGGCGCCATCAGCAGCGGCGCGCTGGCGCCCGGCGAGCGGATCACGCAGGAAGACATCGCGCAGCGGCTCTCGGTGTCGCGCCAGCCCGTGCTGCAGGCGCTGCGCCTGCTCAAGAAGGACGGCTTCGTGCATGACGCGCCCGGCCGCGGCGTGTTGGTGGCGCCGCTCGACGCCGACTGGATGCGCAAGGTCTACCAGGTGCGCGGCGCGCTCGACGTGCTGGCCGCGCGGCTCGCGGCTGCGCAGCGCTTTCGCATCGATCCCAGGCTGCTGGAGCGCGGCCGCCGTGCGGCGCGCGGGCGCAATGTCGAAGCCATGATCGATGCCGACGTGGCCTTCCACCAGGCCATCTACGAAGCCTCGGGCAATCCGCTGATCGGCCAGAGCGCCGGCCAGCACTGGCGCCACCTGCGCCGGGCGATGGGCGCGGTGCTGCAGGCCGAGCCGCAGCGCGAGACGCTCTGGGACGAGCACGAGGCCATCGCCGCCGCCATTGCGGCCGGCCATGCGCAGCGCGCCGCGCAGCTGAGCGAGGAACACGTTGCCCGGGCCAGCGAGGCATTGAGCCGGCGGCTCGCACAGCAGCTCGCGCGCACCGCATCCGCACCCACCCCCACCCGCAAAGGAGACAAGGCATGAAGTTGACCCCCGAGCAACGCGCGCAGTTCGAGCGCGACGGCTACCTGTTCTTTCCCGGCCATTTCTCGCCCGAAGAAACGAGGGCGCTGACCGATGCGGTGCCCGACCTGTACAGCAAGCGCGAGGCTTTCAACGTGCGCGAGAAAGGCTCGGATGCGGTGCGTACGAACTTTGCCGCGCACCTGATCAGCGAGCCCTTCGCGCGGCTCGCACGCCATCCGCGCATGGTGGAGCCGGTGATGGACCTCTTCGGCGAAGAGGTCTACATGCACCAGTTCAAGATCAACGGAAAGATGGCCTTCGAAGGCGACGTATGGCAGTGGCACCAGGACTACGGCACCTGGCTCAACGACGACCTGATGCCCACCGAACGCGCGATGAACGTCGCGATCTTCCTGGACGAGGTGAACGAGCACAACGGTCCGCTGATGTTCATTCCGGGCAGCCACCGCAAGGGCGTGGTGGACGCGAAGCACGACCTCACGACCACCAGCTATCCGCTCTGGACGGTGGACAACGACCTGATCCGGCAGCTGGTGGACCGCGCCGGCGGCCAAGGCCACTACGACGCGGCGGGCCGCCACGTCGGGGGCGGCATCGTCTCGCCCAAGGGCCCCGCCGGCTCGATGATCCTGTTCCACAGCTGCCTCGTGCATGCCTCGGGCAGCAACCTCTCGCCGTTCAACCGCGTGGCGGTGTACCTGAGCCTGTGCGCCGTCAGCAACCACATCCGGCGCCACAAGCGGCCCGAGTACATCGCGCACAGAAACTTCGCGCCTATCGAGCTGCTGCCCGACGACTGCCTGCTGAAGCCCTACCCGGTCGAGGTGCCTTGGAAGAACGGCCTGCCCGAGAGTGCGCTGCAGACCTCGCTCGAAGTTCTCGACACCGCGGAGGCCTGACGCCATGAGCCTTTACACCCGCCTGAAGCAGCGCGCCGCCGAAAGCCGCCCCATCCGCATCGGCCTGATCGGCGCCGGCAAGTTCGGCTCGATGTACCTCGCGCAGATTCCGCGCACGCCCGGCGTGCAGCTGGTGGCGATTGCCGACCTCTCGCCCGCGGCGGCGCGCGCCAATCTCGAGCGCGTCGGCTGGAACCCGGAGCGCGCCGCGGCGGGCTCGGTGCAGCAGGCCCTGAAGACGGGCAGCACCTGGATCACCGACGACTGGCAGGCCGTGACGCGCGAGCCGTCGATCGACATCGTGGTCGAGTGCACCGGCAACCCGGTGGCGGCCGTCGAGCATTGCCTGGATGCGTTTGCGCACGGCAAGCACGTGGTCAACGTGACGGTCGAGGCCGATGCCTTCTGCGGCCCGCTGCTCGCGCGCCGCGCGCAGCAGGCCGGCGTGGTCTATTCGCTGGCCTTCGGCGACCAGCCCGCGCTGATCTGCGACCTGGTCGACTGGGCGCGCACCTGCGGCTTTCCGGTGGTGGCGGCCGGACGCGGCCACAAGTGGCTGCCGCACTTCACCGAATCGACGCCCGAAACCGTCTGGGGCAACTACGGCCTCACGCCCGAACAGGCGCTGCGCGGCGGGCTCAATCCGAAGATGTTCAACAGCTTTCTCGACGGCTCCAAGCCGTCCATCGAAAGCTCGGCGGTGGCCAACGCCACCGGCCTCACGGTGCCTTCGAACGGCCTGCTCTACCCGCCCGCAAGCGTGGAGGACATTCCCTTCGTGACGCGTCCGCAGAGCGAAGGCGGCGTGCTCGAGCGCAAGGGCATGGTCGAGGTCATTTCCTCGCTCGAGGCCAATGGGCGAAAGATCCCCTACGACATCCGCATGGGCGTGTGGGTCACGGTCGAGGCCGAGACCGACTACATCAAGAACTGCTTCGAGGAATACAACGCCCACACCGACCCGAGCGGACGCTACTTCACGCTCTACAAGCGCTGGCACCTGATCGGCCTGGAGGTCGGCATGTCGGTGGCCAGCGTCGCATTGCGCGGCGAGCCCACCGGCGTGGCCACCTGCTGGAATGCCGACGTGGTGGCCACGGCCAAGCGCGATCTCGCGCCCGGCGAAATGCTCGACGGCGAAGGCGGCTACACCGTCTGGGGCAAGCTGCTGCCGGCCGAGCGCTCGCTCGGGCTGGGCGGCCTGCCGCTCGGGCTCGCGCACAACCTCAAGCTGGTGCGCCCGGTGAAGAAGGGCCAGAGCCTCTGCTGGGCCGACGTGGCCATGGACACCTCGACCCCCGCGTACAGGCTGCGAAGCGAGATGGAGGCCATGTTCGCGCCCGCCGCCCAGGCCAAGGCGGCCTGAAGCCTAAGTAGCGCAACCGTTGCGCCAAACGTCAATAGCGTAAAAAATCATCTGCTCGACACGGACGCCGTGTCGAAATGACCGGCAGCGGGCCGTCATTGTGGTGAGCGATCCTGCTCAGCATCTTTTCCACGACGGAGAGACACCATGCAGTACATGTTGATGTTCTATCAGCCCGCGGCCGAATTCGAACAACGGGACGACGCTTCCTCGCAGGCCTACCGGGCCAACTGGATCGCGTATGCCGATGCGGTGCGCCAGTCGGGCATTTCGCTCGGCGGCCACGGGCTCTTCCCGCCGATGACCGGCACCACGCTGCGCGTGCGCGGCGACAAGCGCCAGGTGCAGGACGGCCCCTTCGCCGACACCAAGGAGCAGCTCGGCGGCTACTTCGTGGTGGACGTGCCCGACCTCGATGCCGCGCTCGAATGGGCGGCCCGTGCGCCCTGCGCGGCCAGCGGGGGCGTGGAAGTGCGACCGGTCTTCACGGCCACAGCCATCGCTGCGGCAACACCGTGAACGACCCGGCGGCTCACCAGGCCGCCGAACGCGCGGCGCGCGAGTCGTACGGCCGCCTGCTGGCCATCCTGAGCGCGCGCACGCACGACATCGCCGCCTCGGAAGATGCGCTGGCCGAGGCCTTCGCGCGCGCGCTGGAGCGCTGGCCGGCCGACGGCATCCCCGCGCAGCCCGACGCCTGGCTGCTGAGCGTGGCCAGGCACCGCAAGCTCGACGCCTGGCGCCACAGCCGCGTGCAGGACGACGCGACACAGACCCTGCTGCTGCTGGCCGGCGAGGTCGACAATGCCGCCGGCACCGAAGGCGCGGCCGTGCCCGACGAGCGGCTGCGGCTGATGTTCGTCTGCGCGCATCCGGCCATCGACGCGGCGGCCCGCGCGCCGCTGATGCTGCAGGCCGTGCTCGGGCTCGACGCGGCCCGCATGGCCAGCGCCTTTCTCACCGCGCCTTCCACGCTGGGCCAGCGGCTGGTGCGGGCCAAGGCGCGCATCCGCGCCGCGCGCATTCCTTTCGAATATCCGCAGGCGCGCGAACTTCCGCAGCGGCTGCAGGACGTGCTCGATGGCATCTACGCCGCCTACGGCACCGGCTGGGACGACGTCGACGGCGCCGACGCCCTGCCGCGCGGCCTCACCGCCGAGGCCATCGACCTCGGCCGCATCCTGTGCAGCCTGATGCCCGCCGAGCCCGAGCCGTTGGGCCTGCTCGCGCTGATGCTTTTTTGCGAAAGCCGCGCTGCAGCGCGGCGCAGCGAGACCGGCGCCTACGTGCCGCTCGACCAGCAGGATCCGCTGCGCTGGAACCCCGACCTGCTCGCGGAGGCCGAACGCTGCCTGCGCCGGGCTTCAGAGATGAAACTCCTCGGCCCCTACCAGCTGGAGGCGGCCATCCAGTCGGCCCATTGCGAGCGCCGCGTCGGCGCGCCCGTGCCGCCCGAAGTGCTGGTGTCGCTCTACGAAGGACTGCTGGCGCTGCGGCCCAGCATCGGTGCCCAGGTCAGCCTGGCCTGCGCGCTCGCCAATGCGCGCGGCCCTGACATCGGCCTGCGCGCGCTGGAGGCCATGCCGGCAGCCGAGGTGCAAAGCTACCAGCCGTTCTGGGCCGCCCGCGCGCACCTGCTTGCGGCCGGTGGCGCGCGCGCGGCGGCGCGCCAGGCCTATGACCGCGCGATCGGCCTCAGCAGCAACGCCGCCGTGCGCGCCTACCTCAACGCAATGTCGGAACGGCTTTGAGCTTTCATCGCCCGAAGACAGGTCAATCCTGCGGAACCGCGACGGCCTCGCCCACCCTGCGCGCATCGAGCCGGCTGCCGCCCTGTGCCAGCGTCACGCCGACCACCGCGTTGCCTTCGCCGCGCCGGAAGGTGACCTCGGCGCCGATGGCCGTGACCGCGAAACGGTCGCTGCCGATGGGCGTGAGCGCGTTGTAGCCCCGGCCCGTCTCGCGCACCAGCAGGCGGCCGCTGCGCACGGCAAAGCCCAGCGTCTTGGCCTTGTTGATGCGAAACTCGCCTTCGTAATCCGCAAGGCGCTGCGGATCGACCGGCACCTCCACGGTCGGCACCGGGTAGCGGCTCTTGCCGATGGCCAGCATCACGGACTGCAGCGGCGCGCGCGCATTGCTGCCGAGCACGATCAGCGCCTCTGCGGTGTCGGGCGCAAGCAGCCACAGCGTGCGGTAGCCCTCGGTCACGCCCGCGTGGTAGTAGGTGCGCCGGCCGCCTTCAGGGCCGCGCACCATCACCGCATAGCCGATCTCGGCGCCTTCGTAGCGTGCGAGCGGCGTGAGCATGCGCTCGGCCGCGGGGCCCAGCGGACCGCTGGCGCCCGCCAGGATCGCGCGGCTCAGCGTGAGCATGTCGGCCGCCGTGGAGCGCAGCGCGCTGGCCGGCGCATAGGCCGCCATGTCGAGCAGCCGCTGGCGCCGATCGCCGGCAAAGGCCGGGGCCATGCGCGAGGCCTTGTCGCCGAGCTGGATCACCGTGTCGTTCATGCCCAACGGCTCGGTGATGCGCGCGCGCACCAACTCGCCCCAGGTGGTGCCGTGGTGCTCGGCCAGGATCTGCCCCAGCAGCGCCATCCCGAAATTGCTGTACGCCGCCTCGCAGGGCGGCGCCGGCCCCGTGAGCCTGAGGCGCGACAGCGCATCCCAGAACGCCGCCTTGTCGAAGGCACGGAACTGCGCGGCCAGCGCGGGCCCGCCGGCCACGCCGTCGGCCATCACGGGCATGCAGCCGGTGTGGGTCACCAGTTGGCGCAGCGTCACGGAAGCGACCGCGGGAGAGAGCGGCGATGCGAGCTTGCCAGCGAGCAGTTGGCCCACGGTGTTGTCGAGCTTCAGCTCCCCGCGCTCCACCGACTGCGCCAGCAGCAGGCCCGTGAACACCTTCGTCACGGAGCCGATCTCGAACATCGGCTGCTCGGCGCTGTTCGGCTCGATGGCGCGTGGCGCCGCAGACGGCTCGGGGTTGTGCGCCACGCCATAGGTGGCCTTGCCGCCGCGCAGCACACCGACCACGAGCGTTCCCCTTTCGGCGCCGAGCGCCATCTTCGCGATGGCGGCAGGATCGCTGGCCAGGGTGATGGGCAGCGGCTGTGCCCATGCGGCGGCGCCCGGCAGCAGGGCAGCAAGCCAGGCCGCCATCCATCGGCGGACCAAGGCGGAGCAAGAAAGCCGCATCGTGGAATTCCCAGGCATCGAAGAGGCGCCATGGTGCCACGGCCGCGAAACTTGGCGCGCGGCGGCCACAATCGCGGCATGCGTGCCTTGCTCACCACCTTCTCCTGGCGGGAACTGCGCCACCATCCCTGGCGCAACGCCGCGGCCGTGCTGGCCGTGATGCTGGGCGTGGCGCTGGCGTTCTCGGTGCAGCTGATCAATGCCTCGGCACTCGACGAATTCTCGAGCGCCGTGCGCTCGGTCAACGGCCAGCCCGATCTCGAAGTGCGCGCCGTGCAGGGCAGCTTCGATGAAGCGGTGTTCGCGCGGCTCGCGCAGCATCCGCAGGTGGCGCTGGCGAGCCCGGTGCTCGAATTCCAGGGACTCGCGCTGTCCGGCGAACGCCAGCTGCCGATGCGCGTGATCGGCATCGATGCGCTGGCGCTGCCCACCATCGCGCCGGCGCTGATGCCGCAGCCCGGCAGGAACGCCGCGCGCTTCGCGATGCTCGCGCCGGGCCATGTGTTTCTCAATGCCGCGGCGCGCAGCGCGCTCGGGCTCCCGGCCGAAGCGGAGGAAGGCCGCGTGGAGACGGTGCAACTGCGCACGGGCGGCGGCGCCTGGCAGCGGCTCGAGGTTGCAGGCCACGTCGCCGCGGGCGGCGCAGCGCTGGCGGTGCTGGACATCGCGGCCGCGCAGGACCTGTTCGACAAGATTGGCCAGCTCAGCCGCGTCGACCTGAGGCTGGCTCCCGGCACCGACCGGGCGGCCTTCACCGCGTCGTTGCAGCGCTCACCGGGCTGGCCCGCGGGCCTGCAGTTTGCCGAGCCGGGCGATGCGGCCGAGCGCGTGAGCAATCTCTCGCGCGCCTACCGCGTCAACCTGACGGTGCTCGCGCTGGTGGCGCTTTTCACCGGGGCCTTCCTGGTGTTCTCGGTGCTCGCGCTCAGCGTGGCCAAGCGCGCGCAGCAGTTCGCGCTGCTCGGCGTGCTGGGCCTGACGCCGCGCGAGCGATTGCGCCTGGTGCTGGTCGAATCGCTGGTGCTGGGTCTGATCGGAAGCGTCGCCGGCCTTGCGCTGGGCACGGCGCTCGCGGCCTTCGCATTGCGCGTGCTCGGCGGCGACCTGGGCGGCGGCTACTTCGAGGGCGTGGCGCCCACACTGCACTGGAGCAGCGCCTCGGCGCTGCTGTATGGCGGGCTCGGCGTGCTTGCGGCGCTGGTGGGCGGCTGGTGGCCCGCCCGCGCGGCGCAGGCGCTGCCCGAAGCGCAAACTCTCAAGGGCCTGGGCGCCGCGCCCGTGCAGAGCCATGGCCACTGGTTCGCGCTCGGGCTCATTGCCGCCAGCGCGGCGCTGGCCAACATGCCGGCGGTCGGCGGCATTCCGATTGCGGCGTATCTCTCGGTGGGCTGCCTGCTGGTGGGCGGCATCACCGCGCTGCCCTGGCTGATTGCGCTGCTGTACGACCGCATCGCGCCTGCGTTCGCGCAGCGCGTGCTGCCGATGCTGGCCATCGAGCGCGCGCGGCGCATGCGCGGCACCGCGGCCGTGGCGGTGAGCGGCGTGGTCGCAAGCCTGAGCCTTGCGGTGGCACTCACGGTGATGGTGGCGAGCTTTCGCGACTCGGTCACGCATTGGCTCGACGTGGTGCTGCCGGCCGATCTCTATGTTCGCGCCACCTCGAGCGGCCGCTCCGGCAATTCGGGCACCCAGAGCAGCAGCGACACCGCCACCTTTGCGCCGGCCTTCGTGCAGGCGCTGGCACGGCTGCCTGGCGTGGAACGCATCGGCACGCTGCGAACCCGCTCGCTGCAGCTCGACCCCGCGCAACCCGCGGTCACGCTGATCGCACGAAGCCTCGAGGGCGGCGCATCACAGGCGCTGCCGCTGGTGGGGCCCGCGCTGCCGGTACCCGCCGGCCAGGTCGGCATCTACGTGAGCGAGCCGATGGTCGAGTTGTATGGCGCGAAGCCGGGTTCGCTTTTTGCGCCGCTGTCGCCGGCATTGACGACCGCAGACTCCGCTCCGGCCGCGTTCTTCGTCGCGGGCGTGTGGCGCGACTATGCGCGGCAGTTCGGCGCCATCACCATGGACGCGCGCGACTTCGAGCGCCTGACGGGCGAACGCAACGTGAGCGATGTGTCGCTGTGGCTCGCGTCCGGCGCGTCCGAGGGCGCAGTGCAGGCCGCGGTGCGCGAGCTGGCGGCACGCGGCGGTGGCTCCGATTCGACTGCTACGAACGTCGAGATCTCGTCGGTCGGGCAGATCCGCGCCACCTCGCTGCGCATCTTCGACCGCAGCTTTGCCGTGACCTACTGGCTGCAGGCCGTGGCCATTGCCATCGGCCTGTTCGGCATTGCCGCGAGCTTCAGCGCGCAGGTGCTGGCCAGGCGCAAGGAGTTCGGACTGCTCGCGCACCTGGGCTTCACGCGGCGGCAGGTGCTGGCGGTGGTGGCCGGCGAAGGCGCCGCATGGACCGCGATCGGCGCCGTGGCGGGGCTCCTGCTCGGGCTCGCGGTGTCGGTGGTGCTGGTGAAGGTGGTCAATCCGCAGAGCTTTCACTGGACGATGGATCTGCTGGTGCCCTGGGGGCGGCTGCTGGTGCTCTGCGCGGCCGTGGTTGCCGCGGGGACGGTGACTGCGTGGCTGGCGGGGCGGGCTGCTGCGGGGAGGGATGTGGTTCTGGCTGTGAAGGAGGATTGGTAGGTTTTTGGGTTCGGGGGCCGGGTCTCGCCCCGGCGGGCGACTCACTTTCTTTTGCTTCGCCAAAAGAAAGTAAGCAAAGAAAAGGCGACCCTGCTGTCTGCGTCCCTCCGCTTCGCTGCGGGCAACCTGCGGTGCTCGATTACGGCGGGGGTCCGCAGAACTCGCTGCACTGCGTTCCGCTCAGACAGCTGCGGCCCTGATCCCGCCTCCATCTGCGCTCCTCGGCGCATACAGAAGGGGTGGGAGCGGGCACCTTCGCTTCGCTCGGCCCCAAGACCAAACCCAACAGCCAATCCCAACCACCGCGGCGCTGCGCGCCGCGGTGGCTTGGTGGCCGAGCGAAGCAAAGGCCCGTGTGGTTTGCCCTCCCCTCTGTATGCGCCGAGGAGCGCAGGGTTTCGCGGATCAGGGCTCGCCCTTGTTTGAGCGAAGCGAGTTTGGGCGAGACCCCGCGAAACGCGAGCACCGCAGGTTGCCCCGTAGCGAAGCGAAGGGATCGCAGACAGTGGGGTCGCCTTTTCTTTGGCTACTTTCTTTTGGCGAAGCAAAAGAAAGTAGCTCGCCCGCCGGGGCGAGACCCGGCCCCGGAAAACAAACAAGCCCAACAGAGACCATCCACACCCACGACTTGTAGACTGCCACAGATATGCAGCAAACCCCCTCCTCTTCCTCCTGCGGCGGCTGGCTCGGCGGCGCGATCCGCCGCATCGAGGCCGACTACCAGCGCAGCGCCGACACGCACCTGATCCCGCTGCCGCTGCCCGCGCTCGCCGCGGCCGGCATCGACCTGTACCTGAAGGACGAATCGACCCATCCCACCGGCAGCCTCAAGCACCGGCTCGCGCGCTCGCTCTTCCTCTATGCGCTGTGCAACGGTTGGGTGCGCGAGGGCACCACCATCGTCGAGGCCTCGAGCGGCTCGACGGCGGTCAGCGAAGCCTATTTCGCGCGGCTTCTGGGGCTGCCCTTCATCGCCGTGATGCCGCGCAGCACCTCGCCCGAGAAAGTGGCGCAGATCGCCTTCTATGGCGCGCGCTGCCACTTCGTCGACCATGCGGCGCAGGTCTACGAGGAAGCGCACGCGCTCGCCGAGCAGACCGGCGGCCACTACATGGACCAGTTCACGTACGCCGAGCGCGCCACCGACTGGCGCGGCAACAACAACATCGCCGAAAGCATGTTCCAGCAGATGGCGCGCGAGCGGCATCCGGTGCCGGCGTGGATCGTGGTGGGCGCGGGCACCGGCGGCACCAGCGCCACCATCGGGCGCTATGTGCGCTTTCGCTGCCACGACACGCAGGTCTGCGTGCCCGATCCCGAAGGCTCGGTGTTCTCGGCCTACCACCGCAGCGGCGACGCCACGCTGACGGCGGCGGGCTCGCGCATCGAAGGCATCGGTCGGCCGCGCGTGGAGCCGAGCTTCATCCGCACGCTGGTCGACCGGATGATCGAGGTGCCCAATCTCGATTCGGTGGCGGCCATGCACGCGCTCTCGGCGCTGCTCGGCCGCAAGGTGGGCCCGTCGACCGGCACCAACTTCGTCGGCATGCTGGCCATTGCCGGCGAAATGCGCGCGGCCGGCCGGCAGGGCTCCATTCTTTCGCTGCTGTGCGATGCGGGCGAGCGCTATCTGCCGAGCTATCACGATGCGGCCTGGGTGCAGAACGCATTCGGCGACATCGGGCCGGCACAGCAGCGCATCGACGCACTGGTTGCGGGGTGATGCCGCCGGCCGCGTTCTTTCACAAGCTCTCGCGCCGCAGCCTGCTGCTTGCGGCGCTGGCCGCCGCGCCCGCAGGCTGGGCACTGCCCGCGCGCACGCTGCAGTTCCCGCGCGACTTCGGCAGCCACCCTGACCTGCAGACCGAGTGGTGGTACATCACGGGCCACGCGAAGACTCCGGCGGGACGCGAGTTCGGCTTCCAGGTGACCTTCTTCCGCTCGCGCGTCGATGCGGCAGAGGGCCTGCGCTCGGCCTTCGCGGCCAGGAACCTCGTGTTCGCGCATGCGGCCGTCACCGACCTCGAAGGCCGCGTGCTGCTGCACGACCAGCGCATTGCGCGCGCGGGCTTCGGCGTTGCATCGGCCAGCGAAGCCGACACCGACGTGCGCCTGCGCGACTGGTCGCTGGTGCGCAGGGAGAACGGCAGCTATTCGGCGCGCATCCCGGCCGGCGAGTTCTCGCTCGACCTGCGCTTCACGCCCACGCAGCCGGTGCTGCTGCAGGGCAAGGCCGGGCTCTCGCGCAAGGGACCGGAGGAAACACAGGCGAGCTACTACTACAGCGAGCCCCAGCTGCGCACGCAGGGCCGGCTCACGCTCAAGGGCCAGGCCTTCGATGTCGACGGCATCGCCTGGCTCGACCACGAATGGAGCGAAGCGCTGATGCACCCCGAGGCCGTGGGCTGGGACTGGATCGGCATGAACCTGGACGACGGCAGCGCCCTCACCGCCTTTCGCCTGCGGCGCCGCGACGGCAGTGCGCTGTGGGCCGGCGGATCGTTTCGCACGCGCGATGGTGCGCTGCGCGTTTTCAACAACGACGAGGTGCGCTTCGAAAGCGCGAATACGTGGACCAGCCCGCGCACGCAGGCGAAGTACCCGACCCGGTGGCGCGTGCAGACGCCGTCGGGCAGCTTCGAGGTGCGCGCGCTGCTCGACGACCAGGAGCTCGACAGCCGCGGCTCCACCGGCGGGGTCTACTGGGAAGGCCTGAGCGACCTCGTCGATGCACAAGGCCGCCGCGTCGGCCGGGGCTACCTGGAGATGACCGGCTACGCCGCACCACTGCGGCTCTGAGGCCGCGCAGCAGCCCTGTGCGTCTGTCATCACGCCGTCATGCCGGGCCCCTGAACTCGGCATTCGACACTTGCACGATGGACGTGCGCCAACAAGGCTTGAATGAACAGACGACCCCGGCTCATCGCGCTGCTGATGGTGCTGCTGGCCGCCGCCGGCGCCGCGTGGGTGTTCGCAGCCGCGCGGCCGGCCCCGCCGGCAACGAACGCAGCGCTTGAAATCCGCTGGCACGGCAACGGGATCATCCTGCAGGGCGCGGTCAGGGATGCGGCCACGCAGCGCGCGCTGGTGGACGGCGCGACCGCGCGGCTCGGCGGCGAAGCCGACCAGGTGGTGGACTGGCTCGACATCGTGCCCGCGGCGCTGCCCATCGCGGACGCCGCGTCGCTTGCCAGCCTGATCCGCATCGGGCAGGAGGGCTGGCACCTGCAGCGGCGAGCCACCGAGGGATGGCTGGCGGTGCAGTCGCCCGGCGACGCGCAGAGCGCCCAGGCCAGCGAATTGCTGCGGCGCGCCTTCGGCCCCGGCGTGGCCATCCGCGTGGTTCCCCTGCCCTGATCACTCTTCCTGCGGGGCGGTCATGGCGACGTCATCTGCCATGTCCAGCATGCGCTGCTGCATTCCATCAAAGAGGAGAGGCTCATGCACGCATCGTTGAAACATCTCGCCCTGGCGGGGGTGGTCCTGGCCACCTTGTCCGCCTGCGGCGGAAGCAGCAGCAATTCGAACGGGTTCATTCCGTTCCTCCCGCCCGCCCCTGCTCCCGCGCCGCCGGCACCGCCCCCGCCCGCCGCGCCCGGCAGCATGGACGTGAAGCTCATTGCCTTCAACGACCTGCACGGCAACCTCGAGCCGCCCCGACTTTCCATCACCGCGCCGGCGAGCGGCGGCGGCACGATACCGGTGCCCGCCGGCGGCGCCGCGTATCTCGCCTCGGCCATCGCGTCGCTCAAGGCGAAGAACGAGAACAACGCCGTGGTCTCCGCCGGCGACATGATCGGCGCCTCGCCGCTGGTGTCGGCCCTGTTCCTCGACGAGCCGACCATCGAAGCCGTGAACGCGATGAAGATCGACTTCAACGCGGTCGGCAACCACGAGTTCGACAAGGGCCAGACCGAGCTCCTGCGCATGAAGAACGGCGGCTGCGCCAAGAACACGCCGCTGGAGCCCTGCCGCGTGAACAAGGCCTTCCCGGGCGCCAACTTCGGCTTCCTGGCGGCCAACACCGTGAAGAGCGACGGCACCACGCTGTTCCCCGCCACGGGCATCAAGACCTTCACCAAGGACGGCGCCACGGTGAAGGTGGCGTTCATCGGCATGACGCTCAAGGGCACGCCCAGCATCGTGACGCCGGCCGGCGTTGCGGGGCTGAGCTTCAAGGATGAAGCCGATACGGCCAACGCGCTGATCCCGCAGCTGAAGGCCCAGGGCGCCGACGCCATCGTGGTGGTGGTCCACGAAGGCGGCACCACCACCGTGGGCTACAACGAAAAGAGCTGCGCCGGCCTGAACGGCGACATCCTGCCGATCCTCAACAAGCTCGACGCCTCCGTCGACGTGGTGATCTCGGGCCACACGCACCGCTCCTACATCTGCGACTACGGCAAGACCAACCCGGCCAAGCCCTTCCTGCTGACCAGCGCCGGACAGTACGGCACCCTGCTGACCGACATCAACCTGACGATCGACACGCGCACCCGCAAGGTCACGGCCAAGTCGGCCGACAACGTGATCGTCCAGGGCGAGGCCTACACCAGCGGCGCGACCACGGTGGCGGTGACCGACCAGTACCCCGTGTTCGGCAAGAACCAGGAAGTGGCCGCGCTCGTCAGCCAGTACCTTTCCGTCGCGGCGCCGCTGGTGCAGCGGGTGGTGGGCACGCTCTCCGCCCCGGCCATGCGCACGCAGACGGCATCGCGCGAAAGCGTGCTCGGCAACCTGATCGCCGATGCGCAGCTCGCCGCGACCAGCGCCAGCGACAAGGGCGGCGCCCAGATCGCCTTCATGAACCCGGGCGGCGTGCGCGCCGACCTGGTGCCGGCCGGCGACGGCAGCGTGACCTATGGCCAGATCTTCAGCGTGCAGCCCTTCGGCAACAGCCTGGTGGTGAAGACGATGACCGGCGCGCAGATCAAGGCCTTGCTCGAGCAGCAGTTCAACAGCGGCAGCAACACGGTCGCCTCGCCGAGGGTGCTGCTGCCTTCGCGCAGCCTGAGCTACAGCTACAGCCTCTCGGCGCCCGCGGGCTCGCGCATCAGCAACATGGCGCTCAACGGAACCGCGATGACCGACGGTGCGAGCTACCGCGTGACGATGAACAGCTTCCTGGCCACCGGCGGCGACAACTTCACGGTCTTCAACCAGGGCACCGACACGCTCGGCGGCGACCAGGACGTGGACGCCCTCGAGGCCTACATCAAGGCGAACAGCCCGCTCGCGCCGCCCGCGGCCAACCGCATTACCGCGCTGCCCTGAGCGGGTTTGCGCCATCGAGGGGCTCGTCTGGGCGGCCTGCCCGGACAGCTACGACCATCCGCATACGCTGTTCTACATGGATCCGCCGTATTGGGAGACCGGGGGCCATGGCGTCATGTTCCCCTGGGCGCAATACGAGTGGATGGCCTGGCTGAACTGAGCAATATCGACGAGTTCCTCGATCTGATCCAGAGTGTGCGCAACAACCTGTTTGCGGAGCGCGCCAAGCTCTTGGAGACGTTGCCGAGTCACCAGCCGTAGAGCCAGAGGAACTGGAAGCTGGGGCGGGCCGCTTCAGTCTGCCGCGAAAAGCCGCACGGAGCGTGACAAATTACCGGTCTCGCCACGGCCGCTAGCAGCCACCGCAGTCTTTTGGTTGACTGGTGGACCATGCCCGCGCCGATAAGATGCCGCAGGATCGCCGCTCGGCCGGTCGAAAAGGGAGAGAACTCATGTCAACGATCGGTCAGTTGACCCGCCATGTCCTGCGCCCCGCACGCCAACCGACGACAAATAATTCTTCAAGGAGGTCGCATGGCAGTTCAAATTGACACAGACGGAATGATCATTCACGCGAGAGTGCGCAGTGCTCGCAGCCAAATCATTGAACGGGGCAGGCGGAGCGTTCCTATCACCGGCATCATCGTGCACCAGACCGATGCGGATACTGCAGCATCCTCGCTGAGCAGTTACACACGTCCCAAGGCCAATGGCGCACACTTTCTCATCGACACCGATGGAACCATTTACCAGACGGCCGCGATCTACCAGCGCACGAATCATGTTGGGCCATTGAGGGCGAGGTGCCTTCTCACGGGCAGTTGTATGCCGGCATACGGCCCAAAAAATTCAGGTGTAGACGCGATGCACCGCATTGAAATGACCAAACCGCCTAGCGACCGCTACCCGAGCAATATGGAAGCCGTCGGAATTGAGATGGTCGGCAGAGCCAGGTTGCCACTGGGCTTCAGGGACCCAGACCCTCGCAAGCAGCGATCTGCGGAACAGCTACGCGGGGAATTTGGCATCTACGACACGCCAACCGCAGCTCAAAATCAATCGCTCTCGTGGCTTGTCAAGGCACTTGAAGACTCCATGCAGATCGCGCCGGGCGAGGTTTTTCGTCATCCAGATGCCAGCAGGAAGAACCCAACGGAGGCGCAGGGAGCGAATTGGAATCTCCCCGTCACGGCCCCATGAACAAGACCAACATCTTGGCAGTCGCGCTGTTCTTGGCATCAGCGGTCTGCGCCACTCACGCGGCTGACAAGCGATACCCTGTCGCATATGTGAAGAAGATTGAAATCACCGAACCTTCGATCCGGTCCGCTTGGGAAAGGAAGGATTTCCTGGACTGTGACGACGTTGTCTTGACCGAAGACGACGTTCTCTACGCATTACGTCACATGCGGAGGGTCTCCGAAAAATCTTATTACAGCGAAGATACGGAGAGGACGGGATGCCTAGGGGGCGCACGAGTCTTTTTTAAGAATGGCAAGGCCATCACTATCGGCATTGAGCCCTCAGGCCGAATAAACACATTTGAGCTGAATGCAAAACTGGAGCCCGCTGGTCGTCCAGAGACCTACTACGAATGCGAGCCCTGCGCGTCACGAAAGATGGCACTTCTCAAAGACGCCCTGAATCGGGCAGATGAACGCCGACTCAGACGACTGGAGGCAGAAGGCCAGATTCCCCCAGGTCAGGCAGAACCACGGCTCAAGGCGCTGCGAGAAAGTCGCGAGCCCAAACCATCCAAGAACTGAAACGCGCACGGCCTGAATTCCCGTGCCAGGGTATTCAGGCACCGGACCAAACATCGCGCTACTCAGAAACGACGAGGGCGGACAGAAGCCGCCTTCTTTCGCTTCAGGCCTTCTTGCCGCGGCGCCGGTCGATGAAGGCGATGACCTCGCCCATGATGCCCCTGCGGAATGCCAGCACGCAGATCACGAAGATCAGGCCCGTGACCATGGTGACCGACTCGCCCAGCGTATTGAACCAGTCGACACCGGTGAGGCGCGCCATGAAGCTGCCGAAGTCGCCCACCTTGTTCTCCAGCAGCACCACGACCGCCGAGCCCACCAGCGGACCCGACAGCGTGCCAAGGCCGCCCACCAGCGTCATCAGGATCACGTGGCCCGAAGCGGTCCAGTGCACGTCGCTCAGCGAAGCGAAGCCGAGCACCAGCGTCTTCAGCGAGCCCGCCAGGCCCGACAGCGCGGCCGAGATCACGAAGGCCAGCAGCTTGAAGCGGTTGACGTCGTAGCCGAGCGAAATGGCGCGCGGCTCGTTCTCCTTGATGCCCTTGAGCACCTGCCCGAACGGCGAATGCACCGTGCGCGCAATGAGCAGGAAGGCCGCAACCACGATCACCAGCGCGACGTAGTACATCGTGAGGTCGTCGCGCAGGTCGACGATGCCGAAGAGCTTGCCGCGCGGCACGCTCTGCAGCCCGTCCTCGCCGCCCGTGAACGGTGCCTGCAGCGCGACGAAGTACATCATCTGCGCCAGTGCCAGCGTGATCATCGAGAAGTAGATGCCCTGGCGGCGGATGGCCAGCCAGCCGAACACCAGGCCCAGCAGCGCGCCGGCCAGCGTGCCCATGACGAGGCCGAGTTCGGGCGTGAAATGCCAGACCTTGAGCGCCTGGCCCGTGAGGTAGGCCGAGCCACCGAGGAACGCGGCATGGCCGAAGGACAGCATGCCGGTATAGCCCAGCAGCAGGTTGAAGGCGCAGGCAAAGAGCGCAAAGCACAGCACCTTCATCACGAACACCGGATAGAAGCCGATGAAAGGTGCCGCGATGAGTGCCAGCAGCAGCACCCCGTAGACGACGAGCGATATTTTCTTCATGGACTTCACTTCTCGCTGCCGAACAGGCCCGCGGGGCGGATCAGCAGCACCACGACCATGATCACGAACACCACGGTGGCCGAAGCCTCCGGGTAAAACACCTTGGTCAGGCCCTCGATCACGCCGAGCCCCAGCCCCGTGAGGATGGCGCCCATGATCGAGCCCATGCCGCCGATCACGACCACCGCGAACACGATGATGATGAGGTTCTGCCCCATCAGCGGCGAGATCTGGATCACCGGTGCCGCGAGCACGCCGGCAAAGGCCGCCAGCGCCACGCCGAAGCCGTAGGTCAGCGTCACCATCAGCGGCACGTTGACGCCGAAGGCCTCCACCAGCCGCGGGTTCTCGGTGCCCGCGCGCAGGTAGGCGCCGAGCCGCGTCTTCTCGATCGCATACCAGGTGGCAAAGCACACCACCAGCGATGCGACGACCACCCAGGCACGGTAGTTGGGCAGGAACATGAAGCCCAGGTTGGTGCCGCCGCTCAGCGCCTCGGGGGTGTTGTAGGCCAGGCCCGACACGCCGTACACCGAGCGGAAGCCGCCTTCGATCAGCAGCGTGAGGCCCAGCGTGAGCAGGAGGCCGTAGAGGTGGTCGAGCTTGTAGATCCAGCGCAGCAGCAGCCGCTCGATCAGCACGCCGAACAGGCCGACGATCAGCGGCGCCACCGCCAGCATGACCCAGTAGTTGACGTTGAAGTAGTTCATCGCCATCCACGACAGCACCGCACCCATCATGAACAGCGCGCCATGCGCGAAGTTGATGACGTTGAGCAGCCCGAAGATCACCGCCAGCCCCAGGCTCAGGATCGCGTAGAACGACCCGTTGACCAGCCCCAGCAGGAGCTGGCTCAACAGGGCAGGCATGGAAATATTCATCGTGAATGGAATCGAGGTTCAGAAAGGAGGCAGCGGCTTCGCGCGGGGGCCGCCGCGTACGGCCGGCTCCCGCTCAGGCAACGGTTACTTCCAGAGTGCGCAGGTGCTTTCTTCCTTGGTCGTGTAGACCTGATCGCCCGGCACCTTCTTGACGATCTTCAGCAGGTCCCACGGGCCCTTGGATTCCGAAGGCTTCTTGACCTCGGCCAGCAGCATGTCGTGCACCATGCGGCCGTCGGGGCGGATCACGCCCTTGGCGTAGAAGTCGTTGATCGGGGTCTTCTTGAGGTGCGCCATGACCTTGTCGGCATCGGTGCTCTTCACCGCCTCCACGGCCTTGAGGTAGGCCATGGTGGCCGAGTAGTCGGCCGCCTGGATGTCGGTCGGCTTGTTCTTGGTCTTGGCTTCGTAGCGCGCGGCCCACTTGCGCGACTCGTCGTCGGCGTCCCAGTACCAGCTGGTGGTGTGCAGCAGGCCCTGCGTGGCCGGCAGGCCCAGGCTCTTCACGTCGGTGAGGAACACCAGCAGGCCCGCGACCTTCATCGACTTGTCGATGCCGAACTCCTTCGATGCCTTCATCGAATTGATGAAGTCGCCGCCGGCATTGGCCAGGCCCAGCACCTGGGCCTTGGAGTTCTGCGCCTGCAGCAGGAAGGAAGAGAAGTCCGACGCATTGAGCGGCGCCCGCACCGTGCCCACCACCGTGCCGCCCTTGGCCTTGACCACCTTGGCGGTGTCGCCCTCGAGCGCATGGCCGAAGGCATAGTCGGCCGTCAGGAAGAACCAGCTCTTGCCGCCGGTGTCGACCACTGCGCCGCCGGTGCTCTTGGCGAGCGCGACGGTGTCGTAGGCGTAGTGCACGGTGTAGGGGCTGCACTGCGCGTTGGTGAGCGCCGAGGTGGCCGCGCCGTTGGTGAAGAACACGCGCTTCTTTTCCTGTGCCACCTTGGCGGTGGCCAGCGCCACGCCCGAATTGGTGCCCGCGAAGATCATCGTGGCGCCCGCGGTGTCGATCCACTCGCGCGCCTTCGAGGCGGCGATGTCGGGCTTGTTCTGGTGGTCGACGCTCAGCACCTCCACCGGCTGGCCGAGCACCTTGCCGCCCATGTCGTCGATGGCCATCTGGATGGCGGTTGCACCGCCCTTGCCTTCCAGGTCGGCGTACAGGCCGGACAGGTCGCTGATGTAGCCGATGACGACCTTCTCCTGCGCCTGCACGGCATGGCTCGCAAGACCCGCGGCCCCGAGCATGAGGGCAATGATTTTGAGCTTGGTTTGCATGGTGTCTCCTGGAACGGTTGAGAGAGTCAACAAAAAAATGAATGGACGCGGCCGCGGCTACACGCCCAGCAGCTCGCTGAGCACGGGCATCTTGGCTTCGAGTTCCTTGGCGCCGAAGGCCTCGACCATGCGGCCGTGCTCCATCACGTAGAAGCGGTCGGCCAGCGGTGCGGCAAAGCGGAAGTTCTGCTCCACCATCACGATGGTGTAGCCCTTGCCGCGCAGCGTGTGGATCATGCGGGCGAGCGCCTGCACGATGACGGGCGCGAGGCCTTCGGAAATCTCGTCGAGCAGCAGCAGCTTGGCGCCGGTGCGCAGGATGCGCGCCACCGCCAGCATCTGCTGCTCGCCACCCGACAGCCGCGTGCCCGGGCTGTTGCGGCGCTCGGCCAGGTTGGGGAACATCTCGTAGATCTCGGCCACCGACATGCCCTGCCCTGCGCCCCTGGCGTTCTTGAGCGTCGGCGGCAGCAGCAGGTTCTCCTCGGCCGAGAGGCTCGCGAAGATGCCGCGCTCCTCGGGGCAATAGCCGATGCCCAGGTGCGCGATGCGGTGCGTGGCCATGCCGATGGTCTGCACGCCGTTGACTTCGATGCTGCCCTTGCGCGAGCCGGTCAGGCCCATGATCGCGCGCAGCGTGCTGGTGCGCCCCGCGCCGTTGCGCCCGAGCAGCGTCACGACCTCGCCGGGCTGCACCACCATGTCGACGCCGTGCAGCACGTGCGATTCGCCGTACCAGGCGTGGAGACCTTTGATTTCCAAGGCAGCGGTCATGTCAATGTGCCCCTTGAAGCTGGCCGTCGGTGGTGCCCATGTAGGCCTCCATCACCTGCGGATTCCTCGAGACTTCCGCGTACGGCCCTTCGGCCAGCACGGCGCCGCGCTGCAGCACCGTGATGGTGTCGGCAATGGTCGAGACCACGCTCATGTTGTGCTCGACCATCAGGATGGTGCGGCCGGCGGACACGCGCTTGATGAGTTCGGCCACGCGGTGCACGTCTTCATGGCCCATGCCCTGCGTGGGTTCGTCGAGCAGCATCAGTTCGGGGTCCATGGCCAGCGTTGTTGCGATCTCGAGCGCGCGCTTGTGGCCGTAGGGCAGGTTCACCGTGAGCTCGTCGGCCTCGTGCGCCAGGCCGACCTCGGCCAGCAGTTCGCGGGCACGTGTGTTGAGCGGCTCGAGCGATTTCTCGCTCTTCCAGAAGTGGTACGAGGTGCCGAGCGCGCGCTGCAGCCCGAGGCGCACGTTCTCCAGCAGCGTGAGGTGCGGAAACACCGCCGAGATCTGGAACGAGCGGATGATGCCGCGCCGCGCGATCTGCGCCGGCCGCTCGCCCGTGATGTCGTGCCCGTTGAACAGGATCGTGCCGCTGGTGGGTTCGAGAAACTTGGTGAGCAGGTTGAAGCAGGTGGTCTTGCCGGCCCCGTTCGGGCCGATCAACGCATGGATCGAGCCGCGCACCACCGAGAGATCGACCTTGCTGACCGCAGTGAACCCCTTGAATTCCTTGGTGAGCTGGCGTGTTTCGAGGATGACGTCGCTCATCTCGCGAAGTCGCCCGGGTACCGAGAAGATTGCTGGGTCATGCGGTCCATCTTTGTTGCGTAATTGTTAACGCGGACCGATTGTTCGTGGCCGTCTCCCGCTTGCATACTGGGGCAAATGCCTATGCTGCAGTGCAACCTGCCTTCGGCGGCTGTCTCCGGCAGCGCACGACTGTCGTCACAATGACAATGACTCATCGGTTCGAACCCCTACGCCCATGCCGAACTTCCGCTCGCCCGAATTCCTGATCGGCCACATCCTGCACACGCTGGCCTTCTATGAGCCGGTCAGCCGCGACCCATCAGGCGGCTTCTTCCACTTCTTCAAGGACGACGGCACGGTGTACGACCGGCGCACGCGGCACCTCGTCAGCAGCACGCGCTTCGTCTTCAACCATGCGATGGCGTACCGGCGCTTCGGCGATCCGAAGCACCTCGACGCTGCGCGCCACGGCCTGGCGTTCGTGCAGCGCGCGCATGCGCAGCCCGGCGGCGGCTACGCGTGGCAGATCGACTGGCACGACGGCCGCGCCACCGTGCAGGACGGCACGCAGCATTGCTACGGCCTGGCCTTCGTGCTGCTCGCGCATGCGCATGCGCTCATGGCCGGCATCGAAGAGGCGCGCGCGGGGCTCGAAGACACGTGGCAGCTGATGGAACGGCATTTCTGGGAGCCTCGGCACGCGCTCTATGCCGACGAGGCCACCCCCGATTGGCATGTGGGTGCGTACCGCGGCCAGAACGCCAACATGCACGCCTGCGAGGCGATGCTTGCGGCCTTCGAGGCCACGCAGGACGCGCGCTACCTCGATCGCGCGCTCGCGCTCGCGGAGTCGGTCACGGGCCGGCAGGCCGCGCTGGCCGGCGGGCTGGTCTGGGAGCACTACCGCGACGACTGGTCGGTCGACTGGGACTACAACCGCGGCGACAAGAGCAACATCTTCCGGCCCTGGGGCTTCCAGACCGGGCACCTGACCGAGTGGGCCAAGCTCCTATTGCAGTTGGAGCGCGCGCTCGTTGCCGCGGGCCGCGACGCGGATTGGGCCGTGCCGCGCGCCAGGCACTTCTTCGACACCGCGATGCTCCGTGGCTGGGATGCGGCGCATGGCGGCCTCGCCTACGGATTCGGCCCCGATGGCGCGGTGTGCGACGGCGACAAGTACTTCTGGGTGCAGGCCGAGAGCTTTGCCGCCGCGGCCCTGCTGGCGGCGCGCACCGGCGATGCCGGCTACTGGAACTGGTACGACCGCATCTGGGCCTACAGCTGGGCGCATTTCGTCGACCACCGCCATGGCGCGTGGTACCGCATCCTCGCGCCCGACAACCGCAAGATCAGCGACGAAAAAAGCCCGGCCGGCAAGACCGACTATCACACCACGGGGGCGTGCTACGACGTCTTGCGGGCACTCGGCGCCTGAAGAGGAACGCGTGCCCTCAATGAGCCCCGGCGGCCGCATCGCCGCCGGCACCGCCGCGCTGCGGCCTGGCCAGCCACACCAGCGGAATCAGCAGCAGGAAGAGGATCGCCGACGCATAGAAGATGTCGTTGGTGGCCAGCATGAACGACTGCTGGTCGACGATGCGGTTGATCTGGCCCATCACCTGCTCGGTGCTCAGGCCGCTGCTCGCCAGCCCAGACATTGCGCTGGCCGCCGCGTTGTTTCCCTGGTTCACCGACTCCGCGAGCTGCGAGTGGTGCAGCGCCGCGCGGTTCTCCCACAGCGTGGTGGTGATCGACGTGCCCATGGCGCCCGCGGTGATGCGCAGGAAGTTCGACAGCCCCGACGCGGCCGCGATGCGGTCGGGCGTGAGGCCCGACAGCGTGATGGTCACGAGCGGGATGAAGAAGAACGCCATCGCGATGCCCTGGATGATCGTCGGGATGATGATCGTCACGAAGTCGGCCTGCGTGTTGAAGTTCGAGCGCATCCACAGCACCAGCGCAAACACCAGGAATGAAAACGTGGCGTAGCGCCTCGGGTCGATCTTGGCCACCGTGAGCCCGACCAACGGCGAGAAGAAGATGGCCAGCAGCCCCACCGGCGCCATGATCATGCCGGCCTGCGTGGCGGTGTAGCCCATCCACTGCTGCAGCCACAGCGGCAAGAGCACCACGTTGCCGAAGAACAGGCCATAGGCAATGGCCGTGGCCACGGCGCCCGACCAGAAGTTGCGGCGCTTGAAGAGCGACAGGTCCACCACCGGGTGCTTGTCGGTCAGCTCCCAGATCAGGAAGAAGGCGAAGCCCACCACCGCGATCACAGCCATCGTGACAATCTCGGGCGAGTGGAACCAGTCGAGCTCCTTGCCCTTGTCGAGCATGAGCTGCATCGCGCCGACCCACAGCACCAGCAGTGCGAGGCCGATGGCGTCGATCGGTACCTTGTGCGTGCTGCTCTCGCGCTTGCGGTAGAGCGCCCAGGTGATCGCGGCCGCGACGATGCCGACCGGGATGTTGATGTAGAAGATCCACGGCCACGAGATGTTGTCGGTGATCCAGCCGCCCAGCAGCGGCCCCATCACCGGCGCGACCAGCGTGGTCATCGACCACATCGCCATCGCGAGGCCCGCCTTGGCGCGCGGGTAGCTCGACAGCAGCAGCGTCTGCGACAGCGGAATCATCGGCCCCGCGACGAAGCCCTGCAGCGCGCGGAACAGGATCAGCGTGGTCATGTTCGGCGCCAGGCCGCACAGCAGCGAGGCGACCATGAACAGGATCACGCTCGCCATGAACAGGCGCACCTGGCCGAAGCGCTGCGTCATGAAACCCGTGAGCGGCACCGCGATGGCGTTGGCCACCGCGAAGCTGGTGATGACCCAGGTGCCTTGCGTGGTGCTCACGCCAAGGTCGCCCGAGATGGCCGGCAGCGACACGTTCGCGATCGACGAGTCGAGCACGTTCATGAAGGTGGCGGCCGACAGCGCGATCGTGCCCCAGACGCGGGCGGCGCCCTCGAGCGGCGGATGCGCGACGTAGGCGGGAGCAGCAGTGGCCATTGGCTTTGCCTCGGGAACCGTGAATGACGATCAGCCGGGATGGGACTGCGAAGCGCCGTGGGCCGC
Source organism: Variovorax sp. SPNA7 (assembly GCF_033807855.1). Taxonomy (NCBI): domain Bacteria; kingdom Pseudomonadati; phylum Pseudomonadota; class Betaproteobacteria; order Burkholderiales; family Comamonadaceae; genus Variovorax; species Variovorax sp. SPNA7. The sequence goes on from NZ_CP138513.1 coordinate 3,889,453, forward strand.
GGTTCCGGCCGTTGCCGCGGGCGTGGCGGAGCGGCCCGCCGCCGGCACTGCGGCGGCCGTCGGCGCGCCGCGGCCGAGATTCGCGGCCACGATGCGGTCGACTTCGGCATCGGCGCCGTGGTCGAGCTTGCTGTAGACCTGCGTCTGTGAAATGGCGGTGGCGCGCGGCGCGTCGGCCAGCATCTTGCCGCCCTTCTGCGAGATGTCGATCTCGGCGTCCATCGACAGGCCGATGCGCAGCGGGTTGGCCTTGAGCTGCTCGGGGTCGAGCGCGATGCGCACGGGCACGCGCTGCACCACCTTGATCCAGTTGCCGGTGGCGTTCTGCGCCGGCAGCAGCGCAAAGGCGCTGCCGGTACCCACGCCCAGGCCCGCGACCTTGCCGGTGTATTCGACCTTCTTGCCGTAGACGTCGGCCGTGAGCTTCACGGGCTGGTCGATGCGGATGTTGCGCAGCTGCACTTCCTTGAAGTTGGCGTCGACCCACAGCTGGTTCAGCGGCACGATCGACATCATGGGCGTGCCGGCGGCCACGCGCTGGCCAAGCTGCACGGTGCGCTTGGCGACGTAGCCGTCGACCGGCGCGGGCATGGCCACGCGCTGCGTGGCCAGGTAGGCCTCGCGCACCTTGGCGGCGGCGGCCTGCACGCTCGGGTGCTGGGCCACGCTGGTGCCTTCGGTCAGCGACTGGTTGCTGGCCAGCGCTTCGCGCGCGGCCACCACGCCGGCCTGCGCAGCGGCGAGCTGGCTCTTCGCGTTGTCGAGCGCCGTTTCGGCGTGGTTGAGTTCTTCCTTCGAGACCGCGCCGTTGCCCGACAGCGCGCGGCGGCGCTGCAGGTCGTCCTGCGCCTTGGCGATGTCGCTCTGGGCCTTGACGATGTCGGCCTGGCGCAGCGTGACTTGCGCGGCCAGCGAGCCGTTGTTGGCATAGAGCGTGCGCACCTGGCGCACGGCCTGCGCGAGCGCGGCCTCGGCCTGCTCGAGCGCCACCTTCGCATCGGCGGGGTCCAGCTGCACCAGCGGCTGGCCGGCCTTCACGAAGTCGGTGTCGTCGGCGTTGATGGCCATGACGGTGCCGGCGATCTGCGGCGTGATCTGGATCACGTTGCCCTGCACGTAGGCGTTGTCGGTGTCCTCGTAGTGGCTGGCCACCAGCCATTCGTAGAGGCCCCAGCCGCCGCCGGCGACGATCACCACGGCCGCCAGTGCGGTCAGCGCGCGGCGGCGCTTGCCGTTGCCGGCGGGTGCTTCGGGAGCTGCGGAAGCGTCGGTTGCAGCGGGCGTCGGAGTGTTGTTGTCGCTCATGATGGAGTTCTTTCCGAAGACGAAAAAAGTCGATTCAGTTCAGTTCAATGCAGCAGATGAGGCGGGCGCCGTGGCGGTGGCGGTTGCCGGCGGCTGCCAGCCGCCGCCGAGCGCGCGCGCCAGGCCCACCTGCGTGTCGAGCGCGCGCGCGGCCAGGTCGACCGCCAGCCGGCGCTGCGCGAGCACCGCGGTTTCGGCGGTCAGCACGTTGAGGTAGTTGCCCAGTCCCGCGCGATAGCGCTGCACGGCAATGTCGTAGGCCCCTTCGGCGGCGGCCTGCGCGGCGCGCTGTTCGGCCTGCTGGCGCGTGATCGACTGGGCGCTGGACACCTGGTCGGCCGCGTCATGCACCGCATCGAGCACGGTGGCGTTGTAGCTTTCGATTGCGGCATCCAGGTCGGCCGCCTTGCCGCGCAGGTTGGCGCGCAGTTGGCCGCCTTCGAAGATCGGCAGGTGGATCGCGGGGCCCACGCCCCACTGCTCGCTGCCCGACTTGAGCAGCTTGCCGAAACCCAGGCTCTGGAAGCCGACGAAGGCCGTGAGGTTCAGGTTGGGATAGAACTGGGTCCTGGCATTGGCCACGTCGCTGGTGGCGGCCTCGACGCGCCAGCGCGCGGCGGCGATGTCGGCGCGGCGGCCCAGCAGGTCGGCCGGAATGCTGGCCTGCAGCGCCATCGGCTTGACGGCTTCGAGCATCGGCGGCTTGAGCGATGCGGACACATCGGGCTGGCCCACGAGCGCATCGAGCGCGTGCTGCTGCAGCGCGATCTGCTCGCCGAGGGCTTCGATCTGCTGGCGCGCTTCGGGCAGGCCGCCTTCGCTCTGGCGCAGTTCGAGGCGGGTGTCGAGGCCCGCGGACACGCGGTCGCGCACCAGCTTGAGCGTTTCCTCGCGCTGGGCCAGCGTGCGCCGCGCCACGCCGAGCTGTTCGTTCAGGCGCGCCCACTGGAAGTAGCTGCGCGCCACGTTGCTGGCCAGCAGCACGCGCGCGGCATCGGCATCGGCCGCCGCGGCGTTGGCGGCGCCGATGGCGGCTTCGAGCGCAGTGCGGTTCTTGCCGAAGAAGTCGAGCTCCCAGCTCGCGCCGAGCTGCAGCAGGCCGATGTTCTGCGTGGAGCCGCCGAGCGGCTCGGGGTAGATGTAGTTGCTGTTGAACTTCTGGCGGTTCAGGTCGAGTTCGCCGTTGACCTTGGGCTTCAGCGCCGCCCCGGCGATGTCCGCGGAAGCCTGCGCGCGCGCGAGCCGCGCCCGCGCCACCTGCAGGTTCGGATTGCCGGCCACGGCCTGGTCGATCAGCGCGTTGAGCTGCGCATCGCCAAAGGCGAGCCACCATTGGCGCTCGAGGGCCGGCACGGCGGCGGCGCTGCGGTCCGCGGCAATGCCGAGCGACGCGGCGTCGCGCAGCCGGGCCTCGGAGCCGATGCCGGCCATGTCGGCACAGCCGGCCAGCGCAGCCACGAGCAGCACGGCGGCAACGACGGGAGTGCGGCGCACGGCGCGCGCGGCAAGGGATTCAGTCATTTTTATCTCCACGGGCCGCCAGGGCCTGGGCGTTGTCGAGAATGCGGCGCAGGTAGCCCTTGAGCTGCTCCCACTCTTCCCTGGTGAAGCCCGCCAGGTGCTCGTTCTGCACGCGGCTCAGCACGTACGGCACTTCCTGGGCGGCGGCACGGCCTTCCTCGGTGAGCTCGATGTTGACGACGCGGCGGTCTTCGAGCGAGCGCACGCGGCGGCACAGGCCCTTGGCCTCGAGGCGGTCGAGCAGGCGCGTCATGGCACCGGCGTCGAGCTCGCAGGCCCGGGCCAATTCGGCCACCGTGGTGGCTGCGCCGACGTGCAGCTTGTACAGCGGCAACCATTGCGGAAAGGTGGGACTGCCGGGCTCGCACATACGGGTTTCTACCGCCTGGGCCACCGCGCTCAGGATGCGGCGCATCAAGTACCCGATGCTTTCCTCGGCCTTGTAGGTCTCGGCACGGTAGAAATCGACCGGCCGGCGCTCGGTGTCGCCCGAGGCTGGCGGGACTTGCGGATTGTCTGCATCGCTCATGGGTCAAAATATTAATTGTCTGGGCAATTATTGTCAAGGCCACCTTTGCGATGGCAAGGGTCGGTAGAATCCGGGCCATGGCTTCTTCCCCTCCGTCTTCACCGGCCAAGGGCTCGCCCCGATCGCTGTCGGGCCTGAGCCCTTTTCTTCGGCCCTACCGCGTCCAGATCGTGCTGGCGGGCATCTTCCTGGTGATGGCCGCCATCACCACGTTGGTGTTTCCGCTGGCACTGCGCAGCCTGATCGACGGCGGACTGGTGAGCACCGACAAGGGCGCGCAGACCATGGCGCTGCGCGAGCACTTCGGCGCCCTGTTTGCAGTGGCCGTGGCGCTGGGCCTCTTTTCGGCGGCGCGCTTCTATACGGTGAGCTGGCTCGGCGAACGGGTCACGGCCGACCTGCGCAATGCCGTCTACGGCCATGTGCTGCGCCAGAGCCCGGCGTTCTTCGAAACCACGCAGACCGGCGAAGTGCTGTCGCGCCTGACGGCCGACACCACGCTGGTCCAGACGGTGGTGGGTTCGTCGCTGAGCATGGGCCTGCGCAATGCCGTCATGGGCGTGGGCGCGCTGGCGGTGCTGATCTGGACCAATCCTTATGTGATGGTCCAGGTGCTGGGCATCCTGGTGCTGGTGGTGCTGCCGAGCATGTGGTTCGGCCGGCGCGTGCGCAAGCTCTCGCGCGCGAGCCAGGACCGGGTGGCCGATTCGAGCGCCATCGCGGCCGAGGTGCTCAACGCGATTCCGGTGGTGCAGAGCTACACGGCCGAATCGCGCGAGGCCGGCCGCTTCAATGCCTCGACCGAAAACGCCTTTCGAACCGCCGTGCGCCGCACCAGGGCGCGTTCGGTGCTGGTGGCCTTCATCATCATCGCCACCTCGGCGGCGCTGCTCTGGGGCCTGTACCAGGGCACGCAGGCGGTGCTGCGCGGCGACATCACGGCCGGCCACCTGGGCCAGACCGTGGTCTACGTGGCCATTCTTGCGAGTGCGACCGCGGTGCTCGGCGAGGTCTATGGCGACCTGCTGCGCGCGGCCGGCGCAACCGAGCGCCTGATGGAACTGCTGCATGCCCCGGCGGCCATCGTTTCACCGCCCAACCCGGCGGCTGCACCCGTGCCCGTGGCGGGCAGCGCCGTCAAGCTCGAGGCGGTGACTTTCCACTACCCCTCGCGGCCCGGCACACCGGCGCTCAAGGACTTCAGCCTCGACATCGCGCCCGGCGAAACAGTGGCCCTGGTGGGATCGAGCGGCGCCGGCAAGAGCACGGTGTTCCAGCTGCTGCTGCGCTACTACGATCCGCAGTCGGGCGGCCTGCTGCTCGACGGCGTGCCGCTGGCCTCGCTCGCGCTGCCCGAACTGCGCACCCGCATCGGCCTGGTGCCGCAGGACGCCGTGATCTTCTCGGCCAGCGCCTTGGAGAACATCCGCTACGGCCGTCCCGACGCGACGGCCGACGAGGTGCATGCCGCCGCCCGCGCGGCCTTTGCGCACGATTTCCTGCAGGCGCTGCCCGAGGGCTACGACACTTTCCTCGGCGAACGGGGCGTGCGCCTGTCGGGCGGGCAGCGCCAGCGCATCGCGATTGCGCGCGCCATCCTCAAGAACCCGCCGCTGCTGCTGCTCGACGAAGCCACGAGCGCACTCGACGCGGAGAGCGAGCGCATGGTGCAGGCAGCGCTCGAATCGGCCATGGAAGGCCGCACCACGCTCGTGATTGCGCACCGCCTGGCCACCGTGCAGAAGGCCGACCGCATCATCGTGCTGGACCATGGCGGCATCGTCGAACAGGGAACGCACGCCACGCTGGTGGCGCAAGGCGGGGTCTATGCCCGCCTGGCGGCCCTCCAGTTCACGGCCTGAACCAGCGGCGGCAGGCTGCTGCTACTGCAGCGTTTCCTTGAGCGCCGCGGGAATGGGCAGGGCCATCACCGGAATGCCCTCTTCGAGCAGCGCCTCGGTCTGCTCGCGGGTCGCCTGGCCGCGGATCCCGCGCTCTTCGGCTTCGCCGTAGTGCATCCTGCGTGCCTCGTCGGCAAAACGGTCGCCCACGTCCTCGGTCTTTGCGAGAACCTCGCGCACGGCGCGCATCCAGCGGGCCTCCGGAGATTGTTCGGCCGGTGCCTGGGCCTTGGCGGGCGCTGGAGATGCCGATGGCGATGTTGCAGCGCCCTCTGCCGGCGCCTTCGCGTTGCCCAGGTTCAGGCGCGGCGCGCTCAGCAGCTTGACGATGCGCGTGTCGGCGCACACCGGGCATTCCACCAGTCCGGCGGCAAGCTGGGTTTCGAAAGCTTCATTGGACGCAAACCAGCCTTCGAAGCCGTGGCCATGCGAGCAGCGCAGATCGAGAACCTTCATGCGCGGATTATCCCGCGCCGCCCTGCGAAGCGGTGGCTTGCCAATCGAGTGACCATGCACCCGAAAGAACGTTCTGCAGCCACAGCGTGCAGGTCAGCGACTTGGCATCGGTGAGCGTGCCGTCGCGGCACCAGAGCGCAACTTCGGCCGGCGTGGCCGTGAACACGTCGAGAAACTCGCCGTGGTCGAGCTGCCGCTTCCCGAGCGACAGGCCGCGCGCAAAGTAGATGTGGATGATCTCGGTGGAATACGCCACGGCCAGGTGCATGGCGCCGGCGTAGGCCCATTCGCCCGCGGTGTAGCCGGTTTCCTCGAGCAGTTCGCGCTGGCCGCACACCAGCGGGTCTTCGCCCGCATCGAGCTTGCCGGCCGGAAACTCGACCATCACATGCCCGACCGGATAGCGGTACTGCCGCTCCAGCACCACGCGGCCGTCGTCGAGCAGCGGAATCACCACCACCGCGCCCGGATGGATCACGTACTCGCGCGTGGCGCTGTGGCCGTCGGGCAGGCGCACGGTGTCGCGGCAGACCTGGAGGAAATTGCCCTTGACCAGCACCTCGCTGGCCGTGCGTTCTTCCTTCAGGTGCGAATCGGCAATGGGAGAAGTCATGTCGGTCATCCGTGCCTGTGCTTCATGAGGTAGCGCCAGGTGAACCCTGGAAAGGCCAGCACGATGAAAAGCGCGCCGGTCACCGCATAGAACTCCCAGCCTTGGGGGGCGATCTGCCCTGCCCGGCTTTCGAACAGCAACCCCACGCCGCCTGCGACGAAGTACAGCACCACCAGTTCGGCGAGCCGCACCGCCAGCGGCTTGGGCCGCGTGGCCAGCGGCACGACGCCGAACAGCCGGTCGTTGAAGAACGGCAGGTTGGCCGCCACCAGCGCCACCAGCAGAACGACCCAGACCGATGCGGTTTGCGACACCGTGGGCAGGCCGGGGTCAGTTCGCCAGGGTGGCCACGATGGCCTTGGCGCACAGCGTCATGAGGCCGCCGGGAACGATGCCCAGCACGAGGATCAGCAGGCCGTTGATCGACAGCACGGTGCGCACGTCGCGCGGCGCCGACACGGTGCTGGCCGTGACCGGAGCGTCGAAGTACATGACCTTGACCACGCGCAGGTAGTAGAAGGCGCCGATCAGCGACATGATCACCGCGAACACCGCCAGGCCGATGTAGAGCGCCTGGCCCGAGGCGATCAGCGCCTGCAGCACCGCCAGCTTGGCGTAGAACCCGACCAGCGGCGGCAGGCCCGCGAGCGAGAACATCGCGATGGCCATCACGCCGGCGTACAGCGGGCTGCGCTGGTTCAGGCCGGCCAGGTCGGTGATCTCTTCGCTTTCGAAACCTTCGCGCGCCAGCAGCAGGATGATGCCGAAGCTCGCCAGCGTGGTCAGCACGTAAGTCACGATGTAGAACATCGAAGCGCTGTAGGCGAACTGTGCGTTGTAGGTGTTGCCGTTGACCACGCCCGCCACCAGGCCGAGCAGCATGAAGCCCATCTGCGCAATGGTCGAGTAGGCCAGCATGCGCTTGAGGTTGGTCTGCGCGATGGCGGCCAGGTTGCCCACCAGCAGCGAGGCGATGGCCAAGAGCGCCAGCATCTGCTGCCAGTCGATGGCCAGCGGCAGCAGCCCTTCCACCAGCAGGCGGATGATGATGGCAAAGGCGGCCAGCTCGGGCGCCGCGCCGATCAGCAGCGTGACCGCCGTCGGAGCGCCCTGGTAGACGTCGGGCACCCACATGTGGAAAGGCGCCGCACCCACCTTGAAGGCCAGGCCCGCCACGATGAACACGAGGCCGAACACCAGCACCTGGTGGTTCACCTTGCCGCTGGCGATGATCTTGAACACTTCGTTGACGTCGAGCGAACCGGTCGCGCCGTACAGCATCGACAGGCCATAGAGCAGGAAGCCGCTGGCCATGGCGCCGAGCACGAAGTACTTCATGGCCGCCTCGCTGGCCACCGCGTTGTCGCGGCGCAGCGCCACCAGGGCGTAGCTCGACAGCGTGAGCAGCTCGAGGCCCAGGTAGATCAGGAGGAAGTTGCTGCCCGAGATCATCACGAACATGCCCAGCAGCGCGAACATGCCGATGGTGAACATCTCGCCGCCGCGCAGCATGTCGCGGTCCGCCGCATAGGGCCGTCCGTAGACCAGCGTGACCATCAGGGCTACCGTGGCAAAGCACTTGAGCCAGTTGCCCATGGGGTCGCTCACGACCATGCCGCCGAAGCCGTAGACCGTCTTGCCCTCGTTGGCGGCAAGGCCGGTCAGCACCGCCACCACGGCCAGCGTGAGCAGCGTCAGGATGTAGGTGCGCGTGCGCTGCGCACTGGTGCTCGACAGGTCGACCAGCGCAATGATGCAGGCCATGACCAGCAGCACGATTTCGGGGTAGATCGCGACCCAGCTGAGTTTGTCAATCATCTCGTTCTCTTCTTCAGCGTGGCATCAGGAGGGCAGCTTCGAGATCGCCACGTGGCGAAGAAGCTCGGTCACGGAAGCGTCCATCACGTCGGTGAACGGCTTCGGATGGATGCCCATCCACAGCACGGCAATGGCCAGCAGCGACAGCATCAGGAATTCGCGGGCATTGATGTCGGTAAGTTCCTTGACGTGGTCGTTGCCGACCGGGCCGAGGTACACGCGCTTGTACATCCACAGGGTGTAGGCCGCGCCGAAGATCAGCGCGGTGGCAGCGCCGGCGCCGATCCAGAAGTTGGCCTTGACCGCACCCAGGATGACCATCCACTCGCCCACGAAACCAGCGGTGCCCGGCAGGCCGCAATTGGCCATGGCGAACAGCAGCGCGAACGCGGCGAACTTGGGCATGGTGTTGACCACGCCGCCGTAGTCGGCGATCTGGCGCGAATGCACGCGGTCGTAGAGCACGCCGATGCCAAGGAACATGGCGCCCGACACGAAGCCGTGGGCAATCATCTGCACGATGCCGCCGGACACGCCCAGGTCGTTGAAGATGAAGAAGCCGAGCGTCACGAAGCCCATGTGGGCAACCGACGAATAAGCCACGAGCTTCTTCATGTCTTCCTGCACCAGCGCCACCAGGCCGACGTAGATCACCGCGATCAGCGACAGCGCGATCATGAGCCAAGCCCATTCGTGCGAGGCGTCGGGCGCGATCGGCATCGAGAAGCGCAGGAAACCGTAGGCGCCGAGCTTCAGCATGATCGCGGCCAGCACGGCCGAGCCGCCGGTCGGCGCCTCGACGTGCACGTCCGGCAGCCAGGTGTGGACCGGCCACATCGGCACCTTGACGGCAAAGGCGGCAAAGAACGCGAAGAACAGGAAGGTCTGCGCCGTCGAGCCCAGCGGCAGCTTGTGCCAGCTCAGGATGTCGAAGCTGCCGCCCGACTTGTTGTACAGGTAGATCAGCGCCACCAGCATCAGCAGAGAGCCGAGCAGGGTGTAGATGAAGAACTTGAAGGCCGCGTAGATCTTGTTCGGGCCGCCCCAGATGCCGATGATGAGGTACATCGGGATCAGCGTGGCTTCGAAGAACACGTAGAACAGGATGCCGTCGAGCGCGGCAAACACGCCGATCATGAAGCCCGAGAGGATCAGGAACGCGCCCATGTACTGGTTCACGCGCTCGGTGATCACTTCCCAGGCCGAGATCACGACCACCACGGTGATGAACGAGGTCAGCAGCACCAGCCAGAGCGACAGGCCGTCGACACCCAGGTGGTAGTTGACATTGAAGCGCGCGATCCAGCTGCCCTTTTCGACGAACTGCATCGCGGCGGTGCCGTTCTCGAAGCCCGTGTAAAGCGGCACGGTCACCAGGAAGCTCACGATCGCGCCGACCAGCGCGACCCAGCGCACGCCCCTGGCATGCTCGTCACGGCCGAACGCCAGCAACGCGACACCGAATGCGATCGGCACCCAGATGGCAAGGCTCAACAAACCCATTTTTGTTTTTCTCCAGCGCTAAAGCTCAGCGTTTGAACCAGACGAAGTACGTCATCAGGATGAAGATGCCGAGCAGCATCGCGAAGGCGTAGTGATAGATGTAGCCCGACTGCAGCCAGCGCACCGCGCCAGAGATGCGGCCCACGACCTTCCACGAGCCATTGACGACCGCACCGTCGATCAGCGCCTGGTCGCCGCCCTTCCACAGCCCGGTGCCGAAGGCACGCGCACCGCGGGCGAGGATGTTCTCGTTGATCCAGTCGAGGTAGTACTTGTTTTCGAGCAGGCGATAGACCGGGCCGAAGGCGCGCTTGATCGCGGCCGGCAGCGCCGGGTTGACCATGTACATGTAGAACGAGAGCACCACGCCTGCCAGGGCCAGCCAGAACGGCGCCGTCTGCAGGCCGTGGATCGCCATGGCCAGCGGGCCGTGGAAGGCTTCTCCGAGTTCCTTCATGGCATGGTGCTTGTTTGCGTCGACCGCGATGGCATCCTTGAAGAACTCGCCGAAGAGCATCGGCTCGATCGTCATGAAGCCGATCACCACGGACGGGATCGCAAGCAGCACCAGCGGCAGCCACACCACCCAGGGCGATTCGTGCGGCTTGTGGCCGTGGCCGTGATCGTCGTCGTGCTCCGCATGTTCGTCGTGGTGGTGCGCGTCGGGGTTCTGGTCGTAGCGCTCCTTGCCGTGGAACACCAGGAAGTACATGCGGAACGAATAGAACGCCGTCACGAACACGCCCGCCAGCACCGCGTAGTAGGCGAACTGCGCGCCCCACAGGTGGCTTTCATGCACCGCTTCGATGATGCTGTCCTTCGAGTAGAAGCCGGCGAAGAGCGGTGTGCCGATCAGCGCGAGCGAACCCAGCAGCGAGGTGATCCAGGTGATCGGCATGTACTTGCGCACGCCGCCCATCCAGCGGATGTCCTGGTTGTGGTGCATGCCAATGATCACCGAGCCCGCGCCAAGGAACAGCAGCGCCTTGAAGAAGGCGTGCGTCATCAGGTGGAACACAGCCACCGAGTAGGCCGAGGCACCGAGCGCCACCGTCATGTAGCCGAGCTGCGAGAGCGTCGAGTACGCCACCACGCGCTTGATGTCGTTCTGGATGATGCCGAGGAAACCCATGAACAGCGCCGTGATGGCACCGATCACCAGGATGAAGCTCAGGGCCGTGTCGCTCAGTTCGAACAGCGGCGACATGCGCGCCACCATGAAGATGCCGGCCGTGACCATGGTCGCGGCGTGGATCAGCGCGGAGATGGGCGTCGGGCCTTCCATCGAGTCGGGCAGCCACACGTGCAGCGGGAACTGCGCGCTCTTGCCCATGGCGCCGATGAACAGGCAGATGCAGATCACGGTCACCAGCATCCACTCGGTGCCGGGGAAGGTGATGCCGGCCAGCGTGTTGGCCTTGGCAAAGGCTTCGCCGTAGTTCAGCGTGCCGGCGTAGGCGGCGATCAGGCCGATGCCGAGGATGAAGCCGAAGTCGCCCACGCGGTTGACCAGGAAGGCCTTCATGTTCGCGAAGATCGCGGTCGGCTTGTTGAACCAGAAGCCGATCAGCAGGTACGACACCAGGCCCACCGCCTCCCAGCCGAAGAACAGCTGGAGCATGTTGTTGCTCATGACGAGCATCAGCATCGAGAAGGTGAACAGCGAGATGTAGGCGAAGAAGCGGTTGTAGCCCTCGTCTTCTTCCATGTAGCCGATGGTGTAGACGTGCACCATCAGCGAGACGAAGGTCACCACGCACATCATCATGGCCGTGAGGCCGTCGACCAGGAAGCCGATCTCCATCTTCAGGCCGCCCACCACCATCCATTCGTAGATGGTGGCGTTGAAGCGCGCGCCGTCGGCCACCACGCTCTTGAGCGTCATGGCCGAGATGATGAAGGCGACCAGCACGCCGAGGATGGTCAGCGAATGCGTGACCTTGCGGCCGATGTGATTGCCGCCGAACTTGGTGCCGAACAGGCCGGCGACGACAGCGCCGACCAGGGGTGCCAGCGGAACGGCCAGCAGGGTGGATGCGGAAAGGGTTGCGCTCATGTTGCTTTCAACCCTTGAGCGAGTTGAGTTCGTCCACGTTGATGTTCGACTTGTTGCGGAACAGCAGGACCAGCAGCGCCAGGCCGATGGCCGACTCGGCCGCGGCCACCGTCAGGATGAAGAACACGAAGATCTGGCCGTGCATGTCGCCCAGGTAGTACGAGAACGCCACGAAGTTCATGTTCACCGCGAGCAGCATCAGCTCGATGGCCATCAGCAGCACGATGAGGTTCTTGCGATTCAGGAAGATGCCGATCACCGACAGCGCAAAGAGCATGGCGCCGAGCGATAGAAAGTGTCCGAGCGTGAGCGTCATGCCTTGTTTTCCTTTGCCGCTGCTGCTGCGTCTGCGGGTGCTTCCACCACGGGCTCGGCGGCGCGCGTGACCGGCATCTGCACGATGCGCACGCGGTCCCGCGCCTTCACGCGCACCTGGTCGGAGGGGTTGACGTACTTGCTGTCCTTGCGGGTGCGCAGCGTCAGCGCAATGGCCGCCACGATCGCCACGAGCAGGATGACGGCCGCGATCTCGAGCGGATACAGGTACTCGGAATACAGCAGCTTGCCGAGCTCGAGCGTGTTCGAACTGTTGGCTGCCATGCCGGCTGCGGCGCGCGGCGGCTCCGCCAGGCGGAAGCCGCCCATCAGCACGGCGGCCATTTCGAGCGCAATGAGCGCGCCCACGCCGGCTGCCAGCGGAAAGTGCTTCCAGAAGCCCTGCCGCAGGCCGTCGACGTTGATGTCCAGCATCATCACGACGAACAGGAACAGCACCATCACCGCCCCCACGTAGACGAGCACCAGCGAGATCGCCAGGAACTCGGCGCGCAGCAGGAGCCAGATCGCCGAAGCCTGGAAGAAGGCCAGCACCAGGTACAGCGCGGCATACACGGGATTGCGGGCGGTGATGACGCGGAAGGCTGCGAACAGCAGCACCGCGGCAAACAGATAGAACAGACCGGTCTTGACGTCCATTGGAATTCGAATTGGTACGGGGTTCGGGCTGAGCGGGATCAGCGGTACTTGGCGTCGGCCGCCTTGTTCGCTGCAATTTCTTTTTCGTAGCGGTCGCCCACGGCCAGCAGCATGTCCTTGGTGAAGTACAGGTCGCCGCGCTTTTCGCCGTGGTATTCGAAGATGTGGGTTTCCACGATCGAATCGACCGGGCAGCTCTCTTCGCAAAAGCCGCAGAAGATGCACTTGGTCAGGTCGATGTCGTAGCGCGTGGTGCGGCGCGAGCCGTCGTCGCGCACATCGGATTCGATGGTGATGGCCAGCGCCGGGCACACGGCTTCGCAGAGCTTGCAGGCAATGCAGCGCTCTTCGCCGTTTTCATAGCGGCGCAGCGCGTGCAGGCCGCGAAAGCGCGGCGACAGCGGCGTCTTCTCTTCGGGGAACTGCACCGTGATCTTGCGGGCGAAGGCGTACTTGCCGGTGATGGCCAGGCCCTTGAACAGCTCGAACAGCATGAAGCTGCCCAGGAAGTCCTTGAGCGAGAACGGCGCGGATGCGAGCTTGGAAGGGCGCGCGAGCGCGCCGGCGGTATGCGCAGCAGTCATGATGTTGGCGCTTCCAGTTATTTCCAGATGTTGAACGGGGTCTGCATCCAGGCACCGACCACGACCAGCCACACGAGCGTGACCGGAATGAAGATCTTCCAGCCGAGCCGCATGATCTGGTCATAGCGGAAGCGCGGGAAGGTGGATCGGACCCACAGGAACATGGTGACCACGCAGAAGGTCTTGACGCCGAGCCAGATCCAGCCCGGGATGAAGCTCAGGAATTCGAACGGCGGCAGCCATCCGCCGAGGAACAGCACGGCGCACAAGATCGAGACCAGCCACATGTTGGCGTACTCGGCCAGGAAGAACATCGCGAAGCTCATGCCCGAGTACTCGATCATGTGGCCCGCAACGATCTCGGACTCGCCTTCGACCACGTCGAAGGGATGGCGGTTGGTTTCCGCCAGGCCCGAGATGAAGTAGACGACGAAGATCGGCAGCAGCGACAGCCAGTTCCACGACAGGAAGCCGATGCCCATGTCGGCGAAGATGCCCTTGCCCTGCCCCGTCACGATGTCGGTCATGTTCAGGCTGGCCGAGACCATCAGCACCACGACGAAGCAGAAGCCCATCGCGATCTCGTAGCTCACCATCTGTGCCGAGGCGCGCAGCGCGCCCAGGAATGCGTACTTCGAGTTGGATGCCCAGCCCGCGATGATCACGCCGTAGACCTCGAGCGAGGTGATCGCCATCACGAACAGCAGGCCGGCGTTGATGTTGGCCAACGCCACGTCGGGGCCGAAGGGGATCACGGCCCATGCGACGAGCGCCGGCATGATGGTCATGATCGGGCCCAGCAGGAACAGGCCCTTGTTGGCGACCGTCGGAAGAATGATTTCCTTGGTCATCAGCTTGAGCGCGTCGGCGATGGGCTGCAGCAGGCCCAGCGGCCCGATGCGGTTCGGGCCGATGCGGATCTGCGTGAAGCCGATCGCCTTGCGCTCCCACAGCGTGAGGTAGGCCACGGCCCCCATCAGCGGAAGCACGACCACGATGATCTTGATCAGCGTCCAGATCACCGGCCAGGCGATGGCCGTCCACCAGCCCGCGTGGACCAGTCCCTGGCCGAAAGCATGCAATGCGTCGATCATGCCAATGCCTCCTCGGCACGGGCCGGAGCGGCCGATGCGTTGCGGGCATCGGCGGTGAGTTGCAGCGACGGTGCGCGGCGCACGATCGAGTCGAGTTGATAGATGCTCGCGACCACGGGCGCGGGAGCGGCGCTGCTGGAAGCCGCGGCCTTGGCGGCGGTGGCGTTGTTCAGCGCATTGGCCGGGACGCTGCCGTTGTCGCCGATGGTGCGCAGCACGTCAGCGGTCGATTCGAATGCAAAGCCCGGCAGGCCGAGCAGGTTGGCCAGCACGCGCAGCACCTTCCAGGCCGGACGCGCTTCGCCTTGCGGCTTCACGACGGCATGGAAACCCTGCACGCGGCCTTCGGCATTGACGAAGGAGCCCGGCGTTTCGGTGAACGGTGCGATTGGCAGCAGTACGTCGCTGAATTCGAGGTTGGCCTTGAAGGGGCTGAGCGTGACGACCATCTGTGCATTGCCGATGATGTCGGCGGCTGCGGCGCCCGCGGCCGAGTCGAACACCGGTTCGGTATTGAGCAGCAGCACGGCCTTGAGGCCCGAGCCCGCGGCCAGCATGCGGCCGGCATCGAGGCCGCCGTTCTTCGGGAACGCGCCGACGAGCTGCGCGCCCACGGTGTTGGCGGCTTCGGTCAGGTAGCCGACGGTGGCGCCGGTCTGTGCGCCGATCCAGTTGGCAAGGGCCAGCAGGCTGCTGGCTTGCGCGTGGTGGGCGGCGGCGTTGCCGAGCAGGATGGCCTTGCGTTCGCCGCTCAGCAGCGAGGCGGCGATGGCTTGTGCGGCGGCGTCGGGCTCGTTCTTCGGTGCCAGCGGTGCGGTCGCGCCGTTGGTCTTGCCGATGGCGGCAGCAACGGCAGCGAGTGCCTCGACCCACTGGCCGGCTTCGACGATGGCCGATTGCGCCACGCTGATGGCCCAGGCGTCGCGGTCGGCCATCAGGCTGGCCGAGGTGATCACCGACAGCGCGGCGCCCTTGCGCACGGCCTGGCGGATGCGCTGCGCGAACAGCGGATGGTCCTTGCGCAGGTTCGAGCCGACGACCAGCGCGCGCTGCAACTGCGTGAGCGAAGCGATCGAGGTGCCGAGCCAGCGCACGCCTTCGAACGCCGTGAATTCGGCGTTGCGCAGGCGGTAGTCGATGTTGTCGCTGCCGAGCTCACGCGTGAGCATGGCGGCCAGCTGCAGCTCTTCGAGCGTGCTGTGCGGGCTCGCCAGCGTGCCGATGCTTTGCGCGCCGTGGTCGGCCTTGATCTGCTTCAGGCCGTTGGCCACGTATTCGAGCGCGGTCTGCCAGTCGACCTGCTGCCACTGGCCGCCCTGCTTGAGCATGGGCTGCGTGAGGCGCTCGGGGCCGTTGAGCGCTTCGTACGAGAAGCGGTCGCGGTCGGCGATCCAGCACTCGTTGACTTCTTCGTTCTCGAGCGGCACCACGCGCATCACGCGGTTGTTCTTGACCTGGACGATCAGGTTGGAACCGGTGGAATCGTGCGGGCTCACCGACTTGCGGCGCGACAGTTCCCAGGTGCGGGCGCTGTAGCGGAACGGCTTGCTCGTGAGCGCGCCGACCGGGCAGATGTCGATCATGTTGCCCGACAGTTCGGAGTCGACCGAATCGCCGAGGAAGGTTTCGATTTCAGAGTGCTCGCCGCGCTGGGTCATGCCGAGCTCCATCACGCCGGCCACTTCCTGGCCGAAGCGGACGCAGCGCGTGCAATGGATGCAGCGGCTCATTTCTTCCATGCTGATCAGCGGGCCGACGTCCTTGTGGAAGACGACGCGCTTTTCTTCTTCGTAGCGCGAAGAAGAACCGCCGTAGCCCACGGCCAGGTCCTGCAGCTGGCACTCGCCGCCCTGGTCGCAGATCGGGCAATCGAGCGGGTGGTTGATCAGGAGGAACTCCATGACCGACTGCTGCGCCTTGATGGCCTTTTCGCTCTTGGTGCGAACGATCATGCCCTGCGTGACGGGCGTGGCGCAGGCCGGCATCGGCTTGGGCGCCTTCTCCACGTCGACCAGGCACATGCGGCAGTTGGCCGCGATGCTGAGCTTCTTGTGATAGCAGAAGTGCGGGATGTAGGTGCCCGCCTTGTCGGCCGCATGCATCACCATGCTGCCTTCGGTCACTTCGACCTTCTTGCCGTCGAGTTCGATTTCGATCATGAGTATGTTTCTTCTCGCGCTCAGGCTTGAACCGGCGCCTTCGGGACGTAGCCCGGAATCAGGGCCTCGAACTCGTGACGGAAGTGCTTGATCATGGCGCGCACCGGCATGGCCGCCGCGTCGCCGAGCGCGCAGATGGTGCGGCCCTGGATGTTGTCTGCCACGGAGTTCAGCAGGTCCATGTCCGACGCCCTGCCCTGCCCGTTGTGGATGCGGTCCACCACGCGGTACAGCCAGCCCGTGCCTTCGCGGCACGGCGTGCACTGGCCGCAGGATTCGTGCATGTAGAAGTAAGAAAGGCGCCGCAGCGACTCGACCATCGAGCGGCTGTCGTCCATCACGATCACCGCGCCCGAGCCCAGCATGGAGCCGGCCTTGGCGATGGAGTCGTAGTCCATCGTGCATTCCATCATGATCGAAGCCGGCAGCACCGGCGACGACGATCCGCCGGGAATCACGGCCTTGAGCGTGCGGCCCTTGCGAACGCCGCCACACAGTTCGAGCAGCTTGGAGAACGGCGTGCCCATGGGCACTTCGTAGTTGCCCGGCAGCTCGACGTCGCCGCTCACCGAATAGATCTTGGTGCCGCCGTTGTTCGGCTTGCCGCATTCGAGGTAGGCCGGACCGCCGTTGTTGATGATCCAGGGCACCGCCGCGAAGGTCTCGGTGTTGTTGATGGTGGTCGGCTTGCCGTAGAGGCCGAAGCTCGCCGGGAACGGCGGCTTGAAGCGCGGCTGGCCCTTCTTGCCTTCGAGCGATTCGAGCAGCGCGGTTTCCTCGCCGCAGATGTAGGCGCCGAAGCCGTGGGCGGCGTGCAACTGGAAGTTGTACGTGCTGCCCATGATCTTGTCGCCGAGATAGCCGGCGGCGCGCGCTTCTTCAAGGGCTTCCTCGAAACGGTCGTAGCTCTGGAAGATCTCGCCGTGGATGTAGTTGTAGCCCACGCTGATGCCCATCGCATACGCGGCGATGGCCATGCCTTCGATCACGATGTGCGGGTTGAACTGCAGGATGTCGCGGTCCTTGCAGGTGCCCGGCTCGCCTTCGTCGGAATTGCAGACGAGGTACTTCTGGCCCGGGAACTGGCGGGGCATGAAGCTCCACTTCAGGCCCGTGGGGAAGCCCGCGCCGCCGCGGCCGCGCAGGCCCGAGGCCTTGACCTCGGCGATCACCTGGTCGGGCGTGAGGCCCTCGGTGAGGATCTTGCGCAGCGCCTTGTAGCCGCCGCGCGCCTCGTAGTCGGCCAGGCGCCAGTTGGTGCCGTTCAGGCCGGCATAGATCTGCGGCTCGATGTGGCGGTCATGGAAACAGGTCTGGACGCCCGTGGCCTGGAATTGCTGGAGCACTTGTTCGGGCGACATCAGGCGGCCTCCCCTTTGGTGGAAGCACGCAGCCCGTCGATGAGCTGGTCGAGCTTCTCGTTGCTCATGAAGCTGCACATGGTGCGGTCGTTGACCAGCATCACGGGCGAATCGGCGCAGGCGCCCAGGCATTCGCTCTGCTGCAGCGTGAACATGCCGTCGGCCGTGGTCTCGCCCATCCTGATGCCGAGCTTCTTTTCGAGGTGGACCAGCGCGGTGACGCCGTCGCGCAGCTGGCACGGCAGGTTGGTGCACACGTTGAGCTTGAACTTGCCCACCGGGTGCTGGTTGTACATGTTGTAGAAGGTCGTGACCTCGTGCACGGCGATGGGCGCCATGCCGAGGTACTCGGCAATCTCGCGCTCGCGCTGCATGCTGATGAAGCCTTCGTCCTGCTGCACGATGGCCAGGCAGGCCATCACGGCCGACTGCTTGCCGGCTTCGGGGTACTTGGCGACTTCGCGCGCAAAGCGCTCGAGAATCGCGGGCTTCAGAGGAGCAGAAGGCGCCGAGGGCGCCGTGTCATGGTGGGTCGAGGAAGTCGTCATTCGCTCTTTCTCACCTGTCGATTTCGCCGAACACGATGTCCATCGTGCCGATCACCGCGACAGCGTCGGCGATCATGTGGCCGCGCGACATTTCGTCGAGGGCGGCGAGGTGCGGGAAGCCGGGCGCGCGGATCTTCAGGCGGTACGGCTTGTTGGCGCCGTCGCTCACCAGGTAGATGCCGAACTCGCCCTTTGGGTGCTCGACGGCGGCATAGGCCTCGCCTTCGGGCACATGGAAGCCTTCGGTGAAGAGCTTGAAATGGTGGATCAGCTCCTCCATGTTCGCCTTCATCGATTCGCGCGCGGGCGCCGCGACCTTGTGGTTGTCGGTGATCACCGGGCCGGGGTTGGCGCGCAGCCAGGCCGAGCACTGCTGGATGATCTTGTTGGCCTGGCGCATTTCTTCCACGCGCACGAGGTAGCGGTCGTAGCAGTCGCCCGTCTTGCCGACCGGCACGTCGAACTGCATCTGGTCGTAGACGTCGTAGGGCTGCTTCTTGCGCAGGTCCCATTCGACGCCCGAGCCGCGCAGCATGGGGCCGGTGAAGCCGAGGTTCAGCGCGCGCTCCGGCGTCACGACGCCGATGCCCACGGTGCGCTGCTTCCAGATGCGGTTGTCGGTGAGCAGCGTTTCGTACTCGTCGACCATCCCGGGGAAGCGCTTGCAGAAGTCGTCGATGAAATCGAGCAGCGAGCCCCGGCGGTTCTCGTTGAGCTTCTCGATCGCCTTGGCGTTCTTGATCTTGCTGACCTTGTACTGCGGCATCGCATCGGGCAGGTCGCGGTAGACGCCGCCCGGGCGGAAGTACGCAGCATGCATGCGCGCGCCCGACACGGCTTCGTACATGTCGAACAGGTCTTCACGCTCGCGGAAGCAGTAGATGAGCATGTTCATCGCGCCGCAGTCCAGGCCGTGCGCGCCGAGCCACAGCAGGTGGTTCAGCAGCCGGGTGATCTCGGCGAACATCACGCGGATGTACTGCGCGCGGATCGGCACGTCCAGGCCCATCATCCGCTCGATGGCGAGGCAGTAGGCGTGCTCGTTGCTCATCATCGACACGTAGTCGAGACGGTCCATGTACGGCAGCGACTGGATGAAGGTGCGCGATTCGGCGAGCTTCTCGGTCGCGCGATGCAGGAGGCCGATGTGCGGATCGGCGCGCTGGATCACTTCGCCGTCGAGCTCGAGCACCAGGCGCAGCACGCCGTGCGCTGCCGGATGCTGGGGACCGAAGTTGAGTGTGTAGTTCTTGATTTCGGCCATATCAATGCAAACCGCTGCCGTAGTTGTCTTCGCGAATCACCCGCGGCGTGATTTCTCGCGGCTCGATCGATACCGGCTGGTAGACCACGCGCTTCTGCTCTTCGTCGTAGCGCATCTCGACGTGACCCGACACCGGGAAGTCCTTGCGGAACGGGTGGCCGATGAAGCCGTAGTCGGTCAGGATGCGGCGCAAGTCGTCGTGCCCTTCGAACACGATGCCGTAGAGGTCGAAGGCTTCGCGCTCGAACCAGGTGGCGGCGCTCCACACGGGCTGGAGCGAATCGACCACGGGCAGGTCTTCGTTCGGCGCAAACACCTTGAGGCGCACGCGCTGGTTGAGGCTCACCGACAGCAGGTGCGTGACGACGCCATAGCGCTCGCCCTGCCACTCGCCTTCGCGGTAGTCGGAGTAGTCCATGCCGCAGAGGTCGATCAGCTGCTCGAAGCGGCAGCCGGGCGCATCGCGCAGCAGCATGGCCGACTCGATGTAGTCGGCAGCGCCGACCACCACGGTTACCTCGCCCAGCGCGAGCGTCACGCTCTTGGCGCGAGCGCCGAGCGTCTCGGCAATGGTGGCGCGCAGCACCTCCGGCGAAATTGCAAAGTCAGTCATCTTCGGCAATCCCTCAGGCGCGCGCAATGGTGTTGGTGCGGCGAATCTTCTGCTGCAGCTGGATCACGCCGTAGAGCAGCGCTTCGGCGGTGGGCGGGCAACCCGGCACATAGACATCCACCGGCACGATGCGGTCGCAGCCGCGCACCACCGAATAGCTGTAGTGGTAGTAGCCGCCGCCGTTGGCGCACGAGCCCATGGAAAGAACCCAGCGCGGCTCCGGCATCTGGTCGTAGACCTTGCGCAATGCCGGCGCCATCTTGTTGCACAGCGTGCCGGCCACGATCATCAGATCGGACTGGCGCGGGCTGGGCCGGAACAGCATGCCGAAACGGTCGATGTCGTAGCGGGCCGCGCCTGCGTGCATCATTTCGACGGCACAGCAAGCCAGACCGAAAGTCATCGGCCAAAGTGATCCGGTCTTCGCCCAGTTCACCACCGAGTCGTAGGTGGTGGTGACGAAGCCTTCCTTCATGACGCCTTCAATGGCCATTTTGTCGATTCCTTGTCATTCCCAGTCGAGCGCGCCTTTTTTCCACTCGTAGACAAAGCCCACGACGAGGATGGCGAGAAAGATCATCATGGCCCAGAAGCCGACGGCGCCGATTTCCTTGAGCGCAATGGCCCACGGAAAGAGAAAGGCAATCTCGAGATCGAACAGGATGAAGAGAATGGCGACGAGGTAATAGCGCACGTCGAATTTCATGCGCGCATCCTCGAAGGCCTCGAAGCCGCACTCGTAGGGAGCGTTCTTCGCTGCGTCGGGCCGGTTGGGACCCAGGATGTAGCCGATGACTTGCGGTGCGACGCCTACACCGACACCGACCAAAATGAACAAGAGGACGGGGAGATAGGAATCGAGGTTCATCGGGAGATTTTTCACCGCTTGCCACCGGCAGGAAAACACTCTGGATGAGGTTTTCTGCCGGTGAGATTTGGTGCGGTCGGCGAGACTCGAACTCGCACAGCTTTCGCCACTACCCCCTCAAGATAGCGTGTCTACCAATTTCACCACGACCGCGGTTTTTTGTTCGGATGGCATGAGGTACCTGGAAAGGTGTTTGGCTTTCCGAACAGCTTTAGAGTTTACCCTGAAATGAAGCAGTTTCTCACTGACAGCTTCATGAAAACAACTTGATTATTTGTTCGGGATCTGGCCCGCGCCCGAAACGGGTGCGGCAGGCGCCGAAGCAGGTGCACCGGCAGGCGCTGCGCCCGAGGTGCTGCCCGGAATCTGCCCTGCCGCGCCCGAGGCGGGCGTTGCCGGCGTACCGATGGCTGCGCGCTCGAGCAGGCTGCCGCCGCCCGCAGGCCGCGCGTGGCTGAAGTAGGCCAGCAGCAAGGTGCATGCAAAGAAGACCGCTGCCAGCACTGCCGTGGTGCGCGAAAGGAAATTGGCGCTGCCGCTCGCACCGAACAGGCTGCCCGCGCTGCCGCTGCCGAAGGCCGCGCCCATGTCGGCGCCCTTGCCGTGCTGGATCAGGATCAGCCCGATCATTGCAAGGGCCGACAGCATCTGCACGCCGACCAGTAGATTGAGGACCACATTCATTCGTTCTTACTCCTAATTGATATCGGCCACTGCCCGCGTTCAGCGGGAAGCGGCGGAAATGATCTGCAAAAAGTCGGGGGCCTTGAGCGACGCGCCGCCGATCAGGCCGCCGTCGATGTCGGGCTGCGCCAAGAGCTGCGCGGCGTTGGCCGCGTTCATGCTGCCGCCGTAAAGAATGCAGATGCCGGCGGCGTGCTCGCTCGCGGCATGGTGCAGCTGCGCGCGCAGCACGGCATGCACCGCCTGCGCCTGTTCCGGCGTGGCCGTCTTGCCGGTGCCGATGGCCCAGACCGGCTCGTAGGCCACGACGATCTCGCTGATGCAATGGCCATTGACGTGGATCACCGCGGCCAGCTGGCGCTTGACGACTTCTTCGGTGCGCCCTGCTTCGCGCTCGGCCAGCGTTTCGCCCACGCAGACGATCGGCGTGATGCCGTTCGCGAGCGCGGCCGCCGTCTTGGCCGCCACGGCCTCATCGGTTTCGCCATGGTATTGGCGGCGCTCCGAATGGCCGACGATCGCATAGCGCACGCCGAAGTCCTTCAGCATGGCCGCCGATTGCTCTCCGGTGAACGCACCTTGCGGATGCGCCGAGATGTCCTGTGCGCCAAGCGCCATGGCCGTGGAGCCGGCCAGCAGCGATTGCAGCTGTGCGAAATACGGGGCCGGCGCGCAAAGCGCGATGTCACAGTTGGCCGGCGCCGCGGCCAGGCCCTGCTGCAGGGCCTTCACCAGCGCCTCGTTGGCAGCCAGGCTGCCGTTCATCTTCCAGTTGCCCGCGATCAGCTTCTTTTTCGTGGTCATCGTGTTGTTGTCCGTCACCATGTCAGCACGATCTTGCCGATGTGCTGGTTGGATTCCATCAGCGCATGCGCCTGTGCCGCGCCGCTGGGTTCGCCGTCCGCCGCGAAGGTGCTGT
Organism: Variovorax sp. SPNA7; assembly: GCF_033807855.1. Lineage (NCBI taxonomy): Bacteria > Pseudomonadati > Pseudomonadota > Betaproteobacteria > Burkholderiales > Comamonadaceae > Variovorax > Variovorax sp. SPNA7. The sequence goes on from NZ_CP138513.1 coordinate 3,912,224, forward strand.
GGATCACGGGCTTGACCGCGCCGCTTTCGAGCAGCGGCCAGACCTTCTCGCGCAGCGCCTTGGCGATCGCCCCCTTGAAGGCCACCGGCCGTGGACGCAGCGTGGAGCCGGTGATCACCAGCCGCTTGCGCAGCACCAGGCCCGCATTGAAGTCGCTCTTGACGCCGCCCTGCACCGCGATGATCACGAGCCGGCCGTCTTCGGCCATGCATTCGATCTCGCGCGCCACGTAGTCGCCCGCGACCATGTCCAGGACCACGTCCACGCCCTTGCCGCCGGTGAGCTTCTTCGCCTCTTCGGCGAAGTCGCTCGTGCGGTAGTTGATGGCATGATCGGCGCCCAGCTTCCTGCAGGCCTCGCACTTGTCGTCGCTGCCCGCCGTGGCGATCACGGTGGCGCCCAGCGCCTTGGCGATCTGGATGGCCGTCACGCCGATGCCGCTGGTTCCGCCCTGGATCAGCAGGGTTTCGCCCTTCTGCAGGCGGCCGCGCTCGAACACGTTGCTCCAGACGGTGAAGAAGGTCTCGGGCAGCGAGGCGGCCTCGATGTCGCTCCAGCCCCTGGGCACCGGCAGGCACTGCGCCACGGGCGCCACGCACAGCTGGGCATAGCCGCCGCCCGCGATCAGCGCGCAGACGCGGTCGCCGATCTTGAAGCCCGCCTCGGCCAGGGCCGCGGCGTCGCCCGACACGATCTCGCCGGCCACTTCGAGGCCCGGCAGATCGGAGGCGCCCGGCGGAACCGGGTAGTGCCCCTTGCGCTGCAGCACGTCCGGACGGTTCACGCCGCTGGCGGCGACGCGGATCAGCAGTTCGCCCACGCCGGCCACCGGATCGGGGCGCTCCACGGCGCGCAGCACCTCGGGGGCGCCGTACGAAGTGATTTCAATGGCTTTCATGGTCTTTGGCCTGCAACGCCCGTTTCCGGGCGTGGTTAGCGAATACTGGAAAGTTGGACGGCAGCGGCATGGCTGCCGCTGCGCCCTGCTTTCTTACTCTTGCGAATCGCGCGGTGCGTACGGCTGCTCGCCGACGGGCGCCGGCTGCTGCTCGTTGCTGCGCGGCTGCTGTTGCTGCTCGTTGTTGAAACGCGGAGCGCGTTCGCCGCGATCGCCACCACGGTCGCCGCGGTCCGAACGCTCGCGGCGCTCGCCGCCGCGGTCACCGCGGTCGCCACGGTCTTCGCGCGGCGGGCGCTCGCTGTATTCCATGCCGGCCGGACGCTCGGTCAGGGCCTTCATGGACAGCTTGACGCGGCCCTTTTCGTCGGTCTCGAGCACCTTGACCTTGACGATCTGGCCTTCGCTCAGGTAGTCGGTCACCTTCTCGACGCGCTCGTGCGCGATCTGGCTGATGTGCAGCAGGCCGTCCTTGCCGGGCAGCAGGTTGATGAGCGCGCCGAAGTCCAGGATCTTGGTGACCGGGCCTTCGTAGACCTTGCCGATTTCGACTTCGGCCGTGATCTGCTCGATGCGCTTCTTGGCGAATTCGGCCTTCTCCGGGTCGGTCGAGGCGATGGTGATCGTGCCGTCTTCGTCGATGTTGATCGTCGTGCCGGTTTCTTCCTGCAGGCCGCGGATGACCGCGCCGCCCTTGCCGATCACGTCGCGGATCTTCTCGGGATTGATCTTCAGCGTGGTCAGGCGCGGTGCGAACTGCGACACCTCGGTCTTGGCCTCGCCCATGGCTTCCTGCATCTTGCCGAGGATGTGCATGCGCGCTTCCTTGGCCTGCGCCAGTGCAACCTGCATGATTTCCTTGGTGATGCCCTGGATCTTGATGTCCATCTGCAGCGCGGTGATGCCGTTGGTCGTGCCGGCCACCTTGAAGTCCATGTCGCCCAGGTGATCTTCGTCGCCCAGGATGTCGGTCAGCACCGCAAAGCGGTTGTCTTCCTTGATCAGGCCCATGGCGATGCCGGCCACGTGGGCCTTCATCGGCACGCCGGCGTCCATCATCGAGAGGCAGCCGCCGCACACCGACGCCATCGACGAGGAGCCGTTGGATTCGGTGATTTCCGACACCACGCGAATGGTGTACGGGAATTCTTCCTTGGTCGGCAGCACGGCGACGAGCGCGCGCTTGGCCAGGCGGCCATGGCCGATTTCGCGGCGCTTGGTCGAGCCCATGCGGCCCACTTCGCCGGTGGCAAAGGGAGGCATGTTGTAGTGGAACAGGAAGCGGTCTTCGTACTCGCCGGCCAGCGCGTCGATGCGCTGCGCGTCGCGTTCGGTGCCGAGCGTGGTGATGACCAGGCCCTGCGTCTCGCCGCGCGTGAACAGCGCCGAGCCGTGGGTGCGGGGCAGCACGGAGTTGCGGATCTCGATGGGGCGCACGGTGCGCGTGTCGCGGCCGTCGATGCGGGGTTCGCCCGAGAGGATCTGGCTGCGGACGATCTTGGATTCGATCGAGAACAGCAGGTCATTGACCTTGCCGGCGTCGAAGGGCTCGCCGCTTTCCTTCAGCGTGTTCATCACGCTGGCATTGGCTTCGCGCAGGGCTTGCGTGCGGGCTTGCTTGCTGCGGATCTGGTAGACGGCGCGCAGCTTTTCCTCGGCCAGGCTCTTGACCTTGGCGACGAAGGCTTCGTCTTCGGCCGGCGCTTGCCAGTCCCACACCGGCTTGCCGGCGTCGCGCACGAGTTCGTGGATCGCGTTGATCGCGATGTTGGCCTGCTCATGGCCGAACACCACGCCGCCCAGCATGATTTCTTCGCTGAGTTGCTGTGCTTCGGATTCGACCATCAGCACGGCGGCTTCGGTGCCGGCCACGACGAGGTCCATCTGCGAATCCTTGCGGGCGGTCTGGCCCGGATTCAGCACGTACTGGCCGTTGATGTAGCCCACGCGGGCAGCACCGATCGGGCCGCTGAACGGAATGCCGGAGATCGACAGCGCTGCGCTCACGCCGATCATGGCGGCGATGTCGGCATCGACTTCGGGGTTGAGCGACAGCGTGTGGATGACCACGTGCACTTCGTTCAGGAAGCCCTCGGGGAACAGCGGGCGGATCGGACGGTCGATCAGGCGGCTGGTCAGGGTTTCGTGTTCGCTGGGCTTGGCTTCGCGCTTGAAGAAGCTGCCGGGGATCTTGCCCGCAGCGTAGGTCTTCTCGATGTAGTCGACGGTCAGCGGGAAGAAGTCCTGGCCCGGCTTGGCGGTCTTGGAAGCGACCACGGTCGCGAGGATCACGGTGCCGTCGATGTCGACCACCACGGCGCCGCTGGCCTGGCGGGCGATTTCACCCGTTTCCATGACGACGGTCTTGTCGCCCCATTGGAAGGACTTGGTGACTTTGTTGAAGAGGCTCATGTTTTGCTCCTGTTTTGAGAGCGGATGACCTGCATTGGGCACAGGTTCCGCAGGGACGGAGGCTTCTCAGAACACGATGCCATTCCAGCGAAGCTCGGCGGGAACTTCATTGGAATGACACAGCTTCGCTCTGTTTTGGCACTCCGAAAGTGGATCGCGAAGTAAAAAACGCCTGAGCTAGCGGACTAACCCAGGCGTTTTTTCATGCGATTCGATTTACTTGCGCAGACCCAGCTTGGCGATCAGCGCGGTGTAGCGGTCGGCATCCTTGGACTTGAGGTAGTCGAGGAGCTTGCGGCGGCGGCTCACCATGCGCAGCAGGCCGCGACGGCCGTGGTGGTCCTTGGCGTGCGTCTTGAAGTGGGGGGTGAGCTCGTTGATACGGGCGGTCAGCAGTGCGACTTGCACTTCAGGGCTGCCGGTGTCGTTGGCGGCGCGGGCGTTGTCTTTGACGACTTCGGCCTTGATGGAGGCTGCGATCATGTTGAATTTCCTTGTTCCGGGATGTTTGACTTGCGGTAGGCGCTGGAACTGCCCCTGCCGTGCGCCTTGCGGCATGCAAAGCCATGGGATTATAACCCTCCCCCGTTCTCGCTCACTTCGTGTAGCTCGTTCCCCCTCGAGGGGCAACACCGGCGGCCCGGCAAAGCCGGTTCCGCGGTGTTTCCCGAACGGCCCTGGCTTCGCCGGGCGCGATTTTGGCGGGCGCCTATTTCTGGGCGGCGAGCCAGGTTTTGAGGCGCTCCACGCCTTGCACCAGCCGCTGCGGGTCCTTGGAGGCGAAGCACCAGCGCAGCCAGCCCTGGGCTTCCGGGGCGAAGGCATTGCCGGGGGCCAGGCCGAGGCCCGCTTCGACGACCAGGCGCTTGGCCAGGTCGAGGGAGTCGCCGAAGCCTTCGAGGCGGAAGAAGGCGTACATGCCGCCCTTGGCGGGGGCCACCTGCACGCCGGGCAGCGCGGCCAGCAGGGGCACCAGGGTGTCGCGGCACTGCTTCAGGTGGGCCACCACGCGGGGGGTGATCTCCGCGGTGTGCTCGATGGCAGCCACGGCGGCGCGCTGCGTGAAGACGCTGGCGCAGGAGGTGTTGAACTCGATCAGCTTGCCGATGCCGTCGACCAGCGCGGGCGGCAGCACGAGCCAGCCGAGGCGCCAGCCGGTCATGAGGAAGCTCTTGGAGAAGCTGTGCGTCACCACCAGCCGGTCGTCGGGCTTGGAGATGTCAAGGAAGCTGGGCGCGCAGCCGTTCGGCGTGGATTCGAAGTAAAGGCGCTCATACACCTCGTCGGCCAGGATCCAGGTGCCGGTTTCGCGGCAGTGGTCGAGCACGGCCTGCTGCTCTTCGCGCGTCATGGTCCAGCCGGTCGGGTTGTTGGGCGCGTTGACGATCAGCAGCCTGGTCCTTGGCGTGACCGCCTTGCGCAGCGCGGCCAGGTCGAGCGTCCATTGGCCATCGGCGGGCACCAGCGGCACGGTGCGTACGTGGGCGCCGAGGATCGCGGGCTGCGCCGTGAGGTTGGGCCACACGGGCGTGACAGCGACCACCTCGTCGCCCGCATCGACCAGCGCCTGTACCGCGAGCATCAGCGCGCTGACGCCGCCGGATGTGACGGCGATGCGCGACGCATCGACCGCCGGATGCAGCGCGCTGGTGTAGCGCGCGATGGCCTCGCGCAATTCGGGCAGGCCGAGGTTGTGCGCATAGAAGGTTTCGCCGCGCTGCAGCGAGTCGATGGCCGCCTGGCGGATCACCTCGGGCGTGACCTCGTCGCTTTCGCCGAACCAGAACGCGAGCACGTCGTCGCGGCCGAGTCCGGCATTGGCAACCTCGCGGATCTTGGAGGCTTCGAGGTTGTGGATGGCTTCACGCATGTCTTCGTTTCCTAGATTCTTTTCATCTTGCAGGTGGTCGGCAGTTCGGCGCGCTCGGGGGCGATGGTCTTGACCACGCGAAAGCCGTAGCCCGAACCCTCGACATCGAACTGCACGCCCGGCCTGCCCTGCTTGTCCATCACGCCGACCACCAGCTGCTGCTGGAACTGATGGTCGGCCGCGCGCATGCGGCCGCGCTGGCCGTAGAGGCTCACGTCGGCCTGCTCGAGCGCGCGCGCCACGGCCACCGCGTCGACGCTGCCCGCACGCGCGATCGATTGCGCAAGCGACTCCACGAGCAACTGCATGCGCATGTGCACGTAGTCGTCGGCAGGCTTGGGAAAGCGCGTGCGGAAGGCACGGTAGAAGGCCTCGGACTGCGCGGTCTGCACGTTGGGCAGCCAGTCGGCCACCGCGATCACGCGGCCGATGCCGGCGTCGCCGATGGCTGCCGGCGCACCGAGCGCGTTGCCATAGAAGGTATAGAAGGTGCCGTTGAAGCCGCCCTCGCGCGCGGCCTTCACCAGCAGCGTGAGGTCGTTGCCCCAGTTGCCGGTGAACACCGCCTGTGCACCGCTCGCGATGATCTTGCTGGCATAGGGCGCGAAGTCCTTCACCTTGCCCATCGGATGGAGCTCTTCCGCGACGATCTCCACGTCGGGCCGCTGCAGGCCGAGCTGGCGCTTCGATTCGCGCAGCACCGCCTGGCCGAAGCTGTAGTCCTGTCCGATCAGGTAGGCGCGCTTGATGGCCGCATCGTCCTTCACCACTTCCATGAGCGCGGCCACGCGCATGTCGGCATGCGCGTCGAAGCGGAAGTGCCAGAAGCTGCAGCGCTCGTTGGTCAGCACCGGATCGACCGCCGCGTAGTTGAGGAAGATCACGCGCCGCGCGGGGTCGCGCTCGTTGTTCTTCTCGATGGCATCGACCAGCGCCGCGGCGGTGGCCGACGAGTTGCCCTGCAGCACGATGCGCGCGCCGTCGTCGATGGCCGCGCGCAGCGCCGACAGCGCTTCTTCGTTCTGCCCCTTGCTGTCGTAGCGGTCGAGCTGCAGCGGCCGCGCCCCGCCGGGCAGCTTGATTCCGCCGCGCGCATTCACGCGCTCCACGGCCCACAGCAGGTTGCGGAACACCGCCTCGCCGGTGTTGGCGAACGGCCCGCTCATGCTTTCGATCAGCGCGAGGCGGATGGGTGCGGGCGGTGTCTGCGCCTGCGCTGCGAAGGGGGCCGCGCATAGCGCCAGCGCCGCAAATTTCAAGGCCTTGCGACGCCAAATAAAGGGGGGATTCATTGTCTTGAAACGGGTGCGGCTGTGCCTAGATGGGTGTCAAGCGGCACTCAGGATTGAATGGCCGCGCAGTGTAAGGGACACACATTCCTTGTCCCCATTGTGTTCATTCAGGAGTTCTCCCATGTTTTTCGCACCCACCCTTCGCACCGCCCGCTTTGCACCCCGTTCGTACGACCGCGCCTTCGAGCGCTTCGTCAACGATGCCTTCGCCGGAACGCGCACCTCGCCGCTCGTCGAGCAGGACGACAAGACTTGGACGCTCTCCATCGACGTGCCGGGCCTCTCGCGCGAAGACCTCGCCATCGGCATCGAGGGCGCCGTGGTCCGCATCGACAGCAAGGCAGAAGCCAAGCGCCAGTTCAAGGCAGCCTACGAATTGCCGCTGGACATCGACGTGGCTTCGAGCGAAGCCAGGCTCGAGAACGGCGTGCTCACGCTGAAGCTGGGCAAGCAGGTGCCGGTCAGCCAGGTGGCGCAGCTGCCGATCAACTGAGCCTGCAAAGCCCACAAGAGGAAAGTGTCGTTATCTATTGTTTTTGACTTTGAAGACGCTCTCTAATCACAATACGACAGCGAATAACGTCACATCATGTGACGTTTTCACATTTTCCTTTCTTCGTGGGCGTTTCGACAGACGCATCGAATCCATGACGGTGCGGATTCGGGTGCCCCTCAAGGCACGCCATGATCACGCACCTCAAGTCAGCCAAAGACGATGAACGGTCCGATACGCTCCTGGTCTTCCTGCCGGGCGCCTACCTGAAACCTGACGAGTTCGAGCGCGAGGGCTTCATCAGCGCCGTGCGCGAGCGCCACCTGGCGGCCGACTCGCTGCTGGTGGATGCCGATGTTTCCTACTATTACGACCAGACGCTCAGCGAGCGGCTGCATGCGGACGTCATCGAGCCGCAGCGCGCCCAGGGCTACAAGTCGATCTGGCTGGTCGGGATTTCCATTGGCGGCTTCGGCGCGCTGATCCATGAACTGTCGCGGCCGGGCTCGGTCGACGGCATCGTCGCATTGGCGCCCTACCTGGGACGCCGCGTTCTTGGCGCCGAGATCCTCAAGGCCGGCGGCCTGCGCACCTGGCAGGCGCCGGCCGGCCCCCTGCCCGACGAGGAAGTCGACCGCAAGCTGTGGCCCTGGTTCCAGCAGTACCTGGAGCCGCAGAAGTCGCAGAGCCTGCCCCAGCTCTATCTCGGATTCGGCCTCAGCGACCGCTTTGCCAGCAACCACAAGCTGCTGGCGGACGCCCTGCCCGAAGGCCGCGTCTTCACCACCGAGGGCGGCCACGACTGGCCGCAATGGCGCCAGCTCTGGCGCAACGTGCTCGACGTGCTGCCGCTGCCGTCGCTCGGCCGTTCGCGTCCGTCGCCAGCTATGCGGACACCGGCGCCGCGGATGACGTCATCAGCGAAGCCATGGGCCATCGCGGCTTGACGTCGAAGGCATAGCGCTCGCTCGCCTCCGCCAGGCCCGACTGCAGCCGCATGGCGGCCGCCATGGCAATCATGGCGCCGTTGTCGGTGCACAGATGCAGCTCCGGATAGTGCACGCGCACGCCGCGCCGGGCGCAGGCGGCGTTCAATTGCTCCCGCAGGCTTCGGTTCGCGCCCACCCCGCCGGCCACCACGAGCCGCTTGAGGCCCGTCTGCCCGAGCGCGGCCAGCGATTTCTTCAGCAGCACCTCGACGATCGCCGCCTGCGTGGACGCGGCGAGGTCGGCCTTGTTCGCCTCGAGCTCGGCGCCGAGCTTCTTGGCCTGCGTCAGCACCGCAGTCTTCAGGCCTGCGAAGGAAAAATCGAGGTCGCCGCTGTGCAGCAGCGGCCGCGGCAGCTTGAACGCCGCGGGGTTGCCCGCCTCCGCCAGCTTGGCCAGCCAGGGGCCGCCCGGATAAGGCAGGCCCATGAGCTTGGCGCTCTTGTCGAAAGCCTCGCCGGCCGCATCGTCGATGGTTTCGCCCAGGAGCTCGTAGCGGCCCACGCCGTCGACCCGCATGAGCTGCGTATGGCCGCCCGATACGAGCAGCGCCACGAAGGGAAATTCCGGCGGATCGGCACTCAGGAACGGCGACAGCAGATGCCCTTCGAGGTGGTGCACCCCGAGCACCGGCTTGCCGAGCGCCGCGCCCAGCGCGCAGGCCACGCCCGCGCCCACGAGCAGGGCCCCGGCCAGGCCCGGCCCGCGCGTGTAGGCGACCACGTCGATCTCGGCCAGCGTGCGGCCCGCTTCGGCCATCACGGCTTCGGTCAGCGGCAGCACGCGGCGGATGTGGTCGCGGCTGGCCAGTTCGGGCACCACGCCGCCATAGGCCTGGTGCATGGCGATCTGGCTGTGCAGCGCATGCGAGCGCAGCTGCGGCAGCGCGTTGCCATGCGTTTCCACCAGCGCCACGCCGGTTTCGTCGCAGGATGATTCGATTCCCAGGAGAAGCATGCCCGGGAGTGTAGGCGGCGAAGAATGCCCGTGCGGCACGGATGTTGCAGCAAGCCTTTTGCTACCCCTCCCCCACCATGAAATCCGGACTGAGTTTTCTGATCGCCGCCAGAAAGTGCGAAATCGACGAGTTGGACCAGCTCGCGCGCACCAGCGACCTGGTCGGCCTGATCGCGCGGCTCGTCCATGCGCTGCAGCGGGAGCGCGGCATGTCCAACGTGTTCCTCGCCTCGCGCGGCGTCCGCTTCGCCGAGCAGCGCGATCCGCAGATCGCCGAATGCCTGGCGCTCGAGCAGGAGGTGCGCGCCGGATTCGACCAGCTCGAGACCGAAGCGCACCCCGGCGCCACCGCAGGCAACAGCGCCCGCCTCTTCAGCCGGATTGCCTGGGTGCTCCCCGGGCTCGACGGCCTGCCCGCCCTGCGCCAGCGCATCGGCGCGCTCGAGCTGACGCCCGCGCAGGCCACCGCCGCGTTCGCAAAGCTCGTTGCCGGCCTGCTGGCGGTGGTGTTCGAAGCGGCCGATGGCGCCACCGACCCCGAGATCTCGCGCCTGCTGGTGGCAATGTTCAACTTCATGCAGGGCAAGGAATTTGCCGGCCAGGAGCGCGCCTTCGGCGCCGCGTCGCTGGCGCTGGGGCGCAGCGACGAGGCGCAGCGCCAGCAATGGCTGCACCTTATCGAACTGCAGGAGCGCTGCTTCCAGGTCTTTACCGATTTTTCGAGCAGCGGCGTGCTGGCGCTCTGGCACCAAGGCCAGTCCGACCCCGTCATGGCCGAGATCGAGCGCCAGCGCCGCATGAGCGTGAGCACGCCCCAGGCGGCCTCGGCGTGCGTTCCCGACGCCCGGCTGAGCCAGGCCTGGTTCGACTGGTGCACGCGCCGCATCGACGCCATGAAGACCGTCGAACACCGGCTCGCCGCCGACCTGCGCGAGCTCTGCGCCCGCAAGACCGCACAGGCGCGCGCCGAACTGCAGAAATACCAGGAGGTGCTCGGCAACCTGGCGCCGCAGCCCGAGGGCGCGGTGTTCTTCGACGACGCCGACACCCGGGCCACGGAGCCTGCGCAGTACGGCCGCCACCTCGAGCGCTCGGTGCTCGACATGGTCCAGGAGCAGTCGCGCCGCCTGCAGGCCATGAGCGACGAGCTCGAAACCGTGCGCGCTTCGCTCAACGAGCGCAAGCTGGTCGAGCGCGCCAAGGGCCTCCTGATGGCGCACCGCCGCATGAGCGAGAACGAGGCGCACAAGATGCTGCTGCAGACGGCCATGAACCAGAAGCGCCGCCTCGTCGACGTGGCCGAGTCGATGCTCGCCATGGCCGACTACCTGCCGCTCGATGCAGCGCCCCGCCGCTGAGCGCCGCCCGAAAAGCGTTCGAATTGGTGCGGCGCACAACAACCGTGCATGAATCCGGATTTCCGCCTTGCGGCCGTTTCGCGCAAGCCGGCAACCGCTCTCCTGCTGCCGATTCGATAGCAATCGGCAGCCACGAAAGCTGGCACATAGTTTGCTGAAGTAGTACATGGACCTTCGGGTCCCAGGCAGGCGGCACCCAACGGCGGGTGTCGTCCACCGAAACCGGACAAAGGCGTCCCCATCCCGCAAGGGCTCGTTTTCGAGCAGCCCCTGCGCGGTGCGGACGCCTTTTTTGTTTTCTGCTTTTGTTCGTTCTTCTTCCTTCACTCACCGGAGCCCGCCACATGACCGACCCGCTGACAACCCGCCTCAGCCGCCGCCGCGTACTGCAAGCCGCCGCCATTGGCGCCGTGGCCATCGATCCCGCGCTGCGCGCCGCCGTCTGGGCCCAGGGCTCCGACAAGCCCGAGAAGGAGGAAGTGAAGATCGGCTTCATCCCGCTGACCGACTGCGCCAGCGTGGTGATGGCCTCGGTGCTGGGCATCGACAAGAAGTACGGCGTGAAGATCGTGCCCAGCAAGGAAGCCAGCTGGGCCGGCGTGCGCGACAAGCTCTCCAACGGCGACCTGGACATGGCGCACGTGCTCTACGGCCTGGTCTACGGCATGCACCTGGGCCTGAGCGGCCCCAAGAAGGACATGGCCGTGCTCATGACCCTCAACAACAACGGCCAGGCGATCACGCTGTCGAAGAAGCTCGCGGACAAGGGCGCAGTCGATGCTCCCTCGCTCGCCAAGCTGATCGCGAGCGAGAAGCGCGAATACACCTTCGCACAGACCTTTCCCACGGGCACGCATGCGATGTGGCTCTACTACTGGCTCGCATCGGCCGGCATCGACCCCTTCAAGGACGTCAAGAACATCACGGTGCCGCCTCCGCAGATGGTGGCCAACATGCGCGTGGGCAACATGGACGGCTACTGCGTGGGCGAGCCCTGGGGCCAGCGCGCGATCATGGACGGCATCGGCGTGACGGCCATCACGACGCAGGACATCTGGAAGGACCACCCGGAGAAAGTGCTCGGCACCACCGGCGACTTCGTCAAGAAGTACCCCAACACCGCGCGTGCCGTCACCGCGGCCATCATCGAGGCCGGCAAGTGGATCGACGCCGGCCTGCAGAACAAGAACAAGATGGCCGAGACCATCGCCGACAAGAGCTACGTCAACACCAGCGTGGACGCGATCAACCAGCGCATCCTGGGCCGCTACGTCAACGGCATGGGCAAGAGCTGGGACGACCCCAACCACATGAAGTTCTACAACGGCGGCGCCGTGAGCTTCCCCTATCTGTCGGACGGCATGTGGTTCCTCACGCAGCACAAGCGCTGGGGCCTGCTCAAGGAGCATCCGGACTACCTGAAGGTGGCCACCGAGATCAACCGCATCGACATCTACAAACAGGCCGCCGCCGCCACGCAGACCCCCGTGCCCAAGGACGTGATGCGCAGCAGCAAGCTGTTCGACGGCACGGTGTGGGACGGCAAGGATCCGAAGAAGTACGCCGATTCCTTCAAGCTGCATGTCTGAGGAGAAACACATCATGGTCAGTGCTGTATTTCATTCGCCGATGGACGCATCTCTCCCTCTCCCGCGTGCGGGAGAGGGCCGGGGCGAGGGTGCGCCCCGCGCCGAGGCGGCCTCGCAGCCCAAAGTAGAGAGGGAGCAAAAGCCACGCTCGCCCATCGACCTGCGCGCCTTCTGGATGCGCGTGCTGCCGCCGCTCGCAGGCTTCGGCCTGCTGGTGCTGGTCTGGGAGCTGGTCGCCATGAAAAGCACCACCGGCTTTCCGTCGCCGCTGGCCACCTGGCAGCAGGCGCTCACGGTCTTCAGCGACCCGTTCTACAGCAAGGGCCCGAACGACCAGGGCGTGGGCTGGAACGTGCTCTCGTCGCTGCAGCGCGTGGCACTGGGCTTCGGCCTGGCGGCGGCGGTCGGCATTCCGGCGGGCTTTGCGATCGGGCGCTTCGAGTTCCTTTCGCGCATGTTCAATCCGCTGATCAGCCTGCTGCGCCCGGTGTCGCCGCTTGCCTGGCTGCCGATCGGCCTGCTCGTCTTCAAGGGCGCCAACCCGGCCGCCATCTGGACCATCTTCATCTGCTCGATCTGGCCGATGGTGATCAACACCGCGGTCGGCGTGCAGCGCGTGCCGAGCGACTACATGAACGTGGCCAAGGTGCTGAACCTGTCGGAGTGGAAGATCTTCACGAAGATCCTGTTCCCGGCCGTGCTGCCCTACATGCTGACCGGCGTGCGGCTGGCGGTGGGCACCGCCTGGCTCGTGATCGTGGCGGCCGAGATGCTGACCGGCGGCGTCGGCATCGGCTTCTGGGTGTGGGACGAGTGGAACAACCTCAACGTCGCCAACATCATCATCGCGATCTTCGTGATCGGCATCGTCGGCCTGGTGCTGGAGTTCGCGCTCATCAAGCTTGCCACTGCATTCACGTTCGAAGAGGTGAAGTCATGAATGACGATTCGAAATACATCGAGATCCACGACGTCGAGCAGCGCTTCAAGACCGCCAAGGGCAGCTTCCTTGCGCTGCAGGGCGTCAACCTGAACGTGGCCAAGGGCGAGTTCGTCACGCTGATCGGCCATTCGGGCTGCGGCAAGTCGACGCTGCTGAACCTCATCGCGGGCCTGACCACGCCGACGCAGGGCGTGCTGCTGTGCGCGAACAGGGAAATCAAGGGGCCGGGACCGGAGCGCGCGGTGGTCTTCCAGAACCACTCGCTGCTGCCCTGGCTCACCTGCTTCGAGAACGTGCACCTGGCCGTCGAGCGCGTGTTTGCCGCCACCGAAGGCAAGGCGCAGCTGCGCGCGCGCACCGATGCGGCGCTTGCGATGGTCGGCCTCTCGGCGGCCGCGCAGAAGCGCCCCGGCGAAATCTCCGGCGGCATGAAGCAGCGCGTGGGCATTGCGCGCGCGCTGTCGATGGAACCCAAGGTGCTGCTGATGGACGAGCCCTTCGGCGCCCTCGACGCACTCACGCGCGCCAAGCTGCAGGACGAGCTGCTCGCCATCGTGCAGAAGACCCAGAGCACCGTCGTCATGGTCACGCACGACGTCGACGAGGCGGTGCTGCTCTCCGACCGCATCGTGATGCTCACCAACGGCCCGGCCGCCACCATCGGCGAGGTGCTGAAGGTCGACATCCCGCGTCCGCGCAATCGCGTCGAACTGGCCGAAGACCCGATCTACGTGCATGCCCGCAAGGCCGTGATCGACTTCCTCTACACGCGCCAGGCACACGTGGAGAAGGCTGCAGCCTGACCCAGCAGGCACGGCACGACCGGCGTCAGGACATGATGACCTGCAGGCTGTGCTCGTACCAGGCGGTGAGGCGCTCGAAGGTATCGACCAGCGCCTCGCTCGAACGCACCAGCGTCGCTCGGCCTTCGGGGCTGCCCTGCGCCTGCACGCCGCCGACCAGGCGCAGCCATTCATCGCGCGCGGCGGCCAAAGCGGCGCGGATCTCGGGTGAGCTGAGGGGCGCGCGTTCGAGCTCCAGCAGCGCCGCTTCGAACTCGTTCATGGTCGGCAGCAGCCGCTCGCGCGATGCCTCGGCCGCAATGGTCGATGCGAGCAATGCGTCCTTCGCGAGGCGCTGCGCGCGCATGCGCTGCCGCCCGCAGATGTTGACGATGCGCAGCGCACGCCGCGCACCCGAGGCCTCGAGCGCTTCGGTCATGGCTTCGGCGGCCGAGAGCAAGGCCTCGCCGCGCGCGTCGATCTCGGCCAGCCCCGGCTGCGTGGGACGCGCGGCCAGCGAGCCGGCGAGCCCGCTCCAGGCGGCCCGCACTTCGCCCAGCGCAAGCACGCCAGCCGCGCCCAGCTCGAGGGTGCCCAGATGATCGAGGTTCTGCTGCACCCGCTCGGTCGACTGCGTGCGCAGGACCCGTGCGCGCTGCACGTCGATGCCCGACAGCAGCTGCGCCGCCACGCGCACCAGCCGCTGCGAGAGCATGCGCAGCTGCCCGGCGCGGTTGATCGCGTCGGCCCATTGCGCGGCCTCGATCACGGAGCGCGACACCTCGCCCAGCCGCAGGTTGGCATGCATCGCCGCGCCGCGCAGCAGGCCGAAGGCTTCGTCTTCGCCGATGCCGCGCGCCGACATCAGCAGGCCCTTGGCACGATCGACCCACTTGCGCTCGTCCATGCGCGTGCGCAGGGCGTCGAGTTCGGTGCGCAGCGCGGCTTCGCGCTGCCAGCGGGCCTGCGCGCGAGCGAGCAGTGCCGCGAGCGACGCGGCGTCCAGCGCATCGATGGGCGCCCAGGCGTGCACGCCGAGCGCGGTCAGCGCCTCGTGCTGTTCTCCGCCCAGCGGCGCACTGGCCAGGCTCAGCGCGCAAGGCGGCGCGCCACCCCACGCCTGCAGTGCCTCGACCAGCGCCGGCAGCTGGTCCGCCGGCTCGGGCAGATGAACCAGGGCCTGTTGCGGTGCAAGCGCACTCACCTGCTGCACCAGCGTGTGGCAAGTGGCCCTTCCGAGCACGGTGGCATTCACCCCCTCCAGCGCCAGCCACAACGGCTCCGGCAGGTCCGACAAGGGCGCGGAGCCGGCGAATTCATTGGGCAGGACGGCGAGAAGAGAAATCATGGCGAGGTGATGCAGAGCAGTGCAAGCATAGGCCAGGCCCGCGCGCTTTCGCAGGCACGCCTCTTGCGTAGAACAGGGTGCGGTGTAACGAAGCACCGCTTTGGTGAGGCTGCAGGCTCCTGCATCCGTCCTGGCACTGCACGTGCCGGGAAGCACCCCCACGCCGACAGCGTCCGCTGCCGGCATCCCGCCCCAACCCCGTCCGTCGACACGGCTCCTGCGAGGCCGCGCCGCGGCATTTCGCACGATTGAACGCCATGTCCAGCTTCAAGACCTTTCTGCATTCCGGCCACGGGCCGACGCTGTTTGCGTCCTTCCTGTACTTCTCGTTTTCGTGCTGCATCTGGGTGCTCAACGGCGCGATGGCGCCCTTCATCGGCGAGACCTTCGACCTCTCGCCCGCGCAGAAGGGCCTGATGCTGTCGGTGCCGATCATCGCGGGCGCGCTGATGCGCTTTCCGCTCGGCATCCTGTCGCAGTACATCGGCCGCAAGAATGCGACGCTGGTCGAGATGGGCCTGATCGCCGTGGCGATGCTGTTCGGCTTCTTCTTCGTGAAGAGCTTCAACGACCTGCTCGCCATGGGCGTGCTGCTGGGCATTGCGGGCGCGAGCTTCGGCGTGGCGCTGTCGCTGGGCTCGGGCTGGTTCCCGCCGCAGCACAAGGGCCTGGCGATGGGCCTGGTGGGCGCCGGCAACGTGGGCACGGCGGTGTCGGTGCTGGTGGCGCCGCCGCTCGCGCAGTGGCTCGGCTGGCAGGCGGTGTATGCCGTGGCGGCGGCCGCGATCCTGGTGCCGATGATCGTGATGATCGTGTTCGCCAAGGAGCCGCCCGACGTCGACAGCCATGCGAGCTTCCGCGAGCACATCGCCTGCCTGTTCGAGAAGGACGGCTGGGTGTTCAGCCTGATCTACGGCGTGACCTTCGGCGGCTTCATCGGGCTCATCACCTTCCTGCCTTCCTACTACTACGACCAGTTCGGCGTGAGCAAGGTGCAGGCCGGACAGCTCACGATGCTGGCCGCCTTCATGGGCGCCGCGGTGCGCATCGTCGGCGGCTGGATCTCCGACCGCTGGGGCGGCGTCAACACGCTGACCGTGGTGCTGCTGGTGGTGGCCGTCGGGCTGGTGCTGGTGGGCATCTCCTCGGCGTCGCTCGCGCTCACCACGCTGCTGCTGATCCTGTGCTTCGCCGCGCTGGGCGCGGGCAACGGCGCGCTGTTCCAGCTGGTGCCGCTGCGCTGGCCCACGAGCACCGCGGTGGCCGGCTCGATGATCGGCGAGATCGGCGCACTGGGCGGCGGCCTGGTGCCCAACGCCATGGGCCTGTCGAAGCAGTACCTGGGCAGCTACGTCTGGGGCTTTGTGTTCTTCGGTGCGCTGTCGCTGGTGATGCTGGGCGTCATGCGCGTGATGCAGATCCGCTGGACGCGCACCTGGGCCGAGAAAGGTGGCCGCGCGCGCACCTCGCCCCACACGGCCGACGCCAAGTACGTGCCCCCAAGGAAGACGGCGCGGCCATGACCTTCCTCCGCCCGTCCTCAACGTGGCAAGAAGAGCAGCCACACCACGAGCAGTGCGTTGAACAGCAGCGACACGGCCAGCGCGATCTTGTAGAGCGCGGCCGGGTCGCGGCGGATCAGCGGCGTGGCGGCGGGCGCGCTCACGGGGCGGGAAGCACCCCGCTCCAGCGCGAGCAGCATTTCCTCGGCGGTTTCGAAGCGCTCGCGCGGGTCGCGCGCGACGGCCTTGCGCACCAGGTGGTCGAGCCACACGGGCACGTCGGGCCGCAGGCGCGAGAGCGCGGCCGGATCGCGCCGGTAGCGCGCCACCTGGTAGGGCTCGATCTCGCCGTAGGGCAGATGGCCGCCGAGCCACTGGTACAGCGTGACGCCGAGCGCGAACAGGTCGCTCGCGGTGTCGGCTTCGGCGCCCTCCCACTGCTCGGGGTTGATGTAGCTCGGCGTGCCGGCATGCAGCTCCCGCTGGGCCGCGCCTTCGCGGCCCGACAGCGCCACGCCCAGGTCGAGGATGCGCCAGCGGCCGTCATCGCCCAGGTGCAGGTTGCCAGGCTTGATGTCGCGATGCACCACGCCGTGGCGGTGCAGCCGGCCCAGGGCCTTGGTCAGCTCGATGGCGGCGGCAACCACCTCGGCCACCGCGCCGCGCGCGCCGGACTTGCGCATCTGCTCCAGCGTGCGCCCGCCGTGCCAGTCGAACACGATGTAGAGCGCGCTCGCGTTCTCGGCGCGTTCGTGCACGCGCACGAATCCGCTGTTGCCCACGCGCTGGCCCAGCCAGGCTTCGTGGGCGAGCATCGCGCGCTCCTGCGGGTCGCTGGCGCGCGAGGGATGCAGCGTCTTGAGCGCCACCAGTTCGCGCGTGGCCGCATTGCGCGCCTGGTACAGCAGGTGCACGCCGGTGTCGGCCACCAGCGCGGTGACGACGTAGCCGTCGAGCGCGTCGCCCACCTTCAGGAACGGCGGCGGCGCCAGGCGGCGGCCGTCGCCGAGCTCGTCGTCCAGCTGCCGCACATCGAGGCCGACCACGCGAATGACCAGCGCCGTCGCGTTGTCGCGCGTGCCGGCGTCGAGCGCCGCGCGCACCAGCGCCTCGCTCGCTTCCTCGGCACTGCCCTGCAGGGCGAGCGCGGCCAGGCGCTGCGGCTTGAGCACGCCGTGCACGCCGTCGGTGGTGAGCACGAAGCAGTCGCCCACGCGCACGTCGCCCTGCGCGTAGTCGACGCGCACCTGGTCGTCCAGGCCGATGGCGCGCGTCAGGCGGCTGCGCATGTCGGGATGCTCGAAGGCGTGGTCCTGGGTCAGCGGCATGGCCGGCTCGCCGTCGGCGCGCACGCGCCAGGCGCGCGTGTCGCCCACATGCGCGAGCGTGTAGCTCTGGCCGTGCAGCACCAGCGCCGTCAGCGTGGTGAGCGCGGTGGCGCCGCCCTGGCGCCGCCGGTTGTGGTCGGCGAGCCAGGCGTTCTGCGCGGCCACCAGGCGGTCGAGCGCGGCGGTCGGCTCCCAGGTGTCGGGCGTCGCGAAGTAGTCGGCCAAAAGGCCCATGACGGTAGTCTGCGCCGCCTCCAGGCCGCGCCCGCCCATGGACACCCCATCGGCAATGGCCGCGATGAGCCCGCGCGACTCTTCGCCGGGCGGTGCGTTCACGGCGCCGGCAAAGTCTTCGTTCACATCGCGCGGTCCGCGCTGGCTGCTGTAGCCGATGTCCACTTCAAAGCTCATGGCGCGATTCTCCACGCGCACCGTGCGCTTTCCCTCGTTTGATTTTCGGAAGGCCCCACCCATGATGAAGAAACTCAAGCTCGTGATGGTCGGCAACGGCATGGCCGGCGTGCGCACGCTCGAGGAGCTGCTGAAGCTCGCCCCCGACCTGTACGACATCACCGTCTTCGGTGCCGAGCCGCACCCCAACTACAACCGCATCCTGCTGTCGCCCGTGCTCGCGGGCGAGCAGACCGTGGACGAGATCGTGCTCAACAGCTGGGAGTGGTACGCCGAGAACAAGATCACCCTGCACGCCGGCAAGAAGGTGGTCGAGGTCGACCGCGTCAAGCGCATCGTGCGTGCCGAGGATGGCACCGAGGCGCCCTACGACCGCCTCCTCATGTGCACCGGCTCCAACCCCTTCATGCTGCCCGTGCCCGGCAAGGACCTGAAGGGCGTCATCGCCTACCGCGACATCGCCGACACCGACTACATGATCGAGACCGCCAAGACCCACAAGAGCGCGGTCGTCATCGGCGGCGGCCTGCTGGGCCTGGAAGCGGCCAACGGCCTGATGCTGCGCGGCATGGACGTCACCGTGGTGCACGTCATGCCCTGGCTGATGGAGCGCCAGCTCGACGACGTCGCGGGCAAGCTCTTGCAGAAGTCGCTGGAGGACCGGGGCCTGAAGTTCCTGATCGGTGCCCAGACCCAGGAGCTGGTGGGCAATGACCAGGGCCGCGTGGCTGCCATCCGCTTCAAGGACGGCACCGAAGTGCCCGCCGACCTGGCCGTCATGGCCGTCGGCATCCGCCCCAATGTGGAGCTCGCCGAGCAGATGCGCCTGCACTGCAACCGCGGCATCGTCGTCACCGACACCATGCAGACCGTGACCGATGCGCGCATCTACTCGGTCGGTGAATGCGCGGCCCACCGCGGCATCGCCTACGGCCTGGTCGCGCCGCTCTTCGAGCAGGCCAAGGTCGCGGCCAACCACCTGGCCCAGTTCGGCATCGGGCGCTACCTCGGGTCGCTGACCTCCACCAAGCTCAAGGTCACCGGCATCGACCTCTTCAGCGCCGGCGAGTTCATGGGCGGCGAAGGGACGGAAGAGATCGTCATGAGCGACCCCTTCGGCGGGGTCTACAAGAAACTCGTCATCAAGGACGACAAGCTGGTGGGTGCGTGCCTCTATGGCGACACGGTGGACGGCAGCTGGTACTTCAAGCTGCTGCGCGACGGGCGCAGCGTGCACGACATCCGCGACAAGCTGATGTTCGGCGAGTCCAACATCGGCGACACCGGCCACGAGGGCCACAGCAAGGCCGCCAGCATGCCCGACGACGCCGAGGTGTGCGGCTGCAACGGCGTGACCAAGGGCACCATCTGCAAGGCCATCAAGGACAAGGGCCTGTTCACGCTGGACGAGGTCAAGAAGCACACCAAGGCCAGCGCCAGCTGCGGCTCGTGCACCGGCCTGGTGGAGCAGATCCTGATGTTCACCGCCGGCGGCGACTACTCGGCCACGCCCAAGAAGAAGGCGGTGTGCGGCTGCACCGACGCGAGCCACCAGGACGTGCGCGACGCGATCAAGAAGGAACACTGGCTCAGCCACGACGCGGTCTACCGCGGCCTGGGCTGGCGCACGCCCAACGGCTGCGCCACCTGCCGCCCGGCCGTCAACTACTACCTGATCTCGACCTGGCCCAAGGAGGCCAGGGACGATCCGCAGAGCCGCTTCATCAACGAGCGCAGCCACGCCAACATCCAGAAGGACGGCACCTACTCGGTCATCCCCCGCATGTGGGGCGGCCACACCACGCCCGACGAGCTGCGCCGCATCGCGGATGCGGCCGACAAGTACCAGATTCCCACCGTCAAGGTCACGGGCGGCCAGCGCATCGACCTCTTGGGGGTGAAGAAGGAGGACCTGGAGGGTGTCTGGAAGGACATCGGCATGCCTTCGGGCTTTGCCTATGCCAAGAGCCTGCGCACGGTGAAGACCTGCGTGGGCAGCGAGTGGTGCCGCTTCGGCACGCAAGACAGTACCCAGATGGGCAAGGACCTGGAGCGCGCGCTGTGGGCGATGTATTCGCCGCACAAGGTCAAGCTCGCCGTCTCCGGCTGCCCGCGCAACTGCGCCGAGGCCGGGATCAAGGACGTGGGGGTGATCGGGGTGGATTCGGGGTGGGAGCTGTATGTGGGGGGCAACGGCGGCATCAAGACCGAGGTGGCGCAGTTCCTGGTGAAGGTGAAGACGGCCGCCGAGGTGATGGAGTATTCGGGCGCCTTCTTGCAGCTGTACCGCGAGGAAGGCTGGTACCTGGAGCGCACGGTGCACTACATCGGGCGGGTGGGGCTGGACTATGTGAAGAAGAAGATCCTGGAAGACGAGGCCGGCCGCAAGGCGCTGTGGGAGCGGCTGCAGTTCGCGCTGGATGGGGAGCCGGATCCGTGGTTCGAATCGAGCCAGGCGTCGGTGGATGTGCGGCAGTTCACGCCGGTGGCGGTGGTGGATGACGCGGACAAGGCCACCCAGGCGGCCTGAAGGACAAGGAGAAACAACCCATGAGCAACAACAGCAATCACAACGAATGGCAGGTGATCTGCCGCGTCGAGGACATCCCGGTGCTGGGCGCGCGCCGCGTGGCGCGCCCGGTGGGGGTGGACGTGGCGGTGTTCCGCAATGCCGAGGACCAGGTCTTCGCGCTGCTGGACCGCTGTCCGCACAAGGGCGGGCCCCTCTCCCAGGGCATCGTGTTCGGCACCAGCGTGGCATGTCCGCTGCACAACTGGGCCATCGGGCTCGATGACGGGTGTGCCAAGTCGCCGGATGAGGGGTGTACGCCGAGGTTTGCGGTGAAGGTCGAAGATGGCCAGGTCATGATGAACGTGGTCGAACTGAAGACGCACGCACTCGACCTGGCGCCGCCTCGCGCGGGCCCCGGTGCCGCCACGGCTGGCAAGCTGGGAGACGAGACCTTCGACGTGCAGGCGCCGCACGGCAGCTAGGCGAAAAAAGGCACCGACCCATGGAAGAAACTCGCTCCACCTGCCCCTACTGCGGCGTGGGCTGCGGACACGCCTTCGGCGGTCCGCTCCGCGGTGCACGTGAACGCCGCAACCTCCTTCTCTTGTCCAACCATGGCTGAGACTCGCTCCACCTGCCCCTATTGCGGCGTCGGCTGCGGCGTGGTCATCGAATCCGATGGCGCCCAGATCACCGGCGTGCGCGGCGATCCGGACCATCCCGCGAATTTCGGGCGCCTGTGCACCAAGGGCTCGACGCTGCATCTCACGGCCACGGCCACGGTCACGCGGCAGACGCGGCTGCTGCAGCCGATGCGGCGGGCAGAGCGCGGCGCCATGCCCGAGGCCATCGGCTGGAACGGCGCGCTCGACATGGCGACCGACAAGTTCGCCCAGGTCATCCGCGACCACGGCGCCGACGCCGTAGGCTTCTATGTCTCGGGCCAGCTGCTCACCGAGGACTACTACGTCTTCAACAAGCTCGCCAAGGGCCTCGTCGGCACCAACAACATCGACACCAACTCGCGCCTGTGCATGAGCAGCGCGGTGGCCGGCTACAAGCAGACGCTGGGCGCCGACGCGCCGCCGGCTTGCTACGACGACCTCAAGCATGCGCAATGCCTTTTCATCGTGGGCAGCAATGCCGCGTGGGCGCATCCGATCCTGTTTCGCCGCATCGAGGATGCGAAGGCCGCGAACCCCGGGCTGAAGATCATCGTGGCCGATCCGCGCCGCACCGACACGGTCGAGATCGCCGACCTGTTCCTGCCGATCCAGCCCGGCACCGACGTCATGCTGTTCAACGGCATGCTGCACCTGATGCTGTGGGAGGGCTGGACCGACAACGGCTACATCGCGGCCCACACCAGCGGCTTCGACGCATTGAAGACCACGGTGCGCGAATGCACGCCCGACAAGGTGGCGCAGATCTGCGGCATCTCGAAAGAAGATCTGCTCGCCGCGGCGCGCCTGTTCGCGACCTCGCCGGCCACGCTGAGCCTCTATTGCCAGGGCCTCAACCAGTCGTCCAGCGGCACCGCCAAGAATGCGGCGCTGATCAATCTGCACCTGGCGACCGGCCAGATCGGCAAGCCCGGCGCCGGCCCGTTCTCGCTCACGGGCCAGCCCAATGCGATGGGCGGACGCGAAGTGGGCGGCCTGGCCAACCTGCTGAGCGCGCACCGCGACCTGGCCAATCCCGCGCACCGGGCCGAAGTGGCGGCACTGTGGAACGTGCCCTCCGTGCCCGAAAAGCCCGGCAAGACCGCGGTGGAGATGTTCCAGGCCGCGGCTGACGGCGAGATCCGCGCGCTGTGGATTGCCTGCACCAATCCTGCCCAGTCGATGCCCGACCAGACCACGGTGCGCCGCGCCCTCGAGCGCGCCGAGTTCGTGGTGGTGCAGGAAGCCTTTTCGACCACCGCCACCTGCGCCTTCGCCGACCTGCTGCTGCCCGCCACCACCTGGGGGGAGAAGGAAGGCACCGTGACCAACAGCGAGCGCCGCATCTCGCGCGTGCGGCCCGCGGTGGCGGCGCCCGGCGAGGCGCGCCATGACTGGTCGATTGCCGTGGACTTCGCGCGCCGGCTCGAACAGCGGCTCGGCCGCACCTCCACGCTGTTTCCCTACGACAGCGCCGAACGGGTGTGGAACGAGCACCGCGAATCCACGCGCGGGCGCGACCTCGACATCACCGGCATGAGCTACGCGATGCTCGACAGCGTGGGCCCGCAGCAGTGGCCGCTGAAGGAAGGCGAGGCCACCGGCCGCGCACGCCTCTACGAAGACGGCATCTTCCCCACGCCGGACGGCCGCGCGCGCTTTGTCGACACGGTCTACAAGCCGGTGGCCGAGGCGCGCGAGGCGCGCTATCCGTTCTCGCTCAATACGGGGCGCCTGCGCGACCAGTGGCACGGCATGAGCCGCACCGGCACCGTCGGCCGCCTGTTCGGCCACGTGGCCGAGCCGCTGGTGCAGATGAATGCGCAGGACATGGCGCGCCGCCAGCTGAAGGACGGCGACCTCGTGCACCTGACCTCCAAGCGCGGCTCGATCCTGCTGCCTGTGCAGGCCAGCGCCGAGATCGGCCTGAGCCAGGCCTTCGTCGCGATGCACTGGGGCGAGGAATACCTGAGCGGCTGCTCCTCGACCGGCACGCCGCTGGCCGGCATCAATGCGCTGACCACTTCGGCCTACTGCCCCACCTCGAAGCAGCCCGAGCTCAAGCACACGCCGGTCAAGATCCTCAAGGCCGAGCTGCCCTGGTCGCTGCTGGCCATGGCCTGGCTGCCGCCCGACGCCGCGCTGGCGGCGCACCAGGCGCTCAAGCCGATGATGGCGATGTTTCCGTTTGCCACCTGCGTGCCGTTCTCGGGCAACACGCCGGGCGAGGAGCGCAGCGGCATCCTGTTCCGCGCCGCCGCGCACGATGCGCCGGCCGACGAAACCATCGACCGCATCGAAGGCCTGCTCGGCCTGCGCGGCAGCGATGCCCTGCGCTACGCCGACCGCCGGCGCGGCCAGCGCCGCGTGGCGCGGCTGCTGCGGCGCGCCGACGGCAACGCCGGCCTCGAAGCCTTCCTGCTGGGCGGCGACACCAGCGCCGAGGCCTGGATCGGCACCCTGCTGCGCGAGGAGATTCCGGCGCAGAGCTACGGCCGGCTGCTGCTGTCGCCGGGCGCGCGCGCGCCGGTGGCGGTGCAGTCGCGCGGACATCCGGTCTGCACCTGCTTCAACGTGACCGACCTGGCGATCCAGGCCGAACTGGGCCGCTGCACCGGCACGCCGGACGAGCGCCTGGCCGCGCTGCAGGGCGCGCTCAAATGCGGCACCAACTGCGGCTCCTGCCTGCCCGAGCTCAAGCGCATGGTGCGCGCAACGCCCGTCGAGACCGTGGCCGAGGGTGCATAAGCCGACTTGCATTCCGGCATAAGCATTGCGGGACAATCGGCGCACCCATGGGAATCAGCCAATACATCAAGGAAATCGGCCGCGGCGCGCGAGGCGCCAAGCCGCTCACGCGCGAACAGGCCACCGACCTGTTCGGCCAGGTGCTGGACGGCACCGTCACCGACCTGGAGATCGGCGGCTTTTGCCTTGCCATGCGCATCAAGGGCGAAACGCCCGAGGAGATGGCGGGCTTCCTCGATGCCACGCACGCGCGGCTCAACCACCTGCCCGCCGCCGACCGCCCGCTCATCGTGCTGCCGAGCTACAACGGCGCGCGCCGGCTGCCGGTGCTCACGCCGCTGCTGGCGCTGCTGCTGGCCCGCGAAGGCCTGCCGGTGCTGGTGCACGGCAGCGCCACCGAAACCTCGCGCGTGCTGGCGTCGAACGTGCTGGAGGCGCTGGACGTGCCCGCGTTGCCCGCCATCCGCAAGATTCCTTCCGGCGAGGTGGGCTTTGCGCCGACCGAGCTGCTCAACCCCGCGCTCAAGCGGCTGCTCGACGTGCGCCGCGTGGTCGGCCTGCGCAACCCTGGCCACAGCGTGGTCAAGCTGATGCAGCCGACCACCGGTCCCTGCGTGATCGTGGCAAGCTACACGCATCCGGAATACGCGCGCACCATGGGCGAAACCTTCGAGCTCATGGGCATGACCGCCCTGCTCTCGCGCGGCCTCGAGGGCGAGGTCGTTTCAGACCCGCGCCGCACCGCGCAGATCGACGGCTTCGTGCGCGGCGTGCGCAGCGAACTGCAGGCCCAGGAAAGCGGCACGGCAAGCGAGGTGCCGGGCCTGCCGAAGGAGATCGACGTCGCGACCACGGCCGCGTACACGCGGCGTGTGCTGAATGGCGAGCTTCCCGTGCCGGAGGCCATCGCAACGCAGGTGAGGCACATCACGCAACTGGCATCCCACGCATGAACAACGCCACTTCTTCATCCACCACCGGCAGCTGCACGCTGGTGGGCGCCGGCCCCGGCGACCCCGAACTGCTGACCCTCAAGGCCGTCAAGGCGATCCAGGCCGCCACGGTGCTGCTGGTGGACGACCTCGTGAGCGAGAACATCCTGGCCTCGTATGCGCGGCCCGATGCGCGCGTCGTGCACGTGGGCAAGCGCGGCGGCTGCAAGAGCACGCCGCAGGCCTTCATCGAGCGGCTCATGATCACCGCGGTGCGCGAAGGCGAAACCGTGGTCCGCCTCAAGGGCGGCGACCCCTTCATCTTCGGCCGCGGCGGCGAAGAGGTCGAGCACCTGCGCGAAGCCGGCATCGAATGCACGGTGGTCAACGGCATCACGGCCGGCCTCGCGGCCGTCACCTCGCTGGGCGTGCCGCTCACGCACCGCGACCATGCGCAGGGCGTGGTGTTCGTCACGGGCCACGCCAAGACCGGCGCCGGCGCGGCCGAAGACCCGACCGACTGGCGCGCCCTGGCCGCCACCGCGCACAGCGCGCGGCTCACGCTCGTGATCTACATGGGCGTGGCGGGCGCCGGCCACATCGAACGCGAACTGCTGCACGGCCTGCCCGGCGACACGCCCGTGGCCGTGGTGCAGCACGCGAGCCTGCCCCACCAGCGCCACGTTGCGACCACGCTCGGCAAGCTGCAGGCCGGCATCGCCGAAGCCGGCATCGCGAGCCCCGCGGTGATCGTGGTGGGCGACGTGCTGCGCGGACTGGCCGCGGCGGCGCTGCCGGCCGACGCGAACCGCTTCGGCACCTAGGCTTCTCAGAAGCTCCCGACGAGCCCGAGCCGCGCGCGGAGGGCAGCGGCTTCCGGTGCAGGGCTCGCGCGCAGCACCGCCGGCGTGCGGCTTCCAAGGCTGGCGACGAGGGCAATCCAGGCGATGGCCAGTTCGCCATCGGCCACGACCAGCCGCTGCTGGTCCAGCATCAGGCCCTGAAAGTCTTCCAGCATCCGGACTTCCGAAATCTCTTTGCGGCTCATGCGCGTTTTAGCGCGCTCGAACTCGTCCTTCGCATCGCGCACCCGCCGGTTCGCCTCGAACGCCGCGTCGTTCGATGCCTGCAGCCTTCGCAAGGCATCGGCAACTTCTGCGCGGGCCTGCGCCACGGCCTGCGGAAAGAGCGGGTAGCCGGGAAAGCCTGCATCGGCTTGCACATCGGTTTCGCCAGCGTCTTCCACGGCGTCGATGGTGCCCGCGAGCAAGGCGCGCGCCTCGATGCCGTACAGCGACGCCGCCAGCTGGATGTCGTCACGGTTGGCAAGCAGTGCGGCGGGCACGGCTTGCAGCAGCGGGGCCGCGAAACGGGGCAGCCTGCGCTTTGCGGCCTCGTCGGCAATCGTCTGTTTCAACGCGTCCGCAGGCAGGCCGCAGCGCGCAACGAGAAAGGCAAGGGTCGCCTCGCGCTGCACATCGATCTTTTCCATCGCCGCCTCGGTGACTGCCTCGCGGCGCTTCAGTTCCTTGCTGAAGTCGTCGTGCAGCGCCGGACTCGCGGCCATGAGCTGCGATTGACGCCGCGCCGCCGCGCGTGCGTTGTCGATGTAGGCCAGGCGCAGCGTCTGGACCAACAGCGTCACGTAGGCCGCCGAGACGCCGATCTCGGCGACCGGCGCATCCAGGCTCGCGCTCGCCGAAGGCGCCTCGCGGCTGGCGTCGGCAATCAAGGCGTTCAAGGTCTCGCTCTCGAAGGCCGACCACCAGGGGCGCGCCGTGGGCCGCAATGCCGAGGCCACGGGCGGCAGTTCCCGGCGCTCCAGTGCGGCCACGGCGTGGCTCGCGCCCATGCCGGACCCGGCGCAGGCGATGCCCAGCGCGCCCACAAGCATCGCAACCATCGATCGACTCGCCATCATTCACGCGCTCCACGGAATCCGAAAACCGCGATGGTTCCCCGCAAATTCGGAGAAATCGGAGAGGCGCGGCCGCCTGCGATCCATTGCATCCGTGCAACACAAGTTGCGATCGGTCGCGGCTCGGCAAGATTCCTCCCAGTTTGGGCGAAACCATTCACCCGTCACCGGAAGAGCGCGCGTGTCGTTCGCGCCTGCCGTACACGGAGAGAACCCATGAAGACATGCCCGCGCTCCCCGAGCGCTTTGCGACTGCGGCGATGGATCGGCATTGCGCTCGCCTCCCTGCTGTCGATGGCGGCGCAGGCGCAGAACGCCATCGAGGCCGTCACGAGCACCGCGAGGGCCGACGTGGAGCTGGTCCGCATCGACTTCACCCACCCGCTGGCCGCGCTGCCCACCGGCTTCGTGGTGCAGGAGCCTGCGCGCATTGCGCTGGACTTTCCGGGCGTGGCCAATGCCGTGGGGCGTTCGGCCATCGAGTTCAACCTGGGCAACCTTCGCACCGCCAACGTCGTGCAGGCCGGCGAACGCTCGCGCGTGGTGCTGAACCTCAAGCATGCGACGACCTACCAGGCGGAAATCCAGGGCCGCTCGCTGCTGGTCTCGCTGCAGTCCGGAACGGGCCAGCCGCCCAGGACATCGTCCACCGCCGGGTTCGCCGAAGGCAGGGAGCGCCAGGTGACGCCGCTGCAGGACATCGACTTCCGGCGCGGCGGCGACGGCGCCGGCCGCGTGCTCATCGCGATGGGCAGCAGCCAGCTCGGCGTGGACGTGCGGCGGCAGGGCTCGACGCTGGTGGCCGAGTTCGTGCGGGCCTCGCTGCCCGAGGCGCTGCGCCGCCGGCTCGATGTGTCGGACTTCGGCACGGCGGTCGAATCGGTGGTTGCACAGCAGGTCGGCGACCGGGTCCGGCTCACGATCCATTCGCGCGGCGACTGGGAACAGAGCGCCTACCAGACGGACGAGCAGTTCGTCATCGAGGTGCGCCCGCGCAAGACCGATCCGGGCAAGCTGACCCAGGGCACCGGCTACACCGGCGAGAAGCTCACGCTCAACTTCCAGAACGTCGAGGTCCGCGCGCTGCTGCAGGTGATCGCCGACTTCACCGGCTTCAACGTGGTGACCTCGGACACGGTCTCCGGCGTGCTGACGCTGCGGCTCAAGGACGTGCCCTGGGACCAGGCGCTGGAGGTCATCCTGCAGGCAAAGAACCTGGGGCTGCGAAAGAACGGCAGCATCCTCTGGATCGCGCCGCGGGACGAAATCAACGCCAAGGAAAAGATTGAGCTCGAGGCGCTGGCCACGCTGGAGAACCTGGCGGCGCTTCGCACCCAGTCTTTCCAGCTCAACTACGCCAAGGCCGCCACGGTGGTGCAAAGCCTGACGGGCAGCGGCAGCGCGGGCGGCAGCGGCGGCGCTTCGGCAACGCGCCTGCTGAGCACGCGCGGCAGCGCGATTGCGGAGATACGCACCAACCAGCTCTTCGTGACCGACACGCTGGTGCGGCTGGCCGAGGTGAGCGAGCTCATCCGCAAGCTGGACGTGCCGGTGCGGCAGGTGCTGATCGAGGCGCGGATCGTCGAGGCCTCGGACACCTTCGGCAAGTCGCTGGGCGTCAAGCTGGGCGGCGGGGCCATCGGCAAGAACAGCTCCTTCGGCACCAGCCCCACGGGCAGCGACAACAGCTTTACCTCGTACACGAGCAGCAATTTCGTGAACCTGCCGGCCGGCGACGCGGGCGGCACCGGCAGCAGCGCAGGAGCGTTTTCGCTGTCGCTGTTCAACTCGAGCCTCACGCGCATGCTGAACCTGGAGATCTCCGCGCTCGAGGCCGAAGGCAAGGGCCGGCTGGTGTCGAGCCCGCGGGTGGTGACGGCGGACCAGACCAAGGCGCTGATCGAACAGGGCGAGGAAATTCCCTACCAGCAGGCGACGTCGAGCGGGGCGACCTCCATCTCGTTCCGCAAGGCGGTGCTCAAGCTCGAGGTCACGCCGCAGATCACGCCGGAGGGCAACATCATCCTCACGCTCGACGTGAGCAAGGACACCCGCGGCGTCAGCACCTCGGCCGGCCCGGCCATCAACACCAAGCACGTGCAGACGGAGGTGCTGGTCGAGAACGGCGGCACGGTGGTGATCGGGGGCATCTTCGAACTGACCGAGACCAACGACGAGTCGCGCGTGCCGGTGCTCGGCGAGGTGCCCTACCTGGGCGCGCTGTTCCGCTCGCGCGAGCGGGTGGTGAACAAGGTCGAAATGCTGGTGTTCATCACGCCGAAGATGATTGCGCGCCCGAACGCCGCGCTTTAGCGCCCAGGGTGGCATGGAGCGTGCTTAACGCCAGCATGCTCGCCTTCCGATCATTTCCCGCGCCCGGGGCCCATCGATGACCGCCGCCGTCGCGCCCCCGCCCGCCGCCGTCGAGGTCGTCGCGCTCAGCAAGCGCTATGCCGCGGGCACGCCCGCCGCCGTCGACCAGATCGACCTGCGCATCGCGAGCGGCAGCTACTGCTGCCTGCTGGGCCCCTCGGGCTGCGGCAAGAGCACCACGCTGCGCATGATCGCGGGCCACGAGTCGGTCACGAGCGGCGACATCCTGCTGGACAACCGCAACATCACCAACCTGCCCGCGGCCGCGCGCGGCACCGCGATGATGTTCCAGAGCTTCGCGCTGTTCCCGCATCTTTCGGCGCTGGACAACGTAGCCTTCAGCCTCAAGATGAAGGGCGTCGGCAAGGCCGAGCGCCAGAAACGCGCACGCGACCTGCTCGAGCGCGTGGCGATGGGCCACCTGGCCGAGCGCAAGCCCGGCGAGCTCTCCGGCGGCCAGCAGCAGCGCGTGGCGCTGGCGCGCGCACTCATCACCGAGCCGCGCGTGCTGCTGCTCGACGAGCCGCTGTCGGCGCTCGATCCGTTCCTGCGCATCCAGATGCGCGCCGAGCTGCGGCGCTGGCAGAAGGAACTGGGGCTGACCTTCGTCCACGTCACGCACTCGCAGGAAGAAGCGATGGCGCTGGCCGACACCATGGTGGTCATGAACCACGGCGTGATCGAGCAGGTCGGCTCGCCGCACCAGGTCTACAACCATCCGGCAAGCGAGTTCGTGGCGCGCTTCATGGGCGGCCACAACGTGTTCGACACGCCCGCCGGACCGATCGCCGTGCGCAACGACCACATGAAGATCGCGGCGGGCGATGCGGACGGCGGCCTGGCCGCCACGGTCACCGACGTCGAATACCAGGGCACCTACGTGCTGCTCGGCCTCGCGCTGCAGGACGCCGCACCCGGCCGCGGCAGCGTCTCGGTGCTGCTGGGCGAAGCCGCCTTTCTTGCGAGCCCCCATGCGCCGGGCGATGCGGTGCGCCTGTCCTGGGCCGAGGCCGATGCGCGCGTGCTCGGCCCCGGCGCCAGGCCTCCCGCCGAACGCGTGCCGGTGCCGGCCGCCAGCGGCAGCCGCCCCGCGCGCGACGACCTGGCCGCGCTCGCGAGCATGCCGCTGTGAGCGCGCGGCCGTTCACGCATTGCCTGCAGGTCCGTTCGCCTTTTTTCGTTTTCCTTCCCCTGCTTTTTTCTTCCACGGAGACTCTTCCATGACCGACCCCATCGACTCGTCCGCCGGCCTCCAGCGTCGCACCCTGCTGCAAGGCACCGCCGGCATCCTGGCCACGGGCATCGCGCCCTTCGTGCATGCGCAGGAAAAGATCGTGCTGCGCTACCTGGGCACGGCGGTGAACCAGGACAAGGCCATCGCCGAGAAGTTCAAGGCCGACACCGGCATCGAGATCCAGTACGTGGCCGTGACCACCGACGACGTGACCAAGCGCGCCGTCACCGCGCCCAACAGCTTCGACCTGATCGACACCGAGTTCTTCTCGCTCAAGAAGATCGTGCCCACCGGCAACCTGAAGGGCATCGACACGCAGAAGATCAAGAACGCGGACAAGATCACCACGCTCTTCACCAAGGGCGAGGTCGCCGGCAAGGCGGTGGGCGACCAGGGCACCGCGCCCAAGAAGGTGATCTATCTCGAAGGCGAGAAATCGAAGAAGTTCGCTACCTCGCCCACGCAGTTCATGTCGCTGATTCCCACGGTCTACAACGCCGACACGCTGGGCATCCGTCCCGACCTGATCAAGCGGCCGATCGGCTCGTGGGCCGAACTGCTGAACCCCGAGTTCAAGGGCAAGGCCGCAATCCTGAACATTCCGTCGATCGGCATCATGGATGCGGCGATGGTGGTGGAAGCCAAGGGCATCCACAAGTACAAGGACAAGGGCAACATGACCAAGGCCGAGATCGACCTCACGATCAAGACCCTGATCGAAGCCAAGAAGGCCGGCCAGTTCCGCGCGCTGTGGAAGGACTTCAACGAATCGGTCAACCTGATGGCTTCGGGCGAGGTGGTGATCCAGTCGATGTGGTCGCCGGCCGTCACCGCCGTGCGCACCAAGGGCATCGCCTGCAACTTCCAGCCGCTGAAGGAAGGCTACCGCGCCTGGGCCGCCGGCTTCGGCCTGCCGGCCACGCTCTCGGGCAAGAAGCTCGACGGTGCCTACGAATTCATCAACTGGTTCCTCGACGGCTGGGCCGGCGCCTACCTGAACCGCCAGGGCTACTACAGCGCCGTGCTCGACACCGCCAAGGCCAAGATGGAGGCCTACGAATGGGCCTACTGGATGGAAGGCAAGCCCGCCACGCAAGACATCAAGGGCCCGAACGGCGACCTGCTGGCGAAGGCCGGCGCGGTGCGCGACGGCGGCAGCTACGAGCAGCGCATGGGCGGCATCGCCTGCTGGAACGCCGTCATGGACGAGAACGAATACATGGTTCGCAAGTGGAACGAGTTCGTCGCAGCCTGACCCCGTGAGCGCTCCCACCGCCAGCGCGCACGCGCCCAGTCCGTCCGTCCACGCTGTCAAGGCATGGTGGCAGGCGGCACCGTTCGCGCTGGTGTTCCTGCTGTTCTTCCTGGTTCCGCTGGCGCTGGTCGCGATGGTCAGCCTGTGGAACTTCAACGAGTACGAGCTGATCCCGGCGGTGACGCTGCGCAACTACCTGAGCCTGTTCGAGGGCTGCTCGCAGCTCACCGACAACGGCGACCTGTGCGTCACGCTCAACACCTACCTGAGCACCTTCAAGTTCTGCCTGCTGGTGTGGGGCATCACGCTGCTGGTCGGTTTTTCGGTGGCCTACTTCCTTGCGTTCCACGTGCGATCGCCGGGCATGCAGACGGCGCTGTTCGTGCTGTGCACCGTGCCGTTCTGGACCTCCAACGTGATCCGCATGATCTCGTGGGTGCCACTGCTGGGCCGCAACGGACTGGTCAACCAGATGCTGACCGGGCTCGGCCTGGTCGACCAGCCGGTGGAGTGGCTGCTGTTCTCCAATTTCTCGGTGGTGCTCGCCTTCGTGCATCTCTACACGATGTTCATGATCGTGCCGATCTTCAACAGCATGATGCGCATCGACCGCTCGCTGCTCGAAGCAGCCAGCGACGCGGGCGCCTCGGGCTGGCAGACGCTCTGGAACGTGGTGGTGCCGCTGTCGCGCACCGGCATCCTGATCGGCTCGATCTTCGTCATCACGATCGTGATGGGCGACTTCGTCACCATCGGCGTGATGGGCGGGCAGCAGATCGCATCGATCGGCAAGATCATCCAGGTGCAGACCTCGTACCTGCAGTTTCCGCTGGCCGCGGCCAACGCGGTGATCCTGCTGGCGGTGGTGCTGATGATCATCTGGGGGCTCACGCGGCTGGTCGATATTCGCAAGGAGCTTTAGGGTGAACTTGGGCTCCTTTGTTCGATTCGGGCTTCGTTGTTCAGGGCGCGCTCCCGCCGACGGGGTACCTTGCTCCGCGAATGTCCTCCGGCCTGCGGCCTCCCCCTTGATTTCGCTGCGCAAGGCACCCCATCAGCGGGAGCGTTATGCGCAGCGGTCGTTGATCAGCGATGCACAACGAGCGTGCCCAAGTGCACAGAGCATCGGGTGCTCCCCGCAGCGAAATAAAGGAGGAGGCCGCAGGCCGGGGGACATTCGCGGAGGGGAGTACCCGGTGATCTGTGCACGCGCCCTGAACAACAGTGCCCTGAACAACAGCGCCCTGAACAGCAGCACCCTGAACAACAGCCCCCCGAAAGAAAAACACAAATGAGCCAACGCATGGGAGAGCAACGAGCCCCCGGCTTCTGGCCCCTGGCGATCGTGTTCGCCCTCTTCGTGCTGTTCCTCTACGGCCCGATGATCACGATTTTCATCCTGAGCTTCCAGGGCCCCGAAGGCGGCCTGACCTTCCCTTTGCGCGGCGTCTCGCTGCACTGGTTCCACAAGCTGGCCGAGGGCCTGGGCACCGTCGACATCGGTGCGGCCTTCCGGCGTTCGCTGGCGCTGGGCACCGTGGTCATGGGCTTCACCGTGGTGCTGTCGGTGCTGGCCGGGCTCGCGTTCCGCAAGAAGCTCGCGGGCAGCAACGCCCTGTTCTTCGTCACGGTCGCGAGCCTCATCATGCCGTCGATCATCATCTCGCTCGGCATCGGCCTGCAGTTCCGGCTGCTCGACACCGGCATCAAGAGCGTGCTCACGGCGATGGACGCCACCACGCTGCTCGAAGGCTACGGCACCGCGCTCGGCCTGTTCAGTTCCGCGCTCGGCGCGCACCTGACCTGGACCTTGCCCTTCGGCCTGCTCATCATGTTCGCGGTGTTCAACCGCTTCAACCCGGCCTACGAGGAAGCCGCGCGCGACCTCGGCGCCACCCCGTGGCAGGCCTTCCGCTTCGTGGTGTTGCCGCTGATCGGCCCGTCGATCGTCGGCATCGGCATGTTCGGCTTCACGCTGTCGTGGGACGAGATCGCCCGCACCTCGCAGGCCATCGGCGACGTCAACACGCTGCCGCTCGAGCTGCAGGGCCTGACCTCGACCGTCACGACGCCTTCCATCTATGCGCTAGGCACGGTGACCACCGTCGTTTCGCTGCTGGTGATGGCCGTGGCGCTGGGCACGGCCGCGCTCCTGCGCCGGCGCGCAGTCCGGCCGCGCTGATACCGAAGACCGGCAGCCGGGCGGCCGCGTCTAGACCTTTTGGCGGACGTGAGCGTTTTCCTACAGCCGCCTAAAATCGCGCTCCAACAAAAGCGCAAGCGAGAGAGAGAGAGGCGGACATGCTCGACAAACTGAACGACTTCACGGGGAGCCATGGCGAGCTGCAGCGCGGCCGCGGCCTCGTCACCGGAACCATCGCCCTGAGCCTGGGCATCCTGTGCTTCCTCGGCGTGCTGGCCTTCCACTTTCCGCAGTACCTCACGACGCCCGAGCTGCGCAAGAGCTACAACGTCGACGTGATGCGCTTCATCCTGCTGGCGGCCATGGTGGTCTCGGGCGGGCTGGCGCTGGTGAACATCATCTTCAACCGCTCGCGCTGGCTCTCTTCGGCCGCCTTCCTGCTGGTGGCCGCGGCCGCGCTGCTGGGCGGGCACAAGGTGCCGGTGAACGACTTTGCCGACAACACGCCCTACATCGGCCTGGACTGGTTCATCCTGGACCTGCTGGGCTCCTCGCTGATCTTCATCTTCATCGAGAAGCTGTTCGCGCTGCGCAAGGACCAGCCGGTGTTCCGCGCCGAATGGCAGACCGACTTCCACCATTTCGTGGTCAACCACATGATCGTGGGCTTCGTCCTGCTGGCCACCAACCTGATGGTGCACAAGTTCTTCGGCTGGGCCGCCAACGACGGCGTGCGCGGCTGGGTGGGCAACCTGCCGTTCTGGGCCGGACTGCTGCTGATCGTCCTGGTGGCCGACCTCGTGCAGTACTGGACCCACCGCGCCTACCACGAGGTGCCGGTGCTGTGGCGCCTGCACGCGGTGCACCACAGCGTGAAGAGCATGGACTGGATGGCCGGCTCGCGCCAGCACATCCTCGAACTGCTGATCACGCGCACGCTGGTGCTCGCGCCGATCTACGTGCTGGGCTTCTCCAAGGAAGTGATCGACGCGTACATCGTGGTGGTGGGCTTCCAGGCGGTGTTCAACCACTGCAATGTGAGCGTGCGGCTCGGGCCGCTGCGCTATATCATCGTCACGCCCAATTTCCACCACTGGCACCACAGCCAGGACGTGGAGGCGCTCGACAAGAACTATTCGGCGCACTACGCCTTTCTCGACTATCTCTTCGGCACCGCGGTGAAGAGCACCAAGCTCTGGCCCGAGAAGTACGGCGTGCTCGGCGACTACGTGCCCAACGGCTTCTTCAAGCAGTTGAAGTTTCCTTTCGTCTGGAAGGGATGATGACGAGGCCCCCTCTGCGCGCGGCGGCGCTCGCCGCTTGCGCATCGCTGCTGCTGTCGGCCTGCGCCACCCGCGTCGACCTGCCGTCGAAAGACGCGGGGCTGCGCCTGCGCGTGCAGAGCTCGGTCATCGCGCCCGGCAACGGCGGCGAGCTCATTGCCGCCGAGGCGCTGCAGCCCGGCGACATCCTGCTGACCTCCATCGCCACGGTCAACTCCTTCGGCATCCGGCTGGGCACCTTCTCGCCCGTGAGCCACGCCGTGCTTTATTTGGGCGACGGCCTGATCGCCGAGGCGGTGGGCAGCGGCGTGCGCGCGCGGCCGCTGGCCGACGTGGTGGACGAAGAGCAGATGGTCGTGGCCTTCCGGGTGCCCGGGCTCGATGACTCGGGGGCCCACAAACTGCGTACCTGGGCCAACTCGCAGGTGGGCATCCGCTACAACACCACCGGCGTGCTGCTGAATGCGCCTTTCGTGCTGAACCGGCGCCTGTGCGAGCTGCCGCTCATTCCCTCTGCCGTCAGCCACTACTGCATCAGCGGCATGGCCATGGTGCAGCTGGGCGCGAGCCGCGACGACCAGTTCTTCTGCTCGCAGTTCGTGCTCGAGGCCTACCGCCGGGCCGGCCTGCCGATCACCGACGCCGACCCGCGCTGGGTCAGCCCGGCCGACCTGCTGCACATGCGCGAAGGCGACGTGCCCTCGATTGCCGCCACGCAGCCGCTGCGCTACGTGGGCCACCTCAAATACAACCCGCCGCCGCTGCTTGCCGCGGACGGCCCCTGACCGCCTTGAGCAATTCTTCTCCGGTTCATCTTTTCGACGCCGTCGTGGTCGGCGCCGGTGCCGCGGGCCTGTTCTGCGCGGCGCTCGCCGGGCAGCGCGGGCTCAAGGTGCTGCTGGTCGACCACAGCGAAAAGATCGCGGAAAAAATCCGCATCTCGGGCGGCGGACGCGCCAACTTCACCAACCGCGACCTCGACGTGCGCGCCCCACAGCGCCACTTCATCGGCGACAACCCGAATTTCTGCCGCTCGGCGCTGTCGCGCTATGCGCCGCAGCAGTTCATCGATCTGGTGCAGAAGCACGGCATCGCCTTCCACGAGAAGCACAAGGGGCAGCTGTTCTGCGACGGATCCTCGCAGCAGATCATCGACATGCTGCTGGCCGAGTGCGACGCGGGCAGCGTCACGCGCTGGCAGCCGTGCAAGCTGGGAAAGATCGTGTTTTCAGCCTCCGACGCCGATGCATCGGGCGCAGGCAGCTACCGGATCGATAGCACCAGGGGCCCCATCGAGACGCCCAGGCTGGTGGTCGCCACCGGCGGCCTGTCGATTCCGCAGATCGGCGCCAGCGACTTCGGCTACCGGCTGGCCGAGCAGTTCGGCCTGCGCGTCGTCACGCCGCGCCCGGCCCTGGTGCCGCTGACCTTCGGCGGCGAGGCCTGGGCGCCGTATGCCGAACTGGCCGGGCTGGCGCTGCCGGTGCGCATCGAGACCGGCGCCAAGAAAGACAGGATGGCCTTCCTCGAAGACCTGCTGTTCACCCACCGCGGCCTTTCCGGTCCGGCCGTGCTGCAGATTTCAAGCTACTGGAAGCCCGGCAGCCCGCTCACGCTCGACTTCGCGCCCGGCGTGGACGTGGCCGAGGCCCTGGGCGAAGCCAAGCTGCGCTCGAAGAAGCGCATCGCCAACGAGCTGGCCGCGCTGGTGCCCTCCCGGCTGGCGGATGCCTGGGTCGGGCAGGATCCGGCCCTGCAGCGGCCCGTCAACGAGGCCGCCGACAAGGCCCTGGCGGCGCTTTCCGAGCGCATTGCCCGCTGGCAGATCACCCCCAGCGGCACCGAAGGTTACAAAAAGGCCGAAGTCACCGCTGGCGGCGTCGATACCCGCGATCTGTCCTCCCAGACCATGGAATCGAAGCAGCCGGGCCTGTATTTCATCGGCGAAGTGGTCGATGTGACGGGCTGGTTGGGCGGATACAACTTTCAATGGGCCTGGGCCAGTGCTCACGCCTGCGCCACGTCCTTCTGAAAAGGCCTCCTTTCCAGAACACCGTGGAA
Source organism: Variovorax sp. SPNA7 (assembly GCF_033807855.1). Lineage (NCBI taxonomy): Bacteria > Pseudomonadati > Pseudomonadota > Betaproteobacteria > Burkholderiales > Comamonadaceae > Variovorax > Variovorax sp. SPNA7. The sequence continues at coordinate 3,949,515 of NZ_CP138513.1, forward strand.
CCGGCTCCGCCGGGCCACTGGTGTTGCCCCCGGCGAGGGGGAGGGAGGAGCGACACGAAGTGCGCGGAGCCTGGGGGAGTGCTATACTCGCGGGCTAACTTTGGCCTTCCCTCAACGGCCGCAAAAATTTTTCAGTTGAGGAACCCCGGCTTGGGGCCTCGATCTCCCCAGGCCAAATTCAGTTCAACGATTCATCAATGACCACCATCCGCGTTAAAGAAAACGAGCCTTTCGACGTCGCCCTGCGCCGCTTCAAGCGCACCATCGAAAAGCTCGGCCTGCTGACCGACCTGCGTGCCCGCGAGTTCTACGAAAAGCCGACCGCCGAGCGCAAGCGCAAGAAGGCAGCCGCCGTCAAGCGCCACTACAAGCGCGTGCGCAGCATGCAGCTGCCCAAGAAGCTGTACTAAGCAACACCCGGGCCCGGCCGTCGACGAAAGTCACCGCCAGCGCCCCGTTGCTCCAGCCGCGCCAGGGAAACCTGCCGCGGCTTTTGTTTTTTCCGAAAGGCTGTGCCGAATGACACTCAAAGAACAGATCACCGAAGACATGAAGACCGCGATGCGCGCCAAGGACTCGGAGCGCCTGGGCACCATCCGCCTGCTGCTGGCCGCGCTCAAGCAAAAGGAAGTCGACGAGCGCGTGGAGCTCGACGACGCCATGGTCGTTGCCATCGTCGACAAGATGGTCAAGCAGCGCAAGGACTCGATCGCCGCGTTCACCACCGGCGGCCGCACCGACCTGGCCGACAAGGAATCGGCCGAGATCAAGGTGCTCGAGGTCTACCTGCCGCAGCGCATGAGCGCCGACGAAGTGGCCGCCGAAGTGAAGGCCATCGTGGCCGAACTGGGCGCCAAGGGCCCCGGCGACATGGGCAAGGTGATGGGTGCGGTCAAGACCCGCCTCGCGGGCAAGGCCGACATGGGCCAGGTGAGCGCCGCGGTCAAGGCCGCCCTCGCGAACGCCTGATGAACGACAGCAGCAGCGGCCGCACCAGCCCGATCCTGAAGGCCTGCGCCTGCCTGGTCGACGCCAGGGGCCGGCTGCTGGTGTTCCGCCACCCCGGCGACGGCAACATGCAGCTGCCCAAGGGCACCATCGAACCCGGCGAATCGCCCGAGGTGGCGGTGCGGCGCGAGCTGCTGGAGGAATCGGGCATCGACCACGTCGGCGAGCTGCTGCCGCTCGGCACCCTGCAGCGCGACTGCGAAGCCGGCATCGAGGGCAATACGCTGCGCCACCCCCAGCTGTGGCACCTGTTCCTGATGCGCGCCGACGGCCCGCTGCCCGAAACCTTCGACCACGTGGCCATGGGCAGCCCCGAGGAAGACGGCCTGGTGTTCTCGTTCAGCTGGCTGGCGGCCGGTGACGACACCGCCAACTTCACCCTGCCCTACCAGCAGGCCATCGAGCGCGTTCGCGCGGCTCTGCTCGCAGCGTAGGGCCCGTCGGGTTCACGCCAGCGCGCGAACCACCATGTAGAGCCCCAGCAGCGCCAGCCCGGCCAGGAAGCAGCGCCTGAACACCGCCACCGGCAACCGCTTGCGCAGCCAGGTGCCGATCGCCATGCCGCCGATCGCCGGCGCCAGCATGGCGAGCGATCCCCCCACCGCCGCCATCGGATAGCCGCCGTTGCCCGCGAGCCCGATGGCGAGCACCACGGTCGAGGTGGTGAACGAGATGCCCATCGCCTGGATCAGCGCATCGCGCTGGAAGCCCAGGGCCTGCAGATAGGGCACGGCCGGCACCACGAACACCCCGGTCACCGCCGTCACCAATCCGGTGGCGGCGCCCACCACCGGCCCGAGCCAGCGCTCGTGCGCCGCGGGCACCTGCAGCTGCCGCCCCGTGAGCCCCCAGAGCGCATAGGCCACCAGCGCCACGCCCAGCGCGATCGAAGCCCAGGTGCCCGCCGGCACGCCGAGCCACAGTGCGCCGCCCAGGGTGCCCGCCACGATGCCCGCCTGCATGCCGCCGATGCGGCGCAGCACCGCCCAGAAGCTCGCGCGCGGCCCGGTCTGCCAGAGGTTGGTGACGAGCGAAGGCGCGATCAGCAGCGCCGCCGCGCGCACCGGCGGCATCCAGAGCGCAAGCAGCGCCATCGACACCGTCGGCAGTCCGAGCCCGATCACGCCCTTGACCACGCCGGCCAGCAGAAACACCAGGGTGGCCGCCGCCCAGTGGCCCGTTGCCAGTTCTGCAAAATCATTCGAAATCGTCATTGCGGCGCAGTCTGCCGGCACCGGCCGCGCCTGGAAATGCGGCATTCGCGCAGCCGGCCTCAGGCACAGGCTGAGGCTCCCGTGCTACCTTGCGGCCTCACCATGCGATTCGATCTCACCGACCTGCGGCTTTTTCTCCACGTTGTGGAGGCCGGCAGCCTCACGGCCGGTGCGGCGCGCTCGCACATGACGCTCGCCTCGGCCAGCCAGCGCGTGCGCGGCATGGAAGACGCCCTCGGCAGCCCGCTGCTCACGCGCCATGCGCAGGGCGTGCGCCCCACCGAGGCCGGCCGCACGCTGCTGCACCATGCGCGCGTCGTGCTGCAGCAGATGGAGCGCCTGCGCGGCGAGCTCGGCGAATACGGCCAGGGCCTCAAGGGCCACGTGCGCTTCATGTGCGGCACCTCGGCGCTGACCGAGCACCTGCCCGAGGTGCTGAGCCGCTTTCTCATGCAGCACCCGCGCATCTCGGTCGACCTGGAGGAGCGCCCCAGCCCCGACACCGTCGACGCGCTGCGCAGCGGCCGCTGCGACATCGGCATCGTCTCGGACGCCATCGACACCGAGGGACTCGAATGCCACCCGTTCCGCCGCGACGACCTGGTGCTGGTGATGCCGCGCGGCCATGCGCTGGCCGGGCGCCGCCGCGTGATGCTGGCCGAGGTGATCGACAGCGAATTCGTCGGACTGCCCGCCGACAGCGCGCTGCAGCTGCTGCTCACGCAGCATGCCCGCGCGCTCGGCAAGCACCTGGCCTACCGCGTGCGCGTGGGCAACTTCGAGGCCGTGTGCCGCATGGTGGCGCACGGCATCGGCGTGGGCATCGTGCCGCAGACGGCGGCCGAACGCTGCGCCCGCTCGATGAAGATCGCGCGCGCCGCGCTCGGCGACGCCTGGGCCGAGCGCACGCTGATGGCATGCGTGCGCTCGTCGCAGGAGCTGCCGCTCAATGCGCGGCGCATGCTCGAGCACCTGGTGGCACCGGTGGAACAGGTGGCGGCGAAGTAGCCGCGGCGCCCTTCTCCGGCCGGCTCAGCGCGCGGGCGCGGCGAGCAGTTCCGCCATCTTCTGCAGCGCCGCTTCCGGCGTCGGCGCGATGTGGATCGAGCAGGCCAGCATGAGGTTCAGCGGCTGCCCGAAGTCCTCGACCGCGATGCCGCTGCCGCTCTCGCGCAGCACCCCGGCCGCATCGGGCGCGCACTGCAGCGCTACCCGGGCACGGTCGGCATAGCTGCCCGCGGGCACGCCGTAGGCCACGACCGGAATCTGCAGCGCCACCGCGGCGCCCACCTCGAACACCGTGCCCGAATCGGGCTCCAGGCCGCGGAAGCACGCGAGGTTGGCCACCACGCCGTCGGCGCCGCGAAGGCGCTGCATGTTGGCCTGGTAGATCTGCATTTCGGGCGCCTGTGCGCCCGGCTCCTCGTTGCCGTCGGCCGGCAGCAGGGCCGCCAGCCCCAGCGCGTCGCAGGCTGCCGCGAGCCGCACGAAGTGCTCCCTGGCGTCGGGGCGGAAGACGTCGGGGCCGGCAAGGTAGATCCGCGGGCGCGCCGGGTTGTCGGGAGATGTGTCCATGAAGGGCACATCTTAGGTTTTTGCGGCCCGCCGTACTACGATGGCACTTCCTCACGACGAAGGAGCCGCCATGCCTCTCTATCTGATCGAGCGCAATTTTGCGGATCAACTCGAGGTCTCGCCCGAGGCCGCGGCCGGCATCATCCGCGTCAACGACGACGTCGGCGTGCGCTGGCTGTATTCGTTCCTCAGCGCCGACAAGAAGAAGACGTACTGCCTGTATGAAGCCCCCGGCATCGAGCCGATCCGCGAGGCGGCACGGCGCAACGGACTGCCGGCCGATGTGGTGGTCGAGGTCGGCGAGCTGCGCCCGCCGCCGCTGCCGGCCGACCTCCTGTCGGCCTGAAGTTCATTTCGCCCGCGGGTCGTCCGCCGGATTGACGTAGGTCACGCCCCAGGGACCGGTGCCGTGCAGCTGCACCACCGTTTCCTCGCTGGTCCAGGCGAAGTGCGGCGTCTTGGCCTGCAGGATCATCATGCCGCCCGCAACCACCGGCATCGACTTCTGCATGTCGAGCTTGTCGCCCAGGCCCATGTGGAAGGTGCCCGAGAGCACGGTCACCCGCTCGACGGCCGGATGCCAGTGCGACGGAATCCGGTAATTGGCCGGCACCTTGATGCGCACCGTGAAAGGCACGGCCTCGCTCATCGGGCCTTCGATCACCGCGAGCTTCGCGCCGGGCGGCAGCGAGGGAACATCGGCCCATTTGAGGTCGGCGGGCGAGATCATCCGGTGGTCGCCGGACTGGGCCCAGCTGGTGGCGATGCCCGCGATCAGGGCGGCCCCGATCGCCCAGGCGGCAAATGGTTGGCGTGTCATGGTGAGGTTCCTTTCCTTCCGTGTCACCGGCGAAGCGCCGCCGGAGCGCGAGCGAGAGCTGCGGCTGCGTCTACAGCCGCACCACGTCGCCCTTCAACGAATAGAGGATCGCGACCACCTCGTTCTTCTCGGCCTGGTCGTAGCCGTTCTTGGTCATGGCCGCGACGATGTCGTCCATTGCGGCGACCAGCTCCTGCTCGTTGATGTTCATGCCCTTGTGGGCCGACACCAGGTCCTTGCCGGTGTAGCACTGCGGGCCGCCGCTGCCGGAGCAGAGGAACTCGACCACGTGGCGCTCGACGTCGGCGCGGTTGCTGTTCGCAAAGCGCGAACGGATGAGCGGGTTGGTGTAGTGGTTCTCGACGACGTCGGTGACGAGCCGCTGGATGCGCTCCTCTCCACCAAGTCGTTCGTACAGGGTTGCAGGCATGGGGCGCACTCCTTCAGGTTGAGGGGCCCGGCGGCGCCGAGCCCGAGAACCGAAGTTAGGCCTGGGCGCGCGGCCGCGCATCGCCCGAATTGACCATTTCGCGCCGGACCGCCCCGGCGATCAGGATTGCTCCAGGCCGTCGGCCGCGACGCGGTGGCGGTGCGCCCAGGCCGCAGCTTCGGTGCGGCTGCGGCAGTCGGTCTTGGAGAGGATGTGGCGCACGTGGTGCGCCACCGTGTGCGGGCTGATGAACAGGCGCTCGGCGATCGCCTGGTTGCTGCAGCCGGCGCAGAGCAGCCGCAGCACGGCGAGCTCGCGCCGGCTCAGGCCCTCGGGAGACGCGGACGGCACCGCACTGGCGCCTGCCAGTTCGCGCTGCAGCGCCTCGCAGCGCCGCGCCAGGCTGGCCATGCCCAGTTCGCGGCCGAGCGCGAGTGCCGCATCGAGCTGCGTGCCCGCGGCCGCTGCATCGCCGCGCGCGGCCAGCCAGCGCGCCCATTCGAAGCGGCTGTACGCCAGCCAGGGGCGGCCGCCGCAGCGCTCGTCCAGGGCGACCGCGGCCTGCAGATGCACTGCGGCGTTCGCATCGTCGCCGGCCAGCGCGGCCAGCATGCCGCGGTAGCGGTCCACGGCGCCGAAGCAGGCGATGTTGGTGCCGGTCACCACATTGCGGCCGGCATAGGGTGCGAGCAGCCGGTACAGCAGCGCCGCGCGCGGCCGGTCGCCGAGGCGGGCGCAGACCTCGGCCGCAAAGACGATGTTGGTCAGCCACATGCCGTCGCGCGCAATGCCGGCAAAGCCGTCGGCCGCGAGCGCCTCGTAGGCCTCGCGGGCCGGCTCGTGCAGGTCGAGCTCGGTACAGATCAGCGCGAGGCCGGGCTGCCAGAGGCTGTCGCGCGGCACGCTGCCGACCAGGCCGCGCAGCACCGGCAGCACCTCGCCAAGGCGGCCCTGGTGCCGCCGCAGCACGAAGATCTGCAGGCTGTAGGCGCCCTGCGCGTTGCCGGGCAGGAAGCGTTGCCCGACCGTGAAGGTCTCGCCGGCCAGCCGCTCGGCATCCGCGAAGCGGCCCTCGTAGGCGGCGAGCAATGTGAGGCTGGCGAGCCCCATGGCCTGCATGAAGGGCTGGCGGATCGCGTCCGCCACCCGCGCATGGACCTGCGCCAGCGGGCGCGCCGCGCCGAGTTCGCCCTTCTCGACCAGGTCACCGAAGTACCAGCCAGTCAGCGCGTCGACCCACTCCATGTGGCCGGCACGCTCGGCCACTTCGAGTGCCTCGCGCGCGCAGCGCAGGCGTTCGTCGAGCTGGGTGGGATCGGCGCGCGCCGGCAGGATCGCCGCCAGCGCCTTGAACAGCGGCTGCGGCATCGCCAGTTCGCGCGCCAGCGCAACCGCCTGGCGCTGCGCCGCGTTGGCCTGCGGCTGGCGGCCGCAGAAGATGCAGGCGCGGCACAGCGCGGCCAGCAGGTCGACCCGCAGCGCGGCGTCGAAGCTGTCCGATGACGCCAGCGCTTCCTCGAGCAACGCCGCCGCCTGCTCGCCCGGGCGGCTGATGCGCCAGCCGTTGTTCTCGAAGCCGAGCGCCGCCTGCGCGAACAGGTCCGCGTCGCCGAGCGACCGCGCCAGCGTGGCCGCTTCGAGGAATGTGGCGGCGCCGGCGTCGTTCTCGCCGGCATGCACCTGGACCGCACCGAGTGCCAGCAGCAGCGCGCCATGCCGCGCGCGCTCTGCCGGCAGCCAGCGTTCCTGCAGTTGCAGCGCGAGGCGGTAGCAGCGCAGGGCCTCTTCGTGTGCCATCAGCGCCACGGCCCGCGCGGCGGCCTGCTGCGCGATGTCCAGCGCGCGCGCCGCGCTGCCCGCGGGCAGGGCCGCGGCCGCGTGGTAGGCGAGCTGCGCCAGCACCGCATCGAGCCCCCCGGCGTGGCGCGCCTCGAGCGACTCGGCGATGCGCGCGTGCAGCGCGACGCGGCGCGCCGCGGGCAGTTCGTCGTAGAGCACCTCGCGGATCAGCACGTGGCTGAACTGGTACTGCGGCCCGGGCGGCACAGCCTCGATGACGCGCTGCACCAGCGCCTCGTCGAGCCTGCCCAGCAGCGCGGCCTGGCTGCCGGTGCCGGCCAGCTCGGCCAGCAGCGGCAGGTCGAAGTCGCGGCCGATGCATGCGGCGATCGCGAGCAGTTCGCAGCACGGCGCCGAGAGCTGGTCGAGCCGCCGGCCGATCACCGCGCGGATGCCGCTCGGCACGGTCTCGGCCCGCGCCGCGGCGGCGTGCGGGTCGTTGCCGCAGTGCCCCTGCTGCAGGAAGCGCAGCGTCTCGACCAGGTACAGCGGATTGCCCTCGGTGCGGCGATGCATGGTCGCGATCACGGCGGGCGGCGGCGTCACCGTGCTGGCCGCGGCCACCATCCGCTCGGTTTCGTCGAGGCTCAGGCCCTGCAGCGGCAGGCGGCAGAACTGCCGCGTGTTCAGCAGCTCGGCCAGGGTGGCCGCCAGCGGATGCTGGCGCGACAGGCCGGCCTCGCGGTAGGAGCCGAGCAGCAGGATGCGGGATTCGCCGACATCCTGGGCGATGAAGGCCAGCAGCCGCAGCGACGATGCATCGGCCCAGTGCAGGTTGTCCAGGATCAGCAGCAGCGGGCGCAGCGTCGCCACCTGGCGCCAGAAATGCGCGACCGCGGCAAACAGCCGGAAGCGCGCCTGGTCGCCCTCGCCGATCGCCGGCACCGCGGTGCCGGGGGGCAGCCGCTCGGCGAGCTCGGGCGCAATCTCGACGGCCGCGGCGGCCTCGCGCCCGAGCAGCGCGGGCAGGCGCTCGTCGCGGCAGGCCCGCAGGCAGGCCTGCATCGCGCGGGTCCACGGCAGGAAGGGCGGCGCGCCCGGTTCCTCGAGGCAGCGGCCCCACAGCGTCAGCATGCCGCGCCGCAGCGCCAGCGTCGCCACCTCCTGGGCCAGCCGCGTCTTGCCGATGCCGGCCTCGCCGCTCAGCATGACGACGCGGCCGCGCCCGGCCAGCGCCCCGCCGAGCGCATCGTGCGCCAGCTGCAATTCGCCGCGGCGGCCGACGAAGGGCTCGTTCGCGCCCGCCACCGCCGCTCTTGCGGCAGGCGCCGCGCCGCAGGCCGGACATGGCGCATCGGCGTGCAGGCGAACGCGCCCGCAGCGATGACAGCCGATCCGGTCCAGTGCAGCCATGCCGCTCCTTGTGCTTTGCCGGCCAAGGGGACCGGCAAGCGCGAGTCTGCGCGCGGCGAAGGTTTATAGGACTTAGGACTTACGCGACGGTGGAGGAAGGCTGTCGGCCCGGCGGCCGCGGCCTAGATGCCAAAGCATCGCGGCGCGCGCGCAACACCCACGGCGTGGCCAGCAGGGCCAGCAGCCGCACCAGCACAATCTCCTGCTGCGTCCAGCGCGGGCGTGTGCCCAGCACGTTGAAGGTGGCCGCACATCGGCCGTCTTCCAGCAGCGGCACGTTCACCACCGCGCGCAAGCCCAGCGTGGCAATGAGCACGTGGTCGTCGAACACCTCGGCCAGCGCCGCCTCGCCTTCACCGACGAAGACCTCGGCGCGCACCAGCAGTTGCTGCGTCCAGCGCGTGAGCGTCTTGCGCTTGCGGCCGGCCACCGGATAGGCCTGCGGGTCGGAGGACCAGAGGCGCTGCAGCTGCACTTCGTCCGGCGGATCATCCGGGGCCGTCGCGTTCAGGTTCACCGTGAGCAGCCCCGGCCCGAGCAGCGCGCGGCGCGCCGACTCGATGTGCCCCAGCGCAGCATCGACCGTGGCGGCCCGCGGCAAAGCGTCGCACAGCCGCTCGCACACTTCGGCGGACAACACCTCAGTCAAGCTTGATCCCGAGGTCCCGGATGACCTTGCCATAGCGCTCGGTGTCCCTGCGAAGCGAGGCGGCCAGCTGCTCGGGTGTACTCTTCACCAGCTCGACGCCGATCGCGTCCATGCGGGCGCGAACTTCGGGCACCGCCAGGGCCTTGTTGATTTCGGCATTGAGCCGCGCAACCAGCTCGGCGGGCATGCCCGCGGGTCCGAATGCGGCGTACCACACGCTCATCTCGTAGCCGGGCAGCGTCTCGGCGACGGTAGGCGTATCGGGCAGCAGCGCGGAACGCTTGGGCTCCGTCACGGCCAGCAGGCGCAGCTTGCCCGCCTTGACGTGCGGCAGCGTCTGCGTGCCGGCGGAGAACAGCACCTGGGTCTGGTTGCCCACCGTGTCGAGCACGGCCGGCGCGCCGCCCTTGTAGGGCACGTGCAGCATGTCGATGCCGGCCGCCTTCTTGAACATCTCGGCGCTGAGGTGGTTGGTGGAGCCGCCGCCGGCCGAGGCGTACGCCAGCTTGCCGGGGTTGGCCTTGGCGTAGGCGATGAACTCGCGCAGGTCCTTTGCCGGCACCGAAGGGTTGACGACCATCGTGTTGATCACGTTGGCCACCAGCGCAATGGGCGTGAAGTCATCCGCGCCCTTGAAGGGCATGCCGGGCATCAGCGTGGGGTTCATCGCGTGCGTGCTCATCGAGCCGATCAGCAGCGTGTAGCCGTCCGGCCTGGCCTTGGCGACGAAGTTGGAGCCGATGTTGCCGGAAGCGCCGACACGGTTGTCGACCACCACCGGCTGGCCCATCGACTTGCCGAGCTGCTCGGCAATGGCGCGCGCCAGGATGTCGGTCGAGCCGCCGGCGGCCCAGGGAACGACCAGCGTGATCGGCTTCTCGGGGTAGGCAGCCGGCGCGGCCTGCGCGGCGCATGAGAGGGCCAGCAGAAGCAGGCCCCGGAAGGCACGTTGGAGCATGGTGATGTCCTTGGAACGAAGAGGAGGAAGTTGAAGCAAAGGGGCGGAAATCAGCGGCCCACGGCATAGCCCTGCATGCCGCGCGGGTTGGCGCCGGCGCGCAGCACCAGCCGGCCCTGCGCGTCGTGTTCGCGGCTGCAGGCGGACATGCGGCTTTCGGACCAGGCATCGCCGACCTGCACGCGGTGGCCCATTGCGCGCAGCTGTTCGAGCGCCTCGGGGTCGAAGCGCGATTCCAGCGTGAGCGTGTTGAGCGTGGTCTGGCGCGGCCAGAAGGAGCCGGGAGCGTGCTTGACGTGCCAGGCCGGCGCGTCGATGGCCTGCTGCAGGTTGAGGCCGTGCACCGCATGGCGCAGGAAGAAGCCGACCGACCACTGGTCCTGCTGGTCGCCACCGGGCGTTCCGAACGCCATGTAGGGCTCGCCGTCGCGCAGCGCCATCGACGGCGACAGCGTGGTGCAGGGCGCGACGCGCGGCTCGAGCGAGCTGGGCAGCCCCTCGTCGAGCCAGCTCATCTGCAGCCGCGTGTTCAGCGCGAAGCCCAGCGCCGGAATCGCAGGGCTCGAGGACAGCCAGCCGCCCGAAGGCGTGGCCGCGACCATGTTGCCGTGCCGATCGACCACGTCGATGTGGCAGGTGTCGCCCACGAAGATCTCGCGCTCCGCCCATTCGGCGACCGGCGGCAGCGCGGCGAAGGTGGGCTCGCCGACGCCGAAGCGCGTGTCGGCCGTGCGCAGGGTCCGCGCACTCACGTCCAGGTCGGGCAGGCGCGGCGCCAGGCCGAGCGGCTCGCCGGGCCGCAGCACGTCGGACGCGCGCGCTGGATCGACCATGGCCCAGCGTTCGCGCAGGTAGGCATCCGACAGCAGCGCCTGCTGCGCATCGGCCCGCGCGCCGGACGCCGCGCCATACCAAGCCAGCCGGTCGGCCAGGGCCAGCTTGGCGGCTTCGGTGATGCGGTGCACGAAGCCCGCCGTGCCGGGCGCATGGTGCTCGAGCCCCGCGTGGCGCAGCATGCCGATCTGCTGCAGGAAAGCCGGCCCCTGGCTCCAGAAGCCGCACTTCGCGACCGTGTAGCGGCCGAACTGGGCCGTGAGCGGCGCCTCGGTGGCAACGCGCCATGCGGCCATGTCCTCGAAGCGCAGCAGGCCGGCATGCGCCTCGCCGCTGCTGTCGCGCACGGCCGTGCCGCGGCAGTAGCTGTCGATCTCGCGCGCCACGAAGCCCTGCTGCCAGGTGCGGATCGCCGCATCGATCACGCCGGTGCGGCCGCTGCCTTCGCGCTCGGCGGTCTCGACGATGCGGCTGTAGGTGGCAGCCAGCGCCGGCAGCCGGAACAGCGCACCCGGCTGGGGCAGCTTGCCGCCGGGCAGCCACACCTCGGCCGACGAATGCCAGTGTTCGAGGAACAGGCCGCGCACGGCAAAAATTGCCTCGGCGACGCGCGGCACCAGCGGAAAGCCGTCGCGCGCATAGCCGATCGCCGGAGCCAGCACCCCGGCGAGCGACCAGGTGCCGTGCTCGCGCAGCATGGTGAGCCAGGCGGAGAACGCACCCGGCACCGTGGCCGCCAGCAGGCCGATGCCCGGCACCTGCTCGAAGCCGAGCGCACGGAACGCCGCGGCGCTGGCCTCGGCCGGCGCGCAGCCCTGTCCACGGATGGCGTGCATGCGCCGCTCGCGTTCGCTCCACAGCAGGATCGGCGCCTCGCCGCCGGGGCCGTTGAGATGCGGCTCCACCACCTGCAGCACGAAGCCCGCGGCCACGGCGGCGTCGAAGGCGTTGCCGCCGCGCTCGAGCACGCCCATCGCGGTTTGCGAGGCCAGCCAATGGGTCGAGGAGGCGACGCCGAAGGTGCCGGCGATTTCAGGACGGGTCGTGAACATCCGGCCGAGTGTAGAAACAACGAATAGCTGCTTCTGCATATTTTCTGATGAATGCATGCATTGGCTGCTATAGCTCTCGCATAGGATGGCGGCATGCCGGCGCCGACACTGCAACACCTCACGCCGCGGCTCAAGCTGCGCCACTTCGCCCTTCTCGCGGAGCTCGAGCGCCAGCGCTCGGTCAGCCGCGCGGCGCAGCACCTCGGCCTGAGCCAGCCCACCGTCACGCGCGCGCTGGGCGAGATCGAGAACATCTTCATGACGCCGCTGTTCACCCGCGGCCGGCGCGGCCTGGAGCCCACGGCCGCGGGCCTGCTGGTGCTGGCACGGGCGCGGGTTGCGCTGGCCGATGCGCAATCGCTGGGCGAGGACCTGGCAGCGCTCGGCACGGGGCTGCAGGGGCGGCTGCGCATCGGCGTCATTCCCTTTCTTTCGCGCGTCACGCAGGACGCCGTCTGGCAGCACCTGCTGGCAGTGCGGCCGCGCCTGGGCTTCGTGGTCGAAGAGGCCACGACCCATGCGCTCGTGCAGGCCGTGCGGGCGCGCACGCTGGACTGCGCGATCTGCCGCTTCACGCCGGCCAGCGCCGAAGCCGGGCTGGCACAGCAGTTTCTCTACGAGCAGGAGCCGCGCCTCGTGGTGTCGCGCACGGCCGCCCAGCGGCTGCTGCGGCGCGGACTGGACTGGGAGGCCTTCGTGTCCCTGCACTGGATCTTCCCGCCGGCGGACACGCCGATCCGCCAGATGATCCATTCGATCTTCGCCTCGGCCGGGCAGCCGGTGCCGGTGCCCCTGCTGGAGGCCTACGCGCACAAGACGCTGGTGTCGGTGCTGCGGCACATGCCTGACGCGATCACCATCCTGCCCGACGACATTGCGCAGGAGGTGGCCGATGCGAGCGGCGCCCGCGTGATGCCCCAGCGCCTGCAGTGGAACCTGCCGCCGGTGGGCGTGGTGCGGCTGCAGGATACGGCCAACGCGACCATCGTGGATGCGATGACCGAAGCGCTTCGCGGCGCGCGGCCCTAGCGGCTGGAAAGCGCCTGCGCCGCCGCCGCCAGCCCGGCATCGGCCTGGCTGCGGAACTGCCGCGGCGTGACGCCGTTGTGCAGCCTGAAGCGGCGGCTGAAGTACACGGCATCGCCGAAGCCGCACTGCCGCGCGATGTCGCCGATGCGGGCGTTCGAAGTCACCAGCAGTTCCTTCGCGCGTTCCAGGCGGCGCTCGGTCACCAGCTCGGTGAAGGTGCGCTGGGTCTGCTTCTTGAGCAGGTGCGCGAGGTAGTTGGGCGAGAGCATGGCCGCCGCCGCGGCGTCGTTGAGCGACATCTCTTCGGCCAGGTGCTCGCGCACGTAGCGCATCACGCGCTGCAGCGCAGCGTGGCCGGCGCTGCGGCCGCTCTGCAGCGCCGCCTGCGCGAGCAGCGGCGCCTCGTGCCGGTGGCAGGCCAGCGCCATCAGCTGCAGCAGGATGCCGCGGATCGCGCCCACGGCGCCGAAGCGCCGCTCGCGGTTCAGCACGGCGAGCTCATCGAGCCATCCGAGGATGCGCGCGAAATCGGCATCGCCGAAGTGGAAGTCCACGTATTCCTGGAACAGGAAGGGCGCGAGCTCGGGCTGGCGCGCGGCCGGCACCTCCTCGAGGTCGAGCGGCTCGACCGCGAGCTCGGGCCAGAGAAAGCCCTGGTCGAAATTCACGATGGCATAGCGCGCACCGGGCGGATGCGGCACCACGTGCACGCGGTAGGGCAAAACGAAGCTCAGGTGCCCTGCGGTGAACGGCCGCACCGCGCCGCCGATCACCTGTTGCGAGCCGCCGTGGATGCTCACCTGGATCTGGAAATACTCGTGCCGGTGCGGACGCGCCAGCACGTCGCGCGCGCCTTCGAAGCGGATGTCGAAGTCGAGGTGGTTCGCGCGCTCCTGCATGCCGTACAGGCGCAGGCTGCTGGATGGAAGGGCCGACGGCATGGCGCGATGGTAAGCCCCTGTCCTGGGCGGCCCTGCAGGCGGCCCGGTGTTGCTTGCGTCCTGTTTTTGCGTAGATGCGTACGCAAGCGCCGCCGCGGCGCGCTCCAGAATGGCCCAGCCGGCTGCGGCCGGCCTTCATCGCCTTTCATCAAAGATCCAGGAGACAAAGACCATGTCCAATTCACGACGCGGCCTGCTGGCCGGCTCCGCCGCCGTGGCCGCCAGCGCCATGGCCGGCTGCGCGCTGCCGGCCGGCGCATCGCGCTCGGCGCCAACGCCCTTCACGGTGGCGCAGACCACGGTGCCGATCGCCGGCAGCGAGCAGGCGTTTCCGGTGCGCCGCATCTACTGCATCGGTCGCAACTATGCGGCCCATGCGCGCGAGATGGGTTCCGACCCTACCCGCGAGCCGCCCTTCTTCTTCCAGAAACCGACCGATGCGATCCAGGTCGTCACGCCCGGCACCGTGGCTGACCATCCGTACCCCTCGCTCACCAAGAACTACCACTACGAGGTGGAACTGGTGGTCGCGCTCGGCAAGGGCGGCCGCAACATCGCGGCGGCGGATGCGCTGGGCCTGGTCTACGGCTATTCGCTCGGGCTGGACATGACCCGGCGCGACCTGCAGCGCGAGTTGGGCGACCAGAAGAAGCCCTGGGAGATCGGCAAGAGCTTCGACCGCTCGGCGCCCATCGGGCCGATCCATCCGGTGGCCAAGGTCGGCCACTACACCGACGGCTCGATCTGGCTCAAGGTGAACAGCCAGACCAAGCAGAACGCCACGCTCAAGCACATGATCTGGTCGGTGGCGGAGCAGATCAGCCGCCTGTCGCAGGCTTTCGAGCTGATGCCCGGCGACATCATTTATTCGGGCACGCCCGAGAACGTGGGTCCGGTGGTGCGCGGCGATGTGATCGAGATCCACATCGACGGCCTGCCGAACCTGTCGGTGCGCATCGTCTGATGGATGCGCCGGCCGGCTAGCTGCCGGCCACCTTCATGCGGTTGACCAGCACCGAGCCGGTGGTCTTGGCGCCGAAGGTGTAGGCATCGGCGCCGATGGCCTCGATGCCCATCAGCATGTCCTTCAGGTTGCCGGCAATGGTGATCTCGTGCACCGGAAAGGCGATGCGGCCCTTCTCGACCCAGAAGCCGCTCGCGCCGCGCGAGTAGTCGCCGGTCACGTAGTTCACGCCCTGCCCCATCAGCTCGATGACGAACAGGCCTGTGCCGAGCTTGGCGAGCATGGCGTCGAGGTCGTCGCCGGGCTTGGTGAGGCGCGAGCTCAGGATCAGGTTGTGCGAGCCGCCGGCGTTGCCGGTGGTCTTCATGCCCAGCTTGCGCGCGGAATAAGTCGAGAGGAAGTAGCCTTCGAGCCGGCCGGCGTCCACCACCTTGCGTGCACGGGTCACCACGCCTTCGTCGTCGAAGGGCGAGCTGCCCTTGCCGCGCAGGATGTGCGGGTCTTCGGCCACGTCGACGTGCTTGGGCAGCACCGGCTTGCCGAGCGAATCGAGCAGGAAAGTGCTCTTGCGGTACAGCGCCCCGCCGCTCACGGCCTGCACCAGCCCGCCCAGGAGGCCCACGGCCAGCGGCGACTCGAACAGCACCGGGCACTCGGTGGTCTTGATCTTGCGCGACTTGAGCCGGCTCAGCGCCCGTTCGGCGGCATAGCGGCCCACCGCCTGCGGGCTGGCCAGCTCGCCGGCCGAGCGCATGGAGCTGTACCAGGAGTCGCGCTGCATGTCGTCGCCCTTGCCGGCAATGGGCGCGACCGACATCGAATGCCGCGAGCTGGCGTAGCCGCCGCGGAAGCCGTGCGTGTGGGCGCTGAAGAAGTGGCTCTGCTGGGCCGAGACGCCCGCGCCTTCGCTGTTGGTGATGCGCTTGTCGGTCGAGAGCGCCGCCTCTTCGCATTCGAGCGCGAGCCTGGCGGCTTCTTCGCTGGTCACGCTCCAGGGATGGAACAGGTCGAGCTCGGGGTGCTCCTTGGCGATGTCCTCTTCGTCGGGAAGGCCGCTGACCGGGTCTTCGGCGGTGAAGCGGGCGATGTCGTAGGCCGCCTGCACGGTCTGGGCGATGGCGGCCTCGGAGAAGTCGGAGGTGCTGGCGTTGCCGCGGCGGTGGCCCACGTAGACCGTGATGCCGAGCGACTTGTCGCGGTTGCGCTCCACGTTCTCGAGTTCGCCCTTGCGGACCGAGACGCTGAGCCCGCAGCCCTCGGAGGCCTCGGCGCCGGCGTCGGTGGCACCGAGCTTCCTGGCGTGGGCCAGGGCCGTGTCGACCAGGTTTTCGAAGAAGGAGCGGCTGTAGGCGAAGCCGGAATCGGCGCGCGAGGAGGATGTCGTCATGTGGTGGCTATGATACTTGCGCCCCCCATATCCCGTTTTGCCCCGGCTTCCCACTTGCGCATTGCACGCGTTGCAACGCCGCACGGTGCGGCCCAGAATCCACCCCATGTCCCGCAAACCCAAAAAAGGCTATTTCGTCCGTGGCCAGTTCGTAGCCGTTGGCAGCGAGCTCGACCTGGAGCTCAAGCGCGAGCTCAAGGGCACCGACGAAGCCAGCCGCACCGACCTCAAGCGCGAAAGCGACGAACTGCAAAAGCTCGGCACCGAACTGCTCGGCCTGCGCGCCGGCCTGTTCGACGCGCTCCCGCTGGGCGAAAAACTGGTCGACGCCGTCGCCGAGGCCAAGCGCATCACCAATTTCGAGGGCAAGCGGCGCCAGATGCAGTTCATCGGCAAGCTGATGCGCAAGCTCGAACCCGAAGTACTCGAAGCCGTGAAGCTCGCCCTGACCGAGCAGAACAGCGTGCCCGCGGCCGAAACCGCCGCGCTGCACGAGGCCGAGCGCTGGCGCGATCGGCTGATTGCCGACGACGACGCGCTGGGCGGCTGGATCGAAACCCACCCCGCCACCGATTCGCAGCAATTGCGCGCCCTGGTGCGCCAGGCCCGCAAGGACCTGAAGGCCGGGCCGGCCGGCGAGGCGCCGCGCCAGGGCAAGGCCTACCGCGAGATCTTCCAGCTGGTGCGCGCGCAGCTCGCGGTGCACGGCGGTGCGGACCATGCGGCCGCGGCGGCCGCGCAGGATCGGGAAGAGGACGCATGACCACACCCGACTCCGTCCGCATCGGCATCGTCTCCATCAGCGACCGCGCCTCCAGCGGCACTTATGAAGACAAGGGCTTGCCCTCGCTGCAGGCCTGGCTCGGCCGCGCGCTGAAGAACCCGATCGATTTCGAGGCCCGGCTGATTCCCGACGAAGCGGCCCTCATCAGCGCCACCCTGATCGAGCTGGTGAACGCCGGCTGCTCGCTGGTGCTGACCACCGGCGGCACCGGCCCGACCCTGCGCGACGTGACGCCCGAGGCCACGCTGGCCGTGGCCCACAAGGAAATGCCCGGCTTCGGCGAGCAGATGCGCCAGATCAGCCTGCGCTTCGTGCCCACCGCGATCCTGTCGCGCCAGGTGGCGGTGATCCGCGACAAGAGCCTGATCATCAACCTGCCGGGGCAGCCGAAGTCGATCGCGGAAACGCTCGAAGGGCTCAAGGACACCGAAGGCGTGCAGGCCGTGCCCGGCATCTTCGCGGCGGTGCCCTACTGCATCGACCTGATCGGCGGTCCGTACCTCGAAACGGACGACACGGTCTGCAAGGCCTTCCGGCCCAAGTCGGCCATCCGGCCGCCGCGCTAGGCGGCGGGCCAGCGGGGTCAGGCCTTCGGGCGCTGCCGGACCCAGGCCTCGAAGCCGGTCGGCGCGAGGCGCGCGCCGGCGGCCGGCGTGAGCGAGCGGTCGTCGAGGCGCACGCCGAAGTAAACCGCTTCGGCATCGGTCACGACCTGCCGGGCATCGCCCGTCGCAGCGAGAAAACGGCGCACCAGCTCATCGAGCGGCACGGCCTCGGGGCCTGCGATCTCCACGCGCCCACCGGCCGGCGGCTCGTTCACGATGTCAGCCAGCGCAGCGGCAACGTCTTCCGCCGCAATCGGCTGCACCAAGGCATGCGACAGGCGGATCTCGCTGCCCGCGGCGCCTGCGTTGGCAATGCCGCCCAGGAACTCGAAGAACTGCGTCGCCTGCACGATCGTGTAGGGCACGGGCGAGGCCTCGATCAGCTCTTCCTGGGCCTGCTTGGCGCGGAAATAGCCGCTGGCGAGCAGCCGGTCGGTGCCGACGACCGAGAGCGCGATGTGGTGGGCCACGCCGGCTTCGGCCTCGGCCGCGAGCAGGTTGCGGCCCGAGGTCTCGAAGAAGCGCAGCACGGCCTCGTCCTCGAACGACGGCGAGTTCGCCACGTCGACGACAACCTGTGCACCCGCCAGGGCCTCCTCCAGCCCTTCGCCCGTGAGCGTGTTGACGCCCGTGGAGGGCGAGGCGGCAACGACTTCGTGGCCGGTGCGGCGCAGCCGTGCGGCGAGCTTGGAGCCGATGAGGCCGGAGCCCCCGATGATGACGATCTTCATGGTCGATTCCTTGTGAAAAGGCAGTCCAGAGAACGCCCCCCGCGGACGTCCTTGCAAGCAAGACGTCCGGTGGGAATGGTTTGTGACACCAGGGGCGAAAGCTACTTGGAACCGGCCCGCCCGTAAAGCCCGGCGCGGACCAGTTCATGTGCCATGGACCACTCCGTGCGCAGGATCGAGCGGTGCACCATGGCTCTGTTCGCGCGCGCCCTCCTTCTCTTCGTTCTCCTCGCGCCGGTGCGCCATGCGATAGAGCAGCGGCAGCACCAGCAGCGTCAGCACGGTCGATGACAGGATGCCGCCGATCACCACCGTGGCCAGCGGCCGCTGCACCTCGGCGCCGGTGCCCGTGGCTATGGCCATCGGCACGAAGCCCAGCGACGCGACCAGCGCGGTCATCAGCACCGGCCGCAGCCGGGTGAGCGCGCCTTCGCTGATTGCCGCGTCGAGCGGCAGTCCGCCTTCGCGCAGCTTGCGGATGAACGAGATCATCACCAGCCCGTTGAGCACCGCCACGCCCGACAACGCGATGAAACCCACCGCCGCCGAGATCGACAGCGGAATGCCGCGCAGCCACAGCGCGACGATGCCGCCCGTGAGCGCGAACGGAATGCCGGTGAACACCAGCAACCCATCCTTCAGGTTGCCGAACATCGCGAACAGCAGCGTGAACACCAAGAGCAGCGACACCGGCACCACCACCTGCAGCCGCTCGGCGGCCGACGCCAGGTTCTCGTACTGGCCGCCCCACGCCGTCCAGTAGCCCGGCGGAATGCGCACCTTGCGCATCGCCTCCTCGGCCTCGGCCACGAAGGAGCCGAGGTCGCGGCCGCGCACATTGGCGCTCACCACGATGCGGCGCTTGCCGTCCTCGCGGCTCACCTGGTTCGGGCCCGGCGCAAGCTCCAGCGTGGCGACTTCGCCGAGCGGAATGAAGCTGGCGCGCTGCGGAGCCTGCGCGCCCGCGCCCGCGGGCAGCGCCAACGGCAGGCGCTTGATCGCCTCCAGGTCGGTGCGCAGGTTCTCGGGCAGCCGCACGATGATGCCGAAGCGCCGGTCGCCGTCGAACAGCGTGCCGGCCTCGCGCCCGCCCACCGCGATGGAGACCGCGTCCTGCACGTCGCCCACGTTGAGGCCGTAGCGCGCGGTCTTGCTGCGGTCGATGTTCACCGTGAGCATCGGCAGGCCCGTGGTCTGCTCGACCTTCACTTCGGCGGCGCCGGGGATCTTTCCCAGCACGCCCGACACTTCGGCCGCGGTCTTGTTCAGCACCTCCATGTCGTCGCCGAAGATCTTCACGGCCACGTCGCTGCGCACGCCCGAGATCAGCTCGTTGAAGCGCAGCTGGATCGGCTGCGAGAACTCGTAGTTGTTGCCCGGCAGCTTCTCGACTTCTTCCCGCACTGCCGCCAGCAGCTCATCGCGCGTGCGCCGTGGCGCGGGCCACTCGCTTTGCGGCTTGAGCATGATGTAGCCGTCGGAGATGTTCGGCGGCATCGGGTCCGACGCGATCTCGGCCGTGCCGGTGCGCGCGAACACGCGCTCGATCTCCGGAAACTTCGCCTTCAGCGTGCGTTCGATCTGTTTTTGCATCTCGACCGACTGCGTGAGGCTGGTGCCCGGAATGCGCAACGCCTGCAACGCGAAGTCGCCTTCGCCCAGGCTCGGTACGAACTCCGTGCCCAGGCGCGTGGCCAGCAGGCCCGAGAGCAGCACCGCCACCACCGCCGTGGTGATGACCAGCGGCCTGGCCGCCATCGCGCGCGCCAGCAGCGGCTCGTAGCCGCGCCGGGCCCAGTGCATCAGGCGGTTCTCCTTCTCGCTGACCTTGTTGCCGATGAAGAGCGCCACGGCCGCGGGAATGAAGGTGATCGACAGGATCATCGCGCCCAGCAGCGCAATCACCACGGTGAAGGCCATCGGGTGGAACAGCTTGCCCTCCACGCCCGCGAGCGCAAAGATCGGCAGGTACACGACCATGATGATCAGCTGCCCGAACAGCAACGGCCGCCGCGCCTCCTGCGAGGCCGCGAACACCTCGTGGAGGCGCTCGCTGCGCGTCAGTGCCCGCCCGTGCCTGGCCTGCGCATGCGCGAGGCGCCGCACGCAGTTCTCGACGATCACCACCGCGCCGTCGATGATGATGCCGAAGTCCAGCGCGCCCAGGCTCATGAGGTTGGCGCTGACCTTCTGGTTCACCATGCCGGTGAAGGTGAAGAGCATCGACAGCGGAATCACCAGCGCGGTGATCAGCGCCGCGCGCATGTTGCCGAGGAACAGGAACAGCACCGCAATCACCAGCACCGCGCCCTCGAACAGATTCTTCTTCACCGTGGCAATGGCCTTGTCGACCAGCACCGTGCGGTCGTACACGGTGACGGCCTTCACGCCTTCGGGCAGCGTGCGGTTGATCTCTTGCATCTTCTTGTCGACCGCCTGCGAGACGGTGCGGCTGTTCTCGCCGATCAGCATGAAGACCGTGCCCAGCACCACCTCGCGGCCGTTGTCGGTGGCGGCACCGGTGCGCAGCTCCTGGCCGATGCCGACCTCGGCCACGTCGCGCACGCGCAGCGGCATGCCGGCCGCGCTCGCGCTGGAGTTCGCGAGGATCACGTTGCCGATGTCCTCCACCGACTTCACCTGCCCCGGCGCACGGATCAGGTACTGCTCGCCGCGCTTCTCGATGTAGCCCGCGCCCACGTTGGCGTTGTTGCGCTCCAGCGCGCCGACCAGGTCGGCCATCGCAAGGCCGTGCGCCTGCAGCTTGGCGGGGTCGGGCGCGACCTGGAACTCCTTGGCATGGCCACCGATGGAGTTGATCTCGGTCACGCCCTTCACGTTGCGCAGCTGCGGCTTGATGATCCAGTCCTGGATCTCGCGCAGGTCGGTGGGCGTGTAGGGCTTGCCGTCGGCCTTCTTCGCGCCCTCCTCGGCCTCGACGGTCCAGAGATAGATTTCGCCGAGCCCGGTCGATATCGGCCCGATCACCGGCGAGATGCCGCTGGGCATGCGTTCGCGCGCCGACTGGATGCGCTCGTTCACGAGCTGCCGCGCAAAGTAGATGTCGGTGCCGTCCTCGAAGATCACCGTCACCTGCGAAAGGCCGTAGCGCGACAGCGACCGGGTCTGCTGCAGCCCCGGCAGGCCGGCCATCACCGTCTCGATGGGGTAGGTCACGCGCTGCTCGGCCTCGAGCGGCGAATAGCCGGGCGCGGCGGTGTTGATCTGCACCTGCACGTTGGTGATGTCGGGCACGGCGTCGATCGGCAGCTTCTGGTAGCTGAAGATACCGAGGGCCGCCATGCCCAGCACGGCCAGCAGCACCAGCCAGCGTTGCTCGATGGAAAACCGGATGACTCGTTCGAACATGCGGCGTCCTCAGTGGGTGTGGGTGGCAGAGCTCTTGCCCTGCTGCGACTTCACGACGAAGCTGCCGCTCGCGGCATGGGCCGTGCCGGGCTTCAGCCCGCTCAACACTTCGATGCGCCGTCCGTCGTTGCGGCCGGTCTGCACCTGCTGCGGCATGAAGCCGCCGGGCACCTTGAGGAAGATGGTGGGCTTGTCCTCCACCGTCTGCACCGCATCGGCCGAAACCGTCACCGGGGCCTCTGCCTCCGACGAAACGAGCTCCACATTCACGAACAGTCCGGGCCGCCAGACACGCTGCGGATTCGTCACCGTGACGCGCGCCGTGGCAGTGCGTGTCTGCGCGCCGATCAGCGAGCCTACGTAGGACACCGTGCCGCTGGCCGCCTGCTCGAACGCGGTCGAGCGGATGGTCACCGGCTCGCCGATGCGCACCAGGTTCAGGTTGCTGGCGGCCACGCTGATCTCGGCCCACACGGTCGAGAGATCGGAAATGGTGAAGACGCTGGCGTCTTCCTTCACCGATTCGCCGAGCGAGATGTGCTTCTCGACCACCATGCCGTCGAAGGGCGCGCGCAGCTCGTAGCGTCCCAGGGCCGAAGAGGCGGGCGCGGCGCCCAGCGCCAGCAGCTTCTGGTTGGCATTGGCCACGGCGATCTGCGCCTCCTGCATGGCCTGCTGCGCCTGCAGGTAGTCCTGCTGGGCCGAGATCTTTTCTTCCCAGAGTTTCTTCTCGCGCTGGTAGGTGGTGCGGGCCAGTTCGAGCCGGCGCTCTGCCGACCGAAGCTCGCTGCGCTGCTCCGACAGCATCGGGCTCGAGAGCACCGCCAGCACCTGCCCGCGCTTGACCTCCTGCCCGAGGTTGGCCGGCACGCTCTCGACCACGCCCGCCACGCGCGGCACCACGTGGGCCGTGCGGTCTTCGTTGAACTTGATTTCGCCAGGCAGCTGCAGCGTGGTCTTGATGCGCGCGGCGCCGGCGCTTTCGATGGCCATGCCGGCGGCCTGGATCTGCGCGTCGGTGAAGACGATCTTTTTCTCTTCTTCCTCGTTGTGCTCCTCGGCGGCATGGCCCTTGGCTTCGCCGTGACCGTGACCGTGACCGTGGCCGTGGCCGTGCTCGTCCTTGCCCTCGGCCTTGCCTTCCTCGTGGTGCTCGCCATCGGCATGCCCCTCGGCTTCCGAATGCCCGGCGGCTTCGGGCGCGGGCGGCGCGGTGCGCAGGATCATCGCGCCGGCGCCGAGGCCTAGCGCCAGCACGACCGCGATGGCCATCCACTGCTTCCTGCCGACGCGTTCGGCGAAAGACTTGCGTTCTTCTTTGGTGTTCATGGTTCGTGCATTCCTTGTCAGCGCGCGGCGGGTGCCGCATCAGGGGTTTCTTCTTCGCCACCGGTGCCGAGCAGCCGGTCGAGCTCGGCGGCAGCGCGGTGCGCGTCGGCCACGGCCAGCAGGTGCTGGTTGCGCACCTGGAACAGCGTGCGCTGCGCATCGAGCGCCTCGAGAAAGCTGAACTTGCCGAGCTCGAAGCCTCTGGCGGCGGCCTTGTAGGCGGCTTCGGCGCCGGGCAGTGCATCGCGCTGCAGGGTCAGGGCGGTGGCGCGCGCCGAGCGCAGGCGCTCGGTGGCCTGTGCCACGTCGGCGCCCAGTTGCAGCTCGGCCGCGGCGAGCTCGTCGCGCGCCTTCTCTTCGCGGCTCAGCGCCTCGGCCACATTGCCGCGGTTGGTGTCGAAGATCGGCAGCGGCACCGACAGGCCGACCACCACCTGATTGCGGCCGCTGCCCATGCCCTCATCGGCCGGCACGCGCTTGGCGCCCAGCGACACGGTGACGTCGGGCACGCGCCGGGCCTGTTCCAGCTCCGACAGCGCCCGGCGCCGCTCGACCTCGAGCCGCGCCTGCCGCAGCACCGGCGCCGCGGAGAGTCGGCCCACCACATCCGCAGCAGCATCAGCCGGCAGCCGGTCGAGCGCGCCGTCCGCCTGCGTGAAGCGCGGGTTCGGGTTGCTCCAGAGCGCGGCCAATTGCTGGCGCGCCGAACGCAACGCGCCTTCGGCCTGCAGCAGCTCGACGCGGATGCCGGCTTCGGCCACGCGCGCGCGGCTTTCTTCCAGCGGCGAGACCTTGCCGGCCGCCACGCGGTTGGCGGCGGCGCGGGTCGCCGCCTCCGCAAGCCCCACCGAATCCTGCGCCAGGCGCAGGCGCTCCTGTGCGGCCAGCACCTCGAAGAACAGCGTGATCGCCGATGCGCGCAGTTCGGAGCGCCGCGCGAGCAGCGCCGAAGCGGCCTGGTCGCGCGCGCGCTCGGCCGCCGTCACGCGGGCCGCGCGCTTGCCGCCCAGCTCGATGGGCTGGTTCAGCTGCAGCGTGGTGGTGCGGCTGCCGCGGCGCAGGTCTTCCACCTGCGCGTCGAACACCGGATTGGGCCAGGCACCGGCCTGCAGCACGGCCGCATCGCTGGCCTCGCGCTCGCGCGAGGCGGACGAAAGCCCCGGGTTGAAGCGCAGTGCGAGCGCGAGCGCGCTGCGCAGGTCCAGCGGGCCGGCGGGCTCCGCCGTTGCCGCGGCCGCGTGCCGGATCGGCGAAG
Source organism: Variovorax sp. SPNA7 (assembly GCF_033807855.1). Classification (NCBI taxonomy): domain Bacteria; kingdom Pseudomonadati; phylum Pseudomonadota; class Betaproteobacteria; order Burkholderiales; family Comamonadaceae; genus Variovorax; species Variovorax sp. SPNA7. The sequence goes on from NZ_CP138513.1 coordinate 3,973,641, forward strand.
GGTTGGAACCGGCAGCGGTTTGTGAAAATGCCGGGGGTACCGCCAAGGCCATGACGGCCAGCGGCACGAAGAGCGTGCGCATCGAATTCTCCTGGGTTGCAAAACAACGGGCGGACGAATTCGGCGAGAGGGCTCAGCGGCTGATGTCGGGTATCAGGGATGGGGGTGCTTGTTCTCTCGCCGAATCAAAGGGCGAGAGGCCACGCAGGAGGCACGGGCACTTCGGAGATGTGCGAGATGAAATGCTCGGCGGGCACGGCGCGCAGCACCTGCGCGATGGGCAACGGCGCATGCGCGCGATCGGCCGCCGATGGCAGGTGTTGCGCCTGCCCCAGGTGGCAGGCGGCGCAATCGCCGAGCACGGCATTGGGCGGGGTGCCGGGGCTCTTCTGCGCATCGTCGGCGCGGGAACCGTCCGCGCTGCGGTCCGGCTCGTGCTCGTGATGGCCCCAGTGGCCTGGCTGCGCATCGCGCTCGTGCTGGCAATAGGCGGCCGAGGCCGCCCAGCTGAACTGGAACGGAAGCACAAGCAGCAAGAAGATCAGAAGCCAGCGGCGCATGGAGCAAAAAGTATATCGGCGGCATATGGCATGCTGGCCTGCAATGCCCCTGCGGTTTGCAGGTTGCGGCGCAATGTACGACAGGCGTGCGGCTTTTGCCCGTCGCTCTGATTACGAATTCGTAACCTGCGGCGCCAACGCCCCATCGTTAACATCCGTCGATGCGAATTCTGGTCATTGAAGACGAGCCCAAGCTGGGCGACTACCTGAAGAAGGGCCTGGAAGAGAACGGCTACGTGGTCGACATCGCGCGCGACGGCATCGAAGGCCGCTACCTCGCCACCGAGGGCGACTACGCGCTGATCCTGCTCGACGTGATGCTTCCCGGCATCGACGGCTTCGCGGTGCTGCAGGCGATCCGGCGCACCAGCAACGTGCCCGTGCTGGTGCTCACCGCGCGCGACAAGGTCGAGGACCGGGTCAACGGCCTGCAGCAAGGCGCCGACGACTACCTCGTCAAGCCCTTTTCCTTTTCCGAGCTGCTGGCGCGCATCCAGGCGCTGCTGCGCCGCGGCAAGCCGCAGGAGTCCACCGTGCTGCGGCTGGCCGACCTGGAGCTCGACCTGGCCAGCCGCAAGTGCTTTCGCAACCGCACGCGCCTGGACCTCACGGCCAAGGAGTTCACGCTGCTGGTGGTGCTGCTGCGCCGCCGCGGCCAGATACTTTCGCGCAGCACGCTGGCCGAGCAGGTGTGGGAGATGAACTTCGACAGCGACACCAACGTGGTCGAGGTGGCCATCCGCAGGCTGCGCAGCAAGATCGACGATCCCTTCGACGTCAAGCTGCTGCACACGGTGCGCGGCATGGGCTACGTGCTCGAGGATCGTTCCTGGTCGTGAGCCCGGCACGGCCGCACTCGATCCGCAACCGGCTCACCTCCTGGTTCGCCGCGCAGGCCTTCTTCTGCCTGAGCGTGGCCTGCCTCGCGGTCTACCTGGTGACGGCATGGAGCTTCGGCGAAAAGCAGGACGGCGAGCTCGAGCACAAGGCGCAGCTGGTGCGGCACCTGCTCGAGGAAGGCGAGAAGGACGGCGACCTTTCGTTCCTGCGCCACAAGCTCGAGGACTTCTTCTCGCTGCAGGACGACGTCAGGCTCTCGATTGCGCGGCAGTCCGACGGCAGCGTGTTCTTCCGCTCCGAACCGCCCGCGGGCGGACGCTGGCTCCAGCGCGACTTCGTGCACACCTGGGGCCAGGCAGGCGGCGGCACGCCGCTTTCGATCCGCATCGGCATCGACGTGGCAAGGGACGTGGTGCTGCTGCGCCGGCTTGCATGGACGCTGCTTGCGGCCGCCGTGCTGGGCACGCTGCTGGTCTCGCTGACCGGCGCGCAGCTGGTGCGGCGCGGGCTGCGGCCGCTGGAGGCGCTGGCCGAGCGCACCGCGGCGCTGACGCCGGACCACATCAACCAGCCCATCGATGCATCGGCGTTCGCGCGCGAACTGCACCCGTGGATCACGCAGTTCAATGCCCTGCTGCTGCGCGTGCAGAAGGCCTATGTGCAGCTCGAATCGTTCAATGCCGACGTCGCGCACGAACTGCGCACACCGCTCGCCAACCTGATCGGCACCACCGAGCTTGCGCTGTCGCGCCCGCGGCCGAACGACGAACTGCAGGCCGTTCTGGCCTCCAATCTCGAGGAGGTCGGCAGGCTCTCGGGCATCGTCACCGACATGCTCTTTCTCTCGCAGGCCGAACGCGGTGCGCCGCTGCGCGTGAAGGCAGGCACGAGCCTGGCCGCGCAGGCGCGCGACGTGATCGACTTCCACGAAGCCATGCTCGAGGAAGCCGGGCTCCGCGCCACGGTCACCGGCGAAGCCGTGGCCGACGTCGACGCCTCCCTGGTGCGGCGTGCGCTTTCCAACCTGCTGGGCAATGCGATCCGCTTCGCGGCCCCGGCATCGAGCATCGGCATCGAGATCGGCAAGGGTCCGAACGAAGCCACGCTCAGCGTCGTGAACCGTGGCGAGCCGATCGCAGCCGAAACGCTGCCGCGCCTGTTCGAGCGCTTCTACCGCGCCGATCCCGCACGGGACAGGTCGGCGCGCCACCACGGCCTGGGGCTCTCGATCGTGGAGGCCATTGCGCGCATGCATGGCGGACGCGTGTTCGCCTCGAGTGCGAACGGCGAGACCCGCATCGGCTTCGCGGTGCCGCTCGCGCGCTGACGGCGCATCACGGCTTGGCGCGCGCCTCGGCCTCTTCGGCCCCGGTGGGGGCCTTGGCGCGCCCCATCACCAGGTTGATGAGCGGCCCGGTCATCGCGGTGGTGACCAGCGCCATCACCAGCAGCATGGTGAAGAGCTCGGGGCCGATCAGGCCGGCGTCCAGCCCGATCTTCATCACGATGAGTTCCATCAGCCCGCGCGCATTCATCAGCGAACCGGTGGCCAGGCTGTCGCGCCATCCGTAGCCCGCCATGCGCGCGCCGATGGCGCCGCCGGCCAGCTTGCCGATGGTGGCCACCGCGACGATCAGCAGCATGGCGCCGATGCTCGCGCCCGAGAAGGCATTGGTGGTGGTGCCGAGCCCGGCGAGCGCAAAGAACAGCGGCATCAGCACGACGATGGAAATCGGCTCGATGCGCTCGGTGAGCGAACTCAGCAGGCGGTCGTCGCGTGGCAGGCAGGCACCGAACAGGAAGGCGCCGAACACGGCATGCAGGTGCAGCCATTCGGTCACCATCGCGCAAGCCAGGAGGCCGATCATGAGCGAGGCCATGACCGTGGTCGACGGTTCCCCGTCGGGTGCGCGCGTGCGCAGAATCCATGCGAAGGCCGGCTTCAGGCCGAAGAACAGCACGGCCAGCAGCACGGCGACGCCGGCCGTGGTCTTCAACAGGCCCGTGTAGCCCTCTCCCGCACCCGCGAGCGCCACCACCAGCGCCAGCAGGATCCAGGCGAACACGTCGACCACCGCCGCGGCGCCGAGCGACAGCTGGCCGAACGGCGTGCGCGCGAGGCCGCGGTCCTTCAGGATGCGCGCCATCACCGGAAAGGCCGTGATCGACAGCGCCGCGGCCATGAACAGCGCGAACGGCCAGAAGCCCACGCCCGCGGGCGCCAGCGCCGGATGCAGCGCCGGCGAGATCGCGAGGCCCAGCACCATCGGCACGATGATGCTCAGCGCGCCCACATAGCCAGCCGCCTTCAGCTGCGCACGCACGCCCTGCGTGGCCCGCAGTTCCAGGCCCACCACGAACATGAAGAGCACCAGGCCCACCGTCGAGAGCGAAGACAGGCCTTCGAGATGGCTCTTGGAAAACAGCTGCGCATGCAGCGAGGGAAACAGCGCCCCCATGACCACCGGCCCGAGCATGAGGCCCGCCGCCATTTCGCCGACCACACTGGGTTGGCCGACATGGCGCAGCACCCAGCCGCAGATGCGCGCGGTGCTCAGGATGACGATGAGTTGCAGCAGGAGGGAAGTGGCGGACATGGAACCGGGGACCTGGGGTGAGCGGAGCAGCCGATGTTAGTTTTGTTCGGGCGCCTCGAACCAGCGGTCGGCCCATTGATTGAGCGGCTTCAGGCGCTTGACGAGCTCGCTGCCCGATTCGGTGAGCACATAGCCCGCATCGGCCAGCGCGACGATGCCACCCGCGCGCAATTCCTTGAGGCGGTCGTTCAGCACCGAAGGCGACATGTCCCCCGTGCTCGTGCGCAGCGCCCTGAAACTCTGCGGCAGTCCATCGCGCAGCTCCCACAGGATGCGCAACGTGCCCTTGCGGCCCAGCTGCTCCAGCAGGCGCATCACCGGGCGGCGGGATGCGGTCGCGCCCGCTTGTTCTTGCGAGCTTTCAGCGTCGTTCATGCCTGTTTTTCCAAAGTGGTCGCGTCTGCCCTTGCGCTACGCATTTCGTAGCGATAGACTGAGTCGATCGCTACGGATTTCGTAGCGATTTCAATCGCATTCTACGAAGGATCCGACCCATGCCCAACCTCGCTGCGCCTACTGCCTCCGCGCCCCGCATCCCACCGCTGGAAGCGCCCTTCCCCGACCCCATCGCCGACCTGCTGAACCGGATGAATCCGCCGGGGCGCGCCGACATCCTCGCGCTGTTCCGCGTGCTGGCCATCAACCCCGAACTTGCCGAGCGCACGCTGGGCCTGGGCCGCTACCTGCTGGGCCGGAAGGCGGCCATCGGCCTGCGCGACCGCGAGGTGGTGATCACGCGCGCCTGCGCCCGCTGCGGCGCCGAATACGAATGGGGCGTGCACGTGGCCGCCTTCGGCGATGCCGCCGGGTTCAGCGCCACCGACCGGCGCGTGATGGCGTCGTCGGCCGAAGACGTGGCGCTGCTCGCCCCGCGCGACCGGCTGCTGGTGTCGATGGTGGACCAGCTGCACGACACCAGCCACATCGATGACGCGCTGTGGGAGGCGCTGGGCGCCCACTGGAGCCCGCCGCAGCTGATCGAGCTGATGATGCTCGCGGGCTGGTACCACGCGGTGAGCTACGTGTGCAACGCCGCGCGCGTGCCGCTGGAGGAGTGGGCCGCGCGCTGGTGAATTTCCTCAATCGGTCTTCGGGGAGCGCATCAGCCGCAATCCGTTGGCCACCACCAGCAGGCTTGCGCCCATGTCGGCAAACACGGCCATCCACATGGTGGCGCTGCCGAACACCGCGAGCACGAAGAACACCGCCTTGATGCCGAGCGCCAGCGTGATGTTCTGCCACAGCACCGCATGCGCGCGGCGCGAGAGGCGGATGGTTTCGGGCAGGCGCCGCAGGTCGTCGTTCATGATGACCACGTCGGCCGCTTCCATGGCGGTATCGGTGCCGGCGCCGCCCATCGCAAAGCCGATATCGGCCTGCGCGAGCGCGGGCGCATCGTTGATGCCGTCGCCCGCCATGCCGGCCATGCCGTGGCGCTGCTGCAGCGCCTTGATGGCATCGAGCTTCTCCTCGGGCAGCAGGTTGCCGCGCACGTCATCGATGCCCGCGTGCAGGCCGATCGCCCTGGCCGTGGCGGCGTTGTCGCCGGTCAGCATCACGGGCGTGACGCCCAGCGCGCGCAGCTCGGCCATGGCCGCCTTCGAAGAAGGCTTGATGGTGTCGGCCACCGCGAACAGCGCCAGCACGGCCTGGCCGGAGGCCAGCAGCGTGACGGTGCGCCCCGCTTCCTCATGCTGCTTCAGCTCGGCTTCGAGCGCGGGGCTGCACAGCCCCTGCTCTTCGATCAGGCGGTGGTTGCCGAGCACATAGCAGCGGCCTTCGTGCACGGCCTGCACGCCGCGTCCAGGCAGGGCCCTGAAGTCGCCGACCGGCTGGTGCTCGCGCTTCAACCCGTCGGCAATGGCCTTCGACACCGGGTGGTCGGAGCGGCCCGCGATGCTCGCGGCAATGGCAAAGATCGCGGCTTCATCCGCCGCGGGATCGAGCAGGCGCGACGCGACCAGCTTCGGCTTGCCTTCGGTGATGGTTCCCGTCTTGTCGAGCGCCACGGCCTTGAGCCTGCGCGCCTCTTCGAGGTAGGTGCCACCCTTGATCAGGATGCCGCGCCGCGCGGCCGAGGCCAGCGCGCTCACCACCGTGACGGGCGTCGAGATGACCAGCGCGCACGGGCACGCGATGACCAGCAGCACCAGCGCCTTGTAGATGGCCTCGGTCCAGCTCCAGCCCATGAGCCAGGGCGTGAGCAGCGCCACGGCCATCGCCAGCACGAAGACCGCGGGCGTGTAGACCGCCGCGAACCGGTCGACGAAGCGCTGCGTGGGCGCACGCGTGCCCTGCGCTTCCTCGACCGCATGGATGATGCGGGCGAGCGTGGTGTTGGCCGCCACGGCGGTCACGCGGAATTCGAGCGCGGCCGCCTGGTTGATGGTGCCCGCGAACACCGGGTCTCCCACCGTCTTGTCGACGGGGATGCTCTCGCCCGTGACCGGCGCCTGGTCGATGGCGCTCGCGCCCTCGGTCACCACGCCATCCAGCGGCACGCGTTCGCCGGGCCGGATGCGCACCACGGCATCGAGCGCCACCGCATCGGCCTTGGCGGTCTTCCAGCTGCCGTCGGGCTGCCTGACCTCGGCCAGTTCGGGCGCCAGCGCCAGCAGGCCCTGGATGGCGTTGCGCGCGCGATCGACGGCGCGCGCCTCGATCAGCTCGGCAATGGCATAGAGCGCCATCACCATCGCCGCCTCGGGCCATTGCCCGATCAGGAAGGCGCCCGTGACCGCCACGGCCATCAGCGCGTTGATGTTCAGGCGCCCGCGCAGCAGCGCGGCAAAGCCTTTTTTGTAGGTGTCGAGGCCGGCCAGTGCGATGGCCGCGAGCGCGAGCCCCATCTCCGCCGCCATGAACCCGGCGCCCTCCGGTGCGAGAAAGGAAACGGCCTCGGCCGCGATGGCCAGCACCAGCGCGGCAATGAGGCGCACGAGGCCGCTGCTCATGCCCGCGATGCCTGCGGGAGCGGCCACCGGCTGCGCACCGTCGGCTGGGCTGCCTGCCGCGTCGTTCAGCGGCTCGGGCTTGAAGCCCGCCTTGCGGATGGCATCGAGCGCACCGGGCAAGGCGCCTTCGTCGGCCGTGATGGCCATCGTGCGTTCGCCGAGCCGAAAGCGCAGCCCCCGCACACCCGCGACCGGCTCGAGTGCGCGCCGGATCTCGGACTCTTCGACCGCGCAGTCCATCGTGGGAATGCGAAAGAGCAAGGCGCCCTTCGGAATGTCGGCAGGGGCCACGGCGACGGCCGGCGAGCCGCAGCCCTTGCTGCCGCAGCAGGCCGTTTCGGCAGCGGCCTGCGCATGGGGCTGAGGATGCGGCGTCATCGATTTCAGGGCATTCTGGTTCGTCATGAATCCGATTGGAAACCCTGAAGCAGGTGTAGAGTCAAACGACGATTCCTCCACTCATTCATCTTGCCGCATCATGAAAATCGGAGACTTGGCCAAGGCCGCGAACACGCCGGTCGAAACCATCCGGTACTACGAGCGCGAGCAGCTGCTGCCCGAGCCCGCGCGCACCGAAGGCAACTACCGCATCTACGACGACGAGCATGCCCAGCGCCTGGGCTTCATCCGCCGCTGCCGTTCGCTGGACATGACGCTCGACGAGATTCGCAGCCTGCTGAGGTTCCGCGATGCACCGGGCGAAGACTGCGGCGAGGTCAACCAGCTGCTCGACGACCACATCGGCCACGTGGCCGCGCGCATCCGCGAGCTCAAGACGCTGGAGAAGCAGCTGAAGGCGCTGCGCCAGCAATGCTGCGGCGCCGAATCGGCGCGCAACTGCGGCATCCTGCAGGAGCTGGACACCGCCGCGCCCGTAGCCGAGCCCTTCGGGCAGCACGCGGGGCATGTGCATGGGTCGCTGCACAGTGCGGCGTCGAAGCGTTCGGCTTGAGTTGACGTAGTTTCAGGGCGCGCTCCCGCCGACGGGGTACCTTGCTCCGCGAATGTCCTCCGGCCTGCGGCCTCCCCCTTGATTTCGCTGCGCAAGGCACCCCATCGACGTGATCGTTATTCAGAGCGGCCGTTGATCGGCCAGCACCGCAGCCGCGCCTCACGGGCACAGGGCATCGGGTGCTCCCCGCAGCGAAATAAAGGAGGAGCCGAAGGCGGGGGACATTCGCGGAGGGGAGTACCCGGTGTCCTGTGCACGCGCCCTGAACAAGAGCGTCCGAACACAAGCGCCCTGAACCGTCACTTCCCGATCAGCTGCGTCAGCTTCTCCGCCTCGAAGCTCTCATCACGCGCCGCGTCGCAGGGCACGCAGTCCTTGGTGCCGGGATGCGCAGACAGCTTCTCGATGGCCTGCCACAGCAGCGCGATCTGGTGTTCCTGGCCCGCGGCGTTGTCGATCAGCCCGCGCATCGCCTGGCTCAGCGGGTCGTCGTCCTGCGTGATGCCGTAGGCAGAGAACTTCTGCGGCGCGGCCACATCGGCGCTCTCGCCGGCCTTCGACGGGATGATGCGCGCGGGAATGCCCACCGCCGTCGCCCCTGCCGGAACCGGCTTGATGACCACCGCGTTGCTGCCGATCTTGGCGCCGTCGCCGACGAGGAAACCGCCCAGCACCTTGGCCCCCGCGCTCACCACCACGTTCTTGCCCAACGTCGGATGCCGCTTGGTGCCCTTGTAGAGCGAGGTGCCGCCCAGCGTCACGCCCTGGTAGATGGTGCAGCCGTCGCCGATCTCGGCGGTTTCGCCCACCACCACGCCCATCGCATGGTCGAAGAACACCCGCTCGCCGATCTTGGCCGCCGGATGGATCTCGATGCCCGTGAGCCCGCGCGCCACATGCGCGATGAAGCGGGCCGGCCACTTGAAACCGTGCGTCCAGCAGGCGTGCGCCCAGCGGTGCAGCACCACGGCATGGAAGCCGGGGTAGACCGTGATCACTTCCCAGGCGCTGCGCGCGGCCGGGTCGCGTTCGAGGATGCACCGGATGTCGGCGCGCAATCGAGAGAACATCGCAGCCTTTGTTGTCGTTATATCGATAGGGCCGCGAAGTCTAAGGCCGGCCGTCTTCGCGCATCGCCGATGGGGTTTTGTCAGCCGTTGCGCGGCCCGCGGGCCGCATCGGCCATCGCCTTGGCAATGCCGCGCAGGATGTGGATCTCCTCCGGCGTGGGCTGGGCGCGGTTGAACAGCTGCTGCAGCCGCGGCATCAGCTTCTTCGGTGCCCCGGGGTCCAGAAAGCCGATCTCGACCAGCGAACGCTCCCAGTGCTCGAGCATGCCGGCCACCGCCTTGGCATCGGCCGCCTCGATGGGCGCCGTGGCATCGCGCACCTCGTAGCCGCCCAGCGCAAGCCGCCATTCGTAGGCCACCACCTGGATCGCAGCCCCGAGGTTCAGCGAGCCGAACTTCGGATCGGTCGGAATGCTGAGCGCCACATTGCAGCGGTAGACGTCTTCGTTCCGCATGCCGAAGCGCTCGGAGCCGAACAGGAAGGCCACGTGCTGGTCGCCCTGCTTCGCCAGCGGCTCCAGGTGCTCGCGCGGGGTGCGCGTGGGCGGGCCGAAGTCGCGCGGGATCATGGCGGTGGCGCACAGGTGGGTCACGCCATCGAGAGCTTCGTCCAACGTTTCGACGATGCGGGCATTGGCCAGCACGTCGAGCGCACCGCTCGCGCGCTGGATGGTTTCCTCGCGCCGCAGCACGTTGGCCCACCTGGGCGCGACCAGCACCAGGTCGTCGAAACCCATGGTTTTCATGGCGCGGGCGGCGGCGCCCACATTGCCGGCGTGGCTGGTCTGGATCAGGATGAAGCGGGTGCGCATGGCGGGGTTGGGAGACACAAGGCGGCGGAGCCGGTAAAATGCCCGATTCTCGCCGCCCGCATCGCCGGACCGCAGGGTCGCCTCCAGGGGACCTACCCCACCGCTCTTCTCACAATCCAGAATGTCGTCCCCCAACCTGCATCCCATGCTCAATGTGGCCGTCAAGGCCGCACGCGCCGCCGGCGCCATCATCAACCGCGCCGCCCTCGACGTCGAGGCCGTGCGCATCTCGCAAAAGCAGGTCAACGACTTCGTCACCGAAGTCGACCACGCCAGCGAGCAGGTCATCATCGAAACGCTGCTTGGCGCGTATCCGGGGCACGGCATCCTGGCCGAGGAATCGGGCGCCGAGCATGGCGCCAAGGATTCCGACTACGTCTGGATCATCGATCCGCTCGACGGCACCACCAACTTCATCCACGGCTTCCCGGTCTACTGCGTGTCCATCGCGCTGTCGGTGCGCGGCAAGATCGAGCAGGCGGTCATCTACGACCCGAGCCGCAACGACCTGTTCACCGCCACCAAGGGCCGCGGCGCCTACATGAACGAGCGCCGCATCCGCGTTTCCAAGCGCACCCGGCTCAGCGAATGCTTGGTGTCCACGGGCTTTCCGTTCCGCAGCGGCGACAACTTCAAGCAGTACCTGGCCATCATGGCCGACATGATGCCCCGCATGGCGGGCCTGCGCCGCCCCGGCGCCGCGGCGCTCGACCTGGCCTACGTGGCGGCCGGCTTCACCGACGGCTTCTTCGAGACCGGCCTGAACCCCTGGGACGTGGCCGCAGGCTCGCTGCTGGTCACCGAGGCCGGCGGCCTGATCGGCAACTTCACGGGCGAGCCCGACTTCCTGGAGCAGCGCGAATGCCTGGCCGGCGCGCCGCGCATCTACGGCCAGCTGGTGCCGCTGCTCTCCAAATATTCCAAATTCGCGGGCATCGACGACAAGATGCGCGCCAGCGACCGCGTGCGCGCCGTATCGGCCGCCGCGCGGCCCGGTGCCGACGAATCGGTCGACCTGTACGCCCGCAGCACGGTCACCGACCTGACGGCCGCGCCGCTCGACGGCGAGGCGCCCGCTCCCGCGGCCGCGCCGGCCGCCCCCGTGCAGCGCAAGCTCACGCGCGTGCGCCGCGACGCGCCTGCTGGCGGCGGCTCCTCCGAAGGCGACGCTTCCGCCAAGTGATGCAGGGGCCAGGTGCCGCCCTCCGGTTCCGTGCGGCGCTGCGCATTGCGCTGAGCCAGTACGTCGCCAGCGGCCTCACGGTCGCGCTCGGCCTGCTGGTCATCTCGGCCGGCGCGCACCTGTGGCTCGGCGCCATCGCGGCCTCCACCGCCGCGGTGGGCGTGATCGTCACGGCCCCGCCCGACCTGCCCGGCCCGCGCCGCGGCAAGTTCTTCCAGATGCTGCCGGCCCCGCTGATCGGGCTGCCGCTGTTCTTCTTCGTGCAGCTGCTGCACGCCGCCCCCATTCGCCTCGGCCTGGTGCTGGTGCCCGCCACCTTCGTCGCCTTCCTGGCCATGGCATGGGGCAAGCGCGGCATCCCCATTGCCATCGCGGTGATGTTCTCGATGATCTTCTCGATGGCCACGCCCGCACCCAGCGGCATGGCCGAGGCGCTCGAGCGCACCTGGCACTTCGGGCTTGGCGCCGGGCTCTACGTGATCTGGGCCACGCTCGCCAACCATGCGCTGAATTCGCGCTTTCGCGTGCAGTCGGTCTCGGACGTGCTGTATTCGCTGGCCGCGCTGATGCGCACCGAGGCCAGCCAGTTCACGCCGCGCGACGACACCAGCGACATCCGCGAAACCCCCGCGCCTTTGCTGGGCCAGCTGCTGCGCGAACAGGCCGCGCTGGCCGACCAGCTGCAGGCCACGCGCGACATCGTGCTCGAATCGCCGCGCACGCCGCGCCGTCAGCGGCTGGCCGCCATGCTGGTGATCGTGCTCGAGATGCGCGACCAGCTGCTCGCGAGCGAGCTCGACCTGGACGCGCTCAAGAGCCATCCCGCGCACGCCGAGGCGCTCATCGAGATGCGCCGCGTGCTCGAGGAACTGGCCGACGACACCATCGCGCTCGGCGACGCGCTGCTGATGGGCCGCCAGCCCGGGGTGGTGGCCGACCGGCGGCCGCGGCTCGCATCGATCCATCTTTCGGGCGAGGACCATATCGCCAGCCACGGCCTGCCCGGCCCGAACGCCGCCATGCTCGCGCGCGGCCTGGCCAGCCGCATCGGCCACATCAACGACGAGGTGCTGCGCCTGTCGGCCATGGCGCGCGGCGATGCCGAGCCCAACCTTGCCGTGGTGCGCGCCAACTGGCAGATGTTCGTGAGCCCGACCGACTGGTCGCTGCTGCCCTTTCTCACGCTGTGGCGCTGGGACGCGCCGCCGCTGCGCCACGCCATTCGCGCGGCGCTGGCCATCGCGGCCGGCTACGCGATTGCGGTGTCGCTGCCCTGGGGTTCGCACGACTACTGGATCCTGCTGACCATCGTGGTGGTGCTGCGCGGCAGCCTTTCGCAGACGCTGGAGCGGCGCAACAGCCGCGTCGCCGGCACGCTGCTGGGCAGCGTGCTCGCGGTGGGCCTGCTCTCCGCGCATCCTTCGCCGCTCATGCTGCTGGTCATCCTCACGGTGGCGCAGGCCATTGCGCACAGCTTTGCGGTGCGGCGCTACCTGATCACGGCGGTGGCGGCCACGGTGCTGGGCCTGGTGCAGGCGCACATGCTCAACACCGGCGCCGCGCCCATCTTCGCGCTGTTCGAGCGCATTGCCGACACGCTGATCGGCGCGGCGCTGGCCTGGGGCTTCTGCTATGTGCTGCCCTCGTGGGAGCGCGGGCAGATTCCGGCGCTGGTGGCGCGCACGCTCACCGCGCAGGCGCGCCATGCACGGCTGGCGCTCGGCCTCGGCCAGCTGCAGGCCGTCGACAGCAGCCCCGAGCTCGAATGGCGGCTCGCGCGCCGCGAGGCCTACGACAGCCTCTCGGCCCTGGTGCAGGCCACGCAGCGCTCGCTGTCGGAGCCGCGCGCGGTGCAGCCGCCGCTCGAGCCGCTCGAACACCTGCAGGCGCACAGCTACCAGCTGCTCGCGCAGCTCAGCGCCGTCAAGTCGATGCTGGTGCTGCGGCGCGACCGGCTCACGGCCGCCGAGATCGAAGGCCCGCTCGCGCGCACCGCGCAGCGCATCGAGGCCGCCATCGGCACCGCGCCGACCACCGGCCCCTCGCTCCCCGAAAGCCCCGGCTCCACCACCGTGGGTGGCCCGATTCCCCTGCCCGACCCGTTCGACAACGACATCAGCCCCTGGCTGCTGCGCCGGCTCGACCTGGCCACGGCACTTTCGACGCAGCTGCGCGACGACGCGGCGCGAATCCTTCAACACCTGGACGAGACAACCGAAGCAACACCCACCACCGCCTGATGAACCAAGAGCTTCTTGCCCACCCCTGGTTCGGTACCTGGCTCGCAGCCCTGATTGCCGTTCCGCTCGCGCTGCTGATCCACCGCATCGGCGGCCTTGTGCTGAAACGGATCACGCGCCCCGCACCCGCGGTGCATGCGATGGTGATCAACTGCAACGCACCGGCGCGGCTGGTGCTGCCGCTGGTGGCCCTGCTGCTGGTGTTCCAGGCCGCGCCCGAGGATCTGCGCTTCCTTGGCAGCGTGCGGCATTTCAACGGCCTGCTGCTGATTGCCGCGACCACCTGGCTCACGGTAAGGGCCATCAGCGGCTTTGCCGACGGCGTGCTCGCGCAGCATCCCTCCGACATTGCCGACAACCTGCAGGCGCGCCGCGTGCTCACGCAGACGCGCGTGCTCGCGCGCACGGCCATGTCGGTGGTGCTGGTGGCCGGCGGCGCGATGATGCTCATGACCTTTCCGGGCGCGCGCCAGGTCGGCGCGAGCCTGCTGGCCTCCGCGGGCGTGATCGGCATCGTGGCGGGCCTCGCGGCCAAGCCGGTGTTCAGCAACCTGATCGCCGGGCTGCAGATCGCGCTGGCCCAGCCGATCCGCATCGACGACGTGCTGGTGGTCGAGGGCGAATGGGGCCGCGTCGAAGAGATCACCGGCACCTTCGTGGTGCTCAAGATCTGGGACGACCGGCGCCTGATCCTGCCGCTCAGCTACTTCATCGAAAAGCCGTTCCAGAACTGGACGCGCCATTCGTCGCAGCTGCTCGGCTCGGTCTTCGTCTATGCCGACTACGGCATGCCGCTCGCGCCGCTGCGCGAAGAGGTCGAGCGCATCGTGAAGGCGGCGCCCGAATGGGACGGCCGCTTCTTCAACGTACAGGTGACCGACGCCACCGAGCGCACCATGCAGGTCCGCGTGCTCTGCACCGCGGCCACCTCGAGCCTGGCCTTCGACCTGCGCTGCAAGGTGCGCGAAGGGCTCATCGGCTTCATGCAGCGCGAGTACCCGCAGTTCCTGCCGAGGATGCGCATCGAGGCCGATCCGCCGCAGGGCGCGGCAGCGAGCTGAAGAAGCGCACCGCAGCGAATCACCCCGGCACGGTGCCCGCCGGCACCGCCACCGCGCGCGCCGGGATCGGCACCGACATGACGATCGACGTGCGCGTCTCCCCCAGGTGGTTGATGCTGCTCACGAAGGACTCGAGATGCTCGATGTCCCGGGCGACCACCTTCAGCACATAGGAATCCTGCCCGGTGACGTGAAAGCACTCGAGCACCTCGCGCCGGCCATCGAGCAGCTTCAGCAGCCGGGCCTTGTCGGGCTGCGCGGTCGTGATGCCGATCAGCGCCGTCACCGTATAGCCCGCCTTGCGCGGCGGAACCACCGCGCGGTAGCCCTCGATCACGCCGGCCTCCTCGAGCCGCTTCACGCGCTCCGAGGTCGAGGGCACGGACAAGCCCACCTGCCGCGCCAGCGCCGTCAGCGAGGTGCGCGCGTCCTGCTGGAGCGCGTCGAGGATTTGCCAGTGCTTGGAGTCGATTTCCATGAATCTAAGGTGCAGTTGGGAATTTCACTTCCGATTTCAGGCTGGGCACGCTGCACGCCTGAATTTCGTCATTCTCGCCATGAAGGCCGCGCCGAACAATCGAAGGCATGGACTTTTCTCTTTTCCTCAAGGCCCTGGTCATCGGGCTGTCGATCGCCGCACCCGTGGGTCCCATCGGGCTGCTCTGCATCCAGCGCACGCTCGCGCACGGCCGTGCCATCGGTTTTCTCAGCGGCCTCGGGGCCGCGCTGGCGGATGCGTGCTACGGCGCCATCGGCGCGTTCGGCGTGTCGGCGGTCATTTCGTCCATGGTGGCGGCGCGTGTGCCGCTGGCGCTCGGCGGCGCGGCCTTCCTGGCGTGGATGGGCGTGCAATTGCTGCGCGCACCGGCCGCCACCCAGGCCCGCGCCGCGCAGGACGCCGCCACGCCGCTCAAGGCCATGCTGTCGGTGTTCATGCTCACGCTCGCGAACCCGATGACGGTCCTGTCCTTCGTCGCGGTGTTCGCATCGATCGGCACCGGGCATGCGAGCAGCAGCAGCGGCGCCGCCGTAACGATGGTGCTGGGCGTTTTCTTCGGGTCGGCACTGTGGTGGGTGGGCCTGTCGACCGTGGTGTCGATGGTGCGGCACAAGCTCGGTGCGCGGGTGCTCCAGTCCATCAACCGGCTGTCGGGCGCACTGCTGCTGGGCTTTGCCGTGTTTCAGCTCTCGGCGCTGCTGTCGCGCTGATCCGCACGCCGGCGCCGGCGCAGCGGCGGGCGCTGGAGGTTGGTGAACGCCCGCAGCAGCCACTCCGCCGGGCCGTAGGCGAAGCGGTGCATCCACCACCGGCTCAGCGCCAGGTTGCCCGCGAAGATCGCGAACGCCACTGCGAATGTGGCCAGCGGCCCGATCGTTCCGATCCAGCGCAGCCCGTAAGCGAGGAAGATCCACGCGCAGGCCAGCGATTGCAGCAGGTAGTTCGACAGCGCCATGCGGCCCGCCGGCGCCAGCAGTTGCACCAGCACCCGGCCGCCGCGCCCGCGCTGGAACACGAGCAGCATGCCGGCCGCATACGCGGCAGCCAGGAACGGCGCCGTCAGCAGCGTGACCGCGAGGCCCTGGATGTCGCGCACCGGGTCGTTCAGCCGCAGGGTCGGCCAGGCGTAGGCGAGCGCACCCGGCAGGCCGACGGCAAGGCCCCACCAGAACACGCGCCACAACAGCGCGCGATGCGCTTCGACATGCGCGAGGAGCCCGCGCTTGCCGGCGATGAACCCCGCGAAGAACATGGCCAGCGCCTCCGGCGCCTGCACCAGCCCCGTGATCCACCAGGTCTGCGAGAGATCGCGCAAGTGCTGCACCACCACCATGGCGGGCGTGGCGCGGTAGGCGGCCAGCGCCGCGGCGGCTTCGGCGTACGCCGCCTGCGTGGCCATCAGCATGTCCATGTGCGTGTACATCTGGCCGACGGCGGCCCACAGCAATGAAGTGAGCAGCACCAGCGCGATGCCCGCGCACGCCAGGAACACATCGCCGCGCCTGCGCAGCATGAGCAGCACGGCGCCCAGCACCGCGTAGGTGGTGAGGATGTCGCCGTAGTAGAGCAGCACGGCATGCACGACGCCGATGACCCACAGGCCGACGTGCCGCCGCACCATGCGCGGCACGAAAGCTTTTCCGTCGCGTTCCGCCGACCGCATCTGCAGCGTGAAGCTGTAGCCGAACAGGAACGAGAACAGCAGGTAGAACTTGGTCTCGAACACGAAGGCCCGCACGAACGATGCGCAGCGGTCGGCCAGCGAGACGGCCATCGGATCGGGAACGCCCAGGCCGTAATAGGTCGATGCGAAGCTCGCGATATTGACCACCAGGATGCCCAGCAGCGCGAAGCCGCGCAGCGCATCGACCATCTGCTGGCGTTCGTTCGAGGCAGCGCCGCCCGGGTTCTGCGCGGGAGGCTGGCGGGGCGCCATGGCTTGGGGAGCGGTGTTCATGCAGTGTTCCCGAGTCTGGCACCAGCCCGCTCCCCGCGCGCCGCGGCCGCGACGATGCCGCGGATCGCCTCGACCAGCAGCCGCGCGCCCTCGCCCGCTTCGCCGCCGCGCCGCACCGTGAAGCCCACCGGCCCTTCGGTGCCCGAGGTGTCGATGGCCACGCGCTTCAACGCGCCCTGCGCAATGAAGCCTTCGACGGCACCCTGCGGGGCGAACCACACCGCGTCGCAGCGCTGCAGCAGCCCGACCACGAAGCTGGTGTCCGTCGCCTCCACCAGCCGGCTGGGCAGCGCCATGCCCTGCGCGATCAGGAAGGCATCGGCCGTGTGCCGGATCAGGGTGCCCGAGACGGGCAGCACCAGCGGATGGTTGGCCAGCGCATCGAGCGTGGGCTTGCGCCGCGCGGCGAGCGGATGGCCGGGGCGCACCACCAGCAGCAGCGGTTCGCTGTAGAGCTGTTCGAACGCCAGGTCGGCCATGGCCGAGGCCTGCGCGAGCCGGCCGAGCACGAGGTCGATCTCGCCCTGGCGCAGCTGCGTCATCAATTGCGCATTGGTGCCGCTCACCACGCGCACGCGCAGCGCCGGATGCGATGCATACAGCCGCGCGACGGCCTCGGGCAGCAGGTTGGCCGCCATGTTGGGCAGCGCGCCCACGGCCACGTGCAGCTGTTCGGCTTCGGGCTGGTCCATGGCCAGGCCCATGCCTTCGCGCAGTCCACGCAGCGCGGAGACGGCATGGCGCACCAGCACCTCGGCCGCCGGCGTGAGCTCGACGCCGCGGCGGCGGCGCAACAGCAACTGGCGACCGACGATCTCCTCGAGCTCGGCGATGGTCTTGGACACCGCGGGCTGCGTGAGCGACAGGGCCTTGCCCGCGCGCACGAGGTTGCGCTCCTGCGCCACCATCACCAGGCACTGCAGGTGGCGCAGCTTGAGGCGCGCAAAGTTGTTCATGGCTGACATGGGTGTCTTCCCTGTGAGGCGGCCGTTCAAATATAACCAGATGGAATAGCTGGCAGAAGAGCTTTCAGTTGTGCGGGCCCCTTCCACCTTCTAGAGTGGCCCCCGATACGGAGACAAGCAAAGACATGACCACCGGTTTCTCGAAGAAGAACGCCCCGGGCGCATCGCGCCGCCTGGCCCTTGCCGCCGCTGCTTGCACGGCGCTTTCTCTCGCCTTGGGCAGCCCGGCCGCGCATGCCGACGCGGCCTACCCCGCCAAGCCGGTGAAGTTCATCACCAACTTCCCGGCCGGCGGTCCGCTCGACATCCTCGGCCGCGCGCTGGGCGACGTGCTGCAGAAAGAACTCAAGCAGCCCTTCGTGGTCGACAACCGGCCGGGCGCCGGCGGCAACATCGGCGCCGACCTCGTGGCCAAGAGCCCGGCCGACGGCTACACGGTGCTGCTGAGCATCGACAGCACCTTCACCATCAACCCGCACCTGTACGCGTCGATGCCCTTCGCGGCCAAGGACCTGAAGCCGCTGATGATCTTCAGCTCCTCGGGCCTGGGCTTCGGCGTCGGGCCCGCCGTGAAGGCGAAGACGCTGCCGGAATTCATCGCGCAGGCCAAGGCCGAGCCCGCCACCTTCAGCTCCGCCGGCAACGGCAGCCCGGGGCATCTTGCGGCCGGCATCTTCTCGACCGCGACCGGCGCCAAGGTCACGCACGTGCCCTACAAGGGCAACGCACCGGCCGTGATGGCATTGCTGGGCGGCGAGGTGCAGGCCGGCATCCTCGCCACGCCGGGCCTGCTGCCGCAGGTGCAGGCCGGCAAGCTGCGCGCGCTGGCCGTGACCGGCCGCCAGCGCTCGCCGCTGCTTCCCGAGGTGCCCACGGTGGGCGAACTCGGCCTGAAGGACCTGGAGTTCGAGGTGCTCTACCTCGCGATGGTGCCGGCCGCCACACCCGAGCCGGTGGTGCAGGTGCTGCGCCAGTCGCTGCAGAAGGCGCTGGCGCTGCCCGAGGTGAAGGCGCGCCTTGCTTCGCTCGACATGGTGGCGCTCGGCGAGACCGGCGCCGCCGCGGCCGAGCGCCTGGCAGGCAATCAGGCGCGCTACGGCCGCATCGTCAAGGCGACCGGGATGAAGGTGGACTGATGCCGGCCGCGCCGCGGCGCCCACGGTCGGCCTTGGGCAGCACGGCCTTTTGCACCATGCGCTCGGCCTGCGCCTGCAGGCGGTCCAGGAATCCGTCCAGGCGCACCGCGTCTTCCTGGTCGAGCGCCTCCATCAGTTCGGCGTTGATCTGGGTGACCAGCGGAAAAAGCTCCTCGTACAGCGCCTGCCCGCTCTCGGTCAGGCCCAGCAGCACCTGCCGCCGGTCGCCCGCGCGGGCCACGCGCGAGACCAGCCGCTTTTCGACCAGCGAGCCGATCGTCTTGGAGGTGCGGGCGCGGTCGAGCTGGGCGTGCTCGGCCAGCTGCGAGGAGCCCAGTTCGCCGCGGCTCGCGAGCACCGCGATCAGCCGCCACTCGCGCCGCGTGATGCCGAAGCGGCCCTCGCACAGCCGGATCACCATGCTGCCCGCCACCCCGACCAGCCGCGCGAGCCGGTACAGCAGCAGGTCGTCGGGCGAGCGGCGCGGCGCGGTCATTCGGGGTTAGTCCGGGGGATGGTTGATTAGATCAATCGAATGTAGCGTCTCTAAAGTCCTTCGGGATCCAACACCAGCCCTATAAGACCCCGGAGACACCGCCCCATGCCCAGCACACCTCTTTCCTTGAGCTTCGACCGCCGCCGCGCACTCGCCGCGCTGGGCGGACTCGCCCTGGCGCCGCTCGCCCTCGATGCGCAGGCCCAGGCCTTCAGGCCCGGCCAGCCGATCAAGGTGCTGATCGGGGTGCCCGCCGGCGGCACCCAGGACGTGCTGACGCGTGCCATCGCGCAGCAGGTGCGCGACGCACTGGGCCCGCTCATCATCGACAACCGCGCGGGCGCGGCGGGCCGCATTGCGGCCGAAACCGTCAAGACGGCCGCGCCCGACGGCCACACGCTGCTGCTGGGCACGGCCAGCATGATGACCATGTTCCCGAGCGCGTACCGCAGCCTGTCGTACGACCCCATCAAGGATTTCGTGCCGCTCATCAACGCGGCGCGCTTCGAGCTGGCCCTGACCGTGCACAAGGACGTGCCCGCCAACACGCTGGCCGAATTCATCGCCTGGGCCAAGACGCAGGGCGACAAGCTGAGCTTCGGCTCCTATGGCGCGGGCACGCCTTCGCACTTTCTCGGCGAGATGCTCAACCGCGCGGCCGGACTGAAGATGGTGCACGTGCCCTACCGCGGCTCCACGCCCGCGCGGCAGGACCTGATGGGCGGCACCGTGCCCGTGTACTTCGACACCGTCGGCGGCGCGCAGCAGATGCTGCCCACGGGCCGCGCGAAGGTGCTGGCCACCAGCGGCGAGAAGCGCTCGCCGCTCATGCCCAACCTGCCCTGCTTCGTCGAGGCCGGCTACAAGGACGTGGTGGCCACCGCGTGGTTCGCCTACTATGCGCCGCTCAAGACGCCACAGCCCGTCATCGACAAGCTGCGCGCCGAATTCACCCGGGCCGTCAATGCCCGCGAGGTGCGCCAGCTGCTGCTGCAGAACGGCATGTACCCGGTCGGCGACGGCAGCGAGGCATTGCTCAAGACCATGCGCGAGGACACTGCGCGCTGGGCGGGCATCATGAAGGCCGTGAATTTCCAGGCCACCGACTGAACAACCGAACGAACGACCGAACGAGGAGGAACCCCGACATGCCCAAGACCGCCCCCATCACCCGCCGCCTTGCCGCGCTGCTTGCCGCAGCCGGCTTCATGGCGTCCATCGCCGCCGTGCCCGCCAGCGCGGGCGCGCAGACGATCGACAGCCCGCTGCACATCATCGTCGGCTACGCGCCCGGCGGCGCCACCGACCGCGTGGCGCGCATCGTGGGCGACAAGCTCGGCGCTCGGCTGGGCGTGCCGGTCATCGTCGACAACAAACCCGGCGCGGGCGGCCGCCTTGCCGCGCAGCAGGCCAGGAACACGCCCGCCAGCCAGAACGTGCTGATGCTCGCCAACCCGGCCGTGATGGTGGTGGCGCCGCTCGTCTTCAAGGACAACAACTACGACCCCGAGCGCGACTTCGTGCCCGTGTCGCACGTCAACAGCTACGACTTCGCGCTGTCGGTCTCGCCCACGCTGCCGGTGCGCGAGCTGAACCACCTGCTGGCGTGGATGCGCGCCAACCCCAACCAGGCCAACGTGGGCGTGCCGGCCACCGGCAGCCTGCCGCACTTCTTCGGCCTCATGGTGGGCGAGAAAGCCAAGGTGCAGACGCAGGTGATCGGCTACCGCGGCTCGGCCCCTCTGCTGAACGACCTGATCGGCGGCCAGGTACCCATTTCGGTCGATACCGAGGACGTGGTGCTGCCGCAGCACAACGCCGGCAAGCTGCGCATCCTGGCGCTGTCGGGCGAAAAGCGTTCGCCCTTCGCGCCGAACATCCCGACCTTCAAGGAGGCCGGCCTCGACTTGGCCGCCACCGGCTGGAACACCTTCTTTGCGCCGGCCAGCATGCCCAAGGCCAAGGTCGAGCGCCTGGCCGCCACCATCCGCGAAGTCATGCAGGATGCGGACACGCAGCGCAAGTTCAAGGACGCCGGCATGACGCCGGTGGTGAGCACGCAGGCGCAGACCGCCGCAATGCTCAAGGCCTACAAGGCGCAATGGGCACCCGTCGTGCAGAAGTCCGGCTACCAGCCCTGAACCTTTCCAGCGACATGACCAGACCCAACATCATCTTCATCGTGGCCGACGACCTCGGCTATGCCGACCTCGGCTGCTACGGCGGCCGCGATGCCGCATTCGGCCCCGTGTCGCCCGTGCTCGACGGCCTGGCGGCCCATGGGCTGAAGCTCACGCAGGGCTACTCGAACTCGCCCGTGTGCTCGCCCACACGCTTTGCGATGATCACCGCGCGCTACCAGTACCGGCTGCGC
Organism: Variovorax sp. SPNA7; assembly: GCF_033807855.1. NCBI lineage: Bacteria > Pseudomonadati > Pseudomonadota > Betaproteobacteria > Burkholderiales > Comamonadaceae > Variovorax > Variovorax sp. SPNA7. Next base: position 3,995,337 of record NZ_CP138513.1, read on the forward strand.
GGCGCGGCCGAGGAACCCATCAACAGCAAGAGCCGCGGCAGCACCACGCTCGGCCTGCCGACCGACCACCCCACGCTGCCTTCGCTGCTGAAGGCCGGCGGCTACCAGACCGCGCTCATCGGCAAGTGGCACCTGGGCTACCCGCCCACCTTCGGGCCGCTGCGCTCGGGGTACGACGAGTTCTTCGGACCGATGTCGGGCGGCGTCGACTACTTCACGCACTGCGATTCCACCGGCCGCCACGACCTGTGGTTCGGCGAGGAAGACAAAAAGGAAGAGGGCTACCTCACCGACATCCTCTCCAAGCGCGCCGTCGACTACGTGGAGCGCATGGCAAAGCAGGACGCGCCCTTCTTCCTGAGCCTGCACTACACCGCGCCGCACTGGCCCTGGGAAACGCGCGACGACGCCGAGAAGGCGCCGCTCGTGAAGGACAACCTGTTCGACCTGGCCGGCGGCAACATCCACATGTACCGCCGCATGATCCATCACATGGACGAAGGCATCGGCTGGATCATGGCCGCGCTCCAGAAGCACGGCATGGCCGACAACACGCTGGTGGTGTTCACCAGCGACAACGGCGGCGAGCGCTTCTCCGACAACTGGCCGCTGGTGGGCGGCAAGATGGACCTGACCGAAGGCGGCATCCGCGTGCCATGGATCGCGCACTGGCCCGCGGTGATTGCCAAGGGCGGCGAGAGCCGGCAGCTGTGCATGACCATGGACTGGTCGGCCACCATGCTCGACGCGGCCGGCGTCAAGGCCGATGCGGACTATCCGCTCGACGGCGTGTCGCTGATGCCGGTGCTGAAGGACGCGAAGCACAGCTTCCGACGCCCGCTGCACTGGCGCATGAACCACCGCGGCCAGCAGGCCATGCGCGACGGCGACTGGAAGTACCTGAAGGTCGACGGCAACGAGTACCTCTTCAACATTCCGGCCGACGAGCGCGAGCGGGCGAACCTGGGCAAGAAGGAGCCGCAGCGGCTCGCGGCCATGCGGGAAGACTGGCTGGCCTGGAATGCGACCATGCCCGCGATTCCGGAGGATGCGACGGTGAGCCTGGGCTACTCGGTCAAGGACATGCCGCAGCGCTGAGGGCGGGCGCGTTCAACAGGATCGCCTCAAGCAAATTGCGCAAGGCCGTTGCCGACGGACCAATTTTCTTTCGCGGCGTCGGCAATGTTCACGAACACGTCCTCCGGCCGGATGCCGGGGTTCTCGCCGAGCAATTCCGCGATCCGCCGGAACAGCGCCTTCTTCTGCTCCGCAGTGCGCGTGTTGAACACGGTGATCCGGATAAACACGAGATCGTCGCTGCGGGCCACGCCAAAGGCAGCGCCGTAGCGGAAGTTCGCAGCCTCATGCTCGGTGATGGTCATGAACTGGTCGTCTTCAGGCACGTCGAGCGTTTCGCGCATCGCGCGATAAAGACTGTCGAAGATCGCCTGCCGGTAGGCCTCCGGCTTTCCGGCGCGAAGCGAGATCTGAAGCAGTGGCATCCGGGTCCTTTCCATGGTGTCCCGGTTCGATGCCATCTATTTCAATTTGATATTGATATTTATATCAAAGATAATCAATTGAAATGATTGACCGCCCTCTCGACCTGGATGCCGTGGAGGCTTTCATCCGCATCGTCGAGCTTGGCAGCTTCACGCGCGCGGCTGAAGCCATGCAGACGACACAGGCCGGCGTCAGCCTGAAGCTGAAGCGGCTCGAAGAGAGGCTCGGCTGCCGGCTCGTCGAGCGCACGCCCCGATCCGTGGAGCTTTCGTCGCGAGGCGCCGCCTTCCTCGAACACGCCCGCGAACTCCTGGAAGTCCACGATCGCGCGCTTGCCGTATTTGCCGAAGCCCGGCAGCGCCTCACCATCGGCATCAGCGACCATGTGGCGGGCCCGGAGCTTCCCGCGCTGATCGCGCGCATGAACGCGCAAGATCCGCAGCTGCTGATCGAAATCCGGATCGGATCGTCGGGCGATCTGCTTCGCAGCTTCGACCGGCGGGAACTCGACACGGTGATCGTCCGCCTGCATGCCGGTCGCAGCGACGGGGAAATTCTTGCCGAAGAAAAATTCGGCTGGTTCGCAGCGCCAGGCTGGCAGCATCGCGCGGGCGAGCCCCTGCCGCTTGCCACGATGGCCGAGCCTTGCGGCGTGCGCGCGATGGCCGGGCAGTTGCTCGATGCGGCAGCCGTGCCCTGGGCAGAAGTTTTCGTCGGCGGCGGCGTTGCGGCGGTCGCTGCGGCCGTCATGGCCGGGCTGGGCGTCGCTGCATTGGCGCCGCGCATGCTGCCGTTCGGCGCAGTCGACGTAGGCGCCAGGCTCGGGCTTCCCGATCTGCCACGCCTGCCGGTTTTGCTTCACTCGAGGGTCAAGGACGGCCGGCCGCGCGATGCGCTGGCCGCGCTTTCGGCGGCCTTCAGGAGCGCGGTGCGAGGCTAGCGCGTCACCGCTCTGTGTTGCTGGAAGTCTGCAACCGGGCCGCGGAACCGGCCCGATTCCGAAGACATCAACATGTAACACTAAGGTTGCAGGACAATCCCGGGCAGCAAAAAACTACAGCCCGAGATCGCCATGACCCTGGACGAACTGTTTACCGACAGCCACTTGCTCCCCACGGTGCCCAAGGTGGTGTTCGATCTCATCGAGCTCCTTCGCAACGAGGACGCCGCGGTTTCCGTGGTGGCACGCAAGATCGAGCTCGACCAGGTGCTGACGGCCCGCGTGCTGCGCATGGCCAATTCGCCGTACTTCGGGCTGCGCCGCAAGATCCTGTCGATCCAGGACGCGATCCAGCTGCTGGGCTTCTCCTCGATCCGCTCCCTGGTGGTGAGCTCCGGCCTCACGGGCACCTTCCGCAAGGTCGAAGGCGTGCATCTGCCGGCCTTCTGGTCGCACAGCCTGCGCGTGGCCGCCGTGGCCCGCTACCTCGCGGGCAAGACGCGCCGCGTGGACCAGAGCCTGGCCTTCACCGTCGGCAGCATGCACGCCATCGGGCACCTGATCATGGCCGGCGCCGTGCCCATGAAGCAGCCGATGGCCGAGCTCAATGCCGCGCACCCCTTCGACCGCATGGGGCGGCTCGAGGTGGAGCGCCAGAAGTTCGGCTTCCACTACGGCCAGGTCGGCGCGCGGCTGGCTGCCCGCTGGGAATTCGCGCCCGAGTTCGTCAGCGCCCTTTCCTCCTTCGCCAACCCGATGGAGGCCGAACAGGTCGACCCGCTCGCCAGCGTGCTGCACCTGGCGGTCTGGCGCGTCGCGCTGGAGCGCGAAGGGCTGCGCATCGGCGACGCGCAGCATGTCTGGCCGGCCCAGCCTGCCGACGCGATCGGCCTTTCCGAGGACGTGATGCAGGACATGCCGGCACCGCGCGAGCTGGCGTCCGACCTGGAATCGATGATCGCCTGATCACCGGACGGGCGCCGCCCGCCCGTCAGCCTGGGCCTCGGCCCAACCCGACCTAAACCACCCCGTGGATGCGCTGCAGTGATGCGGCAGGCAGAGCTGTTTGACTTTTTTAGATATATCGAAAATAATTTCGATATACCTCGAGAGGACATCGACATGCGACATTTCCACTTCGGCCATCACCACCATCACCACTGCCACTCCCCGCGCGGCGAACATGAAGACGGCCTCTCGGGCGGCCGCGGCCGCCACGGCGGACGCGGCGGCGGGCGGGTGTTCGGCCACGGCGGCCTGCGCTTCGTGCTGCTGCAGCTCATCGCCGACAAGCCCGCCCATGGCTACGAGCTCATCAAGGCCATCGAAGACCGCCTGGGCGGCAGCTACGCGCCGAGCCCCGGGGTGGTCTACCCCACCCTCACGCTGCTCGAGGAGATGGGCTACCTGAGCGTGGAAACGGCCGACACCGGCGGGCGCAAGCGCTACAGCATCACCGCGAGCGGCCGGGATTTCCTGGCGGCCAACCGCGACACGGCCGACGCCATGATGGCCCGCATGAACGGCGGCGTCGACGGCGCCGGCCCGCGCGGCGGCCGCCCGCCGCAGGTCACGCGCGCCATCGAGAACCTCAAGCTCGCGATGCGCATGCGCCTCTCGGGCGCCCCCCTCACCGAACAACAGGCCCACGATTTCGCCGCGGTGCTCGACAGCGCCGCTCAACAGCTAGAGCGCATCTGAACTTCTTCTTTTTGAAATGACCGACTTCACAACCACTCCTGCTTCCCTCACGCCCGACCGCACGCCGCACCGCGTGCGCCACGAGCTTCGCTTTCGCCAGCTCACGGTCAAGACCGTGCAGCGCGTGACGCCGCACCTGATCCGCATCACGCTCACGGGCGACGACCTCGCGGGCTTCACGAGCCCGGGCTTCGACGACCACGCAAAGATCTTTTTCCCCGATGCGACCGGCCAGCTCACGCTGCCGACCGTGGGGCCCGACGGCCCGGTGTGGCCAGCGGGCGGCCGGCCCACCATGCGCGACTACACGCCGCGCCGCCACGACGCCAACGCCAACACGCTGGAGCTCGACTTCGCGCTGCACGATGCCGGCCCCGCCACGCAATGGGCGGAGCAGGCCCGGCCCGGCGACCTGCTCGGCGTGGGCGGCCCGCGCGGCTCGTTCATCGTGCCGACGGCCTTCGACTGGCACCTGCTGATCGGCGACGACACCGCCCTGCCCGCCATCTCGCGGCGCCTGGCCGAGTTGCCGGCCGGTGCGCGGGTGGTGGTGCTGGCCGAAGTCGACAGCGAAGCCGACCAGGTTCCGTTCGAGACGCAGGCGCAGCTCACATTGAAGTGGGTGCACCGCAACGGCGTCGAACCGGGCCTGAGCCCGGTGCTGCTCGATGCGCTCAAGGCCATGGCGCTGCCGGCCGGCGACTTCCATGCGTGGGTGGGTTGCGAATCGGCCATCGCGAAGGCGCTGCGTGCGCACCTCGTGGGCGAACGCGGCGCCAACCCTAAGTGGATTCGCGCCTCCGGCTACTGGCGGCGCGGCGCGGTGGCCACGCACGATACACACGACGAGTAAAGCGCCTTGGTAGTGCTCAGAGCCAGCCCGCGCGCCTGAACCGGTAGTAGAGATAGCTGCAGGTAGCCGCAATCAGCACCAGCGCCACTGCGTACCCGTAGCGGAATTTCAGCTCCGGCATGTGCTCGAAGTTCATGCCCCAGATGCCCGCGAACGCGGTGCACACCGCAAAGATGCTGGCCCAGGCCGCCAGCCGCTTGGTGACTTCGCTCTCCTCGATGGTGACCATCGAGAGGTTCACCGAAATGGCCGTGCCGATGGTGTCGCGCATGGCGTCGATCGAGCCGTTGATGCGGACCAGGTGGTCGGCCACGTCGCGAAAATATTCCTGCGAGCTCACGCAGATCTGCGGCACCCGCCCGCCGTGCAGCTTGCCCGACGCCTCGACCAGCGGCGCCACGGCGCGCTTGAGGACCATGCTGCGCCGCTTCAGGTCGTACAGCTGCTTGATCTTGTCGCGCGCCGCGCCGCCCTGCGTGAAGATCTGCTGCTCGATGGATTCGAGCTCCACCTCGAGCGCATCGATCACCGGAAAGTAGCGATCGACCACCGCATCCATCAGCGCATACAGCACAAAGCCCGAGCCGTTGCGCAGCAGCTCGGGCTCGCGCTCGCAGCGCTCGCGCACGCCCAGGAAGCCCTGCTGGCTGCGGTTGCGCACCGACAGCACGTAGTTCTTGCCGACGAACACGTCGACCTCGCCCACGTTCACACAGTGCTCGCCCTCGGCAGAGGGTTCGACCAGGTGCATCACGACGAAGAGCGAATCGCCGTATTCCTCGACCTTGGGCCGCTGGTGGCCGTGCTGGGCGTCTTCCACCGCGAGCGGATGCAGGTTGAACTCGTCCTGCATCTGGGCCAGCTCCTGCGGCGTGGCGTCGCTCAGCGCCACCCAGACGAAGCAGCCGGGCCGGGAGATGTACTCGCTGATGTCCTCGACCGGAATGTCGGCAAGCTTGGCGCCGTTCTCGTAGGCCACGCAGTTGATCAGCATCGGTGCTCGTCCATGGTCTGTCTTGAAGGACGCGGGTCAGGCCACCGCATCTGGATTCGAAGCCGCGGCCAGCTGCCCGGTCGCCGCCAGCGCGGCCTCGATGGCCTGCGTCTCGCTCCTGAGCAGGGCGAGCCCCTTTTCGGCGAGTGCAGCGTGGCTTGCCACATCGGCCCACAGGCTCGCGGCGGCTTCGGCGCAGGTCAATGAGGTGAAGCGGATGCGGCCCTTCGCCAGATCGGCGAAGCGTTTCTCGCGCAGCGGGTCCGCCCGGTCCCAGGCGCCGCCGATGAGCACGCGGCGGCCGCGCTTGATGCGGGGTTCGCGTTCGGCAAAGAAGGGCAGCTTGGCGGACACCCAGCCCGGCAACCCGGAGTCCAGCGCGGTGTCGAAGGCAGTGGGGGCGGTGTGCGACTTGGCAAATTCGCGCAAGGTGCCGAGCTTGTAGAGCACCGGGTCTTTCGCACCGCCTTCCACCGGCTTGATGATGGACGCGCCGTTGCCCGCCCGCCCATCGGGCCGTTTCGATTTGCGCAGGTCGGCGAGCTGGGCCGGCGGCATGCAGAGGTACAGCGCGGCGAGTTCTGCGGGCAAGGTGGCGGTGTCGGGCAGCGCGTCCGCTTCGGGGCCTTTGAATTCATCCGGATGGACCATGGGCGCCTTGTTTCTTCACGCGGTGTTCGCGCCGGCGGATTTTAAAGGCGGGCTGTCCGCCCGGCCGAGCCGTTCGCCGTCCCCGATAATCGTCCGAGTGAAAACGACGACCGCGCAACCCTCCCCCTCCACCAGCGACTTCTCCGGGCACACGCCCATGATGGCGCAGTACCTGGGCCTCAAGGCGAACCATCCGGACACCCTGCTGTTCTACCGGATGGGCGATTTCTACGAGCTGTTCTGGGCCGACGCCGAAAAGGCCGCGCGCCTGCTCGACATCACGCTCACCCAGCGCGGCCAGTCGGCCGGCCAGCCCGTGGTGATGTGCGGCGTGCCCTTCCATGCGGTCGACACCTATCTTGCGCGGCTCATCAAGCTGGGCGAATCGGTGGCCATCTGCGAGCAGGTGGGCGAAGTCGGCGCGAGCAAGGGCCCGGTCGAGCGCAAGGTGGTGCGGGTGGTCACGCCCGGCACGCTGACCGATTCGGAACTGCTCAACGACAAGAGCGAATCGCTGCTGCTCGCGGTGCATGCGGGCACGCGCAACTTCTGCGGCCTGGCGTGGCTCAGCGTGACCGGTGCCGAACTGCGGCTGGCCGAGTGCCCGGCCGACGCGCTCGAAGCCTGGATCGCGCGCATCGCGCCGAGCGAGCTGCTCTACAGCGCCGAGGTGACGCCGGCCTTCGAGCAGCGGCTCAAGGCCGCGCGTTCGGCCACACCTTTCACGCTCTCGATCCGCCCCGCGTGGCAGTTCGACGGCGGCCTGGGCGAGCGCAAGCTCAGCGAGCAGATGGGCAGCAACAGCCTCGCGGCCTGGAACGCCGAGTCGCTCGCCAACGCGCATGCCGCCGCGGCTGCGCTGCTGGGCTATGCCGAGCACACGCAGGGCCGCGCGCTGTCGCACGTGCAGCGCCTGTCGGTGGAGCGCGACGGCGACCTGGTCGAGCTGCCGCCCACCACGCGCCGCAACCTCGAACTGGTGCAGACGCTGCGCGGCGAAGACTCGCCCACCCTGTTCTCTCTGCTCGACACCTGCATGACGGGCATGGGCAGCCGCCTCGTGAAGCGCTGGCTGCTGTCGCCGCGGCGCGACCGCAGCGAGGCGCAGGCCCGGCTCGAAGCCATTGCCGCCCTCCAGTCCACTGTGCTGGGCGGCACCGCCGCGCCCTGGCGCACCTTGCGCGAACAGCTCAAGAACACCAGCGACGTGGAACGCATCGCGGCGCGCATCGCGCTCAGGCAGGTGCGTCCGCGCGAGCTGCTCGCGCTGCGCCTCGCGCTCGCGAAGGCCGAGCAGCTGGCGCCGGCGCTTCCGGCGTCCGGCGAGCTGCTGGGCCGCATCATCGAACGGCTCGCGCCGCCGCCGGGCTGCGCCGACCTGCTGGCGAGCGCGATCAAGCCCGACCCGTCGGCACTGGTGCGCGACGGCGGCGTGATCGCCACCGGCCACGACGCCGAGCTCGACGAGCTGCGCGCCATCAGCGAGAACTGCGACGACTTCTTGCTGAAGCTCGAAGTCAGCGAACGCGAGCGCACCGGCATCAGCAACCTGCGGGTGCAGTTCAACCGCGTGCACGGCTTCTACATCGAGGTGACGCAAAGCGCGCTATCGAAGGTGCCCGACAACTACCGCCGCCGCCAGACGCTGAAGAATGCCGAGCGCTTCATAACGCCCGAGCTCAAGGCCTTCGAGGACAAGGCGCTGAGCGCGCAGGACCGCGCGCTGGCTCGCGAGAAGTGGCTCTACGAGCAATTGCTCGACGCGCTGCAGCCCTCGGTGCCCGCGCTCACGCAGCTGGCCGGCGCCATTGCCACGCTCGATGCGCTGTGCGCACTGGCCGAGCGCTCGCACACGCTGCACTGGCGCGCGCCGAGCTTCGTCTCGCATCCCTGCATCGAGATCCAGCAGGGCCGCCATCCGGTGGTGGAGGCGCGGCTGGCCGAAAAATCGTCGGGCGGCTTCATCGCCAACGACACGCAGCTCGGGCCGCAGCAGCGCATGCAGGTGATCACCGGCCCCAACATGGGCGGCAAGTCGACCTACATGCGGCAGGTGGCGATCATCGTGCTGCTGGCGTCCATCGGCTCGCATGTGCCGGCGGCGGCCTGCCGGCTCGGGCCGATCGACGCCATTCATACCCGCATCGGCGCCGCCGACGACCTGGCCAACGCGCAGTCGACCTTCATGCTCGAGATGACCGAGGCCGCGCAAATCTTGCACAGCGCCACCGCCCAGTCGCTGGTGCTGATGGACGAGATCGGCCGCGGCACCAGCACCTTCGACGGCTTGGCGCTGGCCGCGGGCATCGCGGCCCAGCTGCACGACCGCAGCAAGGCCTTCACGCTGTTTGCCACCCACTACTTCGAGCTGACCGAATTCCCGGCCACGCACCACTGCGCCGTGAACATGCACGTGAGCGCCACCGAGGCGGGCCGCGACATCGTGTTCCTGCACGAAATGCAGCCCGGCCCGGCCAGCAAGAGCTACGGCATCCAGGTGGCGCGGCTCGCCGGCATGCCGGCCGCCGTGGTCAACCACGCGCGGCAGGCGCTCGAGGCGCTGGAGTCGCAGCACGCCCAGACGCGCGCGCAGGTCGACCTGTTCGCCCCGCCCCCGGCGGCCGAAACGCCGATGGCCAGCGCCGTAGAATCCGCCCTGGCCGCGCTCGACCCCGATGCGATGACGCCACGGGAGGCGCTCGACGCGCTCTATGCCTTACAAAAACTGAACACGCGCGAACGCAGCGCCATGTGAGCGGGCATCCTTCGTGCGAGATGAAAAAATGACTTATTGCGTAGGCATCAAACTCAACGCCGGCCTGGTGTTTCTCTCCGACTCGCGCACCAACGCGGGTGTGGACCACATCAGCACCTTCCGCAAGATGATCGTCTACGAGCAGCCGGGCGACCGCGTCATGGTGCTGCTGTCCTCGGGCAACCTGAGCATCTCGCAGTCGGTGCGCGAGATCCTGCAGATCGAGGAACTGCGCGAAACGCGCGAAGACGGCTCGCAGGGTGATCCCATCACCATCTGGAACGCCAAGAGCATGTTCGACGCCGCGCGCGTGCTCGGCTCGGCCGTACGCCACGTGTACGACCGCGACGCCGAGGCGCTCAAGCATGCGGGGCTGGACTTCAACGTGTCCTTCATCTTCGGCGGCCAGGTCAAGGGCGAAGGCATGCGCCTGTTCCTGGTCTATGCGGCCGGCAACTTCATCGAGGCCACCACCGAGACGCCCTACTTCCAGGTGGGCGAATCGAAGTACGGCAAGCCGGTGCTCGACCGCGTGCTCACGCCCGAGACCCCGCTCGACGAAGCCGCCAAGTGCGCGCTGGTGTCGATGGACTCGACCATGAAGTCGAACCTGTCGGTGGGCCTGCCGCTCGACCTGGTGGTGTACGAGGCCAACAAGCTCGAGACCGACCGCGTGATCTGCATCGATGCCGACAACCCCTACTACCGCATGATGCACAACAGCTGGGGCCAGAAGCTGCGCGAAGTGTTCGACAGCATCGAGGACCCGGTGTGGGACGACTCCGCCACCGAGCATCCGCTGAAGATGCCGGCCACGCGGCACAGCCCGCTGCGCAAGATCTCGACGCCCGACGAAAAGCTGATCTGAAGCCGACCGCGGCCATGCCGATGCCTCCCGTCGTGTTCTCGCACGGCAACAGCTTTCCCGCGAGCACCTACCGCGTCGTCCTCGACAGCCTGCGCAGCCGCGGCTTCGAGGTCGATGCCATCGAGAAATTCGGGCACGACCCGAAGTACCCCGTCACCGACAACTGGCCGCACCTGGTGCAGCAGCTGGCCGACTTCGCACAACGGCACGCCGACCGCGCCGGCGGCCCGGTGTTCCTGGTCGGCCATTCGCTGGGCGGAATCCTGAGCCTGATGTGCGCGGCGCTGCATCCGGCGCTCGCTTGCGGCGTGGTGCTGCTCGACTCGCCGGTCCTCAGCGGCTGGCGCGCGAACACGCTGAGCATCGTGAAGCGCACCTCGCTGATGAAGACCGTGTCGCCCGGCGCCATCAGCCGCAAGCGCAGGAACAGCTGGGCGCACCGGGAAGCGGTGTTCGAGCACTTCCGCAGCAAGAAGGCCTTTGCCAGGTGGGACGAGCAGGTGCTGCACGACTACATCGACCACGGCACCTTCGCGAGCGAAGACATGCGCGAACTGAGTTTCGACCGCGACGTGGAAACGGCCATCTACGACACCCTGCCCCACAACCTGGGCGCGCTGCTGCGCAACCATCCGCTCAAGTGCAAGGCGGCCTTCATCGGCGGGCGCCAGTCCGTCGAGATGAAGCAAGTGGGCATGGCCATGACCCAGAAGGTCACCAGGGGGCGCATCGCCGTGCTCGACGGCACGCACCTGTTTCCCATGGAGAAGCCGCTGGCCACTGCCGCGGCGGTGGAAGCGGCGCTGCGCAACCTGATGGGCTGATCGAACGGAAATATTCTGGAACAATCCCCAGGATCGGCAAGACCACCTGCTGGCCTTGCCACCGAGCAGAACACCGTTTCCCCATGTCCAATTCCAGCCCGGAAGCCATCGAAGGCGTTTCCCTGAGCCCTTCGCTGGTGGTCGAAGACGATCCCGCGATGCGCGAACGCCTGGGCCACGTGCTGGCCACGCTCGGCAACGCCGCGCCGAAGATCGCCTGGGCCGACAGCATTGCCGCGGCCAAGGAACTGCTCGGTGCGCAGAGCTTCGGCATCGCGCTGGTCGACATCGGCCTGCCGGACGGCAGCGGGGTCGAGCTGATCGGCTGGATGCAGGCGCAGCATCCCACGGTGCCCGCGGTGGTGATCTCGGCCTTCCGCACCGAGGACGTCATCTTCGCGGCGCTGCGGGCCGGCGCCATCGGCTACCTGCTGAAGGACCGCGACGATCTCGAACTGGGCATTGCGCTGCGCAGCATCGAGCAGGGCGGCTCGCCGATCGATCCGGCCATTGCGCGCCATATCCTCGGCTGGCTTGCGGCGCAGCAGGCTTCGCCGCAAGCCGTGCCGGCGGCCGATGCGCCCGCTGCGCTGCCCGTCGCGCTGACCCCGCGGGAGCGCCGGATTCTCGAACTCGTGGCGCAGGGGCTGAGCAACCGCGACATGGCCGAATCGCTGTCGATCTCCAGGTTGACCGTGGAATGCCACACCAAGAACATCTACCGCAAGCTGGCCGTCAGCTCCCGCACCGAAGCCGTCTACCAGGCCCGCAGGCACGGCTTGCTGCACTGATGTCCGGTGCCACGCCTCACCAGGAATAGCCGGCCTGCACGCGGGCGGCAATGCGGTTGCTGCTGCCGCTGCTGGTGGCGGTGGAAACGCCCAGCCCCAGGTTCAGGTTGTCGTTGACCTGGTAGCCGAAGGCAAAGCCGACGGCCGCTGCGCCGGCGTAGTTGCCCACGGCGGCGCCCATCCACTTCTTGCCCGCCGAGAGGGCCGGCATCGACGGCATGGCCAGTGCCGCTGCCACGCCCTGCGCGGCAAAGGCATTCGCCTGGCTGGTCGCGTTGCTCACCGCCTGCTGCAACTGGTTGACGTTGACGGCATCGGTACCCAGCACGCCGGGCGCGACATTTGCGATGCCGCGCAACTGTCCGGTGGCCGCATTGCCCACCGAAACGGTGTTGTCGCGGTCCGCCACCGACCCCTGGCCCAGCGCCACCGCATTGCTGCCCGAGGCCAGCGTGTTGGCGCCCAGTGCGACCGCGTTGTTGCCGGTGGCCACTGCGTTGTTGCCCACGGCCGTGGTGGGATCGGCCAGGGCCCTGGCGCCGGCGCCGATGGCCACCGAGCCGGCATGGCGGGCCTCGGCGCCGCTGCCCAGCGCGGTGGTGCCCTCGCCATCGGCAATGGCGTTGGTGCCCATTGCCGTGGCACCCGCGCCGGTGGCCTTGCTGCCCGTGCCGCAGGTCACGCTGCCCCCGCTGAAGCTGCACAGGCCGTTGGCAAGGGCCTGGTTCATGACGCTCTGCAGCGCGCTCACCTGCTGCATCGTGAAGCTGTTGGAGGCCGTGACGGCGCCTTGCTCCGCCTGCAGGACCTGCCCGACGTTGGCGCCATCCGTTGCGGCCGTGCCGGCGCGAACGTTGTTGAGCGTGGTTCCCGCGCCGTCGTTGGCGTTCAGGCTGACGCTGGTACCGCCCGGACCATACTGGACCGAGTTGTTGGCCACGCCCAGGGCGGTGTTCGCCGTGCCCTGGGCGGCAGCCGCCGCGGTCTGGGCGCCGTTGGCCGTGGCCTGTGCAGTGGCCGCATTCGTGAGCGCCGTATTTGCCGTGCCCTGGGCCGCAGCGGCCGCAGTCTGGGCGCCGTTGGCTGTGGTCTGCGCGGTGCCCGCGCTGCTCTGAGCAGCAACCGCCGCCGTGTGGGCACCGTTGGCCATGATCTGTGCGACGCCTGCGCTGGCAACCGCGGAGTTCGCCACGTCTTGGGCCAGCGCCGCATCAGCCAAAGCAAGGAACGCCGCGCCGTTTGCGGCGCTGGCAGTTGCCTGAGCCAAATCCGCCGCATTCTGTACGCCGTACAGCTGGCTGCCGTTGACGGCGTCGGTGCTCGTGGACGTCACCGATCCGGCGCTGACGTTGACCAGGCCGCGCGTCCGGCCGGTGGACCCAAAGGACACGGTATTGGCCGCCGTGGCGACGGAATTCGCGCCAATGGCCACGCCGCCGGTCGCGCCGCTCTCGACCCGGCTGCCGGTGCCAACCGCCACGCCGGCCGTGGCCAATGCGGCCGCGCCTGAAGCTGCACCATTGGCGCCGCCGATCGCGGTGCTGCCGTCGCCGGATGCCACGGCACCCTCTCTGAAGTTCGAGGCGCTTCCGATGGCGATTGCCGCATAGCCCGAAGCCTGCGCGCCATTGCCACCCGCCGGGCCGGTGTCGAGGCAGCAACTCTCGGTACCCGCGCCACCCGCGCCGAGCGCAATCGCACCGCCCGCCGTGGCCTGGGCGCCACGCCCTCCCGCGCCGCCGATTCCCCCCGCCCCGCCCAGCGCACCGGTACCGCCACCCCCGACCGCCGTCGCGCCGCCCGCGGTTGCGCTGGCGCCCGCCCCGCCCGCGCCGCCGGTGCCGCCCGCAGTGCCCATGCCGCCGTTGCCGCCCGCACCGAGCGAAGTGGCTCCGTCCCCCGAGACAGCGGCCGCAGCGCCACCGGCTCCTGCCGTCCCGTTGATGGTTGCCGGGCCGGCATTGCCCGCCGCGCCGCCGACCAAACCTGCCGCGTAGGCGCTTCCCCCGACCAGCAGCGCGACCGCAGGCAGATGCCGGAATGCGCGCACCCACCGCTGTTGTCTGGCCGGCGCCTTGTGCAAGCCGCGTGGGGCGTCGCTGTCATGGATTCGTGTGGGCATGGACTTCTTTCTTGAAAGCAAATAAAACAAGTAAGACGAAGTGTGTATTTCGCGTCCCGACCAAGCCATCCCCGAAAGCTGGTAAATGCCATATGAAGAATCTCCCCCGCAGGCGGGCCGCCGGCATGCGCGCCCGGGCCTTGCGGCATGGCTTGCTGCACGGGCCGGCGCCTGCTTCTTCCTTGTTGTTCTTCTTCTCGCCGCGGCCGGCATGGCGCAGGCGCAGCCCGCCCCTGCATTCCAGGCTGCATTCCAGGTCGAAGCCGTGCGCGGCACCGGCTGGGACGAAGCCGCTCCGCCGGCCGATGGCTGGACGCCCGTCGCCCTGCCCGACAGCTGGGCCGCACGCTGGCCCGGCTTCGACGGCGTGGTCTGGTATCGGCTCACCTGGGACCAGCCCGCCGAGGTCACCGAGGTCGGCCTGCTGCTGCACTACCTCAACATGGCCGGCGCGGTGTCGCTCAACGGCACCCCGATCTGGCGCGACCAGAGCCTGGTCGAGCCGCTGACGCGCGCCTGGAACAGCCCGCGCTACTGGCTGCTGGCGCCGCCGCTGCTGCAGGCGGGCCGCAACACGCTGCTGGTGCGCGTCTCGGGCCTGTCCGCCTACCAGGCCGGCCTCGGCCCGGTCAGCCTCGGCGCACCGGCGGCGATGCAGGCGGCGTACGGGCAGGAGCGCGTCTGGCGCCGCGATCTCCAGATGCTCGGCCTCGCGGTGAGCGCCGCGGTCTCGGCCTTCTTTGCCGCGCTGTGGGCCATGCGCCGGCGCGAGACGGCCTACGGCTGGTTCGCGCTGATGTCGGTGCTGTGGCTCCTGTTCGGCTACAACCAGATCGCCACCAGCCCCTGGCCCTTTGCGAGCAACCACAGCTGGCAGGCGCTGAACACCTCGCTGCTGCTGCTCTTCAGTGTTTCCTACGCCGTGTTCGCGCTGCGCTTCTGCGAGCGGCGCATGCCGCGGCTGGAAGGCCTTGCGCTGCTGGTCGCGGTGGCCGGCGTGCTCGACCTGTGGCTCACCGGTTCCGCCAACCTGCTCACCCACCGCGCCGTCTGGACGCTGGTGGGCGGCCTCACGATCATTGCGGTGAACAGTGCCGCGCTGATCCATGCCTTGCGCCATCGCCACAGCCCGATGCGCTCCCTCGCGCCCTTCATGGCCCTGTCGGCGGCAACGGGCGCGCACGACCTGCTGGTGTTCACGCAGGTGATCGACAGCAACATCTACTACACGACGATGTCCTCGTACGGCCTGCTGCTGGGCATGGCGCTGACGCAGGCCGGGCGCTTCGTGCAGAGCCTGAAACGCATCGAGAACTTCAACACCGAGCTGATCGAGGAAGTGAACGCGGCCAAGGCCGAACTGGGCGTCACGCTGGCGCAGCAGCATGCGCTCGAGCTGGCGCATGCGCGCATCGGCGAGCGCGTCAATCTCGCAAGCGACCTGCATGACGGCCTGGGCGGCATGCTGGTGGGCAGCATCGCAACGCTCGAACGCAAACCCGAGAAACTCTCCGCGCCCGAACTGCTCGCCATGCTCAAGCGCCTGCGCGACGACCTGCGGCTGATCATCGAGGCCACCGGCCAGCACGACGGCACGCGGGCCTTCGGCGAACTGCTCGTGCCCCTGCGGCACCGCACCTCTCAGCTGCTCGACGCCAACGGCATCGACTGCCGCTGGCAGGTGTCGAACATCGAGACGCTCGAACTCCCTCCCTCGCAGAGCCTGGACCTGCTGCGCTTCCTGCAGGAGGCGCTGACCAATGTGCTCAAGCACAGCGCAAGCCGCCGCGTGGACGTGGCGGTGACGCGCACCGGCGCCGAACTGCAGCTCAGCGTGCGCGACGACGGCCGCGGCTTCGCGGTGGATGGCGCCGACAAGGGCGCCGGCGCGGGCTTGCGCAGCCTGCGCACGCGCGCGCGCCGCCTGGGGGCCGACCTGCAGCTGCAGTCGCGGCCCGGCCAGACGCAATTGGCGCTGCGCATGCCGCTGGCAGCAGTGGCCTGAGGGCCTGCGCGCCCCCTCCTGCCCTTTGCCGGAACGGATTGCGCCGCCTGCACCGGGCCATCCGTGCAAGGTCCTGTTCAAGGCCCTCATCAAGGCATGGGCAAACCGAAGGATATAGCTGTGAATTCCAGCAACATTCGCGCAAAATAAGTCGAAACGTCCCAGTTTCTCGGCCACAGCCTCAGAATGCCGCCCAAATGTTCTCCTCGGAAGCCGTCGAAACCGTTTCGCTGAACTCGGTGCTCGTGGTCGAAAACGACACGGCGATGCAGGAACGTTTGCGCTACATCCTGCCCACGCTCGGATGCGACGAGCCGCAGATCACCTGGGCCGACGACGCCGAGATGGCCATGCAGTTGCTGGAGAAGCCGAGCTTCGGCGTCGTGCTCGTGGACATCGGCCTGCCTGGCGACGACGCGGTCGAGCTCGTCGAGTGGCTGCAGGCGCACCATCCGCAGGTGCCGGCCGTGGCCATTTCCGCCTCCCGCAGCGAGGAAGCCATTTTTTCCGCACTTCGCGCCGGCGCGGTGGCCTATCTGCTGAAGGAACGCGACGACCTCGAATTGAGCATCGGCCTGCGCAGCATCGAACAGGGCGGTGCCACCATCGATCCGGCCATCGCGCGGCGCGTGCTGGCCTGGCACGCCGGGCACGCGGCCGATCCGGGGTCGATGCCCGACGCGGCGCTGGCGCCGCAGGAGCGCAAGACGCTCGAACTCGTGGTGCAGGGCCTCGGGCACCGCGACGTCGCCCAAGCGCTGGCCATGCCCCGGCTCGCGGTGGAATGCCGCATCAAGGGCATCTACAGAAAGCTGGCACTCGGCTCGCGCGCCGAGACGGCGCACATAGCCGGCGGGCACGCCCTGCTGCGCTGACCACCAGCCCTAGAGCTCGAGCACCAGCCGGCCCTCGCAAGCGCGCGAGCAGCAGGCCATCATCTTGTTGTGGGCCTCGCGTTCCGGGCGGGTCAGCACCACGTCGCGGTGATCGACCTTGCCGGACAGCACCCGCACTTCGCAGGAGCCGCACAGGCCCTCCTCGCAATCGCTCTGCACATCGACGTTGGCTGCGCGCAGTGCCGACAGCAGGGTCTGGTCGGGCGGCACGGTGACGACGAGGCCGGAATCCTTCAGCTCGACTTCGAACGCGTGCTCCTTCGACGGATCGAGCGTGGCGAGCGTCGACTCGAAATGCTCGACGCGCAAGGCACCCTCGGGCCAGGCGGCGCAGCAGTCTTCGAGCGCCTCGAGCATGCGCAGCGGGCCGCAGGCATAGACCTGCACACCGGCCACGGGCTCTGCGAGCAGCGCGCGCAGATCGCAGCGCTGGCCTTCGTCGCTCGCATGGACCTGCAGCCGCTCGCCGTGCAGTACCGCAAGCTCGTCCAGGAAGGCCATGCGCGCGCGGCTACGGCCGCTGTAGTGCAGTTCGTAGTCCATGCCGAGCGCCTTCGCGCGGCGCGCCAT
The DNA here is from genome assembly GCF_033807855.1 of Variovorax sp. SPNA7. Taxonomy (NCBI): domain Bacteria; kingdom Pseudomonadati; phylum Pseudomonadota; class Betaproteobacteria; order Burkholderiales; family Comamonadaceae; genus Variovorax; species Variovorax sp. SPNA7. The sequence goes on from NZ_CP138513.1 coordinate 4,012,810, forward strand.
TGCGCTCACGGGCGTGATGCCGATGCCGCCCGCGATGAAGATCGCCTTCGCAAGCGACTCGTCGAGCCGGAAGTGGTTGCGCGGCCCGCGGATGCGCAGCCGGTCGCCGGCCTTCACCTGCGTGTGCACCCAGGCCGAGCCGCCGCGGCCCCCGGGCTCGTGCAGCACCGCGATCTCCAGCACGCCGGCTTCGTCGGGGTCACCGCACAGCGAGTACTGGCGCGACAGCTCGGACGAGCCGCATTCCACGTCGATGTGCGAACCCGCGGTCCAGCGCGGCAGCGGCTTGCCATCGGGCGACACCAGCCGCAGCTTCACGATGCCTTCGGCCACCGGCGTCACGCGCTCCACCACCACCGGCCGCGTGATCGCGTGCCGCGAGGGCTCGCCGATGCGCACCGGCACCTGCACCGCGCGCAGCGCGGGGTTCCTGCGCTCCGGATTGGCCGCAGGGTCCCATTCGACCCACAGGTGCTCGGGCCCGCGGAACGAGGTGTTCGGCACGTAGCTGAAGCGCTGCTCCGAGAGCCGCATGTGCGGCAGCCGCCGCGTGAACTCCTCCAGGAAGATCTGCATCTCCATGCGCGCCAGGTTCTTGCCCATGCACTGGTGCGAGCCATAGCCGAAGGTCAGGTGGTCGCTGGCGTTGTCGCGGCGGATGTCGAACAGGTCGGCATCGGAAAAGTGCGCCTCGTCGTGGTTGGCCGACGAAGTGACGATCAGGAGCCGCGAGCCGGCCGGCAGGTCCACGCCGCCCACGTGCGTGTTCCGCGTGACGAGGCGCCGCCAGGCGGCCACCGAGCCGTTGTGGCGCAGGCACTCTTCCACCGCGTTGGGAATGAGGCCCGGGTCTTCGCACAGCTCCTGCCACACCTGCGGATGCTGCAGCAGCAGCTTCACCGCATTGGCGGTGGCATTGGCGGTGGTCTCGTGCGCGGCCACGATGCCGGCCATCATCATCGAGTGCAGGTACGAATCGGTCACCACCTCGGGGTGCAGCTTCTGCTTGCGGATGCCGTACTGCATCCAGCCGGGCGCGTCGGGGTCCTGCCGCATCTTCTCGAGCACCTTGCCGGCGTATTGCCAGAAGTTGCCAACCGCATGCGCCACGGCCACCTGCTCCTCGGGCTTGGGCCGGCCCCAGGTGTTGACGGTGTGCGCGATCGAATACTTGCGCAGCGTGTCCATGTCTTCCTCGGGCACGCCAAGGAAGTGCAGCGCCACGGTCAGCGGAATTTCCCACAGCATCTGGTCGACGAGATCGGCACGGCCGTCGTCGATGAAGCGGTCGACATAGCTGCGCGCCAGTTCGCGCACCATCGGCTCGTGGTGCTTGAGCGCCTCGGGCGTGAACGGGTCCATCAGCACGCGGCGGCGCGGCATGTGGGCGGGTTCGTCCTCGTTCACCAGCGTGCGGTTCAGCGCGAAGCCGTAGGAGGCGAGCACGGCGTTGGCCTCGTCCCCGGTGGGCGTGATCTTCTCGAGCGCGTTGGAGGGGCTGAAGGTGATGTTGTCGCGGAACACCGCCTTGATGTCGTCGTAGCGCGTGATCACCCAGTAGCCGAGCTTCGGGCTGAAGAAGATCGGCTCCTTCTCGCGCGCCCAGCGCACGTACTCGGGCGGGTCCTGCTGGTAGCCGTCCTCGAAGGGATCGAACTCGGCGGCGCGCGCGCTCACGGGACAGCCGGTGGGCGTGCGCTCGGGGGACAGCGGCCCGTGCGCGACAGGACAGCCTGCGGCGCGCGGGGGATTGGCGGTATCGGGCATGGTGATGCTTCCTTCAATCTCTAAAACGACATGCGCCAGCCCAGCGCACCCGCGGAACCGGCTCCGCCGGGCCGCCGGGTGCGCCCCCCAGTGGGGGGAGGCGCCGAAGGCGCTTCGGGGGGCGTCCTCAATCCAGCGTGATCTTCAGGTCGCGGATCAGCTTGTGCCAGCGGGTCGTCTCGCTCTTGAGCAGCGCGGCGTACTGCGCCGGCGTGCTGCCCACGGGCTCGACGCCGAAGTCGGTCATGCGCTTGTTCACCGAGGGCTCGTTGATCGCGGCCAACAGCTGGCGGTTGAGCGTGTTCACCACCTCCGGCGGCGTGGCCGAGGGCACCACCACGCCGACCAGCGCGGCGGCTTCGACGTTCTTGTAGCCCAGCTCGGCGAAGGTGGGCACGTCGGGCAACTGCGGCAGCCGCGTCGGGTTGGCCACCGCCAGCGCGCGGACCTTGCCGCCCTTGATGAAGCCGGCGCCGGCCGCCAGGTCGACCATCATGGCCGGCAGCTGCCCGCCCACCACGTCGGCCAGCGCCGGCGCCGCGCCGCGGTACGGCACATGGACCATGAAGAGGCCCGCCTCCACCTTGAGCAGTTCCATCGCCAGGTGGTGCGGGCTGCCCGCGCCGGCCGAGGCGTAGCTCAGGTCGCCCGGCTTGGCCTTGGCCCTGGCGATGAAATCCTTGGCCGTCGCGATGCCGGAATTGGCGCCGACCACCAGGATCATCGGGAACTTGCCCATCAGCGTGACGGGTGCCAAGTCCTTCGTCGGGCTGTACGACAGCGACTTGTAGAGCGCCGGGTTGAACACCAGCGTGCCGTTGTCGGCCGACAGCACGGTGTAGCCGTCGGCCGGCGCGCGCGCCGTCTCGGCCGCGGCCAGCGCGGTGTTGCCGCCGGGCTTGTTGTCCACCAGCACCGGCTGCCCCACCTGCGTGGAGAGCGTCTGCGCCACCGTGCGCGCGAGGAAGTCGGAGCCGCCGCCGGCCGCGTACGGAACGAGCCAGCGGATCGGCTTGGCGGGAAAGGTCTGGGCGCCGGCGCTTGCCGCGGCAGCGAGGGAAAGAACGGCAAGGCACCGAACAAGGCGGGTTTTCATAGATGTCTGCGGCATGATTGCGTATTGCGTAAGTATCATACGCATTGCGTAATCATGGTTCAAGGGACAACCCTGAAGCCGGGCGGCCGCCCGGCCCCAGCACCTAACATGCAGCCCACATGACCCAAGCTCCGGAGCTCCCCCCTCTCTCCCCCGCGACCCGCGAGCGCCGCCAGCGCGTGCAATCGGCCGAAACCGGCATGGCGGTGCTCAAGGGCCTGGCCCACCTGGGCGGCCGCAGCAGCCTGACGGCCCTGTCGGCCCACGTGGCCGAAAGCCCGGCCAAGGTGCACCGCTACCTCGCCAGCCTGATGGAGGAAGGGCTGGTGCTGCAGGACGCCGTCTCGCAGCACTACTACCTGGGCACGGAAGCCATCCAGATCGGCCTGGCCGCCATGCGCCAGGCCGACCCGATCCGCGCGGCCGAGCCCTGCCTCGTGCGGCTGCGCGAATCGCTGGAAGTGACCTGCTTCGTCGCGGTCATGGGCAACAAGGGGCCGACCATCGTGCGCTTCGAGGAGCCGGGCCTGCCGGTCACGGTCAACGTGCGCGCCGGCTCGGTGATGTCGATGCTCTGGTCGGCCACCGGACGCGCGTTCCTGGGCCTGCTCGACGAGTCGCGGGTGCTGGCGCTGGCCGAACAGGAACTGGCGGAATCACCGGAAGACATGCGCGCCACGCTGGACGCGAAGGACCCCATCGGCCAGCTGCGGCGCGAGGTTCAGGAGGCCCGCTGCGCGAGCGTGAAGGACACCTACCTGCGCGGCATCAGCGCCGTGGCGGCACCGGTCTACGACTATGCGGGCCGCGTCTGCGCGGTGCTCACCGCGCTGGGCGCCACGGGCGGCTTCGACCCGGCCATCGACGGCCCGATCGCCACCGCGGTGCGGCAGGAAGCCCGTGCCGCGAGCGCCATCCTGGGGCACGGGAATGGGCGCGGCGCCTGAGAGCCGCGCATCATGTTCACTCCGCCCAGACCACCGTGCCGGTCCACGCCGTGGCCAGCACCACGATGCCGAAGGCGATGCGGTACCAGGCAAAGGGAATGAAGTCGTGCGTGCTGATGTACTTCAGCAGCCAGCGCACGCAGAGCCAGGCGCTGATGAAGGAGAACACCAGCCCCACCGAGAACAGCGGAATGTCGGCCACCGACAGCAGCGCGCGCTCCTTGTAGAGGCTGTAGGCACCGGCGCCGATCAGCGTGGGAATGGCCAGGAAGAACGAAAAGTCGGTGGCCGCCTGGCGCGACAGGCCGAGCAGCATGCCGCCGATGATGGTCGAGCCGCTGCGGCTGGTGCCCGGGATCATCGCGAAGCACTGCACCAGGCCGACCTTGAGGGCGTCCCACATCGTCATGTCGTCGACATGCTCGATGCGCACCGATCCGGGCGGCCGCTTCTCGGCCCACAGGATGATGAAGCCGCCGATGATGAAGGTGCTGGCCACGACCACCGGCGTGAAGAGGTGCGCCTTGATCATGTTGCCGAACACGAGGCCCAGCACCACGGCGGGGATGAAGCCGAGCACCACGTTGATGGCCAGGCGCCTCGCCTTGGGCTGCCGCGGCAGCGCCACCACGGTGGAGTGGATCTTCTGCCAGTACACCAGGATCACCGCGAAGATCGCACCGGTCTGGATGGCAATGTCGAACACCTTGGCCTTGTCGTCGTCGAAACCGAGCAGCGAGCCCGCAAGAATCAGATGCCCTGTCGACGAGATCGGCAAAAACTCGGTCAGCCCCTCGACGATGCCCATGATGGCAGCCTTCACCAGCAAAACGATGTCCACGCTTACTCCTTTAAAGAGCACCAATTATGGCGAGGCATCGAGTCAGGCCAGGTTCAGCTGTCCCCTGGCATCCGCGGGCTTTATCGTGGAGCTCGGTCCGTGCGCAGCCGCAGGGCCCGCACCGCACTGTCGACGGTGGTGAGAACCGGCAGGCCGCTGGCCGCTTCGCAGGCGGCACGCGCGCGCGCCATGCTGAACTGCGCGAGCGCAATGCGCGTGCAGCCGCGCTCGCGCAGCGCCACCGCCTGGGCGGCGATCAACGCGTCGTGCCGCTGCGTGTCGCCGGCGTTCAGCGCGTCGAGCGCGCCTTCGGCCAGAGCGGGCTCGAGCGCGATGCCGGGCGGAAACTCCGGCGGCATCGACACCAGCGTGGCTGCGAAGGTGGCGATGAGTCCGAGCCGGCCCTGCCCTTGTGCGGCTTCTGTGACCATCGCCTCGTTGGGCTTGAGCACCGGAATGCCCGCATGCCGCCGCGCCACCGCCTCGATGCACGGTCCGAAGGCCGAGCAGGTGAAGAGAATGCCCTCCGCGCCCGTGTCGACCGCGTACTGCGCGAGCCGCTGAAAGCGCTCATGCATGGCGGCGTCGAGCCCTTTGCCGCCGCGCGCGAGGTCGGCCGAGAGGCTGTCGTCCAGCAGGTTCATGCGCACGGCCTCGGGCCAGTCGCGCTCGAAGGCGGCGTTGATGGGTGCAACCGAGTGCGAGAGCGCGTGGATCAGTGCGATGCGGGTCATGCGGCAGGAAGGGTCAGATGCCCTTGGACGACGGGTTGGCAAAGGCCTCCTTCGTCTCGGCGTTGAGCGGGTAGTTGATGTTGATGCCCTTGGGCGGAATCGGCGACATGAACCACTTGTTGTAGAGCTTTTCCATCTCGCCCGACTTCATCATGCCCGACACCACGCGGTCCACCAGCGCCTTGAAGGCCGGATCGTCCTTGCGGAACATGAGCGACTGGTTCTCGGTGCGCAGGCTCTCGCCGGTGATGATGAAGTCCTTCGGATTGCGCGCATTCGCAATCTGACCGGCCAGCAGGATGTCGTCGAGCACGAAGGCCTGCGCACGGCCGCTTTCCACCAGCAGGAAGGAATCGCTGTGGTCCTTGCCGCCCAGGTTGTTCACCTCGAGGCTGCGGCCCTTGTCGGCCTCGCGCAGCAGGCGGAACGAGGTGGTGCCCGTGGTGGTGACCACCGTCTTGCCCTGCAGGTCGGCAATGCTCTTGATGCCCGAATCGGCCTTCACCAGCATGCGCACGTTGTAGCGGAAGATGTCGGGTGAGAAGGCCACCTGCTTCTGGCGCTCGACCAGGTTGGTGGTGGAGCCGCATTCGATGTCCACCGTGCCGTTCTGCACCAGTGGAATGCGGTTGGCCGAGGTCACGGCCTGGTACTTGATCTCGATGGCCGGCAGCTTGAGTTCGCCCTTTACCGCTTCGACGATGCGGTTGCAGATCTCGATGCTGTAGCCCACCGGCTTCAGGTTGCCGTCGAGGTAGGAGAAGCCGAACGACGACTCGCGGTAGCCGAAGGTGATGGCGCCGCTCGCCTTGATCTTGGCGAGCGTGTCGTTCTCCTGGGCCTGCGCAGCCACGTGCGGCAACAGGGCGGCGAAGGCCACCGCGAGAGCGGCAGCACCGAAAGGGATCGGCAGACGAAGCTTGGGCATGGAAGCGCTCCTCGGAACGGCGGTTGAAGAAAACAGGCGAAAGAAAAATCGGCAACGAAGCGGTCAGCGCGCGGCGATGCGCGTCACCGCATCGATCGAAGCAGCGAGGCGGGCAGCGATGTCCTGCAACTCCTGCCGCGTGGCAATGAAGGGCGGCGCGAGCAGCACGTGGTCGCCCTGCCGGCCATCGACCGTGCCGCCGAAGGGGTAGCACAGCAGGCCGCGCGACATCGCGTCTTTCTTGATGAGCGCATGGACCTTCAGCGCCGGATCGAACGGCGCCTTGCTCGCGCGGTCGGCCACCAGCTCGATGCCCCAGAAGAAGCCGCGGCCGCGGACGTCGCCCACATGCGCATGGCCGCCGAGCGCCTCGGCCAGCATGGCGCCGAAGGCCGCGCCGTCTTCGCGCACCTTGGCGACCAGGCCGTCGCGCCGGATCACCTGCTGCACCGCGAGCGCCGCCGCGCAGGCCATCGGATGGCCGAGGTAGGTGTGGCCATGCTGGAAGAAGCCGCTGCCCTTGGACATGGCCTCGACGATCCTGCGCTGCGCCAGCACCGCGCCGATCGGCTGGTAGCCGCCGCCCAGGCCCTTGGCAATGGTGACCAGGTCGGGCACCACGCCCTCCTGCTCGCAGGCGTGCAGCGAGCCGGTGCGGCCCATGCCGCACATCACCTCGTCGAGGATCAGCAGCACGCCGTACTTGTCGCACACCGCGCGCACCGCCTTGAAGTAACCCGGCACGGGCGTGAGCACGCCGGCCGTGGCACCGCCCACCGTTTCCGCCACGAAGGCGATCACGCGGTCGGCACCCTGCGCGACGATGGCCGCCTCGAGCTCGGCCGCCAGGCGCAGGCCGTACTGCTCGGCGCTTTCATCGGCGCGCTGCTCGCGGTACGGATAGCACGGCGCCACATGCGTGGCCGGCACCAGGATGGGCGCGAACGGTTCGCGCCGCCACGCGTTGCCGCCCACGGCCAGTGCGCCCAGCGTGTTGCCGTGGTAGCTCTGGCGGCGCGCGATGAAGTGCGTGCGCTGCGGCTGGCCGGTCTCGACGAAATACTGCCGCGCCATCTTGAGCGCAGCCTCCACCGCCTCGGAGCCGCCGCTCACCAGGTACACGTGGCTCATGCCTTCGGGCGCGGAAGCAATCAGCTCGTCGGCCAGCTGCTCGGCCACTTCGCTGGTGAAGAAACTGGTGTGCGCATACGCCAGCCGGTCGAGCTGCGCATGCATGGCGGCCAGCACCTCGGGGTGCGCATGGCCGAGCGAAGACACGGCCGCACCGCCAGAGGCGTCGAGGTATTCGCGCCCTTCGGCGTCGCGGATGAACATGCCGCTGGAGCCGGCGGCAACCGGCGGGGTGTGGCGAAGGTGGCGGTGGAAGACGTGCGTCATGGCGGTTGCTGGCGGATCCGGTTCTGGAACTAACGTTTCCGTCGAATTATTGTTTGGAACATTTGTTCCGTCAACTGTCCCGCCGTTCCAGGTCCGGTACATTCGTTCCAACGACCGCCAGAAGAGAGACACCGCCATGGGCGCCAGAGACCAGATCCGCCAGCGTTTCAACGAACTGAGCCCCGCGCTGCAGCAGGTGGCGCGCTATGTGCTCGACCATCCCAACGAGGTGGTGACCGCGTCGATGCGCAACGTGGGCACGCGCGCGCAGAGCACGCCCGCGACGCTGGTGCGCTTTGCGCAGCACCTGGGCTATGCGGGCTGGCCGCAGCTGAAGGAAGCCTTTGCCGGCGACATGGGCCTGGGCAGCGAAAGCTACGGCGGGCGCGCCAAGCAGCTGATCGGCCGCGCGCAGGACCGCAGCCTCACGGCCGAGATGTTCGAGGTGCAGCGCCGCAACCTGGAGGCCACGCACCAGCAGAGCGAGCAGGCGCTGCAAAAAGCCTGCGCACTGATCGAGAAGGCGCCAGCGGTGCATGCGGCGGGTTTCAGGGCCTGCTTTCCGATCGCGTTCTCGTTCGTCTACGTCTACCGGCTCTTCCGCGCCAGCGTGCACCTGGTCGACGGCCAGGGCGGCTCGCTCGAAATGCAGCAGCGCGCCTTCGCCAAGGGCGACGCGCTGGTGGTGGCCAGCTTCATGCCCTACTCGCGCGAGGCGCTGCAGGTGGCCGAGGCGGCCCGGGAGGCCGGCTGCCGCATCGTGGCCATCACCGACAGCGTGGCCTCGCCGCTGTCGCTGCTGGCGGACGAAACGCTGCTCTTCACGATCAACAGCCCCTCGTTCTTTCCGTCGGTGGCGGCCGGCGTGGCCGTGACCGAAGCACTGGTCGAGCTGCTCGCGAGCCGCGCGGGCAAGCCGGTGATCCGGCGCATCGACCAGGCCGAGGCGCAGCTGTTCGAGTCGGGTGCCTACCTGGTGGCGCCGGTGGCGCGCGGAGGCTAGGCCCGGCGGGCTCGATTGCATGCTGCAGCGCCGCATCGCGGAACCCCGCTGAAACGGCATGGTCCAACCGCTGTCGCGGTTTTGTGTCGCGACAGGAGGTAATGACCATGAAGCAAGTGAAGCATTGGCAAGATCCGGTCAACGTCGCCCTGGGGGCGTGGCTGATCATCTCGCCTTGGGTCCTGGGCTTCCAGGGCGTCACGGCGGCCATGTGGAGCGCAGTGGTGACGGGTGTCCTGCTGGGCGCCGTGGCGCTGGGCGCAACGCTGGTGCCGCGTGCATGGGAAGAGTGGACCGAAGGCGCGCTCGCCATCTGGCTGGCCGTGTCGCCCTGGGTGCTCGGCTTTGCCACCGTGGAGAACGCGATGGTCAACGCAGTGCTCGTGGCTGCGGCCATCCTGGTGCTCGCGCTGTGGGTGCTTGTCACCGACAAGGACTACCTGGGCGGGAGCATGGATCGCCACGCGCACTGAGCACACGGGCGATCGCATCGTGAGAAGCGGCCCCGCGCGCCTGGCGCAGCGGGGCTGAGGGGGACGGGCAGCCGCCCTTCCTCCTGTCAGCTATTTCACTCCGCCGCGCGGAGGGAGACAGGCTGTGCCGCAGGCGGCGTCTCGCCCGCCCAGCCGGCTTGCCAGCCGCCGCCCAGGGCCTGGATCAGCGCCACCGCGGCGGTCTGGCGATTCACCTGCAGTTGCACCAGCGTGCGCCGCGCGCTGAGGGCGGCGGCCTGTGCCGTGACGACCTCGGTGTAGCTCACCTGGGCTGCGCGATAACGGTTGAGCAACTGCTGCTCGGTCTTGTCGGCCGCGGCCGAGGCCTCGCGCCGGAGGCCCTCCTGCTGCGCCAGCGCGGCGCCCGCAGCGAGCTGGTCTTCCACGGCCTGGAAGGCGGTGAGCACGGTCTGGCGATAGCGCGCCACGCTGGCTTCGTGCGCCGCCTTGGCCGAGTCGACGGTCGCGCCGATGGCACCGGCATCGAACACCACCTGAGCGACCGACAGGCCGAGCGCCCACAGCGTGTTGGATGCATTGAACAGGTCTTTCACCCGGCTTGCGCTGCTGCCCACCGAGGCACTGAGCCCGAAGTTGGGGAAGTACGCCGACCGCGCGATGCCGATCTGCGCGTTGGCCGCGGCCACCGAACGCTCCGCGGCCGCGATGTCCGGCCGGCGCTGCAGCAGCGTGGAAGGCACGCCTGCCGGAATGCCCGGCACCGTGGGCGTCCACTGCGCCGCGGGCAAGTTGAAGTCGGCCGGCGCCACGCCCACCAGCATCGCAATGGCATGCTCCAGCGTGGCGCGGGTGCGCTGCAGGCCCACGCGGTCGGCCTGTGCGTTCACGAGCTGGGTCTGCGCCTGCAGCACGTCGGTCTGGGCCGCGATGCCGGCCTTGTAGCGGTTGCTCGTGATCTCGAAGGCGCGCTGGTAGCCCTCGATGGTCTGGTCGAGCAGCACGATCTCGGCATCGGCCTCGCGCAGCGAAAAGTAGTTGGTGGCTAGGTCGCCGATGGCCGACAGGCGCGCCGACGCCAGGTCGGCCTCGCTGGCCTGTGCATTGGCCTGCGCACTGCTCACGGCCTGCCGCAGGCGCCCCCACACGTCGGGCGCCCAGTCGACACCGAGCGTCGCCGAAAACGCATTGGCCGCGTTGCTGGTGCCGCCGATGTTGCCGCTGCGCCGGCCGCTGCCGTCGAGCGACACCGTGGGGAACAGCGCGGCGCGCTCGCCACGCACCAGCGCCTGAGCCTGCGCATAGTTGGCCACCGCCGCGGCGATGTTCTGGTTCGACACCTGCACGCGGGCGGCCAGTTCGTCGAGCGTGGCGTCGCCGAAAAGCTTCCACCATTCGCCGCGGTCGAGTGCATCGGCCGGCGCGGCAGGCAGCCAGCCTTCGGCGGTCTTCTGCTCTTTCCAGCCGGCGGGCAGGGCTGCGCTGGGCACCTCGTAGGCGGGGCCCACGGCGCAGCCGGCCAGCACGGCCGCCAACGCCAGGGCGGACAGCCTGGCGGGCAGATGCGAAAGGATGCGTTGTCGGTGTGTCATGGCGGCTTCGTTCATTCTTCTGTTCAGGTCGGAGAGCTCGCGGCGCGGCTCAGGTGCCGCTCGTTGCCCGAGCGCCGGCGCAACTTGTCGAGCAGCACGTAGACCACGGGCGTGGTCAGCAACGTGAGCAGCTGGCTCGCGATCAGGCCGCCGATGATCGCCACGCCCAGCGGCTGGCGCAGCTCGGCGCCCTGGCCGAAGCCGATGGCCAGCGGCAGCGCGCCCAGCGCGGCGGCCAGCGTGGTCATGAGGATCGGGCGGAAGCGCAGCATGCAGGCCTCGCGCACCGCTTCCACGGCCGAGATGCCGCGCGCGCGCTCGGCCTCGAGCGCAAAGTCGATGATCAAAATCGCGTTCTTCTTCACGATGCCGATCAGCAGGAACAGCCCGATCAGCGCAATGATCGAAAAATCCATCCGGAACAGCAGCAGCGCCAGCACCGCGCCCACGCCCGCCGAAGGCAGCGTGGTCAGCACCGTGATCGGGTGGATCAGGCTCTCGTAGAGCACGCCGAGCACGATGTAGATCACCACGATCGCCGCCAGGATGAGCGCGAGCTGCTGCCCCTGCGACTGCTGCGCCGCGAGCGCCGTGCCCTGGAAGCTGCCGCGCACGTTGACCGGCATCGCAATGTCGGCCTCGGCCTGCGCGACGATGCGGCGCGCGTCCTGCAGCGTCACGCCTTCGCCCAGGTTGAACGATACGGTGCTTGCGAGCTCCGTGTCTTGGTGGTCGATGGAGCTCGGCACCGCGCGCTCGCTGACCTTGGCAATGGCCGAGAGCGGCACCATGAGCGTGGTGTTGGCCGCCAGCGCCTGGCCGGTGGAAGCGGTGCGCAGGCCCGGGTTGGCCGACGTGGTGGTCGAGGTGCCGGTGCTCGCGTCGGTGGTGTTGGCCAGCGAGCTCACCGTGGTGGTGCCGCTCGTGGTGGTGCTGGTGGTGAGCGTCGAAGGCACGTACAGGTCCTTCAGCACCACGGGTGCGCGCTGGTAGCGCGGGGCCCATTCCATGATCACCGAATACTGGTTGAGCTCGTCGTAGATGGTGGCGACCGAGCGCTGGCCGTAGGCGTTGTAGAGCGCGTTGTCGACCGCGCTCGACGTCACGCCAAGGCGCGCGGCGCTGTCGCGGTCGACGTCGACGTAGGTCTCCACGCCGTTGTCGGCCTGGTCGCTGTCGACGTCGGTGAGCGCGGTTTCCTGGCGCAGCCGGTCGGCCAGCTTGGCGGTCCAGGTGCGCAGGTCGGCGAGGTTGTCGCCCTTGAGCGTGTACTGGTAGGTGGAGTTGCTCGAACGCCCGCCCATGCGCAGGTCCTGCACCGGGCTCAGGAACACGCGCAGGCCGGTGAGCTGGTTGAGCTGCGGCCGCAGCCGGTTGATGACGGCGGCGGTCTTCTCGGTGCGCTGCGACAGCGGCTTCAGGTTGACGAACATGAAGCCGCCGCCCGAGCGGCTGCCACCCGAGAAGCCCACCACGGTATCGACCGCCGGGTCCTTGTGGATGATGTCGACCGCCTGGCGCAGCTTCTCGCTCAGCGCCACCGACGAGATGCTCTGGTCCGCGCGCAGGCCGGCGTTGAGCTGGCCGTTGTCCTGCTCCGGGAAGTAGCCCTTGGGAATGGCGGAGAACAGGTACACGTTGAGGCCCACCACCGCCAGCAGCACCGCCATGACCACGGCCTTGCTCGCGAGCGCCCAGTCCAGGCTGTGGGCATAGGTGCGCAGGCTCCACTGGTACACGCCCTCCGCCATGCGCGCCAGGCGCCCCGGCGGCTTGGCATCGGGCTCCTCGGCCCGCAGCAGCATGGCGCACAGCATGGGCGTGGTGGTTAGCGAGATGACCAGCGAGATCAGCACCGCCACCGACAGCGTCACCGCGAATTCGCGGAACAGTCGGCCGATCTGCCCGTCCATGAACAGCAGCGGAATGAACACCGCCACCAGCGACAGGCTGATCGACAGCACGGTGAAGCCCACCTCGCGCGCCCCGCGCAGGGCCGCCTCGATGCGGCCCATGCCGGCCTCGATGTGGCGGCTGGTGTTCTCGAGCACCACGATGGCGTCGTCCACCACGAAGCCCGTGGCCACCGTGAGCGCCATCAGGCTCAGGTTGTTGAGGCTGTAGCCGAACAGGTACATCGCGCCGAAGGTGCCGAGCAGCGACACCACCGTGGCCACCGCCGGAATGATGGTGGCGCGCGCGCGGCGCAGGAATAGGCCGACCACCAGCACCACCAGCGCGATCGAGATCATGAGCGTGGCCTCGATCTCGCGCAGCGACGCGCGGATGGAGTTGGTGCGGTCGGAGGCCACCTGCACCTCGATGTCCTGCGGCAATTGCGCGCGCAGTTCGGGCAGCAGCTCACGCACGCCGTCCACGGTGTCGATGATGTTGGCGCCCGGCTCCTGCGTGACCAGCACGATCACCGCGGGCTGGCCGTTGAACAGGCCCAGCGTGCGCGTGTTCTCCACGCTGTCGATCACCCGCGCCACGTCGCCCAGCCGCACGGCCGCGCCGTTGCGCCAGGCGATCACCATGTCGCGGTATTCCACGGCATGGCGGCCCGGCGAGGGCGTGTAGATCTGCAGCCGGCGCTCGTCATTCTCGATGGCGCCCTTGGGCCGGTTGGCATTGTTGGCCTGGATGGCGGCGCGCACGTCCTCGCTGCTGATGCCGAAGCGGTTGAGCGAGAAGGGCTCCAGCTCCACCCGCACGGCCGGCAGCGAGCCGCCGCCGATCTCGACCTCGCCCACGCCCTCTACCTGCGAGAGCTTCTGGCTCACGATGTTGGACACGGCCTCGTAGATCTGGCCCGGCGTGCGCGTCCTGGACGTGAGCGCCAGGATCGCGATGGGCGCGGCGGTCGGGTTGCGCTTGCGGTAGGTCGGGTTGCTGCGCAGGGTGGCCGGCAGGTCGGCCCGCGCCGCGTTGATGGCCGCCTGCACCTCGCGCGCGGCGCTGTCGATGTTGCGCTTGAGGTCGAACTGCAGGCTGATGCGCGTGGAGCCGTTGGAGCTGGTCGAGGTGAGTTCGTTGACGCCCGCGATCACCCCGAGCCGGCGCTCCAGCGGCGTTGCCACGCTCGATGCCATGGTGCTCGGGCTGGCGCCCGAGAGGCTGGCGGTGACCGAGATGGTGGGAAAGTCGACCTGCGGCAGCGGCGACACAGGCAGCACGAAGAACGCCGCGATGCCGGCCAGCGCAATGCCGATGGTCAGCAGCACCGTCGCAATCGGACGCTCGACGAAGGGCCTGGACAGGTTCATGCGGCTGCGGCCTCCCGCTTGCGCCCGAAGCGGCGGCCCATGCGGTCGAAGGCCAGGTACACCACCGGCGTGGTGAACAGCGTGAGCACCTGGCTCACCACCAGCCCGCCGAAGATGGCCAGGCCCAGCGGCCGGCGCAGCTCTGCCCCCTCGCCCCAGCCGAACATCAGCGGCAGCGCCGCGAAAAGCGCCGCCAGCGTGGTCATCAGGATGGGCCGGAAGCGCAGCAGTGCCGCCTGGTGGATGGCTTCGTGCGGCGACTTGCCCTCGCGCCGCTCGGCGTCGATGGCAAAGTCGATCATCATGATCGCGTTCTTCTTGACGATGCCGATCAAGAGGATGATGCCGATGATGCCGATCACGCCCAGGTCGTTGCCCGTGACCATCAAGGCCAGCAGCGCGCCCACGCCGGCCGAGGGCAGCGTCGAGAGAATCGTCAGCGGATGGATGTAGCTTTCATACAGCACGCCCAGCACGATGTACACGCACACGACCGCCGCCAGGATGAGCCACAGCTGATTCGACAGCGATTTCTCGTAGGCTCCGGCCGCGCCGAGGAAGCTCATGGTCATGCTCGCGGGCATGCCGATTTCCTTGGCCGCCGCGCGAATGGCCGCCACCGACTTTCCGAGCGCCACGTTCTCGGCCGTGTCGAAGCCCACCGTGGCGGCCGGGTACTGCGCCACGTGCGTCACCTGCAGCGGCGCGGCCTGCTCGCGCACCGTGGCAATCGACGAGAGCGTGGTGGCGCCGCCGCCCCCGGTGCGCAGCTGCAGGTTGCCCAGGAGCTGCGGCGAAGCCAGGGCCTCGCGCTGCGCCTCAAGGATCACGCGGTACTGGTTGGTCTCGGTGAAGATGGTCGAGACGATGCGCTGGCCGAACGCGCTGTAGAGCGTGTCGTCCACCGAACTGGCCGTGACCGAAAGGCGCGAGGCCGTGTTGCGGTCGATGTCCACGTAGGCGGCCAAACCCTTCGCGCCCGCGTTGGTGGTGGCATTGCGCACCAGCGGTTCGGAGCGCAGGCGCTCCACGAGCTTTTGCGCCCAGGTATCCACGGTGTTGGTGTCCACCCCTTCGAGCGAAACGCGGAACTCGGTCGGGCCGGTTTCGGCATCGATGGTCAGGTCCTGCGTGGGCTGCAGGTACAGCGTCACGCCGGCCACGGCCCGCACCCGCTCGCGCAGGCGCTGCATCGTGGCCTCCTGGTTGCCGCGGTCGGGGCGCATGTTGATGAGCATGCTGCCGGTGTTCAGCGCCGTGTTGTTGGCGGCGTCCACGCCCACCACCGAGCTCACGCTGGCCACCTCGGGGTCGGCCAGGATCGCGTTGGCGGCCTGCTGCTGCAGCTCGGCCATGCGCGTGTACGACACATCCTGCGCGGCTTCGATGCGCGCCTGCAGCTGGCCGGTGTCCTGCGTCGGGAAGAGGCCCTTGGGGATCACCACGTAGAGCAGCACCGTGAGCGCCAGCGTGGCCACCGCCACCACCAGCGTGAGCGGCTGGTGGCGCAGCACCCATTGCAGCCACACGTCGTAGCGGCCGATCACGCGCTCAAGGAAACCGCCCCCACGTTCGCCCACTTCGTGTGGCTCTCTGCCCCCCGAGGGGGCTGCGCCGCCTAGGGGCGGCCCGTCGCCGGCGCGGCGCTGCACGCTGGCCCCGAAGCGCCCGCCCTCCTCGGCCTGCGGCTTGAGCCAGCGCGCCGACATCATCGGCACCAGCGTGAGCGACACCACGGCGGAGATCAGGATGGTGATGGCCAGCGTGACCGCGAACTCGCGGAACAGCCGCCCCACCACGTCGCCCATGAACAGCAGCGGAATCAGCACCGCGATGAGCGACACCGTGAGCGAGATGATGGTGAAGCCGATCTGCGTGGCCCCCTTGAGCGCGGCCTTGAACGGCGGATCGCCCTCTTCCAGGTAGCGCGCGATGTTCTCGATCATCACGATCGCGTCGTCCACCACGAAGCCGGTGGCGATGGTCAGCGCCATCAGGCTCAGGTTGTTGAGGCTGTAGCCCAGCAGGTACATCAGCCCGCAGGTGCCCACGAGCGAGATCGGCACCGCCAGGCTCGCAATGACCGTGGCGCGCACGCTGTGCAGGAAGAAGAAGATCACCAGCACCACCATCACCACGGCCAGCCCGAGCTCCAGCTGCACGTGCGAGACCGAGGCGCGGATGCCGGTGGTGCGGTCGCTCAGCACCTCCACCTTGAGCGAGCCCGGCAGCGAGGCCTGCAACTCGGGCAGTTGCTTCTTGATGGCATCGACCGTGCCGATCACGTTGGCGCCCGGTTGCCGCTGCACGTTCAGGATGATGGCCGGGTAGAGCGTGGCCGGCTGCTCGCCCGCGCGCAGTGCGGCCCAGGCGCCCAGCTGCGTGTTCTCGGCGCCGTCGACCACGCGCGCCACGTCGGTCATGCGCACCGGTGCGCCGTTCCTCCAGGCGACGATCAGGTTCTTGTAGTCGTCCGCCGTCACGAGCTGGTCGTTGGCGTTGATGGTGTAGGCCCGCCGCGGTCCGTCGAAACTGCCCTTGGCGCTGTTGGCGTTGGCCGCGGTGATGGCGCTGCGCAAGGTGTCCAGCCCGATGCCCACCGACGCGAGCGCGTTGGTGTCGGCCTGGATGCGCACGGCCGGCCGCTGCCCGCCCGAAAGCGACACCAGCCCCACGCCGCCGACCTGGCTGATCTTCTGCGCGAGCCGCGTGTTCACGAGGTTCTGCACCTCGGTGAGCGGCATGGTCTCGGAGCTCACGGCCAGCGTGAGGATGGGCGCGTCGGCCGGATTCACCTTGGCATACACGGGCGGCGCCGGCAGGTCGGCCGGCAGCAGCGAGCCGCCGGCGTTGATGGCGGCCTGCACCTGCTGCTCGGCCACGTCGAGCGTCTGGTCGAGCGCGAACTGCAGCGTGACGATCGACACGCCCGCCGAGCTCACCGAGCTCATGCGGTTGAGCCCCGCCATCTGGCCGAACTGGCGCTCCAGCGGGGCCGTGACGGTACGGCTCATGACCTCGGGGCTGGCGCCGGGGTAGAGGGTCTGCACCTGGATGGTCGGGTAGTCGACCTGCGGCAGCGCGGCCAGCGGCAGGAGCCGCAGGCCCACCAGGCCGGCCAGCACGATGGCGACCATCAGCAGCGCCGTGGCCACCGGCCGTTCGATGAAGGGGCGGGAGGGGCTCATCGCGGACGCGCTCGCTTGTTCCGTGGGTTGTTGTGGCGGTTGCTCGTCATTGCGGCGGACGCTGGCGCCGCCGCTCTCCACCGCCTTCGCCGCGCTGTCCACGCGGGCCCGAAGCCGCAGCGCGCGGGCCTGCCGCGGGCCGGTCGCCCTGCAGCTGCACGACCGCGCCGTCCTTGATGCGGTCGCCGCCCTCGGTCACCACGTTCTCGCCGGCCTTCAGGCCCGAAGTGATGGCCACCACCTCGACATTGGCCTCGCCGCGCTTCACCGCGCGCATCGACACCGTGCGGTCTTCGTTGATCACATAGACGTAGTCGCCATTGGGGCCGGTGCGCACCGCCGTCACCGGCACCACCACCGCGCGCACCTTGCGCAGCAGCATCTGCACATTGACGAACTGGCTCGGGAACAGCGTGGTCTGCGCATTGCCGAAGCGCGCCTTGGCCTTGACCGTGCCGGTGGTGGTGTCGACCACGTTGTCGAGCGTGGAGAAGGTGCCGGTGTCGAGCGTTGCCGCGCGGGTGCGGTCGAAGGCGGTGACCGGCAGCGGCTCGCCCTTGGCCAGCTGCGCCTGGATGTCGGGCACGCGGTCCTGCGGCACCGAGAACTGCACGTCGATCGGGTTCATCTGCGTGATAACCGCGATGCCCGTGGTCGCGTTGGCCGTCACGGTGTTGCCCGCATCCACCGCGCGCAGGCCGATGCGGCCGGCCACGGGCGAGGTGATGCGGGTGTAGTCGAGGTTCAGCTTGGCGGCGGCCTCGGCGGCCAGGTCGGTGGTGACCGTGCCTTCGAGCTGGCGGACCAGCGCGGCCTGGGTGTCGACGTCCTGCCGGGCAATGGAGTCCTGCCCCAGCAGCGTGCGGTAGCGCGCGAGCGTGACGCGCGCGGCCTCGAGCTGCGCCTCGTCGCGCTGGCGGGTGCCGCGGGCCTGCATCAGCGCCTGCTCGTAGGGCCGCGGATCGATGCGCGCGAGCAGCTGGTTCTTTGCCACGGTCTGCCCTTCGGTGAACAGCACTTCGGTCAGCACGCCGCCGACCTGCGCCTTGAGCGTGATGGTCGCGAGCGGTGTGACCGTGCCGAGCGCATCGATGGTCACCGGCAACTCGATCTCGCGCGCCGCCGCATTGCCCACCGTGACGGTCGCACCGCCGAAGCCCGGTCCGCCAGCGGTGCTGCCCTTGCGGTTGATGAGATACCAGGCGCCGCCCCCCAGCACCATCAGCAGCACCAGCGCGATCAGGCTGCCGAGCCAGAGCCTGCGGCGCGAAGGCGGCCGCGGGGGCGGGGACGAAGAAGGTGGGGTTGCCGGTTGGACAGCAGGCGAATCGCCGGAAGAAGGCTCGGAGTTCGGAGATTCCATGGGGTGTGGCAGTGCGCAAGTACAGCCGCTAGTGGAGCGCCGGATCGTAGCGCGCCTGTCTTATGAACCGTAAAGCGCCGGTAAAGCTGCGGACAAGGGCTGCATTTCGCGCCGGTTCGCCGCGGCTGGCGCCGCCGGCCTGCATTTCGTCGCACGCCCGTGGCGGCTGCGCGGGGGCGCCGGCACAGTCCGGCCCATCGAATCGTCTTTTCATTGGAGAAACACCATGCTGCTGCAGATCATTCATCACACCCCGAAATGGGTCTTCGCCGTTTTCGTCCTTCTGCTGTGGCTTGGCTGCAGGCAGCTGCTGACCGGCCGCGTCAGCCTGGCCAAGGTGACGGTGATGCCCATTGCCATGACCGGCCTTTCGCTGGCCGGCGTGATCTCGGCTTTCGGCGATTCGCCGGGCGCCCTGCTCGGCTGGGCCGTGGCGGCCGCCGCGCTGGTGCTGCTGGTGCTCCAGAGCCCGCTGCCCGCCAGCACGCGCTACGACCGCGCGGCGCGCGAGTTCCACGTGGCCGGCAGCGCGGTGCCGCTGCTGCTGATGATGGGCATCTTCTTCACCAAGTATGTGGTGGGCGCGTCCCTGGCCATGCACCCCGAACTGCGCCAGCAGGCCGGCTTCGCCGTTGCGGTTCCCATGCTCTACGGCGCCTTCAGCGGCATCTTCGCGGCGCGCGCCGTGCGGCTCTGGCGGCTGGCCATCAGCACCGACGCCATGGCCGCAGACGCCCGCGCGGCCTAAGATCACGGCCGCTTCATCGACCGACTCCAATCATTCATCCATTCGGACAACCGTCATGAACTCCACACACGCCAACACCTCCGTTTCCGACGTCGAAAAGCTCGCCCGCCGCCGCGCCGGCGCCAAGATGGGCTGGTACATCCATGCCCTCGTCTATGTGCTGGTCAATCTCGGGCTGGTGGCGCTCTCCGCATCGCGCGGCCACAGCTGGGCCGTGTATCCACTCATGGGCTGGGGCCTGGGCCTCTTGATCCACGGCGCCGTGATCTGGTTCATCGCGCCCGGCGGCAGCTTCTACGACCGGCTGGTGGAGCGCGAACGGCGCGCGCTGCGTTCCGGGGAGCGCGGATGAGCGGAGCGCAGGGCCGCCCCAAGCCCGCTCGCTCCCGCTTGGCGGGACGGCGCGCAGCGCCAAGGGTGCACCAATGAACGTCCAAGCGCTCCCTCGTTTCCGCGCGGAGAACGTCCGGGGCCTGCTCCGGCATGGCCTGATCACCGTCGTGTTCTGCTGCTTCATCGCCGCGGCGCTGGCCATCACGCAGCACGGGGACTGGGGCGCGCAGATGGTGTATTCGCTGTCGATCGGGCTGATCAGCTGGCTCTTCATCGACGTGGGCCGGCTGTTGATCAGCGGCCACCGGGAAGTCCTCTGGCCACTCGGCCCCTGGGGCTATCTGCTGGTGGCGGGCGGCGTGGCGGTGGGCTTCCTGGGGGGCAATGCGATCGGCGATGCCTGGACCCACCAGCCCCTGCTCGACTTCGGCAACTTCACGGAGCGCAAGCTCGCAACCACGATCATCATCACGGTGACGGCCACCGTCTGCATGTGCTTCTTCTTCTACAGCCTGGGCAGGAGCAAGCACATGCGGCGCCAGATCGACCTGGCGCAGCGCAACGCCACCGAGGCGCGGCTCAAGCTGCTCGAAACCCAACTCGAACCGCACATGCTGTTCAACACGCTGGCCAACCTGCGCGTACTGATCACGGCCGACCCGCCGCGCGCCGTGGCCATGCTCGACCGCCTCAACAACTACCTGCGCATGACGCTCAGCGGCTCGCGCGCCCTGGCGCATCCGCTGTCGGCCGAGTTCGAACGGCTGGCCGACTACCTCGAACTGATGTCCGTGCGCATGGGCGAGCGACTGCGCTACACGCTCGATCTGCCCGATGAACTGCGCGGCACGCCGGTGCCGCCGCTGCTGCTGCAGCCGCTGGTCGAAAACAGCATCCGCCACGGGCTCGAGCCCCAGGTCGAAGGCGGCGCGATCGCCGTGCGCGCACGGCAGCTCGACGGCCGGTTGGTCATCGAAGTGAACGATACCGGCGTCGGCCTCGATGCTGCGCAAACTTCCGAAGGCAGCGGCTTCGGGCTCGAGCAGGTGCGCGAGCGGCTCGCCACCACGTATGGCGACCAGGGCCGAATGAGCCTGGCCGCCGGGCCTTCGGGCGGAACCCTTGCCACACTCAGCTTTCCCCTGCCGCCACACGCATGAAGCCCACCGCCCTCATCGCCGAAGACGAACCGCTGCTCGCCCAGGCCCTCAAGGCCGAACTCGCCGCTGCCTGGCCCGAACTTCAGGTGCTCGCCATCGCGGGCGACGGCCGCAGCGCCGTGCGGGAGGCACTGCGCCTGCTGCCGCAGGTGCTGCTCTTCGACATCCGCATGCCCGGCCTCGACGGCCTGGCCGCTGCCGCCGAACTGGCCGACCGCTGGCCCGTCGACGAGGCGCCCATGCCGCAACTCGTCTTCGTGACCGCCTACGACGAATACGCCGCCCGCGCCTTCGAGACCCAGGCCATCGACTACGTGCTCAAGCCCGTGCAGCCCGAGCGTTTGCGCAAGACCGTGCTGCGGCTTCAGCAGGCGCTGGCGGTGCAGCAGCAGGCCAAGCCAGCCCCTGCCGCCGCCGACGAGGCGCTCGAGCAAACCCTTGCGCAGTGGCGCCAGCTGCTTGCAGCCGCAGCAGGCAACGGCGCGTCGTCGCAGCCCGCCTCCACCGCCCCGCTGAAGATGATTGCCGCCAGCGAAGCCGGCGGCAGCACCGTGCGCATGGTTCCGATCGGCGAGGTGCTGTATTTCGAGGCGGCCGACAAATACATCCGCGTGCTGACCGCCACGCACGAATACCTGATCCGCACGCCGCTCAAGCAGCTGCTGGCCCAGCTCGACCCCGAGACTTTCTGGCAGGTGCATCGCGCCGTGGTGGTGCGCAGTTCGGCCATCGAGGCCGTGCACCGCGACGAGGCCGGCAAGCTGCACCTCGACTTGCGCGGCCGGACCGAGAAGATTCCCGTCAGCCGGCTTTACGGCCATCTTTTTCGCGCCATGTGAAATCGACCGAATGGCCCGCCCATGAAAAAAGCCGGCTCTTGCGAACCGGCTTTTTCAGATAGCGGGATTCTGCACCCGCGGCGCTCAACGCCAGTGGCGGTGGCCGTGACCGTGGTGATGGCCGCGGTAGTAGCCACGCGGACCGTAGTAGCGCGGTGCGTAGTACGCCGGCGGCGCGTAGTACACCGGGGCCGGGCGGTAGTAGACCGGCGGCGGCGGACGGTAGTACACCGGGGGCGGCGGCGCGTAGTACACCGGCGCGGGGGCCGAATAAACCGGTGCCGGGTAGTAGGCCGGAGCGCCTACGCCCACGGCAACTCCGGGCAGACCCACGCCGATCGACCAGCTCACGTCGCCACGGGCACTGGCCGAGGTGGCCGCAAACAATGCACCGGCTGCCACGACACCCGCAGCGGCCCATTTGAAGAAGGTTGAACGTGTGAGGCTCATGATCTTGGACTCCTTGTTGGGGCGTTTCCCGCCCATGTAGGTATTGAACGCGCCAAATGCAAAGCGGTTGCCCGCCGTAATGTGAAGAACGTAGCCAAAGGTAACCGGCAGGGGGTGCGTTCTAGAATGCCGCAATGACCTCCCCGACCGACAAAGACAGCGCAAAAACAGCCGCTGCACCGAGCAATTTCCTGCGTCACGTGATCGAAAACGACCTTGCGCAGGGGGCCTATTCTGGCCGCAAATGGGGTGGCTCGCCCGGCGACGCCGCCCATCACGCCCAGGGCATGGCCGACCCGGCCAAGGTGCGCATGCGCTTTCCGCCCGAGCCCAACGGCTACCTGCACATCGGCCACGCCAAGAGCATCTGGCTCAATTTCGAGCTGGCCAGGGAATACGGCGGCGTCTGCCACCTGCGCTTCGACGACACCAACCCCGAAAAGGAAGAGCAGGAATACGTCGATTCCATCCGCGACGCCGTCCAGTGGCTCGGCTATGAAACCTGCCTGGCCGACCGCCCGAGCGCACCGGGCACCCTGCAGCCGCACGAATACTTCGCGAGCGACTACTTCGACTTCATGTACCGCGCCGCCGAATACCTGATCGGCG
Source organism: Variovorax sp. SPNA7 (assembly GCF_033807855.1). Taxonomy (NCBI): domain Bacteria; kingdom Pseudomonadati; phylum Pseudomonadota; class Betaproteobacteria; order Burkholderiales; family Comamonadaceae; genus Variovorax; species Variovorax sp. SPNA7. The sequence goes on from NZ_CP138513.1 coordinate 4,035,524, forward strand.
CCGGCCTGGCCTATGTGGACGAGCAAAGCGCCGAGGAAATCCGCGCCAACCGTGGCGACTTCAACACGCCCGGCACCGACAGCCCCTTCCGCAGCCGCAGCGCGGAAGAAAACCTCGCCCGCTTCCGCGCCATGCGCGACGGCCAGTTGCCCGACGGCGCCGCCATCCTGCGCGCGAAGATCGACATGGCGAGCCCCAACATCAACATGCGCGACCCTGCGCTCTACCGTATCCGCCGGGCCACCCACCACAACACCGGCGACAAGTGGTGCATCTACCCGATGTACACCTTTGCGCACCCCATCGAAGACGCGCTCGAGCAGATCACCCACTCCATCTGCACGCTGGAATTCGAAGACCAGCGCCCGTTCTACGACTGGCTGCTCGACCGCCTGGCCGAAGGCGGCCTCATCGCGAGCCCGCATCCGCGCCAGTACGAATTCGCCCGCCTCAACGTCACCCACGTGCTCACCAGCAAGCGCAAGCTGCGCCAGCTGGTCGAGGAAAAGCACGTCGACGGCTGGGACGACCCGCGCATGCCCACCCTGGCGGGCCTGCGCCGCCGTGGCTACACGCCCGAGGCGCTGCGCCTGTTCTGCGAACGCAGCGGCACCACCAAGTCCGGCGGCTGGATCGACTACGCGAGCCTGGAAGCCGCGCTGCGCGACACCCTCGACCCCATCGCCCCGCGCGCCATGGCCGTGCTCGACCCGGTCAAGCTGGTGATCACCAACTGGGGCGAACTGATGGGCGGCGACGAGGTGCTCGACGACTGCTCCGCCCCCGTGCATCCACACCACCCCGAGATGGGCAAGCGCGAATTCAAGCTCGGTCGCGAGGTCTGGATCGAGCGCACCGACTATGAAGAAGTGCAGCCCAAGGGCTTCTTCCGCTTGTTCCCGGGCAACAAGGTGCGCCTGAAGTACGGCCACGTCATCGAGTGCACCGGCGGCACCAAGGACGCGAGCGGCAAGCTCGTCGAAGTGCAGGCCACGCTGGTGCCCGACACCAAGAGCGGCACGCCCGGCGCGGACGCCATCAAGGTGAAGGGCAACATCACCTGGGTGGCCGCGGCCGATGCGGTGCAGGCCGAGGTGCGCTTGTATGAGCGGCTGTTCGCGGCCGCCAATCCGGGCAGCGGGGAACTGATGGATGAGCTGAACAAGGCCAGCCTTGAAACCTGCTCTGCGTTCGTGGAGCCGTCACTGGCCAAGGCTGATGACGGCGCGGCATTTCAGTTCGAGCGGCACGGGTACTTCGTGCTCGATGCGAAGGCGAGTGCCGGCGGCAAGCGGGTGTTCAATCGTGCTGCGGGCATGCGGGACAGCTGGGGCAAGTAAAGCTGCCCTCTGCTCGTACAAAGCCGGCGGCCGCGATGGTGCCGGCTTTTCCATTGCCTATTCCGGCCGCTTGTAGACCACGCCCAGCACCGCGCTGTTTTCATCCGTCGTACACAGCGCCGGTCGTCCCTGCGGACCGATCTTCAGATTGACCGCGTAGACGCCGTCGCGCGGCGTCGAGCCCTTGTCCGCAGCGATGCCCGATGCCGGCACGCGAAACTCGCGCGAGGCCGCGGCCACGCAGTTCCTGATGCTCGCCTCGGGCGCGCCGCCTACACGGATCGCGGTGCTGTTGCACCCGGCAGCCGCCGCGGCCGCGCTTACCATCAAGACCCACCGACCCAGTGCTCGGATGTTCATTTCCGGTTCCTTTGTGTTCGCTGCGCCCTTGTTTGTTCGCTTCGCAAGCCTTGAGTTCAACGCCATGCATCCCTCGCTTCCCGATTCCGCTTCGTCCGGCCTCGACCGCCGCTCTGCCCTGCTCGGCACCTTCGGCCTCATGGCATTGGCCTCGGCGCGCGCCGTGGCAGCGGCTCCCTCGGCCAAAAAGAAGCAGCCCGAGGTCTGGCCGCATGCATCCCAGGTGCCGGGCGGCGTGGCCCGCCTGTCGCTAGGTCCGGCGGCCAGGCGCCCGCAGGCCTTCTCCGGCGACTTGCCGCTGCTGGTGGTGGGTGATCCCATCGAGTGGACCGCGCTCGTGGGCATTCCGCTCGCGGCCGAGCCGGGCGAGGCGAGCATCGTCGTGCGCACCGAGGGCAGCAATGAAAAGCAGATCGCCTACACCGTGAGCCCCAAGCAATACCGCGAGCAGCGCCTGACGGTGCCGCCGCGCACCGTCGATCTGTCGCCCGAAGACGAAGCGCGCTACGAACGCGAACGCGCGCACCTCGCCACCGTGATGGCCACCTTCACCGAGCTGCGGCCCGACGCCGCGCTGCAGATGCGCGTCCCCGTACCAGGCCGCCGCTCCAGTTCGTTCGGCCTGCGCCGCGTGTTCAACGGCCAGTCGCGCAATCCGCACAGCGGCATGGACATCGCCGCCGGCACCGGCACGCCCGTGCTGGCGCCGCTGCCGGGGCGCGTGATCGACACCGGCGACTACTTCTTCAACGGCGGCACGGTGTGGCTCGACCACGGTGGCGGCCTGCTCACGATGTATTGCCACCTGAGCCGCATCGATTCAAAGGTGGGCGATGTGCTGAAGACCGGCGAGCAGCTCGCGGCCGTGGGCGCCACCGGGCGCGTGACGGGGCCGCATCTGCATTGGTCGGTGATGCTCAATCGGGCGATGGTGGATCCGGCGTTGTTCGTTGCGGCGTGAATTGAACCCACAGCCGCACTACACTGCGCCCCATGCGTCCTTCCGAAGCCCTGTCACAGCACCGCGTGCGCATCCGCGAGATCGCACTGCGTCACCACGTCAGCAGCGTGAGCGTGTTCGGCTCGGCTTCGCGTGGAGAAGACGGCCCCGACAGCGATCTCGATCTGCTGGTCGAACCTACGGAACAGACTACTCTCATGGACATCGGAGCCATCAGGCACGAGTTGAAGGCCCTTCTTGGCATGGAAGTCGACGTGCTCACGCCCAACGGCTTGCCGCCGAAGTTCCGCGATCAGGTGCTACGCGAGGCGGTGCCGGTATGAGCCGAGGGGATCCGCAGCGTCTTGCGGATTACTTGGGTCATATCCTGCAAGCCATCGACAGCATTCGCGACTACACGAGCGATGCCACGCTCGACAGCTATCTGATCGATCGGAAAACACAGGATGCGGTTGTGCGCAACCTCGAGGTGATCGGCGAAGCCAGCAACAACGTCGTGAAGCACCACGCAGAGTTTGCCGCGGCTCATCCCGAGGTCCCGTGGCGCTTTGCCTATGAGATGCGCAACGCGCTTTCCCACGGCTATTTCACTGTCGATCATGCGATCGTCTGGCAAACCATTCAGCACGATCTGCCATCACTTCGCGAACAGATTTCGAGATTCACGGAGCCTTGAGGACTCCATCGCCGACTCAGATCGGCTTCGTCAAATAAACCGCCTCGCGCCCCACGATCACCCGCTGCGCGGGCATGAAGATCGTGCACTCGTCGCACGGCGCGCGGATCTCGTCCGGGCCGTTGGTGGCGATCAGCTCGCCCTTGGCAAAGGTCTCGAAGCCGATCAACGGACGCACGAACGCGAAGTCTTCCGACTTGATGACGTGCGTCTGCAGCAGCTCGAAGCGGCGCTGCGGGCCGGGCGCCGGCGCGGCGGGGTCCTTGTCGATGAGGCCGAAGTGCGCCAGGAAGTCGAACGAGATGGCGGTGGCCAGCTCGGAGGCCGAGCGCAGGAAGTGCTGGCCGCACTCGGCCACCAGCGCCACGCCCTTGCCATCGGGCTGGCCGTGGCGGCCATGCTGGATCAGCGGCGTGCCGGAGCCCAGGCCGTCGGGCATCACCAGGTGCACCGACGGACGGCCGATGGCCAGCGCCGCCTCGGCATTGCGGTCATAGGCGGGATACACCCAGAACGGGATCACCGGCTGGCTGGTGGAGTGGATGTCCAGGATGTGGTCGGCCGCGCTCACCACCGGCCGCAGCGCGCGGGCGCGGCGCAGCTCGGGACTGTCCTCGGTGCCGTCGAGCCATTCGGGCGACCAGATGCGGTTGAGGTTGTGCACCAGCTGGCGGCTGTCGAAAGGCAGCGCCTGGTCGAAGGACTCGTAGGCTTCCACATTGGCAAAGCTCACGGTGAGCGTGCCGATCTTCGGGCGTACGTTGGTGTCGAGCAGGTGCGTGGCAGCGGTCATGCCGCAGATTTCGTTGCCGTGCGTGAGCGCGTTGATCAGCACGTGGGGCCCCGGCTTGCCGGACTCGAAGCGATGCACGTAGTCGATGCCGACATTGCCCTTGCGGTAGGCGGAGAGATCGCGGGGGAGGACTTCGAGGGCGGGGGGCGTTTGGGTCATGGGCGTCGGTTGAAATTGAAAGCGAAGTGGTCGGGCGAGTTTGCTACAGGCCGCGCTTTTGCGCTCTGGGCGGCTCGCTCGCGGCTACGCGGAGCGGATGAGCGCATACCGGGTTGCCTTGCCCTGCCCCGTTCTTTCGAGCAAGCCGGATACCACCATCTCCGTCAGCTCCCGGTATGCGGTGGCACGCGACACCCCCGCAATGGCCACGTATTTCTCCGTACTCATGCCGCCCAGAAATCCATCGGGACCAGCGTCGTAGAGCTTGTTCAATACCTTGCGCTGACTCGGCGTGAGTTGCGGGTGCGCGGTGTTCAGTTGGGCCCAGAAGCCCGCCTTGGCGCCTGCGGCCTGGATGTGCGCCAGCGTCGACAGACACGCCTTTTCAACGCAGCCGACAAACCAGCGCACCCACGGCGTCACATCCATGCTCTCCTGGGCACTGGCCGCCTGCAATTGACTGTAGTAACCCGCGCGGTCGAGCCATAGTTGCTGGGACATGCTGAAGAGCCGCTGGTTGCTGCGCAGGTCCTGCGCCAGCGCCAGGTCGCTCAATGCGCGGCCGATGCGGCCGTTGCCGTCCTCGAACGGGTGAATGGATTCGAACCACAAATGAGCGATGGCGCTGCGCACGATGCCATCCGTCGACGGATGCCCGCGCCCTTCCTCGAACCATTCGAGCAATGTCTTCATCTGCGTTGGCACATCGCGCGAAGGCGGTGCCTCATAGTGCACTGTGTCAGGCTTGCCGATGCGCGGCGTGACGATCTGCATGGGGTCTTCGTGGACGCGGTAGCCGCCAGTGACGATGCGCGTGATGCCGCTGCGTCCATTCGGAAAAAGCGCAGCATGCCAGTCGAGGAGCCTCTCTTCTGCGAGTGGCTCGTTCCAACGCGCAATGGCTGCTTCGACGATGTCGAGCGTGGCTTCCGTGCGCGCATCCCTTGGCAAGCGACCGGCCGGCGTGAGCCCGAGCCGCCGGGCCGCCGAGGCACGCACCGAATTGACCTGCAGCGTTTCGCCCTCGATCTGCGCGGTGGCAATGGCTTCCTGTGTCCATTCCCCGAGTTGGAGCTCGCTCAGGTCGACGAGTTGAAGATTGCCGGCCACGCCCAGCATGCGCCCTTGCGCCAAGCGCGCGGCCGACAGCGCAGGCTGCAGCGCCTGCGCGTCGACTTCAAAGTGCGGCCATTTCCTGGTTTGCCAGATCCACATGAAGCGCATTTTAGGCAAATACGCTTCAAAAATGAAGCGTATTCGAAGCAAATGCGCTTCAGCAATGGAGACTCGCTACCAGTTCACCTCACGCTCCGGCGTTGCCGAGATGTGGTGGATCGACAGGTCGGCGCCGTCGTATTCCTCTTCCTGCGTGAGGCGCAGCCCCATCGTCGCCTTGAGCGCGCCGTACACCAGCGCCCCCGCCAGCGCCGCCCACGCCACGCCCATCAAGGTGCCGATGAGCTGCGCCCAGACGCTCACGCCGCCGATGCCGCCCAGCGCCTGGGTGCCGAAGATGCCGGCCGCGACGCCGCCCCAGGTGCCGCACAGGCCGTGCAGCGGCCAGACGCCGAGCACGTCGTCGATCTTCCACTTGTTCTGCGTGAGCGTGAACATGGCCACGAAGATGGCGCCAGCCACGCCGCCCACCACCAGCGCGCCCAGCGGGTGCATCAGGTCGGAGCCCGCGCACACGGCCACCAGTCCGGCGAGCGGGCCGTTGTAGACAAAGCCGGGATCGTTCTTGCCCATGGCGAGCGCCACCAGCGTGCCGCCCACCATCGCCATGAGCGAGTTGACGGCCACGAGGCCGGAGATCTTGTCGATGCTCTGCGCGCTCATCACGTTGAAGCCGAACCAGCCGACGCACAGCACCCAGGCGCCCAGCGCCAGGAAAGGAATGTTCGAAGGCGGATGCGCACTCAGCGAACCGTCGCCGCGGTAGCGGTTGCGGCGCGCTCCCAGCAGCAGCACGGCCGGCAGCGCGAGCCAGCCGCCCACCGCGTGCACCACCACCGAGCCGGCAAAGTCGTGGAACTCGCTGCCCGTGACAGAGGCGATCCACGCCTGGATGCCGAAGGCCTTGTTCCAGGCAATGCCCTCGTACAGCGGATAGACGAAGCCGACGATAACCGCCGTAGCGATCAGTTGAGGCCAGAACTTGGCGCGTTCGGCGATGCCGCCCGAAATGATCGCCGGAATCGCCGCTGCGAAAGTGAGCAGGAAGAAGAACTTCACGAGCTCGTAGCCGCTCTTGGCTGCGAGTTCCGTGGCGCCCACGAAGAAGTGCGTGCCATAGGCCACGCCATAGCCCACGAGAAAGTACACGATGGTCGAGACCGAGAAGTCGACCAGGATCTTGACCAGCGCATTGACCTGGTTCTTCTTGCGCACGGTGCCCAGTTCCAGGAAGGCGAAACCGGCATGCATGGCCAGCACCATGATCGCGCCGAGAAGAATGAACAGCGCGTCTGCGCCCTGTTTGAGTGCGTCCATTGGAGCTTCTTGCAGTTTTTGGTTTGAATTGGTGCATGCACCCGAATTGCTCGGGGCAGCGCCGCAAGAAAGCAAAAATGGTGCCTGAAAGCTCTCTCATGGTGCGTCATCGCCGGAAATGGGCGTTAGCAGTGCGGCGGCCGCACCGGAACAGGACGGATCGGCGCGCAGCCCGGGTCAGCCCGCCCCGGCGCGCAGGGCATCGCGATAGCGCCGGCTGCAGGGCACCGTGCTGCCGTCGTGCATGTGCAGCCGGGCATCGCCGCCGTCGAGCGGCTCGATTTCCTTGATGCGGCCCAGGTTGACGGCGTGGCTGCGGTGCACGCGTACGAAATGGGCGGGGTCGAGCTGGGCCAGAAAATCGGTGAGCGTGGCGCGCAGCAGGTAGTCGTGGCCGTTGACGTGCAGGCCGACGTAGTTGCCTTCGGCCTGGAGCCAGTCGATGTCGCTGGCGGCAATCAGGAACTCGCGCCGCAGCTTGCGCACCAGGAAGCGCTCGGGGCGCGCGGGCGGCGCGGCTGCCTGATGGGCTTCGGCGGGCTCGGCCGGCGCTGCTGCCGCCGCCTCGGGCTGGTCGAGCACGCGCGCCTCGCCCTGCAGCCGCAGCATGAACACGCCGTAGACCCAGATGCCGAACACCATCGACAGGTAGGCGCGCACGTCCTTCAGGTATTCGTAGCCCCAGCGCCCGGTCCAGCCCGCGAAGTCGTAGCGCTCGCCAACCGCCGCGTAGACCATGGCGCGCAGCGCGAACATCGCCGCCACGTGCACCACGCTGAAGACCACGCTGGCAGCCAGGTGCCAGCCCAGGTAGCGCAGCAGGTGGGTGCGCGCGAGCGGCGACAGCCGGTGCTGGATGGCCACGACGGCCGGCACCAGCGCCAGCAGCACGAGGTGGCTCGACACCTCCCAGGTGATGATTTCCCAGGCAGCGCGGGGCACGGCGCGGTCGCGCGCGTCGACCAGCGCCACGGTGGTGTTGAACACCGCCTGCAGCGCCATGAAGACGATCCAGAAGCCCACTTCCACGCGGCGGCGGATGGGTTCGTAGCGCTCGTACAGGTTCTTTCGGGAATCTCCCATGCCCGGGATTCTCGCGATCCGCGGGCCGGGCGGGCGAATTTCGTCCCTGGAGGGCACCGCTCGTCACAAAAGGCCCGCGATCCGTCCCCTGGGCAGGCCGCGCGCGGCGGGTGGGCGCAACCATCGACCGATGAACACAACCGCATCCACCCTGCCCGACCGGCGGCACGACATCGACGCGCTGCGCGCGCTGGCCTTCCTGCTGGTCATCCTGTACCACGTGGCGATGTACTACGTGGCCGACTGGCCCTGGCACCTCAAGAGCCCGCACGCGGCCGAATGGCTGCAGTGGCCGATGCGCGTGCTCAACCTCTGGCGCATGGACCTGGTGTTCCTGGTCTCGGGCGTGTCGCTGGGCTTCCTGAGCCGCAGCCAGGGCACCTGGAGCCTGCTGCGCAGCCGCGGCGTGCGGCTGATGCTGCCGCTGGCCTTCGGCATGGCGGTGGTCGTGCCCTACCAGGCCTATGCGCAAGGCGTGGCCAGCGGCCTGGTGGCGCCGGGCTTCGGCGCCTTCCTGCTGCGCTATCTTTCCATGAGCGATCCGTGGCCGAAGGAGGCCTTTGCCGGCGCGGAGTTCGGCATCACCTGGAACCACCTCTGGTACCTGCCCTACCTGTTCACCTACACGGCGCTCATTGCGCTGACGTTGCCGCTGTGGCGGTCATCCGCCGGCCAGTGGATGCGCCGCCGATTCAACGGACTGCGCGGCTGGAAGCTGCTGTTGCTGCCGGCGCTTCCGCTGCTGGTCTGGACGATGCTGCTGGCCCGGCACTTTCCGCCCACGCACAACCTGGTCCGCGACTTTCACCTGCACAGCATCTACTTCACCGTGTTTCTCTACGGCTACTGGATGGGCGTGGACACGGGCGTGTGGCGCGAGCTGGAACGCCTGCGGCGGATGTCGCTGGCGCTGGCGGCGGCGGCGATCACCACCTTCATCGTGCTGCGGCTCGGCGCCAAGGGACCGCCCTCCGGCGTACCGATGGACGCCTTGCGCATGCTCTACCTGTGGCTGGCGGTCGCCACGATCCTGGGCCACGGCCATCGCCACCTGAACCGTCCGTGGCCCTGGCTGCGCTGGGCCAACGAGTCGGTGTACCCGTGGTACGTGCTGCACCAGACGCTGATCATCGCGGGCATTGCGCTGCTGGCTCCGCTCGCGCTGGGGCCGGTGCTGGAGCCGGCCTTGCTGGTCGCACTGACCATCGCGGGCTGCTGGCTGCTCACCGACGGGTTGATCCGCCGCTTCAACTGGCTGCGCCCGCTGTTCGGGCTCAAGCCCCGGCGCGCCGGCGCCAAGGCGGCAGTCACCTTGCCAACGGAGGCTCTTCCACCGGAACCAGGATGGCACTCCCCGTCGCCACGAGCTTGAGACTGCCGCCATCGCCCTGGCCATAGAGTTCGGCGGTGGTGAACACCTGCTTGCGCCCCGCCTTCACCACCTTGCCGCGCGCGATGAAGGCTCGGCCGAGCGCGGGCGACAAGCAGTTCACCGAGAAATGCGAGGCCAGCACGCGGCCGGCCACCGTGGCGGCCGCGAAGCCGCAGGCGGTGTCGAGCATGGCGCCGATCAGCCCCGCATGCAGGAAGCCGGCGTACTGGCCCATGTCTTCCTCGCGCCATTCCATGCGCAGTTCGGCTTCGCCGGCGGCGGCGCGGGTGACTTCGAAGCCGGCCCAGCGGTTGAAGGCAGCGGTCTTGTTGACGGCCTGGATGGTGTCGAGCATGGAAGATCTCCTTGGAACGGAAATGCGTTGGCGTAGCGGACGGCCCCACTCTACGAAGCGCTGCCGCCACGCGTCGTCGCGCGCGTGACCGGCGGCGCTGTTGCGGTTGCATTGGCGACAGCAACGCCCGCATCGAAAAAATTTGCAATGACTTGACCCCGTTGGACGAGCCCGGCCGTATGAGTGGAGACAAGCCATCCATCCACTTCCGAAGGTTCTCCATGCAAGCACCCTCCTGCGCCTTTCTTCTCCGTGCCAGCTTCGCCGCCACCACCTGGCTGGCGGCGAGCACCGGCGTCCACGCGCAAGCCGCAGCCGACAATTCGCGCATCACCCAGGTCAAGGTTTATCCCGGCAGCGCCACGGTGGAGCGCGTCGCGCGCGTTGCGGCCGGCAGCCGGTCGGTCACCTTCGCCTGCCTGCCCGCGGGCCTCGACGTGCAGAGCCTGCAGGTGTCGGCCGGCGCATCGGTGCGCGTGGGCGAGACCTCGGTGCTCAGCGAGGCGCGCGAACTGTCGCCCCGCTGCGCCACCAGCGCGCTCGACGGCCGCATCCGCGAACTGGAAGACCAGAAGGCCGCACTGCAGGCCGAGAACGACGCGCTGGGCATGGTGACGGGTTACCTCAAGGGCCTCTCGGGCGGCACCGGCGACTCGGTCCAGGGCGCCCGCGCGCCGATGGATGCGCGCAACCTCGCCGCCATGGCGGAGGCGATGCGCCGCACCGGGCAGGACTCATTGCTCAAGCAGCACCAGATCCAGCGCAGGCAGGCCGACATCGACCGGCAGCTCAATCCGCTGCTGGCCGAACGCAAGCGCTCGCAGGGCCACGGCGCGCAGGTGATGGCCGTGACCGTGACGCTGGCCGCCAGCACCGATGCCGACGTGAAGCTGAGCTACCAGGTCGCCGGCCCCGGCTGGACGCCCACCTACCGCGCGCTGCTCGACACCGCCACGAGCAAGGTGCGCATCGAGCGCCAGGCACTGGTGGCGCAGGCCACGGGCGAAGACTGGCGCGGCGTGAAGCTGGTGCTCTCCACCGGCCAGCCGCGCCGCGAAACCGCGGGCCGCACGCCCACGGCGTGGCGCATCGGCATCGAGCCGCCGCCGCGTGTCCAGGGGGGCATGGCCGCGATGATGGCGCCGGCGCCCGCCGCGCCCGCCGCATCCGCCGACCGGCGCGCCATGGCCGAAGCCACGGAGCCCCTGTTCGACGTGAACGTGTTCGACAACAGCTTTGCCACCGAATTCGCGGTGCCCCAGGGCATCGACGTGCCCTCCAGCGGCCAGCGCGTGACGCTGGCGCTGGGCCAGCACGAAGACACGGCCAAGCTCGCCGCGCGCACCAGCCCGCGCGTGGATGCCAGCGCCTTCCTGGTGGCCGAGCTCGCGCAGCCGGCGGGCGTATGGCCGGCCGGTGCGCTGCAGCTCTACCGCGACGGCAACTTCGTCGGCAGCGGCCGGTGGAGCGCGCCGAGCGACGCCAGGCTCACGCTCTCCTTCGGCCGCGACGAACTGGTGCGCGTGCAGGCCGAGCCCGAGAGCGACAGCCAGGGCACGGGCGGCTTTGCCGGCTCGCGCGCTGAGCGCAAGGTGCAGCGCGCCTACGTGGTGGAAAACCGCCACCGCACGCCGATTGCGGTGCAGGTGCTCGAGGCCGCGCCCGTCTCGGTCGACGAGCAGGTGCGCGTGGCCGCGCAGTTCTCGCCGCAGCCCGGCGAGCTGGCCTGGAACAAGCAGCCCGGGCTCGCCATGTGGCGCTTCGACCTGGAGCCCGGCAAGACCGCGCGCGTCGCGGCCGACTACACCATCAGCTATCCGAAGGACGCGCGCCTGCAGGTGCGCTGACCCGCCACGGGAGTCAGTGCGCCTTCGGCGACCGCGCCTTGCGGGCGGCACCGGCGCAGGCCGCGCACACGCCATGCAGCGTCACTTCGTGGCTCTTCACCTGGAAGCCCTTGGGCACCAGATCGGTCATGGGCCCGGGGCATGCATGCAGCATGAAGACCTGCCCGCAGCTGCCGCAGTGGAAGTAGTGATGGTGGTGGTCGGCCTCTTCGCCGTGATGGTGCGAATGGTGGTGCGCATCGGGCTTGCAGGCCACTTCGTAGCGCGCCGGCTCGCCGGGCAGCTCGACCTTGGCGATCTCGCCGTCGGCCAGCAGCATGGAGACCTGGCGGTACACGGTGGAGAGGCTGATCTCGGGCACGATGGCGCGGGCGCGCTCGAGGATTTCCGGCGCGGTCAGCACCAGGCCGGTGTCGCTGAAGGCGGAGAAGACCGCGTTGCGTTGGCGCGTGAGGCGTTGCATGTTTCGATGATAGTGGGCGGGCGGCCTCCGGCCGGTCAGTCCGGCCGTGGCCCTTCGCCCTCGGCGGACTCGTCGGCCGGCTTGCGCTTCTTTCCGCGCGCCGCCTTCTTTGCCGCACGCTCCGCATCGGCGCGCAGCCCCTCGGCGAGCCACTGCGCAAACTCTTCGGGCGTTTCGAGCGTGATGCGCCCGAGGTTGCCCGCGCGGAACTCGTGCATCACGATCTCGGCCGCCTTCTGCAGGTTGACGCGGCCCTTGCCCAGCAGCGCGCCGCGCTTGCGCCCGATGGCGTCGAGCACTTCCTCGTCCTTCATGGCGGCAATGGCCGCGGCGTCGTGCTCGGCCAGCTTGAAGCGCTCGGTGATGCCCGCCGCGTAGTGCGTCTTCAGGTAGTTGAGCAACTCCAGCGCCACTTCTTCCTCGTCGAAGGCGTTGCGCCCGACGGCGCCGCTGGCCGCCAGGTTGTAGCCGCTCTTGGGCACCACGATGCGCGGCCACAGCATGCCGGGCGTGTCCCACAGGTAGAAGTCGTCGGCCAGCGTGATGCGCTGCTCCAGCTTGGTGATGCCGGCCTCGTCGCCGGTCTTGGCCTTGCGGCTGCCGGTGAGGGTGTTGATGAGGGTCGACTTGCCGACGTTCGGAATGCCGCAGATCAGCACGCGCATCGGCTTGGCCATGCCGCCGCGGTTGGGCGAGAGCTCGTGGCAGGCGCGCACGATGGCCTGCGCGGGCGTGGTCAGGCTCGCGTCGAGCGCAATGGCGCGCGTGGCCGGCAGCGCGTTGTAGTGCGCAAGCCAGAGCGCCGTGCGCGCCGGGTCGGCCAGGTCCTGCTTGTTGAGCACCTTGAGCGTGGGCCGGCCGGAGGTGAGTTCGGCCAGCATCGGGTTGGCGCTGGAGCCGGGCAGGCGCGCGTCGAGCAGCTCGATGACCACGTCGATGTCCTTCACCCGCTCGGTGATGGCCTTCTGGGTCGTGTACATGTGCCCGGGGAACCACTGGATCGCCATCGATGGATGTTCTTTCTTTCGCTCTGTGGGGGAAGGTGCGGGCCCGAAGGCCGGGTGCGCATTGTGGACCGCGATGTGCGGCAAATCACGCCGCTACGCTTTCTGTAGCTGCACAGGCCCATTTTGCCTGTGCCTGCGCGCACCGCGCCCTCTAGAATCCGCGCGCTGCATGCGCAGCCATTTTCAATAAATACGAGGGAAATCCATGTTCAAGCGCCTTGCCGCTGCCGCCTTGCTGGCAGCCACCGTCGTTCCCGCGACCGTCGTCCATGCCCAGCGTCCCTCGCCGCCGCCGGGCCCGCTGGTCAGCGGCTACCTGTGCTGCAACATGCGCACCTACGGCAATTCGATCAGCGACATCAACTACGACGAGCAGGGCACCAGCATCGTGGCCGTGGGCACGCCGGCGCGCATCACGGGCTACGACTTCCGCTGGTTCAACCTCGATCTCGCGGGCAAGCCCCAGCGCATCAAGAACGACTACAGCCGCAACATCACCCTCATCGACTTCGCGCAGCGCTACGTGGTGACCGAAGACCCGAAGCAGAAGATGGCGGCCTTCGCACCCGCCGTGCGCGACGCCATCGTGGCCGGAAAAGTGGCGCCCGGCATGACGCGCGCACAGGTGCTGATGGCCATCGGCTACCCGGTGGCCAGCGAGAACCCCAGCCTCGATGCGCCCACCTGGCGCTACTGGCGCGACAGCTGGTCGGAGTACCAGGTGAGCTTCGACGACAAGGGCCTGGTCAAGACCGTGGTGGGCGACCCGGTGGCGCTCAGCCGCGTGCTCGCAGCAACACCTTAGTTCGCGTCGGCGTGCGTCCTTGGGTGGCGCGCGCAATCCCCTAGAGGTTTTTGCATCGCGGGGTTGGTTCCGCCCCTATCATTTGGCCGAGTGCGGCGCATGGACGCGTCGGTCGAATCAGAACTTTTTTGATGGAGTTACCGCGATGAAACCCGTCTCCGAACTGCTCAAGCGCCACGATTCCGCGGCCTGGCGCACCTCGCCCGACACCAGCGTGTTCGATGCGCTGGCCACCCTGGCGCGCTTCGAGGTCGGCGCGCTGATGGTGATGGACGGCGACCGGCTGGTGGGCTTTCTGTCCGAGCGCGACTACACCCGCAAGGTGGCGCTGCAGGGCAAGAACTCCAAGGAGATGAAGGTCTCCGAGATCATGACGCCCGACGTGATGACCGTGACCCCGCAGACCCGCACGCGCGCCTGCATGGCGCTGATGAGCCAGCGCAAGTTCCGCCACCTGCCGGTGGTCGATGGCGCCAAGGTGGTGGGCATGATCTCCATCCAGGACCTGATGGACGACATCATTGCCGACCACGAGGAAACCATCGCGCAGCTCACGACCTATATCCAGAGCTGAATCCCGCCCCGTCCCGGGGGTTGGGGAACATGCCTACGCGGACCTGGGCCGTTTAGGGCGCACAGTAGAGGCTCGTTCATCCATCATCAGGGACAAGACAATGCAGATTCAGGTCAACACGAGCAACGGTGTCAACAACAAGGACGCGCTGGAGCGCTGGGCCGATGCGGAAATCAAGCAGCAGCTCGGCCGCTTCGTCGACGATGTCACCCGCGTCGAAGTGCATCTGAGCGACGAGAACCACGACAAGGCCGGTGCCGGAGACAAGTGCTGCGTGATGGAAGCACGCCTGGCCCACCACCAGCCGCTGGCCGTCACCCAGCACGCCACCACCCTCGACGAGGCCTTTCGCGGCGCGGCCGACAAGCTCAAGCGCCTGCTCGACAACACGCTCGGCCGCCTGAACAACCACCGCGACCGCGATTCGATCCGCAAGGACACGGGCTTCATCGCGGAGTAGGCGGGCACCGCACCGGCTACCGCGCCTTTCGCCTGGGCGGCGGCGCGCGCGGCGCTTCGGCGGGCAGCAGGGGCGGCCTGTGGCCGCTTTGCATCCAGTCGTCGTAGAAATCGATCTTGCGCTCGACCAGCGACAGCGCCTGGTTCCAATCCGCAATGGTTTCGGCCACGCGCGCGCGGTGCGCGGCAAGCAGGTCGCGGCGCTGGCGCAGCGTGGCCTTGCCCTGCAGCGCGAGCGCGGTGTATTCGCGCATCTCGGCAATCGACATGCCGGTGCGGCGCAGCCGATCCATCAGGTCGAGCCAGCCGACGTGCAGTTCGCCGTAGAGGCGCCGACCGCCTTCGTCGCGCACGACGCCCGGCACCAGGCCCTGCGTCTCGTACCAGCGGATGGCATGCACGGTGCGGCCGGTGCGCTGGGCCAGCTCGCCGATGTGAAAAGGCGCGCCGCCGTCAGCCGGCATGGGCAGGAACCGCAGCCGGCGGCGCCTCGAGCGCCTGCTCGACCAGTGCGGTGTCGAAGTACTCGGTCAGCTCTTTCACCTTGCCTCCTTCGATGCGGTAGATGTAGCAGTAGCGGTTGTTGTAGCGCTTGCCAGCCCGGGTGGGCACGTCGCCGCTGAACAGCACCACCACGCGGTCGCCCTCGGCAATGATGCGCTCGGTCCTGCTCACATAGGGGCCCGCGAACTGCGCGAACAGCGGCTTGAGCAGCTCTTCGCGGATCGCGGCCTTGCCCGCGTAGGTGCGCGACCACGGCGTGCTGCCTTCCAGCGTCCAGCGGGCGTCGTCGGCCAGGCTGTCGATGAAGAGCTGGCCGTTGCCCTTGTCCAGCTCGGAATGGATGCGCTGCACCAGCGCCCTGCTGTCGTCTGTCGTGTTCATGGCTGCTTTCCCCGGATGGATGAATGAAACCGGAAGGCCCGGTCAATCCATTGGAAATGCTCGAGTGCACTCGAGGTCAAGCGGCCATGGACCGGATGGCGGATCAGCCTTTGCCGGCGCTCGCCATCGCCTTGCCGACCTCGTTGCTGCCCTGGGCCGAGCCGCTCTGCGGCACGATCTCGCCCTCGCGCGAAGTCACCTCGGCGAGCCGCGCGGCCAGCTGCTCGGGCGTGTCCGCGCCAATGCCGAGCCAGGCGCCCTGCGTCAGCGTGATGTGCGCGGCCTCGAAGGTGCCGGCACCGGCGCAGAGGATGGTGCGGTTCGGCGCGTTCTCGGCCGCCAGCACCAGCATGGCGGGCACCACGGCCTCGGGCTTGAGCGCGTCCAGCACTTCCTGCGGCATCAGCCCCTCGGTCATGCGGGTGGCCGCGGTCGGCGCCAGGCAATTGACGCGGATGTCGTTCTTTGCGCCTTCGATGCTCAGCGTCTGCATGAGCCCCACCAGCGCGAGCTTGGCGGCGCCGTAGTTGCTCTGGCCGAAGTTGCCGTAGAGGCCGGAAGACGAGGTGGTCATGACGATGCGGCCGTACTTCTGCTCGTTCATGAGCGCCCAGACGGCCTTGGTGCAGTTCACCGCGCCCATCAGGTGCACGTCGACCACCAGCTGGAAATCGGCGAGCTCCATCTTGGCAAAGCTCTTGTCGCGCAGGATGCCGGCGTTGTTGACCAGGATGTCGACGCGGCCCCAGGCGTCGACCGCCTGCTTCACCATGGCCTGCACCGCCTCGAAGTCGGTGACGGAGGCGCCGTTGGCCATGGCCTGGCCGCCCGCGGCCTCGATCTCGTCCACCACCGCCTGCGCCGCGCTCACCGAGGCGCCGGAGCCGTCGCGGGCGCCGCCCAGGTCGTTGACCACCACCCTGGCGCCGCGCGCCGCCAGGGCCAGCGCATGCTGGCGGCCCAGGCCGCCGCCCGCGCCGGTCACGATGGCCACGCGGCCCTTGAAGTCGATGGTGCTGTTGCTCATCTCGCTGCTTTCTTTCCTTGGGAATGGGTGTGCCGATGGCCGCCGCGGCGGCCGCGTGGCGTTTTACCCCAGAAAGGCGCCCGGGCAGCGCCGCCCGGAAGCAGGCTCAGTCGCGCGCGTGACGCAGCGTTTCGCAGTAGGCCACCAGCTGATCGAGCTCGGCCGACTTGTCGAAGAAGGCATCGGCGCCCAGTTGCGCGGAGCGCTGGCGCATCTCGGAGGTGGCGTAGTTGCTCAGCACCACGACCTTCTGCTTGGCCGCGCGGTGGCGGCAGGCCCGGACCACGCCCAGGCCGTTGCCGTGCTCCAGGAAAAGATCGACGATGGTCAGGTCCCAGTCGTCGCGGTGATGGTCGAGCCAGTGCACGGCTTCTTCCTCGCTGCTGGCGCAGGCCACCACGTCCGCGTCAGCCACGTCGTGCAGGAAGCCGACAAGGTTTTCGCGAATGAGGGGGCTGTCCTCGACAAGGTAGGCCTTGAAAGTCATGCCGCAATCTCCGGCCGAACCAGGGGCCGGAGTCGAGATCTGAAGCTGGCGGGTTGCATGCCGCCCATGGTCGCTGCGGCAGCGGCTGCCATGGTGGGCCATGCCGGCCAATGCCTGTAGGCCAACGCGCTTCGCGCCTGTCGTCAGGCGGGCGATGTGGCAGTGGGACGCGCCGGACGCTCAGGCCGCAACGGCCACCCGCCCGCGCCCGATTCCCAGGCGCGCGGGGGACACGTACTGCTCCCGGTAGATCTCGAAAGGCATGGTGTCGGCGGCCTCGATGCGCTTTTGCTCCTGGATCGATTCCTCGGTCATGCGCTCGAACCCGGCCTGCTGCTCGGCCGAGAACGGCAGGGCCAGCAGCGTGGCGCGGGTCTGCTCCGACTGCGCGCGCACGAAGCCGATGAAGGAATTGCCGTGCTGCTCTTCGACCGCGGCCAGCACCCGCGCCGAAGGCAGGCTGCCGGGAGTCTGCAAAGCGGCCATTGCGGCGCGCACCGCATCGGCATGCTGCGTGCCGCCGCTCGCGGCGTCGAGCGCGGCGGCGATGGGCCGGCATTGCTCGACGAGTTCGATGCCCCAGTCGGCCAGGCCCACTTCGCGGCCGCCGCGCAAGAGCTGCAGGCCCGGCTCGCGTCCGCGCGCCGCCGTGAGGTGCTGGTTGTGGGCCAGTTCGGCGATTTCCTGGGGCGTGTCGGCCGGGCTGTCGCTCAAGAGGCACTGCAGCAGGAACACGTCGAGAAAGCGCATGGTCTGCGCGTTGATGCCCACCGGCTCGAAGGGGTCGAGGTCCATCAGCCGCACCTCGACGTACTCGACGCCGCGCTCGCGCAGCGCATGCAGCGGGCGCTCGCCGGGGTGGATCACGCGCTTGGGCCGGATGGTGCCGTAGAACTCGTTCTCGATCTGCAGCAGGCTGGTGCCCAACTGGTTGTAGTCGCCGCCGAGGTTGCGGATGCCGATGGCCTCGTAGGCCGGCCAGGGCCGCGTGAGCGCGTCCTGCAGCGAGGCGCCGTAGCCCTCGAGGCTGTTGTAGCTCACGGCCAGCGAGGCCTGGGCGTCGCTCTGGTAGCCCAGGCGTCCCATGCGCAGCGAGGTGCCGTGCGGCATGAACATGCTGCCGTCGCCCAGCGGCTGCAGCTCGTGCGGGCGCCCCGCGACAAAGCTGGAGCACAGCGCGGGCGAGGCGCCGAACAGGTACAGCAGCAGGAAGGCATGGCGCCGGAAGTTGCGGATGAGCGCGAAATACTGTTCGCTGGACACGTCGGGCAGCGACCAGTTGTAGTGAATGCCCGAGATGGTCTGCATGCGCCGCCCGTAGCGGTGGCTCAGGCCCATGCGGTAGACGCTCTTGGCGCGCCCGACGTTCGAGGAGCCGTAGCGCCCGATGGGAATGGTCTCGTCGGTCGGCAGGCCGCAGGGCATGCTCGACACCCAGAGGCGCTCGTCGCCGAGCGAGGCGAGCACGCGGTAGGTGAACTGGTGGACGCGCGTGAGCTCCTCCAGCGCCGACTCGGCGCTGGCATGCACGCCCGTGATGAGCTCGAGCTGCGATTCGCTGAAGTCGGTGGTGATGTGCGGATGGGTCAGCGCCGATCCCAGGGCCAGCGGGTGCGGCGTGAGCGCGAGCTTGCCGTCCGGCAGCGCGCGCAGGCTTTCCTTCTCGATGCCGCGCCGCATGCCCTTCAACCGCGCGGCTGAGAGCGCACCCAGCCTCTCCTGCAATCTGCTGCTCATATTGTTATGACCCGTCAATCTCTGAGGGGCTGGAAGGTAGCACGGCCGCGCGGGCGTTGCTTGTGCAAGGAATCCCGGCATCCGCTATGCTGCGCGCCGCTATTGTTTTGATAGCTGGGCTCATGCGGGCTCGATCTCTTCGGACTGGTAGATGGAGATCTGCGGCGTGCCGTCCGCCATGGCGGCCAGCGCCTTGCCGAAGGCGCGCGACGCCTCATCGCGGAAATGCGCCTTCAGCGCCGCCATGTCGCTCCAGCGCTCCACGAAGCTGAGCCGCAGCGGCTGCTGCACGTCGGCGCTGACCTCGTGCGAGATGCAGCCGGGCTCGGTGCGCGAGCGCAGCACGTGCTCCACGCTGATGGCGAGCATCGCGTGCAGGGTTTCGGGCTTCGCCATGGCGTGTCCGATGACGAGGATCATTTTTTCGTCTCCAGCACGCGCAGAAGAAACTGGTTCAGGTCGGCGATCTCATCCATGCAGACCGAGTGCGCCATCGTGTACTCATGCCACTCGACGGGATGGCCCAGCGCGGTGAGCGCGTCGCGCGACTGCAGCGCCCGATCGAGCGGCACCACCGGGTCCTGCCGGCCATGCGCCAGGAAAACCGGCGTGTCGTGGTTGGCCGCATGCCGTTCGGCCGCGGTGGTGGCGGCGATCGGCAGGTAGCCCGAGAGACCGACGATGCCGGCCAGCCGCTCGGTGTGGCGCAGCCCGGTCAGGAGCGCCATGGCGCAGCCTTGCGAGAAACCTGCCACCACGATGCGGTTGGCCGCAATGCCGCGGGCCTTCTCGTTGGCGATCAGCGCCTCGATGGTGGCCTGCGAGCGGCGCAGGCCCGCCTCGTCCTCGCGCGCCACCAGGTCGGCCACGGCAATGTCGTACCAGGCCGGCATCCGGTAGCCGCCGTTGATGGTGACGGGGATCACCGGCGCGTTGGGAAACACGAAGCGCACCGGGCCCACGCTCGACAGGTCGAGCTCGTTGGCAATCGGCACGAAATCGTTTCCGTCGGCGCCCAGGCCGTGCATCACGATCACCGTGGCGGTGGGATGGGGAGCGGTCTCGATTTCGATCGGGGAACTGGACATGGTCGGTAGAAGGTATTCAGAAACGCGAAAAACCAGACCTTAGCGCATTCGGGCCGCCGGGGGCGCGGGCTCACGGAATGCAACACAATGTCGGTTCCACGGAAAACCAATGAGCCCGCATCCGAAGCCCCCCATCGCCGCGACGGCGCCCGACAGCGAAACCCTGCTGCGCAGCAGCGGGCTGCGCGTGACGCGCGCCGCGCAGACCGTGCTCGAACTGCTGGAGCACGCCTCCCAGCCGCTCACGCACGACGACGTGGTGGCTGCCTACACCGCCGCCGCCGGCGAGGCGCCCGACCGCGTCACGGTGTACCGCGTGCTCGACCGCCTGGTCGACGCCGGCCTGTGCGACCGGCGCGTGGGCGCGGACCGCGTCAACCGCTTTTCGCGCCATGTGGAAACCGCCTCGGGCAACACCTTCGAATGCGACCAATGCCACAAGGTGCTCGCGCTCCCCTCCGATCCCGAACTGCCCAAGGTGATGAGCCGGCTCGGCCGCGAGCTGCGCAAGCAGGGCATCGACACCCGCCACACCGCGCTCACGCTGCATGGCACCTGCGGGGAATGCAGGGGCTGAGCTCTCGGGCCGGCTACGCGTTCCAGGCCGGAAAAGGATCGGGCAGGTCTGCCCACGACGAAGCGCCGCGCCGCATTTCGCTTTCGGTCAGCAGGCAGGCATCGAGCCGCGCGCGCAGGGCCGCCTCGTCCATGCCGATACCGATCAGCACCAGTTCCTGGCGGGCATCGCCGGTGGCCGCGTCCCAGTTCTTGCGGATGACCGCCAGCGCCTCCTCGTCGGCCGGCCAGTGCTCGCGCGGCACGGCGGCCCACCACAGGCCCGCCACGCCGTAGCGGCAGGCACCGCCCGCCTGCGACCATGACCCGGCCCGCGTGGCGCGGCTCGCGAGCCAGAAGAATCCCTTGGAGCGCACCACGCCCTCCCACTCGCTTTGCACCAGCGCCCAGAAGCGCTGCGGATGGAACGGCAGGCGCGCGCGGTAGACGAAGCTGCGGATGCCGTAGGCCTCGCTCTCGGGCTGGTGCTCGCCGCGCAGTTCGGCCAGCCAGCCGGGCGCGCGTTCGGCCTGCGCGAAATCGAACAGGCCGGTGCCGAGCACGCGGTCGAGCCCGACGCGGCCGAACGCCGCAATCTCGATGCGCGCACGCGGATTGAGGCTGCGCAGAATGGCCACGAGCCGCTCGCGCTCGTCGGCGCTCACGAGATCGGTCTTGTTGACCACCAGCACGTCGCAGAACTCGATCTGCTCGATCAGCAGGTCGACCACGGTGCGCGTGTCCTCGTCGCCCAGCGACTGGCCGCGCTGGCCCAGGCTGTCGGGCGAGCCGTAGTCGCGCAGGAAGTTGAAGGCATCGACCACCGTCACCATGGTGTCCAGGCGCGCCACGTCGGCCAGGCTCTTGCCGTCCTCGCCGGCAAAGGTGAAGGTCTCGGCCACCGGCAAGGGCTCCGAGATGCCGGTCGATTCGATCACCAGCTGGTCGAAGCGCCCTTCCCTCGCGAGCCGGCCCACTTCGAGCAGCAGGTCTTCGCGCAGCGTGCAGCAGATGCAGCCGTTGCTCATCTCGACCAGCTTCTCGTCGGTGCGCGAAAGCTCGGCACCGCCGTTTCGCACCAGGGCCGCGTCGATGTTGACCTCGCTCATGTCGTTGACGATGACCGCCACGCGGCGGCCCTCGCGGTTGTGCAGGATGTGGTTGAGCAGCGTGGTCTTGCCGGCGCCGAGAAAGCCGGACAGCACGGTGACGGGGAGGCGGTCGGTCATGGGGATGGTCCTATATGCAACAGAATTGCATTATATGAACCAGTGCAACGCAGTTGCATTTGAATGCAGCCGGGCTTCCGCCGGCGCTGCCGCGCGCATAGACTCCTGCGCTCGATGCAAGCCACAAGCCTTCCTGTCCTCTACAGCTTTCGCCGCTGCCCCTACGCGATGCGCGCCCGGCTGGCCTTGGCCGCCAGCGGCGAGCGTTGCGAACTGCGCGAAGTGGTGCTGAAGAACAAGCCGCGAGAAATGCTCGCCGCCTCGCCCAAGGGCACGGTGCCGGTGCTGGTGCTGCCCGGCGCCACCGTGCTGGAGCAAAGCCTCGACATCATGCTGTGGACGCTGGGCCGCAACGATCCGCTGCACTGGCTCGCGCCCGAGGCGGGCACGCTCGACGACATGCTCGCGCTCGTGGACGCGTGCGACAACCGCTTCAAGCCGCAGCTCGACCGCTACAAGTACCCGGGCCGATTCGCGGACGCGCCCGCCGGCGGCGCACGCGAGCTGGGTGCGCAATTCCTGCTGCAGCTGGAAGCACGGCTCGCCAGTGGCTCTGGGCAACAACTCTTCGGCGCGCGGGCGGTGCTGGCCGATGCCGCCGTCATGCCCTTCGTGCGGCAGTTCGCGATGGTCGAGCCCGCGTGGTTCGAAAGCCAGCCCTGGCCGCTGCTGCGCGCCTGGCTCGCGGGCTGGACCACCTCGCCGCTGTTCGAGCGTGCGATGCACAAGTACGCGCCCTGGACCTCGGGCGAAGCGGGCGCCGCCTATCCGCCGGACTGACAACACCCCTACATCCACGCACAGCCCCCCACCCATGCACACCCCCTCCACTGCCGCCACCCGCCATTTCTCGGGCACCTACGCCGAAGCGCGCGCCAAGTTCCTCGATGCCGCGGCCATGCGCGGCGCCGCGATCGAATCCTTCGTGCTGCCGACGCACCGCGGCGCACTCGGCGAGGAACTGGCGACCGACGCGGCGCTGATCGGCGCCAGGGATGCGAAGAAGCTGCTGCTCGTCACCTCGGGCACGCACGGCCCCGAGGGCTTCTGCGGCTCGGGCGCGCAGGTGGCCACGCTCCACGACACCGACCTGCTGGGCCGGCTCGAACAGGCGGGCGTGGCGCTGCTGCTGGTGCATGCGGTCAACCCGCACGGCTTTTCGCACCTGCACCGCACCAACGAAGACAACATCGACCTGAACCGCAACCACATCGACTTCGGTGTGCCGCTGCCGGCGAATGCGGAGTACGCCGAGGTCGAGCCGCTGGTGTTGCCCGACAGCTGGCCGCCGACGCCCGCCGACGAAGCCGCCATGGCCGCCTATGTCGAGAAGCACGGCATGCGCGCTTTCCGCGCAGCCGTCACCCGGGGCCAGTACAGCTCGTCCGACGGCCTGTTCTACGGCGGCACCGCGCCCTCGTGGAGCAACCGCACGATGCGCGCGATCCTGCGCAGCTATGCCGCGTCGGCCACGCACATCGGCTGGATCGACATCCACACCGGCCTTGGTCCCTACGGCCATGGCGAGAAGATCTACCCGGGCCGCAACGCGCCGGCCGATCTTGCGCAGGCGCATGCCTGGTGGGGCGCCGACGTGTTCGCGCCCTTTGCCGGCGACTCGGCCTCGGCCGACGTCTCGGGGCCGGTGGTCTCCATCGCCTACGACGAGTGCCCCGATGCAAGCATCGCGCCCATGGGCCTGGAGTTCGGCACCCTGCCCGACGGCCAGGTGCTGACCCGCCTGCGCGCCGACACCTGGCTGCGCCGCCACCCCGAGGCGCCCGAGGCGCAGAAGCGCGAGATCCGCCAGCAACTGCGCGACGCGTTCTACTGCGACAACGACGAATGGAAGGGCATGGTGCTGGGGCAGACGCGCGTGGTGCTGCTGCAGACGCTGCAGGGCCTGAAGAAGGCCTGATCCAACGGGCCGGGCTTCAGCCGAAGTTCGGCGCGCGCCGCTCGCGCAGCGAGGCCACGCCCTCGCGCACGTCGGCGCCCGCAAAGCCCATGAATTCGAGCGCCAGCGAGGCGTCGAAGGTCGGGCCGGCCTGGCGCAGCCAGTTGTTGAGCGCGTACTTGGTCAGGCGGATCGCGCTCTGGCTGCCGACCGCGAGCCGGTCGGCCACTTCGTAGGCGCGCGCCAGCAGATCGGCCTCGTCCACCGCGAGCGACACCAGGCCGATGCGCTCGGCCTCCGCGCCGCTCACCGGCTCGCACAGCAGCAGGTGGTACTTGGCCTTGGCCATGCCGCATAGCAGCGGCCAGACGATGGCCGCATGGTCGCCCGCCGCCACGCCCAGGCGCGTGTGGCCGTCGACGATCTTCGCGTCCCTGGCGGCAATCGAAATGTCGGCCAAGAGCCCCGCCACCAGGCCCGCCCCCACGGCCGGACCGTGCATTGCGCTGACGATGGGCTTGTCGCAGTTGATGATGTTGTAGACGAGGTCGCGCGCCTCTTTCCAGACGCGCTGGCGCACCGCGTCGTCGGTGGTCATGTCCTGCACCATCGCCAGGTCGCCGCCGCCCGAGAAGCCCAGTCCTTCGCCCCGCAGCACCGCGCAGCGCACCGTGTCGTCGGCCGCCACGTCGCGCCAGATCTCGGCCAGTTCGCGGTGGCCGTCGTGGCCGGCCGTGGGCAGCTTGCCGTTGGCCGCGCGCATCTGGATGTCGAGCACCGCGCCATGGGCGCCGCGGCGCGTGATGGCAAGGGTCTGGTAGCGTGTGTATTCCATGGCGTGTCTCCGCCCCGCATTGCCTGCGGGGACTTTCTTTTGCGTCGACGGACGGGACGCCTATTTTCGCGCCGCCACCTCGCGGCAGCGCTGCACATTCGCCTCGAAGCGCGGCGCCAGTCCGGGCTCGCACCCTTCGCTCGCGGGATTGAGCCTGCACATGCCGACGACCACGTAGTCCATCACCGCCTCGGTGCACATCGGGTACTTGGCCAGGTCCGGATTGGCCTGCGCCTTGAAGCCCCAGCGATCGGAGAACTCCACCGTGCGGGCCATTGCGCCGTGGAAGAAGCTGCGGTCCCTGGCCGCAATGGCGGCCTCCATGCGCGGCAGCTCCTCGTTCAGGTAACCGACCGAATCCAGCGGGAACGACGCGGGGTCCTGCTGGGCGGCTGCGAGGGAAGCGGCCAGGACGAGCGGCAAGGCGGCAAGGGTGCGCAGCAGTGAAGAAGAAGGCGCAAAACGCGAAATGGGACGGTGTGGTTGCATGGCTTGGGATTTTGCAACGTTTGGAAGCATCTTTGAACGGCGGGCGATGCGTGTACGCGACGCCAGGCGCCGGCTATCGGCTCTTTTTCTGCCGATCGAACTTGCGCCAGTACTGGAACTCGTCCTCGTGCACTTCGAGATCGACCTCCGAGATGCGCGACTGCAGCCGCTCCTGCACGTCGGCCACGGCCTTGTTGTAGACGATCGGGCCGATCTCTTCAAGAAAGAAGCCGAGCAGCGCGCCGGCCGCGATGTTGCCGATCTTCTCGTCCATGTTTTCGTTGAAATAGCGCTCGATCGACGCGATGGCCTGCTGGCGTGCTTCCTTGGCGATCTCGATGCTCATGCGGGTCCTTCCGGTTTTTTTGCGCCTCGATTCTGCGGTGCATCCGTCTTGCGACAATGTCGCTCCTGCAGACCCGCACCAGATTCAACCAAGACCCATGGCTTCAAGACAACTCCGCACGCTCGAACGCGGCATCCTCTGCGTATTGATCGGCGCCGCCGTGCTGCTGGGGCCGCGCTTCCTGCAAGGCACGCGCTGGTTCGAGATGGTGGCCGGCGCATCGGTCGTCGGCTGGTTCGCCCTGGTCCTGGGGGCGGCGCTGATCGTGGTCGACCTGGTGCAGCGCGCCAAGGCGCGGCGCTGAAGCAGGCCGCGCCTCTCGCCGCGCTCAGCGGCGGAGCTTCTTGACGAGTTCGACCACCGCCAGCACCACGGCACCGGCCACAAGGCCGATGCCCGCATTCACCCCCATCGACCCCAGCGCGCCGAACACGCCGCCGGTGGCCGCAGCCCAGTCTTCGACGGCATGGCCGAGGGCCGGCACGCCGTGCACCAGGATGCCGCCGCCCACCAGGAACATGGCCGCGGTGCCCGCGATCGACAGCCCCTTCATGAGCCAGGGCGCCGCTGCGAGAATGCCGCGCCCAAAGGCCTGCGCGGCCTTGCTCGCCTGCTGGCTCAGGTAGAGGCCCGCGTCGTCGAGCTTCACGATGCCGGCCACCAGGCCGTAGACGCCGATGGTCATGATCAGCGCAATGCCCGCCAGCACGGTGAACTGCGTGAGAAAGGGCTGGCCCTGCACGGTGCCCAGCGTGATGGCGATGATCTCGGCCGAAAGAATGAAGTCGGTGCGCACCGCGCCCTTGATCTTGTCCTTTTCGACCGCGACCACGTCGACGGCCTCGTCGGCCACGGCGCGCTCGTGGCGCGCTGTGTCGGCCTCGTGCTCCTGCTTGTGCAGGAACTTGTGGGCGAGCTTCTCGCAGCCTTCGAAGCAAAGGAAGGCGCCGCCCACCATCAGGAGCGGCGTGACCAGCCAGGGCAGCCAGGTGCCGATGGCCAGCGCAGCGGGCACCAGGATGAGCTTGTTGACGAACGAGCCCTTGCACACCGCCCAGACCACCGGCAGTTCGCGGTCGGCCTTGACGCCCGAGACCTGCTGCGCATTGAGCGCAAGATCGTCGCCGAGCACGCCGGCCGTCTTCTTGGCGGCGACCTTGGTGAGGATCGAGACGTCGTCCAGGACGGTCGCGATGTCGTCGAGCAGCAGAAGCAGGCTGGTGGCCATGGCAAGGGTCGGTGTGGAAAAAAGAAGCGGCGAGCTTAGCCGCAACCGCGGCGCCCGCCGGCAATACCCGTACGCGGGCGGCGCGGCGTCAGGCGACGCTGCGCTTGAGGCGGATCTCTTCGACCCGCACGGTGCCCAGCGCGGTGGTCTTGGCGGTCTTCATTTCGCGCTTGAAACCGGCGAGCTCGAAGAAGCGCATGGCGCGGTCGTTGCGAATCGGCACCCAGGCCGTGACCGTGGTGCAGCCCTCTTCCTCGAGGCCTTCGCGCGCGGCGTCCCAGAGGGCGACGCCGATGCCCTTGCCCCAATGCTCGGGCTTGACGTACAGGGCCCAGATCTCGCCCGTGGTGGACGGCGTCTTGGGGTCGCGCGAGCGGTCGAAGCCGACGAAGCCGACGATTTCGCCGTCCTGCACCGCCACCTGCACCTGCGGCTCGCTGAACTCGATGGCCTCGCGCCATTTGGCCTCGCGGGAGGCGGGCGCCAGCACGCGCAGCTCTTCTTCGGGCAGGATGCCTTCGTAGGCAGCCTTGGCGGCCAGGGCATGGACTTCGGCGACGGCCTTGGCGTCGCGCATGGTGGCGGGGCGAACTTCGTAATCTGACATGAATGCGGGGAAATCAAAAGGAACTGCGTATTGTCGCCGCACCGCTAAACTGCCCGCTACTACGCCGCATACACAGCATCAAAAGGAGTCGATATGGCCAAGGGTCAACAGCGCGCAAACAAGGAAGCCAAGAAACCGAAGAAGGACACTTCGCCGCCCAAGCCGGTGGGCACCGGCGGCATCGAACCCGTCCGCACGATCACCACGGCGGTGATCCCGCGCGGCAAGCTCAAGAACAAGTGACCGACGAGGCCCCCGCCGGGCCGGCCCCGGCACCCGCCAAGCCGGCCCAGCCCCGCAACCCGCTGCACGGGCTCACGCTGGAGGCCATCGTCACGGCGCTGGCCGACCACTACGGCTGGGAGCAGCTCGGCGAACTCGTTCCGATCCGCTGCTTCGCCATCGACCCGAGCGTGGGCTCCAGCCTCAAGTTCCTGCGCAAGACGCCGTGGGCACGCGAGAAGGTCGAAAGCCTCTATCTCTTCATGCTGCGCGAACAGCGCCGTGAGCAGCAGCAACAGCAACAACAGCCTCCGCAGCGATGAGGGTCCGGCTCGAACCGTCGGGCCTCGGCTTCGACGCCGAGGCCGGCACCACGCTGCTGAAATCGGCCGAGGCGGCCGGCATCGACATGCCGAGTTCCTGCCGCAACGGCACCTGCCGCACCTGCATCTGCCAGCTGGTGGCAGGCTCCATCCGCCACATCGTCGAGTGGCCCGGCCTGAGCGCCGAGGAAAAGGCCGAGGGCTGGATCCTGCCCTGCGTGGCCGAGGCGCAGAGCGACCTCACGATCGATGCGCCCCAAGCGTTTTCGGTCTTCTGAAGACCGCGGCGCTGCGCCCTACTTGGCCGCCGCGGGCATCGCGACCACCAGCCGGTCGCGCTGCGCCAGCGACGGGAACAGCTTGAACCAGCCCAGCGCCACCATCATGGTTCCGACGCCGCCCACCACCACCGAGCCCACCGGCCCGAGCAGCGCCGCCGTGGCCCCCGATTCGAACTCGCCCAACTGGTTGCTGGCGCCGATGAAGATCGAGTTGACCGCGCTCACCCGCCCGCGCATGGCGTCGGGCGTTTCGAGCTGGACCAGGGTCTGGCGGATCACCACGTTGACCATGTCGGCCCCGCCGGACACCGCCAGCGCAATCAGCGAGACGACGAAGCTGCGCGAAATGCCGAACACCACCATGCAGAGCCCGAAGAGCCCGACGGCCATCAGCAGCGTGCGGCCGATGTTGCGCTCGATGGGCCGCCGCGTGAGGGCGATCGACATCACCAGCGCGCCCACCGCCGGCGCGCCGCGCAGCAGGCCGAGCCCCCAGGGCCCGGTGTGCAGGATGTCCTTGGCGTAGATCGGCAGCAGCGCCACCGCGCCGCCCAGCAGCACCGCGAAGAGATCGAGCGAGACGGCGCCGAGCACCGGCTTGCGCTTCCAGATGAAATCGACGCCCGCGAACACCGTGGCCAGCGTGACCGGCTCGCGTGCCGCCGGCGTGTAGGCATAGCGCAGCCGCAGCACCAGCACGCAGGCCACCGCGAAGCACAGCACGCTCGCGCCGTACACCACCGCCATGCCCGCCACGAACAGCAGGCCGCCGAGCGCCGGCCCGCCGATGATCGCGCCCTGCATGCCGGCCGAGCTGAAAGCCATGGCGCGCGGCAGCATGGCGGGCGGCACCAGCAGCGGCGTGAGCGCCTGCTGCGCCGGCATCTGGAAGGCCCGCACCGCGCCCAGCACCAGCGACAGCCCCAGCAGCAGGCCGCGCGTGTCGAAGCGCTGCACCACCGCGAGCAGCAGCACCAGCGCCACCAGCCCCTGCACCGCAAAGCAGGCCGCCACGATGCGGCCGCGGTGGTGGCGGTCGACCACGTGGCCGGCCAGCAGCGCGAGCAGCAAGGCGGGCACGAACTGGTAGAGGCCCACCAGCCCGAGGTCCCAGGCGCTGCCGGTGAGCTCGTACATGTGCCAGCCGATGGCCACCAGCAGCATCTGCGAGGCCGCGGTGCCGAAGAGCCGTGCCACCCACATCTGCATGAACGCTCGCTCGCGCCGGAGTTCGGTAAAGCCCGGGGAAACGGGAGCGGGGGCGGGGGAAGCAGGGCCGGACATCTGTTCGAGGATAGCCGAGGCTTCATGAGCTTCGCATGAGTTCAGCGCCAAGGTGCAGCAGCGAGCGCGGGCTCTGCTCTCTACACTCCGGGGCTACCCATGCCGGACATCGACCTCATCCACGAAGACGCCCACCTGCTGGTGCTGAACAAGCCCGCCGGCCTGCTCTGCGTGCCCGGGCGCGGCGAAGACAAGCAGGACTGCCTGAGCGCGCGCGCCATGCGGCGCTGGCCCGATGCGCTGATCGTGCACCGGCTCGACATGGCGACCAGCGGCCTGGTGCTGATGGCGCGCGGCGCCGCAATGCAGCGTGCGCTCGGCGATGCCTTTGCCGAGCGCCGTGTGCACAAGCGCTACGAGGCCATCGTGGACGGCGCGATGCCGGTGCAGGCCGAATGGTCGGTCATCGATGCGCCGCTGATGGCCGACTGGCCGAACCGTCCGCTGCAGAAGGTGGACCCGGCCGGCAAGCCCAGCCTCACGCGCTGGCGTGCGCTGTCGTCTTCGTCTTCAGCACCGGATGGAAAGATGCAGGCCACGCACCTGCTGCTGGAGCCGCTCACCGGGCGCTCGCATCAGTTGCGCGTGCACCTGCTGTCGATCGGCCATCCGATTCTGGGAGATGCGCTCTACGGCAGCGCCGATGTCCGGGCGCGTGCGCCGCGCCTGCTGCTGCACGCCAGCGAACTGGGCTTCGTGCACCCGGTCACGCAGCAGGCCCTTTGCTTGCAGAGCCCGCCCGGTTTCGATTTCTCTTCCCTTACAGCCCGCCCTTGACCACGAGCACCGGCATCGGCGCGTCCTGCAGCACGCGCTGCGTGACGCTGCCCAGCAGCAGCTTCTCGATGCCACTGCGCCCGTGCGAGCCCATCACGATCAGGTCGGCCGCAATGGCAATGGCGGTGTCGACGATGCCTTCGTGCACCACGTGGCCGTCGATCACGCGCTGGTCGCTGTGCAGGCCCTCGGCGGCGAGTGCCGCCACGCCGCGTGCGAGCGCCGCATTCGCGCTCGCGGTGGCCGCGGCCAGGTATTCGTTCTGGCCCAGCGCATAGTCCGCACCCACGCCGATGAAGGGATAGTTGTCGATCACGTGGATCAACGTGATGCGGCTTCCGAACGCCAGCGCCAGGCCGCTGGCCTTGCTGACCGCGAGCATGGAAGTTTCGGAGCCGTCGATCGGAACCAGGATGTGATTGAACATGGCGGACCTCACTTTTTCGTTCGCGGACAGGCGCGGCTCGCAACCGAGCCGGGCCCCGAATTTAACCTCTGCGCCGGGCAGCGGCTGTAGGACTCAAGCCAGCGGGATCAATCCCCCTGGAAACCCTCGGCGCGGCAGGTGACGACCAGCGTGTCGCGCCATCCGGCGCCGCCCTCCTCGAGCGGCTGGATCGGCGTGGACTCGTGGATCACGCGCGCGTCGTCGAGCAGGAGCAGCGTCCAGGGCTCGGTCATGGTGAAGCGCTCGCCGCGGCGCCCGCTGGCTTCGAACACGCGCGTTTCGCCGCCCTTGATGCCGCTGCGCCCAACCAGTGCCACCGCCACCAGGTCGACGCCGTCGCGGTGCGCGCCCTCGGGCGTGGGCCGGCCGATGCCGCCCGCGGTGTCGATGCGGAACTGATGCGCCTCGACGAACCACGGCTGCGCCGCCGCCGCGCCGCGCATGCCGCTCGCGGCTTCGCCCAGGCGCTGCAGCAGACGCTGCCAGGCCGGCTGCGCCACGGTGGCTTCGTGCATGGGCGCGAACCAGCGCTGCATGCCGCCATGCAGCGCGTTGTATTCGACCGGCTGCCAGTGCGCGCGGTGCGGCGCCTGCGCGATCGAATCGCCCTCGACCGTGAAGCAGGCGTGGCGCCGCGTGCGATAGCGGCCGCCGTCCTTCAGGTATTCGTCCGGCGGGAGATCGTTCCAGTCGGCATGCAGCGCTTCGAGTTGTTCGAGCGGCACGCCCAGCCAGTCGCTCACGCCTTGCGGGCTCAGCACGGCATAGCCCTGTTCGCGCAGCGCGGCCTGCAGCTCGGCGGGCTGGATGAATGGTGGGGCGAATGCGGCCGTGGTCACGACGCGGTGACTTTCACGTCCTTCCAGAACGCCACGCGGTCGCGGATTTCCTCGGCCTCGGGCTTCGGGTCGGCGTAGTACCAGGCGGCGTCGGTGTGGAGCTCGCCGTTGACCAGCAGCGAGTAGTAGCTGGCCGTGCCCTTCCAGGGGCAGGTGGTCTTGTGGTTGCTGAAGGTCACGTGGTCGCGATTGAGCGAGCTCATCGGGAAATAGTGGTTGCCTTCGACGAGCACGGTGTCGTCGCTTTCGGCGATGGTGACGCCGTTCCAGGTTGCTTTCATGTCTTGCACTCCAAGGGGGAGGTGGCGCGGGGCGCAGTTGGCGGTGCGCTGCCGCGCGGGGAAGGGATATTGTGCCCGTTGCTTTTGGGGGGCGAATCCATGGGGCGGTATTGCCGGCTTATGGTTGGGTTCCTGAGCTTGTTTGAGTTTCGGGGCCGGGTCTCGCCCCGGCGGGCGACCTACTTTTCTTTGCTTCGCCAAAGAAACGTAGGCAAAAGAAAGGCGACCCCACTGTCTGCGTCCCTCCGCTTCGCTGCGGGCAACCTGCGGTGCTCGCGTTTCGCGGGGTCTCGCAGAACTCGCTTCGCTCAAACAGCTGCGAGCCCTGATCCGCGAAACCCTCCGCTCCTCGGCGCATACAGAGGGGATTGGGACCCGAACGGGCCTTTGCTTCGCTCGGCCACCAAGCCACCGCGGCGCGCAGCGCCGCGGTGGCTTGGTATTGAGTTGGGCTGTTGGTCTTGGGGCCGAGCGAAGCGAAGGCCACCCGCTCCCACCCCTTCTGTATGCGCCGAGGAGCGCAGATGGAGGCGGGATCAGGGCCGCAGCTGTCTGAGCGAAACGCAGTGGAGCGAGTTCTGCGGACCCCCGCCGTAATCGAGCACCGCAGGTTGCCCGCAGCGAAGCGGAGGGACGCAGACAGTAGGGGTCGCCTTTCTTTGCTTACTTTCTTTGGCGAAGCAAAGAAAGTGAGTCGCCCGCCGGGGCGAGACCCGGCCCCGGACCAAAAATCAAGCCCCGAGCCAATGCACGCTGAAGAGCCTCTCCGGATCCGTCCACACCGCCCCCGGCCGGAACCCCGCCTTCACCGCCAGCGCCCGCAATCCTTCCACGGTGAACTTGTGCGAGTACTCGGTGTGAATAGTCTCCCCTTCCTCGAACGCGAACCGCTCGCCGTTCAGCGAAACGATCTGGTCCCGCCGGCTCACCAGGTGCATCTCGATGCGCTGCTTCGGCGCGTTGTAGAAGGCCGCGTGCGCAAAGCCGTCGAGGTCGAAATTCGCGTCGAGCTCGGCGTTGGCGCGCCGCAGCAGGTTGAGGTTGAACGCCGCGGTCACGCCCTGCGCGTCGTTGTAGGCGGCATGCAGGCGGGCCGGGTCCTTCACCAGGTCGACGCCGATCAGCAGCCCGCCGCCGCGCAGCATGCGCGCCGCGAGCTGCAGGAAGGCCAGCGCCTCGTCGGGCTCGAAATTTCCGATCGTCGAGCCGGGGAAAAAACCCACGCGCTTGCCCGCACCGGAGAGCGGTGCGGGCAGCACCAGCGGCATCGTGTAGTCCGCCGCAATCGGCTGCACCGCCAGCTGCGGGTAGTCGGCCCTGAGCCGCTCGGCGGCGGCGGCCAGGTGCTCGCCGGAAATGTCGATCGGCAGGTAGCGCCTGGGCGTCTCGAGTGCATCGAGCAGCAGCCGCACCTTGGTGAGCGAGCCGGCGCCGAACTCGACGATCTCGGCGCCCGGCCCCACCTGCGCGGCGATCTCGCCCGCGCATTCGCCGAGGATGCGCAGCTCGGTGCGCGTGGGGTAGTACTCGGGCAGTTCGCAGATGCGGTCGAACAGCTGCGAACCCGCGGCGTCGTAAAAATACTTGGGCGATATGCTGCGCGGCCTGCGCGCAAGGCCCGCCTGCATCTCGCGGCCGAACTCGGAGAGCCCCGCACTTTCCGGGGCGGCGGGCGCGACAGGCTGGCGCTGCTGCTGCTGCTGCTGGGCAGTGGCAAACGAAAAAGAGGACGAGGAGCTTGGATTGCGCATGATTCAGATGTCTTTCGCGAGCCGCAGCCCCGAGAACTGCCAGCGCGCCGCCGGCGGAAAGAAATTGCGGTAGCTGGGCCGCGTGTGCCCGGCCGGGGTGGCCACGCTGCCGCCACGCAGCACCAGTTGACCCACCATGAACTTGCCGTTGTATTCGGCCGCGATGCCGGGCATGGGCCTGAAGCCCGGGTACGGGTCGTAGGAGGAGCGCGTCCACTGCCAGACGTGGCCGCTCATCTGCAAGATGCCGGGCGCATCGAAGGCGGCTTCCCATTCGAATTCGGTCGGCAGGCGCGCACCGGCCCATTCGGCGTACGCGGCGGCCTCGTAGAAGCTCAGTTGCGACACGGGCGCGTCGGCCTCCATCGGCCGCACGCCATGCAGGCCGAACACCTGCCAGCCGCCCTGTGGCTGCTGGGCTTGCAGCCGCGGATCGTCGGCGGCCAGCCAATAGGCCGGATGGCGCCAGCCCTGCGCCTGCACCGCCGCCCAGCCGTCGGAAAGCCAGAGCTCGGGGCGCTGGTAGCCGCCGTCGGCAATGAACTGCACATAGTCGCCGCAGCTCACCAGCCGGTCGGCAATGGCATAGGGCTGCAGCAGGGCCGCATGGCGGGGCGTTTCGTTGTCGAAGGCAAAGCCCTGCTGCGGCCCCTCATGGCCCACCTGCACCGTGCCGCCGGGCTGCGGCAGCCAGCGCATGGCCGGCGGCACGGCGGCCAGCCGCAGCGCGGGCCCTGCCGCGGGCCTGTAGGCGGGCAACAGCGGGTTGCACGACAAGGCGTGCAGGATGTCGGTGAGCAGCAGCTCCTGGTGCTGCTGTTCGTGGTGCAGCCCGAGCGTGACGATGGGCTCGATGGCCGCCCAGTCGCGCTCGCCGTCGCCGCCGCCGTCGAGCAAGGCCAGTACCGTCTCGTCGACATGGGCGCGGTAGGCGTGCACCTCGTCCACCGAAGGGCGCGTGAGCAGCCCCCGCTGCGGGCGCGGATGGCGCGGGCCGAGCGCTTCGTAGTACGAGTTGAAAAGGTAATGGAACCGCTCGTCGAAAGGCCGGTAGCCCGCCGCATGCGGCTGCAGCAGCACGGTCTCGAAGAACCAGGTCGTGTGCGCGAGATGCCATTTGGTCGGGCTCGCGTCGGGCATCGACTGGATGCACTGGTCTTCGGCGGAGAGCGGCGCGGCGAGTGCCAGGCTGGCGGCGCGCACTTCGCGGAACTTGCCGCGCAATGCGCTCGCCGCCTGGGTGATCGGCCGGGAAAGCGTCATGGTGTCTCCAGTCGGGTCAACCGCAATTTGTAGCCGATGGCCGTTGCAGCAGCGCGTAGGACAAGTTCGCGCCCTTGAAGCGCCGTGTCACGCCGCGCCGCAGTGCAGGCATCGGTGGGGGGAGCCACTTTGGCACAAGATCGGCCGGCGTGCAGGGCGGCTGCGTATCATCTGTTCGATGCAAACGACCAACGCCTCCGCCCGCCCCCATGTCGTCATTGTCGGCTGCGGATTCGGCGGCCTCGAAGCCGCCCGCCGGCTCGAAAGCGCCGACGTGGACGTGACGGTGATCGAAAAGACCAACCACCACCTGTTCCAGCCCCTGCTCTACCAGGTGGCGACCGCCGGGCTGGCCGCGCCGTCGATCGCGGCGCCGGTGCGCGCCCTGTTCCGCGCGCAGCCGCGCATTACCACGCTGCTCGGCGAAGTGAGCGCCATCGATCCGGCCGCGCGCGCGGTCCGGCTGGCCAACGGCAGCCTCGTGAGCTATGACCACCTGGTGGTCGCGGCCGGCGCGGCCCACAGCTATTTCGGGCACGACGAATGGGCGCCCCTGGCGCCGGGCCTCAAGACGCTGTCGGATGCCTTCGAGATCCGCCGCCGCGTGCTGATGTCCTACGAGGCGGCCGAAACCGCCACCGACCCCGAGCGCCGCCGCGCCCTGCTCACCTTCGTGGTGATCGGCGCCGGCCCCACGGGAGTCGAGATGGCCGGCACGCTGGCCGAGATCGCCAAGCACACGCTGGCCGGCGAGTTCCGCCGCATCGACCCCGGGAGCGCGCAGGTGCTGTTGATCGAGGGCGGGCCGCGCGTGCTGCAGGCGATGCCCGAGAGCCTGAGCCAGAAGGCGCTGGAGCAGCTCCAGCGGCTCGGCGTCGAGGTGCGGCTCAATGCGCGCGTGACCGCCATCGACGCCAACGGTCTCGAAGTGGAGGCCGGCGGCGGCCCCGGCGGCGCTTCGGCCCCCAGCTACCGCATCGACAGCAACTGCGTGGTGTGGGCGGCGGGCGTGGCGGCCTCGCCGCTCGGGCGCATGCTGGGCGAGGCGACCGGCGCCGAATGCGACCGCGCGGGCCGCATCAAGGTCGAGCCCGACCTGAGCCTGCCCGGCCATCCCGAGATCAGCGTGGTGGGCGACCTGGCCGCGGCCCTGAGCCATGCACCCGGCAAGCCGCCCAAGCCGGTGCCCGGCGTGTCGCCCGGCGCCAAGCAGATGGGCCGCGCGGCGGCCGCCAACATTCTTCGCCGCATCGCGAGCGTGCCGACCGTGCCTTTCCGCTACCGGGACTACGGCAACCTGGCCACCATCGGCCGCAATTCGGCGGTGGTCGACCTGGAAACGCCCTTCGGCCCGCTGCGCTTCAGCGGCCGGCTCGCATGGCTGTTCTGGCTGTTCGCGCACGCGTACTTCCTGATCGGGTTCCGCAACCGCATCGTGGTGCTGATGGATTGGGCCAGCGCCTACTGGAGCTTCCAGCGCAATGCGCGCGTGGTGGCGGACGTGCAGGGCAAGAGCGAGTCCTAGGCTCAGAACAGGAAGCCGTCCGACTGGTCTTCGCGCTGGCGGCGCCGCCATTCCCAGGGCGGCTGCGGCCTGGCACCGGCCCACAGCCCCAGCCGTTGCGCACGCGCGCTGTCCTGCAGCTTGAACAGCTCGCCGCCGCGGCGCGTGGCGATGCCGTTGAAGTCATACACCCAGGCCCAGCCTTCGGCCACCATGCGGGTGCCCGCGTCTTCGCCGTTGCAGCGCACGTCGGCCACGGTGCGGCCGTAGCGGTCGGTGTCGCGCTCGGTGATGACCGCCTGCTCGAAATAGCAGATGCGGCTCAGCGCCTGCCTGCTGCGCTGGCCGTAGGGCTGCGCCCGCTCCGGCGCGTCGATCGCGGCAATGCGCACCTTGACCTCCTCGTAGTCACCGAGGCGCCCGCAACGCGCGGTGAGCGTGTCGCCGTCGCTGATGCCGACCACCAGGCAGGTGCGGGACGAAGGAGCGGCCTGCGACAGCAGCGGCAACAGCGCAAGACAAACGGCGAACGGGAAGCGCAGGCGCATGGGCAGGAAAATCGGAGCGGTCGAAGCCTTGGATTCTCGATGCGAAAAGCCTCCGAGCCAGGCGCATGAACCGGCTGTTACTGCGCGCCGTTCTCGTCTTCCTGCAGCAGCCGCCACATCACCTTGCCGCTGCCGCTCTTGGGCAGCGCGTCGACGAACTGCACCTTGCGCGGGATCTTGTAGACCGCCATGTTCTCGCGGCACCAGTCGATGATCTGCTGCTCGGTGGTGTCCTTGTGCGTGGCGCGCAGCACCACCACGGCCTTGACCGATTCGCCGCGGTAGTCGTCCCGGGTGGAAATGACGCAGGCCTCCTGGATTGCGGGATGGCGGAACATCAGCAGCTCGACCTCGGCCGGCCACACCTTGAAGCCGCTCGCGTTGATCATGCGCTTCAGGCGGTCGGTCATGAAGAAGTAGCCGTCCTCGTCCATGCGGCCCATGTCGCCCGAGCGGAAGAAGCGCTTGCCCTCGAACTCGACGAAGGCCGCCTGGGTGGCGTCGGGGCGCTTCCAGTAGCCCTGGAACACCTCGGGGCCGTGGATGATGATCTCGCCCGATTCGCCGACGGGCATTTCCTTGAGCGTGTCGGGATCGACCACGCGCGCATCGGTGCTCATGAACGGAATGCCGAGGCACTGCTGCTTGGGATGGTCCGATGGATTGGTGTGCGAAGGCGCGGCGGTTTCGGTGAGGCCATAGCCCTCCTGGTACTTGAGGCCGTACTGCTCGAAGAGGCGCTGCGCCACGGCCTGCGGCATGGCCGCGCCGCCGCCGCCGATGTGCGTGATGCTCGACAGGTCGTAGCTCGCGAAGTTGGGGCTCGCCATGAGGTCGATCACCATGGTGGGGATGTTGGTCCAGCTCGTGACCTTCCAGCGCGAGATGAGCCGGCCCGCCACCTCGCGGTCCCAGCGCGGCATGATGACCAGCGTGGCCGCCGCGAGGATGGAGGTGTGCATCATGCTCACCACGCCGGTGATGTGGAACATGGGCACCACCGCCAGCACCACCGCTTCCGAGGTGGCCTGGCCCCAGAGCTGGCCGGCCACCGCGTTGTGCATGAGGCTCGAATGGTGGTGCACGCAGCCCTTGGGCAGGCCGGTGGTGCCGCTGGTGTAGGGCAGCAGCGCCATGTCGTTGGCGCCCACCACGTGCTCGGGTGCGGCATGGCCGGCTTCGAGAGCCTCGGTCCAGGCCATGGCCTTGCCGCCCGCGAGCTCGGGCAGCGGATGGCGCGTGGCGAGCCACTCCTTCCAGGCCGGCGCCGGAGCGTCGTCGCCGCTCGCATCGGCGTCGAAGGCATCGGTGAACTGGGTCACGATCATGTGGGCCAGCTGCTGCGCGGCCGGCAGCGCGTTGCTGGCCTTGGCGAGCTCGCCGGCGAGGTCGCCGGTGGTGATGGCGATCTTGGCGTCGGGGTCGACGATGTAGTGCTTGAGCTCCTCGGCCCGGTTCATCGGGTTGACGGGCACCACCACCGCATTGGCGCGCAGGATCGCGAAATGCGCAACCACGAGTTGCGGGCAGTTCTGCATGTCCAGCACCACGCGGTCGCCGCGCTTCACGCCCAGGGCATGCAGCGTGCCGGCCAGCCGCTCGACCTGGTCCGCGAAGCCGCGATAGCTCAGCACCCGGCCGAAGAAAACCAGCGCGGCCTTGTCCGGATAGCGCGCCGCCGACGTTGCGAGGTTGTGCCACAGCGAGGTGGCGGGAACGGTAATCGAATACGGAAGGCGCTTGGGCCAGAACTTGTGGTGCGGGCGTGGTTGCATGGTCAAGGCGGGCGGAGGAGAGAGAGAAACAAGACAGGCCGCAGCCTAAGCCGAGCCGTACGCCGCTCCCATCGGGGAAGCCCCCGGACGCGTCACCTTGGCGACGCCCGGCCCGCCATTGCGCAGTCTTCGCGATCTTCGCGATCTTCATCGCATGCGCCCTGCGACTACAGACAAGCGCAGCGTTCCGCGCCATACCTGCGTCTCCCATCACCCATCACCCCGACCGAAGGAGAGATTTCATGGCAGCAGACAAGCACGCAAGCGTTCATTGGGAAGGCGCCGGCAAGACCGGCAAGGGCCAGGTCAGCACCGAGACCGGCGCCCTCAAGGACTACCCCTACGGCTTCGCCAGCCGCTTCGAGGACGACAAGCGCGGCACCAACCCCGAGGAGATCGTCGGTGCGGCCCATGCGGCCTGCTTCACGATGGCCTTTGCCTTCGCGCTGGAGAAAGAGGGCTTCACCGCCACCCGCATCGACACCAAGGCCGCGGTGCGGCTGGCCAAGGACGGCGAAGGCTTCAAGATCGACCGCATCGCGCTCGAGCTCGACGCCGCCGTGCCCAAGCTGGAGGAAGCGAAGTTCCAGCAGATCGCGGCCGCCGCCAAGGCCGGCTGCCCGCTGTCGAAGGCGCTGGCCAGCGTGCCGGAAATCACGCTGAAGGCGACGCTCGCGGGCTGAGCCGCAGCATTGGGCGGTTCTTGTTCAGGGCACGTCGTGTTCAGGGCGGGTGCACAGGCCACCGGGTACTCCCCTCCGCGAATGTCCCCCGTCGGCGGGAGCGCGCCCTGAACAGCAGCGCCGTGCACCACCAGCACACAGCGCCAACCCATTTCGGTGCACAGATCTTGCATACCAGTTGGCACAAAAGCTGCTGGTATGCATGCCAATGTCTACATCCGCATCCGAAATCAGTGCACGCATCGTCGAAGCGGTGATGGCGCAGAAGCTCGCGCCGGGCTCGCGCCTGGGCGAGCAGCCGCTGGCCATGCTGTTCGACTGCAGCCGCACCATCGTGCGCGAGGCGCTCACCCGGCTGGCGGCGCGCGGCATCGTCACGGTGAGTGCGCGGCGCGGCTGGTTCGTGATCGAGCCCTCGCAGGACGAGGCGCGCGAAGCCTTCGAGGCACGCCGCGTCATCGAGCTCGGCCTGATCCGCAGTACGGGCAGCACCGGCAAGATCGACAAGGCCGCGCTGCGCCAGCTGAAGGCGCACCTGCAGCGTGAAAAGGCCGCACTGAAAGAGAGCGACGTCGGCAACCGCAGCTTCCTGCTCGGCGACTTCCACGTGTGCCTGGCGGAATGCCTGGGCAACACGCTGCTGGCCGACACGCTGCGCGACTTCACCGCGCGCACCACGCTGATCGCCATGCTCTACCAGTCCACGCACGACGCCGTGCAGTCCTGCGAGGACCACGTGCAGATCGTCGCCGCCCTCGAGCGGGGCGACCACGCCGCCGCCGAGGCGCTGATGGCCGCGCACATCGGCACGGTGCAGTCGGCGCTGCGCGTGCAGGCGCCCACCGATCCGCTCGCACAGCTGCGCGACGCGCTGGCGCCGCTGCAGCCGCAGAAGAAAACCACCGCGGCCAAGCCCACGCGGCGCAAGGCCGCCACGCCCTCCCCCGACGACACCGATTCATCGACTTACCTAGGAGCCCTGCTATGACTTTCTCTTCGTCCAAACGCCACCTCTCGCTCGCGCTTGCATCCGTTGCCATGCTGGCCGCCGCCGGCGGCGCACAGGCCCAGAACGCCCTGGACAACGTCCTGAAGGCCAAGACCATCAAGATCGCCGTGCCCACCGACTATCCGCCCTACGGCTCGGTCGACAGGAACATGAAGCCCCAGGGCCTGGACGTGGAAATGGCCGAGCTGATCGCCGCCAAGCTGGGCGTCAAGGTCGAGCTGGTGCCCGTGACCAGCGCCAACCGCATTCCCTACCTGCAGACCCGCAAAGCCGACCTCGTGATCTCCACGCTCGGCAAGAACGCCGAGCGCGAGAAGGTGATCGACTTCTCCGCCGCCTACGCACCCTTCTTCCAGGCCGTGTATGCCGCCAAGAGCATGAAGCTCACGAGCTTTGCCGACATGGCCGGCAAGACCGTCGCCGTGACGCGCGGCGCAATGGAAGACCAGGAACTGAACAAGGTGGCGCCGCCGAACGTCGACTACCGCCGCTTCGAGGACAACAACGCCACCATCGCGGCCTTCGTGGCCGGCCAGACGCAGACCCTTGCCACCAGCGCGGCCGTGGCCGGCGACATGCTCGCCAAGAACCCGAAGGTGAGCGCCGAATTCAAGCTGCTGCTGAAAGACAGCCCCTGCTTCGTCGGCGTGGCCAAGGGCGAGACCGCATTGAAGACCAAGGTCAACGAGATCATTGCCGCCGCCAAGAAGGACGGCACGCTGGACGCCATGTCGAAGAAGTGGCTCGGCAAGGCAGCCGGCGACCTGCCGGTCTGAGCCTCGCTCGCTGAACTCTGAACAAAGGCGCGGCCATGGAATTCGACTTCGGTGCAGTTCTCGTCGACTGGCGGCTGCTCGCCAAGGGCATCGCGTGGACGGTCGGCCTGACGGCCATCGCCACCGTCATCGGCATGGCCGTGGGCGTGGCCTGCGCCTGGGCGCGCGCCAGCGGGCCGGCGTGGCTGCGCTGGGTGGTCGGCAGCTATGTGGAGCTGATCCGCAACACGCCCTTCATCGTGCAGCTGTTCTTCATCTTCTTCGGGCTGCCTGCGGCGGGCGTCAAGCTCACGCCGGAGGTGGCGTCGGTGATCGCGATGGTGATGAACCTCGGGGCCTACGCCACCGAGATCATCCGCGCCGGCATCGAGGCCACGCCCAAGGGGCAGATCGAGGCGGCCGTGAGCCTGGCGCTGGACAAGGTGCAGGTGTTCACCCGCGTGGTGCTGCCGCCGGCGCTCAAGAAGGTGTGGCCCGCCATGGTGAGCCAGATCATCATCGTGATGCTGGGCTCGGCCGTGTGCGGACAGATCTCCACCGAGGAGCTCAGCTACGCGGCCAACCTCATCCAGAGCCGCAACTTCCGCGCCTTCGAGGCCTTCATCGTCGCCACCCTGCTCTACCTGGCGCTGGCGGTTGCGCTGCGCAGGCTGCTCAACTGGGCCGGGCCGAGATTCTTCTTCGGCCGCTGAACGCAGGACGCCACCACCATGGTCGATTTTTCTCTCTGGGACATCCTGCGCAACCTGCTGATGGCGCTGCGCTGGACCGTCGTGCTCTCGCTCATCGCCTTCATCGGCGGCGGGCTAGTGGGCGCCCTGCTGCTGTTCCTGCGGCTGCGCGGCGGCAGCGCCATGGGCCGCGCCGTCGGCCTCTACGTGCAGCTGTTCCAGGGCACGCCGCTGCTGATGCAGCTGTTCCTCGCCTACTTCGGCATTGCGCTGTTCGGCATCGACGTGTCGGCGTGGACCGCGGCCAGCGTGGCGCTCACGCTCTACACCAGCGCCTTCCTCACCGAGATCTGGCGCGGCTGCGTGGCCGCCATTCCCAAGGGCCAGTGGGAAGCCTCGGGCAGCCTGGCGCTGAGCTTCAGCGAGCAGATGCGCCACGTGATCCTGCCGCAGGCGGTGAAGATCGCGATCGCGCCGACGGTGGGCTTCCTGGTGCAGGTGATCAAGGGCACGGCGCTCGCCTCGGTGATCGGTTTCGTCGAACTCACCAAGGCCGGCAGCATGATTTCGAACGCCACCTTCCAGCCCTTCGTGGTGTTCAGCTGCGTGGCGCTGCTTTACTTCGTGCTGTGCTTCCCGGTGAGCCTGTACGCCAAGAATCTCGAGAGGAAATCCCATGGCCGCCGTGCTTGAACCCCAGACCTTTGCCGCGCCGATCGTGCGCGTGACCGCGCTGCGCAAGTCGTACGGCGCCAACGAGGTGCTCAAGGGCATCGACCTCGACGTGAAGCGCGGCGAAGTCATTGCCATCATCGGCAAGAGCGGCTCGGGCAAGAGCACGCTGCTGCGCTGCATCAACGGGCTCGAGGTGTTCCAGGAAGGCTCGCTCACGGTCGATGGCAAGCCCCTGCTGCACGAGAGCGCCATGGCCATGCGCGAGCTGCGCCAGCGCGTCGGCATGATCTTCCAGAGCTTCAACCTGTTTCCGCATCTCACGGTCGGCAAGAACGTGATGCTCGCGCCCACGCTGGTGAAGAAGCGCAGCGGCATGGAGGCGGCCTCGCAGGCGCGCAAGCTGCTCGAGCGCGTGGGCCTGGCCGAAAAATTCGACGCCATGCCCGAGCAGCTCTCGGGCGGCCAGCAGCAGCGCGTGGCCATCGCCCGCGCGCTGGCGATGGAGCCGGCCGTGCTGCTGTGCGACGAGATCACCTCGGCGCTCGACCCCGAGCTGGTGGGCGAGGTGCTGCGCGTCGTGGAATCGCTGGCCGACGAAGGCATGACGCTCCTGATGGTCACGCACGAGATGAGCTTTGCGCGCAAGGTGAGCGATCGCGTCATCTTCATGCACCAAGGCCGCGTGCACGAGATGGGGCCGCCGGCGGACATGTTCGGCAATCCGCAGACGGCCGAGCTGAAGCAATTCCTTTCGTCGCTGCACGACTGAGGCGGTACGCAGCGCCGCGCTACTTCCGGCCTGCCCGCGCACGCGCTGGCTTTCGCGCAGCCATGTCGGGCGGCAGACTGAAGTTGTCGTCCTCCCCCAGCCCGGTGGCCACGCCGAGCCGGGCCGCCAGGTGCGCGGCGTCGTAGGGCGCGTGCACCTTGACGTCGTTGTCGAAGTAGCAGAACACGTCGCGCCCCTTGCGCCCGGAAAGCCGGCGCGAAGGCACGGCCAGCCTTGCGTCCTTCACCTGGCGTCCATGGCGCCAGGCGTCGATGCGCTCGGCCCAGCGTTCGAGCGCGGCATCGTCGTAGCCGCTCGCGTAGAGCTCCTTGTCGCCATGCAGCCGCATGTAGACGAAGTCGGCGCACAGGTCTTCGAGCAGCGGCCAGCGGCCCGCCGTGTCGGCAACCACCAGCGCGACGCCATGGCGGCGCAGCATCGCGATGAAGTCCGGATTCGCGAAGCTCGCATGGCGCACTTCCACTGCATGCCGGATGCGCAGCCTCGCAGGCGCCTTCAGCAACGCACGGTCGTCGCTGAGCTTCTCGTTGTGCTGCCGCGCGAGCTTGAGCGCGGCCCTGCCGTCCCGAGGCAGCAGCGCCAGGAAATCCTCGAGGCGATCGGCGTCGTAGGCGAACGACGGCGGCAGCTGCCAGAGGATGGGCCCCAGCTTGGCGCCCAGCGCGAACACGCCCGACGCAAAGAAGTTGGCCAGCGCGCCGCGCGGTTCCTTGAGCCGCAGGTTGTGGGTGATGTAGCGCGGGCCCTTCACCGCAAACACGAAATCGTCGGGCG
The DNA here is from genome assembly GCF_033807855.1 of Variovorax sp. SPNA7. NCBI lineage: Bacteria > Pseudomonadati > Pseudomonadota > Betaproteobacteria > Burkholderiales > Comamonadaceae > Variovorax > Variovorax sp. SPNA7. Next base: position 4,079,355 of record NZ_CP138513.1, read on the forward strand.
TCGCGTCGTGCCACGCCTGGTAGGACACGGGGCGCTGCAACGAATAGAACGAGCCGTTGATCTCGATGGTGGGCAGCATGCGCGATGCAAAGTCGAGTTCGAGCCGCTGCGCCAGCCCTTTCGGATAGAAGCGGCCCCGCCATGGCGCATAGCGCCAGCCAGAAATCCCGATTCGCGTGGCGCCCTGCATCGTTCGTCTTTTTTTCCTGCCGAGGCCTCGAACGTGGCCTGCCGGGCGCCGCCGCGGCGTAGGAGATTTTCCTGTCCTCATAGCAGCATGGGCCGAGCGTGCCGGCCGGAGGCCCGGACTCGCCGGAACCTCGCGGGCTGTGGCAAGCTCCGAGAAGTATGCAAATCCGCCCCTTGCCCTTCCCCTCCCGCCGCTGGATGCTGCTGCGCGCGCTGTGCGGCGCCGCGGCCCTGCAAGTGCCGCTTTCCGCGCTGGCCGGCTTCAACTTCTTCACCAGCGAATACACCGCCACGCGCGACGAACTGCAGGCGCAGATCGCCAAGCGCTTTCCGGTGGCCGAGCGCTATGCCGAGATCTTCATGGTCGGGCTGCGCGACCCGCAGCTGGGCCTCGACGCGCGCGGCAACCGCGCGGCCATCACGGCCACGCTGACCATTGCCAGCCCCCTGCTGGCCGCCTCGCCGGTGCAGGGCGTGGTCTCGGTCAGCAGCGCGCTGCGCTACGACGCCGCCGCGCGCGCGCTGCGCCTGGACCAGCCCAAGGCCGAACGCCTCGAGCTGCAGGGCGTGCAGGGCCGCGATGCGCAACGGCTGCAGCAGGTGGGCGCGGTGGTGGCGCAGGAGCTGCTGCAGGGGCAGGTGCTGCGCAGCTTCACGGCCGAGGAGCTCACGGTGGGGCGCAAGACCTACGAGATCGGCGACATCACGGTGCAGGACGACGGCATCAAGGTGCAGCTGAAATGAAATACCCACTGCTTGCCGCCGCATTGCTCATCGCGGGCTGCGCGGCCATTCTCCCCACGGCCAGGCAGCACTTCGACCTGCAGGCGCACCGCGGCGGGCGCGGGCTCGCACCGGAGAACACGCTGGCGGCCTTCTCCAATGCCATCGACCTGGGCGTGAGCACGCTCGAACTCGACATCGGGCTCACGGCCGACGGCGTGGTCGTGATCTCGCACGACACCGCGCTCAATGCCGACCACACGCGCGACGCCAACGGTGCTTGGCTCGCATCGAAGACCGGTCCCACCGTCCGTTCTCTCACCTTGGCGCAACTGCAGCGCTACGACGTCGGCCGGCTGAACCCCGCGAGCAACTACGGCAAGCAGTTCGCGCTGCAGCTGCCGCGCGACGGCGAGCGCATTCCGACCCTGGCCGCGCTGTTCGACCAAGTGCGCGCACGCGGCGCCGCGGCCGCCACGGTACGCTTCAACATCGAGACCAAGATCGATCCGTCCAAGCCCGACGAGACCGCCGAGCCCGAGCCGATGGTGCGCGCCCTGCTCGCCGAGATCGACAAGGCGCAGATGGGCGGCCGCGTGACCATCCAGAGCTTCGACTGGCGCACGCTCGCGCTGGTCGGCCAGCTTGCACCGCAATTGCCGCGCGCCTACCTGAGCTCTCCGCGCACGCTCAAGGACAGCCGCTGGACAGCCGGCCTCGACGCGGCCGGCTTCGCTTCGACGCCGCAGCTGGTCAAGGCCGCCGCCGGCAAGCCCGGCGCGCCCGTGACCTGGTCGCCGGCGTATGGCGACCTGACGCGTGCGGCCATCAAGGAAGCGCAAGGACTCGGCTTCAAGGTGCTGCCCTGGACCGTGAACCAGCGCGCCGACATGCTGCGGCTGATGGACTGGGGCGTGGACGGCATCATCACCGACTACCCCGACGTGCTGCGCGACCTGATGCGCGAACGCGGCCTCTCGCTGCCGCCACCTGGAAAGGCCTCGTCATGAACACCGCCGCACGGCAACTCGAAACCATCGGCAGTGGCATCGCGGCGCTGCAGGGCGGTGGCGGATCGGTCGCCACGCTCTCGAACGAGGCGCGTGCGAGCAGCGAACTGCTCGCTGCCCTGCCGCCGCGCTATGGCGAGGTGCTGCTGAACCTGCTCGACCGGCTCGAATCGAGCGCGCTGTTCAGCGAGGAGAGCTGTTCCTTCAGCCAGAAAGACCTGCTCGACAACCTGCAGGCGTGGGCCGACAAGGCCCGCGCGCAGCTGCCGTCCTGAGGAGAAAAAAACCATGCAAAGACGCACCCTTCTTCTGCGCGCCGCCCCGCTGCTCGCGCTCGCATCCACCGCGGCATGGCCGCTGGCCGCATCGGCCGCCGCGCCGATGGTCGAGATCTGGAAAGACCCGAACTGCGGGTGCTGCCAGGACTGGGTGAAGCACCTCAATTCGAACGGCTTCGCCACCCGCGTGCACGACGATGGCAACAGCGCCGCGCGCACCCGGCTCGGCGTTCCCGCCAGGCTGGGCTCGTGCCACACCGGCCTGGTCGGCGGCTATGCGCTCGAAGGCCACGTGCCCGCGCGCGAAGTGCACCGGCTGCTGCGCGAAAAGCCCAAGGCCATCGGCCTTGCCGTGCCGGGCATGCCGGTGGGATCGCCGGGCATGGACGGCGCCGCCTACGGCGATCGGCGCGACCCGTACGACGTGCTGCTGGTGCTGGCCGATGGCGGCAGCCGCGTCTACCAGGGCTACCGCTGAGGACGACCGCGCCGCCAGTCAGCCGAAGCGGGCGGGATCGAAAGGAGCCAGCGCCGTCTCTGGCGCGATGCCCGCAAGCAATTGCGCCGCGAGCCTGCCAGTGCGCGCCGAGCCGCACAGGCCGACGTGCCCATGCCCGAAGGCCAGCACGATGTCCGCGCTGGCCGCGGATGCGCCGATGCAGGGCAAGCCGTCGGGCAGGCTGGGCCGGTGGCCGAGCCAGTGCTTCACGGCCACCGCCTCCGGCGCCTCGGCGTCAAGCGCCGGAAACATCGACAGCAGGTGCCGGTGCAGGATCTCGGCGCGCCGCCAGTCGGGCGGGGCGTCGAGCCCGCCGATCTCGACCTGGCCGGCCGCGCGCAGGCCGCCGTCCATCCAGTGCGCGATGAGCTTGCCGTCGGCCACCATCGTCGGCGTGCGCGGCCCGACCGAAGCGCCTTCGACGACCACGTGATAGCCGCGTTCGGATTCGAGCGGCACCGGCGATCCGGCCGCCGCGGCCAGCGGGCCCGAGCGCGCACCGGCGCAGATGGCGGCCGCGTCGCAGGCGATCTCTCCGGCCTCGGTGCGCACCGCGTGCAGCCGCCCGCCCTCGATGCGAAAGCCGGTGGCGCGCGCCGCCACGCGCTGCGCGCCGGCCTCCTGCGCATGCCGCGCCAGCGCCGCCACGTAGGCCCCCGGATTGCGGCAGTGCCCGGCCTCGGGCACGAAGATGCCGAGCGTGTAGCGCGCATCGAGGTCGGGCTCGCGCCGGCGCAATTCAGCCGCCGGCCATTCCTCCCATTGCACGCCGGTGCGCCCGCGCACGCGCCAGCCGAGCGCGTCGCCCTCGAATTCCTCGCGCGACCGGTACGCATGCAGCAGGCCGCGCCGCTCGATGAGCTGCGGCACGCCGGCTTCGGTGGCGAGCCGGGCGTGCAGCGCCGGCGCATCGGCCAGCAGCGTGCGCAGTGCGTCGGCGGTGCGCTGCACGCGCGCCTCGGTCCAGCCCGAGGCCAGGTAGCGCAGCAGCCAGGGCAAGGCCCGCGGCAGATGGCGCCAGCGCAGCGCGAGCGGCCCCAGCGGATCGGCCAGCCAGCCCGGCACCTTGCGCCAGGCACCGGGCAGCGCGGGCGGCACCACGGAATGCGACGACAACCAGCCCGCATTGCCGTAGCTCGTGGCCTGCGGGCCGCCCGCCTCGCCAGGCTCCACCACCGTCACGCGCAGGCCGGCGCGCAAGGCCTCGATGGCGGTCGCGCTGCCCACGGCGCCCGCACCGATCACGACCACATGGCGACCCGCGCCCTGTACGGAGAAACTTCTTGCAACTGTCATGGGGGCCTATCGTAGAGGGGCGGTCCCATAATCGGCCGCCATGCCTGCTCCGTCATCCGCTTCGCCTTCTTCCGCTGCTTCTTCTTCCGGCGCCATCACCGATGTGGCCGGCATCGAAGTCGGCCATTTCTCCGACACGCGCCGGCCCACCGGCTGCACCGTGATCCTCGCGCGCGAAGGGGCGGTGGCCGGCGTCGACGTGCGCGGCGCCGCGCCGGGCACGCGCGAGACCGACCTGCTCTCGCCCGGCAACCTGGTGCAGCAGGTGCACGGCGTGATGCTCGCGGGCGGCAGCGCCTGGGGCCTGGCCGCGGCCGAGGGCGCGATGCGCTGGCTCGAGGAGCGCAACATCGGCATGGACGTGCGCTTCGGCACCCTGCCCATCGTGCCGGCCGCGGTGCTGTTCGACCTGCCCATGGGCGACGCGCGCATCCGCCCCGACGCCGCCGCCGGCTATGCGGCCTGCGAGGCAGCCACCTGCGATGCGCCGGAAGAAGGCAACGTGGGCGCCGGCAGCGGCGCGCTCGTGGGCAAGCTCTTTGGCGTGCACCGCGCGATGAAGGGCGGCATCGGCACCGCCTCGGTCACCGTGGGCGGCGTGACGGTGGGCGCGCTCATCGCGGTCAACGCGCTGGGCGACGTGATCGACCCCGACACCGCGCAGCCCGTGGCCGGCGCGCGCACCGAGGACGGCCGCGCGCTGCTCGACACCCGCCGCGCGCTCTTGCGCGGCGAGCTCCCCAAGCCCCTGCTCGCGGGCACCAACACCACGCTCGGCGTGATCGCGACCGACGCGGTGCTGACGAAGGTGCAGGCCAACCGCCTTGCCAGCGTGGCGCACGACGGCCTTGCGCGCGCCATCAACCCGGTGCACACGATGAGCGACGGCGACACGCTGTTCGCGCTGGCCACCGGCCGCGTTCCGCTCGAAGGCCCCGGTGCCGAATCCCGCCCCGGCATGACCGTGCTCGGCACCATGGCGGCCGAAGCGGTGGCGCGCGCCACCTTGCGCGCGGTGCTGGCGGCGCGCTCCGTCACCGTTGACGAGCTGCACGTTCCGTGCGCGGCCGATCTCGCCGCAACGAAAGGTTGAGTACCCCATGGCCATGCCCAAGACACTGAAGCTGATCCTGCTGTCGATCCGCGACCTGATCGCCTCGGCCGGTCCCGTCGTGTTCCTCGTGATCGGCCTCCTGATTGCCGCCTACTGGTGGCTGCAGCCGCAGCCGCCCAAGCACGTGACGCTGGCGACCGGGCCGACCGGCAGCGCCTATTCGCAGTTCGGCAAGCGCTATGCCGAGCTGCTCAAGAGCAGCGGCATCGAGGTGGAGCTCAAGGCCACCACCGGGTCTTCCGAGAACCTCGAACTGCTGCGCAGCGGCGGCGCCGACGTGGGCTTCGTGCGCGGCGGCAGCGCCGATCCGGTGGCCGACGAGGAAGCCGGCCTCACCTCGCTCGGCAGCCTGTTCTTCGAGCCGATCTGGCTCTTCTACCGTGCCGACAGCGCGCAGAAGATCGACCGCAAGACAGCCACGCTGACCTCGCTCGCCCAATTGCGCGGCCTGCGCGTGAACGTCGACCTGGCGGGCAGCGGCCTGCCCGAGATCATGGACAGGCTCTTCAAGGCCAACCACCTCGAGCCCGATGCGCTGCTGCTTTCCAACCTCGAACAGGCGGCCGCAGCCGAAGCGCTGCAGGCCGGCCTGCTCGACGCCATCGTGCTGGCCTCGGCGCCGCAGTCGCCGCAGGTGCAGCGGCTGCTGCGCGCGCCCGACATCAAGCTCATGGACTTCGGCCAGGCCGATGCGTACACGCGGCGCTTTCCGTTTCTCTCGGCGGTCACGCTGCCGCGCGGCGTGGTCGACCTGTCGAAGGACCTGCCGCCCACGGACGTCTCGCTGCTCGCGGCCACCACCTCGCTGCTTTCGCGCGACGAGACCCACTCCGCGCTGCGCCAGCTCTTCGCGCAGGCCGCGCAAGGCGTGCACAGCGACGCCGGCTGGTTCAACCGCGCGCGCGACTTTCCCAACACGCGCACCAGCGAACTGCCCGTGAGCCCCGAGGGCGACCGCGCCATCAACGGCACGCCGCCGTTCTGGCAGCGCTACCTGCCGTTCTGGGCCAGCAACCTGATCGAGCGCATGTGGCTGGTGCTTGGCGGCTTGCTGGTGCTGATGCTGCCGCTGAGCCGCGTGGTGCCGCCGCTCTACCAGTTCCGCGTGCGGCGCCGCGTGTTCCGCTGGTATGCGCGGCTGCGCGACATCGAGGCCAAGGTCGATTCCCGCCAGGGCGGGCGCGACGAATTGCTCGACGAACTCGAGGAACTCGACCGCGTGGTCAACAAGGTGGCCGTTCCGCTCTCGTATGCCGACGAACTCTATGCGCTGCGCAACAACATCCACACGGTGCAAAAGCGCGTGCAGATGCGCTGGCCGCAGCCCGGCGATTTCGCGCCCCGGACGCCGCCGCCCGCGGAAGGCGCAAAAAGCGCTTGACTTCGAGCGCGCTCCAACTTCGAGAATTCCCGCCATGGAAGCCCACTTGACCATTGCGGAAGTCGCGCAGCGCACCGGCCTCACGGCCCACACGCTGCGCTACTACGAGCGCATCGGACTGATCGCCGCGGTGCCCCGTGCACCGGGTGGCCAGCGCCGCTATGCGAGCGCCGACATGGACTGGCTGGCCTTCCTGTTGCGCCTGCGAGAGACCGGCATGCCCATCCAGGGCATGCAGGCCTTCGCCAGGCTTCGAAGCCAGGGGGACGCCAGTGTCGGAGCGCGGCGCGAGATGCTCGAACAGCATCTTGCCGAGGTCCAGGCCAAGGTGGCGGCGCTGCAGCAATCGATGCAGGCGCTGTCGCTGAAGATCGCGCACTACCGAGCCATCGACAAGAAGCGTCCCTCGTCACCGGGCACAGCCCCCGAAGGAAAGACGAGCGATGACCCACGCACAAGCAAGCCACAACGGCAACGACAACAACCTGCGCTACGAGCGCGGGCTGGCCAAGCTCCAGCAGATCGACGGTGAAGGCGGCGTCAAGGTCGTCGAAAGCCTGGCCGGCATCGCACCTGATTTCGCGCGCCTCCTGATCGAGTTTCCGTTCGGCGACATCTACTCGCGCCCCGGCCTCGACCTGCGCTCGCGCGAGATCGCGGTGGTGGCCGCGCTCACGGCCATGGGCAATGCCGCGCCGCAGCTCAAGGTGCATATCCAGGGCGCGCTCAACGTCGGCGTCACGCGCACCGAGGTCGTCGAGACCATCATGCAGATGGCGGTGTACGCGGGCTTTCCGGCCGCGCTCAACGGCCTGGCGGCAGCGCGCGAGGTGTTTGCCGTGGATGCCCCGGTGGGGGAGCCCGCATGAAGCACCGCGGTTTTCGCATCCACCTGCCGCTGCTCGGCCTTGCGCTGCTTGCGAGCGCAACCCATGTGCCGGCCTCGGCGCGAACGCCCGCCCTGCCGGGCTGGACGCTGGAGAAACGCCCCGCGCATGACGAGCTCTCCTCGCCGGTCGGCATGGCCTACGACGCGGCAGGCCATCTCTATGTCGCCAACTGGTCGGCCGGGACCGTGCTGCGCTTTGCGCCCGACGGTGCCCGCTCGGTGTTCGCGTCAGGCTTGAGCGGCCCCAGCGGGCTGGCAATCGGTCCTTCTGGCGACATCTTCGTCGCGTCCTACAGCCAGGACCTGGTGTGGCGCTTCACGCCCGGCGGCAGGCAGAGCGTGTTCGTGCGCGGCCTGGCAACGCCGGCGGGCCTGGGCTTCGACCGCAGGGGCCGGCTGCTGATCGCCAACCGCCAAACCAACGAGATCCTCGCGGCGCATCCCGACGGCAGGATCGAAGTCGCTGCAGAGGGACTGCAAACACCGGTCGGCGCGGTCGAACTGCCGGGCGGCGAGCTGATGGTCAGCAACATCGCGGGCGGCATCTCGCTGGTCGGGCCGGACCGACGCGCGCGAAGCATCCACGACGGGCTGCGCAGCCCGGGCCCCGGCATCGTCGCGGATGCCGAGGGCGCTGCCGCCTATGTGGTCGACTATGGCGGCACGACGGTCAGCCGCATCGACCGCGAAGGAGGCCGCGTCGTGGTCGCCGATGGTCTCTCAAGCCCGGTCGGGCTCACCCGCATGCCAGACGGAAACCTGCTGGTTGCCACCTGGGGTGCGAATGCGGCCTTTCGGCTGGTGCGGACGCGCTGAGACGCCGGCTTGCCTGCCTCATGAAAAAAGCGCGCCGCCCTCCCAGGGTCGGCGCGCCGTTCGCGCTCCGGAAAAACCGGTCGAGGCTTACTTGAGGGCCTTGTAGCGCATGCGTTTCGGCTTCGCGCCTTCTTCGCCCAGGCGCTTTTTCTTGTCCGCCTCGTACTCCTGGTAGTTGCCGTCGAAGAAGGTCCACTGGCTGTCGCCTTCGGCCGCGAGGATGTGCGTGGCAATGCGGTCGAGGAACCAGCGGTCATGGCTGATGACCATGACCGTGCCGGCGAATTCGAGCAGCGCGTCTTCGAGCGCGCGCAGCGTTTCCACGTCGAGGTCGTTCGAGGGTTCGTCCAGCAGCAGCACGTTGCCGCCCGCGATGAGCGTCTTGGCCAGGTGCAGCCGGCCGCGCTCGCCGCCCGACAGCGTGCCGACCTTCTTCTGCTGGTCGGCGCCGTTGAAGTTGAAGCGGCCCGCATAGGCGCGACTCGCCATCTGGAACTTGCCGACGTTGATGATGTCCAGGCCGTTCGAGATGTCTTCCCACACGGTCTTGTTGTTGGCGAGCTCGTCGCGGTGCTGGTCGACGAAGGCCATCTTGACCGTCGAGCCGATGATGACCTCGCCCGAATCCGGCTTTTCCTTGCCCGCGAGCAGCTTGAACAGCGTCGACTTGCCGGCGCCGTTCGGGCCGATGATGCCGACGATCGCGCCCGGCGGCACGGTGAAGCTCAGGTTGTCGATCAGCATGCGGTCGCCGAAGGACTTGCTGACGCCGTGGAACTCGAACACCTGCTGGCCCAGCCGCTCCGCCACAGGAATGAAGATTTCCTGCGTCTCGTTGCGCTTCTGGTATTCCATGTCGCTCAGCTCTTCGAAGCGGGCGAGGCGCGATTTGCTCTTGGCCTGGCGTGCCTTCGGGTTCTGGCGCGACCACTCCAGTTCCTTCTTCAGCGCCTTGGCGTGGGCTTCTTCGCTCTTCTGCTCCTGCGCCAGGCGTTCGCCCTTCTGCTCGAGCCAGGTGCTGTAGTTGCCCTTCCAGGGAATGCCGCGGCCGCGGTCCATTTCCAGGATCCACTCGGCCGCGTTGTCGAGGAAGTAGCGATCGTGGGTGATGGCCACCACGGTGCCCGTGAAGCGCTGCAGGAACACTTCGAGCCATTCCACCGATTCGGCGTCCAGGTGGTTGGTCGGCTCGTCGAGCAGCAGCATGTCGGGCTTGGACAGCAAGAGGCGGCACAGCGCCACGCGCCGCTTTTCGCCGCCCGACAGCAGGCCGATCTTCGCGTCCCATGGCGGGAGGCGAAGGGCATCGGCGGCGATTTCCAGTTGATGTTCGGAATCGGTGCCGGCGGTGGCGATGATGGCTTCGAGCTGGGCCTGCTCGGCCGCCAGCGCGTCGAAGTCGGCGTCTTCGGCGCCATAGGCGATGTACACCTCTTCGAGGCGCGCCTTGGCCGCAAACACCGCGCCCATGGACTCTTCGACCGATTCGCGCACCGTGTGCTCGGTGTTGAGCTTGGGTTCCTGCTCCAGGTAGCCGATCGTCATGCCCGGCATGGGCAGCGCCTCGCCCTCGAACTCCTTGTCCACACCCGCCATGATCTTGAGCAGCGTGGACTTGCCCGAGCCGTTCAGGCCGAGCACGCCGATCTTGGCGCCGGGGAAGAATGAGAGCGAAATGTCCTTCAAGAGCTGCCGCTTGGGCGGCACGGTCTTGCTGACGCGGTTCATCGAATAGACGTATTGAGCCATCTGTGGATAGTTACCTTGGGTAGCGGAAATTGGGGGAAAACTGCGGGCGCCCGAAGAAGCAATCGAACGCGGCAAACCATGGATTATCGACTCATGCGACAATACACACCGTTGCCGGGTCCAGTTGCCCGCAACACCGGCTCTCTGCCGGGGACGAAGAAAGCGCCTTTCAACCCTCTTGCGAGGGCGGACTTTCCGGCTCCCACCCCTGACCTTCATCAGCCTTGACTGGCTCGGCGTCACAAAAGACGCCAAGCGGGCCGATGCCACTGCGCCGTGTATGGCGCTTATTGTTTCCAATGAATTTTGACGAACTGAAGCTGGCTCCCGCCATCTTGAAGGCTGTGCACGAGCACGGTTACGACACCCCCACCCCCATCCAGGCGCAAGCCATTCCCGCGGTCCTCGAAGGCCACGACCTCCTGGGCGGCGCCCAGACCGGCACCGGCAAGACCGCTGCGTTCACCCTGCCGATGCTGCACAAGCTCAGCGTCGGCACGAGCGCCACCAACAAGTTCGGCGGCATCGGCATCCGCGCGCTGGTGCTCACGCCCACGCGCGAACTCGCGGCCCAGGTCGAGGAGTCGGTGCGCACCTACGGCAAGTACCTGGAGCTCGACTCCACCGTGATCTTCGGCGGCGTGGGCATGAACCCGCAGATCAGCAAGCTCAAGAAGGGCGTCGACATCCTCGTGGCCACCCCCGGCCGCCTGCTCGACCTGCAGCAGCAGGGCATGCTCGACCTGAGCCAGGTCCAGATGCTGATCCTCGACGAAGCCGACCGCATGCTCGACATGGGCTTCATCCATGACGTGAAGAAGATCCTGGCGCTGGTGCCCCGGGAAAAGCAGAGCCTGCTGTTCTCGGCCACCTTCAGCGACGAAATCCGCGACCTGGCCGCCACGCTGCTCAAGAACCCGCAGAGCATCCAGGTCACGCCGCGCAACACCACCGTGCAGCGCATCACCCAGGTGATCCACCCGGTGGGCCGCGGCAAGAAGAAGGCGCTGCTCGCGCACATCATCAACGAGAACAAGTGGAGCCAGGTGCTCGTGTTCACGCGCACCAAGTTCGGTGCCAACAGCGTGGCCGAGTTCCTCACCAAAAACGGCATCGAGGCGATGGCGCTGCACGGCAACAAGAGCCAGAGCGCGCGCACCCAGGCGCTGGCCGGCTTCAAGAGCGGCGACATCCGCGCGCTGGTGGCCACCGACATCGCGGCCCGCGGCATCGACATCGACGAGCTGCCGCACGTCGTGAACTACGAGATCCCGAACGTCAGCGAAGACTACGTGCACCGCATCGGCCGCACCGGCCGCGCCGGTTCGAGCGGCGAGGCCGTGAGCTTCGTCTGCATGGACGAAGAAGGCTTCATGCAGGAAATCGAACGCTTCACCAAGCAGACGATTCCGGTGCAATTCGTCGAAGGCTTCGGTCCCGAGGAAGGCGAACGCGCCGAGCCGATCGCCATGGGCCGCCAGACGATCTGGGGCGGCGCCGGCCGTCCGCCGAGCCGCGACGTGATGCAGGCAGCTGCCAAGGCTGCCCGCACCGAGATGCTGCAGCGCATCCGCGAGAACAAGGCCGGCCAGGGCGGCGGCGAGCGCGCCGGCGGTGGTGGTGGCGGCAACGGCGGCGGTCAACGCCGCGGTGGCGGCCAGGGCGGCGGCCAAGGGCGCAATGCCAATGGCGGCGGCCAGGGACAAGGCCAGGGCCCGCGCGGCCAGGGCGCCCGTCCGGCACAAGGCCGCGGACCGCAAGGCCCGGCACGTGCGCCGCACCATGCGCCGCAGAACCATCTGCCGCATGACGAGCGCCAGCCTCGCCATCACGGCAACAGCCACAGCCCGACGCAGGCCAACCAGGTCGCGCACCTGCGCGCCGAAGCGGTCGCCGGCGGCGACGGCCAGCCGGATCCGCTGCGCACGAGCGTCGACCACATGGGTGGCGGCCGCGGTCGCGGCCGTCCGGGCGGCGGCGGTGGCGGCTACGGCGGCAATCGCTCGGGCGGCGGTGGCCGTTCGGGTGGTGGCGGCGGCTACGGCGGCGGTGGCAACCGCTCCGGCGGCGGCGGTGGCGGCCGTTCGTTCGGGCGCTGACCGACACCGCGAGTAGATGGAACATCTGCTCCGCAAGAAAGACAAAGGGCACTTCGGTGCCCTTTGTCTTTTTGGATCGTCAGCGCGGCGGCGCCGTGTTCGCCCGGATGTTCTTTGCGATCCGGGTCGCGAGCGCGGTCACCGCGTCGTCATAGCTGCGCGCCACCTCCTGCGGTTGCGCCACCAGCTCGCCAAAGCTGCCCCAGCGGTCGCGCGCATTCGCAGGCACGCTGCCGGAAGAATCGCCGCTGGCATCGGCGCCGTAGTAGATGGTCTCGGAGTACACGGTGTCGCCATCCTTGGCGGTCATCAGGTAGGCGCTCAGGTTCACGCGTGGCACGTAGTCGGTCGAGAAGCGCGCCGAATACATGCCGACCTCGTTGAAGTAGACATGCAGCACCGGCTCCGAGGTCGGCAGCAATCCGTAGTCGATGTTGTCGGGTGAAGCCGCCGGCCTGGAAACACCCTCGAGTGCCTGGGCCTGGTAGCCCTGCGCATTCAACTGGGCAACCAGCGCCGCCGTCATCTTCGGTCCCATGTCCTTGCGGACGGCCTCCATGCGCTCGTTGAATTCGGAGCCCTTGACGCGATCGGCAATCGACTGCCACAGCACGCCGAGCGGAATGCCCTTGTTCTCGGTGTGCAGCTTCTTGATGGGTGCCACGGGGATCACCATGACGCGGGCGACAGTGGGGAGTTCCGCCACGGTGGCGGGCCTGGAGCCGCAGGCCGCGAGAACCAAGGTGCCTGTAATGAGGACCAGGGCCAGAAGAATGCGGCGGGACGGCAGGCTGCGATCGATGGCTTTCACCGGCTTGCCTCAGAACTTTCCGCTGTCGGCCGGGTTGTGCACGATCTGGATCAGCACGTCGGGCGTATAGGCCCTGGTGCGCGAGATCTCGGCGATCTCTCCTCCTGCGGTACCCGCAAAGACCAGCACGCCCTGCCCTTTGTAGGCAAGGTAGTGGCGCCACCGGTCCGTTCCGTTGTAGGTAGGGATCCAGGCCTTGCCTGTGTTCCTGACGGTTTCGGCATTCGGCTTGCCCGCGATCCTGACCGCTTCCGCATAGCTCATGCTGGGCCGAAGCTGCGCGAATGCTGTACCGGGCACCGGCTGGCCGACGACGGTGCGCTCCTCGTCTTCCTGCGCCGCAACCAGCGCGCGCCGGCCGGGCTCGTACAAAGGGGCCGATTGGCAAGCGGCGAGCACGACGCAGGCCAGGAGAACGGAACAGCTCGATCGAATTTGCATTTTTTCTCTTCCAGGAAGGACGCCGGATTGTCGGCTTGCAAGTGCCTGCACCAACGCTGGAAGATCACAAATCCAGCACGTTTTCCGCGCTTTTTGTCAGCCAGGCAACACCCGCGAAGCCACGCTCTTTCGTTCATTAATGCGAAAGGCGTCATCCCGTGCGCCGGCCGGTGCGGACACAATCTCTTGCCATGCAAGACATCCCGCCCAACTACGCCACGCTCTTCGTCGCCACCTGCAACCTGCTGAATCTCGCGAACCCGCACCGGGTGTATTACGAGAACCAGGACGCCTACGACGAGCGCGAATACGAACGCAAGATCGCCTGGACCGGCGAGCGCTTCCATGCGCTCAATGCCGACGTGCTCGCGGTGCAGGAGGTCTGGGACGAGAGCGCGCTGAAGGCCGCCATTGCAAGCAGCGGCCTGCGCTACGACTTCGTCTCGGTCCCCGGCGCGGAGAACACGCCGCCGTACAACGGCGCGCAGGGCACCCCACGGGTCGGCATTGCCGCGCGGCTTCAGGTCGACCAGGTCCGGTCCTTCGTCGACTTTCCGCCCGGCTTCGGGGTCGAGGTGCCGGGCCTGGGCCCGCACACGCGCTTCGAGCGCCCGCCTCTTCTGGCCACGCTGCGCATGAAGCACGGGCAGCAGGTGCACGTGCTCACGGTGCACCTCAAGTCCAAGCGGCCGAAGTTCCTGCAGGACGCGCAGGGCAATGCCCTGGAAGACCGGGAGGACCGCAAGGTCGGCGCCATGGCTTCGCTGCGCTCGCTCGTCATGCGCGGCGTCGAGGCGGCAGCCCTGCGCTGCATCGTGATCGACCTGCTGCAGGGCACCAACACGCCGCTGGTGGTGATGGGCGACTTCAACGACGACCCGCACAGCGTCACCACGCAGCTGGTGGCCGCCACCTCCGAGGTGGCCTACGACAAGGCCGCGCGCGACGTGGCGCTGTTCAACGCCTACGAGATGCAGGGCGAGTCAGCGCTCAAGAAGGACGTGGCCTATTCGCACATCCACCAGGGCTTTCCGGCGGTTCTCGACCAGATCTTCGTGAGCGAGGAGTTCGTTGCGACGAGCCGGCGCAGCCTGGGCGACGTGCGCCGGGTCGACTACTTCAACGACCACCTGCACGAAGGCCGGGACCGCTCGCGCTCGGACCACGGCTTCGTGCGCGCGCTGCTGCGGCTGCGCACCGACTGAGCCGAAAGCTCAGGGCGTGCGCCGGCCGCTCTGGCGGTCGAACAGGTGCACGCGGTTGGCATCGATCGCCAGGCCCACGGTCTGGTCGGGCTGCGCGTCGACGCGGCCATGCACCGCCAGCACCAGCTTCGCTTCGCCGACCTGCACCAGCAGTTCGGTTTCGGCGCCCGTGGGCTCGACCACGATCACCTGCGCATCGACGCCGCTGCCGCCGCCCAGCGTGATGTCGCCGGGACGGATGCCGTAGTGCACCGGCTGGCCATCGGGCGCCGAGGTGTCCGGCGGCACGGGCCAGCGCGCGCCATGCGCCTCGACGTGGCATTCGCCGCCCGAGCGCCGCACCGTGCCTTCGATCACGTTCATCGACGGCGAGCCGATGAACTGCGCGACGAACAGGTTGTCGGGGCGGTCGTACAGGTCGAGCGGCGTGCCGATCTGCTCGACGATGCCGTCGTGCATCACCACGATGCGGTCGGCCATGGTCATGGCCTCGATCTGGTCGTGCGTCACGTAGACGGTGGTGGTCTTCAGGCGCTGGTGCAGCGCTTTGATCTCGGCACGCATCGCCACGCGCAGCTTGGCGTCGAGGTTGGAGAGCGGCTCGTCGAACAGGAACACCTTGGGGTCGCGCACGATGGCACGCCCCATGGCCACGCGCTGGCGCTGGCCGCCCGACAGCTCGCGCGGATATCGCCCGAGCAGTGCATCGAGGTTGAGGATCTTCGCGGCGCGCGCCACGCGCTCGTCGGTCACCGACTTCTCGGCATTGCGCAGCCGCAGGCTGAAGCCCATGTTCTCGCCGACCGTCATGTGCGGATAGAGCGCGTAGCTCTGGAACACCATGGCGATGTCGCGGTCCTTCGACTCGAGGTCGTTGACCACGCGGCTGTCGATCATGATCTCGCCGCCGCTGATGTCCTCCAGGCCCGCAAGCATGCGCAGCAAGGTCGACTTGCCGCAGCCCGAAGGCCCGACCAGCACCACGAACTCGCCGTCGGTGATGTCGAAGCTCAGGCCCTGGATGATCTGGACCTTGCCGAAGGATTTCTGGATATTGCGAAAGGATACGGATGCCATTTTTATTTCCAGGGTTCGCTCAGCTCTTGACGGCGCCTGCCGTGAGGCCGCCCACCATGTAGCGCTTGAAGGCGTAGTAGATCGCCGCGGGCGGCAATGCATAGATGAGGCCGGTGGCCATCAGCAGCTCCCACGGCGAATCGTCGGCCGAAAGGAAGTTGCCCAGCGCCACCGCCAAGGTCACGCTCCTGTCGTTCGACAGCAGCAGGAAGGCGTAGAGGTATTCGTTCCAGGCCAGCAGCAGCGAATAGGTGCCCACCGCCACCAGCGATGGCACCATCAGCGGCAGGTACACCAGCCGGAACAGCTGCAGCGGCGAGGCGCCGTCCATGCGCGCGGCCTCGTCGAGCTCGTAGGGCAGCTTGTCGGAGGCCTGCTTGAGCACCCAGATGCAGTACGGCGAGGCGATGGTCACCATGGCAAGGATCAGCGCCCACTGGCTGTTGAGCAGGCCGTAGTTGCCCATGGTCTTGTACATGGGCACCGCAAGAAAGGCCGCGGGAATGAAGTAGGTGAAGAGCGCCATGTTCATCACCGTGCGCCCGCCCCGCACGCGCAGCCGGCTGATCGCGAACGCGGCCGTGGTCGCGACGAACAGCGTCAGCGCCCCGACCGTCAGCGCGATCAGCAGCGAGTTCCCCAGCTGCAGCCAGAAGTGGTCGAGGTAGAAGTGCTTCTGCTGGAACACGATGCGGAAGTTGTCCAGCGTCGGGTTCTTGGGCCACAGGAGGCCCGAGGTCGCGGAGTCCTTCGACGAGATCGCGAACAGCACCATGTGATAGACCGGAATCAGCGTCCAGAGCAGCACCGGAATGCCGATCAGCAGCAGCTTGGCCTCGGTCGCTATGGCCTTGGGGGTCCAGCGCTTCATTTCGAGAGCCTTTTCATCATGAAGTAGACGAGGGGCAGCACCAGAGGGAGCGCCACCACGATCGATGCCATCGACAGGTCGACCTGGTCCAACCGCAGATAGCGGATGCCCAAGGTTGCGAGCACATGCGTCAGGTCGGCAGGTCCGCCGCCGGTCAGCAGGTAGACGCTGTTGAAGTCGCCCAGTGTCCAGATCATCGAAAGAATGAGGGACGTGACGTAGAGCGTCTTCAGCGCGGGCCAGCTCACGAAGCGGAACTTCTGCCACGACGAGGCGCCGTCGACCGAAGCCGCTTCATATTGTTCGGTAGGAATGGCCAGCCGCCCCGCCACCAGGATCAGCGTCCAGAACGGCAGCGACTTCCATATGTGCACCACCATCGCCAGGGCCAGAGCCAGCGAAGGATCGTTGAGCCAGTTGGGACCATCCGCGCCGGTGAGGCGGAAGATGGTGCTGTTGATCACGCCCCACTCGGGGTTGAGCATGAAGCGGATCGACAGGATGGTGGGAATCGAGGGCATCGCCCACGGCAGGATGAAGATCGCCGAAACGATCTTGATCCACCAGCGCGATGTCACGAAGAAGCCCGAGAGCACCAGGGCCACGAGCATCTTGATGTTGATCGCCACGACCAGGAAGATGGCCGTGTTGATCACCGAGCGGAAGAAGATCGGATCATCGACCAGCTTGACGTAGCTTTGCGGATGGCGCGCGAGCCACAGCCCGTACCCCACCGGATAGAGCACGAACACCACGAACACCAGCAGGTAGGGCACGACCATGACCGCGCCCCAGAACTGCCAGCGCGCGTGCCGCGCCCCGAGATTGACAACAGGCGCCGGGGATGGCGCGGCGGTGGCAGTGGAGCTCATGCGAGTCGGCCCGGTGAAGGTGTTTCCGGATGCGGCTTACTGCGCCGCGACCGTCTTGATGCGCGCGATCATCTCGTCGACCGCCTTGTCCACCGGCATCTTGTCGGTGACGACGCGGCTCATGGCCTTGGCCCAGACGTTCTCGTTGTTGAGCACGGTGAACTTGTAGTTCTTGGTGAACTCGAAGGTCACGGTGCCGGCGGCGTACTGGTTGAAGACCGAGAGGCGGTGCGGATCGGCCTTCCAGAAGTCGCGCTGCTGCGCGGCCTTGGTCACCGGGAACCAGCGGCCCAGCGAACCCTCCACGTACGGCGTGAGGTTTTCTTCCTGCAGCAGGAAGGCGACGAACTCCTTGGCACGGGCCTTGTTCTTGGCGTCCTTGAACACCACGCCGGTCTTCACCGCGCTGCGGTAGACCATCTTGCTGCCGTCAGGCTTGCTCGGGAAGCCCGCCGTGCGGATGCGCTCGGTGTAGTTCTTGCGGGCTTCCTCGCGCTGCTCGGGCGTGAGCGACGCGTTGTTCGAATCGTCGAGCCACTTGGCGGCGATGGAGATGGTCGCGTTGTGCGTCATCAGCGTCGTCTTGTTGTGGAACGCGACGTTGTTGTCTGGGTCCTTCCAGCTCGTCGCCGACGGCGGCGTGCAGCCCTTGGTGTAGGGCGTGGTGTAGTCGGTCAGCGCGCCGATCAGGCCGGTGCGGACCTTCGGGTCGTCGACCAGCAGCTTGCCGTTGTCGTCCACCAGCTTGACGTTGTGCGCGTCCATGAAGGTCAGGAACGAATAGAACGAGTCGCTCGAATCCACGCCCATGGGCATGCCGATGCCGAAGGTGCGCTTGCCGCTCTTCTGGCGGCTGGCGGTCTGCGCCTTCTCGCACCAGAAGGTCCAGTATTCCTTCCAGGTGGCGGGAATGTCGCTTTCCTTGAGCCCGGCCTCGGTGAGCATGTCGAGCCAGTATTCGATGTGCATCGTCTGCTGCTTGATCGGGAAGGCGTAGTACGCCTTGTTCTTGCTCTGCTCGTTGTAGAGGTACGTGGTCTCGAGCGTGTTCGGCGCGAAGCGGTCCTTCATGGGCGTGAGCACGCTGCTGAGGTCTTCGAGCTTGCCGTCGTAGGCCCACTTGCCCGTGACCTGGAAGTCGTACACGTCGGCGTAGGCCACGTCGGGCGGGCTGCCGGAGTCGAGCGCGGACACGGTCTTGGGAATCATGTCCTGGATCGGGTACTGCGACAGCTCGATCTTCACGCTCTTGTTCTTGTCCTCGAACTTCTTGATGGCGGCGAACAACGCATCGTCCTCGGCCTTGTAGAAGCCCTTCACCCACCAGACGGTGAGCTTTTCCTGCGCGGCAGCGGGACCTGCCGCCGCCAACAACCCCAGCGCGAACAACGTCGGCGCTATCAGCGACTTGACGACTTTCATGGTGTCTCCTTCTTTTTTCGGTGGAAATGCTCGAACACGAGCGTGGGTGAAAAAATCTGTTGCAACCTGCGCCGGCTCGCGCCCGGACCCGGGCTGCCCGGCTAGTTCGCCTTCAGCCGCGGCGGTGGGCGGCTCAGCCGCGGCAGCCGGCGGCGCGAGCCGAGCACGTCTTCGATGTCCTGCCGCGCGCCGTCGATGAGGCGGATGACTGCCTGCTCGGCCTTGGCCGGATCGTGCGCAATCACCGCGTCGAGCACCGCGCGATGCAGCGGCAGCGAAAGCGCGGGACCGTCGGGCTTGCTGGTCGAGATTTCGAAACTGGTGCGAAGCAGTGCGTTGAGCGCCTTGCTCATCTGCGCGAGCATGCGGTTGCGCGCTGCGCTCAGGAGGCCGGTATGAAAGCGCAGGTCGAAGGTGACGTAGTCGCCGCCGTTCTCCACGGCTTCCTTCATGCCGGCGTAGGCGCGCTCTATTTCCTCGATGTCCTGCGGGCTGGCCCGTTCGGCCGCGAGGCGCACAGCCGCCGGCTCGACCACCCGCCGCAGGTCCTGCAGGTCGCGCAGGAACTCGGGCGTGAGCCCGGCACGCGACTGCCAGGTGATGACGTCGGGATCGAACCAGTTCCACTTGTCCTGCGGCAGCACCCGCGTGCCCACCTTGGGGCCCGTCACGATCAGGCCCTTGGCCGCCAGCGACTTGATGGCCTCCCGCACCACGGTGCGGCTCACGCCGAGCTCCTCGCCCAGAATGGGCTCGGCCGGGATCGACGCACCGATCGCATAGCGGCCGGCCACGACAGCTTCGCCGAGCAGCTCGAGCGTGCGACCGTGGATGTTCTTGATCATGTGCGTGATGTGGAATTTGATATGCCGACGCTCGAAAACACTAAGGGTCCGGCAAGTTCTTCGCACTTATCATATGATGATTGAAATGATCGATCGGCAGGACAAACCCTGAGGTTTGGGGCCGTAAGCGGTCGTAAACGGAGACAACCCGATGAGCACTTCCCCCAAGAAAAAACCCGAAGACCTGCGCAGCCAGCAATGGTTCGGCCGCAATGACCGCGACGGCTTCATCTACCGAAGCTGGGTCAAGGGCAAGGGCGTGCCGCACGACCAGTTCGACGGGCGTCCCGTCATCGGCATCTGCAACACCTTCAGCGAACTCACGCCCTGCAACTCGCACTTCCGCACGCTCGCCGAGCAGGTGAAGATCGGCGTCTACGAGGCGGGCGGCTTTCCGCTCGAGTTCCCGGTGATGTCGCTCGGCGAGACGCTGCTGCGCCCCACCGCCATGCTGTACCGCAACCTCGCGAGCATGGACGTGGAAGAAAGCATCCGCGGCAATCCGCTCGACGGCGTGGTGCTGCTCATGGGCTGCGACAAGACCACGCCCGCGCTCATGATGGGTGCGGCCAGCGTCGACCTGCCGACCATCGGCGTCTCCGGCGGCCCGATGCTTTCGGGCAAGTGGCGCGGCCAGGAGCTGGGCTCGGGCACCGGCGTGTGGCAGATGAGCGAGCAGGTGCGCGCCGGCACGCTCAAGCTGCAGGAATTTTTCGAGGCCGAGAGCTGCATGCACCGCAGCCACGGCCACTGCATGACCATGGGCACCGCGAGCACCATGGCGTGCATGGTCGAGTCGCTGGGCATCGGCCTGCCCGGCAATGCCGCCTATCCGGCCGTGGACGGCCGGCGCAACGTGCTGGCGCGCATGGCCGGCCGGCGCATCGTCGACATGGTCCATGAAGACCTCCACATGTCGAAGATCCTCACGCGCCAGGCCATCGAGAACGCCATCAAGGTCAATGCGGCCATCGGCGGCTCCACCAACCTGGTCATCCACCTGCTGGCCATTGCGGGGCGCATCGGCGTGGATCTCTCGCTGGACGACTTCGACCGGCTGGCCTCCGACCTGCCCTGCCTGGTCGACCTGCAGCCTTCGGGCCGCTTCCTGATGGAAGACTTCTGCTATGCGGGCGGGCTGCCGGTGGTCATCAAGGAGATCGCGCAGCATCTGCACAAGGACGCCATCACGGCCAACGGCCAGACGCTGTGGGACAACGTGAAGGACGCCGAGAACTACAACCCGCAGGTGATCCGCCCGCTGGCCGAGCCCTTCAAGGACAAGGCCGGCATCTGCGTGCTGCGCGGCAACCTCGCGCCCAACGGCGCCATCATCAAGCCCAGCGCCGCCACGCCCGAGCTGCTGGTGCACAAGGGCCGCGCGGTGGTGTTCGAAAGCGCGGACGACCTGCACAAGCGCATCGACGACGAGAACCTCGACATCGACGAGCACTGCGTCATGGTGCTGAAGAACTGCGGCCCGCGCGGCTATCCGGGCATGGCCGAGTCGGGCAACATGCCGCTGCCGCCGAAGGTGCTGCGCAAGGGCATCACGGACATGGTCCGCATCAGCGACGCGCGCATGAGCGGCACGGCCTACGGCACGGTGGTGCTGCACACGGCGCCCGAGGCGGCCGCGGGCGGACCGCTCGCGCTGGTGCAGGACGGCGACATCGTCGAGCTCGACGTGCCCAACCGCAAGCTGCACCTGCATGTGAGCGACGAAGAGCTCGCAAGGCGGCTCGAGAAGTGGGTCGCACCCAAGCCGCCGCTCGACTCGGGCTACTGGAAGCTGTACGTCGACACGGTGCTGCAGGCCGACCAGGGCGCCGACCTGGCCTTCCTGCGTGGTCGCCGCGGGGCCTTCGTGCCGCGCGACAATCACTGACATGACAAGACTGGTCGCCATCGATTGGGGCACGAGTTCACTGCGCGGCGCACTGCTCGATGCCGGCGGCAAGGTGCTCGAAGAGCGCAGCGATGCGCGCGGCATCCTCAAGGTGCCGCAAGGCGGGTTCCCCGCGGTCTTTGAATCCTTGTTCGGCGACTGGATGCGCCTCGAAGGCACGCGCTGCCTGATCTCCGGCATGGCCGGCAGCAAGCAGGGCTGGGTCGAGGCGCCGTACTGCGCCTGCCCCGCCGGCCGCGTCGAAGCGGGCCGCAGCATCATCGACATCGACGTGCGGCCGGGCTCGCGCATCTCCATCGTGCCGGGCCTCAGCGACGAGCATGACGGCGTTCCCGATGTCATGCGCGGTGAAGAGGTGCAGATCTTCGGCGCCATGGCGTTGATGGACGTCGACGAGGGCGTCTTCGTGCTGCCGGGCACGCACAACAAGTGGGCCACGGTCAAGAAAGGCCGTGTCACGGGTTTTCGCACCTTCATGACCGGCGAGTTCTACGCGCTGCTGAGCCAGCATTCGATCCTTGCGCGCACGCTCGATGCCGATGCACCGCTCGACGAAGCGGCCTTCCTCGATGGCGTGACGCGCTCCGAGAACGGCCACGGCCTGCTGCACAACGCATTCGGTGCGCGCACGCTGGCGCTGTTCGAGCGCATGGCCACGCAGGAACTCTCCAGCTATCTCTCAGGCCTTCTCATCGGCGAGGAACTGCGCACGCAGTCGCTGCAGGGGGCCGGCGAAGTCGTGCTGATCGGCTCCTCCGCCCTCACCCAACGCTATGCCCTGGCGCTGCGCGCCACCGGCACCGCCACCCGCACGCTCGGCGCCGAAGCCACCTGGGCCGGACTGCATGCGCTGTCCGGCTTTCTCGACGCAGACCGGAATCCGCCATGACCACACCGCAACAAAAATTCGAAGCCGCGATGCGCGAACTGCCATTGGTCGCCATCCTGCGCGGGCTCACGCCTGCCGAGGCCGCCGACGTGGGCGATGCCATCGTCGAATCGGGCTTCCGGCTGCTCGAGGTGCCGCTCAATTCGCCCAAGCCCTACGCCAGCATCACGCTGATGCGCACGCGCTTTCCGCAGGCCCTGGTGGGCGCCGGCACGGTGCTCGACGTGCAGCAGGTGCGCTACGTGCATGCGGCCGGCGGCGAGCTGGTCGTGTCGCCCAACTGCAATGCCGAGGTGATCGCCGAAGCCGTGCGGCTCGGCATGGTCTGCCTGCCCGGCGTGATGACACCGACCGAGGCCTTCGGCGCGCTGGCCGCGGGCGCGACCGGGCTCAAGCTGTTTCCGGCCGAGCTCGCATCGCCCGCGGTGGTGAAGGCCCTGCTCGCGGTGCTGCCCCAAGGCACGCCGCTGATGCCCGTGGGCGGCATCACGCCTGCCAACATGGCCGAATGGCGTGCGGCCGGCGCCGCGGGCTTCGGCATCGGCTCCGCGCTCTACAAGCCGGGCAAGCAGGCTTCGGCCGTGCGCGCCGACGCGCAAAGATTCGTCGCGGCCTTCACGGGCGCGACCGCCATCTGAAGATCTTCTTCTTTCCAACGTCCACGAGGGAGCGTCGATGTCCGCCGATTCAGATTACGCCAGCCCGGCCGTGCGCAAGCTGCGCGAAGACCTTGCACTCGCGCTGCGCGCAGCCGCCCACCACGGCTTGTCCGAAGGGGTCTGCAACCATTTCAGCGTGCTGCTGCCGGGCGCACAGGACCGCTACCTGATCAATCCGCGCGGCCTGCACTGGAGCGAGATCGGCGCCGACGACATCGTGCTGATCGACGTGCACGGCGAAGTGCTCGCGGGCCGCCACCGGGTGGAGCCGACCGCCCTCTTCATCCATGGCGCGGTGCACCGCATCACGGGCCACGCGGTCGTGCTGCACTGCCACATGCCCTACGCCACGGCGCTCACGCTCACGGCCGAGCGCGCGCTCGATCCCACGCTGAGCCAGAACGCCATGCGCTACATGAACCGCATCGCCATCGACGCGGTCTACAACGGCCTGGCGCTCGACGATGCCGAAGGCGAGCGCATCGCGCGCGCCATGGCGGGCAAGGACATTGCCTTTCTCGCGAACCACGGCGTGATCGTGGCGGGCGCCTGCATTGCGCATGCCTACGACGACCTCTACTACCTGGAGCGCGCGAGCCTGCACCAGGTGATTGCGCAATCGACCGGGCGCCCGCTGGTCCCGGTGGACGCCAGGATGGCCGCGCATGTGGCAGCGCAGATTCAGGGCGAACGCGAGCAGTCGGATCTGTTCTTCGAGGCGCTGCGGCGGCTGCTGCCTCCGCCACGCGGCTGACGTCCGTTCGGCCGATTCCGGATCGCGAAAGAGCCGCGCAGAATGGCGGAATGGCCGCGAAATGGCCGCGCAGCGGCTTACAGCTCTTCATCCGATTTCGCTCCAGCCTTACAAAGCGTTCACATGGGGCCACGACGATAGGGCTTCCAACCACTCCATTGGAGTTGCCATGAAAAAGCTCACATTCGCCATCGGCGCCGCGGCCCTGCTGTCGCTGGCTGCACTCACCGCCCCGGCACAGGCACAGACCGGCGGCCGCTTCATCCAGGCCCAGGTCTACGTGGTGCCCGCACCGCCGCCGCCGCGCCACCACTACTACGCGCCGCCGCCTCCGCGGCATCACTACTACGGCCCGGGCTACCACCATGGGCATGACCGCTACGAGCGCCGGCATCGCCACTGGGAAGAGCGCCGCTACGGCCGCAGGGACTACGACGGCGACGGCGTGCCCAACCGCTACGACCGCCGGCCCGGGAACCCCTACCGCTACTGACCGGGCCGTCCCGACCTGTGCAGCGGCCGCTGCCGCCGCACAGGCGGGCGCATCGACCTGAAGCGGTTCAGGCCTGCGCCACGCGCTGCAGCAGGCTGCGGGTGGTGCGCGGCCAGCCCACGCGGCCGAACCAGGCGCCGCCGGCAATCGCCGAGGCGATGACGATGCCGTACACCACCAGCGCCACGCCCTGCGCCGCGAACACGCCGGCCAGCCCGCCGCCCCAGCGCAAGGCCAGCCAGCCGCCCACGCCGGCCACGGCGAGCCGCGCGATGTTGCCGAGCACCGGCCACAGAAGGCGCCCCGCGCCCTGCGAGGCAAAGTACAGCACCAGGCCCACGCCGAAGAAGCCATAGAGCGGCCCCACCACGTGCAGATACTGCGTCCCGGCCTCGAGCATGGCCGGGTCGCTGCCGAACAGCAGCAACCACGGCCGCGGGAACAGCGCCGCGGCGAGCCCGACGGCTTCGCTCAGCACGAAGGCGATGGCCGCGCCGGCCCAGGTCGCGCGCAATGCACGCTCGCGCTGGCCCGCGCCCATGCAGGTGCCCACCATCGCGATCAGCGGCGCGCCGAGCCCGAACACGAGCGGAACGAGCAGGTATTCGAGCCGCGCGGCGGTGCCGTAGCCCGCGATCGCACCTGCGCCGAAGTGGCCCGAGAGCGCGGTGGCGATGCCGATGCTGAGGTTGGTCGCGACCGTCGACACCGCCCCCACCACGCCGACGCGCAGGATGTCGCGGAACAGCGGCCAGCGAAGTTGCAGCGTCGCGAGCACGGGCCGCAGCAGGCTGCGCGGCGAACGCAGGTACAGCCACAGCGCCAGCGTGCCACCGGCGTAGTAGACCAGCAGCGCGAGCGCACCGCCCGCGATGCCCATGCCGGGCACCGGGCCCCAGCCGAAGATCAAGAGCGGCGACAGCGGCACCAGCATCAGCACGCCGATCACGGTGACGTTGGCCGGCACCGCCATGTTGCCGGTGCCGCGGATCACCGCGGCGAGCGAGTTGAAGAGCCAGACCAGCACGGCGCCCGCGAACACCCAGTTCGAATACACCATGGCCGCATCGAGCGCCGCCCCCGTGCCGCCCATCAGCGTGTAGAGCCAGCGTCCGCCGAGCCACAGGGCGAGCGTGAAGACCACCCCGAAGCCGAGCGCGATGACGATGGCATGCCACACCAGCGCATCCGCGTCGGCGCGCCGGCGCGCGCCCAGCGCCCGCGCGATGGCCGAGGCGATGCCGCCGCCCATGGCGCCGGCCGAGGTCATCTGCATCAGCATGACGATCGGAAACACCAGTGCCATGCCCGCGAGCGCATCGGTGCCCAGCTTGCCGACGAAGTAGGTCTCGATCAGGCCCGCGGCGGCCTGGGCCACCATCACCAGCACGTTGGGAACGGCCAGGCGCAGCAGGGTCGGCACGATCGGCGCCTCGAGCAGCATCCGTGTTCGCGGATCGAGTCCACCGCTCATGCTGTCACCAGCTTCGCTCGCGCCAGCCGCGCTTCGCGGATCGGCAGGTGCACCAGCGCCGCGCCCGCGGCGAGCGCGATGTCGATGTACCAGACGATGTCGTAGCTGCCCGTGGCCTGGAAGACGTAGCCGCCCAGGTACGCGCCCAGGAAGCCGCCGACCTGGTGCGCCAGCATCACGATGCCGAACAGCATCGCCATGTTGGCCGGCCCGAACATCTTGGCGACGAGGCCGGCGGTCGGCGGCACGGTCGACAGGAAGGTCACGCCCATCACGGCGGCGAACACCAGCATGACCACGGTCGTCTTCGGCGCCAGCAGGAACACCAGCACGGCGATGCCGCGCGTGGCATAGACCAGCGACAGCAGCGACTTCATGCGCCAGCGCCCCACGGCCCAGCCCATGGCCAGGCTGCCGACGATGTTGAAGAGACCGATCATCGCGAGCGCCCAGCCGCCGACCTCGGCCGGCAGCCCGCAGGCCGCGACGACGCCGGGCAGGTGCGTGGCGAGGAAGGCGACGTGGAAGCCACACACCAGGAAGCCCAGGCTCAGGTAGCGGTAGCTGGGTGTCGCGAGCGCCTGGCCGATGGCCTGGCGCGCACTCAGCGGCTTCGTGCCCGATGCAGCCGCCGAGGCCGCGGCCATTGCGTTCGAATTGCCCTTGAGCACCCATGCGGCCGGCAGTGCCAGCAGCACCAGCACGCCGAGCCATTGCATCGCGCCGGCCCAGCCCACGGCGGCCGTCAGGCCGACGGCGATCGGCGCCATCGCGAACTGGCCGAAGGAGCCGCCGGCGTTGACCAGGCCGGTGGCCAGGCCGCGTTTCTCAGCCGGCACCAGGCGCGTGGTCGCGGCCATCAGCACCGAAGGGCCCGCCATGCCGGCGCCACCGGCCGCCAGCACGCCGATCGCGAAGATCAGGCCGGCCGTGCTCGTCATCAGCGGCGTGATCAAGGTGCCGATGGCGACCAGCAGCACGCCGAGCAACACCACGCGCCCGGTGCCGATGCGGTCGGCCACCGCGCCCGCGAAGGGCTGCGTGAGCCCCCACCAGAGCTGCCCGAATGCGAACGCCAGGCTGATGCTGCCGATGCCGAGCGCGGTCGAGGTGTTGAGCGCCGAGAGAAACAGGCCCATCGTCTGGCGCACCCCCATCGTGAGTGCGAAGGCGCCCGCGGCCGCCAGCAGCACGAGCCAGAGCGCATGGCGCCGCAAAGAGGTTTCATTCATCGCGGGCTCCCGTTTCGTCTTCCGGCTGTCCATCGCCCAGCCCGGCGCGCTGCAGCAGCTCCAGGCTCTCGTCGAGCAGGGCATGCAGCGCCAGCACGCGCTCCGTGCCGAGGATGTCGTTGAGCGCCAGCTGCGCGCCGTGCCACAGGCGCTGCGCCTCGGCCCGCTTGGCGCGGCCTGCGTCGGTGATCGCCAGCATGCGGCTGCGCGCATCGGGCCCCTCCGTCTGCACCAGGAAGCCGGCGGCCAGCAGCGGCTTGAGGTTGCGCGTGAGCGTGGAGGCGTCGACGTTCATCTCGCGCGCCAGGTCGACCGGGCGCAGCGGCCCGAAATGCAGCACGTGCGAGAGCAGCGAATACTGCGTCGTCTTGAGCCCGCTGGGCGCGACATGCGTGTCATAGAAGCGCGAGGCCAGCCTGGAGAGCCGGCGCAGGCGGAAATTGGTACATCCTTGGGGCCTCAGCTGAGGCGGCTTCAGAGCGGTGTTCATGCCGTTCATTGTAGCTACAATGATTGTATATGCAACTATCAAGGAATTTTTTCATGACCGAGCCGCATGCCACCCTCGACGCCTGGATCGCCCAGGAGGCCGAGATCGTCCAGCGCCTGGACGCGGGGCCGGGCCCTGGCCTGGCACGCCCCGAGCAGATCGCCGGCAAGACCGGGCTCGAAATGATGCAAGCGATGCTGCGCGCCGAAATCCCCTATGCCGCCATCGCCAAGACCCTCGACTTCGTCCTGCTGGAAGTCGGCCCGGGCCGGGCCCTGTTCCAGGGCACGCCGCTCGCGCAGCACATG
Organism: Variovorax sp. SPNA7; assembly: GCF_033807855.1. Classification (NCBI taxonomy): domain Bacteria; kingdom Pseudomonadati; phylum Pseudomonadota; class Betaproteobacteria; order Burkholderiales; family Comamonadaceae; genus Variovorax; species Variovorax sp. SPNA7. Next base: position 4,107,150 of record NZ_CP138513.1, read on the forward strand.
AACCCGCTGGGCACGGTGCACGGCGGTTGGGCCGCCACGCTGCTGGATTCGGCACTGGGCTGCTCGGTCCACACCATGATGCCGCCCGGGCGCGCCTACACCACCGCCGAACTCAGCGTGAACTACGTGAAGGGCCTCATGCCCAAGGTGCAGCGGGTGCGCGCCGAGGGCAAGGTGATCCATTGCGGCCGGCAGCTCGCCACCGCCGAGGCGCGGCTCGTGGGACCCGACGGCACGCTGTATGCGCACGCCACCACCACCTGCCTGGTGTTCGAGGCCCCTTCGCCACGCTGAACGATCGGCCGCAGCCCATGCCCTCCTCCACGCCCCACGACCCCGCGCTCGCGCCAGCCTTCAAGGCCCTGCTCGCCGAGCGGTACAGCTGCCGCGGCTACCTTGCCGACCCCGTCGCGCGCGAGACGATCGATGCCATCCTGCAACTGGCGCAGCGCACCGCCTCGTGGTGCAACTCGCAGCCCTGGCAGCTGATCGTGGCCAGTGCCGCAGCCACCGAACGGCTGCGCCAGGCCTTCGATTCGGACGAAGCCGCGGCCGATGCCGCATTCGACATTGCGCCGCCGGCGGAATACCGCGGCGTGTACCGCGAGCGCCGCCGCGAATGCGGCTTCCAGCTGTATGAAAGCGTGGGCGTGGCGCGCGGCGACCGCGAGGCCTCGCAGCGGCAGGCGCAGGAGAACTTCAGGTTCTTCGGGGCACCGCATGTGGCCCTCGTCACCACCGAGGCGCTGCTCGGCACCTATGGCGCGCTCGACTGCGGCGCCTATGTCAACAACTTCATGCTGGCGGCACGCAGCCTGGGCGTGGCCAGCATCGCCCAGGCGGCCGTGGCCTCGCGCTCGAAGTTCCTGCATCGCTGGTTCGACATTCCGGACGATCGCCAGGTGGTCTGCGGCATCGCGTTCGGCTACGAGGATCCGTCGCACCCGGCCAACCGGTTCCGCACGTCTCGCGCGCCGCTGGCGCAGGTTTGCCGATGGGTGGATTAGCAATGTAAGTGCAAGGACGTAAAAAACCGCCCCAAGGGCAGTGATAATGATTCTCATCGTCACCGTCACGGTTGCGATGACTTTCCACAACACGTCTCTGCACCTGGAGGATCCCCATGACCGACCGCCCCGGCGTCCAAGGCCGCGCCGCCCGCGCACTGATCGGCGTCACCGCCGCCTGGCTGGCTGCCGCTGCCCTGCCCGCGTACGCTGCCAACGATGAGCTCACGCTCTACACCACGCGCGAAGCCGCGCTGATCCAGCCCCTGATCTCGGCCTTCAGCGCGCAGAGCAAGATCAAGGTGAACACCGTGTTCGTGAAGGACGGCCTGCTCGAACGGGTCAAGGCCGAAGGCGCGCGCTCGCCGGCCGACGTGCTGATGACGGTGGACATCGGCAACCTGATGGACCTGGTCGACGGCGGCGTGACGCAGCCGGTGAAATCGGCCGCGCTCGAATCGGCCGTGCCCGCCAACCTGCGCGGCACCGACGGCCAGTGGTTCGCGCTCTCGCTGCGCGCGCGCGTGCTCTACGCCGACAGAGACCAGCCGATCACCAGCTTCCGCTACGAAGACCTGGCCAACCCCAAGTGGAAGGGCAAGGTCTGCATCCGCGCGGGCCAGCATCCCTACAACACGGCGCTGATCGCGGCCATGATCGCGCACGACGGCGAGGCCAAGACCGAGCAGTGGCTGCGCGGCGTCAAGGCCAACCTGGCCCGCAAGGCCACCGGCGGCGACCGCGACGTGGCGCGCGACATCCTGGGCGGCATCTGCGACATCGGCCTGGCCAACTCCTACTACGTCGGCCAGATGAAGAGCGCCAAGGAAGGCAGCGACGCGCGCAAGTGGGGCGACGCCATCAAGGTGGTCCGCCCGACCTTTGCCGGTGCCAAGGGCGGCACGCACGTCAACATCAGCGGCGCGGCCGTGGCCAAGAATGCGCCGCAGCGCGCCAATGCAGTCAAGCTGCTCGAGTTCCTGGTGTCGGAATCGGCGCAGTCGCTCTACGCGCAGGCCAACTACGAATATCCGGTGCGCAAGGGCGTGGCGCTCGATCCGATCATCGGGGAAACCATCGGCGAGCTGAAGGTCGATCCGCTGCCGCTCACCGAGATTGCCAAGTACCGCAAGCAGGCCAGCGCGCTGGTCGACAAGGTCGGATTCGACCTGTAATGTTGCTCGCCCCCAGGGAGCAATGAAAGGCCTGTGGTCCGCATGAGCTTCGGAGGCTTGCAGGCTGCGGGGCCGATCTGGCGCTGGGCCTCGTTCGGCATTGCCATCGGTGTGCTCGCGCCGGTGCTCATGCTCGCCTGGCTCGCCTTCGGCTCGGGCGTCGCGCACTGGGGGCCGCTGTTCGCCCACGTGCTGCCGCAGGCCGCGCTCAACACGGCCTTGCTGCTCACGGGCGTGGGCGCACTGGTGCTGCTGATCGGCACCGGCTGCGCATGGCTCGTGACAGCCTGCGACTTTCCGGGACGCCGCGTGCTGAACTGGGCGCTGCTGCTGCCGCTTGCAATGCCGACCTACATCGTCGCCTTTGCCTACCTGGACCTGCTGCATCCGATCGGGCCGGTGCAGGGTGCGATCCGCTGGGCGCTGGGCTTCGACAGCCCGCGCCAGTTCCGCCTGCCTGACCTGCGCTCGATGCCGGGCGCGATCTTCGTGCTCGGCTTCGTGCTCTACCCCTATGTCTACATGACGGCGCGCGCCATGTTCATGACGCAGCCCGCGCACCTGATGGAAGCGGCGCGCACGCTGGGCGAAAGCCGGCGCGGCGCTTTCTTTCGCGTGGCGCTGCCGCTGGCGCGGCCGGCGCTCGCAGTAGGCCTGAGCCTGGCGCTGCTCGAAACGCTCAACGACATCGGCGCCTCTGAATTCCTGGGCGTGAACACGCTCACGGTGGCGGTCTACACCACCTGGATCACGCGCTCCGACCTGGCCGGTGCGGCGCAGATCGCCTGCGCCATGCTGTTCGTGGTGGTCGCGCTGGTCTGGCTCGAGCGCAACGGGCGCCGGCACCAACGCTTCGGCTCGGCGCAGCGCATGCGCGCCATGCAGCCGCGGCGCCTGCACGGCGGCGCCGCATGGCTCGCCACCGCCACTGCGTCGTTGCCGGTGCTGATCGGCTTCGTGGCGCCCGCCCTCTACCTGGTCTGGGAAAGCGCCAAGCGGCTGCGCCAGGGAGGCGGCGTGTCGCAAGGCTTGCTCGCAAGCCTCGGCAACACCATCACGCTGGCCGCCGGCGTGACCGTCGCGGCCGTGGCCGCGGGGCTGGTGGTGGCGTGGGCCACGCGCAGCCAGGGATCGCGCCCGAACCGCGCACGGTGGCAGGCGCGCGCGGCCACGCTGGGCTATGCGCTGCCCGGCACGGTGCTCGCCATCGGCCTGCTCACGCCGGCGCTCGCGTTCGATGCCGCGCTGGCCGGCATGCTCGGCCTGCAGGGCCTGCCGCTCATGGGCGCGGGCATCGTGCTGGTGGCGGCCTGCGCGATCCGCTTCCTCGCCATGCCGGTCGGCGGCATCGAAGCCGGGCTCGCCCGCATTCCGCCCGCCATCGAGCAGGCTTCGCGGCTGTTGGGCGAAACCAGCGGCGGCACGCTCAGGCGCGTGCACCTGCCGCTGCTGCAGCCCGCCATTGCCACGGGTGCGCTGCTGGTCTTCGTCGACGCCATGAAGGAACTGCCGGCCACGCTGCTGCTGCGGCCGGCCAATTTCGACACGCTGGCCACCTGGCTCTATGCCGAGGCCGCACGCGGCACGTATGAAGAAGGCGCGATCGCGGCGCTCGCCATCGTGGCGGCCGGCCTGCTGCCGGTGGTGCTGCTGGCGCGCAACCAACTGGGCACGCCAGCCGCAGAGACACGATGAGTTCCCCCCTTTCCATCGAATCGATCCAGCTCGCCTACGAAACGCCGCGCGGCCTGCATGCCGTGGTCAACGACTTCTCGCTTTCGCTGTGCGCCGGCGAGATCGCCTGCCTGTTCGGCCCCTCGGGCTGCGGCAAGACCACGGTGCTGCGGGCGATCGCGGGCTTCGAGCCGCTGCGCGCCGGCGCCATCCGGCTCGGCGACGTGCTGCTCTCCTCCACCCAGGTGCACCTGCCGCCCGAGCAGCGGCGCGTGGGCATGATGTTCCAGGAGTACGCGCTGTTCCCCCATCTGTCGGCCAGTCGGAACGTGGCCTTCGGCCTGCGCCGCTCGAGCCGTGCGCAGCAGCAGGCCCGCGTGGCCGAGATGCTGGCACTGGTGGGCCTGGCCGATGCCGGCGAGCGCTTTCCGCATGAACTCTCGGGCGGCCAGCAGCAGCGCATTGCGCTCGCCCGCGCACTGGCGCCTTCGCCCGAGCTGCTGCTGCTCGACGAGCCGTTCTCCAACCTCGATGGCGGCACGCGCGAGCGCCTCACGGCCGAGGTGCGCGGCATTCTCCGGCGCGCCGGGCAGACCGCGATCCTGGTCACCCACAACGAGGCCGAGGCCCATGCCATGGCCGACCGCATCGGCGTGATGCACGGCGGCCGCATCACGCATTGGCTGGACACCGCCAAATAGCACAGGGTGCCCTTTCGGCGAATGGGCTTTTCGGGAAAAGGTTGTTCGAGGCCGCAAGAATTGCCGCGGTCCCACTTTCAAACTTTCCGGAGAGCCCAACGCCATGTCCAAGCCCCTCACGCTCGTCAGCCACCTGCTGTGCCCCTATGTGCAGCGCGCCGCCATCGCGCTGGCCGAAAAGAACGTGCCCTTCGAGCGCGTGGTGATCGATCTTGCGAACAAGCCGGACTGGTTCATTGCCATCTCGCCGCTGGGCAAGGTGCCGCTGCTGCGGCTTCAGCGCCCCGATGGCAGCGAGGCGGTGCTGTTCGAGAGCAACGTGATCTGCGAGTACCTCGAAGAAACCCAGCCCGGCCCGCGCCTGCATCCCGAAGATCCGCTCACCCGCGCCGAGCATCGCGCGTGGATGGAGTTCGGCTCGGCCATCCTGGGCGACCTGTGGGGCTACGAAACCACGCGCGACGCCGAAGTGTTCGAGCAGAAGCGCCTGGCCCTTGCCGCCAAGTTCGAGCGCGTGGAAGCCGCGCTCGGCACCGGCCCTTACTTCGCCGGCAAGGACTTCAGCCTGGTCGACGCGGTGTTCGCGCCGATCTTTCGCTACTTCGAGGTGTTCGACGAAATCAGCAATTCGCACATCTTCGATGCCCTGCCCAAGGTGAATGCGTGGCGCAAGGCACTGGCGGCGCGGCCGAGCGTGCAGAGCGCGGTGGTGCCGGAATATCCGCAGCACCTGCGCGAATTCCTGCGCAAGCACGAGGCGCACTTGCTCGCGCTCGCCTAGCGCCGACAATGGAATTCCTCCCCCGCAACAACAGAGATCCCACGAGATGCGACTTCTCCACACCATGCTGCGCGTCGGCAACCTCCAGCGTTCGATCGACTTCTACACCCAGGTGCTGGGCATGAGCCTGCTGCGCACCTCGGAGAACCCCGAATACAAGTACAGCCTCGCCTTCGTCGGCTACGGCGGCGGCAACCCCGGGCAGGCCGAGATCGAGCTCACCTACAACTGGGGCACCGAAAGCTACGAACTCGGCACGGCCTACGGCCACATCGCGCTCGGCGTGCCCGACGCCTACGCGGCCTGCGAAAAGATCAAGGCCGCCGGCGGCAACGTCACGCGCGAAGCCGGCCCCGTGAAAGGCGGCACCACGGTGATCGCCTTCGTGACCGATCCCGACGGCTACAAGATCGAGCTCATCCAGGACAAGGCAAAGGCTTCCGGCGACGGCAGCCCCGCCAGTTCGGACGCCCTGCGCGCGTCCTAGCCGGGCCACCGCGGCGCCGGCACCCGGCGCCGCCACCAGCGCTTCGCGGCCGCTGAATTGAGGATACAAATGATCACCTTTTAAAGGCGATCGGCATATTCTTTGCTGGTATTTTCAAGGGGTAGTGCTGATGCAGGACGCATCACATTCTGATACCCGGAATCGCGATCAAAGAGCTTCACAGTTCAGCAAGATCGTCCATTCGGACGCGGCGCCGAATGCTCCCTACTCCTTGAACTATCTTCTACATGGGCGCTTCTTTCCAAGCGGAATGAAAATTGACGATTCTGAGCATACGCGGCAAGCCTATTGATCCGGCCATATCGCTGATCATCTTTTTCTTTTCCGCCCTGATCGTCGGCGTCATTCCTTTTCTCTACCACGACACGGCGGCCCAGAATTTTCCGGATGAAGAAACGCTATTGAGTTTCTTCGGCGCCGATTTGTGCCAGCTCACCTCCACCACGATCGAGGAAAGAAACTCCTACGCCTGCAGTGCATTCCTGCTGGAGTCGGCCGGGCTCAGCGCCAAGACGGCACCTATTGCCGGCGCTTTTCTGAGCGTCACGCTGACCATCATCCCCATACTGCAATTCAGCCGAATTCCCCTTGGCGTGTTTTTCGTATCGCTCGGATGGGGATTCATCAGGGCCATTTTTCTTTCGGTTCTTTCGAAGGACATGCTGTCGGCCTGCGTGGTGCTGCTCTCGGTCATGGCAGCGCAGCACAGCGGGTTCGGGCTGACTTGGTTCCTTTCGTCGACGATCTACGGCTGGGTGGTCAGAAAGTACTGGCTGCTGGTCAGCGCCGTCTGGCTCGGGCTGCGCTTGATAAGAAAGCAGCTCACCGTATTCAGGCTCCTGGTCATCATCGTCCTGGTCTATATCGCGCTCGCGCTGACCTTCCAGATCGCACTTGGCGTCACCCTGGACTTTGCCCGCGCAACGGTCAACGAGAACCGGGAAGTCGGCGCCGAAGGATCGCGCACGGTCATCGAGGCGGTCATTGCTTCCGACAATGCCCTGCTGCAGGCGCTCAACGCCACGATCACGTTCTTCCGCCTGGCTTTTCCGCTCGAGCTCCTGCGCTTTGGCTCGGTCAGCCAATTGGCGTTCATCTCGATCATGCCTTTCACGTTCATATGGATGGTGAAGGTTGTCGTCGAGGGCGCGAAGTCGGGCAACAAGAACCTGATCCAGGCCGGCAAGGTGGCCCTTGCGCCCTTGTCCTTCCTCATCATCGAGGGGGTGTTCGAGCCCGACTTCGGCTCGTTTGCCCGCCACTTCGCCATCGTGAGTCCGCTCGTCTTTTCGGCCATGGCGCTGGCGCAGAAGACCGAGCTGGCCGAAAAAAGGCTGCTGCGGCGCCGGCAGGCCGCCGCCATTTCGCGCAATCCGCTTTTTGTCCGTCCCACCCGTCAGGATCGAATTTCGTGAAATCCCAATCCATTGCGGTGGACCAGCCACAGTACGTCGAATCCATTCAGGCAGGCAGAGGCATTGCTGCGCTGCTGGTGGTGATTCATCACGCGGCGCAGAAAGCCCATGCGCTTTCCGGCGGTGCCATTCCGCTGTTCGATTTCGGGATCATCGGGGTCGATATCTTCTTCATGATCAGCGGCTTCATCATCTACTTTGTCACGGCCAACAAGACCATGACCCACGTGGAATTCATGGAGAAGCGGATCATCCGGGTGTTTCCCCTTTATTGGGGACTGTCCTTGCTGGCGTTGGTGGTTTTCATGCTTGCGCCGAAGCTGATCAACAGCAATGCCCAGGAACCCACCGACATTGCCGCGTCGTTCTTCCTGTGGCCCACGTCCGCCCCGTACCTGGTCAACAACGGGTGGACGCTCACCTATGAAATCATTTTCTACGGCTTGTGGGCGCTGGTTGCGCTGCCCACCGCAAAGCCGAAGAACGCCTATCTCGCGTGCCTGGTATTGGCCGCGGCATCGTTCATTGGATTGCTTTCCGGCATCGACTACAAGGTCATGAATTTTTCCTTGTTCCTGGAATTTGCATTCGGCGTGGCCATTGGCGTCGCATTCAAGAAAGGGCTGATCCGGCAGAGCACGCCGGTGTCCCTCCTCCTGATCGCCGCCGGGGCCTTTCTTGCGCACCTGGCAATTTCGGAAGGCCTTGGCAGCAGCGAACTCCGGGGATTTGCGCTGGCAATTCCTTCCGCAATGATCTTCTTCGGGTTGATATCGCTCGGATCGTTCTGGGCCAGGCTGCGCGTGATCCTGGCCATCGGGGACAGCTCCTACTCGCTGTACCTGTTTCACCCGTTCATCCTGGTGGCCATCCCTCTCACGGTCAAACTGCTCGGCTTTACGTCGACGCCTCAGATCCTTGCCATTTCCGTTGCGATCTGTATCGCGTCGATCTGGGCTTCGCACATGGTCTACAGGTTCGTGGAATTCCCGCTCACGCAGATGATGCGGGGGATGATCAAGTCCGCGAAGTCCTTCGGCGCGGCCAGGGCGAGGTGATTGGGCCGCGCGCCCAGATGCCGAAGGTTCAGCAGCCCAGCAGGTCGGCCAGCTGCCTGATGTCGCGCGCGTGCAGGTTGTTGTCCGGGTTCGGCGAAACGTCCTTCGGCTGGGCGCGGCCGAATTCATGGGGCCGCTCGATGTAGGCGGTCTTGAGGCCGCAGGTGCGCGCCGCCGCCAGGTCGTCGTGGTGCGCCGCGGCGAGCATCACTTGACCCGGCGTCGCATCGAACACGCCCGCCACGCCAAGGTAGGTGCGCGGATCGGGCTTGTAGGCCTTGAACACTTCGGCCGACAGCACGCAGTCCCAGGGCAGGCCGGCGCGCTTGGCCATTTCGGTCAGCAGGCCGATGTTGCCGTTGGAGAGCGTGCAGATGGTGAATTTCTTCTTGAGGCGCGTCAGCCCCTCCACCGCATCGGGCCACGCGGGCAGGCGGTGCCAGGCGCGGCTCAGGTCGCGCTTGGCGGCGGTATCGAGCCGGTCGGCCAGGCTGAAGTCGTGCAGCACCTGTTCGAGCATGCTCAGGTGCAGTTCGTCGAGCAGCGTGAAGCCGCCCTCGCCCGCCGCGATGCGCTCCATCACGGATTTCATGGCGGGCTGGTAGCCCGCGCGCCAGGCCAGCGCAAAGGCGGCGCCGTCGACGCCCGGCAATGCGCGCTCGGCCTCGGCGGCGATGCCGCTGTGCCAGTCGACCACGGTGCCGAAAACGTCGAAGGCAATGACCTTCAGGTCACTGGCATCGAAATCCGCACGCATGACCGGCTCAGCGTGAGAGCTGGCTCGCCGCGCGCGCGAGCTGTTCGATGCGCGCCCAGTCGCCGTTGCGGATGGCGTCGGCCGGCACGATCCACGAGCCGCCCACGCAGGCCACGTTCGAGAGCGCCAGGAATTCGGCCGCGTTGTCGGCATGGATGCCGCCGGTCGGGCAGAAGGTCACGTCGCCGAACGGGCCCTGCCACGCCTTCAGCATGGGAATGCCGCCCGCCTGCAGCGCGGGAAAGAACTTGAGTTCGGTGTAGCCGTCTTCCTGCGCCGTCATGATCTCGCTGCCGGTGGCAACGCCGGGCAAAAGCGGCAGGCCGAGGTCGTGGCAGGCCTTGCCGACTGCGCGCGTATAGCCCGGGCTCACGCCGAACTTCGCGCCGGCCAGCGCCGAGGCCTGCGCATCGGCCGCGCTGCGGATGGTGCCGGCGCCGGCCACGGCCTCGGGCACATCCCTGGCAATGGCCTCGATGCATTCGAGCGCCTGCGGCGTGCGCAGGGTGACCTCGAGCATGCGGATGCCGCCGGCCACCAGCGCGCGCGCCAGTGGAATGGCATGTTTCACGTCGTGCAGCACGATCACCGGAATGACCGGTGCATCGCGCATGACCTCGAGTGCGGTGAGTTTGTCTGTCATTTCATTGCTCCATTGTTCACAGCCACGAGCATGCGCCCTCTTCCGCCGTCAGCGCATTGCGCCGCATGCCCGCGAACAGCTCGCGGCCCAGGCCGTGGCCGTCGGCGATGCGCTTGGCCTCGGGCAGCTTGGCGATCTCGCGTTCGGCCCATTCGTCGTCGGGCACCAGCACCGCCAGTGTGCCCGCCACGGCGTCCAGGCGCACGACGTCGCCATCGCGCACCTTGGCGAGCGGGCCGCCCGCGGCGGCTTCCGGAGAAACATGGATGGCGGCCGGGACCTTGCCCGAGGCGCCGCTCATGCGGCCGTCGGTGACCAGCGCCACGCGAAAGCCCTTGCCCTGCAGCACCGACAGCGGCGGCGTGAGCTTGTGCAGCTCGGGCATGCCATTGGCCTGCGGTCCCTGCCAGCGCACCACGCACACCACGTCGCGCTCCAGCTCGCCGGCGGTGAAGGCCTGGTGCAGCGCGGCCTGCGAATCGAAGACGCGCACCGGCGCCTCGATCACGTGGCGGTCGTCGGGCACCGAGGACACCTTGATCACGCTGCGCCCCAGGTTGCCGTTGAGCAGCTTCAGGCCGCCGGTGGCGCTGAAGGGATTCTCCACGGGCCGCGCGACGGCTTCATCCTTGGAAGGCGCGGCGGAGGTCCAGACCAGGCGCTTGTCGTCCGCAAGGGACGGAATGCTCGCGAACTCGCGGATGCCGCCGGCACGCACGGTCAGCACGTCGGCGTGCATCAGGCCGGCGTCGAGCAGCTCGCCGATCACGAAGCCCGGGCCGCCTGCGGCCTGGAACGCGTTCACGTCCGCGCTGCCGTTGGGATAGACGCGCGTCAGCAGAGGAATCACGTCGGAGAGCCGGGAGAAGTCGTCCCAGTCGATCACGATGCCGGCCGAGCGCGCCACGGCCACCCAGTGGATCAGGTGGTTGGTGGAGCCGCCGGTGGCCAGCAGCGCCACCATGGCATTGACGATGCAGCGCTCGTCGACCATTTCGCCGATGGGCGGGCAATTGAATTTCGCCTCGCTCGCGCGGCCCAGCACGGTACGCACCGCCTCGCGCGTGAGCGTCTCGCGCATGGCGTCGCCGGGCTGGATGAAGGCGGTGCCCGGCACGTGCAGGCCCATGGCCTCGAGCAGCATCTGGTTGCTGTTGGCGGTGCCGTAGAAGGTGCAGGTGCCCATGGTGTGGTAGGCCGCCATCTCGGCGTCGAGCAGGCCCTGCCGGCCGACCAGGCCCTGCGCCGCCTGCTCTCGCACCTTCGACTTCTCGCCGTTCGACAGGCCCGAGGGCATGGGGCCGGCCGGCACGAACACCGTGGGCAGGTGCCCGAAATGCAGCGCGCCGATCAGGAGGCCCGGCACGATCTTGTCGCACACGCCCAGCAGCAGCGCGCCGTCGAACATGTCGTGCGTGAGCGCGATCGCGGTGCCCATGGCGATCACGTCGCGGCTGAACAGGCTCAGCTCCATGCCGGGCGTGCCCTGGGTCACGCCGTCGCACATGGCGGGCACGCCGCCGGCCACTTGCGCGGTGGCGCCGAGGCTGCGCGCCTCCTGTTTGATGATGTCGGGGTAGCCCTGGTACGGCGCGTGGGCCGAGAGCATGTCGTTGTAGGCGGTGACGATGCCGATGTTGGGCGCGCGCTCCGTCACCACCTTGAACTTGTCGTTGGCCGGGATGCCGGCCACGGCGTGCGCGACGTTGGCGCAGCCCATGCGGTCGGAGCCCCGGTCGCGGTTGCGGATTTCCGCCAGCCGCTGGAGGTACGCGCTGCGCGGCCCCCGGCTGCGCTCGCGAATGCGATCGGTAACGTCAAGGACGGTGGGATGTGTGCTCATGGGGATGGTTTCGGTCGCGCTGTCGGCATCTGGCCACTGTCGCTTTTGCGACCTTCGACGTGGAAGTCAATGGTACCAAGACCCTGCGACCGAGGCCGATGGAAATCCGCACCCCGGCAATACGGATTGGCGGATCCGGTCCGGCCCGCCGCCGGCTCAATCGACCAGCTTGACTTCCACGCGCCGCGCCTGGGCGTCGTTGCCCGAGCCCGCGGTGATGGCGGGCCGCTGCAGGTCGACCTTGTCGGCCGGCACGCCCAGGCCCACCAGCACGTCACGGACTGTTTCGGCACGTTTCTTCGCGAGCTGCTCGTTGACGGCCGCGTCGCCCGTGGTGTCATGGAAGCCCGAGACCACGGCCTTGCGGCCGCTCTCCACGCCCTTGATGACGGCGGCCAGCGCCTCCGCCGCGCCGGGCGCCAGGTCGGCGCTGCCGGTGGCGAAATAGAAGTTCACCACGCCGTCGGCCACGCGGATGCTGGCACCGTCGGGAATGACGACCGTCACCGTCTCGGTCACTTCGGCCACCGTGGTGTGGGTGGCCGGCCCTGCGGCCACCGCAGCCACGGCGACAGCAGGCATGGCAGCCGGCGCCGCACCGTGGCTCTTGTGCCAGAGCACGATGCCCAGCACGAGGAAAATCACCAGCGCGATCAGTGCCAGGAGAAATCCGAGGATGAAGTTTTGCTGGCTGTCGTCGTCGCTCATGAGGGGTCGTACTCCGTAGGAAGAAAGAGGTCGGTAAATAATGGTGCGGTGAACCATGATCGCGAAATTGTAGGCGGCGGCCCCTTCGGCCCCGCACCCGATCCCGGACCGCCGGGCCTGGACCCGCTGCCCAGGCCGCTGCGCGACCCGCAGCCCATGCTCGAGCAGGCCATTGCCGACTGGGGCGGGCGCGACGACCTGTGGCTCTTCGGCTACGGCTCGCTGATCTGGCGCCCCGAGTTCGATTTTGCGGAGCGCCGGCCGGCCTGGGTGCACGGCTGGCATCGCGCGCTCAAGATGTGGAGCCGCATCAACCGCGGCAGCGTCCAGACGCCCGGCCTCGTCTTCGGCCTGCTGTCGGGCGGCAGCTGCCGCGGCATGGTGTTCCGGGTGCCGTCGGCGCACGGGCTCGAAACGCTCCGCAGGCTCTGGCTGCGCGAAATGCCCACCGGCGTGTACGACCCCAGGTGGCTCAACTGCACCACGCCCGAAGGTCCCGTGCGCGCGCTCGCCTTCACGCTTTCCAGGCGCAGCCCCAACTTCACCGGCGAGCTCAGCGACGAGCGCTACCGCCACATCTTCACGCATGCCGTCGGCCGCTACGGCAGCTCGCTCGACTACGCGCGCCAGACCTTGCTGGAGCTGCGCCGCCACTCGATCCACGATGCGGCCCTGGCCCGGCTGGTTGCGCTGGCCCAGGAGCGGCAGGAGGAAGAGGAACGCCAGGCAGAGGCCGCGGCGGCGGCCGATTGCGGGATGCCGCCGGCTCCGGTATATGTTCCGGAGTCTCCGGACAAATCTCCTTCTTCTTCCCTTCCCCAACAATCCTCCGGACCGTCCAAGGAAAAACCATGAACCATCGCCTTCTCGCCGCCACCGGCACCGCCCTTCTCGCCAGCGCCCTGCTTTCGGCCTGCGGCAGCATGATGGGCGGCAAGCCGAAGGCAGCCGCCGAACTGATGCCCACCGCGGCGATCTCGCCCAACCCGACGCGCGGCACGGTGACCTTCACCGCGCTGGACCACGGCGTGCGCGTGGCCGGCGAGGTGCGCGGCTTCGCACCAGGCAGCGAGCACGGTTTCCACATCCATGAAAAGGGCGACTGCGGCGACAACGGCAACGCCTCGGGCGGCCACTTCAACCCCGCCGGCGGCACGCACGGCAAGTTCAGCGCACCGGGCAGCCATGCCGGCGAACTGCCGAGCCTGGTGGCCGATGCGAACGGCGTGGCGCGTTTCAGCGTCGACGTGCACACGATCTCGCTGACCGAAGGCGCCGCCAACAACGTGGTGGGCCGCGCGCTCGTGGTGCACCGCGACCGCGACGATTTCACCACCCAGCCGGCCGGCAACTCCGGCCCGCGCACCGCCTGCGCGGTGATCGCGCGGCGCTGAGCGGTAGGGCCTGTTAACGCGCCAGCCAGAGCGCCTCGGCAGCGGCCAGGGCCTCGGGCGTATCGATGTCGGTCACGATGCCGACGTCGTCCACCACGAGGTCGGCCACCGCATCGATGGCGCGCATCGCCTTCAGGATCGAGGATGCGCCCAGCGGCCCCTTCAGCGCCGCGAGTTGCGCGCCGCAGCCGGCCGAAAAGCCCACCGGATGGCCGCGCTCGCCCCTGTATTGCGGCTGCACCGCGCGCACGCGGCCGGCCAGTGCGCCAGCCACGGCGCGCAGCGTCTCGGGGCGCACCAGCGGCAGGTCGCCCGGAAGAATGAGCCAGCCGGCGGCATCCGGCGTGGCGCGCACCGCGGCGGCAATCGAGTCGCCCATGCCCGGGTGGCCGGCGTCTTCGAGCCGCCATGGCAGGCCGCTCGCGCGCACCGCATCCAGCGTACGTTCGAGCAGCGGCTTGCCCGCCAGCGGCGCCTGCAGCTTGGGGCCGGTGCCCCCGGCCGCGATGAAGCGCTCGCCGCGGCCCGAGGCCAGCACGATCACGCACGGGGAATTCGCCTTTGTCGCCATGCGGCGAGTATGTGCGCGGAATGCCCGCGGTGCCTTGCGGCAGCGCATGCGCAACAATGCCGGCATGAGTTCTTCCTCTTCCTCTCCCACCAGCGAAACGCTGGCCGCGCTGCGCAAGAGCTACGAGCGCGCCGAACTCGGCGAAACCCACAGCACCGACGATCCCCTCAGGCAGTTCGAGCGCTGGCTCGGCGAAGCCATCGACGCGCAGGTGCCCGAACCCAACGCCATGACGCTGTGCACCGTGGGCGGCGACCTGCGGCCTTCGAGCCGCATCGTGCTCATCAAAGGCTATGACGCGCGCGGCATCGTCTGGTACACCAACTACGAAAGCCGCAAGGGGCGCGAGCTCTCGGGCAATCCGTACGCGGCCTTGCAGTTCCACTGGGTCGAGCTCGAACGCGTGGTGCGCATCGAGGGCCGCGTGGAAAAGGCGAGCGCGCAGGAAAGCGACGCCTACTTTGCGAGCCGCCCGCTCGATTCGCGCATCGGCGCCTGGGCCAGCCCGCAGAGCGAGGTGATCAGCGGACGCGACGTGCTGGTCAAGAACGCGGCCGTGGCCGCCGCCAGGCACCTGCTCTCGCCGCCGCGCCCGCCGCACTGGGGCGGCTACCGGCTCGTGCCGGACCGCTGGGAATTCTGGCAGGGCCGCAAGAGCCGCCTGCACGACCGGCTGCGCTACCGGCTCGAAGGCGCCGGCTGGGTGCGCGAGCGGCTGGCGCCCTGAGCGCGGTCAGGCCTCGCAGGACGCGACCTTGAACTCGACCCGGCGGTCGAGCGCATCGCTGGCGTCGTCGGCGCCCGTGCCCACGATGTTCTCGCGGAAGCCCATGCCGGACTCGCGCAGCTTCTTCGACAGCGGCGGCGCCTCACCCACCAGCCGGGTCTTCACGCTGAGCGCGCGCTGCAGCGACAGGCGCTCGTTGACCGACTCCGAACCGGTGCGGCTCGTGTGGCCGGTGACCACCACGCAGGAGTCGATCTGCGCCGCCTGGCGCGCGATCTGCCGCAGCCACATCGGATAGGCGGCGCTGATCTTCGGGTCGGCAAGGAAATCGGTCGAGCCGGGCTTGAACAGGAACTTCACGCTCAGGTTGTTGGTTTCGAGCCCGAGCCGCGCCAGGGTGCCGAAGGTCTTCTCCGCATCGGCCGTCCGACCGAGCTGGGCCTGCGTGAGATACAGGCCGCTGTAGATGCGCAGCTGCTGGCCGTCTGGCCGGCGCGAAGCGGCCTCGTAGCGGCTGAGCGCCTCGCTCATGCGGCCGGCCTCGTAGGCGGCGGTGGCTTCCTGCAGCACGGTCGACGTGGGCAGGCGCTCCAGGTAGAGCGCATCGGCGGCCTGCCCGGGCTGCGTCTCGGCGGTGCGGATGTAGCCTTCCACGCCGCGGTCCTTGCCGCTCACCGGGCTGTCGCGAAAGAAGGCCGTGGGCCGCGTGTCGAGCGTCGCGTCGCTGATGCGCGCCACCGACTGCGCAATGACCATGCCGCTCTTGATCTCGGTCAGCGCCAGGTTCAGCCGGTAGCGCCCGTCGGCCGAATCCTTGTCGCGCACCAGCGTGCCGTTGAGCACGTACTGCGCACGCTCGATCTCGGTGTTGTTGAAGGGCGTGACGGTGAACTGCTTGAACTGCGACTGCATGCGCTGCACGATGCGCTGCTCGGCCACGCGCGTGACCTCGGTCTGCTGGCCGCTCGCGCCCTCGAGCAGCGGGTCGATCACGATGCGGCTCTGCTTGATCGACGACTCCACCTTGGCCAGGAAGGCCGGCAGCTTCTGCGTCTGCACGATCAGGTCGTCCACCGCCTGGTTGACGGCCTGCTCGAAAGGCATGGCATTGCCCGGCGCCGGCCGGTGCGCGCAGGCGGCGCAAAGCAGCGCGGCGCACGACAGCGCCAGTGCGCGCATGGCCGTGCGGATCGGGTGGGTGGTCTTCGTCATCAGCATTGGCTCCTCAAGATCTTCATGTCTTCGTCCGACAGCGGCTCCCCCACCGCTGCGCGCATGTTGATTTCGCTGCAGCGCCTGGGGGGCGGCGGCCTTTTCGGGGCCGGGGCCTTCTCTGGCTCCGCTGCCGTCGGCGGCGCGGCCACGGCAACCGCCTGCGGCTTCGGCCTGGCGCTCGGCTTCGAAGCCGGAGCGGGCAGCGGCTTCGGCTGCACCGGGCTGGCCACGGGTGCCGACTCGCGCGGCACAGCGGCCGAAAGGCAGGGCGTCCGGCACGGCTTCGTATCGGCGGCCGCCGGGATGGCGCCGCCGCACAGCGCGATCACCATCGCAATCGGCGCCATGGCGGAAAACGGCGAAGACCGCGGCTGGTAAATCATCAGCGGGCAAATGTAGAGCCAGAGGCGCCGCTCGCCATCTCGCCAAATGGCCACCCTGCCGAATGGCCTAGGCCGGGAAGAGCCTCAAGGCAGCCATTGCACCAGGGTCATGACCAGCGTCAGCGTCGCGAGCGCAAGCACCGTCGACACCGCGACGCTGGCCGTGACCAGGTCTTCCGATGTGCGGTAGCGCTGCGAAAAGAGAAAGACGTTGGCGCCGATCGGCAGCGCCGCCGCCACCACCATCACGGTGAGCGGTATGCCGCGCACGCCCAGCAGCCAGCCGATGCCGGCCACCAGCAGCGGATGCAGCAGGTTCTTCACCAGCGCCTGCACCGTCGCTTCGCGCCAGTGCCGCCCGACGGGCGTCAGCGCGAGCGTGATGCCCACCATCACCAGCGCGACCGGGCCGAAGGCCTGGCCGAGCAGCAGGATCGGCTTGTCGAGGAAATCGGGCATCGCAAGCCCGGTCTGCGCGAACAGCAGCCCCGCGATGATCGGCATCGGCACCGGATGGATGATGGCGTTGCGCAGTGCGCGCAGCACGGTGCGCGCCATGGGCCGCTTCTCGTGCCCGTCCCGCGCCGCATGCTCGCGCGCCACGGCCAGTTCGAGCACGACCGTGGCGCTGGTCAGGAGCACCAGCGAATGCAGCGAGATCAACGTGAGCAGCACCACCATGCCCTGCTCGCCATAGGCAAGGCCGACCAGGACGATGCCGATCATCACCGTGTTGCTGTAGGTGTTGGCCAGCGCAATGACGGCTGCCGTGCGGTTGAAGCCGCGCAGCGCCAGCGTGCCCGCGAACAGCAGGCCCGAGGCGATGAAATACGCCGCCACGGGCTTCAGGCTCAGCTCCTGCACGTGCACCGTGCTCATCGCACGGAAAAGCAGCGCCGGCGCAAGCAGCAGGAAGATCAGGTTGGAAAGGTCCTTGACGGCGTTGCCGCCGATCCAGCGGCGCCGGCCGGCCAGGTAGCCGGCCGCGATCAGGACGACGACCGGCAGCAGCGAAGAGATGACGAACGAATTCACCCGCCGAGGATAGCCTCATGCCTGCAGGCAACGCCGGCGGGTTCGTTCAGAAGGTCACGCGCAGGCCGACCTTCAGCGAACGCCCCGGCAGCGGCGCGTTCGGGTACACCGTCGTCGTCAGGATCGAGGTCGGGCTGTAGGCCAGCTTGTTCGTGATGTTGTCGATGCGCGCATACCAGGTGAGGTTGGCGCGCTGCACCTTCATGCGGTAGGCGATGGAGGCATTCCACAGCGTGTAGGCGTCGGTCTCGCGCGCGCCGACGCTCGGCACGTGGCGCTGCGCCGCGTTGTAGTCGAAGCCGAAGCGTGCGCTCCAGGGGCCGTTGCCGTAGGCCAGTGTCGCGCCCGCGCGGAAGGGTGCGATCCGCGGCAGCGGTTCGCCGGTGTCGAGGTTCTTGGCACGCACCACGTCGCCGCGCCATTCCAGGTCGAGCGTCGCGGCATCGGCCAGCCGCGCGAAGCCGTCGGTGCCCAGCAGGCGCAGGTTGCCGCTCGCCTCGATGCCGGTGAAGCGCGCGCGCACGCCGCTGTAGAGGTACTCGGCCAGCGTGTCGGTGGCTTCGGGGTCGGTCACCACCTGGCCTTCTTCGTCGAGCGTGCGGCCCGATGCCGTCAGGCCGATGTAGTTGCGAAAGCGCGTGACGTAGGCATTGACGCGGGCCGTGTTGGCGCCCGACTTCCATTGCGCGCCGACGTCGAAGCCGACCGACTTTTCCTTGCCGAGGTTCGGATTGCCGACCTCCCAGGCCGCCGTTGCCACGTGCGGGCCGTTGGCGAGCAGCTCGTAGTCCTTCGGTGCCCGCTCGGTGTAGGCCAGGTTCGAGGTGAGCTGCCACTGCGGCGTCAGGTTGACCAGCGCGCCCACGGCCGCGCTGTGCGGGTTGAACGTGCGTTCGCCGATGGCAAAGCGCGTCACGGTCGGATCGTCGGGGTAGCCGAGCGACGTGACGCGGACCTTCTCGGTGCGCGCGCCAAAGCTCAGCCGGCCCCAGGAGGTGCCGAGTTCCTCGTACAGGAACAGCGCATTCGAGCGCGTGCGGCTGTGCGGCGCAAAGGCTTCCGCGCCGTCCGCGGCAAAACGGTTGCTCTCGCTCGCAAAGCCGACCAGGCCCTCGAAGTTGCCGATCTTCTGGTGGCGCGCCTCGATGCGCAGGTCGTTGCTCATGTTCGAGAAGGTGGTGCCGGCCTCGGCGCCTTCGTACTCGGTGTGGCGGTAGTTGGTGTGGCTGGCCTTGGCGTGGATGCTGCTGATGAAGCCGCCCGGGCGCCACTCGCCTTCGATGGCCTGGCGGTCGGACTTCATGCCGATGGTCACGTCGTCCTCGGCCACCGTGCCGTAGGTGCTGCGATAGGTGCTGGCCGAGGCGCCGATCCAGCCCTGGTCGAAGAACAGCGTGCCGCCCACCGCGCCGCCATGCGCCTCGTTGGCCGAATTGCAGATCTTGCGCGCGAGCCAGGGCCGGCCGGGCTTGCTGCATTCCAGGTCGATGGGCACCGAGACATCCTTGGAGTCGCGGTTGAAGGCATCGACGTGCAGCGCGAAGCGGTCGTTGCCGCCTTCGAGCACCACGCCGCCGTTCTTCTCCTTGTTGCCGGTGGAAAAGCCCAGGTCGGCACGGCCGCCGAAGCCGTTGATCGGCTCGCTCGGAATGCGGTTGTCGATCACGTTGACCACGCCGCCCACCGCGCTGCCGCCGTACTGCAGCGCCGACGGGCCGCGCAGCACCTCGACGCGTTCGGTGACCAGCGCGTCCATCGGCACCGCGTGGTCGTAGCTCAGCGACGATGCGTCGGGCGCGCCGCCGCCGTTCTGCAGGATGCGGATGCGGTCGCCGTCCAGCCCGCGGATGATCGGCCGGCTGGCGTTGGGGCCGAAGTAGCTGCTGCTCACGCCGGGCAGGTTGTCGAGCGTTTGGCCCAGCGTCGATTCGGAGCGCATCAGGAGCCTGTCGCCCGACAGCGTGGTGGTGGGTGCGATCAGTTCGCTCGCGCCCAGCGGATTGCCGGTGACGGCGATCTCCGGCAGGACCGGCGCAGCTGCTTCGGCGGGCTGCACCTGGATGACCGGTTGGGGCTGAGCCTGGGCGATGGCTGCGAAGGAGGCCAGCGAAAGAACGGCAGCGCCGATGGCGTTGCGACGGAAATTGGGAATCATGATGAACACTCGTTGAACCAAGGGGCGATCGCCGCCATCCGCAAAGGCGCGGATGCAGCAACCGGAACACAGGGGGATCAGCGAGTGGAAGGCGGGCCGCGCGCGTCGAACAGCGCAACCCAGCGGGCGATGGCCTCGCCCTGCAGATAGGCGAAGGTGGCCGAGGGCAGCAGCACCGGCAGCACCACCATCGGCACGCCGGGTGCGCCCGAACCATGCGAGAGCTGGTCGTAGAGCCGGCATTCGGCGTCGGAGTGGTGGCCGAACAGGTCGCCGATGCCGTGGGCCGCATGCTCGTGCGCGCCCTCCGGCTGCGCCGCCAGCGCAGCCGCGTGGGCCTGCGCGAGGCCGGGCACGTGCAGCGTCCGGTGGATCAGCCCCAGCGTTCCCGCGAACCACAGCGCGACCACCAGCGCGACGGCGATCGCGCGGGTCGAGAGGATCGACCGGTTCGGGGCGGGGCTGGCGATGTGCACGGAAACAGGGCCTGGAAAGGGAACGATCAGGCCTTGACGCGCGACGCGAAGGTTTTCTGGAATTTCTCGACCTTGGGCCCGACCACGAAGGCGCAGTAGCCCTGGTTCGGGTTGTTCAGGAAGTAGTCCTGGTGGTAAGCCTCGGCCGCCGAATAGTTGGCGAGCGGCGCCACCTCGGTGACGATGGGAGAGCCGTAGGTCTTGCTTGCCTCGATCTCGCGGATGACCTCCTCGGCCACCTGCTTTTGCGCATCGCTCGTGAAATAGATGCCGCTGCGGTACTGCGTGCCCACGTCGTTGCCCTGGCGGTTCAGGCTCGTGGGGTCGTGCACCACGAAGAAGATCTCGAGAATCTCGCGCAGGCTGATGGCCGCGGGGTCGAATTCCACCTTCACCACCTCCGCATACCCGGTGCGGCCGGTGCAGACCTGCTCGTAGCTCGGGTTGACGGTCTGGCCGTTGCAGTAGCCCGATTCGACGTCCACCACGCCCTGCACCCGGTCGAACACGGCCTCGGTGCACCAGAAGCAGCCTCCGCCGAGCACGATGGTTTCAGTGGGCGACGATGAAGAGGACATGGCTGCTCCGGCAGGTGGGAAAAAAGCGAACCCGATATTGTCGCGGCTTGACGGGCCGGATGCTGGTCACTACATTACTAACCCGCGAGTCATTAAAATCATGCCCACCCCCCGATTCTTTGCCGACAAGATCTGCCCGGTGCGCGCCAAGCGCGAGCGCCGCAAGGAGGCGCGTCCGGGCGAACTGCTGGCGGCGGCGCTCGACCTGTTCGTCGAAAAAGGCTTTGCCGCCACCCGCGCCGAAGAAGTGGCGGCGCGCGCGGGCGTCTCCAAGGGCACGCTCTTTCTTTACTTCCCGAGCAAGGAAGAGCTCTTCAAGGCCGTGGTGGTCGAGAACCTCGGGGGCCGGTTTGCCGAGTGGAACGACGAGTTCGAGGCCTTCGAGGGCACCACAGCCGACATGCTGCGCTACTGCATGCGCGTCTGGTGGGAGCGCGTGGGCATGACCAAGGCCTCGGGCCTGACCAAGCTCATGATGAGCGAAGGCACCAATTTTCCCGATCTGGCCGAGTTCTACCGCAAGGAGGTGGTGCGCCCGGGCCACACGCTGCTGCGGCGCATCCTGCAGCGCGGCATCGACCGCGGCGAGTTCGCGCCGGTCGACATCGACCACGCCATCTACGCGGTGGTGGCGCCCATGGTCTTCCTGATGCTCTGGAAGCACTCGGCCATGGTCTGCGTCGACGCGGAAACCTCGCTCGACCCTGAAAAATACCTCGCCACGCAGGCCGAGACCGTGCTTTACGGCCTCACCCGGCAGCCCGGAGCCGCCGCATGACGCGCAAATGCATCGCCGGCCAGCCGCGGGCCCGCGCCGCGCAACCTAAAATTGAAGGTTTGTCCTGAGCCCCACAAGGAAAAGCCTCCCATGAACCCCACCCCCTCCCTCGAGCGCCTGCGCTTCAACATGATCGAACAGCAGATCCGGCCCTGGGATGTGCTCGATCTGGAAATCCTCGACCTGCTGGCCGCCATCCGGCGCGAAGACTACGTGCCGCCCGCCCACCGCGCGCTGGCCTTCTTCGACATGGAACTCCCCCTGGGCGACAGCTCCGTTCCCGGCCAGGTGATGCTCTCGCCCAAGGTCGAGGCGCGCATGCTGCAGGACCTGCATGTGCAAAAGCACGAATCGGTGCTCGAGATCGGCACCGGGTCGGGCTTCATGGCGGCCCTGCTCGCCCATCGCGCGGCCCAGGTGCTGTCGCTCGAGATCGATCCCGCGCTGGCCGCCCGCGCCGCCGAAACGCTGCGCCAGAACGGCGTGGCCAATGTCGAGGTGCGCAATGCCGACGGTGCCGTGCCGCTGCCGAGCGGCCCGAGCTTCGACGTGATCGTGCTCAGCGGCTCGGTGGCGCGCATTCCGCAGAACCTGCTCGGCTCGCTCAAGGTGGGCGGCCGCCTTGCCGCCGTCGTGGGCGAGGAGCCGATGATGCGCGCCCACTTCGTCACCCGCAGCAGCGAAAGCAAGTGGGACACCATCCAGCCCTGGGACACCGTGGCGCCGCGGTTGCTCAACTTCCCCGAGCCCTCGCGCTTCTCGTTCTGAACGGGTTCACCGAATGATCGATCAAGTCCGCCCCGCCGATCTTGTCGCCTGGTTTGCGCAGCACCCCGAGGCGGCGCCCGTGCTGCTCGACGTGCGCGAACCCTGGGAGCTGCAGACGGCCAGCGTTGCGCCGCAGGGCTTCACGCTCGTGGCCATCCCGATGAACGAGATTCCGGCGCGTCTTGCCGAACTCGACGAGGGCCAGCGCATCGCATGCCTGTGCCACCACGGTGCGCGCAGCCAGCGCGTGGCGGCCTTCCTGAGCCAGAACGGCTTTGCCGAGCTGGCCAACGTGGCCGGCGGCATCGACGCCTGGTCCGCACAGCACGATCCCTCCGTGCCGCGCTACTGATTCTTTCTTCAAGGACGTTCAATGCCTTTCAGGCCCAGGCTTTTGCCTCTTTCCGCAGCGCTCGCAAGTCTCTTTGCCACCCTGCTCGCGCTGCCGGCCCAAGGCCAGACACTGAACGAACTCTACGAATCCGCACGCGGCTTCGACGCCACCTACCAGGGCGCGCGGGCCCAGTACGACGCGAGCGTGGCGCGCGCCGCGCAGGCCAAGGCCGGCATTCTTCCGGCCGTGGGGCTCACGGCCGGCGCCACGCGCAACAACCTGGACATCGACACGCTCACCGGTGCCGGCCGCGGAACCACCACGCCGCGCGACTTCACCACGCAGAACATCGGCATCAACGCCACGCAGCCGCTGTACCGGCCCGCCAACTGGGCCACCTACGAGCAGGGCAAGCGCCAGGCCGAGATCGCCCAGTCGGTGCTGACCATTGCCGAGCAGGACCTGATCGTGCGCGTGAGCCAGGCCTACTTCGACGTGCTCGCAAGCCAGGACAGCCTGACGCTGGTGCGCGCGCAGAAGGTGGCGGTGGCCGAGCAGCTCGCGTCGGCCAAGCGCAACTTCGAGGTCGGCACCTCCACCATCACCGACACGCGCGAGGCCCAGGCCCGCTACGACCTCGTCATTGCGCAGGAGATTGCCGCCGAGAACGACCTGCAGGTCAAGAAGGTGGTGCTCGACCAGCTGGTCGGCCGCCCGGGCAGCGTGCCGGTGCCGCTGGCGCAGCCGGTGGTGCTGCCGACCGCCACGCCGGCCAACATCGAAGCCTGGGTGGCGCAGGCCGAGGAAGCGCACCCGGCCATCCGCCAGGCGCAGCTCGGGCTCGACGTGGCCGGGCTCGAAATCCGCAAGGCCGAAGCCGGCCACAAGCCCACGCTCGACGCCAACCTGGGCTACAACATCACGCGCAACCCGCAGGGCACCAGCACCAGCACCGTGGGCACGCGCATCGATGCCGCCTCGGTCGGCGTGGTGTTCAACCTGCCGCTTTTCGCGGGCTTTGCCACCGAGAACCGCATCAAGGAAACGCTCGCGCTCGAGGACCAGTCGCGCAGCGTGCTCGACGGCACCCGCCGCAGCGTCGCGCAGGCCACGCGCGCGGCCTACCTCGGGCTGGTCTCGGGTGCAGGCCAGGTCAAGGCGCTCGAGGCGGCCGAGGCATCGAGCCAGAGCGCGCTCGACGCCAACCGGCTCGGCTACCAGGTGGGCGTGCGCATCAACATCGACGTGCTCAATTCGCAGAGCCAGCTCTACCAGACCAAGCGCGATCTCGCGCAGGCGCGCTACAACGTGCTGCTGGGCAACCTGAAGCTGCGCCAGGCCAACGGCACGCTGACGGTCGAGGACATGAACGCGATCAACGCGACGCTGGCGAAGAACGGCAGCACGGCGGCATCGCCTGCGCCCGGCGAACGGCCGCAGGCCGCGCCTTCGGTTCCCGTGACACCGCCGCCCATTCCCGTGGTGCCGCCGGTGCCGGTGCAGCCGTTCAACCCGCCGGCACCGACGATGCCTTCGGCACCGCCGCCGCCGGTCATCCTGAACCCTCCGGTACGCTAGGGTTCCCGGCTACTCGAGCGTGGGTTCCGCCCGCGAATCCTCGAGCGGCGCGGCTTCGGTCGCCACCGGGTCGGCAGCCTGCGCAATCGCCAGCACCGCCGCTGCGGTGCGTTCGGCGGCGCCGCGGTTCGATGACGAGAAAGCCAGCGCGGCCTCGGCCATGGCGGCGCGCCGCTCGGGGTTCTCGACCAGCTTGAGCGCCGCAGTGACCGCCTGCTCCATGTTCTCCACGCGCAGCGAGGCACCGGCCGCCAGCGAGAGCTGCGCCGCTTCGGCAAAGTTGAAGGTCGAGGGGCCCATGACCACCGGGCAGCCGCAGGCGGCCGGCTCGATCAGGTTCTGCCCGCCCAGCGGTTCGAAGCTCCCGCCGAGCAGTGCGACGTCGGCCAGGCCGTAGTACAGCGCCATTTCGCCGAGCGAATCGCCCAGCCAGATCTCGGCGTCCGACGGCTCGCCCGCGGCGCTGCGGCGCGCCACGGCAAAGCCTTCGGCTTCGATCAGCGCGGCCACCTCGTCGAAACGCTGCGGATGGCGCGGCACGATCATCCACTGCACGTCGTGCACACGCTTGGCGATGGAGCGGATGGCGCCCTGCTCGGGCGGCACCGGCGCCGTGGCGCCGAAGCGCCTGAGCACGTCGAGCAGCATGCGCTCCTCGCCGTCGCGCGAACTCGCGAGCACCACCATCGGCTTGGGCAGCCGCTCGCGCAGCGTCCCGGCCGCGGCCAGCTGGCGCGCATCGGGCGAGGCGTCGAACTTGAGGTTGCCGTAGATGCCGGCCACCTTGGCGCCCAGCGACACCAGCCGGTGCGCGTCGGCCTCGGTCTGCGCCCACACGGCGGCCAGCGCCGAGTACGCGGGCCGCGCGAGCCAGCCGAGGCGTTCGGCCGCGGCCAGCGATTTTTCGTTGAGCCGCGCATTGGCCAGCACCAGCGGGATGCGGCGCTCGGCGCAGGCGGCGGCCATCTCGGGCCAGACCTCGGTTTCCATCAGCACGCCGATGCGCGGCTGGAAACGGTCGAGAAAGCGCTGCACCGCGCTGGGCATGTCCCAGGGCTGCCAGACCTGCGTGTCGCCGGGTTCGAGCAGCTTGGCGCCCTCCTCGCGGCCGGTGGCGGTGCCGTGCGTGAGCAGGATCGGTATGCCCGGGTACTGCCTGCGCAGCTCCGCGATCAGGATGGCGGCGGCACGCGTTTCGCCGAGCGAGACCGCATGCACCCAGCACTGGCCCTCGCCGGTGGTTGCATCGTCGTAGTAGCCGAAGCGCTCCTCCACGGCCACGCCGTAGCCGGGCTCGGCCTGCGCCCTGCGCCGCAGCTTGCGGCGAACCAGCGGTTGCACGGCGGTGGTGAAGGCGCCGTAGAGGCGCAGCAGCAGCGAACGCACGGTGCTCAGTGCGACGCTTCGGCCAGCGTCGCGTCGGCCTTGACGGTTTTGAGGAGCGCGAGCATCTCGGCCTCAATGCGCTTGAGCGCCGCATCGGTCTGGCCCTCGAAGCGCAGCACCAGCACCGGCGTGGTGTTGGAAGCGCGAATGAGCCCAAAGCCATCGGGCCAGTCGACGCGCAGGCCGTCGATGGTCGAGACCACCGCGGGTGCCGCGAAGCTCGCGCCTGCGACGAGCTTGTCGACCACCGCGTGCGGTTCGCCCTCGGCGCACTTCACGTTGAGCTCGGGTGTCGAGAAGCTCGTGGGCAGCGCGTTGAGCGTGTCGCTCGCATTGGGCGTCTTGCTCAGGATCTCGAGCAGGCGGCAGCCCGCGTAGGTGCCATCGTCGAAGCCGAACCAGCGCTCCTTGAAGAAGATGTGGCCGCTCATCTCGCCGCCCAGCGGCGAATCGATTTCCTTCATCTTGGCCTTGATGAGCGAATGGCCGGTCTTGAAGATCATCGGCTTGCCGCCCGCGGCTTCGATGGCCGGCGCCAGGCGCTGCGAGCACTTCACGTCGTACACGATGGTGCCGCCCGGCACGCGCGAGAGCACGTCCTGCGCAAAGAGCTGCATCTGGCGGTCGGGGAAGATGTTCTGGCCGTCTTTCGTGACGATGCCCAGCCGGTCGCCGTCGCCGTCGAAGGCCAGGCCCAGTTCGGCGTCGCCCGAGGCCAACGCGGCCATCAGGTCCCTGAGGTTCTCGGGCTTGCTCGGATCGGGGTGGTGGTTGGGAAAGTCGCCGTCGACCTCGCTGAACAGCTCGGTCACTTCGCAGCCGATGGCACGGAAGATGGCCGGCGCCGAGGCGCCCGCAATGCCGTTGCCGGAATCGACCACGATCTTCAGCGGACGGGCCAGCTGGATGTCGCCGACGATGCGCTTCGTGTAGGCGTCGGTCACGTCGACCTTGCGCACGCTGCCGCCGGGGGCGAGCCTGGCGGTGCCTTCTTCCATCACCCTGCGCAGGCCCTGGATCTCGTCGCCGTAGATGGCGCGCCCGGCCAGCACCATCTTGAAGCCGTTGTAGTCCTTGGGATTGTGGCTGCCCGTGACCTGGATGCCGCTCGTGCACAGCGTGTGGGCCGCAAAGTAGAGCATCGGCGTGGTCACCGCACCCACGTCGATCACCTCGATGCCGGTGGCCACCAGGCCGCTGATCAGTGCTTCGGCGAGCGCGGGCCCCGAGAGGCGGCCATCGCGGCCCACGGCCACGGTCTTTTCACCGGCGGCGCGGGCAGCGCTGCCGAAGGCCCGGCCGAGCGCTTCCGCGACCTCGGCATCGAGCGTGACGGGCACCACGCCTCGGATGTCATAGGCCTTGAAAATCGACGCACTGAGTTGCATGAAGAGGCATTCCCTGTAGGTTCTGGAGAACGGGCCATTGTAGGCAAGCGCCTGGGTGCCCACATGTCCGAAAACGGCCAGTTGAAACGAGTCGAAACCGTATCATTTGCCCATGCCTACCTCACACGCATCCACCGAAGCACTCGAGAGCGACGCCTGCTACCTGGCGATGAAGACGCACGATGCGCGCTTCGACGGCTCGTTCTTCACCGCGGTGACCTCCACCGGCATCTACTGCCGGCCGGTCTGCCGCGTGAAGCTGCCGCGGCGCGAGAACTGCCGCTTCTTCCGCCACGCGGCGCAAGCCGAGGCCGAGGGCTTTCGCCCCTGCCTGCGCTGCCGGCCCGAACTCGCGCCGCGGGCGGCGAGCTGGTCGACCGAAGATGCCTCGCGCATCCTCGCGCTGCAGGCCGCGCGGCTCATCGACGAGCCCGATGCGTGGTCCGAGGACGGCCCGGGCGCCGCGCAGATTGCCGCACGGCTCGGCGTGAGCGACCGCCACCTGCGGCGCATCTTCGAGGCGCAGTTCGGCGTCTCGCCGCTGCAATACCTGCAGACGCGCCGCCTGCTGGCCGCCAAGCAGCTGATCGCCGACACGCGCCTGCCGATGACGCAGGTGGCGCTGGCCAGCGGCTTTGCGAGCGTGCGCCGCTTCAACGCCGCGTTCCTGGAGCACTACGGCCTCAACCCGAGCGCGCTGCGGCGTGCCGGCGGTGCCGAGGGCGGCGAGGGAAAGGCCATCGAGGTGCGGCTGGGTTTTCGGCCGCCCTACGACGTGGGCGCGATGCTCGGCTTCTTCGCGCGGCGCGCGCTGCGCGGCGTCGAACTGGCCACCACGGCCGACGGCAAGGAGCCCGCCAAGGGCAGCACGCCGGTCTTCGTTCGCCTGGCCCGCACGCTGCGGGTGCAGCAGGGCGGACAGGTGCACGCCGGCTGGCTGCAGCTGCGCTTCGACATGGAGCGGGAGCAGATGCTGCTCTCGGTCAGCGACTCGCTCGCCGCGGTGCTGCCGATCGTGATCAGCCGCGCACGCGCCATGCTCGACCTCGATGCCGAGCCGATGGCCATCAACGCCGCGCTGCACGAGGCCTTTCCGCACGGCGACGGCTTGCGCGTGCCCGGCACGGTCGATGGCTTCGAGCTCGCGGTACGCGCGGTGCTGGGCCAGCAGGTCACCGTGGCCGCGGCACGCACGCTGGGCTCGCGGCTGGTGGAGGCTTTCGGTGAGCCCATCGCCACGCCGATCGAAGGCCTGAATCGCCTGTTTCCGACGCCCGCGGCACTGGCGGCCGCGAGCGGCGATGCACTCGGCAAACTCGGCATCGTGCGGCAGCGGCAGGCCGCGCTGCAGGCCATCGCGCGCGAGGTCGCCAGCGGCAAGCTCGCGCTGCATGCGGGCGCCGACGTGCCTTCGACCATCGCCGCGCTGCAGGAGCTGCCCGGCATCGGCTCCTGGACCGCGCAGTACATCGCGATGCGCGCGCTGCGCTGGCCCGACGCCTTTCCCGCAGGCGACGTGGCACTGCAGAAGGCGCTGGGCGTGAGCACCGAGCGCGCGGCCAGCCAGGCGTCGCAGGCCTGGCGGCCCTGGCGCAGCTATGCGGTGCTGCGCGCCTGGCATGCGCCGACGCCCTCCTCTCCCGCTGCCGCCGCGGCAAATCCCTTGGCGGCGGCAGAGCCTTTCAACAACCTCACTACGGCAGGCGTCTCCGCCTGAAATGCCATGAAGTTCAAGAGCAAAGTCATCTACACCTCGCACATCGACACGCCGCTCGGCGGCATCACGATGGCGGCCACCGACGAAGGCCTGGCGGGCGTCTGGTTCGACCAGCAGCGCCACTGGCCCGACACCACGGGCTGGCAGACCAAGGACGACCATCCCGCGCTGGTCGAGGCCGGCGCCCAGTTGCGCGACTACTTCGCGGGCAGGCGCGACACCTTCGACGTGAAGCTGGACCTCTCGCACGGCACCGCGTTCCAGCAGAGCGTGTGGCAGGCGCTGCTCGCCATTCCGGCGGGCAAGACCATGACCTACGGCGCGCTGAGCGCGAACGTGGGCAACCCGGCCGCGGTGCGCGCGGTGGGCGCGGCCGTCGGGCGCAACCCGATCAGCGTGATCGTGCCCTGCCACCGCGTGCTGGGTGCCGACGGCTCGCTGACCGGTTACGCTGGCGGGCTCCACCGCAAGACCGCGCTGCTGGAACTCGAAGCGAAATAGAGAGAGCCCGCCCCAGGGCTGCGAAGACCTTATGAGCACGACAACAAACGACAACAGCACCACCGTCCTCCCCTCGCCCAAGTCCAAGCCCTGGCTCATCGACCTGGTGCTGCTCGGCGCGCTCTGGGGAGCGTCCTTTCTTTTCATGCGCATCGGCGCGGCCGAGTTCGGCGCCTTGCCGGCGGCTGCGGTGCGCGTGGCGGTGGCCACGCTGTTCCTGCTGCCGCTCCTGTTCATGCGCGGCCACGGCGCGGCCCTGGCACAGAACTGGAAGGCATCGATGGCCATCGGCGTGCTGAATTCGGGCATTCCGTTCGCGCTGTTCTGCTTTGCGCTCTTGACCATCAACAGCGGCCTGGCCGCGGTGATCAATGCCACGGTGCCGATGTTCGGCGCGCTGGTGGCATGGGCCTGGTTTCGCGACCGGCCCGATGGCTCGCGCATCGTGGGCCTGGTCATCGGCTTCGCGGGCGTCGCCATGCTGGCGAGCCGCAGCGCGGGCCTGCACGCCAATGCCGACGACAGTGCCGCGCTGTGGGCCGTGCTGGCCTGCCTCGGCGCCTGCGCCAGCTACGGCGTGGCGGCCAGCGCCACGCGGCGCTACCTGAGCGGCGTGCCCGCACTGGCCACCGCCACCGGCAGCCAGATCGGCGCCACGCTGTTCCTCGCGCTTCCGGCGCTGTGGTTCTGGCCCGCGCAGATGCCGAGCCTGCGCGCGTGGCTGGCGTTGCTGGCCCTGGGCATCGCATGCACCGGCCTCGCGTACATCCTGTTCTTCCGCCTCATCGCCAATGCGGGACCGGCGCGCGCGCTCACGGTGACTTTCCTGGTGCCGGTGTTCGCGGTGTTCTACGGCGCCGTGTTCCTGGGCGAGAACATCACGCAATGGATGCTGATCTGCGCGGCCGTGATCGTCTGCGGCGTGGCGCTGTCCACCGGCATCGTGAAGCTGTGGCCGCGCGCGGGCGGCACGGCCGCTACATCGCCCCCGCGACCACGTTGACCGACAGCGCGAGCACCAGCATGTTGAAGGCGAAGGCGAGCACGCTGTGCACCAGCGTGATGCGCCGCATCTCGCGCGAGGTGGCCTGCACGTCGGACACCTGCGTGGTCATGCCGACCACGTAGGCGTAGTACAGAAAATCGAAATAGTCGGGCTCTTCCTTGCCCGGAAAATCCAGCCCGCCGTCGGGCGAGCCGTCGCGCTGGTCGATGTAGTAGCGGTGCGCATAGTGAAAGGCGTAGATCGTGTGCATCATGAGCCACGAGCCCACCAGCGCCACCAGCCCCAGCGCGATGTGGCCCGCGCGCGCCGGCCCGCTCATCAGCTTGACCTGCTGCAGCAGCATCGCGATGGCCACCACGCTCGCGCAAATGGCCACCAGCATCGACACCAGGATCAGCACGTTGGGCTGGTCCAGCGACTGGGCGCGCTCGCGGGTGCGCTGCGCATCGAAGGTGTCGGCCAGCCACCACGTGAGCACCTGGTAGACCGCGACCGCAGCGCACCAGCCCGCGAGCCCGCGCGCCACGGCATCGAGCGGCCAGGAGGTGGCCGCGACGAAGGCGCCCGCCACGGCGCCGTAGAAAAGACGCTGGGGGCCGGTGGTTGCAGAAAGATGTTTGCGCATGGCCGAAGCTTAGCTTTAGTACTTTGTCACGCGCGCCTGCGCTTGCGTCGCCGCCGTCCTACACGCACAGCGGCAATCGGCGCATGGGCGCTGCGCGGCGGAGCTATTAACTTGGCGGTCATCAACAGGGAGCAACCGCCCGGAAGACTGGCGCGCACACAAATTGCGTGTCGATCCCGAGGCGTATTTTTTTGTCTTCTCCTCTTAAGGATCTCTCCATGCTGTTGCTCCGCACCTGCCCGCTTGCCAGTCCCGCAAGGTTGACGAAGCTGGGCGCATTGGCCAGCGCCGGATTTCTCTTCGCGCCCGCACTGGCCTGGGCCGAGCCGTCGCCCGCGCTGGACCGTTTCAGCTTCTCGGTGGGGGCCTTCAGCGCCGATCCCAAATTCAACGCCTCGGTCAGTTCGCCGTATGGCGCGCTGCGCACGCGCGACCTCGAGCCCGGCCGCGTGACCATGCCGCGCGTCACGGCCGACCTGCTGATCGGCGACAGCCATGGCCTCTCGTTCGACTACTACCGCTACAAGCGCGACTACTTCGGCCAGGCCGCGGGCAGCGATTCCTTCGGCGGCTTCGGCAGCGTGACCGCGCTGGGCAATGCCAGCCTCAACGTCAAGCTCGACTTCGCGAAGCTCTCGTACAAGTGGTGGCTCGGATCGGGCAACACGGTGTTCGGCCTGGGCGCCGGCGCCGCCTACTACCGCATCGACGTGGGCGCGAACGCCAACGTCGCGGTGAACGGCCGGATCGGCACGCTGAACGAAGACTCGAGCGACGATGCCATCGCGCCGCTGCTGGAGGTCGGCGTGCGGCATGCCATCAGTCCGGACCTGCGACTGTTTGCCGACCTCTCCGGCGTGCGCAAGGGCGGCGGCCGCTTCCACGGCAACATCTACAACGCCAGCGCCGGCGTGGAGTGGTTCCCGGTGAAGAACGTCGGCGTGGTGCTGGCCTATGGCGTCACCAACATCGACCTGGCGCGCGAGAGCAGCACGGCGGAGACCCGCGTCAAGGTCAAGCTGCACGGGCCTTCGGCCTTCGTCAAGGCGCGGTTCTGAGGCCCGCTCGGCGCGGCTGCCATGCCATGGGCAGGCGGCTGCGTGCATAGGTGCTTGCGATCATCGGCGGCCGGGCGGCGGCCACCTATGATCTTTTGATGTACATCCCAGCCCCCATCCGCTCCGGCCAACTCGACGGGAGCGCCGCCAGCGCACGCCGCACCCGCCGTCCGAACCCGCTTCGCCTTGCCGCCCCGGCATCGGCGTTGCTGCTGGCAGCAGGCGCGCCGGCGCACGCGCTGGTCATCGGCGTGACCGAGGGCGTGAGCTACCAGGCCGCCGAAAGCCAGATCGCGCCCCGCTTCGAGCCCATTGCCGAGGCGCTGAGCAAGGCGCTGAAGCAGCCCGTGACCATCAAGGTGCTGATCTCCTACACCAGCGCGCGCGAAGCCTTGAAGGAGCAGCAGGTCGACCTGGCCTTCATTCATCCGGCCCACGTGGCGCTCGAAGCCATCAAGGGCGGCCGCTACCAGGCGCTGGCCTGGACCAGCGGCTTTACCGCCTACAAGGTGTCGCTGCTGTGCAAGGAGCCGCAGCCCATCTCCGACTGGAAGAGCATCGCGGGCAAGGGCCTGGTCATGCCCGACGCGGATTCGATCACCGCGGTGATCACGCGCGCGATGCTGCGCGAACAGGGCCTGCAGCCCACCGCGCTCAAGCTCACCAACACGCGCTACCAAGACGCTGTGCCCTTCTACGTGCAGAACGGCTTTGCCGCCTACGGCGCCACGGCGGCATCGGGCGTGGTCAAGAGCTGGAAGGATGGCGGCGGCAATGTGTGTGCGCAATCGCGCGCGGTGCCCATCAAGCAATGGCTGGTGTCGCGCAAGCTCGATGCCGCCACGGCCGGCGCAGCGCGCGACACCCTGCTCGGCCTCGCGCAAAGCGATGCCGGCAAGCGCGCTCTCGCCACATCGACCTACACTGGCTTTGTCGCACCCTCGGCCGAGGTCGAGACGGCCCTGATGAGCTGGCTGGGCATCTGACCCCCTGCGGGCGCGGCGTTCCAACTCCGCTTTTCATGAATTGCCCATGACCGACCTCTCCCGCTTTCCCATCACCCAGAAATGGCCCGCACAGCATCCTGACCGTCTGCAGCTGTATTCGCTGCCCACGCCCAACGGCGTGAAGGTATCGATCATGCTGGAGGAAACCGGCCTCGCGTACGAGCCGCACCTGGTGAGCTTCGAGACGCAAGACCAGATGTCGCCGGAATTCCTCTCGCTCAATCCGAACAACAAGATCCCCGCGATCCTCGACCCCGACGGTCCCGGCGGCAAGCCGCTCGCGCTGTTCGAATCGGGCGCCATTCTTCTGTACCTGGCCGACAAGACCGGCAAGTTCATTCCGCAGGACGCGGCGGGCCGCTACGAAACCATCCAGTGGCTGATGTTCCAGATGGGCGGCATCGGGCCGATGTTCGGCCAGCTCGGCTTCTTCAACAAGTTTGCCGGCAAGGACTACGAGGACAAGCGCCCGCGCGACCGCTACGCGGCCGAATCGAAGCGGCTGCTCGGCGTGCTCGACAAGCACCTGGCGAGCCGCGCATGGATCATGGGCGACGACTACACCATCGCCGACATCGCCTCGTTCCCGTGGATCCGCAACCTGATCGGCTTCTACGAAGCGGGCGATCTGGTGGGTTTCAGCGAGTTCAAGAATGTGGCGCGGGTGCTCGAAACCTTCGTCGCGCGGCCGGCTGTCGTCCGGGGCCTGGGCATCCCGAAGCGCGGCTGATCTCGGCGGCTCAAGGGCGAAGCGCGCGCCGCTGAAGCAGGGGGTCGCGCGCAATATCTTGCTCGCGGAACGGAAAGCGCAGCCAGTCCTTCCTTGCATAGCGCGCCACCGGCGCCGCACCCTTGCCGTTCCTCACCGCGGTCTCGCGCTCGCCATGCGCGAGCAGCGTGCGCGCCTGCACGCCATGTCGGTCGAAGTACACGACCTGGAGATAGGTGTTGCCGTGGGAGCGATCGCCCATGGTGTAGTCGCCCTCGTTGGCGCAGGAGACGGTGAAGTAGCCCTCGGCGTCGCAGCCGCCGAACAGCGGCACTTGGCGGCCTTCGCTGCGGACGAAGCGAAGCTTGCCAAGCGGCGCGTCCAGCGCCCAGCCCTTCTGCTGCATGTCTTCGACCGCACCGGCCAGCGCGCGCGCCACGCGCGGGTCCGCGGCATTGACACCGCCCGGTGTCTGCAACGGCGCTTCGGCCGAGAATGCCTTCGTGTAGAACTCCGCCGCCGGGATCTTCTGCAGCCGGGTCCAGAAGGCGTCCCACAGCAGCGCACCGCGGTCCTGCGCACCGGCGCGGTTCGACCAGTTGCGAAGCACCTGGCAGGCCTGCTGCAGGTCGAGTGCCGGCGCCCCTTCGCCCGAGGATGCACACGCCATGTCGAGCAAGGGTCGCTTGAACTGATCCGCGGTATATGAACGAGCTTCCTGCGTCTTGCTCATCAACCGGTCCGCCAGCTGCGTGGCCGACGTGGCGCCCGCCCTCGCGAGCTCACCCGCGATGCGATGCCCTTCCCTGCCGCGCATCGAGAGCGCCCGACCTTCGCCACCAAGGATCGATGCGAATCCCGTCAATGGCTGCGCCGGGTTCGTGAGCCAGTAGCTGTCGTTCATGTTGGCGACATAGTCCTCACGCAGAAGGCTGGGCATCCGGTCGGCGGCAAGTGCGCCCGGCTGCACGGCGTTCTTCGCGGACTGCCACTCGCAGGCCGAACGGCTGCCGTCGAGCAAGGGCGTTGCCGGATCGAGTGCGGCAAACGCCTTCGACAGCGGCGTGGCGCAGGCCGAGCGCAGATCATCGGGAACGCCGGGCACCGCGCCGATATCGGCGTACCAGACCCGGCCGTCGCCGCGGCCGATGGCCGCCGTGTTGACCCAGGGCATCGCCACCTCTTCGCGCTGAATTCCGATGAACTCGTCGAGCGAACGCGCCTGGTTCCAGCGCAGGAAGTTGCGGAAGATGCGCGGATTGCCGGCATTGACGTCGCGCATCGCCAGCGCCTTGCGGTCGCTCCAGCCGAGCGCGGCATTGCGCGCACCCAGGTCGACCACCGGACCGAAACGCGTGCGGTAGAGCGTGCGCTGGACCAGGTCCACGGTTCCGTCGGGCTTGCGCACGGCCACGGCGAGCGTCCGGGACTGCATGGCCTCGGAACGGCCATCGACCATGTAGCGGGTGGGATCGGCAGGATCCAGCGTCAGGTCGAACAGCCCGAAACGGCGCGCGGCCGACACCGTGTGGCTCCAGGCCACGTCGTTGTTGAAGCCGATCATGATCACCGGAATGCCGAGGAAGGACACGCCCGCCACGTCCATCTTGCCCGGCAGCGTGAGGTGCGCCTGGTAGAAGCGGTCGGGACCACCCCAATACCAGTGCGGATTGCCGAACAGCACGCTGCCGCCGCGCTCGCCGGTGGCGGCCTGGCCGAAGGCCAGCACGTTGCTGCCGATGCCGCGTGCATCGCCCACCGGAATATCGAGGCGGGACGACAGCGAGAGCTTGTCCGACGGCGAAGGCGGTGCGGCCGCGGCGGGCTTCGCATTCGCGATCTCGGAGACGAAACGCGCGTACCCGCCCGCCAGCGCGGCAGCGATCATGCGGCGGTAGACATCGTCGGGTTCGATGGTCTGCACCCAGGGCTCGCCGGTGCAGGCATGCCGTGCGTCCTTGCCGCCCTGCCGGAGCGAGCGCACATGGCGGTTGTAGCCCTCGGCGTAGCCCTCGATGAGTTCGACGAGCTCGGCCGGCTGCTCCCGCTTCAGCGCCTCGACCGCATCCTGCCCTGCAAAGGCCTTGAAGAAAAAGTCGAGATCGAGATTGACCGGCTCGCCGAAGGTCGAGCGCGTGGCCGGCTTGCTGGCGGCGCCGAAGTACAGGGAGCGCTGTCCGCTGTAGGTCGCGAAGGCGTCGGCCAGCGTACACAGCGCGTCCTCGGCCTGTACCTGGCCGTAGCCGATGCCCAGCCCTCGCCAGGTGGTGGCCCGCACGTGGGGGATGCCGTCGCCGGTGCGGCGTATCTCGACCGGCGCCACCGGGCCTTCAGGCCTGGCCCATGCCGGGGCGGTGCCAGCGAACAGGCCGGTGGCCACGGCAGCGATGGCGGCGATGCGGCGGCCCACCGCAACGGCGCGGGGTTTGATGGTTGTTTTCACGTGTTGATTGAACAGAGTTGCCTCGTGGGCTATTGCAGATCGGAGTCGTTGTGCTGCGCTTCTTCGAGCACGGGCCCCAGCAGGGCGGCGCCCGCAAGCGCCCACAGGGTGAGCGCCTCGTCGAACGCCCGCACGTGCCGAAGGTCTTCGCCGAGCCAATGGACGAGCTGGTCCGCATGGATGCACGAAGGCGCATCGTGCAGCCGGCAAAAAAGCTCCCAGGCCCGGTCGACGGCTGCCTCGTGGATAACGGAAGTTTTGGTGGCCATCGTCGACTGCGTTGAATCTGTGCCGGGGTTGGCTTCGTCTTTGGTATTGACGCAGCACCCACGCATATGTTCATTCCGGCCAGTTCCGAAGAAGCAGGCGCTCACGTGGCGTGCGATGAGGGCGGCATCGGATGAGAGGTTTCAGCGCTCGCCCTGCGCGAGCACGCGGTCGTCGTCGCGCCATCCGCCACCCAGCGCGCGGTACAGCACAACGCGCGCCTGCAGCCGGGCCTGCCGCAGCTGGATCTCCAGGTCCTGCGCGGCATACAGCACGCGCTGCGCATCGAGCAGGGCCAGCAACGTCTCGGCGCCCGCCTTGTAGCGCAGCTCCGAAAGCTCCGCCGCCCGGCGCGCCTCCCGCAGCTCGCTGGCCTGCGCCAGTGCCTGCGCATCGATGCCCGCAATCGCATGGAGCGCCGTTTGCGCATCGGCGAAAGCGGCAATGACCGCGCCGCGGTAGGCGCCGAGCAGTTCCGCGCGCCGCGCCTCGGCAAGATCGCGTGCACCCGCGATACGCCCGCCGTCGAAGATCGGTGCCGCGAGTCCCGCGGCAAGGCTGTAGAGCGGGTTGTCGAACAGCGCGCCGGGCGCCTGCCCCTGCACGCCGATGGACGCGCTCAAGGTGACGCGCGGCAGAAGCGCGGCACGTGCCGCCTGCACGTTCGCATTGGCGGCGGCGAGCCGGGCCTCGGCCTGTGCGATGTCGGGGCGGCGCACCAGCAACTGGGACGGCAGTCCGGCCGAGATGACGGGAACCTGCACTGCGTCGAGCCGCATCTCTGCCGCCGCCGGCTCCGGCGCAGGCAGGCCGAGCAGCAAGGCCAATGCGGTTTCGGCATTGCGGGCCTCCTGCCGAAGGCGCGCAAGCTCGCGCTCCCGCATGGCCACCAGGCCGCGCTGCTGGGCCAGCTCCAGCGGCGCAGCCGCACCGGCACGGCCGCGCGACTCCACCAGCCGCAAGACGCGCTGCGCGTTCTCCAGGCTGTGCCGCGCAATGGCCGCGCGCTCGCGCAAGCCCACTCGTTGCAGCCACGACGATGCGACCTCGGCCGCGACGCCGATCCGCACCGCATCGCGCTCGAAGACGCTGGCACGCAAGCCTTGCCGCGCCTCCCGATGCAGCGCGCCCTGGCGCCCCCAGAGGTCGAGCTCGTAGCGGGCCGCGAATCCGGCCAAGCTTTCATTGCCATCGACTTCCGCGCGGCCGCCGAGGCGGGCCTCGCGGCTTGCGTCGATCTGGCCCGTCAATTCGGGCAGAAGCTGCGCCCCCGCAATTCGCGCCTGTGCCCTCGCGCCTTCGACGCGGGCCAGCGCCCTCGCGAGGTCCTGGTTGTGCGCTTGCGC
The DNA here is from genome assembly GCF_033807855.1 of Variovorax sp. SPNA7. NCBI lineage: Bacteria > Pseudomonadati > Pseudomonadota > Betaproteobacteria > Burkholderiales > Comamonadaceae > Variovorax > Variovorax sp. SPNA7. The sequence goes on from NZ_CP138513.1 coordinate 4,144,865, forward strand.
CTGTGCGATCAACGCGTCGAGCTCGCTGCTGCCGAAGTGCCGCCACCAATGCGCATCGAACGCCGGAGCACTGGCATCGGCCTGCGCACCATCGCCCTGCCAGGACGCGGGTGGATTCACCGCATGCGGCGGCGGGTCCGCGGGCACGGCACAGCCCGCAAGCGACAACATGCAAGCCCAGCAGGCGAGCGAAAGACGGGGGTGGCGAAGTTCTTCTGTCGGCATGGTGCGAATTGCGGCTATTGCGATGCGAGTGCCACGACCGGGTCCAGTCGGGCCGCATTCCTTGCGGGCATGAAACCGAAGATCAGGCCGGTCAGCACGGCGCAGCCGAAGGCCCCGAGGCTGGCAAGAAGCGAGAACACCACCGGCACGCCGGCCAGCATCAGCACCGCGACAATCACCAGCCCCGCGGCCACGCCCACCGTGCCGCCAACGGAGGTCACGAGCACGGCCTCCGTCATGAACTGGCGCAGGATGTCGACCTGGCGCGCGCCGGTTGCCATGCGGATGCCGACCTCGCGGGTGCGCTCGCGCACCGTCATCAGCATCACGTTCATCACGCCGATGCCGCCGACCACCAGCGAGATTGCGGCAATCAGGCCGAGCATCATCGTCATGGTGCGCGCGGTGGCCGATTGCATGCGGATCGCCTCGACCCGGTTCCATACGCGCACGTCGCGCACGCGCCGCTGTTCGGCCAGCCGGGTCTCGATCTCCTCGGCGGTGGCGAGGGCCTTTTCCATGTCCCGGACCTTCACGCCGATCCAGGTGGGGTTCTGATGGCCGAACAGCCGCGCGGCAGCGGCGGAGAACGGCACGACGACGCGGTCGTCCTGGTCTTCGCTGTTGCTCGTTCCCTTGGCCGCGAGCACGGCGACCACCTGGAACGGCACCTTGTCGACCAGGATGTCCTGCCCGATCGGATCGCTGCCATCGGCAAACAAGGCTTTGCGCACGGTCTGGCCGATGACCGCGACCTTGGCCGCGCCCGCCTCGTCGGCTTGGTCGAACATGCGGCCCTCGCTCATCGTCCATCCCAGCACGTCGGCAAACCCGAGCGTCGTGCCGCCACCTTCGGTCGAATGGTCGACGTTGCCCCGGCGCACGACGACGCGTTCCTCGATGTAGGGCGCGATCCCTTCCACGTTCGGCAGGCTGGCGATGGTCTCGGCGTCGCTGAGCGTCAGCGGCGCGCTCGGCGACCGCACGCTGCCTTCGCGCGCGGCAACGAACATGGTGCGCACGCCGAAGGTCTCGAACTGCGCGAGCACCTGCCGCTGCGAGCCCGTGCCCACTGCGAGCATCGCAATCACCGAAGCCACGCCGATGACGATGCCGAGCAGCGTCAGGCCGGTGCGAAAGCGGTTGCTCCACATCACGCGCCAGGCCGCGCGCGCCGCCTCGCGCAGGTCGGCCGCCAGCGATGCGTGGGTGTTTCGGCCCTGGCGAAGGCCGGGCGTCGGCATGGGCGCCGCGGCATCGGCCGCCGGTTGCGGCGGCACACGGTCGCTGCCCGAATCCGCCACGATCTGCCCGTCGCGGATCTCCACGATGCGCCGCGCCTGCGCCGCCACGTTGCGGTCGTGCGTGATCAGGATCACGGTATGGCCCGCGTCCGCCAGTTCATTCAGCAGCTTCATGACCTCTGCGCCGCTGCGGCTGTCGAGTGCGCCGGTCGGTTCGTCGGCCAGGATCACGCGGCCGCCGTTCATGAGCGCGCGGGCAATCGCGACGCGCTGCTGCTGCCCGCCCGACAGCTGGTTGGGCCGGTGGTCCAGGCGCGCGCCCATGTCCAGGCGCTCGAGCAGCGCGGTGGCGCGTGCGCGGCGTTCGGTCTCCGGCATGCCCGCATAGAGCGCCGGAATCTCGACGTTCTCCCGGGCCGATTCGGTGGGCACGAGGTGATAGCCCTGGAACACGAAACCGAAGGCCTCCCGCCGCAGCCAGGCCAGCGCGTCGGCATCGAAGGTGGACACGTCCTGCCCTTCGAACAGGTAGCGGCCGCTGCTGGGCCGGTCGAGGCAGCCGAGGATGTGCATCAGCGTGGACTTGCCCGACCCCGAAGCACCGACGATGGCGACGAACTCGCCCGCATGCAGGCGCAGCGAAATGCCCCGCAATACCAGTGCCGCGGGCGGTGCCTCGCCCTCGCCGGCACCATGGGGTCGGCCGTAGGACTTGCGGATGTCCTGCAGTTCGATCAGCGGCAGGGCGGCCATCGGCGTCATGGTTGCGGAGGCGTGTGGTTGGCACTGCCGGCGACGATGCGATCGCCCACCTCCACGCCTTCGAGAACCTGCGCCATGAGCCGGTTGCGAACGCCGATGCGCACCTGCCGGTTCTCAAGCGTTCCGTCGGCGCGCAGCACCCGGACGGCAAAACGTTCGCCGCCGCCGCCGGACACCGGCACGAGCGCCGCCACCGAAACTGCCGGCACGTCTTTCGCAGAAGCTTCGACAAAGGCGACCTGCGCCGTCATCTGCGGCATGAGCGCGCCGTCGTTGTTGTCGACATCGAACAGCGCCGTGTAGACCACGACCTTGCTGCCCGCGGCCGACGGGTTGGCGTTGCCTTCGCCGCCTCCGGGCTTGCCCGCGGGCGTCGGCGGCGCGGGCAGGAGCTGGCGCACCGTGCCGTGCCAGCGGCGCTGGTCCGCACCCAGCGTGGTGAAGTACACCGGCATGCCCGCCTTCACGCGCCGTACGTCGGCCTCCGACACCTCGGACCACACCGTCATGGACGACAGGTCCGCGATGCGCAGCACGTTGGGCGTCTGGTAGGTGGCGTTGAGGGTCTGCCCTTCACGCGATTCCACGGAGACGACCGTGCCGGCCATCGGCGCATAAATGCGCGTATAGCCGAGGCGGGCTTCGTCCGCCTTGAGCGTGGCCTGGGTCTGCGCGATCTGCGCGCCAAGGTTGTCGATGCGGGCCGCAGCGGACGCCAGCGCGGCCTCGGCGCTTTGCACGTCTTCCTCGCGCGTGGCGCCGTCGGCGGCCATCCGCCGCTGGCGCGCATGCTGCTGCTCCGCCAGGCGGTGCTGGGCGCGCTGCTCCGCAAGCTGCGCACGCAGGCCGGCCAGCGAGGCCCGACCCGCATCGACCGTGGCGCGCTGCACGCTGGGGTCGATCTCGACCAGCAACTGCCCTTTGATCACGACGTCGCCGGGTTGAACCAGCAGGCGCTGGATCTGCCCCGACACCTGGGCGCCGACGTCCACATAGCGCCGCGGCTGGAGCGTGCCGAGCGCGGTGACGCTGGATTCGATGGTCGAGCGCGTCACGGTCATGGCATCGACCGACGTGGCGGGACGGCGCGCCCAAAGGAGCCCGCCACCGGCGGTGACCAGAAGAACAACAAGAACGAAGGGGACGATTCTGCGCATGGAGGGGGAAGCGGGACGTTCGGGCGCCCCCGCCGCCGGAGCGTGGCACGCCCCGGACAGGGGAAGAAACCCACGGCTGGGCTGGAGCTAGATCTGCACGGCCTGCGACGCGTCGCGCACCGCGCTGCGCGCACGGGACTGGGCGGCAAGCAGTGCGTTGCCGATTTCCCCGGTGCGAACCGAGGTCACCGAAAGCAGCGTGTCGCTCAGCCCATGGCTGTCCTCGCAGGCGCCCTGCAGGTAGATGCCCGGATGGAAGTCGGGCGTGCCTTTCAGGCGGTAGTAGCGGTCGACGTCGTGATCGCCGAGGTAGGGCGCGAGCGGCTGCAGCAGGTCTTTATGCTGGTCGCGCGCATAGCCGGTGGCGAGCACCACGGCGTCGTAGCGAACCGTGCTCTCGCGCTGCACGTCGCGGTCCAGCAATGTGAGATGAACCCCGTCCGTTGCGGCACGGACCGCGCGCACATCGTGCTGGCGCAGCATGCGCAGCCGGGAACCGCGCGCCACCTTCTGGTCATAGAAGACCTTGTAGATCTGCTGGATCAGGTCGAGGTCGGCCACCGCATAGTTGGTCTGCGAGAACTCGTCGAGCAGCGCGGCGCGCTCGTCGCTGCCGCGGCTGTACATGTAGTCGGTGAAGTCGGCATTGAACACTTCGTTGACGAAGGGGCTGTCGTCCGATGGCCGGATGGAACGCGCGCGCATGATGAGGTCGACCTGCGGCGCGCCTGGGCGCCCCTGCAGGTCCATGAAGATTTCGGCCGCGCTCTGGCCCGCGCCGACGATGGCAACGCGGCGCGCCTGCGGATGCCGCGCCATGTCCCTCAGGTAGCTGCTCGAATGGAACACGCGCGGATCGTCGCGCAGCCCCCGGAAGCCCTCGGGAATATTCGGCACGCCGCCGATGCCCACCACCAGGTTGCGCGCGAGCCGCTCCTGCACCCGGCCGTCCGCGCCGCGCGAGCGCACGCGCAGCAGCGACACCTCGCCGCCCTGCTTCTCGGGCAGCACCTCGAAAACCTCTTCGCCATAGCGGCAGGCCTCCTCGAACTGGCCCGCGGCCCAGCGCAGGTAGTCGTTGAACTCGTGGCGGCTCGGAAAGAAGCTTTTGAGGTTGATGAAGTCCGTGAGGCGCCCCTGCTCATGCAGGTAGTTCACGAAAGTGAAGCGGCTCGTGGGATTGCGCAGCGTCGCCAGGTCCTTCAGGAACGAGATCTGCATGTGCGCCTGGTCCAGCAGCATGTGCGGATGCCAGGCGAAGCTGGGCTGCCGCTCGATGAAAACGGCGTCCAGCGGCTTGCCGCCGTGGCGCTTCTCGTCGAGCGCGATGGCCAGCGCGACGTTCGACGGGCCGAATCCGATCCCGATCAGGTCATGGATGTGCTGCATGGGATGTCAACTCCTCTGTGTGTGGAACGCGATCGAAAAAGGCGCCGGCTTCACGCGGCGAGACTCGCCGGTGCACGGGCCCGGTCTTCCGCGATGCGGCCGGCCTTCATGGTGATCACGCGGTCGGCCAGGTGGAAGTAGCGGTCGTCGTGCGAGATGACCACCAGCAGGTGCCCCTTGGCGCGCAGTTCGGGAAGCAGCTCGGTGTAGAAGAGGTGGCGGAAGGCCGGGTCCTGGTCGGCCGCCCATTCGTCGAACACCAGCACCGGGCGGCCTTCGAGGTAGGCATGCACCAGCGCCAGCCGCTTGCGCTGGCCGGTCGACAGGTCGACGGTGCTGAACGAGCCGTCCTTGATGCTCACCTTGTGGGCGATCTCCAGGCGCTGCAGGTAAGGCAGAGCGGCTTGCGGCAGGGCGTGCGCGCCCTCTTCGCCCTTTTCGTTCGCGACCAGGTCCTCGAACAGGTAGAAGTCGGAAAACACCGTCGTGAACAGCTGCCGGTAGTCGTCGCGGAACTCGGGCGTGACGGCGGCGCCATCGACCAGCACCTCGCCCTGCTGCGGCGCGTAAAGGCCCAGCAGCAGCTTGATCAGCGTGGTCTTGCCGGAGCCGTTGTCGCCCACCACGAACACCATCTCGCCGCGGCGCAGTTGCAGGTCGATCGGCCCCAGCACGAAGGGCTCGCCGCCATCGGGCGCATCGAAGGCATAGCGCACGCCGCGCATGCCGATGTCCTTGCTCACCGTGGCGCCGCTGCCGGCCTGCGCCAGGTGCAGGTGGGGCTCGGGCGTGGCAAAGCGCTCCGACAGGTCGGCGATGCGCTGGAACGCGACCCTGGCGCGCCCCACGTTGGGCAGCGTGCCGGCGATCTGGTCGATCGGCCCCTTCAGGAACAGCATCACCAGCACGAACCCGCTGAGCACCAAGGGCTCCGTACTGCGAAACGCGGCCCAGCCCAGGATCAGCGCAATCAGCAGGAAGAACAGGCCCGAGCCGAAGGCGGTGGCAATCACATGGGTATTGATGGCACGGCCGTTGACGATGCGTATCTTGTCGACGATGTGCTCGATCTGGCCGCCGAACATGCGGGTGCGGCGCTCGCGGTGCATGCGCAATTCCTTGGCGCCATCGCTGATTGCGCGGTAGGCCTTGTGAAGCTGGTCCTCGTGCTCACGCGCCTTCCAGAAGCCGACCCCGGCCCGGGTCTGTGCCGCGACCTGGATGCTGGCGCCGATCACCAGCGCCACCGTCAGCAGGCCGAACAGCGGCAGCGACAGCCAGGCCAGGTAGGCCAGGCATCCCAGCGCGACGGCCACCGCGATCAGCGTGGAGGAGAGCACGAAGGCTGCGTCGCTGATCATGTCCACGTCCTGCGACAGCACGGGCATGAGGCGGTGCGTGCGGTAGCGCTCCAGCGCGTCGATGGGCGCCGAAAGAATTTTCTGGGCCAGGCTCTTGCGCACCTGGGCCACCAGCCGCTGGCCGACGAAATTGGTCGAGACGTCCGACGCCATGCGGCCGAACAGCGCCACCAGGCACAGGCCGATGAAGGTCAGCAGCAGCCCACCGGCCATGCCGCCTTCCTGGTTCAACACCTCGTTGATGGTGCGCAGCAACGCGACCGTGGCGATGCCCGAGCAGATGCCGGTGACCATGGACAGCACGATCCACGGAGCGAAGGGTTTCAGCAGGTGCGTGGCTTCTGCGGCGTTGCCGCTCTTGGATGTCATGCAAGGACTCTTTCCGCCCTGGAGGCGACTACTGCTGCCCGGCAGCGCGGAACATCCGCGGCCGGGCCGGAACTGGCTGCAGGAACTCCGTCCGGCGGACAAGGCTCCGGGCAGCACGACGCCGCCCATTGGGTAGACGATTGGGCTTCGCCGATGTTCATCGCCGGCCGCAGCCAGGGACATGGCGCACGAACTTCCGGTGAACATCCGGCGTGCGGAAGCGTCTTGTCTGGATGCACCGCGCGCATTGCTTCGACATTCCTTCGCAGGCCGGCCCTTGATCGCGCTGCTGGAGCCCATCTTCCAGAGCGCGCTGGCACCGCTCGGCGAACGACTGCAGTGCGGAGCGGCCAGCCCTTCCGACGCCGTGCGCATCGAGGACCTGCTGCAGCCCGATACGCTGCTCCCGCTGCTGCACCGCCAGGCCAGGTTCAGGCGCAGCACGGGCAACGACCTGCGGGCCGTGGCCTCCGCATGGACCCTGGAATACCTCGGCGCCCTGCTGCCGCCGGTGGTTGCCGCGGCCAGCGTGCTGCAGCACGTTTTTCCGATGGCGGCATCGCAGGTCCGGGTGCAGCTGGACGGCCATGGCAATCCGCTTGTCTTTCACATCCGGAACATGGGTGAATCCCGCGCCGGCGCGAGCACCGCACAACGGTATGGCCCCTTGCTGTGGCTGCACCTGCGGCCACTCTTCGCGGCGCTCGGCGAGCTGACGCGCGTGGCCCCGAAGATCCTGTGGGGCAATGCGTCGCGCAGCCTCGAGCCGATCTTCGACCAGGCCCTGGCGCTCACCGGCGGTGCAGCGCCGATCCTGCGGGACCGCGAGCACCTGCTGCACAGCCCCGAGTGGCCGGCGGACGGCGATGGCCGGCCGTGCGCCAACCCCCTGCACGGCCGCCGGCGCGTGATCCACCGGCTGCACGACGGAGAGCGCACGCCCCTGAAGCTGCACCGGCAATGCTGCCTCTACCACCTGCTGCCCGGCGAAACATATTGCGGTGCCTGCCCCCTTGCGCCGCACCACCGGCAAGGCGAGGAGGAAGACGAGGGCGAAGGCGAAGGCGAAGGCGCGATCGGGACACCGGCAGCCTGAGCGCGGCCGCGATGAACAGATCGCGCGCTGTCCCGTCTTGTCCTGAAGGTGCCGCGGCAGCTTGGGTCCATCCGCGCCCGTTCGCCGAACCGGCCTTCATCCACTCACATCCTCAGCTCCCATGTCCAAGGCAAAGCTCGTCTACATCCTTTCCCTCCGAAACGCCGCCGCCGACAAGGCCGGCCAGTACATCGACTTCAAGGGGGAGCAGCGCTACATGAAGTCGCCGCTCGAATACCTGGCCGAGGCGCTGAACGGCACGCCGCTGGGCGACGCCTACTCGCTCGAAGGCATCGTGTACGACGATGACGCGCACTCTCCGCGCGACCAGGCGGTGCTGGCGGACTACGGCTTCGCATGGCATCCGGACCGGAAATGGATCTTCCCGAAGGACCTGCAGGCCCAGGGTCGGCTGCTGCGCGACATGCTCCACGCAGTTCCGTCGACCTATCGGCGGCTGCCGCGCGACTCGGCCGACCGCGTGGCGGCAAAGAGCGCCTACGAGCGCACCCTGCTCGACAAGCTGCTGACGCTGCAGGCCGACGTGGTCGTGCTCGACGGCCTCCTGATCATCCTGGACGAACTGGTGCGGCCCGGCGCGCACTTTCATCGGAAGATGGTCAACATCCACCCGGGCATCACGCGCATCGAGTCGCCCTACGAACGCCGCGGCGCCTGCGCGACGCTGGACGCCCTCCATGGCGTGCAGGGCAGCAAGGTGGTGAACTGGACCACCATGCAAAAGGTGCCGGCGCCCACGGTCACCAAGACCGGCGCCTCGCTGCACTACGTGGACAACGGCATCGATTCGGGCGAAGTCATCTTCGACGTGCTCGGCACCGACATCGCGCCGGAAGACACCATCCTCGAGCTGCGCTGGAACAACTTCAATCGCAGTCTCTTCCCGGCACTGCACCAGGGCCTGGCCCTGCTGGCGCCGCATGTCCGGCGAGCCTCGGCCTCCTAGCCAATAGCGCCGCCGGACCTGCTCCAGGCAGGCGCGACCGCCTTTGCGTGCAGCGATTGCGCCTCCAAGTGCAGGCATCCGCCGCGGACTGTCGCAAAAACACGACCATGTGTTGCGGCGCATACACCAAAATAAGAACCATTCTCATTACACTCTCCGCGGTTCATTCACCAACGAGTCCTTTTCATGCGCACTCTCCCCTTGCCTCGCCAACGTTTGCTGAACGCCTCGCTTGCGGCGGCCTTCGGAACCGCCACCGCCCTGCTGGGCTTTTCCGCCTCGGCCCAGACCGCCCGCACACCGGAAGCGCCCAGTGCATCCAGCACCCTGCCAGAGGTCACGGTGAGCGGCGAACAGCCGGAAACCGCCACCGGACCTGTCCGGGGCTATGTGGCCCGGCGCAGCGCCACGGCCACCAAGACGGACACGCCGCTGATCGAAACGCCCCAGTCCGTGTCCGTGATCGGGCGCGAGGAACTCGAGGCACGCGGCGTCCAGAACATCATGGAAGCCGTGCGCTACACACCCGGCGTGACCGTCAGCAACTGGGGCTACGACCCGCGCGGTATCGACTGGCTGCTGATCCGCGGTTTCGACGCGACCGCGGGCAATGCCATGTACCGCGACGGCCTTGTGCTGCCCGCCTATTCGATGACCGAACCCTATGGGGTGGAGCGTGTCGAAGTGCTGCGCGGCCCCTCGTCCGTGACCTTCGGCCAGGGCGATGCCGGCGGCATAGTCAACCGTGTGAGCAAGATGCCGAGCGCCACGCCGGTCCGTGAAATCGAAGTCCAGTACGGCAGCTTCCAGCGCAAGCAGGTGGCGGTCGATGTGGGCGGCGCCATCAGTGACACGCTGAGCTACCGCCTGGTCGGGGTCGAGTTGGACAGCAACTCGCAACAGCGCTACGCGAACGGCGCACCGGTGGAAGCCAAGCGCCATTACCTGGCACCTTCTCTGCGCTGGCGGCCCTCGGCCGCCACGTCGTTCACCCTGCTCGGCGAATTCCTCGACAGCAAAGCCGGCGACGACACCTTCTACGTGACTGACCTTAACGGACGCAACACCGGGCTGCTCCAGGGCGAGCCAAACTACAGCCGCATCAAGCAACGGCAGGCTTCGATCGGCTACCTGTTCGAACACCACATCAACGACGACTGGACGGTGCGCCAGAACATGCGCTACTTCAGCTTCGACACCGACAAGCACCACATGGTCACGACGCTCGAGCCGGACAACTACACGCTCTCGCGCACGGCACGCTTTGCGCCGGAGCGCGTCAACCAGTGGACGTCCGATGTGCAACTGCAGGGCCGCGTGCGCTCGGGCATCGTCGAGCACACACTGCTTTTTGGCGTCGACTGGACCCGCTCCCGCTACACAGCCAAGCAGTTCTCGGGGCCGGCACCGAGCCTTGACCTGCGCTTTCCCATCAACGGACAGCCGGTGCCGGAGCCTTTCAACCCCGACTCCAACTACACACAAACCTCGGAGCAGATCGGCGTATATGCGCAAGACCAGATCAAGATCGACCAGCGCTGGATCGTCACGCTGAGCGGCCGCCAGGATCACGTCAAGTCCCGCAGCTTTAACCGCCTGGACAGCAGCCGCACGACGCAATCCGACGACAAGTTCAGCGGCCGCGCGGGCCTGAGCTATCTGATCGGCAACGGCTTTGCCCCATACATCAGCTACGCGGAATCCTTCATGCCGAACAGCGGTGCAGACGCCAACAGCCAGCCCTTCCGACCGAGTCGCGGCAAGCAGGTCGAAGCAGGCCTCAAGTACCAGCCCGAAGGCTCGCGCACCATGGTCACGGCCGCAGTTTTCGACCTGCGCAAATCGAATGTGGTGACCTACAATCAGGACACTTTCGAGGCACGCCAGATCGGGCGCATCCGCTCGCGCGGCCTCGAACTCGAAGCCAAGGCCGAGCTGGCGCGCAACCTGAACCTCACGGCTGCCTACACCTTTCTCGACATGAAGGTGCTGGACAGCGCCAACACGAGCGAAATCGGCAACATGCCGATCCAGGTGCCCAAGCACTCAGCCTCGGTATGGCTCGACTACACCATGAACAACGGCTTCGGCTTCGGCGGCGGCGTGCGCTACATCGGCAAGCGCTGGAACGACGTGACCAACACCTCGGCCGAAGGCGGCGTTGCGCTGCTCGACGCCACGGTGCACTACAAGACCGGCCCGTGGCGCTTTGCGCTGACCGCGACCAACCTGGCCAACCGCAAGTACACCGCTTCGCGCGCGTACAACAACTACTACGCCGGCAACGAGCGGACGCTTGTCGCCACCGCGAAGTACCAGTTCTGATTTCAGCGTCCCCCACGCCAGAGTAAAAAGCAAAGCGCCCGTTGCCGAATCGGCAACGGGCGCTTTTTCCTGTGCGCCGGACGTTCAGGCGCGAATTGCGGCGACCAGTTCGCCCATCACGGGATGCTCGAACACATCGGCGAGCCGCATCTTCCGCACGGGCAGCGCTGTTTGCGCAGCCTGCTCGTTCCATTGCAGGACGAGGCGGGCGGCGAGCAGCGAGTCGCCACCCAGTTCGAAGAAGTTCGCATCGCGCGACAGCGATGCAGGACCGGGTTCGCCAGCCCCGGCGAGCAGGCCTTGCCAGAGTTCGCCCATCGACGACACCAGTGCATCGGCTTCCGTTTTCAGGAGCACGGCCGGGTTGGCCGCAGTGGGCCCAAGTGACTTCAAGAGTCCGAGGCGAGCCGAAGGCATCGATTCCAGCAGCGAAGCCACCGTTCCGCCCATCCTTTCGAGCAGCGTATCGATGACGCTGCGCATCCGCTCGGCCAGTGCCACCATGCCGTCGGCGTCGAACACATCACGCGCGTACTCCAGCGTGAGCAACAGCTCGTCGCCCTTGGTCTCGACGATCAGCAACAGCGGCACGCCCAGGATCCCGCGGTCAGACGAGGCACGGATGCCCAGCCTGGCACCCGCACCGCGTGCCACCGCTTCGTCGACCGGGTAGTTCTCGAAGATCATCAGCGTGTCGTACAACGGCTGCCCCGGGCGGCCGAGCCACCCCTGGATGGCAGGCAGCGATGCATGTTCGCGCTGGCGCAGCTCGAGGTTGGCAGACACGATCTGCCTCAACCACGCACCCACGCCCAGCGCGGGCTCAGGGCTCAGCATCAGCGGCAGGCTGTTCATGCACAGGCCCACCACGTCGTCGATGCCGCGCATCTCCAGTGAGCGGCCCGACATCGTCACACCGAAGCAGGCTGCCGCGCGGCCCGTGCATTGCATCAGCAGCAGGCTCCACACGGCCTGCATCACCGTGTTCATCGTCACCTGCTCGGCCTGGGCCATCGCGCGCAACGCGCGCACGGTGTCTGCGCCGAGCCTTGCCTTGGTGCTGCCGCATCCGTGGCGCGCCCACTGCTGCATCGGCACGTCAGACAACAGCGTAGGTGCCCCGCCGATGTCATCGTAGCGGCCGCGCCAGTAGGCCACTTCGTCCGGACCGGCATGGCGGGCAGCGCGCACGGCACCGACAAAGTCCGCATAGGGCTGCAATGCCGACGACACGCGCTCGCCCGCATAGAACGCGAACAACTCGCCCGTCACCCGGGAACCGCTCCAGCCGTCGAAGAGCACGTGATGCCAGGTCCATGCCAAGCGGTAGGCCTGTTCGTCGACTTGCACCACGGTCCAGCGCGCCAGCGGTGGACGCGCCATGTCGAAGCCGCGCACGCGCTCGTGCTCGCACAGCGCCTCCCATGCGGTCTCCAGGCTGGCTTCGTCGACGTGGCGGCCACGCCAATCGATCAGCTCGATGACCGCTTCCGCCTGGCGGAGCACCACCTGCACCGGCTCGGCATCGGGCAACCAGTGGAACCCGGTGCGGAGCACCGCATGGCGCGCCACCGTGGCCTGCCAGGCCGCGCGCAGCTTCGCGAGATCGAGGTCCTGCATCTGCACCAGCGTCTGAACGACGTCGACCTCGGTAGCCGGCGCGATCGTGCATTCGACCAGCATGCCCTGCTGGCCCGGCGTGAGCGGGTAGATGTTCTCGATCTCCGACGCGGCAACGGGCAGCCGCGACACCAGCGCATCCAGGGTCGGCATCGGCATCGATGCCACCAGCGGAAAGTCGCTGGGCGTCACGCCCTGCGCCTGCGCAAGACCGCCTGTGCAATGCGCGATCAGGGCCAGCAGTTCCCGCTTGAACGCCTCCACCCATTGCCGCACGCTGGCCGCGTCATGGCGCGCCTTGCTGTACATCACGCGCAAGGCCAGTTCGCCGGCATACACCTGGCCGTTGACCAGGAACTCATGCCCGAGCGGTGCACTCGCGTTTACCGTCACGCCCATGCCCTCGGCAGCCGGGGTCCACGGGGCCTGCTCGTCGAACTCGCCGTCGAACTGCCCCAGGTAGTTGAAGACCACCTGCGCCTTGGGCAATGAAGCCATGCGCGATGCATCGCGCTGGTTCAGCAGCCCGAAGCCCAGCCCCTTGCCCGGAATGCCGCGCAGGCTTTCCTTCACCCGCTTGAGCGCATCTCCCGGTTCACCCAGCGGCGCCAGCGCCACCGGATATGCACTGGTGAACCAGCCCACCGTGCGTGTCAGATCGATGCCCTCGAACAGGTCTTCGCGCCCGTGCCCTTCAAGGTCGATGAGCACGCGGGGCTGCCCGCTCCATGCGCACAACGCACGACCAAGCGCCGTCAGCAGAATGTCGTTGACCTGCGTGCGATATGCGGCCGGTGCATCCCTCAGCAAAGCGTCGGTCGCGGTGCGGTCCAGGCGCATTTCGATTTCGGCCTGCTCGGCCACGGTGGCTGCACCGTGCGGACGGTCACAAGGCAGCTCCGCAGGCACGCCGGCCAGCGACTGCCAATGCGCCAATTCAGCGCCGCCGGACAGCAATTGCGCGGCATGGCCCTGCAGCGCCAGCGCCCAGTCCTTGTAGCTGCTGGTCTTTTCGGGCAGCACGATGGCGGCTCCTTGCGCACCAGCTTCGTAGGCGGCGCCAAGGTCTTCGAGAAGGATGCGCCACGACACGCCGTCGATCGCCAGGTGATTGATGGCCAGCAACAGCCGCTGGCTGCCGTCCTCGACCTCGATCGCCAGAGCGCGCAACAGCGTGCCGCGCTCGATGTCCAGGCTGCGCTGGGCCTCGTCGCACAGCGCCTCGACCTGCGCGCCGTCCCTTGCCTTGCGCACCCACAGCAACTCCTGCAACTGGTTCGCCGAAATGTCTTCGTAGCGCTGGGTCCATTCGCCGCCGGCGCCCGGCGTGAAGCGCAGCCTGAAGGCATCGTGGTGCGCGACCACGGCTTCCAATGCGCGGCGCAGGACTGTCAGGTCGATCCTGCGGCGAGGCTGCAGCAGGATGGCCTGGTTCCAGTGGCTGGGCACAGACAGGCCCTTGCCCAGGAAGTCGGCCTGGATCGGCAACAGCGGCACCTCGCCGTCAAGCTGGCTGGCCCGGCGGCGTGGCGCATCCTGCAGCGTTTCCGCTACCGCCGCCAGTTGCGCCACCGTCTGCCGCTCGAACAGTTGCCGCGGCGTGATGCGCCAGCCCGCCCTGCGCATGCGCACCACGATCTGCAGGCTGAGGATGGAATCGCCGCCGAGTTCGAAGAAGTTGTCGTTGCGGCCCACGCGCGGCACACCCAGCACGTCGACCCAGCAACGTGCCAACGCCGCTTCGACATCGCCTTCCGGGGCCTCGTAGGCATCGTCTGCACCCGTGAGCTCGGGCTCGGGGAGCGCCTTGCGGTCGATCTTGCCGTTGGCGTTCAGCGGCAGTTTCTTCATCACCACGATGGCGGCGGGCACCATGTAGTCGGGCAGTGCGCGGCCCAGCGCCGCCCTGAGCTGTGCGACGTCGATGGCATCGCTGCTGCCGACGTAGCCCACAAGCCGTGTGCCGCCCTGCCCCTGGCGCGCCACGACCACGGTTTCGCGTACGCCGGGCTGGGCCAGCAGTTGCGCCTCGACCTCCCCCAGTTCGATCCGCAGGCCACGGATCTTCACCTGGTGGTCGATGCGGCCCAGGTACTCGATCTGCCCTTCTGCGCTCCAGCGCACGAGGTCCCCGGTGCGGTAGAGGCGGCCGCCCTGCGGGTCGAACGGATCGGCGACGAAGCGCTCGGCCGTCAGGCCCGGGCGGTTCAGGTAGCCCCGCGCCAGACTGATGCCGCCCAGGTAAAGCTCGCCAGCCACTCCTTGCGGCACCAGGTTCAGCCCGGCGTCCAGCACGTAGGTCTGCGTCTGGGAGATCGGCCGGCCGATCGGCACCTGGTTCTGTCCGTCGTTGCGGCAGGCCCAGTGCGTGACGTGGATCGTCGTCTCGGTCGGGCCGTACAGGTTCTGCAGGCTCGCGCCCTGCAAGCGCTCCAGCGCCTCTTTCTGGGTGGCCGCAGGCATGGCCTCGCCACCGCAGATGATGTGGCGCAGCCGCGTGCTGGCCTCGATGCCGTCGTGCGCCAGAAAGGCCTGCAGCATCGAAGGCACGAAATTCAACGTCGTGATCTGGTGGCGCTGGATCAGTTCCACCAGCCGTGCCGGGTCGCGGTGATCGTCCGGCCGGGCGACCACCAGCCGCACGCCCGCGGTAAGCGGCCAGAACATCTCCCACACCGATACGTCGAAGCCGAACGGCGCCTTGTGCAGCACCGTGTCGGCCTCAGTGAGGTGATAGGTGTCCTGCATCCAGCGCATACAGCTGTACAAGGCACCGTGGCGAACCGCTGCGCCCTTGGGCTTGCCGGTCGAGCCCGAGGTGTAGATCACATAGGCCAGGTTCTCGCCATGCAACGGCACGCACGGATCGTGGCCGGGCTCGCCGCTGACGTCCAGCGTGTCGATTTCCAGCACCATCAACCCCTCGCTGCCGGGCACGCGCGCGCGAATGCGCCCTTGCGTCAACAGCAACGCAACGCCGCTGTCCTCGAGCATGTAGGCCAGCCGCTGTTCGGGGTATTCAGGGTCCAGCGGCACATAGGCGGCGCCCGCCTTCAGGATCGCGAGCAACCCGACCATCATTTCGACCGAGCGCTCCACGGCAATCCCGACCTTGGTCTCGGGCCGCACACCCAGCGCGATCAGTCGGTGCGACAGCCTGTTGGCACGCTCGTTCAGTTCACCGTAGTTCAGCGCCAGCTCATCGAAGAGCAGCGCCACGGCATCGGGCTGGGTCCGTGCGCGACGCTCGAAGGCACCGATGACGGTCTGTGCATTGTCGGTCGCACCGGTCTCTTCCACCGCGCCGGCGGGGTTCACGCCCCACTGGCGCAACAGCACTTTCTCGTCGCCGGTAGTCACGTCGAGTTCGGACATGCGCTGCGACGGACGCGCTGCCAGCGCCGCCACCAGCGCGCGCACGGCCTCCTGCATGAAGCCGCAGACGCGCCGCGCACCGACTGTGGCCGTCACTTGCGCGCCGATGTCGAATCCCTCGCCCATGTCGTCCACCGACATCGCGAGCGGGTAATTGCTGCGCTCGCGGCTGCCGACCATCTCGACGCCGGCCCATGCGTCCGACGGCTCGCTCCGGCCCTGCGTCGCATGGCGGCAGTTGAGCAGCGCGGTAAACAACGGTGCGCCGCCGGAAAGCCCGCTGCAGCGCTGGGCCAGCGAGAGGCTGGCATGCTCGTGATGCAGCAGCCCGCTGAGCGCTGCGTGCGTCTGCCGCAGGCACTCCTCGACGGTCTGGACCCCCAGCCGCACGCGCAGCGGCAGCGTGTTGATGAACAGGCCCAATGCCCGCTCACCGCCCTGCATGCGGCCGAACAGCACGGTGCCGAACACGACGTCGTCGCGACCCGTGGTTCTTGCCACCACAAGCGCCCACGCCAGGTGGAACAGCGTTGCGGCGCTCACGCCGTGACGCTGCGCCTGCTGCCGCACTCGCGCGGCGAGCGCTGGCTCCAGCGGCTGCCGCACGCTTTCGGCCAGCGAGCCGTCCCCCTGCACATCGAGCAGGCCGAACGGTGCCGTGGTCTCCTCCACGTCGCCCAGCAGCTTTTCGAAGAAGGTCTCGTGCTCGGCCCGGCTCATGCCCAGCCTGGCCTGCGCCACGAACCGGCGGAACGGAACAGGCACCGGCAGCTCGTTGCGCCTGCCCTGCTGGATCAATGCGATCTCTTCCACGACCAGCTTCAGCGTGGTGTTGTCGTCCACCAGGTGGTGATTGAGCAATTGCAAGAGCCAGCGCTGCCGCGCGGTGTCGTGCACTGCGACGGCATGGATCATCGGCGCCTGCCGCACGTCGATGCGGTAGCGGCCAGGGGCTGCATGGAACGCCAGGCGCTCTGCAGCATCCGACGAAGCCGGGACGCCTTCGGACGGCGCCACTTCGTCGAGCCACCGCAGCTGTATTCGCGCATGCCGGCATACCACCTGCACCGGTTCGGGCAGTTCCTCCCACAGCACAGCGGTTCGCAGGATGTCGTGCCGCGCGATCACTTCATTGAAGTTCTCCACGAACTGTTCCAGTCGCTCGCGGCTGTCGAAGCCCAGCGCGCTCGACGTGACATACGCATCGCCTTCGGTCTGCAGCAGATGGTGAAAGAGCATTCCTTCCTGCAACGGCACCAGCGGATAGATGTCCTGAATGTTGGCCGCACCACCGGGTACCGACACTTCGATGCGCCGCAGTTGCGAGGCGTCGAGCGCCATGAGCGTGACCATCTCGGGCCGGAGGGCCTCGCAGCCTTCGGGGATGCCGTTGGGCGGCACGACCACTTCGCGACGAGCCTGCAGTTGCTCCTGTTCCACGGCCTGCGCGAAGCGCGCGAACTGCGGCCACTGGAACAGCGTGCGGACCTGCACCGTCCAGCCTTTCGCGCGGATGCGTTCGAGCAGGCCGAGCGCCATCAGAGAATGGCCCCCCAACTCGAAGAAATTGTCGTTGCGCCCCACCCGCTCCACGCCGAGCACCTGCGCCCAGATCGCCGACAGGGCTTCCTCGAACGCGCCCTGCGGGGCCTCGTACGCGGCGCTCGCTGCGAACTCCGGCGCCGGCAGCGCCTTGCGGTCGACCTTGCCGTTGGCATTCAGCGGCAAGGCCTGCAGTTCGACGATGACGCTGGGCACCATGTACTCCGGCAACTGCCGGGCCAGCCGTTCGCGCAAGCCAGCAACCTCCAGGGCCTGCCCGGGCTTCGCCGACACGTAGCCGGCCAGCCAGGCACCGCCGGGGCCGTCCTTTGCAACCACGATCGCCTCGCCCACTTCCGGCTGCGCCAGCAACTGCGCCTCGATCTCTCCCAGCTCGATACGAAACCCCCGCACTTTCACCTGATGGTCGATGCGCCCCAGGTACTCCAGCTGGCCCTTGCAGTTCCAGCGCGCCAGGTCGCCGGTACGGTACAAGCGGCCGCCGCGCACGTCGAGCGGGTCCGCGACGAATCGCTCGGAGGTCAGCGCCGCGCGCCCCAGGTAGCCGCGCGCGAGCCCTTCGCCCGCGACGTAGAGCTCGCCTGGCACGCCGATCGGCGCGGCGTTCAGTTCGCCGTCCAGCACCCGCAGGCCCAGATCCGGAATAGGCACGCCGATGGGGCTGCGCCCGCCATCGAGGTCTCTTCGCGTGATGGGGCGGTAGGTGACGTGAACCGTCGTCTCGGTGATGCCGTACATATTGACCAGCCTGGGCGATTCGTCACCGAAACGGTCCATCCACGACCTCAGGGTCTCGGGCTCCAGTGCCTCGCCGCCGAAGATCACGCAGCGCAGCGCCAGGCCGCCCTCTGCCAGCGCCGGCAGGCGCGTGAGCTGTCCGAATGCCGAAGGAGTCTGGTTCAGCACCGTCACGCGCTCCGTGCACAGCAGCGACAGGAAGTCTTCCGGCGAGCGGCTGACCCAGAACGGCACCACCACCAGCTTGCCGCCGGTGCACAGCGCGCCGAAGATTTCCCACACCGAGAAGTCGAAGGCGTAGGAGTGGAACAGCGTCCAGACGTCGTCCGGCCCGAAGCCGAACCATGCATCCGTGGCGGCGAGCAGCCGGGTCACGTTGCGGTGGCACAGTTGCGCCCCCTTGGGCCGCCCGGTGGAGCCCGAGGTGTAGATCACGTAGGCCAGGTTATCCAGCCCCACCGGGACGCACGGATCGTGCGCCGGACCGGCGGACAGATCGAGCCTGTCGAGTTCGAGCACCGCCACGCCGTGCCGCGCGGGGATCTTCTCGCGCAGCGCATGCCGTGTGAGCAGCAGCGCGGTGCCGCTGTCCTCGATCATGTAGGCCAGACGGTCGCGCGGGTAGTCGGGATCCAGCGGCAGGTAGGCCGCACCGGCCTTCAGGATCGCGAGCAGGCCGACCACCGTATCGGCCGAGCGCTCCACTGCGATGCCGACCAGCGTCTCGGGCTTCACACCGCGCGCCAGGAGGATGTGCGCCAGTCGATTGGCCCGCGCATTCAGTTCGCCATAGCTCAGCACCTGCTCGCCGAAGGCCAGCGCACTCGCATCGGGCTGCGCGGCGGCCTGGCGCTCGAAGAGGCGGTGGATCGGCTCGACAGCATGGTGCTGCCGGGCCTCGCCTTCCCATTGGGCGAGCCGCTGGCGGTCGGCGGCATCGATCAGCGCGAAGCTGCCGGCGGGGCGCTCGATATCGAGCGCCATGTGCCGCAATACCTCCAGGTAGGCGCCCGCCATCCGCTCGATGGTGGCCTTGTCGTAGAGCCCTGTGTTGTATTCGAGCCGCCCACGCACCTGCGTGCCCGTGATCGTGAGGTCGAGCGAGAGCTCGAACTTCGCGGTGCGATCCGGTGCCGGCACCGGCTCTACCTGTAGTCCTTCGAAGCTCGGTCCGGCCGTGCCGTCTTCCATCTGCAGGCCGAACATGACCTGGAACAGCGGGCTGCGGCCCGGCTCGCGCCGATCGGTGCGGCTTGCAAGCAGCACGTCGAAAGGAAGGTCCGCATGGTCGAGCGCGGCCAATACATCGCCGCGCACCTGACGGCAGATCTCGCGCAGCGACATCCTCGGCGTGAGCCGCGCGCGGAAGACCTGCGTCGTGACGAAAAAACCCATCAGCCCGTGCAGTTCCTCCCGGTGCCGGCCCGCCGAAGGCACGCCCACCGCGAAGTCGTACTGTCCGCTGTAGCGTGCAAGCAGCACCTGCCACGCGGCGAACAGAACCACGAAGGGCGTGCTGCGCTCCGTGCGGCAGAGCTTGAGCAGCGCGTCGCACAGCGGCGCTTCGAGCGCGAAGTAGGTGGCCGCGCCCTCGAAGCCCAGTTGTTCGGGCCGGGCATGATCGGTCGGCAGCTCGAGAGCGGGCACTTCGGGGCCTAAGTGCGCGTTCCAATGGTCCAGGTCGCGCTGCATTCCGCCCGAGGCCGCCCGCTCGCGCTGCCAGCGGGCGTAGTCCGCGTACTGCAGCGGCATGGCTGGCAGGCGCACCGCGCCGGTTGCGCGCAGCGCGGCGGCATAGGCGGCAGCCAGATCTTTGGCGAGGATCGGGTTCGACCACGCATCCGAGACGATGTGATGCAGGCAGATCGCAAGCACGTGCTCCTCTTCACCGAGCCGAACCAAGCGCGCCACCAGTGCCGGCGCTACGCCCAGATCGAAGACGTGCAAGACCGTGCGACGCACCGCCTCGCCGAGCTTTTCCTCGCGCGATGCGGGCGCCTCGTCCCGCAAGTCGATGCGCTCGATGGCGAAGGCCGCCTCTGCCTGCACGGCCTGCAGCACCGCGCCGTCGCGGCTGAAGAAGCGCGTGCGCAGCACCGCATGGCGCGCGACCAGCGCCTGGAACGCGCGCTCCAGCGCGTCGGCGTCGAGCGCCCCCTTCAGGCGGAACACCCGCGGCAGGTTGTAGGCCGTGAGCTGCGGCTCCAGGTTCTGCAGGAACCAGAGCTGCTGCTGAGCGAAGGACATCGCCACCGCCTCCCCGGGCACCGTGCATGCGGCAATGCATTCCGGGTCCGCGCCCGCTTCAAATTGCTGCGGCATTTGCGGCATCTTCGTCATCTCGTTCATCAAGCGTTTCCGTTCAAGAAGGTGTGGCCTCGGCCTCGAGGCGCCAAGCGTCGGCGAGCTGTTCGGTCTGCGCGGGGTCGGTGCTCGCGGCGCGCACGGCATGTGCCAGCGTGGAGACGCTCGGGTGGTCGAACACCAGCCCCGGCGCAATCTCCACGCGCAGCAGCCGGCGGATGCGGGCAGCCAGCTTGATCACCAGCAGCGAATGCGCGCCGAGATCGAAGAAGTCGTCGTCGACCCCGATGGATGCACGCCCGAGCAGCTCGGCCATGCCGGCTGCGAGCAACTGCTCCAGCGCATCGACCGGCGCCTGCGCGCCCTCCCATGCGTCCACGGGCATGGCGGATGCCAGCGTGAGACGGTCGACCTTGCCGTTCGCCAGGCGCGGGAAGGCCGCCACCTCGATGCAGCGCGCCGGCACCATGTGTGCGGGCAGCAGCGCGGCCAGCCGCTCGCGCAATCCGGCCACCGAAACCGCTTCGCCAACCACGAAGGCCGCGAGCTCCACGCCGCCGGCCGGCACCGCCACGGGCAGCACCGCCGCCTGGCGCACACCCTCTTGCGCGAGCATCACGGCTTCGACCTCGCCCGGCTCGACGCGAAAGCCGCGCACCTTGAGCTGGTGATCGGCCCGCCCGGCGATCCGCACCGCGCCGTCCGGCAGCGCGCAAGCGAGGTCGCCGGTGCGGTAGAGCCGCTCACCCGGTGCGAAGGGGTCGTCGATGAACGCCTCCGAAGCCACGCCACCGAGATACCCCCTGCACAGCTGCGCCCCGCCGATGTAGAGCTCGCCCAGCACACCGGTGGGCACGAGCCGCAGCGCTCGGTCGAGCACACGCACCCGGTTGTTGGCCAGCACCTGCGACAGCGGCAACTGCCCGGGGAAGGACGCGCCGGCTGCAACCCGGTGCACCATCACGCCGACCGTGGTCTCGGTCGGGCCGTAGTGGTTGTAGACCGTGCAATCGGGCGCCACCTGCGCGATGCGCGCCAGCAGCGAACGCGAAGCCGCCTCGCCGCCGAGCACCAGCAGCCGCGGCAGCACCGGCGCCTCGGCCTCCAGCAGCGCCTCCAGGTGCGAAGGCACGATCTTCAGTGCGTCGATGCGGCGCGCTTGCATGAAGCGGGTGAAGGCGGCAGCATCGTTCATGGCCTCGGCATCCGCCACCACCAGGCATGCGCCGTTGAAGAAGGCGCCGAACAGCGCGGTATTGCCCAGGTCCGCCGCCACGGTGCTGGTGAGTGCCCAGCGGCCGTAACGCTCGAGCTGCATGGCCGCGGAAACGGCGATCACATAGTTGAGCAGTTGCGCCTGCTCGATCACCACGCCCTTGGGCTTGCCGGTGGAGCCGGAGGTGTAGAGCACGTAGGCCAGGTCTTGCGGACCGGCCGGCACGTCGGGTGCCGAGACATCGAACGCCGACAGGTCGATGCCGCCCGCCGTTGCCGTGCGCCATGCCTGCGCACCGGCATCCTGCACCGGTCCGGCCTGCAGCAGCAGCGCGGGCTGCGCATCGGCCAGCACCGCGGCACGGCGCGCCTCGGGCCACTCGGGGTCGAGCGGCAGATAGCCCGCACCTGCGCGCCAGGCCGCGAACATCGCGACCAGCAGTTCGAGCGAGCGCGGCAGCGCGAGCGCGACCAACGCGCCGCGCCGCACGCCCTGCGCCTGCATCCAGCGGGCCATGCGGTTGATACGGACATTGAGCGCCGCGTAGCTCAGGCACTGCTCGCCGTCCTCGATGGCGGGGGCGTCCGGCGTCGCCTGCGCCCAGTGCGCGATGCGATCGGCGATCCGCTGCGTGCCCAGATCCAACGGCGCGCCTTCGAGCGCAAGAAGGGCCCGGCGCTCGTCCGCATCGACGAGCGGCAGGTCCTGCACGGGTGTCGAAGGGCTGTCGGCCACGGCCTGCAACAGCGCGAAGAACTGCTGCAGCATGCGTTCCAGCGCGGCCTGCGTGTAGCAGCCCTTTCCGGCATGCAGCGCGAGCACGGCGCGCTGCGCCGACCATTCGGCTTCGAGCGCAAGTTCGAAGCACACCAGCGGACCGGGGCGTTGCACCAC
The DNA here is from genome assembly GCF_033807855.1 of Variovorax sp. SPNA7. Classification (NCBI taxonomy): domain Bacteria; kingdom Pseudomonadati; phylum Pseudomonadota; class Betaproteobacteria; order Burkholderiales; family Comamonadaceae; genus Variovorax; species Variovorax sp. SPNA7. The sequence continues at coordinate 4,167,470 of NZ_CP138513.1, forward strand.
GCGCCAGGAGGCGGGCAGGTCGTCGGGCGTGCGCAGCGCAAAGCCGACGGCAAGATGGGCCGCATCGGCCTGCGCGTCGAGCACGACGTATTCCTGCGCCTCGATGTGCGCACGGGCCTGTAGCGCAAAGCGCGCCAGCCAGTCGGCAAAGGGCTCTTCGGCGCCGACCTCCACGCGCAGCGGCATCACCTTTTCGTAGACGCCGATGGCGCCCTGCATCACCTCGTAGTCGTGCCGGCAATCGTGCTGCCAACCGCCGATGAAAGGCGCGAACCCCGTCAGCCGCGCGAGCAGTACCCACCATGCGGCCTGCAGCAGGTCGGCGGCCTGCACGCCGTGCGAAAGGGCCAGTGCGTCGAGGCGCTCCAGCAGCTTCGCATCGAGCGTGCGCCGCGCCACGCCGCGTGCCGAAGAGCCGGCCGTTGCGTGGTCCTGCCGCAACGCGAGGCGCGGCGCCGCGATGGCTTCGGCGCCAGCCATGTAGCCGGCCCAATAGGCGCGGCCCTGCACGGCGTCTTCCTCGTCGTCGTGCGCGAGTGCATCGCGCCACGCCGCGAACTGCGTGTACTGGAACGGCTCCGCCGATTCGCCTTCGGGCGCGCCCGCGCCGCCGCAACCCTTGGCGATACGCGCGAGCAGCGCCGCGAGGCTGGCCGCATCGGCTGCCAGCGGATGGGCGCAGAGCGTGAGCCGGTGGCACGCCGTGGCGATGCGCTCCAACCCGATGCGCACCATGCCCCCTTCATGCGGCAGCATCGGCTCCTCGGCCTGCGCATGGCCGGCGGGCAGCGTGGCGCGCGGCTGCTGGCGCCACGCAAGCGGGTCGGCCGCTTCGCGCACTGCGAGCCGCAGCGACTCGTGCGCCTGCAGCACCCCGGCCGCGACGCCGCGCAGGCGCGCTTCGTCGAACGCGCCTTCGATCTCCGCAGACACTGCGAGCGGCTGCATCGCGTCCGAGCCGTGCATGGCCAACACGGCGCGCTGCTCGGGACTCAGCGGCAGGGCCGCCTCGAAATTCTCGAACCGGTCTTCCATCGTCATTCGCTCCCCACCGTCTCGGCAGCCAGCAGCGCCGAGCGCTCGAACATCGCGCCCATGGCCACCACGATCTTGCGCGGGCCCTCGTAGGGATCGCGCGCATGCGCTGCGAGCATGTTGTCCAGCATCACCACGTCGCCCTTGCGCCAGTCGAAGCGCACGGCGCAGGCCTCGTAGGTGCGGCCCACGACGGCCATGGTCTCGTCGTCGATGGGAGTGCCGTCGCCGTAGCAGACGTGGCGCGGCATGCGCTCCGCGCCGACCAGCGCCAGCAGGTCCTCTCGCACGTCGGCTTCGAGGCAGGCGGGGTGGTGCAGCTGCACCTGGTTGAAAAACACGCGCTCGCCGGTCAGCGGGTGCTTCATGACGGCGGGGCAATGGGTGCGGGTCTGCAGCGTGTCTTCGTCGAGCCAGCGCCATTCGATGCCGCCCGCCGCCAGCCGCGCCTCGACCTCGGCGCGCTGGTCGGTCTTGAAGAAGTCGCGCCAGCTCACGTCCAGGTGCGGCGTGAAGGTGCGCACGTAGGTCAGCGCCTTGCGCTCGAAAGCCTCGACGATGTCCGCCGGCAGCCGGCGCAGCATCTCGCGGCAGTCGACGATGGGCGTCGCGCCGCCCACCGGCGACGGCAGCTCGCAGTAGAACCACTGCTTGCGCGGCCAGCGCTCCATGTGCGAGCTCTCGTTGTGGTACAGGATCATCTGCCGCTCCGGATACGGCGTCGACCGGTAGGTGCGGCGCCCGCCCTCCTTCTTCGGCAGGTCGCCGTAGTTGCCGTAGAGCTCGGGTTCGACGTTCTCGGCAAAGGCCTCGAAGTCCTGCGGCGTTGCCAAGCCGAAGTTGCGGAACAAGAGCCCGCCGTGGCGCGCCAGTGCATCGTCGACGAAGCCGCGGTGCTCGCGCACCCAGGCGATGGCGTCAAAGCCGTCGCTCGCGGGCTCGATCACGAGCGGAAACTCGCGCCCTTCGGAAAGGAACGAGGTCTTGACCTGCGAGCGCGGCTTGGCGGCCGCGGGGCTGGCGGCGGTATTCGCGGCCATTGCGGCAGCCGCAGGCCTGGGGGCGAATTTCTTGAGCTTGTCCAGCTTGCCGAGCTGGGGCGACGGCATCGGATTCATTGGGAATTCCTTGCGATCAGGTGATGAAAACAGTTGTTCGACGGCCGCATCGGGCGCTATGACCAGTTGCCGCAGCAGCGCGCACCAGCCGGCGGCCCAGCGGCCGATCGACTCGGGGCGGTACAGGCCGGTGTCATAGATCCACTCGGCGCTCCAGTCCCCCGAGGCTTCGTGAATGAACACGGCAATGTCGAACTTGGCCTGCCGCACGCGCTGTGGCAGCACGTCGATACACAGGCCGGGAATTTCGAAACGGCTGGCGGGCGTGTTTTGCATGACGAACAGCAGACGCACCGGCCCCCCTTGTGCGCGCGGCAGGCCGGCGGCGTCGAGGATGCGGTCGAACGGAACTGCCGCGTGCGCCAGGGCCGATTGCGTGCTCTCGTGCACCTGGGCCAGCCACTGCGCGAAGCCGCCCGCAGCCGCGCCGCGGCGCGAGCGCAGCGGCACCACGTTGACGAAGAAGCCGATCAGCTTCTCGAGCTCGGGGTGGTCACGCCCGGCGACGTCGGTTCCGACCACCAGGTCCTCGGTGCCGGCTTCGCGGTGGAGCTGCATCAGGAAGGCCGCCAGCATCACGGTGAACAGCGAGGTCTTGCCGCTGCGGGCCAACGGTGCGAGCGCGTCCACCAGCGCACTCTCGACCGGCAGGCGAACGCTGCCGGCGGTGCGCGCCGATGCCGCCGGCAGCCCGCAGTCGACCGGAAAGCGGGAGTGCTGCGGCGCATCGGCAAGGTAGTGCTTCCAGAAGACCGCGTCCTGAGCATGCGCTGCTTCGAGCAGCCTGTCTTGCCATACCGCGTAGTCGGCGTACTGCACGCGCAGCGGTGGCAGCGTCGAGGAGCCGTCGGTCCGCAGGGCCTCGTACGCTGCGACGAACTCGCTCGCAAAGATGGCTTGCGACCAGCCGTCGAAGGCGATGTGATGCACGCACAGCAGCAGCGCATGCCGGGACGGACCCAGGCGTAGCAGCGCGGTGCGCAGCGGCGGGATCGAGGCCAGATCGAAAGGCTGCGCGGCCATCGCGTCCAGTGCGCTCTCGATGCGCAGCGTCTCGTCTTCCGGCGGCACCGGAGAAATGTCGCTCCACGGCAGGTCGAACACGCCGGCTGGAATGATCGAAGCCACGGGTTCACCCTGGTCGTTTTCCGGGTACACGGTACGCAGTGCTTCATGGCGCGACACGACGGTCTCGAGCGCACGCCGCAGCGTGTCGGGATCGAGCGGGCCTTCGAAGCGCAGCGCGGCCGCCATGTTGTAGGCCGCGCGTGCATCGGCACCGGACAGCCGGTCGACCAGCCAAAGGCGGTGCTGCATTGGAGACAAGCCCATCTGCGGGGCGCGCGCCACCGGCATCAGCGGCGGCACGGGCGCCGCGTGGCCGGCATCCGCCTCGGTGCCGCGCAGCCTGAGCGCCATGTCATGCAGCACCGGGTGCTCGAACACTTCGCGCAGCGGCAGCCGCAGGCCATGGACCGCGCGCAGCCGCGAGACAAGCTGCGCCGCCATCAGCGAATGGCCGCCGATCTCGAAGAAATGCGCATGGCGACCGATGTCCCGCGCGCCCAGCAGTTCGCTCCAGAGCGCGGCCAGCTTGGTTTCGTGCGGGCCCATGGGCGCCTCGAAGCTGCCGGCGTCGGCAGCTTGCACCTGGGGCAGCGCCTTGCGGTCGATCTTTCCGTTCGCGTTGAGCGGCAGGCGCTCCAGTGTCATGAGCAGCGTGGGCACCATGTACTCCGGCAGCTCGCGGCCGAGCCATTCGCGCAACGCCGCGGATGCCAGGTCCGACCCCGCATGCAGCGAGACATAGCCCGCGAGCCTCGGCCCGCCGGCGCCCTGCTGCACGACCACCACGGCCTCCCGCACACGCGGATGCGCGAGCAGCTGCGCCTCGATCTCGCCGAGCTCGATGCGCAGGCCGCGGATCTTCACTTGGTGGTCGAGGCGCCCGAGATAGTCGAGCTGGCCTTCGCGGTTCCAGCGCACGAGGTCGCCCGTGCGGTAGAGCCGCCCGCCGCCCGAGGGGTCGAAGGGGTCGGCGACGAAGCGCTCCGCCGTCAGCCCCGGGCGCTTTGAATAGCCTCGCGCCAAACCCGCGCCGCCCAGGTAGAGCTCGCCCGCCGCGCCCGGAGGCACGCGGTTCAGCGAGGCGTCGAGCACGTGCGCCTGCACGCCGGAAATCGGCCTGCCGATGGCGACCTGGCTGCGTCCGTCGTCGCGGCACGTCCAATGCGTGACGTCGATGGCGGCTTCGGTCGGCCCATAGAGGTTGTAGAGCGCGGCATCGGGCAACCGGCGGAACACCTCGTTCTGCGCTTCGGCTGGCAATGCCTCGCCGCTGCAGACGATGCGCCGCAGGCTCATGCAGGTCTCCACATCGGGCTGCGCCAGGAAGGCCTGCAGCATCGACGGCACAAAGTGCAGTGTGCTCACGCCGTGCCGGCGGATCAGCTCCACCAGGCGTGCCGGGTCGCGGTGATCGCCGGGCGCCGCCACGGCCAGCCGCGCGCCGTACATCAGCGGCCAGAAAAATTCCCACACCGACACGTCGAAGCTGAACGGCGTCTTCTGCAGCACCGTGTCGCCGGGCCCGAGACCGTAGGCCTGCTGCATCCACGCCAGGCGGTTGTGCAGCGCGCTATGCCGGTTGGCAGCACCCTTGGGCTTTCCGGTCGAGCCCGAGGTGTAGATCACGTACGCGAGGCTCTCGCCCGCCAGCGGCACTGCGGGGTCGCTCGCCGGAGAGTTGCCAAGGTCGATGGCGTCGAGCACCACCGGGCGGACGCCGTCCCTGCGAGGCAGGTGTTGCAGCACGCCACTGCTCGTGAGCACCAGCGCCAGGGCGCTGTCTTCCATCATGTACGCGATGCGATCGGCGGGATGCTCCGGGTCCAGCGGCACATAGGCCCCGCCGGCCTTCATGACGGCGAGCAGCGCGACCACGAGCTCAGTGCTGCGCTCCAGCGCCACGCCGACCAGCGTCTCGGCGCCCACGCCCTGGCCGCGCAGCCAGTGCGCAAGCCGGTTGGCCCGGCTGTTGAGCTCGGCATAGCCCAGCATTTTGTCGCCAAAGACCAGCGCAGGCGCCAGGGGCTGCTGCCACGCCTGGCGCTCGATCAGCCGGTGCACGGGCTCCGGCACACCGTGCGCCTGCGTATCGATGCTCCACCGGTCGAGCTGCCCGCACTCGCCCGCGCTCATCAGGGAGACCTCTGCGAGCGCCTGCTCCGGCTGCAGCGCGAGTGCGCGCAGCACCGACAGCCAGTGCCCAGCCATGCGTTCGATCGTCTGCGCGTCGAACAATTCCGGCGCGTAGCTGAAGCAGGCATCGACCTCGCCGCGCTCGTTCTCGCAGGTCTGCAGCATCAGCTCGAACTGCACGGACTGCTCGTCGAGATGCATTCGCCGGACCGACAGCGCGGGCCACTGCTCGAGCGAGCGGTGGTCTTGCCGCAGATGGTTGAACATCACCTGGAACAGCGGGCTGATTCCCGGACTGCGGTCAGGCCGCAGCGCCTCGACCAACTGCTCGAACGGCAAGTCCTGGTTCGACTGCGCGCCGATGGCCGCGTCCCGGGTCTGCGCCAGCACTTCGGCCAGCGTCATGCGGGCGTCCAGCGTTGCGGACAGCACCTGCGTGTTGACGAAGAAGCCGACCACGCCGGCCGTCTCGGCCCGGTTGCGGTTGGCAATGGGCACGCCCACGCGAAGCAGCGGCTGGCCCGAGTGGCGGAACAGCACCACGTTGAACGCCGCAAGCAGCGCCATGAACAGCGTCGCGCCTTGCGCCTGCGCCTGCCGCTTGAGAGCTGCCAGCAGGTCGGCGGGGAGCTTGAACTCGTGCCGTGCGGCCGAATAGCGGCCATCGCCGCGGCGCGGATGGTCGGTGTCCAAAGCCAGCACCGGATGCTCTTCACCCAGGTGCTGCCGCCACCACGCCAACTGGCGTTCGCCCTCGCCCCCTTCGAGCCATCGCCGCTGCCAGGCGGCGTAGTCTGCGTACTGCACCGCCAGGTCCGGCAGTTCTGCGTGGTGGCCCAGTGTGCGGGCGCGGTACAGCACCGCCAGCTCATCGAGGATCAGCTGGATCGACCAGCCGTCCGAGATGATGTGATGCATCACGACCACAAGCCGATGGTCGCGCTCGCCCGACTTGAGCAGCACCGCGCGCAGCAACGGGCCGCGCGCCAGATCGAAAGGCGCATCGCAGACCGCACGTGCCTCGTCGCCGAGTCGCAGCGCACGCTCATGGGTCGGCAGGCTGCCCAGAGCAATGCAAGGCAATTCGACGCGGTGCGCCGGCAGGATGACCTGTTGCACCCCGCCGTCGCGGTCTTCCTCGAACACCGTGCGCAGCGACTCGTGGCGGGCCACGAGTGCTTCAATGCCGGCGCGCAAGGCTTCGGTGTCGAGCGGCCCTTCCAGCACGAGGCCGCCGCTCACGTGGTAGGCCGTGCTCGCGGGATCGAGCTGCCACAGAAACCATTGCCGCTGCTGCGCGAAGGAAAGCTCCGCCCTGTTGCCAGGCTGCGCGCGCGGCGCAATGGCGAAAGCGCCCTGCACCGCGTCCGGCGCCAACGCGCCGCGCAGCCGCTGGGCCAACTTCGTGCGTTGCTCGGCGGTCAGGCCGGCGCGGCGCGCGGAGATATCTCTGAGTTCGGACATGTCGGGTCTTCAAGCGGTTTCGGGCAAGGCATCGGGTGCAGCGTCCACCGCGGCGGCGGCTTCGATCTCCTCGATCAGCCGGGTCTCCACGAGCACGGCAAGGTCGCGCAGCGTAGGCGCCTTGAAGAAGGCCGCGGGATGCAGCTCGACGTCATAGGCCTTGCGGGTGCGGGCCAGGATCTGGATCGCGAGCAGCGAATCGCCGCCCAGTTCGAACAGGTTGTCGTCGACGCCCACGCTGGAGATGCCCAACATGTCCTGCCAGATGGCGGCCAACCCGCTCTCAAGGTCGCCTTCGGGTGCGGAGAAGGGCGTGTCGAGCGCGGGGCGCGGATGCTCGCGGCGCTTCTTCTTCGCGGCCGGGCCGGTCTCCAGCAGTTCGAGCATGCCGTTGTCGAGCTTGCCGAGCCGTTGGTTCAGGTCGGTGGTGGAGATCACGACCTGCGCGAACGCCGGGCCGTTGACGATGCGCTCCAGCGCCCGCGCCCCCTCGGGTCCGTCCATGCCGATGCCTTCGGGCAGCACGCGGCCGGCGGCCATGCCGAGGTCTCGCCATGCGTCCCAGTTGACCGAGATGACGGGGTGCTTCGCACTGCGCTGCCACTGCGCGGCCAGCGCGTCGAGATAGGCGTTGGCGGCGGCGTAGTCGCTCATGCCCAGGCCGCCGGCCATGCTGGAGATGGACGAGCACAGCAGCACGAAATCGAGCGGCTCGCCTTGCAGCGCGTCGAGCAGGAAACGCGTGCCCTGCAGCTTGGGCGCGAAGACCTCGTCGATCGCGACGCGGGTGCGGGTTGCGATCATTCCGCTGTTCGCGTGGCCCGCCGCGTGCACGACGCCTTGCACCATGCCGAAGCGCGCGCGGGCTTGCGCGGCGGCGGCCTGCATCGAGGCCGCATCGGCCACGTCGGCGGCGACCACGAGCACTTCGCCGCCGAGATTTTCAAGTTCGATCAGTTGCGCGAGCTTGGTCCGCAGTGCCTGGGGTTGCACTTCGTCCGCGACGAGGGCTTCCCACTGGCTGCGCTCTGGCAGCGGTGTGCGCCCCAACAGCACCAGCCGCGCCTGCCACGACTCGGCCAGGTGCCGTGCGACCGCGAGTCCCACGCCGCCGAGGCCGCCGGTGATCAGATACACGCCCTTGAAGCGCAGGCGCTGCTGCGGTGCGGAGCCGGACGGCAGCGGCGCGTAGGTCTTGACCCAGCGATGCGGGCCGCGATAGGCCACGAGCGTTTCATCGTGCGGCGCCTGTGCCGGTGCGGCGAGTTGACTTGCAAGCCACGATTCAGCAGTGCTACCCGGCGCGGGCAGCACGACGTCGGTCACCCGGCAGGCGATGTGCGGGTATTCCTGCGCGATCACCTTGCACAGGCTGAACAGCGTCGCCTTCTCGGGGCACAGCGGTTCGAGGCCGGAGACATCTTCGATCTGGTTCGCAATGACTTCGATCGAGAGCTTGCGCGTGCGCCCATCGGCGATGCTGTCGAAGGCCTGGACCAACGCCAGCAGGCTGAAGTAGCCGCATTCCATGACCTGTCCGGATTGCGACGGCGGCAGCGGCTGCTCGTCCAAGCTCCACAAGTGATAAACCTTGGCGACCGGCCCGGATTCGGCCTGCACCTTCCGCAGCAGCTGTTCATGGTCGGCGCGTTCGCCGGGGCGAATGGTGAAATGACGGGGGCCTGTTTCCGCATAGCCATTGCCTTGTGTCACGCGAACCACTGCGTGTCCGGGTGCGTCGGCCTGGAGTTGGCGGATCAACGCATCCGCGAAGCCGCTCTCTTCCGCGAACACCAGCGTGCAGCCTTCGACCGGTACAGCCGTCGACGACGCATTCGCCGGCTCGGTGCGCTGCCAGACCGGCACGTGGAACGCATCGCTGCCAGTGCGCACGGACGATGCCGGCGCTTCGCTACCCGGCTCGGGCATGTCGGTCCAGTACGACTGGCGCTGGAAAGGATAGGTCGGCAGCGGCACCCGGCGGGCTTGCCGCCCCGGATGGCACGCGGCCCAGTCGATGTCGACACCCGCGCACCAGAGTTGGCCGATCACGCTCGCCATCTGGCGTTCGTTCTGCGCCTGCTTCTGCGGATGGGCTTGGCTCGACAGGATGCCCGCCGCCGCATCGGCCAGCGGGTGCTGGCGCGCGAGGCCGGCCAGCGTCTCGCCGGGACCGACTTCGAGCAGCACACGGCCTTCGACGCGAAGCAGCTCGGCCAAACCGTCCGCAAAGCGCACCGTTCCCCGCAGGTGTTGGCCCCAGTAGGCCGGGTCGACCGCCTGCTGCGCCGTGATCGGCTTGCCAGTGACATTGGAGATGAAGGGAATGCGCGGCGCGTGCCGGGGCACGGCGGCAACCACCTGCTGCAGCTCGGCCACGATGGCCTCGGTCATCGCCGAGTGGGAGGCGATCGAGACCAGCAGGCGGCGCGGCATCAGCCCACTCGCCGACAGCTGGCGTTCCGCCGCTTCGATGGCTGCCATCGGCCCGGCGAGCACGCACAGCTGTTCGCCGTTGATCGCCGCGATGTCGCAACCGGTACCGAGGAAAGGCGCGAGTTCGGATTCCGAAAGTGCAATGGCAGTCATCGCGCCCGGCTGCATGGACTGCATGAGCCGGCCGCGCGTGGCGACGATGCGCAGCGCATCTTCCAGGCTGAACACTCCCGCCAGGCAGGCGGCAACATACTCGCCCAGGCTGTGGCCCAGCATCACGGCAGGCTGCACGCCGCGCGACATCCAGAGCCGGGCCATCGCGTACTCGACGATGAAGAGTACCGGTTGCGTGTATTCGATGCGCCCGAGTTTTTCGTCGGCGGCGGCTTCGCTGCCGGCCGCCGGGTAGAGCAGTTGCCGCAGGTCCATGCCCATCGCCTCGCGCAACGCGTTGCAGCAGCGATCGACCTCTTCCCGGAACACCGGATGGTCGCGGTACAGCGCGAGCCCCATGTTCGCGTGCTGCGTGCCGCCGCCCGGGAGCAGGAACGCAACCTCGGGCGCCGACGCGGGAACGCCGGTTGCCAGGTCGAAGTCGCTCTCGGGCGCGCGCAGCGCCTGCACGGCGGTCGCCAGCCCGTCGGCGACAACCGCGCCGCGCACTGCCAGCGCGCGCCGGCCGGTCTGCAAGGTGTGCGCAACATCGGCGAGCGATGTGCCGGCTTCGACCTCTTCGAGATGGCTGGCGAGCCGTTGCGCGGTTTGCTGCAGGGCTGTGGTGTTGCGGGCCGAGAGCGGCAAGACCTGCCAGCCGGGCGCCTGTATGGACGGACGGGTCACCGGCGCTTCTTCGAGCACCACGTGCACGTTGGTCCCGCCGATGCCGAACGAGCTGACGCCCGCGCGGCGCGGTGTGCTGCTTTCCGGCCAGGGCTGGCATTGCGCGTTCACATAGAACGGGCTGCCCGCGAAATCGATCTGCGGATTGGGTTTGGTGAAGTGCAGGCTCGGCGGCAGCATGCGGTGCTTGAGCGCCATCGCGGCCTTGATAAGGCCCGCGACGCCGGCGGCGGCATCGAGGTGGCCGATGTTGGTCTTGACCGACCCGACGGCGCAGAAGCCGCACCGCTCGGTGTCGGCGCGGAAGGCCTGCGTGAGCGCTGCGATCTCGATCGGGTCGCCCAGCGTGGTGCCGGTGCCGTGTGCTTCGACGTAGCCGATGGTGTCGGCCGAGACGCCTGCGATCAGCTGCGCCGCGCGGATGACCTCGGCCTGCCCGTCGATGCTGGGCGCGGTGAAGCCGACCTTGGCCGACCCGTCGTTGTTGGCGGCGGTGCCCTTGATGACCGCGTGGATGGTGTCGCCGTCGCGCAGTGCTTCGTCGAGGCGCTTGAGCACGACCACGCCGGCGCCGCTGCCGATCACGGTGCCGTTGGCATCGGCATCGAAGGCGCGGCAATGGCCGTCGCGCGAAAGAATCGCGCCGGCCTGATAGCGGTAGCCGCCTTCCTGCAAGAGGTTGAGCCACACGCCGCCGGCAAGCGCCATGTCGCAGTCGTGGCCGAGCAGGGCCTGGCAGGCGGTGTGCACTGCCGTGAGCGATGTCGAGCAGGCGGTCTGCACGGTCACGGCGGGACCGCGCAGGTTGAGCTTGTAGGCCACGCGCGTGCACAGCGAGCCGCCGGAATTGCCGCTCATGAGCCCGAGCAGATCGGCGATGCCGGTGTGCGCGCCGAGCCCGAAGGACGGCAGCAGGTTGCGGATCAGGTAGACGTTGGCGCCCTCGCCCGCATACACGCCGACCTTGCCCGGCCAGCGCTCGGGGTCGCAGCCGGCGTGTTCGAGCGCCGCCGAGGCGCACTCGAGAAAGATGCGCTGCTGGGGATCGAGGTTCTCGGCTTCGCGGGGCGTGTAGCCGAAGAAGCCGGCATCGAACTGGTCGAAGCCTTCGAAAAGCACGCCGGCCTTCACATAGTCGGGGTCGTCCAGCAGGGCTTGCGGCACGCCGCGTTCGCGCAACTCATCGTCGCTGAAGCGCGAGACCGACTCCACGCCATCGCGGATGTTGCGCCAGAAGGCATCCACGTCGTCGGCGCCGGGGAAGCGCCCGGACAGGCCGACGATGGCGATCTCGAGTCCCGAGGGCTCTGCGGATTCGTTGAAGGTGGACATCATCAGTTGACTCTCTCCGCAGGCTTGCGGCGTTGAAGCATGGCGGCGCGCTGGCGCAGCGCGCGTTCGTCGCCGGCCGTGGACGATGGCGCGGCCTGGGCCCCGCCCTGCTCGATCCATCGGGCCAGCGATTCGACGGTGGGGTACTTGAAGAGATTGACCAGCGGAAACGTGGCGTGCAGCCGGTCTTCCAGCAGCCGGTGCGCGCGGATGAGCAGCAGCGAATGCCCGCCCAGGTCGAAGAAGTTGTCGTGCAGGCCGACCTGATCGATCTGCAGCACCTCGGACCAGATGGCCGCGAGCGTGCGCGCCACGTGGCCCTGCGGCGCCTCGTAGGCCGTCGCGCGGCCCAGCCCCTCGGGCTCAGGCAGCGCCTTGCGGTCGACCTTGCCGTTGGCATTGAGCGGCAGCGCCGCCAAGGTGACGATGGCACGTGGCACCATGTAGTCGGGCAGCACCCGGCCCAGGCGTTCGCGCAGCGCGGCGGTGTCGACGGCCGCCTCCGCATGTGCCGCGATGTAGGCAACGAGCGAGGCGCCGCCCGCGCCCTCGCGAGCCACCACGACGGCCTCGCGCACCGCGGGCTGCGCGAGGATCTGCGCCTCGATCTCGCCGAGCTCGATGCGAAAGCCCCGGATCTTCACCTGGTGGTCGATGCGGCCCAGGTATTCGATCTGGCCCTCGGTATTCCAGCGCACGAGGTCGCCGGTGCGGTAGATCCGGTCGCCATTGCCGAAGGGGTTGGCCACGAAGCGCTCGGCGCTCAGGCCGGGCTTGCCGAGGTAGCCGCGCGCGAGGCTCACGCCGCCGAGGTACAGCTCGCCGGCCACCCCGCGCGGCACCAGGTTGAGCGCCGCGTCGAGTACGTGGCATTGGGTGTCGCTGATCGGCTGGCCGATGGGCACCAGGCTCTGGCCGCTGCCATCGCGCTCGAGGCGACAAGTCCAGCGCGTGACGTGGATGGTGGTCTCCGTCGGGCCATACAGGTTCTGCAGCGTGGCGCCGCCGAGGCGCTGCAGGGTTTCCTTCTGCGTCTCGGCGGGCATCGCCTCGCCGCCGACGATGATGTGCTTCAGCCGCGTGCTCGCCTCGATGCCCGGATGCGCGAGGAAGGCCTGCAGCATCGAGGGCACAAAGTTGAGTGTCGTGATCTGGTGGCGCTGGATCAGCTGAACCAGCCGCTCGGGGTCGCGGTGATCCCCGGGGTTGGCGACGACCAGCCGCGCACCCGCGGTCATCGGCCAGAACATTTCCCACACCGACACGTCGAAGCCGAACGGCGCCTTGTGCAGCACGGTGTGGTCGCGGGTCAGGCCGTAGGTCTGCTGCATCCAGGCCATGCAGCTGTGCAGCGCCGCATGGCGCACGGCCGCACCCTTGGGCTTGCCGGTGGAGCCCGAGGTGTAGATGACGTAGGCGAGGTTCTCCGCATGCAGCGCGACCTGCGGATCGGCTTCGCGCTGGTCGGCGAAGTAGCCGCCGTCGAGCTCCAGCTTGGCCAGGCCCGGGCGGGCCGTGATGAGATCGCGCGTGGCGCGGTGCACGAGCAGCAGCGCAATGCCGCTGTCCTCCACCATGTAGTCGAGGCGCTGCACCGGATATTCGGGGTCCAGCGGCAGGTAGGCGCCGCCCGCCTTGAGGATGCCCAGGATGCCCACCACCATCTCGACGGAGCGCTCCATCGCGATGCCCACGCGCATGTCGGGCCTGACGCCGAGTGCGATCAACCGGTGCGCAAGGCGATTGGCGCGGCGGTCGAGTTCGGCAAAGCTCAGTACCTCGTCGCCGAACAGCAGCGCGACGGCGTCGGGCTGCTGTGCGGCATGCCGCGCGATGGCGTGGTGCACGGGTTCCGGTTGCGGTTCGCGGCGCGCGTTCACGCTCCATTGCGCAAGTTGCAGCTTCTCGGGCGCGGCCAGCAGGTCGATGTCGCCCACTGCGCAACCCGCATCGGCACAGAGCGCGCCGAGCACCGCCACGTAGTGCTGCGCCATGCGCGCAATGGTCTCTCGCTCGAACAGGTCTTCGGCGTAGATCACGTCGAGCAGCAGGCGCCCGTCGGGCCGCTCGCGGGCTTCGAGCACCCAGTCGAACTGGGTCTGGAGGTCGGGCAGCGCGTGGTCGCTCACCTCGATGCCGTCCAGGCGCTGCAACGCGCGGTGGTCCTCGAACAGGTGGTTGAACATCACCTGGAACAGCGGGCTGTGGCTCATGCTGCGCTCGGGCTGCAGCCGCTGCACCAGCTGTTCGAAGGGCAGGTCCTGGTGCGCCTGCGCGCCGAGCACGGCTTCCCTGGCCTGCGCCAGCACGCGCGACACAGGCGTGCGGCCATCGATCGGGCTGCGCAGCACCAGCGTGTTGACGAACAGGCCGATCACGTTCTCGAACTCCACGCGGTTGCGGTTCGCAATGGCGGCACCGACGCGGATTTCTTCCTGCCCCGTGTAGCGGTGCAGCAGCGCCTGGAGGCCCGCCAGCAGCACCGTGAACAGCGTGGCACCTTCGGCCTGCGCGAGATTGCGCAGTTGGCCGAGCAATGGCGCGGGGAGTTCGAAGGCATGCCGCGCCGCGTGATAGCTGGCCTGCGGCTTGCGCGGATGGTCGGTGCGCAGTTCGAGCACCGGATGCTCGTCGCCGAGCTGCGCGCGCCACCAGTCGAGCTGGCGCTGCGCTTCGCCGGCGGCCAGCCACTCGCGCTGCCACACGGCATAGTCGGCGTACTGCACGCGCGGCACGGGCAGCGCCGCAGCGCGCCCCTGCAGGCGCGCCGCGTAGCCGGCAGCGAGCTGGTCGATCAGCACCTGCATCGAGGCACCGTCAGACACGATGTGGTGCATCACCACGGCGAGCACGTGTGTGTCGTCCGCCAGGCGAATCAGCGCCGCACGCAGCAGGCCGCCCTGGGTGAGGTCGAAGGGCGCGCTCTTGATGCGGCGGGTTTCGCTCTCGAGCCGGACTTCGCGCTCGGCGAGGGGCACGTCACGCAAGTCGACACGCTCCAGCGCGAGCGTGCTCGAGGGCTGGATCCATTGCGCGGCGATGCCGTCGCTGCCCGCACGGAACACGGTGCGCAGCGATTCGTGGCGCGCGACAAGATCGTCCAGCGCGCCTTGCAACGCATCGGCCTGCAAGGCGCCCGTGAGGCGCAGCGCGCCGCTCATGTGGTACGCCGCACTCGCCGGATCGAGCTGCCAGAGGAACCACTGGCGCTCCTGCGCATGGGACAGCGGCAGCGCGTGCAGCCGGCGTTCGGCCGGCAGCAGCGCGATGGGCGCCGGCCGTGCGTGCGCGCCCTGAGCCAACCGCTCCCGAACGGCGGCCGCGCTCTCGTGCAGCCGTGGGTGCTCGAACATCAGCCGCACCGGATAGTCGATGTCCCAATGACCGGAGATGCGTGCCGCAACCTGCGTGGCAGTGAGCGAGCTGCCGCCGCGCGTGAAGAAATGCGCATCGCGCGCAAACGGCTTCGCATCGGCGGGCCGCAGCACTTCGCGCCAGATGGCGTCGACGGCGCGCTCGGTCTCGTCGAGCACCCGCGCTTCGGCCGGCGCCTGGACAGGGCCACCCTTGACGAAGGCGCCGCGCTCGTAGATGGCATAGGCATCGGCGCTGCGGTCCAGCCAACCGGCGCGGCAGGCGCTGCGCTGCAGCTTGCCGCTCGTGGTCTTGGGCATGCCGCCCGGGTTGAGCAGCAGCACGGCCGAAAGCGGCTCGCCGAACACCTCGCTGACCGCGGCACTGAGGGCCTCGACCAGCACCTGCGCAGGCACCAGCTTCTGCATGCTGCGCGACACCTCGGCCGCCGCACCGATGCCTTCGCCATCGGGACCGCTGGCCGCGAAGACCGCGACACGGCCCTTGCGCACCGCATCGACCTCGGCCTCGATGACGCGCTCGATGTCCTGCGGATAGATGTTGTGGCCGCGGACGATGATCAGGTCCTTGATGCGGCCGGTCACGTAGAGCTCGCCGTCGCAGACGAAGCCGAGGTCGCCGGTGCGCAGCCAGCGGCGGCCCGCACGCTCGACGAAGGTCTCGCGCGATTCGAGTTCCTTGCCCCAGTAGCCGGCCCCGATGCTCGGCCCATGGACCCAGATCTCGCCGATGCGACCGGGCGCCGCGGCCGACAGCGTGGCGGGGTCGACGATCTCGACTTCATGGTGGACTGCCACGCCGCCGCAGCCGACCAGCAGCGTGCCGTCTTCGCTCGGCCTACCGGCACCGCTGGCCAGGCCGTCGGCGCTGAAGCCGCGCGCGACCATGCCGCCGCCACGCCGGCCGCCCGTCACGAACAAGGTAGCCTCGGCGAGGCCATAGCACGGATAGACCGCGCCAGGATCGAAGCCGGCCGGAGCAAAGCGCTCGATGAACTCGAACTCGGTGTCGGCGCGCACCGGCTCCGCACCGGTGTAGGCCACGCGCCAGCTCGAGAGGTCGAGCTGCGCGATCTGCGCATCCTTCACGCGTTCGAGGCAAAGGCGGAACGAGAAGTCGGGCCCGCCGCTGAGCGTGGCGCGGTGGCGCGAGATCAGTTCGAGCCAGCGTACCGGGCGCTCGAGGAAGTAGCGCGGCGAGGTCAGCACCAGCGGGATGCCGCTGTAAAGCGGCTGCATCAGGCCACCGATCAGGCCCATGTCGTGGTACAGCGGCGCCCAAGAGACGAACTTGTCCTCGAGGCCGATGCCCATGCCGACCTGGATGGCATGTTCGTTGGCCATCAGGTTGCCGTGCGTGACGATGACGCCCTTGGGCGCCGAGGTCGAACCCGAGGTGTATTGCAGAAAGGCGACGACGTCGTCGGCCGGCTCGAAGGGCTGCCATGCATCGGCGAGCGCTGCGTCCACCGCATCGACTGCGACGATGGCCACCTCGCCGAACTGGCTGCCGGCCATGGCCATCGCTTCACTGAAAGCGGCCGAGGTCAGCACGCAGCGCGCCTGCGAATCGGCCGCCACACCGGTGAGCCGTGCCAGGTGCTGGGGCCGCGTCGACTCCGGCGGGAACACGGGCACCGCGATCACGCCGCAGTAGAAGCAGGCCAGCATGCTCACGGCATAGTGGTCGCCGTTGTCGAGCATGACGAGCGCGCGGTCGCCCTTGGCGAACTGCTGTTGCAAGCGCGCGGCAAGCGCTCGCACGCGCCGCTCGAAGACGGCATAGGTGACGGTCAGCTCGCTGTGGACGCCATCGACCTCGTCGACGACGGTGAGCCAGACGTCGTCCGCACGCCGTTCGGCCAATGCGCGCAGGTGGGCCACGAAATTGCGCGGGCGCGGACCGCCGGATTGCGTCGCGAACAGTTCATTCATATCGAGTCTCTAGTGCGCGGAAAGATGTGTCGGCAGATGCCGTGCGAGCGCCGCGAGGAATTCGGTCTCGCGCTGCCGCAGGAAGAAGTGGCCGCCTTCGAACCAGTCGAGCGTGAAGACGCCTGCGGTCTCTTTGGCCCATGCAGCCATGGCCGGCACTTCGATGTCGTCCTGGCGCCCCGCGAAGGCATGCACGGGCAGCGGCAGCGGAGGCGCGCCCGCCGCAGCGTGCGCGTTGTGGCTGCGGCAGACGCGGCGATCGGCGCGCAGTGTGTCGAGCGTGATGCGCATGAGTTCGTCGCTGGCGAACACCTCCTCGGGCGTGCCGCCCTGCTTGCGCAGTTCGGCGATCAGCGAGGCGTCGTCTTCCCCGCCGGCGAAGCGCTCAGGATCGCGCCGCGAAGGGGCCGCACTGCCGGACACCAGCAGCGCGCGCGGCAACGGCCGCCGCGACGCCTGCAGCCGGCGGACCACGCCATGGGCCAGCTGCGCGCCCATGCTGTGGCCGAAGATCGCGAAGTCGCCGCGCATCGCCTCGGCCTGCTCGGTGCAGATCCGCGCGACCAGGGCATCGAAGTCTTCGACGAAGGCCTCGCCCATCCGTGCGCCGCGTCCCGGCAACTCCACCGGCACGACACGAGTCCAGGGCGGAAGAAAGCGGCGCCAGCGCAGGTACATGGCTGCGCTCGCGCCGGCGCACGGCAGGCACAGAAGCGAAAGAGGCGCCTGCATCGCCATCAGCCGGCCGCATGCTCCGTGGACTGCGCGCCTTGCCGTTCTTCCTGCTGTTGCATCCATTCGCGCAGGGAGCGCGGCCGCATGTCGGTCCAATGGCTCTCGACATAGGCCAGAACGGTTTTCTTGTCGCCCTGCACGCCTTCGACGGCGGTCCATCCGCCGGGAACGGCTTTCCAGTGGGGCCAGATGGAGTACTGGTCTTCGTGATTGACCAGAACAATGAAGGTCTCGTCTTCACGGTCAAAACAGCTCGTCGACATCGATGCATCCTTGTGTGATTGAACAGAAGGAGCGCCGAATGGCCGGTCGCGGACCGGATCGGATCGCAGCGCCCCTGCCAACAGGACGCTTCGGAGGCGAATCTGTTCATTTCACGAGGTGCTTGCGGGAAAGACGGCTGCATCCGCCGGACCGGGCCGGCGGGGGCCATTGCGAAAACGCGCGGCATGGCGCGCGTTGGCGGGAAAAGCCTGGCTTTACTTGCCGGCCCGAGGCGCGGCGCCGGTGCCGTTGCCGGGCGATTCGTCGCCGTCGCCGAAATCATTGGCCGGCGGCACGAAGCCCGCAAGCAGCCAGAGTTGCGCGGCCTTGTCATAAGCGCGGCGATGCGAAGGCTCCGCCACCAGCCAGGCCGTCATTTCGGCGCGCGCAGCTTCGTCGAAGCTCTCGCGGTCGTGTTCGCGCTGTACCCAGTCCCAGGCGGTGTTCCAGATGGGATCGTCTTGTTCGTGTGTCATTCTCGAAGCTGCTGGCGGTTGCCCGTGTAGAACAACGCGCATTCTCGCGGGAAACCGGGCGGCTTCTTTCCCGTTCCCTCTACAGCTTCTAGCGAGAGCCGCTGTCGAACAACAGATGGCCGCACGACTTGATGGCCGTAGCGGCCTCGGCGATCAGGCCATTCACGAGCCCCAGCGCACAACCCAGGCGCGCCGCGATCTCGCGCTGCGTCAGCCCTTCGAGCCGGTAAAGCTCGAACACCAGGCGCGTTCTTGGCGCGAGCCCGGAAAGGACCTTGTCGATTGCGGTGATGACCTGGCGCTCGCACATCATGCGGTCCGGCGTGGCGGCGGCCGGCACATCGAGCAGTTCCACGTCGACATCGAACGTGCGGTAGCTGGCCTCGACGCGATGGCGGCGGCAGTAGTCGAGCGCCATGTTGCGCACAACCTGGCAGCAGTAGCCGATGGGACGGTCGGCCTGCCGGACGCAGGGGCCGTCGACGATCTTCAAATAGGCGTCCTGCACGACGTCGTCGGCCAGATCCGCCGTGTTCACGATCTTGCGGGCAACCCGCCAAAGCTGGGCGCGATTGGCGATGAAGACCTCCCCGAGCGAAGGCTCGGACGTGTGCAATGGCATGTTCAACACCTCTTCCTCCAGTGAGCGAGCCGAAGCGGGCCGCAGGTCCGAATTACTACTTTCCCCGTAATAATCTAAATAAGAATCATTTCTATTTATAGTTGGATTTCGAGTCACCCTGATGACCCTTCCAGATCAACGTTCAAACAAGTGGATTGAGGCTCCGAGATGGTCTCGGGCGGCGATGCGTGCGGCCTGAAGATCCGCGAAGAAATGCGGAATCCGGCTTCGCTCATGCGGGGGAGCGCAATGATAGACCACTTCGCTTCGTGCCATCATCCGCAAAAAATTCCGTCCGCGGCCCATGCGCCGCGGCCATTCCATGCCAAGCGCCGCCCCTCTCATCTCCCTGCCCGCGGGCGACATCCACCTCTGGTTCTGCTTTCACGGTGACGCCGGCAACCCCGCGTTGACGGCGGAATATTTCTCTTTGTTAACACCGGAAGATCGATCGAGGCACGACCGCTTCCACTTCGCCCGCGACCGGCACCGCTATCTGTTGACGCGGGTGCTGGCGCGCTCGGTGCTGTCGCGCTATGCAGCGGTGCAGGCGCAGGCCTGGCGCTTCGCCACCGGCCTCTTCGGCCGACCTCGGATCGAGGCGCCTCTCGCAGAAGAAGCCCATGGCCTGGACTTCAACCTGAGCCACACCGACGGCCTCGTCGTGATGGCTGTTGCGCGCGGAATCGACCTGGGTGTCGATGCAGAAAACCTCGGGCGCAAGGCTGCGCTGGAGGTGGCTGGCCATTTCTTCTCGCCGTCCGAATCGGCCGCATTGAATGCACTGCCGCCTTCGCTGCAGGCAGAGCGTTTCTTCGAGCTGTGGACGCTGAAGGAGAGCTACATCAAGGCACGCGGCATGGGGCTGCAGATACCGCTCGACAGCTTCAGCTTTGCGCTGGACGACCGCGGCGGCATCGAATTTGCACTCGCCGATCCGGGCGATGACAGCGCGCAGCGTTGGCGCTTCTGGCAGTTGCAGCCCACGCGCGAGCATCTCGTGTCGGTGTGCGCCGCGCCCGGCCATTCGACCCCCGCACGCATCGTGTGCCGCGAAGTTGCACCGCTGCAATGGGAGAAGCCGCTGGCGGTCCGCACGATGCGTGCCAGCGGGTGCATCTAGAATCCCGCCCCTTTCCCCGATCCCGTCCCCATGAACATCGTCGTCAACGAAGAACTCAAAGCCTATATCGATCCATTGACTCCGGAGGAGCACGAAGCGCTGGAACGCAGCATCCTCACCGAAGGCTGCCGCGACGCGCTGGTGCTGTGGGGCGATGTGCTGGTGGACGGCCACAACCGCTACGGCATCTGCCAGAAGCACGGGCTGCCGTTCCAGACGGTACAGAACACGCGCTTCAAGACCATCGAGGACGTGCACCTGTGGATGATCGACCAGCACCTTGGCCGGCGCAGCATCTCGGACTTCCTGCGCGGCGTGCTGGCGCTCAGAAAGAAGGACATCGTCGACGAGCGCCGTGCGCGTGCGCTGGCCGAAGCGGCTCGGCCGGACGACGACGCGCCCTTCGACGCCGACACGCCCGTTGCCGAGTCGCCTGCCGAGAGCACCGCGGCCCTGCCCCCGCCCGCCCCCTTGAGCAGTCGCGAAGCCATCGCAAGGGCCGCGCGCCTGAGCAGCAACCAGGTCGTGATGATCGAGAAGATCCAGAAGCAGGCCGCGCCCGAACTGGTGGCGGCCGTGAAGTCGGGTGTGATCTCCATCAACACGGCAGCGGCCGTGGCCAGCCTGCCTGCCGAAGAGCAGGTGTCGGCGGCGAACGCGGGCAAGGACGAACTCAAGCAGGCCGCCAAGCGGGTTCGTGAGGCCAAGCGCAAGCCGCGCGAGGAATCGGGCGAATCGGATGCATCCGATCAATCCGCGGGGCAGCAGCCCGACGCCGTTCAAATGCTGGAACGGCGCGTGGCCGAATTGACGGCCGAGAACGAGAGCCTGCGCAGGCAACTCGCCGAACTGCGGGCTCAGCTGGCTACAGCCGGATCTCTGTGATCTTCGCGCCCGACAGCGAAACGCCCGCCTCGAGCCCCACGTTGGTCAGCACGAAGCCGACCACGGGCTGGCGCAGCGTGTTGGTGTCGATGCTGCCATTCGCGCCGATGGTTGCGGCGGCCACGGTGGCATCGGCGCCTGCCGTCCATCCCCTGCTGTTGCGGAACTTGTCGAGCGCGGCCTGCGTGGTGAACACATAGATCACGGCCTTCGACTGCGCGCCGGCCTGGAAGCCGATCGAGCCCGCGGTGGTGCTGTAGTAGGCCTGCGTGCGCCCGTTCACGCGCAGCGCCCCCCGGCCGTATTCGGCACCGATGCCCATGCTGGCGCCGACCACGGCGGGAAACACCAGCACGCCGCTGGATGAGGCAACAACCTCGCGCGAGCCCTTGACCGTGTCGTACAGCTTGGACAATGCGGCGTCGACCTGGGCATCGATCGATGCACGCGTTGAAGTGGTGCTGGCCTGGTCCTGGGGCCGCGTGGTGGTGCAGCCCACCACCGCGGCGCCGCCCACTGCAACGGCACACGCGAGCGCAAGGCTTCGGAACTGGATGGATCGCATGACGCTCTCCTTTGCTGGCTGGAACGATGGAAAGGCCGAGGCGCTTTCTTTCGCGGCCCCGGCGGCCTGTTCGAACACTCATGCTAAGACCGCAAAATACCGCTGAAGCCGACTTGGGAAAACGGCCTACGCGAAGTCGAGCCATCGAAGAACGATGGGCCGATCGGCCGCCCGGCATGGCCGATGGCATACTGGCGCGCCGCCACGCCACCCCCTGCAACGGATGAGTCCCGGCCGGCCGGAACCACCTCCAGCGAAGCCGCCATGAACCACTCGCGAGACGCCTTGTCTGCACCTTCCAGGCCGCGCCAGGCCCTGCACTGATGGGCGTCGCGGTCGAGGCACCTGACCGGCCTGCCGGGGTCTACCCCGCCATGCTGCGCGCCGTGCGCTCATGCCTGCCGGTCTACCGCATCCTGCTGGCACACACGCCCGGCCATGTGGTCCTGGTCGTGGGAACGGTCCTCGCATCGCAGCTGAGCCTGCTGATGACGCTCTGGCTGCCGTGGAAGCTGGTCGTCATGCTGACCGGTTCCCAGGGGCCCACGCTGCTGCCGCGGGCCCTTTCCCACATGCCGCAGAAGACCCAGGTGCTGGTCGTCGGCGGCGCCATCGTCGCGGCCTATGTGCTGCATCTGGCGGCCGAAAAACTCATCGACTGGCTGTGCGAGCACGGCGCGCAAAAGCAATGGCAGGCCAGCGAGAAAACGGGCCTCTTCAACAACCAGTCGAAGACCGCACGGCAGGCCTATCAACGCCTGCTGCGCAGCGCCGCGGCCCTGGTGTTCGCCGGCCTGGCCATGATGGCATTGGCCGCCCTGTACCCCGCCATGCTGCTGGCGGCGCTGCTGTGGTGCGGCCTCGTGCCGTTGGCCTTGCACGGCGCCATCGCGTGGCGGCCAAGCCTCGCGCACGGCGTGCGCGATTCGCTCAACCGCCTGATGGGCGGGTTCGTGCAAGGCGGGTTCTTCTGCGCGCTGGCCATCGTGGTGTGGCAATACTGGCGCGATGCGCTGCCGCCGCTCCTGGTGGTGCTGGTGGCGCTGATTCTTCTGCGCCAGGCGCTGCAGCAGATCGCTTTCGTGGTGCTTCATTTCGCCGCGCTCGACAGGCAGCGCAGCCAGGTTCGCGCGCTCTTCCTGCCCGACGTGCGGTGGCAGGCACCCGCGGCGGTTCGCAGCCCCTTCGACGAGCTGCTGGAGCCGGCCCGGCGCGAGCAATGGATGCGCGAGGTCCTCCACTCGCAGCTCGGCCTGCCGCTCGAAGGCATGCGGCTGGACGTGCAGACCCGGACCCTGGGTGCCGGCAACATCAAGGCACTGTTCGTGAAGCTGCACGACGACGGGGCTGCCTCGAACCATGGCTTTCTCTTCAAGCTCTTCGATCACGCACGCGACGCGGCAGCGCAACAGGAAGCCGATCTGCTGGACCTTGGCGCGGCCGGACTGCCCGCCTTCGAATGGCTCGGCAAGACGCGCGTGAACGGCTTTGCCTGCCACTTGATGCGCTGGAACACGCAATCGCGGCGCACGAACGGAGCGGAATATGCGCAGGGCGTCTCGGCATTGCGCGCCCGGCTGATGGGGTTCGAGCCGCCGGCCGGCCTTGTCGAGCGCTATCGCCGCTCGCGCGCCCTTCTGCCGGAGCGACTCCCGCACATCCGCTTCGACGCGCTGCGGGAAGCCGCCGCCGACAAGGCGCAAGCGGACGCCATCGAGTCGCTGCGGCTCGCCTGGCCCTCCTTCGTGCAGGCGATGCAGGCCATGCCGCTGCAGCTGATACAGCCCCATCTCTCCAGCAACGCCATCTTCAGGGAAGAGGATGGCAGCTTCCGCATCCATGACTGGGCCGACTGGCGGCTGGAGCCCTTGGGCGCCGGCTGGCCGCTTTCGCAGCACATGGCCAGGGATCTGGCGCATGCGCTGGCGCAGGCGTCGGCCGTGCGTGCACTGCCGGCGGGCGTGACGGCGCAGCAAGCCGGGCTCGCTGCGCGGCTGCATGAATTCGAGCGCCGCCATGCGCGCGAGAACTACCAGGGCGCAGCCAACATGGTGGCCGGCCTGCTGCGTTGACGCGCCGGAAAACCCCGCATCCTCCGAAAGTTCTGCAAGATTCCTCCTAACTCGTGAATGATAATGATTGTTATTTACTCCCAGAGATAGCAATTGTTGAACGCAAGACTCAAGGGCGCTGCGCCAGCCGCCGCTCGCCCGGCACCAGGAACCGCCTCCCTCCCCTCCTTCAAAAGCTCGACGCTCGGCCTGGGCACCGGCGCCACGCTGCTGGTCCTGTGCGCAGCCGCCCAGAGCGGCCGCGCCCATGCCCAGGAGGCCACGGACAAGGCAGCCGCCGCGTTGCCGACGGTCACGGCCACCGCCGCGGAAGAGACCACGTCCCAGCACCTCGGCGCCAAGGTGAGCAGCGGCGCCCTGGGCGCGCGCACGCAGCTTGAAACGCCCTTTTCCACCACCGTGGTCAGGAGCGAAGACCTGGCGGAGCGACAGGTGTCCAAGCTGGGCGACGTGTTCGCGCTCGATGCCTCGGTCTCCGACAACAGCGGCGCCTACAGCAGCTGGGCCAGCTACATCACCGTGCGCGGCCTGCCGCTGGACTGGCAGAACGGCTACCGGATGGACGGCAAGCCCTTTCTCAGCTACGCCATCACGCTGCCCTACGAGCACTTCGAGCAGATCGAACTGCTCAAGGGATCGTCGGGCTTCATGTACGGCTTCGGCTCGCCGGGCGGCATCGTGAACTACGTGACCAAGAAGCCGACCGACCAGCCCGTGAGGAGCATCGATATCGGCTACAAGTCCAGCAGCATCTGGAGCGAGCATCTCGACCTGGGCGGGCGTTTCGGCGCGGACGACCGCTTCGGCTACCGGCTCAATGCCACGCACGAGGAAGGCAAGACCTTCAACGACGGCGGGATCCGCCGCGATTCGGTGTCGCTGGCGCTCGACGCCAGGCTGACGCGCGACCTGACCTGGACCTTCGACGCGCTCTACCAGAAGCGCAAGTCCACGGACCAGACGCCGTCGATCGTCACCAGCGCCTATACCGGCACGCGCCTGCCCGCCACGATCCGCGAGGACGACCAGAAGCTCGTGGGCCCCGGGCAGCACCTCACCACGGATCTGCAGCTCTACTCGACGGGCCTGCAGTACAAGCTGACGCCCGACTGGACGCTGAGCACCAGCTACAGCCACAGCACCTCCAAGCGCAGCCGCAACGAAGGCATCCTCTATCTGCAGGATGCGAGCGGCAGCTACGACGACTACCGCTCCGACACCCGCGAGGGCCATCGCTTCGACCAGTGGCAGGCCATGGCCGAGGGCAAGCTGCGCACCGGCAGCATCGAGCACCAGCTGACGCTGGGCGCATCGTGGCAGAAGCAGGTCAACGATTACAGCAGCAACAGCGTCTACCAGTGGATCGGCACCGGCAGCATCTTCGGGCAGAACACCAACGCGTACGCCAGCACGACCGACCTCGCGCTCTACCGCAACAGCGACATCACGCAGCGCGCGGTCTTCGCGAGCGACACCATGAAGCTGTCGGACCGCTGGTCGGTGCTGGCCGGCCTGCGCAGCACCAACTACGAACAGCGCGGCTACGGCACCGACGGCGTCAAGACCTCCGGGTACGCCAAGAAGGGCGTGGTGACGCCGACGCTGGCGCTGATGTTCAAGCCCGCCCCCGACACCACGCTCTACACGAGCTATGTCGAATCGCTCGAGCAGGGCAGCTCGGTCGGCAACCTCTACGCGAACGAAGGCGAACTGCTCAAGCCGCTCAAGAGCAAGCAGTACGAACTGGGCATCAAGACCGACCGCGAGCGCTGGAGCGCAACCGCCGCGCTGTTCCGCATCGAGCGCGGCGCCGAGTACGCCAACAGCGCCAACGTGCTGGTGCGGGACGGCCAGTCGATCTACCAGGGCCTGGAACTGGCCGCGTCCACGCGCCTCGGATCGCAGTGGCAGATCGGCGGCAACCTGATGTTCCTCGACACCTCGTACCGGCGCGGCGCCGAGAACATCGGCAACCGCGTGGCGGGCGCGCCGAACTTCGTGGCCACGGCGCAGGTGTCGTATGCGGTGCCGCAGGTGCCGGGCCTGAAACTCTCGGCCGACGCCAAGTACACGGGCAGCACCATGCTCAATGCGGCGAACCGGCTGAAGCTTCCCGGCTATGCCATCGCCAACATCGGCGCAAGCTACGCCACGCGCATCCACGGGCACGACACCACCTTCCGCGTGGCGGTGAACAACCTGACGAACAGGCGCTACTGGGAATACCAGTACGACAACTACATCAAGCCCGGCGATCCGCGCACCTTCAGCCTGAGCGCCAAGCTGGACTTCTAGGGCATTGCCGGGGCGGCGCCTGCGCGGCGTGGAAGAATGAATCTCCTTCTTCCAGCGCCGCCAACGCAGGCGACCCCGACTCCATGCCCAACTCCACCGCAGACCCGATCAGCGAAGCCGCCATCGTGGAGGCCGCCCATGCGCTGCGCGAGCCGGCCGTTCGAATGCTCGAGCAGCTCGTTGCGCATCCTTCGCTGCTGGGACATGAGCAAGGCGCGCAGGCCTTCATGGCCGAGTCCTTCGCGAAGCTGGGCCTGCGCGTGCACCAGTTCGAGATCGACGAGCAGAAGATCCGCCAGCACCCGGGCTACTCGCCCTCCATCGTCCCGTACGACGGGCGCACCAACGTCGTGGGCGTTCATCAGCCCCGCGGGCCGCAGAAGGGCCGGTCGCTGATCTTCAACGGCCACATCGACGTGGTGCCGACCGGCGCCGAACTGCTCTGGAAGCACCCGCCCTTCCAACCCGTGATCGAGGGAGACCGGCTCTACGGCCGCGGCGCGGCCGACATGAAGGCCGGCATTGTGGCCTACACGATGGCGTATGCGGCGCTGCAGTCGCTCGGGCTCGAACCGGCATCGCCGGTGTATTTTCAGTCGGTGGTGGAAGAGGAGTGCACGGGCAACGGTGCGCTGGCCTGCCTGGTCGAGGGCTATCGCGCCGACGCGGCCATCATCCCGGAACCGCTCGGCGGCGTGATGACCTGCCAGATGGGCGTGCTGTGGTTCGCGCTCGAGGTGCTGGGCAAGCCGGTGCATGCCTCGGTGGCCCAGACCGGTGTCGGCGCGATCGACTTCTCGCTGTACCTTTTCTCTGAACTCAAGAAGCTCGAGCAGCGCTGGAACGAGCCCGCCAATCGCTATCGCAGCTACGCGCATCACGCGCATCCGATCAACTTCAACCTCGGAAAGATCCAGGGCGGCGAATGGGCTTCGTCGGTGCCCTCGGCCTGCCGCAGCGACATTCGCATCGGCTTCTATCCCGACATGAACGTAGCCCGCGCCAAGGCCGAAGTCGAGGCCGTGCTGGCTGCTGCCTACGCCGCGCATCCGGCCCGCGAGAGCCTGCGCTACCGGCTGATCTACGAAGGCTTCCAGGCCGACGGCTTCGACCTCGACCTGGATTCGCCGATCGTCACCGAACTCTCGAAGTGCCACCAGGACATCGTCGGGCAGGCACTCGAACCCACGGCCTTCACGGGCACGACGGACGCGAAGTTCTTCAACATCTATGGGCAGACGCCGGCGGTCTGCTATGGCCCCACGGGCTCCAGCATCCACGGCATCGACGAGTGGGTTTCCATCGACAGCCTGGTGCAGGTGACCGCCGTGCTGGCGGTGTTCATGGCGCGCTGGTGCGGCGTCGACCGCATCGATTGACCGAGACCGAAGAAGCGTCGTGTCACACCCACTGGCGAAGGTCGTTTTACGATGCACGCCACGTCGTTCGCGTGGACGACTCGACCCGCAAGGAAAGTGAATCAAAAAGGATGCATCCGCTGAATCTCGCCCTCTTCGATGCACTTGCGGCGGGCTTTTCTCCATCGCCCGCGGTGCTCCAGCTGGCATCGGCCATCGCGCTGGGTTCGTCGTGGGCATGTGCAGCGGTTCTTGCCTGGGCCGCATGGCGCCGCGCGGCGCAGCGGCCTTGCGTGCTGGCGGTGCTGGCCGCCGGCGGAGCGGCTTCCCTGATCTCGCAGGAGATCGCTGCCTCCGTGGGCATGCCTCGTCCCTTCATGATGGGGCTGAGCCCTGCGCACGTTCCCCACGGCCTGCGCGCGGGGCTGCCCAGCACGCACGCTTCGGTGATGTTCACCATGGCCTTCATGCTGCTGCTGCGACGCTCGATGCGCGACGTCGGGCTCGTCATTCTTGCCGCCGCCGTGGCCACGGGCTGGGCTCGCATCCATGTCGGCATTCATTTTCCGTTCGATGTCGCGGCAGGTGCGCTGCTGGGTGCGGCCATTGCCGCGGCGCTGTTTGCGATGCAGGCGATTGCGCCGAGGCTCGCGCCCCAGGCTGCGGCAACCCTGGCGCGGCCGTTGCGCGCCTTGGCCGACGGCAGGGCCGGGCCATGCCTGGTGCTGTTGTTCGTCTTCGCCGCCACCTGGGTCGGCTTGAACACGCCGCAGGCGATCGGACTGGAGGTGCTGGAGGAAAACGGGCCCGTCGAGAAAAGCACGGTTCTCCTGTACCTGGCCGCGGTGTTCTGCGTCTTGACGGTTCGCGTGGCGTTTCTCTCGCGGCCGGACCGGCTGGCCATCTGCGTCCTGCTTCTTGCCTTCGCAGCCCGGGAGGCGGATTGGCATCTTGCGCATCTGGGCACCAGCCTGCTGGAAGCGCCGCTCTCGCGCATTCTTGCTGCGATGGCCGCCCTCGCGCCCCTCGCCATCGCGGCCGGGTGGCTGGCCAGGCGCGCCTGGTCCGCAAGCCGTGCGATGCGCGCCTGGCGGCAATGGCGGCCCGAAGCCACGACCTTGCTGACCTTCGCCGCGGTCATCGGGGCCGCGATCATCCTCGACCAGCTGCCCGCTTCCCTCGCAGGACAGCGGCCAGACCTGTTCACCGCTGGCTCTGCTTCTGCGGCCTTTCGCGGCTACCTGATGCTCAGCTTCGAGGAAATCCTGGAACTGGCCCTGCCGGTCCTGGCGCTCCTGGCCATCCTGCAGGCGCGGCTGGGCGGGAGCCGGGATTCGGCTGTCAGCGGCATCGCGCGCTCTTATGCCTAGCGCGAAGCCCAAAGAAAAACGGGTTGCACCATTTCTGATGCAACCCGTTCTTTGACTGGCGGAGTGGACGGGACTCGAACCCGCGACCCCCG
This sequence comes from Variovorax sp. SPNA7, assembly GCF_033807855.1. NCBI lineage: Bacteria > Pseudomonadati > Pseudomonadota > Betaproteobacteria > Burkholderiales > Comamonadaceae > Variovorax > Variovorax sp. SPNA7. The sequence continues at coordinate 4,196,062 of NZ_CP138513.1, forward strand.
GCGTGACAGGCCGGTATTCTAACCAACTGAACTACCACTCCTGGTAGACAACGTTCACTCCTTGCGGAGCCAAGTGCTGACGACTTGTGCCTGCTTCACTTGCGCGAAACTGGCGACCCTACGGGGATTCGAACCCCGGTAGCCACCGTGAAAGGGTGGTGTCCTAGGCCTCTAGACGATAGGGTCAAAACCTTAGGAACCGTGCTGCGATCAGCACTTATCTTCTCGACACTTTGATGGTGGAGGTAAACGGGATCGAACCGATGACCTCTTGCATGCCATGCAAGCGCTCTCCCAGCTGAGCTATACCCCCATTTGACTTTCAGGCTTTTCTTTTCAGAATCACCCTGTGTCGCTGTCGAGCCTCAAATTATAGACCGAAAAATCAGGCCCTTTTCAAACGCTCGATAACTTTTTCACGAGAAAAGATCGCGAGCACCGAATCGAGGGATGGCGTCTGCGGTGTTCCCATCAGGAGGACGCGAACCGGCATGGCCAACACGGGCATTTTCACCGAATGCGCGGCCAGGACTTCCTTGATGGCCGCGGCGATCGAAACTTTTTCCCACGCCACGCTCGCGAGCTTCTCGGCGAGCGTTTCGATGACGGGCTTCACTGCATCGGTGACATGCTGCGCGAGATCGGCTTCGCTCGGCGCCACGTCCGCGTAGAACGCGGCGGCCCAGTCGGCCAGCGCGACCGTGGTTTCGCAGCGGTCCTTGAAGAGCGCGCAGATGGCGGGCAGGCGCTCGTCGGCCTCGATGCCGCGCTTTTTCAACTGCACGGCCACGAGCGGTGCAAGCTCCGCATCGGGCTTGGCCTTGATGTACTGCGCGTTGACCCATGCGAGCTTCGCCGCATCCCATTGCGCGGGGCTCTTCGACAGGTGCGAGCCGTCGAACCAGCTCACCATCTGCTCGCGCGTGAAGAGCTCGTCGTCGCCATGGCTCCAGCCCAGGCGCGCAAGGTAGTTGAGCATGGCTTCGGGCAGGTAGCCGCTCTCTTCGTAGGCTGTGACGCTCACGGCGCCGCGGCGCTTGGAGAGCTTCTGCCCGTCGTCGCCCAGGATCACCGGCACGTGGCCGAACGCAGGCAGCGGTGCGCCAAGCGCGCGGAAGATGTTGATCTGCCACGGCGTGTTGTTGATGTGCTCGTCGCCGCGGAACACGTGCGTGATGGCCATGTCCCAATCGTCGACCACCACCGCGAAGTTATAGGTGGGCACACCGTCGGGCCGCAGGATGATGAGGTCGTCGATCTCGCGGTTGTTGATGGTGATCTCGCCCTTGACGAGGTCGTTCCAGGTCACGTCGCCTTCGGGCGGGTTGCAAAAGCGCACCACCGGCGGCACGCCTTCGGGCACGGGCGGCAGCACCTTGCCGGGCTCGGGGCGCCAGCGGCGGTCGTACAGGGTCTTCTCGCCGCGCGCGCGCTGCGCCTCGCGCATTTCGTCGAGCTCGGCCGGCGTGCAGTAGCAGTGATAGGCCGTGCCGGCCGCGAGCATCTGCGCGATGACTTCGCGGTAGCGCTCGAGGCGCTGCATCTGGTAGATCGGGCCTTCGTCGTAGTCCAGCCCGAGCCAGTGCATCGAGGCGAGGATCTGGTCGGTCGAGTCCTGCGTGGAGCGGGCCACGTCGGTGTCCTCGATGCGCAGCACGAACTCGCCGCCGTGATGGCGTGCATAGGCCCACGAGTAAAGCGCGGTGCGGGCCGTGCCCAGGTGAAGGAAGCCGGTGGGAGACGGAGCGATGCGGGTGCGAACTTTGCCGGTCATGGATCAATCAGGATTTCAGGGTGCCGAGGCCACGCAGCAGGTCGGCCTTGATGTCGTCGATGTGCTCCAGGCCGACCGCGAGGCGGATGAGCCCCTGGCTGATGCCGGCGGCCTGGCGCTGTGCTTCGGTCAGGCGGCCATGCGAGGTGGTGCCGGGGTGCGTGATGATGGTCTTGGTGTCGCCGAGGTTGGTGGCAATGCTCACCACGCGCGTGCTGTTGATCACGTGGAAGGCATTGGCGCGCGCCGCCTCCGGCGTGTCGCCGACCACGTCGAACGACAGCACCGCCCCGCCCTGCCCCGACTGCTGGCGCATGGCCAGTTCGTGCTGCGCATGCGAGGCCAGGCCGGGGTAGTAGACGCGTGCGATGCCGGGCTGCGTTTCGAGCCACTGTGCGACAGCCAGCGCGTTGGCGCACTGCGCCTGCATGCGGATGCCCAGCGTCTCCAGGCCCTTGAGCACCACCCACGCGTTGAACGGCGAGAGCGCCATGCCGGCGGTGCGCACCACCGGGCCGAACACGTCGACGATGAGTTTCGACGGCCCGCAGATCGCGCCGGCCATCACGCGGCCCTGGCCGTCGAGGTACTTGGTGCCCGAATGGATGATGAGGTCGGCCCCCAGTTCGGCCGGCCGCTGCAGCACGGGCGTGCAGAAGCAGTTGTCGACCGCGAGCAGCGCGCCGGCGCCGTGCGCCAGGTCGGCCAGCGCCCGGATGTCGCACACCTCGGTCAGCGGGTTGGTCGGCGTTTCGGCGAACAGCAGCCTGGTGTTGGGCTTCAGGGCCGCGCGCCATTCGGCCACGTCGGTCTGCGAGACGAAGGTGGTCTCGACGCCGAACTTGGCAAACTCCTTGCCGAACAGGTTGAGCGTGGAGCCGAACACCGAGCGAGAGCAGACCACGTGGTCGCCGGCCTTGAGCAGGCCCATGCACATCATGAGGATCGCGCCCATGCCGGTGGAGGCGCCGATGGCGGCTTCCGTGCCTTCGAGCGCGGCCAGGCGCTGCTCGAAGCTGGTGACGGTGGGGTTGGAAGTGCGCGAGTAGGTAAAGCCCTGCTCGGTGCCGGCAAAGCGGCGCGCCGAGGTCTCGGCATCGGGCTGCACGAAGCCGCTGGTCAGGAACAGCGCTTCGGAGTGCTCGCCGTGCTGGCTCGGCGCCAGGCCGGTGCGCAGCGCGAGCGTGTCGCGGTGCAGTCCGGGCGGCAGGGTTCGTTCATCGGTCACTTCGTCGACTCTCACTCGCTGTGGTTGGGAAGCGCCAGGCGCGAAGAATCTTCTTCGGTCTCTTCGACGCGCGGACGGTTGCCGTTCATGCGCGAGATGGCTTCGGTGTCGATGTCGCCGGTCACGTACACGCCGTCGAAGCAGGAGGCATCGAAGCCGTCTAGCTTGGGGTTGAGCGAGCCGATGGCGCGCTTCATGGCGTCCACGTCCTGGTAGATCAGCGCGTCGCAGCCGATCAGCTCGCGGATCTGCTCGACGGTGCGGTCGTGCGCGACCAGCTCGTCCTTGGTGGGCATGTCGATGCCGTAGACGTTGGGATAGCGCACGGGCGGCGCCGCGCTGGCCAGGTAGACCTTGCGCGCACCGGCGTCGCGCGCCATCTGCACGATCTCGCGGCTGGTGGTGCCGCGCACGATGGAATCGTCGACCAGGAGCACGTTGCGGCCCTTGAACTCGCTGGCAATCACGTTGAGCTTCTGGCGCACCGACTTCTTGCGCACGCCCTGCCCCGGCATGATGAAGGTGCGGCCCACGTAGCGGTTCTTCACGAAGCCTTCGCGGTACGGCACGCCCAGGAGGTGCGCGAGCTGCGTGGCGCTCGGCCGGCTCGATTCGGGGATGGGAATGATGACGTCGATCTGGTTCGGCGGCACGGTGGACACCACGCGCTTGGCCAGCGTTTCGCCCAGGTTGAGCCGCGCCTGGTAGACCGAGATGCCGTCGAGCACCGAGTCGGGCCGCGCGAGGTAGACGAATTCGAAGATGCACGGGTTGAGCGTCGCCCCTTCGGCGCACTGCATCGAGTGCACGTTGCCTTCGAGGTCGATGAACACCGCTTCGCCCGGCTCGATGTTGCGCTCGAACACGTGGCCCGAGCCTTCGAGCGCCACCGATTCGCTCGCCACCATCACGGTGCCGTCGGCGCTGCGGCCCATGCACAGCGGACGGATGCCGTAGGGGTCGCGGAAGGCCAGCAGGCCGTGGCCGGCGATCAGCGAGACCACGGCGTACGAGCCGCGCAGGCGCTTGTAGACGTTCTTGACGGCGGCAAACACCTCGGCCGGATGCAATGGCACGCCGCGCGAGGAACGCTCGATCTCGTGGGCCAGCACGTTGAGCAGCACTTCGGAGTCGCTCTCGGTGTTGGTGTGGCGGTGGTCGGTGGAGAACAGTTCCGAGCGCAGCGCATGCGCGTTGGTCAGGTTGCCGTTGTGCACCAGCACAATGCCGAAGGGCGCGTTCACGTAGAAGGGCTGCGCCTCTTCCTCGCTGTAGGCGTTGCCCGCGGTCGGGTAGCGCACCTGGCCCAGGCCCACGCTGCCCGGCAGCGCGCGCATGTTGCGCGTGCGGAACACGTCGCGCACCATGCCCTTGGCCTTGTGCATGAAGAACTTGCGTTCCAGCAGGGTGACGATGCCGGCCGCATCCTGGCCGCGGTGCTGCAGCAGCAGCAAGGCGTCATAAAGCAGCTGATTGACGGGTGCGTTGCTGACAACGCCGACGATTCCACACATGAACGATTCCTCTCAGGGCAGGTAGCTTGCCAACTTTTCAGGCAGCGCGGGTTTCAGGCCCTGCAATGCCGCATCGAGAACATTGGCGCTGTGCGATTCGTGCCACCAGGCACGGTCGCTCAACGCCAGCAAATGAACAATGACCGCCAGCACGAGCAGGGCAACCGCACCCCGCGCCGCTCCGAAGGCCCCACCCAATATCCGGTCCACCGGCCTGAGGCCGACAGCCGCAATCAGCTTTCGCGTCAGCGCAGCCACCAGGCCCACGCCGAACGCCACCCCGACGAACACCAGCACGAAGGCCAGCGGATAGCGCCAGGTGGCCTGCGGGTCGCCGAACGGCAGCCAGCCCGCCACATCCGACGCCAGCCACTGGGCGGCGATGAATGCAGCCACCCAGCCCGCCAGCGAAATCACCTCGAACACCAGGCCCCGCATGAGGCCGAACAGCATCGACACGACGACGAGCGTGACGGCGATCCAGTCGAGCAGGGCCACGGCGGCGGACGATGGCTACTACAACGTGAGGATGGCGGCCGACAAAGACAAGCCCTTGACCTTCTCGGCGGCCTTGTCCGCCTCGGCACGCGAGCCGAACGGGCCGACACGCACACGCGTGCGCTCGCCATCGGCCGTCTTGGCCACGTGCACATAGGTCTTGAGGCCGGCCTTCTCGAGTTTCTGCCGCACTTCGCGGGCCTTGTCGGCATCGGCAAAGGCGCCGACCTGCACCACGAAGCGGCCGCTGTCTTCGGCCGCGGCAGGCTTGGTGCTGGTGTTGGACGGCTTGCCTTCGAGCAGGGCGCGCGCGCGGTTGCCGTCGTCGGCCGAGGCCGGTTTGGGGGCCGCGGGCTTGGGTTCGGGTTTGGCTTCCGGCTTGGCTTCGGGCTTGGGCTTCGGCTCGGGTTTGGGTTCCGGCTTGGGCTCGGGTTTGGGTTCCGGCTTTGGCTCGGGCTTGCGCTCCGGCTTGGCTTCGGCCGCGGGCCGGGTCTCGGCCGCAGGCGTGCTGGCCGCAGGCTTGCCGGGATCGGTTATTTCGGTGCCGTCGGCGCTCTCGGTGATCATGCCGCCGCCGGTGGACGGCGCCGCCGCCACGCGGGCTCCGGGGTCGGCCGCGCTGGTGGTCGGTGCGGCGGGTGCCGGCGTGGCGGGCACGGGCAATGGCTTGACCTTGTTGCGGTCGGGAATTTCGATGGGAATGTCGACCGCGACCGGGCGCGGCTGGGTGTCGAACAGCAGCGGAAATCCGATCACGCCAAGCAGCACCAGGACCGCCGCGCCCACCAGCCGGTGGCGCGCACGGCGACGCATGGTTTCGACACTTTCCGCGGGGACGGCGGCCGGTGCGCTGCGTCCTTCGTTGCCTTGCTGGCCGCGCGTGCGGAACTTGAAAAACGCCATGGAGTTCGATCCCTGAAGGAGTGCAGCGAGGTGTGTGCCAGGTGGTGCGGACGGGCCGGCAATCAGCCGCCGGGCAGCAGGTGTTTGGCTTGCAGCCGCGGAGTGCCATGCTCCAGCACGCCACCCACGGTGAAGAACGATCCGAAGACCACGATTCTATCAGCGGGGTCCGCGTGCTCGATGGCTGCGCGCAGCGCCTCCATCGGGTCCGCGTGCACGCTGCCGGACACGTCGGTGCGCGTGTTCTGCGCCTGCCAGCTCGCGAGCAGATCGCCGGCCTTGGCGGCGCGCTGGGTCGGCAGGTCGGTGAAGTACCAGCGGTCGATCATCGGGCCGATGCGCGCGAGGATCGGGGCCAGGTCCTTGTCGGCCATGACGCCGAACACGCCGTGCGTGGTGGGGTAGAAACCCATCGCGTCGAGGTTCTCGGCCAGCGCCGCGACCGCATGGGCGTTGTGCGCCACGTCGAGCACCAGCGTGGGCTCGCCCGGAACGATCTGGAAGCGGCCCGGCAGCTCGACCATCGCGAGCCCCGTGCGCACCGCCTGCGCGGTGATCGGCAGCCGGGGCCGCAGCGCTTCGAGCGCCGCAAGCACGCCCGCCGCATTGAGCAGCTGGTTGGCACCGCGCAGCGCGGGATAGGCCAGCCCGCTGTAGCGCCGTCCGCGGCCCGACCAGCCCCACTGCTGCTTGTCGCCCGACACATTGAAATCGTGCCCGAAGCGCCAGAGGTCGGCGCCGATGGCTGCCGCATGGTCGATCACGCTTTGCGGCGGCATCGGATCGCTCACGATGGCCGGCTTGCCCGCGCGCATGATGCCGGCCTTCTCGAAGCCGATGCTTTCGCGGTCGGGCCCCAGGTAGTCCATGTGGTCGAGGTCGATGCTGGTGATGACCGCGCAGTCGGTGTCGATGATGTTGACCGCATCGAGCCGGCCGCCAAGGCCGACTTCGAGAATGGCCACGTCCGGCTTCTCTTCGATCATGCAGCGCAGGATGCCCAGCGTGGTGAACTCGAAGTACGTCAGGGGCATGTCGCCCCGGGCCACTTCCACCGCCTCGAAGTTTGCTATCAGTTTGGAAGCATCGACCGTTTCGCCCGCCAGCCGCAGCCGTTCCTCGAAGCGCACCAGGTGCGGCGACGTGAACACCGCCGTGCGGTAGCCGGCATGCGTGAGGATCGATTCGAGCATGGCGCAGGTCGAGCCCTTGCCATTGGTGCCGGCCACGGTGATCACCGGGCAGTCGAAGCGCAGGCCCATCCGGGCGGCCATTTCCTTGGCGCGGTCGAGGCCGAGCTCGATGTTCTTCGGATGGAGTTGCTCGGCGCGTGCGAGCCAGTCGTTAAGGGTTTCCATGGAGCCCGGCATTGTCGCCGACCCGCAAAGCGCCCGGCGCCCCACGTTTTATCGGCATCATTGGCGTCCATGACAACCCTCTACGGCATTCCGAACTGCGACACCGTCAAGCGCGCCCGCAGCTGGCTCGACGACCACGGCGTCGCCTACACCTTCCATGACTTCAAGAAACAGGGCGTGCCCGAGGCCGAGCTCGACCAGTGGCTCAAGAAGCCCGGCTGGGAGGCGCTGGTCAACCGCCGCGGCACCACCTGGCGCAAGCTCGACGAAGCCACCCGCAACGCGGTGGTCGACGCCGCTTCGGCGCGGGCCGTGCTGCTGGCCAACCCGAGCCTGATCAAGCGGCCGGTGGTCAACTGGGGGCCGAAAACCGGCGTTACGACGGGGTTCGACGCCGAAGCGTGGGCCTCCGTGAACGCCGTGTAAACGCCGGAACCCCGCCTCGCCGGCCGGCCTCCAACCTCGATCTGCAGGAGAGAACACCATGAACAAGCACGTTTTTCGCACCCTTGCGGGTCTTTCCGTGGCCGGCCTGCTGGCGACGGGCGCCGGCGTGGTGCAGGCCCAGCAAGTGGTCCAGGCCCGGGTGATTTCCGCGACCCCGCTCCGCGAGACGACCGGCAGCGACGTCAGCTACAACGTTACCTACGAATACAACGGCCGCCAGTACACGACCCGCACCGACAGCCGGCCGGGCGCCACCATCCCGGTCGAGGTCAATGCCTATGGCGTGACGACGTCGCCGGTCACGCCGCAGCCGCAGTTGCAGCCCTACCCGGTCGAGGCCAACAACAGCGGCCAACAGCAGTACCAACAGCAGCAGCCGCAATACGCGCAGCCAGGCGGCTCGGCCTGGGACAACGTCGTGCCCGAACCTGGCGTGGTGGTCTCCAATGCGCCGGCCGCGCCGGTGTACGTGCGGCCCGCGCCCGTCTATGTGCAACCGGCGCCCGTCTATGCGCCGCCGGTGTATGTGCAGCCGGGCTACGCCTATCCCTATGCGCAGCCGTACGTCTACCCGCCGGTCGGCATCTCGCTGAACCTCGGCTACTCCAGGGGCTGGGGCGGCGGCTATCGCGGCGGATGGGGCCATCGCCACTGGCGCTGAAGCGCGCGCAAGCGAGGGGCGGGAGACGGCTGGTGCCCGCCAAGCCCTAAAATCGAGGACTTTTCCAATCCCAAAGGGGTGCGCCGCCGCGGTGGCGCGTCCTCGACAAGCCGACCGCGCATGCGCCGGCGCCATCCAATGACGACGACTACCGACACTCTCAACAGCGCCGCAGTGGCGACCAAGGCCAATGTGTATTTCGACGGCAAGTGCGTGAGCCACAGCCTCACGCTGGCCGACGGCACCAGGAAATCGGTCGGCGTGATCCTTCCGTCCACCCTGACCTTCAACACCGGCGCGCCCGAGATCATGGAAGGCACCGCCGGCAGCTGCGAATACCAGCTGGCGGGAACCACCGAATGGATCGCCTCGGGCGCCGGCCAGAAGTTCAGCGTGCCGGGCAATTCGAGCTTCCAGATCCGGGTCACTGGCGAGCCCTACAGCTACATCTGCCACTTTGGATAAACCCCCAAGCTTCGCGCACTTCGTGTCGCTTCGCCAACCCCCTTGCAGGGGGCGATACCAGTGGCCCGGCAAAGCCGGTTCCACGGTATCCCCGGCACGGAGCGCGCCACCGGCGCCATGAGTCATTGAACAGCGCCACCACAAACGGAACACCCACATGTCGACCATTCTCCAAAACGTTCCCGCCGGCCAGAAGGTCGGCATTGCCTTTTCGGGCGGCCTGGACACCAGTGCGGCACTGCACTGGATGAAGCTGAAGGGCGCGATTCCCTACGCCTACACCGCCAACCTCGGCCAGCCCGACGAGCCCGACTACGACGAGATCCCGCGCAAGGCGATGCTCTACGGCGCCGAGAACGCGCGCCTGATCGACTGCCGCGCGCAGCTCGCCAACGAAGGCATCGCCGCGCTGCAGGCCGGCGCCTTCCACGTCACCACCGCCGGCGTCACCTACTTCAACACCACGCCGCTCGGCCGCGCGGTGACCGGCACCATGCTGGTGTCGGCCATGAAGGAAGACGACGTCCACATCTGGGGCGACGGCAGCACCTACAAGGGCAACGACATCGAGCGCTTCTACCGCTACGGCCTGCTCACCAACCCGAACCTCAAGATCTACAAGCCCTGGCTCGACCAGCTGTTCATCGACGAGCTCGGCGGCCGGGCCGAGATGTCGGCGTTCATGACCAAGGCCGGCTTCGGCTACAAGATGTCGGCCGAGAAGGCCTACAGCACCGACTCCAACATGCTCGGCGCCACGCACGAGGCCAAGGACCTGGAGAACCTCGACAGCGGCATGCAGATCGTGCAGCCGATCATGGGCGTGGCGTTCTGGAAGGACGAAGTCGAGGTGAAGCGCGAAACCGTCAGCGTGCGCTTCGAGGAAGGCCGCCCGGTCGCCCTGAATGGCGTCGAGCACGCGAACCTCGTCGACCTGATCCTCGAAGCCAACCGCATCGGCGGCCGCCACGGCCTGGGCATGAGCGACCAGATCGAGAACCGCATCATCGAGGCCAAGAGCCGCGGCATCTACGAGGCTCCGGGCCTTGCGCTGCTGTTCATCGCCTACGAGCGCCTGGTGACCGGCATCCACAACGAAGACACCATCGAGCAGTACCGCGACCACGGCCGCAAGCTCGGCCGCCTGCTCTACCAGGGCCGCTGGTTCGACCCGCAGGCCATCATGCTGCGCGAGACCGCACAGCGCTGGGTGGCGCGCGCCATCACCGGCGAAGTGACGATCGAGCTGCGCCGCGGCAACGACTATTCGATTCTCAACACCGTCTCGCCCAACCTCACGTACCAGCCCGAGCGCCTGAGCATGGAGAAGGTCGCGGGCGCGTTCACGCCGCTGGACCGCATCGGCCAGCTCACGATGCGCAACCTCGACATCGTCGACACGCGCGAGAAGCTCGCGATCTACACCCGCACCGGGCTGCTGTCGCCGGGCCAGGGCACCTCGGTGCCGCGGCTCTCGAACGACGACGAGACCAAGTAAGCCAGCGCGCTTCCTCCAATGCAAACGGGCCCTCGCGGGCCCGTTTGCATTGGCGCGCCATGCGCGGTCGGCGGTCGGTCAATCGCCGCCGCCGCCTCCGCCACACCCGCCACCGCAGCCGCCGGAGGAATCCCCTCCCCCGCTGCCGCCATCGCCGCTGCCGCCGCTCGATTCGCTGCCGCCGAAGCCGCCGGCATCGCCCGCGCCGCCGCCATCCGACGAGGAATCGCCGAAGCTGGTGCCGCAATGGGCGCCGGAGCCGGCGTGCCGGTCGACGGCCCTGCAGTCGGGCACATAGTCGAACCCGCCCGGAATGCCGAACTTCACGTCGAGCGCAAACAGGAGCGGCAGGCGCACCGGCGTGCGCGGATCGATGCTTTCTTCCTTGCAGGCCCAGTACCAGCTGCGGCGCAGGCCGTCGTTGCGCTTCGGGTCCTTGCCCAGCACCTCGGCCGGGCTGTGGTGCAGCATGCCGCCGAAGGCCGCCTTGCACCAGTTCTGGTAGCCCTGCGTGTGCAGGATGAACTCGTGCCAGGCCGTGTCGACCACCTTGGACGGCATGGCGACGAACTTGCGGCCGCTGCGCAGGTGCGCCATGAAGAACTGGCGCAGCCCGCGCAGCACCAGTTCGGCGTCGCGCTGGCTGAGCCCCGGATGGGCCGCGCGCAGCTTGCCGGCGAGGAAGGGCGGCAGCCGGGCCTCGCGAATGAACTGGCGCCGCAAGCTGGTTTCGAGGAACTTGAGCACCGCCGAAAACAGCAGCGCCACCACAATCACAGCCACCACCGAGCCCCAGCGGCGCGAGCCCACGAACAGCGCAATCAGCGCAATGAGCGGCACCGCCCTCCGGGCCCATAGCAGCGCGCCGATGCGGCGGCGGAAATTCAGGTGAAGGAAGTCGAGATCCATGCAGTCAGACGACCACCGGCTCCGGCTCCAGCCGGATGCCGAAACGCTCGTACACGCTGGTCTGGATGGCCTTGGCCAGGGTCATGACCTCGCCGCCCGTGACCGGGTTCTCGAGGCCGCCGCGGTTCACCAGCACCAGCGCCTGCCGTTCGTAGACGCCGGCATTGCCGACCGACTTGCCCTTCCAGCCGCAGGCATCGATGAGCCAGCCGGCCGCGAGCTTGATGCTGCCGTCGTCCATCGGGTAGTGCACGATCTTGGGGTCGCGCGCAATGATGTCGGCGCACTGCTCGGGCGTGACCGTGGGGTTCTTGAAGAAGCTGCCGGCGTTGCCGAGCACGCGCCAGTCGGGCAGCTTGGCGCGGCGGATGGCGCAGACCCAGTCGAACACGTCGGTGGCGCTGGGCGTGAAGTTGCCAGTTTCCTCCATCTTGCGCGCGAGGTCGAGGTAGCCCACCACGGCTTTCCAGGGCTTGGGCAGACGGAAGCGCACGCGGGTGATCAGCGCCCGGCCCGACAGGCCGAAATCGTTGGGGCCGCTTCGCACATGCTTGAACACCGAGTCGCGGTAGCCGAAGGCGCACTGCGCGGCGTCGAGCGTGAAGCTGCGCCCGGTGTCCAGGTCGATGGCGTCGAGCGAATCGAAGCGGTCCTGCAGCTCGACGCCGTAGGCGCCGATGTTCTGCACCGGCGCACCGCCCACCGTGCCCGGGATCAGCGCCAGGTTCTCCAGCCCCGGATAGCCGTGCTCGAGCATCCACTGCACCGCGTCGTGCCAGATTTCGCCCGCGCCGGCCTCCACGATCCAGGCGCGCGGGGTTTCCTCGACCAGCCGCAGCCCCTTGATCTCGACCTTCAGCACCAGCGGCTTGACATCGCCGGTGAGCACGATGTTGCTGCCGCCGCCCAACACGAAGCGCGGCGCATCGCGCCAGCGGGGGTCGGCCCGCAGCTCGGTCACGTCCGCCTCGCTGGCGATGCGCACGAGGTTCTGCGCGCGCGCGACGATGCCGAAGCTGTTGTACGGCTGCAGCGGGACGTTGTTCTCCACGATCATGGGAGAATTGTCGCATCCAGCACCCGTGAATTCAGGAGAGCCCATGCCGTCTTTCGATACCGTCTGCGAGCCCAATCTGCCCGAAGTGAAGAATGCGGTCGAAAACACCGCCAAGGAAATCGCAACGCGCTTCGATTTCAAGGGCACGGCCGCCGCCGTCGAGCTCAAGGACAAGGAAATCACCATGATCGGCGACGCCGAGTTCCAGCTCGTGCAGGTCGAGGACATCCTGCGCGCCAAGCTCACCAAGCGCAGCGTCGACGTGCGCTTCCTCGACAAGGGCGACGTTCAGAAGATCGGCGGCGACAAGGTCAAGCAGGTCATCAAGGTGAAGAGCGGCATCGAATCCGAGCAGGCCAAGAAGATCACCCGCATCATCAAGGACAGCAAGCTCAAGGTGCAGGCCGCCATCCAGGGCGACGCGGTGCGCATCACCGGCGCCAAGCGCGACGACCTGCAGGCGGCCATGGCACTCATCAAGAAGGACGTGCCCGACATGCCGCTGTCCTTCAACAACTTCCGCGACTGAGCCGCGAATGAAAGCCCTCGTCGTCGCAGCGCAGCTCCTGGCTGCCGCTGCAGGGGCGCATGCGGCCAGCTCCGTGATGCTGACCGGCACCATCGGCAGCCGCGCGATCCTGATCGTGAACGGCGCGCCGCCCAAGACCGTGGCGGTCGGCGAGACTTTCCAGGGCGTGAAGCTGGTGTCGCTGCAGGCCGAGCAGGCGGTGGTCGAACTCGAGGGCAAGCGCGTCAACCTGCGCATGGACACGCCAGTCAGCATCGGCGGCGGGGGAGGCACCGGCGGCGGCAGCCGCATCGTGCTGCCGGCCGACAGCCGCGGCCATTTCATGACGCAGGGCGCCATCAACGGCCGCCCCGTCACCTTCATGCTCGACACGGGCGCCACGTCCATCGCCCTGTCGGCCGACGACGCCCAGCGCATCGGGCTGGACTACAGCAAGGGGCAGCGCATCCAGATCAGCACCGCCAACGGCATGTCCAGCGGCTACAGGCTGCGGCTGCGCTCGGTGCGCGTGGGCGATGTCGAGGTCTACGATATCGACGCCATCGTCTCGCCGCAGCCCATGCCCTTCGTGCTGCTGGGCAACAGCTTCATCAACCGTTTCTCGATGCGCCGCGACGCGGACCAGATGGTCCTGGAGAAACGCTATTGACGGTCCGCGTCAGGCCTGGGCGGCCGTGACCACGATTTCGATCTTGTAGGCCGCATTGGCCATCTTGGCCTGCACCGTCGCGCGCGGCGGGGTGTTGCCGGCGGGAATCCACGCATCCCACACCTCGTTCATGGCCGTGATGTCGGTGATGTCGGCCAGGAAGATCTGCGTCATGAGGATGCGCGACTTGTCGCTGCCGGCCTCGGCCAGCAGGCGGTCGACCATGGCCAGCACCTGGGAGGTCTGGCCGCGGATGTCCTGCGTGGTGTCGTCGGGCACCTGGCCCGCGAGGTAGATGGTGCCGTTGTGCACGGCCGTCTCGGACAGGCGCGGGCCGACGTGGAAGCGGGTAATGGATGCCATGGTGTTTATCAAGCCTTTTTCTTCGAGCCGAGTTTCGACTCCGTGCCGGCCGCGAGCCGGCGGATGTTTTCGCGGTGCCGCCAGACCAGCAGCAGACTCATGATGATGATCGCAATCAGCACCGTGCGGTCGAGCGGCCACGCAATGTTTCCGCCCAGCAGGTAATAGGCCGGCGCAAAGAAGGCCGCCACCAGCGACGACAGCGACGAATAGCGGAAGAACACCGCGATGATCAGCCAGGTGGCGCCGGTGGCCAGCCCCAGCCAGGGCGCGATGCCCACCAGCACGCCGGCCGCCGTGGCCACGCCCTTGCCGCCCTGGAAGCCGAAGAACACAGGGTAGAGGTGGCCCAGGAAGGCCGCCAGGCCCGCCAGCGCGGCCACGCCTTCGCCCAGGCCCCACTGCGCGCCGAAATGGCGGATCAGGAACACCGGCAGCCAGCCCTTGAGCGCATCGAGCAGCAGCGTGGCCAGCGCCGCGCCCTTGTTGCCCGAGCGCAGCACGTTGGTGGCACCCGGATTGCCGCTGCCGTAGCTGCGCGGATCGGCCATGCCGAGCGCCTTGCTCACGATGACCGCAAAGGACAGCGAGCCGATCAGGTACGAAGCCACGATGGCGATGAAAGACGGCAGGTGAAAGCTCAAGGCGGCGCTCCGCGGGGAGGAAATGGTTGTTCTTGTTCGGCGGCGCCGGCCCGGGCCGGACTGCGCCGCGCCGGCTATTCTGCCAGCGCGCACTGCACCGGCGTGGCGCCGAGCAAGGCGACGCACACCTGCGGGCCGATGCCCACGAGGTAGCCGCGCCGCCCGCCGTTGATCGCGATCCTCGGCAGCTCGAGGATGGTCGACTCGATGTACACCGGCATCTGGCGCCGCGTGCCGAAGGGCGAGGTGCCGCCCACCATGTAGCCGCTGTGGCGCTGCGCGACCTCGGGCTTGCAGGGCTCGACCGACTTGGCGCCGATCTGCCGCGCGAGGTTCTTGGTCGACACCGTGCGGTTGCCGTGCATCAGCACGATCAGCGGCCTGGCGTCCTGGTCCTGCATCACCAGCGTCTTCACCACCGTGAAGGGGTCCAGGCCCAGCACGGCGGCGCTGTGCTGGGCGCCGCCGTGCTCCAGGTACTCGTACGGATGCTCGGTGAAGGCGACCAGGTTCGCGCGCAGCAACTGCGTCGCGGGGGTTTCGGAAACGTGGGAATTTTTATTCTTGCTCACGCCGCCGGGTCCCGGATCTCCCACCGGATCCTGTCGATCTCGGCCAGCACCTCGGGCGAGAGCGTGGTGCCGTAGGCATCGATGTCTTCGTCGAGCTGTGCCACCGTCGTCACGCCGAGGATCGTGCTCGCCACCTGCCACTTGGTGTAGCAGAACGCCAGCGCAAGCTGCGCGGGCGTGAGGCTGTTGTCGCGCGCGAGCTGGTTGTACAGGCGCGCGGCCTTCAGCGCATCGGGGCGGCCCCAGCGCAGCTTGCGCACCGATTCGTAGCGCGTGATGCGCGCGGCCTGGGGCGCATCGGGCCCGGTGATGCCGCTCTGGTCGTACTTGCCGGTGAGCAGGCCGTAGGCCAGCGGCGAATAGGCCAGCAGCGACACGCCCAGCCGGTGCATCGTCTCGTCCAGGCCGTTCTCGACGCCGCGGCTCGCCAGGTTGTAGACGTTCTGCACCGTGGCCACGCGCGGCAGCCCGTGCTGCTCGGCCAGCCGCACGAACTCGTGCACGCCATAGGGCGTTTCGTTCGACAGTCCGATCGCGCGCACCTTGCCGGCCTTCACCAGGCCGCCGAGGGCTTCGAGCTGATCGAGAATCGGCGTCTGCGAGACCTCCTTGGCCGGGTCGTAGTAGATGTTGCCGAAGGCCGGCACGTGGCGCTCGGGCCAGTGGATCTGGTAGAGGTCGATGACGTCGGTCTTCAGCCGCTTGAGGCTCGCGTTGCACGAGGCCACGATGTCGGCCGCCGTCATGCCCACGCCTTCGCGCACCCACGGCGTGTTGCGCAGCGGGCCGGCCACCTTGGTGGCGAGCACGAGCTTCTGCCGCGCACCGGGGTTGGCCGCAAACCAGTTGCCGATGATGGTTTCGGTGATGCTGTAGGTTTCCTGCCGCGTGGGCACCGAGTACATCTCGGCCGTGTCGATGAAGTCGACGCCGCGCTCGAGCGAGCGGCTCAGGATGGCGTGGGACGTGGGCTCGTCCACCTGTTCGCCGAAGGTCATGGTGCCCAGGCAGATGGGGGTGACGTGCAGGTCGCTCTGGCCGAGTTGGATTTTTTTCATGCGCGGGATGCTACCGCCCTCCTCCGCGGCGCGCTGGCAGCGCAGCCAAAACCCGGGCGCGCGCTGTCGTGCGCCGGACTGCGGCCTGCCGCCGGGCTCCGTATCATCGGCGCCCATGTACCAAGCCATCCGCCCCTCGCGCAGCGAATTCGTGCCCGTGCGCAACCTCCGCTACCACGTGCGCCTCTGGGGCGAGCCCTCGCCGCACAAGCCGCCCTTGGTGCTGCTGCATGGCTGGATGGACGTGGCGGCCTCCTGGCAGTTCGTGGTCGACGCACTGGCCGAGGAACGCTTCATCGTCGCGCCCGACTGGCGCGGCTTCGGCCTCACCGACGGCGGCGGCGTCGACAACTACTGGCTGCCCGACTACCTGGCCGATCTCGAATGGCTGCTCGACCACTACGCGGGCGAAGGCGATGCCGCGCGGCCGGTCGACCTGGTCGGCCACAGCATGGGCGGCAATGTCGCCATGCACTACGCGGGCGCCCGGCCCGGGCGCATCCGCCGCCTCGTCAACCTCGAAGGCTTCGGCATGCCGGCGCGCAAGCCCGAGGAAGCGCCCGCGCGCTACGGCCAATGGATCGACGAGCTCAAGCGCCTGCACCGCGGCGAGATGGCGCTGGCGGGCTACTCGGCCGTCGACGGCGTCGCGCGGCGGCTCATGAAGACCAACCCGCGCCTCACGCCCGACAAGGCCGAGTGGCTCGCGAGCCACTGGTCGGCGCTCCAGGTGCAGGCCGACGGCAGCGAGCGCTGGCAGATCCTCGGTGACGCCGCGCACAAGATCATCAACGCGAACATCTTCAGGGTCGACGAAACGCTTGCGCTCTATGCGCGGATCTCGGCGCCCACGCTGATGGTCGAGGCCGCCGACGACAGCCTGCACGGCTGGTGGAAGAACCGCTACACGCTCGATGAATTCCACGAGCGGCTGAGGTCCGTGCCGTCGGTGCGCATCGAGCAGGTGGCCGACGCGGGCCACATGCTGCACCACGACCAGCCGCAGCGCGTGGCCGGATTGATCGAGCAGTTCCTGGCCGGCTGAGGCAGCCGGCGCTTCAGGCCGCGGCGCGCCGCAGCGCCGCGCGCGCCAGCAGCCGCGTGGAGTCGAGCGTGGGCAGCGGCGAATTCACGTCGTTCATGATGAGCGGAATCTCGGTGCAGCCAAGCACCACCGCATCGCAGCCCTCTTCGTCCTTCATGCGCTGGATCACGCGCCGGAACGCCAGCACCGCGTCGGGCGTGAACACACCGCGGACCAGCTCGTCCATGATGATGCGGTTGATCTCCTCGCGCTCCAGGGCCGTGGGCCGGACGTATTCGAGCCCCCGGGCCGAGAGCTTCTCGGGATAGACCTCGCTGTCGACCAGCCAGCGCGTGCCGGTGATGGCCAGGCGCCGAAAGCCGCGCTGCGCGGCCTCGTCGGCCACGCATTCCGCAATATGCAGCCACGGCAGCGGCGAGCGCGCCTCGATGAAGGGCAGCGCCTGGTGGATCGTGTTGTCGGGGCAGACCAGGAAGTCGGCGCCGATCTTCGCGAGCTTGCTCGCCGAGGCCAGCATCACCTCGCCTACGCCATGCCAGTCGCCGCGGTAGATGTGCGCCATGTAGTCCGCAAGCGATGGCGTGTGCATGGCCACTTCGGGATGCGCATGCGGGCCGAGCAGTTCGGCCCCCTCCACGCAGATGGTCTGGTAGCAGAGCGCCGCGCCTTCGGCGGAACACCCGACGATTCCGATGTGCTGGGTCATCTGCACATCCTACAGGCGGCGCCGCCGAAGCCGCAACGCGGCATGAGGCCCGATGCGCACTGGCCTGCTACTTGCAAAGAAGCTGGCCTGCAATGCAAAGGGCACAACGATGAAGCACCCCTGGCCCCATGCGGGTTCACCGGCGAACAGGCGGTTCAAACATAAGTTCGCAAACATCACCTCGGCCGCCATGCGGTGGTCGATGCTGGTGCAGGAGGCGCGCTCTTGAGCAAGGGA
This sequence comes from Variovorax sp. SPNA7, assembly GCF_033807855.1. NCBI lineage: Bacteria > Pseudomonadati > Pseudomonadota > Betaproteobacteria > Burkholderiales > Comamonadaceae > Variovorax > Variovorax sp. SPNA7. The sequence goes on from NZ_CP138513.1 coordinate 4,214,177, forward strand.
GTTTTTCGCATGCCCCGAGTCGTACGCGCACACACGCCGCTGGGCGAAGACCAGCTCATGTTCCGTTCGATGCACGGAACCGAGGGGCTGTCGCAGCTGTTCGAGTTCGAGGTCGAGCTGCTCAGCCCCAGCATGTCGATCGACATGAAGGCCGTGCTGGGCAAGCCGCTGGCGCTGGAGATACAGACCGCGGGCGCGCCACGCTTCCTGAACGGACAGATCGTCCGCTTCACGATGATCGGCAAGGAGGACGGCGCCTCGCGCTACGTGGTCTACCGCGCCACGGTGCGGCCATGGCTCTGGTATCTCACGCGCACCAGCGACTGCAAGATATTCCAGAACAAGTCGGTCGTCGACATCCTTGAAGAGGTGTTTGCGGACTACGGCTTTGCCTTCGAGAAAAGGCTCAGCGCGAGCTACAGGCAGTGGGAGTACTGCGTTCAATACCAGGAGACCGACTTCGCCTTCGTGAGCCGCCTGATGGAGCACGAAGGCATCTACTACTACTTCACGCACGGCAAGGACCAGCACACGCTGGTGCTGGCCGACGACATCGGCGCGCACGAGACCCTGCCCGGCTACGCGAAGATCGGCTACCTGTCCACCGACCGCGGCGCCGACGCGTGGCAGGAAGTGATCGACCAGTGGCAGGTCACCGAAGAGATCCGCCCCGGCACCTACGTGGTGGACGACTTCGACTTCAAGAAGCCCCGCGCCGACCTGATGAACATGCGCAGCCAGCCGCGCGGCAACGATCACGGCCAGTACGAGATGTACGAATGGCTCGGCGGCTTCAGCGAGGCGGAACAGGGCGAGCACTACTCGCGCATCCGCCTGGAGGAAGCGCAGGCGCAGGCCGAGCGCGACATCGGCCACACCAACGTGCGCGGCATGGCGCCCGGCTACCGCTTCACCATGCAGAACTGCCCGCGGCAGGAAGACAACCGCGAATACCTCGTGGTGTCGGTGTCGTATGCGTTGCGCGAGGGCGGCTACGCCAGCGGCGGCGCCGAGAGCCACTGCAGCTTCGACTTTGCCGTGCAGCCCAGCGCCTATGTCTTTCGCGCGCCGCGCGTCACACCGCTGCCGCGCACCAACGGGCCGCAGACAGCCACCGTGGTCGGCAAGGCGGGCCAGGAGTTCTGGGTCGACCGGTACGGCCGCGTGAAGGTGCAGTTCCGCTGGGACCGCTACGGCAAGAGCGACGAGAACAGCTCCTGCTGGGTGCGCGTCTCCAGCGCATGGGCCGGCTCCAACTACGGCGCCGTCAACCATCCGCGCAAGGGACAGGAGGTGGTGGTCGACTTCATCGGCGGCCACCCCGACCGGCCCATCATCATCGGCCGGGTCTACAACGCCGACCAGATGCCCCCGCTCGATCTGCCGGCACAGGTGACCGTGAGCGGCTTCGTGAGCCGCAGCCAGGACGGCTCGCCGGCCAACGCGAACGAATTCATCCTGGACGACGCGCCGGGGTGCGAGCTGGTGCGCATCCATGCCGAGAAGGATTTCGAGATCGACGTCGAGAACGACTTCGACATCCACGTCGAGGGCAACGAAACCGAGACGGTCGAAGGCAACCGCACCACCCACATCCAGGGCACCGACACCCTCACCGTCGACAAGACGCGCGACACCACCATCGTGAAGAAGGACACGGCCGAATACCGCGATGGCTCCAAGCTCACCGTCTCGGGCGCGCTCACGGAGCATTTCTTCGACAACCGCATCGAGACCACCACCAGGATGGGCTCCAGGGAAACCGTGCTCACGGGAGATTCGGAAGTCATCGTCAATGCCGGCCTGCGCCACGAAACCTTCGACAAGGGGCTGCTCGTCGATGTCAAGCTCGGCATGGACGAAGAGGTGCACACCGGCGACTCGATCCTCAAGACGCTGGCGGGCAACCGGCAGGAAACCTACCAGACCGGCTGGCAGCGGACCATCGTGGGCGGTGGCGGCTCCGACACCATCACGGGCGGGCTCACGGAAACCATCAAGACCGGCGACCACCTTTCCACCGTGTCCGATGGCAACTACACGGGCAAGGCCAAGGCCGTGACCATCGAGGCCACGGCCGGCGACGTCAACGTCAAGGCCAGCGGCGACTTCACCTTCGAAGGCAACAAGGTCAAGCATGTGAACCGCGTGCTGCTGTGGGACTGGGCGCCCACGGCCGTCACGGCCTTCGGTGCCTCCAGCGCCACCTACGGTGTCAACAACAGCAATGCGCTTCTCACGTTCACGTCCAACGCCAAGAAGATGGATGCCACGGCGCAGATCCTGAACATGTACGCGCACCAGGCCAATTTTGGACAGGTGAGTTTCTCGAACGTGGTGGCTTCGACGCATGCCGGCGGCTTCTGGGGCGCACTCAAGGGCTTCGTGCTGTTCGGCTGAATGCACCATCTTTCATGGCGACTTCCGGCTTCCCGGTCTGGTGGATCCTTGTTCCGGTGCTTGCATGGATCGTGTTCTCGCTGGGCGTCACGCTGCTGCGCGAATACCGGCGGCACCAGGTCCAGTCGTCACGCGCGCAACGCGCCGCCGAGCTGCTCGACCGCGGCGAGCCCGCCATGGCGGAGGTGATCGCATTCGCCGACACCGGCCAGCGCCGCTCCGCGAGCGGGACCGTCTGGGCCGTGGCAAGGCTCGGGCTTCGCGTGCGGCCCGCCGGTGCAGCCGAGCCCTTCGACGTGGAGCAGACCACCTCGATCGCCCTTGCCGACCTGCCCGACCACGCCCCCGGCAAGATGATTGCGGTGCGCTTCGACCCCGCAAGCCGCGAGCTGGCCGTCGAGCGCCGCGCTGGCTCGCCCGCCTACTTCGGCGCCGATGTATCCAGGCCGTGCGCGGCCGCCAAAGAGATGGCGGACGCATGAAGACCGTCAAGCCGCTGCGGCTCGGCATTCTCACGCGGCCCTATCGCTGGCAGGGCGCCGATCACCTGGGCGTTTCCGTCACGGCGCTGGCCAGCATGGGCGCCGAGCCCCGCCTCATGGCCGACCAGGAGCTGTGGCAGACCGTGGGCGAGGAGATCGGCAGCTCGGGCGTGTTCGACATGGGCATTCCCAAGTGCGCACCTGAAATCCTGGCGAGCGGCTACGGCTACACCTGCCATCAAGAGGACAAGACCGCGTGCGCGGTGCGCATCCGCGTTGCCGACATCGACAAGTCGCTGTTCGTTTCCGGCGACCGCTACTGGCTCGACGGCCGGCTCACGGCGCCCCAACCCTTCGAGCAGGTGCGCCTGGACTGGGCCCATGCCTATGGCGGACCCGGCATCCCCGAGAACCCCGAAGGCATCGGCGCGTTCGACGAACTGGTGAATGGGGTTCACACGCGCCGCGCGCCCAACGTGGAAGCCATTGGCGCACGCGTGACGTCGCGCGGCCAGGCCGTGCACCCCGCCAGCTTTGGCGCCGTACCGGTGGAGAGCCCGCAGCGCATGGCCCTGATGGGCAGCAACTACGGCAAGGACTGGCTGCAGCACCAGTTCCCCGGTTTCGCCGAGGACATGGACTGGCGCTTCTTCAACGCCGCTCCCGCCGACCAGCAATGGCCCAGCCGCCGGGAGCTCCCGCCCGGCGCGGCCTACGAAATTCTCAACATGCACCCCGGACAGCCTGTGCTCTGCGGGCACCTGCCCGACTGGCTCGCACGCTGCTTCGTGAGCTTCGACAAGCAGGGCCGCGAGCTGCAGGAGCTTGCGCTGCGGCTCACCACCGCCTGGTTCTTTCCGCACCGCGAGCGCGTGGCACTGGTCTGGCACGGAACGCTGCCGGTGCGCGAGGACGATGCGGCCGACATTCGGCACATCATGCCGGCGCTCGAACTCCGGCATGAGCCCCGGACGCTTGCGCACTACCAGTCGGTGCTGCTGCAGCGGCTCGACCCGGCGCGCGGCGCCCTGCTGGCGTTTCGCGACAGCGACCTCGCTCCCAAGTCCGTTCTCGGGCGCTGGAGCGCCATCGATACGCCCGACCCCATGGCGCGGCCGCTGCTGCGCAACCTGCGCACCGGCCAGCAGCGCGACCACGAAAGCCGCCGCGCCGAGTTGCTGGCGCTGGATGTCGATCCCGACAAATACCTGCCCGCGCCACCGCCCCCGCTCGAATCGCTGGCATTCGACGACGTCCCGGCCTATTTCGAGCACATGCAGGAAGACATGACAAAGACGCGGCAAGAGCTGAAGGCGCATGCCGAACGCATGCACCGGGAGCAGGAAGAAGAAATCGACCCGGCCTTGCGGCAGCAAAGCCGCAGCCGGCCGCAGCGCTTCGACCCGGACGAGCTGCTGCTTCGGCTCGAGGAGCTCGCGGCACCCGCCCCGCAGAGCCCGGCCGGCCCCGCGGCCGCGCCTGCGCTCATTGCCGCCAACGCGAAGGAGCGCATGGGCGCGCAGATCAAGCTCGGGTATCTCTACGGAGCGCACCTGTTCGACGCCGCGCCGCCGATGCCCTCCTACCGATCCGCCAAGATCAGGCGCCGCCTGGCCGAGGCCGCCGCCGGTGAACGCAAATTCGCGGGCATGCGCCTCGTCGGCGCCGATCTCTCGGGCATGGACCTGCGCGGGGCCGATTTCTCGGGCGCCCTCCTCGAAGACGCCAACCTCGACGCAGCCCTGCTCGACGGTGCCAATTTCAGCGGTGCGGTGCTGGCGCGCGCCAGGCTCTCGCGCACCTCGCTGGCGGGCGCCACGTTCAGGGGCGCCAACCTCGGCGGCGCGCAATGCGAGTTTGCCAACTTCGCCGGTGCCGACCTGGGCAGTGCGCTTTGCGAGAAGACGCGCTTCAAGTCCTGCAACATGACCAACACCCGCCTCGACCAGACGCGGCTCACCGACGCCGAACTCAGCCAATGCGACTTTCGCGGCTCCACTTGGCAGCAGGTCTTCCTGATGAAACTGCGCATGGACGGCATGGCTTTCGACGGCGCCTCGTTCAACCAGGTGGTGTGGCTCGAATGCACGCTGCAGGACGTGCGCTTTGTCAACGCCTCACTGGTGCGCTGCGGCTTCGTCACCACCGATTGCAGCGACGCGGTCGATTTCTCCGATGCCCGCATCGACGGCAGCAGCTTCGCGCATGGGAGCTCGCTGGCCGGCGCCGTGTTCCACCGCGCCGCGCTCAAGCAATGCGGCTTGCGCACCACGCCGCTCGCCGGCGCCGATCTTGGCGAGGCGCGGCTGGACAACTGCGACTTCTCCGAGTGCGACCTGCGCGGCGCCAGGCTCGAGCGCATGGCGGCCGGCGAAAGCCTTTTCGTGCGCGCCGACCTCCGGGGCGCGTCGCTGCGCGGCGCCAACCTCATCGATGCCAATTTTTCCAAGGCCGACTTCACGCAGGCCGACCTGAGCGGCGCCAACCTGTTCCGCACCGACGTGTCGCAGAGCCTGATCGACGGCACCACCCATCTGCAGGGCGCCTACACGCAGCAGGCGAAGGTCTGGCCGGCGCGCCGCGCCGAGGCGCCCGAATGACCCACGAATGACGCGCGATGAATTCGTCGACAAGATCCGCCACGGCATACAGATCGGCAGCGCCGATTGCAGGGGATGGGACTTGAGCGGCCTGGACCTCTCGGGCGCGCTGCTGGACGACGTCGATTTCAGCGGCGCCAGCTTTGCCAAGGCCAAGCTCGAAGGCAGTGCGCTGTCGCACTGCAACCTGTCGGACTGCGAGTTTTCCGGCGGCAACCTGAAGGAGCTGCAGTTCTTTCGCTGCCGCATGAACGGCGCGCGCTTCGATGCGGCCACGCTCGAAGGCGCAGCCTTCGTCGAGTGCCAGGCGCGGCAGGCAAGCTTTCGCGAAACCCGGCTGGACCTGTCCAGCTTCTTCCGCTGCGAGCTGACCGAAAGCCTTCTGCAGTCGCAGCGCTTCGAACGCGCGAGCTTCCTGGAATCGCAGCTCGACCGGGTCGACTTCAGCGGCGCCGCGCTGAACTTCGTCACCTTTCACCGCCTCGACCTGAGAACGGCGGTGTTTGCCCAGGCGCAATGCCTGAGCGTCATGTTCCTGGAGTGCGACCTGCGCGGGCAGCGCTTCGCGGGCTTGTTGCTGCGCTTGTGCCAGTTCACCGACAGCCGCCTCGACGACGCCGATTTCAGCGGCGCCACGCTCACGCAGGGCAACTTCAAGGGGGCAACGCTGCTGCGCGCGAACTTCTCGCATGCGGACGCCTGCCAGGCGTTGTTCTTCCAGGCCAACCTCACGGGCGCGAACTGCGGCAGCGGACGCTTCGACCAGTCGATCTGGGTGGAAGCGGTGCTGGAACACGCCGATTTCAACCATGCCCGGCTGCCGCTGTGCGTCTTTCACCGTGCGCGCTGCGCCGGCGCCAACTTGCGCGGCGCCGACCTGCAGGACGCGGACCTCTCATACGCCGACCTGAGCGGCGCCGACCTGGGCAGCGCCCACTTCCTGCGCACCCGCTTTCATCGCGCGCTGCAGCAAGGCGCCCGCTTCACCAGCCGCGGCGGAATCATCGACAGCGAGCCGGAGCTCTTCAAGGCCCAGGCATGGTCCGACGCGCGTTGAAGGCCGGCGAACAGATCAACAGCAAGAAGGGAATCCCGATGAATGTCGTTCCACTCCGCCCCGCCGCCACACCGGCGGCCGCCCCGGTTCATTTCATGGGCCGCCTCACTGCGGCGCTGCCTGACCCGCGCTTCTTCGAAGTCCAGGACGAAGACGGCGCTGCCTGGCGCTGCCGGCGCGCTGCCAGCTGCCTGCTCAAGCCCGAGGTGGGGGACACCGTGCTGCTCTCCGGCCCCGACAGCCACAAGGTCTACTTGATCGCCGTGCTGGAACAGGCCGACGACACGCTCAGCCGCATCGATGCGCCCGGCGCAGTCTCGATCGAAAGCCCCGGCGATGTGCGCCTCCAGAGCGGCAGCCAGCTGCTGATGAAGGCCGCGCAATGGAACCTGCAAGCCGCCGGCGCCAGCTGCCGCGTCGACGACATGCGCTACACCGGCCAGGCATTCGACGCCACCGTCGGCCGCCTGCGGCTGGTCGGGCGGGTCTTCGAATCGGTGGCCGACCGCGTCGTGCAGATGGCGCGCAGCGCACTGCGCGTGGTGGACGAAACCGAACAGGTGCGCGTGGGCCACCTGGACTGCGAGGCCACCGGAACCACGCGGCTGCATGCCAGGCACACGGTGCTCACGGCCAGCGAGCTCGTCAAGGTCGACGGCGCGCAGATTCACATGGGCTGATGCACGGCCCGATCCAAAGGAGAACCACCGATGTTTGCCAACTGCCAGCTGATGGGAATGGACCTGGCCTTCCCCGATGTCTGCAAGACGCCGCCCGCGGCCATGGCGCCCATTCCGTACCCGAACATGGCCTTCGGTCCCACGGCGGTGCCCAATGCATGGAACATCCTCTTCATGGGCATGCCCGCGCACAACATGGCCACCACCACGCCCATCACGCTGGGCGACACCACCGGTGCCGGCGGCGGCATCGTCTCGCAGACCTTCATGAGCCAGTCGCGACACCTGACCGGCGCGTTCACGGTGCTCATCAAGGGCACGCCGGCCACGCGCATGACCAGCCTGAGCACGCAGAACCGCAACAACATGGTGGGCATGCGCATCGTGCCGAGCCAGTGCAAGGTGATGATTCTCTCGCCCTGATTGCGCGCCGGGCTTGGCGGGATCTACTGCAGGAAGCCGGGCTTGGCGTAGCCCTGGAACTTGCTGTCGACCACCGCCTTGAATTCCTTGGAGCGGTAGGCCTCGGCAATGTCCTTGGCCCAGGGCGCGTTCTTGTCCGCGCTCTTCAAGGCCACCACGTTCAGGTAGTAGTCGGGCGTCTTCTCGCCCCATAACTCATTGATCGGTAAAGACTTTCAGCCTGTAGCAGGCGGCATCTCAACCGGAATTCATACCGGCAGCTCTGAATTTCTCAAGCCGCGCCGAATGCGGGAACCGCCCCCATCCCAGCCTTCCCCCGGAGGGGGAAGGAGCAATACGGGGCATCTGCGGGGCGGGTTATCGGTCCGTGAGAAAATGCCGGGTTTCCCCCGAACACAGTCAGGACACCCCATGGACGCAGAACAAATCAACCAGATCGGCGCAACGCTTGCAGACCTGAGCGCCCGGACTGCGGATTTACGGAGGTATCTTTGACTACGATGCCAAAGCCGAACGCCTGAGGACGGTCAACGCGTCGCTCGAAGATCCCAACGTCTGGAACGACCCCAAGAAGGCCCAGGAACTGGGCCGCGAGAAAAAGTCGCTCGACGACGTGGTCGTCACGCTCGACCGCCTCACCAGCGGCCTGTCGGACAACACCGAGCTCTACGAGATGTCGAAGGAAGACGGCGACATGGACGGCTTGCAGTCCATCGCCGATGACGCCGCCGCGCTCGAAGCCGACATCAAGCAGCTCGAATTCCGCCGGATGTTCAACAACCCGGCCGATCCGCTCAACGCCTTCGTCGACATCCAGGCCGGCGCGGGCGGCACCGAGGCCTGCGACTGGGCCAGCATGCTGCTGCGCCAGTACCTGAAGTACGCCGAGCGCAAGGGCTTCAAGACGCAGATCGAAGACGAAACCCCGGGCGACACCGCGGGCATCAAGGGCGCGACCATCAAGGTCGAGGGCGACTACGCCTTCGGCCTGCTGCGCACCGAAACCGGCGTGCACCGCCTGGTGCGCAAGTCGCCGTTCGACTCGTCGGGCGGGCGCCACACCAGCTTCGCCTCGATCTTCGTGTACCCGGAAATCGACGATTCGATCGAGATCGACATCAACCCTTCGGACGTGCGCACCGACACCTTCCGCGCCAGCGGCGCCGGCGGCCAGCACATCAACAAGACCGACTCGGCCGTGCGCCTGACTCACATCCCGACCGGCATCGTGGTGCAGTGCCAGGACGGCCGCAGCCAGCACAGCAACCGCGACGTGGCGTGGAAGCGCCTGCGCTCGCGCCTGTACGACCACGAGATGCGCAAGCGCCAGGAAGAGCAGCAGAAGCTCGAGGACAGCAAGACCGACGTGGGCTGGGGCCACCAGATCCGCAGCTACGTGCTGGACAACAGCCGCATCAAGGACCTGCGCACCAACGTCGAAGTCTCGGCCACGCAGAAGGTGCTCGACGGCGACCTCGATGTGTTCATCGAAGCCTCGCTCAAGCAGGGCGTGTAAGCGATGAGCTTGACGCACGGGAAGGTCGAAGCCTTCATCTTCGACATGGACGGCACCATGATCGACTCCATGCCGTGGCATGCGCGCTCATGGGTGGAGTTTGTCGAACGCCACGGCCTCGAGCTCGACGTGACCGACATTCTTGCGCGCACCACGGGCCGCACCGGCGCCGAGTGCATGCGCGAGCTGTTCGAGCGCGAGCTTTCCGACGAAGAGTGCCAGTCCATGGTGCACGAGAAGGAAGAGATCTACCGCGCCCTCTTCCACGACAACTTCACCGAAGTGGCCGGCTTCACTGCCTTTGCCAAGGCCGCCGTGGCGCGCGGCCTGAAGGTGGCCGTGGGCACCGCCGGCGACCGGCACAACATCGAGTTTGCGATGTCGCGCCTGAAGATGGACCCGCTGCCACTGGCCATCGTCGGCGGTGACGAAGGCTTTGCCGGCAAGCCCACGCCCGAGATCTTTCTGGAAGCCGCGCGCCGCATCGGCGTGGCGCCCGAGCGCTGCATCGTCTTTGAAGACGCGCCCTTCGGCATCGAGGCCGCGCGCCGCGGCGGCATGCGTGCCGTGGCCGTGTGCAGCACCCATACCGCCGCCGAGCTTGCCGGCCCCCATGTGATTGCCGCGGTTCGCGACTACGACGAACTCGCCCATTCGAATTTTCTGGAGACACTCGATGCTGCTGCAGCGTGACGCCCAAGGGCAACCGATTGCCATTCGCCGCGAAGACTATGCCGCTCCGGCATTCTGGATCGACACCGTCGACCTCACCTTCGACCTCGACCCCGCCAAGACCCGCGTGCTCAACCGCATGCAATTGCGCCGCAACCCCGACGCGCCGGCCCAGCCGCTGCGCCTGGACGGCGACGAGCTGAACCTGGCGCGCGTGCTGGTCAACGGTCAGGGCGCATCGTTCCGCATGGAAGGCGACCAGCTCGTCATCGACGGCTTGCCCGATGCCTTCGAGCTCGAGATCTTCACCACCTGCTGCCCCATCAAGAACACCAAGCTGATGGGCCTGTTCGTGAGCGAAGACACCTTCTTCACGCAGTGCGAGGCCGAGGGCTTCCGCCGCATCACCTATTTTCTCGACCGTCCCGACGTGATGGCGATGTACACCGTGACGCTGCGCGCCGCCAAGGCTGCGTATCCGGTGCTGCTGTCGAACGGCAACCTCGTCGAGCAGGGCGAGCTGCCCGAAGGCCGCCACTTTGCCAAGTGGGTCGATCCCTTCAAGAAGCCCTGCTACCTGTTCGCGCTGGTGGCCGGCAAGCTGGTGGCGCGCGAGCAGCGCATCACCGCGCGCAATGGCAAGGAACACCTGCTGCAGGTGTACGTGCGCGCCGGCGACCTCGACAAGACCGAGCATGCGATGAACTCGCTGGTCAACTCCGTGCTGTGGGACGAAGCCCGCTTCGGCCTGCCGCTGGACCTGGACCGCTTCATGATCGTGGCCACCAGCGACTTCAACATGGGCGCCATGGAGAACAAGGGCCTGAACATCTTCAACACGAAGTACGTTCTGGCCAACCAGGCCACCGCCACCGACGCCGACTACAGCAACATCGAAAGCGTGGTCGGCCACGAGTACTTCCACAACTGGAGCGGCGACCGCGTGACCTGCCGCGACTGGTTCCAGCTCTCGCTGAAGGAAGGCCTCACCGTCTTCCGCGACCAGGAATTCAGCCAGGACCTGTGCGCCGACGCCTCGGCCCGCGCCGTCAAGCGCATCGAGGATGTGCGCGTGCTGCGCACCGCCCAGTTCCCCGAAGACGCCGGCCCCATGGCCCACCCGGTGCGGCCCGACAGCTACATCGAGATCAGCAACTTCTACACCGTCACCATCTACGAAAAGGGTGCCGAGGTGGTGCGCATGATGCAGACGCTGGTCGGCCGCAAGGGCTTCGAGAAGGGCATCACGCTCTACTTCGAACGCCACGACGGCCAGGCCGTGACCTGCGACGACTTCGCCCAGGCCATTGCCGACGCCAACCCCGATTCGGAACTCACCCGCCTGCTGCCCCAGTTCAAGCGCTGGTACAGCCAGGCCGGCACGCCGCGTCTTGCCGCCCACGGCGTGTACGACGCGCAGAACCGCAGCTACACCCTGAGCATCGTCCAGAGCTGCCCGCCCACGCCGGGCCAGGCGGCCAAGGAACCCTTCGTCATTCCGGTGAACATCGGCCTGCTCGACGCCAGCGGGCGCGAACTGCCGCTGCAGCTCGAAGGCGAAAGCGAAGTGACCCGCGGCGCGCCGGGCACGCCCTGCACGCGCACCGTGGTGCTCTCGCGCGCCGGTGAGCAGATCACCTTCGTCGGCCTCGACGCCGAGCCCGTGCCTTCCATCCTGCGCGGCTTCAGCGCGCCGGTGATCCTCGACTTCGAATACACCGACGCCCAGCTGCTCACTCTGCTGGCCAACGACCCCGACCCCTTCAACCGATGGGAAGCCGGCCAGCGCCTGGGCCTGCGCGCCGCGCTGCAAGGCATTGCCGCGCTGGCCACCGACACCACCCCGGTGCTGAACGACGCCTACCTCGACGCCATGCGCAGCGTGCTGCGCAACCCCAAGCTCGACGCCGCCTTCAAGGAACTGGTGCTCACGCTGCCTTCGGAAACCTACATCTCCGAGCAGCTCGACGTGGTCGACCCGCAGCGCGTGCACCTGGTGCGCGAAGCCATGCGCGCGCAACTGGCCACCGCCCTCTTCCAGGACTGGCAACAGGTCTACGAAGAAAACCACGACACCGGCGCCTACACGCCCGACCCGACCTCGTCGGGCCGCCGCGCGCTGGCCGGCATGGCGCTCAACTTCTTGTGCCTGGCGGCGCGCGCTTCGGGCGACACCGTGTGGCCCGGCAAGACGCTGCAGCGCTTCAAGGACGCCGGCAACATGACCGACCGCTTCAACGCGCTCAATGCGCTGGTGGCGTCGGGCCACACGCTGGCCGCGCAGGCGCTTGCGCGCTTCCACGCCATCTTCAAGGACGAGGCGCTGGTCATCGACAAGTGGTTCTCGCTGCAAGCCGGCGCGCCCGACCGCGGCGGCGACATCCTGCCGCTGGTCAAGCAGCTGATGAAGCACCCGGACTTCTCCATCAAGAACCCCAACCGCGCCCGCAGCGTGATCTTCAGCTACTGCAGCGCCAACCCCGGCGCCTTCCACCGCCCCGACGCGGCCGGCTACGTGTACTGGAGCGAGCGCGTCATCGAGCTGGACGCCATCAACCCCCAGGTGGCCGCCCGCCTCGCCCGCGCGCTCGACCGCTGGAGCAAGCTGGCCGAACCCTACCGCAGCGCCGCGCGCGAAGCGATTGCCCGCGTGGCCGCCAAGCCCGACCTGAGCAAGGACACGCACGAAGTCGTCACCCGCGCCCTCGCCGGTAACTGACAAGCAAACAAGGAACACAGGAAGCACATGGCCCAACAACAGAAGATCTCCCTCACCCGCTACCTCGTCGAACAGCAACGCGCCGACGGCCTCATTCCCGGCCAACTGCGCCTGTTGCTCGAAGTGGTGGCCCGTGCCTGCAAGAGCATCAGCCAGGCCGTCAACAAGGGCGCGCTGGGGGGAGTGCTCGGCACCGCCGAGAGCGAGAACGTGCAGGGCGAGATCCAGAAGAAGCTGGACATCATCGCCAACGAAGTGCTCATCGAGGCCAACGAATGGGGCGGCCACCTTGCGGCCATGGCCAGCGAGGAAATGGACAGCATCTACGTGGTGCCCAACCGCTACCCGCAGGGCGAATACCTGCTCATGTTCGACCCGCTCGACGGCAGCAGCAACATCGACGTGAACGTGAGCATCGGCACCATCTTCAGCGTGCTGAAGAAGCCCGACGACACCCCCGGCGTGCAGGAAGCCGACTTCCTGCAGCCCGGCACCCAGCAGGTGGCCGCCGGCTACTGCATCTACGGCCCGCAAACGACGCTGGTGCTCACCGTGGGCAACGGCGTGGCCATGTTCACGCTCGATCGCGAGCAAGGCAGCTTCGTGCTCACGCAGGAAGACATCCAGATTCCGGCCGATACAAAAGAATTTGCGGTCAACATGAGCAACATGCGCCACTGGGACGAGCCCATGAAGCGCTACATCGACGAATGCCTGGCCGGCAAGGAAGGCCCCCGCGGCAAGGACTTCAACATGCGCTGGATTGCCAGCATGGTGGCCGACGTGCACCGCATCCTGATGCGCGGCGGCGTCTTCATGTACCCGTGGGACAAGCGCGAGCCCGAAAAGGCCGGCAAGCTGCGCCTGATGTACGAGGCCAACCCCATGAGCTGGCTGGTCGAGCAGGCCGGCGGCGCCGCCACCAACGGCAAGCAGCGCATCCTGGAGCTGCAGCCCACCAAACTGCACGAGCGCGTGAGCGTGATGTTGGGTTCGCGTAACGAAGTCGAGCGTTTGACCAAGTACCACGCCGAAAAGGCCTGACGGTGTTGCTATAATCCGAGGCTTCGCCGGTGTAGCTCAGTCGGTAGAGCAGCTCATTCGTAATGAGAAGGTCGGGTGTTCGATTCATCTCTCCGGCACCAAATAAAAAGCCCCGTTGCTATCAAGACGATAGCGACGGGGCTTTTGTCTTAGGCGATGTAATCGCCGATGTAAGAGGATTTGAGGCATGACTCTGATGCTGTCGCATTCCACGCCGATTCCTACCCGCCATGCGCTTTGGCGCCCGCTGCACTTGGCCCCTGCCCTGTTGGCCATCGCGATCTTCCCAGTCGCGGCGCAACACCCGGTCTATCGCTGCGAGACGAACGGCAAGGTCAGCTACTCGGACGCCCCATGCGTCGGAGCCAAGGTGATCGACGCGACGCCCACGCAAGGCATGGACAAAATGACTGGGCAGTCCCGTAAGGGCCGCGACGTACAGCGCGAAGAGTTCAACGCGACCTTCGACAACGCATTCCGTCCGCTCCATGGCCGCTCGCATGCGGACATGGACGTGATGCGCCGTCGCGTCAAACTGCCCAGGGGCGACCAGGCTCAATGCGCCAATCTCGACAACCGTCTACTCCACCTGGAATCGGACGCGGCGGGCGCGTCGGGCGATGCGAAGGCTCGTGCCGATGTCGACCTCTACAAGGCCCGCAAACAGTTCTTCGACCTAAAGTGCTGAGCTGCGATGATTGGTAGGCAGCAGCGCTTACCGTCGTCGATGGTGAAGTTGTCGGCCTTGATCTGCGGCGCTGCGATGGGCGGCGCATTCGGTGCCTAGTTGGCGCCGTCGGCCGGGTTCAGGCCTCCGAGTCGTCCTCCGGCATCCCCAGATTCGCTAGGCCCTGCATCAGCTCCACGTGCGCCAGATACCCCGCCGTCCTTTTCATTCTTGGCGTTTGCTCGGGTTCCTCGGGCGGGAACAGGTACAGCTCGCCAGCAGCTTCCCGCGCCTCCTGCCACGTCGCTCCCTACTTCGTCAGCGCGCAGATTGACGACTGCAGGGTTCGTACCCCCAAGCCGTCGCTTTTTTTTGCCTCAGTTATGCGGTCGCATCGTTCGACCTCACTCGCCATGAGGTGCGGCGTCATTCCTTCGGCAGCTTTGCTTTGTCGATCTTTTCGCGCACCCACCGCGTCCCACGCGCCAACTTCGCCTTCTGAGCCTCAGTTATCAGGTGCTGCGCATCCCGCAGGCCAGTCGCGCTGGAAATATTCGCTTTTATCCTTCATGCGTAAATATGTTCGGATGTCGACCGCGAGATGTCGAGGTCGCAGCCATTCAAAGCTTGTGTGAAAGACCTGCGTTGGCCCGACGACGGGAGCGGTTTCGAGCTCAGCCAATTCTGGCGGCAAGGTGTCGCACCAACCAACCGCCGGGCTTCTGCGGCTACCATGCTGGGGATAAACGAGGAGAGAGAAGATGCCGATTGATTGGCTGCAAATAGCACAGGCGTCTGGGCGTTATCTAGTCGACAACCCCACCATCATCGCCGCGGCAATCGCCGGCGTCGTAGCGATTGTGGCAACTCGCACCACGCTACATGGCGTGGAGCTATCACTTGGTTCCAGCGAGGCGAAAACGAAGGCCGAGCTCGCTCACTCAGTCGATCAAGAGAACCGCAATCGCGAGCACACCAGGACCGAAGCGGCGAAGGAACGAGAACTCGACGCCCAAAAGGACAGACACGGCAGGTTGGTAGCAATGCGTCGAGAGGTCTACCTTGCAGCGGTAGGTGAGATGGTCAAATTTCAGACATTTCTTGGTGCCGTAACTGAGAAGGAAATAGCCGACCTTGATCTGAGGAGCGAGATAGGGAATCTCTCGTTGGCGGTCTATCGTGTCTCCATCGTTGCAGAGCAGCACACGGCCGAATTGGCTCGTGAGACGTTAAACGTCTATGGAAGCTTATTGATGCGTAGCCTGGCCAAAGTCATTCCCCTTGCGGGCCTGCGAGCAACAGCGAAGGTGCACAACGATCTCTACCGCCAGGCAAGAGAACGAGCAGATAGTTACGTGGAATTGATGCGTCAGTTCAACCTCTCGCAGCGGGTCGATCAGGATGAATTTGGCTCCATCAGAAAACAGTTCGATGCCAGCCAAGAGGAGGCAAATCGGCATACCTCGCAGGCGGCTTCGGCTCAGGCACAACTAGCGGCCATGCAACTCGATATAGCGCAATTCCTGATGACCGCGCTTAAAGAGGAAGTGACAGACAAACTGGATCGATTGCTCGTGGCAATGCGAGATGAACTCGAGCTCTCAAGCGACCTTGATGCATTCCGCCGCCTCAGCCTGATCACATTCGAACAGGTGCAATCAGCCATGGCGGAGGTCAAGGCGGCCGTGAGAGATTTAAGCCAACACTGATGCTCCATCGCTGGCTGTCCCGACGAAAAGCTTTCGATCCAAAATCCTAGCCAACGATCTCTGTGAGCTTGACGCTCGCCAACCATCGGATGGTAGTGGCGGCGTCGGTTGCGGGAACTCGAGCTCATCCGTCTGAGCGGAAAAGAGCCATCGGATGTTTGTGGCTGCTGCGCCCGTTCCATGGATGGAGATACAGCCGTTCGTTGGGGCTGCCACAGCTTCGACGAGCTAGCCGGAAGCGCCAGCAGACACCGCGATGGTGATGACAGTCGCGGTGCCGACAACTACCGCACTTGCGGCTGTGGTATCTCTGTAGGCGCCGAGCGAAATCTCCCAGTGTTTAGAGTTGGCCGAACTGCCCTGCTTTCGAGCGACCACCATTCCTTGACTGTGTACGCCCCACTAGCGGGAAGCGCGATCTGATTGGTTGCGCTGGTCGTGAAACAAACCGTCCGCAGTCAAGATGCGCTGCATGGCATCGGTTGTTTTTTCATAGCCCATCGCTCATGACGGAGTCGTTGAAAGACCTCATACTCAGAAAGGGACCGATAGGCAAGGTTTCGGCCGAGCAGCACTTTGCATGGCCTCAGACGTTGGCACCGGTGCATATGGTGGTCGAAACAGTTGTGGGATTTTCCGGAAACGCCACTGACACAAGAAGATGTCAATCACTCAAATTCGTGATTGGTGAAGGCGCTCCTTCAATCTAGATTGCGCTTCCAACTAGAGGAGACCGAGATGCCGCAATACTGTGTTAATCGAACAGTGCAAGCAAATGGCGACCACGAAGTTCACGCCGAGGGCTGTGTCTACTGGCCTCAGCCGCAGAACGTGCAATCACTCGGCTGGCATTCGTCATGCCAACCAGCTGTGCAAGCTGCTCGCGCCCACTTCCACCAAGTGAACGGCTGCCGCACTTGCTCTCTCACCTGCCATACACAGTGATGTTGATGAACTGACGGCTCTAAAAGGAGCCTCAGTTCCGGTCGATACCTGCGCAAAGCTTCTGCCGCGCCAGTGTTGCCAGTTCATTCTCACCAGCAAAATAGCTGCTGCCGCCAAGCGCAAGGCGCCTATACGCTGCCGATCCATGCCTTCGCCCGGCATCCATGGCCCCAGCAGCGTGGTGACACATTCAGGCCAGCTACCCAACTCGGTGCCACCCGGCGGTCCGGCGCGCGCCGCGCTTGCAACGGGGGATCGCGCTCTACAGCGGCGGCCTTGTTTGCGCCTTCGGCAAGTCCATCACGTGGTTTCCTTTCAAGATCTCCTGAGAGAGCCGGCTGACTTCAGTCGCCAGATCCGCCGCAATCCACATGATGTTGTCCCGATGCCTCGCCCCAATCACTTCGAACCACTCGCCCCCATCGCCATAGCAGCAACTCAACAGAGATTGCAATTGGGACAACTTGCTCTCAAGAATGTCTGACGCGTCCAAGACAATCCCCCGTTTTACTAAGCAATCCTTAGTGTAGCCCGCGCCAGAAACTTTGAGCATCCCTGATCAAAATTGTTAGGGGTGCTTTTTTTGTCGGTACTTGCAAAGCGCCTGAAGGCCGCTCGACTTCGAGCCGGCTTGTCGCAGGAGAAGTTGGGAATCATGGCCGGCATCGACGAGATGTCATCGAGCGCCAGAATGAACCAATATGAACGGGGCAAACACGCGCCGGATTGGTTGACCGTAGAGAGATTGGCTGCTGTGCTCAATGTTCCGGTCGCGTACTTCTACGCCACGGATGACGATGCGGCAGAGCTGCTGCTCGCCTTCTATGCGCTCGCGCCCGATGCGCGGGGTCGCGCGCTCGAGTTGATCAAGACAATGTCGTGATCTAAGAACCGCCCATCTTCCGGAGCCCGCATGGCCCCCTCTTCTCCCTCCGCCACCCACCCCCACTACGACCGCCTGATCGCCGCCGCCCGCGCCCTCCCACCCTTGCGCGTCGCGGTCGTCCACCCCGCCAACGCCGTCTCGCTCGAAGCCGCCTTGGCTTCAGCCGCACTGGGCCTCATCGCCCCCACGCTGGTCGGCCCGCGCGCAAAGATCGAGGCCGCAGCACGCGAAGCCGGCGCAGACCTCTCGAACATCCCCATCGTCGACGCCCCCCACAGCCACGCCGCAGCCGACACCGCCGTCGCCATGGCCCTGCGCGGCGAGGTCGATGCGTTGATGAAGGGCAGCCTGCACACCGACGAGCTGATGGGCGCGGTGGTGCGGCGCGAAGGCGGGCTGCGCACGTCGCGGCGCATCAGTCACTGCTTCGTGATGGACATTCCGGGCCACTCGCAGCCGCTGATCATTTCGGACGCCGCCATCAACATCGCGCCCACGCTCGAAGAGAAGGTCGACATCGTGCAGAACGCGATCGACCTTGCGCATGCGCTGCTGATGCCGGCGGTGCACGTGGCGATTCTCTCGGCCACGGAAACGGTCAACACCAAGGTGCCTTCCACGCTGGACGCCGCCGTGCTGTGCAAGATGGCCGACCGCGGCCAGATCACCGGTGCGCAGCTCGACGGGCCGCTGGCCATGGACAACGCCATCGACGCCGAGGCGGCGCGCATCAAGGGCATCGTCTCGCCGGTGGCGGGCCGCGCCAACGTGCTGATCGTGCCCAGCCTGGACGCGGGCAACATGCTGGCCAAGAGCCTGAGCTTCCTGGGCGGGGCCTATGCGGCGGGCATTGTGCTGGGCACCCGGGTGCCGGTGATCCTGACGAGCCGGGCCGACTCGGAGCCGGCGCGCCTGGCCTCCTGCGCGGTGGCCTCGATGCTGGCCAAGGCGGGGCGCGAACGGCTGATCAAGGCGGTGGGCTGAGGAAGACCGGCCCCGTTGCCACTGGAAACAAAAGAACTACGCTTTGTATGCCAATGCATCGATGATCCGCCATAGGTAGTTGTCCCGCACAGAAGAGCACCGGGCGCACGAGTCAACTGCCCGCGGAAAGCGCATCATCGCCATGGACGGACCCCCGGTTCAGACTGTGCGAGGCAGCATGACAAGGTTCAAGAAGGTCTTCTGGATCAGCGGCGGGCTCGCCGTGCTGGGTGCGCTTGCCGCATTCGCAGTGGTCAACGAGCTGAAGACCTCCCGATGGCAATCGGCCTTCTGGCGCGACTTTTCCCGCGGCGCGGGCTTCAGCGTCGAGGCCGGTGCCAGCGATGCCATCCGCTTCCCCCAGACCGGGCCGTACGACGAGCGGCTGGGCTACCACGATCTTCCCCACTTCATCGACCGCCTGGAGCCCCAGGGCTTTGCCATCACGCGCCAGGCGCGCATGTCGCCGCGGCTGGTCGAGCTGCAGGAGCACGGGCTTTTCACGCCCTACCGCGAGAAGAACCAGGCCGGCCTGACCGTGCGCGACTGCCGCAGCGCGGCGCTGCTGCACACGCGCGTGCCCCAGCGCGCCTACGAGCGTTTCGAAGACGTGCCGCCGCTGCTGGTGAGCGCCCTGCTGTTCGTCGAGGACCGCCACCTGCTCGACGCGGAGCCGACGCAGCGCAACCCCGCGCTCGATCCGGAACGCTTTGCCAAGGCCGCGGTCGAGCAGGGGCTGCGGGTGTTCAACCCACGCGGGTCGGCAACGGGCGGCAGCACCCTGGCCACGCAGATCGAAAAGTACCGCCACTCGCCGCAGGGCCGCACCGGCTCGGTGCGCGAGAAGCTGCGCCAGATGGTCTCGGCCTCGGTGCGCGCCTACCAGGACGGCGAGGACACGCTGGCGCGGCGCCGCCAGATCGTCGTCGACTACCTCGACACGGTGCCGCTGGCCGCACGCCCGGGCATCGGCGAGGTGCACGGCCTGGGCGACGGCCTGTGGGCCTGGTACGGGCGCGACTTCCGCGAGGTCAACCGCCTGCTTGCCGACAACGCCGAAGGGGCGGCAACGCCCACGCCCGAGGCGCTCCAGCGCCAGGCCGAGGCCTTCAAGCAGGCGCTGTCGCTGATGATCGCGCAGCGCCGCCCGTCGCAGCACCTGCTCGGCGACGGCACGGGCCTGGCCCGGCTGACCGACAGCTACCTGCGGCTGATGGCCGAGGCGGGTTTGATCGCGCCCTCGCTGCGCGATGCGGCACTGCCGCTGCCCCTGCACCTGCGGCCCGAACTGCCGTCGACACCGCGTCCGGACTTCGTGCAGCGCAAGGCTACGACCGCGCTGCGCACCCACATCTCCACGCTGCTCGACGTGCCGCGCGCCTACGACCTGGAGCGGCTCGACCTGGAGGCCGAAACCAGCCTGGACGGCGAAGCGCAGGCGCTCGCGGCGCGGGTGCTGACCGGCCTGCGGACGCCCGCCGCGGCCAAGGCCGCGGGACTGTTCGGCCCGCACATGCTCGACCCGGGTGCGGACCCGGCGCCGCTGATCTACAGCTTCACGCTGTTCGAGCGCGGCGCCCAGGCCAACCTGCTGCGCGTGCAGGCCGACAACATCAACCAGCCTTTCGACGTGAACCAGGGCGCGCGGCTGGACCTGGGCTCGACCGCCAAGCTGCGCACGCTGGTGAGCTACCTCGAACTGGTGGCCGAGCTGCACGAACGCTGGTCCGGCCTGAGCCCCGCCCAGCTCGCCGCGCTGGCGAACAACCCGCGCGATCCGCTGGGCATGTGGGCGCGGCAGTACCTGTTGCGCGCCAAGGATCGCCGCCTCACGCCGATGCTCGAGGCGGCCATGGAGCGAAAGTATTCGGCGAACCCGGGCGAATCCTTCTTCACCGGCGGCGGCCTGCACCAGTTCGAAAACTTCGAGCGCTCGCGCAACAGCGAATCGATGACGGTGCGCGAGGGCTTCAAGCATTCGATCAACCTGGTGTTCATCCGCCTGATGCGCGACGTGGTGCGCCACCGCATGTTCGGCGGCGCGTCGGACGCCGAGCGCCTGCTGAAGGACCCGGCCGACCCGCGCCGCCGCGAGATGCTCCGGCGCTTTGCCGACCGCGAAGGCTCGGCCTACCTGATCCGCTTCTATCGCAAGTACCAGCGCCAGTCGGCCGCGGGTGCCGAGGCACTGCTGCTGCGGGGCCTGAAGCCATCGGCGCCGCGCCTGGCGAGCGTGCTGTTCACGATCGAGCCCGAGGCCAGCGAAGAGCGGCTCAATGAGCTGCTCACGCAGCGGCTGGGCAAGGGCTTCGCCGGCTCGCCGCGTGCACTGCGGGCGCTGCGCACCACCTACGCGGGCCTCTCGCTTGCGGACCGCGGCTACGTGGCGCGCGTGCATCCGCTGGAGCTGTGGCTTGTGGGATACCTGCGGCGCCATCCCGGCGCAACACTGACCGAGGTGCTGGACGCGAGCGCAAGCGAACGCCAGGAGGTCTACGCCTGGCTCTTCAAGACGCGCCACAAGAGCGCGCAGGACAAGCGCCTGCGCGAACTGGTCGAGCTCGACGCCTTCGCGGAGGTCCACCGCTCGTGGCAGCGCCTGGGCTACCCCTTCGAATCGCTGACGCCGTCCTACGCGAGCGCCATCGGCGCGTCGGGCGACCGGCCGGCCGCCCTGGCGGAACTGATGGGCATCATCGCCAGCGACGGCGTACGGCGGCGGGTGCAACGGGTCGACGCGCTGCACTTCGCGCGCGACACGCCCTACGAGACACGGCTCGAGCCGCGCAACGCGGGCGCCGAACAGGTGCTGCCCACCGAGGTGGCCGCAACGCTGCGCCGCGCGCTGGTGCAGGTGGTGCAGGACGGCACCGCGCGGCGCCTGAAGGGCGCACTGGTGGACGCGAACGGCCGCGCGATGGAGATCGGCGGCAAGACCGGCACCGGCGACCATCGCTACGGGCACACCGGCCGCGGCGGACGGCCGGGCACCGAGCGCAAGATCAGCCGCTCGGCCACCTTCGTGTTCACGATCGGCGACCGCTACTTCGGCACCATCATGGCCTACGTGAACGAACCCTACGCCGCGCGCTACCGGTTCACGAGCGCGCTGCCGACGCAGCTGCTGAAGTCGCTGGGGCCGCAGCTGCTGCCGGTGCTGGAGCGCGGGGGGTGTGGAGGGGATTGACGGCTGCTACGCGCCGTAGATTGCCAGCATGACGACGAAGGTCACCCACATCGCCGCCCAGCCCAGGAGGAACATGGCGGCCAGGAAGGCCACAAGGTAGCCGGCGCGGCGCCATGCGCTTGGCGTGCTCGGCACGCAACGCCAGTAGATCACGCCGGCCCACAGTGACAGCACGGCTGCGGTCATCGGAACAATGTTCTCGGAGATCGAGACGATCTTGTGGTGATGGAGTGCCGCCACTGAAACGAAAAGCGCGGGCATGGCCAGGAACCACGCGAACACGTTCAGCACGAGGCGCAAGACTGTCTTCATCGAATCGCCTCGCATGCGGGAGCCTTGCTTGGCTCCGTATGCTGGGCTCGCGCCGCGGCATTTGAATTTGTCGGCATATCTCTCCCCTGCTGAATCATATCGACCGACACGCAGCGCAGGATGCGCTTGAGCAGACCCCGCAGGTATAAAAAAAACCGATGCCTGCAACAAGTTATCGATAGCTAAGCTGGGGAATCGACGCCCCTCGACAGCGCTTGGGCCACAGCCCGCGCGGCGAGGCTCCTTCATCGATCGATCCACCCCAGGTGCCACCCACGATGACATCCCTCCTTTCCGATGAACGGCAGGCCGATGCTTTGCCTGACGACGAAAACAACAGTAATCCTCTTCTCCCCTCCCCCGCCAGCCAGCTGACCCGCCGCGCCTTCCTTGCGGAAAGCGGAACGACCGGCATTGCCGGCATCCTGGCGTCCGCGCCCATGGCGGCGTCGGTGGCAACGGCCGCACCGGCGGATGCCAATGCAGCGCCGCCCTCTTCTTCTTCCATGGCCCTCGCGCTGCGCGTCAACGGCAAGCCGCATGCGCTGCAAGTCGATCCGCGCACGACCCTGCTCGATCTGCTGCGCGAGCAGATGGCGCTGCCGGGTACGAAGAAAGGCTGCGATCACGGCCAATGCGGCGCATGCACGGTGCTCGTCAATAACCGCCGCATCAATTCCTGCCTGGCGCTTGCGCTCTCGCACGACGGGGCGGAGATCACCACCATCGAAGGGCTGGCGCGCGGCAGCGAGCTGCATCCGATGCAGGCCGCCTTCATCAAGCACGACGGGTTCCAGTGCGGCTATTGCACCTCGGGGCAGATCTGCTCGGCCGTGGGCATGCTGCGCGAGGCCGAGCAAGGTGCGCCGAGCCATGTCACGGCCGATGTGCGGCGCACCGGGCCGGTGGCGCAGCTGAGCGACGCCGAGATCCGCGAGCGCATGTCGGGCAACATCTGCCGCTGCGGCGCCTACCCGGGCATCGTGGCCGCGGTGCGCGAAGTGAGCCTGATGCCGCGCGCGGGCAACACCCGGAGGAGCCGCGCATGAAGCCCTTTGCATTCACCCGCGCCACCGACGTGGACACGGCCGTCCGGGCGGCCACGCAGCCGGGCGCCCGTTTTCTGGCCGGCGGCACCAACATCGTCGACCTGATGAAGGAAGGCGTGGAAGCGCCCGACCAGCTGGTGGACATCAACCGCCTGCCGCTGGCGGCCATCGAGGCGCAGCCCGGGGGCGGGCTTCGGCTGGGCGCGCTGGCGCGCAACAGCGACACGGCCAACCACCCCGTGCTGCGCACGCGCTACCCGCTGGTGGCGCAGGCCATTCTTGCGGGCGCCTCGGGCCAGCTGCGCAACGCGGCCACCAACGGCGGCAACCTGCGCCAGCGCACGCGCTGTCCCTACTTCTACGACGTGACCCAGCCCTGCAACAAGCGCGAGCCAGGCATGGGCTGCAGCGCGCTGCAGGGCTTCAACCGCAACCACGCGGTGCTGGGCACCAGCGCGAAGTGCATCGCGAGTTATCCGGGCGACATGGCGCAGGCGCTGCATGCGCTCGATGCGGTGGTGCAACTGCAGGGGCCATCGGGCCGCAGGACCATTCCGATTGCGCAGTTCCACCGCCTGCCGGGCGAGACGCCCGAACTCGACGCCAATCTTGCGCCGGGCGAGCTGATCACCGCCATCGACCTGCCGGCCGAGAGCGCCCGCTTCGCGCAGCGCTCGCATTACCTGAAGGTACGCGACCGTGCCAGCTATGCCTTTGCGCTGGTGTCGGTGGCGGCCACGCTCGACATAGAGGGCAACCGCATCCGGCAGGCGCGCATCTGCCTGGGCGGCGTGGCCCACATGCCCTGGCGCGCGCGCGAGGCCGAGGCCCTGCTGCAAGGCGCCGAGCCCAACATGGCGCTGTTCCGCCAGGCGGCGGATGCCGCGCTGGCCGGCGCCACGGGCTTCGAGCACAACCGCTTCAAGATCGAACTGGCCAAGCGGAGCATCGTGCGCGCACTGGAAACCACGAGCAGGAGCACGGCATGAACAGGCAAGCGACTTCCCTCATCGGCCAGCCGGTCGACCGCGTGGACGGCCGCCTCAAGGTGACCGGCCAGGCGCGCTATGCGGCCGAGTTTTCCTACCCGGGGCTGGTGTACGGCGTTGCGCTGGGCAGCACCGTGGCGGCCGGGCGCGTGCGCGACATCGACACGGCGGCGGCGGAAAAATTGCCCGGCGTGCTGCTGGTGCTCACGCACAAGAACGTGCCCAGGATGGCGCCGCCCGCGGCCGAGACGCCGCAGAACCGCTTCACGCGCGCCACGCCGCTGCTGCAGGACACGGCCATTCACCACCACGGCCAGCTCATCGGCTTTGTGGTGGCCGAAACGCTCGAGCAGGCGCGCCATGCGGCCACGCTGGTGAAGGTGAGCTACGACGCGGCCCAGCCCCGCATCGGCTTCGACGCCAACGTCAAGAACGCCTATGCGCCGGCGGCCATCAACGCCGGCTACAAGACCGACACGCGGCGCGGCGATCTCGACCAGGGCCTGCGCACCGCGGCGGGCACGGTCGATGCGGTCTACAACACGCCCATCGAGCACCACCACCCGATGGAGATGCACGCCACGGTGGCCGCATGGGAGGGCGACAACAAGGTCACGGTGCACCACTCGCTGCAGATGGTGAGCGATGCCGCTCCGGCGATTGCCGCCACCTTCGACATTCCGCGCGAGAACGTGCGCGTGGTGTGCCCGTTCGTGGGCGGCGGCTTCGGCAGCAAGATCCTCACGCGCGACAACGCGATGCTGGCAGTGCTGGCCGCGCGCCTCGTGAAGCGGCCGGTCAAGCATGTGCTCACGCGGCAGCAGATGTTCATGGTGGTCGGCCTGCGCCAGCACAACCGTCAGCACATGCGGCTGGGTGCGGATGCGAGCGGCCGGCTCACGGGGCTGGGCCACGACACCGTCACCCACACTTCGGTGCACGAGGAGTTCGTCGAGCAGACCGGCGTCATCTCGCGAATGATGTACGAGGTGCCGAACTCGCAGGTCACCCACCGCGCCTTCAGGCTCAACGTGCAGACGCCGAAGTGGACCCGCGCACCGGGCGAGGCACCCGGCAGCTTTGCGCTCGAATCGGCAATGGACGAGCTTGCCGAGCAGCTGAAGATCGACCCCGTTGAATTGCGCGTGAGGAACGACGCCAGGACCGACCTCGACACGGGCAAGCCCTTCGGCAGCCGCTCGCTGGTCGAATGCATGCGCATCGGCGCCGAGAAATTCGGCTGGAGCAACCGCAGCGCCATGCCGCGCAGCCGCAGGCAGGGCCACTGGCTCGTGGGCTACGGCATGAGCGCGGCATCGCGCGGCGCACCGCATCGCGGCGCCTCGGCCAACCTCCTGCTCACGCGCAGCGGCCGCGACGTGCGCGCGGTGGTCGAGATGTGCGCGACCGATCTCGGCACCGGCAGCTACACCATCATTGCGCAGACCGCTGCCGAGACGCTGGGCCTGCCGCTCGACAAGGTGCAGGTGCGGCTCGGCGATTCGGCCCTGCCGCCCACGCCCGGCTCGGGCGGCTCCTGGGGCGCCAGCACCTTCTGCACCGCGGCGCTCGCGGTCTGCGAAGCGGCCAAGCAGCAGCTGCGCGAGAAGGTCAACCTGCGCTTCGTGCGCGAACCCAGCGTGGCGGAGTTGCTGCAGGCGGCCCAGCTGAACGAATGGCGCGCCAGCAACACGGCCACGCCGGGCGCGGACATCGCCGCCTGGTCGCACTACGCTTTCGGCGCCAACTTTGCCGAAGTGTGGGTCGACGAAGACCTGGGCCTGGTGCGCGTGCCGCGCTACATGGCGGTGATTGCGGCCGGGCGCATCCTCAACCCCAAGACCGCGGCGTCGCAGATCATCGGCGGCATCGTCTGGGGCATTGGCAACGCGTTGATGGAAGAGTCGGTGCTCGACGAGCGCAGCGGCCACTTCGTCACGCGCACGCTGGCCGACTACCACGTGCCCGTGAACGCGGACATCGGCGACGTGCAGGTGCTCTTCGCGCCCGAAACCGACACCCGGGTCAATCGCATGGGCGTGAAGGGCGTGGGCGAGATCGGCATCACCAGCGTGGCCGCCGCCATTGCCAACGCGGTCTACAACGCCACCGGACGCCGCGTGCGCGACCTGCCCATCACGCCCGACAAACTGCTGACGCCGATCCAGGCATGACGAAACAGGCAAGAAGAAGCAAACTCGGAACCCCTGCAAAGAAGAAAAGGGGCTTCCGATGGACATCCGCGAACTCGCCACCGGCCTGCAGTTTCCCGAAGGGCCCGTGGCCATGGACGATGGCTCCGTGCTGCTGGTCGAAATTGCGCGCGGCACGCTCACGCGCGTGCGGCACGACGGGCTGGTGCAGGTGGTTGCCGACCTGGGCGGCGGGCCGAACGGCGCCGCCATGGGCCCGGACGGCGCGGTGTACGTGTGCAACAGCGGCGGCTTCCGCTGGCACACCGAGGCCGACGGCTGCCACCGCCCGGTGGGCCAGGCCGACGACTATTCGGGCGGCCGCATCGAGCGCGTGAACCTGGCCACGGGCCAGGCCGAGCGGCTCTACGACACGGCCGACGGGGCTGCGCTGTGCGGGCCGAACGACATTGTGTTCGACGCGCAGGGTGGCTTCTACTTCACCGACCTGGGCAAGACGCGCGAATGCGACATGGACCGCGGCGGCCTGTTCTACGGCCACGCCGACGGCAGCGGCGTGCATGCAGTGGCGCGGCCGGTGATGACGCCCAACGGCATCGCCCTTTCACCCGACGGCCGCATGCTCTACTACGCAGAGACCGAGGGCGCGCGACTCTGGGCCTTCGACATCACGGCGCCAGGGCGCGTGCGCAAGGATGGCTGGCCTTCGCCGCACGGCGGGCGCATGCTGTGCGCATCGCCGGGCGGGGACTACCAGCGCTTCGATTCGATGGCTGCCGATGCGCTCGGCAACCTGTGCGTGGCCACGCTGCTGCACGGCGGCATCACCATCGTCGCACCCGACGGCAGCAGCTGCGAGCACGTGCCGCTGCCCGACCGCTACACCACCAACATCTGCTTTGGCGGGCGCGACATGCGCACGGCCTACATCACGCTGTCGGGCAGCGGGCGGCTGATTGCCATCGACGACTGGCCGACGCCGGGGCTGAAGCTGAACTTCCAGGCCTGAACGAAACCCTTGGTCCGATCCTCAGGACACCACCTGGTAGTACAGGTTCTGCGGGTGCTTCGCCTGCGCAAAGAAGAACCAGCGCTCCGCGAGCAGCCCCGGTGCCTGCACCAGCACCGCCAGCAGCCACGGCCACACGGCGCCGCTGGCAACGCCCCACAGCAGCAACAGTGAAGGCAGCACAAAGGCCAGCAGCAGGAAGCCGAGCTTCATGTTCTTGAGCGCGGCCAGCGTGGCGCCGTGAAAGAACTCGCGCGTGTTGAACGAGCCGGCCGACATGCCCATCGACTTTTGCACGAGCTTCTCGGCGCGGATGCCGGTGGCCGATTGCAAGGTCGACTTGTGGCGAATCGCCGCGTTGCGCCTGAGCGCCCCACCGCGTGCGGCCCATGCCGCGAGCGTGGCGGCAAGGGCCCAGGGCCCGAACAACTGCACGAAGCGCGACTCGCCCGACAGCACCGCCATCGCACAGGCCAGCACCAGCCCCGACGACAGGCCGATGAGCGTGAAGTTGACGACAGTCAGCGGATGCGCCCATTCCTCGATGAAACGCAGGCACGCATAGATCATGGCGGTGCAGTACCAGAGCGCGGCCGCGCCGCACAGCACCAGCACCGGCAGCAGCCACGACCACGGCGCACCGGCGCCGAAGCGCAGCGACAGCCACCACAGCGCCACCAGCGCGATGAAGCCCGGCAGCACGATGACTTCGCGCGACATCCACGAGGTGCGCCACATCAGCACGGCGCGCCATGCGCGGCTCTTGCGGCCCAGGTGCATGAACGAAGCCGCGAGGCCGGCCACGAGCAGCACTTCGGCCACGCCCAGCGCCAGCGTGAGAAAGCCGGGCGCGAGCGCGAGGCCCAGCAGCACCGCGAGCGCAAGCGCGACGACCAGGCCCTGCGCGGCGCCGGCCAGCGTGGTGAAGAAAAGAATGGAGAACGCGGGATGCATGCGGCTACTCCTGCGTTTCGATCGAAGGGGTGGTCTGCTGCGTGACGCGGCGCGGCAGGTACTGGTTGGCCGGGCTCGTCTCCCACTCGGGCATCAGCTGGTAGCCGCCGCGTTCGCGGATGGCCTTCGACACTTCGGAGTCCGGGTCCTTCACGTCGCCGAACAGGCGCGCGCCGGTCGGGCAGGCCTTGACGCAGGCTGGCTTGCGGTCTTCCTTGGGCAGGTGCTCGTCGTAGATGCGGTCGACGCACAGCGTGCACTTGGTCATGACCTGGCGCTCTTCGTCGAGCTCGCGTGCGCCGTACGGGCAGGCCCATGCGCAGTACTTGCAGCCGATGCACTTGTCGTAGTCGACCAGCACGATGCCGTCTTCCTTGCGCTTGTAGCTGGCACCCGTGGGGCACACGGGCACGCAGGGCGGGTCTTCGCAGTGCAGGCAGCTCTTGGGAAAGTGAACGGTCTGCGTGGCCGGGAAGGTGCCGGCCTCGTAGGTCTGCACGCGGTTGAAGAAAGTGCCGGTGGGGTTGGCAGCGTAGGGCTGCGCGTCCGCGAGCGGGCCGGCGCTGCCGGAGGTGTTCCACTGCTTGCATGAAGTGACGCAGGCATGGCAGCCGACGCAGACGTTGAGGTCGATGACGAGGGCGAGTTGCTTGGCGAGGGTTTCGCCGGGCTCGGCGCGGATACTGCTCCCTCTCCCGCTTGCGGGAGAGGGTTGGGGTGAGGGTGCAGCGGCCCGCATCACGGCACTGCTTCCAATTCCAGCCCCACCGCCCTCACCCCAACCCTCTCCCGGAGGGAGAGGGGGCAAGACCGAAGAAACGGGGGCCATCAGGTCCTTGAGCCACTGCATCATTTCTTCCCCCTCCCCGCAAAGTACGTCAGCACGTTCGCCGCCTTCCCCAGCACTCCCGGTGCACTCGGCATGCTCGCCATCTGCGGAAAACTCTCTTCCGGCTCGCCCGGTTCCGCGGGCCGTATGCGCACGCGCACGTCGTACCAGCCGGCCTGCCCCGTGACCGGATCCGAATTGCTGATGCGGCCGCTCGCGGTACCCGCGCAGGGGAGTTCCTCGCTGATCAGGTGGTTGAGCAGGAAGCCCTTGCGCGCCTCGTCCGCGCCGGGCGCCAGCTGCCAGGCACCATCGGCCTTGCCGATCGCGTTCCAGGTCCAGACGGTGCCAGGCTCCACCGCCTCGCTGTAGCGCAGCATGCAGCGCACCTGGCCCCACTGGCTCTCGACCCAGCACCAGCCGCCATCGGCAATGCCGGCAGCCTGCGCGGTGAGCGGGTTCACGTGCAGGTAGTTGTGGCTGTGTATCTGCCGCAGCCACGCGTTCTGCGAATCCCACGAGTGGTACATCGCCATCGGCCGCTGGGTGATGGCGTTGAGCGGATAGGCGTCGAGATCGGTCGAGGCCTCCTCGAGCGGCGGGTACCAGAAAGGCAGCGGATCGAAGTAGGTGTCGATGCGCTCCCGCAGCGCGTCGGGCGGCTGCCGGCCCGGGCTCTTGCCCTGCGCGGCCAGGCGGAAGCTCTGCAGCGTGTCGGAGTACAGCGCCAGCTGCACCGGGTCGTTGCGCTGGCGCCAGCCCTTGTCCTTTGCAAAGTCGAGGTACTCGCGGTTCCAGTTGCGCATGTAGTGCATGGTCTCGGGCATGTGGTACTGGAACACGCAGTTGTTCTCTGCATACGCCTCCCACTGCTTGGGGTTGGGCTCGCCGCGCAGGTGCTCGGTGCCGTCCTTGCCGCGCCAGCCCATCAGGAAACCGATGCCCGGCTGCGGCTGGAAGTTGACGACAAAGTCCGGATAGCCCGAGAACTTGCGCCCGCCTTCTGGCGTGGTGAAGGCCGGAAACTTCAGGCGCGAGGCCAGTTCGATCAGCACTTCCTGGAACGGCTTGCACTGGCCGGTGGGCGGCACCACCGGAATGCGCACCGAATCGACCGGCCCGTCGAACTCCGAGATCGGCCGGTCGAGCATGCTCATCACGTCGTGGCGCTCGAGGTAGGTGGTGTCGGGCAGCACCAGGTCGGCAAAGGCCACGGTCTCGCTCTGGAAGGCGTCGCACACCACCAGGAAGGGGATCATGTGCTCGCCCTTCTCGTCCTTGCGGTTGAGCATCTCGCGCACGGCCATGGTGTTCATGCTGGAGTTCCACGCCATGTTGGCCATGAAGATCAGCAGCGTGTCGATGCGGTAGGGGTCGCCCTTCACCGCATTGGTGATCACGTTGTGCATGAGCCCGTGCGCCGACAGCGGATGCTCCCACGAGAACGCATGGTCGATACGGATCGGCGAGCCATCGGGGTTGATGGCCAGCTCTTCCGGGTTGGCCGGAAAGCCCAGCGGCGCGGCATTGAGCGGCGTGTTCGGCTGGATCATGCCGGGATCGTTGAAGGCGCGGTAGTTGGGCACGATGTGGCGCGGGTACGGCGCCTTGTGCCTGAAGCCGCCGGGCGCGTCGATGGTGCCGAGCACGCTCATCAGCACCGCCAGCGCGCGCACCGTCTGAAAGCCGTTCGAATGCGCCGCGAGCCCGCGCATCGCGTGGAAGGCCACGGGCCGTGCCTGCGTGGTCGGGTGCTTCTTGCCCCAGGCATCGGTCCACGCAATGGGCAGCTCGAAGGCCTGCCTGAGCGCGGTCTCACCCATCTCGCGCGCAAGCTTGCGGATGCGCTGTGCATCGATGCCGGTGATGGCCTCGGCCCACTCGGGCGTGCAGCTGGCCACGCGATCGCGCAGCAGCTGGAACGAGGGCGCCACGCGCGTGCCGTCGGCCAGCGTGTAGTGGCCTTCGAGCGCGGGATCGCAGCCGTCGGCAATGCCTTCGGGGTAGGCGTTCTTCACACCACCGCTGCTGTTGTCCCACACCAGCTTGTTGTGCGGATTGCGGCCGTCGCCGGGCGGCCCGCGCGTGGGGTCCGGGTCGAAGGCGAACAGGCCCTGGCGCTCGCAGTCGTCCAGCACCACGAGCTGGGGCGCATTGGTGAAGCGCTTGAGAAAAGCGTGGTCGATCAGGTCGCTTGCGATCAGCTCGTGCAGCAGCGCCATGAACAATGCGCCATCGGTGCCGGGCTTGATCGGAATCCATTCGTCGGCAATGGCCGAATAGCCCGTGCGCACCGGGTTGATCGAAATGAAGCGGCCGCCCGCGCGCTTGAACTTGCTGATGGCGATCTTCATCGGGTTGCTGTGATGGTCCTCGGCGGTGCCGATCATCACGAACAGCTTGGCGCGGTCGAGGTCGGGCCCGCCGAATTCCCAGAAGCTGCCGCCGATGGTGTAGATCATTCCCGCGGCCATGTTCACGGAGCAGAAGCCGCCGTGCGCCGCATAGTTGGGCGTGCCGAACTGGCGCGCGAACAGGCCCGTGAGCGCCTGCATCTGGTCGCGGCCCGTGAAGAGCGCGAACTTCTTCGGATCGGTCGCGCGGATCTTGCCGAGCCGCTCGGCCAGCATGTCGAAGGCACGCTCCCAGCTGATGGGCTCGAACTCCCCGGCCCCGCGCTCGCTGCCGGCCTTGCGCAGCAGCGGCTGCGTGAGGCGCGCAGGCGACACCTGCTTCATGATGCCCGACGAGCCCTTGGCGCAGATCACGCCCTTGTTCAGCGGATGCTCGGGGTTGCCGTCGATGTAGCGCACCTCCGGGCCATGCTCGCCCTCGCGCAGGTGCACGCGGATGCCGCAGCGGCAGGCGCACATGTAGCAGGTGGTGGTCTTGACCTCGGTGTCCGCCGTGGGCGTGGGGGCGGCGAGCGGATCGTGGACGGGCTCTCGGGACAGGAAACTGAACACTGGCGGTCCTTTGTCTTCATGCGGGGCTGCGCCGATGTTAGAGAGCCTCGATCAAACGAAAAAGCGGAGAATATCGCTCACGATGACCGGAAAAACAGATCAGCGGCCACAGCACACCGCGCAGCGGCTTCGGCTCAACCTGCGCCAGCTCGAGGTGTTCGTGGCCACGGCGCGGGGCGGCAGCACGCGCGCCGCGGCCGACCGCGTCGCGCGCTCGCAGTCGGCCGCGAGCAGCGCGCTGGCCGACCTGGAGTCTTCCGTGGGCGCGCTGCTGTTCGACCGGCTCGGCCGCCGGCTGGTGCTCAACGAGAACGGACGCGCGCTGCTGCCCAGGGCCCAGGCCCTGCTCGACCAGGCCGGCGAGGTGGAGGCGCTCTTCAGCGGCGAGCATGCGGCGCCGCTGCGCGTGGCGGCCAGCTTCACCATCGGCGAGTACCTGCTGCCCGAGCGCGTGTCGCAATGGACGGCGCTGCACCCGCAGAGCCAGGTGCACCTGCACATTGCCAACACGCGCGACGTGATCGAGGCGGTGGCGGGATTCGACGTCGACGTCGGCTTCATCGAGGGGCCGCAAACCCACCCCGACCTGGTGGTGCGCGCTTGGCGCGAAGACGAGCTGGTGATCGTCGCCGCACCGGGACATCCGCTCGCCAAGCGCATTGCCACGCACCACCAGCTCTCGCAGGCCACTTGGGTGCTGCGCGAGCACGGCTCGGGCACGCGGCAGGTCACCGATGCGTGGCTGATCCAGAACCTGGAGCAGGTGCGCGTGGGCTTCGAGCTCGGCAGCACCGAGGCCATCAAGCGCGTGGTGGCCTCGGGCACGGGCCTCGCCTGCCTCTCGCGCTACACGGTGGCGCAGGCGCTGGAAGACGGCCACCTGATCGAGCTGCGCACGCGGCTGCCGGCCGGCATGCGGCGGCTGGCCACGGTGATGCACCGCGACAAGCTGCTCGGCCGCGCCACCGCCGACTTCCTTCGGCATTGCGGGGCGACCGTGCCGCGCGCCTCGTCGGTGCGTTAGCCGGCCGCCGGCGGCAAGGGCGCGTTGCGCCGACCCGGCAATTTGCCCGGGCCGGGCGGGGGTGTCTCGGGGGCTACACACAAGAACCGTAAAACGCCGGCTATCCGCGCGCTGTTCCCCTCTTTCATCCAGAAAATTCCCATGACATCTCCAGCATCGAGATCGTTCCGCCAGCTCAAGGCCTTGGCCCTGGCACTGGCCGTCGCACTGACCGCTTGCGGCGGCGGCGGCAACGGCGGGGCCTCCTTCCCGTTGATCCCCCCGCCACCGGCAGGCAGCGCGCCGCCCGGCACCCCGCCATCGCCAGACACGCCACCGCCGGTCGCGGAGCCGCCTGTCGCGCCCACATGCGCCGCCGCCGTCCCGGCCAACGCGCCCCTCGCGCCCATCTCATCCATCCAGGGCACGGGCGACACCAGCCCCTTGGCGACGCAAGCCGTGACCGTGCGTGGCGTGGTCGTGGGTGACTTCCAGAACACCGGCTCGACGAGCGTGAAGCTGAACGGCTTTTTCGTGCAGCAGCTCGTGCCCGATGCCGACCCGCTGACCTCCGAAGGCATCTTCGTCTACGCGCCGGGCAACGCCACCCGCGTGGCCGCGGGCGACTTCGTCCAGGTCTCCGGCGTGGTGACCGAATTCGGCCAGACCGCGGGTGCCGGGGCCAAGCCCGACAGCATCACGCAGATTGCCGGCACGGCCCAGGACCCGGTGGCCGTCAGCATCTGCGGCAGCGGCATTGCCCTCGCCCCGACACAGGTCACGCTGCCGGTGGCGGACGACGCCACGCTGGAGCGATATGAAGGCATGCTGGTCGAGATCTCGCAGCCCCTGGCCGTGACGGAAATATTCGAGCTGGGCCGCTATGGCCAGATGGTGCTGGCGTTGAACGGGCGGCAGTTCAATGCCACCAACGGCAACACGGCGGCCACGCATGCGCAGAACCTGCTCTCGCGCATCGTGCTCGACGATGGCTCCTCGCGCCAGAACCCGAGCCCCATTCCCTACCTGAGCGCGGCCGGCACCGACGGCACCCGGCGCATGGGCGACACGACGCAGAAGCTGACCGGCATCCTGAGCCACAACTTCGGCGCCTACCGCATCCAGCCCACGGTGGCGCCCGAGTTCGCGCAGGCCAATGCGCGCCCGGCGACCGCGCCGGTGGTCGGCGGCTCGCTCAAGGTGGCCAGCTTCAACGTGCTCAACTACTTCACCACCTTCCAGAACGGGGAAACTTCCTCGGGCCAGACCGGCCAGGGCTGCTCGTTCGGCACCGGCCCCGCATCCGCGGCCAACTGCCGCGGTGCCAACAACCGCAACGAGTTCGATCGGCAGCAGGCCAAGATCGTGGCCGCCATCGCGGGCCTGGACGCCGACGTGGTGGGATTGATGGAAATCCAGAACACCGACGTCGCAACGAACGACCTGCTGGCGGCCCTCAACGCCAAGGTGGGCGCGGGCACTTATGCCGCGGTCAACAGCGGCGTGTTCGGCACGGACGCGATCAAGGTCGACATCCTGTACAAGCCCGCGAAGGTCCAGCGCATCGGCAACGCCGTTCTCCCGACGGGCACGGACCTGGCCGACTACACCGCCGCCAGCGGACGGCCTCCGCTGGCCCAGCGCTTCAGCGCGGTGGGCAACAACGGCGGCTTCTGGTTCGTGGTCAACCACTTCAAGAGCAAGGGCAGCTGCCCCGCCACGGGCGACATCGACCTGGGCCAGGGCTGCTTCAACCTGGCGCGCATCCAGCAGGCGAAGGCGCTGAACAGCTTTGTCGGCAAGCTCAAGCTCATGGGCGAATCGGACGTGCTGATGATGGGCGACTTCAACAGCTACCTGCTGGAAGACCCGACCAAGGAACTGGAAGCAGCCGGCAACGAAAGCCTGCTCAAGCGCATGGCCGCCAACGACCGCTACACCTACGTCTTCGGCGGCGAGACAGGTGCGCTGGACCATGCCTATGCCTCGGCGTCGCTGGGCGCGCAGGTCAGCGGCGTGAGCGTGTGGCACATCAACGCCGACGAGCCGACCGCGCTCGACTACAACACCGACTTCACCACCGACGACCGCTATGCGCCCACGCCCTTCCGGGCATCGGACCATGATCCCGTGCTTGTCGGCCTCACCTTGGCGGCCGATGCGGCAGTGACGCTGCCCATCGTCACCGCATCGATCCCGGCGGCCGTCAAGGTCGGCGAAACCTACAGCGTGAACATTTCGGAAGCGCTGCCCGGCGGCTCGACCACGCTGTCTTCCCTTGCAATCGATTGGGGAGACGGCAGCGCCGCCACCACGGCGCCTGGCACGGGCACCGTCACGCACACCTATGCGGCTGCCGGCAGCTTCAACGTGGTGGTCACGCTGACCAACTCCGCCAGCCAGACCGCCACGCAATCGGGCAGCGTGAACGTCAGCACCGTTGTGGTGGTGACGCCGCCGGCGGACCACGAGCTGTTCTTCAGCGAATACGTGGAAGGCACGTCGAACAACAAGGTGATCGAGATCTACAACCCGACCGCCGCGGCCGTGGACCTGAGCCTGTACACCGTCAAGCTGTATGCCAACGGCGCGGTCGCACCGACCAACTCGCTGCCGCTGACCGGCACGCTGCCGGCCGGCGGCGTGCTGGTGCTGGCCAACGCCAGTGCCGCGGCGGCCTT
This sequence comes from Variovorax sp. SPNA7, assembly GCF_033807855.1. Lineage (NCBI taxonomy): Bacteria > Pseudomonadati > Pseudomonadota > Betaproteobacteria > Burkholderiales > Comamonadaceae > Variovorax > Variovorax sp. SPNA7. The sequence goes on from NZ_CP138513.1 coordinate 4,250,093, forward strand.
CAAGCCGGCCGGCACCATCACCAGCGGCGTCGCCAACTTCAACGGCGACGATGCGCTGACGCTGGAAAAATCGGGCGTGGTCGTCGACCGCTTCGGCCAACTCGGCGTGGACCCCGGAACGGCCTGGACCGGCGGCGGTGTCGGCACGCAGGACCAGACGCTGCGCCGCAAGGCCGGCATCACCGCGGGCGATGCCGACGCAGGCGCCGCGTTCGATCCGTCGGTGCAATGGGACAGCTTTCCGGTGGACACCTCCTCCGGCCTGGGCGCACACACGGTGTGAACTGAGCGCGGCGCTCAGGCCGGCCGCGACAGCAGGTGCACGTATTCGTACTGCGCCGTGTTGATGGTCGACACGCGGTACTCCACCGGCTTGTCGCCGAAGGTGAGCGCGGTGCGCCGCACCTCCATCACCGGCGCGCCCGGTGCCACGCCCAGGATGCGCACCACGCTGCGGTCGGCCGCCATCGCGCGTGCGCGCTCGCGCGCCAGCGTCACGGTGATGCCGAACTCGGTCTGGTAGAGGTGGTAGATGGTGCTCGGCCGCTCGCGGAAGCGCTTCTCGGTCAGGCCCTTGAACAGCAGCGCCGGCAGCGTGAGCCGGTCGTGGATCACCGCCCTGCCCTGCAGCAGCAGCCGGTTGTCGATCTGGATGGCGGGCTCGCCGGTTCGCAGGCCCAGCGCCTGCGCGGGCTCCTCGTCCATGCGCACGCGCTCGAAGGCGACGAACTCCACCTGCGGCGCCTGCCTGAGGCCGTCGCTGCGCTCCACGTGGAAGAACTGGAACATGAAGCGGTCGTCGTTGTGCACCGCAACGAAGGTGCCGCGCCCCTGCCGCCGCACGAGGATGTGCTCGGCCACGAGATCGTCGGTCGCGTGGCGCAGCGTGCCGATCGACACGCCGAGCGCCGCCGCCAGCTCGCTCTCGCTCGGCAGCACGCTGCCGGCCGCGCAGCGCCCCGACTCGATGGCGCGCAGCAGCGAGCGCTTCACGAGCCGGTAGAGCGGCGCACCCGCCGACTCGGCGGGAATCGGTTCGAACGCGGAGATGTCTGTCGAGCGGGGCATGGCGCATTGTGGCGGCCGCATCGCGATTCATCCAAGTCATTCATATGACCTGTTTGACATGCGGAGACGCGCACTCGGACACTGGCCCGGCTGCAAATTCTCAGCGAGTCACAACAGGAGACAACGATGATTCATTTCGTTCTGCACGACGCGAAGGACACGGTCGCGGTCGTGGTGGTGGAAGGCGTCAAGGCCGGCATGTCGCTCAGCGGCTGGATCATGGACGAGGACCGCATGACCAGCGTCGATGCGCGCCAGGACATCCCGATCGGCCACAAGGTCGCACTCAAGGACATGGCGCCCGGCGACACGGTGTGGAAGTACGGCATCGACATGGGCAAGGTGGTGGCGCCGATCAAGGCCGGCGAGCACGCGCACGTGCAGAACATCAAGACCAAGCGCTGGTAGGACACCGCCCCCGCTTCGCCCATTCCACATCACCCACGAATCCGAAAGAACCGCATGTCCATCATTTCCAAAGACACCACTTTCCTCGGCTACCGCCGCGAAAACGGCCGCGTCGGCGTGCGCAACCACGTCATCATCCTGCCGCTGGACGATCTCTCCAACGCGGCCGCCGAAGCGGTGGCCCACAACATCAAGGGCGCGCTCGCCATTCCGCATCCCTACGGCCGCCTGCAGTTCGGCGCCGACCTGGAGCTGCACTTCCGCACGCTGATCGGCGCGGGCTGCAATCCGAACGTGGCGGCGGTCGTCGTCATCGGCATCGAGGACAGCTGGACGCAGAAGGTGGTCGACGGCATCGCCACCACGGGCAAGCCGGTGGCCGGCTTCGGCATCGAGGGCCACGGCGACCACGACACCATCCTGCGCGCGAGCAAGGTGGCGCGCGAGTTCGTGCAGGCCGCCAGCGAGAAGCAGCGCGAGCCCTGCGGCATCCACGAGCTGTGGGTGTCCACCAAGTGCGGCGAGAGCGACACCACCTCGGGCTGCGGCTCCAACCCCACCGTGGGCAACGCCTTCGACAAGCTCTACGAGACCGGCAACACGCTGGTGTTCGGCGAGACCTCCGAGATCACCGGCGGCGAGCGCATCGTGGCCGACCGCTGCCGCACGCCCGACGTGAAGGAGCGCTTCATGTTCATGTTCAACCGCTACCAGGACATGATCAACCGCCACAAGACCAGCGACCTGTCGGACTCGCAGCCCACCAAGGGCAACATCGCGGGCGGCCTCACGACCATCGAGGAAAAGGCGCTGGGCAACATCCAGAAGATCGGCAAGAAGTGCATGGTGGACGGCGTGCTCGACAAGGCCGAGGTGCCCACGGGCCCGGGCCTGTGGTTCATGGACTCGTCCAGCGCGGCGGCCGAGATGGTGACGCTGTGCGCCGCCTCGGGCTACGCGGTGCACTTCTTTCCCACGGGCCAGGGCAACGTGATCGGCAACCCGATCCTGCCGGTCATCAAGATCTGCGCCAACCCGCGCACCGTGCGGCTCATGAGCGAGCACGTCGACGTCGACACCTCGGGCCTGCTGCAGCGCGAAATGACGCTCGACCAGGCCGGCGACCAGCTGCTCGAATGCATGCTGCGCACCGCCAACGGCCGGCTCACCGCGGCGGAAGCGCTGGGCCACCGCGAGTTCGTGCTGACGCGGCTGTACGAGTCGGCCTGACGGCGCCCGCGCAAGCATCATGAAGCGGATAGTGATTGCGGAGTTCATGGACGCCGCCGCGGTTGCGCAATTGCGCGAGCGGCACGACGTTCTCTACGACGTGGCGCTGGTGGACGACGGCGCCCGGCTCTACAAGGAAGCGAAGTGGGCCCATGCGCTCATCGTGCGCAACCGCACGCAGGTGCGCGGCGAACTGCTGGATGCGCTCACGCAGTGCACGGTGGTGGGCCGCCTGGGCGTGGGCCTGGACAACATCGACGTGGCGGGCTGCGAAGCGCGCGGCATCCGGGTGATTCCGGCCACGGGCGCCAATGCACTGAGCGTGGCCGAGTACGTGATTGCGAGCGCCATGCTGCTGCTGCGCGGCGCCTATGGCTCCACCGCCGCGGTGGCGGCGGGGCGCTGGCCGCGCAATGCGCTGTCGAACGGACGCGAGCTCGCGGGCAAGACGCTCGGGCTGGTCGGCTTCGGCGCCATCGGGCAACTGACGGCGCGGCTCGCGCAGGCGCTCGGCATGCGCACGGCGGCCTTCGACGCCATGATGGACGGCAGCCACCCGGCCTTCGCCGCAACGGGCACGCAGCCGCTGGGCCTCGATGCGCTGGTGGCGCAGGCCGACGTGGTGAGCCTGCACCTGCCGCTGGTGGACGGCACGCGCAACCTCTTCCATGCGCCGCGCATCGCGGCCATGAAGGGCGGCGCGGTGCTCGTCAACACATCGCGCGGCGGCATCGTCGACGAAGCCGCCGTGGCGCTTGCGCTGCGCGAAGGCCGGCTCGGCGGCGCGGCACTCGACGTGTTCGAGGCCGAGCCGCTCGCGGCCAGCCCGCATTTCGACGGCTGCCCCAACCTGCTGCTGACACCGCACATCGCGGGCGTGACGGCCGAGTCGAACGAGCGCGTGAGCAACCTGATTGCACAGAAGGTGCTGGAGGCGCTGGAGCCATGACGACGATGAGCCTTGAACAAGCGCGGGACGCCGTGGCCGCGGCACTGCGCGCGGCCGGCGCGAACGAGGCGATGGCGTCGGCCGCCGCACGCGCCCTGGTGCTGGCCGAGGCGCAGGGCCTGGGCTCGCACGGCCTCTCCCGCGTGGCCCAGTACGCCACGCACCTGCGCAATGGCCGGGTGAATGGCAGTGCGGTGCCGACGCTGCGCCGCCAGAAAGGCGCGGCCGCGCTGATCGATGCGCACGAGGGCCTGGCCTTCGCCGCCTGCGAGATGGCCGTTGCCGAAGCCATCGGCCGCGCGCGCGACTTCGGCATTGCGATTGCGGGCGTCACGGACAGCCACCACTGCGGCGTGGTGGTCGACCATCTGCGGCCGGTGGCCGAGGCCGGCATGGTCGGGCTCGGCTTTGCCAATTCGCCGGCCGCAATGCCGGCGGCCGGCGGGCGCCATCCCATCTTCGGGACCAACCCGGTGGCGGCGATCTTCCCGCGCCGCGGTGCGTTGCCGCTCGCCATCGACCTGAGCCTTTCGGAAGCGGCGCGCGGCAAGGTCATGGTGGCCGCGAAGCAGGGCAAGGCCATACCGATCGGCTGGGCCGTCGACCGCCACGGCCAGCCGACCACCGATGCGCAGGCCGCGCTCGAAGGCTCGATGCTGCCCATCGGCGCGACCACCAGCCCCAAGGGCGCGATGCTGGCGCTGGTGGTCGAACTGCTGGTCACGGCGCTGATCGGTGCGCAGTTCGGCTTCGAGGCATCGAGCTTCTTCGAGGATGCCGGCAACCGACCGCGCATCGGCCAGGCCTTCATCGTCATCGACCCCGGCGCGCTCGCGGGCTCTGCGGGCTACCTCGACCGTGTCGAGGTGCTGGTGGGCGAGATGCTGCGCGACGACGGCGTGCGCCTGCCCGGCGCGCGACGCGAGGAACTGCGGCTGCGCGCCGAGGCGCAGGGCATCGAGGTGCCCGAGGCGCTGCTCGCGCAGTGGCGAAGCTAGGCGCCACCAAGCGCCACGACCCCACACAACAACAGGAGACAACACGATGAAACGACGCGAATGGATGCAAGGGACCACCGCCCTGGCTGCGGCGGGATCGCTGGGCGCGCTCATGCCGATGCTTGCCAGGGCGCAAGGCGGCGACTACCCCAGGCCGGACGCCACGCTGCGCTACGTGGTGCCCTTTCCGCCGGGCGGCCTGACGGACGTGATGGCGCGGCAGATCGGCCAGCAGCTGGGCGAGCGCTGGAAGGTCAACGTGCTGGTGGACAACCGGCCCGGCGGCAACGGGCAGATCGGCGCCGACCTGGTGGCCAAGGCGCCGCCCGACGGCAACACGCTGCTCGCGGTCACGCTGACGCACGCGGCCAACGTCACGCTGTTTCCGAAGTCGCCGTTCAGCTTCCAGAAGGACCTGCGGCCGGTGGCGCTGCTGGCCGGCAGCCCGATGCTGATCGTGGTGCCCGTGGCCAGCCCCATCCAGGACATGAAAGGCCTGGTCGCAGCCGCGAAGGAGCGCAAGCTCAATGCGGGCTCCAGCGGCAACGGCACGCCACCCCACCTGACGCTCGCGCTCTTCAACGACCTCAACAAGTCCAACATCCAGCACGTGCCCTACAAGGGCGGCGCGCCGTGCATCACCGACCTCATCGGCGGCCAGCTCGACGTGGTGTTCTCGAACATCCCGGAGTCGATCGCGCATGTGAAGGGCGGCAAGCTGCGCGCGCTTGCCATCGCGAGCAAGGACCGCTACCCCTTGCTGCCCGATGTGCCGACCACTGCCGAAGCCGGCATGCCCGCGCTGCAGGTCGAGAACTGGACCGGCATGATGGCGCCGGCCGGCATGCCCGATGCCGCGGTGCAGAAGCTGGGCGCGGAGGTGGTGAAGATCCTTGCGCAGCCCGGCCTCGACGAGCGCATGCGCCAGCAGGGTTTCGTGATCGATGCGCGCGGGCCGGACCGCTTTGCGGCGTTCCTGGCCGACGAGATTGCGCGCTGGGCGCACGTCATCAAGGCGGCGGCTATCCAGCCTGGTTGAGCCGCAGCAGCCGCGCGGTGTGCCGCGCGATCACGGCCTCTTCGTCGGTGCGCAGCACCCAGGCACTCACGGGGCTTTCTGGCGTGGTGAGTTGCGCCTTGCCCGCACGGTTCGCCTCCGCGTCGACGCGCAGGCCGAGCCAGCCGCACTGCGCAAGGACGCGCTCGCGCAGCACCGCGGCGTTCTCGCCGATGCCGCCGGTGAACACGATGGCATCGACACCGCGCAGCGCCGCGGCCAGCATGCCCATGTGCTGCACCACCTGCTCGATGAAATGCGTGATGGCTTCGGCGGCGGCAGGCGCGGCCGAAGCCTCGAGCTCGCGCATGTCGCTGGAAATTCCCGACAGGCCGAGCAAGCCCGACTCGCGGAACAGCAGCTTCTCGACATCGTCCGCCGACATGCCCTGCGAGCGCATCAGGTACAGCACCACGGCCGCATCGAGGTGCCCGCAGCGCGTGCCCATGGTGAGGCCGTCGAGCGGCGAGAAGCTCATCGTCGTTGCGACCGACCGGCCCTCGGCCATGCCGCACATCGACGCGCCGTTGCCCAGGTGCGCGACGATCACGCGCTGCTGCGCGAGCTGCGGCGCCAGTTGCGCGAACTGCGTCACGATCGATTCGTAGGACAGGCCGTGGAAGCCGTAGCGCCGCACGCCCGCATCGTGCAGCGCGCGCGGCAGCGCGAAGCGGCGGTTCACATCGGGCTGGGTCGCGTGAAAGGCGGTGTCGAAGCACGCCACCTGCGGCACGCCGTCGAAAGCCTTCATGGCGGCACGCACGCCCGCGAGGTTGTGCGGCTGGTGCAGCGGCGCAAGCGGCTCGAGCGCGGCCAGTTCGGCAAGCACTGCCTCGTCGATGCGCACCGGTGCCACGAAGTTCGCGCCGCCATGCACGATGCGATGGCCGACCGCTGCGATGCGGCCACCGCCGCCCTGCCGGGCATGCCATTCGAGCAGCGCGGCCAGCGCGCCCTGGTGCGAGCGGCTGTCGCCTTCCAGCGCCGCGTCGTGCAGCGTGCGGCCCTCGGCATCGCGCACGCGCAGCCGCGCCTTCAGCCCCGCGCCCAGGCCATCGGCCTGGCCCGACCAGCGGGCGGCGGGCAGCGCGCCGCCCTCGGCCGGCGCCTCGAACAGCGCCACCTTGATCGACGACGACCCGGCGTTGAGGGTGAACAGAGAATCGGTCAGACGTAGTCCTTGTACTTGTCGAGGAAGCGCACCGGCTTGGACAGCGCATCGCGGCGGAACGGATCGCCGAGCTCGCGGGTGCACATGATCTCGATCACGCAGGTCTTCTTCTGGTTCATCTGCAGGTCGATCGCCTTCTTCAGTGCCGGGCCCACGTCTTCGAGCCTGTCGACCACGATGCCTTCGGCGCCCATGGCCTTGGCGATGCCCGCGAAGCTCTCGCTCTCGAGCTCGCCCGCGACAAAACGGCGGTTGTAGAAGTCGACCTGGTTCTTCTTCTCGGCGCCCCACTGGCGGTTGTGGAAGACCACGGCCGTCACCGGAATGTCGTGCCGCACGGCGGTCATGATCTCGACCATGCTCATGCCCCAGGCGCCGTCGCCGGCATAGGCCACGGCCGGGCGGTCGGGCGCCGCGCACTTGGCGCCGATCATGGTCGGCAGCGAGTAGCCGCAGTTGCCGAAGCTCATCGGCGCGAAGAAGCTCCTCGGCTCCTCGAAGCGCAGGTAGCTGTTGGCAATGGCATTGATGTTGCCGATGTCGGTGGAGACCATCACGCGCGGCGGCATGGCCTTCTCGAGCTCGCGCAGCACCTGGCGCGGGTGCAGGTAGGTGCCGCCGGTGGGCGTCTTCTCGCCCTTGGCTTCCTCGATGGCGTCGAGGCTGAAGGGGTCGCGCTCGTGGGTCCACTCATCGAGCTCATTTTCCCACGCGGCCTTCTCGGCCTTGATCTTGTCGGCGCGCTGGGCCTTGGTGGCATCGCAGGCCAGGGTCTTGCCCTGCAGGCGCTTGAGCAGTTCATTGGCCGTGGCCTTGGCATCGCCGTGGATGCCGACGGTGATCTTCTTCACGAGGCCGAGGTTGGTGTGGTCGGCTTCCACCTGGATGATCTTCGCGTCCTTCGGCCAGTAGTCCATGCCGTGCTGCGGCAAGGTGCCGAAGGGGCCCATGCGCGAACCGAGCGCCAGCACCACGTCGGCCTGCGCGATCAGCTTCATGGCGGCCTTGGAGCCCTGGTAGCCGAGCGGGCCCGCGGCAAGCGGATGGCTCGCGGGGAACGAGTCGTTGCGGAGGTACCCGTTGGCCACGGGTGCGCCCAGGCGCTCGGCCAGCGCCTTGCACTCTTCGACCGCATCGCCCATCACCACGCCGCCGCCCGAAAGAATCACCGGAAACTTCGCCGAGGCCAGCAGCTCGACGGCCGCATTCAGGCTCATCTCGCCACCCGCGCCGCGCTCCACGCGCAGGGGCTTCGGGATCTCGGTGGTGATCTCGCCGTAGAAGTAGTCGCGCGGAATGTTGAGCTGCGTCGGGCCCATCTCGGAGATGGCGCGGTCGAAGCAGCGCGCCGTGTACTCGGCCATGCGCTTGGGATTGTTGACGTGGCCCTGGTACCTGGTGAACTCCTGGAACATCGGCAGCTGGTTGGCTTCCTGGAAGCCGCCCAGGCCCATGCCCATGGTGCCGGTCTCGGGCGTGATCATCACGACCGGGCTGTGCGCCCAGTAGGCGGCCGCGATGGCCGTCACGCAGTTGCTGATGCCGGGGCCGTTCTGGCCGATCACCACGCCGTGGCGGCCCGACACGCGCGCATAGCCGTCGGCCATGTGGGCGCCGCCCTGCTCGTGCACCACCGGAATCAGGCGGATGCCGGCGGGCGCGAAGATGTCCATCGCGTCCATGAAGGCCGAGCCCATGATGCCGAAGATGTCGGTCACGCCGTTGGCGACCATGGTTTCGACGAAGGCCTCGGAGGGCGTCATCTTCTGCACGCCGGCGACGGCTTCGCGGGTGGGTGCGGCGGGTTGCTTCTGGCTCATGGAAGGCGTCTCCTGAAGGAATGGGGCGGTCGGCGGGTTTCAAAAGACGGAACGGGTTGTTCCGATTTCTCTCCGCCGGAATATAGGGCGGCAGGGCTCTCGCGTCAAACAATTTACAAAAACCGGTACGTCTTGTCTTGTTTTTTGTAAAAAGACTATGATCCGGCCCATGAAGATCGTCAAGGGGCCCACGCCCGAAACCCTGGAGCCGGCGCCGGGCGACACGCCCACCATGCGCCTTTTCGGGCTGCTCGAAGTCATGGCCGCCAAGGACCAGCGCTACTCGCTGCAGGGCCTGGTGGAAGAGACCGGCATGCCCAAGCCCACCCTGCACCGCATGCTCCAGCAGCTCGAAGGCGCGGGCCTGCTGCAGCGCGAGGGCGACGGCCGCCACTACGGCATCGGCACGCGGCTGCGGCGGCTGGCCGAGAACCTGCTGCTCAACGACAGCCTCCACGGTGCACGCCATACGGTGCTGCGTCAACTGGTGGAAGAAATCGGCGAGAGCTGCAACCTCACCGCGCTCTCGGGCAGCGAGGTGGTGTACCTCGACCGCGTGGAAACCGCCGCGCCGCTGCGCTTCTACCTGCACTCGGGCTCGCGCGTGCCGGTGCACTGCTCGGCCAGCGGCAAGATCTTTCTCGCGCAGATGAGCGCAGCGCAGCGCCGCCGCCTGCTCTCCAACGCGCCGCTGGAGCCCTACACGGCCCGCACCCTCACCGACCCCGACGCGCTCGAGAAGGAAGTGCAGCGCGTGCGCAAGGACGGCTACGCCATCGACAACGAAGAGTTCCTGCCCGGCCTGCTGTGCATTGCCGCGCTGGTGCCTTCGGGCGACGACGGCCCCTCGAACCTGTGCATCGCGGTGCAGGCGCCGGTCATGCGGCTCGATGCCGCGAAGGCGAAGGCGCTGCTGCCCGCCCTGCAGCGCGCCGCCGAGGCACTGAGCCGCATCGATGCCGACGCGGGCACCACCAGCCGCGCGCAGGCCTGACTCACCCACTCTGGAAAACCCATCGTGACCGACATCGCAGACCTTCGGCCCGACCGCATGCTGAGCGTGCGCGAGGTGTTCGGCATCGACACCGATCTTCAGGTGCCCGCCTTCAGCGAACGCGACGACCACGTGCCCGAAGTGGATGCCGTCTACCGCTTCAACCCCGACGTGACGCTCGCCATCCTCGCGGGCTTCATGCGCGACCGGCGCGTGATGGTGCAGGGGCTGCACGGCACCGGCAAGTCGACCCACATCGAGCAGGTGGCGGCGCGGCTGAACTGGCCCTGCGTGCGGCTGAACCTCGACGGCCACATCAGCCGGCTCGACCTCGTAGGCAAGGACGCGGTGGTGCTGCGCGAAGGAAAACAGGTCACCGAGTTCCAGGAAGGCATCGTGCCGTGGTCGCTGCAGCGGCCGGTGGCGCTGGTGTTCGACGAGTACGACGCGGGCCGGCCGGACGTGATGTTCGTGATCCAGCGCATCCTGGAACAGGGCGGCAAGTTCACGCTGATGGACCAGAACCGGGTGCTGCGCCCGCACCCCTTCTTCCGGCTGTTCGCCACCGCCAACACCGTGGGCCTGGGCAACCTCAACGGCCTGTACCACGGCGCGCAGCGGCTCAACCATGCGCAGATCGACCGCTGGAACATCGTCGCCTCGCTCAACTACCTGCCGGCCGATGAAGAGATCGCGATCGTGCAGGCGCGCGTGCCTTCGCTCGCGGGCGATGCGGGGCGCCGGCTGGTCGCATCGATGGTGGCCGTGGCCGATCTCACGCGCAAGGGCTTTGCGGCGGGCGACCTCTCGACGCTGATGTCGCCGCGCACCGTGATCACCTGGGCCGAGAACGTCGAGATCTTCAAGGACCCGGCGCTCGCGTTTCGCCTGTCCTTCGTCAACAAGTGCGACGACGCGGAGCGGCCTCTGGTGGCCGAGTATTTCCAGCGCTGCTTCGACCAGGAACTGAAGGAGTCGCACCAGCTGTCGTCGGGTTCGCAAGAATGACCGACATGCCCGCGAGCGCCATGCAGCGCCGCGTGCGGCAGGAGGAGCAGGTCGCCGAACTCTGCGCGGGCGTGGTGCGGGCCTTCAGCGGCGAGCGCGAACTGCACTTTCGCGGCAGGCGCCTGCACCGCGGCCGCGTCGCGCTGCCGTGGTTCGCGCCGCACCTGCATCCCTCGCCCGAGACCGACGACTTCGCCTCCTTCCGCGGCGTGGCCGACGGGCTCGCGCTGCGGCTCACGGCGTCCGACGCCGCGCTGCACGAAAGCCTGCGGCCCGAAGAACCGGTCGAACGCATGCTGTTCGAGATGCTCGAGCAGTTCCGCGCCGAAGCCATGGCGCCCGAGATCATGGCCGGCATGCGGCGCAACCTGCGGCACCGCCATGAACAGTGGTCGCTCGCCTTCCACCACTCGGGCCTGACCGACACGGCGCGCGGCCTGCTGCTCTACGCCGTGGCGCAGATCTGCCGCGCCCGCGTGAGCGGCCAGCAGGTGGTGGAAGAAGCCGAGGACATGCTCGAAGCGACGCGCTTTCACCTTGCGCCGCTGATCGGCCACGCGCTCGCGGGCCTGCGCCGCGACCGCGCCGACCAGGCCGCCTATGCCGTGCATGCGCTCGCCATCGCGCGCACCGTCGCCGCGATGCTGCACGAGGCCGGCGAAGACAGCAGCGCCGCGCGCGACCCGCATGTGGACGACAAGCGAAGCGTGTTCATGCTCGTCGCCGACATGGACCGCGAGATCGTCGAGCGCTTCACCACGGCCGAGTCGGGCCGCAGCGCCGTGCTCGACGGCGCGGGCGGTGCCTACCGCGCCTTCACCGCCGCCTACGACCGCGAGCACGATGCCGCCGCGCTCGCGCGCAAGGAAGTGCTGGCCGGTCACCGCGAAAAACTCGACCGCCGCATCGCCGCGCAGGGCGTGAACATCGCGCGCCTGGCACGCGAGCTGCGGGCGCTGCTGGCCGACCCCACGCGCGACGGCTGGGACAGCGGCCAAGAAGAAGGCCTGATCGACGGCCGCCGGCTCGCGCGGCTGGTGGCCTCGCCGACCGAGCGCCGCCTGTTCCGCACCGAGCGCATGGAGCCGGTGGCCGACTGCATGGTGACCTTCCTGATCGATTGCTCGGGCTCGATGAAGGAGCACGCCGAATCGGTCGCGATGATGGCCGACGTGTTCGCGCGCGCGCTCGAGCAGGCCGGCGCGGCCAGCGAGGTGCTGGGCTTCACCACCGGCGCCTGGAATGGCGGGCGCGCACAGCGCGAGTGGGTGCGCGCCGGCAGGCCGCCTCACCCCGGCCGCCTCAACGAGCGCTGCCACATCGTCTTCAAGGCCGCCGCCACGCCCTGGCGCCGCGCGCGGCCCGCGATGGCAGCGCTGCTGAAGGCCGACCTGTTCCGCGAGGGCATCGACGGCGAAGCGGTCGACTGGGCCTGCGAACGCCTGCGCGAGCGGCCGGAGGCGCGCAAGCTGCTGCTGGTGATTTCCGACGGCTCGCCGATGGACAGCGCGACGCACCTGGCGAACGATGCGCACTACCTCGACCACCATTTGCGCGACGTGGTGGCGCGGCAAGAGCAGCGGCGCGACATCGAGATAGCCGGTATTGGTGTCGGTCTCGATCTGAGTCCGTACTACAGCCGCAGCCATGTGCTGGACCTTGCTGCCTCTGCCGGCAACACCATCTTTCGCGAGGTGATCGATTTGATGGCGGGGCGGCATCGGCGCTGAGGCTGCCTGAGCGCTGCTGTTCGGGGCGCGCTCCCGCCGATGGGGTACCTTGCTCCGCGAATGTCCTCCGGCCTGCGGCCTCCCCCTTGATTTCGCTGCGCAAGGCACCCCATCGGCGGGAGCGTGATCAGAGCAGTCGCTGATCAGCGGTACACCCCTAGCGTGCCCAGTGCACAGGGCATCGGGTGCTCCCCGCAGCGAAATCAAGGAGGAGGGGCGTAGCCCCGGGGGAGATTCGCGGAGGGGAGTACCCGGTGGCCTGTGCACCCGCCCTGAAAGAACCGAAACATTTAGACCTACATCCAAGTCCCCGATTGACAAAACAACCGATCAGTCCAAACATCGCGTCTCATATCCAGGAACAACGTTCCAATATTTGGAACACCGAAAGCCTCATGGATTCCACCCTCGCCAAAGGCCTTGCCGCCATCGAATGGATGACGCGGCAACAGCGCGACTGCCGCGTCACCGACCTGGCCCAGGCCTTCGGCATGGCGCGCAGCAATGCGCACCGCACACTGCAGACCCTGGTCGACTGCGGCTGGGCCGTGCAGGACCCCGACACCAGCGCCTACCGCCCGAGCCTGCGCCTGTTCGAACTGGGCGCGCTGGTTTCCGAGGCCACCGACATGGGTTCGCTGCTGCGGCCGCACCTCGCGGCGCTGGCGCAGCAGACCGGCGAGACCATCCACCTTGCGGTGCTCGACGGCGCCGAGATCGTCTACCTCGACAAGTTCGACAGCCCCCTGCCCGTGGCTGCCTATTCGCGCATCGGCGGCCGGGCGGCAGCGTACTGCGTTGCTTCGGGCAAGGCCCTGCTCGCCGCGGCCGCACCGGACCTTCCCGCGCTGCACGAGCGCCTCGGCACGCTCGCGGCGCACACGAAGAACAGCATCACCAGCTTCGATGCACTTCTCTCGGAACTCGAACGCACGCGCGTTCGCGGCTATGCGGAAAACCGCGAGGAGTGGCGCCTGGGCGTCTGCGGTCTTGGCGTGCCGGTGTTCAACGCGCGCGGCGAGGCGGTCGCGGCCGTCGGCATGAGCGTGCCCTCGATCCGCTTTGCGCGGACGCAGGCGCGCGGACTGGCCGACCGCCTCATGGCCTGCGCGCGCGACGCGAGCGTCACGCTGGGCTACCGGGCAAGCCCGGTGCCGGCATCGGCGCCGCTGCCGGCATCCACCACAAGGAGAAGGAGACTCGAATGAACCTGTTGTTCCCCGCCCCCTGGCTGCGCGCCGCGCTGCTGGCCGCCGCCACCCTGGCTGCGCCTTTTGCCGCGCAGGCGCAAAACGGCACCGACTATCCCAACAAGCCGATCCGGCTCATCGTTCCGTACCCGCCCGGCGGCGGCACCGACGTGATCGCGCGCATCGTGCAGGAGCGTTTCTCGACGCTGCTCGGCCAGCAGGTGCTCATCGACAACCGCGGCGGCGCGGCCGGCTCCATCGGCACCGAGATCGTGGCCAAGGCCGCACCCGACGGCTACACGGTGCTGTTCACGCTGTCCTCGCACACCATCAACCCGGCGATCTACACCAAGCTCTCGTTCGACACCGCGAAAGACTTCGCGCCCGTGGGCCTGGTCGCTTCGCTGCCGCAGATCCTGGTGGCCAACACGCAGTTCGCACCCAACACGGTGGCCGAACTGGTGGCGCTCGCCAAGGCCAAGCCGGGCTCGCTTTCCTTCGCCTCGGTGGGCAACGGCTCGCCCGGGCACCTGGCGGGCGAGCTGCTGAAGCTGCGCACCGGCACCCAGATGACGCACATCCCCTACCGCGGCGGCGGCCCGGCCGTGACCGACGTGATGGGCGGGCAGGTGCCGCTGCTGTGGGTGTCGATTCCCGCGGCCGCGCAGTTCGTGAAGGCCGGCAAGCTCAAGGCGCTGGCCGTGTCGACCACCAAGCGCAGCGCGGCCTTCCCCGACGTGCCCACGATGCAGGAAGCGGGCATTGCCGATTTCGACGTCGATTCCTGGTACGCGGTGTTCGTGCCCGCGAAGACGCCGCAGCCCACCATCGACAAGCTCAACCGCGTCATCAACACGGTGGTCAAGGAACCGGAGATCCGCGACAAGCTGCTGGCGCAAGGCAGCGAAGGCGTCGGCGGCACGCCGGAGCAGCTGGGCAAGGTGGTGACGACGGAACTCGTGCGCTGGCAGAAGCTTGCCAAGGAAGCCAGCATCAAAGTCGATTGACTCTCAACAGACAGATCCATGGACAACTCATCCGCCCCCCCTTCCCCCATCGCCGAGCTCGTGGCGCGCGCCCGCGCCGCGCAGCGCATCTACGAAACCTGGTCGCAGGCGCAGGTCGACACCGCCGTGGTGGCCGCGGGCTGGGCCATCATGGAGCCGGCGCGCAACCGCGAGCTGGCCGAGCTGGCGGTGGCCGACACCGGCGTGGGCAACGTCGAAGACAAGGTGCGCAAGAACCACCGCAAGACCTTCGGCCTGCTGCGCGACCTGCGCGGCGCGCGCTCGGTGGGCGTCATCTCCGAAGACCCGTCGCGCGGCATCGTCGAGATTGCGCGGCCCGTGGGCGTGGTGTGCGCGGTCACGCCGTCCACCAACCCGGGCGCCACGCCGGCCAACAAGATCATCAACGCGCTCAAGGGGCGCAACGCGGTCATCGTCGCGCCCTCGCCCAAGGGCTGGTCGACGGCGGCGCGGCTGATCGAATTCATCCATGCGCAGTTCGACCGCATCGGCGCGCCGCGCGACCTGGTGCAGCTGCTGCCCTCGCCGGTCAACAAGCAGTCGACGGCCGAGCTGATGCGCCTGTGCGACCTGGTGGTGGCCACCGGTTCGCAGGCCAACGTGCGCGCGGCCTATGCCAGCGGCACGCCGGCCTTCGGCGTGGGCGCGGGCAACGTGGCGGGCATCGTCGACGAAACGGCCGACGTGAATGCGGCGGCCGATCGCATCCTGCTTTCGAAGACCTTCGACAACGCGACCAGCTGCTCATCGGAGAACAGCCTGGTGATCGTGGACGCGGTGCGCGCGCAGATGCTCTCGGCGCTGAAGGACCGCGGCGCGTTCATGCTCGCGGCCGCGCAGAAGGCCACGCTGCAGTCGCTGATGTGGCCTGAAGGCAAGCTCTCTGCTGCCGTCATCGGCCAGTCGGCGCGCGTGATTGCCGAGCGCGCGGCGGCCCTCGACGGTGCCAACCGCGAGGGCTGGCTGGCCATTGCGGCGAGGGACCCGCGCATCCTCATGGTGGCCGAGGACGGCGTGGGCCACGCGCATCCGTTCTCGGGCGAGAAGCTGAGCCCGGTGCTCGCGATCTATTCGGCGCACGATTTCGATGAAGCCGCCGCGACCGTCGAGCGCATCTACGCCTACGAAGGCGCGGGCCATTCGGTCGGCCTGCACAGCACGGTGCCCGAGCGCGCATTGAGGCTCGGCCTCACGCTGCCGGTGTCGCGCGTGATCGTCGACCAGGCGCACTGCATCGCCACCGGCGGCAGCTTCGACAACGGCCTGCCGTTCTCGCTGTCGATGGGCTGCGGCACCTGGGGCAAGAACAACTTCTCCGACAACATGAACTACCGGCACTACCTGAACATCACGCGCGTGTCGCGGCCGATTCCGGAGCGGGTGCCCAGCGAGGACGACATCTTCGGCGCCTTCTTCGCCGAATACGGTGCAAGCTGAACGTGGCGGCCTCCACCGTTCATGAGCTGATCGAACTGCAGGCGGCGGCACGGCCGCAGGCGGTGTATGCGCTTTCCACCGAAGGCGCGCGCAAGAGCATCGGCTTTGGCGAGCTCGCGCGCGGCTGCCGCACGGTGGCGGCGGTGCTGCACGCGCATGGCGCGCGGCCGGGCGACACGGTGTCGGTGGTCATGCCCAATGGCCTGCAGACGCTGCGCCTGCTGCTCGGCGCCATGCATGGCGGCCTGTGCGTGAACCCGGTCAACCTGCTGTCGCAGCCCGAGCAGATGCGCTATGTGCTCGCGCATTCGGACTGCCGCGTGGTCTGCGTCGCACCCGAGTGGGAAGCACGCGTGCGCGCGATGCTCGAAGGCATCGGCCGGCCGGTCGAGGTGCTGGTGGCCGGCCCCGACGCCGATGCGCTGCCGGGCGAGGCGCAGGCAACGCCTGTGCATGAGGTTGCACCCCCCGCTGCCGGCGACGTGGCCCTGCTGATGTACACCTCGGGCACCACCGGCATGCCCAAGGGCGTGATGCTCACGCAAGGCAACCTCGCGGCCAACGCGCATGCGATCAGCGCCGAGCATGCGCTGCAGCCCGCCGACCGCGTGCTGGCCGTGCTGCCGCTCTATCACATCAACGCCTTCGCCGTGACCATGCTCGCGCCGCTCGCCCACGGCGGCAGCCTCGCGATGCCGCCGAAGTTCTCGGCCGGCCGCTTCTGGGAGCAGGCGGCGGACACGCAATGCAGCTGGATCAACGTGGTGCCCACCATGATCTCGTACCTGCTCGAAGGCGAGCAGCCGCCGCCCTCGCAAACTGCTTCCATCCGCTTCTGCCGCTCGGCATCGGCCGCGCTGCCGCCGGAGCACCACCGGGCCTTCGAGCAGAAGTTCGGCATCGGCATCGTCGAGACCATGGGCCTCACCGAAACCGCGGCGCCGTCTTTTTCGAACCCGCTCGACCCCGCGCTGCGCAAGCTGGGCTCGGTGGGCCGCGCCTCGGGCTGCGAGGCGCGCGTCATCGATGCCGCACTGGCCGAGGTGCCCGACGGCAGCACCGGCGAGCTGGCCATCCGCGGCCCCAACGTGATGCGCGGCTACTACAAGAACGAGGAAGCCACGCGCGCCAGCTTCACGCCCGACGGATGGCTGCGCACCGGCGACCTCGGCCACCGCGATGCCGATGGCTTCTTCTTCGTGACCGGCCGCATCAAGGAACTGATCATCAAGGGCGGCGAGAACATCGCCCCGCGCGAGATCGACGAGGCGCTGCTGCGGCATCCCGCCGTGCTCGAGGCCGCGGCGGTGGGCGTGCCCGACCGCCACTACGGCCAGGAGATCGGCGTGTGCATCGTGCTGCGCGATGGCTGCGCCTGCACAGAAGACGAGCTGCGCGCCTTCAGCGCCGAGGCGCTCGGCCGCTACAAGGCGCCGGGCCACTACCGCTTTGTCACGGACGTGCCGCGCGGGCCTTCGGGAAAGGTGCAACGGCTGAAGCTGCTGCCGCTTTTCGACGTATGACGTTGGCGGAACTGCTGGTGCCGCCGCTGGCACCGGCGCTGCTCGCCTACAGCCTGTGCGTGGTGTTCGCGGCCGGCGTGGTGCGCGGCTTCGCGGGCTTCGGCTTCTCGGCCGTCACCGTGGCGGGGCTCTCGCTGGTGGTGTCGCCCGCGCTCGTGGTGCCGGCCATCTTCATGCTCGAGATCCTCGCGAGCCTGAGCCAGCTGCGCGGCATTGCGCGCGACGTCGACCTGCCCTGGCTCGGCTGGCTGATGCTGGGCAACCTGCTGTTCATTCCGCTCGGGGTCGCATTGCTGGCCTGGCTGCCCGAGACGCCGCTGCGCCTGCTGATCGGCGCGCTGCTGATGGCCGCCGCCCTGCTGCTGCGCGCCGGCACGCGTGCCACGCTCGTGCCCACGCGCGCGGTGCGCTTCGCGGCCGGGCTGGCCTCGGGCTTCATCAACGGCGTGGCGGCCATCGGCGGCATTGCCATTGCGGTGCTGCTGAGCACCACCGCGATGGCGCCGGCTGCCCTGCGCGCCACCATGATCGCGCTGCTGCTCTTCAGCGACGTGGTGTCGCTCGCAAGCGCCGCGCTCATGCCCACGGCCGCGCATGCCTCGTCGGGCCACCTGCTCGGGGCCGGCACGCTGAAGTGGGCGCTGTGGCTCGCACCCGCGATGCTGGCCGGCATCTGGTGGGGCCAGCGCTCGTTCAAGGGCGTGTCGCCCGCACAGTTCCGCCGGCATGTGCTGAATCTGCTGGTGGCGCTGGCGGCGGTGAGCGTGGTGCGCTCGGTGGCCTCGCTGGCAATGGCCTGACCGGCAAGATTCCGCATGGCAAGGCCCCGCCCTGGCTATGCTGCGCGCGTCATGCTGACTTCTTCTTCATTCTTTGCCGCGCCGCCACCGGCACGCACGCTGGCGGTGGCCATGGTGCTCCTGTTCGCATCGGCAGGCAGCGCCGCTGAATCGGCCTGCCTCAACGCGGCCGCGCGGATTCCGCCGCCCCCGCGCGCCCTGGCGATGGCCGCCGCCGCGCAGCGCGAGCACGAGGCCTTCGGCGCGCCGACGATGGACGCCGAAGGCCGTCTCCTCGAGTCGGGCCGTTCCGAAGGCGAGGATTCGCGCCCCACACTGGCCACTCCCGCGCCGTGGCAGCGCGTGCTCGGCTACTGGGAGGCGGTGGCGCAGCCCCGCACCCCGCTGCCCTCGCTGGTGCGCTTCGGCGCGCTGCGGCCGGCCGACCGCACGCTGCTGCTGCAGGCGCTCAACCAGGCCAGCGCCTCGCACCTGCGGGGCCTGGGCGTGGGACCGGACCAGGGCCTCGACGCGGCCGAGCTGCGCGCAATGGCCACCGCGGTGAACCGCGTCGCGGCCATCGACACGCCATGGTCGGCGGCCTTCGTGAGCTGGCTCGCGCAGCAGGCGGGGCTGGGCGCGGACGAGTTCGCATTCTCGGAAGCGCATGCGGACTACGCAGGCGCCGCCTGGCAGGCCGGCGCGGCCGAGGCCGCCGGCCGCGAGACACGCTACGCAATGCGCGCCTGCGACCTCGCGCGCACGCCGCCGCGCGTGGGCGACCTGGCCTGCCACACGCGCGGCGCGGCATCGGAGCTCGACAGCTTCGAAAGGATCGGCGGCGTGCTGACGACGCGGGCCACGGGCGGCGAGCCGCTGCCGATGCATTGCGACGTGGTGGTGAAGGTCGACGAGCGGGGCTTCGACACCATCGGCGGCAACGTGCTGCAGTCGGTCACGCGCAGGCGGCTCGACTTCGCGCCCGGCACGCGCACCCTCGATCCCAGCTACTACCTGCCCGCCGGCTGCACCATCGGCGCGGCGGGCTGTACCGACCGCCACATGAGCTGGCAGCCATGGTCGCTTCTGCTGCAGTGGCGCTGAGGCGTCGCACCGCAAGCCGAGGGCCCGCGCTCAGAGCAGCGTGCCCATGCGTTCCGCGGCGGCCTTGAGCGCATCGATGCGCTTCACCGCTTCTTCCATCGACATGCGCGCGGTCGGCGCATGCACCGCGAGCGCCGCGCGCACCTGCCCGGCCGCGTCGCGCACCGGCACCGCCACGGCCACCAGCCCCGCGATGAATTCCTCGCAGTCGCGCGAGTAGCCGCGCTTGGCGATCGCATCGCATTCGGTGCGCAGCGCATCGGCCTTGACGAGCGTGTTGGCCGTCATGCGCGCAAGCGGCAGCCGGTCGATGAGCGCGTCGCGCTCCTTCTTCGGCATCTGCGCGAGGAACAGCTTGCCGCTCGCGGTGCAGTGCAGCGGCACGTGCGAGCCGACATCGAGCGTGAGCCGCAGCGGCCACTGCGCCTCCACGCGGTCGAGGTAGAGCACCTGGGCGCCGTCGAGCGTGGTGAGGTTGCAGGTCTCGCCCACCTGCCGCACGAGTTCGGACAGCACCTCGTGCCGCAGGCCGCGCACCGTGCCGTGGTTCAGGGTGTCGAAGGCCAGCTTGCGCAGCGCGGGGCCGACGCTGAACGAGCGCTCGTCCACGTCGCGCGCCAGGAAGCCGGTGGCCAGCAGCTGGGTGCAGATGCGGTGCGCCGTGCCCTTGGGCAGCCCCAGCTGCGCGGCCAGGTCGGCAAGCGTGAGGGCGCGGCCTTCGCTGGCCAGCAGGGCCAGCAGGCGCAGGCTGCGCTCGGCCGACGAAGCGGAGGCTGGCTCCTCCGCGGCGGGCACGGAAAGCGATGGCGAAGACACGGCGGCTGCGGGGCGCGCGGGACGTGGCATGCGGGTAAACCTTAAAAATGGAACATTGCGTTCCGAAAAACAATAACCTAGGATGCAAGCAAGCGAAGCGATTGTTCCACTCCCCGGGTGCCCTGCATGCGTGATGAAGAGTTCGACTACATCGTCGTCGGCGCCGGATCGGCCGGCTGCGTGCTGGCTGGCCGGCTGAGCGAAGACCCGGCCACGCGCGTGCTGCTGCTCGAAGCGGGCCCGGTGGACCGGTCGCTCTGGATCCACCTGCCCATCGGCTACGGCAAGACGATGTGGAGCCCGGCCTACAACTGGCGCTTCGAGACCGACCCCGACCCCAACATGAACGGCCGGCGCATCTACTGGCCCCGGGGCAAGACGCTGGGCGGCTCGAGCTCGATCAACGGGCTGATCTACATTCGCGGCCAGCGCGAGGACTACGACCACTGGGCCGCGCTCGGCAATGCGGGCTGGGGCTACGACGAGGTGCTGCCCTACTTCATCCGCAGCGAGGGCAACGAGCGCGGTGCGAGCGCCTTCCATGGCGGCGACGGGCCGCTGAAGGTGTCGGACATCGCGGCAAAGCACGAACTCATCGAGGCCTTCATCGGCGGCGCGCAGCAGATCGGCGTGCCGCGCACCGACGACTTCAACGGCGCCGCGCAGGAAGGCGCGGGCTACTACCAGCTCACCACGCACAAGGGCTGGCGCTGCAGCACCGCCAAGGCCTACCTGGTGCCGGCGCGCCACCGGCCGAACCTGCGCATCGAGACCGATGCGCTGGCCAGCCGGCTGGTGTTCGAGGGCCGGCGCGCCGTGGGCGTGAGCTACCGCCAGGGCGGCGAGATGAAGACCGCGCGCTGCCGCGCCGAGGTGCTGTTGTCGGCCGGTTCGATCCAGTCGCCGCAGCTGCTGCAGCTCTCGGGCATCGGCCCGCGTACGCTGCTCGAGCGCATGGGCATTGCGCCGGTGCAGGTGCTGCCGGGCGTGGGCGAGAACCTGCAGGACCATCTGCAGATCCGGCTGGGCTACGAGTGCAGCAAGCCCATCACCACCAACGACCAGCTCAACTCCTGGTTCGGTCAGGCGAGCATGGGCCTGGAATGGCTGATGCGCCGCACTGGCCCACTCGCGGTGGGCATCAACCAGGGCGGCTGCTTCATGCGCGCGCTGAAGGACGCAAACGGCCGGCCGGTGGCGGCCACGCCCGACATCCAGTTCCACGTGGCCACGCTGTCGGCCGACATGGCGGGCGGCAAGGTGCATCCGTACTCGGGCTTCACGATGTCGGTGTGCCAGCTGCGGCCCGAGTCGCGCGGGCATGTACGCATCCGCTCGCTCGACGCGGCCGAGCCGCCCGAGATGCAGCCCAACTACCTGGCCACCGAGCTCGACCGCGCCACCACCGTGGCCGGCGTGAAGGCAGCGCGCGCCATTGCAGAGGCGCCCGCGATGCGGCCCTACGTGAAGCGCGAGGTGAAGCCCGGCCCCGAAGCCGCGAGCGATGCCGAGCTGCTGGAGTTCTGCCGCAACAACGGCGCCACCATCTTCCACCCCACGGGCACCTGCCGCATGGGCGGCGACCCGCTCGCGGTGGTCGATGCGCGCCTGCGCGTGCACGGCGTGGCCGGGCTGCGCGTGATCGACTGCTCGGCCATGCCCACGCTGGTGTCGGGCAACACCAACGCACCGGCCGTGATGATGGCCGAGAAGGCCGTCGACATGATCAGGGAGGACATGAGGGCGGCAGCCGCCGCGACAACCACATCGGAGACAAAGACATGAGCACAAGCGACGAGAAAGCGATTCGCAGGGTGGTGGTTTCAGCCCTGGTGGGCGCCACCATCGAGTGGTACGACTTCTTCCTGTACGGCGTGGTGGCCGGCATCGTGTTCAACAAGCTCTACTTCCCGGGCAGCGACCCGGTGGTGTCGACCTTGCTGGCCTACACCACCTTCGCAGTGGGCTTTGTCACGCGGCCGCTGGGCGGCGTGATCTTCGGCCACTTCGGCGACAAGATCGGCCGCAAGAGCATGCTCATCATCACGCTGATGATCATGGGCGTGGCCACCTTCCTGATCGGCCTGGTGCCCACCTATGCGCAGATCGGCATCGCGGCGCCCTTGCTGCTGCTTCTGCTACGCATTGCGCAGGGCATCGGCCTGGGCGGCGAATGGGGCGGCGCGGTGCTGATGGCCTACGAATACGCGCCCAAGGGCAAGCGCGGCTTCTATGCGTCGCTGCCGCAGATCGGGCTGGCGATCGGCCTGTGCATGGCCTCGGGCGTGGTGGCGCTCTTGTCATGGCTGCTGACCGACGAGCAGTTTCTCTCCTGGGGCTGGCGCATCGCGTTCCTGATTTCCGGCGTGATGGTGGGGGTGGGCATGTACATCCGGCTGCACGTGCAGGAAACGCCGGAGTTCGCGGCCGTGAAGGCGCGCAACGCCGAGCTGCGCATTCCGTTCATGGACATGCTGCGGCGCTATCCGGGCAACGTGCTCAAGGGCATGGGCGCGCGCTACATCGACGGGGTGTTCTTCAACATCTTCGGCGTGTTCTCCATCAACTACCTGACCAGCACCCTCAAGATCAGCCGCACCGACGCGCTGCTGGGCGTGATGGCCGCCGCCGTGGTGATGATCTTCTTCATCCCCTTCTTCGGCCGCCTGTCCGACCGGATGGGGCGCGGCAAGGTCTACATGTGGGGTTCGCTGATCACGGCGGTGTCGGCGTTCCCGGGCTTCTGGCTCATGACGAACAGCGGCGGCAGCGTGCTCCTGGTGTGGCTCGCGATCATCATTCCCTTCGGCATCCTGTATGCCTCGGTGTACGGGCCGGAGGCGGCGCTGTTCTGCGACCTGTTCGACGCCAAGGTGCGCTACACCGGCATTTCCTTCGTCTACCAGTTCTCGGGCATCTTTGCCTCGGGCATCACGCCGATCATCGCGACCGCGCTGCTCAAGTCGGGCGGCGGCCAGCCGTGGCAGATCTGCATGTACGTGCTGTTCGCGGGCGTGGTGTCGGCGGCGTGCGCGTGGATGATCGGGCGCTCGCCGTCGCCGGCGGATGCGCCGGTGGCGGTGGCGTCGCGCTGACGTCGTCAGTTCAGGGTGCGTGCACAGGCCACCGGGTACTCCCCTCCGCGAATGTCCCCCGGGGCTACGCCCCTCCTCCTTGATTTCGCTGCGGGGAGCACCCGATGCCCTGTGCACTTGGGCACGCTCGTTGTGCACCGCTGATCAACCAGTGCTCTGTCCAACGCTCCCGTCGATGGGGTGCCTTGCGCAGCGAAATCAAGGGGGAGGCCGCAGGCCGGAGGACATTCGCGGAGCAAGGTGCCCCGTCGGCGGGAGCGCGCCCTGAACAACGCGCCCCCCAACAGACCGCAGACAGGCTCTCAGGAGCTCCTGCCCATGGCGAGCGCGCGCACCACTGCCGCGGTGCGCGTCTCGACGCCCAGCTTCACGTACACATGCTCCAGGTGCTTGTGGACGGTGCGCGGGCTGATCTCCAGCAAAGCGGCGATCTCGGCGTCGGTCTTGCCGCGCGAGAGCCAGTGCATGACATCGCCCTCGCGCGGCGTGAGGCCGGCCAGCGGTGCATCGGGGAGCGGCACATCTTGCAGCGGCGGCGCAGCGCGGCAGGCGAGCCCATACAGGAAGGCCACTGCCACCGCATGCTCCAGCCCCGCGCGCCGGTAGCGGTCGGCCTGCCACGCGGCGCGGCGGAACTCGCTGCGGCCCGGCGCCCTGGTGGCGTTGCGGAGGCTTGCGCGCAGGCCATTGCTGCCGGCGCCATGAGGCCGTATCGGCGAATGCCCGGACTCCAGCTGCTCCAGCAGGCGAAGCGCGCCCGCTCGGTCGTTGCGCGTGAGATGTGTCATGGCATGCCCCTTTCACGGTGCATACGCATTGCTGCGTATGGCGCCTGCACGCATCGAGACGCACGATGCTCGCAGGCCCTTTACCACCAAAGCAGTATAGGCAGGCAGGGGGCGCGCAGGCCGCCTGCCGGCGGAGGGGATACACATGGCCATCGACGAAACACGGCTTAACGCCTGCATGGGTAGCCCCCGGCCAGCCCTCTTCCGGCCGGCCTGACCTTCGAATCACGTCCGAAAGGACATTCCAGGAGCCACCATGTCACGCCAATACATCGACTGCCGCGAGTTTCCAAGCACGATGAACTGCAGTGTCGCGCTCACCGCCGACACCGAGGGCGAACTGCTCGAAGCCGCCGTCCAGCACGCCGTGGCCGTGCACGGCCATACCGACACGCCGGAATTGCGCACGCAGCTCGCAAGCATGTTCAAGACCGGCACGCCGCCGCTGCAGGCGCCCGCGCAGGCGACCCCCGCCTGAGGCTGCCTGGCCCCGATCACCGCCGCCGCCGTGCGCGGCGATGAACACCTTCGGGTGCTTTCGAGCGCCGCCGGAAGCCGGCATCCGCGAACCGGGGAAAAGGGCGATGCCCCTACGGCCCGCGCCCCCAACCCCGATGCTGGAACAATGCGGCCACCATGGACGGCCTCGATCTCATCAAAACATTCCGGGAAGTGGCGTTCCGGCGCAGCTTCTCCCGCGCGGCCATTTCGCTCGGCATGTCGAAGGCCACGGTCAGCCGCTACGTGGCCGAGCTCGAAACCCGCAGCGGCGTGCGCCTGCTCAACCGTTCCACCCGTTCGCTGAGCCTGACGGACGCCGGCCAGGTGCTGCTCGACCGCAGCACCGAACTGGTGGCCATGGCCGAGAACACGCTCAACGACCTGCAGGCCCACGGCTCGCACCCCCAGGGGCGGCTGCGCATGAGCGCGCCGCACGGGCTGATCGCGGGCTGGCTGTCCGACGTGATCGCCGAGTTCATCCAGCTCTACCCTGACGTGTACGTGAGCCTGGTGTTCACCAACGACGACCTCGACCTGATCGAGGAAGGCATCGACATCCACCTGACCGGCGGGCGCATCGACGACATGAACCTGATCGTGCGCCGGCTGGTGCCGTTCGACATGGTGGTCTGCGCGAGCCCGGCCTACTGGGCCCGGCGCGGCATTCCCACGGTGCCCGAAGACCTGGGCCGCCACGACGTGCTCACCTACTCGGCCAAGCCCACCACCCACCTGCCCTTCGAGACCGACGGCAAGGCGGTCGAGGTGCCGGTGCACAGCCGCATGGAGGCCAACGACGCCGTTGCGCTCATCGAGCTGGCGCTGCGCGGCGCGGGCGTGGCCTACGTGCCCGAGCCGCTGGCGCAGTCGCACCTGGAGCGCGGGGCGCTGGTACCGGTGCTGCGCGAGCACATGCCGAGCGACCACTGGCTGTACGCCGCCTACTCGCAGCGCCGCCACAACAGCGCCGCGATGCGCACCATGCTCGACTTTCTGGAGCAGTCGATGGCCCGGCACGGCAACCCGCCCGCGATGCCGCCGCTGCCGCCCGCATTGCAGGTGCTGGCTTCTCCTTCTTCTTCTGTTGCTCCTGCTGCTACATGCGCCCTTTCCACGGTACCAGGCGCCGCTCGAGCCACCGCATCAGCAGGTCGAACAGATAGGCCACCACGCCGATCACGATGATGCCCATGATGACGATGTCGGTGCGCAGGAAGTTCGACGCGTTCAGCACCATCTGGCCCAGGCCCATGTTGGCCGCCACCATCTCGGCCGCCACCAGCGTGGTCCAGCCGAAGCCGATGGCAATGCGCATGCCCACCAGGATGTCGGGCAGCGCCGACGGCAATATGACGTGCCGGATCACCTGCATGTAGCTGGCGCCCATCGAATACGCGGCGTTGATCTGCTCCTGCGAGGCGCTGCGCATGCCCGAGCGCGCGGCCAGCGCCAGCGGCGCGAAGCAGCTCAAAAAGATCAGCAGCACCTTGGGCAGCTCGTCGATGCCGAACCAGATGATGATCAGCGGCAGGTAGGCCAGCGGCGGCAGCGGCCGGTAGAACTCCAGCGGCGGATCGAAGATGCCGCGCCAGAAGCGGCTCATGCCCATCGCAATGCCCACCGGGATGGCCGTGGCGCAGGCCAGCAGGAAGGCCGAGAACACGCGGAACATGCTCGCGAGGAAGTGCTGCCACAGCGGCTTGTCGTTGGCCTGCCCCGTGAGGTATTCGTAGAACTGCTGGAACACCGCCTGCGGCGTCGGCAGGAACAGCGGCTTGACCCAGCCCATGTTGGTCACCAGGAACCACAGCGCGACCAGCGCTGCCACCGTGACCACGCTGATCGCCACGCTCGAGCCCTCGCCCGGCACCTTGAAGGCGCTGGTCTTGAGCTTGGCGCCGGCCGGTGGAGGCGGCGGTGCGGCGGGCTTGGAGGGCGGTGTCATGGCGACAGGCGTTGCGATGGTGGCCTCAGGCATGTGCAGCCTCGCGATGATGAATGATCGAAAGAACCTCTTCGCGCATGCGGATGAATTCGGGCTCCGACTTCACCTTGCGCGAGTCGCCATGCGACAGGAACTGGCGCGAGAACGGAACCTCGTCGTACACGTGCGAGATGCGTCCCGGGCTCGGGCTCATCACGATCAGCCGCGTGGCCAGGAACAGCGCCTCCTCGACCGAATGGGTGATGAAGAACACCATCTTGTTCGACTTGGACCAGGCCTTGAGCAGGATCTCCTGCACCTGTTCGCGCGTGAATGCGTCGAGCGCGCCCATGGGCTCGTCCATGAGCAGCACGGCCGGGTCGCTGGCCAGCGCGCGCGCAATGCCCACGCGCTGCTGCATGCCGCCCGAGAGTTCGTACACCGCGCGGTCCGCGTACTGCTGCAGGCCGACCAGCCCGAGCTTTTCTTCCGCGACGCGGTCGCGCTCGGCCTTGCCGGCGCCGGCCAGGCGCAGGCCCAGCGCCACGTTGTCGCGCACGTTGAGCCAGGGCATCAGCGCATGCTTCTGGAACACCACGCCGCGATCGGCGCCGGGGCCGACCACGGGTTTGCCGTCGAGCAGGATCTGGCCGGTGGAAGGCGGCAGGAAGCCCGCAATGCTGTTGAGGAGCGTGGTCTTGCCGCAGCCCGAGGCGCCGAGCGCCACGACGAAATCGCCGTCGCGCATCGTGAGGTTGACCGGCGCCAGCGCCTGCAGCGTGCCGCCCTTGACGGCGTAGTTGACCGTGAGGTCGCGGATGTCGAGCGTGGGCATGCGGCTTACTTCCCCATGGCTTTCTCGACGTAGGCCGTGGTCACGAAGGCGCTGTAGTCGGGCTTGACCTCCTGCACCCGGCCCTGCTCCTTCAGGAACGCCGCCGTGCCCGCCATCGCCTTGGCCGCGCCGCCGCCCAGCCACGTGGGCGAGACCTGCTCGGCCATGGTCGGGAAGGTGTAGAGCGACATCGCCGCCGACACGTCCTTTGGATCGGCCTTGGTCCATTTGGCCATCGCCTTGGTCTGCGGCGAATCGGGCGTCCAGCTCTTGCCGCTGGCCTTGTATTCCTCGTTCGCGCGGTTGAGCGCCTTCACGAAGGCGATCATGAACGGCTCGTTGGCCGCGGCCCACTTGGCGTTGACCACGATGCCCTCGAAGGTGGGCGCGCCGCGCTTGCCGATGCTGCCCGAGGTGGCGATGGTCTTGCCCGTGCCCTTGATCTTGGAGAGCACCGGATCCCAGATGAAGGTGGCGTCGATGTCGCCGCGCTCCCAGGCCGCCGCGATCTCGGGCGGGCGCATGTTCATCACGTTGACGCTCCTGGGGTCGACGCCGTCCATCTTCATGCCGGCCATGAGCTGGTAGTGCGCGGTCGAGACAAACGGCGTGGCCACCTTCTTGCCGGCCAGGTCCTTCATGCTGTTGATGCCCGAGGCATTGCGCGCAATGAGCGCCTCGGCGTTGGCGATGTCGGCCGAGATCCAGAACAGCTTGATGTCCTGCCCCTGGCTGGCCGCGGCCGTGAGCGGGCTGGAGCCGGTCTCGCCCATCTGCACGTCGCCCGACGCCATGGCCCGGATCACGTCGCCGCCGCCGGAGAACATGCGCCAGTTGATCTTGTAGCCGGTGGCCTTTTCGACCTCGCCCGATTCCATGACGAGGCGCAGGGGGACCAGCATGTCCTGGTGGGCGAAGGTGAGTTCCTTGGCCTGCTGTGCGGAAGCAGTGCCGCACAGGGCTGCCAGCGTGGTGGCCAGCACGGCGAGTTGCAGGGGGAGACGGCGGGACATGGTCATCGGGTTTCTCCGGTAGGTGAATCTCGCAGCGACTTTGCACTCATCGCATCCAGCCAGGAAGTACCAGCACCGGGGTGGGTATGGAGCCAGCCTGTCCGTGAATACCCTTGTTCTGGTGCGGTGGCTGTTTGGTGTGCACGGGGGAGGTGCGTTTTCTTGTTTTCCGGGGCCGGGTCTCGCCCCGGCGGGCGACTCACTTTCTTTGCTTCGCCAAAGAAAGTAAGCAAAGAAAGGCGACCCCTACTGTCTGCGTCCCTCCGCTTCGCTGCGGGCAACCTGCGGTGCTCGATTCCGGCGGGGGTCCGCAGAACTCGCTTCGCTCAAACAGCTGCGGCCCTGATCCCGCCTCCATCTGCGCTCCTCGGCGCATACAGAAGGGGTGGGAGCGGGCAGCCTTCGCTCTCGCTCGGCCCCAATACCAAAAGCCCAACTCAATACCAACCACCGCGGCGCTATGCGCCGCGGTGGCCTGGTGGCCGAGCGAAGCAAAGGCCCGTGTGGTTTGCCCTCCCCTCTGTATGCGCCGAGGAGCGCAGCGTTTCGCGGATCAGGGCTCGCAGCTGTTTGAGCGAAGCGAGTTCTGCGAGACCCCGCGAAACGCGAGCACCGCAGGTTGCCCGCAGCGAAGCGAAGGGTCGCAGACAGTGGGGTCGCCTTTCTTTTGCCTACTTTTCTTTGGCGAAGCAAAGAAAAGTAGGTCGCCCGCCGGGGCGAGACCCGGCCCCCGACCTCAATGCGCCCTAACCTCCCCTCGAGCCAACGCCAACTCCTCAACAGCCATCCCCAAGGCCTGAATCCCAGCCGGAATCTGCGAAGCCGCAATAGACGACAACCGCAGCCGAAAGAACGGACACGGATAAGGCGGCTTCGCAAAGAACACGTCGCCCGCCTCGATCAGCACCCCATGGCTGCGTGCCATCAACGACAGCTCCGTCGCATCCACCCACGTCGGCGCCTGCACCCAGATCGAAGCTCCGCCCGAAGGCAGCCGGAACTCGAAATCGGGCAGGTGCTCGCGCAGCGCCTGCGCGGCCAGCGCAAGGCGTTCCTGCATTGCATGGTTCACCCGCCGCGCATGCGACTCGTGGTGCCCCAGCGAGAGAAACAGTGCATAGGCATGCTGCAGGAAGGCGCTCGGATGCCGCACCATCGCATGCCGGATCACGCGCAGTTCCTTGATCAACGCACGCGGCGCCACGATGAAGCCCAGCCGCAAGGCCGGCGACAAACTCTTCGACACCGACCCCACGTAGATCACCCGCCCCGTCTTGTCCAGGCTCTTGAGCGCGGGCATGGGCGTGCCTTCGTACAGGTTCTCGGCCTCGTAGTCGTCCTCGATGATCACGAAGTCCTGCAGCTCGGCCTTGCGCAGCAGCCACTGCCGGCGTTCGAGGCTCAGCGTCGCGGTGGTGGGGCTTTGGTGCGAGGGCGTCACGAACAGGTAGTCTGCCGCCGGCAGCGCATCGACCACCAGCCCGTCTTCATCGACATCCACCTCCACCCACTTCGGCTGCCGCAGCGAGAAGCTGTTGCGCGCATGCGGATGGCCCGGCTCCTCCAGCCCCACGCGCGTCCGCTCGTCGAACAGCGCCTCCGCCAGCAGGTAGTAGGCATGCTGCGCGCCCATCGTCACCAGGATCTCTTCCTTGAGCGCAAATACCCCGCGCTTGGGCAAGAGGCGCGTGCGGATCTGCTCGATCAGGTCGGGCACGTCGTCGGTCTCGAAATCCGGCGTCCAGTGCGGCAGCTGCGATCGCGCCAGGCTGCGGGCGCAGCACTCGCGGAAGTCTTCGGTGGGAAACAGCTGCGGGTCGTAGTTGCCGTAGACAAAAGGGTACGGATAGTCGCGCCACCGGTCGGGCTTCGACAGCGTGGGCTTGTCGACCAGCGAACGCAGCACGCGATTCGACCAGTCGGGCGGCTGGCTCGCCTGGCCGCTGCGGCCCACCAGCGGCTCGGCGTGCACGGCTGACAGCGGACGGGCATCGTGCGCCACGAACACGCCGCTGCGCGGACGTGCTTCCAGAAAGCCTTCGTCGATCAGTTGCAGGTAGGCCGAGGTCACGGTGTTGCGGCTCAGTCCCAGCAGGGCTGCAAGCTCGCGCGACGAAGGCAGCGGCGCGCCGGGCGACAGGTGTTCTTCAAGAATGGCCTGCACCACGGCGGCGCGCAGACGGGCCTGCAGCGGCAGCGCCGGTTGATCGGGCAGCGCGAAGAGCTGCGCCCACTGGGTGGCTCGCGGATTCGGGGGCATGGTGCGCCGCAGTTTAGGGCAGCGCACACGGTTCGTGGTGCTCTGGCTCGGTCGAATCTTCCCAACTGGCCCTATCGCGCCGGCAGGCGGCTGCCTACGCTTGCCGCATCAATTTCCGGAGTTTCCGCGTGACCGCAATGCCTTCCTCCACTTCCGTGACCACCGACACCCTCGCCGCGTTCAGCGACGCCTGGAACCGCCACGACATCGACGCGCTGATGGGCTTCATGACCGCCGACTGCATCTTCCAGACCGCCGCCGGTCCCGACGCCTGCGGCACCCGCCACGTGGGCACCGAGGCGGTGCGCCAGGCCTTCGCGGCGGCATGGCAGGCGGTGCCCGATGCGCAATGGATCAACGGCCGGCATTTCGTGCACGGCGATTTCGGCACCTCGCAGTGGACCTTCACGGGCACCGCTTCCGACGGCAGCCGCATCGAGACCGATGGCATCGACGTCTTCACCTTCAGGGGCGGAAAGATCCACCTGAAGAACGTGTTCCGCAAGGCCCGCCCCAACCTGCCGGCGGCCCGCTAGGCCCGCCGTACCGGAGCCTCCGCATCATGACCCTGTCCGGCACCGCCTCCTTCTCCGCCCCGCAACCGCAGCCGCAGCCCCCGAGCCGGCCCTACGACCCGCGCTACGACCCGCTGGTCGCATCCGACCCCGGCGCCGGCCGCGCCTACGCGCCCACCTGGTGGGTGGCCAGCGCCGGCACGCCGCCCGAGGACGACGGCCCGCTCGTGCGCGACATCGATGTCGACGTGGCCATCATCGGCTCGGGCGCCACCGGCATGTCGACCGCGCTTTACCTGGCACAGGAGCACGGCATCCAGGCCACGGTGCTCGAGGCCAACCAGGCGTCGTGGGGCTGCTCCAGCCGCAGCGGCGGCCAGGGTCAGAACGCCAGTGGCCGGCTCAAGCGCTCGCAGTGGATCCAGCGCTGGGGCCTGGACACCGCCAGGCGGCTCGACGCCGAGATCCGCGGCGGCTTCGAGAACTTCAAGCAGCTCACGACGCAGATCGACTGCGACGCCTTCGACGGCGGCCATCTCTATCTGGCGCACCGGCCCGAAAAGCTCGCGGTGCTCGAAGCCGAGTCGCGCGTGATGCGCGAGCAGTTCGGCTACGCCACGCGCATGCTGACGGCCGAAGAGGTGCGGCGCGACTACTGCGACGAGCGCGAGGCCGCCGGCGCCATGTTCGAGCCCGAAGGCGTGGGCATCCACCCGCTGAAGTTCACCTTCGGCCTGATGCGCAAGGCCCGTGCGCTGGGCGTGAAGGTGCACACCTCGAGCCCCGTGCAGGGCTGGCAGACCATCGACGGCGTGCACCACCTGCAGACGCCCGGCGGCGTGGTGCGCGCGCGCCGCGTGGCGGTGTGCACCGGCGGCTACACCGGGCAGGCACTGAGCCCGCTGCTGAAGAACCGCATCATGCCGATCCTCTCCAACTCGGTGGTCACGCGGCCGCTCACCGAGGCCGAGCTGCAGGCCACCAACTTCAGGTCGCTGACCTTCCTGACCGACACGCGCACGCTGCGCTTCTACTACCGGCTGCTCAAGGGCAACCGGCTGCAGATCGGCAGCCGCAGTTCGGTGAGCGGCGCCGATGCCGAGCATCCGGTGCACCTGAAGCTGCTCACCGATGCCATCGCGCGCAAGTTCCCGCCGCTCGCGGGCATCCGCATCGACTACTCGTGGTGGGGCTGGGTCGACATGAGCCACGACATGATGCCGCGCATCACGCAGCCCGAGCCGGACAGGAAGATCTGGTATGCCGTGGGCTACGGCGGCAACGGCGTGTCCTTCTCGACCTGGGCCGGCAAGCGGCTGGCCGAGCGCGTGGCCGGCAAGGACACGGGCAAGGACGTGTTCGAGCTTCCCATCTACAAGTCCGCGCTGCCGTTTCCCAATGTGATGGGGCTGGTGGAATCGCGCGCCTTCGCGCCGTTCCGGCGCATCGGCCAGCGCATGCTCTACAAGTGGTATTGGCTGCGCGACGAGAAGTAGGGAGCAGCGGCCGGCCGATGGGGCCGCGAGCTTGTGCGCGCGCGGTGCGCATTCACCGAAGTGGCGCATCGCACCGCTACACAACGGGGCAAACCCGTGGCTTCTGGCCCTGCAGGTCGCGCGCGGCTGGCTCTTCGCGTGCAGGGGCCAAGCGCCTATCTTCGAGCGCAAGGCCCACCGGCCGAATCGATCCGTCCGCCTGCCCTGTGTCGAACTCCAGAGGTCCTGCCATGCCCCTTCTCCGCCTTACGCGCCGCGCCACCCTGCTCTCGGCCGCGCTGATGACCGCGAGCACGCTGCTTGCGCTGCCCGCCTCCGCCGCCGAGGAGCCCAGGCGCGGCGGCACGCTGGTCATCGGCAGCACGCAGACGCCGCGGCACCTGAACGGCGCGGTGCAATCGGGCATTGCCACCGCGCTGCCTTCCACGCAGATCTTCGCGAGCCCGCTGCGCTTCGACGACAAGTGGAACCCGCAGCCCTACCTTGCTGAAACATGGAAGCTGTCGGAGGACGGCAAGTCGCTCACGCTCAACCTGCGCAAGAATGCGGTGTTCCACGACGGCAAGCCGGTCACCTCGGCCGACGTGGCCTTCTCGATCATGGCCATCAAGGCCAACCATCCGTTCACCACCATGCTCGGCCCGGTCGACAAGGTGGACACGCCCGACCCACACACCGCCGTCATCCGCATGAGCGTGCCGCACCCGGCCATCGTGCTGGCGATGTCGCCCGCGCTGTGCCCCATTCTTCCCAAGCACATCTACGGCGACGGGCAGGAGCTGAAGAACCATCCGCGCAACACCACCGACGTGGTCGGCTCGGGCCCGTTCCGGCTGACCGAGTTCAAGCCGGCACAGCGCATCGTGCTGGAGCGCTTCGACAAGTTCTTCCTGCCCGGCAAGCCGTACCTGGACAAGGTGATCGTCAACGTCACGCCCGACATGGCCAGCCTGGTGCTCGGGCTGGAACGCGGCGATGTGCAGATGCTGCCCTTCGCCACGCTGCCCACCGATCTCAAGCGCTTCGCCAATGACCCGAAGGTGTCGCTCACGTCCAAGGGCTACGACGGCATCGGCGCGCTCAACTGGCTGGCCTTCAACACCGCGAAGAAGCCGCTCTCTGACGTGCAGGTGCGCAAGGCCATTGCCGCGGCCATC
The DNA here is from genome assembly GCF_033807855.1 of Variovorax sp. SPNA7. Lineage (NCBI taxonomy): Bacteria > Pseudomonadati > Pseudomonadota > Betaproteobacteria > Burkholderiales > Comamonadaceae > Variovorax > Variovorax sp. SPNA7. Next base: position 4,283,987 of record NZ_CP138513.1, read on the forward strand.
GACAAGAACTTCATCGCCAAGGCGCTGATGGGCGGCTTTGCCACGGTGTCCGACGGCCCGCTGGTGGCGAGCAGCCCCTTCGCGGTGCCCGACCTGGTGCGCTATCCGCTCGATCTCAAGAAGGCCGCCGAGATGCTCGACGCCGCGGGCTACAAGGCCGGTGCCAACGGCGAGCGCTTCAAGCTCACCATCGACTACCTGCCCGGTGCCGACGACCAGCAGAAGAACGTGGCCGAATACATCCGCGGCCAACTCAAGAAGGTGGGCATCGCGGTGGAGGTGCGCGCCTCGGCCGACTTCCCGGCCTGGGCCAAGCGGCTGGCCTCGCACGACTTCGACATGTCGATGGACCTGGTGTTCAACTGGGGCGATCCGATCATCGGCGTGCACCGCACCTACCTGTCGACCAACATCAAGCCGATCGTCTGGACCAACACGCAGTCCTATGCCAACCCGAAGGTCGACGAGCTCCTGAACACCGCCGGCAGCCTGGCCGACCCGACCCAGCGCAAGGCCTACTACGCCACCTTCCAGAAGATCGTGACCGACGAGCTGCCGATCGAGTTCATCAACCAGGTGCCCTACCACACCATCACCAGCAAGAAGGTGGGCAACGTGCCGGCCAGCATCTGGGGGCCGCTGTCGCCACTGGACGAGGTCTACCTCAAGTAAGGCGGCACGACATGGGCACATTGCGCTATGCCGCCTCGCGGCTGCTCCAGGCCCTGGGCCTGGTGCTCGCGGTGGTGGTGCTGAATTTCGTGCTGGTGCACGCGGCGCCGGGCGACCCGGTGGAAACCATTGCCGGCGCCAGCGGCGGCATGTCGCCCGAGCTGATGGCGCAGCTGCGCACGCAGTACGGGCTCGACGAACCGCTGCCGGTGCAGCTGGGCGTGTACCTGGGCAAGGTGGCGCAGGGCGACCTGGGCTACTCGTACTTCTTCAACCTGCCCGTGACGAGCATGATCGCCGAGCGCGTGCCGGCCACGCTGCTGCTGGTGCTGAGCTCGGTGCTGCTGGCCTTCTTTGCCGGCACTGCGCTGGGCGTGCTGTCGTCGCGCAAGCCGAACGGCTGGCTGTCGCAGTTCATCACGGTGCTGTCGCTGGTGGGCTTTGCGGCGCCCGTGTTCTGGCTCGGGATCATGCTGGTGATCCTGCTGGCCTCCGTGTTCCCGATTCTTCCGGTGGCGGGCATGCGCTCCATCGACTCGACCGGCGGCGGGCTCAAGGACGTGCTCGACGTGGCGCATCACCTGGTGCTGCCCACGCTCACGCTGAGCCTGGTGTACCTGGCGCAGTACAGCCGGCTCGCGCGCTCGTCGATGCTCGACGTGCTGGGCTCCGACTTCATCCGCACCGCGCGTGCCAAGGGCCTGGCCGACCGCGTGGTGCTCTACAAGCATGCGCTGCGCAATGCACTGCTGCCGGTGGTCACGGTGCTGGGCCTGCAGTTCGGCAACGTGCTGGCCGGCGCGATCCTGGTGGAGACGGTGTTCAACTGGCCTGGCCTCGGCCGGCTGGCCTTTGAATCGGTGCTGCGGCGCGACTACCCGACCATCCTCGGCGTGCTGCTCTTTTCATCGGTGGTGGTGGTGGTGATGAACCAGCTCACCGACCTGTGCTATCGCTTCATCGATCCGCGGATCAAGGCCTCATGAACAAGCTTGCAACGATGCCATCCGCTTCCGCCGCACCTGCTGCACCTGCCTCGCCCGCGAAGCCGGCCCTGCGCGTCGAGCACCCGGGCGTGGAGGCGATGCGCATGTTCCTGCGCAATCCCGCGGCCATTGCGGGCATGGCGATGCTGCTCGCCATGCTGGCGGTGGCCATCGCCGGGCCCTGGCTCCATCCGGCCGACCCCTTCGAGATCAAGGCCGCGCCGCTCACGCCGCCGTTCAGCGAGGAGGCCTGGCTCGGCACCGACTACCTCGGCCGCGACGTGCTCACCACGCTGATCTACGGCGGGCGCGCCACGCTGCTGGTGGGCGCGGTGGCCGCGCTGCTGTCGGTGCTGATCGGCATCACGCTGGGCGCCTTCGCGGGCTACTACGGCGGCAAGGTCGACGCAGCGCTGATGAAGGTGACGGAGTTCTTCCAGGTGCTGCCCGCGCTGCTGTTCGCAATGGTGGTGGTCACGCTGTTCTCGCCCACGCTGGTGACGGTCACGCTGGCCATCGGCATCGTGAGCTGGACCGGCACCGCGCGGCTCACGCGCGCCGAATTCATGAAGTACCGCGGCCTGGAGTTCGTGCGCGCCGAGCGCGCCATCGGCGCACGCGACGCCCGCATCATCTGGAAGGTGATCCTTCCCAACGCGCTGCCGCCGCTGGTGGTGTCGGCCACGCTGGCCATCGGCGCGGCGGTCCTGTTCGAGGCGGGGCTGTCGTTCCTTGGCCTGGGCGACCCCAACCAGATGAGCTGGGGGCTGATGATCGGCTCCAGCCGGCAGTACGTGCTGTCGTGCTGGTGGGCGGTGGCCTTTCCGGGCGCGGCGATCTTCATCACCGTGCTGGCCGTGAGCCTGATCGGCGACGGGCTCAACGATGCCCTCAACCCCAAGCTGAGGGAGCGATGATGAGCGGCGACCCCCTGCTGCGCGTGCAGGACCTGCACGTCGAATTCAAGACCCGCCGCGGCCAGGCGCTGGTGCTCAACGGCGTCGACTTCGAGATCCGCAGCGGCGAGACGCTCTGCGTGGTCGGCGAATCGGGCTGCGGCAAGAGCATGACGGCGCTCGCGCTGCTGCGGCTCGTTCCCTCGCCGCCGGGCCGCATCAGCGCAGGGCGCGTGATGTTCCAGGGCGAAGACCTGGTGCAGGCCAGCGACGCCCGCATGCGCGAGGTGCGCGGCAACCGCATCTCGATGATCTTCCAGGAGCCGATGACCTCGCTGAACCCGGTGTTCACCGTGGGCGACCAGATCGGCGAATCGCTGCGGCTGCATGCGGGCATGAACGCCCAGGCGGCCCGCGAGCGCGCCATCGAGATGCTGCGGCAGGTGGGCATTCCGGCGCCGGAGCGGCGCGTCGACGAATATCCGCACCAGCTCTCGGGCGGCATGCGCCAGCGCGTGATGATTGCCATGGCGCTGGCCTGCCGGCCCGACATACTGATTGCCGACGAGCCCACCACCGCGCTCGACGTGACGGTGCAGGCCCAGATCTTCGACCTGCTGCGCGAGCTGCAGCGCGAGAAAGGCACGGCCATCATGCTCATCACGCACGACATGGGCGCGGTCGCCGAAATGGCCGACCGCGTGATGGTGATGTATGCGGGCCGCGTGATCGAACAGGGCAGCACCGAACAGGTGCTTTCGCAGCCGGGCCATCCCTACACGCGCGGCCTGATCGACTGCCTGCCCGAACTCGGCAGCAGCGCGGCCTTCGGCGACGGCGCGCGGCCGGAACTGGCCGAGATCGCGGGCGTGGTGCCGTCGATCTGGGAGCTGGGCCGGGGCTGCGCATTCCGCGAGCGCTGCCCGCATGCGATGGCGCGCTGCGCCGCGGAGGTACCGCCGATGTTCGCGCTCGAAGGCGCTGCAGCAGGCGAAGGCGCAGGCGCACCGCACGGCGCCGCCTGCTGGCTGCATGCCGAGGTGCCGCAGGCGCGCATGAAGGAGGCGGCATGACATTCATCGGCAAGACCGACACGCTGCTCTCGGTCGACGATCTCAAGGTGCACTTCGCGCGCGGCAAGGCGCGCTGGGGCAAGCCCGCGGAAGTGGTGAAGGCGGTGGACGGCGTCTCCTTCGAGATCCGGCGCGGCACCACGCTGGCGGTGGTGGGCGAATCGGGCTCGGGCAAGACCACGACCGCGCTCGCGGTGATGCGGCTTTCGCCCGTCACCTCGGGCCGCATGCGGCTGGGCGACACCGACCTGGGCGCGCTGCAGGGCGAGGCGCTGCGCCGGGCGCGCACGCGCATGCAGATCATTTTCCAGGACCCGTTCTCCTCGCTGAATCCGCGCGAGCGCGCCGGTGCCACGGTGCGCGCCCCGCTCGAGCTGATGCAGGTGGGCACGCCCGAGGAGCGCACGCGCCGCGTGGCCGAGCTGTTCGAGGCAGTGGGCCTGCGGCCCGAGCAGCAGCACCTGTTCCCGCACCAGTTCTCGGGTGGGCAACGCCAGCGCATCAACATTGCGCGCGCGCTGGCCACCAACCCGGAGCTGGTGGTGTGCGACGAGCCGGTGTCGGCGCTGGACATTGCGATACGCGCGCAGATACTGAACCTGCTGGTGCGGCTGCAGCGCGAACTGGGGCTGACCTACCTCTTCATCTCGCACGACATGGCGGTGGTGGAGCACATCTGCGACGACATCGCCGTGATGTACCTCGGCCAGATCGTGGAGCGCGCCCCGCGGCGCAGCTTCTTCGCGCGGCCGCTGCACCCCTACAGCGTGGCGCTGATGTCGGCCGTGCCCACCGTGGGCGGCGGCCGCCGCCGCGCCGCCGGCCGCATCAAGCTCTCGGGCGATCCGCCGAGCCCGATCAACCCGCCGCCCGGCTGCCGCTTTGCCGGCCGCTGCCCGGTGGCCGAGCCGGCCTGTGCGGCCGAGCTGCCGCCGCTGCGCGAAGTGGCGCCCGATCATTGGGTACGCTGCAGGCGCGTCGACATCGCCGACGGCGTGGCCCTTCCTCCTCTTTCGATGCCTGAACTGCCATGAGCACGCCCACCACCACCGTCTACCCCGCGCGCAGGATCATCACGATGAACCCGATGCAGCCGCACGCCACGCACGTGGCGGTGCGCAGCGGCCGCGTGCTCGCCGTGGGCACGCTCGCCGACATGCAGGCCTGGGGCGCGTTCACGCTCGACGAGCGCTTTGCCGGCAAGGTGCTGATGCCGGGCCTGGTCGAGGGCCACTGCCACCTGAAGGAAGGCAGCATGTGGGACTGGACGTACCTCGGCTGGTTCGACCGACGCGACCCCGAAGGCAAGGTCTGGAGCGGCCTGCGCTCGATGGACGAGGTGGTGGCGCGCCTTCGCGAAGTGGCCGCGCAGATGGCGGCCGACGGCATTCCCGACACCGAGCCGCTGATCGCCTGGGGCTTCGACCCCATCTACTTCGGCGGCGAGCGCATGACGGTGGCGCACGTCGACCGCGCCAGCGCCACGCGGCCGGTGGTCATCGGCCACGCCAACGGGCACCTGATGAACGTCAACAGCGCCATGCTGCGCATCGCCGGCATCACGCGCGACAACGAGGTCGAGGGCGTGGTCAAGTTCGCTGCCGGCGAGATGTCGGGCGAGCCCACCGGCGAGCTGCAGGAGCCGGCCGCGATGTTCCTGGTGCTGCGCAGGATCGGCAATGCCGGCCTGCTCGCGCCGATGACCGAGGCCGGCGTGCGCTCCTTCGCGCGCCTGGCCTGCATGCAGGGCGTGACGACCGCGACCGACCTCGTCAACAAGCTCAGCGACGAAGACTGCGGCGTGCTCGAGAGCGCGACGCGCGACGAAGGCTTTGGCGTGCGCATCCTGCCGGCGTTCCAGGCCTTTCACGGCACGCACGGCGCGGCGCAGGGCGCCGAGCATGTGAGGGCGCTGGTGCCGCGCAGCACCGACCGGCTGCGCTACGGCCTCGTGAAGATGATGCTCGACGGTTCGATCCAGGGCTTCTCGGCGCGGCTGCGCTGGCCGGGGCATTTCAACGGCGCGCCCAACGGCATCTGGGTGACGGCACCCGCGCAGTACGAAGCCGACTTCGAGACCTATCACCGCGCGGGGCTCACCATCCACACGCACACCAACGGCGACGAGGCGAGCGAGGTGGCCATCGACGCCATCGAGCGCGTGCTGGCGCGCGCGCCGCGCCTTGATCACCGCCACACGCTGCAGCACGGCCAGATGATCGACGCGCCGCTGTTCCGGCGCATGGCATCGCTCGGCCTCAGCGCGAACCTGTTCGCCAACCACATCTGGTACTGGGGCGACCAGCACTACGAGATGACCATGGGCCCCGACCGCGCGAACCGGCTCGACGCCTGCGGCAGCGCGCTGGCGGCCGGCGTGCCGCTGGCCATCCATTCCGATGCGCCGGTCACGCCGCTCGGGCCGCTCTTCACCGCCTGGTGCGCCGTGAACCGCATCACGCCCAAGGGCCGGCTGCTCGGCGAATCGGAGCGCATCACGGTGCCGCAGGCGCTGCATGCCATCACGCTCGGCGCGGCCTGGACGCTGAAGCTCGACGGCGAGATCGGCAGCATCGAATGCGGCAAGCGCGCCGACTTCTGCGTGCTGGAAGACGATCCGCTCGAGATGAACCCGATGGCGCTGAAGGATGCGCGCGTCTGGGGCACGGTGCTGTCGGGCCGCGTGTTCGAGGCGCAAAGAAATTGAGCACGGCGTGACGCAAGAGACCAGGCGCCTGCCGCTCACCGTCATCGGCGGCTTCCTGGGCGCGGGCAAGACCACGCTGCTTAACCGCTGGCTGCGCGAGGCACAGGGCCTGCGCATCGCGGCGCTGGTCAACGACTTCGGCGCGCTCAACATCGATGCCGAACTGATCGCCGCCACGCACGGCGAGACGCTGGCCCTGACCAACGGCTGCGTCTGCTGCCAGATCGGCGACGACCTGGGCCGCGCGCTGGTGCAGGTCATCGAGTCGGCCACGCCCTTCGACGCGGTGGTGATCGAGGCCAGCGGCGTTTCGGATCCGTGGCGCATTGCGCAGATCGCCATGGCCGCGCCGGAGCTGAGCCTGGAGGGCGTGATCGTGCTGGTCGATGCGGCCGCGGTGGCGCAGCAATCGCGCGACGTGCTGCTGGCGGACACGCTGGTTCGGCAGTTGAAGTCCGCCGATCTCGTGGTGCTCAACAAGGCCGATCTCGCAGGCGCCGCCGCGCTCGCGCAAGCGAACGCGTGGGCCGAGGCCACCGCGCCCGGCACGCCGCGCATCGAAGCCACCCAGTCGGCGGTGCCGCTCGCGCTGCTGTCGGGCCTGCCGCTGCCGGCCGCGGGCCGCGGGCTTTGCGCGGGCGGGTGCGGACACGGCCACGATCACGGCCAGCACCACGCCCCCGACCACGGCGCGATGTTCCAGACCTGGAGCGCACAGCCCGCGGCCGCCATTCCCGCCGAACTGCTGCGCGCGTGGCTGCGCGACATGCCGCCGGGCGTGCTGCGGCTCAAGGGTCTGCTGCGCACCGGGCATGGCACGAACGGCGACGAATGGTCCGAGATCCAGTTCGCCGGCCGCCATGGCTCGCTGCGCAAGGCCCAGCCGCCGCGGGAGGCGCGCGCCGGCGTGGTCGCCATCGGCCTGCGGCATCGATTGCCCACGCAGGCACTGGAGCATTTCTTCGCGCGTTGAGCCGGGCCGTGTTGCAATCGCATGTTTTCAACGTGCAGGCCATCGACGCATGACGACTTCTTCGCTCCTGATCCGCCCTCCGACGCCCGACGACTACATGGCATGGAAGCCGCTGTGGGACGGCTACAACGCCTTCTACCAGCGCGAGGGCCCCACGGCCCTGCCCGACGAGATCACGCAGGTCACCTGGCAGCGCTTCTTCGATGCCTACGAGCCGGTGCACGCGCTGGTGGCCGAGCGCGACGGCCAGTTGGTGGGCCTCACCCACTATCTCTTTCACCGCAGCACCACGCGCATCGAGCCGAACTGCTACCTGCAGGACCTGTTCACGCTGCCGTCGGAGCGCGGGCGCGGCGTGGGGCGGCAACTGGTCGAAGGCGTGTACGCGCATGTGAAACGCGTGGGCGCACACCGCGTCTACTGGCAGACGCACACGACCAACATCGCCGGGCGCGCGCTCTATGACAAGGTGGCCACGCACGACGGCTTCATCGTGTACGGCACCTTCGTCTGAACATCTGCTGAAGAAGACCGGTAGCTGATCAGTACTTGATGGTCACACCGGCCTTCACGCCGTTGTTGCTCTTGCCATCCGTCAGCACGCCGCCCGTGAGCGACACGTTGCCGCCCGTGCTCGCGCCCAGCGAGTAGGTGGGCCGCGGCGTGGAGGTGTCGGTGCCGATGTAGCTCCCGCTGCCGTCGGGCCGCTGCACGCCGACGGTCGCACCCTTGGTGTAGGCCGAGGTTTCGGTGGAATTGACGTTGGGTGCCACGTAGATGGTGCCCTTGTCGTCGCTGTCCAGGGGCACTTTCACCGGCTCCGCCATCGCGGCGGTGGCGGCTGCGCAGCACGCGGCCGCGCTCACCCACGCAAAGATCGATTTCGATTTGCTCATGCTCCCGATCCTCGCGGCTGGGCCGCGCCTTGCCTGTAGGACAAGAGGCAGCCCGGCCGGCAGGCGCTTTGTCATGGTTGCGGCGCGCGCGGGCGGGACGCTTGTCTCCCCGCAGAAGGGACGCACCGCTCATGTGCGCGGGCGGCGCAATTCCTACAGTGATTTCACGGGCAAATGCCCGGGAGATCACCTAGGGAAACAAGCCGTGAAAAAGGTAAGACCATGAACAAGACCTTCCGTACCCTCTGGAATCCGGCGCTCGGCGCATGGGTGGCCGCGCCCGAAATCGCACGCGGCCATGCGCGCACCACCGGCCTGCATGCCGTTGCCATGGCGGTGCTGTGCCTGGGTGCCGGCCCGACCCTGGCCGAGGGCGGCGCGGGCGGCCAGCCCGTGGACAGCGCCGCGCTGCACGCCGGTTCCGGCGGCAGCAACGGCGGCGGCGGCGCGGGCGGTCTCAATGACAGCTCCATCGCCGCGCACGGCGGCGACGGCGGGTCGTCGACCGATGCAGGCGTTACCGCGGGCTCCGCCGCCGACGTGGGCGCCTTCGCTGGCGCCACGGCAGGCGCGGGCGGCGCGGCAGGCAGCTCCAACAGCGAAGTCACTCCCGGCGTGCTGCAGGGAGCCGACGGCGGCGCGGGCGAATCGCAGACCGGCGATCTCAGCAGCGGCAACGGCTATGGCGGCGGTGGCGGGGGCGGCTACCACGGCTTTCCGATGGGCTCCAGCACCATCGCGTCCTGGGGCAGCTACACCGGCGGCAACGGCGGTGCGGGCGGCAACGGCTACTGGGCGGCCGGCGGCGGCGGCGCCGGCGGCTATGGATCCACGCTGATCGGCCTGGTCGGCAACTACAACGCCTCCGGTATTTCCACCGGCGGCGCCGGTGGCAAGGGCGGCGACGCCTACTCGCAGGCCGGCGGCGGCGGCAGTGGCGGCGGCGGATTCTTCATCAGCGCGGCAACGCCCGGGCTCGGCTTCGGCAACAGCGGCACGCTCGCGGGCGGTGCCGGCGGCGCCGGCGGGTCCGAACTGCTGCCGGCCCGAAGCAATGCCTCGGGCGGTGGCGGCGGTGCGGGCGGCGCCGGTGCCACGCTGGCCGGCAGCACCCTCGCCGTGACCAACGTTGGCCAGATCACCGGCGGCGCCGGCGGCGCTGGCGGTGCGGGCGGCGGCGGCGCGGGCGGCACCGGCGCGCCCGGCAGCGGCGGCGGCGGCGGCGCGGGCCTCCTGTCCACCGGCAGCGGCGCGACGATTGCCAACAGCGGCACCATCGCCGGTGGCGCGGGCGGCATCGGCGGGGCCAACAGCAACGGCGGCGCCAGCGGTGCGCACGGCGCCGGCGGTGCCGGCATCGCGGGCGCCAACCTGAACATCGCCAACAGCGGCACCATCTCAGGCGGCCTTGGCGGCGACGGTGCCATGCGCGCATCGGCCGTGGCATTCACCGGCGGCAGCAACGGCCTGACCGTGAACACGGGCTCGTCGATGCTGGGCGCCATTGCCATCGAAAGCGGTGCCAGCGCCAGCGTGATCGCGGGAGCCGACGGCCTGAGCCTGGACAACGCACTGCTGCTGGGCGGCACGGGCACCATCGACACCAACGGCAACGGCATGGGCTGGTCGGGCCCGATCTCGGGCGCCGGCGACCTGGTGAAGGTGGGCGCAGGCACGCTGACCCTGAGCGGCACCAACACGAACACCGGCGCCACCAACGTCGCGGCCGGCACCTTGCGCGCCGGCGCGGCCGACACCTTCAGCAGCGCGAGCGCCTTCACGGTCAACGCGGGCGCCACGCTCGACCTGGCGGGCCACAGCCAGACCATCGCGTCGATGGCCAACAGCGGCATCGTCTCGCTGCTGAGCGGCACGCCCGGCGCCACCCTCACGGTGCAGGGCCCCTGGGTCGGCAACGACGGCACGCTGCGCCTGGGCACGGCGCTGGGCACCAGCGCCAGCCTGAGCGACCGGCTGATCCTCAGCGGCTGCACCGCCATTGCCAGCGGCAGCACCAACATACAGATCACCAACCTGGGCGGCCTGGGCGCGCTGACCATCGGCAACGGCATCGAAGTGGTGACCGCGATGAACGGCGCCACCACCACGGCGCAGACCACGCGCGACGCCTTCCGCCTGGCGGGCGGCCACGTCGACGCCGGCGCCTACGAGTACCGGCTGCACGCCGCCGATGCGAGCGGCGCGGGCGAGAACTGGTACCTGCGCTCCGGCATCATCGTCGCGCCGCCGCCGCCTCCTCCACCGCCTCCTCCCCCACCGCCCCCACCACCTCCGCCACCGGCACCACCGGGGCCGCCTGCACCGCCTGCACCGCCGGCACCACCCGCACCGCCTGCACCGCCTGCACCACCGGCACCTGCACCTGCGCCGGACGACGGTGGCCCCCCGCGAAGCAGCGACGGTGGCTCCCCGCCTGCCGGCGTGACGGTGCCCACCTACCGTGCCGAGGTCCCGCTGTACGCGGCGCTGCCCGAGCAGTTCCGCCAGTCCAACCTGGCGATGGTGGGCAACCTCCACCAGCGCGTGGGCGACGACGGCGCGGCCGGCCTCGCCACGGCCACGCCGCAGCAGGGCTACCGCCAGGGCTGGGCCCGCATCATCAGCATGGACCGCACCATCGGCCAGGGCGGCACCGTGAGCCCCACCAGCGAGGGGCGCCTGACGGGCTTCCAGGCCGGCAACGACCTGTGGGCCAATCCCAACTGGCGCGTCGGCATCTATATCGGCCAGCTCGAGGGCGACATGCGCGTGAACGGCTTTGCCCGCGGCGTGCAGGGCTATGGGGTCGGCTCCAGCGACCTGCGCAGCCAGTACCTGGGCGCCTACGCCACCTGGAAGAACGACAGCGGCCTGTACGTGGACGGCGTGCTGCAGGCCGGGCGCCACCGCTACACCGCGGCCACGACGCTGGGCTCGGCCGGCTCGGGCAAGGGCCACAGCCTGCTGGCTTCCGTCGAGGTGGGCCAGGGCTTTCGCATCTCGCCGGAATGGATCGTCGAGCCGCAGCTGCAGCTGGTGCACCAGCGCGTGAGCCTGGACGACGCCGGCATCATCGGCGCCGTGGTGCAGCAGCACAGCCACAGCGGCTGGCTGGTGCGCGCCGGCGTGCGGGTCAAGGGCGAGATGACCACCAGCGCCGGGCCGCTGCAGCCCTATGCGCGGCTGAACCTCTACCGCAGCAGCAGCGGCACGGACGTCACGCGCTTCATCGGCCCCGCGGGCTACACCGACATTACGACCCGCACCGGCGGCACGAGCACCGAACTGGCGGCAGGCGCCACGCTGCAGCTCACGCAGAACATGAGCCTGTATGGCGAGGTCGGCAAGTTCTGGGCATCGGGCGGCGGCGCCCGCACGAAGAGCGGCCTGAACGGCAGCGTGGGCCTGAAGATCCGCTGGTGAGCGCAGCGGGCGGTGCGGCTACTTTCGCTGCACCGCCGCGGCGGCCGGCGCATCGGGCATTGCGAGCGGATTGCGCCCCGGCCCTTCGACGCGCGTCAGCGTGTTGCGGTCGGTGTGATGGAAGGGCTCGGCCTGGCCCTGGATCTGCATCACCGTGTCCTGGTCGTAGGACCATGTGCCGTCGGCGTTGATGGTCACCGTGATGTTCCACGCCAGCGTGGTGAAGGCCTGCTCGATGAACGGGTTCGAGACGATGCCGTTCACCAGGCTGCCGCGCTCGGCGCTGAGCGTGAAGCGCGTGTCGTCCGCCTTGGCATGGCCGCTGGCCATGGCCACCTGCCCGCGCGGAATGGCCAGCGTGTGCAGCACCGTGCCGGTGGCCGGCTCCCAGAGCCAGTAGCCCACCTGGTCGTGGTACATCTTGGTGAGGCCGGGCTTGTGGATGTAGGTGTGATAGCGCAGGCCATACAGCAGCTGCGGGCCGTTGGTCTGCGGATCGATCGGCTGCAGTTCGTAGCGCTCGACATAGACCTGCGTCTTAGGGCCCTCGCGCTTGGGCTTGACGTCCACGCCGCGGCTGCCCTCCCAGATGCCGGCCATGGCGCGCAGCGGCCCGAGGTTGGCGAGCGTGTCGGGGTCGGCGTTGGGCTCGGTGTAGATGTCTTCGGTGGGGTTCATGGTGTGTGGACTTCTTCTGATTTCTGATGGGGTGAACGGGCCCTAGTCGTTCTTCGATGCCGACTTGTCGGCCGAGGCCAGCACCCGGTCGATGCGGCGCCCCTCGAGCGCGGCGATCTCGAAATGCCAGCCCGCGCAGTCGATGACTTCGCCGGTCTTGGGCAGGTGGCCGGACACGGCCATCAGCAGGCCGGCCACGGTGTTGTAGCGCCCGCGCTCCTCTTCCGGCAGCTCGCGGATGCCGAGCCTGGCGCGCAGTTCCGACACCGGCATCAGGCCGTCGAGCTCCCACACGCCGTCGGGCCGCTCGCGCGCCCAGGCGTCGGTCAGCGTGCCGGGCTGCAGTTCGCCGGTGATGGCTTCGAGCATGTCGCGCGGCGTCATGAGGCCCTGCACCACGCCGTATTCGTCGACCACGAACACCAGCCGGCCGCCGCGTTCGCGGAACTGCTCGAGCAGCTCCATGCCGGTGAGCGTCTCGGGCACGAACACGGCAGGCGCGGCCTCCTGGCCCAGCACGCCGACATGGCCGGTGCCAAGGCGCAGCAGGTGCGCCACGCTGATCACGCCGACCACGTCGTCGAGCGAGTTGCGGCACACCGGGTACCAGGAATGCACCAGGTTGAGCGCGCCCGCGTCGGCCACCTTCTGCAGCGCTTCGGCCACGGTGTCGGAGGCGTCGAGCCATTCGATGTCGGCGCGCGGGATCATCAGCGAGGACAGCCGGCGGTCGTCCAGGTGGAACACGTTGCGCACCATCTGGTGCTCGTGCTGCTCGATCACGCCGGCGTCCACGCCCTCTTCCAGGCTGGCCGAGATTTCTTCTTCGGTCATGGAGCGCGCGGCATTGGCGTCGATGCGCAGCAGCTTCAGCACGGTGGCCGTGGCTCCCGCCAGCAGCCAGACGAACGGCTTGGCTCCCTTGGCGAGCCCGCGCATCGGGCGCGACACCCAGCGCGCCACGGGTTCCGGGTAGAGCTGGCCGATCCGCTTGGGCACCAGCTCGCCGAAGATGATGGTGAAGAAGGTGATACCGGTCACCACCACCGCAGTGGATACCACGCTGGCCGTGCCGCGGCCCAGCCCCAGGTTCTCCATCCAGACCGCGAGCGGCGCCGCGAACGCGGCCTCGCCCACGATGCCGCTGAGCATGCCGATGGAGGTGATGCCGATCTGCACGGTCGACAGGAAGTGGGTCGGCTCCTCCATCAGCCGCAGCGCGGCCTCCGCCCCGGTATCGCCCGTCTCGGCCAGTGCTGCCAGGCGCGCGCGCCGGCTGGTTGAAAGGGCCATTTCGGACATCGCAAACAACGCATTCAGCGTGGTCAGCAAGGCCAGCAGGAGAACATCCATGAACGGGGGGTGAAAATGAGGACATGGCACTTTACTTGATCGGCGATATCCAGGGCTGCGACGCCGCCCTCCAGAAACTGCTCGACAAGATCGGTTTTTCACCCAGCCGCGACACCATCGTGCTGCTGGGCGACCTGGTCAACCGGGGTCCCGATTCGGCCGCCGTGCTGCGGCGCGTGCAGGGCTACGGCGCCTCGGCGCTCAGCCTGCTGGGCAACCACGACCTGCATCTGCTGGGCGTGGCGCACGGCGCGCGCAAGTCCAGCCGCAAGGACACGCTGGCCGGCCTGCTCGAAGCACCCGACAGCGAAGCCATGCTCGAATGGGTGCGCCGGCAGCACATGGCGCTGCACATGCAGATCGACGGCGGCGACCTGCTCATGGTGCATGCCGGCGTGCTGCCGCAGTGGACGGTCGGCGACACGCTCGCACTGGCGTCGGAGGTCGAATCGGTGCTGCGCGGCCCGGCGCTGGGCGAATTCCTGCTCGGCATGTACGGCAACGAGCCCGCGCAGTGGAGCGACACGCTCAGCGGCAGCGCGCGGCTGCGCGTCATCGTGAACGCGCTCACGCGGCTGCGCTTTTGCACCGCCGAGGGCGTGATGGAGTTCGAGAGCAAGGACGGCATGCTGCCCGGCCCCGAAGGCTTCATGCCCTGGTTCGACGTGCCCGGTCGCAAGACCGCCAATGCCACCATCGCCTTCGGCCACTGGTCGACGCTGGGCTGGCTCTCGCGGCCCGACCTGCTCTCCACCGACACCGGCTGCGTCTGGGGCGGCTGCCTGAGCGCGGTGCGCATCGGCGCCACCTTGGACGAGCGCGAGCTGATCCAGGTGAAGTGCGAGCAGTCGCAAAAGCCCGGCAAGCCGGACTGAGCGGCCTCAGCCGCGCGGCAGCCTGAAGCGGTCGAGCGCCATGCGCTGCCGGCCCTCGGCATCGAAGTTCGCGGGCGCGAGCCAGCGCTCGAAGGCCGTGCGCAGCATCGGCCACTCGCCATCGGTGATCGAGAACCACGCGGTGTCGCGGCTGCGGCCCTTGTAGACCAGCGCCTGCCGGAAGATGCCTTCGAACTGGAACCCCAGGCGCGCGGCTGCGCGCTTCGATGGTTCGTTGAAGTTGTCGCACTTCCATTCGTAGCGCCGGTAGCCGAGTTCGTCGAAGGCCAGTTTCATCAGCAGGTACTGGGCTTCGGTCGACATCGGCGTCTGCTTCAGCAGCGGAGAAAAAGTGACGCTGCCGACCTCGATCGCGCCGTTCGCGGGGTCGATGCGCATCAGCGCGAGCGTGCCTATGGCGCGGCCGCTCTGCCGGTCGACGACCGCGAAGTGCATCGGGTCGGTGCTTTGCGCAGCGCGCTCGATGTGGGCGCGGGTGCCCGCGAGGTCTGCGGGCCGTTCGACGAACAGATAGGTCCAGTCGCGGCCGTCGGGTGCCTGCGCATAGGCCGCATGCAGATCGTCCGCATGCCGCGCCGCGTCCAGCGGTTCGAGCGTGCAATGGCGGCCCTCGATGGCGCGGCGCGGCGGCAGCGGGCGCGCGGTCCAACCGGGCAGCAGCGGACCGACCGGCTGGCCGTATGCGTTGTGGCGATCTGGCATGAAGAAGAGCTTTCAGGGGAGGAGATGGATGACGCGGCACGGCCGGGGAAGCGCTAAAGTACCTTTTGCGTGGCGCCGCAGGAAGCGCCACGGCCCGTTCATTTCATGGTGCCACGCGCCCTCTTCTCCCATGAGCCCATCGACCCGCAATGCCACCGCATGGCTCGAATCCCCGCTCGCCAGGGAGCGCGAGGCCGGCCCGATGCAGCGCCAGCTGCACGAGCGCCTGAAGCGCGCCATTCTCGATGGCGGCCTGGCGCCGGGCAGCCGGCTGCCCGGTTCGCGCGCGCTGGCCGAGGCGCTCTCGATCTCGCGCAACACCGTCACCGCGGCCTACGAGCACCTGGCGGCCGAAGGCTATGTGCAGCCCGACCGGCAGGGCACGCGCGTGACCGAACTGGCACCGCCCGCAAAGGGCATGCGCGCCGCCAGATCCGGCGCCGTGCCGGCCACGGCGCGGCGGCTCGCACGCATCCAGCCCGGCGCGCCGCGCGCCGAGATGGACGCCGCGCTGCGGCCCGGCATGCCCGCGCTCTCGCACTTTCCCGCGGCCGCATGGCGTCGCGCCGTCGACCGAGCGATCCGCGGCGCCAGCCCCGCCACGCTCGGCTATGGCGATCCGCTCGGCGAACCGCCACTGCGCGCGGCCATCGCGCGGCACCTGGCCATTGCGCGCGGCGTGCGCTGCGAGCCGCACCAGGTCGTGATCGCCGAGGGCGCGCAGGAAGCCATTGCGCTGTGCGTGCGGCTGCTGTCGAACCCCGGCGACACCGGCTGGGTCGAAGACCCGGGCTACCGCGGCGCGAAGGCGGCCATGCACGCCGGCGACATGCGCATCGTGCCGATGCGCGTCGATGCCGAAGGCCTGTGCACGAGCGAACGCGACTGGCACAAACACCCGCCGCGGCTGGTCTACACGACGCCCTCGCACCAGTACCCGGCCGGTGCGGTGCTGAGCATTGCGCGCCGCCTCGCGCTGATCGCGCAGGCCCGCCGCCATGGCACGTGGATCATCGAGGACGACTACGACAGCGAGTTCCGCCACACCGGCGAACCCATCGGCGCAATGCAGGGGCTGGTGGACGACGCGCCGGTGCTCTACGTGGGCACCTTCAGCAAGACGATGTTTCCGTCGCTGCGGCTGGGCTTCGTGGTGCTGCCCGCGCCGCTCATGGCCGCGGTGCAGAAGCCGCTCGAGGAAATGCTGCGCGGCGGACACCGCCACGAGCAGCTTGCGATGGCCGACTTCATCGAGAGCGGCCAGTTCAGCCGCCACCTGGGCCGCATGCGGCGCCTCTATCGCGAGCGGCAACAGGCGCTGCGGCTGGCGCTCGCACGGCACTTCAAGGTGCCGCACGAGATCGACGGCGGCCACTGCGGACTGCACCTCACGGTGCGGCTGCCACCGCGCTTCGACGACCAGCGCATTGCGGCCGACGCGCTGCGCCACCGGCTCGCGCCCACTGCGCTGTCGAGCTTTGCAATGCGGCCGCAGCCTTCGGACAACGGGCTGGTGCTGGGCTATGGCAACACCTCGGCGGAGCTCTTCGAGCCGCTGGTCAAAAGGCTGTCGCAGTTGGCGCGTGCGGCGGAACGTGCTTGAGAGTTCTTTTGTTTGAATAAAAACCGGATCGCGGATCCAGTGACTACATACGTCGTATGAGTGCGTTTTTCCGGCAATTCAAATCGCCGGTGCAACTGCAACAAAATCCCCCAAATCGAAAGAGAACTTGTTCATCGCCATGCATTGAAATCGCATAATTGCGATCGCTTGAAACGTCTTGTCGCAACGTACGACGACGCATCGAGAGCGGCCCACATCGCTCTCTTAAGCAAAAAGTAATCAACAAAAGCGACTGCAGGGAGTCCGCGTGAAACACGCCATTGCGACATCATCCGTCGCGTCCCCGGCGATCTTGCCGATCGCGTGGAGACGCCATCCATGAAGCGCCGCGTCACCATCCAGACGCCGCTGGGCGAGGCACTGCAATTCCACCGGCTGGCGGGGCGCGAGGCGCTCAGCCAGGCCTACGCCTTCGACCTGGAATTGCTGGGCAGCAGCAATGCGCTGGACCCCAAATCCATCCTGGGCAAGCCCGCCACCGTCGTGATGGAGACCGAGAGCGGCGCTCCGCGCTACCTGGCCGGCCTCGTCACCCGCTTCGGCCTGTCGCACGAAGACGACCGCCAAGCCTTCTACAAGATGCGGCTGCGCCCGTGGCTGTGGCTCGCCACGCGCCGCTCCGACTTCCGCATCTTCCAGGACCAGACGGTGCCCGAGATCGTTGCGGCCGTGCTCGGGCACTACGGTTATCCCCTCGAACAGAAGCTCAGCCGCAGCTACCGCTCCTGGACCTACTGCGTGCAGTACCGGGAGGACGACTTTTCCTTCGTGTCCCGTCTCTGCGAGCACGAAGGCATCTATTACTACTTCCGCCACGAGGCCGAGCAGCACGTGCTCGTCTTCGCGGACGACATCGCCAGCTCGCACGCCCCGCTGCCCGGCGGCGAGACCGTGCGCTACCACCCGCACGAGAAAGCCGGCATGACCGGCGGGCTGGAGGCCAGCGAGCGCATCTACGAATGGGCGTCCGCGGATGAAGTGCGCCCAGGTCACTATTTCAACGACGACTACGACTTCGAGAAACCAAGGGCCGAGCTGTCGCATCTGCGGCAAATGCCGCCCGGGCACGACCACGACGACTCCGAGCGCTACGAATGGCCCGGCGGCTTCACCCAGCACGACGACGGCGAGACCTATGCGCGCCTCCGTACCGAGGAACAGCTGAGCGAACGCAGCCGGGTCACAGGCCGCGCCAACCGGCGCGATCTGGCCCCGGGCTGCACCTTCACGCTCACGCACCATCCGCGTCAAGATCAGAACAGGGAGCATCTGCTGCTGGCTGTTGAGTACGACCTTCAGGAAAACCTGCAGGCCAGCGAAGGCGCCAATGCCTCCGAAGGCTCGGTCCAGCGCTTCGCCTTCGAGGCCCAGCCCACGAGCTACGCCTGGCGTCCCCCGCGCACCACGGCCAAGCCGTGGAGCGATGGCCCGCAGACCGCGTTGGTGGTCGGCCCGGCCGGCGAAGAAATCTGGACTGACCAGTATGGCCGCGTCAAGGTGCAGTTCTTCTGGGACCGCATCGGCGAACGCAACGAGAACTCGAGCTGCTGGGTGCGCGTGTCCACGGCCTGGGCCGGCGCCACCTTCGGCGCGGCCGCGCTGCCGCGCATCGGGCAGGAAGTCATCGTCGATTTTCTGAACGGCGACCCCGACCACCCGATCGTCACCGGCCGGGTACACAACGCCGACGAAATGCCCGCGTGGGAACTGCCGCATCAGAAGCAGTTGTCAGGCCTGCGCAGCCGCGAGCTCGGTGGTGGCAAGAGCAACCACCTCGCTCTCGATGATTCGAGCGGCAAGGTACAAGCCCAGCTCAAGAGCGACCACCAGAGCACCAGCCTGAGCCTGGGCCACATCGGGCGCATCGACGATGTCTCCGGCCGCCGGGACGACCGGGGCCAGGGCGCCGAACTGCGCACCGATGGCCACGGCGCCCTGCGGGCCGGCCAGGGCCTGCTGCTGAGCACCGAGGCACGCCCCAACGCCCAGGGCCACATCACCGACATGCCCGAGACGGTCGCCCGGCTCACGCAAGGACGCGACCTGCACGAAAGCCTGAGCCAGGCCGCCCAGGCGGCGAAGGCGCACGAGCCCGGCGACCAGGACGAAGTGACCAAGGCGCTGAAGGCGCAGAACGACGCCATCAAGGGCAGCGGCGGAGACAAGGCGCACGGCCTCTTCCCCGAATTCCAGGAGCCGCACCTCACGCTGGCCAGTCCCGCGGGCATCCAGACGACCGCGCAGGGCTCGACCCACATCGTGAGCGGCGAACACACCGCCATCACCAGCGGCGCGCACACCAGCGTGGCCACCGGCAACAGCTTCCTGGTGAGCGCCAAGAACGCGGTGCGCCTGTCCGCGGCCAACGCCGGCATCCGCATGACCGCCGCGAAGGACGACATCGACATCACGGCCATGAAGGCCAGCATCAATGCGCTGGCCAAGCTCAACATCAAGCTGGAGGCCAACCGCATCACCATCACGGCCAGGGACGAGGTGCTGATCAACGGCGGCTCCAGCTACACCCGGTGGAATGCGAATGGCATCGAGCACGGCACCAATGGGGTGTGGCGGGCGCATGCGGCTTCTCACAGCCTCGTGGGGCCGGCCAGCCTGCCGGTCAAGCCGCACAGCGAGTCGGACTGCAAGCTCAGGGAAGGCGGCGCGTCCAACGAGGGCGCCGGCTCTCTGGCGCGCTGATCCGATGACATACGCCGACGCGCCCTCTGCGGACCCGCGCTGCGCCGCACTGGTTCGACAACTGAGCGCGGCATTCAACGCGGCGGCTCATGTGCTCGCCGCCGCCGGAGGGCGCCCCCTGCGCGCCTGCCTCGCGCTCGAACACTGGCACGCCAATGCGTTGACCGCCGCCATCGAGCAACGCTACCCCGCCATGGCGGAACAACGCGTGGCCGTGCCCGATCGCCATTTCAAACACCGCGAAGACGATGCGCCCTGCCTTGTGCCGCTGCCGGAGGACTGGACCACGCCGTCCACGGACCCTGTGGTTGTCGGCCTGATCGCAAACGATCTTCCCGAATGGTTGACGCAAGCCTGGCTGCATGCCGAACAACGCCAGATGCGGCAACCTTTGTGCGGCGTGCTCTTCAGCGAAGCCAGCCCCATCGCCATTGCCGACCACTGGGCCGGCCTGGGCGATCAAGTGTCGCCCGCGGATGGCAGAGCGCGCCTCTTCCGGTACCAGGACGCGCGCGTGATGCAGCGCGCATGGCCCCTGCTGTCCGACGCGCAGCGCCAGGCATGGCTGGGCCCCGTGCGCCAATGGTGGGCGCTCGAGCAGCCATGGGGACCATGGTCCTTTGCCGACCTGGTGCAGCAGGACGTCACCGCCACATCCCGCGAACCTGAATGGTTCCGTGCGTTCGTCCGGCCGGACAACGCCGAAGCGCTCTCGTCATCGGCTGCGGGCCGCCTGAGCTTCGAGCTTGCCCAATGGCACGCTGCCCATTCCGCTCCCGCGGGCCACCGTGTCTGGGCACGCCTTGCTGGCAACGATGTGCCGCCCGACCGGCAGCCCGATGGCGCTGCCATGAGCCGCATGCTGGCTCTGGGCCAGAGCCTGGGCTTGAACGACGACAACCTGGAGGACTTCGTGGCCGTCACCTGGAGGGCACACGCATCCGCAGGCATGAGCCGCGACGGCTTCTGGCAGTCGGCGCGCGAAGCCGACCTGCTCGCTCGAATCCTGGGCGCGTTGCGTCAACAGCCTGAAGCGCGTTTCGGCACCCTCTACGCCGAAGCCCAGCCTTCGGAAAGATAGGAAGAAAGAAAGCTCCGATGCCCTGCGCCACACCGTGCAAGAACTGCGACCGCAAAGGCCTGCCCATCCTGTTCGTCCGCTATGCGGCGGCCTACAGCGCGCAGGCCAAAGGCATGAACGCCCTGAAGCCGCTGCAACCCATGGGCCAGTTGCAAGCCCGGCCCGGGGGCGTCGCAATGCAGACGGCGCTGTACAACGTGCGCATGCTGCGCGCGGGCTACCTCTACCTGCGCATCGAGCGCAAAGGCGTCGGCCCCGAGTGGCAGGGCTACATCGTGCATCCGCATGGCTACCTCGGCGAATTCCCGGTGGGATTGCCTCAAGCGGCGGCTTCCCATCCGGCGTGCGAGATGGAGTTCCGCGGGGCCAACAGCTCGATGGTGTGGGTGGGTGACGCAAAGAACGTCACCAAACTCGACTACATGTTCCATCCCGACCCGATCGACTACGAACACTTGAAGAAAGAGATCGAGCCGAACCTGGGCAAGTACATGCAGGGCTTCGACGTTGCGGGATGGGCGGGCGGGAGCACGAGCCAGAAGGACACGCTGCAGCCTGGGCAGTTGAATGGGCAGGTGGTGGAGTTCAGCGCATTGAGCAGCGAGGCGGTCCGCGATGCGTGCGAACCCCTCATGTACGGCTTGATGGGCAGCAATGCGCAAGAGCGGGGGTGGGGAGACTACGAGGAACAGGTGGAAGTCCGGACGCCGGCGGTAACGGCCATGGGCGACTTCACCGGGACTGAGGACGTGTCCTACGACACCCGCAAACGCATCGGTCCAACTTACGACAAAGCCCATGGCAAGCGGCTGAGGAAGATGGCCGAGTTCCTGCAGACCCACAAGGGAGCGGTGGTGGCCTGCAGCGATGCGATTGGCATCTGCCAGGAGTTGGGGCAATTGCAATCCGAAGTGCAGGTCACCTACACCCATTGGCAAGTGCACCAAGCGGAAGGATTTGCCGCGGACGTCACGAACGAATGGGTGCTCCAGACGGCGATCGGTGCGCAAAGCCTGCGCGACCTGATCAAGAAAGGGGCAGCCATATCCGTGAACAGGGGCTACGAAGAATCGAAGATGTTCCACGCCCCGTTGCCGCGCGACCCACGCGAGCGGGAGGCGGCACTTGCTACGCGCAACAAGAACCGGGAGTACAACAGAACGAGAGCGTTGGCTGAATCCATCAAGGAAATCGACGGAAAGTTCACGGAGCTTTTCGATGCCGCCACAGCCGAGACCTTCTTGGAGCGCACGCACAAGCAAGCATACGACCGACTTTCAGCCTTGCGCGACCGGCTTGGTCACGATCACGGCAATTGGCTCGCCAGCGCGGAAATCAAGAAGGCAATGGACCGCTACAGCGGCAAGGACAACAAGATCGACAAGCAGGGCGGTGGCGCCAGCTTGAGTCTGCAGCTTGCCCAATGCATGGGCAACCTGGAGAGCCACACCTGGGGACGAACGTGGCTTCAGAAGATCGCTCTATGGGACGATCACGCGCTGTCTCGCATGCTGTCATTCAACAATGCCACGCTCAAGGCCACCTACAAGGAAATCGACAGTGCCCCGAAGCCTCTGCCGGCACCGGACCCCGAAACCGCGCTCGCCGACGGGCTGGCCAATGCCCTCAAGCTCGTCGCAGGTCGTTTGGCGCTGGGAGACAAGGCATTGGCTTTCATCGACCAAGCGAACCGACCCGATGCGCCGGCCTTGCTGCGCAAATCGGCCTGGGTCGGCCACGTGTTCTCTCTGCTGAGCGCGCGAGCGATGACCGGTATCAACGCTCTGCCCTCCTCGGCTGTCGGCGCCCGGCTGACACAGCATTTGGCACTTGCAGGCATGAGCACCATGGGCAGCACCGTGCAGAATGAAGTCGCACAGCTCAGGAGCGACGTCGCCGACAACGCCAAACGAATCGAGCTGCGGGCCAAAAAGCTGCAGGGTCTCGCCGCACCAACCACCCGCGCAGGCAAAGCAGAGGCGCTGCGCCGCGCTCGCAAGGCTGCACCCGGCACACGCGCTGCCATGCTGGGTGGACTGTTCGATGTGGCCAGCGCCATCATCAAGGGCAATCAGTTCGGCACCAAGCTGGATGCGCGCAGCGGCGCCGACCTGATGGGACAGATCCTTCAAGGCATCGGCAGCCTGTACGACTGGCGAGCCAAAGCCTACGAGGACACGATCTTCAACGGTGTGAAGGGTGCAAATATCTACAAATACAAGGCATTGGAAAAAGGGCTCGACTCGATCAATGCCGCGCATCTGACGAGCCTGCGGCTGGCGGCTTTCAAGTTTCTGGGGCCAGCAGCGGCGGTGTCGGCGGTGCTGGATGCTCTGGATGCGTGGAAGTCGAGAGAGAGGGGGCAAATTGGCTTGGCAGCGTTTCAAGTTGCCAGCGCAGTCGGTACTCTATTCACAATCGCGGGAACAGCGGCAGCCGTATTTGCAGTTGGAACGGGTGCTGGCGCTGCTGGATGGGCCATCGCAGCTACGGTGTTTGGACTTATCGGCGCAGTGCTTGTCATTGGAGCAGCCATTGCAATTCTTCTGCTGAGTGAGGACAGTTGGATCACATGGCTTCGTGACATTCCCTTGAACAAGGATCGCAAAGGACAAAAACCTATTCACGACAACCTGCAGGAAACACTGCAAACGCTAAGCAACGTGCAAGCTGAGCTGCAGCCTGCATAAAGGAACGGATGTGTTCATACGAGAAGAAGGTTATGCGCGACTGCGTCGCTCGGAAATAAGCAAGAGTCGAGCACACATCAATCTGGAAGGCCAGAAACACTGGCCGACTGACCGTTCCGGAGCGCGCGGCATCGAAATGCCGAGTCGAGCTGCCTATGCCCAGAACGACGCGTACCTGGAACTGTGCAATCCCGGGTGGGATTTGCAGTGGCGTGCAGGGATCGGCAATCTCTACGTCATCTTGCCAGCTATTCTGGTTATCTGGTGTTGGTACGGATTCGCAGTTCACCCTGTGTTGTTTGGAAAGATTATTTTTTTCTTTCCTGTAGTCGACTATCGGCCAAGGGACTGGCCTTTCCTGTTGATGGGCTGGCTACTGCTGTTTCCGTTGGCGATAGGTAGCGCATTCTTGATCTATATGTGGTTCTATCGAATGGGAATGCGCACATGCTTTTTTTCCTATGCAAGAGGCCGTATCCGGTTCAATCGACTGACTCGTAAGGTGTACGTGTTGCGCCCTGATTACTGCGGCGGCAATGTTGTGTTGGACTGGGAGCGACTCGTCGCCCTTTTCGATCCGCAAAGCACCAGTCGATGGGACAAACAAAGCATCGCCATGCTCGCGCTTTACCACCCTCCCTTCGATCCTTCGGATCAAACAGCCAAAGGTGAAGACTGCATCTTCGTGGGCCCAGGCTTGTCGGGACCGCAAGAGGCGGCGTCTCTGTGGGAGTACATCCGCCAGTACATGGAGGTCGGACCCACCGTCGATCACGTGCCAGCCGATGCTTCTTCCACCTACAAGGGCATCGCACGCTACCTGCATCCGGACTACTCCACCTATTGCGGCAAGCCGAGCCGACGCCAGTACCAGTTGGAGCAGAAGCCGGGCTTCATGGAAACAAGCTTCCACATGATGAGTCAAGTCACCTGCTCGTGGCCGGCGTTCCCGAAGGAATGGCAAAGCGATTCAGGTGTTGGAGAGCCCGAGGACAAACCGGTGCGGGCCGGGGCCGTAATGACAGCCCTCGTTTACCGGGCACAAGGCAAGCTGAGCAAGGCCGACGAGATCAAATTCCTGCAACACTGGGGAACGGCCGAGGCGGTGCAAGAAGCGATGTCGCGCAAGGCATGAGTACCACCACCAGCAGCCGAAGGCCCGCGAGTGTACTCACGGCTTCGGCTTTGCAGGTCGAACTGCGATCAGCCTGAGGACTCATGTTCGTTCGCGAAAACAGCTACCGGCTGGCCTGGCGCCGCTCCCCCGAAAAAGGCCGCGTCCACATCAACCTGGAAGGGCAAAAACACTGGCCCACCCAGCGCTCCGGTGCGCGCGGTGTCGAGATTCCGAGTCGGGCTGCCTATGCGCAGAACGATGCGTACCTGGAACTGTGCAACCCGGGGTGGGATTTGCAGTGGCGTGCCGGAATGGGGAATCTCTATGTTGTGCTGCCGGCTCTCGTGCTGATATGGATGTGGTACGGATTCGCGGTCCATCCTCTTCTCTTCGAAACGATCATCTTCTTCTGGCCGACCATGCCCCATGGGCAGGACGACTGGCCCTATGTCGCCTTTGGCTGGCTCCTGCTATTTCCCCTTGCGTTAGCCAGCGCCTTCATGATCTTCGCGTGGTTCCACTACATGGGCATGCGCACCTGCTTCTTCACCCTTGCCCGGGGCCGCATCCGCTTCAACCGGCTCACCCGCAAGGTGTATGTGCTGCGTCCTGGCTGCTGCGGAGGCAACGTGGTGCTGGACTGGGAGCGCCTGGTGGCGCTGTTCGAACCCGAAGGCTCCAGCGCAGGCGCCAAGCAGACCATCAAGGCGCTGGCGCTTTACCACCCGCCGTTCGACCGGACCGATCCGAGCGCCAAGGGCGAAGACTGCATCTTCGTCGGCCCGGGGCTGTCGGGTCCGCAGGAGGCGGCGTTCCTGTGGGAGTACATCCGCCAATACATGGAAGTCGGCCCCACCGTCGATCACGTGCCCGCCGATGCTTCTTCCACCTACAAGGGCATCGCCCGCTACCTGCATCCGGACTACACGACCTATTGCGGCAAGCCCGGCGCGCGCCAGTACGGGTTGGAACAGAAGCCGGGCTTCATGGAGACGAGCTTCCACATGATCAGCCAAGTCACCTGCTCATGGCCGGCATTCCCGAAGGAATGGCAAAGCGATTCAGGGATGGGCGAACCGGAAGACAGGCCTGTGCAGACGGGCGCTGTGATGACGGCTCTCGTCTACCGGTCACAGGGCAAGCTGAGCAAGGCCGACGAGATCGAATTTCTGCAGCACTGGGGAACGGCCAAGGCGGTGCAAGAAACGATGTCGCAGCAGGCCAATGTGGGCCATACGGAAACCTGAATGTGAGGAATCTATCGTTATGCGTTTGTCTACCGTCGGGATCGTTCTCGCTGTCATTGGCGCCATCCTGGCGAAAATCGGCTTTGTCGTCTTTCTAGGGGCTGCCGCTTCGATCTCTGGTGGAGGCGGAGGGCATGACCTGCTCCCGGAGCCAATGATGATGGGTTTCCTGCTCGGTGGACCCATTCTCTTCTTGCTGGGAGTGGCGATATGGCTCGGCGTGAAGATCAAGGCGGCCATCGTGAAGGCAAAGGCACGTCGCAACGCCGCGACCATTGGCTGCAGCGACCCTGAATCACCTGCCTCGTGAGCCATAGCCGATAGCGGGCGTCGGTCTATGGCCGCGCCATCACTCAACCCGCCACACCAAACCCCGTGTCGAAGGTCCCCTTCACATCCAGCGGCTGCCTGATGAGCCCCACCTGGCGGTAGAAATCCGCCGTGCCCTGCTGGTCAGCGATGACTAGCGCATCGATGGGTATCCACCTCTGCTGGCGGCGCTCGAACTGCAGCTTGGCCGCTTCGGGGGGAATGCCGATGATGCGGGCCAGTGCGGCCGAGTAGGCATCGACGTTGCGGTACGACCAGAGCTGGGCCTTCACCACGCGCTGCAGAAAGTCCTGCAGCACCGGCCGCTTGGCGGCAATGGCGGCGTCGGTGGCCGCGAGGTAGCTGAGGCCCGGCAGCAGCCCGCGTCCGCTCACGAGCACGCGCGCGTGGCGGCTGACCTCGGCCAGCGCGGTGTAGGGCTCCCAGGTGGCCCAGGCATCGACCGAGCCCTGCGTGAGCGCGAGCTTGGCATCGGCCGGCGCAAGGAATCGGATGTTCACCTCCTCGGGCTTGAGGCCCGCCGCGGTGATGGCCTTGAGCGTCACGTAGTGGCCGATGGAGCCACGGTTGGTGGCAATGCTCCTGCCCTTGAGGTCGGCCGCGGTCTTGAGCGGCGAGTCGGGCCGCACCAGCACGGCCGTGCCGTACGAATCCGAACGGTTCGCGCCGATGGCCTTGACGCGCGTGCCGGCCGCAAGCGCAAAGATGAGCGGCGCATCGCCGATGGGGCCGGAGTCGACGGCCGCGGCATTCAGCGCTTCGGCCAACGGCGCAGCCGCAGGGAATTCGGACCACTGGATGTCGTAGCCCAGGCCCTCGAGTCCGCCGGCTGCTTCGAGCAGCGCACGCAGTCCGCCCTTCTGGTCGCCGGCCTTGAGAACGGGGCGGCCCTGTGCGCGGGCCTGCAATGAGAACGCGGGCAAGGCCACGGCGGCGGCGAGGCCGCGCGCGAGGAGCTGTCGGCGTGATGGGTTGTGGTGTGGGTTCATGGGTTCTCCTTGTTCAAAAAATAGGTCAATGGATGAAGCCGCCCTTGACGAAGCGCACCGGCTGCGCGTCCATGCGGGCGATCAGCGCGCCCAGGCCATCGGCAGGCAGTGCGGCAACGCCCTGCTCCACCGCCGTCGCAGCAGGCGCACGCTCGCTGCGGCACAGCAGGTCGTCGTCCGACCAGCCTGCCTTGCCGGGCGCACCGCGTGCGCGCAGCCAGCCGTCGCGGTCGGCAATCAGCTGGGTGCCGGCGAGTTGATCGGTGCCGGCGATGAGCGACAGCGCCTCCCATGCGGCAGCGGAGTCGGCCACGCAATCGGCGGATGTTGCAACCGCGCTCGAAGGCGACCGCAGCAGCACGGTGACGAGGCGCGGGTCTTCGGTGGGCGCCGCATCGCCCGCCACGATGCGCACGCGCTGCCCGCGCCAGCTCGCAAGCAAGCGCGGCGGCTGTGAACCGCAGCGCACCGTCATTCCGGGCAGGCCGATGGGCTGCGGCCAGTTGCCGAGCACACGCAGGCTCTGGCCTGCGCCCTGCGCCTTCATGTAGTCGACCAGCGCCCAGGCATCGGCCTCGCCGAGCTTTCCGGCAAAGCCGGGCATCGTGGATTGGCCGCCCTGCTGCGCATCGCGCGTGCCGTGGAGGATGCGCCAGAGCAGATCGCCATCGGCGCGCCGCCACAGCAGCGGGCCGCTGAGGTCCGGCGGCCACACCGCCAGCGAGGCGGCGAGCGGGCCTTCGCCCTTGCCGTCAGCGCCGTGGCAGGCCGCGCAGTTCTGCTGGTAGAGCACGCGGCCCTGGGCGATGGATTCGGCCGTGAAACCGGTCGGCGATGCGTGGAAGCTCGCGGGCGTCGCGGGCACCAGCACCACGCGCGACTCGGGCCAGGGCGCGGCGATCAGCAGCATCGGCACCAGCGCCAGCAGGTAGTAGCGCGGCCGCCGCCACAAGAGGGCCAGCAGCAACGCGAGCACCGCCACGGCGACGAACACCAGCGTCCACGCGAGGCTGCGCGCCTGCCCCAGGTCGATCAGCAGGTTCTCGCCCGACAGCCGCCGTGCCCATGGCCACGCCGGCTGGCCGTGCACATGCTGCGCGAGGCCGAGCGCATCAAGCACGCGCAGCAGTTGCAGCTGGGCGCCTTGCAGCAGGCCGATCAGCAGGTTGAGCCAATCGGCCTCGGGCGTGCTGTTCATCTCACCAGGTGGCGTCGAGCCCCAGGTGCCTCAACGCCTCGTGCCGCAATTCCGCCAAGCGCGCATGGCCGCGGTGCCGCGGATACGGCAGGTCGACCACGATCTCCGCCGCAATGCGCGCCGGCCGGTCGCTCAGCACGATCACTCGGTTGGCGAGGAACAGCGCCTCTTCCACATCGTGCGTCACCAGCAGCGCCGAGAAGCCCGCGCGCTGCCAGAGGTTGACGAGCTCGCTCTGCATCGCAATGCGCGTGAGCGAGTCGAGTTTGCCGAGCGGTTCGTCTAGCACCAGCAGCTGCGGATCGTTGACCAGCGCACGCGCCAGCGCCACACGCTGCGCCATGCCGCCCGAGAGCTGGTGCGGAAAGGCCTTGGCAAAGTCGCTGAGGCCGACAAGCTTCAGCGCCTCGTCGACGCGCCCGCGCTGCGCCTTGAGCACGCCGCGCGCCTGCAGGCCCAGCGCCACGTTGTCCCACACGCTGCGCCAGGGGTAGAGCGTCGGGTCCTGGAACACGACGATGCGCGACGGGTCGGGCCGCGTGATGGGCGCATCGTCCTGCGTGATGCGGCCGGCCGTGGCGGGCTCGAGCCCGGCCACCAGGCGCAGCAGCGTCGATTTGCCGCAGCCGCTCGGCCCCAGCAGCGCGACGAACTCGCCGGGCTTCACCGTGAGGTCGATGTCGTCGAGCACCTGCAGCGGCCCCGCGGGCACGTCGAACCAGTGGCTCACGCCGCGGATGCCGATGTGCGCGCCGGCCTGGCGCACGCCTGCGTCTGCCGTTGTTGCGGCGGCTACCATTTCACGGTCCCCTTCTGCCACGACAGCACGCGGTCGCGCACCTTGAAGAGCAGCGTGATCAGGCCCGAGCACAGCACCGCCATCACGATCAGCGCGGCATACATGTTCGAGTACGAGGCCCAGCCCTGCGCCCACGAAAGATAGAAGCCCAGCCCGGCCTTCACGCCCATCATCTCGGCCGTGACAAGCACCGAGAAGGCCGCGCCCAGCCCCATGAAAAGGCCCACGAACACCTGCGGCAAGGCAGCCGGAATGGCCACGCGCAGCACCAGGAAGCGCTCGCTCGCACCCATGGTGCGCGCCACGTCGTAGTAGTTGCGGTTGACGCCTGCCACGCCCGACCAGGTGAGCACCGCCACCGGAAATCCGGTCGCCAGCGCAATCAGGAACACCGCGGCCGCATAGCTCGATGGAAAGAAGAAGAACGCCAGCGGCAGCAGCGCCGAAGCCGGCACCGGCCCCACGAAGCGCAGCACCGGATGCACCCAGTAGCCCGCAGTGCGCGACCAGCCGATGGTCACGCCCGTGAGAAAGCCCGCGAGCGCGCCCAGCACGAAGCCGTGTGCGAGCAGCCGGGTCGAATGCAGCAGGCTTTCTCCGAGACGGCGCCAGTCGTCGATATAGGTCTCGACCAGGCTTTGCGGCGGCGCGAAGAACGGCGTGGGCAGCAGCGCGAGCTTGGCGGTCGCGATCTCCCAGATCGCGAACAGCACGGGCAGCGCGACGAGCCACGGGCCAGCGGGCCGCAGTGCAAGCGCGACGCGGCCGGCGCGCGGCCCGAGCGATGCAACGGCCAGCAGCAGTGTGCCCACCGCGATGGCGGCAATGCCGAACTCGTCGGTGTAGGCCCAGTCGCTGAAGCCGACGGCCTTGTTCGGCCAGTAGAGCGTGAGCAGGCCCAGGGCGAACCATGCGGCTGCGGCGGCGAAGCCGATGCGCCATGGGGGCGCAGCTGCTGGAATGCGGGCCGGTGTCGAGGCGGGAGCCGTGGCGCGTTCGGGCGCCGCGGCCCCCACCCTGGCCCTCCCCCGGAAGGGGAGGGAATCGAAGCCCAATGCGGGGTCGGGGGTGCTCATGCGAGTGGATCGAAAGAGACGTGCTCGGCAAAGCGCACCGGATCGGTGGTCTTCTTGAGCACGCCGACGCCGCGGAAATCGCGCGCATAAAACTCCACCTCGTCGCGCAGGTTCTTGCCGAGCGGATGGTGGTTGTGCGTGAGCGTGCCCAGCAGTGCGCGCAGGTCCTCGATCGGCACCTTGGGCGAATACTTCGCAAACAGCTTGGCCGATTCGTTCGGGTTCTCGGCCACGTAGTCGGAGGCCTGCGCGATGGCGCGCACGAGGGCCGCGACGGTCGGCTTGTCCTTGCGAACGAGTTCGCCGCGCGCGCCGACGATGCAGCAGACCTTATCCTTGTATTCGCCCGAGAGGTTGCTCGCAATCTCCACGAAGGCGCCCTTGTTGCGCTTCTCGATCAGGTAGATGTTCGGGTCGCCATCGGCAATCGCATGGATCTCGCCCTTCTGCACCGCGATGTCGAGCAGGTCGGCCGGGTACTGGCGCCAGGTCACGTCCCTGTCGGCGTCGATGCCGTTCTTCGCGAGCAGGATCGAGAAGAAGTTCTTGCCCGGGCTCGCGATGTCCGACACGCCGATGATCTTGCCCTTGAGGCTCGCAAGACTGGTCGCACCCGCGCTCCTCGCACCCACCAGCCGCACGCAGCCGCCGTGCGAGCTGCCGACGATCTTCACGTCGAAGCCCGACTCCAGCGGCTTGAGCCAGCGGTGGATCATGCCCACCGCCGCATCGGCCTTGGCCGTGGCCAGCGACTCCAGCAGCTGGTCGGTGGAACCGGTGTAGTTGATCAGGTCCACCTGCAAGCCGTTGCGCTCGAAGTAGCCGCGCTCCTGCGCGACGACGACGGGCGAGAGGCAGAACGCGGCGGCGTTCCATGCGAAGGTGAGCTTGCGTGCCTGCTGCGAGAAGGCCTGCGAGGCGATCAGGCCGCCCGAGGCGACCACGGCGGCGGCGCCGCCTGCGCGCAGGACACCCCGGCGCGATACGGGGCGGGAGAAAGAAGCGGTCATCGAGAACTCCAGTGGTTTTTCTTCAGAGCAGCAGTTCGGGTTCCGCTTCGACCAGGCCTTGATAAAGGCTGTCGAAGGAATGGATGGCCCCCTCCGGGCCGCCGATCTGGCTGTGTGTGTGGCGCGCGGTGTCCTCGTCGATGGGCTGCGGCTTGCCGGCGGCCTCGGCGAGGAGTTGCGTGTGGCAGGCGTTGTCGAGCGCGATGTACCACCAGGCGGCGGCCTCGACCGTGGGGCCCGCGGTCAGGATGCCGTGGTTCTTGAGGATCGCGCCCTTCTTGTCGCCCAGCGCCCGCGCGATGCGCTCGCCCTCGCTGGTGTCGACCACCATGCCGGTGAAGTCGTCGAACAGTGCCACGTCGCCGTGGAACACGCAGCTGTCCTGCGTGATCGTGTCGAGCTTGCGGCCGAGCGTCGACCAGGCCTTGCCGTAGGTCGAATGCGTGTGGGCGGCGGCAACGATCTTCGGGTTGTGCTCGTGGATCGCGGCGTGGATCGCGAACGCGGCCTTGTTGAGCGGCCGGTCGCCGATCACCGTCTCGCCCTTCGCGTTGACGAGCAGCAGGTCGGAGACCTTGATGCGCGAGAAGTGGATGCCGAGCGGGTTGACCCAGAAATGATCATTGAGCTCCGGGTCGCGCGCGGTGATGTGGCCGGCCAAGCCTTGGGCAAAATCGAAGCGGGCGAACAGGCGGAATGCACCTGCGAGGCGCTCCTGCCGGTGCCGGCGCTCGGCCTGCACGCTGGTGCGCGGGGGGATGGGGTCGAACCAGTACTTCTGCTGCGGGTTGGGGTTGAGCTTGAGCGGCTGGACCGCGTTGCGGTCGATGGAAAGTACGGCATTCATCGGAGATCTCTCGGGGTATTGGGTATTGCTCCTTCCCCTCCCGGGGGAAGGCTGGGATGGGGGCACGACGGCTTCAAATGCAGTGGCGGTGTTCGAGGCCGCTTGCCCCCACCCCTGCCCTCCCCCGGAAGGGGAGGGAGCAAGTCAAGTCACGCTGCTTTGCGAATCGAAGCCGCACGCCGCGCGACCAGCTCGCGCGTGCACGGAATCAGCTCGCGTCCATAGTCGATCGCGTCTTCCAGCGGATCGAAGCCGCGGATCAGGAAGGTGGTCACGCCCAGGTCGTAGTAGTCGAGCAGCGCATCGGCGACCTGCTCGGGCGTGCCGACCAGCGCGGTGCTGTTGGAACGGCCGCCGATCTCCTGCGCCACCGCCGTCCACAGCCGTTTGTCGAGCCGCGTGCCCTTCTCGGCCGCGGCGAGCAGGCGCTTCGCGCCCTCGCTCTGCTGCGGGCCGCCGCGGTTGTAGCCCTGCACCACGCGCAGGCGCCGGGTTTCGGCCAGGATGCTGTCGGCGCGCGCCCATGCGGCCTCTTCGGTCTGCGCGAGGATCGGGCGGAACGACACCGAGAAGCGCACGCTGCGCCCGTGCTTCGCGGCCTCGGCGCGAACGCGCGCCGTGAGCTCTCGCGCCTGGTCGAGCGACTCGCCCCACAGCGCATACACGTCGGCGTACTTGCCGGCCACGGGAATCGCCGCCTCCGAGGCACCGCCAAAGTACACCGGCACATGCGGCTTGCCATTGCGCGTCTGCACCGGCTTCACTTCGGAGAAAGCGTTCTGGAAGCGGTAGTGCGCGCCTTCGTGGTCGAAGGGCTTGTCGGCGGTCCACACCTTGTGCAGCACGTCGAGGTATTCGTCGGTGCGCGCATAGCGCTGGTCGTGGCCGAGCCAGTCGCCGTCGCGGCGCTGTTCCTCGTCGGAACCGCCAGAGATGTAGTGCACGCCGAGCCGGCCGCCGCTGAACTGGTCGAGCGAGGCGAACTGCCGCGCCGCCAGCGTGGGTGCGACGAAACCGGGGCGGTGCGCAAGCATGAAGTGGATGCGCTCGGTGACCGAGGCGGCATGGGCCACGGTCAGCGTGGCGTCGGGCCCGGTCGAATGGTGCGGCACCAGCACGCGGTCGAAGCCCGCGTTCTCATGCGCCTGCGCAAAGGCGCGCACGTAGTCGCGGTCGATGGCCGGGCCCTTGGCCGCGTGGATCTCCGAGACCTTCTGGCCCTGGATCATGCCGATGAATTCGATGTCGTTCTGGCTCATGGTGTCCTCGTGTTTTCAGGGTGATGTGTGTGTTGTTCAGGCGGCGGGCAGGCGCAGCACGCTCTCGAAGCGGCGGTCCCACAGGGGCTTCACGTCGGCGGGTCCGTCGAGCACGCCGATCTTCAGGAAGGTGTCGGCCACCTCCTGGTGGCTGCGCACCACCGCATCGCTGACCGGGCCCAGGCTGTAGTCGCCGCTGCGGCCGTTGAAGAGCTCGACCAGGTCGCCGACCGGCACACGCGTCTCGGCCGATTGCGCCCGCGCATAGGCCAGGAAGTTGCCGTTGATCCATGCAAAGGCGCGCTGCAGGCGCTGCAGCAGGTCGCCCAGCGCCGCGCGGCGCAGTTCGTCGTCGAGCGCGCGCGGGTTGGCGTAGATGGGGAAGTTGCCCGAAAGGTAGCCCACGCCGGTCTTGATGGTGCGCGCGCCGTACTGCGTGCGCGCCAGCTGGCCGTTGTAGCCGTAGATGGCCCAGGCATCGAGGTCGCCGCGCGCGAAGGCCGAGAGGCCGTCCGAGGGCGTGAGGCTCACGGCCTGGATGTCGCTGAACGACAGGCCCGCCTCGGCCAGCTGCCTGGCCAGGTAGTAGTGCGAAGTGGTGGCGCGCACGTAGCCCACGCGCTTGCCCTTGAAGTCGGCGATGCGGCGGATCGGCGAATCCTTGCGCGCCAGCGTGGCCTGGTTGTTGAGGTCTTCATGCGTCACGGCCACCAGCCGCACGCTGGATTTCTGGCGCGCCGCGAACACCGGCGGGATCTCGCTGCCCGAGCCCAGGTCGAGCGCATCGCCGTTGATGGCCTCGATGTGCAGCACGCCGTTGTTGAGCTCGCGCCAGTCGATTTTGTACGGCGTATTGGCCTGGCCGGACGCCTGCAGCAGCGGCCGCCAGAGGCCCTTGTAGGTGCCCACGCGCAGCGTGACGCCAGAGAGGTCGCGTGCCGGTGCCGCGCCGGCCGCGGCCAGGGCGCTCCAGCCCGCGGCGGCCTGGAGCAGGCGTCGCCTGTCGATGGGGAAGTCAGATGTCATGCACCGGACCGTACCGAGGCCGGCGGGAAAAGCGAACGCAGAAAAACGAGTTTGCATATGCGGGATGCGTCGTTTCCGGCGCGGCCCGGCCCCGGTACCGTGCGCAACCATGAGTGCACTCCCCTTGCGCCGCCCGCCGGCCACGAATGAAGACCCCACGCCTGCCACCGTCGATGCCGCATTGCTCGCGCATCTGTCGGCACAGTTCGCCGCCACCGCGGCCGACCACGACCGCAGCGGCGCCTTTCCGCATCCGAACTTCGCGGCCTTGCAGTCGCACGGCCTCGTCGGCCTGGTGGCGCCCGCGGCGCACGGCGGCGGCGGCGCCACGCTGGCCACGGCGCGGCGCGTGATCGCGGCCGTGGCGCGCGGCGAGCCGGCCACCGCGCTGATCCTCACGATGACCTACCTGCAGCACCACGCACTCGCACGCAGCGACAGCCGGTGGCCGCCGCACCTGCGCGAACAAGTGCTGCGCAGTGCGGTGGAACGCGGCGCGCTCATCAATGCACTGCGCGTCGAGCCCGCGCTCGGTTCGCCCGCGCGCGGCGGGCTGCCCGCGACGGTCGCGCGCCGCGAAGGCAGCGGCTGGAAGATCGACGGCCACAAGCTCTACACGACAGGCATCGAAGGCCTGTCGTGGCTCGCCGTGTGGGCCCGCACCGACGAGACCACACCACGCACCGGCACGTTCCTGGTGCCTCGCAATGCGCCCGGCGTGCGCGTGATCGCAAGCTGGGACCACCTGGGCCTGCGCGCCTCGGGCAGCCACGAAGTGGTGTTCGAGAACGTGGCGATCGAGCTCGACCACGCGGTCGACCTTCGCGCACCGGCCGACTGGGCACCCGATGCCGGCAGTCAGACCGACATCGACGCCCACGCCGCGCAGCAGGCCTGGATGACGGTGCTGCTCGGCAGCCTCTACGACGCGGTGGCGCAGGCCGCGCGCGGCTGGTTGGTGGACTTCCTGAACCATCGTGCGCCCGGCAGCCTGGGCGCGCCGCTCGCAAGCCTTGCGCGCGTGCAGGAGCATGTGGGAGAAATCGAGGCGCTGCTGCGCACCAACCGCGTGCTACTCGACGATGCGACGCGTGCCGTCGACGAAGGTCGCGCACAGCCAGCCGCCGACAGCGGCCTGCTCAAGTACAGCGTGACGGGCAACGCCATCCGCGCGGTCGAACTCGCACTGCAGCTGAGCGGCAACCACGGCCTCGCGCGGCAGAACCCGCTGGAGCGGCACTACCGCGACGTGCTGTGCAGCCGCATCCACACGCCGCAGAACGACGCGGTCCTGGTCGCGGCGGGCAGGCGCGCATTGGCTTCCGAGGGAGCCGCCGCATGACCGACCTGCTGTTCTCCAAAGCCTCGCGCCGCCATTGGCTCAAGCAGGGCGCGGCGCTTTCGCTCGCAGCCGCCGCGCCGCTGCGCGCATGGGCCCAGCCGCAAGCCACGCTGGTGCTCGGCGACCAGGCCGGCGGCCTGCGCGCGCTGTTCGAAGCCTCGAAGGCCCTCGAGGGTGCGCCCTTCGCCTACCGCTGGGCCAACTTCCAGGGCGCGGCGCCGCTGTTCGAGGCGCAGCGCAGCGCGGCCGTCGATACCGCGGTGGCCGGCGACCTGCCGGTGCTGGCGGCAGCGGTCGGCCGGACGCCGCTGAAGATCGTCGCCACGCGCGTCGGCAAGGCCGATGCGCTGGGCATCGTGGTGCAGCCCGATTCGCCGTTGCGCAAGGTGGCCGAGCTGCGCGGCAAGACCGTGATCGTGTCGTCCGCGCGCGGCAGCATCTCGCAATACCAGCTCTACGGCGCGCTCGAAGAAGCCGGCGTGCGGCGCGACGAGGTCACGGTGAAGTTCGTGATGCCGACCGATGCGGCCGCGGCCTTCGCGTCGAGGCAGATCGATGCCTGGGCCGTGTTCGACCCCTACTACACGATCGCGCTGCAGCAGGGCGGGCGCATCCTGCGCGACGGGCGCGGCATCAACACGGCGCTGGGCTTCATCACCGCGAGCGAGCCTTCGCTGGCCGATCCCGCCAAGCGCGCCGCCATCGTGCAGTTTCTGGACCGGCTGGCGCGCGCGGGCGAATGGGCGCTGGCCAATCCCGAGGCCTATGCCCAAGCCTACAGCCAGCTCACGCGCCTGCCGATCGAATCGGCCCGCATCATCACGGCGCGCGCCTCGGTCACGGGCCGGCCGGTGTCCGAGGCCGACATTGCCGCATTGCAGA
The DNA here is from genome assembly GCF_033807855.1 of Variovorax sp. SPNA7. NCBI lineage: Bacteria > Pseudomonadati > Pseudomonadota > Betaproteobacteria > Burkholderiales > Comamonadaceae > Variovorax > Variovorax sp. SPNA7. The sequence continues at coordinate 4,320,459 of NZ_CP138513.1, forward strand.
CGGTGGCCGACCGCTCGGCGCGCGACGGCATCCTGCCGCTGCGCGTGGACGTGCGCGCCATCACCGATGCGCAGCTGTGGAAGCGTCCCGCGTGAGCCGCGCGTTTGACGCCATCGCACCGCTGCGCGAACTCGTCGTTGCATTCGGCCGCCTGCTCGACAGCGGCCCCGGCGAGCCGCGCATTCTTTCCGAAGGCGGCGCGCTGCTCCGCCGGTTGGTGGCGCAGGACGACTGGCTGCCCGATGCCTTTGCCCAACCCGACCCGGCGCGCTACCAGCAGTTCCTGCTGCATGCCGACAGCACCGAACGCTTCTCGGTCGTGAGTTTTGTCTGGGGACCGGGGCAGGCGACGCCGGTGCACGACCACACGGTGTGGGGCCTGGTCGGCATGCTGCGCGGCGCCGAATACAGCCAGGCCTACGCCGTCGGCAGCGACGGACTGGCTCGGCCGCAAGGCGAAGCAGTGCGGCTGGACGCCAGCGACGTGGAGGCCGTGTCGCCCGCCATCGGCGACCTGCATCGCGTGCACAACGCGCATGCGGACCGCGTATCGATCAGCATCCACGTGTACGGCGCCAACATCGGCGCCGTGCGGCGGCATACTTACCCGGCCGAGGGCGCACGCAAGCCCTTTGTCTCGGGCTACTCCAACACGCTGCTTCCCAACCTGTGGGACCGCTCATCCGAACCCAGATCGACGACGACATCCGCATGACGACCACCACCTTCCCCCTGCTGCCCATTGCCGCCGTGCGCGCGCGCCTGCTCGCACGCGAGGAAACCGCGCTGCTCGACGTGCGCGAGGAAGACCCCTTCGCGCAGGAGCATCCGCTGTGGGCCGCCAATCTGCCGCTCTCGCGCATCGAGATCGAGGCCTGGCGGCGCATTCCGCGGCGCGACACCTTCATCGTGCTGTACGGCACGCATGACGGCATCGACCTGGCGCCGCTCGCCGCGCGCATGCTGGCTGCACTCGGCTACACGAACCTGCACCTGCTCGAAGACGGCCTCGAGGGCTGGCGCGCGGCCGGCGGCGAGCTGTTCCGCGACGTGAACGTGCCGAGCAAGGCCTTCGGCGAGCTGGTCGAGCACGAGCGGCACACGCCCTCGCTCTCCGCGCCCGAGGTGAAGGCGCTGGTCGATGGCAAGGCCAATGTGGTGGTGCTCGACGCGCGCCGCTTCGACGAATACCGCACCATGAGCATTCCCTCGGCCACCAGCGTGCCCGGCGCGGAGCTGGTGCTGCGCGTGCGCGAGCTGGCACCCGATCCGGCCACGCAGGTGATCGTCAATTGCGCGGGCCGCACGCGCAGCATCATCGGCACGCAATCGCTGGTGAATGCGGGCATTCCGAACCCGGTGGCGGCGCTGCGCAACGGCACCATCGGCTGGAAGCTCGCGGGGCAGGTGCTCGACCACGGCGCGGGCCGGAAGGCGCCGGCCACGGTGTCCGATGCGCACCGCGCGCAGGCCCAGGCCGATGCGCGGCGCGTGGCCGACCAGGCCGGCGTGCGCCGCATCGCGCTCGATGCGCTGCACGCGCTGGAAGCCCCAGGTCGCACCGTGTACCGCTTCGACGTGCGCACGCCCGAGGAATACGTGGCCGGCCACCTGCCCGGCTTTGCGAGCGCGCCCGGCGGGCAGCTGGTGCAGGAAACCGATCACCAGGTGCCGGTGCGCGGCGCGCGCATCGTGCTGGCTGACGACGACGGCGTGCGGGCGTGGATGAGCGCGTCCTGGCTCGCGCAGATGGGCTGGGAGGTCTATGTGCCCGACACGGTGCCGCCCGCTTCGGCCTTCACCGAGACGGCTCCGCCGCCGCCCGCCCATCCGCCCGCCGCGGCCGCCGTGGCAGAGATCTCGCCCACGGAACTGGCGACCTTGCTGAAGCAGCAGATCGGCACGGCGGTGATCGACGTGACCACCAGCGCCAACTACGTGAAGCGCCACATCCCGGGTGCCTGGTACGCCATCCGTGCGCAGCTCGCGGGTGCGATCGATGCGGTCATTCCTGCATCGCAGCGCTATGTGCTGACCTGCGGCAGCAGCCTGCTCGCACGCTACGCCGCGGCCGACCTGCGCCTGCTGCTCGATGCGCGCGGCCAGCGCGACGCCGAAGTGCTGGTGCTGGCCGGCGGCAATGCGGCATGGTTCGCTGAAGGCCTCGACGCCGAATCGGGCGAGACGCGGCTCGCGACACCGCGCACCGACCGCTACCGCAGGCCCTACGAAGGCACGGATGCACCGGCGGAGGCCATGCAGGCCTACCTGGACTGGGAGTTCGGACTGGTGGCGCAACTGGCGCGCGACGGCACGCATCACTTCAGCGTGATCTGAGCGCCCGGCGCCCCGCCAAAAGAAAAGGCCGGGGGTCCCCCGGCCTTGCCTGAAACCCGGGCCTCGCCAAGGCGAAGCCTGCGCGCCGGTCAGTTCGTTTCAGCGCTCTTGAAGAGGGCCGCGACCTTGCGCTTGGTCTTGATGTTGCTCGAGATGCCGCGCGAAGGCGTTGCCTTGGCAGCAGCTTCCCAGGCCGGCGTGGCGTCGGCCTGGCCCGGTTCGTAGGGCTTGTCGAAGAAGGGATCGCGCGGTGCGGAGGGTGCGCGGTGCGGGCGTCCGCCGCCGCGCCGGGCTTCGGTCTCGCGGCGCTCGCGCGGCTGGTCGAGCACGTCGCGTGCGTCGCCGGCTTCGCCTTCTTCGCGCCAGTGGCGGCGTCCGTCGTTGATGCGGCCGCGCGGGCGGTCTTCCTCGAACTCGACGGGTTCGAGCTCGATCTTCTTCTTGATCAGCTTCTCGATGTCGGCCACCAGGCGCGCGTCGTTGCCGCCGCTCGCAAAGCTCACGGCCAGGCCCGAGGCGCCGGCGCGGCCGGTGCGGCCGATGCGGTGCACGTAATCTTCGGCGTTGAACGGAATGTCGAAGTTGAAGACCGCGGGCACGTCCTTGATGTCGAGACCGCGGGCCGCGACGTCGGTGCACACCAGCAGGTCGACCTCGCCGGCCTTGAACGAGGCGAGCGCCTTCAGGCGTTCGTCCTGGCTCTTGTCGCCGTGCAGCGCAGTGGTGCGAAGGCCGTCGCGCTCGAGCGAACGCGCCAGGCGCGCACAGCCGAGCTTGCTGTTGACGAACACGAAGGCCTGCGTGATGCCGCGCTGCTTCACGATCTGCTTGAGCGCGCGGCGCTTGTCGTCGTCGGTCACGCTGTAGAAGTGCTGCTCGACGGTGGAAGCCGTTTCGTTCGGCCGCGCCACCTCGATGGTGACCGGGTTCTGCAGGTAGCTGCCAGCAAGCCGCTTGATCTCAGGCGAGAAGGTGGCCGAGAACAGGAGCGTGGTGCGCTGCTTGGGCAGGTAGCTCAGGATGCGCTGCAGGTCGGGCAAAAAGCCGATGTCGAGCATGCGGTCGGCCTCGTCGAGCACCACGTACTCCACCTGGTTGAGCACCGCGTTCTTGGCCTCGATGTGATCGAGCAACCGGCCCGGCGTGGCCACCAGCACTTCGACGCCCTTCTTGAGCTCGAGCGTCTGAGGCTTCATGTCGATGCCGCCGAACACCACCGTGCTGCGCAGGTTGGTGTACTTGGCGTACAGCTTGACCTGCTGGGCCACCTGGTCGGCCAGTTCGCGCGTGGGCAGCAGCACCAGCGCACGCACCGGATGCCGCGCGGGCGAAGTGGAGGCGTTCTCGTGCTTGAGCATGCGCTGCAGCAGCGGCAGCGAAAACGCCGCGGTCTTGCCGGTGCCGGTCTGCGCGGCCCCCATCACGTCCTGCCCCGAAAGCACGACCGGAATGGCCTGCTCCTGGATGGGAGTCATGGTCTCGTAGCCCATTTCGGCTACGGCGCGCGCCAGCGGTTCCGCCAGCGATAGATTGGAGAAGGAGCTTGTCATTAAGCCTTCTATTGTCGCACTGCCGCAAAAAATGGCAGTGACAGCGGCGCGACAAACTCCGTGCCGACGGTATTGCTATTTATTTTATAGCAACGAACTCAATGTTCGCGCGGCCCGTACGCCATCAGTGCTCAAAGATTGCGTGCATTGAAGGTGTCGCAGGACTTGACATCGCCGCTTTGATAGCCCGCGCCGAACCAGCGCTGGCGCTGCGCGCTCGATCCGTGGGTGAAGCTGTCGGGCACCACGGCGCGGCCCGCGGAACGCTGCAGGGCGTCGTCGCCGATCTTCTGCGCGGCGTTCATCGCGGCCTCGATGTCGCCCGGGTCGAGCCACTTCTTCGACTCCTGCGAATGGTGCGCCCAGATGCCGGCAAAGCAGTCGGCCTGCAGCTCGACGCGAACGCTCAGCGCGTTGTTCTGCGATTGGCTCAGGCGCCCGCGCATGCCGTCGACCTTAGCGGTCACGCCGAGCTCGTCCTGCACGTGGTGGCCGACCTCGTGCGCGATGACGTAGGCCTGCGCGAATTCGCCGGGCGCGCCGAGCTGGTTCTTGAGCGTGTCGTAGAAGGCGAGGTCGATGTAGACCTTCTTGTCGCCGGGGCAGTAGAACGGCCCCATGGCCGCCTGGCCGGTGCCGCATGCCGTGGGCGTGGCACCGCGGAACAGCACGAGCCGCGGCGGCTGGTAGGTGCCGCCGTTCTGCCGGAAGATGTTCGTCCAGACCACCTCGGTATTGCGCAGCACGGTCGAGACGAAGGCCGCCTCGCGGTCGCCCGAGGGCGGCTTGGGTGCGGGGCCCTGCTGTTGCTGCTGCACCTGGACCTGTTCGCCACCGCCGCCGCTCAGGAGGCTGAGCACGGTCAGCGGATTGATGCCGAAAATCCAGCCTGCGATCAGCGCGACGGCGATGGTGCCGATGCCGATGCCCCGCCCGCCGATGAAACCGCCGCCGCCACGGCCACCACCACCTTCACCGCGGCGGTCTTCGACGTTCTCTGATTGTTCGTTGCCTTCCCATCTCATCGCAGTCTCCTTGCCGGCCTTGCGGGTTTGCCGGATCGCCTCTGGATGGTACTTGGCCCGGCCGCCGGCTGCGTAACCGGCGGTCAGCAGAATGCGCGGATCAGGTCTTGGGCAGCGTGACGCCGCGTTGCCCCTGGTATTTGCCGCCGCGGTCCTTGTAGCTGGTCTCGCAGACTTCGTCGCTCTCGAAGAACAGCACCTGCGCGCAGCCCTCGCCCGCATAGATCTTGGCGGGCAGCGGCGTGGTGTTGCTGAATTCGAGCGTCACGTAGCCTTCCCATTCGGGTTCGAAGGGCGTCACGTTGACGATGATGCCGCAGCGCGCATAGGTGCTCTTGCCCAGGCAGATGGTGAGCACGTTGCGCGGAATGCGGAAGTACTCGACCGTGCGCGCCAGCGCGAAGCTGTTGGGCGGGATGATGCAGTAGTCGCCGTGCATGTCGACGAAGCTCTTCTCGTCGAAGTTCTTCGGGTCGACCACGGTGCTGTGGATGTTGGTGAAAACCTTGAATTCAGGCGCGCACCGGATGTCGTAGCCGTAGCTCGAGGTGCCGTAGCTGATGATCTTGTGGCCGGCGGCCTCGCGCACCTGTCCGGGCTCGAAGGGCTCGATCATGCCGTTCTGCTCGGCCATGCGCCGGATCCATTTGTCGCTCTTGATGCTCATATGCGGTCGCTGATGCTGCTGCGGGGAGGAATGGCGCGAATTGTGGCACGCGCCATGCCTCGCCCCTCAGCTGCGGCTATCCCGCCTGCGAGATCACCGCGCGCTCGACCAGCCGGTCGTCGCCCAGCACGATCATCGCGAACAGCAGCTCCTCGAGGCTGTTCGCGCGCGCGGCCTTGCGCGCCAGCAGGGGCGTGGCCTGGGGGTTGAGCACGAGGAAGTCGGCCTCGCAGCCGGGCTGCAGGTTGCCGACCACGCCATCCAGCCCCAGCGCGCGCGCCGCGCCGCCGGTATGGCGCCACCAGAGCTCGGAAGGCGCGATGCTCAGGCCGGCCTTGGTCTGGCCCTCGCGGCCCACGTAGTACGCCGCCATCATCGTGTGGAAGGGGCTGAAGCTGGTGCCGCCGCCCACATCGCTGGCCAGGCCGTAGGGGTAGCCCACGCGGTCGGCCGCGCCAAAGTCGAAGAAGCCGCTGCCCAAAAACAGGTTGCTGGTCGGGCTCACGGCCGCGGCCGTCTTCGTGTCGCGCAGCAGCGCGCGGTCGGTGTCGTCCAGGTAGATGCAATGCGCGTACACGGCGCGCTCTCGCATCAACCCGAAGCCGGCGTACACGTCGAGGTAGGAGCGCGCCTGGGGATAGAGCTCGCGCACCCACGCCACCTCGTCGCGGTTCTCGGCCACGTGCGACTGGATCCAGGTGTCGGCGTACTTCGCGGCCAGCTCGCCCGCGCCGCGCATCTGGGCGTCGGTGCTCGCGGGCGCGAAGCGCGGGGTGATGGCGTAGCCCAGGCGGCCGGTGTTGTGCCACTTGCGGATCAGCGCCTCGGAGTCGATGAGGCTCTGCTCGGTTTCATCGCGCACGCCGTCGGGCGAATGCCGGTCCTGCAGCACCTTGCCGCTGATCATGCGCAGGCCGCGGCGCTGGGCGCCCTCGAAGAAGGCATCGACCGAGGCCACGTGCGAAGTCGCGAAGGCCAGCGCGGTGGTGACGCCGTTGCGCAGCAGCTCGCCGAAGAACACGTCGGCCACTTCGTTCGAATGCGCGGGGTCGGCAAACCTGGCTTCGGCCGGGAAGGTGTAGTTCTCGAGCCAGGGCAGCAGGCCCGGCGAGGGCGAGCCGATGATGTCGGTCTGCGGAAAGTGGATGTGCATGTCCACGAAGCCCGGCGCGAGGATGCGGCCCGGCAGGTGCGTCAGCTCGGCATCCGGGTGGCGCGGCGACACGGCGGCATGGCTGCCGGCATCGAGCACGCGCTGGCGGCCGGCACTGTCGGGCGCGACGACCAAGAGGCCGTCTTCATCGAAAACGGGCAGGCCGGCGTCGTCGAATCGCAGGAGGGAGGCGCGGTAGGCTTTTTTCATCGTGGCTGCCGAGGGTAATCCAGGCCCGGGCCGCCGCAATTTCCATGTGCGTATGAGTGCTATATGCCCAAGCCACTCGGCGAGCGCCCGGCCGGTTAGCGCGTCACACGCCCCTGCACGCCCTCGACCAGCCAGTTCATCTTCAGGATCTGCTCATCGTTCAGCTGCGCACCCTTGGCGATGACGGTGCGGCCTTCGTTGTCGCGCACGTCGCCGGCCACCGCGCGGAACGGCTGCAGCCTGCCTTCCGCGATGTCCTTCTGCCGCGCCAGAACTTCCTGCTGCACCGCCTTGGGCACCTTGCTGCCGAAGTCGCCGACGCGGATCATTCCTTCCTTCACGCCGCCCCACACATTGCCGCTTTTCCAGTTGCCGTCGAGCACCGCCCGTGCACGTTCGGTGTAGTAGCCGCCCCACTGGTGCGTGACGGCGACGATCTGCGCGTCGGGCGCGATCTTGCGCATGTCGGAGTGGTAGGCCACGGCCAGCTTGCCGCGTTCCTGCGCCGCGGCCATGACGGCCGTGGAGCCGGTATGGAAGGCGACGACGTCGGCGTTCTGGTTGAACAGCGCCATGGCCGCGTCGCGCTCCTTCGGCGGATCGAACCACTCGTTGAGCCACACCACGGCCACCTTTGCATCCGGGTTCACCGAACGCATGCCGAGCGTGAAGGCGTTGATGCCCTGCAGCACCTCCGGAATCGGAAAGCCCGCCACGTAGCCTGCGATGTTCGTCCTGGTCATGCGGCCGGCCGCGATGCCCGCGAGATAGCGGCCTTCGTAGTAGCGGGCGTTGGCGGTGGCGACATTGGGCGCGGTCTTGTAGCCGGTGATGGATTCGAACTTCACGCCGGGGAAGTCCTTCGCGACCTTCATCGTCGGCTCCATGTAGCCGAAGCTGGGCGTGAAGATCAGCTGGCAGCCCTGCTGCGCGAGGTCGCGGATCACGCGCTCGGCGTCGGCGCCCTCGGGCACGTTCTCGACGAAGGTGGTGTTCACGCGGGGGCCCAGCGCCGCGTCGACCGCCTTGCGGCCTTCCTCGTGCTGGCGCACCCAGCCGGCATCGGTGACCGGCGTGACGTAGACGAAGCCGATCTTCAGCGTGTCCTTGGCGAGTGGCGGCTTCGGTGGCGGTGCCTGTGCAACGGCGGGAGATAGAAAACAGGCGGCCGCCCACGCCAGAACGGCGCGGCCCGCGAGGTTTTTGTACATGGTGGTCCTCTACATGGCCCCGGAAAAGCAAGAACCCGCAGCCGGCCGGGACGCCCGGCTGCGGGGTGCGGATTCTAATGCGGCGGTTTTCCGGCTACTCGCTGACCACCGCGCTGCGGTAGGCCGCGTCGGCCTTGATCTCGGCTTCGGAGAACGGCACCCGGAGCCACTGCCCCGCGCTGTAGGCACGCGTGTAGTCGGCGTTGTGCGCCGAGGCCGGGTCGTCCGACTGCGAGAACGTGAGGAAGGTGTGCGCCTCCACGCCGCCTTCGGGGAACCGCACCACCTGCATGTAGCTGTTGCCGTTCGGGTTGCGGTCCATCGTGTAGCCGCCCTTGTCGAGCCGGTTCTCCGAGCAGGCGATGGTGAAGTAGCCCGGGCCGTGGCAGCCGCCATACAGCGGAATCTTCTGGCCGCCGCGCGTGGCGAACAGGTAGTCGCCGCGCTGCGCATCGAGCGCGAAGCCGCTGGCCTCCACGCGCGCGACGGCCGCGCCGAAGGCCTGCTGCAAGGCACTCGCGGCACCCGCCTTCAGGTCGCGCGGCGTGTGGATCGGGTCGCTCGCGCTGAAGGGCAGGTTGTAGAGCGTGGCCGACGGCAGCAGTGCAGCGCGGCTCCAGAACTCGTCCCAGACGTGGGCGCCGCGCGCACCGGTCACGCCGGTGTTGTTCCAGGCCTGGAGCGCCGCGCAGGCCGGGCCGGTGTCCACGTCGCGTCCGATGGCGGCGCCGCCTTGCGGATCGGTCGCCACGCTGATCGTCGGCGCCGCGCACACCATGGCCAGCGCCTGGTCCTTGAACAGCTCGGCCGTCAAAACCCGGCTGTTGAGCACCATCTGCTTGACGGTGTCGGCCGTGGCCACCTTGCCGGCGTAGTTGTCGGTGCCGTCGATCCGCCCCTGCGCCATCAGGTTGCCCAGGCGCGTGCGGAAGCTCACGGCCTCCGTGCCCGCGGGACCCATGATGTCCGGGTAGCCAGTCATCGGCGCCTTGGGGTTCGCGAGCCAGTAGCTGTCGTTCGAATTCTCGACGTAGTCCTCGCGCATCAGGCTCGGCATGCGGGAGGCGCCGAGCGCGCCCTGCTGGGCCGAATCGGCATCGGTCTGCCAGTCGCACGCACTCCTGGAGCCGTCGAAGACCGGCACGCGCGGCAGCGAGGTGCCGATCGCCGCGCCCAGCGGCGTCGTGCAGCTCGCCACCTGGGTGGGCGACACATTGGGGACCGCGCCGATGTCGGCATACCAGGCCTTGGGCGCGCCGCGGCCCACGGCCACGGTGTTGACCCACGGAATGGCCGACTCCTCGCGCTGGATGGCGATGAACTCGTCGAGCGACTTCGCCTGGTTCCAGCGCAGCCAGTTGCGGAAGGTGCGGTAGTTCTCGCCGTTGATGTCGCGGATCGCGAAGGCCGTGGTCTGGCTCCATGCCAGCGCGGCATTCAGCGGCGCCAGGTTGACCATCGGCCCGTACTCCGACTTGTAGAGCGTGCGCGTCACCGGCGCCACGCTGCCGTCGGCCTGCTTCACGTCGACCGTGATGTCGAGCGCCTGCATCTTCACGGCGCTGCCGTCGCGCATGTAGCGGGTCGGGTCGCCCGCCGCGAGCTTGAGTTCGAAGAAGCCGAAGCGGCGCGCGGTCGACACCGTGTGGCTCCATGCGATGTTGTCGTTGAAGCCGATCAGGATCACCGGAATGCCCAGGAACGAGGTGCCGCTGATGTTGAGCTGGCCCGGGATCGTGAGCTGCGCCTGGTAGAAGCGGTCGGGCCCGCGCCAGTACCAGTGCGGGTTGCCGAAGAGCAGCGGGCTCGCGTCGCCGGTGGCCGCGGTGCCGAAGCCGATCATGTTGCTGCCGACGCCTTCGTGCCCGCCCACCTGCAGCTCGGGCACGCGCATGCCGGCTGCCGCGAGTTGCAGCCTGGCCTTGCCGAGCTTGCCGCGTGCGGCGGTCTTGGTGGCCGCCGCCGGGGCCGGAGCGATCGCGTTGGCGATGTTCGGCAGGAAGTTGCTGTAGCCGCCCGCGAGATTGGCCGCGTACATGCGGCGGTAGATGTCCTCGGCCGCGATGGGCTTCACCCAGGCCTCGTTGCGGCAGGCCTCGTGCGCCGCGCCGCCGGCCTTCAGGTCGCGCACATAGCGGTTGTAGCCCGCGGCAAAGCCCTCGACCAGCTGCCGGAGGTTGTCGGGCTGCGCGGCGATCATCTTCTCGAGCACGTCGGCCGAGATCACGTGCCGGTGGAAGAAGTCGGAGTCGATGTTCTTCGGCCGCCCGATGGTGCTGCTGGCCACCAGCTGCGCGTCGCCGCCGAGATGCTGCGAACGCTCGCCGCGGTAGGTCAGGAACGAGTCGGCCATGGTGCAGAGGTTGTCCTCGGCCTGCGCGTAGCCGTAGCCGTAGCCCGCGCCGGACCAGGTGTCGGCCTTGATGTGCGGCACGCCCATCGCGGTGCGGCGGATCTCGGCCTTGTAGGCGCCTTCGGCCGGCGGGCTGCCGGGCGGATTGCCCGCGACGGGCGGGAACGAGAAGCCGGTGCCGCCTCCACCGCTGCCGCCGCCACAGGCGGTGAGCGCGGCCGCGGTGGCCAACGCGAGCAGGGACAGCGGCACGGCGCCGCGCGAGGATGTCTGTCTCATGGATGTCTCCGGTTGATGCTCTCTTGATGGAGCACCTTGCAGCCTACGCAGGGAGACAGGCCGCGGCTTGAACGCAGCCGCTGTCATGCGGGCGGCTCAGTGGACGGTCGCGTGGCCCCAGGCGTGCGACGCCTGCGCGTCGGCCGTCACATGCACCCGGCTCGCGAGAAACGACGGAGGCAACCCGAAGTAGCGCTGGAAGGTGCGGCTCATGTGCGCCGCATCGGTGAAGCCGCTGACCAGCGCCACGTCGGTGAGCGGCCGGTGGCCGGTGAACTGCTGCACCGTGCGCCGCACCTTGGTCCACAACGCATAGCGCTTGACCGACACACCCACCTGCTCGGCGAAGAGATGCGTCAGCCGGTCGGGCGATAGGCAGGCCACGGCCGAGAGTTTCTTCAGCGGGATCTGGCCGGCGTGTTCGCGGATGGCCTGCAGCACGCGTTCGATGCGCCGGTCGATCGGCGGCGCGAGTTCCGGGCATCCGGTGATCGCCTCGACCATCTTCGCGCTGAGCGACTGCAGCCGGCCATCGTCGAGCAGCCCGCGCTGCGCCGGGTCGAAGTCGTCGCGCAGCTTGCCGAAGCAGCGCGCATCTATCGGCTGGATGCCGTGGCCGCCCATGCACCGCGCGAGCATGCGGTAGGCGCCCGATGCCGGATCGAGGTTGAGCGACAGCAGCCCGCAGCCATCGACGTCGAGCCGGCGCGACACATGTGGGGCCACCAGCGCGGCGGTGCAGTGCACGCGCGTGCCGTCGAGCGCCTCGAGCATGAACGGATGGCCGCTGACCGACGCCAGCAGCGTCGCCGACGAGCGTGCCGTGAGCCCCGACTGGATCGCCGGCGTGATGTAGAGAAACCTGTCGTCCCAGAGGTGCAGGAAGTTTTGCTGCGAGGTCATGCCGTGTCTCTTTTTTTGTCTTGTCTACGGCGACGGATTCTCAGGCATCGGCACGGCGCAGGGGCTACGGGATTGTGCCCGGTGCGGCTCAATGAAGCTGCGCGGACTCCGCCTGCACATGCTCGCGCACGGCCTCCAGCAGCAGCGCGTCGAGCCGTGCGACCGGCGCCTCGGCCACGGCCTGCGCGCGATAGAGCATGAGCGACATCTGCGGCAGCGCCGGCAGGCCGATGGCCGTGCGGTCGATGGCACGCACATGCGCGGGCAGGCCGAAGGGCGTACGCACCGACAGGCCCAGGCCGGCCGAGGTGGCGGCCCACAGCGCGGCCAGACTGGCACTGGTGAACGCATGCCGCCACGGCGTGCCGGCGCGGTCGAGCGCGGCAACGACGATCTCGCGCAGCGGGCATGGCGCATCGAGCAGCACCAGCGGCAGCGGCTCCTTCGACTTGCGCGCGCTATTGCCGCGGCGCTCGCGCTCCTTCCACCAGGCCGCGTCGAGCGCATCGGGCGACCTCGGGCCGATCCATTGCAGCGGCAGGCGCGCCACGCGCTCGCCGTGCGGCGTCATCTGCTCGCCGGTGTCCCACACCAGCGCCAGGTCGAGCTGCCGCAGCTCGAGCCGTTCGCGCAGTTCGGCGCTGCGCGCCACGCAGGCCTCGATGCGCACCTTGGGATGCGCGCGCGCAAAGCGGCCGAGCACGGCGGGCAGCAGCGTTTCACCGAAGTCTTCCTGCAGGCCGAGCCGCACCCAGCCCTGCAGGTCCGCACCGCGCATGGCGGCGCTCGCTTCCTCGTTGAGTTCGAGCATGCGGTGGGCGTAGGCCAGCAGCGTTTCGCCCGCGTCGGTGAGCTCCAGCCCGCGGCCGGCCTTGCGGAACAGCGCGGTGCCGGCTTGCGCCTCCAGCTTCTTGAGCTGCGCGCTCACGGCTGACGTGGAGCGGCCCAGCCGGTCGGCCGCGCGGGCATAGCTGCCCAGCGCGATGCCGGTGGAAAAACTGCGCAGCACGTCGAGATCGAACATCACCTGGGACATGGATCCATCCTTCGTTGATCGTCCTGATTTTCGGGACGATTGGCTCATTATTTTCTGATTTTCAAAAGCTTTGCAACGGCGGACACTGCGCCGTAACATGATCCATTCGACCTCCTCCCCTTCCTGTTCTCCGCGCCACCGCTGGAAGGTGCTGGCCGCCGGGGTGGCCGCCAATGCGGCGTTTTCCGTGGCCTTCAGCGGCATCCCGATGACCGCGGTGCTGATGCGCACCGGCTACCAGCTCGACAACGCCACGCTCGGCCTGGTGCTTGGCCTCATGGGCCTGGGCATCGCGGTCAGCGAACTGCCGTGGGGCCTGCTGACCGATCGCTGGGGCGACCGGCCGGTGCTGCTCACGGGCCTTGGCAGCACGGCGATCGCGCTCGTGGCGATGGCGCTCTGGGCCGCGCCCAGCGCGCAGCACATCCCCGGCCTCGGCTGGCTCGGCGCCGGCCTGCTGCTGGTGGGCCTGCTGGGCGGCAGCGTCAACGGCGCGAGCGGCCGCGCGGTGATGACGTGGTTCGATGCCGGCGAGCGCGGGCTCGCGATGAGCATCCGCCAGACCGCGGTGCCGCTGGGCGGCGGCATTGGCGCGCTGGTGCTGCCGTTCGTCGCATTGCACTTCGGCTTTGCCGCGCTCTACGGCCTGCTGGCACTGCTGTGCGCGCTGAGCGCGGCCATGAGCTGGGCCTGGGTGCACGAGCCGCCTGTTGCGCCGGACACGCCGCGCACCAGGGCCAACGTCGCCGAGTCGGCGATCGCATCGAAGAGCGGCCCGCTGCGCGATGCCCGGGTCTGGCGCATCGTGCTGGGCATCGGCATCCTCTGCGCGCCGCAGTTCGCGGTGCTGTCCTTCGGCACGGTGTTCCTGCACGACTTCGGCCATGCGGGCCTCGCAACCATCACGGCCACCATGGTGTTCGTGCAGGTCGGCGCGATGGTGATGCGCGTGTGGAGCGGCCGCTGGACCGACCGCCGCCGCAACCGCCCCGCCTACCTGCGCGCCTGCAGCGCCCTCAGCGTGCTGCTGTTCGCAGGGCTCGCGATGCTGGTGATGGCGGCGGGCACGCACGCGGCCGATTCAGCGGCGCTGCGCATGGCACTGGTGGCGCTGCTCGCGGCCAGCGGTGTCTGCGTGTCGGCATGGCACGGCGTGGCCTACACGGAGCTGGCCACGCTGGCCGGCGCGGCGCGCGCGGGCACCGCGCTCGGCATGGCGAACACCAGCGTGTTCCTGGTGTGCTTCATCACGCCCTTCTCCATCCCGCACCTGCTCGCGCTGCAGGGCTGGCCGCTGGTGTGGCTTGCGGCCAGCGCCTGCGCGCTGGTGGCGATGCTGCTGCTGGTGCCGCGAGGCCCCGCGGCCGGTCAGAAGCTCGCGAAGACGGCGTTGAGCCGATCGACGTAGGCGCGCTTGGCGGCCGCGTCGATGAAGCTGCCTTCGAAGCTGTTGGCCGCGAGCTGCCAGGCCTGCTGCACACCAAGGCCGGTGGCGCCGAAGGTCTGCGTGAAGTTCTGGTTCATGTAGCCGCCGAAATAGGCCGGGTCGTCCGAGTTGACGGTGGCCACCAGCCCTGCGTCGAGCAGCGCGCCCAGGTTGTGCTGCGCCAGGTCGGGGAACACGCAGAGCTTGAGGTTGGACAGCGGGCACACGGTGAGCGGAATGCGGTCTTGCGCGAGCCGCTTCATCAGCGCCGGGTCCTTTGCGCTCTGCACGCCGTGGTCGACGCGCTCGACCTTGAGCACGTCGAGCGCGCTCCACACGTAGGCCGGCGGCCCCTCCTCGCCCGCGTGTGCGACAAGGTGGAAGCCCAGCTCGCGGCAGCGCGCGAACACGCGCGCGAACTTCTCGGGCGGATGGCCGACCTCGCTCGAATCGAGGCCCACGCCGATGAACTTGTCACGGAAGGGCAGCGCCTGCTCCAGCGTTTCGAAGGCATCTTCCTCGCTCAGGTGGCGCAGGAAGCACAGGATGAGCGCCGCGCTCACGCCGAGCTTCCCCTCGGCATCCGCGCACGCGCGGTGCAGGCCGTGGACGACCGTCTCCATCGGCACGCCGCGCGCGGTGTGCGTCTGCGGGTCGAAGAACATTTCGGTGCGCACCACGCTGTCGGCCGCGGCGCGCTCCAGGTAGGCCCAGGCCATGTCGTAGAAGTCCTGCTCCTTCAGCAGCACGCTGGCGCCGGCGTAGTAGATGTCGAGGAAGCTCTGCAGGTTGGTGAAGGCGTAGGCACGGCGCAGCTCTTCGACGCTGGCATAGGGAATGGCCACGCCGTTGCGCTGCGCGAGCGCGAAGATCAGCTCGGGTTCGAGCGAGCCCTCGATGTGCATGTGCAGCTCGGCCTTGGGCATGGCGCGCAGCAGTTCGGGCAGGCGCTCGGCGGCGATCTTGACGAAGCTCTGGTCGAAGACGGGGCGGTAGTCGGTCATGGTGGGAAAATCGGCGTTGTGATTTCCGCACAGCATAAGCGCAGCCGCCCCGTGGGAGATGCGCCAGAACGTATAGGGCCCATGCCTCTCATTTCAAAACGGCCATCGCGCAACGGACGGAAACTTCTGTCGCTCGCGCTGCGGGTCTCGCTGCTGATGTCCGCTCCGGCATTCGCTGGCGCTGCCGCTGTCGACGGGGCGCAGGCACTGGCCCGCGACCACGGCTGCCTCGCCTGCCACGGCATGCTCCGAAAGCAGGTCGGCCCCGGCTTCGCGCAGATCGCCGAGCGCTACCGCAGCGACGCGGCGGCGCCCTCCCGGCTGGCCGGCAAGATCCAGGGCGGCAGCGTGGGCACCTGGGGACGCGTCATCATGCCCCGCCAGCCGCAGCTGAGCGATGAAGAGGCGAAGGCCCTGGCCGGGTGGGTTCTTTCGCAGCCGCCGCCATGAAGCAGCGCGTCAGTCGTTGAAGGCCCGCAGCATCGCCCTGCGAAGCCATGTCTCTGCCGCGTCCTTGTCGGTCACGGCGCGCCAGGCCAGCTTGATCTGGTAGCTCGGACTCTCGAACGGCAGCGCCTCACAGCGAAGCCCGCCCTGCGCCGACAGCGCCAGCGCCACATGCTCCGGCACCGTGGCCAGCAGCTCGGTGCCCGCGAGCACGGCCGGCAGGCTGCCAAACTGCGGCACCGAGAAGGCCACCTCGCGCTGCCGGCCGAGCTCGTTCAATGTTTCATCGACAGTGCCGCACAGGTCGCCCGCGTAGGTCACGAGCACGTGCCGCCGCCGGCAATAGTCGTCGAGCGTCAGTCTTGCGGTTGCGGTGTCGGCACGCAGCAGCGCAAAGCGTGCCGTGCGGACCTTGCGCATCTTGGCGCCTGCCGGCAGGTCCTTCAGGAAGGTCATGACCGCGCTGACCCGCCCTTCGTCGAGATAGCGCGTGGCGTTGCGGTAGCAGACCGTCAAGGTCACCAGTCGGGCGCGGGGTGCTTCCACGCTGAGCGCGCGAAGCAGCCGCGGCAGCATCGCGATCTGCAGGTCGTCGGTGAGCCCGATGCGAAACACCGGCGCGGCGCGCGCGGGCTCGAAATCCGCCTGCGCCCGGAACGTGGCCTCGATCTGCTCGAGCGCCGGACCCAGTCCCTGCATCAGCGCGAGTGCCCGTTCGGTCGGTTCCATCACCCGCCCCTGCCGCACCAGCAGCGGATCGCCCGTGAGCTCCCGCAGCCGCGCCAGCGCGTGGCTCACCGCCGGCTGTCCCAGGTGCAGCCGCTGCGCAGCCCGGCTGACGTGCCGCTCGCGCATGAGGGCCGCCAGCACGGTGAGCAGGTTGAGGTCAATCCGGCTGAGTTCGATCGGTTTCATCCACGCGCCTTGAAGTCATCGATTCCATGCATAGCGAATATCGTATGAATCGATTTCCTTGATGGCCCTGCGGCTTCTAGATTGATGCCTTGGGCCGCTTCATTCCGGGGCTGCCGGCTTTTTTCCAAGGAGATTCTTGTATGGGCAGGATGGTTCGCTTTCACCGCTTCGGCGGCGCCGATGTTCTGAAGGTCGAACAGGTTGCGACGCCGGAGCCTGGCGCCGGCGAAGTGCGCATCGCGGTGCAGGCGATCGGTCTGAACCGGGCCGACGCACTGTGGCGCCAGAACCAGTACATCGAGGACGCGACGCTGCCGGCCGGCCTGGGCAACGAGGCCGCCGGCCTCATCGAAGCGGTGGGCGCGGGTGTCGATAGCCTGAGCGTGGGCGACCGCGTCGCGCTGCTGCCCGGCGCCAACCAGGGCCTGTACCCCACCTATGGCGAGAGCATTCTGTTTCCCGCCTCGCATGTGGTGCGCTACCCCGGCAAGCTTTCGGCCGAGCAGGCCGCCGGTGCCTACATGGCCTACCTGACGGGCTATTTCCCGATGTTCGAGATGGCCCGCCTGCAGCGCGGCCAGACGGTGCTGGTGACGGGTGCGTCATCCAGCACGGGCATTGCGGCGCTGCAGATGGCGCGCGCGGCGGGCCTCCTCGCCATCGCCACCACACGCACGGCAGCCAAGCGCCAGGCGTTGCTGGACGCAGGCGCATCGCATGTGGTGGTAACGCAAGACGAAGACGTGGTGGAGCGCGTCCTGGCGCTGACCGGTGGCCGCGGCGCCGACCTGGTGTACGACGGCGTGGGCGGGCCGCAGCTGGAGCAGCTCGGCGGCGCCGTCGCACAGCGCGGCTGGTACGTGCTGTACGGGCTCTCCGGCGGCGCGGCGTTCAGCTACCCCGTGCTTGCGCAGTTCCGCAAGAGCTGGCGCTTCCACGTCTACACGGTGCTGGAATTCACCGGCTCGGCCACCATGGGCTTGCCGCGCGACAAAGCTGCGCTGGGCCGCGCGCTGGCCTTCGTCGATGAAGGCCTGGCCAGCGGTGCCCTGCAGATGCGCATCGACCGCCGCTTTGCGTTCGACGAGGTGGTGCAAGCCCATGAGTACCTCGAACGCGCCGGACACATCGGCAAGATCGTGCTCACGGTCTGATCGATCAAACCAGAGCGCAAGCCGTCACCAGGCCGCCTCGCTGCCCTCCAGCGCACGCCGGGCCAGCAGAAAGGCCGCGGCATTCCAGCTCTGGCCCGCCATGCCCATCGGCGCCAGCGTGCGGCCGTGGAACCACTCGGTGAAGCGCCAACCGCCGAGCTGGTTCACATGCGCAAGGCGGGCGAGCTCGGGCCAGGCCATGTCATGCAGCCCGAGGCGGGCCAGCGCCATCACCCAGAAGCCGCCCACGAAAGGCCAGATGCCACCGTTGTGGTACTGGTGCACCACGTTCTGCTGGTGGCGCGCCATGTACGGCCGCCAGAGCGCATGCTCGCGCGTCAGCGGATGCAGTACCACGCGCACCGGGTACGGCTCGCAGGCGCGCGCCGCGGCAATGGTGCGGACAATGCGGTTCGCCATCTCCGAATCGGCCAGCCCGCCCTGTATGGCCAGCACGTTGCCGAACACGTCGCCCTCGTTGCCGACGAAGGACAGGTTGACGAAGCTCAGGTACAGGCCCGGATCGGTCCGGCCGCGGCGCGCGTAGTGCCGCAGCAACCGGGCGCGGTGGTATTCGGGCAGGTCCTGCTGGAACGGATTGAACAGGTGGTTGAAGTGGTGCTGCGTCGCCTCGGCATCGTCCAGCGCGAAGCGGCGCTTCACCTCGTACCAGAGCGCGTTGGTGTAGAGCACATAGCCCGAGCGCGGCATGATGTCGGCCCAGTCGCTGGCCTCGTTCTGCTGCAGCAGCCTGAAGTGCTGGTGCTCCTGCGCCAGCAGCCAGCCGATCGCGCGCTGCACCTCGGCGCGCCAGTGCGTGGTGCCGACCTGGCCGTGGCGGCGCACGTGGTCCACCGCGATCAGCCACCACAGCGTGGCGTCGATGCACCCCAGGTACCAGAAGTCGGCATCCTGGCCGTCGGGGTCGACGTACTTGGGGATCTGGCCGTTGGCCGCCTGCTGCGCGGCCAGCGCGTCGAGGCTGGCGACGGCGCCCTGCTCCAGCGCGGGCACGCCGCTGCCGCACATGGCCATCACGCAGATGGCCGCGTCGCGCCCGAAGATGCGCGTGTAGCGCCGCGCAACGGCCGCTTCGGTGCGGGTGGCGGCCAGGATGCCGTGCGGCGTGAGGTTGCGTTCGAGCAGTTGCAGCGAAGCCTGGGAACAGTCGTCGATCAGTGCAAGGGAAGTGGCATCAGGTGTCGTCATGGGTTCGATAGGCTTGCGGCGTGAGGCCGTGCTGCCGCGCGAAGGCGCGCTGCAGCGCGTCCACCGAGCGGAAGCCGCTGCGGCTCGCGATGCGGTCCTGCGGCCACCGCGTCTGGCGCAGCAGCTGCGCGGCGGCGGCCACGCGGACCTGTTCGACAAAGCGCGCCGGCGTGCAGCCGGTCTCGGCCGCGAAGGCGCGCGCGAAGTTTCTGGGGCTCATCTGCACGCGCTCGGCCAGGGCCTCGACCGACAGGTCGTCCTGCGGATGCGTGCCGATCCACGCCACCAGCTCGCGCAGCCGGTGGCTGGCCGAGGCCTGCGCCTGGAGCGCCTGCGTCAGCTGCGGCTGCGCCCCGCCCCGCAGCATCGGCAGCGCCAGCGTGCGGGCAATTTCCATCGACACGGCGTGGCCAAGATCGTCCTCCACCAGCGCAAGCGCAAGCTCGATGCCGGTGGTGACGCCGGCCGAGGTCCACACCGGCCCGTCGCGCACGTAGATGCGCTCGCGCTGCACCCGCACCTGCGGCCGCAGCGCCTGCAGCTGGTCGCACACGCGCCAGTGCGTGGTGGCCTCGCGGCCGTCGAGCAGGCCGGCCGCGGCCAGCGCGAAGGCGCCGCTGCACACGCTCGCCATGCGGCGCGTGCGCGGCGCCGCTTGCCTGAGCCAGGCGCCGATATGCTGTTCGAGGATGGCCGCGCGCACCGCCGGCTCGTCGCCGCCGGCGACGATCAGCGTGTCGATCGACGCGGGCAGCTGCTGCAGGCTGCAGGTGCCCGAAAAGCTCAGGCCGCCGTTCGTCGACACGGTGCCGCCGGCCGGCGATGCGATGTGCAGGCGGTAGCTGCCGGGATGCATCTGCTCGGCCTTGCTGAACACGCTGGCCGGGCCGGCGACGTCGATCACCTCGACGCCGTCGAACACCACCAGCACCACGTCGCTGGCAGAAACCGCGGTTTCTTCGTCCTTGCGGGTCAGGGTGGGCATTCGTAGTCTCTGGGCATCGTCATCATCAAGTCGACAGGGGACCGTCCATGTGGAGATCGATAGGAGCGCTGATCGGCGCAAGTATTGCAGCCTTTGCGCTGGCGGGCTGCACGGGGGGCGCGCCGCCGCTGCCGACCGCGCAGGCCGATGCGGCGCGCAGCGAGCGCGAGAAGCAGGCTTTTGTCGAGGCGCTGAAGCCGCATCGCGCGGGCCGGCCCGTGGTGGCGGTGCTCGCGCTGAACGAAGGCACCGAGATGACCGACCTGCTGCTGCCGCATGCGGTGCTCCGGCGTGCCGATGTGGCCGAGGTGCGGATCGTGGCGCCGCGCGCGGGGCGGGTGAGCCTGTATCCCGCACTCGAGGTCGATGGCGCGCAGGACTTCGCCGGCTTCGACAGGCTTCATCCCGCAGGCGCCGACTACGTGATCGTGCCGGCGATGATCGCCGACGACAACCCGCAGGTGGCGGCCTGGCTCAAGCAGCAGGCGGCGCGCGGCGCGCAGGTGATCGGCGTCTGCTCGGGCGCACGCGTGGTCGGCCGCGCCGGCCTGCTCGACGGCCGGCGCTTCGCGGGCCACTGGTACGACCGCGGCACGCTGCTCGCGCGCCACCCCGGCGCCAGTTACGTGCCGCACCAGCGCTACGTGGCGGACCGCGGCGTCGCCACCACCACCGGCATCACCGCCTCGGTACCGGCGATGCTGGCGCTGGTGGAGGCGATCGGCGGGCAGGAGAAAGCCAGGGCCCTTGCAACGGAACTCGGCGTGGCCTCATGGACGCCGGTGCACGACAGTTCGCCGTTCTACCTGGACACCGGCCGCAGGGCGGGTTTCCTGCTCAACAAGGCCGCGTTCTGGCGCGGCGAGCGCTGGCGCGTGGACGTGCAGGACGGCGCCGACGACATCGCCCTTGCACTGGCCGTCGACGCGTGGACGCGCACCGGGCACATCGCGGTCGATGCCGCATCGGCCTCGGGCCCGGTCAGGCTGCGCAGCGGGCTGGTGCTGCTGGCGCAGCCGCCCCGCGAAGGAGCGGAGCGCCTGCCGCTCTCTTCTTCGCTGAAGCCGGTGCCGCAGCTGGACCGCACGCTGTGCGAGATCGGCGAACGCTATGGCGCGGCGCGGCGCGACTGGGTCATGCTGGAGATGGAATATCCCGGGCCGGTTGCGGCAGCCTGTACGGGCTGACCGGCCGGCTGCGTGAAGGCCCGGATTCAATCGACCCGGATGTTGCGCGCCTTCACCAGCGCGCCCACGCGCCCCGTCTCGTTCTGCACGAATTTCGCGAAGACCTCCGGCGTGGTGCCGGCGGGTTCCAGGCCGAGCTGCAGCAGCTTCTGCTTGACCTGGGGTTCGTTGACGGCCGCCTGTACCGCCTTGCCGAGCCGCTGCACGATGTCGGGCGGCGTGCCCTTGGGAAGGAACACGCCGTTCCACTCGACCACGTTATAGCCCGGCAGGCCCGACTCAGCGAGCGTCGGCGTGCCGGGCAGGCCGGGCACGCGCTTGGCGGAACTCACGGCCAGCGCGCGCAGCTTGCCCGACTGCACGTAGCCGAGCGTCGACGCCACGTTGCCGAAGTAGGCCGACACCTGCTCGCCCATCACATCGGTCAGCGCGGGCGCGCCGCCCTTGTAGGGCACGTGCATGAGGCTGAGCCTGGCCTGCTCGTTCAGCGCCTCGCCGGCCAGGTGCGAGCCGGTGCCGCCGCCCGCCGAGGCAAAGCTCAGCTTGCCGGGGTTCTTGCGCGCGAAGTCCAGGAACTGCGCCACCGTCTGGTACGGCGCCGTGGCGGGCACCACGAGGATCTGCGGCGCGGTGGCCACCAGCGACACCGGGATGAAGTCTTTCGCGGCATCGAAAGGCAGCTTGCGCAGCGACGGGTTCACCGAGAACGCCGAGGCGTCGTAGAGCACGGTGTAGCCGTCGGCGGGCGCCTTGGCCACGTTGTCCTCGCCGATCACGCCGCCCGCGCCCGGCCGGTTGTCGATGACGATCTGCTGGCCGAGCGCGATGCTCATCTGCTGCGCGACGACGCGCGCGGTGTTGTCGGCGCCGCCGCCCGCGGCATACGGAACCACCATGCGGATCGGCCTCTCGGGCCATGCGGCCCAGCCCAGCAGCGGAACGCAGGCGGCCAGTGCGGCCAGTGATTTCAGGACAGGTCTTTTCGTCATTCGGTCGTCTCGGTCTTTGTCGTTTCAGGAAAGTCGTAGAGCAGCGCGGGGTTGTCGACGAGCACGCGGCGGCGCTGGGCCTCGTCAGGAACCCATTGGCCCAGCAGGTCGAACAGCACCGCGTCGTCGGGCTTGGCGGCCGTAGGCTCGGTCGGGTGCGGCCAGTCGCTGCCCCACACCACGCGCTCCAGCGCCTGGCAGACCCAGGCCTGCGCGATGGCGCTCGTGTCTGCATAGCCGCCAGCGGCGCCCGTCCTCGAGTCGAGGTAGGCACCGGAGAGCTTGATCCAGGTGCGGCCCTTGTCGCGCAGCCGGCTCACGACGCCGAATGCGGGATGCGCCTGCGCATCGGGCAGCGGCAGCCGCGCGAGATGGTCGAACACGATCGTGCAGGGCAGCCGCGCGAGCAGGGCCGCATGCCCGGCGATCTGGTCGGCGTTCCAGTGCAGCTGCACATGCCAGCCCAGCGCATGCACGCGCTGCGCGAGCGGCTCGACCATTTCGAAGCCGGTCGCCGCGTTGGCTGCCGTGTAGAGCGTGAAGCGGATGCCGCGAATGCCGCCCGCATGCAGGCGCTCGAGCTCGGCATCGCTCACGTCGGGCCGGACCACCGCGACACCTCGGGTGCGCGCCGCGCCGAGCGTGCGGATGGCATCGAGCGTCACGCTGTTGTCGGTGCCGTGCACGCGCGGCTGCACGACGACCGTGCGCTCGGTGCCGATGCGTTGCTGCAGCAGGCGATAGTCGGCGGCCGTGGCGTCGTCGACCATCGCATCGGGCGATCCGTGGAGCGCGAAGCGGCGATCGTAGACATGCATGTGCGCATCGCAGGCGCCTTCCGGTGCCACGCTGGCGGGCTTGCGCGTGCCGCTGCTGTGGGGGACTTGCATGCGCGTTGCTCAGCCGGCCGCGTCCGCGGCCTTGCGCGCCGCCAGCACCGCCTGCGTGTGCTGCCCCAGCGTGGGTGCCGCAAAGGGCTCGGGGCCCGGCGTGCGGCCGAACTGCACCGGCCGCGTGAAGCCGCGGTAGGCGCCGAGCGTGGGATGCGCGAAGGTCGCCACCATGTCCTCGGCCAGCACCTGCTCGTTGTCGAACATGTCCTCGACCGTGCGGGCCGCGGCGCAGGGCACGTCCTCGCCGAACAGTTCCTCCCATTCGAGCGCGCTGCGCGCGGCCAGCGCCTCGCGCAGCCGAGGCACGATCTCGGAAAAATGCTGCGCGCGCTTGCGCACCGAGTCGTAGCGCTCGTCGGCCGCGAGTTCGGGCAGGCCCACCTTGTCGCACAGCGCGCGCCAGAAATGCGGCGTGTTGGCCGAGATGTAGAGATGGCCTTCGCGTGTCGGGTGGATGCCCGTGATGCCGCCCGAGCGCATGTCGCGCCCCACGTCCTTGGGCTCGCCTTCGGCCCACACCATGCGGGCCGACTGCATCGTGAGCGCGGAGCGCAGCAGCGACACGCCGACGAACTGCCCCTGGCCGCTTTTCTCGCGCTCGTACAGCGCGGAGGCCACGCCCGCGGCCACCAGCGCGGCCGCGTAGTAGTCGACCACCGAGCCGTAGATGATCTCGGGCGGCTCGCCGCGCTTGCCCTGCAGTGCACACATGCCGGTCATGGTCTGCAGCACCTGGTCGTAGCCCGCCTTCTCGCGCAGCGGACCGGTTTCGCCATAGCCCGTGAGGCTGCAATAGATCAGGCGCGGATTGACGGCCTTCAGCTGCTCGTAGGCAATGCCCAGCCGCGGCGGCACGCTGGGCCGGAAGTTGTGCACCAGCACGTCGGCCGTGCGCACCAGCGCCATCAGCGCGGCAAGATCGTCGGCCTTCTTCAGATCGAGCACCACGCCGAGCTTGCTGCGGTTCACGCCGATGAAGGCGCGGCTCTCGGCCTCGAGCGTCGACGGGTACTTGCGCAGGTTGTCGCCCGTGGGCGGCTCGATCTTGATGACTTCTGCCCCCTGATCCGCCAGCAGCGAGCAGCCGTACGGGCCCGCGATGTAGGCACTGAGGTCGAGCACGCGCAGGCCGCTGAGCGGGCCGGTGGGGCCGCTGCGTGCGGGCAGGCGTGCGTCGTCGTTCGGGGCGTCGAAGCTCATGGATCTTTCTTTCTTCCTCAGTCTGCGGTGATGTTCTGCTGCTTGGCGAGCTTCTTCCAGCGCTCCACGTCCTCGGCGATGACGGCGGCGAACTGCTTTGGCGCAAGCGGCGTGGCGATGGCCCCTTCGCGCAGGAAGTTGGCCGCGATCTCGGGCTTGGCCAGGATCCTGTTGACGGTGGCGTTGAGCTTGGCGACCACGTCGGACGGCGTGCCGGCCGGTGCCAGCAGGCCCCACCAGAGCTCGAACTCGTAGCCCGGCACGGCGGTGGACATCGGGATGAGCTCGGGCGCGATCGGGCTCGGCTTCAGGCTCGTGATGCCCACGGCGCGCAGCTTGCCCGCGCGCACCATCGGCAGCAGCGAGGGACCACTGGAGATCAGCAGCTGCGTCTGGTTGCCGACCAGGTCGGTCACGGCCGGGCCCATGCCTTTGTACGGGATGTGCGTGATCTGCATGTCGCCGACCTTGGCCTTGAGCAGCTCGGTGCCGAACTGGTTGACGCTGCCCGAGCCCGACGACGCATAGTTGTACTGCCCCGGCTTCGCCTTGATGGCGGCGATCAGCTCGGTGGGCGTCCTGGCGGGAAACTCGTTGTTCACCGCGACGATGAAGGGGCCCTTGGCGAACATGGCCACGGGTGCCAGCCCATTGATCGGATCGAAGGGCAGCTTCGACTGCACGGCCGCGTTGGTCGTCATGCTCGAGGACACGGCCACCAGCGTGTAGCCGTCGGGCGCGGCCTTGGCGACCTGGCCGGTGCCGGTGTTGCCGCTGGCGCCGGGGCGGTTGTCGATGATCACCGGCTGCTTGAGCTCGTCGCCCAGCTCCTTGGCCACCTGGCGCGCGAAGGTGTCGTTCGAGCCGCCCGCCGGATAGGGCACCACGATGGTGACGGGCTTGCTCGGGTAGGCCGCGGCCTGCGCGAACGCGCCGCCGCTCGACAGCAGGCCGCCGGCAAAGGCGGCCACGGCGAGCGCGCGCAGGCGAAGGGGCGAGTGAGAGTGAATGTGCATCTGTCTTGTCTCCTGGTCTTGTTTGAAGAAGGCTCAGCCCGGCAGCAGGCCGAGGCTGCGCGCGCTCGCGACGATGGCGCGCGCGCGGATCACGAAGGGAATGTCGATCATCTTTCCGTCCACCACATAGGCGCCCACGCCGCCGGCATCGGCCGTGCGGGCGGCCTCGACCACCTTGCATGCGTGCGCGATCTCCTCGTCGGTGGGACGGAACACCTCGTTGGCGATCGCGATCTGGCTCGGGTGGATGCAGGTCTTGCCGAGGAAGCCGAGGTTGCGCGCCAGCATGGCTTCGGCGCGGAATCCCTCGGCGTCGCGGATGTCCGCGAACGCGCCGTCGTAGGCATAGACGCCCGCTTCGCCTGCCGCCATGCGCACCGCGAACATCGCCTGCTGGATCGCGGCCGGCTCGCGCCGCGCAATGCCCAGCGGTTCGAACAGGTCGCCCAGGCCCAGCTGCAGGCCCGCCACGCGCGGATGCGCGAGCGCAAGCTCGGCCGCAGTGCGCAAGGCCGCGGGCGCCTCGATGTTCAGCAGCAGGCCGATCGGCGTGCCCACGCCGTTGGCGCGTTCGGCACGTTCGATCGCCTCGACCGCGCTGCGCACGTGGGCCGGGCTCTCGGGCTTCGGGATATTGATCAGGTGCACGCCGGGCTGGGCCACCGCCGCGATGTCGTCCGCAAAATGCAGTGTGTCCATCGCGTTGACGCGAACGATCACCGTCTTGCCCGACGCAACCGTGCCGCCGCTTTGCAGCAGCTGCCGCACGGCGTCGCGTGCCTCGCCCTTGCGCGGTTCGGACACCGCATCTTCCAGGTCGAGACAGACGCCGTCCGCCGCGCTGCCCAGCGCCTTGGCGAACAGCTCGGGGCGCGTGCCGGGAACGAAGAGTTTGCTTCTCATGCGCCGCAGTGTGTGCGGTTCACGAGATCGGAAAAACACATGCCTCCTATGATCAGATGATAGAAAATCTGTCTTTCATGGAAACAGCCTATCTGCAAAGCTTTCTTCTGGTGGTGGAGTCGGGCTCCATGTCGGAGGCCGCGCGCCGCCTCGACCTGACGCCCGCGGCCGTGGCGCAGCAGATCCGCACGCTGGAGCGCGAACTTGGCGCCCCGCTGCTGGCGCGCGCCGGCCGCACGGTGCAGCCCACCGAGGCCGGGCACCAGCTGGTGCAGCGGGCCCGCAACCTGCTGCGCGAGGTGAGCGACATCAAGGCGCTGCTCGGCAGCGACGCGGCCGGCGGCGAGTTGCTGGTCGGCACCATCAACACGGCCATCCACAGCCTGCTGCCCGACATCCTCGCGCGCTTCGTGAAGACGCATCCCGGCGTCAAGGTGTTCCTGCAGTCGGGCACCACGGCCACGCTCTACAAGGCGGTGCAGCAGGGCGATCTCGACGCGGCCGTGTGCCTCTATCCACCGTATGTGCTTGCCAAGACTTTCGACTGGTCGCTGCTGCGCGAGGAGCCGCTGGTGCTGCTGGCGCCCAGCCGCCTCGCGCGCCGCGATCCGCACGAGCTGCTGCGCACCTCGCCGCTGATCCGCTACGACCGCAACCTGGGCGGCGGCAAGCAGGCCGACCGCTACCTGCGCGCCGCGGGCATCGTGCCGCAGGAGCGCTTCGAACTCAGCTCGCTGCTGGCCATTGCCATGATGGTCGACCGCGGCCTGGGCGTCTCACTGGTGCCCGACATCGCTTCGCCGCTGCTCGACGGCCAGCGCGTGGTGAAGATCGCGCTGCCGCTGCCTTCGGAACCGCGGCGCTTCGGCGTCCTGTGGCAGCGCGCATCGCCGCGCCTGCGGTTGATCCAGGGCTTTGTCGACAGCGCGCGGATGGTGACCGAAGGAAAGCCGCGCGGCACGAACCACAAATGAAAAGGGTCGCCTGCAGGCGACCCTTTCATACGCGCAAGGGCGCAGCGCTTTACTTCTTGTCGCCGCCCGGAACTTTGCCTTCCACGCCCTTGACGTAGAAGTTCACGCCCGAGAGAAACTTGTCGTCGGCCACCGCATCCTTGGCGACCACTTCCTTGCCGTCCTGGCCCAGGATCGGGCCCTTCCAGATCGCGAAGCTGCCGTCCTTCAGGCCCTTCTTCACTTCCTCGACCTTGGCCTTGGTTTCGGCCGGCACGTCCTCGGCGATCGAGACGATGTCGATGGCGCCTTCCTTCACGCCCCACCAGCTCTGGCCCGTGGCCCACTTGCCGTCGAGCGCGTCCTGCGTGGCCTTGATGTAGTACGGCGCCCAGTTGATGGTGGCCGAGGCCAAGTGGGCCTTGGGACCGTAGGCGGTCATGTCGGAATCCCAGCCGAAGGCGCGCTTGCCCTTTTCCTGCGCGGTCTTGAGCACGGCCGGCGAGTCGGTGTTCTGGAACAGCACGTCGGCGCCGCCGTTGATGAGGGCGGTGGCGGCTTCGGTTTCCTTCGGCGGGCTGAACCATTCGTTCACCCAGACCACCTTGGTGGTGATCTTCGGGTTGACCGACTGCGCGCCCAGCGTGAAGCTGTTGATGTTGCGCAGCACCTCGGGAATCGGCACCGAGCCGACCACGCCGAGCGTGTTGCTCTTGGTCATGGCACCGGCAATGATGCCGGCCATGTAGGCGCCTTCGTAGGTGCGGCTGTCGTAGGTGCGCATGTTCTCGGCGGTCTTGTAGCCGGTGGCATGCTCGAACTTCACGTCCTTGCTGTCGGTGGCCACCTTGAGCATCGGCTCCATGTAGCCGAAGGTGGTGCCGAAGATCAGCTTGTTGCCCTGGCCGACCATGTCGCGGAACACGCGCTCGGCGTCGGCGCCCTCGGGCACGCTCTCGACGAAGGTGGTCTTGATCTTGTCGCCGAATTCCTTCTCGAGCGCCTTGCGGCCGTTGTCGTGCGCGAAGGTCCAGCCGCCGTCGCCCACCGGGCCGATGTATGCGAATGCGATGTTGAGCGGCGCAGCCGGTGCCGGTGCGGCGGCAGCGGGTGCCGGCGCCGGTGCGGGGGTTGCAGCCGGTGCAGCCGCTTCCTCTTTCTTGCCGCAGCCGATCAGGGCCGCCGAAGCGACCGCCGTGAGGGCGGCCAGCTTGAGCAGGGAGCGCTTGTTCAGATCATTCATTGTCGGAAATCCTCAAAAAGGACAGGTTGGCGGAAATCGAGAAGCGAGATTATGAGCCGGGGTAGAACGGTTTTCCGATCGAAGCGGGCATGTTGATGCGAATGAATGCCGGGTTGCGCGAGATCAGCGCCAGCACCACGATGGGCGCGATGTACTGCAGCATGCTGAGGAACTGCGGCGGCACATCGACGCCGCTGCTCTGCAGGTGGAAGCCCAGCATCGACACGCCGCCGAACAGGTAGGCGCCCAGCAGCACGCGGATCGGCCGCCAGGTGGCGAAGGTGGTGAGCGCCAGCGCGATCCAGCCGCGGCCCGCGACCATGCCCTCGACCCACAGGGGCGTGTAGACGGTGGAGAGGTACGCCCCCGCCAGCCCGCAGAGCGCGCCGCCCGCGATCACAGCCATGAAGCGGATGCGCCGCACTGGATAGCCGAGCGCATGCGCCGACTCGGGCGACTCGCCCACCGAGCGCAGCACGAGCCCGGCGCGGGTGCGGTAGAGAAACCAGATGAGGCCGAAGGTCAGGACAACCGCGAAATACACCATGGGGTGGTGGCGGAAAAGCGCGGGCCCGACGAGTGGAATGTCGCCGAGCACCGGCACCGCGTACGACACGCTTTCGGGCAGCCTGGCCTGCACGAAGTTGATGCCCACGAAGGCGGAGAAGCCGACGCCGAAGAGGCTGAGCGCGAGGCCGGTGGCGTACTGGTTGGTGTTGAGCCAGATCACCAGCACGCCGAAGAAGGCGGCGAGCAAGGCGCCGGCCGCCATGCCGGCCAGGAAGCCGAGCCAGGGGTTGTGAGTGATGACGACCGTCGCAAAGCCGGCGATGGCGGCGCAGAGCATCAGGCCTTCGGCGCCGAGGTTGACGATGCCGGCTTTCTCGTTGATGAGCAGGCCCAATGCGGCGATTGCAAGCACGGTGCCGGCGCTCAGCGTCGAGCCGAGCAGGAGTGCGTAGCTGTCCATGTCAGTGGCTTCCCCGTGCGTTTCGTTGTTCGGCTGTTTTCGGGCGTTGTTGTTCAGGGCGTGTGCACAGGCCACCGGGTACTCCCCTCCGCGAATGTCCCCCGCCTTCGGCTCCTCCTTTATTTCGCTGCGGGGAGTACCCGATGTCCTGTGCACCTGGGCACGCTCGTTGTGCATCGCTGATCAACGACCGCTCTGTCCGACGCTCCCGCTGATGGGGTGCCTTGCGCAGCGAAATAAAGGAGGAGGCCGCAGGCCGGGGGACATTCGCGGAGCAAGGTACCCCGTCGGCGGGAGCGCGCCCTGAACGACGGACGACACGACAAAAAGAAAAGCAAGAGGTCATCCTAGAGCGCTCCTTCGTTCGATCGCGCAACGGGCGCAGTCAACGGCGTGCTGACCTGCAGCGAACTCGTCGAGAGAGTGGTGGCCTTTGCAGCGGCCTTGCGGCGGATGCGGTAGGCGATCAAGGTGTCGCAGGCCAGCAGCGTGAAGAGCAGCAGCCCCTGGAACACACCGGTCAGCGACTTCGGCAGGCCCAGGCGCGACTGCGCGAGCTCGCCGCCGATGTAGAACATGCTCATGAGGATGGCCGAGAACACCATGCCCACCGGATGCAGCCGGCCGACGAAGGCCACGATGATGGCCGCGAAGCCGTAGCCCGCCGGCACGTAGGGCGTGAGCTGGCCGAGCGGTCCCGCCACTTCTAGCGCGCCGGCCAGGCCCGCCGCACCGCCCGAGGTCAGCAGCGCGATCCAGATCGCGCGGCGTGCCGAGAAGCCCGCATAGCGCGCGGCTGCGGGTGCGAGCCCGCCTACCTGCTGCGCAAAGCCAGCGCGCGTGCGGAACAGGAACACCCAGAGCGCGCCCACCCCCAGCAGCGCGATGATCAGCCCGATGCTCACGCGCGAACCCTTGAAGAGCCGCGGAATCTGCGTCACGGCCTCGAAGGTCTTTGATTGCGGAAAGTTGTAGCCCTGCGGATCCTTCCACGGACCGAACACCATGTAGCCCAGCAGCAGCGTGGCCACATACACCAGCATCAGGCTCACGAGAATTTCGTTGGCGTTGAACCGGTCGCGCAGAAAGGCCACGATGCCCGCCCACACCATGCCGCCGACGGTGCCCGCGACCAGGATGGCCACCACGATCCACGAGCCCGTGGTCTTGTCGGCCATCAGCGCGACGCCGCCCGCGGCAATGGCACCGAACACGAACTGGCCTTCGGCGCCGATGTTCCAGACGTTGGAGCGGAAGCACACCGCCAGCCCGAGCGCGATGATGAGCAGCGGTGTCGCCTTGATCGTGAGCTCGCCGATCGCGTAGCCGCTCTTGATCGGTTCGTAGAAGAACACCAGCAGGCCCTTGACCGGGTCCTTGCCGAGCGCGGCGAACAGCGCCACGCCGATCAGCACGGTGATCAGCAGCGCGAGGATCGGCGAGGCAAAGGTCCAGAAGCGCGACAGCTCCGGGCGCGGTTCGAGCTTAAGCATGGGTCGCCTCCTTGATGTTGTTGTTCTTCTTCTCCCAGAGGCCGCTCATCCATTCGCCGATCTGCGGCAGCGTGGCGGCCGCGCGGTCGACGGAAGGCGACAGCCGGCCCTTGGCGATCACGTGCAGCCGGTCGCTGATGTCGAACAGCTCGTCGAGCTCCTCGCTCACCACCAGCACCGCGCAGCCGGCATCGCGCAGCGCAAGGATCTCGCCGCGGATCAGCGCGGCCGCGCCCACGTCCACGCCCCAGGTCGGCTGCGAGACGATGAAGAGCTTGGGGTTGGCGTCGATCTCGCGGCCGACGATGTATTTCTGCAGGTTGCCGCCCGAGAGCGAGCGCGCCGCGGCATTCGGGCCGCCGGCCTTGACGTTGAAGCGCTCGATGATGGCCCTGGCATGCTTTTCGAGCGCCGCCGTGCGGATCCACCCGCCCTTGCCCACCGCATTGCCGCGCGTGAGCAGCAGGTTGTGCGCGAGCCCGAGCGTGGGCACCGCACCGCGGCCCAGCCGCTCCTCGGGAACGAAGTGCAGGCCCATTGCGCGCCGCGCACGCGGCCGCAGCCGGCCGGCCGGCTTGCCGAACACCTGCACCATGGCGGACTCGGCGCGCACGTCCTCCCCAGAGAGCGTGTAGAGCAGTTCCTTCTGCCCGTTGCCGGACACGCCCGCAATGCCGACCACCTCGCCGGCGCGCACCTCGAACGAGATGCCGTCGAGATCGACGCCGAACTGGTCCTCGCGCGCCAGCGTGAGCCCGTTCACGCGCAGCGCCACCGCGCCCGCATGCACCGGCCGGTGCTGCAGCGGCGGCGGCTCGCTGCCGATCATCAGCCGCGAGAGCGACTCATTGCTTTCGTTCTGCGGATTGCACACGCCCGTCACCTTGCCGCCGCGCAGCACCGTGCAGGCCGTGCACAGCTCGCGGATCTCGTGCAGCTTGTGGCTGATGTAGAGGATGCTGCAGCCCTCCGACGCCAGCTTGTTGAGCACGCCGAAGAGCTTGATGACGGCCTGCGGCGTGAGCACCGAGGTCGGCTCGTCGAGGATCAGCAGCTTGGGGTTGGTGAGCAGTGCGCGGATGATCTCCACGCGCTGCATTTCGCCCACCGACAGCGTGTGCACCGGCCGCGAGGGATCGATGTCCAGGCCGTATTCGCTGGCCTTGGCGGTGATGCTGCGCGCCACCTCGGCCAGCTGCAGCGACTTGTCCAGGCCCAGCCACACGTTCTCGGCCACGGTCAGCGTGTCGAACAGGCTGAAGTGCTGGAACACCATGCTGATGCCCAGCGCCCTCGCCTGCTGCGGGTTGCGCAGGCTGACGGCCTGGCCGTCGAAGACCACCGTGCCTTCGTCGGGCTTGACCGAGCCGTAGATGATCTTCATCAGGGTCGATTTGCCGGCGCCGTTCTCGCCGAGCACGGCATGGATTTCGCCGGGCGCCACGGCCAGCGAGATGTCGCTGTTCGCCACCACCGCGGGGTAGCGCTTGGTGATGTTCGCGAGCTGGAGTCTGGGGGTTGTCATGCCGGGTTTCGTGGGTTTGTCTCGTTCAACAGCAACAAGCGGAGGCAGCTATGAGTTTAATAGCGGCTTCCGCGACCATCGGCGCCCGACGGCGCGCCCCTCAGTGTCCGCCGATGTAGGCGAACTTGAACAGGAAAATCGCCGCGATCACCCAGACCATCGCATGCACTTCCCGTGCCCGGCCGGTGAAGAGCTTGAGCACCGCGTAGGTGATGAAGCCGAAGGCCAGGCCATTGGCGATCGAGTAGGTGAAAGGCATGGCCAGCGCGGTCACGGCCGCGGGGATCACCTCGGTGGTGTCTTCCCAGTCGAGCTCGACGAGGTCGCGCAGCATCAGGCAGCCCACGAAGAGCAGCGCCGGTGCGGTGGCATAGGCCGGCACCGAGCTCGCGAGCGGCGAGATCATCAGGCAGGCGAGAAACAGCGCCGCCACCACCACCGCCGTGAGGCCGGTGCGACCGCCGGCCTGCACGCCGGCTGCGCTTTCCACGTAGGCCGTGGTGCTCGAGGTGCCGAGCAGCGAGCCCGCGAAGATCGCGCCGCTGTCGGCCAAGAGTGCCTTGTTCATGCGCTCCATCTTGCCGGGCACCAGCAGGCCCGCGCGCTTGGCCACGCCCATCAGCGTGCCGGTGGCGTCGAACATCTCGACCAGGAAGAACACCAGCACCACGTTCAGGATGCCGCCCTTGAGCGCGCCCATGATGTCGAGCTGCATGAAGGTGGGCGCGATCGACGGCGGCGCGTCGAACACGCCGTGGAACTTGTTGCCGCCGAAGAAGAACGACAGCACCGTCACCAGCAGGATGCCGATCAATATGGCGCCGCGCACCTTGAGCCGGTCGAGCGCCACGATCACCAGGAAGCCCAGCGTCGCCAGCACCACCGGTGCCGAGTGCAGGTCGCCCAGCGTGACGAAGGTGGCCGGCGAGGCGGCCACCACGCCCGCGCTCTTGAGCGCGATGAGCGCCAGGAACATGCCGATGCCCACGGTGATCGCCGTTCGCAGCGACTGCGGTATGCCCCGGATGAACAGCTCCCGCAATCCCGTGACCGTGACGACCAGGAACAGGCAGCCCGAGATGAACACCGCGCCCAGCGCCACCTGCCACGTGTAGCCCATGCCCAGCACCACCACGTAGGCGAAGTAGGCGTTCAGGCCCATGCCCGGCGCCATCGCGATCGGGTAGTTGGCATACAGGCCCATGATCAGCGTGCCGATCGCCGCGATCAGGCAGGTGGCCACGAAGACCGCGCCCTTGGGCATGCCCGCGTCGCCGAGGATCGACGGGTTCACGAAGATGATGTAGGCCATCGTCAGGAAGGTGGTGAGCCCTGCGATGACTTCGGTGCGCACGGTGGTGTTGTGCTCGGTCAGCTTGAACATGCGTTCAAGCCAGTTCGCGCCCTGCGGCGCGACGTGCGCGGCTGTCCCCGAGGCGTGGGGATCGGTGACCTTGGGCACCTCTTCAAACCTGTTCATGTCGCTTGTCTCCAGCTGTTGTATTTGGCGGTTCGTTCAAACGTGGCCTCGGCCGCGACGCCGGCGCGGCCGGAGGATTCGTCAAGGCGGGTCGGGCGCCTCGGCCGCGACGGCCCGCGAGGCCGGCGTGGTGAAGGCGGGCCGCAGCGACGCCGCCACCTCCTTGATGCATTCGCGCAGCCAGCGCGCGGAACTCGACGAATGGGTGCGCTCGTGCCAGAGCTGGTAGTACATGAGGCGCGGCAGCGCCACCGGGCACTCGAGGATCTTCACCGGCAGCCGCGCGGCAAAACGCTCGCAGTACTGGCGGCCGGTGGTGAGCACCAGCAAGCTCGACGCGACCATGTCCGGGATCAGGCTGAAGTGCGCGCAGCGCGCCGTGATGTTGCGCTGCCGGCCCAGCTCGTCGAGCATCTGGTCGATGATGCCGCGCCCGCCCGGGTGCATGGGCGTGGGCGCGATGTGCTCGGCCGCGAGCCAGGTCTCCAGGTCCCAGCCGCGGCGCACGGCCGGATGGTCCTGGTTGACCAGCGACACCACCTCGTCGCCGAAGAGCCGCGCCATGTGCAGGTCTTCCGGCGGCTTGAGCCAGTTGCCGATCACGAGGTCGACCTGGCCGAGCGCGAGGTGGCCGTGGTAGTCGGAATCGGGCGTGAGCGCATGGATCTCGATCTGGCACAGCGGCGCCTCGCGCTTCACATGCGCCACCAGCATCGGCAGGAACAGCGGGTCCATGTAGTCGCTTGCGGCGATGCGGAAGGTGGTGGCCGCCGACTGCGGCTCGAAGCCGCGCGCATCGGAGAACAGCATCTCGGCCGCGCGCAGGATGCTCGCGGCCGGCTCGATCATCCGCAGCCCCGCATCGGTCGGCACCATGCCCGAACCCGATCGCACCAGCAGCGGATCGCCCGAGAGTTCGCGCAGGCGCTTCAGCGCGGCCGAGACGGCCGGCTGGTACATGCCCAGGCGAATGGCGGCGCGCGAGACGCTGCGGTCGGTCAGCACGGTGTGCAACACCCGGATGAGGTGCAAGTCGATCTTGTCGAACAGCGCCTGATCACGCATGGCGTTCTCCCACCACGGCGGTGAGGCCGGTTCCGCGGCGAAAACTGGGCTCGCCCCCAGTCTTCGCGCACTGCGTGTCGCTTCGCCAACCCCCTACCGGGGGCAACACCAGCGGCCCGGCAAAGCCGGTTCCGCGGTGTTTCGCGAAGGAATTCAGGGAGTAGGGCATTAAGGAAACTTTGGACATGCGCCAAAGTCTACGAGTGGCTAGGCGGACTGGACGGCCGTGATGGCGCGAAGGATCGACTCGCTCGTGGCCGGCGCCTTCAGCGGCGGATCGACCCTGTGGCCGCCGGCCGCCGACACCGCGTCGCGGATCGCGAAGAACACCGAGAACGGCAACAGCAGCGGCGGCTCGCCCACGGCCTTGCTGCGGTGAATCGAGTCCTCGAAGTTCTGGCCTTCGAACAGGCGCACGTTGAAGACGGGCGGGCAGTCGTTGGCGGTCGGGATCTTGTAGGTGCTGGGGGCATGCGTGGTGAGCTTGCCGCTTTGCGGATGCCACACCAGCTCCTCGGTGGTGAGCCAGCCCATGCCCTGGATGAAGGCGCCTTCGACCTGGCCGATGTCCACGGCCGGGTTCAGCGACTTGCCCGCGTCGTGCAGGATGTCGGCGCGCAAGAGCTTCCATTCGCCGGTGAGCGTATCGATGATCACCTCGCTCACCGCCGCGCCGTAGGCGTAGTAGTAGAACGGGCGGCCCTGCATTTTGTCCTTGTCCCAGCTGAGGCCGGGCGTGGCGTAGAAGCCGTCGGACCAGAGCTGCTTGCGGTCGAGGTAGGCCTCGCCCACCACGGTGCTGAAGGCCAGCGAGCGGCCGTTGACCTCGACCTTGTCGTTGGCAAAGCGCACCTCGCTCGCCTTCCCGCCATGGCGCTCGGCCGCGCTCTCGGCCAGGCGCTCGCGGATCTGGCGCGCGGCATCCTGCGCGGCCTTGCCGTTCAGGTCGGCGCCCGTCGATGCGGCCGTGGCCGAGGTGTTGGCCACCTTGGTGGTGTCGGTCGCCGTCACGCGCACGCGCTCGAAGCTCACGCCCAGCTCGTGCGCCACCACCTGCGCCACCTTGGTGTTGAGGCCCTGCCCCATCTCGGTACCGCCGTGGTTCACGAGGATCGAGCCGTCGGTGTACACATGCACCAGCGCGCCGGCCTGGTTGAAATGCTTGACGTTGAACGAGATGCCGAACTTGAGCGGCGCGAGCGCGAGGCCGCGCTTGAGCACCACGCTCTTTGCGTTGAACGCTGCGATCTCTTCGCGCCGTGCGCGGTAGCCGCTGCTGGTTTCCAGGTCGGCCACCAGTTCGTGGACGATGTTGTCGGTTACGGTCTGGCGATAGGGCGTGACGTTGTTCTGCGTCGTGCCGTAGAAGTTGATGCGGCGCACATCGAGCGGATCGCGGCCCAGCGCGCGCGCCACCGAGTCCATGATGTTCTCGACGGCAATCGCGCCCTGCGGCCCGCCGAAGCCGCGGAACGCGGTGTTGCTCTGCGTGTTGGTCTTGCCCGAGTAGCCGTGCATGGCCACGTTGGGCAGCCAGTAGGCGTTGTCGAAGTGGCACAGCGCGCGCGTCATGACCGGGCCCGAGAGGTCGGCCGAGTGGCCGGCGCGCGAGACCATCGTGATCTCCGCGCCGAGGATGCGGCCCTCGTCGTCGTAGCCCACCTCGTACTCGTACCAGAAGCAGTGGCGGCGGCCGGTGATCATGAAGTCGTCGTCGCGGTCGAGCCTGAGCTTGACCGGGCGCTGCAGCTGGCGCGCCGCGATGGCCGCCACGCAGGCGAACAGCGCCGACTGCGATTCCTTGCCGCCGAAGCCGCCGCCCATGCGCCGGCATTCCACATGCACTTCGTTCGACTGCAGGTGCAGCGCATGCGCCACCAGGTGCTGCATCTCGCTCGGGTGCTGCGTCGAGCAATGGATGTGCAGCGCGCCGCCTTCCTTGGGAATGGCGTAGCTGATCTGGCCTTCGAGGTAGAACTGCTCCTGCCCGCCGACGTCGAGCGTGGCGGCGTGTCGGTTCGGCGCCTTCGCGATGGCCGCGCGCACGGCGGCCTCGTCACCCTCGTTGGCCGCGCCGCCGCTGCGCACGATGTGCATCGGCGGCACCACGTACTGGCCGCGCGCATGCGCGTCCTGCGGCGTGAGCACGGGCGGCTGCGCCTCGATGGTCATCGCGTCCTTCGCCCTGGAAGCGGCGCGGCGCGCGGCTTCGCGCGTCTCGGCGATCACCGCGAACAC
Source organism: Variovorax sp. SPNA7 (assembly GCF_033807855.1). NCBI lineage: Bacteria > Pseudomonadati > Pseudomonadota > Betaproteobacteria > Burkholderiales > Comamonadaceae > Variovorax > Variovorax sp. SPNA7. The sequence continues at coordinate 4,357,478 of NZ_CP138513.1, forward strand.
GGGCTGGCCGAGGTAGCGGATCTCGCCGCCGTCTTTCACGGGCAGCAGGATCGGGTCGTCGTGAACGATCGAGCCGCAGTCGTTGGTGCCGGGAATGTCGTCAGCGGTGATGACCGCCACCACGCCGGGCATGGCGCGAATCGCGTCGAGCGACAGCGCCGTCACGCGGCCGTTGGCAGCGGGCGAAAGGCCGAGCGCGCAATGCAGCGTGCCGGTGATTTCGGGAATGTCGTCGATGTAGGTCGCTTCACCGGCCACGTGCAGGTGCGCCGATTCATGCGGCCGGCTGATGCCGACACGTGCGCCGAGGTCGTGCGCGATCGCTTCGGCCACGGGGTCGATGCGCGCGGCGGTGTTCTTCAGGTAATCGGCAAAGGCCTCGGCGGGCTGCAGCAGGCGGGCGTCGATGGGTTTGTTCATGGTCAGGCTCCTTCGGCCGCGGCTTTGACGACGGCATGAGGCATCACGCTCCAGACGCTGGTCTCTTCGAGCGACAGCGCGTCTTCGGTGCGCGTTTCGAGCCAGAGGCGCTGGATCAGGTTCTGCGCCACCTGCAGCCGGTAGTCGGCCGACGCGCGCATGTCCGACAGCGGCTTGAAATCCTGCGCGAGCGCGAGCTTGGCGGCGGCGACGCTGGCCTGCGTCCACGGCTTGCCGACCAGCGCCGCTTCGGCATTTGCGGCGCGCTTCACGATGGCGGCCATGCCGCCGAAGGCCAGGCGCACGGCCTTCACCGTGTCGCTGCCCTCTTCCAGTTCGACGGCAAAGCCCGCGCAAAGCGCCGAGATGTCGCAGTCGAAGCGCTTGCTGATCTTGTAGGCGCGCACCTGGCGGCGCATCGCGGCCAATGGAACCGCGAGCCCCTGCACGAACTCGCCAAGCTGCAGCTGGTTCTTCATGTAGTCGATGTAGAAATCGGGCAGCGGCATGCGGCGCACCGCGTCGCCGCGGCGCAGCTCGATCTCGGCGTCGAGCGACATCAGCACCGGCGGCGAATCGCCGATGGGCGAGCCGTTGGCCACGTTGCCGCCCATGGTGCCGGCATGGCGGATCGGCGGCGAGGCGAAGCGCAGCCACACGTCCGCGAGGCTGGGCACGCGCTGCACCAGCGCTTCGAAGGCGGCTTCGAGCGAGGCGCCGGCGCCGATGTAGAGCTCATCGGCACGCGTTTCAATGGTCTTCATCTCGGCCACGTCGCCCACGTAGATGATGTCGCCGAGGTCGCGGAACTGCTTGTTGACCCAGAGGCCGACATCGGTCGAGCCGGCCAGCAGCTGGGCGCGCGGCTTCTGCTCGCGCAGCGCGGCGAGCTGGGCGATGGTCCTGGGGGCGTGGAAGTGGTCGATACGGGCACCGAGCGGCGCGGCGTAGTCCAGGCCATCGTTCTGCAAGGCGGTGAGCGCCGCCACCACGGGTTTCGTGTCGAGCCGCACGGCCGGCAGGTCGAACATGCGCTGCCCCGCATCGAGGATCGGCCGGTAGCCGGTGCAGCGGCACAGGTTGCCCGAGAGCTCGTCGGCCAGCTGCTGGCGCGTGGGCTGCGTGCCCTCGGCCTGGTGGTGCTCGTAGGCGGACCACAGCGACATCACGAAGCCCGGCGTGCAGAAGCCGCACTGCGAGCCGTGGCAATCGACCATCGCCTGCTGCACCGGGTGCAGCGTGTGGACGGCGTGCTTCTTGCCGCTGTCCTGCGGCTGGGCCGCCGCGCACTGCGCCTTCAGGTCTTCGACCGTGAACAGCGCCTTGCCGTGCAGCGTGGGCAGGAACTGGATGCAGGCGTTGACCGTCTGCAGCTGCAGCCCGCCGACCGTGCCCGGCGCGTTGGCGTCGCTGGCCAGCTCGCCGATCACCACCGTGCAGGCGCCGCAGTCGCCCTCGTTGCAGCCTTCCTTGGTGCCGGTGCAGTGCGCGTCCTCGCGCAGCCAGTCGAGCACCGAACGGGTCGGATGGACGCCGCTGACGTCGACGATCCTGCCGCGGTGGAAGAAGCGGACGGGTTGCGTGTTGTTGTTGCTGCTGCTCTCTGTGCTCATGCTCTTTGGCCTCGTGGGCGGCTCGGTTTCCCGGCCAAGCCTGGACGTTAGCCGCTTGTGCCGGTGCCCACATACCGCAGGAGCCATATTGCGTATGTGGACGCGGGTATGCGGCCTAAGGGGAAACCCTGGAGAGCGAGAGCAATTCCCGGGCCATGGGCGTGAGCGCGCCCATGGTGGCAAGCGCCGGGTGCCGTCAGCCGCCGCCGGCCGCCGCCAGCGAGCGCGGCCGCATGTCGACCCAGTTCGCCTCGATGAATGCATCGCAGGCGGCCCGGTCGGTCGCTGCCAGCGCCACCTGCCAGCCGGCGGGCACGGCGATGAAGGCGGGCCACAGCGAGTGCTGGCCCTCGTGGTTCACCAGCACCAGGAAGCTGGCGTTCTTGTCGTCGAAGGGATTGCTCATGTCTGTATTTCCTCGGGAGTTCAGGCCATTGCTGCGGATGCGGAGGTGGTGGTGCGTCGCAGCGCCGCCAGCGCCTCGGCGACGCCGGCGAGCGCCTGGTGGCGCGCGAAGTCCTCGCGCAATGCGGCCGCACGCTGCCGGTAGCTGGACTCGCCCAGCACCTTGCGCACGGCGTCGCCGATCTGGCGCGCGCCCGGCTGGCCGCTGCCCAGGTTGATGCCCGCGCCCGACCAGGCCACGCGCGCGGCGATCTCGGGCTTCTCTTCGCTGGTGCCGGCCACCACCAGCGGCACGCCGAGGCTCAGCGCATGGTTGACCGAGCCGTAGCCGCCGTTGGTGACCATCGCATGCACCTTGGGCAGCAGCCGGTCGTAGGGCAGGAACGGCAGCACGCGGGCATTGGCGGGCAGGTTCGCAGCCAGCGCGGGCGGCACCGGGCCGCCGGTGGTGGCAATGACGAGCAGCTTGCCGTCGCCCGCCAGTGCCTGCAGGGTCGGGCCGATCAGCTGCGCGGGGTTCTGGTTGGCCAGCGTGCCCTGCGTCACCAGCACGACCGAGCGGCCGTCGTCCAGCTCGGGCCACCAGTCGGGCGGGGTGAAGCCGCGGCTCGCGGGCGCGAGCAGCGGCCCGACGAAGCGCACCGATGCGGGCAGGTCGCTGCGCGGGTATTCGAAGGAAGGCGCGGTGAGCTGCAGGTACAGGTCCGGCAGCTTGACCATCGCATCGACGAAGAACTCCGGCAGCGCGGGCGAGCCCGAGCGCGCCAGCAAGCCGTCGAAGTGGCGCTGCACCTCGCCGAACATCGCCTGCTTGAGGTTGGCGTTCATCGCCCGGTTGCGCGCGCGCCCTTCCGGCGTGCTCGACGGCGGCAGCGCGGTGCCGAAGAAGGCGGTGTCGCAGCTCGACAGCGGCAGCGCCGAGATGCCGATGGCGACGACAGCCGGGCGCTTGTCGCGCGGGCCCAGCAGCAGCGGGAAGGTGCCGCAGAACATGGTGTCGACCACGATGGCATCGGCCTCGAACTCCTCGAGGATCGAACGCAGCCCCGCGTGCTGCGCGGCCATGGCATCGGCAAAGAAATGCTTGAGGCCGAAGCACAGCTGCGCATGCGCGGACGACAGGCGCTGGCGCTCGGGAAAGCGCTGGTCGAGGTCGCGGTAGTCGTAGTCGATCGCGGGTGCGAAGGGCGTGAAGCTGGCGCCGGTGGCCTCGGCCTGCGCCCTGAACTGGCTCGCGGTGTGCACCCGCACCTCGTGCCCGAGGCCCACGAGGTGCTGCGCGATTGCCAGCATGGGCAACACGTGCCCCGGCAAGGCGGTGGCGGCGATGAGATAGCTTGCCATTTGCGTTCTTGCTCCTTCCTATGAAGTGGTGGTTTCCGCGGCGCGGCGCGCCTTGGTGTCGATGCCCAGGTCGACGAAGTAGCGCTGCAGCAGCTCGCGGTCCACGGGGCGGATCGGCACGCCGATGGCTTCGAGCTGCGCATGCGTGGCCGCGCCGCTCACCTGCGGCGGCGTGGCCGTGGTGTCGTAGCGGTCGAGAATCGCGAGCACCGCGGCCAGGTCGCGGTCCTGCACGGTGGCCAGCCTCTGGTGCGCGCGCTGCAGCCAGGGCTCGAGTCCCACGGGCTCCAGCCGCATGCCCATGCGTTCGAAGACCGGCGGAATGTCGCGCACCCGCAGCGCCTCCTGGCTCGTCAGGTGGAACACCTGGCCCCAGGAGGCCTGCTGTCCCGCCAGGCCGAGGATGGCGCGCGCCACGTCGTCGACCGGCGTCAGGTTGAGCGGCAGGTCCATGTCGGGAATCGCTTCCAGGTCGGCATAGAGGTGCGCCACGCGCCAGATCAGGTCGTCGGCATTGCAGATCGCATGCGCGTGGTCGCCGGTGACTGCGCCCAACCGGTAGATCGCCACCGGCATGCCGCGCGCCTGCGCCTCGCGGGCCAGCGCATCGCCGACCCACTTGCTCTGGCTGTAGCCGTCGACCAGCCCGCTCCAGGAAGCCAGCGCCGATTGCTCGGTGATGGTGTCTTCCTTGTTGTTCTGGTCGATCACTGCGAGCGTGGAGACGTAGTGCATGCTCTTCGCGCAGCCTTGCGCTGTCCATTCGAGCAGCGTGACCACGCTGTCGACGTTCGCGGGCTTGAGGCTCGCATAGGGATGCAGGAAGTCGACCTGTGCGGCGCAGTGGTAGATGGCGTCGCAGCCGTCCTGCACCAGTTGCACGGCGCGCTCGTCCAGGCCCAGGCGCGGCTTGCCGAGGTCGCCGGTCACGACCTGGATGCGCGCTTCGTCCCACACCGCGCCCAGCCGGCGCTGGGCCAGCGTGCGCTTGAGGCGCAGCGCGCCGGCCTGCGCGTCCTCGGCACGCACGTGGCACACCACGCAGGCCGCGGTGTCGCGCAGCAATGCGGCCAGCAGGTGGCTGCCGACGAAGCCGCTCGCGCCGGTGAGGAACACGCGCTTCGGTGCCAGCGCCGGCGCGGTGCCCTGCGGGCGGATGTGCGCGGGCAGCTCGAGTTCGCGCGACAGGTCCAGCGCCTCGGCCCCACCGCCCGCGTTGTCGTCGATCCATGCGGCCAGCTCGGCAATCGAGGGGCGGTTGTAGACCTCGGCATGCGGAAAGTCCGCGCGCACCTGCTGGCGGATGCGCATGCCCAGCTGAATGGCCATCAGCGAATGCCCGCCGATCTCGAAGAAGTTGTCGTGGATGCCGATGCGCTCCAGTTGCAGCGTCTCGGCCCACAGGCCCGCGAGCAGCTTCTCGGTGGGCGTGCGCGGTTCCACGTACTGCGCGCCGGCCTGCGGCTGCTCGGGCGCAGGCAATGCCTTGCGGTCGAGCTTGCCGCTTGGCGTCAGCGGCAGCGACGGCAGGTGCACGAAGGCCGAGGGCACCATGTAGTCGGGCAGCGCCTTCGCCATGTGCGCACGCAGCTCGACCGGCTGCGGATCGGGCGCGGCGGCAAAGTAGGCCACCAGGCGCTTGTCGCCCGGCAGGTCCTCGCGCACGACCACGGCGGCCTGCGTCACCTGCGGATGCTTCAGCAGCACCGACTCGATCTCCCCGGGCTCGATGCGGAAGCCGCGGATCTTCACCTGCTGGTCGGCACGGCCCAGGAAGTCGAGGCTGCCGTCGCTGCGCCAGCGCGCGAGGTCGCCGCTGCGGTACATGCGGCTGCCGGGCTCGCCATACGGATTGGCGATGAAGCGTTCGGCACTCAGCACGGGCCGCTTCAGGTAGCCGCGCGCCACGCCGGTGCCGGCGATATAGAGCTCGCCCGCGACACCGGGCGGCACCGGCCGCAGGCTGTCGTCGAGCACGTACATGCGCGTGTTCCAGATCGGCTGGCCGATGGAGGGCGGCTCCGTCGCATTCATCGGCGCGCTCATGCTCGCGCAGATGGTGATCTCGGTCGGGCCGTAGGCGTTGATCATGCGGCGGCCCTGCGACCAGCGCGCGGCGAGCGCGGCGGGGCAGGCGTCGCCGCCGACCACCAGCGTTTGCAGGTTCGGAAATTCGCCGGGCGGCACGGTGGCCAGCGCGGCGGGCGGAATCAGCGCGTGGCTGACGGCCTGCCTTTCGAGCAGCTCGGCCAGGTCCGTGCCCAGCAGCTGCTGCGCCGCGGGCACCACCAGCGCGGCGCCGGCGTAGAAGGCCATCAACTGGTCCATCACCGAAGCATCGAAGCCGCTGGAAGAGAACTGCAGCACGCGCGAATCCGGCGTGATCGCAAGCCGCTCCATCATCGCGGCGCCCAGGCTGGCGAGGCCCGCATGCGGCACCACCACGCCCTTGGGCACGCCGGTGGAGCCCGAGGTGTAGATGACGTAGGCGGCCTGCTGGGGATCGGCAGCTTGCGTCGGCACCGGAAGGCCGTCCGGCTGGATCGCCAGCGCGGCGGCCGTCTCGTCGCCGTCGAGCGCCATGCAGTGCGGCACGCCGGCCAATTGCGGCAGGAGCGCGGCGTGTGTCAGCACGGCGGCGGGCGCGGCTTCCTCGAACACGAAGGCGCTGCGCCCGGCCATGTGGCCCGGGTCGATCGGCAGGTACGCTGCGCCGGCCTTGACGATGGCGAGGTGCGCCACCACGAGGTCGAGTGAACGCGGCAGCACTGTCGCCACGATGGCGCCGGCGCCGATGCCCCGGTCGCGCAGCAGGTGCGCGAGCCGGTTGGCGCGCAGGTCGAGCTCGGCATAGCTCACCGTCGCATCGTCGAGCACCACCGCCGGCGCATGCGGGCGCTCGGCGGCGTGGGCCTGCACCATGGCGGCCAGTGTGAGCGGCGCCAGCTCGCGCGTGCGGCCGCTCCAGTCTTCCAGCACACGGCGGTTTTCCTCGGCGCTCAGGATGGCCAGGCTGCCGATGGGTTCGTCGGGCGCATCGCAGGCCTCTTCGAGCAGGCGCGCGAGCCGCATGGCGATGGCCTCGACCGTGCCGCGGTCGAACAGGTCGGTGCTGTACTGGATGCCGCCGGCAATGCCGCCCGGCAGGCCGTCGGCGCCGCGCTGCTCGTCGAGGATGAAGGACAGGTCGAACTTCGCGGTGTCCACGGCCACCGGCTGCGGCGTGATCGACAGGCCCGGCAGGCTGAAGGACAGCCGGTTGCCGCCCTGCTGGAAGCCCAGCATGACCTGGAACAGCGGCAGGTTGGCGCCAGAGCGGCCCGGCCGCAGCAGCTCCACGATGCGGTCGTACGGGAGTTCCTGGTTGGCGTAGGCCGCCAGGTTGGTGGTGCGCACCCGCGCGATCAGCTCGCGCAGGCTCGGCTGCCCCGAAAGGTCGGTGCGCAGCACCAGCGCATTGACGAAGCAGCCGATCAGCTCGTCCAGCGCGTGGTCGCTGCGCCCGGCCACCGGCGTGCCGATGGCGATGTCGTCGCCGGCACCCAGCCGCTGCAGCAGCCCCGCGAGCGCGGCCTGCAGCACCATGAAGACGCTGGCCTGGCCGTCGCGCGCCAGCTGCAGCATGCGCTCGTGCACGCGCGGCGCGATCTGCATCGGCACCACGTCGCCGCGGTAGCTGGGCACCGCCGGATGCGGGCGGTCGACCGGCAGGCTCAGCCGCTCGGGCAGGCCGTGCAAGGTCTCGCGCCAGAACTCGCGCTGCCGGCCGGCCATGCTCTCGGGGTCGTCTTCGCTGCCGAGCAGCTCCTGCTGCCACAGCGCGTAGTCGGCATATTGCAGCGGCAGCGGCGCCCAGCCTGGCGCCTTGCCTTCGCAGCGTGCGGCATAGGCCACGCTCAGGTCGCGCGCCAGCGGCAGCAGCGAGGCGCCGTCGCCGACGATGTGGTGCGTCAAGAGCAGCAACACGTGCTCGTCGGCGGCCAGCCTGAACAGGTGCGTGCGCAGGGGCGGCGTGATGCCGAGCGCGAAGCCGCGGTGCGCAGCCGCGTGCAGCTGCGCGGCGATGTCTTCCTCGCTGCTGTCGGCTTCGATCACCGCCGGCCGCGCCTCGGCACCATCGAGGATGTGCTGGTAGGGCAGCCCGTCCTCGTTCGGGTAGATGGTTCGCAGGCTCTCGTGGCGCTTCACCAGGTCGCCCAGCGCCTCGTGCAGCGCCGCGCGGTCCAGCAGGCCGGAAAGCCGCAGCGCGAGCGGCATGTTGTAGGCCGGGTCGGCGTCCGCTAGCTGGTTCATCAGCCACAGGCGGCGCTGCGCGAACGACAGCGGAATGCGCGCCGGGCGCGGCATCGGCACGAGGCTGGGACGCGCCACCGTCTCCTGGTCGAGCAGCTCCGCGAGGCCGGCGATGGTGGAGACCTGGAACAGCGTGTCCAGCGGCAGGTCGATCATGAACTGCTGCCGGATCATCGAGATCAGCTGCACGATCATCAGCGAGTGCCCGCCCAGCTCGAAGAAGTTGTCGTGGATGCCCACGCGCGGCAGGTGCAGCGTCTCGGCCCAGAGGCCGGCCAATATCCTTTCGGTGGGTGTGCGCGGCGCCGCATACGGCGTGGCGGCCTGCAGCTCGGGCGCCGGCAGCGCCTTGCGGTCGAGCTTGCCGCTCGGGCCCAGCGGCAGCGCCGGCAGGCTCACGAAGGCCGAGGGCACCATGTACTCGGGCAAGGCCTGCGCCAGGTGCGTGCGCAGCTCGGCGGCCTGCGGGTCGGCCGCATCGGCGGCCACCACGTAGGCCACCAGGCGCTTCTCGCCCGGCACGTCCTCGCGTGCAAGCACCGCGGCCTGCGCCACCTGCGGGTGCTTCAGCAGCACCGATTCGATTTCGCCCGGCTCGATGCGCAGGCCCCGGATCTTCACCTGCTGGTCGGCGCGGCCCAGGAAGTCGAGGCTGCCGTCGCTGCGCCAGCGCGCGAGGTCGCCGGTCCGGTACATGCGGCTGCCGGGCTCGCCATACGGGTTGGCAATGAAGCGCTCGGCGCTCAGCAGCGGCCGCTTCAGGTAGCCGCGCGCCAGGCCGACGCCCGCGATGTAGAGCTCGCCAGTCACGCCCGGCGGCACGGGCTGCAGGCCGCTGTCCAGCACATGCATCTGCGTGTTCCAGATCGGGCGGCCGATGGGAACGCTCGCCAGTGCCGCTGCGGCCTGCGGCTCGCGCGGGCATTCCCACGAGGTCACGTCGACGGCGGCCTCGGTCGGTCCGTAGAGGTTGTGCAGTTCGCAGGGCAGGCGCTGCTGGAACTGCGACACCAGCGCGGGCGACAGCGCTTCGCCGCTGCAGATCACGCGCCGCAGCGTGCTGCAGGCGAAGGCGGCGGGCTCGAGCAGGAAGACCTCGAGCATCGAGGGCACGAAGTGGATCGTGGTGATGCCTTCGCTGGCAATCAGACCGGCCAGGTAGGCCGCGTCCTTGTGGCCGCCCGGCTTTGCGAGCACCAGCGTGGCGCCGTCGATCAGCGGCCAGAAGAATTCCCAGACCGACACGTCGAAGCTCGACGGCGTCTTCTGCAGCACGCGGTCGTCGGCACGCAGGCCGTAGCGGTGCTGCATCCAGCGCAGGCGGTTGACGATGGCGCGGTGCGACACCACCGCACCCTTCGGCGTTCCGGTGGAGCCCGAGGTGTAGATCACATAGGCCGGACGGTCGGGATCGATCGCCACGGCGGGATCGGTGTCCGGACAACTCCCCAGTTCGGCAATCGTTTGCGGCAGGTCGAGCAGCAATTGCCCTGCGCCGCCCGGCAGCGTCTCTGCGAGCGCGGTGGTCGTGACCAGGCACACCGGCTGCGCGTCGCCGAGCATGAAGGCGATGCGGTCCTGCGGAAAGTCCGGGTCGACCGGCAGGTAGGCGGCGCCCGTCTTCAGCGTGGCGAGCAGCGCCACCATGAGTTCCATCGAGCGCGGAATGGCCAGGGCCACGGTGCGCTCCGGCCCGGCGCCGCGTGCGCGCAGCAGGTGCGCGAGGCGGTTGGCGCGGCGGTTCAGTTCGTCGTTGCGCATCGACTCACCGTCGAAGCGCAGCGCGATGCCTTGCGGGCTGGCTGCAAGCTGCGCTTCGATCAATGCGGTGAGATGGGTGGCGGGCACCGGGTGCGCCGTGTCGTTCCACGCCACCAGCAGCTGCCTGCGCTCGTCGGCCCGGAGCAGGTCGACATGGCCGATGGCCTGGTCCGGCTCGCGGATCACCGCGGCCATGAAGGTGAGCAGCCGGCGCTGGTGATCTGCCAAGCCTTGCGCGGTGTGCACTGCGGGGTTGGCGTCGAAGTCGATCTGCAGGTCCTGCCCGTTGCCGCGCTCGTACAGGAAGATGCCCAGGTCCTCGGCCGTGCCGTTCGACAGGTTGCGCGGCTTCGCGGCATGGCCCGCAAACCGGAAGTCGTAGTCGAAGGGCTCGACGTTGACCACCGTGGTGAACAGCTGCCGGTTGGCAACCAGCATGTTGAGGTCGCTGCGCAGGTGCTCGTAGCGATAGCTCTGGTGCCTGAGGATCTGCCGCATCTGCCGGCCGACCTCGCGGATCAGTTCCGGGATCGGCAGGTCCGCGCGCATCGCCAGGCGCAGCGGCAGCGCGTTGGCCACCATCGCCGGCACGCGCCGCATGCGGTCGTTGTGGCGCGCCGTCACGGGAATGCCGATCACCATGTCCTCGATGCCGGTGGCGCGGTACAGGTAGGCCGCGGTGGTGGCAATGAGGATCTGCGGCAGCGTGGTCCCGAGCTCTTGCGCAATGGCCTGCAAGGCCTGCACGCTGGCGGCCGGCAGGTGCACCGTCTGGCGCAGCAGGCCACCGATGTTGACCGAACGCTGCGAGGCCAGGCTCAGCGGATCCGGCGCATCGCCGAAGCGCTCGACCCAGTACTGGCGGTCGCGCGGAAAGCGGCCCGATGCGCGGTAGGCGTTGTCTTCCTCGGCCAGCTGCGAGATCGGCGCCAGGCGCGATTCGTCGGGCACTACGGCGCTGCCTTTGGCCATGGCGCTGTAGACGTCCGCGAATCGGCGCGCAATGAGCCCGCCGCCAAAGCCGTCGAGCACGATGTGGTGGCTGCGGTGGTACCAGATGTGGCGCGCGGGCGAGAGCCGGATCAGCGCGGACAGCCACAGCGGCCCGGTCGCCAGGTCGATGTTGCGCGTGAAGTCGGCGCGCATCCAGCGCTCGGCCTCGGCCTGCGCGTCGCTGCGGCCGCTCAGGTCGAGGTAGGGGATCTCGCCGGTGAAGGTGGGCGCGACGACCTGGCGCGGCCCTTCGCCCGTGTCGACAAAACCGAGCCGCGTGGCTTCGGCTTCATCGGCCACCTGGCGCATGGCGGCAAGGAAGATGGCGGGGTCGATGGGGCCATCGATCTCGATGGCTTCGGCAAGATTGAAATTGGTGTCGGGCGACGCGAACTTTGCGCCGAGCCACATCGCCATCTGACCCGAGGTAAGGGGCGCGGTGCGGCCCGGCTGATCGGCGGTAGTCATGCATTTCTCCAGGGTCTTGAATGAATTCGGCAACGATGCATGTGCGCGTGAATGGACGCGTGATGCACCCGCCGTTCAAGGAGAAATGCCGGCGGCCCGCGGCGACAAACCGTTCACATGGCCAAGCCACTCTACAAGTGGTTGCAACAATTTCGATGACGGTTTTTTGGCGCAGGAAGCCCTCGCGCGAAGCACTGAGCGCGAAAGAATTCATCGCGGAGAGCACGCGCTATTCGCGATCGCCAAATGCGAAGGCTTTCATCGTATTTCGACGGAAAACCCACGGATTTCCATGTTGCGCCGCAGCAACTTGGGCTATTTTCCGTAGGGGAATCCATCCGCGCAGGACCGCGTACTTTGGTTGTGCCGTGCGAGCTTTCTTCTTCTACGTGCGCTCCGAGAACAGCGCCGTGATCACCTGCCGCAGCCACTGGTTGGCCGGGTCGGCCTCGAAGCGCTTGCTCCAGTGCAGCGAGACCGTGAAGTCGCGCAGCGGAAAGGCCGGCTCCACGATGGCGTAGCCGCCCTCCTCGGCAAACCCGCGCGCGATGTTGCGCGGCATCACCACGGCCAGGTCGGTGGCGCGCACGATGGCCGGCAGCACCATGAAGTGCTCGGTGGTGAGCCGCACGCGCTCCTCTAGGTTGAGCAGCTGCAGGATGCGCAGCGTCTCCGCATGCGTGCGCACCGCCACGTACTCGAGCGTCTGCAGCGCCTCGATCAGCGCCTGGCTGCTGCGCCGCCCGCGCGCGAACGGATGGCCCTTGCGCAGCAGCACGATGTAGCGGTCCTTCAGCAGGTGCTTGCGCTGCGTGTCGCGCACCTTGGGCAGGAAGCCGAAGGCAAAGTCGATGCGGCCGCTGTCGAGCGCGGGCGCGATTTCCGTCGGCTGCAACGGCAGGGTCTCGATGTGAACGTTGGGCGCCAGCTCGCCGAGCCGCGCCATGAGCGGAGGCAGGAAGCGGCCCTCGCCGATGTCGCTCATGTGGATGCGGAAGGTCTTGCGCGAGGCCTGCGGCTCGAAGCGGCCGGGCTCCTGCAGCGCTTCTTCGAGCGTGTTGAGCGCAGCCTGCACCGCGCTGGCCAGCCGCTCGGCGCGCGGTGTGGGTGCCACGCCGCCCGGCGCGCGCGTGAAGAGCGCGTCCTTCAGCAGCAGGCGCAGGCGGCCGAGGCCGTGGCTCGCCGCCGGCTGCGTGAGCCCCAGCGCCTCGGCCGCGCGGCTCACGCTGCGGGCGCGGTAGACCGCGTCGAAAAGGCGCAGCAGGTTGAGGTCCATCGTCTGTATATGCATGGCATGCATATTACTTAGCTCGATTATTTTATTGAAGACCGGGCGCCGGGCTCGCACACTGGCCGCCGTCGCCGATCGCGCTCCGTTCGGTGAACACAAGAAGAGCACCCCACAACGAGAAGGAGACAAGACATGGCCAGACTCCGTGCGCATGCGGCAACAGCCGCCCTGCTTTGCATTGCCGCCACCGCCGCCTGGGCACAGCAGCCACCGGCCGACGAGCCGGGCTGGGCCAAGGGCCGCCCCAAGACCGAAGCCGCCACGCGCATGGCGCCGGTGCCCTCCTTCCCGATTCCGACCGCGCCCGACCAGCTGCCCACCGCCAAGTTCAAGCTGCCGCCGGGCTTCAAGGTGGAGACCTGGGCCTCGGGCGTGCTCGATGCGCGCTCGCTGCGCCAGGGCGACAAGGGCACGGTCTTCGTGAGCACGCTGTTCGTGGGCAACAAGGTCTATGCCATTGCGGAGAAAGGCGACCGCAAGCCGAAGACCATCGTCGACAAGACCGAGTTCGCCACCGGCATCGAATATCACAAGGGCGCGCTCTATCTGGCCACCCACAAGCAGATCGTTCGCTACGACGGCATCGAGGACAAGCTCGACAACCCCGGCACGCCCGCGGTGCTTCACGACAAGCTGCCCGGCGGGCAGGACCACAGCTGGCGCTACCTGCGCGTGCACGGCGGCAAGCTCTACTACGCCGTGGGCGCGCCCTGCAACATCTGCGACCCCGACGAGGCGCATGCGCGCATCTTCCGCATGAACCTGGACGGCAGCGGCATCGAGACCGTGGCGCGCGGCGTGCGCAACACGGTGGGCTTCGACTTCGACCCCAAGACCGGCAACCTCTGGTTCACCGACAACGGCCGCGACTGGCTCAGCGAAGACCTGCCCAACGACGAGCTGAACGTGGTGACCAAGCCCGACCAGCATTTCGGCTACCCGTACTGCCACCAGGGCAACATCGCCGACCCCGAGTTCGGCTGGGGCAAGAACTGCGGCGAATACACCAGGCCCGCCGCGCTGCTCGGCCCGCACGCCGCCTCGCTGGGCCTGGCCTTCTACAACGGCAAGATGTTCCCCACCAAGTACCGCGGCGCGATGTTCATCGCCCGCCACGGTCCGTGGAACCGCACCACCAAGTACGCCGACATCGCCGTGGCCTGGCCCGACGGCAAGGGCGGCGCGAAGGTCGAGCCCTTCATGACGGGCTTCGTCGAGAACAACAACTACCTGGGCCGGCCGGTGGACTTCCTGGTGCTGAAGGACGGCTCCATGCTCGTGAGCGACGACCACGCCGGCGCGATCTACCGCATCAGCTACGGCGGCCGATGAGCAAGGGCTTTCTCTTCATCGCGCAGGCCATTGCGGGCATCGCCATGACGCTCCTCGCTTCAGCGGCACCGCCTGCCGGTGCGCAGGGCACGCAGCCGGCGCAGGGCGGCTATGCGCAGCGCTATGCGGCCGTGTGCGCCTCGTGCCACGGCGCGAACGGGCGCAGCGACATGGCGGGAACGCCGGTGCTCGCGGGCCAGCATTCGTTCTACGCGATCACGCAGCTGTTCCTGTTCCGCGAAGGCCGGCGCGACAACCCCGCAATGTCGGCGGTGGCAAAGACCATGAAGGACGAGGACCTGCGCGGCTTCTCGGAATTCATCGCCACGCTGCCACCAGTGCCCGCCGCGCCGCCGGCCGCGCCGCCCGATGCGGCGCGCATGGCACGCGGGCAGGCGCTGGCGCAAACGCATCGCTGCGTGATCTGCCACGGCGCCGACCTGAGCGGCGGCCAGCAGGTTCCGCGCATCGCGCAGCAGCGCGAAGACTATCTGCAGCTGACCCTGCACGGCTTTCGCACGGGCAAGCGCCCGGGCTACACGCAGGCCATGACCGAAGCGCTGAGCGGCATCCCGCCGGAGGACCTGGACACCCTTGCCTACTACGTGGCGCGCTTTCCCGGCGCAGCCGCGAGGCCGCCCGGCAAGTAAGCAGACCGCCACCACGGCATGGCGCCGGCGAAGCGCGGCGCGGGCAGAGCGCTTGCCGCATCGCGCCATCGCCATCACTCAACCCATCCATCAACGGAGTCGAATCTCTTGGAAGTTTCATTCAGCAAGGAAGTGGAGATGCTGCGCCTGGGCGCCGGCGACACCTTCCACGGCGAGGGCATCCTCGCAATCACCAAGGGCCTGCTGCAGTCGGGCGTGGCCTACGTGGGCGGCTACCAGGGCGCGCCGGTGTCGCACCTGCTCGACGTGATGGTGCAGGGCAAGGCCTACATGGACGAGCTCGGCGTGCACGTGGAGGCCTGCTCCAACGAAGCCTCGGCCGCGGCCATGCTCGGCGCGTCCATCCATTACCCGCTGCGCGGCGCCGTCACCTGGAAGTCAATCGTCGGCACCAACGTGGCGGCCGATGCGCTCTCCAACCTGTCGTCGCCCGGCGTGACCGGCGGTGTGCTGGTGGTGGTGGGCGAGGACTACGGCGAAGGCGCGAGCGTGATCCAGGAGCGCACGCACGCCTATGCGCTCAAGTCGAGCATGTGCCTGCTCGATCCGCGGCCCGAGCTGGGCGTGATGGTGCGCATGGTGGAAGAAGGCTTTCGCCTGTCCGAGACTTCGAACATGCCCTGCCTGATGGAGCTGCGCATCCGCACCTGCCACGTGCGCGGCAGCTTCGAGTGCAAGGACAACATCGCACCCGCCGTCTCGACCCGCGCGCTGATGAGCGAGCCCGCGGGCTTCGACTACATGCGGCTCGCGCATCCGCCCGTTACCTTCCGCCACGAGAAGCTCAAGGGCGACGAGCGCATTCCGGCCGCGCGGCGCTACATCGTGGAGCACGGACTCAACGAGCTGATTCCGGGCGGCCGGCATGCCGATCTCGGCATCGTGGTGCAGGGCGGGCTCTACAACGCGCTCATCCGCAGCCTGCAGCAGCAAGGCCTGGCCGATGCCTTCGGCGAGACGGACATTCCGATCCTGGTGCTCAACGTGACCTACCCGCTGGTGCCCGAACAGGTGGCCGACTTCTGCCTGGGCAAGCGCGCCGTGCTGGTGGTGGAGGAAGGCCAGCCCGAATACATCGAGCAGGACATCGCCACCCTGCTGCGCCGGCGCGACATCCAGACGCCGCTGCACGGCAAGGACATGCTGCCCGCAGCCGGCGAATACGGCGTCGAGGTGCTCGCAGGCGGCCTCGGCGCCTTCGCCGCGAAGTACATCGAGAGCGGCGAGGCTTCGTCTTCCGCAAAGGCCTGGCTGGCCGGCAACTGCGAGCGCCGCGAGGCCGTGGCGCGCCAGCTCGAGACGCTGCTGCCCAACCGGCCGCCGAGCTTCTGCATCGGCTGCCCCGAGCGCCCGGTGTTCTCGGCCCTGAAGCTCGCGCAGCAGGAGACGGGGCCGGTGCACATCGCGGCCGACATCGGCTGCCATGCCTTCGGCACCTTCGAGCCCTTCTCGATGGGGCATTCGATCCTCGGCTACGGCATGAGCCTGGCGAGCCGCGCGGGCGTGGCGCCCATGATGAACCGCCGCACGCTGTCGATCATGGGCGACGGCGGCTTCTGGCACAACGGCCTGCTCACGGGCGTGCAGAGCGCGCTCTTCAACGGCGACGACGCGGTGCTGCTGATCTTCAAGAACGGCTACACCTCGGCCACCGGCACGCAGGACATCATCTCCACGCCCGACGACGAGATGAAGGAACGCGCCGTCGACAAGCAGCAGAGCCTGGTCGACAAGAACCAGACCATCGAGGCCACGCTGAAAGGCCTGGGCGTGCAGTGGATGCGCACCGTCACCACCTACGAGGTGGAGCGCATGCGCAAGACGCTGACCGAAGCGCTCACCAGCGACTTCAACGGCCTCAAGGTGGTGATTGCCGAGGGCGAATGCCAGCTCGAGCGCCAGCGCCGCATCAAGCCCTGGATTGCCGGCCTCCTTCAGCGCGGCGAGCGCGTGGTGCGCGTGAAGTACGGCGTCGACGAAGACGTGTGCAACGGCGACCATGCCTGCATCCGGCTGTCGGGCTGTCCCACGCTCACGCTCAGGGACAACCCCGACCCGCTCAAGGTCGACCCGGTGGCCACCGTGATCGACGGCTGCGTGGGCTGCGGCCTGTGCGGCGAGAACGCGCATGCGGCCACGCTGTGCCCGAGCTTCTACCGCGCCGAGGTGGTGCAGAACCCGAAGTGGCACGAGCGCCTGCTGCACGCGCTGCGCGGCGCCGTGGTGCGCGTGCTGCAACCCGCATGAGAGACGACCACATGGAACAGAACCGTCCCACGACCCTGCTCGTCTGCGCCCTTGGCGGCGAAGGCGGCGGCGTGCTCACCGAATGGCTGGTCGACATCGCCCGCCATGCCGGCCATGCCGCGCAGAGCACGTCGATTCCCGGCGTGGCGCAGCGCACCGGCGCCACCACCTACTACATCGAGGTGTTCCCGGTGCCGCTCGCGCAGCTGGCCGGCCGGCGCCCGGTGTTCAGCCTGAGCCCGGTGCCGGGCGCGCTCGACGCCATCGTGTCGTCGGAGCTGCTCGAGACCGCGCGCCAGATCGGCAACGGGATGAGCGCGCCGCTGCGTACGCTGGTCATCAGCTCGTCGGCGCGCATCTTCACCACCGCCGAGCGCATGCAGCCCGGCGACGGCCGCGCCGATGCGCAGCGCCTCGTCGACGTGGTCAAGGCCTTCAGCCGCGAACACCATGTGTTCGACATGAATGCCATGGCGCGCGAGACTGGCACGGTGGTCAGCGCGGTGATGCTCGGCGCCATCGCGGGCAGCGGCCTGTTTCCGTTTCCGCGCGAGGCCTATGAGCATGTGGTGCGCGGCGGCGACACCCGCGCGCCCGAGAAGCTGGGCAGGATGGCCGCGGCCAGCCTGCGCGGCTTTGCGGCGGGCTTCGAGGCCGTGGGCACGCCGCGCGCGCAGGCCGCCTTCGTGAGCAGCGTGCTGGCCGCCGACACCCGCGACGCGCCGCCACCGCCGCGCGCCTTGCCGGACGAACTGGCGCGGCGCTTTCCGCCCGCCGTGCACGACATGCTCGCGCTCGGCCATGCGCGCGTGCTCGACTACCAGGACGCCGGCTACGCCGCGCTCTACGCCGAGCGGCTGGGCCGGGTGCTCGATGCCGAGCGCGCCGCCGACCCGGCCGGCGTGCAGGGCTTTGCCATCACCCGCGAGGCCGCGCGCTGGCTCGCGCTGTGGATGGCCTTCGACGACATCGTGCGGGTGGCGGCGCTCAAGGGCCGTGCCAGCCGCGCGCAGCGCGTGCGGCAGGAAGTGCGTGCGGCCGACGAAGACATCGTGAAGGTCTACGACCATTTCAAGCCCGGCGCAGCCGAGTTCGCCGCACTGCTGCCGCCGGGGCTGGCGCGCCGCGTCACTGCGTGGGACCGCGGCAGGCAGGCACGCGGCCTCGCGCCCTGGGCGCTGCCGCTGAAGGTGGGCAGCCACTCGGTGGCCGGCATGGCCTCGCTGCGCCTCTTGTCATCGCTGAAGTGGCTGCGCCGCCGCGGCCACCGCTTTGCCGAGGAACAGGCGCTGATCGAACGCTGGCTCGCGGCGGTGGAAGCCGGCACGCGCGAAGCCTGGGCGCTGGGCCACGAGCTCGCGCTGTGCGGCCGGCTCATCAAGGGCTACGGCAGCACCAACGAGCGCGGCAAGCACAACCTGCTGCACATGATCGGCGAACTCGCAGGCCATGCAACGCTCGCCGCGCCGGCACGCGCCGAGGCGATTGCCGCGGCGCGCGAAGCAGCCCTGGCCGACGAGGGCGGCAAGGCGCTCGACGCCGCGCTGGTGCGCCACGGTGCCGCGCCGCGGCCCGTGCAGGCGCAGGCTATCCGCTGGATGAAGCGGCCGCCGTCCACCGCCGCCCGACCCTGATTCCATGACAACACAGGAGACACCACCCATGCCCCACCACGCCCTTCCCTGGCGGCGACGCCTGCTGTTCACCGCCGCCTGCGCGCTGCTGGCCTGTGCGCAGGCGCATGCCGACACCTGGCCCGCCAAGCCGATCAAGGTGGTCGTCAACTTTCCGCCCGGCGGCGCCGCCGACCAGATCGCGCGCGCGGTCTCGCAGCCGCTGCAGGAGGCGCTCAAGCAACCCGTGGTGATCGAGAACCGCGCGGGCGCCAACGGCAACGTCGGCGGCGAGGCGGTGGCGCGCGCACCGGCCGACGGCTACACGCTGCTCATGAGTTCGGGCGGCATGGTGTCGGTGAACCCGCACCTGTATGCGCGCATGAGCTTCGATCCCGCGAAGGACCTGGTGCCGGTGGCCGCGGCCGCGCGCGTGCTGGTGTTCCTGGTGGCCAGGCCCGCGCTGCCGCCCACCAACATCCGCGAGTTCATTGCGTATCTCAAGACCAACCCGGGCAAGCTGTCGTATGGCTCGCCGGGCAACGGCAGTTCGCCGCACCTGGCGGGCGAGATGTTCAAGAGCCAGGCCGGCGTCTTCGCGCTGCACGTGCCCTACCGCGGCGCGGCGCCCGCGCTGCAGGACCTGCTGGCAGGCCAGATCGACTATGCCTTCGACCCGGGCATCGGCCTGCAGCAGGTGCGCGCCGGCAAGCTCCGGCTGCTGGCGGTGGGCAGCCCGCAGCGCTCGCCGCAGTTCCCCGACGTGCCCACGCTCGACGAGGCCGGACTGCGCGGCTTCGACGCCGACACCGTGTTCGGCTTCTACGCGCCCGCAGGCACGCCGCCTGAAGTGGTGACGCTGCTCAATGCGCAGATCAACCGCGCGCTCGCGCTGCCGGCCGTGAAGGAACGCATCGCCTCGCTCGGCGGCGAAGCGTTGCCGGGCTCGCCGGCCGAGTTCCAGCGGCGCGCGGCGGCCGATTCGCAGCGCTTCGGCGCGCTGATCCGCGACCGCAGGATCGTTGCGGATTGAGCGCATGCATCGCCCCGTGGCTGACCACGAAAATGAACTGATGAGCAACAGCAAAGAAATCACCTATACAGCGCGCGTCGAGTTCGGCGACTGCGATCCCGCCGGCATCGTCTGGTTTCCCAACTTCTTCCGCTGGATCGATGCGGCGTCGCGCCACTTCTTCGCCGAGTGCGGCGTGCCGCGCTGGGAAGAAACGGCGTGCACGCTGGGCGTGATCGGCACGCCGCTGGTCGACACGCACACGCGCTTCGTCAAGGCCGCGAGCTACGGCGACACGCTGCAGATCGCGGTGCGCGTCACCGAGTGGCGCGACAAGAGCTTCGTGCAGACCTACCGCGTGCTGCGCGGCGACGAGCTGATCCTCGAATGCGAGGAGGTGCGCATCTTCGCGGCGAAGCGCGAAGGCGGCGGCATCCGCGCGGTGCCCATTCCACCCGCGATCCGCGCGCTCTGCGACGAGGCCGCGTCTTAGAATGGACCGATGAACTGGCGCACTCTTCTTCCGCTCGCTTTGCTCGTCACCGGCTGCTCCGTACCTCCCAACCAGGTGGTGCCCTTCCGCGAAGGCGTGCTGCGCGCACCCACGTACACCCAGGCCACCGACCATTGCAGCGCCAAGGGCCAGACGCCGCGCTGGGTCGGCAAGGCGCCCGCGGAATCCGGCGTCCTGTTCCAGTGCTACTGAGCTTCGCGGCGACCCCCTTGCGGGCGCGCTGCAGCGCAGCGCGATAGCCCTGCGCAGTGTCGAGCCAATGGGTTGACGACCCTATGACGCAGTGCAACAATCCCATATCTTTACTTCGGAGCCTCGTGCGTGGACAGTGCCAGTTGGATCAGTGACAAGACGCGTGCTTTGGCAGGCGTGACACACCCGGCTCCGTAGCGCAGGCTTCTTGCGCGCCGCGGCCAGTGTGCCCGCAGCGTGCGACCCCCTTGCCTCCTCCGGCAAGCGGCTCTCTCCCCTTCCAGATCCCGTCGTTTTCGTCGCTGACTTTTTCAGTCAGCTTGCGTGGTCTCATGCCACGAGGCCCTTCATCGCGAAGGAGCCTTGTCATGCGTCAGTTTCATTCCTGCCAGCAACGGCAACAACAGCAGCAGCAACAACCGTCGTCGCCGCAGGCGCAGCCGCGCGTTCGCGGCACCTCGGCGCACGCCCAGGGCCATGCGGCCGCCGCACCGGCCATCGACGCGACGCTGGACCAGGCGGCGGCGCTCTGGACCACACGGCGCATCCGCAGCTTCTTCCTGCTGCTGGACCGGAACGCCGGTCCGAAGCAGCGCTGAGCCGGCCGCCGCGCAGAACCGCAACCGTATCTTCATCGCAGGAGGCCACCATGGACCCCGCCCCTCGCTTGCGCCCCAGCGCGCCCCGCTCTCTTTTTGATTCGATGCCATTTGCTTTCATCACAACCCGGCGCGCCGCGCCGCGGAGGACTCCTGCCCGCTGATTGACCGAGGCGGCCGGTTCCCTCCTTCGCGGCCCGCGCCCGAAGGAGAAGAACCCCATGATCCGCCGCGAACACCTGCCGCGCGCCGCACGGCCGCGCATCGCCCCGGCCGCCGCCGGCACCTCCCCAGACATCTCGAAGGCACTGCAGGCCGCGTCGCGCACCGATGCCGGCGAGGTGCTCCTCGAACTCCACAGCTCGCCGCAGGGCCTGGACGAAAACCAGGCGCAGGCGCTGCGCAAGCAGTTCGGCAGCAACGAGGTGCGCCACGACCAGCCACCGCCATGGTGGGTGCACCTGTGGCAGTGCTACCGCAACCCTTTCAACCTGCTGCTGACCGCGCTGGCGCTGATCTCCTGGATCACGGAAGACATGAAGGCCGCGCTCGTGATCGGCAGCATGGTGGGGCTGTCGACCGTGCTGCGCTTCCTGCAGGAGTCGCGCTCCAGCAAGGCGGCCGAGCGGCTCAAGGCCATGGTGAGCAACACGGCCACCGTGCTGCGGCCCGCGCCCGGCGCTGCGAGTGCGCTGCGCATCGAAGTGCCGATGCGCGACCTGGTGCCGGGCGACGTGATCGCGCTCTCGGCCGGCGACATGATCCCGGCCGACTGCCGGCTGCTCGCCGCCAAGGACCTGTTCATCAGCCAGTCGGCGCTGACGGGCGAAGCGATGCCCGTGGAGAAGTTCTGCATCGACCACGGCGGCCCCGAAGCCGGCGTGCTCGAGCGCGAGAACCTGCTCTTCATGGGCACCAGCGTGGTCAGCGGCACCGCCACCGCGCTCATCGTGCACACGGGCAACCGCACGTTCTTCGGCGCGCTGGCGCAGCGCGTGACCGCCGCCGACCTGGGCACCAGCGCGTTCCAGGCCGGCATCAACCGCGTGAGCTGGGTGCTGATCCGCTTCATGCTGGTGATGGCGCCGCTGGTGCTGGTGATCAACGGCGTGGCCAAGGGCGACTGGTGGGAGGCGGCGCTGTTCGCGCTGTCGATCGCCGTGGGCCTCACGCCCGAGATGCTGCCGATGATCGTGACGGCCACGCTGGCCAAGGGCGCGGTCGTGATGTCGCGGCAGAAGGTGATCGTGAAGCGGCTGGAAGCCATCCACAACTTCGGCGCCATGGACGTGCTGTGCACCGACAAGACCGGCACGCTGACGCAGGACCGCATCGTGCTGGAGCGCCACACCAACGCCTGGGGCGAAGCCTCGGACCATGTGCTGCAGATGGCCTACCTGAACAGCTTCCACCAGACGGGCCTCAAGAACCTGCTCGACAAGGCCGTGCTGAGCCACGCTGAAATGCAGCTGGAGACGCGGCTGCAGACGGCCTGGCGCAAGATCGACGAAGTGCCCTTCGACTTCGCGCGCCGCCGCATGTCGGTGGTGGTCGAGAACGGCGGCAGCGAGCACCTGCTGGTCTGCAAGGGTGCGCTGGAAGAGATTCTCTCGGTCTGCACTTCGGTCGAGCGCGGCGACGAGGTGCTGCCGCTCGACGCCGATCTGCTCGCACGCATCCACGGCATCGCGTCGGAACTCAACACCCAGGGCCTGCGCGTGGTGGCCGTGGCCAGCCGCGTGCTGGCCGCCGGTGCACAGCGGCAGGCCCAGGTGGCCTACGGCGTGGCCGACGAAACGGCGCTCACGCTGCTGGGCTATGTCGCTTTTCTCGATCCGCCGAAGGAGTCGACCGCGCCCGCGCTGCGCGCGCTGGCCGCGCACGGCGTGGCGGTGAAGGTGCTGACAGGCGACAACGAACTGGTGGCGCGCAAGGTCTGCGGCGACGTCGGCATCGAGGCCGGCCGCGTGGTGCCGGGCCGCGAGATCGAGGAGCTGGACGACGCCGGCCTGCGCACGCTGGTCGAGCGGCACCAGGTGTTCGCCAAGCTCACGCCCGCGCACAAGGAGCGCATCGTGCGTGCGCTGCATGCGAACGGGCACGTGGTGGGCTTCATGGGCGACGGCATCAACGACGCGCCCGCGCTGCGTGCGGCCGACATCGGCATCTCGGTGGATGGTGCGGTGGACGTGGCCAAGGAGTCGGCCGACATCATCCTGCTCGAGAAGAGCCTCATGGTGCTGGAGCAGGGCGTGGTCGAGGGGCGCCGCACCTTTGCCAACATGCTGAAGTACATCAAGCTCACGGCGAGCTCGAATTTCGGCAATGTGTTCTCGGTGCTGGTGGCAAGCGCGTTCCTGCCCTTCCTGCCGATGCTGCCGCTGCATCTGCTGGTGCAGAACCTGCTGTACGACGTGTCGCAGATCGCGATTCCGTTCGACAACGTGGACGTGGAGTTCCTGCGCAAACCGCAGAGCTGGAACCCGGCCGACCTGGGACGTTTCATGCTGTTCTTCGGGCCGCTGAGCTCGGTGTTCGACATCCTGACCTACGCCGTGATGTGGTTCGCGTTCTCGGCCAACACGGTGGCGCACCAGGCGCTGTTCCAGTCGGGCTGGTTCGTGGAGGGGCTGCTGTCGCAGACGCTGATCGTGCACCTGATCCGCACGCGCAAGATCCCGTTCCTGCAAAGCCGCGCGGCCTGGCCGCTGCTGGCGATGGGCGCGGCGATTGCCGCGGCGGGCATCTGGCTGCCGATGGGGCGGCTCGCGCACTACTTCAGGCTGCAGGCGCTTCCGCTGGCCTACTTTCCGTGGCTGGCCGCGATGCTGGCGGGGTATGCGACGCTCACGCAGGCGGTCAAGGGGTGGTATGCGCGGCGGTTTGGGTGGCAGTGATGTTTTGTCCGGGCGCTTTGTTCTTGGCGCTCTTGTTCGGGCGCTGTTGTTCAGGGCGCGTGCACAGGCCACCGGGTACTCCCCTCCGCGAATGTCCCCCGGCTTCGCCTCCTCCTTGATTTCGCTGCGGGGAGCACCCGATGCCCTGTGCACTTGGGCAGGCTGCTGGTGTACCGCTGATCAACGACCGCTCTTTGCAACGCTCCCGCTGATGGGGTGCCTTGCGCAGCGAAATTAAGGGGGAGGCCGAAGGCCGGAGGACATTCGCGGAGCAAGGTACCCCGTCGGCGGGAGCGCGCCCTGAACAAAGCCACACACAAAAAAGCGGCACCGCCGCGAAGCGATGCCGTCTTTTGCAAAGAGCCCGAGCGGTTCGAACGGCCGCTTACACGCTCATGATCGAAACAGCCTTGGTGTTCAGGTAGGCCTCGAGCGCCTCCGGGCCGCCTTCCGAGCCGTAGCCCGAATCCTTCACGCCGCCAAAGGGCATTTCAGGCGAAGGCGCGGCGGGCTGGTTGATCCACAGCATGCCGAGTTCGAGCTTCTGGCTCAGCAGGTGCGCGTTCTTGATCGACTTGGTGAAGGCATAGCCGGCCAGGCCGAACGGCAGGCGGTTGGCTTCGGCAATGGCTTCTTCCAGCGTGTCGAAGCCGCGGATCGCCGCGATCGGGCCGAAGGGCTCGTTGTTGAACACGTCGGCATCGAGCGGCACGTCGGTCAGCACGGTGGGTGCGAAGAAGTTGCCGGTGTCGCCGACGCGTTCGCCGCCGGCCGCCACGGTGGCGCCCTTCTTGCGCGCATCGTCCAGCACATGGGCCATGGCCGTGAGGCGGCGCGCATTGGCGAGCGGGCCCAGGGTCGTGCCTTCGGCCAGGCCGTCGCCGAGCTTCAGGCCTTCGGTGTACTTGACCAGCGTGCGGGCGAATTCCTCGCGCAGGCTGTTGTGCACCAGGAAGCGGGTGGGCGAGATGCAGACCTGGCCCGCGTTGCGGAACTTGGCGGCACCCGCGGCCTTCACGGCCAGCGCCACGTCGGCGTCCTCGGCCACGATGACCGGTGCGTGGCCGCCCAGCTCCATGGTGACGCGCTTCATGTGCGAGCCGGCCAGCGCGGCCAGCTGCTTGCCGACCGGGGTGGAACCCGTGAAGGTCACCTTGCGGATGATCGGATGCGAGATCAGGTAGTTCGAGATTTCGGCCGGGTTGCCGAACACCAGGCCCACGGTGCCGGGCGGAATGCCGGCATCGACGAAAGCCTGCAGCAGCGCGGCCGGCGAGGCCGGGGTTTCTTCCGGCGCCTTCACCAGGAACGAGCAGCCGGTGGCCAGCGCGGCGCCGAGCTTGCGCACAATCTGGTTGATGGGGAAGTTCCAGGGCGTGAACGCGGCCACCGGGCCGAGCGGCTCCTTGATCACCAGTTGCTGCGCAGCCAGGTTGCGCGAGGGCACGATGCGGCCGTAGACGCGGCGGCCTTCGTCGGCGAACCATTCGATGATGTCGGCGGCGGCCAGCGTCTCGCCCTTGGCTTCGGCCAGCGGCTTGCCCTGCTCCTGGGTGAGCAGCTTGGCGATTTCAGGTGCGCGTTCGCGGATCAGGCCGGCGGCGCGGCGCATGACGGCGGCGCGCTCGTTGGCGGGCGTGTTGCGCCACTTTTCGAAGCCGCGCTGGGCGGCGGCCAGGGCGCGGTCGAGGTCGGCGATGCTGGCGTGCGCCACCTTGCCGATGGCCTTGCCGGTGGCGGGGTTCACGACGTCCAGCGTCTTGCCGCCGGTGGCGTCGACCCATTCGTTGTCGATCAGCAGGCGGGTGTCGGTGTAGGTGGCGGTCATGGCGAACTTTTCCTTCGAGGACTGGATGATGATGAAAAGGGGAAATCTGGGTGCGCGGCGCGGCACCCGGAAGGTGCGCTTGCGACAACGGCGGCAAATTGCCGCCGGGTGCATAGATTAACCCGAGTTCGCGAAGCCCGCCGGAGCCGGGAAACCGGCCCCTTTTGCCGTTGCAGCCGCTACAGGATCAACAGCGCCCGGAAGTCGTTGACGTTGGTATTGGTCGGCCCCGTCACGAACAGGTCGCCGATCGCGTCGAAGTAGCCGTACGCGTCGTTGCGGTCGAGGTGGTCCGACAGCTTCCTGCCGGCCGCGGCGGCGCGCGCCAGCGTGTCGGGCGTGACGAAGGCGCCGGCGTTGTCTTCCACGCCGTCGATGCCGTCGGTGTCGGCGGCCAGCGCCCAGACCTGCGGCTGGCCCATGAGCGCGCCGGCCAGGCCCATGCACAGCTCGCCGGCCCGCCCGCCCCGGCCCTTGGCCTGGCAGGGCTGGCGGGGGCGGATGGTGACGGTGGTCTCGCCGCCCGAAAGAATCACGCAGGGCCGCGCGAACGGCTGGCCGCGGTGCGCCACGGCGCGCGCCAGCGCCGCATGCATCTTGCCGACCTCGCGCGATTCGCCTTCGATCTCGTCGCTGAGGATGTGCGCCTCGATGCCGGCCACGCGCGCCGCCTTGGCCGCCGCTTCGAGCGACTGCTGGGGCGTGGCGATCAGGTGGACTTCATGGCCCTTGAAGACCGCATCGCCCGGCTTCGGGGTTTCGAGCTCGCCGCTCTCGAGCTGCGCGCGCACCGGCGCCGGCACCTCGATGCCGTAGCGGTCGAGGATGGCGAGCGCATCGGCGCAGGTGGTGGCGTCGGGCACCGTGGGGCCGCTCGCGATGACGGCCGGGTCGTCGCCCGGCACGTCGCTGATGGTGAGCGTGACCACGCGCGCCGGCGCGCAGGCCGCTGCAAGACGGCCGCCCTTGATGCGCGAGAGGTGCTTGCGCACGCAGTTCATCTCGCCGATGCCGGCGCCGCTGTCGAGCAGCTGCTTGTTGATGCGCTGCTTGTCCGCCAGCGAGAGGCCTTCGGCCGGCAGCACCAGCAGCGAGGAACCGCCGCCCGAGATCAGGCACAGCACGAGGTCATCGGCCGTGAGGCCTTGCGCGAGCGCGAGGATGCGCTCCGCCGCCTGCTGCCCGGCCGCATCGGGCACCGGATGCGCGGCCTCGACGAGCTCGATGCGCTGCGGCACGCCCTCGGGGCGCGGCGGGATGTGGTCGTAGCGCGTGACGACCAGGCCCGAGAGCGGCGCGTCGGCCGGCCACAGGGCCTCGAGCGCCTGCACCATCGAGCCGCCCGCCTTGCCCGCGCCCAGCACCAGCGTGCGGCCCTTGGGCGGCTTGGGCAGATGCGCGCCCAGCGTGGACAGGGGCAATGCGCGGTCCACCGCCACGCGGTAGAGATGTTCGAGGAAGGCGCGCGGTGCTTCGCGCGGATCGGGTGTGGGGCCGAAGGAAGGGTTCGATGCGGTCATGGCTTGCTTTGTCTCCATCCGGCGATTGTGCTGCGAACGGCGGCCCGCTCTCTTGACCGCGGTCTATCCGATCCGGCTAGTTGGTCTTGGCGCCGGCCTGGAACCAGCGGCCGATCAGCGCACGCTCTTCGTCGGTCATGCCGGTCGCGTTGTTCATCGGCATGATCTTCGTCACCACCACCTGCTGGTAGATGGCCTGCGCATGCGCCGCCACCTGGTCGGGCGTGTCGACGCGCACGTTCTTCATCTGCACGGCCTCGCCGTGGCACATGAAGCAGCGCTGCTCGAGCACCTTCTGCACGTCCTTGAACGCCACCGCGGGCGCTGCTGCGGCCGCCGCGGGTGCGGCGGCCGGCTCGGGCTTCATCCAGACGATGGTGAGCCCCAGCACCACGATGCCGATCAGCGCATAGGGCAGCGGGTTGCCCGCGTTGCCGAGCTTGAAGCGGTGCCGCACCACGAAGAACTGCCGGATCGCCGCGCCGCCGAGCATGATCAGCAGCAGCACGATCCAGTTGTACTTGTGCGTGTAGGTGAAGCTGTAGTGGTTGCTCAGCATCGCGAACAGCACCGGCAGCGTGAAGTAGGTGTTGTGCACGCTGCGCTGCTTGCCGCGCTGCCCGTGCACCGGGTCGACCGGCCGGCCTTCGCGCAGGGCCTGCACGTTCTTGCGCTGGCCCGGAATGATCCAGAAGAACACGTTGCCGCTCATCGTGGTGGCCATCATCGCGCCCACCAGCAAAAAGGCCGCGCGGCCCGCGAACCACTGGCAGGCCAGCCAGGTCGCGAACACGATGAAGAGCGCAATCAGCACGCCGACGATGGTGTCGCCGTTCTTGCGGCGGCCGAAGACCTGGCAGATGCCGTCGTAGACCATCCAGAACACCACGAAGAAGGCCAGCGCCACGCCAATGGCGGCGCCGGGCTGCCAGTCCATCTTCGACTTGTCGATCAGGTAGGTGCTGGCGTTCCACAGGTACGACATGGTGAACAG
Source organism: Variovorax sp. SPNA7 (assembly GCF_033807855.1). Lineage (NCBI taxonomy): Bacteria > Pseudomonadati > Pseudomonadota > Betaproteobacteria > Burkholderiales > Comamonadaceae > Variovorax > Variovorax sp. SPNA7. The sequence goes on from NZ_CP138513.1 coordinate 4,385,485, forward strand.
CGCAAAGCCCGTGAGCCAGGTGCTGTAGCTCTCCCAGTACGACCAGTGCAGGTGGTCCGGGAGCCTCTTGGGCGCCAGCGCGTACTTCTGCATGTTGTAGAAGCCGCCGCCGTGCACGGCCCACTGCTCGCCGCCCACGCCCTTGTCGAGCGATTCCTGGTCCTGCGGCTTCTCGAGGCTGTTGTCCAGCATCACGAAGTAGAAGGAAGCGCCGATCCAGGCGATCGCGGTGATGACGTGGACCCAGCGCAGCAGCAGGTTGGCCCAGTCGAGGTAATAACTTTCCATGTGCTCTCTCTCAACCCTCGTGGCGCGCGGGGACGCCACCAAGGGGTTTCAGCCTGCTCACCACTGCGGGCGCTGTAAGCAGAGAAAGTGCCGCGAACGCAGGCTCCATGAAAAAATGGGCCTCGCTCCGCTGCGGCTTGTTGTGGACCGAAAGTGTATACAGTTTTGGCAAGTGGCGGGATGCTTTTTTGAAGGCGTCGCCGCCGGGAAAACCCTGTTCAGCCCAACGACTGCAACAACTGTGCCGCCACCGCCACCGCAATAACCTCGGGCTCCTTGCCCGTGATGCCGGGCACGCCGATCGGGCAGGTGATGCGCGCCAGTTCGTCGGGCGTGAAGCCGCGCGCCTCGAGCCGGTGGCTGAAGGTCGCCCACTTGGTCTTGCTGCCGATCAGGCCGATGTAGGGCAGGTCGCCATGCGTGCGCAGGCGCTTGAGGCAGGCGATGACGATGTCCAGGTCTTCGGCGTGGCTGAAGCTCATGATCAGCACGCGGCTGCCCGGCGCGAGCGCGGCCACGGCGTCCTGCACGGGCTCGGAATGCTCGGTCTCGATCTGCGCCGGCAGTGCATCGGGAAACACGCCGTCGCGGCTGTCGATCCAGCGCACCGAAAACGGCAGGCCGGCCAGCAGCCGTGCGAGTGCGGCGCCCACGTGGCCGCCACCGAACAGCGCCACGGGCTGGAGCTGCGCAACCAATTCACGCTGCAGGGCCGGCGCGTCGGCCGCCGTGATGCGCCGGTAAGAGAGAAACATCACGCCGCCGCAGCACTGGCCCAGGCTCGGGCCGAGCGGATAGCGCTCGACGCCGTCGATCGCGCGGCGCCCCGCGAGCAACTCGCGCGCTTCCTGCGTGGCCTGGAACTCGAGCTGGCCGCCGCCGATGGTGCCCGTGAGCCCTTCGGCCCACACCGCCATCCAGGTGCCCGCCTCGCGCGGCGCCGAGCCCTGCGTGGATTCGACGCGCACCAGCACCGCGTCTTCGCGGGCCAGGCGCGCCAGCAGCTGATCGACCAAGCCGTTCATTCTCGATACCTTCGGTTGCGGGGGTGCGGATGACTCACGGTATAAACCCGGCGATGAACCGTCAGCTTACGCCGCGCCGCCTCGCCCTCCTGGCCTCTTCCCTCTGCGCCCTCTGGATCGCCGGATGCGGCACCACCGGATCGGTGCCCGGCCAGCTGAGCCGGGCCACGGCCGACCGCAGCGCCAGCGGCCCCGCGCCGCGCGCGTCGAACGCAGCCACCGCGCGCGACTACCGCCGCGATGCCGCGCGCCACATCTACGAGATCAACCGCTCGCGCATCTACGGCGGCCAGCTGCCGCCGCTGCTCTATGCGGTGGGCACGCTGCAGGTGAACCTCGATGCCGGCGGCAAGGTGGTGTCGATGCACTGGATGCGCGCGCCCAAGCATGCGCCCGAGGTCATCGCGGAGATCGAACGCGCGGTGCTGCAGGCCGCGCCCTTCCCCGCCGCCACCCGCCTCGGCCCGGTCACCTGGACCGACACCTGGCTGTGGGACAAGAGCGGGCGCTTCCAGCTCGACACCCTGACCGAAGGGCAGCAGCAAGGCGACTGACATCAAGACCCGCGGTAGGTCGAGTAGCTCCACGGGCTCACGAGCAGCGGCACGTGGTAGTGCTGGTCGGTGTGCGCCACGCCGAAGTCCAGCGACACCTTGTTGAGGAAGTTCGGCTCGGGCAGCTTCACACCGCGCGCCTTGAAGTAGCCCGCCACGTCGAACACCAGCCGGTAGGTGCCGACCTCGAGCGAGTGGTTGTCGTAGAGCGGCGCGTCGCTGCGGCCGTCCGAATTCAGCGTGAAGCGCTTCACCAGCGTGGCGTCCTCGCCTTGGGTGGTGTACAGCGCCACCTCCATGCCGGCCGCTGGGCCGCCGTGCATCGTGTCCAGTACGTGAGTGCTCAAGCCCATGGGGCGCTCCTTCGAAGGTCGATCAGCTGCGGGAAATTCCGGTGGACAAAAGTGTATACAGTTACCGGCTTTGGGTCTATCATGAAAAACATGGAGTCCTCCACCACCCGTTCGATCGTCGACGCGCTCACCAAGGCGATCGTCGACCACCGGCTGCAGCCCGGCACCAAGCTGGCCGAGCAGAAGCTGGCCGACCACTTCGGCGTGTCGCGCACGCTGGTGCGCCAGGCGCTGTTCCAGCTGTCGCAGAACAAGCTCATCCGCCTGGAGCCCGCGCGCGGCGCCTTCGTGGCGGCCCCGGCCGTCGACGAGGCCAGGCAGGTGTTCGCGGTGCGCCGCATGCTCGAGGCCGAGATGACGCGCGAGTTCGTGCGCACCGTCACGCCGGCCAAGATCAAGGCGCTCAAGGAGCACGTGGCGCTCGAAAAGTCCGCAGTGTCGGGCGAGGACATCTCGGGCCGCACCGAGCTGCTCGGCGACTTCCACGTGCGCATGGCCGAGCTCATGGGCAACCAGGTGCTGGCGCAGATCCTCGGCGAGCTGATCTCGCGCTGCGCCCTCATCACGCTGATGTACCAGAGCACCAGCGCGGCCGAGCACTCCAACGACGAGCACGCCGACATCGTGAAGGCGCTGGCCGCGCGCGACGAGGAGCGCGCCGTGCGCCTCATGACCGAACACCTGGAACACGTCGAGGCCAACCTGACCTTCGACCGCAAGGTGCCGACCAACGACATCTCGCTCGCCCTGTCCTGAACGAACGCCCATGACCGTCTACGACACCACCCTGCCCTACCCGCGCGACCTCGTCGGCTACGGCCGCAATCCGCCCCATGCCCAATGGCCGGGCGGCGCGCGCATCGCGGTGCAGTTCGTCCTCAACTACGAAGAGGGCGGCGAGAACGCCACGCTGCACGGCGACGCCGGCTCCGAGCAGTTCCTCTCCGAGATGTTCAATCCGGCCAGCTTTCCGGACCGGCACATCAGCATGGAAGGCATCTACGAATACGGCTCGCGCGCCGGCGTCTGGCGCATCCTGCGCGAGTTCGAGAAGCGCGGCCTGCCGCTCACCGTGTTCGGCGTGGGCATGGCGCTGGAACGCTACCCCGAGCTGGCCGCCGCCTTCAAGGAGCTGGGCCACGAGATCGCCTGCCACGGCTGGCGCTGGATCCACTACCAGAACCTCGACGAGGCCACCGAGCGCGAGCACATGCGCCTGGGCATGGAAGCCATCGAAAAGCTCACGGGCGAGCGCGCCCTGGGCTGGTACACCGGCCGCGACAGCCCGCGCACGCGACGCCTGGTGGCCGACTACGGCAGCTTCGAATACGACAGCGACTACTACGGCGACGACCTGCCCTTCTGGATGAAGGTGCAGAAGACCGACGGCACCGTGGTGCCGCAGCTCATCGTGCCCTACACGCTCGACTGCAACGACATGCGCTTTGCACTGCCGCAGGGCTACTCGCACGCCGACCCGTTCTTCCAGTACATGAAGGACAGCTTCGACGCGCTCTATGCCGAAGGCGACCCGCAAGGCGACAACAGCCCCAAGATGATGAGCATCGGCATGCACTGCCGCCTGCTCGGACGGCCCGGCCGCATCACCGCGCTGCAACGCTTTCTCGATCACATCGGCCAGCACGAGGGCGTGTGGGTCTGCCGGCGCGTGGACATCGCGCGCCACTGGAAGCAGGCGCATCCCTTCGAAGCGGCCGCCACAGGAGACCCCTCATGAGCCTGACCCTCGACCAACTGAACGCAGCAACGCCCGGCGATGCCCTGGCACTGCTCGACGGCACCTACGAACATTCGCCGTGGATCGCCGAGCGCGCGCTCGCGGCGCGCCCGTTCCGCTCGCTCGCGCACCTGAAGCATGCGCTCGTGCAGGCGGTGGCCGCGGCCTCGGCCGACGAAAAGCTCGGCCTGATCCGCGCCCACCCCGAGCTCGCGGGCAAGGCCATGGTCAGCAAGACGCTCACGGCCGAATCGACCCATGAGCAGGGCAAGGCCGGCCTCACCGATTGCACGCCCGAAGAGTTCGCAAAGATCCAGCAGCTCAATGCCGACTACAACGCCAAGTTCGGCTTTCCGTTCATCCTGGCGGTGCGTGGGCCGCGCGGCACCGGGCTTTCGAAGCGCGAGATCATCGACACCTTCGAGCGCCGGCTGCACCATCACCCGGACTTCGAGCTTGGCGAGGCGCTGCGCAACATCCACCGCATCGCCGAGATCCGGCTCGACGACAAGTTCGGCGCCGACGTCTCGCTCGGCAACGACGTGTGGGACTGGCAGGAAGCGCTCTCGGTGCACACCGACCCGGGTTATGCCGAGAAGGGCCAGCTCACCGTCACCTACCTGACCGATGCGCACCGCGCCTGCGCCGCGCAAATCTCGGGCCTGATGCGCGACTGCGGCTTCGACTCGGTGCACATCGATGCGGTCGGCAATGTGGTCGGCCGTTACGAAGGTGCCACGCCCGATGCCAAGGCGCTGCTCACCGGCTCGCACTACGACACCGTACGCAACGGCGGCAAGTACGACGGCCGCCTGGGCATCTTCGTGGCCGTAGCCTGCGTGCGCGAACTCAAGCGCCAGGGCCGGCGCCTGCCGTTCGCATTCGAGGTGGTGGGCTTTGCCGAAGAGGAGGGCCAGCGCTACAAGGCCACCTTCCTCGGATCGGGCGCGCTCATCGGCCACTTCGACCCGCGCTGGCTCGACCAGAAGGATGCCGACGGCATCACCATGCGCGAGGCCATGCGGCACGCGGGGCTGAAGGAAGAAGAAATTCCGAAGATCCAGCGCGACCCGGCGCGCTACCTCGGCTTCGTCGAGGTGCACATCGAGCAGGGGCCTGTGCTCACCGAGCTCGACATCCCCCTGGGCATCGTCACCTCCATCAACGGCGGCGTGCGCTACGTGGGCGAGATGATCGGCATGGCCAGCCATGCCGGCACCACGCCGATGGGCCGGCGCCGCGATGCCGCCGCTGCGGTGGCCGAATTGATCCTCTTCGCCGAGCAGCGCGCGGCAAAGGACGGCGACTCCGTCGCCACCGTGGGCATGCTCGAAGTGCCGAGCGGCTCGATCAACGTGGTGCCCGGACGCTGCAAGTTCAGCCTGGACATCCGCGCGCCCAACGATCCGCAGCGCGACGCCGTGGTGCGCGACGTGCTGGCCGCGCTGCAGGAGATTGCCGACCGCCGCGGCGTACGCTTCGTCATCGAGGAGGCCATGCGCGCCGCCGCCGCGCCCAGCGCGCCCGCATGGCAGCAGCGCTGGGAAAAGGCCGTCGAATCGCTCGGCGTGCCGCTCTTTCGCATGCCCAGCGGCGCCGGCCACGACGCAATGAAGCTGCACGAGGTGATGCCGCAGGCCATGCTCTTCGTGCGCGGCATCAACTCGGGCATCAGCCACAACCCGCTCGAATCGAGCACCAACGACGACATTCAATTGGCTGTGCAGGCCTTCCAGCACCTGCTGGACAACCTCGCCGCCGACCAAGCCCACTGAAAAGAAAAACCATGACCGATTACGCCAAGCTCGACGCCTGGATCGACGCCCACTTCGACGAGGAAGTGCAGTTCCTGCAGCAACTGGTGCAGGTGCCCACCGACACGCCGCCCGGCAACAACGCGCCGCACGCCGAGCGCACCGCCGAGCTGCTGAAGGACTTCGGCCTGGACGCCGAGAAGCACGCCGTGCCGGAACAGGAAGTGAAGGACTACGGCCTCGAGTCGATCACCAACCTGATCGTGCGCCGCAAGTACGGCAAGGACGGCGACGGTGGCCGCACCGTGGCCCTGAACGCCCACGGCGACGTGGTGCCCCCGGGCGAAGGCTGGACGCACGACCCGTACGGCGGCGAGATTGCCGACGGCAGCCTCTACGGCCGCGCCGCCGCCGTGAGCAAGAGCGACTTCGCGAGCTTCACCTTCGCGCTGCGCGCGCTCGAAGCCGTGGCCAGGCCCGCCAAGGGCGGCGTCGAGCTGCACTTCACCTACGACGAGGAATTCGGCGGCATACTCGGCCCGGGCTGGCTGCTCAAGCAGGGCCTGACCAGGCCCGACCTGATGATCGCGGCCGGCTTCAGCTACGAAGTGGTCACCGCGCACAACGGCTGCCTGCAGATGGAAGTGACGGTGCACGGCAAGATGGCCCACGCCGCCATCCCCACCACCGGCGTCGATGCGCTGCAGGGCGCGGTGAAGATCCTCAATGCGCTCTATGCGCAGAACACGCTCTACCAGCAGGTGACGTCGAAGGTCGAGGGCATCACGCACCCCTACCTCAACGTGGGCCGCATCGAAGGCGGCACCAACACCAACGTGGTGCCCGGCAAGGTGGTGTTCAAGCTCGACCGCCGCATGATCCCCGAGGAGAACCCGGTCGAGGTCGAGGCCACGATCCGCAAGGTGATCGCGGATGCGGCCGCGGAAAGCACCGGCATCACGGTCGAGATCAAGCGCCTGCTGCTCGCCAATTCGATGAAGCCGCTGGCCGGCAACAAGCCGCTGGTCGATGCGATCCAGAAGCACGGCGAGCAAGTCTTCGGCGAGCCGATCAAGGCCATGGGCACGCCGCTGTACACCGACGTGCGCCTCTACGGCGAAGCCGGCATTCCGGGCGTGATCTACGGCGCCGGCCCGCGCACCGTGCTCGAATCGCACGCCAAGCGCAGCGACGAGCGCGTGGTGCTCGAAGACCTGCGCCGCGCCACCAAGGTGATCGCGCGCACGCTGAGCGACCTGCTGGCCTGAGCGGAAGCGGCAAGCGGCGCCCGCGTTGCGGGCGTCCGACGCCGCGCATCAGTCGCCACCTACATCCGCCCCCGCGCGCCGGCGCGCAGCATGGGCTGCATGACCGAACGCAGTTCCACACCCACCCTCACGGCCGATGCCCATGCGGTCGCGCATCGCTTCGTCGACCTCGACGGGATGCAAGTCTTCTACCGCGAAGCCGGCCCGCGCGACGCACCGGTGCTGCTGCTGCCGCACGGCTATCCGTGCTCGTCGTTCCAGTACCGCCGCCTCATGCCCCTGCTGGCGGACCGGTGGCGCCTGGTGGCGCCGGACTACCCGGGCTTCGGCCTCAGCGAAACGCCGCCCGCCGAGGCCTTCGGCTTCGACTTCGATGCCTATGCGGGCTTTCTGGAGGCCTTCTGCCGCAAGCTGGGGCTCGATCGCTACGCGCTCTACCTGCACGACTACGGTTCGCAAATCGGCCTGCGCCTGGCCATCCGCCATCCGGAGCGCGTGGCCGCGGTGATCATCCAGAACGGCGACATCTACGAAGACACGCTCGGCCCCAAGTACCGCGCCATCCAGGCTTTCTGGCGCGATCCGTCGGCCAGCAACCGCGCGGTGCTCGAGAAGGCGGTGAACGAAGAGGGCTTCCGCGCCGAGTTCGTCGGCGAGGTTCCCGAGGCCCAGGCGGCGCAGATTCCGCCCGACCTGTGGAAGCTGCACTGGCCGCTGATGAACACGCCGCAGCGCAGGGAACTCGCGCGCCAGCTGATGGAAGGCCTGAAGCAGAACCTCGAATGGTTTCCACGCTACCAGGCCTTCCTGCGCGAACACCAGCCGCCCGCGCTCATCGTCTGGGGGCCGAACGACGGCTACATGCCCGAGGCCTCGGCGCGCGCCTACCTGCGCGACCTTCCGAAGGCCGAGCTGGTGCTGACCGACGGCGGCCACTGGCTGCTCGAGACGCACCTCGAACAGGTGGTGCCGGTCATCCGGCGCTTCCTGTCCGCGGCCCACTCGCGCTGAGGGCGATCTCCCGCGTCACGCGCAGGAACTTCTCCATGTCGGCCGCCGAGTGGCAGTGCAGCGGCGAAACCCGCACGGTGCCTTCGAGGCCGAAGGAGTCGAGCATGCGCTTCGAATAGATGCTGCTCGCCACGCGCTCATAGACCGTCACGCCGCGCAAGCCGTACTCGACCACGGCCTGCGTGCAGTCGAGGTGCTCGAAGCCGATGCCGATGATCAGGTCGCGCTTCGTCAGGTCCGGATGGTCGAGGAAGACCTTCACGCCTTCGATGCTGCGCAGTCCCGCGGCGCCGCCGCTTCCGTCCAGCAGCACCGACAGCAGGGCCCGCTCGTGCAGCTCGATGTGCGTGATGCCGGCTTCGAACAGGGCGCGGCGCCCGGTGGCCTGCGTGAAATGGCCGCCGAGCCAGCACACGTAGTCGACGATTTCGGTGAGCACGGCAAACTGCCACGGCGCCGAGCTGCCCAGGTCCCAGAAGTCGGGCTTCTTGCCCGCGAGCTTGTGGTGCGGCAGCCGCGCCGCGCGGTCCGACACCCACGACAGGCCCGAGCCGCGGCAGCCGAAGAACTTGTAGGGCGCCACGTTGATGCCATCCACCGGCGTCTTCTGCAGGTCGATCAGGCCGTGTGGTGCGTGCTGCACGGCGTCGACGACGATGTAGAGGTCGGGCTTGATCTCGCGCGCGCGCCGCACGATCTGCTCCAGGTCGAGCTTGGCGCCCGAGATGTTCGAGGCATGGATCACGTTGAGCAGGCAGGTGTCCTTGTCCACCAGCCGCACGATCTCGTCGGCATCGACGCCGCCGGTCTCGCGGTTGCTCCTGGCCACGCGCAGCTCGCGGCCGGACTTGCCGGCATAGAGGCTCATCGCGTCGAACGACGAGGGATGCTCGAGCACGGTGGTGACCATGTTGGTGCCCGGCACGTTCTCGGCCACCGCGCGCACCATGTCGAACATCGCGCCCGACGCCGTCAGCGACGCATAGACGCTGCCGCCGTGCGCGTTGAGGATGGTGCGCACGTCGTCGGTGCCCCGGGCCTGGATCTGCTGCAGCTCGACGGCGGTGGCATGGATGCGCTCGGCGTTGTCGGGAATGGCGTCGACCTGCGCGAAGCGCTCGGCCGCCGCCTTGAGCCGGAACGAGCCGCCCGCGTTGTCGAAGTAGAGGCGCTCGCGCCCGTGGTGGTCGTGGTCGACGTTGAGAAAGCGCTGCTTCACCTCGCGCATCAGCGCATCGGAGAACGCCAGGCCGTTGGCGTGCTGTGTGTTTGCCGGCATTCTCAAACGCCCTTGTTGTTCGGGTTCTTGTAGGCCTCGCGCACCGCGTCGGACATCGGGAAGTTGAGGTTCACGTTGCGCGGCGGAATGGGCGACATGAACCACTTTGCGTAGAGCTTGTCGATGGCGCCCGACTTCATCATCTCGGTCACCGCCTGGTCGACGATGGCCTTAAACTCGGGGTCTTCCTTGCGCATCATGATGCCGTAGGGTTCCTGGCGCAGCACGTCCTTCAGCAGCTTGTAGTCGGAGGCGTTGGGCTGGTTGGCAATGAGGCCGGCCAGCTGCACATCGTCCAGCACGTAGGCCACGGCGCGGTCGCTCGCGAGCAGCAGGAAGGCATCGGCCGTGTCCTTGCCCGCGATTTCCTGCACTTCGATGTTCTCGGTCTTGCGGAAGCCGCGCAGCAGCTGCATCGAGGTGCTGCCGGCCACCGTGGCCACCGCCTTGCCCTGCAGGTCGGCGATCGAGTTGATGCCCGAGTTCTTCTTCACCGCAGCCGTGATGTTGGTGACGAAATGGCTCGGCGCAAAGTCGACCTGCTGCTGGCGCTGCACGGTGTTGGTGGTGGTCGCGCAGTCGAGGTCGACCGTGCCGTTCTGCACCAGCGGAATGCGGTTGGTCGAATTGAGCAGCGTGTAGCGCACCTCGATCTTCTGCAGGCCGAGCTTCGCCTTGATGGCGTCCACCACCTTCAGGCAGATCTCGTTGGTGAAGCCGATGGGCGCGCTCTCGCCGCCGGTCTTGTAGGAGAACGGGATCTGCGTGTCGCGGCTGCCGATCTGCACCGTGCCCGTTTCCTTGATCTTGCGCAGCGTGGGGCTCTCCTGCGCGGCCGCGGCGCCGCAGAGCAGCGCCATGCTGGCGCCGAAAGCGAGGGACAGTTTGAAGTTCATGGAGTGTTCCTTTGAAGATGAGGCCGGAAGTACGCGGGACTACACGGGGCGAATCTTCGGCGCGCCATCAAATTTCCAAAAGCGATTTTTTGTGATTGAATAAGATGAATAAAAGTATTCAGTCCAAGGGGCGTGCACCGTGATGACCTTCAAGCAGCTCGAGGCCCTGTATTGGATCGCCAAGCTCGGTGGCTTCGCGCAGGCGGCCAACCAGCTGCATACCTCGCAGTCGGCCGTGTCCAAGCGGGTGCATGAACTCGAGCTGCTGTTCGACACCGAGCTGTTCGACCGCAGCCAGCGCACCGCGCGGCTCACCGAAAAGGGCGAGGAGATGTTCGTGCTCGCGTCCCGGCTGCTCGAGCAGCGCGATGCCGCGGTCGAGCAGTTCAGCAAGCCCGGCGTGGTGCAGCGGCGGCTGCGCATCGGCGTGACCGAGCTCACGGCCATGACGTGGCTGCCGCGGCTGGTGGGCGTGATCCAGCGGCACTACCCCAAGGTCATCCTCGAGCCCGACGTGGACGACAGCCTGCAACTGCGCGACAAGCTGCTGGCCGACGAGCTCGACCTGGTGATCGTGCCCGACACCTTTGCCGATTCGCGCATGCAGAGCAAGGCCATCGGCAAGGTGCAAAGCGCCTGGATGTGCAAGCCCGGCGTGGTGGCCGCCACCGGCACCGTGCGGCTGCACGAGCTCGCGCGCCACCGCATGCTGGTGCAGGGCAAGAACTCGGGCACAGGGCGCGCCTACGACGCCTGGATGAAGGACCAGGGCGTGCAGCCCGCCGACACCATCGTGGTGAGCAACCTCGTGGCGCTGACCGGGCTCACGGTGTCGGGCCTGGGCGTGAGCTACCTTCCGCGCCAGTGCCTGGACCCGCTGGTTTCGGCCGGCATGCTCGCGGTGATCGACGTGCAGCCCGCGCTGCCGGTGGTGCGCTACGTGGCCATGCACAAGGGCGAGCACCGCAGCGCGCTGACGTCGTCGATCGTGATGCTGGCGCAGGAATGCTGCGATTTCACGCGCATGTTCCAGGCGCAGCAGGACGAAGAGCCTGCAGAATGAGCGGCATGAAACCCCGCAAGCAAACCTCCTCCACGCCTTACATCCGGGTCGGTCCCAGCGGCGTGCACGGACTCGGCGCCTTCGCGACGCGCGACCTGCCCGCCGAGGCCTTCCTCGGCCTCTACGAAGGCCGCCGCTACACGCAGCAGGAGATCGCCGCCAGGACGTGGAACGACCAGCTCACCTACCTGTTCACGCTCTCCAACCAGGAAACGATCGACGGCGCCAAGGGCGGCAACGGCACGCGCCACCTGAACCATGCCTGCGACCCCAACTGCGAAGCCGTCGAGGAATACGACGAGGCGGGCGAGCTGATGCTGAAGTTCCAGACCCTGGTTCCGGTGGATGCCGGCGACGAGCTGTTCATCGACTACTCGCTGACCGCGGACGACGGCTCGACCGCCGAGAAATACCCCTGCCATTGCGGCTCGCCCAACTGCCGCGGAACGATGCTGTCCCCGGCCGAGGCCGACTGACCGCCGGGCCGCCGAGGGTATTCAGCGCACCAGATCCTGGAAGCGGTAGTAGGCGCCAACGATGGGAAGAAACCATGGCTTGCCGAAATGGCCTGGAATCGCCGGCCAGTCGAAGTCCCGCCATGGGTTCAGGTCGGCGCGGCCATCCAGCACCTCCGCCATGATCGCGCCCATATAGGTCGACATGTGGGTTCCGTGCCCGCTATAGCCCATGGAATAGAAAAGGCCATTGCGCTCTCCGGCGCGCGGCAGGCGGTCGCGGGTCATGTCGACCATGCCGCCCCAGCAGTAGTCGATGCGGGTATCCCGGAGCTCGGGGAAGACCTGCACGAGAGATCGCTGCAGGATGGCGCCGCTCTTCATGTCCGACTTGGGGTTGGTCGCCGCGAAACGCGCGCGGCCGCCGAACAGCAGGCGGTTGTCCGGCGTGACGCGGAAGTAGTTGACGAAGTTCTTCGTGTCCGTGGTCATCCGGCGCCGCGGCGTCAGCCGGTCGAGCACTTCGACCGGCAGCGGCTCGGTCACGATGATGAATGCCCCCACCGGCACGATGCGGCGGCGGAACCAGGCCAGTGGCCCCACGGCCGAGGTACCGGTCGCAAGCAGGACCTGCCTGGCGCGGAGGCTGCCGCCTGGCGTTTCGACCTGATGCACCGAGCCTGCCTGGCGCTTGAGGCCGATGACGGGCGCGTTCTCGTGGATGCGCACGCCGCGCTTTGCCGCCGCGACGGCAAGGCCGTGGCCATAACGGCCCACGTGCATGCCTGCACTCTTGCCAAAGACCAGGCCGCCAAAATACTGGTCCGAGCCGATCTCGCTGCGCAGTTCCGCCCGGGTCACCATGTGGGTGTCCGGATCGCACTCCTTCGCCATCAGTGCCTGCGAGCGCGCCAGCTTGTCGTAGTGCTCCGGCTTGGCCGCGAGCTTGAGCTTGCCGACACGCTTGAAATCGCAGTCGATGCCCTCCTCCGCGATCAGCGACTCCACCTTGCAGACGCCCGCATCGAAGGCGCGATAGAGCATGTTGGCGCGCTCCCGCCCGAGCCTGCCCGACAGCGCGCAGTAGTCCTGTGCGAAGCCGTTGTTGCACATGCCGCCGTTGCGGCCGGAAGCAGCGCTGCCCACGGTTGCGGCATCGAGCACCGCAACGCTTGCGCCCTTCTTCGCCAGTGCAATGGCCGCGGACAAGCCGGTAAAGCCTGCGCCGACCACCGCCACATCGACGTCTCCGCTGGGCGCCTCGGCCTGTCCACCGGTGAATCTGGGCGAGGTATCGAGCCAGTAGGGCATCAGCTTCATAGATGAGTTTCCATCGTCTCGGGGACGTAGTGATGTGATGAGCCGCCGCGTCAGCCGAACGACTGGTTGGAAAGGGCAAACAGGCGCGCACCCGCACCCGCACCTACATCTGCATCGACGTTGATGGCCCGCGTGTGGACGCCGCGCACCATGGGCACTGCATGGCCCACGCAGGGCAGCCCCATGGCGGTCAGCCATGCAGACAGGCCGCTGCCCTCGGTCACGTCGAGGCGAAGGAACCGGCCGCGGGCCCGGTCGGCGAGTGCGGCGATCAGGTCCATTGCATCGGCAGCACCGCCTGCACCCGATGCGACCACCGGGCCGATCACCACGCCATGCCCGAATTCCCTTGCGCAGGCGTAGGCCGACAGACCGGTGCCGCGATCGACGACCATCGCCGTGCCGGCCCCGAGCAATGCATCCAGCAATGCAGTCCGGTCCATTCCTGTGGCAGCACGGTCCAGCCGGCGCACGCTCTGGCTGTCTGCTGCCTGCATGGCACGCACGCACGCCAGTGGCGCGGCAGGAAGAGCGGCTTCCGCCGGCAGCACGGCCTGGTGCTGGAACACCTGCCCACGGGCGACAAACCCGAGCTGCGCATAGAGCGGGAGCCCCTCCCGGGTGGCGTTCAGGAACACCGTGCGGTTGCGCGCCTCGTGGAGCAGCTTTCCCATCAAGGCACGCCCCAGGCCCCGCCCCTGCATGCCCGGGTCGACGATGATCATGCCCACCGAGGCATGGCTCTCGCCATGGGGCCACCACATCGCCGTAGCGACCAGGCGGCCGTCCACTTCCGCCGCGAAGCCGCTGCCGAGATCGAAGGCGAAGCGCCAGTCGGCTTCCCGGTAGGGCCACCCCAGTGCGGAGGATTGCCTGACCGCGTCCGGCAAGTGATCGGCGCGCAGCGCGCTCAGGTGCGGCGCCATCTTGTCTGCCGTTCGAAGCGGATGGGGACGGGAAGCTTGGACATCTGCGGACTGTTCGCGTGGGTCTGGTGGTGAACCCATGCTAAAGAAAGCACGGCCGCGTCGATGCCGAACCGGGCACCGGAAAAGGCGCGAAATGCGCGATTGCGCGCCTCCAGCAGCGGATCGTGCGGTGGCCGCCATTGCTATGTGTGAATAAAGTGCGTCGGGAAAGCTCTCACCATAAGCCATTGATTTGGCGGAGTTTTTTTGAGATTCATAACGCAACGCAAAGTGCGTCGCCGTTTTAATGAGCGGTCTCCCAACGCGGCCCCTTATTCATTCCCCCGATAGCGAACAGCTCGTCACAACACGATTCGATGGCTTTTCAAGGAACTGGTCAATGCCCTGCCGGCGGCGGGTGGCAAGCCAATGGAAGGCCGCGCTAATGGCCAAGCATATTGCACGCGGACAAGGGACACGAGTACACACTCTGCCACCACTACCGGTAAACGATAAGCTATGTATCCGCTTCGAGCGGTCATATCAGCATTCATGTCGCGCTTTGTTAACCGCTTCTAGTAACGCCCAATCTTCTCAGGTTCACGTGTAAAGGAAATTTACTGTTTTTCTTGGTATAGCAAGATTTTCTGTAGACCAAGCGAATGCAATTGGCTAAAGTAGCGTTGCCATCCAAACTCGCGGCCTAGAGGATTTTCAATCTCTAAACTTGCCAAGTACTTCGATGATCAAATTCCGGGGTGACGAGCCAAGTTTGAAAGCAATCAGTTGGCTAGAAGACGAAACGTTGCACAGCCTCTGTACTCGTCAGCATTTCCTCTTAGGAAATGTTAAAAGTTCCGAGACAAATTCTCAACTTTTTGGTCAAAGCTCTAGAAAGATCACACATGATTTTCCGGGCGCGATCGACAAATTTGTTGAACGAACGGGTGGCAAATTCGGAGATAGCGAAGAGATCATTCGACGCAGAACGATACTGGCCGCATACCTCCCATTTTTGAGCTCAAGCCAAGAGCAGATTGCACTCGAATCAATGCGACAGGGCTCTGGACACAACGGCGTTTTCGCCAAAATCGGCCTCGGGGGCGAGCGCTATTTCAAGACACAATGCCTGCGTTTTTGCAGGGAGTGTGCAAGCCGAGACATCATCCAACAAGGTACGGCACACTGGCACCGAGACCATCAACTTCCGGGCGTTTTCCGTTGCCTCTTGCACGGTTGCGAACTACATGAACGCTCGATGCGAGACCGTCTTAGAGAATCATATCTAAAGCTCCCGACGCCCAGCCTCATTGACGACCTTGAGTTTGTGCCTGCAGTCACGGCCACAAATCAGCGAGAAGCAGAGGCTCTGAGCAAGATCACGAGTTTCTCGATCAAAATCGCTCATCAACCTGCAGGCTTCAAGATCGAACGGGCACCACTCCTGCAAGCCTATCGATCTCGCTTGATAGGCCGAGGCTGGGCCAATGACAGTCAAAAGCACATCGATTGGAATCGTGCGACGACTGATCTGCTTGGATTCGCGAGTGCTATCGACAGACATCGTACCCATCCGGGTTGGCTTAGCAGCTTGTATGCGAGGTCCAACCTGTTTCACCAGCTGCAAGCGCGTTCGATTCGACCTTTTTTTCAGTTCGTAGTAATCGCGTGGCTTTTCGATAACTGGGAAGACTTCATGGATTGCTATCGAATCCACGCCGCGCAGAAGCCTGCATCGTACGGACAGCAACCGTATTTCCGTTTGCCATCCCGGCGTGCACTTGATATCAACGCTCGCAAGCAGAAATTTGATTACCTGGTTCGAGAGGGCGCATCGGTCTCCGCTGCGGCTCAGACTGTTGGAATTTCAACTGGAACGGGCAGAGGCTGGGCTGCCGCTTTAGGAATCCGGCCCAGGTTCCACCGCAATACCATACCTCAAGAATATCGCGACCGGCTCGACTCAATGATCCGTAGCGGTGAACCACCAGAAGTTATTGCTTTGAAACTTTCTATCTCGGTGAGCAAAGTCGATGAATATCTCAGACTGAATCCTCAAATGCACGAAGAGAGGAAGCGCGCACGTATTCTGAAGCGCCTCGAAGTTGCTCGTGCCAACTGGACATATGCTCTCGAGCGTTCTCGTCGAGGAGACGTAGGAGCGACGAGAGTCGCTTCCTCGGACTACCACTACCTTAGAAAGCACGACGTCCAGTACGCAACGTCATCAGTGAATCTAAATCCACCTGTCACAGCCCGTCGCCACAAGGATCAGCACCAGTGGGCAGAGCTCGAAGAACTCTATGTTCAGGCTATCAGAGCCGCGGCTGGAGAACTCCGAAAGATCGATCCGTATCGCGAGCCGAGCCGCTGGGATATTGTCCTGCGCCTAGAGCATCTTGGCCCGAGCAATGAACTTTCTGCACGTATCCTGATGCCGCGAGTTTTCGCAGCACTTAAACACGAACTCAGGCCGCGGCACCTTCGAACCGATGATGCGAACCCAGATGTGGCTCACAAGCCAGTCGATCCGCGTGAGCTCGATTGAGTCGCCCGATGTTCGAAGAACGCGCCGCTCCAAACAAATCTAGCCTCGCTTTACGCTCGAAGGATTGCGCGGCTTACTTTTCGGTTGGAGAAGCGAGTATGCGGCCTTGACCAAGGCCACAGATTTCATTTCTGATATCGCGTCAGCGGGCTCCGCAGGTGCAGCCGCCCCTGCCGTGCGAGGTCTTGGATCCGCTCTGCGCCTCTGCGCGACTGGAACAGGACTCAGATCAGATTTGATCTTCGCGAGCTCCTTCTTCTCGGCTTCGTTCAGCACGGAGTCTTCAACCGCCTTCCCGAAGCGCTGCTGAAGCAGGCTCCTCAATGCCGCTTGGTATTCGTTGTTTGACGGACTTGCAAACGGACACATGAGATCCCGCTTGATCTTCGTGTTGCCCATCGCATGTGCAAGCAATTGCTCGACCTCTTCTCGGGTCGAGAAGTAGTCAGTGTGCAGGTAGGTCGACTCGACAGTCGACCAGCTCACCGAAGTCTCACCAGCACGCCGAGATGCCCGGAACGATTCTTTTAGCAACTGCTGGAGGTTACGCTTGAGTCCGGCGCTGTAGTTCCACAGCTCCGTTGCCCAATCGACAAGATTGAATGCAAACAGTCCTGGAACTGCAGCTTGCAGCTCCTGCAAATATTCAGCCCACAATGGATCTCGCGGCGAACAAGGAGTCACCAATCTCAAGCGGGCGAGCAACCGTTGACGACTCTCATGTGGCAACTTAAGCATCTTGTAGACCATGCTGAAATTGCAAAAATACGCCAGTGGCGTTCCCAAGCTTGCCGCGCTCAAGAGCAATCTGGCCGCCATGGCTCGAGCGTCTTCCCCATGAGTGAGGAACTGCATCTCGTCGAGAACTGCGAAACAAGCACCCGAGCGATACATCGAACCTCGACATTCGACCATCGTCTGCTTGAGCTTGGAGCCGGGACCGGCCAGTGCTGCGAAGACCAAGGTGCTCTGCGGTCCGTTTTCGATCAGCGCAGATCGCATCGGAATCCATGGAAATGGTTCATATTCATCAGACACCGCGATCGTAGACGCCGGTGGCGTGAACAGTCGCTCCAAAGCTCGGCGCAATGCGCTCTTGCCGACACCGGACAAACCCGTCACGCAGAAAGGGAAAGCCGGTGGTATGTTGATAGTCCCGCTGAAGATAGTCCCCAGAAATGCCTTCTTCGTCCGAAACCATTCGTTAGCGTATGCGAGTGCCACTTCTACAAATTCCAGCAGCAGCCGACACTCGCTCTCGCTCGGAATGTAGATGGCATCCCAAGCGGCTTCGATACGCCGACACGCCACCTCAACAGGGTCGTCTCCAAGCCCTGAAAGGGCCTGCGCCCCCACTCGCACCATCCGAGCTATATCGCCAATGGTCTTGATTCCACGCAGATGACTGGTCCACGGACTCTCACAAGGCTCAACACCATGAGTCAATGAATGACCTCCTTGCCCTTCGAGAGTGCCCGCGTTCGCGCGCCCTCACTGCGGGCTTGCTTGGTTCCATATTTGGCACGCCCCGGCTTGGCTTTGGCCGAGCGCCAGGACTTCCCGGTCTGGGACCGATGCTGCTCTGCGACATGGGCTTCCGTAGCCTGCTGGTGCTCAGGCAGCTTGCGTTCCCATTTTCGGTGTTGGTCCGCTCGCTCCTGCAGTTCGGACAAGGTGACGAAGAACTCGCGATCTGTTGTACGGTACGCAGCTGTCATGTCGAGTTGGATCAGCTTTCCCTTCATATCAAGCCAAATGTGGCGAACACACGCTTCAAGAACCCAAACGTCGACCTCAAGCGTCTGATTCCCATTGATGCACTCCCGTAGGCCGGATTTGTCTAGTGCATCTGAGCGGAAGACTCGCCCCATCAACTCGACACCTCGCCGTGTGAGCTTCGCTTTCACAGGGGTCAAGAAAGCCCGAATCGCATCCTCCCGCAGCATTGCAATGCCATCGTTGCGCATGCGTGCATCGAGCGCCTTCCACAGCCGCAGTGGTGTCGGCACGGAGACCTCCTCAAGCAAATCATCGGATACCCGGTCTTTCACATTCATGCTGTCGTTGTCCCTGATCAACCTCCAGATCTCCTGGACAACCAACTGAAATGCGTTCTTGTCCGAGCGCATGTGAGCCAGCTGATCGTCGACCTTGGGCTCCCGCGGATTGGATGCCTCGATAAGCGCCTTGGATTGCGGGCTACGGCTCGGCGAACCTTCGACAATCACAGGGGTGAACTCATCTTCCCTCGCAAATGCCCCATCCGTTCCGCCGGGGCCGCGATCCTGGATGTCGTGCGGAGAGTTGCCTTCGCTAGGCCACATGTCTGCCGTAATCCGGATGCCAAAGAGGCTGCAGAGCCAGACTTTGTCGACGGCCTGCACAAACCTCGCTATCCGGTAGGCGCTACTGGTTTCCGAGCCGAAGGAAAACCCGATCCCGGTGAAAAGCCCCGAGCGCTGATCTCGCAGCCGAACGACCACCAAGGGCTTTACATCTGCATCGCTGATCAGACCACGAGGAACTTCCTTCAACACGTATGCATCGCCCTCCACGCGCTCCATCAGGTTCGCGACATTGGAGCTGAATGACCCAACGAAGGGTGCGAACTTCGAACGCTCCTTTTTGCGTCCGATGCGGGTACGGCGCTTCTTCTTCTTGCCGATGGTCTGATCGACGTGGTACCAGTACATCTTTTCGGTAGGAAATCGCTCCCCACGCGGATGGTAGAACTCGCGTGCACCGTTGACCTCGCGGGTCTTGCACCCAAAATCCTCGACGACTGCGCGAATGTAAATGTCGTCGAGTTTGACGCCTGATTTGGCTAGGCGCCGATAGGATTCCAAGATCGTCCCGAGCATTGCCCGGTCAGTGTTGTACCCGTGGCCAGGTCCCTCATCGCGGCTTGGTGCCCCCCTCTTGACCAAGGAATTCGAGTCGAGTCGGTCCCAATGTCCGATGCTTGCAAATGAGTAGTGCAAGGCCAGATCGTTGCCTTCAAATGCAAGCCTCGTATAGAACCACCACGAATACCGCGTCTCGTTGACCGCAGGCTTGCAAGATCGCGCGAGCCGGCCGAGTATCTGCTCCGGTTTTTGGGACGCCAGGATCTCGTTCTTGATCTTTAGCGCAGGGGCAATACGCTTGAGCTTGTCCTTGATGCGGTCAGCGTGCTTCTTGACGGCGTTTCGCCTTCCCGCATCGCTCGCATGCAATCTGTCGACAGTGAGTCCAGACAGCCATGGGGGCAAGCTGTTCTGTTCTTCAAATTTTCTTATCATGCCATTGTCGAGCCCGGCCTCGAACTCCGAACGGCCCAAGCGCACAAGGATTGCCCGTGGCTGTGGCTTCCGTTTGCTTCGTGGTGCCGGTTCGGCGTCCTGATCTTTCGCTTCCGACTTCCGCGGATCGTTCCTGGATTTCGGCGGAAAGGCCGGGCCCGGGGCGATGAACTGCACTAGCGAGACAAGCTTGGTGTTCTCATTGCTCTGCAGGAAATGGTAGACCGCCCCTTGCTCCAGGTTGAGATACCCCCGAGGCGCGTAAATCTGTGTTCCAGCAGTTGGCATATCAGTCTCGCGTGAACCAGTTGGCGTAGACCTCGAAGACATCCCTTGTCTCCAACTGCATCGGCTGATCGAAAAGCACTGGGTGAAACAGATCAAGACGCAGATCCCGACTCCAAATCGCGCGATAGAAAGCCGTCTTGAGCTCATCGACGTCAAGTGATGAGGAACTCGCGCTTACGCGCCGGACGACCTCGAGCGCGCATTGCCCCTTCGATATGCCAAGGCGAAACTCTTCCATCAGATCGGCATAAGCCGTCCGACTCAGCGCGAATCGACGCTTCTGATAGAGCAACGCAGCACGAAGGTTGTTGCAAACCTCTGAATCCACGTCCTCGTCAGCGGCGATATCGACCGTCTTGATACCCCCAGCTCGGTAGCGCTCACGCACGATCCGATGGCGCGATATCTCTTGCTCGCGAGCATCTTCTGGGCTCATTCTTGAGAGCTTGAAATCCGGAGGGTTTTGGAACGCATCGCTTGTATCTTTGATGTTCAGATGCACGCAGTAGGGGCCTTGAGAGCCCGCTATGAACGGCAGGAGATCGCCGATGAGGAAACTGGGCACCTCGTAGCGCTGGCCAGCAACCTTGGTCTTGATCGTCGGGTAATGCTTTAGCAACCCCAGTTTCTCGGCGAGCATGCAGGCGCCAGGCAATGGTGCGGGGCGCGAAAGATGTGCTCGCGGATGATCAGTCAGCGGATGGGGTCGTTCATCGAAATGGATGAGACGTTGCTCTTGTAGTTCAAAAACCCAGGGACAGTGCAACACAATCAGCACCACCTTGAACTCTGGCGCTGACAACACGTGGACGTCACGCCCCATTAACGGCCAATAGACGGTGAGATACCCTGACACGCTTGGTGCTTCCTCCCTGGTCGCCAAGATGGAGGGCGTGTAACCTGGACCGAACTCTGGTGGGTCCTGTCTGGTCAGAGTCTTTTTCAGCCGGGCTAGAGTCTGAGCTGTCGTTTTCGGCATAGCACGCCCAAGGAAAGAGATTCCCCTACCGTCTTGACGGTGAGCGACATTTGCGCGACAGTCGAATCAGGTATTACTCAACATATCGCGAAGTCCAGCTCACGCTGGTTGTAAGAACCCGTTTCACCTTTGGCGAGGTGAGCGGGTTTTGTTTTTGGCGTCGGATCACCTGTTGCTCAAATAAGGACTGATGTCCGCCAGTCTGCAGCAGGCAAGAACTTCCGCGCGCGATCGGCCACAAGCTCTGAATTCAGAGGTCGATCTCGCCAGTTACGCAAGCACGTCAAGCGCCTGACAGGGATAGCGTCAGAGTTCTGAAGCGCCCCCTAGCATGTCATTCCTCAAGATCATGAATCGTCTGCAGCAGACTTTGCTCGCGGCTCGAAGACGCGCTCGTTGACCTTGAAAAATCAACTCCTTCACTTCAAACTCCGCAATTATTAATGCGCCCCATCAATTCTTGCAATAGATTTTTAATCGAACTCTCTTAGTTCTGCACATTCGACGCCATTGCCTCAATTTTTCTTAATTTTACAATGTGAAATTGTTTTCAATTCGATCTATGATTTTTCCATTTCGCCGAGAAAATTATTTCTTTTTTGGAATTACTCTTATGCGAAGAAAATCAAGAATGCACATTTTTCTAGTTGATTTCTGCGCGGTTGATTGACCAGATACGCCCAAGCGTCAATGGATTCCACTGCCCCCCTCTTTGAGCTCCCAACGACATGCACTTGGCTGCCAGGAGAAACCTTGTATAGCCTGTGCTGTCGCCACCACTTCATAGCCGGCAACACGCGCGCGGGCGAAACCACTCTGCAGCTTTTTGGCACCTCATCCTGCGGCCCAGTGCGGACAGGTGGCGTCGCAGCGCTTGTCGAACGCGCCAGAGGCCAACTCGGTAATACAAGAAAGATCATCGAAGACCGGACGCTGTTGCCGTTTCACATGCCGTTTCTTACGCAGCGCCGCGTCACTCGAACGATCACGGCCATGAGCACAGGCACGCCTGGGGGGTTGAAGGTGGCACTGAATGCGCTGGCTGGGCGATCTGCGATCCCACGATCGCTGCGCGCCTGCCTAGCCTGTGCCCGCGCGGACAGGGCGGCCCATCACATCGCGTACTGGCATCGAGATCACCAGTGGCCTGGCGTCTATCGCTGCCCTCTCCACGACCTCCCTCTTCGCGAACTGACCATCCAGCCAATTTCCGCACATGGACTCATCTGGTGTCTGCCAGTTATCGAAGCATTGGAGTCATCAAATGCGGGCCCTGCAAACAGCATGTCCGCTCACCTCGTACAGCAAAATGCTTTCCACGCCTCCTACTTCACGCCGTTCCCACCTCAGGACAGCGCACACGAGAACGTCATCAAGTGCATCGCATCGATCGCCATTGCCCTTGGCACGCATGGCCACCTTTTGCGATTGGAAGGAAGGATATTGAGCGACGTTTATCGAGCCACACTCTCGCATCAAGGACTGCTAACAGCAGGTACCGGACACCTGCGACAGCCAGAAGCGGGAGATCGGTTCTATGCATTTGGCGCCGCACTCTGCCGCTCCAGTGATTTTTTGGGGCTGTTACAGAATCCCGAGCAGGCAAACGGCCATTTACTACGCTTGATGAAATCGAACCGGATGCCCCGAAATCCGCTGTGGCATCTGCTGGCTATCGCATGGCTTTTCGAAGATTGGGAAGGATTCATGCGGCAGTACCACGCGTTCTCATCGTCTAGTGAACGCCGAAAGAATCAATTGGAATTTCACAAGGTGGAGGATCTACTCACAGAACCTCAAGTACGCAAGAGCCGACCAGGAAGTTCGCAAGCGTGGCGACCGTGATGCCGTGATGCCGTGATGCCGTTGGTCGAAGCTAATAGAGTTCAAAACAAACAAATAGAGTTCAAAAAATTGCCCCGTACTTTACTGGCCATCAAAAAATAGAGTTCAAAAAAAACGAAAATCTTGGGTGAAAAATCGAAGCTGTGCCAGCAGCTGGCGCATTTCATCAAAAAGGGGAGAGCCAAGCAGGACAGTCAATTGCCGAGAGTGCGCGTCCATAGGCACCGCAGAAGGGGGATGCAGATAAAAATTTGAACTACGTCGTGGTAGTTCAAATTTTTATCTGCATCCCCCTAGCAGGCTGCTGAAATACTCCCCTGCGAAGTGAGCCATCCTCGCTGGCGAGAAGTCATTTTTCACATGGCGCGTCGGAGGCCGAATTTCGGCGTCGTTTTCGCTGATTTGGACGGCGCTTCGGAGCCCTTGGCGGCTTCAATGCGCCTGCGCACGGATTTGCCCCAGCGAGCGCATACGCGTCAAGTTGTACGCCGTCATCGTCAGCACGAACAGGTGGTCCACACGCTGCAGGCCGCGCACCATCACCTGGCGAATGCGTCCCACCGTCTTGGCCCAGCCGAAGCCCTGCTCGATGAGCTTGCGCTTTCGCTGCGACAGGACGTAGCCCTGGCTCGCAGCAATGACGTCGGGTACCGCTGAGCGCCGTCCCGATGTGTTCTGCGCCACGTGCGCGATCACGCCCATGTCCTGGCACGCGCGGACGAATTCCTGCGCGTCATAGCCCTTGTCCGCGCCCAGCGTGATGCTGATCGTGTCGTCGTGCGCCGCCTCGCAAGCGGCATTGATCATGACCTTGGCCGCTTCCCGCTCAGCATGACCATCGGCGGTGGTGACCATGGCGTTGGCAATCAGGCCATGACGGTTGTCCGCGAGGGTATGGCCCATGTAGCGCATCTCACTGGCCGTCTTGCCCTTGCAGTACAACCGCGCATCGGCGTCGGTGCGCGAAGCGTGGGTGTCGTTGCTGCGGCTGTGGCCCTTGAAGCTGGTGCTGCCGCTCGGGGCGGTGGCGGCCTCACCACCATCGCCATCCTTGTCATCGTCACTGCCGCCATCCTTGCGCACGAAGCTGCGGTGACTGGCCCAGGCCTGGATGAGGGTGCCATCGACGCTGAAGTGCTCGCCCGACAGCCAGCCCTTGGCATCGGCAGTCTCGACGATGAGATTGAACAGTTCGACAACCGCGTCGTGCGCGATCAGACGTTCGCGGTTCTTACTGAACACGGTGGGCACCCAGACGGCATCGTCCATGGCCAGGCCGATGAACCAGCGGAACAAGAGGTTGTATTGGGTCTGCTCCATGAGCTGACGCTCCGAGCGAACGCTGTAGAACACCTGCAGCAGCATGGCACGCAGCAGTTTCTCGGGAGCAATGCTGGGGCGACCACCTTTGATCTCGGCCTCGTACATGCCGGCGAACAAACGATCCATCTTGAGCAGCGCTTCATTGACCATGACCCGGATCGGGCGCAGCGGATGGTCTGCCGGCACGAAGTCCTCAAGCTTGCGTATGGTGAACAAACTCTCGGTGAAGGTGTCGGCGCCGCGCATGCTCTGGGGTCTGTTCTCAAGTGAAGAATCGATCACTGTTCAACGTTCGAGGGGCATCGGATGCCGACGGTGAAGGGGAGTATTTCAGCAGCCTGCTAGGGTCAGAGTTCGGTGGAATCCAACGTCCTAAACCTTGCCTTGATGGAAGCGCTCGAGGAACGAGACAAGCTTCGGATCTTTGGGCTGATTCATCACCTCCCTGGCAGGCCCCAACTCCGCCATGACGCCATCGCGCATGTAGCCAATGCGGTCCGACACCTGCTCGGCAAACGCCATTTCATGGGTGACCAGTACCATTGTCATCCCGTCGGCGGCCAGACTCTTGATGACGGCCAGTACCTCACCCACCAGTTCGGGGTCGAGTGCCGAGGTCGGTTCGTCGAACAGCATCACCGCAGGCCGCATCGCCAGCGACCGGGCAATGGCCACGCGCTGCTTCTGCCCGCCAGAAAGCCGGCTGGGAAACTGCTCTGCCTTTTCCGCGAGACCGACCTTGTTGAGCAGTTCCATAGCGTAGGCCTTGGCTTGCGCGGGCGACTCGCCCTGGACCTGGATGGGGCCCTCGATGATGTTCTGCAACACGGTCTTTTGCGGGAACAGGTTGAAGTGCTGAAAAACCATGCCGATCTCAGCCCGCAGGGCCGCCAGCTGCTTGTCCCGCGGAGATTTGCCCCCCTTGCCAAACTGGAATTGGTGACCTGAAACCCTGAGTTCACCCTGCTCGGGCATCTCAAGCAGGTTCATGCAGCGAAGGAATGTGGACTTCCCTGAGCCGCTGGAGCCGATCAAGGTGACCACCTCGCCTGTGGCCACGGAAAGTGTCACTCCCTTGAGAACGTGGTGAGCACCAAATGACTTGTGAATTGCATCGGCCCGGAGGATTGGATTGGTCACTTGGAGGCTCCGAGGCGGCGCTCGACGCGGCTGGCAACGAGCGTGAGAGGGAAAAGAATTGCGAAGTAGATTGCCGCGATAGCCGTATACACCTCCAGAGGGCGATAGCTGGCGCCGGTGATCACCGAGCCCTGGTACAGCAGGTCGCCCACGGCCACTGCAGACACCAGAGAGGTGTTCTTGAGCTGCAGGATAGTCTGGTTAATGAGGGCTGGAATCATCAGCGGCACGGCCTGGGGTAGCACAATGCGTCGGAAGATGCGGCCGCGGCGCATTCCGATGGCACGACCGGCCTCCCACTGGCCCTTGTCGACGGCTTCAATACCGCCTCTGAATATCTCCGCGTAGAACGCGCCTGCGTAAAAAGTCAGCGCAATAAAGCAGGCGAGCCCTGCAGAAAGATCCACTCCAATCAATACCGGCAAAGCGTAATACGCCCAGACCAAAAGCACCAGCAAAGGCGTGCAGCGGAAGATTTCTGTCCAGACCTGAATGGGGATGGAGATCCAGCGGGGTGAATTGGGCAGCCGCAGCATGCCAGTAATCAGCCCGACGACCAGGCCGCTCAATACTGTTGTCACGGTAAAGAGCAGGGTCACCTGCAGCCCCCGCCATAGAACGGGGATATACGGGACGAGGGAGCCAAAGTCCCAGGCGTAAATGTTTTGCATGGCGCTCAGAATTGGATTTCGGCCGGGATGTCTTCGGGTTTGATCTGCAGGGCGGCAAAGCCTTTTTGCATCCACTCGCGTGTCTGGCCGCTGAAGCGGTTGTTGTCGGCCCAGACGCTCAGGAAGTTCTTGTACCGGGGGTCGGCTTCATACCGCAGGCCCAGGTTGGTGGGCATGGTCAGCGCGGGGCGGGGGATCGCCAGCGTGCCCACGTTCGGGTTTTTCTTCATGGTGGAGATAGCGATCACGGCGAGCGACACGTTCACGTCCGCGCGGCCCGTGGAGACGGCCAGGATGGCCTCGTCACGGGTCTTGAAGCCCATGATGGTGGCCTTGGGGCAGTAGCGCCGGGCAATGGTTTCGTGGGTGGACCCGAGGTCGACCGCAATCTTCACCTCGGGCTTGTTGATGTCGCTCCAGTTCACGACCTTCGGGAAACCCTTGCGGGCAATGGTGGTGTAGGAGTGCACCAGCAGCGGCGACGAAAAGTCAATCACCAGCGCACGTTGGGGAGTTGGGCTGACTGCGAATGCGAGATCGACCTTGCCCGACTGCAGGTCAAGAATCTGATTGCCCCAGCTCGATTCCACGGGCTCTACCTTGGCGCGCAGCGCCGAGGCGATGTCGGCAGCCATCTCCAGGCAGGCGCCGCTCCACTCGTTGGTGGCGAGGTCCTTGTGGAAATACGGTTCCTGGCCGGGGATGACGGCAACCTTCAACACGCCGCTCTTCTGGATCTTGTCGAGCGTGGAGCCGGCAGAGGCGGTAGGCGCTGCGGGTTGCGCGGCGGCGGTACCAGAAGTCGCAAGGGTTGCGCCTGCAGCGGCTGCGGCACCTGCGGCTGCTACATGAGAGAAGATTTGCCTGCGTTGCATGAGATTCCCCAGTTCAAAGTTAGGTTAACAAGGTGATCCAAAAGTCGTTCTGGTTGCGACCTGGGTTGCACCACGCGGTCGCAAATTCTAAAGATGGGTTGCGCCTATTTTTGACCATTTTTCTAAGTACATTCCCTCAGCCCCCTTCACTTTTGGTGAATTTATGCACCACCATGGTGAATATCAGGGGTTGATTTGTGAGTTGATTGCTCTTCTGCAAGTTTTGTTCCATCTGGTTTTGATTGGGGTTTTCCATGGTGCAACCCGGCATTAAAATGGGTTGCAACTTCGAAATCCCTCCACTACCATTCGCACTAAATTTTGTTTATGGTGGATTTCGTATGGCCTTGGTGACGATGGGCGTCAAATTGGACGATGAGGTGCGAGGGCGTTTGAAGACGGCTGCCGAAAAGGTGGATCGCACTCCGCACTGGCTGATCAAGCAGGCGATTTACACGCAGCTCGATGCCCTTGATCGAGGCCTTCCGGTAGGGCAGGGGTTTGATCCCGCCATGACATCCGCTGCTGCAGCCATGGCTGCTTCGGATGAGGCGGAGAGCCTTGCGCCGCCCCAGCCATTTCTGGATTTTGCGGAGCAGGTGATGCCACAGGGCGTGCTGCGTGCCGCGATCACATCGGCGTGGCGCCGCCCCGAAGCCGAGCAGGTCGCCATGCTGTTGCCCCTGGCCAAGCTCTCCGTTGGCGAGCGGTCGGCCACCCATACGTTGGCATGCAGCCTGAGCGAAGGCCTGCGAGGCCACCAGGCCGTGGGCAAGGCAGGGTTGGTGCAGGGCCTGCTGCAGGAGTTCTCGCTGTCTTCGCAGGAAGGAGTGGCACTGATGTGCCTGGCTGAGGCGCTGCTGCGCATTCCTGACAAGGCCACACGGGACGCGCTTATCCGCGACAAGGTGGGCGCTGGCAAGTGGGAGCCACACTTGGGCCGCAGCTCGTCGTTGTTCGTCAATGCTGCCACCTGGGGTTTGATGATCACCGGCAAGCTGGTGGCCACGCACAACGAGTCTGGGCTGTCCACGGCGCTGACGCGAGTGGTCTCGCGCGGCGGCGAGCCGCTGGTGCGCAAGGGCGTGGACATGGCCATGCGCCTCATGGGCGAGCAGTTCGTGACCGGCGAGACCATCGGCCGCGCGCTGGCGAATGCGGCCCGGCACGAGGCCAAGGGCTTTCGCTACTCCTACGACATGCTGGGTGAGGCGGCGCTGACCGATGCTGACGCGCTCAGGTACCTGGCCTCCTACGAACAGGCGATCCACGCGATAGGCCGTGCGGCCGCGGGCACCGGCATCTACCGCGGACCAGGTATCTCGATCAAGCTGTCGGCACTGCATCCACGCTACTCACGTGCCCAGTACGACCGCACCGTGTCCGAGCTCTATCCCCGACTGCTCGGGCTCGTGGAGCTGGCCAAGCGCTACGACATCGGCATCAACATCGATGCTGAGGAAGCGGATCGGCTCGAACTCTCACTGGATCTGCTCGAACGTCTTTGCCACGAGCCCTCGCTCGCGGGATGGAACGGCATCGGCTTCGTCATCCAGGCCTACCAGAAGCGCTGCCCACACGTCATCGACTGGGTGGTGGATCTCGCCCGGCGCAGCCGCCACCGGCTGATGATCCGTCTCGTCAAGGGCGCTTACTGGGACAGCGAGATCAAGCGCGCGCAAATCGATGGCTTGGAGGACTACCCGGTCTACACCCGCAAAGCGCATACCGACCTGGCCTACATCGCATGCGCCCGCAAGCTGCTGGCCGCGCCCGAGGCAGTGTTCCCGCAGTTCGCCACGCACAACGCCCACACCCTGTCGGCCATCTACCACCTGGCCGGGCAGAACTTCTACGAGGGACAGTACGAGTTCCAGTGCCTGCATGGCATGGGTGAGCCTCTGTACGACCAAGTCGTTGGTTCTGGCGGCCTGGGGCGCCCCTGCCGCATCTACGCGCCCGTGGGCAGCCACGAAACGCTGCTCGCGTACCTGGTGCGCCGACTGCTGGAGAACGGTGCCAACACCTCGTTCGTGAACCGCGTGGCCGACCGCAGCCAAAGCATCGAGGAACTGGTGGCCGATCCGGTGCTGGCGGTGGAGGCCACCGGCGAAGCCGAGAGAGCCTTGGGTTTGCCACATCCGCGCATCCCGCTGCCGCGCAACCTTTTTGGCCAGCGAATCAATTCTCAAGGCATCGACCTGGCCAACGAACAGCGCCTGGGCTCACTTTCCGCGGCGTTGCTTCAAAGCGCATCGCGCACCTGGACTGCCGGGCCCTTGCTCGCGCAGGCATCCCCCGAGCGGGACGCACAACCAGTGCGCAACCCCGCGCTGCATGCCGACGTGGTCGGGCATGTGCAGAACGCTACCGAGGAGGAGGCAGCTCTGGCCATTGACCTAGCGTTGGCCACCTTCGACATCTGGCAGGCGACGCCACCGCAGGAGCGGGCCTCGATCCTTGACCGCGCAGCCGACTCTCTCGAAGCGCAAATGCAGATACTGCTGGGGTTGCTGGTGCGCGAGTCGGGCAAGACACTGTCCAACGCCATCGCCGAGGTGCGCGAGGCCATCGACTTTCTGCGCTACTACGCCCAGCAGATCCGGACCGACTTCGGAAACGACTCGCACCGGCCGCTGGGGGTGGTGGTCTGCATCAGCCCCTGGAATTTCCCGCTGGCCATTTTCGTGGGCCAGGTCGCCGCAGCCCTCGCCGCAGGCAACACCGTCGTGGCAAAGCCGGCGGAGCAAACCCCCTTGATCGCCGCCCAGGCGACGCGCATCCTGCTGGATGCTGGACTGCCGCCCGGGGCCCTGCAATTGCTGCCGGGATCCGGCGAAACGGTGGGTGCCGCGCTGGTGGCGGACAAACGTGTGCGAGGCGTCCTGTTCACTGGCTCCACGCAGGTCGCCAGGCTGCTGCAACAGGCCCTGGCTGGCCGAGTAGACGACGCGGGTCAGCCGGTTCCCCTGGTTGCCGAAACGGGCGGACAGAACGCGATGATTGTGGACTCCTCCGCGCTGCTGGAGCAGGTGGTCAACGACGTCATGGCTTCCGCATTCGACAGTGCGGGCCAGCGCTGCTCCGCCATGCGCCTGCTGTGTGTGCAGGAGGACATCGCCGAACCGGCGCTGGAAATGCTCAAGGGCACGATGCAGGAGTGGACGCTGGGCAAACCGGAGTACCTGAGCGTCGACGTCGGGCCCGTCATCGACGCGCAGGCGCTCGATGCACTGCAAGGGCACGTGGAGACCATGCGCTCCCGGGGGCGAGCAGTCTTCCAGAGTTCTCGCGTGCACGCTGCAGGAATCGGCCAGGGCACGTTCATGCCGCCCACCCTGATCGAAATTGGCTCGGTCGCCGAACTTCAGAAGGAAGTGTTTGGTCCGGTGCTGCACGTCTTGCGCTTCAAGCGCGACCAGTTGGACGAGCTTGTCGACGCGATTAATGCGACGGGTTACGGGCTCACGCTCGGAGTGCACTCGCGCATTGACGAAACCATCCAGCGTGTGGCGACCAGGGCCCGTGTGGGCAATGTGTACGTGAACCGCAACATGGTGGGTGCCGTCGTCGGGGTGCAGCCCTTCGGGGGGGAAGGGCTCTCGGGTACCGGGCCCAAGGCCGGCGGCCCCTTGTACCTGCGGCGCCTGCTGTCACGCCGCCCGGTGCAGGTTCCGTTTGTCGGCGAACTGACCGCGGTCGACAGTCCCGAGGTGCGTGCCGTGGTGACTTCGCGCGAGCCCGCTCGCCAGGCACTGCTGTCGTTGGCCGAGTGGTGCCGAGGCGAGTACGCCGAGGTGCATGTGCTGTGCAAGCGGTTCGAGGGGTGGTCCATGGAGGGCCTGTGCCATCAGATGCCCGGCCCCACGGGTGAGCGCAATCTCTACATCGTCCAGGGACGTGAAGCCGTACTGTGCCTAGCCTACACGCACAGCGACCTGCTGGTGCAGTTGGCCGCCACTCTTGCGGTGGGCGCACGCGCCGTGTGGCCGGCCAGCACGCTAAGCGAGGACACCCTGGCCGCGCTGCCTGCCGATGTCCAGCGCCTGGTGACCCTTGCGGCCGACTGGCGCAACGGTGCAGTTGCTTTTGACGCCGTCATCCACCACGGCGACATCGATCACCTGGGCGAGGTGAGCGAATCCCTGGCGCAGCTGCCTGGCCCCATTGTCGGATTGCAGGGATATCCGGCGGGAGACCGCGTGATCCACCTGGACCGCCTACTGGTGGAGCGCAGTGTGAGCATCAACACGGCGGCCGCCGGTGGCAATGCAAGCTTGATGACGATGGGTTAATTTCTGGAGCTGAAGACGATGAAGATTTTGTTCCTGGGCTATGGAAACATGGGCCGTGCCATGGGGGATGCGTGGAAGGCGTCCCCCGATGTGAGCGAGGTTCTCGCTATCGATCCTGTGGTGCAGGGGCGCGATGGCGTGTTTGCCACGATGGGGGATTTCACCCGCTCACACTCTGCCGCCGAGGTGGGCCTGGTCGTGCTGGCTGTGAAGCCTGCGATGGCCGGTGCCGTCCTTAAGGCGCTGCCGGTGGAGTTCTCGAAGGCGGCGCTGCTCAGCGTTGCGGCAGGCGTCACCATCGACGTGTTGGCCACTGCTGCGCCACCTGGGATGGCGGTGCTTCGCGCTATGCCCAACACCCCCGCGATGCTGCGCGCCGGCTGCACCGGAGTGTTTGCCTCGCCCCAATGCTCCGTCCAGGTCCGCGCGCAGATCGAGCAACTGCTGGCCGCCGTGGGCGCGGTCCACTGGCTCGACAGCGAAGCCCAGATCGACATGGTCACTGCCGTGAGCGGCAGCGGGCCGGCTTATTACCACCTGTTCAGCGAAGCGCTGGCTGATGCGGGGGTGTCCGCCGGACTGCCCGCCGAACTGGCCCGGTCCCTTGCAGCCGCGACGGCCTGGGGAGCAGCTCACCAGCAGCACCAGCCAGACGCTGATTTCGCGGCGCTGCGCAAGGCGGTGACCTCCCCCAATGGCACCACGGCTGCCGCCATCGCCGTCTTCGAAGAGAGCGGGGCGCTGCGCGCGCTCGTCACCCACGCGGTGGCCTCTGCCTGGCAACGCGCCATCGAACTGTCTCGACCCACCTGATCTCCCTTTTTCCTCACTGCACGTTCGCATTCTCTTGAAGGACCAACCGCATGTCTTCCGTCACCACCACCAACACCGCCTACGCCGATGCGCGAAGCGTTGACCTTGACTACATCCCGGTCATCGACCTGGTCGACCTGATGTCAGGCGCCCCCGGCGCCGTCGAAGACGTCGCCCGGCAGATCGTCGACGCCTCCACCCGCATCGGCTTTTTCTACATCCGTAACCACAGCATCTCGCAAGACGTGATCGACAAGGCCGGCAAGGCCATGCGCGATTACTTCTCCCTGCCGCAGGAGACTAAGGCCCTGGCTCCCGTCAACACGAGCCAGCGTGGCTGGATGGCCACCGGGATGGCTAAGCTGGAGGGATCCAAGACCCATGACCTCAAGGAAATTTTCTTCTGGGGCCCCGAGTCCTGGCACCCGCGCTTGAATGTGCGCAAGGGCGTAGACAGTCTGGTCGCCGACAACGTCTGGCCCGACGCGGCCTTCCCCGCCCTGCGACAGGATCTGCTTCCGTATTACCTGGAGGTGCAGCGCGTTGGGCTGCGCCTACTGTCGGCCATCGCCGTGGGTCTGGGCCGTTCCCCCGACTTTTTCCAGGGCAAGTACACCAGCCCAATGGCACGCGGCCAACTGGTCTACTACCCTGTCTCCACTGCCAAGGACGAAAGCGAGGAGCGCTTCGGTTCTGCTCCGCACACGGACTTCGGCGTGCTGACGCTGCTGCTTCAGGATATGAACGGCGGCTTGCAGGTCCAAAACCGTGCGGGTGAATGGATCGCCGCTACGCCAATCCCGGGCACCCTGGTGTGCAACATCGGTGACCTGCTCAATCGCTGGTCCAACGAGACCCTGAGCTCCAACTTACACCGTGTCATCAACCGCTCGGGCAACGAGCGGCACTCCATCGCCATCTTCTTCGACCCCGATCCAGATGCTGTCGTGGATCCCACCGATCTGGGCTTCCCCGAGGGCGTAGAAAAATTCCCGCCAATCTCTGCGTCGGACTACATCCACGGCAAGAACAAGAAAAACTTTGCGCAGTACAAGTGATTCGCAACCGATGCGCCAAGAGTGCCTACATTCTCTTGGCGCATTGCAGCTGTGCGTCAAGAGGGCCTTGAGGCCGCGCTTACCGTTTGCGAGGCTCGCGCAGCAGTGCGGCATGGCGCCGACATGCCCGACGGGGCAACCGGAGGTGGTTCATGGAGAGAAGAAGGACATTCAGCCGAGAGTTCAAGCTCGAGACGGTCTAACTGGTCGTTAGATTGGAGCACTTCCGCCGAAGCCGGAGCATTTTTTGCGACGCAGCGTCCGCCTTGCCGATCGTTCGCGCAGGACAAATTGAGCTCTTCGAAGAGGCCCTGCCCACCCCCCCATACTCCACTCAAGGTTTCGAGTGTTCTCGAATCAGCCTCCTCTTATGAGGACGCGATGCGCACCCTTCAAGTGCCGCGAAGTCAGATTGTGCGATGGCTTGAAGCTGATCCGGCGATGCGTGCACGCTGGCGATAAAGGCTCCAGAGAGAGCGTATCGATAATGCCTTGCAATGCCTTTTCGATACGCTCTCTCTGGAGCCTTCGATCTCATCTACCGCTTCTCTATCTTCCGCAGATCTGCGGCTGCTCAAGAGTCACGCGCCTCAGGAATATGAAGCCATAACCTCCCGCCTAGCTTCCTTTCGACCGCGGCAACGATCCCTTCCGCTTGACGGCTGATTCCTCGAAAAAATCAGGCGGCTTCGACTTCGGCTTGCGCCCATCGTTTGATTACTTTTTCACACTCGCCAGCTTTTTGACAAGCCAGTCGCGGCTGTCATACCTTAGGGAACGTCTTATATGGGCGCCTCCCTAAGTGTGATCGCCGGGCCTTGATCACTAGATCATCGCAAATCCCCCAGACGCACCGATGGTCTGACCGGTGACAAACAGCGCCCGCTCGGATGCCAAGAAAACCACCAAGCCGGAGACATCATCCGGTCTGGACAGACGCCCCACGCCCTTCGAGATCGGATAGAGATTCACCATCTTCGCGAGCAGTTCGTTGTTCTGGATCGTCGCGTCCGAGTGCAGTGGCCCGTCCTTGATGCCTTCGTGCGAGACCGCGCCGAGGGCGATCGAGTTGACGGTGATCGCATGCCGGCCGTGCTCGCGCGCCAGCGCCTTGGCAAAACCCGCGATGGCTGCCTTCGCGCCCGAGTAGACGGCCATGTTGGCCTCGCCGATCCGGCCGGCCTCCGAGATGATGTTCACGATCCGTCCGCGCCTGGCCGCCACCATGCCGGGCAGCACGGCATGGCAGCAGTGGAAGGTGCCGTACACGTTGAGGTTGACGATCTTGGCCCAGTCGGCCACCGGCATGTCGACGAAGGCCGGCGTGCGGCCGCCCTTCTCGCGCCGCTCGGGAATGATGCCGGCGTTGTTCACCAGGATCTGAACCGGCGCGTCGAAGTGCCGCACGGCGGCATCGACCATGGCTTGCACCTGGTCGACCTGCGTGATGTCGGCGGGTGCGGCCAGCGCCTTGCCGCCCTGGGCCTCGATCTCGCGCGCCACGGCCTGCGCCCTTTCAGGAAACAGGTCGTTGACCACGACGCGCGCGCCTTCGCGGGCGAGTTCGATGCAGATCTGCCGGCCTACGCCCTGGCCGCCACCAGTCACTAGGGCAACCTGGAATTCCAAACCGAGTTTCATGTGTGCTTCCTTGCTTGCTTTTGAATGAATAGAGATGCGAGTGGGGCTCAACGCCCCTGGAATACCGGCTTGCGTTTCTCGACGAAGGCCCGCATGCCCTCCTTGCGGTCCTCGCTATCGACCAGGAGGGCTGCTGCATAGCGCTCGTACTCGAGGCCGCTGTCGAGGTCGGTCTGCATGCCGCGGTTGACCGCCCGCTTGACGAAGCGCACGGCCAACGGCGGCATCTCCGCGATCTGCTGCGCGAGCGCGACGGCCGCCGGCATCAGCTCGGCACCCGGCAGCACCTGCGTGACCAGGCCGTAGTCGAGGGCGCGCGCCGCGTCGATCTGGGCCGCCGTCAGCATCAGCGCCTTCGCGCGCGCCTCGCCGATCAGCCGCGGCAGCCGCTGCGTGCCGCCGGCTGCGGGGATCACCCCCAGCCGCACTTCGGGAAGGCCCAGGCGGGCATGGTCGGCGGCCAGGCGCAGGTCGCAGCACAGGGCCAGTTCCAGGCCGCCGCCAAGCGCGACGCCGTTGATTGCCGCGATGGTGGGCTTCTCGAATTCCTCGATGCCGCGGAACAGGTCGTGCGTCGCCTTCTGCGCGACGAAGAAGTCGGTGGCGCAGATCTGGTGGTCGGCGCGCTCCTTGATGTCGGCGCCGGCGCAGAAGGCGCGCTCGCCGGCACCCGTGAGCACCACCGCGCGCACGCGCTGGTCGGCGCGGGCCAGTTCGAAGAACGCATGGGCGAGGTCGGGCTTCATCGTGCCGCCCAGCGTGTTCATGCGGTCGGGCCGGTTGAGCGTCACGATTGCCACGTGCTCCTCGACGCGGTAGGTGAGCGTGGAGAGCTCGACGTGGTCGGGCCGGTTGTTTTCAGGCATGGTGTTTCCTTGCGAGTTCTTGCTGTGTCATACCGTGGCGCGGGAGAGGACGTGCGCGATGGCCACCGACCCGAGCCCGATCATGTGAGCCATGCCCCAGCCGGCACCCTCGTGCTGCCGGTCGCCGGCCTCGCCGCGAAGCTGCCGCGTGATCTCCGCGATCTGGCCGATGCCGGTGGGGCCTAACGGATGCCCCATGCCGATGAGGCCGCCCGATGCATTGATCGCGCAGCGCCCGCCGATTTGTGAGTCGCCGCGCAGCAGGTATGCGGCCCCCTCGCCCGGCTCGCACACGCCGATGGCTTCGCTGTAGAGCAGTTCCTCCACCGAAAAGGCGTCGTGCAGTTCCAGCAGGTCCAGTTGCCGCGCGGGAATCGCCGCCTGCTCCAGCGCCGCGCTGGCGCTGGCGCTCACGAGGTCGACCGCCGCAGCGCCGTAGGAGGTTTCCGGGGTTTCGCTGCACGCGGCCGACGCGCGCACGCGCACGCAGCGGGAAGCGTCCAGGCCGAGCCGGCGCAGCGCGCGGCCCGACACCACGATGGCGGCTGCGGCGCCCTCGCCTCTCGGGCAGCACTGCTGCACCGTCAGGTCTCCCGCCACGAGCGGCGACGCGAGCACCTGTTCGAGGGTGCGCGGCTTGCGGAACTGCGCGAACGGGTTGCGCGAGGCATTGCCATGGTTCTTCACCGCCACCTGCGCCATCGACGCCCCGTCCGCGCCGCGCTCGCGCAGGTAGGTGCGGGCCATCATCGCGAACTTCACGGCGGGAACGTTGGCGGTCTCGCTGAGCCGGGCCAGGCCTTCCTTGTCGGCCGCGCGCCGGGCGTCGCCGTGCTTGTCCACGCCCACGGCCAGCACCACGTCGCTGACGCCGCGCGCCACCTCCATGCACGCCTGCCGGAAAGCAAAGGAACCCGATGCCGATGCGTTCTCGACCTGGGTAACGGCCAGCCCCGAAGACCCGAGGTGCCGCAGCATCACGCGCCCGGCCGCCATGCCGATGGAGGTGGTGCCCACATAGGCACTGTTCACCTGGGGCCAAGCCAGCCCCGCATCCGCCAGCGCGGCGCGCACCGCGGCCAGACCCAGATGCGTGTAGGGCGTCTCGCTCGGGAACTGGTACGCATGCATGCCGATGCCGGCCACGTACACGCCTTCGTTGTCGTCGATCCAGTTGCTCATCGCGCCGCCCCCTCTGCCGGAACGAAGCGGCAGGCGAAGGTTTCGCCGCCAGGCTGAGCCACGGCGACGGCGCGCAGCGCCATGCCGACCCGCAAGGCCGATTCGTCCGATCCGGCAATCACGCCCTCCTCGATGAGCCCATCCTCGATGAGGATGTCTGCGGCGATGCGCGGCACCTCCATGCCGGGCAGCAGCGGCACGTGCAGGGTGACGTACTCCAGCAGCTTGCCGCCGCCGGGGCGTGCGACCTTCTCGGCGCCGTGAAGCGGATCGCCGCAGTGGCTGCAGCCGGGAACGTCCGCGGGAAAGACGAGTTTCTGGCACGCCGGGCACTGCGCGAAGAGGAACTCCAGCGACTCGCCGTCGGGCGCGAGCTGGTAGAGCGTCGGATGCTGTGGCCGGAAGCCACGCAGGTCAGTGGTCATGAAACTGGTTTCCTGTTGTCGAAAGAAAGGGATCGGGGGCGCGGCGCAGCCCTACTCCAGCCTGGCGCCGGAGTTCTGCACCACCTCGCGCCAGCGCGTCATCTCGGACTTGACGAACGCGTCGAGCTTCTCGCCGCGCATGCCGCGCATCGGCACGCTGCCGAACTTCTCCGTGGCGGCCAGGACTTCCGGATTCACGATGACTTCCGCCATGGCATCGGCGAGGCGCTTGACTACGGGCGCGGGCGTCTTGGAGGAAACGAACATGGCTCCCCACGCACTGGACTCGGCGCCGGGGTAGCCCAGCTCGCCGACGGTCGGCAGGTCGGGCGCGCTGCTCAGGCGCGATTTGCCGGTGACGGCCAGCGCCTTGAGCTTGCCCGACTGCACGAAGGGCAGCACCACGGCCGCGTAGTCGAAGGCGAGGTCGAGGTTGCCGGCGATCAAGTCGGTCAATGCGGGACTGCTGCCCTTGTAGGGCACGTGCGTCATCTTGACGCCCGCGGTCGTCTGGAAGAGCTCCGCCGTCAGGTGCGTGGCCGTGCCCGCGCCTGCGGAGCCGAAGTTGAGCTTTCCGGGGTTCTGCTTGGCGTACGCCACGAGCTCCGGCACCGTCTTGAATGGCTTGTTGGGATTAATGACCAGGATCAGCGGCGACTCCGACATGCCGTGCACGGCCGTGAAGTCCTTGACCGGGTCGTAGCGCACGTTCTTGTAGAGCGCGAGGTTGGCCGCATGCGTGCCCTGCGTGCCGTAGATCAGCGTGTAGCCGTCGGCGGGCTGGCGCACCGCGTATTCCACGCCGATGGAGCCGCCGGCACCGGGCCGGTTGTCGACGACCACCTGCTGGCCGAGCTTCTCGCCCAGCTTCAGCGCCAGCAGGCGGGAGGTGTTGTCGGTGATGCCGCCGGGCGGAAACGGGACGACGAAGGTCAGGGGCCTGGAAGGCCAGCCCTGGGCCTCGTCGGCAGCATGGCCGGCGGCGGAGAGGAAGAGTGCGCAGCCGCATGCGGCGATGGCTTTGAAGAAGGTGTGCAAGGGGTTGTCTCCTGGTTTTGCAACGCGATTCGATTGCCTTTTTTCTACGAATAGACGTAGACTACTTCAACCAGTCGTTGTTTGACAACCGTGTTTTCTAGATTTTTCGGCAGTCTCTCACCCTGCAAACCTCTCCAATCGCATGAGATCCGTCGCTATGATCGATAACTTCTACGACCTATCGGAGGATTCATGCCCACCATCGTCCCTGCTGCCGCCCGCACGATGACCCTGCTCGAAGTCTTTGCGCGCGAAAAGCGCGAGCTGTCCAACTCGGACCTGGCCCGCCTCATGGATCTGCCCGAGAGCAGTTGCTCCGACCTGCTCCACACGCTGCACGAGCTGGGCTATCTGCTGCGCACCGCGCGCAGCCGGCGCTTCTATCCGACCGCGCGCCTGTTGACGGTGGCCAAGGAAATCTCCGCCAGCGATCCGCTGTACGCCGTGGGTGCCGAAGCCTGCGAACTGCTGCGCGACCGCACCGGCGAGACCGGCCTGTGCGGCAGGCTGGAGAACGGCGTCGTGAAAGTCATCGCGCTGAGCGAGGGCCGGCACGCGCTGCGCTACATGCAGCACGTGGGCGACAAGCTGGCGCTGCACGTCTCCGCTCTCGGCAAGGCGATCCTCGCGATCGGCACGCCGGAAGAAGCGGCGCGCCAACTGCGCCTGAAGCCGCTGCGCTCGCTGGCCTCCGGAACGCTCACCGACCTGTCCAAACTGGAGGCGCAGGTGGAACACGCGCGCGAACAGGGCTGGATCTGGGTCGAGAACGAAGGCAGCGAAGGGCTGACCGCGGTGGCGGTGGCCGGCCAGATCGGCGGCGAAACGCTGGCCCTGTCGGTCGCCGGGCTCACCCATCGCATGCGCGACCAGCGCGAGCGCTGCATCGAGGCGCTGCAGGAGGTCAAGGCCGTCGTGTTTCGCGAGCAGCAGGCGGCGTCATCGCCTTCTTCTTCACCTTCCCGCCGCGGCACCAAGGCCCCGCCTCCCGACGAGCCTTGAGCGCCGCTCATTTTCATTTTCAGAACCAGGAGACACCGTGTACACCCAGACTGCAGAACAGACCATGCTGCGCGACAGCATCCGCCGCTTCATGAAGAGCGAGGTCACGCCCATCGTCGCGCGCCACGACCAGGACAAGACCTTTCCCTTCGAGCTGCTCAAGCCCCTGTCCGAGTTCGGCTACCTGGGCGGACGGCTCTCCGAAGAAGAAGGCGGCATGGGCATGGATCAGCTCACCTGGGCGATGCTCATGGAAGAAGCGGGCTACGCCTGGCTGTCGCTGCGCACGATGCTCAACATCACCAATGCGGCGATCAACAAGCTCGCGGCCGAGGCCACGCCCGCGCAGAAGGAGCGCTTCCTCAAGCCGCTGCTGAACAACGAGCGGCGCTGCTTCAGCGCCATCAGCGAACCGGGCACGGGCTCCAACATCGCGCAGGTGCAGACCCGCGCCGACCTGCAGGGCGACCACTATGTGCTCAACGGCCGCAAGCTGTGGATCACGAACGGCGCCTTCGGCGACTTCGGCATCGTCGTGGCGCGCACCTTCAGCCCCGACTGCCAGGGCCAGCTCTCCACCTTCCTGGTCGAGCGGGATGTCTCGCCCTACGAGATGCGCCGCGTCGACACGATGGTGCTGCGCAGCACCGGCACCGCCGAGCTGGGCTTCGACAACGTCAAGGTGCCGCGCGAGAACCTGCTGGGCGAGGAAGGCGGCGCGCTCAAGAAGATGCTGATCGGCCTGGACAGCGCGCGCGTGAACATCGCGATGGGCGCCGTGGGTGCCGCGCAATCGGCGCTGGACCTTTCCATCGACTACGCGCGCACGCGCACCCAGTTCGGCAAGCCCATCGGCAGCTTCCAGCTGGTGCAGAAGCTGATCGTCGACATGACGATCCGCGTGGAGGCCGCGCGCGCGCTGGGCCTGCGCGCCGCCGCCGCGCTGGATTCGGGCCAGGACGCGCGCACCGCCGCGTCCATCGCCAAGCTCTACGCCACCGAAGCCGCACACGAAGTCGCCAGCATGGCGCTGCAGGTGCACGGTGGGCTGGGCTACGCTACCGACTACCCGATCGAGCGGATCTTTCGCGACACCCGCGGCGGGACCATTCCGGAAGGCACGACCGAAGTGCAGACGCTGATCGTCGGGCGCGAGATCCTCGGCATCTCGGCCATCGCCTGAACGCCGCGGGAGTTGCACAGCATGACCCATCCGGCCTTCAGCACCGATCTGTCACGTCTCATCCATCCGCGCTCCATCGCCCTGGTCGGCGCTTCCGAGCGGCCGCAGAGCATCGGCGGACGCACCCTGAGCAACCTGCTCGACCACTCGCAGATCGACGGCGAGCTCTACCTGATCAACCCGACGAAGAGCGAACTGCGCGGCCGGCGCTGCTGGCCCAGCATCGCCGCGCTGCCGCAGACACCCGATGTCGCCGTGATCGCGGTGCCCGCATCGGGCGTCATCGCGGTGATGGAGGAATGCGCGGCCAGGCGCGTGCCGTTCGCCATCATCCTCACCTCGGGCTTCGGCGAGGCCGGCGCCGAGGGCGAGCGGGCCCAGGCCCGCCTCAAGGAGATCGCCGACCAGGCCGGCATGCGCATCTACGGCCCGAACTGCCCGGGCCTGACCAACGTCAACGCCCGCCTGGGCATGACCTTCTCGCCGTCGTTCCCGCACGACCTGGTCAAGGGCCCGATCGGCCTGGCCACGCAGGGCGGCGGGCTGGGGCGCAACGTGATGCAGGCGATGGAGCGCGGCATCGGCATCGGGCTGTGGGCCTCCACCGGCAACGAGGTGGACCTGCAGGTGGCGGACTTCATCCACTACATGGCGACCGCGCCCGACATCAAGGTGATCGTGACCTTGCTCGAAGGCATCAAGGACGGCCCGCGCTTCCTGGCGGCGCTGCAATGCGCCGCGGACAACGGCAAGCCGGTCATCGCGCTGAAGGTCGGCAAGTCCGAGTACGGCCAGCGCGCCGCGCAGTCGCACACCGCATCGCTGACGGGCTCGGCCGAAGTCAACAGCGCGGTGTTCCGCCAGTACGGCGTGATCGAGGTCGACGACATCGACGAGCTGGTCGACACCGCCTGGCTCTTCGCGCGCGCCATGCCCAGCGAGCGCGAGGCGATCGGCGTGTACTGCTCCTCGGGCGGCACCACCGCCCTCACGGCCGATGCGGTCGGGACGGCCGGGCTCACGCTGGCCGAGTTCGCTCCCGAGACCACCGAGCTGCTTCGCAGCAAGCTGCCCGACTACGCGGCGATCAACAACCCGGTCGACACCACGGCCGCGGTGCTCAGCGACGCCGACCTCGTCGAAAGCACGCTCGGCGCGGTCGCCGCCGACCCCAACCTGGGCTGCGTGATCGCGCCGATCGCACTGGACTACGGCGAGACCACCATCCGCATGGCGCAGACCATCATCGCGGCGCAGAAGCGCGTGCGCAGCCCGATCGTCCCGATCTGGATGAGCGACAGGCTGGGCGAGGGATACCGCATGCTGGTCGCGGCAGGGTTCGCCCCGCCGCGCTCAGTCGGCAAGGCGATCGCCGCCATCAGGCGCTGGACGGAATGGGGCCGCTGGCAGCGCAGCGCGGCGGGCCGCCAGGTGCGCCGCCTGTCGCCGGCCGTGCACGCGGCACCGGCCGGCGCCCTGCGCAACCTGTCGGAACTGCAGGCCAAGGCCCTGCTGGAGAAGGCCGGCATCCCGCTGCTGCCGGTGGCCGTGGCACGCACCCGGGACGAAGCGCGCCGGCTCGCCGACGGCATGGGCTACCCGGTGGTCGCCAAGATCGCCAGCCCGGACATCCTGCACAAGTCGGACATCGGCGGCGTGCGCATCGGCATCGCCGACGGCGCGCAACTGGAACTTGCATGGGACGACATCATGGCGTCGGCCGGGCATCACAAGCCCGATGCCGCCATCGACGGCCTGCTGATCGAGAAGATGGCGCCGCGCGGCGGCGTCGAGCTGATGGCCGGCGTCACGCGCGACCCGGTGTTCGGGCATGTGATGACCTTCGGCCTGGGTGGCATCTACGTGGAGATCCTGCGCGACGTCTCGCGCCGCCTGCTGCCGCTGAGCCCCGAGGACGCCGCCTCCATGGTGCGCGAGATGCGCTGCTTCCCCGTGCTCGACGGCGCGCGCGGCCGGCCGGTGGCCGACGTGCCCGCGCTGGAGCGGCTGCTGCTGGGCGTGTCCGAGTTCGTGACGGCGAACGCGCAGCGCATCGAGGAGATGGACCTCAACCCGATCTGGGTCGGGGCCCGGGGCGAAGGCGCCCTGCCGCTGGACACGGTGATCGTCGAGCGAGGCGCCGCGTGAGCGCCTCCGGCCCGCTCGCGGGCGTCACCGTCCTGGACTTCAGCGAACTGCTGCCCGGTCCGTTCTTCACGCAGAACTTGGCGGAGATGGGTGCGCGCGTCATCAAGATCGAGCGCCCGCCCGGCGGGGACAACGCGCGGCGCATGGGCCCGGGCGGCTTCGAGGCGGTCAACCGGGGCAAGCTCAGCCTGCTGGCGGACCTGAAGGACGAAGCGCAGCGCGCCCGCGTGCGCGAACTGGTGGCGCAGGCCGATGTGCTGGTGGAGTCCTACCGCCCCGGCGTGATGGCGCGCCTGGGCCTGGACTATGCGAGCCTGCGCGAGAGCTTCCCGCGGCTCGTGTATGTCTCGCTCAGCGGCTACGGACAGGAGGGTCCGTGGGCGCAACTTCCCGGGCACGACATCAACTACCTCGCCGCGGCCGGCGCACTGGCGATCTCCGGCGAGCCCGGCGGCCCTCCCACGCAGAACTTCGGCCTGCCGGTGGCGGACCTGTGCGGGTCGATGTATGCGCTCTCGTCCACGCTGGCGGCGCTGCTGCAGCGCGACCGCACGGGCCGGGGCCAGTACCTGGACGTGGCGCTGGCCGACTGCGTGCTGCACTGGATGAATCCGCGCCTGGGCGCCTACCGCGCCGATGGCGCGACCGACCTGGAACGCCAGCGCGCGGTCGCGCAGGTCAAGCCCGCCTACGGCAGCTTCCGCTGCCGCGACGCACAGTACCTGAGCGTCGCGGCGCTCGAGGACCATTTCTGGGCACGGCTTTGCGGCGTGCTGGACATGGGCGACTTCGCGGGCGAGCCCTACCGCACGCTCGGCGCGCGCAAGAAGCAGGCACAGGCCATCAACGACCGCATCGCGCAGCAGCTCGCCGAGCGTGATTCGGCCGAGGCCTTCGAGACGCTGGCGCGCAACGACCTGCCCGTCGCGCCCGTGGTGGCGCCCGGAGACCTCGCTGCCCTGCCGCAGTTCGCGCAGCGCGGACTCATCAATGGCACCGATCCGCTGTCGCTGGTGCGCTTTCCGGTGCCGCTCGCGGGCGTCGATCCGGCGGCGCTGGCCGATGCGCCCGGCCTGGACAATGCGCGGCAGCTGCAGCTGTGAGCCAGCCGTCGCTGCCCACGCGCCTGACGCGGCTCTTCGGCCTGGCCTACCCCATCCTCGGCGGCGGGCTGATGTGGCTCTCGGACGCGCGCTATGTGGGCGCGCTGACCAATGCGGGGTGCATGGGCTTCATCACCCCGCGTTCCTTCGGCGGCGACGCGGCGCTGCGCGAGCAGTTGCACCGCTGCAGCGACATCACCGAAGGCCGCCCCTTCGGCGTCAACCTCACGCTGTCGGCGCGCCCGCAGGCCAACGTCAGTGTGCAGGCCTCGTTGGAGACCGCGCTGGACCATGGAGTGCGCCACTTCGAGACCGCGGGCTATGCGCCGGATGTGCTGATCCACGCCATCCACGCAGCCGGCGGTGCCGTGATTCACAAGGCATCGAGCGTGCGGCACGCCCTCGCCGCGCAGGCGGCCGGTGCCGACGCGGTCGCGCTGGTCGGCATGGAGGAAGGCGGGCACCCCGGCGCCAACGAACTGCCCACCATGCTGATGGGCGCGCTGGCCACGGCGCGCGGGCAATTCCGCGTTCCGCTGGTGCTGGGCGGCGGCATCGGCCATGGCAGTCAGCTCGCCGCCGCGCTCGCGCTCGGTGCCGACGGCGTGCTGATGGGAAGCCGCTTCCTCGTGAGCGACGAGGTGTCGGCCCACGCGGCCTACAAGAACCACCTGCTGGGCTGCGACGAACACAGCACCATGCGGCTGCTGCACACGCTGGGCAACACCTGGCGCGTGCTGCGCAACGACACTGCCGCGCAGGTCGACGCGATCGAGCGCGCCGGCGCGGCCGACCATGACGCATTCGGCGGCCTGCTCGACAGCCGCGTGGCGCGCGACCGCTGCTATGGCGATGGCGACTGGCGAAGCGGCATGCTCTCCCTCGGGCCGGCCATCGGCTTCGCCACGCGCACCGAGCCGCTCGCCGCCATCGTCGACGAACTCATCCGGCAAACACGCGCCGCCCTGGCGCACCTGAACGCATCGACCGCACTGCAATGACCCCAGCACTTCCCTTCCTCGACCGCCTGGCCCTGCCCCTCATCGCCGCGCCCATGCTGCGGGTCTCGGGCATCGACTGGGTGTCCGCCGTCTGCGCGGCCGGCGTGATCGGCGCCTTTCCCACGGCCAACTGCCAGACGCTCGAAGAGTTCGATGCCTGGCTCGCTCGCCTGGACGAAGAAGCCGCCGCCGCGCCCG
This sequence comes from Variovorax sp. SPNA7, assembly GCF_033807855.1. Lineage (NCBI taxonomy): Bacteria > Pseudomonadati > Pseudomonadota > Betaproteobacteria > Burkholderiales > Comamonadaceae > Variovorax > Variovorax sp. SPNA7. The sequence goes on from NZ_CP138513.1 coordinate 4,430,300, forward strand.
GGCGCACGGCGCCGTACTGCCCCAACCTCATCATGCGGCGCGACCCCGCGCGGGTGATGGCCGAGGTCGAACTGATCGCGCGGCACCGTGCGCAGCTCGTGATCACCAGCGTGGGCTCGCCCGCCGCCGTGGTGCCGCGCTTGCACGAAGGCGGCTGCCGCGTATTCGCCGACGTGGCCTCCCTGCACCATGCGGTGCGCGCCATCGAGTCGGGCGTGGACGGCCTCGTGCTGCTCACCGCGGGGGCCGGCGGCCACACCGGCTGGGCGAACCCGTTCGCCTTCGTGCGCGCGGTGCGCGACGTGTTCGACGGCCCCATCGTGCTGGCAGGCGGCCTGTCGGACGGCGTGGCCCTGCGCGCTGCAAAGACGCTCGGCTGCGACCTCGGCATCATGGGCACCCGCTTCATCGCCACGCGCGAGAGCCTGGCGAGCGACGCGTACCGACAGATGCTGGTCGACAGCGCGATCGACGACGTGTTGCTCACGCGCGGCTTCACCGGACTGCCCGCCAGCTTTCTCGTGCCTTCGGCGCGGCGGCTGGGCATCGACATCGCGAGCCTCGACGAGAGCATCTCGGTGGAGGACGCCAGAAGACGCTACGGCGGCGGCGCCAATGCGGCGCCCAGCCAGCGCTGGACCGACATCTGGAGCGCGGGCCATTCGGTGTCCGGCGTGCGCGCGGTGCCGACGGTCGCCGAACTGGTGGATGCGATCGGCAGGGAATACCGCGGCAGCGCGGCGGCCTGACCGGTCCTAGGCCGACGCGGGTGCGGCCACCGAATCGCGCTCCACATAGCGCAGCGCGATGCGGGCCTTGCGTTGCGGCAGCCCGTTGTCGGCGATCCGCGTGAGCAGCAGCTCGACCAGGCAGCGCGCGGTTTCAGTCTGGTCGATGTCGAGCACGCTCACCGCGGGGTCGTGCTCGGCCGCGAAGGGCGTGTCGCCGATGGCCACCACCGAGATGTCGCGCGGCACCCGAAGCCCCCGCGCGGAGATCGCCCGCAGTGCGCTGTTGAGCATGTGGGTCCCCTGGACGATGAGGGCACTCGGTCGATCCGGACGCCCCAGCAGTTCAGTGACCTCCGCATTGACCGAAGCCGTCACGCTGCGCGCCTGCACCTGCAGATCGGGCACGGGCAGGCCTGCGGCCTGGAATGCCGTGCGAAAGCCCTGCACGCGTCGGCGCACCGGCCGCGTGTCGCCCTGCCAGAGCACGAGTGCGATGTTCCGATGCCCCAGGCCGAGCAGGTGCTCGACGACGCGCCGCACGCCGCCCGCGTGGTCGATGAGCACGGCGTCGTGGCCGCCGCTGACTTCGCGGTCGAACACGACGGCGGGCATCGGCAGCAGCCGCAGCGCCTCCACCAGCGCCGCGTTGCGCTCGTTGCCGGGCGCGAGGATCACGCCGTCCATGCCTCGCTGTGTGAACGTTCCCAATGCCTTCGTTTCACGTTCGACGTCGTTGGCGCCGTTGGCCAGCAGCAGCAGGTAGTCGTGCCGCAGGAACTCGTCCTCCAGCGCGCGGAACACCTGTGCGTACAACGGGTTCGAGATGTCGGGCAGCAGGCATCCGACGGTGCGGCTGAGTCGCGAACGCAGCACCCGCGCCGCGTGGTTGGGGCGGTAGCCCAGCGCCGCCGCGGCCTGGTTGACCTTCTCCTGCGTGGCCGCCGACGCGCCGGCGCCGTTCATCGCCCGCGACGCGCTGCCCAGCGAGACACCCGCCAGACGCGCCACGTCACGCAGATCGATCTTCTGTTTTTCTGCATTCATTCGGATGGACATTCCCGTTCGGGCAAGAGGATGAGGTGCATCTTAGGTGACAGCGAGCGAGGGTTTTCACCATTTCGGAAACGTTTCCAAAATTGAACCATGAACGCACCAACGCCTAAGAAGGAGACATGCATGACCTCGCTAGCCATCCAGCCTGAGCAGCAGCTTTTCGCCGAAGCGCTCGGCCACCTGCGGCCTTCCGCGGGACGCCTCGCGCAGCGGCGCATCCTGGTGGTCGGCGCGGGCCAGCGCGACATCGACGATCCCGAGCCGCCCGTGGGCAACGGCCGGGCGATCTCCCTGCTGTTCGCCCACGAGGGCGCGACGCTGACCTGTGTGGACATCAACCCTGCCTCGCTGCAGCAGACCTGCGAGCTGGTGCGCGCATCGGGCGCGACGGTCCATGCCGAGGTGGCCGATGTCGCGCAGCCGGACGCGGCCGCATCGAGCGTGGAGCGCGCGGTGCAGAAGATGGGTGGCCTCGACGGCCTGGTGATGGTGGTGGGCGTGGCCAGCGGGCTGTCGCTGGACAACCAGACCGCCGAAGCCTGGGACCGCGAGCACGCCACCAACGTGCGCTCATGCATGCTGTTCGGGCAGCAGGCGTTGCGGCACATGGCACCCGGCGGCGCCATCGTGTTGCTGTCCTCGATCGCCGCGCTGCGCAACTCCAGCTTCAATCCGGCCTACGAAACGACCAAGGCAGCCCAGGTGTCGCTCGCGCGCTCGATCGCAATGGCAGGGCAGGCCAAGGGGGTGCGCTGCAACAGCATCCTGCCCGGACTGATGGACACGCCCATCGGCCGCGCGGCGACGCGCCGAAGGTCCGACCGCCTCGCGATGCCGCTGCCCTTCGGCCGCCAGGGCACGGGCTGGGAAGTCGCGTACTCGGCCCTGTTCCTGATGTCGCACGAGGCCTCCTACGTGAACGGCCACGCGCTGGTCGTCGATGGCGGCCTGACCGGCGGCATCGCCGCGCCGCGCGCCTGAGATCCGCCATGCAGCCGCTGCAACGACGCCGATTCCTCCAGGCGGCCGCCTGCGCCGCCGCAGCGCCGCACCTGGGCGCGGCGATGGCGGCACGCGACGAGGCCTACCCCGGCCGACCCCTGCGCCTGATCGTGGGCTTTCCGGCGGGCGGTTCGGCCGACCAGTCCGCGCGCCGCCTCGCCGATCAACTGGCCCGGCAACTGGGCCAGCCGGTGATCGTCGACAACCGGCCGGGGGCCTCCGGGAACATCGCAGCCGCGGTCGCGGCGCGCAGCGCACCCGATGGCTACACGCTCTTCTACGGCACCAACGCGACCCACGCGATGAACGTCAGCCTGTATCCGAAGCTGGAGTACGACCCGGTGAAGGACTTCGCGCCCGTCGCGCTCGAAGGCAAGGTCTACAACGTGCTGTGCGTCAACCCGGCCTTCGAAGCGCGCGATCTGAAGAGCTTTCTCGCCATGGCCAGGGCGGCCCCCGAGCGGATCGCCGTGGCGACGCCCGGCAACGCCACCAGCGGCCACCTGTCGCTGGTGCTGCTCAACCGCGCGGCCAAGGTGCAGCTCGCGCACATTCCGTACAAGGGCAGCGCTCCGGCGCTCACCGATGTGCTCGGCGGGCAGGTGCCGGCGATCTTCGATAACGTGGCGGGCAACCTTGCCTACATCCGCAGCGAGAAGATCCGCCCGCTGGCCGTCACCTCGCGCAGACGGCTGCCGCTCCTGCCGCAGGTGCCGACCTTCGAGGAACTGGGCCTGCCAGACTGCGAGCTCGCGGCCTGGGGCGGCCTGTGGGCCCCCAGCGGCACGCCGCCGCCGATCATCGACAGGCTCAACCAGGAAGTGAACCGGGCGCTGCAGACCGCGGCGGTGTCCGACCGCATGCGCGAACTGACGATCGAGCCCCAGGGCGGCACGCCCCAGGCTCTGGCCGACTTCGCGCGCAGTGAAACCGCCAAGTGGCGCGAAGTGATTCGCACCGCCGGCATCCGACTCGATTGAGAACCCATGGCACGCATTCCCTACTTCGATATGGCCGAGGCCCCCGCGGAACTCCGCGCGCAGCTGGACGGGCGCCCGCCGCTCAACATCTACCGCATGGTCGCCCACGGCGGCGCCACCGCGCAGGGCTTTCTCGCCCTGGGCTCCAGCATCCTGCGGCGCTCTTCGCTGCCGGTGACGCTGCGCGAACTGGTGATCCTGCGCGTGGGTGCGCTGTGCGGCTCCAGCTACGAGGTGACCCAGCACCAGCGCGTGGCTGCACAGGCGGGCGTACCGCCCGTCCAGGTCGAAGCCGTGCTCGAACACCCGCAAGGCAGCGTCGCGAGGGAGCCGTTCGACCGCATCGAATGCCGCGTGCTCGACTTCACCGATGCCGTGGTGCGCCAGGTCAAGGCACCGCACGAGATGTTCGATGCGCTGGCCGCCGAGCTGCCGCACCAGCAGCTCGTGGAGATCGTGATGACCATCGGCTACTACATGCTGGTGTGCCGCGTGCTCGAGAACTTCGAGGTCGACCTCGAAGGCGGCGACGTGCTGACAGGCCACGCCCCGTGGACCGAGATCCTCAGGCAGAACTGACCCGGGAGACACAGATGACCCTCAACCTCAACCGCCGGCAATTCACCGTCGCCACCGCCCTGCTTCCGCTCGCGCCGGTGCTGCGCGCCCAGGAGAACTACCCCACCAGGCCCATCACGCTGGTGGTTCCGTTCTCGGCGGGCAGCGTCGTCGACCTGCAGGCCCGCGTGATCGCGCGCGTGCTTGCCGCCCGCCTCGGCCAGCCCATCGTGGTCGACAACAAGGTCGGCGTGAGCGGCTCGATCGGCGCCGAGTTCGTCTCGCGCGCGGCGCCCGACGGCTACACGCTGCTGCTGGGCACGCAAGGCACCCAGGGCACCAACAGCGCGCTGTACAAGACGATCCGCTACGACCCGGTGAAGGACTTCGTGGCCGTTCACGGCCTGTCGGGCAACCCACACGTCCTGGTGGTCAATCCGAAGCTCGGCATCGGCTCGGTGGCCGAACTGGTCGAGCTCGCGAAGAAGAATCCGGGCAAGATGAACTTCGGCTCCGGCGGCAACGGCACCGGAGGGCACCTGTGCCTGGAGCTGCTGCAGACGCGCACCGGGGCGCGCTTCACCCACGTGCCGTACAAGGCGACTTCGGCCGCACTGGTCGACCTCGTCTCGGGCAACGTCGATGCGATGTTCGACTTCCTTCAGACGGCCGCGCCGCACATCCGCAGCGGAAAGCTGCGTGCGCTGGCGGTCACGCGCGGCCAGCGCATGCCGATGCTGCCGGAAGTTCCGACGATGGCCGAAGCCGGCTTTCCGGGCGTCGAATCGTTGAGCTGGGGCGGGTTCTTCGCGCCTGCGAAGACGCCGGAACACATCGTGAAGCGCTTGTCCTCGGAGACGTCGGAAACCCTCCGCTCGCAGGAAATCAAGGGCACGCTCGAATCGGCCGGAGGCTTCGTCATCGACATGCCGCATCCCGAGTTCCAGGCCTACGTGGCGCGTGAGGCGGTCAAGTGGACGGACGTCCTGCGCACGGCCGGGGTGACGCTGGAATGAGCGTCACGCACACACTCGCTGCACCCGCCGTGGCCGCCGTCACCGGCGCCGGCGGCGGCATCGGCCGCGCGCTAGCCCTGGCCTGCGCGGGCGAGGGCATGGCCGTGGCGCTCGCCGACGTGGAGGCGGAGGCGCTGGCCGCCACCGGGGCGCTCGTTCGATCGATGGGCGTGCCCACGCTGGTGCAACGATGCGACGTGAGCCGCGCAAGCGACGTCGAGGCCTTCGCGCAGGCCTGCGAGGACCGCTTCGGCGGTGTCGACTGGCTGTTCAACAACGCGGGCGTCGCCGTGCTCGGGCCGGCCTGGGCCGCGACCGAAGCGGACTGGCAATGGGTGCTGGGCGTCAACGTGCTGGGCGTCGCCAATGGCGTGCGCAGTTTCGTTCCGCGCATGCGCGCACGCGGCCGGCCCGCCCACGTGATCAACACCGCGTCCGCCGCCGGACTCGCGACGCTGGCGGGCTCCGCCGTGTACAGCGCAAGCAAGCACGCGGTGGTGGCCTTCTCGGAATGCCTCGCGCGCGACCTGGAGCAGGCCGGTTCGCCGATCGGCGTGACCGTGGTCTGCCCTTCGCTGCTGCCCACCGGCATCCATGCGTCGCAGCGCAACCGGCCTGGCACTCTCGCAGACACCGTCGCACCCGCGGCAGCTTATGACGAGCGGGTGCGCGCGGGCATGGCGGCATCCCCCATCGACGCGACGGACGTCGCCTCGGCGACGCTGGCGGCCATTCGCGCGGGGCGCTTCTATGTCATACCGCACAGCCACAAGGGCGCGTCGGTCCACAAGCGCATGCACGCGATCCTCGACGATTTCGGCAAGGAGCATCCCGAAGCGGGATGAGACGGCGCGCTTCATCCATCACCGCACCGGCCCTGCACCGCCAGGGCCGGGCACTCTCTCCAGGAGACTCCGAATGAACACCGAACCCGGCAACACGCTCGCGCAGATCGCGCAGCAATTGCAGGCCCTGCGGCGCCGCGTCGACGAACTCGAAAGCGTGGAAGCGATTCGCGTCCTGCGTGCGCGCTACCACATGCTGGTCAATGAAGACCAGGGCCCTCGCCTGCATGAACTGTTCGCGCAGGACGCCAGCGTCATCTACAACGGACGCCCCGAGGTCTTCGGGCGCGACGCCATCCGCACCTTCTTCGAGAACTTTCCCGTGCAGTACGCGCGGCAGTTCATTCATCAGCACGAGGTGAGCGTTGATGGCGACACGGGCACGGGCCAGTCCTACCTGGACGGCCGCCCCGTGCACGGCGGCAAGAGCTTCTACGTGGTGGGCCGGTTCGACGACACCTACGTGCGCGTCGACGGCCAGTGGCTCTTCAAGAAGGTGGTGCTGACCGTCCACTACATGGTCGAAGCGGCCGAGCACTGGGAGGCTCTGCTTCCGGTGAAGAAGCCTACGGAGGCGGCATGAGCCTGGCTTCGCTCTTCGACCTCACCGGGCGCAGCGTCCTGGTCACGGGCGCCGCCAGCGGTCTCGGCCTGGCATTCGCCGAGACGATGCTCGAGGCCGGCGCGCGCACGCTCATGACGGACGTGGATGCGCAGGCGCTCGATGCCCAGGTGAAGCGCCTGAAGTCGAGCTACCCGCTGGTGGAAGGCGCGACGCTGAACGTCGCCGATGCCGACGCCGTGGATGGGCTGGTGAACGACATGGCGTCACGCCATGGCGCCATCCACTGCGTGTTCGCGAACGCGGGCATTAGTGCCGGACGCGGCTTCGTCGTGGAGGCGGGCCAACTGGAGAACATCGACCTCGCGCAATGGGACAAGGTCCTGCGCATCAACCTCGACGGCGTGCTGCACACCGTGCGCGCGGCGGCGCGGCACATGAAGCCGCGCAGGGAGGGACGCATCGTCGTGACCACCTCGATCGCAGGCCTGCGCTCGGAATCGCTTTCGGGATACGCCTACGTCGCCTCCAAGGCGGCGGCGAACAACCTGGTCAGGCAGGCCGCCATCGAACTGGCACCGCACAACGTGCTGGTGAACGCCATTGCACCCGGCCCCTTCGCCACGAACATCAACGGCGGCCGCCTGCGTCTTCCCGAGTCGGCCGAGCGCATGCGGACCCACATTCCCCTCGGCCGCGTAGCCCAGGCCGACGAGATCAAGGGACTGGCCCTGCTGCTGGCCTCACCCGCTTCCAGCTACATGACCGGGACGGTCATCCCGGTCGATGGCGGTGCCTCGGCGCGATAGGAAGATCGGAACCGGCTACTTCAACGCAGCGCCGCCTCGCGCGAGATACTGCGCCGAGAGGCGCGCGAACTGGCCCCCGTCTGTGCTGATCGAGGTCTGGTGACCGCCGCCAGCGCTGAAGACGATCCCGATGGTGTGCATGTCGCCGTACTCCTGGGCGTGGGTCAGCATGTAGTCGACGTGGTTGTCGCGGTAGTGCTGGTCGGTGCCGCCAGGCGTATCGGAAGGCACGCCCATCGGCGTCTGCCACCACAGGATCGGCAGGCCGTTGCCCAGGGCTGCGCGGCAGTCCGAATACTGCTTCTGGTTGTCATGGAGGTTGGGGCTGGTTCGGTTGATAGGCCACGTCACACTTACGGCCATCGCCCCACGCTTGAACTCGAGACGGATCTCCTCGGGAGCGACAGCCGGCGCCGGTGCTGGGGCGGCGGCGATGAAGGCAGTGACAGCGCAACAAACTCCGGCGCTGATTCTTGCAGCGAAGTTCCGATGGTCTTGGAAGCGCCCGCGCCGGTGCGACCGCGCCGCCAGTCGTGAACGTAGGGCGGCTTATCGACCCTTTCTCAATCGGCCTTTGCTTCTGTCCATTGGGCTCCGTCGGTAACGCCTTCCCCAAAATTGACGCAGGTCCGGCGCGGATTCTTGTTGACCATGAGGCGCACGACGTCGCCGCGAGCGTAGTGGCCCGATGGGTCGTAAGCCGCCTTGGCCACGGCAATGTTGGCGAGATCGATGTCTGCGTAGAGCAGGCCCTCCTGGTCCTGAGGCATGTGTGCCACCAATGGCTGTCCATCCGGTCCGAAGATCATCGAGTAACCGCCACCTGGCTTGGCTCCGTCGGCATTGAGCAGCTCCGCTCGCTCAGGCGTATCGCACAACACGTCGAACATGTCTTGTCCGGTGACCGCACTCGCGTGTAGCACGTAGCAGCCCCCTTCCAGCGCGTAGATCTGACTGGCGGAGAGGTTGACCTCATGGCCAAGCGCAAAGGCCTTGCCGCGGTACAGCGTGAACGACGGCCAGGAAGCGACGTGCACTTGCTCGTGCATCGAGTACATCGCGTACTTGGAGAGCGGTTGGATGTGCTCCGCGCAACACAACGCACCCAGCCGGCCAACGCTGCTGTCGGCGACCTGGAAGTCCGATCCGTCACCCTCGCCGAACAACGTGCGCTCGACGTGCGTGGGTTTCAGCTTTCGGCGCTTGAACACCATCTCGCCCTTGTCACTGATGAGCGCTTGGCTGAGGTACAAGGATCCACCCTCGATCTCGGAAAAACCGATCACTACATTGATGTCCGACCTCTTGGCAGCCGCGGCGATTGCCGCGAGTTCCGGTCCGTCGGACCGGAGCGAATTTGCGTGGTATCTGGAGACGAACTGCATCCCCCATGCAGGCGTTCCGAGCCACAGCCACCACGGATAGCCCGGGATGAAAACTTCGGGAAAGGCCACGAGCTTGGCGCCGTTTGCGCCTGCTTCGGCAATGAGGTCGATGGCTTTTTCCGTTGACGCCCTCGCGTCGAGAAAGACCGGGGAAGCCTGGACGACGGCGACCTTGAATGCTGTTTCGGACATCTGGATTTCCTTGACCGGAAGTGAACTGAAGGGGATGAGGTCAGCGGCGAGGCATGTCGCGTCGCACGCCAAAAGGATCGATGACCCATCGCCGGGTGACGAGGCTCCAGGCGCCGCCGGGTGCGAACACCATGGTGACGATGGCCAGCGACCCGAGGCCAATGAAGTACCACGAGCCGTAGCTGGCGAAGGACTCACGCAAGAGGAAGTAAAGGATCGTTCCCAGGATCGGGCCTTCCAGTGTCCCGATACCGCCCAGGACTGCAATGAAGATGGCTGCAGCGGACCAATTCAACGAGAAGGTCGCATCCGGCGTCACCTGCAGCGTGTTCATGTAGGCCACTGCTCCCGCGAGCCCGGTGATGGAGCCGGCGATGACCCACAGCGCGAGCTTGGCCCGCTGGATCGAAACGCCGGATGCGGCCGCAGCGGCCTCCGAGTCCCTCACGCTCATCAGCGCCAGGCCCAGCTTGCCCCTGAGCATCAGGCGGGCGATGAAGAGCGCGCCGACGCCGGTGATGAGCGCGGACCAATAGACACCCGCGTTGCGCGTCCAACGATCGAAGCTCCCGAGCGCCTCGAGCGGCATACCGCCCCCTGCTCCCAGCCATTCGTTGTTGAGCGTCAGGATCCGCAGCATCTCCGCGAGCACCCATGTTCCCACCGCGAAATGCGCGCCGCTGAGCCGAAACATCGGCAGCGCGCTCAGCAATGCGAAGAGTGCGGTCGCCGCCGTCGCGAGCGGCAGCATGATCCAAGGGTTGATTCCCAACCTGTTGGACAGGGCGAAAAGGGCATAGGCCCCCACGCCGACAAACATCTGGTGCCCCACGACGACCAGCCCGCCGTAGCCTGCGAGCAGGTTCCAGGCCAGTGCCATCGCGAAGACGGTGAAGACTTCCACGAGGAGACGTTGGGTCGCGAAGCTGGTGAACCACGGTGCCAAGGCCAGGGCGCCCAGCACGGCGAGCAACACGACGCCAACTACCGCCCTGCCCGCTTTGCGCGGCCGGGTCCCATTCATCAGTGCGATCGAGTTCATCGCGAACCCTTTCCGAAAAGCCCTTGCGGACGGGCCAGCAACGCGATCAGGAAGACGAGGTGTCCGAAGAACGGGCCGAGGCCCGACGACACCTTGGCACCAAGGAGCTGCGCCACGCCGATGATCAAGCCACCGACGAACGTACCCCAGACATTGCCGAGGCCGCCGAGCACGACGGCCTCGAACGAGTACAGCAGGCGCTCGGGCCCCGCCGTGGGCGAAAACGGCGTTCTGATGCCGTACATCACCGACGCCAGCGCGATCACGGCGAGGACGAAGCCGGTGACCAGTGCGAAGAAGTTGCGGTCGTTGACGCCGACCAGCCGCGCGGTGCCGGGGTCGTCCGCGACGGCGCGCGCCTGCCGGCCCAGATGCGAGTGGCCGATCAACCAGCTGGTGCCCGCGAAGATGGCCACACTGATCAACGTCGAGACGAGCGGCAGCAGGCCTATGGACACCCCGCCCAGGTCGAATCCCTGCAGGGCGAACTCGCCGGCCTGGAGGCTGCGCGTATCGGCCGTATAGACCTCCTGCAGGAGGTTCTGCAGGACGATCGAGAGCCCGAAGGTCAGCAGCAGCGGCGAAAGCGCTCCCCTGCCCACCACGCGATTGAGCAGGACCCTCTGCAGCACATAGCCGATGACGAACATCATCGGGACCACGGCGAGCAACGAGATGAACGGACCTGTGCCCAGGAGCTGCATCACCGTGCTGCACAGGTAGGCGCCCAGGACGATCAGGTCGCCATGCGCGATGTTGATCATCTTCATCACGCCGAGGCTCAGGCTGAGGCCCAGCCCGAAGAGGGCATAGAGCGCGCCGAGCATCAGCCCGCCTGCGATGGTTTCGAGTAGTGCTTGCATGTCAGATTCCAAAGTAGGCCTGGGCAACTTGCGCGTGGTCCGCGTGTTCGGAGCTGCCTTCCAGCACCACGCGGCCTTTCTGGATGCAATAGAAGCGGTCGGACTCGGAAAGCGCGCGCTTCACGTTCTGTTCCACCAGCACGACCGCCAGCCCGTCCCTGCGTGCACGGCCCAGGAGTTCATAGACTTCGTTGACGGCGACCGGCGAGAGGCCCAGCGAGATCTCGTCGCACAGCAGGTAGTCGGGATTGCAGACCAGCGCGCGCGAAAGAGCCACGAGCTGCTGCTGGCCGCCCGACAACGCCGTCGCGGGACGGTGCTGGAATGCCTCCATCACCGGAAACTCCTTCATCAGGCGCTCGACGGTCCATGGCCCCTTGCGGCCGTTGCGCATCGCCAGCTGAAGGTTTTCGCGGACCGTCAGGCTGGGAAACAGCCGCCGGCCTTCGGGCACCAGTGCAATGCCGCGATCGAGCTGCTTGCGCTCCGGCTCCCCGCCCACGGGCCGGCCGTCGAGCAGGACCCCGTCCGGGCGAGTGCGCACCGAACCGACGATCGAACGAAGCAGCGTCGATTTGCCCGCCCCGTTCGATCCGATCAGGGCGACGGTTTCACCTGGCCTGACCTCGAACGTGAAGCCGAACAGCGCCTGGAACAGGCCGTAGTACGCATCGAGACGGTCAGTGCGCAGCATGGTCGACCTCCTCGCCGATGTCGGAGCCGAGGTACGTGTCCCGCACGGTCTGGTCGCCCATGACCGATCCGGGATCGCCGTCGCAGATGACGGCGCCGCTGGCAAGCACCACGAGACGGTCCGCCGCCGAGACCAGCGCGTGCACCAGGTGCTCGATCCAGAGAATGGTGACGCCGCTTTGATGGATCGTGACGATCAGCTGCAGCAATTGCTGCATCTCGCCGTCGGTCAGGCCTCCGGCCACCTCGTCGAGCAACAAGAGGCGCGGCTGCGTGGCAATCGCACGCGCAAGCTCGAGGCGCTTTCGCTGAAGCAGCGTGAGCGTGCCTGCCAGCTTGTCCGCGACCGGCGCGAGGCCGCAGCGTTCGATCGCATCCACCGCCAGGGCCTGTGCGGCACTCCCGTTCCCGCTGCTGCCGAAGCTCGCGGCGACCAGGGCGTTCTCGTAGGCGGTCATGCCTTCGAACGGCTGCGGAATCTGGAAGGTGCGCCCGATGCCCGCGCGGCAACGCTGCGCCGCATCCAGCGTGGTGACGTCCATGCCATCGAGAAAGACGCTGCCGCCGTCACAGCGCGTGCTGCCGGAAATGAGCCCGAACATCGTGCTCTTGCCGGCGCCGTTGGGGCCGATCACGCCGATGAATTCGCCCTCCTCGACGGAAAGCGAGAGCTTCGGGATGATGACCATGTCGCCGTAGCGCTTGGTTGCGTCACGCAGTTCGAGCAGCATGGCAGCTCCTCAGCCCAGCTTCAGGAGTTCGAACTTGCGCTGCACGGGAATCTCCGGCGCGGTCTTGTTGTTCGTGATGAAGAGCTCCGGCTTGCCTGCCGCGTTCACCCGCCACTGGCCGCCGACGACACGCATCTTGGAGACGTTCTTGATGCCGCTCGACGTGAAGTCGAGCCTGCCGATGATGGTGTCGTGTTTCATCACGCGCACGGCGTCGGCCACCTTGACCGGGTCCTTGGGGTTGCCGCTGGCCTTGAGCGCCTGGATGCCCGCTTCGAACAGCGCATGGACGACGCCCATCGGCTGGGTCCACTCGCGCTTCGTGGCGGCGGTGTAGGCATCGGCGAATTGCCTGGCCGTCTGGCCAGTGAGGCTCGACTTGAACGGATAGGCGGGCGTCCACCAGATCTCGGTGGACATGCCATCGGCGCGCGGCCCGAGCGCGGCGACCCCGCCCGGGAAGAGCAGAGCCTTGGCGACAGTCGCGACCTTCGGCTTGAAGTTCATCTGCGCGGACTGCTTGACGAACGAAGCCCACTCGGGCGGATTGAACAGGCCGGTGACGATCTCGACGTTGTCCTTCTTGAACGCCTGGATGTAGGAGGAGAAATCGTCGGCGCCCACCGGGAACCGGCCGATGTCCACGACCTTGTAGCCAGCCTTGGCGAAGGCGCCGGGCATGCCGAGCTTCAGGTCGCCCATGGCGTTGCCCGGCACGTCGTTGCTGAAGACCGATCCGACCGCCTTGTTCGACGGCACAGCGGACCAGATGTCGAGATACACGTCGGAGATGTCTTCAAGGCCCCAGAAGAAGTGGAACACGCTCTTGAAGCCCTTGGCCGGATCGCCCTTGAGCGGGAACATCCACGCTTGCCACGGGCCGACCGTCGAGATGCAGGGCACGCCATTCAGTTCGCATTGCTGCGATGCGTTGGGGCCGATCGCCACCTGCGCCAGCATCAGGTCGATGTTCTCCTTATTGATGAGCTCGGCCGCCAGGTTGGACTGCCGGTCGGGGCTGCTCTGGTCGTCGCGCGCCAGGATCTCGACCTTGTATTTCTTCCCCCCGACAACAAGGCCGTCCGCGAGCGACTTGCGCACCTGGTCGAGGATGAAGTCATCGGCCTCGGCGAAGGGAGAGAAAGGCCCCGTCTTGGGGCTGATGTAGCCGATCTTGATCGTGTCCTTGTCGGCTGCCCAGACCTTGCCGGCCTGGCCGAGGGCCGCCACCGCGCCGAGCGCTGCCGCGCCGCGAAGCAGCTGGCGACGGTTGCCCAGGAGACCGGTGTAGCCGGCGTTCTGCATGTAAGTAGATGTCTTCAAAGTGCGCTCCGTTGCGGTTACAGCCCTCTGCGAAGGCCTGCCCGAACTTTGCTTTTTTCCGGCGCGCGCGACTTTGCTGGCTCGGCCGCAAAAGTTGACTGGAACGGCCCTGCCCGCGGGCCGAAACAAGCGCGTCACCGAGGCGTGACCTAGGGTTTACTTGGCATCAACCTTGCGTGATTTCCATCAAACTCCGGACATCCGGACTCATGCACCGGGCCTGCGCTACCCGGGCACCCAGCAAGTGCAACGTCAGCCCCAAGGCGGGCCGCCATGTCGACTTCCATCGTCAACTCGACCTCGATCCTCGCTTCCACTGCCGGCCTCGATCAGCACGACAAATTTGGCTATTGGCAGGACGTCGTGTGCCGTGCGCTGGTCGATCTCGAGTGCAGGCCAGTGAGCGGCATGGCCTTCGAGGCCTCCGTCGAGGGATCGCGCCTCGAGGGGCTGAGCGTTGCCCGGATCGAAGCTTCGGCGCACCGCGTCGAGCGCCAGCCTTCGGCCATAGCGCGCACCAGCGAAGAATCGCTGATCTTCAATTTCGTCCTCTCGGGCGTGGCCATGGCGCAGCAGGATGGAAGAAGCGTGGTGCTGAGGGCGGGCGATGGCGCCATCTGCGACGCACAGCGCCCCTATTCGCTCAGATTCGACGACACGTTCAAGATCATCACGATCAAGCTGGCGCGTTCGGCCATCGCGCACCGGGCCGGGAGCATCCATCGCATCACGGCAAGAAGCCTCGGTGAATCGAGCCAGATGTGCCCGATCCTTTTCGGGTACCTGGTCAGTTTCAGCAAGCAGGCTTCGCTTCTGCCGCCGGCCGCGTCGGAAAAGGTGGCGAGGAACTTCACCGAGTTGCTGGCTGCCGCCCTGGACGAGGTCATCCTGGCCTCACCGCTGCCGCTTTCCGAATACCGGGCCACCGCATTGATGCGCGTGAGGGACTTCGTGGAGCGCCATCTCGACGTGTGCGAACTTGACACGTCCATGGTGAGCACCGCGTTGAATCTGTCGCCGCGCTATATCAACAAGTTGTTCGAAGCCGAGAACACATCGTTGACCCGGTACATCTGGCGCCGGCGCCTGGAGCGCGCGGCGGCCGATCTGCAGGATCCGGCGCGCGCCAGCCTCGGTATTTCGGCGATCGCGATGGCGCACGGCTTCAACGATCTGAGCCACTTCAGCCGGGCATTTCGGCAACGGTTCGACCTCTCGCCCCGCGCCTACCGCGCAAGCGGCGCCGCTTCAACCGCCTGAAGCGCCACCCGCCACCCGGCGAGCCGGCAGATCGCGCACCGTTGTGGCACCGAGCAGGGTCATGCTGCGCACCAGCTCGTCGGCCAGGATTTTCAGCACGGCTGCCGCGCCCTGCTGCCCGCCCACCGCCAGGCCGTAAAGCGTGGGCCGGCCCACGAACACAGCCGTTGCCCCCAAGGCCAGGGCCTTCGCGACATCGCCACCACGGCGGATTCCGCCGTCCATGAACACGGGAATGCGTCCGCCGACTGCACCCGCGACGCGCGGCAGCGCCGAGATCGCCGAGGGAGACGCATCGTTCTGGCGGCCGCCATGGTTCGACACGATCAGGCCGTCGATGCCGTGGTCGACCGCCATGCGTGCATCGTCCGGATGGAGCACGCCCTTGAGAAGGAGCGGTCCCTTCCACATTCCGCGAAGCCACGCCAGCGATTCCCAGACGAGCGACCGGTCCATGGCGCGGGCCAGCAAGGCCGCCTGCATGCTGGTCGAACCCGCGCCGCTCCCCGAGGGCGTCAGATTGGCAAAGTCCGGCGCGCCGCGCGGGGCCATCCGAAGCGACCACATGGGGTGACTCACCAGGTCCCAGGCCAGGCGGGGTGTCGGCCGAAACGGCATGCGGAACCCGTTGCGCAGGTCGAGTTCTCGGTTGCCGCTGACGGGAACGTCCACCGTCAGCACCAGCGCCTGGTAGCCGTCCTTCTGGGCACGCTCGACGATCTGGCTCGCCATCTCGCGGTGCATGACGTACAGCTGCATCCACTGCACGCCGCCTGGAGCGGCTGCGCGTACATCCTCCAGCCGCATGTTGGAAGCGGTCGACAGTGAAAAAGGAATGCCCGCATCGGCGGCCGCGGCCGCCAGCAGGCGGTCTCCCTCCGGCCGGACCAGGCCGTTGAGCCCGGTCGGCGCAATGCCGATGGGCAGCGCCCATTTCCGGCCGAAGACCTCGACGGAAGTGTCGACCTGCGTGGTGTCGCGCAGCACGCGCGGCGTGAGCTCGATGGACGACAGATCACCCGCGTTTCGCCGCATGCAATGGCCATCGTCGGCAGATCCTTCGATGTAGTCATGGACGAATCGCGGCAGCACCGCGCGGGCTCTGCGTCGATAGTCTTCGATGTTCAACAGCATGAGAATTTCCTGAGCGGCGGTGCGCGTGTCTCGTATCGATTGCGGCGTCAGGCGATGGCGCGCGCTTGCGCAAGGCGCACGAGAGCCAACAATGTCTCCGTGACAGGCAGCGTGATGTTCAGGGGACCGGCCAGCGCCACGACGGCGCCGTTGATGCTCTCCACCTCGGTACGGCGGCCGGCCAACACGTCCTGCAGCATGGAGGGCTTGTGTCCCTTGTGTTGGGCGATGGCGCTCGCCACATTGCCCCAGCATTTGGCGGGATCGACATCAATGCCCAGGCGCAGTGCGACGGACAGGACTTCGGTGACAACGTCGTTTGCGAGGCGGCTGCCGTCGGGTACTTTGCCGAGTTCGTCAACCGTGCAGCCGGATACGGCGCAGATGCTGTTCAGTGCGGCGTTGAACGCGACCTTCTCCCAGATCGCCGCCCACACGGTGCTGTCCGAGGTGCAATCGAGCCCGGCCTTCGTGAGCACTTCGGTCACTTCGGAAACGAAGGGGCGATCGATTCCGTCGGCCGCCATGAGCCGCACGACGCCCTTGCCGTGCGAGTGCACGTGGCCGGGGCCGACCATGTCCGCCGGCCATGTGGTGACGCCGATCAGGACGCGCTCCGGCGGCACGAACCCGGCGATCTTCTCGATATTGCCCAAGCCGTTCTGCAGCGACAGCACATGCACGCCTGGACCGATCAGATGCCGCACTCCGGACAGGGCCGCGCTGGTGTGCAGCGTCTTGGTGAATACCAGGAGCAGATCGGGGAAGCCGACGGCATCTTCCGGGCGCACGGCCTTCAGCGCCGTGACCTGCCGATCGCCGCCATCGGTCGCCAGGCGAAGCCCCTCGGTGCGGACCGCGCCGATGTGCGCGTCGTTCACGTCGATCAGCGTGACTTCGTTGCCCGACTCGGCGAGCAAGCCACCGAACAGCGACCCCATCGCCCCTGCGCCGACGATCGAGATCTTCATGATGACCTCTCCCGCGAAATACTTTGCGGCGGCAACACGCCTGGCAAGCTCTGGTCTCGACCACGCCGCAACAGCGCTTCGCGCCTGGGAATGTGCCGGCGAACGACGAGCAGCGCGACCATGGCGAAGAACATCGCCGTACCCAGCAACGCCAGATACGCCGTGGCCCCGCCCGCCGTGATCACGGCGGCCCCTGCGAAGGCGCTCAGGATGGCGCCGAAGCGCCCGAATGCCAGTGCGGACGCAGTCCCCGTCGCTCTCACGCTGGTCGGGTACATGAATGCGCACAGCGCGTACATGGTGGACTGCACGGCGTTCACGAACATGCCGTGCACGCCGAACCCGAAGATGAGCAGGCTGGTGTCTTTTCCGACGTTCAGGGTCTGCAGGGCGAACGCGCTTGCGGCGGCGCCTGCGCAGCACAGGACCAGCGGCCAGCGCGATCCGAAGCGAGAAATTGCCACCGCGCAGGCCAGCGCACCGATCACGCCCCCGAGGTTGTAGGCCGTCAGTCCCGAACCGGCGACGCTCATCGAAAGCCCCTGCGACGCGAGCATCGTCGGCAGCCAGCTGAAGGCGGTGTACACGGCCGTCAGGCACATGAAGAACGCAGCCCAGGTCGCGAGCGTGTCGCGGGCCAGGCCGTTCGAAAAGAGTGCGCCGAAGCCGGCGCGCTTCTCGACGACTTGTTCAGCGGCGTCAGTGTAGGTCACGTCCTGAGCCATGGGGCGCCCCATGCGTCCAAGCAGTCTGCCCAGTTCGCCCCAGCGGGCCGGATGGCGGGCGAGGAACCGCGGCGACTCCGGCAACGTGAAGAACAGGAGCACCGCCAGCACCATCGGGAAGGTACCGCCGATGAAGAACAGTGCGCGCCATCCGAAGGCCGGCAGCACTTGTGCGGCGAAGAGGCCCGCCAGCATGCCGCCGAGAGGCACGCAGACGATCGTTGCCGTGACGGCGAGCGTTCTTCGGCGGGCCGGCGTGAACTCGGCGGTGACCGTGGTCGAGCTCGGCAGCGCGCCGCCGATGCCAAGGCCGGCAATGAATCGAAGCACCGCCACGGTCAGCACGTCGGGCGCAAGGCCGATCGCGCATGTGGCCGCGCCGAACAGGAAGACGCTTGCGATGACGGCCATCCGGCGGCCGAAGCGATCGGCGAACAGCCCCGCGCACGCACTTCCGATGCCCATGCCGATCAGGCCCGCCGCCACCGCCGGGACGAAGGTTTCACGCGTGATGCCCCACTCCTTGATCATCGACGGAATCGCGAACCCGATGAGCTGGCCATCGAATCCGTCCATCACGATCGAGAGCGCGGCCAGGAAAACGACGACCTTCTGCATGGTCGTGTAGCGGCCGTCGTCCAACAGCCGGCCGATGTCCGCATGGCCCTTGAACGTTGCAGTGGTGGCGTTCATGGGTGCCCCCGCGAGCCGGCGTCGATCGCCGAAGAGAAGTGATGGGTCATGTCTTGTCTCCACGTCGGGCGTCCGGCTTTGCCTGGCGCTCAGGGATGGGTCGACTTTTTGCTTCCGCCTCTTGGCGAGCGGTCGTGCACGAGTCAATAGGCGAGTTCGTCGAACGGCAGCCCGACGTAGTTCTCCGCCAAGGCGGTCGAAGCGGCGCGCGAACCGGTGACGTAGTCGAGTTCCGCGATCTGCACCTTGTGCTGGAATTCGTCGGCACCCGGGAAGCGATGCAGCATCGAGGTCATCCACCAGGAGAAGCGCTGCGCCTTCCAGATGCGTCGCAGCGCGGTGTCGCTGTAGCGTTCGAGGAGGTCTTCGCGGTCCGACTTGTAGAACTCCGCAAACGCGCGAGCGAGGACCCGCACGTCGGCGACCGCCAGGTTCAGACCTTTCGCCCCGGTCGGGGGCACCACATGCGCCGCGTCCCCCGCCAGGAAAAGACGGCCGTACTGCATCGGCTCGGTCACGAAGCTGCGCATCCCGACAACGGTCTTGCTGAAGATCTCGCCTTCGATGGGAGCCCAGCCGTCGCGGGTGGCCAGGCGAGCGCGGAGCTCGCTCCAGATGCGGTCGTCCGACCAGTTCTCGATCCTGTCCGTCGGCTCGCATTGAAGGTACATGCGCTGCACCTCGGGCGAACGGGTGCTGACGAGCGCGAAGCCGCGCTCGCTCAATGCATAGATCAGCTCGTCGGAAGACGGAGGCGCCTTGCAGAGGATGCCGAGCCAGCCGAACGGATAGAGCCGCTCGAAGCCCTTCAACACGCCTTTCGGAATCGAGGGCCGGCTGACGCCTTGCGTGCCGTCGCAACCGGCGATGAAATCGGCCTCGATGGTTTGCAGCTCGCCGCCGGGCTGCCGAAAGCGAACGCTCGGCGAGGTGGAGTCCAGCCCCTGCAGGCTCACGTCCGCCACTTCGAACCGGATGTCGCCGCCCGATGCCAGGCGCACCGCCACCAGGTCCTTGATGACCTCGTGCTGCGCATAGACCATCACGGCCTTGCCGCCGGTCAGCTCGGGAAAATCGATGCGGCGGTCGATGCCGTCGAAACGCAGGATCGTTCCTTCATGCCGGAAGCCCTCGCGTTCCATGCGGGCACCCGCGCCGATCTCCTTCATGAGATCGACGGTCCCTTGTTCCAGCACGCCGGCGCGGATCGTGGCCTCGATCGCCTCGCGGCTGCGCGTCTCTAGGACGATCGACTCGATGCCCTGGAGGTGGAGGATGTGGGAGAGCATCAGTCCTGCAGGACCTGCTCCGATGATCGCGACTTGCGTTTTCATGAGGTGGTTTTCAGTCGAGGCGGATCTGGTTCTTGCGGATCAGCGCGCCCCATCGCTCGCGTTCCGCATGCACATAGGTCGTCATCTGTTGCGGCGTACCGGGCAGTGCTTCGAGCGACAGGGTTTCCAGCCGCGCCTTCACCAGCGTGGAGGCAAGCGCAGCCTGCAGCGTCTTGTTCAGGGTGGCGATGGTTTCGGGCGGCGTTCCCTTGGGAACGACCAGCCCCTGCCAGGCGGATGCATCGAAACCGGTCAGCCCCTGCTCGGAGAGCGTGGGAACGTCAGGGAAGTTCTTCAGGCGTT
The DNA here is from genome assembly GCF_033807855.1 of Variovorax sp. SPNA7. Taxonomy (NCBI): domain Bacteria; kingdom Pseudomonadati; phylum Pseudomonadota; class Betaproteobacteria; order Burkholderiales; family Comamonadaceae; genus Variovorax; species Variovorax sp. SPNA7. Next base: position 4,450,505 of record NZ_CP138513.1, read on the forward strand.
CCTTGCTGGCCACGCCGAGCGCCTTGAGCTTGCCCGAGACCACGTACTGCTGGACCGTGGCGCTGTCCATGAGCGCGAACGGGACCTGGCCTCCCACAAGATCGATGACCGCCGGCGCGCCGCCGCGATAGGCCACATGCTGCAGCGCGAGACCGGTGCGTTCCCTGAACAGCTCCGCGGCCAGGTGCTGGGGACTGCCGGCCCCCGCCGATGCGAAATTCGCACCGTTGGGGTTGGCCTTGACCCATGCGACGAACTCTTTCAGGTTGTTGGCGGGGTTGCTCGGATGAACGACCAGCAAAAGCGGAAATCGTGCAAGCATGCCCACCGGCATGAAGTCCTTCTCCGCGTCGTAGGGCAGCTTGGCGAACAGCGCCGGATTGGCCGCCAGCGTGGCGAAATCGGCGGTAAACATGATGTTCCCGTAGTCCTTGGATTTCGCCACGTAGTCGGCGGCAATGTTCGTTGCAGCGCCGGGCTTGTTGTTCACGATGATCGTGCGCTTCAACGACTTGCCCATCTCCTCGGCAATCGTTCGTGCCACGGTGTCGGAGCCGCCGCCAGCTGCATAGCCGACAACCCATTCGATCGGCTTTTGATCCTGTGCGAGCGCCACGAGAGGCGTGGCGCCCATGGCGATCAGGGCGCAGGCTAGAACCCGGCGGCTCATCGAAGCAAACTTCATTTCTCTTGTCTCCGGTTTTAAGAATCGGGGTGCAGCAGCTTCGCTGCGGCATGTGTCGGCTCGTCCACCTCGGCGTCTTGCCGACACTGGCATGGCGCCCAGCGAGGACGCCGGTGCGTCTGCTAGAAGGGGTATTGGCGCGGCGTGGTCTGCACCGTCAGCCAGCGCAGTTCGGTAAAAGCTTCCACGCCGGCTTTTCCGCCGAAACGGCCGATACCGCTGCCCTTGACGCCGCCGAACGGCATCTGTGCTTCGTCGTGGACGGTGGGACCGTTCACATGGCAGATGCCCGACTCGATGCGCCCCGCCACCTGAATGGCTCGCGCCACATCCCGGCCGAACACCGCGGCCGCAAGGCCGTACTCGTTGTCGTTGGCGCAGGCAACGGCCGCTTCCACACCGCTGACCCGAACGATGCCTTTCACAGGGCCGAAAGCCTCCTCCCGGAAGATGCGCATTTCCGAGGTGACGTGATCGAGCAGCGTCGCGGGCATCAGGGTGTCTTTCGCCTTGCCGCCGATGACGAGCTTGGCGCCCTTGGAGAGCGCATCGTCGATCAGTTCGTTGCAGCGGTTGACCGTGCTCATGTCAACCACCGAACCGAGCACCACAGGTCCCTGTCGCGGGTCGCCCAGCGGAAGGCTCGCGGCCCGTGCGCTGAGCTTGGCAACGAATTCATCGGCGATGCTCTCGTCCACGACGACGCGTTCGGTCGACATGCAGATCTGTCCGGAGTTGGCAAATGCACCGAACACCGCTGCGTTGACGGCAGCATCAACGTCGGCGTCGTCCAGGATGACCAAAGGCGCCTTGCCGCCGAGTTCGAGCACGACGGGCTTGAGGTACTTGGCGCAGGTGGCCGCGATGAGCTTGCCGACGTGGGTGGAGCCCGTGAAGTTGACGCGTCGAACCGCGGGGTGCGCCACCATCGCTTCGACGATGGCAGCAGCGTCCGCCGGCGCGTTGGTCACGAAGTTCACCACGCCCTTGGGGAGCCCGGCCTCTTGCAGCGCCTCGATGATCAGCCCATGCGTGGCGGGACAGATTTCGCTGCCCTTGAGAACGACCGTGTTGCCGCAAGCCAGCGGCGTCGCGATGGCGCGCACAGCCAGGATCACGGGCGCGTTCCAGGGAGCGATGCCAAGAACGACGCCCGCCGGCTGCCGCACGGCCATCGCCAGATTGCCCGGTACATCCGAGGGGATGACCTCGCCGCTGATCTGGGTGGTGAGCGAGGCGGCCTCCAGCAGCATGCCTGCCGCCAGGTGAACATTGAAGCCGGCCCAGATGGCCGATGCGCCGGTCTCGGCGGCCACGGCCGCGGCGAAGGCCTCCGCCTTGGCTTCCAGCGCATGTGAAGCCTTCATGAGCAGCGCCCGGCGTTCGCCGGGGCCGGTGGTGGACCAGGTCTTGAAGGCCTCCGCCGCAGCATCCACCGCGGCAACGGCGTCTTGCGTCGTGGCCGCGGGTGCGGTCGTCGCCACGCTGCCGTCCAGAGGGTTGCGCCGCTCAAAGGTTGCGCCGTTGCGAGCGTCCGTGCGCTCGCCATTGATCAACATCGAAATCTTCATCGGCTTGTCTCCGTAGGTTGATTTGAAAGAATGCGTCGCGCGCTGGAACGGCAATGACTGGCGGGGTCAGGCGACCCGGACCTCCACGACGCCGGGCGCGCCACTGGACAGGGCCTCGTCGAGCGCCTTGCGCAGGTCGGCCGGGTCGGTCACACGCACTGCGGCGCATCCCATCCCCTTGGCCAGCGACTGGAAGTCGAGGTCGGGCAGTTCGGTGCCCTGCACGACATCGGTGGGCGAGAAGCCGAACACCGGCGCGAAATCCTGGAGTGCGGCGTACCGGCGGTTGTTCAGAATCACGAAGGTGATCGGCAGCTTGTTCTGTGCCGCGCTCCACAGCGCCTGGATGGAGTACATGCTCGAACCGTCGCCGATCAGGCAGATGACCCGGCTGCCGGGCTTGCCCAAGGCAACGCCCACGGACGCGGGCATGCCGTAGCCGAGGCCGCCACTGTCCATCGTGTAGAAGGTCTCGCTGCGGGTGAACGGCAAGTGGGCCTGCATCACGGGCCTTGCACTTGGCGCTTCTTCGACCACGATGTGGTCCGGCTTCCTTGCTTCGGCGAGCGTCTGCAGCACGTAGGCGACCGACATCAACGGCGTCGGCTCCGCGCGGGGCGCGGCCTTTCTCGCGGGGGGGAGCGGGCGGGTCTTCCTCGGCGGCAGCGCGAGCAGATCGAGCAATCCCAACCGGATGCTGCCGACTGCCGAGATGCCGACAGGCGCCCAGGCCGCCGTATCGGGATCCTCGGTCAACTGGCACAGGACGGCACCGGCAGGCACATGAGGGCCCGCGCCTTCGACGTGGTATGCGAAGGCCGGTGCGCCGATGGCGAGGATGAGATCGTGGCCCTCCAGCAGTTCGACGATGCGCTCGCGCATGGCCGGGAGGAAGCCGGCGAACAGGCGATGGTCTTCCGGAAAGCTGCAACGTCCGGACATCGGAGCGACCCACACGCGGGCGTTGTGGGCCTCCGCCAATGCAACGACTTCGTTCCACGCGTCGTCTCGGTCGGTTGCGGCGCCCACCACGAACGCCGGGCGCTCGCTTGCTTCCAGCGAGGCCGAGATCCGGGCGATGAGCTCCGGCTCCGGGCGGGTTCGAGTGCTCACGGTCCGTGTCGGAACCAACTCGGTGTATTGGTCCCAGTCGTCCACAGGCACCGACACCAGCACCGGACCGCAAGGCGGCATCATGGCCAGGTAGTAGGCCCGGGCAATCGCCAGCGGCACGTCTTGGGCGCGTGCAGGCTCGATGCTCCATTTGACGTAGGGCTTCGGCAGTTCGGTGGCCTGGGCCGACGACAGGAACGGGTCGAAGGGAAGGATCGAACGCGCCTGCTGCCCGGCGGTGATCACCATGGGCGTGCGGTTCTTGAAGGCGGTGAAGATGTTGCCCATGGCGTTGCCCACGCCGGCAGCCGAATGGAGGTTCACGAACGAAGCGTTCCGGGTCGCTTGCGCATAGCCGTCCGCCATGCCGACCACGCAGGCCTCCTGCAGGCCGAGGACGTAGCGGAAATCTCTCGGGAAGTCGCGGAACATGGGCAGTTCGGTCGACCCCGGATTCGCGAACACGGAGGTCATTCCGAAGCGACGCATCAGGTCGAACACGGCCTCGCGAACGGTGGTGGTGCTGGCGGGTTGCGCGGGCGTCGCGGCAGCGGCGTGCGGTACGGGTCCGGTCATTTCGTGCTTTCCTGCTGTGCACCGCGAACTCGCAATGCTGTCTCGATGGCGGGAGTGTGAAATCGCGCGCCCATCTTGAAAATTGCCTTTTAGAGAAAAAGTCATTACTGTTTGGCATGACTTTCGATCTGCAGCACCTCGCCGCCTTCAACGCCATCGTTTCTTCGGGAAGCCTTGGGCGAGCGGCCGAGGCGCTCAACATCACCCAACCCGCGCTGAGCCGCACGATCCGCAGGCTGGAAGAGCAAGCCGGGGCGCCCTTGTTCGAGCGACATTCGAAGGGAATGCAGCTCACCGATGTGGGCCGCGCACTGCAGCCGCATGCACTGCTGCTGCAGCGGGAATCGGAGCACGCCAGCGAGAACATCAAGGCCATGCTCGGGCTGGCGAAGGGCACGATCCGCGTCGGTGCGGTCGGCAGCATCGCCTGCCTCGTACTTCCTTCGGCCATTGGCCGGACCTGCAGGAAGTGGCCGAATCTTCAGGTCCAGATCATCGAAGGCGTCTGGGACCGGCTGGCGGACGCGCTCGTCTCGCACGAGATCGACCTGGCGCTCGGGGTCGACACCGAAGACACCGCCGAGATCGTCGCCGTCAAGGACTGCCGATGGGAAGACACCAGCTACGTCGTGGCTGGCCGTCACCACCCGCTGCGCAAGAAAAAGAAGCTGAAGCTGTCGGACACCCTGACCGAGCGCTGGGCGATCCTTCCGAAGGGAACCGCACCGTTCGAGCACATGAAGAGCGTCTTTGCGCGGCACAACCTTGCGCTGCCCAACGTGGTCGTCGAGACGCGCTCGGTCATGGCGCTCAAGAGCCTGATCGGCCACTCGGGCTTTCTGGGATGGATGCCGGCGCCGATGTACGACGCGGAGCGAAAGGCCGGGCTGATCGATGCACTCGACATTCCCGGCGCAAGCGACAAGAGAGTCCTGACCGCCTTTCGCCGGCGCGCCGGCATGCTGCCGGGCCCCTCGGTCAAGCTGCTCGAGGCGCTTCGCGCGCTGACGGCAGCGTGAAGCAGCATCGAGCGAAGATGCTCAGACGACCATGTGCTGCTCGATCCGCTCGCGGCCCAGGGCAGCGAAGCTGCCTTGCAAGACAACCTCGCCGTGATCCAGGACCAAGACCGAGTCGGCAAAGGCTGCCACGAACTCCAGGTTCTGCTCGACGATGATGAATGAATCGCCGCTGGCCTTCCTGCGATTGACCATCGCGGCCATTCGGTCGATGTTTTCCGGCTGGACACCCTCGGTGGGTTCGTCGAGCATCGCGAGCTTTGCCTTCAGCCCCAGGGTCCGGGCGAAGGACAACAGCTTCCGCTCGCCGCCGCTCAGCGACCCCGCCCGCTGGTTCAGCCGGCGTTGGAGCAGCGGAAAGTGCTCGAAGACCTCCGCGTAGCGTTCGGCGTTCCGGTCGTCAAGGTGCAGCCACAGATTGTCGGCAACCGTCAGTTCGCCGAACACGACGTTCTCCTGGGGCGCGAATGCGATTCCAAGGCCAAGCCGGGCGTGAAGCGGTTTGTCGCCGAGCGCCTGGCCGTTCCAGTCGATGTCACCGCTCGTGAGCGGCAGCTGGCCAGCCAGCGCCTTCAGGAGCGTGCTCTTTCCGACGCCGTTTCTTCCCACGATGGCGAGTGCATGGCCGGGCTGAACTTCTCCAGATACCCCCCGGACCACAACGGTGTCACCGTAGCCGCATACCAATTCGTTGAAGACCAGTGTCATTTGCGACCTCCTGCGTACACCGCTCGCACCGCCGCGCTGGCCTGGATATCCGCGAGCGAACCCTTGTCTAGAAGGCGCCCCTGGTGCAACACATACACATCACCTCCCATGGCATCCACTGCCGTGATGTCATGCTCGATCAGCAGCGCGGCCGCGCCGATCTGGCTCACCAGGGTCTTGATGGCGTCGATCATCTGATGCGTCTCATTGGGTGACAGGCCCGCGCAGGGCTCGTCCAGCAACACCAGCTTCGGCTCGGGAAGCAGCGTCATCGCCAGTTCCAGCGCTTGCCGATGCCCTTGCGCCAGCGTGCCGGCCGGAGCGTCGAGCTGCGATGCGAGGGCGGGAAACTCTTTCAGGATGTCGGCGAGAAGCCGGGTGTGCCATCCCAGTGTGGCCAGCCTCAGCGTGTCGACGGCAGAGGCCCGTCCGGCCCAGACAGCCAGTCCCAGGTTCTCTCGCACCGTGAGGTCGGGAAACACCGATGGCACCTGCATCTTGCGTCCGATGCCCTTGCGCGCCACGCGCCACGCAGACAACCCGCCGATGTCGTGGCCGTTGAGTTCGACGCCACCGCCGAGCAGAGGAAGCCGACCCGTGATGACGTTGAACGAAGAGGTTTTCCCCGCGCCGTTGGGGCCGATGACGCAGCGGATACCGGGCCCTTCGAGGGCCAGTGAAAGCCCATCGAGAATCGTCACGCCCGACTGGGCCGTCTTCACCTCATGGAGGGTCAAGGAAACAGGCGCCGCGGACGCGGCCGCGTCATGCGCCGCCGGGGCCGGCGATTCCTTGCCGTGGCGCGGATCGGCCCGAAGCTTAAGCAGGCCCGCAACCCCGTTCGGCAGGAACAGCACCACGACGATGAAGAGGGCCGCCACCGCGACTTCCCAGTAGAGAAACTGCTCGCGAAGCTCGGCGGACGCGTAGCCCACCACGGTGGCACCGAGCAAAGGCCCGAGCGCGCTGCCCTTTCCACCGACGGCGGCCCAGATGACGAACTCGGTCGAGAGGATGAAGCTCATCGCCTGCGGGGTCACGATGCCCTGGTGCGCGGAGAACAGCGCACCCGCCGCCGCCGCGAGCAGGGAGGAGAACGCATAGGCGTTCGCCTTGACCCGGTCCGTGGCGTACCCGAGCAGTTGGAGCCTTTCCTCGTTCTGCGCCACCGCCTCCCAGATCACTCCGATGGGCCGGGCCGCCAGCATCGCAAGAACGAGGGTCGAGACGACTGCGACTGCCGCCACGAGCCAGTACAAGGTCTCGTACCGGGACGTGCCGGGAATGTCCGGAATGTTCGCCATGCCGTTGAAGCCGCCGGTGAGACCGCTCCACTGCTGCGCCGCAAGAAAGCCCAGCATGGTCAAAGCCAGGGTGATGAGCGAGAAATAGGGCCCGCTGCGTGAGCTTCTGGCGAAGACCAGGCGTGCGATGACATAGGCGAGCAACGCCGGCGCCGCTACGGCAAGGGGCAGCGCCAGGTACAAGGCGGGGTTCGACTCCGCTCCCTTGAGCATTCCGCCGAACAGGTAGGCACCCAGCCCGAAGAAGAGCGCGTGCCCCAAGGGCAGGAATCCAAGGCGCCCCCAGCAGAGGGCCACGCCCTGCGCGGCAATCCCGTAGATCAGGAAAAGGGCGATCTGGTAGGCCACGAATTCGCTGGACGCGAACGGCAGCGCAACCAGGACCGCGGCCAGCAAGGCCGCCGATTTAGCGTCGCGAAAAAAGGCCATTGGGCTTGAGCCACAGAAAGAGGATTGAGAGCATCAGCACGACCGCATAACCGCTGGTCTGCCCTGCCACGCTGCTGGTGATTGCCTGCGAGCCGCCGATGATTCCGACACCGCCGAACATGCCGCCCAGGGTGCCGAGGCCGCCCACGACCAGCACGAAGAAAGCGTCCAGGAGGTAGTCGACGCCGATGCCCGGTTCGATGCGGATCAACGGCGCCAGGAGCACCCCCGACAGTCCGGCGAACACGACGCCGATGACGAACGCCTGCGAAGCGAGGCGCCTGGTGTTGATGCCCAGCGCCTGCGCGAGAACAGGGTTTGCCGTCATCGCACGCACTCGAAGCCCGGCCGCGCTTCGCCGATACCAGAGGTAGAGCCCCGCCATCACCACGATCGCCAGAACGATCAGCGCCAGGCGATAGGCAGGGTACTGCGAACCGAAAACCGTCATCGGGTCGGTCAACGTCGATTCGACGTTTCGGTACTCTCTGCCGAAGACCGCTTCGACGAGCTTTCTCAGGAGCATGGCGAGCGCCCAGGTCGCAAGCAGCGTATCGAAAGGCCGCGAATAGAGCGGCCGTATGAGCCAGCGCTCCACCACGTACCCGAGCACGCCGCACACCACCACCGCCAGAGGCGCCGCGGCCACCAGCGGCAGCCCCAGCTTCTGCACCGTCACCACCGAATAGGCCCCGAGCATCACGAACTCCCCGTGCGCCATGTTCATGACGCCGAGCAGGCCGAAGACGATGGCCAGGCCCAGCGTCGTGAGCGCGAGCGTGGCCAGCTCGTAGGCCAGATTCAGGCCGTGCAGCGCGATGTTGCCGTCGAGCATGGTCAGACCTTGCAAGTCTGGCCGGCACTGACTTTCGGGAAGGTCTTCACCACGCGGAAGCCCTTGTCCGTGACGTCGGCCACGTAGATGTCCTGCTCCACGTGGCGCGCCTTGACGGTCACCGTGCCTCTCGGACCGTTGTAGGTCGTTCCTTCGGAAGCGGCATCGAGCTTCGCCGGATCGAGGCTGCCGGCTTTCTTGGCAAGTGCTTCGAGCATCAGGAAGCCTTCGTAGGTCGATTCTGCGAGGCCGTTCAATGCCGGCGCATTGGCGCCATTCGCCTTGGCATAGTCCGCAGCGAACGCCTTCGCCGCGGGCGTGTCGATGTTCGCAAAGTAGCCGGAGCTCGAATAGAGGTTGCGCGCGTTGGCGAAGCCTATGCCCGCGAGGGTGTTCTCCTCGATCAGCGTGCCCAGGCGAATCGCCTTGTCCGAAAGACCGAAGCTCGCGAACGACTTGTTGAAGGTCACCGAAGCGCCGCCCACCAGCGACACCAGCACGGCATCGGCACCACTGTCGCGAATGCGCGCGAGGCTCGCATCGAAGTTGTCCACGGTGAAGGGAAGGTACTCGTCCCCGACCACCTTGGCGCCGGTCTTCTCGATGTAGGCCCGGGCGGTGGCATTGGTGTTCCGGCCCCAGATGTAGTCGTTGCCGATCATGTACCACTTGGTCGGCTTGCGTTCGGCTGCCAGCCATGGGATCACAGGCTCGAGCTGTTGCTGCGGCGTCTCGCCCTTGACGTACGTGCCCTTCGCGCACTCCCCGCCTTCATAGACGGGCGTGTACAGGTACGGTACCTGGCCCTTGAACAAACCCACGAGCGCTCCGCGCACCGCGCTGTCGTGCATGCCGATGACGGCACCCGCCTTTTGCCCCTTCCAGAGTTTCAGCGCGGCCTGGCCTGCTTCCGCGGGCGCGAGGCCCGCATCTCCGTACAGGAGCTCGACCTTGCGGCCAAGCAGGCCGCCACGGGTGTTCAGTGCGGTCGCGGCCATCTGGGCGCACGCCTTGCACGACGGGCCGAACAAGCCCCCGGGCCCGCTCTGGGGAATCATCACGGCCACCTTGAGCGGGTCGGCCGCGAAGGCTGCGGGCAGTGCGGAAGCTGCCCCTGCGGCCAGCGTTGCTTGCAGGAAATGACGACGATCCATGGAATGCTCCTTCGGGGTTTCAGTTGGGTGTTTCGAGTTGAGGGGCGGGCGGAAGCGCCGACTGGACAGCCTCGGCGATCGCCAGCAGACGGCGGTCGGAACCGATGGGCCCATCGAGTGCGAGACCCACCGGCAGGTTGTTCGCAAGGCCCAGCGGGATCGTCACGCCGGGCAGCGATGTATTGCTTCCGGGATCTGTATTGCGGATGAATGTCCCGAAGGTGGGCTGCTGCGTGCCGTTCAGGTCGACCGTCTCGTCTTCACCGATGAAGGCCGCCACGCGCGGGGTCGTCGGGAAGACCAGCGCTTCGATCCGGTGCGATTCGAATGTCCGCGCGTAGAGGGCCTGCATCTGCGCCCTCGCCTCGAGCGCGCTCTCGTAGACGTCTTGCGGAATGCCCCCGCCGGCCAGCAGCGTGCCGACGGCGCCGCGGACGTCCGGACTGCCGACGGCCGCAATCATCTCCTCGAGCGTGACGCCGCGGCCGCGCGCGTCGAGGTACTCCCGCATGTCGCGCACGAACTCGAAGAGCACCACGGGGAAGCTGACACGGGCATTGAGCTCGCTCAAGTCGGGCATCTCGACATCCACGAGTTCGACACCGGCCCGCCGCAGCGTCTCGAGGGCGGATTCGGCCGCCTGTTCGAGTCCGGGCTCCAGGTCATTCCAGAACGGAAGCCTCGGGACACCAAGGCGCAGCCCGTCGAGCGCGACCTTCACCTGCCCGCTTTTCTCGCCCGTCATCACCTCATCGAGAAGGGCGCAGTCCGCCACGGTGTAGGCCAGCGGCCCCGCGGTGTCGCGCGTGAGCGAAATGGGTGCGATGCCCTGCCCCGGCACGCGCCCGACCGTCGGCCGGAAGCCACTGACCCCGCAGAGCGCCGCCGGTACGCGGACCGACCCACCCGTGTCCGTGCCGATGGAGGCGGGGACAATGCGCGCGCCGACCACGGCGCCCGAGCCTCCGCTGCTGCCCCCGGGAATCCTGGCGCGGTCCCAGGGGTTTCTGACGGCACCGGTGACCGCGTTGTTGGTGGTGATGCCGAACGCCAGCTCGTGCATGCCCACCTTGCCCGCAATCACGGCCCCCGCCGCCCGCAGGCGGGCGACCAGCTCCGCATCCGCTTGGGGCTGCTTTCCGTTCAATGACGCCGTGCCGGCCCCGCAGGCCATGCCGGCCGCTTCGATGTTGTCCTTCAGGGCGATGGGAATGCCGAGCAAAGGGAGACGCTCGCCAGCCGCAAGACGGCCGTCCGCATCGCGCGCTTCTTTCCGCAGCGCCTCGGGATCGAAGCAAACCCACACATTGAGGGCCGAGTTGGCTTGCGATCGCGCGATGCAGGCCTCAGCCAGATCCAGGCTTGAAACGGTCGCTTCGTCGAGGAGCTTACGAATGGCAGAGAGAGGAAGGTCGATCGCGTGCATGGCTCGTTCAGCGTTTGTGACGATTCAATGTACGCAGCGGGGCTTTGCCGGGGACCTATAGAAATCGTTAGGGGTCTCGCTTTCCGGTCGGAACGTAGGGTCAGACCGGACTGGTGAAAACCCCCTCACTGCCTAGCATTGGTGCCCCGCGCATGAAGCTTGCTTGGAATCGACCATGCACCTCTCCACCAGTCAGACCAGAGCCTTGTCGGATCTCATGCGCCTGGTCGCGAACGCGACCGACGGTAACGAGCTGCGCGAGCGCATGGCACTTCCATTGCTCGACCTCCTTCGTGCGGACACCTATGTGTCGATGGTGTGGGACGGCGAAAGACAGCGCTTCGGTCGAACGACCGCGCTCAACATGTCCGAGGAAAACCTGCGGTCCTGGGACGACTACTTCCGCTTCGTGGACCCGCTGACCTACCCCATGATGCAGCGTCGCAAGCCGACCTTGGCAACGCAGGTGCTCTGCCAGACAGACCTGTCACGCACGGAGTTCTTCAATGACTTCCTTCGTCGCGACCGCATGTACTGGGGAGTGAATGTCTATTTCTACGACCGGGAGCGGTGTGTCGGGGACGTTCGCATTTGGCGCAATCGGGAGCGGGGGAATTTCGATACCGGCGAAATCGAGATCCTGAACCTCGTCGAGCCGGCAATCACCGCCGCGCTTTCACGGCTGGGCTGGAAGGAATCCGCACCCGCCGTCGAGGAAGGCGAATCCGCGGAGGCGACGCTGCAGCGCGAAGGACGTCTGAGCAAGCGCGAGGCCGAAGTGGCATGGCTTGTCAGTTGCGGCTGTCCCGACAAGGAGATCCAGAGCCGGCTCGGCCTGGAGTATCCGACGGTACGTTTCCATCTGGGCAATGCCTTCAAGAAGCTGCGCGTCACCAACAGAGCCGCGCTCGTGGGCCGAGTTCGAGCCCTGCTGGCGCACCAGGCACATGGAGGGACCGCAACAACGGCCATCGCGATGCCTGTCGCGCCAACGGAAGAAGCCGCGACCCCTTCCGCGTTTGCGACTCAAGTGCTCAGGCAGCGCAGCGCGCCACAACAGATTCGTCCCAACTGATTCCTACGCCACGAGTGTCGTCGGCAGCGTGCAAGCTCGCACGCACCGGCCTCAGAAGCGCAGCATGTCGTCCGCCAGATCGAAACAGCAAGGGTCGTCTTGACGCCGAGCAGGCTCTGCTGGCGAGCGGAACCCGGCACATGGGACCCTGAGCTGGATCCGAGGCACAATCGTACCCGTCGACGTATTCCTCATCGCCACCGAGCCTTTGCCGGTCGCGATGCTTGATCGGCTCCTGCCACGCCGCAGGATGGCTGTGGATAGTCTATGGCCTTGCTTGTTCTGTGATCTCCTTTTTTAGGCTCCGGGATCGAACTCATAGGGCGCGAAGAGCGAAGCCCGCAGCGCCCTGTCATGGGTCAGGGGCGTCAGTCGGTGGAGTCGTTTGAATCTCTCTTGCTGCTGCCCTTGCGGGCCTGTTCCCTAGTCTTACTGTGTCACAAGAGTAGCTTTACGCCTGCCCTTCCGCAGCAGGGGCACTGCCCGAGACGAGCGATCACCTGGTAGCTCAGTCGATGGCGCAGTGTCGTGATCGACGTCGCCACGTGGCGCTGCGCGCGCAGGACTGCCGCGGGGGACGTAATCCTCGGGAAGGGCAGGCACTTGGCGTTCGATGAAGTTTTTTTTGCCGCCGACAGACTTGTCGGCAACGAGGCGTTCAGCCATCAAGAACCCGTAGGCCGCGATGCTCAACGCGGCGTGATGATGGAATCCCCGCCAACCTCGGCCCTCGTAGTGGCCGAGGCCGAAATCCTGCTTCAGATCCTGGTAGTCACGCTCGATGCGCCAACGCTGATGGGCGATGTCGACCAACTCGTTGATCGGCGTGTCCTCTGGCAGGGTGGACAGGAAGTACTTGCTCGGTTCAGCGTCGCTTGCCGGCCACTCGATGAGCAGCCACTGCTCGGGACGCAGGCGCGCCTTGCCCGTATTGCCGCCGGCGTGGCGCACCCGCACGGCCGCGAAGCGGCCGTTCAGTGTGTCGTTGGTTCCCTCGCGCCAGCTGATGTTCTGGAACGCTCGGCTTGGCAATGACTGCGCCAATGCCTTGACGCTCATGGGCTGCAGTGCCGCCGTGCGCCTGGGCATCACTGGTGGTCGGCCCATGCCGCTGTAAGGCTTGGGTGGCAGCGGCTGAACGCCAGGCGACCAGACCACGACAGCAGATGTGATGCCTACCGCGTAGAGCAAGCCCATGTCGCTGAGCGCCTGGCGGAAGGCGTTGTCCACGCCGTAGCCAGCATCGGCCAGCACGCAGCGGCGCGGTGCACCTTCGTTCAACAGCGTGCGCAATTGCTGCAACGCGATCTGCGTCTTCGTGGCGAAGCGCACTTCATCGGGAACGCCGGCCTTGATGCGGCGTTCAGGATCTGATGCCCAGTCCTCGGGCAGATACAACTGCCAGGCCACGGGCAAGCTGCTCTGTTTGCTTGCCAGCGAGATGCTCACGGCCACCTGGCAGTTGTCCTGCTTGCCTGGCATCCCGCAGTACTGACGGGTGACACCGACCGAGTGACGCCCCTTCTTTGGGAACCCGGTGTCGTCGATGATCCACCAGCCGCCCTGGCGGAAGTCCATCCTGGGCACCACCCACTGGCATACGCGCCGCAGCATCTGCGTGTCAGACCACTCAGCCCTGGCCACAAAGTGGTGCAGTGCTTGATGCCGTGCGCTGGCGTGTATCGGGTCCAATCGCGCGGCCATGGGCTCAACGCTCTTGCGCGACAGCGGGAGCATCAGGCCCGTGCAGTAACCGCGAAGGCCGGCATGCCGGTCCATGTGACCCAGGCCCGCGCTCAGGTGCTTCAGGTAGCTATCGAAGCGCTCGGCTGCATTCATCAATCCTCCGGTGCGAAGACGAGAGAATCGCATTATTTCATTTATGACACAGTAAGACTAATTCGTTTAGGTCTCCCTGTTTCGAACTGGATTTGGCTCCGTTGCGCGGACGGGTGGGGGCTTAATTCCCAAGCCGGCTGGCTCATGAAGGTGACTGCGAAAGTGTAGAGTCCCAGGCATGTCCGACAAAGTCAATGAAGAAGTGGTTCCGGGAAGCCCGGCGTGGTGGATTCAGCAGCCTGACCGCAGCGAGCGGGTCGGCGGGCGGGGCCGTCCTCCCGTCTCCTTCGAGAAGATCATTTCGACGGCGCTGGAGGCCGTGGACGAAGTCGGCCCTCAGGCATTCAATATGAGGATGCTCGCCGAGCGCCTCAACTCGGGCACTGCAACTTTGTATAGGCACGTGGCGAGCAAGGACGAAATTCTGGTCCATGTCGTCGATCGTGTGCTGGGTGAAGTCGAGATCGATCCGCTTCGGCTGGCCAAGTTGCCATGGCAGAAGGCGTACGTATCCGGCGCGACGGCATTCTTCAAGATACTGAGTGCGCATCCGAAGATCATCCCCTTGCTCGTGGCCCAAATTCCGCTTGGCGCGAATGGTCTAGCGGGCAGGGAGAGATGGCTCTCTCTGCTTGCCGCGAACGGCTTCTCCCCCGAGCTTGCGGCGCGAGCCTATGTGACCATGGCGAACTACGTTGTTGGATTCGCTACCCAGCAGCATCCGCGGGACACTGAGGTCTCTGCGCACGCTTCGGATCTGAAGCGGTTCTTTTCGGCGCTCGACAAATCGCACTATCCGCATACCGTGAAGCTCGCAGGACAGCTCGCAGGCATCTCCATTCAGCAGCAGTTCGTTTTCGGACTAGATCTGATCATCGCGGGCTTAGAACACCTTCGCGGCGAACAGCCCCCCGCCCGTCGCGCCTAAGGCTTCGTGCGCGCGTAGGGCGCGCTGGGCGACGAATCAGACCGCAGAAATGCCTTGATGACTGGGGTGAGCGGAGTTGCCGTCCTGCACACGGTCAATGCCGCATGGGTCTCCCCCGACAAACCTCGCCGCAGGAGCCTCGAAACCGATAAGGTGGCCGACCTTTTCGCTGCATCGGTCGCGGTAGGGACGGGGATTACTCCCCGCCCCCTGCACAGATCCGTACGTGCGGCACTACCGCATACGGCTCCTGCCTTGAGTCATGACGCAAAGCGTTGATGCGGATACGGGTGGAGCACCCGAGCCCGCGGGAGGTAGCGTTCGACCAGACGCCCGAACCGGCCCCAAGGCATTCGTCCACGCTGCCCTCGCCGTCGTAGCGCATATAGCCACGCCCAAGACACGTCCTTGCGGAACGCGTCCAAGCGGTCAACATCGCCCGGTACGGCGTGGTAGTTGAAGTAGCCTTGGACCACGCGCCGCAGCCAGCGACCAACCACGGGGATCGGCTCGTGCATGCGGCGCATCAGCGCCTCTCGAATCGCCTTGAGGCGGGCACGCATTCGCTTCGCCGAGGTCAGTCGCTTCAGTTGGAACCAGCCGTTCGACCGGGACTTCCCACAGATGTGGGTGAACCCCAAGAAGTCGAACGTCGGTGGCTTTGCAAGCTCTTGCTTGGCGCGCGCCTGGGCCGCGAAGCGACCGAGCTGCAGCACGCGCGTCGTGTCCTCGTTCCGCGTCAGCCCGAACTGGGCGAACCGCACCTTCATGTCCTCAAGGAATCGGTCCACGTCGCTCTTGCTCTCAAACCCGAGTACGCTGTCGTCGGCGCACCGAACGATCATCACGTCCCCTCTTGCATGGCGGCCTCTCCAGCGATGCGCCCACAGGTCGAAGACATAGTGCAGATAGATGTTCGCCAGTAGCGGCGAGATCACTGCCCCTTGCGGGGTACCCACCCGCACGTCGGTCTTGTTCCCGTTTTCGACAACGCCGGCCGTCAGCCACTTGCGGATCAATCGCAAGACTCTCGTGTCACCGATTCGGTGCTCGAGGAATCGCATCATCCAGGCGTGGTCGACGGTGTCGAAGAATGCCTTGATGTCAGCGTCGAGCACCCAGTTCACGCGCTTCGTCTGTATGCCCACCACCACGGCGTCCAGCGCTTGATGCTGGTTGCGCCCTGGCCGGAAGCCATACGAGAAGCCAAGGAAGTTCGCTTCATAGATCGGCGTGAGCACCGTCACCACAGCTTGCTGGACGATCTTGTCTTCCAGCGCTGCGATACCCAGCGGGCGCTGCTTGCCGTCCGCCTTGGGGATGTACACCCTGCGGGAGGGCAACGCCCGGTAGCGGCCAGAATGCACCGCACCCCACAACTTGCCGATCCGCTCGTCGACTCTTTCCTCGTACTCGCGCCACCTCACTCCATCGACGCCGGCCGCCGCATTGCGCTTCAATTGCATGAAGCTGTCGTGCAGCAGTTGGGGCGTGATGTGGTGCAGCAGCGCCGTGAACCGTACCTCCTTACCCGCGGCCTTGGCGGCCCGGGCTGCTTCACGTACACCGTCGAGCCCCATCGATGCGCGGGTCCGGCTCTGCGTCCGGGGCGCAGGGAGCGCTTCAGTGTTCCTCTTGGCTGCTCGCCTTCCCTCCCGACCCTCCGCCCGCACCGCTTTGGAGGCGGCACCGTTGTTCGGGTCGTTCATCGGTACTACGCAAGCATCCGACTTCTCGCCAGCGTGAATGCCGGGCTTGCGGCCAACGGCCTTCCCCGACCCGCCCACCGATCCATATTCCGGCTCGGCGGGCACTGGCGAGATCTCCCAGTTCCTGTACAGAGAGCTTCTGTGCGTGCGCAGGGTCTTCGACCGCGCAGGGCCCGCCGAGGACTCGCGTGTAGCGCCCTCGTCGGTGTTGCCTTCCGCTTCGCTTAACCGCGTCGGCGCCCTAGACTGCCTGATTTCGCGGCTCAATGGCTGGCCCGCACTCTCCCCTGTCAACGCTTCAGTGACATCCTCGCGGATAGCACCGCATGACTCGGGGTCAGGGTGGATCACTACTCCTTTCCTGTGTCGAACTTTCATCAACTACTCTCCGACAGTCTCCTGTCGCACTAAGCGTCCGGCGAAGTCATCTTGAAAGCGCGGTAGGAGCAAAGGATGCTCGTGTCCACCAGAACTCTTGGCGGACTCGTGGACCCTATCGAACAGCAGTCCTCGCCAGGCCGTCGGCGCCGACGGTTGCATAGCGACGAATTCAAAGCCGATGCTGTGGCTGCAGCGTCGCAGGCCGGCATGTCGATGGCCTCGGTGGCCTTGGCGCGCGGCATCAATGCCAACTTGCTGCGCCGCTGGGTGCGCGAAGCCGAGTTGCCACAAGCCATGATGACAGCCCAGCCTGCAGCGGCTGCATCGACGTTCGTCCCGGTCCGGATGCCAGAGCCTGTCGCGCAGCCCGCGGAGATACGCATTGACGTGCGCCGCGGTGCGACGACGATCACGGTGTCCTGGCCGATGGCGGCCGCCACCGAATGCGCAGGCTGGATGCGCGAGCTGCTGCGGTGATCCGGATCGACGCGGTGTGGCTGGCCGTGCACCCGCTGGACATGCGCGCCGGGACAGAGGCCGCTTTGGCCCGCGTCGTCAACGTGTTCGGTCAGGCACGCCCACATCACGCGTACCTGTTCGCCAACCGGCGCGCCAACCGCATGAAGGTGCTGGTGCATGACGGCATCGGCGTGTGGCTGGCCGCGCGGCGCCTGAACAGCGGAAAGTTTGTCTGGCCGAAGGAAGGCGCTGCCACGGCCGCGCTCAGCCATGCGCAGTTCGGTGCTCTCGTGCTGGGCCTGCCGTGGCAACGCGTTGGCGAGGCCGGCGTCATCCGGGTGCTGTAACGCTGCGCAATTGCCGAATCTGCCGATGGACCAGCGCGTCATGGGTGGGCAAGATCACGATCCGTGATTGCCCTGCAGCAACTCGACGCCCTGGATCCGCAGCAGATGCGCCAAGCGCTGCTGACGCTGATGGCCGAAGTGGCGGCCAAGGACGAGCTGCTCGCACGCCATGCACGTGAAGCCACCTTCAAGCAGGCGCTGATCGACAAGCTCACGCACGAGGTCGCCAACCTGCGTCGGCTGAAGTACGCCGTCACCAGCGAGAAGTTCTGCGCCGGCATGAGCGCCGAGCAAAAGAGCCTGATCGAAGAGACGCTGGACAGCGACATCGCGCAGCTGACGGCCGAGCTCGAACAGGCCGATGACGACGCGCAGGGAGCCAGGGACAAGAAGACCAAGCAGCACCCCAGGCGCGAGCCGCTGCCGGCGCACCTGCCGCGCCGCGACGTGCATCACGAGCCGCAAAACACGGCCTGCGCCTGCGGTTGCGCGATGAAGCGTATCGGCCAGGACATCGCAGAGCGGCTGGACTACGAACCCGGCGTGTTCACGGTGGAGCGCCACGTGCGCGGCAAGTGGGCCTGCGCGCGCTGCCAGAAGCTGGTCCAGGCGCCGGTGCCCGCACACGTCATCGACAAGGGCATCCCCACCGCCGGGCTGCTGGCCCAGGTGCTGGTGGCCAAGTTCCTCGACCATCTGCCGCTGTACCGCCAGGAACGCATCTTTGAGCGCGCCGGCATGCTGATCGCGCGTTCCACCCTGGCGCAGTGGGTCGGTGAATGCGGCGCGCAGCTGCAGCCGCTGGTGGACGCGCTGACGAACGAGCTGATGCGCCACAGTGTGCTGCATGCCGACGAGACACCGGTGGGCATGCTCAAGCCTGGCAACAAGAAGACCCACAAGGCCTACATCTGGACCTACTGCACCACCAGCTTCAACGCGACCCGGGCCGTGGTGTTCAACCTCGCGCAGACCCGTGGCGGGGAGAACGTGCGCGGCTTCCTGCGCCAGGACGGCACCGGCGCTCAGGCTTGGCGCGGCACGCTGGTGACCGACGGGTTCTCCGGCTACAAAGCCAGCTTCGAGCGCGGCGTCACCGAGGCTGGATGCGTCGCGCATGCCCGGCGCAAGTTCCACGAGCTGTGGGCCAACCACGCCAACAAGGTCGGCCAGCAGGCGCTGAGGTACTTCCAGGTTCTCTTCAGGATCGAGGAAGACCTCGCCGCAGCCACAACTCAGGAGCGACGACGCGTGCGGCAGCGCAAGTCGCGAAGGGTGGCCGCAGCGCTGCACAAGTGGCTGCTGGCACAGCGCCAACTCGTGCCCGACGGTTCGGCTACCGCCAAGGCCATCGACTACAGCTTGAAGCGGTGGAAGGCGCTGACGCGCTACATCGACGATGGCGACGTGCCCATTTCCAACAACTGGGTCGAGAACCAGATCAGGCCAATTGCACTTGGACGGTCGAACTGGCTGTTCGCCGGCAGCCTACGTGCGGGCCAGCGGGCCGCAGCGGTCATGAGCCTGGTGCACTCGGCCAAGGTCAACGGCCACGACCCGTACGCTTACCTCAAGGACGTTCTGGAGCGGCTGCCGACACAGCCCGCCAGTCGGATCGAGGAGCTGCTGCCGCATCGCTGGACGCCCTTGGCTGCTGCTCACTGAGCGTGATCGGCGAAGTCAAGCTGACTTCGCCGGACGCTTACATCGCGCCGCGTCCTTGCCATGCTGATCCTCCTGCTGGGCGATTTCAATCTAACCGAGAGGCTGAACCGCCACCGTACCGTTGGCTGAACAGGTCGCCAACGCCTTGCGCGCCGCGATCCTCGCAAGTCATCTGCCGTCCGGCGAGCGGCTGAGCGTGCCCGCGGTGGCGCGGCGCATGGCCGTCTCGCGCACACTGTGCGCAAGGCGATGCTGATGCCCAAGCGCGAGGGTCACCGACGTGCCTGCTGAGCCAGCCGCCGTCCGACGACCCGACGTACGACACGACGCTTCAACCCGGCCAGCATTCCGCGCTTGTTCAGTTGTTGGAGCAGGCGCTCTCCAGAAGACAGCAGACGATCGGCGACGTCGTCGAGATCGAGGTCCAGCAGCTCGTGGTCGCGCTTGCGCCATTCGCCGGCGATCATGACTGATTCGATGTTCGCGATGCTGGCGTGCAGGGCCGCGGCTACGGCATCGTGGGCCGGCCAAAGATTCAACGCAGTTGCATCGACCACCACCAGGTCGGCCTGCATGCCGGGCAGAAGGCAGCCGACGTCTTCCGACAGGCCCAGGGCACGTGCGCCCTCCACCGTGACCCAGGACAGGATCTGCTTGCTGGTGATCGTTGCTTTCTCGGTGCCGGTTCCCGTGAGTTGGCGTTGCATCAGGTGGTCCATGCCGCGCTGATGCGCCGCGGCGATGCGCGCTGCAATCAGGACTTCGCTGGAAACGATCGCGTCGACGTCCGTTCCAAGCGATGGTGCGGACCCTAGTTTCAGCAGTCGTCCCGTGATCGGGATGCCATGTCCCTGCCCCAGCTCGTTCTCGGGGGTGATGGTGAAGCTGGCTCCGGCGTCTACAAAGGTCTCGAGCCATTCGTCGCTGAGGTCTGCGCCGTGCACGATGTTCGTGCGCGGTCCGATCAGGCCCGCGTCGCGCACCGCCGTCCAGGCCGGGGTCGGTTGGCCGCCGCTTTGGTGCATGGACACGACGAGGCCGCGCTCGTTGGCCGCGCGGAAGTCCGCAAGCGCCACGGCCGGCGTGGAGAGCTGCGGCCCTTTGATCGCCATTCCCAACGTGAGAAGCGGGTGGCGGCGGATCGGCCCGTTCATCAGAGCATCGATTTCGCCGAGCGGATGAGGCGCATCAGCGGCCGAATAGGGCGTTCCATGCATGAACACCGCGCGGATGCGCGCATCCGCCAGGCCTTGCACGGCTTGCGTCGCATGGTCCGGGGACGGCGTGTTGTGACACCAGTCGCCCACCGTCGTGACGCCGCAGTTGATCTGGTTCAGTGCGCCCGCGAACGTCGAGATGCGCATGTCGTCGGGGCCATAGCCCCCCGCCACGCCTCCATGCATGTTGGACAGGTAGTCGAGCAGCGTCCAGTCCGCGCCCACGCCGCGCAGTGCGGTTTGCCACGTGTGGAGATGCGCGTTGATCAGACCAGGGATGACGATCCGCCCGCGCAGGTCGACAACCTCGGCACCGTCCGAGGTGAGGCCCTCGCCGATCGCGGCGATCCGATCGCCCTTGATGAGAATGTCGACACACTCGACGTCGGGCCGGCCAGCGGCCATGGTGATGACCTGCGCGCCGGTGAGAAGCAGCGGTTTCATTTCACGAGTTCCTTGGCAAACGCCCTTGATGCCAAGGGCGTGGGGCGGGGCTGATCGATGCTGGGTGTCATGGCGGCTGCTGCGGCGGCTGTCCCGTTGAGCAGGTCTGTCGTCCCGATGTGGCCGATGTAGCCGTCCGGCCTGATCAGCATGAGCGTGTCGCCGGCCACGCCGTAGATCCGCTCGAACGAACGTGACGAGTCGATCAGCCCGACGTCCGCCGCGGCACCGTAAGCGCTGATGACAACCCGCTTCAGCGTCGCACCGCGCTCCGACCACCGCAGGCGCGAGAGTTCCTGAGCCGCGCGCGGGCCATATGCGACCGCGGTGAAGTGCCCTCCCCTCAGGACTTCGAAGAGCCGCACCGGCGCGCCGTCGACAAGCCGGCGCAAACGTGCGTCCGGGGCACGGTCCCCGGCACGCAGCGTCTTCGTGGCGTTGCCGCCGCGGGCCAATGGTCCGGCGTGGTAGGTCAGCTGCAGCTGATGTTCATCCTTGCCGCGGCGCAGACTCGACGGGTCGAGCTTGGCGATGCCCTGGTATTTCCGGGTGGAAAGGCCCAGCACGCCCGCCGCGATCGGTTGCCGCTCGGCCTCATAGGTCTCGAGCAACTCCGGCGGTGCGCCCGCCAGGACCTGCGCAAGCTTCCAGCCGAGGTTGTACGCGTCCTGGATGCCGGTGTTGAGTCCTTGTGCTCCTGCGGGGGTGTGCACGTGCGCGGCGTCGCCTGCGATGAAGACCCGGTTGCAACGGTAGCGTTCGGCCAGCCTGATGTTGGGTCTGAACACGGACTGCCACTGGATGCTGTTCAATTGAATGCGCGGGTTTCGAATCCGCGACTGGATGCGCTGGGCAATGGCTGGCAGGGCATCCGGAGGTGCTTCCTGCGGGGACAGGCGGATCATCCATTGGAACATCTCACTGTGCGGCAGCGGGCAAGCGCCGATGAAACGCCCTTTCGCGCCGGGCCAGATGTGCCAGCGGTCGCGCGACAGGCCCGAAGTGGCGGCGTCCACGATGAGGATGCGATCGTCCTCGTCGGTCGATCCGATGAAGCCCAGTCCGAGCTGCCTCCTCACCGCGCTCGATCCGCCATCGGCGCCGACGATGTAGCGCGCGGCGATCCGCTCTGGGCCGCCCGGTGTCGAAAGCTCGCAGAGTACGCGATCCGGCTCCTGGGTGAATGACTGAAGCTCCTTGCGGTACTCGACGCTGCCGCCCAGCCGCTCGAACGCTTCGTGAAGTGCCCGGTCGATGCGAAACTGTGGAATCAGCCAGGTGTTGGGATACGGAACGTCGTCACTGGCCTCGCTGTGACTGAACATCCGCAACGGGATGGTGACGGGCCCCAGGTGGATGCCCATCTTGGGATAGAGACTGCCTCCGCGCAGGACATCCCGCAGCACGCCAAGGTCTTCGAATACCTCCATGCTGCGGGGCTGCACGCCTTTGGCGCGTGAGCCGCCGAATGCCTGGGCACCACGGTCGATCATGCGGACGCTGATGCCACGGCGTGCCAGGTCGATGGCCAGGGCGGTACCGGAAGGTCCGGCGCCGGCGATCAGGACGTCGGTGAGTCCATCGTCTTTCATGGGGTGAGTCTTTCAGTCTGCTCAAGGGTTTTCAGGAACCGGGCGGTTGCGCCGGCAACCCACTGCGGCTGCTCCTCCGGCAGCAGGTGTCCAGCGTCGGGATGGACCAGCTCCTGGCTACCCGGGATGTCGCGCGCAAAGTGCTGGCCGTCGATCGACCGGCTTCGCAGCACGAGGGTCGGCGCGACGATGCGCCGGATCTCCGCGCTTCGGTCCGCGTGGTCGATGTTCACCATGTCCACCAGGGCCGAGCGGTTGCCGGGAAGATTGGACAACGCGTGGACCCGGTCGATCATGGCGTCGTCCACGATGTTGGAGCCGGGGCCCACCAGCTTGCGCAAATTGCCAGCCACTGCGCTACGCGGCGTCCATCGGCGCAGTAACGGCCTGAGCAGCGGATTCCGCATGAGCTTGAAGGCTGCCGGCAGCGTTTTTTCCGGGTAGCCCGTTGCATTGATGAGCACCAGCGCTGTCACACGGTCCGGATGGTCCAGCGCAAGGTTCCAGGCGATGTTGCCTCCCAGCGAGTGGCCTACCACGGCGTATTGAGGAACCCCGATCGCATCCATGAACCGGCACACCGTCTCGGCATAAGTGCGCATCCGGTAATCGCGATCGGCGCGCGGACCAGTCAATCCGAACCCGGGCAGGTCAAGCCGGATGACGTCAGAGAACACGGACATCGCGGCCGACACTGCCGCCACGCTGTGCAGCGAGCCACCGGAACCGTGGACGACAAGCACCGGCGACCCTGCACCGGCCCGCTTGTAGTGGATACGCAGGCCGTCGACCTCCACGAAGGAGGAGTCCGGCTGTGGGAGGGTCCAGTTCGTCATATTGGCTACATTGTAGCCAATAATTGGTTGTCCCTCAAGGGTCGAATCACCCGGGAGAAACCCCACGGGGCATCACGCAGCGGTATGTCAGTCGGTGCGTCCGTATGGAAGGCGGGGCCTATCTCTGTATCGATCAGTCTCCGGGGGACAACCCGAAGCTGAACGCGCCTCGATGAGATAGGCGCAAAAACTCGGAGTCGATCAGTTCCCGAACGAGCGACAGGGCCGGGTTGGGTTGAGGGTCGATCCGCATGGCCAGCGCCAGCTGACGGTTGAGTTGCACCCCCGAGATTTCCGAGAGCACGATTTCCGGAAGCGGCCCTTTGGCATCCTTAAACACCGATACGGGCATGATCGTTGCCCAGCGCCCGCGCGACACCAGTTCGCGGATGGAATCGATGGAATCGATCTCCGCGCGCACGTTCAGCGGCTTACCCAACGCAAGCAGCTGGCTTTCGACAATCCCCCGGGGCAGGCTCGTCATCAACAAGGGAATCCGGGCGAGTTGCCCGACCTGCACCACCGGATCGACGCGCATGGAGTTGTGCGACACCAGTGCAAAGGGTTCCGCCAGCAAAGGGTGGAACGACAACGCGCGGCCGGGCTCCGGATTCGTGACTACGGCCATATCGACGATGCCGCGCTCCAGCCATTCAAGAAGAGTCGGCGTGAATGCCTCGCGCGCCCGAAGTGTCACCCCGTCGAGCATGCGGCTGCAGCTCTCGAACACCCCGGGCACCAGCAGGCGCGCCAAAGTGGGCGAGGCACCGACCACCACGCTCGCCTCCTCGCGCAGCTGGCCGCGTGCCAGCTTCTGGCCCATGCGGTCGGATTCGCCGAGCATGCGCTGGGCCGCCTCGTACACCGTCACGCCTGCCTGCGTCAGCCTCACCCCGCGCGGCAAGCGTTGCAACAAGCGAACCCCCAGCTCGGCCTCCAGATCGCGCATCTGGCGTGTCAAGGCGGGTTGAGCGATCGGTATCGCGGCCGCAGCCGCCGTCAGGCTGCCAGCGTCGGCGACAGCAACGAAATAGCGCAGCGTGCGAAGGTGCATGAGGGTCTCCTGGATGACCGGCGGCTCGGCATCTCGGAATGACATGGGAAGCTTGTCGAGCGAATCGGCGACGATCCGATTCCACTTAACGGGTCAACCCGCAGCACGTAGAGAGTGAATTTTCTCGCGCTCCACACACGGGCGCAGCAAATCTTCTCATCGCTTGACCTATCGTCTTTTTATGGCTACTATGTATCCATAATAAAGGGCTCGCGTCGCGGATGCGATGTTGGCGCGCCAGCACAGAATTGAAGTTGCAATCGTGGATGCATGGAGCGCGCGCTGCGACGCTTTTTTTCGGAGATAACTGGTGAAGCGCTTTCTGACGATCTTTGCTGTCTGCTTGCTGTTGCTCAATCTCTGGGCAATCACTCAGGCTTGGCACAATTCGGAAGACCGACTTCTGGATGCTTCTGCCCGAAAGGAGTTTGCCGGCAGCTTTGTCAGGACCAGCATGGGGACCACCCGGTACATCCTGGAGGGGCCGGAGAACGCACCACTCGTCCTGTTTGTCGGCGGCTTGACGACAGAGGCGGTGGAGTACTTTGATAAGGCTGCGTCTGCCTTCCGTGAAGCGGGATACAGAACACTGCGTTATGACCTTTTCGGGCGCGGCGGCTCAGATCGTTCGGATGCATTCGACTATGACCAGGCGACCTACGCCCGTCAGATAGACGAGTTGCTTGCGGCACTCAAAATAGACGGCCCAATCTACTTGATAGGTCCGTCGTTGGGCGGCGGAATTTCCGCCTACTGGGCGGCTGCGCATCCTGGCCGCGTGCGAGCGCTATCGCTTCATGCAAGTGCAGGATATGCACCGGCATCGGAACCCATCGTCTCCCTGCTGAAGGTCCCTGTGCTCGGGCGGTATCTATTCTGGCTGCAGCAAGATCGATTGACACTAGGGCGGGTGGGTGCGCACTTTGCGACACCGCAAGAATCTGCAGTTGACCTCGTCCAGGACGGCATTCGCCGCAGCGCTCTCTTCAAGGGCTATCGAGAGGCGCTGTTTCGGACAATCACCAACTTCGGCGCGACCAACCTGGAGCCTACGTTCACCCGGCTTGCCGCGACCGCTGTGCCTGTGCAGATCCTTTGGGGTAAAGAGGATCAGATCCTGTCGGTCGATGGCGCTCAGAAAATAAATGCTTGGTTGGGGGGGAGGGCCGAAGTCGCATTGCTGCCCAATGTTGGCCACATGGCGATGCTTGAGGCAGGTGATCGATCCATTCCTCTTGTGCTCAAGTTCTTTGCTAGCACGCGAAAAGATCCCGCTCGATGAAGCACCGATGGGATCGGCAATGCCGCTCCCGCACGGTTGAGCGGGCTGTACTCATCGAGGGTTTCGAGGAGATGCCGAGGACCAGCAGAATCAATCCGGTCTTGATTCCACTGAGATCGCGAGGCTCGTTCCCTAAAGATGGAGCATCTCTAGAAATAGTATGAGCGCTTAACATTGCTGCCTCCTGGTTGTAAATATTAGCAATAGAAGAATGCGCTCAGGCAATCTCGATGCGCAGATCGGACAGCCCATCAATATGGCCTACCAGCGCATCACCAGCTAGCACGGGGCCAACACCTTCCGGGGTTCCGCAAAATATGAGGTCCCCCGCGCGCAATTCCCATGCCTGTGAAACATGGCCGATGATTTCGGTAACGCTCCAAATCATCTTGCCGAGATGGCTGGATTGGCGGCGCACTCCGTTGACTTCCAAGTGGATGTTGGCGTCATTTGAAATTGCGAACTGCGCCGCAGGCCTGAGGGCTCCAACGGGTGCGCTTTGCTCAAAAGCCTTACCAATGCACCATGGCCGACCCTGCTGCTTCATCTCGTTTTGCAGGTCTCTACGCGTCAGATCCAAGCCAACGGCATATCCATAGACATGGCTCAAAGCGTCCTCGGGTGCTATCGCGACACCACCACGGCCGATGGCAACGACCAGTTCAACTTCATAGTGGAGATTCTTGGTACGCGATGGGTAGGCTACCTTTGCGGCAGTGCCGTCCTCAACCGCAACTACTGCAGTTGCAGGCTTCATAAAGAAGAAGGGGGGCTCACGCCCGGTAAAGCCCATCTCCTTCGCGTGGTCCTCGTAGTTGCGGCCGACGCAGTAGACGCGGTGGACGGGGAGGCGCTCAGGCTGGCCCACAACGGGCACGCTGACGGGAACAGGGGGTGGAAACACGTAGCTCATATCTCGAAAGGAGTTGGTAGGTTGAACAAGTCTTGGACGTGGGCGGCCCGAGTCGCCCGCACCGAAACAGCGGTGGTCGGCTAAGTGCTTCACCCGACTGGACGTTGACAGGTAGGCCCAGGTCAGCGACAGCGCTATAAGCATTGCCTGCACCTCGACTGAGGCCGCGGCCCGCGTTGTCGGAATGGCGGCGCGACGGGGCACTCGGTGCGGCAGCAAGTCGCTGTCGACCTTGAGCATCTCCGTAGCCAAGCGCTGCGGGCTGCCCACGCCGCCGGCCCAGTAGGTGATGAGCTGCGACTTCGCGGCGGTGAACAGGTCGTCCACCGAAGGTATCGGCGACTTGCCCGGACGGGCCAAAGAGGTCGGAATGTTGGCGACGCTGCCGATGGGCAAGAAGCTGCAACGCGGACGGCCCTTCAATGTGCTTAGCCCGCACGTGAGGCAGGATGGCGACGATGCTGTTGTCCAGCGCCGCGACGGTCTTGCCGTCGGCGCTGGCATTGCACGCCCGTTGTAGCCCAACTAGTCCGGCTGCGACGTTCTCCACTACGAAGCTGCTGCCGTTCATACGGCTGCTTAGCCGCTCGGCCATATGGCACACCTCGACGTTGGAGACCTAAGCTGCCTGCAGGGACAGGATGATGGTGATGGAGCCGTCGGAGTAGCCGCCTGGGCCGGGCATGCCGGCCGGGGCAGGAACTGGCGCCGGTTGACGATCATGAAGGGGCTCCAGGGAAAGGGCGATCACCGCCCTCGACGATGACGTTTTCCACGATGCCCGCCTCGCCACGGCGAAAAGCCGCAGCCTCGGTGTAGGCACGTGACTGAAAGCACGCAACGCCGGCCTCCAGCGTCGGGAACTCGATCACGACGAAGCGGTGGAAGGTCTCGGGGCCCTCCATGACCCGGTAGCGGCCGCCACGTGCCAGCACCTTGCCGCCGTGCGCGGCAATGATCGCGGGCACGCGGTCGGTGTACCGCTGATATTGGACGGGGTCGCGCACGAGGCAACGAGAAATCCAATAGGCCGGCATGGACGTGCTCACGGCAGTAGGATGCTCGACCCCGACGTGCGACCGGCCGCCAAGTCGGCGTGTGCCCGAGCGGCATCTGCCAGGGCGTAGCGCTGATTAATGGAAACGTCGAGCAGTCCACGGGCGCGCAGGTCGAACACGGCCGCAGCCGAGGCCCGCAGGTCTTCGGTGGCGGCGGTGTAGGTCACCAGGGTCGGGCGGGTGAAGTACAACGAGCCCATCTTCTGCAGCGTTGCGGCAGCCACTGGCGGCGGCGCGCCCGTGGTGGTGCCGAACGACACGAATAAACCGCGCAGCGCCAGACTGGCCAACGACTGCTCGAAGCTGTTCTTGCCCACGGAGTCATAGACCACCGGCACGCCCACGCCACCGGTGATGTCCTTAACACGAGCGGCCACGTCCTCGGTCAGACGGTCGATCACATGTTCGTAGCCGTTGGCCCGGGCCAACGCGGCTTTGTCAGGGCCCGCGACCACGCCGATCATGTGCGCACCCAGGTGCCGTCCCCATTGGCCGGCCAGCAGGCCGACACCGCCGGCGGCCGCGTGCATCAGCACGTACTGCCCGGCCTGCACGGTATAGCAGCGGCGCATCAGGTACTCGACCGTCATGGCCTTGAGCATCATGGCGGCCAGTTGCTCGTCGCTGGTGTGCGCGGGTGCATGCAGCAAGCGCTCGGCCGGGTAGTTGCGGTGGGTGGCATAGGCGCCGAGCACCGGCCCGCTGATGTAGCACACGCGGTCGCCCGGCTTGAAGTCGGTGACCTGGGGCCCGATTGCTTCCACAACGCCGGCGGCTTCGGTTCCCAGCCCGCTAGGTGTAGGCACCGGGTATTGGCCGGAGCGGGCGTAAACGTCCTGGTAGTTCAGTCCGATCGCTGTATGGCGTATGCGGACCTCGTTGGCACTGGGCTCGGGCAGGTCCAGTTCCTCGAGTTGCAGGACGCTGGGTTCGCCTGGGTTGTGGAATCTGACGGCTTGGATGTTCATGGTCGGAAGGCAGATCGATGGAACAGGGTGCGTGGCGGTTGCGCTCAATCCAGGCGGATATTGCGTTCGCGAATGACCTGGCCCCACTTCTTGTTTTCGGCCAGGATGACCCTCTGGAACTCGGCGGCGCTGGTGCCGGTGGGGGTAAAAAAGAACTCCTGCATCTTCTTCTGGGTCTCTGGAGACCTCACGATGCGGACGAACTCCGTGTTGAAGCGGTCGACCAGCGCTTGCGAGGCCCCTTTGGGAAGCCAGACCCCGTGCCAGGAGATCAGTTCATAGTCCGGCAAGGTCTCGGCGACTGTAGGCAAATCGGGGAAATCTGGATGCCGGGCCGTGCCGGTGTAGGCCAGAGCGCGTACCTTGCCCTCGGCGATAAACGGCCGGATAGTCGGTGGCACTTCCAGCTGCATGTCGATGTTGCCGCCCATCAGGTCGGTCATCGGCGCCTGCTTGTAGGGAACGTGCACGATGTTGACAGCGGCCTTGCCACACAACAATTCCATGCCGATGTGGTGGGCCGAGCCAGAGCCCCAGCTGCCGTAGTTCAGCTTGCCAGGGTTTTTCCTGGCGTGTTCCACCAGTTCGCTGACCGACTGGACGGGCAGGTTGTTGTTCACCACCAGGATGAAGCCGACCGTGCTGGTTTGCGTCACCGGCACCAAGTCGGTGAGAGGGTTGTAGCTGAGCTTGGGGTAGATGTGCGGGTTGAACGACACGATCTGGCTGATGCCATATAGCACGTTGTAGCCATCGGGCTGTGACTGGGCGATCTCGTTCGCACCGATGTTGGCAGATGCACCCGGCTTGTTTTCCACCACGACAGGCTGATGGAGGACCTCGGCAAGCTTGGGGCTGATCAGCCTGCCTAGGATGTCAATTCCGCCACCGGGCCCCTGCGGGATCACCATGCGGATGGGACGGGATGGCCAGTTGGCCGGCTGGGCGTGGGCCGAGGGCATGCCGAGTCCTTGCAGGGCGCACAGGCCGCCGACGGCCCTGGCCAGGACAGAACGGCGGTTTAGAGCGCACGCTGCTTCGCGTGGCAGGTGGTATTTCTGCGTCGTGTGTTGTTGGCTCATGGCTTGTCTCCGTATCGCTGCGTGAAAGAGGCCGCATGCCCGGCCCGCTCTGCGGCGGACCTGACAGCCGCGGTTCAGAATGAGGACACTTTGACTGGTGTCTCGGTGGTCGTGACATCTCCCGCTGACTTGCTGTTCTCGCCAGCGTCCGTCCAGGCCGGAACGCGGCCGATGCGTGCCGCTTCGTGCCAGGCGAAGTTGAGTTCCACCTTGATGCCGTTGATGGGCTCGCGCATGAAGAGCTGGTAGAGGTTGGAGTTGTGCGCCTTGCGCTCGCTAAACTCCACGCCGTTTTTCGTCAGGCGGTCGATGAATTCCTCGATGCCCTCGCAGTTCAGGCACAGGTGGTCGATGCGCCCCGAGCCCATAGCGCCGGCGGCGGAGAAATCCTTGTCGCCGTCGGTGGGCGTCTTCAGGTAGGTGTCCTGGTGGTTGGAGTAGCGGGCCTTGCCGATGTGGATCACGTCCTGCTCACCGATGTAGAGCCAATACACCGGGAAGCCGAATTCCGGGTGGTACCCGTTGCGAAACCCCAGGTTCTCCACGAACCAGTCGCGCGTACTTTCGGGGTCGTGCGTGAGGATGAGCAGGTGTTCGAGAAAGCGCAGTCCCATGGTTGTCCTCTTGTGTTGTTGGAAGGTTCACTTGCTATGTTCGGCCGCTACCGGGCGGGTATCGCCGGAGTCCACCAGCGTGCGCGTCGCATTGACGGAAGCGTAGATCCAGAGGATCTTCATCGGCTCGGTCTCCGACATGTTGCGAAAGCGGTGGGGCACATTCGGCGGAATGAACGTGGTGTCCAGCGGCTTGAGTTCCTGCACTTCGCCGTCGATATCGAGGTATGCATGGCCGCTAAGCAGCATCACGCTTTCCTCGCAGTTATGGCTGTGGAACGGGATCGCGGTGCCCGGGCTGAATTCGGTGATGCCGTTAATGAACGTGCTCGCGCCCACAGAGGGCAGCACCAGCGGTGTGGTGCGCGCACCTCCCCCGCGATCATGGCTCTTGATTTGATCGGGCCGTAGCACGGCGTATTTGACGGCGGTCGTGGTCATGAAGGTTCTCCTGTGAAGCTGTTCGTGGACTGATTAGCTGCGCGCAGGCCCAGTCCACACGGTCTTGATGTTGGTGAATTCGTGCAGGCCGAGCACGCCGAGTTCGCGGCCGTAGCCCGATTCCTTGGTACCGCCGAAGGGCAAGCGAGGGTCGGAGGCGACCAAGCCGTTGACGAACACGGCGCCAGCGTCGATCTGGTGCGTCAGCCGGCGCGCGCGGTCGAAGTCAGCGGTCCAAAGCGCGGCGCCCAACCCGAAAGGGGTGCCGTTGGCCACGCGTATGGCTTCAGCGGCGTCGCCCACACGCAGGATGGCAGCGACGGGTCCGAAGGTTTCTTCGCTCGCGGCCGTCATGTCGGGCGTGACCTCATCGAGCACGGTGGGCTCGTAGAACGCGCCGGGGCCTGCCACGGGCTTGCCGCCGAGCAGCAGCTTTGCGCCTTGCTGCACACTGGCTTCCACCTGGGCGTGCAGTTCGTCGCGCAGGCTGCGCTTAGCCATCGCGCCCTGTGTGATGCCGTCGGCCATCGGGTCGCCAACCACCAGCTTGCGCGTGCCGGCCACGAAGGCCTCGACGAAGCGGTCGGCCACGGCGTGTTCGACGATGAAGCGCTTGGCCGCGATGCAACTCTGCCCGGTGTTTTGGAAGCGCGCCTTCACCGCCACCGTGGCGGCGGCCTCGACGTCGGCGTCGGCCAACACGATGAAGGGGTCGGAGCCGCCGAGTTCGAGCACCTGCTTCTTCAGGGCCCGTCCAGCCTGCGAAGCGATGCTGCGGCCGGCCGGCGTAGAGCCGGTGAACGTGACGGCGGAGATGCGATGGTCCTCTATCAGGCGCTTGACCTCGCCCGAACCGACGAGCAGCGTGGTGAACAGGCCAGCGGGTGCACCGACCTTCTGGAACATGGCTTCCAGTGCCAGCGCGCACTGCGGCACGTTGCTCGCGTGCTTGAGCACCATGCCGTTGCCGCCGGCGAGCACGGGTGCCGCGGCGCGCATGACCTGCCAGAACGGGTAGTTCCACGGCATCACGGCCAGCACGATGCCGAGCGGGTCATACACCATGCGGCTATCGGTGGCGCTGCTAGGCACCACTTGGTCCTGCAACATGCTGGGCGCAGCATCGGCATACACGTCGAAGTTCCAGGCGCACTTCTCGACTTCGCCCACGGATTCGGCCAGCGGCTTGCCCATCTCCAGTGTGGCCAGCGGGGCAAGTCCAGCTTTCTGCTCGCGCAGCGTCTGTGCCACGCGGCGCAGCAGCGCCATACGCTCGGCCACGGGCGTGCGCGCCCATTCGCGCTGCGCCTTCGCCGCGCGTTCGAGTTTCTGCTCGATCTCCGTGGCGTCGTGTGCGTCGTATTCAGTCAGGACGGCGTCGGTGGCGGGGTTGAAGGAGGTGATCGTCATGCCAGCACCATTTCTTCCAAGGGAGCGATGCCGAGGTCGGTCGCCAGTTTCTGCAGGTCGCTGATGAGGCCGCCGGCAATCGGCACGCCGTTCTCGCGGTAGCGGGCGCGCTTCTCGTGGCTCTGTTCGCCGGGCAGCCAGATGCGCCCGACACCTGGCAGCCGGTTGCTGCCACGAATATCGCGCACCAGCTTGTCGACCGATGCCTTGAACACCCTGGGGTCACCGAAGGCGGCGAGGTCGATCACCAGGACGGCCTGGCCGGTGTTGGTGGTAGTTTTGAAGTCCGCGTTGAAGTCGATCACGTCGCGGCCCATGGCCGCACCACCGAGGGTGCCGGCCAACAGGCCGACGATGAGCGCCAGGCCGTAGCCCTTGTGGTCACCGATGGGCAGCAGGAAGCCCTCGCTGGCGCGGTTCGGGTCGAGCAGCGGCTTGCCCTGTCGGTCGATCATCCAGCCCACGGGCATCTGTTCGCCGCGCTTTGCCTTCGCCTTGACCTTTCCGTACGCGGTCACGGTGGTCGCCATGTCGAGCACCACAGGCGGCTCTTCTCCGGTGGGAATGCCGGCGGCGATCGGGTTGGTCGATAGCAGCATGTCGGTGCCGCCCCAGGGGGGCAGGTGGTTGGCGTTGCCGACAGCGAAGTACAGGCCGAGCATGTCGTGCTCCAGCGGGCGGCGCGCATACAGCGATGCCGGACCGGCATGGTTGCTGTATCTCGTACCGACCCAGGCCACGCCGGCGGTGCGGGCCTTCTCGATAGCGATGTCGACGGCGCGCGAGACCACGAGGTGGCCCATGCCGTTGTCGCCATCGACCAAGGCCATAGCCGCGCGCTCCTGCACGACGTGGATGTTCGGGTGCTTGTTGATGCCACCGGCTTGTATGCGCTTGATGTACTGCGGCAGGCGAATCACGCCATGGCCCTCGGAGCCTTGCAGGTCGGCTTCGGCCATCAGGCGCGCGACCTGCGCGGCATCGGCTTCGGGCAGGCCCTGGCTGGTGAATGCAGATTGGATGAAACGCTTCAGCGCTTCGGGTGACACGAAGATGGGGTTCATGAACACAGAGATGAGCGGGCTGCGCGGCGGCGTTGAGGCGCCCCCACTTGATCAGCGATTGGGAAAGAAGGCATCGGTCGAGAGTACAAAGCAGCGGGGTATCAGTCCAATACTGTCTCTGCCCTTTGCCATATCATCTTGTTATCGCATCAACTCGATCACGCCAAAAGGTCAGGACCCGAGCACCCAATGCACTTCAGAACACTCCGCTACTTTGTGGCAATCGCCGACTCGGGAAGCTTTACTGCCGCAGCTGCCGCGATACCCATTGCGCAGCCAGCCCTGACTCGCCAGATGCGAGACCTAGAAAGTGAGGTGGGGGTTGTGCTTCTGCAGCGTTTGCCGCGCGGAGTACGCTTGACGCCGGCCGGGGTGACTTTCTATGAGTCCGCGCAGCGGATGCTTACTGAAGCGAATCAGCTCACACGGCGGCTCGCACGTACCCAGGATGCAGAGAGAAGTCCGGTAGTTCTAGGCGCACCACCTACTCTTTCGCGGATACTTCTTCCGGGGGTTTTTGACTCCTGCACAGATATGCAGGGAGGAATCGCGTTGCGTATTCGAGAGGCTTTCACTCCCGCTCTTCTGGACTGGCTTGAGCGGGGCGTAGTCGATGTCGCAATAGTCACCAATCCCGAGCCCGGCCGCCCGTTGGCGCTTCAGCCCCTGCTCGGTGAACCCTTCGCGCTGGTCTCGCATGCAAAGATGCGGCTCGACCCGATCGTTTCTGTCGCTCAGCTTGCACGAATTCCATTGCTCATGACAAGCCTGCATCGCAGCATTGTTGATCGGCAATTGGCAAGCCTCGGCAAGACACTATCTGTGCACGCCGAGATTGATTCCGTCGATTCGATTCGTGAATTAGTTATCCGTGGCCGATGGGCCACCGTAATGCCCGTTTCGACATTCAAGGAGGATCGTCAGGATCACGACATTGTCATGTCAGAAGTCTCTGGTATACAGCTGAACCGTCTGCTTGTTCTCGCCACACGTCTTGACGCTCGATCCAACTCATCGCTATCCATTGTTCACGAATTGGTTCTATCGGAATTCGCGCGCTTGGAGCGTCACGGTATATTCAGGTTCGGCAAGAATCATCGACCCGCTCTTGAACGTGACTTGTAGGAATTACTTGGCCACGCATTCATCGAACCGAGTCTTTGCGCATTCCAGCGAAGAACTCGAGCACAAGCGGAATGGATTTATCACCCGCTTCAAGCATGGCCATGTGCCCAACATTGGGCAGCAATACAACTTTGGCCCGGCCTCCGAGCCAACCGTTGATTTGTTGCGCGCCATCGACTGACAGGAGCTGGTCGTTTTCGCCCCACAGGATCTGCCCCGGAACATCGGTCGCACCGAGCCGTTTGAACGTGGGCTCAAGGTTGGTTGCCCCGAAATTGGTGATGGTGCGAAACAACGCCTCCCGATAACCTGGACGAACTGCGCAGCGCCGACAAGCTCGATTTCAGCCGGGTCAGCATCTATGGGGCTAGCGTGGCCACCCCCGGGGGGCCCGTGCACGGGCCCCAACCCCACGGACAGAGGAAAGCTTGGCAGCAAACGCCACCTCATCACAGACCGCCAAGGCATCCCGTTGATGTTCTGCGTCACCGGAGCCAACTGTCACGATTCGGTGGTGTTCGATGAGCTGGTTGACGCCTTGCCGGCGGTGCGCGGCAAACCAGGTAGACCGCGCCGCTGGCCCGGCAAGCTGCATGCGGACAAGGGATACGACTACCGGCGGTGCCGTGCTCATCTCAAACGCCGCGGTATTCGAGACCGCATTGCTCGCAAAGGCATCGAACGCAATGACCGGCTTGGTCGCCACCGCTGGGTCGTCGAGCGCACGCACCCTTGGCTCGCAGCCTTCAGCAAGCTGCGCACTCGCTTCGAGCGTCGCATTGACGTTCATGTCGCTCTGCTTTCATTGGCTTTCAGCGTCATCTGTTTGCGAACTCTTGAGCCGTTTTGTTAGCCGCCCTAAAGGGCGTGAATGTGAATCGGCGGGCGGGGGGGAAGTACATGATGCGGGATTCGGTCACGACAGTATTTCGGGCAGCTGGCTGTATCTCAACGTGCTCTCTCAACGAGCGCTGGACCCAGCCAATGCCTCGGGTGAGAAGTACGTGGCCGGCCTCTTGGCCACCGTACGGAAGGGCTCCACCATCGTGATCGTGGAGACGTAGCTGTCGTCGAGCATGTTGAACTGCAGTTCGCCGGCCCAGCCCTGTCCCGGATTTCCTGCGGCGAAAGGCACGTTCTCGGAATAGCGCCACAACTGCCCCTGGGCATCGTAGGCTTCGGCCAGCATCACGCCCCAGGTATCTTCGTCAAGGTAGAAGCGACGCTTGGCGTAGACGTGCCGTTTGCCGGCCCCTAGGCTCGCCTCTACGATCCACACGCGATGAAGCTCCCACCTCGAGAGATCGGGGTTGACGAACTTGGGCGTCAGCACGTCGGTGTCCTTAGCCAGAAACAGGCGGTTGCGGTTGTACGGGATGAAAATTTCCTTCTTGCCCACCAGCGTCCATTCGTAGCGGTCCATTGCACCGTTGAACATGGCCACCTCGTCGAATATCGTCGTACCCGAGGTCACGAGGTTCGGCGTGTCGTACCCGATGCTGGGGGCTCGGCGCACGCGCCGCTGGCCGACGAGGTATTGCCATGACTGACGTCCAACGCCGACTTGGTCGAGCGGTTCCTTCACCAGGATCTGTTCGCCGGCCTTGAACGGCGGCGCGACTTGGAGGTTGCGCGACATTCCGGCCACGCCCCCGGACTTCTCGAGGTTGGATTCGGGATCGTAGTACGGGAACTGGCGCTCGGTGATGCCCTCACTGGCCAGGATGCGCTTGCCGCTGGCTTCGACCATCCATGCGCGGAAGTGGATGCGGGTGGCTTCACCCTGGTAGGCCAGAAGGTGGTTCCACATCGCCTCGGTACCGGTCTTCGGAATAGGGAAGGGAATGCCGCCGTACGCGCCGGAGATGGACAGGCCCTCCTGGGTGCTCTTGGCCGCGGTCGCGTTACGGAACGTATTGTCGTAGACCCATTGCGGCGCGGCCGCTGTGCGTTGGGTCTTATGGATCTGCATCCGGAAGTCCGGGTGTTTCTTGAACATGGCCATCGTGCCCTCCGCGAGGTTGGCTCGATACTGCTCGAAATTCGCAGCGTTCAGTGTCAGGATCGGCTTGTCGGAGAACTGGTCGACCACCGGCTCGCCCGGCTTGGCGACTTTGGTGAGGCCACCGTCCCAGGGAGGGATAGTTCCCGCGGCGTTGCCAGACCGTTCGGCGCCGAGCGGCGTCAACGTCGTCTTGAGCTTCGCGGCCTCGTCCCCCGAGACGCCGGCATTCGCTATGCCGGCTGCTGCCAGCAGAGTGATGACAGCGGTCCCTTGTGAAATCTTCTTCAGCATGATGTCTCCTTAGAACGAGCGTTGGATATTGATGGCGATGAATTTCCGGTCAGCCAGGGGCTGGCCGAAGGTGTAAACCAGGCCCGAGGGAGAACGGCCGTCCGCCACCGTGACGGGCTTGGTGGCGCCAGTGAACTGCACGTAGCTGAGACCGAACTTCCAGAGCTTCTGGTACTCGGCGTTGATGCCGATGGAAACGTTGCCGCCGTGGTACACGCTGAAGGCGGGTACCACCGAGGAGCGTCCAGACAGCCCGTAGCCGATGCTGATGGGCACCGAGATGTCCAGGCCGGGAATGACCTGCAAATAGGTTGGCTCGAACGAGACCCTGACGGCGGTGGCGTCGCGCGTGCTGTTCGGGTCAATCAGGCCAGGGTTGCGCTTCACGCTGAGGCGCCGGTTCCAAGCGATCTCGGTCATCAGCGTTGCGCTGTCCCACACGGACGTCCGCGGCGCAACGTAGATGGCGGAAACCTGCATATGGGCAGATTTCCCCACCGGGAACAATGCCCCTCTGCCGCCGGTGACCGCGGCTTCACCGGGTAGCACGGGTGCGGCCGCGGTCACCAGTGGGGAGTTGAAACGTACCGAGGCCTCCGCCCCCAGATTGACGGGGCCGAGCGTTGTGTTGACGCTGGCGCCGAAGGTTTTGATCCCTTCGGGGAACACCAGCGAGTACGTCCCCACCTGGCCGGTGATCGGATTGAAGATCGACGGATCGACCACGCCCACGGCCGGGATAACGGCGGGGCGCGCGTGGGTGATGGCGTTCTTGCCGTTGGATCGGGTGAAGTAGAACCCGACGTCCGCATCCACGAAATCCGGCCGCCACTTCAACTGGGCACCGAACTGCCCCGAATCGGAAGCTTCGACGTCGGCGGTGCGGTTAAGGACTTGCGGACCACCGCCAGGCACCAGCGGTGCTCCGCGCAGAATCCTGCGACCGCCCGTGTCCAGGAAGTCCGCGGCGGAAAGGAAACTGCCTACAGCCGGCGTTCGATTGCGCCTCCATTCGAACTGGTAGTAGCCGCCCAGGGTCACGCTCGGATTCAGCTGCAGTTGCGCCGACAGTTGGTTGACCGGCATGAAAACTTCCTTGGCTTGAGACGACGGCACCTGAAGTGCTTTGATCACGTCGGTGGGGCCTTGGGTGCCGGCAATGCCGTTGTTGCCGAAGAACAGGCTTTCCCCATAGAGCAACGCATGCCGCCCGAGCCGGAAGCTCAGCAGGCGGCCGTCGCCGAGTTCGGTTTGGCCGAACACGAAGGCGTCCATCAATTCGGCCTTCTTTCCGTGCAGGGTCGCCGTGGCCGGATCGAAAGCGTTGTTTGGGCGAGTGTTCGACGTCGCAGGGGACGTGTTGTCGGTTCCGCGGCGATACAGCTCGTCGAACCACGCCGTCGCGCTCGCGCGAAAACCGAAGTCGCGATAGCTAAGGTCGAACTCCGACAGCAGGTCCACGCGATTGGACACCATGCCTTTGGCGAAGTTCAGATCTCCATCGTCGCCGTTCGGGTTGGCGGGCCCGCTGAGGGCCGGCGAGGGCTTTGCGAGGCGCCAGGCAGCGCTGTACTTGACGGTGTTGTCCCACCGCAGCTTAAGCTCCGTGCCGGTATCGAATTCCGCCGCTTGCGCGGAGCCGAAGGCCGCCGTGAGGGCAGCAATGCAAACTTGCCGCAGCTGGGGCAGCCGGCGGTTGTCTCGACGTACGCTTTTTCTCATGAGGTTTCTCCAAAACTGCCGGTGCGATCACCGGGTCTTCCTCGAACCAGATTGCTCAGACGATCTGAACTCTCAGCGACGGCAGGCCTGCCACGCGGCCCACGAGGGTGTCGCCGCGGCTGACCGCGCTCACGCCTTCGGGTGTCCCGGTGAAGATCAGGTCTCCGGGCTGCAGGGTCCACGCGTTCGACAGGTGTGCGATGGTTTCGGCAACGTCCCAAATCAGCTTTGCGGTCGTGCTGCGTTGCCGATCGGCTCCGTTGACCGAGAGGGCGATCTCCGCGCTCAGAACGCGCTGAGCTTCCGCCATGGGAGTCACTGGTCCGACGGGAGCACTCTGCTCGAATGCCTTGCCGATGCACCACGGCCGCCCTTGCTTCTTCATGTCGCTCTGCAGATCGCGGCGTGTCATGTCCAGTCCGATCGCATATCCCCAGACGTGTTCCATTGCGCGCTCAGGTCGAATAGAGTTGCCGCCCTTACCGATCGCCACCACGAGCTCGATCTCGTGATGCAGGTCCTGCGTGAGCGTCGGATAGGCCATGCTGCCGGTCTCGCCCTCCGGAACGACCAGTAGCGCATCGGCCGGCTTCAGAAAGAAGAAGGGCGGTTCACGGCCGGTGAAGCCCATCTCCTTCGCGTGGTCCTCATAGTTCCGCCCAACGCAATAGACGCGGTGAACGGGAAAGCGATCGGGTCTCGCGGTGATGGGCAAGCTGACAACGGCGGGAGGAGGAAAGAGGTAGTCCATGGGTAGTGATTGATGAGAGAAAGCCGAAGAAGGCCACCATCTGTGCAGCCAACGTCGACGCAGTGGGGTCGCATAATTTATTGGATACATCGTATCCAATAATAAGTGTGCGGCCATCCATGCCAACCCTAAGTCAGCGGAGCTTCAGGTGAGGGTCAGGCGGAGGGCTTCGTGCCAAGCGAAGTTCAGCTCGATCTTGATGCCGTCGATCGGTTCGCACATGAACAGCTGATAGAGATTCGAGTTGTGCGCCTTTTTCGGTGAACTCGACGCCGTTCTTCGCGAGCCGCTCGATGAACTCCTCGATGCCCTCGCTGCTCCGGCACAGGTGACCAATCCGGCTGGAACTCAGCGCACCTGCCGCGTTGAAGTCGTCGCCTTCGCGCTGGTAGGAAGATCGAACAGGATTGGCTGATAGAAGGCACCGGGTCGTTTGAGCTTTCGCTCACCGAGCAGCAGCGTCGGGCCTTCCGGTAGCGAAGCTCTCACCCGCGCATCGAGCTGTCCCGCGGCCACGCCTCCGCCATCGACCCCTGCGTCGTACGCTCGGCGAGTGGATCGCCGACGACCAGTTTGACTCTGGCGATGCTGCGTCCCACAGCGAGAGTGCATAGGTTCTATTGATTCCTTGGATGTGAATGGCGGCGTACGAACGCGAAGGCTAGGAACGAGCGCTGCGCACGTCCAATGCCGATTTCGCTGTCTCACATATCGCCCTGAGATAGATCCATCTCCTCTTCGGCGAACGGCCGCGTGACGTCCTAGGGTTCCTATGGATAGAAAACGCCAAATTAATGGATACATTGTATCCGTTAATACGAAGAGATGTTCTCTGCCTATGCTGCAAATGAATACCTATGCGATGAGCTACTTCGCGGCGCCCGGTGAAGGTCGAAAGCTCGGGCCCCTGTCTCGTAAGGCCCTGCGTGGCAGCTTCATCGAGCTGAGTGACGGCGTCACCCACTACGAGCTCGCGGGTCCCGAGACCGGCGAACTCGTCGTGCTGATTGGTGGACTGACGATTCCTTTGTTCTACTGGGACAGGGCGGCGGCGGAGCTCCAGCGCCGGGGCTTCCGAACCCTGGCATACAGTTGCTATGGACGTGGCTACTCGGATCGGGTGAACGCTCGCTACGACGAGTCGCTGTTCGCAAGGCAGCTCGCGGAGCTGACGTGCGCCGTCGGAGTAACCCCTTTCCATCTCGTCGGCACGTCGATGG
Source organism: Variovorax sp. SPNA7 (assembly GCF_033807855.1). NCBI lineage: Bacteria > Pseudomonadati > Pseudomonadota > Betaproteobacteria > Burkholderiales > Comamonadaceae > Variovorax > Variovorax sp. SPNA7. Next base: position 4,490,817 of record NZ_CP138513.1, read on the forward strand.
GAGCCCTCATCGCCATGATCCATGCCGGGCACCACCCCGAGACGCTGGCGACGCTCTCGCTTGCGGGGCCGGCGGGGCTGGCGACCAAGCCTGGGTTGCCGCTGTGGATCACTCGCAGCGACAGACTGACTCGATTCGTCGCGCGATCACTGGGCCGTCGGATGCTGATCAAACATCTGGACCACAACGTGGCCGAGCAGCGAAGCGCGGCCGAGCTTAAATCCATGATCGAAGACGCGTTCCAGTACGAGGGCTCTCTCTTCGCCGTCTTTTCCACGCTGCAGAACTTCGGCTTGGCGGCGCGGACGCCGCTGTACGAGGCAACAGGAGCCCTGCAGCTTCCGACACTCCTCCTGTGGGGACGCCAGGATCGCGTCACGCCCATCTCACAGCTCGACAACGCTCGACGACTCATCCAGCCCACGCGCTGCCACGTCATCGAAGAATGTGGACACATGGCTCCGTTCGAACGGCCCTGCGAGGTGGCGGATCACATCGCGGCCTTCGTCGCTTCAAGCGCCAGCACGCGGGCCAGGACATGACAAGACGGCGCACCACCATGCCCACCAATTTCCTACAGGCCCACCGCACTATGCTCGCCGGGCTGCTCATCTTGACGGCGGGGACGCCGGTAGCCTCCGCGAGCCCGCCGCAGGCCGCGTGGGATCGCCCCGCGCCCGTAGTGTCGCGCCTCGGCAAGTCCGCGCTGCTGGGCATCGCGATGGCCGGAAAGCGCTTAGTGGCGGTGGGCGAGCGAGGGCTGGTCACATACTCCGACGACGATGGCCGGACCTGGGTGCAAGCCCGCACACCCGTGCGCGTGACCCTGACGCGGGTGTTTTTCGTGTCCTCGTCCACGGGATGGGCCGTGGGGCATGGCGGCGTGATTCTGCGCACCGACGATGCGGGGACCAACTGGGTCAAGCAGCTGGATGGCGTTCAGGCGGCGCGCTTGGCGGCCGCAAAGTACGTCGAGAACGCCGCCGATCGCGCCTTGAGACGGCTCGCTCCCGTGGCGTCCCAGTTACAGAGCGAAGGCGCGGATAAGCCGTTCTTCGATGTCGTCTTCATGGACTCGGACCGCGGCTTGGCGGTGGGAGCGTACGGCCTAGCCTTTCGCACCGAAGACGGCGGGAATCGCTGGGAGCCTGCGTTAGAGAGCCTTGAGAATCCGCGAGGCCTTCACCTGTACGCCCTGGCGCGGAACGGCACTGCCGTCATCGTCGCCGGCGAGCAAGGGCTGCTGCTGAAGTCCACCGACGATGGTCGGCGATTCAGTCCCATCCCTGCACCCTACAAGGGGAGCTACTTCGGGGCACTCGCCCTGGAGGGAGGAGATCTCTACATCTTCGGACTGCGGGGGAACGCCTTCCGCAGCATGGACCAGGGAAGATCCTGGACCAAGCTGGAGGCCCCGTCGGCGGCCTCCATCAACTCCGCCACAGCACTGTCAGGAACCAGCGCCGTCTTTACCAACCAGGAAGGACAGGTGCTGATTGGCACCTCCTCCGCCACGTCGTTGCGCGTCGCGCCCGGCATCGCGCCTGCTGCGTATACGGCCATTGCACGCACAGCCGCAGGCACCTGGATGCTGGCAAGTCTTGGCGGGCCGGTGCGCTTCGATGCTATCCGTCTGAGCGAGGCCGCGATGCGTCCCCAGCACGCAACCAAATGAACCGACCTACCGAACACCACATCGATGGCTTCGACCGCGGCAGCGGATCGTTGGCTGAGCGTGCCTTCTTCAACCACCGCAAGGTGGTGCTCGTCCTGTGTCTTCTGGTCACGGTTCTCCTCGTGTGGCAAGTTCCGAAGACACGGGTGAATGCCAGCTTCGAAAGCATGGTCCCCGCGCACCACCCATACATCCAGAACTGGCTCGCGCATCGCGACGACCTGAAGGGGTTCGGAAACCGCGTGACGCTGACGCTGGAGGCAAAGGGGGGCAGCATCTTCGATGCGGCTTATCTGGACAGGTTGCGACGCCTCAATGACGACGTGCTCCTAATCCCCGGCGTTGACCGGGCCTTCATGAGATCGCTTTGGACGCCCAATACGCGCTGGGTCGCGGTGACCGAAGAGGGGCTCGACGGCGGCCCTGTAGTACCGGACAACTACGACGGCTCGCCCGACAGCGTGGCCCGGATCCGGCACAACGTCGAGCGCTCCGGGGAGATCGGCCAGCTCGTCGCCGCGAACTACCGCTCTACCGCACTGCAGGTTCCGCTGCTCGAGTCCGACCCGCGATCCGGCCGGGCACTCGACTATGCCGCCCTCTCCGATGCGTTCGAGCGGGTGCGGCAGAAGTACAGCGACGACAGAACCGAGGTGCGGATCATCGGCTTCGCCAAGCTGATCGGCGACCTGATCGACGGTGCCAGAACGGTCGCGGCATTCTTCGCGGCCGCGGTCCTGGTCTGCGCCGCAGTGGTCTACTGGTACACGCGCTGCGTTCGCAGCACGCTGATCGTCGTGTTCTGCTCGCTGGTGGCGGTGCTCTGGCAACTGGGGCTCATGCCAGTTCTTGGGTTGGCTGTGGATCCATATTCGATGCTGGTGCCTTTCCTGGTGTTCGCGATCGGCATGAGCCATGGCGCGCAGAAGATGAACGGAATCATGCAGGACATCGGCCGTGGCATGCACAAGTTCGTTGCTGCGCGCTATACCTTCCGCCGGCTGTTCGCGGCAGGCCTGACCGCATTGATCTGCGACGCGGTGGGCTTCGCCGTCTTGACACTCATCGACATCCAGGCCATTCGCGTACTCGCGATCACCTCGAGCATTGGCGTTGTAGTGCTCGTGTTCACGAACCTGGTATTGCTCCCTGTCCTACTCAGCTTCACTGGCGTGAGCGTCCGGGCTGCAGCGCTCAAGCTGCGAGCCGAGTCGCGCACACTCCGCTTCGAGCGCCTGCTGGTGCGATTCACTGGCCGGCGATGGGCCACCGTCACCATCCTCGTGGCCGGCGCGATTGCTGCCGGCAGCTACGCCGTGAGTCAACGGCTGCAGATCGGCGACGTGGATCCTGGGGCACCAGAACTACGGCCGAACTCGCGCTACAACCAGGACAACAACTTTGTCGTGACCAACTACTCGATTAGCTCCGATGTTCTGGTCATCATGGTCAAGACGGGGAATAACCTGTGCGCCACTTACGAAGTGCAGGCCTCGATGGACATGCTCGAACATGCGCTGCGAGAACTGCCGGGCGTCGAAAGCACCCGGTCGTTGGCTGGGCTGAGCAAGAACATGATCGTGGGAATGAACGAGGGTCATCTCGCCTGGTACGACCTCCTGCCCAACCAGGGCATACTCAATGCCGTCACCACACGGGCGCCTCGCGGGCTGTTCAACCAGAGCTGCGATCTGCTGCCGCTTTACGTGTTTCTGAAAGACCACAAGGCGGCCACCCTGACGGAAGTCACTCGAGCGGTAGAACGCTTTGCCGCGCAGCATAACGGCAGGGATGTGCAGTTTCTGTTGGCGGGGGGCAACGCCGGCATCGAGGCGGCGACCAACGATGTGGTGCGGGACGCATCGCGGAAGATGCTGTGGTGGATCTATGGCGCCGTCGGCCTTCTGTGCCTGGTGACGTTTCGCTCGTGGCGAGCGGTGGTCGTGGCGCTGGTCCCTCTGGCCTTGACGTCGGTGATGTGCGAGGCCCTCATGGTCTGGATGGGAATCGGCGTCAAGGTTGCCACTTTACCCGCGATCGCGTTGGGCGTCGGCATCGGTGTGGACTACGCGCTTTACGTGCTTTGCGTCATGCTCGCCCAGTTGCGAGGCGGTGCCACGGTAGCGGAGGCGTACGCCAAAGCGCTGAGCTTCACTGGGAAGGTCGTGCTACTGACGGGGATCACACTGGGACTCGCAGTGGGCACGTGGCTACTATCACCGATCAAGTTCCAGGCTGACATGGGACTGCTGCTCGGGTTTATGTTTTTGTGGAACATGCTAGGCGCACTGGTCCTGGTGCCAGCGCTCTCCGCATTTCTTCTAAAGCCCGCAGAGGTCCGTGCGGACGATGCGCTACACCGCATGCCAGTGCAGGCATGAGTCGCGTGGGTTGGAGGAGAAAAAAATGGAGTGCCAATCCGAGTCAACGGCACCAAGTTCACAGGTTGACTTGAATTATCTAAGGAGCCACCTCAACCTAATCTTACTGTGTCACAAGAGCGCAAGGGCTACGAAGTCGATGACCGGTGGCTGAAAACACGCCAGCAGACCGACGGCTTCAAGGCCGAACTGCACGTGAAAACCACGCCGCAGGTCTTCATCGACGGGCGCCGCATCGGCCGCTACGACGACCTGCGCCGCCACTTCGGCCTCACGGTGCGCGAGCCCGGCGAAACGTCGTATCGGCCGGTGATCGCCGTGTTCATCGTGGCGTGGCGAAGTCGCTGGCAAAGGACTGATCCCGTCGTCCGGGGCTCTGGAAGCCGCTCGCACCGGCCGCTTGTACCGACGCAAGTACGCCGCGCACAGGCATGCGTTCCATCCTTTGGAGCACCTCGGCTCGATAGGCAAAAAACATAGCTGCTATAGGCGCATCATCCTTATCGCCATCTGCCTGCACCACGAGACTTCGGGCATGACCCCAGCAACCACAGAGACAAACGCAGCATCACGTCGCCTGGTGCGCTACCGCCCGCCGGCCACCGACGCAGACGTGCAGATCGAGTACGCCGACCAGGGCGCGGGCCCGGTGATCTGCCTCCTTCCGTCGCTGGCGCGCTCGGGCAGCGACTACGACGAGGTCGCCAGACTGCTGCAAATCGACGGCTTCCGTGTGATCCGTCCCGAGCCGCGCGGCATGAAGCGCAGCGAGGGCCCCCTGCACGGGCTGACCATGCACGACTTCGCGGCCGATGTGGCCGCCGTGCTCGACCACGAGAAGACCGGACCTGTCGTCGTCGTGGGCCATGCCTGGGGCAGCCAGCCCGCGCGCATGCTCGCGGCCGACCGTCCCGACCTGGTGTGCGGTGTCGTGATGGCAGCGGCCTCCGCCGGCAAGTTGCCACCGGGATCGGCCGAGCAGCCGTACAGCCGGCTGCGCGATGCGATCGACGGCGCGGGCGACATGACGCTGCCCGAGCACCAGCGCCTCGACTGCCTGCAGCGCGCCTTCTTCGCGCCGGGCCACGACGCACGCGTGTGGCTCGACGGCTGGAGTGCGGCCACGCACAAGGCGCAAAGCCATGCACGCATCCACACACCGGTGGACGACTACTTCTCGGCCGGCACGCAGGTGCCCATCCTGGACCTCCAGGCTGAGCACGATGCCGTGGTGATTCCGAACGTCATGCAGCTTTATCTGGGCGCGCGCGTGACCGAGCAGGTGATCCGCGACGCGGGCCATGCGATGGCGCCCGAGCAGCCGCGTGCCATGGCGCTGGCCGTCGGCGCGTTCGCCCACCGCGTGTACCTCGCACAGACCGCCGCATAGAAGCACGGGGCTCCTCGGCCAGGAGCACCCGATTGCCAAGGCATGCCGCATCGCCCTCACGAGAACGGCGGGCAGCGCACCCGACTTTCCAACGGAGACAACCATGTTCAAGCACACCCACCGCACCGCCCTGACGGTCGCCCTCGCGAGCGCCGCACTGCTGTTCTCAGGCCCTGCCGCCCACGCGCAGGACTACCCCCATAAGCCGATCCGCATGGTCATCCCGTACACGCCGGGCGGTTCGATCGACCACGTGGGCCGCCTCGTGGCCGACCAGCTGCAGCGCCAGCTCGGCCAGCCCATCGTGATCGAGAACACGCCGGGCGCTTCGGGCCTGCTAGGTGCGATGAACGTGAAAAAGGCCAAGGCCGACGGCTACACGCTGCTGTTCAATGCGTCCAGCCAGGCCTACCTGCCGCTGGTGGTGGCCAAGAAGACCTACGACGCGGAACGCGACTTCACGCCCATCGGCCAGATCGGCTTTGTGCCGCTGATCGTCGCGGTCAACAACGCCGTGCCGGCCAAGACCATGGCGGAGTTCGTGCGCCTGGCCAAGGCCAACCCCGGCAAGTACACCTGGGCCACGTCCGGCCTGGGCACCACCAGCCACCTGAGCGAAGAGATGGTCAACCGCGCACTCGGTCTGCAGATGGAGATCGTGCCGTACAAGGGCGCCGTGCCGCAGCTGACCGACGTGGTCGGGGGCCATGTCTCGGCTGCCATCTCGCCCATGCCGGGCGTGACGTCGTTCGTGCAGGCGGGTCGGCTGCGCCCCCTGGCGGTGACGAGCAAGACGCGCCTCGCGTCGCTGCCGGATGTGCCGACGCTCGCCGAGAGCGGTGTGCCCGGGTTCGAGCTGCTCTCGTGGTACGGCATCTGGGGCCCGGCCGACCTGCCCGCCGCGATCACCGACAAGCTCAACGCCGAAATCGGCAAGGCCGTGCAAGCGCCGTCGCTCAAAGCCAAATTCGCCGAGATGTCGTTCGTGCCCACGCAGTCCACGCCCGCCCAGTTCAAGCAGCTGATTGCCGAAGATCTGGTCAAGATCGGCAAGGCCGTGAAGGATGCGGGCATCCGCATCGATTTCTGAACCGCGGGAGCCACGCCATGCCTTCCCCTCGCTTCTCGGCCACACGCCGCCGTTTGCTGCGCGCCAGCACACTGGCACCCGCCGGGCTGACACTGGCCTGCCTCGGCGCCTCGGCCGCGGTACCCTTCCCCTCGCGCACCATCCGCATCGTCGTACCCTTCACACCGGGCGGCGGCACCGACGTGGTGGGCCGCACGCTTCTCGCCGGCATGCAGGCCGCACTGGGGCAGGCGCTCATCATCGACAACAAGCCGGGCGCCGGCACGGTCATCGGCACCGACATCGTGGCCAAGGCGCAGGCTGACGGCTACACACTGCTGATGACAACCTCGGCCATCGCGATCAACGACTCCCTGGTCAAGAAGCTGCCGTACAGCACGCAGAAGGACATCACCGAGGTCGCGCTGATCTGCACCGGGCCCAGCGTGCTCGTCACGCACGCTGCAAGCCCGTACCGGAGCGTGGCCGACGTGATCGCCGCGGCCAAAGCAGCGCCGGGCAAGCTGACCTACGCCTCGTCGGGTAACGGGTCTGCCGTGCACCTTGCTGGCGAACTCTTCAAGCATATGGCCAAGGTCGATATCGCGCACGCGCCCTATCGCGGCGCGGGCCCGGCATACAACGACCTGATCGGCGGCCAGGTCGACCTGCTGTTCGGCACGGCCGGGGGCGTCGCGAAGCTGGTGGCCGGCGGCAAGATGCGGCCCATTGGTGTCACCTCGACGCAGCGCAGCCCCGCCTACAAGGACGTGCCGACCATTGCCGAGACGCTGCCGGGCTACGAGGCCGATGTCTGGTACGCGTTGTTCGCCCCGGCCGGCACGCCACCCGCCGTGATCGAAACACTTAACGCCGCGGTGCGCAAGGCCGCAGGTACGCCAGCCTACAGGGAACGGCTCGCGCACGAAGGCCTGACCGTGGCTGCCGGCACACCCGAACAGATGACCCGGCTGATGCGCATCGAAGAAGCGCGCTGGCGAAAGGTCGTTGTCGACGGCAAGGTCACCATCGATTGAGGAACACCGCATGCAACACACCCTCCAGGGCCGGCTCCAGGGCAAGGTCGCAATCATCGTCGGCGCAGGACAGTTGCCTGGCGACACCGTGGGCAATGGCCGAGCGGTGGCCGAGCGTTTCGCACAGGAGGGGGCATCGCTGCTGTTGGTGGACATCCGGCAGGAGCTGGCCGAGGCCACGCGCGAGGCCGTAGTGGCCTACGGGCAGCCCACCAGCGTGCTGCGTGCCGACATCACCCGCGAGGACGATTGCCGCGCCATCGCCGCCGCTTGCCTCGAGCGGTTCGGGCGCATCGACATCCTGCACAACAACGTCGGCCGCTCCAGGGGCGATCGGCGCACGGCCGAGATGGATGCCGACATGTGGGACGAGATCATGGCCATGAACCTCAAGGGCATGTTCATGACCTGCAAGCACGTGCTGCCGCAGATGGTGGCCCAAGGGGCGGGCAGCATCATCAACGTCTCGTCAACCGCCTCGATGGCCGCGCGGCCGACGGTGACCTACAAGACCAGCAAGGGCGCCGTCAACGCGTTCACGCAACACCTGGCCATGGAGAACGCCGGACACGGCGTGCGTGCCAACGCCATCCTGCCGGGCCTGATCGATACCCCCATGGCCATCGAGCGGCGCACGCAGGAGCGCGGCGTGTCACGCGACGTGGTCCGCGCCGAGCGCGAGGCATTAGTGCCCATGCAGCGCATGGGTACGGGCTGGGACGTTGCCAGTGCCGCCGTGTTCCTCGCCTCCGACGAGGCCCGGTATGTGACTGGCGTGCTCCTGCCGGTCGACGGTGGGCTGCTGTGCAAGCGAGGCTGAGACAGCGCATGGCCGACGACTGTCGGGTCAGCGATGCGCTGCTGCTACGGCTCACGCAGCCCGATCTGCCGGAGACCGCTCGGCGCCTGTCGCAGCTGCCCGCCTGGACCGCCCTCGCCTGCCGCATCGGCCGCGGCGCCTGGTCGGATGACTCGCAATGCGGCTGGCTGTACCTGCCGCTCGCGCGACGCCTGGCGGTGTCGGCCGAGACAATGGACGCGCTCCAGGCCTGCGCGGGCCCGCACGCCCGCGTATCGCGGCTGGAACGCCTGCAGCAGCTCGAAGGCACCAGCCACGGCCAGGCGGCGCCCTTCCACTACGCCGTCGAGATGACGCCCGAACCCGGCTTCGAAGACGAGTTGCAGCAGTGGTACGACACCGAGCACTTGCCGGGCCTCGCGCGCGTGCCGGGATGCGTGCAGGCGCAGCGTTGGTGGAACCACGATGCGGGGCCGAAGTCGCTGGCCTGCTACGACCTTGTCACCGCGCAGACGCTCGGCTCGCCGGCCTGGCTGGCCGTGCGGAACACGCCCTGGAGCGAACGCATGCGGCCGCACTTCACGCAGACGCGCCGGACGATGTTCGAAGCCACGCCGAACGCCGGCACCACCTGACGCGCGCGGCAATCGTCAGGCCGATCGCTGCTTCCGGAAATCGAGTTCACGCAGCAACTTCACCGTCTCGGTCACCAGCCGGCTTGACGGCCGCGCGCGCGGCAGGGCCAGCACCAGCGAATTGCGCATGGCGGGCGGGCCGATGGGCACCGCCTGGATCAATTCAGGATGCAGGCTCATCGGCAAAGCGCTGTCCGGCAGGATCGAGCAGGCCAACCCCTCCTCGACCACCGTCATGGCGGTGTGCACCGCACCGACCTCGGCCACCACGTTGAGCGAGATGCGGCGCGGCAGCAGCACGGCATCGACCAGCGCACGGATGGGGTTGTGCGTGCCAGGCAGCACCAGCGGAAACGCGGCGAGCCCCGCCAGGCTGACCTGGGCGGGCAGGCGGTACTTCTTCGGTGCCACCAGCACCATGCGCTCGCGCATGAGTGGCTCATAGGACAGCAGGGGCGTGGGCGCCGGATCGAACAACAGCGCCACGTCGATCCGGCCGTCGATCATGCTGTCGCGCAACGACAGGCTCAGCCCTTCGACCACCGACAGCAGTGCATTGGGCAGGCGCTGGCGGAACTCCCGGATCAACGGCACGCACAGCCCCATGGCCACGCGATGCGGTAGCCCGACCACCACGCGGCCGACGGGCTCGGCGTGCAATTCCTTGAGGTCGGCCACGGCCTGGCTCGCGGTGTTCAGCAGGGTTCGTGCATGGGCCAGCAGCGTTTGGCCCGCCGGGGTCGGCGTCACGCCGCGTCCCGTGCGCTCCAGCAATCGTTGGCCGAGCTCTTCCTCGAGCACCGCGATCTGGCGGCTGACGCTCGGCTGCGCAAGGTTCAGCGCCGCCGCGGCCCGGCTGAAACTGCCGTGCTCGATGACCGCCACGAAGTATTCGAGTTGTCTCAGGTCCATAGCTTTCGAACATAGTCGATATAGGCGCTATCCAGTTTAACTAGGAGCCCGCCCTGCAGACACTTGCTGTATCCGATGGGCGACGAGGTCGTTCGTCGCTGCGTATAACAAGGAGCAAGCATGAGCAGATTCGAATCCAAGGTCGCCATCGTCACCGGCGCCGGCTGCGTCGGCGCCGGCTGGGGTAACGGCCGCGCCATGGCGGTTCGCCTGGCGGAAGAAGGCGCCAAGGTGCTGGCGGTCGATCGCGACCAGGCCCGGCTTGACGAGACCCTGGCGCTGGCCGGCGATGCCGCAGCCTCCATCACGACCTGCCTCTGCGACGTGACGAGCGCTTCCAGCGTGCAGGCCATGGTGCAGGCCTGTCTGCAGGCATACGGCGCACCCGACATCCTGATCAACAACGTCGGCGGCTCGGCCGCGGGCGGGCCGGTGCAACTCAGCGAAGAGGCGTGGGACAGCCAGATCGACATCAACCTGAAGAGCGTGTTCCTGACCTGCAAGTACGTGCTGCCGCTGATGGTTGAACGCAAGCGCGGCGCGATCGTCAACGTGGCGTCCACGTCGGGACTGCGCTGGACCGGGAGCGCGCAGGTCGCCTACGCAGCGAGCAAGGCCGGTGTGATCCATCTGTCGCGCGTGGTGGCCGTGCAGCATGCGCCCGACGGCGTGCGCGTGAACACCGTGGTGCCGGGTCAGTTGCACACGCCGATGGTCGAAGTGCGGTTAGCAAAACAACGCACCGGCGGCGACGTCGAATCGCTGCTCGCCTCGCGCGTCAAACGTATTCCACTGGGTTTCATGGGCGACGGACGCGACACGGCCAGCGCCGCGCTGTACCTGGCCAGCGACGAAGCCCGCTTCGTGACCGGCACCGAGCTGATCGTCGACGGCGGCATGACGGCGCGCTGCGACTAAGCCCCCTGCATCGAGGAGACCGAATCCGTGAAGAAACGACACATCCTATGGGCCACAGCCGCACTCGCGCTTGTCCCTGCGGCGTTTGCGCAACCCAATGCCAAGCCGCTGCGCATCGTCAGCTCGTTTAGTCCCGGCGGGCCGGTGGACTTCGTTGCACGCGCCCTGGCCGAACAGCTGAGCCATGAACTCAAGCGCCCTGTGATCGTGGAAAACAAGCCCGGTGCCAACGGCGCGCTGGGCGCCATGGAAACGCTGCGCTCCGGGGCCGATGGCAGCACGCTGTGGATCACCAGCGTCGGCGCGGCGGCCGTTAATCCGTCGCTGCATGACAAGCTGCCCTACAACACGCAGCGCGACTTCGCGCCCGTGTCGCTGGTCGCGAACAACGTCGAAGTGCTGGTCATCCAAGCCAGTGACCCGGCGACCGATGCGGCCGCCTTCGTGAAGTCTGCGAAGGCCGACAAGGCGTCGACCCCGATGGCCTCATCCGGCTCCGGCAGCATCCCGCACCTGGCGCTGATCCAGCTCGAAGAATCGACAGGCGCGCGCTTCCTGCATGTGCCCTACAAGGGCATGGCACCGGCTTTCACCGACCTGATGGGTGGCCAGGTCAAGGGCGTTTTCGCCGACGTTGCGGCGGTGATACCGCAAGTGAACGGTGGCCGCCTCAAGGCCGTGGGCATTGCGTCCAGCAAGCGGCATCCGGCGCTGCCGCAGGTCAAGACCTTCGAGGAACAAGGCATCAAGGCCGTCGACACGAACAACTGGTACGCCTTGTTCGCCTCGGCCAAGGCACCGGCCCCGGTGCGCGAGCAGTTGAACACCGCCGTGCGCGCCACGCTGGCGAATCCCGAACTCAGCGCCAAGCTGCTGCGCGGCGGCGCGGAACCGAAGTCGTCGTCGCCGCAGGAACTGGCGGCGCTGCTGAAAGCCGACACGACCAAGTGGGCGACACTCATCAAGTCACGCAACGTGAAGGCCGACGAATGAACACGAACCACATCCGCGTGCCGCTGGTGGAACCCGGCACTCGGTCGGAACTGAACGCTATCGAATCGCGCATCCTGGCCGAGCGCGGACGCATCTCGCTGCTGTACCAGGTGCTGCTGAACAGCGAACCCATCGCCACCGGCTGGGAGGCCATGCTGACGGCGGTGCGCAATCGCACCGGTGTTCCAGCCGACCTGCGCGAGATGGTCATCCTGCGCGTGGCCGTGCTGAATGACGCTGCCTTCGAGTTCGACGCGCATGTGCCGCACGCACTGAAGGCCGGTTTCGCCCAGCACAAGATCGATGCATTGCGCGAGGCTGCGGTGCCTGCTGCGCTGTACTCAGAAGAAGAACTTCTGCTGCTGGAGTTGACCGACCGCATGACGCGCGACGTCAAGGTGCCGGCGGAACTGATGGCACGCATCAATGCGCGCCACGATCCGCAGGGCGTCGTCGAGCTGGTCGCCACCGTGGCGGCCTACAACATGGTGTCGCGCTTTCTGGTGGCGCTGAACATCTCGCACTAAGCGCGTCAACCCCGAACGCGCGCGCACCCCCACGAATTTCGCGTCGATCGACCGACCGCCGCCTCTCCTCCTCCTCCTTTCTTTGATCCTGCCTCATGTCCACCGCCATTGCCGACGCCACCGATCCCGTCAGGACTTATCTTGAACACCCTTCGACGCCGCGCCTGCAACTGCCCGCGCTTTCTTGCGACAGCCACGTGCATGTGTTCGGTCCGGTATCCCGCTTTCCTTACGCGGCGGATCGACGCGCCACACCGTTGGAAGCGCCCAAGGAAAAGCTCTTTGCACTGCACCGTCGCATGGGCATCGAGCGTTGCGTGATCGTGCAGTCGATCGTGCACGGTACGGACAACCGCGTGGTCGAGGACGCGATCGCAGCGGGTGAAGGGCGCTACCTGGGCATCGCGCTGGTCGACCCCGATGTGCCCGACGCGGAGCTGCAACGCCTGGCGCAGTTGGGTTTTCGCGGTGTGCGCTTCAACTTTATGCGGCACATCGCCCACGGCGCGAACATCGACGCCGTGATGGCCCTCACGCCGCGGCTGGCCGCGGTGGGCATGCACTTGCAGGTGCACTTCGAAAGCGAACTGGTGCACGAACTGAGCGATCCGCTCCAGCGCAGCCAGGTGCCCGTGGTGATCGATCACATGGGCCGCGTGGACGCCACGCGCGGGCCGGACCATGCGGACTTCCAGGCGCTGCTGCGCCTGCTGAACAACCCACGCTTCTACGTGAAGGTGAGCGGCATCGACCGTATCGACGCCAAGGCGCCGCGGGAGGCACGTTACCGGCATGGCGTGGTGCTCGCACGCGTCCTGGTCGAGCGCTTTGCGGATCGCTGCGTCTGGGGTTCGGACTGGCCCCACCCCAACCACACCCATATTCCTGACGATGGCGCTCTGGTCGATGCGCTTGCGGAAATTGCGCCAAGTCCCGATCTGCTGGAGCAGTTGCTTGTCCGAAATCCGGCAGCGCTCTACAAATTTCTAACGCCCTGAGCACGCCTGATCAAGATGGCCACGCATCGCTGCTGATCCCAGATCAGTACCAAGCATCCTCAGCCAGCCTTTGGACTCGAATGATGACTTTCAAAGCCGAAAACTGCTGTGCAAAGCAGCGGCGTGGCGCAAGAGTTGGCTGGAGCCCCCGGGGGGCTCCAGCCAGACCTCAAGACCAGTCGAGTGCAAAGATTGCTGGCGTATCGTGGCTTAGGGAATGTCTTATATGGGCGCCCCGGGATTACAAGAACTCGCTGTGTGAAGATTCAGGAGGCAGGACTGCAGTCTTATATCCGGCCTGTTGTGCAGGCGGATATGCCCGCTGGCCCTGATGGTTTTCGCTGACGGGATTCCCATCTGAACATCGAGCTTGGCGCTCTTGTTCCCTATCGGAGTGTCCCCGTCCCGGTCCGACCCGTCTGTCCCATCACACGCGTGGTCGCTTGCTCTCCTTCAAACTGGTTGCTTCGTTCTCTTCGTCGTCAGTGCGCGGTCTGCCACGCCTCGGGGCGCCAGGCTTGACCGCGTGCCAGAACCGCCCAGATCGTTCGTGCCAGCTTATTCGCAACCGCGGCGACAGCCACGCTGTACGGTCGGCGCTGCAACAAAGCGATCAACCATGGCCATGTCGGTCCATCCTTGGATCTGATCACGACGGCTCGTGCACCGTGCATCAACAACGTTCGCAGGTAAGCATCGCCTCGCTTGCTGATGCCCAACTGCCGCACCCGGCCACCGGTACCGGTCTGGCGAGGGACCAATCCGATCCATGCAGCAAACTCCCGGGCGTCTTTGAACGCTGTCGGCGTGCCCATGCTGGCGATGACGGCCGTGGCTGTGAGAAGACCAATGCCGGGGATTTCGGCGACAGCCTTGCAGGCTGGTATTTCCCGCATCTGCTGCGAGAGCCGTCGCTCGATCAGGCCGATGTCGGCCTGCAGTTGCCGGACCCGCACGAGCTGCTCATCCAGGCTATCTATGAGCATCGCTGGCAGCCGGGTCTTCGCATCGCACATGGCGTCAGGCAATGCCTTGAGCAGTGCCGCGTGACCTTCCGGTAGCACGATGCCGAACTCATAGAGCAGCCCCCGAAGTTCGTTCGTCTGCATGATGCGGCTCTTCATGAGTTGCGCGCGCAGCCGGTGCAGCGACAGCACGATCTGCTGGGCCTCGGTCTTGACGGGAACGAAGCGCATGCCGGGCTGCTGGCACGCCGTCCAGATTGCTTGCGCATCCGCGGCATCGGTCTTGTTCCTCTGCACGAACGGACGCACCTTCCTGGGTGAGACGAGTCGTACCTCATGGCCCGATCCAATCAGAGCTCGACCCCAGTCGTGTGCGCCGCCGCAAGCTTCCATGACGACCAGCGCAGCAGCGTGATTGGCAAACCACTCCAGCATCCTTGCGCGCTTCAACTGCAAGCGCTCGATGCAACCGGTATCCATCTCGACCCAGTGCAGCTGAAACACCTTCTTGGCAATGTCGACGGCAATGACGGTACGTTCCATGATGAACTCCATCTCGATGTTGACGGTGGGATCGTCAATCTGGCACTACCCGCAGTGCGGTGCAAGCAGCAGCGGGAGGGGGCGCCCATACCATCTGATCAAGTCGTAAATTGGCTTGATGACGAGTGTGCGTGTTGTGCCGCCGCGCTTGCGGGCTCATCGCGCCGGGCATCCCACGTGTTTGAAGGCCTCTTTGCTCCCTTCACGCTGCCTGCAGGCGCACCTGTCCCATCATCGCAATCAGTTTCTTCCTGGCCATCCACAGGTTCGACAGCGCAAACAGCGTGATCACATGCGCCGTGTTCTTGGCCAGTCCCTTGAATCTCACCTTCGCCAGGCCGAGCTGCCGCTTGATCACCCGAAACGGGTGCTCCACCTTCGCCCGGATGCTGGCCTTCTGGTATTCCTGCTTGCGTGCTCTGGCCTTGGCTCGGCCCTCGGGCATCTTCGCCATGTCGCTGGGCCTGCCCGCATTGTGCCACTGCACATCCCGCTTGACTCGGCTCTGTGCTCCGCGATAGCCAGAGTCTGCCCACACCTGCTCTTCCTTGCCGTGCAGCAAGTCAGCCACCTGTTCCACGTCCGCTTCGTTGGCGGCCGTCGCCATCACGGTATGCACCAGTCCCGACTCGGCATCCACCGCAATGTGCGCCTTCATGCCGAAGTGCCACTGGTTGCCCTTCTTCGTCTGGTGCATCTCGGGGTCTCGCTCGCCCGTGCTGTTCTTGGTGGAACTGGGCGCGGCGATGATGGTTGCGTCTACGATGGAGCCGCGCTTCAGGAGCAGCCCCTTCCTGGCCAGGTGGGCGTTGACCTGCTTGAAGATGTCTTCGGCCAGATCGCTGGCTTCCAGCAGGTGGCGGAAGTTCAGAATGGTCGTCTCGTCGGGGATCGCCTCCAGACCGAGTCCGGCGAACGTGCGCAGCGAGGCGATCTCGTACAAGGCTTCTTCCATCGCAGGGTCGCTCAGGGCGAACCAGTTCTGCATCAGGTGCACGCGCAGCATGGCTTGCAGCGGGTAGGGACGGCGGCCTCGGCCTGCCACTGGATAGTGAGGCTCGATGACTTTGAGAAGAGCCTTCCACGGCACCACCAGTTCCATCTCGGCAAGGAAGACTTCGCGCCTCGTCTTCTTCCTCTTGCCCGCTTGCTCGGCATCCGCAAAACTGATCTGGCTCATCGCTCTTGCTCCTTTGCAGGGTTCAGTCATTCATGCAAGAAACGTGCTCTTGATCAGACCTTCCTTAGACGAAGCGAGCGCGCAACGGCCATCTCGCATTCAAGGGAATCACTGGGCCCGGCGCCCACCCTCCCTGGCAGCTCGATCGATCACGTCGGCGACTGCCTTCGGCTGGGTCATGAATACCGCATGGCTTGCCTTGACCTCCTGAACCGTGGCGCCGATGCGCTTGGCCATCTTGTGCAACATCCGGACGTCGAAGGCCCTGTCCTCGGTCGCGATCACCGCCCAGCTTGGCTTGGTCCGCCATGCGGCGTGATTGAGCTTGGTCGCAAACACCGACATGTTGATCGGCACCTGCGAATCACGCAGGAACGCGGCGTCCGCATCGCTGGCATCGCCGGCGAAGCCGATCTTGAACTTCTCCCGATTGACGAATCCGAATCCGTCCGACTGCGTGTCGATCACGAAGTCGGGGGCCGTGAATCCCGCGTACTGTTCGCTTGTGGTCTCGCCGGCGTCGGGCGACAGCGCGGAGACATAGACAAGACCCACCACCTTCGGATGGATGCCCGCTTCGGTGATGACCGTGCCCCCCCACGAGTGACCCACGAGGATAGTGGGACCGTCCTGGCGCGCGAGCGCGCGCTGCGTCGCCGCCACGTCGTCGGCCAGAGACGTCAGCGGGTTCTGAACGATGGTGACTCGGTAGCCTCGGCCGATGAGCTCGTCATAGACGCCGCGCCAGCCCGAACCATCGGCAAAGGCGCCATGCACCAGCACGACGTTTTTCGCCTGCACCTGTTGGGCATGGGCGCCGCCACCGGGACCGACGATGCTGGCGGTTGTCGCGGCTGCGATCAAAAGCTTGCGAATCAGTGAGTTCATGGGATGTCCTGTGAGTGGATGGGAGAAGCGAAATGGTAGGAAAGAACGTGTTGAACAGGGTTGCGAATATCACGCCAAAGTTGAAGCTTTACGCGCAAGAATTGCTGTTCTTCAAAACGGCGTTTCGTGACACGCTGCAGATGCGCAATAAAGATGTCCGATCCGAATGGCGCCGCGGGAGGCGTTGCCACGCACGCAGTCCCTCGCCATCGCACGCGTGTGCAGCCAGCTGCTTTCGTACCGTGCCGGTGATGGCCGCGGCCTTGCCTAGACCGTCGGGACGGTCCCGCCATCGATCAGGTGTTCCGACCCTGAGATCGAGCCCGCCCGGGGTGACACAAGGAACGTGATCAAGTCGGCAACTTCCTGCGGCCTGGCCGGTCGACCCAGCGGAATGCCGCCGAGCGATTGCATGATGATCTGCTTGCCACCCTCGTAATCCGTGCCGGCCTGTTGGGCCAGGCGATCGGCCAGCGCCACCGACGCTTCGGTCTCGATCCATCCGGGCGACACGCGCAGCACGCGCACGCCCTTGGGCGTCACCTCTTTCGACAACGCCTTGCTGTAGGTGGACAAGGCCGCCTTGGCCGCCGCATACGCGGTCGTCGATTCCGGCAGTGGCAGCAGGCGCTGGATCGAGCTGACGTGGACGATGACGCCAGAGCCCTGCGCGAGCATGGCGGGCAGCAGCGCACGATCGAGCCGCACGGCCGGCATGAGGTTCTGGTTCAGTTCGGCGAGCCACTGGGCATCGTCCAGGGCCGCGAAGCCGCCGCCCGGTGCGCTGGAGCCGCCGACCACATGCACCAGGATGTCGAGGCCGGCCCAATGCCCGAGCACCGAGTGCGCCACCTTGGCGGCGCCTTCAGCCGTCGCCAGATCGGCGGTCACATGGATCACGCCCCCGATGGGCCGCGCGGGCGCGGCGCGGGCCGTGGTCATCACCTGCACACCGGCGTCGCGCAGGCCTTGAACGACGGCGGCGCCAACGCCTTTGGTGCCGCCGGTGACCAGCGCGCGCTGGCCCTGGAGTTGAAGATCGAAGCTCATGCCGTGATCTCCAGCGACGCAATCAAGCCGCGTTCGAGGCGAAAGCGATATCGAAGATCAACCGGACTGCCGGGAAAATTGCCGGCCACGTGCGCCCGCACGACCTGGAACTCCCCCGCGTGGTCCAGCGCAAATGGCTCGACCGTGTACGCGTACTGCGTGGATGTCGCGCTCTTCCATTCCTGGATGGCGCGGCGGCCGGTGTGGGTGCGGCCCTCGTCCTTCACGATGGCTTGAGGCGTGAAACAGCGGGCCAGGGCCTCGGCGTTCTGCCGATCGGCCGCGAAGTAGGCGGCGATCGGAGCGGGAAGGATCAGGGTACTCATGGTGACGACTCCTTGGATGTGAAGACCTCAGGATGCGCGCCGAGCATCAATAAGTGAATCGCCTAGAATCTTCACGAGCTATGTAGAAGGTGATACAGAATGCGCGGATCGGAGTTTGCCGAGCTCAAGGCCTTTGCTGCCGTGGTGGAACGCGCGAGCTTTGCCCGCGCCGCCGAGCATCTGGGGCTGTCTGCTTCGGCGCTGAGTCAGACCATCCGACAGCTGGAAACGCGGCTGGGTACGCGGCTGCTGAACCGCACGACCCGCAGCGTGGCCCCCACCGCGACCGGGGCGCAGCTGTACGGGCGCATCGCGCCGCTCTTCCGGGACATGGCCGATGCGGTGAATGAAGCCAGCGCGATGGCGGGTCAGACGCGCGGCACGCTGCGCATCAACACCCTCGGCATGGCCGCCTGGCAGGTGATCGGCCCCCGGCTGGGCCGGTTTCACCGGACGCACCCGGAAGTGACACTGGACATCGTGGTCGACAACGGCCTGAGCGACATCGTCGCCGGTCGCTTCGATGCGGGCATCCGCGTCGGGGGCAAGCTGGAGAAGGACATGATCGCGGTGCGCTTGACGCCGGACGTGAAGATGGTGGCCGTGGCATCCCCGGACTATCTGGAGCGTCGCGGCAAACCGCGGTCCCCCGCCGACCTACACGGCCACGCCTGCATCAACTGGCGCCTGCAGGGCGACGGGAGTGCCTACCGCTGGGAGTTCGAAAAAAAGGGCAAGCGGATCGAAGTGGCGGTGGAAGGACCCTTGGTCACCAACCACTCGGACACTGGCGTCGCTGCGGCACTCCAAGGGCTGGGGATCGTCTATGCCTTCGATCGCGAACGCGTCGATGCACTGCTCACCCAGGAGCGGCTGGTGGAGGTTCTCGCCGACTGGTCGATTGCAAGGCCTGGCCTGTTCCTGTACCACCCCAGCCGGCGCCACTTCCCTGCCGCACTGCGCGCCTTCATCGACTGCATGCTGGAGAAAGACCCCTGAGCGGACTTTCTCTTCCCGGCGATCGGACCGGGGGCCGGGCAGGCCCTGCCGGCGTCGCTCGATGGTGACTTCAATATTTCCGCGGATAGGAGCCGGGCAGCCGGAACTCCGCATGGCTCGCGAGCAACTTGGCGATCTCCGGCTGCGAGGCGTGATCAACGTTCCGATCGTTCATCGGCGGACTTGATCAGACGTTCCTTAATGACACTAGTCACTGATCCCTTCCTTCTGGGCATCAAGGCTGCCAATTCTTCGAGTTGTTGCGCCTGGGCATCAATGGTCATCCGACAGGCCTCGATGACCTGCGCTTGGACGTCGCAATCTTTCGCCATTTCGGGCAGAGCTGCCACCTTGGGCGCGAAGCGATGCAGGGCCTCCGCGATCGCGCCTCGCTCACAGTCATCTACTTGCAGGCCTTCGACAACTTCCGTCCAGACGCGCTGCACCTTGCCGTCGTCGGCTCGCCAGTGACAACTACGCGAAATGATCTCGGGATCAAGAAACATCGGAGCAAAGTCGAAGATGGGCGTGAGTTGCACCACGCCGTTCGGCAGCCGCTGAACAGCAGTATTGCGCGCATGATTGTCGGTGTTGCGCATGGCAAGGTTCAGGACGTCGCGCAACATGAACTCGATCGTCTCGCCGAGCGGATCGGTCACCACGGACCGCAGTCCGCGCAATAGCGTCTGCTGACTTCTGGGAAATCCAAAACCGCGCAGATCGCACACGCTCGCCAGGCTTTCTTGATGCAAGCGGTGCAGGCGGTCTTCCACCAATTGGCGATCGAAGCGACGCACGAACAGCACGTCGCCGCGCACTTCCGGTGCCGAAGTCATGCACAGCCCGCATGCCGCAGCCAAACGCAGATAAGCGGCTTCGTTTCGCAGCACGGTTCGATCCGCGGTGCTCTTGCCGCGTGGCAGCTTGAGAAGCCAATGAGTGCGCGCACGGTCATCAGGCAGCGCCATATCTGGAAACCAACGCCCCTCTTTGTCGGTGCTTAGAAGGTATTTGGAGGACACGCCCTGGACCCCGGTGGTACCAGATGCCAGCATTGCATGCGTCGATAGATGGTTGAGGAATTCATCGGTGGGTCCGAGTACCTCTTCCGCCGAGAAGCCAGCTGTCTTTGCTGTGCCGGCGGCGTTCCGTGTCCCCTCATCAAAGAACCGCAGCGCCGAGTCGAATCTCAAGGAGCCGATGGGATTGAAGGCGCCGGCCATGACGAGCGGCAAAACCAGGTTCTCTGCGTCCTGGAGTCGTAAGCGTTGGAGGAGGTGCTTTCGACCTTCTCCTTGCGGAACGAGGTCGTAGAGGAATGCACTGGCTCGCCGATCGACCTCCTGCCCGGTCGGGCCGTCAACGAACCGGTCCGGCTCCAACTCGAGAGGCAGACCGGATGCGATCGGCACCGGGTCGTCGACGCCGAAGAGGTACTCCGGAAGATATTCCACGCGGCAACGGTTAGAGCCCAGGGCCTGAACGGTGGCAGCGGCGCGCCATTCGCCGCGCAGATGGATCTGAACGATCGTGGTCTCACGCGCAGGATTGAACATCGATGACAAGCCCAGGATCGAAATCCTTGTTCTCGAATTGCCCCCTCCGGTTCAAGTACCCGCGCGGGTTGCACACCACCCGGCATGTGCCCACTCCGTAATTGAAGCTGTCATGCGTATGCCCGTGCACGAAGAGTGTCGGGACCGTGAAGAAGTCGGGCGGCATCTCGTTGACGAATCCACCCGAAAGCCAGTCACCAGCGAACCGGGGAGCCAGAGAGTTGCGGTGCGGCGCGTGGTGGGTGACGACCGCCGTAGACCCGTTGAATGGCTCGGACAGCTTCGCCCGTAGCCACGAGCGGTGCCGCCGATGGATCTCCAAGGTGTCCGCCGGCACCAAGCGCCGCGTGCCGCGGGAGTTGGAGGTCTGCGGATCGTCGATGCGGATGGCGGAGTAGTCGGCAAGGTATCGTGCGCTCTCCGTCATGGAGCGCTGGCGATCGGACAGCAGACGCACTGGCTGCCCCGCGAAGCCTGGATTTTCGATGCGTAGGCGGAAGTCAGTCCACAGCGTGCAGCCAAGAAAGCGCACGCCGGAGATCACGACCTCGTCGCAATCGAGAAAATGGACGCCGAGTTCCTTGGCGCGGCTTCGCATCTCCACCAGCTCTCGGTGCATCACTGACTGGTAGTACTCGTGATTGCCAGCGATCTGAATGATTGGCTTGCCGCGAAACCGGTCCGCTGCCCACTCGAGGGCAGCCGCTGCTGGCGAATGGATGTCACCGGCGAGGATGGCGACATCGAACTGGAGATCAGGTGCTGGCTCGAAGGGGGCGAACTCGAGATGAAGGTCTGAAAGAACCAGTACTTTCATCGGGATGCCTCTTCGAAGCGAGCCCGAAGCGCCGCACTCGCCTTGTCGTCGAATCCAATGAACGACCCACAGACGACCAGGTGATCCTTGTACCTGTCGAACTGCCATGCGGCGTCATCGAGTGCCACCCATGACTCATCGACGGCATCATGAAGCTGCAGCCAGGCGAGGATCTCTCCTTCGCGATGGGCGAATGGGTGGGGAAGCCCGAATTCGCGAGGCGGTGTCGCGCCGATGATTCGGATTCGAATGTCTTCGGAGAACGGTTTGAGGAGTGTCTGGTAGGCAAGCTGTTCGCGCCAACTCGAGCTGATGACGATCCTCACATGCGGGAATTCGCGCAGGAGCGCCTCGAGCCGGGGCAGGAAGCAGAAGTCGACGCCGCCATTGTGGATGTGGTCCTCCCCTTCGGGATGGAGCACGCCGTCGAAGTCGAGGAACAGGATCACTCCGGACCTCCCAGCCGGCTTCCGCCAAGTGGCCACGTCACGCACAAGCCCATGTCGGCGTCGAAGGCGCAGAAGGGCGCCGCGGCGTTGATCACACGACCCCGCCGTTTTGAATCGCGTTAAGGATCGATCGCACCTTCTTCGAACCGCCTCCGGCGGCGAACGCTGCTGGCGTTTGGCCATCGAGCCATTCGTGCGGCTTGTCCAGCCATACTCGGGCCTCTGCGCCGAACACTTGCTCAGCGAGATTCAGCAAGTCTTGTGAAGGACTTCCAAACCCAGTCTTCTCGTGCGGATCCCGTGGCCATGCTAGGTACGAGTCCATGTCTACCCCGAAGGCGCGAAACGGTGCCGCAGCGGGCATCAAGCCCTCCTCGGCATAATTTATGTTCTGGTGATGATGGCCATGTACCACCAACAGAACGCCGAGCTTCTCGGCAAGCTGGTCGATCACCCGCCAGCCGTGCGGATGAGCCGAAGGCGCTTCGTGCGTCACCAGGATGTCGGCAGGACCGCTCCGCAGTAGGTGTTGGTAGACGGCTGGGAAGATCGATGATCGGTGCCGACGCGAGATGCCGTCGCGCCAGCGCTCTTCGCGCTTCATGGTTCGGCGCATGGCATCGCTCGACTGGAACGCAGCTTCCTCAATCGGCCGTCGCGGATCCCAGATCTTGCTGCGGAAGACGCCGCCCAGGCCCGCGACCCTGTACCCGGCGACGGAGATCACACGGCCATCGAGATTTCGATGCGCGAGCTTCGATCCCCACAGGTTGTCGTAGGCGGCGTCCGAGCCCGAGTCCGTATCGTGATTCCCGTGGATGAACCAGACCTCGGTGAGGTCCAGGATCGACTGCAGTTCGACATGCAGGGGCTGGCGCGCCTGGATGTCGCCCAGCAGCACGATGGCCTCGGGCCGAAAGCGTTCGACCGCGGTGATCACGGGCGCGAAGTCGCCGTGAGGGTCACCGAAGAACATCAGCTTTGGCGCTGACTGCTTGTGCTCGGATCGCGCATGGGGGCCTGACGGGGTAAGTGGTTTCATTTCATGTGCGCCGAAGTGGCGACGAAGCATCGGTCAGCCGCAAACCGCAGGAAGTGCGAGCGCAGCTCTTGGAAGCTGTCCTGATCAAATGCCCGCTTGGGATCGGTGAGCACGAGCCGCGCGAAGCCTGCGTCGAAGCTCGAGGGCCAATCGTCAAGCGCGACCCACTCTGCGTCGCTACGGCCGTTCCCGTCGAGCCAAGCCTGGATCTCCAACTGGCGTCGGTGTCGGATGACGACACTTGGGTCAATCTGCGGCGTCGCTCCGATGATCCGGTGCCGGATGTCATCGCTGAAATACCGCTGCAGTTGTTCGATGCTTTCGGCCAGACGCCAATCCGACGAGATGACGACGTCGACAGACTCGAACTCTCGAAGAAGCGCTTCCAGCCGCGGTAAATGGCTGAAGAACCTGCTGCTGAACGAGTAGTCCCCGCCGACAGGATGAAGAACACCGTCTACATCCAGGAACAGCAGATCGATGGAGTCACCGGCGCGGCCGGGGGCGTCATGGATCGGCATCGCTTTCACCATTGAGGCCTCGCCCCCAGCAGAAACAGTGGTGTCTCATAGGTCGGCGATCTGCGTGGGATTGAGCCGCTTGATTTCCTGACTACGGCCGAGTCGCCAAGGAACATCAATTTGGGCAGCGTGCCCAAGGGAGAGAGGAGGAGAAAACTGATTCGGCTGAACATTCTGGGCTCCTAGATGGAGCCAAAAATGTCAGCTCCTTAAGACTGGGGAACGAGAGCGAGAAGAGGCGATGCCACCACTGCTATTCGGTTCGCCGACTGGCCTGAACATCCCGAGCGAATCACCACGCGCATAACCACACCTGCATCGATGCTGACGCATTTGGCGGTAGTGGCCGAGAGCTTGAACATGGGGGATTCGTAAAGTCAAAAGTGATCTATGCCGAGCCATCTTAGCTTCTGACACTGCGTGCACGCAACTGGTCGATGACGATTCCCCACTCTTCTTCTGCGCCAGGTGGAAATGCTGCCACCCTCCGATCAAATGACATCGCCGCTCTTCTTGTAGAGGAAACTATTTCGCACACATGATTTTTTAATTTTTCATGCGCACTTTAATTACTCCGTGAAGTAGTACGGCACGGAGCAAATAACTCAATGATGACAACGACTCAGCCATTCCCACACAGATGACGTTGCACAAGTATGGTGGTGGAAGAAAGCCGACTTAGGGGCACCGAGTTAGATGGCGTTCGCAACTTGATCGCTAGGGAACTACACGAGGGAAAGGGCTGGTTCGTGCCGCAGCCCAGTTGAGCGCTTTGACTGCAGACCGCGACTCATGGCCAAGAGCAGAGGGCCATCACTCGCGACGTTCGCGAAGAACTGCGGTGGGTGAAATCCGCTCGAAACATCGCGCAGCTCGCTGAGTGGAATCGGCTTTGCAAGCCTGCAGGGCTCCTTGAGGTTCAGGGCAAACGCCGTCGGCAACCCGGAGAAGTAATCGAAAAATTCACGGCGCTGAAGGCCAGAGACCGGGCCGAAACGATTCCAGAGCGTGCTTGGTGCAAGCGTGTGGACGCCCGCCACCTTGGCGCATCCGATCACGCTGCCAACCGGCACTTTCACATAGAACCAGACAGTCGCACCGATTGCGACGTGCATGGGGCGACGGCGCAGCTCGACGGTCTTTGTTCCATCAAGAATTTTTTCCGCGTGCCGCTCTTCAAGAGAGATCAGGACGTTCTGCGGAGCGCTCATGTTGGAGTCCTTCAAGGAGAATGTTTCGGATTTGATCAGGAGTGAGTGGACGACTCGTGAGCAATTGGGTTGCCTGGCCACAACCGAATCGTCGGAGGCTTTCGAGCGGCACCGGATGCGGCAACTTCATCAGATTGTCGAAGACGACCACGGCTTTGGTTTCAGATTTTCCGATCGCCACGAGGTCGCTTGGTTCCAGCGCGGATCGCTCCAGGTCTGCTCTCTCGACGGCGCCTTCTGAGCTCAGGTACGCATTTATCACTCTTGCGATTGCGACAACGGCCTTCAGGCCCTTACCCTTGTTCGACTCGTAGAAGAGCATGAGACTGCCGCGCTGGAACACTTTGAGCGTCCTGGGAGCACTCAGGTAGTGGCGCTGTTGATACAGCAACGCTTTGCCATGCGGGAGCAGTTGCATCTGATCGAGGTGATCGAGAAGATGCTCGGAATAATCCCGCTGAATCGGCACGAGCACACCCGGTCTGCCGGCCATGCAAATCAATGCCGGAGAGAGCAAGGTTTCCAGGGCGAAGGTTGTCAACTGCGTACGCTGGCCATCCGGGCGCTGCAGCTCGAAGTATTGGTCCGCATCCCGGAAAGTGGGCATCGCTTTCGGGAGCCCAATCTCACTCACCTTCAACAGTTCGGCGCGCAGTGCGGCCCAGTTCTCGGGAACAAGAACACCGTTCAATGAAACCTTGTTCAGCTCCTGCGTCTTGTCTGTGCCAGTGAAACCGATTTCCAACGCGATTTCTCTCACTGAAGCCTGTTGCGGGGCGAGGTTCAGACGAACGCGCTGAACCTGCTCCTTTGCTCGCCCCGTGAGGTGAACGATCATCAGGCGTGCAGCATCCTTGGCACATGCCGAGCTTTCATCGATCGCGATGAAGGCATCGCATGTACTACCCCGGAAGCTGCTGGGCCACATGAGATAGCCGATGACGCGCGGTCCTTCCAGCACGATGTAGCGATGGCATGCTCTGTTGCGTCCATCATCCGCAGCCCAATGGCTTGACTGGCCGCTCACCGAGACGCCCAGATCGGTCAACAGGGCTCGAACACCCTGCTCCTGACCCGATGCAAGCTCTTCCAGATCCAATGTGACTCGGGTACTTGCAGTGATGGCACCGATCCCGGAATCCAGCTCCCCAAGAATCTTGAAAGCTGCGGGAGAGAGAACCTCGATCCCGTAGCGGATGCGCAGCATCGCTGCGGCATCACGGATCGAACCATCGCTCGTGACCAGACCCGCAAGATTGTGATGAATGACAGTCGCGAGATGGCGCAAGTCCGACAGGTCGTTCTTCGTCAATTTCTCTGCCGCATGGCGCTCCGGGAACACCATGGGGCCGATTTCTTTGACGAACTGATCCCAGTCATCGCCTGAAGGTGCTGCGAACTTCGGAAAGATTTGACCCAGGCCTTGCATCGGATCCGTTTTGCCGCTGGTCGCCGAGCGGGCTAGTTGTGAAGCTCCAATAGGTTGTATCCGGTGTTCATCCGGATTGGGTTTGAGAGACTGGAAGTCGCCAAACACCCAATCCACTCAGGACGCCCAACCGGATGAACACCCATAAGCATGCCCGACTTACCTTTGCCCGCCGACTTGAGATGGTCAAACAGATGACTCGTGAAGGCTTGGATGCCGTGCGAGCCGCGGCTGCACACGGCGTCACTGCGCCAACGGCCAGGAAGTGGCTTGGCCGTTACCTTGCGGGCGGTGAGGCCGCCTTGGCCGATGCGTCCTCCAGGCCCATGCGCTCTCCCAGGGCCATCGATGCGGGCAAGGCCCTGCTGATCGTCGAACTGCGCAAACGTCGAATGCTGCAGGCTCGCATTGCGCGCAGCGTGGGCGTCTCGGAGTCCACGGTCAGCCGCGTCCTGGCACGCGCCGGCATGTCCAAGCTGAGCGACCTGCAGCCTGTGGAGCCCGTCGTGCGCTACGAGCACGAAGCACCCGGCGATCTGCTGCATATCGACACCAAGAAGCTCGGGCGCATCGAGCGGCCCAGCCACCGCGTCACCGGCAATCGGCGAGATTCGGTCGACGGCGCGGGCTGGGAGACGCTGTTCGTGGCCATCGATGACCACGCCAGGCTGGCGTTCACCGCCATGCACCCGGACGAGAAGCAAGCGCAGGCGGTCCTGTTCCTGCGCAATGCGGTGGCCTACTACGCCCGCCTGGGCATCATCGTAAAGCGGTTGCTGACGGACAACGGTTCAGCCTTCCGCTCGCGCGACTTCCGGGCAACCTGCATTGAACTGGGCATCAAGCACAGCTTCACGCGGCCCTACCGGCCGCAGACCAACGGCAAGGCAGAGAGGTTCATCCAGTCCGCGTTGCGAGAGTGGGCCTACGGCTGGACCTACCAGAACTCGGCCCATCGAACCGATGCCCTGGCAAGCTGGCAACACCACTACAACTGGCATCGCCCGCACAGCGGTATCGGCGGCATCGCGCCCATGTCCAGACTCAACTCGTCAAGAAACAACCTCTTGACGCTTCACAGCTAGTTCGGCATCGAACTCCGTGCTCAGTGCCAAGCGGCAGACACCTAGACGCTCGAGTGCAAACAAGTCGACGACGTCCTGATGTCGCGCCCTCCGCGGTCCAAGGTCGAACAGGACGTTGAGGTCCAGCAGGTACAGCTTCGTCGCAGTCGCGGGGTCGACCGCCAGGCCAAGCGGATCTCGGTGCGTCAGCCCGCTCGTCGCAAAGAGCTGCCGGGTCGGCAGTTCGTGGCTGCGCAGGACCAGAGTTCGGCCGCGGGTTTTTCCGCCCGGAGTTGTTCCATGGGCATAGAAGTCCTGGCTTTGCCAGAACTCCTGCGACATGCGTAGGTCTTCGGCGACTCGAGCCCCGATGGAGATGTAGTTGAGTCCCGCCAAATGACTCTTGAGGAAATCCAGTTGCTTCTTTGCGACTCCCTGCCGGCGGTAGCTGGAAGACACATGGATTTGCATGATATGCCCGCGCGGGAACGTGGTGGCGAACAGCAGATGTCCAGCGTAGCTGACCTGATCACCCTCACGAGCGAGCGTCACGATCAGCTTCTCGCTTATCGCGGCTTCTTCAAATACCTTGAATGGAAACCACCCCAGTGCTGCCCGATCGCTCTCTGCTGCCTCGACGACTTGCCGCACGTATGGAATCACGTCCTGGCGCTTCAAAAGCAGCTCTATTGCAAGCTTCTTTGTTCCCATGCAGTTCCCCCTCCACCTTTGTCTGGCGATGAGGCCGACTGTATCGAACTTGTTACGCACGTTTTCGTTAGGCGGGCGAGGCCCCCTCAATGAAGGTAACGGCCGACCATAGGCGCCTGCGAGGGGGACTGTGTCTTCCGATATCGGTCTTCTCTCCGATTGCACAGTTTGCCAAGCTCGACCAAGCGCCCCCGCGCTCGGCACTGGCCTGCGCGCGCTCGGCATGAATTCGGTAGTGACGGTGGCTGGACGCATTTTTACTGTATTTATATACAGTATTTTACACCGAACGCTACAAGGTCCTTGTCAGCTTGGGTCAGAGAGTACAGGCGTAGAGATCGGAAGCATCGACCCATTCGACTTTCCTGCGATGCCTCTGGTGTTGTCGGAGAAGTATGTGTAACTGCGGTCGCATCGACAGATGAAAACAGCCATTCGCTACTAGGCGCAGCGAACTCCCCAGCCCCGCGACGGAATCGTCGACATGGCGACGCACTTTATTTTCCCGACGCACTTTATTGAGCATCAGCACCATCTCAGGGAATCTACGGATATATGATTTGCCGGATGGACTTGATTGCACACGGTTTTTGTATACAAATAACGCACCCGATAGCCGGTGCGGAAATTTGCGCTGGAAACGGTCCCTCCATCCACCCATTCGCACGAGGAAAGACCATGAGCACAGTCGTCAGCCAGGCCCCCGCGGGGGCGAGCGAAGCCGGCCATGCGCCGCATGCCGAATCCAATGCGCTGATCAAGCCCGGCTACCACCCGCGGCTGACCAACGAAGACCTGGCCCCGCTGCGCAAGCAGACCTGGGGCCAATACAACATCTTTGCGTTCTGGATGTCCGACGTGCACAGCGTGGGCGGCTACATCACGGCCGGCAGCCTGTTTGCGCTCGGCCTGTCGAGCTGGCAGGTGCTGGTGTCGCTGCTGGTGGGCATCGTGATCGTGCAGTTCTTCTGCAACCTGGTGGCCAAGCCGAGCCAGGTGACCGGCGTGCCCTACCCCGTGGTGTGCCGCGCCTCGTTCGGCGTGCTGGGTGCCAACATCCCGGCCATCATCCGCGGGCTGATCGCAGTGGCCTGGTACGGCGTGCAGACCTATCTGGCCTCGGCCGCCTTCATGGTGCTGGCGCTGCACATGTTCCCGAACCTCGCACCGTATGCCGACGTGGCGCAGCACGGCTTTGCGGGCCTGTCGATGCTGGGCTGGCTGGCGTTCATGATCATGTGGGTGCTGCAGGCCTTCGTGTTCTGGCACGGCATGGAAGCGATCCGCAAGTTCATCGACTGGGCCGGCCCGGCGGTGTACGTGGTGATGGCCATCCTGTGCGGCTGGCTGGTGTGGAAGGCCGGCTGGAGCAACATCGACCTGAACCTGGGCGGCATCAAGTTCCAGGGCTGGGACGCGCTGCCGGTGATGCTCTCGGCCATTGCGCTGGTGGTGAGCTATTTCAGCGGCCCGATGCTCAACTTCGGCGACTTCTCGCGCTATGGCAAGAGCTTCGACGCGGTGAAGAAGGGCAACTTCTGGGGCCTGCCGATCAACTTCGTGTTCTTCTCGCTGCTGACGGTGATCACCACCGCGGCCACGCTGCCCGTGTTCGGCGAGCTGATCACCGATCCGGTGCACACCGTGGGCAAGATCGACAGCACCACCGCCGTGGTGCTGGGTGCGCTGACCTTCATGATTGCCACCATCGGCATCAACATCGTGGCCAACTTCGTCTCGCCGGCCTTCGACTTCTCCAACGTGGCGCCGCAGCACATCAGCTGGCGCACGGGCGGCATGATCGCGGCGGTGGGCTCGGTGTTCCTCACGCCGTGGAACCTCTACAACAGCCCCGAGGTCATCCACTACACGCTCGACGTGCTGGGCTCGTTCATCGGCCCGCTGTTCGGCATCCTGATTGCCGACTACTACATCGTGCGCAAGCAGCGCATCGACGTGGACGCGCTCTACACCATGAGTCCCAAGGGCGAATACTGGTACAGCGGCGGCTACAACCCGAAGGCAATCCAGGCGCTGGTCCCCTCCGCGCTGGTGCCGATCCTTTGCGTGATGGTGCCGGTGCTGCGCGGTGGCGCGAACTATGCATGGTTCATCGGCATGGCACTGGGCTTCGTCATCTACGCCCTGCTGAACCGCAACTACAAGACTTGAAACACTGAAAGAGAAAGGGCCGCGCCGTGCGCATCAAGATCATCAATCCCAACACCACCTGGAGCATGACCGAGAAGATCGGCGCCTGCGCTCGCGCGGTGGCGAGCGCCGGCACGGAGATCGTCGCGGTCAGCCCGGCCATGGGGCCGGTTTCCATCGAAAGCCACTACGACGAGGCGCTGGCCGTGCCCGGCCTCCTGCAGGAAATTGCGGCCGGCGAGCGCGAGGGCATCGACGGCTACGTGATCGCCTGCTTCGGCGATCCAGGCCTGAAGGCCGCGCGCGAACTGGCACGCGGTCCGGTGGTGGGCATTGCCGAAGCCGCGATGCACCTGGCCAGCATGGTGGGCAGCCGCTTCAGCGTGGTGACCACGCTCGGCCGCACGATGGGCCAGGCCTGGCACCTGGCCGAGGTCTACGGCATGGAGCGCTTCTGCGCCAGGGTGCGCGCCTGCGAGCTGCCGGTGCTCGAACTCGAGGAGCCCGGCTCCAAGGCGCGCGAGCGCATCGTCGACGAATGCCGCCGCGCGCTCGAGGAAGACGGCTCCGACTGCATCGTGCTGGGCTGCGCCGGCATGACCGACCTGTGCGAGCACATCGGTGGCCTGCTCGGCGTGCCGGTGATCGACGGCGTGGCCGCGGCCACCAGGCTGGTCGAATCGCTGGTCGCGCTGAAGCTCTCGACCAGCAAGCGCGGCGAACTGGCCCATCCGCTGCCCAAGGCCATGAAGGGCGCACTCGAGGGCTTCACGCTGCGCGGCTGACGGCGGCGCCCGGCGCGAACGCGGCAGCCACCCGCTGAGCCACAATCTGCGCATGCCCCGCGCCAGCACCAAATCCACCGCCTCCCCTGCCACGTCCACTGCCGCTGCGGCCGAGAACGGCGCAACCGCCACCGACAAGGGCAGCTCCATCGAAAGCATCGCGCAGGACATCGCCACCGCCATCGTCGAGAAGCGCCTGCCGCCCGGCACCTGGCTGCGCGAAGAGGCGCTGGGCCGGGTCTATTCGGTGAGCCGCACCAAGATCCGCGCGGCCTTGCTGATGCTCTCGAAGGACAAGCTCATCGAGATGATTCCCGACAAAGGCGCGTTCGTGTGCCAGCCCACGGTGCAGGAGGCGCGCGAGGTGTTCGCGGTGCGCCGCATCCTCGAAAGCGAAGTGGTGCGCCTGTTCATTGCCAGTGCACGGCCGCGCGATTACCAGGTGCTGGAGCAGCACATCAAGTTCGAGCGCACCGCGCTGCGCCAGACCACCACCACGGGCACGGTGCGCGAGAAGGTGCTGGGCGATTTCCACGTGGCGCTGGCGGAGGCCACGGGCAACAAGACGCTGGCCGAGCTGGTGCGCGAACTGGTGGCGCGCAGCTCGCTGATCGCGATGCTCTACCACTCGTCGAACGACCCGCATTGCTCGTCGGACGAGCACTCGGACTTCCTTCGCATCTGCCGCAAGGGCGACGTGGAAGGCGCCGTGCTCTGCATGATCGACCACCTCGAGCGCATCGAGGCCAGCCTGGAACTCGGCACCGAGAAGCCCGACCGCCAGCTCGACCTGGTGAAGGCCCTGCTCGCCTAGCGGGGGCAATTCAGCGCCTGGCTTTCGGAGCGCGCTTCCCTGGCGCGCGCGCAGGAGAGCCGGCCGGTGCGGCAGCGGCCGTTCCCAGGTCTTCCGCACCTGCGATCAGTCCGCGCAGGAACACCATGATCAGCCGTCCCGAGGGATCCGGGCGCGTGCTGATCCTCTGCAGTGCCAGCCCATGCGACAGGGCCATGAAGGCAGCGGCCAGTTCGTCCGGTGCGGCAGGAGGCGTGCGCCCGAGTTTGTCGAACAACTGGCCGATCACGGCGCCGAGCTCGGACCGGTGCCTGACCCACACCTTCTGGTATTCCGCAGCGAAGCTTCGGCTGCGGTTGGCATGCAGCTGAAGTTCGATGGAAAGCATGCACCAGTCGGCATCGTGATTGAGCGTGGAAGCCCAGGCTTCCAGTTCGGCCAGCATCTGGCCGGGCTCTTGCTGCGCGTTGCCCATGACCCTGAAAAGCTGCGTCGCTTCCGCCTCCATGTGCCGCCGCAGCAACTCCAGGAGGACGTCCTCCTTGCTCGAGAAGTTCGAATAGAAGGCGCCTTGGGAGTAGCCCGCCTTGTCCGCGATGTCGCGGATCGATGCGCCCCCATAGCCGTTCGACACAAACAGCTGCTGCGCGGTTTCGATCAGGCGCTCGCGCGTCTGCGCCCGGCTTTCCTCGCGGGTCAGACGCGTTCTTGCTGTCGTCGGGCTCATGCCTCAAAAGATATCACATGAACTTTGGATATCGGCCCGCCAAGATTCAGAAATCACTTGATATTTGAAAATGCCGCGGCTACATTCAAAACTCGTTTGATTTTTGAAATTCGATTGATATGGAAAAAACCAAGGCCTTGAGGTCCGCGTTCGTCACCGGCGCTACCGGCCTTCTCGGCAACAACCTGGTGCGCGAACTGGTCGCGCAAGGCGTCTCCGTCAAGGCCCTGGTGCGCTCGCAGGCCAAGGGCCAGCAGCAGTTTGCGGGCATGAAAGGCGTCGAACTGGTGCTGGGCGACATGGCCGATGTGCCCGCCTTCGCCGGCGCGCTGCAAGGATGCGACGTGGTGTTCCACACCGCCGCGTTCTTCCGGGACAACTTCAAGGGCGGCAGCCACTGGCAAGAGCTCAAGCGCATCAATGTGGACGGCACGCGGCAGCTCATCGAGAAGGCCTACGGTGCCGGCATCCGGCGCTTCGTCCAGACCTCGTCCATCGCGGTGCTCAACGGCGAGCCGGGCGTGCCCATGGACGAGACCTGCCTGCGCGACCTGGCCGACGCCGGCGACGACTACTACCGCAGCAAGATACTGGCCGACCAGGTCGTGTCGGCCTTTCTGGGCACGCACCCGGACATGCATGCGAGCTTCGTCCTGCCAGGATGGATGTGGGGACCGGCCGATATCGGCCCCACCTCGTCAGGACAATTCGTCAACGACGTGGTGCTCGGAAAACTGCCCGGGCTGGTACCCGGCAGCTTTTCCGTCGTCGACGCCCGCGATGTGGCCAGGGCGCTGATTTCGGCCGCGGAGCACGGGCAGCGCGGCGAACGCTACCTGGCGGCCGGCCGCCACATGACGATGCAGGAACTGGTGCCCTTGGTGGGGAAGATCGCAGGCATCAAGACGCCGACGCGCCATTTGCCCTTTCCGCTCCTCTATCTGCTGGCGGCGGTGCAGGAACTCTACGCGCGGATCACCGGCAAGCCCATCCTGCTCAGCCTGGCCACTGTGCGGCTGATGCGCAAGGAGGCGGGGCGCAGCCATTTCAATCACGCGAAGAGCGAACAGAAGCTCCAGCTGAAGTTTCGCCCGATCGAGCAGACCGTTGCCGACACGCTCGCCTGGTATCGCGGCAATGGCTGGCTGCCCGGCGTGCCGACCCGAACCGAGTCCTGAACAAGGGAAAAAGACCGTGACCAACAGACTGATCATGAAACTCTCGACGGCCTTCGCAGCCGTTCTTTGCATCGCGGCAGCGCCGCAGAATTCCGCGGCCCAGGGCCTCCCTGCCGCCAGGACCGCAGGCAGCATGGCCGAGTTCTGCAGCAAGGGGCAGGCGGAGTACCCGGGAGGCATCGCCCGCATGCATCCTTCGTTCAAATTCAACATCTGCTGGTGGCTCGAGGATGCCGGCATCGAAGCACGCAGCTTCGACGAGATCGCCGCGGCGCTGCCGGAACACGCCGGGCCGTCGCAGGCAGCCTGGCAAGCAACTTTCAACAAGCCGGCCCAGGTGCACCTGGAACGGGCCCGCGCACTCGAAGAGCGGGGCAACGGCGCCGCCGCATCGGCCGAATACAGGAAGGCCGCCTTCTACCTTCGGATGAACCGGCTTCCCAAGCGTGTTCCCGCGGCGGACCTGCAGGCGACCGAACGAGCCCACGCGCTGCTGGGAAAGCCGCTGCAGCGGATCGCATTCAAGACCGGCGCGAAGGAATTCATCGGCTACTTCCGGGCACCGCCGGCACAGCCGGGCGGCAACGAGAAGCTGCCGGTGCTGGTCATTCTTGGGGGCCTCGACAACATGAAGACCGAGATGATCCGGCACAGCGACTACTTCATGGGCCGCGGCTTCGCCACCATCATTGTGGAGAACCCGGACACCGGGGAGAACCAGCTCGGTTTCCGTCCGGAGTCCCATGCGATGTTCGACACGGTGGCGGACTACATCAAGGCCCGCGGCGACCTGGACGCGAGCCGGGCGGCCGTGTACGGCTGGAGCATGGGAGGCTACCTGGGAACGCTTGGCGGCCTGCGCAACGACTTCTACAAGGCGATCGTCAATGTGGGCGGCCCCAGCGATTCGAGCTTTGGGCAAGCGCATTGCAAGGTGGCTCCTGCATGGATCGTCGCGCCCTACACCATGTTTGCGAACATGAATCCGCAGACCACGCCGCGCGAAGCGATGTGCGAGTACTACGAAGCATTCCAGCTCTCGCGCCAGCTGAAGAAGCCGACCGCGGCGCAACTGCGCAAACCCATTCTCATGGTGAACGGCGCGCGCGAAGACCTCGTCTCCAGGGACGAGCCCGCATCCCTTGCGGCGCTGGGCTTCAACGTGACGCAACTGGTGTTCGGGGAGGACGGCCACACGGCGGAGTCGAACATGGGTGAGCACTTCGAGTTCACCGCGGACTGGCTCATGCGGCGGCTGAAGATGGAAAACTGATCCGGGTTTACCTGCATCCGGATTGCGGCATAAATTGTATACAGTTTGGCGTACACAACGAGTGGACGCCACGGGCACCGCGCCGTCCACGCACCTTTCCCCTTGCCGCTGCAGGAGAAACGCAATGACGGCCGACACCCTTTCCACAGTCCATCCGGTGGACCAGCGACTGCCTTCGGGCAAGCTCGCGGCCCTCGGCCTCCAGCATGTGCTGGTGATGTACGCGGGGGCCGTTGCGGTGCCGCTGATCGTCGGCCGCGCGCTCAAGCTCTCGCCCGACGAGGTGGCGCTACTGATCTCGGCCGACCTGTTCTGCTGCGGCATCGCCACGCTGATCCAGGCGCTGGGCGCCACGCAGTGGTTCGGCATCAGGCTGCCGGTGATGATGGGCGTGACCTTCGCATCGGTCGCGCCCATGGTGGCCATTGCCAACGCGAACCCGGGCCAGAACGGCGCGCAGCTGCTATTCGGCGCGATCATCGGCGCGGGCGTGGTGTCGATATTGATTGCGCCGCTGGTGAGCCGCATGCTGCGCTTCTTTCCGCCGGTGGTCACGGGCACCATCATCGCGGTGATCGGCATCAGCCTGATGCGCGTGGGCATCAACTGGATCTTCGGCAACCCGGTGGGGCCGACGGCGCCCGCGCTGGTGGACCCGGTGTATGCGAAGTGGCTGGCCGAAGTGACCTCGCCGGGCAGCTCGATCCCTGCGGTGCCCAAGGGCTTTGCCATCATGCCGACCGTGCCCAACCCCAAGTACGCAGACCTCTCGGGCTTCGGCGTGGCCGCGCTGGTGCTGGTGTCGATCCTGCTGATCGTCAAGTACGCCAAGGGCTTCATCGCCAATATCTCGGTGCTGCTGGGCATCGTGATCGGCGCGGTGGTGGCCTCGGCGACCGGGCTCATGACCTATGAGAAGGTCGGCAAGGCGGCCTGGGTGGACGTGGTGCTGCCGTTTCACTTCGGCATGCCGCAGTTCGATCCGGTCCTGATCCTCACGATGACGCTGATCATGATCGTGGTGATGATCGAGTCGACCGGCATGTTCCTCGCGCTCGGCGAAATGACCGACCGGAAGATCACGCAGAAGGACCTGGCCAAGGGCCTGCGCACCGACGGCCTCGGCACGCTGATCGGCGGCATCTTCAACACCTTTCCGTACACCAGCTTTTCGCAGAACGTGGGGCTGGTGGCCGTCACGGGCATCAAGAGCCGCTATGTCTGCGTGGCCGGCGGCGTGATCCTGGTCGTGCTGGGCCTGCTGCCCAAGATGGCGGCGCTGATCGAATCGCTGCCCACGGTGGTGCTCGGCGGCGCGGGCCTGGTGATGTTCGGCATGGTGGCGGCCACGGGCATCCGCATTCTTTCGGGCGTCGACTTCAAGACCAACCGCCACAACGCGATGATCGTGGCGGTGTCGATCGGCATCGGCATGATTCCGCTCATTGCGCCCAACTTCAAGCAGTGGATGCCGCATGCGATTCATTCGCTGATCGAGTCGGGCATCCTGCTGGCATCGATCAGCGCGGTGCTGCTGAACCTGTTCCTCAATGGCGCGAAGCACGACGAAGAGGCCGTGATCGCCGCCGCCAAGCAGGCCGAAGCGCACTAGGGCCTGCTCAGATCATCGCGAGCGGCGCCTTGCGGCGCGGCGGCGGATGCAGGCGGTCGAGTTCGGCGAGGGTTGCCGCATCGAGCTCGAGGTCGGCGGCGGCGAGGTTCTCTTGCAGGTGCGCGCTGCGCACGGCCTTCGGGATCGCGGCAACGCCGGGCCACGCGATCACCGCGGCCAATGCGAGCTGCGCGGCGCTGATGCCGAGCCGCGCGGCCAGCTCCTGCAATGCGTCGTCCGAAGCCAGCGCGCCCTGGTCGATCGGGCTGTAGGCCATCAGCGGCATGCCGCGTTCGCGCAGCCAGGGCAGCAGGCTGAACTCCGGGCCGCGTTCGGCCAGCGACAGGTACACCTGGTTGGCCGCGCAGCCGGGGCCTGAGCCGACGAGCGGCGCCAGCTCCTCCATGTCGTCGGTGTCGAAGTTGCTCACGCCCCAGCGCGCGATGCGGCCCTTGGCCACCAGCGCCTGCATCGCATCGACCGTTTCGCGCAGCGGATGGCTGCCGCGCCAATGCAGCAGGTACAGGTCGATCGTGTCGAGGCCAAGCCGCTTCAGGCTGCGCTCGCAGGCCTCGGGCGTGCCGCGCCAGCTCGCGTTGTGCGGGTAGACCTTGCTGACGATGAAGAGCGCCTCGCGCCGCACGTCACCCGCGCGCAGGGCCTCTGCCATGGCCTGTCCGAGCACGGTTTCGGCGCCGCCCTCGCCGTACATCTCGGCGGTGTCGATCAGCCGGTAGCCCATCGCGATGGCTTCGCGCACCGCGGCAACCTCGGCCGCACGGCGGCTGGCGATCTCGCCCATGCGCCAGGTGCCGAGGCCGAGCACCGGCATCTCGCCGCCGGCCGGGAGTGAAAGGGTTCGCATGGCCGCGATGGTACGGCGGCCCCGCCGGCCGATCCGGGTATCGGGGCAAAATCCCCGGTCGCCGCCCCGGTCGGCCCACCCCAATGCCGCCCCTGCCTCCCCTCCCGCCCGCCACACCGACGGCCCGCTCGCGCCCCCGCCGCTGGCGCACGCTGCTCGCCTGGACGGCCGCCGTGGCCGTGGCGCTGCTGCTGATCGGCGCGGCGGGCCAGTGGGCCGCGGCCCGCGAGGCGAGCTTCCAGGCGGACTCGATCCGCCGCGCGATGGAGGTCCACGCGCTGGGCCTGCGCGATGCCGCCGGCAAGTACGGCTACCTGCCGCGCACCGCAGGCATGCACCCCGATGTCTTCGACGTGCTGGCCCATCCGCGCGACCCGGCGGCGCAGCAGCGCGCCAATCGCTACATCGAGGAGGTGAACCGCCATGCGGGCTCGGATGCGCTCTACCTGATCGACCTGCAGGGCCTCACGCTGGCAGCGAGCAACTGGGCCACGCCGCAGAGCTTTGTCGGCGAGTCCTATGCCAACCGGCCCTACTTCATCGACGCACGCGCGGGCCGCAGCGGCCTGTTCTACGGCGTGGGCCAGACCACCGGCGAGCCCGGGCTCTTCATGTCCGCGCCGGTGCGCTCCGAGGCCGGCGCGGTGCTGGGCGTGCTGACGGTCAAGATCAGCCTGCGCCAGCTCCAGGAGGCCTGGACCTTTGCGCGCGAGCCGATCCTGCTGACCGACGCGCGCGGCATCGTGTTCCTGAGTTCGGTGCCGGCCTGGATGTACCAGGCCACGCGGCCGCTCGCCGCCGCCGACCTGGACCGCATGAAGCGCGAGCAGCAGTACGGCGCCCGCACCGGCTTCTCGCCGCTGCCGTGGACGGCGGAACGCGAGAAGGGCCATCCGGGCTACCTCGTGCGCACAGAGGTCGGCGGCAAGGCGCGCCGCTTCCTCGCGCTGGACGAGCCGCTGCCCGACCTGGGCTGGACGCTGACGGTGATGGCCGACCACGCCGAGGTCGCCCGCGCGCGCGAGCGCACCTGGATGCTGGGCCTGCTGTGCGCGGGCGTGCTGCTGCTGGGCGGGCTGTACTGGCAGCTGCGCGAGCGCCGCTTCGCCGAGCAGCGCGACGCGCGGCGCGACCTGGAGCTGCGGGTGCGCGAGCGCACGCACGCGCTGGACGAGGCCCACGCCTTCCGCAAGGCGATGGAAGACTCGCTGCTGGTGGGCATGCGCGCACGCGACCTCGAAGGACGGATCATCTACGTCAACCCCGCCTTCTGCGAGATGACCGGCTACGGCGCCGACGAACTGCTCGGCCGCCTGCCGCCCTACCCCTACTGGCATCCCGACGACGTGGCGCAGCACTGGCTGCACTACCAGGCCATGATGAGCGGGCAGCCCGCGCGCTCGGGCTTCGAGTCGCGCCTGCAGCACCGCGACGGGCACGAGGTGATCACCATGGTCTACACCGCGCCGCTGATCGATGCCGACGGCCGCCACAGCGGCTGGATGAGCTCGGTGGTGGACATCACCGAGCAGAAGCGCGCCGAGCTGCGCCAGCGCCAGAACGACGAGCAGCTGCAGCATGCGCAGCGCCTCGCCAGCCTGGGCGAGATGGCCTCCACGCTGGCCCACGAGCTGAACCAGCCGCTGATGGCGCTGAGCAATTTCGCGAGCGCGGCCAAGGCCTTCGCGGAACAGGGCAACCAGCAGCTGCTGGCCAGCAGCCTCGACGAGACCGTGGCGCAGGCCCGGCGCAGCGCCGAGATCGTGCGGCGCATCCGCGGCTTCGTGCGCCAGCGCACCGCCGGCACCGAGGATTGCGCGGTGGCGGCACTGGTCACCAATGCGCTGGCACTGCTGCAGGGCGAGATGCGGCTGCGCCAGGCGCGCGCGGAGGTCCGCATCGCGCCCTCGCTGCCCCCGGTGCGCGGCGACCGTGTGCTGCTCGAGCAGGTGCTGCTGAACCTGCTGTCCAACAGCCTGCACGCCATGCTGGCCACGCCGCCCGAAGAGCGCGTGGTGGAGGTCGAGGCCGAGCTGCTCGAAGGCCGCGTGCACATCCGCGTGGCGGACCGGGGTTCCGGCATCGACGCCGCGCTGGCCGAGCAGGTGTTCGCGCCCTTCTTCACCACCAAGGCCGGCGGGCTGGGGCTGGGGCTGAACATCTGCCGCACCATCGTCGAAGCCCACCGCGGCCGGCTGTCCTTTGCCAACCGGGCCGGTGGTGGCACAGTTTTCACCCTCGAACTGGAAATCTCAGCCCCGTGACCGCCCTTGCCAACCACCTGTGCATCGTCGACGACGACGAGGCCGTGCGCCGCTCGCTGGGCCTCCTGCTGCTGTCGCGCGGCCATGCGGTGCAGGCCTTTGCCTCGGGCGAGGCCTTCCTGGCCGGCGCCGACCTGCAGCGCCCGGGCTGCGTCGTGCTGGACCTGCGCATGGAGGGCATGAGCGGGCTGCAGGTGTTCGATGCGCTGCGCGCGCAGGACAGCCCGCTGGTCGTGATCTTCCTGTCCGGCCACGGCGACATTCCGATGGCGGTCGAGGCGGTGCAGAACGGCGCCTTCGGCTGGCTCGAGAAGCCCTGCAACGACGAGCGCCTGCTCGAGAGCATCGCCAAGGCGCTGCAAAAGGCCGAGGAGATCGCCGTGCGCCGGCAGGCCCGCCAGGCCGCCGAGGCCCTGTGGTCCAAGCTGACGCCGCGCGAGATGCAGGTGGCCCGGCTGGTCGCCCAGGGCCTGCCCAACAAGCGCATTGCGCTGGAGCTCGCGCCGCTGGAGCAGCGCACGGTGGAAACGCACCGCGCCCATGTGTTCGCCAAGCTCGGCCTGTCGAACAGCCACGAGCTCGACCGCTTCCTGCGCGAGCACGATTTGTAACTTTTTCTAGGTATTTACCCTTGCGTACACGTACGTAGCGCCGCGGCGGGCGGCTACGGACGACAGCGCGGCCCCGGCCGGACAGACTTGCCGGCACGGCTTTCCGCGGCTCCGCGGGGGGCCCCAGCCAGAGACAAGGACCCCCGAATGACCGCCATTGCCAGCGCCACCGCCGGTGCCTCCAGCCCGGACGCGACCAGCGCCAACGCGCCCAACACCACGCCCTACACCTTCGAGGAAAAGCGCAAGCGCATCTTCGCCATCTTTGCCGCCTCGTCCGGCAACCTGGTGGAGTGGTTCGACTTCTACGTCTACGCCTTCTGCGCGATCTATTTCGCGCCCTCGTTCTTTCCCAAGTCGGACCCCACGGTCCAGCTGCTGAACACGGCGGGCGTGTTCGCTGCCGGCTTCCTGATGCGCCCGATCGGCGGCTGGCTGTTCGGCCGGCTGGCCGACCGCAAGGGCCGCAAGACCTCGATGGTGACCTCGGTCGTCATGATGTGCGTGGGCTCGCTGGTCATTGCCTGCCTGCCCACCTATGCGCAGATCGGCGCCTGGGCGCCCGCGCTGCTGCTGGCCGCGCGCCTGCTGCAGGGCCTGTCGGTCGGCGGCGAGTACGGCACCACCGCCACCTACATGAGCGAAGTGGCCATGCGCGGCCAGCGCGGCTTCTTCTCGTCGTTCCAGTACGTCACGCTCATCGGCGGCCAGCTCTTGGCCGTGGTGGTCGTGGTG
The DNA here is from genome assembly GCF_033807855.1 of Variovorax sp. SPNA7. NCBI lineage: Bacteria > Pseudomonadati > Pseudomonadota > Betaproteobacteria > Burkholderiales > Comamonadaceae > Variovorax > Variovorax sp. SPNA7. The sequence continues at coordinate 4,531,896 of NZ_CP138513.1, forward strand.
GTGCTGCAGCAGGTGCTCGACGAAGCCGAGCTCAGGGCCTGGGGCTGGCGCATTCCCTTCGTGCTGGGCGCCGTGGCGGCCATCGTGGCGCTGATGCTGCGCCGCACGCTGACCGAGACCGCCAGCACGCAGACCCGCGCCGCCAAGGGCGCCGGCAGCGTCGCCGAGCTGTTCAGGCACCACAAGCGCGCCTTCTTCGTGGTGCTGGGCTACACGGCCGGCGGCTCGCTGATCTTCTACACCTTCACCACCTACATGCAGAAGTACCTGGTGAACTCGGCCGGCATGTCGATCAAGACCGCCAGCAACGTGATGACCGCCTGCCTGTTCATCTACATGTGCATGCAGCCGCTGTTCGGCGCGCTGTCGGACCGCATCGGCCGGCGCAGCAACATGCTGCTGTTCGGTGCGCTCGGCGCGCTCATGACGGTGCCGGTGCTGAGCAACCTGCAGAGCGTGGGCAGCCCGCTGATGGCCGGCGTGCTGATCACGCTGGCGCTCGCGGTGGTGAGCTTCTACACCTCGATCAGCGGCATCGTGAAGGCCGAGATGTTCCCGCCCGAAGTGCGCGCGCTGGGCGTGGGCCTGTCGTATGCGGTGGGCAACGCCATCTTCGGCGGCAGCGCCGAATACGTGGCGCTGGGCCTGAAGTCGATCGGCCACGAGTCGTACTTCTACTGGTACGTGACCGCGATGATGGGCGTGGCCTTCATGGTGAGCCTGCTGCTGCCGAAGCAGGCGACCTACCTGCACCACGACAAGTAGCCGGGCAAGAGGCGCCCGGCCTCAGAAAAGGATTACCCACTCCCCGCGCAGGTACCGGTACTGGTAGCTGGGCCCCGAGAAGGTGGTGCTGCGGCTGTAGCCGGCGCCGAAGCGAAAGACCTGCGATCCCCTCACGGGGCTTTGCAGGTTCACGTCCAGCAGCCGCGTCGGCTGCCGGAATTCGTGATTGATCGTCTCGGTGCCGAGCCCCGCCGTGACCGCGAGGGTCCAGCCCGCAAAACGCTGCCGCCAGCCGACCGCCAGCATCGCCTCGCTGTAGTTCTTCGGATTGAAATAGGCCCTGTCCACGTCCTCGTGGCTGCTGCGGTAGGCTCGATAGCGCGCCTGCAGGGTCAGGCCCAGGTCGAGCGACGGCTGGTAGATCAGCCGCAGGCGGCCGTGGTCGCGCCGGTTGCCGTCCGAGAAATACTGCTGCGCCGCGAGACCGACCAGGGTCACATGGCTTCCAAGCCCCTGGTCGACGGCCACCCCGACAAACGAAAAATCGATGCCGCGGTCCAGCGACTTCGGGGTCTCCACCCAGTCGCGCGTCACCAGGAACTCCACCGCCGTGCTCTTCGTGGGCGACAGGCGGTAGCTGCCGTCGAGGGTGAGCAGCGTGTGCCCGCCCTGCTCGAACGCGCCGACCTCGATCGCGCCTCCGTCGGTGGTCTTCGTTTCGACCGAGCGGGCCAGGAAGGAGATCTTCTTGCCGGCCCTTTGCCAGTTGTCCTGCTTGTATTGGTAGTCGCCGAGCCGGAACCCCAGGTAGCGGTCGGCGTTTTCAAAGGCGGGAAAGAACTCCACCGACACCCGCCGCGACTGGAAATTGTCGCTGTCGCCGGTGAGGAAGAACTCCGGGCCAAAGGCCATGCCGGCCGGCTTCTCGTTTGCCTTTTCTTCCTCCGCCCTGCAGGGAGCGGCCAGCACCAGGCACCCCAGGGAAGCGACGGCAAGATACCTCGGCAACCCCGTCATTTGGTGCCCCAGGCCTTGGGCTTCCTGAACAGTTCATCGAGATAGCCGAGCACGCTGGCGGGCTGCAGGATCAGGCTGTACAGCAGGACGTAGACGAAGAAGCCCTGGACATTTTTTCGCACCACGAGGCCCGTCTTCCTGAACATGCGGCGTTCGATCCGGAACATGAGCAGGCTCAATGCGAATGTGGCCGGGATCAAGGCGAGGGTCATGATTCCCACGATCCAGTAGTGGCCGAAGAACGCGAGGATGATTCCGGGAATGAAGCCGATGGTGCATGCCAGGTCCAGCCACGGAAACAGCAGGTTCCAATAGATGAAGAAGGTCGACAGGCGCGGCTTGACCAGGATCCCCGGATGCTTGATGAAGGCCTCCGCCATGCCGCGCGCCCACCGCTGGCGCTGCTTGACCAATTGCTTGACGGTGGTGGGCACATTGGTGAACAGGCACGCGTCCTCGCAGTGGCCCACCCGGTAGCCGGCCTTCAGCAGGGCCCAGGTGAGCACGATGTCCTCGCCCACGCATTCGGGCCATCCGCCAACCTCGATCAGCGCAGCCCGGTCGTAGATGGAAAACGCACCCTGCGCAACCAGCGTGCCCTGGAACAGCGACTGCACGCGCTTGATGGCGGCAATGCCATGGAAGTAGTCCCATTCCTGGCAGCGGGTGATCCAGTTCAGCCGCGAGTTGCGGACCAGGATTTTTCCCGCCACGGCCCGCGTATGGGGCGGGTCGGCGCGATAGCGCTCGACGATGCTGGTCAAAGCGCCGCGGTAAAGGAAGGAGTCGGCATCGACGGTGATGACCAGGTCGTGCGCCACCTCCTTGAATCCGATGTTCAGCGCGCGCGCCTTGCCGCCGTTTTTTTCCAGGTCCAGGAAGGTCAGCCACGGGTACCGCTCCCGGGCACGCTGAACGACCAGCGACGTGCCGTCCGCGGACCCGTCGTTGATCACGATCACCTGCAGTTCGCCCGGGTAGTTCTGCCGATCGATGCTGACCAGCGTCTCGTCGATGGACGCTTCCTCGTTGTAGGCGGCAATCAGGATGGAGATCGGGGGATAGACGGCCAACGCGGGATGCGCCGGCCTCTTGTCCAGCAGCAGGCTGATGGCCAGGAATGCATTCATGAAGCCCGGAACAACGGCAATGCCATACACCAGGAAAATGGCCAGGGCCATCCCCACCCGATCCGTCAGGTCGGCCAGCCAGGGGCCCGCGGCCCATATCGAGAACCACATCCAGGCGCAGGCGCCAATCAACGCAATAACAAACTTGCCCGATACGGGCAGGTAAATCATTGGCTGCAGCGCCTTCTGGCCTTCTTCGTTCATGTCGCTCTCGAGTGTTCCAGTGAATGTAACTCTCGATAAATGACGTGAACAGTCTGGTTACATTCCTGAGGACTGTTAACAACACTGGAAGCCGGGAATACCCTCTGGCTCCCTGGAAGTCTTCTTGCCTACATTGCTTGTATGCAAGAGAAGCGATCCTTGCATGCAACCACCGCCAAGACATACAAGGAGACTTCCATGCCTCGCTTCGCCAAATCGCTCTTCGGCCAGGTCGTCATCGCCCTGGTGCTCGGCGTGCTCGCCGGGCTCTTCATGCCGGAGTTCGCCGTCAAGCTCAAGCCGCTGGGCGACGGCTTCATCAAGCTGATCAAGATGATCATCCCGGTGCTGGTGTTCTGCGTGGTGGTGCACGGCATCGCGGGCGCGGGCGACCTGAAGCGCGTGGGACGGGTCGGCGTGAAGGCGCTGATCTACTTCGAGGTGCTCACCACCATCGCGCTGGCCATGGGCCTGGTGCTGGCCTTCGTGTTCGAGCCCGGCGTGGGCATGAACGTGGACCCGGGCAAGCTCGACGCCGCCGCCATGAGCGCCTATGCCTCGAACGCCGACAAGCTCACGAGCGGCGGCACGGTCGAGTTCCTGATGAAGCTGATCCCCACCACGGTGGTCGCCGCCTTTGCCACCGGCGACGTGCTGCAGGTGCTGCTGTTCGCGGTGCTGTTCGGCTGCGCGCTGTCGCTGCTGGGCGAGCGCGGCAAGCCGGTGGGCGCGGTGGTGGACGCGCTGTCGCTGGTGCTGTTCAAGATCATGGGCATCATCATCAAGCTGGCGCCGCTCGGCGTGCTGGGCGCCATTGCCTTCACGGTGGGCAAGTACGGCATCGGCTCGCTCAAGCAGCTGGGCATGCTGGTGGCCCTGTTCTACGGCGCGGTGCTGGTCTTCGTGTTCGTGGTGCTCGGGCTGGTCATGCGCATGTCGGGCTTCAGCCTGTGGAAGCTGCTGCGCTACCTGCGCGAGGAGCTCGCCATCGTCTTCGCCACCACCTCGTCGGACAGCGTGCTGCCGCAGATCATGGCCAAGCTGCGCCGCATGGGCATCCGCGACTCGACGGTGGGCCTGGTGATTCCCACGGGCTACTCGTTCAACCTGGACGCCTTCTCGATCTACATCACGCTCGCGGCGGTGTTCATCGCGCAGGCCACCAACACGCCGATCTCGATGGCGGACCTGCTGACCATCCTGGCGATTGCGCTGGTCACCTCCAAGGGCGCGCACGGCGTGCCGGGCTCGGCGATCGTGGTGCTGGCCGCCACGCTGCACGCGATTCCCGCCATTCCGGCCATCGGCCTGGTGCTGGTGCTCTCGGTCGACTGGTTCATGGGCATTGCGCGCGCGCTGGGCAACCTGATCGGCAACTGCGTGGCCACGGTGGCCATCGCGGCCTGGGAAGGCGACATCGACCGCGAGCGGGCCCATGCCGTGCTCGACGGCAGCTACTCGCCCGACGACGAGCCGCTGGCCGAGCCCGACGTGCCGGCAGCCCCCTTGGGCGCGGGCGCCGGCGGCCGCTGAAAACGCGCGATGGCCACCGACGTCAATCCCACCTCCATCGCCGAGCGCGTGGTCGAGGCCATCCTGGCGCAAAAGCTCGCGCCGGGCGAACGGCTGGGCGAGCAGGCACTGGCCGAGAACTTCGCGGTGAGCCGGACCATGGTGCGCGAGGCGCTCATGCAACTGCAGGCGCGCGGCTTCGTCGAGGTGCAGTCGCGCCGCGGCTGGTACGTGGTGGAGCCCTCGGCCGAGGAAGCGCGCGACGCCTTCTCGGCGCGGCGCATCGTGGAGGCGGGCATCCTGGCCGAAAGCGAGGGCCGGCCGCTGCAGCAGGCCATCCGCAAGCTGCGCGACCACATTGCCGACGAGCAGCGCGCCATCGAGGGCGCCGATGCCGCCACGCGCGCCTTCCTGCTGGCCGATTTCCACGTCTGCCTGGCCGAGCAGATGGGCCACCAGCTGCTGGTCGACGTGCTGCGCGACCTCACGGCCCGCACCACGCTGGCCGCCACGCTCTACCAGTCCAGGCACGAGGCCGGGCAGTCCTGCGCGGAGCACGGCGCGATCGTCGCTGCGCTGGAGGCCGGCGACACGGCCCGGGCGCGCCAGCTGATGATCGAGCACATCGGCAATGTCGAGCGCTCGCTCGAGGTCGAAACCACGGCCGGGCCCGACGCGCCCGCCCGGCTGCGCGCCACGCTGGCGCCGGTGGCGCTGCCGCGCGCCAGGCGCTGACCCGCCGGCGCTCCGGCAGCAGCGCCGCACAAGGGCGTGCCGACCGACACGGGGGTGCATTCAGGCTCGGCTACAGTCCGAATCACCTATGAATTCACCCCAACTCCAGCGCGGCGTGTTCCTCGCCCTGCTCGCCGCCGTCACGGTCGCCTTCCTCTGGGTGCTGATGCCGTTCTTCGGCGCGGTGCTGTGGGGCGTGGCCCTGGCCATCCTGTTCACGCCGCTCTACAAGCGGCTGCTGAAGGCCATGCCCGGCTGGCACAACGCCGCGGCGCTGTCGACGCTGGCCATCTGCCTCTTCATCGTGATTCTTCCGCTGGCCATGGTGGGCGTGTCGCTGGTGCAGGAGATCGTGCAGGTCACGCAGAGCATCCGTTCGGGGCAGATCAATTTCGCGGCCTACTTCCAGCAGATCCTCAACGCCCTGCCGCAGTGGCTGCTGAGCCTGTTCGACCGGTTCAACCTTGGCGACATGCAGGCCTGGCAGGCCCGCATCTCCGCGGGCGCGGCGCAGGGCAGCCAGCTCATCGCCGGCCAGGCGCTGACCATCGGCCAGAACACCTTCGATTTCGTCATCAGCTTCTTCGTGATGCTGTACCTGCTCTATTTCCTGGTGCGCGACGGCTCGGCGCTCTCCAAGTCGATGCGCGAGGCCGTGCCGCTTGCCAGGCCGCACACGCACTACCTGCTCAACAAGTTCACCACCGTGATCCGCGCCACCGTCAAGGGCAACGTGGCGGTGGCCATTGCGCAGGGCGCGATCGGCGGGCTGGCCTTCTGGCTGCTGGGCGTGCAGGGCGCGCTGCTGTGGGCCGTGCTGATGGCCTTTCTCTCGCTGCTGCCCGCGGTGGGCGCGGCGCTCATCTGGGGGCCGGTGGCCATCTATTTCCTGGCCACCGGCCATTTCTGGGAGGGCGGCATCCTGGTCTTCGTGGGCGTGTTCGTGATCGGCCTGGTCGACAACATCCTGCGCCCCGTGCTGGTGGGCAAGGACACGCAGATGCCCGACTACATCGTGCTGATGTCGACCATCGGCGGCATGGCGATCTTCGGCATCAATGGCTTCGTGATCGGTCCGGTGATCGCGGCGCTGTTCATGGCGGCGTGGAGCCTGTTCGTGGAGTCGGGCCAGCTGGAGACCAGCCCGGGCGAAGACAAGAAGGGCAGCTGAAGCCCGGCTGGCTCGCGGCCGCGGGCCCGAGAGGCCGCCGAAGCGGGCACGCCCTGCGCCGGCCGGGTGCATTTCGCGCGGGTGTTGGCGCGCTTCGTCGCATGGCGCTGGGCGGCGCGCGGCGCTTGCGGGATCGTCGGGGCCTCCAACTTCCGACGAGGCCTCTCTCATGAACATTCTTCTGCCCCGGCCGGGCCTGCGCGCCCTGTACGCCGCCGCCCTGCTCTCCCCGCTGGCCGCGCTCGCGGCCGACCTGAACGTGAACGTGGCCGACGGGCCGGCCACCGACGCCACGCTGTACGTGGCGCTGTACAACGACGCCACGAGCTACGCCGACAGCAAGGCCGCAGCCTCGCAGACCGCGCCGATGCAGGGCGGCAAGGCCCGGCTCGTGTTCACAGGACTGGCGCCGGGGCGGTACGCGCTGCGTGCGTTCGCCGACGAGAACGGCAATGGCAAGCTCGACACCAACCTCATGGGCATGCCGACCGAGCGCTACGGCTTCTCGAACGACGCGAAGGGCAACCGCGCCGCGCCCGCCTTCGAGGCCGCGGCGATCAGCGTCGACGCCGGCCTGCAGACCGTCATTCACCTGCGCTGAGGAGCAAGACGCCATGGAACGACGCGAACTCCTGCGCCTGCTGGCCTCGGCCGGCGCCCTGCCCCTCCTGGCACCGCTGGCCCGTGCGGCCGGCACTGCCGACGACTGGCAAGCCCGGTTCGAAGCCGCCGATGCGCCCTGGAAGACCGGCTTCGCCACGCCCCCGGACGACCTGCCGCTGACCCGCGCCACGGTGCGCGGGCGCTTTCCCGATGCCGTGGCCGGCACGCTTTTCCGCATCGGCCCGGCCGGCCACGACCTGGGCGGCGAGCGCTACCACCACTGGTTCGACGGCGACGGCATGGTGCACCGCTTCGTGATCGACGGCGCCGACGTGCGGCACCAGGGCCGCTATGTCGCCACGCCCAAGCGCGTGGCCGAGGTGCGGGCCGGGCGCCGCCTGTTCGAGGCCTTCGGCACCATGCCGCCGGGCGTCGAGCCGCCGACCTCGGCCGACAGCATCAACGTCGCCAACACCAGCGTGCTGCCGATGCAGGGCGAGGTGCTGGCGCTCTGGGAAGGCGGCTCGGCCACGCGCGTCGATGCGCGCACGCTGGACACGCTGGGCGTGAAGACCTGGCGGGCCGACCTCGCTGGGATGCCGTTCTCGGCCCATCCCAAGGTCGATCCGGACGGCACGGTGTGGAACTTTGGCGTGAGCTCCGGCCAGGGCCTGCTGGCGCTGTACGAGATTGCGCCCGAAGGCACGCTGCGGCGCGCAGCCGTGGTGCCGGTGGCCGACATGCCGATGGTCCACGACTTCGCCGTGACCGAGCGGCACCTGGTGTTCCTGATGCCGCCGCTGGTCTACGACGGCAAGCGCAAGGAGGCGGGTGCGAGCTTTCTCGACGCCCATGTCTGGCGGCCGGAACTCGGCATGCGCGTCCTGGTGGTCGACAAGCAGAACTGGGAGCGGCGCCAGCTGCTCGCGCTGCCGGCCGGCTTCCTGTTCCACGTCGGCAATGCCTGGGAAGAAGACACGCCGCGCGGCACTCTCATCCACATCGACTACGTGCGTTCGGACAACGCCGATTCGGTGTTCACGGCCAACCGCGAAGTGATGCGCGCGCGCCGTGTGAAGAGCACCCACCCGCGGCTGACCGTCGCCACGCTGAACCTCGGCACCGGCCGGGCCACGCAGCAGGCGCTGGCGCAGGAAGCCGAGTTTCCGCGCATCGACCCGCGGCGCGTCGGCCTGCGTCATCGCCAGGTGGTTCATGCCACCCAGACGCGCCTCGACGTGCCGGGCTTCGGCGCAATCGCGCGAACCGACGTCGAAAGCGGCCGCAGCCAGCGCTTCAGCTACGGCGCGCAGGCCATGGTGGAAGAGCACGTCTTCGTGCCGGACGGCACCAGGCCGGGCTGGGTGCTGGGCACGGTGCTCGATTTCGGCCGGCAGAAGACCGTGCTGTCGTGCTTCGCGGCCGATCAGCTGGCGGCGGGCCCAGTGGCACAAGCCACCCTGCCCTACGCCCTTCCGCTGGGCCTGCACGGCGCCTTCGTGCCGGCCTGAAGCAGGCGGTGGGCGCGCTCAGCCGCCCCACCAGCCTTCGGCAAAGCGCCCCTGCAGGAAGGCGACGAAACCCGACACCTTGCCCGGCACCAGCTTGGGCGAGGGAAAGACGGCGTGGATCTCCTGCTCGGGCAGCTTGTGATCGCCCAGCACTTCGAGCACCTTGCCCGAGGCCAGCGATTCGCTCGCCACGTAGCGCGGCATGAGCGCAATGCCCAGGCCGTCGCGCGCCGCGGCCAGCACCGCGGAAAGGTTGTTGGAGCGGAAGCGCCCCGAGACCGGCACCGTCACCGGATCGCCCTTGGGCGTGTGCATGCGCCAGAACTCGTCGCCCACCACGCTGCTGTAGATCAGCGCCACGTGCGCGCTCAGGTCCTGCGCGCGCCTGGGCGTGCCGTGCTTCTTGAGGTAGCCCGGCGCCGCGACCATGGCCCACGGGTTGGTGCCCAGGTAGCGCGCGCCCAGCGACGAATCGGCCAGCTTGCCCATGCGGATGGCCACGTCGATGCCCTGCGCGATGAGGTCGACGTAGCGGTCCTCGAAGCTCAGGTCGAGCTGCACCTGCGGATGCCGGCGCATGTATTCGAGCGCCAGCGGCACCACCACGCGGCGGCCGAAGGCCACCGAGGTGCCGATTCGCAGCAGCCCCTGCGCCTGGTTCTGGCGCAGCTGCACGATGCTCTCGGCCTCCTCGGCCTCGCGCACGATGTTCTTGCACTTCTCGTAGTAGAGCGCGCCCGGCTCCGTGAGGCTCACGCCGCGCGTGTTGCGGTTGAGCAGCCGCACCTTCAGCCGCGCCTCGGTGGCCGCGACCTGCTTGGTCACGGTGGGCTGGGTGGTGTGGAACTCGAGCGCCGCCTTCGAGAAGCTGCCGGTCTCGACCACGCGCACGAACATTTCCATTGCCAACAATCTGTCCATGGCCGGCATCGTAATCACTTATTCCACATTGGAATAGGTTTTATGGCCCGCAGCCGTCTTCTTCGAATGGCCCGCGCTTCCTACAGTGGACGCCACTCAAGGAGACAGTCCCATGGCAAAAATGAAAGCGGTCCAGGCCGCCGTGCTGGTGATGGAAAAGGAAGGCGTGACGCAGGCCTTCGGCGTGCCCGGCGCGGCCATCAATCCGATGTATTCCGCGCTGCGCCAGCGCGGCACCATCTCGCACATCCTCGCGCGCCACGTCGAGGGCGCCTCGCACATGGCCGAGGGCTACACCCGCGCCGTGGCCGGCAACATCGGCGTGTGCATCGGCACCTCGGGCCCCGCGGGCACCGACATGATCACGGGCCTGTACTCGGCCTGGGCCGATTCGATTCCCATTCTTTGCATCACCGGCCAGGCGCCGCGCGCACGGCTCTACAAGGAAGACTTCCAGGCAGTCGACATCGAGTCGATCTCCAAGCCGGTCACCAAGTGGTCCGTTACCGTGCGCGAGCCCGGCCAGGTGCCGCAGGTGTTCCAGCAGGCCTTCCACCTGATGCGCTCGGGCCGTCCGGGCCCGGTGCTGGTCGACCTGCCCTTCGACGTGCAGATGGCCGAGATCGAATTCGACATCGACAGCTACGAGCCGCTCACCCCCTACAAGCCCGCCGCCACGCGCGCCCAGATCGAGAAGGCCATCGGCATGCTCCAGGCCGCCGAGCGCCCGCTGATCGTGGCCGGCGGCGGCGTCATCAACGCCGACGCGGCCGACCTGCTGGTGCGCTTTGCCGAGACCACCGGCGTGCCGGTGATTCCCACGCTGATGGGCTGGGGCGCCATTCCCGACGACCATCCGCTGATGGCCGGCATGTGCGGCCTGCAGACCAGCCACCGCTACGGCAACGCGACCATGCTCGCGAGCGACTTCGTGCTGGGCATCGGCAACCGCTGGGCCAACCGGCACACGGGTTCGGTCGACGTCTACACCAAGGGCCGCACCTTCGTGCACGTGGACATCGAGCCCACGCAGATCGGCCGCGTGTTCACGCCCGACTTCGGCATCGTGTCCGACGCCAAGGCCGCGCTCGCGCTCTTCGTCGAAGTGGCCGAGGAGATGAAGGCCGCCGGCAGGCTGCGCGACCGCCGCGAGTGGGCCAGGTCGTGCATCGAGCGCAAGAAGACCATGCTGCGCAAGACCAACTTCGACGAAGTGCCGATGAAGCCGCAGCGCGTGTACCAGTGCATGAACAACAACTTCAGCAACGACACCTGCTACGTGAGCACCATCGGCCTCTCGCAGATCGCGGCTGCGCAGTTCCTGCACGTGTACAACCCGCGCCACTGGATCAACTGCGGCCAGGCCGGCCCGCTGGGCTGGACCATTCCGGCCGCACTGGGCGTGCGCGCCGCAGACCCGACGCGCAAGATCGTCGCGCTCTCGGGCGACTACGACTTCCAGTTCATGATCGAGGAGCTCGCGGTGGGTGCGCAGTTCAAGCTGCCGTACATCCACATCGTGGTCAACAACTCCTACCTCGGCCTGATCCGCCAGGCGCAGCGCGGCTTCGAGATGGACTACTGCGTGCAGCTCGCGTTCGACAACATCAACGCGGGGCCCGATGCGGGCATCGAAAGCAGCTACGGCGTGGACCACCTGAAAGTGGTCGAGGGCCTGGGCTGCAAGGCGATCCGCGTGAACAGGCAGGAAGAGATCGCACCGGCCATCCAGCGCGCCGAGGCGCTGATGGCCGAGTTCAGCGTGCCGGTCGTCATCGAGGTGATGCTGGAGCGCGTGACCAACATCGCGATGGGCACCGAGATCGACAACATCACCGAGTTCGAGCCGCTGGCCGAGCATCCGGCCGATGCACCGACCGCCGTCGCGGCCGAGATGCTGGACTGAAGAGGAGCGACACGCCATGCCCAAGTTTGCAGCCAACCTCACGATGCTCTTCACCGAGCTGCCGTTCATGCAGCGCTTCGAGGCCGCCGCCAAGGCCGGCTTCGAGGCGGTGGAATACCTGTTCCCCTACCCCTTCGAAAAGAAGGAGCTCGCGGCCGCGCTGCGCACCAATGGCTTGCAGCAGGTGCTGCACAACCTGCCGGCCGGCGACTGGGACAAGGGCGAGCGCGGCATCGCCTGCCATCCGGAGCGCACCGGCGAGTTCCGCGAGGGCATTGCCATGGCCATCGACTACGCCACCGCGCTGGGATGCCCGCAGCTCAACTGCCTGGTCGGCAAGGTGCCGGCCGGCGTGAGCACCGAGGCCGCGCACCGGACGGTGGTCGAGAACCTGCGCCTTGCCGCCGGCGAGCTCGAGTCGGCGGGCCTCGGCCTCCTGATCGAGCCGATCAACACCTTCGACATCCCGGGCTTCTTTCTCACGCGCACCGACCAGGCCCTCGCGCTGATCGACGAGGTGGGCTCTTCCAACCTGCGGGTGCAGTACGACATCTACCACGCGCAGCGCATGGAAGGCGAACTCGGCAACACGCTCACGAAGCACCTCGCGCGCATCGGCCACATCCAGCTGGCCGACAACCCCGGGCGCGGCGAGCCGGGCACGGGCGAGATCAACTACCCATGGCTCTTCAGGCACATCGACTCGATCGGCTACGACGGCTGGATCGGCTGCGAATACAAGCCGCGCAGCGACACCGTGAACGGCCTTGGCTGGCGCGAAGCGCTTACGCAATAAAAGACAACTTCAGATCGGAAACAGAGACATGTCGCAATCGCAAAAGATCGGTTTCATCGGCCTCGGCATCATGGGCGCGCCCATGGCGGGCCACCTGCTCGACGCGGGGCACCAGCTCTTCGTGAACACACAGGGCAACACGCCCGAGCCCTTCATCTCGAAGGCCACCATCTGCGCTTCGGCGGCCGAGGTGGCACGCCAGGCCGACGTGATCTTCATCATGGTGCCCGACACGCCCGACGTGGAAAAAGTGCTGTTCGGCGAGCCGGGCACGCAGGGCGTGGCCGAGGGCCTGAAGGACTCGCGCGGCAAGATCGTGGTGGACTGCAGCTCCATCGATCCGATTGCCACCAAGGGCTTCGCCAAGCGCATCATCGCGCTGGGCTGCGGCTACATCGACGCGCCGGTCTCGGGCGGCGAAGTGGGCGCCAAGGCCGCCAGCCTCACCATCATGTGCGGCGGCGACGAAGGCACCTTCGGCCAGGTGCGGCCGCTGCTCGAGAAGATGGGCAAGAACGTCACGCTGGTCGGCAACGTGGGCGACGGCCAGGTCTGCAAGGTGGCCAACCAGATCATCGTGGCACTGAACATCGCGGCCGTGGGCGAGGCGCTGCTGTTCGCCTCCAAGGCGGGCGCCGATCCGGCCAAGGTGCGGCAGGCGCTGATGGGCGGCTTCGCGAGCTCGCGCATCCTCGAGGTGCACGGCGAACGCATGATCAAGCGCACCTTCGCGCCGGGCTTTCGCATCTCGCTGCACCAGAAGGACCTGAACCTGGCGCTGCAGAGCGCACGGGCGCTGGGCGTGGCGCTGCCGCAGACGGCGGGCGCGGCGCAGCTCATGAACGCCTGCGCCGCACTGGGCCATGGCCAGCAGGACCACTCGGCGCTGGTGCGTGCACTCGAAGCGCTGGCGCAGCACACGGTAACCCCGGACTGAAGCTCAGGTCTTTGCGGTCTCCAGCGATTCCTTCAGGTTGCGCCGGCGCCATGCCCAGGTCTTGATGGCCTGCGGCAGGATGCCGATGCACGAGGCGTAGTAGGTGATCTTGAAGCCCCAGAAGCGCGGGCCGATGGGCGTGTTGCGGAACAGGTCGCCCGCCAGGATGGACAGCAGCGCCTCCTGCATGCGCCAGATGTTGCGCGGGTTCATGAACAGACGGCGGATGGCCGGCGAGGTGATGCGGTAGATGAACCACGAGAACATCTTCGGGCCGTGCTTCATCACCTTGTCGAAGCGGCGGAAGGCCTTCTCGGCTTCCTTCATCTCGCCCCTGAGCCAGAAGTCGGCCGCGGTAGCGCTCTCGAAGGCGCTGTTCATTGCCAGGTACACGCCCGACGAGAACATCGGGTCGACGAAGGCATAGGCGTCGCCGACCATCATGAAGCGGTCGCCGCGGCAGAACTTGGAGTCGTAGGCGTAGTTGCCGGTGGTGGTGGCGCCTTCCATCAGCGTGGCGTTCTTCAGGCGCGCGGCCAGCTTGGGCGCGAGCGCGATGGTCTCCATCAGGAACTCCTCGAGCGTGCCCTTGCGCCGCTTGAAGTACGCGGGCGACGCCACCGCGCCGACGCTCACGGTGCCGTCCTTCAGCGGGATGTACCAGAACCAGCCGTGGTCGAACCAGAAGAGCGAGATGTTGCCTTCGTAGCGGCCGGGCCGGCGCTCGGCATTCTCGAAATGGCCGAACAGGGCCGCGCTGGCGTGCTTGCGGTTGCGCTGCTTGGCGTCGAACTGGTTCGACAGCACCGTGTCGCGGCCGCTCGCATCGATCACGAAGCGCGGGCGCCAGCTGGTTTCGGTGCCGTCCTCGGCCTTGATCTTCACCAGCGCGCGCTTGTCCGCGCCCTTGCCGGCGTCCATGTCCACGCCCATGACGCGCTGGCCTTCGAAGGTGCGCGCGCCGCGCCGGGCGGCATGGCGGAACAGCAGCTCGTCGAACTCCGAGCGGCGCACGTGCACCGCATACGGAAAGCTCTTGTCCATGGCCTCGCCGAAGAAGAAGTGGCTGGTGTGGTCATGCCAGGGCGAGACGAACTCGGCGCCGTGCTTGGCAATGCCGATGGCCTCGACCTCGGTGCGCACGCCCAGGCGGTCGAACAGCGGCATGTTCATCGGCAGCAGCGATTCGCCGATGTGAAAGCGCGGATGGTGCGCCTTCTCGAACAGCACCACGTCGTGGCCCTTGTCCGCCAGCAATGCGGCCACGGTGGAACCCGCCGGGCCCCCGCCGATGACCACGACGTCGGGCTCTGTACTCGTGAAAGGTCCGGGCGTCATGCGCTCCCCTCCTGGGTCTTCTTCGTTGTTGATGGTGGCCGGCCCGCAAGGCCGATGCACGGGGCGTTCGCCAAGCGTTAAATCCTGGTAACAGCCGGGAGTTTAGCGAGTCGGCATGCAGAGAAATCGCGCCTGGAGCACCAAAACCCGTGCCCACCCGGAGAAGAGGCGGCTGTTTTTTGGGGTAGCCTCATTGCCCGTCAGAAACAAGGAGACTTTTCATGGCTGCTAACCTGTCACCCGCCGAAGAAGCACTTCGCGAAGCAGCGCGCGAATACCACCGTTCGCCCGTCAAGGGCAAGATTTCCATCAGCCCGACCAAGCCGCTCCTGAACCAGCGCGACCTGTCGCTGGCCTATTCGCCCGGCGTGGCCTACCCCTGCCTGGACATCGCGGCCGATCCGTCGATGGCGGCCGAGTTCACCGCACGCGGCAACCTGGTGGGCGTGGTCACCAACGGCACCGCGGTGCTGGGCCTGGGCAACATCGGCCCGCTGGCCGCCAAGCCGGTGATGGAAGGCAAGGGCTGCCTGTTCAAGAAATTCGCCGGCATCGACGTGTTCGACATCGAGCTGGCCGAGAACGACCCCGACAAGCTGGTCGAGATCATTGCGGCGCTCGAGCCCACGCTAGGCGGCATCAACCTGGAAGACATCAAGGCACCCGAGTGCTTCTACATCGAGAAGAAGCTGCGCGAGCGCATGAACATCCCGGTGTTCCATGACGACCAGCACGGCACGGCCATCATCTCGGCCGCGGCGCTCATCAACGGCCTCGAGCTGGTCGGCAAGAAGATCGAAGAGGTCAAGATCGCCGTCTCCGGCGCCGGCGCGGCCGCCATTGCCTGCCTCGACGTGATGGTGGGCCTGGGCGCCAAGCCCGCCAACATCTATGCCTGCGACTCCAAGGGCCTGATCTACATGGGCCGCGCGGGCGGCTTCGACGACTCCAAGGCGCGCTACGCCCAGAAAGACACCGGCGCCCGCACCCTGGCCGACGTGGTGAAGGACGCCGATGTGTTCCTGGGGTGCTCCGCGCCCGGCGTGATGAGCGCCGACATGGTGAAGACCATGGCCGGCCAGCCGATCATCCTGGCGCTGGCCAACCCCGAGCCCGAGATCCGGCCCGAGCTCGCCAAGGCCGTGCGGCCCGACTGCATCATTGCCACTGGCCGCTCGGACTACCCGAACCAGGTCAACAACGTGCTGTGCTTCCCGTACATCTTCCGCGGCGCGCTCGACTGCGGCGCCAGCAAGATCACGGAAGAAATGAAGCTGGCCTGCGTGCGCGAGATCGCCGAGCTCACCAAGGCCGACATCAGCGAGGAAGTGGCCACGGCCTATGCCGGGCAGGAGCTGTCCTTCGGGCCCGACTACATCATTCCGAAGCCCTTCGATTCGCGGCTCATCCTGCGCATTGCGCCAGCCGTGGCCAAGGCAGCGGCGGCCTCCGGCGTGGCCGCACGCCCGATCGAGGACCTGGAGGCCTACCGCCAGCACCTCACGCGCTTCGTGTTCCAGACCGGCATGTTCATGCGCCCGGTGTTCAGCGCCGCCAAGATCGCGGCCGCCAAGCGCGTGGCCTATGCCGAGGGCGAGGACGAACGCGTGCTGCGCGCCGCGCAGTGGGCCATCGACGAAGGCCTGGCCCAGCCCATCCTGGTGGGACGCCCGGCCGTGATCGAGGCGCGCATCCAGAAGGCCGGCCTGCACATCCGCGCAGGAACCGACTTCGAGATCGTCAACCCCGAGGACGATCCGCGCTTTCGCACCTACTGGGAGACCTTCCACAAGGTCATGGGCCGCCGCGGCGTCACGCCCGAGGCCGCCAAGACCATGGTGCGCCGCTCCAACACCACCATCGCGGCGCTGATGATGCACCTGGGCGATGCCGACGCGATGATCTGCGGCCTGGTCGGGCGCTTCGACGTGCACCTGGAGCACATCCGCAACCTGATCGGCCTGAAGCGCGGCGCGCCGGGCTTCGCCACGCTCAATGCGCTCACGCTCGAGAAGCGCACGGTATTCATCACCGATACCAACGTGAACGAAGACCCGAGCGCCGAGCTGCTCGCGAGCATCGCCATGATGGCCGCCGAAGAGGTGCGCCGCTTCGGCATGCCGCCGAAGGTGGCCTTCCTCTCGCACTCGAACTACGGCACCTCGAGCCGCGGCTCGGCACGCAAGATGCGGCTCGCGCGCGACCTGTTCGCGCAGATGGCGCCCGACATCGAATGCGACGGCGAGATGCACGGCGACGCGGCGTTGTCCGAAGAGGTGCGCCGCACCGCCCTGCCCGAGAGCACGCTCACCGGCGAGGCCAACCTGCTGGTGTGTCCCAACCTCGACTCGGCCCACATCCTCTACAACGTGCTGAAGATGACGGGCGCCAACGGCATCACGGTCGGCCCGATCCTGCTCGGCGCCGCAGGCTCGGCGCATGTGCTCACGCCCTCGTCGACGGTGCGGCGCGTGGTCAACATGACGGCGCTGGCGGTGGCGAATGCGACAACCGCGCTGAAGTAGGCCGCTTCCGCATTCCCTGGACCGACGCCCCGCTGCAGTACGCAGCGGGGCGTTTTTCATTGCGGCCCGGCCGGTGCACGCACCGTTTTCGCCCGCTCATCATTTTTTCGGCTGGCATGCAATCTGCTAATACCCTGATCGGATATTTTAAATATCTTATTAATATATTTAGAGAAACCACAGCCCTTCCGGCCCTTCGTCAACCTTCCCTTCTCTTCTCACATGGCAGAACACGCCTTGGATCGCGGGAGCTTCTCCCGCCGGGTGCTCGATGCGTCCGACTTCGTGCTGCGCTGCGAGCGCCGGCTGCTTTCGGGCCTGATGGGCCTGCTCATCGCGCTGGTGCTGCTGAACGTGGTCACGCGCTATGGCGGCGTGCCGCTCTACTGGGTCGACGAAGCTTCCGTCTACTGCGTGGTGTGGCTCACCTTCATCGGCGCGTCGGCCATGACGCGGCTGCGGCTGGACTTTGCGGTGACGCTGCTCACGGACAAGCTGGGCGAAAAGGCCGCGCGCATCGCCAAGGCCGGCGCCTCGTGCGGCGTGCTGGCGCTCGGCCTTGCGCTGCTGGCGATGTGCTGGCTCTACATGGACCCGGTGGGCATCGTGCGCTGGGGTTTCGATGCCAAGGAATACGCGGCCGAGTCCTTCAACTTTCTCTACACCGAGCGCACGCAGACGCTGAACTGGCCGGCCTGGGCCGTCCAGCTGATCCTGCCGATCTTCTCGCTCACGCTCAGCCTGCATGCGCTGTCGAACCTCGTCGAAGACCTCGGCCTGCAGCCCAGGCGCACGCACACCGAGTTCCATGTGACCAATGCAGACGCGGTGAACTGACATGCTGACTTCCGCATTCTTCCTGTTGATCATGCTGGTGGGCGTGCCGATCGGCGCCTGCCTGTGCCTTGCGGGCATCGTCTACATCCTCAACTCCGGCGACACGGTGCTGTTCCAGTCGTTCCCGGTGCAGATGTTCGGCGGCGTCGACAGCTACAGCCTCATCGCGATTCCGCTGTTCATCCTGATCGGCGAAATCATGAACGGCGGCGGCATCACCAAGCGGCTGGTCGACCTCGCGCTGGCCTTCATCGGCTCGGTGAAGGGCGGCCTCGCCTACGTGAACATCCTGGCCAACATGCTGGTGTCGTCGATCATCGGCTCGGCCACCGCGCAGGTGGCCATCATGAGCCAGATCATGGTGCCCGAGATGGAAAAACAGGGCTACGACAAGACCTTTGCGGCCGGCATCACGGTGTATGGCGGCATGCTGGGGCCGATCATTCCGCCCTCGGTGATGTTCGTGGTGTACAGCGTGCTCGCGCAGGTGGCGGTGGGCGACATGCTGATTGCCGGCATCATCCCCGGCGTGATCCTCACGGTGCTGTTCTTCATCGTGATCGCGTGCATGGGGCTGGTCTACAACTACCCGCGCACCGAGAAGCGCACCCTCCGGCAGCGCCTGCACACGATGCTCACGGCCTGCCCGACGCTGCTGATTCCCATCGTGATCGTCGGCTCCATCCTGGGCGGCTTTGCCAACCCGACCGAGGCGGCCGCCGTGGGCGCGGTGGCCGCGGTGCTGGTGGGCCGCTATGTCACGAAGGAATTCCGCTTCGCGATGATTCCGCAGATCCTGCTCAAGTCGGCGATCTACTCGGCGGTGGTGCTGTTCCTGGTGGCCGCGGCGGCCGTGTTCTCGTGGCTCCTGATCTACGGCAAGGTGCCGCAGGCGACGGCCGCATGGATCCAGACCGTGGCCAAGGACCCGATCGCGTTTTTGCTGCTCGTGAACCTGATCCTGCTGGTGATCGGCACCGTGATCGACGGCATTCCGGGGCTGATCATGACGGTGCCGATCCTCTTGCCCATTGCCACCGAGATCTACGGCATCGACCCGCGCCACTTCGGCGTGGTGGTGGTGATCAACCTCGTGCTCGGGCTGATGACGCCGCCCGTGGGGCTGAGCTTCTTCGTGGCCTCCGCCGTGACCGGCGCCAAGCCCGGAAAGATGTTCATCGTCACCCTGCCGTTCTTCCTGATCTGCTGCGCGGCGCTGGTGCTGCTGTCGCTGTTCCCGAGCCTGTCGCTCGCGCTCATCAAGTAAGTCCCGCCGCCCTCCCTTTCCCTTCTTCATCCTCCTTCTTCACTCAACCGGAGCCTCGCATGTCCCTTTCTCGCCGCAAATTCGTCGTCCAGGCCGCAGCCGGTACCGCTGCCGCGTCGTCCGCCCTCTTCGGCACCGTGTCGCGCGCGGCGGCCGCCAAGGAATTCCGCCTCGGCCTCATCACGCCGGCCGGCCACTCATGGAACCGCGCGGCGCTCGCCTTCGGCGAAGCGCTCAAGAAGGCCACCGACGGTCGCCTGAGCGCGACGGTGTTCCATTCGGGCCAGTTGGGCAACGAGTCGGCCATGATGCAGCAGCTGCAGTCGGGCGCGCTGGACATGGGCTGGATCCAGGCGGCCGAGCTCGGCTCGCGCGTGTCCAGCGTGGCGGCCATCAACGCACCCTACCTCGTGCGCTCGACCACCAACGTGGCCTCGCTGGTGCGCACGCCCGCCGCGCTGAAGCTGCTCGAGGTGCTGCCGCGCGAGACCGGCACCATCGGCCTGGGCTGGGGCATCACCGGCATGCGCGTGGTGTTCGCGACCAAGCCCATCTCCACGCCCACCGACCTCAAGGGCATGAAGCTGCGCATCAACCCGACGCCGGTGTACCGCGACTTCTACCAGCTGCTGGGCGCCGCACCGACGCCGATTCCGACGCCGGCCGTTTTCGACGCCATGTCCAACGGCCAGGTCGACGGGCTCGAAGCGGACATCGAGTTCTCGTGGAACCAGCGCTTCGACCGCGTGGCCAAGACGATGCTGCCGATGAACGCGCTCTTCATGCCCTTCGCTCCGCTGGTGTCGGGCCGCATCTGGCAGACCCTCGACAGCAAGGACAAGGCGCTGATCACCGACCTGGTCAAGCAGTCGCTCGACGCGCAGATCAGGGACATCGTGACCACCGAGCTCGGCCTGATCGACAAGTTCAAGGCCAGCGGCATCACCATCAGGAGCGACGCGGGCTACAACCCCGCGCCGATCATCGCGGAGTTCGACAAGATCTGGCTGCCCAAGGCGCCGCAGATCGCGGAGCTGCGCAAGATCGGCGCGGCGCTCTGAGCCTGCGCGCGACAAGCGCCGGTGGCGCCGGCTGGTGGGCCGGCGCCCCATATTGGTTCAACCCTCCTGATTCTTTCGGCTGAAATCCGAGAGAACTCACAAAGAGGGTGCGCCATTGCTCCAATCTTGCACCGCAAGAGTTCCCCGGAAGGGTTCGCACCAATCGCGTGCGGGCACCGTTTTTGCTTGAATGCAGAAGCATTCACCTCTAACGGATCCCGCATGAACAAGCGCCAACTGCTCCAGTCCTTCCTCGCCGCCTCGGCCCTCAGCTTCGGCCTTTCCTCGGCCCTGGCCCAGCCCACGACGCCGATCAAGTTCCAGCTCGACTGGCGCTTCGAAGGACCGGCCGCGCTGTTCCTGCACCCTGCCGCCAAGGGCTACTTCAAGGCCGCGGGCCTGGACGTGACCATCGACGCGGGCAACGGCTCGGGCGGCACGGTCACGCGCGTGGCCTCGGGCGCCTACGAGATGGGCTTTGCCGACCTCGCCGCGCTGATGGAATTCCACGCCAACAACCCCGACAGCCCCAACAAGCCGGTCGCGGTAATGATGGTCTACAACAACACGCCGGCCTCGGTCATGGCGCTCAAGAAGAGCGGCATCGCCAAGCCGGCCGACCTGGCCGGCAAGAAGCTCGGCGCGCCGGTGTTCGACGCGGGCCGCCGCGCGTTCCCGATCTTCGCCAAGGCCAACAACATCGGCGCCGTGAACTGGACCGCCATGGACCCGACGCTGCGCGAAACCATGCTGATCCGCGGCGACATCGACGCGATCACCGGCTTCACCTTCACCTCGCTCTTGAACCTGGAGGCGCGCGGCGCCAAGGCCGCCGACATCGTCGTGCTGCCCTACCCCGACTACGGCGTGAAGCTCTACGGCAACGTGATCATCGCGTCGCCCAAGCTCATCAAGGAGAACCCGGAAGCGGTGAAGAAATTCCTCTCGGCCTTTGCCAAGGGCGCGAAGGAAGTGATCGCCAATCCGGCGGTGGCCATCGAATCCGTCAAGGCGCGCGACGGCATCATCGACAGCAAGCTCGAAACCCGCCGCCTGCAGCTGGCCATCGACACCGTGATCAACAGCGCCGACGCGCGCAGCGAAGGCTTCGGCACGGTCAACGCGGGCCGCATGTCGCTGATGGCCTCGCAGGTGTCGGATGCGTTCAACACCAAGACCCGCGTGAGCCCCGACGCCGTGTGGACCGCCGCGCTGCTGCCGCCCGCGGCCGAACTCAACGGCGTGCTGCGCAAGTGATGGCGGACGCATCGAACGCGGCCGCTGCTTCCTTCGTCGATTTCCAGGACGTCTGGCTCGCCTACAACGAAGAGCTCCTGCGCGAGAACCACTTTGCGGTCGAAGCCATCGACCTGAAGGTGAAGCGCGGCGAGTTCATTGCCATCGTCGGGCCCTCGGGCTGCGGCAAGTCGACCTTCATGAAGCTCACCACGGGCCTCAAGATGCCGTCGATGGGCAAGATCCGCATCGACGGCCAGCCCGTGACCGGGCCGCTCAAGATATCGGGCATGGCGTTCCAGGCGCCTTCGCTGCTGCCGTGGCGCACCACGGTCGACAACGTGCTGCTGCCGCTGGAGATCGTCGAGCCCTACCGCTCGAGCTTCAAGGCCAAACGCAAGGAGTACGTCGAGCGCGCGCGCAAGCTGCTGCAGAAGGTGGGCCTTGCGGGCTATGAAGACAAGTTTCCATGGCAGCTCTCGGGCGGCATGCAGCAGCGCGCGAGCATCTGCCGCGCGCTCATCCACGAACCCAAGATGCTGCTGCTCGACGAGCCCTTCGGCGCGCTCGACGCCTTCACGCGCGAGGAGCTCTGGTGCATCCTGCGCGACCTCTGGACCGAGCAGCAGTTCAACGTCATCCTGGTGACGCACGACCTGCGCGAATCGGTGTTCCTGGCCGACACGGTGTACGTGATGAGCAAGAGCCCCGGCCGCTTCGTGGTCAAGCGCGAGATCGAGTTGCCGCGCCCGCGCGAACTGGAGCTCACCTACACCAAGGAATTCACCGACATCGTGCTGGAACTGCGCGGCCACATCGGCGCCATCCGCAACACGGGCATCAGCGCGGCGCAAACGGCCGCTGCTGCAGTGTCCCACTGAAGGCGCGCCATGAAGAACACCAAGCAAATCGAACGCTGGTCGCCCTGGCTGCTGCTCGTGGCCGTGATCCTGCTGTGGCAGGTGATCTGCGCGGGCTTCGGGGTGTCGGACTTCATCTTTCCGAGTCCGCTGCGCATCTGGACCCAGTTCTGGGAGTTCAAGGAAATCATCGCGGGCCATGCGTGGCGCACCTTCTGGGTCACGATGGCCGGCTTCGGCCTGGCCATTGTGGTGGGCGTGCTGCTGGGCTTCGTGATCGGCAGTTCGCGCATCGCGTATGCGGCGATCTATCCGCTGATGACGGCCTTCAACGCGCTGCCCAAGGCGGCCTTCGTGCCGATCCTCGTGGTGTGGTTCGGCATTGGCGTCGGGCCGGCGATCCTCACGGCCTTCCTGATCAGCTTCTTTCCGATCATGGTCAACATTGCCACCGGCCTTGCCACGCTGGAGCCCGAGCTCGAAGACGTGCTGCGCGTGCTCGGCGCCAAGCGCTGGGACGTGCTCATGAAGATCGGCCTGCCGCGCTCCATGCCCTACTTCTTCGGCTCGCTCAAGGTGGCGATCACGCTGGCCTTCGTCGGCACCACGGTCAGCGAGATGACCGCGGCCAACGAAGGCATCGGCTACCTGCTCATTTCGGCCGGCTCGGCCATGCAGATGGGCCTGGCCTTCGCGGGCCTGATGGTGGTGGGCGCGATGGCCATGCTGATGTACGAGCTCTTCAGCGTGATCGAAAAGCATACGACCGGCTGGGCGCACCGCGGATCGCAAAACCAATAAGGCACCGGATGACACGCGACCAGATCATCCGCGCGCTGCGCCGCGCCGACGAGGTGGCCCGCCGCGCCATGGCCATGGGCCGCCACCCCTTCGGCGCGGTGCTAGTCGCGCCCGACGGCGAAACCATCCTGGCCGAGCAGGGCAACATCGACACGGTGAACCACGCCGAAGCCACGCTGGCGCGCCATGCGGCGCAGAACTGGCCGGCCGATTACTTGTGGCAATGCACGCTGGTCACGACCTTCGAGCCCTGCGCCATGTGCGCGGGCACCAGCTACTGGGCCCACATCGGCCGCATCGTCTACGGCGCGGAAGAAAGCGCCCTGCTCGCGCTCACGGGCGACCACCCCGAGAACCCCACGCTGAGCCTGCCCTGCCGCGAAGTGTTCGCGCGCGGACAGAAGAAGATCGAGGTGATCGGGCCGGTGCCCGAAGTGGCGGAAGAAATGATCGCCACGCATCGCGGGTTCTGGGAAGCGCGTTAGGTAGCGCTAGGCCAGCAGCAGCGCGGCCTCGTCGCGCCAGTAGGCCACGGCGGCCAGCCAGCCTTCCCACACGCAGCCGTTGCAGCCGCGCCCGCAGCAGGTGGTGGGCTCCGGTGGCGGCATGCGCAAGGCAAGGCCCCGGGCCTGAAGGAGCGACTGGACGCTCGCGATCAGCGCCTGGGCGCTGGCAAGGTCGACCGGAACGGGCAGGTCTTTGTCTGCAAAGGACATGGGCTGGCAGCGGTGGCCAGGCACCGCGCGGCAGGCTTGCGCCTTACCAGAAGATCCAGAGCGCCAAGCCGCCGAAGATGGCCCACTTCACAAGGTAGTACACCCGCTTGTCCCAGGCCTTGAGGCGCTTGCCGATCACGCGGATCTGGTAGATGTACTTGAACGCGCGGTTGATGCCGCCGGTCTTGTCGCCGGCATCATTGGGCGAGGCGGCGGCCGCCAGCAGGTTCTTTGCAAACCAGCGGTTGATTGCGCTGGCCCAGCGGTACTTCAGCGGGCGCTCGATGTCGCAGAACAGGATCACGCGGTCCTTGTCGGTCGTGTTCTCGGCATAGTGGATGTAGGTTTCGTCGAACACCACGGCCTCGCCGTCGCGCCAGTGGTAGCGCTGGCCGTCCACGTCGATGTAGCAGCCCTCCACGCCCGGCGTCCAGAGGCCCAGGTGGTAGCGCAGCGAACCGGCGAAGGGGTCGCGGTGGCGCACCAGGCGGCTGCCCGGCGGCAGCTCGGCGAACATGGCCGCCTTGATGGTGCCGATGCCCTTGAGCAGCTCGGTGGTGCGGGGGCACAGCACGGCGGCTGAGGGATGCGCTTCGTCGTACCACTTGAGGTAGAAGCGCTTCCAGCCGCTCTTGAAGAAGGAGTTGAAGCCCACGTCGTTGAACTGGCTCGAGGCCTTGATGCTGCCGCCGTTGCGCATGGCGAGCGCCTCTTCGCGGATGACCTGCCAGTTCTCTTCCAGCACGCGCATCTCGGGAAACTGCGCGGGCGACAGGTACGGCGTGCTCGGCACCTTCGAGAAGATGTACATGAAGGCGTTCAGCGGCGCCAGGAAGGTCGAGTGATCGGACAGCTGCCTGAAGAAACGATGCCGGACCTGGCCGCGGAAGTGAACGTAGAGCGCGCTGAGCGCGAAGATGGCAAGAATGACCCACTTCATTGTTGAAAGTGTCCTGTAAAGCGGGCCGATAGTGTAATTCTTCGCCTTTATTCCGGCTTTCGACGGCCTTTTCAGCGGCGCAGCAGCTTGATCAGCGCGGCCACTTCCTCGCCGCCCAGCCCCGCCGCGTCGGCGCGCCGGAAAAGACCCGCCGCGAACGCCGGGAATTCGCTGTTGATGCCCGCCTGCTGCGCCGTCTGCAGGATGCGCTGGGTCGCCTCGATCGAAATGCGCATCGGGCTTTGCGAAATGGCGAAGTCGCCCGACTGGATGACGCCGCCTTCGTGCTGAAGAAAGCCGGCAAAGGTGGGCATGATGCCGGCCACGATGCGGCCGTATTCCGCCACGTCGAAGCCCTCGTGCTCGGCCACGCGCGCGCCGTGCAGGAAGCCCAGCAGGGTTCCGTAGATGGTGGAAAGCGTGGCCAGGTCCATGGCGGCGGCCGCGCTCGCCTTGCCGCCGAGATAGACGATGCCGCCGCCGAGCACCTGCAGGAGCGGCTCGGCCGCGCGAAAGACGGCTTCGGCACCCGACACCAGGATCGGCGTGTCGGCTTGCCCCATCTGGTCGGGCGCGGCCTGGATGGCGCCTTCGAGGTAGGTCGCGCCCTGGCGGTGCGCCCAGGCCTCGGCGTCGCGCGCGTCCTGCGGGCTGCCGGTGGTCAGCTGCACCAGCAGGCGGCCGTCCAGCGCGGCCGCCACACCCTCCATCGCAAGAATGGCATCGGCCGCGCGGTAGTCGTAGACGCACATCACGGCCACCGGGCTGGCGCGCACCGCTTCGGCGGCGCTGCGTGCGGCCACGGCGCCGCGGGCCGCCAATGCGTCGGCCTTGCCGGCCGTGCGGTTCCAGACGGTGACCTCGTACCCCTTGTCGAGGTAGAGGCGCGCAAGGGTCTGGCCCATCGATCCCAGTCCCAGTACGGTGATTTGCTTGTTGCCCATGGCAGTCCAATCGCGAGTTGTGAAGAGGCCTGCATCGTAGGAATTGCACTCTCCAACGGTCAAGTACCTACAATAAAGTGAGGTACTTACCAAAACGTATGTAATGAAGCCAGAGAAGGATCGGCGGATGAAAGCGAAAAAGCCCTACTCCTGCGGCATCGGCCCCGCATTCGAAGTCATCGGCGGCAAATGGAAAGCGGTGATCCTGTGGGAGCTTCATGTGCAGGCGCGCCGCTTCGGCGAGCTGCGGCGCCTCTTGCCCGACATCAGCGAGAAGATGCTGATCCAGCAGTTGCGCGAGTTGGAGGCGGACGGCCTCGTGCACCGCGAGGTGTTCCACGAAGTGCCGCCGCGGGTGGAATATTCCGAGACCAAGCTCGGCGCATCGCTCAATGCGGCGCTCGGGCCGCTGGCCGATTGGGGCGACCGCTATGCGAAGCGCGCGAATGCCGCGCGCTGAGCGAACCGACTGTCCCGCTCAGGCCCAGCCGGTCTCGATCTCGGTCTTCACCTCGGTCATGAGCCGGTGCACCGGGCACTTGCCGGCCACGCGCAGCAGTTCGTCGCGCTGCGCCTCGGTCAGTTCGCCGGTCACGCGCAGGCTCGACTTGAGCCGATAGACGCCCTTGCGTTCCTCGCTGTCGTCGCGGTCGACGATCACTTCGATGTCTTCCACCGGCATGCCCTTGCGGCGCGCGTAGATCAGCACGGTGAGCGCCTTGCAGGCGGCCAGCGACGCGTCGTACAGGTCGTGCGGCTCTGGCCCCGCATCGCTGCCGCCGCCGGCCGGCGAGGCATCGATCGGAATCTCGTGGTTGCGGATCTTGAGGATGTGACGCGTGCCCGTGATGCCGTCGCGCCGGACCGTGATGCTCATGCCGATGTCCTTGTGGGGTGTGGATGCCGGGCGCGATGGTAGCCCGCCACCCGCTTCAGCGGTCGACCGCGAGCATCAGCGTTTCCTTGATTTCCTCCATCACCACGTAGCTGTGCGATTCGGCCGCCACGGGCAGCTTCTTGAGGATGTCGCCCAGAAGGTGCCGGTATTCGCTCATGCCGCTCAGGCGCGCCTTCACCAGGTAGTCGAAGCTGCCCGAGACCAGGTGGCACTCGAGCACCTCGGGCATGTGCAGCAGCTCCTTGCGCACCTTGTCGAACACCTCGCCCGACTTGGCCGAGAGCTTGATCTCCACGAATACCAGCAGCGTCTTGCCCAGCGCCTCGGGCGACACATGCGCGTGGTAGCCGCTGATGACGCCCTCGCGCTCCATGCGCTTCACGCGCTCGGCGCAGGGCGATGCCGACAGGCCGATGCGCTCGGCGAGTTCGGTCATGGAAATACGGCCCTGGCGCTGCAGCAGGTCGAGGATCTTGCGGTCGATACGGTCGAGTTCGGGCATTTCACTCCGTGGCTGGCAATTGGCTTGCTGTTTGCAGAGAATTTCACTGCAAAACATCTAAAAACAATGGAATCCACTGCATTGTGCACTTTAGATTCCATGCATCCACCTTCATTCGCTCAAATACCCATGAAAGTCATCGTTCTCGGCGGCGGCGTGATCGGCACCACGACGGCCTACTACCTTGCGCGCTCCGGCGCCGACGTGACACTGCTCGACCGGCAGGCCGGCCCCGCGGAGGAAACCAGCTTCGGCAACGCCGGGCAGGTGTCGCCGGGCTACTCGACGCCATGGGCCGCGCCCGGCATTCCGCTGAAGGCCATCAAGTGGATGTTCCAGAAGCATGCGCCGCTGTCGATCCGCCCCGACGGCACGCTGTTCCAGCTGCGCTGGATGGCCGCCATGCTGCGCAACTGCTCGCCCGAACGCTATGCGGTCAACAAGGAACGCATGATGCGGGTGGCCGAATACAGCCGCGGCTGCCTGCAGCAGCTGCGCGCGGAAACCGGCCTCAATTACGAGCACCGCACCGGTGGCACGCTGCAGCTGTTCCGCACCCAGGCGCAACTCGACGCGGTGCAGCGCGACATCGCGGTGCTCGAGGACTGCGGCGTGCCCTACGAACTGCTCGACCGCGATGCGCTCGCACGCGTGGAGCCCGCGCTGGCCGGCGCGCGCGACCGGCTCACGGGCGGCCTGCGCCTGCCGAACGATGAGACCGGCGACTGCCACCTGTTCACGCGCGGCCTGGCCGACATCGCACGCGGCCTGGGCGTGGACTTCCGCTTCGGCCAGTCGGTCGAAGGCCTGGAGATGGCGGGCGACCGCATCACGGGCGTGCGCACCGGCGCCGGCAAGATCCTCACGGCCGACCGCTACGTGATGGCCTTCGGCAGCTATTCGCGCGCCGCCGTCGCATCGCTGGGGCTGGACATTCCGGTGTACCCCGTCAAGGGCTACTCGCTCACGGTGCCGCTGGTCGATGAATCGCTGGCACCGCAATCGACCGTGCTCGACGAGACCTACAAGGTAGCCGTGACGCGCTTCGACAACCGCATCCGCGTGGGCGGCATGGCCGAGCTCGGCGGCTTCGACCTGCGCCTGAACCCGCGCCGCCGCGCCACGCTAGAGAAGGTGGTGAGCGACCTGTTCCCGGGCGGCGACCTGCCGCGCGCCACCTTCTGGACCGGCCTGCGCCCGATGACGCCCGACAGCACGCCCATCGTCGGCGCCACGCGCTATGCGAACCTGTTCCTCAACACCGGCCACGGCACGCTCGGCTGGACCATGGCCTGCGGCTCGGGCAAGCTCATCTCCGACCTCGTGACGGGTCAGCGGCCTCAAATCCGCACCGATGGCTTGGCGATGGACCGCTATGCGTCCGGCTCGCCGCGCGCAACGCGTTCGAATCCCGCGACTGCGCCGGCCTGACGCCTGTGCGTTTTGGGGGGGTCTATTCGGGGCGCGTGCACAGGCCACCGGGTACTCCCCTCCGCGAATGTCCCCCGGCCTTCGGCCTCCTCCTTTATTTCGCTGCGGGGAGCACCCGATGCCCTGCGCACGATGAGCGCGGTCGTTGTGCTGGCCGATCAACGACCGTCGCGCATGACGATCACGCCGATGGGGTGCCTTGCGCAGCGAAATAAAGGAGGAGGCCGAAGGCCGGGGGACATTCGCGGAGCAAGGCACCCCGTCGGCGGGAGCGCGCCCTGAACGACAACAACAGCAACAACACCGCTCAAGCAGCCTTGGCAATCGGAATCGTCCCGCTGGCCATGCCGCGATAAACCTCCGCCTCGCCATGCTTCGCAAGCAACTGCATCAGGTGCTTGCGGATCAGCATTCCCGGCCGGTCGGACTCCATCGAATACTCGACGCCGCGCCGCCGCGTGTCGACCAGCGCATCAGGGTCGGTTGATTCGAGGATGTCCTTGTCCTCGCGCGTGACCGCCTCGTCGAAGTCGATCAGCATCTGCGCCGTGCAGTCGGCTTCGGTGTCGTTGCGGAACAGCCATTGGCACAGCTGCATGCGGCCGTCGTCGATGGGCGTGAAGCAGTTGATGATGATGTGGCGCACGCCGCTCGGATATTCGATGTCGAGCCGGCGCGAGAACGGCAGGAAGTAGGCGTTGCGCATGTGGCGCGTGGTGATCGCATCGGTCACGCCGCTGATGGCGTGGAACTTCACCGGGTTGGCCGCCTCGATCACTGTCTCCGCGTAGAAGCCGTTGTCGTTCTCCACCAGTTCGTACTTGCTCGGCTTCGGGCTCGCGGCCACGCCGAAGGTGGCGCGATGCACGAAGCTGAAGTGCGAGTTGTCGAACGAGTTCTCGAGCGCGCGCATCGGGCTGGTCTGCCACTCTTCGTAGAACTGGAAGATCGTGCGGTAGCCCGGGTCCTCGAATTCCGGAATCGCGGGAATGTCGGCGATGGGTTCTTCCAGCGCCACCCAGGCGTAGCCGTAGCGCGCGCTGCAGCGGTAGGCGGTGGTGCGGTACTCCGGCGAGATCTTGCGCTCGGCCTCGTACTGCGGAATGCGGATCACCTGCCCGCTGCGGTCGTAGGTCCAGCCGTGGTAGCCGCACTGGATCGCGCCCTGTCCGCAGGCCTGGCCTTCGGCATCGACGCACCAGCCTTTCGACAGCTTCGCGGTGCGATGGCAGCAGCGGTCGCGCAGCGCGGCGGGCTGGCCGTCGGCATCGATGAAGAGAACGATGTCTTCGCCCAGCAGCCTGAAGGGCTTCGGGCCATTGGCCAGTTCGGTGAGCGGCATGACGGCATGCCAGAACTTGCGGAAGACGGGTTGTTGGGTGACGAGCATGCGTGGACTCCTTCTGTTGTTGCGCGTGGGTACGAACGAACCTGAAAGAGCAATTTCCTGCCGCAAGGGCTGAACGCTTCTACTCTGCGTAACCTGCCATGCAAATTGCGCGCCCGCATTGTGGCTTGGGCCAGCCACGCATTCAAGCCCCTGGCATGGCTCGTGCATCGACTCCCGCAAGAGTAGAAGCGTTCAGCAGCGCACGCACCACCTTTGTGCGCCCGCCCGGAAATTGCTCTTGAAGTGCCTTCCGCCTGTGCGGAGGGATTCAAGACCCGAGGATTCCGAGGCCCACCATGCAACGTCGTCGATTCTTTTTTCTTGCGGCCAGTGCCGCCACCACAACCCTTGCCGCTCCCACCGTCTTCGCCCAGGGCGGCGGCAAGCCGACCCCGCTCAAGTTCACGCTCGACTTCCGCATCAACGGCCAGACCGCGCCCTTCTTCCTCGCGCACAGCAAGGGCTACTACAGGGACGAGGGCCTGGACGTGACCATCGACACCGGCGCCGGCTCGGTCGCCTCGATCACGCGCATCGCGAGCGGCGTCTACCAGATGGGCCTGGGCGACATCAGCTCGCTGGTCGAGTTCAATGCGCAGAACCCCGGCACCCCGATGGTGCAGGCGGTGTACCAGTACTACAACCGCGCACCCTTCGTGATCATCGGCCGCAAGGACCGCGGCGTGACGGCGGACTTCAGGAGCCTCGCGGGAAAGAAGGTGGCCGCGGCGGCCGTCGAATCGACCCGCCGCGCATGGCCGATGGTGGCGCGCAAGCAGGGCATGCGCAGCGACGCCTTCCAGTGGCAGACCACCGACTTCAGCGCGCGCGACAACGTGATGGTGCGCGGCGACGTCGACGCCGCCACCTACTTTCACGACTCCGCCATTTCGCTCTTCGCTCGCATGAAGCCGGAGGAACTGTCGGTGCTCAAATATGCCGACGCGGGCGTCAACCTGTACGGCAACGCCATCCTCGCGAGCAGCAACCTGATTGCGCAGAACCCCAGGGTGGTTGCGGCCTTCCTGCGCGCCACCAACCGCGCCATCGTCGAAACCTTTGCCAATCCCGTCCCGAGCATTGCGGCCATGCGCCAGCGCGAACCCATCCTGGACGAAAGGATGGAACTTGAACGCTGGGGTGTCACGGCGCAATATGTGGGTGCCGCCGACACGCGCGGCCACGGCCTCGGCGACATCCACAAGCTCACGCTCGAGCAGCAGGTCGACGAGGTCGCCGACGTATTCGGCCTCAAGGTCAAGCCCTCGTCCGACGCCATCTTCAACACGTCGATGCTGCCATCGCGCAACGAACGCATGATTCCCACCAAGGCATGAACTTCAGCAACAGCAACCTCCATTCCACCCTCCCCGAAGAAACCACGCTCGACGAACGCGACGGACGCTACCTGCGCAAGGCCATCGTCTGGTCGCATGCGGCGCGCCGCCGCGGCAACCGGCCCTTCGGATCGGTCATCGTCTCGGCGGACGGCGAAGTGCTGGCCGAAGCGGCCAACAGCAACACCGAGACCGGCGACTGCACGGCGCACGCAGAGATGAACGCGCTGCGCGCGCTCGCGGGGCGCGGCCTCACGCGCGAGGAACTCGCCGGCGCCACCATCTATGCATCGGGCGAGCCCTGCGTGATGTGCGCGGGCGCGATCTTCTGGTCGAACATCGGCCGCGTGGTGTTCGGCATCGACGCCGAGCGGCTGCGCGTTTTCCGCGGCGAGCGGCAGGACCAGCGCGATGCCGAGTTGTCGTGCCGCGACGTGTTCCGCGCCTCGCCGCATCCGATCGAATGCATCGGGCCCGCGCTGCTCGACGAAGCGAGCGCTGCGCACGACGGCGCCTGGGCCAGCTAGCCGCCGCGCGCGGCGGTGCCGGGCGAATAGACTCGTTGGATGTCCTGGCACGCCCATCTTCATCTCGACTACCGACAGGAAGCCGCCCGCAGCGTCGCACGCTTTCGCCATGACGGGCCGCTGCGCATCCTGCAAAGCCTCTATCCCGAAGGCGATGCGATCTGCCACAACGTGCTGGTGCATCCACCGGGCGGGCTGGTGGGCGGCGACACGCTGGACATCGACATCGAGGCCGCCGACGCAAGCCATGGCCTGATCACCACGCCGGGCGCGTCGCGCTTCTACCGCTCCGAAGGCGAACTCGCGCTGCAGCGCACGCGCATCCGGCTTGCCAAGGGCGCGCGGCTCGAGTGGCTGCCGCTGGAGGCCATCTGCTACAGCGGCTGCCGCGCCGAGAACCGGCTCACCATCGAGGCCGAGCCCGGCGCCGAGATGATCGGCTGGGACGTGACGGCCCTCGGGTTGCCGAATGCCAACCAGCCCTTCGAGCGCGGCACTTACCTGCAGCACATCGAAGTGCCCGGCGTGTGGCTGGAGCGCGGGCGCATCGATGCAGCCGACCATCGGCTGCTGCAAAGCCCGCTGGGCTTCGGCGGGCATCGCTGCATCGCGTCGCTGTTCTTCGTCTCGGGCACGCCGGCCGCGCGGGCGCGGCGCGAGGCGCTGCTTGCGCTGGCGCGCACCGCCATCGATGCGCACGGGCTGCAGGAGAGCGCCGGCGCGACCAGCCCGCATGCGGAGATCGTCGTGCTGCGCGTGCTGGCGCCGGTGGTCGAGCCCGCGATGCAGCTGCTGCGGCAAGTGTGGCAGGCGTGGCGCGCCGAGCTGTGGTGGTTACCGGCGAGTTCGCCGCGGATCTGGGCCACCTAGCGCTTCAAGCCGGCATGTCAGTACGCGGCAACCTCAGGTGCTTCTTCAATGTCTCGAACACCTGCCGCGTGACGGGGTTCACCACATGGCTGCGCACGTACAGGTAATACGCCAGGTCGGGCAGGCGCGGCATTCCGTCGCCGGCACCCAGCACGCGCAAGCCCGCGTCGAGCTGCTCCACGCCGCGCGCCGTCACACCCAGGCCGGCGCGCAGCGCGGCCTTGATGCCGATCAGGCTCGACGAGGTGTAGCGCGGCGTCCAGGCCACGCCCGCGGCATC
Organism: Variovorax sp. SPNA7; assembly: GCF_033807855.1. Taxonomy (NCBI): domain Bacteria; kingdom Pseudomonadati; phylum Pseudomonadota; class Betaproteobacteria; order Burkholderiales; family Comamonadaceae; genus Variovorax; species Variovorax sp. SPNA7. The sequence goes on from NZ_CP138513.1 coordinate 4,564,825, forward strand.
GAGCGCCTCGTGGCCGATGCGGCGGAAGATGCTGGGGCCATCGGCCATGATCAGCGGCACCGGCTTGGACGGGTCGTGCACGTAGCTGGCGGCGCAGAGCCACACGGTCGGCGAATTGCGCAGCACCACGCCATCGAACTGCGGATCGGCGCGGTTCGAGATGATCATGTCGACCTCGCCGCTCTTGAGCGAGGTCATGAGGTAGGGGCTGCGGCCGATGTGGATGTCCAGCTGCAGCAGCGGCGATGTGCGCGCCACTTCGGTGAGCAGCAGCGGCAGCATGGTCTCGGCCACATCGTGCGGCGCGCCGATGCGCAGGTTGCCTTCGAGTTCGCCCTGCCGGAGGCTGCGCAGCGCCTCGTCGTTGAGTGCGAGCAGGTGGTGCGCATAGGTCAGGAGCCGTTCGCCATGCTCGGTAAGGCGCTTCTGCCGGCCCTGCTTGGCGAACAGCGCGTGGCCCACCTGCTCTTCGAGCCGCTGCATCTGCTGCGTGATGGCCGACTGCGTGCGGCCCAGGTGCACGGCCGCCGCGGCAAAGCTGTGGTGGCTGACGACGGCCGCAAAGGAGCGCAGCAGTTCAAGATCGAGCGTGGGCATCCATTAATTTTATTGATGTATTTCTTGCGCCGGCTGGATTGTCGGGTCATGCCCCTGTCACTACAGTGAATGCACACCAAGACACGCATCCCCACTGGAGAACCCTGCATGAGCACCCTGTCCGACCCACGCCGCGAGGCGGTCGCCGCGTCCATCGACCGGATGAAGAAAGCCATAGGCGGCGCTGAACCAACCCGCGAAAAGCTCGATGCGGTGCTCGACGCGCTGCAAGGGCTGGCCGAGCGCACCGACTACTGGGGTGCCGCCGACTTTCCGGCGCCCGAGGCCGGCGAGCACCAGGCCCGCTACCTGATTGCCGAGGACCCGGACCAGAGCTATGCGCTCTACCTCAACGTGATGCGGCCGGGCAAGAAGATCGTGCCGCACAACCACACCACCTGGGCCTGCATTGCCGCAGTGGAAGGCACCGAGCACAACCGCGTGTACGAGCGGCGCGACGACGGCTCGGTGCCGGGCGTCGGCAAGCTCGAGGAAACCGCGCTGGTCGTGGTCGCGCCCGGCAAGGGCATTGCGCTGATGCCCGAGGACATCCACTCGGTCGAGATCCAGGGCGACCAGGTCATTCGGCACCTGCACATGTACGGCCGCGCGCTCGAGACGCTGAACCAGCGCACCGCGTACGACCTGGAAGCCGGCACCTACCAGACGATGGGCATCGGCGTGCAGACGCGCCGCTAGGCCCCTCTTTCAACCTCGTCTTCTTTCATGCGGGCCGTGCAGGGCGCGGCCTCGCAGGACCGCGTTCGTTCCAACGGTTTGCTTCCCATGACCTCTTTCATCGACCCGAAGACCCTCAAATCCTGGCTGCATGACGGCGGCGAGATCGCGCTGCTCGACGTGCGCGAGCACGGCCAGTACGGCGAGGCGCACCTCTTCTACGGCATTCCGCTGCCCTTCAGCCGGCTCGAACTCGACGCGCCGCGCCTCGTGCCCCGCCGCGGCGTGCGCGTGGTCGCGTATGACGACGGCGACAGCGACGTGGCCGAGCGCGCCGCCCGCCGGCTCGCCGTGCTGGGCTACACCGCCGTGCATGTGCTGCAGGGCGGCACCCGCGCCTGGAAGGCCGCGGGCCATGCGCTCTTCGCGGGCGTCAACCTGCCTTCGAAGACCTTCGGCGAGCTGGCCGAAGAGGTCTATCACACGCCCCGCGTGAGCGCCGACCAGCTGGCCGAAATGCTGGCGCGCAAGGAGAAGGTGGTGGTACTCGACGGCCGGCCGGTGAGCGAGTTCCACAAGATGAACATCCCCACGGCCACCTGCTGCCCCAACGGCGAGCTGGCCTTCCGCGTGCGCCGGCTGGTGCCCGACACCACCACGCCCATCGTCATCAATTGCGCGGGCCGCACGCGCAGCATCATCGGCGCGCAGACGCTCATCAACCTGGGCCTGCCCAACCCGGTCTATGCACTGGAGAACGGCACACAGGGCTGGTACCTGAACGACCACGCGCTGGAGCACGGCGGCACGCGGCGCTATGCGGCGGACAGCGGCAACACCGACCTGCGGCCGGCCGCCAAGGCGCTGGCCGAGCGCTTCGGCGTGCCCACGGTCACGGCGCAGACCGTGCAGCAATGGGCCGGCGATGCCAGCCGCAGCCTGTTTCTCTGCGACGTGCGCACGCCGGAGGAATTCGCGGCCCGCACGCTGCCCGGCGCGCAGCACACGCCCGGCGGTCAGTTGATGCAGGCCGGCGACCAGTACGTCGGCGTGCGCGGGGCGCGGCTCGTGCTGTTCGACGACGACGGCGTGCGCGCGCCCACCGTCGCGCACTGGCTGCGGCAGATGGGCCACGAGGCGAGCGTGCTCGAAGGCGGGCTTGCGAGCGGGCTGTCGCTCGCGCCCGCTGCTGCGCCGGCCGCGCCTGCGCTGGCAACGATCGATGCAGAGGCGCTGTCCGCCCGCCTTGCGCAGGGCGAGGTGGCGCTGGTCGACCTGCGCCCGAGCATGCAGTTCCGCGCCGGCCATGCTCCAGGGGCGCGCTGGTCGATACGCCCGCGTCTCGCTCAAGACGTGAAGAACGAAACGCGCCAGCTCGTGCTGGTGGCCGACGACGCTGGGCTCGCGGCCTGGGCCGCGGCATCCGAGCTGGCCGGCCTCTCGCCCGCCCCGCTGCTGCTCGAAGGCGGCATGGCCGCATGGCGCGATGCCGGCCTGCCGGTGCAGGCCACGCCCGCCCTGCCCGCCGATGCGGACTGCATCGACTACCTGTTCTTCGTGCACGACCGCCACGACGGCAACAAGGAAGCGGCGCGCCGCTACCTGGCCTGGGAGACCGGCCTGGTCGCGCAGCTCGATGCGCAGGAGCGCTCGGCCTTCAGGCTGCCCACAGCTTCCGCCGCGCCGCACGCCTAGCTCCCCGGTTTCGCTTTCTCCGTTCGTCGTTGTCAGTTCCTATTCCAGGAGTTCCGTCATGTCGTCTGCCTTTCGCGTTCCAAGCCTTGCCCGTCTTTCCCTCGCTGCCGCATGGCTCGCGGCCATGGCCCTGCAGCCTGCCTCGGCCCAGCCGCTGCCCGCGCGCAACGGCTTTCCGTCGCAAACGGTGAAGTTCGTCTCGCCCTTTCCCCCAGGCGGCGGCAATGACGCCACGGCCCGGCTGGTGACCACGCGGCTGCCGGAAATCATGGGACAGGCCGCGGTGGTGGACAACCGCGGCGGCGCCGGCGGCAACATTGGCGCCAAGTCGGTGGCCGAGGCCAAGCCCGACGGCTACACGGTGCTGACCTCGCAGGTGTCGATCATGGCGGTGAACCCCTCGCTCTACTCGGCGCCCGGCTTCGATCCGCTGAAGAACTTCATGCCGATCACGCAGATCAACGCGGCGCCGCTCGCGCTGGTGGTGGAGGCCAATTCGCCCTACAAGACCTTTGCCGACCTGGCCACGCGCGCCAAGGCCAGCCCCGGCAAGGTCACCTATGCCACGCCGGGCAACGGCACGCTCTCGCACCTGGTCGGCGTGGTGCTGCAGAAGGACAGCGGCGTGGACATGACGCACGTGCCCTACAAGGGCGCCGGCCCCGCGCTCACCGACCTGCTCGGCGGGCAGGTCGACGTGCTCGTGACCTCGACCTCGTCGGTCGCGGGCATGGTGCAGAACGGCAAGCTGCGCGTGCTGGCCGTCACGAGCCCGCGCCGCATCGGCGTGTTTGCCAAGGTACCGACGCTCGAGGAGCTGGGCTACGCCAATGCCCGCTTCGAGGACTGGTACGGCTTCTTCGCGCCGGCCGGCACGCCGCCCGAGCGCGTGACCTACCTGAACGAAGCCATCGTGCGCACGCTGCGCCTGCCCGAAGTGACCAAGCTCGTGAACGACGGCGGCAGCGAGGTGGTGGCCAACACGCCCGAAGCCTTTGCCGCGCAGCTGCGCCAGGACATCGACCGCTGGTCGCGCATCGTCAAGCTTTCGGGCGCCAAGGCGGATTGACGCACCATAGAGGCCCGTGCCCGCTGGAACACACCATGTCCGATTCGCTCCAAGACACCGCAGGCCAGTCCCTCGACACCCGGCTCGTCCACACCGGCAAGGCCCCGGCCTACTTCGGCGGCTCGCCGGTCAGCACGCCGCTGGTGCGCGCGAGCACCGTGCTGTTCGACAGCGTGGCCGCCATGCGCGAGACGCGCGCGCGGCGCGGCGAAGAGCGCGCCTTCAGCTACGGCGCGCGCGGCACGCCCACCACCTTCGCGCTCGAGGACGCGGTGAGCGAACTCGAAGGCGCCCACCGCACGCGCCTCTTTCCCACCGGCCTTGCCGCCATCGGCATGGTGCTGCTGTCGTACCTGAAGCCCGGCGACCATGTGCTGATGTCGGACAGCGTGTACGAGCCGGCGCGCAAGCTCGTGCATTCCTTCCTCGATCCCTATGGCATCCGCTGCAGCTTCTTTGCCGCGGATGGCAGCGGCATCGAGGAGCTGTTCGAGCCGAACACGAAGCTCGTGTATGCCGAATGCCCCGGCTCGCTGGTCTACGAGATGTGCGACCTGCCCCGGCTGGCCGAGCTGGCCCATGCGCGCGGCGCGCTCGTTGCCGCGGACAACACCTGGGGTTCGGGCATTCAATACCGGCCGCTCGCGCTGGGCGCCGACATCTCGCTGATGGCCGCCACCAAGTACCTCTCGGGCCACTCCGACGTGATGATGGGCACCGTCGCCACCACGCGCGAAGCCTGGCAGCCGCTCAACGAGCGCTGCGACGCCTTCGGCATGACGGTGAGCCCCGACGATGCCTGGCTGGTGCTGCGCGGCATGCGCACGCTGTCCGCGCGGCTGCAGATGCACGAGCGGCATGCGATGGAGGTGGCGCACTGGCTGGAGGCGAGGCCCGAAGTGGCGGCCGTGTTCTGCCCCGCGCTGCCGCAGCATCCGGGCCACGCGCTCTGGAAGCGAGACTGCCGCGGCACCAACGGGCTCGTCTCGTTCGAGCTGCAGCCGGGCATCGAGAACGCCGCGGTCGAGCGCTTCGTCGATGCGCTGTCGCTGTTCGGTCGGGGCTCGTCCTGGGGCGGCTATGAAAGCCTGGTGGCCTGGGCCGACATGCGCGCGGCGCGCAGCGTGACCGACTGGAGCGCGCGCGGCGCGGTCGTGCGGCTGCACGTGGGGCTGGAGGCGCCTTCGGATCTGCTGCGCGATCTTGAAGGCGGCTTTGCGGCGCTGGGTGCCGGCTGAGGCACCTGCGCAGCAGCTCAGGCCGCGATCGGCTCGGGAAGAATGGCAGTCAACGCAAAGTCGACCAGATAGAGCCAGGTCGCTTCGATGCCCATGATGCTGTGGTGGTCCGAGGCGGGCACGGTCTGCACGCTGATGGGCGTGGGCCAGGCCGCGATGAGCTTCTGCGAGCGCTCGGGCAGCACCACGTCGTCGCGCTCGGCCAGCAGCACCTGGGTCTTGGCGGCCACTTCCTTGCAGTGCGTGAGCGAGTCGAAGCGGTGCCGCAGCAAGAGCGCCAGCGGAACCAGCGGAAAGCGCTTCTTGGCCACTTCGAGCATCGAGTCGTAGGGCGTGACCAGCTGCAGGCTCGAGAAGTCCTGCTGCGCCACCAGCTGGATGGCCACGCCCGTGCCCAGGCTGCGGCCGACCACGTGCAGGCGCGCCTGCGGAAAGGCCTTGCGCAGGTGGTTGGCAAACTGGATCGCGTCTGCCACCGAGGCGATCTCGGAGGGATGTCCCTCGGAGTCGGCCACGCCGCGGTAGTTGACGGCCGCAAATCCGAAGCCCTCCGGCAGCCAGTGCAGCGCCTGCGCGGTGGCTCGGACGTCCTCGCCCCGGCCGGCAAAATAGATGAACAGGTCCTGCAGCGCGTCTTCGCCCTGCGGGTGATAGACGTAGCCGCGCACCATGCCGCCCGGCACGGTGTGGGAGTAGGTGGAAAAGTCGTCGGACAGATGGACGACCGGAAGCTTCCTGGCGTTGAAGAGGATGTGCCCCTGCCGCGTGGCCAGCAGGGTCCAGTACGCCGCCATGCCGCCAATGGCGGCGGCCGAGGCCGAGAGCGCGATGCGAAAGGCTTTGGAGGATGACAAGGCTTGGCTCCTGCCTACTTCTTGCAGTCGCCGCCGACGGACACCGTGCCGTCCTTGCACTCCGTCAATATCTCTTCGTCGGCCGGGCCCGCGCTCGGGCGTGCCGGCGCCGCACCTGCTGCGGGTGCGCCTTCGCGCTGGTAGACGATCTTCTTGCTGCCGAGATCGCAGCTGCCCACCACCTGTCCTGCCGCTTCTGCATTGGCATCGACGGTGGTGACGGTGAAGCGCGTCACGCCGGCCGCGGCAATCTTCGCTTCGATCTGGGTGCGCAGGGCTTCGCAGTTTTCGGCGCCGTGGGCGCTGCCCGCCAGGGCAAGCGCCATGGGAATCAACCAGGATTTCATGATGAGTCGGCCTCGCAGCGGAGGGATTGGCAAACGAAGAGTCTAGCCCTTCATTTTCCAGCGACGCATCCCCGCGCGCGATGCGGTAACCAGGCGTCACTGCATCGCTACAGACGCAGGCTCAGTCGCAAGCGTTCCTGCCGGCCGGAGACTGGCGCAGCCTGTTGAGAAAGGCGAGCTGGACCCTGGCCGTATCGCTGCCCTGCGCGGCGGCGCGCAGCATCCAGCGGCGCGCCTCGCAGCGGTCGGCCTTGATGGCGGAGCCGTACAGCGTCGACCCCGCCAGCAGCACCATGCCCAGCATCTCCTGCGCCTCGGCGTTGTCCTCGGCCGCCGCTTGCCGAAGCTGTTCGAGCATCGAGCGGTAGTCGCGTGCGGCCTGCGCTTCCAGCGCCAGCTGGAAGCGCTGCTCCGCATGCAGCACGACGCCCGCGTCGGGTGGCCCGGCCGCGGAAAGCGCCGCCGCGAGGCACAGGGCGGCCGACAGGCCGATGCGCCAGCGCAGCGACCCGCTTGCGATTTGATTCAATTCGGATGCCATCGATGTTCTCCACCACTCGGTTGCGTGGAGGCCATCGTGGCAGCAAGTGCCGGCCCAAAGAAACTGGAATTCACGCAGCCAGGCTCAGCCGGCGCCTGAGCCCTTGCCTGTCTTCGGAATCTTTGCGGTCGTGGGGCAGGCATGCAGCCGCCGCCGTCCTTCAGCAGCAGCGCCCCTTGCCCCCGCCGTAGCGCGCCTCGAGCCGCTCGCGGAAGAAGGCCTCGTAGCTCATCGGCGGCTGGTCCGGGTGCGTGGCCGCCATGTGGGTCAGGTAGGCGTCGTAGTCGGGCAGCCCGACCATGAGCCGCAGCGACTGCTTGAGCGAGCGCGCGAAGTAGCGCCCGGCCTCCGGCAATGCGAGAGCCATGGCCCCCTCCTGCTCAGCGCGCCGCCGAGGCGGCGAGCGGTTCGAACGGCGTCTCCTGCGCGGTCGGCCGGTGGGCCGCGCGGGCCGCGAGGCAGGCCTTGATGCTGTAGACCAGCACGCTCAGCACCACGAACATGAAGAGCGCGCACAGCGCCGCATCGAGCCGGTCGTTGAAGACGATGCGCGACATGGCCTCGGGCGTCTTGGCCGGCGCCACCAGCACGCCGTTGGCCAGGCCCTCGGTGTACTTGGCCGCGTGCGAGAGGAAGCCGATCTTCGGATCGGGCGAGAAGATCTTCTGCCAGCCGGCCGTGAGCGTGCAGGCCAGAAGCCATGCGGCCGGCGCAATGGCCACCCATGCGTAGCGCTCGCGCTTCATGCGGAACAGCACCACCACGCCCAGCAGCAGCGCCACCGCGGCCAGCATCTGGTTGGAGATGCCGAACAGCGGCCACAGCGTGTTGATGCCGCCCAGCGGATCGACCACGCCCTGGTAGAGAAAGTAGCCCCAGGCCGCCACGCACAGCGCCGTGGCAAACAGGTTGGCCGGCAGCGAATCGGTGCGCTTGAGCGCGGGCACGAAGCTGCCCAGCAGGTCCTGCAGCATGAAGCGGCCGGCGCGGGTGCCGGCGTCCACGGCCGTGAGGATGAAGAGCGCCTCGAACAGAATCGCGAAGTGGTACCAGAAGGCCATCATGGCCTGCCCGCCGATCACCTGGTGGAGGATGTGGGCCATGCCCACGGCCAGCGTCGGCGCACCGCCCGCACGGCCGAGGATGGTGCTTTCGCCCACGTCCTTGGCGGTTTGCATCAGCATCTCGGGCGTGACCACGAAGCCCCAGCTCGAGATGGTCTGCGCCGCCTGTTGGGCGGTGCTGCCCACCAGCGCGGCCGGGCTGTTCATTGCAAAGTAGATGCCGGGCTCGATGCACGAAGCCGCCACCAGCGCCATCACCGCCACGAAGGATTCGGCCAGCATGCCGCCATAGCCGATGAAGCGCGCATGGCGCTCGTTGTCGAGCATCTTGGGCGTGGTGCCCGAGGAGATCAGCGCATGGAAGCCCGACACCGCGCCGCAGGCGATGGTGATGAACAGGAACGGGAACATGCTGCCCGACCACACCGGCCCGCCGCCCTGCGCAAACTGCGTGAGCGCGGGCATCTGCAGCGTCGGCATGACGAACACGATGCCCAGCGCCAGCGCGATGATGGTGCCGATCTTCAGGAAGGTCGACAGGTAGTCGCGCGGCGCCAGCAGCAGCCACACCGGCAGGCTCGCGGCCACGAAGCCGTAGCCCACGAGCATCCAGGTGAGCGCCTTGCCGTCGAAGGTGAAGAGCGGCGCCCACGCGGGGTTCTGGCTCACGGCCTGGCCGCCGAAGATGGCGAGCATCAGCAGCACGAAGCCGATCAGCGACACCTCGCCGATGCGCCCCGGCCGGATGAAGCGCAGGTACACGCCCATGAACAGCGCCACCGGAACGGTGGCCGCCACGGTGAAGGTGCCCCACGGCGATTCGGCCAGCGCCTTCACCACGATCAGCGCCAGCACCGCGAGGATGATGATCATGATCATGAAGGTGCCGAACAGCGCGATCATGCCGGGCACCGTGCCCATCTCCTGCTTGACGAGATCGCCGAGCGAGCGGCCGTCGCGCCGCGTGGAAATGAACAGGATGATGAAGTCCTGCACCGCGCCCGCGAACACCACACCCGCCAGCACCCACAGCAGCCCGGGCAGGTAGCCCATCTGCGCGGCCAGCACCGGGCCCACCAGCGGACCGGCGCCCGCAATGGCCGCGAAGTGGTGGCCGAACAGCACGTTCTTGTCGGTCGGCACGTAGTCCAGGCCGTCGTTGTGGCGGTGCGCCGGCGTCTTGCGGTTGCCGTCCAGCCCCAGCACCTTCTCGGCGATGAACAGGCTGTAGTAGCGGTAGGCGATCAGGTAGGTGCAGACCGCGGCGGTCACCACCCACAGGGCGTTGACGCTTTCACCGCGCGTGAGGGCCACGGTGCCGAGCGCGAATGCGCCGGCCACGGCCACGACGAGCCACACCAGGTGGCGGCGGATGCTGTGCATGGGAATGTCTCCTGGGAATGAACCCGGGAGTTTTGCCGCATGGGCGCGGGCGCGCATCCGTCGGACCGCGCGGCCCGCGTGCGTGGCTTTGCGTAATGGAAAACCCTGCCAGCGCCTGCGGACGCCCTGGCCCTATCGCACGGTGGACATCACCGTCGCGCGGCAGCGGGGCTGGTCGCGCGGCGCCAGCAGGTTGCAGTTGTCCAGCGCGCGCTGCTGCATGTCGCTGAGCCGGGGCTGCTCGCCGGACGGCGGGCCGTCCCACTGGCGGTAGGCCGGCGGTGGAGGCGGCTGCTCGGCCCAGCGCTCGCGGCGCTCGTATTCACGCCGCTGCTCGCGCTCGTAGGCGCGCTGCTCGCGGCGGTCGTAGCGCTCCTCGCGGTCGCGCTGGATGCGCCACATGCAGGTGTTGAAGTCGACGCCGGAGCGGCCGCTGGCGCAGTAGCGGCGGTCGTTCTCGTAAGGGTCGCCGCGCTGCGCGAACGCCGGGAGGATGGTGGCAATGCCCAGGATGGCCAGGGCTAGGATTTTTTTCATGGGGGACCTCTCCGAGCTTCGGTGATACCGGCACAGCATGCCATACCGGCCAGTCCGTCCCAAGGCAGGCATCCCCGTAGAACCAACGGCAACACCCGCGCGTTGAGTGGGATTCGGGCCGCTTTTTTTCCCGCTAGAGCCGGCGCGCCTGCATCGGCTGGCGCGACCAGTAGACGCCGTCCAGCCGGTCGAGCCGCACCTCGCCGCCCGTCGAGGGCGCATGCACGAACTGCCCGGCCCCCACGTAGATGCCCGCGTGCGACGGCGTGGAGGCGCCGAAGAGCACCAGGTCGCCCGAACGCAGTTCGGACGCGGGCACCGGGCGCCCGAAGCCGGCCATGCGCGCCACGGTGCGCGGCGTGGCCTGGCCCGTGCTGTTCCTGTACACGTAGCCGATGAGCCCGCTGCAATCGAAGCCGCCCTCCGGCGTGTTGCCGCCGTAGCGGTACGGCGTGCCGACCAGGCCCAGCGCATGGATCGCGACGCCGCTCGATTGCTCGGCCGTGAGCACGGGAGGCGGCCTGTAGCCGGCCACGGGCTGCGTCGGCCGCGGGCCCGCGCAGCCCAGCACCAGCAGGCAGGCGCCCATGGGCAGCAGGCGAAGCAGCAGCAGCGGCATGCGGGGACGACGTGGCGTGGGTGCGGATGCATCGGGCATGTGGTTCCTTCAGGACTTGGCCGTCGACTTCTTTGCAGGCTTCGGCTTGCCGGCACCGTTGAGCGCCACCGCCTCGCGCACGAGCGCCTCGAAGGCGGTCGCCTCGACTTCGTCGCCTTCGAAGATGTCGATCGCGCGGCGCATGTTGCCGTCCAGGCTCGCGTTGAAGAGGCCGGCCGGGTCCGGCAGCGAGGCGCCCTTGGCGAAGGTGAGCTTCACCTTGTCCTTGTAGGACTCGCCCGTGCAGATGATGCCGCCGTGCGACCAGACCGGCGTGCCCATCCACTTCCATTCCTCGACCACGTCCGGGTCCGCCTGCTTGATGAGCTTGCGCATGCGGCCCAGCGTGTCGCCGCGCCAGCCGCCGAGCTCGGCGATCCGTTGCGAGATGAGCTCCGATGCCGGCTGACCGGTGCTCGCGTCCGACTTTTTCATGTTCTGTCCTGAAGGTTCCGAAGCAGCTTCATTGCAATGACCGTGGAGGATAGCCATGCATCGAAGCAATGCAAGCAAGGCCCGTGTCCCGGCCATCGTATGGCACGATTGCCGCATGCCCGAGCCATCCCGCCGCATACCGTACCGCACCTGGCCAGGCGCGTTCGCTGTGCTGCTCGCCATTGCCGCCTACGTGGGCGGCCTGAGCTTCTGGGACAGCCGCACGCCCGGCAGCCGGCCGCTCGCGGCGGGAGACACGGTGTCCGTCGGCCATGCGAGGTTCGTTCCCGCCAGCGGATGGGAGATGGACGTGTCGCGCTCCAGGGCCGGCCAGTCGCTGATGCTGTTCAAGGGCGGCCACAAGTTCCTGGTGACCACGCGTGCCTGGGCCGGCGGGCCCGACGGTCCGCTGATGCGGCAGCAAAGGCTCATGGAGCGCGGCCAGCGCCTGAACATCGATGGCGACGTGTCCGACTTCGTCACTTCATGGGGCCTGCAGGGCAAGACCTTTGCGTACTACGGATCGAAGCTGGCCGGCCGCTTCTGGCAGGTGGTCGACCTGCAGCGCCGCTCGCTCGTGCAGATCGATTGCTACGGCGCCAGCGACGGCCTGAACGAGGCGATGGCCGACGCGCGCAGCATGCTGGAATCGATGGACCTGGAGGCACCGCAGTGAGCCCGCCCGCCTTCGAAGGCCAGCAGGACCGCGGCGACTGGCCGATCGGCACCGATTCGTTCTTCCAGCCGCAGCGCGCGGCCTTCTGGCTGCTGGCGGCGCTGATCGTCAACGGCCTGTTCTACACCGTCAGCATGTTCTCGATGGGGTTCCGCGTCGTCCCCGTCACGGCCCTGCTGGGCATTTTGGTGTGGGGCATCTACACGCTGCTTTTTCTTTTGGTCTTCCGCACGCTCGACCTGCTAGAGCAGCACCCGCCGGAAGCCTTCGTGCTGGCATTTGCGTGGGGCGGGCTCGGCGCCGTCTACTTTGCCGCGCCGGCGAACATCGCCATCCAGAGCCTGTGCGCCAAGCTGGTGTCGCCGGATTTCGTGGCCCTCTGGGGGCCGGCCATTGCGGGCCCCATCACCGAGGAGTTCCTGAAGATCGCGGGCGTCATCCTGCTGGTGCTGGTGGCGCGCAACCAGTTCCAGACTTACCTGTCGGTGCTGATCGTGGGTGCCATGGCGGGCCTGGGTTTCCAGGTGGTCGAGAACCTCAGCTACACCGTCAACGCCTCCATGCACTTTCCGCTCGAGAACCAGGTGTCTCCGGTGCTCATCAACCTGCTGACGCGCGGGCTGCTGAGCGGGCTGTGGAGCCATGCGGCCTACACGACGATCGCGTCCTTCGGCGTGGCCTGGTTCCTGCTGCATCCGGAGCGTTCGCTGGCGGCGAGGATCGCCTGCGCCTTGCTGTGCTTCGCGCTTGCGTGGGCAATGCATTTCATCTGGAACTCCCCATGGCTCGAAGACCTCTTCGACGGCGGCTACGGCGACATGGCCGTGATGCTCGCCGTCAAGGGCATTCCCGCGATGGTGGCGGCCGGGCTCTTCTGGCGCGTTGCCGCGCGCGAGAACGGCGCCTACCTGCATGCGCTGGCCGCCTACTTCGTGCCCGAGCGCGAGCTGATCCGCGACGACGAGTGGATCCGCCTGGGCGCGCCCCTGCAGCGCTACAAGGTTCGCCGGGAGATCGGCTGGACCTTCGGGCTGCGGGCCAGGCGCCTGAAGACGCAGCTGCAGCGCGAGCAATTGCGGCTGATCCGCAAGGCCATGACCTACGGGCGCGGGGCGCAGACGCTGCGGCATGAAGTGGCGATCCGGCGCGTGCGGGCCGAGCTCGATCCGCTCATTGCCGCACAGCCCTGAGGAAGGATCTCAGGCACGGCGCCTTGCCTGGCATTCATCGAGACCATGGCCCTGGATCCTTCCGAACGCCCGCTAAAGCCCGCGCCTTCGCGCCGCAAGCGCTGGCTCGGCATGGCCGCGGCATGCGCCGCGCTTGCCGTGGGTGCATGGGCCGTGGCCACCGGCACCGTCGAGATTCCCGAGCGCTTCGATCCGTGGGCGCCGCTCGACGTGGCGGCGCCGCCCGATTGGCTGACCAGCTTCAAGCTCGAGCGGGCCCGCCGCGAGCCGGCGCGCTGCCTTGCGGCGCTGGCGCAAACCGGCATGCAGTACGAGCTGCTGCCCGACCGCGTCACCGGCCCCGGCTGCGGCTTCAAGAACGCCGTGAGGCTGCGCTCCGCCGGCGTACGCCTGGGCACCGCGCCTTCGCTGAGCTGCCCGATGGCGCTGTCCTTCTTCATGTGGGAGCGCCACGCGCTGCAGCCGGCCGCCAGGCAGCGCTTCGGCCAGCCGGTGGTGGCCATCGAGCATCTCGGCAGCTACGCCTGCCGCAACGTGAACCGCGGCGACGATGCCGTGCCGGGCGCTTCGCGCAGCCGGCATGCCACGGCCGATGCACTGGACGTCGCCGGCCTCACGCTGGCCGACGGCCGCCGCATCACGGTGCTGCAAGCCTGGCCCCGCAGCAGTGCCCCGAGCACGGACGATCCGTCGGCGCTGCTGTTGCGCGATGCGCACCGCGGCGCCTGCCGATTTTTCAACGGCGCGCTGGGCCCCGACTACAACGCCGCGCACAAGGACCACTTCCACCTGGAGACCGGCGGGTATGACATGTGCCGCTAGCATCTTGAAGCGTTGTCACTACGCAGTGGTTTCGCTCTTCTTGCGTGCCACCAACGCCGCGAGACCTGCACTGACGACGGCCCAGGCTCCAATTCCAACAGCCATCGCGTTCTCGGGCTTCATCGGCAATTGAATCGGAACGATGCCGAAGGCAATGCTGACGACTCCAATGGCAGCAAGCATTCCAAGCGCCCGACGCGGATTCGTCGCGGCGACGCCGCCGACCCAAGCACCCAACGCGGCAGAGGCCGCACCGCCCATGACGACATACACGCGCAGCATCCGAGCGGCTTCATCCTCGCCGTGATGCCCAATCCCTGTACCGGGAAACGCGAGTGAAAAGAGGATTGGCATGCCCAGAAACAGAGCGACGCCGAGCAAAGCCCCGCACAAAGTGAAGATTGGACGCTTCATCAGCTTATTGGCCAGAAGACAACTCGACGCGACGCGTGCAGATCGGAGTAGAGGTATCCGTTGCCGCTCCACGGTGATCGAAAGGTATCAATGCCGAGCGAGAAGCGAAGGAACGTCGTCCACGACGGCGTCAGTCGATTCCGATCCCACAGGTCGATGTGATCTCCAGTGGGAAACTTTGCCTCAGCGGTACGCAACCAGTAGTCCTCGAAATAGATGATGCCCGTGCGACCGGAAAGACTCTTGTCGAAGCTTTTTCCCTGGTGTGTTTCCGCATCTGGACAGCCAGCGAACGGACGACGCATCAGCCAGTTGGCCAATTCGGTTGCGCACAGCACCATTCCGTTTCCGGAAGGGCCAAATTCGCAGCGTGGGCCGGGAAATGTCTTGAAGCTGACACCCGACTTTTCCAACGCAATGCCGACCCGTATTGCGCATTGGTCGTCATACGCCTTCTTTCCCGTGCGAGGGTTCACGCAAGGGTCATCACTGGGGTAGTTCTTCCATATCGCTTCGAACGATATCGGCTTTGCCATTTCGGGAAGTGGCATCTGTTTTTTCCTTCCTGTGCTTATCTGGCTTGGTCCAGCGAACTGACCAGCAACCACTGCGGGTCCGACGCATCTTATCGACCCAAGTTCGTGCTGCCTGCCACCCGAAAGGCTACGTTCACACGGGCCGTCTCCTGCGATCATGAAATATTGCGCGTCCTGCAGGCAAGCACGATGCGGGGACTCTCCAATCATCGAATCCAACGATGAGAACCTTGGCGCTACATCGCACGCGCCTCATGCGAAAGCGCTAGCCGCCCTCACGGGATTCACCCACAATCCCGCCGGTGCCGAAAGTTGCGCACCGCCATCGACTCCCGCGAAAACCCAAGGACCGCCAATGAAGTGCTCGATCCGCCGCTCCCTCGCCATCACCGCCACGGCCCTGGGCCTGGCGGTCGCACTGGTCTCATGCGGTGGTGGTGGTGGCGGCGGGGGTGGAGGTGGCGGAGGGATCGGCATCGGCGTCGGCGCTCCATCGACACCCACCGCGGCACAACTGCCGGAGCGCGAGGCGCTGATTGCCCGCGCACGCGCCCTCGAACTCAACACGCCCTACGTGCCGCCGCCCGGCAACGCGCTGGAGCACCACACCTCCGGCTATGCCAAGGCGATGTGCTCCGCCGTGTTCATCACCGGCATCGATCCCGAGGTCGCGGCCGAAAGCCTGGGCTACTTCGTGGGGCCGTACGAGCAGCGCAAGAACGTAGACAAGCCGGTGGTCGACCGCGTGAAAAAGGAAGTTCGCATCTCGATTCCCAACGGCCCGACGCTGGTGGCGCGCCACTTCGGTTCGCAGGGCTGCATCACGCTGCCGGCCGGCCGCGACGGCGTGTTCTTCACGCCCGTCGAAGTCAGGAGCGCGCTGCCCGACCCCGCGACCCAACCCTGGCCGATGGGCGACGTGCTGCCGGGCGAGCCGCCGCCGGCCGAAGTCGACATGGCCAAGGTGACCCGGGCCGTCGATGCCGCGTTCGATGAGCCCGAGGCCTATACATCGGCCTTCGTGGTCACGCACAAGGGCCGCATCGTCGCCGAGCGCTACATGAGCGGCATCGGCCCGACGACGCCGCTCGAATCGTGGTCGATGGGCAAGAGCGTGGTGGCCACGATGATGGGGGTGCTGATCAAGCAGGGCGTGTACAGGCTCGACCAGCCGGCGCCGATTCCCGAGTGGCAAGGCGCCGGCGATGCGCGCCAGCAGATCAAGATCTCCGACATCCTGCAGATGTCGAGCGGCCTGCGCATCAAGGCGCCGGACGATCCGGACTTCGACCCCAACGGCACCTACCCGGATCACACCTACTACTACACGGGCCGGATCAACGCATTCAACTATGCCGCCACCCGGCCGCAGCAATGGCCGCCCGGCGCGGTGGGCCGCTACCGCAACACCGATCCCGTGCTGGCCAACTACCTAGTTCGCCTCGCGGTGGAAAAGAGCGGCGAGGAATATCTTTCGTTTCCGCAGCGCGCGCTCTTCGACAAGATCGGCATCCGCTCCATGGTGATCGAGACCGACCCCTACGGCAACTTTCTCACGCAGGGCTACGACTTCATGTCGGGGCGAGACTGGGCACGCCTTGGCAATCTCTATCTGCAGGACGGCGTGTGGAACGGCGAGCGCATTCTTCCCGAGGGCTTCGTCAAGTTCGTGAGCAGCGTGGCACCGGCCTGGGCCGCGGACAAGCGCCCGATCTACGGCGGCTTCTTCTGGATCAACGGCATGAGCTCGCTCGCGGCGCCGACCTCGGCCTACTACATGCTCGGCGCAGGAGGCCAGCACGTGGTGGTGATTCCGTCGCACGATCTCGTCGTGGTGCGGATCGGCCATTCGAGGGGATCACGCTTTGCAGGCTCGACGCTGAACCAGGCGCTGGGGCTGCTGACCGCTGCGGTGCCCCGCGTGCGCTGAGCCTAGAAGCCGAAGACCAGCAGCAGGTTGTTCGCGGGCATTGCATGCCGCTCGCGCAGCGCAAGCCCTGCGCGGTGCGCCTCGGCCACCACGTCCTCCAGGCGCCGTATGCCCCATTCGGGATTGCGGGCTTGCAGGTCTTCGTCGAACGCCAGGTTGCTCGGTGCCGGCGTGCCTTCTTCTTCGAAGTAGGGCCCGTAGGTGACCAGCAATCCATCGGCAAGCAGATGCCGCGCGGCACCTTGCATCAACGCGGCACATGCGGCCCAGGGCGCGATGTGCAGCATGTTGGCGCAGTAGATCGCATCGAACTTTTCTTCTGCTCGAGCGAACGCGGCGCCTTGCGACGGCCATCGCGGCGCCATCACGTCGAGCAGCAGCGGCGCGCGGAGATTGGGCAATGCGGCCTGTGCGACGCGGCCTGCGATCGCGGGGAGCATCCGCGCGTCTGCGTCGGTAGGCTGCCAGGTCCATTGGGGCATTGCTGCGGCGAACCAGGCGGCATGCTGGCCCGTGCCGGATGCGATCTCGAGCGCACTGCCGCGCTCGCCGAGGATGCGGGCCAGCGCCTCGAGGATGGGCTGCTTGTTGCGGTCGGCGGCGGGGCTGTGGGGAAGGTCGGACATGCGGATCGGGCCTGGATGGGTGTGGGTTGATTGGGGGAAGACAGAGCGGTTCAGTCCTGGCCGAACTCCCTCGCATGCTCCACCGCATACTTGATGAGTTCCGCCTGCCCCTCGATGCCGAGCCGCCGCTTGATGCTCTGCCGGTGCGCCTCCACGGTGCGCACGCTCAGCCCCAGGTCGCGCGCGATCTGCTTGCTCGATTCGCCGCGGCCCAGCGCGCTGAGGATCTCGCTCTCGCGCGGTGTGAGCAGCGGCTTGGGCGCCTGGTTGCGGAACAGTTTTTTCGACACGGCCGGGCTCAGGAAGGTGCCGCCAGCCGACACCGCCTCGATGGCCGCGACGATCTCGGCCGCGGGCGCGTCCTTCAGCACATAGCCGCGCGCGCCCACCTGCAGGGCCTTCTGCACGTATTCGGGGTTGTCGTACATGCTGAGCATCACCACGTGCGGCGCGGGCTGATGGCGCTGCAGCACCAGTGCGGCCAGGTCGATGCCGTTCATGTCCTTCATGCCGACATCCATCAGCAGCAGGTCGGGCCTGAGCGACTCGACCAGCGCCAGCGCCTCGGCCGCGCTGCCGGCCTCGCCGACGATCTCCAGCCCCGGCATGGCGCCGAGCCGTGCGCGCAGGCCGTCTCGCACCAGCGGATGGTCGTCGACCAGGAAGAGGCGGATGGGGGCGGCGTCTTTCTTCATGCCGGTTCAGGCCTCGCACTGCGCGCCGGCACCTCGGCCACGATGGTTGTACCGCCTTCGCCCGACTGCACGTCCAGGCGCCCGCCGATCGACTCCATGCGCTCACGCATGTTGCGCAGGCCGATGCCGCGCCGCGCATCGAGCTGCATCGCCTCCACGTCGAAACCGACGCCGTCATCGCCAATTTCGAGCCGCACGCCGTCCTCGTCGGAAAAGCCCAGCGCAATGTGCACGCGGTGCGCCTGCGCGTGCTTGCGCACATTGGTGAGCGCCTCCTGCGTGACGCGGAAGAGCGCGGTCTTGGCCTCCTGCGAGAGTTCGAAGGCCTCGCCCTCGATCATGATCGAGGCGTCGATGGCGCCCTCTTCGGCGAATTCGTCGCCCAGGCGCTCGAGCGCGGCGGGCAGGCCGAGCGTGTCGAGCAGGGCCGGCCGCAGGCGGTGCGAAATGCGGCGCACCTCGATCAGCGAATCGTTGAGCCTTTGCAGCGCCTTGCTCAGTGCGGGCGGCGCGGGCTGGCGTTCGCGGTCGAGCGCATCCACCGCCGATTCGATCAGCAGCTTGGCCGACACCAGCGTCTGGCTGGTGCCGTCGTGCAGTTCGCGCGCGAGGTGGCCGCGCTCTTCTTCCTGCGACTGCACCACGCGCCGCGCCAGCAGCCGCATCTTGGCCTCGGCCGTGCGGTGCTCGCTGAGGTTGAGCAGCAGCCCGGTGGCGCTCACCACGCCCAGGCACAGCGCCGCGATGCCGGCAATCCAGAGCAGCGTGGTGGTGACGTTGGCGCTCATCTGGCGGTCGAGCGCCTGCATGGTGGCCTCGATGTCGTCGAGGTACAGGCCGGTGCCGACCATCCAGTTCCAGCGCGGCAACGCGGTGACGTAGCCGAGCTTGGGCGCCATCTGCTCGCTGGAGGGCTTGCGCCATTCGTACTCCACGTAGCCGCCGCCCGCGCGCGCGCCCGCGATCAGGTCCTGGATGGTGAAGCGGCCGCGCGAGTCGCGCATGTCCCAGAGGTTCTGGCCCACGAGATCGGGCTGGCGCGAATGCATGAGCGAGCGGCCCTGCATGTCGTAGACGAAGAAGTAGCCGTCGTCGCCGTAGTCGAGCGCGGCCAGGCGGCGCAGGGCCTCGCTGCGGGTGTCCTCGTCGTCCTGGCCGGCGTCGTACAACGGCCGCACGGTGCTCACGGCAAGGTCGACGTAGCTGCGCAGTTCGCTGCGCCGCTGGGCCATGTAGCTCTTCTCGATCAGCGCGCGCTCGCGCTGCGCGAGGTCATGCTCCTGGTGGCGCACCGCCAGTGCCACCAGCACCAGCGCAACCAGCAGCGGTGCAACGGCCAGTGCGACGATCTTGGTGCGGAGGTTCATCGGGAGGCAAGACTACCACCGGGCAAGGGCATGAACCTTAAGATCCCGAGAACACGGGGACGTACACCGGAGAGGATGGGCATGCAGACACGCAGGGTGGCCGTACTGGCCCTTTTTGCCTTGGTTGCCACCGGCGCTGCCACTGCCGGCACACCCTTCACGGCCGTGTTCAGCGGCACGGGGCGCGCATGCTCGGGCGGGCTGTACGTTCGAACGCAAACCATCGAATGGAATTCGAGCTTCAGCATCTGCCAGCCCAGCCGCTACAGCGTGCTGGAAAAAGACCTTGCCAAGGACCATGGCCGCATCGCCTTTAGGCTCGCAGCCCGCAGCCGGCAATGCCGCTACGAGGTGATCGAGGCTGAACAGGTCAGCACCTACGGCTGGAGCGTGCAGGGCTACCCATCGCTCGAGGCTTACCGGAAGCGCGCCCTGCCCGGCTGGCGCCATTCGCCCCGCGATGAACGAATGGTCCTGTCCTGCCCGATGGTCCGGCTGGACTGAGCGCCGCCCTCCTCGTAGCCGCCGAACGGTGTCAGTGCAGGCTCGTCGGCCGGCCCGAGGCCACCCAGGCATCGAGCCCGCCCGTCAGCGGCAGCGCGCGCCGCGCACCGCGCGCCAGCAGCACGCGCGCGGCCAGGGCGGCCGACACCTCGTTGGGGCAATTGCAGTAAAGGACCACGTCGCGCCCGCCGACGAGCGGCAGTTCCGGATGCCGCTGCTGCAGCGACTTGAGCGTGTACGCCAGCGCCCCGGGAATGCGGCGAGGATCGACCTGCACGCCGGCTTCCCCGCGCACATCGATCACGAGCGGCGGCGCCTCGCTCGCGAGCAGCTCATGCAGCTCGTCCACGCTGATGCGCGGCATGCCGGTGAGCCGCATGAACACGCGCCGGCGCCAGTAGCGCACCGCCAGCATCACGGCCAGCACCACCACCAGCGCCAGCGTCGCGATGCCGCCGGCCTGGGCCAGCATGGCCAGCACCTCCTGGATCTGGTCGCGAAAGACCCAGCCCAGCCCGAGGAAGACGCCGGTCCAGACCAGCGCGGCGCCAATGTCGAAGCCGATGAAGCGCCACACCGACATGCCCAGCGCACCGGCCATCGGCGGCGCGACCACCGAGACGCCCGGCACGAACTTGGCGGCCACCAGCGAGAGGCCGCCCCACCGGCCAATGAGCGATTCGCCGCGCCGCACGCATGAATCGGGCGACAGCGAGATGCGGCACAGAAGCCGCATGAAGCGGTAGCCGAAGCGGCGCCCGGCATAGAACCAGGCGCCGTCGCCGAGCACGTTGGCCAGCACCGCAGCCAGCACCACGCCCGCCACCGAGACATTGCCGGCCGCCAGCAGCGCGCCCGACACCACCAGCACCGCGGCCGCGGGCACCGGAAGGCCGAGGCGCGCGGCAAAGCTCGCCGCGAAGACGATCGCGATCGCGTTCTGCACCAGCAGCGACATCAGCTGTGCCATGGCGCCGGCGCGAGCTCTTGGGGGTCCACTCCCTGGCGGCCTACCGGGGCGCGTCGCCCTTGCGGTATTCGGCCGTGAGCTCGTCGAGCTTCTGCTTGAGTGCGGGCTCCAGCTTGTAGCTGGCCGCGGCCAGCGTGGCGTCGAGCTGCTCGGGGCGGCTGGCGCCGAGCAGCGGCGCGGTGATGAGCGGATTGGCCATGACCCAGGCCACCGCCAGCGTGGCCAGCGGCACGCCGGCTTCATCGGCCAGCTTGTGCAGCTGGGTCACGGTGTTGAAGCTGCGCTCGTTCCAGTAGCGGTCCTGGTACATGCCGCCGGCCGTGCCGAGCGTGAAGCGGGTGTTCTGCTCGGGCGTGGCGCCGGGCTTGTACTTGCCGGTGAGCAGGCCGCCGGCCAGCGGGTTGTAGGGGATCACGCCCAGGCCCTCTTCGCCCGCGAGCGGCAGCAGCTCGCGTTCGATCTCGCGGAACAGCAGGCTGTAGCGCGGCTGCACCGACACATAGCGCGTGAGCTTGTGCAGCTCGGCCTTGCCGAGCGCGCGGGCCAGCCGGTAGGCCAGGAAGTTGGACACACCGATGTAGCGCGCACGGCCCGACTTGACGATGACGTCGAGCGCCTCCAGGCTCTCCTCGAGCGGCGTCTCGCGGTCGTCGCTGTGCAGCTGGTACAGGTCGACGTGGTCGGTCTGCAGCCGCTTGAGCGAGGCATCGATGGCGTCGAGCAGGTGCTTGCGCGAGGCGCCCTGGTCCCAGCTGTTGGGGCCGACCTTGCCGACCGCCTTGGTGGCCACCACGAAGCGGCGGCGGCCCGCGGCGCCCTGCTTCTGCAGCCAACGGCCGATGATCTCTTCGGTGCGGCCCGTGGTTTCGACGGTGCCGCCGAGCGGGTACACGTCGGCGGTGTCGAGAAAGTTGATGCCGCCCTCGGCGGCCTTGTCGAGGATGCGGTGCGACACGGCCTCGTCGGTCTGCAGGCCGAAGGTCATGGTGCCGAGCGCAAGGCGCGAGACGGTGAGGCCGGTGCGGCCGAGTCGGGTGGTCGGGATGCTCATGGGGATGTCGCTCCGGGCGATGGAAGGGCGACGGCCATCATAGTCACGACGGCGCAAGGCTGCAGCGCCGGGGTGCTTTCAAGATGCACGCCGCGCGCATCGGAAGCGCCATGTGCGCTAGCCGGCGGAGCCTTCGCAGGCCACCTTGTCGTTGGGCCGCGCATGGGCCCTCGCGCTCATCAGCGCCCAGGCGAACACGCCCACGCCTGCCAGCGCGAGCAGCGCACCGACCCACCCGGTCGAGGTCCAGCCCAGCCCGGCCGCAATGGCCACGCCGCCGAGCCAGGCGCCCAGCGCATTGGCCATGTTGAAGGCCGAGTGGTTGAGCGCGGCGGCGAGCGTCTGCGCGTCGCCGGCCACGTCCATCAGGCGGATCTGCAGCGCCGGGCCGATGGCCACGGTGGTGCCGATGAGAAACACGTTGATTGCCGCGGTGACCACGTGGTGCGCCGCGAACGAGAACATCGCGAGCACCAGCGCCGCATAGACGAGCAGGCCGCCGATGGTGCGCATCAGCGACTTGTCGGCCAGCCGCGAGCCGACGAGGTTGCCGGTGACCATGCCCAGGCCGAACAGTGCGAGCACGAAGGGCACGCCGCCCAGCGGCAGGCCGGCCACTTCGATCAGCGTGGGCTTGATGTAGCTGAACACCGAGAACATGCCGCCGAAGCCGATGGCGCCGATGCCGAGCGTGAACCACACCTGCTTGCGCTTGAGCGCGCCGAGTTCGCGCCAGGGGCTGGCACCCGCGGGCGGCGCCAGGTCGGGGATGTCGCGGCGCAGCAGCGCCACGGCCGCCAGCGCGATCACGCCGACGAAAACGAAGGCGGCGCGCCAGCCGAACAGCTGGCCGAGCCATGCCGCGATCGGCACGCCCACCAGCGTGGCGCCGGTGAGCCCCAGCATCACGAGGCCCACCGCGCGTGCGCGCCGCCCGGGCGGCGCGAGCGTGGCGGCCACCAGCGCGGCCACGCCGAAGTAGGTGCCGTGCGGCAGCCCGGTGGCAAAGCGCAGCAGGTTGAGCGACAGGTAACCCGGCGCCATCGCGCTCGCGAAGTTGCCGGCGGCAAACACGGCCATGAGCGCGATCAGCAGCGCGCGTCGGCCCCAGCCGGCGGCCAGCACCGCGAGCACCGGGGCGCCGATGACCACGCCGAGCGCATAGGCGCTGATGACGTGGCCGGCCTGGGGGATGCTGACGTCGATGTCCTTCGCCACTTCGGGCAGCAGGCCCATGATCACGAACTCGCCGGTACCGATGGCGAAGCCGCCGACGCCGAGCGCGAGCACGGCGCGCAGGAAATTCACGGGCCGTGCGGAGGGGGAAACAACGGAAATGTCGGTGTCCGCGCTGTCCAGCGCGGGTGGGGAGGCGTTCAAGGCCAGGCTCCTGGGAGGGTGCCCGGCGGCGGCGGGCAGAGGCCTGATTTTAGGGTAAACCCTGAATTTCTGCCGATACGGCGATGCTGCGGCTGATACCGGCGTGCCGGCCCGCCCGTTGTCAGATCGCGACGAGCTGGCGCACGCCCTGCGCTTCCATGTCCTTGCCGAGCCCGCGCGCAATGACCTCGCCGCGCTCCATCACGAGGTAGTCGTCGGCCAGTTCCTGCGCAAAGTCGTAGTACTGCTCGCACAGCACGATGGCCATGTCGCCGCGGTCGGCCAGCATGCGGATGACGCGGCCGATGTCCTTGATGATGCTGGGCTGGATGCCTTCGGTGGGCTCGTCGAGGATCAACAACTTGGGCTTGGGCGCCAGCGCGCGGGCGATCGCGAGCTGCTGCTGCTGGCCGCCGGAGAGGTCGCCGCCCCTCCTGTTGATCATCTGCTTGAGCACTGGGAACAGGTCGAAGAGCTCCGACGGAATGGGCGTGCTGCCGCTCTTGTAGGCCAGGCCCATGCGCAGGTTTTCCTCGACCGTGAGCCTGGCGAAGATTTCGCGGCCCTGCGGGACGAAGCCGATGCCGGCCCGTGCCCTTTCATAAGGGGTGGCCTTGTGGATCGGCTTGCCTTCGAGCTCGATGCTGCCGCTCTTGATGGGGACCAGGCCCATCAGCGACTTGAGCAGCGTGGTCTTGCCTACGCCATTGCGGCCCAGCAGCACCGTGACCTTGCCTAGCGTGGCCTCGAAGCTCACGTCGCGGAGGATGTGGGAGCCGCCGTAGTACTGGTGGATGTTTTTTACTGTCAGCATTTTTTCGCCGTCCATGGCGTTGGTTGAGGGCACCCGGCATGCGGCACGTCGCGGTCGGCCCCACTGTGCCGGCCCTTCGGGCTGCCCTGCGGTGCTCGCGTTTCGCGGGGTCTCGCAGAACTCGCTTCGCTCAAACAGCTGCGAGCCCTGATCCGCGAAACGCTGCGCTCCTCGGCGGCACAGAGGGGCCGTCCACGCCGCGCCGCATGCCGGGCGCTGGTCGTCGTGCTGAGGCCGTCGGCCCTCACCCCGGCCCTCTCCCGGAGGGAGAGGGAGGAAGCCAGGGGATGCACCACCGCTCTGACCACAGCCTCCGTCGCCGAGCCCCGGACACCAACAGCGATCCGTTCACCGCCCAAGATAGACCTCGATCACGCGCTCATCGGCCTGCACCTCGTCCAGCGTGCCCTGCGCCAGCACGGACCCGTCGCACAGCACGGTGACGATCTCGGAAATGGTGCGGATGAAGCTCATGTCGTGCTCCACCACCATCAGCGAATGCTTGCCCTTGAGCGTGAGGAACAGTTCGGCGGTGCGCGCCGTTTCCTCGTCGGTCATGCCGGCCACGGGCTCGTCGAGCAGCAGCAGCTTCGGGTCCTGCATCAGCAGCATGCCGATCTCGAGCCACTGCTTCTGGCCGTGGCTCAGGTTGCCGGCCAGGCGCGACACGCTGTCGGCCAGGTGAATGGTCTGCAGCACCTCGGCGAGCCGGTCGCTCTGCGACGAGTCGAGCCTGAACAGCATCGACGCGCGCACGCCCTTGTTGGTCTTGAGCGCGAGCTCGAGGTTCTCGAACACCGTGAGATGCTCGAACACCGTCGGCTTCTGGAACTTGCGCCCGATGCCCAGCTGCGCGATGTCGGCCTCGCGATGGCGCAGCAGGTCGATGGTGCTGCCGAAGAACACCGTGCCCTCGTCGGGCCGCGTCTTGCCGGTGATGATGTCCATCATCGTCGTCTTGCCCGCGCCGTTCGGGCCGATGATGCAACGCAGCTCGCCCGGCGCAATGTCGAGCGACAGCTTGTTGATGGCCTTGAAGCCGTCGAAGCTCACGCTCACGTCCTCGAGGTAGAGAATGCGGCCGTGCGTCACGTCCACTTCGCCCGGCGTTGCGATGCGGCCGAAGTCCGCGGAACGGCCGCCCGATTCGGTGCTGCCGCCCGCGTGGTGCATGCCCTTGGCGCGGGCGGCGCGCTCGGCGCCGGCTTCCATCAGGTCGGGCGTCATTCAGAAACCTCCGCGCTTCGCGCTGCGGTATTCGCCTTGGGAGCGGCCCGGCGGCTCATTTCAGAAACCTCCGCGCTTCGCGCTGCGGTATTCGCCTTGGGAGCGGCCCGGCGGCTCATGCGCGCGCTCCCTTCACTTCGGCCACCAGCGGCGCGTGCAGCGCCTCCGGCTCCACGCCTTGCGCGGCGGCCATGGCGCGCTGTGCTTCCTCGCGGCCGGCGCTCACGCCGGCCGGCGCCTTCTCCCTCGACAGCCACTTGCGCACCAGGCCCACGATGCCGTTCGGCAGGAACAGCGTGACAGCAATGAACAAGGCCCCCAGGAAGTACAGCCAGTACTCGGGGTAGGCCACCGTGAGCCAGCTCTTCGCGCCGTTGACGATGAAGGCGCCGATGATCGGCCCGATCAGCGTGGCGCGCCCGCCCACCGCGGCCCAGATCGCAATCTCGATGGAGTTGGCCGCGCTCATCTCGCCGGGGTTGATGATGCCGACCTGCGGCACATACAAGGCACCGGCCACGCCGCACATCACGGCCGAGATGACCCAGATCGTGAGCTTGTAGGGCAGCGGGTTGTAGCCCGAGAACATCACGCGCGTCTCTGCGTCGCGGATGGCCTGCAGCACGCGGCCGAACTTGCTTGCGATGAGCCACTTGGCGAACAGGAAGAAGCCCAGCAGCGTGAGGCCCGTGAGCGCGAAGAGCGTCATGCGCATTTCCTGCGTGGCGATCGGAATGCCCAGGATGCGCTTGAAGTCGGTAAAACCGTTGTTGCCGCCGAAGCCGGTCTCGTTGCGGAAGAACAGCAGCATCGCGGCAAAGGTCATGGCCTGCGTGATGATCGAAAAATACACGCCCTTGATGCGCGAACGGAAGGCGAAGAAGCCGAACACGAAGGCAATCAGGCCCGGCACCGCGACGATCAGCACCAGCGTGGCAATGAAGCTGTCGCTGAAGGTCCAGTGCCAGGGCAGCGTCTTCCAGTCGAGGAACACCATGAAGTCCGGCAGGTCGCTCTTGTAGTTGCCGTCGCGGCCGATCTGGCGCATCAGGTACATGCCCATCATGTAGCCGCCGAGCGCAAAGAACAGGCCATGGCCCAGCGAGAGGATGCCGGTGTAGCCCCAGATCAGGTCCATGGCCAGCGCGCAGATCGCGTAGCACATGATCTTGCCGACCAGCGCGACCGCGTAGTCGCTCATGTGCAGCGGGCTGCCGGGCGGCACCATCATGTTGAGCACCGGCGCCACCGCGCAGACCACGATCAGCGCGACGAAGAAGGCTGTCCAGCCCTTGCCGCTCAACAGCGGCCCCTTGGTTGGCAGTACGACCTTGTTGCTCATGCCTCAGCGCTCCGACCCTTCATGGCGAAGATGCCCTGTGGTCTCTTTTGAATGAAGATGATGATGAAAACGAGCACCGCGATCTTCGCGAGCACCGCGCCCGCCCAGCCTTCGATGAACTTGTTGAGAATGCCCAGGCCCATGGCCGCGTACACCGTGCCCGCGAGCTGGCCCACGCCGCCCATCACGACCACCATGAAGCTGTCGACGATGTAGCTTTGGCCCAGGTCGGGCCCGACGTTGCCGATCTGGCTCAGCGCGCAGCCCGCGAGGCCCGCGATGCCGGAGCCGAGCGCGAAGGCATAGGTATCGATGCGCGCCGTGTTCACGCCCATGCACGAGGCGATCGGCCGGTTCTGCGTGACGCCGCGCACGAACAGGCCCAGCCGCGTGCGGCCGATGAGCCAGCCCATCGCAAGCAGCACCAGCACCGCGAAGACGATGATGCAGATGCGGTTCCACGGCAGCGTGACGTTGCTCAGCATGGTGAAGCCGCCGCTCATCCAGCCGGGGTTTTCCACGCCGACGTTCTGCGCGCCGAACAGCGAGCGCACGAGCTGCTGCAGCATCAGGCTGATGCCCCAGGTGGCCAGCAGCGTCTCGAGCGGCCGGCCGTAAAGGAAGCGGATCACGCCGCGCTCGAGCACCGCGCCCACGAGCGCCGAACTCAGGAAGGCCACCGGAATGGCCGCTACCAGGTACCAGCCGAAGGCCGCCTCGGGCATGTAGCGCTGGAAGATGCCCTGCATCACGTAGGTGGCGTAGGCGCCGATCATCATCAGCTCGCCGTGCGCCATGTTGATGACGCCCATCAGCCCGTAGGTGATGGCCAGGCCCAGCGCGGCCAGCAGCAGCACCGAGCCCAGGCTGATGCCGCTGAACACCGCGTTGATGCGGTCGCCCCACACCAGGGCGCCGTCGATGCTGGCAATGGAGGCAACGATGGCGGCCTTGACGTCGATCTCGGTCTCGTCGGCCAGGCGCTGGTTGAGCAGCAGCTTGGTGTCCGGGCTCGTGTTGGCGCCGAGCTCCTTGGCCGCGGCAAGCCGCCTGGCCTTGTCGGCACTGGTAAGCATGCTCGCGGCGCGCACCAGCTGGAGCTGCGCCTTGATGCCGGGGTTGGTCTCGGCGGCCAGCGCCTTCTCGACCATCGGAACGCGCGATTCGTCGGGCTCCTTGAAGAGCGCCTGCGCAGCTTCGGCGCGCACCGCGTCGTCCTTGCTCGTGAGCTTGAGCGCGGCCTGCGCGGCATCGAGCGCGCCGCGCATGAGGTTGTTGTTGACCACGTCCTCGGCCGTGTCGGGCACCTTCACCTCGGCGCCGGTCACGGGGTCGTAGCCCTTGTCGTCCTTCATCACGAAGACCTTGTCTTCGGTGTACTTGACCGCGTCCTCGGTCATCGCCTGGATGAACGCGGCGGTCTTGTCGTCGGCCGTGAGCACGGCCTTGTTGAGCGCGGTGATGCGCGCTTCGGATTCGCCGGAGGCAATGGCGCGGGCTTCGTCGGCGGTCAGCGCGTGGACGGCCGATGCCATGAACAGCATGGCGGCGAGTGCACAGTGAAGGGGTCGTCGAAGCATCATGGAACCGGAAGTTGGGTTGGCTCCCTCCCCTTCCGGGGGAGGGTTGGGGTGGGGGCGCGCGGCGCTTGTCCAGGCGCAGTGCCCGTAGCGACCGCCGCCAGCCCCCACCCCTGCCCTCCCCCGGAAGGGGAGGGAGAAAACACTTACAGCGACTTGCCGGCGGGCTGATCCGGCTTCTTGTCGTTGCCTTCGATGTACGGGCTCCACGGCTTGGCCTTGACCGGGCCCGGCGTCTTCCACACCACGCTGAACTGGCCGTCGGCCTTGATCTCGCCGATGAACACGCTCTTGTGCAGGTGGTGGTTCTTCTCGTCCATCTTCGAGACGATGCCCGAGGGGGCGGTGAAGGTCTGGCCGGCCATCGCCGCGATCACCTTGTCGGTGTCGGTGCTCTTGGCCTTCTCCACGGCCTGCTTCCACATGTGGATGCCGATCCAGGTGGCTTCCATCGGGTCGTTGGTGAGCGGCTTGTCCTTGTGGCCGGCGATGTTCTTGGCCTTGGCGTAGTCGCCCCACTGCTTGATGAACGCCGTGTTGGTCGGGTTCTTGATCGACATGAAGTAGTTCCATGCAGCCAGGTGGCCGACCAGCGGCTTGGTGTCCACGCCGCGCAGTTCTTCCTCGCCCACCGAGAAGGCCACCACCGGCACGTCCTTGGCCTTGAGGCCGGCGTTGCCGAGTTCCTTGTAGAAGGGCACGTTCGAGTCGCCGTTGATGGTCGAGACCACTGCGGTCTTGCCGCCCGAGGAGAATTTCTTGATGTCGGCGACGATGGTCTGGTAGTCGCTGTGGCCGAAGGGGGTGTACTTCTCGTCGATGTCGGTGTCCTTCACGCCCTTGCTCTTGAGGTAGGCGCGCAGGATCTTGTTGGTGGTGCGCGGGTAGACGTAGTCGGTGCCCAGCAGCACCCAGCGCTTGGCACCGCCGCCTTCCTTGCTCATCAGGTAGTCGACCGCCGGAATGGCCTGCTGGTTGGGCGCGGCGCCGGTGTAGAACACGTTCTTGCTGAGCTCTTCGCCCTCGTACTGCACGGGGTAGAACAAGAGGCCGTTCATTTCCTCGACCACCGGCAGCACCGACTTGCGCGACACCGAGGTCCAGCAGCCGAAGATCACCGAAACCTTGTCCTGGCCGAGCAGCTGCTTGGTCTTTTCAGCGAACAGCGGCCAGTTGGATGCCGGGTCGACCACCACGGGCTCGAGCTGCTTGCCCAGCACGCCGCCCTTCTTGTTGATGTCGTCGATGGCCATCAGCACCGTGTCTTTCAACACGGTTTCCGAAATGGCCATCGTGCCCGACAGCGAGTGCAGCACGCCGACCTTGATGGTGTCGGCGGCAAAGGCCGGCGCAGCGGAAATGCTGGCCAGGGCGACGGCGGCGGTGAGCGCCTTGAGTGTGAAACGACGTTGCATGTGGACTCCTGCTCCGGGGTGGTTGAAACCTGGTCGCCGGGACGGGCCGGACGATGGAGGGGAGTCTGCGGATTCGCCCGCCCGCGAGAAATACGCCGGGTGGCGTACACGGAGGTACTCAGGGACGACTGGCGCATGGCGCGCCGCGGTCCGCGCAGGCGCTGCCGCCTAGGCGCTCGCCGGAAGGCCCGCCTTGATTTTGGCCGCGCGCTTGAACTGCGCCGCCGCAAAGGCCCAGACCATGCGCGTGGCATCGGGCCCGGCCGGGTCGCTGAAAAGCGTCGCGGCAGCGCCGCCGCTCCAGGCATGCCCGAGCCCCGCGATCTCGCACAGCATGACCAGCGTGCGGCCCTTGCGCCGGAAGTCGGTCAGCCGCATGGCGTGCCGCTTGCCGCGCTGCAGCGTGCGCGCGAGCCCCGGCTTGGCGCCCACGGCCGTGGCCCACACGGCCGCGCTGTTGACGGCATTGCTCGGCGCCACCACGGCATCGGCCTCGCCATGGATCACCAGCATTGGCGGCAGGGTCGCGAACACGGCGGCCGCGCCCATGGCCTTGCCGACGGCGGTGGTCGGCATGGGGGGCGTGTGCTGCCCGCGCATCGCGCCCAGTGCCGTGGCCGAAGATTTCGCGGCGCCCGGCGCCACGCCCGAATGCATCGCCACGGCGCGAAAGCGCGCCGGATAGCGCGTGGCCAGCAGCGCCGCCATGCTGGCCCCGGCCGACAGGCCCGCCAGCGCGATGCGCTCACGGTCCACCGGATAGAGCATCGAGGCCTGGTCGATGGCGGCCATCAAGGTGGCGGCCTCGGCGTCGGCCTTGCCCGAGCGCCGCTCGTACCAGTTCCAGCAGCCTTGGGGATGGGCCAGCCTGTCCTGCTCCAGGTAGAGCACCAGGAAGCGCTGGCGCACCGCCAGCGCGTTCATTCGCGTGCTGGCCGCAAAGTCGCGCCCGGTCTGGCCGCAGCCATGCAGCATGACCATGAGCGGCAGCTTCTCGCCGGGCTGCAGTTGCAGGCCGGCCGGGCGGAACAGGTGATAGCCGCGCGCGCCGCCGGGGCCCAGCGCCATGCCGCCGAGCCAGTCGCCCTTGCCCGGCGGCGGCTTTAGCCGCTTGGCGGCTGCGCGCTGCACCTGGCCCGCCACGCGCTTGCTGTTGCCGAGCGTGATCTTCGTGAGGGCCTTCAGGTTGCGCTCATACGCGCGGGCGAACAGGGAGGCAGTGGAACGGCGGGCCATGGCGCAGTGTGACGCAAAGCGCCGGCCGTCCAAACAAGCGGCGCGAGGCCTAGTAGATCTCCGGCACGATCATGCTGGCCGGCACCGGCTGGCGCAGGTAGTCGGCATGGCGCTCGCGCGCGGGCAGGTCCACCGGCGGATGCGGCACCTCCTGGTAGGGCAGCTGGCCCAGCAGGTGGCTGATGCAGTTCAGCCGCGCCTTTTTCTTGTCGACCGCCTGCACCACCCACCACGGCGCTTCCGCGATGTGGGTGCGCTCCAGCATGATTTCCTTCGCCTTGGTGTATTCCTCCCAGCGGCGGCGGCTTTCGAGGTCCATGGGGCTCAGCTTCCATTGCTTGAGCGGATCGTGGATGCGGCCCAGGAAGCGCATGTGCTGCTCGTCGTCGGTGATGGAGAACCAGTACTTGATGAGCTTGATGCCCGAGCGCACCAGCATCTTCTCGAACTCCGGCACGGTGCGGAAGAACTCCTCGTACTCGTCGTCGCTGCAAAAGCCCATCACGCGCTCCACGCCGGCACGGTTGTACCAGCTGCGGTCGAACAGCACCATTTCGCCGGCGGCCGGCAGGTGCGCGGCATAGCGCTGGAAGTACCACTGCGTGCGTTCGCGGTCGTTGGGCGCGGGCAGCGCGGCCACGCGGGCCACGCGCGGGTTCAGGCGCTGCGTGATGCGCTTGATGACGCCGCCCTTGCCCGCCGCGTCGCGGCCTTCGAAAAGAATGACCACCTTCTGCTTGCTGTGCTGCACCCAGTCCTGCAGCTTCACGAGCTCGCCCTGCAGCCGGAACAGTTCCTTGAAATAGGCCTGGCGCGCGGCCTTGTCGTTGGTGCGCGACGCGGGGTCGAGCCCGTCGATGTTGCGGTCCTCGATCTCCAGTTCAAGCTCCTCGTCGTAGCTGTCGATCAAGTCGCGGGCGATGCGTTGCATCAGGTCTTCGTGGTCTGGAAGTGCGCTTGTCAGCATCATGGGCAAAAGGAGGTGTGGGGTGGAACGAGGCATGCTGCCCGCTGCACATGACGGTTGCGTGACGGCCCGCAGGCTGCCGACACGAAGTTGTCACATATGGCGAACACCATCCAGGGCACCCCCTCCGTCCTTCCTGATCCAACGCACCTTGCCGGCACTCCATGACCTGGCCGCCAATTCATATGGCGGCGACGAAGCCGGACTGATCTGCGGCTACCTCTTCGATGCCACGGCGCCGGAACCCGTGCGGGCGATCGACTCGGCGCAGGCTGCGGCGTGGCTGGACACCGGCTCGTCCCCCTCTTCGGAGTCCGCCTTCCTCTGGTTGCACTTCAACCTGAGCCACGCCCAGGCCGAGCGCTGGCTGCTGCGCCACGCGCGCCTGTCCGACACCTTCTACGAAACACTGCACGAGGGCCTGCCCTCCACGCGCATCGAGCGCGCCGACGATTCGCTGATCGCGGTGATCAACGACGTGCACTTCGAGTTCAGCTTCGAGCCCTCGGACATCTCCACGCTCTGGATCAGCGTGGGGCCGCGGCTGGTGGTCACGGCGCGCACCAAGCCGCTGCGCTCGGTCGACGCGCTGCGAACGGCGGTCAAGGCCGGCGACGCGCCGCGTTCGAGCACCGAGCTGCTCGAGCACCTGCTGCGCGCGCAGGCCGACGTGCTGGTGAAGATCGTGCGCGGCGTCACTTCGCGCATCGACCGCATCGAGGACGAACTGCTGGCCGGCCGGCTCGACCACAAGCGCGCCCGGCTCGGTGTGCTGCGCCGGCTGCTGGTGCGGCTGCAGCGCCTCCTGGCACCCGAGCCCGCCGCCCTCTTCCGCCTGCTGCAGGGCCCGCCTGCCTGGATGGCGGAGCCCGATGCGCAGGAGCTTCGCGGTTCGACCGAGGAGTTCTCGGTGGTGCTGCGCGACATGCAGGCGCTGCAGGAGCGCATCAAGCTGCTGCAGGAAGAAATTGCCGCCAACGTGAACGAGGACAACAACCGCAGCCTGTTCGTGCTGACGGTGGTGACCGTGCTCGCACTGCCGATCAACATCCTGGCGGGCCTGTTCGGCATGAACGTGGGCGGCATTCCGCTGGCCGAGCACAGGCACGGGTTCTGGATCGTGGTGGCGATCGTCGCGAGCTTCACCGCGGTGGCCGCATGGGCGGCTTTTCGCAAGAAGCGCTGAGCCGCGCCGGCTGCCGCAGTAATGCTATTTATTTAATAGCAACCACAATAGCATCCATGCGCCCGCATCGGTGTTCCAGACCCCATAGAATGCAAATGTGTCCTCCATTCTCAATGCCGATCTGCACTGCCATTCCGTGGTTTCCGACGGCACCTTGACGCCCGAAGAACTGGCCGCGCGCGCCGCCGCCAACGGGGTCGAGCTCTGGGCGCTCACCGACCACGACGAGGTCGGCGGCCAGCACCGCGCGGCCGCTGCGGCGCGCGCCAACGGCATCCGCTATCTCACGGGCACCGAAATCTCGGTGACTTTCGCCAACGAGACCGTGCACATCGTCGGCCTGGGCTTCGACCCCGACGATGCCGCGATGACGCAGGGCCTCTACGACACGCGCGGCGGCCGCGGCAAGCGCGCGCAGGAAATGTCCGAGGGGCTGGCCAAGGTCGGCATCCACGGCGCCTACGAAGGCGCGCTCAAGTTCGTCGGCAATCCCGAGCTGATCTCGCGCACCCACTTCGCGCGCTTCCTGGTCGAGCAGGGCCACTGCCGCGACACGCCCGAGGTGTTCCGCAAGTACCTGACCGAAGGCAAGCCCGGCTATGTGCCGCACCGCTGGGCCTCGCTCAAGGATGCGGTGCACTGGATCACGGCCGCCAAGGGCATGGCCGTCATCGCGCACCCGGGGCGCTACAAGTTCACCGCGAACGAGGAATACGCGCTGTTCCTCGAATTCAAGGCACATGGCGGGCAGGCGATCGAGGTCGTCACCGGCAGCCATACGACAGCCGAATACGTCGAGTACGCCGACAAGGCGCTCGAGTTCGATTTCGCCGCCTCGCGCGGCAGCGATTTCCACAGCCCCGACGAAAGCCATTGCGATCTTGGCAAGCTGCCGCCGTTGCCCGGTGCGCTCACGCCGGTGTGGGAACTGCTCAGCCACCGCATCCAGCAGTGAGCCAGAGCCCCGGGCCCGGCAGCGACAGCGCGGCAGCGGCGGCACTGGCGAACGCCCGCGCCGCGGCGCGCCAGACGCGCGACCTCGAATCCGAACGCATCCTCGCGGGCATCGGCTTGGTGCTGGTGGCGGTGGCCTGCTTTGCCACGCTCGACACCGCCACAAAAACGTCGACCGCCGCCGTGCCCATTCTCATGGGCGTGTGGTTCCGCTATGCCTTCCAGGCCGTGGCCACCACCGCGGTGCTGCTGCCGCGGCATGGCACGGCCCTGCTGCGCACGCAGCATCCGCGCTACCAGCTGCTGCGCGGCGCACTGCTGCTGGTGTCGAGCACGCTGGCCTTCCTGAGCCTGCGCTACATGCCGCTGGCCGAGTTCACGTCCATCGTGCTCATCGCCCCGCTCGTCATCACCCTGCTTGCGGCCACCACGCTCAAGGAGCAGGTCTCCGCGCTGCGCTGGGTGCTGGTGGCCGGCGGCTTCGCCGGCACGCTGGTCATCCTGCGCCCGGGCGGCGATGCATTCAGCTGGGCCGTGCTGCTGCCGATCGGGCTGGTGCTGACCAACGCCTGGTTCCAGGTGCTCACGAGCAAGCTGGCGCAGACCGAGAATCCGCTCACGATGCATTTCTATACCGGCTGGGTGGGCGCGCTGATCGCCTCGCTGGCGCTGCCCTTCGTGTGGACGGCCCTGCCCTCGTGGCACTGGTGGGCCTTGCTGTGCCTCATGGGGTTCATGGGCACGGTGGGACACTTCATCCTCATCCTGGCCTACCAGCGCGCACCGGCATCCACGCTCACGCCGTACCTCTATGCGCAGATCGCCTTTGCGATGCTCGGCGGCTGGCTGGTCTTTTCCCACGTGCCCGACCGCTTCTCGCTCGTCGGCATGTCGATGATCGCCGTGTGCGGCGCGGCCGGCGCCTGGCTCACCGTGCGCGAGCGCCGCGTGCCGATCGAGCCGGCCGAATCCTGATCAGGAGTCTCTTCTTCATGGCCCAATATTTCGAAGTCCACCCCGAGAACCCGCAGCAGCGGCTGCTGAAGCAGGCTGCCGCGCTGCTGCAGCGCGGAGAGATCGTGGCCGTGCCCACCGATTCGAGCTACGCACTGGCCTGCCACCTCGACGACAAGGACGCGGTCGACCAGCTGCGCCGCATCCGCCAGGTCGACGAGAAGCACCATCTCACGCTCATCTGCCGCGACCTGAGCGAACTGGCCAACTACGCACGCGTCGACAACAAGCAGTACCGGCTGCTGAAGGCCGCCACGCCCGGGCCCTACACCTTCCTGCTCGAAGCCACCAAGGAAGTGCCGCGGCGCGTGAGCCATCCGCAGCGCAAGACCATCGGCCTGCGCGTGCCCGACCACAGGGTGCTGCTGGAGCTGCTGATGCTGCACGGCGCGCCGCTTCTGGCCACCACCTTGATCGCGCCCGGCGAGACCGAGGCGCTGAACGACGCACAGACCATCCGCGAGCGTTTCGAAAAGCAGATCGGCGCCGTCATCGACGCCGGCGCCTGCCCTTCGCAACCCACCACCGTGGTGGACCTCACGCCCATGGGCACCGGCGACGATCCGGTGGTAGTGCGGCAGGGCCGCGGCGCGCTGGCGGTGCTTGGCCTCTGACAAGCGGCACCGCAGCTTTCACTCCGTCTGACACAATCGCCCAGTGGATATTTCCAACCTGATACAGACCGTACTTATTTACGCTTTGCCCGTGGTCTTCGCGATCACGGTGCACGAGGCGGCGCACGGCTATGTGGCGCGCCATTTCGGCGACAACACCGCCGAGGCAATGGGCCGCGTCACGCTCAATCCGATGAAGCACATCGACCCCATCGGGACCATCCTGATGCCGCTGATGCTGTACTTCGCAACCTCCGGAAATTTTGTTTTCGGCTATGCCAAACCGGTGCCGGTCAACTTTGCACGGCTTCGGAATCCAAAGCGCGACATGATCTGGGTCGCGCTGGCCGGTCCGATGTCGAACTTTGTCCAAGCCCTTCTGTGGACTCTGGTTTGGGCATTGCTTCAAATCTTTGAGATCGATGAGAAGTTCTTCCGCGAAATGGCAGAAGGCGGCATTCGAGTCAATCTCGTGATGTGCGTCCTGAATTTGTTTCCGCTGCCGCCGCTCGATGGCGGGCGTGTGCTCGCTGGTTTATTGCCAAGCGGTCCCGCACAGACCTTCCTGGAGCGAATTGAACCTTTTGGTTTCTTTATCGTGATGGGGCTGATCATTGCCAGGATCCTGGACACCATTTGGATGCAGCCATTGATGACCATAGGCTACGACTTCATCAAGCTTCTTCTCTCTCCACTGCTCTAAGTTCCCTCGTCCCATGGCTTCGTCTTCTCCTGCTCCCCTGCGCGTCCTGACCGGCATCACGCCGTCGGGTACGCCGCACCTCGGCAACTACGTCGGCTCGATCCGCCATTCGGTGCGGCAGAGCGTCGCGCCGGGCGTCGAGAGCTTCTTCTTCCTGGCCGACTACCACGCGCTCATCAAGGTGCAGGAGCCGGCGCTCATCCAGCGCTCCACGCTCGAGATTGCCGCGAGCTGGCTGGCCTGCGGGCTCGACCCCGAACGCGTCACCTTCTACCGCCAGTCGGACATCGTCGAGATCACCGAGCTGACCTGGTTTCTCACCTGCGTGACCGGCAAGGGCGTGCTCAACCGCGCCCACGCCTACAAGGCACAGCTCGACAAGAACATCGCGAAGGGCGAAGACCCCGACGCCGACGTGACGGCGGGCCTGTTCATGTACCCGGTGCTGATGGGTGCCGACATCCTGATGTTCAACGCGCACAAGGTGCCCGTGGGGCGCGACCAGGTGCAGCACATCGAGATGGCGCGCGACATGGCGCAGCGCTTCAACCACCAGTACGGCGAGCACTTCACGCTGCCGGAAGCCGAGATCGACGATGCCGTCGCCACGCTGCCCGGCCTCGACGGCCGCAAGATGAGCAAGAGCTACGGCAACACCATTGCCATGTTCGCGCCGCGCGCACAGCTGCAAAAGCAGATTGCCAGCATCGTGACCGACTCGCGCGCGCCCGGCGAGCCCAAGGACACCGAAGGCTCGGCGCTGTTCCAGATCTACCAGGCCTTTGCCAGCGCCGAAGAAACCGAGGCGTTGCGCAAGGCGTACGCCGACGGCATCGGCTGGGGCGACGCCAAGCAGATGCTGTTCGAGCGCATCGACCTCGAAGTGGCGCCGCTGCGCGAGCGCTATGAAGCGCTGATGAACGACCCGGCGGAGATCGAGCGCATTCTGCTCATCGGCGCCGAAAAGGCCCGCAAGCTCTCGCGCCCCCTCATGGCCGAGCTGCGCCACGCGGTGGGGCTGCGCAATCTTGCGGCAGGCCGCGACAAGGGCGGCGCCCGCAAGGCGGCCAAGGTCGCCAAGCCGAGTTTCAAGCAGTACCGCGAGCGCGACGGCCTGTTCTATTTCAAGCTGCTCGACGCGCACGGCGCCACCCTGCTGCAGAGCCGCGGATTCGCCTCGCCGCAGGAAGCCGGCCGCGCCATCGCCGCCCTGCAGCAGCAGCGCGGCGCGGCACTGGCCACGCTCGCCGAACAGCTCGAGCCGGTGGGCCCGGAAGAATTGCGCGCCGCGAAAGAGGCGCTGGAAGCACTGGCGGAGACAACGACCTCTACCAACGGAAGTTGATCCGGCAATATCCATCGGCTTACCCGCCGAGGACTGACGAGAGAAGACCGTGCGATCACTAAGGAAGAAAACATGAGCATTTATGTCATCGACGACCACCCCCTGATGCGCGACGCGATCGTGATGGTGCTGCGGCGTCTGCGGCCGGCCGAAAACATCGTCGAGCTCGAGCGCCTCGACAAGCTCGCGAGTTCGGTCCAGCAGCGCGGCGAGCCAACGCTCTTCTGCCTTGACCTGAAGCTGCCCGACACCAATGGCGTCTCGGGCGTGGTCGCTGTCAAGCAGGTCTATCCCAACGTGCCGATCGCCGTCTATTCGGCGGCACCGGCCGGGGACATGGAAGACGCCTGCATCGAAGCCGGCGCCGATACCTACATCGAGAAGTCGGCCAGCTCGGCCGAACTGGCCGCTGCACTGCGCGGCCTGCTGATGGCGGGCTCGGAAGAGGCGGACGAGCCGGCGCTGGCCAGCAACAGCAAGCTGTCGAAGCGCCAGACGCAGTTGATCGCCATGCTCGACAAGGGCATGAGCAACCGCGACATCGCCACCGACCTCGAGATCAGCGAGCACACCGTGAAAGTGCACCTGTGGCGCCTGTTCCGCCGCCTGGGCGTGAAGAGCCGCACGCAGGCGCTGCACTACGCGCGGACCAACGGGTTGCTTTCCGGAAATTGAGCTCGCCCCCAGGCTCCGCGCACTTCGTGTCGCTTCTCCCTCCCCCTACCGGGGGCAACACCAGTGGCCCGGCAAAGCCGGTTCCACGGTGTTCCTGGAAGGGGAAAAGCGAGCGGGTTGTGGGCTGCTGAAGACCGCGCGTTGGCGCGGTTTTTTTTGGTCGCGGCGGAGGGCCGCTGGCTCAGCCGCCGGAGGCGCTGACGCGGGCTTGGGCCACGGCTTCGTCGGCGTCGTGCAGGGCGACGCGGAACACGCTGCCGCTACCCAGGCGGGAGCGCACGCTGACGGGGTGGCCCAGCACATGCGAGAGGCGCGCGACGATGGCCAGGCCCAGGCCGAAGCCGTCGGAGGTGCCGGCATGGTCGGCCACCTTGTAGAACTCCAGGAACACGTCACGCAGGTGTTCGGGCGCAATGCCGATGCCGGTGTCCCACACCTCCACGCGCAGGCCGTCGCGCGTCTGCCGCGAGGCCAGCAGCACGCCGCCGTCGGTGGTGTACTTGATCGCGTTGGCCAGCAGGTTGCCGAGCATGCGGCGCACCCGGATCGGATCGGTCAGGAAGCTGCCTTCGGTCACGTGCACGCGAAAATCGAGCCCCCGGCTTTCGGCCACGGGTCGGTATTGCAGCTCGAGGTCATGCAGCAGCTCGGCCACGTCCACGCGCTCGATGTGCAGGCGCACCTGGCCTGAATCGATGCGCGCGAGGTCGAACATCGAATCGAACAGCGCGTTCACCGCGTGCGTAGCGCGAACGATCTTGGGCGCGAGTTCCAGCACCAGTTCGGGCTCGTTGCGCAGCCAGTCAGCATAGAGCGACAGGGCCAGCACCGGCTGGCGCATGTCGTGCGCGGCGCTCGCGAGAAAGCGGTTCTTCATGGCCACGGCGGCCACCGCGGCCTGCCGCTGCTGCGTGAGCGACTTGATCAGGATGTGGTTGTGGAACAGCAGCTCCAGGCTGTTGCGCGCCGTCTCGTGGATGTGGCGCCCCGCGCGCAGCAGCAGGAACCAGTGCAGGATCGGCAGGATCGGCATCAGGAAGCCGTACTGGAAATGCGGCTCCACGAGGTTGATGCTCACGAGCCGGATCAGCACCGCTCCCAGCATCGTGATGAACAGCGTGTTGACGTAGCGCTTGAGCAGCGGTGGGTGCAGCGCCAGGCCGTTGAGCGGGAACGTACCGACACCGGCCACGATGAGCCAGCTCATGAACTGGTTGACCTGCGGCGTGCGCTCGAAGAACAACAGGATCGACAGGCCCCACACGATCGCGCTGGTGCTCCAGATGAAGCCATAGCGTTCGGTGAACTGCAGCTGCGCCGCCGCGCTCCTGCCCGCGTAGCGCACGGCATAGACCCTGGCGCCCCAGGCCCGGCAGGCCGTGGCAATGAGGCCGGCGGCGAGCCACGTGAGCAGCTCCCAGTGGGGCACGTAGCTCCAGTTCAGGCCGACCATCGCCGGCATGAGCGCCGCCGAGACAATGTAGGACCCGCGCGCGGATCGCATCAGGCTGCGGATCAGCTCGCCGCGTACCCAGGATTCGGCTTCGTCGGCCGAAGCCGGGACCGGTGTCACGCTCGCGATCGACGGATTGGCCATGTGGCACGGAGCCTCTTGTTCATTCGACTACAAGGAAAAATCCCGGCATGCGAGGGCATGGGGAGGTGGCGATCTTAACGGGCCGATACAGTTGCTTCGAAGCTTGGCTGGACGCCGTGAACAGCGGTCGCAAAAAACGCGAAAGCATGGAAACGAAAGGCCCCGGTTTCGCCAGCGCGGACGGCCGTGCCCGTGGAACGGGCAAAAAAATAGCCCCTTTGCGGGGCCATTCTTGGAGGAGAGGGAGGGATTCGAACCCTCGGTACTATCGCTAGTACGCCTGATTTCGAGTCAGGTACATTCGACCACTCTGCCACCTCTCCGGTGCTGTCGAGCCTGCGATTATAGCAGACCCAAACCGGGCTTTTGAAGCCCTGCCCGTTCAACCGCGCAACACTTCCAGTCCGCCGAGGTAAGGCCGCAGCGCAGCGGGCACGTTGATCGAGCCGTCTTCGTTCTGGTGGTTTTCGAGCACCGCGACCAATGTGCGGCCCACTGCCAGACCCGAACCGTTGAGCGTATGGACGAGTTCGTTCTTACCCTGGGCGTTCTTGAAGCGGGCCTGCAGGCGGCGCGCCTGGAAGGCTTCGCAGTTCGACACCGAGCTGATCTCGCGGTAGGTGTTCTGCGCCGGCAGCCACACCTCGAGGTCGTAGGTCTTGGTGGCGCCAAAGCCCATGTCGCCGGTGCACAGCAGCACCACCCGGTACGGCAGTTCGAGCGCCTGCAGCACGGCCTCGGCGTGGCCGGTCATCTGCTCGAGTGCGTCGTAGCTCTTTTCGGGGTGGACGATCTGCACCATCTCGACCTTGTCGAACTGGTGCTGACGGATCATGCCGCGCGTGTCGCGCCCGGCGCTGCCCGCTTCGGAGCGGAAGCACGGCGTGTGGGCCGTGAGCTTGATCGGCAGCTGCGCCTCGGCCACCACTTCGTCGCGCACGAAGTTGGTCAGCGGCACTTCGCTGGTGGGGATGAGATAGAGCGCCGAATGGTCGGGCGCGGGCTCGCCGTCCTGGCCGCCCTTCTTGGCGGCGAACAGGTCGCCTTCGAACTTGGGCAGCTGGCCGGTGCCGCTGAGCGTGGCGGCGTTGACGATGTAGGGCACGTAGCACTCGGCATAGCCGTGCTTCTCGGTCTGGATGTCGAGCATGAACTGCGCGAGCGCGCGGTGCAGCCGGGCGATCGGCCCCTTCATGACGGTGAAGCGCGAGCCCGCGAGCTTGGCGCCCATCTCGAAGTCGAGCCCTAGCGGCGCGCCCAGGTCGACGTGGTCCTTGGCCGCAAAGGCCAGCGGCGCGGCATCGGCGCCGGCACCGCCCTGCGGGCTCCAGCGGCGCATCTCGACATTGCCGGTTTCGTCCTCGCCGACCGGCACGCTGGCGTGCGGCAGGTTGGGCACGGCCAGCAGCAGCGCCTGCAGCTCGGGCTGGATCTCCTCGAGGCGGCTGGACTGCGATTCCTGCTCGGCCTTGAGCGCGTTGACCTCGGCCATCAGCGCATCGACCGACTCGCCCTTGGCCTTGAGCGGCCCGATCTGCTTGTTCAGCGTGTTGCGCCGGGCCTGGATTTCCTCGGTGCGGGTTTGCAGCGTCTTGCGCTCGGTCTCGAGCGCGGTGAACGCCGACACGTCGAGGTAGGGCTGGTTCTTCTTGCGTTTTTCGAGGCCGGCCACAGCGGAAGCCAGGTCTTTGCGGAGCAGAGTGATGTCAAGCATGGGGGGATTTTAGGTGGGCGTAGCATCGCGCTCCCGCAACCTCAACCGAAGGGAAAGAGCGATGCAAGCCTATCTGACATTCAACGGCAACGCGGCCGAGGCGCTGGCCTTCTATGCCAAGGCGCTGGGCGGCAAGGTCATCTTCAGCATGAGCTTCGGCGAAAGCCCCATGGGCGCCGAAACGCCCGCCGCCTACAAGGACAAGGTCATGCACGCCACGCTGGAAGCCCGCGGCCACCAGCTGATGGCCTCCGACATGCCGCCCGGCATGCCCTTCGAGGGGCACAAGGGCTTCTCGCTGTCGGTGCAGGGCAACAGCGTGGACGAGGGAAAGAAGCTCTTCGACGCCCTGGCCGAAGGCGGCGAGGTCACGATGCCGTACGGCCCGCAGTTCTGGGCCGTGGGCTTCGGCATGCTGAAGGACAAGTTCGGCGTGCCGTGGATGGTGAACTGCGAGAAATAGGGCAGCCGCCTCAGGCCACGGTGGCCGGATCGACATTGGCCCCGCAGACGATCAGGCACACCTTCTCGCCTTCGCGCGGCAGGTAGGCGCCGGTCTGCAGCGCCGCCAGCGGCAGCGCGGCGGCCGGCTCCACGGCGAGCTTCAATTCCTTCCACAGCCACTGCTGCGCAGCGCGGATGGATTCGTCGGACAGCAGCAGTGCGTCCTGCACGTATTCCTGGGTGATGTCCCAGGAAATGGCGCCGATGCGGCGCGCGCCGAGCGAATCGGCGGCAATGCCGCCCACCTCGACGTCGACCGGCTCGCCGGCCTGGCGGGCGCGGTACAGCGTGGGCGCCTTTTCGGGCTCGAGCGCCACCACGCGGGCGCGCTTTTCGAACCAGCCGGCGAGGCCGCCGATCAGGCCACCGCCGCCCACGCTCACCAGCACCGAATCGGGCAGGCCGCCCTGCGCCTCGATCTCCTGGCCGAGCGTGCCCGCGCCGGCCACGACTTCGGGCTGGTCGTAGGCATGGGTCAGCAAGGCGCCGGTTTCCTTCTGGCGCGCGAGGCAGGCCGCCAGGGCATCGGGATAGAGTTCGCCGACCACGACCACCTCGGCGCCGAGCGCCCTCAGGCGGGCGCGCTTGGCTTCGGGCGAGACGCCGGGCAGGAACACCTGGCATCGCACGCCCAGCGCCTTGGCCGCCGCCGCGGTGGCAATGCCCGCGTTGCCGCCCGAGGCCACGATCACGCCGCTTTCGGGAATGTCGTTGGCCAGCAGGCGATTCATCATGCCGCGCGCCTTGAAGCTGCCGCTCACCTGCATGTGCTCGAGCTTGAGCCACACCTCCACGCCCGGCGCCGCCAGGCCGAAGGCCGCTGATGGCAGCTTCCAGAGCGGGGTCTGGCGCAGGAAGCCGCCGGCGCGTTCGCGCAGCCTGCGGGAGGCGCTCTCCGTTTCAGAGCGCCAGTGGGTGTTTTCGTTGTTCAAGAGATGTGTCCAGGAGGGGGAATGTCGTCGAGCTTGAGGCCCTTCGGGAGCGGAAACTTGATGGTTTCCTCGATGCCGTCCATCTTGCGGACCGACACCGCACCGAGCGCCCTCACGCGCTCGACCACTTCGCGCACCAGCACCTCGGGGGCCGAGGCCCCGGCCGTGAGGCCGATCCGGCCCTTGCCCTCGAACCACTCGGGCTTGAGCTCGTCGGCCGAATCGACCATATAGCTTTCGGTGCCCAGGCGCTGTGCCAGTTCGCGCAGCCGGTTGCTGTTGGAACTGGTGGGGCTGCCGACCACGATCACCAGGTCGACCTGCGGGCTCAGGATCTTGACCGCGTCCTGGCGGTTCTGCGTGGCATAGCAGATGTCCTGCTGCTTGGGCTCGCGCACCTTCGGAAAGCGCGCGCGCACGGCCGCCGCGATCTCGGCCGCGTCGTCCACGCTGAGCGTGGTCTGCGTGACCACGGCGAGCTTCTCGGTCTGCGCGGGTGCCACCTTCGCCACGTCTTCCACGTCTTCCACCAGGTGGATGCCGCTCGAAAGCTGGCCCATGGTGCCTTCGACCTCGGGGTGTCCCTTGTGGCCGATCATGATGAACTCGTAGCCCTCCTTGGCGAGCTTGGCGACCTCGACGTGCACCTTGGTCACCAGCGGGCAGGTGGCATCGAAGACGTCGAAGCCGCGGTCGCGCGCCTCCTGCTGCACCGCCTTGCTCACGCCATGAGCGCTGAACACCAGCGTGGCGCCGGGCGGCACGTCGGCCAGGTCCTCGATGAAGATCGCGCCCTTGGCCTTGAGCTCGTTGACCACGTAGGTGTTGTGCACGATCTCGTGGCGCACGTAGATCGGTGCGCCGAACTTGGCAATGGCGCGCTCGACGATCTCGATGGCGCGGTCCACGCCGGCGCAGAAGCCGCGCGGCTCGGCGAGGATGACTTCCTCGATGTTCGTGTTCATGCCAGGCATCCTGCAGTAGCCGCCGGGCCGCTCATAGAACCCCGATCAGCCGGACCTCGAAGGTCACGGGCTGCCCGGCCAGCGGATGGTTGAAGTCGAAGCGCACCGCGGTCTCGTTCGATTCGACCACCGCGCCCGCGTAGCTGCCCGCGCCGTCGGGCGTGGGGAACTGCACCACGTCGCCGACCGCGTATTGCTCGTCGGGATCGCCCATCTGCGCGAGCAGCTTGCGGGCCACCCATTGCTGCATCTCGGGATTGCGCTCGCCGAAGGCCTCGCCCGCGGGCAGCTCGAAGGTGGCGTGGGTGCCCTCTTCCAGGCCCATGAGCCGCTGCTCCATGGCGGGCGAGAGCTCGCCGGTGCCCAGCGAAAGGGTCGCGGGCTTGTCGGCGAAGGTGTTGATGATGTCGCCCGCCGGACCGGCCAGCCGGTAATGCAGGGTCAGGAACGAGCCGGAAGTCACAACGTGGGACATGGGTGCAGCGGAGGTAGGCAAAGACAAGGTGGGTGTCCCGATAAACTGGACTGCATTTTAAGGAGCCGGGGCTTCCGCCCGCTCTTTCAAGGTTTCACCCAGGTTTTCGATGGCATTCAAGGATCTCCCCGCCCACGCCCGCCCGCGCGAAAAGCTCATCGCGCGGGGCGCCGCCGCACTGGCCGACGCCGAGCTGCTGGCGTTGCT
This sequence comes from Variovorax sp. SPNA7, assembly GCF_033807855.1. NCBI lineage: Bacteria > Pseudomonadati > Pseudomonadota > Betaproteobacteria > Burkholderiales > Comamonadaceae > Variovorax > Variovorax sp. SPNA7. The sequence continues at coordinate 4,609,548 of NZ_CP138513.1, forward strand.
GCTGCGCACGGGCGTGGCGGGAAAAAACGTGCTCCAGCTCGCGCAGGAGTTGCTCGACCACTTCGGCGGCCTTTCGGGCCTGCTGCAGACCAGCGCCGAGGACCTGAAGGTGATCAAGGGCATGGGCGGCGACGCCAAGCGCGCCGAGCTCATCGCCGTGCTCGAACTGGCGCGCCGCGCCATGGCCGAGCGCCTGAAGGAGCGCACGGTGTTCGACTCGCCCGGCACGGTCAAGCAGTACCTGCAGCTGCACATCGGATCGCGCCCCTACGAGGTGTTCGCGGTGCTGTTTCTCGATGCGCAGCACCGGCTGATCGTGCTCGAGGAACTGTTTCGCGGAACGCTCACCCAGACCAGCGTCTACCCGCGCGAAGTGGTCACGCGTGCGCTGCACCACCAGGCCGCGGCCGTGGTGCTGTCGCACAACCATCCGAGCGGCAGCATCGAGCCCTCGCGGGCCGACGAGTCGCTCACCCAGACGCTCAGGGCCGCGCTTTCGCTGATCGACGTGCGCGTGCTCGACCATGTGATCGTCAGCGCCGGCCAGAGCTATTCGATGGCCGAGAAAGGGCTGCTCTGATGGCCTCCCGCACGCCGCCCATCAAGAACCTGGCCGACTTGAAGCAGGTGCAGCGCACGCTGGCCGAGACCCGCGAGCGCGAAGCGGCGGCCGCCGCCGCCAAGGCCGCGGCCGAACGCAAGCGCGCCGCCGAGAAAGACCTGTTCACGCGCGCCATCGGTGCGACCGAGCCGCTGCGCCGCAAGGCCGTGGTGCCGCTCGCGCCCGAGCCGCCGGCGCCCATTCCGGTACAGCACCAGCTCGACGAGCAGCGCGTGCTGCGCGAGTCGCTCTCCGACGAGTTCGACGTGACCACCCTGCTCGACGTCGACGACGCCATGAGCTTTCGCCGCCCCGGCATCGGCACCGACGTGACCGCGCGGCTGCGCAAGGGCGACTGGAGCATCCAGGCGCAAATTGACCTGCACGGCCTGCGCAGCGACGAGGCGCGCGAGGCGCTCGGCGGCTTCATCCGCAACGCCTACAAGCAGGGTCTGCGCTGCGTGCGCGTGGTGCACGGCAAGGGCCTGGGCTCGCCCGGCAAGCAACCGGTGCTCAAGACCAAGACGCAGCGCTGGCTGATCCAGAAGAACGAAGTGATCGCCTTCGTGCAGGCCAAGCCGGCCGAAGGCGGAGCCGGCGCGCTGGTCGTGTTGCTGGCGCCGGCGCGGCGCTGACTGCGGCAGGGCCGCTAGGACAAGTGGTTCTTCAGCGGGATCGAGGCATCCGCCACCGCCGCGGCATCGGGGCTGCGCCCCGCTTCGAGCAGCTTGCGGCTCATCATGTGATCGACCGGCGCATTGACCGATTCGACGCACGCCAGTTGCCCATCGACATAGTGGAAGAGCGAGAACGCCTCGGGCTTGGGGCCGGCGCGGCGTACGCTGGCCAGGCCCGGCGTGCCCTCGGCCGGCATCAGGCCCACCATCTGCAGGCGCATGCTGCCCTGGTCGGACCAGAACCACGCCACGGCGTCGTGCGGGCGTGGCGCGCCGGTCAGGGTGGCCACGGCCGTGCGCGCCTGGTCGTTCGCGTTCTGCACCGATTCGAGCCGCAGCGCGCGGCCCGCGCGGCGGTCGGGAAAGCGCGTGCAGTCGCCCACGGCGAGCACGTCGGCCGCGCTGGTCTGCATGTGGCCGTCGACCACGATGCCGTCGGCGCACTCGATGCCCGCGGCCTGCGCCAGCGCGGTCTCGGGCACCGCGCCGATGCCCAGCAGCAGCAGGTCCACCGGCTGCTTCACGCCGTTGACCTGGATCGACAGCAGCCGCTCGCCCTCGACCTCGAAGGCGCCGGTGCGCGCACCGAGCACGATGTCGATGCCCGCCGCGCGATGCGTGGCGAGCACGTGCGCCGACAGCTCGGGCGACACGGCGCGGCCCAGCAGCCGCGGCGCGCTCTCGATCACCTGCACGCTTTTGCCGAGCGCCTTGGCGGTGGCTGCCACTTCGAGCCCGATGAAGCCGCCGCCCAGCACCGTGACCTGCTGCGCAGCAGCCAGCCGCGAGCGCAGGCGGTGCGCTTCGTCGGCCGCGCGCAGGCTGGCCACGTTCTCGAGCCCCGGCTTCAGGTCGGGCATTTGGCGCGCGCGCGTGCCGGTGGCCAGCACCAGCCGCTCCCACGGCAGGATCGCGCCCGAACGCAAGGTGACGGTGTGCGCCTCGCGGTCGATGGCCACGGCCGCATCGCCCAGGTGCAGTGTGATACCCGCTTCGCGGTACCAGTCGACGGCCTTGTGCGGCTGCGTGGTTTCCTCGGCGCTCTTGAGAAAGGCCTTCGACAGCGGCGGCCGGTGGTACGGCTCGCAAGCCTCCTCGCAGACCAGGTGCACGCGCGCGCCCTGCCCGGCTTCAGCCAGCCCCGCGCAAAGCTGGGCCGCGGCGTGGCCGCCGCCGATGATGACGATGGAATTCATGGAAACAGATCCTTCGAGTCGTTGTTTGTTCGGCAGTTCGGTAATTCGGTATTCCTTCGTGGAACACCGAGGATCCGGCTTTGCCGGGCCTCTGGTGTTGCCCCCGGTAGGGGGTTGGCGAAGCGACACGAAGTGCGCGCAGACTGGGGGCGAGCCTTATTCCCCGCGGTTGCGCATCCAGTCGGCCGTCTGGAAAAACGAATCGCGCAGGCGTGCGCGCAATCCCTCGGGCACGCCGGTCTCGCCCATGGCCTGGTCCATGCAGGCCAGCCACTGGTCGCGCTCCTTGATGCCGATGCTGTGGCCGCCGATGCTTTGCGGCAGATGCCGCGCGCGCAGCATCGGATGGCCGAAGCGGTCGGTGTAGTGCTGCGGGCCGCCGAGCCAGCCGCACAGGAACCAGAAGAGCCGCTGGCGCGCGTTGTCGAGGCTCGCGCCGTGCACCGCGCGCAACTGCGCATAGGCCGGTTCGAGCTCCATCAGGTCGTAGAAGCGGTCGACCAGCGCCTGCACCCTGGGTTCGCCGCCGATCCATTCGAAGGGGGTATCGGCGGGAGGCTTTTCGTGAATCTGCATGGCGGGAGTATCCCTCTGTGCGCCTGTCAGGCCTGGACGAGGTTCGGAATTCCCACGTCGGGATTCACGTCGGCCTCGTAATCCACGCCTTCGATGCCGAAGCCGAAAAGGCGCAGGAACTCGGCCTTGTAGCCGGCGAGATCGGTGAGCTCGTGGACATTCTGGCTCGTGACCTGGGGCCAGAGCGCCATCACACGCGCCTGCACTTGCGGGGACAGTTCCTTGTAGTCCGCGCGCAGCCGGCCCTCCTCGTCGAGGTGCGGCGCGCTGCCGCAGAGGCTGTCGGCAAAAAGCCCGTGGACCTGCTCGATGCAGCCCTCGTGCGTGCCCTCGGCCTTCATCACCTTGAACAGCAGCGACAGGTACAGCGGCATCACCGGAATCGCCGAGCTTGCCTGCGTGACGACCGCCTTCAGCACCGAGACGCGCGCATCGCCGCCCTTGGCGGCCAGCCCGGCGCGGATGCCGAGCACCTTCTGGTCGAGGTCCTTCTTGGCGGCGCCGATGGAACCGTTCCAGTAGATGTCGTGCGTGATGCGCTCGCCCAGGTAGGTGAAGGCGGTGGTCTTGGCGCCATCGGCCAGCACGCCGGCGGCCTGCAGCGCGTCGATCCACATCTGCCAGTCTTCGCCGCCCATCACGGCCACGGTGTCGTCGATCTCCTTCTGCGTGGCGGGCTCGAGCACGGTGTCCTTGACGGTTTCGTTGTCGGTGTCGAGGCCGCGCAGGCTCACAGCCTTGCCGATGGGCTTGAGCGTCGAATTGAAGACCTCGCCGGTCTTCGGATGGGTGCGCCGCGGCGCAGCCAGGCTGTAGACGACGAGATCGACCTGGCCAAGGTCCTCGCGGATCGCATCGATGGTTTTCTGCTTCACGTCGTCCGAAAAACCGTCGCCGTTGATGCTCTTGGCGTAGAGGCCCTCTTGCGCGGCGGCGCGGTGGAAGGCGGCCGTGTTGTACCAGCCGGGCGAGCCGGGCTTGCTCTCGCTGCCGGGCCGCTCGAAGAAGACGCCCAGCGTGCCGGCGCCGCAGCCGAAGGCCGCGGTGATGCGCGCGGCCAGGCCGTAGCCGGTCGATGCGCCGATGACCAGCACCCGCTTCGGCCCACCCGCAATCGGCCCCTTTGCCTTGACGTAGTCGATCTGCTGCCTGACGTTGGCCTCGCAGCCCGCAGGATGGGTCGTGACGCAGATGAAGCCACGCACGCGCGGTTTGATGATCATGAAGAGCTCGCTGAAGATGGATGCCGCGGGGGCTGGGCGCAGGTTTTGGCGCCGCGAATTTAACCCAGGCCGTGCCAGGGCCGATCCCGCAAGGCCATATGCATATGTCGATTGAGGATTTAATAATCGCGGGTTTTGTTGATAGGGTCCAGCCCTTCGTCTTTTCATCCGGAGTGAGAACAACCATGCGCCACACCCTGCTTGCCGCGGCCCTCGCCGCCTCCACCCTGCTGACGGGCATCGCCGCCCATGCCGACCAGCTCGCAGACATCAAGAAGAAGGGCGAACTCGTGGTCGGCGTGCTCGGCACCGACGAGCCCGCGACCTTCATCGACCCGAAGACGCGGCAGATCGTCGGCTACGAGGTCGACCTGGTGAACGCCATCGCGAAGAAGATCGGCGTCAAGCCGGTGCTCAAGCAGATTGCCGTGGCCGCGCGCATTCCCGAGCTGCAGCAGGGCCACGTCGACCTGGTGGCCGCCGGCCTCACGCACAACAAGGAGCGCGAGGCGCAGATCGACTTCTCGCTGACCACCTTCGTCACCGGCCAGAAGGCCATCGTGAAGAAGGACAGCGGCATCACCGACGTGCCGCAGCTCGCCGGCAAGAAGGTGCTGACCATCCGCGGCGGCACGCAGGAGCCCAACATCCGCAAGGCCGTGCCCACCGCCGAGGTCGTGACCTTCGACACCAGCCAGCAGGCCTTCCAGGCGCTGCAGCAGGGCAAGGGCGTGGGCTATGTGGACGACGAGGCCGCGCTGCTGCGCAGCTACGCCAAGCTCGGCCCGCAGAAGGCCAGGTACGTGGTGCTCAAGCAGAACCTGAGCACCGAGGCGCTGGCCATCGGCATCAAGAAGGGCGAAAGCGCGCTCAAGGCCGTGGTGGACGAGACGCTGCGCGAGCTCGAGAAGTCGGGCGAAGCGCAGAAGATCTTCATCAAGTGGTACGGGCCGAACACCGCATCGGGCTTCCAGACGCGCGACTTCAAGCTCGAAAGCGACAAGATCGACTGACATGGCAGTTCTCCTTCCCCTTCCGGGGGAAGGCAGGGATGGGGGCTCGCGGCCTCTGAACAGTCCGCGGCGGTGATACTGTCGCCCCCCATGCCCCTGTTCGACTATTCGCTGCTCTTGACCGGCAAGTATCACGACATGCTGGTCGCGGGCCTGTGGCTGTCGCTGCAGCTGCTCGCGGCCTCGCTCGTGCTGGCGCTGCCGATCGCGCTGGTGGTGGCACTCCTGCGCCTTTCGCCGATCGCGCCGCTGCGCTGGCTCGGCTTTGCGTACGTGGAGACCATCCGCAACATCCCGCTGCTCGCGCACATGCTCTTCTGGTACTTCGGCGCGCCCGAGCTGCTGCCCGAGGGCATCAAGCAATGGCTCTATGCGGGACACATCGAGGCCTACAGCGCCATCATCGCGCTGTCGCTCTACACGGCCGCCTTCATGGCGGAGGACATCCGCAGCGGCATCCGCGCGATTCCGGCGGTGCAGTTCGAGGCCGGACGCGCGCTGGGCTTCAGCTTCCTGGGCACCATGCGCCGCGTGGTGCTGCCGCAGGCGCTGCGCGTGACGGTGCCGCCGCTGATCTCGCAGACACTGAGCCTCTGGAAGAACACCTCGATCGCCACCGTGATCGGCGTGGCCGAGCTGATGTACCAGGCCGGACAGGTCGAGAGCGCGACCTTTCGCAGCTTCGAGTCGTTCGCGTTCGCGAGCGCGGCGTACCTGACGGTGTCGCTGGCCATCACGGGGCTGGCGACCTGGTACCACCACCGGTTCCCGGTGCGGACCATCTAGGGCTGTCGACGAGATGCTGGAAATCATCAACGACTACTGGGTCTACTTCCTCATCGGGCAGTACCCGAATGGCCCGCTCGGCGGACTGGTGCTCACGCTGCTGCTCGCCTCCTGCGGCCTGGTGCTCGCGCTGCCATTGGGCATCGTGCTCGGCCTGGCGCGCGTGAGCCCGTGGCGCTGGCTGCGCTGGCCGGTGACGGGCTTCGTCTTCGTGGTGCGCGGCCTTCCCTTGCTGATGGTGATCTTCTGGGCCTACTTCTTCCTGCCGAGCGTGACGGGCGTGAAGACCGACCAGTTCACCACCATGCTGATCGCCCTCGTGGTGTTCGATGCGGCCTACCTGGCCGAGATCGTGCGCGCCGGCATCCAGGGCCTGCCGCGCGGCCAGATGGAAACCGCCCGCGCGCTGGGCCTGGACTACGGCCGCGCGATGCGCCTGGTGGTGCTGCCGCAGGCCCTGCGCAGCATGCTGCCCTCGCTGGTGAACCAGTTCGTCTCGACCATCAAGGAGACCTCGCTCGGCTACATCATCGGGCTGGCCGAGGTGTCGTTCATTGCGACGCAGATCAACACGCAGGTGTTCACCAAGCCCGCGCAGATCTACCTGATCCTGGGCCTGACCTATTTCATCCTGTGCTTCGGCCTCTCGCGCTTCGCCTACTGGCTCGAACGCCGGCTCGCGCGGCGCGGCATGTCCACCGCCAGCTCCGTCTCGGCTCCCAAGGTATCCGCATGATCGAACTCCAGAACGTCAACAAGTGGTACGGCAGCTACCACGCACTGGTCGACATCGACGAGACCATCCGCAAGGGCGAGGTGGTGGTCGTGTGCGGGCCTTCGGGCTCGGGCAAGTCGACGCTGATCCGCACCTTCAACCGGCTGGAGCCGATCCAGTCGGGCCGCATCCTCATCGACGGCAAGGACATCCATGCGCCGGGCACCGACGTGAATGCGTTCCGCTCGCGCATCGGCTTCGTCTTCCAGCAGTTCAACCTGTTTCCGCACCTCACGGTGCTGCAGAACTGCACGATGGCGCCAATGCAGCTGCGCGGCCTCTCGCGCAAGGAGGCCGACGAGCGCGCCATGGCCCTGCTGCAGCGCGTGGGCCTGGCCGGCAAGGCGAACGCATGGCCGAGCGAACTGTCGGGCGGCCAGCAGCAGCGCGTGGCGATCGCGCGCGCCCTGGCCATGCAGCCGCCGCTGATGCTGTTCGACGAACCCACCAGCGCGCTCGACCCCGAGATGGTGGGCGAGGTGCTGCTCGTGATGCGCGACCTCACGCGCGACGGCATGACCATGGTCTGCGTGACGCACGAGATGGGCTTTGCGCGCGAGGTGGCCGACCGCGTGCTCTTCATGGACGAGGGCAAGGTGCTCGAGCGCGCCACGCCCGACGACTTCTTCAACCGGCCGCAGCATCCGCGCGCGCAGCAGTTTCTTTCGGACATCCGCTCGCCCTTCGCGCGCGGCGCATGAGATGCTCTCCACGCCCATGACCGACACACAGACACTTCCCGTGATCGACGTTGCCCCGCTCGTGGCCGGCGTCCCTGGCCGCGAAGGCGTAGCCGCGCAGATCGGCGCCGCCTGCCGCGCGCATGGCTTCTTCTATGCCACGGGCCACGGCGTCGACGCGGCGCTGGTGCAGCGGCTCGAAGAGCTGAGCCACCGCTTCTTCGAGCTGCCCGAAACCACCAAGATGCAGTGGCGCATGGCTTTGGGCGGACGCGCCTGGCGCGGCTACTTCCCGCTCGGCGGCGAGCTGACCTCGGGCCGGCCCGACTGGAAGGAAGGTCTCTATCTCGGCACCGAGCTGCCCGCCTCGCATCCGCTGGTCCAGGCGAAGACGCCGGTGCACGGGCCCAACCTGTTTCCCGACGTGCCGGGTTTGCGCGAAACCATCCTCGACTACATGACCGCCGTCACGCAGCTGGGCCACCGGCTGATGGAGGGCATCGCGCTGAGCCTCGGCCTGCCGGCCGCGTATTTCGCCGAGCGTTACACCGCTGACCCGCTGATCCTGTTCCGCCTGTTCAACTACCCTTCGCAGCCCGTGCCCGAGGGCATGGACGTGCAATGGGGCGTGGGCGAACACACCGACTACGGCCTGCTCACGATCCTGCACCAGGACGACGTGGGCGGCCTGGCCGTGCACACGCCCGGCGGCTGGATCGATGCACCGCCGATTCCGGGCTCCTTCGTCTGCAACATCGGCGACATGCTCGACCGCATGACCGGCGGTCTCTACAAGTCGACGCCGCACCGCGTGAAGCGCAACACCTCGGGGCGCGACCGGCTCTCGTTTCCGCTGTTCTTCGACCCGAACTTCGAGGCGCGCGTGCAGCGTATCGAAGGGCTCGCGGGTGCCGAGGCGCGCGACGACAGCGCCGAGCGCTGGGACCGCGCCAACGTGCACGCCTTCAACGGCCGCTACGGGGACTACCTGCTCGCCAAGGTGTCGAAGGTGTTTCCGCAGCTGCGCGACGAAGTGCTCTGAGGTGCTCTCGACGGAGGGCTGGCGGGAACGCCGATGAATTCGTCCTCCCAGTTGCCGACATCCGCATCGGGATCGGAGATGGGCACGAGCTTGTCGCTGCGGCAGTAGAAGGTCCAGCCCTCGAACAGCACGTCGTAGTAGGTGCCTGGCAGGTAGCGCTCGCTGGGCGCCTCGTAGGGCACCGAGACCACCTCCACGATGCGCCCGACCGCGCGCTCGGTCATCGGCGACGCGAAGCAGCTGTCAAGCACGTGGCAGAGGGTCCCGATCTTGATCATGTGCGCATCACCTGGCCGGGAAACCATCGCGGTACGTGTGCCACGGCCTCATGCAGGGAGTCGAGCACATGGAACGCCCGCTCGACGATCGCAGCGGGCGGGTGCTTGAGGTCGGGCACGATCACGACCCGAAGGCCCGCCGCCAGCGCGGCCTTGGCGCCGTTCTCGCTGTCCTCGAAAGCCACGCATTCGGCCGGGTCGACGCCCAGGCGCTCGGCCGCGAGCAGATAGAGCGCCGGATCGGGCTTGGCGCGCGCCACCTCGTCGCCGCCTGCGAAGGCCTCGAAATGATGGAGCACGTCGAGGCTGCCCAGGCAGGCCGCGATCTGTCCGCGCGCGGACGACGAGGCGACGGCGCAGCGTGTGCCGCGTCCGCGCAAGGCAGCGAGCAACTCGGCCGCGCCGGGCTTGATCGGAAAGAGCGGCCGGGCGTCGCCGTCGGCGCGCTCCAGCTGCAGCGCGGCGGTCACTTGCGCCGCCGCGTGCTGGTAGGCGGCCGCGCCGCCGAGCAGCGCCGCAAGGATCTGCTTCGACTCGCCCATGGCCAGCCCCACGCATTGCAGGTACTGGGCGTGCGAAAGCTCGATGTCGAGCGTGCGGGCCGCCTCGATCCAGGCGGCCATGATGGGCCGCTCCGAATCGATGAGCAGCCCGTCCATGTCGAAGATGGCGGCGGCGAACATGGGGCAATCCTACGCCAGCGCCGCCGGCGGGATCGGGTGCATGCCGGGAGCGCGGCGACAATCGGCGACTCTCGAAACCTGACCCACCGATGCCGCCCGAACACTACCTGCTCCTTTCCCTTGCGGATCGTCCGCCGACGGCATTGGCACCCGATCCTGCTGGCGGATCGCAGGGCCGCGAGGAGCGCTGCCTGAATTCCAATGGCCGCTGGGCCGTTCGCGGCATTGCCCGCTCACCTCTTCTTGCATGGCATCCCGCGCAGGCAGGCGCAGCCCAGGCAGCCGCCGAGCGGGCATCCAAGGCCCGCGGCCGCCCGGTCGAGGTTCTGTCGCGAGCGGACTCCACCTGGGTGGAAAGGCGGGATATCCAGCTGTTCACCGACGCCTTCGAGCCAGCGCTTCATGGGCACGCAGCCCAGAGCGAAGGCAAGGCCCGCCGCTTGCGTACCGAGGCCGAGAAGCTCGCCGCGTTCTGCGTGGTTGTTCGCGCGGCGTCGGGCGCAGCGGACCATGCGTCGTTTGCGGAGGTCAGCCGTGCAGCATCGAAGGCGTTGAGTGCCAAGTTCGGTGGCGGCTCGATCACCTCGGCATTTGCCTGGCTGGCAGGACGTGCAGGGCAAGAGGCGCTGGAAAGCGTCATTGCGGGCGAGGTCGAGTTGACCGGCCCGCTGTCGATTCACCAAGTCATCGAGGCGGTCGAGCTGGCGCAGAAGGCGGAACGCCTTCGCGGAAAAGGCTAACGCCCCTCAGTCGCGCACCAGCGCCCGGTTGAGCCCCAGCGCCGCCAGCGTGCCGACCGCACCGGACAGCAGGTAGACGCTCACATAGGCCAGCCCGAAATTCGCCGACAGCCCCAGCGCCACCAGCGGCGCGAAGGCGGCACCGATGAGCCAGGCCAGGTCGGCCGTGAGCGCGGCGCCGGTGTAGCGGTACTTGGGCTCGAAGTTCGAGGTCACGGCGCCGGCCGCCTGGCCGTACGAGAGGCCCAGCAGCACGAAGCCCAACAGGATGAAGATGTCCTGTCCGATGCGGCCGCCGTCGAGCAGCGTGGGCGCAAAGCCGCTGAACACCGCGATCATCGCGGCCAGGCCGCCCAAAGTGAAACGGCGTCCCACGCGGTCGGCGACCACGCCCGAGGCCACGATGCCGCCGGCGCAGAACACCGCGCCGATCATCTGCACCACGAGGAATTCGGTGATCGACTGGTCGGAGTACAACGTGATCCACGACAGCGGGAACACCGTGATCAGGTGGAACAGCGCATAGCTGGCCAGCGCGGCGAACGCGCCGATCAGCAGGTTGGCGCCCTGCGAGCGGGTCAGTTCGACCACGCTGGTGGGCTGCAGCTCGCGCTCTTCGAGCAGGCGGGAATATTCTTCGGTCGCCACCAGCCGCAGGCGCGCGAACAGCGCCACCACGTTGATCGCGAAGGCCACGTAGAAGGTGTAGCGCCAGCCCCAGTCGAGGAAGTCCTTGGGCGGCAGGTTGGCGTAGAGGTAGGCGAACAGCGCGCTGGCCACGAAAAAGCCGAGCGGCGCGCCCAGCTGGCCCAGCATGGCATACCAGCCGCGGCGGTTTTCCGGCGCATTGAGCGCCAGCAGCGACGGCAGGCCGTCCCACGAGCCGCCGAGCGCCAGGCCCTGGGCGAAGCGGAACACCGACAGCAGCACGATCGACGTGAACCCGAGGCTCGCGTAGCCCGGCAAAAAGGCAATGCCCGCGGTGGAGGTTCCCAGCACGAACAGCGCAATGGTCAGCTTGGCTTCTCGGCCGAACCGTCGCTGGATGGCCATTGAAATGACAGTTCCGAACGGCCGCGCAATGAACGCGAAGGAAAAAACCACGAAGGCGTAGAGGGTTCCCTCGAGGCGCGCCTCGAACGGAAAGAACACCGCCGGGAACACCAGCACCGAGGCAATGCCGTAGACGAAGAAATCGAAATATTCCGATGCCCGGCCGATGATCACGCCCACGGCGATCTCGCCTGGCGCGATGTGTGAATGTTCGTCGCCCTGCCGGGCGTCGTTTCCGGACGTGTTCGGCACAGGCTGTGCGCCTTGCGGACTGATGCTGGACGTCGTCGTCATTGCGTTTTTTAATTCGGGTGTCACCGGCAGTGACCAAGGTAGACCATTGAACAGGGTCCAAGCGTCTCACCGAATGAGGATTCCCGCCATAGGACAAAACGTCCAATAGGCGGCAGAAGCCTTTGGTCGTAGATTGTGGAGTCTTTGCGCAGCCCACGCACTTCTTTCTTTCGGCATGCCCACCCTCAAATCTCTTCGCCGATGGCCCCTGTTGCTTCCGCTTGCCTTGCTGGCAGGCTGCAACACGGTGCTCATGAACCCTTCCGGCGACATCGCCAACCAGCAGGGACGCCTCATCGTCGTCTCCACCGTGCTGATGCTGATCATCATCATTCCGGTGATCGCGCTGACCCTCTTCTTTGCCTGGCGCTATCGCCAGTCGAACAAGGAGGCCGACTACAGCCCCGACTGGGACCACTCCACCCAGCTCGAGCTCGCGATCTGGGCCGCGCCGCTCCTGATCATCATCGCGCTGGGCGCCATCACCTGGATCAGCACCCACACGCTCGACCCGTACCGCCCGCTCAGCCGGCTCGACGCCGAGCGCCCGATTCCCGCCGAGGCCAAGCCGCTGGTGGTCGAAGTGGTGGCGCTCGACTGGAAATGGCTCTTCATCTACCCCGAGCAGGGCTTTGCCACGGTCAACGAAATGGCCGCGCCGGTCGACCGGCCGATCACCTTCAAGATCACGGCCTCCTCGGTGATGAACTCGTTCTTCATTCCCGCGCTGGCCGGCCAGATTTACGCCATGCCGGGCATGGAAACCAAGCTGCACGCGGTCATCAACAAGCCGGGCGAGTTCGAAGGCTTCTCGGCCAACTACAGCGGCGCCGGCTTCTCGGGCATGCGCTTCAAGTTCCACGGCCTGAGCAACACCGACTTCGACCAGTGGGTGCAGAAGGTCAAGGCCGGCAAGGACGGCGAACTCACGCGCGAGCAGTACAAGAAGCTCGAAGTGCCGAGCGAGCGCGAGCCGGTGCGGCACTACGCCGCGGTGGCCCCCGACCTGTACGACGCCATCCTCAACCTCTGTGTCGACCGCAACAAGATGTGCATGAAGGAAATGATGGCCATCGACGCGGACGGCGGGCTGGGCAAGCCCGGCGCATTCAACATCGCCACCAAGCAAGCCTGGCAGGCTGACACCCTCACCAATTCGCCCAAGCGCAAGTACGTCACGGCGATGTGCACCACCGAAGAATGACGATGTTCGAGAACCTTGACCTGACGAAGCTCATCTTCGGCCGCCTCACATGGGAGGCGATCCCCTACCACGAGCCGATCCTGATCGGCACCTTCATCGCGGTCGTGCTCGGCGGCCTCGCACTGCTGGGCGCCATCACCTACTACAAGGTGTGGGGCGTGCTGTGGCGCGACTGGATCACCAGCATCGACCACAAGAAGATCGGCATCATGTACATCATCCTTGGCCTGGTGATGCTGCTGCGCGGCTTCTCCGACGCCATCATGATGCGGGCCCAGCAGGCCGTCGCCTTCGGCGACAACGCCGGCTTCCTGCCGCCGCACCACTACGACCAGATCTTCACCGCCCACGGCGTGATCATGATCTTCTTCGTGGCCATGCCGCTGGTCACGGGCCTCATGAACTTCGTGGTGCCGCTGCAGATCGGCGCACGCGACGTGGCCTTCCCGTTCCTGAACAACTTCAGCTTCTGGATGACCACCTTCGGCGCCGGCCTCGTGATGGCGTCGCTGTTCGTGGGCGAATTCGCCAAGACCGGCTGGCTCGCCTACCCGCCGCTGTCGGGCATTCTCTTCAGCCCTGACGTGGGGGTCGACTACTACATCTGGTCATTGCAGATCGCGGGGGTCGGCACGCTGCTCTCGGGCGTCAACCTGCTGGCCACCATCGTGAAGATGCGCGCGCCCGGCATGACGATGATGAAGATGCCCGTCTTCACCTGGACGGCTCTCTGCACCAACGTGCTGATCGTGGCCGCCTTCCCGGTGCTCACGGCCGTGCTCGCGCTGCTGTCGCTCGACCGCTACGTCGGCACCAACTTCTTCACGAACGACCTCGGCGGCAACGCCATGATGTACGTGAACCTGATCTGGATCTGGGGCCACCCCGAGGTCTACATCCTGATCCTGCCGGCCTTCGGCATCTTCTCGGAAGTGGTCTCCACCTTCAGCGGCAAGCGCCTCTTCGGCTACGCCTCGATGGTCTACGCCACGGTGGTGATCACGATCCTGTCGTACCTCGTGTGGCTGCACCACTTCTTCACCATGGGCTCGGGCGCCAGCGTGAATTCGTTCTTCGGCATCACGACGATGATCATCTCGATCCCGACGGGCGCGAAGATCTTCAACTGGCTCTTCACCATGTACCGCGGCCGCATCCGCTTCGAGCTGCCCATGATGTGGACCATCGGCTTCATGATCACCTTCGTGATCGGCGGCATGACGGGCGTGCTGCTCGCGGTGCCCCCGGCCGACTTCGTGCTGCACAACAGCCTGTTCCTGATCGCCCACTTCCACAACGTGATCATCGGCGGCGTGCTGTTCGGCATGCTGGCGGGCATCACCTACTGGTTCCCGAAGGCCTTCGGCTACAAGCTCGATCCGTTCTGGGGCAAGTGCTCGTTCTGGTTCTGGATCGTGGGCTTCTGGTTCGCCTTCATGCCGCTGTACGTGCTGGGCCTGATGGGCGTCACGCGCCGCATGAGCCACTTCCAGGACATGTCGTTGCAGATCTGGTTCCAGGTGGCGGCCTTCGGCGCCGTGCTGATCGCGCTGGGCATCGCCTCGTTCCTGATCCAGCTGGTGGTGAGCTACATCCGCCGCGATTCGCTGCGCGACACCACGGGCGATCCGTGGAACGGCCGCACGCTCGAATGGTCGACCTCGTCGCCGCCGCCGGCCTACAACTTCGCGTTCACGCCGCGCATCCACGACAACGACGCCTGGACCGACATGAAGCGCCGCGGCTATGCCCGCCCGGTCGACGGTTTCACGCCCATCCACATGCCCAAGAACACGGCCGCCGGTTTCATCATCGCGGCCCTGGCCGGAGCCTGCGGCTTCGCGCTGATCTGGCAGATGTGGCTGGTGGCGGGCGTGGCGTTCTTCGCCATGCTGGCGGCCGTGATCATCCATACCTTCAACTACAAGCGCGACTACCACATCCCCGCGGAAGAGGTCGTTCGCACCGAGAACGAACGCACCCGCCTCCTGGCAGCAGCCCATGTCTGATACCACCGCCCTCCACTCCCCCGGGGCCGGCCACGCCCACAGCGACGCCACGGGCAAGCCGCCCGTGTTCGAGCTGTTCCACGTCGGCAACGACCACCACCCGGAAAACGGCACGCTGCTCGGCTTCTGGCTCTACCTGATGAGCGACTGCCTCATCTTCGCCTGCCTGTTCGCGGTGTACGGGGTGCTCGGCCGCAGCTACGCGGCCGGCCCCTCGGGCGCCGACCTGTTCGACCTGCCGCTGGTGGCGGTCAACACTTCGCTGCTGCTGCTGTCGTCGATCACCTATGGCTTCGCAGTGCTCGAGATGCAGAGAAAGCGCATGGGCGGCACGCTGGCCTGGCTGGCCATCACGGGCCTGCTGGGCGCGGGCTTCATCGGCCTGGAGCTCTATGAGTTCGCGCACCTGCTGCACGAAGGCGCGGGCCCGCAGCGCAGCGCGTTCCTGTCGTCGTTCTTCGCGCTGGTGGGCACCCACGGCCTGCACGTGACCTTCGGCATCGTGTGGCTCATCGTGCTGATGTTCCAGCTGCCCAAGCACGGCTTCAGCGCCGCCAACCGCCGCCGCCTGATGTGCCTGTCGATGTTCTGGCACTTCCTGGACGTGGTGTGGATCGGCGTCTTCACCTTTGTCTACCTGATGGGATCGATGGCATGAGCACCGCCCACACCGAAAACGCAGCGCACCACGGCCATGGCGCACACGATGTGCACGACGACCATCACGACGATGGCCCCGTCAGCCACAGCACCTTCAAGGGCTACATGACCGGCTTCGTGCTGGCCGTGATCCTGACCGCGATTCCGTTCTGGCTCGTCATGGGCAACGTGCTCGGCAAGACCAGCACCACCTCGCTCGTGATCCTGGGCTTTGCCGCGGTGCAGATCGTGGTCCACATGATCTACTTCCTGCACATGGACGCCAAGTCCGAGAGCGGATGGAACATGCTGGCGCTGATCTTCACGATCGTGCTCGTCGTCATCACGCTGGCCGGATCGCTCTGGGTCATGTACCACATGAACGCCAACATGATGCCGATGTCGGTGCACGACATGAAGAACATGCCTTGACGCCCCCGCCGCCAGACCCCAGCACCCACGAGGACACCTCGGCCGGCCGCCAGCGAGGTGCGGCGGCCCGGGTGGCTCTGGCGGTCTGTGCGGCCCTGGCCTTTGCCGGCTTCTTCGCGCTCGGCACCTGGCAGGTCGAGCGCCGGACCTGGAAGCTCGATCTCATCGCCCGCGTCGAGCAGCGCGTGCATGCCCCGGCCTCCGAGGCGCCCGGGCGCGAGCGCTGGCCGCAGGTGAACGCGGCCGACGACGAATACCGCCGCGTGCGCATCGCCGGCCGTTTCCTCCACGACAAGGAAACCCTGGTGCAGGCCAGCACCCGGCTCGGTGCCGGCTTCTGGGTGCTGACGCCGCTGCAGGCCGCCGACGGCCGCATCGTGCTGGTCAACCGGGGCTTCGTGCCGCCCGAGGCACGCGAGCGCGCCGCCCGCGCGGCCACCGAGCCCCAGGGCGAAAGCAGCGTGACCGGCCTCTTGCGCATCAGCGAGCCCAAGGGCGGCTTCCTGCGCCGGAACGATCCGGCCGCCGATCGCTGGTTCTCGCGCGACGTGCAGGCCATTGCCGCGGCGCGCGGCCTCCGCGACGCGGCACCGTACTTCGTCGATGCCGAGGCCGCGCCCGCCCCGCCCGGCGCGGCCCCTGCCTGGCCGGCCGCGGGCCTCACGGTCATCGCCTTTCCCAACAGCCACCTGGTCTATGCGATCACCTGGTACGGCCTTGCGCTGATGGTCCTCGCCGCCGCCTGGTTCGGCTGGCGCGAGGGGCAGAGGCGCGCCGGCAGGACCGGCGGCGGCACAGGCGAAAATACCGCCCATGCCGACGCCACCTTCCGCCCCGATGCCCGCCGCGACTGAAGCCGCCGCGGTCGCCGGGGAACTGCATCCGCCGCGCGCGGGCGTGGCAAGCCTGGACAACGCCACCGGCCACAAGAACATGCAGCAGCTGATCCAGCTGCGCTGGTTCGCGGTCGTCGGGCAGGTCGCCACCATCCTGGTCGTGCACTACGGCTTCGGCATCCGGCTGCCGCTGGAGCACATGCTGCAGGTGCTGACCTGCCTTGCGCTCTTCAACGGGGTGAGCCTGCTGCGCTCGCGCAGCCCGCGCCGCGTGACCAACGGCGAACTCTTTCTCGCGCTGCTGGTCGACGTGGCCACGCTCACCGCCCAGCTCTACCTGAGCGGCGGCGCCACCAATCCCTTCGTCTTCCTGTACCTGCTGCAGGTCATCCTGGGCGCGGTGCTGCTCAAGGCCTGGTCGACCTGGACCATCGTGGTCGTCACCAGCCTCTGCTTTGCGGGGCTGGCGCTTTTCTCGCGCCCGCTCGCGCTGCCGCTCGACCACGACCGCGGGCTCTGGAGCCCCTACGTGCAGGGCATGCTGGTCTGCTTTGCACTCAACGCCGCGCTGCTGGTGGTGTTCATCACGCGCATCAGCCGCAACCTGCGCGCGCGCGATGCGCGGCTGGCCGACCTGCGCCAGCGCGCATCGGAAGAGGAGCACATCGTGCGCATGGGCCTCCTGGCCTCGGGCGCCGCGCACGAGCTGGGCACGCCGCTTGCCACGCTGGCCGTGATCCTGGGCGACTGGCGCCGCCTGCCGCATTTCAGCTCCGACCCCGAACTGCTGACCGAGGTGGCCGAGATGGAACTGCAGATCCAGCGCTGCAAGAGCATCGTGAGCGGCATCCTGCTGTCGGCCGGCGAGGCGCGCGGCGAATCGTCGGAAGAGACCACCGTGAGCACCTTCCTCGACGAGCTGGTGGAGGAATGGCGCAGCACGCGTCCGGTCGAGGAATTCGACTACGAGAACCGCTTTGGCCAGGACCTGCCCATGGTCTCCGACTCGGCCCTGAAGCAGATGATCTGCAACGTGCTCGACAATGCCCTGGAAGCCTCGCCGCACTGGCTGCGCTTCGAGGTGGCGCACGATGCCGATGCGCTGACCCTCACGGTCACCGATGCGGGCCCGGGCTTCCTGCCGTCCATCCTGAAGGAGTTCGGCAAACCCTACCAGTCGAGCAAGGGCCGCCCGGGCGGCGGGCTCGGGCTGTTCCTGGTGGTCAACGTGGCGCGCACCCTGGGCGGCCGCGTGGCGGTGCACAACCGGCCCGAGGGCGGCGCCATCGTGGCCATCACGCTGCCGCTCGCGGCCGTCGTGCTGGAAGAAGAAGACGATGACGACGAAGAACACGAAGTGGGCGAGGCCATCGGCACTGCCGACACCAACATCGATCGAAACGCAAGGCCATGACGGAAACCGCCGAAGCTGAACGCCAATTGCTGATCGTCGAGGACGACGCGGCCTTCGCGCGCACGCTCGGCAAGTCCTTCGAGCGCCGCGGCTACGCGGTCACGCAGGCCAGCAATGCCGAGGAGGTCGAAACGCTGCTGCAGGCCCATTCGCCCGGCTTTGCGGTGGTCGACCTGAAGCTCAACGGCGAGGCCTCGGGCCTGGCCTGCGTGCAGATGCTGCACCGGCACAACCCGAAGATGCTGATCGTGGTGCTGACCGGCTTTGCCAGCATTGCCACGGCTGTCGAGGCCATCAAGCTCGGCGCCTGCCACTACCTGGCCAAGCCGTCGAACACCGACGACATCGAGGCCGCCTTCGGCCGCGCCACCGGCACCACGGAAGTGGAGCTGACCAACCGCTCGACCTCGATCAAGACGCTCGAATGGGAGCGCATCCACGAGATGCTGGCCGAGACCGGCTTCAACATTTCCGAAACCGCGCGGCGGCTCGGCATGCACCGGCGCACGCTGGCGCGCAAACTCGGCAAGCAGCAGGTCAAGTAAAGGTGAAATAGCATGACTTCCAACAGACCGGCGTCCGCGGTCCGCGCCCAGACCGCGCTCGAAGAGATCTTCAATGCGCTGAGCCACGGCCTCGGCCTGCTGCTGGCCGTGGCCTCGCTGCCGATCCTGGTCTACAGCGCTGCCCAGAAGGGCCAGGCCGCGGGCATCGTCGGCGCCTCGCTCTTTGCCGGCACGGCGATCGTGCTGTACCTGATCTCCACGCTCTACCACGCGCTGCCGATGGGCCGGGCCAAGGCCTGGTTCAACCGGCTCGACCACGCGGCCATCTACCTGTTCATCGCGGGCAGTTACATGCCGTTCCTCTTCGGCGTGCTGCGCGGTCCATGGGGCTGGACGCTGTTCGGCTGCATCTGCGTCGCGGCGGCGCTGGGCGTGGGCGCCAAGCTGTTCAACCGGCTGCGGCATCCGCTGTGGTCGACCGGGCTCTACGTGGCGATGGGATGGATGGCGCTGATGGCGGCGGTGCCGCTGTACGAGCGCATGTCGCCGGCGGGCCTGGGATGGCTCGTGGCCGGCGGGCTGTTCTACACCGCGGGTGCGGTGGTTTTCCTGTTCGACAACAAGGTGCGCTTTGCCCACTCGGTATGGCACCTGTTCGTGCTGGCGGGCAGCACCTGCCATTTCTTTGCGGTGCTCTGGCATTCGCACGGCTGATTTTTTTGGGCGCTGTTGTTCAGGGCGCTGATGTTCAGGGCGTGTGCACAGGCCACCGGGTACTCCCCTCCGCGAATGTCCCCCGGCCTGCGGCCTCCTCCTTGATTTCGCTGCGGGGAGCACCCGATGCCCTGCGCACCAGGGCACGCTCTGGGTACACCGCTGATCAACGACCACTCTGTCCAACGCTCCCGTCGATGGGGTGCCTTGCGCAGCGAAATCAAGGGGGAGGCCGCAGGCCGGAGGACATTCGCGGAGCAAGGTACCCCGTCGGCGGGAGCGCGCCCTGAACAACAGCGCCAAGAACAACAGCGCCCCGAACAACAGCGCTCAGTAATGCGGCGGCAACTCGTCGCGCAAATTGCGCGCCGCCCCCTCCTGCCCCGCATTCTGGCTCTGCTGCTTGAGCTGGGCGACCTGCAGGATCAGACTGTCGATCTGCTGCTGTTGCCGGTAGATCGTCATGTTGAGCTGCTCCAGCAGGTCCTCGGCATAGCTCGACTTGATCTCGAGTTCGGTCAGGCGCTCTGCGAGCTCGTTCGGTGAATGGTCCATGCCGCTATTGGACAGGAAGATCCACTGGCTCGCTGACCTCGTGCGACAGCACCTCGATGCGCGCTGCGCTCTCCTTTTGCTGCGGCTTCGCGGCCTCGCCCGCCATCCGGGTCAGCGCAAGCGCCACCTGCAGCGGATAGAGCGTGCGCGCATCGCCCTCGGCCTTGTTGCTCACGGTGGTGCCGGCGGCTTCGCTCATGCTGGCCGTGCGCACCGCGTCGGGCCGGTGCACGGGCACCATGAACGGCGAGTGCGTGGTGTAGATGATCTGGTTGGCGAAGTCCTGCTCGAAGTGCGCGAGCAGGTCGGCCTGCGAGCGCGCATGCAGATGCAGGCCGGGCTCGTCCAGCAGCAGGACGGCATCGCCTGCGCCCTTGGTGTCCGCGAAGAAGGTGACGTAGAACGAGAAGAACCACTGGAAGCCGCGGCTGCGCTCGTCGAGGTTCACTTCCACGTCGTAGGCGCGGTTCGGGTCGGACACCAGCGTGTCCATGTACGGCCCGTCCAGGTTGAAGCGGACCTTGAGCTCGCGATCCTTCCAGAGCCGGCGGATCTCGGCGGTGACGACGGAGCCGGCGCGGTTGGCGAGCTGGTTGCGCGTGGCCTGGTCGTTCTTCTCCAGCAGGTCCTGCAGCTGCTGCGGATCGAGCCCCGCGACCTTGCAGAGCTTCTCGAAGTTGCGCTGCTCGGGCGCGGCCTGCCCCCAGCCCTTGCGGGCGAGGTGCTCGGCAATGTTCTGGCGGCCGGGCAGCGCCGGGTACTCGTCCACGTAGATGAACCGCGGCAGCTTGTCGAGCACCCACTGCTTCGCCCTTGCAAGCGCCGGCGTGTCGTTGGCGATGGCGCGGGCCATCTCCTCGAGCTCGAAGAGCATCTGCTCCTGCTTGTCGCTGAGTTCGGCATCCGCCGCGGCCATGGCCTGGCGCAGCGACTGCAGCGCCGCCACCGCGCCGGCCGACCAGCGGATGTAGTCGGGGCTCAGGATCATCGCTGCGTCGAAGGCGTCGGCCGCCTGCTCCAGCGTTGCGCGCGCGTCGTCGGCGAGCTTCTCGCCCGCGGCCTTGACGGCGGGCACGATCTTGCGGACCTTGGCCTTGATGTCGGACACGTCGAGCGACAGGTCGCCGAGCCCCTCGAGGCCGCTCCAGCGCGCCGTGCCATAGCCCCGGCCCGCGGTGACGTGGCGCACCTTGGCCGCGCGCGGAAGCATCTGTACCAGCTCGGCCCGCTCGCTGTCTTCGAGGGCCCAGCGCGTCGCGGCGACCGGCGTGTCGCCCTGGCACTCTTCGAGGCGGCGGTGCCGCGGAAAGTCCTTGATCGGGCTGAGTTCGGCCAGGCCTTCGGCCGGGTTCAGGCTGTGCAGTGCGCGCAGCAGGTTCGATTTGCCGCTGTCATTTCGGCCGAGGATCGCGGTGATCTGCGAGGTGTCGATGGAGCCGCTGTCGTTGATCGAGCGAAAGTTGGTGATCTGGAATGACGCCAAGCGCATGGAGGGGGTTTCTTCTCAACGAATGAATGAATGCAGGGCCGGGGAATGTATTGCATTCCCCGCCCTCTTCGCCCCCGCGGATAGAAAAATCTATTCCGCCGCGCGCCGCAGCGTGTCGACCACGGGCCTGCGCAGCACGTCGCGCAAGCCCCACCAGCCCGCAGCCAGCGCGAGCACCGCGCCCGCGAGCGCGCCGGCGATCGGCACGATGGGCGACGCCGTCCAGGTGAAGTCGAACACGTAGCGCGCAAGGCCCCAGCCGATGGCCGAGGCTACGATGCTCGCCAGGAAGCCCGCCAGCAGGCCCACGCCCACCAGCTCGGCGCGCTGCACCTGGCGCAGCAGGCTGGCCCGCGCGCCCACTGCGCGCATCACGGCGAACTCGCGCGCACGCTCCTCGCGCGTGGCGGTGACCGCGGCGAACAGCACCACCAGCCCCGCCGCGAGCGTGAAGCCGAACAGGAACTCGACCGCACGGATCACCTGGTCGAGCACGCGCTGCACCTGGTTGATGGTGGCGCTCATGTCGACATTGGTCACATTGGGGTAGCTGCGCACCAGCGCGTTGTCGAAGCCGCGCGTCTCGGGTGCGCGGAAGGCGCCCATGTAGGTCACCGGCACGTCGGGCAGCGCGGCCACGGTGTACATCACGAAGAAGTTCGCATGCATCGAGCCCCAGTCGACCTTGCGCAGCGAGGTGATGCGCGCGTCGTTCTGCATGCCGCCGATGTCGAAGCGCAGCACGTCGCCGAGCTTGAGGCCGAGCGTCTCGGCCAGGCCCTCCTCCACGCTCACTTCGCCCGGTGCATCGGGCTTCCATGCGCCGGCCACGATGCTGTTGTGCGCCGGGGCCTCCACGCTGTTGCTGAGGTTGAACTCGCGGTCCACCAGGCGCTTGGCGCGGTCTTCGAGGTAGTCGTCGGGCGACACCGGCTTGTCGTTGATGGCCACCAGGCGGCCGCGGATCATCGGGTACCAGTCGAACTTGCGCACGCCGGCATCGCGCAGCGACTTCTGGAACGCGGTGCTCTGGTCCGGCATGACGTTGATCACGAAGCGGTTGGGCGCATCGGGCGGCGTGGCCTTGCGCCAGCTCGCGACCAGGTCGGTGCGCAGCAGCACCAGCAGCACCAGCGCGAGCAGGCCCACGGCCAGCGCGCTGACCTGCACCACCGCGTAGGCCGGCCGCGCCGAGATCTGGCGCGTGGCCAGCACCAGCCAGCGCGGCGCGGTGCTTTCATTGACGCTGCGGCGCAGCACCTTCACCGCGAGCCAACTCAGCAGTGCGAACACGGCCACCGCGCCCGCGAAGCCGCCGACGGCGATCAGGCCCAGCTTCAGGTCGCTGCTGGCCGCGATCAGCAGGGCCGCAAAACCGGCCACGCCAATGCCCAGCACCGCGAGCGACGCGGGCTTGAGCCCGCCGACGTCGCGCCGGATCACGCGCAGCGGCGGCACCCGGGCCAGCTGCAGCACCGGCGGCAGGCCGAAGGCGAACAGCAGCGTGAGCCCCATGCCCAGGCCGAAGGCCACAGGCCACAAGGTGGCCGCGGGCAGCGCCGTTTCGACCAGCCCCGCGAGCAGCACCACGAACACGTAGTGCACGCCGAAGCCGATCGCCACGCCCAGGCTGCTGGCCACGATGCCGACAACGGCAAATTCGAACGCGTAGGCCAGTGCGATGGTGCGCTGGCTCTGGCCGAGCACGCGCAGCATGGCGCAGTCGTCCAGGTGGCTGGCCGCAAAGCCGCGCGCGGCCAGCGCCACCGCCACGGCCGACAGCAGCGCCGCGAGCAGCGCGACCAGGCTCAGGAATTTCTCGGCGCGGTCCAGCGTCTGGCGCATTTCGGGCCGTCCGCCCTCGAAGGAGTCGAGCCGCACGCCACGCAGCTCGCCCTTCTTGATGGTGGCCTCGGCCCAGTCGGAAAAGCGCTTGACGGCCGCGTTCTCGCCGGCCACGGCATAGCGGTAGCCGACCCGGCTCGCAGGCTGCACGAGGCCGGTGCGCGGCACGTCCGCCTGGTTGAGCATCACGCGCGGCGAGAAACTCATGAACCCCGCCCCCCGATCCGGCTCCAGCGTGATCACGCGGCCGATGCGCAAGCTGCTGTCGCCAAGAAGAAGCATGTCGCCCACCTTGAGCGCGAGCGAATCCAGCAGCGAGGCGTCGACCCAGACCTCGCCCGCCGGCGGAATGTCGCGCGTGATGCTGCCCGGCGCATCGGGAGCGCTTGCGGTCTGCAGGTTGCCGCGCAGCGGATAGCCCTCGGTCACCGCCTTCAGGGCCACCAGCTTGCTCGCGCCGCCCTGGGCATCGTCGGCCCGCGCCATGGTCGGAAAGCCGTAGGTGCCGGTGCCCTCGAGCCCGAATGCGCGGGCCTGCGCGATGAAGGTCGCGGGCGTGGGGTTGTCGCTCACGACCACCGCGTCACCGCCGAGCAGTTGCCGCGCATCGCGCTGCAAGCCTCCCTTCAGCCGGTCGGCAAAGAAGCCGACCGCCGTGAGCGCGGCCACGGCCAGCACAACGGCAACGATCAAGAGGCGCAGTTCGCCGGCGCGCAGATCGCGCCACAAGGTGCGCCAGCCAAGGCGGAAGGAGGCATTCATGGGCGAGACGATAGCCGACGCGCGTGCGCCGGCGCCTTTCAGGGGCTTACCGCGGGTAGGGTGAAAGGCCTTAGGCCGGATTGCGGCGCGCGAGTTCCGGCTGCAGCACCAGCCGGTCGACGCCCGCATAGCAGACGAAGTGCCGGTTGGTCGCGCGGCCGATGGCGCACAGGCCCACGCGCGTTGCCACCTCGTGGCCCATCTGCGTGATGCCGCTGCGCGAGACCACGATGGGCACGCCCATTTGCGCCGACTTGATCACCATCTCGCTGGTGAGCCGGCCGGTGGTGTAGAAAACGCGGTCGCCGGCCAGCGCGCCGGGCGGCTGCATGGCGCACCAGCCCGCGATGGTGTCGATGGCGTTGTGGCGGCCCACGTCTTCCACGAAGGAATGCATCGTGGCCTCGGTGCCGCCGGGCTCGAGCGTGAACAGCGCGCAGCCGTGCACCGAGCCGGCCGACTTGTAGGTGCTCTCCTGGAGCCGGATCGCGTTGACCAGCGCATAGAGCTGCGCCTGCGTCATGCGCGTGGGCGGCAGCTGGAGCTTGTCGATGTCGGCCATCAGGTCGCCGAACACGCTGCCCTGGCCGCAGCCGGTGGTCACCACCTTCTTGGCGGTGCGCTCCTCGATGCGGTCGATGCCCGCATGCGTCTTGACCGCGGCTGCGCCCACCTCCCAGTCGACCGTGACCGACTCGACGTCGCTGGCCGCTTCGATCAGGCGCTGGTTCAGCAGATAGCCCAGCACCAGCAGTTCGGGCTGGGCGCCGAGCGTCATCAGCGTGACGAGTTCGCGCCGGTCCACGTACACCGTGAGGTCGCGCTCGGCGGGAATGGACACGGTGCCGCGCGCGCCATGCTCGTCGACGACCTCGACTTCGCGCGTCAGCGCGGCGCGGGCCTGGGTGAGACGCGGGAGCGGCAACGGCAGCGGCGTCGTCACTGCGCCTTCGGCGTCGGATTGGTGGTGGCGGCAGGCTGCGTGGTGCTGGGCGGCGATGCGGCCGTGGTGGCCGGCGAGTGCGCGCCCGCAGCCTCGATGGGCGGCGGCGTGAAGGCGAAGGGGCCGGGGTCGGCGCACGGCGGCGTGGCAGGCGCTGCCGGCACCGGCTTGCCGGCCGCGGTGGCGCTGGCGCGGTACTTGGCCGCGACGCGGTCCTGCGCCTGGCAGAGCTTGTAGGCATCGACCTTGCCGCTCCAGGCGGTCTTGGCGGCGGCTTCGGCGGCCTTGGCCTTGGCCTCGGGAGTGGCGGGCGGCGGCGGCAGCTTGGCCCATGCCGCGGGCGCGGCCAGCGCGAGCACCAGCAGCGATGCGCAAGAGAGATTCAACGGCAGCTTCATGAGGGTGTTCCTTCGGCGGGTCTCACGGGCCGCGCGGCCGGTGCCGTGGCCGAGCCGGCCGGCACCGTGCGCTGCGCAGGGATCTTGCCCGCGGCGATGTCGTCGTACCAGAGTTCGTGATGCTCCCTGGCCCAGGTCTCGTCGACGTAGCCGGTGCGCATGGCCTTGTAGGCGCCCGTCATGCCGAGCGTGCCGATGTAGATGTGGCCCATGATCATCGCGATCATCAGCAGGGTTGCGATGCCGTGGACCATGTGCGCCACCTGCATCTCGCCGCGCGTGTAGACGAAGCCCGGCAGCAGCTTGTCCAGGAAGAGCCCCGAGCCGATGACGAAGAAGCCGAGGAACAGCACGCCGCCCCAGAAGACCATCTTCTCGCCCGCATTGAAGCGGTGCGACGGCACTTCCTTGCCGCCGAACAGGCCGCCGAAGCGCGCGAGCCATTGGAGGTCGCTGGCGCGCGGCAGGTTGTCGCGGATGAAGGTGAAGACCATGAGCACGATCGTCACCACGAACAGCGGCCCGACGAAGTTATGGACGTTCTTGAGCGCGTAGGCAATCCAGCCGAAGAGCGAAGCACCCATCCACGGCATCAGGAAGAACTTGCCGAAGGCCATCACGATCCCGGAGATCGCGAGCGTGACGAACGCGATGGCGTTCGACCAGTGCGTGGCCCGCTCGAAGGGCGTGAAGCGCTCGATCTTGCGGCCGGTTTCCTGGCCGTGCAGGCGGATGGGACCGCGCGTGAAATAGAAGATGGCCAGCGCCAGCAGCACGACGAACAGCAGTGCCGCACCGTAGGGAATGATCCAGTCGTTGCGCACCTGGCGCCAGGCTTCGCCGGCGTTGGTGAAGCGCGAACCGGGGTACTGCACGAACGGCTGGATCAGGTTGCCGGCCTCGGGCGCCTCGCTTTTCGGCAGGCTGCTGTAGCCGGTCACGCCCTGCCCCACCTGGCGCCACATCGGCGCGTTGTTGCCGGGCTGCACCTTCATGCGCTCGCCATTGGTCTGGTTCGCGTAGTTGGGGTCGGCGCTGGCTTCGGGCTTGACCTCGAAGATGTTCTGGCCGCGGATGCCGCCCGCGGCGGGTTCCGGTGCGGCGGTTGCGGCAGGTGCCGCGGGTGCGGACGTCGTTCCAGGGGCGGCCGGGGGCTGCGCCTGCGCGAAGGCCGTACCCAGCGCGGCAAGAAGAACGAGAGCGGTCAGCGCTTGCTTCATGGGCTCTCCGTTTCAGTTCTCTTTGTTGTATTCGTTCTGCCCGTTCTGCGTGCGGGTCTTGAGCTGCTGCTGCCAGGCGGTCTTGTCGCCGACCTTCCAGCCGGGCGCAGTGAACACCGTGCCGGCGTTCTCCTTGGTGCCCGTGCCGCTCCAGGGCACGGCGTCGTGCTTGACGCCCTGCGCGTTGGTCTGCGGCTTCTCGCCGCAGGCCGCGAGGCAGGTTGCGACCAGCGCAACGCCCGCGAAGACGAGGCCCGGCCGCTTCACTTGCGGACTCCACCGGCCGGCGGGGTGCCAGCCTGCTGCGAGCCGTAGGCGGTGCCCCAGCCCCAGACTTCGGCGCCCTTGCCGCGCTGGACCACGCGGGTGCGGAAGATGTCGGCCACCACGTCGCCGTCGCCGGCCAGCAGGGCCTTGGTCGAGCACATCTCGGCGCAGGCCGGAAGCTTGCCTTCGGCGAGCCGGTTGCGGCCGTACTTCTCGAACTCGGCTTCGGAGCCGTTGGCCTCGGGGCCGCCGGCGCAGAAGGTGCACTTGTCCATCTTGCCGCGCACGCCGAAGGTGCCCTGCGACGGGAATTGCGGCGCGCCGAACGGGCAGGCGTACGAGCAGTAGCCGCAGCCGATGCACACGTCCTTGTCGTGCAGCACCACGCCTTCGTCGGTGCGGTAGAAGCACTGCACCGGGCACACGGCCATGCAGGGCGCGTCGGAGCAGTGCATGCAGGCCACCGAGATCGACTTCTCGCCCGGCACCCCGTCGTTGAGCGTGACCACGCGGCGGCGGTTCACGCCCCAGGGCACCTCGTTCTCGTTCTTGCAGGCGGTGACGCAGCCGTTGCATTCGATGCAGCGTTCCGCGTCGCAGACAAATTTCATTCGTGCCATGGTGCTTCCTTATGCCTTTTCCACATTGCAGACCGTGGTCTTGGTCTCTTGCATCATGGTCACGCTGTCATAACCGTAGGTCGTGCCGGTGTTGATGGCCTCGCCGCGCACCACGGGGGCTGCGCCTGCGGGGTAGTAGCCGAGCATGTCGGCGCCCTGCCAGTGGCCCGAGAAGTGGAACGGCATGAAGACCGTGTCGGGCCCCACGCGCTCGGTCACCAGGGCCTGCACGTTGAGCTTGGCGCCGGTGGGCGTGTGCACCCAGGCGCGCTCGCCGTTGCGGATGCCCTTCTCGGCCGCGACCTTGGGATTGATCTCGATGAACATCTCCTGCTGCAGCTCGGCGAGCCAGGGATTCGAGCGGGTTTCCTCGCCGCCGCCCTCGTACTCGACCAGGCGGCCCGAGGTCATCACGTACGGGAATTTCTCGGCCACCTTGTCGGCGATGTTCTTCTGCTGCACGCTCTTGTAGAGCGTGGGCAGGCGCCAGAACGCCATCTTGTCGTCGTGCGTCGGGTACTTGGCCATGAGGTCGGGCCGGTTGCCGTACAGCGGCTCGCGGTGCTGCGGGATCGCGTCGGGAAAATTCCAGACCACCGCGCGCGCCTTGGCGTTGCCGAAAGGGTGGCAGCCGTGGTTCTTCATGAACACGCGGATCATGCCGCCCGAGCTGTCGGTCTTCCAGTTCTTGCCTTCGGCCTTGGGCTTCTCCGCCTCGGTGAGCTCGTCCCACCAGCCCAGCTTCTTGAGCAGCACGTGGTCGAGCTCGGGGTAGCCGGTGGTGATGTCGGCACCGAGCGAATGCGAGCCGTCCTCGGCCAGCAGGTTCTTGCCGTCGCGCTCCACGCCGAAGTTCGCGCGGAAGTTGCCGCCGCCTTCCATCACGTGCTTGGAGGTGTCGTACAGGTTGGGCGAGCCCGGGTGCTTGAGCTCGGGCGTGCCGTAGCAGGGCCACGGCAGGCCGAAGTAGTCGCCTGTGAGGTCGTAGCCGTTGACCTTGTCCTTCACGCCGGCCTTCACCTTGAGCGTACGCACGTCGAAGGCGCCCATGTTGCGCATGTGCGCCTGCAGCCGCTCGGGGCTCTGGCCGGTGTAGCCCACGGCCCAGCAGGTCTTGTTGATCTCGCGCAGGATGTCGTCGGGCAAGGGCTCGTCCATGCCCTTGACCTTCTGCATCTTGTAGTTCTTGCTCAGTTCCTTGCCGAAGCCCAGGCGGTCGGCGAACTGCTGCATGATCATGTGGTCGCTGCGGCTTTCCCACAGCGGCTCGATCACCTTCTCGCGCCACTGGATCGAACGGTTCGACGCCGTGACGGAGCCGCTGGTCTCGAACTGCGTGCATGCGGGCAGCAGGTAGACGGCGCGGTTCTTGTTGAGGTCGTCGGGGTTGCCGGGCATGGCCGCCATGGCCGCGGTGGCCGAAGGATACGGGTCGACCACCACCAGCAGGTCGAGCTTGTCCATGGCGCGCTTCATCTCGAGGCCGCGCGTCTGCGAGTTGGGCGCATGGCCCCAATAGAACACGCCGCGCAGGTTCGAGTCCTGGTCGATCAGCTCGTTCTTCTCGAGCACGCCGTCGATCCAGCGCGACACGGTGATGCCGGGCTTGGTCATCATCGCGGGCGATGCGAAACGGCCCTTGATCCACTCGAAGTCGACGCCCCAGGTGGCGGCGAAGTGCTTCCACGAGCCTTCGACGATGCCGTAGTAGCCGGGCAGCGAATCGGGGTTCGGGCCCACGTCGGTGGCGCCCTGCACGTTGTCATGGCCACGGAAGATGTTGGTGCCGCCGCCCGACTTGCCCACGTTGCCGAGCG
This sequence comes from Variovorax sp. SPNA7, assembly GCF_033807855.1. Lineage (NCBI taxonomy): Bacteria > Pseudomonadati > Pseudomonadota > Betaproteobacteria > Burkholderiales > Comamonadaceae > Variovorax > Variovorax sp. SPNA7. Next base: position 4,638,835 of record NZ_CP138513.1, read on the forward strand.
CAAGCTGCAGGATGCACGAGGCGCGCACGATCGCGTTGCCGATGGTGTGCTGCGTCTGGCCCATGCACCACACGACGGTGCCGGGACGGTTCTCGTTGAGCCAGGTGGCCACCTTGAGCACCTGCGCCTCCTTCACGCCGCAGGCCTCCTCGACCTTGTCGGGCGTCCACTTGGCCAGCACTTCTTCGCGCACCTTGTCCATGCCGAAGACGCGGTCGTTGATGTACTGCTTGTCTTCCCAGCCGTTCTTGAAGATGTGGTGCAGGATGCCGAACAGGAAGGCGATGTCGGAGCCCGAGCGGATGCGCACGTACTCGTCGGCCTTGGCCGCGGTGCGCGTGAAGCGCGGGTCGACCACGATCATCTTGCAGCCATGCTCCTTGGCATGGAGCATGTGCAGCATGCTGACCGGATGGGCCTCGGCGGCGTTCGAGCCGATGTACATCGCCACCTTGGCGCCGCGCATGTCGTTGTACGAATTGGTCATGGCGCCGTAGCCCCATGTGTTCGCGACGCCCGCGACCGTGGTCGAGTGGCAGATGCGCGCCTGGTGGTCGCAGTTGTTGCTGCCCCAGAAGCTCACGAACTTGCGCAGCAGGTAGGACTGCTCGTTGCTGTGCTTGGACGAGCCGATCCAGTAGACCGAATCGGGCCCGCTGGCCTGGCGCAGGTCCTTCAGCTTGGCGGTGATCTCTTCGAGCGCGGTGTCCCAGCTGATGCGTTCGTACTTGCCGTTGACCAGCTTCATCGGGTAGCGCAGCCGGTATTCGCCGTGGCCGTGCTCGCGCAGCGCGGCGCCCTTGGCGCAATGCGCGCCAAGGTTGATCGGCGAATCGAACACCGGTTCCTGGCGCACCCAGACGCCGTTCTCGACCACCGCATCGGAGGCGCAGCCGACCGAGCAGTGGGAGCACACGGTGCGCTTGATCTCGACCTTGCCGGCGCCTACCGCCGTGGGCCGCGCTTCGCCGGCCGCCTCGGCCTTGCGCATCAGCGTGAGCTGGCCCGCGGCCAGGCCCACGCCCACGCCAAGCCCGGAGCGCCGCAGGAAGGCGCGCCGGTCCATGGTGGGCAGCGCGCCCGAAAGGCCGCGCCTCAGGCTGTGAATGAACGGGGAAGACGACTCGCGCTCCCCTTGCCGCGAGACACGGTTCGCGGGGGCTGTTTTCTTGGTCAGCAACATCTTGGACCTTCCGCTTCAGGCCGAAGCGGTCTTGTAATAGCGCTTGACGTGTTCGCTCAGCGAATAGCCGCCGCCTTTTTCAGGCGCGGGCTTTGCTGCGGGCGTGGCGGCCTCGACGGCCGCGGGGGCCGGCGCGACCTTGGGAAGCACCGAAACCGCGGCAACCGCGGCACCGGCGCCGGCGGCGCCTAGAAAGAAACCTCGACGCGAGGCCGGCTTGGTGCCGGCCGCTTGGCTGTCCTGCATGTGATCTCCAGGAGTGGCTGGGGGGCAAACCAGATATGAACCGATTTGCATACATCTGGATACTAGTCGAGACCCTTATTCCCGACAATCAAACTCTTCCATTGATGCGATCAACCGAGCATGTCGAAGCCCTGGACCTCGACCTCGGCGAAGGCCCGGGTGAAGCCGGCCAGCGACGCATAGAAATGCGCCTTCGGATGTTGCGCCACTGCGTCGCAGAGCGCCGGCAGCCACGGCTGCAGATGGGTGGCGAAAAAAGCCTGTTGCTGCGCAAGGTTGGCTACCGCTGCGTCGTCGCCGGCAATAAGGTAGCGCATTACCTCGAACAGGCAGGCAACATGGTCTTCGCTCTCGGACACGGCCTCGCCGCGCGCGAGCCCCAGCCGGGCCAGGTCGGTGCGCAGTTGCGCCAGCGGCTTGTCGTTGAGGAAGCCGCTCAGGTAGTGCGAACCGAACAGGTAGACCTCGGGCTTGCCCATGCCGCCGAAGAGCGCGTCGTACTCGGCATGCACCGCGGCGGCATCGGTGCCGCGCGCCGCGCCGACCAGCTGCCGCCAGGGCTCCTCGAGGAAGGCGCCGGCCGCGGGCGCCTCGGTCGGCGCCACGCCGAAGGCGCCGAGCAGGTCGGCGTCGGGCGCCGCATACCAGAGGCGCGCGAGCAGGCCGTAGACCTCGGCGCGCGCAATTTCCTCGTCGAGGGCGGAGGTCATCGGAGGAAACTGGCTCATAGCTGCGTGATCTTCATTTCGTTCTGCGCGCTGTACAGGTCGATCACCCGGCAGTCGCTGCACATCTTGAGCCGCTCGAGCGCCTCGCCCTGGAACATGGCGTGGCCCGCGAGCTTGCCGAGCATCGACTCGATGGCCTTCTGCGTGCCGAACGGCTTGCTGCAGCGGATGCAGGCCCAGGGCTTGGCCTCGTTGAGCACCACGGGCTGCTTGCGCTCGGGGGCGGCCAGCAGGCGCGGCACCAGCGCAATCGCGTTCTCGGGGCAGGTGGTGGCGCACAGCCCGCACTGCACGCAGTTCTTCTCGATGAAGCGCAGCTGCGGTGCATTCTGGTTGTCCTGCAGCGCGCTCGCGGGGCAGGCGCTCACGCAGGCCAGGCACAGCGTGCAGCTGTCCTTGTTGACCGTGACCGCGCCGAAGGGCGAACCGGCGGGCAGCGCAATTTCAAGCGCTGCGGCGGCATCGGCAGGCGGCGCCGACAATGCGGGCGCCTGCGCCATCAGGTGGTCGAGCGTCATCTCGAGCGTGCCGCGCTTTTCGGCGCCCACGGCAAAGCGCGCCGCGGTGGCAGGCACGCGCTGGCGCGTGGTGCGCAGCCCGGCCAGGGCCGCGTCGAGCGCGGCCGGCGTGCCGGCCTCGACCAGGTGGAAATGCGTGCCGGTGTAGCCCAGGCCCGTGAGCAGCGCCTGCGCGACGGCCATCTGCTTCTTCAGCGCATCGAGGTACTGCGGCGCTTCCTGGCCGGTGGACAGCACGGCCACCTGCGAGGCGCCGAAGGCCACGGCGCTGAGCCACAGGTCGATGCCGGTGCTCGCGACGTGCATCAGCGCCACCGGCAGCACATGCGCGGGCACGCCGCCGAGGCCATCGCGCTTGCCGCGCCCCAGCTGGGCCGCGCGGCCGAGCTGTTCGACAAGTGCCAGTCCGCCTTCTTCGTTGTGCAGCAGCACCGTGGCGTCGCGGCCGCCGGCGCCCAAATAGGTGGCCAGCAGCGTGCGCAGCTTGCGGCCCTGATCGGGCGTGCGCGGATAGGTGTAGCCCAGCGCGCCGGTCGGGCACACGGTGGTGCAGGCGCCGCAGCCCACGCACAGCTGCGGATTGACGACGATGCGCTGGCGCTCCTTGTCGCTCGAGATGGCGTGCGCCGAGCAGACCTCGACGCAGGCGTTGCAGCCCACCACCTCGTTGCGGCTGTGAGCGCAGAGCTTCTGCTTGTAGTCGAAGAACTTCGGCTTCTCGAACTCGCCCACCAGTTCGCGCAGGCGCAGCAGGGTCGAAAGGCCCTCCGCATGCGCGAGCCCGCCCGCCAGGTGGAAATAACCTTGCGGCGGCGCATGCCAGTCGATCAGCGCGTTCGCGCCCAGGTCGAGCACCAGATCGAACTCGGCATCGAGCGCCTCGGGTGCACGGCTGAAATTGATGGCGCCGGCCACGCTGCAGGCTTTTTCGCAGTCGCGGTGCGAAGTGCACCTGTCCATGTCGATCTGGTAGTCGAGCCCGATCGCCTGCTCGAGACAGGCGCCGAGGCACGCATTGCAGCGCGTGCACAGGTCCAGGTCGATGGGGTTGTCGCGCGTCCACTTCAGCGAGAAAGCGCCGAGCCAGCCCGTGAGCGATGCGATGCGCCCCGCCATCACGGGCCAGCGGCGTTCCTGCGCGCCGCCGGCGGCACCCGGGCCGGTGGAAAAGATCGAGACCTGCAACGAATCGGCCACCAGCGCCGCGGCCTTCTCGGCCGCATCGAGCGGGCCGACGATCAGGAGCCGCCCCTGGCTCGCGTAGCTCACGGTCGAGACCGGGTCGGGCTCGGGCAGGTGGGCCACGGCCAGCAGCGCGGCGATCTTGGGGCTGGCATTTTTGGCGTCCCGGCTCCAGCCGCCGGTTTCGCGGATGTTCACGAAGCGGATCGGCGAGGTCGCGCCTTCGGTCTGTTCGGCCAGCTCGGTGAACAGCCGGCGCTCCTGCGTGCAGGCCACCACCACTTCGTCGCCCGAGCGGATGGCGCGCTGGAAAGCCGGCGCCTCGCGGCGGCACAGGGTGGAATGAAGGGGCAGCGACTCAGCCAGCGCCGCGCCGAGCGTCTTCGGCTCGAGCGGCATCGTCTGGTTGCAGTCGCAGATCAGCGTTGTGGTCATCGGTCTTCTGGCTTGCGGGCTGCACGTCGGCAACCTGCTGGCTGGGGAGGAGATCTCCCGGGTGCTCGGACTGTGCCACGTCCGGCGGCACGTCGTCCTGTGGGGTTTCCGCGGGTTCTTCGATTTTTTTCGCCCGCTCTTCTTCCTCGTGCTCGAACAGCTTGAGGAACTTGGCACTGGCCATCTGGCGCAGCACGCTGTCGGGAATGGGCGTCGATTTGGAATAGTCGTCGACGTAGGTGTCCAGGCCGTCCATCACATTGAACTGCGGGTCGGCAAAAAGCTTTTTGAACGCAGTGTTTTTCACCTCGGGCGCGACGTTCCTGCCAACGAAGGGCCGGAAGTCGGACTCGGGCGTGAGCGCCTCGGCGTCGGCAAGCGTGGGCGGGGGAGCTTCTTCCTGCTGCCCTTCGGCGGAAAGGGCGTCCGTCGGATGCCGGACTTCGGGCAGAGGCGCCGCGGTTTCGACGCGCGCATCGACCGGCTTTTCCGCCTCTTCCACGGCGGGAGGAGGCAACACCTCCTCGCGCGCCTCCTGCTTGCGCCGCGACCAGCGGCCGAAGAAGTTCTCAGACATCGCCCGCTCCGCGTCCGCGCTTCTTCTCGGTCGACACGCTGGCCGCGTTGCCGAAGCGGTCGACCAGTGGACGGAAACTCTCGGGCCGCTTGCGGCGCTTGGGCTCGATCACGTAATGCGCCTGCACGAAGCCGCGCATCCACTCGATCACCTCTTCGGGCGCAGGCACCTGCTCCACCGTTTCCTGCGCGTCGAGCCAGCGGCCGGCCTCGTTGTAGCTGAGGCTCACCACCACCGGCCGCGCGATCGGCTCGTCGGCGATGGTGGGTTCTTCTTCCATGCGCCACAGCACGAACCAGCAGGGCGCGGGCGTGGTGGCATTCAGGTGATAACCCTCGACGTCGTCGCGGAACAGTTCGGTCTTGAAGCCCGGGTGCAGCCAGCGCTGCGCGCTCTCGCTCGCTTCGAGCAGGCGCGGCTCGGTGCCGAAACCGGGCTGGTCGGGGCCGACGCTTTCGAGGATCCAGCGCCAGGACTGCCAACGGCTGTCGACGCGCTCGCGGCGCATGACGACGGCAACATCGATGGAAGGATTCATGCGGCGATCGTAGCGCCGCCGCATGCCGCTTTCGCGCCGAGGGTCATCCGCGGCCGGTTGCGTCCTGCAGCAGCAGGCCGCGCAGCTTGCGGTGCAGCGGCGAAGCCTCGGCGGCCGGCACGCCGCCCGCCTCGCGCAGCGCGAAATCGCGGCTCTGCGCGTTGTGCAGGTCGATCTCGCGCACCACCTGGCCGTCGCTGTAGACGAAGGCCACGTCGGCCAGCGCCAGCACGTCCTCGATGTCGTGCGTGATCATCAGCACCGGAATGCCCCACTGGCGGCGCACCTGCGCGAGCTCGTGGCGCAGTTCGCTGCGCAGCATGGGGTTGAGCGCGGCAAAGGGTTCGTCGAGCAGCAGCACCTGCGGCTCGCAGGCCAGCGCGCGCGCCAGCGCCACGCGCTGCTGCTGGCCGCCCGAGAGCTTCTGCGGCCGGCTGTCGGCCAGCGCCGCCAGGCCGAAGCCTTCGAGCAGCGCCTGCACCCGCTCGGCCTCGCGCGGCGGCAGCCGGCGCCGGTGCCAGGCCGTCAGGCCGAAAGCCACGTTCTCGCGCACCGACAGGTGCGGGAACAGCGCGTAATTCTGGAACAGGTAGCCGATGCGCCGCGCCGGCGCCGGCACGTCGATGCCGCGGGCCGAGTCGTAGAGCGTGCGGCCGTCCAGCCGCACATGGCCCGCGGACGGATGCAGCAGCCCCGCGATGGCCTGCAGCGTGAGCGTCTTGCCCGCGCCCGAGGGACCGTAGAGCGCGGCAAAAGGCACGTCGGTCGCAAAGCGCGCCGCCAGGTCGAAGCGCCGGGCGCCATCGGTGACGGTGAGCTTCAGGTCGACGTCGATCATGGCTTGCCGAAGCCGTGGCGCGCGAGCACCTCGCGCGCGGCGTCGCTGGAAAGAAAGGCCACGAAATCGCCGGCCAGCGCCTTCTGGCGGCTGTCGGCGACCACCGCGACCGGGTAGGTCACCGGCGTGGCGGTCGCGGGCGCGAAGGCGACCCGGACCTTCTGGCTCATCACGGCCGCATCGGTGCGGTAGACGAAACCGGCCTCGACCTCGCCGCGGGCCACGTAGTCGAGCACCTGGCGCACGCTGTCGGCCTGCACGAACTTCGGCTCGAGCACGCTCCAGAGCCCCGCGCCTTCCAGCACCTGCCGCGTGTAGCGGCCGACCGGCACGGTGGCGGTCTTGCCAACCGCGATTTTCCGGACGCCCGCGCCGGCCAGGTCCTGCAGCGATTGGACGCCGACCGCGTTCCTGGCCGGTTCGATCAGCACCAGGGCGTTGCTCGCGAAGTTGCGGCGCGTGGCTCCATCGATGAACTTCTGCTCGGCGGCTCGGCCCATCGTCTCCTGGTCGGCGCTCGCGAACACATCGACCGGGGCGCCCTGCCCGATCTGCTGCAGCAGCACGCCCGAGGCTGCGAAATTGAAGCGCACCGTGGCGCCCGGCTTCGCGGCCTCGAACTTCGGCCCCAGTTCCTTGAACGCGTCCGTCAGGCTGGCGGCCGCGGACACGGTGATCTGCTGGGCCGCCGCACCGAGCGGCAACGCCATCGCCAGGACAAGAAGCAGGAGGTGGAACGCGCGCATGTGGGTCTGGAGGTTGGGAGCGGGCCGGTCAGCGCAGCGAGAAAAAGCGGTTCGACAGCACCAGCACGGTGACCGACAGCAGCGAGGTCACCAGCACCAGCAGCAGCGCGAGGTCGTCGTGCCCGGCCTGCACCGCGTCGTAGATGGCCATCGACAGGGTCTGGGTCTGCTGGGGAATGGAGCCCGCCACCATCAGCGAGGCGCCGAACTCGCCCATGGCCCGCGCGAACGCGAGCAGCGTGCCGGCCAGGATGCCGGGCCAGGCCAGTGGCAGCGTCACGCGCAGGAACACCGAGAACGGCGACTGGCGCAGCGTACTGGCGGCGGCTTCGAGCGAGCGGTCCACGCCCGCGAAGGCGGCGCTGGCCGACTTCAGCACCAGCGGCAGCGCCACCACGGCCGACGCCACCACGGCGCCATGCCAGCTGAAGATGATGCTGTAGTCGAGATGCTCGCGCAGCCAGTTGCCGAGCGGACTGTGGCGCCCCGCCGCCACCAGGATGGCGTAGCCGATGACCGTGGGCGGCAGCACCAGCGGCAGCATGAACACCGCCTCGAGCACCGTGCGGCCCGGAAAGCGCTTGCGCGCGAACACCCAGCCCAGCGCCACGCCGGCCACGAGCGCCAGCAGGGTCGCGACCGCGGCCACCTTGAGCGACAGCACCAGCGGGAACCAGTCGGCCGAGGCGATGAGGGAGTTCGTCGTATTCATGAAGATACAACGCAATTGTTGCACGAACGGACGCTTCCCCCTGAAGAGGCGTGTGTGGCGGGTGCGGGAGGATGGCGCCGATATCCCTTCGGATACAGCGCGGGGAACAGCTCAGGGTGCCAGCAGGCGCGTCAGCGCGCGCACGTCGGCCGCCGTGGCCAGGCGCGCGGCGTTCTCGATGGCGCGGTAGTGCTTGACGATTTCCTCGCCCACGGGCGTGAGCGCGGTGCCGCCGCCGCGCGAGCCGCCGGCCGCGGTGTTCACGGCCGGGGAACTGAGGGCGTTGTTCATCTCATCGATCAGCATCCAGGCGCGCCGGTACGACATGCCCAGCTGGCGCGCCGCGGCGGAGATCGAGCCGGTTTCCGCCACCGCCTCCAGCACGGCGACCTTGCCGGGGCCGAAGGCGATGCTGTCGTCCCTGTAGATGCGCAGGCGGAACTGGACTCTGGTTTTCATGCCGGTGGTGATGCGAAGGAACGGTGCGGAAGGAGCTTGGCGCCAAGGTTAAACCATGGCCCCGCCGCCTCACCGCCCCGCCCTCAGTCCACCGCCGCGAGCACGCCCGACCCGGTGCCGTAGCCGGCCGCCGCCATCGGCTGGCCGCCGCGCGCAATGCGCACCGCGCAGTACTTGAACTCCGGGATCTTGCCCATGGGATCGAGCGCGGCATTGGTCATCAGGTTGGCCGCTGCCTCGTAGTAGGCGAAGGGAACGAACACCGCGCCACTGGGCGTGCCGTCGTCGCGCCGCACGTGGATGGCCACCTCGCCGCGCCGCGACTGCACGGTGATCACGTCGCCGGCCTCGAGGCCGAGCTTCAGCAGGTCGGCCTGGTTCATCGAGGCCGTGGCCATGGGCTCGAGCGCATCGAGCACCGTGGCGCGGCGCGTCATGCTGCCGGTGTGCCAGTGCTCGAGCTGGCGGCCGGTGATGAGCACGAAGGGGTACTCGGCATCGGGCCGCTCGTCGGCCGGAATGATGTCGGCCGGCACCAGCTTCACGCGGCCGTCGGCCGTGGGGAAGTCGTCGATGAACACCGTGGGCTGGCCCGGGTCTTCCTCGCTGAGGCAAGGATAGGTCACGCTCGAATCGCGCTGCAGCCGCTCCCAGCTGATGCCGCTGATCACCGCATGCATGGCCTGGCGCATTTCCTCGTAGACCGCGGCCACGCCCGACTCCTCGCCTTCGTAGTTCCACGCGAGGCCCATGCCCTGGGCGATCTGCTGGATGATCCAGAGATCGGGCCGCGCGTCGCCTGGCGGATTGAGCGCGCGCTTGCCCAGCTGCACCATGCGGTCGGTGTTGCTCACCGTGCCGGTCTTCTCGGGCCAGGCGCTCGCGGGCAGCACCACGTCGGCGAGCCAGGCGGTCTCGGTCATGAAGATGTCCTGTACCACCAGGTGCTCCAGGCTCGCGAGCGCATGCCGCGCATGGTTCAGGTCGGGGTCACTCATGGCCGGGTTCTCGCCCATGATGTACATGCCGCGCACCTTGTGCGGATCGCTGTCGGGCGCGAGCGCCTTGTGCATGATCTCGACCACGGTGTAGCCCGGCGTCGCGTCGAGCGGCGTGCCCCAGAAGTTCTCGAACCACGCATGCACCGCCGGGTTGTCGACGCGCTGGTAGTTGGGGAACATCATCGGGATCAGGCCCGCGTCGCTCGCGCCCTGCACATTGTTCTGGCCGCGCAGCGGATGCAGGCCCGAGCCAGGCTTGCCGATCTGGCCGGTGACTGTGGCCAGCGCAATGAGGCAGCGCGCGTTGTCGGTGCCGTGCACGTGCTGGCTCACGCCCATGCCCCAGAGGATCATCGAGCCCTTGGCCGTGGCAAAGGCCCGCGCCACCTCGCGCAGTGTTTCGGCCGGCACGCCGCAGATGGGTGCCATCGCCTCGGGGCTGTAGCCCTTGACGTTCTCGCGCAGCGCCTCGTAGTTGCTGGCGCGCGTGCGCACGAACTCCTGGTCGACCAGGCCTTCGTCGATCACGGCGTGGATCAGCGCGTTGAGCATGGCCACGTCGGTGTCGGCCTTGAACTGCAGCGTGCGCCAGGCATGGCGGCTGATGTCGGTGCGGCGCGGGTCGGCCAGCACGATCTTGGCGCCGCGCTGGGCGGCGTTCTTCATCCAGGTGGCGGCCACCGGGTGGTTGGCCGTGGGGTTGGAGCCGATGACGAAGATCAGCCCCGCATGCTCCACGTCGTTGACCTGGTTGCTCACCGCGCCCGAGCCCACGCCTTCGAGCAGCGCGGCCACGCTGGAGGCGTGGCACAGCCGCGTGCAGTGATCGATGTTGTTGCTGCCGAAGCCCGTGCGCACGAGCTTCTGGAACAGGTAGGCCTCTTCGTTGCTGCCCTTGGCCGAGCCAAAGCCCGCGAGCGACTTGGGCCCGTGGCTGTCGCGCAGGCCCGAGAGCTTGCCGGTGGTGAGCGCGAGCGCCTCTTCCCAGGTGGCTTCGCGGAAATATTCGCTCCAGTCGTCCGGCCGCGGCGTGTCGCCAAGATCCTTGGGCATGCCGGCCTTGCGGATCAGCGGCTTGGTCAGGCGCTGGGGATGGTGCGCGTAGTCGAAGCCGAAGCGGCCCTTCACGCACAGGCGGTTGTGGTTGGCCGGGCCATCGCGGCCGTCGACGCTGACGATCTTCTCGTCCTTCACGTTGTAGGTGACCAGGCAGCCCACGCCGCAGAACGGGCACACCGAATCGACCTTGCGATCGACCTCCTGCGAGCCGATGTGGCTCTTGGGCATGAGCGCGCCCGTGGGGCAGGCCTGCACGCATTCGCCGCAGGCCACGCAGGTGCTGTCGCCCATCGGGTCGTCCAGGTCGAACACGATCTTGCTGTCGCCGCCGCGCAGCGCGTAGCCGATGACGTCGTTGACCTGCTCTTCGCGGCAGGCGCGCACGCAGCGGTTGCACTGGATGCAGGCGTCGAGGTTGACGGCCATCGCGGGATGCGAGATGTCGGCCTTGGGTTGCTCGCGGCGCAGCGCCTTGAGTTCGGGGCGCACCGCGATGTCGAGCTTCTTCGCCCAGGCGCTGAGTTCGCCGTGCTGCTGGGTGGCGTCGTCGCCGATCCACTTGTAGCCCTGGTCGGGCATGTCGGACAGCAGCATCTCGACCACCATCTTCTGGCTCTTGAGCGCGCGCTCGCTGGTGGCCTTCACTTCCATGCCGGCCGTCACGTTGCGGCAGCAGCTGGGTGCCAGCGTGCGCTCGCCCTTCACCTCGACCACGCAGGCGCGGCAGTTGCCGTCGGCGCGGTAGCCGTCCTTGAAGCACAGGTGGGGAATCTCGACGCCGTGGCGCTCGGCCGCCTTGTAGATGGTTTCGCCATCGAAGGCCTGGATGGCTTGGCCGTCGAGGGTGAATTCGATGGTTTGCGGCATCAGCTCCGCGAGCTTGGTCGGGGCGTTCATGCCACCTCCTCGGGGAAATATTGCTGGATGCAGCGGATCGGGTTGGGGGCCGCCTGGCCGAGCCCGCAGATGGAGGCGTCGCCCATGACCTGCGCGAGGTCTTCGAGCGTGGCGTTGTCCCACACCGGCGCATGCATCAGCGCCGCGGCCTTGGCGGTGCCGACGCGGCAGGGCGTGCACTGGCCGCAGCTTTCGTGCTCGAAGAAGCGCATCACGTTGAGCGCGGCGTCGCGGGCGCGGTCGTGCTGGCTCAGCACCATCACCGCGGCCGAGCCGATGAAGCAGCCATAGGGCTGCAGCGTGTCGAAGTCGAGCGGAATGTCGTTCATGCGCGCCGGCAAAATGCCGCCCGATGCACCGCCCGGCAGGTACGCGTACAGCGAGTGGCCGTCGAGCATGCCGCCGCAGTATTCGTCGATGAGCTCCTGCACCGTGATGCCCGCGGGTGCGAGCTTGACGCCCGGGTGCTTCACGCGGCCGCTCACGCTGAAGCTGCGCAGGCCCTTGCGGCCGTGGCGGCCGAAGCCGCTGAACCAGCCCGCGCCTTTCTCGACGATGTCGCGCACCCAGTAGAGGGTTTCGAAGTTGTGCTCCAGCGTCGGGCGGCCGAACAGGCCGACCTGCGCGATGTAGGGCGGGCGCATGCGCGGTTCGCCGCGCTTGCCCTCGATGCTTTCGATCATGGCCGATTCTTCGCCGCAGATGTAGGCGCCCGCGCCGCGCCGCAGCTCGATGCGCGGCAGCGCGCAGGGCGGATCGGCCTGCAGCCGCGCCAGCTCGGTTTCGAGCAGCGCGCGGCAGTCGTGGTATTCGTCGCGCAGGTAGATGTAGCACTGCTCGATGCCGACGATCTGCGCCGCCACCACCAGGCCTTCGAGGAAGCGGTGCGGATCGCGTTCGAGGTAGGTGCGGTCCTTGAAGGTGCCGGGCTCGCCTTCGTCGATGTTCACCGCCATGAGCCGGGGCGCCGGCTGGTCGCGCACGATGCGCCACTTGCGCCCGGCCGGAAAGCCCGCGCCGCCCAGGCCGCGCAGGCCCGAGTCTTCCATGGTCTTGATGATGGCTTCGGCGTCTTCCTCGCCGTTGACGAGCGCGGATGCGAGCGCGTAGCCGCCGTGCGCGCGGTAGGTGGTGTAGTCGGTGAAGGCCGGCATGCGCTCGATGGCGCCGGGCAGCGGCGAGATGCTTTTCTCGGCGAATGCGGCCGCGTCGAAATACGCGACCGTGGCTTCGTCGGGATCGGACTTCAGCGCCTGCAGCACCTTCGCCGTGGTCGCGAGCGGCACGGCCTGCCGGTCGACGGCCACCGCGGGCGCCTGCTCGCAGCGGCCGATGCAGGGCGCCGCAATCACGCGCACGTCGCCGCCCTCGACGCCAAGGAGTTCGGGCAGCCGTGCCAGCAGGTCCTTGGCACCGGCCAGTTCGCAGGCCAGGCCGTCGCACACACGGACCGTGAGGCCCGGCGCGGCCTCGTCGCCGCGCACCACCTCGAAGTGGTGATAGAAGGTCGCGACCTCGTAGACCTCGGCCATCGGGATGTTCATTTCCCGCGCCAGCGCGACCAGGTGGCGGTCGTGCAGGCAGCGGAAGGCGTCGTTGAGCTTGTGCAGGTGCTCGATGAGCAGGTCGCGCCGGTGGCCCTCGGCCGGACGCGCGCCGATCAGCGTGCGCACTTCGAGCAGTGCCGCTTCTTCGGGCTGGCGGCCCTTGAGCTTGCTCTTGCGGCGGATGCGCTCGCGCATTTCGTCGGCGGTGGCGAGCGGCACGATGGTGTGCGTGCTGGCCGTTGCCTTTGTTGTTGTCTCGCGGGTCGTGGCTGGGTGGTTGTTCACTGCCTGGGCCTTTTTTCGATGTCTCGGGAATGCCCCCGAGCAATGCTTGAGGGCTGACCGAGTGTGTGGGGCGGCCCTGGGCGCGTCAAATTCGATCGGCACATCGATCGATTCAATAACTAAATGGCCGCCCCCGGACGGCGCCGCACCGAGGCTATTCGCCGAGCGCGCCGCTGTGCAGCCGCACCTGCTCGCGCCACGCCGGCGTCTGCAGGAACACCAGGGCGGCATCGAGCGCACGCGAGGGGCGCACGCCGGTCTGGGTCATGAAGCCCAGCGGCGTCTTGACCTCGGGGGCGACCAGCGGCAAGGCCTCCAGCTCGCGATAGCTGCGCACGGCCGCGACCATCGACCCCGGCAAAACGCTGCTCACGGTGCCCGCGAGCACGGCCAATGCAAGGGTAAGTACCGAGTTGGTTTCGATGGCCGGCTCCAGCGCAATGCCGGCGTCGCGCAGCGCTTGGTCGATGATGGAGCGGTTGTGCATGTCGGGCGTGAGCAGGCACAGCGGCCGCTGGCCGGCCTCGGCCCACGACATCGGCTGGCCGATGCGCAGCCGGTCGGCCGAGGGCTTGGCCGCGCGCCGCAGCAGGAAGTAGTGCTCCACGCTCTGCGGCCATGCCGTGAGCTTGATGCCCGGCAGGTGCATGCGCTCGGTATAGCCGAGTGCCAGGTCGACGGAGAGGCTTTCGAGCCCCGTTTCCAGGTCTTGCGAACTCATCGACAGCACCGCCGGCACGATGCCCGGGTGCAGCTCGTGCAGCATCGCGGCAAAGCGCGACAGCATCGGAATGGCGGTGGGCACAGCCGCCATGCGCAGCCGCCCGCGCGGATGGCCCTCTTCGCTGCGCAGCTCCTGCTGCAGCACCTCGTTGTCGCGCAGCATGCGCTGCGCCGTGGCCAGCACCCGCTCGCCTTCGTGCGTAAGGCCCACGTAGACGCGCGCGCGCTTCACGATGACCACGCCGAACTCGCTTTCGAGCGAGCGCAGCGCGTTCGAGAGCGCCGGCTGCGTGATGTGGCAGGCCTGCGCCGCGCGTCCGAAATGCTTGTGCTCGCTGAGCGCAACCAGGTAGCGCATCGACGCGAGAAGATTCACGGGGCGCGCCGCCGATCAGGTGTTCTTGCTGATGGAGATGGTCGGGAACTTCGCCGAGAAGTCCTTGGCCTTCTCGGCAATGCCCACGGCCACCTGGCGTGCGACGGCCTTGTAGATGCCGGCCACTTCGCCGTCGGGGTCGGCCACCACGGTCGGCTTGCCGCTGTCGGCCTGCAGCCGGATGTTGATGTCCAGCGGCAGCGCGCCCAGGTAGTCCATCTGGTACTGCTCGGCCATCTTCTTGCCGCCCTCGGAGCCGAAGATGTGCTCGACGTGGCCGCAGTTGGAGCAGATGTGCACCGCCATGTTTTCCACGATGCCCAGGATCGGAACGCCGACCTTCTCGAACATCTTGATGCCCTTCTTGGCATCGAGCAGCGCGATGTCCTGCGGCGTGGTGACGATCACCGCGCCGGTCATCGGCACCCGCTGCGAAAGGGTCAGCTGGATGTCGCCGGTGCCGGGCGGCATGTCGACGATCAGGTAGTCGAGGTCTTTCCAGTTGGTCTGGCGCAGCAGCTGCTCCAGCGCCTGGGTGGCCATGGGGCCGCGCCAGATCATGGCTTCGTCCTGGTCGACCAGGAAGCCGATCGACATGACCTGCACGCCGTGGTTCTCGAGCGGCTCCATGGTCTTGCCGTCCTCGCTCTCGGGCCGGCCCTCGATGCCCAGCATCATCGGCTGGCTCGGGCCGTAGATGTCGGCGTCCAGCAGCCCGACGGCCGCGCCTTCGGCGGCCAGCGCCAACGCCAGGTTGGCCGCCGTGGTGCTCTTGCCCACGCCGCCCTTGCCGGACGCCACCGCGATGATGTTCTTCACGTTGGGCATCAGCTGCACGCCGCGCTGCACCGCATGGCTGATGACCTTGGTCGTGATGTTGACCGAGACGTTGCTCACGCCCGGCACCGTCTTTGCGGCCGCCACCAGCGCCTTGCGCATGGCCGCGTGCTGGCTCTTGGCCGGGTAGCCGAGCTCGAGGTCGAACGACACGTCGCCATCCGCGATCTGCAGGTTCTTGAGCGACCGGGTCGCCACGAAATTCTTGCCGGTGTTGGGGTCTGCGACGGCCTTGAGCGCGTCCATGAGCCCCTCTGGGGTGAGTGCCATTGATCTAACTCCTGAATGGCGGGTAGTCTAGTGGGTCTCATGGCTCGCCCCCGGGTGCGCATGCATCGCCTTTCCCCCACCGGGGACAACAACACCCATCCAATGCCAGAGACACCCCCCGCCACCGGCCTCCTGCTCACCGGCGGCGGCGCCCGGGCCGCCTACCAGGTCGGCGTGCTCGAGGCCATTGCCGGCATCCGGTGCGCAGCGGGCCTGGCCGGCCGGCGCAATCCCTTCGAAGTGATCACCGGCACCTCGGCCGGCGCCATCAACGCCGCCGCGCTGGCCTGCGGCGCCGACGACTTCGACGGAGCCGTCGAGCGCATCGCGCAGGTCTGGCGCGACTTCCACGCCGGCCAGGTCTACCGCGCCGATTCGCTCTCGGTGCTCGGCAGCGGCACGCGCTGGCGCATGCTGCTCGGGCTCGGGCGCTTTGCCGCCAACTGGATGCGCATCAAGCCGCGCTCGCTGCTGGACAACGCGCCGCTGGCCGAACTGCTGGCCCGCATGGTGCCGCTCGAGCGCCTGCCCCGGCTCATGCGGGAAGGGCACCTGCAGGCGCTGGCCGTGACCGCCTCGAGCTACAGCTCGGGCGAGCACGTCACCTTCTTCGAGGCCGCGGTGCCGATGGAGCCCTGGGTGCGTTCGCAGCGGCTGTCGGTGCGCGGCCGCATCAGCCACGCGCACCTGCTGGCCTCGTCGGCCATTCCCTTCGTGTTTCCGGCCACCGCGCTGCCGATGCAGGGGCACACCGAATATTTCGGCGACGGCTCGATGCGCCAGTCGGCGCCCATTGCGGCGGCCATCCACCTGGGCGCCCGGCGCATCCTGGTGATCGGCGCGGGCCGCATGCACGAGCCGCGCGACGCCGACGCGCCCAACACCTACAGCGGCTATCCCACCATGGCGCAGATCGCGGGCCATGCGCTGTCGAGCATCTTTCTCGATGCGCTGGCGGTGGACATCGAGCGGCTGCGGCGCATCAACCACACGCTCGGCCTCATTCCCGAGGAAGCGCGCGCATCGAGCACGCTGCGTCCGCTCGACCTGCTGGTGATCGCGCCGTCGGAGCGCCTGGACGTGATTGCGGCACGCCATGTCGATGCGCTGCCCGGCGCGGTGCGCCACCTGCTGGGCGGCTCGAAGGTCGCAGCCGATGTGAAGGGCGGCGCGCTCGCGAGCTACCTGCTGTTCGAGGCGGGCTACACGCGCGAACTGATGGCCCTTGGGCGGGCCGACACGCTGCGCCAGCAGGCCGAAGTGCTGCGCTTCTTCGGATGGGATGCGGCCGCCTGAAGCCGATCAGCGATCACCGCCGCGGCCTGCGGACAGCCCCGCCAGCAGCAGATCCAGGCTCGCCTGGAATTCGCCGTCCGCCGTGCTGCCCGCAGCCGCATTGGCAATGTCGATCAGGTGCGCAAAGCGCTCGACCGGCAAGGCCCGGAACCGCGCGATCGTGAGCTCCGCCGACTCCTCGGCCTGCAGCGCCAGCGGCCCCGCCAACTCCGATTGCGCAAGCCCCGTGATCAGCCCGGACACCGCGCGGAACGCAACCAGCAGGGCCGGTCCCGAGCGCCCGCTGCGGGCCAGCGCGCGCAGCAGGGCTTCGGTCACCTCGAACACGGCCGGCGAGCGGCTGCGGCGCGTGAGGATCAACGGGATGGCATGCGGATGCGCCCGTACCGCCTGCCACAGCGCCGTGGCAATGGCCCGGACTTCGTCCTGCCATTGCGCGTAGCCGGCACGCGGCCAGCGCGCTTTGCCGATCACCGCCTCCACCACCAGCAGGTCGATGTCCTCGCGCTGCGAGACGTAGTTGTAGAGCGTCATGGCGCCGGTGCCGAGCTCGCCGGCCAGTGCGCGCATGGAGAGGCCCGCCAGCCCTTCCCTGTCGACCAGCGCCAAGGCGGCGGCCTGGAGCTGCGAATGCGTGAATTTGGCGGGTCGTCCCATGGAGGCAGATGTTGACGCAGTTTCGAAGCTGCGAGTATATTCAATTACGTACACTGTACGTTAAAGGAACGGATTCATGAAACTCGCACCTGGGGACACGGCTCCCGCCATTGCCGCAAGCACCATCCACGGCAAGCCCGTCCATGTTCCGGATCCGGTGCCGCGCTACGTGCACCTTCAGTTCCGGCGTTTCGCGGGCTGCCCCGTGTGCAACTTCCACCTGCTCACCATGGGCAGGCGCCAGGCGGAAATTGCCGCGGCGGGCATCCGCCAGGTGGTCTTCTTTCATTCGTCGCGCGAAGAAATGCTCAAGTACCAGGCGCAGCTGCCCTTCGATTGCGTCGCCGACGCGGGCAAGAAGCACTTCAAGGCGTTCGGGATCGAGACCTCTTTACGGGCGCTGTTGCATCCCCGTGTCTTCTGGAGCGGGCTGCGGTGGATCCTGGCCGCCAGGCGCTTCTACACCCGGGCCGAGAACGGCATCCTGGGGCTGCCCGCGGACTTTCTCGTCGACGCGCACGGACGCATCGTGGCCTGCAAGTACGGTGCGCATGCCGACGATCACTGGGAGGTGGACGAATTGCTGCAGCTGGCCCGTCAAGCGCAGCCTGCGCCGGCGAATCCGGGGGATGCGCCGGCCGTGCCGGCTTGACCGGGTGAGTTCAGCCGTTCAGCGCCTGCCAGATCGCTTCTTCCACCGGGCAGCGCACGGGCGACTCGAGACTGAAAGGCTGCGCCGGCAGCAGCGGCGGCTGCGCCATGAAGCGCGGATGCCTGCCGTGGTGCGGCTGCGCCGAATGCACGAGGAACGGGTGGCACAGGTACACCGTGCCCGCCGCGCCCGTCGCCAGCACCTCGGGCCGCCCGGCGGACTCGGCAAAACCATTGCGCGCCAGTTCCCCCAGCGACAGGCCTTCCTCGCCCGCCGGCGCCAGCATGCGGGCGATGTCGGCATGCGAGCCGGCGCGGATGCGCGTGGGCGCATCGTCGTCGCCCACATCCGAGAAAAGAAAGAGCATCAGCAAGGCACGCCCCTTCGAGCGGATGTTCGCCCGCCAGGCCATGAAGTCGGGGTTCTCCAGACCGAAGCTCACGTCGATGTGCCAGCCGGCGTCGCCCGGGTCCTCGGCCGAGGGAAAGCGCACGGGGAAGGTGCCCATGCTGCGGCACGACTGCCACCGCCCCGGGCCGACGAGCAGGTCGAAGGCGCCGTGCAGAAGCGGCGTGTTCGCGGCCTGGACGAAGGGCTGTTGCGCGTACATGCCGAGCCGGACGACGGGCTTTGTCCATGTCGACGGATCGTCCGGATCGCATCCGGTGTCGCGCCAAAGGATCGCACGGGCCTCGTCCGCGAGTCCGCGCGGAAAGGCGTTGTCGATGCGCAGGAAGCCGTCGCGGATGAAGGCCTGCGCGCGCGCATCGTTCGCAGAAAGATCCGAATGCTCGGTCATGGGCTGCTAATTGAGTCCGAAGAGCACGAAGATGCCCGCGACGAACCAGTTCGCCTTTGCTGCGCGGGTCGCGCTTTCCTTCGAGATCGGCACCAGTTTCGCGCGTTTCCAGGCCCGCAGGTTGCAGGCAACGGCAAGCACCAGTCCGCTGAAGAAAAGCAAAAAGGAATGCAGGCCGAACGCACCGATCAGCGACACCACGACGATCACCACGCCCGCCGCCCAGATGCCGCTCGAAGTGCTTGCCAGCACATGGCTGAGGCCGCCGCAGGCTTCGCAGGCGGCAGGGGCGCCGCGGCTGGACCAGCGCTTGGCCATGCCGTCGATTCCCGGCTTGCGGCAGCTCGGACAGGTGTGCTTCATGAAAAGTAGATCGCCGTCTACCCGCTACGCCGCGTCGGAAATCCCGAGCTCCGAGCACACCCGCCCCACCAGCGCCTTCAGCGATGCGAGCTCGGCCTCGAGCCGCGCCACGTTGGCCCTGAGCGCGGCCACCTCGCCGAACGATGCATCGTGCGATGCATGCGCCCCCTCGGCCGATGCACCGCCCGGCCCCGCAAGCTCTTCCGCCGGCGCGCCGCTCAGCAAGTGCGCCCAGCGGCTCTCGCGCGCGCCCGGCAGGCGCGCGAGCTTCACAACCAGTGCGCCGGCCGGACGTTCGGCGAGCTCGTCGAGAAAACCCTCGACAGACGAGATGTCGGCGAAGTTGTGCATGCGGTCGCAGGCAATGCGCAGCTCGCCCGCCGTTTGCGGGCCGCGCAGCATCAGCACCGTGAGCAGGATCACCGACTGCGACGGAATGCGCAGCACGCGGTCGATGTTGTGCTCGTAGCGGAACGCCCGGCCGCCGCTGGTTTCGGCCACCAGGCTGTAGCCCTTGAGGCTGTCGATGGCGGCCTGCACCTGGGCCTCGCTCAGTTCGAGCACCGGGTTGCGGCTGGTCTTCTGGTTGCAGCCGGACACCAGTGAATTGAGCGTCAGCGGATAGCTGTCGGGCACGGTGCGCTGCTTCTCGGCCAGCACGCCGAGCACGCGGGTTTCGACGAGCGAAAGAATGGGAAGGGCCTGGGTCATTGCTCAAGGAATCCTGAATGAAAACGATCGCGGCAAGGGCCGGCTGTTCATGGCACCGCCACGCCGAGTATCGGTCCCAGCTCCCTGGTGAAGTCGCTGCGGCCGAGCGCGGGCGAATGCAGTGCCGACACGGTGCCGTCGAGGTAGAGCGCGTCGCGGCAATGCAGCACGTCGCGAAAGTAGAGCGCGAACTCGTGGAAGTTCACCGGCTGCTCGCTGATCACGAAGATCGCCGTGTGGCCCGACACGCCCACGCCGTTGCGGATCTTGCGCGAATCGGAATCCGGAATGAAGGCGGGATGCACCACGCCGCGGCGCAGCAGCGGGCCCGACTGGGTCGCCAGCCGAACGCTGTCCTTCGGTAGCGCCGCATATTCGGAGGACTCGACCACACGCGGCCCCGCATCGGACACCAGGAACACGCCGTTCGGCTTGAGGAAGAAGTTGCCCGCACCCGCCGCCAGGCTGAGCGGCGCCACCTCGCGCCCCTCCTGCACCAGCAGGCCGACCGGGGAAAAGTCCGCGTGGTACATGCCGGCATTCATCGCGAACACGAGTTGCCGGTTGCGCGCGGCGAGCCAGGCTTCCAGGCGGTCGAGGCGCTTGAACGGGGCGCCGCTGTCGTCACGCAGGAACAGCTCGAGGCGTTCGCGGCGCAGGTCGATCTTCACGACGGTGTAGCGCGGCTCGGCGTTGGCCGCGGCGGCCAGTCCGGCCACGCACAAGGCCAGCAGGAGCAGCAGCTTTCTCATGAAGCCACGGAAAGCCGCCTCTCGCTTCAGCCGTTCTGGATGCGGGTGACCAGCGCCTTCGTGAACGCCGCCGTGCCGGCGCTGCCGCCCAGGTCGCCGGTGCGCACCTTGTCGATGTTGAGCGTGTCGTCGATGGCCTTGCGCAGGCGCGTGGCGAGCTCAGGCAGCCTGACATGCTCGAGCATCAGCGCGGCGGCCAGCAGCAGCGCCGTGGGGTTGGCGATGCCCTTGCCGGCAATGTCGGGCGCCGAGCCGTGCACGGCCTCGAAGATCGCCGCATCGGCGCCGATGTTGGCACCGGGCGCCATGCCCAGGCCGCCCACCAGGCCCGCCACCAGGTCGGACAGGATGTCGCCGAACAGGTTGGTCGTCACCAGCATGTCGAACTGCCACGGATTGAGCACCAGCTTCATCGCGCAGGCGTCGACGATGATGGTGTCGAGTTCGAACTTGCCCTTGTACTTTTCTTCGTAGAGCCGCAGGCCGGTCTCCAGGAACAGGCCGGTCAGCACCTTCATGATGTTGGCCTTGTGCACCAGCGTGACCTTCTTGCGGCCGGCGGCAATGGCGGTCTCGAAGGCGTATTCGAGCAGGCGCAGGCACCCCTGGCGCGTGTTGATGCCGGTGGCCATGCCCACGGCGTGCGGGTCGCCATCGATGCGCACATAGTGCTCGTGGCCGATGTACAGGCCCTCGAGGTTTTCGCGCACGACCATCAGGTCGATCTTGTCGAAGCGGCCGCCCGGAATGATGGTGCGCGCGGGGCGCAGGTTGGCGTACAGCTGGAACTCCTCGCGCAGCCGCACGTTCGACGAGCGGTAGCCGCCGCCCGAGGGCGTCTCGAGCGGGCCCTTGAGGGCCAGGCGGGTGCGGCGGATGCTGTCGAGCGTGGCCTGCGGCAGCGGATCGCCCGAGGCCTGGACGCCGCCGAGGCCGGCGATCTGGCGGTCCCATTCGAAGGGCGCCTTCAGCGCATCGAGCGCGGCCAGCGTGGCGTCGACGATCTCGGGGCCGATGCCATCGCCGGGAATCAAGGTTGCGGGAATGGGGGTGGTCATCGGAAACTCGCTTTCTGTATATCCATCTTGTATATCTGTTCGCCCTATCAGCAGAGAGCATTCGCGAAACGCGCGGCATGGAGCATACGTCGCGCCGGAGACACCCCGGCGCCTTGCGGGTCACTGGTGCGCAAAACCGCCGATGCAGCCGCCCGGATCGACGGCATTCGGCATGCCGCGATGCTGCCACCTAAAATGCCCGCTTCCCGCAAGTTCGTCGCCCACTCCCCGAAAGCGCCCTCCCCGATGTCCGCCCCGCGCAAGCTCTTCGTCACCACCGCCCTGCCCTATGCCAACGGCAAGTTCCATATCGGCCACATGATGGAATACATCCAGGCCGACATCTGGGTGCGGAACCAGCGGATGAATGGCGCCGAGGTCAACTTCGTCTGCGCCGACGACGCGCACGGCGCGGCCATCACCATCGCGGCCGACAAGGCCGGCGTGACGCCGCAGGCCTTCGTGGCCGAGATCGCCGCGGGCCGCAAGCCCTACCTGGACGGCTACTACATCTCGTTCGACAACTGGCACTCGACCGACGCGCCCGAGAACCACCAGCTCGCGCAGGACATCTACCGCGACCTGCGCGCCAACGGCCTGATCGAAACCAAGAGCGTCGAGCAGTTCTACGATCCGGCCAAGGGCATGTTCCTGGCCGACCGCTTCATCAAGGGCGAGTGCCCCAACTGCCACGCCAAGGACCAGTACGGCGACAACTGCGAGGTGTGCGGCGCCGTCTATGCACCCACCGAGCTGATCAACCCCTACTCGGCCCTGTCGGGCGCCAAGCCCGAGCTGCGCAGCTCCGACCACTTCTTCTTCAAGCTCTCGGACCCGCGCTGCGAGGCCTACCTGAAGGAATGGACCGCCGCACCCGGCCACGTGCAGTCCGAAGTGCAGAACAAGATCCGCGAATGGCTCTACAAGGACGACGAAGGCAAGGGCGGCCTCGGCGACTGGGATATCAGCCGCGACGCGCCCTACTTCGGCATCGAGATTCCCGATGCGCCGGGCAAGTACTTCTACGTGTGGCTCGACGCGCCCGTGGGCTACCTGGCCTCGCTCAAGAACCTGCTCGACAAGCGCTGCATCGAGCTTGGCGGCGACGGCATCTCGTACACCGAGTACATGGCCGACCCCGACCTGGAGCAGGTGCATTTCATCGGCAAGGACATCATCACCTTCCACACCCTCTTCTGGCCCGCAATGCTGCACTTCAGCGGCCGCAAGGCGCCCGATGCGGTGTACGTGCACGGCCACCTCACGGTCAGCGGCGAGAAGATGAGCAAGAGCCGCGGCACCGGCATCGACCCGCTCCGGTACCTGTCGATCGGCCTGGACCCCGAATGGCTGCGCTACTACATCGCGGCCAAGCTCAACGGCCGCAACGAGGACATCGACTTCAACCCCGAGGACTTCGTCGCGCGCGTCAACAGCGACCTCGTGGGCAAGTACATCAACATCGCGAGCCGCGCGGCGGGCTTCATCGGCAAGCGCTTCGGCGGCAAGCTGGGCGAGGTGTCGGCCGACGGCGACGCACTGCTGTTCGCGCTGCGCGATGCGGCGCCGCAGCTGCATTCGCTCTACGACGGCCGCGACTACGCCCGCGCGCTGCGCGAGGTGATGGCGCTGGCCGACAAGGTGAACGAGTACGTCGACCAGAACAAGCCCTGGGAACTGGCCAAGAAGGAAGGCCAGGAGGCGCGGCTGCACGACGTGTGCACCGTGTGCATCGAGGCCTTCCGCCTGCTCACGCTGTACCTGAAGCCGGTGCTGCCGGCGCTCGCCGCCAATGTCGAGGCCTTCCTCAGGATCGAGCCGCTCGCCTGGGCCGACGCCGCGCAGAGCCTGCCGGCCGGCCACGCCATCGGCGAATACAAGCACCTGATGCAGCGCGCCGACGCCAAGATCGTCGACAAGCTGTTCGAAGCCGCCGAGCCGGCGCCTGCGGCCGCCGCGGAGACGCCGTCGGCCGATGCACTGCCGGGCGGCGAAGCCATCGCGCCTGCCATCACCATCGACGACTTCGTGAAGATCGACCTGCGCATCGCAAAGATCGTGGCCTGCGAGAAGGTCGAGGGCTCGACCAAGCTGCTGCGCCTGACGCTCGACGCGGGCGAAGGCACCGACCCGCAGGGGAGTCCTGTTCTGCGCAACGTGTTCAGCGGCATCGCCTCCGCTTACCAGCCCGAGCAGCTCGTGGGCAAGCTCACGGTGCTGGTCGCCAATCTGGCGCCGCGCAAGATGAAGTTCGGCATCAGCGAAGGCATGGTGCTGGCCGCGAGCCATGGCGACGAAAAGGCCAACCCCGGCATCCACGTGCTCGAGCCCTGGCCGGGCGCGACGCCGGGCATGCGCGTTCGCTGAGAAACAGAGGCTGCGGCTGGGTCGCTAGCCGAGCTTGTTGACCAGCACCAGGTCGGCAAACACCTTGCCGCCCACCGAGATGTGGTCGCGCATCGCCTCCGCGGCGTTGTCCGCGTGGCCCTTGAGGATCCACTCGACCACCCGCTCGTGCTCGCGCTGCGATGCGGCCAGCCGCCCGGGCTTCTCGAACATCCGCCCGCGGTAGGCCGCAATGCGCAGGCGCACGGTCTGCGCCTGCTCGACGATGAACGGGTTGCCGCTCGCGCGGTAGATCACGTCGTGCAGCGCGGCATTGGCAAGCTGGTAGCCCTCCGCATCGTCCGCCTGTGCACGGGCGGCCGTGCCTTCGAGCGCGCGCTGCAGTTCGATGCGCAGCGCCGGGCCGATGCGCAGCGCCGCGAGCCGCGCCAGCACCCCTTCGAGTTCGCCGAGCGCTTCCATCATGGCGACGAGTTCGTTGGCTCGCAGCTGGCGCACGTAGATGCCGGTGCGCGGAACGATGTCGACCAGCCCGCGTGCGCTCAGCAGCAGCAGGGCCTCGCGCACCGGCGTGCGCGAGATGTTGAAGCTCGCGGCCAGCGCCTTTTCGTCGATCGGCATGCCGGGCGACAGCGTGCCGTCCAGGATGTCTTTTTCAAGCCGGCCGCGGATCTGGTCCTGCAGGCTGCTCACGTCGAGGGTTTTCGCGGGTTGCATGGGTGCGTGGATATTAGCTAACCTTGTAGATATATCAATTGATCTCTTTGGTACATCAATGCTTCCCACCCTCCAGATCGACGGCCATGTCGCCTACCTCACGCTGCGCCGTCCGCAGGCCGCCAACAAGCTGACGCCGGAGGACCTGCCGGCCATCGTCGGCCACCTGGAGACGGTGAACGGCTCGCCCGGCGTGCTGGTGCTGGTGGTCCGCTCGGAGGGCAAGTACTTCTGCAGCGGCTACGATATATCAGAGGTCGCCACCAGCAGCCAGACCGAGGGCCGCAGCTTCGGCGAGATGGTCGATGCGCTGGAAAACTGCCGCGCCGTCACCATTGCGGCGGTGCACGGCGGCGTGTTCGGCGGCGCCACCGACCTGGTGCTGGCCTGCGACTTCCGCGTGGGCGTGCGGGCTGCCGAAATGTTCATGCCCGCGGCCCGGCTCGGCCTGCACTACTACCAGAGCGGCATGGAGCGCTATGTCTCCCGCCTCGGGCTGGACACCGCCAAGCGGCTCTTCCTGACGGCCGAGAAGCTCGACGGCAGCGCGATGCGCGAATGCGGATTCCTCACGCAGCTGGTGGACGACGTGGCGGCACTCGATGCCGAAGTGCTGCGCCTGCGCACCACGCTCGCCGGCATGGCGCCGCTCGCGCTCCTGGGCATGAAGAAGCACCTGAACCAGATCGCGCGCGGCACGGCCGATGCCGCGTCGATCCAGCGCGAGGTGCAGCGCACCGTGGCATCCGAAGACCTGGCCGAAGGCGGCCGCGCCTGGCGCGAGAAGCGCCCGCCGGTCTTCAAGGGCCGCTGAGCGCCGCCCTTCCGGGCACCCCGACAAGACACAGGAGACAAGGCATGAAGAAAGAAATACGGGCCGTTTCGCTCGCGGCCGTGGCATGGCTCGCCTCGGCCGGCGCGCTCGCGGACAGCTACCCCTCGCGTCCGATCACGCTGGTGGTGGGCTTCCCCGCGGGCGGCGGCGCCGACGCGGTGGCGCGCATCGTGAGCGACAAGCTGGCCAAGATCCTCGGGCAGCCGATCGTCATCGACAACAAGCCCGGCGCGGGCACCACCATCGCGTCGGACCAGGTCGCGCGCGCGGCGCCCGACGGCTACACGCTGCTGCTGGGCAGCGGCAACCTCTACGGCAGCGACAAGCTGCTCTACAAGGCCGTGAAGTACGACGGCACCAGGAGCTTCGTGCCCATCTCGCGCTGGAGTTCCGCGCCGATGCTGCTCGCAGTCAACAAGGACGTGAGCGCGCAGAACGTGCAGGCGCTCATCGCCCAGGCGCGGCAGAGCCCGGGCAAGCTGGCCTATTCGTCGTCGGGCACCGGGGTGGTGACGCACCTGGCGGGCCTGTCGTTCGAGAAGGCCGCCGGCGTGACCATGCTGCACGTGCCGTACAAGGGCGGCGCCCCATCGATCCAGGCCGTGGCCGCCGGCGACGTGCAGCTCACCTTCGGCACGCCGCCCTCGGTGCTGCCGATGGCGCAGGGCCAGAAGCTGCGCGTGCTGGCCGTCACCTCGGGCCAGCGCTCGCCGCTCTTTCCCGACGTGCCGAGCGTCGCCGAGGCCGGCGTGAAGGGCTACGACTTCACCTTCTGGTTCGGCCTGTTCGCACCCGCCGGACTGCCGCCCGAGCTGGCGCAGAAACTGTTCGACGCCAGCGTGGCGGCGCTCAACGATCCCGAGGTGAAGGCGCGGCTCGAAAAATCGGGCAACGAGGCGGCGCCCTCGAAGTCGCTGGCCGAGTTCCGCACTTGGGCGCTGGCCGAGGGCGCGAAATCGAAGGAACTCACCGAGCGCTCCGGCGCGACCGTCGAATGACCCCGGTCGCATCGCAAGGCTCGCCAGGCGGCCCGCTGCAGGGCTTCACCGTCATCGACCTGACGCGCGTGCTTGCGGGGCCCTACTGCACGCTGCTGCTCGCCGACCTGGGCGCGCGCGTGATCAAGGTGGAGCAGCCCGGCCTGGGCGACGACGCACGGCAGATCGGCCCCTTCGTCGACGGCGACTCGGCCTACTTCATGTCGGTCAACCGCAACAAGGAATCGATCGCGCTGGACCTGAAGGCGCCGGCCGACCGCGCCGTCTTCGAGCAGCTGCTGGCCACGGCCGACGTGCTGGTCGAGAACTTCCGGCCCGGCACGATGGAGAAGCTCGGCTACGACTGGCCCGCGCTGCACGCACGCTTTCCGCGGCTGGTGTTCACCTCGGTCTCGGGCTTCGGCCAGACCGGCCCTTATAGCCGGCGCCCCGCCTACGACATGGTGGTGCAGGCGATGGGCGGCATCATGAGCCTGACCGGCCACCCGGGCGCGCCGCCCACGCGCGTGGGCGTGTCGATTGGCGACCTGGGCGCCGGCCTGTACGCGACGATCGGCACGCAGGCCGCGCTGCTGCAGCGCGGGCGCACGGGCCTGGGCGACCGCGTGGACGTGGCGATGCTCGACTGCCAGGTCGCGCTGCTGGAGAACGCGATCTCTCGCATGGAGGCCGACGGGCGCGCGCCGGGGCCGATCGGCTCGCGGCATCCGTCGATCACGCCCTTCGACGTGTTCCGCGCGGCGGACGGCTGGTTCGTGATCGCGGCGGGCAACGATGCGCTGTTCCAGCGCCTGTGCGCGGCGCTCGAGCTGCCGGCGCTGCCCGAGGATGCGCGCTTTGCCACCAACCCCGAGCGCTGCCGGCACCACGAGGCGCTGAAGCAGCTGCTCGAAGAGCGCCTGGCCGCGGCACCCTGCGCGCACTGGCAGGCGCTGCTGATGCAGCACAACATTCCCACGGGCGGCTACAACGACGTGGCCGCGGTGGTGAACGACCCGCAGGTGCAGGCACGCGAGATGCTGGTGCAGGTCCGCACGCAGGGCGGCCGGCCGCTGACGGTGGCGGGCAATCCGGTGCACGTAGGCACACACCGCACGCAAGTGGCCAGGCAGCCGCCGCGGCTGGACCAGGACCGCGAGGCCATCCTGGCGGGGCTGGCGCGGCAGTGAGCGCGCGGTGCAAAATCCGCGCATGCAAAGCCCTCGCCCCCGCTTCCGACCTTTCGTTCTCGCGGCGCTCGGCCTCGCCGGCACCCTGCTGCTGGGCGGCTGCGCCGTGGTCACCGTGGCCGGCACTGCCGTGAGCGTGGGCGCCGGCGCGGTCGGCCTCGCGGCCGATGCCGCCATCGGCACCGCGCGCATCACCGGCAAGGCCGTGGGCGCGGCCGCCGATGCGGTGATTCCCGACAGCGACTGAGCCGGCCGCGCCCCGGCGCTGCCCGCAAGCCTTCCTGCGCACGCGGCGCGCGGGTCACAATGGCGCCACATGCAGTCACCGCTGAACATCACCCGCTTCCGCCCGCGCCTGCTGGACGCCATGGCGAGCTACAGCCGGGAGCGCTTCTTCAAGGACCTGGGAGCGGGCGCCACGGTGGGCATCGTGGCGCTGCCGCTGGCCATGGCCTTTGCCATCGCCTCTGGGCTCAAGCCCGAGGCCGGCATCTGGACGGCGATCATCGCGGGCTTGCTGATCTCGCTGCTGGGCGGCTCGGCGGTGCAGATCGGCGGGCCGGCCGGCGCGTTCATCGTGATCGTCTACGGCATCGTCGAACGCTATGGCGTGGCCAACCTGCTGATTTCCACCGCCTGCGCCGGCGTGCTGCTGTTCGCGGCGGGGCTGTTCGGGCTCGGCCGGCTGGTGCGCTTCGTGCCGCTGTCGATCGTGGTCGGGTTCACCAACGGCATCGCGGTGCTCATTCTGCTGTCGCAGCTCAAGGACCTGCTCGGGCTCACGGTCGCCAAGATGCCAGCGGACGTGTTCTCGCAGCTGCATGCCATGGCGCTGCAGATCGGCACCTTCAACCCCTATGCCTTTGCGCTCGGGCTGGCGTGCCTGGGCGGCCTCGTGATCTGGCCGCTGCTGCTGAGCGGTGAATCGAAGGTCGGCCATGCGGTGCAGCGGCTGGCGGGGCGCATGGTGCGCACGCGGGCGGTGCAGGTGGGCGCGCGCATGCCGGGGCCGATCGTCGCGCTGGTCACGCTCACGCTGGTGTCGTGGGGCTTCGAGCTGCCGGTGGAAACCATCGGCACGCGCTTCGGCGGCATTCCCGAAGGCCTGCCGGGCTTTGCGCTGCCCGACTTCTCATGGGAAACGGTCAAGCAGCTGGTCACGCCGACGCTGACCATCGCGCTGCTGGGCGCGATCGAGTCGCTGCTGTGCGCGCGCGTGTCCGACCAGCTCAGCGGCCAGCCGCGCCATGATCCGAACCAGGAGCTGATGGCGCAGGGCATCGCCAACGTGGTAACGCCCTTCTTCGGCGGCATGCCGGCCACCGGCACCATCGCGCGCACCGTGACCAACATCCGCTCGGGCGGCAGTTCGCCGATCGCGGGCATCGTGCATGCGCTCACGCTGATGGTGGTGGTGCTGCTGGCCGCGCCGCTCGCGCGCCACGTGCCGCTCGCGGTGCTGGCGGGCATCCTGGTCTTCGTGGGCCTGAACATGGGCGAATGGCGCGAGTTCACGCCGGGGCAGCTGCGCCACTTCAGCCGCCACTACCGGCTGCTGATGCTCGGCACCTTCTTTCTCACGGTGGTGTTCGACCTGACCGTGGCGGTGCAGGTGGGCATCGTGCTGGCCTGCGCGCTCTTCATCCGGCGCATGAGCGGGCTCTTCAGCGTCGAGCTGGTCACGATGCAGCCGCCGGTGCTCACCTACCGGCTCTATGGCGCGCTGTTCTTCGGGGCGGCGGCCAAGCTGGACGAGGCCGTCAACGCGGCCGAAAGCGCGCCGCGCGGCATGACCGTTGTACTCGACGCCACGCACCTCATCTACCTGGACGCCACGGGCGTCGATGCGCTGCGCCAGCTGCACCGGGCGGTGCTGGCGCGCGGCGGGCTGCTGCGGGTGGAATCGCTGCAGCCGCAGCCGCTCGAGGTGATCGTGCGCTCGGGGTTTGCCGACGAACTGACGAGCGGCCAGCCGCATGCGGCGGACTAGGAGCCGGAGTTCGCCTCGGTGCTCCGGTCGGGCGAAGAGCCGCTGCGCACCACGCGCTGGTCGTCGTTGAGCGTGGCGGTGAACACCATGGGCGAATTCGGCGGCTGGACCCAGCGCCATTCCCACTCGGTCTCGCGCTTGAGCGCATAGGGCGTGATCTTCGCGGGCTTGCCGAGCATCTTGCGCAGGTCTTCCATCATCATGCCCGGCTGCACCCTGGCGAAGTTCTCGGGCGTGAGCACCTGGCGCAGCGCGCTCATCTTGCCGTCGGCGCCGATGGTGATCATGTAGTTCTTCTGGCCCTGCGGCTGGCGGTTGTACTCGAACACGCGGCCGTTCGGCGCGTCCCAGATGTTCTCGGGCTGGCCGAACCTGGCGCGCACATCGGCTTCGGTGGAGACGCCCTCCTCCAGTTCGCTGATGCGCTGGTTGTCGCAGCCCGCAAGCCCGATCACACCCGCCAGCAGTGCCGCCGCCATGCCGATCCGCCACTGTTTTCGCTGCTTCATCCCATCCCCGGTAAAATTCGCGCCACAAAGGTCCAGTCTATGTCCATCTTCCGCCGCCCCCACTACAGCTCCGAGATCACCAACTTCATCGAGGAGATGAAAGCCAAGAAGCCGACGCTGGAAGCCGAACAGCGTGCCGGCCGCGCCCTGCTCTGGGACAAGCACCTCGACCGCAGCCTGCTCGAGGAGTACAGCGAAGCCCGCGTGCCGCAGCAGCCGTACGTCTACCAGACCCAAGTCAAGTAATGGTGCCCAGCCGGCATCCATCGTTCGCCGCCATCGTGCATAGCTATTAAAATGATAGCAAACACCCGATGAAGGACAACGAGGACAGCGACACGCTCGTGGCCAGCATGCCCGAAGTGGTCGACCAGGTCGCGCTCGCCAAGCTCTATGGCGAGCCGTTGTTCGCGATGCCGAAGGACCTGTACATCCCGCCGGAGGCGCTGCAGGTCTTCCTCGAGGCCTTCGAGGGCCCGCTCGATCTGCTGCTCTACCTGATCAGGAAGCAGAACTTCAACATCCTCGACATCCCGATGGCGGGGCTCACGCGGCAGTACCTGAGCTACGTCGACGAGATCCGCCAGACCAACCTCGAGCTCGCGGCCGAATACCTGCTGATGGCCGCGATGCTGATCGAGATCAAGTCGCGCATGCTGCTGCCACCCAAGAAGGTGGCCGACGGCGAAGAGGCCGAAGACCCGCGCGCCGAACTCGTGCGCCGCCTGCTCGAGTACGAGCAGACCAAGCTGCAGGCCGCCGCCATCAGCGCGCTGCCGACCTACGGGCGCGACTTCTGGAAGGGGCAGGTCTACATCGAGCAGTCGCTCAAGCCGCGCTTTCCCGACGTGAACGTGATCGAGCTGCGCGACGCCTGGGCCGACATCATGAAGCGCGCCAAGCTCGTGCAGCACCACAAGATCTCGCGCGAGGAACTCAACGTGCGCGAGCACATGAGCATCGTGCTGCGCCACCTGCAGGGCCAGCGCTTCGTCGAGTTCGAGAAGCTGTTCGACGTGTCGCGCGGCGCGCCGGTGCTGATCGTCACCTTCATCGCGATGCTCGAGCTCGCGAAGGAAACGCTGATCGACATCACGCAGGCCGAGGCCTTCGCGCCGATCTACGTGCGGCTGGCCTACTCGCCAGCCTGAGCCTCTTTCCTACTTCCGAGAATTCCGCCGTGCACGACTTCGACGTCCTCATCGTCGGCAGCGGCCTCGCAGGCCTCTCCGCCGCGCTGCACCTGGCGCCCACGCACCGCGTGGCCGTGCTGACCAAGCGCGCGCTCAACGACGGTTCCAGCGCCTGGGCGCAGGGAGGCATTGCCGCGGTGCTGGCCGCGGGCGACAGCTTCGACGCCCACGTGGAAGACACGCTGATTGCCGGCGCCGGCCTCTGCGACCCCGAGGCCACGCGCTTCGTCGTCGAGGGCGCGCCGCAGGCCATCGCCTGGCTGCGCGAACTCGGCGTGCCGTTCTCGGAGGAAGGCGGCGGCCTGCACCTGACGCGCGAAGGCGGCCACAGCCAGCGCCGCATCGTGCACGTGACCGACGCCACCGGCGCGGCCGTGCAGCGCACGCTGATCGAGCAGGTGCGCCGCACGCCCAGCATCTCGCTCTTCGAGCACCACACGCTGGTCGACCTGATCACCGGCGACAAGCTCGGCCTGAAGGATCCCGCCTGCGTGGGCCTCTATGCGCTGGACGACGAAACCGATGAAGTGCTGGCCTTCCGCGCGCCGCACACCATCCTGGCCACCGGCGGCGCGGGCAAGGTGTACCTCTACACCACCAATCCCGACACCGCCACCGGCGACGGCATTGCGGCGGCCTGGCGCGCGGGCTGCCGGGTGTCGAACATGGAATTCATCCAGTTCCACCCGACCTGCCTCTACCACCCGCATGCCAAGTCCTTCCTGATCAGCGAGGCGGTGCGCGGCGAAGGCGGGCTGCTCAAGTTGCCCGATGGAACGCGCTTCATGCCGACGCACGACGAGCGCGCCGAACTCGCGCCGCGCGACGTGGTGGCGCGCGCCATCGACTTCGAGATGAAGAAGCACGGGCTGGACTGCGTGCACCTGGACATCTCGCACCAGCCGCCGGCATTTCTCCAGGAACACTTCCCCAACATCCTCGCGCGCTGCGCCGAGCTGGGCATCGACATCACGCGCGAGCCCATCCCCGTGGTGCCGGCCGCGCACTACACCTGCGGCGGCGTGCTGAGCGACTTGGCCGGGCGCACCGACCTGCCCGGCCTCTATGCCATCGGCGAGACCGCCTGCACCGGGCTGCATGGCGCCAACCGCCTTGCGAGCAATTCGCTGGTCGAGTGCATGGTGTTCGCGCGCGCCGCGGCCGCTGACATTGCCGCGGCACCGGCGCGCGAGCGCATCGAGCTGCCGGCCTGGGACGAAAGCCGCGTCACCGACGCCGACGAGGCCGTGGTCATCTCCCACAACTGGGACGAGCTGCGCCGCTTCATGTGGGACTACGTCGGCATCGTGCGCACCAACAAGCGCCTGGAGCGCGCGAGCCACCGCATTGCGCTGCTGCAGGCCGAGATCCAGGAGTTCTATGCGAACTTCCACGTCACGCGCGACCTGCTCGAACTGCGCAACCTGGTGCAGGTGGCCGAGCTGATCGTGCGCTCCGCGCAGGCCCGCCACGAAAGCCGCGGCCTGCATTTCAGCCGCGACTATCCCTCGCTCGCCGAGCCGACCGCACCGACCGTGCTGGTGCCCTCGGCGGACTGAAACCCACCCGCTCTTCACGTTTTTCTTCATTCAAGGATGCCCGGCCACCGACGCCCGCAGGGAGAAACCCAACCATGTCGAACACCACCACCCCACAGCCGGAAACCACGCCAGCCTCGCCCTACGGCACGCTGCCGCCGGCTTCGACGCCCGCCTCGCGCAAGCCGGTGAGCCTGCCGCGCCTGGCCGACATGCATGCGCGCGGCGAGAAGATCTCGATGCTCACCGCCTACGACGCCACCTTCGCGGCCATGGCCGATGCGGCCGGCATCGATTGCCTGCTGGTCGGCGATTCACTCGGCATGGTCTGCCAGGGCCTTGCGAGCACCGTGGGCGTGAGCCTGGACACCATGCGCTATCACACCGACAGCGTCTCGCGCGGCCTGCGCCGCGTGCAGGGCACGGCCTGGCTGATTGCCGACCTGCCCTTCGGCAGCTACCAGGAATCGCGCGAGCAGGCCTTGCTCAGCGCCACGGTGCTGATGCAGGCCGGCGCGCACATGGTCAAGCTCGAAGGCGGCGGCTGGACCACCGAGACGGTGCGCTTCCTGGTCGAGCGCGGCATTCCGGTGTGCGCGCACCTGGGCCTGACGCCGCAGACCGTGCATGCGCTGGGCGGCTACCGCGTGCAGGGCAAGGGCGACGCCGGCGCGCTGCTCAAGCAGCAGGCCCATGCGCTGCAGGACGCGGGCGCCACCATGCTGGTGCTCGAGATGGTGCCGGCCGCGCTGGCCGCCGAGCTCACCGCCGAACTGAAGCACTGCGCCACCATCGGTATCGGCGCGGGCAAGGGCACCGCCGGCCAGGTGCTGGTGTTGCACGACATGCTGGGCATCAACCTCGGAAAGATGCCGAAGTTCGTGCGCAACTTCATGGCCGACGCGCCGGGCGTGCTGCCCGCCCTCAAGGCCTACGTGCAGGCCGTCAAGGACGGCAGCTTCCCCGACGACCAACTCCACGCCTGGTAAGGAAGGAACCGAGACCATGTACATCGCACACACCATCGCCGAGCTGCGCAGCCACCTGGCCGCCTTCGAGCGCCCCGCCTTCGTCCCCACCATGGGCAACCTGCACGAGGGCCACCTGGCCCTCGTGAAGCAGGCCAAGCCGCTGGGCGATGTCACCGTGGCGAGCATCTTCGTGAACCGCCTGCAGTTCCTGCCGCACGAGGATTTCGACACCTATCCGCGCACCTGGGACAGCGACTGCGAGAAGCTGCGCACGGCCGGCTGCGACGTGCTCTTTGCGCCCGACGAGAAGGCGCTCTACCCCGAGCCGCAGACCTGCAAGGTGCACCCGGACCCGGCACTCGCCGACATCCTCGAAGGCCATTTCCGCCCGGGCTTCTTCGTCGGCGTGTGCACGGTGGTGATGAAGCTCTTCCAGTGCGTGCAGCCGCGCGTGGCGGTGTTCGGCAAGAAGGACTACCAGCAGCTCATGATGATCCGCCACATGGTGCGGCAGTTCGCGATGCCGATCGAGATCGTGGGCAGCGAGACCTTCCGCGCGGAGGACGGGCTCGCGCTGTCGTCGCGCAACGGCTACCTGAGCGAAGCCGAGCGCGCGGAAGCCGTGCAGCTCTCGAAGGCGCTGAAGGCGATGGCCGAAGCCGTGCAGGCCGGCGAACGCGATTTGGCCGCGATCGAAGCACGGGCAATGCAGGCGCTGGCGCAGCGCGGCTGGCAACCGGACTATCTTGTGCTGCGGCGCCGTTCCGACCTGCAGGCGCCCTCGGCTGGCGAGCCGCTCGTGGCGCTGGCCGCGGCGCGGCTGGGCGGCACGCGGCTGATCGACAACCTCGAAATCGACGCAATGCCCTCATGACCTACAGCGTCAAGGAAATCTTCTACACCCTGCAGGGCGAAGGCGGCCAGGCCGGCATGCCGGCCGTGTTCTGCCGCTTCGCCGGCTGCAACCTGTGGACCGGCCGCGAGGAAGACCGCGCCACGGCCGTCTGCCGTTTCTGCGACACCGATTTCGTCGGCACCGACGGCACGCTGGGCGGCAAGTTCAAGGACGCCGAGCTGCTGGCCGGCACCATCGCCGCGCAATGGCCGGCCGACGATGCCGAGCACCGGCTGGTGGTGCTGACTGGCGGCGAGCCGCTGCTGCAGGTGGACGCCGCGCTGGTCGACGCGCTGCATGCGCGCCGCTTTCGCATCGCGGTGGAGAGCAACGGCACGGTCGCCGCGCCCGAGGGCATCGACTGGCTCTGCATCAGCCCCAAGGCCGGCGCACCCTGGGTGCAGCAGCGCGGCCAGGAACTCAAGCTGGTGTGGCCGCAGGCCGAGTTCGATCTCGACACCATGGCGCGCACCGGCGAGTTCACGCACCGCTTCCTGCAGCCGATGGACGGACCCGACCGCGTGGCCAACACCGAACTGTGCATTGCCGAATGCATGCGCCATCCGACCTGGCGCCTCAGCGTGCAGACCCACAAGATCACCGGCATCCGCTGAGCGCGGAGACTTTTCAGATGCGATTCACCATCAGCCAACGCTTTTTCTTCGACGCCGCGCATACGCTCAAGCGCGAGATCGAAGCCGAAGGCAGCCGCCGTATCCACGGCCATACCTACCACGCCGAAGTCTGGCTCGCCGGCCAGCGCGATCCCCTCACAGGCATGGTCGTCGACCTGGGATTGCTGCGCCGGCGGCTGGAGGATGTGCGCGAGCAGCTCGACCATCACCTGCTCGACGACGTGGCGGGGCTGCATCCACCGACGCTCGAGAACCTGTGCCTGTTCATTGCGGACGCGCTGCCGGAATTCAGGCCCTCGCTTGCGCGCGTGCGCGTGTGGCGCGAGGCGCTGGGGGACAGCTGTACGCTGGAGTTCTGAATCTTGCTCCCTCTCCCCTCGGGGAGAGGGTTGGGGTGAGGGTGAGCGGCAATGAGGGCCGCGCGATGTTGTGAGGCCGCTGCCCTCACCCTAGCCCTCTCCCGGAGGGAGAGGGAATAAAACGTCAGGCCGCGCCGATGCCCGCGATCAGGCTCCCCGGCGGCTGGCCATTTTTCAGCCCCGCCGTGAACGCCAGCATCCGGTCGATCGGCACCCTCGCGCGCAGCCCCAGCGCCGGGTCGACGTGAATTTCGCCCGCGCCCGTTTCCAGCGCATTCGCCAGCTCCACCAGCCCATTCATCGCCATCCACGGGCAATGCGCGCAGCTCTTGCAGGTGGCGCCGTTGCCGGCCGTGGGGGCCTCGATGAAGGTCTTGCCGGGATTCAGCGTGCGCAGCTTGTGCAGCATGCCGGTGTCGGTGGCAACGATGAATTCGCTCGCGTCCATGCGCTGCGCCGCGTTCAGGATGGCCGAGGTGGAGCCCACCGCATCGGCCAGCGCGATCACGTCGGTCGGCGATTCGGGATGCACCAGCACCTTCGCGGCCGGGTGCGCCTTCTTGAGCAGCTCGAGCTCGAGCGCCTTGAACTCGTCGTGCACGATGCAGGCGCCGTTCCAGCTCACCATGTCGGCACCGGTCTGGCGCTGGATGTAGTCGCCCAGGTGGCGGTCGGGGCCCCAGAGGATCTTGCGGCCCTGCGCATGCAGGGCGCTCACCACGTCGAGCGCGCAGCTCGAGGTGACGAGCCAGTCGGCGCGCGCCTTCACGGCCGCGCTGGTGTTGGCGTAGACCACCACGGTGCGGTCGGGATGCCGGTCGCAGAAGGCGCTGAACTCGTCGACCGGGCAGCCCAGGTCGAGCGAACAGTTGGCGTCCAGGTCGGGCATCAGCACGCGCTTCTCGGGCGAGAGGATCTTGGCGGTCTCGCCCATGAAGCGCACGCCCGACACCACCAGCGTCTGCGCCGCATGGTCGCGGCCGAAGCGCGCCATCTCGAGCGAATCGCTCACGATGCCGCCGGTTTCCTCGGCCAGGTCCTGCAGGTCGGGGTGCACGTAGAAGTGCGACACCATCACCGCGTTGCGCTCGCGCAGCAGGCGGCGGATGCGCTCCTTGAGCGCGATGCGCTCATCTTGCGAAGGCTCGGGCGGCACGCGGGCCCAGGCGTGGCGCGTGTCGCAGGCCGCGCCGGCCTCGGCCGCGGGTTGTTCGTAGTCGACGTCGATGACGAAAGAAGGGGCAGCCATGGACGCGCTCAGCCTTCCTGGAAACGCATCGAGAAATCGATGGCCTTCACGTCCTTGGTGAGCGCACCGACGGAGATGCGGTCCACGCCGGTGTCGGCCAGCGTGCGCAGGCCCTCGAGCGTCACGCCACCCGAGATTTCGAGCACGGCCTTGCGGTCCTCGCCGACCTCGGCGTTGATGCGGACGGCTTCGCGCAGGGTCGGCAGGTCCATGTTGTCGAGCAGCACCATGCGCGCGCCCGCCTCCAGCGCCTCGCGCAGCTGCGCCAGGGTTTCGACCTCGACCTCGACAAAAGCCGCGCGCTGCGCCACCGGCGCCACCGCACGCAGCGCCGCGGCCACGCCGCCGGCCGCGGCAATGTGGTTTTCCTTGATGAGCACCGCGTCGTAAAGGCCGATGCGGTGGTTCACGCCACCGCCCGTGCGCACGGCGTACTTCTGGGCAAGGCGCAGGCCCGGCAGGGTCTTGCGGGTGTCGACGATGCGCGCGCGCGTGCCGCGCACCGCATCGGCGTAAAGCGCCGTCTTGGTGGCGACCGCGCTCAGCAGCTGAAGGAAATTGAGCGCGGTGCGCTCGGCCGTCAGCAGCGCGCGCGCCGTGCCCTCGATCTCGAGCACGGTCTGGTCGGCCGCGCAGCGCTCGCCTTCGCCGCACAGCCAGCGGATGCGGGCCTGCGGATCGAGCTGCCGCACCGTGGCTTCGACCCAGGGCGCGCCGCAGAGCACGGCCGCCTCGCGCGCCAGCACCCGGGCCTGGGCGCGGCGGCCGGGGTCGACCAGCGAAGCGGTCAGGTCGCCGTCGGCCACGTCTTCCTGCAGGGCGCGGGTCGCGTCGGCCTGGGCCAGCGCGGCCACGGCCGGCGCCGAAAAATCAAAGCGAAGGCTCATGGCGGTCTTGTCTCTTCAGTCTTGTGTGTAGTTCATCGTCATGGCACGCGGCCCGGACGCACCTAGGGCCGCACCGACTCGGGCACCGGATCGCGGCCGGTCAGCGAGGCGACCGCCTCCTGCGGACTCAGCCGGCCGTCGAGCAGCGCGACCACGCCTTCGGCGATGGGCATTTCCACGCCCAGGCCGCGCGCGCGCTGCACCACGGTACGTGCGCAATAGACGCCTTCGGCGACATGGCCCAGCGAAGCGACGGCCTGCGCCAGCGTGTGGCCCTGGGCCAGCAACAGGCCCACCTTGCGGTTGCGCGAGAGGTCGCCGGTGGCCGTGAGCACCAGGTCGCCCAGGCCGGAAAGGCCCATGAACGTCTCGGCGCGCGCGCCGAGCGCCAGTCCGAAGCGCGTCATCTCGGCCAAGCCCCGCGTGATGAGCGCCGCACGTGCATTGAGCCCGAGCGCCAGGCCGTCGCAGAGGCCGGTGGCAATGGCCAGCACGTTCTTGACGGCGCCGCCGACCTCCACGCCCACGATGTCGTCGTTGGCATAGACGCGCAACGCCGGGCCGTGGAATGCCTCGACCAGCGCTTCGCGCACTGCGGCATGGGGGCTTGCAGCCACCAGCGCGGTCGGGCGGCCTTCGGCGACTTCCTGCGCAAAGCTCGGGCCGCTGAGCACGCCGGCCATCAGTTCAGGCGCAACCTGTCCCCAGATTTCGTGGGCCAGCAGGCCGTAGGAGGTGGGCGAAGAAGCATCGAGCGCGGGTTCGACGCCCTTGCACAGCCATGCCACCGGCGCGGTCGTGCCGCGCAAGGCGATGAGCTGCTGGCGCAGGGCGGCCATGGGCGTGGCCACCACGACGAGTTCGGCGCCCGCCCGGGCCTGGTGCAGGTCGCCGGCGCGCACCGTGAGTGCGGGCGGCAGTGCCAGGCCGGGCAGGTAGCGGACGTTTTCGCGCGCCTTGGAAATGGCCTCGGCCTGGGCCGCATCGCGCGCCCAGAGCGTGACCTCGTGGCGGCCCGCCGCATTGACAGCCAGCGCCGTGCCCCAGGCACCGGCGCCATGAACGCAGATCTTCATCGGCGTTGCGGCGCTGTGCCGGCTTTACTGCGTGACGATCGGCGAGGGCTGGCCGGCGGCCTGCGCCTGCTGCTGCTCGTACATCGCCTGGAAGTTGATTTCCGCCAGGTGCACGGGCGGGAAGCCGCCGCGCTGGATCACGTCGGCCACGTTGCCGCGCAGGTACGGATAGACGATCTGGGGGCAGGCGATGCCCAGGATCGGGCCCATCTGGTCTTCCGGCAGGTTGCGGATCTCGAAGATGCCGGCCTGCTTGGCTTCGACCAGGAACACGGTCTTGTCCTGGATCTTGGTCTGCACGGTGGCCGACACGGTGATCTCGAAGATGCCTTCGGCCACCGGCTGGGCGTCCACGCCGAGTTGGATGTCGACCGTGGGCTGCTCCTGCTCGAGCAGGATGGCGGGCGAATTGGGCTGTTCGAGCGACAGGTCCTTGAGGTAGACGCGCTGGATCTGGAAAACGGGATCTTGGGCTTGCTGGTCGGCCATGGCTGAACTTTCGAGGATCAAAACAATGCCCGCCGGGGAGAGCTTCCCGCAGCGGGCTGCAGATGAATGAGCAGGCGATTATCGCCCCGCGGCCGGACCACTTCCGTGACGCCCGGCTGCTTTGTGTTTCAGGCGCCCTGCAAGAGCGGAACCAGGCCGCCGCGACCGTCCAGCGCCACCAGGTCGTCGCAGCCGCCCACATGGGTGTCGCCGATGAATATCTGCGGCACCGTGCGGCGCTGGGTGATCTCCATCATGGTGCTGCGGGCCGCGGGATCGCTGTCGATGCGAATTTCTTCGATCTCATCGACACCCTTGGACTTGAGGATCTGCTTGGCGCGAACGCAGTACGGGCAGAAGGCGGTGGTGTACATCTTGACGGCTTGCATACGCTGTACCTTGGGAAGACTTAAGCTTTTTCAACGGGCAGGTTAGCGTCTTTCCACGCCTTGAGGCCGCCGGAAACCGCTTGGGCCTGCTCGTAGCCGAGTTTCTTGGCCATGGCCACGGCGCGCTGGGCGCGGGCGCCGGTGGCGCACACCAGCAGCACCGGCACGCTCTTGTTCTTGACCGCGCCGGTCAGTTTTTCCTCGAGCTGGTTCAGGGGCACGTTCTTGGCGCCGATCATGTGGCCGGTGGCAAACTCTTCGGGTTCGCGCACGTCGACCAGCACCGCGCGTTCGCGGTTGATGAGCTGCACCGCCCCCTGGGCCGTGAGCGTGCCGCCGCCGGCGCCGCGCACGAGCGGCCAGGCCAGCATGCCACCCGAGCTGAGTGCGATCAGGATCAGCATCCAGTTCGCGGTGACGAATTCGATCAATTTCACGGGGGTTCCTTGGATGGCAAACCCGGGATTTTAGAATGCTGGTTTTCCCAAGCGCTGCCAAAGGCTTCCCACATGCACAAACTGGTACTGATCCGCCATGGCGAATCGACCTGGAATCTCGAAAACCGCTTCACCGGCTGGACCGACGTCGACCTCACCGAGACCGGCATCGAGCAGGCCAAGCAGGCCGGCCGGCTGCTCAAGGCCGAGGGCTACGACTTCGACGTCGCCTACACCAGCGTGCTCAAGCGCGCCACCCGCACGCTCTGGCACACGCTGGACGAGCTCGACCGCACCTGGCTGCCCGTGGTGCATTCGTGGCGCCTGAACGAGCGCCACTACGGCGCCCTGCAGGGCCTGAACAAGGCCGAAACCGCCAAGAAGTACGGCGACGAGCAGGTGCTGGTCTGGCGCCGCAGCTACGGCACCCCGCCGCCGCCGCTGGAAGCCGACGATCCGCGCAGCGAGCGCTCCGACGTGCGCTACGCCAAGCTGTCGCCCGAGCAGGTCCCGCTGACCGAATGCCTGAAGGACACGGTGGCGCGCGTGCTGCCGTTCTGGAACGAGTCGATGGCGCCGGCCATCCGCACCGGGCGCCGCCTGGTGGTGGCGGCGCACGGCAACTCGATCCGCGCGCTGGTCAAGTACCTCGACGGCATCTCCGACGACGCCATCGTCGGCCTGAACATCCCGAACGGCATTCCGCTGGTCTACGAACTCGACGACGAGCTCAAGCCGCTGCGGCACTACTACCTCGGCGACGCCGCGGCCGCCGAAAAGGCCGCCGCAGCGGTCGCCTCGCAGGGCAAGGGCTGAAAAAGAAAGCCCCTCGGCGGCGCTCCCCCGTGGAACCCCGGCAGGCAATTTGCTTCCAAGCTGTGTATATTGGTTCGACAGCCGACAAGGACAATCACTCATGATGGGTCAGAAACTGAAGATTACCGGCTGGGTTGCCGCCGGCGCCGTTGCCGGCGTCTTGACCACCGTCTCGTTGCAGACGGTTGCACGCGGTTCGCTTGCGCCGCTCCCGCTCGAAGAATTGCAGCAGCTTGCCGCGGTGTTCGGCATGGTCAAGAGCGACTATGTCGAGCCGGTCGACGAGAAAAAGCTCATTTCCGACGCCATCTCGGGGATGGTGGCCGGGCTCGACCCGCATTCCCAATACTTCGACAAGAAGTCCTTCAAGGAATTCAGGGAAGGCACCACCGGCCGCTTCGTCGGCGTGGGCATCGAGATTTCCCAGGAAGACGGGCTCATCAAGGTGGTGTCGCCGATCGAGGGCTCGCCGGCCTTCCGCGCGGGCTTGAAGCCCAACGACCTGATCACCAAGATCGACGACACGGCCGTGCGCGGCCTGTCGCTCAACGAAGCCGTCAAGCGCATGCGCGGCGAGGCCAACACCAAGGTGCTGCTGACCATCTTCCGCAAGGACGAGAGCCGCACCTTCCCGGTCACGATCACGCGCGAGGAAATCCGTACCCAGTCGGTGCGCGGCAAGGTCATGGAGCCGGGCTACGGCTGGATCCGGCTGTCGCAGTTCCAGGAACGCACGGTCGACGACTTCGTGAAGAAGGTCGAGGACATCTACAAGGAAGAGCCCAACCTCAAGGGCCTGGTGCTCGACCTGCGCAACGACCCGGGCGGCCTGCTCGACGCGGCCGTCGCCATCTCGGCCGCCTTCCTGCCCGAGAACGTCACGGTGGTGTCGACCGACGGCCAGCTGGCCGAGAGCAAGTCCGTCTACAAGGCGGCGCCCGAGTTCTACCAGCGCCGCTCCGGCAGCGACCCGCTGCGCAACCTGCCCGCGGCCCTCAAGACCGTGCCGCTGGTGGTGCTGGTGAACGAAGGCTCGGCCTCCGCGAGCGAGATCGTGGCCGGTGCGCTGCAGGACCACAAGCGCGCCACCGTCATGGGCAGCCAGACCTTCGGCAAGGGCTCGGTGCAGACGGTGCGCCCGCTCGGACCGGACACGGGCCTGAAGATCACCACGGCGCGCTACTACACGCCGAGCGGCACCTCGATCCAGGCCAAGGGCATCGTGCCCAACGTGCTGATCGACGAAAGCGCCGAAGGCAGCCCCTTCGCCGCCCTGCGCATGCGCGAGGCCGACCTCGAAAAGCACCTGGCCAGCGGCCAGGGCCCTGAAACGAAGGACCCGGAACGCGAAAAGGCCCGTGACGAAGCCCGCAAGCGCCTCGAGGAAGAAGCCAAGAAGCCGCCGCAGGACCGCAAGGTGCCCGAATTCGGCACCGACAAGGACTTCCCGCTGATGCAGGCGCTCAACCGCCTTAAGGGCCAGCCGGTGCTGGTCAGCAAGACGCAGGTCATCGTCGACAACAAGGAAGAGAAGAAGGAAAACTGAAGCCGTTGAGGCGGGCCGAGGCGCGCATGGACGATCACGACCTGCTGCGCTACTCGCGCCACATTC
Source organism: Variovorax sp. SPNA7 (assembly GCF_033807855.1). Taxonomy (NCBI): domain Bacteria; kingdom Pseudomonadati; phylum Pseudomonadota; class Betaproteobacteria; order Burkholderiales; family Comamonadaceae; genus Variovorax; species Variovorax sp. SPNA7. The sequence goes on from NZ_CP138513.1 coordinate 4,681,390, forward strand.
TTCTCGAGGAGTTCGGCATCGACGGGCAGGCGCGCGTCGGTGCCGGTCGCGTTCTTGTCATCGGTGCCGGCGGGCTGGGCTCGCCCGTCGCGCTCTATCTCGCGGCCGCCGGCGTCGGGCACATCGCGCTGGTGGACGACGACGAGGTCGATCTCACCAACCTGCAGCGCCAGGTCGCCCATACCAATGACCGCGTGGGCCGGCTCAAGGTCGAATCGGCCGCCGAGGCCATGCGCGCCATCAACCCCGACATCGCCATCGAGACGCACGCCCTGCGGGCCGACGAGGCGCTGCTTGCGCGCCTGGTCGAGGCCGCGGACGTGGTGGTCGACTGCTGCGACAACTTTGCCACCCGCCACGCGGTCAACCGCGCCTGCGTGGCGCATGGCAAGCCGCTGGTGGCGGGCGCCGCGATCCGCTTCGACGGCCAGTTGAGCGTGTACGACACGCGCGACGAAGCCTCGCCCTGCTATGCCTGCATCTTTCCGCCCGACGCGGCCTTCGAGGAAACGCTCTGCGCGGTGCTCGGCGTGTTCGGCCCGGTGGTCGGCACCATCGGCACGCTGCAGGCGAGCGAAGCGCTGAAGCTGCTCGCGGGCATCGGACCGTCGCTGGCGGGCAAGCTCCTGATGTTCGACGGGCGGCGCACCGCCTTCGATACGCTGAAGATCGCACGCGATCCGCACTGCAACGTCTGCGCGCAGCGCGCGCGCGCCTGAGCGGGCGCCGTTCAGGGCGCCGTTCGGTCAGGGCTTCTTCTTCGCGCCTTTTGCCTTGGCCGCACCTGCGGCTGCCGCGCCGGCACTGGGCTTTTGGGCCTCCGACAGCACGCCCTTGCAATCCGCATCCTGGCCCGGACCGGTCTCGATGGTCGCGGCCAGCGCCAGCAGCGGATTGAGCGCACCGAGCACCAGCGCGGCCAGGCCACGCTCGGCCAGCGGACCGGCCTGCACGCCGCCTGTGGGCGCACCGAAGCTGCCGCCGATGACCAGCGGCGAGCGCAGCGACAGGATGCTCGCGTCCTTGGGCTCGGGCCGGACCACGAAGTCGAGCTTTTCGGTCGCCAGGTTGGCCTGGCCGGTGGCGTAGAACACGGTGTCGGCGGTGTCGAGCACCATGCTGCGGCTGCTCATGACGCCCTTGTTGACGTCGAAGGCCATGGCGGCGCAGCGCAGCTCCACGTTCTGGTCGCCGCGCAGCAGGAACTTGATGATCTCGGCGCCATCCAGCCCCATGAACTCCAGCAGCAGGTTGCTGAACCGCCCCCGCCCCGTGAGCGCGGCCACGTCCCCGGAGGCGCCGCCGAGCCAGCTGGCCACCGAGTTGCCCCGGCCCGACAGGTTGATGCGACCATCGAGCCTGCTGAAGCTGCTGCGCATGGTTTCGATCTTCGGCACCAGGCGGTTGAGCTGCACGTTGCGCAGGTCGAGCGAGGCACGGATGTCGGCCGGGTTCTGGGTGGCGTCGATGCGGATCGCGCCGGCCAGCTTGCCGCCGCCCACGCCCAGGTCGAGCGGGTCGAGCGCAAGCACGCCGTTGTTCAGCTTGACCTGCACGCTGCCGCGGTCGAGCGGCACGTTGCGCACGTTGCGGATGCGGTCGGCCGCGTACTTCACGTCGGCGTTCATGGCGCGCAGGCGGTCGAAGTCGAGCGTGGCGCCGGGCAGCACCTTGGCGCCCGGAGCGCGCTTTTTTATCTGCTTGATGGTGGGTGGCGGCGCGACGCCCTCGACCGCCTTGGCCGAGCGCTCGGTGGGCGGCAGGCCGATGAGCGGGCCCAGGTCGTCCATGTCCATGACCTTGGAGCGCAGTTCCCCCGCCAGGTGCGGCACCTGGCCGGCCTTGTCGAAGCGCATGTCGCCGGCAATGTCCGAAAGGCCGAGCCTGCCCTTGAGTCCCGCCACTTCCCACAGCTTGCCGCGCTTGCGCAGGTCGCCGCTCAGTGCATAGGGAGAGGTCTCGGGCAGCGCGATGCCCAGCAGCGGGAACAAGGCGCCAAGCGTCTGGCCCTTGAGATCGAACCTGGCCTCGATGCCGTCGAGGTCGGCAAAGTCGGTCACCGTGCCCGAGGCCTTCAGCCGCGTCTGGCCGGCCGCGCCATCGACCTCCAGCGGAAACGGCCGCTGGCCGGCCGCCCTGAGCTGCAGCACGTTGCCGGTGCGGCCCTCGGCGCTCAGCGGCTGGCCCTTGTAGCGGCCCTTGATGCGGAAGCTCAGGGGAAGCTCCCCGCGGCTGGTGTCGTAGCTCACGTCCGCATGCAGGTCCACCCCCAGGTGCTTGGCCAGGAAGTCGACCACGCCGCCGTCCACCTGCATCAGGCCGATGACGGGCACGGTGCCGGGATCCGAGGTGTCCTTGCCGAGCGCCCAGGTGCGGCGGCCGTCCGGCTCCATTTGCAGGCCCAGCGTGGGCGAGGAAAGCGCCAGGCGCGGGATCACGACCTTCTGCGTGATGAGGGGCCAGAGCCGAATGTCGAACTCGGCGCGCTCGGCCTTGACCAGGTAGGGATCGCGGGCCCAGGGCGGATTGGCAAACTCGATGCCGTCGGCCTTGACGGTGGCGCCGCGCAGCCCGATGCCCACATCGAGCCGGCGCGTGATCTCGAACTTGCGCCCGGTCTTCTCGCTGACGTAGCGATTGACGGGTTCGCGCAAGGTGTCCCATGGGAAGAACGCCAGCAGCAACGCCAGTGCGGCAAGCAGCAGCACCAAAGCCGCAAGCAGCTTGAGCCAGAGCGGCCGGTTGCGAAGGACATTCGTTGCCATGAAAACTGGATATATCCGCGGCGCCGCGCCGCGGGTCGGCAAGGGGCCGCAGAAACCGTGAGGCATTGCCTACGGAATGGCCTCGCCAGTCCTTTCGTCAGAACGCGCCTACAACACCCTTCCTCCGAAACTTGCATGATGCTCGTCGGCGGCGCCACAAATTTCCGGTGTGCAGGCATTCGCCGGCAGGGCGTCGAAGATGCCTGCCAACGTCAGAGGAAGCGCGGTTCGGCATGGAGACAAGATTGCAGACCTACATCGTCGAAGACAACCTCACGATCCGTGAAAACCTCATTGGCACCCTGGAAGAACTCACCTGCACGACGGTGGTCGGCTTCGCCGAAACCGAGGCCCACGCGAGGCAGTGGCTGCACGACCACAGCGAGGAGTGGGACCTGGCGGTGGTCGACCTTTTCCTCAAGCAAGGCAGCGGCCTGGGCGTGCTCCAGGCCTGCACCTCGCGGCGGGCGAACCAGAAGGTGGTGGTGCTCAGCAACTATGCGACGCCCGACATCCGTCGGCGATGCGCCGAGTTCGGCGTGGATGCGGTGTTCGACAAGTCGAACGAGATCGACGCGCTGGTCGACTTCTGCATCCTGGAGGCGGTGGCTCACCGCCCCACCAGCGGGACCGGCGGCACCGGCTGAAGAAAAAGCCGGCCGCCGGCTGCCGCGGTCAGTCGATCAGCTTGTTCTTCAGTGCGTAGTACGTGAGGTCGCTGTTGGAGGACAGGTTCATCTTCTCCATCAGGCGCGTGCGGTAGGTGCTGACGGTCTTCACCGACAGCGACAACGTCTTGGCGATGTCACCCGCGGTCTCGCCCTTGGCGAGCTTCAGGAACACCTGGAATTCTCTTTCCGACAGCTGCTCGTGCGGTGCCGCGTCGTCCTTGCGGTCGAGCTGGCGCGCCAGCAGTTCCGCCACGGCCGGCGTGATGTAGCGGCGGCCGAGCGAGATGGTGCGAATGGCGTTGACGATCTCCATCGGATCGCACTCCTTGTTGAGGTAGCCGCTCGCACCCTGGCGGATGAGATTCATCGCGTAGTGCTCTTCGGGGTAGCCGCTCAGGATGAGGATGCCCACGTCCGGCGCCTTGGCGCGGATCATGGCGAGCGCGTCGATGCCGCTCTGCCCCGGCATGGAAAGGTCCATCACCAGCACGTCGAGCTCCGTGGTGCGCACGAGCTCGATGGCCTCGCGGCCGCTGGCGGCTTCGCCGGCCACGCGCAAGTCGACGTGTTCGGAGAAGAACTGCCTCAGGCCAGATCTGACGATGGCGTGGTCGTCCACAATTCCAATTTTGATCATCTGTTACTTTCTTCGTTGTGCCGCGCCTGCGGAAGCCGCAGCATGCCGGTCCCCTGCTTGTTGTCGATTATTCACGAACTTGTGTTGAAAGCACCTTCGAAAGTTTCATGCATTGGCTAGCCCCTCCAAAAATGGCCGTGAGCCTGCTGCTCGCGGCGCTGGCCGCGCTGGCCCTCGTTGGAATCAACGAGGCCGGCTACCGCCAGTCGAGCCGCGCCCTGGCAGACATCGACGCGGCGCTGAAGGTGCGCGGTACGCTCAACCAGATCCTGCAGAACATGCTCGATGCCGAAACCGGCCAGCGAGGCTACCTCCTGACCGGCGAAGCCAGCTACCGGCAACCTTACGACACGGCGGTCAAGCAGGTCGACGGCCACCTTGCGGCGCTACGCCAACTGTACGCCGAACGCCCGGCCGAGCGCACGCGGCTGGCGGAGCTTTCGAAGCATGTGCTGCGCAAGATCGCTGAAATGGACATGAGCGTGCGGCTGCGGCAGGACGGCAAGGACGAGGCCTGGAAATTCGTCATCACGACGGACGTGGGGCGCGAGGAAATGGATTCCATTCGCAAGACCGCCGGCGAATTGGCGGAGATCAGCAACCAGACCCTGCACCAGAGCCAGATCCAGGTGATGAAGTCGCTGCGGCTCGCGCGCATCGGTACCGCTATCGTCGCGCTTGCCGCGTTCCTCGCCTTCTTCCTGTACCTGCGGCAGGCGCACGCGCTGCGCTCCATCGGTGAGCGCCAGCAGGAAACACTGCAGCGCGAGCGCAATGCGCTCGAAGACGAAGTGCGCGAACGCACCGCATCACTGGCCGAGCTGGCCACGCACCTGCAGGACGTGCGCGAAACCGAGCGCGGCTATCTCGCGCGGGAGCTGCACGACGAGCTCGGCTCGCTGCTGACCGCCGCCAAGCTGGACGTGGCCCGCCTCAAGTCGCGGCTGCTGGAGGCGCCTGATGCCACCCAGCGGCTGCAGCACCTGACCGAGCTGCTCAACAGCGGCATCGCGCTCAAGCGCCGCATCATCGAGGACCTGCGGCCGTCGTCGCTGTCGAACCTCGGGCTGGTCGCATCGCTCGAGATCCTCGGGCGCGAGTTCGCCGAGCGCTCGGGCATCCAGGTGCAGATGGCGCTCGAACCGGTGGCCATGGACGAGTCGCGCCAGCTCACGATCTACCGCATGGTGCAGGAGAGCCTGACCAACATCGGCAAGTACGCCGAGGCCAGCGAAGCGACGATCGTCCTGAAGAACTACGAGAACCACGCGGTCGTGGAAGTGGCCGACAACGGCAAGGGCTTCGATCCCCAGCGCATCCGCCCGTCGACGCACGGCCTGGCAGGCATGCGCCACCGGGTCGAGGCGGCCCGGGGCAAGCTCACGATCTCTTCGACGCCGGGTCGTGGCACCCGCGTGAGCGCGATGCTGCCCATCGCGAAGCCGCTCTGAGCCCTGGAGGCGCCCTGCGGTATTTCTGCACGGATCGGCGTGCAAGGAACTCGGCCATCTCCTACGCTCCCCGCGCCCAGCCGCTGACAGCCCCTCGCAGGGGCGTCCACTTAAGGTTGCCGACGTGCCGTTCATTTCCTCTTGGACGAGCAATTTCCAACAACGAGCGAAGCCTCGAAGGAGTCCACATGTTGTATTACGCAGTGGTGTTTCTGGTCATCGCGCTGATCGCCGCCGTGTTCGGCTTCGGCGGCATTGCAGCCAGCGCGGTAGGGATCGCCAAGATCCTTTTCGTGATCTTCGCCGTGCTTGCCATCGCCAGTTTCCTGGCCGGCTTGCTACGACGCAAGTAGCGTAGGTACGATCCACAGGCTCCCGCAATTCATCTCCCCGGAAAGGAAAATTCATGAACACGACCAAGACTCCCTCGCAAGTTGCCGACGAGGCCCGCCAGACCGCCAACGACGCGGTGGAAACGACCCGGGCCTATGCACAGAACGCGGTGAATGCGGCCGGCGAGAAGGTCCGCGAATTGCGCCGCGACGCGGAACCCGCGGTCGAACAACTGGCAGCGCGCGTGCAGCAGGCAGTGCAGCGCGGCATCGACGCCGCCTCCACCACGAGCGCGCGCGCACAGCGCCGGCTGGAACAGGCGGCCGACGTCACCGGACGCTATATCTCCGACCAGCCCGTGCGTTCGGTGCTGATTGCCGCCGCAGCCGGCGCCGCGATCACCGCCCTCATCGTGCTGGCCAGCCGCAACCGCCGGGACGACTATTGATTTGATCCGCTGAAGGCACGCACGCAGTTCCACCGGTTCCGCGCACCATGCTTCATCCGATTTTTTCCACGGTGCTCGGGCATCCGGAACTCATCGCCGACCACGCCGCCAACTACGCGGCACTGGTAAGACAGGAGGCCTCGGAAGCGGGGCGCGGGATCGTTGCCCGCATCGTGGCCGGCGTGCTGGCGGTCGGCAGTGCCCTGCTGGCCCTGGGGCTCATCGGCGTGGCCGTGCTGATGGGCGTGCTCCACGGCAGCTTCCACTGGGTGCTGGTGGCGGTGCCCGGCGTCGCGCTGGTGATCGCCGCGATCTGCGCCTGGATGGCCGCCCGGCCGTTCCCCGGCTATGGATTCGACGATCTGCGCGCCCAGGTCGATGCCGACCTCCGGGCGCTGCACGAAGCAGGAGTTCGCCATGAACGGCACTGAGCGCAGCTTCCTGACGCCGCAGGAGCGGCTGGCCATCTCGCGCCGTGCACTCGTCAGGCAATTGAATGGCGAGGACGAGCCGGAGGACGACGGCGGCCGCGGCAGGCGCCGCACAGCGCAGGAACGTCCGGAAGCAATGCACGCCGCCGGCGAAGCGGCGGACCACCGGCGAACCTCATCGGCGCGCGGGCGCAACCAGTGGGTTTCGATGGCGCGCAGCATGACCGAGCGCTGGTGGCGCCGCCATCCGGCCCATGCGGTGGGCCAGCTCGCCCGCCCCCTGCTCGAACACTATGCCCGCAAGGAGCCCGCCAAGCTCATGGCACTGGCGGCCGCCACGGGGGCGGTGATCGTGTTGACCAAGCCGTGGCGCCTGCTCTCCTTCACGGCAGTGCTGGCGGCTGTGCTCAAGACATCCGACGTGGCTGACGTCGTCAACACGTTGATGCAGAAAAACACCAGCCCACGAAAGGATTCTTCATGAATGCCAATGCTTCCCCCGCCACGGGCGCGGCACGACCCGAGCGCCTGGTACTCGACGAGCAGGCCATCGGCGCCGCCGCCAAGAGCCTCGACGAAGGCGCGGTCACGCCGAGCTACGGCCCCTGGCGCGACGATGTCCTCAAGCTGCTGAACGACGCGCTGGCCACCGAACTGGTTTGCGTGCTGCGCTACAAGCGCCACTATTTCACCGCCAACGGCGTGTCGTCGCCCAAGATCGCCGAGGAATTCCTGGTGCACGCCAACGCGGAGTCGGCCCATGCCGACCGCATCGCGGAACGCATCGTGCAGCTGGGCGGGGAGCCGGACTTCGCGCCGACGCACCTGCTCGACCGCAGCCATGCGAGCTACGACGAATCCACCGACCTGCAGGCCATGGTGCGCGCCAATCTCGTGGCCGAGCGCATCGCCGTGGAAACGTACCGGCAGATGATCGCGCTGATCGGCGACAAGGACCCGACCACCCGGCGCATGCTGGAAGACATTCTTTCCGACGAGGAAGAGCACGCGGACGAACTCAAGGACTGGCTCGGCCACTGAAGCAGCCCTCTCTCCCAGCAAAAAGCCCGGACGAACCGGGCTTTTTTGCTGGGCAAGGGAAACGGTCAGCTTCTGACCTCGAGCTGGTTGTTCACCGAGGTCACGCCCTGCACGCCCTTGGCAATTTCCTCGGCGCGCGCCTTGGCGGCCGCCGTGGGTGCGGGGCCCTTCAGGCTCACGACGCCACCCTTGGTGTCGACGTCGATCTTGATCGCGCTCAGGTCCGGGTCCTTGGCGAGGCCCGCGGACACCGACGCGGTGATCGCGGCATCGTCCACCGTGGCGCTCACGGCCGCGCCGGCACTCTTTGCGGCGTCCTTCACCTCTGCGGCGGTGCCGGAGGCGTCGATCTTCGCCTTTGCGTCCTTCAGGGCCTCCGCGGTCTTGGCGGCGGCCGTGTCGGCCGCCTTCTCGGTCTTTTCGATGGCGCTGTCGAGCTTCTCGCCCGCGGTGCGGTTGCCCGCGTCGTCGCACGCGGCGAGGGTCAGCGCGGCACCGGCCAGCAGCACGGCAAGCCATGCGCGCGAAGACGGCATGGCGATGGTTGTTCGACGAATATTGTTCATTTGAATCCTCCAGTCGCTCGCACGGAGCAGGAAAAGGCGTGGTCCGAAGGGACCACGGCTCACTCTAGCTTTCGGATCGAACCGGCAGGGATGGCCGGCGGCGCGAAACCCTGTAGGACAGAAGGGTCAAGCCGTGACGATCCAGCCTTCGAGCGGATCGAACTGCTCCGGCAAGCCGTAGCCCGGACCGGGCGTGGAAGCACGCTGCGCGCTCCAGGCGGCCTGCACGAGGCAAAGCACCGCATCGATGTGGTCGCCGCGGGCGTCGCCGAGCAGTTCGGCGCGCTGGGCGCCGCTGAGCGCCAGCCGCAGGCCGAGCCGCGTGGTGCCGGCTTCGAGCGCCGCGAGCAGGTCGGTGCGTGCGGCCAGCCGCTCGGGTGTCTGCTTCGCGAGCTCGTCGCTCTTGTAGCTGCGGCGGCCGATCAGCTCGCGCGCGAGCAGCCCTGGATAGGCCTCGAGCGCAACGCGGCTGCCGTTGCTGCCCACGTGCAACCCTGGCAGGCTCGCGCCCGCGTTCAAGAGCGGCGGCACGCCCGCATGGAGCATGAAAGCCACCGGCGGGTTGACCCATTTCATCGACGTGCTCGAACCCGCGGGCCCGTCGGTCGCCCGGTGCGCGAACTTGCCGCCGGCAGGGCGGGCGGCACAAAAGGCTGCGAAGGTGGCGCGGATCTCGGCGCGGCTCAGGCCCGCATAGTGGCTCATGAGCGCGTTCCATTCCCGCGGCCAGTGCAGATACTCCACCAGCTCGCGCGGAAGCCCGAACGGAAAATCGAAGCCGCCGATCCATGCGGGTTCGCTGCGCAGCCACGCGGCCCAGGCATCGAGCGCCGTGAAGCGCTGCAGGCCCGCCAGCACCAGCTCGCCTGCATCGCCAATGCTGCCGCTGGCCACGACGATCGGCTTGCGCGCCGTGGGTGCGCAAGAGAAGTCGCAGCCGAACAGCAGCGCCGGGCTCATCGTCCTCACCCCAGCGCGAGCGCCACCACGCCGGCCGCGATGAAGCCGGCACCCAGCAGCCGCAGCAGGCGGTCGCCCTCGCGCAACAGATGGCCGCCGATCAGCGCGGCGAACAGCATCGAAACCTCGCGCGCCGGCGCGACGTGCGAAATGGGCGCCTGCTGCACCGCGTAGAGCACGAGCACGTACGAGACCGGACTGATCGCCGCCACCAGCAGCGCGTACTTCCACTGCGCGCGCCACATCCGCGCGGTGGCGGCGCGGTCGTGCAGCGCCGCGGGCAGCAGCAGGCCCACGCGCACGAAGTTGCTGAAGTAGTCGAGCAGGATCGGCGACATCGCCAGGAACTTCACGGCGTAGCTGTCGGCCACCGTGTAGGCCGCAATGAAGGCGCCGGTCAGCACGCCGTAGCGGAGGCCCTTGTGCACCCGCGCGCGCTGGGCAGGGTCATGCGTCTTGCGCCAGAGGCCCGGCCCGCCCGCCACCAGGAACACGCCGAGCACCACGCCCGCGATGCCCGCCACGCCCACCAGGCTGATGCGCTCGCCCAGGAACAGGATGGCCACCAGCGACGACAGCAGCGGGCCCGAGCCGCGCGCCAGCGGATAGACCACCGTGAGATCGGACTTGCGGTAGCCGCGCAGCAGGATGACGTAGTAGAAGACGTGCAGCACGCCGCTCAGCGCGACGAAGCCCCACTCCCGCAAGCCCCAGCCCGGCACCACGCGCCAGCCCAGCGCAATGCCCACGGGCGCCCAGACGATGGCCATGAACACGCCGCTCTGAAATGCGAAGCGCGCATCGCCGTTCGCCTTCTTGGCGGCGATGTTCCAGCTGGCATGAATGATCCCGGCAAGCAGGATCAGCGAAAAAGCGGAAAGCGGCACCCCGGAGAACGGGGCTTAGTGGCGCCCGACGATGGCGGCGGTGGCCATCAATTCTTCAAGCAGCGCGAGCGAGACCTTGCCCGACACCGCGTAAGGATTGAGTTCGGGCTTTTCCGAGTACTTGAGCAGCGTCGAGGCATTGAGCTTGGAGAGGTTGACCTGCCCCATGGTCCAGCCGCCGAAGCGGCGCTCGGAGATTTCCTCGTAGTGCAGCAGCACCACGTCCTTGTGGCGCGCATCGCGCTGGATGTGGCCGTAGAGTTCGCTGATGGCCATGCGCCCGCCTTCGATGGCCTGCAGGAAGGTGCCCGCACCATAGCAAAGAATGCCGGTGATGCCGCAGGCCGTGTTGTGCGTGCGCGATTGCGCGAGGATGGCTTCGATGGCCTCGGGGCTGGTATCGACCGCGCGGCTGGCGTAGAGAAGTCGGACCAGCATGTTCAGCTCCTTCTCGGCAAGAGGGAAAGGAATTCGCGCCGCAGGCTCGGGTCCTTGAGGAACACGCCGCGCATCACGGAGTTGATCATCTTGCTGTCCATTTCCTTCACGCCGCGCCAGGCCATGCAGAAATGCTCGGCTTCCATCACGAGCGCGAGGCCGTCGGGCTGCGTCTTTTCCTGGATCAGGTCGGCCAGCTGTACCACGGCCTCTTCCTGGATCTGCGGGCGGCCCATGACCCATTCGGCCAGGCGCGCGTACTTCGACAGGCCGATGACGTTGGTGTGCTCGTTGGGCATGATGCCGATCCACAGCTTGCCGATGATCGGGCAGAAGTGGTGCGAGCAGGCGCTGCGCACGGTGATCGGGCCGACAATCATCAGCTCGTTCAGGTGCTCGGCATTCGGGAATTCGGTGAGCGAAGGCGGTGCCACGTAGCGGCCCTTGAACACTTCGTTCAGGTACATCTTGGCCACGCGGCGCGCGGTGTTGCCGGTGTTGTGATCGTTCTCGAGGTCGATCACCAGGCTTTCGAGCACGCCCTTCATCTTGACCTCGACCTCGTCGAGCAGCGACTCGAGTTCGCCGGGTTCGATGAACTCGGCAATGTTGTCGTTGGCATTGAAGCGCCTGCGCGCCGCGGTCAGGCGCTCGCGGATCTTCACCGAGACGGGCGTGCCCTCGTCGTCGTTGTTGCCGTCAGGGCGCGGTTCCACGTCGGTTTTCCTCAGCATCCGCGCATGGTATCAGCGAACGCATTCCGGCCGGGGCCGGGGGGGAACACCGCGCAAGCGCCATTCATGCCAGCGCAAAATCGGCGACCAGCGGCAGGTGGTCGGACATGCGCGCCCAGATCGGGCCGCGCGGCACCGAACAGGCCACCGGCTCGAGCTGGCGCCCATAGACGAAATCGAGCTGCGCCACCGGCAGGCGCGAGGGATAGGTAAGGGTTCGCGGCCCGCGCAGGTCGCTGGTGTCGCGCAGGCCCATGGCGTTCATGGCGTAGCGCATGCGTGCGCCCCAGTCGTTGAAGTCGCCGGCAACGACCACCGCCTCGCCGGCCGGTACCTCGCGCTCGATGAACTCGCGCAGCCGCGCCACCTGCCGCACGCGGCTGCCCTTGATGAGTCCCAGGTGCACCACGATGGCATGCACCGGCCGGCCCTCCACCTCGATGACGACGTGCAGCAGGCCGCGCTGCTCGAAGCGGTGATCGGAAATGTCCTGGTGGCCGGTGCGGATCACCGGCCAGCGGGTCAAAAGCGCATTGCCGTGCTCGCCGTGGCGCGTGATGGCGTTGGTTTCGTAGACGGCGGTATAGCCCTCGGGCGCCAGGAAGTCGGCCTGCGGAAGCTCGGGCCAGCGCTCGAAGCGAAGCGCGGCCTGCCGGTTCATCTTGCGCACCTCCTGCAGGCAGACGATGTCGGCATCGAGCTGCTCGATGGCGTGCCCCAGGTTGTGGATCTCCAGGCGCCGGGCCAGCCCGATGCCCTGAACACCCTTGTGGATGTTGTAGGTGGCCACCCGGAGGTTGTATGCCGGCAGGTTCATCGCGCAAATTCTGGCAGCAACAGAATGGCTTCGGCGTTCGACGGGGAAAAGCATGCATCGGCCGCCTCGCGGTAGGGCAGCCACTTCCAGTGGGTGTGCTCGCGCGGCGCCAGCGTGGGCACCACGCGCTCGGGCACGCACAGGCCGAACAGGTGCTCGGTGTTGTGCGTCACGCCGGGCGCATAGCGCGAGCGCCAGCGTGGATAAATCTCGTAGACGTTGCGCAGCTGCCAGTCGACCAGCTGCGATGCGAGCGGGCTGCCCTCCCCGCACTGGATGCCGGTTTCCTCGGCCACCTCGCGCGCGGCGGTGAGCGCCAGCGGCTCGTCGGCCAGGTCCTTGCTGCCGGTGACCGACTGCCAGAAGTCCTCGGCATCGGCGCGGCGGATCAGCAGCACCTCGAGCGCCGGCGTATGGATGACGACCAGCACCGACTCCGGAATCTTCCAGGGCCGGACGCTGTCGGTCATGGGCGCATCAGGCGGGTTGCTGGACGTTGCGCAGCCGGATGTGCAGCTCGCGCAATTGCTTCTCGTCGACCGGGCTCGGCGCCTGCGTGAGCAGGTCCTGCGCGCGCTGGGTCTTGGGGAAGGCGATCACGTCGCGGATCGACTCGGCGCCGGTCATGAGCATGACCAGGCGGTCCAGGCCGATGGCGATGCCGCCGTGCGGCGGAGCGCCGTACTGCAGCGCGTCCAGCAGGAAGCCGAACTTGAGCTGCGCGTCCTCGGCGCTGATCTTGAGCGCGCGGAACACCTTGCTCTGCACTTCCTCGCGGTGGATACGCACCGAGCCGCCGCCCATCTCGATGCCGTTGAGCACCATGTCGTAGGCCTTGGCAATGCACTTCTCGGGCGCGGTGTCCATGAGGTCTTCATGGCCGTCCTTCGGCGCGGTGAACGGGTGGTGCACGGCGCTCCAGCGCTGGCCTTCCTCGTCGAACTCGAACATCGGGAAGTCGACCACCCAGAGCGGCGCCCAGCGGTCGTCGAAGAGGCCGGCCTTCTTGCCGAAGGCGCTGTGGCCGATCTTCACGCGCAGCGCGCCGATGGCGTCGTTGACGACCTTTTCCTTGTCGGCGCCGAAGAACAGGATGTCGCCGTTGCGCGCACCCGTGCGGGCGATGATCTCGGCCAGCGAGGCATCGTCGAGGTTCTTGACGATCGGGCTCTGCAGGCCTTCGCGGCCGGCCGCGGCGTCGTTGACCTTGATGTAGGCCAGGCCCTTGGCGCCGTAGATCTTGACGAACTCCTGGTAGGCGTCGATCTCGCCGCGCGAGAGGCCGCCCTCGGCGCCGCCGCCGGGCACGCGCAGCGCGACCACGCGGCCGCCCTTCATGGTGGCGGCATTCGAGAACACCTTGAACTCGACGCGCTTCATGAGCTCGGTGAGCTCGGTGAACTCGAGCTTCACGCGCAGGTCGGGCTTGTCCGAGCCGTACTTGAACATCGCGTCGCCGTACGTCATGGTCGGGAACACCGGCAGGTCGATGCCCGCGGCGTTGCGGAACACGTTGCGGATCATGCCTTCGAACATCTCGCGGATTTCTTCCTCCGCAAGGAACGAGGTCTCGATGTCGATCTGCGTGAATTCGGGCTGGCGGTCGGCGCGCAGGTCCTCGTCGCGGAAGCACTTCACGATCTGGTAGTAGCGGTCGTAGCCGGCCACCATCAGGAGCTGCTTGAAGAGCTGCGGCGACTGCGGCAGCGCGAAGAAGCTGCCGTCGTGCACGCGGCTGGGCACGAGGTAGTCGCGCGCGCCTTCGGGCGTGGACTTGCCGAGCATCGGGGTCTCGATGTCGATGAAGCCGTTGGCGTCGAGGAACTTGCGCGTTTCCATCGTGACCTTGTAGCGCAGCATCATGTTGCGCTGCATGGCCGGGCGGCGCAGGTCGAGCACGCGGTGCGTGAGGCGCGTGGTTTCCGACAGGTTGTCGTCGTCCAGCAGGAACGGCGGCGTGACCGACGGGTTCAGCACCTTGAGCTCATGGCACAGCACTTCGATCTTGCCGCTCTTGAGCTGGTCGTTGGTGGTGCCTTCGGGGCGGGCGCGCACCAGGCCGGTGATCTGCACGCAGAACTCGTTGCGCAGGTTCTCGGCCACGGCGAAGGTGGCGGCGCGATCGGGATCGCACACCACCTGCACGTAGCCTTCGCGGTCGCGCACGTCGATGAAGATCACGCCGCCATGGTCGCGGCGGCGGTTGACCCAGCCGCACAGGGTGACGGTTTGGCCCATCAGGGCATCGGTCACAAGACCGCAATAGTGAGTACGCATGGCCATATCTTGGATTCCGGCGCCGCGAAGGCGCGTTTTACTTGTTCGCGATGGACGAGGGGCCGCCGGGGACGACCACCCCCATTGAGACGATGTACTTGAGCGCTTCGTCCACGCTCATCCTGAGTTCGATGCAGTCGCTGCGCCTGAGCATCACGAAATAACCGCCCGTGGGATTGGGCGTGGTCGGCACGTAGACGCTGAGGTAGTCGCCGCCGCCCAGGTGCTCGACCACATCGCTGCCGGGCATGCCGGTCACGAAGGCGATGGTCCAGACCCCTTCGCGGGGCCACTGCACCAGCACCGCCGTGCGGAAGGCGTTGCCATTCTCGGAGAACAGCGTGTCGGACACCTGCTTGACGCTGGAGTAGATCGAGCGCACGACCGGGATGCGCCGCACCACGGCGTCGCCCCATCCGAGCAGCCGCTTGCCCACGAAATTGCTCGCAATGGCGCCCACGCCCAGCAGGATGGCCAGGGTGAGCAGCACGCCGAGCCCGCGCACATTGTTGTCGTGCAGCCATGCCTGCCAGACCGCCGGCAGCACCCAGAGCGTCTGGTCCAGCGTGTCGATGATCCATTTCAGCACCGCCAGGGTGATGAACAGCGGAACGATCACCAGCAAGCCGGAGAACAGCCATTTGCGCAGGGCGAGCATGGGGCGTTCTCAGTCGCTCTTGGCGGCAGCAGCCGGCGCGGGGGCCGGGCTGGGGGCAGGAATGGCGGCAGGCGCAGGGCTGGAAGTTTCCGCGGTGCTGGCGGCCGGCGCGGCGGCGGCGTCGCCGTTCTTGGCCGCGGTTGCAGGCTCGGCGGCCTTCTTGCCGCCGCCATCGCGGAAATCGGTCACGTACCAGCCGGAACCCTTGAGCTGGAAACCGGCGGCGGTGACTTGCTTCTCGAATGCACTTGCGCCGCACGCCGGACACACCGTGAGTGGTGCATCGGACATTTTCTGCAGGGCGTCCTTGGCGAAGCCGCAGGCGCTGCACTTGTAGGCGTAGATGGGCATGGAATTGAGTGGAAAAGCGGCGCAAAAACGAAGCAGAGGCCGCTCGCAAAGCCCTCGATTATAAGGGCGCCCCCGCGCCCCCGGGGGGCGCTAGACAGCCAACATCCGGTGCGGCGTGCGGGTGTCGGCCACCCACTGCGGCGCCAGCGATCCGGCCACCATGCCGGCAAAGGAGGCGAGCACGCCGGCCAGCTGGGCCGGAAATTCGCTGCCCCAGGGCATGGCCAGGAACAGCAGCCAGGTGCCGATGCCGAGCACAACAGAGGCAAGGGCGCCCTGCGTGGTGGCGCGGCGCCAGTAGAGCCCGCACACCAGCGGCACGAAGGCGCCGACCAGCGGCACCTGGTAGGCGCCCGACACCAGTTCGTAGATGGGGGTGCCCTGCATGCGGATCGCATAGGCCAGCACGGCGGCACTGAAGACCAGCACCGTGATGCGCATGGTCATGAGGTTCTGGCGGTCGGTGCCCGCGGGACGGAACTGGCGCCAGATGTTCTCGGTGAACGTGACACTCGGCGCCAGCAAGGTGGCCGAGGCGGTCGACTTGATGGCCGACAGCAGCGCGCCGAAGAACAGCACCTGCATCACGAAGGGCATTTTCTCGAGCACCAGCGTCGGCAGCACCTTCTGCGGATCTTCCTTCAGCAGCGCGGCCGACTGCTCCGGCATGATCAGCAGCGCGCTCGCCACCAGGAACATCGGCACGAAGGCGAACAGGATGTACGCCGCGCCGCCGATCACCGGGCCGCGCGTGGCAGCCTTGACGCTGTTGGCGGACATCACGCGCTGGAACACGTCCTGCTGCGGGATGGAGCCCAGCATCATCGTGATGGCGGCCGCGAAGAAGAAGACCATGTCGTGCCAGTTGGGCTCGGGCCAGAACTTGAAGAGGTCCTTGCTGAGCGCAAAGGCCACCACCTTGTCGGCGCCGCCGGCCATGTTGCCGGCGAACGTGGCGATGACGGCCAGCCCGGTGACCAGGATGATCATCTGGATGAAGTCGGTCACCGCCACCGACCACATGCCGCCGAACAGGGTGTAGGCCAGGATCGACACCACCCCGATCACCATGCCCGCCGGAATGGAGATGGCGCCGGCCGAAAGCACGTTGAACACCAGCCCCAGCGCCGTGACCTGCGCCGACACCCAGCCCAGGTAGCTCAGCATGATGATGAGCGAGCAGGCCACCTCGACGCCGCGGCCGTAGCGCTCGCGGTAGTAGTCGCTGATGGTCAGGAGCGTCATGCGGTAGAGCTTGCCCGCGAAGAACAGGCCCACCAGGATCAGGCAGGTGCCCGCGCCGAACGGGTCCTCGATCACGCCGTTCAGGCCGCCTTCGATGAACTTGGCCGGGATGCCGAGCACCGTTTCGGAGCCGAACCAGGTCGCGAAGGTGGTCGTCACGATCATGAAGAGCGGCAGGTGCCGCCCGGCGATGGCGAAATCGGTGGTGTTCTTCACCCGCTTGGCGGCGTACAGGCCAATCGCGATGGTGACCAGCAGATAAACGACAACCAGCGTCAGCAGCACGGGGACACTCCTCTAGAACAATTTCACGCGCACCAGCACTTGCATGGCGAGCAACCCCAATACAAATCCTATGCCACCGTAGATGATGGTCTGCAGCAGCCGGTTGGTGCGCTTCTGGGCGGCCAGCAGTTCCAGCAGCTCGCGGCGGTGGTCGGCGGGCCGATTTTCCAGGAAATCGTGAAGCAGGCGCGGCAGTTCGGGCAGCAGTTTTGCGTAGCGCGGCGCCTCGGCCTTGAGCTGCTGGAACAGCTTCTTCGGCCCGATCTGGTCGACCATCCACTTCTCGAGGAAGGGCTTGGCGGTGTGCCAGAGGTCGAGCTCCGGATCGAGCTGGCGGCCCAGGCCCTCGATGTTGAGCAGGGTCTTCTGCAACAGCACCAGCTGCGGCTGGATCTCGACGTGGAAGCGGCGCGAGGTCTGGAACAGGCGCATCAGCACCATGCCGAGCGAGATTTCCTTCAGCGGCCGGTCGAAGTACGGCTCGCAGACGGTGCGGATCGCTCCTTCGAGCTCGTCGATGCGCGTGCCCTCGGGCACCCAGCCGCTCTCCAGGTGCAGCTCGGCCACGCGCTTGTAGTCGCGCCGGAAGAAGGCCACGAAGTTCTGCGCCAGGTATTCCTTGTCCGACTCGGTCAGCGTGCCGATGATGCCGAAGTCCAGCGAGATGTAGCGCCCGAAGGTCTCCGGCGCGAGGCTCACCTGGATGTTGCCCGGGTGCATGTCGGCATGGAAGAAGCCGTCGCGGAACACCTGGGTGAAGAAGATCGTGACGCCGTCGCGCGCCAGCTTGGGAATGTCGACGCCGGCCGCGCGCAGGCGGTCGAGCTGGGCAATGGGCACGCCGTTCATGCGCTCCATCACGATCACCTCGGGGTGGCAGAAGTCCCAGAACATCTCGGGGATCAGCACCAGGTCGAGCGAGGCCATGTTGCGGCGCAGCTGGGCCGCGTTGGCCGCCTCGCGCACCAGGTCGAGCTCGTCGTGCAGGTACTTGTCGAACTCGCCGACCACCTCGCGCGGCTTCAGGCGCTTGCCGTCGGGCGAGAGCTTCTCGACCCAGCCGGCCATCATGGCCATGAGCGCCAGGTCTTTCTCGATCACGCCGCGCATGCTGGGGCGCAGCACCTTGACCGCGACCTCGCGCACCTCGCCTTCGTCGGTGCGGATGGTCGCAAAGTGGACCTGGGCGATCGACGCGCTGGCGATCGGCGTCTCGTCGAACTGCACGAACACGTCGCCCACCGGGCGGCGGAATGCGCGCTCGATGGTGGCGATGGCCACCGCCGAGGGGAACGGCGGCACGCGGTCCTGCAGGAAGGCGAGCTCGTCGGCGATGTCGGGCGGCAGCAGGTCGCGCCGGGTCGACAGCACCTGGCCGAACTTGACGAAGATCGGGCCCAGGCGTTCGAGCGCCTCGCGCAGGCGCTGGCCGCGGGGTGCGTCGAGGTTGCGGCCGATGGAGACGATGCGCGCCACCACGCGCAGCCAGGGTTTCTGGAAGCTCGTGAGCACGAGCTCGTCCAGGCCGTAGCGCAGCGCGACCCAGACGATGAAGATTCCGCGGTAGAAGCGCCTCATTCGGCCGTGCTCGCCGAGCCGGTCGATGGACCGCCGGCCTGCGGGGGCTTGCGACCGCCGACGAACTGGCGCAGCGCGTCCACGACCCGGCGCGCGCCATTGGAAATGGTGTGGGCCGGCACGTCGCCCACGAGGCGGGCGAGGTCGTCCTCGACGTCCCAGCGCACGTGGTCCACCAGCCAGTTGACCTCGGCGGCAAGCTGCACGTCGCCGATGATCTGCACCGAGGGCTTGCCGCCGCGCAGCGTGGCGCGGGCCAGCTCGAAGGGGGATTCGTCGGTGACGGTGAGCGTGAGCTCGGGCACCGAGCCGGCGGGCGCGAGGTCGAGCAGGCCGGCCGGCGTGGCCACCATCTCCATCGTCACGAAGCGCCACTGGAAGCGCACCACCCGCCCCTGCTGCCTGAGCAGCCGCTGCTGGGCCTCGGGTTCCTGCTGCAGCACATGGTTCAGGAACAGCACCGCGCGGTGCTGGATCTCGTGCACCGCCCAGGCGGGCGGCTGCAGGCGCTCGCCGATGCGATTGAACAGGTCGTCGAGAAAAGAAAATGGGGACGATGGTGTAGCCATGTCCCCATTATCCCGTCACTGTAGCGCCCGGCGACTCATGGACTGCATGCCCTTTTCCAGAAACACCGCAGAACCGGCTTTGCCGGGCTGCTGGTGTTGCCCCCGGTAGGGGGTGGAAGAAGCGACACGAAGTGCGCGGAGCCTGGGGGCGAACTATTGAAGGGCTTGCACGCCCGCCACCAGCCAGCCGCTGTTGCCGCTGGTGGGCTTGGTCATGTTCCAGACTTCGCGGAACGGGCCCGGGCCGGCCGAAGCGTCTTCGCGGATCATGCCGGAGAACTCCACGCTCGCGAGGTAGGCATCGGCCAGTTCCTCGATGCCGAGCAGCTTGGCGTCGAGCATGACGACTTCGGTCTTGTTCGAGGCGCCGCCGGTGTGGCTTGCGCGGTCGGCCAGCTGGCTGCGGATTTCCTCGACCATGTCGTCGGTCATCATGGAGCGCAGCATGGTGACGTCGGCACGGTCCCATGCGTCCTGCAGCGTCACGAAATTGCGTTTGGCGGCGCTCAGGAAGCCGTCCACGTCGAAGCCGGCCGGAATGCCCCACGACTGCGAGCCCGAAAGCGCCGAGCCGATCAGGCTGCCGCCGGCCGCCGCGCCTGCCGCGGAAAGGCTGCTGCCATGCCCGGGGGGGGCGTCGAAGGAAGCCGTGTTGCGCTCCCAGGGCCGCGCCGAAGCGTCGTTGCCGACGTTGGCAGGGCTGTACTGCGCAGGCGCGCTGGCGTTAGCCGGGTTGCCGGCGCCTTCGAAGGCGAAGCCGCCCTGGCGGTTGGCGCCCGACGACGCAGCCGAGCGCGCCTTGAACATGCGCCAGGCGAACAGCCCGGCCATCACGAGCAGGCCGATCAGGAGGATGTTCGCAAAGCCGGCGCCAAGGCCCAGCGAATTCGCGAGCCACGCGAGGCCCAGGCCGGCGGCCAGGCCGCCGAGCATCGCGCCCCAGGGGCGCTTGGGCGCTGCGGCGGCAGGTGCCGGCGTTCCGGGCCTCGGCGCTGCATTGGTCGCGTTTTGCTGCGCGGGTGCGGTGGGCGCTGCGGATTCGCGCTGCGTCACGTTGGACGACTGGCGGCCGACCGACTTGCCGCCGCCGATGCGGGCTGCGTCTGCCTGAACGCTGACCAGGGCCAGCACGCAAGCCAGGAACAAAGAACTCAAACTTTTCATGTCGTCTCCTCTTTTGAGCGAAGAATTCGCGTCATCAACATTTGATTCCAACATGAAGGGCGACCACGCCCCCCGTCATGTTGTGATAGTCCACATGCCCGAAACCGCCCTCTTTCATGAGGGTCTTGAGTTCGTCCTGCGCGGGATGCATGCGGATGGATTCGGCCAGGTAGCGGTAGCTGGCGTCGTCGCCGGCCACCAGCTTGCCCAGGCGCGGCAGGACGTTGAACGAATACCAGTCGTAGGCCTTGGCGAGCGGCTTGGCGACTTTCGAGAACTCGAGCACCAGCAGCTTGCCGCGCGGCTTGAGCACGCGGTTCATTTCCTTCAGCGCAAGGTCCTTGTGCGTCATGTTGCGCAGGCCGAAGGCCACCGTCACGACGTCGAAGTGGTCGTTGGGGAACGGCAGCTTCTCGGCGTCGCACACCAGCGTGGGAAGCGCCACGCCCGCATCGAGCAGGCGGTCGCGCCCGGTGCGCAGCATGGCTTCGTTGATGTCGGTGTGCACCACCTGGCCGCTGGCGCCCACCTTCTTCGAGAAGGCCAGCGCGAGATCGCCGGTGCCGCCCGCGATGTCGAGCACGCGCGAGCCCTCGCCCACGTTGGCCACCATCACGGTGTAGGCCTTCCAGGCGCGGTGCAGCCCCATCGACATCAGATCGTTCATGAGGTCGTAGCGCGTGGCGACGGAATCGAAGACGCCGCGCACACGTTGCGCCTTCTCGCTTTCGTCGACTTTTTCGAAGCCGAAGTGGGTGGTGCTCATTGGTCTGATATTAGGCCGGAAGCACACACCTCAAGAAGGCGACCCTGCGAAGACGGCGGACATTTGTTGCTTTTTCTTGAAATAGCGGGCCGCGGCAAGGCGCGCCGCGCCTGCATGCGAGGCTATTTTTTCAGGAGCGAACGGGTCTGGAGGGTCAGTGGCTGCTGCAGGCGGAGCCGCCCTTGTCGATCATCGGCGCATCGCGGTCGACGCGCGCGGCGGCAAGCCGGCGTTCGTATTCGGCCCAGAGCGCGGCCTGGTTGGCGCCCAGTTCGTACAGCAGGTTCCACGAGAAGATGCCGGTGTCGTGGCCGTCGCTGAAGACCGGCTGGACGGCGTAGTTGCCCACCGGCTTCAGGTCGGCCAACTCGACCTCGCGCTTGCCGGTCTGCAGCACCTCCTGGCCCGGGCCGTGGCCCTGCACCTCGGCCGATGGCGAATAGATGCGCATCAGCTCGAACGGAATGCGGAAGGTCGCGCCGTCCGAGAAGCCGACCTCGAGCACGCGCGACTGGCCGTGCACGGTGATCGATTGCGGCGTCGGTGCGCCGGCTTGCAAACCTGCCATCAGAAGCTCCTTGTGCCCAAGCGGGCCATCATCTCACTCTCGAGCGCGGGCAGGCGCGCGGCCACGGCGGCTTCCTGTGCCGCATTGGCTTCGCGCTGCACCGGCGCCCACACAGAGCCCGGAAAATGCGTGTCGCCCGCAAAGCGCGCGATCACGTGCCAATGCAGGTGCGGCACCATGTTGCCGAGCGCCGCAAGGTTGATCTTGGCCGGCGACAGATGCTCGCGCAGGCACTGCTCGACCACTGTCACCGCCTCCATGCACAGCACGCGGTCGGCCGCGTCGAGGTCGGAAAACTCCGCCGCATGCTCACGCCAGACCACGCGGTAGAAGGCCGGGAAGCCGGCCTCCTCGGCATGGATGACGCGAAGCTTCGCGCCCTCGAACACGACGCGGCCGCCGGGGCCTTCGCAGAAGGGACAGTTCTTTACCTTCATACCAATACCCGCTCGATGCCGCCCTGGTTGGCGGCTGCCACGTATTCCGGCATCCAGTCCTTGCCGAGGATCTTGTTGGCCATCTCGACCACGATGTAGTCGGCTTCGAGCAGGCCGTTGTTCAGGTCGTTGCCGTAGCGCGAGAGGCCCTGAAGGCAGCTCGGGCAGCTGGTCAGGATCTTGACGTTGTCCTTTTCGCCGACCTGGCCGTTCGCGCGCAAGGCGGCCTCGCCCTTCTTCAGTTCCTCTTCCTTGCGGAAGCGGATCTGCGTCGAGATGTCGGGCCGCGAGACGCCCAGCGTGCCCGATTCGCCGCAGCAGCGGTCGTTCTTGAGCACGTTGTCGCCGACCAGCGCCTTCACGGTCTTCATCGGGTCCTGCAGCTTCATCGGGCTGTGGCAGGGGTCGTGGTAGAGGTAGCCGCCACCGCCTGCATCGGCCAGCGTGATGCCCTTCTCGAGCAGGTACTCGTGGATGTCGATGATGCGGCAGCCCGGGAAGATCTTGTCGAACTGGTAGCCCTGCAGCTGGTCGTAGCAGGTGCCGCAGCTCACCACCACGGTCTTGATGTCGAGGTAGTTGAGCGTGTTGGCCACGCGGTGGAACAGCACGCGGTTGTCGGTGATCATCTTCTCGGCCTTGTCGAACTGGCCGCTGCCGCGCTGCGGATAGCCGCAGCACAGGTAGCCGGGCGGCAGCACGGTCTGCACGCCCGCATGCCAGAGCATGGCCTGGGTGGCGAGGCCCACCTGCGAGAACAGCCGCTCCGAGCCGCAGCCCGGAAAGTAGAAGACCGCCTCGGTTTCCGAGGTGGTGGCCTTCGGGTCGCGGATGATCGGCACGTAGTCGGCATCCTCGATGTCGAGCAGCGCGCGCGCCGTCTGCTTGGGCAGGTTGCCCGGCATCTTCTTGTTGATGAAGTGGATCACCTGCTCCTTGACGGGCGCCGGGCCGAGCGTGGCCGGCGGCGCGGCCGTCTGCTTCCTGGCAAGCCCGCGCAGCAGGTCGTTGGCCAGGCGCTGCGCCTTGAAGCCGATGCCCACCATGCCCGCGCGCACCGCCTTGATGGTCTGCGGATTGGTCGCGTTGAGGAAGAACATCGCGGCCGCGTTGCCGGGCCGGAAGCTCTTCTGCCCCATCTTGCGCAGCAGGTTGCGCATGTTCATCGACACGTCGCCGAAGTCGATCTTCACGGGGCACGGCGTGAGGCACTTGTGGCAGACCGTGCAGTGGTCGGCCACGTCCTCGAACTCTTCCCAGTGCTTGATGCTGATGCCGCGCCGGGTCTGCTCTTCGTACAGGAAGGCCTCCACCAGCAGCGAGGTTGCGAGGATCTTGTTGCGCGGGCTGTACAGCAGGTTGGCGCGCGGCACGTGGGTGGCGCACACCGGCTTGCACTTGCCGCAGCGCAGGCAGTCCTTCACGCTGTCGGCAATGGCGCCGATGTCGCTCTGCTGCATGATGAGCGACTCGTGCCCCATGAGGCCGAAGCTCGGCGTGTAGGCGTTGGTCAGGTCGGCATGCGGCAGCGCGGCTTCGCCGGCGGGCGCGCGCAGCAGCTTGCCCTTGTTGAAGCGGCCCTCGGGGTCGACGCGCTGCTTGTAGTCCATGAAGGGCTTCAGCTCTTCGTCGCTCAGGAACTCGAGCTTGGTGATGCCGATGCCGTGCTCGCCGGAGATCACGCCGTCGAGGCTGCGCGCCAGCGCCATGATGCGCACCACCGCGGCATGCGCGGTCTGCAGCATCTCGTAGTTGTCGCTGTTGACCGGGATGTTGGTGTGCACGTTGCCGTCGCCCGCGTGCATGTGCAGCGCCACCCAGACGCGGCCCTTCAGCACCTGCTTGTGGATGGCGGTGCACTCGGCCAGGATCGGCGTGAACTCGGCGCCCGAGAAGATTTCCTGCAGCGGCTGGCGCAGCTGGGTCTTCCAGCTGGCCCGCAGGGTGTGGTCCTGCAACTGCGGGAACAGCGCGTCGACGTCGCGCAGCCATTCGGCCCAGAGCGCGCGCACGCCCTGCACCAGCGCCACGGCCTGCGCCACGCGGTCTTCGAGCAGCTCGGCGGCCGGGATCTCGTGCGCGTCGTCGGTCTTGCCCAGCGGCAGGTTGCCGCGCAGCAGGAAGGCTTCGAGCGCGTCGGTGAGCGCGAGCTTGTTCTGCAGCGAGAGCTCGATGTTGATGCGCTCGATGCCGTCGCTGTACTCGGCCATGCGCGGCAGCGGAATGACCACGTCTTCGTTGATCTTGAAGGCGTTGGTGTGCTTGCTGATGGCTGCCGTGCGCTTGCGGTCGAGCCAGAACTTCTTGCGCGCCTCGGGGCTGATGGCGACGAAGCCTTCGCCGCTGCGCGAATTGGCGATGCGCACCACTTCGGAGGTGACGCGCGCCACCGCGTCGGCGTCGTCGCCCGCGATGTCGCCGAACAGCACCATCTTCGGCAAGCCGCCATGTTTTTTCGACTTGGTGGCGTAGCCCACGGCCTTCAGGTAGCGGTCGTCCAGGTGCTCGAGGCCCGCCAGCAGCACGCCGGAGCGCTTCTGCTCGGCGAACATGAAGTCCTTGATCTCGACGATGCTGGGCACCGCGTCCTTGGCGTTGCCGAAGAATTCGAGGCACACGGTGCGGGTGTGCGCCGGCATGCGGTGCACCACCCAGCGGCAGCTGGTGATGAGGCCGTCGCAGCCTTCTTTCTGGATGCCGGGCAGGCCCGAGAGGAACTTGTCGGTCACGTCCTTGCCGAGGCCTTCCTTGCGGAAGGTGCGGCCGGGGATGTCGAGGCGCTCGGTGCGCAGTTTCGTCTTGCCGTCGGCGGCGTAGTACTGCAGCTCGAACACGGCGCTCTCGGCGTCGTGGATCTTGCCGAGGTTGTGGCCGATGCGCGTGACCTCGAGCCATTCGGCCTGCGGCGTGACCATGCGCCACGAGGCGAGGTTGTCGAGCGCCGTGCCCCAGAGCACGGCCTTCTTGCCGCCCGCGTTCATGGCCACGTTGCCGCCGACGCACGAGGCCTCGGCGGAGGTCGGGTCGACCGCGAACACGTAGCCGGCGCGCTCGGCGGCGTCGGCCACGCGCTGGGTGACGACGCCGGCTTCGGTCCAGACGGTGGCCACGGGCGCTTCCAGGCCCGGAAGCGAAACCAGCTCGACCTCGGTCATGGCCTCGAGCTTCTCGGTGTTGATGACCACGCTCTTCCACGTGAGCGGAATGGCGCCGCCGGTGTAGCCGGTGCCGCCGCCGCGCGGGATGATGGTCAGGCCCAGCTCGATGCAGCCCTTGACCAGCAGCGCCATCTCGGCCTCGGTGTCGGGGCACAGCACCACGAAGGGATATTCGACGCGCCAGTCGGTGGCGTCGGTGACGTGCGAGACGCGCGAGAGGCCGTCGAACTTGATGTTGTCCTTGGCCGTGAGGCGGCCGAGCACGCGCGTGGCCTTGCGGCGCAGGGCCGCCACGTCGCGAAAGGCGGTGTCGAAGGCCGCGACAGCCTCGCCGACGAGGCCGGTGAGTTCGCCCACGAGCTGGTCGCGCGGCAGGTCGCTGTCGGGGGTGCGGCGCTTCTGGACCTCGGCCAGGCGGTGCCGGAGGGCGTCGACCAGCTGGCCGCGGCGGCGCGGATTGTCGAGCAGGTCGTCGACGAGGTAGGGGTTGCGCTGCACCACCCAGATGTCGCCGAGCACTTCGTAGAGCATGCGGGCCGACCGGCCGGTGCGGCGCTCGGCGCGCAGGGTCTGGAGCAGTTCCCAGCCGCGCTCGCCCAACAGGCGGATCACGATCTCGCGATCGGAAAAGCTGGTGTAGTTATAGGGGATCTCGCGCAGTCGTACAGGCTCTGCGGCCTGCGACAACAGCGTGGTCAACGCGGTCGGAGCATTCATCGGGGGTGGCACCTCGGCCAGGCGCTGCGCGCCCATCTAGCCGGGGGTGGGATTTTAGGGCAGGGGCGGGGGGACTGCCTTGCGCCTTCGCTGTTCCCCTATTGGGAGGCGCCAGGCAGGCGGTGCGGCGCAGCCGGCCCCGCTATGCCGGGCGCTTGCCGTAGCGTGGATGCCGCTGCCCTCACCCCGGCCCTCTCCCAGGGGGAGAGGGAGCAAGACGGAGGCGCTTGGTTCAGGGTTCAGAACAGCACGCGGCTGCGGATCGTGCCGTTCACCTTGGCCAGCTTTTCCAGCGCCAGGTCGGAATACGCTGCGTCGATGTCCATCACCACGTAGCCGATCTTCTCGTTGGTCTGCAGGAACTGCGAGGAGATATTGATGTTGTTGTCCGAGAAGATCTTGTTGATCTCCGACAGCACGCCGGGCACGTTGCGGTGGATGTGCAGCAGCCGGTGCTTGCCGGGGTGGGCGGGCAGCGCCACCTCGGGAAAGTTGACCGACGAGGTCGAGGTGCCGTTGTCGCTGTACTTCACCAGCTTTTCCGCCACCTCCAGGCCGATGTTGGCCTGCGCCTCCATGGTCGAGCCGCCGATGTGGGGCGTGAGGATCACGTTGTCCAGCCCGCGCAGCGGCGACTGGAATTCGTCCTTGTTGGTCCGCGGCTCGACCGGGAACACGTCGATCGCGGCGCCAAGCAGCTTCTTCTGCTTCAGCGCCTCGGCCAGCGGCTCGATCCGCACGACCGTGCCGCGCGAGGCGTTGATCAGGATCGCGCCCGGCTTCATGGCGGCAATTTCGGCCGCATCGATCATCCATTGGGTGGCCTGCGTCTCGGGCACGTGCAGGGTCACGATGTCGCTCTGGCCGAGCAGGTCGTGCAGCTCGCGCACCTGGCGCGCATTGCCCAGGGGCAGCTTGGTGACCACGTCGTAGAAGGCGACCTTCATGCCCAGCGCCTCGGCCAGCACCGAGAGCTGGGCGCCGATGGAGCCGTAGCCCACGATGCCGAGCGTCTTGCCGCGGATCTCGAAGGCGTTCTCGGCCGATTTGAGCCAGCCGCCGCGGTGCGCGACCGCGCTCTTCTCGGGCACGCCGCGCAACAGCAGGATGGCTTCGGCCAGCACCAGTTCAGCCACCGAGCGGGTGTTGGAATAAGGGGCGTTGAACACCGCCACGCCGTGCTCGCGCGCGGCTTCCAGGTCGACCTGGTTGGTGCCGATGCAGAAGCAGCCCGCCGCCACCAGTTTCTGGGCGGCCGCGAAGACCTCGGCCGTGAGCTGCGTGCGCGAACGGATGCCCAGGAAGTGGACGTCGGCGATCTTGGCCTTGAGCTCCGCATCGGGCAGCGCACCCGGCAGCGTCTCGATGTTGGTGTAGCCCGCAGCGCGCAGGACCTCCACCGCCGAAGGATGGATGCCCTCGAGCAGAAGGAACTTGATCCGGCTTTTTTCGAGGGAGGTTTTGCTGCTCATGGCGTACTCGCGGAAGCCCCGGCCGCGGCAACAGGCTAGGCCGAAAAGGGGGAGGTCGATGCTAGCATGCTGCGCCGCAGCATGAAGGCGCGCACCCTGTGGGAAGCCCTGCGCCAAAGGGGTTTTCCCGATTGGAATTTAACAACAGTCCGTGCGCAAATGTGACGCGGCCGTGTCATCCACATGGCCTAGCATCCGCGCTTTCATTTTCCCATCAGGAGTCTTCATGCGATTCAAGACGCTCGCGCTGGTATCGGCGCTGGCCGCCACCACGCTGTTCAACGTGGCACATGCCCAGACCGAGATCCAGTGGTGGCACTCCATGACCGCCGTCAACAACGAGTGGGTCAACGACCTGGCCAAGCAGTTCAACGAGAGCCAGAAGGAATACAAGGTCGTGCCGACCTACAAGGGCACGTACGACGAATCGATGACGGCCTCGATTGCCGCTTTCCGTGCCGGCAACGCACCGCACATCCTGCAGGTGTTCGAAGTGGGAACCGCCACCATGATGGCCAGCAAGGGCGCCATCGTGCCGGTGGGCCAGGTCATGAAGGACGCGGGCGAGAAGTTCGATCCTGCCGCCTACATTCCCGCCGTGGCCGGCTACTACACCGCGCCCAACGGCCAGATGCTGAGCTTCCCGCTGAACAGCTCGACGACGGTGTTCTATGTCAACAAGGACGCCTTCAAGGCCGCCGGCCTCGACACCACCAAGCTGCCCGCGACCTGGCCCGAGGTGACGGCCGCCGCGGCCAAGCTCAAGGCGAGCGGCCACAAGTGCCCGTTCACCACCGCCTGGCAGGGCTGGACGCAGCTGGAGAGCTTCTCGGCCTGGCACAACGTCGAATTCGCGACCAAGAGCAACGGCCTGGCCGGTCTCGACGCGCGCATGAAGATCAATTCGCCGCTGCACGTGCGCCACATCGAGAACCTGGCCAACATGGCCAAGCAGGGCCTCTTCATCTACAAGGGCCGCGGCAACGTGCCGGAAGCCTCGTTCGTGTCGGGCGAGTGCGCAATGATCAACACCTCGTCCGGCTTCTACGGCAACGTCGCCAAGAACGCCAAGTTCGCCTATGCGGTTTCTCCCCTGCCCTACTACCCGGACGTGCCCGGCGCACCGCAGAACACCGTGATCGGCGGCGCCAGCCTCTGGGTGATGTCGGGCAAGAAGCCGCCCGAGTACAAGGGCGTGGCCAAGTTCTTCAGCTTCATCTCGACGCCTGAAGTGCAGTCGGCCAGCCACAAGCGCACGGGCTACCTGCCCGTGACCATGGCCTCCTACAAGCTCACCGAGGACTCGGGCTTCTACAAGCAGAACCCCGGCACCGACGTGGCCGTGACGCAGATGGTGCGCAAGGTCACCGACAAGAGCCGCGGCATCCGCCTGGGCAACTACGTGCAGATTCGCGCCATCGAGGACGAAGAACTCGAACAGGTCTGGAGCGGCAAGAAGACCGCCAAGGAAGCCCTCGATTCGATCGTGCAGCGCGGCAACGAGCAGCTGGAACGCTTCCAAAAAGCTAACAAAAGCTAACGATTGACGGCCGGACCCGCCGGTCCGGCTAATATCGCCCGCCCCCGTTCGCTCGTGCGCAAGAGCGGGCCAGGCGGGATTTTTTATGCAGAGGGTTCATGGAAAAACGCGTTTTCTTTCGCTCGGGCTGGTTGCCCTGGCTGCTGCTGACGCCGCAAATGGCGGTGATCCTCGTGTTTTTCTTCTGGCCGGCGGCGCAGGCGCTGCTGCAGTCGCTGCAGCAGCAGGACGCCTTCGGCACGTCGGTGGAATTTGTCGGGCTCGACAACTTCCGCCAGATATTCAGCGATCCGAGCTATGTGGAGTCGTTCAAGACCACCGCCCTGTTCTCGGTGCTGGTGGCGGGCATCGGCATCACGCTGTCGCTGGGGCTCGCGGTGTTTGCCGACCGCATCACGCGCGGCGGCACCTTCTACAAGACCATGCTGATCCTGCCCTACGCGGTGGCGCCCGCCGTGGCGGCCGTGCTCTGGGTGTTCATGTTCTCGCCGTCGCTGGGCGTGGTGGCCTATGCGCTCGGCAAGATCGGCATCGACTGGAACCACCTGCTGGACTCCGGCCACGCCATGACGCTGATCGTGATGGCCTCAGTGTGGAAGCAGATTTCGTACAACTTCCTGTTCTTCCTGGCCGGCCTGCAGTCGATTCCCAAGTCGCTCATCGAGGCCGCGGCCATCGACGGCGCGCGCCCGTGGCGCCGGTTCTGGACCGTGCAGTTTCCGCTGCTCTCGCCCACCACCTTCTTCCTGCTGGTGATCAACGTGGTCTATGCCTTCTTCGACACCTTCGCGATCGTCGATGCGGCCACCCAGGGCGGGCCGGGCAAGGACACGGCGATCCTGGTCTACAAGGTCTACTACGACGGCTTCAAAGCCATGGACCTCGGCGGCTCGGCGGCGCAGTCGGTGGTGCTGATGGTGATCGTGGTGGCGCTCACCGTGATCCAGTTCCGCTACGTGGAAAAGAAGGTTCAATACTGATGAAGCAAAACAAGAATTTCGCGGAGGCGTTCCATGGTTGAGAAACGCGGCACCCACGGCATCCTGGCCCATGTGGTGATGATCCTGGGCGTGTTCATCGTCGCCTTCCCGCTCTACCTCGCGTTCGTGGCGTCCACGCACACGGCGCAGGAGATCGTGCAGGCGCCGATGCCGCTCCTGCCCGGCACCAACATGCTGGACAGCTACAAGGGCGCGCTCTTCGGGCGCGAAACCAGCAGCGGCTCCAACGCGCCCGTGGCCCACATGATGTGGGTGAGCCTGGTGACGGCGCTGGTGATCTCCATCGGCAAGATCTCCATCTCGCTGCTGTCGGCCTTTGCCATCGTCTACTTCCGGTTCCCGTTCAAGAAGATCTGCTTCTGGGCCATCTTCGTGACGCTGATGCTGCCGGTGGAGGTGCGCATCCTGCCCACTTACAAGGTGCTGTCCGACCTGAACATGCTGAACACCTACGCGGGCCTCACGGTGCCGCTGATCGCGTCGGCCACCGCCACCTTCCTGTTCCGCCAGTTCTTCCTGACGGTGCCGGACGAGCTCACCGAGGCTTCGCGCATGGACGGCGCAAGCCCCATGCGCTTCTTCTTCGACGTACTGCTGCCGCTGTCGAAGACCTCGATTGCGGCGCTGTTCGTGATCCAGTTCATCTACGGCTGGAACCAGTACCTCTGGCCGCTGCTCGCCACCACCGGCGAAGACATGTACCCCGTGGTGGTCGGCATCAAGCGAATGATTGCCGGCGGCGACAGCCAGAACGAATGGAACGTGGTGATGGCCACCGCCATCCTCGCCATGCTGCCGCCCGCGCTGGTGGTGGTGCTGATGCAGAAGTGGTTCGTCAAGGGCCTCGTGGACACTGAAAAATAAACAAATGGCTGCTCTCTCTTTACGCAACGTCATCAAGCGCTACGGCCACGGGCCGAAAGCCAACCAGGTCATCCACGGCGTGAGCGCCGAGATCGCCGACCATGAATTCATCGTCATCGTCGGCCCTTCGGGCTGCGGCAAGTCCACCCTGCTGCGCATGGTGGCCGGCCTCGAAGAAATCTCGGCCGGCGAAATCTCCATTGGCGGACGCGTGGTGAACAACCTCGAACCTTCCGAGCGCGACATCGCCATGGTGTTCCAGAACTACGCGCTCTATCCGCACATGAGCGTGTTCAAGAACATGGCCTACGGCCTGAAGATCGCCAAGGTGCCGGTGCCCGAGATCAAGGTGCGCGTCGACAAGGCGGCCAAGATCCTCGAACTGGGCCACCTGCTCGAGCGCAAGCCGCGCGAACTGTCGGGCGGGCAGCGCCAGCGCGTGGCCATGGGCCGCGCCATCGTGCGCCAGCCGCAGGTGTTCCTGTTCGACGAGCCGCTCTCCAACCTCGACGCCAAGCTGCGCGCGCAGACCCGCATCGAGATCCAGAAGCTGCACCGCGAGCTCGGCATCACCTCGCTGTTCGTCACGCACGACCAGGTCGAGGCCATGACGCTGGCGCAGCGCATCATCGTGATGAACGGCGGCGTGATGGACCAGTTCGCCACGCCCGAAGAGGTCTACAACCGGCCCGCCACCACCTTCGTTGCCAGCTTCATCGGCTCGCCACCGATGAACCTGCTGCAGCACGCGCCCGGCGTGCGGCCCGGCCAGATCCTGGGCATCCGCCCCGAGCACCTGACGCTGGACGAAAGCGGCTGGTCGGTGCAGGTCGAATCGGTCGAGCTGCTGGGCGCCGAGCGGCTGGTGTACGGCCGGATCGGCGACGAGCAGATCATCATGCGCACCGACGAAAGCGACCATCCGCCGGTCGCAGGCGACACCGTGCGGATCGCGGCGCGCGAGGACAAGCTGCACTGGTTCGACGCCGGCTCCGGCAAGCGGGCCGACTGACGATGCCGGCACGGATGAAGCCCTGGCCCTATCCGCGCTGGATCGCGCACCGCGGCGCCGGCAGGCTGGCGCCCGAGAACACGCTCGCGGCCTTTCGCCTTGGCGCGGCGCACGGCTATCGCATGTTCGAGTGCGATGCGAAGCTCAGTGCCGACGGCGTGGCCTTTCTGATGCACGACGCCACGCTCGATCGCACCACCAACGGCCATGGCACCGGCGGTGCGCAGCCCTGGAGCGCACTGGCCCAACTCGACGCCGGCGGCTGGCATTCGCGGGCCTTCGCGGGCGAACCGCTTGCCACGCTCGAGAACCTCGCGCGCTTCTGCCTGGCCAACGGCCACCTGCTCAACATCGAGATCAAGCCCACGCCGGGCACCGAGCGCGAAACCGGCGAAGCGGTGGCGCGGCTCGCGGCCCGCCTGTGGCAGGGCGCGGCCATACCGCCGCTGCTCACCTCGTTCCAGGTGGAATCGCTTGAGGGAGCCAGGGCGGTGCAGCCCGAGCTGCCGCGCGGGCTGCTGCTCGACACGCTGCGGAACGGCTGGCTGGCCGCGGCCACCGGCCTGGACTGCGCCGCGGTGGTCTGCAACCACGCACTCTGGGACGCCGCCACGGTGGCGCAGGTGCAGGGCGCGGGCATGCGCGCGCTGAGCTACACCGTGAATGACGAATGGGCCGCGCAGCGGCTCATCGAGCTGGGCACCGACGGCATCATCACCGACCGGGTCGACTTGTTCAGCCCGGCCGGTTGACCGCTCCCCGCCGGCGCGGCCCAGCAGACACACGCTGTCACGCCCCGCGCCGCGGGCCGCAAATGGCGCCTTCTATGATGGCAGCCATGTTTTCGCTCCCCCGCCCGATTGCCTTTTGCCTGGCCGCCCTGCTGCTGATGTGCGGCGCCGCAACGGCACAGCCGGGCACCAGCGGCGTCGGCGGCATCACCGCCGCTGCCGCGGCCCCGGCGCCCGAACCCACGGTGGCCGAGCTGCGCGAGCAGCTCACGAAGATCACCGCCGGCGCCGACGCCACCGAGGACACGCGCCAGCTGCTGGCGCAGATCAACGACATCGGTGCGCAGGCCGACAAGTTCGTTGCCGCGCGCACCGGCGAGCTGGCCGACCTGAACGCCCGCCTCGGCGAGCTCGGCAATCCGCCGGCCGCGGGCGCGACCGAAGACCCCGACATCACGCGCCAGCGCGCCCGCCTCACGAAGGAGCGCAATGCGCTGGACGCCGACATCCGGCTCGCGCGGCTGCTGACCATCGATGTGCGGCAGCGTGCTGCCGAACTGGTGACCCAGCGCCGCGCGCTTTTCGAGGCGCAGATCACCGAGCGCGCGCCCTCGCCGCTCACCGGCGAGTTCTGGCGCGATCTGCAGGAGGCCTGGCCGAGCGACCTGGCGCGCCTGCAGGCCATGGCCTCCGACCTGCGCGACGGGTTCTCGCAGGCCATGCAGCAAGGCCCCCGCATGGCGGTGCTCTGGGCGCTGATCCTGGCGGTGCTGCTCGCGGTGCTCGGCAACTGGGTGGCCGAGCATCTGCTGACGCGGATCGCCGCGCGGCTGCTGCCGGCCGGCCGGCTGCGGCGTTCGATGCTGGTGATTGCCATCGTCGCGAGCCATGTGCTGCTGGTGGCTGTGGCGGCGCACGGCTTCGTGTGGGTGCTCGAGGAATACGCCACCTGGGAGCCGCAGGCGCGCAAGGCGATGCGCTCGATGGCGCAGGCGCTGGTGTTCATGGCCTTCGTCATCGGGCTGGGCCGCGGGCTGCTGGCCACGCGCCGCCCGTCGTGGCGGCTGCCGCCGATTCCCGATGCCATGGCCACCCGCCTGGCCCCGCTGCCGTGGTTGGTGGCGATGGTGGCTGCGCTGGCGTGGGCACCGGTCGAGATCAATGCGCTGGTCGAAGCCAGCTTCGCGGCCGTGGTCGCCACGCACGTGCTCACCGCGCTGGTGCTCACCGCGCTCGTTGGCGCGGTGCTCCATCGGCTCCGGCCAATGCGCGCCGATACGCCGGACGCCGATCCGCCCGAGCGGCCGATGTGGGTGGGCCTGCTGGTGGCCTGCATCGGCGTGCTGATGGTGGCCATCTGGGTGCTGGTAGGGGTGGGCTACGTGGCGCTCGCGAGCTTCCTGGCCTCGCAGCTCACCTGGAGCGGCATCGTCGCGGCCGCCTTCTACGTGCTGTTCAAGTTTGCCGACGACGTGTTCATGGCCGGCGTGTCCTCGCGCAGCACCTTCGGCCAGCGCCTGCAGAAGAGCTTCGGGCTGGCGCCGCAGACGCTCGACCAGGCGGCCACCGTGCTCTCCGGCCTGAGCCGGGTGGCGCTGTTCTTCTACATGCTGATCGCGCTGGCGGCGCCGCTGGGCACCGGTCCCAGCGAAGTGTTCCAGCGCAGCGGCAAGTTCGGCACCGGCGTGAAGGTGGGCGAATTCCAGCTGGTGCCGGGCGCCATCCTGAGCGCCATCGCGGTGGCGGTGATCGGCTTCATCGTGCTCAGGGTCTTCAAGCGCTGGCTCGCGCGCAGCTACCTGCCCAGCACGCAGTTCGAGCCGGGCATGCAGAGCTCGATCACCACGCTGCTGGGCTACGTGGGCGGCATCCTGGTGGTCGCGTTCTCGCTGTCGGCGCTGGGCATCGGCATCGAGCGCATCGCGTGGGTGGCCAGCGCGCTGTCGGTGGGCATCGGCTTCGGCCTGCAGGCCATCGTGCAGAACTTCATCTCGGGCCTCATCCTCTTGGCCGAGCAGCCGGTGAAGGTGGGCGACTGGGTGGTGCTGGGCACCACCGAGGGCGACGTGCGGCGCATCAACGTGCGCGCCACGGAGATCCAGCTCGGAGACCGCTCGACGGTGATCGTGCCGAACTCCGAGTTCATCACGAAGACCGTGCGCAACATGACGCTGACCAACGCGGAGGGCCGGGTGCTGATCCGCCTGCCGATGCCGCTGACCACCAACGCGCAGCGCGTGCGCGAGCTCATCCTGGACGCCTGCCGCGCGCACGAGAGCGTGCTGGAAACGCCGGCGCCTTCGCTCACGCTCGAAGGCATCGAGGGCGGCCTGCTGATCTTCCAGGCGATTGCCTATGTGCCGAGCCCGCGCCTGGCGGGCAGCGTGCGCAGCGACCTGCTGTTCACCATCCTGGAGCGGCTGGATGCGGAGCAGCTGCCGCTGATGCCGTATGCGGCGCCGCCTGCGCCCACGCCTGCGTCTGCGCCCGCACCGGGTGCCGCGGACGGCGCCCCTCCCGCCGCCTAGGCGCCGCACCGATCGTCCAAGCAGCGGGCAAATGCCCGCGCTGATCGATCAATTGTCCGGAGGCTCCCAAACCAACAATCAGCCATGAGCAGGCGTGCTGTCGCCAACGCTCGCCCGGAGCATCAATGGCTGAAGAAAGCGACCTCGAAAAAACCGAACCCGCCTCACCGCAGCGCCTCGAAAAGGCCCGCGAGGAAGGGGACGTGGCGCGGTCGCGCGAATTGGCGACCTTCGTGCTGCTGGGCACCGCCGTGGCCGGCCTGTGGCTCACGGCGGATTCGCTCGGCGCCACCCTGCGCGGCGCGCTGGCCCAGGGCCTGCACTTCGACCGCGCCACGGCGTTCGACCCTTCCCACATGCTGGCGCGCGCCGGTCTCATGGGCCAGCAGGCGCTGCTCGCGCTTGCGCCGCTGTTCGGCATGATGCTGGTGGCGGCCGTGGCGGCGCCGCTGATGCTCGGCGGCTGGCTGCTCTCGGCCAAGGCCCTGGCGCCCAAGTTCAGCAAGCTCGACCCGGTGGCCGGCGTGGGCCGCATGTTTTCGGCGCAGGCGCTGTCGGAGCTGTTCAAGGCGCTGGCCAAGTCGCTGCTGATCGGCGGCGTGGCCTGGCTGGTGATCATGGGCAACGTGGACGAAGTCTCCACGCTGATGGCGCAATCGGAGCGCGCCGCGCTGCCGCAGATGATCGTGCTGGTGGCGCACAACTGCGCACTGATCGCCTCCGCGCTGTTCCTGGTGGCGCTGGTCGATGTTCCCTACCAGCTCTGGAGCTACCACCGCAAGCTGCGCATGTCGCGCGAAGACCTGCGCCAGGAACACAAGGAGAGCGAGGGCGATCCGCACATCAAGGCGCAGATCCGCCGCCAGCAGCAGCAGATGGCGCGCCGGCGGATGATGTCCGAGGTGCCGAAGGCCGACATCGTGGTGACCAACCCCACGCACTTCGCGGTGGCGCTCAAGTATGTGGACCACGACATGCGCGCGCCGCGCGTGGTGGCCAAGGGCAGCGACCTGATGGCTGCGCGCATCCGCGAGATCGCGCGCGAGAACAACGTGGCAATCCTCGAGGCGCCGCCGCTCACGCGCGCACTCTTCAAGCACACCCGGCTCGGCGACGAGATCCCGGCCGGCCTCTACACCGCGGTAGCCGAGGTGCTGGCCTGGGTCTACCAGCTCAAGCGCTGGCACAGCGAAGGCGGCGATGCGCCGCGCACGCCGGTCGACCTGCCGATCCCCGAATCGCTCGAATATTCACCGAAGGCCGCCGCCGCATGAACGCCATGGCCACCCTCACGCGCCTGCAGTCGCAACTGTTCTCCGGCAGCCAGTGGAAGGGCCTTGCCGGCCCCATCCTGATCGTGCTGATCCTGAGCATGATGGTGCTGCCGCTGCCGCCCTTCCTGCTCGACCTGCTGTTCACCTTCAACATCGCGATGTCGGTGATGGTGCTGCTGGTGAGCATGTACACCATGAAGGCGCTGGACTTCGCGGCCTTCCCGGCCGTGCTGCTGTTCTCCACGCTGCTGCGCCTGTCGCTCAACGTGGCCTCCACGCGCGTGGTGCTGATGCACGGCCACACCGGGCCGGACGCGGCGGGCAAGGTGATCGAGGCCTTCGGCCACTTCCTGGTGGGCGGCAACTTTGCCGTGGGCGTGATGGTGTTCATCATCCTGGTGCTGATCAACTTCATGGTGATCACCAAGGGCGCGGGGCGCATCGCCGAGGTCGGCGCGCGCTTCATGCTCGATGCGATGCCGGGCAAGCAGATGGCGATCGACGCCGACCTGAACGCCGGCCTGATCGGCGAGGACGTGGCGCGCAAGCGCCGCCAGGAAGTCGCGCAGGAAGCCGACTTCTACGGTTCGATGGACGGCGCCAGCAAGTTCGTGCGCGGCGACGCGATCGCCGGCCTGCTGATCATGGTGATCAGCATCATCGGCGGGCTGGTGGTCGGGATGGTCCAGCATGGCCTGGACTTCGGCACTGCCGCCACGACCTACACGCTGCTGGCCATCGGCGACGGCCTGGTGGCGCAGATTCCGGCGCTGGTGATCTCGACCGCCGCGGGCGTGATCGTGTCGCGCGTCACCACCGACGAGGACGTGGGCCGGCAGCTGACTGGCCAGCTGTTCTCCAATCCGCAGGTGCTCTTTCTCACGGCCGGCCTGATCGGCCTGATGGGGATGATCCCGGGCATGCCGAACCTGGCCTTCCTGCTGATCGCGGGCGGCCTCGCGTGGCTCGGCCGGCGCATGCTCAAGCGCGCGCCGCAGGCCGCTGCCGAGCAGGCCGCCGCAGCCCAGGCCGCGGCCATGCCGTCGGCCGAGGCGCCCGAGGCGACCTGGGACGACGTGGCGCTGGTCGACCCGCTCGGCATGGAGGTCGGCTACCGGCTGATCCCGCTGGTGGACCAGACGCAGAACGGCGAGCTGCTGGGCCGCATCAAGAGCATCCGCAAGAAGGTGGCCCAGGAGATCGGCTTCCTGGCGCCGGTGGTCCACATCCGCGACAACCTGGAGATCCCGCCCAACACCTACGTGATCAGCCTGAAGGGCGTGGAGATCGGCCGCGGCGAGGCCTTCCCCAACCAGTGGATGGCGATCAACCCCGGCCAGGTGAGCGGCACCCTGCCCGGCACGCCGACGCAGGACCCGGCCTTCCACCTGCCCGCGGTGTGGATCGACGCCAGCCTGCGCCAGGAAGCGCAGGTGCTCGGCTACACGGTGGTCGATGCCTGCACGGTGATGGCCACGCACCTGAACCACCTGATCCAGACGCACGCCGCCGAGCTGCTCGGCCGCCAGGAAGTGCAGCAGCTGCTCGACCAGATCGGCAAGACCGCGCCCAAGCTCACCGAGGACCTGGTGCCCAAGATCATCTCGCTGAGCACGCTGCACAAGGTGCTGCAGAACCTGCTCGACGAAGAAGTGTCGATCCGCGACATGCGCACCATCCTCGACGTGATGGCCGAGCACGCGCCCACCGTCAAGGACGCGGCCGAGCTCACCTCGCTCACGCGCCTGGCGCTCGGCCGCGCGATCACGCAGCAGCTGTTCCCGGGCGATTCCGAGCTGCAGGTGATCGGCCTGGACGGCGCGCTCGACGGCGTGCTGCAGCAGGCGCTCACCAACAACAACGGCATCGAGCCCGGCCTGGCCAACAGCCTGATGCAGCAGACCCGCGCCGCCATCGCGCGCCAGGAACAGCTGGGCCTGGCGCCGGTGCTGGTCGTCCAGCATTCGCTGCGCGTGCTGCTCTCGCGCTTCCTGCGCCGCAGCTTCCGCCAGCTCAAGGTTCTCTCGCATGCAGAGATTCCTGACACCCGCAACATCAAGATCACCGCCACCATCGGAGGAAGAGTTTGAACATCCCGACAGACGTCCGCACCAGCGCGCGCAAGTTCGTCGCGCCCACCAGCCGGGAAGCGCTGCGCCTCGCGCGCCAGGCGCTCGGCGACGAGGCCATCGTGCTGACCAACCGCGTGACCGCCGAAGGCGTGGAGATCGTGGCCATGGTGCAGGAAGACGTGGAAGGCGTGCGTGCGAGCGCCACTGCCGCGCCGCCGGCACCCCAGCCATTGCCGGCAGCCATGGCCGCTCCCACGCCCGCCATTGCCCCCATCTCGGCACCCATCGCCGCACCTGCCGCAGTCCCCGCACCCCTGGCCGCGGACAGCGTGCTCGGCGAACTCCATTCGATGCGCTGCATGATCGAGGAGCAGCTGGCCGGCGTGGCCTGGAACGAGAAGCAGCGGCGCGACCCGATGCGCGGGCGCCTGTTGCGCACGCTACTGGGTGCCGGCTTCAGCGCCCGCCTCTCCAAGGCCATGCTGGAGCACCTGCCCACGGGCCAGAGCTATGCCCAGGGCATGGCCTTCGTGCGCTCCGAACTGATCCGCACGCTGCCGGTGCACGAGGACGAGGACGCGCTGCTGGCACAGGGCGGCGTCTATGCGCTGATGGGCCCCACCGGCGTCGGCAAGACCACCACCACGGCCAAGCTCGCGGCGCGCTGCGTGATGCGCTTCGGCGCCGACAAGCTCGCGCTGGTCACCACCGACAGCTACCGCATCGGCGCCTACGAGCAGCTGCGCATCTACGGCCAGATCCTCAACGTGCCGGTCTACGCCGTGAAGGACGCGGCCGACCTGCACCTGGTGCTGCAGGACCTGCAGGGCAAGCACATGGTGCTGATCGACACCGTGGGCATGAGCCAGCGCGACC
Source organism: Variovorax sp. SPNA7 (assembly GCF_033807855.1). Classification (NCBI taxonomy): domain Bacteria; kingdom Pseudomonadati; phylum Pseudomonadota; class Betaproteobacteria; order Burkholderiales; family Comamonadaceae; genus Variovorax; species Variovorax sp. SPNA7. The sequence continues at coordinate 4,720,712 of NZ_CP138513.1, forward strand.
GCGCCGTGTCAGACCAGATCGCCATGCTCTGCAACAGCCAGCGGCCCGTGAAACGGCTCTTGCTGCTCAACGCCACGAGCCACGGCGACACGCTCAACGAGGTGGTGCACGCCTACCGCCACGGCAGCGGCAGCGATCTCGCGGGCTGCATCTTCACCAAGGTCGACGAGGCCACGCATCCCGGCGCGCTGATCGACACCGTGATCCGCCACCGCCTGCCGGTGCACTATGTCTCGAGCGGCCAGAAGGTGCCCGAGAACCTGATGCGCGCCGACCGCGCGCAGCTGGTGGACAGCGCGTTCCAGGCCAACAGCCGCAGCGCGCTGTTCGTGCCCGGCGAAGGCGACCTGCAGGACGGATCGGCGAACGCCGAGGCCTCCGCGGCCCCCGCAGAGGCCGAACGCCAGCGGCTGCAGTACCGGCAGCTGATCCGCGCCATGGCGCACGACGCGCAGGAAGTGGCCGCCGCGGCGTCGGCACTCGCGGCCGCGCCGCTCGGCTTCGAGCAGGCGCGCGCGCTCTGGCGGATGGCCGCCGACGAGGACATCGGCCACAAGGCGGTGCTGCAGGCGCTCATGGCACATGCCGCGAGCGAGATTGCCGCAAGCTGCGACACCCATGTGCTGGCGCTCAGCGGCCAGGTCGGGCTCAAGTCCGACGAAGGCGGCGACGCCTACCAGTGCCAGGGCAGCCTGCTGCTGTCCGACCGCGGCGGGCAGCCGCTCGCGGCGCCCAACCAGTGGCTCTCCACCGCCGCGACCCGCAGCGCCGCCGACCCCACGCGCAAGCCCGGCGTGCGGCAGGTGCAGTGGCTGCGCCAGCAGGACTTCGGCAAGGCCGTGGTGCACATGCTGCCGCGGCTGCCCGCAGCCGAGCTCATGCTGCAGTGGCAGGTGCAGCGCCAGCAATGGATGGCGCGCGCACCGGGCGCCACGGCCGTGACCGATCCGCGCACCGGCGAATACGCCACGCTGACCGGCCTGGACTTCAATTTTGGCGAGGCGCGCGCCGTGGTCTTCAAGGGCCGGGCCGCGCTGCAGTCGGTGGCCGAGGCCCGCGTCACGCTGCGCACCGATGGCGGCCTGCCCGGCCTGCGCTGCATTGCCACGCGCCTGACCGATGCGCGCAGCCACAAGGTGCTGGCGCAGAGCTATGCGCTCACCAACATCGGCCGCGACATCGGGCCGCAGCAGCTCGCGCAGTGGCAAGGCTGGGCCGCCGAGGCCGAGCCCTGCCTGCGCCTGCTGCGCCAGGGCCTCTCGGTGCTGGGCGGGCTTGGCGAGGCCGGCGATCCGCACATGATGAAGCGCCTGCTCATCGCAGGCCAGGTGACCACCACCGTCTGGCGCCTGCAGCAGGCCGGCGGCGACTGGGCCGGCCGCACCCGCGCGCTGCTGTCGCAGCTGACCGGCCGCCCCGCGCGGCCCGGCCGCCCCGTGTCGGGCAACGTGCTGTACGCCGGCGTGGGCAAGCTGTTCTTCCTGCTGGAGGCGCTGGACACGTGAGCAAGCTGGTGTCGGATCAAGCCGATGGGCTGCGGCGGCTGCTTGCGCAGTCGTCGGCGCGCATCATCGCGATCGCAAGCATGGGCAACCGCCCGGGCGCCACGACGGCGGCCATGAACCTGGGCGCCGCGCTGGCCCACATGGGCAAGGACGTGCTGCTGCTCGACGAGCACAGGCCGGGACCGGATACGGCGTGTGCCGCATGGGCCGCCGATCCGCTCGGAACGCTGGCCGACGTCGCCTCGCAGCGGCTGACCTGCGAGGGCGCCGCCGCGCGCACCGAGTGCGGCGTGCACGTGCTGCCGGCGCCGCTCGGCGGCCAGCCCGACCACACCGACCCGCGCCTGCTGTGGGACGGCAGCATGATCCTGGTCGACGCGGCGCTCGACGCCGTCGGCAACCTGTCGCCGCTCGCGCGGCTGGCGGACGAGCTGGTGGTGGTGCTGCAGCCCCACCCGGCCTCCATCACCGCCACCTATTCGGGCATCAAGCGGCTGCACTATGCGCACGCGCTGCGGCAGCTTCGCCTGCTGGTCAATGGCGTGGCCGACCCCGAGGCCGCGCGCCAGACCATGGCCAACCTGGTCGACACCGGCAGCCGCTACCTGGCGGTTTCCATACAGCCGGCCGGCTGGGTCCGCGCCGATCCGCACCTGGCCGATGCCAGGCGCCTCGCCCGCACCGTGGTCGAGGCCTTCCCGGCCAGCCCGGCGGCGGTGGATTTCCGCGTCATCGCCGCCGCCGTCGCGCAGTGGCCCTGGCGTCCGGCGGTGCGGCCGCAGGACACCAAGGCGGTGCTCTGGCGGCCCGACGCACTGGCATCGGAGCCCTTCGCGGCTGCTGCAGCAGCACAAGAGCAAGAGACGCAAGAAAGGGACGGCCGTGTACACCGCGCAGGGAACCTTTGAGAAGTCCCACCTGCTGAAGCAGCACCAGCCGATGGTGCGCCGCATGGCGCTCCAGATGCTGGCCAAGCTGCCCGCCAGCGTGGAGCTCGACGACCTGATCCAGGCCGGCATGATCGGCCTGCTCGACGCGTCCACGCGCTACCAGGACAACCGCGGCGCGCAGTTCGAGACCTTCGCCAGCCAGCGCATCCGCGGCGCCATGCTCGACGAACTGCGCGCGAGCGACTGGGGCTCGCGCGGCCTGCGCCAGTCGGCGCGCAAGGTGGAACAGGCCATCCAGGCGCTGGAGCACCGCCTCGGCCGCTCCGCCAGCGAAGGAGAGATTGCCCGGGAGCTGAAGATGGAGCTGGACGACTACCAGTCGCTGTTGCAGGACATCCAAGGCTGCCAACTGCTCTACGTGGAAGACTTCGCACAGGACGGCGAATCCGAAAACCCCTGGCTCGAACGCCAGGCGCAAGCCGACGCCCGGCTTGGCGGCGACGACCCCCTCGCGCAACTGCTCGAAGCGGGTTTCCGCCATGAGCTCGTCGACGCGATTGCCGCGCTGCCCGAGCGCGACCAGTTGCTGCTGAACCTGTACTACGAGGAAGAGCTGAACCTGCGCGAGATCGGCGCGATCCTGGAAGTGACGCAATCGCGCGTGTGCCAGCTGCACAGCCAGGCGATCAGCAGGCTGCGGGCGAAGTTGAAGGATTCGATCTAGGAGTTGCGCGTGATGGCCGCAACCGACTTCGGTGCGGACAGAAGGCGCCGCCGGCAAAGCCAGCGGCATGGGCTCATGCGCAAGGATTCGGCTGTGCGTCAGTGTGCGCTTGGTGGTGCCCACTCGACCATTGCGTATCCCTTGCCTTGCGACAGACGCTTCCTCACCCCTTCGGCCTGCTCCCGCGTCTCATGGCAGAACTGGTTGATTTGCTGAGAGGTGCCGAAGTGCCGCAGCGCAGTGGCGGTGCAATGGTTGGAGCCCGCAAAGCACTTGCCGGCTGGAATGTCGTCGTGCCAGACTCCGGGCTGAACCTGGCGCACATGGGCAACGAAGCCCGCCAAGGAACGCAGCATGGCTGCATGGCTGAAGTCAGGGCCGCGCTCCTCCCAAACAGGGGACTAGACTCCGCCCGGCTCGCCGACGGGTGCCAATGTCGCGTGGCAGAAGCGGGGCGGCCCGGCGGGCGCCGCGCCGGCCTGCAACACACCGGCTTGCAACGCGCGTTCTGGTGCCGATGCACCGGGTGTTGCAGTTTGCCGCGTTGGCGGCGCCGCGCCAATCACGAGCGACAGCTCCTTTTCGGCACGGTCTCGCCAGATGCGCAGCGGCGCCTTGAACCCAGGACGCATGCGCTGCACCGTGCTCCGGAGATCTGCGGGTTGCATGACCGCCTGACGGCAATCTCCAGCACCACGTCCAGCGGTTTCAGACCGTTGGCGGCGGAAGGCGCTGCTGGGTCCAGTTCGATCACCATGGCTCCACGCTGCGTGTCCAGGCCAAGTGCCTTGGCCATCGTCGCGTCCACGCTCCCGATGCGCACGCCAAGGTAGCCCATGCTGCCCGTGGCGCCAGCACCTCCCGAGGCGGCCGCTCCGGTGGTCGCCGCAGCCGTGGGGCCGGCCTGGATGGCCGGTCGCCAGGCCAAGTCGACGAATCTGAGATTGAAGCCGCTGAACTGACAGCGAAAGCGCGCCCGGCTGCTGTTGGCCTTGGCCAGAGTGTCTTCAGCCACGCAACTCGGTTGCGCGCCGGGAACGCCGTGCGAGGGCATCACGTCGCGCTTGAATTCCGCCTCTGCAGCACTGGCGAAGTTGTAGCGGGCCATCGGGTCCATGGCGGGAATGGACTGTTCGAACACGGTGCTTGCGACCGTTTTCCGGACGTCGGTGTCGGTGGCCCGGCAGTAGAAGTAGAAAGGGGTTCCGGCGGCAGGCGTTGCGGCGCCCTGGCCCGCGACCATGCCCCTGGGGCCAGCTTCGCCGCCACTGGCACAGCCCTGTTCGCGCTGCACCTGCCGGATGGCATCTACATGCCAGCCCATTCCCTTGCGCATCAAGCCATCGCTCGCCGGGTTGTTGCTTTCGGCGACGAATTGCGGCTCCAGAGCGGCCAGATGCTTGCAGTCGAATCCCCTGTACTGGGCGGTGGAGACGCCCATGCTTTCCGGTGTTGCATTGATCTCCACGGCGCCCTTGAGAGCGGAATCCAGGACCGGCGAGAGCACGGCATGGGCAACGGTGAAACAACCGGTCAGTTGGGTGCACAGCACGAGCAGGCCAAGCAGGAGGAGAGGACGAGGTTTCAGCATGCTGCGGGCCATGGGTGACAAGAGGATATGTTGAGGCCGTTCGGTCAGATCGCCGGCCCGAACGTCCGCCAATCCTGTCGCCGATCGTGCACACCGCCCATCCCTTGTTTATGTGACATGTCCGAGCGTCGGTGCACTCGCGCCATCCTCGGAACCCGAGGCTCTCCAGCAGGTCATGGAGGAGCTCATTGGCAAGGACGACGGCATCGGTGCCAACTGCTTCCAGGAGAGGATCGCCGCATCACGGCAATCACGGCAGCTCGAACTCGGTGCCGTTGGAGGCCACCATGATGCTGGGAATGACGTCGGAAATCTCGATGGGCACGCCCATGTGGTTTGTCGGGTCGATGCGTGTCGTGATCATCTGACGCATCAGCACCCAGTCTCGCAAGTACTGCCTGTGCAGCGAGGTGCTCAAGATGAACTTTTCCGGGTAGGCCCCCGTTGTACTCAGGTGGTCCGAGAGCATCTCGGACATCGTCATGTAGAGGCGCAGCGGCTTGTCGGTCATTGCGAATTTCGATCCGGCAGATGCTCTGGTCTTCGCGCACGACGTCGTCGGTCCACACAGGACCTGCGCAGTATCGCGGTGAACGCAGGCTTCGCGTCTTCAGCGCGCCGTTCGGATGCCGCCGCCGCCCGAGGAGCGAGCGGGGCAGCCACTGACATCGATGCCGGGCTGGCATGTGCAAATCTCTCGCGGTCCCAGGCAACGACCCGTCACAGGGTCATAGGAGATGGAGTTGCCAGGCTGTGCGCTGGATGCTGATGAGGCCACTGGGGGCTTGCTCACTGCGACTGCCGCCGTGTGTTTCTGAGGCACGCATCGGCGCCCGCCGGACTGCACCTGGTTGCAAGCACGCTCGGCGGCGAGGTAGGCCTGCTGGTGCTCCTGGCGATCTTGCGACGTAGTGCCGGGGCAGCCGCCGTCGATCATGTCCAGCGACGTCTTCCTCATGAACATCACGGTTTCAGTAGAGGCGGTCACGGAGACATTGGACGGCACCTTGGTCGTGGTGACCATCTGCCTCATAGCCTCGCATTGCTGGCTGGAAAGTCGCCCTGCCGCAGAACGATTGGCCCCTGCTCCTGCTGGCGGACTGCTGCTACCGGGCGGGTCCAAGTCGCGTGAATAGCCTTCCCAGTTGGCCATCATCTTGTTGAACTCGCCGGAGAAGATTTCAAACCATTGCCGGGTTTTCGCCCCTTCGGTTCCTTCCGTCCAGCGCGGACAAGAACCTGATCCGCACTGCAAAATTCCCCGCGCTTGCTCTGCGTCGTCGTATGACCACTTCGCCTTCGAGTCGTAGGCCATGCAGGGTTGGTGGATGCGCTTGACCATGTCGAGAATATCGAGATCGACGGAGCCACCGAAATAGCGCCGGGCATTGGCGGTCGTGAGCGCCTGCTCGGCCTTGGCGGCGTTGCGCATGCAGATCGACGAGTAGCGGCTATTTTCCTTAGAGAAGGCGGATTGCCTGGAGGAGTCCCCCGCATTGCTTGAGTCAGTTCCCGTTGCCGGACTGCCGCCGGATCCGCCCCCCATCTGTCGCGCCGTCGCTGCTGCCAACTGATGGTCGGGAAAGCGACTCATCAAGGCTCGCTGCACCTCGCGGGCTCGGGTGCGGTCTCCCTGTGCATTCAGTTCATCCGCGCGTGCGAACAGTTGCCCGGCGTTCATCGCTTGCAAGCTGTCGCGGAACTGCTGCTCGGCGCGGGCTGCCTCCTCGCGTTTGCGGTGCTGCTCGGCGGCGGCGGCTGCGCGAGCAGTGGCTTGACGCTCGGCCGGGATATTGACAGTCGCCGCTACACCCGCCATGTCGTACCGGGTACCGACGGACAGCTTGAGATCGTCATCGAAACTCCCTTCCTCTGACACGGTGCCATCAGCTCGGTACTTTTTTCCCTCGAACCCGCCGGCATTGGAGGTGAGAACGGTCACCGAACCATCATGATTTACCGTTGCAAAGCGCGTCGATGGCCCCTTATGTACATACTCTTTGACTTGCCTGGTTCCGTTTGGATAGAGGGTGTCGATGCGGGTTTGCATTGGGCCGTGGGCGTGTTGTCCGCGCGTGATCACGCCATCGTCATAGAACTTAGTTCCCCATCCATTGGTTCGTTCGTCCGTGTAGTGGCCGGTCCTGATTTCTCCGTAGAAGATCCAAGGCATCTTTGCATCATGTGGGCTGGCCAACTTGTCACCGGCACCCAAGACTCGCACCTGCGCACCGATGTCTTGAATCCGCTGGCGCTCCGCAGGCAGCGTCTCCAGCTTGCGCGCGCCGCTGAACGCCTCGCCTCCCAGTACCGCCGCGAATACTGCATCGGGCGTGATCTCCTTGCGATAGCCGAAGAACGTGCGTGTGCCCTCGCCGATGGTGGTTTGCAGACGGTCGAGGTAGTCCTTGGCGCGTGTGCAGGTCTTCTGCACGTTCAACACGTACCGGCAGCCGACGTGGGCTGCGCAGAGTTCTACCTGGGCGGTGGTGGTCTCGTCCTTGAGTTCAGCACAGTTTGCGATTTCCGAGTTGATCTGAGCCTGAACGCCGAGGGGGATGGCCAACACACAGCAAGCCGAAAGGATTGGCGCTGACAGGAAATGAGTCGAGGTCCGGACAGCTTGCACCAAGCCGTTAAGACCTCGGAAGGAGATGGCGTCCGGTTCCCGCGCGGTGATCGTCATGACGTCTCCTCGATTTGCGACCACTTGAATCTAGCTGGATGAGTTGCAAACGGAATACCGCGATTTGGGGAGTACGCGGAAACCGGTGGACCACATCGTCCGAGGCGGGACGTTGCGTTTGCCGCCTGCGAGGGGAAGGGGCGGCCTGCTGGGTGCTTCAGCATGCGCAGCAATCGTGATAAACGACGCGATTACGTGATGAACGACCGGGACGCTCATCCTTGGCCAGAACTCCAAATGACAAAAAGATCCAAGCGAGCAGTCAGGCGATTTTGTCTTCATGACGATCTTGCCTTGCAAGTAAAAGCATATTGGCTATTGCATGTTCCCCCTGTTGTAGTGGTCAAGTCCACGCTGAAAAGCCGTTTTTCCGTTGTACGCCTGATCGTTCTCCCGAAAATATTGGGCGGCAATCTGAAAATCCTTAGCGCATTGCTTGTAATGGCTGGCCGCCATGTGTCGGCGATGTTTTTCAGCCTCATGAGCCGCAGTTTCACATTTTCTTTTATTGTCCATGGCCGTCGTCCAATTGCTGGCGAGCGCGTGGGAAGACACGAATGCCAGCAAGATGGTGAGAGAAAATCGAATCATATTACCCCTTTCAATTTGCTTAATTAGTTTTCAACAAGTTTGCCCACCGTCGGCATCACATCAACGCTCGCGCTTTCTAGCATTAATATCTCTGAAGCATTGCCTCAGCTTCGCCTCCGCAGCCGCCAGTTCTTCATTTTTGCATTCAGAGATGTCGGCTGCTGTTCTCCATTTTTTGTGGCAACTTTCTCCTGCAATGTCATACGCTCGTCGCTCCGGCTCGCATTGTGCGAATACAGATGACGACCCGACTGCGCCAAGCACAAATACACATGTCAGTTTCTTTAAGTTCATTTCAACTCCTTATTTGCCGATCTCTTTTTCATCCATCCTCACTCGAAATCGCCTCGAGTCTGAACGCTTCGCTGAATGACCAATGCACAAGTTGTGAGGCCTGCCGATAGCAAGTGAAGCGTGGCACGTTCGCAGGGCTCTTATCTCCTCTCAGGAGGTGGCCGTATTTGCACGGTGCCCTGCTGCTTATCCATCTGTGATGGGTCGAATCTAGTGGAGTTATTTGCAAACGAAATACCGCATTTGGGGGACACGGGGATCGGTAGCTCGCAGCGTCCGAGATCGGCATGTTGCGTTTAGCGCCCGAAGGGACGGGTCGGCCTGCTGGGTGCTCCGGCATGCGCAGTAATCGTGATGAAGCGACCCACATCACATTGGGCTGGGTCGGGATGACGTTGCGGTCCAGGTTGGGAAGCTTGGCGAAACGTGCTTGCTGTCGGTGGTACGCACGAAGCGCCTGCGCGGCTTGATTCCCAAGCCCTGGGCCCTCATCACGCGCGCGATAACTGTGTTGTTTACGACCCAGGTGCCGACGAGCACAAAGATGAACGCGCTATGCCGTCTCGAGCCCGTGGGTGATGTGGCCGCCGTGCAGCTTGCAGCGGCGCACTACGGCGGTTTTTCCGATGGCGCGGGACTTTGGGGGGAGGCACTGGAATACCGCATTTGCGGTACGTCTGCCGTCCGGCAGCCCGCCACAATAGGGATTTGGCGAGGCGAAGATCGTGAATATCAATGTCCTGATCGTCGAGGATGAGCCGGCCCTTCTGCGGCGATTCATCGACACAGTGCTGGTTGAGCCAGGCTTCTCCTTGGGCGGCGCAGTGTCCACCGTGGCCGCGGCGTGTGCCTTGCTGGATGCCACCCCGGTGGATGTGGTGCTCATCGACCTGGGTCTGCCCGACGGACACGGCTCGCGGGTGATTCGGCATGCCGTGGCCCGCCAGCCGCAATGTGATGTGATCGTTGTCACCATGTTCGGCGACGACGCCAACGTGACTGATTGCATCGCCGCCGGCGCCACCGGCTACCTTCTGAAAGATGCGCAGCCGCAGCAGTTGGTGGCGGCCATCTTGGAGGTTCGCGATGGAGGCTCGCCGATCAGCCCCGCGATAGCCCGGCGGATTCTCCAGCGCATGCGGACCGGTGAAGCCATGGCCACACCGGGACCCGCGCCGTTGGCGAATCCGCCTGCGACGTCCCTGCTGTCCGAACGCGAAACCGAAATTCTGCGCCTGACCGCCAAGGGACTGAACTTCAGGGAGGTGGGCGAAGTGCTCGCTATCTCCACCCATACCGTGCACACGCACGTCAAGCGCATCTACCAAAAACTTGCCGTCCACTCGCGCGGCGAAGCGGTCTACGAAGCTGGCCAACTCGGCTTGCTTTAATTGCCAAGGGCGGGTTGCAAAAACCTGTTCGCCCGACCCGAAGCTGCTCCGAAAAGACCATCCGGGAAGCCGCACGGACGTCAGCGCGCAGGGGCGTTCCAGCAGATCGCGCAAATCAGCACAGGCCCCATCGCATGCCCGCACATCAGAACTCGCGCGCGTGGGCCATCGCGCAAATGCGGTACACCGCGACGCGAATGGGGGATGGGAAAGCGCGCGCGGCTTCGACACCATGCAGATCGTGGGGGCTGGCCATGCCCAGGAAAAGAAATCCAGTCCAGCTCGCGTTCCTTCACCAGCCTACTTTTGGAGCACAGATGAAACCCTTGTCCATGCATGTCACCGCCGATTCGCTGCATGTGCGCACCGATGCCAGTCGGGAAAGTGAGTCGCTCGGATTCCTCCACCGTGGCTTGGCCATCGCGGCCACGGAGATCGATGGCACTGGCACTTGGGCGAAAGTCACCGCCAACGGCGTGGACGGGTGGTGCAGCCTCAAGTACCTGCTGCCAGCAGGTGCAGAGCGGTCGCCGTGGCTGGCGGTTGCGCAAAAGGAAATCGGCGTCAAGGAGGTATCTGGTTCCGGCGATCACCCACGCATCCTCGAATACATGGCGACCGTGGATGGCTTGTCCGGACAGCAAGACGAAATCGCCTGGTGCTCATGCTTCGTCAACTGGTGTGTGGAAAAGAGCGGGCACAACGGCACCAATTCCGCAATGGCGCAATCGTGGAACAGGTGGCGCAATGGCAAATCGGCGGAAAGCGTGCTAGCTGGCAGCGACACACCCGCTCAAGTGGGGGACATCGCGGTGGGCCAGAGAAAGTCGGCGGAAAGTGGTCTGGGACACGTGGGGTTCTTTATGGCCTACGACCAAGACGAGAAGAAGCTGCTCATTCTCGGTGGCAATCAATCGAACGCAGTTCGCTATCAGTGGTACCCCTTTGCATCGGCCAATCCCTACGGTCGGCTTCTGAGCCTTCGGTCGCTTTAGATTGAAAGCGAGCGGCTCTTGGGCGCCCAGAAAGAAATCGGAAACAACCAAACTGATGTTTTTGGGAAATTCTATGGATTCCTTAACAGCAGGTAGCTGCATGAAACGCCATCTCGTTAAAAGCCCCTGACCCACTGCCGACCATGTCGACCCTGAAACTCACCAACTACAACGCCATGGCCGCCCGGCTGCTGGCCTTCCTGCTATTCGGCGTGCCCGGCGCACTGGGTTTTCTGTACGGCACCTACCTGTGGCTCCAGCAATCCAGCAGCTTTACGGACTGGGCGTCGCTGAAGGAATTGGGCGGGCCGCTGCTCGGCCTGGGCATTGCCGTCGTCTTCACTTGGCTGGTCACCACCACCGAGTGGAGCGTAACGCTCGATGCACAAGGCCTGCGGGTGCGCACCCTCACCAGGTCACGCAACTACGGTTGGCCCGATCTGCGCGCGGTGGCGCTGCGCAGCGTGAGAACCAAGGTCGTCTTGGCCGGCCATCTCGGACCGACAGTGAACAAGACCCTGAACGTCGCCTTTGTCTTCGATGCCAAAGCGCAGCAGTCAGTGCATGAGGTGTTGATCAGGAAGACCGATGTCGAAAGCTTGGTGCAATGTCTCGAAATGGCCGGCAGGGGCGATTTGCTTCAGTAAGCATCGAAAAAATGCCATGAGTGCACAACAACAGGCGCACACACTTCAGAAACATAAACGCAAAAGTCTCAGATTGGCGGTCACCAATGTGGGCAAATAAGTATTTTTCTACCAACGTGAAAAATGGAGGCATTATGAAAACCGCAATATCGGCTGCCGCTTGCGCTCTCGTTACGGCATTCTTGGCCGGACATGCCAGTCCCAGCATGGCCGCTGGCGAATGCAGCAGCGACGCCGTCAGCGACGATAGTTGTTACCGGCTGCTTCGAGAATCAGAGCGCCAGTGCCGGGAAGCGGATCTACGCAGTAGAGAATGGAGCACAAGATCCAAAGTGATGATGCAATGTGAACAGTTTGACGGTTTGGGTCGCTGCACAAAAGCACAATATCGATGCGTCGGCGATGGGAAAAGAATAAGACATTACGGAGTTGCTGTGGGCGTGCGAGGTTGAAATAATTGCGCGCCAATTTGAAGAGTTACGTAAGAAGCACGCACAAGCGGAGAGCATGCGGCACAAGAAGTTTTTTTCGATATAGAGCCGGCACGACACGCGGCGGTGAATTGGCCCGGCGCAGTCTCCAAACGGAGACTGCGCAAAGCACCGGACGTGATGCATGCTCCGCGCTTTCTTTCTGAGTGTGAAGCCAGCAAGCCGTGATCGCGACCAAGATTCCGCCCAACGCCTCGGTCCCCCATCAGACGGGAGACGGTGATGTTCAGACGAGCACAACCGTCTCCGGGGCTGGCTGGGGGCATAGGCGCCGTGACTGCACAATCCTCCATCCAGAGGATCGATGCAAGTCACGGACCCAAAGCGATGAACATGCCGCAGAGTGCGCAGAGTTGCCGTTGGTGGAGGGCGTTGGCACTGGCGTTGTGGTTTCTTCAGATCCCGGCAGGAGCTGGTGCGGCGCAACTCGTCGTTCAGACGCTTCCGGCCACCGGTGCGGGGCGCAGCGTTCCACCATCCGCCGACGCAGATTGGATGCCGGCCGCATTGCCGCATGCCGCGCCGGGCACGACATGGTTCCGGATTCTCTTTGAGGCTCCGCCGCAGAGATCCGATCCATGGGCGGTCTCTCTGCCTTATTTCTACGGCGGCGGATCCCTCTGGCTGAACGGCGTGCCATTGGGTCAGGTGCCATCTTCCGATGCGCACACGACGGTGCGCTGGGAGCGGCCCTTCCTGTTCGCCATTCCGGACGCGATGCTACGTCCTGGTCGCAATGAACTGCTGGTATTGGCTTCGGCCTCTGCCGTCACGCCCCAGGCACGGATGGGCGACCTTCAGGTGGGATCCTATGCCGTGCTGCTCCAGGAATATGAGCAGCGCCGCTTTTGGGTGCGCACGATGCCGCAGTTCACGGTGTTGTCGTGCTTCGTGGTGGGGATGCTGGTGCTGTTCATTTGGTGGCGTCGGCGCGAAGAACTGCTCTACGGCCTGTTTGGACTGACCTCGATTTTCTGGGGCTGCCGAACCTTGACCTTTGTTGTGGAAGTCCTGCCAAGCGCGGTGTGGCCCGTTTGGCGTGTTTTCTACTACACGGCAACGGGCGGTTTCATCATCGTCTTGTTGATCTTCGCGTTGCGCCTCGCAGGCACGGTACGTCCCAGGGTCGAGCGGGCACTGCTCCTGTACTGGCTGCTGGGGCCGGTCAGCTACGTCGTCAGCGGCGGTTCGGAAACGTTGCCCGGACGCATCTGGCTGGGAGGCACCATACCGCTGGGGCTGGCCATCCTGGTGGCATGTGCGGTGGCGGCGATCCGACAGCGCACCTGGCCGCTGATTGCGCTGGCGATGGCCATCGCGCTGGCCGTGGCGGCAGGGGTTCACGACTACCTGCTGGCCACCACATCACTCTCGTGGCATCTGGCGCCGGCCTGGTTCGGGCATCGGATTTTTCTGCTGCACTATGGTGCCGACCTTGTGCTTGTGGTCATGGGCACAATTCTCAGCACCCGCTTCGTCAGCGCCTTGTATGCCGTCGAACAGTTGAACAAGACACTGGAGTCCCGCGTCCAGGAACGGGAGCGCACCCTGCAGGCCAACTACGTCCAGATGCACAAGCTCGAACAGCAGCACGCGGTGGACGAAGAGCGTCAGCGCATCATGCGCGATCTGCACGATGGCCTGGGCTCACGGCTGTTCGTCGCCCTGTCCCATGTGGAATCCCGCGAAATCGAGCATGAGGGTATCGCGCAGACGCTGAGGGATTGCATCGCGGATATGCGGCTGGCGCTGGAAGTGATGAGCCCGTCCGGACATGATTTCATGGAGGCATGGAGCAGCTTCCGTTTCAGATGGGATCGCCAGCTGCAAGTGGCGGGCATGCAGACTCGCTGGAAGGTAGTCTGCGAGGGCGACACCCTGAATCTGAGCGCCGAAGCAGGCATGCAACTCTTGCGCATCGCACAGGAAGCCCTGACCAACGTGCTCAAGCACGCCCAGGCAAGGCAGGTGGAAATCGAGCTTCAGTGCTGCGATGACCGCGTGATCTTCGCGGTGTCGGACGACGGCACGAGCTTTAACGCGAGTCGCTCAACCAGCGGCAGTGGCAGGGGGCTTGCCAACATGCGTTCCCGGGCGCAGCGGCTTGCTGGCGATCTGCGCATCGAAGCAGGCAACCCAGGCACTCGGGTCGAGCTTCGATTCCCTTTCATTGAGGCGCCTGTTTAGCCCGAATATTTCGCGCGCTACTGCGTGAAAACGAGGATGGCATTGCCCTTTTGGAGAAGGACAGGTTCATCTGGCCCTCGACCCGAGGCGGTTCCCACGCTGACAGCGCGCAATTGCACTGGCTGCTCAAGAGCATCGACATCGCCGTGGTGCAACGCCACTCCCATCTGCGCTATTCCAGCGTGGCCTGAAGGAACGATGATGGGCATGCCGATCCAAGCTGGCGTGTCGCCGCCTGCCACCATCACCGCTGAAGAGCTCGCCGCGCTCATGAACTCTAGGCGCAACGCCCGCTGAAAGAATGGATGGCGGGCGGCGCTTCCGGCGGTGCGGCGGCGCCTCCCCGAATCTGGCATTGCCTGCCGCTCGATGGCGGAGCTATACGCCAGGCGTCCCTCCGCCGAGCTGCTCGGCAAGCCCGACGATGATGCCCTCCGGCCCGCGGATGTAGGCCAGGCGGTAGGTGCCCCCATACTGCATCTCGCCGATGATCTCGGCCCCATGGGCGCGCATGCGCGCAACGACGGCATCGATGCCATCGACCGCGAACATGATGCGGCGGATACCCAGCGTGTTCACCGGTTGGTCCACAGGACCAAACCTGATCGCGTTGGGCGTATGGAACTTGTCCAGCTCGATTCCCTGTCCATCGGGCGTCCGCATCATCGCCAGGGTGGCGCGGACATCCTTGAGCCCGATCAGTTGTCCGATCAAGGGCCCTTCCACTGTCGTTTCGCCCTCGAGCTTGAGGCCGAGCTCGATGAAGAACGCCTTGGTCGCTTCAAGGTCGTCGACAACGATCAGGACGTTGTCCATGCGTTTGAGCGTCATAACTTCCTCTTCTCACTTTGAAGCAGGCATTCGGAGCCGCTATGGCTCGAGCGCTTTCTTCATGTACGCCATGTAGAAGCCCTGAATGTAGTCGTCGATGCGTCCGAACTCTTCGTACCCCTGCTTGAGGTAGAACGCGCGAGCCTGCCATTCGAATGTGTTCAGCGTCGCGTTGCGGGCGCCCAGTTCGCGGGCTTTCTGCTCCGCCATGGCGAGCAGCCTGCGCCCCACGCCCTGGTGCCTCGCCGCATCGTCCACGAACAGCAACTCCACGTTCAGCCAGTGCAGGAATACAAACCCGCGCAGGCCGCCTACGAGCCCGCCGCCCTGGTCTTTCGCGCTGACCCAGACCGGCTGCTGTTGTCCGTATTCGCCGACAAACCGGTAGTTGAACTGCCGCATGCGGCGACCCAATTCGCCCGAGTGCACTTCCTCGGCCGTGGGGGTGTAGATCTCGAAGTTGCTCATGGGTGGAAAGTCGGCATCCGGCCGCATTCTGTCACTTCAGCCCAGTCGATCGTCCATTGCCGGCGGACCCGCGCAGCCTCAGAACCCGAGGCTCTCCAGCAGGTCGTCCACCTGCGCCTGGCCCGTCACGGCCTCCGGGTTGCCCGGCACCACCTGCGGGCCGTTCTGCAGGCTGCTCGCTTCGGCCTCGTGGCGCTTCTCGGCGTGCTTGTCGAGGTGCGAGTTGTCGATCAGCACCTGCAGCAGCTGCGTCTCGACGTCGTTGACCACTTCCATCATCTTCTTGATGACCTGACCCGTGAGGTCCTGGAAGTCCTGCGCCATCAGGATCTCGATCAGCTGCGTGTTGATGGCGCCGGCCTTCTGCGGCACGTCCTGCAGGTAGCCGCGCGTGTCCATCACGAGCTGGCGCGCATGGTCCAGCTCAACCGGGTTCGCAAACCATTCGTCCCAGCGCCGGCTCAGGCCCTTGGCGTTGCTTGCAAGGTCTTCCTGCAGCGGCTGCGCCAGGTCGATGGCGTTGAGCGCGCGGTGCGCCGCCCGCTCGGTCATGGAAGCGATGTAGCCCAGGCGGTCGCGCGCATCGGGAATGGCTTGCGCGGCCTTGGCAACCTGCTTGTCCAGCCCCAGCTCGCGCAGGCCTTCGCGCAATTGCCGGGTCAGCTGCCCGATGCGCCCGAGCAACTCTTCGGCCGTGTTCCCGTGCTCCGCGGGTTCGAGCGCAGCGTGTGTCATGTCAGGCCGCCTCTTTCTGGAGCTTCTCGAAGATCTTGGTGATCTTTTCCTCGAGCGTGGCCGCCGTGAAGGGCTTGACCACGTAGCCGTTGGCGCCGGCCTGCGCGGCCGCGATGATGTTCTCCTTCTTGGCCTCGGCCGTGACCATCAGCACCGGCAGCTTGGCCAACTCGGGGTCGGCGCGGATGGTCTGCAGCATGGTGAGGCCGTCCATGTTGGGCATGTTCCAGTCCGACACCACAAAGCCGAAGTTGCCGCCGCGCAGCTTCTCGATGCCGGCTGCGCCGTCCTCGGCTTCGTCGACGTTGAGGAACTCGAGTTCCTTCAGCAGGTTGCGCACGATGCGGCGCATGGTCGGAAAGTCGTCCACGACCAAAATTTTGATGCTCTTGTCAATCACGATTCTTCAACTCCAACAGTTCGTTTTTCAAACCCGGTTCGTGCGTTCGCCGAAGGTGCGCAGATGGGCCAGCACGCGGCGCCCCATCTCTCCCAGCGGCGCCACTTCATCGGCGGCGCCCAGGGCGATGGCCTCGCGCGGCATGCCGAAGACCACGCAGCTGGCCTCGTCCTGCGCGAAGGTGTAGGCGCCGGCCTGCTTCATGCGCAGCAGGCCTTCGGCGCCGTCCCGGCCCATGCCCGTGAGGATCATTCCGATCGCGTTCTTGCCGGCGTGCCTGGCGGCCGAATCGAACAGCACGTCGATCGAGGGGCGGTGGCGGTTCACCGGCGGCTCCTGGTCGAGCTGCGCCACGTAGTTGGCGCCGCTTCGCCCGAGCGACAGGTGAAAGCCGCCGGGCGCGATGTAGGCATAGCCCGGCAGCACGCGTTCGCCATGCTCGGCTTCCTTCACGGTGATGCGGCACAGGCCGTTCAGGCGCTGCGCGAACGAGCGCGTGAAGCCGGCCGGCATGTGCTGCGCGATGAGCACCGCGGGCGCATCGGGCGGCAGCGGCAGCAGCACCTCGCGGATGGCCTCGGTGCCGCCGGTGGAGGCGCCGATGATGATGAGCTTCTCGGTGCTCAGCAGCGGGCTGCGCAGCAGCGGCTCCTGCGGATTGCTTTCCGCCGCGCCCTTGGCCGAGGCGCCGTGCCGGCCCGGCAGCAGCCGCGCCGCGGCGGCCGTGCGGATCTTGCCGGTGATCAGCTCGGTGTATTGCAACAGGCCGTCGCGCACGCCAAGCCGCGGCTTGGTCACGAAATCGATCGCGCCCAGCTCCAGCGCGCGCAGCGCAATCTCCGAGCCGCGCTCGGTCAGCGACGACACCATGACCACCGGCATCGGCCGCAGGCGCATGAGCTTCTCGAGGAATTCGAGGCCATCCATGCGCGGCATCTCGACGTCGAGCGTGAGCACGTCGGGGTTCGTCACCTTGATGAGGTCGCGCGCCTGCAGCGGATCGGCCGCGGTGCCGACCACCGTCATGTCGGCCTGGCTGTTGATGATCTCGGTCATCACGCTGCGGATCAGCGCCGAGTCGTCGACGCAAAGTACCTTGATTTTCTTCATGCGATCCAGCTTCCCTTGCCGTATGTGGCGGACCATTTGCGCAGCAGTTCGCCCTCGTCGCGCTGGACCGCCTGGATGTCGACCGGCGCGCGCAGCTTGCGCACCACTGCCTTGCCGCTCTCGGGCAGCAGGCACACGCGGCGCGCATGCAGGCCGCGCAGGTCCTGCGCAGCGACGGCGATGCGCTGCTTCTCGAGGTAGCGCAGGACGAAATCGGCATTGCGTCCGCCGATGTTGAGCATGGTCATGTTCGCCAGCACCGCGGCGCCGCCAAAGACCTTGGCCCTGAGCCGCTCGCGGCGTGCGCCCGCGCGCAGCAGCTCGGCGATCAGCACGTCCATCGCATGCGCGCCGTAGCGCATCGCGCCGGCCTGCTCGCGCGAGCCTGCCTCGGCGTCGTCGGGCAGCATGAAGTGGTTCATGCCCGCCACGCCCGCCTCCACGTCGGTGATGCAGGCGGCCACGCAGGAGCCCAGCACCGTGGTCAGGAGGACGCCGGCATCGGTCACGTAGTACTCCGCCGGCAGCAGCTTGACCGCGGCGCAATCGAAGTCACGGTCGAAGTAGTGGTGCGTGGCTACCGAACCCGGCACGGCCGCGGGCAGGAAGCCCTTCTGCGCAGCAAGGTTCGTGTTCGCATTCGTGTTCATGCACGCGCCTTGCCCAGCGCGTACACCGTCTGCCCGACCGTCTTGAAGCTCTGGTTGACCAGCGAGGCGTTCTCCGAATGCCCCGCGAACAGCAGGCCGTTCGGCTTGAGCAGCGGCATGAAGCGGTCGAGCAGCTTCTTCTGCGTGGGCTTGTCGAAATAGATCATCACGTTGCGGCAGAAGATCGCGTCCACCGGCTCCTTCACGGGCCACGAAGTATCGAGCAGGTTGAGCCGCGAGAACTTGACCATGGCGGCCACCTCGGGGCGCACCCGCACCTTGCCGGCGTTCGCGCCCGTGCCCTTGTTGAAGAAGCGCCGCAGGCGGTCGGTGGACATGCGGTTGACCTGCTCCATCGTGAAGACGCCGGCCGACGCGCGGGCCAGCACCGCGGTGTCGATGTCGGTGGCAATCACGCGCGCTGCGCTCGCGCGCTCGCCGAGCGCCTCCATCAGCGTGATCGCGATCGAATAGGGCTCCTCGCCGGTCGATGCGGCCGCGCACCAGACGGTGGGCGGCAGGGTGCACTTGCGCGCCAGTTCCGCGAGCACCGGAAAGTGATGGGCCTCGCGGAAGAACGAGGTCAGGTTGGTGGTCAGCGAATTGATGAACAGCTGCCACTCCTGGCCGTCGCGGCTGTCTTCCAGCATGGCCAGGTAGGCCGAGAACTCGGGCAGCCCGAGCTCGCGCAACCGGCGCGAGAGCCGGCTGTACACCATCTGCCGCTTGTGCTCGCCCAGCGCGATGCCGGCGCGCCGGTGGATGAGCGTGCGAATGCGCGAGAAATCGCCGTCGGTGAAAAGGAATTCGGAGTTCATGTGCGCGTGCTCGCTAGGCTGCCTCGACCGGGGTCACGTCCTGCGACCAGGCCAGTGCCGACAGGTGTGCGGCATTCACCTGGTCGGCGCTCAGGAGCAGCGCCTCCGCCAGGCGCGCCGCCTCGCCGGTGTCCAGCTCGCAGGCCTCGGCCAGCGAGAGGAAGGGGCCGTACACGCCGCCGCGCGTGAGGATGGCCTGCTGGACCGAATCGGACAGCTGCACCTTGTTCAGCACCTCCTGCATCGGAATGCCCAGCAGCTGGTCGATCAGCGAGAACATGCCGACCACGAACAGGTTGTCCGACTCGCCCCGCGGCAGCATGATCTCGCCCATCAGCTCGACGAAGCGGCCGCGCATGATGGCCTTCTTCATCATGAAGGGCGGGCTGCCCATAGGGTTGCTGGTGGCCAGCAGCAGCGAGAGCCAGCGGAACAGCGGCGAATAGCCGAGCATCGTCACCGCGTGGTGCAGCGAATGGATCTCGACGCCCGCGCCCACGGCCGGCGAATTCATGTGGCGCAGCAGCCGGTAGGTGAGCGCGGCGTCGCGCTTGAGCGCGGCCTCGATCTCGCGCAGGTCCTCGTTGCGCTGGATCATCTGCAAGAGCCGCATGATCAGCACCGATTCGGGCTGCAGCGCGTGGCTGCCGGTGCTCGCCGCAGGCGGTGGCGGCAGGCCGCAACTCGCATCGGCGAACACGTCGATGCGGCGTGCGGCGCAGGCCTCGAAGTCTTTCCACGAGGCCATGCGCGTGGCGATCGGCTGGATCGGCATGTGGTCGGGCTGCTCCTTGCCGCGCGCGGCCGCCACCAGCAGGGGATCGCCGGCGTCCACGTCGAAATGGCTTACCAGTCCCAAAAGCTCTGGATCTTCTGGCAGCGCCTTGGCGCGGCACAGCATGAAGCTGAACCCCTGCTCGTGCAGGAAGTGCAATATCGGCCGCAGCTCCTCGTTGGCCAGGTCGCCGAGCTCCAGGCAGAGCACGGTGTACTCGGGCGGCAGCGATTGCAACGCGCCCAGCGCCAGCGATTCCGCATTCACATCGAAGAAGAGCTCGCTGCGCCCGAGCCGCCATGGCGTGCCCGGCGGGTTGAGGTGCTCGGTCACGCAGGCCACGAGCGACTTGAACTGGCTGATCGCATCCGGCGCCTCTTCGGGCCTGGCCGCCGCGCGCCAGGCGAGCTTGTAGCCTGCAACGCGCTTGTGCGCATCGAGCAGCAAGGTGTAGGCCACAAAGCCCTCTGCATTGCGCGGCATCGCCAGGCCTTGGGCCGCTTCGGCCGCCGGCGTTTCCTCGGCCGCGGCGCGCCGGAAAAAGTCAAAACGCATTGCATCGTCTCCGTGGGTTGTCTCTGTCGTATCCGTCAGGCCGCGACCGGCTCCGTGCGCGCCGCACGGGCCAGCACGGTGGCGCGCTCCACATGCGCGCGCTGGATGCGCGGCATGGCATCGACGTCGATGATGAAAGCCACGCTGCCGTCGCCCAGGATCGTCGCGGCCGAGATGCCGGGCACCTTGCGGTAGTTGGTCTCCAGGTTCTTGACCACCACCTGGTGCTGGCCGAGCAGCTCGTCCACCAGCAGCGCGAAGCGCGTCTCGCCGGCCTGCACGATCACCAATATTCCCTGGGTCGGATCGGTCTGCGCGCCGGCCACGTCGAACACGCCGTGCAGCTCGATCAGCGGCAGGTACTCGCCGCGCACCTTGATCACATGGCCGTCGCTGGTGATCGAGTGCAGGTGCTCCGTGCGCGGCTGCAGCGACTCGATCACATAGCTCAGCGGCAGGATGTAGGCCTCGCTGCCCACCTTGACCGACATGCCGTTCAGGATGGCCAGCGTGAGCGGCAGCACGATGCGGGTGGTGGTGCCCCAGCCCTCGCGCGAGCTGATCTCCACATGCCCGCCCATCTCCTGGATGTTGCGCTTGACCACGTCCATGCCAACGCCGCGGCCCGAGATGTCGGTCACCTGCTCGGCCGTGGAGAAGCCGGGCGCGAAGATCAGCTGCCACACCTCGTCGTCGGGCATGGTGTCGGTCACGGGCAGGCCCTGCTGCATGGCCTTGGCGAGGATCTTCTGGCGGTTCAGGCCCGCGCCGTCGTCGCTGACCTCGATCACGATGTTCCCGCCATGGTGCTGCGCCGACAGCAGCAGCTGCCCTTCGGCTTCCTTGCCCTTGGCAATGCGCTGGGCCGGCGTCTCGATGCCGTGGTCCAGGCTGTTGCGCACCAGGTGCGTGAGCGGATCGATGATGCGTTCGATCAGGCCCTTGTCGAGCTCGGTTTCCTTGCCGAAGGTGTCCAGGCGCACTTCCTTGCCGAGCTTGGCGCTGACGTCGCGGATCACGCGCGGGAAGCGGCTGAACACATAGTCCATCGGCATCATGCGGATCGACATCACCGATTCCTGCAGGTCGCGCGCATTGCGCTCCAGGTGGCCGAGGCCGCTCAGGAAGCGCTCGCATTCCACCGGGTCGAGCATGGTGGCGGCCTGCGTCAGCATCGATTGCGTGATCACCAGTTCGCCCACCAGGTTGATGAGCTGGTCGACCTTTTCCACATCGACGCGGATCGAGCTCGAATCCTTGGCGCCTGCTGCGGCGGCCGAAGCGGAGGCCGCCCTGGGCGCAGCGCTGGCCGTCGGCGCGGCCGGCTGTGGTGCCGCGGCCGCCGGTGCGGCTGGCGCGGCGGCAATGGGCGCGGCCGCAGGAGCCGCATCGCCAGCGGGCTCGGCCGTGATCTCGATCTGCGACTCGTCGATGACGAAGCAGCACACGGCCACGATGTCGTCGGGCGCGCAACTGGTGTCGAGCAGCACCGTCAGCTGGTCGCCGCTGCGCGTGCGCGACAGCAGCTTGCCGAGGTTGCCGAGCTCGTCGGCGAGCAGCTCGCATTCGCTGTCGGACAGGCGCGAGAACTTGATGCGCAGCGCCCCGCCCGGCGCCGACACCACGGCAGCGGAAGCAACGGGCACGGCGGCGGGCGCAGGTGCGGGTGCAGGCGCCGCCTGGGCACCATCGCTCTCCAGTGCCAGCTGGCGCAGCACCTCGCAGATGTGCGCCACGCGCGCGGGGTCGGGTTCGTTCTCGGCCTGGTAGGCGATCAGTTGTTCTTGCAAGGCGTCCTTCGTTTCCAGGAATGAATCGATCATCGAGCGGCTCAGCGTCAGCTGGCCGTGGCGCGCGCGGTCCAGCAGGGTTTCCAGAAGATGGGTGGTGTCGGTCAGCGCAACGAAGCCGAAGGTGGCCGCGCCGCCCTTGATCGAATGCGCGGCACGGAAGATGGCGTTGAGCTGCTCGCTGTCGGGCGCCTCGGCGTCCAGCTCGAGAAGCAGCTGCTCCATCTGTGCCAGAAGCTCGACGGCTTCGACAAAAAATGCCTGTGTGAACTGACTGAGATCCATCGTTGCTCCGAACCGGCGTGCATGCGTGCCGGCGTCAATGTCTTTAGGGGTGCGTGGGTGCCGGCGACCCTTTGACGGTCACCTTGAGGTTGTCGGCGGGTGCGGAAAGCGGCGGCGGCGAAGCCTTCGACCTTGCGGGCAGGAGGGCGCCGGCGCTGCCACCACCGCCGCTGTTCTCGTTCTCGATCTGCTGCTGCGTGCGGTGGTTGAGCAGGATGATGCTGATGCGCCGGTTGATCGGATTGCGCGGATGGCTCCGGTCCAGGTGCATGCTGTCGGCCAGGCCGACCACGCGCAGCACCTTGTTCTCGGCCATGCCGCCCATCACCAACTCGCGCCGCGAGGCATTGGCCCGGTCGGCCGACAGCTCCCAGTTGCCATAGGAGCGGTCGCCGTTGCTGTAGACGAAGGCGTCGGTGTGGCCCGATAGCGTGATCTTGTTGGGCAGCTCGTTGAGCGTGGGCCCGATCTCGCGCAGGATGGCCCGCATGTGCGGCACCAACTGCGCGCTGGCCAGGTCGAACATCGGGCGGTTCTCGTTGTCGACGATCTGCAGGCGCAGCCCCTCCGTCGTGATGTCGATCAGGATCTGCGAGCGGAACTGCCGGAACACCGGGCTGTTCTCGATGAGCTTGTCCAGCCGCTCCTTCATGCTGGCCAGGCGGTCCGCGTCGGCGTCGTCCTCGGCGTCGGCGCGCTGCACCTCGCCGTCGGCCCGCGTGCTCGGGTCCATGCCGCCGCCGGGCACCACGCTGATGCTGGTGCTGCTCTTCTCGCCGCCGCTGAGCGCCACCTTCAGCGGCATGCGGAAATGCTCGGCGATGCCCTCGCGCTGCTTCGGCGAGGTATTGGACAGGAGCCACATCACGAGGAAGAACGCCATCATGGCAGTCATGAAGTCGGCATAGGCGATCTTCCAGCCGCCGCCGTGCCCGCCGCCCGCATGGGCGGCAACGCGCCTGACCACGACCCTGTGCTTTTCCGTGCTCATGACGATGCGCCGCGCCGCTCAGCGCGCCTTGACTTCGCGCACGTGGCTGTCCAGCTCGGTGAAGCTGGGCCGCTCGGTCGAGAACAGCACCTTGCGGCCGAACTCCACCGCCAGTTGCGGCGCATAGCCGTTGAGGCTGGCCAGCAGCGTGACCTTGGTGCACTGGTACAGCTTCATGCCCTCGGACACCTTCTGGTCGATCAGCGAAGCCAGCGGCGAGACGAAGCCGTAGGCCAGCAGCACGCCAAGGAAGGTGCCCACCATGGCGTGCGCGATGAGCGCGCCCATTTCCGCGGGCGGCAGGTCGGCCGAGCCCAGCGCATGCACCACGCCCATGACGGCCGCGACGATGCCCAGCGCGGGCAGCGCATCGCTCACGCGCGAGAGGCTGTGCACGGGCATCTCGGCCTCGTGCTTGATGGTCTCGATCTCGTGGTCCATCAGCGCCTCGATCTCGAACGCATCGGTGTTGCCGCTGATGACCAGGCGCAGGTAGTCGCACAGGAACTCCATCACGCCGGCATCGGCCAGGATCTCGGGGTAGCGGCTGAAGATCTCGCTCTGCGCCGGGGCCTCCACGTCGGACTCCAGCTTCATCATCCCTTCCTTGCGCGCCTTGGCCAGCAGCTCGTAGAGCAGCGCGAGCAGGTCCAGGTAGAGCTGCCGGTTGTGCTTGGACGAGCGCAAGAGCAGCGGCAGTTCCTTGAGCGTGGCCTTGATCGTCTTGCCGTTGTTGCCGGCCAGGAAGGCGCCCAGCGCGGCGCCGCCGATCATCAGCAGCTCGACCGGCTGGAACAGCACGCCGAAGTGCCCGCCCATCAGCGCATAGCCGCCGAAGACGGCGCCAATCACCACCAGATACCCAACCAGAAGGAGCACGCGCTTCCCCTATTGCCCTTGAGGCGTCGATTCAAAAGCCCTGCCCGGCGGGCAGGGTCCGTGTCAGTGGAGCCCCGCGCCGCCCGGCGCCGCCTCCACCCCAAAACCCATGCCCTCGATGCCGAGCGCGGCGGCCTCGCCGTCGGCGCCGCGCTTGGCGCCGCGCGCCTTGCCTGCGCGCGACGGCGGCCGGCAGAGCACGCACACATAGCCGCTCTTGTGGTCGTGCGCATGCGCGACGAACTGGCCCGAACAGCGGCAGCAGGTGCTCAGCTGCAGCATGTCGCTGTCGAAAAAGCGCACCATCGTGTAGGCGCGCGTGAAATCCAGAATTGGCTCGCTGTCCTGCGCCGCAATTTGCTGCAAATAAAGCTTGTAGCTTTTAATCAATATCCAGACTTTTTCTTCGTCCGAATGAATTTTCATGAATTGATACATGTTGTAGAACATTGACGAATGGATATTCGCCAGCCACGTCATATACCAATCGGTTGAAAAGGGAAGCAATCCCTTGGGCGGTGAAACCCCCTTGATTTCCTTGTAGAGCCGGATCAGCCGCTCGCGGCTCAGGCCCACCTCCGACTCCAGGAACTGCAGGCGCGCGCCCAGCTGGATCAGCTGGATCGCGAGTTGCACTTCCCGCACCTCGCCCAGGACGCTCTTGCGCGTCATGCGGGCACCGCTGATTTTCGGGTCTGCAGGCTTCGTGCCGACATCAGGATCGACATGTGTGCTTGTTGCAGCATCGTGTCCTTACCTTCGCCAACCACTGCCGACATCGAGGCGTGTTCGTCGAGCCGGAAACTGCACAGCAGGAAGTTCGACGCCGCCAGCTTGACGATCTGTGCCAGCGACATGCCGGCCAGCATGTCGGCCAGTTCACTGCTCACGCCAAGCCTGAACATCGCCGCCACGCGGTCCTGCTTGACCAGTTTCTGCGCCAGCAGCATGTAGGCGAGGTTGATGTCGCCGATTTCCCGGGAGATTTCGCCGTTGGCTACGCTCATCACGTTATCCGTTTCCAAAATGCACTCCGTTCAGTCATGTCCTGATCGAATTATTCACAATATTTAACACTTGTAACCTTCTGCACTACTGAAACTGTAAAGAGGACTACAAGTACATGTAAGCTTTTGTTGCAATCGCACGACGGGCTTCCGTCGATGCGACTGGTTCTCAAAAATGATGACGATTCAATGAAAAAACATTAGTTGGGCCTGCCTGCCGCCTGGCCCCTGCCGTTCTCGATTCCGTGGAGCCACGCCATGACCTCGGCCACCGCCAGATAAAGCTGCGGCGGGATCTGCCGGTCGAGGTCCACCTGCATCAGCAACCGGACCAGGTCCGGCGAGGCGTGCACGTAGACACCGTTCTCGCGCGCCTGCCGCAGGATCGATTCCGCCGTCACGCCATAGCCCTTGGCCACGACCACCGGCGCCTTCGCGGTGTCGGCATGGGACAGGGCCACTGCGCCCTGGCGCGGTTGCGCGGGGGCCGTCATGCGGAGCGCTCCATGGCCGTGATCTGCAGGTCCTGCAGCCGCAGGCCCGCAGCCTCGAGACGCGGTGCCAGTTCGCCGCCATCGCTGCGCAGCCGGGCCAGCGTCGCGGCCTCGCCTGCGGCCAGGTGCGCCTGGACCATGTCGCCCGCGAGGCCCAGGCGAAGATCCACCGCGCCCAGCTTCGGCAGCGTGAGCGACACCGTGGTCGTCCAGCGGCGCGGAGGCGTGCCGCGGTCGTCGCCGCGGCCTTCCGGCGCATCGCCGGGTTGCTCGGTTTCCTCGTGGATCGACCACGCCATCGGCACCTCCGGCCACGCCTGGCCGCTCCAGCGGAAGACGGCGGTGGCCAGCAGGTCGAGCTGCTGGTGCACCAGCGCGGCAGTCTGCGGATGGATCAGCTCGGCCGCGGCCGGCACTGCCGCACGCGCCGGAGCATTGGCTGCACCGGTTTCACCGGTGCCGGGGCTGGCCATGCGCTCCTCGCCGGCTATCGCGGCCATCGCGGCGAAATGGCTTGCCGAGGCAGCCGCGGCCTGGTGGAGCTGGGCGGACGGCGCGCCGGTGTTCGAAGCCGTCTCGGACGGCAGTGCCTGCGGCAATGCACCGGGCGCTGCGGGAGCGGGGCCGCCGGCAGCGAAAAACGGCGTCACGGCAGCAGGCTGGGCCGCGACCGACGGGGGCAGCGCAAGCGGTTGCGGCGTGCCAGCCGCGGCAGGCTGCTGCAGCGGCTGCAACTGCGTCAGCCGAACCTGCGGCTCCTCGGCCAGTTGCGGCAGCGTGCGCAGCCCCATGGCGAATTCGAGCAGATGCGATTCGTAGAAAAGCCCGCTGCCGCTCACCGATCGTCCCAGCGCGGCCGCGAGCACGGTGCCGGACGGCGCCTCCTGTGGCGATGCCCACAGCGGCGCCGCGCCGCGCACCGGCTCCGGTTCGGCATGCAGGTCCGCCAGCACGGCGCTGATGACCCGTGCCGCTGCCGACCACCGCGTATCGATCGAAGGCGGCGCGTCGGCGCGCGGCAGCGCAGGCGGCGTGCCGCCCGCAAGGGGCGCCTCGAGCATGGCGTGCGACGGCAGCCGGACATCGTTCTTGACCTTCTGGATCTCGGCCATCGGCCCGACCGGCATGCTGGTGCCGACCTCGGTCTGCAGCACGGCGAGGTCCGGCCGCGCCGAAGAAAGCTTCGCGGCAAGCAGCGCATCGACGGCGGGTCCGATCGGTCTGTTCATGGCTTGGGGCAGCGTCCGGCGATCAGTACGGCAGGCCGTAGGCCTTGCCAAGATCGCTGCGGTTCTGCAGCTGGGCCATCTTGTCCACCAGGCGTTCGAGCTGCGGCTTGACCAGCCCGCACACCTCGTCCTGGTCGGCGTGGATGCGCGCGATCAGCCCGCGCACCTGTTCCAGCTGTGCCGCGTCCAGCGACACCGCGCCGACGGCCTTGAGCCGGTCGACCAGCGCCGCGCAGCGGGCCTCGAGTTCGGGCAGCCGGTCCCATTCCCTCGCGCGGGCCAGCGAGGCCATGAGCGACATGGCCGAAGCGAGCTCGCCATAGCAATGGATGACTTCGTGGCGGACTGGCACGGCCTGCGCTTCCGATGAGACGGGGTTGGAATCAATTGCCGGCACTGGCGCCGCCGATCTCGCGCCATGCGGACGCGACGTTCTCGAGCAGTGCCTCGGCTTCGTCGAGCGCCTTGGGCTCGTTATGCAGGTTGGCGTAGAGCAGCCGCCGAATGACGTAGTCGTAGAGCGCCGACAGGTTGTCCACCAGTTGGGCGCCGGCCGCACCGGCGGCCTTGGCATCGAGGCCGGCCTTCAGGCCGTTGTCGACGATGCTCACGGCCTTGGAAATCGCGTTGCCCTTGGCGGCCATGTCGCCGGCCGCCATGTGGTGGCGGGCCATGCCGATGCTGGTGACGACGCCGTCGAACAGCATGACGATGAGCTGGTGCGGCGACGCGCTCATGGTGCGCGTTTCCATGCCGACGCGCGCATACGCGCTGGCACCGGTCCTGAATGTGTGGGGGGTGTACATGGGCTGCTCCGCTGGAATGGCTACTTGCTGCTGTTCTGCATGCTCGCGAACTGCTGCGTGAGATAGTTGCTGGTGCTGTTCATCTGGCTCATGAGCAGGTCGAGCTGGGTGAACTGCGCGCGGTAGCGCTCCACCTTGGCGTCCACGCGCGTCTTCATGTCGGCGTACTGCTCGTCGAGCTGCTTGAGCGAGGCGGTCATGCCATCGGAAGCGACCTTCAACGCGCCGCCGGTGGAGGTGAGGTTGTCCACCAACGCGCTCAGCTGCTTGCCGTAGCCGGCGGTGCTGCCGGTGGCGCTCGCGAACAGCCCGGAAACGCCGGCCAGGTTGCTGGCCAGGGCCGACTTGAGCTTGGCCGAGTCGACCGCCATGGTGCCGTCCTTCTGGAAGGCGACGCCGATTTCCGACAGCACCTTCATGTCGTTCGCGCCGCCGGCCTGCGGCGTGGTGAGCGCCTGCCGGATGCGCGTCTGCAGGTTGCGCAGCGTCGAGTCGCCGACGAGCGCGGCACCGGTCTTGGAGTCCTGGTTGTAGGCGGTCAGCGTGCTGGCCGTAGCCTGCAGGCTGTTGTAGGCCTTGACGAAATCGTTGATGGCCGTTTCCACCGCGGCCGTGTCGGCCTGGGTCGAGAGGCTGCTGGTGCCGGTCTTGAGCAGCGTCAGCGTGGTGCCCTGGATGGCTTCCTTGACGGTGTTGCTCGCACTGGTCACGGCAATGCCGTTCACGGTGAGCTTGGCGTTCTGCCCCGCCACTGTCTGGCGCAGGTTCTGCGTTCCCGCGGGATCGTTGTTCAGCAGGTTCTGCAGCGCCGCATCGCCGGCCACCGAGACGCGCATGCTCGAGGTCTCGCCGGTCTGCGAGGAGGTCAGCACGAGCCGGTTGGGCGTGCCGCTGCCGTCGTTCACGATGCTGGCCGAGACGCCGGCCTTGGCAGCGTTGATGGCGTCGCGGATGCCGGCCAGCGTGTTGTTGCTGCCGTCGATGGTGATCGGCACGGCCGTGCGGGTGGCATCCGGCGTGAAACCCGCACCCGTGTACGTGCCGGTGGCCGCATCGAGCGTGCCGCCGGTGATGGCGCCGAAATCGATGGTGATGGTTCCGGTGCCGATGGCGGTGGTGGTGCTTGCCTGGCCCGCCGCAACCAGCGACTGCGGCTGCGCGAGTTGCGTCACGTCGATGGCATAGGTGCCGGCCGCGGCCGTGCTTCCGGCTGCCGCGGTCAGCACGTCGGTTGCGCTGGAGGCGGCCTTCACGCCCTGGAACAGCGCCGGGTCCGAGAGCTTCTTGGCCGCGGCTTGCAGCGTGCCGAGCGAGCTTTGCAGCGTGCCGTAGGCCGAGAGCTTGCTCGTGTAGCTCACCTGGCGCTGCTGCAGCGCCACGAGCGGCTGGCTCTCCGCCGTCTGGAGTTGGCTGAGCAAGGTGCTCAGGTCGAGGTTGGAGCCAACGCCCAGGCTGCTGATCGATGCCATGTTGAGATTTCCTGATGTCTGTGAATGAGAAGGCGGCGGCTGTCAGGCTTCCCGGCTCACCAGCAGGCCCGGCGCCTCGCCCAGCACCTTGGCGATGCGCACCACTTCCTCGGAAGGGATCTGCCGGATGACCTCGCCGCTTTCCCGGTCGACCACCTTGACGATGAGCTTGTCGGTGTCCTCGTCCATCTCGAACCGGAGCCCGACCGAGCGGCTCTGCAGCGAAGCATTGGCCTCCTTCACCGCCTCTGCGACCTGCGCGGGCGTGGCTTCGTCCACCGCGTCCGATGGCGCGGCCGCGGACTCCGCCGCGGCCTTGCCGGCGGTGCGCTCGGAGAGCGCCTGCATCCACCACGGGCCGTCGGCCGCGGGGCTTACGGGGATCGACATGATTTCCACTTTCTTGCCTTGATTGCTTTCGCTGTCGTCTGCGGCCTGGCCGGAACCAGGCCGCAGGGAACAGCGCAGGCGGACCCGGGCTTTCGCCCGGACGACTGCGCAATGCCTTTCTCTCAGATCAACGCAGGAGCGACAGCACGCCTTGCGTGGTCTGGTTCGCCTGGGCCAGCACCGAGGTACCGGCTTGCTGCAGGATCTGCGCACGGGTCATGTTCGACACTTCGGTTGCGTAGTCCGCGTCTTCGATGCGCGAGCGCGAGGACGACAGGTTGGTGATGGCGGTGCCGAGGTTGGAGATCACCGAGTCGAAACGGTTCTGCACCGCACCCAGCGAGCTGCGCAGGTCGTCGACTTGCTTGAGTGCAGCGTCGATGGCTTCGAGGGGGCTGCCCGTCGCGCCGGTCTGCAGGCTGGCAACGGAGACCTTCGAGGTGTCGACGGTGAAAGCGGCCGTGCCGGCGGTCGTGGCGGTGTCGGCGGAAGCCGGGTCGAGCGCGATGTAGCGGAACATGGCGGTGCCGTCGACCGCGCCGGTGAAGCCTTGGTTGATCAACGACGAGGTTTCGCCGGCGCCGGTGGGCGTGATCGACACTTCGGCGAACAGGTTGCCGTTCTTGTCGGCAACGGTGTTGCCGGTGAGCGTGGCGCCGCCTGCGGCCAAGCCGAGCTTGGTCGACAGGTCGTCGGTGGTCTGCTCGGCGACGGTCGTCGTGGTGACGGCCGTGGTGGAACCGTACAGGGCCTGCAGCTGGGCAGCCGTGGGCGCATCGCCTGCAGCCGAACCGGTCACGCCGTCGAATGCGAAGGCAGCCGTGGCGCTCGGGCCGGCCACGTTGAAGCCCTGCATGCCGAGCGTCTTGGCGCTGATTTCCTTCAGGTCGATGTCGATGGTCTCGCCGTCGTTGGCGCCGACCTGCACGGTCAGCGGCTTGGCCGACGACGACAGGACCTTCACGCCGTTGAAGTCGGTCTGCTTCGACACGCGGTCGATTTCGCCGAGGCGCAGCTTGATTTCGTCCTGAATGGACTGCAGGTCGCTGGCCGAGTTGCTGCCGTTGGCGGCTTGCACCGACAGTTCGCGAACGCGCTGCAGGTTGTTGTTCACTTCCTTGAGCGCGCCTTCCGTGGTCTGCGCCAGCGAGATGCCGTCGTTGGCGTTGCGCGAGGCTTGCGTCAGGCCGCGGATGTTGGCCGTGAAGCGGTTGGCGATGGCCTGGCCGGCGGCGTCGTCCTTGGCGCTGTTGATGCGCAGGCCGGAAGACAGGCGCTGGATTGCCGTGTTCAACGACGATTGCGACGCGTTGAGGTTGTTCTGCGTGAGCAGGGAAAGGCTGTTGGTGTTGATGACTTGCGCCATGTTCGACTCCTGATAGACAAAGGTTGTGGACTCCGGCCCTCCGGCCGCAACGCTGGACCCGCTCCCACTGTGAGACTCAAGCCATCGTTGGTTTAGTTATCGGCAGGGCTTTTCAAACATTTAGAGTCCGGCGCAAAAAAAGATGCGCGCCCCACAACCTCCGGTTTCAGGCGGGCAGGTTCATCACTTCCTGGTAGGCGGCCACCAGCCGGTTGCGCACCTGCAGCCCGGTCTGGAAAGCCACGTTGGCCTTCTGCAGGTCGACCATCACGTCGTTCAGCGCCACGCCGGGCTTGCCCATCTCGAAGTCCTCCGCCTGGCCGTAGGCCTTGGTCTGCGCGGTG
The DNA here is from genome assembly GCF_033807855.1 of Variovorax sp. SPNA7. Classification (NCBI taxonomy): domain Bacteria; kingdom Pseudomonadati; phylum Pseudomonadota; class Betaproteobacteria; order Burkholderiales; family Comamonadaceae; genus Variovorax; species Variovorax sp. SPNA7. The sequence goes on from NZ_CP138513.1 coordinate 4,752,096, forward strand.
CTGATGTTGTCGAGCGAGCGCCGCAGTTCGGCCGCAAAGCCCCCGGGCTGGGCCGCCTCGGCGGCGGGTTGGGCAAAGCCGCTCTGGAGCGCGGTGGTGCGCATCTGCTGCAGGACGGATTCGATGGCGGTGATCGACATGGAGAGCTCTCTCTTGATGGGTTGGATCTGGATGCGAAGAGGGAGGACCAGGGGCCTTCCCGCGTGTTTTCAGCGTAGCAGGCGAAGCCGCAGCGACATGCGCCCAACTGACGGCAAAACCCGCAGTTGTTCGACCAATCGAATATGGCCCGGCTGCTGAGAATCAACGCCGAACCCATAGCTCGCTGACGACACCACGGCCCCCTCGGCATGACCCCAGAACATCGAAGCCTCCAGCCCCTCGCCAAGACTCCGCGCCACCCCGTGCACCCGGCCGCGGCGGAGGTTGCGCAATGAGTTCGGCGGCCCCCGCGGGCGCCGGCCCGGCACCCTCGCCCGCCTCCGGCCTTGCCGAGCGCCTGCGCACCCAGCCGAAGCTGCCGCTGATCATTGGCGCGGCCGCCATCGCCGCGGCCGCCGCGGCGTTCCTGCTCTGGAGCCGCGCGCCCGACTACGGCGTGCTCTACACCAACGTGACGGACCGCGACGGCGGCGCCATCATCGCGTCGCTGCAGCAGATGAACGTGCCCTACAAGTTCGCCGAGGGCGGCGGCGCGATCCTGGTGGCGCGCGACAGGGTGCCCGAAGTGCGCCTGAAGCTCGCGTCGCAGGGCCTGCCCAAGGGCGGCGGGGTCGGCTTCGAGCTGATGGACAACCAGAAATTCGGCACCAGCAACTTCGCCGAACAGGTCAACTACCAGCGCGGGCTCGAAGGCGAGCTGGCGCGCTCGGTCGAATCGATCGGCTCGGTCGAGTCGGCGCGCATCCACCTGGCCCTGCCCAAGCCTTCGCTCTTCGTGCGCGACCAGAAGAAGCCCTCGGCCTCGGTGATCCTGACGCTGCACCGCGGCCGCAGCATCGACGAAGGCCAGGTCAGCGCGATCGTGCACATGGTCTCCAGCAGCGTGCCCGAGCTCAACGCCAAGAGCGTGACCGTGGTCGACCAGCACGGCAACCTGCTGTCGGCCGCCAATGCCGGCGCGCGCGGGCTGGACGTGAGCCAACTCAAGTACGCACAGGAAATCGAGCAGGGCTATATCCGCCGCATCGAGGCGATCCTGCAGCCCATCGTGGGCGCGAGCAACGTGCGCGCGCAGGTGGCGGCCGAGATCGACTTTTCCGTGGTCGAGCGCACCGAGGAAAGCTACAAGCCGAACCAGGACCCGCGCGCCGCGGCCATCCGCAGCCAGCAGTCGAGCGAATCGATGCAGCAGGGCGCCACGCCGCCGGGCGGCGTGCCGGGCGCGCTGTCGAACCAGCCGCCGCAGACGCCGAGCGCGCCCATCACCGCGCCGCCGGCGGCGCCGAACGCCGCTGCAACCGCCACGGCAGCCGGCACGGCACCGGGCAGCTCGCGCAAGGACACGACGACCAACTACGAGCTCGACCGTTCGATCCGCCATGTGCAGCAAGGCGCGGGCGGCGTGAAGCGACTGTCGGTGGCCGTGGTGGTGAACCACCGCGAAGCCGCGGACAGTGCCGGCAAGCCGGGCCAGCGCGCGCTCACGCCGGCCGAGGTCGAGCAGATCCGCAACCTGGTCAAGGAAGCGATGGGCTTCAGCCAGGAGCGCGGCGACTCGCTCAACGTGGTCAACAGCGCGTTTGCCCGCGAAGGCGGCGACGCACAGGCCGGGCCCGCCCTGCCGTTCTGGCGCGACCCGGCCAACCTCGGGCTCGCCATGACCATCGCGCAGTACCTGCTGATTGCCGGCCTCGCGCTGTTCGCCTGGTTCGCGGTGCTGCGGCCGCTGCTGCGCAAGCACCTCGCGCCGCCTGCCGCCGCGGTGCCCGAAGCGGCGCCGGCTGCCCCCGGCGCGGCCGACGACGAGGCCGCCTCGCAGAACAACGCGCGACTGCGCGAGATCGAGCGCCAGAAGGCCGACCTCGACTACGCACACCAGACCGCCGACCAGGACCCGCGCCTGGTGGCCACGCTGATCAAGCATTGGATGAACTCATGAGCGACGCAGGCACCCGGAAGAGCGCAATCTTGCTGATGTCGTTGGGCGAAGACCGCGCCGCCGCCACGCTGCACCACCTGCCCGCCACCGAAGTGCAGGCGCTGGGCGTTGCGATGGCCAAGCTGAGCCAGGTGTCCAAGGACGAGCTCGCGGCCGTGCTGGCCGAGTTCCGCATGGAGACCGAGCAGCTGTCCGCGCTGCACCTGGGCTCGGGCAGCTACATCCGCGCCGTGCTGCGCAAGGCGCTGGGCGACGACCGCGCGAGCAACCTGCTCGAAGACATCCTGCAGCCCGACGAGCCGCACGGCGGCATCGAGCGGCTCAACGACCTGGAAGCCAGCGAAGTGGTGGAGCTGGTGCGCGACGAGCATCCGCAGATCCTGGCCACGCTGCTGGTCCACCTGGACCGCAAGAAGGCCTCCGAGGTACTCGAAAGGCTGCCCGAGCGCCTGCGCCACGACGTGATCCTGCGCGTGGCCACCTTCGGCGGCGTGCAGCCGGCCGCGCTGGCCGAGCTGACCGACGTGCTCACCGAGATGCTCTCGGGCGAAGGCCTCAAGCGCAGCCGCCTGGGCGGCGCGCGCACCGCGGCCGAGATCGTCAACCTGATGAACAGCGCGCAGGAAGAAGAGGCCATTGCCCACGTGCGCGCCCACGACGAGGCGCTGGCCCAGCGCATCGTCGAGGAGATGTTCGTGTTCGAGAACCTGCTCGACCTGGAGGACCGCTACATCCAGCGCCTGCTCAAGGACGTCGAGTCCGATTCGCTCATCGTCGCGCTCAAGGGCTCGGCGCCCGAGCTGCGCGAGAAGTTCCTCAAGAACATGTCGCAGCGTGCGGCCGAGACGCTGCGCGAGGACATCGAACTGCGCGGCCCGGTGCGCGTGTCGCAGGTCGAGACCGAGCAGAAGGCGATCCTGCAGGTCGTGCGCCGCCTGGCCGATGCCGGCGAGATTGTCGTAGCCGCGCCTGGAACCGATGATTTCGTCTGACGCCTTTCCTGCCGCCGCGCGTCCGCGCCTGTCCGCCTGGCAGCGCTGGGAGATGGGCGCGATCGACGCGGACGCGCTCGCGGCGCGCAGCGCCGGCATCGAGGCGCCCGCACCGCCGCGCGTCGACCCGGCCGCGCTCGCACGCGAGGCCGAGCTCGAGCGCCTGCGCCTGGAAGCGCGCGCCACCGGCGAGGCCGAAGGCCGCCGCGAAGGCTGGGCGCAAGGCCATGCCGAAGGGCGCGCCGAAGGCCTGGCCGCCGGCCTGGCCGCGGCGAGCGCGCATGCGGAACAATTGCGCGCGCTGGCCGCCTCGCTGCCGGCCGCATTGCGCAGCGCCGAGAGCGAGCTGGCCGATGCCATCCTCGCGCTTTCGCTCGACGTCGCGCGCCAGGTGATCCACCGCACCCTGCGTGTCGAGCCCGAATGGGTGCTGGCGCTGGTGCAGGACCTGCTGCACACCGAACCCGCGCTGCAGGGCGAACCGCGCCTGCTGCTGCATCCCGACGACCTGGCGCTGGTGAAGAACAGCCTTGGCGGCGAACTGCAGGCCGCCGGCTGGCAGCTGCGCGCCGACGACACCCTGAGCCGCGGCGGCTGCCGCGTGCGCTCCGCGAGCGGCGAGATGGACGCCTCGCTCGAGACCCGCTGGAAGCGCGTGGCCGGCGCCTTCTCGCGCGATGCCGAACCCGATGGAGCCTGAAGCCATGCAAGCCACCGCCAACACCGCCGCGCCCGGCGCGGTCAACCCGCACCTCAAGTCCTGGCTCGGCACGCTCGCGCAGGCCCGCGGCGAGGTCGGCCTGTGCGCGACCGTCGCCACCTCGGGCCGCCTGACGCGCGCCGTCGGCCTGGTGCTGGAGGCCGTGGGCCTGCAGCTGCCGGTCGGCAGCGACTGCCTGATCGAGCTGCCGCCCGGCTATCCGCAGCGCCATGCCGAGGCCGAGGTGGTCGGCTTTGCCGGCGACCGCCTGTTCCTGATGCCGCAAAGCGAAGTGGCCGGCCTGCTGCCCGGTGCGCGCGTGTTCGCGCGGCCCGGTCCCGCGCAGTTTGCGGGTGGCGCTTCCGGCGATGCCCACACCAAGCGGCTGCCGGTGGGCGAAGGCATGCTCGGCCGCGTGGTCGATGCCGCCGGACGGCCGCTCGACGGGCTCGGCCCGCTCGACGTGAGCCGCCGGGTGCCGCTGGGCGCGCCGCCGATCAACCCGCTTGCGCGCGCGCCGATCGATTCGGTGCTCGACGTGGGCGTGCGCGCCATCAACGCCATGCTCACCGTGGGCCGCGGCCAGCGCATGGGCCTGTTCGCGGGCTCGGGCGTGGGCAAGAGCGTGCTGCTGGGCATGATGGCGCGCTACACCAGCGCCGAGGTGATCGTGGTCGGCCTCATCGGCGAACGCGGCCGCGAGGTCAAGGACTTCATCGAGAACACGCTGGGCGAGGAAGGCCTGGCACGCTCGGTGGTGGTGGCCGCGCCGGCCGACAACTCGCCGCTGCTGCGGCTGCAGGGCGCGGCCTATGCCACCTGCCTGGCCGAGTACTTCCGCGACCAGGGCCGCGACGTGCTGCTGATCATGGATTCGCTCACGCGTTACGCCATGGCACAACGCGAGATCGCATTGGCCGTGGGCGAGCCGCCGGCCACCAAGGGCTATCCGCCCTCGGTGTTCGCCAAGCTGCCCGCGCTGGTGGAGCGCGCCGGCAACGGCGCGCGCGACGCCAACGGCCGCGGCGGCTCGATCACGGCCTTCTACACCGTGCTGTCCGAAGGCGACGACCAGCAGGACCCGATCGCCGATTCGGCGCGCGCCATCCTCGACGGCCACGTGGTGCTGTCGCGCACGCTGGCCGAGGCCGGCCACTACCCGGCGATCGACATCGAGGCCTCCATCAGCCGCGCGATGACGGCGCTGATCGAGCCCTCCCAGTTCGACACCGTGCGGCGCTTCAAGCAGGCGCTCTCGCGCTACCAGCGCAACCGCGACCTCATCAGCGTCGGCGCCTATGCGGCCGGCCACGACCCGCAGCTCGACCAGGCCATTGCGCTCTATCCGCGCATCGAGGCCTTCCTGCAGCAATCGATGCACGAGCGCTGCGACTACGCCGCGTCCATCGAGCGCATGGGCAGCCTCTTCGAATCCGCCTGATCCATTCCCCTTCCACAGGAGTTGCCATGCCGCACAAGCTTCCGCTCGACACGCTCACCGACCTCGCCCGCACCCGGACCGACGATGCCGCGCGGCAGCTCGGCCTGCTGCAGAACGCACAGGTCAGCGCCCACCAGAAGCTGGAGCTGCTGCTGCAATACCGCCAGGACTACAGCGACCAGCTGCAGGTGCTGATGGAGAACGGACTGCCCTCGGCCCAGTGGCACAACTACCGCAATTTCCTCGGCACGCTCGACGGCGCCATCCAGCAGCAGCAGGCCATCGCCGCACAGGCGGCCAGCCGGCTCGACCATGGCCGCATCGAATGGCAGCAGCACAAGCGGCGCCTCAACTCCTTCGACGCGCTGGCCGAACGCGCGCGGCGGCAGGAACTCGTGGTCGGCGCGCGGCGCGAGCAGCGCGACAGCGACGAACGCACGGCACGCAAGTTCTTCGACCGCGCCTCCCAACCGACACCCTGACGCACATGCCTTCTCCTATTGCCCCTTCCTTCAGCCCGAACGCGGCTGCCTCCGCGGCTTCTTCCGCGGCCACCGGTGCACGCGGCCGCAACGCCGAGGAGCCCGGCGGCCGCAGCTTCGATGCGGCGCTGGCCCGCTCGCGCAACGCGGGTGCAGCGCAGGCGCCCGAAGAGGCCGAATCGTCCGCGCTCGAAACCACGCACCGCCGGAAGGCCTCGCGCGCCGGCGATCGCAAGGACGAACTTCCCGCCGAGCTGTTGCCGATGTCCTTCTTCGCGCCGCTGGTGGCGCCGCCAACCGCCGCCACCGCTGCACTGGCCGCCGGTGCGCCCGCGGCGGCGTCGGCGCCCGATGGCATCCAGGCCCTGGTGCCGGGCGATGCGCCGGTCGACACGCTGGCTGGAGAGACCGCGGACGCTGCGGCAGGCAAGACGGCCATCGCGGCGGATGCCGAAAGCGAAACGACTGCGCAGGCGAAGCCGGCAGATGGCGGCGCCCCTGCTGTGGCCTCGGACGCCGCGCAGCCGGCGGAGGCACGCGCCGCCCTGCAGGCCACAGCCGCTGCGCCGGCGCCGGCCTCTGCTGGCACGGGCCCGTCTGCAACACCGGCTGCCGATGCTGCAGCACCCGAAGCCGCCGACACCGCCGCGGCTGCCGCAGCCGCCGTCACCGAACCACGCGGTACATCCGCCGCCTCCCTCTCCGCCGATGCCGACACCGACTCGGCACCGGCCACCGCCATGATCTCCGCCGACAAGACCGCCGACCTGGCCGCCGCATCCGACGCGGCGCCCGCCTCCACCAGCGTGCCCGCCTCGATGCCGTTCACGCCGGCCGCGGCCGCCGCCGCACGCACGAACGTGCCGCCGGCCTCGCCGCACACGCCCATCCTCAGCGTGGAGCCGTCCGTCGGCTCGGCCGCCTGGGGCAAGGCCATCGGCCACCAGGTGCTGCGCATGACCGCCGCGGGCTACCAGGTGGCCGAGCTGAACCTGAACCCGGCCGGCCTCGGCCCGCTCAAGGTCACGCTCACCATGGGCGACAACCAGGCGCAGGCGATGTTCGCCTCGGCCCACGAGAGCGTGCGCAAGGCGCTCGAAGTGGCGTTGCCGCAATTGCGCACGAGCCTTGCCGACCACGGCATCAGCCTGGGCCAGGCCTCGGTCGGCGCGGAATCGCATCCCTCGGCCGGCCAGGGCGGCGCCTTCGGCCAGCAGCCCCAGCAGCAGGGATCGCCGCGGCAGGCCGACTATCCGGGCGCCAGCCGCGTGCAAGCCATTGCCACCACCGAGCCGCTGCGCAGCATGCCGGCGCCTGCTGCGCTTCGCAGGCCCAGTGCCGGCGTCGACACCTTCGCATGAGATCGTGAACGCGGGATCTGAGGCCTTTTCCCGCGCTTGATCAGCCCTTCGCCTGCCGTTCACCTGGCAAAGAATAGTCCGAAACCGATTCGCTTCGCAGCACCCATATGGCTACCAGTCCCCCTGTCGCACTCGCCCCCGTTCCCCCTGCCCCCGCACGTTCATCGAAGCTGTGGATCGTGCTCCTGATCGTCGTGCTGGTTGGCGCGCTGGCCGCCGCCGGCGGCTATTTCCTGCTGGTCCAGCGCGCATCGGACCAGCCCGCCGCTGCCGCTGCACCGGTGCCGGAGAAGCCGATCTTCGTGACCCTGGAGCCGCTCACCGTCAACGTGCAGTCCGAAGGCCGCGGACGCTTCCTGCACGTGGGCATGGCCCTCAAGGTGCGCGACGAGCAGGCCAAGGCGCGCATCGTCGAATTCATGCCCGAGATCCGCAGCCGGGTGCTGCTGCTGCTGTCGAACCGCCCGCCCGAGTCGCTGGTGACGACCGCGGACAAGGCCCGCCTGGCCGAGGAGATCCGCGTCGAGCTGAGCCGCCCGCTGGGCGCCGGCCTGCCGCCGCAGGAGATCGCCAGCGTGTCCTTCAACACCTTCGTGGTGCAGTAACCTTTTCCGGACCGCCGATCCATGGCCTACGAACAAGTGCTCTCCCAGGACGAGGTCGACGCGCTGCTGCAGGGCGTCACCGGCGGCGCGCCCGAGCAGAGCGATGGCGCCGCCGCCCGCACGGACGGCCTGCCGGTGTACGACCTGGGTGCGCCCGACCGCGTGGTGCGCAGCCGCATGCACACGCTGGAGGTCATCAACGAGCGCTTTGCCCGCCACCTGCGCAGCTCGCTGCTGAACTTCATGCGGCGCAGCCCCGACATCTCGGTCGGGCCGGTGCACATCCAGCAGTACGGCGAGTTCGTGCGCCACCTGCCGGTGCCGGCCAACATCAACATGCTGCACATGAAGCCGCTGCGCGGCACCGCGCTGTTCGTGTTCGATCCGAAGCTGGTGTTCCTGGTGGTCGACAACCTGTTCGGCAGCGACGGGCGCTACCACGTGCGTGTCGAGGGGCGCGACTTCACGCGCACCGAGCAGCGCATCATCAAGCGGCTCCTGAACCTCACGCTGCAGTGCTATGCCGACGCCTGGCAGCCGGTGTTCCCGCTGAGCTTCGACTACGTGCGTGCCGAGATGCACGGCAAGCTCGCCAACATCGTCGCGCCCAACGAGGTGGTGATCAACACCACGCTGCAGATCGAGTTCGGCCCGGTGGGCGGCTTCCTGCACGTGTGCATTCCCTATTCGATGATCGAGCCGATCCGCGACCTGCTGTCCAACCCGGTGCAGGACGAGATCGAGGTCGACAAGCGCTGGGTGCGCCAGATGTCCCAGCAGATGCAGAGCGCCGACGTGGAGCTCAGCGCCGAATTCATCACGCTGCCCTCGACCATCGGCGAGGTGCTCAAGCTGCAGGTGGGCGACGTGCTGCCCATCGAGCTTCCGACATCGATCACCGCGCGCGTGGACGGCATTCCGGTCATGGAATGCGGCTACGGCGTTTCGAACGAACGCTATGCCCTGCGCGTGCTGCAGATGATCTCCCACCAAGACAGCGATCCGAAGAACGACCATGACTGACAACACCCCGTCCACCAGCGATGCGGACGACTGGGCCAGCGCGCTGGCCGAGCAGACCGCGGCCTCCGCGCCTGCCCCCGCCTTCGCCCCTGCCGCCCCGCCGGCGATCGCTCCCGCTCCCGCACCTGCTGCCGCGCCCGCGGGCAGCCGCGTGTTCCAGCCGCTGCAGGCCATGGCGACCGGCGCCGGCTCGCCCGTGGACGTGGAACGCATCCTCGACGTGCCGGTGCAGCTGACGGCCGAGCTCGGCCGCACCCGCATCACCATCAAGAGCCTGCTGCAGCTTTCGCAGGGCTCGGTGGTCGAGCTCGACGGCCTGGCCGGCCAGCCGCTGGACGTGCTGATCAACGGCTACCTGATCGCGCAGGGCGAAGTGGTGGTGGTCAACGAGAAGTACGGCATCCGCCTGACCGACATCGTCACGCCCTCCGAGCGCATGCAGAAGCTCGGCCGGTCATGAACCTGTTCGCCCGTCGGCTGCGGCAGGCCGCGGCTTCGATCGCGGCCGCGGCCTGCCTTGCAGCGCGCGCGGCGCTGCCGACCGTGCCCTCGCCCGTGGAGGCCGCGCCGGCGGTCGGCGCCTCCAGCCTGCTGCAGGCCGGCTTCGGCATGTTCGCGGTGCTGGGCCTGATCTTCCTGTGCGCCTGGGCCGCGCGCCGCTTCGGCCTGCAGCGCCTGGGCGGTGGCCAATCGGTGAAGGTGGTCTCCAGCACCATGGTCGGCCAGCGCGAGCGCGTGGTCGTGGTCGAGGTCGGCGGCACCTGGCTGGTGCTGGGCGTCGCGGCCGGCCGCGTCAATGCGCTGCATTCGCTGCCGGCGCAGGCGCTGCCCGCGGCGCCGCCGGCCAGCGCAATGCTTGATGCCCGCCTGGCCGGCGCGGCGGGCCTGTTCGCCCAGAAGCTGCGCGACTCCCTCGGCCTGGCGCAGCGGCCTCACCCATGACGCGCATCGCCCGCCAACGAAGCCTTGCCGGCTTCGCGCTGATGCTGCTCGCCCTGGCGCTGCCGACGGCGGCATGGACGCAGGGCCTGCCCGGCCTCACCAGCACGCCCGGCCCGGGCGGCAGCCAGACCTGGTCGCTTAGCGTGCAGACGCTGGTGATGCTGACCTCGCTCAGCTTCCTGCCGGCGCTGCTGCTGAGCATGACCAGCTTCACGCGCATCCTCATCGTGCTGGGCTTGCTGCGCACGGCCATCGGCACGCAGTCGTCGCCGCCCAACCAGATCCTGGTGGGCCTTTCGCTGTTCCTGACCTTCTTCGTGATGGCGCCGGTGTTCGACAAGGTCCACGACGAGGCCTACAAGCCTTTCTCCGAAAACAAGATCACGGCCGAGAAGGCGCTCGAGAAAGGCATTGCGCCCTTCAAGTCCTTCATGCTGAAGCAGACGCGCGAGAACGACCTGGCCCTGTTCGCCAGGCTGGCGAAGATCCCCGACATGCAGGGGCCGGAGGAAGTGCCGCTGCGTATCCTGCTGCCATCGTTCGTGATCAGCGAGCTGAAGACCGCGTTCCAGATCGGCTTCACCATCTTCATTCCGTTTTTGATCATCGACCTGGTGGTGGCCAGCGTGCTGATGTCGATGGGCATGATGATGGTGCCGCCCGCCTCCATCGCGCTGCCCTTCAAGCTGATGCTGTTCGTCATGGCCGATGGCTGGCAGCTGCTGATCGGCGCACTGGCCCAGAGCTTTTATCTTTAGAGGCGCGCAATGACACCCGAATCCGTCATGTCCCTGGGCAGCCAGGCCATCCACGTCTCGCTGCTGCTGGGCGCGCCCATGCTGCTGGTGGCGCTGGTCGTGGGCCTGATCATCAGCATCTTCCAGGCCGCCACGCAGATCAACGAAGCCACGCTGTCCTTCATTCCCAAGCTGCTGGCGGTGTTCGCGGTGCTGGTGCTCGCCGGCCCCTGGATGCTGGCGCAGATGCTCGACTACATCCGCACGCTGTTCTCGAGCATCCCGCAGCTGGTCGCTTGAGCGCGCGCTGACATGCCCGCCATCTTCTCCGTCACTTCGGCGGAGCTGACCGCCTGGCTGACGGCCTTCCTGTGGCCCTTCGTCCGCATGCTGGCGCTGGTGAGCACCGCGCCGGTGTTCGGCGAGCCCGGCGTCGCGCGCCAGACCAAGGTGGCCGTTGCCGCGCTGCTGGCCGTGGCCCTTGCGCCCACGCTCGGTCCGATGCCCGCGGTGCCGGTGGTCTCCGCGGGCGGTGTGTGGATCCTCGTGCAGCAGGTGCTCATCGGCGGCGCCATCGGCTTCACGATGCGCATGGTGTTTGCCGCCGTGCTGGCCGCGGGCGAGTACATCGGCCTGCAGATGGGCCTGTCGTTCGCGTCCTTCTTCGACCCCATGGCCGGCGGCGCCACCATGGTGGTCGCGCGGCTCATGCACATGCTGGCCATTCTTCTTTTCCTGGCGGTGGACGGCCATCTGCTGATGCTGGCCGCGCTGGCCGAGAGCTTCCACACGCTGCCCATTGCCGATGCGCCGCTGGCCGCGCAGGGCTGGATGCTGCTGGTGTCCGGCGGCGGCCGCATCTTTGCCAACGGCCTGATGCTGGCGCTGCCGCTGGTGACCGCGCTGCTCACGCTCAACCTCGCCATGGGCATCCTGAACCGGGCCTCGCCGCAGTTCAGCATCTTCGCGGTGGGCTTTCCGCTCACGCTGCTGGCGGGCATCGGCATGCTGCAGCTGCTGATGCCGCAGCTCGGCGCCTTCCTGGAGCCGCGCTTTGCCGCCGCGCTGTCTTCGGTGCTCGAACTGACGCAGGCGCTGCGGCCCTGAGCCGCGCGCCCGTTCGCATTCACAGGTAGTTGAACAGCGCAATGCTGTGCAGCCGCGCGAAGGTCTGCTGCGTGGCCTTGAGCGAGGTTTCGCGCTGCAGGTACTCCGAGATGGCGCTGGCCGGGTCCAGGTCCACCAGCTCCGAGAGGTAGGCCTTGTCGATCAGGCCGCGCGAGGCGCCGCTGGTGTTGAGCGCATCGAGTTCGTTCATGCGCGAGCCGACCGACGACATGACCGTGAGCACGTTGTCGTGCGCATTGGTGATCTTGACGTTGAAGGTGCTCAGCGCGTTGAGCAGGTCGGCCTTCGCGGCGTCGCCGTTGCCGGCCAGCGGCTGCCTGAGCGCGGTGACCAGCTCGCCGATGGCGGCGAACACGTCGGTGCCCGCATTGCGCGCGGTGGCCACCTGGAAGGTGTCGCCGTCGGCCGGTGCGCCGCTCATGGTGATCTGCAGGCCGCCGAACGAGATGGCCGCGCCCGGCACGTAGGCGCCCGATGCGGCCACCACGGGCGGCGTGTCCTGCGTGGCGACCGTGTAGTTGCCGCCGCTGAAGCTGATCACGAAGTCCTTGCCGTAGTTGGCCGCGCCCGCGTCGGTCACGCCCACCGAGCCGAAGACGCCGGAGCCGGTGTTGCCCGCGCCCGCCGAGCTCACGTAGCCCGCGCCGCCCTGCACCGACTGGAACACGCTGCGCCCGTCGTCCGTGGTCGACATCTGGCGCGACACGTCGATCTGCATCAGCCGCTGGCCCTGGTCGCCCATGTACTGGACGCCGCCGGCCTCCGCCACGAAGGGCTGGCTCGCGCTCTTGAAGCCGGCGAACAGGAACTGGCCGTTGCCGTCGTCGGCATTGGCCACGTTCACGAGCTGGTCCAGGTTGCCCTGCAGCGTGGTGGCCAGCGAGGCGCGGTCGGCATCCGACAGCGTGCCGTTGCCCGCCTGCACCGCGAGCGTCTTCATGTTCTGCATGATCGAGGTGGCCGACTTGAGCGCGGTCTCTTCCTGCGAGAGCGAGAGCATCGCGCGGCTGCGGCTGGTGGCGTACTGCGCCGACTCCGCCATCGACTGGCTCACGCCCAGCGCGCGCGCGGCGGCCACCGGATCGTCGGCGGCCGTCAGGAACTTGGTGCCAGCAGCGAGCTGCTGCTGGATGCGGAACAGCTGCTGCTGCTGCGAACCCAGCGAGTTCATGCTCTGGGCGTAGAAGGATTGGGTGCTGATGCGCATCGCGATTCCTGAAGTTCTTCTTTGGAAAAATGCGGCCGGCTCAGCCGCGGATGCCGAGGATCGCGTCGAACATGGTCGATGCGGTCTGGATCACCTTGGCATTGGCCTGGTACATCTGCTGGTACATCAGCAGGTTGGCGGTTTCCTCGTCCTGGTTCACGCCGGAGATCGAGTCGCGGCTCGCGCGGATCTGGCCCGTCACGCTTTCCTGCGTCTTCTCTGCAACGCGGATCTCCATGGCGCGGTTGCCCACCTCGCTCACCAGCTTGGCGAAGGCGCCATTGAAGGTGGAGGTGCCGCCGTCCATCGCGGTCTTGCGCTGCAGCGCGCCGAGCAGCAGCGCGTTGCTGCCGTCGGACACGCCGCCCGCGTTCTTGCCGATGGTGAAGGTGTCGCCCTCGGCGGGCGCGCCGCTGAGCTTGACCTCGATGCCGTCGAAGCGGATGGACGCGCCCGCGGTGTAGGGCACGGCCGTGCCGGCGGCATAGTTGGTCGATGTGCCGTCGGCCAGCGTCACCGTGACTGCAGACGTCGCCGGAAATCCCGACAGCGTGTTGGCCGTCGCATCGTAGGCAAGCGTGACCGCCCCGGCCAGCGGCGTGGCCAGGTAGGCCGCGTCGACCACGGCCGGGCTCAGCGCGCCGGTGCCCTTGTTGCCCACCGCCTTGCCCGTGGCCAGCGGCGACGCGGCGGCCACCTTGGCCGTGTCGCGCACCAGCACGTCCATGTCGCGCGCGCCGGTGCGCGTCGGCTGCACCAGGAAGGAGTCGCCCGCCTGCGCGGTGCCGCTGGCCACCGCGAGGCTCACGCCGTCGAAGCTGGCGGGGAAGCTGGTGAAGTCGCCCATCGACCGCTTGTCCGACAGCCGCGTGACGCTGTAGGTGAGCGTGCCCGCCACGTCCTTCACCTGCACCGAATAGTCGCTGGTCGTGAGCTGCGAGGTATCGGCCACGCTGGCGCCAAGCACCATGTCACCCGCGTTGCGCGCATTGGAAAACACGCCCGGCGCGGCTTGCGAGAAGAAGTCGGTGCCCAGCACGCCGTTCAGGTCGACGCCCAGCTTGTGCTGGTCGTTGAACTCGCTGCCCAGCGCCATGGCCAGGCGTCCGACGGCGTTCTGCGTGCTGGTGAGCGTCTCGGCGCGGAAGGCCAAGAGGCCGCCCAGCGATCCGCCGCCGAGCACGTCGTCGTTGAGCTCGGACACCGTGCCGGTGAGGCCGACCAGCGCCACCGCCTTGCGGGTGGGATCGGCGGCGGACGAAACGGCCTGCAGCTGCGCGGCGCGGTCGCCCAGCACCAGCGTCTGGCCGTTGCCGATGAAGACGTTGTACTGGCCGCTGTCCTGCTCCAGCACCTTCACGCCCACGATCTTGCCGAGCTCGCTCACCAGCTGGTCGCGCTGGTCCATCAGGTCGTTGGGCGGCTGGCCGCCGGCCATGGCACCGAGCTGGCTGATCTGCTGGTTCAGGCTCGCGATCTGCGTGGCATAGGTGTTGATCTGTTCGGTGCTGCCTTCGATCTGGTCGTTGACCGAACTGTTCAGGTCCGTGAGGTACTGGTCGGTGGAGCGGAACTTGTTGGCCAGCGTCTGCGCCGCGCTGATGAGCTGCTGGCGCGCCGCCGGGTCGGCCGGCGTGTTGGCCACGCCCTGCACGCTGGCGAAGAAGCTCTGCATCAGCGGCGTGAGGCCCGCGGTCTTGTCGGCCAGCAGCGAGTCGATGCGGTTGATCTGCGATCCGTAGCTGGCGAGCGCCGCGCCCGCGGCTTCGGCGCCGTTGAGCTGGGCCGTGAGATAGCTGTCGTAGCTGCGCTGCACCGTGGTGACGCGCGCGCCGTTCCCGATGAACCCCGCACCGGTCGTCGTGCCGCCGTTCGACGACACCAGCGCGGTCTGGCGGCTGTAGCCGGCGGTGTACACGTTGGCCGTGTTGTGGGCCGTCGTCATGAGCGCGGATCGCGCGACGCTCAGGCCGGACAGGCCCGTTTGGAACATCGACATGAGGCTTTACCTGTAAAACGTTTCTTTGTTGGCACCGGGCATCGCTTGCGATGCCTGCTTCCTGTCTATCGGCAGGCGGCGCGGAAAATGAAGTCCCCGGTGGAACATTTCAGGCGGCGCGCCTGAACACGCTGACCGACTCGACCAGGCTCGCGGCCTGCTCCTGCATCGACTGCGCCGCAGCGGCTGCCTCTTCGACCAGCGCCGCGTTCTGCTGCGTCACCTGGTCCATCTGCGCGATCGCCTGGTTCACCTGCTCGATACCGGTGCTCTGCTCCTGGCTGGCAGCGGTGATCTCGCCCATGATGTCGGTCACGCGCTTGACGCTGTCCACGATCTCGTCCATCGTGCGGCCCGCCTCGGCCACCTGGCGGCTGCCGGCTTCGACCTTGTCGACCGAGTCGTCGATCAGGCCCTTGATTTCTTTTGCCGCTGCGCCCGAGCGCTGGGCGAGGTTGCGCACTTCGGAGGCGACGACCGCGAAGCCGCGGCCTTGTTCACCTGCACGCGCAGCTTCGACCGCTGCATTGAGCGCGAGGATGTTGGTCTGGAACGCAATGCCGTCGATCACGCCGATGATGTCGACGATCTTCTTGGACGAGCTGTTGATCGAGCCCATGGTGTCCACCACCTGGCTCACCACGCCGCCGCCGCGCACCGCCACTTCAGAGGCGGAGACCGCCAGCTGGTTGGCCTGGCGCGCGTTGTCGGCGTTCTGCTTGACGGTGCTCGTGAGCTCTTCCATCGACGCGGCCGTCTGTTCGAGCGAGCTCGCCTGCTCCTCGGTGCGCGAGGACAGATTCTGGTTGCCCGCCGCGATCTGGGTCGAGGCCGACACCACGTTCGACACATTGCTGTCCACGTCCACCACGATGGCCGAGAAGTTCGCGCTCATCTGGTTCAGCGCGCGCAGCAGGTGGCGCATCTCGTCCTCGGGGCGGACCTCGAACCTCGCAATGCCTCCGGAGGCGATGGCCTGCGCCACCTGCACCGCCTGGTCCATGGGCCGGAACACCGTACGGTCGAGGAAATATCCGAAGCCGGCCCAAGCCAGGGTGCAAACCGCACAGCCGGCGGCCCAGGCCTCGGGGCCGAGCCAGCCGTGCCAGCCGGCTGCGCCGAGCACCAGCATCGACACGGCCGCGGCCGTGGTCGAGCCCAGCACACGCAAGCGGATCGGGAGGCGGCGCAGGCTGGCCAGGAGGCTCGTCCAGCCACGCTTGACGACTTCGCCCTGCCGGATCGCCAGGCCCCGCGCCTGGCCTTCCCTGAACCTGCGATAGAGCTGCTCGGCCTGCGCCACGTCCGCACGATCGGGCTTGCTGCGCACCGACATGTAGCCCTCGACCTCGCCCCTGCGGCGGATCGGCGTCACGTTCGCAAGCACCCAGTAGAAGTCACCGTTCTCGCGCCGGTTCTTGATCACGCCGGTCCAGGGCAGCCCCTGCTTCAGGGTCTCCCACATGTCGGCAAAGGCCTCGGGCGGCATGTCGGGATGCCGGATCATGTTGTGCGGCTTGCCGATGAGCTGCGCCACGGCGTAGCCGCTGGCGGCCACGAAGGCCGGGTTGACGTAGGTGATGCGTCCCTTCAGGTCGGTGCGCGACACCAGTGCTGCGTCGTCGTCGAGCAGGTATTCGTTGGCGGTAACGGGTAGATTGACTCTCATGAATTCCAGATCGATGGATTTATTTTTTCTTTCTAGGCGAAGGTTGGCTCCACAGGCCGCAGCGCCAGGGCTGCGCGGGAGCCGCCAGGCACGCTCGAAGCAAGTGCCGGATCGCGCGCGCCTCTTGCGCCGGGCTCGAGCCTGAACACGCTGACCGACTCGACCAGGCTCGCGGCCTGCTCCTGCATCGATTGCGCCGCGGCTGCGGCCTCTTCGACCAACGCCGCGTTCTGCTGCGTCACCTGGTCCATCTGCGCGATCGCCTGGTTCACCTGCTCGATGCCCGTGCTCTGCTCCTGGCTCGCGGCGGTAATCTCGCCCATGATGTCGGTCACGCGTTTCACGCTGTCGACGATCTCGTCCATCGTGCGGCCCGCCTCGGCCACCTGGCGGCTGCCGGCTTCGACCTTGTCGACCGAGTCGTCGATCAGGCCCTTGATTTCTTTTGCCGCTGCGCCCGAACGCTGGGCGAGGTTGCGCACTTCGGAGGCGACGACCGCGAAGCCGCGGCCTTGTTCGCCGGCTCTTGCCGCCTCGACGGCTGCGTTCAAAGCCAGGATGTTGGTCTGGAATGCGATGCCGTCGATCACGCCGATGATGTCGACGATCTTTTTCGAGGAGGCATTGATCGACGCCATGGTGTCGACCACCTGCCCCACGACGCCGCCGCCCTTCACGGCCACTTCGGAAGCCGAGAGCGCGAGCTGGTTGGCCTGTCGCGCGTTGTCCGCGTTCTGCTTGACGGTGCTCGTGAGTTCTTCCATCGAGGCCGCGGTCTGCTCCAGCGAACTCGCCTGCTCCTCGGTGCGCGCTGACAAGTCCCGGTTGCCCGCCGCGATCTGCCCCGAAGCGGTCGCGATCGTGTCGGTGCCCTGGCGCACTTCGCCGACCACCTTGGCCAGGCTCTCGTTCATGTGCTTCAGCGCCTGCATGAGCTGGCCGGTCTCGTCGCGCGAGTGGGCCTCGATGACCGAGCCGAGGTCGCCACTGGCCACCGTCTCGGCCACCTTCACCGCGCGGCCCAGCGGCTGCGTGACGCTGCGCGCGATCAGGAAGGCGCAGGCCGCGCCGATCAGCAGCGTGAGCGCCGTCAACACGATGCGCAGGTTGAAGCCTCGCTCGTTGGCCTCGTCGATCGCACGGCTCATGTCGTCGATCGCCTTGCGCTCGAGCGCCAGCAGTTCGAGCACGCGGCTTTCATAGGCCTTGGCGGCCGGCTGGAAGGTGTTCTTGAAAACCGCCTCCGCTTCGCCCGGGGTGCCGCTGGCCTTGGCCTTCTGCACCGCGTCCTTGGCGGCCTGGTACTTGGCCCGCAGTTCCACGATGGACTTGAAGGTCGACTTCTCGAGATCGGTCACCAGCAGGGCCTCGACCTTGGCCATGGTTTCTCCGCCCTTCTTGACGCTGTCGGAGATGACATCGGCAAAGGTGACGGGAAGCGTCTCGTCGGTGGTCCGGGCAATCATCGCGGTTCGCGCGATGGCCGAGTAGGTCAGCACGTACCAGTCGGAGATGAGCCGCTCCTTCGCGAGCGGGCTCTGCATCATCAGGCGCGTGGCCTCGGCATTGCTTCGGGCGTTCACCAGGGCGAACGCGGCCGAGACCAGGGTCAGCGCGAGAACCAGGCCGAAGCCGATGGCCAGGCGAGTCCCGATGCGCATGTTGGAAAGGAAGTTCATCGTTGAATACCGAATGGGAATGAAGGAGGCGCGCGGCCTCAGATGGGTGCCACCTCGGGCGCGTGGTAATGGACAGGGCTGGTTTGCCGCAAGGCGGTTGCGGCCGGGCGCGGCGGGCCGTCCAGCTTGAACACGCTGACGGCCCCGACCAGGCTCGCGGCCTGCTCCTGCATCGACTGCGCCGCAGCCGCCGCTTCTTCGACCAGCGCCGCGTTCTGCTGCGTCACCTGGTCCATCTGCGCAATGGCCTGGTTCACCTGCTCGATGCCCGTGCTTTGCTCCTGGCTGGCCGCAGTGATCTCTCCGATGATGTCGGTCACGCGCTTGACGCTGCCCACGATCTCGGCCATGGTCTTGCCGGCTTCGCCGACGAGCGCGCTGCCCATGTCGACCTTGCCGACCGAATCGTCGATCAGGCCCTTGATTTCCTTGGCGGCGGCGCCCGAGCGCTGGGCGAGGTTGCGCACTTCGGAGGCGACGACTGCGAAGCCTCTTCCCTGCTCGCCGGCCCTTGCGGCTTCCACTGCCGCATTGAGCGCCAGGATGTTGGTCTGGAACGCGATGCCGTCGATCACGCCGATGATGTCGACGATCTTTTTCGAGGAGGCGTTGATCGACGCCATGGTGTCGACCACCTGGCCCACGACGTTGCCACCCTTCACTGCCACTTCGGAGGCAGACAAGGCCAACTGGTTCGCTTGCCGCGCGTTGTCGGCGTTCTGCTTCACCGTGGAGGTCAGTTCTTCCATCGAAGCCGCGGTCTGCTCCAGCGAGCTGGCCTGCTCCTCGGTGCGCGATGAAAGATCCTGGTTGCCCGCGGCAATCTGGCCCGAAGCCGTGGCGATGGCATCGGTGCCCTGGCGCACGCCGCTCACCACCTTGGCGAGGCCGCCGCGCATCGATTCGACGGCCCGCGTGATCACGCCGATCTCGTCGCGGCGGTCGGACGACAGCGGCCGGGACAGGTCCCCCTGGCCGATGGCCTGCACATGCTCGCTCAGTACGCGAAGCGGCCGCACCATGCGCCGGATGAAGACGATCAGCGCCGCGCCCAGCAGCAGCGCGGCCAGCGCCATGAAGCCGCCGAGCAGGCTCATCTCGCGGTAGAGCTCGGCCATCACTTCCGAGGCGGGAATCTCCGCCACCACCAGCCAGCCGGTCGCATCGCTCCTGCTCACGGACGCATAGCGCTGCCCCGGTTGCGCCGCCTGCACCGGCAGGAGCACCGCGGGTGCATCGTCGATCCACGCGGCGTCCTCGCCCTTCAGGCGTGCAAGCCACCCTGCCGGATCTGCGCCCTGCAGAACCTCGGACAGCTTCTTGCCGGCCGCCGATGGATGAAAGACGAGCGTGGCGGCGGCGGGGTCTGCGCCCGGGTTGACGATGTAGAGCCCGCCCGTGTCGAAGATCCGGCTCTGGCCCACCGCTTCGCCGAAGGAGGCCTGCTGCTGCGAGATGTCCAGGCCGATGTAGAGCACCGCGACGACCTGGCCCGCGGCATCGCGCACCGGCTCGTAGACCGTCATGAAGGGGCGCCCGAACAGCATGACGCGGCCGACGAACTTCTTGCCCGAGCGCAGCACCGGATACGCGGCGCTCTTGCGGTCGAGCAGCGTTCCGATGGCGCGCTCGCCGTTCTCCTTCTTGACCGAGGTCGTGATGCGGCGGAAGTCTTCGCCCTGCGCCACGAACACCGTGGCGTTGGCGCCGGGGAAATCCCGCGCGAAGGCGTCCACCTCGCTCGTGCTCGCGCCATTGATCGGCGTGCCGTAGCTGCTCACGATGCCTTGGGCCGCATCTTCGACAGCGAAGGTGGCCGCGAACTGGCGCCGGAAGACGCCGTACGCGTTCTCCGCGGTCAGCTGCATGGTGCGGTCGAAGATGTCGAGCGACCGCGCAATCGCTTCGGCCTTGGCATTGGCGTATTGCGCGGCACTGCGCTGCTGCTGCGCGGAGCCGATCGCATAGAACGCCGCGAGCAGGAGCGCCGTCATCAGAAGGATGGCGAAGGCGGCCCTGACGGTGAGCGTGCGCGCCAGCGAGACGAAGGGGCGCGTTGGCTGGGACGAGTCCGTGGCTGCGGCTTTCATCAGGGTTCTCTCCTGTGGGGGGTGGGTGGGTCTAGAACTCGGTCCAGTCGCCCACGGCAGCCGCGGCGCCGCCGGCCAGGGTCAGCGGCGCGGCGGAGGCCATGGCTTCCTTCTTGCGCGGCTTCGCGAGCGGCCGGGCCGGCGCGTCGGGCGTGCGCGGTGCTTGCGCATGGAGGGTTTGCGCCCCGCCTTCGAGCCTGAACACGCTCACGGCCTCCACGAGGCTCGCGGCCTGCTCCTGCATCGATTGCGCCGCCGCGGCGGCTTCTTCGACCAGCGCCGCGTTCTGCTGCGTCACCTGGTCCATCTTCGCGATCGCCTGGTTCACCTGCTCGATGCCCGTGCTCTGCTCCTGGCTCGCGGCCGTGATCTCTCCGATGATGTCGGTCACGCGCTTCACGCTGCCCACGATCTCGGCCATGGTCTTGCCGGCTTCGCCGACCAGTGCGCTGCCCTGGTCGACCTTGCCGACCGAATCGTCGATCAGGCCCTTGATTTCCTTGGCCGCTGCGCCCGAGCGCTGGGCGAGATTGCGCACTTCGGAGGCGACGACTGCGAAGCCGCGGCCCTGCTCGCCGGCTCTTGCGGCTTCCACCGCCGCATTCAAGGCCAGGATGTTGGTCTGGAACGCGATGCCGTCGATCACGCCGATGATGTCGACGATCTTTTTCGAGGAGGCGTTGATCGACGCCATGGTGTCGACCACCTGGCCCACAACGTTGCCGCCCTTGACGGCCACTTCGGAGGCCGAGAGCGCGAGCTGGTTGGCTTGCCGTGCGTTGTCCGCGTTCTGCTTCACCGTGGAGGTGAGCTCTTCCATCGACGCCGCGGTCTGCTCCAGCGAGCTGGCCTGCTCCTCGGTGCGCGAAGAAAGATCCTGGTTGCCCGCGGCAATCTGGCCCGAGGCCGTGGCGATCGCATCGCTCGATGTCTTGATCCGCACCACGACTTCGGTCAGCTGGTCCTGCATGCGCTTGATCGAGAACAAGAGGCTGCCGGCACGGGCCGAGCGGGCCTGCACGCTTTCGCTCAGGTCGCCGTTCGCGATGCGGCCGACCACGTCGGCGGCATAGCCGGGCTCGCCGCCCAGTTGCCGCGCGAGCAGCCGCGCCACCACCACGCCGAGCCCCACGCTGATGGCGATACCGGCCAGCGCCATCAGCACCATCAGCAGCCGAGACGTCTTGAAGGTGCGTGCGGCGTCCTCCATGCTGTCCCTGGCCTGCTGGTCGCTGTAGGCCACCATGCGCTGAAGCACTTTCTCCAGCGCGCGCGACTCCTTGAGCAGTTGCTCGCTCTCCTGCGGCACGCTGCCTTCGAACTGCGAACTGTCCAGCGACTGCTTGGCGATGAGGTCGACAAAATCGAACAGGTGTTTCTTCAGCGGCGGCATCAGGCGCTGGTACTGCTCGCTGAGTTCCCGGCCCTCGGGTGTCTCTTCGAGCAGCGGCTTGACCTCGGCCACGTTCGATTCGAGCGCCTTCACAGCATTCTTCAACTCCGTGAAGCCGGTGTTGCGCTCGCCCTTGGTGCCGGCCGACAGCAGGCCCATCTGGGCGCGGCTCGCGTCGAGCAAGTGGATGTTGGCCGCCTGCACGGCCTTCATCGCGCGCAGGTCGTGGCTGTAGAGGTTTTCAGTCGAGGCGTTGATGCGCCCCATGTGGAAGATGCCGAGCCCGCCGACCGCGGCACCCACCGCCGCGACCACGAGAAAGCTGAGAACCAGCTTGGCGGCGACACGAAGCTCCAGGAACCATTTCATTTTTCTTTTCTCCTGCGGTGCGTCAGAACTCGGTCCAGTCGCCCGGCGCGGCGGCCTGGGCCGCGGCGAGCCTTGGAGCGGAACGGGTGTCGGCTGCGCGGCGGGCCGCTGCCGGCCGGGTGGGCGCCTTCAGTGCGGGCACCGCCTTGCGCGGCGGCAGCGCCGGCTGCACCCGGGCCTGCATCTGCACGAGCGGGCGCGGTGCGTTGTCGCTGTCCAGCTTGAACACGCTGACCGACTCGACCAGGCTCGCAGCCTGCTCCTGCATCGACTGCGCCGCGGCTGCGGCCTCTTCGACCAACGCCGCGTTCTGCTGCGTCACCTGGTCCATCTGCGCAATCGCCTGGTTCACCTGCTCGATGCCGGTGCTCTGCTCCTGGCTGGCAGCGGTGATCTCGCCCATGATGTCGGTCACACGCTTGACGCTGTCCACGATCTCGTCCATCGTGCGGCCCGCCTCGGCCACCTGGCGGCTGCCAGCCTCGACCTTGTCGACCGAGTCGTCGATCAGGCCCTTGATTTCCTTGGCGGCTGCACCCGAGCGCTGGGCGAGGTTGCGCACTTCGGAAGCGACGACTGCGAAGCCACGGCCTTGTTCACCTGCACGCGCAGCTTCCACCGCTGCATTCAAAGCCAGGATGTTCGTCTGGAAAGCGATGCCGTCGATCACGCCGATGATGTCGACGATCTTTTTCGACGAGCTGTTGATCGATCCCATGGTGTCCACCACCTGGCTGACCACACCGCCGCCGCGCACCGCCACTTCGGAGGCGGAGACCGCCAGCTGGTTGGCCTGGCGCGCGTTGTCCGCGTTCTGCTTGACGGTGCTCGTGAGCTCTTCCATCGAGGCGGCCGTCTGCTCGAGCGAGCTCGCCTGCTCCTCGGTGCGCGAAGACAGGTCCTGGTTGCCCGCAGCGATCTGTCCCGAAGCCGTCGCGATCGCATCGGTGCCGTGGCGCACTTCGCCCACCACCTTGGCCAGGCTGCCGTTCATGCCCTTGAGCGCATGCATCAACTGGCCGGTCTCGTCCTTCGTCGTCACGTCGATGCGGCTGGTCAGGTCGCCGGCGGCCACCGCTTCGGCCACCTCGACGGCGCGGCGCAGCGGATGCGTGATGCTGCGCACCAGCAGCCAGGCGAGCACCAGGCCCAGGCCCAGCGACAGCGCGCCGAAGACGACCAGCATCACGCTGGTGCTGGCGCGCATCTTCTTGCTGCGCTCGGCCGCGGCGTCGAGCAGCGCGCGTTCCGTGTCCACCATCTGCTGCACACCCGCGAGATAGCTGCGCGAGGTGGGCTCGAAGCGTTCGTTGAAGATCCGGTTGGCGCCTTCCATGTCACCCGCCAGCTTGGCCTTGCTGACCTCCTCGCGGGCCGCGAGGTAGGCCTTGCGCAGTTCGCCGACCTTGTCGTACACCGCCTTCTTTTCGGGCGTGTCCATCTGTTCCTCGATGAACTTCTGCAGCTCGTTGGTCTCCTTGATGGAGAGCGCCGTGGCCGGTGCGAAGTAGGCGATCAGGCTCGCATCGCTGCTCTTGGCAATGGCAGCGGCGCGCTGGACGCCCGAGGTGGTGTTGCGCAGCCAGTCGGCGCCGGCCCGCTCGGTCTTGATGTTCTTCTCGACCATCGCATTGATTTCCTCGCCGAGCTGCTGCAGCTTCAGCACGGCAAGCACGCTGCTCGTGAGAGACAGGGCGAGGATGACGCCGATCACGACGGCCAGCCGCTTGCCGATGGAAATATTGCTCAGAAACATGCTCATCACTCCAGAAAATCAGGAAAGGGCAAGCACGCAACACGCGCACTTGCCGCAGGAAAGGGTTGTGCGCGCCCGCCTCAGGCGGCGATCTTTTCGACCAGGCCCATCTCGTCGCTGGACATCAGCCGGTCGATGTCCACCAGGATCAGCATCCGCTCGTCCAGCGTGCCCAGCCCGATCAGGTAGTCGGTGTCCAGCACCGAGCCCATCTCCGGCGCCGGCTTGATCTGCTCCGCGCTCAAGGTGATCACGTCCGACACGCTGTCCACCACCATGCCCACCACGCGCCCGCCAATGTTCAGCACGATCACCACCGTGAACTGGTCGTAGCTGGGCGTGCCCAGCCTGAACTTGATGCGCATGTCGATGATCGGGACGATGATCCCGCGCAGGTTCACCACGCCCTTGATGTATTCCGGTGCATTGGCAATGCGCGTCACCGCGTCGTAGCCGCGCAGCTCCTGCACCTTCTGGATGTCGATGCCGTATTCCTCCTGGCCCAAGGTGAAGGAAAGAAATTCCAGCGGCCGGCCCGGCCGCGTCGGGGCGGTGTTGCGGCTGTCGGTGGTTTGTTGGGGTGTTGTTGTGCTCATCGGATATCTGTCGCTGTTGGCTAGAACTCGGGCCACCCGCCACCGGCCGCGCCGGCCATGGCCAGCTGCGGGGACGCGGGTGCTTCGTGGGTCTTCTTGCCCGGCGCGAGGCGCCGGGACTGCAGGGCTGTTTCGGTGGTCGGCCGGGCCGCCCTCGGTGCGGCGGGGGCGCCGCCGGCGTCGAGCTTGAACACGCTGACCGACTCGACCAGGCTCGCAGCCTGCTCCTGCATCGATTGCGCCGCAGCGGCTGCCTCTTCGACCAACGCCGCGTTCTGCTGCGTCACCTGGTCCATCTGCGCGATCGCCTGGTTCACCTGCTCGATGCCCGTGCTCTGCTCCTGGCTCGCGGCGGTAATCTCGCCCATGATGTCGGTCACGCGTTTCACGCTGTCGACGATCTCGTCCATCGTGCGGCCCGCCTCGGCCACCTGGCGGCTGCCGGCTTCGACCTTGTCGACCGAGTCGTCGATCAGGCCCTTGATTTCTTTTGCCGCTGCGCCCGAGCGCTGGGCGAGGTTGCGCACTTCGGAGGCGACGACCGCGAAGCCGCGGCCTTGTTCACCTGCACGCGCAGCTTCGACCGCTGCATTGAGCGCGAGGATGTTGGTCTGGAACGCAATGCCGTCGATCACGCCGATGATGTCGACGATCTTCTTGGACGAGCTGTTGATCGAGCCCATGGTGTCCACCACCTGGCTCACCACGCCGCCGCCGCGCACCGCCACTTCAGAGGCGGAGACCGCCAGCTGGTTGGCCTGGCGCGCGTTGTCCGCGTTCTGCTTGACGGTGCTCGTGAGCTCTTCCATCGAGGCGGCCGTCTGCTCGAGCGAGCTCGCCTGCTCCTCGGTGCGCGAAGACAGGTCCTGGTTGCCCGCAGCGATCTGTCCCGAAGCCGTCGCGATCGCATCGGTGCCGTGGCGCACTTCGCCCACCACCTTGGCCAGGCTGTCGCGCATGGCCTGGACCGCATGCAGCAGGCTCGCCTCGTCGCCGCGCTTCAGGTCGATGCGGACCGCCAGGTCGCCCTCGGCGATGCGGCGCGCGATGCCGGCCGTGACCATCGGTTCGCCGCCGAGCTGCTTCAGCAGGCCGCGCGAGATCGCCCAGCCGAGCGCGAAGAGTGCCGCGGCCAGCACCAGCGCGCTGATCGACAGGCCGATGGCCCGGCTCATGATCGTGGCCTGCACCGTGTCCACGTAGACGCCCGAGCCGATGATCCAGCCCCAGGGCTCGAAGCCCTTCACGTACGAGACCTTGGGCACCGGCTTGTCGCTGCCCGGCTTGGCCCAGAGATAGGGAACGAAGCCCGAGCCGTTGGCCTTGACGGTGTCGACGAAGGCGACGAACAGCCGCTTGCCGGTGGCATCCTTGTTGGACGAGAGATCCTTGTTCTCGAGCGCCGGGCTGATCGGGTGCATCAGCATGCGCGGCTGCATGTCGTTGATCCAGAAATACTCGCTGCCGCTGTAGCGCAGGCCGCGGATCGCCTGCATCGCCTGCTCCTTCGCCTGCGGCTCGGTCAGCGTGCCCTTGGCCGCGAGCGCGTGGTAGTAGGCCAGCAGGCCATGCGCGCTTTCCACCACCTGGCGCACGCTGGCCTGCCGCTCTTCCAGGATGAGCTTGCGCTCCGAAACCAGGAAAAGGGCCGTCAAAGCCGCCACGCCCACGATGGCGCTGGCCGTGAGCAGCCCGAGCTTCTGCCCGATGCTGAGGGCGCGCGGATTCAAACGGTTGAACATGGTCTCTTCCTTGGGTGGATGTCTTTTGTGCGGTGCTCTGTCCACAGGTCTATCGGCATCCGCGCGCAAGACTTGAGGCCTTTCAGCTCAAAATTCCGTCCAATCGCCATTTGCCGCGCCGGCGGCGGCCAGTTGCGGCGCTGCGGAGGCCTCGCTCTTCCTGGCCGGCGCCGGCCGCAGGGCCTTCGGCGCGGCGAATGCGAGCTCGGGACCCGGCGCCTGTGTTCCTTCCAGCCTGAACACGCTGACGGCCCCGACCAGGCTCGCGGCCTGCTCCTGCATCGACTGCGCCGCCGCGGCCGCTTCTTCCACCAGCGCCGCGTTCTGCTGCGTCACCTGGTCCATCTGCGCGATCGCCTGGTTCACCTGCTCGATGCCCGTGCTCTGCTCCTGGCTCGCGGCAGTGATCTCTCCGATGATGTCGGTCACGCGCTTCACGCTGCCCACGATCTCGGCCATGGTCTTGCCGGCTTCGCCGACCAGTGCGCTGCCCTGGTCGACCTTGCCGACCGAATCGTCGATCAGGCCCTTGATTTCCTTGGCCGCTGCGCCCGAGCGCTGGGCGAGGTTGCGAACTTCGGAGGCGACGACTGCGAAGCCGCGGCCCTGCTCGCCGGCTCTTGCGGCTTCCACCGCCGCATTCAAGGCCAGGATGTTGGTCTGGAACGCGATGCCGTCGATCACGCCGATGATGTCGACGATCTTTTTCGAGGAGGCGTTGATCGACGCCATGGTGTCGACCACCTGGCCCACGACGTTGCCACCCTTCACTGCCACTTCGGAGGCAGACAAGGCCAACTGGTTCGCTTGCCGCGCGTTGTCGGCGTTCTGCTTCACCGTGGAGGTGAGCTCTTCCATCGACGCCGCGGTCTGCTCCAGCGAGCTGGCCTGCTCCTCGGTGCGCGATGAAAGATCCTGGTTGCCCGCGGCAATCTGGCCCGAAGCCGTGGCAATGGCATCGGTGCCCTGGCGCACGCCGCTCACCACGGTGGCCAGGCTCGCATTCATGTTCTTCAATGCCTGCATCAGCTGGCCCGTCTCGTCGCGCGACGACGATTCGATGCGGCTGGTGAGGTCGCCGTCCGCCACCGTCTGCGCCACGCGCACAGCCTCGTTCAGCGGCCGCGTGATGCTGCGCGTCAGCAGCCATGCCAGCACGCCGCCGAGCAGCAGCGCAACCACGGCCAGCACGATCACGTTGGCGCGGCCTGCACGGTTGAGCCCGTGGACGGCCTCCGCGGCCTTGTCGATCCGCTCGGCCTGGTGCGTCAGCATGCCGCGGATGCTCGCGTCGTAGACCTCGAGCATCGGCACCAGCTTGTCGTTGGTGAGGCCGGCCGCCTCGTCCTGCTTGCCTTCGGCCTTGAGCTTGAGGATGGTGTTGCGCAGGCCCACGTACTGGCTGCGCTTTTCCTTGATGTCGGCGCTGATCGCCTGCTCCTCGGGCGAATCCAGCATGGCCTCGAGCTTGGCCTGCGTCTCGGAGATGCCCGCGCTGGTCTTGCTCATCTGCTTCTGCAGGTAGGCCTGCACTTCCGCATCGTTGCTCTTGACCAGCGCGAAGGTGCGCACGCTGTTGCTGCTGGTGTTGAGCAGCCAGTTCGCGGCCAGGCGCTCCTTCACGAGCGAGCGCTGCACCATCTCCTGCACCGCGTCGCCCACGCCCTGCAGGCGGAACACACCGATGCCCGCGATGCACGCCATGAGCGCCAGCACCAGCGCAAAACCGATGCCCAGGCGCGTGCCGATCTTGAGGTTCTTCATGTCGATTGCTCCGTGCGCGCTGTCTCAGGCGGCGATCTTTTCGACCAGGCCCATCTCGTCGCTGGACATCAGCCGGTCGATGTCCACCAGGATCAGCATCCGCTCGTCCAGCGTGCCCAGCCCGATCAGGTAGTCGGTGTCCAGCACCGAGCCCATCTCCGGCGCCGGCTTGATCTGCTCCGCGCTCAAGGTGATCACGTCCGACACGCTGTCCACCACCATGCCCACCACGCGCCCTGCGATGTTCAGAACGATCACCACCGTGAACTGGTCGTAGCTGGGCGTGCCCAGCCTGAACTTGATGCGCATGTCGATGATCGGAACGATGATCCCGCGCAGGTTCACCACGCCCTTGATGTATTCCGGCGCGTTCGCAATGCGCGTCACCGCGTCGTAGCCGCGCAGCTCCTGCACCTTCTGGATGTCGATGCCGTATTCCTCCTGGCCCAGCGTGAAGGTCACCACCTCCAGCCGGCTCGAGGTGGCAGGCGCCGCGGCGCCCCGATGTTGTGGGGGGGTCATGATCTCTGCCATATAAATTCCTTCAGCTGAACTTCTGCATGATGCGAACGAGCTTCTGCCCGTACTGCGGATCGGTGGCGTAGCCGGCCTTCTGCAGGCCGTGTGCGGCCTCGGCCGGTGTGTCGGCGGCCAGCACGCCGGCGTAGCGCGGATTGCGCGTGATGAAGCGGGCGTAGTCGGTGAAGGCCTCGTCGTAGGACGCGTAGGCCCTGAACTTCGCGCGTACGCGCTGCGGTTCGCCGTCCACGTATTCGGTCGTGGTGGTCTCCACCACCGGACCCTTCCAGCCGCGGTCGGCCTTGATGCCGAACAGGTTGAAGCTCTGGGTGCCGTCGTCGGCACGGATCTCGCGCTTGCCCCAGCCCGATTCGAGCGCGGCCTGCGCGAGGATCAGCAGCGCGGGCACGCCGCTGGCCTCGCTCGCCACCTGCGCGGAGCTGCCCATGCGCTGCACGAAGCTGTCGACATTGCCCTGCAGCGAGGCCACGGCGCCTGCGGTGGAGCGGTCGCTGTTGCGCTGGTAGATGCCCAGGTCCACCGATGCGGCCGATGGCCTTGCCGGTGCGGATGGCAATGACGATGGCGATGGCGAGGAGCCGAGCGGAATGCCCGACTGCGGCGTGAGCGCGATGCCCGCGCGTGGCGCGAGCGAGATGCCTTCGCTGCCGCTGCCGTCTGCTTCGCCCGAGGGCGCCGCGCGGCTGAGCTGCGCGAGCATCGCCTCGGCCAGGCCCACGCCGCGCCCCGAGAGGTTCTGCGCGAGCTGCTGGTCGAGCATCGACATGTAGATCTTCTGGTCGCGGTTCTCCAGCAGCCCGCTCGATGGCGTGGCCTCGCGCATGCTCTTGAGCACCATGTTCATGAACAGCGCCTCGAACTGGCGCGACACCTGCTTCAGGCCCTCTTCGGGCGAGCTGCGCACGGTGTAGCGCAAGGCATCGACGCCCTGCACGTCGAGTGCAAGGCGCTGGTCCAGCGCGCCGCTTCTGCTTTCCGTGATGGCCATGGCGGTGCTCAGATGATCTCGAGCTCGGCGCGCAGCGCACCGGCGGATTTCATGGCCTGCAGGATCGACACCAGGTCCTGCGGATTGGCGCCCAGGCTGTTCAGGCCCTTGATCACATCGGCCAGCGAGGCGCCGCCGCGCACCATCTGCAGCGCGCCGCCGCCCTGGCTGATCGAGATCTGCGAGGTCTGCCCCACCACCGTGGAGCCGCCGGAAAATGCATTGGGCTGGCTCACCACCGGCTCGGTGTTGATGACCACCGAGAGGTTGCCATGCGCCACCGCGCAGTCGTTCACGCGCACGGCCTGGTTCATGACCACCGAGCCGGTGCGTGCATTGACCACCACGCGCGCGACCGCCTGCGTCGGCGTCACTTCGAGGCTCTCGAGCCGCGCGAGAAAGCCCACGCGCTCCTGCGGCGCGGGTGCCCGCACCTGGATCACGCGAGCGTCGAGCGCCTGCGCCGTGCCCGCGCCGAACTGCCGGTTGATGGCGTCGGCCGCCAATTGCACCGTGCCGAAATCGGAGCGGTTGAGCTCGAGCGTGAACGTGCTTTCGCCGCCCACCGGCGCCTCGACGCTGCGCTCCACCAGCGCGCCGGCCGGAATGCGGCCCGAGCCGAGCTGGTTGACCTGCGCCTTGCTGCCGTTGGCCGACGCGCCCGCGCCGCCGACCACCATGTTGCCCTGCGCGATCGCATAGACCTGCCCGTCGACGCCCTTGAGCGGCGTCATCAGCAGCGTGCCGCCGCGCAGGCTCTTGGCATTGCCCATCGAGGACACCGTCACGTCGATGTTCTGGCCGGGGCGCGCGAACGAAGGCAGCGTGGCCGTGACCATCACTGCCGCCACGTTCTTCAGCTGCATGTTCACGCCCTGCGGAATCGTGATGCCCAGCTGCTGCAGCATGTTGTTGAGGCTCTGCGTGGTGAACGGCGTCTGCATCGTCTGGTCGCCCGTGCCGTCGAGCCCGACCATGAGGCCATAGCCGATCAGCGGGTTGTCCCGCACGCCCTGGATGCTCGCGAGCTCCTTCAGCCGTTCGGCCTGCGCCGGTGAACACAGGGTGATGGCGCACAGCGCCGCAAAGCCGAGCCGATGCACGGCATTCCAGAAGTTTTTCATGGTGCTAGAACGGCATGACATTGAGGAAGAAGCGCTGCATCCATCCCATGTGCTGGGCCTCGTCGATGTAGCCCTTGGCCGTGTATTCGATGCGCGCATCGGCCACCAGCGTCGAAGGCACGGTGTTGTTGCCCGAGACCGTGCGCGGGTTCACCACGCCCGAGAACCGGATGTATTCGGTGCCCTGATTGATGCCCATCTGCTTCTCGCCGCTGACCAGCAGGTTGCCGTTGCGCATCACGTCCACCACCGTGACCGTGATCACGCCGTTGAAGGTGTTGTTGGCATTGGCGCCGCCCTTGGCGTCGAGCTTGTTGCCGCCCGACAGCTTGGCGTCCTGCCCGTTGAGCAGCGAGCCCAGCAGCTTCGGAATGCCGGCGAAGTCGGCCGCCAGGCTGCCCGTGCGGCTTGCCGAGGCGCCCGAGTTCTTGCTCGCATTGACCCGCTCGCTGATGACGATGGTCAGGATGTCGCCCACGTTGCGCGGCCGGCGGTCCTCGAACAGCGCGCTGCCGCCGGGACCGTCCTGGAAGATCGCGCCGTTGGCACGCCGCGGCATCGCGCTCATGCTGCTCTCCGCCCGCGCCGTCATCGGCTGGTGCACCAGCGGCTCGCGCGGAACCTGCGCGCAGCCCGAGGCCAGCACGGCAGCAGCCACCAACGGCGCCAGCCACAACGTGCGGGAAGTCATAGCTGGGCCAAGCGCTGCAGCATCTGGTCCGAGGTCTGGACCGCCTTGCTGTTGATCTCGTAGGCGCGCTGCGTGGCGATCATGTTCACGAGCTCTTCCACCACGTTGACGTTCGAGGCCTCCACATAGCCCTGGCTCAGGATGCCCGCGCCGTCGATGCCGGGGTTGACCTGGTTCGGCGCGCCGGAGGCATCGGTTTCCGCATAGAGGTTCTCGCCCTTGCTCTGCAGGCCGGCCGGGTTCAAGAAGGTGGCCAGCTGCAGCTGTCCGACCTGCACCGTGTTGGTCTGCCCGGCCTGCGTGATCGATACGATGCCGTCGCGGCCGATGGTCAGGCTGGTGGCGTTGGCGGGCAGCGTGATGGCCGGCTGCACCGGAAAGCCGCTGGCCGTGACGAGCTGGCCATCGCGGTCGGTCTGGAACGAGCCGTCGCGCGTGTACGAGGTGGTGCCGTCGGGCATCAGCACCTGGAAGAAGCCGCCGCCGTTGATGGCCACGTCCGTCGGCTTGTCGGTCTTGGTGAGGTTGCCCTGCGAGTGGATGCGCTCGGTGGCGACCACGTGCGCGCCGGTGCCCACCTGCAGGCCCGAAGGCAGCCGGGTCTGGTCCGAGGTCTGGCCGCCGACCTGGCGCAGGTTCTGGTACATCAGGTCCTCGAACACGGCGCGGCTTCGCTTGAAGCCGGTGGTGCCGACGTTGGCGAGGTTGTTCGACACCACGTCGAGTTGGGTCTGCTGGGCATCCAGGCCGGTCTTGGCGATGTAGAGCGAGCGCATCATGGCGAAAAATCCTTGGAGAAGTTGGGTGGTGGGGCGCGGGCTCAGCCGTACGCCAGCAGCTTGTTGGCCGACTGCGCGTTCTCGTCCGCGCTGCGCATCGACTTCATCTGCATCTCGAAGCTGCGGGCGTTGGCGATCATGGCCACCATGGCCTCGACGCCGTTGACGTTGCTGCCCTCGACCGCGCCGGTGGTCACCGTCACGGCCGCATCGGGCTCGGCCGGCGGCAGGCCCTCGCGCATGCGAAAGAGGCCGTCGGCGCCGCGCACCAGGTCGGCCACGGGCGGGTTGACCAGCTTCAGCCGGCCCACCTCGGCAATGCCGATGGCCGGGTCGCCGGCGCCGCGCGCCGTGACCAGGCCGTTGGCCGCGATCGCGACGGTGGAGCCGGGCGGCACCACCAGTGCGCCGGCATCGCCGGCCACGGGCAGCGAGCCCATGGTCGTGAGCTGGCCTTCGGCGTTCACCTGCAGGTTGCCCACGCGGGTGTAGGCCTCGCCGCCATCGGGCGTCTGAACCGCGAGCCAGCCGTCGCCGTGGATGGCGACATCGAGCGCGCGGCCGGTTTCCGTGAGCGGACCGTGGCTGAAGTCGGCGCCGGGCGTGGTGGCGACCACGTAGGCGCGCGTCGGCGCCTCGGCACCGCCGGCCACCGGCACCGCGCGAAAGCTGTTGATCTGCGCGCGGAACCCGGGCGTGGAGGCGTTCGCCATGTTGTTGGCGACGGAGGCCTGCTGCTCCATGGCCTGCTTGGCGCCGCTCATCGCGACATACAGCATGCGGTCCATGGGCGGCTCAGCGGATGTTGATCAGGGTCTGGACGACCTGATCCTGCGTCTTCACCGTCTGCGCATTGGCCTGGTAGCTGCGCTGCGCGACGATCAGGTTGACGAGCTCGGAGGTCAGGTCGACGTTCGATGCCTCCAGCGCGCCCGAGGCGAGCGAGCCCTGCTTGGTGCCCGCGCCCGGCGTGCCGGTGAGCGGCTGGCCCGAGGCCAGCGTTTCGCCCCAGACGTTCTCGCCCATCGGCTCCAGGCCATTGGGGTTGGCAAACGACGTCAGCACCACCTGGCCCATCAGCGTGGTCTGTTCGTTGGAGAACTTGCCGGTGATGGTGCCGTCGGGGTTGATCGAGAACGAAGTCAGCGTGCCGGAGGTGTAGCCGTCCTGCTTGAGCGTCTTGATCTCGTTGATGTTGCCGAACTGCGTGGTGCCCGAGAAGTCGACCGTGGCGTTGAGCGCCACCGAGCCGTTGCCGAAGTTCATGGCGGGCAGCGTCAGCTTGCCGCCGGCCGGCGTGAGCAGGTTGCCGTTGCCGTCGAAGCTCATGGTCGAGATCGGCGCGCCGCCATTGAGCGCGGTGCCGTCGGCCGCGCCGTACACGTCCCAGGCATTGGCGCCGGTCTTCACGAAGAAGACGCCGAGCTCGTGCGGATTGCCGAGCGAATCGAACACCGGGCCGAGCGCGTTCGAATAGTTGAAGGTGGCCGAATCGGTCGCAGAGAACGGCGTCTTGGTGGGCACGGCGCCGCGCGCGTCCAGGTTGAAGGCGGCGTTGATGGCGGTGGTCGCCTTCGGGTTCATGGCCGTGGTCTGGACCTGCAGCGGGCCCGGCGTGCCGCCGTCCAGGCCGCCGGTGGCGGAGACGCCGTAGCCCGTCAGGCGCAGGCCCGCGGCGTTGACGATGAAGCCGTCCTTGTCGCGCGTGAACTGGCCATTGCGCGAATACATCACCTCACCGCTCGGGCTGCTGAGGCGGAAGAAGCCGTCGCCGTTGAGGATCGCCACGTCCAGCGGCCGGCTGCTGGTCTGCACCGAGCCCTGCGTGAAGTTCTGCACGATGCCCGACACCGCCACGCCCAGGCCGACGCGCGAGCCCGCATACACGTCCTGGAAGGTCGCCGCGCCCGACTTGAAGCCGACCGTGCCGGAGTTGGCGATGTTGTTGCCGATGACGTCCAGGTTGGCGGCGGCTGCGGACAGGCCGCTGATGCCTTGGGAAAAGCCCATGATCGAATCCTTGTTTCAGTGCAATGAAGAAGAAGAAATGGCCTGCGGCGCACGGGCCGCTGCCGATGAGAAGCTGCGCGGTGGGTGCTCAGAGGAACATGCGCACATCGGCCAGGCCGATGCTCTGGCCCGACATCAGTTCGAGCGTGACGCCGCTGGCGCCCTGCTTGACGGCGGCCACCTGCGAGAAGACCAGCGAAGTGGCCTCCACGCGCGTGCCGTTGTTGGCGGCCGAGACGCTGAAGCTGTAGGCGCCCGCCGGGGCCGTGGTGCCGTCGTCGGCCTTGCCGTCCCAGGTGACGGCGTTGACGCCTTCGGTCATCGAGCCGAGCGCCAGGGTGCGCACGGTGTTGCCCGCGGCATTGACGATCTTCACCTCGACGGTGCCGGCGGTGGCCGGCAGCTGCACGGCAAAGGGCACCGCCGCCGGTTCCTCGCCGGCCTTGGGCTCCGTGGTGGCGATGGTGTTGCCGGGCGACAGCACGTTGTAGCCAATGAGCGATGCCGCCTGCAGCACCTGGTTGGCGCCGGTCTGGTTCACCAGTCCGCTGAGCGCGGTGTTGAGCCGCTCGATGCCGCTCACGGTGCTCATCTGCGCGAGCTGCGACGTGAGCTCGGCGTTCTCCATCGGGTTGAGCGGATCCTGGTTGTTGAGCTGCGTCACCAGCAGCTTGAGGAAGCGCTGCTCGCTGTCCGCTCCCGAAACGTTGCCGGCGCTCGACGCGGCGGTGGCTGCGTTGAGCCCGGAGATGGAAGAGGTGTCGGAGATGGCCATGGTTCTTGTTGCGGGTGTGGGGGTTACTGGCCGATGGTCAGCGTCTTGACCATCAGCGTCTTGGCGGTGTTGAGCACCTCGACGTTGGCCTGGTAGCTGCGCGAGGCGGAGATCATGTTGGTCATCTCCTCGACCACATTGACGTTGGGCATGGCCACGTAGCCCTTGGCATCGGCATGGGGGTTCTTCGGGTCGAAGACCATCTTCAGCGGCGAGGGGTCCTCGATGACGCCGGCCACCTTCACGCCGCCGATGTCCTGCTGGCCCGAGGCGGCCACTTCGAAGACCACCTGCCTGGCGCGGTAGGGCTTGCCGTCGGGGCCGGCCACGCTCTCGGCGTTGGCCAGATTGCTGGCCGTCACGTTCATGCGCTGCGACTGCGCGGCCATGGCGGAGCCCGCCACGCTGAAGATGTTCATGGAAGCACCGGGATGCGGCATGTGCGGCTCCTTCTTGCTTATTGCGCGGCGGAGAGCAGCGACTTGATCTTGGCGCTGACCACCGTGAGGTTGGCTTCGTAGCGCAGCGCGTTGTCGGCAAAGTTGATGCGCTCGGCATCCATCTCCACCGTGTTGCCGTCGATGCTCGATTGGCTCGGCACGCGGTACAGCAGGTCGCGCTCGGGCATCGAGGGCGGCGCATCGGCCTGGATGTGGCGCGCCGACGTGGCGGCCATCTGCACCGGCTGCTGCGCTGCGCGGCCGTGCTCGACGGCCTGCGTCAGGCGGCTCGCGAAGTCGAAGTCACGC
Organism: Variovorax sp. SPNA7; assembly: GCF_033807855.1. NCBI lineage: Bacteria > Pseudomonadati > Pseudomonadota > Betaproteobacteria > Burkholderiales > Comamonadaceae > Variovorax > Variovorax sp. SPNA7. Next base: position 4,787,528 of record NZ_CP138513.1, read on the forward strand.
GCCTTGTAGTTGGGCGTGTCGGCGTGGGCGATGTTGGCCGCCAGCACTTCCTGGCGCTGCGTCCGAAGGTTGAGTGCTTCGCGGTTGAAGCGAAGCGCCGCATCCAGCTTGTCGATCATGTGTTTCCATCTTTCGAGGCGTCGCGTCCCTGGCGGGGCATGGCGACAGATGGAAAGCGAGTCTATGCATGCACTGCGTTCGCAATGGCCCGAACAAAGGGGCATTTGGCGTGCACTTCGAATCTTCGGATCGGGTGCGCCTTCCTAGAATTGCCGGGCACCCATCATGGAAAAAATCTCTTGCCGCCCACGCCGCCTGAAGCTCGTGCTGCCTGCCCTGGCGGCCGGGCTGGGCGCGGCGATGTGCGTGGCCGCGGCGCCGCTCGCGGGCGATGCGCGCGCCGCGGTCGACAGCCTGCTGCAGGCCCAGACCGCCGGACTGCCGGGCAAGGTCAGCATCCGCGTCGAGGCGCCGGCATCGGGCCCGCTGCCCGCCTGCGATGCGCTCGAGGCCTTCCTGCCGCGCGGCGCGGCGGTGTGGGGCCGGGTGTCGGTCGGCCTGCGCTGCCACTCGGAACTGAAGCCCTGGACGCGCTACGTGCTGGCCCGCGTGGCGGTCGAGGGGCGCTACTTCGTGGCCGCGCGCAACATCGATACCGGCCAGGCCCTGGGCGCCAGCGACTTCATCGCCCGCGAGGGCGATCTCACCGCGCTGCCGCGTTCGGTCGTGACCGACCCCGCCGAACTGCAGGGCGTGGTGGCTGCCAACCGCATCGCGGCCGGCGCGCCGCTCCGGCGCGAACTGATGCGCGGCGTGGCCGTGATCCAGCAGGGCCAGACCATCAAGGTCGTTGCCGAAGGCCCGGGCTACGTCGTCAGCACCGAAGCCCGCGCGATGACCAGCGCCAGTGCCGGCGCGGCCGTGCGGGCCAGGACCGCGGATGGCCGCATGGTCAGCGGCGTGGCCGACGAGGAAGGGCAGGTCCGCCTGCCGCAGTAGCTGCATTCGATGCGCACTGCCCTAAAGTTCTGGCCCGAACTGCCGATACATCAGGCAGCCCTTTGAGGAACCATCTTGAAAATCGATCCATTCGCCCCTTCGGCCACACCGCTCCCCCGAACGAACAAGGGCGCATCGTCCTCGCCCGCCAGCGGCGCCGATGCCGTCCAGGGCGGCAGGAACGCGGTGCAGCTCTCGTCGTCGGCCCAGGTGCATTCGATGCCCGAGGCGCCCAATGCCGACTTCGACGCGGCGCGCGTTGCCTCGATCCGCGAGGACATCCGGGCCGGGCGCTACGAAATCCACCCCGACCGGATCGCCCGCGGCCTGCTCGCCAGCGTGCGCGATCTGCTCCACGAAAACGGAAAGCTCTGAACGCCATGCTGCATCGCCTGTTGGCCGAAAAAACCTGTGTCGAGGAATTCCTGTCGGTGCTGGAGCAGGAGGCAGAGGCCATGAAGAACGGCCTCTTCGCCGAGCTGCCGCTGCTCACCGGGCGCAAGGCCGGCCTGCTGGACCGCATGGCGGCACTCGACCAGGCGCGCGAATCGGCCCAGGTGGCGCGGGGTTTCGAGCCCGGGCGCGCGGGTGCCGATGCCGCCGCCTCGGCGGATGGCGAGGCCTCGCTCGCCGCCTGGACGGCGCTGGTCGAACTGGCGCAGCAGGCCAAGGCCTGCAACCGCCGCAACGGCTCGATGGTGTACAGCCAGCTCGATTTCACGCAGAACGCGCTGCACTACCTGCAGGCCAGCGCGCAGCCCTTCTACGGGCCGGACGGCATCCGCAAGGCCGCCAGCGCCGCGGGAACGCGGCTGGCGGTGGGCTGACCCGCAAACCTACTTGCGGGTCTTGCCCGACTTGGGCGGCGCCTCGTACAGATCCGAGAAGAACGACGGATTCACCTCGCCGGAATCCTTCGCAGGAGGATTCGGCTCCGCAGACGGAAGCTCCTGGAAATCCGACGATGCAAAGTGCGGCGGCACGTACACCCCATGCTCGTCCCTCCTGACCAGTCCGCGACGCTCCAGGTCCCGCATGGTCTTGTTGACCTGCATCCTGGAAAGCCCCGAATAGGAAGCGATGACCGACTGGGTGATGCGCTTGTCGTAGCCGCCGTCGGTGCCTGGCGCCAGAACGGTGAGCTCGTGCAGGATGCGGCTGATGAGCCGCTCGGACGAGGCCGATGAAATCTGCCGGATCTGCCTGCGCAGCACCGTGGTGCGCTTCATCACCACGTCGAGCAGGCCCATCGTCACGGCCGGATGGCGGTCGCACAGCGCCTTGAATTCCAGCGTGGGCACCAGGTACAGCGAGGTGGGCAAGGCCGCCACCAAGGTCGCGCCGGCCTGGTAGCGCTCCTCGATCAGGGCTGAGTTCAGGAAGAAGTCGTCCTGCCGGATGAAGTCGGTCGTGACGTCGCCGCTGTCTTCGCTTCCCTGCACCACCACCCGCAGCAGGCCGGTGGCCACGCAGTAGATGCGGTCGGACCACTCGTCCGCACCCAGCACGACTTCGTTGCGCCGGTAGGACCGAAGTTCGATGCGCTGAACGAAGGCTGCGCGCTCCTCGGGGGGAACGCTGGCAATAAGAGGATGCAAATACATCTGTACCGTCCATGGGCTGCCCTGCCGCATATTGGCTCAAAGCGGCTGCCTGCAACTCTTTCCGCTCTCTAAATGTGAATATTTACCAGATGAGATTCATATACTAACAGTCAGTAACATCTGGACACGCAACATCATCGCATGACTTGGCGAAAACTACTTGCGCCAGCCGTCCGAGACCAGCCATTGGCTTGTACCGCAGGCGACAACGAGCGCCGCGTAGGTCGCCATCGCGCCATCGCGGCCCGTGAGGACCACGCCGCCCAGCAGCACCAGCGCGCCCACGCCCGAATTGATCGCGCCCTGGGCCCACCATGCCCTGCCGCCCGCCTTGCGCCGGAAGGCCCGGCCCATGAGCGCGCACAGGAAGCCGACGGCCAGCGCGGGCGCCACGAAGTTCAGCAGGTGATTGAGGAGATCCAGCAGGGACATGGGTAGGAATGGGTATCGAGCGAGGGCCGCCGGATAAAGCCAAGGGCGCTCGCGGCGCCCTTGTTCTATGGAGTTGCATGCGGCCAAGCCCCTCGGCAGCCGCACGGCTCCTGCTGATTTTATAATCAGTGGATATGTCAGTCTGGACACTGGGCCTGAACCACACGACCGCGCCACTCGATCTGCGCGGTCGTTTCGCGTTCGCGCTCGATCAGCTGGCACCCACGCTGCAGAGCCTGCGCAGTTCGTTCGCCACCGGGCGCCATCCGCAGGTCGAAGCCGCGATCATTTCCACCTGCAACCGCACCGAGATCTACTGCGCCGCCGAGCATGCCGCGCTCGACCACACGGTCGGCTGGCTGGCCGAGAGCGGCGGCGTCGCGCCGGCGCTGCTGCGCTCGCATGCCTACACCCTGCACGACGACGAGGCCGCGCGCCACGTCTTCCGCGTGGCCAGCGGGCTCGATTCCATGGTGCTCGGCGAGGCCCAGATCCTCGGCCAGATGAAAGACGCCGTGCGCGCGGCCGAAACCGTCGGCGCGCTCGGCAGCACGCTCAACCAGCTGTTCCAGCGCTCCTTCGCGGTCGCGAAGGAAGTGCGCACCGCCACCGAGATCGGCGCGCATTCCATCAGCATGGCCGCGGCGGCCGTCCGGCTGGCCGGCCAACTGTTCGAGGACCTGCACCAGACGCGCGTGCTGTTCGTCGGCGCGGGCGAGATGATCGACCTGGCCGCCACCCATTTCGCGGCCAAGGACCCGAAGGCCATCGCCATTGCCAACCGCACGCTCGAGCGCGGCGAAAAGCTGGCCTCGCGCTTCGGCGGCGAGGCGATGCGGCTGGCCGACCTGCCGAACCGGCTGGCCGAATTCGACATCGTGGTGAGCTGCACCGCCAGCACGCTGCCGATCATCGGCCTGGGCGCCGTCGAGCGCGCACTCAAGGCCCGCAAGCACCGCCCGATGTTCATGGTCGACCTGGCCGTGCCGCGCGACATCGAGCCCGAGGTGAAGGCGCTCGAAGACATCTACCTGTACACCGTCGACGACCTCGCCCAGGTGGTGCAGCAGGGCCAGGCGAACCGCCAGGCCGCCGTGGCACAGGCCGAGGTCATCATCGACGCCGGCGTGCAGAGCTTCATGCATTGGCTGGGCCAGCGCGGCACCGTGCCATTGATCCAGCAGCTCAATGCCCAGGCCGACGAGTGGCGCGCCGCCGAGATGGCCCGTGCGCGCAAGCTGCTGGCCAAGGGCGAGCCGGTCGATGCGGTGCTCGAGGCCATGTCGCGCGGGCTCACGCAGAAGCTGCTGCACGGCGCCATGGCCGAGCTGCACGCGGGCGACGCCGCATCGCGCGAGCACACCGCGCAGACCATCTCGCGCCTGTTCCTGCGCAAAGAGCGTTAGCGACGCTCGCCAGCGGCCCGGCCCCGCCGGCCGCGGTCCCACATGCGCCCTGCCGCGGCACCGCGGCGCCCTTTCCCATTTTTCCGAGCTCCTTTCCGCCGTGAAGACCTTTCTGCGCCATCAACTCGAACGCTACGCCCAGCGCCTGGGCGAACTCGACTTCCTGCTTTCGCGCGAAGACATCATGAGCGACATGGCGCAGTACCGCACCATCTCGCGCGAGCATGCCGAGATCACGCAGATCGCGGGCCGCTACGAGCGCTACAAGCAGCGCGAAGCCGACATCGCCGGTGCGGCCGAAATGCTCGACGACCCCGACATGGCCGAGATGGCGCGGGAAGAAATCGCCGCCGCGCAGGCCGAGCTCGTGCAGCTCGAGGAAGAGCTGCAGCGCCTGCTGCTGCCCAAGGATCCGGACGATGCGCGCAACGCCTTCCTCGAAATCCGCGCCGGCACCGGTGGCGACGAATCGGCGCTGTTCGCGGGCGACCTGCTGCGCATGTACACGCGCTACTGCGAGCGTGCCGGCTGGCGCTGCGAAGTGGTGAGCGAGAGCGAGAGCGAGCTCGGCGGCTACAAGGAAGTGGTGGTGCGTATCGCCGGCCAAGCCAGCAATGGCCCCGGGTCCGGGGTCTTCGGCCGCCTGCGCTTCGAATCGGGCGGCCACCGCGTGCAGCGCGTGCCGGCCACCGAAACCCAGGGCCGCATCCACACCAGCGCCTGCACCGTCGCCGTGCTGGCCGAGCCCGACGAAACCGTGGCGGTGCAGATCAACCCGGCCGACCTGCGCATCGACACCTACCGCGCGAGCGGCGCCGGCGGCCAGCACATCAACAAGACCGACTCGGCCGTGCGCATCACGCACATTCCGACCGGCATCGTGGCCGAGTGCCAGGACGACCGCAGCCAGCACCGCAACAAGGCCAAGGCGCTGCAGGTGCTGTCGGCACGCATCCAGGAAAAGGACCGCAGCGAGCGCGCCGCCAAGGATGCCGCCATGCGCAAGGGCCTGATCGGCAGCGGCGACCGCTCCGACCGCATCCGCACCTACAACTTCCCGCAGGGCCGGCTCACCGACCACCGCATCAACCTCACGCTCTACAAGCTGCAGGCCATCATGGAAGGCGACCTCGGCGACGTGCTGGACGCGCTGCGCGCCGCGCGCGAGGCCGAGCAGTTGGCCGAGCTCGAATCGAGCCTGCCGGCATGACGGCCACCGCCACCACGCCCTCCACCGTGGCCCAGGCACTGGCCGCGGCCGTGGCGCTGGGCGTCGACCGGCTCGACGCGCAATTGCTGCTGCTGCATGCGCTGGGCCGCGCGCCGAACGACCGCGCCTGGCTGCTGGCGCACGACACCGACGCCATCTCCGAAGCGGCCTGGTCCGCGCTTTCGGCGCAGCTGCCGCGCCGCCTGGCGGGCGAACCGGTGGCCTACCTGCTCGGCGAGAAGGAATTCCACGGCCTCGGCCTGCAGGTGGATGCACGGGTGCTGGTGCCGCGCCCCGACACCGAAACGCTGGTCGACTGGGCCCTGCAATGCCTCGAAGGCCGCAAGGCCCCGCAGGTGCTCGACCTGGGCACCGGCAGCGGTGCCATCGCGCTGGCGCTGCAGCATGCGCGGCCCGACGCCCAGGTTGACGCCGTCGATGCCAGCGCCGACGCGCTGGCCGTCGCCGAGGCCAATGCGCAGCGCCTGGGCCTGCCGGTGCGCTTTCGCCAGGCCCACTGGCTCGACGGCGCCGCCGGCGGCTACGCGGTCATTGCGAGCAATCCGCCCTACATCGCAGCCGGCGACCCGCACCTGCCGGCGCTGCAGCACGAGCCCCTGGCCGCGCTGGTGGCCGGGCCGGACGGACTGTCCGACATCCGCCAGATCGTGCAGCAGGCCCCCGCGCACCTGGCGGACGGCGGCTGGCTGCTGCTCGAGCACGGCCACGACCAGGCCCCGGCCGTGCGCCAGCTGCTCCAGGCGCGCGGCTTTGCCGAAGTGCAAAGCCGCGACGACCTTGCCGGCATCCAGCGCTGTTCCGGCGGGATCTGGCGCACGGTGAAATAATCGCCCCCAAGCCCATTTTTCAGGAGTCCCCATGTCCGACGCCCAGCAACGCATCGACGATCTCGTCAAGACCAACGACCTCGTGCTCTTCATGAAGGGCAACGCCAGCTTTCCGATGTGCGGCTTCTCCGGCCGCGCCATCCAGATCCTCAAGGCGGTCGGCGTCGACACCAGGACGCTCAAGACCGTCAACGTGCTCGAAGACGACGGCATCCGCCAGGGCATCAAGGAATACAGCAACTGGCCGACGATCCCCCAGCTCTACGTCAAGGGCGAATTCGTCGGCGGCTCGGACATCATGATGGAGATGTACGAATCGGGCGAGCTGCAGCAGGTGCTGGGCGGCAGCAACCCGGCCTGATTTCCGGGGCCGCCGTGAGCCACGACCACGACCATGGCGGCAAGGCCGCGCCGGCCTGGAAGCACGACGGCGTGCGCGTGATCGCGGCCAACCAGCTCGACGCCAACACCGCCCAGACGCCCGGCATGAACCGCGCCGCGGCGATCAACTTCGCGCGCGTCGGCGCGCAGAAGCTCTGGGCCGGCACCGTCACCATCCATGCCGACGCCAAGACCGGCGCCCACCACCACGGGCACCTTGAATCGGTGATCTACGTGGTGCGCGGCCGGGCCCGCATGCGCTGGGGCGAGAGACTCGAATTCACGGCCGAGGCCGGCCCGGGCGACTTCATCTACGTGCCGCCCTACGTGCCGCACCAGGAAATCAACGCCAGCGCCACCGAGCCGCTCGAATGCGTGCTGTGCCGCAGCGACGGCGAGGCGGTGGCGATCAATCTCGATATCGAACCGGTAGAAAAACCCGAATCGGTCCTGTGGGTCGACCCCACGCACCCGCACGGCGGGATCTAGGCTCTCCCCCAGGCTCCGCGCACTTCGTGTCGCTTCTCCCTCCCCCTTCCGGGGGCAACACCAGCGGCCCGGCAAAGCCGGTTCCGCGGTGTTCGCTGGAATGTGCCCCGGGTCATGGCACCATCGTGCACTTCGCCGTGCCACCATGACCCTCACCCAAAGCCTGCTCATCATCGTCCTGCTGATCGCGATGAGCGCGTTCTTCTCCCTTGCCGAAATCACGCTGGCCGCCTCGCGGCGCCTGCGCCTGCGCCAGATGGCCGACGAGGGCGATGCGCGGGCCGAGCGCGTGCTGCGCGTGCAGGAGCAGCCGGGCCACTACTTCACCGTGGTGCAGATCGGCCTCAATGCGGTGGCGATCCTCGGCGGCGTGGTCGGCGAGGGCTCGCTCAGCCCCTACTTCGCGCGCTTCTTCGAGGGCTGGATGAGCGTGGAGGCCTCGGCGAACGTGGCCTTCCTGTGCTCGTTCGTGATCGTCATCGCGGTGTTCCTGGTGTTCGCCGACCTGTTTCCCAAGCGCCTGGGCATGAGCGACCCGGAACGCATCGCGGTTCGCATGGTCGGCCCGATGCTTGTGCTGATCACCGCCTTCAAGCCGCTGGTGTGGTTCTTCACGCGCTCCACCGACATGCTCTTCAAGCTGCTGGGCATGCCGCTGGTGCGCGACGACAAGATCACCTCGGCCGACATCCTGGCCATGACCGAAGCCGGCGCGCGCGCGGGCGTGCTCGCGGTGCGCGAGCAGCAGGTGATCGCCAACGTGTTCGAACTCGACACGCGCCTGGTCAGCAGCGTGATGACGGTGCGCGACAACATCGCCTGGTTCCTGCACGACGACCCGGAATCGGTGCTGCGGGCGCGCATCGTGGCCGAGCCTTTTTCGGCCTACCCGGTGTGCGACGGCGACATCGACCATGTGCTCGGCTATGTCGACGCCAAGGAGATGTTCCAGCGCGTGCTCAGCGGCCAGCCGCTGGCCTTCGACCAGGGCCTGACGCTGCACAAGGCGCTGGTCATTCCCGACCGGCTCACGCTCACCGAGGTGCTCGAGCAGTTCCAGCAGGCGCATGAAGACTTCGCGATCGTGGTCAACGAATACAGCCTGGTGGTGGGCGTGATCACGCTCAACGACGTGATGAGCACGGTGATGGGCGACCTCGTCTCCCTGCCCGACGAGGAGCAGATCGTGAAGCGCGACGAGAACTCGTGGCTGATCGACGGCGTCACGCCGATCCAGGACGTGCAGCGCGCGCTGCACATCGACGAGATGCCGCATCCGGACGACTACGAAACGCTGGCCGGCTTCCTGATGGTGATGCTGCGGCGCGTGCCCAAGCGCACCGACAGCGTGAGCTGGGGCGGCTACACCTTCGAGGTGATGGACGTCGACAGCTACCGCATCGACCAGGTGATGGTCACGAAAACCTAGCTCGCCCTCAGGCGGCCGAGCGGTCGCGGTCCACGAAGGTCCAGAGGCGCTGGTTCGCGAACACGGCGTTGGGGTACGGCGCCTTGCCGCGGCTGCCGTTGTAGCGTCCGAGGGTCATGTACAGGTCGCCGTTCTCGCGGTCGAGGTAGTGGCGCAGGATGACGCAGCCGAAGCGCAGGTTGGTCTGCATGTGGAACAGCTTGGCCGGGTCGCTGTCGCCGATCACGCGGGTCCAGAACGGCATGACCTGCATGTAGCCCCGCGCGCCGGCGCTGGACACCGCAAACTTGCGGAAGTTGCTCTCGACCTGGATCAGCCCGAGCACCAGGCTCACGTCCAGGCCCGAGCGCTTGGCTTCGTACCAGACGGTCTGCAGGAATTCCTTGCGCGTGGGCCAGTCGGCAATCTTCTTCTTGAGGCGCTCGCTCATTTCGCCCAGCCATCGCAGGTAGACCAGGCGGGCCTCGGTGCTCGAGAACTCGGGCACCGGCGGCGCCTTGTTGTGCACGGCCGAACTCAGCGCGGTGCGCACCGAGTCGATCAGCGGCTCCTCGATCTGCGCGCCGGCGTGCGCGGCCTGCGGCAGCGACAGCGCCGCCAGGGCGCCCGCCGCCGCGGCGCCGCCCATCAGGCACCGGCGTCGCGAGAGGCCGCCCTCCAGGCTCATTTGGCGAGCTTGCCGGCGATGAATTCGGCGATGCCGGCGGCAGGCACCTTGGTGGCCGCCGTGTCGCGGCGGTGCTGGTATTCGAGCTGGCCTTCCTTCAGGCCGCGGTCGGAAATGACCACGCGGTGCGGCACGCCGATCAGTTCCCAGTCGGCGAACATCGCGCCCGGGCGCTCGCCGCGGTCGTCCAGCAGCACGTCGACGCCGGCCGCGAACAGTTGCTCGTACAGCGCTTCGGCCGCCACCTTGACCTCGGGGCTGCGGTCCATGCCGATCGGGCAGACCACCACCGTGAACGGCGCCAGCGCGTCCGGCCAGATGATGCCGCGCTCGTCGTGGTTCTGCTCGATGGCGGCGGCAGGCAGGCGCGTGATGCCGATGCCATAGCAGCCCATCTCGAGGAACTGCGGCTTGCCGGCTTCGTCGAGGTAGGTGGCGTTCATGTCCTTGCTGTACTTCGTGCCGAGCACGAACACGTGGCCCACCTCGATGCCGCGCTCGATCGCGAGCACGCCCTTGCCGTCGGGCGAGGCGTCGCCGGCCACCACGTTGCGCAGGTCGGCCACCAGTTCGGGCTCGGGCAGGTCGCGCCCCCAGTTGACGCCGGTCATGTGGAAGTCGATCTCGTTGGCACCGGTGATCCAGTCGGCCATGACCACCACCTCGCGGTCGGCCACGAGCCTGACGGGCTTCTTGAGGTTCAGCGGGCCGAGGTAGCCGGGCTTGCAGCCGAAGTGGTCGTCGATCTCGGCCAGCGTCGCGAAGCGGAAGCCCTGGTCCAGGCCCGGCACCTTGCCGACCTTGATCTCGTTCATGTCGTGGTCGCCGCGCAAGAGCAGCAGCCAGACCTGCGACCCCTTCGGGTTGCCGGCCTCGTCGACGATGTCCGTTGCCAGCACCAGCGACTTGACGGTGGTCGAGAGCGGCACGCCGAGCAGTTCCGCCACGTCGGCGCAGGTGCTCTTGCCCGGGGTGGGCGTCTTGTCGAGCGCCTTGGCCGCCGCGGGGCGCGGGCCGGCCGGAGCGAGCGCCTCGGCCTTTTCCATGTTGGCCGCGTAGTCGCTGCCGGGGCAGTAGACGATGGCGTCTTCGCCGGTGGCGGCAATCACCTGGAACTCTTCGCTCAGGTCGCCGCCGATGGCGCCGCTGTCGGCCGCCACGGCGCGGTAGCGCAGGCCGAAGCGGTCGAAGATGCGGCGGTAGGCATCGGCCATGACCTGGTAGCTGGCCTTGGCCGCGCCCAGGTCGCGGTCGAAGCTGTAGGCGTCCTTCATGATGAATTCGCGCCCGCGCATCAGGCCGAAGCGCGGGCGGCGCTCGTCGCGGAACTTGGTCTGGATCTGGTAGAAATTCTTCGGCAGCTGCTTGTAGCTGCGGATTTCCTGGCGCGCGATGTCGGTCACCACTTCTTCGCTGGTGGGCTGGACCACGAAGTCGCGGTCGTGCCGGTCCTTGATGCGCAGCAACTCGGGGCCCATCTTGTCGAAGCGGCCGGTCTCCTGCCAGAACTCGGCCGGCTGCACCACGGGCATCGTGAGCTCGACCGCGCCGGCGCGGTTCATTTCCTCGCGCACGATCGCCTCGACCTTGCGGATCACCCGCAGCCCCATCGGCATGTAGGTGTAGATGCCCGTGCCGAGCTTCTTGATCATGCCCGCGCGCATCATGAGCCGATGGCTCGCGACCTCGGCGTCAGCGGGCGCTTCCTTGAGGGTGGAGACAAAAAATCGGGAAGCTTTCATCGGGATCGCGCTGGTAGATTCAAAGATCGTGGGGAAGACGGATGCCGGCGGAGAGACCACCGGGAACCCGCGGGCCTCGAACTGGCCGCTTGCCGTGTGCAACCCGGCATGCATAATCGACTCAGTTCAAAAATTGGGGTTTGATTATGCTCGACCGGGACGGCTTCAGGCCCAACGTCGGCATCATCCTGCTCAACCAGAGAAACCAGGTTTTCTGGGGCAAGCGCATACGCACGCATTCCTGGCAGTTTCCGCAAGGCGGCATCGACCGCGGCGAAAGTCCCGAGCAAGCCATGTTCCGGGAACTGCACGAGGAAGTCGGGCTCCATCCGGAGCATGTGCGCATCGTGGCCCGTACCCGCGACTGGTTGCGCTACGAGGTGCCGGATCGGTTCATCCGCCGTGACGCACGGGGCCACTACAAAGGCCAGAAGCAGATCTGGTATCTGCTGCAACTTGTCGGCCACGATTGGGATCTCAACCTGCGTGCCACCGACCATCCCGAATTCGACGCTTGGCGCTGGCATGACTACTGGGTCCCGCTCGACGTGGTCGTCGAGTTCAAGCGCGGCGTCTACGAGATGGCGCTTACCGAGCTTGCTCGCTACCTGCCGCGGCAGGATTTCCGCAACCGCTTCCTGCGCAGCAACGTGCGCGCCCGGGAGTTCGAGCGCCACACGCCCGATGGCGGCGCGCCCGCGGGGCTGGACCTGCCGCCCGGCGGCAGTTTCGACCCGCATCCCGACATTACTTCTGCGAGCGATGACCCTTCCCCTCTTCCCCACAACAAAGCGCCCTTCCTTCCGTCGCAGCGCTGAGGGCGCCCTGCTCGCCGCATGCCTGGCCGTGTTGGCCGGATGCGCATCGGGCACGCACGACACGGACAACCCCGACTGGGCGCAGGCCGGCATGCAGCCGGCGCCCAAGCGCTACGAGACCGACGCCGAATGGAAGGAAACCGAGGCCCCGCCTCCGCCCGCCTTCGACGAAAAGCGCCTCGAGCCGATCGCGATGCCGCCCTACATGAGCCTGAAGTTCGGCGTCGATCCGAAGACCATCGCCATCACCCGCGATGGCATCGTGCGCTACGTGGTGGTGGCGCAGAACAGCGACGGCGGCGGCATCAACGCGTTCTACGAAGGGGTGCGCTGCTCGACCAGCGAAATAAAGAGCTACGCCCGCTACAACAACGGCGCCTGGCAGGAAACGAAGACGCCGGAGTGGAAGCGCATCAGCGACCTGAACTCGCGCTACGCCTCGGCGCTGTCGAGCCAGGCGCTGTGCCGCGGCAATGCGCCGCGCAATTCGGTCGGGGACATGGTCCAGAACCTGCGCAACCCGGTTCGGGAAGTGCAGTAGCGAGCCGGCGGGGCCCGGCGCCCCGCCTTCATCATCAGCCGCGCATCAGCACCATGTTGTCGCGGTGGACCATTTCCGGCTCCGCCACATAGCCCAGCAGCCGCTCGAACTCCGACGAGGGCTTGCGGCACAGCAGCCGGGCCTCGATGCTCGAGTAGTTGGCCAGGCCGCGGGCGAGTTCCACGCCATCGGCGTCGCGCACGGCAATCACGTCGCCGCGCGAAAACTCGCCCGAGACGCCGGTCATGCCGATCGGCAGCAGGCTCTTGCCCTCGGCGCGCACCTTGGCCGCCGCGCCGGCATCGACGGTGACCGCGCCGCGCAGCTGCAGGTGGTCCGCCATCCAGCGCTTGCGCGCCTGGTGCTTGGCGGTCTGCGCCACCAGCAGCGTGCCGATGGATTCGCCGTTCGTCAGGCGCAGCAGGGCGTCGGGCTCGCGGCCCCAGGCGATCACGGTGGAGGCGCCCGAGCCGGCCGCGCGCTTGGCGGCAAGGATCTTGGTGATCATGCCGCCGCGGCCGAGGCTGGAGCCTGCCCCGCCCGCCATCGCTTCGAGCGCCGGGTCGCCGGCCGCCGCCTCGTGCACGAACTTCGCGTCCGGGTCCTTGCGCGGGTCGGCCGTGTAGAGGCCCTTCTGGTCCGTGAGGATCACCAGCGCATCGGCTTCGACCAGGTTGGCCACCAGCGCGCCCAGCGTGTCGTTGTCGCCGAACTTGATCTCGTCGTTGACGACGGTGTCGTTCTCGTTGATGACCGGCACCACGCCCAGCCCGAGCAGCGTGACAAGGGTCGAGCGCGCATTGAGGTAACGCTCGCGGTCGGCCAGGTCGGCATGGGTGAGCAGCACCTGGGCGCTGCCGATCTGGTTCTCGCGCAGCTTGGTCTCGTACATCTGTGCCAGGCCCATCTGCCCGACGGCCGCGGCGGCCTGGAGTTCATGCACCTCGTGCGGCCGGGTGCGCCAACCCAGGCGCTTCATGCCTTCGGCAATGGCGCCGCTGGACACCATCACGACCTCGCGGCCGCCCTGCACCAGCACCGCGAGCTGCCGGCACCATTCGCCGATGGCGGCCTCGTCGAGACCGCGCCCCTCGTTGGTCACGAGGCTGGAGCCCACCTTGACGACGATACGGCGGGCATCCCGCAAGGCAGTGGATCCGGAGTTCGAGGTCATGGGAGGGCGTGGCGGTCGTGAATGCAGCGTGCGAAAAGTCAGGTGGAGGAAGAGGTGTCGGGCGGCAGCTCGACAAAGCGCGGATCGACCTCGACCGGCACGTGTTCCGCCGCCTGCTGCGCCTTGACCTGCTGGTACACGGCCTGCACCAGGTGCTCGCAGCCTTCGCGCGTGAGCGCAGAGATCTCGAACACCGGGCCCTTGAAGCGCAGGCGCTTGACGAAGTCCTTCACGCGCGCGGCGCGCTCGTCCGCAGGCACCATGTCGAGCTTGTTCAGCACCAGCCAGCGCGGCTTTTCGTAGAGCGCGGCGTCGTACTTCTTGAGCTCGCCCACGATGGCCTTGGCCTGGGCGACCGGATCGACGGCATCGTCGAACGGCGCCATGTCGATCACGTGCAGCAAGAGCCGCGTGCGCTGCAGGTGGCGCAGGAACAGGTGGCCGAGGCCGGCGCCTTCGGATGCGCCTTCGATCAGGCCCGGCAGGTCGGCCACCACGAAGCTTTGCTCCGGGCCGACGCGCACGACACCGAGGTTCGGGTGCAGCGTGGTGAAGGGATAGTCGGCGATGCGCGGGCGCGCGTTCGAGATGGCACTGATCAGGGTCGACTTGCCCGCATTCGGCATGCCCAGCAGGCCGACGTCGGCGAGCACCTTGAGCTCGAGCTTGAGGCTCTTCTTCTCGCCCGGCCAGCCCGGGGTCTTCTGGCGCGGGGCGCGGTTGATGGCGCTCTTGAAGCGCATGTTGCCGAAGCCGCCGTCGCCGCCCTTGGCGATGGTGACGACCTCGCCTTCCGTCAGCAGCTCGTACAGCACTTCGCCGGTTTCGGCGTCGCTGATGATGGTGCCGACGGGCATCTTCAGGAGGATGTCGTCGCCCGCGGCGCCGAACATGTCGGAACCCATGCCGTGCTCTCCGCGCTTGGCCTCGTGGCGGCGCGAATAGCGGAAGTCGACCAGGGTGTTGAGGTTGGAATCGGCCACCGCGTAGACGTGGCCGCCGCGGCCGCCGTCGCCGCCGTTGGGGCCGCCGAATTCCTTGTATTTTTCATGACGGAACGACACGCAGCCGTTGCCGCCATCGCCTGCGGCGATGTCGATGAAGGCTTCGTCGACGAACTTCATGGGGTATCCAGTGTACAAATGAAGAAGCCCCGACAAAGCGGGGCTTCGAGCTGATCGAAGTGACTCGGGCTTATGCCGGGGTCACGTTGACCATGTGCTTGTTCAGTGCGCCCTTGACGCCGAACGACACGTGGCCGTCCACCAGTGCAAACAGCGTGTGGTCCTTGCCCACGCCGACGTTCACGCCGGGGTGGAACTGGGTGCCGCGCTGGCGCACGATGATCGAGCCTGCGCTGATCAGTTCGCCGCCGAAGGCCTTCACACCGAGCATCTTGGGCTTGGAATCGCGCCCGTTTCGCGTTGAGCCGCCGCCTTTTTTCTGTGCCATGGAATCTGCTCCTATGCCGGATTAAGCGGCGATCGCGCCAATTTGCAATTCGGTGAACTGCTGGCGATGGCCTTGACGTTTCTGATAGTGCTTGCGACGGCGCATCTTGAAGATGCCGACCTTGTCGTGCTTGCCGTGCGACAGTACCGTGACTGTCACCGTTGCGCCGGACACCAGGGGCGTACCGATCTTGATTTCGCTGCCGTTGCCGACTGCAAGAACCTGATCGATCACGATTTCCTGGCCTACATCCGCAGCAATCTGTTCTACTTTAATTTTTTCGCCGGAAGCAACGCGATACTGCTTGCCGCCGGTTTTTATGACCGCGTACATGTGAACCTCTTAAGGAATGAGCTCTACGGCGAATTCCGCAGAGCCCAAGATTCTAGCACGGTTTGCACGCGCTAACATGGTTTGAGCCAAAGGGCCGCCGGGACGGCGCGCGCTCCTCCCTATAATCTGCGCCTTCCGGCCTCGTGCCGCTGTCACTTTCGCATTCAGACGCGCCGCGCGCAAACGCCTTGCCAGTCCACGCCGACGATACCTCCCCCACCGCCACCGTGCTGGATTTGATCGCCGGCGACATGGTCGAAGTCGACCGTGTGATCGCGCAGCGCCTCGACACGGGCGTGCCCCTGGTCAGCCAGGTGTCCAAATACATCATCTCGGCCGGCGGCAAACGCCTGCGGCCGGCGCTGCTGCTGCTCATGTCGGGCGCGCTCGGCTACACGGGCGAGCAGCGCTTCAACCTGGCGGCGGTGGTGGAGTTCATCCACACGGCCACCCTGCTGCACGACGACGTCGTGGACGAATCGACCCTGCGGCGCGGGCGCCCGACCGCCAACGAATCGTTCGGCAACCCGGCCAGCGTGCTGGTCGGCGACTTCCTCTATTCGCGCGCCTTCCAGATGATGTTGGATGCAAACAACATGCGCATCATGCAGATTCTGGCCGAGGCGACCAACGTGATCGCGGAAGGCGAAGTGCTCCAGCTGATGAACATGCACGACGCGACGCTGGACGAATCCGCCTACCTGCGCGTGATCCGCTCCAAGACCGCCAAGCTGTTCGAGGCCAGCACCCGGCTCGCCGCCGTGCTGGCGGGCGCCACGCCCGAAGTCGAGGAAGCCTGCGCCACCTACGGCCAAGCCCTGGGCACGGCCTTCCAGGTGATCGACGACGTGCTCGACTACGCCGGTGATGCGCACGAAACGGGAAAGAACGTGGGCGACGACCTGCGCGAAGGCAAGACCACGCTGCCGCTGATCTTCGCCATGCGGCGCGGCAGCCCCGCGCAGGCGACGCTTGTGCGCGCGGCCATCGAGGCCGGCGACACCGCCCAGCTGGGCAAGATCGTCGAAATCGTCCATGCCACCGGCGCCCTGAAAGCCTCGCGCGCCGCCGCGGCCGACGAGGCAAAACGCGCGATTCATGCATTGCGCGACTTTCCGTCCAATTTGCATGCCGACGGTTTGCTACAATTGGCGGCTCAGTTGCTTGAGCGACGTGCCTGAACACCTCACAAGAGTTGGCAAGGACGAATTCTCTTTTTTTGCAACCAATCGGGGTGTAGCTTAGCCTGGTAGAGCGCTACGTTCGGGACGTAGAGGCCGGAGGTTCGAATCCTCTCACCCCGACCAGCCTTCGGCTGGCACAAATAATGCCCGTGCCTGTTGCTGCGTAGCGATTTACAGGGACGGGTGGTTCAGCGATGATCGTGAAGCACTTTTTCACATCTCTTGCAATTCGCTGAATGGCTGCTGCCGAACTTCCTGTTAAAGAAAACACGCAAATTGCCCTCCCGGGCCTTGCGCGTGCCTTGGTGTCGGCCGGCAAGCTTCCTGCGAAGACCGCGGAAGACATCTATCAAAAGTCGCTGAGCGGCCGCACCAGCTTCATTGCCGAGCTGACCGGCAGCGGCGCCGTCTCGGCCGCCGACCTTGCCCACACGCTTTCCAGTGCCTTCGGCGCGCCGCTGCTGGACCTGGACGCCATCGACCACCAGCGCCTGCCCAAGGACCTGCTCGACCCGAAGCTGTGCCACGCCTACCGGATCGTGGTTCTCAGCAAGCGCAACAACCGTCTCATCGTTGCAACAGCCGATCCGTCGGACCAGCAGGCGGTGGAAAAGATCAAGTTCGCCTCCCAGATGGGCGTGGACTGGGTCATCGCCGAATACGACAAGCTGTCGCGCATGATCGAAGCCGCCGCGGTCACCGCGGCGGAAACCATCAACAGCATCGTCGGCGCCGAGTTCGAGTTCGACGACGTCACCGCGGACACCTCGGGCGATGCCAGCGAACAGGCCATCGCCGAGGTCGAGGACGCGCCGGTCGTGCGCTTCCTGCACAAGATGCTGCTGGACGGCGTCAGCATGCGGGCCTCGGACATCCACTTCGAGCCCTACGAGCACAACTACCGCGTGCGCTTTCGCATCGACGGCGAACTGCGCGAGATCGCGAGCCCGCCCACGCTCATCAAGGACAAGCTGGCCTCGCGCATCAAGGTCATCTCGCGGCTCGACATTTCCGAGAAGCGCGTGCCGCAGGACGGCCGCATGAAGCTCAAGATCGGGCCCGACCGCGTGATCGACTTCCGCGTCAGCACGCTGCCCACGCTGTTCGGCGAGAAGATCGTGATCCGTATCCTGGACCCGAGCAGCGCGCGCCTGGGCATCGACGCCCTGGGCTACGACGCCGACGAAAAGGAGCGCCTGCTGCATGCGATCGGCCGTCCCTACGGCATGGTGCTGGTGACGGGCCCCACCGGTTCGGGCAAGACGGTGTCGCTCTACACCTGCCTGAACCTGCTGAACCAGCCCGGCGTCAACATCGCAACGGCGGAAGACCCGTCCGAAATCAACCTGCCGGGCGTGAACCAGGTGAACGTCAACGAGCGCGCCGGACTCACCTTCGCGGCGGCGCTGCGCGCCTTCCTGCGGCAGGATCCCGACATCATCATGGTCGGCGAAATCCGCGACCTCGAAACCGCCGACATCTCGATCAAGGCCGCGCAAACGGGCCACCTGGTGCTCTCGACGCTGCACACCAACGACGCGCCGACCACGCTCACGCGCATGCGGAACATGGGCATTGCGCCGTTCAACATCGCCTCCAGCGTGATCCTCATCACGGCGCAGCGGCTCGCGCGGCGCCTGTGCCACGTATGCCGCGCGCCAGCCGACATGCCGCGCCAGGCGCTGCTCGACGCGGGCTTCAAGGAAGAACAGCTCGACGGTACCTGGAAGCCCTATCGGCCGGTCGGCTGCGCGGCGTGCAGCAACGGCTACAAGGGGCGGGTCGGCATCTACCAGGTGATGCCGATCTCGGAGGCCATCCAGGCGATCATCCTGCGCGACGGCAGCGCACTGGACATCGCGCGCCAGTCCGAGGCCGAGGGCGTGCGCTCGCTGCGGCAGTCGGGCCTGCGAAAAGTCATGCAAGGGCTCACCTCACTCGAAGAAGTGGTGGCGGTCACCAACGAATAACGAACACACTGCAAGAAATCGGAGATCGAATGGCAACAGTGGCATCCACCCGCACCTCGAACACGCTCAAGGAATCTGTCTACGAGTGGGAGGGCAAGGACCGCAACGGCAAGCTGGTGCGCGGCGAGCTCCGGGCCGCCGGCGAGAACCAGGTGCAGGCCGCTCTGCGGCGCCAGGGCGTTCTTGCGTCCAAGATCAAGAAGCGCCGCATGCGCTCGGGCAAGTCCATCAAGCCCAAGGACATCGCGATCTTCACGCGCCAGCTGGCAACCATGATGAAGGCCGGCGTGCCGCTGCTGCAGTCCTTCGACATCGTGGGCCGCGGCAATGCCAACCCGAGCGTGGCCAAGCTGCTCAACGACATCCGCAGCGACGTGGAGACCGGCACCTCGCTGTCGTCCGCCTTCCGCAAGTTTCCGAAGTATTTCGACAACCTCTACTGCAACCTGGTGGAAGCCGGCGAAGCGGCCGGTATCCTGGAAGACCTGCTGGACCGCCTGGCCACCTACATGGAGAAGACCGAGGCGATCAAGTCGAAGATCAAGTCGGCGCTGATGTATCCCACCTCGGTGGTGGTGGTCGCATTCGTGGTGGTGGCCATCATCATGATCTTCGTGATTCCGGCCTTCAAGCAGGTGTTCAGCTCGTTCGGCGCCGACCTGCCCGCGCCCACGCTGTTCGTGATGGCCATGAGCGAATTCTTCGTCTCCTACTGGTGGCTGATCTTCGGCGTGATCGGCGGCGGCACCTACTTTTTCCTGCAGGCCTGGAAGCGCAACGAACGCGTGCAGCGGGTCATGGACCGCGCGCTGCTGCGCGTGCCGATCTTCGGCACGCTGATCGAGAAATCTTGCGTGGCCCGCTGGACCCGCACCCTTGCCACCATGTTCGCCGCCGGCGTTCCGCTGGTCGAGGCACTCGACTCGGTGGGCGGCGCCTCGGGCAACACCGTCTACGGCGACGCCACGGCCAAGATCCAGCAGGAAGTCTCGACCGGCACCAGCCTCACCACGGCCATGACCAACGTCAACCTGTTCCCCTCGATGGTGATCCAGATGACGGCCATCGGCGAAGAGTCCGGCTCCATCGACCACATGCTCGGCAAGGCCGCCGACTTCTACGAGTCCGAGGTGGACGACATGGTGGCCGGCCTCTCGAGCCTGATGGAGCCCATCATCATCGTGTTCCTGGGCGTGATCATCGGCGGCATCGTGGTGTCGATGTACCTGCCCATCTTCAAGTTGGGCCAGGTCGTTTGATGCTGGTGTCGCAGGAGTTCGACGCCGCTTTCGCCGGCGTCCTGGGGTTGCTGGTCGGCAGTTTTCTCAACGTGGTGATCTACCGCACCCCGGTCATGATGTACCGGGGCTGGCTGGCCGATGCCGTGGCCAACCTGATGTCGTCCAAGGACGTTCCGTCGCTCTGGACGCTGGTGTTCGGGCCGAAGGCGCAGCCCCCGGCCGGACTCGAGGCGGCAGCGGACAAGGCGGCCGTGGCCATCGAGGCGCTGCCGCCGTTCGACCTCGCCCGCCCGGCCTCGCGCTGCGGCGCCTGCGGCCACACGATCCGCTGGTACCAGAACATCCCGGTGCTGAGCTACCTGCTGCTGCGGGGCCGCTGCGCCGCCTGCAAGACGCCGATCAGCCCACGCTATCCGCTGGTCGAGCTGGTGACCGGCGCGCTCTTCGCGCTGTGCGCCTACCGCTTCGGCCTCACGCCCACCGGCGCGCTCTGGGCGGCGTTCGCGGCATTCCTGATCTGCCAGTTCCTGATCGACTTCGACACCCAGTTCCTGCCCGACGCGCTCAACTACCCGCTGCTCTGGCTCGGGCTCGTCGGTGCGGCCATGGGCTGGACCGGCGTTGCGCTGAGTTCGGCGGTCTGGGGCGCCGTGTTCGGCTACCTGAGCCTGTGGCTTGTGTACCATGGCTATCGCCTGGTCACGGGCAAGGAAGGCATGGGGCATGGCGACTTCAAACTGCTGGCGGCGCTCGGCGCATGGCTCGGGGCCGACTACCTCATTGCCATCATCCTCGTCTCATCGCTGGTGGGCGCCGTGATCGGCCTCACGCTGCGCCTGGTCGGGAAGCTGGCGCACAAGGACATTCCGATGGCCTTCGGTCCCTTTCTTGCCGGTGCCGGCCTGGTCTGCCTGGTGGCAGGCCCGGAGCTCGTGAGGCAATGGATTCCCTTCGCCTTCCCGCTTGGCGCATTCGCCCGCTGAGGAGCGCGTGATGCGGCGCATCGGCCTCACGGGCGGCATCGGGAGCGGCAAGAGCACCGTTGCCGCCATGCTGGTCGCCGAAGGCGCCGTGCTGGTCGACACCGACGCCATCGCGCGCCGCATCGCGCAGCCCGCGGGCATCGCGATGCCGGCCCTCGAGGCCGCGTTCGGCCGCGGCGTCATCGCGGCGGACGGCGGACTCGACCGCGCGGCAATGCGGCAGCTCGTGTTCGCCGACAACAGCGCCAAGAAGCGCCTCGAATCGATCCTGCATCCGCTGATCGGCGCCGAGACGGAACGCATGGCCTCGGACGCCGGCCCGGACGCGGTGGTGGTCTTCGACGTGCCGCTGCTGGTCGAATCCGGCCGCTGGCGGGCCCGGGTCGACCGGGTGCTGGTGGTCGATGCCACCGAGGAAACGCAGTTGCGGCGCGTCGTGGCGCGCTCCGGCTGGACGCCCGAAGCCGTGCGGGCGGTGATTGCGCAGCAGGCACCGCGCAGGCTGCGCAGGGCGGCCGCGGACGCGGTCATTTTCAACGAGTCGCTCTCGCTGGAGGAACTCGCTGCAGAGGTCCGGAGTCTCTGGAAGCGGTGGGTTCCGCCCGGCACGCGATAATCCGAGACTGGCCGCCAGAGCGGCCGCACAACGACCAAGACAAAAAAGGCGCTCGCCGGAGTGCCCTCACCTCCTGCGATGCTTTTCAATTCGTATCCCTTCATTTTTGTCTACTTCCCGCTGGTATTGATCGGGTTCTTCCTGATCGGCAAGCGCAACGCCCGGTCCGCCGCGGGCTTTCTTGCCCTGGCCTCGCTGTTCTTCTACGGCTGGTGGAGCGTCAAGGCGCTGCCGCTGCTGGTGGCGTCGATCTGCATCAACTACTGGTTCGGCCTGCGCCTGTCGCCCGCGCCGGGCCGGGACGACCGCAAGCGCAAGTCGCTGCTGGTGGTGGCGCTGGTGGTCAACCTGGGCGTGCTTGCGGTCTTCAAGTACGCCAACTTCTTCGTCTCGAACGTGAACGACGGGCTGGCCGCGGCGGGCCTGTCGCAGATCCCGATGCTGCACATCGTGCTGCCGATCGGCATCTCGTTCTATACCTTCACGCAGATCGCCTTCCTGGTCGACTGCTGGCAGGGCAAGGTGCATGAGCGCAGCTTCATCCACTACGTGCTGTTCGTCACCTACTTTCCGCACCTGATCGCGGGCCCGGTGCTGCACCACGCGCAGATGATGCCGCAGTTCGCCAATGCGGCCACCTACCGGCTCGATCCCAACAAGGTGGCGCTCGGCATTGCGATCTTCACCTTCGGCCTCGCCAAGAAGTTGCTGATCGCCGACCCGATGGGCCAGTACGCCGACATGATGTTCAACGGCGTGCACAAGGGCATCGAGCCCACGCTCTACACCTCGTGGTTCGGCGCCCTGGCCTACACGCTGCAGATCTATTTCGACTTCTCGGGCTATTCGGACATGGCGGTCGGCCTGTCGCTGTGCCTGGGCGTGCAGCTTCCGCTCAATTTCCGCTCGCCCTACAAGTCGACCAACATCATCGAGTTCTGGCGGCGCTGGCACATCTCGCTGTCGAACTTCCTGCGCGACTATCTCTACGTCCCGCTGGGCGGCAACCGCAAGGGCCCGGCCCGGCGCTACCTGAACCTGTTCCTCACGATGCTGCTGGGCGGCCTCTGGCACGGCGCCGCCTGGACCTTCGTGATCTGGGGCGCGCTGCACGGCGTGTTCCTGATGATCAACCACCTCTGGAACGCCAAGGTGCGGCGCAACATTCCGGCAGGCCCGGTCGCGCATGTGCTGGGCTGGTTCCTGACCTTCCTGTGCGTGGTGCTGGCCTGGATCGTGTTCCGCGCCGACGGCGTCCACACGGCCATGGCCATCTACAAGGGCATGCTCGGCCTGCACGGCGCGCCGCCTTCCGCGTTCAGCGAGCTCGGGCCGGTTCCGTTCCGCAAGCCCGAGTTCTTCCAGACCATGCTCGTGGGCATCGTCATCTGCCTCGCACTGCCGCCGACGATCACGCTCGAGCGCTGGATTCCCCATCCGAAGGCGGTGGCCGGCCAACGTGTCATGGCCTGGTGCTCCTCGGCCGTTCTGGCGATCGGCACCTTCGCGCTCTTTGCCTGGTGCGTCTCGAAGCTGGGCAACTACAGCCCGTTCCTCTACTTCCAATTCTGATTCGACATGACGACGCCCGCGAAAGTCTGGCTGCGGTTCTTCCTGATCGGCTACATCGTCCTGATGGCGCTGTGGATCGTTTCGCTCACCAGCCCCGTGCCTTACGGCGACCTCACGCGGATCGGCCGCCTGTCCGAGCGCGAATTCGGCTGGACCGCCCCGCCGCCCAAGGTGGACCCCGCCCACCTGAAGGGCACGCCCGTCGACCAGGCCGACATCATGGTGATCGGCGACAGCTTCTCCATGACCTTCCGCTGGCAGTCGGTGCTTGCCAAGGCCGGCTACCGCGTCACGACCACCTACTGGGGCCAGTACGAGAACGCGCTGTGCAGCGACTTCGACCAATGGATCGAGCGCACGGGCTTCAAGGGCAAGCTGATCATCATCGAGAGCGTGGAACGCCTGCTCGGCGACCGCACCAAGGACAGCATGAAGTGCCAGAAGATGATCCGGCCCTACGACGCCATGGACCATCCGCTGATCACGCCCGACGAGACCGTGCCGAGCCCCGCGCCCAACTGGAACGTGCAGTTCCTGACCGGCATCACGACCTACTACAACACCTGGAAAGCGAAAAAGTCTGCAACAGACATCCACTTCGACTGGAACACCTGGGTGCGCCCGGTGCCCGAGGGTTGCAAGCTCTTCTCCCACCGCTTGTGCGACAAGATGCCCTTTTTCGCTGAAGATGACGACAATGGGCCGCTGACCCCTGCGCATCTGGAATGGATGAAGAATTTCACAAAGGCGCACAGCAAGCTTCCTATCATGTGGATGGTGATTCCCAACAAGACCACCGTGTACCTGAAGCCCGACTACTCGAAGGATTTCGAAGCCGGGTTCCGCACGTCCGGGCTGCCAGGACCGGATCTCTACGCGTTCACGCGCGAGAAGCACACGCAGATCCGCGACTTCTATTTCTCGAACGACACCCACATGTCCATGCATGGCCAGCTCGCACTGGGAGAACGCATGCTCGCGGCCGTGCGCGAGGTGGTGCCGACGCCTCCCTCGAAATCGCCCTGAAGCTATGATGGCTCGACAGGAAAGCTACAGAACCGCGTGATCCTCTACGAGTACCCCTTCAACGAGCGCATCCGCACCTACCTGCGGCTGGAGCACCTGTTTCGCCGCCTTGGCGAACTGGTGCCCTCGGAGTCCGCGCTCTCGCACCACTACGCACTGGTCACGATCTTCGAGATCATGGACGTCGCCGCGCGCGCCGACCTCAAGGCCGACGTGATGCGCGACCTGGACAAGCACAAGAACGTCTTCAACAGCTACCGCGGCAATCCGGCCATTGCCGAGGCCGTGCTCGACCAGGTGGTCGGCCAGCTCGAGCGAAATTTCGCCACGCTCAATGCCGTTGCCGGCAAGGCCGGCCAGTCGCTGACCGAGAACGAATGGCTCATGAGCATTCGCAGCCGCGCGGGCATTCCGGGCGGCACCTGCGAATTCGACCTGCCCGCCTACTACGCATGGCAGCATCGCAGCGCGGCAAGCCGCCGCGCCGACCTCGAACGCTGGTCGGCCACGCTGTCGCCGCTGGCCGAATCCATCTACCTGCTGCTCAAGCTGCTGCGCGATGCCGATGTGCCCTACAAGGTCATCGCCAGCGGCGGGCAGTTCCAGCAGAACCTGCCGCAAGGGCGCAGCTTCCAGTTGCTGCGCCTGCGCATCGATCCGCAGCTGGGGCTGATTCCCGAAATCAGCGGCAACCGGCTCATGGTGTCGGTGCGGATGATGCGGCACGAAGCCGACGACCGCCTGCACCCGAGCAGCGACGACGTCGCATTCGAACTCACGCTCTGCGCCTGAGCCGCCGGCTCGTCTCCAGGGCGCGCACCGCAGGGCAAGCACGAAGGTTATCCATCCCATGAGCGACGTGAACAAGATCGGCGAGCGGATCGTCCGCTGCCCCGCGTGTGGCGGCGACAGTGTCTACGCCGAGCGCAATCCCTACCGGCCGTTCTGCAGCGCACGCTGCAAGGGCATCGACTTCGGCGCCTGGGCCAGCGAGGAGTTCCGGATGCCGGCTGAAACGCCGGCCGACGAGGAGCCTTTCGGCGATCCGAAGAAAGTCCAGTAGTCGAGCGCCGCGCTACGGCTGCGGCGTGAGCAGGACGCGGTCGAGATAGTCCGCGTATTGGCGCACATAGGCCGGACGCAGATGCTCCCGGTCCTTGTAGACCGGTGCGTCGTCGGGCGTTGCCCGCAGGCACTGCCCGCCGGCGCAAAGCCTGTCCATCACATCGATGGGCTCCGCACCGCTGGCCCGCGCCAACGCCTTCAGTTGCTCGTTGAGCCGCGCCTGGTCCGGCGGCAGGGGCGCCGTGGGCGTGCTGTGCAGGGCCACCATCCGGCCCATGCGGCTGCCTTCGATGAGGCGCCGCGGCTCGAACTCGGGGCCGCTGGCGTTGTCCAGCAGCAGGTAGACCTTCTTCTTTTGCCGCACCAGTTCGGCCAGCAGTTTCTCGAGCGAGGCCAGCGAACGGCCGAGGCCTTCGCCGCCGTTGTTCACGAGGTAGGCCGCATCGCCTTCGCGAAAGTAGAAGGGGAGCGGGAAATTGCCCGTGAAATAGCAGTTCCAGCAGGCCCCGACCACCACCGTGTCGATCCGCGGATCGAGCGCCAGCGCGAGCATCTCGCCGCGCGCCTTTTCGCAGCCCGGGTTGCCTTCGGCGACCATGCCCGGCACCGGCGGGCAGGCGCCATAGGTCGAGAAGTACGTCGTCGCCATGCGCGCGGGCGCGCTGCCCGCGAGCGCCAGGGCGCGGGGCGCGTACTGCAGGATGTGGCTGTCGCCGATCAGCAGCACCGTGCGCGGCCCGCTGCCCACGCGCTTGACCGGATGGGCGCCGATCTTCTGCTGCTCGAAGCCGGCGTAGTAGTTGTCGTCCGCGGTGGCGTCGGTCACCTTGCGCAGCAGCTCGCTGCCGTTGCGCGGCGGCATGCCGCCCAGCGCCAGCAGGCCGGCCACCGCAATCGCCATGCTGCCGGCCACCAGCGAACGCAGCATGCCGACCTGGATTCGCGCCCGCGTGAAGCGCTCGACGAAGCGATAGGTGAACCAAGCCAGCGCCACGCTCGCGAGCACCAGGCACGCGCGGATCCACGCCGCCGGCTCGCCCTCTTCCACGATGCGCGCATACACCAGCAAGGGCCAGTGCCACAGGTAGAGCGGATAGCTGATGAGCCCGATCCACACCATCGGCCGGCTCGCGAGCACATGCCTGTTGAGCACGCCCGCAGGCCCGGCCGCGATGCAGCTCGCGGCGCCCAGCGTGGGCAGCAGCGCCCACCAGCCTGGGAACGCCTTGTCGCTGCGGGTCATCACGAGCCCGAGCACGATCAGCCCCACGCCCAGGCAGGACTGCAGGTGGCTGCGCCAGGCCGGCGCCGGCGCCTTGCCCGCGGCCTTGAGGCGCATGCAGGCCAGGATGCCGCCCACCATCAGCTCCCAGAAACGCGAAGCGGGCGAATAGAAGGCCGCCGTGCGAAACGGATGGATCGTCAGCACGTTGACCAGGAACGACGCCACCGCGAGCACCCACAGCAGCCGAAGGACCGGCCAGCGCCGGCGCCAGGCGAGCGCGAGCAGCATGGGCCAGAAGATGTAGAACTGCTCCTCGATGCCCAGCGACCACAGGTGCAGCAGCGGCTTGGTGTCGGCGGCCGTGTCGAAGTACCCGGCCTCGCCCCAGAAGACGAAGTTGGCGATGAAGGCCGCACCGCCGGCCGCCTGCTTGCCGAGTTCGGTGAACTCCCTGGGCAGCAGCGCATACCAGCCGAAGGCGAGCGTGGCCAGCAGCACCAGCGTGAGCGCCGGAAAGATCCGGCGGATGCGCCGCGCGTAGAAATCGCGGTAGCTGAAGTCGCCGGCCGCGTGGCTCTGCATGATGATGGTCGTGATCAGGAAGCCCGAGATCACGAAGAAGATGTCGACCCCGATGAAGCCTCCCGGCAGCGCATCGGGAAACGCATGGAAGGCCAGCACCGAGGCCACCGCCACGGCGCGCAGGCCGTCGATGTCGGGGCGGTACTTGGGGTGCATCATCTGGTGCCTCAGGCCCGCGGCGCCGGCTGCACGCGCCCGCCCGCCTGCGCGGCCCCGTCCATCAGGCCAGCGTCGAGACCGCCAGCGCCGCCGAGGCCGGCAGGCCGCGCTCCTGGGTCAGCCATTCGAGCACCGGCAGGGCACCCGGCAGCACCGGCGCCACGTCGAGCGGCAGCTGCTGCCAGCGCATGGCCTGGCCTTCGCGCATTTCGAACTCGCCGCTCCAGGCCGTCACCTTGCACCAGTGCAGCCGCACCAGCGCATGCGGATAGTCGTGCTCGGTGATCTTCCAGACCTCGGCACCCGCGATGGTGATGCCGAGTTCTTCTTCCAGCTCGCGGCGCAGGGCTTGCTCCACCGTTTCGCCAGCCTCGATCTTGCCGCCCGGAAACTCCCAGAAGCCCGCATAGGCCTTGCCCTCGGGACGGGTGGACAGCAGCAGCGCATCGTCGGCCGGCCGGATCAGCACGCCGACGGCCACCTCGGTATGCTTGCGGCCCTGGCCTTGGAGTTGCGGCTGTCCGCTCATGCCGTCGCCCGCCCGGCGTAGTCGCGCGCGAACTGGTAGGCCACGCGGCCACTGCGCGAACCGCGCTCGAGCGCCCAGACCAGCGCCTCGGGCCGCGCCGCCTCGATGGCGGTGGCATCGACGCCGAACGACGACAGCCATTGCGCGACGATCGCCAGGTATTCGTTCTGGCTGAACGGGTAGAAGCTGACCCACAGGCCGAAGCGCTCGGACAGCGAGATCTTTTCCTCGATCACCTCGCCGGGATGGACTTCGCCGTCCTCGGTGTGGGTGTAGCTGAGGTTGTCCTTCATGTACTCGGGCAGCAGGTGGCGCCGGTTGCTGGTCGCGTAGATCAGCACGTTGGGCGTGGCTGCGGCGATCGAGCCGTCGAGAATGGACTTGAGCGCCTTGTAGCCCGGCTCGCCCTCGTCGAAGCTCAGGTCGTCGCTGAACACGATGAATTTCTCGGGCCGCTGCGACACCACCTCGACGATGTCGGGCAGGTCGGTGAGTTCGGCCTTGTCGACCTCGATCAGCCGCAGCCCCTGCGGCGCATAGGCCTGCAGGCAGGCGCGGATGAGCGACGACTTGCCCGTGCCGCGCGCGCCGGTCAGCAGCACGTTGTTGGCCGGCTTGCCTTCGACGAACTGGCGCGTGTTGCGCTCGATCTTTTCCTTCTGGACGTCGATTTCCTTGAGGCTGTCGAGCGCCATGGCGGCCACGTGCTTGACGGGCTCGAGCACGCCGTGGCCCGAGCTGCGGCGGCGGTAGCGCCAGGCGATCGACGCGTTCCAGTCGGCGGGCGCCGCGAGCGGCTGCGGCAGGATCGACTCGATGCGGCCGATCAGCTGTTCGGCGCGTTCGATCAGCTTCTGGAACTGCTCGTTCATGACCTGTAGTCGGCGTTGATGGTCACATACTCGTGGCTGAAGTCGCAGGTCCACACGGTTTCGCTGGCGTTGCCGCGGCCCAGGCCGATGCGCACCGTGATCTCGCTCTGCTTCATCACGCGCTGGCCGTCTTCCTCGCGGTAGGACGGGTTGCGCCCGCCCTTGACGGCCACGTGCACGTCATCGAGGAACAGGTCGATGCCGGTCTGGTCGAGGTCCTCGATGCCCGCGTAGCCCACGGCCGCGAGAATGCGGCCGAGGTTCGGGTCGCTCGCATAGAAGGCCGTCTTGACCAGCGGCGAATGCGCCACCGCGTAGGCCACCTGCTTGCACTCCGCGGCATCGCGGCCGCCTTCGACCTGGATGGTGATGAACTTGGTGGCGCCCTCGCCGTCGCGCACGATCGCCTGCGCGAGCAGGCGCGCGACGCTCTGCATGGCCTCGACCAGGGCCTGGCCTTCGGGCGAATCGAGCGAGGTGATGGCGGCGTGCGCGGCCTTCTGGGTGGCGATGACCACGAAAGAGTCGTTGGTCGAGGTGTCGCCATCGATGGTCACGCGGTTGAACGAGGCGTCGGCCAGCCGCCTGGCCAGCGGCTGGATCAGCGAGGGATCGATCTTCGCGTCGGTCGCCATGAAGCCCAGCATGGTCGCCATGTTCGGGCGGATCATGCCGGCGCCCTTGCTGATGCCGGTGATGGTGACGGTGGCGCCGCCGACCTGGACCCGCTGGCTGAACGCCTTGGGGATCGTGTCGGTGGTCATGATGCCTTCGGCGGCACGCGCCCAGTGGTTCTCCGAAGCGTCGGCCAGCGCGGCGGGAAGGCCTGCCTCGATGCGGTCGACCGGCAGCGGCTCCATGATCACGCCGGTGGAGAACGGCAGGATCTGCTCGGGCGCGATCTCCAGCTGGCGCGCGAGCGCGATGCAGGTGGAGCGCGTGCGCATCAGGCCGTCTTCGCCGGTGCCGGCGTTGGCGTTGCCGGTGTTGATGACCATGGCGCGGATGCCGTAGTTGGCTGCCAGGTGGTCGCGGCAGACCTGCACCGGCGCCGCGCAGAAGCGGTTCTGGGTGAACACCCCGCCGACCGCAGAGCCTTCGTCGATCAGCACGACGGTCAGGTCCTTGCGGTTGGCCTTGCGCACACCCGCTTCGGCCACGCCGATGCGGACGCCGGGCACCGCGAACAAGGCGGCAGGATCAGGGGCGGACAGGTTCACGGGCATGGCGGTTTCTCTTCTCGGGAGTTTCTGGGTCAGCTGAGCTTGCCGTGGCAGTGCTTGAATTTCTTGCCGCTGCCGCAGGGGCAGGGGTCATTGCGGCCGACGCGCGCAAAAGCGGCGGCTTCGGCGCCGAGCGTGCCCAGCCCCAATCCCGCGGCCGCGATGCGGCGCTGGTTTTCTTCGTCCAGGCGCACCTCGACCTCGCCGGTTTCGGTGGGCGCGCTGTAGGTGATGTTCGAGACGTTCTCGCCGCGGCTCTCGAGCGCATCCGCGGCCTGTTCGAGCTGCTCGCTCGACTGCACGCGCACCGTCATGAGCTGGCGCGTGACTTCGTTCTTGACCGAGTCGAGCAGCTGGCCGAAGAGCTCGAAGGCCTCGCGCTTGTATTCCTGCTTGGGCTGCTTCTGCGCATAGCCACGCAGGTGAATGCCCTGGCGCAGGTAGTCGAGCGAGGCCAGGTGCTCGCGCCAGTGGGTGTCGATGCTCTGCAGCAGCACCATGCGTTCGAACTGGGTGAAGTTTTCCTGGCCGATCAGCGCCACCTTGGCATCGAAGCTGTCGTTGGCGGCCTTGACCACCATCTCGACGATGTCCTCGTCGCTCACGGCCTCGGCCGCCTCGACCTGCTGCTTCAGGGGCATGTCGATGCCCCATTCGTTGGAGAGCGTCTTCTCCAGGCCTTCCAGGTCCCACTGCTCCTCGACCGATTCGGCCGGCACGTACTGCCGCACGAGATCGGTGAAGCAGCCCTCGCGCAGCGCCTCGATCTGCGCCGTGAGGTCGCCCGCGTCGAGGATGTCGTTGCGCTGCTGGTAGATCACCTTGCGCTGGTCGTTCGACACGTCGTCGTACTCGAGCAGCTGCTTGCGGATGTCGAAGTTGCGCGCCTCGACCTTGCGCTGCGCGCTCTCGATGCTGCGCGTGACGATGCCCGCTTCGATGGCTTCGCCGTCGGGCATCTTGAGGCGGTCCATGATCGCCTTGACGCGGTCGCCCGCGAAGATGCGCATCAGCGGGTCGTCCAGGCTCAGGTAGAAGCGCGAGGAGCCCGGGTCGCCCTGGCGGCCCGAACGCCCGCGCAGCTGGTTGTCGATGCGGCGCGACTCATGGCGCTCGGTCGCGATGATGCGCAGGCCGCCCAGCGACTTGACGAACTCGTGGTCCTTGGTCCATTCGTCGCGCACGTGGGCGATGTCGGCCGCCTTGGTGGCTTCGTCGCGGCCCTCGTCGTTCTCGATGGCCTCGATCATCTTCTCGATGTTGCCGCCCAGCACGATGTCGGTACCGCGGCCGGCCATGTTGGTCGCGATGGTGATCATCTTGGTGCGGCCGGCCTGCGCCACGATGTCGGCTTCGCGCGCATGCTGCTTGGCGTTGAGCACCTGGTGCGGCAGGTCGGCCTGGGTGAGCAGGCCGTCGATGATTTCGGAGTTCTCGATCGACGAGGTGCCCACCAGCACGGGCTGGCCGCGCTCGTAGCATTCGCGGATGTCCTGGATCGCCGCCTCGTACTTCTCGCGCGTGGTCTTGTAGACGCGGTCGAGCTGGTCGTCGCGCTTGCTGATGCGGTTCGGCGGAACGATGACCGTCTCGAGGCCGTAGATTTCCTGGAACTCGTAGGCTTCGGTGTCGGCCGTGCCGGTCATGCCGGCCAGCTTGCCGTACAGGCGGAAGTAGTTCTGGAAGGTGATGGAGGCCAGCGTCTGGTTCTCGGCCTGGATCTGCACGCCTTCCTTGGCTTCCACGGCCTGGTGCAGGCCGTCGCTCCAGCGGCGGCCCGTCATCAGGCGGCCGGTGAATTCGTCGACGATGACGACTTCGCCCTGCTGCACCACGTAGTGCTGGTCGCGGTGGTACAGGTGCCGTGCACGCAGCGCGGCGTTCAGGTGGTGCATCAGCGTGATGTTGGCCGGGTCGTAGAGCGACGCGCCTTCGGGCAGCAGCTTGAATTCGCCCAGCAGCTGCTCGGCCTTCTCGTGGCCGTCCTCGGTCAGGAACACCTGGTGGGTCTTCTCGTCGACCGTGAAGTCGCCCGGCACCGTGACGCCCTCGCCCGTGCGCGGGTCGGCTTCGCCTTCCTGCTTGGTCAGGAGCGGCACCACCTTGTTGATGGCCAGGTAGAGGTCGGTGTGGTCTTCGGCCTGGCCGCTGATGATCAGCGGCGTGCGGGCCTCGTCGATCAGGATGGAGTCCACCTCGTCGACGATGGCGTAGTTCAGCACGCGCTGCACCCGGTCGCCGGGCTCGTACACCATGTTGTCGCGCAGGTAGTCGAAGCCGTACTCGTTGTTGGTGCCGTACGTGATGTCGCTGCCGTAGGCCTGCTGCTTTTCCTCGCGCGGCATCTGCGGCAGGTTGATGCCCACCGTGAGGCCCAGGAAGTTGTACAGGCGGCCCATCCACTGGGCGTCGCGGTTGGCCAGGTAGTCGTTCACCGTGACCACGTGCACGCCCTTGCCGGACAGCGCGTTCAGGTACACCGGCAGCGTGGCGGTGAGGGTCTTGCCCTCGCCGGTGCGCATTTCGGCGATCTTGCCGTTGTGAAGGGCCATGCCGCCGAGCAGCTGCACGTCGAAGTGGCGCATCTTCATGACGCGCTTGGAGCCCTCGCGCACGGTGGCGAATGCCTCGGGCAGCAGGGCGTCGAGGGTCTCGCCCTTGGCGATGCGGTCCTTGAACTCCTGGGTCTTGGCGCGCAGCCCATCGTCGCTGAGCTTCTCGAATTCGGGTTCCAGCGCATTGATGCGCTCCACCGTCTTGCGATACTGCTTGAGGAGCCGGTCGTTGCGACTGCCGAAAATCTGGGTCAGGAAGTTGGTTGCCATTGGCGTGGAGATGGGCGGGCGCCTGACCAGGCAGGCACTGCGACCGGATTCCCTAAGATATGGTGAAAGCAGTTGGGCGCATCTTCTTCGAATGCAAGCTCCGAAGAAGGCAAGCGGCTCCAGACCGGATCTGCCGTCGCAAGCGTCGGCAAACCGGGCATTTTAGCTGCCCTTGTCCCACCCTCCGGATTACCCATGAATCGCCGCTCCGTCCCCCCCTTCACGCTGCAGCAGGCCGCCGAAGGTTCGCCCACCCTGGCGAGCCTGATCGCCCGTGCGCGCGACGCGAACGAGCGGCTGCGGGCGGTCGAGGGACTGATCCCGCCGGCCATGCGCCCGGCCGTGCAGGCCGGCCCGGCCGAGGGCGATGTGTGGTGCCTCCTGGTCAACGGCAGCGCCGCGGCCGCCAAGCTGCGCCAGCTGTCGCCGATGCTGGTCAGCCGGCTGCGCAGCAAGGGCTGGGACGTGAACACGATCCGGATCAAGGTGCAGTCCGGGCGCTGAGCGAAAAAAAACGGCCGCCTGCGCGAACGGCCGGGCAACCCCGCCTATTGCGGCTGAAGCCCGATGCCGTGCGCCACCTTCTGCCAGCGCTCGGCCTCCGATCGCATGAAAGCCCGCAGCTCGCCGGTGGTGGAACCCTTCAGCTGCACGCCGAGCACCGCCATGCGCTCCTTCACCGACGGATGGTCCAGCGCCGCGATCGCCTCGCGCCGCAGCCGCTCGATCACCTCCAGCGGCGTGGTGGCAGGTGCCACCAGCGCCCACCACTGGTCGATTTCCAGCCCCTTGAGCCCGCTCTCCGCCAGCGCGGGCACTTCCTTGAGCCCCGGAATGGCCACGCGCTGCGCGCTCGTCACCAGCAGCGGGCGGACCCGGTTGGCACCCAGCAGGCTGGAGCCGCTGGCCAGCGTCGCGAAGTGCCCGGCCACCGTGCCCGCCGCCACGTCGGTGAGCGCCGGCGCCGAGCCGCGATAGGGAACCATGTTGAACCTGATCCCGGTGCGGCTCGCCAGCAGTTCGGCCGCCAGGTGGCTCACCGTGCCGGCGCCGCTGTGCGCGATGGCCGGCGGCATCGGCGCCGCGGCCGCCGTCTTGATGAAGGTCCTGAAATCGCGGCTGTCGCCGTCCATGCCCGCGAAGAACACGAGCGGCGAGGTGCCGATCATCGTCACCGGCGTGAAGTCGCGCAGCAGGTCGTAGGGCAGCCGCGCCGTCACCGCGGGCGCAATGGCGTGCGGCAGCTCGACGATGGCCAGCGTGTAGCCGTCGGGCGCGGCCTTGGCCGCCGCCTCGGTGCCGATCTGGCCGGCGGCGCCGGGCCGGTTGTCCACGATCACCGAGCTGCCGATCGTCTGGCTCATGCGCTGCGCCATGGCGCGCGCAATGGCGTCGGTGCTGCCGCCGGCGGCCCACGGCACGATCAGCTTGATGGGCTTGTCGGGAAAGGCCGCCCAGGCGCGCTGCGCCGTGGCGGCGAAGAGGGCGGCCGAACCGGCAGCCAGGAAGGCGCGGCGTTGCATTGCTTGCATGGTTTCGATTCCTTCTGTGGGTGGTTCGGACGTTCAGGCGGCCCGGTCGGGCCAGCTCGGGTCGCGCGAGGCGTTGGCGGTGAGCATCAGCACCACGTGGGCGTCGGCCGCAATCGCATGGCCTTCGCGCAGCTGGCGCACGGCGTCCAGCCCGGCCGCCGCGCACAGTTCGGCGCTCACGCCGGCCGCCGTGAGCTTTCGCCGGGCCGCGCGGGCCTGGTCGTCGCTCACCACCACCGCGCCGCCGCCCGAGGCGACGGCGGCCTGCCACTGCAGGAAGGTCACGGTGGAGCCAGCGGTGGAGAACTGCGCGGTATGGCCGGGATACGCGCCGTTGAGCGCCTCGCCGGCCAGCACGCGCGAGAGGCGCGCAAAAGGCTCCACCAGCCAGAGCCTCGGCAGGCGCGAAATGCGCCCGGCGGCCAGCAGGTCGCGGAAGCCCGCGTAGATGCCCCAGGCCAGGTCGCCGCGCGCCGTGGGAATCACGACGTGGTCGGGCAGGCCGCCCTCGTTCAGGCACTCCAGCGCAATGGGCTTGTAGCCCTCGATCGCGAGCGGTGCGCTGCCCAATGCGGGCAGGCGGTAATTGGTCAGCGCGAAATAGCCCGGGTGCTGCGAGCGCTCGCGCACGAAGGCCCAGCGCCCGGCGTTGTCGGCAAAGGTGCAGCGCCGCGCACCGAGGGCGTCGAGCTGACGTGCATAGGCGGCCGGCAGGCCCTCGTAAGTGGCCACTTCGCAGCCCAGGCCCGCGGCCCACGCATAGTGCGCCGCCGAGATCGCGGCATTGCCCGACGAGGCCAGCACCAGCGTGTGGGCACCGAAGTCCAGCGCCTGGGCCACGCCCACCGCGGTCATGCGGTCCTTGTGCGAGCCCGTGGGGTTGCACGATTCGTCCTTGAGCGCGAGGCGTGCCACGCCGAGCTGGCGCGCCAATTCCGGCATGTCGGTGAGCGGCGTGCCGCCCTCGCCCAGCGTGAAGCCCGGTTCGTAAGGCATGGGCAGGGGGCTGCCGCTCTCGGGCAGGTAGCTGGCGCGCAGCCCGACATGGATGCCCATGCCGCGGCAGGCCGGACAGCCGTCGTTCGCCAGCGTGAGCGGATAGGGGGCATCGCAGCGCAGGCACCTGAAGCCCTGCAGCCGGGGGTTTCTCACCGGGCGCGGCGGACGGGCTCGCGCGGTGCCTCGCGGATCGGCGGACGGCTCGGAAGCCGAGGCGAGCTTGAAGTGGAGTACGGGCGCAGGCATGTTCAGCGGTCCTGGGTAGGAAAGTCGTGCCGAAATCTTAGGCATCTGCAAATAAAATCATCTAGCTTGAAATACTCAAGCGATAAGAAAACTTATCGATGCGCTTCACCGAGATAGAGACATTCCGGGCCCTGATGCGCGCCGGCTCCACCCGCAAGGCCGCGGCGCTGCTGCATGTGACGCAGCCCGCCATCAGCCAGTCGCTCA
Source organism: Variovorax sp. SPNA7 (assembly GCF_033807855.1). NCBI lineage: Bacteria > Pseudomonadati > Pseudomonadota > Betaproteobacteria > Burkholderiales > Comamonadaceae > Variovorax > Variovorax sp. SPNA7. Next base: position 4,823,109 of record NZ_CP138513.1, read on the forward strand.
AGCGGCTCGAGACGCAGGCCGGCATGCTGCTGTTCCAGCGCACCGGCGGGCGGCTGGTGCCCACGCCCGAGGCGCAGGCGCTGTGGACCGAGGTGGAGCGCGTCTTCATCGGCATGGAGGCCATCGAGCACCGCATGCGCAGCCTGCGCGACTTCGGCACCAACCAGCTCGAACTCAGCTGCTATCCGGCCTTCGGCCTGGGCTTCATGCCGCGCGCACTCGAACGCCTGAAGGCGCAGCGCGGCGACCGCCCCTGGCCGCAGGTGTCGCTGCAGGTGCTCAGTTCCAAGGACGTGCGCGACCGCGTGGCAAAGGGCGTCTCCGACTTCGGCCTGATGGCCGACGAACTGCCGCTCGAAGGCATCGATCATTCGACCTTCGCGCGCTTTCCCGGCGTGGTCGTGATGCCGCAGGGCCATGCGCTGGCGCGCTTCAAGCGCGTCGAGCCGGAACAGCTCGCGCAGGTGCCTTTCCTGGCGCTGAACCCGGAAGATCCTTCGCACCGCGGACTCGAGACCGCACTGGCCGCGCGCGGCGCGGCGCTCCAGGTGATGGTGCAGACGCCCTATGCGGCCAGCGTGTGCGAGATGGCCGTGCGCGGCCTGGGCGTGGGGCTGGTCAACCCGATCACCGCGCTCGACTACGCGGAGCGCGGCCTCGTGGTGCGCCGGCTCTCGGTCGACGTGTTCTTTTCGTGCGTGCTGGCGCTGCCCGCAGGCAAGGTGCTTTCCACCACCGCGCGCGACTTTCTTTCGCTCATGCGCCGGCAACTGGCGGAAGACGAGAAACGCATCCAGCGCTACCTGCGCTGAGGCCGCGCGCGCCTCTGCCTCTTCGTCTGCTACTTCCAGCCGAACTCGTGGTTCAGCCCCACGACGAAGCCGCGCACGCCACGGGGCCCCGTCCTGGAGGCGCTCACATCGACGCTGACCTGCGGCGTGAGGCTGAAGCGCCCACCGATGCGCGAGGTCCAGACACTGGACGCGCGGCTGCGCTCCGCGATCAGCGAAACCTTGTCATCGAGCGCCCACTCCGCCGCCAGCCCGCCGCGCGGCGTGCAGGCGCCGGTGCCCGTGGCCCAGTCGGCGCCGATGTTGGCGTGGACCTGCAGGCTGTCCGCCGGGCGCCAGCTGACCGGCAACACCAGCTGCCCACCGGCACGGCCGCCGCGCGTCACATCGAACACGGCGCCGAGCGAAATTGCCGCGCTCAGCGGCGCATCGGCAGCGGATCCGTAGAAATTCCATTTGAGCTGCGGCCCCACGGTGACCGAATGCACGCCCTGCGCCGACAGCCGGTCGGCGTTGAGCCCCAGCTCGACCGGCCCGACGCGGCAGGACGGCCCGATGTGCAGCCCGGTCACCGGCTCGGTGCCGGTGCGGCCCCACCAGGCTTCGTACTGGCACTGGCCCGCATCGAGGGTGCCGGCATCGTCGACGTCGAAATGGCCTGCCGCACGCGCACCGGTGCTTGCCAGCAGGCAGGCAGCCATCAGCAGCCAGGCAGGTTGCGGCCGTCGAATCGTTGTTGTTGTTCTGCGTCTGTTCTTTTTCATCGCCAGCATCCCGAGGACCCGGCATTCTAGGGATGGCAAAAGTCACCGCGGTGGCGCGGCGCCCGCGCGGCTGCCCCTCAGATCTCGAACTGCGGCTGCAGCTCGCGGATGCGCTTGATGGCCACGCCGGCGGCGGCCGTGCGGGTCTCGACGCCGAGCTTCACGTACACCCGCTCCAGGTGCTTCTTGGCGGTGGCGGGGCTGCTGCCGAGGATCTCGCCGATGTCCTTGTTGGTCTTGCCCTTGACCACCCAATAGAGCACCTCGGCCTCGCGCGCCGTGAGCTTCAGGCTCAGGCTCATGGCTTCGATCACGGCAGTGTCGGAAATCTCGCGCATGACGATCATCCATTCGTCGCCGTCGTCGTCCTGCCCCGTCTGCCGATGCAGCCGCAAGCTGAGGCTGCTGGCGCTGGGCGCGGCTCCCGCGCCCGGCACCTGGGACTGCGCGGCGGCGCCCTGCATGATCGAAAGCGCCGGCGGCTCGATGCCCTGCTGCCTGGCCTCGGGCGCATGGCGCCGCAGCCACTCGAGCACCACGGGCGGCGTTTCGGGCGCGCGGGTGTCGCAGTAGCGCTGCAGCAGTTCGCGCGCGAGCGCCGTCTGCCAGATCAGCTTGCCTTCGGGCAGGCGCACCGTGATGCTCGCGTAGCCGAAGGCGTCGAGCGCATTGCGCGCCTGGCCGGCCTGGCGCGCGTCCTGCCGCGCGCGGCGGGCGCCCTGCAGGTGCACGTTCATGCGGGCCAGCACTTCCTTGGGCTTGATCGGCTTGGTGACGTAGTCGACACCACCGGCCTCGAGCGCGGCCACGAGGTGCTCGGTCTCGGTGAGGCCGGTCATGAAGACGATCGGGATGTGCGCCGTCGCGGCATCGGCCTTGAGCCGGCGCGCCACCTCGAAGCCGTCGATGCCCGGCATCATCGCGTCGAGCAGCACGATGTCGGGGCGCGCCTGCGCGGCGCGCTGCAGCGCTTGTTCGCCGTTGGTGGCAATGAGCACGGTGTAGCCCGACTCGTCGAGCGCATCGTGCAGCACCGCGAGGTTGTCGGGCACGTCGTCGACGATCAGCACGAGGTCGCTGTTGGCGCCCTGTTCGCGCAGCGTTCTTGCAAGCGGTGTGGTTTCCATGGGACGTGTTCTTCAGGCCGCGCCGACCGCGGCAGCCAGCGCCCGGCTCATGGCCTCGAACTGGAACTGGCGCGCGAGCACGCGCTGCGCCTCGGTCCAGGCCATGCATTCGGGCTCTTCGGCGTCGATCTCGTCGAGCTGGTTCATGATGCCGCGAAAGTAGCCCAGGCTGACCGCTTCGTCGAGTGCGCGCAGCCTCGAAAGCGATGGCGCCTGCATGGCGCGCGCCGCGGCGGCGGGCGCGGGCTTGGCGGCGATGTCGGTCCACCGCAGGCCGAGCCGTCGCTCGAGCCAGTCGAGCAGTTCCGTGTGGCGCACCGGCTTGACGAAAAAATCTTCCGGCGCAATGCCAACGTCGTTCTCCAGGCCCTTGTCGAAGGCATTGGCCGAGACGATGGCCACGCTGGCATCGGCCAGGCCGAGCCTGCGCGCACGGCGGATCGTCTCCCAGCCATCGATGCCGGGCATGGCAAGGTCGACGAACATCGCGTCGGGCCGGTAGCCGGCCGCAATGAGGTCGAGCGCATCATGGCCGCTGGCGGCGCTGCGCAGCTCGAAGCCGAGCGGCGCCAGCACATGGCCGAGCAGCTCGCGATCGGCCTCCTCGTTGTCGACCACCAGCAGCCGCCGGCGCGGGCCTTCGTAGCCGCGCCGCGCAGGCTGCACCGGCGCCGGCCGGCCCGAGGCGCCGGCCGCGTCGTGCACGCGCGGCAGGAAGAGCCGCACGCAGAAGAGCGAGCCTTCGCCGGGCGTGCTGCGCACCTTCATCTCGCCGCCCATCAGGTCGGTCAGCATCTTGGCGATGGTGAGGCCCAGCCCCGCGCCGGGCGTCGCAGCCGCGGCCGCATCGCCGCGCGTGAAGGGCTCGAAGATGCGCTCGATGTCCTCGGCCGTCATGCCGGGGCCGGTGTCCTCGATCTCGACCGAGGCGAATTCGCGCGCGTACGACAGCCGCAGCCTCACCTCGCCCGCGGCCGTGAACTTGATGGCATTGCCCAGCAGGTTGATGAGGATCTGGCACACGCGCTTCTCGTCGGCGCGCACCAGCTCGGGCAAGCTGCCCGTGGTCTCGAAGCGGAACCGCAGGCCCTTCTCGGCCGCCTGCAGCTCGAACATGTCGGCCAGCTCGCGCAGGGTGTCGGCAAAGCGCATGGGCCGGGCATGCAACGTGAGCTTGCCGGCCTCGATGTGGGCAATGGCCAGCGTGCCTTCGATGAGCGATAGCAGGTGCTCGCCGCCGCGCTTGATCACCGCCACGGCCTGCTGGCGGTGCGGCGGCACGGACGGGTCCTCGCCCATCAGCTGCGCGTAGCCCAGGATGCTGTTGAGCGGCGTACGCAGCTCGTGGCTGATGGCGCTGATGTAGCGGCTCTTGGCCTGGTTGGCCTGGTCGGCGGCGCGGCGCGCCTCGTCGGCCGCGAGCTTGGCCTGCTCCGCGACTTCGCGCGCTTCCTCCGCCGTCTGCTTGGCCGATTGCAATGCGCGGTCGGTGGCGCGGTGCAGCTCGATCTCGCGCATCAGCAGATGGGTCTGGCGGTTCGATTCTTCCTGCGCGACCTTGCGGCTCTGGTGCGCCAGCACGAGCCACCACGCCACCACGCCCGCAATCACCAGCAGCGCCATGTACGCCTTGAGAAAGCCCGAGCGCAACGCCGACTGCTGCACGCCGGCCAGCGCCTGGGCCACTTCGGACTGCGACTGCGAGGCCAGCTGCAGCGCGCTCTCGCCCAGTGCGCGCAGCTCCTGCTGATAGAGCACGCCGAACACCACCGCCAGCACCGGCACGATGATCAGCATCAGCAGCAGGAAGTGCCCCAGGCCGGTGTCGAGATAGCGCCAGCTGAAGCGCGGCAGCAGCCAGCGCAGCACCGACGACCATTGCGCCGAGAGGCTCGCATGCGGCTTGCACAGGTCGCCGCAGCGCGCGTCGAGCGTGCAGCACAGCGAGCAGATCGCGCCCTGGTAGGCCGGGCAGTGGGCCATGTCGGGCCCTTCGTACTCGCGCTCGCAGATCACGCAGTGCTGCACCTTGAGGCGCTGGTAGCTGCCATCGGCGCCGCGCTCGTCCACGTCGTTCTCCACACGCGCCCAGCGAACCGCACGCGGGCCCGAGGCCGGCGCGAAGGCGACCGCGCCATGGCCGGCCGAGCCCCGCGCCAGGTAGTACTTGCCGCCTGTCGCCCAGGCGATCAGCGGCGAAACCACCAGCGCCGTGCCCAGCGCAATGAGCGCCGAGAAGGCCTGCGCGAGCGGCCCGAAAACGCCCAGGTGCGCGGTGATCGACAGCACCGAGGCCAGCGCCATCGCGCCGACACCCACCGGATTGATGTCCCACAGGTGGGCCCGCTTGAACTCGATGCCCGGCGGCGACAGGCCCAGCGGCTTGTTGATGACCAGGTCGGCCACCACCGCCATCATCCAGGCGATGGCGATGTTGGCGAACAGGCCGAGCACGTCGCCCAGCGCCTCGAACACGTTCATCTCCATCAGCATGAAGGCGATGAGCGCGTTGAACACCACCCACACCACGCGCCCTGGATGGCTGTGCGCCACGCGCGAGAAGAAATTGCTCCAGGCCAGCGAGCCCGCATAGGCGTTGGTCACGTTGATCTTGAGCTGCGAGATCACCACGAACAGCGCCGTCGCCGCCACGGCCCAGCCGTAGTTCGGAAACACGTACTCGTAGGCCGCCAAGTACATCTGGTTGGGATCGACCGCGCGCTCGACCGGCACCATGTGCGTGATCGCCAGGTAGGCCAGCAGCGCGCCCCCCAGCATCTTGAACACGCCCAGCACCACCCACCCCGGCCCGCCGGCCAGCACGCCGGCCCACCAGCGCCGGGCGCCCGCGGCGGTGCGCGCGGGCATGAAGCGCAGGTAGTCGGCCTGCTCCCCCATCTGGGTGATCAAGGCGATGCCGACGGTCAGCGCCGCGCCAAACAGGTGCAGGTCGAAGCCCTTGGCGCCGGCTTTCACACCGTTGTAGTGCACGATGCCCGCAAACGCACCAGGATCGCGCACCAGTACGAAGACAAAGGGCACCACCAGCATCACCAGCCACAGCGGCTGCGTCCACAGCTGCAGCCGGCTGATGGCCGAGACGCCGTGCGTGACCAGCGGAATCACCACCAGCGCGCACACCAGGTAGCCCCAGACCGGCGGCACGCCCAGCGCGAGTTCGAGCGCGTAGGCCATCACCGCCGCCTCGAGCGCAAAGAAGATGAAGGTGAACGAGGCGTAGATCAGCGAGGTGAGCGTGGAGCCGATGTAGCCGAAGCCCGCACCGCGCGTGAGCAGGTCCATGTCGACGCCGTAGCGCGCGGCATACACGCTGATCGGCAGGCCCGCCAGGAAGATGATGAGCCCCGTCGCCACGATGGCCCAGAACGCGTTGGCAAAGCCGTACTGCACCAGCAGCGTGGCACCCACCGCCTCCAGTATCAGGAACGACGCCGCCCCGAAGGCCGTGTTGGCCACCCGCCATTCGGACCACTTGCGAAAGCGCTGCGGCGTGTAGCGCAGCGCGTAGTCCTCGAGCGTCTCGCTCGCCACCCAGCTGTTGTAGTCGCGCCGCACCTTGACGATGCGCTGGGGCGCGTCGTCGGGGCTGGGGGTGGCGGCGTCGGGGTTCACACCGTTTCGGTGCATCTTTCGTGCCATCCATACGTCTTTTGGCGAACACCGGCACGACTGTTGCAAAGACGAAGCCTGCCCAATAATGGCCGACCTCCACGCCACCCGAAGCCGCCTCCCATGGAACTGACCCCGCGCGAAAAAGACAAGCTGCTGATCTTCACCGCAGCACTGCTGGCCGAACGCCGCAAGGCGCGGGGACTGAAGCTCAACTACCCCGAAGCCGTCGCGCTGATCTCCGCCGCCGTGATGGAAGGCGCGCGCGACGGCAAGAGCGTCGCGGCGCTGATGAGCGAGGGCCGCACCGTGCTCACCCGCGCCGACGTGATGGACGGCATCGCCGAGATGATCCCGGACATCCAGGTGGAAGCCACCTTTCCCGACGGCACCAAGCTGGTCACCGTCCACCAACCCATCGTCTGACTCTTCCCCGGAACAAGAAAGCCTGCCATGCGCCACAACGCTTCCAAGACGCTTGCCCTCATTGCCATGCTGCTGCCGCTCGCGGCCAGCGCCCACACCGGCGCCGACGGCGGCGTGCACCACGGCTTCACCACCGGCTTCCTGCATCCGCTGACCGGCGCCGACCACCTGGCGGCCATGGTCGCGGTCGGCCTCTGGAGCGCGTTGGCCGCGCGCCGTGCCTGGCCCGACCTGCTGTGGGCGCCGCTGGCCTTCGCGGGCATGCTGCTCGTGGGCGCGCTGATGGGCCTCGCGGGCGTGCAGCTGCCGGCGGTCGAGCCGATGATCGCGGCCTCGCTGCTGGTGCTGGGCCTGCTGGTGGCCACGCGCATCCACCTGCCGGCCGCAGCGGCCGCGGCGGTGGTGGGCGTGTTCGCCGTCTTCCATGGCGTGGCGCACGGCTACGAGCTGGCCAGCGAAGACGGTGCGGCCCTGACGCTGGCCGGCATGGTCGGCGCCACCGCGCTGCTGCACCTGGCAGGCATCGTGCTCGGCTGGTCGCTGCGCCATGCCAATGCCTGGCTGCCACGCGTGGCCGGCGCCGCTGTGCTCGGCCTGGGCGCAACGCTGCTGGCCCAGGCCATCTGAGGCCGGCCATGATCCCTGGCGAACTCCTCATCGACGACGGCGAACACGCGCTCAACCCGGGCCGCCGCACGCTCACGCTGGTGGTGCAGAACACTGCCGACCGGCCGATCCAGGTCGGTTCGCACTATCACTTCGCCGAGACGAATGGCGCGCTCGGCTTCGACCGAGCGGCCGCGCGCGGCATGCGGCTGAACATCGCCTCGGGCGCCGCGGTGCGCTTCGAGCCGGGCCAGCAGCGCACGGTCGAGCTCGTCGACTTTTCAGGCGATCGCATCGTCTACGGCTTTCGCGGCCTCGTTCAAGGGAAGCTTTAAAAAATGGCCACCATCGGGCGACGCGCCTATGCAGAAATCTTCGGCCCCACCGTGGGCGACCGCGTGCGGCTCGCCGACACCGACCTGCTGATCGAGGTCGAGGCCGACTACACGCTGCGCGCCGGCGGCTACGGCGAGGAAGTGAAGTTCGGCGGCGGCAAGACGATCCGCGACGGCATGGCGCAGTCGCAGCGCACAAGGGCGCAAGGCGCCGTCGACACCGTGCTGACCAACGCGCTGATCCTCGACCACTGGGGCATCGTGAAGGCCGACATCGGCCTGAAGGACGGGCGCATCGCCGCCATCGGCAAGGCCGGCAACCCCGACGTGCAGCCGGGCGTGGACATCGTCATCGGACCGGGTACCGAGATCATCAGCTGCGAGGGCAACATCGTCACGGCCGGCGGCATCGACAGCCACATCCACTTCATCTGCCCGCAGCAGATCGAGGAAGCGCTCGCCTCCGGCATCACCACCATGCTGGGCGGCGGCACCGGCCCCGCCACCGGCACCTTCGCAACCACCGCCACCCCCGGCCCCTGGCACATCGAACGCATGCTGCAGGCAGCCGATGCATTCCCGATGAACCTGGGCTTCCTCGGCAAGGGCAATGCGAGCCTGCCCGATGCGCTGCACGAGCAGATCGAAGCCGGCGTGATCGGGCTCAAGCTGCATGAAGACTGGGGCACCACGCCTTCGGCCATCAGCAACTGCCTGGACGTGGCCGACGCCACCGACACGCAGGTGGCGATCCACAGCGACACGCTCAACGAATCGGGCTTCGTCGAGAACACCATCGCGGCCGTGGGCGGCCGCGCGATCTGCGCCTTCCACACCGAAGGCGCGGGCGGCGGCCATGCGCCGGACATCCTGCGCGTGGTGGGCGAGGAGAACTTCCTGCCCTCCTCCACCAACCCCACCATGCCCTACACCGTGAACACGCTCGACGAGCACGTCGACATGCTCATGGTGTGCCACCACCTGGACGCCAGCATTGCCGAGGACCTGGCCTTTGCGGAGTCGCGCATCCGCAAGGAAACCATCGCCGCCGAGGACGTGCTGCACGACCTGGGCGCCATCAGCATGTTCAGCTCCGACAGCCAGGCCATGGGCCGCGTCGGCGAAGTGGTGCTGCGCTGCTGGCAGACCGCGCACAAGATGAAGCTGCAGCGCGGCAAGCTTCCCGAAGACAACGAGCGCAACGACAACTTCCGCGCCAGGCGCTACGTGGCCAAGTACACGATCAACCCCGCCATCTCGCATGGCATTGCGCACGAGGTGGGCTCGATCGAGGTCGGCAAGTGGGCCGACATCGTGATCTGGAAACCCGCCTTCTTCGGCGTGAAGCCCTTCACGCTCATCAAGGGCGGCACCATCGCCATGGCCGCCATGGGCGACCCCAACGCGTCGATCCCCACGCCGCAGCCGGTGCACTACCGCCCGATGTTCGGCAGCTACGGCGGCTCGCTGGCCAGGAGCTCGCTGACCTTCGTCTCGCAGGCCGGACTGGCCGCGGGCATCAAGGAGCGCTACGGCCTGGCAAAGCACCTCAGCGCGGTGAAGAACATCCGCAACGTGCGCAAGAAGGACCTGGTCCACAACGGCTACACGCCCAAAATGGAGATCGATGCGCAGACCTACGCGGTGCGCGCCGACGGGCATCTGCTGACCTGCGATCCGGCGGTACAGTTGCCGCTGACGCAGCGGTATTTTCTGTTCTAGCTAACGCCGTGCGTTTGGGATTTCTTCCCCTGCATCCCCAGCAGGCTTGCCGATGAATTCGAGCACCACGCCAGCATCCGATGGTGTGAGAAGAACGTCATCGCCGGCTTGCAAGCCCCACTGCGCGATCACCTCGTCCGGCAGGATCACACCCGCTTCACCACCGATCTGAATGATTTGAAGCGCTGTTGACATGTGAATCGTTGAGAGGTGGGAAAGAAGAAACGCATTCTGTCAAAGGACGGCTGATTGCAGGCAATATTGGCGCGCTTTCCGGGGCATTTTTTGGCGTTCCCATCTATATCTTCATCCAGTGGCATGGGCGCTGACGGGGCATCCTGCAGACACAGTGGAGTCTGGTCATCCGCAGCCTGGCGTACACGCTGAGGCGCAATTGCTTTCATACTCGGCAATATTTGGTTTGTGATGGATTGAACGTGCTAACTGCTTCCAAGATTTTTCCCCAAGGCTCCGGCCTCGCTGCGGTCCTGATCCGGCGGGCGCCCACCATCGAACTCGACTGGGACGTGCGCCAGAAAAGCCGTTTCGATGCCACCGATTCGCAGGGCCGGCAGATCGGCGTGTTCCTGCCGCGCGGTACCGCCGTGCGTGGCGGCGACGTGCTGGTGGCCGAGGACGGCTCGCTGATCCGCGTGATCGCGGCGCCGCAGCCGGTGCTGCGCATCACGCATTGCACGGCCCACGGCACGCCGTTCGACCTGACGCGCGCGGCCTATCACCTGGGCAACCGGCATGTGCCGATCGAGCTCAAGCCCGACCACCTGAAGATCGAGCCCGACCATGTGCTGGCCGACATGCTGCGCTCGATGCACCTGATCGTCGTCGCGGTCGAGGAAGCCTTCGAACCCGAGGGCGGTGCCTACGGGTCGCACGAGCATTCGCACGGCGCCGACCATGATCACTCGCATGGCAGCAGCAAGGGCCCGAAACCGCTCGTGCTCGCGCCGGAACTGCTCGATGACCATGATCATTCGCACGATCACGGCCATCATGGGCACTCGCACTGATATGAGATCGGCTGGGTGCGTCGTGCGTTGTTCAGGGCGCGCTCCCGCCGACGGGGTACGCGGCGAAGCGAATGTCCCCCGGCCTGCGGCCTCCCCCTTGATTTCGCTGCGCAAGGCACCCCATCGACGGGAGCGTTGGACAGAGCGGTTGTTGATCGAGCGGCACAAGCGCTGCGCCCATCGTGCACAGGGCATCGGGTGCTCCCCGCAGCGAAATAAAGGAGGAGCCGAAGGCGGGGGACATTCGCGGAGGGGAGTACCCGGTGGCCTGTGCACGCGCCCCGAACAAGAGCGCCAACAACACAAGCGCCCCCCAACACAACGCGGAGCAAAGAGCTGACCATGCCCGACCCCCACAGCCTCCTGCAGCTCATCTGGCTCGCCTCCCCCGCCCTGCCCGTCGGCGGCTTTTCCTATTCGGAAGGCGTCGAGGCAGCCGTCGAATGGGCCGGCATCGATTCGGAAGCCAGGGCCATCGAGTGGCTCTCCGACCAGTTGCACCTGAGCTTCGCGCGCGGCGACCTCGCGCTCGTGGCGCAGGCCATCCCGGCCTGGCGCGCGGGCGATGCAGCGCGCATCCGCGAACTCAACACATGGGTGATGACCACCCGCGAGTCGGCCGAATTCTTCCTGCAGACCGAGCAGATGGGCCGCTCCTTCGTCGAATGGCTCAAGCTGCACCACGACGACACCGCCGCCGTTTTTGCCGGCCTGCCCGCGAGCTATCCCGTCGCCTTTGCCTTTGCCGCGAGCCGCACCGGCGCCTCCGTGCACGACGGCTGCCTGGCCTTCGCCTTCGGCTGGGCCGAGAACATGGTGGCCGCGGCGGTCAAGGCCGTGCCGCTCGGCCAGAGCGCGGGCCAGCGCATCCTGGCGCGCTTGGCAAACGAGATTCCCGCCGCCGTCGAGCACGCAATGCACCTTGGCGACGACGAGCGCCAGGCCTTTGCGCCCCTGCTGGCCGTGCTGTCGGCACGGCATGAAACACAATACTCGCGCCTCTTTCGAAGCTGACCGAACCGGACACCCCTCATGACCTCCGCCCTGCACCACATTCCCCACCGCACCAAGAAACTGCCGCCGCTGCGCGTGGGCATCGGCGGCCCGGTCGGCTCGGGCAAGACCACGCTGCTCGAGATGCTCTGCAAGGCCATGCGCGACAAGTACGACCTCGTCGCCATCACCAACGACATCTACACCAAGGAAGACCAGCGCCTGCTCACCGTGGCCGGCGCCCTGCCCGCCGAACGCATCATGGGCGTGGAGACCGGCGGCTGCCCGCACACCGCCATCCGGGAGGACGCCTCCATCAACCTCGAGGCCATCGATCGCATGCTCGAGGACTTTCCCGATGCCGACGTGGTGTTCGTCGAATCGGGCGGCGACAACCTCGCGGCCACCTTCAGCCCCGAGCTGTCGGACCTGACGATCTACGTGATCGACGTGGCGGCCGGCGAGAAGATTCCGCGCAAGGGCGGGCCCGGCATCACCAAGAGCGACCTGTTCGTCATCAACAAGACCGACCTCGCCCCCTACGTCGGCGCGAACCTCGACGTGATGGAGCAGGACACGCAGCGCATGCGCCGGCAGCGGCCCTACGTGATGACCAACCTCAAGACCCACACCGGCGTGGCCGAGGTGGTGGCGTTCATCGAGAAGCGCGGCATGCTCGACGCGGCCTGAGCCGCTCTCCTTCAGAGCTCGCTGCCGTCGCGGACCTGCCGCGCCTTGTAGACCAGCCGCACACTCGCGCGGCGTGCATCGCGCACATGCTGCAGGTACACGTCGGCGGCTTCGCTCGTCCACGCCGCGTAGGCGGTGCCGGGATCGTTCGACGCCAGTTCGCCGCCGAAAGCCCCGCGCCCCCATCGAAGCAGTTCGGCAAATGCGGCCGCACCGCCGTCGGGCAGGGTCTGCGCGGATGCGAGGAACTCGATGCGCCGCAGCTGCGAATCGGCAAAGAAGAAGATCGGCTCGAACACCAGCCCCGCCATCGAGACCGGCGCCGCCTGCCAGCTGCCGATCAGGCCACCTGCGAGCCGCTGCGGCCGCTGCACACGCTCGAGCGCAGGCATCGCGGCCTGCAGTTCGCCGGGCGTCATGCCGAGCCGCACGCCGGGCGGCAAGGCCTGCGCATGCAGCGCCCCGGCAGCGAAGACTGCAACGCCCGCGGCGAATGCGCGGACGAAAGGACCAATAGAGGGCAAGAGAACAACGGATCGCAGCTTCGACATCGGAACAAGCAATAAACACTGGCGGCCAGGACAGACGACCGCAAGTATCGCGCGGGGCGAAGGCCGGCGTTCTCGGCGGTATCGAATGACCCGCGTGAACGGCTGACGCAGTGCGAAGAGCCTCGCGCTCAGCCTGTCACCGATGTTGTCTGCCCAGGCAGCGGCAGGCGCAGCGTCAGGCCCAGCGCGCCGCCCGCGTGTGGCGCCGCATAGATGCGCCCGCCGTGGCGGCTGGCAATGCGCTCGCACACGCGTGCACTGGCATGGCCGACGGCCTGCGTAGCCTCGAGGAAGCGCGCCAGCGGCGGGCTCGCATCGGAGGCATCGAGATCCCTCCAGTGGACGACGGCCTGGCCGCTTTCCACCCGCGCCGAGACCTGCAGCGTGGCCCCAGGGGACATGACCTTTGCCGCATACCGCGCAACCTTCGAGAGCAGGTCCTCCAGCTCGGCCTCGATGCCGAACACAGGCACCACCTCGTGCGGAACCCGGATGTCGAAGCGGATAGGCCAGCCAGATGCGCCTTCGGAACTTTCGAGACTCCGCAGCGACGCAACAAGCGGCCGGAGGTCCTGCATGCTGCTCTCGTGCATCTTCTGCTGCGCCTCGCGCCGGGCCTGTGCGGCCATCTCGCGTGCTTGCGCGCCGGCCTTGAGATTGGAAACGAGCAGGGAGGCGATGAAGGCCAGCACCGCGGCCAGGCCGAGTGCAACGACGATGGCAATGGCCAGGCCCAGGTTGCTTGAATACATGGCTCGTGCGCCTTCAACGCCCCTGCGGCGGCCGGAACTCCAGCGCACCGCCGGGACCGCGTTCGCAAGTCCCCGACAGGCTGTCGGCGCGAGGCCCCGGAAGCACCGGACGCGCGCCTTCGGCCTGGCCGTCGCACACATCCCATGCGGCCATGGGCGGCATCGGCGGTGCTTCGCCGCGAAAGCCCGCGTGCCGGCTCCAGCCGGGCGGCGGCCCATAGGGTGGCGGTGGAAGCATGATGCAGCCGGACAGGCCGGCCGCGGCGAGCACGCCCGCCAAGTGATGATGGATTCTGATCATTCGAAGCTCATGGACAAGTCGCGGGAACGTGCGGCGGGGCTGCGCACTGCACTGCCCCGCCGCACACGCTTCCGTCAGAACGCGTGCCGGATGCCGAAGTCGTAGCCGGTGGACGAGCGCGGCAGGCCCGTGTAGCTGACGCCCGCGCTGCCGTAGCCCGTGGTGCTCGCGGCACTCAGGCTGCCGGTGTAGGCCGCATCGTTGCGGTTGTTCACGCGGGCCACGGTCGCGTACAGGGCCGTGCGCTTCGACAGGTTGTGCACATAGCCGATGGCCAGCTTCTGCGCGCGCGGATCTTCGCCCGTGATGCCCGAGGCGCCTTCGTCGTAGCGCACGGTGGAGTACGACGCGCGGATCACGCCCGCGCCCACCGGCATGCTCGCGCCGATCAAATAGCCGTTGTAGCTGTCGTGGCTGTTGCCGACGGCCAGGTCGAACTTGTTCTTCACGTTCGACAGCTCGCCGAACAGCTTGACCGGGCCGAAGTCGTAGGACGCGCCGAGATTGATCGTCTGCACCTTGCGGGTCAGCGAGGTGGTGTCCACCGCGACGCTCTCGCCCATTGCCAGCGCGACGTCGAGCGGCCCGTTCGCATAGCCGAAGCGGCCGCCGACGTAGCGGCCCGCGCTGCTGCTGGTGGCGGCCGTGAGGTCGGTGGCGCTGGTCCGGGTGTTCTCGTTCAGGCTGTACTGCAGCTGGCCGTAGAAGCCGCCGAGGTTGGGCGGCAGGAAGTAGCCGACCATGTTGCTCGCGCGCACGTAGTTGGCGTTGTTCAGGCCGGTGCTGCCGCTCACGGTGTTGATCACGCTGGAACCCGAACCGTTGGTGCCGAACGGATCGAAGACGGTGTCGTTCCAGAAGGTGGCGGTGTAGTCGCGGCCCAGGCGCACCTCGCCGAAGCCGCCCGAGAGGCTCACGGTGGAGCGGCGGTTGAAGGTGGAGACGCCGGTGGCGCCGTCATCGTTGGTGATCGGCGCTTCGAGCCAGAAGCTGGCGGCCAGCCCGCCACCCAGGTCTTCCGTGCCCCGGAAGCCGATGCGGCTGGAGTTGTAGCCGGAGTTGGCGAGGCTCCACTTGCTTTGCTTGGAACTCAGGCCCGTGGCCGCATCGCGCGAGGTGGCCGACTGGTAGGTCACGCCGGCATCGATGACGCCGAACAACGTGACGGACGATTGGGCAGAGGCCAGGCCGGCAGCGGCCAGCGCGGCGAGTGCTGTGAGGGATTTCTTCATTCAGGTTTCTCCGGTTTTCAGCAGCTCTTCATCGAGCAGCTGGACGGATGGTCCTTTTCAAATTTGGAGGAATCTGGTCGACGCGGCCCGCTTTGCGTCGACTGTTGTTTGTGCGCACGCCCAAGCCCCTCGGCCATGCAAGGCCTCGTACCAGAAATCTCCCAAATGGCACGCAATGCTCGGCACCCGAAGGAGCCCGACATGACCATTGCATTGCAGAACACCACCGCGGCCTCGCTGGGTGTGCAGCAGCTCGCCAGCGCATTCAGCCCGGCCTTTTCCCACCTGCGCATTCTTCGCAACCTGATCATCCCGATGCCCGAGGGCAGCGTGGTGCGCACCGCCATGATCGATGCGGTGCTGGTGTGCGAGACCGGCATCTACCTGTTCGAGATCAAGGCCTGGCGCAACGCCTTCGTCTACCGCAAGAAGTCGGAGGCCGCGCCGCCGCGCTGGTTCCTGCGGCTGCAGGGCTGCAGCCGGGCACGCGAGGTGAAGGACCCCGCCTGGCAGGGCGGCCGCAAGACCACGCAGCTGCGAAGCCTGCTGAGCGACGAGCTGCGGCTGCAGTATTTCGTGCTGCTGCCCTGCGAAGGCGTCGAACTCGAAGGCGTGATGCCCGCTGCCGTGATCACGCAGCAGGACCTGCCCTACATTGCGCGCCTGGTGCGCAACAACGGCCGCACCGCGCGCACCTATCCGCTGCTGGATGCCGGCGCCATCGACCGCACCGCACAGCGGCTGCTCGACATCCAGGGCGGCCTCTCGCTCGACGAGCACATGCAGAACTGCCGTGAAAGAAGCGAGCAGATCTCCACGCGCTGGAACGGCGCGGGCGCTGCTGCAGCGGCAGGCATCGGACTGCAGTAGCAGCGCCGGCGGCACGCCCCCGCGCGGCGCAGGGCGTCCCAGATTTCTCCGACTTTGGCGGGGACCATGCGGCGATGAGTCCTTCCAAGCCCGCCTCCGTCCTTGCCGCCATGTTTCTCTCGATCGCCTGCGCGCCAGCCTGGGCCGCCGATCCGTTCACCGTCAGGGACATCCGGCTCGAAGGCCTGCAGCGCGTGGAGCCCGGAACGGTGTTTGCCACGCTCGGCATCAGGGCGGGCGACACCTACAGCGACGACCGCGGCAGCGCAGCCATCCGCTCGCTGTTCGAGCTCGGCCTCTTCAAGGACGTGCGCATCGACATCAACGGCAGCGTGCTGGTGGTGATCGTCGAGGAACGCCCGTCGATTGCCGACGTCGACTTCGTCGGCACCAAGGAGTTCGACAAGGCCGCGCTCCAGAAGGCGCTGCGCAGCGTGGGCCTGGCCGAGGGCCAGCCCTACGACAAGGCGCTGGCCGACCGCGCGGAGCAGGAACTCAAGCGGCAGTACATCAGCCGCAGCCTCTACAGCGCGCAGGTCATCACGACCGTGACGCCGCTGGAGCGCAACCGCGTCAACCTGACCTTCACCGTGACCGAAGGCGAGTCCGCGCGCATCAAGGAAGTGCGCGTGGTCGGCAACCAGGCCTTCGGCGAAAGCACCCTGCTCGACCTGTTCGACCAGGACAGCGGCGGCTGGCTGAGCTGGTACACCAAGTCGAACCAGTATTCGCGCAGCAAGTTCAATGGCGACCTGGAGACGCTGCGCTCCTTCTACATCACGCGCGGCTATCTCGAGTTCCGCATCGATTCCACGCAGGTCGCCATTTCGCCGGATCGGGAGACGCTCACGCTCACGGTCAACATCACCGAAGGCCAGAAGTTCGCGGTGGCCGGCGTCAAGCTCTCGGGCAACTACCTGGGACGCGAAGACGAGTTCAAGTCGCTCGTGACGATCCGCCCCGGCCAGCCCTACAACGGCGAAGACGTGAACGCCACCACCCGGGCCTTCACCGACTATTTCGGCACCTTCGGCTATGCCTTCGCACGCGTCAAGGCAGAACCCGAGATCGACCACGACAGCAACCGCGTCACGCTGGTGCTGCGGGCGGAACCCTCGCGGCGCGCCTACGTCCGGCGCCTGAACATCGGGGGCAACGCCAGAACGCGCGACGAAGTCATCCGCCGCGAGTTCCGCCAGTACGAGGGCGCCTGGTACGACGGCAACAAGATCAAGCTCTCGCGCGACCGCGTGGACCGCCTCGGCTTCTTCACCGACGTGAACATCGAGACCACCGAGGTCCCGGGATCGCCCGACCTGGTCGACCTGGCAATCAACGTGACCGAGAAGCCCACCGGTTCGCTGCAGCTCGGCGCGGGCTACTCGTCGACCGACAAGGTGTCGCTGAGCTTCGGCATCACGCAGGAGAACGTGTTCGGCACGGGCAACTACCTGGGCCTGCAGCTCAACACGAGCTCGTACAACCGCACCATCTCCCTCACGGCTACCGACCCGTACTTCACGCCGGGCGGCATCTCGCGCACCTTCAACCTGTTCCACACCACCACCCGCCCCTACTACGAGGCAGACGGCAACTACAAGCTCGCGAGCGATGGCGGCTCGGTGCGCTTCGGCCTGCCGCTCGGGGAGCTGGACACCGTTTACCTGGGCATCGGCGTGGAGCGCTACAGCTTCACGCCGGGCACCAATGGCGCCTACACGCTGGTCGACGGCTCCTATGTGTACACCGGCACGCCGCAGGCCTACCTCGACTACTTCCAGTGCACGGGCACCGCGCCGAGCGTGGTGTGCGCTTCGAAGAACATGGTGGGCATTCCCGCGACCATCGGCTGGGCCCGCGACGACCGCGACAGCGCGCTGGTGCCCACCACCGGCCGGCTGCAGAGCGCCAACCTCGAGGTGGGCGTGGGCAGCGAGCTGCGCTACCTGAAGAGCACCTACCAGTACCAGCAGTACTTCGCGCTGTCCAAGCAGTACACGCTGGCCATCAACGGCCAGCTCGGCTATGCCAAGGCGCTGAGCGGCACCGCGTATCCCATCTTCAAGAATTTCTATGCGGGCGGGCTCGGCTCGATCCGCGGCTTCGAGCAGAACTCGCTCGGGCCGACCGATGCGGTCACGGGCGGTGCGCTCGGCGGCACGCGCAAGGCGATCTTCAACATGGAGTTCAGCACGCCTTTCCCGGGCGCGGGCAACGACCGGTCGCTGCGGCTCTACACCTTCTTCGATGCCGGCAACGTGTTCGCGGAGCGCACCGCGAGCATGACCGATGCGCAGTGGAAGGCGCAGAACCGCCTGCGCGCCTCGGCGGGGGTGGGCATCAGCTGGATTTCTCCGCTCGGTCCGCTGCGCCTGGCCTATGCGGTGCCGCTCGTGTACCAGAAGCTCGACGAAGCCAACGGCATTGCGGCGGACCGGACGCAGCGCTTCCAGTTCCAGATCGGCACGTCGTTCTGAAGCGGAGCACCCATCCATGAGCCGCATCCTGCTGGCCGAAAAAGGCCGCGAGATGGCCGCTGCGCTGCGCGAAGGGCTGCAGCGCGCCGGCCACGATGTGGAGCACATCGCCGATGGCGCGGCCGCGCTCGACCGCATCCTCAGGTCGCCGCCGGCCCTCACGCTGCTCGACACCGCGCTGCCGCGCATCGGCGGCCTCCGGGTGCTGGAGCAGGTGCGCTCGCACAGCGACCATCCGATCATCGTGCTGACGGCCCGCACGCGCGAGGCCGACCGCCTGCGCGGCCTCGACCTGGGCGCCGACGACTACGTGTGCAAGCCCTTCTCGCCACGCGAAGTGGTGGCACGCGTGAACACGGTGCTGCGACGCCATGCGCAGCGCCAGCGCATCGCCATGGCCTCGCCTTCCGTGGCGTTCGGCGGCAGCGCCCACAGCGTGAGGATCGAGGGGCGGCTGCTCGCGCTCACGGGCCGCGAGCTGAACCTGCTGCAGGCGCTCTCGCGCGAGCCGGGCCGGGTGTTTTCGCGCTCGGCGCTGCTCGAGGCCGCGTTTCCGGACGCGCTCGACGTCAACGAGCGCGCGGTCGACGGGCACATCAAGAACCTGCGCAGGAAGCTCGCCGCCGCGTCGCCCCCGCACGACTGGATCCGCTCGATCTACGGTGTCGGCTTCGCCTTCGAGGAACGGCCGGCCTGAGACGGCACGCAGGCGGTGCGCGACGGCCGGGCGGCGCGGCTGTCGGTGGCCATGATCGGCGCCAGGGTGGAAAGGGTCGAACTGCCTGCGCGGGCCTTGCCGGCCGCGACGCATCCGCCGCTCGCCGCCACCACGGCGGCGATCACCAGGCCGCAGCAAGCCAGCAAACCCAGGAGGCGCTGCGACAGCATGGGCCCGTCGTCTTCCGCAGCTTCGGCGCGGGCGTGCCAGACGGCGCTCACGTGCGCGGAGGCTCGGTGGCGGCGCCGGTCCCGTTCGATCGGGTGGCGCGTGCCTCCGCCCACACGACCAGCAGCGCCCAGACATGGGCCACCGCCCAGAAAAGCGCCGCCAGCAGCAGCAACAGCGCGTCGATGCCCGGGTCGGACCAGAGCTCCGTCCAGGACCATGGCGAAGGCGCCGGCGCGCAGTACGCCGGGCTCACCCATGCGAGCGCGGGGGCCACAAGGGCCTGGAAAATCCTCTTCGTCCTTGGGCGTCGATGCGTGAACGGGTTCATGGAACGCATCGTGCAATTCGATTCGGGAGAAATATGGGAGAGACGGCTCTCCCAATTTCCTCCTCGATTCGCGGCCATGATCGGCCGCTCCCCCATGACGCATTCCCGCCCCGTACGCATGCCGCAGAATGCGGCCATGCCTCCCCCGAGCCCATGCCGCGCCTGACACTTTCCAGGAAGATCTTCCTGGCTCTGGCCGCCTTGCTGATCGTGCTGCTGCTCAGCTTCGCGGGGCTCTCCATCGTGGCGCTGCAGCGTGGCCTCGGCTCCTACGTGGCCGAGATCGAGATCCGGCGCATGGACTGGCTCTCGCAGCTGCTGCTCAAGCACTATGCGGCCAACGGCGACTGGAAGAAGCTGCAGGGCAACGACGACGCCTGGCATCGGCTGCAGATGGGCCGGCTCGCCGCGGTGCTCGACGGCGCCAGCAACGGCGACGAAAGAAAGCTCCCGCCCTGGTACGAGAACCGCGGGCCGGGCGGCGGCGGCAATGGTCTCGAAGGCGGTGGCGAGAACGGATCCCGGCCGCCGCCTCCTCCGCCTTCCCCGCAGCTCGAGCTGCTGCCCCGGCGCTTTCCGCCGCCCCCGCCGCTGGGGTTCTTTCCCGATCCGCGCGAAGCCGCCGACTCGATCTTCCAGCGCCTGGGCGTGGCCGATGCGCACGGCGCGCACGTGGT
The DNA here is from genome assembly GCF_033807855.1 of Variovorax sp. SPNA7. Classification (NCBI taxonomy): domain Bacteria; kingdom Pseudomonadati; phylum Pseudomonadota; class Betaproteobacteria; order Burkholderiales; family Comamonadaceae; genus Variovorax; species Variovorax sp. SPNA7. The sequence goes on from NZ_CP138513.1 coordinate 4,843,298, forward strand.
CGGCGCCAAGGTCGACCCGGAGAATGCCGCGCGCCTGCCGATCCGCCACGGCCGCTCGGTCGTCGGCTACCTGGTGCTCGCGCCGATGCAGGGCCTGGAGAGCGAGGCCGACCGCGCCTTTCTCGCGCGCCAGTCCGGCGTGATCGCCCTCACCGGCCTGTGTGGGCTGGCCTTTGCGCTGATGCTGTCGTGGCTGCTGGCGCGCCGCTGGTTCCGGCCGATCGACGAACTCACGCAGGCCGCGCAGGACGTGGCGCGCGGGCGGCTGTCCACGCGCGTAGCCGTGCATGGCTCGGACGAGCTCGCGCTGCTCGGCAAGACCTTCAACGACATGGCGCAGCGCCTGGACACGGTGGAGGCCTCGCGCCGCGCCTGGCTGGCCGATGCGGCGCACGAGCTGCGCACGCCGCTGGCCGCCATGCGCGCAGAGATCGAGGCCCTGCAGGACGGCGTGCGCAGCTTCGACGAGCGCACCGCGCTGCGGCTGCATCGGCAGGTGATCCGGCTCGGCCAGCTGGTGGACGACCTGCGCAGCAGCATGCGCGAGCCGCAGAGCGACCTGCTCGCGACCACCGTGTTCCCGCTCTCGCTGCTGAAGGAAGCGCTCGACCACACGCGCGACCGGTTCGCCGCGCGCGGCATCACGGTGGACCGCAGCGCCATCGACCGCATCTCGGCGCGCGCCCAGCCGATGGTCGACGGCGATGCGCACCGGCTGCACCAGGTCTTCATGAACCTGCTGGAGAACACGCTCGCCTACACCGACGCCGGCGGCCGGCTGTGCATCGGCGCCACGGTCGACGGGGCCTGGACGGGCAACAGCCTGACGCTGCAATTCGACGACAGCGCGCCGGGCGTTCCCGAGCCGGAAATGCCGCGCCTGTTCGACCGGCTGTTCCGCGGCGAGTCCTCGCGCAGCCGCGAGCTCGGCGGCTCCGGGCTCGGACTGTCGATCTGCCGCGCGGCCATCGAGGCCCATGGCGGCACCATCGACGCCCAGGCTTCGGAACTCGGCGGGCTGCGCGTGACCATCACCCTTCCGCTGTCGAGGAGCGCATCGCCATGACCCGCATCGTCATCGTCGAGGACGAGCTCGACATCGCATCGGTGGTGCAGGACTACCTGCGCCATGCCGGCTACGAGACCACGCATTTCGCCGATGGCCAGAGCGCGCTCGACCATCTGATCGCGTCGCCGCCCGAACTCACACTGCTCGACATCATGCTGCCGCGTCTCGACGGCATCGAGGTGCTGCGCCGCGCGCGCGAGCACACCAGCCATCCGATCATCATGCTCACCGCGCGCATCGAGGAGGTCGACCGCCTGCTCGGGCTGGAGCTGGGTGCCGACGACTACGTCTGCAAGCCCTTCTCGCCGCGCGAACTGGTGGCGCGCGTGCGCGCCGTGCTGCGGCGCACCGAGCCGCCCGCGGAGCGCGGCCAGCCCCGCCAAGGCATGCCCGGCCTGGTGCTGGACGACGTGCACTGGCGCGCGTCGCTCGAAGGCACGCCGCTCAATCTCACGCGCCGCGAGTTCGGTCTGCTGCAGGTGCTGTCGCGGCACCCGGGCCGCATCTTCTCGCGCGCCCGCCTGCTCGAGCTGGCCTACGACGACACCATGGACGTGACGGAGCGCGCCATCGACAGCCACGTCAAGAACCTGCGGCGCAAGCTCGGCGCCGTCACGCCGGCGCACGACTGGATCCGCTCGGTCTACGGCGTGGGGTTTGCGTGGGAAGCGCCAGGGCCGGGGCCGGGCTGAGCGTTTCCCGCCAGCGAATCGATCAGCGCGCGCGAAGCGGACGAGAGCCGCCGGTGCGGCGCATAGATCACTGAAAACGGCCGCGTGCGCCCGCGCGCCTGCGCCAGCACCTCGACGGCCCGGCCCTGTGCCACCAGGTCGCGTGCGATGAAGTCGTAGGTCTGGCAGATGCCCAGGCCGCTCAGCGCCAGCGAGACCACGCCGAGCACATCGTCCGACACCTGCAGGGCGCCATGCGGCAGCCAGTCCACGTCGCGTCCCTGCTCGCGCAGCAGCCAGGGCGACACGCGGCCGGTACTCGGCATCACGAAGGGCAGGCAGCTGTGGCTTGCGAGCTCGGCGACGCTGCCCGGTGCGCCTGCGCGTTCGATGTAGCCCGGCGCCGCGAGCAGGCACATCGGCGCGTCTTCGAGCTTGCGCGCGACCAGGCCGCTGTCGGGCAGCTGGCCCAGCCGGATCGCGAGGTCGTAGCCCTCGGCCACGAGGTCCACGTTGCGGTTGGTGATGCTCAGCTCGACGCGCACCTGCGGATGCTGCGCGGAAAACCGCTGCAGCAGCGCCGGCAGCCGGTGGTGGCCGTAGGTGGTGGGCACGCTCAGGCGCACGCTGCCCGCCAGCGCGCCGCCCTGCCCCTGTATCGCGCGCTCGGCATCGTCGATCAGCGCAAAAGCCGCGCGCGACTGCTCCAGGTAGGCGCGCCCCTCTTCGGTGAGGCCCAGGCGCCGCGTCGTGCGGCGCAGCAGCTGCACGCCAAGCCGCGTTTCAAGCCGGGTGATGGCGCGGCTGAGCACCGACGGCGTGGTGGCCAGCGCCACGGCAGCGGCCGTCATGGAGCCCTTCTCGACCACTGTGATGAAGGTTTCCACATCTCCCAGGTGATCGAATCTCCGCCCCATCTTGTCTCCCGAAGAACAAATGTTTTCCTTGGATGCCAGTTTATCGCCTGAACAGCCATCAATACAGTCGAACCATGACTTCCACCACCATATCCCCCTCCGTTCTACGTCCCCTCGCCGCCGCTGCGCTGCTCGGCCTTTGCGCACTCGGCGCCCAAGCCGCCAACGTGCTGGTCGTGCTGTCGGACTCCGACCACCTCGACCTGAAGGACGGCAAGGTCTTCGCCACCGGCTTCTACCTGAACGAGCTGATGCAGCCGGTGAAGCTGCTGCTCGACGCCGGCCACCAAGTGACTTTCGCGACGCCGCGCGGCGATGCGCCCACTGTCGACGCATCGTCGGTCGACAAGATGTACTTCGACGGCGACGTGTCCGCCATGGAGCAGCACAAGGCGCTGCTCGACAAGCTGAAGCTCACCTCGCGCACGGACTCGCCGGTGGTGAGCCTCTCGCGCGTCGCACAGATCGGCTACGCGCATTTCGACGCGGTCTATGTTCCGGGCGGCCACGCGCCCATGCAGGACCTGCTCACCAGCCCCGAACTGGGCAGGCTGCTCGCCGACTTCCATGCACGCAACAAGACCACGGCGCTCGTGTGCCACGGTCCGATCGCCCTGCTCTCGACCTTGCCCGATGCGCAAGGCTTCACGACCCGGCTGGCGGCCCGCGGCACCGTCGAGCAGCGGCCCAAATGGATCTACGCCGGCTACCGCATGACGGTCATCAGCAACCAGGAAGAGGAGCTTGCGAAGGCGGCGCTGCAGGGCGGCACGATGAAGTTCTACCCGCAGACCGCGCTGCAGCAGGCCGGCGGCGCCTACAGCAGCAACAAGGTCCCGTTCACTTCGAACGTCGTGATCGACCGTGAGCTCATTACCGGCCAGAACCCCGCCTCGGCGGTTGGCGTGGCCAACGAAATGCTCAAGCGCCTAGCGAAATAGCCGGCACCAACAGGCGCCGCGGCGCGGGCTCCGCCCCTCGCGATTAGGGGCGGCCGCCCAGCTTCCTTGCTTGTAGCGCCCACACCCGCGAACTAGACTGGAATGCGAAGGCACCCGCAGTGCCGGGGGCCAAGGAGTCGGCCATGTACAAGCGTATCCTCGTCCCCACCGATGGCTCTTCGCTCTCCGAACAGGCGGTCGCCACCGCCATCGACCTGGCCCTGCTGGCAGGTGCCGAGCTGGTGAGCGTCACCGTCGCGCACCTCCAGCCGTACGGCTACTTCGAAGGCTCGATGGTGCTGAACCAGCGCGAAATCGAAGCCTCGCAAGAACAAACGCAACAGTCCGCCCAGCGCATGGTCGATGCGGTCAGGAGCGCCGCCATCGCCAGGGGCGTGCGCAGCGCACAAGCCATCGTCATGAAGTCCAACCAGGTGGCCGAAGCCATCATCGCCACGGCCAAGAACCAGCAGTGCGACCTGATCGTGATGGCCTCGCACGGCCGGCGCAGCCTGGCGCGGCTGCTGATGGGCAGCGAGACGCTGCATGTGCTGACCCACTCGCACATTCCGGTGCTGGTGCTGCGATAGAAGCCTGATCGAAGCAAGCGCGCTCGAAGTGAAATTCTTCACGATCGGGCGCCGGCATCGGCCGCCCCTCGTGAACGCGCCGCCCTCGGGGCGACTCACTCCCTGGCTGCCATCCGCAGCTCGCGCAGGGCTGCGGAAGGTACAGTGCCCTGCAATGGCTGCATTGCGCAAGGGCCGTCTCAAGGGAGTGAAAATGAAATCATCGATGTTTCCCCGCGCCGTGGGCTGGGGCCTGCTTCTGCTGTCGGCCCTGGTGGCGCTGTGCATCGCGGCCCTATTGAGCTTCGACTGGAACCGCGCCAGGCCATGGATCAACCAGCGCGTGAGCGAAGCGACCGGCCGCCCGTTCGCGATCCGCGGCGACCTGGCGCTGCAGTGGTCGAGCCCCGAAGCCGAAACAGGCTGGCGCCGCTGGGTGCCCTGGCCGAGGCTCAGCGCACAGGACATCACGCTGGGCAATGCCGACTGGGGCAAGACCGGCCCGCACCTGGCCGAGATCAGGCAGCTGAGCTTCTCGCTGAACCCGCTGCCGCTGCTGAACCATACGATCCGCGTTCCCACGCTCGAGCTCGCCGGCCCCGTTCTCTCGCTCGAACGCACCGCGGACGGCAAGAACAACTGGACGCTGGCACCCGCACCCGACGGCGCGGAGCCCTCGAGCTGGAAGCTCGACCTGCAGCGGCTGGTGCTGAGCCAGGGCACGGTGAAGCTTGCCGATGCCACGGCAAGGCTCGATCTCAAGGTCGACATCGACAGCCTGCCCACCGAAAGCGCCGAGGGCTACGGCATCGGCTGGAAGCTCGGCGGCACCTTCCGCCAGACGCCGGTGCAGGGAAGCGGCAAGGCCGGCGCCGTGCTCTCGCTGCAGCAGGACACCAAGCCCTATCCCTTGCAGGCCGGCGTGCAGGTGGGTGCCACGCGCATCGACATCGCCGGCACGCTGACCAAGCCCGACGCGCTGGCCGCACTGGACCTGCGGCTCAAGCTTTCGGGCGCGAGCATGGCGCACCTGTACCCGATCACCGGCATCACGCTGCCCAACACGCCGCCGTTCAGCACCGAAGGCCATCTGGTCGGCAAGCTCGACAAGGCCGGCGGGCGCTGGCTGTACGAGAACTTCAAGGGCCGCGTGGGCGCCAGCGACATTGCGGGCACGCTGGAATACATCTCGCAGCAGCCGCGGCCGCTGCTGCGCGGGCAGGTGCAGTCCAACCAGCTGCGGCTGGAAGACCTCGCGCCGCTGATCGGCGCCGATTCGAACGCGAGCAAGGCCAAGCGCGGCGCCGCGGCCGTCCAGCCGGCGGGCAAGGTGCTGCCGGTGGAGAAGTTCGATACCGCGAGCTGGGGCAGCATCGACGCGGACGTCAAGTTTGCCGGCCGCAAGATCTTCACCGCGAAGGACCTGCCCATCGACAGCCTGGTGGCGGATCTTCACCTGAAGGACAGCGTGCTCTCGCTCACGCCATTGAGCTTTGGCGTGGCAGGCGGCACCCTGGCGGCCACGGCCAAGCTCGACGGCAGGCAGGACCCGATCCGCGCCAACCTGCAGCTCTCGGCGCGCCGGCTCCGGATCAAGGAGCTCTTTCCGACGCTCGACACCATGCAGGCCAGCCTGGGCGTCGTCGGCGGCGATGCCGCGCTGTCCGCATCCGGCAACTCCGTCGCGGCCCTGCTGGGCACTTCGAACGGCGAGGTGAAGGCGCTGGTGAGCAAGGGCACGATGAGCAAGTTCCTGCTCGAGGCCATGGGGCTGAACATCGGCAGCGTGGTGGCGACCCAGCTGTTCGGCGACAGGCAGGTCCAGCTGAACTGCCTGGCGAGCGACTTCAAGGTGACGCAGGGCGTCATGCAGACGCGCTCCTTCGTGCTGGACACGGACGAATCGGTCGTCAACGTGAGCGGGCTCATCGATCTTTCCAAGGAACAGCTCGCGCTGGAAATCCAGCCGCGGAACAAGGCGCTGCGCGTTCTTTCGCTGCGCTCGCCGCTGTACGTCCAGGGCACGTTCAAGAACCCCGACGTCGGCGTCGACAAGGGCGCCGTGGCGCTCAAGCTGGGTTCGGCAATTGCGCTGGGCGCGGTGGCGCCCGCTGCCGCGCTGCTGCCGCTCTTGAACATGGGCTCGCAGGAGTTCGCGGAATGCGCGCCGCTGGAAGCTGCCGCGCGCCAGAAGCCGAAGGCCGGCAAGCAGCCCACGGCACGCTAGCGGCGCCGCGGGCCTGCTGCCCGCAAGGGGCTTGTTTTCTATTTTGCGAGACTGGCCTGGGCCGCACGCTGCGCCAGGCAGGCCTGCGTGGCGCGATGCGTTGCGAGCCCGAAGCACTGCGCCTCGGCCCGGCGGGCAAGCGCCTCTAGCGATCGGCGTTCCTGCGCCGCCGAAACCTGGAATTCGACCAGCCACTTCATGACCACGGCCATCACGATCAGGAGGCCGACCAGCGCGGCAACCAATGTTCCGCGCCAGTCCTGGATGCGGAAGATCGACGGTGCGGGCTTGTTCATCGTTGTCGTTGCGAAGCGGCAGAAGAACCAGCGACTAGCGCGGAAGCTCCGGAAAGAGCCACAGGCTCAAGCCGAGAATGAGGCCGGCCCCGAGCGACACGATGGCCGCGGTCACGAACAGGGCCGCGGCAACGATGTTCGGCACACGCATGGCCATGGCCAGGAAGGAAAGGGTCGCCAGGACGTACAGGAGCACGGGCAGCAAGGCCAGCCACGCCGGCCGCGACGGCGGTGGAGGCGGCTCGTCCGGACTCGGGTCTCCGAGGAACGGACTACGCATGGAATCCCTTGCCGTGAAAGACCGCGCGCAATTCGGCATCGCTCGCGGGGGAAAGAATCAACTGCGAACGCCATCCGCCGACAGCCGACCGCGAAAGCGCCTCCCGCGCGTGGGGCAGTTCGGTCGGATGCGCCATGAAGAACACGTGAACGCGCTGGCCGAGCGCGCTCCACACGTCGGCAATCAGCGCCACGACCGGCGCGGCATCCGCGTGCAGTCCAAGAAGAATGGCATCGAAGCGCCGCCCCTCGCGGGCGGCGTTGATCAGGCCATGAAGATGCTCGAAGGACGCGTGGTCGATGCCGATGGCTTTCAGCGAACTGCCGGTGCACGTGCGTTGCAGGGCGTCGGAGTCCACGAGCGCGATCCGCTTCTGGCGGAGCGTGTGTGCAGATGTCATTGAGGTGGCGGCTTCGTGTTCCCGGCCGGAATCGGGCTTGCAGTCCGGGAACACCGGGGTCAGCAGTTGCCCTTCTTGGCTTGCCCGGGAGGGCAGAAGCCGCCCTTGCCCGGCCCTGGCCCCGGGTCCACCACGACGCAGGCGCTCAGCAGCAAGGTCATTGCGAACGAGAAGATCACGGTGGCGGCGGTTTTTTTCATGCGGACTCCTTTGGTTGAAATTGTCTGGCGCTGCTTCGGATGGGCGCCCTGGCCGTCAGCGAGGCCACAAGATATGTGAACTACTAACATTTAGACAGGAAATGCTTCACGATCGACTTTGGTTTACGTGAGAAACAGTAACCGGCCGCCCGTTCTGCCCAGTACTTCACGAATGCGCGAAGCGGACATCCGTCACAGGTCCGCAGATTTAGAAGCACATATGCAGGCCTGGACGGGAATCCGGCCGCCGCATTCGGTCAAACTCGGGTACGACCCTCCGTGGTTTTCACAAATGTTCTTTCGAAAGGAATTCCTGTTTTGAACAAGACCGAACTCATCGCCGCCATCGCAGAAGACACCAACCTCAGCAAGGCCGACGCCGGCCGCGCCTTCGACTCGGCGCTCGAACAACTTTCGCGCGCCCTGGTGCGTGGGGAGACGGTGCAGCTGATCGGCTTCGGCACCTTCAGCGTGGCCGACCGTGCCGAGCGCACCGGCCGCAATCCGTCGACCGGCGAGCAGATCACGATCAAGGCGAGCAAGAGCGCGAAATTCGCGGCAGGCAAGGCGCTGAAGGACGCCATCAACCAGGGGGCCTGATCCCCCAGGAGGGCGCTCATCAGGCCTGAGCGCCCTGCCACCCTCCGCCCACCGCCTTGTAGAGGTTGACCATGTTCACGGCCTCCTTGAGCTGCAGTTCGATCAGCTGCTGCTGCTCGGCATAGAGCTCGCGCTGGGCGTCCTGGCTCGCGAAGTAGTCTTCCAGCCCGCTGCGAAAGCGCGTGCGCGCAATGCTCGCCACCTTCTCCAGCGCCTGCACGCGGGCCTGCTGCGCCTCCAGTTGCGGGCGCAGGTGGTCATCGGCGATCAGGGCATTGGCGGTCTCGCGGAATGCCATTTGCGCGGCGTGCTCATAGGACGCCATGGCCGCTGCCAGCCGCTCCTCGTTGGCCGTGATGTTGGCCGAGCGGCGGCCCCAGTCGAACAGCGGCAGCGACACCCCCAGCACCCCCGCCCAGCTGCTGTTGCCGCTGCTCAGCAGCGTCGACAGCTCCCGGCTCACGCCGCCCGCGAGCGCGGTGAGCGAAATGGTCGGCAGCATCGCGGCCTTGGCCGCGCCCACGCCCGAATTGGCGGCTTCGACACGCGAATAGGCCGCCAGCAGATCGGGCCGGCGCTGCAGCAGGCTGGACGGCAGGCCCGCCGCCACCTGAGCCGTGGAGCGCTGCGGCCACGGCCGGGCGCTGCCCGTTTCCGGCGGCACCGGCTGGCCGACCAGCACGTTCAGCCACTGCAGATCCTGCGCGACGCGCATGCGGAATTCTTCCTGCTTCACGCGGGCGTTCTGCAGCAGCGACTGCGAGCGGTAGACGTCCAGCTGCGCCGCACCGCCCGCCGCCTTGGCGCGCCCGATCATGTCGGCATTGGCGGCCAGGCCGGACTCGTTGGCATTGGCCAGCGCGAGCAGGGCGCGGTCGGCGCGCAGCGTGAGGTAGGCATTCGACACCTCTCCCACCAGGTTCATGTGCGCAGCCGCAAAGTCCTTGTTGCCCGCCTCGGCCAGCGAGCCGGTCTGCTGGGTCGCGCTCTGCTGGCGGCCGAAGAAGTCGAGCTCGTACGAGGTGATGCCGGCCTGGATGTCGAAGCTGTTCGATGTCCGGCCGTCGGTCGGAATGTTGCCCAGCGGGCTGAGCGAGCCCTGCGGGGTGGTCTGCGCCCGCTGCGCATGGCCCGACAGGCCGATCTGCGGAAACAGCGAGGCGCGGCTGCCGGCATACACGGCCCGGGCTTCGCGGGCACGCGCGGCATAGGCGCGCAGGTCGCGGTTCTGCGCGAGGGCGGTGGTGATGAGCCCGCGCAGCTCGTCATCCTGCACGAAGCTGCGCCAGTCGACGGGTTCCGCATTCGGCGCCGTCGTGCCGGCCGGCCATTGCGAAGGCACCGTCAGGTCCGGCTGCTTGAGCGGCGGCGTGAGATTGCATCCGCTCACCACCAGCACCACGCAGGTCGCCAGCACCAGCAGCAGCAGCCGCAGGGCCAGGCGCACGAAGCCCGCGCCGGGAGAGCCGAAACCCGCGCTCGCCAGCAAGGCCGAGGCGGCCTTCCATGGCCGCACCTGGACCGCGACGTGGCTCGGCGGCACGTTGAACACGTGGCTCACCAATTGCTCGCGCTGGGCCTCGGTGCCGGCAAAGCGCAGCTCGGCGCCCGCGGAGCTCCTGGCGGCCAGGCGGGCCGGGAGCCATCCCACCGGTTCGACGTAGACCTCCAGCGGCTGTCCCACGCGCAGGCGCTTCAGCGGGGCCTTGGCCTCCAGCAGCGCGCCGTCGGCCGCGATGTTGACGAAGCGCGATTCACCCTCGCCCGCCGCGGTGCGCACCCGGGTGCGTGCGCGCCAGGGAAAGCGCTCTTCCTGCTCCGGCCGCGGCAGGTCGACGCAGGCCATGAGCGCAGCCAGGCAGAGCAGCAGTGCGATGCCGGTCCACACCAGGTTGAGCTGGTCGCCTGGCGTGAGCGCCTCGCCGCTCAAGGCGACCGACGCGCCGCCGAGCTGCAGCGCCAGCAGAAGCCCGCCGAACATCGCGACCAGCTTCCAGTGCACGACGGTCTTGGTGCGGTCCAGCCCCTTGTTCGTGACCTTGAAGGGCCGCCCGAACGGCCGCAGCATGGCGCTGGCCAGCGTGCTGGTGACGGCCATGGCCGCCACCAGCTGGCTCACCTCGCTGAACACGGGCAGGCAGCGCCGCCCGCTGATCCAGTAGCTGTAGGCCCAGAACATCATGAGCGGCGGCAGCCCGTAGGCCGCGAAGGCCTGCGGCGTGGCATGGAACACCGAGACCCCGGCATACCAGTAGAGCGCGGGCGCCAGCATGACCATCGCCATGAACGGCTTGCCGAGCCAGTGCAGCAGCCCGTGCAGGAAGTGCATCCGCGCCGAGAAGCTGAAGCCCCGGCCGCGCAGCGGGCCGTCGGGCAGCAGCGCGAGCTGCACCGTTCCCAGGCACCAGCGGCTGCGCTGGTTGATGTAGTCGATGATGCTCTCGGCCGACAGGCCGTTCGACAGCCGCTCGCCGAGCCAGCGCGTGATGTGGCCGTGCCGCAGCAGCAGGTAGGTGGTGTGGATGTCCTCGCACACGCTGCCCACCGGAAAGCCGCCCGCGGCGGTGATCAGGTCGCGCCGCACGATGAACGAGGTGCCCACGCAGAAGGCCGAATCGGCGGCATCCTTGGCCGGCTGCAGCACGTCGAAGAACACGCGCTGCTCGTCGACCCAGCTGTCGGTGGCACGCAGGTTGTGCTGGATGGGGTCGGCGTTGTAATAGAACTGCGGCGTCTGCACCAGCCCGACCTTGCGGTCCGCGAACAGGCCCAGCATGCGGTAGACGATCTGGCGCTGCGGCGCGAAGTCGGCATCGAGCACCAGGATGTAGGGCGCATTGGTCACGCCCGCCGACAGCCGCAGGCCGTTGTTGAGGTTGCCGGCCTTGGCATGGCTGTTGTCGGGGCGGCGCGCGTAGTGCACGCCCTTGCGTTCGCAATACTCGCGCAGCCAGTCGCGCCGGGTGTCGTCGAGCACCCACACGTTCAGGTGCGGATAGTCGATGGCCTGCGCAGCGATGATGGTCTTCTCCAGCACCGCCAGCTCTTCGTTGTACGTGCAGATGAAGACGTCCACCGCCGGCACCTGCGCGCCGCGGCCGCGCAGCAGCGCTTCGCCGCGGTCGGCCAGCTGGTGGTTGTCGCGCCGCCGGACCAGCATGTGGATGGACATCAGCGTGTAGGCGATGGCCGTCAGTTCGAAGCACAGGAACACCCAGGCGAACAGGGTCTCGAAGCCCAGGTCCGAAGGCGGCATGGTCGCAACCACGCGCCAGACGGCATAGCGCATCAGCAGCAGCGCGGTCAGCGCGCCGAACAGCACGCGGTGGGAGGTGCGGTCGATCCGCCCCCACGTCATCAGGAGGAGGGCCAGGCCCGCAACGAGTGCGTTGAGCTGGAACTCCGGTGTGGCGATCAGGTGGGACATGGTGACGTGGCTCCTGTTGCGGCGGTCTTGCCGGTGAAGGGGTTGAACCCCGTGGCGGCCAGCGCGATCCAGGCAGTCGCGCCCAAGTGTGGCCAGCGGTAGTAGAAGAAATCGGCCCCGGTCGAGTCCGGGCCGATGGCCAGCCCGGTCGATATGCGGGCACTGGGGGTGGCGTAGTACAGGCCGTTGCCGGCGCGCTGCGACGCCAGCAGCTGCCACAGGGCCTCGGGCGCCGCGCCCTTGCGCGCCACCAGCGTGGCGGCTGCCTGCGCGGTGCCCTCGGTCCAGATGCCGTCGGGGCTGCGCGAGAAGCCATAGCCTTCGCCGAAGCGATGGTGCTTCTCCACCCAGTCGAGCCCCCGCATCCAGGGGCAGGAACCCTCGGGCGCCGCCAGCAGCGGCCACAGCTGGGCATCCAGGCCGGAGCCGTCGGTGGCGATGGTGGCGCCGTCTTCCTTGGTGCCGATGTTGAAGCGCTGCTCCGATGCGTTCCACATGCGGTTGACGAAGTCGAGCGCGGTGCGCGCCTGCTGGCGTTCGGCTTCGGCCTGCCCGCCGGCGCGCCTGGCCGCCCAGGCGGCCGCCATCGCGATGTCGATGTTGTGCTCGGTGGATTTCCAGGTCTGGGCGCGCTGCGCGTTGTCCCAGCCGTACCAGCCGCCGTTGTAGCCGTCGGGTGCGTTGCGCGCGCGGGTGCGCTGCTCGATCCAGCCGAGCAGCCGGCGCGCGCCGGCCAGGTAGGCGGGCGAGGGCTCGGCCTCGTTCAGGTTCAGCAGCAGCAGGGCGGCCCAGGCCACGTTGCCGGTGGCCGTGCTCACTTGGTAGGCATCGGCGATCCACTGGTTCTTGGCCGCATCCCAGCGCCCCGGCAGCGCGGCCTTTTCCTCGGTCATCGGGCCGGCGCGGTAGGCGTTGCGCACGCGCCCGTCGGCTGTGTTGGGGTCGCGCTCCATCGCGCGCACCACCGCGTCGCCGATGCGCCGGGCCGAGGCCGCGTCGCCGCAGGCCAAGAGCGCGATGCCCGCAAGCGCGTTGTCATAGGTGAAGGCGGCGCCCGCCAGCGCAGGCTCGAGCGGCGTGCCCTGCTTCGGATCGGCGACGCGGTAGCTGGCCAGGAACAGCGGTCCGGAAGCCGCGTCCTTCTGGTCCTCCGCAACCGCGCGCCGCAGTCCTTCGCAGCTTTGCCGCGCCAGCGCTTGCTGCGTGGCGCTGGCGGCCTGCCGGCCGGACGGCTGGGCGACCGCTGCGGACATCGGCAAGGCCAGTGCCACCGATGCGGCAAGGCAGGACGCCAGGGGCCGGGAAAACGGGAAGACCGACATGGTTCTGTTCCGATGCGGATGGGCGGTGCATTTGCGCCTGCGCTCAGGACCTGAGGCTGGCCGACACCACCTTGCCGGGGGCGCACATGTTGCTGCCGCCGTCCGGCGGAGCCTCCTGCGGCTCCTTGCCTTCGATGCGGGCCACGGCATAGATGGAGCCCTGCTCGGCATACGGGAACGGCACGCTGTAGGTGCTCTGCAGCGCGTCCGAGGCCACGGGCAGCAACTGCTCCACGCGCGCCGGCACCGGCCTCGCGGATTCGGCGAGCTTCACGTCGAGCACCGAGCCGATGCCCAGCCGCTTGGCCACCCGCGCCGGAAACACCGCCACCACGCCGAGCCGGCTGCAATCGGTCACCCGCACCAGCGAGGCGCCGGCCGTAACGTACGCGCCTTCGGGCGCGAGCACGGAATGGACCTGCCCCGCCTGGGATGCCTTGATTTCGTAGAAGGACAGCTTCTCCACCCGGCGGCGCTCCTCTTCCTCGAGGTCCCTGACCTGCTTGAGCTGCTTGAAGATGGCGGTGGCATCCTGCTGGGCGCGGCCGACGCTGTTGCGCAGCGCCTCGCGGCGGCTGGCGAGCGTCTGGAACAGGTTGCTGCCCCCGGTGCCCACGAAGGCCCCCTGCCCGGCACTCGCCACGGTCTGGGCCTGCCCGGCAAAGGACTGCTCCGCCACCGCGGCATTGGCGCGCGCCGTGTTCAGCTGCGCCATGGACGAGTTCATGACCTGCTCGCTGATCGCTCCCTGCTCCAGCAGGGCCTGGTTGGTGCGGACCTTGTTTTCCTGCTCTTCCACCACGCTGTGGGCCACATCGCGCTGCCGCCGCGCGATCTGCCAGGCCTCCCAGGCCTGTGCCAGCGAGGCCTCGCGGTGCACGCCGGCCTCCTGCCCGACCGACCTCATTTCCTGGTTGTCGGACTTGTACTGGTTGCCCAGCTGGGCCAGCTGGCTTTGCAGCGCGAGGTGCTGCGACCGCAGGGTGGTGAGGATTTCCTGGCTCACGGTCGGGTTGCGCACCGTGGCCACGATGGTGCCGGGCTCCACCTTGTCGCGTGCATGCACCACCATCTGCGACACCACCCCGTTGATCGGCGAAGTGATCAGCGCCACGGGCGCCTGCAAGACCGCGCGGGTGGCCTGCGAAGACAACAGCGGCTGGACCAGCGTTGCGACCATCAACCACAGCACGAAGGCCAGCAGCGCATAGGCCGCCAGCTTGGGGACGAAGGCGCCCGATTGCCGTCGGCGCCGAGAACCAGCGCCGGGGACACGGCCGCCCATGGCACCAGCGATGCGCCGCTGGCGGTGAGAAAAGAGAACCGAACCCGGTTTTGACACACGCATAGCCACCTCTCGTGAGAACCAAATCGCGCCGCAAGGAGCGGCGCGACATCCAGATTGAAGGACCCGCCCGCAGCGAACGGACGCCGAGCCACGAACTCGCGTCCGCATGTTGCGGTGCAATATCAAGGTACGTCCAAACCCCGGTCAGGACTGCTTCGGTGCGAAACAAGATGTGCTGGATTCACATTCCGGCAACACCAAAGGTCGGGCTAAAGTCCTACATTGGTGTCGGATTGCGCGCAATTGACCACAAAAGGTCGCATTGGGCATGCAGAGCGGTGCGAGGGCCGGGTTTCCCCAGGGGAGGCTGGGGCGAAGGGTGCCGCAACCCGGCATGGCGGGCACCTCGTCATTTGACCGCGAAGCTGCGGGAATGTGGCAGCAAGGAAGATTCAGTAACGATACCGATCGTGTCCCGGGCAGGTTCAGCCCGCTTCGCCGAGCATCCAGGCGCGGAAGGCAAGCACCCGGGGGTCCTGACCGCTGCTTTCCGGGCAGACCAGGTGATAGGCGTAGTCCCCCGCCACGCTCACGCCGATGTCGAACGGCCTCACCAGCCGGCCCTGGGCCAGGTCGTTGGCGATCATGGCCAGGTCGGCAAGGCCCACGGCGCCGCCTTCGATGACCGCCTGCACCACATGGCTCGAATCGGGAAAAGCAAGGCACCGGCTGTCGTCGAAATCACGGATACCGGCCTCCTCCATCCACATGCGCCAGTTCGGCCAGACCATGCCGTCGGTTTTCCAGTCGAGGTAGCACAGCGTGTGGTGGAACAGGTCCCGCGGCTCCCGCAGCCGGGGACCGGTTTCAAGCAGCCTGGGGCTGCAGACCGGCGCCACGACCATGTCGAACAGCCGATCCGACAGCGCGTGCTCGTACTTCCCGTTGCCGAAGCGGATCGCAATGTCGACGTCGTCGGCGTCGAAGTCCCGTATCTGGTCGGTGATGTCGAACATCAGCTCCAGGCCCGGATGGGCGGCCCTGAACCGCGGCAGCCTGGGCATGAGCCAGTTCGCGGCGAACCGGGCGCTCAGCGAGATGCGCAGGTGCGCCGAGCCCCGCGTCATTCGGCGGGCGCGGCCGGCGGCGCGCTGCAGGCTGTCCAGCGCATCGGCCGCGGCCTCGAACAGCACCGCGCCGGCCGCTGTCAGCTGGATGCTGCGGCTGCTGCGCGTGAACAGCACGACGCCCAGCTGATCTTCCATTTCCTTGATCTGGTAGCTGACCGCCGCCGGCGTCAGCCCCACCTCGTCGGCCGCGCGCGTGAAGTTCAGGTGCCGCCCGGCGGCCTCGAAGGTCCGCAGGGCCCGCGTTCCCGGCAGCATGCGCTTCATCATCGATCTTCAAGCCCTGTTTGATGATCCATCGAGAACTACTCGTTTCCCCAAAACCGTTCACCCCGAAATGATCGAGCGCATCGACAACAACAACTTCGGAGTGAATGAATGTCAGCTTGCCCCACCCCGCACTGGCCCGCCCGGCTGTGGATTGCGCTTCTCATCTTCAGCGGAGTGATTCTGCTCGACGGCCTCGACATCTCGATGATCGCCGTCGCAATTCCCGAGATCCAGCGCGAGTTCGGAATCAGCGCGGCCACCGCGCAGTGGTTCGTCGGCGCCTACATCCTGGCGTTCGGCGGCTTCCTGCTGCTGGGCGGGCGTTGCGCCGACCTGTTCGGCCGCAGGCGGGTGCTGGTGGCCGGACTGGCCGTGTTCGCGCTGGTGTCGGTGTTCGGCGCCTTCGCGGACGACGCGTTCCTGCTGATCGTCTCGCGCTTCGTCAAGGGCATGGCCGCGGGCTTCACCGGGCCGGCGGCCATGTCGCTGCTGGCCACCACCTTTGCCGAAGGCCCGCAGCGCAACCGGGCGTTCGGCATCTTCAACCTCTTCGAAGCCTCGGGCTACTCGTCCGGATTGCTGATCGGCGGCCTGCTCGCAGCGCTGGACTGGCGCTACATCTTCGTGCTGCCGATCCCGATCGCCGTGCTGCTGCTGTTGGCCGCGCTACGCTTCCTGCCGCCCGATCCGCCGCGCACCGGGCGCATGCGGCTGGACATCGGCGGCGCCGCGGCCCTGGTCGCGGGGATGCTGCTGCTGGTCTTCACACTGGTTTCCGCGGAAGAGGCCGGCTGGGCGTCGCTGCGGACGATCGGTGGATTCGCGCTGTCGGCGCTGCTGCTCGCCGGCTTCCTCGCCATCGAGCGCAGCGCGAAGCAGCCGCTCGTCCGGCTGGGCATCTTCCGCAACCGGCGCCTGGTGGCCGCCAATGCCAGCGCGGCTTTCCTGTATGGAGGCGCCATGGGCTTTCAGTTCCTGATCGCGCTGTATCTGCAGAATTTGCAAGGCTGGAAGCCGTGGCAGATGGCCCTGGTGCTGCTGCCGGCGGGGCTCATGGTCGTGCTCATCGGGCCCAGGATCGGCGCGCTGATCGAAAGGTTCGGCGTGACCCGGGTGCTGCTGGCCGGGCTCGCGGCCTTCATTCCTTGCTATCTGCTGATGCTGCGCATCGGCCCCGAGCCGGACCTGTGGACCGTGCTGCTTCCCGCTTCGGTGCTGTGGGGCGTGGGTTTTGCGCTCAGCATCTCGGCGCTGATGGTCGCGGGCACCAGCGGCGTGGCCGACCATGAGCAAGGGCTGGCCGCGGGGCTTCTCAACAGCTCGCTGCAGGTGGGCGGGGCCTGCGGCCTCGCAGTGGTGACCGCGGCCATTGCGCCGGGAACGCAGCTGGCCATGCTCTATCCGGGCGTGGGAGTCATCCTGGCATTTGCTGTTCTGACGCTGCTGGCGCAGCTGATACGGGATCGCCGCGACGCCTTGCCACGCACATCAGCGACAGCGCGCTCGTAGGCGACGAAGGCCGCCGGCCGGACAGCATGTTGCCCAGCCGGTATTTCCATTGGGCCGGCCCCACCACGCCGCGCAGCGCATCGGCACCGATCTGGTGGTTGTGCGGGTAGACGCGCACCTCGAAACCCAGCGGCTCCAGCGTGGAGTGGAAGAACTCCCGCGTCACGCCATCGCCCGGCTGGTGATGGACCTCGGTTCGCAGGCCCCATGACTGCTGGCTGCCGGTCTTGTGGAAGCCATGCCCGATCGCCCGGTAGACCCACAGCCGCGCATCCCACATCAGCTTGGCAAGGCCCTTGTAATCCCAGGCGGTGAGCTGCGGATCATGGTCGGTGACCAGCAGGCCATGCGGCTTCACCAGCCGCGCCCCTTCGCGCAGCACCGCAGCCATGTCGTCGCAGTGGTGCAGCGACGCATTGATGGCGACGATGTCCGCCACCTGCGAGCGGAAAGGCGTGTAGGCCGCGTCGGCCAGCACCGCCGTGTAGCCCAGCTTGGCCGCCAGCTCCAGCGAGCCGGGCGCCACGTCCACGCCGATCAGGAGCCGCGGCTTTCCTCCGAGGGTGGCAAAAATATTGCCCGGCCCGCAGCCCAGGTCGATGACCACCTTGTCCGTCCAGTCGCCGGCAGCGGCGAGCCACCGGCTCTTGAAATGCGCATCGCGGTGGCAGAAATCCAGGTATTCCTGGGCCCACTGCATGTTTCCAAAATAGGTGGCATTGGCGGTTATGGCGTCGGTTTTGCGCTCGAGCCCCGATTCGAAGTAATTCCCCGAGCGCTTCAAGCTCGCGTTTGGCAATAAGATGTCTCCGATCATTTTGAATCCTTCAAAAATCTGAGCCGGTATTGAGACAAGTTATGCTTAAGAATTACATGACTTTCGGTTCCACTGTTAATATTTTTAATACGCTTACACGCTGCGTGATTTAAAAACTGACCTATTGGCTACCTCATTTGGGTGATATCAGGCATTGATATTCGCCGTCATCGGCCAATGAAAGCGGCCACCCCGTCGCGGAATGCCTGGCTGCCATACACCTCCTCGATCAGGTCATCGTCGTCCAGCCGCTGCTCGACGACGATGCGGCGGATGCTCTCCTTCACGGCCTTGTGCGTGACCGGCGACAGCGCCATCAGCCGCTCTGCCAGCGCATGGGCCGCGGCATCCAGTTCGCCCGCCGCGCAGGCGGCATGCACATAGCCGCAGGCCAGCGCTTCCTGCGCCGTCAGATGGTCGGCCAGCAGCAGCATCCGCTTGACGCGCGGCACGCCCAGGGCGGCCTGCAGCCGCGCGATGTTGCGCGACGACAGGGTGTTGGACAGCGTCCTCGCAATCGGCGCGCCGAAGCGCGATGCATCGCTGCAGACCCGGAAATCGCAGGCCGTGGCCAGCGCCAGGCCGCCGCCCACGGCCCAGCCGTCGACCACGGCCACGGTGGGTACCGCGATGCGCTCGACCGCATCGATGACGCGCTCCACGAAAGCCTCGTAGGCAATGCCGTCGCGGCCACCCTCGAAGCCCTTGAAATGGGCGATGTCCGTGCCCGAGATGAAGGACTTGCCACCCGCCCCCTTGAACAGCACGCTGCGCACCGCCGGGTCGCGCGCGCATGTGCCGATGTGCTCCAGCAGCGCCTCGTACATCTGCCGCGTCATCGCGTTGTGGCGTTCGGGGCGGTGGATCATGATCTCGGCCACGCCCGAGGCATGGACGCCCAGCCGCACGCATTCAGCTGAACTCACAAGGCCTCCGCCGCGCCGGCCGGCGTGTTGATCTCGGCCAGGATTTCCTCGTTGTGCTCGCCCAGCAATGGCGGGGGCCGGCGCACCTGCTGCGGGGTACCCAGCAGCTTGACGGGAAAGCCGATGTTCTTGACCTTGCCTTCGATCGGATGGTCGATCTCCATGCACATGCGGCGGTGCGTGCCGTGCTCGCCTTCGAAGGCCTCGGGATACGAGAGGATGGGCCCCGCCGGGATGCCGGCGGCCAGCATGGCGTCGATCCAGTCGGCGCTGTCCCGCTGGCCGAACTCCCGTTCCAGCGCCTCGATCAGCGCCTCGCGGTTCTTCAGGCGCAAAGAGACGCTGGCGTAGTCCGCGTGCTCGACGAGGTCCGGCCGCTGCAGCAGTTCGCACAGCCGGGTCCAGAGCTTCTGGTTGGTCGCACCCATCACGAAGTAGCCGTCGCGCGCCTTGACCGCCTGGTAGGGCGCGCTCATCTTGTTGCTGGTGCCCAGCGGTGCCGGCCGCACGCCCGTGCCCCAGTACTCGGACATGTCCCACACCGAGAAGGCCATGGCCGCGTCGAACAGCGAAGCGTCAATGTGCTGGCCCACGCCCGACTTCTGCGCGCCGATGTAGGCCGCGAGCAGCGCGTAGGTGGCAAACAGCGCGCAGCCGATGTCGGCCACCGGTACGCCGGCCTTGACCGGCTTCTCGCCGGGATAGCCGGTCACGCTCATCACGCCGGACATGGCCTGCGCCATCAGGTCGAAGCCCGGCCGCTCGGCCCACGGACCGCTCTGGCCGAAGCCGGAGATGCTGACGTACACGATCTTCGGATGGATCTTCCTGATCGACTCGTAGTCGATGCCCAGGCGCTGCACCGCGCCGGGACGGTAGTTCTCGACGATCACGTCGGCGGTCCGGGCCAGCTTGTAGAAGGACGCGCGGTCCTCCTCGTTCTTGAGGTCCAGCGTCAGCGAACGCTTGTTGCGGTTCATGTTCAGGAAGCCCATGCTGTCCGGCCCCTTCATCTTGAATCCCATGGCGCCGCGGGTCTGGTCGCCGCCCGGCGGCTCGACCTTGATCACGTCGGCGCCCAGGTCAGCCAGCAGCATGCAGGCGAACGGCCCGGCCATGACCTGGCTCACGTCCAGCACCCGGATGCCCTGCAGCGGCAGTTGTCGCGCGTGGTTCATTTTTCAGCCCTCCTCGGTGACCTTGGCGGTGCGCACCACGTCGCCCCATTTCTTGAACTCGGCAGCCATGAAGGCCGCGAACTTGTCGACCGAACCGCCGCCGTCCTCCACGCCGTAGCCGTCGAAGCGCGCAACCACATCCGGCAGCGCCAGCACCTTGTTGATGTCGGCGTTGATCTGCAGGGCCAGGTCCCTGGACATGTCCCTGGGGCCGACCACGCCATACCAGCTGGAGACGTCGAAGCCCTTGAAGCCCTGCTCGTCCATGGTCGGCAGCTCCGGAAAGCCCTTGGCCCGCTGCAGGCGCGTCTGGACGATGCCCGCCATCCGCCCGGCCTTGACCTGCGCGGTGGCCGCCGTCATGGTGTCGAAGCTGTAGTCGATCTGGCCGCCGATCAGGTCCGTCTGCATCGGACCCGAGCCCTTGTAGGGCACGTGGATGCTCTTGACGTCGGCCGCCATGTTGAACATCGCGGCCGCCAGGTGCTGCACCGATCCCGTGCCGGAGGAGCCGAAGCTGATCTTCCCCGGGCTTTGCCTGCACTGCTCGACCACTTCCTTGACCGAGCCGACAGAATTCTTCGCGCGGGTCACCAGGATGTGCGGCGTGGCGCCGACCATGACAATGGGCGCGAAGTCCTTCAGCGGGTCGTACGTGATGCTCTTGAAGATGTGCGGCGAGATGGCATGCGTGTTGACGTGCGCCATCAGCAGGTTCACGCCCTCGGTGAACCGGGTGCGGGCAAAGAAGTCCGCGGCCAGTGCGCCGGTGGCACCTGGCTTGTTCTCGACCACCACCGAGCGGCCCCACAGCTCCGAGAGCTTCTGCCCCACGATGCGCGCAAACACGTCGGTGCCGCCGCCGGGCGCCCAGCCCACGTAGATCTTGACGATGCCCTTGGGCAGCTCCGTGGCCGCGAGGGCCCAGGGTGCGGCCAGCGCGCCGGCGCTGGCCGCAATGAAGTCTCGGCGTTTCATGTATGCGTCCTCTGTCTCTGCTGTAGTGGTGCCGCTACTCTCCCGTAGCGCAGAGGACGTCGCAAGAACGTGGAAGGCATGCCTGGCTTCGCAATCCGCGAAGCCGCAGCCGCAGGAACGCTGCTTTTTCTAGGCGCTGCTGCCGATCAGCTGGGCCACCACGTTCCGCAGCGTCTGCTCCTGCGCATGGCCTTCGACACACGACAGCACATAGGCGCGCTGGTGCCAGTCGCCCTGGATCTCGGCCGAGCCCAGGTCGTCCTCGGGGTGGAAGCTGCGCAGCACCTCGGGCGGCATCAGGCCCACGCCCAGGCCATGGCGCACCAGCGCCAGCATGGTGTCGAAGCCGCTGGTCGAGAAGTTGTTCGGGAACGACCGGCCGCGGCTGCGGTAGGCCCCCTGCAAGGCCGACAGGATCGCCGAGCCCTTGCCCAGGCTCACGACCGGCAGGTCCAGGAAGTCGTCGATGCCCACGGGCCCCTCCGCCGCAAACTGGAAATGCCGGCGGCTGTACACGAGCACCAGCCTGTCCTGGCGGTAGTCGAACTTCGGCAGGTCCAGGAATCCGCTCTTCTTCTCGTAGATGCCGACGTCGATCACCTTGTCGCGCAGCAGCTGCTGCACGATCTTGCTGTTCTCTTCCAGGATCTTCAGCGTGATCTGCGGGTAGGCGTCACGCAGCCGGGCGATGTCCTTCGCAAGAAACTGGATGATGGCCGCCTTCGGCGCGCCGATGAGGATGCGCCCGTCCTGGCCGCGGCCCAGCACCTGGGCATCGCCTTCGAGCCGGCCGATGAGGTTGTCGATCTGCCGGATGTGCGCCATCAGCCGGCTGCCGGCCTCGGTGATCAGCACGCCGTGTGGCACCCGCTTGAACAGCCTGGCACCCAGCTGCGCCTCCAGGTCGCTCACGCGCTTGGACGCGGCCGCCACCGCCAGGCTCAGCTTGTCGGCGGCCCGCGAGATGCTGCCTTCCTCGGCGATGCACAGGACGAGTTGGACGGTGGTGGAGTCGAGCTTCATGGGGGTGCGAGTCCTTCAACAGGACGATTACAAGGCGCACATGGAATCGGCGATCGTCTATTCGCATATAAATCGTTGCCAAGTCGTAAATTATTTGCAAACAAAAAGAGTGATTTTAATCAACCGAGAAATTTGCAAACTCGAACTCACTACAAAAGACGTAATAGACGAGCTCCGACCATCCTTCTATGATATTGAATTCAACCAGGGAGAACTCATGTCCGCAGAGACAAACTCAGCAGCACGCGCTCAGCATTCGGAGCCGACCGTCACACTCTATGGCCGCGTTGCGGCAGGATGGCTTGGAAAAGTCAGCTTTCCAGATCCTTACGATCTTCATTTCTCCATAGTCATAGATGATGCGTACAGTGGCATCAAAGTAATTGACGGGCAACCATCAATGATGGAAGCAGGCTACCAAAATTTCTTTTTGATCAAGACAAATCGCTACGAGAATGCACTTCCTGCGGAGGTAAAGGTCCGCATTCCCTTGGAACCACCGTCGGGTATGTCACGGCAAGAGTTCGCTCGAAAAATAATTGATCGATCGCAAAAATTTTCAAGCTATGTCGCTCCTTACTCATTCCCAAAAAACGTAAGGGAATCCAAGATGCGCTCAGGCGAATACAATAGCAGTTCGTATGTCGCAGGGTTGCTCAGAAGTGTAATGGGATACGTGCCGCTCATTTCAACCCCAGGATACCAATCGCCAGGATGGGAAAACCCGCTACCCTGCATTACTTTAAGGGAGAAGCAATAAGGTGAAAATCAGCTGGCTTCTTCCTATAAACGTGCTGTTGTGGGGCGCATCGATCCCCGCAATGAATTACAGCGCAATGGCCTTAAGCGCACATCGGATCGCCAAAGTACCCGATGCCGCTCTGCCCATATTTATTCTGGTACTTTTACTTTGGGCCGGCTTCATTTATTGGCGCCTTGTTCCGGCGATGCAGAACCCATATCAAAGAATAATCGTTCTGGTACTCTTTGTCGGCACGATGTGTTTAGTCGGACTGGGAGCACTTTGGGTGGCTTTTGTGGTTGCAGTTGCGACCTTTGGTTTGTAATTCACCCGCACCGCGCGCCATCGGAGGCTGCCCGGGGCCGGAATCGAACCGGCCCACCCCGACGACGACTAGGTGACGCCGGCGACCGCCGAGCCGTCACTTCGCGGAAGACCAGAGAGGTCGCTTACGAGGGACCGGTTGAAGCCCTGCACTGAAAGACAGCCCGAGAGTTTTCTTTCCGCCCACTTGAATCTCGAATGGCGTCCCCGGCTTGCACGGTTAGTTATGACCGATATGTACTACCAAATGTGTACAACTTTGCCACACATCGCGCTCCAAGCCACCAATCACAGAGAGTGGGTTCTCCACCATTGCGGTGGATAAGACGGTGGACAAGCCTGTGCGCATCACCGGAAGAGCGTTGCCGCGCCTGCGTCGCGACACTGCGCCTGTAAAAGCGGCACCGCATCCCGGGGCGTTGCCGCGCAGATATTTTGCGCATGGATCATGGACCGGTGGCTGCGGTTGAGGCCTGCCTCAGCCGGCGGAGAGTGTGAGATTCGAACTCACGGACGCTTTCACGTCGGCAGTTTTCAAGACTGCTGGTTTAAACCACTCACCCAACTCTCCGGAACCGTCGATTTTATGCTGACGCTGGCCCGTCACTCCTCGGGCAGGAAGAGCGATTGCAGGTCGCTCAGAAAATCCAGCCCGCGCTCGGTGGGCCACACGCGATGCAGGTCGCGTGCGACGAGGCCCTTGCGCTCGGCTTCCTCCAGCCCTTTTTGAATGCTGGTCATGGCGAGCCCGGTGCGCTCGCTGAACTGGGGCAGCGTGAAGCCTTCCTTCAGGCGCAGCGCATTGAGCATGAACTCGAACGGCAGGTCGGCCAGCGCCACCTCGTCGCTCTGCGCCACGGCGGCACCGGCGCGGGCGTTGTTCATGTACAGGCGCGGTTCGCGAAAGCGCACCTGGCGCACGATGCGGTGCGCGAAGCTCAGCTTGCTGTGCGCCCCGGCGCCAATGCCCAGGTAGTCGCCGAATTGCCAATAGTTGAGGTTGTGCGCACAGGTGTGGCCGCTGCGCGCATAGGCCGACACCTCGTAGCGCGACATGCCGCTGGCGGCGGTTCGCTCGGTGATGCGGTCGAGCATGGCGTAGGCCAGGTCGTCTTCGGGCAGGGCCGGCGGAAACTTGGCGAACCAGGTGTTGGGCTCGATGGTGAGGTGGTACACCGAGATGTGCGGCGGCGCGAGCGCCAGCGCCTGGGTCAGGTCGGCGTCCAGCCCCTCGAGCGTCTGGCCCGGGAGCGCATACATCAGGTCCAGGTTGAAGGTGTCGAACGCGCTCGCGGCTTCTTCCATGGCGGCAATGGCCTGGGCGCGGTCGTGCACGCGGCCGAGCGCCTTCAGGTGCTCGTCGTTGAAGCTCTGCACGCCCACCGAAAGCCGCGTGACGCCTGCGGCGCGATAGGCGCGGAAGCGGTTGCGCTCGAAGGTGCCGGGATTGGCTTCGAGCGTGATCTCGCACTCGGGCGCCAGCTTGAGGCGGGCGCGCACGTCGCCGAGCAGGCGGTCGATGGCCTGCGGCGAAAAAAGGCTCGGCGTTCCGCCGCCGATGAAGATGGTGTGGACGGTACGGCCCCAGATGAGCGGCAGCGCGGCGTCCAGGTCGGCAATGAGCGCGTCGAGATATGCCGCCTCCGGAATGCCCTCGGCCTCTGCCTCGCTGGTGGCGCGCCACTCGTGCGAGTTGAAGTCGCAGTAAGGGCACTTGCGCAAGCACCAGGGCAGATGGATGTAGAGCGACAGCGGCGGCAGCGCCGCGAGCTGCAGCGGACCGGGCCGCATCCAGTGCAGCACGTCGTTGGCCTGCGGTGCGCCGGTGGGCTGCGCGGGCTGGATGGGAACGACAGAGGCCATCGCTCAGAACCAGCGTTCGCGCATCAGGGCCAGCATGGCCTTGGCCGCCTGGCCCCTGTGGCTGTTGGCGTTCTTCACCTCGGGCGGCAGTTGGGCAAAGGTCTTGCCGAAGTTGGGCAGGTACATGACGGGGTCGAAGCCGAAGCCGTTGTCGCCGATCGGCGCCTTCGTGATTTCACCGACCACGCGGCCGACTGCGATGAGCGGCTCGGGATCGTCGTGCCCGCGCAGCGCGACCAGCGTGCTGACGAGCGCGGCGCGCCGGTTGACCACGCCGTCGAGCTGCTCGAGCAGCGCCTTGACGTTGTTGGCATCGCCCTTGGCATAGCCGAACTGCGTGGCATAGAACGCGGTGTCCACGCCCGGCAGGCCGCCGAAGGCGTCGACGCAAAGCCCTGCGTCGTCGGCGATCGCCGGAAGGCCGGTCGCGGCGCTGGCATGGCGCGCCTTGGCCAGCGCGTTTTCGACGAAAGTGCGAAACGGCTCCTCGGCCTCGCCCACGCCCAAGGCCGACTGCGGCACGAGCGTCACAGCCAGCTCCGCAAACAATTGCTGGAGCTCGGCAAGCTTGCCGGCGTTGTTGGAGGCCAGGACCAGTTTCATCGCCATCGACCGATCACTTCGAAACGAGGGACTGCTGCTGCAGCACGATCAGTTCGCCAATGCCCTTTTCGGCCAGGCCGAGCAGGAGGTTCATCTCCTCGCGCGAGAAGGCCGCGCCTTCGGCGGTGCCCTGCACTTCGACGAAGTGGCCGGCGCCGGTCATCACGACGTTCATGTCGGTATCGCAGGCGGAGTCTTCGGTGTATTCGAGGTCGAGCAGCGGCGTGCCGGCGACGATGCCGACGGAAATGGCGGCCACGTGGCCCCTGATGGGCGACGCGGGGATCGTGCCGGCGGCCAGCAGCTTGTTGACGGCGTCCTGCGCGGCGACGAAGGCACCGGTGATGGCCGCGGTGCGGGTGCCGCCGTCGGCCTGCAGCACGTCGCAGTCCAGATGGATGGTGCGCTCGCCCAGCGCGGCCAGGTCGAACACGGCGCGCATCGAGCGGCCGATGAGGCGCTGGATTTCCTGCGTGCGCCCGCTCTGCTTGCCGCGGGCGGCTTCGCGGTCGCTGCGCGTGTGGGTGGCGCGCGGCAGCATGCCGTATTCGGCCGTGACCCAGCCTTCACCGCTGCCACGCTTGTGCGGCGGCACGCGCTCTTCGACCGAGGCGGTGCACAGCACGCGGGTCTGGCCGAATTCGATGAGCACCGAGCCCTCGGCGTGGATGGTGAAACCGCGGGTGATGCGCACCGGGCGCAGCTGGTCGGCGGCACGGCCGCCGCTTCGTGTGAAAGCAGTCATTTTTTTGTGAGAGGTATGTGGAACAAAAAGCGCAGACGGCCCGCAAGCCGGAGCAGCCGGGCGATCAGGTTTTCTTGGCTGCCGAGCGGCGAATGGCTTCGTTGATTTCGGCAATCGAGCGCTCGATGGCGTCTTCGTCGAGGTCGTCGAGGGCGTCGAGTTCGCCGTCCGCGGGCATGCCGGCCTGGATGGTGGAAGCAAAGACGCCGTCGTCGATGGTCTCGGTGGAAACGCCGCGGTCTTCGCCCGCCGCGTCGGGCATTTCCCATTCGAGGGCAATGAGCGTGACGTTGTCGCTGTGCGCGCCGCCCTTGCGCAGTGCCATTTCGGCCAGGTCGGGCGCGGCGTCGGACACCGGCTTGTCGGAGGACAGGGTGTGCACGATGACGGCGTCGTCGAGCACGCCCCAGACGCCATCGGAGCACAGCATGATGCGGTCGCCGCGCTGCAATTGCAGCGGGGCCGAAATATCGAACAGCGGCGTGGTCGGCGAGCCCAGGCAGGTGAGCAGCAGGTTGCGGTTGACCGGCATGTCCGCGCCATGCGGACGCGGGCGCTCGGCATGCGAATGGTCGCGCGTGCGGGTCAGCAGGCGGCCGTCGCGCACCACGTAGAGACGAGAGTCGCCGCAGTGCATCCAGGTGGCCGTGGTGCCCTGCAGCAGCGCCGCGACGACGGTGGTACGCGGCGTATCGAGCATGGCCTTGTGGCTTGCGTACCGCATGATCTGCTGGTGCGCCGCCATGGCGGATTCGGCCAGGAAGGCCTTGACATCCTTGACGGTGGGGCGCGCTTCCCGCTGGTAGAGGGCCGCAATGGTCTGCAGCGCCAGCTGGGCCGCAACCTCGCCCTCGGGGTGGCCGCCCATGCCGTCGGCCAGCACGAAAAGGCCCGACTCCCGCGTGTAGCAGTAGCCCATGCGGTCTTCGTTCTTGAGACGGCCGCCCTTGCGGCTGACCTGGAATACCGAGAATTTCATGCCGGGCGCGTGGTAGGTGCCGCCGCCCTGGGCAGGGCCTTCTTGTCGAAGGAGCGGATGTTGTCGAATGAAAGCCGCACCTTTTCGCCGACGGTGAGCTTGGTGTAGCGGCGCTCGCCTTCGCGGCTGAGTTCCTTTTGCAGCGCAAAGACCGACTGCGGGCGCGAGAGCGGATCGAGCGACATGCACCACTCGACCACCTCGATGAGGTTGTCGGAGTACACGCCGCGCAGGCGCGACAGCGACAGGCTGAGCCGGTCTTTCTCGATGCGGCGCGGCGCGTCGTTGGGCGGATAGCCCTGCATGCAGGCGTAGATGCAGGCGCCGATGGCGTAGATGTCGGTCCAGGGGCCCATCGACGAGTCGCGCCGGTACATCTCGGGCGCGGCAAAGCCGGGGGTGTACATGGGGCGGATGAAAATGCCCTCCTTGCTCAGCACCTCGCGCGCGGCGCCGAAGTCGATCAGCACCGCGCGGTCG
Source organism: Variovorax sp. SPNA7 (assembly GCF_033807855.1). Lineage (NCBI taxonomy): Bacteria > Pseudomonadati > Pseudomonadota > Betaproteobacteria > Burkholderiales > Comamonadaceae > Variovorax > Variovorax sp. SPNA7. Next base: position 4,871,069 of record NZ_CP138513.1, read on the forward strand.
TCGTCGGTGACGAAGATGTTGGCGGGCTTGATGTCCAGGTGCAGCATCTTGTACTGGTGCACGATGCGAAGGCCGCGCAGGATCTCGTCGAACAGCGACCGGATCGTCGATTCGCGGAAGACTTTCGGCCTTTTCAGGTCGCGCGCGGTCACCACGAAGTCCTGCAGGGTGGCGCCCTCCAGGTAGTTCATGACCATGTAGACGGTTTCGTTCTCGCGAAAGAAGTTGAGAACGCTGACCACCGAGGCATGCGAAATCTGCGCGAGCGAGCGTCCTTCCTCGAAAAAGCTCTTGAGGCCGAGCCGGTAGAGCGAGAGCTTTTCGGGCGCCACTTCGGGCGTCAGTTCACCCGGCCCGCGCGTTGCGAGCGAAGATGGCAGGTATTCCTTGATGGCAACCTGCTGTCCGCTGGGGTCTATGGCGAGGTAGACAACGCCAAAACCGCCTGCGGAAAGCCGGCGAACGATGCGGTAACCGCCAATGACCGTATCGGGCAGCAGGGGCGAAGGCTTGACCTTTGACATAATCCGGGAGTTTCGCCCGAAGGCGATGGTGCGGCAAGCGAACGCCATGCCGACGCCTCGGTGCTTGCAAGCAAAACCATAGTGAGGCGCAATGCCAGTTTACAGCATGACCGGCTATGCCAGTGGCCAGAACGGCCCCGCCGGCAGCCACTCCGAAGCCGAAGCACGGCCTGCCGCCGCGGGCCGTCTCGGGGTCGAAATCCGCTCGGTCAACAGCCGCTTCCTCGACCTCACCTTCAAGTTGCCGGAGGAACTGCGCCAGCATGAAACCGCGCTGCGCGAACTGCTCACGGGCAAGCTCAAGCGCGGCAAGGTGGAGGTGAGGGCCGCCGTCGAGAACACCGCCCAGGCGGGCGTCGTCGAGCCCTCCGTCAAGCTGCTGCAGCGGCTGAACGGCGTCCAGGACGGCATCAAGGCCTGGCTGCCCGGCGCCCGCGAACTGAGCGTGGCCGACGTGCTGCGCCTGGCCGGCGGCGACAGCGCCGCCCGCGGCGACTGGGGCAGCGACCTGCTCGAGGTGGCCGGCAAGGCGCTGGATGCGCTGATGTCGGCCCGCCAGCGCGAAGGCGCGCGGCTCGCCAAGATGCTGGAAGCCCACCTGGCCCAGCTGCGCGCCCTGGTCGAGCAGGCCGGCCCGCTGATTCCGCAGCTGGTCGAGCAGCAGCGCGCTCGTTTCCTGGAGCGCTGGCAGGAAGCCATGGGCCTGACCGGCGGCACCCTGCCCGAGGCCGCCCAGGACCGGGCGCTGACCGAGGCCACCGCCTTTGCCATCCGCATCGACGTGGCGGAAGAGCTCACGCGCCTGAATTCGCACCTCGACGAGATCGAGCGGCTGCTCAAGAAGGGCGGCGAAATCGGCAAGCGGCTGGACTTCCTGATCCAGGAGCTGCATCGCGAGGCCAATACACTGGGCTCCAAGTCGGCCGCGCTGGAGCTCACCCGCATCGGCGTGGACATGAAGGTGCTGATCGAGCAGATGCGCGAACAGGTACAGAACATCGAATGAGCGAGCGAATGGACTATCCAGGCAACATCTTTGTCGTGGCGGCACCCAGCGGTGCCGGCAAATCGAGCCTGGTCAAGGCGCTGATGGAGCTGGACACGGCCGTCCAGCCCTCGGTTTCCCACACCACCCGGCCACCGCGCGGGCAGGAAAAGCACGGCCGGGAGTACTTCTTCACCTCGCCCTCCGAATTCGACGCCATGATCGCGGCGGACGGCTTCGTGGAGTGGGCCCACGTGCACGGGCACCGGTACGGCACCTCCAAGAAAGCCATCGAGGAGCGCATCGCCCAGGGGGCCGACGTCATCCTGGAAATCGACTTCCAGGGCGCCATCCAGATCCGCAAGACCTTCGCCAACGCCGTGATGATCTTCATCCTGCCGCCCAGCTGGGAAGAGCTGCGCTCCCGGCTGGAGCGGCGCGGCGAAGACAGCGCGGCCGTCATCGAGCTGCGCCTCAAGAATGCCGCCGAAGAGATGGCCCGGGCAGGGGAATTCGACTTCGTTATAATTAACGAGTTATTTGAGCGCGCGCTTTTCGATCTCAAGGCGATCGTCCACGCTCAGCGGCTTCGGTATTCTGCACAGCGCCGCGCACGTGCCGACACATTCGCCGCCCTGAACATCCCCTGATTTCCTGCTCACTGACCGAAAGATTCCATCATGGCCCGCATCACCGTCGAAGATTGCCTGCTTCAGATCCCCAACCGCTTCCAGCTGGTTCTGGCCGCCACCTACCGTGCGCGCATGCTGAGCCAGGGCCACGCGCCCAAGATCGAAAGCAAGAACAAGCCTGCCGTCACGGCCCTGCGCGAAATCGCCGAAGGCAAGATCGGCCTTGAAATGCTCAAGAAGGTGCCGGGCTGATCTTTGTTTCTGACGCAGCCCTGCAACGAAAAGGCACCGCAAAGCGGTGCTTTTTTTACGTCTGGACGCGTCCATAGAGCGGTCACGCTAAAGTGGTAGCCATGAGCGCGGTTGCCAAACATCAGTCCCATGCCCCCACGGGGGGCACGCACAAGCCGAGTCCGGCGGCGCTGAATGCGGCTGCCGCGAGCTTTGCCGCGCTGACCGCCAGGCTCGACTACCTGAGCCCCGAAGACACCGAGCTGGTCCGCCGCGCCTACCGCTTCGCCGACGAAGCCCACCTGGGCCAACTGCGCAACAGCGGCGAGCCCTACATTACCCACCCCATTGCCGTGGCGGCGCAATGCGCCGAATGGAAGCTCGACGCACAGGCGCTGATGGCCGCCCTGCTGCACGATGCCATCGAAGACTGCGGGGTCACCAAGCCCGAACTGATCGAGCGCTTCGGCGCGCCGGTGGCCGAGCTGGTCGACGGGCTCACCAAGCTGGACAAGCTGCAGTTCAACACCCGCGAGGAAAACCAGGCCGAGTCGTTCCGCAAGATGCTGCTGGCCATGGCGCGCGACGTGCGCGTCATCCTGGTCAAGCTGGCCGACCGCACGCACAACATGCGCACGCTCGACGATGCGCCGCGCGAGAAATGGGCCCGGATCTCGCGCGAAACGCTCGAGATCTACGCGCCCATCGCGCACCGTCTGGGGCTGAACCAGACCTACCGCGAACTGCAGGAACTGTCGTTCCGGCATCTGAAACCGTGGCGCTACGCCACGCTGTCCAAGGCCGTGGCCAAGGCGCGCGGGCGTCGCCGCGACCTGATCCAGAAGGTGCAGCGCGAGGTCGAGACCGCCTTTGCCAACGCCAACATGACGCTGCGCATCGCGGGACGCGAGAAAACGCTCTACTCGATCTACCGCAAGATGGAAGAAAAGCACCTGAGCTTCGCCCAGGTGACCGACATCTACGGCTTTCGCCTGATCGTGCCGAACGTGATCGCCTGCTACACGGGCCTGGGCATCCTGCACCAGATGTACAAGCCGCTGCCGGGCAAGTTCAAGGACCACATCGCGATCGCCAAGCTCAACGGCTACCAGTCGCTGCACACCACGCTGGTGGGTCCGGCCGGCGTGAACGTGGAGTTCCAGCTGCGTACCGAGGCCATGCACGTGGTGGCCGAATCGGGCGTGGCGGCGCACTGGCTCTACAAGGCGGCCGAGCCGAACGCGGCCAGCAACGACCGGCTCGGCACCAAGTGGCTGCAGTCGCTGCTCGACATCCAGGACGAAACCCGCGACGCCGCCGAGTTCTGGGACCACGTCAAGGTCGACCTGTTTCCGGATGCGGTCTACGTCTTCACGCCGAAGAGCCAGATCCTGGCGCTGCCGCGCGGCGCCACGGTGGTCGACTTTGCCTACGCCATCCACAGCAACATCGGCGACCACACCTCCGCGGCACGCATCAACGGCGACCAGGTGCCGCTGCGCACGGAGCTCAAGAACGGGGACGTGGTCGAGGTCATCACCGCGCCCGTGTCCACGCCCAATCCCGCCTGGCTCGGCTTCGTGCGAACCGGCCGGGCGCGCTCCAAGATCCGCCACTACCTGAAGACCCTGGCCCATGCCGAATCCGAAGGCCTGGGCGAGAAACTGCTGGCCCAGGCACTGCGCGCCGAAGGCCTCAGCAAGCTGCCGGCCGAGGACGCCGAGCACCAGGCGCTGTGGGAAAAGCTGTTGCGCTTCACCGGTAACCGAACCCGCGCCGAGCTGCTGACCGACATCGGCCTGGGCAAGCGGATTGCCAGCATCGTGGCAAAGCGGCTGGTGGCCATGCTGTCCGAACTCGGCGAGCGGCCCGATGCGCTGCTGCTGAGCCGCGAGCGCTTCATCTCGCACGAGACCATTTCCCAGGGCGCCGTCACGCTGGATGGCAGCGAGAACTCGTCGGTGCGCTTTGCGCTGTGCTGCCGGCCGATTCCGGGCGACGAGATCGTCGGCTACCTCGGCCATGGCGAAGGGCTGGTCGTGCACACCGAATCCTGCGGCGTGGGCCAGCGCCTGCGCCACAAGGACAGCGAGCGCTTCTTCGCGGTCGAATGGGCGGACGAGCCGACCCGCACCTTCGAGACCGGCGTGGTCATCACGGTACGCAACGACAAGGGCGTGCTCGCGCGCGTGGCCGCGACGCTGGCCGACGCCGAAGCCGACATCACCCACGTCGAAATGGCCGACGAGACGCCGCAGGATTCGACCGACCTGCGCTTCGTGATTGCAGTGCGCGACCGCACCCACCTGGACAGCGTACTGCGCGCCGCGCGGCGCACGGCCTCGGTGCTGACCGCCGCAAGGACGGTTCCCGCGCCCTGACCGGCGGGCAGGAAAGCTAGCGCGCCGTGCCCGGCGCCGGATAGCTGACCGACAACAGCTCGACCTCATGGGCGCCGCCCGGCGTCACGAGCTTCACCACGTCGCCTTCGCGCGACTTGAGCAGCGCGCGGGCAATCGGGGAGATCCAGCTGACCTGCGACTGGGCGCTGTCCGCCTCGTCGATGCCCAGGATCGTCACGCTGCGCTCGTCGCCCGTTTCGTCCACATAGCGCACCGTTGCGCCAAAGAACACCTGGTCGCTGCCGTGATGCACCGAGGGATCGGTCACTTCGGCGATTTCGAGCCGTTTGGTGAGAAAGCGGATGCGCCGGTCGATTTCCCGCAGCCGCTTCTTGCCGTAGAGATAGTCGCCATTCTCGGAGCGGTCGCCGTTCTTGGCGGCCCAGTGCACCGCCTCGACGACCTTCGGCCGCTCTTCGTCCATCAGCTGAAGCAGTTCGTCGCGCAGCCGGGCATAGCCCGCCGGCGTCATGTAGTTCTTGCTGCCGCTCGGCAGTGCGGGGGCGGTGCTTTCGCCGCCGTCGTCGTCACCGTCGCTCTCGATTTCCTTGGTGAATGCTTTGCTCAACTTGGTAGAACCTCTGGTCTCAAGGAAGGGATGGCCTCTTCACCGTATTTTCAACATTCGCGACAGGGTGCGCAGCGGCGCCGTCACGCGCCACGAGTTTGAGGCCCGGATGGCAGCGCATTGCGCTTCCAGGTGCGAGGCGCGCAATCTTGCGCGCTCCAGGTCCTGCGCGAGAACGGCCTGGCTGCGCCGGGATTCGGCCAGTTCATGCTGGCGCGCATCGCGATCGGCGATCGCCTCGCTCAATTGATGCTGGCAGGCCGCGCGGCCGGCAATGGCTTCGTCCAGTTCGCGCTGCTGCTCGGCACGGCCAGCAGTCGCTTCGTCGAGTTTCCGCTGGAGAACGGCACGCTCGGACACGGCCTTGTCCAGTTCACGCTTGATCGCCACGCGGTCCAGGGTGGCCTGAGAAGGAAATTCGATGCCCGGCGTGCCCGCGGTGTGGTCAGCAAGCTCCCTGCCCACCCGGACCTTCGCCGGCACTGCCGTCTCCCGATGGGCCGACAGTGCGCGCTCCCTGTCGAGCTTCGCGCCGAGGACCGGATGCAGCTTGTCATAGAGGTACGCCGGGTCCTCCACGAGACGCGGAAAGTCGAGCATCACCAGCGGCACGTCGTGCTTGACCAGCGTGTGCATCAATTCATGAAAGCCCAGCGCAAGAAGGCGCGCTTCGTCGATCGGATTGAGCGAATAGACAATACCGCCCGGCGTGGTTCCCCACGACTCCCAAAGCCGGCAATCGTCCGGCAGCCCTTCCATGGCATACCGCGCGCGCAACTCGTTGACCACGCGGCTGGTAGAGGCTTCCACGATGCTGCGCATGGGGAAGATCACCGCATCGAGCGCGATGGACGGGTCCGCGAGCAGGCGCGTGGCATAGGCATGCAGCCAGGGCGACTTGATGACGTAGGGCAGGTCGGGGTTGTCGAACGGCAGGTCCTCGAGGCCCGCGTTGGCATCCTCGTTATAGGTGCTCGCTGCCGGATGCCTTGCAAGATGCGTATCCAGCCCGCAAGCCGCCAGGTACTGAACGAGGAATGTCGTGCCGGCGCGCCCCGTTCCGGCAATCATCAGGTGGTTTTTTCTTGCGGGCGTCATTGATGCAGCGTCCAGGTTGGCGCCGAACCTTCCAGCGAAGCCATGATCTGCTCCACCGCGGCCGCGACATCGCAGCTGGAAGTGTCGACTGTGAGAGCGGGGTTTGCCGGTGCTTCGAAGATGTCGGACACGCCGGTAAAGCGCGCAATCTCGCCCTGCCGCGCTCGCACGTACATCCCCTTGGGATCGCGCCGCTCGCAGACGGCCAAGGGCGCATGCACGAAGACCTCGTGGTACGAAGGGCCGACGATCGAGCGCGCGAGATCCCTGAGCGCCTGCAGCGGTGAAACGACGGCAACGATTGCCACGATGCCCTGCTCGTTCAACAGCCGCGCGATGTGGGCAATGCGGCGGATGTTCTCGTGGCGGTCTTCCGCGCTGAAGCCGAGCCCGCGGTTCAGCCCCTTGCGGACCTCGTCTCCATCCAGCCTCACGGCACCCACGCCCTGGGCCCGCAGCAAGGGCTGCAAGGCGGCGGCGATGGTGGACTTTCCCGCGCCGGACAGCCCCGTGAGCCATATGACGGGCGGCGGCCGCGGCGTTGTCGAAGCAGGACGATCGTCTGGATTCTGCAACTGTTCTGGCATCGAAAAACAGATCTGCCCGGGTGTGGCGATCCAAGAGAGATGGCTCACCCGGCGTGAAGGAAGACGAAGGTTCTCAAGCGGCCCGTTTTCTTCCGGCTCCTCCGATGAACATCAAGAATGCCTCAACAACACCCGAAGGTCGAGAGCGTCTGGCGCAGGACCGATCGCATCGCACGGAGCCCCGGAACGGGGACATTGCCCGTGATCTCGTTGAACGGAAAAAGATTCCGCAGAGCGCCGCGCAAAAAGAAAAAGGGTTAGGACACGTAATGTCCTAACCCTTCAAAGAGTGGTGCGGCTGGCAGGAATTGAACCCACGACCCCTTGGTTCGTAGCCAAGTACTCTATCCAACTGAGCTACAGCCGCACAGCTATCGATTATAGCATCCATTTTTGGGCCTTGGCGGACCAAGCTCAGAAATGAATGCAAGTGGTAGGCCGTGATGGGCTTGAACCATCGACCAACGGATTATGAGTCCGCTGCTCTAACCAACTGAGCTAACGGCCCACGAGAGGCCACGATTCTATTCGCGGCGTCGCTTACTTGCGGTGGCTCAGCGCATTGCTGACCAGCCGCGAGGTGATGTCGACGATCTGGATCATGCGCTCGTAGGGCATGCGGGTCGGGCCGATCACGCCCAGCGTGCCCACCACCTGTCCGTCGACTTCGTAGTTGGCGCTGACGATGGAAAGCTCCTCGAACGGCACCACCTGGCTCTCGCCGCCGATGAAGATGCGCACGCCCTCGGCCTTGCTCGACACGTCGAGCAGCCGCATCAGCTGCGCCTTCTGCTCGAACAGCTCGAAGGCACGGCGCAGCTGCCCCATGTCGCTCGAAAAATCGGTGACGGAAAGCAGGTTGCGCTCGCCGGAAATCACGACGTCGTCTTCCTGTGCCTCGGTGAGCACCTCGGAACTGACCTTGACCGCCGCCTGCATCAGCGCGGCAATCTCGCCGCGCAGTTTTTCGACTTCGGACTGCAGGCGGTCGCGCACCTGCTCGATGGTCAGGCCCGCGTAGTGGGCATTGATGTAGTTCGATGCTTCCACCAGTTGCGACTGCGTGTAATCGGCTTCCGGAAAGATCACGCGGTTCTGCACGTCGCCGTCGGGCGAGACGATGATCACCAGCAGCCGCCGGTCCGAAAGCCGCAGGAACTCGATCTGCTTGAAGACCGAGGCGCGCCGCGGCGCCATGACCACGCCGACGAACTGCGACAGGTTGGACAGCAGGTTGGCCGCGTTGGCAATCACCTTCTGCGGCTGGTCAGGGGGCAGGTGGCTCGGCGCGTTCATGTGCTCGCGCTGGGCGGTGAGCATGGTGTCGACGAACAGCCGGTAGCCGCGCGCGGTGGGAATGCGTCCGGCCGAGGTGTGCGGGCTGGTGATCAGCCCCAATCCCTCGAGGTCGGACATGACGTTGCGGATGGTCGCGGGAGACAGGTCAAGACCCGGGGCGCGCGACAAAGTCCGCGACCCGACCGGCTGGCCTTCGGCGATATAACGCTCGACCAGCGTCTTGAGGAGCAACTTGGCACGGTCGTCCAGCATTGCAAGATTTTAGTGTTGTAATTTGTAGATGACTTCCCGCTTTCGTCACGTCGCGCTGATCGGCAAATACCAGGCTTCAGGCGCCCGGGCGCAGGCCGATGCCCGCGACGGCGTGATGGAAGATATCGGCGCCTTCCTGGAATCGCAAGGGTGCGAGGTGTTCGTCGAAAGATCGGCGGCCGAGGAAGCCGATACGGACGCGAGCGTCGGCGGCCGCTACCAGCCGCTGAGCGTCGAGGAAATCGGCCAGCGCTGCGATCTGGGCCTGGTGGTGGGAGGCGACGGAACCATGCTGGGCATCGGCCGGCAACTCGCCTGCTACGGGATTCCGCTGATCGGCATCAACCGCGGCCGGCTCGGATTCATCACCGACATTCCGCTGGACAACTACCAGGCCACGCTGATTCCCATGCTGGCCGGCGAATACGAGGAAGACCACCGCAGCCTCATGCATGCGCAGGTCATGCGCGACGGCGCCTCGGTCTTCGATGCGCTGGCGATGAACGACGTGGTGGTCAACCGCGGCGCCACCTCGGGCATGGTCGAGCTGCGCGTTTCGGTCGGCCGGCATTTCGTGGCCAACCAGCGCGCCGACGGCCTGATCATCGCGTCGCCCACGGGTTCGACGGCCTATGCGCTCTCGGCCGGCGGGCCGCTGCTGCATCCGGCGGTGCCGGGCTGGGTGCTGGTGCCCATTGCACCGCACACGCTGTCGAACCGCCCCGTGCTGCTGCCCGATGCCGACGAAATCGTGATCGAACTGGTGGCGGGGCGCGACGCCAGCGCCAATTTCGACATGCAGTCGCTGGCATCGCTCGCGATCGGCGATCGCGTGGTGGTGCGCCGCTCCGACTTCCGCGTGCGCTTCCTGCACCCGCGCGGCTGGAGCTATTTCGACACGCTGCGCAAGAAACTTCACTGGAACGAAGGGGGCTCCTGAAATGGCGCTGCGACGCATCGCATTGCGCGACTTCGTGATCGTGCGATCACTCGAACTCGACCTGTCGGCAGGCTTCACTGTATTGACCGGCGAGACCGGCGCGGGCAAGTCGATACTGATCGATGCGCTCCAGCTGGCGCTCGGCAACCGGGCCGACGCGGGCGCGGTGCGCGAAGGCGCCGAACGGCTCGACGTCAGCGCCGAATTCGACGCCGACCCGGCACTCGCGGCCTGGCTCGACGAGGGCGGCTTCGAAAACGGCGACGCCCTGCTGCTGCGCCGCACCGTCGACCTGCAGGGCCGCAGCCGCGGCTGGATCAACGGCAGCCCGGCCACCGCCACCCAGTTGCGCGAGCTCGGCGACCGCCTGCTCGACATCCACGGCCAGCATGCATGGCAGAGCCTGACGCGGCCCGAGGCCGTGCGCGGCCTGCTCGACGCCTATGCCGGCGTGCGCACCGATGCGCTGGACGCAGCCTGGCAGAGCTGGCGCCAGGCGCTTTCCGCGCTCGACCATGCGCGCTCGGCACAAGATTCGCTGCTGCGCGAACGCGAGCGGCTGCAATGGCAGATCGCCGAAGTCATGAAGCTGGCGCCGGCCGAAGGCGAGTGGGAAGAGCTTTCGACCCAGCACGCGCGCGTCTCCAATGCGCAGGCGCTGATCGACGCGGCGCAGGGCGCGAGCCAGGCGCTCGAGGACGACGACAGCGGCGCGCTCGCCGCCCTGTCGCGCGCCGTCACCCTGCTGCAGAACTGCGAGCACATCGAGCCCGAATTCCGGGCCCTCGGCGAAGTGCTGGCCTCCAGCGTCGCCCAGGCTTCCGATGCCGCCCACACGCTGCACAGCTACCTGCGCGACGCCGAGGCCGATCCGCAGCGGCTGGCCGAACTCGACGAGCGCATGGGGCTGTGGATGTCGCTCGCGCGCCGCTACAAGCGCACGCCGGACGATCTGCCGGCGCTCCTGGCCGGCTGGCAGGCCGAGCTGCAGGCGCTCGACGCACAGAGCGATCTCGCAGGCCTGGAGCGCGCCGAACAAGGTGCGCAGCAGGCCTACCTGAAGGAAGCCAGGGCGCTCGCCAAGGCGCGCAAGCTGGCCGCCCCGCGCCTGGCCGAGGCGGTCACGCAGGCGATGCAGGGGCTTGGCATGCAGGGCGGGCGCTTCGAGGTCGAGCTGCTGCCGCTGGCGCAGCCGGGCCGCGCGGGTCTCGAAGACGTGGCCTTTCTCGTGAGCGGCCATCCCGGAAGCACGCCGCGCCCCATCGGCAAGGTGGCTTCGGGCGGCGAGCTCTCGCGCATCGCACTGGCCATTGCGGTCACCACCAGCCAGCTCGGCGCCGCGCAGACGCTGATCTTCGACGAGGTCGACGCCGGCGTCGGCGGGGCCGTTGCCGAGACCGTGGGCCGGCTCATGAAGCAGCTCGGGCGCGATCGCCAGGTGCTGGCGGTCACCCATCTGCCGCAGGTCGCCGCCTGCGCCGACCACCACCTGGTGGTGGCCAAGCGCCAGACGACGGCAGCCGGCCAGGACGGCCCGCGCACCGAAAGCGGCGTCTCGCGGCTCGACGACGACACCCGCGCCCGCGAAATCGCCCGCATGCTCGGCGGCGAGAAGCTTTCGCAGACCTCGCTGGCGCATGCCCGCGAAATGCTGGGCCACAAGACTTCGGCGGCGCTGTGATGGAACTCGACCTGGTGCTCATCACCGGCATGTCGGGCTCGGGCAAGTCGGTGGCGCTGCATGCGCTGGAAGACGCCGGCTACTACTGCGTCGACAACCTGCCGCCCGAGCTGCTGACCGCCTTCATCGCGCTGCAGCACGAGCAGCAGGCCACGCGCGTGGCCATTGCCATGGACGTGCGCAGCGGCGTGTCGCTGCCGATCGTTCCGCAGCAGCTCGAGGCCTTGCGGCAGGACGGCGTTTCGCTGCGCTCGCTTTTCCTCGATGCGACCACCGACGCACTGCTGCGGCGCTATTCGGAAACCCGCCGGCGCCATCCGCTGTCGCGCCAGGAGGGCCGCAACGACGTGCCCGAGCAGGAGCGCGTGCTGGTGCAGGCCATCGAACTCGAGCGCGAACTGCTGGCCGACCTGCGCGACGGCGCCGACGTGATCGACACCAGCCTCATCCGGCCGGCCCAGCTGCAGAGCTACATCAAGGCGCTGATCTCGGCGCCGCAGAGCAGTGCATTGACGCTGGTGTTCGAATCCTTCGCCTTCAAGCGCGGCGTGCCGCTGGACGCCGACTACGTGTTCGACGTGCGCATGCTGCCCAATCCGCACTACGTGCCCGCGCTGCGGCCGCTCACCGGTCGCGATGCGCCGGTGGTCGAATGGCTGCGCGAGCACGACGACGTCGCGCGCATGTACGACGACATCGAGCAGTTCCTCTCGCGCTGGCTCGATGCGCTGGCGCGGGACCATCGCAGCTACGTGACCGTGGCCATCGGCTGCACCGGCGGCCAGCATCGCTCGGTGTTCCTGGTCGAGCAGCTCGCACGCGCGTTCGGAACCCGCTGGGTCGCCCTCAAGCGGCACCGCGAACTCGACGCGGCCTGAGTTCGCGTCCGCCGGCTAGTCCGCGCTGCTGCTCTCGAGCAGCTTGCGCATCGGTGCCGGCAGCCCCAGCCGACCCCACTCCTGCGCATCCACCCAGCGCGCGGCATCGCCCTGTGGCTGGCTGCCCTGCAGCAGCACCGGATGAAGGTGCAGGTCCTTGTGGGTCAGCACATGCACGAAGGGCGGCAGGTCCTGTGCGCCGGCCAGCGCCGCCGGCGGCAGCGCGGCCAGCAGCTCTTCGCGGCTCTCGAACACGGGCGGGCAGTAGAGCCCGGCCCAGATGCCCTTGGCCGGCCGCTTCTCGAGCCAGACGCGGCCTTGTGCATCGCGCGCGAGCAGCGCCCAGAGCGACTGGGCGCTGCGCTTGAGCTTGCGCGTCTTGACCGGGTAGCGCTCCGGCTGGCCTTCGCGCAGCCCCACGCATGTCTTGTTCAGCGGACAGATCATGCAGCTCGGCTTGCGCGGCAGGCAGACCGTGGCGCCCAGGTCCATCACGCCTTGCGTATAGCTCGCGATGACTTCCTTCTGCTCGGCCGGCGGCAGCAGCTGCGTGGCCCGGTCCCACAGCGCGCGCTCCTGTGCCGACGAGGACATGTCGCCGCCAAAGCCGAGCACGCGCGTCAGCACGCGCTTGACATTGCCGTCGAGAATCGCGACCCGCTCGCCGAAGCAGAAGGCCGCGATCGCCGCGGAGGTCGAGCGGCCGATGCCGGGCAGGGTCTCGAGCTCGGCGGCCGTGCGCGGAAACTCGCCGCCGAAGCGCGCCACCACCTCCTGCGCGCAGCGGTGCATGTTGCGGGCGCGGCTGTAGTAGCCCAGGCCGCTCCAGAGCCCGAAGACCTCGTCCTCGGTGCCGTCGGCCAGCGCCCGCACGGTCGGAAAGCGTTCGAGAAAGCGCGCGAAGTACCCGAGCACGGTCGAGACCTGGGTCTGCTGGAGCATGACCTCCGACAGCCACACGCGGTACGGATCCCGCGTGTTCTGCCACGGCAGCGCGCTGCGCCCGTGGCTGCGCTGCCAGGCCACGACGCGCTCGGCAAAATCGGCCGGCGCCTGCGGCTGCACGGCCGCAGCCGGCACCGGACGATCAGGCCGCCGCACGCAGTTCGCCGACGGCGGCAGCATCAGCTGCCGGCCTTCCCTGTTGCGCAATGGCCGAGGTGAATTCATGGAGCCGAAGATGCAGCTCGGCCAGGCTGCTTTCCTGCTGGGCCAGCTCGAGCAGGCGTTCGTCGAGGTTGCCTGCCGCATTCTGGATGCGCTCGATCGCCTCGATGCGCTTGCTGAAATTGCGGCGGCGCTCCTTCAGCTGCGCATCGATCTGGGCGCTGGCGCCCTTGCTCCAGCGCTCGACCTCGGTCATGGCCGCTTCGTTGACCAGCCGCAGGCGGCTTGCGAGCGCCCGCACCAGCTTGTCGCAGAAGTCCGCCTGCGCGAGCTTCAGCAGGTTGCCCACGCCCAGGTAGTGGATGTGGCTGCGCTCGATCTGGCTGAGCTCCTGCTCGAAGCTCGTCAGGTCGGGTTCGGCCGGAGCCTGCAAGGTGAAGCCCTGCTCCGCGTTGAGCTGGCGGAAGGTGGCGTGCAGCATCGACTGGATCTCGGCCGTCGTCGCCTGCACTTCGCGCAGGTTGTTGCGCAGCGAGTCGAAGGTCTCGCCGTACACCTTGCGCACGTTGAACTTGACGCCCGGTCGCTTGAGCGCGGCCGAAAGCCGCACCATGTCTTCCTTGAGCGCGGTGCGGCCGAGCACGGCGTACACCTCGCGCAGCAGCTTGCCCTGCACCGAACGCAGCGCGAGGATGCGGGTGTTGCTGCCCTCGAACTCGGTCTGTTCCTGGTCGATGCGCGCACGCATGTGCCGAATGACCGACACGTTCTTGCCGCGCAATCCCTGCAGCTCGAGCGCCTGTTCCGACAGGTCGCGCTGGCGCACTTTCAGGATGCGCTCGGCCTCGGTCCGCAGTGCCACCATGCCGGCGTCCACCGCGAGCCGCAGCATGGTTTCGCGCTTGCCGAGCACGCCTTCGGCGAGCAGCGCCTCGAAAGCCGGCAGCCGGCTGGCGTCGAGCAGCCGCGCATCGCGCTGGATCTTTGCCTGCAGGCCCTTCTGCGCCGACACCGGCAGCACCTGCACCAGCGGCACCTCGAGGAACTTGGCCGCGACCTCGCGCTGGCGCTCGATCTGGAGTTCGATCTGCGCGGGCGTGCTCAGCGAGTCCCACATGGTGTCGATCTTGTTGAGCACCACGAAGCGCGTGTCGCTGCCTTCGCTTTCGGTGACCAGGTGCTCGCGCCAGATCGACAGGTCGGAACGCGTCACACCGGTTTCGGCACCCAGGATGAAGACCACGGCATGCGCCTGCGGGATCAGGCTCACCGTGAGCTCGGGCTCGGCGCCGATGGCGTTCAGGCCCGGGGTATCGAGGATCACCAGCCCCTGCTCCAGCAGCGGATGCGGCATGTTCAGGATGGCGTGGCGCCAGCGCGGAATCTCGACGCGGCCTTCGGCGTCCTGCACGGGGTTGTCGTCCGGCGTCTCCTCGTTCCAGAAGCCCAGTGCGTGCGCCTCGTCCTTGCTGACCCAGCGCACTTCGGCCACCTTGCTCATGGCCTGGGCCAGCTGGTCGGCATCGGCCACGTCGATCGCGATTTCGGTCCAGCGCCCGGCCTTTTCACGCCAGTGCGTGAGCGAATGGGGTTCCAGGCGGGTCTCGATCGGCAGCAGCCGCAGCTTCGGCGACTGCGCGGCGTCGTAGCCCAGCTCGGTCGGGCACATCGTGGTGCGCCCCGCGCTGGCCGGCATGATGCGGCGACCGTAAGCGGCGAAGAAAATCGCGTTGATGAGTTCCGACTTGCCGCGCGAGAACTCCGCCACGAAGGCCACCATGACCTTGCTGGTGCGGATCTGCAGCTCGAGGCCGCGCAGGCGCTCGGCCACCGCCTGGTCGAGCAGCTCGTTCTCGGTCAGCCAGCGGGACAGCCACTGCAGGCGGTGCGCGAAATTGCTCCGCCAGGCACCGTGCTGATCGAGTTGTTGATTGAAAGAGCGGCTCAAGGGGAATATGTAAGAAAGAACTTACAAATATAGCATTGCAAACTGGGGAGCAACCGATTGCAGGATATGCCAACCCGGCGGCTAAGACACTATTTTTGACAATTCGGGCAATAGTAAGTGGAACGCTGCCCCTGGCGCAGCAGCCGGATCGGCGTTGCGCAGACCCGACAGGGCTCGCCGGCCCGGCCGTAGACCGTGGCCTCGAGCTGGAAATAGCCGTTCTGCCCGTCCACGTTGGAAAAGTCGCGCAGCGTGCTGCCGCCCTTCTCGACCGCCCTGGCCAGGATCTCGCGCACAGCCGCATGGAGCCGGGCCGCCCTCGGCCGGCTGATGCGCGCGGCGGAAAGCGTCGGCCGGATGCCCGCCTGGAACAGCGCCTCCGACGCGTAGATGTTTCCAACGCCGACCACCACATCGCCCGCGAGCAGCACCTGCTTCACCGCCGCCTTGCGCTTGCGAAGGCCGGCGTGAAACGCGTCCAGGTCGAAAGCATCGCCCAGCGGCTCCATGCCGAGGCCGCCGAGCAGCTTGATGGCCCACGGCGCCGCCTCGTCCTCCACATAGACCACGGCGCCGAAGCGGCGCGGATCGTTCAGCCGCAGCGTGCCGAGTTCGGTCACCAGATCGAAGTGATCGTGAACGCCCGGCGGAGGCTGCGCCGCATCGAAGCGCAGGCTGCCCGACATGCCCAGGTGCAGCAGCAGGAGGCCGCGGTCCAGGTCGATCAGCAGGTACTTTCCGCGCCGGCGCACCTGCAGCACGCGGCGACCGACCAACGCCTCGGGCACGACCATCAACGCCCAGCGCAAGGGTTTGCCGATGCGAACCGCATCGATGCGTGCACCGGCAATGCGCTCGGCAAAACCGCGCCGCGTCACTTCGACTTCGGGAAGCTCAGGCATGAATAAAAACTCCGGGCTGCGACGAGGCCCCACGCGGTGCTCGCTCAAAAGCTTGGATTATTATGGTTCGATGATTCCATCGCTCCGCCGACACCGCCTTGCGGCGGCCGCGTCTTTCGTCGTGTTGCTGGCTTGTGCCGCCCAGGCGCAAACCTCCGATCCCGCCGCGCCCAAGAGCCCGGCCCCCATCATCGAACGGCCGGCACCATCCCGGCCGGGCACGAGGCCGGCAACGGTGCCGGCGGCTGTCGCCGCAAAGCCGGCCGGCGAACCGAATGCACAGCCCTCGGCGCTGACCGCCGAGCTGTTCTACGAAATCCTGATGGGCGAGATGACCGCGCGCTCCGGCGATCCCGGATCAGGCTATGCGCTGGTGCTTGACGCGGCCCGGCGGCTGCGCGACGGCAAGCTGTTCCAGCGCGCGGTCGAGATCGCATTGCAGTCGCGCTCCGGCGACGCGGCGCTCGCGGCCTCGCGCGCATGGCAGGAAACGCTGCCCAACTCGCGCGATGCACGGCGCATCGAACTGCAGATATTGATTGCACTCAACCGCATCGGCGAAACGGTGGAGCCGCTGCGGGCCGAAATCGCGGCCACGCCGCAGATCGAAAAACCGATGCTGATGGCGGTGATCACGCGCAACTACTCGCGCGCTTCCGACAAGAAGCAGGCCGCCTCGGTGGTCGAGCAGGCGCTGGTCGACGAACTCAAGAGCCCAGCCACCGGCGCGCTGGCCTGGGCCACCATCGGCCGCATGCGGCTGAACGCCGGCGACACCTCGGGCGCCCTGGATGCCGCGTTCAAGGGCCAGCAGATGGACCCCGCCTCGGACGCACCGGCCGCCCTCGCGCTCGAGATGATCGACCCCGGCCAGCCGCTCGCGGAACCGATCGTCACGCGCTACCTGGCCAACAACCCCAAGGCGCCGCCCGACCTGCGCATCGCCTACGCGCGCGTGCTGGTCGAGAACCGGCGCTATGCGGATTCCACTGCGCAGCTGCAGGCGCTCACCGCGGCGCGGCCCGAACTGGCCGAGCCCTGGCTGCTGCTCGGCAGCCTGCAGGCGCAGGCCCGGCAGGACGCAGCGGCCGAAACCTCGCTCAAGCGCTACATCGAGCTGGCGGCCAACCAGAAAGACCCGGACGACCGCCAGCGCGGCACCACGCAGGCCTACCTTGTTCTCTCGCAGCTGGCGGAGCGCCGCAAGGACTTCACGGCCGCGGAACGCTGGCTCGCACGCGTCGACAGCGCCGACGAGCTCGTGGTTGCGCAGACGCGCCGCGCAGGCCTGCTGGCGCGCCAGGGCAAGCTGCCGCAGGCGCGCGAACTCGTGCGCGGCCTGCCCGAGCGCACGCCCGAGGACAAGAAGCAGAAATTCCTCGCCGAAGTGCAGCTGCTGCGCGATGCCAAGCAGTACCAGGCGGCCTACGACATGCTGGCGCAGGCTTCCGCCGCCGCCCCGAACGACAGCGACCTGGTCTACGACCAGGCCATGGTGGCCGAAAAGCTCAACCGCCTCGACGAGATGGAGCGGCTGCTGCGCAGGCTGATCGAGCTCAAGCCCGAAAACCAGAACGCCTACAACGCGCTCGGCTACTCCTTTGCCGATCGCAAGATCCGCCTCGACGAGGCGCGCACGCTGATCCAGAAGGCCGTGCAGCTGGCGCCGGAAGACCCCTTCATCGCGGACAGCCTGGGCTGGGTGGAATTCCGGCTGGGCAACACGACCGAGGCCATCCGCATCCTCGAGGCGGCCTACAAGACCCGGCCCGATCCAGAAATCGGCGCGCACTTCGGCGAAGTGCTCTGGTCGGCAGGCCAGAAGGACCGCGCCGTCACGATCTGGAAGGAAGCCCTGCTGAGCGACGCCGAGAACGAGACCCTGCAGGAAACGCTCAAGCGCCTGCGGGTCAAGCCGTGAGCGTGCCCGCCCCGCGGCTGGCCGACGGCGGCCGCCGCGCCCTCCTGCTTGCGGGCGGGGCCGCGCTGCTCTCGATCGCCGGCTGCGCCCAACTGGCGGGCCGCTCCTCCGCGCCCAGGAGCACGGACAGCTGGAGCGGCCGCATGTCGCTGCGCATCGACAGCCAGCCGGTGCAGACCTTCTCCGCATTGTTCGAATTGCGCGGCTCTCCCGAAGCGGGCGAGCTCTCGCTCACCAGCCCGATCGGCAGCACCCTGGCCCAACTGCACTGGTCGCCCGGCGAGGCCCTGCTCAAGAACGGCAGCGAGATCCGGCGCTTCGACTCGGTCGATGCATTGATCGAGGCCGCCACGGGCGCGGCCATACCGGTCGGCGCGCTGTTCGGCTGGCTCGCGGGCCGCGACGAGCGCGTGCCCGGCTGGCGGCCCGACCTCGCGCAGGTCGCGAACGGCCGCCTGCAGGCCACCCGCGAGTCTCCCGGACCCACGGCGGACCTGCGCATCGTGTTCGAGCGGTCATGAAGGCGATCTACGACCTTCCCGCACCGGCCAAGCTCAACCTCTTCCTGCACATCACCGGCCGGCGCGAAGACGGCTACCACCTGCTGCAGTCGGTCTTCATGCTGATCGACTGGTGCGACACGCTCCACGTCGAACTGCGCAGCGACGGCCAGCTCAGCCGCGAAGACCTCACGACCGAACTGCCGCCCGACGACCTCGTGCTGCGCGCAGCGCGCGCGCTGCAGGCGCATGCGGCACCTGGACAGGGCGCCCACATCGGCATTGCCAAGCAGGTGCCGGCGCAGGCCGGCATGGGCGGCGGCTCCTCGGACGCCGCCACCTGCCTGCTGGCGCTGAACCGCCTGTGGGGGCTGAACCTGCCGCTCGCGCGCCTGGCCGAGATCGGCGTGAAACTGGGTGCCGACGTGCCGTTCTTCCTGGGCGGGCGCAATGCCTGGGTCGAGGGAATCGGCGAGAAAATCAGGCCCGTGAACATCCCTTCCGCACGGTTCGTGGTGGCCAAGCCACCCCAGGGACTCGATACCCGCTTAATTTTTTCTGCGCCCGACCTTCAACGGGCAACTCCTGTTGCTATAATCTCGGGCTTTGCTGCAGATAGCGAACAGCTTGAAGCCCCAAACCCCGAAAGCAGCGCTTTCAAGGTTTTCGACTTCGGCCACAACGACCTGCAGCCGGTTGCCCAGCGGCTTTGCCCCGCGGTCACCGACGCCATCGAATGGCTCGGCGCCCAAGGATTGAAAGCCCGGATGACCGGCTCCGGAAGTTCGGTTTTCGCGAAAATGCCGCAAGGGCCGCAGGAAGCGGAACTGTCAAAAGCCCCACCGGGCTGGCAGGTTCGCCAATGCAGCAACCTGGCCGTTCATCCACTTTGGGGATGGGCGACCTGAAGATAATCGGATCGTTATGGGTCCGATGCGACATATCGGTTTGTGGCGAAAGCCATCGACCCGTGTAGGGGAGTCGCCAAGCTGGTTAAGGCACTGGATTTTGATTCCAGCATGCAAAGGTTCGAATCCTTTCTCCCCTGCCAAATTCTTCAAACTGCGGCCCACCGGCCGCAGTGCTTCTTTTGCAGCATGCCCGCTGCAATAATCGGTGGCTCACGGGCCGCCACGACTCAAACTCTTTGGCGGCTTCCTAAAAGCCAATTCGCACTGCCGGGACGCGCTCATGCAGGCTAATCACCCTGATTTCATGGTTTTCACCGGCAATGCCAATCCTGGCCTCGCCGCAGAAATCGCGCAGAACCTCGGTACCTCGCTGGGTGCCGCGCGCGTTGGACGCTTCTCCGACGGCGAAGTCACCGTCGAGATCAACCAGAACGTCCGGGCGCGCGATGTGTTCGTGGTGCAGTCGACCTGCGCACCGACCAACGAAAACCTGATGGAACTGCTGATCATGGTCGACGCGCTCAAGCGCGCCTCGGCCGAGCGGATCAGCGCGGTGATTCCCTACTACGGCTATGCCCGCCAGGACCGCCGCCCGCGTTCGAGCCGCGTGCCGATCTCGGCCAAGGTGGTGGCCAACCTGCTCGAAACCGTGGGCGTCGAGCGCGTGCTCACGATGGACCTGCACGCCGACCAGATCCAGGGCTTCTTCGACATTCCGGTCGACAACATCTATGCGTCGCCGGTGCTGCTGGGCGACCTGCGCCAGAAGAACTACGAAGACCTGATCGTGGTCTCGCCCGACGTCGGCGGCGTGGTGCGCGCCCGCGCGCTGGCCAAGCAGCTGAACTGCGACCTCGCCATCATCGACAAGCGCCGCCCCAAGGCCAACGTGAGCGAGGTCATGAACGTGATCGGTGAAATCGACGGCCGCAACTGCGTGATCATGGACGACATGATCGACACCGCCGGCACGCTGGTGAAGGCGGCCGAAGTGCTCAAGGAGCGCGGTGCGAAAAGCGTCTACGCCTATTGCACGCACCCGATCTTCTCGGGTCCGGCCATCGAGCGCATCACCCACTCCGCGCTCGACGAAGTGGTCGTGACCAACACCATTCCCCTTTCCGACGGCGCCCTGGCGTGCGGAAAGGTCCGCCAGCTCTCCGTGGCACCGCTGATCGCCGAGACGATCCAGCGCATTGCCAAGGGCGAGTCGGTGATGAGTTTGTTCTCGGACCAGGACAACCTGTTCTGATCTGGGCAAAAAGCGGGCGCCACCTTCCTTTTGGAATGGCGCCCTTGTTGAACCGGAGTCGCACTGGTCGCGGTGGACTCTCACAGGAGTTGTTATGAAATTCGTCGCTTTTGAGCGCGCCAAGCAGGGCACGGGTGCGAGCCGCCGTCTCCGCATCTCGGGCAAGACGCCCGGTATCGTCTACGGTGGTGAAGGCCAGCCCCAGCTGATCGAGCTCGATCACAACGCGCTGTGGCACGCCCTCAAGAAGGAAGCCTTCCACTCGTCGATCCTCGAAATGGAACTCGGCGGCGCCACCAGCAAAGTGCTGCTGCGCGATGTGCAGTACCACCCGTTCCGCCAGCTGGTGCAGCACATCGACTTCCAGCGCGTCGACGCCAAGACCCGCATGCACATGAAGGTGCCGCTTCACTACAAGGGTGAAGAAGAGTCCGACGCCGTCAAGCTCGACCACAACCTCGTGACGCACGTCATGACCGAACTCGAAGTCAGCTGCCTGCCGGCCGACCTCCCCGAGTTCATCGAAGTGGACCTCTCGAGCCTCAAGAAGAACGCCACGCTGCACGTGAGCGACATCAAGCTGCCCAAGGGCGTGAAGTTCGTGAGCCACGGCAAGCTGAACCCGGTCATCGTGTCGGCCGTGCCGCCGCTGGTCGCCGAAGAGGTGGCACCCGCCGCTGAAGGCGCGGCACCTGCCGAAGGCGCCGCACCGGCTGCCAATGGCAAGCCGGCAGCCAAGACGGCAAAGCCCGCCGCGAAGAAGTAATTTCTCTCGCGCCCCTGCAGAAGGCCCGCCTCGTGCGGGCCTTCTGCTTTTTGGGCGGCGAGATAATTCCCCCCATGATCAAGCTGTTTGTCGGCCTCGGGAACCCGGGGCCTGAATACGAAGCCACCCGGCACAACGCCGGCTTCTGGTGGATCGACGCCCTGGCGCGCGACTGGAAGCTCAACCTCGTGCCCGAGCGCAGCTACCACGGCCTTGCAGCGCGCACGAACATCGGTGGGCAGAGCGTCTGGCTGCTGGAGCCGCAGACCTTCATGAACCTGTCGGGCAAGTCGGTGGGCGCGTTGGCCCGCTTCTTCAAGATCGCGCCCGAGGAAATCCTCGTGGTGCACGACGAGCTCGACGTGGTGCCCGGCCAGGCCAAGCTCAAGTTCGGCGGCAGCCACGCGGGCCACAACGGCCTGCGCGACATCCATGCGCAACTGGGCACCGGCGACTACTGGCGCCTGCGCCTGGGCATCGGACACCCCGGCGTGAAGTCGGAGGTCATCAACTGGGTGCTCAAGAAGCCGCTCAAGGAGCAGCGCGAAGCCATCGAGGACGCCATCGTGCGCACGCTGCACGCGGCGCCCGCGCTGGTGGCGGGCGAAATGGAAAAAGCCACCTTGATCATTCACACGAGCAAACCGCCCCGGCCCAAACCGCCGCGGCGGGAGCCCGGCGACGGAGGCACGCCCGCCACCGCCTAGTCAGCCGGCCAAGAGAGCGCGGGAGAGAAAAGAAAAGGGAGAGAAGAAGAAATGAAAAATAGAACCAGGGCCAGGAAAGCGGGTGCCGCTTTGCTCTTGGTGGCTTGCGGCACTTTCTGGATGCCCGCCGCGGCGCAGGGAAGGTCCGAGACCTACCGCTGCGGCAACACCTACACCGACCGCCCCTGCGAAGGCGGAAAACAACTGGCGGTGGACGACGCCCGCCCCGAGGCGGACCGCCACGCGGCGGATGCCGCCACGCGCCGCGCCGAGCAGCGCGCCGACCAGCTCGAGCGCATCCGCCTGTCGCAGGAAAAGGAAGCCTACGAGCGCAGCCGCCGCTCGGCGCACGATGCCCGGCAGGCCGCCATGGCCGAACGCCGGCTCGCGTCTTCCGAGCAGTTGGCACGGGCACGCGCCCAAAGACTCGGCGCCGAACCCCGCAAGTCGAGCCCGCGCTTCAGCGGCGCGGCCAACGACAGGCCCGCTGCCGCGCAAGGCGAAAGCCGCAGGAAGAAAAAGCGGAACGGGTCAAGCGCCGGCTGAGGGCGCCGGCGGCTCGGCGGCCGCGGCCTTTGCCTTGGCCGCGGCGAGCCGCTCAAACTTCTGCCAGAGGGTCTCGCGGCTTTCCACGTGCGCCGGGTTGATCGGGATGCACGCCACCGGGCACACCTGCACGCACTGCGGCTCGTCGAAGTGGCCGACGCATTCGGTGCACTTGTGCGGGTCGATCTCGTAGAACTCCGCGCCCATGTAGATCGCATCGTTCGGGCACTCGGGCTCGCAGACATCGCAGTTGATGCATTCGTCGGTGATCATGAGAGCCATACCCCGATTATCGCGAACAAGGCACGGTTGTTGCACGAGTCGGGTTATGCTGCGCCCCGCCCCATGAGCCTGTTCATTTTCAAGCGCCTCGCCACGCTGATCGCCACGCTGATCGGCGCCTCGGTCATTGTTTTCCTCGTCCTGGAGATCCTGCCCGGCAATGCCGCACAGATGCTCATGGGCCCCGATGCCGCGCCCGAGGCAGTGGCCGCCCTGGCCACCAAGCTCGGCCTCGACCAGCCGGCGTGGACGCGCTATTGGCACTGGATCGCGGGCCTCTTGACCGGCAACCTGGGCGACAGCTACGCCTACAGCTCGCCGGTGCTCGACCTCATCCTCGAACGGCTCGCGCTCACCGTGCCGCTGGCGCTGCTCGCGATGGCCTTCACCACGGTGCTCGCGCTGCTGGTGGGCGTGACTGCGGCCGCGCGCCACAACAAGCTCGGCGACGTCGGCCTGATGGGCCTCACACAGGTGGGCATCGCCATTCCCAATTTCTGGTTCGCGATCCTGCTGATCCTGGTGTTCTCGGTGCAGTTGCAGTGGTTCTCGGCCGGCGGCTTCGAGGGCTGGGGCGAAGGCATCTTCGCGGGCCTCAAGTCGCTGCTGCTGCCGGCCCTGTCGCTGGCGGTGGTACAGGCCGCGATCCTCGCGCGCATCACGCGCTCGGCGGTGCTCGAGGTGATGCGCGAAGACTTCGTGCGCACCGCGCGCGCCAAGGGCGTTTCACAGCGCGCGGTGCTCTGGACCCATGTGCTGCGCAACGCGATGATCCCGGTGGTCACCGTCATGGGCATGCAGTTTTCCGAGCTGCTCGCCGGCACCATCGTGGTGGAGAACGTGTTCTACCTGCCGGGCCTGGGCCGGCTGATCTTCCAGGCCATCAGCAACCGCGACCTGATCGTGGTGCGCAATTGCGTGATGCTGCTCGCGGCGCTGGTGGTCATCGTGAATTTCGTGGTCGACGTGCTCTATGCCGTGATCGATCCGCGCATCAAGGCGAGCGACATATGAGCACCACCACCATTCCGAGCGCGGCCGCGCTCAAGGTGCCCGGGTTCTGGCGCCGCGCGCTCCGGCACCGCAGCTTCGTGCTCGGCGGCGTGCTGACGCTGCTCCTGCTGCTGGCCGCCATCGTCTCGCTCGTGTGGACGCCCTGGTCGCCCTACGAGATGGACATGGCCAGCAAGCTCAAGCCGCCCTCGGGCGCGCACTGGCTGGGCACCGACACCTTCGGACGCGACGTGGCCTCGCTGCTGCTGGTGGGGGCGCGCGCGTCCATCCTGGTGGGCGTGATCGCGGTGGGCATCGGCCTTGTCGTGGGCACCGCGCTGGGCCTGCTCGCCGCGGCGCGGCGCGGCTGGGTCGAAGAAGCGATCATGCGGCTCACCGATTTTTCGCTCGCGTTTCCGGCCATCCTGTCGGCCATCATGATGACGGCGGTGTTCGGCGCCGGCATCGTCAACGCGATCATCGCGATCGGCATCTACAACATCCCGACGTTTGCACGCATCACGCGCGCCTCGGCCAATGCCATCTGGTCGCGCGAATACGTGGCGGCGGCACGGGCCTGCGGCAAGGGATCGTTCGCCATCACGATGCAGCACGTGCTGCCCAACATCTCGGCCGTGCTGATCGTGCAGATCACGATCCGCTTCGCGATCGCCATCCTGGCCGAGGCCGCCCTTTCCTACCTTGGCCTGGGCACGCAGCCGCCGCAGCCCTCATGGGGCCGCATGCTGAGCGAGGCGCAGACGATGATGTTCCAGTCGCCGCTGCTCGCGGTGTTTCCCGGCATGGCCATTGCCATGGCGGTGCTCGGCCTGAACCTGCTCGGCGACGGGCTGCGCGACCTGCTCGATCCGCGCCTTGCGCGCGCCCGCTAAGCGATATGCCACTTCTCGAAGTCAAAGACCTGCACGTCGAACTGCAAACGCAGCGCGGTCCCGCCGAGGCCGTGCGCGGCATCGGCTTCACGCTGGAGCGCGGCGAAACGCTGGGCATCGTGGGCGAATCGGGCTGTGGCAAGTCGATCACGGTGATGTCGCTGATGGGCCTGTTGCCGTCGACCGCCAAGGTCAGCGGCAGCATCCGCTTCGACGGCACCGAACTGGTCGGCCGCGATGAAAAAGCCATGTGCCAGATCCGCGGCAACCGCATCGGCATGATCTTCCAGGAGCCGATGACGGCGCTGAACCCGGTGCATACCATTGCGCGCCAGGTCGGCGAGCCGCTGCGGCTGCACCGCGGACTCACGGGCGCCGAGGCACGCAAGGAAGTCCTGGCGCTGCTCGATCGCGTGGGCATTCCCGATGCGGCTTCGCGGCTCGATGCCTATCCGCACCAGTTCTCGGGCGGGCAGCGCCAGCGCATCGGCATCGCCATGGCGCTGGCCTGCGGCCCCGACCTGCTGATTGCCGACGAGCCCACCACCGCGCTGGACGTCACCATCCAGAAGCAGATCCTCGAGCTGATCCAGGGCCTGGTCGCGGAGCGCGGCATGGCGCTGATCCTGATCTCGCATGACCTGGGCGTGATTGCGCAGAGCGTCTCGAAGATGCTGGTGATGTACGGCGGCAGCGTGGTCGAGAGCGGCCCGACCGACACCGTGTTTGCCGAGCGCGCGCATCCCTACACGCAGGGCCTGTTCGCGGCGCGGCCGGCGCTCGGTGCGCCGCGCGGCATTCGCCTGGCCACCATCCGGGGCAGCGTGCCCGAACTGGTCGACCTGCCGCCGGGCTGCCCTTTTGCGGGCCGCTGCAAGTACACGGTCGATGCCTGCCACACGACCCGGCCGCCGCCCACCGTGCTGCGGCACGAGCATGCGGTGCGCTGCATCCGGCTCGAGGAAATTGCGGCTGAAGGCGCGCTCGCATCATGAACCAACCCGCCAGCACGCAACCCCTGCTCGAGGTGACGGACCTCGTGCGCCACTACGCCCTGCCGCGCGAAAAGCTCTTCGGGCCGCCGCCGCTGGTGAAGGCGCTCAACGGCGTGAGCTTCAGTGTCGCGGCCGGCCGCAGCCTGGGCATCGTGGGCGAATCGGGTTCGGGCAAGTCGACCATCGCGCGCCTGGTGATGGCGCTCGACACGCCCACCTCGGGCAGCGTGCGCATGCTGGGCCGCGACCTGCACCGGCTGCCCAAGTCCGAGCTGCGCGCGGCGCGGCGCGACTTCCAGATGGTGTTCCAGGACCCGTACGGCTCGCTGGATCCGCGCCAGACGGTGGCGCGCATCGTGGCCGAGCCGCTCGAAGCGCTGGCCGAAACCAGCCGCGCCGAGCAGCGCGAGCGCGCCTCCGAGGCGCTGGCCGCCGTGGGCCTTCGCACCACCGACATGGACAAGTACCCGCACGAATTCTCGGGCGGGCAGCGCCAGCGCATCGCGATTGCGCGCGCGCTCATCACGCGGCCCAAGCTCATCGTCGCCGACGAGCCCGTGAGCGCGCTCGACGTGTCGGTGCAGGCCCAGGTGCTCAACCTCATGCAGGACCTGCAACAGCAGTTCGGCGTGAGCTACCTGCTCATCAGCCACGATCTCGCGGTGGTGAACCACCTGTGCGACGAGGTCTGCGTGGTGTGGAAGGGCAAGATCGTCGAGCAGGGCCCGCCCGGCGAGCTCTTTCGCAATGCGCAGCATCCGTATACGCGCACGCTGCTCGACGCGGTGCCGCGCACACCCGCCGGGGGCACGCTGCTCACGGCCTGAACACCCCGCCGGGCGGTGGGCCGACATCGAAGCTTCGCGACCCCTTCCATAGCGTTGACAGGCCCTCGGATGAGTGGGTCATAAGCATCTGGTGGCACGGCCGCCCTCTCTCTCGCAAGATGCCTGCCCCATGTTCCGAGGACACCGCTTCATGCGGGAACGTCCCGAGGAAAAAGCACCTGCGCGACCCACCGCCAATGCCTGCGCTGCGAGAGAATGGCTCGCTGCCGCGCGTGGCATCTTTCGTGCTGCGTGTCCTTCCTTCGTGCCGCCGCGCCTCCATTCGGGGCGCGCCGCGCATGGGAAGCAGCCATTCGCATCCATCGTTTTTCCGGAGATCACAACGTATGTTGAACCGTCGCACCCTCCTTGCCACCGCCGGCGCCACCGTGGCGCTGGCCTCTCCCATCGCCGGCATGGCGCAGGGGCGGAAGGACGCCATCGTGATCGGCATGGCGCTCGAGCCGCCGGGCCTCGATCCGACCGCCGGCGCCGCGGCCGCCATCGCCGAGGTGGTGCAGTACAACATCCTGGAGACGCTCACCAAGATCAACGCCGACGGCAGCGTCACGCCGCTGCTGGCCGAAAGCTGGGAAGTCTCGCCCGACCTGAAGACCTACACCTTCAAGCTGCGGCGCGGCGTCAAATACCAGAACGGCGAGCCCTTCAACGCCGCCGCCGTGAAGTTCGCCTTCGACCGCGCCGGCAGCGAGAAGAGCACCAACAAGGACAAGCGCACCTTCGCGAACCTGTCCACCCAGGTGGTCGATGACTACACCGTGGTGGTCATCAACAAGGAAATCGATCCCGACCTGCCCTTCGTGCTGGGCCAGGCCACGGCCGTGATCGTCGAGCCCAAGAGCGCCGACGGCAACGCCACCAAGCCGGTCGGCACCGGCCCCTACAAGCTCGACAACTGGGCCAAGGGCTCGTCGATCACGCTGAGCAAGTGGGAGGGCTTCCGCAGCCCGGCCACGGCCAGGATCAACAAGGTCACCTTCCGCTTCATTTCCGACACGGCCGCGCAGGCCGCCGCGCTGATGGCCGGCGACGTCGACGTGTTCACGCGCATCGGTACGCGCGCGGTGCCGCAGTTCAAGATGAACCCGCAGTTCCAGGTGATCCTGGCCGGCTCGCGCGCCAAGACCATCCTGTCGATCAACAACAGGAAGAAGCCGCTGGACGACGTGCGCGTGCGCCGCGCCATCCTCGCAGCCATCGACCGCAAGGCCGTGATCGAAGGTGCGGCCGACGGCTTCGGCGTGCCGATCGGCAGCCACTACGTGCCGGGCGCCGCAGGCTATGTCGACACCACGGGCATCAACCCCTTCGACATCGAGAAGGCCAAGAAGCTGATGGCCGAGGCCGGCGTGAAGACGCCGCTCGAACTCACCATGACGCTGCCGCCGCCGCCCTACGCGCGCCAGGGCGGCGAGGTGATCGTGGCCCAGCTCGCCAAGATCGGCATCACGGTCAAGGTGCAGAACGTGGAGTGGGCGCAGTGGCTCAGCGGCACCTACGGCAACAAGGACTACGACCTGTCGATCGTCTCGCACGTCGAGCCTTTCGACCTCGGCAACTACGCCAAGTCCGACTACTACTGGGGCTACCAGTCGAAGGCCTTCAACGCGCTGTTCGACAAGATCAAGGCCACCGCCAATGCCGCCGAGCGCAACAAGCTGCTCGGCGAAGCGCAGAAGATGCTGGCCGTCGATGCGGCCAACGGCTTCCTCTACCAGCCGCAGTTCCCCACCATCGCGAAGAAGAACGTGAAGGGCCTTTGGAAGGAGAACCCGATCTTCGTGAACGACCTCTCGGCGCTGTCGTTGGGATGAGTGCCGGCGTGTCATCTTCTTCATCTTCGCTGAACGAGCTTTCCGCCCAGGAACTCTCCGCCGCCTACCGCGACAGGCGCCTGTCGCCGGTGGAGGTCGCGCAGGCCGTCATCGCGCATATCGAGCGCTGCGAGCCCAAGCTGCAAGCCACCTGGCTCTTCAGGCCCGAAGCTGCGCTCGAGCAGGCGCGCGCCTCGGAAGCACGCTGGCAGCGCGGCGACGCGCTCGGTCCGCTCGACGGCGTGCCTGCCACCATCAAGGAAAACATCGCGACCCGCGGCGATCCGATGCCGGCCGGCACGGCCGCCGTCGACCTGAAGCCCGCGGCCGCCGATGCACCGCCCGCCGCGCGCCTGAAGGAAGCCGGCGCGGTGATCGTGAGCAAGACCACCATGCCGGACTACGGCATGCTGTCTTCGGGGCTCTCGAGCTTTCACACGCTGGCACGCAACCCCTGGGACCTGAGCCGGACCCCCGGCGGCTCGAGCGCGGGCGCCGGTGCGGCTGCCGCCGCGGGCTACGGCCCGCTGCACATCGGCACCGACATCGGCGGGTCGCTGCGGCTGCCCGCGAGCTGGTGCGGCATCTTCACGCTCAAGCCGAGCCTGGGCCGCATTCCGATCGATCCGCCGTACATGGGCCGCGCGGCCGGGCCGATGACGCGCAGCGTCGGCGATGCGGCGCTGATGATGCAGGTGCTTTCGAAGCCCGATGCGCGCGACAGCATGAGCCTGCCGCCGCAGGACATCGCGTGGGAGAGCTTCGACGTATCGCCCGACCACCTGCGCGGGCTGCGCATCGGCCTGCTGCTGGACGCGGGCTGCGGCCTGGCAGTCGAGCCCGAGATCCAGGCGGCGGTCGAGCATGCGGCGCGCCTGTTCGAAAAGGCCGGCGCCATCGTCGAACCCATGCAGCCGTTCATGTCGCAAGCCATGCTCGACGGCATGGACCACCTGTGGCGCATGCGCTCGCTGGTGGACATGAAGGCACTGCGCCCCGACCAGCGCGCCAAGGTGCTGCCCTACATCCGCGAATGGGCCGAGAGCGCGGCCGAGTTCAGCGGCGAGCATGTGTTCCGCGGCTTCAGCCAGTTCCATGCAACGCGCGTGGCCGCGGTGCAGGCCTGCGCGCGCTTCGACTACGTGATCTCGCCGGTGTCGCCGAACATGCCCGCGGCCGCGGAGGCGCCGTCCCCCACCAACGATCCGCTGCGGCCGCTGGAGCACATCGGGTTCACGGTGCCGTTCAACATGTCGGAGCAGCCGGCTTCGTCGGTGAACTGCGGATACTCGGGGAGCGGGCTGCCGATCGGGCTGCAGATTGCCGGGCACCGGTTCGACGACCTCGGCGTGCTGCGCGTGTCGCGTGCGTTCGAGCAGATTCGGGAGCCGCAGCGGCCCTGGCCTGTGACGCCTTGAGCGGTGGGCGGGCGCGGCTGTTCAGGGCGCGCTCCCGCCGACGGGGTACCTTGCTCCGCGAATGTCCTCCGGCCTGCGGCCTCCCCCTTGATTTCGCTGCGCAAGGCACCCCATCGGCGGGAGCGTGTTCAGAGCACCGGTTGATCAGCGGGTACACCACGAGCGTGCCTTCGTGCCTTCGTGCACAGGGCATCGGGTACTCCCCGCAGCGAAATAAAGGAGGAGGCCGAAGGCCGGGGGACATTCGCGGAGGGGAGTACCCGGTGGCCTGTGCACGCGCCCCGAACAACAGCACCTGAACAAAACAGCAGCGCCAAAAAATCAAGTAGCAGCGTAGCGCCCCGGCTTGTGGTTGATCCACAGAAAAAGCCCCATCACCACCGCAGCCAGCACCGACCATCCCACGCGCTGCGGCGGAATCACGAACAACGCGAGCAGCACCACCGTGCAGTCGATGCCGATCTGCACCTTGCCAGCGGGCCAGCCGCGCTTTTCCTGCAGGTACAGCGTCAGCACCGTCGCACCGCCCAGGCTCGCGCGGTGGCGCGCGAGGAACAGGCAGCCGGTGCCCAGCAGCAGGCCGCCGAGCACCGCTGCGAAGGCCGGGTGCAGCGAATCGATCGAGATGTAGCGCGGTGCCAAGTCGGTCATCACCGACAGCAGCGCGATCGCCGAGAAAGTCTTGACCGTGAAGGCCCGGCCCATGTGGCGCCATGCGAACCAGTAAAACGGCAGGTTCACCAGGAAGAACACCTTGCCGAAGCTCACGCCCGTGGCGTAGTGCAGGAGAAACGCGACACCCGCCGTGCCGCCCGTGAGCAGCCCCGCCTGGCCGAACAGCATCATGGCAATGGCGACGAACAGGGTGCCCGAAAAGATGGCCTGCGCGTCGTCGAAACGCGAGTGGCGCAGCAGTTCGGGGCGCGTGACGGGTTGTTGTGGCGCATCCATGGCGGGCCTGACGCAAATCCCGCGCCACCTGGCGGCCTCAGACCAGGTGGGTTGCCAGCATCTCCCGTGCCCGCGTCACGAATTCGGTCTCTCCGCGGCGCGCGGGCAGGAACTGGAATGCGACCCGGGGCAGGGCCGGCAGGCCGTGCGGCGGCGCGAGCCGGGCCACCCCTTCGCTCACCGCCGATTCGTTCAGGCAAGCCACCCCCAACCCCGCAGCCAGCGCCGACTGCAACCCCGCGACGCCCGACGCCACGTGCGCCAGCACATACGGCACGCGCCGCCGCCGCAACAGCGCCACCGTGTACTGGTGCAATGAGCAGGTGTCCGGCAAGGCCAGCAGCCGCACCGGCTCGCTGCGCGCGAGCCGCATGCCGGCCGCGCCGAGCCACGCGAGCGATTCGCGCCGGATCACCGGAGCCTTCGCACCCGGCTCGGTCGATGGCGACGTCCCGGCGATGTTCATCGCGAGCCCCACGTCGAAATCGCCGTGCGCATAGGCGGCCCGCAGCGCGTCGCTCTTCATGATGCTCACGTGCAGCCGCACCTGCGGATAGCTCTCGCCAAGGCGCCCCAGCAGCCGCGTGAGATCGCCGGGGCGAAAGTAGTCGGTCACGGCGAGCCGCAGTTCGCCCTGCAGCGTCTCGCCATGCAGATCGCGGAACGCCTCGTCGCTGAGCGCGAGGATGCGGCGCGCGTAGGCCAGCAGCCGCGTGCCGGCCTCGGTCGGCGCCACGCCGGCCTTGCTGCGCGTGAGCAGCGACTGCCCTGCCCGCTCCTCGAGCTTGCGGATCTGCTCGCTGACCGACGACTGCGACAGGAAGACGCGCGGCGCCGCGGCCGTGAGGCTGCCGGCGTCGATCACCGCGGCCAGGGTGCGAAGCTGCTCCAGGTCGAAGGTCTGCATGGTTCATCCATCCGTTTATCCGATGGATTCCATCATATCTTCCCGCTTTTCCGATGTTCGAGGAGTTTCCACAATAGCCCCATCGTCACTCATTCCTTCATGGAGTTCCCTATGCCGCACATCGTTGTCCACCTCTCGGGCGCGCCCGACGCCCAGCTCACACGCAAGACGGTCGACGTGGTCGCCGAACTGACCCAAAGCGTGCTCGGCAAGCAGCTGCCGGTGATCGCCGTCACGGTGCAGTACATCGCCGCCGACACCTGGTTCATCGGCGGGCAGTCGCTGGCCTCGCTCGGCAAGTCGGCCTTCCACCTCGACATCAGCATCACGGACGAAACCAACACCAAGGCGGAAAAGGCGCGCTACCTGCGCGAGGTGCATGCCGCCATGGCGCGGCTGCGGCCCGACCTGCACGAGGTTTCGTACATCCACGTGATCGACGCCCGCGGCGCGGCCTACGGCTACGGCGGAAAGACGCAGGAGTACCGCCACCAGCAAGCGGGCGTTTGAAGCCTGAGGCGGGGCATGGCACCATCCGGCCATGCCTCCCGCCACCCTGCACGCCGACAGCTTCGGCAACCCGCTCACGCTCGACGATGCGGCCAGCCTGCCGCTGGTCGAAGACTTCGTCATGGGCTTTGTGTCGACCGAGGCACGCGCGGTCAACCTGCTCGCCCTGGCCGACAGCGACGCGAGCCCGATGGTGCAGGCCTACTGCGCAACCCTCCACCTCTTCGCCGAATCGCGCGATGCCGCGGCCAATGCACGGCCCTTTCTTGCCAGGGCCCGCGCCGCATCCGAGCGCGCCACGCCGCGCGAACGGCGCTACATCGCGGCCATCGAGGCCTGGGCCGAGGGCGACATCGCCCGGGCCATCGCCCTGCACACGGAGCAGGCGCGGGAGCATCCGCGCGACCTCGTGTCGGTGAAGCTCGGGCAATACCACTGCTTCAACACCGGCGACTGCCCGGGCATGCTGCGCCTGGCACTCGCTGCGCTGCCGGCCGCGTCCGACGTGCCCTATGTGCACGGCATGGCCGCCTTCGGCTACGAGCAGTGCCACCTGATGCGCGAGGCCGAGGCCAGCGCGCGCCGCGCCATCGGCATGTGCCGCAAGGAGCCGTGGGCGCACCATGCGCTGGCGCATGTGATGCTCACCGAGGGCCGGCTCTCGGAAGGGCTGGCCTTCATGCAGGGCGTGAGCGACAGCTGGAGCGGGCTCAACTCGTTCATGGTCACGCACAACTGGTGGCACGTGGCGCTGTTCCTGATCGAGCTCGGCCGCGACGACGAAGCGCTCGCGCTCTACGACCGCGAGGTGTGGGGCGTGGTGAAGGACTACTCGCAGGACCAGATCGGCGCCGTCTCGCTGCTGGCGCGCTTCGAGCTCGCGGGCATCGACGTGGGTGCGCGGTGGGACGACGTGGCGAGCCACCTGCTGCAGCGCACGACCGACCATGTGCTGCCCTTCCTCGACCTGCAGTACCTGTATGGCCTGGCGCGCGCCGGACGGCCCGAAGCCGATGCGCTGCTGCACAACATCGAAGCCCACGCGCCCCGCGCGCCGCTCTCCACGCGCGCCGCCTGGCAGAGCGTGTGCGTGCCGGCCGCGCGCGGGCTCGTTGCCCATGCGCGCGGCGATTTCGCCTCCGCCATCGAAGGACTCGGCAGCGCCCTGCCGCGCCTGGTCGAGATCGGCGGCAGCCATGCGCAGCGCGACCTGTTCGAGCAGGTGTACCTCGACGCGCTCGTGCGCATCGGCAGCCAGGCCGCGCTCGCGGGCGCCCAAGGCATCCTGCAGCAGCAGCTCAACGGCCAGCCCGAATCGCTGCGCCTGCGGCGTCAGGCCGGCGAGGTCTATGCGCGGCTCGGCCTCGAGCAACTCGCTTCCCGTCCTTGAGGGGCGGGCGAAGGCCATGCCTTCCGGTCATGGGGCGTGTCGCAAAAGGAATTAACGGACACGCGGGGGCGACTTCTAAACTGCCCGCTCCACATCGCTCCGGTTCCTTCCCATGCAGAAATCAGTTGTCGTGCTCGCCGTGCTCGCGGCCTTGGCAGGCCTTTCGTCCGCAGCCCGTGCCGCGGCCGATGCCCCCGTCGAACTCGACCTGCTGCTGCGCGGCGGCACCGTCTACACGGGCGATTCGGACGAGCCGGTGGTCGGCGATGTCGGCATCGTGGGCGACCGCATCGTCTTCGCGGGCCGGAAGACGCCGCCGCAGTTCAGCGCGAAGCGAGCCATCGACGCGGCCGGCCTCATCGTGGCACCGGGC
Source organism: Variovorax sp. SPNA7 (assembly GCF_033807855.1). Lineage (NCBI taxonomy): Bacteria > Pseudomonadati > Pseudomonadota > Betaproteobacteria > Burkholderiales > Comamonadaceae > Variovorax > Variovorax sp. SPNA7. The sequence goes on from NZ_CP138513.1 coordinate 4,905,080, forward strand.
TTCATCGATGCGCACACCCACGCCGATGCCGACCTGCATTCCACCGATCCGCGCAAGCGCCTGAACATTCCCTTTCTCACGCAGGGCGTGACCACCACGGTCATCGGCAACGACGGCTTCGGCGGCTTCGACATCGCCGCGCAGACGCAGCGGCTGCGATCGGCGCCTGTTGGAACCAACGTCGCCATGTACGCGGGTTTCGGCCCCATGCGCATCGACCAGCTCGGCGAAGCCAATCGCGCGCCGACGCCCGAGCAGCTCGACGCCATGCGCCGGCACCTGAGCCGGGCGATGTGCGACGGCGCGCTGGGGCTTTCGACCGGCCTTTTCTATCCGCCGCAGAATTTCTCGAAGACCGAGGAAGTGATCGAGCTCGCGAAGGTCGCGGCCCGCCACGGCGGCCTCTACGACAGCCACATCCGCGACGAGTCGATGTACAACATCGGGCTCAAGGGCGCCATCGAGGAAGTGATCCGCATCGGCCGCGAAGCCCGCCTGCCGGTGCATGTGGCGCACATCAAGGCACTGGGCGTGGACGTGCAGGGCCAGAGCGGCGACATCATCCGCCGCATCGAGAAGGAGCGTGCCGCCGGCCTCGACATCACGGCCGACCACTATCCGTGGACGGCATCGAGCACGCGTTTCTCGGCTGCGCTCGTGCCGCCCTGGGCGGTCGACGGCGGGCGCGCGGCGATGCTCAAGCGCTTCGACGACGCGGCCGTCCAGGATCGCCTGCGCACCGGCATGCGCGAGAACCTGCGCCTGCGCGGCGGTCCGGAGACCATCCTGTTCTCGGCCGGCAGCACCAAATACCTGGGCAAGACGCTGGCCGACGTGGCCAAGGCCTCGGGTGCCGACCCCGTGGATGCCGCCATCGCCGTGCTGCGCGACGGCGAGCTGATGATCGCCTCGTTCAACCAGAGCGACGACGACGTGCGCGCGTTCATGAAGCGGCCGTGGGTCATGACGTCGTCCGACTCCTCGCTGGGCCATCCGCGCGCCTACGGCACCTTCGCGCGCAAGTACGACCAGTACGTGGTGAAGGAGCACACCATCTCGATGGGCCAGTTCATCCGCAGCAGCTCGTCGCTGACCGCGGACACGCTGGGGCTGAAACAGCGCGGGCACCTGCGGCCGGGCTACTACGCCGACGTGGTCGTGTTCGACCCCGCGCGCTATGCCGCCAAGGCCACCTACACGCAGCCGGCGCTGCTGTCGGAGGGCGTGGTCACGGTGCTGGTGAACGGCCGCCTGGCGGTGGATGCCGGCAAGCCCACGGGCGTGGGCGCGGGCCAGCCGCTGCTGCGCACGCCGAAGGCCGGCAGCTGCACCTGAAGCGGCGCTCCTGCTCGCCCGGGCAGCTCAGCTCACTTCAGGTGCCGCCGCTGGTCGTAGGTCGGCTGCGGCGGCAGGTCGGCCAGATGCCGCGTGTCGGCCCAGTCGACGATCTCGATCACGTCAGGCATGGCCGGATCGGCAATGCGGATGCGGTTGAAGCCCGCGTTGGGAATGTCGCTCTGGCGCGGCCCGCTCAGGCCGAGCCCGCGCGCGGTGCGCCACACCATGTCGAGCACGCCGCCGTGCGTGACGACCACCAGCCGCTGCCCCCGGTGCGCAGCGGCCAGGGCGCCGATGGCCGCGACGATGCGCGTATGGAATTCGCGCGCCGTCTCGCCCTCGGGCATGGCGTGGTCCTCGCGGAACTCCAGCCATTGCTCCCAGGCGCGTGGATGCAGCGCCTGGATCTCGTCGGCCCGCATGCCTTCGACAATGCCGAAATACTGCTCGCGCAAGCCCACCGACGTGACCACCGGCAGCGACAGCTGCAGCGCGGCCGGCGCGGCGGTCTGCTGCGCGCGCATGAGGTCGCTGCTGATGATGTGCTGCGCGGTGTCGCCCGCCAGCCGCAGGCCGAGGCGGCGCGCCTGCTCATGGCCGATGTCGTTGAGCGGCACGTCGGCATGCCCCTGGAAGCGCAGCTCGCGGTTCCAGGCGGTTTCGCCGTGGCGGATCAGGATGAGTTCGGTCGCGGAGTCGGGTGGAGGCGTGGGCATGGAACGCCCATTCTCCACTGCGTGCGTGACGCTCGGGACCCGGGTGGCGGCATCTGTTGCAGGGCCGCCACCTGCCGCTCGAACGGCAACGCGCTTCCACGTCGGCGTTGGCGCAAAATCCGGCCATGCCCCACCTTGTCCTGCTGCCCGGCCTTGCCTGCGACGAGCGCATCTGGGAGGCCCAGCTTCCCGCGCTCGCGCCCCTGTTCGAAACGCGCGTGACCGATGCCCACATGCGGCACGACACCATCGAAGCCATGGCCGCGGCCGTGCTGCGCGAGAACCCCGGCCCGCTGCTGCTGTGCGGCGCGTCGATGGGCGGCATGGTGGCGATGGAAGCCGCGCGGCAGGCGCCCGAACGCATCGCGGGCCTCGCGCTGCTGGGCACCAACGCACGGCCCGAGGCGCCCGAGATGTACGAGCTGCGCGAAAGCGCGATCGAACTGTTCGAACGCGGCGAACTGCGCGACGTGATCGAGCCGAACGTGGTGTTCGCCTTCCACCCGGCGCAGGCCGCCGACGAGGCGCTGGTGCAGCGCTATGTCGAGATCGTGCTGGATGCCGGCACGCAGCAGCTCATCACCCAGAACCGCGCGGTGATGCGGCGCCCCGACGCGCGCACCCACCTGCCCTCGCTGCGTGCGCCGGTACTGCTGGTGTGCGGCGACACGGACCGGCTGACCCCGCCCGACTGCACGCGCGAGATCGCGGCGCTGGTGCCGCATGCCGACGTGGTGTGGGTGCCGCAATGCGGCCACATGCTGACGATGGAGAAGCCCGCTTCCGTGAATGCGGCGCTGCTCGGCTGGCTGGCTCAGTGGAGCTGACCGCCGGTTTCGGCCACGTCCTTTTCAACGGCCAGCGTGGTCGCCACCGCGATGCGCAGCGCCTCGACCATGGTGGCCAGCGACATGCTCGGCACGCCGGGAAATCGTGCCGCCTGCTCGGGCAGGTAGGGAATGTGGATGAAGCCGCCGCGCAGCCCAGCCGCCGGATGCGTGGCGATGCGGTGCATCAGGCCGTAGAAGATGTGGTTGCAGACAAAAGTGCCGGCCGTGTTCGAGACCGCCGCCGGAATGCCGGCCGCACGAAGGTCGCGCACCATGGCCTTGATCGGCAGCGTCGAGAAATACGCCGCGGGCGCACCGGGCACCACGGGCAGGTCGATCGGCTGGCGGCCGGCGTTGTCGGCGATGCGGCCGTCGTCGATGTTGATGGCCACGCGCTCGGGCGTGATCTCGGCGCGGCCGCCAGCCTGGCCGATGCACAGCACAAGCCGGGGCTGGAGTTCGTCCATCGCAACCGCCAGCGCCTCGATGGCCTGGCCGAACACGCAGGGCATCTGGCGCGCATGCACTGTGGCGCGGCCGCACCGCCAGCCGTCGAGTGCACGCACCGCCTCCCATGAGGGGTTGAGCGCTTCGCGGTCGAACGGATCGAACCCGGTCAGCAGGACATCGGTTCGCTGCGCCACGGCTTGAATCAGGCCGTCGCGCGAACCGCGATGCCCTCTTGCTGCAGGCGCTCGCGAATGCGGCGCGCAAAAGCCAGCGCGTGGGCGCCATCGCCGTGCAGGCACACGGTCTGGGCATTGACCGGCACGATGCTGCCGTCGATCGCCCTGACCTGGCGGTCGCGCACCAGCGAGAGCGTCTGGGCGAGGGATTGTTCCTCGTCCTCGATCAGCGCGCCGGGCTGGCTGCGCGGCACCAGGCTGCCGTCGGGCATGTAGCCGCGGTCGGCAAAAACCTCTTCGACCGGCGTGAGGCCGGCGCGGCGCGCGGCGTCGATCATGCCGCTGCCCGCAAGGCCGAAGAACCGGAGCGAGGGATCGAAGCGCCGCACCGCCTCGCAGAGCGCGTCGGCGAGTTCGGGTTCCTTCACCGCCTGGTTGTAGAGCTGGCCGTGCGCCTTCACGTGCGAGAGCTTGCCGCCCTCGGCCTTGGCGATCGCGGCCAGTGCGCCGACCTGGTAGAGCACATTGGCCACGATCTCGTCGGGCGGCAGGTGCATGGTGCTGCGGCCGAAGTTCTCGCGGTCGGGGAAGCTCGGATGGGCGCCGATGGCCACGCCATGCGCGATGGCCCAGCGGACGCATTGCCGCATGGTCTTGGCGTCGCCCGCATGCCAGCCGCAGGCGATGTTGGCCGAGCTCACGAGGCCGAGCAGCGCTTCGTCGCTGCCGGCGCCTTCGCCGAGGTCGGCATTCAGGTCGATTTGCATGGGGTTGGTTCCTTCTTCAAGACAGGCCGGCACGCCGGGCCAGCCGGTGCGGCTGCACTGCTCGCACAGTCTATGCCGGTCTGGTCCAGCCCGCTGCCGCCAGCCCTTGCGCGACCTGCGCAAGATAGCGCTGCTGCTCGGCCCAGGCCTCGAGCGCCGCGGCCATGTCGACCTGCACCAGCCGCAGCCGGCCGTCCAGCGGCGCCTGCGCGAGCTTCCACAGGTCGGCGCGGATCACCACGCCGATGCGCGGATAGCCGCCGGTGGTCTGCGCGTCGCCCATCAGGATGATCGGCTGGCCCGAGGGCGGCACCTGGATCGTGCCGGGAATGACGCCCGACGAGAGCATGTCGGCGCTGCGCCGGCGCTTGAGCTCGGCGCCCGCGAGCCGGCTTCCCATGCGGTTGCTCTGCGCGGTGATGCGCCAGCGCTCGCTCCAGAGCAACGCGTGCGAGGCCACGGTGAACTGGTCGAATTCGGGGCCGGGCAATACGCGCAGGGCGATGGCCGAATCGCTTTCCTCCGTGCCCCAGTCCGGACCGCGCAGGCCGAACGGGCGCCGCGCGAGTTGGGCGGCATCCAGCGGCGTGGCACCCAGCGGAAGCCGGTCGCCCTTGCGCAGTGCGCGACCCTGGTGGCCGCCGAAGCCGGCCTTCAGGTCGGTGCTGCGCGAGCCGAGTACCGGCGGCACGTCGATGCCGCCCGCCACCGCGAGCCAGCTGCGCAAGCCGGCTTTCTTGACGCCGGCCACGTTGGCGCCCGCGAGCTTGAGTGTCTGGCCCGCTGCCACCGGCACGCTCCAGCAAGGCCAGAGCGGCGCACCGTCGAGCCGGGCGCCGAAGCCGTCGCCCACCAGCGCGATGCGCGCGGCGGTCTCGAAGCGGATCTCGCAGCCGCCCATGGTGAGTTCGAGGCCGGCCGCACCGTCGGCATTGCCGACCAGCCGGTTCGCGAGCGTGAGCGCCAGCACGTCGAGTGCGCCGCCGGGGCAGATGCCGAGCTGGCGGTGCCCGTGCCGCCCCAGGTCCTGCACCGAGGCCAGCATGCCGGGCTTCTGCACCAGCATCATGTCTGCACGCTTTCGACGACGAAGCGCACGTGGTCGCCCGGACGCAGCAGGGTGGGCGGCTCGGCCGACGGGTCGAAGAGTTCGAGCGAGGTGCGGCCGATCAGCTGCCAGCCGCCCGGCGACACCAGCGGATAGATGCCGGTCTGCTCGCCGCCGATGCCGACCGAGCGCGCGGGCACCGCAGTGCGCGGCTCGGCGCGGCGCGGCGTGGCGAGCTCTGGCGGCAGCCCGCCCATGAAGGCGAAGCCGGGCAGGAAGCCCAGCAGGTAGACCACGTAGTCGGCCGCGCTGTGGCGCCGCACCACTTCGGCCGGCGTGAGCCCGGTGTGCGCCGCGACATCGGCCAGGTCGGGGCCGTGCTCGCCGCCATAGGCCACAGGAATCTCCACCCTGCGGCCTTCGATGGCCGTCGCCGACAGCCGCGGCCAGGATTCGTTCACGCGCGCCATCAGTGCCTCGATATCGATCGCAGTCGGATCGAAGGTCAGCGTGAGGTTGTTCATACCCGGCAGCACCTCGCCCACGCCGGCCCATTGCTGCACCTCGGCGCCCAGCGCCCAGATCTGCTGCTGCTGCGCCAGCGTGGCGGGGGGCGCCAGTTCGCAAAGCAGCGCCGCATCGCCCAGCGGATGCAGGCGCGGCAAGGGAAGCCGGCTACTCACGACCCAAGCTGCGCACCTTGGCTGCGAGCTGCTTCTCCACGTCGGGCGAGACGAACTTGTGGACCTCGCCGCCGAGCATGGCGATCTCGCGCACGAAGGTGCTCGAGATGAACTGGTACTTGTCGCTGGGCGTGAGGAACACGGTTTCGACGTCGGGCATCAGCGAGCGGTTCATGCCCGCGAGCTGGAATTCGTAGTCGAAGTCGGTCACGGCGCGCAGGCCGCGCACCATGGCCTTGCCGCCGCGCGCCACCACGAAGTCGCGCAGCAGGCCCGAGAAGCTCTCGACCGTGACCTGGTCGCTGTAGGGCTTCACGGCCTCGCGCGCCATCTCGATGCGCTCCTGCAGGCTGAACAGCGCCTTCTTGTGGTGGCCCGCCGCCACCGCGACGATGACCTTGGAGAAAAGCTGGGTTGCACGCCGCACCACGTCCTCGTGGCCGAGGGTGATGGGATCGAAAGTGCCGGGATAAACCGCGATCACGTTGCTGGCCATGGTTGCTTCTTCCTCATGCAGCCGGTGCGGCTTGTTCGGCGGATTATGCAGTCCCGTTTGCGGCCTGCCGCAGCAAGTGGGCGTGCACCGCCCCTGCCTTGAGGTAACGAAAACCAACAAGGCCGAGCGCGGCCAGCTCCTCGTCGCTCCAGCGGCGCGGTGCCTCCAGGTAGACGGCGCCCCCGGTTTTCATGGCGCGCGCGGCGGCCCGCAGCGCGGGTTCGTAGAGGGCGATGCTCTCGAAAGGCGGATCGAGGAAGACCGCATCCAGGCTGCCCGCGGGCGCACGCTCGAGCGCGGTGAGCCCGCTGCCGCGCTCGATGCGCACGGCCTCGGCCGAGAGCTTGGCCTTGGCGGCCTGCAGTTGGGCCACCAGCGCGGCGTCCTGTTCGCAGAGCAGCACGCTCGCGGCGCCGCGCGATGCGGCCTCCAGGCCGAGCGCACCGGTGCCCGCGAAGGCATCGACGCAATGCCAGCCCGGCAGCTCGCCGCCGCCGGCGCCCGCGATGCTCGCGAGCCAGTTGAACAGCGTCTCGCGTACGCGGTCGGGCGTGGGGCGGAGGCCCGGCTTGTCGGCCACCGAAAGGCGGCTGCGCTTCCATTGGCCGCCGATGATGCGCACCTCGTGCGGCAGCGATTTCGATCGCGGCGACGGTGATGAGGGCGGCGTCGAGGGGGAGCGCCTGGCGGCTGCGGCTTTCTTCTGGGGCATGCGGCAAGCTTAACGCCGCCGCATGCGGGCTCAGGCTCCGAGCAAGGCCCGCCGCGCCAGCAGCACGGCAAGCAGCAGCATCGTGCCGCCGATCAGCGCGTCGAGCATCTGCCAGGCGCGCGGACGCGCAAACACCGGCGCCAGCCAGCGCGCACCGAAGCCCAGCGCCGAGAACCACAGCGCACTTGCAATCGCCGAGCCGGCGACGAACCAGGCCTTGAGCGCGCCGCCGTATTGGGCGCCGGTGCTGCCCACGAGCAGCACGGTGTCGAGGTAGACATGCGGATTCAGCAGAGTGAAGCCCGCCGCCTGCGCCAGCACGGCGGTGCGCGAGAGCGACACGCCCTGGGCCTTTGCCTGCAGCGCGCCGGGCTGCCGGGCACGCCACAGCGCGCGCAGCCCGTAGGCACCCAGGAACAGCGCACCGAGGGCGGCGAGCGCGGTGGCGAATGCGGGCCGCCCTTTCAGCGCCTGCGCCATGCCCGCCACGCCTGCGGTGATCAGGATGGCATCGCTCGCCGCACAGAACAGCACGACGGCGCTCACATGCTCGCGCCGCAGCCCCTGGCGCAGCACATAGGCGTTCTGCGCGCCAATGGCGACGATGAGCACCAGGCTCATGAAAAACCCGTTGACGAATGCGGCAGAGATTTGTTCGATGACCATGGCGCCAGCTTGCCGTTTCGGCTTGATTAATTCAAACTAAACTTCCTAAGCCATATTCAGTTTTTCTAATTCACGCGAACCATGCTCGACTACGCCGCCCTGAATGCATTGGCCGCGGTGGTGCGCGAAGGCAGCTTCGAGCGCGCGGCCCGCGCACTGAACGTCACGCCTTCGGCCGTCTCGCAGCGCGTGAAGCTGCTCGAGGAGCGCACGGGCGGCGCGCTGCTGGTGCGCGGCCAGCCCTGCATCGCGACGGAAGCCGGGCAGCAGCTGTGCCGGCACATCGAACGCGTGGGCATGCTGGAGCACGAGCTGCGCGAGGCGCTGCCCGCGCTCGGCATGGGCGGCCGAAGCGGCGAGGGAGCCGAGCGGGTCACGGTGCGGGTGGCAGTGAACGCCGACAGCCTGGCCAGCTGGTTCATGGCCGCTGCCGCAGCCTTTGCAAGGCAGGAAGAATCCGCCCTGCTCGACCTGACCGTGGACGACCAGGACCACACCGCCGAGCGCCTGCGCAGCGGCGCGGTGCTGGCAGCCGTCACCGCGCTGGCGCAACCGGTGGCCGGCTGCAACAGCGAGGCGCTGGGCGCCATGCACTACGTGGCCGCTGCAAGCCCGGAGTTCGTCGAGCGGTATTTCGCCAAGGGCGTGGGTGCGCGCACCCTGGCCCATGCGCCGAGCCTGGTGTTCGACCGCAAGGACCGGCTGCAGGCGCGCTGGGTGCGGCGCATCTGCCACCGCAGCATCGAGACGCCGCGGCACTGGCTGCCCTCGGCCCAGGGATTCGTCGAAGCGGCGCGCGCCGGCATGGGATGGGGAATGCTGCCGGCCAGCATGGCGGCCGACGCGATGCGCGCGGGCGCGCTGGTGGAGCTGGTGCCGGGCTCGACGCTGCAGGTGCCGCTCTATTGGCAGCAGGCGCGCGCCGCGCCGCAGCTGCTCGAGCGCCTCAAGGCCGCGGTGCGCGCAGCCGCCGCAAGCGGGGCGCACGCGCTGCGCTGAAAGACGCGGCCTTGGAACGCGGCCTTACTTGCCGCCCACCACCACCGTCACCATGCGTTCGGGCTGCAGCTTGCGCGCGAAGGCGGCCCGGACGTCTGCCGCGGTGACCGCGTTCATGCGCGCGGTCCAGGTGTCGAGATAGTCGAGCGGCAGGTCGTGCCAGGCGATGTTGGCCACGTTGCCGATGAGCTTGCGGTTGCTGTCCAGCAGGAGCGGGAAGCCGCCGATCAGGTTGTCCTTGGCGGCCTTGAGCTCGGCGGCGGTCGGGCCTTCGGCCACGAACTTGGCGACCACGTCGCGCGAGACCTTCACCGCTTCTTCGGCCTGGTCGGGACGCGTCTGGAAGCCGACGCGGAACGCACCGGCGTCCAGCCCCGGCGCGAAGCCGCTGTAGACGCTGTAGGCCAGGCCGCGCTTCTCGCGCACTTCGTTGGTCAGCCGCGAGACGAAGCCGCCGCCCCCCAGCACGTAGTTGCCGAGCGTGAGCGCGAAATGGTCAGGGTCCTTGCGCGGATAGCCGGGCTGGCCGATCAGCACGTGGGCCTGGGCCGAAGCGAACGGAACGCGCTCGTCCTTGGGCGCGCCGAGCGCGGCCACCGGTGCGATCGCCGGCAGCGGCGTGCACGCCTCGGGGCCCGGCAGCCGGGAGAGCAGCGCGGTGGCCATGGCCTCCGCCTCGGCACGCGTCACGGCGCCCACGATGCTGAGCTTGGCCCGGCACGGCACGATCAGCTGCTGGTAGCGCTGCCGCATGGCGGCGGTGTCGATGCGCGCGAGCGTGGCTTCGGTGACTTCCTGGCCATAAGGGTGGCTGCCGTAGACGCTGCGCGCGAAGGCACGGGCCGCGATGGTCGCCGGCTTGGTGTTGGCTTCCTTCAGCGAGGCGTTGATGCGTTCGCGCTCGCGCTGCCAGACGTCGTCAGGAAAGGCCGGCTCGCCGATCTCGCGCGAGGCCAGCGCCACCACCTTGGCGAGCAGGGCCGGATCGGACAGTGTGCGCAGCGAGTAGCTGGCGCGGTCGGTGCCGGCGCTGGTGTCGAACTCGGCGCCCAGGTCGGCCCAGGCTTCGCCGAGCGCGTTCTCGTCGAGCGCCGGCTCGCCGTTCTTTCCGGCGCGAACGCCCTTCTCGACCATGGTCGCGGTCGCGCTGGCCAGCCCGGCCTGGCCCGCCGGATCGCGCCGGCTGCCGGCGTCGAAATCGATCTGCACGTCGACGATGGGCAGCGCCTGGGTCGACACCAGGTAGATCCTGGCGCCGCTCGCGAGCGTCCAGTGCTCAATCGGCAGCGCGGCCTGTGCGGCGTTCAGGCCCGCGAAGACAGTGGCGGCCGCGAACAGCGCGGAGCGCAGGGTTTTTGTCATGGGGGTCATTGAAGAATCCGGCGCCTTTCAGCGCAGTTCGCCCTGCGGGGCGGCAAAACCGCGGCCGCGCGGCCTGGCGTCGAGCGGCAAGGGGCGCAGCGTGGCCACGGTGAGCTGGTCGTCGCCGAAGTATTTGGCGGCCACGGCCTGCACCTGGGCCGGCGTCACGGCCTGCAGCTTCGCGACGATGCGCGCGCTGGTGTCCAGCGGCAGTCCCTGCACCCAGTTGCTGCCGAGCTCGCGGGCCTGCGCCATCACGGAGTCGCGCTTGTAGGTCTGGCTCGCCACCCACTGCGTCTTGACGCGCGCGAGTTCGGCTTCGCTCACGCCTTCCTTCGCGACACGCGCCACCTGCGCGCGCAGCGCCGCCTCCACCGCTTCGGCGCTCTTGCCGTGGGCCGGCACGCCCACCAGCATGAACAGCTGCGGCCCGCGGCCGGCCAGGCCCGAGTAGGCACCGGCCGAATCGGCCACGCGGTCGGGGCCCTGGGTCAGGGCGCGGTCGAGCCGTGCGCCCGTGTAGCCATCGAGCACGGCCGACAGCACTTCGAGCGCCCACACGTCGCTGTCCGCGGCATCGATGCTCTCCAGCTGCGGAATGCGGAACGCGAGCGACACGTAGGCCTGCTCGGCGGGCGCCTTGAACTCGATGCGGCGGATGCCGCGCTGCACGGGCTCGGTGCGCGGCTTGCGCGCGGGCACGGCACGCGCGGGAATGCTGCCGTAGTACTTCTCGGCCAGCGCGCGCACCTGCGCCACGTCGACATCGCCCACCACCACCACGGCGGCATTGGCGGGCACGTACCAGTGGCGGAAGAAGGCGCGCGCGTCGTCGGGCGTCATGGCGTCGAGGTCGCTCATCCAGCCGACCACGGGGCGGTGGTAGGGCGAGGCCATGAACACGGCCGCGTTCTGCTGCTCGCCGAGCAGTGCGCGCGGCTGGTCTTCGGTGCGCAGGCGCCGTTCCTCCTTGACCACCTCGATCTCGCGCTTGAACTCGTCGTCGGACCACTGGTTGTTGGCGAAGCGGTCCGATTCGAGCTTCATGACCTGCTCCAGGCTGGCCACGGGAATCTGCTGGTAGTAGCCCGTGTAGTCGCGCGTGGTGAAGGCGTTCTCCTGGCCGCCCAGCGCCGCCACGCGGCGCGAGAACTCGCCGGGCTTGATGTCCTTGGTGCCCTTGAACATCATGTGTTCGAGCACGTGGGCCACGCCCGAGGTGCCATCGACCTCGTCCACCGAGCCCACGCGCACCCAAAGCATCTGCACCGCGGTGGGCGCGCGCCGGTCGGGCTGCACCAGCAGCGTCATGCCGTTGGCCAGGGTGAATTGCCGGGGTGTGGATGCCGCCGCGGCGGCGTCAGATGGAGCGGCGGTGGATGGAGCGGCGGGAACCGGTGTGGACTGGGCCTGCGCAGGCATGGCCCACAGCGCGCAAAGCGCCATTGCCAGCACCGCACCGGACGCAGCACGGCGTGGCGAGGGGTGTTTCATAGAATGGGTCGGATTGTAAAAAGCTCCCGATGTTCAGTTTCTTCAAGAAAAAACCGCCTGCCGAATCCCCGGCCGCGCCGGCGCCCTCACCGGCCGCCGAACCGGCACCTGCGCCCGAGCCCGCGCCTGCGCCCGTTGTCGCACCCGTGCGCTCGGTGTTCTCTCCGTCGAGCTGGTTCGGCTCGAAGCCTGCCGCGGAGGAAGCGGCGCCTCCGCCTCCAGCGCCAGACACGGCGCCCCCGGTTGTGCCCCCTCCGCCGCCGCCCGCGGCCGCGCCACCAGCTGCTCCCGCGGCACCGAACCTCGCGCCTGTGCCTGCTGCACCGGCACCCGCGCCTGCCGTTCCGGCCGTGCCCCCGCCCCCGCCCGCCCTCGTCACCGAGGCCGCCATGCCGGCCGAGCGCAAGGGCTGGTTCGACAAGCTCAAGACCGGCCTGCGCAAGACCGGCACCGGCATCCAGGCGGTGTTCGTCAACGCGCAGATCGACGAAGCGCTGTACGAGGAGCTCGAATCGGCCCTGCTGATGGCCGATGCCGGCGTCAAGGCCACCGAATACCTGCTCGACGACCTGCGCGGCCGCGTCAAGCGCCAGATGGCGACCGATGCGGCGCAAGTGAAGCGGCTGCTGGCCGATGCCATCACCGACCTGCTCCAGCCGCTCGAAAAGCCGCTGGTGATCGGCCAGTTCACGCCGACGGTGATCATGGTGGCGGGCGTCAACGGCGCCGGCAAGACCACCTCGATCGGCAAGCTCACCAAGCACCTGGCCAGCGAGGGCGCCTCGGTGCTGCTGGCCGCGGCCGACACCTTCCGGGCGGCGGCGCGCGAGCAGCTGCTGGTCTGGGCCGACCGCAACACGGTCGAGATCGTGAGCCAGGAAGGCGGCGACCCGTCGGCCGTGAGCTTCGACGCAGTCACGGCCGGCAAGGCGCGCGGCAAGGACGTGGTGCTGGTCGACACCGCCGGCCGGCTGCCGACGCAGTTGCACCTGATGGACGAGCTCAAGAAGATCAAGCGCGTCGTCACCAAGGCCGACGCCACCGCGCCGCACGAGGTGCTGCTGGTGATCGACGGCAACACCGGGCAGAACGCCCTGGCGCAGGTCCGGGCCTTCGACGAGACGCTGGGCCTCACCGGCCTGGTGGTGACCAAGCTCGACGGCACGGCCAAGGGCGGCGTGCTCTGCGCCATTGCGCGCGAGCGGCCGATTCCGGTCTACTTCATCGGCGTGGGCGAGAAGCTGGAAGACCTCGAGACCTTCAACGCGCGCGAGTTCGCGCTGGCTCTGCTGGGTTGAGTCGGCCGGGACGCAGGCGGCAAAAGCCGCCCGCGCTCAGAAGCCGAAGAGCGAGCGGGTGTCGCAGAGAAAGCCGCTGCAGTTGGCGGGCTTGACGTAGAGCGTCCTGATCTGGCCGCTCGGCAGCCCGTATTCGCCCACCAGCGCGTTGCCCTTGGCACCCTCGGCGTTCGCCTGCACGATGTAGTCCGCGCTGTTGGCCGCGGGCTGCAGGTTCTGGTAGCTGAACGTGGCCGATTGCGACAGGTCTTTCTCGTAGAGCAGTCTCGAGCCGTCCGAGAAGACATAGCCGGTCTTGAACCGGAAGCCCTGGGCACCCTTCGCCTCGAACTGGGCCAGGAAGTCGGCGTCGCTGCCGGGCTGGTCCAGCGCTTCATAGCCATAGGTGGCATTGCCTTGCGCGTCCTTTTGGAAGACCAGCACCGTGGCGCCGCCGACCATGTAGGCGCCGCCGACACTGTAGTAGCCGTTGCCGCCCTGCGCATTGATCTGCGACAGATAGGCGGCGCTGTCGGTGGGTGCCTCCAGCACGGCATAGGTGTAGGTCGATGCCGAGCCGTTGTCCTTGCGATAGAGCGTGCGGATCTGGCCGCCGACCACGTAGGGCCCGCCCCACTTGAAACCCCGGGCGCCCTGGGCGTTGAGTTGGGCCTGCAGGTCCGCCGTTGAGCCGGTGTCCGGCAGCAGCTCGAAGGCATAGGTGGTGCCGGCATCCTTCACGTAGGCCTCCACGACCTCCGTGCTGGTCGGGCTGGTGGGGAAGGCCAGTCCGCTGAAGAAGCGGAAGGCCCTGGCGCCCTGTGCATTGAGCTGATCGAGAAATGCCGAGGCGTCGGCGGCGGGCGGCAGGGCCTCGTACATGAAAGTGCGGGTGGCCGGGGCGGGTGCCGGCGCTGGTGCGGGCGCCGGGGCCGGAGCGGGCGCCGGGGCCGGCGCGGGTGCAGGAGGCGGCGGAACCCCGTTGCCCCAGCCAGGCGGCAAGCCACCACCGCCTCCTCCACCCCCGCCGCCGCATGCCGCGAGGGCCAGTGTGGCGGCCACTGCGGCTGCTACCGCTGCAAGCTTGAAACTCATTTGGAATCCTCCCTGATCGATGTGTGAATGCGACCCAGGGAAGGTACGTCCGGGGGCCTTATAGCCACCAGTGCCGAAAGTCATGACATCGCCGGCAAACGCACCGGCAACCAACGACAACAGATTCGAAAGTATTAGATTCCGGACCGCTCCGAGCTTGCCGCTCGGGCCATCATCCGGAACAGCGAATCGGCGGCCACCGGCTTGAACAGCACGGGAACCCCAGATTCCCGGACACGCTGCAGCCTGTCGGGAGAGGTCTCGCCGGTGATCAGCAGCAAGGGGATCGTGGGCCCGCCCTGCCGTCGGCCGCTCAGGCGCAGGCCCACATCCAGCCCATCGACGCCATCGGCCAGCCGGTAGTCGCACATCAGCAGCTCGAAAGGCCGTTTTTCGCTGCTCGCCTGCCGCAAGGCGGCTGCAGCGGCGGCTTCATCCGCGACGGCGAGCGCGTCGATCGAATGCGAGCGCAGCAGGCCCGTCATGGCTTCCCGGATTTCCGATTCGTCGTCCAGCAGCAGCACCCGAGCGGGCAGTGCCGGCGCCGCTCGCCTGGGCCGCTTTTCCTGCCGCGGCGCCGCGGCGTCGGCCGGAAAAGGTCCGGCCAGCGCGCCGGCCTGCGGCGCAACGGCCGGCAGCACGACGCGGAAGTGGGTGCCGCGCCCCAGCCGCGAATGCATCTGCACCGGATGGCCCAGCAGGTGCGAGAGCCGCTGCACGATCGACAGGCCGATGCCCAGCCCCCGCGAGCGGTCGCGTCCCGGATTGTCGATCTGGTAGAACTCCTCGAAGATCCGGTTGGACTGCTCGGGCGCAATGCCGATGCCGGTGTCCCGCACCTCGATCCACACGAACTCCCCGCGTTCCCGGGCCGTCACGGTCACTCCGCCGCGCGCGGTGTACTTGAGGGCGTTGTCCAGCAGGTTGGACAGCATCCGATGCAGCAGTTGGGGGTCGCTGCGCACCCACAGCCCGCTGGCGCGCACGCGCAGCTGCAACTGCTTTTGCTCGGCCTGGGCCGAGAAGGTGTGGTTGAGCGGCAGGAACAGGGCATCGAGCTGGACCGCCTGGAGCACGGGCGTGACCACGCCGGCGTCCAGCCGGGAGATGTCGAGCATGATGTCGAGCGAGGCGCCCAGGGCATTGACGGCGCGCATGAGGCGCTGCGCGTTCACTTCCTCCGGACGGCCGCGCAGTTCGTTCTCGAGCGCGGCGCCGAAGAGCGCAATGGCGTGCAGCGGCTGGCGCAGGTCATGGCTGGCGCTGGCCAGGAAGCGGGTCTTTTCCTGGCTGGCGCGCTCGGTGGCGGCAATCTGCTCTTCCAGCCGCACGGCCAGGGCTTCCTTTTCGAAGCGCAGGATCAGCGAATCCGCCAGCAGCCTGTGCTCCTGCACGCCGACGCGCAGCATGAGAAACAAATAGATCGAGGCGAACGCCGCGAGAAAGAGATGGATGGAGTCGCGCTGCCACGCCAGCGCAATGATCAGCCCGCCCATCATGGGCAGCGTGTGGCCAAACAGCGCCGCCTTCAGCGGCCGCAGGGACTGCACGGCCCGGGCGCAGTTGCCCATCATCACCACCATCAGCGCGGCGGTCACCGGCAGGTTGCCCGCGGGCACGAAGATCCACGGCGCCAGCGCATCGGCAAATCCGAGCAGGGTCACGATGCGGGTGATCCTGCGCGCCCACCAGGCGCTGTCCGCCGCCGGGACCGACGGATTCCAGCGCGGCGTGAAGTACATGCACAGGTACAGCGTCAGGTGCAGCACGACGAAGGGCAGCACCATCGGGTCGCCCAGCTGGAGGTACATGAACGTGCCGAGCACCAGCACGAAGACGACGCGGGCCAGGAAGGTGGCGTTGTAGTTGAAATAGACCGACGCCACGTGCTCGCGCAGCACGCGCTGGTTCAGCGGCGTGTCGGCCATGCGCGGCGGGCTCAACGCAGGCTGCTGATCAGCTGCGCACGCGAACGCACGCCGAACAGCAGCAGGATGGTCGATACATGGTTCTTCACCGTGCCTTCGCTCAGGTTCGCGAGCTGGGCGATCTCCTTGTTCGCCTTGCCTTCGAGCACCCATTGCAGCACCTGCATCTGGCGCGGCGTGAGTTCCTGCCAGGCGCTGGCCTGCGCCGATTCGCCGTAGCCGCCGAGCACCTTGGACATCGTGGCGGGAGGGGGAACTTCAGACGCGTCGGGCTCGAGCAAGCCGCAGGCGCGGATGAATCCCACCACCTCCTTCAGGTCCGCCGACTTGGGAAGAAAGGCGCTCGCGCCCAGCGCCACCGCCCCCTGTGCCAGCGAGGTGTTGCCGGTGCCCGAAAGCACCACGATGCGGGCGGACGGGTGGCGCAGGCGGAATTCCGCGAGGCCGCTCAGGCCATGGGTATCGGGCAGCGCCAGGTCCAGCAGCACCAGGCGGATCGACTCGCGGTGCCTCTCGTAGAGCGCCAGCGCCTCGGCCGCGCTGGCGGCCTCGAAGACTTCGATGCTGGCCCCCGAAGAAGCGGTCTGCGCCTGGATCAGCGCGCGCACGCCGAGCCGCAGCAAGTCGTGGTCGTCCACCACCAGGATCGCGCCCGGCGCCTGCGCGGGGGTGCCGTTCGCCAGAAGCGACGGCGGCGGGTTGGAGGAAGATTCGAGCGAGGCCACGCGGTCGATCTTAGCGAGGCGCCATCCGCGCAACAGTGCACTAAGTCATGGCGCGGCCGCCGCACGCAGGTGGTGTTCGCTCCTGTTTTCATAGCACTTGCCATCCACCGTGGGCGGGAGCACCATGCGCTACCCGCCGCATCGAACGGCATTCTGGAGACAACCATGATGCACACCGCCGATGCCCCGCTGGCAGCGGGCGAGCGCAAGGTCGACCGGCTGCTGGCCCACTATGGCGAAAGCCACCGCCATCCGACCAACGAGCTGATTCACTTCGCCGCGATCCCGGCCATCATGCTGAGCCTGGTCGGCCTGCTGTTTGCGCTGCACCCCTGGGCCGCCTACCTCTTCGTGGCGGCCAGCCTGGTCTACTACGCCCTGCTCCGCTCCTCTGCGTTCCTGCTTGCCATGCTGGCCGGCACGGCCCTGGTGCTGGCGCTGGTCCATGCGATGGGAAGCCTTGTACTGCCGGTTTCCGCCGCCACCTTCGTGGTGGCCTGGATCTTCCAGTTCATCGGGCACAGGATCGAAGGCAGGAAACCTTCTTTCTTCGAAGACATCCAATATCTTTGGGTGGGGCCGCTGTTCGTACTCTCCAAGCTGTTTTTGCGCCTCGGTATCCGCTGGTGATCCCCGGGTCGGACGCCGCCGCAGGCCGGATCGCCGTCCGGCTGACAGCTTTGGCTATCGGTGCGATAGAAACTTAGGGGGAACCCTTGGCTTAGCACTCCCTCCAATCGAGTGCTAACATGCCCAATACAAAGGAGTTTCCCCTGATGACCACGCTGTCTGGAGCCTCTGCCAACCAGCTCGCCGTCGCCAATCCATGGTCGATGGTGCCGCCGCTGGGCAACCTGGATGCTTATATTTCGGCCGCCAACCGCCTGCCGATGCTCACGCTCGAAGAAGAGCAGGGCTTCGCACGCCGCTTGCGCGACCACAACGACCTCGAAGCGGCCGGTGCGCTGATCCTCTCGCACCTGCGCCTCGTGGTGTCCATTTCGCGCCAATACCTGGGCTACGGGCTGCCTCACGGCGACCTGATCCAGGAAGGCAACGTCGGCCTCATGAAGGCCGTGAAGCGCTTCGACCCCGACCAGGGCGTGCGGCTCGTGAGCTACGCCATGCACTGGATCAAGGCCGAGATCCACGAGTACATCCTGAAGAACTGGCGCATGGTCAAGGTCGCGACGACCAAGGCCCAGCGCAAGCTGTTCTTCAACCTGCGCTCGATGAAGCAGGGCTTCAAGGCCGACTCGGCCGCGGCCGACAACGGCACGCACCGCGACACGCTGAGCCCTGACGAGGTGTCGCAGATGGCGACCCGGCTCAACGTCAAGCCCGAAGAAGTGCTCGAAATGGAAACCCGCCTGTCGGGCGGCGACGTGCTGCTCGATCCGGGTCCGTCGGACGACGGCGACGAGGCCTTCGGCCCGATCGCCTACCTGGCCGACGCCACGCAGGAGCCGACTGCCCTGCTCGAATCGCAGCAGCGCGACCGGCTCTCGAGCGACGGCATCGCCACCGCGCTCGAAGCGCTGGACGAGCGCAGCCGCCGCATCGTCGAAGAGCGCTGGCTCAAGGTCAACGACGACGGTTCGGGCGGCATGACGCTGCACGACCTGGCGGCGGTGTACGGCGTGAGCGCCGAGCGCATTCGCCAGATCGAAGTCGCGGCCATGAAGAAGATGAAGAAGGCGCTGGCCGACTACGCCTGAGCCCTCTGAGCTTCACCCGAACAAGCCCGGCCGCGCGCCGGGCTTTTTCATGCCTGTTTGGCCAGGGTGCGCAGCGCTCGCTTGGCGATGTAGCGGGTGGCCGGCGTGTCCGATTCTGCCGCCCAGCGCGCGCAGAGCCGGTCGACCCATTCGGGCTGGGTCTTGCTCGCGTCGTTGAGCCAGTTGGCCACCGAGTTCTGCACGTAGCGGCTGGCATCGGCCCGCAGCGGCTCCAGGAGCGGCAGCGCGCGCCAGGGCTCGGCCTTGAGCGCATCGATCTGCGCGCACCAGACGCCGCGCGGACGCGTGAGTTCGCTGGCAAAGCGGCGGATGTTCGGATCGGCATCGGCCGTCCACGGCTGCAGCAGCGCGAGCGAATCGTCAAGCGAGGCAATGACCGCATCGCGCACCGCCATCCAGGCGATTTCCCGCACGCCGAAATGCGGATCGGCGGCAAAGCGCCGCACCGCGTCCAGCTGCGCCGCCAGCGGCAGGCCCGAGAGCGTGACCCACTGCGCGGCCCAGCAGCGCGCGACGTCGCTCGCGTGCGTGGCCAGCCGGTGGGCGACGGCATCGCGCTCGGCATGCAGCGCCGCCAGGTCGTAGAGCGCGCGCGCAATGTGGCCGTGCCGCTGCATCGGCTTGAACGCGCCGAGCATGGCGATGGTGTCGGCCAGCCGCTCGCTGGCCGGATCGAGCCCGATGTGGGCCGCCACGCTGCGCGCGAGCCGTGGCAGCTCGAGCGCCATGAATTCGTTGAGGTTGACGGTCTCGAGCAGCCCGTCGTTGAGCGCGCGCAGCACCTCGGGCGGAATGAGCGCGATGCGGAAGGCGCCCCTGCGCGCCTTCAGGTGCTCGACGGAGGCCAGGGCGACGGCGGCGTCCATGGGGGCGCGGTCAGGACTTGAGCAGCGCCTTCACGTCCGACACCATGGGCGCCACGCCGGCGCCATAGCGCGCGTAGAGCCGCAGCCGGCCGTCGGTGTCGTAGACGAAGCTGGCGGCCGAATGGTCCATCGAGTAGCTCGTGGGAGTCTTGCCCTCGACCTTCTTGAAGTAGACCTTGAAGTCCTTGGCGACCTGGGCGAGCTGGTCGGCCGTGGGAATCAGCGCGACGAAACCCGGGTCGAACGCGCCCATGTAGGCCTTGAGCACTTCGGGCGTGTCGCGCGCCGGATCGACCGTGACGAACAGCACCTGCAGCTTGTCGCCGTCGGCGCCGAGCTGCTGCTTGACCTGCGCCATCTCGGTCATGGTGGTGGGGCAGACGTCGGGGCATTGCGCGTAGCCGAAGAACAGCACGACCACCTTGCCCTTGAAGTCGGCCAGCGTGCGCAGCTTGCCGTCGGCATCCTTCAGCGAGAAGTCGCGGGCATAGTCGGCGCCGGTGATGTCGACCGCATTGAAGCTGGGCTTGGCTTCGCTGCAGGCAGAAAGCCCGAGGCCCAGGGTGGCGGCCATGGCGGCCCATCCCGCGCCGCCGGCAATCAGTTGAAGGGCATTTCGCTTGTTCATGGGCACGGGCATTCGGTCAATCAGCGGAGATAGTGGTCGACGAGCAGTGCCGCGAACAGCACGCTCAGGTGGATCAGCGAGAACCGGAAGGTCTTGCGCGCCAGCGCATCGGAGTAGTTGCGCCAGAGCGCGAAGGCGTAGCCCGTGAAGCCGATGCTCACGCCCACCGCCACCGCCAGGTAGAGCCAGCCGCTCATGCCGTAGATGAAAGGCATCAGACAGGCCGCGAACAAAATGAAGGTGTAGAGCAGCACCTGCAGCCGCGTGAACTCGTTGCCGTGCGTGACGGGCAGCATCGGCAGCCCGGCCTTGCGGTAGTCCTCGACGCGGTAGAGCGCCAGCGCCCAGAAATGCGGCGGCGTCCACAGGAAGATGATCAGGAACAGGATCAGCGCCTCGGGGCCCACGTCGCCGGTCATCGCGGCCCAGCCCAGCACCGGCGGCATCGCGCCCGAGGCGCCGCCGATCACGATGTTCTGCGGCGTCAATGGCTTGAGGATCACGGTGTAGATCACCGCATAGCCGACGAAGGTGGCAAAGGTCAGCCACATGGTGAGCGGATTGACCTGGAACCACAGCAGGGCCGAACCGGCCGCGCACAGCAGCGCCGAGAACACCAGCGCCTGCAGGTCGCTGAGCTGCCCGCGCGCCGTGGGGCGCCAGGCGGTGCGCTTCATCTTGGCGTCGATGCCCTTCTCGACCAGGCAGTTGAACGCCGCCGCCGCACCCGCCACCAGCCAGATGCCGATGCAGGCCAGCACGGCGCGCTGCACGTCGGCCCACGAGGGCAGCCCGGGCACGGCCAGCACCATGCCGATGAGGGCGCAGAAGACGATCAGCTGCACCACGCGCGGCTTGGTCAGCGCATAGAACTGGCGCAGCACGTTGGCGGTGCTTGTCTGCTGCACGGAAATCGGCGTGCTCACGCGGCGGCCTCCCTCTGGTTGTTGTGTGGGGCGCCGGGCGCCTTGTCTGTCTCGTGTGCGATTGCGGCCACGGCCCCGCGGCGGCTCTCGCACAGCGCCCATGTCAGCACCACGGCCAGCGCCGCGGCGCCCCCGGTGTGCAGGAGCGCGGCCACCAGCGGCCAGCCGAGCAGCACGTTGCCGAGGCCGGTGGCCAGCTGCAGCAGCGCGAGCCCCGCGAGCCAGTGCGCCTGCGGCCGCAACGGCGGGGTGCGGCGCAGCTGCCACGCGAGCAGGCCCAGTGCGGCGAACACGGCATAGGCCATCAGCCGATGCACGTAGTGGATGGCGGTGAGCGCCGAAAAATCGAGCGGCACGCCATTGCCGGTCACGCCCAGGTGGCGCCAGATCTCGAAGCCCTGGGCAAAATTCATCGGCGGCCACCAGCTGCCCTGGCAGGTCGGAAACTGGGTGCAGGCCAGCACCGCATAGTTGGTGCTAACCCAGCCGCCGAGCGCGATCTGCAGCAACAGCAGGGCCGAGGTGGCGATCATCCCGTTGCGCAGCGCAGGCGACACGGGCGTGGGCAGGCGGTCGGCAGCGGCCTGCCGGTAGCGCACGGCCTGGATGCACAGCAGCACCAGCAGCACCACGGCGCCCAGCAGGTGCAGCGTGACGATGGCGGGAAAGAGCTTCCAGGTGACCGTGAGCGCGCCGAACGCGCCCTGCAGGCAGACCCAGACCAGTGTGAGCGCGGGCCACCATGCGCTGAGCGTGGCGTGCTCGCCGCCCGCCGGTGCGGGCACGCGGCGCTGGCGCCGCCGCACGATCCAGGTGGCGCCCGCCAGCGCGAGGATCAGCACGCCGACGCCAGTGGCCAGGTAGCGGTGCACCATCTCGACCCAGGCCTTGCTGTGCGTGACCGGCCCGGTCGGCTGGGCCGACTGCGCCATGGCGATCTCGTGGCGCGCCCCCACCGGGCTCGCGTTGCCGTAGCAGCCCGGCCAGTCGGGGCAGCCCAGGCCCGAATCGGTGAGCCGGGTGAAGGCGCCGAACAGCGTGAGGTCGAAGGTGAGGAACAGTGTCAGCACGGTGAGCGCATGCAGCCGGCGCGCCGGACCGGCGCCCGCGTTGCGGCGCCACACCCACACCAGCGGGCCGAGCGCGATCAGCACGCCGGCACCCATCAGCCAGGCGATGGGGGTGAGATCGTAGAGCGAGCCGGTGTCCATCATGCGGTGCTAGCGGCCGGGCTCATCCCAGGAGGCGGAGGCGCGCAGCAGGCGGTCGAGGTCGCGCTTGGCGCGGCTGGCGCCCGCGGCGTCCATGCGGGCCGGAAAACGCATCATCCAGTTGCCCATCGGATCGACCACGTACAGGTGCTCGGCCAGTCCGTGGCCCGAGACCGGCGCGAGCCACTTGGCCAACTGCTCGGCCGGCACGCGCAGCACGGTGGCGCCGCGCAGGCCGTTGTCCAGCCGCGCCGGAACGGGCGCCGCATCGCTCACGAGCCAGACGCGGTCGAGGCGGTCCTTCTCGCGGCCCAGGCTTTCGCGCAGCTGGCGTTGCAGGTAGAGCTGCTGTTCGCAGAGCGCGTCGCAGGCCGCATCGGCCACCGCCACCAGCAGCCACTGGCCCTTGAGCGTGGAAACGTCGACCGGCGCACCGTTGCGGTCCGTCGCGGTGAATGCCGGCAGCGTGCGCTGCGGATCGATGAGCTCGCCGTAGACGCTGCGCCCCTCGGGCCGGATCACGTAGTAGGTGAAGTACGACGCGATGACGGGCGCGGCGCACATCAGCATCACGGCAATCATCTTCCAGCGTCCGACCACCGTGCGGCGGCCCTCGGCGCCGTCGAGCGCCTGGTTGGGCGACGGCATCGAGTGCACCGTCAGGCCCAGCGGTTCGTCAGAGGCTGCGTTCATCGCGTGCGCGGCGCCGCGAGCGGCGGTAGGGGGAAATGATTTGGAACCAGACATAGAGGATGACCACGAGGGCGGAAAGCCCGAACCACTGGAATGCATAGCCGTAGTGCTTCTCCAGACCCAGAGCGGGGGCCGGCCAGTCGCGCTGCAACCCCTCGGAGGCGGGGCCGACCTGCTGCAGCGACACATCGGTTCGCAGCGGCAGCTTGGTTTCGGCGCGGAACGCTTCCAGGTCGAGATTCTGCCGGATGGGCGAAGACCCCGCGGATTCCGGTGCCGAGGCAGCCGCGGCCGGCTTGCCAAGCTCGAACAAATGGCCCGGCGGTGGCTCGATCAGGCCCGTGACTTCGACGATGCCCGGCGGCGTCTCGACCGCGCCCAGTTGCGCGCGGTCGTTGAAATTGCGCTGCACCCAGCCGCGCTGGATCATCACGGCCTGGTCGCTGCCTTCCAGGGCGAACGGCGTCAGCACGTAGAAGCCCGGCACGCCATGCATCTGCCGGTTGTCCAGGTAGACCGTCTGGGGCGTCAGCCAGAGGCCGCGCAGCCGCACGGGCCGATGCAGCTCGCCGGCCGGCGCCTCGAGCGCCAGGAACTCGGCCTGGGCCAGCGGCGGCTTCTGCTTCTGGGCCTCGATCTCGGCCTGCAGCGCCTCCTTCTGCGCGGCGCGCGACAGCTGCCAGCGTCCCAGCGACACCGTGGCGGAAAGGGCCAGCACGGCGGCCAGCGTGACCAGCAGGAAGCGGCCCCGCCTTGGCCTCGACCGGGCGGGGTGAAGGGGTTCCGGCGTCACTGGAGTGGATGAGGCGTGCGGCCGATAATGAGGGTCATGAAATATTTCATCGCCCTGGTTTTCGTGGGCATCTTCGCGAGCCTTGCCTTCGCGCTCTTCTACATGCTGAAAGACGGGCGCAACGGACGCGCCAAGAGCGGCGGCATGGCGCGCGCGCTCACCTTTCGGATCGGCCTCTCGGTGTTTTTGTTCCTCTGCATGCTGCTGGCCTGGAAATTCGGCTACATCCAGCCCACCGGGCTCCCGCTCGGCAAGTAGATGGTGCTCGTTCCACGAGAACCATGAAAAAGGCGCCTTCCGGCGCCTTTTTTTCTGCATGCCGCGGGGTTCGCTCAAAGCCAGTACACCAGCATGTAGAGGCCGAGCCACACCACGTCGACGAAGTGCCAGTACCAGGCCGCGCCCTCGAAGCCGAAATGGCGCTCTGGCGTGAAGTGGCCCTTCTGCAGGCGCAGCGTGATGAACAGCAGCATCAGCATGCCGATGAACACGTGCAGGCCGTGGAAGCCGGTCAGCATGAAGAAGGTCGAGCCGTAGGCGCCGGAACTGAGCTTGAGGTTCAGGTCGGTGTACAGGTGGTGGTACTCGTAGCCCTGCACGCCCAGGAAGACCACGCCGAGCAGCACGGTGAGCCACATGAAGCGGATGGTCTGGGCACGATGGCCGGCACGCAGCGCGTGGTGGGCAATGGTGAGCGTCACGCCCGAGCTCAGCAGGAGCGCGGTGTTGATCGTGGGCAGCCAGAACGGGCCGACGGTCTGGAAGGGCTCGACGATGTCGGCCGGCGAACCGGTGGCGCCGGCTGCAATGCTGGGCCAGACGGCCTTGAAGTCGGGCCAGAGCAGCGCGTTCTCGAGGCTGCCGAGCGCCGGCAGCGAATGGGTGCGGGTCCACCACAGCGCGGTGAAGAAGGCACCGAAGAACATCACTTCGGAGAAGATGAACCAGCTCATGCTCCAGCGGAACGAGAGGTCGATCTTGTGGCCGTACTGGCCGCTTTCGCTCTCGCCGATGGCGGTGCGGAACCACACGAACAGCGTGGCGAGCCACGCGACCATGCCCGCCAGCAGGGACCAGGCGCCCCACTGGTGGCCGTTGATCCACTGGCCCGCGCCGAGAATCACGAAGAACAGGCCGGTCGCGGCCATGACCGGGTAGGCGGACGGCCCGGGCACAAAGTAGTAGGGCGTGGTGCCGTGGGTGGTTGAACTCATATCAGCTCCTGGCTTTCTTTCTTCTCTCGATTCGATGGGTTCTGGATGTCGTGGGCCATGCGGACCGCGTTCAGGGCGCAACCACGTAGCGCACCAGCAGCACCAGGCCGACGATGAAAACGATGACCGCGGCAAAGGCCACCGCGATGATGTGCAGCGGGTTCAGCTTGGCCAGGTCGTCCTGGTAGGCGCTCTTCTTGCGCACCCCGAAGAACGACCAGCAGACGGCCTTCACCGTGTCCCACAGCGTGGCCTTGGGCGGGGTGTTCGGCGCGGTCACGAACGGGGCTCATGGGCAGCATTCGAAACAGCGGCCACCGGGGCCGCGGGCGTCTTGCCGCCGACTTCGAAGAAGGTGTAGGACAGCGTGATGGTCTTCACGTCCTTGGAGATCTTCGGGTCGATCACGAAGGCGACGGGCCACTGCTTCTTCTCGCCCGGGTCAAGCGTGTACTGGTTGAAGCAGAAGCACTCCAGCTTGTTGAAGTACGGCGCGGCCTGCTGTGGCGCATAGCTCGGGATGGCCTGCGCCGCCATGCGGCGGTTCTGCACGTTCTGGAATTCGTAGACCACGGTGTTGAGCTGGCCGGGGTGCACCTGCATCGTCCGCTCGGCGGGCTTGAAGTCCCAGAGGCCGCCGCGCACGTTGGAGTCGAACTCGACCGTGATGGTGCGCGTGGTGTCGACCTGCGTGTTGTCGGGCACGCGCACGTTCTTGCCGCCGCTCGCGCCGCCCGGCACCTCGAGCTCGTTGAGCGCGAGGATGTTGATGCCGGTCATTTCGCAGATGGCGCGGTAGAGCGGCACCAGGGCGTAGCCGAACGCGAACATGCCGCAGGTCACCACGGCCAGCTTGCCGACCATGCGGACATTGGCGCGCTTGATGCGTTGACCGAGGCTCATGTTGCGGACGGCTCCGTTGGCTTCTGGTTCAGCGTCCGCCGAACCAGATCATGCGGACCAGGAATCCGAGAAAGAACAGCACGGCGATGGAGGCCAGCGTGAGCCCCATGCGGCGGTTGTTCCTTTTCTGTTCGGGCGTGGTCATCGTGGTCATGCAAGCCGGCGGCCTGGCGCCGTTCAGCCGATCACCTTGGTGGCAGTCGCGTCGAGCTTGGGCGGGTTCTCGAAGGTATGGAAGGGCGCCGGCGACGGCACTTCCCACTCGAGGCCTTCAGCGGCTTCCCAGGGCTTCTGCGATGCCTTCTCGCCCTTGCCGAGCATGGTCGGCAGCACGATGAAGAAGAAGAAATAGACCTGTGCAAGACCGAAGGCGAACGCGCCCACCGAAGCCACCGCGTTGAAGTCGGCGAACTGCATCGGGTAGTCGGCATAGCGGCGCGGCATGCCCGCCAGGCCCAGGAAGTGCATCGGGAAGAAGGTGATGTTGAACGAGATCAGCGACCACCAGAAGTGGATCTTGCCGCGCGTTTCGTTGTACATCACGCCGGTCCACTTGGGCGCCCAGTAGTAGTAGCCCGCGAACATGGCATAGAGCGAGCCGGCCACGAGCACGTAGTGGAAGTGGGCCACCACGTAGTAGGTGTCCTGCAGTTGGATGTCGATCGGGGCGATGGCCAGGATGAGGCCGGTGAAGCCGCCCATCGTGAACACGAAGATGAAGCCCACCGCGAACAGCATCGGGGTCTCGAAGGTCATCGAGCCCTGCCACATGGTGGCGATCCAGTTGAAGATCTTCACGGCCGTGGGCACCGCGATCAGCATGGTCGCGTACATGAAGAACAGCTGGCCCGTGACCGGCATGCCGGTCGTGAACATGTGGTGCGCCCAGACGATGAACGACAGGATCGCGATCGACGAGGTGGCGTACACCATCGAGGCGTAGCCGAACAGCCGCTTGCGCGAGAACGCCGGCACGATCTGGCTGACGATGCCGAAGGCCGGCAAGATCATGATGTAGACCTCGGGGTGGCCGAAGAACCAGAAGATGTGCTGGTACATCACCGGGTCGCCGCCGCCGGCGGGGTTGAAGAAGCTGGTGCCGAAGTGGCGGTCGGTCAGCGTCATGGTGATGGCGCCTGCGAGCACGGGCATCACGGCGATCAGCAGGTAGGCGGTGATGAGCCAGGTCCAGCAGAACATCGGCATCTTCATGAGCGTCATGCCGGGGGCGCGCATGTTCAGGATGGTGACGATGATGTTGATCGAGCCCATGATCGACGAGGCGCCCATGATGTGCATCGCGAAGATGCCGGCGTCCATCGAGGGGCCCATCTGCAGCGTGAGCGGCGCGTAGAGCGTCCAGCCCGCGGCGGGTGCGCCGCCGGGCATGAAGAACGAGCCCACGAGCATCAGCGCGGCAGGGATCAGCAGCCAGAAGCTGAAGTTGTTCATGCGCGCGAACGCCATGTCGGATGCGCCGATCTGCAGCGGGATCATCCAGTTCGCGAAGCCCACGAAGGCCGGCATGATGGCGCCGAACACCATGATCAGGCCGTGCATGGTGGTGAACTGGTTGAACAGCTCGGGGTTCACCAGCTGCAGGCCGGGCTGGAACAGCTCGGCGCGGATCAGCAGCGCAAGCACGCCGCCCACCATCAGCATGGTGAAGCTGAACAGCAGGTAGAGCGTGCCGATGTCCTTGTGGTTGGTGGCGAACACCCAGCGGCGCCAGCCGGTGGGCGCTGCGTGGTGCTCGTCGTGTGCGTGGCCGTCGTGGGCGTGACCGTGGGGGTCGAGGACTGCACTCATTTCGTTGTTCCTTGCAATTTCTTCGTCGCGGGGCGCTTGGGCACGGTCACTTGCCGCGCAGGGCCAGAACTTCGGCCGGCTGCACCAGCTGGCCCGTCTTGTTCGACCAACTGTTCTTGGTATAGGTGGCGACGGCCGCGAGGTCGGTGTCGCTCAGCTGCTTCCAGGAGGGCATCGCGCCATTGTTCTGGCCGTTGAGCAGCACCAGCAGCTGCACCTTGTGGTCCGCGTCGACCACCTTGGCGCTGGCGTCCAGCGCCTTGATCGGGCCGGCGCCCTTGCCGTTGGCCTGGTGGCAGGCCGCGCAGTTGGCGGCATAGACCTTCTCGCCGCGCGTCATCATGTCGGGCAGGGTCCAGACCTTGCTCGGATCGTCGAGCTTGGCCGCGGCTTCCTTGCGCTTGCCATCGACCCAGGCCGTGTAGTCGGCGGCCGAGACCACCTTCACGTGGATCGGCATGTAGGCGTGCTCCTTGCCGCAGAGCTCCTGGCACTGGCCGTAGTAGTCGCCCACGGTTTCGGCGCGGAACCAAGTGTCGCGCACGAAGCCGGGAATCGCGTCCTGCTTGATGCCGAGCTGGGGCACGGCAAACGCGTGGATCACGTCGTTGGCGGTGGTGATGATGCGGACCTTCTTATGGACCGGCACCACCAGCGGGTTGTCGACCTTGAAGAGGTAGTCGTCGGGCATGGCGCCCTTGGCGCCGGCGTCGGACATGGCGCGCTGCGAGCTGTCGAGCGTGGAGATGAAGGCCAGGCCCTCGCCTTCGCCGTTCAGGTAGTCGTAGCCCCACTTCCACTGGTAGCCGGTGGTCTTGATGGTGAGGTCGGCGTTGGTGGTGTCCTTCTGGGCCACCAGCACCTTGGTGGCGGGCAGCGCCATCACGATCACGATGATGAAGGGCACGATGGTCCAGATGACCTCGACCACCACCGATTCATGGAAGTTGGCCGCCTTGTGGCCGACCGACTTGCGGTGCTTCCATATCGAATAGAACATGACCGCGAACACGGCAACGAAGATGACCGTGCACAGGATCATCATCACCGTGTGCAGGAAATGCTGTTCCTGCGCAATCTTGGTGACGCCCAGCGGAAGATTCAGCTGGCGCACCGAGGGGCCGCCGGGCAGATCGTTGACTGCGTGCGCCGCGCCGCTGAAAGCCGCGCCGGCCGCCAGCAACAGATTCGCCGGCCTGTACTTATTGCGCCAAATGCTCTTCATCGTGTTCACGTTTCTTCAATTTTTTTCAACAAACCCAACCGTGCAGCGCCGCGCGAGCCCTCAGGCGCCACGCAACGCCATGCGAATCTCGCGCGCCAATGCGGCTCGCAATTCCGGGCGTACATAGCGCCCCACCCTGACCGATCGACCCTGACCCGAGACCTCGATCAGCGAACGATCGCCGGCCTGCGGTTCGATCCGCACCTGGTGCGGCAGAAATTCCGTACGCTCGTAGTCTCCACCGTTCTCGAGCTCGACCACCAGCCGGCCGCCCTGCAGCGCAATCCGTTCTCCATCGGTTGCGTGCCGCGCGTACAGCATGAACGCGAAACCCACCGCGGCCAGTTCGAGCCATGCAAAAGGCAGAACCAGCGGCGCACCGAGCATCCAGAAGACCGCGCCGATACCGAGCGATACCACGCACAGCGAGGCGTAGAGCCAGCCCAGCTGGCTCGGCGTCACCGAGCAATTGCGCTTCAGGAACCAGTGGATGTTCTGGCCTGAAACGGTGGCAAAACGAAACACGGAATTCGGCACGGGCGAGTTCAGCAAATCGGTGCGTCGACGCTGCCAGACCCCTTGTCTCCACAGGATCGGACAGACCTCGTTCGCGGAACACTACCCGCGAGTTTCACGCAACGGCGGATTGTAGCGGGTAGACACAGGCGCCCGGTCGCGGATGCGCAGCGGGCCGGGCGCGCCGATCAGGCGCCGGGCCGGCCGCGCTGCAGCATCGAGCGCATCTCGCGCAGCGACACCGCGCTCTCGGCCGAAAGCGCCACGCGCGGCGCGGGCTTGAAGGCATGGCCGTAAATGACCTCGAAGGTCAGCGCGATGCGCCCGCCGCCCTCCTGCGCCGGTGCCAGCTCGGGCAGCGCATGCTTGAGCGCCTGGTGCCATGCCTTGCCGCGAAGCGCCGGGAAGCGCGCGGGATGCAGGTTGCGCCCGAGCGTGCGCAGCTCGGCCAGCGCCGCTTCGGGCGTGGCCCAGGTGAGCACGATGCGTTCCATGTCCATCACCGGCTCGGCGAAGCCGGCATGCACCAGCATGTCGCCCCAGTCGTGCATGTCGGTGTATTCGTGGCCCGCGGCCGGCCAGCCCAGGCGCGCGTGCAGCGCCCGCAGCTCGCGCACCGTGTCGGGGCCCAGGCACGAGAACATCAGGAAGCCGTCGGTCGCCACCAGCCGGTGCCAGCGCGCGATGAGCGCCTCGGGGTCGGCCGCCATGTGCAGCGACATGTTGGCCCAGAGCAGGTCCACACCGTCTTCGGGCGGCACATCGAAGCGCAGCTTGCTGCCCTGCCAGCGGCGCGCGCTCCACCAGGGCGCGGCCAGCGCCTCGCCGGCCGCGGCGGCCAGCTTCGCTTCGGGTTCGATCACGAAGCAGGCGGCTTCGCGGTAGCGCCGGGCCACCAGCTCATGTGCCTCGAGGCCGCCGCGCAATGGCGCCCAGTCGGCCCAGGTGCGCGGCTGCGCCTTGATCCATTGCAGCCGGTCTTCCATGCGGCGGCCGATTTCCTCGTGCAGCCAGGGCGAGCCGTCGGCGGGCGCGAGCCGGCTCCAGCGCGCGGCCGCCGTGGGATCGATGGTCGGCGGTCTTCTTGCGGGGTCGGTGGCCATGGGGCCGTGAGTATATTGAGCCCATGTTCAGCCGTTGGGCCGATCGGCCTTTGACCTCTCTGCTCGCACGGCTGCCCAGCCAGTGCGAGGTGTGCCGCGCATGGCCTTCGCGGCGTGTCTGCGATGCCTGCGTGACGCGCTTCGCGCCGCCGGCCGCGCGCTGCGGCAGCTGTGCCCTGCCGGTGCCCGAGGGCGTGGCCCGGTGCAGCGAATGCATGCGCGATCCGCCGCCGCTCGATGCCTGCTTTGCAGCCTGCGCCTATGCGTGGCCCTGGCCCGATTGCATCGCTCAACTCAAGTTTCGCGGCGAGGCCGGCTGGGCCGGGCCGCTTGCCACGCTGATGCGCAGCGTGCCGTGGGTGGAGCCGGCGCTGGAGCAATGCGACCATGTGCTGCCCATGCCGATGGCGCCGGCCCGGCTGCGCGAGCGCGGCTTCAACCAGGCGCTCGAACTGGCGCGCCGGCTCGCGCCCGCCAAGACCGACGCGGCGCTGCTCCTGCGCACCCGCGAGACGCCCGCGCAGAGCGGCCTCGCGCGCGCCGAGCGCCTGCGCAACCTGCGCGGCGCCTTCGCGGTCGAGCCCTTGCGCGCCCACGAGCTGCAAGGCCGGCGCGTGGTGCTGGTCGACGACGTGATGACCAGCGGCGCCTCGCTGTTCTCGGCCGCCGCGGCGCTGCGGCTGGCCGGCGCGGCGCATGTCACGGCCCTGGTGTTCGCACGCACCGATCCGCCCCATTGAGCACCGCGACAATCGGCGCATGTTCCATATCGTCCTGGTCCAGCCCGAAATCCCGCCGAACACCGGCAACGTGATCCGTCTCGCGGCCAACACCGGCTGCATGTTGCACCTGGTCGAGCCGCTGGGTTTCTCGATGGACGACCGCCTGCTGCGCCGCGCCGGGCTCGACTATCACGAATATGCCGAAGTGAAGCGCCACGCCGGCTGGCAGGCGCTGCTCGATGCCGAACGGCCGGCCGCCGAGCGCATGTTCGCGCTCACCACGCGCGGCACGCGGGCCGTGCACGACGTGCGCTTCCAGCCCGGCGACTGGCTGGTGTTCGGTTCGGAGACCAGCGGCCTGCCGCCCGCGGTGCGCGAGGGCTTTGCCGAGCCGCAGCGCCTGCGGCTGCCGATGCGCGAGGGGCAGCGCAGCCTGAATCTGTCGAATGCCGTGGCGGTGACCGTCTTCGAGGCCTGGCGCCAGAACGGCTTCGGCTGAGCAAGGGCCTCAGCGGTAGCGGCGCACCACCGATTCGGCCACGCAGGCCGGCTTGGCCACGCCTTCGAGCTCGATCGTGGCTTCCCAGGTCATCTGGATGCCGTCGTCGGCGATCGGCTCCGCCGTGAGCAGTTTCATGCGCGCGCGCAGCCGCTTGCCCACCGGCACCGGCGACATGAAGCGCACCCGGTTCAGGCCGTAGTTCACGCCCATGCGCGACTCGACCACATCGAGCGCCGTCTCGAAGAAACGCGGCAGCAGCGACAACGTCAGGAAGCCATGGGCGATCGGCCCGCCGAAGGGCCCGGCCTTGGCGCGCTCGATGTCGACATGGATCCACTGGTGGTCGCCCGTGGCTTCGGCGAACTGGTTCACCTGCTCTTGCGTGATGGTGATCCAGTCGCTCACGGCAACTTCCTGGCCGACGCAGGCCGCAAGATCCTGAAGCGTCTGGAATGTCTTTTTGGTCATGCGGGGCATTCTGGCGCGAAGGCCGGCGGCCTGGCTGTCGGCCTTGCGACAGCCGCGGTCCTCAGCCTTCGAGCCAGTCGCAGATCGGCTGCCACTGCGCCAGGTCGCGCTGCACCCGGCCCGGTGCGATGTCGAACAGCGTGAGCCCGCGCGCCGCGAGCTGCACGTAGTTCTGCGTGTCGCGCAGCTCGCCCAGCACCGGGACGCCGAGGCTGGCGATGAACTCGTGCAGCCGGTCGGCCGCCAGGGTGCGGGCGTTCACGCGCATGCCCACAAGGCTGATCTTCGTCTTTTCGGCGCGGCGCTGTTCCTTCAGCCGGTCGAGGAAATCGCGCGTGGCGTAGATGTCGAAGATGCTCGGCTGCAGCGGCACGATCACCCGGTCGGCCAGCGCCAGCACTTCCTTGAAGCGCCAGCCGTGCAGGCCGGCGGGGGTGTCGAGCACGGCATGCGTGGTGCCGCGCGGCGGCCGCACCACGGCGCTGTCGCCGGTGGCTTCCCAGGTGGCGATGGTCCGCGCCTGCGGCGGGCGCAGGCCCAGCCACAGGCGCGAGGACTGCTGGCGGTCCACGTCGCCCAGCATCACCGCATGGCCGCGGCTCGCAAAGTAGCCCGCAATGTTCGTTGCGAGCGTCGATTTGCCCACGCCACCCTTGGGATTGGCGACCAGAACCACCGGCATAGCATCTCCTCCAGAGCTGGAAACCTCCGCATCGTAGCGACACGCGGTGCGCTCGGCCCCGGCAAGCGCCCAACCTGCGCTATGTTCGCGGCATGACGACAACAACATCGGCCGCCGGCGAAACCGGCGGCATCTACGTGCTCGCGGCCCATCCGCACTGGCGCGACTCGCGCGTGAACCGGCGCATGCTGGCCGCCGCGCGCGGCGTGCCGGGGGTCGATGTCAACGACCTCTACGGCAGCTACCCGGACTTCGCGATCGACGTCGAGGCCGAACACGCCCGGCTCGCCAGGGCCAGCCTGGTGGTGCTGCTGCACCCGATCCAGTGGTATTCGATGCCGGCGCTGCAAAAACTCTGGCTCGACGACGTGCTCAGCTACGGATGGGCCTACGGTCCCGGCGGCACGGCCTTGCAGGGCAAGGACTGCTGGCTGGTCGCCACCACGGGCAGCCCCGAGGCGAGCTACCACCCCCAGGGCTACCACCGCTATTTCTTCGACGCCTTCCTGCCGCCCTACGAGCAGACCGCGGCGCTGTGCGGCATGCGCTTCCTGCCGCCGCTGGTCCTGCACGGTGCGCGCAGCGCCGCCGAGGACGAAGTGGCGGCGCACGTCGACGTGTTCGCCCAGCGGCTCGGCAGCTACCCCCAATGGCCCGAGCTCGAGGAGCTCGACGCCTGCGTGGCCTGCCCGGTGCCCGAAGCCGACCGCCCGGCCGAAGCCGATGCCCTGGACGAGGCGGCGTCCGCCGCCAACGATGAACAGAACAACGAAAAGGGCATCGCCTGAGCATGGAACACGCACCCGCCTGGCTGACCAACAGCCTGATCTACCTGGGCGCCGCCGTGCTGGTGGTGCCACTGTCCAAGGCCTTGGGCCTGGGCTCGATCATCGGCTACCTCGTGGCCGGCATCGCGATCGGCCCCTGGGGGCTCGGGCTCGTCTCCAGCGTGGAGGACGTGCTGCATTTCGCCGAGTTCGGCGTGGTGCTGATGCTGTTCCTCGTGGGGCTGGAGCTCGAACCCAGGCGCCTGTGGAACCTGCGCCGGCCGATCTTCGGCTGGGGTGCGGCGCAGGTGCTGAGTTGCGCCGCAGTGCTGTTTGCCGTCGGCTGGGCCGCGGGTGCCGAATGGCGCGTGGCGCTGGTGGCGGCGCTCGGCCTGGCGCTCTCGTCCACGGCCATTGCGCTGCAGGTGTTCGGCGAGCGCAACCTGCTGAAGACGCCGAGCGGCCAGGCCGGCTTCTCGATCCTGCTGTTCCAGGACGTGGCGGCCATCCCGATCCTGGCCCTGCTGCCGCTCCTGGCCGGCGCCACGGCAGCCGAACAGTCGCTCAGCGGGCTGGACCGCACGCTCGAGGGCCTGAAGATCGTCGGCGTGATCGCCGGCATCATCCTCGGCGGCCGGCTGGCCTTGCGTCCGCTGCTGCGCTGGATCGCGCGCAGCGACACGCCCGAGATCTTCACCGCGGCGTCGCTGCTCCTGGTGGTGGCCATCGCCGCGCTGATGCAGTTCGTGGGCCTGTCGATGGCGCTGGGCGCCTTCCTTGCCGGCGTGCTGCTGGCGGAAAGCGAATACCGGCGCGAACTCGAGACCGACATCGAGCCCTTCAAGGGCCTGCTGCTGGGCCTGTTCTTCATTGCCGTGGGCATGTCGATCAACTTCGGGGTGCTGATGGCGAGCCCCGGGCTGATGGCGCTACTGGTGGTCGGCTTCATGGCCATCAAGCTGGCCGTGATCTACGCGCTGGCCAAGGCCATGGGCCTGGCCTACCAGGAGCGCCCCGTGTTCACGCTGCTGCTCGCGCAGGGCGGCGAGTTCGCGTTCGTGGTGTTCCAGGCCGCGGGGCCCGACGTGCTGCCGCCCGAGACCACCTCGCTCCTGATCGGCGCGGTGGCGCTGTCGATGCTGCTGTCGCCGCTCCTGCTGGTGCTGCTCGACAAGTTCGTGCTGCCGCGCTACAGCCGCAACAACGGCACGCAGCTGGAAGAAATTTCGGAGCAGCAGGACGCCAAGGTGCTGATCTGCGGCTTCGGCCGCTACGGCCAGATCGTGGGCCGCATGCTGATGTCGCAGGGCCTGCGCGTGACGGTGCTCGACCACGACGCCGACACCGTCGAAGGCCTGCGGCAGTTCGGCTTTCGCGTGTTCTATGGTGACGCGACGCGGCTCGACCTGCTGCGCACCGCGGGCGCCGGCTCGGCCAAGGCCATCGTGGTGGCGGTGGACGACATCGAGCAGTCGCTCAATATCGTCGACCTGGTGAAGGAGCACTTTCCGCAGGCCCGCATCATCGCGCGGGCCCGCAACGTGACCCACCTCTTCCAGCTGCGCGACCGCGGCGTGACGGATGTGGAGCGCGAGGTGTTCGAATCGTCGCTGCGCAGCGCCCGCAGCACGCTCGAGGCGCTGGGCTGGCCCGCCCACGAGGCGCGCGAGACGGCCATGCGCTTTCGCCGCCGGAATCTCAAGCTCAGCGACGAGATCTACCCGCACTACAAGGACCGCGCCAAGCTGATCGCGGCCAACAAGGCGGGCCGCCAGCAGTTCGAGGAACAGATGGCGCGCGAACGCGAAGAACGGCAGCGCCGCTCGGGCCGCGACTGGAACCTGATCGACGAAAAGGAAGAGGCGGACGCGTAGCCCGCCCTGGGCCCGGCCTGCCGGCGCTCAGCCCTCCAGCTTCAGCAGCCTGACCGCATTGCCCTTCAGGATGCCCGGCATCACCTCGGGCTTGAAGCCGGCCGCCTCGAAGTCCTTCATCCAGCGGTCGGGCGTGATCAGCGGGTAGTCGCTGCCGAACAGGATGCGGTCCTTCAGCAGCGTGTTGGCGTACTGCACCAGCTGCTTCGGAAAATACTTGGGGCTCCAGCCCGACAGGTCGATCCAGACATTGGGCTTGTGCGTGGCCACGCTCAGCGCCTCGTCCTGCCAGGGGAAGCTGGGATGCGCCATCACGATCTGCATGTCCGGAAAGTCGATGGCCACGTCGTCCAGGTGCATCGGGTTGCTGTATTCCAGCCGGAGGCCGCCGCCGCAGCGCATGCCTGAACCAATGCCGCTGTGTCCGGTATGGAAGATGGCCGGCAGCTTGTGCTCGGCAATCACCTCGTAGAGCGGCCAGGCCATCTTGTCGTAGGGATGGAAGGCCTGCACCGTCGGGTGGAACTTGAAGCCCTTCACGCCGTGCTCCTCGATGAGCCGGCGCGCCTCGCGCGCACCCATCTTTCCCTTGTGCGGATCGATGCTCGCGAAGGCGATCATCATGTCGCTGTTCTTCTGCGCGGCTTCGGCGATTTCCTCGTTCGGGATGCGGCGGCGGCCCATGTTCGACTCGGCGTCGACCATGAACATCACCAGCCCGATCTTGCGTTCGCGGTAGTAGGCCACGCTCTCGGCAATGGTGGGCCGGCCGCTGGAGCCGAAGTACTTGTCGGCGGCGCGGTCGTATTCCTCGCCGTAGTTGTCGAACGGATTCCAGCAGCTCACTTCGGCGTGGGTGTGGATGTCGATGGCGATCAGGTTCTGGTGGTCCATGTCGTTGTCTCCAGTACGGGTAAGTCCCTAGGAATCGGGGGTCTCAAGTGCCTTGAATTGATTATTTATCATAACCATAATCCAACTCACACACGAATGCAATCATGACCAATCCCGACCTCCAACTCGACATCCGCGACGACGTGGCCATCGTCCGCCTGACGCGCGGCGCCAAGCGCAACGCGCTCTCGGACGGCCTGATCCTCGCGCTGCGCAACACCTTCGAGACGCTGCCTTCCACGGTGCGCGCCGCGGTGCTCGACGGCGAGGGCCCGCACTTCTGCGCCGGCCTAGACCTGAGCGAGCTGAAGGAGCGCGACGCCGGCCAGGGCATGCAGCACTCGCGGCTGTGGCATGGCGCGCTCGACCTGATCCAGCACGGCCCGGTGCCGGTGATCGCAGCGCTGCACGGCGCGGTGGTGGGCGGCGGCCTCGAGCTGGCGAGCGCCTGCCACATCCGCGTGGCGGACCGCAGCACCTTCTACGCGCTGCCCGAAGGCTCGCGCGGCATCTTCGTGGGCGGCGGCGGCTCGGTGCGCATTCCCAAGCTGATCGGCGTGGCGCGCATGACCGACATGATGATGACCGGCCGCGTCTACAACGCCGAGGACGGCGAGCGCGCCAACTTCGCGCAGTACCTGGTCGACGAGGGCGCGGCCTTCGACAAGGCCTTCGAGCTCGCCAAGCGCGTGGCCACCAATGCGCCGCTGACCAACTACGCGCTGATGCATGCGCTGCCGCGCATTGCCGAGCAGTCGGCCGACCACGGCTTCTTCACCGAGGCGCTGATGTCCGGCATCGTCCAGAACGCGCCCGAGGCCAAGGCGCGCGTGCGCGACTTCCTCGAAGGCCGCGGCGCCAAAGTGAGCAAGGAATGACCACCATCCGATACCGTCCGCTGGCCTTCGGCGTCACGCGCGCCGTGCTGCGCGAAGGTGCGCCGGGCACGCAGTACCTGCGGGCCGAGACGCCGCTCGCGCCCTACCGCAACCGCATGACCGACCGCCTCGCGCACTGGGCCGAACAGGCGCCCGAGCGCACCTTCATCGCCCGCCGCGAACGGCTGGCCGATGGCAGCACCGGCGACTGGCAGCGCGTGAGCTACGCCGAGGCGCTGCAGAAGGCGCGCAGCATCGGCCAGGCCCTGCTGGACCGCGGCCTGAGCGCGGAGCGCCCGGTCGCGATCCTGAGCGAGAACGGTATCGAACACGCCCTGATGGCGCTCGGCTGCCTCTATGCGGGCGTGCCGTACTGCCCGGTGTCGCCGCCCTACTCGGTGGTGAGCCAGGACTTCGAGAAGCTGCGCCACGTGCTGGACACGCTCACGCCGGGCCTGGTGTTCGCGGCCGACGCCGCGCGCTTCGGCCGCGCCATTGCCGCCACCGTGCCCGCCGGGACCGAAGTGGTGATCGCCGAGGGCGCGCCCGATGGCCGCGACGCCACCTCGTTCGATGCGCTGGCCGCCACGCCGGCCACGCCCGCCATCGATGCCGCGATGTGCGCCACCGGCCCCGACACCATCACCAAGTTCCTCTTCACCTCGGGCTCCACCAAGATGCCCAAGGCGGTGATCAACACGCACCGCATGTGGTGCGCCAACCAGCAGCAGCTGCGCCAGTCGATTCCCGCCCTGGGCGAGGAGCCGCCGGTGCTGGTCGACTGGCTGCCCTGGAACCATACCTTCGGGGGCAACCACAACGTGGGCATCGTGCTGGACAACGGCGGCACGCTCTACATCGACGACGGCAAGCCCACGCCCGGCGGCATGGCCGAGACGCTGCGCAACCTGCGCGAGATCGCGCCCACCATCTACTTCAACGTGCCGACCGGCTTCGAGGCCATCGCGCACGCCATGGAAACCGACGCGGTGCTGCGCCGCAACCTGCTGTCGCGCGTGAAGATGTTCTTCTACTCGGGCGCCGCGCTCTCGCAGCCCGTGTGGGACAGCCTGCACCGCACGCAGGAGTCCGAAGTCGGCGAACGCATCGTGATGGGCACCGGCCTGGGCATGACCGAGTCGGGTCCGTTCGCGCTCTACGTCACGGGGCCCGAGGTCAAGTCGGGCGACGTGGGGCTGCCCGCGGCCGGCATCGAGCTCAAGCTGATCGAGGTCGACGGCAAGACCGAGGTGCGCTACCGCGGCCCCAACATCACGCCCGGCTACTGGCGCGCGCCCGAGGCCACGGCCGAAGCCTTCGACGAAGAGGGCTTCTTCTCGACCGGCGATGCGGTGAAATGGATCGACGAGTCGAACATCCACCGCGGCCTGCGCTTCGATGGCCGTATCGCCGAAGACTTCAAGCTCGCCACCGGCACCTTCGTGAGCGTGGGGCCGCTGCGCGCGAAGATCATCGCGGCCGGCGCGCCCTACGTGCAGGACGCGGTGCTGACCGGCATCAACCTGAAGGAAGTCGGCGCGCTGGTCTTCCCGACGCAGAAGGTGCGGGAACTGGCCGGCCTGCCCGAAAGCGCCGCCATGCAGCAGGTGCTCGAAAGCGCACCGGTGCAGGCGCACTTCCAGCAGGTGGCCAACGAACTGGCGGCCATGGGCACCGGCAGCGCCAACCGCATCGCGCGGCTGCACCTGATGGCCGAGCCGCCTTCCATCGACAAGGGCGAAGTGACCGACAAGGGCTCCATCAACCAGCGCGCCGTGCTCAAGCACCGCGCCGAAATCGTCGAGGCGCTGCATGCCGACACCCTGCCCTTCACCCTGAAGCCCCGCTGAACCACCCGAGGAGACACACACCATGAAGATCGAAGGACAAGCCGCACTCGTGACCGGCGGCGCATCGGGCCTGGGCGAAGCCACCGCGCGCGAACTCGCGCGCCTGGGCGCCAATGTGGCCGTGCTCGACCGCAACGCCGAACTGGCCGCCAAGGTGGCCGCAGAGATTGGCGGCGTCGCCTGCGTCTGCGACATCACCGACACCGAGAGCGTCAATGCCGCGCTCGACAAGGCCGAGGCCGCGCACGGCACCGCGCGCATCCTCATGAACGTGGCGGGCATCGGCAGCGCCAAGCGCATCGTCGGCAAGGACGGCAACCCCGCGCCGCTCGAAGACTTCGTGCGCGTGGTCAACATCAACCTGGTCGGCGGCTACAACATGGCGCGCCTCTTTGCGGCCCGCTGCGCCAAGCTCGATGCTTTGGACAACGGCGAGAAGGGCGTGATGCTCTTCACCGCATCCGTCGCGGCCTTCGACGGCCAGGTGGGCCAGCAGGCCTACAGCGCCTCCAAGGGCGGCCTCGTGGGCATGACGCTGCCGATGGCGCGCGACCTTGCGCAGCATGCGATCCGCGTCTGCACCGTGGCGCCGGGCCTCTTTGCCACGCCGCTTTTGATGGAACTGCCCGAAGCCGTGCAGCAATCGCTGGCCGCATCGATCCCGTTTCCGCCGCGCCTGGGCAAGCCTTCGGAATTTGCCGAGCTGGCCTGCCACATCGTGACCAACGGGCACCTGAACGGCGAAGTGATCCGCC
Organism: Variovorax sp. SPNA7; assembly: GCF_033807855.1. NCBI lineage: Bacteria > Pseudomonadati > Pseudomonadota > Betaproteobacteria > Burkholderiales > Comamonadaceae > Variovorax > Variovorax sp. SPNA7. The sequence continues at coordinate 4,944,860 of NZ_CP138513.1, forward strand.
TCGACGGCGCGCTGCGCATGGCGCCGCGCTGATTTCCAGCCCCAGCAAACAGAGCCCCGGAATACAAGGAGACAACACCATGACAAACAGACGCCAATTCGTGCAGGCACTCGGCGGCGCAGCCGCGCTCGGCGCCCTGCATCCGCTTGCCGCACTCGCCCAGGCCGTGCAGCAGGCCAAGATCTACTACGGCTTTCCGGCCGGCAGCGCGGGCGACAGCGTGGCGCGCCGGGTGGCCGAGAAGCTGGGCGACACGCCCTATTCGAAGATCAACGCAGTGGTCGAGAACAAGCCCGGCGCGGGCGGGCGCATTGCGCTCGACACACTCAAGGGCTCGCCGGCCGACGGCTCGGTGCTGTGCCTCGCGCAGGCCTCGGCGCTCTCGACCTATCCACACATCTACACCAAGCTGAGCTACGGCCTCGCCGATTTCGCGCCGGTTTCCATCGGCGCCGTGATGACGCACGGCCTGGCCGTCGGCCCGGTGGTGCCGGCCAGCGTGAAGACGCTGAAGGACTACATCGCCTGGGCCAAGGCCAACCCCGGCCAGGCCAGCTACGGCTCGCCGGGCGCGGGCTCCACGCCGCACTTTTTGGGCGCGCTGCTGGGCCTGAACACCGGCACCGACCTGCGCCACGTTCCCTACCGCGGCTCGCTGCCGGCCATCAACGACGTGGTGGGCGGGCAGATCGCCTCGAGCATGACGCCCGTGGGCGACTACCTGCCCTTCGCCAAGGCCGGCAAGCTGCGCGTGCTCGCCACCTCGGGCGCGCAGCGCGCGGCCTACCTGCCCGACGTGCCCACCTTCACCGAACAGGGCTTCCCGGAAATCGTGGCCGACGAATGGTTCGGCTTCTTCGCGCCGGCCAAGACGCCCGCCGCCGTCATCGCCGCCGCGAGCACGGCCATCCAGGCCGCGCTCAAGGACAAGGCCGTGGCCGACGGCCTGCTGTCGGTCGGCCTGGTCGCCCACGGCTCCTCACCCGAGGACATGAAGAAATCGCTCCAGTCCGAGTACGAACGCTGGGGCCCGCTGGTCAAGAAGATCGGCTTCACCGCCGAGTCCTGATACACCCATGGATTACCGGCCCCGCCCCGAAGACAGCCGCTTCATCCTGAACGCGGTGCTCGACGCACCATCGAGGCTGCGCGCGCTGGCGCCCTTCGCCGAGGTCGACGAAGCGCTGCAGCAGCAGGTGCTCGAGGAAGCGGCGCGCTTCGTGGCCGAGGCGGTGGCGCCCATCAACCGCGGCGGCGACGAGATCGGCTGCCGCTTCGCCAACGGCGAGGTCGCCACGCCGCCCGGGTTCCGCGAGGCCTACCAGGCCTTCGTCGATGGCGGCTGGCCAGGTCTCTCGGCTGCGCCTGAAGACGGCGGCCAGGGGCTGCCGGCCGTGCTCGAAGCCATCCTCTACGAATGGCTGAGCGCGGCGAACCACGGCCTCACGATGGCACCGGGCCTGCTGCACGGCGCCTATGCCTGCCTCAAGCACCACGGCAACGACGAACTGAAGGCGCTCTACCTCCCGAAGATCGCCACCGGCGAATGGCTCGCCACCATGTGCCTGACCGAAGCCCATGCGGGCAGCGACCTGGGCCAGGTGCGCACGCGCGCCGTGCCGCAGGCCGACGGCAGCCTGCGCGTGAGCGGCGGCAAGATCTTCATCTCGGGCGGCGAACACGACCTCACGCCCAACATCGTGCACCTGGTGCTGTGCCGCATGCATGGATCGGAAGTACAGGCGCCCGCCGGCCCCAAGGGCCTGTCCCTGGTGCTCGTGCCCAAGCTGCTGCCGGACGGCGCGCGCAACGCGGTGCACTGCGAACGCATCGAGGAGAAGATGGGCCTGCACGGCAGCCCCACCTGCACGATGCGCTTCGACGACGCCACCGGCTGGCTGGTCGGCGAGCCGGGCCGCGGCCTGGCCGCGATGTTCGTGATGATGAATGCGGCGCGCCTGCATGTGGCGCTGCAGGGCATCGGCCTGCTCGATGCCGCCTGGCAAAAGGCCGACGCCTATGCGGCCGAGCGCCGCCAGATGCGCGCGCCCGGCGCCGTGCCCGCCAGCCGCGGCGCCGAAGCCGCGGACCTGATCGCCGAACACCCCGCGATCCGCCGCATCCTCGACACCCAGCGCGCCTGGATCGACGGCGCACGCACGCTCGCCTACCGCAGCGCGTTGATGCTCGACGTGGCCGCGCACGACGCCGACCCCAAGGCGCGCGAACGCGCGCAGCGCTGGTGCTCGCTGGTCACGCCCGTGCTCAAGGCCGCCTGCACGCAGCAGGCCTTCCATGGCGCGAGCGAATGCCTGCAGGTGTTCGGCGGCCACGGCTACGTGCGCGAATGGGGCATCGAGCAGATCGTGCGCGATGCGCGCGTGACCATGATCTACGAGGGCACCAACGAGATCCAGGCCATCGACCTGCTGGTGCGCAAGGTGCTGCCCGACGGCGGCGCCGGCATGTCGGCCGTGCTGCTCGAGCTGCGCGACACGCTCGACGCCTCGCGCGACGCCGATGCCGACGTGCAGCGCCGGCTCGCGCAGCTGCGCTACCTGGGCACCACCATCGCGATGGCCGCGCATGCCAACCCCGTGCTGCCCTACGAAGTGGCCGACGACTACCTGCGCGCGGTGATGCTCGCGATGCTGGCCTGGGCCTGGGCGCGCATCGATGCGGCCGAGGCATCGGATGCCGAGCGCGCCGCCAGGGCGGGCCCGGCGGCGGCGCTGCGGCGCTGGGTGCTGCCCGAATTCGACATGCGGCTGGCCATCGTCAAGCGCGCCTGCGAGGGTGTCGCCATGACGCACGACGCCGCAAAAACCCCGGCCGCCGCGCGCTGACGGAAGCCCGGCCGGGCCGGCCACGGGTTACGCTCGGGCCATGCCCCGTCCATCCAAGAACAGTCCCGCCAAGGCTGAGCCGGCAACGGCCGGCAACGGCAAGTCCGACCGGCTCGACGCCCGCATGCTGGAAGCCCTGGTCGGCTACAACGCGCGCCGCGCCTGGCTCATCGTGAGCGGCGTGTTCGCCGAGCGCATGGCGCCGTACGGCCTCAAGCAGATCGACTTCTCGGTGCTGTCGCTGCTGGCGCACAACCCGGGCGCCACCTCGCGCCAGCTGTGCAACACGCTCGACATCCTGCCGCCCAACCTGGTGAGCCTGGTCGCCACGCTCGACAGCCGCGGACTCATCGAACGCCGCCCGCATCCGCACGACGGCCGCGCGGTGGGGCTGCACCTGACCGAGGCCGGCGAAAAGCTGATTCGCGAGGCCGAACAGACCGTGACGCAGCTCGAGGCCGACGCCAGCGCCCGGCTCACGGCACGCGAGCGCGAAACGCTGATCCGGCTGCTGCAGAAGATCTATCTGTAGCCGGGGCCGCCCAGGCTAAAGCCCCCGCTCCACCATGTCGATCAGCCGCTGCCCCAGCGCGTGGCTGGACTGCGCATCCATGCCCTTGAGCGGTCCTTCGATGATCAGCAGCGCCAGGCCGTGCACGGCCGACCAGGCCAGGTATTCGGCGTTCGGGCGGTGCGAAGGGTCGAGCGCGCCCGCTTCCACGAGACGGTCGATCGCGGCGCCCAGCAGCTGGAACGGGTCCTTGCCGCCGGCCCCCTCCTTTCCCGGCCCCACCTCGCCCTCGGCGTCCTCCGACGACACCACGAAGGCGGTGCGGAACAGGCCCGGCTCGGCCTGCGCAAAACGCAGGTAACCAGTGCCGATGGCCCGCACCTGCGCCCGCGCGAAGTCGACGGGCGGCTGGTCGCAGGGCAGCACCGCCAGCTCCTTTTCCATGGCCCCGGCCGCCGCCGACAGCGCGGCCGCGCGCACCGCCAGCAGCAACTCCCGCCGGCTCGCGAAATGCCGGTACGCCGCGTTGGGCACCACGCCCGCACGCCGCGTCACCTCGCGCAGCGCCACCGCATCGGGGCCGCCGTCGCGCGCCAGTTCGATGCCGGCGTCGAGCAGCGCGCGGCGCAGGTCGCCGTGGCGGTAGGTACTGCGGGCCGCGGGCGGAGTGGGGGCTGGCGGGACGATGCGGGGGCTCATCGGAAATCTCCATGTGGACAGTGTCCATTATGTCTGCTATTCTTTGTGGACGGTGTACACAAACTTAGTTATTCCGTATGCGCGCAGGTCTCTGTGCATCCTTTCATCCTCAGTCCAAAGGAAACGCCATGAAAGTCCAGTCCTACCTGTCCTTCGAAGGCCGCTGCGACGAAGCGCTCGCGTTCTACAAGAAGGCGCTCGGCGCGGAAGTCGTGCAACTCATGCGCTACAGCGAGGCGCCCGAAATGCCGCCTTCGTCCGATGCCGACGCCAGCTGCGGCGGCGGCGCGCCGGCGGCCGACAAGGTGATGCACGCGGTGGTGCGCATCGGCGAAACCGAACTGATGGCCTCCGACGGCCGGTGCTCGGGCCAGCCGGAGTTCAAGGGCATCATGCTCGCCCTCACCGCCTCCACCGACGCCCAGGCGCGCCAGTGGTTCGATGCGCTGGCCGATGGCGGCCAGGTGATGCAGCCATTGACGCCGACCTTCTTCAGCTCCAGCTTCGGCATGCTCGCGGACCGCTTCGGCGTGGGCTGGCTGCTGGTGGTGCACGCCGGCCAGTAATCAATCGCGACGGTCCGCCCCGCTCCAGGAATACCTCCATGCTCAAGAAAATCGCCCTCGCCATCCTCGCGCTGATCGCGATCGTGCTCATCTACGCCGCCGTCCGGCCCGGCAGCTTTCGCGTCGAGCGCACGGCGCGCATCGCGGCGCCGGCCGAGAAGATCTTTCCGCTGATCAACGACTTCCACCGCTGGGGCGAGTGGTCGCCCTACGAGAAGCTGGACCCGGGCATGAAGCGCAGCTTCGGCGGCGCACCCGCCGGCCAGGGCGCGACCTACGCGTGGGAAGGCAACGACAAGGCGGGCGCGGGCCGCATGGAAATCGCCGAGTCCACGCCGGCTTCGAAGATCGCGATCAGGCTCGATTTCATCAAGCCCTTCGAAGCCCGCAACATGGCCGAGTTCACGCTGCAGCCGCAGGGCGGCGCGACACAGGTGACCTGGGCCATGCACGGCCCGAGCCCCTACATCGCAAAGCTCATGGGCATCTTCTTCAACATGGACCAGATGATCGGCAAGGACTTCGAAACCGGCCTTGCCAACCTCAAGACGGCCTCCGAAAAGTAACCACCGAAAGGAAACACCATGTCTCCCATCCACGCCTATCTCACGTTCGACGGCAACGCAGCCGAGGCCATGCGCTTCTACGAGAAGACGCTCGGCGGCACCATGCAGATGATGATGACCATCGGCGAAGCGCCCGGCACCGAGCAGATGCCGGCCGACGCCAAGAAGCGCATCATGCATGCGTCCCTGGCCTACGGCGACGGCATGCTCATGGCCTCCGACACCATGCCCGGCCAGACCTACGAAGGCATGAAAGGCTTCGGCGTTGCGCTGACCCTCGAGACCGTCGCCGAAGCGCGCCGCGTGTTCGACGCCTTCGCCGAGGGTGGCACCGTCTCCATGCCTTTCGAGAAGACCTTCTGGGTCGAGGGCTTCGGCATGGTGACCGACCGCTTCGGCACGCCATGGCTCATCAACGGGGGCAAGCCGCTGGTCTGACCCGGCCCTTTCCATCCGCAACTTGGAGGAATCGTTCTTCATGACCGACACACTCGACAACAACCGCAAGCGCTGGCTCGCACTGATGGTGCTGTGCCTGGGCGTGCTGATGATCGTGCTCGACACCACGATCGTGAACGTGGCGCTGCCCTCCATCCGCACCGACCTCGGCTTCACCGAGACCTCGCTGGTCTGGGTGGTGAATGCCTACATGCTGACCTTCGGCGGCTTCCTGCTGCTGGGCGGGCGGCTGGGCGACCTGTACGGCCACCGCAGGCTCTTCCTGATCGGCCTCGTGCTGTTCACGCTGGCCTCGCTGGCCTGCGGCGTTGCCAACTCGCAGGCCCTGCTGGTGGCGGCGCGCGCGGTGCAGGGGCTGGGCGGCGCGGTGGTCTCGGCGGTGGCGCTCTCGCTGATCATGAACATCTTCACCGAGCCGGCCGACCGCGCCAAGGCGATGGGCGTCTACGGCTTCGTCTGCGCGGGCGGCGGCAGCATCGGCGTGCTGCTGGGCGGGCTGCTCACGAGCACGCTGAGCTGGCACTGGATCTTCCTGGTGAACCTGCCGATCGGCGTGGCCGTGTATGCGCTGTGCGTTGCGCTGCTGCCTTCGGCGCGCGGCCATGCCCATGGCGAGAAGCTCGACGTGGCCGGCGCCGTGGCGGTGACGCTGTCGCTGATGCTCGCGGTGTATGCCATCGTCAACGGCAACGAGGCCGGCTGGCAGTCGGCGCAGACGCTCGGCCTGCTGGGTGCGGCAGTGGTGCTGATGGCGCTCTTCATCGCCATCGAGGCCCGGGTGCAGCATCCGCTGATGCCGCTCGGCCTGTTCCGGCTGCGCAGCGTGTCGGTCTCCAACGTGGTGGGCGTGCTGTGGGCGGCGGCCATGTTCGCGTGGTTCTTCATTTCCGCGCTCTACATGCAGCTGGTGCTGGGCTACACGCCGATGCAGATCGGCCTGGCGTTCCTGCCGGCCAACCTGATCATGGCGCTGTTCTCGCTGGGCATTTCGGCCAGGCTGGTGATGCGCTTCGGCATCCGCCGGCCGCTGTCCGTGGGACTGTGGCTCGCGGCCATCGGGCTTGCGCTGTTCGCGCGGGCGCCGGTGAACGGCAGCTTCGTGGTCGACGTGCTGCCGGGCATGCTGCTGCTCGGCCTGGGTGCGGGCATGGCGCTGAACCCGCTGCTGCTCGCAGCCATGAGCGAGGTGAGCCCGACCGAATCGGGCCTGGCCTCGGGCGTGGTCAACACGGCCTTCATGATGGGCGGCGCGCTCGGGCTGGCGGTGCTGGCCAGCGCCGCCGTCGCGCGCACCACGTCGATGGAGGCGGCCGGCGCAAAGCTGGCGCTCGCGCTCACCGGCGGCTACAACCTCGCGTTCCTGATCGGCGCCGTGTTCGCGGCCGTGGCGGGGCTGCTCGGGGCCGTGCTGCTTCGCACCGCATCGCCAGGGTCCACCCAGAACAACGAAGACAACAACAGCAAGGGGTCCGCGGCATCCGCAGGCACGGCCAATCGTGCGGCGGCATCCTGAGGGTCCGCCTGGCGGGCGGCCCCTTTTTCTTTCCTTTCTTCCGTTTCTTTCAAGGAGACTTCCAATGGCTCGCTATGTCGATGGTTTCATCGTTCCCATTCCCTCGAACAACATCGAGGCCTACCGCAAGCTGGCGCGCAAGGCCGGCAAGATCTGGATGGAATACGGCGCGCTCGAATACGTGGAATGCGTGGCCGACGACGTGAAGCCCGGCAAGTTCACGTCCTTTCCGCAGAGCGTGAAGCAGAAGGCCGATGAAACCGTGGCGTTCTCGTGGATCGTCTACAAGTCGCGCAAGCACCGCGACGCGGTCAACGCCAAGGTGATGGCCGACCCGCGCCTTGCCGCGATGGACCCGAAGACCATGCCCTTCGATGCGAAGCGGATGATCTTCGGCGGGTTCAAGTCGATCGTCGAGTTCTGAGCTCCGGTCCCGGCCTCAGGCGAAGAATCCGTCGTAGACGAGCTTGAGGCCGGTCAGCAGCATGCCCAGGTACACGAAGCGATAGAACCACGTCGCATCGATGCGCCGGGCAATGCGGATGCCCACCCACACGCCGAGCGGCGCCAGCGGCATCAACGCCGCCGAAGTGGCCAGCGTGCGCAGGTCGATCAGGCCGAGCCATGCATAGGGAACCCACTTGCTCAGGTTCACCACGAAGAAGAAGTACGCCATGGTGGCGGTGAACACCACCGGCTTGAGCCGCAGCGGGATCACGTAGGCATTGATCGGCGGCCCGCCGGCATGCGCGATGAAGCTGGTGAACCCCGACACCGCGGTGAGCGCCGCACCCACCGCGCGCGAGGGCAGCGGATCGTCCGGCTTGGGCGGAAACACCAGCCGCTGCGCAAGGAACAGCAGCGTGAACACGCCGACGATGCCGGCCACGGTGTGGGCCGAGAGCGTGCGGAAAAGCAGCGTGCCGATCACCGTGCCAAGCAGCCCGAAGGGAATCAGGAACTTGAGCAGCGCGCGGTCGAAGTCGTTGCGGAAGGCGGCCAGGCCAAGCAGGTCCATCAGGAGCAGCAGCGGCATCAGGATGGCCGCGGCCTGCGGCACGGTGACCGCCAGCGCCATCAGCGGCACCGCCAGCGAACCGAAGCCAGCGCCGAACCCGCTCTTGCTGATGCCCAGCAGCAGCACGGCGGGAACGGCCACCGCATAGAAATGCGGATCGGTGATGAGGGGAAAGACCATGGGGAAGGAAGCGGCGCAGAAAAAAGCCCGCCGAGTCGGCTGGCGGGCCGTCCGAGCGTAGCAGGATGGCGCGGGCCATGGGCCACCGTCGGAAATTGTGCGTAAACGCACATACCGGCGTGCCGCGGCTGCGCACACTGGAGGCGCAACCGCCGCACCGCGCGGCGACCCCTCCCATTCTTCAAGGATCCGCCATGAACACCCAGGCCGTAGCCGCCAACGCCGCACGTGCGCCGATCGCACCCTCGCAGGCTTCCTCCGTTTCCCCCGCCACGCTGGACGACGCCGGCAAGCTGCTGCTGCGCGTGGCGATCGGCGTGCTCGTGCTGCTGCACGGCATCTTCAAGATCTCGGCCGGCGTGGGCTTCGTGAGCGCGATGCTGCTGAAGGCCGGACTGCCGGGCGGGCTGGCCTATCTGGTGTACGTGGGCGAGATCGTGGCGCCGCTGCTCATGATCGCCGGCTTCTGGACCCGCGCCGCCGCCGGCGTGGTCGTCATCAACATGCTCGCGGCCTTCGGCCTGGTGCACATGGCCGACCTGTTCGCGCTGACCAAGCAGGGCGGCTGGGCGCTCGAGCTGCAGGGCCTGTACCTGTTCGGCGCGCTCGCCGTGGTGCTGCTGGGCGCGGGCCGGTTCAGCCTCGGCGGGCTGCGCGGCCGCTGGAACTGATCCGGCTCATCAGTCGCCCCTGACCTGCGAGACCATCGCCTCGAGCCGGGCGACGTCGGCCACCAGCAGCGCCTTGCCGTCCTTCTGAAGCACGCCGCTGCGCGCCAGCACGTTGAGCTCGCGGGTCACCTGCTCGCGGTTGGTGCTGATCTGGCTCGCCAGGGCCGCATGCCTGGGCGCCGGCTCCAGCCGCGCCTGGTTGTGCGCCACGCCCGCGGTTCGCGCGAGGCGCAGCAGCTCGGCATGCAGCCGGTTCTGGACACCCAGCGTGCTCAGGTCGATCACGCGCTCCGACAGCTGGCGCACCAATGACGCCAGCCGCTGCATCACCCGCTCGGCCACCAGCGGCTCCTCGCGCAACAGGCCCAGGAAGGCAGCGCGGTCGAGGCTGGCCAGCACGCTCGGCAGCAGCGTGACCACGTCGGCCGAACGCGGCCCGCCGTCGATGGCGGCAATGTCGCCGAAGTGCTCGCCGGCCTCCGAATCCCTGAAGGTCACCTGCCGCCCGTTGGCCGCATAGGTGGTCACGCGGACCCGGCCCGAGACCAGCATGAACACATCGCCCTGCTGCTCGGCGCGCAGCAGCAGGGGCTTGCCGGCCTCGACGCTGTGCCACAGGCATTGCTGCGCGAGCAGGTCGAGCCGCTGGTCTGGCAAGCCTTCGAACAGCGCGATGCGGCGCAGCGCGAGGCTGGAACGGGGAATGTCTGGAGTGAGTGCCATGCCGGTGGAAAGGGGCGCGCGCATTATGCTCGGGTGCCCTTCGAAGCCATTCATGGACAGACGCTCCCCACCCATCGCCCTGCTGCCGAAACCACCGACCCGGCGCAACCTGCGATGGACGAGCGGGTTGGTGCTGATGGCCTATGTCACGGCGCACCTGCTGAACCATTCGCTGGGCATCGCCTCCTTCGCGGCGGCCGAAGCGGTGCTGCGCAACGTGCAGCTCTTCTGGCACAGCCTGCCGGGCACGCTGCTGCTGTACGGGGCGGCCGGCGCGCACCTGGTGCTGGCGGTGGCCGCGCTGTGGGAACGCCGCACGCTGCGCATGCCGCCGCTCGAGGGCCTGCGCGTGCTGCTGGGCTTTGCGCTGCCGCTGCTGCTGGCCACCCACCTGACCGCCATGCGCGGCGCCTACCTCGCCTACGGCATCGAGGGTTCCTATGTGCGCGTGGTCTCGGGCCTGTGGAGCCTGCCGGGCGCCGGCGCGCAGTTCACGATGCTGCTGGCGGCCTGGACCCATGGCTGCCTCGGCATTCACTTCGCGCTGCGGGCGCGGCCGGCCTACCGCCGCTTTTCCTACCTGCTGCTGGCCATTGCCGTGGTGCTGCCGCTCGCGGCGATGATGGGTTTCGTCTCGATGGGGCGCGAGTTCCAGTGGACCGGCGTTCCGCCCGCGGTGCTGCCAACCCCGGCCGAGGCCCGTGCGCTCGACACGGCGGAAGGCCGCATCAAGCTCTTCTACGCGCTCGGCCTGGCCGCCCTGCTGGCGGCCTATGCGGCGCGCAACTGGTTCGCGCGCCGCGCGCCCGGGGCGTCGATCGCGCTGCGCTACCCCGGCCGCACAGTGCACGTGCCGCGCGGCTGGAGCGTGCTGGAAGCGAGCCGCTCGCACGGCATCGCCCACCTCTCGGTGTGCGGCGGCCGGGCGCGCTGCTCGACCTGCCGCGTGCGCGTGCTCGGTCCCGCACAGCACACGGACCCGCCCGACCGCGACGAGCAGCGAACGCTCGACCGCGTGCGCGCCCCGGGCGGCGTGCGGCTCGCCTGCCAGCTGCGCCCGCGAGGCGACATCGAGGTCATCCCGCTGTTCGCACCCGCAAGCAACGGAAGGCAGCCGGCGCCGGCCAGCAGCTTCGGCCGCGAGCGCGACGTGGCCATCCTGTTCGTGGACCTGCGGCGCTGGTCGGGGTTGGCGGAGGGGCAATGGCCCTTCGACCTGGCCTATGTGCTCGACCGCTACTTCGCCACCGTGGGCGCTGCAGTGCGCGAATGCGGCGGCGTGCCGAACCAGTTCATCGGCGACAGCGTGATGGCGATCTTCGGGCTCGACACCGACCTGCCCACCGCATGCCGGCAGGCGCTGCGCGCGACCGAGCTCATCGGCCAGCGCATGGACGCGTGGAGCGAGGGCTTCGAAGCCCAGTTCGGCCACCAGCTGGACTTCGGTATGGGCCTGCACGCCGGACGGGCGGCCGTGGGCGAGGTGGGCTACCTCGACACCACCACCTTCACCGCGATCGGCGAGGTGGTCAACACCGCGAGCCGGCTGCAGGACCACGCCAAGACGGCCGCATCGCGCCTGGTGGTCTCGGTGTTTGCCGCGCAGCAGGCCGGCTTCGCGCATGCGGGAGGACAGGTCGAGATGCTGGCCGTGCGCGGCCGCTCCGAGCCGATTGCGGTGATCTGCTGCGACTAGCAGCAGCGGCCGGCCGACGCGCTGCGCCTCAGGCCGGCGCCACCGTCACGGTGGCCGCGCCCGGCGCTTGCGTGATGAGGTAACGCACCGGCAGGAAACGCTCGATCACCGCGCAGTTGGTGCGCGTGTGCTCGGTCACTTCGCTGCAGGTGAAGGCGCCGCCGCGGCCGCTTTGCCATGCGGCCAGGCCCTGCAGCAGGGCCAATTGATCGGCCAGGTGCGGCCCAACGGCTGCCTGGCTTTTCTGGAATTCGCGCAGCTCCTTCACCAGCCCGTGCGCCACCTGCTCGGCGCTCAGCGACTTTTCGCCGAAAGCCGTGAAGACCTCGGTCACATGCTCGTACGCCAGCGTGGCAAGCAGCGCGTTGCCGGGGCCCTCGTTCTGGCGCGCGGTTCCGGTGCGCAGCTGCTCGCCGGACCATCCCATGGCCTTGCCCAGCGTCTCCAGTTCGCGCACGGCAATGTGGCGCGCAAGCCCCGGCGCCAGGCACTCCGCATGGCTCGACAGCAGCGCGCCGCGGCTCATCAGGTCGAAAGGCTGCAGCCCATCGGCCGCCGGCACGATGGCCGCTTCGACCTCGCCGCCGCCGGCCGGATAGAAACCGCAGCGGCGCAGCACCAGCTGCAGGTCCGCGCCCAGGCGGCGCACCAGCGGTGCGAAGGCGCGCTCCAGAAAATGAAAGGGCGGCGCCATCGGGTTGTGGGTGCCGCCGCTCAGGTGCAGATGGCTCGGCGCACCGGCCAGCAGCAGCGGCGGCAGCACCGTCTGCAAGACCAGCATGCAGCTGCCCGCGCTGGCAATCGCGAAGCGGTACTCGCCCGCGCGCACCGGCCCGGGCACGAAGCGCAGCGACTGCGAGCCGAGCTCGGCCCCTTCGACCTGCGCGCCGCTGATCTGTGCCGCGGCATTCACGCAGGCCAGGTGCTGGCGCATCAGGCCCGGCTTGGCGCGGCCTGCGCGAATCTTCTCGATGGCCACGGGCTGGCCCGTCGCCACCGAAAGCGCCAGGCTGGTGCGCAGGATCTGCCCGCCGCCCTCGCCTTGCGAACCGTCGAGTTCGATCATGCGCGGCCTCCTTCGATGCGCAGCACCGTCTCGCACAGGAAGGCATCGAGTCCCGCGTTCTCGGCCTGCGGTAGCGGCGTGACCGGCTCGGCCGCGTGGGCTGCCAGCTCGGCCTCGATGAACGCATGGATGCCGGGCCAGCGCGGGCTGGTCGCGGCCTCGCCGGCGCGCATCTTCACTGCCAGCAGCGCGTTGATCTCCTCGATCAGCGCGGCGTCGTGCACGGCGTCGAGCGTGCGCTGCGCCAGCTCGGCGAAGCGCATCGGCGGCACGCCGGCCTGCGTGCGGATCCAGCGTGCCGCCAGGAGCGGACGCAGCACGTAGAGATATTTCTTGTAGCGCACCTCGTCGGCCTGCAGGTGCTCGCGGAAGTTCTTCTTCGCCATCGAGGCGTAGTGATGCCAGCCGCGCGCATTGGAGAACACCGCCTCCGCGAGCGCACGGAAACGCGGCATCGCGGCCGCATCGTCGCGGTACACGACCGGCGAGCGCAGCCATTCGAGCAGCGTGGGGTTCGACTCGCGCATCAGGCCCAGCGCCTTGCGCAGGTCCCAGCCGTTCACGTCGAGTTCGCTGCTGATCGGCAGCTCGATCACGTCGCGCCGCGGCGTCACCGTGAGGTACCACGGCAGGCGGTTCACGTAGATGAAGCGCACGTCGTAGTCGCTGTCGGGCGAGGCAAAGCCCCAGCCGCGGCTGCCGGATTCGCAGGCGAACAGCACCGTGACGTCATGGCGCGCCTCGATGTCGCGCAGGGCCTGCATGATCTGCGCGCGCATGGCGGGATCGATGGGGTGGGCGGAGCGCAGGAGCTCCTTGTCCTTTTCTTGTTGCATGGTTGTGAATCTCGTTGTTGTCTATCGATATCGTTCTTGTCGCACGCTTTCGCGTTGCAAAGGGTGGTTCCGTCAGCAGCCGAAAGGCTCTCATGGTTTCGGCGATTGGAAACGCTTTGCCCAAAGGCGCACTTCGGCGTGCGGGTGTGTGTGCAGCACGGCGACCTGCGACAACCCTGGTGACTGCCCGATCCAATACAGCAGCGCAAGAAGCCTCAGCAAGCGTTGCGGATCGTCTTCCTGGCTCGCGAACTCAGCCTTGACACAGGCCTCCATACGTTCAGCCGGCACTTCTCTCAAGAACACGCGCCAGCTCCAAGGATTTGCATGGCCTTGCAGACAGGCCTCGAGTGCCCAGGCGTCATCGCCCGGATGCCGCAGACACCCGCCCAACGCCTCCACAGCGGCGCTTCCTCTCTTCTGCTCCCAAGTTCCCCACGACGGCGGATGCACGTCGGCCCAGGCACGCAGCCGCGCGATATCGGCTGCCGTACCCCAGCAACCCAACGCTGCAACGGCCAGCACGCGCAAGCCCCACCACTTGCTCTCAAGAGCCGCGTCCACTTCCTCCCGCGCTTCCGGTGTCGGCGCAGAACGGGCCAGAACACGCAGGCGCTCTGACATCTCGCCCAGGCGATTCGCTCCTTCGCCTTGCGATGCCGCATGCATCGCACGACGTGCGCGCCGGCATGCAAGGCAGTACGCTGCACGGCTCTCGATGCTGCCGTGGGCGACCTCGTGCCACCACTTCTGCTGCTTGGCAGTCCAGACTTCCTCCGCGCCGCAGTCGCGGCAGGTGAAGGCGCGATCGACGTAGTAGGTCGGCAACGGACCGACCGTGTTGTTGTGACGTTCCAGCACACCGACATCGGCCGCTGCCAAGCCGGGTGCGCGCAAGGATGTACTCCTCTGGGCAGACACACGCATTTGCGCTTCGAGGCGCGCAGCGCGCTCCAGCCGGTGAGCGCGGATCTCTGCGCGGCGTTGCTTGTTGCTTTTCATTGCTCCTGATTCCCCCGTCTCTTGTTCTGCAAGATGACATTCAACATTCGCTGCGCTCGCCCGCGTACCCATCCATGCTTGCGGTATGAAAGCTCTTGAACATGAGCCGAGAATTCGTCGTCGGCCCATCGCGCCGCAAGCTGGCAATCATGGCGAAAACGCCCTACCGAAGGTCTGCGAACCAAGGTCTCCAGCAGAATCCTCCGTACGTTGCAGCTCTCCGACGCAGACAGCGTGCACCGCTTCAACAGATGACACAGACGATCTCGCAGGTAGCCGGATCGAAAAAATCGGGGACTCAATTCGATGTAAAGCATGGCACTCTCGCGCCACGACCCTTCACCTCGCAAGATGCCCTCCCGTGCCTCATCGCTCCATAGCTCGAAAACGGGACTCTCGTAAAGGCGAAACCGCTCGGCGGCGGACTTCCACGCTGCCCATCCCGATGCGGAGGATTCGCGCTGCTTGAAAGCTTCACTCAAGGCTTGCTGCAAGCGCCCCAACTCCGCTTCTGTTTGCCGAATGCACCTCTCATCGATCTGTATCCTGGCCATCTTGCGCAGGCCCTGGCGGGCCTCCTCCTATCCCTTCACACACACCACCTGCTTGAGCGTGTAGACCACCTCCACCAGGTCCTTCTGCGCTTCCATCACCGCGTCGATGTCCTTGTAGGCCATCGGGATCTCGTCGATCACGTCGGCGTCCTTGCGGCATTCCACGCCTTCGGTCGCGGCGATCTGGTCGGCGATGGTGAAGAGCTTCTTCGCCTTGGTGCGGCTCATCTTTCGACCGGCGCCGTGGCTGCAGCTCATGAAGCTCTCGGGATTGCCCTTGCCGCGCACGATGTAGCTCTTGGCGCCCATGCTGCCGGGAATGATCCCGAGCTCGCCGGCCTTGGCGCTCACCGCGCCCTTGCGCGTGACGAGCACGTCTTCGCCGAAGTGCGTCTCGCGGCTCACGTAGTTGTGGTGGCAGTTCACCGCTTCCACATGGGCCTCGAAGGGCTTGGCAATCACCTTGCGCGCAGCCGCGACCACGCGCTGCATCATCACCTCGCGGTTGGCGCGCGCGAACTTCTGGGCCCAGCCCACCGCACGCACGTAGTCGCCGAAGTACTTGGCGCCTTCCTCGAAGTACGCCAGGTCTTGATCAGGCAGGTTGCGCTGGTGCAGCTCGGCGTCCTTCTTCGCGAGTTCGATGAAGTGAGTACCGATGGCGTTGCCCACGCCACGCGAACCCGAGTGCAGCATGAACCACACGGCGCCCGCTTCGTCGAGGCAGACCTCGATGAAGTGGTTGCCGGTACCCAGCGTTCCCAGGTGCTTGTGGTTGTTCGTGTTCCTGATGCGCGGGTAGTCCTCGCAGATCAGGTCGAACTCATCCACCAGCTGGGCCCAGGCCGCGTCGGTTTCGTCGGGCGGCGTTTCCCACGCGCCCTTGTCGCGGCCCATGCGCTTGGGGTTCGATCCGTGCGGCACAGCCTTTTCGATGGCCGAGCGCAGCGGGCCCAGGTTGTCGGGGAGGTCGCGTGCATTGAGCGTGGTCTTGCACGCCATCATTCCGCAGCCGATGTCCACGCCCACCGCGGCCGGGATGATGGCCTTGAAGGTCGGGATCACCGAGCCCACGGTCGCGCCGATGCCGTAGTGCACGTCGGGCATGGCCGCGATGTGCTTGAACACGATGGGCAGGCGCGCCGCGTTCTCGAGCTGCTTCTGCGCTTCGTCTTCCACGGGCACGCCGTTCGTCCACATCTTCACGGGGACGCCGTTGGCTACTTCGTGCAGTTTGTAGTTCATTTTTTTCTCTCTCTATATGTCTTGTATTGGCTCGTTGCGTCTTCAGATCAACGCCCCTTGTGCAACGCGATCGACAGCCGCTCGTAATCCTGCAGCGGAAACTCGTGCTCGACCCACAATTCACGATACCGCGCAAGCCCCACCTCCAGGTAGATGCGCTCCAGGATCGCGTGGATGTTGCGTACCAGCGCGTCGCGTGCGATCTCTCCGCGCGCCACCACCTTGTGGTCCTCCAGGGCCATCATTCCCCAGCTCGCCCAGTCGCGGTACTCGCGCAGTTCGAACTGCAGCACATCCTTCGTTCCAGTCGTCATCAGGATCACCTCGCCGGGCTCGTCCATGAACACCGCCTCGGCCGTCACCGCACCCTTGTGCAGCGACAGCGCCATGCACGCCAGGTCACCGAGCGAATCGTGCAGATAGGACACGGCAAAGCTCAGCCGTTCCTTCTCCGCGCGAAAGCTCACACCGGCCCAGCCTGCGCGATGCAGGTCGTAGCCGATCAGGTGCTGGTTGCAAACTTCTTCTTCGGTCATCGCGTTCTCGATGGTGACGTTGTCAAAAAAAAGAGGTGACGAGGAGCGGCGAGTCGTGAACTGAGCTATCTGCCGAAACAGACCGGGGATCGAACCCGGGACCTTCATGGCCAAGACCATGACGCTCTATCCTGTAAACACGCCTGCATTCACCTAAAAAAACAAAAAGCAGCGACAAGAATCGACGAAACGATCGTGCTCTACCACTGAGCTACGGCCTTTCGACCGGCGGGATTCGAACCCGCGACCACGAGCTTGAGAGGCTGTAGTTCCGCCAGCATTCGCTGCAAACCCGTGCCCCCGTTCGGCGACAAACAATCGATGCGAGGGATAACATTTTTTCGATGTACTCGCATCTGCATTCGCCGAACGACGACGTTCATATTCTTCGGATCAGGCCCCGCAGGCCAGAGCCCGCGGCACCCTCTCCTTCTTTTCTCAGATCGAAATCTCTTCGATCACACCCACCCAGTACCCGGCGCCCAGGCCACCCGCGGCATACACCGCCAGCAGCTTGAACACTTCGTCGCTGAAGCCGCCGATGTTCAGCACATCGTCTCGCTCCTGCGCCTGAGTGGTCGCATACGGCTGGATGTCGATGCACGCGAGCCGCGCCTTCGGGTTGCGCTGCTTGAACGCCGCCCACTCCTGCATGGTCGCGGTTCCGCGGCCACGCGCGGGGTCGGCCCACGATTCGTTGTCCGACACCAGCACCACCAGATCGGCCTTCGCCTTCTCGCGGTTCAGCAGCGCCAGCGGTGCGCTGCACGAGGTTCCGCCACCGCCCACCGCTGCCAGCCTGGCCGCGTTGGTCATCACCGAATCACGCGGATTCAGCTTCAGCGAAACCACCTTCGTTTCGAAAGGCAGCACACGCGCATCCGCATTGCGGCGCAGCACGGCGGCAGCCACCAGCGCGGCCACGTCGATGCAGCGCACCGCCGAGCTCGCCGAACCGCGGTGGCCCGTCACTGGCGAGCTCATCGAGCCCGACACGTCGGGGCACACCACCACGCGGCCCTCGAACACCGGCACGTTGGCCAGCGCGAGTTCCATCGCGTCCTGCAGCGCTTCCTTCACCACGTGCGGCACCTCGGCGCCGGTTGCGGTGAAGGCCGCCATCAGCTGGTACGGCAGCACGTGCGCCTTGGCCACGGCCTGCGGGTCGCGCAGCTTGGCGGCCACCGCCTCGGTGAGGCCCGGCAGTTCGAATACGCCGTGGCGCGCAAAGGTGTTCAGGTTCTGGCGCACCATCTGCCACGATCCGCGCTGCGCGATCTGCGCCCAGCCCTGGGCGTCCAGCTCCAGTGCGGTCAGCATCTGGAACGGCACCTCTGGCACGTCGAGCGAACGATCGCGCTTGAAGCGTTCGAAAGCCTTCGTCACCGGAGGCAGCGCCTCCAGCGCATACGGACGATCGATCAGCCATGCGAACCACGCGGCGCGCCAGGCTTCTGCAGGCTTCGGGTGGACCATCTTCACCACGTCGGCCAGCGAAGGCGTGTTGCCCACCGAGGCGTTCAGCAGCTGCGCCTCGGTCGCTTCGAGCAGCCATTGCTGCACGAGCTTCTTCGGACGCGTACCGAGCGACTTGCGGCCCACGGCACCCGAGCGCAGCACCTGCACGAAGTTGCGCAGCATCTTGCCGTTGTCCACCACTTGGGCGAACACCTTGGCGAGCAGCGGCACGTCGCGCACCGCCAGCGTGGCGGCCAGCAGCGCCGGCATGTCCTTCATGTGGCCGGCGCGGCGTGCGTACACGGCGGTCTTGGCAACGAACAGCGGATCGACTTCGCGGGCCAGCGCCAGCACGGCGTCGAGCTGGTCCTGCGCCTGTGCGTAGAAGGTGTTGGTCAGGCAACCGGTCGCGGCCAGTTGCGCCAGCTGGTGCCGGGACGACAGCGCGTACGCCACGCCACCCGCTTCGTTGAGCGCGTCGGCCGAAGGCTGCAGGGTGCCGCGGCGGGTCTGGAAGAGTTGAAGGTTGGCCATGAGACTTCTCCTTGGGGTTCTTTTTGTTCGTTCGTTTTCTTGAATGTGTGATCCTTATTGCAACGGGTGTGCCAGTTCCGGGCTGTGGCTGGATGGATTTTTCAACCTGTTGATTTCATTGACGTTTTTCTTGATTCGTTGCACACAAGCTGGTTCGTGTTGCCGATGAGACTCCGTTTTTCTTATAATTTTGGATAGCCTTTTATCCAATCAATGAAGAAACCCATCGTCGTCATCGGCTTCCTCGGCACCCAGCTCGACGCCGGCCAAGGCGCGGGCCGCTGGAACAAGTGGCGTCCCACCGTCTCGCTCGCGCAGCACGAGGACATGGTCGTCTCGCGCATGGAGCTGCTCTACACGCTCAAGCACAAGGCGCTGGCCGAGGTGGTGAAGGCCGACATCGCGGCCGTGTCGCCCGAGACCACGGTCAACCTCGTGCCCTTCGACCTCGCGGACCCGTGGGACTTCGGCGAGGTCTACACGCGCCTGTACGACTGGGCGCGCGCCTACCCCTTCGACACCGAGCGCGAGCAGTACTGGACGCACATCACCACCGGCACGCACGTGGCGCAGATCTGCATGTTCCTGCTGTCGGAATCGCGCGTGGTGCCGGGCGTGCTCGCGCAGACCTCGCCGCCCAGGAAGCAGCGCGAAGGCGAGGCCGGCAAGTGCACGCTGATCGACCTCGACCTGTCGCGCTACGACGTGATCGCGCGGCGCTTCGACGCGGAGCAGCGCGACGCGGTCGCGTTCCTGAAGAGCGGCATCGCCACGCGCAGTGCGCGCTTCAATGCGCTGATCGACGAGATCGAGCGCGTGGCCGTGCGTTCGCGCGCGCCGATCCTGCTGGTGGGGCCGACGGGCGCGGGCAAGTCCTTCCTCGCGCGGCGCATGTTCGAGCTGAAGCAGGCGCGCCACCAGATGAGCGGTCCGTTCGTCGAAGTGAACTGCGCCACGCTGCGCGGCGACGGCGCGGCCTCCACGCTGTTCGGCCACAGGAAGGGCTCCTTCACCGGCGCGGCAAGCGACCGGGCCGGGCTGCTGCGCACGGCGAACCAGGGCGCGCTGTTCCTCGACGAGATCGGCGAACTCGGGCTCGACGAGCAGGCGATGCTGCTCAAGGCCATCGAGGAGAAGCGCTTCTTCCCGGTGGGCGCGGACAAGGAAGTGGAGAGCGACTTCCAGCTGATCGCCGGCACCAACCGCGACCTGCGCAGCGACGTGGCCGAGGGGCGTTTCCGCGAAGACCTGTTCGCGCGCATCAACCTCTGGACCTACGACCTGCCCGGCCTCGCGCAGCGGCCCGAGGACATCGAGCCCAACATCGACCACCTGCTGGCCATCCACGCGGCCGAGAACCACCGCGTGGTGCGCTTCAACGCCGAGGCGCGCGCGGCCTACCTGCGCTTCGCGCAGAGCGGCGAGGCGCTGTGGTGCGGCAACTTCCGCGACCTCTCGGCCAGCGTGACGCGGCTGGCCACGCTGGCGGACGGCGGGCGCATTCCGGTGGCGCTGGTCGAGGCCGAGGTCGCGCGGCTGCGCTGGCTCTGGAACCGCGAGGGCCCGGCAAGGCGAAACGCAGGCGCTGCCGACGTCGACCTCGGCAGCCTGCTCGGCGATGACCGCGCAGCCGCGCTCGACCTGTTCGACCGGCTGCAGCTCGAAGCGGTGGTGCGCGTGTGCCGCGACTCGCGCAGCCTGTCGGATGCGGGGCGGCAGCTCTTCCAGGCCTCGCGCGCCCAACGCAGCGTGGTGAACGATGCCGACCGGCTGCGCAAGTACCTGGCCAAGCACGGGCTCGAATGGAGCCGCATCGCCGCAGGCTAAGCTATCCTCCGCCGGGACGGCCGCATCCAACCAAGGAAAGAAGGAAAAACATGTCGCTGACACTGCTCCTGCGTTGCCACGATCTGGCCCAGACCCAGCGCTTCTACGCCGATGTCCTCGGCTTCGCGGCTGCGCATTCGGCAGAGGGCACGCTGACGGTCGAGAAGCAGGGCGGCAAGCTCATCTTCACGCCGCAGGATCTCTGGCAGAGCCCGCCCGCCTGCTCCGGCACCTTCTATTTCGCGGTGCCGGATGCGACGGCCTACTACGCCACCGTCAAGGACAAGGCCACCATTGCGTGGCCGCTGCAGCAGATGCCCTACGGCTCCAGCGAGTTCGCAGTGGTGGACTGCAACGGCTACCACCTTGCATTCCGGCAGCAGCAGGCCTGAGCGGCCGATCCGCAAGACGCCCCGCGCGGCCGGGCGCCACGGAAAGCACTCCCCATGAACTGGAAGCTGGCCTTGTTCGCAGCCCTGCCCGCCTTTCTCACCGGCTGCGTCCAGTCGATGTTCTATTACCCCGACCGCGTGCGCTACGAAACGCCCGACGCGCTCGGGCTGAGCTACGAGGCGGTGCAGTTCGCCAGCGCCGACGGCACGCGCCTGGCCGGCTGGTTTCTTCCGGCCGCGGGCCGCAGCAACCCGAAGGAGGCCAAGGGCACGGTGGTCCACTTCCATGGCAACGCCCAGAACATGAGCGCGCACTGGCGCTTCGTGGCCTGGCTGCCGAAGCGGGACTTCAACGTGTTCGTGTTCGACTACCGCGGCTACGGCGAATCGGCCGGCAAGCCCGAGCCCAAGGGCGTGTTCGAGGATTCCAGCGCCGCGCTCGACCACGTGCGCGCGCGCGGCGATGTCGACCCCGGGCGCCTTCTCGTCTTCGGCCAGAGCCTGGGCGGCGCCAACGCGATTGCGGTGCTGGGCTCGGGCAACCGGGCCGGCGTGAAGGCGGCGGCCATCGAATCGACCTTCTATTCGTATTCCTCGATCGCGAACGAGAAGCTCCCGGGCGCCGGGCTGCTGGTGAGCGACGATTACGCCGCATCCAAATACGTCGCCGACGTTGCCCCCATTCCGCTGCTGCTGATCCACGGCACGGCCGACATGATCATTCCGGATTCCCATTCGCGGCGCCTGCTGGAGGCCGCGCGCGAGCCCAGGCGCCTGCTCGAGGTGCCCGGCGCCGGCCACCTCGAGCCGATGACCGAGCGCTTCGGCACCACCTGGCAGCAGGCGTTGGTGGAATTCTTCGACGCCTCGCTGCGTCCACGCCAGCCATGAAGCATTTCGACGAAACCGCCACCCGCGAGCCGCTGGACTTTGCGCGGCTCGTGCCCGCGCTGCGCGCAGCCTTTGCGGCCGAAGCGCAGGTGCCGCCGCGCCATGTGCACGCCATCGAGACCGCCGGCGCCGACAAGGGCACCGTGCTCATCATGCCGGCGTGGAGCGACGCGGGCTTTCTGGGCATCAAGACCATCAACGTCTTTCCGGGCAACAGCGCGCGCGGCCTGCCCGGCCTGCATGCGACCTATGTGCTGTACGACGCGCGCACCGGCGTGCCGCTGGCCATGATGGACGGCAACGAGCTCACCGCGCGCCGCACGGCCGCGGCATCGGCGCTGGGTGCCTCGTTCCTGGCGCGCACCGATGCGCGCCGCCTGCTGGTGCTGGGCACCGGCCGTGTCGCGCGGCTGCTGCCGGCCGCGCATGCGAGCGTGCGGCCCATCGACGAGGTGCGCGTGTGGAACCACCGGCCCGAAGGCGCCCGGGCCCTGGCCGCGCAATGGCGCGCCGAAGGGTTCAACGCGCAAGCCGCCACGGACCTCGAAGCGGCCGTGCGCCAGGCCGACATCGTGAGCTGCGCCACGCTGGCCACCGCGCCGCTGGTGCGCGGCGAATGGCTGGCGCCGGGTTCGCACCTGGACCTGATCGGCAGCTTCACGCCCGCCATGCGCGAGGCCGACGTGCGCTGCTTCGAGGGTGCGCGCACCTTCGTCGACACCAGCGAGGCGCTGCAGAAGGCCGGCGAGCTGCTCGATGCCATCGCGGCCGGCATGCTGCGCGCCGATGAGGTGCAAGGCACGCTGGCCGCACTCTGCCGGGGCGAACGCGCAGGCCGCACGGGCCCCGAAGAACGCACCGTCTTCAAGGCCGTGGGCAGCGCGCTCGAAGACCTGGCGGCCGCCACGCTGGTCTGGCAGCACGCCGAATCGATGCCGGCCTAAGGCTTAAGGCCTAGAAAACCGCGGCCAACGGCGCAGCGAGAGCGCCATTTACCGACAGTCACATACGTCATGCAGCGGATGGCACGCCTCTTGCGCCAACGTTAACCTGATGCCCATACCCAAAGGCCAGGAGGCCCGCCCCATGCTCACCATTTTTCAGAAAGCCACCATCCTCAGCAAAGCCGGTTTCGAGGTGCCCGCCTGTCCGGCCGAGGATGCCTCCACCGCCACGGCCGGCGCGGTGTCCCAGAAGATGCACGACTGGGCCAAGGCCATCGAGACGCTGTACGTCAGCTACGTGGCGGCCCGTGCCGCCAAGAGCCTGCGGGATGCCGAGGAATCGCGCCAGACCGACATGCTGCGGCGGCTCTCGCTGAGCGCCTGGGCCGCCTGACACGCAGGCTTGGCCGCTCGCTCCCCCGCCCGAGCCGCGTCAGCGCTCAACCGAAAGTGAACGCGTAGGCCTGCGCGCCGGCGTCGAGAAACTCGATCTCGAACAGCCGCTCCCGGCTCCCCTCCGCCTGCCGCACCAGCTGGTACAGCTTCTGTGCATCGATCACGCCGTAGCCCTGTGCGTCGGTGTCCGAACCATGGTCCGCGAGCGGCGGCTTTCCATCCACCAGCACCCTGAAGCGCACCGGCTTGCCATTGGCCGCCGGGCCCAGCACCAGGTGCAGGTCGCGCGCCTGGAAGCGATAGGCGATGCGGCCGTTGGCGCTGTTCAGCACCGCGCGTTCGGCCGCCACCATCCAGTCGCCGGCCAGCGACCACTGGTTGGTGCGCAGCGCCGAGGCCGCGGGCTGGTAGGCCTTCGCACGGTCCCGCGCGATGCCGCCGGGCGAGGCAAAGCCGTGCGCGCGCTCGTGGCCCAGGTAGGTTTCGCCGGAGAGCGCCGGCTCGGCGCCGGGCGCGGCCTGGGTACCCTGGCCGAGCGGCGCCACCAGCCCGGCGGCGATGCGGGTCTGGCCCGCCTCGGCCAGCAGCTGCTGGATGACCTGCTCGGCCTTGTCGTAGCGGTTCTCGCCGAACTGATGGTGGCGGATGCGGCCCTCGGCGTCGATGAAATAGAACGCGGGCCAGGCCTGGTTGTCGAAGCCGCGCCAGATCGCGAAGTCGTTGTCCAGCGCCACCGGAAAGCCGATGCCCAGGTCCTTGACGGCCTTGCGCACGTTGGCCGGCTTCTTCTCGAACGCGAACTCCGGCGAATGCACGCCGACGACCACCAGCCCTGCGTCCTTGTACTTCTCGGCCCATGCACGAAGGTAGGGCAGCGTGCGCAGGCAGTTGATGCACGAGTAGGTCCAGAAGTCGACCAGCACCACCTTGCCGCGCAGGGCCTCGGGCGCGAGCGGCGCGGAGTTGATCCATTCGGTGGCGCCGGCCAGGGAGGGAAAGCGGCCTTCGACCCTGAGTTCGCGCGCGGGCGGCGGGGCCGTGCGATCGTCCGACACGCGCACGAGGCCCCCGTCTTCGCGCAGCGCGACCGGTTCCGCCTGCGGCTTGCCGGGCTTGATCCTGTCCACCAGCGCCTGCTCCAGCGCCGAGGTGGTACCCACCGACAGGCGGGCGAGCAAGCCGGTGTCCAGCCCCAGTGCAATGGCGCCCACGCCCGCCAGCACGGCCGCGCCGGCGGCGCGCCGCACCCATTCGCCGGTATGCAGCGAACGCTTCATGACGGAGAACAGCCGCCCGCCGAACAGCAGCGCGGCTGCGAGCGAGGTGCACGCACCGGCCGCATAGGCCAGCAGCAGCAGCGAGGTGCCGACGCTCGCGCCGTTGAGCGCCGCGCCGGTCAGGATCAGGCCGAGGATCGGCCCCGCGCAGGGTGCCCAGAGCAGGCCCGTGCCCACGCCCAGCAGCAGCGGCGAGAACCCGGATGCAGGTGCCGCGCCATCGCTGCCGCGCGGCTCGGACATGCGGACGCCCAGCGCCACCAGCGGCCGGCTCAGGCGGTCGGCCACGCCAGGGAACAGCAGGCTCAGGCCGAACAGCGCGAGCAGGGCGATGGCGGCATGGCGCCCGTATTCGTTGAGCGTGACGATCCAGCCGCCGCCCACCGCCGCCAGCGTGGCAACGGCGGCAAAGGCCAGCGCCATGCCCAACAGCATCGGCAGGCCGTGCGAGCGGAACGGACGGTCGGCGCGCGCGAACACGAAGGGCAGCACCGGCAGGATGCAGGGGCTCAGGATGGTGAGCACCCCGCCCAGGTAGGCAATGAAGAGGATGAGCATGATTCAGTCCTGGAGGGTGGTGCGGGGCGCGGCAGCCAGCGCGAGCCGGGCCTCGAGCCCGCCTTCGGCGCGGTTCTTCAGCGTGAGCTCGGCGCCCATCGCCATGGCCAGCTGGTGCGCAATGGCCAGGCCCAGCCCGGTGCCGCCGGTGCTGCGGTTGCGCGAGCTCTCGACGCGGTAGAAGGGCTTGAGCACGGCGTCGAGCTCGTCCGGCGGAATGCCGGGGCCGTCGTCGAGCACGCTCAGCACCAGCCGGCCGTCTTCTTCGGCATGCACGCGCAGGCGCACCTCGCTGCCGAACTTGAGCGCGTTGTCGATCAGGTTCATCAGGATGCGGCGCAGCGCATGGGGGCGGCTCACGATCGGCGCGCCGGCCTTGCCTTCGAGCCGCACCTGCTGGCCCACGTCTTCGTAGTCGGCCACCATGCTCTCGAGCAGCGCGTCGGCATCGATGCGCAGCGGCGGCTCCGCGGCGCCGTGCAGCGTGCGCGCGTAGGTCACGCCTTCGCGCACCAGCGAGTGCATGGCGTCGAGGTCCTGGCGGAATTTCTCGCGGTCGTGCTCGTCGTCCATCAGGTCGGTGCGCAGCCGCATCCGCGTGATGGGCGTCTGCAGGTCGTGCGAGATGGCCGCGAGGATCTCGACGCGCTCGGACATGTAGCCGGCGATGCGCTGCTGCATGGCGTTGAAGGCGCGCGCCGCGTGCGCCACTTCGGTGGGGCCCTCTTCCGCGAGCGCGCGGCCCTTGAGGTCGGGCCCGAGCCGGTCGGCCGCCGCGGAAAGCTGCGCGAGCGGCCGCGTCACCAGCCGCACCGCATACCAGGCGCACACGGCCAGCACCAGCAGCTGCAGCACCAGCAGCCACATCACCCAGCCCGACACCGGCATGCCCACGCGCATCGCATGAACGACCACGGAAGACCCGTCGCCCAGGCGCACCTGGATCTGCAGGCCCTCGGGCGGCCAGGCCACCTCGCCGACCTTGACGACCTGGAACGGGCGCATCGCATCGACGATGGCCGCGGCAAACTGCCGCGACTGCAGCGAGCCGGGCTCGGAGCCCTCTGCGCTGCCGCCCAGCACGAAGCGGTAGTTGCGCCGCTCCAGCCGGTCGAGCCAGCCGGCGCGCTCGGCTGCGGGCAGGCGGTCGAGGATGGCGACCGAGCTCGCGATGTCGCGCTCGATGCCGATCATCATCAGCTCGCGCAGCGCCATGTTCCGCTCATAGCGGATCGCCGCGAAGGTGAGCAGCTGCGCGATCGCCAGGCCCACCACGATGATCAGCGTCACGCGGTAGAACAGCGAGCCGGGCAGCAGCCGGCGCCAGCCGCGCACAGCGCCGGCCAGGTTCGCGGGAGGATTCGCGGGAGTGGACATGGACACCTTCTTCTTCGTTCATGCGGCGCGGCCGGGCACGCCGCCGCTGGCTCACACCAGGTGGATGGAAACGTCGATATTGCCGCGGGTGGCCTTCGAATAGGGGCAGGTCTGGTGCGCCGCGTCCGTCAGGGCCTGCGCCACTTCGCGGTCCAGGCCCGGCAGGCTCACGTTCAGGCGCGCCTGCAGGAAGTATTCGCCGCCCGCCGTGCCCAGGTCGACTTCGGCATCGACGGCCAGGTCGGGCGGCAATGCGACCTTCATCCTGCCTGCCGCCTTGCCCATGGCGCCGATGAAGCAGGCCGACCAGCCGGCCGCGAACAGCTGCTCCGGATTGGTGCCGCTGCCGGCGCTGCCGGGCGACGAGAGCTTGATGTCCAGGCGGCCGTCGGAGCTGCGCGCCTCGCCATCGCGGCCCCCCGAAGAGGTGCGGGTCTTGCCGGTGTAGAGAACTTTTTCGATGCGGGTCATGGTGGTTTCCTTGGGTGGGTTGGTTCGGGAACGCACGGATTGTTGAGCCGCCTTCCCCCGGCCCGCGCAGATTGCGTATGCCTGTGTACGGCGCCCGCCGCGCCAGATACTTGCGAATACAAAACCGCCGGCCCGGGGCGGGCGGGCGGCTACATTGCGGCTGCGGAGCGCTTTCCGCACCCACCCCTTTTTGCTCACCGCCATGACGCCAAAGACCTCCGACCACATCCTCATCGTCGATGACGACCGGGAAATCCGCGAACTGCTCACCACCTACCTGGTGAAGAACGGCTTGCGCGTGGTCGCGGTGCCCACCGGCCGCCACATGCGCGCCGCGCTCGAGGAGTCGGGCCCGTTCGACCTGATCATCCTCGACCTGATGCTGCCCGGCGAAGACGGGCTCACGCTCTGCCGCGACCTGCGCACCGGCAAATACAAGGCCACGCCCATCCTGATGCTGACCGCGCGCAGCGAGGAGGCCGACCGCATCCTGGGCCTGGAGATGGGCGCCGACGACTACCTGGCCAAGCCTTTTTCCGCGCGCGAGCTGCTCGCGCGCCTGCGCGCCGTGATGCGGCGCACGCGCATGCTGCCGCCGAACATGGGTGCGGTCGAACCCTCCCAGAAACTGAGCTTCGGCGAATGGCAGGTCGACACGGTGGCGCGCCACCTGATCGACGACAGCGGCGTCATGGTGGCGCTGAGCGGCGCCGAATACCGGCTGCTGCGCGTGTTCCTCGACCATCCGCAGAAGGTGCTGAGCCGCGACCAGCTGCTGAGCCTCACCCAGGGCCGCGAGGCCGAGCTCTTCGAGCGCTCCATCGACCTGCTCGTGAGCCGGCTGCGCCAGCGGCTGCGCGACGATGCACGCGAGCCCCGCTACATCAAGACCGTGCGCAGCGAAGGCTATGTGCTCGCTTCGGCCGTCGAAGCCATGGACTGACTGGTGCCTTTTGCATCCCGCTTGACCTCAAGTTAGGTTGAGGCTGCACATTGCGCAGCATGAACCATGACCCGCAACCCTCCGCCCGCGTCGCGCAGGCGCTCCAGATCCATCGAAGCATTGCGGCATGCCACGCGTACCTTGCGCGCAGTGACGATGCCCACGCGCTGACGGCCACGCTGATGCTGCCCTGCTACCGCGCCGAGTTCGAGCGGCTGGTGCTCGCGATGTCCGCCACCGAAAGAAACGAACTGACGTCGCTGCTCCCCATCGGCGAGGAGCGGCAGTCCCTCAGTCTTCCGCGCGCCTGATCACGAGGCGGCGGGCGCCCGGCCCTTCCGACGACAGCTTGTCGGCCGGGTTGCGCAGCCGGCAGCGGTCGATCGACAGGCAGCCGCAGCCAATGCAGTCGTCCAGCGTGTCGCGCAGCTTCTTGAGCTGGGCCATGCGTTCGTCCAGCTCCGCGCGCCAGCCGGCGGAAAGCCGCGCCCAGTCCACGCGGCTGGGCGCGGCCGAGGTGGGCAGCGTGGCCAGCGCATCGGCGATGTCGGCCAGCGCAATGCCCACCCGCTGCGCGACGCGGATGAACGCCACGCGCCGGAGCACGTCTCGCCCATAGCGGCGGTGGTTGCTCGGCGCCCGGTGGCTCGCGATGAGCCCCCTGGATTCGTAGAAATGCAGGGTGGACACCGGCACCCCGCTGCGCTGCGCGACCTCGCCCACCGAAAGCGTGGCGGGAAAATCGTGCGGTGATTCTGCTGGCTTGGATTTCATCGAGACCTCTCAACCTCGACTTTAGTTGAGGTCTGAAGGTCTCACTCCACAGTGGCGCCGGAAGCCTTGACGATGCCGGCCCAGAGCGCACTTTCCTTCGCGATGAGGGCGGCGTATTCGGCCGGGCCACCGAGCAGCGGCACCGCGCCTTCCACGCCCAGGCGCGACTGGAATTCAGCGCTGCCCGCCACCTGGAGCATCTGCGCCGAAAGCTCCTTCACGAAGGCGTCGGGCGTGCCGCGCGGCGCGAGGACGCCGTAGGTCAGCGTGCTCTCGAAGCCCGCGAGTTCGCGCAGGCCCGACTCGGCCACGGTGGGCACGTCGGGCAGCGAAGGCAGCCGCTTGGCGCCCGTGACTGCAATGGCGCGCAGCCGGCCGCCCTTGACCAGCGCGAGCGCGGGCGGAACGACGCTGAACATCATCTGCACCTGCCCGCCCGCCAGGTCGGTGAGGCCGGGGTTGGTGCCCTTGTAGGGAATGTGATTGATCCGCGTGCCGGTGCGCTCTGCGAAGAGCTCGCCGGTCAGGTGGCCGCCGGTGCCGCTGCCGCTCGATGCGTAGTCGAGCAGGCCCGGCCGCGCCTTGGCCTCGGCGACCAGATCGGCCACCGTGCGGATCTTCGATGCGGCGGGCACCACGAGCACCAGCGCGGACGAAGCGAACATGGCCACGGGCAGCAGGTCCTTGCGCGCGTCGAACTTCAGGCCCTTGTAGAGCGCTGGGTTGATCGACACGGTGCCGGTGTGGCCCAGCAGCAGCGTGCCGCCGTCGGGCGCGCTGCGCACCACCTGCTCCGTGCCGAGGTTGCCGCCCGCGCCGGGCTTGTTGTCGACGATGACGCCCTGCTTGCGCAGCTCGCCCAGGCCCTTGGCCATCTGGCGCGCGAACACGTCGTTGCCGCCGCCGGCCGCAAAGGGCACGACGATGCGGATCGGCCGGGCCTCGTTCTGCGCGTGCGCAGGCAGCCCCGCCGCCGCCACCAGGCCGAGCAGCAGGCCGCGTCGGGCGCGGTCCATCAGACGCGTTCCAGGATCACGGCAATGCCCTGCCCCACGCCGATGCACATGGTGCACAGCGCATAGCGGCCGCCGCCCTTGTGCAGCTGGTTGACCGCGGTGGTGGCCAGGCGTGCGCCGCTGGCGCCCAGCGGGTGGCCGAGCGCAATGGCGCCGCCGTTGATGTTGACGCGCGGGTCGTTGTCCTGCAGGCCCAGCAGGCGCAGCACGGCAAGGCCTTGCGCCGCGAAGGCTTCGTTGAGTTCGATCACGTCGATCTGGTCGAGCGTGAGGCCGGTGAGCGCCAGCACCTTTTGCGTGGCGGGCGCCGGGCCGATGCCCATCACGCGCGGCGCCACGCCGGCGGTGGCCATGCCGACCACGCGGGCGCGCGGCGTCAAGCCATGCTTGGCGGCGCTGGCTTCGTCGGCCAGCAGCAGCGCGCAGGCGCCGTCGTTCACGCCGCTGGCGTTGCCGGCCGTCACGGTGCCGTCGGGGCGCACCACGCCCTTGAGCTTGGCCAGCGATTCGAGGCTGGTTTCGCGCGGATGCTCGTCCTTGTTGACGATGATGGCGTCGCCCTTCTTCTGCGGCACGGTCACGGGCACGATCTCGGCGTCGAAGAAGCCGGACTTCTGCGAGGCCACGGCGCGCAGCTGCGAGTTGAGCGCCATCAGGTCCTGCGCCTCGCGCTCGATCTTGTAGTCGGTGGCCACGTTCTCGGCCGTCTCGGGCATGGAGTCGACGCCGTACTGCGCCTTCATGAGCTTGTTGACGAAGCGCCAGCCGATGGTGGTGTCGTACACCGCGTTGTTGCGGCTGAAGGCGCTCTCGGCCTTGGGCATGACGAAGGGCGCGCGGCTCATGCTTTCGACGCCGCCGGCAATCATCAGGCCGGCCTCGCCCGCGCGGATGGCGCGCGCCGCGGTGCCCACGGCATCGAGGCCCGAGCCGCACAGGCGGTTGATGGTGCCGCCGCCGATTTCGAGCGGCAGGCCCGCGAGCAGCGCCGACATGCGCGCGACGTTGCGGTTGTCTTCGCCGGCCTGGTTGGCGCAGCCGTAGAGCACGTCGCTCACGGCCTGCCAGTCGACGTTCTTGTTGCGTTCCATCAGCGCCTTGAGCGGCACGGCGCCCAGGTCGTCGGCGCGCACGCTGCTGAGCGAACCGCCGTAGCGGCCGAAGGGGGTGCGAACGGCGTCGCAGATGAAGGCTTGGTTGGTCATGTGAGTTGTCTCCGTAATGGAAGTGAACGGGTCAGGCAGCGATCGGCAGGCCGACCAGCTTTTCGAGCTCTTCGCGGCTGAGGCCCTCGACCAGGTCGACGAGCTTCAGGCCCTCGGGCGTGCATTCGAGCGTGGCCAGGTCGGAGTACACGCGCTTGACGCAGGCGATGCCGGTCAGCGGATAGCTGCATTCCTGCACCAGCTTGCTCACGCCCTGCTTGGTCAGCAGGTCCATCATGACCCAGGTCTGCTTGGCGCCGATGGCCAGGTCCATGGCGCCGCCGACCGCGGGAATCGCGTCTTTCTCGCCGGTGTGCCAGTTGGCCAGGTCGCCCGTGGCCGACACCTGGAACGCGCCGAGCACGCAGATGTCGAGGTGGCCGCCGCGCATCATCGCGAAGCTGTCGGCATGGTGGAAGAACGAGCCGCCCGGCAGCAGCGTGACGGGCTGCTTGCCGGCGTTGATGAGGTCGTAGTCTTCCTGGCCGGCCTCGGGCGCGGGGCCCATGCCGAGGATGCCGTTCTCGCTCTGCAGGATGACCTCGCGGCCCTTGGGCAAGTGGTTGGCCACCAGCGTGGGCTGGCCGATGCCCAGGTTGACGACGGCGCCGTCGAAGATGTCCTGCGCCACGCGGGCTGCGAGCTGGTCCTTGGTGCGACGTTGGTAGGTTGTCATGGTCATGCTGCCTTCTTGAAACCGCCGGCCTGGGTGGCCACGCGTTCGATGCGCACCACCTGGTGCACGAAGATGCCCGGGGTCACGACGGTCTCGGGGTCGAGGGTGCCGAGTTCGGCGATGTCGTGCACGGTGGCAATGGTCTTCTTCGCGGCCATGGCCATCACCGGGCCGAAGTTGCGCGCGGCCTTGCGGTAGACCAGGTTGCCCCAGCGGTCGCCGCGCTCGGCCTTGATGAGCGCCACGTCGCCGTGGATCGGGTATTCGAGCACGTACTGCTTGCCGTCGATCTCGCGGGTTTCGCGGTTGCCCGCGAGCTGCGTGCCGTAGCCCGTGGGGCAGAAGAAGGCGCCGATGCCGGCACCCGCGGCGCGGATGCGCTCGGCCAGGTTGCCCTGGGGCACCAGTTCGAGTTCGATCTTGCCGCTGCGGTAGAGCCCGTCGAACACCTGGCTGTCGGCCTGGCGCGGAAAGCTGCAGATGATCTTGCGCACGCGGCCGGCCTTGAGCAGCGCGGCCAGGCCGGTTTCGCCGTTGCCGGCGTTGTTGTTGACGACGGTGAGGTCCTTGGCGCCCTGCTCGACGAGGCCGTCGATGAGTTCGCCGGGAATGCCGGCGGTGCCGAAACCGCCGATGAGAACCGTGGCGCCGTCTTGGATGCCTGCCAGGGCATCGGCGACCGAGCGCGCGATCTTGTTGATCATGAAGCCTGTCTCCGGGAGTGAGGAAAGAAAGAGAAATCGAACCGTGCGAACGACCTGCCCCAACCATCCGACCAGACCGGGCCGATTCCGTGTTTTGCGAATCGCCGATTTGTTCGTATAAAGAACATTTGTTCGTATAATGAATTCTAAAGAGGATCGCTCCACATGGCAACCCATACCCCGCAAACAGAGACGCCCGCCCCCGGCGACAGCTACGTGCAGTCGTTCGCGCGCGGGCTCCAGGTGATCCGCTCGTTCAGCGAAAGCGCGCCGCGCCAGACGCTCAGCGAGGTGGCGGCCGCCAGCGGCCTCACGCGGGCGGGCGCGCGGCGCATCCTGCTCACGTTGCAGACGCTGGGCTACGTGGTGAGCGACGGCAAGCTCTTCACGCTCACGCCGCGCATCCTCGACCTGGGCTTTGCGTATCTTTCCTCGATGCCGATCTGGAACCGTGCCGAGCCCGTGATGGAAGCGCTGGTGCAGCAGGTGCAGGAGTCCTGCTCGGCCGCGGTGCTGGACGCCACCGACATCGTCTACGTGATGCGCGTGCCGACCAAGAAGATCATGCACATCAGCCTGGGCGTGGGCTCGCGCCTGCCGGCCTACTGCACCTCGCTCGGCCGGCTGCTGCTGGCCGACCTGGACGACGAAGAGGTGCGCGCGCGGCTCGAGGCCTCCGATCGCCAGGCGCTCACCAAGCACACGGTGACCGACATCGACGCCCTCATGGCCAAGGTGGCGCAGGCGCGCAGGCAGCAGTGGTGCCTGGTGAACCAGGAGCTCGAGGAAGGCCTGATCTCCGTGGCCGCCCCCATCGTCAACCGCCAGGGCCGCATGGTGGCCGCGCTGAACATCAGCGGACAGGCCAACCGCACCAGCGCCAAGGTGATGCAGGAGACGATCCTGCCGGCGCTGCGCGAAGCGGCAGACCGGATTTCGCGCTTGCTCTGATCCGGACGGGTATTCATGGACACGTCACATCGGTTTCTTAGATTGCGCTGCGCACCAAGAACCATGGGAGGGTCCATTCATGTCCATTCGCTTCGCCTCGTCGAGCCTGCCACGCCACCTGATGCTGGCAGTCGTTTCTTCTGCTGCCCTTGCCGCGTGCGGCGGCGGCAATGGAGGCGGCATCGCCTTTCCGCCGCTGGTGGGTGCGCCCGCTCCGGCACCCGCACCGGCGCCCGCACCTGCCCCCCAGCCGCCGCAGGACGACGGCGCGGGATTGCCTCACAAGCTGACCGGTTGGGCCTCCCTGGCCGATACGTTCCGCTGGCCCGGCCCGACCACGGGCCAGTTCATCACCGCCGCGCTCGGCGTGACGCCGCCCTTCGTCGACGCGCAACCCGTTCCGGGTTTCTCGGCGCTGCTGAAGAACGATGACGGCACCTGGACTGCCATGCCCGACAACGGCTACGGCAGCAAGAGCAACTCCGGCGACTTCGTGACCGGCTTCTACAACGTCAGCATCGACTTCCGCACCGTGGCCGACGGCACGACGGTGCCCGGCACCGTCAAGGTGAACAGCCACGTCGATTTCAACGACGCCAACGGCTTCCTGAAAGACGGCAAGGGCGTCGACCTGAAGATCACGGCCGACTTCGCCAATTACCAGACGGTCTCCGGCAACAACCTGGTCGACAGCGGCAAGCCGGTGGATCCGCGCATCGTCGGCGGCCGGCTGCTGACGGGCTCCGACCTGGACGTCGAGTCGATCGCCCGCGCAAAGGACGGCAGCTATTTCGTTGGCGAGGAATTCGGCCCCTACATCCTGCACTTCGACAAGAACGGCACGCTGATGGGCGATCCGGTGCCGCATCCGTTCCTGCGCAGCCCGTCCAACCCGCTGGTGATGAACGACGGCGCCACCGCGACATCGCTCTCGAGCCGGGGCTTCGAGAGCCTGGCCTTCAACGGCGACGGCAGCCGCCTCTACGCGGTGCCCGAAGCAGCGCCCTCGCTGGCCTCGCTGCGGCCCGTGTCCGACGACGAGCGCTACCTGAACTTCTTCGAGTTCGATCCCGCCTCCATGCTCTACACCGGCAAGAACCCGGTCTACAGGAAGGACGGTCCCGCCAAGGACAACCAGATCGTGATCGGCGACATGACCAACGTGGGCGGCAACAAGTTCGTGCTGATCGAGCGCGACAGCCTGTTCGGCGCCAAGGCCGTGGTCAAGCGCCTGTACATGGTCGACCTCGACGTGAAGGATGCCGACGGCGTGCTCAAGAAGACGCTGCTGGTCAACCTGCTGAACATCTCCGACCCGACGGACATTGGTGGCCCGCTGGCTGGCGTGGTGGCCGGCAAGTTCGGCATGCCCTTCGATTCGATCGAAAGCGTCGAGGTGGTGGACGACCACACGCTGGCCGTTGCGATCGACACCAACTTTCCGACGGAAGACGGCCGCGTCCCCGGCAAGCCGGACGACACGGAAGTCATCACCATCCGCTTCGACCAGGCGCTGTTCAAGCGCGCCGCGTCCAAGACCTGAAGCATCCAGGATCTGAAGAGCGCCGGGGCTCCCCCGGTCAGCTCTCCGAGTGGATGCCCTTCATGATGATCACGCCACCCAGTCGCGCCGTGTCCGCGCGCATGCGCTTGGCCAGCGCGTCGGGCGCGCCGGGCTGCGCCTGCCAGCCGGTCTTCAAGAGCGCCTGGCTCACCTCGGGCGAGCCGAGCACCTCTGCCAGCGCGGCATTGAGCCTGGCGATGGCGGCAGGCTTCATGCCCGCGGGCGCGGCCAGCGCGGTCCAGATCTCGAGGTCGGCGCCGCGCACGTCGGCGTCGCGGATGGTGGGCAACTCGCTGGCCAGCGGACTGCGCTCGGGCGAGGTCACGCCAATGGCCTTGAGCTTGCCCGACTTCACATGCGGCATGGCCAGGCCCGGCGGCAGCAGCGCCAGCTGGATCTCGCCCGCCAGCAGGCCCGCAATGACCTGCGGATTGCCGGTGTAGGGCTTGTGCTGCGCGGTGATGGCGGCGCGGCTCTTGAGCAGTTCCATGCCCAAGTGGCCCACGGTGCCCACGCCCGGCGTGCCGTACTTGCCGCCGCTGCCGAGGTTGCGCACCCACAGCAGTTGTTCGGCCGACGTCTTGCCGGTGGCGTTGCCCGACACCGCCAGCACCAGCGGCGCGGTGCCGATCATGCCGACCGGCGCAAAGTCTTTCTCGGGGTCGAAGCCGAGCTTGGGGTTGAGCAGCCTGGCAATGGTGAGATTGCCGTTGATCAGCGCGCCGATGGTGTGGTCGTCGGTCGCCTTGGCCACCTGGTCGGCCACCAGGTTGCCGCTGGCGCCGGGCTTGTTCTCGACCGTGACCGGCTGGCGCAGGATCTTCGACAGCGGCTCGGCAATGGCGCGCGCCGCCAGGTCGGGCGATGCGCCGGCAGGAAATCCCACGAGGATGCGAACGGGCTTGCTCGGCCAGGCGGCGTCGCCGCCGGCAGCGGCGGTGCCGGCGCGCTGGGCCCACGAACCGGGTGCAAAAAGCGATGCGGCAACTGCTGCTGCGCCGCTTTCGAGCAAGCGGCGTTTGGTGATCTTCAAGATGGCTCCAGAAAGAGTGGGAGGGAGTCCGGCAACGTTGCTGACGTCGCACTTACAGAACGTTACAGGATCGTGCTGCATTGCGCAACCGTTGACCCTGCTGCAGGCACGCCCCGCGCCTGCTTCCTCGCCTCGATCCGCGTCAGTTGAATAGGCCCTGCTGCGTGGCCTGGTGCACCGCCTGGGTCCGCGACTTGACGCACAGCTTGCGGTAGATGTTCTTCGCGTGAAACTCGATGGTGTTGACGGAAAGCGACACGGCCTCGGCGATCTGCTGGTTGCTCCAGCCCTGGGCAATGAGGCGCAGCACTTTCAGCTCGCGCGGCGACAGCAGCGGCTTGCCCTGTGCGAGGCTTTCGGGCACGGGCAGCTGTATGGCAATCGGCTTCGGCTGGGCGGAGGCAGCGAACAGGCCGAGGATGCGGCGCGCAATGCGCGAATCCACCGGCGCGCCGCCGCGTTCGATGGAACGCAGCAGGAACGCGAGTTCGGCGTCGTCGGCTTCGGTCAGCACATAGCCCACCGCACCCGCGGCAATGGCGGCGCCCACCAGGCCGTCATCGTCGGTTTCCGACATCGCGACGACGTCGATGTGCGGATGGTCCCTGCGCACGTGATGGATCAACGCCGCGCCATCGCCATCCGGCCCGTCCATGCCCACGAGCACGAAGCTGAAGGCCTGCGCGGCCAGCATGAAACGGGCCTCGGCCTGCGTCGACGCGGCCGCCAGCTGCAAGCCCGGCGCCACCGTGGCAAGGATGCGCCGCATGCGTTCGGACACGCTCGGGCTGCCCTCGACGATGAGGGCGCCACCACGCATGCCGGCTCCAGGGCTGCTGCCGACGGATATCTGATTGGCCACGCGCACTTTCCTTTCGGCCGCACAAGGCGTGCCGAGATTGATCTTTTGGCTTGAACATTGCATGAACGATGCCCGGCCAAAAGTGCCGGCGTGGCGCCCGGCACTTCGAGGCATGCAGGCACTCCGGTTCTCATTGGCAAACCGGCTCCGGACCCGCTTTTCAGGGGCTTGGAAGGTGCAGCTGGAACGGCCGTTTTGTGGCCCCGTGTTACGTATTTGCCACTGCGCGCGTTACGTAGCGCGCCCCTCGGCCACACAGGTTTCAAGCCGTCAATTCGAGTGTCCGCACTGTGTCCGAAGGTTACTCCCCCACTTACAATCCCTGCCGCATCATCCCTTCCCCCATACGAGGTCTTGTCCGCAATGCCCAAGAGCCCCCTGCCGCGCACGCGCTTCAGCTTTTCTCCCACCGTGCGTGCCCTGCTCCTGGCCACCGCCTGTGGCATCGCATTGCCCGTGCTCGCCGCCGCTGAGCACGACGAAGTCGACCGGCTCATGCAGGCCGGCAAGCTCGACGAGGCCATGACCCGCGCCGATGCGTTCCTGAAGGACAAGCCCAAGGACCCGCAGATGCGCTTCCTCAAGGGCGTGATCCAGCTCGACACCGGCAAGCGCGCCGAGGCCATTGCCGCCTTCACCCAGCTCACGCAGGACGCGCCCGAGCTGCCCGAGCCGTACAACAACCTTGCCGTCATCTACGCGAGCCAGAACCAGTTCGACAAGGCACGCGGCGCGCTCGAAAGCGCGATTCGCACCAACCCGAGCTACGCCACGGCGCAAGAGAACCTCGGCGACGTGTATGCGCGGCTGGCCAGCCAGGCCTACAGCAAGGCGCTGCAGCTCGACCAGAACAACACCGCGGTGCAGCCCAAGCTCGCGGTGATCCGCACCCTGTTCACGCCCGCGCCGGCTGGCGGCAAGCCCTCGGCCGTTGTCGCGGCGGCAGCGCCCGAGGCCACGCCCCGCGCGGCACCGGCTGCGAAGGCTGCGGCACCTGCTCCGGCACCCGCGCCCGTCGCGAAGGCGCCTGCCGCTCCGGCGCCTGCTCCTGCGCCTGCACCCGTCAAGGCAGCAGCGCCCCCCGCAGCCGCACCAGTGCCCGCAGCACCACCACCGCCCCCCACCGTGGTGGCCAAGGCACCCGAGGCTGCTCCGGTGCCGGCGGCGCCCGCGCCAGCACCGGCCGCTGCGCCCTCTTCCTCCTCCACCGCCGAAGTCGAATCGGCCGTGCGCGGCTGGGCTGCCGCATGGGCCGGCCAGGACATGGACCGCTACCTTGCCGCCTACGGCCCCGACTTCAACCCTGGTGGACAAAGCCGCAAGAGCTGGGAAGAAGAACGCCGCGCGCGCATCGTCGGCAAGTCGAGCATCAGCGTGAACATCGAGAACCTCGTGATCAGCGTCAACGGGCAGGCCGCAACCGCCAAGTTCCGCCAGATCTACCGCGCCGACAACCTCAACATCTCGAGCCGCAAGACGCTCGAGCTGCAACGCGCCGGCAACCAGTGGCACATCCGCAAGGAAAGCGTCGGCGGCTAGTGGCAGACATCGTCCGGCGCAGCCGGCTTCGGAAGCCTGCGCTGCGGCGCGGCGCGAACATGCTTGCCGCGCTCATGGCGGCATCGGCCCTGCTGCTGGCCACGCACGGCGCGGCCGCCGCCGCATCGACCAAGCCCGCGAGCGCCAAAACCAGCGGCGCCAAGGCCAACAAGGCTTCCGCCAGCCGCCCGGGCGCCAGGGAAGCCAAGGCCAGGGCAACAAGAAAGGCTGACGCAAGAACCGCCGCAGCAGCCAAGGGCGCCCCGCGCAACAGGACGGCAGCCGCCTCTTCTTCCGCAGCCTTGCAGCAGGCCAGCAGCGCCGAAGCCCGCCTGATCGCCGTCTACGAACTGTTCGGACGCGGCCAGCCGCGCCCCGCGCTGGCCAAGGCCCGCGACCTGGTGCGGGACTATCCCAACTTCCAGCTCGCGCAGCTCGTCTACGCCGACCTGCTCGCCACGCAGGTGCCGCCCGCGCACGCCTTTTCCGACGCCACCGGCATCGGGCGGCTGCGCAGCGACCCGGCCATGGCCGACCTGCGCGAAGAGTCCCGCCGGCGCCTGCAGGCCTTGCGCGACAGGCCGCCGGCCGGCACCGTGCCTTCGCAGTTTTTGGCGCTGTCCACGCGCAGCCGCTACGCCATTGCAGTCGACGCCTCGCGCTCGCGGCTCTACCTGCTCGAGAACTCCGACAAGGGGCTGCAGCTGGTGGCCGACTACTACGTGTCCGTCGGCAAGTCGGGCATCGGCAAGGCCACCGAGGGCGATGCGCGCACGCCGCTGGGCGTTTACTACGTCACCAGCAGCCTCGACCCCAAGTCGCTGCGCGACTTCTACGGCGCCGGCGCGCTGCCCATCAATTACCCCAATCCGTACGACGTGCGGCGCGGCAAGACCGGCAGCGGCATCTGGCTGCACGGCACCCCGCCCCAGCAGTTCTCGCGCGCGCCGCTCGCGAGCGACGGCTGCGTCGTCATGGCCAACCCCGACCTGAAGCAGCTGTTGCGCAAGGTGCAGATCGGCGCCACCCCCGTGGTCACCGCGCCCAGCCTGCAGTGGATTCCGCGCCCGCAGGCCGAAAAAGAGGCCCAGACCTTCACCAGCGCAATTTCGGCCTGGAAAGATGCCAGGGCCAATGGAAATGAAGCGCAATTGAAGAAATTCTATTTGCCCGATTTCCAGCGCAGCAGCAGCAACAAGAAAAACACCGACGGGTTTTCGGTGCTCCACGACGAAGTGGAATATGCCCAGGGCAAGCGCGTGCAGTTCAAGGACATGTCCTTCCTGCATTGGCGCGATGGCGACGACACCATGGTCGCCACCTTCGGCGAAGTCTTCGAAGGCGAGAAAAGCGGGCGCACCCGGCGCCAGTACTGGCTGCGCCAAGGCAGCGAGTGGAAGCTTTTCCACGAAGAAATCCTCGGCTGAGACCCTCCAGCGAGTGGGGTAGGTACCCCTTAGGTGTGACTTTTTGCACGCCCGACGCACCTATCTTGGGCGTTACAACTACCGTTACAACCGCGTGCTACGTAACGCGTAACGGCTTTGTTCCCGTAACAAACGCCGTTTGAATGTTCCCAAGAAACGTAACGTTGTTCACCCATTCATGGGATGCGCACACACCGTGTCAGAGGGAAAAATGTGTCTCAGGACTGTTACTCCTGCTCCCAGGCGGTGGCTTCCTGAGGACGGCAAAGGGCTGGCCGCTTTCCTGCTTAGACCCTAAGGCATAGCACAGGAAGGCCTCGAACCCACGGGTTACTGTTGTTGATACACGGAGTTACGCTGTATAACATCCACCTGGCCAGCCTCACTTGTTAACACTTTTTTAAGGGGAAATCATGCTTCGCTCTATTACTCGTTTTCTGCGCGATGAAGAAGGTGCCACTGCAATTGAATATGGAATTATTGCGGGGTTGATGGCTATTGTTTTGGCTGCAATTTTCAGCGATGCCAATGGAACTCTCGCCGCCGCACTTCGTGGCGTGTTCTCGCGAATTTCCACCACGCTGGGCGGTGCCGCTGTCGCTGCCGGCGGTTAAAACTGTTGTCTCTGCTCTTTCTCGCCGAGTCTTCATTGCTCGTCTGGTTGTTGTTTGTTGCCGTCTATGATTTCCGAAAGCGCCGTGTTCCCAATTGGCTGGTGCTTGGCGGGGCCGCGCTGGCCTTGGCAGCACTGGCTGTTGACCGGCAGCCTTTCGGACTTTCGTGGACTGCAGCCTTTCTGGGCGCAGCGATCGGGTTCGGATTTCTTCTGCTGTTTTACGTCCTCGGTCTCATGGGAGCAGGGGACGTGAAGTTCGCAGGCGCTCTCGGACTTTGGGTGGGCTTGTCGGGATTGGCGCCGATCTGGATCGCTGCAAGCTTGCTTGCCGGAGCCCACGGCGTGCTCTGGCTCATATTGAAGCGCTGGGCTGTTTTTCCCAAGGTTGCCGTGCTACTTAGGGGCCGACCGCAAGCCCCCAACGACATCGCCTCGTCAGGCCTTTCTGCACGCTTCATCCCCTACGCGGCCTATCTCGCAATGGCCACCGCGGCATGGATTGTCTGGGGGCGACAGAGTTAGCCACTGCAATCTCTGTCTCGCAGGCCCTTTCCCCCCATGGTTGCTTGCTCCTCTTCTTCAGTCCGCCGCCCATGATCAATCTCACGAAAATCGTCGCCGCCATCCTCGTGCTCCTAGCCCTCGCGCTGGGCGGCTATGCATGGTTGCTCAGCCGCCAGCCTCCACCTCCCGTCGCGGTCGCCCCCTCTGCAGCTACCGCCAAGGCCGCCCAGGCGCAGACCTTCCCGGTGGTCGTGGCGGCCAAGCCGCTGCCCGCGGGCCAGGCGATTCCGGCCGACGCACTTCGCATCGAACGCCTGACGATCAATCCCGTGGGCGCCTTCCAGGAAACCGGGCCGCTCGCGGGCCGTGTGCCCGTGATCGACCTGAGCGAAGGCTCGCCGCTTCTCGAAGGCCAACTCGTTTCCGGTCTGGCCCTGCGTGTCGCCGAAGGCGAACGTGCAGTCGCCATCAAGGCCGACGAGATCATGGGCGTGGGCAACAAGGTCCAACCCGGCGACTTCGTCGACGTGTTCCTGATGCTCAAGTCCGACGGCAAGGACATCGACCGTAGCCAGGCGCGCCTGCTCCTCTCACGCAAGCGCGTGCTGGCCTACGGCAACGCTTCCGTCGATGGCCTGCCTTCCAAGATGGACAAGAACGGCGGCGCGCAGCAGGCGCAACAGGCCCAGCGCGCCGAGCCGGCCCGGACCGCGGTGCTCGCCGTGCCGGTGGACGACATCAACCGGCTGACCCTGGCTGAAAACAGCGGCCGCTTGCTGTTGGCGCTGCGCAACCCCACCGATATGTCGGAACCAGATCCGAAGCTTTTTGCCGAGTTGCCCACTGCCCTGCAACCGCCTCCGCCAAAAGCCGGTGAACCGCGCCGTCCCCAACTCGAAGGGCTGGACCGCGCGCAGGCCGGCGTCACGACGGCTGATTTCGTAACCGGCGGCAAGCCGGGTAGCGCCGCACGCGCGCCGACCGTCGCAGCTGCCCGAGCCCCGACGGCCCGCACCGGCGAATCCCGCGGCGGGCTCAAGGTCGAGGTCATTCGCGGCGACCGCAGCGAAACCATCAATTACTGATCAGCAACAAGTGGCACGCCCATGCACGCCACGCAGGAAACGAACACCATGACGATCGCCCTTCGCGCGAAAACAGCCGGTCCGGCACGTCCTCTGCGTCCCACACTCG
Organism: Variovorax sp. SPNA7; assembly: GCF_033807855.1. Taxonomy (NCBI): domain Bacteria; kingdom Pseudomonadati; phylum Pseudomonadota; class Betaproteobacteria; order Burkholderiales; family Comamonadaceae; genus Variovorax; species Variovorax sp. SPNA7. The sequence continues at coordinate 4,986,680 of NZ_CP138513.1, forward strand.
CTGTGCTGTGCTTGCTGGCATCGGGCGTCTGGCCTGGGGTGTCCGCCGCTGCGGATGCGGCAGAGACAGCATCTGCCCGTCCCGCATTGCAGCTGCGGATCGACGCCGGCACGCAAAAGGAATTGCTGATCAGCAAGGGCATCGAGCGCATGGCCATCGCCGACGAGACGGTGGCCGGTGTCGCGCTCACTCGCCAATCGCCCAACTCGCCGGCCGCTCGCCTCATCGTGACTGGCAAGGCTGCGGGCCGGACCACGCTCATGATCTGGGAAAAAGGCCAGCCGACCGCGACGGTCTACGCGCTCGAAGTGCGGCGCCGCGCCTCCACACTCTCCGGCTCGCTCAACAGCATGACTGCGCACCAAGAAGCGCGCGATGCAGCCATGGCCGCCGGCGGAGAAAAGGCGGCGTTGATCGACCGCTCCGTCGTCAATGTGCGAAGCAGCACCGTCCAGGTCGAGGTCAAGATCGTCGAGTTCAACCGCAGCGTGCTCAAGCAGGCCGGCCTCAACATCTTCAGCACGCGCGCCAATTCCAACGGTTTCAGCTTTGGTGTGTTCACGCCTTCGTCACTGCGCTCCACAACGTTTGCAAGCGACGGCTCGATCAGCGGTGAATACAGCAACCCGCTCGCTCAAGCCTTCAGCCTGTTGTTCAACTTCGGCAAGGCCGGGCTCGGCCTGAACGTCGGCTTCCTCGAAGGCAACGGCATGGCCCGCGTGCTTGCCGAACCGACGCTGGTGGCACTCTCGGGCCAGAGCGCGAGCTTCCTGGCCGGCGGCGAACTGCCCGTTCCGGCGCCCCAAGGCCTGGGTACCACAAGCATCGAATACAAGCCTTTCGGCATCGGCCTCACGCTCACGCCCACGGTGCTATCGAACGATCGCATCGTGCTCAAGGTGGCACCCGAAGCCAGCGACCTGGACTACACCAACTCGCTCAGCATCGGCGGTGTCGCGGTGCCCGCCATCAGCACGCGCCGCGCCGACACCACGGTGGAACTCGGCGATGGCGAAAGCTTCATCATCGGCGGCCTCGTGAGCCGCACCACGACCTCCAACGCCGACAAGGTGCCGCTGCTGGGCGACATTCCGGTGCTCGGCACTTTCTTCAAGCAGAACAAATACCAGATGAGCGAGAAGGAACTGGTGATCCTTGTCACGCCGCACTTGGTGAAGCCCATTGCGCGTGGCACCGATCTTGCCCCGTACCTGCCGGGTGGTGCCGCTGAGCAGCGCGATGGCCCCGTGTGGCGCTCGCATCTGCTGGGGCCGGCATCAGGCACGACCGTGCCGGGCTTCTCGCGTTGACGGAAACAAACTACGCAAAGCCTGTGGCCGACGCGATGAACGCTCCACGCGACAACCTTCCTGAAACCGGTGCGGAGACCTATCTCTTCGCATCGCCGAACAGCAGCCACATCACGTGGCTGACCGATGCACTCGGCCAGCTGGGCGCGGTGGTGATCCTGCCCGCCGAGGCCAAGTCGATCGACGAGCGCATTGCCATGCTCAGCCCGGCGGCGGTCTTTCTCGATTTCTCGGGCGACCACGCCGCTGCCGCAAGCGAACTTCACCAGCGCCTCAAGCGCGAGTGGCCCACGCTGCCGGTACTGGCAACGGGCGTTTCGGCCGAGCCGGCTTCCATGCTCGCCGCGCTGCGCACCGGCGTGGACGATTTCGTCGACATGAGCGCACCGCCAGCGGATGCGATCAACACGCTGCGCAAGCTGCTCGATCGGCAAAGCAGCCTGCAAAGCCGAGCCCGCGGATGCACGCTTGCGCTGCTCGGCGCCCGCCCGGGCGTTGGCGTGACCACGCTTGCGGCCAGCCTGTCGCTGATGCTCAACGACCAGCTGTCCCAGGCGGCCGCGCCTTCTCACAGCCGCAACACGCGCCGCGGAGTAGCGTTGCTCGATCTCGGGTTGCCGGCCCGCGATGGTCTTCTGTATCTCGACACGCAAAGCGGCTTCAGCTTTGTCGATGGCGTGCGCAACCTGCGCCGCCTCGACCAGACGCTGCTGCACACCGCACTGGCCCACCACGCGAGCGGCGTGGCCGTGCTGCCGCTGCCCGCGAGCCTTGCGCAAGTGCGCGAGATCTCCCATGCAGATTCGGTGGCGCTGATCAAGCGGCTCAGCGACTTCTACGATTTCCAGATCGCCGACCTTGGTGGTTTTTCGACCCTCGATTTCGTCGCCCAGACCGTGAAGGCCGCCCAGCGCAGCTGGGTGGTGTGCGACCAGAGCATCGGCGCGATCGTCTCCACAGCCAACATGCTCAAGGAACTGCGCACCCGCGGCATCGACACCGATCGGCTGTCGCTGGTGGTCAACAAGTTCGACAGCCACGTCGGCCTGCCGGCCAAGGACATTGCCGAGCGGCTCGAACTGCCGCTGCACCATGTGCTGCCGGCGCGCAGCACGCAGCTTCTGGCTGCGGCGAGCCGCGGCGAAATGCTGGTGCGCACCGCGCGCAACGACGCGTATTCGCAAGCCGTGGCCGGCCTTGCACGCGGACTGAACCAGGAATACACGTCCGAAGCGGGCCAGCCGCCGGCCAAGGAACCCAGCTGGGTCGCGCGAATGTCGCAAATTGCCGGCTTCTGGAAAAGCTCTAGTCAAGGTTGAACCGCCCCATGTCCAACGATCTCGAATTCGCCGACGACGACCAGGCGTTCATCAATTCCCAGCAGTTTCAGGACATCAAGAGCTGGACGCACGACCACCTGCTGAGCCGCATCGAGGAGCTTGGCGCGGAGTTCGGCCGCTGGTCGCGCGCCTCGATCCAGCAGTTTGTCGAACTGGAGGTCGACAGCTTCGTGCGCCTGCGCCGCGTGCCGATCAACGACCGCGAGATGCAGCTCATCTCCGATGCATTGACCAAGGAGCTTGCGGGCTTCGGGCCGCTGGAAGATCTGCTCAACGATCCTGCGGTCGAAGACATCTTGATCAACGGCTACCAGAACGTGTACGTGTCGCGCCACGGCATGCTGGAGCGCGAGACCGTGCGCTTTGCCGATGCAGAGCATGTGATGCGCATCGTGCGCCGCATCCTCGCACCGCTCGGGCGCCGGCTGGATGAGTCGAACCCCATGGTCGATGCGCGGCTGCCCGACGGTGGCCGCATCAACGTGATCATCGAACCGCTGGCCATCGACGGGCTCTCGGTCTCGATCCGCAAGTTCCGCAAGGAGCCGCTCACGCCGGCCGACCTGGTGAAGCTCGGCACCTTCGACGCCGGCATGGCGCAGTTGCTGGAGATTGCCGTGCGGGCGCGTTGCAACATCCTTGTGAGCGGCGGCACCAGCTCGGGCAAGACCTCGCTGCTCAATGCGCTTGCCACCTTCATTCCTGCGCGCGAACGCGTCATCACCATCGAAGACACGGCGGAGTTGTCGCTGGGCACCAGCCACGTCGTCCGGCTCGAAAGCCGCCCCGGCGGCTTCGATGGCACGGGCGTGGTGTCGATCCGCGACCTCCTGCGCAACAGCCTGCGCATGCGGCCCGACCGGATCATCGTGGGCGAAGTGCGCGGTGCCGAAGTGATCGAGATGATGCAGGCGATGAACACGGGCCACGAAGGGTCGATGGGCACCATCCACGCGAGCTCGCCGCGTGAATGCCTCTACCGCCTTGAAATGCTCGCGGGCTTTGCAGGCTACCAGGGCAGCGAAGTGAGCCTGCGCCGGCAGATTGCCAATGCCATCGATTTCATCGTGCAGATCGGGCGTCTTTCGAGCGGCCAGCGCCGCATTCTTTCGTTGAGCGAAGTCACCGGCGTCAACGACAACGTGGTTGCGATGCAGGAGCTCTACCGCTACGAACCGATTGCCTCGCCCGATGGCGAAGAACGCGATCGCTGGGTGTCGCTGGGCATTGCACCGCATTCGCCCAAGATCACGCGCTTCCGCCAGTCGCTGGCGCGCGCGCAGCAGGGAGACAACCGTGGCTAAGGTCCTGCTGGCGGTGGCTTGCATCGCGTTGCTGCTTGCAGCCGCGGGGCTGCTGCTGTGGCAGTGGGCAAAGGGGCGCCAGGCGCGCCAGACAGCGGCACGGCATCTGAACCAGCAGATTCTGGCCAGCACGGCGGCTGCAGTGCAAGCGCCCATGCCTTTGAGGGATCTGCCCAGCGATGGGCTCATGACCGACCCGTGGCTCGAGACCGATGCAAGCGCCGCGGCTTCTGAACCCGTTGGGCTTCTTGAAAAAGCAATGCCCGACCGCCTGATTGGCGTGATCGAGCCGCGCATGGCCGCGCTGGGCTTGGTTGCCATCGTGGTGCTGGCGGCTCTTGCGGGTCTGTTCGGCGGCTGGATTGCAGCGTTGAGTGCGCTCACTTTATTGGCACTCCTCGCGGTCTTCGCAATCTGGCTGCGGCTGCAAAAGTTCCGCCGCAAGCTGGTGAGCCAGCTGCCTGGCTACATCGACGCAATGGTGCGATTGATCACCATCGGCAACTCCACACAAGCGGCCTTCCAGCTGGCGATTGCCACAACGGAGGCTCCGTTGCGCGGCCAGTTGGAACGCGCGGCATCGCTCGTGCGTGCGGGGATGGAACTGGACCGTGCACTGCACCAGACAGCCAGCAGTGTCCGCATCGACGAGATGTTCCTATTGGCCTCCATCCTCGGCCTGGGTGTGCGCTATGGCGGCCGCGCCGATCTGCTGCTGGAGCGTGTAGGCAACTTCATGCGCGACCGCGAGCAGGCGGAGCACGAGTTGGTTGCCATGTCATCGGAAACCCGCCTTTCGGCGTGGGTCCTGGGGCTGCTCCCCGTGGGCGTGGGCGCCTTCCTCATCATGGCCAATCCCGACTACTTCGTAGGGATGTGGAATGACGATACAGGTCGCATGCTGATCTTCTCCTCGGCGGGCCTTCAGCTGATCGGCGCCGCCCTCCTTTATCGATTGGCGAGACTGTCATGACGTTGTCGCCCAATCAACTCGCCGTTCTTAGCCTGGCGTTACTCGCGCTAGGGCTCATGGCAGGAGCAGGCGCACTGATTGCGGCCGAACTGCGTCGCGCGCGCAGCGGAAAGGTTATCGGCCGCGCCATTCATCAAGTCGTGGAAGCTCCGGACCTGTCGAAAGCTCCCGCCAATGTGGAAGGAGAGGCTGGCGCCTCGACGAAGTCCGATATCGAGCTGCCGTTTCACTGGCTCGATTCACGGCTCGGCCGGACGCTCGTGGCGGATGAAGACCGCAACCTCATCGACCAATGCGGCCTTTCCTCGAAGCGGGCGCAATTGGTCTTTCTGGTGGCTCGTGTTTTTCTTGCGTTCCTTCTTCCATTTCTCGCCTATGTTCTATGGAGCGCGGGCCATTCACAGCGCACCGTCGTTATCGTCCTTGCGGCCGCGTTCGCCATTGGCTTCATGGCGCCGAAATGGGTGCTCGGCCGTTTTGCTGCCACGCGGCGCGAGCGCGCGAATCAGGAGCTTCCGCTCTTTATTGATTTGCTGCGCCTTCTCCAAGGGGTTGGGCTGAGCCTGGACCAGAGCCTGCAGATCATGGCCAGTGACTTCTCGCACGTGCTGCGCGTGCTCGGCTACGAGCTGAGTTTGGCCAACAACCAGTACAGCCGCGGTCGAAGTCGCGAGCACTCGTTGCAGCGCCTCGCGACCTTGCATAAGAACGAGAACCTCCGAGGGCTCGTGTCCTTGCTGGTGCAGGTCGACAAACACGGCGGCGCCGTGCAGGAGCCGTTGCGCATCTTCAGCGACCGGCTGCGCGAACACCGGCGTTCCGAAATGAAGGAAAAAATCGGGAAGATCACGGTGAAGATGACCGCCGTCATGGTGTCCACGCTGATGCCGGCGCTGGTCATCGTCACAGCAGGACCAGGCTTCATCGCGATATTCCGATCACTGGGAGCTGTCGCCAAATGAAAACGCTGGACTTTTGCACTTGCTCGCCCGCTGTGCGTCGCGTGCTGGCTTTCGCCTCCGCGGGCGTAGCGGCTCTCGCCTTCACCGGCTGCGCGGGCATCAAGGATCAGTACGCCGCCAGCGCGGACGCGCAACAGCGCATGGCCGCCGAAGCTGCAGCGGACACCAAAGCAGGGGCGACCGTAGACACCCAAGCAACCTATCTCAAGCTCGTCGAGCAGATGCAGAAGGAAGACCTGTGGTTTGCCTCTCTCGCGCACATTGACGCGCTTGAACGACGCTGGGGTGTATCGCCCGAATCCACGCGCGTGCGCGCCGACGCGCTGCGCCAGACCGGCCAAGCTGAAGGTGCTGAAATCGCCTACAAGCGCTTGCTGGCCACGCCACAGGAGAGTGCGGGCTACAGAGGCCTGGGCCTGCTGGCCGGCGCAGGTGGCCACTATGCCGAGGCAGTCCAGTTGCTCAAGCAGGCGCAGCGCCGAACGCCAACCGATGCATTGCTGTTGAGCGATCTGGGCTATGCGAGCCTTCGCGCTGGCCAGGTTGAGGAAGCACGTCTGCCGCTGATGCAGGCCTTGCAGTTGCAGCCGGACAGCAAACAGGCACAAGCCAATCTGGCCCTCTATTTCGAAATGACACACCAACAGGATCAAGCCACAGCCCTGATGGAGGCGAACCGCATGCCCGAAGCCACGCGCGCTGCCGTGCGCGCAGCTGCATTGCAGATGCGAGCCGCAGGGGGTTCGGCCGTGCGGTCCCCCGTCGTCACCTCTGTATCGACATCGGCATCCGCCATCGCTTCGAACGGGGCGCCTACGGCGCTGCGCGACGACCCGGTCTCCGGCCCGCTCGCACTCAAGCCTGCGCGCTGGGCCGGGATGGGCGGCGCGCGCACTGCCAACCAGTTGAACCCGCCGGTCTCGGCCGCAGGCACACCTCTTTCACCGAACCCGACCTCACCACGAGGGACCCCATGAACCACAACGAGCTTGCCCATCGGCTTTCCACGCTGTCCGCCTGCGTGCTGGCCGCAGCCTTTTGCTTCATGACGGCGGCAGCCTCTGCGCAGACCGCCAGCGCAGGTTCCACTCAAGGCGGCACCAGTAGCACCGCAGCTCCGGCCATCGATGATGCCGCCGCGAAGCCGACAACGCAGACCCAGGCCGTTGTGGAAGAGGAAGAAGAAACCTACAGCCTGCCGCTTCAGGTTGGCGATGCGACGTCGAACCTTTTCGCCTGGCAGCGAAGCGGAGAGGTCGCGTCGAAGACGGCCCGGCCTATCGCGGGAAGTGTCGCCGGTCGCAGCTACGAGCGTTACTTGAAGAGCTTCGAGCACCCCATTCCGGAGCACATGAGCTCGACAGTCAAGACATCGACTGGTGGCGGCAACACCAAGTAGGACACTGCCGCTTTCGACGCATCGCGCCCACAGACCACACCATGAGGACGAACCGTGCACTCCCCTCGCCGCGCTGCCAGCGCGGTGTCTACGCGATCGAGTTCGCCATGGTGTTCCTGATTTTTTTCACCATCCTCTACGCCGTCATCTGCTACGGCATGTTGTTCGCGTTTCGGCTGGGTTTGCAGAACGCGGCGGAGGATGGGGCGCGGGCGGCGCTGCAATACCAAAGCGACCTCGGGGCTCGCGTGGCCCGGGCGACGACAGTCGCCACCGCCCGCAGCGACTGGATGCCTCTGGTGATGCCACCGGTCGTTTCCATCTGCCATGTGGAAGGTGCGGCGGGACTCGACCTGTGCCCCGCAGTCAACTGTGGCCCCTCATGGAGCCAACGGTGCCAGGTCCACGTTGTCGTGCAGGCCAACAATCTTGGATCGCTGCTGCCCCCCTTGCCGGGCTTCGCCGTTCCCGACCAGATCGCCGGCAAAGCTAGCATGCTGCTGGAGCTGAGGTGAGAACCATGTCTGCCCTCAACCCCCGACGACCGCGGCGCAGCACCCGTACAGCCAAGCGTCAACGCGGCATTGCCGCCATCGAGTTCGCTTTCGTCTTCATACTGCTGTTCATTGCGCTGTATGGGGTGGTGACCTTCGGTGCAATTTTCTACACGCAGCAAGCCATCTCGCGCGCCGCAGAAGAGGGGGCTCGCGCGGCGATGCTGATGCCGCAACCGCCGACTCAAGGTAACGTGTGCCAAGCCGTTTCCGGCTCGCTGGCGCGCTCGCTCGCTGTTCCATCGTCAACCTGTACAAGCAGCACCCCAGGCCTGATCTCCATCCTGCTCGCCGCATGCCCAGGTGAGCCAAGCTGCGCCGTGGTGACCGTCACCTATCGCTACAAGGACAACCCCATCCTGCCGCTGGTGTCGTTGTTCGATACCAGTTGGGTGCCCGATCAATTGCGAAGCAGCGCCACCGTGGCGCTCAAGGCCTCATGACATGGCTCTCGGCATGAACACACTATCGATGCGCCCGGCACCGCGATCGACCATGCAACGACGCGCTCGTGGATCGATCATCATCAACACGGCCATCGCGCTGAGCCTGATCGTGATCACGCTCGTGGGCGCGGAGTTGGGATATCTGTTCTACATGAAGCGCGAGTTTCAGAAGACTGTGGATCTGGCCGCATTGGCCGGTGCGCAGAAGCTTGTGCCTTTGGGAGGCACTGACGTATGTGGCACCGCACAAGGGGCTGCCGTTGCCAATGCAGGTCAGAACATGCCAGGCCTCGTGCTTCAACAACCGGAATGCGGTCACTGGGCATCGTCGAATACAACACCAGCTAATGCGGGCTGCTTTTCCAATGTAGACGATCACTTTCTTCCTGATGCGTCAACAAAGAATTCTCTTCGTGTGCGAATAGAGAAAGCTCCACCGACGTTGTTCCCCTTCTTTCAGGCCAGTCGCACCATCTGCGTCCAGGCGGTTGCTTCGCTAAACGAACCCCTCGGTGCAATATCGATCGGGAGTGGAGTCGCGCGGCTGAACGAAGGGTTGCTTAATCAAGTACTGAGCATGCTGTTGGGAACAACCGTCAACCTGAGCATTGCTGACTACACCGGTTTACTTAATACCAAGCTCAACCTGCTCGGGATCACGGATGCCCTAGGCCTCAATGTGGGCACGTATTCACAGTTGGCTAGCGCCAACGTTAATTTGGCGCAGTTGCTCAATGCCGCGATCAAGGTGCTTCCGCAAAACAACGACAGCGCAACGGTCGCCCTCGCAACCAGCGTTTTGAATGGGATTTTGACGCTGACCGGAGGACTTCACCTCGAAGATGTCAACATCAACTTGCTACAGACCGCCGCCAACAAGGCTGGATTGCTGAGCATGGATCTCAATACCACTGATCCTCGCACAGCCTTGAACGCGAACGTCAACGCATTGAACCTTCTGTTGGTCGCCTTGCAGATAGCGGATAGTCAATCTGCCATTACGACGAAATCCCAGATCCCACTTGATCCTCTTGCGAATGTGGCACTCCAAGCTAAGGTCATCGAGGCGCCGAGCATAGCTGTCGGTCCTCCTGGCTACTATGCCGATGGTATTACCGCGAAGACCAAGGCACATACAGGCCAGATTCGAGTTCTGCTGGAAACTAAAATTCTGACGCCGCTGGGCGGAAAAAATGATCTGCTCAATATCGATCTGCCCCCTTTTCTCCCGATCGTAAGTCTGAAGGTCTCCCTGCCGTCGGGTCAGCTAGCTGAACTACCGATCTACGTGGAGATTGCCTCAGGTGATGCCGAACTGGCGGCGGTACGATGCGATGCCCCTGACGGAAAGTACGACGTCGAGATTAAAGCCGCCCCAAGCTTGGCGCACATCTTTATCGGCAAGGTTCCCACAGCATTTACCAATAGATCCAATCCGTGGGAATCTTTGCCGAAAGAGCGGGTTAGTTTGTTGAAACTTGAGGCGGAAGTCAAAGTCCTGCTCGGCCTGATCCCGGTGGTCAAGGCCCCAATTGATTTGCAGGCAAAACTCGATGTCTCCGTTCCAAGCTCAGGTCCGATAACGAGGAGTTCGTTGGACTACAGATTCGATCCCACCATTCCAGCGTCCGAGCAGAACCTGACTCGCACCGTCGGGACGGAGCAGAAACTTAGTGCAGCGATAGCAAGTGCCCTCAGCTCGGGAGCCCTGGACGTCCAACTTGATACATCGGGCCTCACGGTCCTAGGCATCAATGCTGGCCCGCTTAGCCTCGTGCTGGACGCTCTAGTGAACAACTTGATTTCCATCGTCAATGGCGTGCTGGGCGTCCTCAACGTTGTGCTGACACCAGTACTTCAGCTACTCGACACTGCCGTGGCACCGCTACTCAAGACGCTCGGCATTCAGATCGGATATGCGGATGTTCAACTCCTCTCTGCCAGTTGCGACGGCAATGCACGGCTGGTCTATTGAGACAACACTACGTATCCCCCTTCTAGCCCGTGAAACTTTGAAAACAGCGTCTCGATGAGTGCCTCCAACTTCGACGAACTCGACCTCTTTGTCTGGGAAGGCAAGGCCGACATCCTCGACCGTATCGCGCGGTGCATGGCGAGCTTCGACGTGGAGGTGATCCGGGCCGATGGCTTGCCGCCTCCGCAGCAGGATCGCGGCACTGCGCTTCGGCCTTCGGTGGCCATCCTCAGCGTTACGGTCATCGACAGCGGCGGCTTGGCGCATGCCACCGAGCTGCTGCAGGGCATGCCGGTGATCTGGGTGGCTGCCGCCTCGCGGGAGCGGGACTCGCGCACCTATCCGCCCGAGTACCTGCACGTGCTGCCCTACGACTTCACCTGCGCCGAGCTGCGCACGATGGTGGCCAAGCTGGTGCGGCAGCTGCGTGCGCGCGACGTGGCGCCGCAGGCGCCCGATGTGCTGGTGGCACATTCAGACGCGATGAAGTCGCTGCTGGCCGAAGTGGGTGCCTTTGCCGATTGCAACCACAGCGTGCTGGTGCGCGGCGAAACGGGCGTGGGCAAGGAGCGCATCGCGCAGCAGCTGCACCTGGGGCACCAGCACTACAGCAAGGGCGCGTTCGTGGCGGTGAATTGCGGCGCGATTCCTGATGGCCTCTTCGAATCGCTCTTCTTCGGCCACACCAAGGGCTCGTTCACGGGCGCCGTGCATGCGCACCGCGGCTACTTCGAGCAGGCCACGGGCGGCACGCTGTTCCTCGACGAGATCGGCGATCTGCCGCGCTACCAGCAGGTGAAGCTGCTGCGCGTGCTGGAAGACAACGCGGTCACGCGGCTGGGTGCCACGGCGCCGATCCGGGTCGACTTTCGGCTGGTGGCGGCCACCAACCGCAACCTGCGCGAGATGGTGGCGAGCGGCGAATTCCGCGCCGACCTGTTCTACCGGCTCGCGGTGATCGAGCTGCATGTGCCCAGCCTGGAGGAGCGCGGGGAGATCGACAAGATCGCGATCTTCAAGGCGCTGCTGGCCAATGTGCTGGGCGACGAGCTCGAGACGATCGGCGAAACACCGCACTGGCTCAGCGATGCGGTGGCGGAGACCTACTTTCCCGGCAACGTGCGGCAGCTGCGCAACCTGGCCGAGCGGGTGGGCGTGATCGCGCGGCAGCTGCACAGCTGGGACCAGAACCTGATCCAGCGCGCCATCGCGCTCACGCGCGGCACACCGACGCTGGCAGCAGGCGCTGCTGCGGAGCGCAACGGCCATCATGGCGGCGGCACGATGAACGGCGTGGCGCTCGACGGCAATGGCGAGCGCAAGGGATGGAACAGCAGCGAGCGCAACCGCATCATCGCGGCGCTGGAGATCAACGACTGGAAGCGCCAGGACACCGCGCAGCACCTGGGCATCAGCCGCAAGGTGCTGTGGGAGAAGATGCGCAAGTACCAGATCCTCGACGGCGAGCCCGGCATCCCCGAGGACGCCTGAACCCACCCCGGTTTGACTAGCGGTTCGCCAGCCGCGCGGCCCGGCGCAGCGGCGGGTTGGCCGCGGTTGCGGTGGCACCACGGTCGGCCACGGGCTCGCTGGCGCAGCCTGCGTTGCTCGAGATGCACAGCGCGGTGAGCAGGCCGTCTTCGCTCAGCGCGGGCCGGTTCGGCGGGCCGAAGATGCGGTCGATCCAGGAATTGCTCGCTTCGGGGTCGATGCGCAGCTCGCCGGTGGTGCGCGCCAGGCGCAGCTCGGTGATGCGCAGGTCGAACACGGCGTCGACGTAGTCGAACAGCAGGTTGTAGTAGTCGAGCTGCGCGTCGAGCACGGCGGGCAGTGTTTCGCGGCCGAACTCCATCAGCCGGCGGCGCCCGCGGAAGGCCTGGCCCGACGTGCTGACGGCTTCCATCAGTTGCCGCTCGCGCTCGCGTCCGGACACGGTGCGCGCCCATGAGGCCGAGGTGAGTTCCAGCAGGTTGAGCTTCACGCCTTCGAGCTTGGCTTCCTGGTTGGCGACTTCGGCCAGGGCCGACTTCAGACGCAGCTGGCGGTCGAAGCCGTTGCCGAAGTTCCAGTTGAGCTCGAAGGCCGCGCGCGTCGGGTCTTGCGGCGACACGCCGCGCGGGTCCTTGCTCTTGACGACCACGGCGTCCACGGTCGGCCAGATGCTGGCCTCCTGCTGGTCGACCAGGGCCTGGGCGCGCGCCACGCGGCCCTTGGCTTCGGCGATTTCGGTGCTGCGCTCCTCGGCGCGGCGCAGGGCCTCTTCCTGCGAAGCGATGCGCCAGTACGCGGGCGCCGCCAGCACGGGCAGCGAATCGGTATTGGGCGTGAACCTGAAGTAGGTGTTGAACTTGGCCAGCGCCTCGTCGCGCTGCGCCTGGAAGTCGGACTCGCGCGCGGCCACGCTGGCGCGGCGCGCGGCCGCCATGTTCAGGTCGTTCTCGCCGGCGGCGCCCAGCGCCACGCGGCGGGCCTCGGCCTTGGAGAGCTCGGCCACCACCTCGGTCGACTTGCGCGCGATCTGCTTCTTGAGGTCGTAGCGCTGCACCTGCAGGTAGGCGGTCAGCGCATCGAGCACCACCTTCTGCGAGGTGGTGACGACGGCCTCGCCGTCGGCCTGGTTGCCGGCCTCGGCGGCGCGCACCGCCGCGCTCATGGCGCCGCCGTCGATCAGGCTCAGGCGCGCCTCGGCGGTCAGCACGGTGTAGTTCTCGGTCTTGGCGTTGTCCGCGCCGCTGTTGTAGGTGCCGGAGGCGGTGCCCATCTTGAAGCGCGGGTAGCGGGCCTTCTTGGCGGCGTCCACGCCAAAGCTGCTGGTGTTGGCGGCGGCCTGCGCGGTCTGCACTTCAGGGTAGTCCTGCGACAGCGCAATGAGCGCCTGCTTCACGCGCTGCGCATAGCTGGCAGCGCCGATCGATGGCGCGGAAAGGCGGCGCGCCGGCTGCAACTGCGCGGGCGCCTCCTGCGCCATGGCGCCAGGAGGAAGCGCAAAGCTCGCGCACAGCACTGCACAAAGAACACCGGTGCCCGTTCGGCGCCGGCCAGCCACGTTGCGGCCCATCATGGTTCGCGGAAGGCTTCGCGCCGCAGCTTGAGCACGGGACGCAGGATGTACCAGATGAACGGATCGGTGCCCACCTTCAGGTCGACCTCCGACTCCATGCCGGCGGTGACGCGGTTTTCTTCGCGCCCCACGTAGGCCTGGTCGGTGCTGATGAGGATGCGGTAGTACGGCGCCGAATTGGCAATGGCCGGGTCGCGGTCGGCATCGGCCGCCACCAGGGTGACCTTGCCTTCGACCGCGCCGTAGCGCAGGTAGTCGTAGGCCGTGATCTTGACGCGCGCCGCCTGGCCGATCTCGACGAAGCCGCGGTCGTTCGGGTTCAGGCGCGCCTCGATCATGATCTCGTCCTTGTCGGGCACCACCTCCATGATGGCTTCGCCGGGCTTGATGACCCAGCCCGGGCTGGCGCTGCGCAGCCCCTTGACGATGCCGTCGGCGGGCGCCTTCACCATGGTGCGGGAGCGCTGGGTGCGTGCGCGCGCGAGGTCTTCGTTCAGGCTGGCGAACTGGCGCTCCACGGCGGCCAGCTCGTCGGACGCGCGGCGCCGGAAGCGGCCTTCGGCCTCGGCCATCTTGGCCTGGGCCTCGGTGATGGCGGCGCTTGCGGATATGGCGCCCTGGCGCGCCACGGCCAGCTCGCTTCGCACGCCTTCGACCAGTCGACGCTTCTCGAGCACCTCGACCTGGCCGACCAGCTTTTCACTGAGCAGCTGCTCGGAGATCTCGAGTTCCTTCTGCATCAATGCGAGGCGGTCGTTCAGGCCCTTGACCTTGGCCTGCTGCTCGAGCAGCTTGCTGCGCGCCCCCTCCAGGCCGGACACCGCGCCGGCCATCACGCCGCGCTGCTCGAGCGCGCGCGCTTCGTAGGCGCCGGTTTCGCCGTCGAGCACGCTCTCGTCGATGTCGGCGGCAAAGCTCTCGCGCTTGAGCGGCTGGCCGCGGCTCTCGGCCATGAGACGGATGCGGGTGGCCTGCGTGGCGGCATGGCGCGCGGTGAGTTCCTCGAAATTGAGGCCGCTGCCGCCCAGGTCGATCTCCACCAGCGACTGGCCCTGCGTGACCCTGTCGCCTTCCTTGACCAGCACGTTGCTGACGATGCCGCCTTCCAGATGCTGGATCGACTTGACGCGGTCCGACGGAATCACGCGGCCCGGCGCCACCACCACGGTTTCCATGGGAAAGCCCAGGCCCACAACGGCCAGCAGCGCGACCGCGCCGCCAATCACCCACTGGCGGCGCTTGCCCTCGGGCCCTGTCTGCGCCGCGCGCTTGTGATCCTCGTCCTGAAGTATCTGCGGCAAATCTGATTTCAAGTCGCGGTCCCCAATTACTCTTCGATCGATCGGCTGCTCAAGCCATGGAACGGTTGGCGGCGGCGCCCTGCTGCGAATGCGCCTCGGCATCGTCCTCGCCCGCGGTGGAATCGGGGAGCGCCACCAGCGCCTTCTTCACGCCGAAGAGCTTCGGCACCATGACGGCGGCCGTGCCCTGTTCGACGTTGCCCTGCCCCGTCACGTGGTAGACCACGCTGGCCGCCGACACGATGCGAAGCGAATGCGTGACCACCACCACGGTGCGCACCTTGGCCACCGCGAGCAGCGTGGCCAGCAGGGTGCGCTCGCTCTGGAAGTCCAGGTCGTTGCTGGGCTCGTCGAGCACCAGCACCGAGGGCTTGCGCAGGAAGCTCATGGCCAGCGCAAGCTTGCGCCGCTCGCCCACCGACAGGCCCGTGCCGCCTTCGCCCACCACGGTGCGGTAGCCGTCGGGCATGCGCGAGATGAAGTCGTGCGCGCCCGAGAGCTTGCAGGCCGCCACCACCTGCTCGTCGCTCTGGCCCGGGGCCGTGCGGCGCATGGTGTCGATCAGCGGGCCGCCGAACCAGTACACCTCCTGCGACAGGTAGCTGATCCAGCGCGAGAGCTCTTCGCGGCCGAACTGCGAAAGGTCGTACTCGCCGATGCTGATGACACCGCGCGTGGGCGCGTACAGGCCCGAGAGCAGCTTGACCAGCGTCGACTTGCCGGCGCCGTTGCGCCCGACGATCACGTGCAGCCCGCCCGGGCCGATGTCGAGGTCGACGTTCTCCAGCACCGGCCGGTGCGCGTCTTCCGTGAAGCCGAAGCTCACGTCCTTCAGCGTGACGCGGCCCAGCGGCTGCGGCAGCGTCATGCCGGTGGGCGCTTTTTCGACCGGCTCGCCGAGCACCGTCTCGAGCCGCTTGGCCGCTTCCTTGGCGGCGGCCAGCGAGCGCCAGCTCGAGACGAGGCCGGCCACCGGCTGCAGCGCCTTGAGGGCCAGCATGTTGGAGGCGACCAGGCCGCCCACCGTCATCCATTGCTCCATCACCGAAATGGCGCCCACCGTGACCACGATGACCGAGAAGACCATCATCAGCACGGTGGTGCCGTCGCGCGCGGTTTCGATCTGCCCGTTCTTGCTGAAGCTCTCGCTCAGCCAGGAGTTGTACGACTGGCGCCACATCTCGATGGTGGGACCGTCGTTGGCCTGCGTCTTGAGCGTTTCGCGCGCGTTGCAGATTTCCGAGGTCATGCGGTCGAGGCCGCGGCCGCGCTGCACTTCCTCGACGCGCCCGCTGCGCACTTCGTCGGCCCACCACCAGGCCAGGAAAACCATGATGGCAAGGAACAGCACCACCACCGGCAGGACCGGCAGAGCCACGATGCCGATCACGGCCAGTGCGAAGACCGCCATCGGCAGATCGAAGATCGATTGCGCCAAGCCGCCCGTGACGGTGCCGCGCACCGAGGCCACGTCGCGGAAGAACTGGTGCCAGATCGAGGCCGGGCGCGCTTCGAGCGCACGCAGCGGACGGTTCAGCATCGAATGCAGCAGCGCGCCCGACACGCCGTGGTCGATGATCGCGCCCGCATTGCGCAACAGGCGCGAACGCCCCGAACGCAGCCAGAACTCGATGCACAGGAAGAACAGGATGCCGCACACCAGCGCGGCCAGCGTCGAGACGCCGCTGCGCGACAGCACGCGGTCATACACCTGGAGCAGGAAGATCGATGGCAGCAGGCCAAAGAGGCTGATGGGCAGCGACCGCCAGGCCGCGCTCTTGACCAGCGGGTAGGCGGCCCGGAACGAGGTGTGCAGGGCACCCGCGTACGGGCTCGCACCTGATTCTTCGGGCACCTCGGCCACCAGTTGGCTGGGCAAGAGAAACTTGATCATGGGAAAGGGCCGATCCGTCCGGCAATGACGCCTGCGCCATTATCGACTGTTACCCAGTTGTTACAAGACAAAATCTATGCTTACGAAGCGCTGCAGCGTGACATACGTCTCAGCGTGTGCGACACCGTTTCCGCCGGGGCCGGAGCAGCCTCCCCCGCGGCCTCCACCGCCAGGCTGCAGTCCACCGCTTTTCTTGCCGCGACGGGGGCCGCCTCGTGCTTCGGCAAGCCCTGGGCCAGCACCAGCGCGACGTTGGCACACAGCAACATGCAAAGCAGCCATGCGCAGAACAGCTGCAGCCAGCCCAGCCACCACCGGCGCTGCGGCGCGGCCTGGCGTTGATAGGGCAAGGACGCCTGAGCGTTCAGTTTGATCATGGCAATGCTTTCAGAACCCGGGCCAGCCGGGACAGGCCGACACCGGCAGAACTCTTGGCCAGCACCCAGTCGCCCGGCTGCAGCAGGCCGCCCAGCGCGGTCGACAGATCGGACACATCGACGAACCAATGCGAGCGGACCTTGGTGCGGATGCGCGCATGCAGCGCCCGCATCAGCGGGCCGCACAGCAGCACACGGTCGGGCTGCGATGCGAGCAGCTCGGGCTCCAGGTCGAGGTGGTGCCGCTGCGCGGCGGGGCCGAGCTCCTGCATGTCGCCGAGGATCGCCACGCGCCGTGCCGGCTCGCAGGGCGCCTGCGACAGCAGCTCGAGCGCGGCGCGCATGGAGCTCGGGTTGGCGTCGTAGGTCTCGTCGATCAGCTTGAAGCTGCCCCCGCCGATGTGGATGGTGTGCAGCGCGCCGCGCCCGCCCGGCGGCTCGAATTGCGCAAAGGGCTCGACCGCGGCGGCCAGCTTCAGGCGCATCGCCTGCAGCGCCGCCAGCGCGGCCACGGCGCTCGCGCCCATGTGGCGCCCCGGCGCATTGAGCCGAAGCTGGAACGGCTCGCCGAGCACCTGCGCCTGCACCTCGCCGTGGTCGAAGGCGAGCAGCCGCACGTCGGCGTCCTTGTGCTCGCCATAGGTCACGATCTGGAGCTGGTGCGCCATGGCGGCTTCGGCAAAGGTCGCGAACTCGGGGAGGTCGCGGTTCAGCACCGCGCTGTCGCCGGGTGCCATGCCCTCGAAGATGCGGCTGTCCATGCGCGCGGCGGCTTCCGACGGCCCGCGGTGCTTTTGCGACGCGGCCGACAGCCCGGTCACCACGGCCAGCATCGGCCGCACCAGCTGGGTCGAGGCCAGCATGTGCGGCGAGCCCATCTCCAGCACCCAGTAGGCCGCATGCCGCGGCATGCAGGTCAGGTTCCAGGCCATGCCCGAGGGCAGGCTGACGTTGCCTTCGGGCCGTCCGACCTCGCCCCATACGGCCAGCGCGTCGGCCAGCATCGCGGCCACGGTGCTGCCGCCCGTGCCGCTGCCCAGCACGCCGCAGACGCGCCCCGTGAACTCGGTGCGCGCATGCGCGCCCAGCGCAAGCACGGCCTGCAGCACGTCGGGCACCTGGAGCACGGGAACCCGCTTGTCGAGATGCGGTGCGGGATCGGTGCACAGCACGGCGGCCGCCGGCTGCAGCACGCCCTTGAGCGCCACCGCGGCCAGCGGCGTCTTCGAGGGCCGCGCCTGGTGCTCGAACACCACGCGGCCCTTGCGCAGGAAGGAGCGCTGCGTCACGCCGCTGGCGCGCCAGCCGTCTTCCGGGCGCACCACCCATTCGCCGCCGGTCACCCGCGCCATTTCGCTCGCGGTCCAGGCGGCGCCGTCGTCCCTCGCGCTGCCGGCTCCGGGCACGGCCGGGCGCTCCAGCAAGTAGCGGCGATAGGCCACGAAGCCCGACACGTACTGCGCCACGTCGTCGATGCGCACCCGGAACGCGTGGTGCCGGATGAAGAAGGAGCCGACGATGGTGGAAGGCCGGCGGAAGTACATCGCCATCTCGGGCCAGAAGAAGCCGTTCTGCAGGTAGTGGGCGCGGTACTCCAGCGCGCGGTAGAACTTCTCGGTGTCGAGCTCGTCCAGCAGGTGCCGCATGGCGGGCGTGGCCTCGAGCCGCTGCAGCATCTGCTGGGCCGCGAGCATGAGCTCGAGCAGCGTCGGAAAGGTGGTCTTGCGGTCGAGCACGAAGTCGAGGTAGCCGGCCACGTTCTGCAGGCCGAAGCGAAAGTACTTTTCCTGCGGGCTCCAGCGCGTGAGTTCGTTGACGCAGCAGCTCAGCCAATGGTCGTGCGCCTGCCAGTGCTGGCTTGCAATGAAGTGGTCGAAGGCCTTCTCGACCACGGCGAGCCACCTTGCATCGCGCGTGAGGCCGTACAGGCGCATCAGGCCGTAGGCGGCCTCGCCGTCGTAGTAGATGACGCGCGAGGCCTGCTTCACACGCAGGTCGCCGGCATGGAGCACATGGCTGAAGCTGCCGGTGGCGCCATCCTGCAGCGAGGCGATGCCCAGCGCCAGTTTTTCCAGCAGCGGCAGCCAGTCGCGCGTGTCCATCGCCTCGCAGTACTTCACCAGGGCCAGCACGCAGGCGGCATTGCCGCCCAGCCTGATCTCTTCGCCGGTGTCGACGAGAAAAGCGACCTCGGTGCCGTCGGCAAGCGTGTAGCTGCGGATGAGCGTGTTCGCGAGATGGTCGAGCGCGCGGTCGATGGCCAGGCGCAGCTTGTCGTCGCGCATGAGCTCCCACGCCTCGATCATGGCGCTGAGTACGCTCGCGTGGCGCATGGCGTCGTAGGTCGGAATGCGGCGGTCGAAGCAGGGGAAGTAGCCGTACACGAAGAGGCCGTCGTCCTGCACCTGGCGCGCAAGGTACGAAGCGCCGCTGCGCACCAGGTCGAGCGCCGATTGCGGCGCGAGCGCCGGCGCCTGGCGCCGCCCGGCATCCAGCCCCGTGCCCACGAGCTTGTGCACCACGCAGTCGGCCTGGCAGAACACGCCCACGGTCGCGAGCAGGTAGACCCGCTGGTCGGCCGGCAGCTCGAGCGGCAGCGCGCGTGCGAAGCGCGCCTGGGCATAGACCTCGAAGTTGCGCGCATTCACCACGGCATGCGCAATGGTCGAATCGCCGCTCAGCATGGCGTTGGCGTTGAGCTCCTGCTCGGTGAACGCGGTCTCGAAGTCCTGGTCGAAGGCCAGGCCGAGGCGGAAGTAGTTGCGCTTGACGCCGGCGAGCTGGGCCTTGAACTGCGCCCAGTCGATCGGGCTTGCGCCCTCGACCCAGTCGATGCGCAGCCATGGCGAGACGATGCCGCAGTCGCGCACCCAGCGCTCCACGGCCTCGGCGCCTTCATTCCACGCGGTTTCGAAATCGGCCGCGCGCGCGTGCACCACGTGCGCGCGCTGCGACCCGTCGCTCACCGAGAAGAAAAGCGTAAAGGCCGGATAAGGCGCCGGCAGCGCCGCACACACCGAGACCAGGCGCTCGTGGCAGGCATGGAGCTGGTCGGAGAAGGACATCATTCGGCCCCAGTCGAATGCGGGAGGCCGGTCGCACCCGGACCGGGAACTCCCATCGAAGGCATCGCGTTTCTCCGTGTTTCAGCGGTAGCTGAATTCGGCTCGGCGATTGAGCTGATGGCCCTCCTCGGTGGTTTCGAGCGACGCGGGTTTTTCAATGCCCCAGCTGACGGCCTCGATCCGTTCGCCCGGCACGCCAAGCTGCGTGAGCGCGCGCTGCACGGATTCGGCCCGGCGCTGGCCCAGCGCGAGGTTGTATTCGCGGCCGCCGCGCAAGTCGGTGTGGCCCTCGATCACCACCTTGCTGGCGGGACGGTTCCTGAGGTAGCTCGCATGCGCTTCCACCACGTTGCGGTACTGCGGCTTGATGTCGTATTTGTCGAAGTCGAAGTACACGATCTTCAGCGCGACGGGGCCGTTCTGCACCGGTGCGGGCGGGGGTGGTTCCACCTTCGCCACCTGGGCCTTGTTCGAGTAGTAGTAGGTCGCGTCCTCGCGACCGCTCTTGGAGGCCGTTCCGCAAGCGGCAAGGCTTGCTGCGAGGGCGACGATGGTCAGTATCCGGTAGCTGCTGTTCTTCATCTTCATATCAATTTCCTTTCGCGGGCCAGGCCGCGGCGGCCTGGCCCTGGTGCGTTGTTTTTCTTCCTTCTCCTCTACTGCTCTTGTTCCTTAGCCCAGCAGGCCGTGCAGGATGTTCGCCACCGGGGTGAGAACGCTGCCGGTGCCGGCGGCCTGGTCCACCAGGCTGGTGATCGGGGTCACCACGTCGGTCACGATCGGAGCGGCGTCCTCCACGGTGTGCACCAGGCTGTTGTGGACGGTCTCGATCACCGGGGCGAGCGTCGGGGTTGCGCCGGCCAGGATGTCGGTCACGGGCTCTGCCACCTCGGACACGGCAGCCACCACGGGCTCCAGTGCCTCGCCGAGCGTGCTTGCGGTGTCGAGCACCGGCTCCAGGATGTTGGCCGCCGGGCCGCTGCCGCCCAGCAGGCCACCGAGCAGGCCGTCGCTGCCGAGCAGGCTGCCGACCAGGCCGTCGTCGCCCCCCAGGAGATCGCCACCGAGCAGGCCGCCGACGATGCCGTCTTCGCCGAGCACGCCGCCCAGCAGGTCACCGCCGAGCAGGTCGCCACCCAGGAGATCGCCGCCGAGCAGGTTGCCGACGAGGCCGTCTTCACCCAGCACGCCGTCGAGCAGGTCACCGCCAAGCAGGTCGCCGCCCAGGAGGTCGCCGCCGAGCAGGTTGCCAACGAGGCCGTCTTCACCCAGCACGCCGTCGAGCAGGTCCCCGCCAAGCAGGTCGCCGCCCAGGAGATCGCCGCCGAGCAGGTTGCCGACGAGGCCGTCTTCGCCAAGGATGCCATCGAGCAGGTCGCCGCCGAGCAAGTCGCCACCCAGGAGGTCGCCGCCGAGCAGGTTGCCGACAAGGCCGTCTTCACCCAGCACGCCGTCGAGCAGGTCACCGCCAAGCAGGTCGCCGCCCAGGAGGTCGCCACCGAGCAGGTTGCCGACAAGGCCGTCCTCGCCCAGCACGCCATCGAGCAGATCACCGCCAAGCAGATCGCCACCCAGCAAATCACCGCCGAGCAGGTTGCCGACGAGGCCGTCTTCGCCAAGGATGCCATCGAGCAGGTCGCCGCCGAGCAAGTCGCCGCCCAGGAGATCGCCGCCGAGCAGGTTGCCAACGAGGCCGTCTTCGCCCAGTACGCCGTCCAGCAGGTCACCGCCAAGCAGGTCGCCACCCAGCAAGCCGCCGACGATGCCGTCTTCGCCCAGCACGCCGCCCAGCAGGTCACCGCCAAGCAGATCGCCACCCAGCAAACCACCGACGATGCCGTCTTCGCCGAGCACACCACCCAGCAGGTCACCACCGAGCAGATCGCCACCCAGCAGGCCGCCGACGATGCCGTCCTCACCGAGCACGCCGCCCAGGAGGTCACCACCGAGCAGATCACCGCCCAGCAAGCCGCCGACCACGCCGTCTTCGCCCAACAGGCCGCCCAGCAGGCCGTCTTCGCCGAGCACACCGCCCAGCAGGCCCTCGTCGCCCAGCAGGTTGTCGACCAGGCCGTCCTCGCCGAGCACGCCGCCGAGCAAGCCGTCTTCGGCAAGCAGGCTGCCGATGGCGCCGCCGGTGCCGAGCAAGCCGTCTTCGCCGAGCAGGCCACCGACCAGGCCGTCTTCGCCGAGCACGCCGCCCAGCAAACCGTCTTCACCCAGCACGCCATCGGTCACGCCGCCGAGCAGGCCGTCTTCGCCGCCGAGCAAGCCACCCAGCGGGCTTTCTTCGAGCAGGCTGCCCAAGGCGCCGTCGGCACCCAGGAGGTTGTCGACCACGCCGTCCTGGCCCAGCAGGCCGCCGGTGAGGCCGTCGCTGCCCAGCAAGCTGGACAGCGCGCCGTCACCGCCAAGCAGGCCGCCCACCACGCCGTCGCCGCCGAGCAGGCTGCCCACGGGGCTGCCTTCGCCGATCAGGCTGCCCAGCAGGCCCTCTTCGCCCAATACGCCGCCGACCACGCCGCCAAGGGCGCCGTCCTCGCCCAGCAGGCCGCCGACGATGCCGTCGTCGCCGATCACGTTGTCCAGCAGGCTGCCGATGGCACTGCCTTCACCGATGAGGCCGTCCAGCGCGCCGCCTTCGGCGAGCAGGCCGCCCACCAGGCCTTCTTCGCCGACGAGTCCGGCGAGGAGGCTGTCCTGGCCGAGCAGGCCGTCCACCACGTCGCTGACCACGCCTTCTTCACCCACGAGGCCGTCGAGCGCGTCGTTCAGGCCGAGGCTGCCGGTGAGGCCGCCCAGGATGCCTTCCTCGCCCACCAGGTTGTCCAGACCGTTCTGGAGCGCGTCGGTGACGTAGTCGACCTGCTTGACCAGCTGGTCGACCAGCGCACCCGTCGCGCCTTCGCCCAGGAGGCCGTCGACGATCGGGCTGGCCACGCCGCCCACGCCTTCAGCCACGGTCTCGACGAAATCGTCGGCCGGATCGAGCTGGTTGGGATCGTTTTCCGAGAAGTCGGAGCCGAGCACCGGGGCCAGCACGTCGTCGACCACGTCGGTCACGCCGTCGACCACGCCCAGCACCGGGTCGAGCGAATCGCCTAGACCCGCGGTGTCGCCGATCGAACCGACCAGGCCGCCGGCTGCGCCGTCGCCCGGATCGAGCAGGCCGTCGTCGCCATCGGCATCGGCGTCTGCGTCTGCGTCTGCGTCTGCGTCTGCGTCGGCATCGGCATCGGCATCGGCATCGGCATCGGCATCAGCGTCGGCATCAGCGTCCGCATCGGCATCAGCGTCCGCATCCGCATCCGCATCCGCATCCGCATCGGAATCCGCATCGGAATCAGAATCGGCGTCCGCATCCGCATCACCGTCGGCATCCGCATCGGCATCTGCGTCGGCGTCTGCATCCGCATCGCCCTCACCGCCGCCACCGCCGGCGAAGAACGGGATCACTCCACCGTCATCACCGCCACCGCCGCCCAGCGCGGCACCAAGCGCAGCGGCGCCCAGTGCGCCGAGTGCGAATTCGCCGAGGCCGAGGCCGCTGCCGGCCGCGACCTTCTTGGTCACGGCCAGTGCGGCCGCGTCGGCGTCGCTGTCGGGCGGGGTCACCTGCAGGTCGCCCGAGGCGACGTCCACGTTCACTTGTTCGAGGCCGCCCGGCAGCTTGGTCGAGCCGATGGTGGCGTCGGTGCCGCTGGTGAAGACGCCGGCCAGCGGCGCCTTGTTGGTGGCCGAGCCGGGGAACAGGACGTTGGCCTGCCCGCCTTCGGGAACGATCACGCGGTCACCCGCGATCAGGGTCTGGTTGCCGTCCACCGGAATGCGGACACCGTCGCGCATCACTGCGACGCCCGGCGTAGCATTGGACAATGTGCCCACGCTCGCGGGTGCCGCCGCAGCCGCGGCAGGTGCCGACGAGCTCATCGCGGCGGGTGCGCCGAGCGGTGTGCTGGTGGCTTGGGCGATGACCACAGGAGCAACGCCACTGGCGGCAAGTCCTTCGGTCGAATTGGTCGGTGCTTGTGGTGCGTTCATGACAGCCTCTGTGACAAAAGATGCATCTACAGGGGCAACTAGCGTGCCGCGCTGCCAACTCTTTTGAGCCACCGGTTCGCCAAGAACGCAAGCTATTGATTTATATGGATATTTTTCTGAAAAGCGATGTGCGTGCGGTCGGCCGGAACAGCGCTTTGGACACTGTTTTGGCCGTTCGTTACGTAACAATGTAACGTCCCGCTACCGGAACATCGGGCGCCTTTCGGGCCTGCGGGCACGCGGATTTTTCTTCCTCTTTTTCCTTTTCCAGCCTCTCCATACAGATATGTTCAATCCCTCCCAGGAAGACGTGCGCCGCTTCTTTTGCGACGTGTACGCCAAGCACCGCCAAGGCCTGCCGATGGAAGCGCTCGAGACGATTGCCGCGGGATGGATCGACGCGCACCCCGAATACCACGAGGACCTGGCCGACGCCGATGCCGCGGTGGCCCGCGTGTACGACGGCTCGAACGGCCGCGAGAACCCGTTCCTGCACCTGTCGATGCATCTTTCGATCAGCGAGCAATGCTCCATCGACCAGCCGCGCGGCATCCGCCAGGCCGTCGAGCTGCTGGCCGCCCGCCGCGGCTCGCTGCTCGATGCGCATCACGAGGCCATGGAGTGCCTGGGCCAGATGATGTGGGAGAGCCAGCGCGCCGGCCGGCCACCCGATGGCGACGGCTACGTGGCCTGTGTGCAGCGCCGCGCCACCAAGGACTAGCCGGCCTTCCGGGAAGGCAGCGCACCCTGCTGCTTCGCTCCCTCGCGCAGCAGCGCAGCCATGGCGCCGCGCAGCGCCGAGGGTTCGGCGTCGCTGCGCAGCAGCAGGCCCACGGGCTCGTCGGTGCCGGCGGTTTCGATGCGCAGCCGAACCAGCCGCTGGTCGGCCAGTTCGCCGCGCGCGGCGCCCAGCGGGGTGATCCAGACCGCATCGGACACCGCCACCAGGCCGCGCGCCACCGCGACGTCGAGCGTCTGCAGCGCGTGGGCCGGAAGCGCCAGGCCGCGGGCCGACAGGAAGCTCTCGGTGTTGTGGCGCGGGATGGTGCCCTCGCCATACACCACCAGCGGAAAGCCGAGCACCGCCTGCACCGACACCGCCCGGGTCGACCGCCCCGCCAGCGGATGGCCGGGGCGCACCGCAAACACCAGCGGCTCGGTGTAGAGCAGCTCGAAGCTGAGCCCGCCCATCAGGCGCGGATCGCTCATGCGGCCGGCCACCAGGTCGAGCTCGCCGGCGCGCAGTTCGTCGAGCAGCACCGGGTTGGCCGCGCTCTTCACCACCACCTGCACCGAAGGCCAGCGCTCGCGAAAGCGCGCGAGCGCCGCCGGCAGCAGTGCCGGCGCCACGCTCGGCAGCGCGCCGAT
This sequence comes from Variovorax sp. SPNA7, assembly GCF_033807855.1. Taxonomy (NCBI): domain Bacteria; kingdom Pseudomonadati; phylum Pseudomonadota; class Betaproteobacteria; order Burkholderiales; family Comamonadaceae; genus Variovorax; species Variovorax sp. SPNA7. The sequence goes on from NZ_CP138513.1 coordinate 5,012,050, forward strand.
GCGCAGCCGCTCCACGCGCTCGCCGGAGGCCGGCGCCACCGCCTGCGCGCTGGCGTCGATGGCCTCGAGCACGCGCAGCGCATGGGCCAGCAGCTGCTCGCCGGCCGGTGCGAGCCCCTGCACGCCGCGCCGCCCGGCATTGCCGCGCTCGACCAGGCGCGCCCCGACGATGGCCTCCAGCTCGGAAAGCGTCTTGGACACCGCCGGCTGGCTCAGCGACAGCCGCTCGGCGGCGCGCGCGAGATGGCGCTCCTGCGCCACCGCGACAAGGCAGCGCAGGTGGCGCAGCTGCACGTTGCGCACAAAGTCCTGGCGAAGATCGGCGGGAGTTTTCAATTACTGATGGTTATGCAAAACAGACCAATCTTCAATTTACATCATCGAACGCGGCTTCTAAAGTTCAGCTTCCGAATTCGATTCGTCCCACGACAGGAGACAACGACATGTTGACGAAAACACCGGCCATCCTCACCCCCCGCGACTGGGAAGCCCACCCCTCGTACATCTACCCCGGCTACAAGTCGACCGCGAAGCGCGGCCCGCAGAAGCCCCTGGTCCCGCTGAAGGCCTCGCTGGGCGAACTGCAGCAGCCGGTGTACGGCCACGACAGCATCGGCGCGCTCGACCACGACCTGACGCGCAATGCCCGCAAGAACGGCGAGCCGCTCGGCGAACGCATGATCCTCACCGGCCAGGTGCTCGACGAGCGCCGCCGCCCCGTGGCCAACACGCTGGTCGAGCTCTGGCAGGCCAACGCCTCCGGCCGCTACGTGCACAAGGTCGACCAGCACGACGCGCCGCTCGACCCCAACTTCCTGGGCGCGGGCCGCTGCCTGACCGACAGCGAGGGCCGCTACCGCTTCCTCACCATCAAGCCCGGCGCCTATCCCTGGGGCAACCACCCCAATGCCTGGCGCCCGCAGCACATCCACCTGTCGCTGTTCGGCCAGAGCTTTGCGAGCCGCCTGGTCACGCAGATGTATTTCCCCGGCGATCCGCTGCTGCAGTACGACCCCATGGTCACCGGCACGCCCGAGCGCTACCGCAACCGGCTGATTGCCGACTTCAGCCTCGACATCACCGAGGAAGGCTACGCGCTCGGCTACCAGTTCGACCTCGTGCTGCGCGGCGCCGACGAAACACCCTTTGAGAACCGCTGAGCCAGAAGGAGCACACACCATGTTGATGACCGCACAGGAAGCCGACTTCGGCCAGACCCCCTCCCAGACCGTGGGCCCCTACTTCGCCTACGGCCTCACCGCCGCGCAGTACGGCTACGACTTCGACCAGCCCTTCGACGCCGTGGTGGCGCTGGACAACGCCTCCGGCGAACGCATCCGCCTCGAAGGCCGCGTGATCGACGGCGACGGCAACCCCATTGGCGATGCGCTGGTCGAGATCAGCCAGCCCGACGGCGAGGGCCGCTATCCGCAGACGCCCGCCGAGGCCCGCGAGATCGGTTTTCGCGCCTTCGGCCGTGCCGGCACGGGCACCGATGCGCAGAACCGCTTCGTGTTCCACACCGTGAAGCCGGGCGCCGAAACGCCGGGCGAAGCCCCGCACATCAATGCGATCGTGCTGATGCGCGGCCTGCTGCTGCATGCGTTCACGCGCGTGTATTTCAGCGACGAAGCCGAAGCCAATGCCAAGGACGCCGTGCTGGCCAGCGTGCCGGCCGAGCGCCGCCACACGCTGATTGCCGAGCGCGTGGAGCAAGGCGGAGCGGTGAGCTACCGCTTCGACATCCGCATGCAGGGACCGCAGGAGACGGTGTTCTTCGACGTCTGAACACACCAACCGGCCCCGCAAACAAGAAAGCCCGCTCGATGCGGGCTTTCTTCATGGGACGGGGAGCGGCGCTTACTGCGGAGCGCGGTGGATGCGCGAATCCGGCACCGTCTTGAGATCGCCGGGCAGCGAGCTGATGTAGCTGGAGAGCGTCTTGAGCTCGGCGTTGGTGAACTTCTTGGGCTCGACCTGCTGCGCCATCACCGCATTCGAGCGGCCCAGGTGCAGGTTGTTCTTGACGCGGTACGACTTGAGCGCCACGAAGAGGTAGTCGGCATGCTGGCCGGCCAGCTTGGGCACCGTGCCGTCATTGGGCGTGTTGAAGTTGGCGCCGTGGCACTTGGTGCAGCTGTTGTCCTTGTCGCGCGACACCAGGGCCTGCACGTTCTCGGGCATGGGCTTGGCGAGCGCGGCCGGGGGCGCGTCGCCTTCCTTCAGGCCCAGCTGGCTGTAGTAGGCGGCCAGGTCGGCGATGTCCTGCTCCTTCAGGGTGTCGGCAATCGCGCGCATGGTGGGGTGCTTGCGGTCGCCGCCCTTGTAGGCGGTGAGGGCGGCGGCGATGTAGCTGGCGCTCTGGCCGGCGATCATCGGGACCTTGTGGATCTCCGGAAAGCTGGCCTGGTAGCCGATGATGCCGTGGCAGCCCACGCACATGGCAACCTTCTTGGCGCCCTCCTGGGCATTGCCCGTGACTTGCTGGGCTTGCGCCGAGACCGTCACGCAAGCGACAGCGAAGGCAAACATCGTGGTCAACAACTTGTTCATTTTGCGCGCACAATCTCGTGGAGATACAGTTTTTCGAATCAACATTCGATTATATGCAAGGGTCCTCCGGGAACCCCTTCAAGCCGTCCAAGTGGCTGCGCGAAGCGAATCGAGTGTGTTCTTTTCTCCACCCCGCCTTCTCCACCCTGCTCGCGTTCACTCATGAAATTCAAGGGCTCAGACAACTACGTCGCCACTCAGGACCTGATGCTGGCCGTCAATGCCGCCATCACGCTCAAGCGCCCGCTGCTCGTCAAGGGCGAGCCCGGCACCGGCAAGACCATGCTGGCCGAGGAAGTGGCGCAATCGCTCGGGCTGCCGCTTTTGCAGTGGCACATCAAGTCGACCACCAAGGCGCAGCAGGGCCTCTATGAATACGACGCCGTGAGCCGCCTGCGCGACTCGCAGCTGGCGGACGTGGACGGCGGCGAGCGCGTCAAGGACATCCAGAACTACATCGTCAAGGGCGTGCTCTGGCAGGCCTTCACGGCCGACCAGCCGGTGGCGCTGCTCATCGACGAGATCGACAAGGCCGACATCGAATTCCCGAACGACCTGCTGCGCGAGATCGACCGCATGGAGTTCTACTGCTACGAGACGCGCGAGCTCATCCGCGCCAAGCACCGGCCGGTGGTGTTCATCACCTCCAACAACGAGAAGGAGCTGCCCGACGCCTTCCTGCGCCGCTGCTTCTTCCACTACATCAAGTTCCCCGACGCGGAAACGATGAAGAGCATCGTGGCGGTGCATTTCCCCGGCCTGAAGCAGGAGCTGCTCACGTCCGCGATGAAGACCTTCTACGATGTGCGCAACCTGCCCGGCCTCAAGAAGAAGCCCTCCACCTCCGAGTTGCTCGACTGGCTCAAGCTGCTGGTGGCCGAGGACATTCCGCTCGAGGCCCTGCAGAGCAAGGACGACAAGGTGGCCGTGCCGCCGCTGGTGGGCGCGCTGCTCAAGAACGAACAGGATGTGACCCTGTTCGAGAAGCTGGTCTTCATGCAGCGGAACAACCGATGAGCGAATCGCCACGGCCGCATCCCACGGGCCAGTTGCTCAAGCTGGGCGTGGCCCAGGCGGTGCTGTTCGTGGCGGGTGCGCTGCTCGGCCGCTGGATCGGGCTCAAGCTGGGGCTCGATGCCTTCGGCCCCAATGGCTATGGCAACCGCGAGATCTTCGGCATCGTGCTGATCGGCATTGGCGGCGGTGGCGGCGTGCAGCTGGCCCGGGCCTGGTACGACCGCAAGTACGGCAAGCCGAGAGGCTGAAAAACAATCGCTGGGGATATTGAAGATGGCGTTCGTCGAACCTGTCACGCTGAAAGCCCGCGACCTGGCGCTGGTGCCGCTCGCGCTCGCCCATGAAGAAGGCCTGCGCGCCGCCGCGGCCGACGGCGAGCTCTGGAAGCTGCGCGTCACCTCGGTGCCCGAGCCGCACGAGACCCGCGCCTACATCGAAACTGCGCTGCAGGGGCGCGAGGCCGGCCACCGCTTTGCGTTTGCCGTGACCGAGGCCGAAACCGGCACCGTGCTCGGCAGCACCAGCTTCCATGACATCCTGCCGGCCGTGAAGCGCGTGGAGATCGGCTACACCTGGTATGCCCGGCGCTGCCAGCGCACCCACGTCAACACCACCTGCAAGCTGCTCATGCTCACGCACGCCTTCGATACCCTCGGCTGCAACGTGGTGGGCTGGCGCACCGACAATTTCAACTTTGCTTCGCAGCGGGCCATCGAGCGGCTCGGCGCCAAAAAGGACGGCGTGATCCGCGGCCATGCGATGCGCCGCGACGGCACCATCCGCGACACCGTCATGTACAGCCTCGCCGCGGGCGAGTGGCCCGAGGTGAAGGCCCAGCTGCTCTACCTGCTCGACAAGCCGCGAAGCTGAAGAGAAGCCCAAGGAAAGCCCGACCATGCTGATCGATTTCTTCTACACGCTGCGCTCGGCCAAGCTGCCGGTCTCGGTCAAGGAATACCTCACGCTGCTCGAGGCGCTGCAGGCCGACGTGGTGGGCCCCAACTCCGACGGCGCCTTCGGGCTGGACGACTTCTACTATCTCTCGCGCACCGCGCTGGTCAAGGACGAGAAGCACTACGACAAGTTCGACCGCGCCTTCGCCGCCTACTTCAAGGGCGTGGAGATGCTGGCCGACTTCACCAAGGAAGTGCCGCTCGACTGGCTGCGCAAGACGCTGGAGCGCGAGTTCACGGCCGAGGAAAAGGCCAAGATCGAGAAGATGGGCTGGGACGAGCTCATGGAAACGCTCAAGAAGCGCTTCGAGGAACAGAAGGAGCGCCACGAGGGCGGCAACAAGTGGATCGGCACCGGCGGCACCTCGCCCTTCGGCCACGGCGGCTACAACCCGCAGGGCGTGCGCATCGGCGGCGCGGGCAAGAACAAGAGCGCCGTGAAGGTGTGGGACCAGCGCGCCTACAAAGACTACGACGACAGCCAGGAACTCGGCACGCGCAACATCAAGGTGGCGCTGCGGCGGCTGCGCAAGTTCGCGCGCGAGGGCCACGAGGAAGAGCTGGACCTGGACGACACCATCCACTCGACCGCGGCCAATGCCGGCTACCTCGACATCAAGATGCGGCCCGAGCGCCACAACAACGTCAAGGTGCTGCTGCTGATGGACGTGGGCGGCACCATGGACGAGCACATCCAGCGCGTGGAGGAGCTGTTCTCGGCCGTGAAGACCGAGTTCAAGCACCTGGAGTTCTTCTACTTCCACAACTGCGTCTACGACTTCATGTGGAAGAACAACAAGCGCCGCTTCTCCGAGAAGTTCGCGACCTGGGACATCCTGCGCAAGTACAACAAGGACTACAAGCTCATCTTCGTCGGCGATGCGACCATGAGCCCCTACGAGATCCTGCAGCCCGGCGGCAGCGTCGAATACAACAACGAGGAAGCCGGCGCCGAATGGATCCAGCGCCTCACGCACACCTTCCCCAAGTTCGCCTGGATCAACCCCGAGCCGCAGGGCGTGTGGCAGTACCGCCAGAGCATCGCGGTGATGCAGCAGCTCATGTCCAACCGCATGTACCCGCTCACGCTGCGGGGCCTCGAAGAAGCAATGCGAATGCTTTCTAAGTAAGGCAGGTGCGAAGCCCGGAACTGTTTCCGGATGCTTACGGAACCGGCGCGCCTTGCTGTCAAAATCCGCCCATGCTCAGGGTGGTTCCAGTCATTGCGCCGGCGTGCTTGCCGGCCTTGCTTTTTTGCGGTGTCCTGCTTTTGCAGGGATGCAGCCTGCTGCCGAAGAAGGACAGCGCGCAGGACACGGCCACCCCCGCGCTGGTGCGCAGCAGCGATGGCGCGGCCGCCGACACGGGCCGCAAGGACGGCGAGCGAAGCGCACCGCGGCGCGACGCCTTCACCGTCGATGTGCGCGGGCCCGACACGGTGCGCGAATACCTCGCGCTGCACCTGGACATCCAGCGCTACCGCACGCTCGACGACCTGGGCGCCACCGAGATCTCGCGGCTCATGGTGGCAGCGGAGACCAACGCCCGCGAGCTGCTCGGCACGCTCGGCTATTTCACGCCCACGCTGACGCTCGAACTCAACGAAACGCCGGCCAGCGACAAGGCGCCGCGCGAGATCGTCATCACGGTGGAACCGGGCGAGCTCACGCGCGTGAGCAACGTGCAGATCAGCTACGCCGGCGCGATTGCCGACGACCCCACGGCCGAGGCCCAGCGCGATTCGATCCGCACCGCCTGGGCGCTGCGCGCAGGCCAGCCCTTCACGCAGCAGGGCTGGGACAACGCCAAGACCATCGCCCTGCGCAGCCTCACGGCCAGGCGCTTTCCCACCGGCAGCGTCGCGGTGAGCCGCGCCGAGGTCGATGCCGACCGGCACGAGGCCCGGCTCAGCGTCACCTACCAGTCGGGCCCGGCCTACCGCTTCGGCCCGCTCGTGCTGCGCGGCACCGAGCGCTACGACGCCGACGGCGCGCGCCGCATCGCGCAGCTCCCCACCGGCACCGACTACGACCAGCAGAAGCTGCTCGACGCCCAGCAGCGCCTGGCCAGCAGCGGCTACTACGACTCGGTGTTCCTCACGCTCGACACCGAAAGCGGCACGCCGCTGGCAGCCCCCGTGATCGCGCAGCTGCGCGAAGCCCCGATGCAGAAGGTGGTGCTGGGCGCCGGCTTCACCACCGACAACGGCCCGCGGCTGTCGGTGGACCACATCCACAACCGGCTGCCGCTGCTCGGCTGGCGCGCCGTGTCGCGGCTGTCGGTCGACCGCGACATCAAGTCGCTGGGCACCGAGTGGAACGCCATTCCCGATGACCGCGGATGGCGCTGGTTCGCGGGCGCCGGGCTCAAGAGCGAAACCTCGGGCAGCTACGTGGTCGACAGCGGCCGCCTGCGCAGCGGGCGCAGCAAGTCCAGCGGCCACATCGACCGCAGCTACTTCCTGCAGTACGACTACGCGCAGAACCGCGGCACCAACGCCCCGCCCTCGGCCTCGGCCGTGACCGCCAACTGGGGCTGGACCGGCCGCTATTTCGACGACAACGCCGCGCCCACGCGCGGCTTCGGCCTGGCGCTCGAACTGGGTGCCGGCTACACGCTGACCGGCGAGCGCCTGCCCTTCACGCGCACCTATGCGCGCTGGCTCGGCGTGGTGCCGCTGGGCTTCGCCGAAGACCGCGACGCCGCCACGCTGGCGCGCCGCAGCCGGCTCCAGCTGCGCGCCGAAGCCGGCGCGGTATCCGCCAAGGACAGCGCGCAGATTCCCTCCACGCTGATGTTCCTGACCGGCGGCGACACCACGGTGCGCGGCTACAGCTATCGCCAGATCGGCACCGTGCGCAGCGACGGCCAGATCGTGGCGGGCCGCTACCTCGGCGTCGTGAGCGCCGAATGGCAGCGGCCCTTCGTCTACAAGGACAAGCTCACCGAATGGGAGAGCGTGGTGTTCGTGGACGCCGGCGCCGTGGCCGACAAGCCCGGCGAGCTCAAGCCGAAGGTCGGCGTGGGCGTGGGCGCGCGCTGGCGCAGCCCGGTCGGGCCGGTGCAGGCCGACCTTGCCTACGGCGTGGACACGCGCAAGTTCCGCCTGCACTTTCGCCTGGGCTTCACTTTCTGAGCGCGCACCCATCGATGCAGACCGACGCCGAACCCCAGTCCACGCCGCCCGCTCGCGCACGGCGCTCGCGCACGCGGCGCGCGCTGCGTGCGCTGGGCTGGACGTTGGCGGGCCTGCTCGCGCTGGTGCTCGTGATCGGCGCGGCCGCGTGGTGGTGGATCGGCTCCAACCAGTCGCTGGCCTTTGCGCTGGCCAAGGCCGCGCGCTACCTGCCCGCCGGGCAGACGCTCGAAAGCCGCGAGGTCACGGGCTCGCTGCGCACGGGCGGGCGCATCGGCTGGCTGCGCTGGCAAAGCGAAAAGCTGGCCGTCGAGGTGCACGAGGCGAACGTCGGCTGGCAGCTCGCGCCGCTGTTCCAGCGCAAGCTGCAGCTCGGCGAGGTGCATGCGGCGCGCCTGCTCATCGAGCGCCGCGGCCCGCCGAGCGACACGCCCACCGAGCCGCTCGAACAGCTCGCGCTGCCGATCGAGGTCGAGCTGCCGTTCCGCATCGACGAGCTGCGCTGGACCGGCCCGCCCGCGCTCCAGGCCAACCAGCTCGCGGGCAGCTACCGCTACACCGGCGCGGAGCATCAACTGGAGGTCAAGGGCGTCGACATTGCCGACGGCCACTACAGCGCGCGCGTCAAGCTGCAAGGACCGGCACCCATGGCGCTCGACGCCGCGCTCGACGGCCGCGTGAAGGCACCGCTGGCCGAAGGCCGCAGCATCGAGGTGCTGGCCCAGGCCGCCATCAAGGGCACGCTTGCCGGCACCGATGCGCGGCTGCAGGTGGCCGCCGAATTGAAGCCGGCCGAGCCCGATGCCGAAGCCCCCATGGAAGCGAAGCTGCAGGCGAACATCGCGCCCTGGCTGCCGCAGCCCGTCATCGACGCCAAGGCCGATCTGCGCAACGTCGATGCGGCCAGCCTCTGGCCCGGCGCACCGCGCACCCGCCTGACCGGCACGGTCGAGCTGCAGCCCGACGCGGCCACCGGCCCCGCCGCCTGGCAGGCCTCGGCCAACATCCGCAATGCGCTGCCCGGCCCCTGGGACAAGGGCGCGCTGCCGCTCGAACAGCTCGAGGCGCGCGTGGGTTTCGACGGCACCAACTGGACGATTCCCGAAGCCACGCTGCGCGCCGGCGGCGGCCGCATCGATGCCGAAGGCCGCTGGAGCCCCGCGCCCGCACCCTGGCAGGCACGCGCCACCGTGCGCGGCGTGCGGCCCGGCCTGCTGCACAGCGAGCTGTCGGGCGCGCCGATCAACGGCACGGCCACGGCGCAGCAGCGCGAGGACACCATCGGCTTCGACCTCGCGCTGCGTGCCGCGGGCGGCGCCGGCAGCGCGGCCATGCCCGGCTTCGGCCTCGACCGCGTGCTCGCCCAGGGCCAGTGGAAGAACCAGGTGCTGGACCTGCGCACGCTGCGCGTCGAAGCCGAGCGCGCCAGCATCGGGGGCCGGCTGCAGGTGCGCGTGGCCGAGCAGGCCGCGAGCGGCAAGCTCGACCTCGTGCTGCCGGGCGGCGGCGCGCAACTCGAAGGCCGCATCGCGCCGGCGCAGGGAGCCGGCGAGATCAAGGCGCGCATCGACGACGCCGAAGCCGTGCAGCGCTGGATCGAAGGCCTGCCCGAACTGTCGAAGCTGTTCGCGGGCAACACCGCCAAGGGCTCCGCGCGGCTCGACGCCAGCTGGCAGGGCGGCTGGCAGACCATCCAGCGCCGGCTCGAGAACCCCAATGCGCCGGCCCGGCGCGGCGTTGCGGAGCCCAGCCTCAAGGCCACGCTCGGCGTGCCGCGCCTGGAGCTGCGCATGCCGGCTGCCAATGGCAATGGCAATGGCAATGGCGTGGCCACCACCATCCAGCTGAAAGACCTGCACGCGGACCTTGCCGGCAGCCTGGCGCAGGCCACGCTCGCGCTGCAGGGCGAAGCCAGCACCGGCACCCAGAAGCTCACGCTCGATGCGCGCGCGAGCGGCGGCCTTGCGGGCCCCAACCAATGGCGTGCGGCGCTCGCCAGCCTGCGCCTGCAGGCGCAGGACAGCGCGCGGCCCGCCACCGCCAGCGCACCCTGGACGCTGGAGCTCGGCCGCGAAGTCAGCGCCACCATCAAGACCAGCGGAAGCGGCAGCAGCAGCCGGCTCGATCTCGAAGCCTCGGCGGCCGCCGCCACCTTGCGCGGGCCGGCACCCGGCACCGTGCGCATCGAATGGCAGCCGCTGCGCTTCACCCGCAGCGGCACGGCGCCCGACCAGGCCTTCCGCCTGCAGTCCAAAGGCAAGCTGCAGGGCCTTCCGATGGCCTGGGCCGAAGCCTTCGGCGCCAGCGCCACCTTCAACGAGCTCGGCGTGACCGGCGACCTCATGTTCGACGGCGACTGGGACATCGACGCCGGCGACACCCTGCGCGCCCATGCGCGGATCGCACGCCAGAGCGGCGACATCCGCGTGCAGGCGGGCGAGGCCGCGCTGGTCACGCGCATCACGAGCCGCGGCACCGGCACGGCCAGCGAGCGCACGATGAATTCCGCCACCGCGCAGGGCACCACGCCCAGCACGCCGGCCGGCCTGCGCCAGGCCGAACTGCGGCTCGATGCGCAGGGCGAGGCCGTGCGCGCCACGCTGGCCTGGGACAGCGAACGCGCGGGCAAGATCGGTGCAGAGCTCAACACGCGCATGCAGCAGCGCGCGGGCGGCTGGCAATGGGCGCCCGATGCGCCGCTGGCCGGCAACATCAAGGCCACGCTGCCCAACCTCGGCGTGTGGTCGATGCTCGCGCCGCCCGGCTGGCGCGTGGCGGGCACGCTGGACGCCGATGCCGCGCTCTCGGGCAACCGCGCGGCGCCGCGCTGGAACGGCACGCTGGGCGCCGACAAGCTCGCGCTGCGCGCGCCGGTCGAGGGGCTCGACCTGCGCGACGGCCGGCTGCGCGCCACGCTCACCGGAGAGCGCATCGAGATCACCGAATTCACGCTCAAGGGCGGCACCGGCAGCACGGTGCGCATCGGCGGCCAGAGCGGCAACCGCAGCACCGCGGCCAGCCAGGCTGCGAGCGATGGCGGCTCGCTCTCGGCGCGCGGCGACATGGCCTGGGGCGCGGCCGGCGCCTCGGGCACGGGCATCCGCATGGCGCTGCAGGCCGACCTGCGGGCGCTGCGCGTGCTGGTGCGCACCGACCGGCAGGTCACGCTCTCAGGCAACCTGCAGGCGCGCCTGGACGCCGGCCAGTTCAGCGTGCGCGGCAAGCTCAAGACCGACCGCGCGGTGATCATCCTTCCCGACGAGACCGCGCCGAGCCTGGGCACCGACGTGGTGGTGCGCTCCGCCGCCAAGGACCGCGAAATGGCCGAGCAGGCCCAGCGCGATGCCGCGCGCAACGAGGCGCAGGCCGCCAAGCCGCAGACCGCGAAGCCGCCCGACATCGTGGTGAACTTCGACCTGGGCGACGACTTCGCGGTGCAGGGGCGCGGCATCACCACGCGGCTCGAGGGCGACCTGGAGATCCGCAGCACCCGGCTCGATGCGCCGCCGCGCATCACCGGCGAGGTGAAGACCGTGCGCGGCCAGTACCGCGCCTACGGCCAGCAGCTCGACGTGGAAACCGGCGTGGCCCGCTTCAACGGGCCCTTCGACAATCCCGCGCTCGACATCCTGGCCATCCGGCCCAACATTTCGCAGCGCGCCGGCGTGCAGATCACGGGCACCGCGCAGTCTCCGCGCGTCAAGCTCTATTCGGAGCCCGCGCTGTCCGATGCGGAGACGCTCTCGTGGGTGGTGCTCGGCCGCGCCTCGGCCACCAGCGGCGGCGAATCGGCGCTGCTGCAGCAGGCGGCGCTCGCGCTGATCGGCCATGTCAGCAAGGGCACGAGCGGCGGCAGCCTGGCCAGCCGCTTCGGCCTGGACGAACTCGGCTTCAAGGGCCCCGGCAACGGCGGCGACCTGCGCGAGTCGGCGGTCACGCTCGGCAAGCGGCTGTCGAAGGATTTCTATCTCACCTACGAACGCAGCCTGGGCGGCACCTTCGGCACCATCTTCATCTTCTACGACCTGACGCAGCGCCTCACGCTGCGCGGCCAGGCCGGCCAGACCAGCGGGCTCGACCTGATCTACACGCTCAAGTACGACTGAGCTGCGGGTCTGCCGCCTTGACCGCGGTAATTCACAGAGTTAAAAATCGTTAACGCCCTTCTAACAAGGAACGACGATGCACGGTGAAGGAGACAAGGGCGAGTGTTCCATGCTGGACCGTCAGAAGTACGACCCGCCGGGCTACTCGCGAACCACGTTCTTGCGCCACGCGCTGCAGTGCGTGATTGCAGTCATTGCAGCAGGCGCCGCGGTGGCGTCCCTTCCCTACTGGGGAGGCGACGACTTTCCGCTGATGGGCCTGATCGTCTACGTCGCAGGCATGGTGTTCGTTGCCATGCCGCTGTGCCTGTACTACGAGTCGCTGCTGCAGTCGCATGAAGAGCGCGTGGAGCGCGCGCGACACATGCTGGCCGCTTAGGCCTCCGCCTAGATCTCCGGCTTCGCCTTGACCACTTGCCTGAGGCCCGCAAGCGCGGGATCGACGATGGCCGCGTCCGCCCCCACCGCGTACACCGCATACGCCGGATAGAGAAACTCAGGCGTGCCGGGCACGCGGCGCAGCCGGCCCGATTCGAGGTGGCTGCGCACCACGTCGTGCCGGAAGTAGCCGGTGCCGCCCGCGGCCAGCAGGAACTCGCGCCCGAGCGGCCCGAGCCCGGCGCTCACCGCGGCGTTGGAGAGCTCGGGAAACGCGAGGCCGTGCTGCGCCGCGAACTCCGAGCCCCAGTCCACATACACGTAGTCCGCAGGCCGCGGCACGCGCGGGTTCTGCGCGGTCGTGACCATGACCAGCTTCTCCTCGATGAGCAGTTCCACGCGCAGGCCGGGCCGCTGCTGCGGCGCATAGGCAATGGCAATGTCGAGCACGCCCGCGGCCACCTTGTCGAGCAGGTCGTGCGGAAAGCCCACCTCGGTGCGGATGGCCAGCTGCGGCGCAGCCGTGCGCATCCACAGCAGCCACTGCAGCAGCAGCGGATCCCACAGGCTGATCTCGCATCCGATGGCGAGCACCGCGCGGCTGCCGATGGGCACCGCGACCTGGTGGCGTGCACGCTCCCACACCTGCACCAGCAGGGTCGCGTGCGGCAGGAACTGCTCGCCCGCCGCAGTGAGCACCGCGCCCGCCTTGTTGCGGACGAAGAGCGGCCGGCCCAGCAGCTCTTCGAGCGTTCGCACGCGTGCACTCACCGAAGTCTGCGTGACGTGCAGCCGCTCGGCGGCGCGCTGGAAGCTGCGCGTGTCCACGATTTCCAGGAACGTCCGGGCCAGGTTGATGTCCATGCCGCATCCTTTTTGAGTGCATTAATTTTGCACTCAACTGGCAATTAATATCGTTTTACTTGATGCGAACACGGGCCCAAGATGAAGGCATCCCAAGCAACCAGGAGTCGACTGATGCCCACCCTTCGCGAACCCTTCCATGCCGGCGCCACCGAAAGCCTTGCCGATGCCTTCAAGGCGCTTCTCGACGAAACCCTGATGCTCGTCGAGGCCCTGCTGAGCCCGAACAGGATCATCGGTGAGGTGGAGCAGATGCGTGCGCTGCAGGTTGCGGCGGACGACATCGAGCCGACCGATCCGGCGCGGGCCGAGTTGCTGCGCTCGCGCGCCTCGCGCATCGGCCTGCGCTGACGAGGTTCAGGCCGCAGCTTCGAACGGCACGATCTGCGAGATGAGCGCGGGTCCGTCGGCCAGCAGGAAGTCCTTGAAGGCCTGCGCCACCGGCGGCAGCCGCTTGCTGCGCCGGTGCACCACGTACCAGTTGAGCATCAGCGGAAAGCCCTGCACGTCGAGCACGCGCAGGCTGCCGGCGCGCAGTTCCTGGCTGATGGTGTGGGCCGACACGAAGCTCACGCCCATGCCCGCGATCACCGCCTGCTTGATGGTCTCGGTGCTGCGGATCTCCATTGCGATGTTGATGCCGCTCAAGTCGCCGCCAAAGCCCTCCTCCATCGAATGCCAGGTGTCCGAGGCCTTCTCGCGCACCACGAAGGGTTCGCGCATGAGCCGCGCCAGCGGGATGCGCGGCACGCCCACCAGCGGATGGCTGGGCGCCGCGACGATCACGTAGGGATGCGGCGCGAACGGCTGGTTGACGGTGTCCAGGTCGGTCGGAGGGCGCACCATGATCGCCAGGTCGGTGAGGTTCTCGGCGATGTGGGTCATGAGCCCTTCGCGATTGTGCACCGTGAAGTTCAGCGTGACGCCGCGGTGCCGGCTCGCAAACTCCACCAGCAGGCGCGGAAAGAAGTAATCGCCCGCGCTGATCACGCCCACGTTGAGCTTGCCGCCCGAGACGCCGTTGAACTGCAGCATCGCGTTCTCGGCCGCCTCGAACTGCTGGATGATCGCGCGGCTGATCTGCAGCAGCTCGGTGCCGGCCGGGGTCAGGTAGATCTTCTTGCCGAACTGCTCGAACAGCGCATTGCCCGCGTGCTCCTCGAGCTTGCGCACCTGCGTGGAAACGGCCGGCTGCGTCAGGTGAAGCTCCTCCGCCGCACGCGAGAAGCTCAGCAGCCGCGCCACCGCTTCGAAGACTTTCAACTGGCGCAGGGTCGCGTGCTTCATTCGGAAAAAGGTGGCTGCTGCAATCGAGCGGGCATCGTACTGCGCGCCAGGCCGCGCCCGGCAGAAGGCTAGGGTATGCGCGCCACGTGCAGCAGGTTGGTGGTGCCCGAGAGCCCGAACGGCAGGCCCGCGACAACCACCACGTCGCGGCCGGTGCTCGCGAAGCCCTCGGTGCAGGCATTGCGGCAGGCGCACTCGATCATCTCGGCCACGTCGTGCACGTCGTCGACCAGCACCGCATGCACGCCCCACACCATCGCCATGCGGCGCGCCGTGGCCACGTCGGGCGTGAGGCTGATGATGGGCACGGCCGGCCGCTCGCGCGCGGCACGCAGGCTGGTGAAGCCCGAGGAGGTGTAGGTGACGGTGGCGGCCGGCGCAAGCAGCGCAGCCACCTGGCGCATCGACGCGCACACCGCATCGGCCGTGGTCGAGAGCGAGGCCTCGTGCGTGGCGTCGATGCCGATGCGGTAGGACGCATCGGCCTCCACGCGCGAGATGATGCGGTCCATCATGGCCACGGCCTCGAGCGGATATTTTCCGGAAGCCGATTCGGCCGACAGCATCACCGCGTCCACGCCGTCGTACACGGCGGTGGCGACGTCGGACACCTCGGCGCGCGTGGGCACCGGCGCGGCAATCATCGATTCGAGCATCTGCGTGGCGACCACCACCGGCTTGCCGCGCTTGCGGCAGGCGCGCACGATGAGGCGCTGCAGCTCGGGCACGCGCTCGGGCGGCAGCTCCACGCCGAGGTCGCCGCGCGCCACCATGACGCCGTCGCACAGGTCGACGATCGCGTCGAGGTGGTCGATGGCCGCGGGCTTCTCGAGCTTGGCCATGATCCACGCGCGCTTGCCGATGATGGCGCGCGCCTCCTCGATGTCCTCGGGGCGCTGCACGAAGGACAGCGCCACCCAGTCCACGCCCATGGCCAGGCCGCAGGCCAGGTCGTCCAGGTCCTTGGGCGTCAGCGGCGAGATCGGCAGCACCACGCTCGGCACGTTGACGCCTTTGCGGTCGGAGATCGGGCCGCCGACCAGCACCGTGGTCTCGGCGAAGTCGGGGCCGAAGCTGTCCACGCGCAGCCGCAGCTTGCCGTCGTCGAGCAGCAGGTCGGTGCCCACCTGCAGCGCCGCGAAAATTTCCGGATGCAGCAGCGGCGCGCGGCGCGCATTGCCGCTGGTTGGGTCCATGTCGAGCCGAAAGGGCGAACCCGCGTCGAGCTGCGCGCGGCCGCCTTCGAAGGTGCCCAGCCGCAGCTTCGGCCCCTGCAAATCGAGCAGCACGCCGATCGGCCGGCCGAACTCTTTCTCGAGCCGCCGGATGGTGTCGAGGCGGCGCGCATGGTCATGCTGCGTGCCATGACTGAAGTTGAGCCGGAACACATCCACGCCGCGCTCGAACAGGGCGCGGATGGCCGGTTCGTCGGTGGTGGCAGGGCCCAGCGTGGCCACGATCTTCGCGCTGCGTGTACGTCGCATCATCCGTTCCATTTCATCGGTTGGTTACAGCGCACCCACCTCATGAAGGCAAACGCGGCCGCGCTGTTCTTCCATCGTACGCGCCAGCAGCTTGACCAGGGAATACACGGTGTCGATGTGCGGCGTTGGCGTGTCGGTGAGCCGGGCCAGCTCGACCACGGCGCCCACCAGCGCATCGATCTCGGGGGCGCGGCCGGCTTCCACGTCCTGCAGCATCGAGGTCTTGTGCTTGCCGACCTTCTCGGCGCCCGCAATGCGCTTGTCGAGCGTCACGCGGAATTCGATGCCCAGCTTGTGCGCGACCGCCTGCGCCTCCCGCATCATCGCGGCGGCCAGCTCGCGCGACGGCGGGTACTGGCAGATGTCGACCAGCGTGGAGTGCGACAGGCTGCTGATCGGGTTGAAGGTCAGGTTGCCCCAGAGCTTGAGCCAGATCTCGGCGCGGATGTTGTCGAGCACCGGCGCCTTGAAGCCGGCCGCGCCCAGGCAGGCCGAGACGCGGTTCACGCGCTCGCTCGAAGAGCCGTCGAGCTCGCCGACCGGAAAGCGGTCGCCCTCGATGTGCTTCACCACGCCCGGCGCCGTGAGCTCGGAGGCGGGATACACCACGCAGCCGATGACGCGCTCGGCCGGAATCTTCGCGGCCACCAGACCGGTCGGGTCGACGCTGCGCACCGGCGTGCCCGCCAGCGCGCCGCCGTGCTGGTGGAAGTACCAGAACGGGATGCCGTTCTGCATCGTCACCACCACGGTCTCGGGCCCGAAGAGCCTGGGCACGTCGTTGGCCACGGCCTCGACCTGGTGCGCCTTCATCGCGAGGACGACGATGTCCTGCGGCCCCGCCTGGTCGTAGCGGTCGGTGGCCTTGACGTTGCGCGCCACCTGTTCCGTGCCATCGGCACCGATGAGCTTGAAGCCGTTGGTGGCAATGGCGTCGAGATTCTTCCCGCGCACGATGAACGTCACGTCCTCGCCGGCCAGGGCGAGCTTTGCGCCCACCAGGCCGCCGATCGCGCCCGCTCCGATGACTGCTATCTTCATGTCGATCCCCAAGGTTGTTGATTCTTCCGGCGCAGGTCGGTCTCTCTCAGCCGAAGCGGTTGCCGAGCCTGCCGATGCCGCCGATCTCCACTTCGACCAGGCTGCCGGGCTTCATCGAGCCCACGCCGATGGAGGTGCCGCACAGGATCACATCACCGGGTTGCAGGGTCATGTCCTGGGAGATCAGGCTCACGAGTTGCTGGACCGAAAAGCGCATGTCGCTGATCGGATAGTTCTGCCGCATCTCGCCGTCGAGCAGCGTGGTGACGGTGAGCGTGGCGGGATCGAGGCCGGTGGCCACCACCGGGCCCATCGGGCAGAAGGTGTCGAAGCCCTTGGCCCGCACCCATTGGGCGAACGAGGCGTCGCGGTTCAGGATGTCGGCCACCGTGACGTCGTTGGCGCAGGTGTAGCCGAACACATGGCCGAGCGCATCCGCCTCGGACACGGCGGTGCAGGCCTTGCCGATGACGATGCCGAGCTCGCCCTCGAACACCACCTTGCCCTCGCACAGCGGCTTGCGGATGGGCGCGCCGGGCGCAAGGTAGGAGTTGGGCGCCTTCAGCAGGTAGAGCGGCTCGGCCGGCACCGCCAGCTTGAGCTTCTCGCCGAGCGCGTGGAAGTTGTTCCACAGCGCGATGACCTTGGTCGGCTCGGTGGGCGTGAGCAGCCGCACGCCCGAGAGCAGGAACACGCGGCCGGTCGGCTCCGGGCGGTCGAACATGTTGCCGCGGTGCTCGTGCACGGCATCGCCTTCGAGCGTGCCGAAGCCCGTTTCGCCGCCGTGTTCGAAACGGACCCATCGTTGCTGTTGTTGCTTCTGTTGCTGCTGCATGTCGCGCCTTCCTTTGGTTTCTGTTGGAGTGGTTCTGTGTTCAGTTCAGTCGAAGGGCAGGTAGTCGGGGATCACCAGCGACGCGAGCAGCTTTCCCATCTCCGCCGGGTTGTCGGTCACGTGGATGCCGCACTCCTTCATCACCGCCAGTTTTTCCCGCGCCGTTCCCTTGCCGCCCGAGACGATGGCGCCCGCGTGGCCCATGCGCTTGCCCGGCGGCGCGCTGGCGCCGGCGATGAAGCCGACCACGGGCTTTCGCATGTGCTCGCTGATCCAGCGCGCGCAGGTTTCCTCGTCGCTGCCGCCGATCTCGCCGACCATGATCACGGCGTCGGTGCGCGGGTCTTCGTTGAACATCTTCAGCACGTCGATGTGCCGCAGCCCGCCCACCGGATCGCCGCCGATGCCCACCACCGTCGACTGCCCGATGCCGAAGCCCGCGAGCTGGCTCGCGGCCTCGTAGGTCAGCGTGCCCGAGCGCGACACCACGCCGATGCGGCCCTTCTGGTGGATGTGGCCGGGCATGATCCCGATCTTGATTTCCTCGGGCGTGATGAGGCCCGGGCAGTTGGGGCCGAGCAGCAGGGTCTTGCTGCCTTCCATGCGGTGTCGGGTGCGGATCATGTCGCGCACCGGAATGCCCTCGGTGATGCACACGACGAGGTCGAGCCCCGCATCCACCGCCTCGTCGATGGCCGCGGCGGCAAACGGCGGCGGCACGTAGATCACGGACACGGTGGCGCCGGTCTCGGCCTTGGCTTCCTTGACGGTGCCGAACACCGGAATGCCGTCGAAGGACTTGCCCGCCTTCTTCGGGTTCACGCCGGCGACGAAGCACTTCTGCCCGTTGGCGTAGTCGCGGCACATCGCGGTGTGGAACTGGCCGGTCTTGCCGGTGATGCCCTGGGTGATGACGCGGGTGTGCTTGTTGATGAGGATCGACATTTTTCAGCCTCGCTGTTGTTCTTTTTCGGGGCGCGTGCACAGGCCGATCAACCACTGCGCTGTCCAACGCTCCCGCCGATGGGGTGCCTTGCGCAGCGAAATAAAGGAGGAGGCCGCAGGCCGGGGGACATTCGCGGAGCAAGGTGCCCCGTCGGTGGGAGCGCGTCCTGAACAAGGCAAGCCAAACACAACGCGATGCGCAAGAGACTTCATGGTCCTAGGCCCCCCGCCGCGCAGCAGCCACCACCAGCCCCGCCGCCTCCGCCATGTCGTCCGCACTGATGATCCGAAGGCCCGACTGCCCGAGGATGGTCTTGCCCAGGCTCTCGTTGGTGCCCTTCATGCGCACCACCAGCGGCACCGCCAGCTGGACCTCGCGCGCAGCAGCCACCACGCCGCGCGCGATCACGTCGCACTTCATGATGCCGCCGAAGATGTTGACCAGGATCGCCCGCAGGTTCGGGTTGCGCAGCATCAGCTTGAAGGCTTCCGTCACCTTCTCCGCCGTGGCGCCGCCGCCCACGTCCAGGAAATTGGCCGGCGATCCGCCATAGAGCTTGATCGCGTCCATCGTCGCCATGGCCAGGCCCGCGCCGTTCACCAGGCAGCCAATGTCGCCTTCGAGCGCAATGTAGGAAAGATCGAACTTCGAGGCCTCGACCTCGGCCGGGTCCTCCTCGTCGAGATCGCGCATCGCTGCGATCTCGGGCTGGCGGAACAGCGCGTTCGGATCGAAGTTGAACTTGGCATCCAGCGCCAGCACGCGGCCGTCGCGCGTGAGCGCCAGCGGGTTGATCTCGGCCAGCGATGCGTCGCAGGCGTCGAAGGCCTGGTAGAGGTTCTGCACCAGCGTGCGCACCTGCGGCAGCAGCTTTCCGGAAAAGCCGATGTCGCGCGCCAGGCCGTCGGCCTCGGCCGCCTTCACGCCGGTGGACGGATCGACGAAGAGCTTGCGAATCTTTTCCGGCGTGCGCGCCGCCACGTCCTCGATGTCCATGCCGCCTTCGCTCGAAGCCATCAGGGCCACGCGGCGCGATTCGCGGTCGACCGCCATGCCGAGGTAGAACTCCTTCTCGATCTCGACGCTCTCCTCCACCAGCAGCCGCTTCACCAGCCGGCCTTGCGGGCCCGTCTGGTGCGTTCGCAGGGTCATGCCGAGCAGCTCGTCGGCATGGCGCCGCACTTCGGCCGCCGACCAGGCCAGCCGCACGCCGCCGCCCTTGCCGCGGCCGCCGGCATGGATCTGCGCCTTGACCACCCAGGCCCTGCCGCCGAGCCGCGCGGCGGCATCGGCCGCCTCGTCGGGCGAAAAGCAGGCATATCCACGCGGCGTGGGAACGCCGTATTTGCGCAATACGTCCTTGCCCTGGTATTCGTGGATATTCATGGCGGCTTTCAGGCGCCGAGTTCGGCGCCGCGGGTTTCGGCCCAGTTGAAATAGCGCCTTTTCATGGCGCCGGCATCGAGCTCGCGCTTTTGATGCTCTTCCTTTTTCTGCTCGATCACCTCGGCCAGGAATTTGGCGTCGTAGGCACGCAGAAGATGCGGCTGGTGGGTGCGCAGGTAGTGGCAGATCCGCTCGACGCCGTCCTGGCTCTCGCGCAGCAGCTGGCAATAGACTTCGCGGTCCCAGTGCCAGCGGAATCCCAATTCGTAGAACGCCGCGTTGTAGGCGTTGCGCTCGGTTTCGCTGCTCCAGTATTGAATTGGCAAATCATCGATCATGAAATTTCTCCTAGAAATTGAATGCCGGGCGTCAAATGGTTTGCGGATCGGCATGATCAAAATGTAGGTTCTATGATCGATAAATAATAGTTAAACTATTTTATTGAATGCATTCACGATAAGTTATACATAATTGGCCGTGAATTCCCGCCGCGGATGGCATTGCCATCCGCGTTTTCCTCAGCCTTCTAAAAACCGGCGCTCAGCTCAGATGACGCCGTCGGCGCGCAGCGCCGCCACGTCGCTGGCGGTATAGCCCAGCTGCATCAGCACCTCGTCGGTGTGCTCGCCGAGCAGCGGCGAGCGCGTGACCTCGGTCGGGCTGTCGGACATCTTGATGGGGTTGCCCACCGTCAGGTACTTGCCGCGCGTCGGGTGGTCGACCTCGACGATGGTGCCGGTCTCGCGCAGCGACGGATCGGCGGCGATTTCCTTCATCGAAAGAATCGGCCCGCACGGAATGTCGTACTGGTTGAGGATGTCCATGGCCTCGAACTTGGTCTTGGTCATGGTCCATTGCTCGATGCGCGCGAAGATCGGCTTCAGGTGCAGCAGGCGTGCGGCCGGCGTGGCGTAGGCCTCGTCGTCGATCCAGCCTTCCTCGCCGATGACCTTGCACACCGCGGGCCACACCGCCCCTTGCGTGATGAAGTAGATGTAGGCGTTGGGGTCAGTCTCCCAGCCCTTGCACTTGAGGATCGAGCCCGGCTGACCGCCGCCCGAGGCGTTGCCCGCGCGCGGCACCGCGTCGCCGAACTTGCCGTCGGGGTACTGCGGGTATTCGTGCATGGTGCCGGTGCGCTCCAGCCGCTGCTGGTCGCGCATCTTCACGCGGCACAGGTTGAGCACCGCGTCCTGCATGGGCGCGAGCACCTGCTGGCCGCGGCCCGTGCTGTTGCGCTGGTAGAGCGCCGCCACGATGCCCAGCGCCAGGTGCAAGCCGGTGCCGCTGTCGCCGATCTGCGCACCGGTGACGACCGGCGGGCCGTCCTCGAAGCCGGTGGTCGAGGCTGCGCCGCCGGCGCACTGGGCCACGTTCTCGTACACCTTGCAATGCTCGTACTTGCCGGGGCCGAAGCCCTTGACCGACGCCACGATCATGCGCGGGTTGAGCTCCTGGATATGGGCCCAGGTGATGCCCATGCGGTCGAGCGCGCCGGGCGCGAAGTTCTCCACCAGCACGTCGCAGGTCTTGATCAGCGAATCGAGCACCTTCTTGCCCTTGGGCTTCTTGGTGTCGAGCGTGATCGAGCGCTTGTTGTGGTTGAGCATCGTGAAGTAGAGGCTGTCCACGCCGGGAATGTCGCGCAGTTGGCCGCGCGTGGCGTCACCTTCGCCGGCGCGCTCCACCTTGATCACGTCGGCGCCGAACCACGCCAGCAGCTGGGTGCAGGTGGGACCGGATTGCACATGGGTGAAATCGAGGATGCGAACGCCCTCAAGTGCCTTGCTGCTCATCAGCTGTCTCCTTTGATCGTGGCCTCTGCTTCTTGCAGACGAGCGCGCAATTTACGCTCTTCGGCGAAGCGGGTGGTTTCGTCGCGCACGATGGCGACGATGCCCGTGACTTCACGACTCTGCGAGAACAGCATCGACACCGTGAAGGCGATCGACAGCGTGTGCCCGTCCTTGTGCAGCGCCGGCACGCGCAGCAGGTCGGCACCGTACTTGGTGATGCCGGTTTCCATGGTCTTCTGGTAGCCGTCCCAGTGCCGCTGTCGCTGCCGCTGGGGAATGATCATGTCGAGCGACTGGCCCAGCGCCTCGGCTTCGGTGAAGCCGAAGATGCGCTCGGCCGCGCGGTTCCAGAGCGTGATCGCCCCTTGCGCATCGCACACCATGATCGCGTCGCCGGCGCCTTCGACGAGCTGCTTGAAATCAACGTTCGCTTGCATGTTTTCCTCTGGCGCTTCAAGTCGATTTCCCGGCGCCGCCCGTGCCTTCGAACAGGCGGCGCCGGGGGAGCCGCTACACGGCCTTTGCTTCCTTGAGATTGTCGATCTGTTGCTTGGTGTAGCCCAGTTCCGCCAGCACCTCGTCGGTGTGCTCGCCCAGCAGCGGCGAGGCGGTGACCTCGGGCTTGAGGTCCGAGAACTTGATCGGGCTGCCGATGGTCCAGTAGCTGCCGCGCTCCTTGTGCGGCACTTCGACGATGGAGCCGCTCTTGCGCAGCGACTCGTCGTGCAGCAGTTCCTTCATCGACAGCACCGGGGCGCAGGGAATGTCGTGCTTGCGGAAGATGTCCACCGCTTCGAACTTGGTCTTGTCCTTGATGAAGTCCTCGATGGTCGCGAAGATCTGGTCGATGTGCGGCTGGCGGGCCTTGGGGGTCATGTAGTCGGGATCGGTCTTCCACTCGGGCTTGCCGAGCGCGTCGCAGATCGGGTCCCAGGCGTGGCCCTGCACCGTGAAGTAGATGTAGGCGTTGGGGTCGGTCTGCCAGCCCTTGCACTTCAGGATCCAGCCCGGCTGGCCGCCGCCGCCCGCGTTGCCGCCGCGCGGCACCACCTTGTCCTTGAAGGCCTCCATCTCGTGCGGGTACTGCGGGTATTCCTCCAGGTAGCCCACGCTGTCCAGGCGCTGCTGGTCGCGCATCTTCACGCGGCACAGGTTGAGCACGGCGTCCTGCATCGAGCAGGCCACCTTCTGGCCCTTGCCGGTCTGCTGGCGGCCGATGATGGCCGTCAGGATGCCGATGGCCAGGTGCATGCCGGTGTTGGAGTCGCCCAGCGCAGCGGCCGAGATCGTCGGCACCGAGTTCTCGCCCTTCCACCAGCCGGTGGTGGAGGCGGCGCCGCCGGCGCACTGCGCCACGTTCTCGTACACCTTCAGGTCTTCATAGTGGTGGCCGTCGCTGAAGCCCTTGACCGAGGCGACGATCATCTTGGGGTTCAGTTCCTGGATGCGCGCCCAGGTGAAGCCCATGCGGTCCAGCGCGCCGGGGCCGAAGTTCTCGACCAGCACGTCGGATTCGCGGATCAGCTTTTCCAGCACCGCCTTGCCCTCGGGCTTCTTCGTGTCCAGCGTGATCGAGCGCTTGTTGCTGTTGAGCATGGTGAAGTACAGCGCGTCGACGTTCGGAATGTCGCGCAGCTGGCTGCGGGTGACGTCGCCGGCGCCCGGGCGCTCGACCTTGATCACGTCCGCGCCGAACCAGGCCAGCATCTGGGTACAGGCCGGACCGGCTTGCACGTGCGTGAAGTCGATGATCTTGATGCCGTTGAGGGGTTTGTTGCTCATTTGAGGTTCTCCTTGATGATGCTGGGTTACTTCTTCTTCGCCGTGCTGGGGTTCAGACTGGTGATGCGGCCGCTTTCGGTGCCGGCGGTCTCGTCGATCACGGCATTGATCAGGGTCGGACGGCGCGAAGCCACGGCTTCGGCCAGCGCCTTCTGCAGTTCATCCGCGGTGGTGGCATTGACGCCCACGCCGCCGAAAGCTTCCATCAGCTTGTCGTAGCGCGCGTTCTTCACGAACACGGTGGGCGCCACGTCGGGCGTGCCGCTCGCGTTCACGTCGGTGCCGCGGTAGACGCCGTTGTTGTTGAACACGACGATGCAGATCGGCAGGTTGTAGCGGCAGATGGTCTCCACCTCCATGCCGCTGAAGCCGAAGGCGCTGTCGCCCTCGATGGCGATCACCGGCTTGTCGGTGACCACCGCGGCCGCCACGGCAAAGCCCATGCCGATGCCCATGATTCCCCAGGTGCCCACGTCCAGGCGCTTGCGCGGCTCGTACATGTCGACGATGCTGCGCGCGAAGTCCAGCGTGTTGGCGCCTTCGTTCACCACGATGGCATCGGGCCGCGCCTTCACCTGGTCGCGGATCACGCTGAGCGCGCTGTGGAAGTTCATCGGCGATGGCCGTGCGGCCAGCGTCACGGCCATCTTCGAGAGGTTCTTGTCCTTGCGCTCGGCGATGGCGCCGGTCCACTCGGCCGGCGGCTTGGCCCACTTGGCATCCACGCCCGCGAGCAGTGCCGCCACGCAGGAGCCGATGTCGCCGATCACCGGCGCGGCAATGGCCACGTTGCTGTCGATCTCGGTCGGCGCGATGTCGATCTGGATGAACTGCTTGGCGCCCTTCTCCTGGCCCCAGGTCTTGCCCTTGCCATGCGACAGCAGCCAGTTCAGGCGCGCGCCCACCAGCATCACCACATCGGCTTCCTGCAGCACGTAGGAGCGCGCGGCCGCGGCCGACTGCGCATGCGTGTCGGGCAGGAGGCCCTTGGCCATCGACATCGGCAGGTAGGGAATGCCGGTCTTCTCGATCAGCGCGCGGATGTCGGCATCGGCCTGCGCGTAGGCCGCGCCCTTGCCCAGCAGGATGAGCGGCTTCTTGGCGCCCTTGAGCAGGTCGAGCGCGCGCTTCACCGCGTCCGGCGCGGGAATCTGGCGCGGCGCGGGATCGATCACCTTGATGAGCGAGCGGCGGCCGGCTTCGGCGTCCATGGTCTGCGCAAACAGCTTGGCCGGCAGGTCGAGGTACACGCCGCCCGGGCGGCCCGACACGGCCGAGCGGATGGCCCGGGCAATGCCCACGCCGATGTCTTCGGCGTGCAGCACGCGGAAGGCGGCCTTGCACAGCGGCTTGGCGATCGCGAGCTGGTCCATCTCTTCGTAGTCGCCCTGCTGCAGGTCGACGATCTCGCGCTCGCTCGAGCCGCTGATGAGAATCATCGGGAAGCAGTTGGTGGTGGCATTGGCCAGCGCCGTGAGGCCGTTCAGGAAGCCGGGGGCCGACACCGTCAGGCAGATGCCGGGCTTCTGCGTGAGGAAGCCGGCCGCGGCGGCGGCGTTGCCCGCATGCTGCTCATGGCGGAACGAGATGACCCGCAGGCCCTCTGCCTGCGCCATGCGCGTGAGGTCGGTGATGGGAATGCCCGGCAGGCCGAAGATGGTGTCGATGTCGTTCAGCTTGAGCGCATCGATGACCAGGTGGAAGCCATCGATCGTCGTTTCGTGCGCCGGCGATGCCTCCTCCGTGGGCTGCTTGAGGGCCAGCACGACTGCATCGCCGTCGTTTGCCCTGTTCTTGGGCTTGAGGGCGTCGTCCAGGGTGGTGGATGCCTCTTTGTCCGTTCTTACTGAAGACATGTCTCTCCTTCTTGCTTGGGTGAATGGCCGAGGCCCGAGCCGGGACTATGATTCGGGGGCATGCTTTCGGGCGTTGACCTCGGTCAACTTTCCGGAAAACGGCACCGGCCAGATGAACCAGAAGTTGTTGTTGCGCATTCGAGCAAGACGGGACCCATGACGCTGTTGGAAAACCACCCGGAGAAAAACATCATTCGCGCGCAGCTCCGGCAGAACATCCTTCTCAAGGACCTGAGCGAGAGCGAGCGCGCCGAGCTGGAAACCCATCTCGTCATCGTGGACGGCAACAAGGGCGATTTCCTGCTGCACCAGGGCGTGCGCGAGATGGAGCAGTACTTCATCCTCGACGGCATCCTCAAGCGGGTGGTGAGCAACCCCGAGGGCAAGGAAATGATCCTGCGCTTTGCCGATGCGCACGACATGGAAACCAGCTACGCGGCGCTGCGGCTGGGCACGCCCACGCCCTACGGCATCGTCTGCGTCACCAAGGCCCGCGTGGCCAGCCTGCCGCTGAAGGAGTGGATCGCGTTCCTGGACCGCCACCCCGAGACCAAGGAACTGTTCGAGTACTGCGTGATGCGCGGCATGAGCGAGATCATGGCGCACACCATCACGCTGCACCTGCTCGACGCACCGGGCCGCGTGCACCGCTTCATGCGCAAGCACCCCGAGCTGGAAGACCGCATTCCCAGCAAGGAGTTGGCGTCGTATCTCAATCTGTCCGCGGAAACCCTGAGCCGGCTCCGAAAACGCGGGAAAATTTAGCTCGCCCCCAGACTGCGCGCACTTCGTGTCGCTTCACCCACCCCCTACCGGGGGCAACACCAGAGGCCCGGCAAAGCCGGTTCCTCGGTGTTTCACGAAAAGAATCTGGGCTCGGAAGAATTGTCTTGGGATGGCTCAGGTCTGCTTGGCCGACGCGAAGCGGCGCGGAACGGTCATCAGGCGCAGCGCGTTGTCGACGTCGCTCACGCCGTCGACCTTGGAGGCCACCTCCTGCGTGAGCGCGCGCTCCTGTGCATTGAGCACGATGCCGCTCAGCTTTACCTTGCCCTGGTCGGCCTCGACGGTCACGCGGATGTCGCCGGTCGCCTCGTTGTCCTTGAGCGCCGACTTCACCCGCGCCGCGAGCACCATGTTGGCCAGCAATGCGCGCGAGGCCGGTGTCTCGGCAAACTCCGGGCGCTCCACCAGCGCGCGGATCTGCGCCACGCAGCTGTCCACCGAGAGGCGGTCCGTGTTGAGCACCAGGTCGTAGAGCACCGGGTCGCCCCAGGTCACGCCGAACTGCGCATGCATGCGCGCGGCGTGCGCGTCGTCGCTGCGCCGGATCTCGGCTTCGGCAAACTCGGCATCGTCGGTTTCGAGGTGCGCCATCAGCCATTCGACCCGCTTCTTCATCGAGCGCGTGATGCGCACGCACACCACGTGCGGCACCGGCCGCAGCAGGCAGGTGGCGCCCCAGCCGCGCAGCACCACGTTGCCGCGGTCGGCCAGTGCGAAGAGCTCCTCGGCCGTGTAGAGCGCAAGGCTGCGCCGGTCGGCGGTGAGCCGCTCGACAAAGCCGGCCTTGCCGTCGCGCAGGCGGCCGATGAAACTGGTCGGCACCTGCATGCGGTCGGCCACGCGCTCGATCGTCTCGTGGCGCATGACCTCGAGGCCGAGCTCTTCGGCAAGCCGAAGCGACACGTCCTTGGCAAGGGAACCCATCTCCTGGGTGAGTGCGATCACTGGCATGTTGTTGTTCTCCGCTCAGTCCACCGGCCGCTCGACGGCAAACTCGTCGGGCTTCTTGGGCTTGACGAGCGCCAGCGCCTTGGAGATCAGCGGCCAGAACAGCAGCACGAGCGCCAGGGTGGTGATGCCGCCGACCAGCGGGTTCGAGAACATGATCATCACGTCGCCCTGCGAGACCAGCATGGCCTGGCGGAACGAGTCTTCCGCCTTGTCGCCGAGCACCAGCGCCAACACCAGCGGCGCCAGCGGGAAGTCGAGCTTCTTGAACAGGTAGCCCACCACGCCGAAGCCGAGCATGAACCAGATGTCGAGCATCGCGTTGTGCACCGTGTAGGCGCCAATGGCGCAGATCACGATGATCACCGGCGCAATGATCGAGAACGGAATGCGCAGGATCGAGGCGAACAGCGGCACCGTGCTCAGCACCACGATCAGGCCCACGATGTTGCCCAGGTACATGCTGGCGATCAGGCCCCAGACGAAGTCCTTCTGCTCGACGAACAGCAGCGGTCCGGGCTGCAGGCCCCAGATCAGCAGGCCACCCAGCAGCACCGCGGCGGTGGGCGAACCCGGAATGCCGAGCGCCAGCATCGGCAGCAGCGCGCTGGTGCCGGCGGCGTGCGCCGCGGTCTCGGGGGCCACCACGCCTTCCATCTGGCCGGTGCCGAACTTGGAGCCGCGCTTGGACATCTTCTTGGCCAGGCCGTAGGCCATGAACGAAGCCGGTGTCGCACCGCCGGGCGTGATACCCATCCAGATGCCGATCAGCGAGCTGCGCAGCGAGGTCACCCAGTACTGCGGCAGCTGCTTCCAGGTCTGCAGCACCACCTTGGGATCGATCTTCGCGCTCTTGCCCGAGAACTTCAGGCCCTCTTCCATCGACAGCAGGATCTCGCCGATGCCGAACAGGCCGATCACCGCAATCAGGAAGTCGAAGCCGCGCATCAGCTCGGGCTGGCCGAAGGTGAGCCGCAGCTGGCCCGTGACCGTGTCCATGCCCACGCTGGCCAGCGCGAAGCCGAGCGCCATCGAGGCCAGGATCTTGAACGGCGAGCCCTTGCCCATGCCCACGAAGCTGCAGAAGGTCAGCAGGTACACCGCAAAGAATTCGGGCGAGCCGAACTTGAGCGCGAACTTGGCCACCAGCGGCGCGAGGAAGGTGATCATGATCACCGCCAGCAGCGCACCCACGAACGACGAGGTGAAGGCCGTGGTCAGCGCGGCGCCCGCATTGCCCTGCTGCGCCATCGGATAGCCGTCGAAGGTGGTGGCCACCGACCACGGCTCGCCCGGGATGTTGAACAGGATGGAGGTGATGGCCCCGCCGAACAGCGCCCCCCAGTAGATGCACGACAGCATGATGATCGCCGAGGTCGGCGACATCGTGAACGTGAGGGGCAGCAGGATCGCCACCCCGTTGGCGCCGCCCAATCCCGGGAGCACGCCGATCAGCACCCCCAGGATGATGCCGACGAACATCAGGCCGATGTTCATCGGCGTGAGGATTACCGAGAAGCCCTGCATCAGGGCACTGATTTCATCCATTTCGCATTTGCTCCGTGAGATTCAGTAGCCGAGAAACCGGAGAGGATCGAGTGCGCCCTTGAACAGCGGCACCTTGAACCACACCTCGAACATGCAGAAGAACACCGTGTTGACGACCAGCGCCGCAATGGCGCTCTTCACCCACGAGTACTTGCCCAGGAACACCATGAACAGCGCGATGTAGATCGCCGACGCCACATAGATGCCGAGCAGCGAGATCGCCGCCACGTACACCGTGGCCGGCAGCAGCACCGACAGCACGCGCTTGAGCTGCACCGAGTCGACGAAGACCTC
The DNA here is from genome assembly GCF_033807855.1 of Variovorax sp. SPNA7. NCBI lineage: Bacteria > Pseudomonadati > Pseudomonadota > Betaproteobacteria > Burkholderiales > Comamonadaceae > Variovorax > Variovorax sp. SPNA7. Next base: position 5,041,046 of record NZ_CP138513.1, read on the forward strand.
GGTCTTCCTGTTCTTGCCCAGCAATGCCTGGTACAGGATGCCGGCGCCGGAGATCGTGATGATCACGCCGATGTAGAAGGGAAAGTACCCCGCGCCGGGGCCGTCGCTGGTCCAGCCGGAGCCCAGCCTCTGGCTCTCGTAGATCACCACCAGGCCGATGGCCACCAGGACCAGTGCGACCACTGCCTCGACCACGTGGGTCGCTACGCCGGTGCGCACCGGGCCGTCTGCTGAATTCTCTTCGTGCTCCATGGAGTCCCCATCGTTCGTGTGTATGCCGTGAAACCCAAAGTGCAGCGCTCCGCCCCGCCGCCCCGCGGGCGGCCGTCTCATCAGGCAAGGAGCGCCGCGCGACGCTCGGTAATTGCCTGCTACTTGCTGCTGGCCAGGAAGCCGGCTTCCGTCATCAGCGTGCGGTGCGTGGCTTCCGCTTCCCCGAGCCACTTGGTGAACGCGTCGCCGGTCATGAAGGTCGGGTTGAAGGCACCCTTCTCCATGTATTCCTTCCAGTCCGGCGTGGCGGCGATCTTGGTCAGCAGGTCCACGTAGAAGGCGAGCTGGTCGGGCGTCACGCCGGCGGGCATGAAGATGCCGCGCAGCATCGTGTACTTGGTGGGCACGCCGGCTTCCTTGCAGGTGGGGACATCGTTCCACGACTGCGTCTCCGTCACCTTGGCCTTGAACGGCATGCGCTGGTCGTCGAACACGCACAGCGCGCGCAGCTTGCCCGCACGCCACTGGGCCACCGCCTCGATCGGGTTGTTGACCGTCGATTGCACGTGCCCGCCCACCAGCTGCACCGCCACCTCGCCGCCGCCCTTGAACGGCACGTAGATGAACTTGGTGCCGGTGGCCTTCTCCAGCGCCACCGTGATGATCTGGTCTTCCTGCTTGGAGCCGGTGCCGGCCATCTTGAACTTGCTCGGGCCCGCCGCCTTGGCCGCGGCAATGAACTCGGATGCGTTCTTGTACGGCTGCTCGGCGTTGGTCCACAGCACGAACTGGTCGAGCGCCATCATCGCGACCGGCGTCATGTCCTTCCAGTTGAAGGGCACGCCGGTGGCCATGGGCGTGGTGAACAGGTTGGACAGCGAGATGATGATCTTGTGCGGATCGCCCTTGGCTTCCTTCACCGCAAGAAAGCCCTCGGCGCCCGCGCCGCCCGACTTGTTGACGACGATCAGCGGCTCCTTCATCAGCTTGTACTTGATGACGATGCCCTGCAGCAGCCGGCCCATCTGGTCGGCGCCGCCGCCGGTGCCCGCCGGAATCACGAACTCCACCGGCTTGGTGGGCTCCCATGCGGAAGCTGGTGTGGTGGCCGCGAGCGCCAACATGGCCGCGGTGAAGACTGTGGCCCGACAAGCGCGGGTGCGCGAAAAGAAGTTCTTCATCATGTTGTCTCCTGTGTAAGGGTGCGCTCTTTTTTTGGTGGATCTGAGCCGAGATGCGAACAGGGGCGATGGTGCGCGCAGGAAGAACTCAGCCTGCTTGACCATGGTCAACTTTTCCAAGATTTTGTCTTGGGGTTAGCCCGCGCCGAGCGGCCGGCGAGCGGGGCCTGGCCTGTGCGCCATCGAGGGAAAACGGCACGCACGCGAACGCATGCAACAGCACCGATGGCGGGCACTTTTTTCCTTGCATCCGGGGGGAATTCGGGTAAACCCTAAAATGGCGGTTATTTCCCGATCAACGAATCCCAGGAGTTCCCGTATGTCTACCCTTGACCGATCGTCCAGCACGAGCGCATCCGGTGGCTTGGCTGGCGCGCTCAAGGCGCTCGCCGAAGAGGCCAGCGTGCTCGTTCAGGCCTTGCTCAGCCCCGGCAAGGTGATCGAGGAAGTCGAGCAGATGCGCGCGCTGCAGGTGCGCGCCAACCGCATCGAGGCCTCCGACCCGCTGCGCGCCGACGTGCTGCGCTGGCACGCCTCGCGCATCGGCCTGCGCTGAGCCGGCCGCTGCGCGGCGGCGCGCCGAACTGGTAAAGTCCGGGCCGCCCTCCGTCTTCGTAGTTCAATGGATAGAACGGGGTCCTCCTAAGACTCAGATACAGGTTCGATTCCTGTCGAAGGCACCAACGCCCGCGCCCCGTTCTGCCGCCAGGCCCCCGGCGACACCCCGTACTCGCGCTTGAATGCGCGGTTGAAAGCCGCTTCCGATTCGTAGCCGACACCTTCGGCAATGCGCGCCAGGTTGCCCTGGTCCTTGCGCAGCATGCCGGCGGCCAGGATCATGCGCCAGCGCGCCAGGTAGTGCATGGGCGGCGCGCCCACCAGTTCGGCGAAGCGGTCCGCCAGCACGCTGCGCGAGACGTGGATTTCCTGCGCCAGCGCGTCGACCGTCCAGTTGCGCGCGGGCTCGGCGTGCATCAGCGCCAGACAGCGGCTCACGTGGGGGTCGCGCAGCCCCGCCAGCCAGCCGGGGTTGTTGGCGGGCATGGATTCGATGTAGCCGCGCAGCACTTCGGCGAACAGCACCTCCGCCACCTTGGCGGCGACCATCTCGGAACCGGGCGTGTGCGAAGCCGCTTCGCCCAGCACGAAGTTGACGGACTGCTCGATCCACAGGCCCGCCGGCCTGCTGCGCAGTGACGTGGTGAACAGGCGCGGAATGTTCGCCATGAGGGGGTTGGGCGCATCGCCTTCGTATGCGAACCAGCTGCACACCAGCACCGTGCGGTCGCCATTGCCGCCATAGCGGATGCGCTCCAGTTCGGGCGCGCGCGGATTCACCACATGCGCCACGTCCACCGCCGCATGCTGCAGGCCGCTGCCCAGCACATGCGAGTCGCCGTGCGGCACGGCGATCACCTCGCCGGCATGCGCGCGGATCGGCTCCGCGCCGTCGACCTGGGCCCAGCATTCGCCTTGCAGCACGAGGTGGCAGATGGCCAGCCGCTGCGCGCCGGGCCTGAGCAACTGCGCCATGTGCGCGCCCTTGGGCACCTTGAAGCACCAGGGCGCATGCATGTCCCCGTTCAGGAACAGCGCGCCCTCCAGGCGGATGGTCCGCAGCACGTCCGACAAGACATCCATGGTCACCTCCGGCAAGCGAGGGCGGGGTTTCGGTCAACAAGTCCGGCGCAGCGGGCAATACAACGGTGCTTCGCATCGGCACCATGGATCTTGGTCGCTCCGACCGATTTTATCCAGACAGGAGTATCGCCATGCCCAAATTCCTCATCGAACGGCACATCCCCGGCGCCGGCAAGTTCACGCCGTCGGACCTGAAGGCCATCTCGCAGAAGTCCTGCGGCGTGCTGGGCAGCATGGGGCCCGAGATCCAGTGGGTCCACAGCTACGTGACCGACGACCGGATCTACTGCATCTACCAGGCGGCCAACGAGGCGCTGGTGCGCAAGCATGCGGAGCTCGGCGGCTTCCCGGCCGACCGGATCGACCGGGTGTACGGCGTGATCGATCCGGCCACGGCCGAGTGAAACGAACGCGGCGAGCGGCAAGGACGACCTGCCGCCCTTCCCTGCCGCCCGCTCCCGTTCAAGCCCTGCGCCTGGGCGATGCCGCAAACAGAGCGTCGTCCAGCCGAAGGAAGCCCCAGGACATCGGGCCGTCCTTCGCATAGTCGAGCGGAAGGCCCACCGCCACCTGGTAGGGCTGGCTCTCGTCGGCGGCAGCGATCACGGTGGGGACCACGGAGTCGGGGTTGCTGTACTCGCTCAGGACGACCTGGGCCTTGCACTGGATGAACCACCATCCGATGTCTTCGGTCGAGATCAGGCTCCACAGCTGGCGCGCCCGGGAGGCCTCGGACTTGGCTTGCATGTCCAGTTGCGGCGCGGCGCCGACCGAATCCCCGAGGGTCAGCACCATGTCGCTTGGCATGGCTGTCTGCAGGTACCACCAGCCCGGCTCCCCGGCCGCGGGAACGAACTCCCACTGCTGGTTTGCCCGCGTCTTGTCGTCCACCGGCTTCTTGTCCCACAGGATCACCGGCGTCCCCGGCGCCGCGGACTGGCCACGTATGTCGAGCACCTTCCCTGTGTCCTTGTGCTGGATGTAGAAGAACTCTCCATGGCCGGGCGTGGACGGCGGCGGTTTTTTTGGTGCGGACGCCGCGGCAGCGCGCGCCTTCTCCTTCTCTATGGCCGCGGCCACGGCGCTGTTCGGACCCAGCGGCGGAACCAGCGGAGGCGGGACGATGGGAGGCAGCGGGCCGGTGATCTGGTGCCAGTACTTTCCGATGAGTGCGACGGCTTCATCGATGTTCACCTCGTTGCCATGGCGCTGGAGCAATTCGATCGCCTGCGCATTGGTCGAGTTTTCGGGAATGAAGCAGGGCAGCCGGGGATTGATGTTCACATACCGGTCGCCGAGCAGCATCTTGGCCAGGCGCGGCATCGTCTCGGCGGACGTTCCGCTCAGGCACATGTCGAGCACCGGCGACGACCGCGCCTGGTTCATGAGGAAAGGCGGCGTGTTGTCGAACGGATTGCCGTCGCCGTCCATCCACTGCTTCGCGCCCCATTCGGCCGTGTCGCTGGCGACCCAGTCGGGCATCAGGCCCGTGCCAATCGTGATGGCCACGATCTTCTCGAGCGGCACGCCGTTGCGCACCGCCAGGCAGATGGCTGCGACCGTCGGGTCGTGGTTGAAGAAGGCGCCGTCCACGTTGCCGAGCACCGAGCCCAGTTGCCCGGGCATCGCGCCGCTCGATGATGCCGCGATCGCGATCGGCGTGTCGGCATTCCCCTCGAGGCCGTCGATCCTGTCCTGCTCGGTACCGAGCATGTTGGTGAACATGAGCGTGTCCCATGGCTTGGGAACAACGCGGCCGTCCTCCCGGGTTTCCAGGCCGCCGACATTGAACGAAACCAGCAGCACGCTGCGCGGCGCTTTCGACACGGGCGAATCGCCATGCAGCGCGGCCTGGGAGGCGATCACATCTGCAATGGGATACGCGGGCTTGTCCGGCCGGTCGTTCATGTTGTTGTAGAACTTGATCTCGCCGGTCGGGGAAGTGAATAGCCCGATGAGATCTCCCGGCGTCTTGCCGGCCAGCAATTCGCTCGTGATGATGGCGCCGGTGGAACAGCCCGCCAGCATCAGCGTGTTCTCCAGCACATGGTCGTGCTTGTCGGCCAGGCGCTGGAGGATGGTTGCCGACAGAAGGCCGCGAATGCCTCCTCCCACGAATGAGAGGATGGTGAAAACAGGTTGGTTCGAATCCACGAAACACTCCTTGGTTGCCCCCCGAATTGGGGGGAGCGGAGTGTCTGCCGGCGGATTAAATATTTCTACGAGTGAAATCCCGCTGAATTAGAAGGGCCTCACTCAAGTTCTATTGGAAATAACTACGAACTACTGGATGCGTTCCACCAATTCCCGTGGCAGCCAAAAGACATAAAAGTCAAAGGTAAATGAATTGCGCACCCAAAAAGCCCACGGATTTCCATTGAATAACGCTTCACCCGATTTCAGAAAAAACAGCCTTTATTCGATCTGAAGCTTGTTCGCGGTTCCCGCATGCAATTCCGGCGGCGGCGACGCCTGCTGCTGCTGCCTTTGCACCGGCCCGACCAGCGGGCCCGGTCCGGATTCGCCCAGCCCTCTTCGCCCGATGCCTCTCACGAGGTGGCGCGGCAAGTGGTGTGTCCGTCGTATGTACTCGAGGGCCTCGCTGCGTGCTGGTTCGGACGCCGGTAGAAACATCTGCAATACGCTCATGATGTCATCCCGTGAAAGCCAGAAAAATGTGGCTGGCTCGGTCTCGAAGGACCGCAGCCGCGGGTCTCGATGCGGCCTCTGGCGTGGGTCGCAGGCGCATTATGGGCGCCGAAATGCGACCGGTTCGCACGGCCCCTCGGGCAGTAGTGTTGCTGTGCGCTTACTTACAAACCATAGTACTCATTCAGCCCATCCAGCCGTCACAGGTGCCGCGCCACGAGCACCACCGCCCCCGCAAGCGAGATGGCGCCACCCACGATTTTCCTCAGCATTCTCATCAGGTTCTTTCTCCAGCGTAGAACCTGCATGGTCCGATGTTTTGGACCGGCGCGGGTTTGGCAATTCTCATGATCGGGATAGGCGGCGCCCTGCAGCGATCGGCCCTGTAGGCACCCGCCCACGCGCACGGATTGATTTCTCCCGCAAGCCGCCGCCGCAGGCCCGGCCAATGTCGGGTGGACGAATTCCGGTTCCTCCTCACGACGCCTCCGTGCGTCGTTAAGCGCTCCCTCGGGAGCGCTTTTTTTGCCTGCCGCCCCGCGTGGCTAGTGCGTCTCGCGGCGCAGTTGCTGCACGTCTTCGTGCAGCGCCTGGGCCCAGGCGCGGCGGTCGCGCCCGTGCGAGGACTGCGGCTCGCCGAAGCGCACGATGGCCAGGAGCGGCGGCGCGCGCAGCGTGTTCCAGAGCGAGGTCAGCAGGTTGTCGTCGTCGATGTAGCGCGGCGCCTGGCTGGTTTCCCCGGTGGCCGCATCGGCAAAGCGCAGCGCGGCCGGCAGCACGGGCGCGCCCGACGAAATGGCGGCCTGCAGCAGGTTGGCATGGAAGGGCAGCAGCCCGCGCCCGTCGCTCGTCGTGCCTTCGGGGAAGACGCCGATCAGGTCGCCGTTGCGCAGCGCCTCGGTCATGTGGTGCACCACGCGCAGCGCATCGCGGCGGCGTTCGCGCTCGATGTAGAGCGAGCCCGCGCCGGTGGACAGCGTGCCGATCAGCGGCCAGTGCTTCACGCCCGCCTTCGAGACAAAGCGCACGTGGCAGGCGGCATGGATGGCCGTGATGTCGAGCCACGAGAGGTGATTGCTGATGAGCAGCACCGGCCCCTGCGCGGGCGGTCTGCCCTGCACCTGGAGCGCGATGCCCATGATCTCGAGCAGGCGCCGCGACCACTGCTGCACCCGCAGGTTGCGCTCTTCCTGCGACAGGCCCGGAAAGGTGAAGCGGATCGTCCACCAGCCACCGAGCGCGTGCCCCACCGCATGCAGCAGGCGCCAGCAGGCCTTCAGTGAATGAACCATCGAGGAGCGGGTCCTTTCAGCCGTGCACGACGCGGCCCGCGACGAGGGTGTGGCGCGCACGTCCCAGCAGCGGATAGCCCGAGAACGGCGTGTGCTTGCCCTGGCTCTTGAGCGCTTCGGGCTGCACCTGCCATTCGAGGGCCGGATCGAAGACGCACAGGTCGGCCACGCCGCCCTCGGCCAGCCGGCCGATGCCGGTGCCCGCATCGGCGGCCGTCAGCAGCCGCGCGGGCGCGGAAGTGACGACTTCCAGCGCGCGCACGATGCCCGCGCCGCTGCGCTCGCCCCACTGCAGCGCCAGCGGCAGCAGCAGTTCGAGCCCGGTGGCGCCGGGTTCGGCTTCGGCAAAGGGCAGCGTCTTGGCATCGGCCTCGACCGGCGTGTGGTCGGACACCAGCGCATCGATGGTGCCGTCGGCCAGCGCGGCCGACAGCGCGTCGCGGTCGCCCTGCTGGCGCAGCGGCGGATTGAGGCGCGCGCGGCTGTCGAAGAAGCCGATGTCGGTGTCGGCCAGGTGCAGCGAATTGATGCTCACGTCGCAGGTGAGCGGCAGGCCCTGCGCCTTGGCCGCGCGCACCAGCGCCACGCCCGCGGCACTGGAGATGCGGCACAGGTGCACGCGCGCGCCGGTGCTCTTCATGAGCTCGACGATGGTGAAGATCGCGATGGTTTCGGCCGACACCGGCACGCCCGAGAGGCCCAGGCGCGTGGCCAGCGGGCCGCTGGCCGCCACGCCCTTGCCAAGGTCGCGGTCCTGCGGGCGCAGCCACACGGTGTAGCCGAAGGTGCTCGCGTAGAGCAGCGCGCGCTGCAGCACCTGGGTGTCTGCCAATGGCACGTCGGCCTGGCTGAAGCCGATGCAGCCGGCCTCGGTGAGCTCGGCCATTTCGGTGAGCACGCCGCCCGCGAGGCTGCGCGTGAGCGCGCCGAGCGGAAAGAGCCGCGCGCCCTGCAGCTTCTCGGCGCGGAACTTGAGCATCTCGACCAGGCCGGGCTCGTCGAGCACGGGGTCGGTGTCGGGCGGGCACACGAGGCTGGTGACGCCGCCCGCAATGGCCGCGGCCATTTCGCTTTCGAGCATGCCTTCGTGCTCGTAGCCGGGCTCGCGCAGGCGCGCGGCCAGGTCGACGAGGCCGGGCGCGACGACGCAGCCCGCGGCATCGAGGGTGCGCTCGGCCTTGAAGCCGGCCGGCATGTGGCCGATGCCGGCGATCTTGCCGTCGGCAATGGCGATGTCGGTCTTCTTGTCGATGCCCGATGCGGGGTCGATCACTCGCCCGTTGGAGATAAGGATGTTCATGCTTCGTTACCTGCGACGATGCTCATTACCGCCATGCGCACCGCGATGCCGAAGGTGACCTGGGGAAGGATCACGCTCTGCTTTCCGTCGACCACGGCGGAGTCGATCTCCACGCCGCGGTTGATCGGCCCCGGATGCATCACGATGGCATCCGATTTCGCCAGCTGCAGCTTCTCGGGCGTGAGCCCGTAGGTCTTGAAGAACTCCTGCGACGAGGGCAGCAGCGCGCCGCTCATGCGTTCGTTCTGCAGGCGCAGCATGATGATGACGTCGCAGTCCCTGATGCCCTCTTCGAGCGTGTGGCACACGCGCACGCCCATGCCGGCCATGTCGTCGGGCACCAGCGTCTTGGGGCCGACCACGCGCACCTCGGCGCAACCGAGCGTGGTGAGCGCATGGATGTCGGAGCGCGCCACACGCGAGTGCAGCACGTCGCCGACGATCGCCACCGTGAGGTTCGCAAAATCCTTCTTGTAGTGGCGGATCGTGTACATGTCGAGCAGCCCCTGCGTCGGGTGCGCGTGGCGGCCGTCGCCGGCGTTCACCACGTGCACGTGCGGCGCCACATGCTGCGCGATCAGGTACGGAGCGCCCGACTCGCTGTGGCGCACCACGAACAGGTCGGCCGCCATCGCGCTCAGGTTGGCGATGGTGTCGAGCAGCGACTCGCCCTTGGTGGCCGAGGAGCGCGCGATGTCGAGGTTGATGACGTCGGCCGACAGGCGCTTGGCCGCGATCTCGAAGGTGGTGCGGGTGCGCGTCGAGTTCTCGAAGAACAGGTTGAACACGCTCTTGCCGCGCAGCAATGGCACCTTCTTCACCTCGCGGTCGCTCACGCTCGTGAAGTTGGCGGCGGTGTCGAGGATGTGCGTGACGATGTCCTTGGGCAGGCCCTCGATCGACAGCAGGTGGATCAGTTCGCCGTTCTTGTTGAGTTGCGGGTTTCGCTTGTAGAGCATCAACGGTTCTCCTCGACTTTCAGGCTGAAGGCGCCGTCGTCTGCGCGCGCGAGTGCGAGCAGCTGCGTATCGGGCAGCGTGAGCTTCGCGGCCGCGAAATCCGCCGCCACCGGCAGCTCGCGCCCGCCGCGGTCCACCAGCACCGCGAGCCGCACGCAGGCCGGGCGGCCGAAGTCGAACAGCTCGTTGAGCACCGCGCGGATGGTGCGGCCGGTGTAGAGCACATCGTCCAGCAGCAGCACGTCGGCGCCGTTCACGTCGAAGGGCAGCGCGGTCTGCGCGCTGGCCGAGAGGCCGCGGCGCGCGAAGTCGTCACGGTGCATGGCCGACGAGATGACGCCGGGCGCGCCGGGCAGGCCCAGGTCCTTCTGCAGCCGCTCGACCAGCCAGGCGCCGCCGGAGGTGATGCCCACCAGCTTGGTGTCGGTGCGCATCAGCGCTTTCACGCCGGCCAGGAGGCCTGTGTAGAGCACTTCGGCATCGGGTATTGAACTCAAGGGATGCTCCTCAAAAATTGCTCCAGGATGATGCAGGCCGAGGCCGCATCGGCGTCGCGCGCGCCGGAGGCCAGCGCCTCGGTCGTGCTGTAGCGCTCGTCGACCTCGAACACCTGGAGATTGAAACGGCCGCGCAGTTGCCGCGCGAACTTCTGCGCGCGGCGGGTGTTCTCGTGCGGGGCGCCATCGGGGTGCCAGGGTACGCCGACCACCAGCGCGTCGGGCTGCCATTCCTTGATGCGGGCCTCGACCTGCGCAAAGCGGGCGTCGCCCTCGGCCTTGATGGTGGCCTGCGGGGTCGCGGCGCCGAGCAGGCGGTTTCCGCTGGCGACGCCGGTGCGCTTCAGGCCGAAGTCGAAGGCCAGGAAGCTCTGGAAGTGGGGAGGAACGGCAACGGCAACAGGGGCGGCGGAGGGAGCGGCGGGAGGGGCGGGAACGTCTGGCATGGCAGCGGCCATCACGCGTGTCCCGCTTCCGGCGACAGTTTCCAGGCTTCCAGGCCCAGCAGCAGCAGCGCCCTGTCGTAGCGCTGCTCGACCGGCGTGTCGAAGATCACGGCCGGATCGGCGCCCACGGTGAGCCAGCTGTTCTCGGCCAGTTCCGACTCGAGCTGCCCCTCGCCCCAGGCCGAATAACCCAGCGAAACCAGCACCTTGCGCGGGCCCGCGCCGGTGGCCAGGGCCTCGAGCACGTCCTTGGAGGTGGTCATTTCAAGGCCGCCGGGAATGGTCATGGTCGAGGCGTAGACCGATTCCTCGGGCTTCTCGGCATGGGTGAACACGGGCTCGTGCAGCACGAAGCCACGCTCGGTCTGCACCGGCCCACCCTGGAAAACGGGTGCGTCGCCGAGTTCGGGACGCGACAGGTGGAGTTCGATTTTCTCGAACAGCACCTTCAGGTTGATGTCGCTGGGTTTGTTGATCACCAGCCCGAGCGCACCGCGCTCGCTGTGTTCGCACAGGTAGACGACGCTGCGGTTGAAAGTTTTATCTTCCATCCCCGGCATCGCGATCAGGAAGTGATGCGTAAGGTTCATCGGGGCAGAATCGGCAGCCATATGCCGCCGATTTTACTGGCCGTCGACAAGACCTATCCCAAAGGGCTCATGTGGTTTCGCCGCGACCTGCGCGTGGACGACAACGCAGCGCTCTACCACGCGCTGCGGGCCTGCCGGCAGGTGGTGTGCGTTTTCGTGTTCGACCGGGCCATCCTGGACCCGCTGCCCCGCATCGACCGGCGCGTGGAATTCATCCGGGAATCGCTGGTGGAGCTCGAGGAAGAACTGCGGGCGCTGAGCGGCGGGCTGATCGTGCGGCACGCCCACGCCATCGAGGAGATCCCGGCGCTGGCGCACAGCCTGGATGTGCAGGCCGTCTTCGCCAACCGGGACGACGAGCCCGACGCGCTGGCGCGCGACGCCCAGGTGCTGGGCGCCCTGGCCAACGCGGGCGTGAGCTTCTACACCTGCAAGGACTCCACCGTCTTCGAGCGCGACGAGGTGCTCAACAAGACCGGCCAGCCGTACACGGTGTTCACGCCCTACAAGCGGGCCTGGCTCGCGAAGGTGGACTCCTTCTTCCTGAAGCCCTACCCGGTGCGCAGCCATGCCGACGCGCTGGCGCCGCCGCCCGCGGCCTATCGCACGCCGGTGCCTTCGCTCGAGGACATCGGCTTTGGCCGGAGCAATCTCTCCGAGCTCGACATTCCCACCGGCAGCCAGGGTGCGGCGACGCTGTTCGAGGACTTTTTCCAACGCATCGACCGCTACGACGCGGCGCGCAATTTTCCGGCGGTGCGGGGCCCGAGCTACCTGGGCGTGCACCTGCGCTTCGGCACCGTCTCGATCCGGCAGCTGGCGGGGGTTGCGCACCAGCTCTTCCTGCAGGGCGACGCGGGCGCGGCCGCCTGGCTGGGCGAGCTGATCTGGCGCGAGTTCTATTTCCAGATCCTGGTGCACTTTCCGCACGTGCATTCGGGCGGCGAGTCGAAGAGCTTCCGGCCCGAGTACGACAGGATCCAGTGGCACCACGGCAAGCATGCCGACCAGCTGTTCGACGCCTGGTGCCAGGGCCGCACGGGCTACCCGCTGGTGGATGCGGCCATGCTGCAGATCAACCAGAGCGGCTACATGCACAACCGCCTGCGCATGGTGGTGGCCAGCTTCCTCTGCAAGGACCTGGGGCTCGACTGGCGGCGTGGCGAGCGCTACTTTGCGCTGCACCTGAACGACTTCGAGCTGGCTTCGAACAACGGCAACTGGCAATGGGCCAGCTCCAGCGGCTGCGACGCGCAGCCCTGGTTCCGCATCTTCAACCCGGTGACGCAGAGCGAGCGCTTCGACCCCGAAGGCAAGTTCATCCGGCGCTACCTGCCGCAGCTCGCGGGGTTGTCGAATGCCGCGATCCATGCGCCCTGGACGGCGTCGCCGGTGGAACTGGAAGCCGCCGGCATCAAGCTCGGCGAGACCTACCCCAGGCCGGTGGTCGACCACGCCGAGGCGCGCGAGCAGACGATGCGGCGCTACGGCGCCGTGCGCGGCGCCGACCAGCCGCCGCTCAGCGGCGCGTCAGCACGATCTCCGCGGCGGCGTCGGAGCGCCCCCTGAGCGTGCCCGCGTCGAGCTGCTGGAAGGTGATGAGGTTGTCGCGGCAGCCGGTGAGCGCCTTGCTGCCCTGCAAGTGCAGTTCGTAGACGCCGCTTTCCACGCGCCGCCACTGCGTCGGGGTCGGGATGCCGACACAGGGATCATTGGGGTTCTGCGCCAGCGTGCGCCAGGTGCCGCCTGCAGCCTGCAGCTGCAACTGGGCATCGACCTGGCGGCCGTTCTTGAGCGTGATGCGCGCGGTCCAGTCGCCTTCCAGTCCATCGGCCGCCTGGGCTGCGGCCGGCCCTGCGGCCAATGCCAGCATGCCGGCGCAGGCTGCGGTACGCCACAGGATGTGCTTCATACCGCGCTCCCGATGCCCAGCTGGGGCTTCATGGCCTCCCAGGCCACGCCATTGAGGCGGCGCGCGCTGGTGCGGTTGTATTGGGTGTCGGACTTGGTTGCGCGCATCACATAGACCTGGCCGCCGTACTCGCCGTAGGTGCGCAGCCGGCGCACGCCCACGTCGGTCGGCGGATGGCCGCCGTTGAAGGCCAGCACGCGCGCGCCGCCCTCGGTGCGGATCTCCACCGTGCCGGTCTCGGTGGCCGCGCAACTGTCGTGCGTTTGAGTCTCGGAATTGAAGTTGCAGGCGTAGTACTGCACCGTGCCGGCACCGGTAAAGGCCACGCGCAGCAGGCGCGTCTCCAATTCGTTCAGCGCCCCCAGGCTGGTGGTACCCGTTCCGGCCGGCAGGTTGACGCCCGAGGCCGGGAAGGCCGCGATCAACGCTTCCAGCGTGGTGAAGCCCATCGCATCGCTGGGGTCGCTGGCGAGATTTATCGAATAGGGCTGCGCCAGCTCCCACCCGCGGCGGTAGCGCAGCTGCGACCCGGCCGGGAAGGTGGCGTCCGGGTTGGCGAAAGCGGTGGCCGGCACCACGCCGAAGATGCTGTTGCCATCGGCCGCCTGCATCTCGGCCACCACCTCGGCCATCTTGCGGCCGGAGATGTCTGTGACCACGGTGTGGGCGAGGCTGCGCGTGGTGCCGCCGCAATAGTCGCTGCGGCTCGGCGCGCCAAAGGTGCTGGTGAAGGCCGCGTTCTCGTCGCAGCGCACCCACCCGTTGGCGCCCAGTTGCACGAAGACGCCGTAGAGCTTGTCGTGCGCGATGGGTGCACCATTGGTCAGGCCTTCGCGCCGGTCGGTGAGCTTCAGCTTGCCGGTGGCCGGATCGGGCACCCCATCGGTCGGATAGGTCCGCGCGGTGTAATGGTCGGCGCGCGCGAAGTCCAGCCGGGCCAGCTGGTCCGAGGCCACCGGCGTGACGGTGGCCGGATCGACCAGCCGCAAGGCCACGCCGCTGTGCAGCGCATCGGCCGTGACCAGCGCGGCGGTGAAGGCGTTGTCCTCGAGGCGGCCGGGGTCGGTCACGGGCACGGCCTGGTAGTCGTACAGCTGGGCAACCTCGGGCAGGCCCAGCTGCAGCAGCACCAGCGCCTCGGCCCGCTCGGGCGCCAGGCCCGCCGCCACGCCCGCCTGCAGCAGCGTGGTCAGCGGATTGACCTGCCCGCGGTGCCCGGCCGGCGCGCTCATGGTGAAGGGCTGAGAGAACGACGGCAGCGAGGGATTGCCGCCGTCCACCTGCGCCAGCAGCGGCGCGGCGGCAAGCTCGGCTGCCGCGGCCGCATCGGCCGGCGTGTAGCCGAAGCTGTAGGCGCCGTCCTCGCCGGTCTTGCTGGCGGCCGCGGGCTCACCCTCGTCGCAGGCGCCGTTGCGGTTGCGGTCCACGCAGACCAGCGCCCCGCTCACCGGGCCGAGCACCATCACCTTGCCCGACACCGTGACCGGCGACGGGGACGACGGCGGGTTGCCGCCGCCCGGGCCAAACGGCGGAAAGCCGCCGCCGCCCCCGCCACCTCCCCCGCCGCCGCAGGCGGACAGCGCGAGCAGAAGGCCTGCGCAGGCCGACGGAACGGCCGCTCTGGTGAATCGAATGTGCATGGTCTTTTTCCTCCAGGTTGTGTCGAATGCCAAGGTCGCCTGATAAGCGAACCTTTGTTCTCAACAGTGTGGGAGGGCGGTTTGCACGGCGCATCGCGCAAATGCACGATGCGCGGCGATCGGCGGAGCTGTAGTAGGTACCCCTTGCGCGTTGACACCCGGCAGCGCGGGCGCGCATCATGGCCGTGGGAAAAACCGGCAGGCCAGGGAGGCACTACATGAACCGGAATCTCGCTTTGCGCCGCACGCTCGACGCCATCGCGCACCTGGACGATCCGCAGCCGCCATGGCGCGACCTGCTGCAAGGCATGCAGCAGGTGATCGGCGGCGACAGCGCCACCTTCATCCTGCTGGAGCGCGGCAGCGAGCTGCTGAGCTTCCAGCAGGTCAATGTTTCACCGGCCGCCGAGCGCGAATACATGCAGCATTTCTGCGCCCACGACATCCTGATTCCGCCGACCCTCGGCGCGGCGCCGGGAAGCTGGTTCGACACGCACGAGCTGTTCTCGCCCGCCTTTCTCTCGAAGAATCTCTACTACGCCGACTTCATGTGCCGCCACGAGGCGCGCCAGATGCTGGCCTGCATCCTCGACGAGGGCGCGCAGCGCCGCGGCGGCCTGACGGTGCAGCGCAGCACGGCCGCGCATGCGCGCCGGCTGCTCGACAGCACGCGGATCCGCCGCGTCACCCAGGCGCTGCGCCAGGGACTGGCGCGCCGCGACGAGCGTGCCCGGCTGTGGCTCGGCGGCGCCGAATCCGCGCTCGCGGCCTTCGGCGAGGCGGTCTTGCTGGTGACGCCTGCGGGCACGGTGCTGCGCGCATCGGCCGGCGCGCAGGAGTTCTTCGGCACCAGCCGCTCGCTGCGCCTGCGCGGCCAGCGGCTCTGGCATCCGGATGCGCAGACGCAGCAGGCGCTGGTGGCCGGCCTGCGGCTGGCGGCGCAATCGCGTCAGCGGGTCTGCCTGCCCATCTCCGGCGGATCGGCGGGCCTGCAAGAACTGGAAATGGCACGCGCCGCACCGCAGCTGAGCCTGGGCGAGGAGGTGCTGGTGCTGGCACGCATCCGCCTCGGCCGTTCGCAGGCGGCGCCCTCGATCGACGGCCTCTGCAGCGCCTTCGGAATCACGCCTGCCGAGGCGCGCGTGCTGGCCGCGCTCATCGCGGGCCAGTCGCCCAAGCAGCACGCCGGCGCGCAGGGCGTGTCGGTACACACGGTGCGCAGCCAGCTCGGCTCGCTGATGGCCAAGATGGGCTGCACGCGGCAGGTCGACCTGGTGCGCAAGGCGCTGCTTGCGCCTTAGGACACCGGCCGCGGCCTCGGCTCAGGCCACAGCCAGCGTGGCGGCAGGCTCGCTGGTGTAGCTGCGCACCAGGCGCAGCAGTTCTTCTTCCGAGTAGGGCTTGCCGAGGTAGTGGTTCACGCCCAGCGTGCGCGCGTAGTCGCGGTGCTTCTCGGCGATGCGCGAGGTGATCATGATGATCGGCAGGCCGGCCATCGAATCGTCCGCGCGGATGTTGCGCGCCAGGTCGAAGCCGTCCATGCGCGGCATCTCGATGTCCGACAGCACCACGGCCGGGCGCTCCTGCTGCAGGCGTTCGAGCGCCTGCAGGCCGTCGGCCGCGAGCGACACGCGATAGCCTTCGCGCTGCAGCAGGCGCTGCGTCACGCGGCGCACGGTGATGGAGTCGTCGACCACCAGCACCAGCGGCACCTGCGGCGCCGCGGGGGCCAGCATCGGCAACGGCTCCTGCGGCGCACCATGGTCGGCGCCGGCGGCATGCGCGGGCGCGGCCAGCGCGGCGGCCTGTCGCTCGCGCGCCTGGTCGCCATGCACCGCGGCCACCGCCACCGGGTTGTAGATGAGCGCCACCGC
This sequence comes from Variovorax sp. SPNA7, assembly GCF_033807855.1. Classification (NCBI taxonomy): domain Bacteria; kingdom Pseudomonadati; phylum Pseudomonadota; class Betaproteobacteria; order Burkholderiales; family Comamonadaceae; genus Variovorax; species Variovorax sp. SPNA7. Next base: position 5,057,240 of record NZ_CP138513.1, read on the forward strand.
GCCCGAAGCCAGCACCGAGATGCCCGCCAGGCCCGGCAGCCGGGCCAGCTGCGGCCCGAGGTTCTTGACCACGACTTCCTGGTTGCCCAGCACTTCGTCCACATGCAGGCCGACCCGCTGCGCCGCGCTTCGCACGATCACGACGGTGTTGTTCCTGCTCGTGGGATGCTCGCTGCGCGCGGAGGCCTGCAGCAATGCGCCGGCCCAGTAGAAAGGCACCTGCTCGCTGCCGAACGGATGGCTGTTGTGCAGGTAGGCGGCCTCGAGCTCGGTGCTGCTCACGCGCTGCACCAGCTCGACCAGGTTGGACGGCACGCCGATCGACACCTCGCCGGCGCGCAGCATCACCACGTGCGTCACCGCGGTGGTGAGCGGCAGCACCAGCTTGAAGGTGGTGCCCTGGCCTGCCGTGCTGCGCGTTTCGATGCGGCCGCCGAGCGCGGCGATCTGCGCGCGCACCACGTCCATGCCGATGCCGCGGCCGGCCAGCTCGGACACCTGTCCGGCGGTGGAGAAGCCGGGCTTGAAGATCAGCTCGGTGGCTTCCTCGGGCGAGAGTTCCTGGCCGGGCGCGAGCAGGCCCAGCGTGCGGGCGCGCTCGGCGATGCGGCCGTGGTCGAGGCCGGCGCCGTCGTCGCGGAAGCTCACCGAGACGTCGTTGCCCTCCTGGTGCAGGTCGATCACGATCAGGCCGTTGGCGTCCTTGCCGGCCTTTTCGCGCGCGGCCGGTTCCTCGATGCCGTGCGCCACGCAGTTGCGCAGCAGGTGCTCGAAGGCGGGCGTCATGCGGTCGAGCACGCCGCGGTCCATTTCGATGGAGCCGCCGACGATGTCCAGGCGCACCTGCTTGCCGGTGTCCTTGGAGGCCTGGCGCACCACGCGGTAGAGGCGGTCGGAGATGCCCTCGAACTCCACCATGCGCGTGCGCAGCAGGCCTCGCTGCAGTTCGCGCGTCTGGCGCGCCTGAACGCTGAGGTCGTCTTCCGTGGCCTGCACCGTCTTTTGCAGCGTGCGCTGCACGGTGGCCACGTCGTTCACCGACTCGGCCATCATGCGCGTGAGTTCCTGCACGCGGGTGAAGCGGTCGAACTCCAGCGGGTCGAAGCTCTGCTGCGAATCCTTGGCCTGGGCCAGGCGCGACTGCATCTGGCTTTCGGCCTGTACCTCGATGTCGCGCAGCTGCTGGCGCAGGCGGTCGAGGTTGCCCGTGAGGTCGGAGAGCGAGCCGCGCAGCTGGCCGAGCTCGGCCTCCAGGCGCGAGCGCGTGATGATGACCTCGCCGGTCTGCGCCACCAGGCGGTCGAGCAGCTGGGTGCGGATGCGCACGGCCTGGCTCGACACCGCACGCAGCGGCGCCAGCAGCGCGGGGGCCGGACGCGGCAGCAGCGATGGCGCGGCGGCGGCTTCCGCGGCCGGGCTGGCGTTCTCGTCACTGGCGGCCAGTGTCTCGTCGTTGGCGGACACGCCCGATTCGGCAGGAACCTGCACCAGCTGCACGCCTGGCGAAGTCACCGAGGCCGTGGCCACCAGCTGGGCCACTTCGGCCTGGGTGGCATCGTCCGCGGCGCGCAGGGCGTCGAAGGTGGCCTGCAGCGCATCGAGGCGCGTGAGCAGCTTCTCGATCTCGGCCCGGTCGGCACCGCCCTGGGTGCCCAGCACTTCGATCTCGGACTCCATGCGGTGCGCGCGCTCGCCAAGGCGCATGGCGCCGGCCAGCCGGGCGCTGCCCTTGAGCGTGTGCAGCGTGCGCAGCACCGAGGCGCGCGGCGCGCTGTCGTCGGGATGGTGCGCCCACTGGCGCAGCGCCTGGCCCAGCTGGGGCAGCAGTTCCGCCGCTTCTTCCTCGAAGATGGGGAACAGGTCGACGTCGACCGCATCGACCATGTCGATCGCGTCTTCGGAATCGTCCAGCGCCACGTCGGCCACGTTGCCCTGCGCCACCAGATGCTGGAGCGGGCGGGTTTCGACGCGCGCGGCAGCCTCGGCCGGCATCGGCGCGGCGGCAATGTCGCGCAGCGCCTGCAGCGTTCCCTCGGACGGCTCGCGCAGGAAGCCGACGGCAAACTGGTGCAGCAGGCGGCGCAGCTCGTCGGCCGCGGCCACCAGCACCACGCCCTGTTCGCGCGAGCCGCTGCCCTGCATCTGCAGATGCTGCAGCGCGGCTTCGAGCAGGCGGGCCATGCCCGAGAGGCTGTGGAAGCCGACCGTGGCCGAGCTGCCGGCCAGCGAATGCGCGAGGGCAACGGTCGAGTCGGACAGCCGCTCGTGCGATTCGAGCGCCCACTCGCCCACTTCGGTGGCCAGTTGCCTGGACCACTCGTCGGCCTCGTTGAGGTAGACGTTGTAGAGCGCAATGCCGATGCGCAGCGGCCCGATGACCTTGACCTGGTCTTCGGCACCGGAGGCTGCGGCTTCGGCGGTTTCCTCGGCTTCGGGCAGCGGGGCGATTTCTTCGGCGGCGACGGGCGCAGCTTCCGCAACCTGGGCCGGTGCTTCGTCGGCGGCAACGGCAACGGCGGATTCGTCAGGCTCCAGCAGCAGGGCCGGTGCGGCCACGGGTTCTTCGGCGGGCACCGCTGCTGCGGGCTCTTCCGCCGGCACCGGTGCGGACTCCTCGGCAAGCGCCACGGGCTCGTCCGCCTTCGCCGGCACGATCTCGGTCGCCCAGTCGAGGTCGGGCAGCCCGTCCAGGGCCGGCGATTCGGGCGCATCGGCGGCCGGTGCCGGTTCGACGGCGGGTTCCGCCGTGAAGCGAGCGATCGACTGGACCGGCGCCTGCGCATTCGCGGGCGCAAGAAAATCGAAGTCGGCGCTGTGGTCGAAAGCCTCGGACCCTTCGACATCCGGCAGCGGCCTGGATTCGAAGTCGAGGAAATCGGTGGAAGCGAAGTCGTCGTCGGCTTCAGGCTTTGCAGCGGCCGGCGGCGTTTGCGGCGGCAGTTCGAATTGCGCGGCGGGTGCCGTTTCCACCGGCGCTGCGGGGGAAAGCGACAGGTCGGGCAGTTCCGGAAGTTCCAGCAGTTGCGCGGGTTCCGGCGGTTGCGCGGGTTCCGACATCGGTGCGGGAGCGGCCAGCGGCAGCTCCGCGGCGATGTGGCGCGCGGCCACGGCCAGGGCATCGGCATCGGCGACCCACGTCGGGGCGGCCGGCACGGGTTCGCCCGCCAGCAGCGCGTTGGCCACGCGGCTGAAGTGGCCCGACTTCCAGCCATGCTGGGCACCGGACGCAATGGCCTCGACCCACTGGCTGAATTCTTCGAGCGCCTTGCGGGTGCCGGTGAGCAGGTCGGGCGTGGCGTCGCGCTGGTCGGCCAGCCAGGTGTTGAGCACCTGCTCGAAGGACCAGGCGGCATCGCCGAAGTCGGTCAGGCCGACCATGCGCGAGCTGCCCTTGAGCGTGTGGAACGCGCGCCGCAGGATGGTGAGTTCCTCGGTGTCGTCGGGGTGGCTGCCCAGCTCGTCGATGGCGGCCAGGCCGTTCTGCACCACCTCGCGGGCTTCGTCCAGGAAGATGTTCTGCAGGTCGTCTTCTTCGAGCTCGGTCACCTCGGTATCGGGCAGGGCCGCGGGACCGGCGATCTTGTGGGTCCAGCTGTCGGCCTTGCTGCTGAATTCCTCGATGGGCGAGACCTTCGCCTTGCGGTTGGGCGTGGCGAGCGCGGCGAGCTTGGAGGCGATCTGGGCATCGACCTCCTCGATGCTGAGCACCGCTTCGGCGGCTGCGGGCGCGGCGCTGGGAGTCGCCGCCTCCGCGGCGCCATCGGCGGCCTGGCGGCCCATCAGCGGCTTGAGTTCGCCGGCATCGGCGTCGAACACGAACAGGCGCTTGGCGAGCGCCGGCTGGTAGCCCAGCATGTCGATCAGGAAGCCCAACGCGCCCAGGTTGTTGCCGAGCGCATCGAAGCTCTGCATCTCCTCGATCGGCGATGCGTTGCCCACCAGCATCTGCTCGACGTCGTCGCGCATGCGCTGGACGGTGCTGGCGGCCTGGTCGAGCCCCAGCACCGAGAACACGCCGCGCATCTGCAGCAGCTGGCTCGGCACGGTGCGCAGCAGGGCCTTCTCGGCGGGGCGGCGGAAATACTGGTCGAGCGATTTCTCGAGCTCGCTCAGGTGGCTGCGCAGTTCGTCGACCACGGTGCCCATGGTCTGGCGGTCGCTCACGCGCCGGTACAGGTCCTCCATCCAGGGCTCGAGCGGCTCCGAATGCCCGCCTGCGCGCACACGCTCGATGCGCCCGGCCAGCTGCAGGGTGCGGGAGGTGAGCTGCGGATCGCTCGGATCCAGGTCTTCGAGCGCGGCTTCCAGGTAGAGCACCGAGGTGGCGACTTCCATCGCCAGCTCGGTATCGGGCGGCTGGCTGGAGCGCACCGAGGCGTCGACCGCATGCGTGAGCGCCTCCACCATCGGCAGGATGGGCGGATGGAGCTTCTGCAGCGATTCGCCCAGCTGCGCGAAGGTGTCGGCCACCTGGCGCGTGCGGGTGATGTCGCCGCCCGAGAGCGCCGACCACATTTCCTTGGCGGTTTCGATGCGCTTGCGCGCCTGCGCCAGCACCAGCGGGTCGTAGCGGCCGAACTGCTCGACCGTGTAGTCGACCTGGCGCTCGGCGGCCACGCCCCAGGCGGTGCGGACGGTGCGCAGGGTGGCGGCCTCGTCCTGCGCGCCGGGCACGGCCTGGGCACAGAAGAACAGCAGGTCCTGGCCCAGGCGGTCGGACACCGCGCTGTCGCCGCGCGCCAGGGTGGCGTACTGCAGCAGCACGCGGGAAGCGGCGCGCTTCACATACGAATCGGCGGGAATCAGGCCCAGCGCCAGGGCCTCGAAGAAGCCTGCGGCCAGCGTCCAGAAGCTGGCGACGCGGGGCAGCAGCGCACCGCGCCCGAGCCCCAGGCACAGCGCATGCAGCCGCCGCGCGGCCTGCGGGTCGCCGGTCTTGACCAGCTGCAGCACCTCGCGGTCGAGCCGCGAACGCACCGCCGGGTCATAGCTGACGGCAGCCTGGGTCAGCGCGGGCCGCACCTCGACCCAGCGCCAGGCGGTGCTCCACAGGTCCGCCGGATGAACGCGCTCGTTGCCGACCAGTTCGAGCACGTCGCGGTATTGCGGGAACAGCGCCACCGACGACACGGCCTTGCCGGCCAGGAGCGCGTTGAGGAAATCGGTGACGGCAAAGCCGGCGCGCTCGATCTTCTGGACCGCGCTGTCGGTGCAGCGCTGCGGCTCGGCAATGAAGCCCTGCACCGCGAACTCGATGGCGCCGAGCACCAGAGCGGGCGCGTTGTTGCCCACCATCTGCAGCGCGCCCACGGATTGGTGCAGCTGCTGGCGGGCCATCTGCAGCGGGCCGCTTTCGAGCTCCGAGGCATTGCCCACGTCGCGCACGAAGCGCCGCAGCGACTTGCCGACGCTGTCGAGGGATTTCTGGATTTCGCCCAGAACCCAGGCCAGCGGCCCAAGGTCTTCGGTGGCCGGCACGTTGCCAGCGAGGGGGGCCGTGGCAGGGGTTTGAGTCGACACGTTGGATGCTCGCCGTTTTCTTGACTGTCAGTTTTCCACTGGGCGCTGCGCGCCCCGAATGCACGAAGCCTCCGCCATCGTTCCTTCGTGAAACACCGCAGAACCGGCTTTGCCGGGCTGCCGGTGCTGCCCCCGGAAGGGGGTTGGCGAAGCGACACGAAGTGCGCGAAGACTGGGGGAGAGCTTCATCAGGCGATCTTGAATCGGGCCACCGAGCGGCGCAGTTCCTCGGCCATCTGCGACAGCTCGCGCACCTGCTGGGCGGTGTTGCGGGTACCTTCTCCGGTCTGCTCGGTCACGGCAAAGATGTGCTGGATGTTGGCGGCCACCACGTTGGCCGAATCGGCCTCGCGGGAAGCGGACTGCGAAATCTGCTCGATGAGGTCTGCAAGCCGGCGCGACACGCGGTCGATCTCGGACAGCGCGGTACCGGCATTGTCGGACAGCTTGGCCCCTTCGACCACACCCTGCGTGGAACGCTCCATGGCGCCCACCGCGTCCTGCGTGTCGGTCTGAATGGCCTTCACCAGCGCCGAGATCTGGCGCGTGGCGTCCGCGGAACGTTCAGCCAGGCGCTGCACTTCTTCGGCCACCACCGAGAAGCCGCGGCCGGCTTCACCGGCCGATGCGGCCTGGATGGCGGCGTTCAGCGCCAGCACGTTCGTCTGCTCGGTAATGTCCGAGATCAGCTCGGTGATTTCGCCGATCTCCTGCGACGACTCGCCCAGGCGCTTGATGCGCTTGGAGGTTTCCTGGATCTGATCGCGGATCGAGTTCATGCCGCCGATGGCGTTCTGCACGGCCTGCAGGCCCGAGGACGCAGCCTGCAGCGACTGGCGCGCCACCGTGGCGGACTCCTGCGCCTGCGAGGACACGCCGTTGATCCGCTCGGCCATGGTCACCACCGACTGGCCGGTTTCGCGAATCTCGCGCAGCTGCTCGGTCGAGGCGGCGAGCAGTTCGGTGGAGGTGCTTTCCACCTGCGAGGTGGTCTGCGCCACGCGGGTGGCCGTGTTCTGCACGTTACCCACCAGCAGGCGCAGTTCTTCCACCGTGTAGTTCACCGAGTCGGCGATGGCGCCGGTGATGTCCTCGGTCACGGTGGCTTCCTGCGTCAGGTCGCCTTCGGCCACTGTCTGCAGTTCGTTCATCAGCCGAAGAATGGCGGCCTGGTTGGCGTTGTTGATGCGGCCCGCTTCTTCGCTGGCCTGCTCGGCCGCGAGACGCTCGCGTTCGGCCACGACAGCACGTTCGCGGCCTTCGCGCACCTGCACGAAACCGATGGCGCCGGCCAGAGCCAGGGCGGCCAGCGAGAGCACGAACAGCATCACGATCGTTCCGGCGCCCAGGCCGGTGCGCGCGGACAGCTTGTCCTGCAGCTCGCCGAGCGATTTGCGCAGCGGTTCGCTGTCGGTCAGGATGGAAGCCTGCGCTTCGCGCGCGGCCACCAGGCCCTGCAGGTTGCCCAGAATGGCCGAGGCCTGCGTGCGCATCTGCTCGTAGGTCTTGAGAATGGCTGTGAGCTGCTCGCGGGTCTGCGGGTCTTTCGAGCCGGGGAAGCGCTGCTGCGCATTGCCGTCGAGCAGGCCGCGCGTGGTTTCCTGGAAGGTGTTCAGGTCCTTGCCGAGCAGGAACACGGCGTCGGGGTTCACGCCCTCGACCGTGAAGAACTCGTTGGTCGACTTGCCGATGCGCTGGGTCAGCATCACGAGCTGGCCGGCCGCCGAAATTTCAGGCAGCGTGGCGTTCTGCTGCATCTTCAGCGAAGCGACGGTTTCCGTCATTTCGAGCAGCGCGGACGACTGCTGGTTGATGTCGCGCAGAGCGGCACCCACCTGGGTCAGGATCTGGCGCTGGGCCAGCACGACCTTGGCGCTGGCATCGGCACGGACAACCAGGGGGTTGATCTTGGCCATGTCCTCGTCGTACTGGTTGCCCACGCGCTCCAGGCGCAGGGCGTCGTCGCCGTTGGTCAGGCCCTGCACGCGGCGCGTGAGGTCGTCGGCGCTGTCCTTCACTTCGACGAATGCGGGCGCGCTGCCCACGAGAGCCTGGGAGATCGATTTTGCGAGCCGCTGCGACTGCATCAGCGACTGGCCGGTGGCGGCCACCTGCTGCGCAAGGCGCTCGGCGCGAAGAATGGCGGAGCCGGCCACCAGGAGCAGCAGCAGCACCACCACCGCGAGCATGATGGCCAGGATGCGCTGCTGGCGCGCCGGGTTCGAACCCGCTCGGCCGCCCGCGGCCTGGGCGCTTTCGGGCGATGCCGCCTCGTTGGCCGCCTCGCTGCCACCGAGCATTTCGTCGGCAAAGCCGGCGGGCAGCGGCGCGGCCGGCGCGCCGTCCTTGCGGGCCAGCCGAACGGTCTTTTCCTCCAGGGCCTGAACCGTGTCGACGTCGTCGAGCGATATGGAACCGGAGCCGTCGACGCGGGCCTTGTCGTTGCCGCTGTTCGCGGGCAGTAATTTCTTGAACTTGTCGGCGATCGAGCTCACGGTCGGTCCTTCAGGTGGTTGTCTTTGGGCTGTGCGGAAGCACTAGGCGCCAATACTCAAAAACTCGGGTTGCTGCGAAAGCGCCTGCAGGTTGACTTCCTGCCAGCGCTCGCCCGCCGCATCGGTGTACAGATGCCCCAGCCAGGCGGGTGCTTGCGCATCCGGCGGCTCCGAAGCCGTGAAGGCCTCGGCGCCGCGCAATCCCGCCAGCCGGTCGACCAGCAGTGCGCAGTTCACTTCGAGCAGCTCGTTGAGGGCAACGAGCCGCGATTGCATGCGGGCCGCCTCGGTGGCGGCCGTGTTGTCCGGCGCGCCCGAGGCGAATGCCGACAGGTGCACCACGCCATAGAGGCCGCCGCGCAGGTTGGCCACGCCCAGGAACCAGGGCTGCGTATAGGGCACGGGCTGCGGCGGCGTCCACGGGAAGATTTCTCCCGCGTGGCCGAGTGGGAACAGGTACTTGCCCTCGCCCGCCTCGACCGCGAGCCACGAGGCGGCGACGCCGGTCGTGCGCGCAGCCTGCAGGCGGCTCGCAAGCCGGGACTGGAAGGCTCGGAGAGCGTCGCGATTGGCCATGGACTCGGCAGGCGCCTGCTCAGGCCAGCGCGCTGATCTTGGACATCAGCTCGGCCGCGTTGACCGGCTTCACGATGTAGTCGCGGGCGCCCTGGCGCATGCCCCAGACGCGATCGGTTTCCTGGTTCTTGCTGGTGCACAGGATGATCGGGATGGCGGCGTACTGCGGATCGCGGGCAATGGCGCGCGTCAGCTGGAAGCCGTTCTGGCCGGGCATGACGACGTCCATGAGGATCAGGTCGGGCTGGTCCTCTTCGAGGCGGCGCATGGCGTCTTCGGCGTTTTCGGCGGTCTTGACCGCAAAGCCGTTCTTCTGGAGCAGGTCCGAGAGGAACACCAGTTCCGTCTTGGAGTCGTCGACGACGAGGATTTTTCGAATGGGCATTTACTGCACTTCCTGTTGAAGGGTGCCAAACTGCTGCACGGCCTGCAGCAGCTGGTCTTTGGTGAAAGGTTTGGTCAGGTAGTCTTGCGACCCGACCATGCGGCCGCGAGCCTTGTCAAAGACGCCGTCCTTGGAAGAGAGCATCACGACCGGAACATTGGAGAAATGAGCGTTGCGCTTGATGATGGCGCAGGTCTGGTAGCCGTCCAGCCGCGGCATCAGGATGTCGCAGAAAATCAGATGCGGCTTGTGGTCGTTAACCTTGGAGAGCGCGTCGAAGCCGTCTTCCGCGAGAAGAACCTCGTGTCCGCCCTGCTTCAGAAATATTTCGGCACTGCGCCGGATCGTATTGCTGTCGTCGATGACGAGCACCTTGTAACCTGATCCATTCGGCCCCATTGCACATGCTCCTGCTGAGATGAGACTTGGATGCCCGCCGCGCCGTACATCGGCGCAAATCGCGTAGCCCTATGCCATGCTTCAGATTTCAACCATTTCGAAGTCTTCCTTGCGCGCACCGCACTCAGGACATGTCCAGTTCATCGGGACATCGGCCCAGGCCGTGCCTGCCGCGATGCCGTCTTCCGGTACACCAACCGCTTCGTCATAGATCCACCCACAAATCAGGCACATCCAAGTTTTCGTATTCATCGGAGCTTAAAGTCCTTGTTCATTAAATGCAACGAGTGTATCTATGCGTATCTCACTGGCGGACGGTAAACGTCGCGCCCATGCCACCATCCAGGGGATTTCGCCCGGCGTATGACCATCTACTTACATCCAGCAGACCACGCCCGCAAACCGGGCAATCTTAACGACCCCCCGCCGGACGCCGAAGAGGTGGCCGAGCGCGACCTGAATCCGCCCTGCGTGCTGGTCTTCAACGCCAGCGATCCGAGCGGCGCGGGCGGCCTGGGCGCCGACGCCCTGGCCATGGCTTCGGTCGGCGCGCACATGCTGCCCGTGGTGACGGGCGCCTACGCGCGCGACACGGCCGAGATCTTCGACCATTTCGCCTTCGAGGAAGAGGCCATCGCCGAGCAGGCGCGCACCATCCTCGAGGACGTGGAGGTCCAGCTCATCAAGGTCGGCTTCGTCGGAACACCCGAAGCCCTGAGCACCATCGCCGAGACCGCCTCCGACTACCCCGAGGTGCCGCTGGTGGCCTACATGCCCAACCTTTCCTGGTGGGACGAGAACCTCATCGAGGGCTATCTCGACGCCTTCCGCGAGCTGCTGCTGCCCCAGGCCACAGTGTTGGTTGGAAACCACAGTACGCTGTGGCGCTGGCTGCTGCCCGACTGGAGCGGCGAGCGTCCGCCCGGCGCGCGCGACATCGCCAAGGCCGCCGGCGAGTTCGGCGTGCCCTACACGCTGGTGACCGGCATGGTGCTGCCCGACCAGTTCATCGACAACGTGCTGGCCTCGCCGCAGTCGGTGCTCGCCAGCGAGAAATACGAACGGCTCGAAGCCGTCTTTGCCGGCGCGGGCGACACGCTGTCGGCCGCGCTGGCCGCCCTGCTCGCGAGCGGCACCGACCTGGTGGCCGCCACCACCGAGGCCCTGGCCTACATGGACCGCTGCCTCGACGCGGGTTTCCGGCCCGGCATGGGCCACGTGCTGCCGGACCGCCTGTTCTGGGCCGAGCCGGAAGACGACGAGGACGACGATGAAGACCCCGACGCGCCGCAAGACTTTGCCCTGCCCCCTCACGACACCCGACACTGATGCCAAACGCTGACCAAAACGACATTCTTTTCGAGCGCGCCCGCGCCGTCATCCCCGGCGGCGTCAATTCGCCGGTGCGCGCCTTCAAGGCCGTGGGCGGCACGCCGCGCTTCATCCGCCGGGCCGAGGGCGCCTATTTCTGGGACGCCAACGACAAGCGCTACATCGACTACATCGGCTCCTGGGGCCCGATGATCCTGGGCCATGGCCACCCGGCGGTGGTCGAGGCGGTGCAGAAGGCCGTGCTCGAGGGCTTCTCCTACGGCGCGCCGACCGAGCGCGAGATCGAGCTGGCCGAAGCCATCCTGGCGCTGATGCCGTCGATGGAGATGGTGCGGCTCGTGAGCTCGGGCACCGAGGCCGCCATGAGCGCGCTGCGCCTGGCGCGCGGCGCCACCGGCCGCAAGCACATCATCAAGTTCGAGGGCTGCTACCACGGCCATGCCGACGCGCTGCTGGTGAAGGCCGGCTCCGGCCTCGCCACCTTCGGCCATCCCACCTCGGCCGGCGTGCCGCCCGAGGTCACGCAGCACACGCTGGTGCTCGAGTACAACAACATCGCGCAGCTCGAGGAAGCCTTCGCATTGCACGGCAACGACATCGCCTGCCTGATGATCGAGGCGATTGCCGGCAACATGAACTTCGTGCGCGCCACGCCCGCCTTCGCCGCCCGCTGCCGCGAGCTGTGCACGCAGCACGGCGCGCTGCTGGTGTTCGACGAGGTGATGACCGGCTTTCGCGTCGGCCTGCACGGCGCGCAGGGCGTGCTGGGCATCACGCCCGACCTCACGGTGCTCGGCAAGGTCATCGGCGGCGGCATGCCGCTGGCGGCCTTCGGCGGCCCGCGCGCCATCATGGAGCAGCTCGCGCCGCTCGGCCCGGTCTACCAGGCCGGCACGCTGTCGGGCAACCCGGTGGCCACGGCCTGCGGCCTTGCCACGCTGAAGGAAATCTCGAAGCCCGGCTTCTACGAAGCATTGGCGAAGAAGACCCGCACGCTGGTCGACGGCCTCAAGGCCGCTGCAGCCGCCGAGGGCCAGCCCTTCAACGCCGACAGCGAAGGCGGCATGTTCGGCTTCTTCCTGATGAACGAGCTGCCGCAGAACTACGCGACCGTGATGACCACCGACAACGCGCAGTTCAATGCGCTGTTCCACGGCCTGCTGGATCGCGGCGTGTACATCGCACCGGCGCTCTACGAGGCGGGATTCGTAAGCGCCGCGCACAGCGAGGACGACATCGCGGCGACCATTGAGGCGGCACGGCAGGTTTTCAGAACAGCCCGATCGCTCTGATCTGCTGCGGGCGCCATCAGGGCGCCTATTTTTTTACTCGGCGCTGCCACATGGCGCAGCGCTGTCACAAGCCAGTCGTTCACTTGAATCGGCTTGTGATGGCCGTCGTCCGTCTGCCGCAAAGACAGTTTTCCCGGCACAGATATATCCACGCGATAGCCGTTCTGTTTAGCCGCCGGCGCAAATAACCCTCTCTTCCAGTCGGCCTTCGCTAAACAATTTTCGAAATCGGTGGATGTATTGGCAGCGAATCGCCAGCCAGTCCACCAAATGGAACTGGCCCTGCCAGGGAGGGCTCCGGCAGCGCAGTCGGGGGTGGTCGCGTCAAGGGAGAACAAGCATGGTTGCGATCATCAGCGGCAACAACACCGGCCTGAACCTGAGCTCATGGACGGCGCTGGGCGCCAACGGGCGAACGGGCGACCCCCGGCAGGGCAATACCGGCGAGTCCGTCTACGTCAACGTCTCCAACGGCAATCTCGTGGTGCAGGAAGAGGACGCCCTGCTGGTCGGCCTGGGGCCGGACATCGTCTCCGCGCGCACCTACAACACCCAGAGCCTGGCGGGCTTCACCACCAACAGCAACTGGCAATTCGGCCAGGCCAAGAGCGTGCACCGCTCCGGCGGCCAGATCCAGCGACTGGACGGCGACGGCTCCATCAGCTACTTCGCCTGGGACGCGGCCAGCCAGAGCTATCGCAGCCTCGTGGCCCCCGGGGCCGATACCATCGTCAACAGCATCCGGCAGAACCCCGACAGCACCTTCACCTGGACCAACAACGCCACCGGCGCCACCGAAACCTACCAGGGCGGAGGCAAGGGACTGCTGCTGTCGTCCACCGACGCCGACGCCCACACCCTGACCTACACCTACGACGGGGATGACAGACTGCTGCGGGTGAGCGATGCCAGCGGCGAGGCGGTCAACTACAGCTACAGCGTCAACGACCAGGTCACCGTGAGCGCCACGCTGGCCTCGGGCCAGGTGGTCAGCGAAGTCAGCTACGCCTACGACAACCGCAAGCGCCTGGTCTCCGTCAGCGTCAACCTCAATCCCTACGGCGACGTGCCCGCCGGTGCCGAGTCGGCGTCCAGCTATGTCACCCGGTACGGCTACGACGGCTCCACCACCCGCATCAGCTCCATCACCCAGAGCGACGGCACCAGCCTGAGCTTCACCTACGTGAAGGCCAACGGCATCGACAAGGTCGCCTCCGTCACCGACGGCCTGGGCAACACCACCCGGTTCGCCTACAACACTGCGGCCAACACCACCACCGTGACCGACCCGCTGGGCCAATCCTCGGTCTACACGTACGACGCCAAGGGCCAGCTCACCCAGGTGCGCAGCGGCGTCACCGCGGCCAACAGCGCCGGGCTGAGCCAGGTCAACTACAGCTACAACAGCCTGGGCGACGTCACCAGCCTTACCGACGGCCTGGGCAACACCACGACGCTGCAGTACGACGCAAGAGACAACCTCATCGGCCAGGTCGACGCCGAGGGCAACACCCACACGGCCACCTACAGCGCGGCCAACCAGTTGCTCACCGACACCCGCTACGCCATCGCCGCCACCGGCTCGCAGGCCGCGGCCGACCCCGAGACCACGCGCTACGTCTACGCCGCCGGGCGGCCCACGCAGCTGCGCTTCCTGATCCAGCCCGACGGCAGCGTCACCGAGTACCGCTACAACGCGAACGGACTGCGCACCGCCGCCATCGAGTACGCCGCGGACCGCTACGACCTGGGCGCCCTGGACCAGGCAAGCGTGCCGAGCGAAGCGCAGATGCAAAGCTGGCAAGCCGCGCAGGACCTCACGCGCAGCGTGCGCACCGACTACGGCTACGACTTCCGCGGCCAGCTGCAAAGCAGCACCAGCTACGCCGACACGGCCGCCGACGGCACCGGCGTGGCGGCCGCGGCGGCCACCACCCAGTACATCTACGACCCCAACGGGCTGCTGCGCCAGACCATCGCTCCCAACACCTCCAGTGTCACGCAGTACGTGTACGACGGCCTGGGCCGCATCGTCGCGGTCAGCGGCCCGTCGCTGGACGGCAGCACTCCCAACCTGAGCCTGACCAGCTACGACGACACCAACAACCGCGCCACCCTGACTTTGGCCAACGGGCTGGCAACCACTTCCACCTATGACCGCGCGGGCCGCCTGATCAGCGTGGCGCAAGCCAGCGCGGCCACCGGTGCGCTGGGCCAGACCCGCTATTTCTACGATGCCGACGGCAACCTGCGCATGACGCAGGACCCGACCGGCGTGCGCCGCTGGTCGCTGTACGACGCCAAGAACCGCAAGGTGGCGGACATCGGTGCGCAGGGCGAACTCACCGAGTACCGCTACAACGCCAACGACCAGGTGGCCGTGACCATCGCCTACGCCACGGCGGTGAACACCTCGCTGCTGACCCGGGCCGACGGCACGCCGGCAGCCGTGGCGCTGGCGGCCATCGTGCCGCCGGCCAGCGCACAGGACCAGCGCAGCTGGAACGTCTACGACAAGGCCGGCCGGCTGGCCTGGCAGGTCGATGCGGCCGGTGCCGTGACCCGCACTCGCTACGACGGCGCCTCGCGCGTCGTGTCCGTGTCGCAACTGGCCGCGACGGTGAACGTCGCCCAACTGGGCCAGGGCGGTGCCGGCGGCTTCCCGAGCGCCGCGCAACTGGCGGCACTGGCCGCGCCCGACGCCGCGGCGGACCGCACGGTCAGCACGCTGTACGACCTGGACGGCCGCGTGCAGGCCGTCATCGACGGCGAGGGCTACCTCACCGAATACCGCTACAACGGCGCGGGCGCGCTGACGCAGACCATCCGCTACGCCAGCGCCGCCCCGGGCTTTGGCGACGCGGCCGGCTTCGCCGCCGCCGTGGCCACGGCGCGCGCCACCAACACCCTTGCGGCGCTGCTGCCGCCTGCGAGCGCCGGCGACATCCGCACATACAACTTCTACAACGCGCGCGAACAGCTCGTTGGCCAGGTCGACGGCGAGGGCTATCTCACCGAAACGGTGTACGACGCCAACGGCAACGTCGCGCAGACCCTGCGCTACGCGAGCCCTGCCCTCCTCGTCCCGGCTCCCGCCACCGCTGCCACGCTCGCGCAGGTGCGGCCGGACTCGAGCCCGCAGGACCAGGTGGTGAGCCGGACCTGGAGCGCAGCCAACCAGCTGCTCACCCGCACAGATGTGGACGGCACGGTCACGCGCTACAGCTATGACAGCATGGGCCGCCTGGTGCAAAGCACCACCGCGCTCGGCACCGCCGAGCAGCGCACGCTCACGCAGCGCTACGACGTGCAGGGCCGCCTGGTCGGTGAACTCGACGGCAACGGCAGTGCGCTGCTGACCGGCGACCAGACCGCCGCACAGATCGACGCCATCTGGGCCACGCACGGCATTGCCCACAACTACGATGCCGCCGGGCGGCGCACCGGCAGCACCGACGCCAACGGCCACCGCACGCTGTTCTTCTACGATGGCGAGGGCCGGCTGACCTTCACTGTCAACGCGTTGGGCGAGGTCTCGGAGAATCGCTACAGCGCGCTGGGCCAACTGGTCGACACCATCGACTACGGCACGCGCATCAGCCTGGCCGGCCTCACCGGCGCAAATGCCGGCGGCCTCGCCAACACCACGCTGGCTGCTGCGCTGAATGCGGTGCGCAATGCCGCCCTGGACAGCGACATCCACTATGCCTACAACGCCACCGGCACCCTGGCCAGCCGGACCGACGCGCTGGGCCATGCCACCAGCTACTCGTACAACATCTTCCGCCAGGCCATCGCCACCAGCCATACGCTGGCCGGCGGCCAGATCGTCACCGACACGATCGGCTACGACCGGCGCGGCCTGCAGACGCTCGGCGTCCAGGATGCCGGCGCACTGGCCCTCACCCAGCGCCAGACCTACGACGCCTTCGGCCGGCTCATCGAGCACATCGACGGCAACGGCAACCGCAGCCAGGTCGCCTATGACCGGCTGGGCCGCATCGTCGCCACGGCGGACGCGCTCGGGGGCGCGCGCCACACCACCTACGACGCCTTCAGCCGCACGCTCACCCAGACCGATGCCCTGGGCGCCACCACCAGCTACAGCCACGACACCGCCAACCGCAGCGTCACCCTCACCACGCCCGAGGGCGTGAGCCTCACCACCGTGCGCAACCGCCATGGCCAGACGCAAAGCGTCACCGACGGCCGGGGCAACACCACCAGCTACAGCTACGACCACAGCGGCAACCTGCTGCAAACCGACGCGCCGCTGGGCGCGAGCACCAGCAGCACCTACGACAACGCCGGCCTGCGGCTGACCAGCACCGACGCCAACGGCACCGTCACCAGCTATGCCTACGACGCCGCCAACCGGCTGCTCACCCGCTCCGTCGATCCCGCGGGCCTGAACCTCGTTACCCGCTACGGCTACGACGCCAAGGGCCAGGCCGTGAGCGTCACCGACCCGCGCGGCGTGGTCACCGCCATCGAGTTCGACCTGGCCGGCCAGGCCGTGCGCCGCACGGTCGACCCTGCGGGCCTGAACCTGGCCACCACCTACGCCTACGACACCACCGGCCTGGTCCTGAGCGTGACCGACCCCGGCGGCCGTGTGGCGCGCTACACCTACGACGGCGCCGGGCGCCGCGTCATGGAGCAGACCGACCCGGCGGGCCTGAACCTCACGACCCGCTACGAATACGACGCCAACGGCAACGTCACCCGCGTCGTCGACGCCAATGGCAACGCTTCCCGCCACGCCTACGACGCGCTCGACCGGCTGGTGTTCACGCTGGACGCCGAGGGCCGCCTGACCCGGCAGGATTACGACGCCGAGGGCCGCATGGTGCGCCGCACCGGCTATGTCCTGCCCATCGACATCAGCGGCCTGGACGACGCGCCCACGCCCGCCCAGATCGAGGCACTCGCCGTGGCCTCCCCCGGCGCGGACGCGGTGGACAGCCGCCGCTATGACCGCGACGGGCGGCTGCGCTTCGTGGCCGACGGCACCGGCGCCGTCGTGGAATACATCCACGACCCGGCAGGCAACGTCGTCGAGACGCGCGCCTATGCCCAGCGTATCGACCTGGCAGGCTGGGACCTCGCGGGTGATCCGCCGGTGGTGCCGGACGCTGGCGCCGACGTGCGCGTGCGCACCGTTTACGACGCGCTCGACCGTGCCGTGTGGCAGGTGGGCGCCACGGGCGCCGTAACGCAGTACGGCTACGACGCCAACGGCAACGTCACCGCCGCGCGGACCTATGCCGCCGTGCTGGACGGCGCGGCCCTGGCGAGCTGGGACGGCCAGCATGCCCCTGCGGTGCAGGCCGACGACAGTCTCGACCGCAACCTGCGCACGATCTACGACCGGGCCAACCGCGCCATCTGGACGGCGGACGGAGCCGGTGGCGTGGTCCGCCATGCCTACGACGGCAGCGGCAACGTGGTCCGGCAAATCGCATACGCCGCCACCATCGGCACGGCCGCTGCGCCCGACAGCATCGTGGCGGGCGCGCTCGACCGCGTCACCGTCATGGCCTACGACGGCGCCGGCCGCCGCACCTACACCGTCGATGCCCTGGGCGGCGTCAGCCGCACCGTCTACGACGCCAGCGGCAACGTCAGCCAGCGCATCGGCTACGACAACGCCATTGCGGCGCCCGGGGCCACCACGGCCTGGAGCGACGCGGACCTGGCCGCTCTCGTCACGGCCAACCCGGCGGCCGACCGCATCCAGCGCTACGCCTGGGATGCGGCCAACCGCATGGTCTTCGCGGTCGATGCCCTGGGCGGAGTCAGCGAGTCCCGCTACGACGGCGTGGGCCGCGAAATCGGCACCACGCGCTACGCCCGTGCCATCGACGCCAGCGGCCTGGGCGCCGGCGCCAGCGTGGCCGACGTGCGTGCGCGCCTCGTGCCCGACGCCTCCGCCGATCGAGTGGCGCAGCGCGTGTTCGACGCCGCCGGTCGCCAGACCTACAGCATCGACGCCAGCGGCTACGTCTCGCAAAGCCGCTACGACGCGCTCGGCCGGGTATTGAGCACCACCCTGTACGCCCTCTCCATTCCGACGGGCACCGCAGGCGCCCTGCCCGCCACCGCCGACGGCGTGGCCGCGGCCCTGGTGCCGGCCGCGCAGGACCGCACCCAGAGCCAGGCCTACGACGCCGCAGGCAACGTACTGGCCAGCACCGATGCCATGGGCTTCACCCAGGGCTGGAGCTACGACGCCTTCGGCAACAGGCTCAGCCACACCAACGCCAAGGGCGCGACCTGGACCTACAGCTACGACCGCGCCGGACGCATGACCGAGGAAGTCTCGCCGCAGGTGGAACTCAGCGCCGTCATGGCTGGCGCCGACGGGCGCCTGCAGCTCGATACCGCCCACAGCGGCCCGGGCAGCGTGGTCACGCGCATGAGCTACAACGCCTTCGGCGACCTCGCGGCACGCACCGAGGCGGCCGGCCGGCCCGAGCAGCGCACCACCCGCTACGAATACGACGGCGTGGGCCGCCAGATCAAGGTCATCTACCCGCCCGTGGGCGTGTACGACGCTGGCGCCGACGACGCCACGACCAACGGCGACGGCATCGGCGACGGCGGCGTGGCCACCCGCGTCGACACCGTCCAGCAGCTCTTCACCGAAACCACCTACGACGGCCTGGGCAATGCGGTGGCCAACCGCGACGTGGCCGGCCACCGCAGCTACAAGACCTACGACCTGCTAGGCCGAGCAACCCACGAAGTGGACGCGCTGGGCCAGGTGACCGGCTACGCGCGCAACACCTTCGGCGACGTGACGGCGCTCACGCGCTACGCGGGCGCCACGCCACTGGCGGCGGGCCAGCCGGCCAGCCTGGACCCGGCGCAGCTTGCGGCCTCGGTGAGCGCCCTGGCCGGCAATGCCGACCGCACCGTGGAAACCAGCTACGACCGGCTGGGCCGGGCGATCGAGGTGCGCGAGCCCGAGGGCTTCACCTTCGACGCAGGCCAGCCCGCCGGCAGCCAGTACGCCAGCGGCCGCAAGACCACGCGCAACACCTACGACAGCTTCGGCGGCCTGGTGCGCCAGGCGCAGCTGCAGGGCCCTGGCAACTGGGTGCTGAGCGCGCATTACTTCGACCGGCGCGGCCAGAAAACTGCCAGCGTCGACGCCCTGGGCTACCTGACGCGCGAGAGCTTCGACGCCGCGGGCAACGTCGTGGACCACGTCGAGCACGCACGTGCGATCGAGGGCTGGGCAGGCACCGGCAGCCTCGCGGGCTGGACCGGCGCGGCGGACGCCGCGGAGCCCGCACCCGCTGCCCCGGTGGATGCCGATGACCGGCGCACCGTGTATACCTATGACGGCAACAACCGCAAGGTGGGCGAGACGCGCAAGAACGTCGAGTTCAGCACCGCCTCCGACGGCAGCAGCGCGCGCGGCGATCTCACCACCACCCATGGCTACGACGCGGTGGGCAACCTCACCAGCACCGTCGATGCCAAGGGCGGCGAAACCCTGAGCTACTTCGACGCGCTGGGCCGCGTCACCGCGGTGGCCGAGCCCACGCGCACCAGCACCGAAACCGGCGCGGCCATCACGCCGCTGACCGTGTTCCGCCGCGATGCACATGGCAACGTGGTGCTCAAGACCGAGTACGTGAACGGGGCGGGTGCAAACGGCATGCCGGCTGCCCCGTCCGGCGCGCTGCCGCCGCTGGTGAGCATCCCCAATCCCCAGATCGACGCCTTCCATGCCGGGGGCTACATCTCCGTCAATGACATCGGCTACATCTCCGCCACGCCCTTTCCCGGCAGCGTCGCCGTGCACCAGTTGCATGCGACCCTGCCCCAGTTCGTGGTCGTCAAGAAATACGTCACCGAGCCGGAACTCGCCGGGCACCTCGTGCCTGTCGGCTTCGCGCCGCTGTGGGCCGACGACGGCATCATCGGCTACATCGCCGCCGAACAGGCCGAGGGCACCGTGCCCCTGTACCGCATGCGCGAGGTGCCGCCACCGGGCTGGGTGGGCTCCGAGTACACCCAGCTCGTGTCCGACCCGGCCGTGGTCAGCCAGCTGCTGGCCTCCGGCGAATGGACCCAGGAAGCTCCCATCGGCTACGTCGCCAGCGCGCCCGCCGGTTCGCTCGACACGGCGCTGCACCACATGCAGCTCATCTACTTCGGCAGCACCCGGGACGTCTACGGCATGGAGAACCATGTCTATGCGCCAGCCACCATCCAGGCGGCCCCGGACCCGGAGCGAGACGTCGACCTGTACGCAAGGCTCGACCGCACCAGCTATGCGCAATACGACGCGCTGGGCCACGTGGTGCAGACCACCGACGCGGCGGGCGTGAACCACAACAGCTCGTACAACGCGCAGGGGCTGGCGGCCAAGGAGTGGCAGTCCGTCACCGGCAACGACGGCGCCAGGCGCACCCTGTGGCGCGCCTACGCCTACGACGCGCTGGGCCGCCAGACCCACGTCTACGACCCCGGCACGTCCACGGACGGCGCAAACTACGTCGATGGCGGCGCCACCGGCCTGTACAGCGCCAACCCCCAGGCCAGCGTGACCCCGGGCAGCAACGACGGAGGCATCCAGTTTCCAACGCCGGACAACGGCAAGCTCACGCTGGCGCAGCTGGCCAACATCATCGATCCGAGCAGCACGGGCTTCGCCGTCGAGTTCGACTACATCACGCCCAGCACGGTCATCCCGGGCGACGAGGACAGCGGCGAGACGGTCGAGCCCGGCCATCCGGGCTCCTTCACCGGCACCTACCCGATCGCCCACCTCAACAGCGCGTCCAGCCTGGACTTCGTGCCTGACGAGGCCATCGGCAATGTCAGCCAGATCCGCATCTACCAGCTCAGCGGCTCGACCCGGGTGCTGAAGTGGCAAGGCAGCGTCGAGCAGGCCAATGGCGCCGTCTCGCTCGGCGGCGGCGTGGGCCAGCCCTCGGCCGCCGGCGTGCGGGTGGACACCGCCATGCAGTACAACGCCTTCGGCGAACTGGTGTCGCGCAGCGTCAATGGCCAGGCCGGCGAGTACTTCGATTACGACACCGCCGGGCGGCTGTGGCGCACCAACGTCGGCGGCGTCGACACGGTGGCCCTGTACGACCTGCTGGGCCGCCAGACTGCGCAGATCGCCAACGCCGGCGTCGGCCGCGGCGACCTGGACCTGGGCGGCTTCGCCAGCGCCCAGGAGGTGGCTGCCCTGAGCGACGTGCGCCGCACCGACACCAGCTACGACCTGCTCGGGCGCGTCGTGACCCAGGCCCTGCCCGAACGGCTGGACGACATGGCCGGCGGCATCTGGCTGCGCCCGGTGGTCCACCAGAGCGTGGACCGCTGGGGCAACGTGGTGGCCATGAGCGACCCGCGCGCTGCCGCGTGGGTGACGCACTACCGCTACAACGCCAGCAACCAGCTCGTCACGCAGATCCAGACCGACGCCGACGGCAACGCCGGGGTCGATGCCGCGGGCAACCCCGCCAACCCCAATGCCGCCGTCACGCGCCTGTACTACGACGCGCTGGGCCGCCAGGTGGCCGTGCGCGACGCGCTGGGCCGCGTCAATGGCCAGGCCTGGGATGCCGGCGGCAACCTCGTGTCCGAGCTGCACGCCGACGGCGGCGTCATTACCCACGCCTACAGCGCCTTCTCGGAAAAGGTGCGCAGCATCGATGCCGAACAGCGCACCACGGTGTACCACCACGACCTTCTCGGCCGCCTGGTGCAGACGCGCCGCGGCAGCGGAGCGGAAGCCATCGCGGAGAACCAGCGCTTCGACGAGGCCGGACGCCTGCGCAGCCAGACCAACGGCGCGGGCGAGCGCATCCTGTACGAGCGCGACCTGCGCGGCAACCTCATCCGCACCACCCAGCTCAGCCGCACCACGCCCGGCGAGGCCCTGGTCACCGTGGCCGGCTACGACGCACTCAACCGCAAGACCATCGAGCTGGACGCCAACGGCGCGCTGGCCACCTGGCGCTACGACTACTTCGGCGCGCTCACCGGCCATATGGACATCGGCGGAGCCAGCTACGGCTATGCCTACGACAACGCCCGCCAGCTCATCCACCAGACCAGCACGCGCGGCCAGAACCAAGCCTTCCACTACGACGCGGCCGGCCAGCTCGTTCGCATCGACGACGCTGGCGTGGGCAAGACCAGCAGCTACGTCTACGACCTCTCCGGGCGCCACCTGCGCGAGACCACCGTGCAGGGCGGCATCACCTACCAGGACAACCGCATCGCCTACGACGCGCTGGGCCGCATGCGCTGGGTGGAGGCCTCCGGCCTGACGGTGAACATCGACTACGACCTGGCGGGCAACCGCACGCACGTCGCACGCCAGGTGAACACCGGCACGGGCACCGAATCCCTGGTGCAGACCAGCCAGGAGAACTACGCCTACGACGCCATGAACCGCCAGACGACGGTGCAGACCCTCTACGGCGCGAGCAACGTCCCCGCGGTCAACCAGACCCACACCCTCACCTACGACCACAGCGGCAACCGCACCAGCGACACCAGCACCGTGGCCCATGCGGCCTGGGTCGACGGCGCCTGGACCCCCATGGCCGAGGGCCAGGCCCAGACCACCGAGACCTACGCCTACGACAGCCTGGGCCGCCTGTCGAGCACCCACCGCGACGGCGTGCTGGTCGATGCGCGCCGCTACGACGGCGCCAGCCGCGCACTGAGCGCCGGCGCGGTGCTGGGCACAGGCGGCCTGAGCTACGAGTACGCGCTGGCGCACAACCTGGCCACCGGCGAGCTGCTGCAGTACCGCCACAGCAGCTACGACGGCCTGGGCCGCCTGGACCAGCAGAACCTCATCGAGTTCAGCCGCTTGTTCGCTCCCGCGCCGGGCGCCAGCAGCACCATCACCCGCTACGCCTATGACGCGGTGGGCAACGTGCGTGAGTCCACCAGCGTCACCCTGGACGGCAGCGGCACCCCCAGCCAGGGCAAGACGATCAACGCCTACGAGCGCGCCGAGGGCTACCGCCTGGCCAACAGCCTCACGGGCAGCGCCAGCGCCGGCGGCACGAGCCAGGGCGGGCTGGGCTATCACTACGACGCCAACGGCCACCTGTCGGGGGTGAGCAACCCGGGGCAGATGGCCACGGTGAACCCGGAGCTGACGCAGCACCGCTACGTGAACGATGCGCAGGGCCGGGTGCTGTATTCGGACTACACGCTGGGCGATCCCGAGGCGGCGCAGCACGCGCAGCGCCAGCTGATCGTCAATGGCGAGGTGCTGGGGCGCTACGGGCAGGCGGTGGACCTGCGCTACCGCCAGAACTACACGGGCGACCCGGCGGTGCTGCCGGCGATCTACACGGGCGCGGTGGACCTGAGCCTGGGCTACCAGCCGATCGCGGCGAACTACCCGGCCAACGCACCGGGCAGCTATTCGGTGGGCACGGGCGACACGCTGCAGGGCATCGCCAAGGCCTCCTACGGGGACGGCCGGCTGTGGTACCTGATCGCGGACGCCAACGGGCTGAGCAGCAACGCGGACCTGCAGCCGGGCCAGGTGCTGCGCATCCCGGCGGTGGTGACCAGCGCCAACAGCGCCGACACTTTCAGGCCCTACGACCCGAGCAAGATCGCCAGCGACTCGCCTGCGATGATGGCCATGCCGCGGAGCCAGGATGGGGGGTGCGGGGCGGTGGGGCAGATCATCATGGTCGTTGTTGCGATCGTGGTGACCATCTACACGGCGGGGGCGGCGGCAGGGAGTTGGGGAGCGGTAGGAACAGCCGGGACAGCCACGGCTTCGACGGGTATTGGCGCCACGATGACCACGGGCCTTACGGCCTTGGGGGGTGGTTACGGTGCAGTCGGCGTTGCCGCCGCAGCGGTCGGCGGTGCAGTGGGTTCCATTGCCAGCCAAACCGTGGGCGTTGCTATCGGCGCGCAGGATTCCTTCAGCTGGAAGGGCGTGGCACTGGGGGCCATCGGCGCCGGGGTGGGTGCTGGCTTGGGGGCGGCAGGTGTGGCCGCAAGCGTGCAGAACTTCACTGGAAGCGCGCTGGCCGGTCGGGTGGCCAGCGCAGCACTGGGCAGCACCATCACCCAGGGCATCGCGGTGGCTACCGGGCTGCAACCGAGCTTCAGTTGGCGCAGCGTGGCCGCCAGTGCGGTGAGCGCGGGAGCGAGCTATGGCCTGAACTCGGCGATGGACTATTACCCGGGCCAGCCCGGGGTTCAGTTCGATCTTGGAAAGAGCCTCGTCACCGGGATCGGTGGCAGCCTGGTCGGCCAGGCCGTGCGTGGGGGCAAGATCAGTGCGGCCACGCTGGCTTCTGACGCCTTCGGCAACGTGTTGGGGGACTCTCTGGCTGCGGCCAACAGCAGTAGCGGCAGCAAATCGGGGCCGATTGGGGCGAACGAGCCGAACACCTCGATGAACACCCTGCTCGATGGTTCAACGATCAGCGACGCCGAAGCTCTCCGCCGAAACAGTCTGTTCTGGCAATCCGCGTATGCGGCCAACGGGGTGTTGGACCCGTCGCAGCCTGTCGTGATGTCGGACGCAGGTGAAGGCGGCCGCGCCACAGCGGTACCGGCTGATGTCGCCCCTTGGGAGAGAGTCGATGATGGTGAAGGAGGCAACTCTTACCAGCGCAGCTATCAGTCCGACTCTGGCGCATCTGGGCGCCTTCCTACCATCACCGTTGAGGCTCGGGATACGCCTCCCCCAGCCTATATTGACTGGAGCTTCTTGACGACTTCCAGGGCCGCGCAGCAAGCGAAGATTGACCAAGCTCCTGCACCCATAGGCACCCTCACGCCAATAGGCCCGGTTGAAGGCTTCTTCACCTTCAACCCGGGGGGGCGATTCGCCAAGGGTGTGGCGGGCGCTGCGTATGACGCGTGGACGGCCCTGCCAAAGGCGGTAATAGGTGTGGGCAAGTTGGCGGCAGATGCGGTGGGCTATGCCGACAATGCGCTCTTCCCGCAGCGCAGCATGCTCACTGGGGAGACGATTCCGTACCAGCCGAACAGTGGACTCGTTCAGAGCATTCAACGCAACGGTGTCGCTGGCACGATCGGCGGTGGCATCGTAGATACGGTGCGCAGTGCGCCAGGTATTGGTCTTGTTGGAGCGCTTTACGCTCCTAGCCGGGACTGGGGCAATGTAGGGGCGCAGGCGTTCAACACAGGTGCGGCTGGTGCTGGGGGGGCTGCGGGGGTACGCACCGCTGGAGCGCCCGCTGGCTTCGATTCGCTCGTGAACCAGTCATCAAGAGCATCGCAAACCAGGGGAATTAATTACTTTAAGGACGGTGGGTTGCGCGCGCAGATGAATCGCAGTTCCGCGGGACAGCGCGTTTTGGCTGCTGCAGACTCCGGCGAGATTGAGTTGGTGTTTAGTGCACAGGACGCGCCGCGAGGGCAACAGGGGCGGTCGTATGGAAATCGCGCTGTGGTATTCCTTCAAAACACTCAAAATGGACATACCTACGACTTGCTCGGAACTAAGTTGAACGGCTATGAATTCACTGCGGGAGTTGGTATTCATGAAGGACTGCACGCGCTAGGTGTGGGAGGCTCTCGTCGCGCCGAGGCGCTGGTACGTCTTGCCGAATTGGACAATGTCGGGGTTCCTATTGATCGAAGGGCGATGCGGCAGGTTTTAACGGACATGGGAAGTAACTATGATCAGTTTCGCTGGAGAAGTGGGGGATCTACGTCGATCTTTCCTGGGCTCGAGTTCTAAAGGGGTACTATGATTTGGCAACGGTCAGACATTCATACAGATGGGCGATACAAATTACATCTTTATCAAGCTGGGGATGGAAAAAGGCTATTCAGGTTGATAGTTGAAAATTCATCTGAAGATCACCAACCAGCCTCTGATGTTGCTTTGATAACTCAAGTCGTACCTAACGAACTTCTAAAGCGAGGCGATCTGTTGGGGATAGCACGTCAGGTAACGCTGGAAGATGGTCATGCATTCTTCGTTGATGCACATGGCGTGTGGTACACAGAAGATGAGATTGCAGCCCTCAATCGGGGGCAACCTTGGTCGACTATTCAATGGGTAACGGGAGCAATGCCGTGGGTTCCTGATCGCTGAGCTACCTACTGTCGGTCCACACGAACTCGCCGCCTGCGCCAGTCCACCGAGTGGACATTTTTGAGAGCTCAATCCCGGCGGGACCGCTGCGAAGCCACTTTTTAGATGTGCCGGCACGAGTTCGATCGATGCAATCTGCCTTTTCTTGAGCAGTTTTTGCTGTTGGGTCGATTTGATTCCCTGCGTGGACACCGCTTCGTTGACCGGTTTGTTCTCGTTTTCGTTCTTTCGTCATCAACATCGAACGTAGTAGCCGGTCGGCCGTCCCCCCAAGCCAGGACAACCGCATCGCCTACGACGCGCTGGGCCGCATGCGCTGGGTGGAGGCCTCCGGCCTGACGGTGAACATCGACTACGACCTGGCGGGCAACCGCACGCACGTCGCACGCCAGGTGAACACCGGCACGGGCACCGAATCCCTGGTGCAGACCAGCCAGGAGAACTACGCCTACGACGCCATGAACCGCCAGACGACGGTGCAGACCCTCTACGGCGCGAGCAACGTCCCCGCGGTCAACCAGACCCACACCCTCACCTACGACCACAGCGGCAACCGCACCAGCGACACCAGCACCGTGGCCCATGCGGCCTGGGTCGACGGCGCCTGGACCCCCATGGCCGAGGGCCAGGCCCAGACCACCGAGACCTACGCCTACGACAGCCTGGGCCGCCTGTCGAGCACCCACCGCGACGGCGTGCTGGTCGATGCGCGCCGCTACGACGGCGCCAGCCGCGCACTGAGCGCCGGCGCGGTGCTGGGCACAGGCGGCCTGAGCTACGAGTACGCGCTGGCGCACAACCTGGCCACCGGCGAGCTGCTGCAGTACCGCCACAGCAGCTACGACGGCCTGGGCCGCCTGGACCAGCAGAACCTCATCGAGTTCAGCCGCTTGTTCGCTCCCGCGCCGGGCGCCAGCAGCACCATCACCCGCTACGCCTATGACGCGGTGGGCAACGTGCGCGAGTCCACCAGCGTCACCCTGGACGGCAGCGGCACCCCCAGCCAGGGCAAGACGATCAACGCCTACGAGCGCGCCGAGGGCTACCGCCTGGCCAACAGCCTCACGGGCAGCGCCAGCTCCGGCGGCACGAGCCAGGGCGGGCTGGGCTATCACTACGACGCCCGATTGCGGCATCGCTCGACTTCTTCATGTCGCTGCTCTCGAGTGCGGCGCAGGCGAACGAAACACCGGCTTCACCGGCAAAGAAAAAAGCCGGACTGCGCACGCCAGCGAAACGCTAGCGGACAGCCCGGCCCTGGCCGAGGGGGCGGCAGAAGCTCAGTGCCGGAAGTGGCGCACGCCCGAGAGCACCATGACCACGCCGCGCTCGTCGGCGGCATCGATCACTTCCTGGTCGCGCATCGAGCCGCCCGGCTGGATCACGCAGCTCGCGCCGGCATCGACCACCACGTCGAGCCCATCGCGGAACGGGAAGAAGGCATCGCTCGCCACTGCCGTGCCTTTCAGCGAGAGGCCCGCATGCTCGGCCTTGATGCTCGCGATGCGCGCCGAGTCGAGGCGGCTCATCTGGCCCGCGCCCACGCCCATGGTCATGCCGCCGGCGCAGAACACGATGGCGTTGCTCTTCACGTACTTGGCGACCTTCCATGCGAACAGCAGGTCCTGCAGCTGCTCGGGCGTGGGCTGCTTCTTCGTGACCACCTTGAGGTCGCTCGCCGCGAGCTCGTGGTTGTCGGCGGTCTGCATCAACAGGCCCGAGCCGACGCGCTTGACGTCCATTGCGTTGCGCCCGTTGTCCCAGTCGGTGGTGCCGCCCTTGGGCAATGCGATTTCGAGCACGCGCACGTTGAGCTTGGCCTTGGTCGCCTGGAAAACTTCGAGCGCCTCGGGCGTGTAGCCCGGCGCCATCAGCACTTCGACGAACTGCTTGGCAATGGCCTGCGCGGTCTCGCCATCGACCGGGCGGTTGAAGGCGATGATGCCGCCGAAGGCCGAGGTCGGGTCGGTCTTGAAGGCCTTGCCGTAGGCTTCGGCCGCGTCCTTGCCCACGGCCACGCCGCAGGGGTTGGCGTGCTTCACGATCACGCACGCAGGCACATCGAAGCTCTTCACGCATTCCCATGCAGCATCGGCATCGGCGATGTTGTTGTAGCTGAGCTCCTTGCCCTGCAGTTGCCTGGCCGACACCAGCGAGCCGGGCGCCGGATGCAGGTCGCGGTAGAACGCGGCCTGCTGGTGCGGGTTCTCGCCGTAGCGCAGGTCCTGCACCTTCACGAAGCGGCCGTTGCTCTGCGCCGGGAACATCGAGCGCGTGGGCGAAGGCTGGCCGATGCTGGCGTCGAAGTCGATGGCCGAGAGGTAGTCGCTGATGGCGCCGTCGTAGTCGGCGATGCGGTTGAAGGCGGCCACCGAGAACGCGAACTTGGTCTTGTCGCTGAGCTTGCCGCTGGCCTGGAGTTCGGCCAGCGCCACGGCGTACTGCGAGGCCTCGGTCAGCACGCCCACGTCCTTCCAGTTCTTGGCCGCGCTGCGCACCATGGCCGGGCCGCCGATGTCGATGTTCTCGATCGCGTCTTCGAGCGTGCAGCCGGCCTTGGCCACCGTGGCTTCGAAGGGATAGAGATTGACCACCAGCAGGTCGATGGTGTCGATGCCGTGTTCCTTGATGGCCGCCACGTGCGCGGGCAGGTCGCGCCGCGCGAGCAGGCCGCCGTGGATCTTGGGATGCAGCGTCTTCACGCGGCCGTCGAGCATTTCGGGAAAGCCGGTGTGGTCGGCCACTTCGGTCACGGGCAGGCCGGCATCGGCCAGCAGCTTGGCGGTGCCGCCGGTGGACAGCAGCTTGATGCCCAGCGCATGCAGCGCCTGCGCGAATTCGAGGATGCCGGTTTTGTCGGAGACGGAGATGAGTGCGGTCTGGGCCATGGAATATGCCGTGGAGTTATTTATTTCAAGAGTTTGTGTTCAACCAGCTTCTTGCGAAGCGTGTTGCGATTCAGGCCCAACCATTGCGCGGCCTTCGACTGGTTGCCCTCGGCGCGCGTCATCACGACGTCGAGCAGGGGCTTCTCGACCACGCGCACGAGCATCTCGTACATGCCGTCGGGTTCGGTGCCGCGCAGATCACGAAAGTAGCTGTCCAGACTGGTGCGCACGCAGTCCTCGATGTGTTTCTTGCTCATGCTTTTTCTTCTCTTCCTCTCAATCGGCGGCGCAGGCCGCCTCCTCTTCACCGGACAGCTCTTCGGCCGCCTGGTGCACGGGCATGCGGTCCATGCGGTCCGCCAACCCGTCGAAATAATCGCCGACCGCGCGCAGCTGCGCAGCGGAATCTTCGATGGTGTTCATCCGCGCGCGGAAGGCTTCGCCGTCCGGCAGCGTGCGCACATACCAGCCGATGTGCTTGCGCGCGGTGCGCACGCCGCTGAACTCGCCGTAGAGCGCGTAGTGCTCCACGAGGTGGTCGAGCAGCAGGCGGCGCACCTCGGCGACCAGCGGCGGTGCAAGGTGCGTGCCCGTGGCCAGGAAATGGGAGATCTCGCGGAAGATCCAGGGCCGCCCCTGCGCAGCGCGGCCGATCATCACCGCGTCGGCGCCGGTGGCCGCGAGCACCTCGCGCGCCTTCTCGGGCGAGCGGATGTCGCCGTTGGCCACCACCGGCACGCGCACCGCGGCCTTCACGGCGGCAATGGTGTCGTATTCGGCGCTGCCCTTGTAGCCTTGCTCGCGCGTGCGGCCGTGCACGGTGAGCATCTGCACGCCGGCCGATTCGAAATCGCGCGCGAGCTTCACCGCATTGCGGTGCTCTTCGCTCCAGCCGGTGCGCATCTTGAGCGTGACCGGCACGTTGTGGGGCTGTGCCGCGTCGACCACGGCCTGCACGATTTCAAGCGCCAGCGGCTCGTCGCGCATCAGCGCCGAGCCGGCCCACTTGTTGCAGACCTTCTTGGCCGGGCAGCCCATGTTGATGTCGATGATCTGCGCGCCGCGCTCGATGTTGTAGACCGCGGCCTCGGCCATCATGGCCGCATCGGTGCCGGCGATCTGGACCGCGATGGGACCGGGCTCGCCGTCGTGGTTGGCGCGGCGCGAGGTCTTGAGCGTGTTCCAGAGTTCCTTGCGCGAGGTGACCATCTCGCTGACCGCATAACCTGCGCCGAGCTCGCGGCACAGCATGCGGAACGGCCGGTCTGTCACGCCGGCCATGGGCGCAACGAACAGGCGGTTTTCCAGCGTGTGGGTGCCGATCTGCAAGGTCATGAAGTGGAAAGCGTCGCGAGAGCGGCTGCTGAAAAATGAGGCACGATTGTAGCCACGCGCGATTCCGTCCGCTGAAACGATTTGCGCGCGCGGTACACCGCAGGCACCGGCCGCATCCGGCGTTTTCTCCGACCTGCCGCAGAAGGGCTGCTGCCTATACTGCGTCGACTCATTTCACTTTATGCAAGCCTGGCTCGACGCACTCCTGGCGCTACTCGCGCTTCCGCAATACGGACTCTCCACGGTGTTCATCGCGGCCTTTGTTTCGGCCACGCTGCTGCCGGTGGGCTCGGAGCCCGTTCTTTTCGGCCTGCTCAAGCTCAACCCCGACATGTTCTGGCCCGCGATCCTGGTCGCGACGCTGGGCAACACGCTGGGCGGTGCGGTCGACTGGTGGATGGGCTACGGCGCGCACAAGGTCGCAGACAAATATTCGCACTCGAAACATCATGTGCGGGTCCTGGGCTGGCTGGAGCGGCTCGGACCGAAGGCCTGCCTGCTGAGCTGGCTGCCGCTGGTGGGCGATCCGCTGTGCGCGGTGGCGGGCTGGCTCAAGCTGCCGTTCTGGCCATGCCTCGGCTACATGGCCATCGGGAAGTTCCTGCGCTACGTCTCCATGACGGTCGCGCTGCTCTACGTGTTTCCGTCCTGAGACTGGCGCTTCAGCTCAGGAGGCCGTAGGGGCCGCCGCGTTCGAGTGCGCGCTGGTAGGCCGGGCGCGCGTGGATGCGCTCCAGGTACGCCATGAGCCTGGGCCGCTTCGCATCGAGACCACCGCGCGCCTGCGCGGCTTCGACCGGAAAACTCATCTGGATGTCGGCCCCCGTGAATTCGCTGCCGGCAAACCACTCGCTCTTGCCGAGTTCGCCTTCCATGAAATTCAGGTGGCTCTCGATGTTGGGCATGACGATGGCCGCCTTGGCCTTGCCCGAGATCATCTTCGCGATCGGCTTCACGAAGAAGGGCATCTTGCTGTTCTCGATCCTGTCGAACACCAGCTTGAGCAGCAGCGGCGACATCGCCGAGCCTTCCGCGAAGTGCAGCCAGTAGCGATAGCGCACAGCCTCGGGCGTGCCCGCCGCGGGCGCGAGCCGGCCGCTGCCATGGCGCTCGATCAGCGTTTCGATGACGGCGCCCGATTCCGCGAGCGCCAGCCCGTCGTCCGTCGTCACCACCGGCGACTTGCCGAGCGGATGCACGGCCCGCAGCGAAGCGGGCGCCAACATGGTCTGCGGATCGCGCTGGTAGTGGACGATCTCGTACGGCAGGCCGAGTTCTTCGAGCAGCCAGAGCACGCGCTGCGAGCGCGAGTTGTTCAGGTGATGGACGGTGAGCATGCGGCTTTACGAACTGAAGAGGAAGTTCATCACGTCGCCATCCTTCACGACGTATTCCTTGCCCTCCGAACGCATCTTGCCCGCGTCCTTCGCGCCCTGTTCGCCCTTGTAGGCGATGTAGTCCTCGAACGAAATGGTCTGGGCGCGGATGTAGCCCTTCTCGAAGTCGCCGTGGATCACGCCGGCGGCCTGGGGGCCGGTGTCGCCGATGTGGATGGTCCAGGCGCGCACTTCCTTCACGCCGGCGGTGAAATAGGTCTGCAGGCCCAGCAGCTTGTAGGCCGCGCGGATCAGGCGGTTGAGGCCCGGTTCGTCCTGCCCGATTTCGGCGAGGAACATCTTCTTGTCCTCGTCGTCCATCTCGGCGAGTTCGGCCTCGATCTTGGCGCAGATGGCGACCACGGGCGCGCCCTGCTTGGCAGCATATTCGCGCAGGCGGTCGAGGTAGGGGTTGTTCTCGAAGCCGTCTTCGGCCACGTTGCCGACGAACATCGCGGGCTTGGCGGTGATGAGCGTGAACGACTTCACCAGCGGCTGCTCTTCCTTCGTGAACTCGAGCGCGCGCACCGGCGTGTTCTCGTTCAGCGCGGCCTGGCAGCGCTCCAGCAGGCCGACGAGCTTCTGCGCGTCCTTGTCGCCCGAACGCGCCACCTTGGTGTGGCGGTGCAGCGCCTTCTCGACCGTGGCGAGGTCGGCCAGGCAGAGTTCGGTCTGGATCACCTCGATGTCGGAGATCGGGTCGACCTTGCCGGCCACGTGGATCACGTTCTCGTCGTCGAAGCAGCGCACCACGTTCACGGTGGCATCGGTTTCGCGGATGTGTGCAAGAAACTTGTTGCCCAGGCCCTCGCCCGTGCTGGCACCGGCCACCAGGCCGGCAATGTCGACGAACTCGACGATGGCGGGCACCACGCGCTCGGGCTTGACGATCTCGCTGAGCTGGTCGAGCCGCGGATCGGGCACTTCCACCACGCCCACGTTGGGCTCGATGGTGCAGAACGGATAGTTTTCCGCCGCGATGCCGGCCTTGGTCAACGCATTGAAAAGAGTGGATTTACCGACGTTGGGCAGGCCGACGATGCCGCATTGCAAACTCATGGGGGGTCCTCTTGGGTAACCGGGGATTTTAGGCTGTCCAGGTTTTCCCTCGGCCGCGCGCGTTTCGGGTGGCTTCATCCGCCCCGGAAGACGCCGCGCAAAAAATCAGGGTTAAACCGGATTAGCAAACGTTTGCGCAAACGTTTTCGTTGGTTAACATCGGTGCCCCGGCCACAGACCGGCGCACCGCTCAACCATTTCAGGAGACATCACCCATGAAGTTCACCCGCCGCACGCTGCAAAGCGCCGCCGCCCTGGCGCTGCTGGGCGCCTTCGCCGCCTCGCCCGCCTTGGCCCAGGACAAGCCCAAGGTGGCGCTGGTCATGAAGTCGCTGGCCAACGAATTCTTCCGCACCATGGAAGACGGCGCCAAGGCGCACCAGAAGGCGCATGCCGCGCAGTACACGCTGGTGGCCAACGGCATCAAGGACGAGACCGACACGGCCGCCCAGATCAAGATGGTCGAGCAGATGATGGCGCAGAAGATCAATGCGCTGGTCATCGCGCCGGCCGATTCGAAGGCGCTGGTGCCGGTGGTCAAGGCGGCCATCGACCGGGGCATCCTGGTGGTCAACATCGACAACCAGTTCGACGCCGCCGCGCTGAAGGAAAAGGGCATCCAGGTGCCCTTCGTCGGCCCCGACAACCGCGCCGGCGCCAAGCTGGTGGGCGACGAGCTCGCCAAGAGCCTGAAGGCCGGCGACAAGGTCGGCATCATCGAAGGCGTGTCGACCACCTTCAATGCGCAGCAGCGCACCCTCGGCTACCAGGACGCCATGAAGGCCGCCGGCGCCACGGTGGTGGGCGTGCAGTCGGGCCAGTGGGAAATCGACAAGGGCAACACGGTGGCCGCCGGCATGATGCGCGAGCACCCCGACCTGAAGGCGCTGCTCGCGGGCAACGACAGCATGGCGCTGGGCGCCGTGGCTGCCGTCAAGGCCGCGGGCAAGACCGGCAAGGTGCTGGTGGTGGGCTACGACAACATCGGCGCCATCAAGCCGATGCTGGCCGACGGCCGCGTGCTTGCCACCGCCGACCAGTTCGCGGCCAGGCAGGCGGTGTTCGGCATCGAGACCGCGCTCAAGGCGCTGGCCGAGAAGAAGCCGCAGTCGAGCATGCCGGCCGAAGTGAAAACCGACGTGGTGCTGGTCACCAAGACCTCGGCCAAGTAAATGTTGCTCGCCCCCAGTCTTCGCGCACTTCGTGTCGCTTCGCCCACCCCCTACCGGGGGCAACACCTGAGGCCCGGCGAAGCCGGTTCCTCGGTGTTTCTGGAATGAGGTGGTCACCGTGACTGACGCCCATCGCAGTACGCCGGTGCTCTCGCTGAGCGCGCTCGGCAAGGACTATGCGGCGCCGGTGCTCGACGACGTCTCGCTGGTGCTGAACGCCGGCGAAGTGCTCGCGCTCACGGGCGAGAACGGCGCCGGCAAGAGCACGCTGTCGAAGATCGTCTGCGGCTTGGTGCAGCCCACGCGCGGGCAGATGCTGCTGGGCGGCGCGGCGTTCCAGCCTGCTTCCCGCCGCGACGCCGAGCGGCTGGGCGTGCGCATGGTCATGCAGGAACTGGGGCTGGTCACCACGCTGTCGGTGGCCGAGAACCTGCTGCTCGACCGGCTGCCCAACCGGACCGGCTGGATCCGCCGCGGCAAGCTGCACGAGCTGGCCGCGCGCCAGCTCGCGAAGATCGGCATGGAGCACATCGACCCGGCCACGCCCGTGGCGCGGCTGGGCATCGGCCAGCAGCAGATGGTCGAGATTGCGCGCAACCTGCAGGACGACACGCGCGTGCTGGTGCTCGACGAGCCCACCGCCATGCTCACGCCGCGCGAGACCTCGCACCTGTTCGAGCAGATCGAGCTGCTGAAGGCGCGCGGCGTGGCCATCGTCTACGTGTCGCACCGGCTCGAGGAACTGCAGCGCATTGCCGACCGCGTGGCGGTGCTGCGCGACGGCCGGCTGGTGGACGTGCGCGCCATGGCCGGCGTGCGCGAAGCCGAGCTGGTGCAGCGCATGGTGGGCCGCGCGGTGCACGAGCACGAAGGCCGCGACCGCCGCGTGGCGGGACCGGTGCTGCTGAGCGCGCGCGGCATCGGCCGGGCCGAGGCCGTGAAAGACGTCGACATCGACCTGCACGCGGGCGAAGTCATGGGCCTGGCGGGCCTGGTCGGCTCGGGCCGGACCGAACTCGTGCGCCTGCTGTTCGGCGCCGACCGCGCCGACCGCGGCGAAATTCTTCTCTACGACGGCATCGCCGCCACGCAGCCGGTGCAGCGCGTGCGCAAGGGCTGGCGCTCGCCGATGCAGGCCATCCGCGCCGGCATCGGCCTGGTGACCGAAGACCGCAAGTCGCAGGGGCTGCTGCTCACGCAATCGATCCGCGTCAACGCCACGCTGAGCGACCTGGGCGCCATCTCGCATGCCGGCTGGCTGCAGCGCGCCAAGGAGCGCGGCATTGCCAGGCGGCTGGTGGACCTGCTGCGCATCCGCTCGCGCAGCATCGAACAGCCGGTGGCCACCCTGAGCGGCGGCAACCAGCAGAAAGTGGTGTTCGCGCGCTGGCTGCACCGCGAATGCAAGGTGCTGCTGCTCGACGAGCCCACGCGCGGCGTGGACGTGGGCGCGCGCGCCGACCTGTACGCCGAGCTCGACCGCATGACCGACGCCGGCAAGGCGCTCCTGATGGTGTCGAGCGACCTGCGCGAACTCATGGCCATGTGCGACCGCATCGGCGTGATGAGCGCCGGCCGGCTGGTCGCGGTGTTCGAGCGCGGCCACTGGAGCGAGCAATCGCTGCTGGCCGCCGCCTTCAGCGATGCGGCAGGCCGCGCCGCCAACCCGGCAACCCCCACGGCGGGCTCCGCCATTTCCGATTCGAATCCGGGCCAACCGGCCACCGCCGAGACACCATGACCGCAGCCGCTGCTACCTCCGCCACGCCCTCCGCCTTGAAGGGCCAGCTGGGCACCTACGTGGGCCTGACCGTCGTGCTCGTGGGCATGGTCGCGCTCTTCGGCACGCTGAGCGAATATTTCCTCACGCGCGAAACCTTCATCTCCATTGCCAACGAGATTCCCGCGCTCGCGGTGATGGCCGTCGGCATGACCTTCGTCCTGATCATCGCGGGCATCGACCTGTCGGTGGGCTCGGTGCTTGCACTGAGCGCGGCCGTCACGGCCGCCGCCATCCTCCAGTGGAAGCTCTCGGTGCCGGTGGCCGCCGCGCTGGGCCTGGCCACCGGGCTGGTGTGCGGCAGCGTGACGGGCGCGGTGTCGGTCGCCTGGCGGCTGCCGAGCTTCATCGTCTCGCTGGGCATGCTGGAGGCGGTGCGCGGCGGCGCCTACCTGGTGACCGATTCGCGCACGCAGTACGTGGGCGACGCCATCTCGGGCCTGGCCGCGCCGTGGATCGGCGGCATCTCCGCGGCCTTCGTGCTCGCGGTGGTGCTGGTGGCCGCCGGCCAGCTGGTGCTCACGCGCACGGTGTTCGGCCGGCACGTGGTGGGCATCGGCACCAACGAAGAAGCCATGCGGCTCGCGGGCATCGATCCGCGGCCGATCCGCATCATCGTGTTTGCCGCCACCGGCCTGCTGGCGGGCCTGGCCGGACTCATGCAGTCGGCCCGGCTCGAAGCGGCCGACCCCAATGCCGGCGTCGGCATCGAGCTGCAGGTGATTGCGGCCGTGGTGATCGGCGGCACCAGCCTCATGGGCGGGCGCGGCTCGGTGGTCAACACCTTCTTCGGCGTGCTGATCATCGCGGTGCTCGAGGCCGGGCTTGCGCAGGTGGGCGCCAGCGAACCGAGCAAACGCATCATCACCGGCGCGGTCATCGTGGTTGCGGTGATCATCGACACCTTGCGCCAGCGCCGGGCCGATCGCCGCCTGGCCTGACGCTGCATAAAAAGGGGAAGCAACCATGGCCACCATCAAGGACGTCGCGCTCCGCGCGGGAGTTTCGGTCACCACCGTCTCGCACGTGGTCAACGACACGCGCCATGTGAGCGCCAAGGGGCGCGAGCGCGTGGAAGAGGCCATCCGCGAGTTGGGCTACGTGCCCAACGCCATGGCGCGCAGCCTCAAGAGCAACACCACCTCGACGCTCGGCATGCTGATTCCGAACAGCTCGAACCCCTACTTTGCCGAGATCGTGCGCATCGTCGAAGACCGCTGCTTCGGCGCCGGCTACACGCTGGTGCTGTGCAACACCGACGACGAGCCGCGCCGCCAGAGCGTCTACCTGCAGGTGCTGGCGGAGCGCCGCATCGACGGGCTGATCGTGGTGTCGACCGGTGCCGGCGACGACGATTCGCTCGTCACGCAGCTGCACGGCCTGCGCATTCCCACGGTGCTGGTCGACCGCGAGATTGCCGACCCGGCCTGCGACCTGGTGGAGACCGCCCACATGCAGGGCGGCCTGCTGGCGGTGCGGCACCTGCTGTCGCTCGGCCACAAGCGCATTGCCTGCATCGGCGGGCCGGTGGGCGTGATGCCGAGCGAACAGCGCATCGAGGGCTGGCGCATGGCGCTGGCCGAGAGCGGCGCCACACCCGACATCGCGAATGCCGACGCCCTGCTGTGGCGCGGCGGCTTCACGAGCCAGGGCGGCTACGAGGCGATGCACGCCATCCTGCGCACCGAAGAGGCGCCCTCGGCCGTCTTCGTCTGCAACGACCTGATGGCCATCGGCGCCCTGCGCGCCGCGCATGAAAGCGGCGTGCACGTGCCCGACGAGCTCTCGATCGTCGGCTTCGACGACATCGAACTCTCGGCCTACACCAGCCCGCCGCTCACCACCGTGGCGCAGCCCAAGGAGCGCATCGGCGCGCTCGCGGTCGACATGCTGCTGGAGCGCGTGGGCGGCAAGCGGCGCGATGCGCGCAAGGTGGTGCTGCAGCCCGAGCTGCGCGTGCGCGCCTCGACCGCGCGGCACGCGAGCTTCCGCGAGGCCGCCGCGCCGTCTTCTTCTTCATCCTCTTCCGCGTCCGAAGCGGCAGCCGCGCCAAGCCGAAAGTCCCGCACCCCGTGAGTTCGAAGCCTTCTTCCTCTTCTTCCAGCGCCGCCCCGCCGCCGCGCATCGTGGTGCTCGGCAGCCTGAACATGGACATCGTGCTGCGCGTGCCGCACGCGCCGGCCGCGGGCGAAACCCTGCTGGGCCATTCGATCGCCCACATTCCGGGCGGCAAGGGCGCCAACCAGGCCGTGAGCTGCGCGCGCGAAGGCGGCCGCGTCGGCATGATCGGCTGCGTCGGCGACGACGCGCACGGCCAGGCGCTGCGCGATGCGCTCGGGCGCGACGGCATCGACACCGCCGCGCTGCGCACGAGCAGCAGCGAGCCCACGGGCACCGCGCTGATCCTGGTGGAAGACGGCGGCCAGAACCGCATCGTGATGATCCCCGGCGCCAACGCGCAGGCCGAGATCGACGCGGCGGCGCTGCGGCAGCAGCTGCAGGGCGCGGCCTTCCTGGTGACGCAGTTCGAGATACCGATGGACCAGGTCGCGCGTGCCATTTCGGTGGCGCACGAGGCCGGCTGCAAGGTGCTGCTCAACCCGTCGCCGGTGCAGCCGATCGCCGAGCCGCTGTGGCCGCGCATCGACACGCTGGTCGTCAACGAGATCGAGGCCGAGGCGCTGTGCGGCCAGGGCGCCGACAGCCCGCAGGAAGCAGCACTGGCCGGCCAGGCATTGCGCGCCAAGGGCATCGCGCGCGTGGTCGTCACGCTCGGCGCGCGCGGCGCCGTGGCCGTGGATGCCGATGGCGCGCGCCACCATCCCGCGCCCCAGGTGCAGGCGGTCGACACCACGGCCGCAGGCGACACCTTCCTGGGCGCGCTGGCCGTGGCGCTGGGCGAAGGCCAGTCCTTCGACGAAGCCGTGCGCCTGGGCATCCGCGCCGCCGCGCTGTGCATCCAGCAGCCCGGCGCCCAGCCTTCCATTCCGCAGCGCGACGCCGTGCTGCAAAGCCCCATGCCTCCCAACTGGATCGCGCTGTGAAACGTACCGCCCTGCTGCATGCCGAACTCTCGCAAGTGATTGCCGCGCTCGGCCATGGCGACATGCTGGTGATCGGCGATGCCGGCCTGCCGATTCCCGACGGCCCGCGGCGCATCGACCTGGCCGTGGCGCGCGGCGTGCCGCTGCTGGCCGACGTGCTGCAGGCCGTGCTGTCGGAGATGCAGGTCGAGAGCGTGGTGGTGGCCGACGAGGCGCTGAACGGCGCCAAGGCCCTGCCCGCCTGGTACCCGCAGTCGCTCGGCATGGCGCCGCAGACCGTCTCGCACGAGGAGTTCAAGCGCCGCAGCGCGAAGGCGCGCGCCATCGTGCGCACGGGCGAATGCACGCCCTACGCCAACATCATGCTGATTGCCGGCGTGAGCTTCTGAGGCGCCGCCGGGTTCAGTCCGGCAGGCGCGAGCGCACGACCGGACCGATGCGCTCGATGCGGTTGGTCCACAGGCCGCCGCGATAGTCGGCCGGCAGCTTTGCGAGCGACTCGGCACTGTCGATGCCGCTGCTGAAATCGCCGCCGGCATACGGCCCGACCACCACCAGCTGCGTGCCGGCAGCCTCCAGGCGCCGCTGCAGCCGATGCGGCCAGCCCCAGAGCCATGGCGCCACATTGGCCGGCACCAGCATCAAGCCGCCTCGGCATGCTTCGGGCATGTAGCCAGACCAGCCGAGCGCCGCGTAGCGCAGCAGGCACTGCACCAGCGCACGGCGCGGCGCAACCCGGATACCCGGCAGCGCCTGCTCGAGCGCACCGACCGGCTCGTCGCTGCCGTACACCACAAGCCGATCCCGCTGCGCCGCATCGAGCGCGGCGAGATGGCCTGCAAGCAGCCGGCCTTCTTCCGGATCGCGGCTCTTCATGTGGATGAGAAAGCGCCGTGCCGGGAATGCATCCAGCACCTGCGCCAGGCTCGGCATCAGCCCGGTGCCCTTGCCCCGCAGCGGATAGGTCTTGCCGCCGTCGGCGGTATAGCCGTGGCCGACGTCCAGCGCCTGCAGCTGCGCCAGCGTGTGGTCGCGCACGACGCCTCGTCCGTCGGTGCGGCATTCGAGCCTCCAGTCGTGGAACACCGCAAAGGCGCCGTCGCGCGTGGGGTGGACGTCGAATTCCACCATGTCCGCGCCCGCGTCGAAAGCGGCCCGCATCGAGGCCAGCGTGTTCTCGATCAGCGCATGCGTCGGCGCATGGATGCGCGCGGCGGTGCAGGTGTCGTTGCGCAGGCCGTGCGTGTCGAAGGTCTGGTGCACGCCGCGGTGCGACAGCAGGAAGGACTGCACGGCAGGCGGCTCGATCCAGCGCGACTGGTTGCCGGCAAAGAGCAGCATCGAGGCCACCGCGGCGATGGCCGAAAACCACGCCAGCCCGCGCAGCGTGCGGCGCTTCCAGCCGCCTTTTTTCATTCGAAGCGGTAGTTCGCACCCACGGCCTGCCCCACCTTGAGCATGTGCTCCACGCCCTGCAGCACGATGCAGTTCATGCCGAAGGTGATGCGCCCGTCGACGCGCGGATCGGCGCGGTAGGTGCGCAGCATGTCGCCGACCTCGGGGCTGCTCGTGGCGGTGGCCGGGTCGATGTCGGGAATCGGGCAGCGGGTGCAGGGCTTGACGGGCTTGAACTCGGCCTCGCCTTCGCCGGTGGCGACGTGCAGCGCGTCGACCCGGTCCTCGTCCTGCGACTCGATGCCGGCCAGCACGATGTTCGGCCGGAAGCGCTCGATGCCCACTGCATCGTGGCCCGCAGCGGCCAGCCGCTCGTTGAGCTCGGCCAGCGAGCCCTCGCTGGCCACCAGCAGCGGAAAGCCGTCGGCGAACTGGTTCGTCGCCTCGACGCCATCGGTCCACTGCAGGCTCGACAGGCGCTTGTGCTCGGGGTCGAAGCGCACCAGCCGCAGCGCCTGCGGCTTGCCC
The DNA here is from genome assembly GCF_033807855.1 of Variovorax sp. SPNA7. Lineage (NCBI taxonomy): Bacteria > Pseudomonadati > Pseudomonadota > Betaproteobacteria > Burkholderiales > Comamonadaceae > Variovorax > Variovorax sp. SPNA7. The sequence continues at coordinate 5,097,908 of NZ_CP138513.1, forward strand.
GGCTCGGAGAGAAAGTCGCTGAACCACTGGGCGGCGATGTCGCCCATGTCGTAGGCCGCCACCTCGTCCTTCCAGACGCGCACGCGCACCGGCTTCTCGACCCGGTCGAACGCCAGGTGCAGGGCCAGCATGCCCGGCGCGCGCAGCACCACTTCCATGTGCTTCATCTGCGGGCGGATCAGCGCCATGCGCGGCAATTGCCGCTGGGTCACGAACTCGCCCTCTGCATCGACCACCATCCAGGCGCGGTCGAATTCCAGGCCGGTCTCGGTCAGCAGCGCCTCGGGAAGCTCGACCCCCGCGCACGATTTGACGGGGTAGACGAACAGGCGCGCAATGGTGGCTTCAATGTCGAAGGCGGGCTGTGGCACGTGGGGTTCCTTGGATTCCTTGGAATTGGGCAGCGATTGTCCCGCATCGGCCCGCCGGGGCGCAGCCCGGGATTGGGCTTGTTCTTACAATGGCCGGATGGCCCTCCCTCCTGAAGTTTGCATTCGCGGCGCCGGCATCGTGGGCCGCACGCTGGCCCTGCTGCTCGCACGCGAGCGCGTGCGCGTCGCGCTGGTGGTTCCGCCCGCCGCGGCAGGCAAGCAGGACATCCGGGCCTATGCGCTCAACACCGCCTCCCGCACCCTGCTCGAATCGCTGCGCGCCTGGCCCGACGCGGCGCATGCCACGCCGGTGCGCGAGATGCTCGTGCACGGCGACGAAGGCGGGCGCGTGCAGTTCAGCGCCGTGCGGCAGAAGGTCGATGCGCTGGCCTGGATCGTCGATGTGCCGGCGCTCGAGCAGCAGCTGGCCGATGCGGTGCGCTTCCAGCCCCAGGTCGAGGTCGTGTCCGAGCCCGTACCCGCGCCGCTCACCGTGGTGTGCGAAGGCAAGGCCAGCGCCACGCGCGAGGCCCTCGGCGTGAGCTACGCGGTCACGCGCTATCCGCAGCATGCGATTGCGGCGCGGCTCGAAGCCACGCAACCGCACGACGGCGTGGCGCGCCAGTGGTTCAACGACACGGGCGAGGTGCTGGCGCTGCTGCCGATGGGCGGCGTGCAGGGCCGTTCGCTGGCGCTGGTGTGGTCAGTCGACCAGCTCCGCGCGCCCGCCCTGCTGGCGCAAGGCGACGAGGAATTCAATGCCGCGGTGAGCGAGGCCAGCCATGGCGCGCTCGGCCCGCTCCGGCTCACGAGCGAGCGCGCCGCCTGGCCGCTCGCGCGCGCCATTGCCGATCGCTGGACCGGCACCATGCCGCAGGCGAAGGGTGCGGCCGCGCAGTCGTGGGCACTGGCCGGCGACGCGGCCCACACGGTGCATCCGCTTGCGGGCCAGGGCCTCAACCTCGGCCTGGCCGATGCGGCCATGCTGGCCGACGTGATCCGGCAGCGCGAATATTGGCGCAGCGTGGGCGACCCGCGCCTGCTGCGCCGCTACGAACGCGCGCGCCGCGCCGACGTGCTGCAGATGAGCCTGGCCACCGACGGCCTGCAGCAGCTGTTCTCGCACAGCGTGGGGCCCCTGCCCGCGCTGCGCAACTGGGGCATGCGCGGCTTCGACCGCACGCGCCTCCTCAAGCACTGGATCGCCAACCAGGCGATGGGCTTGAAGGCATGAATCCATCGACCGGACTTCCAATGAAACTCGCACGCAACCTTCTTCTCGCCGCCTGCACGCTGGCCGCGGCCGCCACGGCCCTGGCCGGTGAGGCCGAGATCCGCAAGAACCTTCCGGCGCGCATTCCGCAGTTCCCGACCATCGACGAAGTCACCAAGTCGCCGCTGCCGGGCCTCTACGAAGTGCGCGTGAACGGCTTCCAGATCTACTACACCGACGAGCAGGGCAACTACCTGCTGCAGGGCAACCTGATCGACGTGAATGCGCGCAAGAACCTGACCGAGGAGCGCATCGAGAAGCTCAGCCAGGTCTCGTTCGACAAGCTGCCCGTGAAAGACGCCATCAAGATCGTGCGCGGCAGCGGCAAGCGCAAGCTCGCGGTGTTCGAAGACCCGAACTGCGGCTACTGCAAGCGCTTCGAGAAAGACATGAAGGCGGTCGACAACGTCACCGTCTACCTGTTCCTCTACCCCGTGCTCGGTCCCGATTCGGCCGTCAAGTCGCGCGACATCTGGTGCAGCAAGGACAAGGGCAAGGCCTGGGGCGACTGGATGGAAGCCAATGTCAAGCCCGCCAGCGCGGCATCCAGCTGCGACGTGACCGCCCTGCAGCGCAACGTCGAGTTCGGCCGCAAGTACAACATCACCGGCACGCCCACGCTGATCTTCAGCGACGGCACCCGCGCGCCGGGCGCCATTCCCGCGGACCAGGTCGAGAAGCAACTCGCCGCCTCCATCAACTGATGGCCGCGCCGACCGTTTCCCGGCGCGCGCGAGCGGCTGCGCCGGCCGCCGCGGTGCACTACCGCATCGAGTGCGCGGACCTGCATGCGCATCTCTTCGCCGTCACCCTGACCATCGAGGCCCCCGCCGCGCAGCAGCGCGTGGCGCTGCCGGTGTGGATTCCGGGCAGCTACCTGGTGCGCGAGTTCGCCAAGAACCTGCAGGGCCTGCGCGCCACGCAAGGACGCCGCAAGCCCGCGCTGACGCAGCTCGACAAGTGCAGCTGGCAGGTCGACTGCGTGCCGGGCCAGCCGCTGGTGCTGCATTACCAGGTCTGCGCCTACGACAACTCGGTGCGCACCGCGTGGCTCGACGCCGGCCGCGGCTTCTTCAACGGCACCAGCCTGTGCCTGCGCGTCGAGGGCCAGACCGATGCGCCGCATGCGCTGGACATCAGTGCGCCCGCCTTGCCGCCCGGCGACGATGCGCGCTGGTCGTGCGCCACCGCGCTCGTTCCCTCGAAGATCGACAAGCACGGCTTCGGCCGCTACCTGGCGGCCGGCTACGACGAACTGGCCGACAGCCCGGTCGAGATGGGCCCCTTCTGGAGCGCCGAATTCGAGGCCTGCGGCGTACCGCACCGCTTCGTCATCGCGGGTGCCGCCGCCTCGTTCGACGGCGAACGCCTGATTGCCGACACGCAGGCCATCTGCGAAGCCGAGATCCGCTTCTGGCACGGCGACAAGGCCGGCAAGCGTGGCGGCCCCAAGCTGCCGATCGACCGCTACGTGTTCATGCTCAACGCGGTGGACGACGGCTACGGCGGGCTCGAGCACCGGCATTCCACCGCGCTGATCTGCAACCGGCGCGACCTGCCGCAGCGCGGCGCGAAGAAGCAGCCCGAGGGCTACACCACGCTGATGGGCCTCATCAGCCACGAGTACTTCCACACCTGGAACGTCAAGCGCATGCGCCCGGCCGAGTTCGCGCACTACGACTACGGCCGCGAGAACTACACGCAGATGCTGTGGTTCTTCGAGGGCTTCACCAGCTACTACGACGACCTGCTGCTGCGCCGCGCCGGCCGCATCGATGACGCCGGCTACCTGCGCCTGCTCAACAAGACCGTGAACCAGGTGCTGCAGACGCCGGGCCGGCTCGTGCAGTCGGTGGCCGAGGCGAGCTTCGACGCCTGGGTCAAGTACTACCGGCAGGACGAGCAAACGCCCAACGGCACCGTCAGCTACTACACCAAGGGTGCGCTGGTGGCGCTGTGCTTCGACCTCAGCTTGCGCCGCGAGGGCAAGGGCACGCTCGACGACGTGATGCGCCACCTGTGGACCCAGGGCGGCGGCCCGATCAGCGAGGCCGATGTGGCCGCGGCGCTCCAGGCCGTGGGCGGCCGCTCCTATGCGGCGGAAATCGCGCAATGGATCCACTCGACCGACGAGCTGCCCCTGGCCGAGCTGCTGCGCGCGCATGGCGTGGCCGCGCTCGAAGACCCGTCGCAGCAGGCGCAGGCGCTGGGCCTGCGCGTGGCCGAGGCCAATGGCAGCGTCCAGGTCAAGGTGGTGCTGCGCGGCGGCGCGGCCGAAAAGGCCGGCTTCTCGGCCCACGACGAATGGATCGGCGTCGAGCTGCCCGCGGTCGGCCGCAAGGGCCAGCAGCGCCCCGCGCAGGCCTGGCGCATCGCCAAGCTCGACGACCTGGCGCTGTACCTTGGCGACGCCACCCGCTGCACCGCGCTGGTGGCGCGCGACCGCAAGCTGCTGAGGCTGCCGCTGGTGCTGCCGGAAGGCGCCACCACCTGGCGCCTGTTCTCGCACGATGCGGCAAAGATCGCGGCCTGGCTCGCGCCGGGCGCGCGGCGCTGAGAACCCGCTAGCGTTCGCTTTCCGTGGCAGCGGTGGCCGGCGGCTGCCGCACGAACTGGATCGGCTGCGGCTCGCCCACCAGCACGCAGGGCTTGCCGGTTCGCCGGCAATGGTCCTGCACGCGCCAGTAGGCACCATGGCTCACGCAGCCGGTCTGGCAGATGACGAGGTCGGCGGCGCGCAGGCCGGCTTCGAGCGCCAGCTCGTCGGCATCGTCGCCGCCGTCGTGGTGCAGGTAGCGGCCGCCGGCAATCTCCACCAGCTGGCGCGCGAGCGACGGCGCCTCTTCCTCGCGGCCGACGCACAGCACTGCCTTTTCGCGCAGGTCGGCCGGTGCAGCGCCCAGGGGCCGCGGCATGGCGCGGCGCCGGCTTGCCGCCGGTGCCAGCAGCGCATCGAGGCGCTTGGGCAGCGCACTGCCCGCGGCGGCGCGCGCCGCGAGTTCTTCGCGCACGATCGCAACGGCGGAATCGCGCGCCACCAGCGCGCCGCGCAGCCGCACGACCTGCGCCTCGAGCTGCTCGATGCGCGCGGCCTGCTCGGCCACCACTCGCGAGCAGCGTTCCTGGACCCGGGCATAGGCCCGCAGCAGCACGGCATGTTCTTGCATCGGGAACTCCATGGCGGGCATTCTAGATGAGATTGATTCTCAATTAGACCTGAAGACGAAGTGGCCGCCGCCAGCGCGCCTGCGACGGATGCTGGGTATAGTGAAGCGCGTTTTTTCCCTCTCCCGGAGACACCATGAGCTACGAAAACATCGAAGTGCGGACCGAAGCAGGCAAGGTCGGCATCATCACCCTCAACCGGCCCAAGGCGCTCAACGCGCTCAACGATGCGCTCATGACCGAGCTGGGCACCGCGCTCAAGGCCTTCGATGCCGACGACGCCATCGGCTGCATCATCGTGACCGGCAGCGAACGCGCCTTTGCGGCCGGCGCCGACATCGCCGCGATGGCCAAGTACAGCTTCATCGACACCTACAAGGGCGACTACATCACGCGCAACTGGGAAACCATCCGCTCGATCCGCAAGCCCGTGATCGCGGCGGTGAGTGGCTTCGCGCTGGGCGGCGGCTGCGAGCTCGCGATGATGTGCGACTTCATCATTGCGGCCGACAACGCCAAGTTCGGCCAGCCCGAGATCAAGATCGGCGTGATCCCCGGCGCCGGCGGCACGCAGCGCCTGCCGCGCGCGGTGGGCAAGAGCAAGGCCATGGACATGGCACTCACCGCCCGCATGATGGACGCCGCCGAAGCCGAGCGCGCGGGGCTCGTGAGCCGCGTGGTGCCTTATGCGCAGTTGGCCGACGAAGCGCTTGGTGCCGCGCTGATCATCGCGGGCTACTCGCAGATCGCGGTGATGGCGGCCAAGGAGTCGGTCAACCGCGCGTTCGAGAGCGGCCTCTCCGACGGCGTGATGTTCGAGCGCCGGCTGTTCCATGCGCTGTTTGCCACGGCCGACCAGAAGGAAGGCATGGATGCCTTCCTCGCCAAGCGCCAGCCCGATTTCAAGAACGCCTGAACGATAGCGGTCGCTCGCGTACTGCGCCGCTGCCACTGCTGCTTGTTGCGCTACTGGCGCGCGAGCAGCGCCTTCAACTCGGTCAGCGCCTGTGCCGGCGGCATGCCGATCGACGCGTCGGCCGCCGTGCCCTGCGGTGTCCAGCGCACCTGGTCGCCCGCGATCTCGAGCACCGCGAGCAGGGTGGCGCCGCGGTAGAGCTCCAGCCGCGCCTCGATCGGCGCGGCCAGTTCGGCGCCCGGCGCGGTGGCCGAACGGGCCAGCGTGTTGATCAGCGCGGCCAGCCCTTCGGTGTCGCCGCGCGCGTGGCGCACGCTCTGCCCGGCGCGTGTTGCGTTCAGCGAAGTCCATTGGTCGAGCGCCGAGAACGCACCTTCAGCCGGACCTGCCGCGGCCTTGCCTGCCATCACGGCCGTGCGCGGCGCGGGGGCCGAGCGCAACATGTCGGAGGCGGCCTCGGCACTGGGACTGCGCTGCGGCGCCGACAGGGCTGGAGAAGACGCGGAAACGCCGCCGCCGATGGCCTCGCGGGCGGCGGGCGGCGCTGCGGGAGCCATGGGCGCAGGAGGTGGCGGCGGCGCGATGGCTGCTGCTGGTGATGCTGGTGCCGGTGGAACTGCTGCTGGTGGCGCAGGTGCGGGAAGCGGCGCTGGCAGGGGCGGCGGCTCTGGCGCGGCCTGGCTGATCTGGGGCTCGGGCGCCGGTGCAGCAGCCTGCTTGCCGGAGGGCGGCGGCACCGATCGGCGCACCGCGATATCCCTGCTTCGCATGGACTCTTCGCTCACCGCGTCTCGCGCCGCTTCGGCCTGCGGCTGCGGCTGTACCTGCGCTGGTGCCTGCGCTGGCGCCGGTGGCGGGGCCGATGCGGTAGCCGGCGCGGGCGCCGGTGCCGCAGCCGGTGCCGGAACTCCAGCCGCAGACGGCGCCGCCTCCTGAGCAGTCGCAGGCGCCGAGGCAACTCCCGCCTCTCCATCCAACCGCGCATCGGGCACCGGTTCGCGATGCCAGAGCACGGTCACGAAGGTGGCCAGCAGCACGGTCGCAAAGGCCGCGTTCCACGGCATGCGGGCATGCGATCCCTCGCCGCCGCCGAACAGCCGGCGCCACCACGGCACGGCACTCTTGTCTTCGGCCGCCGGCGCCGCCGCGGGAACCGGTGCGAGGTTGTGCGCCATCTTCCGGATCGCGTCGCGGGTGCGCGGATCGGGCAGTGCGTCGCTGTCGGGCGCGTGGTCGAGCGCGCGGCGCAGTGCGGGATCGCGCAGCGCCGCATCCTCGCCGCCATCGTCGAAGCCAGGGGTGCCGTTGCCGCCGCCGGTGTTCATGCGCGCTGCTCCAGCACCGACAGGTAGCGTTCCATGCAGCCGCGCAGTTTCTGCAGCCCATAGCGCAGGCGGCTGCGCACGGTCTCGAAGCCGATCTGCAGGCTGGCCGCGAGCGCTTCGACGGTCAACCCGTCTTCATGGTGCAGCAGGAACGCGGCGCGCTGCTCGGCCGGCAATTCGTCGAGGCAGGCCAGCAGGCGCCGCCCGGCGGCACGCCAGAACGCGAGTTCTTCGGCCGAAGGATGCGCCGCGGCCTCCATCGCGCCGCGCACGCCGCGGTCGAGCGTGGGAAAGGCAGCAGCGTCGTCGCCATCGTCCGGATGGGCGGCATCGAGCGCCACCTCGCGCCCGCTCACGCGCAGCCGGTCCATCGCCAGGTTGTGCGCAATCGTGAAGGCCCAGGTGCGCCAGGCGGCGCCCTGCGGCGAAAAACTGTCGCGCGCCGAGATGATGCGCACCCAGGTGTCCTGGAACACCTCGTCCGCCTGCGCGGCCAGCCGGGCACCCAGCAGCCGCTTGACGAAGCGGAACAGCCCGCCCTCGTGGCGCGCATAGAGCACGTCGAACGCCGCGCCGTCGCCGCGCGCGTAGGCCAGCATCAACTGGTCGTCGGGCATGGCGTCGCGCTCGGTGGCGGCTTTGGCGGAAGGGGCGCGGGGCAGCGCTGACATCGGCGGATTTTCACCCGGGGTTGTACGGGCGGCGGCCGGCTTCGGGGTTGGCCATCGCAAAAAAGACACCGTGTGCGGCTTGGCGGGCTTGATTCCGGACCCGCAGCCTGCGCTATAATCTTGGGCTCGGCACAAAACTGTGCTGAACGGCTCTTTAGCTCAGTCGGTTAGAGCGATGGAATCATAATCCACAGGTCCGCGGTTCGAGTCCGTGAAGAGCCACCAACACTACTTTTGCGGTTGTCCGCTTAAGTCAAAAAGCCCTAAGTAAATCAACTACTTAGGGCTTTTTTGTTTGGACCTTCGCACGCCGTGGGCAAGGGCCCGGCGGCGCAGCAAAGCCCTGCGGCCTATACGCCGCCCAGGCTCACCAGCACCCAGCCGGATTCATCCAGATGGAAATTGGCTTCATGGCCGTGCCCCTCACACCTTCATGCCGCCGGCAGCCGCCACCCTGCGGTAGTCCAGCCACCTGCGTCCGCCGATCGCGTAGATGAGCACGGCCCACGCCAAGGCGCCGAGTGGCTGATACGTGAACACGATGCCGGTGAACACGATGTTGAACAGCATCGCGAAGTAGAAGAACGGGTTGATCGTGCCGTAGTACCGCGTGTCGTCGCCGACTTGCACACCCATCACGATCTTGCCGCCGTTGAGAAACCAAAGCCGTGTGGCCTTCTCCGTCTCGACGCCGTCCTGCAAGAAGTTGTTGAGCTTGCGGTCGATCATCACGTTTGTCAGCGTCTTGTCGCCGATCTGGATGAGCGAATACTTGACCACCTCGTTCTTCATGTTCACGGTCGACTCGCCCAGCCGCTTGAGCCTGCCTTCGATCAGTTTCATTGCGTCCCCTCCTTCAGTTCTTGTCGATCTGCTTGATGAGGACGGACGCCTTGGGCGTACCGATGGGGTTCGCATAGAGCGTCGCCAGCACGGGCCAGAACTCCGGCCCGATAGCGCCGTTGTCATCGCCAAAGCCCTTGAAGTGGGTTGCAAGGCCCAAGGCATGCCCGATCTCGTGGATGACGATGGCGCCGTCTGCCACGCACTGCGCGTTGTCCAGGTTCATGTACATCCGCCCGGTAAGTTCGCCCGGGCTGAGCAAGGAAGCGGACCAGCCGCCGCCAAAGGGCGCATCGCTGACGTTCGCGCAGAAGCCCTGCGGATTGGCGCCGGCCGGCAGGTAGGCCGTGCCCTGGCGGAACACGATGCCGCGGGTGATCGTCGCCTCGGCGGCGGCGGCAATGCTGGTGTGGTCGAAGACGGCGAACCCGAGCTTGGCTTCGATCTCGTCCATCGCAGGCACCGCGCGGGCTTCGCCATTGGTCTTGACCGGGATAGGCAGGTTCCAGCGCTTCACCACGCCTGCGTACCGGCCGTTCCACGGGTCGCCGGAGCTGGAGAGATTGGTGGAATCGACGAGGCTGAGGATTTCGGCATCGGTCGGGCTGGCGGAAGCAACTGGCGCCACGGGCTCGGCTGGAGCCTGTGTCCCAGGTGTTGCCGGTGCCGTGGGCGTCGTCGTTTGCGCCGGGGTGGAAGGAAGCCCTGCGACAGGACCCATCGGCACGCCGCCGCCTCCACTTCCGCCGCCGCAAGCCGCCAACACGAGAGCGGTGCTCAAGAAAACCATCCTGCTTTTCATTTTTTGATCCCTGATTTCTATCGATAAAAAGGCCAAAGTGACATTTTTGGCTCGAGAGAATCATAATCACAAAAGGTCAAAATGGCCTTTTTCAGGGCGGCAATGAGCATCGATGAATGCTGCTGTCCATCCACCATCGCCGATACGAAGTCCTGCGCAAGCACCTGCGTGCGATACGGCTTACCGCAGGGCTAACGCAGGCCGAACTGGGCGCGCGGCTGAAGGTCGACCAGTCCTATGTTTCGAAGGTCGAACGGGGCGAGCGATACATGGACGTCCTGTTCTATCTGGACTGGTGCCGCGCCTGCAAACTCCGACCGGAGAGCACTATCGTGGATCTGATAAAGGCGGGGGCATAGCAGTCCACGGCTGACATGCGGTCAACCATGCCGCGCGTGGTGGCGGCCTACGGGTTTGCTGGGTCAGCAATGAATGGCAGCTTGGCATCCCGGCCAGACAGATGCCGCCAGGTGCGGACATTCGCCTCACGGATCAGATGTGACAGACTCGTGGTGCGAACGCCAAGAGTCCACCAGCCCGTGCGCGAGATCGAATGCAACGTCCGATCCGAGTCGACGGGTATCGCGGCTACAACGAGACATCGAACCGACGGCGGAAGTCGCCTGGCGTGCATCCTTCAATGCTGCGAAAGAACTTGGTGAAGTTGGTCGCCTCATCGAAGCCAAGCCGCTGCGCGATGGCGGAAATCGGCATCTCCGTGTGCACGAGCAAGCGCTTGGCTTCCAGCGCAAGGCGCGAGGCGATAAAGGCCTTCGCACCGACGCCAGTCACCGCACTGCAGATGCGAGTGAGGGTCTTCTCAGAACATCCCATGGCATGTGCGTAGCGCGAAACGTGATGCCACTCATGCACCTTCGCGTCCAAAAGCCGTTTGAAGAGACGAAAGCGCTCCGGCGCGTCGGCCGATTTTCCGGCGGGCGGCTGTTGCTCGGCGTGAAAGATGTGCAGCCGCATCACGAGGGTTGCCAGTTCACTCTGGAGCAGCCAGTTCAGCAGCGGTTGCCGGGCTTCGAGCGCGCACTCCTCCTCAAGCCGCGTGAGCGTGTTGGCCAAGAACCGACCCGTCGACCGGTCGAGGCGCAGATGGCCAGGAAGCGCATCAATCAGTTCAGGCATCTGAAGGCGTTCCTCGCCTTGCGAAGCCTGCAGCAGTTCGGGTCGGAACAGCAGGAGGTTTGCGTCCCAGCGGCTTCCCGGGCCGAAGCGGTGAACCTGTCCGGGCCGGATGGTCAGCAGCGATCCGGCGCCACACTCTATGTGACTGAAATCCACCACGGCGCGGCATTTTCCGCGTTTGACGTGCACGAACATGTGAAAGTCGTAGCGATGGTGACGCTGTAGGTGGGCTCGGGGCACCCTGCGTCTCAGGTCCGACATCGAGAAGACCTCGAGATCCAGCGCTCTCTCGGCCGAGGGCCGATATTCGACCTGTTCGATATCGATGGGTCTCGTTCCGCGCGGCATCGACCCATTGTGTCCGATATTCACCATGCGGCAACCGACTTTGATCGTGTCGAACATGCCGGCAACTCAAACAATATGGGAACAAGGGCGTCGGGCGGCCCCCATGCCCCGGCTCCCATCCTGATAGACAGTCCGAGGCGACAGATGCAAACCACAAACCGACAGTTCATGGCCCGCTTCGTGGAGTTCATCAACACCGCGGACCCGCGGCTCGCCACAGAATTGGTTGCTCCGGACGCCGTGTTTCACGTTCCTGGGCGCGCCGAACCCGTGCACGGGCCACAAGGCTACCTGGAGATCATCGGGATGATGCGCGGCGGATTCCCCGACATTCAATGGACTCTCGAGGAAACCGTCATCGAAGGTGATGTCATCGCGGCGCGATTCACGATGCGCGGGACGCACCGCGGAGCTTTTTTTGGCGTGCCTCCCTCCGGCAAGACGATTGCCGTGCAAGCGCTGAACATCTATCGACTCTCGACCGGGAAGATCGTCTCCGAAGTGGGGCAACCGGACTTGCTCGGACTGATGCAGCAGATCGGCGGGTTGCCGCGTTCCTGAGGCCCCAAGTCTGGACCAAAGGACCGCCCGATCACCGATGCTTCTGGCCGAACTCGGAAGTCTAGCCTTGAGCAGCGACAGTCCGCTTCCGCTGCGTAGCCGCCTTCGCAATACCGCCACACGCATGCGTCTTCAAACAACGCTCAACCCAACTCCGCCCACTCCGCCCGAAGCCTCTCCAACTGCCCTCGCACTTGATCGACCAACGGACCCGCCCGGCGCGCCGAAAGCGCCAGCCACAGGGTGGCGCGAGTCATTGCCACATAGAGCAATCGCAACTCGTCGGCAGCAGATTGATGCTTGGCCTCTTCAAACGCATCAATCGCACCGACCAGGACATGGGAGAACTCCAGTCCCTTGACGCTGTGGGCAGTCAAGATCCGCACTTCATCGTCGGCCCATTGCAGATCGCGCGGCTTGATGGTGCGCATTGACTGGAAGGGAATGCCATGCACACGCAGGGCCTCTTCCAGAGGCTCCATCGCCGCCTTGTAGCGGAACACCACCGCGATCTGTCCCAGCCGCACGCCCTCGGCCTGCAACTGCGCGATGCGCTGGGCCTGCCACAGCGCTTCGGTCCGGGGAGAGTCTGCTTCGTGGAGCACTGGCATCGGGCCTCGGCGCCCCGCCGAGTCGGGCCGAACGACGGATACCGGCGCGTCATCGTTTGCGCCATCCAGCAGCACACCGAGTTCGCTGTCGTTCATGTCGGCAGCGGAGTCGGATGCCGGACCTTGAGGCATCAACTCGCCTGCGCACCGCAGCGCCAGGCTCAGCACTTCCGCCGTATTGCGGTAGTTGGTGCGCAGGATGGTGCTGCGACGGCCGCCAACCACATCGATGCCAAGGGCCTTGAAGGGCGTCTTTCGATTCTGCTTCTTGTAGATTGCCTGGGCATGGTCGTAGAGGACCAACAGCGCCTTTGTGGCGGGGTTGACCAGTTCCACCGCCATCCGCAGCCAGGCGTCCTCGAAGTCGTGCGCCTCGTCGATCATCACGGCCGTGTATTGGCCCTTGGGTACGAAGCCGCTTGCGAGTGCACGTTCAACGGTGGCAGCCAATTCGGTGAAGTAGGCGTCGGCCGGGCTGCGCGGTGCCTTCACTTCCAGTTGGTAGGTGCGCACCATGTCCTCGCACCAGCTATGGAACGAGCGCACCACCACACCGTGGTCGGCTCCGTCGACTCCCCGCTGCTGCAAGAGGTAGGCGATGCGCTCGGCAAGCGCGCGGTTGTAGCAGAGAACCAGTACAGGCCGCCCGACCGCCGCGGCCGCCTTGGAGAGATGCTGGGCACGGAACACCAGGATCATGGTCTTGCCCGATCCGGCGACACCGTGGATGACCCGATGGCCATCACCCATGCGGCGCGCTTCGCGTTCCTGCTGCATGTCCATGACGTGCATCATGTCGTGCATGCGAATGGGGCCGTTGGGCTTCGCCTCGCCCAGCTGAAGCGCCGCTTGCTGCGGCTCCACGCGCAGGGTCGGGAACAAGTGCCAGCGCACACGATCCTGTTGCGGCAGGGTCAGCGTATGCGGGAAGTTCACCTGCATCATCGACCACAGCCTCTGGCTGAAGAGCTCTGTGTCCGTGTCGTCCTCCAGATCGTCACGCAGCAGCGTTCGTTCTGGCGGGAAGATTTCCGCGAAGCCGGGGTCCGACACGCTATCGCGCTTGAGATTCACCAAAGCGCAGCCCCAGCCCCATGGGAACAGCAGCTTTCCCTTGAAACGTCCCTCCGCAGCCACCAGCGCCGAATCAAGCTGCATTCGATCGACAAGTGCAAGCACGTGCTGGCGCGCCTGGGCCAGCGGATGGGGGCTGGTCACCACGCCCCGCTCCACATTGAGCTGCACACGATGCTTGTCAGCGCCGGCCAGCGTGCTTCGCTTCCAGTCCTTGACTTCCAGCACCAGCAAGCCCTGTCGCGGGCTCAGGATCACGAAGTCAGGCTGCAGGCCCGCATCGCCAATTGGGAGGTCGTGCCAAACCAGATGGTCGTCCGGCAAGTGGCGTTTCAGCGCCTCGAAGAGCTTGCGCTCACCTGTGTTGCAGCGAGCATGAACGGTTGTTTTGCCCTGAGGGAAGTAAGCCATGCGTGCGCCCTTAAGACCGGGTCCGCTCGCCGCTGGAGGACCAAGGGCTTTGCGGGCAACGGCTCCATCATCGATCGGTAACTGATTGTGATCGAAGCGGCAAAGGCCTCCGCCCCAACCGCCGGGCCTTGGCGAAATTCGTGATGTATGTCACGAATCCAGCCCGCTTTTTCGAGACGCCCGTTCCAGGCGGCACCGGTTTTTCCACCGCCCCGCCCCCCTGCCCATTCCGCAGGCAACCTAGTGCCAACCCCCGTCAATGCTGGCTCTGGCGACTCCGGTCCTCAGACAACCCACAGAGTTGTGCACAGAAAAAAGGAACAAGTCATCAATTTGACTTGAGCGGCCGCTTCATCCCGCTTTGCGAAAAGTCAGGTTGATGCGCCGGCTGCCCAGCAGCGCGTGCGGCCGGTCTTCGAGCGGCAGCACGCCGTGGTAGCGCAGCCGGTCGGGCCCGCCCCACACCACCACGTCGCCATGCACCAGCGGAATGCGCGCGGCCTTGTCGCTGCGGGCGAGTCCGCCGAAGAGAAAAGTGGCTGGCATGCCGAGCGACACCGAGACGATGGGCGCGCCGTAGTCGCGCTCGTCCTTGTCCTGGTGCAGCGACAGCCGCGTGCCGGGCTCGTAGCGGTTCACCAGGCAGGCGTCGGGCTGGAAGCCCGCAAACCCGGCCTCGGCGGCCGAGGCCTGGGCCAGGCGCGCAAAGGCCGCTGGCATGGCGGGCCACAGCAGGCCCGTTTCGGGGTCGTGCTCGCCATAGCGGTAGCCGCGCCGGTCCGAGATCCAGCCGAGCCGGCCGCAGTTGGTCATGGCGACCGACATCGTGAAGCCGCCGGGGGTCACCAGCTGGCGGAAGGCGGCGCGCCGCTCGACCTCGTGCAGCGCGGACAGCAGTTCGTCGACATAAGGCAGCGCGAATCCGCGCAGCACGAATGCGCCGGGGCCGATCGCCTCCTTGCCGCGCGGCAGTGCGGCGTCTTCGGGGTCATCGGAAAAAAGATCGAAGGTCACGACACCGCGATTTTCTCGCGCGGCGGGCTGCCTGCCGCGGCCGCTGCCACCAATCGCCCCAGGGTCTGCATCGCCTTTTCGCTGTGCGCATCCCAGGCATGCCCGTAGTTCAGGCGCAGGCAGTGCGCGAAGCCGCGCGTGGCCGAGAAGATCGGCCCGGGCGCCACGCTGATGCCGCGCTCCAGCGCCTGCGCATGGATGGCGAGCGCATCGACCTGCGCCGGCAGCTCGACCCACATGAAGTAGCCGCCCAGCGGCCGCGTGGCGCGCGTGCCCACAGGAAAGTAGTGGCCCACTGCCTGCGCAAAGCTCGCCTGCTGCACGGCCAGGACCTGGCGCAGCTTGCGCAGGTGCTTGTCGAGGCCGCCTTTTTCCAGGTAGCTTGCGAGCGCGAGCTGCGCGGGCACGGAGGTGCTGAGCGTGGTCGTCAGCTTCAGCCGCGCCACGTTGCGCGCAAAGCGCCCGGCCGACGCCCATCCGATGCGGTAGCCCGGTGCCAGGCACTTCGAGAACGACGAGCAATGCAGCACGAGGCCCTGCGTGTCGAAGGCCTTGGCCGGCGGCGGGCGGCGGTCGCCAAAGTAGAGCTCGGCGTACACGTCGTCCTCGATCAGCGGCAGCGCATGCCGCGCGAGCAGTTCGACCAGCGCCTTCTTCTTCGCGTCGGGCATCAGGCTGCCGAGCGGGTTCTGGAAGGTGGTCATGAGCCAGCAGGCCTTGGGCTGGTGGGCTGCAATGGCCAGCTCCAGCGCAGCCAGGTCGATGCCTTCGCCGGGATGCGTCGGCACCTCGATGGCGCGCAGGCCCATGCGCTCGAGCGCCTGCAGGGCCGCATAGAAGGTGGGCGATTCGACGATCACCGAATCGCCGGGGCGCGTGACCGCCGCGAGGCACAGGTTGAGCGCCTCCAGCGCGCCGTTGGTGACGACGATCTCGTCGGCCGCGACCTGCATGCCGTCGCCCAGGTAGCGCAGCGCAATCTGCCGGCGCAGCGCCGCGCTGCCGGGCGTGAGGTCGTCCACGGTGCTCCACGGGTCGAGCGACTTGGCGCTCGCGGCCATGAACTGGCCCAGCCGCGCCAGCGGAAACAGGAGCGGGCTCGGAAACGCCGAGCCGAAGGGAACGACCTTGCGCGACATGCTGGCTTCGAGAATGTCGAACACGTGGTCGCTCACGTCGAGCGACCTGGGCCCCTCGGCCGGGCGCGAGGTGAGGTTGGCCTCGGGCGGCGCATCGCGCAGCCCGCCGCCGGTGACGTAGTAGCCCGAGCGGTCCCGCGCGCGCACCAGGCCGCGCGCCTCCAGCAGGTAGTACGCCTGGAACACGGTGGAGGCGCTCACGCCCCGGCTCTCGCCGGTGTGCCGCACCGAGGGCAGCCGGTCGCCGGTCTTGAGCGTGCCGTGGCGGATCGACGCCTCGATGTCTGCGGCAAGGGCTTCGTAGCGCTTCATGGCGGGGCGGTCTTCATTCGGTGGGGGGACTTTATCTGCTCCGGTGATTTGGTTCGGATCTGCATCTGTTTTTTTGGCTGCGCTTGCGGCACAGTCGGTGCATGTCCAATCTCATGCGCGCGGTACGCGCGGTTCTCTGGAGTTTCATCGGGCTGGGCGGCCGCCGCGCGGATGCCGACCGGCGCACCGCACAGGTGGGGCTGCTGCCGCTGGTCGGCGTTGCGCTGGTCACGGTGCTGCTGCTCATTGCGGGGCTGCTGGCGCTGGCGCACTTCGCGGCCGGCACATGACGAAGAACAACGCCGCCCGCCGCCTCGCGGCCATCGCATTGCTGCTGCTGGGCCACGGCATCTGCGCCATGGCGGCCGCACCGGCCACTCCGGCCGCCTCTTCCGCCAGCGGCATCGAGCAGCGCGTGGCCGCCTGCATCGCCTGCCACGGGCGCGAAGGCGCGACCACCAATGCCGGCTACTTTCCGCGCCTCTCAGGCAAGCCCGCGGGCTACCTGTTCAACCAGCTGCGGAGCTTTCGCGACGGCCGGCGCTTCAACGCCGACATGAGCTACATGGTGCAGCACCTCTCCGATGCCTACCTGATGGAAATGGCCGAATACTTCGCCGGCCTGGACCTGCCCTACCCGCCCGTCTCGCCCGTGAGCGACGCGCCACCCGCGCAGCTGGCGCGCGGCCGCCAGCTGGCGCTCGAAGGCGATGCGGCACGGCAAATTCCGGCCTGCGTGCAATGCCACGGCGCCGCGCTCACCGGCGTGCAGCCGGCCATTCCGGGGCTGCTGGGGCTGCCACGCCTCTACGTGTCTTCGCAGCTCGGCGCCTGGCTCACCAGCGAGCGGCATGCGCTGGCGCCCGACTGCATGGCCGACATCGGCCGCCGCATGACCACGGCCGACATCAACGCCGTGGCCAGCTGGCTCGCGGTGCAGCCGATGCCGGCCGATCCGAAGCCCGCCGCCTCGCTGCCCGCCGCACTGCCGATGCGCTGCGGCGGCATGCCGAAGTGAGGCGCCGATGAAGATGCGACACCTCGGCTGGACGCTGCTGGTTCTGGTGCTGCTGCTGGGCGCCGCGGCCGGCGGCATCGTCGCGCTGAACCTGCGCGGCGAAGACCCGCTGCCCGAACAGGCCGATGCCTTCGATGCCACGCCGCAGCTGGTCGAGCGCGGGCGCTACCTTGCACTGGCCGGCAACTGCGCCGGCTGCCACACCACGCGCGGCGGCCAACCCTATGCCGGCGGGCTGCCGATCGAGACGCCCTTCGGCACCGTGTATTCGAGCAACCTCACGCCCGACACACAGAACGGCATCGGCAGCTGGAGCAGCGCGCATTTCTGGCGCGCGATGCACAACGGCCGCAGCAAGGATGGCCGCCTGCTGTATCCCGCGTTCCCGTATCCGAACTTCACGCAGGTCACGCGCGAGGACTCGGACGCGATCTACGCCTACCTGCGCAGCGTGCCGCCCGCGCCGGCGCCCAACCTGGCGCACCGGCTGCGCTTTCCCTACGACACGCAGGCCGCGCTGGCGGTCTGGCGGGCGCTCTCCTTCAAGCCCGAGGCTTTCGTGGCGAATGCGGGCAAGCCGGCCGAATGGAACCGGGGTGCCTACCTGGTCGGCGGGCTGGGCCACTGCATCGCCTGCCACGGCAGCCGCGATTCGCTGGGCGCCACGCAGGCGAAGCTGGGGCTTTCGGGCGGGCTGATCGCGGTGGAGAACTGGTATGCGCCATCGCTTGCCGACCCGCACCAGGCCGGCGTGGCCGACTGGCCGACGGCCGACGTGGTGGCGCTGCTCAAGAACGGCGTGGCACCGCGCGGCTCGGTCATGGGGCCGATGGCCGACGTCGTCTTTCGCAGCACGCAGCACCTGAGCGAGGCCGATCTGGCCGCGATGGCCAGCTACCTGAAGGACCTGCCCGGCGTGCCGGCGCAAGCCGCGCCCCCAGTGCGCACGGCCGCCGCACCGGCGCGCCGCGACGCCGGCACCATGATCCGCGGCGCCAAGATCTACGACCAGCAATGCGCCTATTGCCACGGCGATCAGGGCCAGGGAGTGCCCGGCGCCTTTCCGCCGCTGGCAGGCAACCGCGCCGTGAACATGGCGCAGACGACCAACCTGATCCAGGTGATCGCGCACGGCGGCTACCTGCCCTCCACCGCGGGCAATCCGCGGCCCTACGGCATGCCGCCGTTCGGGCAGGTGCTCGATGCGGGCGACGTGGCCGCGGTGCTGACCTTCATTCGCGGATCGTGGGGCAATGACAGCGCGCCCGTGACGCAGCTCGACACGATGCGGCGCTGAAGAGCGGGCAAGCGAGCCCCGGCCAGGCTCAGGCTGCGATGGCCTCGCGCGGCGCGCCCGCTTTGGCCGGCACCGGCATGTGCTGCGCCCAGTCGATGATCTCCAGCGTGCCGTCGGCATGCTCGGCCAGCGCCGTGAGGCTCTCGACCCAGTCGCCGTCGTTGCAGTAGAGGATACCGTCGATGTCGCGCATCTCGGCATGGTGGATGTGGCCGCAGACCACGCCCTGCACGCCGCGCTTGCGGGCCTCGCGCGCCACGGCGTTCTCGAAGTCGCCCACGTAGCTCACGGCGCGCTTGACCTTGCCCTTGAGGTACTTGGAAAGCGACCAGTACGGCAGCCCCATGCGCGCGCGCAGCGAGTTGAGGTGGCGGTTGAGCTTGAGCGTGAATTCGTAGAGCGAATCGCCCACGTGCGCGAGCCACTTGGCGCACTGGATCACGCCGTCGAACAGGTCGCCGTGGATGATCCAGAGCTTGCGGCCATCGGCGGTCTCGTGGATCCATTCTTCGGCCACGTCGATGCCGCCGAAGTTGTGGTTCAGGTACTTGCGCGCGAATTCGTCGTGGTTGCCGGGGATGAAGATCACGCGCGTGCCCTTGCGCGCCTTGCGCAGCAGCTTCTGGATCACGTCGTTGTGCGCCTGCGGCCAGTACCAGTTCCGCTTGAGCTGCCAGCCGTCGATGATGTCGCCGACCAGGAACAGCGTCTCGCACTCGGTGTGCTTGAGAAAGTCGAGCAGCGCGCGGGCCTGGCAGCCGGGCGTGCCCAGGTGCAGGTCGGAGATCCAGAGCGTGCGGCAGCGCAGCGGCGGGCGCGCAAGATCGTCGTCCTCCGGCTCGGGGGCCCGGGTCGCGGTGTCGCGCCATGCGCGCAGGAAAGCATCGTCGCGTTGCATGGACGGGTAGGCTCCCACCAACGCGTGACCGGGCGATGGCGGTCCCGTGACATATCGATGACGCCGAAGCCGGCGCTTCGGGGGGCGTCCCTAACAGCGTTGGATTTCCACGGTCGAGTGCCGGATTTCCTCGTGCATCGAGAAGCAGGCCCTCACCTCGTCGGCCGTGAGCGTGGGCGAGTGCGTCACCACCGTGAGCGCGCAGGCATAGGCCTCGCGGCCCACGCGCCACACGTGCAGGTCGGCCACGCGGGTTTCCGAATCGGCCAGCATCGTTTCGACGCCTTCGCGGATCTCGGCCGTCACGGGGTGGTCCATCTCGCGGTCGAGCAGCACCTTGCCGGTTTCCTTGAGCAGGCCCTTGGCCCACACGGCCACCAGCACCGCGCCGACGATGCCCATCACCGGATCGAGCCAGGACCAGCCGAAGAACCAGCCGCCGAGCAGCGCGCCGATGGCCAGCACCGAGGTGGCGGCATCGGCCACCACGTGCAGGTAGGCGGAGCGCAGGTTCAGGTCGTGGCCGTGCGCATGGCCATGGTCGCCGTGGTGATGGTGCGCATGGCCATGGTCGTGCCCATGCCCGTGATGGTGCGCCGACCCCAGCAGCCGCGCGCAGACCAGGTTGACCACCAGCCCGAGCACGGCCACCGCCACGGCTTCGCGGTAGTGGATGACCGAGGGCGAGAGGAGCCGCTCGATCGAGCCCACCACCATCAGCGCCGCAACGCCGAGCAGCATCAGCGCGCTCGCAAAGCCGCCCAGCACCTCGATCTTCCAGGTGCCGAAGGCAAAGCGCGGATCGCGCGCATAGCGCCGCGCCGCCGCATAGGCGAAGGCGCTCAGGCCGATGGCCAGCGCATGCGAGCTCATGTGCCAGCCGTCGGCCAGGAGCGCCATGGAGTTGGACCACCAGCCGGCGCCGATCTCGACCACCATCGCGGCAAGGGTGATCCACATCACGAGGCGGGTGCTGCGCTCGGCCGATTCGTTGCCTGCGCCGAAATGATGGTCGTGCTGCCAGGCACTCAGGTCATGGGTATGCATGGGTTGTCAGGTTCCGAAGAGGTCTTGTCCGTCGGAGCGGCTCGAAGGCGGCGTCACGCCCAGGTGGCGGTAGGCCGCCAGCGTGGCGATGCGCCCGCGCGGGGTGCGCTGCAGGTAGCCCTGCTGGATGAGGTAGGGCTCGATCACGTCCTCGATGGTGTCCCGTTCCTCGCCGATGCTGGCGGCCACGTTGTCCAGGCCCACGGGGCCGCCGTCGAAGCGGTGGATCACGGCTTCGAGCAGCTTGCGGTCCATCAGGTCGAAGCCCTGCGGGTCGACGTCGAGCATGGCAAGCGCCTTGTGCGCGATCTCTTCGGTGATGCGGCCGTTGCCCTTCACCTCGGCATAGTCGCGCACGCGCCGCAGCAGGCGGTTGGCGATGCGGGGCGTGCCGCGCGAGCGGCGCGCGATCTCGAAGCCGCCGGCCGCGTCGGTGTCCACCTTGAGCAGCCCGGCGCTGCGCCGCACGATGAGCGCGAGCTCCTCGGGCGTGTAGAACTCCAGCCGCGCCACGATGCCGAAGCGGTCGCGCAGCGGGTTGGTGAGCATGCCGGCGCGCGTGGTGGCGCCCACCAGCGTGAAGGGCTGCAGGTCGAGCTTGATGCTGCGCGCCGCGGGGCCCTCGCCGATCATGATGTCGATCTGGTAGTCCTCCAGCGCGGGGTAGAGGATTTCCTCGACCACCGGGCTCAGGCGATGGATCTCGTCGATGAAGAGCACATCGTTGGGCTCCAGGTTGGTCAGGAGCGCCGCCAGGTCCTTGGGCTTCTCGAGCACCGGCCCGGAGGTCTGGCGCAGGTTGACGCCCAGCTCGGCCGCGATGATGTGCGACAGCGTGGTCTTGCCAAGGCCGGGCGGGCCGAACAGCAGCACGTGGTCGAGTGCTTCCTTGCGCTTGCGCGCCGCGCCGATGAAGATCTCGAGCTGCTCGCGCACCTTGGCCTGGCCGACGTATTCGTCCAGCAGCTTGGGGCGCAGCGCCCGCTCGATGGCCTCTTCCTGGGGCGAAGCGGGGGCGGCGGACACCACGCGGGGCGGGGCAGGGGCGAAATCGTCGGTCTGGATGGTCATGGAATGAGAGGCTGCAAGGGCAAGTTTAGTGCCTGCCACACTGGCAGAATGCTTCGGCCATATAACAAACGAGGGGAAGCCGGCACGTGTCGATCTACGAACTGAAACCCCGGTTCCAGGGCCTGCTGCGGCCGCTCGTGGGGCGCCTGCATGCCTTGGGCGTCACCGCGAACCAGGTCACGCTGGCCGCGTGCGTGGTTTCGGTCGCGCTCGGGCTCTGGCTTTTCTTTGCGGCGCCGTCGCTGGCCGCCTTCGGACTGATCCCGGCCTGGATGTTCGTGCGCATGGCGTTCAACGCCATCGACGGCATGCTGGCGCGCGAGCACGGCCAGCAGAGCAAGCTCGGCGCCTTCCTCAACGAACTGACCGACGTGGTCTCCGATGCCGCGCTGTACCTGCCGTTTGCGCTGGTGCAGCCGTTCAGCCCGTTCTGGGTCGGCACGGTGATCGTGCTGGCGGGGCTGAGCGAATTCGCGGGCGCGCTGGGCCCCACGGTGGGCGCCTCGCGCCGCTACGACGGGCCGCTGGGCAAGAGCGACCGCGCCTTCGTGTTCGGCGCGCTCGGCCTCTATGTGGCGCTGGGCTGGCCGCTGCCGGGCTGGGCGGCGTGGCTGATGCCGCTGGCCGCGGCGCTCGTGGCCTGGACGGTGGTCAACCGCGTGCGCCGCGCGCTGGCCGAGGCGGCGTAGACCGGCACACGACGAACAAACATATAAATAGCGACAGGGATCCGATGACCGATACAAGCACCCATCCACAACGCATTCCGCAGGAGCGCCAGTTCCGCACGCACGACGGCGAATCGCTCTTCTACCGGCACTGGCCGGCCACCGGCGGCGCACGGCGCGGCGCCATCGTGCTGTTCCACCGCGGCCATGAGCACGGCGCGCGCATGGCGCACCTGGTCGACGAGCTCGACCTGCCCGACTTCGACTTCTTCGCGTGGGACGCGCGCGGCCACGGCCGCTCGCCGGGCCAGCGCGGCTACAGCCCGAGCTTTGCCACGTCGGTGCGCGACGTGCAGACCTTCGTCCAGCACATCGGCAGCGCGCACGGCGTGGCGGAGCACGACATCCACGTGATTGCGCAGAGCGTGGGCGCCGTGCTGGTCTCCACCTGGGCGCACGACTACGCGCCCAAGGTGCGCGGCCTCACGCTGGCCTCGCCGGCCTTCAAGGTGAAGCTCTACGTACCCTTTGCACGCGCCGGGCTCGGGCTGATGCACAAGCTGCGCGGCCTGTTCTTCGTCAACAGCTATGTGAAGGCGAAATTCCTCACGCACGACCCCGAGCGCATCGCAAGCTACGAGAGCGATCCGCTGATCTCGCGCCCCATCGCAGTCAACATCCTGCTCGGCCTGTATGAAGCGGCCGACCGCGTGGTGGCCGATGCCAACGCCATCACGCTGCCGGTGCAGCTGCTGATCTCGGGCTCGGACTGGGTGGTGCACCACAAGCCGCAGCACCAGTTCTTCGAGCGGCTGGGCAGCGCCGTCAAAACCAGGCTCGAACTGCCGGGCTTCTTCCACGACACGCTGGGCGAGAAGGACCGCGCGCCGGCGGTGCAGGCGATCCGCGAATTCATCCTGCAGCTGTTCGACCAGCCGCCCGCGCCGGTCGACCTGCGTGCCGCGCACCTGGCTGGCAACACCGCCGACGAATCGCGTGCGCTGGCCGAGCCGCTGGCGCCGCTGTCGGCACGCGGCGCCTACTGGGGCATGACGCGCGCCAGCCTGCGCCTGGGCGGCATGCTCTCGCGCGGCGTGAAGCTCGGGCACGACACCGGCTTCGATTCGGGCAGCACGCTCGACTACGTCTACCGCAACGAGCCGAAGGGCAAGGGCGCGCTGGGCCGCTCCGTCGACAAGACCTACCTGAACTCGATCGGCTGGCGCGGCATCCGGCAGCGCAAGATCCACGTCGAGGAGCTGATCCGCATCGCGATGGAGCGCCTGGCCGAGATGCACCGCGAAGTGCGCGTGATGGACATCGCGGCCGGCCACGGCCGCTACGTGCTCGACGCGGTGCTTGCGAGCCCCGTCAAGGCCAGCTCGATCCTGCTGCGCGACTACAGCGACATCAACGTGCGCGACGGCCGCGCGCTCATCGCCGAGAAGGGCCTGGAAGACGTGGCGCAGTTCGTGCAGGCCGACGCCTTCGACCGCATCAGCCTGGCCACCGTGACACCACGGCCCACGCTGGCGGTGGTGTCGGGCCTCTACGAGCTGTTCCCCGACAACGAGATGGTGCAGCGATCGCTCGCGGGCGTGGGCGATGCGGTGGAAGACCGCGGCTACCTGGTCTACACCGGCCAGCCCTGGCATCCGCAGCTCGAGATGATTGCGCGCGCGCTCACCAGCCATCGCCAGGGCGAAGCCTGGGTGATGCGCCGCCGCACGCAGGCCGAGATGGACCAGCTGGTGGAGGAAGCAGGCTTCCGCAAGATCGACCAGCGCATCGACGAATGGGGCATCTTCACCGTCTCGCTCGCGGTGAGGGTCGCGTGAGCCCAGGGCTGCGCGCCAGATGAACCCCCCGCCCGCACAACGGCCCTGGAAGCGCGCAGCCGCCTGGCTCGTGTTCCTGGGGCCGCTGTTCTATGCGACCTACGGCCTGGCCAACTGGTGGGCCACCACGCGCGCGCAGGTGCCCTCGATGGCCTTCGAGTGGGAGCGGCAGCTGCCGTTCTGGGCCTGGACGATCTTTCCGTACTGGACGATCAACGTCTTCTACGCGCTCTCGCTCTTCTTGGCGCGCAGCAGGCACACGCTCGACCGGCATGCGCTGCGGCTCGTGAGCGCGACGCTCATTGCCTGCACCTGCTTCGTCATCTGGCCGCTGCATTTCAGCTTCGGGCAGCCGGCGGTCGAGGGCGCGCCGGCCTTCCTGTTCAACGCGCTGCGCGGCTTCGACCAGCCCTACAACCAGGCGCCGTCGCTGCACATCGCGCTGGCGGTGATCCTGTGGGACTGGTACCGGCAGTTCCTGCGCGCCGCGTGGGCCAGGCTGGTGCTGCATGTGTGGGCGTTCGCGATCTGCGCCTCGGTGCTCACGACCTGGCAGCACCATTTCATCGACATTCCGACCGGCGCGCTGCTCGGGCTGTTCTGCGTGTGGCTGTGGCCGCTGGAGCGCACGGTTTCGATGCCGCGCGCCTGGCGCTTCACGCGCGATGCGCAGCGCTGGAAGCTCGCGGGCTTCTACACCGTGGGCGCGGCGCTGTTGCTCGCGGCGGCCATGCAGCTGGGCGGCGTGGCGCTGTGGCTCGCCTGGCCTTCGGCCTCGCTGGCGCTGGTGGCGCTCAACTACATCGGCTTTGGCGCCCGCGGCTTCCAGATGAACGGCCAAGGCCGCATGGGCTGGGCGGCGCGCTGGCTGCTTGCGCCCTATCGCCTGGGTGCGGCCGTCAACGCATGGCTCTGGACGCGCAGGCTGCCGGCTTTCGTCGAAGTGGTGCCGGGCCTGCTGCTCGGGCGGCGGCCCACGCGCGCCGAATGGATGGCCGCCGGCCGGCCCCGTCTCGTGAGCCTGTGCGCCGAACTGCAAATGCCGGCCGGCGTGCCGCATGCGCGCTGCGTGCCGATCCTCGACCTGACCGTGCCGCCGACCGTGCGCCTGCAGCGCGCGGCCGCGGTCATCGAAGGCCAGCGCCGCAATGCCGATGGCGCGGCCGTGTGGGTGTGCTGCGCGCTGGGTTTTTCGCGCAGCGCCGCCGCCGTGATCGCCTGGCTGGGCCGCTATGGCGCGGTGGGCGGACTGGCGCAGGCCGAGGATGCCGTGCGCCTTGCGCGTCCGCAGATCGTGCTGCGGCCGGCGTGGCGGATATCGCTCGCGCCCTTGGGCACCGCCGCTTCGGGAGCCCCGCCCCATGACTGACAGCGAACGCGCCACCTGCGCATCGCTGGCCGCACTGCTGCGCGCCGCGGCGGTGCTGGCGGCCTGGGGCTTCGCGCTCACATGCATTGCGGCGCTGGTGCTCGCGCTCACGCTGCGCTCGCTGTCGAGCACGGCCACCGTGGGCTTTGGCGCGGTGCTGCTGCTGGGTGCGCTCGAGCGCTATTTCGCGTTCAGGCTGCGCTTCGACCAGGCGCTGTTCGCCGACCTGGCGCGTGGCGCGATCGCCTCGCTGGACGCGCTCGACACCGCGCTCGACCGGCTCGGGCTGCGCAATGCAGAGGCATCGAAGGCTCCGCGCCCGCTCGACGACCGCGTGCAGGGCACGCGCCAGCTCGTGCAGCGGCATGCCATCGTGGTCGCCTGCCAGAGTGCGATGTTTCTTCTTGCCTTGATGACACAGGATCTCTCTTGACCGAAGAAGACCACAACAACAAAGACCGCCGCCCCGAAAGCACGGTGCTGCGCCGCGCACTGGCCGTGGTCGCGGGCAAGCTCATCATCGGCGCGGCCGGCCTCCTGACCGGCGTGCGCGCCATCTGGAGCGGCACCACGCCCAAGGCCGAGCAGACGCTCTACTTCGCCAACCACACGAGCCACGGCGACTTCGTGCTGCTGTGGGCCACGCTGCCGCCCGACCTGCGCGCGCTCACGCGGCCGGTGGCCGGGCAGGACTACTGGATGGCTTCCAAGGTGCGCCAGTTCATCGGCGCCGACGTGTTCAACGCGCTGATGATCCGGCGCGACGGCTCGGGCCAGGGCGGGAACCCGGTCGAGCAGATGAAGGAGGCGCTGGACGGCGGCGACTCGCTCATCATGTTCCCCGAGGGCACGCGCAACACCGGCGACGAGATCCTGCTGCCGCTCAAGAGCGGCCTCTATCACCTGGCGCGCGCCTGCCCCAATGTGCGGCTGGTGCCCGTGTGGATCGAGAACCTCAAGCGCGTGTTGCCCAAGGGCACGCTGGTGCCGATTCCGCTGGCGTGCACGGTGCGCTACGGCACGCCGATCCGGCTCGAAGAAGGCGAAGACAAGAATGCCTTCATCGCCCGCGCGCGCGCCGCCATGCTCGACCTGCGGCCCGAGTACGACCGCCTGCCCGAACAAGAAAAAGCAGCAGCTGCAACGCCATGAACATCTCCGCTTCCACCCAGACCACGCTGCAATTGTTCGGCGGCGTAGCCGGCGTGCTGATCCTTGCCTCGGCCATTGGCGCGCTGCTCAAGTGGCGCGTGGCGGCGGGGCAGCCGAACTCGGTGATCGACAACCTCAACGCGCGCGTCAACGCATGGTGGGTGATGGTTGCGGTGATCGGCCTGGCCTTCGCGTTCGGCAAGGGCGGCGTGATCGTGCTGTTCTACCTGATCTCGTTCTATGCGCTTCGCGAGTTCATCAGCCTGGCCTACACGCGGCGCGGCGACCATCATGCGATTGCGGCGGCCTTCTACATCGGGCTGCCGGTGCAGTATTTCCTGGTGTGGATCGACTGGTACGGGCTCTATTCGATCTTCATCCCGGTCTACGCCTTTCTCGTGCTGCCGATTCTTGCGGCCGTGGGCGGCGACACGCAGCGCTTCCTGGAGCGCACCTCCAAGATCCAGTGGGGCCTGATGGTCTGCGTGTTCTGCATCAGCCACGTGCCCGCACTGCTCACGCTGCAGATCCCCGGCTTCGAAGGCCGCAACCTGCTGCTGATCGCGTTTCTCGTGATCGTGGTGCAGGGCAGCGACGTGCTGCAGTACGTCTGGGGCAAGCTCTTCGGCAAGCGCAAGGTGGCGCCCGAGCTCTCGCCCTCCAAGACCTGGGAAGGCCTGGTCGGCGGCGTGGCCAGCGCCACGGCGCTGGGCGCGGCGCTCTACTGGGCCACGCCGTTCAACCCCTGGCAGGCCGCGCTGATGGCGCTCACCATCTGCCTCATGGGCTTCTTCGGCGGGCTCGTGATGTCGGCCATCAAGCGCGACCGCGGCGTGAAGGACTGGGGCTCGATGATCGAGGGCCACGGCGGCATGCTCGACCGGCTCGACTCGGTGATCTTCGCGGCCCCGATCTACTTCCATGCATTGCGCTACTGGTGGGTGCCGTGAGCACGAGCCAACGCGTTCCGCACGACACGCCCATCGAGTGCACCAGCGCCGCCGCATGGGAGCGCTGGCTCAAGCGCCACCATGCCGCCGCGGCCGGCGTGTGGATCCGCATGGCCAAGAAGGCCAGCGGCATCGCCTCCATCGACCACCCCGCGGCGCTCGAGGTGGCGCTGTGCTACGGCTGGATCGACGGCCAGCGCAAGGGCGACGGCGAGCAGTATTTCCTGCAGCGCTTCACCCCGCGCACGCCGCGCAGCACCTGGTCGAAGATCAACCGCGACAAGGTCCTGAAGCTGATCGATGAAGGCCGCATGCAGCCCGCCGGCCTGGCCGAAGTGGAGCGCGCCCGCGCCGACGGCCGCTGGGATGCGGCCTACGACGCCCAGAGCATCGCCACCGTGCCGCCCGACCTGCAGGCCGCGCTCGACGCCAACCCCAAGGCCGCCGCCTTCTTCGCCAAGCTCGATTCACGCAACCGCTACGCGGTGCTGTTCCGCACGCAGGGCGCGAAGAAGCCCGAGACGCGGGCAAGGCGCATCGCGCAGTTCGTGGAAATGCTCGCGAAGGGCGAGAAGATCCACCCCTGAGCGGGGCCCGCGCCCTCCTTATTTCGCCAGCGCCTTCAGCGCCAGCTTGATCCCCTCGCTCACCGTCGCGTCCTTCGGCAGCGCCTTGAGCGCCAGCGCGGCTTCCTTGTCGCTGTAGCCCAGCGCGACCAGCGCCTGCAGGATGTCGGCCTGCGCGTCGGTGGCCGCATGGGCGGGCAGGCCGATGTCGGCGCCCAGCTTGCCCTTGAGCTCGAGCAGCAGCCGCTCGGCGGTCTTCTTGCCGATGCCCGGGATCTTCACGAGCCGGCCGAGTTCCTGCGTCGTGATCGCCTGCGACAGCTCGCCCACGCTCATGCCCGACAGCAGGCCGAGCGCGGTGCGCGGGCCCACGCCGGTGATCTTGATGAGTTGCCGAAAGGCCGCACGCTCCTCGGCGGTGCCGAAACCGTAGAGAATCTGCGCGTCCTCGCGCACCACGAAGTGCGTGAGCAGCGAAACGCGCTCTCCGGTGCCGGGCAGGTTGTAGAACGTGCTCATCGGCACATCGACCTCGTAGCCGACGCCATTGCAGTCCACCACCACCTGCGGTGGGTTGCGCTCGGCCAATACGCCGGTGAGTTTGCCTATCATGGGTGCCCTTTTTCCTTGAAATGTCCGGCGTGATTCTGCGACACACCTTTGCTCCTCCCAACAACTCGCGCCTGGGCCACCTGTGCGGCCCGCTGGACGCGCACCTGCGCCGCATCGAGGAGGCCCTGGGCGTGAAGATCGCGCACCGCCACGAGCAGTTCAAGGTCGACGGCCCCAAGGCCGCCGCCCAGCGCGCCATGGATGTGCTGCAGGCACTTTACGAAATCGCGCAGCGCCCGATCGATGCGGCCGTGGTGCAGCTCACGCTCGCGGGCGACGGCTCGATGAGCGACGAGGATTCGGCCATGCTCGTCACCCGCCGCGCCGACCTGCGCGCGCGCACGCCCACGCAGGCGCTGTACCTCGACAACATCGCCAAGCACGACATCACCTTCGGCATCGGCCCGGCCGGCACCGGCAAGACGTATCTTGCAGTGGCCTGCGCGGTCGATGCGCTGGAACGCGCAGCGGTGCAGCGCATCGTGCTCACGCGGCCGGCGGTGGAAGCGGGCGAGCGGCTCGGCTTCCTGCCGGGCGACCTGACGCAGAAGGTCGACCCCTACCTGCGCCCGCTGTACGACGCGCTCTACGACCTGATGGGCTACGAGAAGGTGCAGAAGGCCTTCGAGCGCAATGCGCTCGAGATCGCGCCGCTGGCCTTCATGCGCGGGCGCACGCTGAACAACGCCTTCGTCATCCTCGACGAAGCGCAGAACACCACGGTCGAGCAGATGAAGATGTTCCTCACGCGCATCGGTTTCGGCGCCAAGGCGGTGGTGACGGGCGACGTGAGCCAGATCGACCTGCCCAAGCAGCAGCTGAGCGGGCTGATCGATGCCGAGCGCGTGCTCAGGCGCGTGAACGGCATCTCGATCACGCACTTCACCAGCGCCGACGTGGTGCGGCATCCGCTGGTGGCCAAGATCGTCGATGCCTACGACGGACAGCGCAAGCGCAGCGGGGCGCATTGAGATGGCGCTGCCCGCACTGTCCCTTTCGCTGCAGTTCGCGCGCTTCAAGGGCGTGGAACGGCACCGCGCCGCGCTGCCGCGCCACAGCGTCGCGCGCTGGATCCGCCATGCACTCGAGATCGACGCGGAGATCACGGTGCGCATCGTCGATGCCGAGGAAGGCCAGCGCCTGAACCGCGAGTTCCGCGGCAAGGACTACGCCACCAACGTGCTGACCTTCGACTACACCCAGAGCCCGATGGTGATGGCCGACCTGGTGCTGTGCGCGCCGGTGGTCGCGAGCGAGGCGAAGGAGCAGCGCAAGACCCTGGCTGCGCACTACGCGCACCTGCTGGTTCACGGCACGCTGCATGCGCAGGGCTGGGACCACGAGACCGGCGAGGCCGACGCCGAGGCCATGGAGGCGCGCGAGATCGAGATCCTCGCGGGCCTCGGCATCCGCAATCCGTACGGCCGCTGAGGCCGCGCGCGGCGGCGCTACGCCATCTGCAGCGGGATGGTGACCGGCCCGTCGTTCACCAGGTGCACCTGCATGTCGGCGCCGAACTCGCCGGTGGCCACCACCGGATGCGCGGCGCGGGCCCGGTCCACGAAATAGTCGTAGAGCCGCCGCCCCTCGTCGGGCGCCGCCGCCTGCGTGAAGCTGGGCCGGTTGCCGCCGCTCACGTCGGCGGCCAGCGTGAACTGGCTCACCACCAGCAGGCCGCCGCCGATGTCCTGCACGCTGCGGTTCATCTTGCCCGCCTCGTCCGAAAAGATGCGCAGCTTCAACAGCTTGGCAAGCATGCGGTCGGCCATCGCGTCGGCATCGCCGCGCTCGGCGCACAGCAGCACGAGCAGGCCGGCGCCGATGGCGCCGACGGTCTGCCCTGCGATGTCGACGCGCGCGCTGGCCACGCGCTGGACGATGGCCTTCATGCGGCTTCTTCTTCCTCGATGTGCGGGCCGCGCGCTTCCATGCCCAGGGGCAGCAGCTGGATGGTCACGCGCAGGCCCGGCACGGCGTCCATCAGCGCCTGTTCCAATTCGTCGCGCATCGCGGCGGCATGCTGCAATGTCCACTCGCCGGGCACATGCATGTGCAGGTCGGCAAAGCGGCGCTGCCCCGCGCGCCGCGTCACCATGTCGTCGAAGCGCATGCGCGTGCCTTCCGGCATGCGCGCGGCAAACTGGTCGAGGGTGGTTCGCAGCGTGGCAATGGTCTCGGGGTCGAGGGCCTCGTCCATCAGCCCCTGCGACGAGCGCCACACCAGCCTGACGCCCTCGCGCACGATGTTGAGCGCAACGCCGATGGCCAGCACCGGATCGAGCCAGAGCCAGCCGCTGAAGTGCACGGCCGCGATGCCGACCACCACCCCGGCCGAGGTCCACACGTCGGTCATCAGGTGCCGCGCATCGGCTTCGAGCGCAATCGAGCGGTGCGCTCGCGCCGCGCGGAACAGCACAAGGGCCAGGGCCGCGTTGAAGCCCGAACTGACCACCGACAGCCCGAGCCCCCAGCCCAGCTGCTCCAGCGGCTGCGGCGAAAGCAGCCGCTGCACCGAGACCCAGAGGATGGCGGCTGCGGCGCCGACGATCAGGATGCCCTCGAAGCCCGAAGAGAAATATTCGGCCTTGTGGTGGCCGTAGGGATGGTCTTCATCGGCCGGTCGCGAAGCGATGGTCACCATGCCCAATGCGAACATCGCGCTGGCCAGGTTGACGAAGGACTCCATCGCATCGGAGATCAGGCCCATCGAGTTGGTCACATAGCCCGCCAGTCCCTTGAGCAGGATGGTGACGAGCGCAACCGCCACGGAAACACGAAGCAGCGTCTTGGGCGTGAAAGTCATGCAGGAAAGGCGTTGGCGATAAAAGTCGGCAAGAATGCGGCAAAGGTCCGCATCCGCGATCGAATTATCGAGCGCGGCCTCCATCCGCCGACTCCATGTATTTAATATTTGTGGCACCGCGAGACATTCGCAGAAGAACGATGATGAAAAAATTCCTGATCGCCGTGGGAGGCTTCGCCTTCTGGGGCGCAGCGGCGTTGGCTCAGACGCAGGCGCCTGCGCGCCCCGCAGGCTCCATGCCCTCTGCAGAACCGCAGGCAGGGTTCGTGAAATCCGTGCGGGGCAACGTGCAGCTGCTCAGCACCGCCGGCACACCCCGCCCGGCCAACGCGGGCGACGCGCTGGCCGCAGTGGACCGCATCCTGACCGGCCCCGACTCTTCCGCTTCCGTGGTCTTGCGCGACGACACCACGCTGGTGGTCGGGCCTTCGTCGCGGCTGGATCTGAAGGAATTCCATTTCAACGCCACCACGCATGAAGGCGGCGTGCTGGTCTCGCTGCTGCGGGGCTCCATGCGCATGATCACCGGCCTGATCGGCAAGACCCATCCCGACGCGATACGGGTGGAGACGCAAACCGCCACCATCGGTATTCGCGGAACCGACTTCATCGTGCAGACCGACGGCCAGCCATGAGGAAGATGACGACGGACCGGGCCTGCCTTTTCGCTGCCGTGCTGGCCACTGCGCTGCTTGCCGCATGTTCGACGCCGGGCACCCGCGTGGTACTGCTGCCCCAGGCGGACGACAAGCCTTCTGCCGTGATCGTGCGCGCCAAGGATGGCGAGGAAGTTCTTTCCAGGCCCTACCAGCGCGCAACTGCCGCGGTCGGCGCTTCCGGCGCACCGGTGGTCGATCAGGCCGATCCCGCCAAGGTGCAGGCGGAGCACAAGGTCCTGTTCGACATGCGGCCGCCCGCACCGCAGCGCTACACGGTGTATTTCGAAGTGGGCGGCACCACGCTCACGCCTGCGTCGCAGCAGGTCATGAACGAAGCGCTGATCGCCGCGCAGACCCGCAGCGGCAGCGACATCGTGGTGACCGGGCACACTGACACCAAGGGCGCGCTCGAGCAGAACGACATGCTCTCGCAGCGGCGGGCGCAGGAAGTGGTGCAGCTTTTCGTGGAACGGCAGTTCCCGGCCAAGCGCATCGAGGCCGTGGGCCGCGGCGAGCGCGAACTCGCGGTACCCACCGCCGACGAGGTGGACGAGCCGCGCAACCGGCGCGTCACCATCGAAGTCCGCTGACGGCGAGACGCGCGGCACCCGCCGCCGTTGACCGGCGCCTTCAGCTGAGGGTCACGCGCGCGAACTTGCGCTTGCCGACCTGCACCACGTAGCTGCCCACGGGCAACTTGAGCGCCTTGTCGCTGACCACCACGGAGTCGACCCGCACGCCGCCGCCGTCGATCAGCCGGTTGCCTTCGGAGGCCGAAGGTGCAAGGCCCGCCTGCTTGAGCAGTTGGGCGATGCCCAGCGGCGCACCGCCCAACGACAGTTCGGGAATGTCGTCGGGCACGCCGCCCTTGCTGCGGTTGATGAAATCCTGTTCCGCAGTCTCGGCGGCGGCCGCGCTGTGGAAGCGCGCGGTGATTTCCTTGGCCAGCGCCACCTTCGCATCCTTGGGATTGCGGCCGGCCGCGATCTCGGCCTTGAGCGCCTCGATCTGCGCGAGCGACTGGAAGCTCAGCAGCGTGTACCAGCGCCACATCAGCTCGTCGGAGATCGACAGCACCTTGGCGAACATGGTGTTGGCGTCTTCGCTGATGCCGATGTAGTTGTTCTTGCTCTTGGACATCTTTTCGACGCCATCGAGCCCTTCCAG
Source organism: Variovorax sp. SPNA7 (assembly GCF_033807855.1). NCBI lineage: Bacteria > Pseudomonadati > Pseudomonadota > Betaproteobacteria > Burkholderiales > Comamonadaceae > Variovorax > Variovorax sp. SPNA7. The sequence continues at coordinate 5,130,996 of NZ_CP138513.1, forward strand.
CAGCGGCATAGTAAGTATGCACTGCGGTTCTTGGCCGTATTCCTGCTGGAGATGGCGGCCGACGAGCAGGTTGAACTTCTGGTCGGTGCCACCCAGCTCGAGGTCGCTCTTCAAGGCCACCGAGTCGTAGCCCTGCATCAGCGGGTACAGGAATTCGTGCACCGAGATCGACTGGCCGGACTTGAAGCGCTTGTTGAAGTCGTCGCGCTCCATCATCCGCGCCACCGTGTACTTGGCGGCGAGCTGGATCATGCCGCGGGCGCCCAGCGGGTCGCTCCACTCGGAGTTGTAGCGGACTTCCGCACGGTCGACGTTCAGCACGAGGCGCAACTGGTCGAAATAGGTGGTCGCATTGGCCTCGATCTGCTCCCGCGTCAGCGGCGGCCGTGTGCTGTTTCGCCCGGAAGGGTCGCCGATGGTGGTCGTGAAGTCCCCGATCAGGGGAATCACCGTGTGGCCCAGGTCCTGCAGCTGGCGCAGCTTGTTGAAGACCACGGTGTGCCCAAGGTGGATGTCGGGCGCCGTCGGATCCAGGCCGAACTTGATGCGCAGCGGCGTCCCGCTGGCTTCCGAGCGCTGCAGCTTGCGCACCCATTCATCCTGCGGCAGCAGCTCGTCGGTGCCCCTGAGCGATATTTCGAGCGCTCGTCTTACACCATCCGAGAGGCTTGTGGATGTAACAGATTCGGCATTCATAGGCTTTTTTAGCTGATTTTCAGGTTGCCGAAGCTATACTCAGCCCGACTTTTCTAGCGCCGAATTCTAAGCGGCGCTTTTTCCGCACCGTCCTGCCGCCCTGTCCGTCCTGGGCTTTGCAGCGCGGATTTGCAGAACCTGAGCTGGAATTCATAGTTTGATCAACGGCATTCTCGCCGCCGAGGAGCTTTTGGCTTCTCGCGTGGCCTATACGTTCCGGACCTATCCCAAGCAGATCACCGCGCTCATCGCGGCTGCCTTGCTGAGCGCCGGAACCCTGGCGGTGGCCTCCCTGGGCCCCGACGCCTCCGACCTCCCGGTGCAGCAGGTCCTCGAAGCGACCGCTCCGCTGTCTTTCGCCGAACAGAGCGAATCGCTGGAAAACTTCAGCTTCACGCTGTTCCGTACCGACATCACGCGCTCCAGCGACACGGCCGAGGCCCTGCTGAAGCGCCTGGGCATTTCCGACCCTGCCGCCACCGCCTTCGTGCGCGGCAGCAGCGAAGCCCGCAATGCCCTGTTCGCCCGCGCCGGGCGCACCGTCACGGCCGAAGCCACGCAGGAAAACCAGCTCAAGAAGCTGAGCGCCCGCTGGATTCCCGATGGCGACGGCGGCTTCAAGCGCTTCGTCATCGAGCGCACGCCAGTCGGCTTCGTGGCGCTCACCGAGCGCGACACGCTGACGCCGGGCACGCGCCTGGCCAGCGGCACCATCCGCACCTCGCTGTTCGCCGCCACCGACGACTCCCGCGTGCCTGACGCGGTGGCCAGCCAACTGGCCGACATCTTCGCGGGCGACGTCGACGTGCGCGCGCTGCGCAAGGGCGACCGCTTCGCCGTGGTCTACGAAACCTTCGAGGCCGACGGTCAGGCGCTGCGCAGCGGCCGCGTGCTCTCGGCCGAATTCGAGAGCGGCGGCAAGGTGCACCAGGCCGTCTGGTTCCAGCCCCCGGGCCAGAAGGGCAGCTATTACCGCCCGAATGGCGATAGCCTGCGCAAGGCCTACCTGAGCTCTCCGGTCGAGTTCTCGCGCGTGTCGAGCGGCTTCGCAATGCGCATGCACCCGATCCTCAACAGCTGGCGCCAGCACAACGGCATCGACTTCGCAGCTCCCACGGGCACCGCGGTGCGCAGCGTCGGCGACGGCACGGTCGATTTCGCCGGTACGCAGAGCGGCTACGGCAACATCGTCATCATCAAGCACCGCAACAACCAGCAGACAGCCTACGCCCACCTGAGCCGCATCAACGTCAAGGCCGGCGAGAGCGTCACCCAGGGCCAGACGATCGGCGCCGTGGGTTCCACCGGCTGGGCCACCGGCCCGCACCTGCACTTCGAGTTCCGCGTGAACGGCGAATACCAGGACCCGGCTTCCATCGCGCAAGAGGGCGGTGCCCCGATCACCGCGGCCATGCGCCCGGCCTTCGAACGCATGGCAGTCGGTGCGCGCACCGAGCTGGCCGCCGCGTTCTCGGTCGTCCAGGCCAGCGCGGACTGAGCCTCGCGCCGCCCCCGGCGCGCGGCTCGCCTTCTCGTATTTCGATGGCCGCCGAACTGTTCATCGGCCTGATGTCCGGCACCTCGCTCGACGGGGTCGACGGCGTGCTGGCGGATTTCGCGGATGGCCGCATCGCCGTGCGGGCCTATGCCACGGCGCCCTTTCCCGCAGTGTTGCGCGCCGAGCTGATGGCGCTCAACACCCCCGGCGACAACGAACTCCACCGTGCCGCGCTGGCCGGCAACGGCCTGGCCCGGATCTACGCCGGCGTCGCCAGCCAGCTGTTGGCGGACAGCGGCACTCCCGCCAGCCAGGTGGCGGCCCTCGGCGCGCACGGGCAGACGGTGCGCCACCGGCCCACCGAGTTCGACGGCGTCGGCTACACCCTGCAGATCAACAACCCCTCGCTGCTGGCCGAGCTGACCGGCATCGACGTGGTGGCGGACTTCCGAAGCCGCGACCTGGCGGCGGGTGGACAGGGCGCGCCGCTGGTGCCGGCCTTCCACCGTGCGCTGTTCGCGCGCGCGGGCGAACCCGTGGCGGTGCTGAACATCGGCGGCATTTCCAACCTGAGCCTGCTGCCGGCGGCCGATGCGCCGGGAGAGCCGGCGGTGCTCGGCTTCGACTGCGGCCCCGGCAATGCCCTGATGGACCACTGGAGCCAGCTCCATATCGGCCAGCCCTTCGATCGTGGCGGGCAATGGGCGGCCAGTGGGCAGGTGCTGCCCGACCTGCTCGCGCGGCTGCAGGCCGATCCGTATTTTGCGAAGGCGCCTCCCAAGAGCACCGGGCGCGACCTGTTCAATCCTGCATGGCTTTCCGCCTCCTTGGGGCCGGCCACCGGCGCAGCGCCCGCCGACGTGCAGGCCACCCTGACCGAATTCACCGCCAGCGTATGTGCAGCCGACGTTCTTCGCTACGGAAGCGATAGCAAGCTGCTGATCGTCTGCGGCGGCGGAGCGCTGAACGACCATCTGGTCGAGCGCCTGCGCGCGCACCTGCCCGGCGTGGAAGTGGCCGCCTCCACCGCGCACGGCCTGCCCCCGCTGCAGGTCGAGGCCGCGGCCTTTGCCTGGCTGGCCCGCAGCACGGTACGGCGCGAAGCCGGCAACCTGGCCAGCGTGACCGGCGCAAGGGGCGGCCGCGTGCTCGGGGCGATCTACCCCGCCTGACCGGCCGCCACCCGAGGCTCATGGGGCGTTCATGGCCGTTGCAGCGGGCAGCAAAAAGCCGCCCGAAGGCGGCTTTTTAAAGGGCGAATGCTGGCGACAGCATCAGCCGGGCATCAAGCCGAGAAGCTCGATCCGCAGCCGCAGGTGCTGGTGGCGTTCGGGTTCTTGATCACGAACTGGGCGCCTTGCAGGTCTTCCTTGTAGTCGATCTCGGCGCCGACCAGGTACTGGTAGCTCATGGCATCGATCAGCAGCGACACGCCGTTCTTGGTCATGGTGGTGTCGTCTTCGTTCGTGATTTCATCGAAAGTGAAACCGTACTGGAAGCCCGAGCACCCGCCGCCCTGCACGAACACGCGCAGCTTGAGGTCGGGATTGCCCTCTTCGGCGATCAGGTCGGCCACCTTGGCGGCCGCACTGTCGGTGAAGACGATCGGTTCGGGCATCTGGGTCTGGATGTTTTCGGCAACAGCGCTCATGGGGGATAACTCCTTGGGGGCCGTACATGCGGCCAATGGACCAATGCTACTGCAATGCCGCATTCCTGGCTGGCGGGAGGCATCGAGCACCCAACACAAGTGGGGTCGAACACACATCCGCCAAGGCTGCGGCAATGAAAAAGCCGCCCGGAGGCGGCTTTTGTTCGCAGTGAACAGAATCAGCGCTTGCTGAACTGCTTGCGGCGGCGTGCAGAGTGCAGACCGACCTTCTTACGCTCGACTTCACGTGCATCGCGCGTGACGTAGCCGGCCTGGCTCAGCACCGGCTTGAGGCTTGCGTCGTAGTCGATCAGCGCACGGGTGATGCCGTGGCGCGTTGCGCCGGCCTGGCCCGATTCGCCGCCACCGTTCACGTTGACCATGACGTCGAACGCTTCGGTGTTGTTGGTCAGCACCAGGGGCTGCTTGGCGATCATGATCGAGGTTTCGCGGCCGAAGAACTCTTGGATGTCCTTGCCGTTGACCGTGATCTTGCCGGTGCCCTTTTTCAGAAACACACGGGCGACGCTCGATTTGCGACGGCCGGTGCCATTGTTCCATTCACCAATCATTCTCAAGGCTCCTTACAGTTCCAGCACTTTGGGCTGTTGGGCGGTGTGCGGGTGCTCTGCACCACCGTACACCTTGAGTTTCTTGATCATCGCGTAGCCGAGCGGACCCTTGGGCAGCATGCCCTTGACGGCCTTTTCCAGGGCGCGGCCCGGATGCTTGGCTTGCATGTCGCGGAAGTTCGTGGCCGTGATACCGCCCGGGTAGCCCGAGTGACGGTAGTAGACCTTGTCGATCGGCTTGGCGCCGGTGACGCGCAGCTGGGCTGCGTTGATGATGACGATGAAGTCACCGGTATCGACGTGAGGCGTGTAAATGGCCTTGTGTTTGCCGCGCAAACGGAGAGCAACTTCGCTGGCTACTCGTCCGAGGACCTTGTCGGTCGCGTCAATCACAAACCACTCGTGCGTCACGTCAGCGGGCTTGGCGCTGAACGTTTTGGTCATGAGTTTTCTCTATAAAGAGGGTTTGGCGAGCCCTTTTCCACGGTCGGCGTTCCTCTGACGGGAATCTCTTAGGTGGGGATAATCTCCGCCGCGGGGCTACAAAAACGCTGCGAAGCCCGCGATTATACGAAGAATCGGCCAATCGGGGCAAATTTGGACCAAGAGGCTGCCCAAGCCGTTACCATCGACCCCATGTTCAGTTACCGCCACGCCTTCCACGCCGGCAACCACGCCGACGTGCTCAAGCACACGGTGCTGATTGCCACGCTCGACCACCTGCTCGAAAAAGAAGCAGCGCTGACCGTGGTCGACACCCACGCCGGCGCCGGCCTGTACCGCCTGGACGGCGACTACGCCGGCACCAGCGGCGAGGCCGCCGAAGGCGTGCTGCGCCTGCTGGCGGACAAGAAAGCACCCGCCTCGCCGGCCCCTGCCGCCAAGTCCGCCGCCAAGAAGGCAGCGCCCGAAGCCGAGGCGCCCCTGGCCGACGCGATTGCGCGCTACCTGAGCGTGATCCACGACTTCAACCCCAAGGGCGGCGCCCGCATCTATCCCGGCTCGCCTTTCATCGTGCAGCACCTGCTGCGCGACCACGACAAGCTCAAGCTGTTCGAACTGCACCCGACCGATGCGCGCACGCTGGACGCCAACATCGCCCAGCTCGAGGCCGGCCGGCAGATCGCGGTGCTGCGCGAGGACGGCTTCGGCAGCGCGACCAAATTCCTGCCGCCGCCCTCGCGCCGCGCGCTGGTGCTGATGGACCCGAGCTACGAGATCAAGAGCGACTACGGCCGCGTGCTCGACTTCGCGGCCGAGGCGCTCAAGCGCTTTGCCACCGGCACCTACGCGATCTGGTACCCGATCATTCCGCGCCCCGAGGCGCACGACCTGCCGCGCCGGCTCAAGACCCTGGCCACCAAGGCCGGCAAGCCCTGGCTGCATGCCACGCTCACGGTCAAGTCGAGCAAGCTGACCACCACGCCGACGGGTGAAACCCAGCGCCCGGGCCTGCCGGCCAGCGGCATGTTCCTGATCAACCCGCCCTACACGCTGAAGCCGCTGCTGGCGGCCGCCCTGCCCCAACTGGCGGAGCGGCTGGGGCAGGACCGGAACGCCACCTTCTCGCTCGACGCGGGCGGCTAGCAGCCTCCCCCCGCGGGCCTTCTTCCAGGCTTATCGGCGGCGGCGCGGCGGCACTTTCACCTGGCGCCGTGCAGGTGCGGGAGAGGCCGCCGGCGCTTGCGCCTCGCCCTCTTCCACCTCGGAGCCGCCGCAGCGCATGCTCTCGCGGTCGATGATCGTCAGTGCCACCTGCTTGATGCCGAGCCCGATCAGGCCGATGCGTTCGGCCGCGGCGCGGCTCAGGTCGATGATGCGGCCTTGCGCATAGGGCCCCCGGTCGGTGATGCGCACCAGCACCTCGCTGCCGTTGACAAGGCTGCGCACGCAAACGCGGGTATTGAACGGCAGGGTCTTGTGGGCCGCCGTCATGGCCATCATGTCGAAGCGCTCGCCGCTCGCGGTCTTGCGCTGGTGGAACGGGATGCCGTACCACGAAGCCCCGCCGCGCTCGAAGATCTCGCGCGGGCCGCTGTCTCCGGGCACGCCGTCGTCAGGCCCCAGTTCGCCGGTGCCCGATACGGCAAGGTCGTAGCGCACCGAAGGCACGTTCGATCGCGCCGGTGCGCCCGGCGGAACTGCCAGCTGGCGCGGCAGGGGCAGCAGCTTTGCATTGGCGTCCTTGTCCTTCTGCGCGTCCGCCGCGGCTCCGCCCTCGGTGGCCGGCGGCATGGCGCAGCCGGCCAGCACGCAGGTTGCCGCGACGAGCGCAATGCGAAGCGAAGTGAGCAGCCGATGGCCTGCTCCAGGACGCCACCCCTTCAACCGAGGCGCTCCAGTACAGCCAGCGTGGCCACCGACTGGTTCATCGTGTAGAAATGCAGCGCCGGCGCGCCGCCGCCCTGCAGCCGCGCGCAAAGGTCGGTCACCACGTCGAGGCCGAAGGCCTTGATGGAAGCCGTGTCGTCGCCGAAGCCCTGCAGCCGCAGGCGGATCCAGCGCGGGATCTCGGCGCCGCAGGCATCCGAGAAGCGCATGAGCTGCGTTGAACTGGTGATCGGCATGATGCCCGGCACGATCGGCACGTCGAGCCCGAGCTTGCGGGTGTCGTCGACGAAGCGGAAGTACGCCTCGGGGCTGAAGAAATACTGCGTGATGGCCGAGTCGGCGCCGGCCTTCACCTTGGTGGCGAAGGCCTGCAGGTCGGCCTCGGGCGAACGTGCCTGCGGATGCACCTCGGGGTAGCAGGCCACCTCGATGTGGAAGTCGCGGCCGGTCTCCTCGCGGATGAAGGCCACGAGGTCGCTCGCGTACTGGAACTCGCCGCCGATGCCGTAGCCGCTCGGCAGGTCGCCGCGCAGGGCGACCAGGCGCTTCACGCCCATCGCCTTGAGCTCGGCCAGCTGCTCGCGCACGGTGGCGCGCGTGGCGCCGATGCACGAGAAGTGGCTCGCGGCATCCACGCCCTCGGACAGGATCTCCTGCACCGCACCGAAGGTGCCCTGGTGCGTGGAGCCGCCCGCGCCGTAGGTCACCGAGCAGAACTCGGGCTTGCGCGCATACAGCTGCTGGCGCACCGCGCGCAGCTTGACCGCGCCTTCGGGCGTCTTGGTCGGAAAGAACTCGAAACTCAATGGAAGGCGCACCTGCGTCTCCTAGGAACCGTTCGCAGTGTCTGCGCGAACGGCGTGAATGAAAAATTCGCGGTTGCCGTCGCCGCCCGCAATGGGGCTGTCGAACCACCGCAGCACGCGCAGCCCGAGCGCCTCGCAGGCATCGCGCAGCCGCTTCTCGACCACCGCGTACATCGACGCGTCGCGCACGATGCCGCCCTTGCCGACCTGCCCCGGCTGCAGTTCGAACTGCGGCTTGACGAGCATCAGCAGCTGGCCGTCGCCGGCCAGGAACGGCACCACGGCCGGCAGCACCAGCGTGAGCGAGATGAACGACAGGTCGCCGACGATCAGGTCGAAGCGCAGGTCGGAAGGCTCCTCGCCTTCTTCGTCGTCCTGCAGATCGTCCGGCGACAGCGCACGCGCATTGACGCCTTCGATGGCGACCACGCGCTCGTCCTCGCGCAGCTTCGGATGCAGCTGCCCATGGCCGACGTCGACGCCCACCACCTTGGCCGCGCCGGCTTGCAGCAGGCAGTCGGTGAAGCCGCCGGTCGACTGGCCCACGTCGAGGCACAGCTTGCCGTCGGCGCTGACGCCGCTGGCTGCCAGCGCGCCTTCGAGCTTGAGCCCGCCGCGCGAGACGTAGCGCGCCTCGGCTGCATCGTCGAGTTCGACCTCGGCGGACTCGGGCACCTCGTCGCGGTTCTTCACCACCGGGCGCCACGCGTCCGCGCTGCCCGCATCGCGCCAGCGCATGCCGCCGGCGATCAGCCGCACGGCCTGCGAACGCGACGCGGCCAGGCCGCGCTCCACCAGCAATTGGTCGGCGCGCATCAGTACCGGTACGTGTCCGGCTTGTAGGGGCCGTTCTTGCTCACGCCGATGTAGGTGGCCTGCTCGTCCGTCAGCTCGGTCAGCATCGCGCCGACCTTCTTCAGGTGCAGGCGCGCGACCTTCTCGTCGAGGTGCTTGGGCAGCACGTAGACCTTGCCGGCCTGGTAGGCGTCGGGCTTGGTGAAGAGCTCGATCTGGGCGATGGTCTGGTTGGCGAACGACGACGACATCACGAAGCTCGGATGGCCCGTGCCGCAGCCCAGGTTCACGAGGCGGCCCTTGGCCAGCAGGATGATCTTCTTGCCGTCGGGGAAGGTGATGTGGTCGACCTGCGGCTTGATCTCTTCCCACTCGTACTTCTCGATCGACGCGACGTCGATCTCGTTGTCGAAGTGGCCGATGTTGCAGACGATGGCCTGGTCCTTCATCTTGACCATGGTGTCGTGCGTGATCACGTCCTTGTTGCCCGTGGTGGTCACGAAGATGTCGGCCTTGTCGGCGGCATATTCCATGGTGACGACCTTGTAGCCTTCCATCGCGGCCTGCAGCGCGTTGATGGGGTCGATCTCGGTCACCCACACCTGGGCGCTCAGCGCGCGCAGCGCCTGGGCCGAGCCCTTGCCCACGTCGCCGTAGCCGGCCACGCAGGCCACCTTGCCGGCGATCATCACGTCGGTCGCGCGCTTGATGCCGTCCACCAGCGATTCGCGGCAACCGTAGAGGTTGTCGAACTTGCTCTTGGTGACCGAGTCGTTCACGTTGATGGCGCGGAACAGCAGCGTGCCCTTGGCGCTCATCTCGTTCAGGCGGTGCACGCCGGTGGTCGTTTCCTCGGTCACGCCGATGATCTCGGCCGACTTGCGGGTGTACCAGGTCGGATCGACGGCCAGCTTGGCCTTGATGGCGGCGTAGAGGATGCGTTCTTCCTCGCTGGTGGGCTTGGACAGCACGCCCAGGTCCTTCTCGGCGCGCTGGCCCAGGTGCATCAGCAGCGTGGCGTCGCCGCCGTCGTCCAGGATCATGTTCGGGCCTTCGCCCTGCGAACCCTTGGGACCGAAGTCGAAGATGGCGTGGGTGTAGTCCCAGTAGTCCTTCAGCGACTCGCCCTTGATCGCGAACACCGGCGTGCCGGCGGCGGCAATCGCGGCGGCGGCGTGGTCCTGCGTCGAGAAGATGTTGCACGAGGCCCAGCGCACGGTGGCGCCGAGCGCCTGCAGCGTCTCGATCAGCACGGCCGTCTGGATCGTCATGTGCAGCGAGCCCGTGATGCGCGCGCCCTTGAGCGGCTGCGCCTTCGAGAACTCTTCGCGGATGGCCATCAGGCCGGGCATTTCGGTTTCCGCGATCCTGATTTCCTTGCGGCCCCAGGCGGCCAGCGAAAGATCGGCAATTGCCTGGTCGGCGGTGGAAACGGGGGTGGGCTTGAGAACAGCGCTCATGAGAACTCCAACAAAGCTAGTTTGAAAGGTGCCACTGCGTTCGGGGGAAAAGACTCACCGCGAGAACAGCGGGTGAGCGTGGTTGCGATGTGGTCCGAGCCTCACGCCTGGCGGCGCTGCAACGCTCCTCGGAACCGCGGATTGTAGACGGGGCGGCAAGGCGAGCCAATCGCCGGGGCATCCCACATGCCGGAAAGCGCAATTCGCATCCGGGGCATACATCGACTTGGCCCCGACCCCGGAGGTTCCAAGGGAAATCCCGCAGGCAAATCCTGCCGCCGCGGCGCTGCGGGCGGGCTGCCGCGGCGTATCGTGGCGAGGGACTGCTGGCCGTCCGGCCGGTCCTTGCCACTCACCCGTTCGTTCTTCACCCGACACAGGAGATACCGCACCATGGCCACAGCCAAGAAAGCCGCCGCGAAGAAGACCACCGCCAGCAGCAGCACCCGGGCGGCTCCCGACGCCGCCGACATGCTCGACCCGATGAAGAATCTCAAGGCCATGACCGACCGCCTGCAGGACCTCAACCTGACCGGCGGCGCGAGCAAGCTGCTCGAGAGCGGGCAGAAGGACCTCCAGGCCCTGATGCAGGCGAACCAGAAGTCCTACCAGGGCCTGCAGACCGTGGTGCAGCGGCAGACCGAGATGATCAAGAGCGCCATCGCCGAATGGCAGACGGCCGCCAAGGAAATGCCCGGCAAGGATGCCAAGGCCAACCTCGCCAAGCTCGACGAGCTCGGCCGCCAGTCGTTCCAGCGCGCCATCGACGACATCAAGGAACTGGCCAACCTTGCGGCCAAGTCGCAGGCCGATGCGTTCGAGCTGGTGCGCCAGCGGATCCAGGCCAATGTGGATGAAGTGACGAAGTTGCTGCAGCGCAAGTAAGGCGTTTTCGGCGGGTCGGGCAGGCGGCTCGGGGCCGCCTTCTAAAATCGGGCCATCCCCCTGCAGATTGCCCCATCTTGTCTTTTCTCGCCGAAACCCGCCGCCGTCGCACCTTCGCGATCATTTCCCACCCCGACGCCGGCAAGACCACGCTGACCGAGAAGCTGCTGCTTTTCTCCGGCGCGATCCAGATCGCCGGCTCGGTAAAGGCGCGCAAGGCTTCGCGCCACGCCACCTCCGACTGGATGGAAATCGAGAAGCAGCGCGGCATCTCGGTGGCCTCGTCGGTCATGCAGATGCTGTACCGCGACCACGTGATCAACCTGCTCGACACGCCCGGCCACAAGGACTTCTCGGAAGACACCTACCGCGTGCTCACGGCGGTCGACTCGGCCCTGATGGTGATCGACGCGGCCAACGGCGTGGAGGCGCAGACGCGCCGGCTGATCGAGGTCTGCCGCCAACGCGACACGCCCATCATCACCTTCGTCAACAAGATGGACCGCGAGGTGCGCGAGCCGCTCGACATCCTCGACGAAGTGGAGCGCGAGCTCGGCATGCCCTGCGTGCCGATGACCTGGCCGGTCGGCCAGGGCAAGAGCTTCCGCGGGATCATGAACCTGCGCACGCAGGCGATGACGGTGTTCGAGTCGGGCAGCGAGCGGCTGCCGCAGGATTTCGAGACCATCGCGCTCACGGAGCGCGACACGCTCACCAAGCGCTTCGGCGCCGATTTCGAATCCGCCATGGACAGCATGGAACTGGCCACCGGCGCCTCGCCCACCTGGGACCGCGAGGCCTTCCTGGCCGGCAAGCAGACGCCGGTGTTCTTCGGCTCCGGCGTGAACAACTTCGGCGTGATGGAAGTGCTGGACGCGCTGGTCGACCTCGCGCCCTCGCCGCAGTCGCGCACCAGCACCACGATGGTCAACCGCCAGCCGGTGGTGAAGGAGATCCAGCCCGAGGACCGGGACTTCGCGGGCGTGGTGTTCAAGGTGCAGGCCAACATGGACGCCAACCACCGCGACCGCATCGCCTTCGTGCGCATGGCCTCGGGCAAGTACACGCCGGGCATGAAGCTCAAGGTGCAGCGCACGTCGAAGGAACTGCGGCCGACCAGCGTCGTCACCTTCATGAGCCAGCGCCGCGAGGCGGTCGAAGAGGCCTACGCCGGCGACATCGTGGGCTTCACCACGCACGGCGGCGTGCAGCTGGGCGACACCATCACCGACGGCGCGAGCCTGCAGTTCACCGGCCTGCCCTTCTTTGCGCCGGAGCTGTTCATGACGGTGATCCTGAAGAACCCGCTGCGCACCAAGCAGCTGCAGCAGGGCCTGGCCCAGCTCGGCGAGGAAGGTGCGATCCAGGTGTTCCGACCCGAGATCGGCGGGCCGATGCTGCTGGGTGCCGTCGGGCAGCTGCAGTTCGAGGTGGTGCAGCACCGCCTGAAGGCCGAGTACGACGCCGATGTGCGGCTCGAAGGCTGCCAGTACACGGGCGCACGCTGGATCACGGCCGATTCGCCGGCCGAGCTGCGCGAGTTCGTCAACGCGTACCCGCAGCGCATGGCGAAGGACGCGGCCGATACGCTGGCCTTCCTGTGCACTTCGCCCTACGACGTACGGCTGGCGCAGGAGCGCTTTCCGAAGATCCACTTCCATCCGCTGCGGGAGCACGCGGGGCTGGCGCTGCAGAACGCGGGCTGACGCGGGCTCAGCTTCCCGTCGAAGCGTAGTGGCGCAGCCCGATGCGCCATGCGCCGAAAGCCGCCGCGAGGAACACGAAGCCCGCGAGCGGCGACACCAGGCCCACCCAGGCCGGCGCGCCCAGCGGATCCGGCTTGCCGAGGATCGCGAGCGCCGGGTAGTACGCCACGCAGGCCAGCGGCACGATGAAGGTCAACACGCGGCGGAACCACTGCGCATAGAGCGCGAGCGGATACTGCGCCGCCTGCACGCCGCCGTAGGTGAGCACGTTGGCGATCTCCAGGCTTTCGACGGTTCAGAACGACAGCGTGCCTTGCAGCACCAGGATGCCGAGGAAGAGCGCGATGCCGCCGGCCAGCGCGAACAGGAAGATGGCCACGGCCCCCGGGGTCCATGCGATGTGGGCCTGGACGGTCGCGAACACCAGCACGCCCAGGCCCTGCAGCAGCCGGCCCAGGCGGCTGATTCGCACATCGTGTCCCATGAGCTGCAACGCCAGCGGGCGCGGACGCAGCAGCAGCCGGTCGAAGGTGCCGGTGCGCAGGAAGTCGGTGCCGAGCACGTCGAAACCGCGTCCCAGCGCGTCGGCGATCGCGAACATGCAGTTGACCAGGCCGTAGAACAGCGCCACCTCGCCGATCGTCCAGCCCTGTACTTCGCCGAAGCGATGGAACAGCGCCCAGACGGCGATCACCTCGATGCCTGTGCCGAGGAACTGGCCCAGGGTCAGCAGCAGGGCCGAGACGGGGTATCTCGCCTGGCCGCTGATCGAGGCGGCCATGAGGCGGAAAAAAAGGGGGAGCGAACCCATTTCAGTGGCTTCCGCTGGTTGTGTTTTTTTTGCTGTTATTCAGGGCGCGTGCACAGGCCACCGGGTACTCCCCTCCGCGAATGTCCCCCGGCCTGCGGCCTCCTCCTTTATTTCGCTGCGGGGAGCACCCGATGGCCTGTGCACCTGGGCACGCTGCCGGTGTACCGCTGATCAACGACTGCTCTGTCCAACGCTCCCGCTGATGGGGTGCCTTGCGCAGCGAAATCAAGGGGGAGGCCGCAGGCCGGAGGACATTCGCGGAGCAAGGTACCCCGTCGGCGGGAGCGCGCCCTGAACAGCAGCGCACCATGAAGGAACAGCGTGTCACCTCAGCCACCCTGCACCTGCAGACTGCGCATCGTGCGCCCCATCGCCAGGCGGCCGAACGCGACCAGCACGGCGATCCAGCAGCACTGCAGCCCCAATCCACCCATGGCATGCCAGCCGCTCAGCTGCCCGAAGTACAGCCGCGCCGGAATGTCGAACAGCCCCGCCAGCGGCTGCACCAGCAGCACGGCCTGCCAGGCGTCGGGCAGCAGCGCCAGCGGCAGCAGGTTGCCCGAGAACACGATGACCACGGGGGTGGCCACCGCGCTGATGCCGCGCTCGTTGAGTGCGGCCGTGGCCGCCACGTTGAGCAGCATCACCATCGCGGTCGACAGCAGCAGCGCGAGCCCCACTGAGAACAGGAACGCCATGCCGGCCACCGCATTCGCGGGCAGTTGCCACGCCCACTCGCCGAGCCCCGACAACGGTAACGCGACCGCCGCGAAAGCCGCCATCAGCGCCATGCGCGGCAGCAGCCGCGCCGCGATCCAGCCGGCGCTGCGCGCGAACCACAGCGCGTACGCATCCACCGGCCGCAAACGGTCGTAGGCGACCGCGCCGGTGCGCACGGCCTGCGCCACCTCCGGGTCGCCGAGCCAGGGCAGCAGCACCAGCAGGCCTTGCGCGAGCCAGGTGTAGCTGATGGCCTGGGAGAGCGACATCGGCGACGCCGCGCCCGCAACAGCGCTGCCGCTGTAGAACGCCGCGAACACCATCACCTTGATGCCGCCCCACCAGCACTGCGTGGCAAAGCCGGCGAGCGCCGCGGTGCGGTACTGCAGCATCTGCATGAAGCGCGACACGAAGGCCGAGGCATAGGGGCGCAGCAGCTCGCGCGGGCTCACGCTTCGGCCGCTCCGTGCATGGCATAGAAGCGCGCGATCACCGCCTCGATGGCCATGCCTTCGAGGCGGATGTCTTCCACCGCGTGTTCGGCCGCGATGCGCGCGATCAGCGCGGGGGCGGAGGTCAGCGCGGGATCGAAGTCGAGCACCAGCGTCTGGCCGTCCCGCGCGTGCACCGTGGCGCCGGGCACCTGGTCGGGCAGTGCCGCATCCTGCGCGAAGTCGACCACCAGCCGGCGCTCGGCCATGACCTGCGCGCGCAGCGCCTCGACCGGACTGTCGGCCAGAACGCGGCCGTGGCCGATGACGATCACGCGCTGGGCCAGCGCCTCGATGTCGTGCATGTCGTGCGTGGTCAGCAGCACGGTGGTGCCGCGCTCGCGGTTGGCGCGGCGCACGAAGTCGCGCACCGCGAGCTTCGAGGGCGCGTCGAGGCCGATGGTCGGTTCGTCGAGAAACAGGATGTCGGGCTCGTGCAGCAGCGCCGCCGCGATCTCGGCGCGCATGCGCTGGCCCAGCGAGAGCTGCCGCACCGGCTGGCCGAGCACCCGCTCCAGGTGCAGCAGCGCGACCAGTTCGTCGCGCGTGCGCCGATAGCGCGCCGGCTCGACACGGTAGATGTCGCGCAGCAGGTCGAAGCCGTCGCCCACCGGCAGGTCCCACCACAGCTGCGTGCGCTGGCCGAAGACCACGCCGATGCGCGCCACGTGCCGCTCGCGGTCCGCGAAGGGATCGCGTCCGTCGATCTCCACACGGCCGCCGTCGGCCCGCAGGATGCCCGAGAGAATCTTGATGGTGGTCGACTTGCCCGCGCCGTTCGGCCCGATGAAGCCCAGCAGCTCGCCGCGCTCGAGCGAGAACGACACGCCCGACAGCGCCTGCACCGTGCGATGGCGGCGCTGCACGAGGCCGCGCAGCGCGCCCATCACGCCCGGGTCGCGCTCGGAGATGCGGTAGCTCTTGAGGAGGTGGTCGACGAGGATGTGGGGCATGGAAAGCGCCGCGCCGGCGTGGAACGCGCGGCGGGGGCGGGATGCTACACGAAACCGCCGGTACGATCACGGGCTCTCCAGAGATTGCCCGCCCGCCATGCCTTCGCCGTCTTCCCTGCCGCCCTCACCCACCCACCTGCTGCCGCTGGACCGCTGGGCCGCGCCCACGCGCCGCGCGCTCGCCGGCGTGTTCACGGACATCGACGACACGCTCACCACCGAAGGCGCGATCACGCCCGATGCGCTGCAGGCGCTCGGCGATCTCAAGGCCGCGGGCCTTTCCATCGTGGCGATCACCGGCCGGCCGGTCGGCTGGAGCCTGCCCTTCGTCAACACCTGGCCGGTCGATGCCATCGTGGCGGAGAACGGCGCGGTGGCGCTGCTGCCCGCGGCCGATGGAAAGATCGAGAAGCGCTACATGCAGGATGCGCCCACGCGCACCGCCAATTTCGAGCGCATGCAGGCCGTGCTGGCGCGCATCGAACGCGAGATCCCGAGCGCGCAGCGCGCCACCGATTCACCGGGCCGCGAGACCGACATCGCCATCGACCACAGCGAGTTCGTGCAGCTGGGCGAAGAAACCATCGCCCGCGTCGTCGCGCTGATGCGCAGCGAAGGCATGCACGCCACCGTGAGCAGCATCCACATCAACGGCTGGTACGGCGACAACGACAAGCTCGAAGGCGCGCGCTGGATCGTGCGCGAGCTCTGGGGCCGCGCGCTCGACGACGAACTCGACCGCTGGGCCTACGTGGGCGACTCCACCAACGACCAGCTCATGTTCCGCACCTTCGCGAACAGCATCGGCGTGGCGAACGTCGCGCGCTTCGTGCCGCAGCTGGAGCACCTGCCGCGCTACGTGACCGAAAGCGAGCGCGGCGCGGGCTTTACCGAGGCGGCGCGCGCCGTGCTGTCGGTCCGCTGACCGGTCCGTCGCGCCATCCCTGCCGCCGGCTCACTTCTCCTTCGCCAGCCCCAGCTTCTCGATCACCGCCTTCTCGCGCACCACCGTGTCCTGCGCAAACTTGGTGTACGTTGCCGAGCTCATGTAATTCGGCAGCATGTCGTAGCGGCCGAGCGAGGCCACGTAGCTCGGCTCTTCCATCGCCTGCTTGAAGGCGTCGTGCAGCTTCTTCACC
Organism: Variovorax sp. SPNA7; assembly: GCF_033807855.1. Classification (NCBI taxonomy): domain Bacteria; kingdom Pseudomonadati; phylum Pseudomonadota; class Betaproteobacteria; order Burkholderiales; family Comamonadaceae; genus Variovorax; species Variovorax sp. SPNA7. The sequence goes on from NZ_CP138513.1 coordinate 5,147,510, forward strand.
ACCTCGGGCGGCGTGCCCTTGGGAGCGCCGATGCCGAAGGGCGAGTTCTGCACGATGTCGTAGCCCAGTTCCTTCAGCGTCGGCGCGTCGGGGAACTTGGCGAGGCGCTTCTCGCCCCAGGTGTTGAGCACGCGCAGCTTGCCGGCCTCCACCTGCGGCGCAAAGCCGGTGCTGTCGGCGGCCGCCATCAACTGGCCGCTGACCACCGCGAGCATCAGATCGGCGCTGCCCTTGTAGGGCACGTGCTGCAGCTGGATGCCGGCCTTCTGCGCAATGATCTCGGTCGTGAGATGCGGGCTCGTCAGGTTACCGGTGGAGCCGTAGGTGAGCTTGCCGGGGTTGGCCTTGGCGTAGGCGACGAAGTCGGCCCAGGTCTTGAACGGGCTGTCGGCCGGCACCACGATGCCGAAGGCATAGCCCGTGACGTTGAGCACGTAGCTGATGTCCTTGAGCGGATCCCAGTTGATCTTGGTGGTGTAGCCGAGGCGGAACACGCCGAGCGGGATCTGCGCGACGGTGTAGCCGTCGGGCTGCGCGGTCTGCAGCGCCTGCGCGGGCAGGGTACCGCCGGCGCCGGGCTTGTTGTCGACGATGACGGGCTGGCCGAGGATCTTGCTCGCATTGTCGGCCAGCTGGCGCATCGTGATGTCGGTGGGCCCGCCCGCGGGAAACGCGATGACCAGCTTGATCGGCTTGGCGGGAAAGGCCTGCGCGAGCGCCGCCAGCGGAGAAAGAAGAAGCCCGCAGGCTGCGGCAAGCGTGGCGGCACGGAAAAGGGATCGGCGGGACATGGTGGCGGTTCCTGAAACGGGAAAAAAGCAAAAGGGCGCATTGGGCCCTGCTCTTTGCGCGGCGGCAATCGGTGCTCACCCGACTGCTGTCGCCTGCGGCTCAGCCCGCGGCCTGCTGCTCGAATCCCTGCAGCACGTTGGCGGCGTTGACACCCACCTCCGCCACCGCATAGCCGCCCTCGAACACGAACACCGTGGGCAGGCCGGCGCGCGCCAGGTCTTCGCCCATGCGCAGGTAGTCGCCGCTTTGGAGCCGGAAGCCCGCGATCGGGTCGCCTTCGAAGGTGTCGACGCCGAGCGACACCACCAGCGCGCCCGCGCGCACCGCGGCAATGCCGTCGAGCGCGGCCTTCAGCGCCTCGCGCCACGCGGCGAAGCCGGTGCCGCGCGCGAGCGGCAGGTTGTGGTTGAAGCCGAGCCCGGCGCCCGCGCCGCGCTCGTCGGCATGGCCCAGGTAGTAGGGGTAGTCGGTCAGCGGATCGCCATGCAGGCTCGCAAAATGCACGTCGCTGCGCTCGTAGAAGATGGCCTGCGTGCCGTTGCCGTGGTGGTAGTCGACGTCGAGCACCGCCACCCGCTCCACGCCCGCATCGCGCAGCGCCTGCGCGGCCACGGCGGCGTTGTTGACGAAGCAGTAGCCGCCGAAGAAATCGGCGCCCGCATGGTGCCCGGGCGGCCGCGTGAGCGCGAAGGCGGCGCGCTCGCCGCCGATGACGCGCTGCGCCGCGGTCCAGGCGCAGGCGGCACCATGGCGCGCGGCGGCCCAGCTGCCGGCCATGAGCGGCGTGCCCGCATCGAAAGAGAACAGCCCCATGCGCGCGGGAAAGCTCTTCGGCAACACATCGGTGCGCATGCCGCGTGTGGGCCAATACGAAGGCAGGACGTCGCGCGATGCGTTGGACGGATCGAGCGCCACCCACTCGTCCCAGGCATGGGCGATGAAGTCCAGGTAGCGCGGCGCATGCACCCTGGCCAGCAGCGCCTCGTCGAAGGCATCGGGCGCCTGCAGCGGGCCGAGGCCGCGGCGCTCCAGTTCATGTTTCACATGGTCGACGCGGGCGGGCACCTCGAAGCACGGCACCAGTTCGCCGCGGAACATCTCGACTTTGCCCTGGTGCAGTGCGTGCTGGTCGTTGTAGATGGTGAGCATGCCGCCCATCATGCCGCACGCCGCAGCACCGCCCGGCGCCGGCCGGACGCGGTCAGCCCGAACAGGTCCTTCGGATCGTCGAGCTCGGGCACCAGCGCGATCTGCTGGCCGATGCCGCGCTCGAGCGACAGCTGGTGGATGTAGCGCAGCGCCGTGTAGTCCTCCAGCGCAAAGCCGACCGAGTCGAACACCGTGACCTGCCCGGCACTCTCGCGCCCGGGCACGCTGCCGAGCAGCACCTCCCAGAGTTCGTGCACCGGAAAGTCGGCCGGCAGCTGCTGGATCTCGCCCTCGATGCGGGTCTGGGCTTCGTACTCGACGAACACGCGGGCGAGGCGCAGCACGTCGGGATGCAGTTCGGTCTTGCCGGGGGAATCGCCGCCCACCGCGTTGATGTGCATGCCCGGCTCGATCATGCCGGGCGCGAGCACGACCGCGTGGCCCTGGTGCGCCGTGACCGTGGTCACGATGTCGGCGCCGCGCACCGCATCGGCGACCGACGGCGCGCGCACCACCTCGAGCGGCGTGCAGGCCGACAGGTGGCGCACCAGCTTGTCGGTGGCGCGCGGATCGATGTCGAACACGCGCACTTCCTCGATGCCCAACAGCGCATGGAAGGCCAGCGCCTGGAATTCGCTCTGCGAGCCGTTGCCGATCAGCGCCATGCTGCGCGCGCCGGGCCGCGCCAGCGCCTGCGCCGCCATGGCGGAGGTGGCGGCGGTGCGCAGCGCGGTGGTGAGCGTGAGCTCCGACAGCAGCACGGGGTAGCCGGTGTCGACCTCGGCCAGCACGCCGAAGGCCATGACCGTGGGCAGCCCCACGGCTGTGTTGTGCGGATGGCCGTTGACGTACTTGAAGGCGTAGGCGCCGTCGTCGGCCACCGGCATCAGCTCGATCACGCCGAGGTGCGAGTGGCTGGCCACGCGCGCCTTCTTGTCGAACTCGCGCCAGCGCATGAAGTCGTCGCGCAGCGCGTCGGCCAGGGCCTTGAGGAATTCAGGAACGCCGGTTTCGTCCACCAGGCGAACCAGGCTGTGAACATCGATGAAGCGGGTCATGGCGCGGCTCCTTGCGTAGCCCGGACGCGGCGCTTCATTCCTTCAAGTGTTCTCACTCCACCATGGCTGATCCAGGATGCGCCTGCGCCAGGGGTTGGAGCCATTGTGCGCCTGCTTGCAGGCCATGGCGAGCCCCGCCCGGTCTAGGGCCCTCAGTCGTGCCTGTGCTCTTCGATGCTGCGCTCCAGGAAGCGCCAGAGCCGCTCGTCTTCGCTGAAGGCCACGTTGAAGCGCAGCCAGCCGGTGGGATGCGGGTTGACCAGGAACAGCTGGCCCGGGCCGAGCATGATGCCCTCCGCTGCGGCGCGCCGCGAGAGCTCGGCGCTGTCGGCAATGTCCGGGTGCCGGGCCCACAGGTACATGCCGGCCGCGGCTTCGTGGAACAGCTCGAAGCCCAGCCCGTCCAGCCGCCGCGCGACGCTGCCCTGCGCCTGCGCGAGCCGTTCGCGCAGGGACTTGAGATGCTTGCGCCAGCGGCCGTCGGTCACGATGCCGAAGGCCAGCCGCTCGGTGATGTCGGATGAGGTCAGGCCCGAGATCATCTTGAGCTGCGCCAGCTCTTCGAGCAGCTCCGGCTGGGCGACCACGTAGCCGACGCGGATGTTGGGCGAGATGGTCTTGGAATAGCTGCCCACGTAGACCACGCGGCGCAGCTGCCCCAGGCTGGCGAGCGAGGGGCGCATCGAGGCGTCCATCTCGGCATAGATGTCGTTCTCGACCAGCGTGAAGTCGTGCGCCTGCGCGAGCTGCAGCAGTTGCACCAGCTGCGGCAGCGATGCCATCGAGCAGGTCGGGCTCTGCAGCCGGGGCTGGGTGAAGAAGGCCTTGGGCCGATGCGCCGCGAGCAACGCCTCGAGCGCCGGCATGTCGTAGCCCGTGGGGATGCGCGGCACGCCGACGATCTCCACCCCCAGGAAGCGAAGCATGAACATCAGGTTGGGATAGCCCGGGTCGTCCACCAGCACCGAATCGCCCGGCTTGAGCAGGCGGCGCGCCACCAGGTCCAGCGCCTGGCTGGAACCCTGGGTCAGCAGGACCTGCGCGGCATCGACCACGATCTGCTGCTCCGAGAGCGCCTCGGCCGTCGCCATGCGCAGCGCCATGTGGCCGAAGGGCAGGCCGTAGCCGCCGATGTCGGCGCCTTCGGAGGCCAGGTGGCGCAGGCTGCGGCGCATGCCGTCCTCGAACAGCCAGTCGTGCGGCAGCCAGCCGCAGCCGGGCTTGAGCGGCAGGTTGCGGTTCTCGAAGATCTGCTGCAGGTACCAGCGGGCGTCGAAGCGGGGATCCGGGCGGGGCACGCTGGCCGCGCCGGCGGCGCTGTCCTCGATGCGCCGCTTGACGAAAAAGCCGGCGTTGGCGCGCGAGACCAGGAGGCCCTGCGCCACCAGCCGGTCGTAGGCCTCGACCACCGTGAAGACACTGACGCCGTGGGCCGCGGCAAAGGCACGGATCGACGGCAGCTTGCTGTCGGCCTTGAGCTTCTGGGCGCCGATCAGTCCGCGCAACCCTTCCACGATCTGGCTGACCAGCGGCGTCGGCTGTTCGGGGCGAAGAATGAGCATCGGGGGCGTCTCCGGCAGACCGGCCTGCACCATATTGAGGAAAGTATGTACAGGATACAAGACCAGTACAGTCTTCCGGGCGATCACTTCCGGTGTACATGGCTGGATCGATTCGCGCGACCTAGAGTGCCGGCATTCCTTCTTCAAAGCACAGGCCGTACCCATGCAACGCGAACCCCACCTCAGCAATGCCGCCCTCATGGCCCGCCGCAATGCGGCCGTGGCCCGCGGCGTTGGCCAGGCCCATGAGATCTTCGTCAGCCGCGCCGCCAACGCGGAAGTGTGGGACGTCGAGGGCCGCCGTTACATCGATTTCGCCGGCGGCATCGCGGTGCTCAACACCGGCCACTGCCATCCGGAGATCAGCGCCGCAGTGAAGGCGCAGGTCGATCTTTATTCGCACACCTGCTTCCAGGTGCTGGCCTACGAGCCCTATGTGGAGCTGGCCGAGCGCCTGAACGCGCTGGCGCCGGGAAATTTCGCGAAGAAGTCGATCTTCCTGAGCACCGGCGCCGAGGCGGTCGAGAACGCGGTCAAGATCGCCCGCGCCCACACCCGTCGGCCCGGCGTCATTGCCTTCAACGGCGGCTATCACGGCCGCACCATGATGACGCTCGGCCTGACCGGCAAGGTGGCGCCCTACAAGCTCGGCTTCGGCCCGTTCCCAGGCGAGGTGTTCCATGCGCTGTACCCGAACGCGCTGCACGGCGTGAGCGTGGACGATGCACTGCATTCGGTCGAGCTGCTGTTCAAGAACGACATCGAGCCCGAGCGCGTGGCGGCCTTCATCCTGGAGCCGGTGCAGGGCGAGGGCGGCTTCTATGTGGCGCCCAACGACTTCGTCGAGGGCCTGCGCGCGCTCGCGGACCGGCATGGCATCCTGATCATTGCCGACGAGGTGCAGACCGGCGCGGGGCGTACCGGCACCTGGTTTGCCAGCGAGCAGTGGCCGGTGGCACCGGACCTGATCACCACAGCCAAGTCGATGGCGGGCGGCTTTCCGATCTCCGGCGTGGTGGGCCGCGCCGAGGTGATGGATGCGCCCGCGCCGGGCGGCCTGGGCGGCACCTATGCCGGCAGCCCCATCGGCTGCGCGGCGGCGCTCGCGGTGCTCAAGGTGTTCGACGACGAGCAGTTGCTCGCGCGCAGCCGGGCGCTGGGCCAGCGGCTCACGGCCGGGCTGCGCCGCATCGCGGCCGAGGTGCCGGCCATCGGCGACGTGCGCGGGCTCGGCGCCATGGTGGCGATCGAGCTGTTCGAAGAGGGCGACACCGCCCGGCCCGACGCCGGGCTGACCCGCCGGGTGGTCGCGGAGGCGGCGCGGCGCGGGTTAATCCTGCTGTCATGCGGCACCTATGGCAATGTAATTCGCGTGCTGGTGCCGCTCACGGCATCCGACTTGCTTGTGGACGAAGGCCTGGCGCTTCTCGCGGACAGCTTCGCCGCGCTGCGCTGACCGATCCTTTCCTGAAATCCTCCATGACAGCAGAACCCTTGGTGCGCTTCCAGCGCGTCCAGAAGACCTACGACGGCGAGCACCTGGTGGTGCGCCAGCTCGACCTGGACATCCACCGCGGCGAGTTCCTGAGCCTGCTCGGGCCTTCGGGCTCGGGCAAGACCACCACGCTGATGATGCTGGCGGGCTTCGAGTCGCCGACCTCGGGCGAGATCCTGCTCGACGGCAAGCCGATCACCGGCACGCCGCCGCACAAGCGGAACTTCGGCATGGTGTTCCAGAACTACGCGCTGTTTCCGCACCTGAGCGTGGGCCAGAACGTGGCCTATCCGCTCACCGTGCGCAAGGTGCCCAAGGCCGAGCAGCAGCGCCGCGTGCAGCGCGCGCTCGACATGGTGCAGCTGCGCGGCATGACCGACCGCCTGCCCGGCCAGCTTTCGGGCGGCCAGCAGCAGCGCGTGGCGCTGGCGCGCGCGCTGGTGTTCGAGCCCCAGCTGGTGCTGATGGACGAGCCGCTCGGCGCGCTCGACAAGCAGCTGCGCGAGCACATGCAGCTCGAGCTCAAGGACCTGCACCGCCAGCTGGGCGTGACCTTCGTCTACGTGACGCACGACCAGGGCGAGGCGCTCACCATGAGCGACCGCGTCGCGGTGTTCAACGAAGGCGTGATCCAGCAGCTGGACACGGTCGACGGGCTGTACGAGACGCCGTCCAACCGCTTCGTGGCCGGCTTCGTCGGCGACAACACGGTGCTCAAGGGCCAGCTGGGCCGCAGCGGCGAACGCGCCGAGATGACGCTGCCCGACGGCCGCGTGCTGCACGGGCTCAACGTTGGCGGTGCGGCCGCGGGCGCGGCTGTGGAGGCCTGCATCCGCCCCGAGCGCGTGGTGCTGCACCGCAGCCCGGCTGCACAGGGTGCCAACATGCTCGCCGCGCAGGTGGCGCGCGTCATCTACTTCGGCGACCACCTGCGGCTGCTGTGCAGCGTGGGCGGCGGCCAGGCCGACGCCACCGTGAAGCTGCCGCTCGATGGCGCGGGCGGTGCCGCCGCACCGCAGGCCGGCGAAGCGGTGGTGCTCGAATTCCCGATGGCGCATGCGCGCATCTATGCCCACTGAAGCCGGTCTGCCGTTCCTTCGTTTCCCTTCTTTTCGTTCATCACCCAGGAAGACTCCACCATGAAAAAGACCCTTCTCGCCTGCATCGCCGCCGCCGGCTTCGCGCTGCCGGCATTGGCCCAGCAGCAGCTCACCGTGGTCAACTTCGGCGGTGCCAACGCCAACGCCCAGAAGAAGGCCTACTACGAGCCCTACGAAAAGACCGGCACCAAGATCATCCCGGTCGAATACAACGGCGAGCAGGCCAAGATCAAGGCCATGGTCGAGACCAAGAAGGTCACCTGGGACGTGGTCGAGGTCGAGTCGCCCGACGCGGCGCGGGGCTGCGACGAAGGCCTGTTCGAGAAACTCGACTATTCGAAGATCGGCAGCAAGGCCGACTTCCTGCCGGCCGCGGTCACCGACTGCGGCGTCGGCCTGTTCGTGTGGTCGACCGTGATGGCCTACAACGGCGAGAAGCTCAAGACCGCGCCCACCAGCTGGGCCGACTTCTGGGACGTGAAGAAGATCCCGGGCAAGCGCGGCATGCGCAAGGGCGCGCGCTACAACCTCGAGTTCGCGCTCATGGCCGACGGCGTGAAGCCGGCCGATGTCTACAAGGTGCTGGCCACCAAGGACGGCGCCGAGCGCGCGTTCAAGAAGCTCACCGAACTCAAGCCCAACATCCAGTGGTGGGAAGCGGGCGCACAGCCGCCGCAGTTCCTGGTGGCCGGCGACGTGGTGCTGACCACCGTGTACAACGGCCGCATCGACGCGGCCAACCGCGAAGGCCGCGACCTCAAGATCTATTGGCCGGGCGGCATCTACGACCTCGATTACCTGGTGATTCCGAAGGGCGCGCCGAACAAGGAGGCCTCGCTCAAGTACATCCAGTTCGCGATGCAGCCGGCCAACCAGGCGGTCTATGCCCAGAACATCGCCTACGGCCCCACCAACACCAAGGCGCTGGCTTCGCTGAGCCCCAAGGTGCTGGCCGACCTGCCGACCTCGGCCACCAACGCCAAGGATGCGCTGCAGTTCAACGTCGGCTTCTGGGCCGACCAGGGCGAGGCGCTCGAGAAGCGCTTCGCGTCCTGGGCCACGCAGTAAGCGGGCAAGGCAAGAGGCCATGCAAGCGGCAATGCCTGTCCCCCTGGCCTCGGCAGAGGCGCCGCCGGGCGAGCTCCGGCGTGCGCTGGCGCGCGCCGAGTCGCGCCGCAAGTGGCGCGCCTTTGCGCTCACGGCGCCGCTCCTGGTGTTTTTGCTGCTGACGCTGCTGGTGCCCATCGTGGCGCTGCTGCAGCGCGCGGTCGAGAACCCCGAGGTCGCCAACGCGCTGCCGCGCACCGTGCGCGCGCTCGACGGCTGGAACCGCAAGGAGGCGCCTGCGCCCGCGGCCTATGCCGCCATCACGGCCGACCTCGCCCAGCTGCCCGACAGCTCCGACGCGGGCGCCCTGGCGCGCCGCCTCAACACCGAGATCGCAGGCGCCCGCTCGCTGGTGATGGGCACCTTCCGGGCATTGCCGATCGCCGGCACGCCGGACGAGGTCAAGGCGCGCATGCTGGAGATCGATCCGCGCTGGGGCGAGCTGCCGTTCTGGCAGGCGATTGCCAAGAACGGTTCGCGCTGGACGCCCGACTACCTGCTCGCCTCGGTCGACCTGCGGCGCGACGTGGCCGGCGAGGTGGAGCGCATGCCCGCCGACCAGCGCGCCTTTGCCGGCATCCTGCTGCGCACCTTCAACATCAGCGCGGTGGTCACCTTCTTCTGCCTGCTGCTGGCCTATCCGCTGGCCTGGTGGCTGTCGACGCTGCCGGCGCGCAAGGCCAACGTGCTGATGATCCTGGTGCTGGTGCCCTTCTGGACCTCCATCCTGGTGCGCGTGGCGGCCTGGATCGTGCTGCTGCAGTCCGAGGGGCTGGTCAACCGCGGCCTCATGGGCATCGGCCTGATCGACCATCCGCTGGCGCTGCTGTTCAACCGCACCGGCGTGATCATCGCGATGGTGCACATCCTGCTGCCCTTCATGATCCTGCCGCTCTACAGCGTGATGAAGAGCGTGCCGCCCACCTACCTGCGCGCGGCCGTCTCGCTGGGCAGTTCGCCGCTGGCGGCCTTCTTCCGCGTGTACGTGCCGCAGACCTATCCGGGCATCGGCGCGGGCGCGCTGCTGGTGTTCATCCTGGCCATCGGCTACTACGTGACGCCGGCGCTGCTCGGCGGCGCGGACGACCAGATGCTCAGCTACTACATCGCGCGCTACACCAACGTGGAAATCAACTGGGGCATGGCCTGTGCGCTCGGCGCCGTGCTGCTGGTCGCCACGCTGGTGCTGTATGCCGTGTACCGCCGCATCGGCAAGGCCGAGCTGAGCCTCGGCTGAGCGGCACGAAGGACCGACACGCATGTTCAAGCTCCCTCAATTCCCGGCCTATGCCACCTTCGCCGACAAGCTCGGCTGGTGGCTGGTGCGCGCCGGCTGCGTCGCGGTGCTGGCCTTTCTGCTGGCGCCGATCCTGGTGGTGATTCCGCTGTCGTTCTCCGACAGCTCGTTCCTGGCCTATCCGATCCGGGGCTGGTCGCTGCAGTGGTACCGCCACCTGTTTGAATCGCCCGAGTGGGCGCGCGCGGCGCGCAACAGCTTCATCGTCGCGCCGGCCGCCACGGTGCTGGCCACCGTGCTGGGCACGCTGGCGGCGGTGGGACTGTCGCGCACGAGCTTCGCCTTCAAGGGCCTGCTCATGAGCGTGCTGATCTCGCCGATGGTGGTGCCGATCGTGGTGGTGGGCGTCGCCACGTATCTCTACTTCGCGCCGCTCGGGCTGGCCGACACCTACATCGGGCTGATCGTGGTGCATGCGGCGCTGGGTGCGCCCTTTGTGCTGACCACCGTGCTGGCCACGCTGGCCGGCTTCAACCACAACCTGGTGCGCGCATCGCTGAGCCTGGGCGAGACACCGTTCAGGACTTTCATGCGCGTCACGCTGCCGGTGATTGCGCCGGGCGTGATCTCGGGCGCGCTGTTCGCCTTTGCCACCTCGTTCGACGAAGTGGTGGTCACCTTGTTTCTCGCGGGGCCGGACCAGGTCACGCTGCCGCGCCAGATGTTCACCGGCATCCGCGAGAACATCTCGCCCACCATCGCCGCCGTGGCAACGCTGCTGATCGTCTTCACCACCACGCTGCTGCTCGCGCTCGAATGGCTGCGCGGCCGGCGGCGCTGAACCTCCGCACACGCACCATGCCCAACGCCACACCGAACCAGCCGCTCGGCGGCAACACGATGCCGCGCTTCGCCGGCCCGGGCACGATGATGCGGCTGCCGTCCGCCACGTCCGCCGAGGGGCTGGACGCGGCCTTCATCGGCGTGCCGCTGGACATCGGCACCTCCAACCGGCCGGGCGCGCGCTTCGGGCCGCGCCAGATCCGCGCCGAGTCGGCATTGCTGCGGCCCTACAACATGGCCACCGGCGCGGCGCCTTTCGACAAGCTGAACGTGGCCGACCTGGGCGACGTGCCGATCAACACCTATTCGCTCGACAAGTCGCTGGCCATCGTCTCGGACTTCTACGGTGCGGTGCTGGCCGCCGGCTGCACGCCGCTGACGCTGGGCGGCGACCACACCATCGCGCTGCCGATCCTGCGCGCGGTGGCGCAGAGGCATGGCCCGGTCGCGCTGGTGCACGTCGATGCGCATGCGGACGTCAACGACGACATGTTCGGCGAGCGCATCGCGCACGGCACGCCGTTCCGGCGCGCGGTCGAGGAAGGCCTGCTGACCTGCGACAAGGTCTGGCAGATCGGCCTGCGCGGCACCGGCTATGCGGCGGATGATTTCGACTGGCCGCGCCAGCAGGGCTTCACCGTGGTGCAGGCGCACGAGGTCTGGTACCAGTCGCTGGCGCCGCTGATGGCGCAGGTGCGCGAGCGCATCGGGCCGGCGCACCCGGTCTACATCAGCTTCGACATCGACGGCATCGACCCGTCGTTTGCCGGCGGTACGGGCACGCCGGAGATCGGCGGGCTCACCGTGCCGCAGGCGCTGGAGATCGTGCGCGGCTGCCGGGGCTTGAACGTCGTCGGGGCCGATCTGGTGGAGGTGAGTCCGCCCTACGACGTCAGCGGGAACACCGCGCTGCTCGGTGCCAATCTTCTGTACGAGATGTTGTGCGTGCTTCCTGGTGTGCCTTTTCGCTGAGAGCCCGTTCGGGGTGCGTGCGAATGACACCGGGTGCTCCCCTCCGCGAATGTCCCCCGGCCTTCGGCCTCCTCCTTTATTTCGCTGCGGGGAGCACCCGATGCCATTCGCACATGGGCGCTGTCGTCGTGCTGGCCGCTCGAGCATCGCGCCCTGACCTTCACTCCAACCCAAATAGAACGTAGACAAGGCCTGACACCATGAACATGAAGACCTCTCCCCTCGCACTGCTGAACGACCCGACCCTGCTCAAGACCGATGCGCTGATCGCTGGCGAATGGACAGCGGGCGCGAGCCGCTTCGACGTGAACGACCCGGCCACCGGCCGCAAGCTGGCCGACGTGGCCAATCTCACGCGCGCAGATGCCGCACTCGCCATTGCCGCCGCCGACAAGGCGCTGGCCGCCTGGCGCGGCAAGACCGGCAAGGAGCGCAGCATCGTGCTGCGCAGGTGGTTCGACCTGCTGATCGCCAACACCGAGGACCTCGGCCGCCTCATGACCGCCGAGCAGGGCAAGCCCTTTGCCGAGGCCAAGGGCGAGGTCGTCTACGGCGCGAGCTTCGTCGAGTGGTTTGCCGAGGAAGCCAAGCGCGTGAACGGCGAGGTGCTGCCGCAGTTCGACAACAACCGCCGCCTGCTTGTGATGAAGCAGCCCATCGGCGTGTGCGCGGCGATCACGCCGTGGAATTTTCCGCTCGCCATGATCACCCGCAAGGTGGCGCCGGCGCTGGCCGCGGGCTGCACGGTGGTCATCAAGCCGGCCGAGCTCACGCCGCTGACCGCGCTGGCTGCCGCCGAACTGGCCATGCGGGCCGGCATTCCGGCGGGCGTTCTCAACGTGCTCACCGCCGACAGCGGCAACAGCATCGCGATCGGCAAGGAGCTGTGCGAGAGCGACGTCGTGCGCCACCTGAGCTTCACGGGCTCGACCGAAGTGGGCCGCATCCTCATGAGCCAGTGCGCGCCGACGGTCAAGAAGCTGTCGCTCGAGCTGGGCGGCAACGCGCCCTTCCTGGTGTTCGACGATGCGGATGTGGATTCGGCGGTCGAGGGTGCCATGGCCAGCAAGTACCGCAACGCCGGCCAGACCTGCGTGTGCGCGAACCGGCTGTATGTGCAGGAAGGCATCTACGACGCCTTCGTCCAGAAGTTCGCGGCCAAGGTCAAGGCGCTCAAGGTCGGCAACGGCTTTGAAGATGGCGTGGTGCAGGGCCCGCTGATCGAGGAAGCGGCCATCGACAAGGTGCAGCGCCATGTGGCCGACGCGGTTGCCAAGGGCGGCAAGGTGCTGGCGGGCGGCCACAGGATGCAGGGCCAGTTCTTCGAGCCCACCGTGATTGCCGACGCCACCGCCGACATGCTGTGTGCGCGCGAAGAAACCTTCGGGCCGTTTGCGCCGGTGTTCCGCTTCAAGACCGAGCAGGACGGCATCGACGCGGCGAACAACACCGAGTTCGGCCTCGCGAGCTACTTCTACACCCGCGACGTGGGCCGTATCTTCCGCGTGGCAGAAGCACTGGAATACGGCATGGTGGGCATCAACGCCGGCGTGATCGCCACCGAGCATGTGCCCTTCGGCGGCGTGAAGCAGTCGGGCCTGGGGCGCGAAGGCTCGCACCACGGCATGGACGATTACGTCGAGATCAAGTATCTCTGCCTCGGCGACATCCAGAAATAAGAGACGAGGAAAGGCGGGGCCCGCACCCCGCCCTGCCCGCTATCTCGCCAGCACCGGCGCCAGGGCCACGCCGGTGTGCGTGCCGAGCCGCACCACCTCCTCCGGCGGCGCCGCGGCCACGATGCGCCCGCCGGCGTTGCCGCCCTCGGGCCCGAGGTCGATGATCCAGTCGGCCTCGGCGATCAGGTCGAGGTCGTGCTCGATCACCACCACGCTGTGGCCGCCGTTCACCAGCCGGTGCAGCACGTGGATCAGCTTCTCGACGTCGGCCATGTGCAGGCCCACGGTCGGCTCGTCGAGCACGTACAGCGTGTGCGGCGCCTTCTGGCCGCGGCGCGTGACGTCGTCGCGCACCTTGCTGAGCTCGGTCACCAGCTTGATGCGCTGCGCCTCGCCGCCCGAGAGCGTGGGCGAGGGCTGGCCCAGCGTGAGGTAGCCCAGCCCCACGTCCTTCAGCAGCTGCAGCGGATGGCTGATGTTGGGCATGGCCGCGAAGAACTCGACCGCCTCGTCCACCTCCATCTGCAGCACCTCGCCGATGCTCTTGCCGCGCCAGCTCACGGCCAGCGTCTCGGGGTTGAAACGTGCGCCGTGGCAGACCTCGCAGGGCACCTTCACGTCGGGCAGGAAGCTCATCTCGATGGTGCGCACGCCGGCGCCGTCGCAGCCGGGACAGCGGCCTTCACCGGTGTTGAAGCTGAAGCGCGCCGGGCCGTAGCCGCGGGCCTTGGCTTCGAGCGTGTCGGCGAACAGCTTGCGGATGGTGTCCCAGAAGCCGATGTAGGTGGCCGGGCAGCTGCGCGGCGTCTTGCCGATGGGGGTCTGGTCGACCTCGAGCACGCGGTCGATGCTCTCGTAGCCTTCGACGCGCTCGCAGCCCGACCAGGCCGGGCGCTTGCCCGCTGCATCGGCGTCGCGGCCGGCCTTGGTCATGCGCTGGACCACGATGCCATGCACGCTGGCCAGCAGCACGTCGCGCGCGAGCGTGGACTTGCCCGAGCCGCTCACGCCGGTCACCACCACCAGGCGGTGCAGCGGCAGCGTGGCGGTCACGTCCTGCAGGTTGTGCAGGCCGGCGCCGTGCACGGTGAGCCATCGGCCGCTGTCTTCCGCCTTCGGATCGGGCGAGGGAATCAGGCGGCGCGCCTGCAGCGGGTGCTTGATGGCATCGCGCAGGTAGCGCCCGGTCTGCGAATCGCCCGCCTTCTGGATGTCGGCCACCGTGCCCTCGGCCACGAGGCGGCCGCCGCGCTTGCCGGCGCTCGGGCCGATGTCGATGATGTGGTCGGCGCGGCGGATGGTGTCCTCGTCGTGCTCCACCACCACCAGCGTGTTGCCCTTGTCGCCGAGCTTGTGCAGCGCGTCCAGCAGAATCTGGTTGTCGCGCGCATGCAGGCCGATGGTCGGCTCGTCGAGCACGTAGCACACGCCCTGCAGGTTGCTGCCGAGCTGCGCCGCCAGCCGGATGCGCTGCGCCTCGCCGCCGCTCAGTGTGGGTGCGCCGCGGTCGAGCGTGAGGTAGCCCAGGCCTACTTCTTCGAGAAACTCGAGCCGGCTCTTGATCTCGGGCACCAGGTCGCGCGCGATCTCGGCTTCGCGCCCGGTGAGCGCCAGGCCTTCGAACCACTGCCGCACCTCGGTCACGCTCATGCGCGCGAGTTCGGTGATGCCGATGCCGCCCATGCCGTCGGCCGGCGATGCGCCGAAGCCCACCGCGCGCGCCGTCGCATTGAGCCGCGTGCCTTCGCAGGCCGGGCAGGCGGTGTCGGCCAGGTCTTCGATCTCGGGTTCGGCGAAGGTCTGTTCGCGGCCCTTGTTGTCGTCGTCGCGGATCGAGTCGTCGAAGACCTTGCGCTGGTCCTTGCTGAGCTTGACGCCGGTGCCCACGCAGTCGGGGCACCAGCCGTGCTTGCTGTTGTAGCTGAACAGGCGCGGATCGAGCTCGGCATAGCTGGTGCTGCAGACCGGGCAGGCGCGCAGCGTGGAGAACACGTTGACGCGGCCGATGCCCGAGGCCGACACGCCGGCCATCATCGCGGCCTTGAGGCCGTCGAGCTGGCTCAGCACATGCACCACGCCCTTGCCGTGTTCGAGCGCCTTCGTCAGCGCCTCGCGCAGCTCGGTCTCCTTCGAGGGCAGCACATCGAGGCTCGCCACCGGCAGCTCGATGCTGTGCTCCTTGAAGCGGTCGATGCGCGGAAAGCCGGTGGTCGGCAGGAACTCGCCGTCCACGCGCAGGTGCGTGAAGCCGCGCGGCCGCGCCCAGTCGGCCAGCTCGGTGTACACGCCCTTGCGGTTGCTCACCAGCGGCGCGAGCAGGCCGATGTGCTGGCCCTTGAAGTTGCGCATCAGCTGCGCGGCGATGCTGTCGGGCGTCTGCGGCTGCACCGCCGCGCCGTCGTGGATGCAGTGCTGGATGCCGAGCTTCACGTACAGGAGGCGCAGGAAGTGCCAGACCTCGGTGGTGGTGCCCACCGTGCTCTTGCGGCCGCCGCGCGACAGGCGCTGCTCGATGGCCACCGTGGGCGGAATGCCGTAGACCGCATCGACCTCGGGCCGGCCCGCGGGCTGCACGATGCTGCGCGCATAGGCGTTGAGCGATTCGAGATAGCGCCGCTGCCCCTCGTTGAACAAAATGTCGAAGGCCAGCGTCGACTTGCCCGAACCGCTCACGCCCGTCACCACGCTGAACTTGCCGCGCGGAATGTTCACGCTGAGGTTCTTCAGGTTGTGCTCGCGCGCGTTGACGATCTCGATCGCGTGGCTGCCGGGCGCCGTCTTGGCATTGGCGATGTAGCGCCGCGCGGCGCGCTCGGCCACCTTGTAGGCCTCGGGGCCGATGGCCAGGTCGTAGTCGGCCAGCGCCGCGCCGGTGAGCGAGGCGCGGTTCTCGCGCAGCTGCTCGGGCGTGCCCTCCGCCACCACCCGGCCGCCGCCCTCGCCGCCTTCGGGGCCCAGGTCGATGCACCAGTCGCTGGCGCGGATCACGTCGAGGTTGTGCTCGATCACGATCAGCGAATGGCCGGCGTCGAGCAGCTTGCGCAGCGCGCGCATCAGGCGCGCGATGTCGTCGAAGTGCAGCCCGGTGGTGGGCTCGTCGAACAGGAACAGCGTGCCCCTGCGCGCGACCGATTGCTTGCTGGCCGTTGCGCTCTTGGCCGCCTCGGCCAGGAAGCCCGCGAGCTTCAGGCGCTGGGCCTCGCCGCCGCTCAGCGTGGGCACAGGCTGGCCAAGCTTGACGTAGTCGAGCCCCACGTCGGAGATCGGCTGCAGCACGCGCAGCACGTCGCGGTCGACCTCGAACACCGCCGCGGCTTCGGCCACGGTGAGGTCGAGCACGTCGGCCACGTTGTAGCTCTTCCCTTTGCGTTCGACCTTCACCTCGAGGATCTCGGGGCGGTAGCGCTTGCCGTCGCAATCGGGGCAGCGCAGGTACACGTCCGAGAGAAACTGCATCTCCACATGCTCGAAGCCCGAGCCGCCGCAGGTCGGGCAGCGGCCGTCCCCGGAGTTGAAGCTGAACTTGCTCGCGGTGTAGCCGCGCTGGCGCGAGAGCGCGGCGGTAGCGAAGATTTCGCGGATCGCGTCCCATGCGCCCACGTAGCTCGCGGGATTGGAGCGCGCGGTCTTGCCGATCGGCGATTGGTCGACAAAGACCACGTCGCCCAGGTGATCGGCACCCAGCAGGCGGTCGTGCGCGCCCGGCGTTTCGGTGGCCTTGCCGAAGTGGCGCATGAGCGCGGGCGCCAGCACGTCCTGGATCAGCGTCGACTTGCCCGAGCCGCTGACGCCGGTCACGCAGACCAGCCGCGCGAGCGGAAACTCGACCGTGATGTCCTTGAGGTTGTGCTCGCGCACGCCTTCGAGGATGAGCCGGTGCGTGTTCTCGCTCACGAGCCGCTTGAAGCCCATGCCGATCTTCTTGCGTCCGCCCAGGTACTGGCCGGTCAGCGTGTCGGCATCGCGCAGCTGGTCGGTGCTGCCGTCGAACACGATCTGCCCGCCGCGGATGCCGGGGCCGGGGCCCATGTCGATCACGCGGTCGGCCGCGAGCATCACGGCCGGGTCGTGCTCGACCACCACCAGCGTGTTGCCGGCATCGCGCAGGCGCAGCATGGCCTCGGTGATGCGGTTCATGTCGCGCGGATGCAGGCCGATGCTGGGCTCGTCGAGCACGAACAGCGTGTTGACCAGCGAGGTGCCGAGCGCCGTGGTGAGGTTGATGCGCTGCACCTCGCCGCCCGAGAGCGTGCGGCTCTGGCGGTCGAGCGTGAGGTAGCCGATGCCCACGTCGTGCAGGTAGCGCAGGCGGGTGGTGATTTCTTCGAAGAGGAGTTTGAGGGCCTGGATTTCACCCTCACCCCGGCCCTCTCCCGCAAGCGGGAGAGGGAGCGAATCGGAATCCCCGGCCGGCTGTTCGGTCTTGCCCCCTCTCCCGCTTGCGGGAGAGGGTTGGGGTGAGGGCTGCTGCCGGTCGAAGAACCGCCGCAGCCGCTCGATCGGCAGCAGCATCAAGTCATGCAGGCACAACCCCGGCAGCGCCTCGAGCTGGGCGCGCGTCCACTTCACGCCGGCCGGCATGAAGCGCTTGGCGGGCTCCAGCACCGCATCCGCATCTTCCTTGCTGCCGATGCGCCAGATCAGGCTGTCGAGCTTCAGGCGCGCGCCGCTGCAGGTGGGGCACGGCGTGTAGCTGCGGTACTTGGACAAGAGCACGCGGATGTGCATCTTGTAGGCCTTGCTCTCCAGGTAGCCGAAGAAGCGGCGCACGCCGTACCACTGCTTGTTCCAGTTGCCTTCCTTGTAGTTGGGCGTGCCCTCGATCACCCAGTGCTTCTGCTCGTCGGTGAGCTTGTTCCACGGCGTGTCGCGCGGAATGCCGGCCGCCTCGGCGTGGCGCATGAGGTCGTCCTGCGCTTCCTTCCAGGCGGGCGTCTGGATGGTCTTGATGGCGCCGGCGCGCAGCGTGAGCTTGTCGTTGGGAATCACGAGGCCCAGGTCGACGCCGATCACGCGGCCGAAGCCGCGGCAGGTGTCGCAGGCGCCGACGGCCGAGTTGAACGAGAACATCGACGGGATCGGGTCGGCGTAGCGGATGTCGCTCTCGGGGCAGTGCAGGCCGGTGGAGAACTTCCAGACGTCGGTAGACGCGTTTTCTTCAGCCCCCGTGGCATGCACCGTGACCCGCCCGCTGCCGCGCTTGAGCGCCACCTCGATGGCCTCGACCACGCGCGCGCGCTCGGCGCTCGAGATGCGGAAGCGGTCGGCCACCACGTCGAGCATCTTGCGGGGGCCAGTGGGCGTGGCCACCTCTCGCTCGGCCTGCACGCGCGTGAAGCCGCTGGCCGACAGCCATTGCGTCACTTCGTCCGCAGAGGTGCCCGCGGGCAGCTCGACCGGGAAGGTGACCACGAGCCGCGGATCGCCCGCCGCGGCCGCCCGCTCGGCGATCTGCGCGTAGATGCTGTCGGGCGAGTCGTGGCGCACCGGCAGCGCGGTCTCGCGGTCGAACAGCTGGGCCGCACGCGCGTAGAGCAGCTTCAGGTGGTCGTTGAGCTCGGTCATCGTGCCGACCGTGGAGCGCGAGGAGCGCACCGGGTTGGTCTGGTCGATGGCGATGGCAGGCGGCACGCCCTCCACCTTGTCGACGGCCGGCTTGTCCATGCGGTCCAGGAACTGGCGCGCATAGGCGGAAAAGGTCTCCACATAGCGCCGCTGGCCTTCGGCATAGAGGGTGTCGAAAACGAGGCTCGATTTGCCCGAGCCGCTGGGCCCGGTGACCACGGTCATCTCGCCGGTGCGGATGTCGAGGTCGAGGTTCTGGAGGTTGTGCTGGCGCGCGCCGCGAATCCGGATGGAGCCCTGTGTCATGAGTGCCTTGGGGGGTGGGGCAAACATTCTAGGGAGGGGCCGGTGACATATTCGTGCACTCCGTCACATGGTCTGCGGCCGCGCAGGGGTTTGTACGGATTCAGCAATTAACACTTTATGTAACAAATAGCACCTTTGTTTACGTTCCATCCCACCTTGAAGTTATCCATGAACAAGCTGCACGTTCTTTGCGCCGCCCTGCTCGCAGTGGCCGCGACATCCGCGCCGGCCCAGATCCTGATCGGCCAGACGGCGGGCATGACCGGCTCGGTGGCCGCCAGCGTGAATGAAACCATCGGCGGCGCCCAGCTGGTGATCGACGCGGCGAACGCCCAGGGCGGCATCCACGGCGAGAAGATCGAGGTGCTGCGCATGGACGACGGCTTCGACGTCAAGCGCGCCGCCGAGAACGCCCGCGTGCTGATCGAGGACAAGAAGGTGGCGGCGCTCTTCATGAGCCGCGGCACGCCGCATTCGCAGGCCATCATCCCGTGGCTCGACAAGCACGACGTGCCCCTGATCGGCCCCTCGACCGGGGCCATGGTGCTGCACAAGCCGGTGCAAAAGCATGTGTTCAACGTGCGCGCCACCTACCAGCGCGAAGCCGAGAAGGCGATCCAGCACCTGCTCACCACCGGCATCGCGCGCATTGCCGTGGTCCACGTGACCGATTCCTTCGGGCAGGACGCGCTCGAGGGCGCCATGACCGGCTTCGCCAAGGCGCAGGCCAAGCCCATCGTGACCGTGCCGGCCGACCGCGAAAAGCCCGACTACAAGGCCATCGTGCCGGCCATCAAAGACGCCAATGCGCAGGCGGTGCTGTGGATCGGCTCGGGCGTTGCGGTGGTCGAGGGCATCAAGGCGCTGCGCGCCTCCGGCTCGGCCGCGCAGGTGGTCACCCTGTCGAACAACGCCTCCTCGGGTTTCATCAAGCAGCTGGGCGATGCGAGCAAGGGCGTGATCGTGACCCAGGTGTTCCCGAACGAGCGCTCCATCAGCTATCCCATGGTCAAGGAAGCGCTGGCGCTGGCACGCGCCAAGGGCCAGGCCGAGCTGTCGCCGGCCGCGCTCGAGGGCTTTGCCTCGGCCAAGGTGCTGGTCGAGGCGCTGCGCCGCGCCGGCCCCAAGCCGACGCGGGCCAAGGTGCTGGCAGCGCTCGAGAGCCTGCGCGGCTACGACCTCGGCGGGCTCGAGATCAGCTATTCGCCGCAGGACCATTCGGGCATCGACTTCGCCGACCTCGCGATCATCAGCGAGGGCCGCTTCAAGCGCTGAGCGCGGCGCTGGCGGCAACGCCGGGGCGCTGGGAACTATGGTTTGACAGGGTTTCCACGAGCGAGTGAATGTCACTTGCGGCAACACATTACACATCTTCTGACAGAAGCATCCGCTTCGCCCAAAGGCCTGTTCGATGATGAAGATGTTGTCCACGTCCCGTGCTGTTGCGCTGCTCTTCGCCCTGTCCGCGCTCGGCGCGTCGGCGCAGATCGTGATCGGCCAGTCGGCCGACCTGTCGGGCCCGGTGGCCGCCAGCGTGAAGGAAACCATCATGGGCTCGCAGCTGGTCATCGACCAGGTCAATGCCCAGGGCGGCATCAACGGCGAGCAGATAGAGGTGATCCGGCTGGACGACGGCCTGGATGCCAAGCGCTCGCTCGAGAACACGCGCATCCTGATCGAGGACAAGAAGGTGCTGGCGCTGCTGCTCAACCGCGGCACGCCCAACACCCTGGCCGTCATTCCGCTGCTCGACAAGCACGGCGTGGCGCTGGTGGGGCCCTCCACCGGCGCGATGGCGCTGCACAAGCCGCTGCAGAAGAACATCTTCAACGTGCGCTCGACCTACCAGCGCGAGGCTGAAAAGGCGGTGCAGCACCTGCACACCACGGGCATCCAGCGCATTGCCGTGGTGCAGGCCGACGACTCGTTCGGCAAGGATGCGATGGAAGGCGCGAGCAAGGGCTTCGAGAAGGCCGGGCTCGCACCGGCCGTGCTGGCGCTGGCCGACCGCAGCAAGCCCGACTATTCGGTGATCGTGCCGCAGCTGGTCAAGGCCAATGCACAGGCGGTGCTCTGGATCGGCTCGGGCACCGCGGTGACCGAAGGCGTGAAGGCGCTGCGCGCCGCGGGCTCGGCGGCGCAGATCATCACGCTGTCGAACAACGCGGCCTCGGGCTTCATCAAGGAACTGGGCTCGGCCAGCGCCGGCGTGATCGTCACGCAGGTGCTGCCCTACGAGCGCTCGTTCGGCCATCCGCTGATCAAGGAAGCGATGGCGCTCGCCAAGGCCAAGGGGCAGACCGAGCTGTCGCCCGCGCTGCTCGAAGGCTTCGTCGCCACCAAGGTGATGGTGGAAGCGCTGCGCCGCACGGGCCCCAAGCCCACGCGCGCCCGGCTGATTGCCACGCTCAACAGCCTCCAGTACGACCTGGGCGGCAACATCGACGTGAGCTACTCGCCGACGGACCACACGGGCATCGACTACGTCGACCTGTCGATCGTCAGCGAAGGCCGCTTCAAGCGCTGATCGCCGCCACGCGGGCGCTTACTTGGGTGCGGCAGCGGGCGCAGGCTCGTGCGTCGTGTCGCCGCCGTGCTTCTCGCCCGACATGTCGATCTTGTCGCCGGCTTGCGAGATGACGTACAGGGCAATGGCGGCAAAGATGACGAAGCCGACAACGAGTTTCCACATGGGTTCTGTCTCCTGATGGTGGGATGCGAAGGTTCAAGAAAAGGGCCTCATGCCGGACGGCATGAAGCCCCTTTGTTGAACGGAGGGCCGGCTTGTCGCCGCCCTCCTGTCCTGAACGCGCGTCAGTCGTTCGCGTAGATGTCGACGTCCTTGGTTTCGCGGATGAAGAGCGTGCCGATGACCAGCGTCATGGCCGCGATGATGATCGGGTACCAGAGGCCGTTGTACATGTTGCCGGTGGTCGCCACGATCGCGAAGGCGGTGGTCGGCAGCAGTCCGCCGAACCAGCCGTTGCCGATGTGGTACGGCAGGCTCATCGAGGTGTAGCGGATGCGCGTGGGGAACAGTTCGACCAGCATCGCGGCGATCGGGCCGTAGACCATCGTGACCAGCAGCACCAGCCAGAACAGCAGCCCGACGACCATCGCCTTGTTCATCTTGGCGGGGTCGGCCTTGGCGGGATAGCCGGCCACCTTCAGGTCTTCGGCCACGCTCTTCTTGAAGGCGGCAATCTCCTTGGCGGAGGCTTCGTCGAACTTCAGGTTGACCACGTTGCCGACCGGCGCCTCGATGGTCTTGTCGCCGATCTTGACGACGGCCTTGGAGCCGGGCGCGCCTTCGACGTTGTCGTAGCTCACCGAGTTCTGCACCAGGTAGCGCTTGGCAATGTCGCACGAGCTCCTGAAATCGATCTCGCGCGCCACCGGGTTGCCCTGGAACGAACACGACTTCGGATCCGCCGTCACCGTGACGCCGGCGGTTGCCTGCGCGCGGGCCAGGTCGGGGTTGGCGTATTCCGTGATCATCTTGAAGACCGGGAAGTAGGTCACCACGGCCAGCAGGCAGCCGGCCATGATGATCGGCTTGCGGCCGATCTTGTCCGAGAGCGTGCCGAACACCACGAAGAACGGCGTGCCGATCAGCAGCGAGGCGGCGATCATCAGGTTGGCGGTGGTGGGATCGACCTTGAGCTGCTGCGTCAGGAAGAACAGCGCATAGAACTGGCCCGTGTACCAGACCACGGCCTGGCCGGCGGTCAGGCCGACCAGCGCCAGGATCACGATCTTGAGGTTCTTCCACTGGCCGAAGGATTCCGACAGCGGAGCCTTCGAGGTCTTGCCCTCGGCCTTCATCTTCTGGAAGGCGGGCGATTCGCTCAGCGAGAGGCGGATCCACACCGAGATGCCGAGCAGTGCGATCGACACCAGGAACGGAACGCGCCAGCCCCAGTCGCCGAAGGCCTGTTCGCCGAGCCAGGTGCGCACGCCCAGGATCACCAGCAGGCTCAGGAACAGCCCGAGCGTGGCGGTGGTCTGGATCCACGAGGTGTAGGCGCCGCGCTTGCCGTGCGGCGAGTGCTCGGCCACGTAGGTGGCGGCACCGCCGTACTCGCCGCCGAGCGCGAGGCCCTGCAGCATGCGCAGCGCGATCAGGATCACCGGCGCCGCGACGCCGATGGTCGCGTAGCTGGGCAGGAGGCCGACGATGAAGGTCGACAGGCCCATGATCAGGATCGTGACCAGGAAGGTGTACTTGCGCCCGATCATGTCGCCGAGCCGGCCGAACACGATGGCACCGAACGGCCGCACCAGGAAGCCCGCGGCAAACGCCAGCAGCGCGAAGATGAAGGCCGCGCCGGCATCCAGGCCGCTGAAGAACTGCTTCGCGATGATCGCGGCCAGCGAGCCGTAAAGGTAGAAGTCGTACCACTCGAACACCGTGCCAAGGGAGGAAGCGAAGATGACCTTCTTTTCCTCCGCGGACATGGGCCGGGGGGCCGGATGCGGCATCCCCCTCGAATCCAGTGTTGCTGCCATTTGCGTCGTCTCCTGTGTATGCGTTCGGTCGGCCCCGGCATTCGGGGCCGTGAAGCATTCTTGGAGGCGCGACTGACCCGAGCCTTTCGCGAAACTGAACCGACGCTTACGGATTAAGGTGAAACCCGCGGGGCCCGTTTCAGCTTGTAAGAAATCGGCCGATTGCTCAGCTTTTGCTGCTTCGCAGCAAGGACGGCCGCTGGTCGGCCGCGGCCCATTGCGGGCCGTCGAACCATGCGTCGCCGGCCAGGTAGGCGCGCAGCATCGCGAGGCCGTCGAAGCCCCAGAACAGGCGGCCGTCGACCACGCACGTCGGCGTGCCGAACACGCCGGCCTGCAGGGCACCGTCGGTGTTGCGCTTGAGCAGCGCCTTGTTCTCGTCGCCGTTCATGTCGCGCTTCGGTTCCAGCTGCGCCGCCAGCGCAGCCAGGCGCGCGGCATCGCCGGCTTCCTCGCCGCCGCGCCATACGTTGCGCAGGATGGTCTCGGCCACCAGGCGGCTGATGCTGCCGTCGTCCGAGGTCGACAGCGCGAGCCGCAGGTGCGGCAGCGGGTTGTACGGGTGCGAGGCCGGCATCTCGATCTGGATGCCGTTCGCATGGCCGAGCCAGAGCACATGGCGGTAGGTCCAGCTGCGCTTGGCGGGAATCTCGGCCGGGCCGAGCTGGCCGTGGTGCTTGAGGATCGCGCCGAGCAGCACCGGCTTGTAGGCCACGCTGCAGCTCAGGCCTTCGAGCGCCTGGGGCAGGTGCTCGAACGCAAGGTGCGCATAGGGCGAGATGAAGTCGAGGTAGAAGTCGATGTGCTTCATGCGTGCTTGTCTCCTGAGGGTTCCGGGATGCGCCAGAGGCCGGCCCGCGCCCGCAACTCTATCGCGCGCCACACGCCGCGCCGCGCCTCGTCTTCCATGCGGCTCCAGCCCGCGATCTCGGGAAGGGTGCGCAGGCACCCTTCGCAGAAGCCGCTCCGGCTGTCCATGCGGCAGACCGAGGTGCAGGGCGATGGCACACCGGGCGCATCGTCGCCGGCCGAGCGCTGCACGGCCTCGGCGCGTTCGGCCAGCGTTTTTTGCGCGTCGCCTGGATTCACGTCGTCACACCACGTCCGCCACCGGCGCGCCGGTGAGCTTCTCGAGGTCTTGCGGACGCAGCTGGAACACCGCATGCGGATGGCCCGCGGCGGCCCAGATCTCCTCGAAGCGGAACAGCTCGCGGTCGATCAGCACCACCGGCGGCGTGGCATGCGCGACCGGCGACACGCCGCCGATCGTGAAGCCGGTGCGCGCCTTCACGAACTCCGCATCGGCGCGGCCGGTCTTGCCGACCAGCGCATCGACCTTCTTCTCGTCGACGCGCTTGTCGCCCGAGGTGATGACCAGCACCGCCGCGTCGTCGCTCTTGCGCCGGAAGATGATGCTCTTGGCGATCTGCCCGACCAGGATGCCGAGCGCGTCGGCCGCCTGCTGCGCGGTGCGGCAGGCGTCGTCGAGCATGCGCGGCGAATGCGGATGGCCCGCGTCCTGCAGCATGCGCGAGACGCGCTGCACGCCCTCGGGCAGCGAATGGAGTTCAGCGCCGCACATCAGAGGCCTCCCCGCTTTTCGTCGATGCCCATCATCCCGCCCTCTTCGTGCGGATCGCCTTCGACGCCCGCGAATTCGGCTCGCGCCCCAGCGCCTCGCTGATGTACACGCCCGCGTCGATCAGCTTGTCGAGGTCGATTCCGGTCTCGATGCCCATGCCGTGCAGCATGTAGACCACGTCTTCGGTCGCCACGTTGCCGGTCGCGCCCTTGGCATAAGGGCAGCCGCCCAGCCCGGCGGAGGACGACTGGAAGTTCCAGACCCCGAGTTCCAGCGAGGCCAGCGTGTTGACCAGCGCCTGGCCGTAGGTGTCGTGGAAGTGGCCCGAGATGTGGTCCACGTTGAAGTGCGCCAGCGTGGCCTCGATGGCGACCTTCACCTTGCGCGGCGTGCCCACGCCGATGGTGTCGGCCACGTCCACGCGCTGCACGCCGATGTCCTTCATCAGCTTTGCCAGCATGCCCACGCGCTCGGGCGCGACCTCGCCTTCATACGGGCAGCCCACGGTGCACGACATGGCGCCGCGCACATCGATGCCCTTCTCGCGCGCCGCTGCGACCACGGGCGCGAAGCGCTCGATGCTCTCGGCAATGGAGCAGTTGATGTTCTTCTGGCTGAAGGCCTCGCTCGCGGCGCCGAACACCACGATCTCGTCGGGCCACTCTTCGCGCGGCGCGGCAATGGCGGCCTCGAAGCCCTTCATGTTGGGCGTGAGCACCGAATAGCGCACGCCGGGCAAGCGCCGGATGCCGTGCATCACCTCGGCGTTGTCGGCCATCTGCGGCACCCACTTGGGGCTCACGAAGCTGGTGACCTCGATCTCCTTCAGGCCGGCGTCCTGCAGGCGGTGCACGAGGCCGATCTTGACTTCGGCGGAGACCGGTTGCTTCTCGTTCTGCAGTCCGTCGCGCGGACCGACGTCGACGATCTGGACCTTGGCGGGGAGTTTCATGGGATGTCTCTGGGTTCGCTGGGGAAGAGAAAAAGCGTGCGTCAATTGTCGGCCGTCTGCGTCTTGCGTGCTCGGCCGCGCCTGCTGCGGGGGTTGCAATGCCTGCCAGCGGCGTTGCAGATCGCGCCAGCGCTGCGGTTCACGCCGTTTCGCGCTGCACGAAATCCGATGGCGGCTCGGCGGGCGCGGGCGCCTCCACCGCGTCGAGCGCATCCACGCGCGCGCCGTCCGGCCCGCTGCGGGCCCATGCGACCAGCGCATCGACGGCAGCGGCCGGGCCGCAGGCCAGCGCCTCCACGCTGCCGTCGCGGCGGTTGCGCACCCAGCCGCGCACGCCCAGGCGCCGCGCGGCCTGCACCATCGACCAGCGATAGCCCACGCCCTGCACCAGGCCGCGGACGACGAGATGGCGGGTGACGGCGGATGGACTCATGGCATGGGCAACATCAGTACGACTTGGGCAGGCCGAGCGCCTTTTCCGCGATGAAGTTCAGGATCATCTGCGGACTGACCGGCGCAATGCGCGGAATGTAGCTCTCGCGCAGCAGCCGCTCGACATGGTATTCCTTCGCATAGCCCATGCCGCCGAGCGTGAGAACCGCGTTCTGGCAGGCGTCGTGCGCCGCCTCGGCCGCGAGGTACTTGGCGGCGTTGGCCTCGATGCCGCAGGGCTCGCCCGCGTCGTACAGCGTGGCGGCCTTGAACACCATCAGGTCGGCCGCCTCGAGGTTGGCCCAGGCGCGCGCGAGCGGATGCGCCACGCCCTGGTTCTGGCCGATCGGCCGGCCGAACACGACGCGCTCCTGCGCGTACTGCGCGGCGATGCGCAGGGCGGCGCGGCCGATGCCGATGGCTTCGGCCGCGATCAGGATGCGCTCGGGGTTGAGCCCGTGCAGGATGTATTCGAAGCCGCGGCCCTCCTCGCCGATGCGGTCTTCCTCCGGCACTTCGAGGCCGTCGATGAAGAGCATGTTGGAGTCGACGGCCGCACGGCCGAGCTTGTGGATCTCGCGCACCTCGACCTTGGCACGGTCCAGCGGCGTGTAGAACAGCGTGAGGCCCTGCGTGGGCTTCTTCACCTGGTCGAGCGGCGTGGTGCGCGTGAGGATCAGCATGCGGTCGGCCACCTGCGCGGTCGAGATCCAGATCTTGCGGCCGTGCAGCAGGTAGCCGCCGTTCGGCTGGCGCACCGCCTGCGTCTTGAGGCTCGTGGTGTCGAGCCCCGCGTCGGGCTCGGTCACGGCGAAGCAGGCCTTCTCGGTGCCGGCGATCAGCGGCGGCAGGAAGCGCTGGCGCTGTGCCTCGCTGCCGAACACCACCACCGGGTTGAGCCCGAAGATGTTCATGTGCACCGACGAAGCGCCCGACATGCCCGCACCCGACGCGCTGATGGCGCGCATCATCAGCGCGGCCTCGGTGATGCCCAGGCCCGCGCCGCCCTGCGCCTCGGGCATCGCGATGCCGAGCCAGCCGCTGTCGGCCACGGCGCGGTGGAACTCGTGCGGGAACGCGGCGCGGTCGTCGTGGTCGCGCCAGTAGTCGGCGGGAAAGTCTTCGCACAGCCGCTCGATGGCGGCCACCAGCGAGCGCTGGTCTTCATTGAGGGAGAAGTTCATTCGTCGTTGTCCTTGGGTGGAGCCGGTTGCAGCGTGATGCCGCGTGCGAGCAGGTGGTCGATGGCTTCATCGCCGTAGCCCGCTTCGCGCAGCAGCTCGACGCTCTGCTCGCCGATGCGCGGCGCCATGCGGCGGATGCCCGCGGGCGTGGCGCTGTAGCGGCCGACCGGCGCGAGCGTGCGGATGCGGCCTTCGCTCGGATGATCGAACTCGGGAAAGAAATCGACCGCGCGCAGGTGCGGGTCGCCGAGCAGGCTCTCGGTGCTGTGCAGCCGCGCGACCGGAATGTCGGCCGCTTCCAGCGCGGCCATCCAGTCATCGCTGCCGCGCGTGGCCATCACCTCGGCCACGAACGCATAGACCGCGCCGATGTTCGCGGCGCGCACCGTGTGCGTGCCGAACATCGGCGAGGTGCGCAGCTCGGGCCGGCCGATCAGGTCGAAGAAGGCCTGCCAGTGCTTGTCGTTGTAGATCAGCACGCTCAGGTAGCCGTCGGCCGTGGCGTAGGGCTTGCGGTGCGGCGCGAGCAGGCGCGCATAGCCGGTGGGACCGAGCGGCGGCTCGAAGCTGTGGCCGCCCAGGTGGTCGCCCATCACGAACTGCGAGAGCGCCTCGAACATCGGCACCTCGACCGCCTGGCCGCGGCCCGTGCGCTGCGCGTGCAGCACGGCCGCGAGCAGCGCGATGGCCGCCTGCAGCCCCACGGCGCGGTCGGCCAGCGTGACGGGCGCGTAGCGCGGCGCGTCGCCGCTTTGCTGCGCGAACAGCGAGGCGACGCCGGCCGCGCCCTGGATCAGGTCGTCGTAGGCGGGCTTGCCGGCATAGGGGCCTTCTTCGCCATAGCCGAAGGCGCCGAGGTAGACGATCTTCGGGTTGGCCGCTGCCACGGCCTCGTAGCCGAGCCCGAGCCGCGCCATCGCCTGCGGGCGCGTGTTGTAGATCAGCGCATCGCAGCCCGCCGCAAGCCGCAGGCACGCCTCGCGTCCTTCCGGCTGCTTGAGGTCGAGCACGATCGAACGCTTGTTGCGGTTCAGGTGCAGCGCCATCGCGCCCATGCCGGCGTGTCGCATCGGACCGACCGCGCGCAGGTTGTCGCCCGTGAGCGGCTCGACCTTGACGATGTCGGCGCCAAGGTCGCCGAGCGTCTGCGTGGCATAGGGGCCCATCACCACGGCCGTGAGGTCGAGGATGCGGATGCCGTCGAGAGGTCCCGTGGTGCTCATTCGGGCTGGATGCCCGCGGCCTGGATCAGCTTCTTCCACTTGGCCAGTTCCGACACGGTGAACGCCCCGAGTTCTTCCGGCGTGCTGCCGAAGGCATCGAAGCCCAGCTTCGCCACCCGCTCGCGGAAGGCCGCGCCGTTCGCCATTTCCGACAGCAGCTTGCTGAGCTTCAGCACCACATCGCGCGGCGTGCCGGCCGGCGCGAACACGCCGTTCCACGAGGTGATGTCGAAGCCCTTGAGCTCGGGCGTCTCGGCCAGCGGCGGCAGTTCGGGGAAGAGCTTGGTGCGCTCCTGCGTGGTGACCGCAATCGCGCGCATCTTGCCGGCCTTCACCGTGGCGAGCCCCGCGGCCAGGTCGACCACCATCATCGACACCTGCCCGCCGATCAGGTCGGCAATCGCGGGCGGCGTGCTCTTGTAGGGCACGTGCAGCATCGGCACGCCGCTCATGCGCGAGAGCGTGGCGCCGCTCACGATGCCGGTGCTGTTGCCGCTCGCATAGGTCAGCTTGCCCGGATGCGCGCGGCCCCAGGCCAGCAGCTCGGCCACGCTCTTCACCGGCAGCTCGTTGTTGACCACCAGCATGAACGGCAGGTTGCCGATGCGGCTCACGGGCGCGAAGTCCTTCACCGGGTCGTAGGGCAGCGACTTCATCAGGCTCGGGTTGGCCGAGTGCGTGGTGTTGGTGGTCATGAAGAGCGTGTAGCCGTCGGGCGGCGCCTTGGCCACGAACTCGGCGGCGATCACGCCGTTGGCGCCCGCGCGGTTGTCCACGATGACCGAGGCCTTGAGCGCCTCGCCCAGCATCTGCGCCGTGATGCGCGCCACCGCGTCGGTGCCGCTGCCGGCCGCAAAGGGCACGATCAGCTTGATCGGCTGCTTCGGGTAGCCCTCCTGCGCGAAGGCCCAGGGTGCCGCGCCGGCCAGGCCCGCGGCGGCGCCGATGGAAATGAAACGGCGGCGGCTTGCCACCGCGACCGTGGTTGTCGCGTTCTTCGTCTGCATGGTTCTTGTCTCCGGGTGGTTGTCGTTCAGGGCCGGATCACACGCTCCGGCGATTCCTCGTACGGCGGGCTGTAGATGACCAGCACGCGCACCGGCTCGTCGCTCACCACCGTGAAGGTGTGCATCGCATCGGCCGGAAAAAAGCAGCTGTCGCCGGGGTGCAGCTCCTGCCGCTGGCCGTCCACCTCGGCGACCGCGCGGCCTTCGAGCATGTAGCAGACCTGCTCGATGCCCGGGTGCGCATGGGGCAGCGCGCCCTTGCCCTTCTGGATGTGGCCGACCAGCACCTCGAGCTGCTTCGCGCCCACGGTCTCGGGGCCGATCAGCCGCTTGTTGAGCGTGCCGGTGTGGTTGGCCGGGTGGTAGCCGGCAATGTCGCTTTCGCGGACGAAGTAGCGTGGGGAGGTCATTGTTTCGATCAGCCTTTGTGTTCGATGGCCAGGCAGGCGGAGCGCAGCATGGCGGCCGCCTCGTCGATGCGCGGCTCGAGCCGGTAGCGCGGGCCCGCCACCGAAATGGCATAGGCCTCGCCGCCGATGCGCAGCGGCCATGCAAGGCCGACGAGGTCGGGAATGCTCTCGCCGAGGTTGCCGTACCAGCCGCGCGCGGGCGAGCGTTCGAGCTCCTGCTCGATGGCGTCGGGCGTGGTCAGCGTGGCGTCGGTCAGCGGCGCCAGCGGCGTGGCTGCCAGCAGCTTGCGGCGCGCCTCGGGCGCGAGCGTGGAGAGCAGCGCGCGGCCCATCGAATTGGCGTAGGCGGGGCGCGTCTCGCCCGCTTCGGCGGAATAGCGGATGCTCTGCGGCGCGCTCAGCACTTCCAGGTAGACGACGGTGTTCGGGTCGCGGAACTTGCCGAACAGCACGGTCTCGCGCGCACCGTCGCGCAGCTCCTCGAGCGCGGGCCGCACGCGGTCGAGCACCGGGTCGTGCGCCGCAATGACCTGCGCCATCGCCAGCAGCCGGCCGGTCGGGTAGTAGCCCTGGCGGCGGCCGGTCTCGTACATGTAGCCCTGCTCTTCGAGCGTGCGGATCAGCCCGAGGCAGCTGGACACCGGCATCTCGAGCAGGCGCGCCATCTCGGACAGCGCCAGCGGCTGCTTCTCCCGGGCGAAGAGCTCGACGATCTCGATCACGCGAAACGCTGTTTTCACAACCATGAAGAAATTTTCTCGTATGTGAAAAACAAAAGCGTCAGGGTTTGCCCCTGGCTGCGCCTCCTTTCAGCGTAATCGCAGGTAACGCGTGCCGCCGTCAGTAGCCCCGGACCGGGTCGACCACGCCGCTGACCGGCAGGCCCTGCTCCATCGCGCGGATCTTTCCGGCGATCTGGGTGATGGACTCCTCGCGCAGCGTGCGCGCCGAGCCGTGCGGCGTGACGGTGATCTTCGGGTGGCGCCAGAAGGCGTGGTCGGCGGGCAGCGGCTCGACCTGGAACACGTCGAGCGTGGCGCCGGCCAGCTGGCCGGCATCGAGCATCGGGATCAGGTCATCTTCCACCAGGTGGGCGCCGCGCGCGATGCTGATGAGATAGCCGCCCGGGCGCAGCTTGCCGAGCGTCTCGCGGTTGAGGATGCCGCGCGTGGCCTCGGTCAGCGGCAGCAGGTTGACCAGCACGCGCGTGGACGACAGGAACTCGTCGAACTGCGCCTCGCCGCTGAACACCTTCACGCCGTCGATGGCTTTGGGCGAACGGCTCCAGCCCAGCACCGGAAACTCGAACTGTGAGACTGCCTTGGCCACGCGCTCGCCGAGCACGCCCAGGCCCATGATGCCGACCGGAAAATCGCGCCGCAGCCGCGGCTTGCGGTAGCTCCAGCGGCCTTCGCGCGCATCGGCCTCGTAGACGTCGAATTCGCGGAAGTGCCGGATCAGCGTGTGGCACACGTACTCGGCCATCTGCACCGACATGCCGGCGTCGTCGAGCCGCACGATGCGCGTCTGCGGCGGCACGCGCAGCTTGAGCAGCGCATCGACGCCCGCGCCGATGTTGAACAGGCCGCGCAGCCCGGTCTGCTCGTCGAGCAGTTGCTGGGGCGGCGCCCACACCACCGCATGGTCGGCCTGGGCGGTACCCGGCTTCCAGGTTTCGATCTGCGCATCGGGCAGTTCGGCCCTGAGGCCTTCGATCCAGGGTTCGGGGCGGTTGTCGGTCAGGGAAACGATGATTTTCATGAGCCGGATCTTAGGGGCCCGGGCCCATGAACCGAACCCGCGGCTTGTGGCACCCGGGGCCTTCTTCTATGCTCGTGCGCGACCATCCAGAACATCGACACCACACCCGGAGACCGAAGCATGATCAAAGTCAGCGTGATGTATCCCTACACCGAAGGCGCGCGGTTCGACCACGCCTACTACCGCGACAAGCACATGCCGCTCCTGAAGGCACGCATGGGCGACGCCTGCAGGTCGTACACCATCGACAAGGGACTGGCCGGCGGCGCGCCCGGCATGCCGCCGACCTACGTCGGCATGTGCCACGTGTTCTGCGACTCGGCCGACGCCTTCCAGACGGCGTTCGGCCCGCATGCCAAGGAGATCCTGGGCGACATCAAGAACTACACCGACATCGCACCGGTGATGCAGATCAGCGAAGTGGTGGTGGGCTGACCGCCCGCCGGCGGCTCAAGCCGCCTTGACGCGGCGGCGGCGCCACAGCAGCCGCACCAGCCACGCGAGCGGCAAGCCCACCAGAAGCAGCCACGGCAGCACCGCCGCCAGGAAGGTGATGAGCACGCCCACGCTCTCGGCCAGCACCGAGCCCGCCTCGCGCAGCGCGCGCATCATCGGGTTGTAGCCGCGGCCGCCCTGCACCAGCGTGCGTGCGGGCGTGAACTGGACCTGGATGTGCTGCTTGCTGGTCTGCTGCTCCAGCACCTTGCGCTGGGTGGCAATGGCGTCGAGCTCGGCCTGCGTGTCGGACAGCGTGCGCTGGATGGCGAGCAGGTCGGCCATGGTGCGCCTGGTGACCGTGTCGCGCAGCATCAGGCGCAGGCTGTCGCGAAACTCGATGCGGTTCCTGATGCGCGCCTCGACGTCGATCACCTCGGCGGTCTTGTCTTCGCTGGTGGTGTTCTGCGACACCACCCTGGCCACGCCGGACAGGCCGCCGAGCAGCCTGTCGACATCGGCCGGCGCCACACGCATCTCGAGCATGGCGTTGCCGGGCTGCTGCGGTGTCTCGCGCAGCAGCGAGGACGACAGCAGCTCGCACTGCAGCGTGCCGCACAGGTCGCGCACCTTGCCCCAGGCGTCGGCCAGTTGCTCGGGCGGGACTTCGACGTTCAGCTCCTGCCGCACCGCGAGAAAGCGCTGCAGCGGCGCGTCCTGGGCCTGATCGGAAACGGTGGCAGCCGGCGGGGCCGCGGCTTCAAGCCGCG
Organism: Variovorax sp. SPNA7; assembly: GCF_033807855.1. Classification (NCBI taxonomy): domain Bacteria; kingdom Pseudomonadati; phylum Pseudomonadota; class Betaproteobacteria; order Burkholderiales; family Comamonadaceae; genus Variovorax; species Variovorax sp. SPNA7. The sequence goes on from NZ_CP138513.1 coordinate 5,180,640, forward strand.
CGCTCTTCATCCGCATCGATCCGCCGTAGGCCACCGCAGGCTCGGCGGCGGCCGAGGTCTCGTTGTCGCTTCTCTTGCAGCCGCCGAGCGACAAAGCGGCGGCCAGGACCAGCAGGAGAACGCCCGGACGGCAAGTGAAAGAAGAAGAAAGAGGCGAACGCAAATGCTTGTTGCGGCAGGTCATGAAAGATCCCTTGAAGAAATGGCTACCGCAGCTGATACGGGCGAGCGCCCGGAACGGGGTTAAACCACCGCCGCAGCCATCCGCAACAGTTCGTCGCCTTCGGCCACCTGCTCGCCGGGGGAGAACATCAGTTCTTCCACCGTGCCGTCGGCCGGCGCTGCGATGGTGTGCTCCATCTTCATGGCCTCCATGACGGCCAATGGCTGGCCTCGGCTGACCTTGTCGCCGGCCTTGACCGCGAAGGAGACCACCTTGCCGGGCATCGGGGCGGTGAGCCGGCCGGCTTCGGCGTGAGTGTCGCCCGCGTGGGCGAGGCGGTCGATGGCGGTGATCTTCGTGGCGCCCTTCGAGGCGAAGATGTGGGCCGTGGCGCCATCGAGGTGCACGTCGAGCGTCTGGCGTGAGCCGGCGAACTCGACCTCGAACTCGCCCGTCGGGAACTGGCCCACGACCAGCGGGCCTTGGGCACCGCCGGCTTCGAGCCACAGGCTGCCGTCGCGCTTGTAGGTCAGCAGGGCGGTCTGCTCGGCACCGCGGAACTCGAAGTCGAAGTGGCGCCGGTATTCGCCGTGCGAGCGCCAGCCGTCGCGCCGCTCGAAAGGGTCAGGCGCGCCGGTCGGCCGTTCGGTGACCAGCGTGCGCGTGATGGCGGCGGCGGCGGCCAGCGGCAGGCCCAGCGCCTCGCGGTCGAACAGCACGGCGCGCTCGCGCTCGATCAGCGCAGTGTCGAGATTGGCCTTGGCGAACGATTCGGTCGCGAGGATGCCGCGCAGGAACTGCACATTGGTCGACACGCCGACGATCTGCACCTGCGCCAGCGCTGCGTCGAGCCGCGCCAGCGCCTCGGCGCGCGTGCTGCCGTGCACGATCAGCTTGGCAATCATCGAATCGTAGAACGGAGAGATCTCGCCGCCCTCGCGCACGCCGTCGTCGATGCGCACGCGGCTGCGCTGGAAGGCCGTCGCCTGCGGCTTGCGGTAGACGCGCAAGCTGCCTGTCGCGGGCAGGAAGTTGTTGTCGGGGTTCTCGGCGCAGATGCGCGCCTCGATCGCGTGGCCGTGGATCTGCAGCTCCTGCTGCTTCGCGGGCAGCGCCTCGCCCGAGGCCACGCGCAATTGCCATTCGACGAGGTCGAGGCCGGTGATCGCTTCGGTCACCGGGTGCTCGACCTGCAGGCGCGTGTTCATCTCCATGAAGAAGAAGTTCATTTCACCGCCTTCGCGCTGCTCGACGATGAACTCCACCGTGCCGGCGCCGACGTAGTTCACGGCACGCGCCGCAGCTACCGCGGCTTCGCCCATCTGCTTGCGCATCGCCTCGGTCATGCCGGGCGCGGGCGCTTCTTCCAGCACCTTCTGGTGCCGCCGCTGCACCGAGCAGTCGCGCTCGAACAGGTAGACGTAGTTGCCGTGCGTGTCGCCGAACACCTGGATCTCGATGTGGCGCGGGCGCTGCACGTACTTTTCGATCAGCACCGCGTCGTCGCCGAAGCTGTTGATCGCCTCGCGCTGGCACGAGGCGAGCGCCGCCGCAAAGTCTTCGGCCCGATCGACCGCGCGCATGCCCTTGCCGCCGCCGCCCGCGCTGGCCTTGATGAGCACCGGGTAGCCGATGCGGTCGGCCTCGCGCTGCAGCAGCGCCGGGTCCTGGTCGTGGCCGTGGTAGCCGGGCACCAGCGGCACGCCGGCCTTTTCCATCAGCTGCTTCGACTCGGCCTTGAGGCCCATGGCCTTGATGGCCGAGGGCGGCGGGCCGATGAAGACCAGGCCCGCGTCGGCGCAGGCTTGTGCGAATTCCTCGTTCTCGCTCAGGAAGCCGTAGCCCGGATGCACGGCTTCGGCGCCCGTGGCCTTGGCGGCTTCGAGGATCTTTTCCCAGCGCAGGTAGCTGTCTTTCGGCGCGCTGCCGCCGAGGTGCACCGACTCGTCGCAGGCGCGCACGTGGTTGGCATGCGCGTCGGCATCGGAGTACACAGCCACGGTGCGGATGGCCATGCGGCGGGCCGTTGCTGCAACACGGCACGCGATCTCGCCTCGGTTGGCGATCAGGATCTTCTTAAACATTCGGAGTGTCTCCCGGAGGATTCTTTTTCAGTTGGAATGCAGGCGTGACGCCCGGATCGGGCCGCCCGCTGAAGATGCGGGCCACGCGAGTGAACAGCGCCTTGAGAAAGCGCCAGCTCTTGCGGATGAGCCAGACGCTGAGCACCAGCACCAGGACGAACAGCACCAGGAAGACCAGCGGATGCGCTACCGCGAGCCACAGCCCGGTTGGCACCATCGTGTCTTCGACCAGCGACGCACCCACGTTCGAGAACGGCTCGGGCGATGTGTTGATGGCCGCGCGCGTCGTGGCCTTGGCCGCATGCGCGGTGGCCGCAAAGCCGCCGCCCACGAGCGCGGCCACGATGGCCATCGCGCCATGGTCGGCGCCGAACACGCTGGCCGCGAGCGCCGCGCCGGCGGGAATGCGGATGGCCGTGTGCACCACGTCCCACAGCGAATCGAGGCCCGGGATCTTGTCGGCGAAGAATTCGATGAACACCATGAAGCCGCTGGCCGCGATGACCACCGGATGCGCCAGCAGCTGCAATCCGCTGGGCAGCGGCACCCAGCCGAAGTAGCCGGCCAACCCCGTCAGCAGCACGACCAGGTACAGCCGCACGCCGCTGGCCCAGCCAATGGCCGCGGCCAGTGCGAGCAGCTGGGGCATGTCGAGCGCATTCATCGCGTGGCGCTCAGTGGCCCAGCCAGGACGGCTTGCGCTTCTGCAGGAAGGCCTGCACGCCCTCGCGGCCTTCGTCGCTGGCGCGGATGTCGGCGATGCCTTCGACGGTCTTGGCGATCAGCGCGTCGTCGATCTCGCGGCCGTCCACGTCGGCGATCAGTTGCTTGCAGGCACGCACCGCGGCGGGGCTGGCGCTGGTGAGCGCCTTCAGGAGTTCGTCGACCTTGGCATCGAGCACATCGGCCGCGACCACTTCATGCACGAAGCCGATGCGGTGCGCCTCGGCCGCGGTGAAACGCTCGGCCGTGAGAAAGTAGCGCTGCGATGCGCGCGTGCCCATGGCGCGCAGCACATACGGGCTGATGGTCGCGGGCACGAGGCCGATCTTGACTTCGCTGAGGCAATACCACGCGGTGTCCACGCTCACGGCCATGTCGCAGGCCGCGACCAGGCCCATGCCGCCCGCATACACATCGCCCTGTACGCGCGCGATGGTGGGCTTGGGGCATTCGGCAATCGTGCGCAGCATGGCGGCCAGCTTGCCCGCGTCGGCGATGTTCTCGTCGCGCGTGTAGTCGGCCATGCGGCGCATCCAGTTGAGATTCGCGCCCGCGCAGAAGGCCGGGCCGTTGGCGCCGAGCACGATGGCTTTGACCTGCGGCGCGGCGCCGGCTTCGGTGAAGGCCTGCGTGAGTTCGGCGATGACCACGTCGTCGAAGGCATTGCGCGCGTCGGGCTGGTCGAGCCAGATGCGTGCGATGGCGTCGTGGATTTCGAATTTCAGTTTGGTGAAGGTCATGTCAGTGATGTTTGTTCGGGGCGCTGTTGTTTTGTTCAGGGCGCGTGCACAGGCCACCGGGTACTCCCCTCCGCGAATGTCCTCCGGCCTTCGGCCTCCCCCTTAATTTCGCTGCGGGGAGCACCCGATGCCCTGTGCACTGGGCACGCTCGTGGTGTACCGCTGATCAACCAGTGCTCTGTCCAACGCTCCCGTCGATGGGGTGCCTTGCGCAGCGAAATAAAGGAGGAGGCCGCAGGCCGGGGGACATTCGCTTCGCCGCGTACCCCGTCGGCGGGAGCGCGCCCTGAAGCGCGGTGACCGCATCGACTCGAATTGGGCAAAAGCGGTGCCACGTGCTACATCCGGAAAATGCCGAATTTCGGCTCGGGAATCGGCGCATTGCGCGATGCAGCCAAACCGAGTGCAAGCACCCGCCGCGTGTCCGCCGGATCGATGATGCCGTCGTCCCACAGCCGCGCCGTTGCATAGTACGGGTGGCCCTGGTCTTCGTACTGCTGGCGGATCGGCGCCTTGAAGGCCTCTTCCTCTTCCTTGCTCCAGCTGCCGCCCTTGAGCTCGATGCCGTCGCGCTTCACCGTGGCCAGCACGCTCGCGGCCTGCTCGCCGCCCATCACGCTGATGCGCGCGTTGGGCCACATCCAGAGGAAGCGCGGGCTGTAGGCGCGGCCGCACATGCCGTAGTTGCCGGCGCCGAAGCTGCCGCCGATGATGATGGTGAACTTGGGCACGTTGGCCGTGGCCACGGCCGTCACCATCTTGGCGCCGTGGCGCGCGATGCCTTCGTTCTCGTACTTGCGCCCGACCATGAAGCCGGTGATGTTCTGCAGGAACACCAGCGGGATCTTGCGGTGGCAGCACAGCTCGATGAAGTGCGCGCCCTTCTGCGCCGATTCACTGAACAGGATGCCGTTGTTGGCGATGATGCCCACCGGCATGCCCTCGATCTCGGCAAAGCCGCAGACCAGCGTGGCGCCGAAGCGGGCCTTGAACTCGTGGAACTCGCTGCCGTCGACGATGCGCGCGATGATCTCGCGCACGTCGAAGGGCTTGCGCGTGTCGGTCGGGATCACGCCGTAGAGCTCTTCGCGCGGGAACTCGGGTGGGCGCACCTCGGTCCTTGCAGTGTCCCGGGCCGAGGCCGCGTCCGCATTGAGGTTGGCCACGGCCGAACGTGCGAGCGCCAGCGCATGCAGGTCGTTCTGCGCCAGGTGGTCGACCACGCCCGAGAGCCGCGTGTGCACGTCGCCGCCGCCCAGGTCCTCGGCCGTGACGACCTCGCCCGTCGCAGCCTTCACGAGCGGAGGGCCGCCCAGGAAGATGGTGCCCTGGTTCTTCACGATGATCGACTCGTCGCTCATTGCCGGCACGTACGCGCCGCCCGCCGTGCACGAGCCCATGACCACCGCGATCTGCGCGATGCCCTGGGCGCTCATGTTGGCCTGGTTGTAGAAGATGCGGCCGAAGTGGTCGCGGTCGGGGAACACCTCGTCCTGGTTCGGCAGGTTGGCGCCGCCCGAATCGACCAGGTAGATGCAGGGCAGGCGGTTCTGCTCGGCGATCTCCTGCGCGCGCAGGTGCTTCTTGACCGTCATCGGGTAGTAGGTGCCGCCCTTCACCGTCGCGTCGTTGCAGACGATCATGCAGTCGACGCCGTTCACGCGGCCGATGCCCGCGATGAGGCCGGCGCCGGGCGCGGACTCGGCGCCCTTGGCATCGAGGTACATCGCATGCGCGGCCAGCGGTGCGATCTCGAGGAAGGGCGTGCCGGGGTCGAGCAGCTCGGCCACGCGGTCGCGCGGCAGCAGCTTGCCGCGGGCCGTGTGCTTGGCGCGCGCGGCCTCGCCGCCGCCCTGCTCCACCTTCGCGAACTGCTTGTGCAGGTCGTCGACCAGCGCGCGCATCGCTGCGGCATTGGCCTGGAAGTCGGCCGAGCGGGCGTTGAGTTTGGTTTCGATCTTGCTCATGCTGTCTTTTCTTGTTCGAGGCCGAGCTGCTCGGCCATCGCTTCGCGGATCTTGAATTTCTGGATCTTGCCCGTCACCGTCATCGGAAACTCGGTGACGAAGCGGATGTACTTCGGCACCTTGTAGTGCGCGATCTGCCCCTTGCAGAAATCGCGGATCTCGTCTTCGGTCGCGGCCTGGCCGGGCTTGACGATGATCCAGGCGCATAGCTCCTCGCCGTACTTCCTGTCGGGCAGGCCGACCACCTGCACGTCCTGCACCTTCGGGTGTCGGTACAGGAATTCCTCGATCTCGCGCGGATAGATGTTCTCGCCGCCGCGGATCACGAGGTCCTTGATGCGCCCGACGATGTTGACGTAGCCCTCGGCGTCCATGGTGGCCAGGTCGCCGGTGTGCATCCAGTGCTCGGCATCGATGGCTTCGCGGGTCCTGGGCTCGTCTTCCCAGTAGCCGTGCATCACCGAGTAGCCGCGCGTGCAGAACTCGCCGGAGCTGCCGCGCGGCACGATGGCGCCGGTCTCGGGGTCGATGATCTTGATCTCCAGGTGCGGCTGCACCGTGCCCACGGTGGACACGCGCTTGTCGAGCGGCGTGTCGGTGCTGCTCTGGCAGCTCACCGGGCTGGTCTCGGTCATGCCGTAGGCGATGGTGATCTCGCCCAGGTGCATCTCGTTCACCACGCGCTTCATCACCTCGGTCGGGCACGGCGAGCCGGCCATGATGCCGGTGCGCAGCGTGGACAGGTCGAACTCCTTGAAGCGCGGATGGTCGAGCTCGGCGATGAACATCGTGGGCACGCCATGCAGGCCCGTGCATTTCTCGGCCTGCACAGTCTCGAGCACGGTGAGTGGATCGAAGCCGTCGTTCGGATACACGATGGCCGAGCCATGCGTGAGGCAGGCGAGGTTGCCGAGCACCATGCCGAAGCAGTGGTAGAGCGGCACCGGAATGCACAGCCTGTCGGCGGGCGTGAGCTTCATGCATTCGCCGATGAAGAAGCCGTTGTTGAGGATGTTGCGGTGCGTCAGCGTCGCGCCCTTCGGAAAGCCCGTGGTGCCGCTGGTGAACTGGATGTTGATCGGGTCGGTGGCCTTGAGCGTCTTCTGCGTGGCGGCCACGCGCGGGTCGGCCGCATCGCCGCTTGCGAGCAGCTCGCTGAAGCGCTGCATGCCGGGCTCCTGCACATCGGCCGCGGCCTTGCCGTCGATCCAGAAGGTGTGGCGCAACTGCGGCAGGCGCTTGGGGCCCAGTTCGCGCAGCATGCCGAGGTAATCGCTGGTCTTGAACTGCGCCATCGTCACCAGCGCCTTGCAGCCGACCTTGTTGAGCGCGTATTCGAGCTCGGAGGTGCGGTAGGCCGGATTGATGTTGACGAGGATCAGCCCGGCCTTGGCGGTCGCAATCTGCATCAGCACCCAGGGCGCGTTGTTGTGCGACCAGATGCCCACGCGGTCGCCGGGTGCGAGGCCCAGCTTCAGCAATGCGCTGGCGAGGCGGTTCGATTCGGCCTGCAGTTCACGGTAGGTGAAGCGCTGTCCTTCATGGCGGCTCACCAGCGCCAGCGCATCGGGCTGGCGCGCCACCATTGCATCGAAGAAGTCGCCGATGGTCTGCTCGATCAGCGGAACGCGGGTATCGCCTTGGGCAAAACTCGATTGTGGAGACATGTTGCGTGTTCCCTGTTGCTATTCAGAAATCAGTCCACCGTGGCACCGGTGTCCTTCACCACGCGCGCCCACTTGGGCAGGTCGGCGCGCACCAGCGCGCCCAACTGGGCCGCGGTGCCCTTGAAGGGCTCGCAGCCCACGGCGGCAAGCTTGTCGGCCACGTCCTTCTGATCCAGCGCGCGAGCCACTTCGGCCTGCAACTGCGCCACGATGGGCGCGGGCGTGCCTGCAGGCGCAAACAACGCATACCACGGCGCTTCGCCAAAGCCCTTGAGCGTTTCACCGATGGTCGGCACATCCGGCAGTACGGCCACGCGTTTGGCGTTCACCACCCCCAGCACCTTGAGCCTGCCCGCCTTGATGAAGCCCATGACCGAAGGCAGGCTTTGCACCGACAGCGGCACCTGCCCGCCCACCACGTCGGTCGCCGCCGCTGCCGAGCCCTTGTAGGGCACATGCCGGAGCTGGATGCCTGCCTGTTTTTGCAGCATTTCGCCGATCAGGTGGTTGAGCGTGCCGTTGCCCGCCGAGGCAATGGTGTACTGGCCGGGGTGGGCCTTGGCCTGCGCGATCAGTTCCGCCACGTTGTTGGCGGGAAAGGAGGGGTTGGCCACCAGCACATAGCCCGCCGTGGCGACAGGCGCGATGGGCTCGAAGTCCTTGACCGCATCGAACCCGGGATTCTTGTAGAGCGCGGGGCCGACCACGTGGGCGCTGTCTGCCGTGAGCAGCAGCGTGTAGCCGTCATGCTTGGCGCGCGCCAGCGCCGCCGTGGCCACCGTGCCACCCGCACCAGGACGGTTGTCCACGATCACGCTCTGGCCCATTTGCTCCGACAGGCGCTGCGCAACCACGCGCGCAATGGCGTCGTTCGCACCGCCGGCGGTTTGAGGGACGACGAGGGTGATGGGTTTGGATGGGTATTTGTCCTGGGCGAAAGCGGTAGCGCACAACGTGGCGGCCACAGCCAGCGCGGCGTGGCGGCGGGTCAAGGTCATGGGTTGTCTCCTTATATTTTTTGAAAGTTCGGCTGGCCGCTTTCAGGAAGTCTCGGCAAACAGCTCGCGCCCGATCAGCATGCGGCGGATCTCGCTCGTGCCCGCACCGATCTCGTACAGCTTGGCATCGCGCCAAAGCCGCTCGACCGGAAAGTCCTTCGTGTAGCCCACGCCGCCCAGCGCCTGGATCGCCTCGCCGGCCATCCACGTCGCCTTCTCGGCCGAATAGAGAATGGCGCCGGCCGCGTCCTTGCGGAAAGTGCGCGCATGGTCGTTGCGGTCGCAGGCCTTGCCCACGGCGTACACGTAGGCGCGCGTGGCCTGCCAGGTCGAGTACATGTCGGCGAGCTTGCCCTGCATCAGCTGGAATTCGCCGATGCTCTGGCCGAACTGCTTGCGCTCGTGGATGAAGGGCAGCACCGCGTCCATGCAGGCCGCCATGATGCCGAGTGGCCCGCCCGAGAGCACCGCGCGTTCGTAGTCGAGACCGCTCATCAGCACCTTGGCGCCCATGCCTTCGCCGCCGAGCACGTTCTCTTCGGGAACTTCGCAGTTGTCGAAGAACAGCGGGTAGGTGTTGGAGCCGCGCATGCCGAGCTTGTCGAGCTTGGTGCCGGCCGAGAAGCCCTTGAAGCCCTTTTCGACGATGAAGGCCGTCATGCCGCGCGCGCCCATCTCGGGTTCGGTCTTGGCGTAGATCACGAGCGTGTCGGCATCGCCGCCGTTGGTGATCCACATCTTGCCGCCGTTGAGCACGTAGTAGCCGTTCTTCTTCTCGGCCTTGAGCTTCATGCTCACGACGTCGGAGCCGGCGTTGGGCTCGCTCATGGCCAGTGCGCCGACATGCTCGCCGCTCACCAGCTTGGGCAGGTATTTCTTCTTCTGCGCATCGCTGCCGTTGCGGTGGATCTGGTTCACGCACAGGTTGGAGTGCGCGCCGTACGAAAGGCCGACCGACGCCGAGGCACGCGACACCTCTTCCATCGCCACGATGTGGGCGAGGTAGCCCAGCTCGGTGCCGCCGAATTCTTCCTTCACCGTCATGCCGTGCAGGCCGAGCTCGCCGAGCTTCTGCCACAGGTCGTGCGGGAACAGGTTGTCGCGGTCGATGTCGGCGGCGCGCGGGGCGATCTCGTTCGCCGCAAAGTCCTGGATCGCGCTGCGCAGCGAATCGATGGTCTCGCCCAGGTCGAAGTTCAGGCCGGGATCGTGCATGTGTGTTGTCTCCTCTGAAGGGTCGGCGCGCAGGCAGGCTATCCCACGCGGATGGGCGCTTGGAAGAATGCAGCTTACGCCTCGCTGCGCCGCAATTGGCGCCACAATGGTTGCAAATTGCGCCACGCCGGAACCACCTGACCATGTCGTCCCCGTCCTTCCTCCGACCCGCCCGCGCCGTCACGCCGATGGCCTTCGTGAGAGCCATCGTGCAGGGCTACGAGCGCTACGGCATCGATCCGTCCGCGGCGCTGCAAGCGGCACAGATCACGCCGCGCGAGCTGGCCCGGCCGGGCGCGCGGGTGACGGCCGCGCAGTTCGAGGCGCTGTCGGGCCATGCGATGCAGGAGCTGGACGACGAGGCGCTCGGCTGGTTCTCGCGGCGGCTGCCCTGGGGCAGCTACGGCATGCTGTGCCGCGCCTCGCTGACCTCGCCCGACCTGGGCGTGGCCATCAAGCGCTGGTGCCGCCATCACCGCCTGCTGACCGAGGACATCACGCTGGCGCTGGAGGTGTCGGGCGGCGTGGCCACGCTGCGCATCGCCGAGCACCGCCCGCTGGACGAGGCGTTCCGCGAGTTCTGCCTGGTGACGAGCCTGCGCTTCTTGCACGGGTACGTCTGCTGGGCCATCGACTCGCGCATCTCGCTGCGCGACGCGACCTTTCCCTTTGCAGCGCCGCCGCACCGCGACGCCTATCCGCTGATGTTCACGCCCGAGGTGCGCTTCGATGCGCCCGAGGCGAGCATCAGCTTCGACGAGCGCTACCTCGCCCTGCCGCTGCAGCGCGACGAGCGTGCGCTGCGCACGATGCTCAAGCGGGCGCTGCCGCTCACGGTGCTGCAGTACCGGCGCGACCGCCTGCTGGGCCAGCGCGTGCGCGAGCTGCTGCGTTCGCGCGCCGCCGAGGCCACGACGGCGGAGGCGCTGGCCACGCTGCTCAACGTGTCGAGCCGCACGCTGCACCGGCAGCTGCACGAGGAGGGCACGTCGCTGCAGACGCTGAAGAACGAAGTGCGCCACGAGATGGCAGTGGAGCAGCTGCGCCGCACCAACCGGCCGATCAAGCAGGTGGCGCTGGCGGTGGGCTTTCGCAACGAGAAGAGCTTTTCGCGTGCGTTCCTGCAGTGGACGGGGCATGCGCCGCGGGACTTTCGGCTGCGGGGGTTGTAGCGGGATTCTGATTTGTGCTCTATTGGCGCCGTCGTTCGGGGCGCGTGCACAGGCCACCGGGTACTCCCCTCCGCGAATGTCCCCCGCCTTCGGCTCCTCCTTTATTTCGCTGCGGGGAGCACCCGATGCCCTGTGCACCTGGGCACGCTCTGGGTGTACCGCTGATCAACGACTGCTCTGAATCACGCTCCCGCCGATGGGGTGCCTTGCGCAGCGAAATCAAGGAGGAGGCCGCAGGCCGGGGGACATTCGCGGAGCAAGGTACCCCGTCGGCGGGAGCGCGCCCTGAACCAGCGGCATCCCGAACAAGGCACCAACTCAGCCCGGCTGCGCAATCAGCGCCAGCGCATCGGCGATGGACTGGCTGTCTTCGGGACGCACCAGCTTCGCGACCTGCTGGCCGTCGCGCATGAACACCAGCGTGGGCCACAGCCGCACGTTGAAGGAGCGGCCCAGCGGTCGTCCGCTGCCGTCCTCGACCTTGATGCGCGGGATGTCCGGGTACTTGGCAAAGGCCTCGGCGATATTAGGTTGGGCGGCCTTGCAGATGCCGCACCAGTTGGTGCCGAACTCGACCACCGCCGGGCCCTTCAGGGCATCGATCTCGGCGCGGTCGGGCTGCTCGGTCTTGTATTCGGAAGTCATGGGATCCGGCTCCTTGTGGACTGGCTTGCTTGATGCCATTGCAGCAGAAACACCGCGGGCTTGCTGGCGGCAGGGGCTTGGTTTTTCCAGGCCTGCTTTTCAGGCCGGCTGCAGGCCGTGCGAAGCGAGCAGCGCGGGCAGTTCCCGCATGTCGCTGAACACCCGCAGCGCGCCGACGCTGCGCAGCGCCTCGGGGCCGCTATGGCCAGATTCGCCGGTGCTGTAGCCGAACACCGTGGCGCCCGCGGCGACGCCGGCCATCGCGCCCGTGACGGTGTCCTCGACCACCGCGCAGCGCTTCGGGTCGACGCCCAGCGCCTCGGCGGCGGCCAGATAAACGTCGGGGTAGGGCTTGGAGCGCGGCATCTCGTGGCCGCTGAAGATGCGGCCCTCGAAGCACTCGAGCAGGCCGACCTTCGCCAGTTGCAGTTCGACCTTGTGGCGGTCGGCGCCCGAGGCGCAGGCGATGCGGCCCCGGAGCCGCGCATGGACTTCGCGGATGGCCGCGGGAGCGTGCGCAATGGCCACGAGGTCGCGCTCGAGGGCTTCGTTGCGGCGGGCCCTGAAGGCCTTGAGCCAGTCTTCGGTGATCCTGACGCCGGTCTTCGATTCGATGAGCGCGGTTTCGTCCTTCACGGCCTTGCCGGTGAAGGTGTTCATCGACTCTTCGGTGGTGAGGTGCCAGCCGAGTTCGCCGAGCATCTCGGCGAGCACGCGGTTGGTGATGGGTTCTGAATCGACGAGGACGCCGTCGCAGTCGAAAAGGACGGCGTCGAAGGGGAAAGGGGTCATTGCGCTGAGGGGTTCGGGGGAATTCCCCCATGGTAGCAATGACCCCGGCCTGGCTCAGGACACCGGCTGGATCGGGATATAGATCTCGCCGCCGCCGGCCATGAACTCCCTGGACTTCTGCGCCATTCCTTCGGCCATGGCTTCCGCCTCGGCCACGCCCTTCTTCGCCGCGTACTCGCGCACTTCCTGCGTGATCTTCATCGAGCAGAACTTCGGTCCGCACATCGAGCAGAAGTGCGCCACCTTGCTCGAATCCTTGGGCAGCGTCTCGTCGTGGAATTCGCGCGCCGTGTCGGGGTCCAGGCCCAGGTTGAACTGGTCCTGCCAGCGGAATTCGAAGCGCGCCTTGCTGAGCGCATCGTCGCGCGAGCGCGCGCCCGGATGTCCCTTGGCCACGTCGGCCGCGTGCGCGGCGATCTTGTAGGCAATGATTCCCTGCTTGACGTCGTCGCGGTCGGGCAGCCCGAGGTGTTCCTTGGGCGTCACGTAGCAGAGCATCGCTGTGCCGGCCCAGCCGATCATCGCGGCGCCGATGGCGCTCGATATGTGGTCGTAGCCCGGCGCGATGTCGATGGTCAGCGGGCCGAGCGTGTAGAACGGCGCCTCGTGGCAGTGCTTGAGCTGCTCGTCCATGTTGGCCTGGATCATGTGCATCGGCACGTGGCCCGGCCCTTCGATCATGGTCTGCACGTCGTGCTTCCACGCGATCTGCGTGAGCTCGCCCAGCGTGCGCAGCTCGGCGAACTGCGCTTCGTCGTTGGCATCCGCGCCCGAGCCCGGGCGCAGGCCGTCGCCGAGCGAGAAGCTCACGTCGTAGGCCTTCATGATGTCGCAGATGTCCTCGAAGCGCTCGTACAGGAAGCTCTCCTTGTGGTGCGCGATGCACCACTTGGCCATGATCGAGCCGCCGCGCGAGACGATGCCCGTCATGCGGTCGGCCGTCAGGTGGATGAACGGCAGCCGCACGCCGGCGTGGATGGTGAAGTAGTCGATGCCCTGCTCGGCCTGCTCGATCAGCGTGTCGCGGAAGATCTCCCAGGTCAGGTCCTCGGCCACGCCGCCCACCTTCTCGAGCGCCTGGTAGATCGGCACGGTGCCGATGGGCACGGGACTGTTGCGCACGATCCAATCGCGCGTGGTGTGGATGTTCTTGCCGGTGGACAGGTCCATCACGTTGTCGGCGCCCCAGCGGATCGCCCACACGAGCTTTTCCACTTCTTCCTCGATGCTCGAGGTGACGGCCGAGTTGCCGATGTTGGCGTTGATCTTGACCTTGAAGTTGCGGCCGATGGCCATCGGCTCGACTTCGGGGTGGTTGATGTTGGCCGGGATGATGGCGCGGCCGCGCGCCACCTCGTCGCGCACGAACTCGGGCGTGATGATGCGCGGAATGCTCGCGCCCATGGGGTTGCCGGCCACGCGCTTGGCGCGCTCCTCGTTGGCGAGGTACTCGGCCATCCACTCGCGCTTGCCGTTCTCGCGCAGCGCCACGTATTCCATCTCGGGCGTGACGATGCCGCGGCGCGCGTAGTGCATCTGCGTGACATTGGCGCCCGCCTTGGCACGGCGCGGCGTGCGCTGCAGCGCCGAGGCGCCGGCGCGCAGTTCGGCCAGGCGCTGGGCATCGTGGTCGTGGGCGTGCTTCAGGCCCTCGTCGAGCGCCTGGTGCGAGCGGCCTTCGTAGCTTTCGGTGTCGTTGCGCTCGGCGATCCAGGCGCCGCGCACGCCCGGCAGGCCGCGGCGCACGTCGATCTCGACTTTGGCATCGGTGTAGGGACCCGAGGTGTCGTAGAGCGACACGGTCTCGCCATTGGTCAGCAGCACGTCGCGCACCGGCACGTTCAGGTCGGGCCGGCTGCCCGGGATCAGGCACTTGTGCGATGCGGGAAAGGGCTCGCGCGTGAGCGAGAGCAGGGAGGTGAACTTGTCGGGGGCATTCATGCGGGGCACTCCTTGTTGAGGGAAAGGGTGCTCCGCAATCGCTCTGAGGACTTCGGGCCGCCACGTCGGATGGGTGGGTGGCGGGACCGGAGTCGGGGAGTGCAGCTCTTCTTACGCCGGTATGACCCGGATCAAGTTCGCGGGTCGGCACTTTGCCATCTCAGCACGCCACATGCGTGCACCCCGGAGCGGGGACTATTGTGCGGGCCGTGGCCCGGTGCGTCAACCGGGGGTCTGCAGATCGCCTTCGAGGTAGAACCAGCGGTCGCCCTCGCGCACGAAGCGGCTGCGCTCGTGCAGGCGCGTGGCGGCGCCGGTGCTGCTGCGCTGGCGGGCGACGAATTCGACCTCGGCATGGTCGGCGTCGAGCACCGAGCGCGAGCGGATGTCCAGCCCCAGCCACTTCACGCCGGGTTCGAACTCGATCGACGCCGGCCGCGTGGACGCATGCCAGGTGGCGAGCAGGTAAGGGCCGCGCTCCAGCACGAAGGCGGTATAGCGCGAACGCATCAGAGATTCGGCGTCGGGCGCGGGCGTGCCCTCGAAGTCCTCGAGGTAGCGGCCGCAGCACAGGGCATAGCCGATGGGCTTGTCTCGGCGGTCCGTGCGGCCGCAGGGGCAAGGTCCGGTGGTGGGAACAGTGGCGCTCATGAAGGCCTCTATTGGAACATCCTCCGGGCCCTTCGCCGGATGGGGCAAGCCCGGGGCCGTGCGGGGGACTGCCGGCGACGGGCCGATCGGGGCATGAATCACGCGGCCTCCTACTGGAACATCACCCACTCGGGCCGCATGTTGAAGCGCACCGGGAGAATGCTCACGCCCAGCCCACTGGTCACGTACACGCGCTGGTCCTTGTGCGCGATCCAGCCATGGGCCCACTCGCGCGGCGCGCGCCCCGGCACCACCAGTGCGCCGTAGCCCGGCACGCTGATCTGCCCGCCGTGCGTGTGCGCGGCCACCACCAGCCCCCGGGTGGGCGGCATGGCCGCAAAGCTGAAGGGATCGTGCATCATGACCAGCGTGGCGACGCCCTTCGGCACGCCGGCCAGTGCCTTGTCCGGCTGCGAATGGCCGGTCGAGTCGTCGCCGATGCCGACCACCCAGATCTCATGGTCCGGCAGGCGCATCGAGGCGTTCTCCAGCACGCGGATTCCCTCAGCGGACAAGGCGCGCGCCGTGCGCTCGCCGTCGTGCCACCAGTCATGATTGCCGAGCACCGCGTACACGCCCTGCGGCGCTTTCAGGCGGCCCAGCACGGCAGCCATTTCTTCGATGGACAGGTCTTCGTCATCGCCCGAGCCCGCAAGAAAGTCGCCGGGCAGCAGGATCACATCGGGCTGTGCAGCATTGATCTGGTCGACGATGCGTGCGGCGCGCTCCACACTGGTAATGCGCCACGCCGAGCGCGTGCTGAGATGCCAATCGGCCGCCATGGCCACCTTGAGGCCGGCGGGCGCCTGCCATTGCGCCGAACCCAAGGGCTCGACGCGTGCCGCGACCCAGCGCGGCTCGATGGCAACTGTCCAGACGGCCAGCGCCAGCAGCAGGACCGCCGCGGCGACCCGGAGCACCGGCGGCCGGCGTCGCATGCCGGCACTCAAGCCAGCGCGCGTTGAATGAGCAGTTTCTGGATGTCGGACGTGCCCTCATAGATCTGGCACACCCGCACGTCGCGGTAGATGCGCTCGAGCGGAAAGTCGTTCACGTAGCCGTAGCCGCCCAGCGTCTGGATCGCGGCGCTGCAGACGCGCTCGGCCATCTCGCTCGCGAACAGCTTTGCCATCGCCGCTTCCTTGAGGCACGGGCGGCCGGCGTCGCGCAGGCTGGCGGCGTGCCAGATCAGCTGGCGCGCGGCTTCGAGCTGCGTGGCGCATTCGGCCAGCCTGAAACCGACGGCCTGCTGATCGAAGATCGCCCCACCGAAGGCCTGGCGCTCCTTGGCATAGGCCAGGGCCACGTCGAAGGCGCTGCGCGCCATGCCCACGCTCTGCGCGGCAATGCCGATGCGGCCGCCCTCGAGCGCGCCGAGCGCGATCTTGTAGCCCTCGCCCTCGGCGCCGATGAGGTTTTCCGCCGGGATGCGGCAGCCGTCGAAATTGATCTGCGCGGTGTCGCTGCTGTGCTGGCCCAGCTTGTCCTCGAGCCGCGCCACGCTGTAGCCCGGCGCGTCGGTGGGCACGATGAAGGCGCTCATGCCGCGCTTGCCGGCGCCCCTGTCGGTCACCGCGATGACGATCGCGACCTGGCCGTTCTTGCCGCTGGTGATGAACTGCTTCACGCCGTCGATCAGGTAGCCATCGCCGTCCTTGCGCGCCGTGGTGCGCAGGCTCGATGCGTCACTGCCGGCCTGCGGTTCGGTGAGGCAGAAGGCGCCGAGCATCCGGCCCTGCGCCAGCGGTTCGAGCCACTGCTTCTTCTGCTGCGCATTGCCGTAGCGCATGAGGATGGCGTTGACCGGGCAGTTGGTCACGCTGATGGCGGTGCTGGTGCCGCCGTCGCCGGCCGCAATCTCCTCGAGCACCAGCGCGAGCGTGAGGTAGTCGAGCCCCGCGCCGCCATGCTCCTCGGGCACGCAGATGCCGTAGGCGCCGAGTGCCGCAAGGCCCTGGTGCGCTTCTTTCGGAAAGCTATGTTCACGGTCCCACTTCGGGGCGTTGGGCCAGAGTTCGGCCTGCGAAAAATCGCGCACCGCGTCGCGGATGGCTTCCTGGTCGGCACTGAGCAGCATGGCGTGTCTCCTGTATTTTTTCTTGCTTACTTGCCGGCGCCCAGGTCCATGATGAGCCGCGCCGCCATGTACAGCCGCCTTGGAATCGCGCTGATGTCGACGTACTCGGCCTTGTCGCTGTGGTAGCCGAAGCCCGGCAGGCCCAGGCTCTCGATCACGGGCTTGCCCGAGAGCGCCGCGTAGGCCGCGTCGGTGCCGCCGCCGGTGCGCTCTTCCACGCCCAGCGTGCCGCCGGCTTCCTTGTAGTAGGCCACGGCCTTGTCGACCAGCTTCTTGCCGCCTTCGCCGGCATTGAAGGCCGGACGGCCGCGCGTGACCACCACCTTGACATCGGATTCGGGCAGCTTCTTCTGCTGCGCCTTTTCTTCGAGCGTCTTCATGGCGGCCTCGAAGTCCTCGTTCTGCGCATAGCGCACGTCGGCGTTCAGCGTGGCGCTGGCCGGAATGATGTTCGACACGTTGCCGGCCTTGGCCATGGTCCAGTTGAAGCGCAGGTGCCTGGCCTTGTCGTCGATGCTCATGGTGCGCAGCACGAGGTCCGAGGCCTCGACCAGCGCGTTCACGCCCAGGTCGGGCGCGGCGCCCGCATGCGAGGCCTTGCCGGTGATGTTGACCTGCACGTAGGCAATGCCCGAAGTGCCGAGCGAAAGCTTCTCGTCGCCCGCGCTCGTGGGTTCGAACGAGAGCACGTAGTCGGCCTGTTTGGCTTCTTCCTGGATCAGGTCGCGCGAGCCGAAGGAGCC
Organism: Variovorax sp. SPNA7; assembly: GCF_033807855.1. Taxonomy (NCBI): domain Bacteria; kingdom Pseudomonadati; phylum Pseudomonadota; class Betaproteobacteria; order Burkholderiales; family Comamonadaceae; genus Variovorax; species Variovorax sp. SPNA7. The sequence goes on from NZ_CP138513.1 coordinate 5,198,218, forward strand.
TTTTTCCTCGTCGGTGTTGAACAGCACGGTGATGGTGCCGTAGTCGCGCACGCCGTAGTCCTTGAGCAGCTTCAGCGTGTGCAGGATGACGGCGTTGCCGCCCTTGTCGTCGGCAATGCCGGGGCCGTAGGCCTTGTTGCCTTCGATGCGGAACGGCGCCTTGGCGAGCGTGCCCTTGAGGTACACGGTGTCCATGTGCGACATCAGCAGCAGGTTCTTGCCGCCCCGGCCCTTGAGCTTGCCGACGATGTTGTCGCCCACCACGAGCCCGGCGGACTTGCTGCGCGTGACGGTGAAGCCGAGATTCTTGAGCTCGCCCTCGAGGTAGTTCCCCGCGGCCGCAATGCCCTCGGCATCGCCCGTGCCGGTTTCGATGTTGACCAGCTGCTCCAGCGTCTTGAGCACCGCGGGCTGCGCATCGGTGGCGGCCTGGAACAGCACGTTGTCGCGCTTCTGCGCCCAGCCGGCGGCTGGCGCCAGGAAAGCCAGGGTAGCCAACGCAGCCACGGTGTTGCGAAGAATGGCCGAATACATGAACAAGGTCTCCAGATGTGCACGAAGCTGGCATTCTAGGCATCGTCCTGGCCGCCTGCGATGACCTCAGCCTCTGCTCAAGTCAACACATGCCTGCAAGGAAAACCGCGAGTTCTCGAGTTGGTTTGCCAGATGCATCAGCTCCTCGGAATCGTTGCGCTGCGCCTCGACGCGCAGAAGCCTCAGCATGTTCTGCGGCCCATCCGTCAAGCGCGACTGAGCATCGATCGACAACCAACAATACAACCTTGTGAGATCGGCAGGGTCGGTCGACCATCGCTGTTGAAAATGCGATACCAGCCCATCTACGTCATGAGCGTATCCACTCCGACGAGCCGTCAGTTCCAAGGCCAGACCGCGCTTTGCATCTTTGGTCGCCCCATCGATACCCAGGATCAGACGGCGTCCTAACTGCAGCTGGCACTCCGGGTGCCCGCGCTCGGCACCCCGGAGCAACCATTTCCTTGCCACTTCGGAATGCTGGGCGGACCAACGCGAATTCTTGACTTGACTGACAAGCACTGTCATCAGACACATTGCACCGGTGTCGCCTCGCTCCGCGAGGGCCAGCAACCGATTCATCGGCTTCTCAAGAGGGTAGACGAAGCGGCCATCAGGTTGAAGCACCTGCAGGGCGATGTGCGCTAACTCGAGCCCCTCGTCGGCCAGTTGCCTCCATCGCCGTTCGCGTTGACCAATGTCAGCCTCGGTCGGATAGGTACGGCTGAGGCGATTCCATTGGGACAACTCGCTGAACAGTTCGCGCTCGTATTCGGCCCGCCGTTCGGCGCTCAACAACTCGGCACGTCGAGTGTCGAACGCGCGCAAATCGCCGCGAGGAAAGTATTCGCGCGTCGACTCGTACACCAGCATGGCGCACGCGGCAAAAAAAAGGACTCCTGCGAGCAGCGCGGGCCACGCTGGCGAACGACGTTCACGCATTGCCATTCAGCGGGTCGCCACAGCGATTTCGACTTCAGCGGGACATGACTGACTCGGGTGCCGCCATCCGATGGTCGATCTTTCCCTGGAATCGCGGGCCAGTTCATACCCGTGATCGTAGAAATCGGCTTCACCCGGTACAGGCAGTCGAGTTTGAACGCGGCTGCCGATCAAACGTTGTGTGCGCGCGGAATCCGTGTCACAGAATCGACGGCCGGAAACCTGCAATTGGAGCCGGCATACAGTGCTCGTGCCGGCTCGAAATTTCCAATAATTCCCAAAAACAGGCTGGCTTCGTGCATTCACGGCAACAGGGGAATTGTTGCCGCCATTCTTGCTTAATCTTTCTTGATCAATATGAACGGAAAGGTATTTCTCAATACTTCCAGGATCGCACAGAACAACTGCCCCTTCGCGACCCAATGCCGTCAGCTTCAAGAGCAGATCGTCAGCATCGGCAATCTCGAGATCGGTAGGCGATTTAGGTAGCGCAGCAATCAACATCAGGATTGCCGCCACAAACAAAGAAGATATTTTAAAAACATCGACAAATCGATGCAATAACTTCCGCGAGACCACCCAATAGCGCGCGGCTTGCGCCCGCACTGCCCCTCTCTCTATGCTCATTCTTTTCCCTGAATTCTTCCTGTTCGACATCCGCCATGCGGTGGCGATTACCGGCGGCAGGATGGTATCAGGGAATCAGAAAGAGAGAAGCAATTTCATACCCTCTTGATACTTAACAAATATTATTGATAAGTAAATAGAAATGAATGTAAAACAAATGTTGAATTTACATTAATTCGAGTGCCACGGCGGTGCCTTCGCCCCCGCCGATGCACAGCGTGGCCACGCCGCGCTTCTTGCCGCGCGCCTTCAGCGCATGGATCAGCGTGACCATGATGCGCGCGCCGCTGGCGCCGATCGGGTGGCCCAGCGCGCAGGCGCCGCCGTTCACATTGACGATCTCGTGCGACACGTCGAGCTCGTGCATCAGCGCCATCGGCACCACCGCGAAGGCCTCGTTCACTTCCCACAGGTCCACGTCCTTGACGGTCCAGCCGGTCTTCTTGAACAGCTTGGCCACGGCGCCGACCGGGGCAGTGGAGAACCACTCGGGCTGCTGCGCGTGCGTGGCATGGCCGACGATGCGGGCGATGGGCTTGGCGCCGATCTTCTTCGCGTGCGACTCGGTCATCATCACCAGCGCAGCGGCACCGTCGTTGATCGACGAGCTCGATGCGGCGGTGATGGTGCCGTTCTCCTTCTTGAACGCGGGCTTGAGCGTTGCGATCTTGTCGAGCTTGACCTTGCCCGGGCCTTCGTCGATGGAAACGACGGTGTCGCCGCCGCGGCCCTTCACCGTGACGGGCGTGATCTCTTCCTTGAACGCGCCGGATTCGGTGGCGGCCTTGGCGCGCTGCACGCTGGCGATGGCGAAGGCGTCCTGCTGCTCGCGCGTGAACTTGTACTTGGCGGCGCAGTCTTCGCCGAAGGTGCCCATCGAGCGGCCCGGCTGGTAGGCGTCTTCCAGGCCGTCGAGCATCATGTGGTCGAAGATGCGGTCGTGGCCCATGCGGTAGCCGCCGCGGCCCTTGAGCATGAGGTAGGGCGCGTTGGTCATGCTTTCCATGCCGCCCGCCACCATCACCTCGTGCGTGCCGGCCAAGAGCAGGTCGTGCGCGAGCATCGCGGCCTTCATGGCCGAGCCGCACATTTTGCTGAGCGTGACCGCGCCCGCGCTGTCGGGCAGGCCGCCCTTGTAGGCCGCCTGGCGCGCCGGCGCCTGGCCCTGGCCGGCCATCAGGCAGTTGCCGAACAGCACTTCGCCCACGCTGTCGGGTGCAATGCCCGCGCGCTCGACGGCGGCCTTGATGGCGGCGCCGCCGAGGTCGTGCGCGGCAAGGGAAGAGAAGTCGCCCTGGAAGCTCCCCATGGGGGTGCGGGCGGCGCCGACGATGACGATGGATTCAGGCATGGTGGTCTCCTTCGGGAAGTGGAAAGAAAGAAAGCGGTCGTCGCCGACCGGGGCTCAATCAGAAATGGGTCGCATGGCCCTCGTGCGGAAAGCGCTGCGACTCTTCGTACGGGAACACGTCGAGCATCTGCCCGGCCCGGATGCGTTCCTTGTGGTGCTGCCAGAAGGCAGCGTCGAGCAGGTCGGCATGGTGCGCCATGAAGGCTTCGCGCACCGCATCGTTGCCGAGCAGGAAAGGGCCGAAGGTTTCCGGGAACACGTCCTTCGGGCCCACCGAATACCAGACCTCGCCGCTCATCTCGTCTTCCTCGTTGCGTGCCGCGGGCACCTTGCGGAACTGGCAGTCGGTGATGTATTCGATCTCGTCGTAGTCGTAGAACACCACCTTGCCGCCGCGCGTGACGCCGAAGTTCTTCCACAGCATGTCGCCCGGAAAGATGTTGGCCGCCACCATGTCCTTGATGGCGTTGCCGTACTCGACCACCGCATGCTCGAGCTGCTCCTTCGCGCGCTTGGCATGCGCCGGGCTTTCGGGGTTGGCCAGCGTGTCGAAGGCCTCCTGCAGGAAGATGTTGAGCGGGATCATGCGGCGCTCGATGTAGACGTGCTTGAGCACGAGCTCCATCTCCCCGTTGCCGTCGCGGTCGCCGATCTCGAGCTGGCTGGGCGCGAACTTGCGGATCTCCTCGATCAGCTCGGGCTCGAAGCGGTCGAGCGGAAAACCCACGTCGCTGTATTCCAGCGTGTCGGCCATGCGGCCCACGCGGTCGTGCTGCTTCACGAGCATGTACTTGCCCTTGATCTGCTCGCGCGTGGTGTCCTTCTGCGGCGGATAGAAGTCCTTGATGACCTTGAACACGAACGGAAACGAGGGCAGGTCGAACACCAGCATGACCATGCCCTTGATACCGGGCGCAATGCGGAAGCGGTCGCTCGAGTAGTTCAGGTGCGAGAGGAAGTCGCGGTAGAACAGCGTCTTGCCCTGCTTGGCGAGGCCCAGCGCGTTGTAGATTTCGGCGCGCGGCTTGCGCGGCATGAGCGAGCGCAGGAACTGCACGCAGGCCGAGGGCACTTCCATGTCGACCATGAAGTAGGCGCGCGCAAAGCTGAAGAGCATCTGCAGGTCGTCCTCGCCGAAGAGCGCCGCGTCCACGTAGAACTTGCCATGGCTGTCGTGCAGGATCGGCAGCGAGAACGGGAGCTCGACGAAGCCGTTCATGATCTTGCCGACCACGTAGGCGCCCTTGTTGCGGTAGAACAGCCCCGAGAGCACCTGCAGCTGAAAGTTGGCGCGCAGCTTCACCTGGTGGAAGCGCCCCATGATGGCGTGCGCCACGCGCTCGGCATCGCGCCGCTTGTTGGCAAAGCCGCCCTGCAGGCCGTAGTCGTCCAGCATCTGCTCGATGGTGTCGGCCAGCGTATCGTGCGACGGGTAGTAGGGCCTGTACGTCGGCGCGCCGCGCGGCTCGATGTACTCGGTGCTGATGGCCGGGCGAACGAAGATGAAGTCGTTCTGGAAGTAGGCCCGGTGCAGGATCTTCGTGGTCACCGAATTGAAGAAGCTCTCGGCCAGCTCGGGCTGGTGGTGGTCCACCAGCAGCCCGATGAAGTGCAGCTTGACCTGGTGCCACACCTCCATCGGCTGGTCGCCGGCCTTGAACTCTTTCTCGAGCCGGGCCACGGCCTCGTTCACGCGCATGTCGTAGAACTCGATGCGCTCGCGCTGCGCGCGCTGCTGGCCGTGCCAGTCGGCCGTTTCGAAGCGGTGCTTGGCGCGCGCCGACTCGGCGCGGAACAGCGTGTAGTGGCGATTGAACCCGTCGATCATCGCCTTGGCGATGTCGTAGGCCAGCGGTGAATCGAGACGCTGCGGGAACATGGGTTCAGCCGGTTTTCGTTTCGCTGCTTTCCCCGGTCTGGACGACCGGGACGGCTTCGGCGGTTTCGGTTCCGTCGGCACCGGCCTGGGCTGACGGCGAGATGCTCAGCGGCTTGCTCCACTTGTAGCGGATGCGTTGCACCGCGGCCTTGTAGACCGCGTCGAGCGGCTTGGCGCCGTCGACGTCGAGGCCCAGGTCCTGCAGCAGGCCGTCGTGCACGCCGAAGGTCCAGCCGTGGATCTTGACCTTCTGGCCGCGGCCCCAGGCATCGACCATGACGGTGCTGACGGCCACGTTGACCACCTGCTCGGCCACATTGAGCTCGCACAGCGCATCGACGCGCACGTCTTCGGGCAGGGTGTCGAGCATCACGGCGTGGCGGTCGCGCACATCCTGGATGTGGCGGATCCAGTTGTCGGCCAGGCCGATGCGCTTGCCGCTGAGCGCCGCCTTCACGCCGGCGCAGCCGTAGTGGCCCACCACCATGATGTGCTCGACCTTCAGGTGCTCGACCGCGAACTGGATCGCCGAGAGCGCGTTGAGGTCGGAGTGCACCACGATGTTGGCGACGTTGCGGTGCACGAACACCTCGCCCGGCTCCAGGCCGGTGATCTGGTTGGCGGGCACGCGGCTGTCGGAACAGCCGATCCACATGTAGCGCGGCGTCTGCTGCTTCACCAGGCTGGTGAAGAAGCCGGGCCGGTCGCGTTCCATCTGTGCGGACCAGGCACGGTTGTGGGCAAACAGGTCATCAAGATTGTCGGACATGGGCGTGATTGTCGATGAGTCGTGGTTCGGTCGGGATCTCAGGCGGTCCTGGCGGCTTTCTGCGCCCTGGCCAGGGCCGCGCGGCCCTTTTTCTCGTGCTCGCGCACTTCCGCCAGGTTGGCCTGCAGCTCGGCCAGCTGCGATTCGAGCTGGGCGCGGTGCGCACCCAGCACGCCCAGGAATTTCTGCAGCTGCGGCACGGTGTCGCGCGGGCTGTCGTACATGTCGAGGATGTCCCTGGCCTCGGTCAGGCTCAGGCCCAGGCGCTTGGCACGCAGCGTGAGCGTGAGCCGCGCCCGGTCGCGCGCGCTGTAGACACGCTGCACGCCGGCGCGCTCGGGCGTGAGCAGCCCCATGTCTTCGTAGAAGCGGATGGCGCGCGTCGTGAGGTCGAATTCCTTCGCGAGCTGGCTGATGGTGAAGGTTTGCGCGGACATGGACCGATATCTGTCAAAAAAGCCGTCTGGAGGGGCGTTGCGGCGGCGACAGCAGGATGGCCCCGCCCTGCCTACAATGATGCCCTCAACCCATGACGTTTACGTAAACGTCAATCTTACATGAACCTCCTCGAACGCGAACTCCACTACCCCCTGGGCGACACCCTGCCCGCCCCCGGCGAAGCACTGGAAGTCGCGCCGGGCGTGCGATGGATCCGCATGCGGCTGCCGTTCGCGCTCGACCACATCAACCTCTGGCTGCTGCGCGACAACCTCGACGGCGTCGAGGGCTGGACGGTGGTCGACTGCTGCATCGCGCACGACGAAGCGCGCGCCCAGTGGGAGCAGGTGTTCGAAACGCAGCTGCAGGGCCTGCCGATCCTGCGCGTGATCGTCACCCACATGCACCCCGACCACATCGGCCTGGCCGAGTGGCTGTGCACGCGCTGGAACGCGCCGCTGTGGATCAGCTCGACCGACTACCACGTGGCGCGCGTGCTGAGCACCGCCGGCGACACGCTGGCGGGCGGCGACGCGGCGGCGAGCTTCTTCGCCTCGCACGGCCTCGTCGACCCCGAGGCGGTGGCCAAGATCCGCGCCCGCACCAACTACTACGCCAACATGGTGCCCTCCGTGCCCGACCGCTTCACGCGCATGATGGACGGCGACACCGTGGCCATCAACGGCCACGCCTGGCGCTGCATCAGCGGCTATGGCCATGCGCCCGAGCACATCGCGCTCTACTGCGACGATCTCAAGCTGCTGCTCGGCGGCGACATGATGCTGCCGCGCATCTCGACCAACGTGAGCGTGCATGCGGGCGAGCCCGAAGCCAATTCGCTGCGGCTCTTCCTGGACAGCATCGACAAGTTCAAGGCGCTGTCGGCCGACACGCTGGGCCTGCCCTCGCACGGCAAGCCGTTCACGGGCATTCACCGCCGCGTCGACCAGCTGCAGGAGCACCACCGCGACCGCCTGGCCGAACTGCTCGAAGCCTGCACCGCGCGCCCGCTCACGGCGGCCGAGGGCCTGCCGATCCTGTTCAAGCGCGAACTCGATCTGCACCAGATGACCTTCGCCATGGGCGAGACCGTGGCCCACCTGCACCTGCTGTGGTTCGCAGGCCAGGTCCGGCGCGAACTGGGCGAGGACGGCATCTACCGCTTCGGACCCCGCAGCGCCACGGCCCCGGCACTTTAGACTCGGCGGATGGACACGCTGGCTGAGCTGCGCGCGGGCCGGCTGGCAGGCGCAACACGAATCGACCTCTCGTGCGGACTCACCGAGTTTCCGCGCGAGATCTTCGACCTGGCCGATTCGCTCGAGACCCTGAACCTCTCCGGCAATGCGCTCGACGCGCTGCCCGCCGACCTGGGCCGGCTGCATCGCCTGCGCGTGCTGTTCTGTTCCGACAACCGCTTCACGCAGCTGCCCGAATCCATCGGCCGGTGCCAGGCGCTGGAGATGGTCGGATTCAAGGCCAACCGCATCCGCACCGTGCCTGCCGCCGCACTGCAGCTGCCGACGCTGCGCTGGCTGATCCTGACGGACAACCAGATCGAGACCCTGCCCGAGGCGCTGGGCCAGTGCACCGCCATGCAGAAGCTCATGCTCGCCGGCAACCGGCTGCGTGCGCTGCCCGAATCGCTGGCGGCCTGCGGCCGGCTCGAGCTGCTGCGCATTTCGGCCAACAACTTCGAGGCGCTGCCCGCATGGCTGCTTGCGCTGCCGCGCCTGTCGTGGCTCGCGGGGGCCGGCAATCCCTTCGACATGCAGGCCGAGGAAGCAGCCATCGCTGCGCAGTCGGTGCCGCATGTCGACTGGTGCGATCTGAGGCTTGGCCCAAAGCTCGGCGAAGGGGCATCGGGCGTCATCCACCAGGCGGCGCTGGGCCCCGCGTCGCAGCCGGTGGCCGTCAAGCTGTTCAAGGGTGCGGTCACCAGCGACGGCTGGCCGCACAGCGAGATGGCCGCCAGCATCGCGGCCGGCGCGCATCCGACGCTGATTGCCGCGCAAAGCCGGATCGACGGGCATCCCGACGGCATCGAAGGCCTGGTCATGGCGCTGGTGGATCCTTCCTTCCGCACGCTCGCGGGCCCACCGAACCTGACGTCGTGCACGCGCGACGTCTATGCGGCCGATGCGCAGTGGACCTCCGGCGTGGCATTGCGCATTGCCCACGACATCGCGTCCGCCATGCAGCACCTGCATGCGCGCGGCATCCTGCACGGCGACCTCTACGCGCACAACATCCTCTGGAACGCGCAGGGCGGCGGACTGCTCGGCGACTTCGGCGCGGCCTGGATGACGGGTGCGCTCGACGCGATGCAAGCCCGGGCGCTGCAGCGGCTGGAGATGCGCGCCTTCGGCTGCCTGCTGGAAGAACTGCTCGAGCGCTGCAACGATGCGCCGCCGCAGGCCATGGTTGCGCTGAAGGACCGCTGCATGCAGGCCGACGTGTCCGCGCGGCCCTCGTTCGCCGAGGCCTTGGCGCTGCTCCAGGGCGAGCTCTCGCGATGACAGGCCAGCGCCTGCCCCTGCCCACGCGCGACGGCGTCGGCCCGAGCTGCATCGGCCTTCCGCAAGGTACATGGCCCACCATCGCCGAGTTCCTGATCGAACGCTTTCCAGCGATCACGCCCGAAGCCTGGATGGCCCGCATGGAGGCCCGCGACGTGGTCGACGAGCACGGCGTGCCCGTGACCGCGCAGCGCCGCTACCAGGCGCCATTGCGCGTGTACTACTACCGCACGCTCGATGCCGAGGTGCGCATTCCCTTCGACGAGCAGGTGCTGTTCCAGGACGACCAGCTCGTGGTGGCGGACAAGCCCCCGTTCCTGCCCGTGACCCCCACCGGCAAGTACCTGCAGGAAAGCCTGCTGGTGCGGCTCAAGCGCAAGCTGAAGCTCGACGACCTGGTGCCGCTGCACCGCATCGACCGCAGCACGGCAGGGCTGGTGCTCTTTTCAGTGCGTCCCGAAACGCGCGGCGCCTACCAGGCCATGTTCCCCGAGCGCCGCATCGACAAGCACTACGAGGCCGTGGTGCCGTGGCGGCCGGGCGTGTCGTCGGTGCCCGGCACCTACCGCAGCCGGCTGGTCGACGACGACCACTTCATGCGCGTGAAGGAAGAGGCCGGCGAGCCGAATTCGGAAACGCGCATCGCGCTGCGGGAGACGGCGGGTGGGCACGCCCTGCTGGAGCTTTCGCCGGTCACCGGCCGCAAGCACCAGCTGCGGGTGCACTGCATGGCGCTGGGCATGCCGATCGTCAACGATCCGTTCTACCCTACGCTGCTGCCGCCCGACAGCGACGACTTCGACAGGCCATTGCAGCTGCTGGCCAAGTCGGTGGCGTTCCAGGACCCGGTGAGCGGCGAGCTGCGCAGCTTCACGAGCCCGCGCAGCCTGGCACTGCCGCCAAGGTGACGCGCTGCGGGCACGCCGCGCACTAAGCTCGTTTCCTGAAATCTTTCATTCAGGAGACACCTGCACCATGGACACCACTCAACTCTTCTCGCTGAAGGGCCGCAGTGCCTTGATCACCGGCGGCTCGCGCGGCATCGGCCGCATGATTGCCGAGGGCTTCCTGGCCCAGGGCGCGCGCGTGTACATCTCGGCGCGCAAGGCCGCGGCCTGCGACCAGACCGCCAAGGAGCTTTCGGCCTTCGGCCATTGCGTGTCGCTGCCGGCCGACGTGTCCACGCTGGAGGGCGCGCAGGCGCTGGTCGCTGCCTATGCGAAGCATGAGGACGCGCTCGACATCCTGGTCAACAACGCCGGCGCGGCCTGGGGCGCGCCCTACGACGAGTTTCCCGAGAGCGGCTGGGACAAGGTGGTCGACCTGAACCTGAAGACGCCCTTCTTCCTGACCCAGGCGCTGACGCCGATGCTCAAGAAGGCGGCGACCGATCACCTTGCGAAGGTGATCAACATTGCGTCCATCGACGGCATCTCGGTGAATCCGCAGGAGACTTATTCGTACGCGGCGAGCAAGGCCGGCCTGATCCAACTCACGCGGCGCATGGCGCTGCGGCTCGCGCAAGACCGGATCGTGGTGAGCGCGATCGCGCCCGGGGCGTTTGCCTCGGACATGAACAAGCTGGCGCGCGACCATGGCGACGAGGTGAAGGAGCGGATTCCCGCGGGGCGCATCGGGGTGCCGGAGGACATGGCGGGGGCGGCCATCTATCTCGCCTCCCGGGCGGGGGACTATGTGATGGGGTCTACGTTGGTGGTGGATGGGGGAGTTACGCACGCGCGGTGATTTTTTTGGGGTGGGGGCCGGGTCTCGCCCCGGCGGGCGACTCACTTTCTTTTGGCGAAGCAAAAGAAAGTGAGTCCGCCGCCGGGCGGAATCCCGGCCCCGGAAAACAAAAAAACCACCCTCAAGACCACCGAGGCACAGCCTCATCCTTGAGCTGCTGCCGCAGCAGGTCATAGTCCGGCACCACGCTCTCCACCGTATCCCAGAACCGCTGCGAGTGGTCCATCACCCGCAGGTGCGCCAGCTCATGCGCCACCACATAGTCGATCACCGGAAGGCGAAAGTGGATCAGCCGCCAGTTCAGCCGGATCGACCCATCCGCGCTCGCGCTCCCCCAGCGAGTCGCGGCGTTCGACAGCGACAGCTTCTGCCACCGCACTCCCAGCCGAGGCGCGAAGTGGTCGAGCCGCTCGATGAACAGCCGGCGCGCTTGCCGCATGAGCCAGGCCTGCGCGGCATCGCGGATCTGCGAAGCCTCGGCGTTCTGCGCCACGGCCAGGCGCAAAGTGCGCGGCCCGGCGCCGTCATCGCTCGCATCGAGCGTGCCGCCCACGCTTGCAAAGCCGTGCTTCGGATCGAGGCGGATCACGACCGTCTCGCCCATGAAGGGAAACTCCGCGCCATCCTTCCAGTCGATGCGCGTGGCCTCGACGCGTGCGTGGCGCTGCTGCGTCTCCAGCAGCTTGCGCAGGATCCAGCCGGCCTTTTCCTGGATGGCGGCATCGACGTCGCGCAGCGTGACCCAGCGCGGCGCGCGCACCGACAGGCCTTCGGCGCCGACCACGAAGCCGATGGTCTTGCGTTTGCCGCGCTTGAACTCGTAGGCCACGCGCGCCGACCCGAGCACCGCTTCGCGCGTGGCCTGCGGGTGCATGAAGCTTGCAAGCGTGAGCGTGTCGCGCAGCGGGACGGCAGGCAATGCGGGACCGGCGTCCCCGGCCCTGCCTTGCTGTACATCGGTCACCGGTGGCGTGGGCACGACCGGTGGCGCCGCCTTTTTCCGGACCTTCTTGCCGCGCGGCTCGCTCGGCTTGGCCGGCGCAAACTCGTTGCCCAGCCCTTCGAACAGGTCCATCGTGAACTGAAGCAGTCCCCGCATCTCGGGCTCTTTTTTACTTCAGCGCTTCCTGCGGCGCCTGCGGCAGCGGCAGGCTGTCGCGGTACGCCTCGGGGTCGAGCCGGCGCATCTCGGATTCGATCCAGGCCTCGACCTCGCGCATCAGCTCATCGGGCTTGCGGCCCACGCTGGGAATGGCCGGGCCGATCGACACGTCGACCACGCCGGGGCGCTTGATGAAGGCCTTGCGCGGCCAGACCTTGGCCGAGGTGACGGCCACCGGGATCACCGGCACGCCGGTCTCGCATGCGAGGCGCGTGCCGCCGCTTTTGTAGGTGCCCTTCTGGCCGCGCGGAATGCGGGTGCCCTCGGGAAACATGATGATCCAGATGCCCTGCGCGAGCAGCTTGCGGCCCTGGTTCACCACCTTGTTGAAGGCCTGTGCGCGCTGGCTGCGGTCGATGTGGATCATGTCGAGCCGGGCCATCGCCCAGCCGAAGAAGGGCACGTAGATCAGTTCCTTCTTGAACACGAAGGCCAGCGGATGCGGCATCAGCGTGGGCATCAGGAAGGTCTCGAAGGTCGACTGGTGCTTCACCAGCAGGACCGCGCCGGCCAGCTTGTCGGCGGGCAGGTTTTCCATGCCGGTCACACGCGTCTGGATGCCCAGCAGCACGCGCGCGCCGCCGATGGCCCAGCTGAGCCACTGCACCGCCATCCAGTAGAGCGGTATGCCGCGCTTCCAGAGCGAACTGACGCACATGATGATGCCCCAGGGCACCACGGTGACGAGCATCCACAGGGCATGGAGAACGGAACGGATAAATGCCATCAGACAGCCACCTGCAGTGCAGCCTGCGCTTCGCGCGCAAGCAAAAAGTCGACAAAGGCGGCGAGGTTCTCGTGAACCAGGGTGTTCGCCGGGTATTCGGGGGGCAGCGGACTGACGCCGCGGCAGGCCGCGCCCATGCCGGTGAGCAGCAGGTGCGGCTCGCAGCCGGCGGCCGCGCCGGCCTGCAGGTCGCGCAGGCTGTCGCCCGCGGTGGGCACGTCCTTCAGGTCGATGCCGTAGCGGTCGCCGATCTGGCGGAACAGCCCCGGCGCGGGCTTGCGGCATTCGCAGCCCTCGTCGGGGCTGTGCGGGCAATAGAAGACCGCATCGACCCGCCCGCCCACGGCCGCGAGCATCTTGTGCATCTTGGCGTGCATGGCGTTGAGCGAGGCCATGTCGAACAGCCCGCGGCCCAGGCCCGACTGGTTGGACGCGACCACCACGTGCCAGCCCGCATGGTTGAGCCGCGCCACGGCCTCGAGCGCACCGGGCAGCGGCGTCCACTCGATGTCGCTCTTGACGAAGTCTTCGCGGTGCACGTTGATCGTGCCGTTGCGGTCGAGGATGACGAGTTTCATGGCAGTGCCGCCCATCGTGAGGTCGCCGGGGGGATGATCAGGCAGCCAGCCGCTCGAGCTGCGCCACGCGGTTCATCGCGGCGTGCAGCGACATCAGCAGGCCCAGCCGGTTGAGGCGCAGGTCGGCCTGTTCGGCATTGACCATCACGCCGTCGAAGAAGGCATCGACCGGCTCGCGCAGCGCGGCCAGGGTCTGCAGCGAAGCGGTGTAGTCGCCGGCATCGAACTGGGCGTTGGCGGCGGGCACGACCTCGGCCATGGCGGCATGCAGCGCCTTCTCGGCGGGCTCCTGCAGCAGCAGCTCGCTGACGTGCGCGTCGGCCTCGGGCGCCTTCTTGAGGATGTTGCCGATGCGCTTGTTGGCGGCGGCCAGCGCAGCGGCGGCGGGCAGCGCGGCAAAGGCGCGCACCGCCGCCAGCAGCTTGGGCACCTCGCCCAGGCGCTGCGGCCGCGGCGCCAGCACGGCGTCGACTTCCTGCGCGCTGGCGCCCTGCTCGCGCAGGCTACCGGCCAGGCGGTCGAGGATGAAGTCCTGCAGCTCGGCCGTGGCCTTGCCGGTGTCGAAGCCGTCGATGTCCTTGAACTGCGCGGCGGCGTCCTGCAGCAGCGCGTCGAGCTTCAGCGGCAGGTCTTTCTCGATCAGCATGCGGATCACGCCGAGCGCATGGCGGCGCAGCGCAAAGGGGTCGCGGTCACCGGTGGGCAGGTTGCCGATGCCGAACATGCCGACCAGCGTCTCGAGCTTGTCGGCCAGCGCGACCACCAGGCCCACGCTGTTGCGCGGCAGCTCGTCGCCGGCAAAGCGCGGCTTGTAGTGGTCTTCGATCGCGTCGGCCACTTCGGCAGAGAGGCCGTCGTGCAGCGCGTAGTAGCGGCCCATGGTGCCCTGCAACTCCGGGAACTCGCCGACCATGTCGGTCACGAGGTCGGCCTTGGCCAGTTGCGCGGCCTGCACGGCATGCGCGATGAGCGCGGCGCCGCCGAGCTTTTCGGCCATGCCGCGCGCAATGCGCATCACGCGTTCGACGCGCTCGCCCTGGGTGCCGAGCTTGTTGTGATAGACCACCTTGCCCAGCGACTCGACGCGCGAGGCCAGCGACTTCCTGCGGTCCTGGTCGAAGAAGAACTTGGCGTCGGCCAGGCGCGGGCGCACCACGCGCTCGTTGCCGCCGACCACCGCGCTCGCGTCTTCCGGGCTGATGTTGCTGACCACCAGGAACTTGTTGGTGAGCCGGATCGAGGCGTCGAGCAGCGGAAAGTACTTCTGGTTGGCCTTCATCGTGAGGATGAGGCACTCCTGCGGCACTTCGAGGAATTCGCGCTCGAAGCTGCAGACCAGCACGTTGGGCCGCTCGACCAGCGCGGTCACTTCGTCGAGCAGTGCATCGTCATGGATCGGCACGGCGGCGCCGCCGACCCGCACGGCTGCGGCCGCAAGCTGGCGCGCGATCTCGGTGCGGCGCGCTTCGAAGCTCGCGATGACCGCGCCGTCGTCCTGCATCTGCAGCGCATAGCTGTTGGCGTCGCGCAGTACGACAGGATCGACGGCCGCCTCGAAGCGGTGGCCGTGGGTTTCGCGGCCGGCCTTCAGGCCGAGCGCTTCGACCGGCACCACGGCATCGCCATGCAGCGCCACCAGGCCATGCGCGGGGCGCACGAAGCTCACGCTGCTCCAGCCGGGCAGCTCGCAGCCGCTTTCGAGCTGGTAGCTCATCACCTTGGGAATCGGCAGCTTGGCAATGGCTTCGGCCAGCGCCTTCTGCAGGCCTTCGGCCAGCGTTGCGCCCTTGGCGGTGCTTTCGTAGAACAGCGCTTCGGCCTTGCCGTCCATCGCGCGCTTCAGGCCGGGCACGGCCGATGCGTCGGCGCCCAGCGCGGCCAGCCGCTTGAGCAGCGCGGGCGTGGGCTGGCCCGAGGCGTCGAGCCCCACGGCCACGGGCATGAGCTTTTGCGAGACGGCCTTGTCGGCGGCGCGCTCGGCCACATGCGTGAGGTGCGCAGCAAGGCGGCGCGGCGACGCGTAGGCCGTGAGCACCGAAGCGGGCTCGGCGAGCCCCTGGGCCACGAGCTGGTCGCGCAGCACGCCGGCGAAGGCATCGCCGAGTTTCTTCAGCGCCTTGGGCGGCAGCTCTTCGACGAAGAGTTCGACCAACAGGTTCTTTTGCACGCTCGTCATCGCTCAGGCCGCCTTCTTCGTGATTTGTGCAACCCACTCGCGAGGCGCCATCGGAAAACCGAGCCGCTCGCGGCTCTCGTAGTAGCTTTGCGCCACGCTGCGCGCGAGATTGCGGATGCGGCCGATGTAGGCCGCGCGCTCGGTCACGCTGATCGCGCCGCGCGCGTCGAGCAGGTTGAAGCTGTGCGCGGCCTTGAGCACCTGCTCATAGGCCGGCAGCGCGAGCTGCTCGGTCATGAGGTGCCTGGCCTGCTTCTCGTGCGCCGCGAAGGCGGTGAACAAAAATTCGGCGTCGCTGTGCTCGAAGTTGTAGGTCGACTGCTCGACCTCGTTCTGCTTGTAGACGTCGCCGTAGCTCAGGCCCTCGGTCCAGGTGAGGTTGTAGACGTTGTCCACGCCCTGCAGGTACATGGCCAGGCGCTCCAGGCCGTAGGTGATCTCGCCGGTGATCGGCTTGCAGTCGATGCCGCCGACCTGCTGGAAATAGGTGAACTGCGTCACTTCCATGCCGTTGAGCCAGACTTCCCAGCCCAGGCCCCAGGCGCCGAGCGTGGGATTCTCCCAGTCGTCTTCGACGAAGCGGATGTCGTTCTTCTTGAGGTCGAAGCCCAGCGCCTCGAGGCTGCCGAGGTACAGCTCCAGGATGTTGCTGGGCGCGGGCTTGAGCACCACCTGGTACTGGTAGTAGTGCTGCAGGCGGTTGGGGTTCTCGCCGTAGCGGCCGTCCTTGGGGCGGCGGCTGGGCTGCACGTAGGCGGCCTTCCAGGGCTCGGGGCCGAGCGCGCGCAGGAAGGTGGCGGTGTGCGAGGTGCCCGCGCCCACTTCCATGTCGTAGGGTTGCAGCAGCGCACAGCCCTTGTCGGCCCAGTACGACTGCAGTTTGAGAATGATTTGCTGGAAGGTCAACATGAAGCAGGCCGGCGTGACCGGGCGTTGGACGGTAGCGCGATGAAGCACCGCGAAAGCAGACGATTTTACGGGCGGAGGGCCGCTCTCCCACAGCAAGCCGGGATGCCGGCCGCCTGCGCGAGCCGGCCGGCCGTGCGACAACCGCGGAGCGGGGGCGCGCACCGCGTCTTTCCCGGGCTTCCTGCCCCTCGCGCCCGAACTTTCGCAGCCCACCGGGCTCTTTCCCTCCTTTTTCCGGTTTCCATCGACATGCAGCCGTCTCCCCTCGGTCCGAGCTCTCCCCTGTTCATTGTTCTCAACGCCGGCTCAGGCAGTGCGGACGCCGCCGAAACCCGCGAAATCATCGAGGCGGGCTGCGCCGCGGCCGGCCGCAGGCTGCGCATCTTCCTGGTCGACAAGCGCACGACAGTGCAGGCGCTGGCACGCGAGGCGGTGGAGCGCGCCCGCGCCGTGGACGGGGTGGTGGTGGCCGCGGGCGGCGACGGCACCATCAACACGGTGGCGCGGGCCACGCTCGGCAGCGGGCTGGCCTTCGGCGTGCTGCCGCAGGGCACCTTCAACTACTTCAGCCGCGCCCATGGCATTCCGCGCGACACGGCGCAGGCGCTGCAGGTGCTGCTGGCCGAGCAGCCGCGGCCGGTGCAGGTGGGGCTGGTCAATGACCGCATCTTCCTGGTGAATGCCAGCCTGGGCCTGTATGCCGAGCTGCTGGAGGAACGCGAAAGCTACAAGGTGCGCTACGGCCGCAGCCGCTGGGTCGCATTCTTCGCCGGCCTGCTCACCGTGATGCGAGGCCACCGGCACTGGAACCTGCGCATCGCCTCGCACGGGTTGGAGCGCGACATCCGCACGACGACGCTTTTCGTGGGCAACAACCCGCTGCAGCTGCTGCAGGTGGGCATCGAGCATGCCGATGCGCCCGAGAACGGCCAGTTGGCCGCCGTTGCGCTGAAACCGGTGGGCGTGCTGGCCATGCCCGGCCTGCTGGTGCGCGGCGCGCTCGGCCGGCTGGGGAGCGCCGACGAGGTGCTGAGCTTTCCGTTCGAGTCGATGACGGTGAAGGCCGGCCGGCTGCGCCCGCCGCGCCGCGTGAAGGTGGCCGCCGACGGCGAGATCGCCTGGGCCGAGATGCCGCTGCTGTTCCGGGTCTCGCCCGAGCCGCTGTGGCTGGTGCGGCCCGACGTCGCGCCCGAGCTGGAGGCCGCGAAGCAATGAGCTGCCTGCTGCAGATCTCCGACACGCATTTCGGCACCGAGCAGCCCGATGTCATGGCCGCGCTCGAGCGGCTCGCGCAGGCCCTGGCGCCGCAGGTGGTGGTGCTCTCGGGCGACATCACGCAGCGCGCCACGCGCAGGCAGTTCGCGGCCGCGCGCGCCTTCGTCGACCGGCTGGCCGCACCGGCCGTGGTGGCCATTCCGGGCAACCACGACATTCCGCTGTTCCAGCTGGGGGCCCGCCTGTTCTCGCCTTATGAACGCTACGCCGGCGCCTTCGGCACCGACCTGGAGCCGGTGTTCGAATCCGCCGACTGGCTGGTGGTGGCGGTCAACACCACGCGCTGGTGGCGGCATGCGGACGGCGAGGTCTCGCCCGGGCAGATCGAGCGGGTGGCGGCGCGGCTGGCGGGTGCCTTGCCTTCGCAATTGCGCGTGGTGGTCACGCACCAGCCGGTGATGGTGACGCGGCAGGAAGACATGCGAAACCGGCTGCACGGGCGCGAAGCCGCCGTCGCGCGCTGGTGCGCGGCCGGCGCCGACCTGATCCTGGGCGGCCACATCCACCTGCCGTTCGTGCGTTCGCTGCACGGTGCGTACGCCGGCTGCCCGCGCACCGCATGGGCGGTACAGGCCGGCACGGCCGTGTCGTCGCGCGTGCGCGCGGGCCATCCCAATTCGGTGAACGTGCTGCGCCTGGGCGGGCCGGAAGATGGCCGCGTGTGCCAGGCCGAGCGCTGGGACCATTCGGCAGCCGACAAGGCCTTCGTGTGCGCCAAGGTTTTGCGGCTTCCGCTTGCCAGCGCCGCGGTGGCCGCTTAGGGTGCGCCGCATGCCGATGGAAGCCCCTGCCCTCGTTCTTCTCGCCCGCCAGTTGGGCGAACATTCGCTCGCCTGGTTTGCAGGCGCTCTTGCCGTCTCGGTGCTCGGCGCCGCCATGGCCTGCCGGGCGCTGAAGCGGCGGCGCATCAGGAGATCGTCGACCGAAGAGCCCGACGAGCCGCGGCTCGCCGCCGGGCTGGCCATCGGCTTCCTCTCGATCCTCGGGGCGGCCAGCCTGGTGGCTTACCTTGCATCGAAGCTCGGCGACGGGCGCCTGCTGGGCCTGGCCGACCAGGCGCTGGCCGATGCGGTCGGCGATCACGTGCCCTGGGCGGCGCTCGTGGCTTTCAGCTGGCTCACGCACCTGGGCGACGCCGAGTTGCTGGCACCGATCTGCCTGGCGGTGGGCCTGCTGCTGTGGCGCCGCGCGCACCATGGCCTGGCGCTGGGCTGGATCATGGCGCTCGGCGGCATCGTGCTGCTGAATCCGGCGCTCAAGCGCATCTTCGCGCGCGCGCGGCCGCTGCACGACCACGGGCTGGCGCTGGAGACGAGCTTCAGCTTTCCGAGCGGCCACAGCGCGGGCGCGATCGTGAGCTACGGCATGCTGCTGTATCTGGCGCTGCGCCTGTTGCCGGCGCGCTGGCATGTGCCGGCGGCCATGGCGGCCGCCGCCGCCATCGTCACCATTGCGTGCAGCCGCGTGTTCTTGCAGGTGCATTTCGCAAGCGACGTGGCGGCCGGCCTGCTGACCGGCCTGGCCTGGCTGCTCGTGTGCGTGAGCAGCCTCGAATACGCGCGGCACCGCAAGCGCCGGCGCATCCGTCCCTGAGCAGGTATCCAGAAGGACTTCGCCAGGAACACCGCGGAACCGGCTTCGCCGGGCCGCTGGTGTTGCCCCCTCGAGGGGGAGGCGGCTACACGAAGTGAGCCGCTTCGGGGGTGGGTCAATACTCCCAGAAGATGCGCTGGAGCTCTTTGGTGTCGCTGGTCTTGGTGAGAGCAACCATCGCCAGGATGCGCGCCTTCTGCGGGCGCAGGTCGTGCGCCACCACCCAGTCGTACTTGTCGTCGGGCTGCTCGGCATTGCGGATCACGAAGCCGTCGGCCACGCGCGAGCTGCGGATCACGATCACGCCGTCGCTGCGCGCCTTCTGCAGGTTGGGCACGATGCGGTTGGCCACCGAGCCGTTGCCCGTGCCGCCATGGATGATCGCCTTCACGCCGCTCTTGGCGAACGCATCGATGGCAATGGACGAGACGCCCTCGTAGCCCATCGCGATCTCCACCGCCGGCAGCGCATTGATTGCGTCGATGTCGAACTCCGAACTCATGGTGTGGCGCTTCACCGGCGCGCGGAACCAGTAGTTCTTGCCCTCGACCACCATGCCGAGCGGGCCCCACTGGCTCGAAAAGGCGCTGGTCTTGATGTTGACGTTCTTGCTCACGTCGCGTCCGCTGTCGATGTTGTCGTTCATCGTCACCAGCACGCCCTTGCCTGCCGCGTCCTTGCTGCCGGCCACGCTCACCGCGTCGTACAGGTTGAGCGCGCCATCGGCCGACAGGGCCGTGCCCGGGCGCATCGAGCCGACCACGATGATCGGCTTGCTGGTGCGCACGGTGAGCGTGAGGAAGAAGGCGGTTTCTTCCAGCGTGTCGGTGCCGTGGGTGATGACGATGCCGTCCACGTCCGCCTGCTTCGACAGCGCCGAGACGCGCTTGGCGAGCGTCAGCAGGTTGTCGTTGGTGAGGCTTTCGGAAGCGACCTGGAACACCTGCTCGCCGCGCACGTTGGCGATCTTGGAGAGTTCGGGCAGGCCGGCGATCAGCTTCTCGACGCCGACCTTGGCGGCCGCGTAGGTGGCGCTGTTGACGGCCGAGGCGCCGGCGCCCGCAATGGTGCCGCCGGTGGCCAGGATCACCACATTGGGCAGCGCCTGCTGGGCTTGCGCCAGGGCGCTGGCCGCAAGCAGCGCGGCACCGGCCGCGAAGGCACGGAAACGGGGGGAAAGGTACATGAAGGGAACTCCTTGTCTTGGATGAATTTCTGGAAGCGGCGAGAAGATACATGAACCGTGCCCGCATGCCTTGCGCTTCCATGCCGGCATGGCATGCGGCCATGCGCCAAGGATTACCATCGCCGGGCGCACCGCCGCACATCCGCCATGCCATGAACGCCGATCCCGCCGCCCTGTCCCCGAGTACCGCCCAGGAAATGCCCGCACCCGACGGCCCGCTGTCGCGCGCGCGGCCGGGGCGCGAGCGCATCATGGCGGCGATCCGCACCGCGGCCGTGGCCGAGTTCAGCCTGCATGGCCTGAAGGGCACGTCCACCCAGGCCATTGCCGCCCGCGCCGGCCTCACCAAGCCCCAGCTGCACTACTACATCGCCGGCAAGGAAGAGCTCTATGAAGAGCTGCTGATGCAGGTGCTGCATGCCTGGAAGGTGGTGTTCTCGTTCGAGGACGCCAGCGACCCGGCCACCGTGCTGGGCGACTACATCCGCAAGAAGCTCGACCACGCCTTCGACAACCCCGAGATCTCGCGCATCTTCACGCGCGAGGTGCTCGACGGCGGCCGCAACCTCGACCGCTACTGGCCCAACGCGCAGGCCTGGACACAAAAGAAGGTCGACATCATCAACGGCTGGATCGCGCGCGGACAGATGCGCCCGCTCGATGCGCGCCTGCTGCTGATGCACATCTGGGCCATGACCCAGAGCTACGCCGACTACGCGATACAGACGCGCGTGATGCTCGGCCTGCCGCCCGATGCGCCGATCGACCGCGAGCCGATTGCGCGCGAGCTCGTGGCTTTCGTGCTGGGCGGCTGCGGCATCAAGACTTAAGTTCTCTTCCGTCCGGCTGCCCGCATCCGCAGCACGCCGAGCCCTGCCGCTTCGTGACTTTCGACACTGGTTCGCCCGCGGCGGCGAACGTAACTTCGCACGCTCGCCGCCGGGCTGGTCCGTCGCGGCGAGCCCGTACGAAGGAGGCGGGAGAACATGAAGACGAAGTTGTTTTTGACAGTGGCCGCGACGGCATTGCTGATGGCCTGCGGCGGCGGCGGCGGTGGTGGTGGCGGCTACAGCGGGCTGCCGATCGGCGGAATTCCGCCTGGCCAGCAACCCGATCCCGGTCCGGACCCGGCCCCGAATCCGCCCCCGAACCCCAACCCGAACCCGAATCCCTCGCCCAATCCCTCCCCGATCAGTGCGCACTACAAGTTCCTGAGCTTCCAGCAGGACAGGAACCCGGACACCGAGACGGCCGAGAAGCGCTACGACGACTACATCGCGCTGCTCAATCGCGAAGGCGCCGCAGGCTATCGCTATCTCGACGGCGTGACCGGCGGCACCATCGTCACGCTGCAGGACCAGTTCATGATGGTCAAGGACGTCGAGACGACCTACACCTACGAATACAAGCGCTTCGAAGTCGACATCCTGTCGAGCGACGGATTGCCGCGCCTGCTGCAGCAGATGAAGGAGCAGGGCGCGAAGGGCATGGTGTACGTCAAGATCCTCGGGATGATCGGCCTGAGCGCGAGCGACAACGCCGAGTTCGCCGTGCTCTACCGCAAGGACGCCGGATCGTCGGCCACCTACGACTACGCGGCGGCCGACATTCCCTCCACCTCCGCCGATTTCGTGAACCTGGCGAATGCACAGGGCGCCAACGGCTTCAGGCCGTGGGCGACGCCGGTGCTGAGGGGCCTGACGCAGCAGTTCTTCATCAAGGACCAGGGCAGCGCAGCCCGCTACGACCTGAAGGCGCTCGTCAGCCCGCTGAGCGTGGTCGGCGGGACCGTCGAAGACGTCAGGGCGCAGATCCGCGCGCAGGGCACCACGGGCTATCGGCTGCTGAAGTCGCGCTTCATGGAAGACAGCAAGGACTTCATCTTCTATCTCAAGGACACGACGCAATCGAGCAGCTTCGAGTACGAATTCCTCGAGAACCCCGACCCGGTCTTCGACATCCAGGAGGCCAACGCGGTGCAGGCGAACAGCCAGACCGCGATCGGGCTGCGCTACTTCGGGCTTCCCGATTCACCGATCTTCTTCAGGTCGCTGAACTGCACCGGGCCGCTGTGCCTGTCGCCCGACGGCAAGGAAATCGAGGACGGCAGCAGCTGAGTGCGCCGGGCGAGGCGCAGCGACGGTCAGACCAGGCCGACCCGGCCGGTCGCCAGGTCGTAGATCCCGCCGACGACCTTGACCGCGCCGCTGGACGCCATGCCCCCGAGGATGGGCGCCGAAGTGGCCAGGCGCGCCACGCTCTGGCGCACGTTCTGTTCGGTGGCTGCCTCCAGCAGCGACGCGGGCTTGCGGCGCGACGCGGCTTCCACGGCCGGCCGGATCGACGCGACCAGCCCCGGCAGGTGCCCTGGCAGCACGGCGTTTTCCTGCAGCACCTTGATGGTGGCCGAGATGGCGCCGCAGTTGCTGTGGCCGAGCACCATGATGAGCGGCACGTCGAGGAACTTGGCCGCGTATTCCATGCTGGCAATGGCATCGTCGTTGACGAAGTTGCCGGCCAGCCGCACCACGAAGAGATCGCCCGGGCCCTGGTCGAAAGCCAGTTCCGGCGCGACGCGCGAGTCTGCGCAGGCAAGGATCGCGGCGAACGGCTTCTGGCCCGAGGTGCGCGCCACGCGGCCCACGCTGAAATCGCGCTGCGTCTGCCGGCCCTGCGCATAGCGCAGATTGCCCTGCACCAGCCGCTGGAGCGCGGCATCGCCGCCGATGCGGTTGTCGGGCAGCGGCGTGTCGGCCGCGAACGCATCGGCGCCGGACGCCAGGGCGGCAAAAGCGGCCGCGCCGCTCAGCAGCCGGCGGCGCGAGGTTGCCGGCACCGCGGCGGAAGGTAGGCAATCACACATGGGGAACTCCGTTCTTGGTGGTTGTCGAGTTCGCCGGGTCACCCGGCAGGAAATGCCGGGGCTTTCGCACTGGCGCACGAATTGTTACGCTCTGTATCGAAAACAACAAAGTCCAAACATTGCATGGATTTCCTGCCGCCGCCCGAGCTGGCGCTCCCGATCTCCTATGAAGCCCGCGCCCAGGCCGTGGCGCTGTATTGCGACGCGATCGTGCGCATGCACTGGGGCGAGCGGCTCATCAACAAGATCTTCGGCCGCGCCATGCAGTCGCACGCGGCGGGCCGGATCGTGGTGCAGCACTACCGCTGGAAGGAGGAAGGCGCCGAGCGCCCCACGCTGGCGCTGCTGCAGCGCCACGCGAGCCGCGGCACGCGCACGCTGGCCAGCTTCGTCGCCGTGCTGCGGCTCACGGGCATGGTGGCGGCCGAGGCCGATCCCGGCGACCGCCGCGTGCGCTACCTGGTGCCGCAGGAGCGGCTGATTGCCGGCCTGCGCGCCTGGATCGCCCACCACCTGCGCTGCTGCGAGGCGCTCGGCCTGCTGGGCGCCGGCCATGCCGACCGGCTCGCAGACGACGCCTTTTTCTCGGCCTTCGTGAGCCGGGCCGGCACCATCCTGGACCAGGCGGCGCTGCACCGCGGCCGCTTCGGCGGCTGGAGCTGGTTCGACGAGCGCGACGGCGGCGGCCGGGTCGCGATGCTGCTGCTGCGCGACCACTTCAAGGCCAACCCGGTGGAAGGCTCGCCCCCGGCGGCCTTCCCGCTGCGCGCACGCGAACTCGCCGAGGGGCTGGGCCTGTCGCACTCGCACGTGCGCAGCCTGCTGAAGGATGCGACGGAGGCGGGCCACCTGGCGCACGACGCGGGGCGCGCGCAGGTACGGCTCACGCCGCGCTTCCTGGACGAAGCGACGAGCTGGCTGCTGCACTTCCTGTCGTGGTTCGCCGATGCCGCGCATGCGGCGCGGCGGGCCGGCTGAGGCCGCACGCGGCCGCGTTCAGGACGCGTCCGCCTCCCAGGCGCGGCCTGCCGGATCGGCCAGCGCGAGCCGCATGGTCTCGATGAAGCGGCGCAGCCGCGCGGGCTGGAAGCGCGACGGCGGATAGATCAGGTACACCGGCAGCGGCGCCACATGCCATTGAGGCACGAGTTGCACCAGCCGGCCGGCGGCAATGTCCTCGTTCACGAGCCAGGCCGAGGCCATGCAGGCACCCAGGCCCATGCGGGCCGCGCTTTGCAGCGCATAGAGGCTGTCGGTGCTCATGCGCGGGCGGATCGGCACCCGGGCGACCTCGCCGGTCGGGCGGTGCGTGAGCAGCACCTCGTTGCGATAGAAGGTGCGCAGCGCGAGCCACGGCAATTCGGCCAGCTCCGATGCATGCGCGGGCGGCGCGCGCCCGGCCAGCACCGAGGGCGCGGCGACCACCACGCGCGGCACTTCGGAGAGCTTGATCGCCACCGCCAGGGTGTCGGCCGGCTCGCCGACCTGGATCGCGCAGTCGACGCCTTCGGCGATGAAGTCGGGCCGGCGGTCGTTCAGCAGCCATTCGACCGACACGCGCGGATAGGCGCGAAGGTAGTCGGCCAGCGGACCGACCAGCAGCAGCTGGCCCAGCGCATGCGGCGCCACCACGCGCAGCGTGCCTTCGGGCTCGTCGCCCACGCCGCGCAGGTCGGCCTCGAAGGCGTGCCAGTCGGCAATCAGCTCCCGGGCGCGCTCGTAGCAGCGCTCGCCATCTTCAGTGAGCTTCATGGCGTGCGTGGACCGGCGCAGGAGCCGCACGCCCAGCGAGCGCTCCAGCGCCTGCAGGCGGCGGCTCACGGTGGGTTGCGTCGCACCCATCTGAAGCGCGGCGGCCGAGAGGCTGCCGGCCTCGACGATATGGACGAAGGTCTGCATCAGCTCGATGCGGTCGGCGGTGGGGGATGGAGTCGGCATGGCCTTCTTTATGCGTGAAGCGTATGGATATTGTGCGATCCGCGGGACTACCAAGCCAAGCTTCTGAGGTGCACATTTCAACCCTCGCTCGATATTCAAGGGTTAACACCATGTCCTCCATTCAAACTGCGCATGCGCCGGGTGCTGCACCAGAAGAGCGCGACCTGCCGGCCTCGCTGGTCCTGCTGCTGGCCACGGGCGCCGGCCTGTCGGTGGCGTCGCTCTACTACGCCCAGCCGATGCTCGGCGTGCTGGGCGCCGACATCGGTGCCTCCCCCCGGTCCGTCGGTTTCATTCCCACGCTCACGCAGTTGGGCTATGCGCTCGGCATCCTGCTGCTGGCGCCGCTGGGCGACCGCTTCGACCGGCGCCGCATCGTGCTGATGAAGGCGGCCGCGCTGTGCGCCGCGCTGCTGGTGGCCGGCGCCGCGCCGTCGATCGGCGTGCTGCTCGCAGCCAGCCTGGCGATCGGCCTGGCGGCCACCATGGCGCAGGACATCGTGCCCGCGGCCGCCACGCTGGCACCCGAGGCCACGCGCGGCAAGACCGTGGGCACGGTGATGACGGGGCTGCTGCTGGGCATCCTGCTGTCGCGCGTGGTGAGCGGCTTCGTGGCCGAGCACTTCGGCTGGCGCGCGATGTTCATTGCGGCGGCGGCCAGCATCGCGCTGATCGGCGCGGCCGCCTGGCGCGGGCTGCCACGCTTCCGGCCCACCACGCACCTGGCCTACGCCGCGCTGCTCGGCTCGCTGGGCACGCTGTGGTCGCGCCACGGCATGCTGCGCCGCGCCGCGCTGGCCCAGGCGCTGCTGGCGGTGGGATTCAGCGCCTTCTGGTCGACGCTGGCCGTGATGCTGCACGGCGCGCCCTTCCACCTGGGCAGCGCGGCGGCGGGCGCCTTCGGCCTGGCCGGCGCGGCCGGTGCGCTGGCGGCGCCGCTGGCCGGCCGGCTGGCCGACCGCCGCGGGCCGGAATTGGTGACGCGACTGGGTGCCGGGCTGGTGGTGGCGTCGTTCGCCGCCATGGGCCTGGCGCCGCTGATGGCGCCGCACGCGCAGCTCTGGCTGCTGGCGATCGCCGCGGTCGGCTTCGACCTGGGCATGCAGGCGGCGCTGATCGCGCACCAGACCATCGTCTACGGCATCGAGCCCGGTGCGCGCAGCCGGCTCAATGCGGTGCTGTTCACCAGCATGTTCATCGGCATGGCGGCCGGCTCGGCGCTGGGTGCGCTGGCGCTCGCGCAGTGGGGCTGGGCCGGCGTGACGGGGCTGGCCACCGGCACGGCCGCTGCCGCGCTGGCGGTGCGGCTCTGGCCGCGCAAGGCCGCGTAGCCGCACAAAGCCGCGGGACCGCTCCCCGCCTCCCCAGTCCGGTGCATCCGGACTGGCACGTCGCTTGCATAACCTGACCACTTGCTCTGATTAAGCGGTCAAATTCATGCGCGTGCTCGTCGTCTACTGCCATCCGGTCGAAACCAGCTTTCACGCCGCCCTGCACCAGGAGGTGCTGAAGAACCTGCGCGCGGCCGGGCACGAGGTGGACGACTGCGACCTGTACGCCGAGGGCTTCAACCCGGTGCTCTCGCGTGAAGAGCGGCTCGGCTACCACGAGGTGCCGGGCAACCAGCTGCCGCTCAAGCCCTATGTGGAGCGGCTGCTGTGGGCCGAGGGCATCGTGTTCTGCTTTCCGACCTGGTGCTTCGGCTTGCCGGCGATGCTCAAGGGCTACTTCGACCGGCTCTTCATGCCCGGCGTGGCCTTCGACATCAGCGATCCGGCGAACGTGAAGCCGATGCTCACGCACATCAAGCGCATCAGCGCCGTGGTCACCTACGGGCGGCCGCGCTGGATGGCCTGGTACATGGGCGATCCGCCGCGCAAGATCGTCACGCGCTACATGCTGCGGCTCACCGGCCGCCGCGCCCGCGTGGACTACCACGCCCACTACCACATGAACGTGGCGACCGAGCCCCAGCTCAAGCGCTTCATGGCACGGGTCGGCGCCGCGATGGCGCGCTTCGCATGAAGGCCCCCGCCCTGCTCGGCAATGCGCGCCTGCCGCGCTGGCTGCTGCCGGCCGGCTGGCCCGAGCGCGACGGCGTGCCGGTGCTGGCGCACATCGCGCTCGAGGCCGGCCGCGTGCAGTCGGTGCGGCCCGCTTCCGGCCCGGGCGAGCCCCACCCCGAAGCGTGGGACCTGGCCGGCACGCTGGTGCTGCCGGGTTTTGTCGACGCCCACACGCACCTGGACAAGGCCTTCACGCTGCCGCGCATGAAAAAGGTGCAGCCCGGCCTGCTCGGCGCCATCGACGCGATGCTGGCCGACCGCGTGCACTGGAGTCCCGCCGACGTGCACGAGCGCGCCGCGCGCGGCCTGCAGTGGGCCTGGGAATGCGGCACCACGCAGTTGCGCACGCATGTCGACTGGTGGGAGCCCGATACGGTCCCGCTGGCCTGGCCCGTGATGGCCGAGCTCGCGCAGGAATGGGCCGGCAGGGTGCGGCTGGAGCAGGTCAGCCTGATCAAGCTGCCGCTGTTCGAGGACGCTGCGCAGGCCCTGCGGCTTGCCAGGCAGGTGAAGGCCACGGGGCCGCATGCGCTGCTCGGGGGCTTCGTGCATTCCACCAACTGGAGCGAGAACGCGCTGCGCAACCTGCTGGTGGCGGCGCAGGCCTGCGATCTCGATGTCGACCTGCATGTCGATGAAGAACTGAATGCGTCGGCGGCCGGCCTGCAGGCCACCGCCCGCATCCTGCGCGAGATCGGCTTCGAAGGCCGCGTGGTCTGCGGCCACGTCTGCGCGCTGGCCGCGCAGCCCGAGGCTGAAGCCTTCGCCACGCTCGATGCGGTCGCACGCGCGCCGATCACCATCGTCTCGCTGCCCGCCACCAACCTGCTGCTGCAGGACGCGGTGACGGGCCGCACGCCGCGCCTGCGCGGCCTCACGCTGGTGAAGGAAGCGCGCGAACGCGGCATTCCGCTGCTGTTTGCGAGCGACAACGTGCAAGACCCGTTCTGCCGCCTCGGCAGCTTCGACCCGGTCGAGGCGCTGGGTACGGCCGCGCTCGTCGCACAGCTCGACGATCCCTTCGACGACTGGTCGCAGGCGCTGTGCCGCGGCGACTGGCTGCGGCGCGCCCCCGCCACGGCGGCGCCCACGCTGGCCGGCGCCAAGGCCGACCTCGTGCTGTTCACCCAGGCCGACCGCCATGGCTGGCCCTCGCGCAGCGCCACCCGCGTGGTGCTGCGCGAAGGCCGCGTCACGCATGGCGATGCGGCGCCCTTCCTTCCCCGCTGACGAACAAAGGACTCCCATGCTCCACGGCTACATCCCGCCCCACCGCTTCCTGCCCTACCTGAGCTGGACCGAAATCGCCGCGCTGCCCGACCGCGAGAACACCGTCATCGTGCTGCCCTGCGGCGCCATCGAGCAGCACGGCCCGCACCTGCCGTGCTCGGTCGACAGCGTGATCGCCTCGGGCGTGATGGGCAAGGCGCTCGAGAAGCTGCCGGCCGAGGTTCGCGCCTTCGCGCTGCCCACCATCACCTACGGCAAGTCGGAAGAGCACCTGCACTTTCCGGGCACCATGACGCTGACCGGCACCACGCTCTTGTCGACCGTGAACGAGATCGGCGAGTCGGTCTACCGCGCGGGCTTCCGCAAGCTGCTGTTCGCCAACGGCCACGGCGGCCAGCCCCAGGTGCTGGAGATGGCGGCGCGCGAACTGCGGCTGCGCCATGGCGACTTCGTGGTGGTGCCGCATGGCGTGTCGCGCCTGCCGAACGCATCGAGCAGGCAGATCAGCGAGCAGGAAAAGCGCCTGTCGATGCATGCCGGCCATTCCGAGACCGCGCTGATGCTCGCGCTGGCGCCCGACACCGTGCACATGGAGCGCGCCGCCGCCAACTTTCCGCCGCCGTTTCCGATCAAGCTGCTGTCGGCCGACGGCCGCCCGGCCTGCGCCTGGACCGCGCGCGACTTCGGCCCGAGCGGCGTGATCGGCGACCCGACCAGCGCCACGCGCGAACAGGGCCAGGAGATCCTGGACACGCTGTCCGACAGCTGGGTGCAGGCGCTGACCGAGCTGCATGCGCTGCGCTGGGTGGTGCGCGAGGAAGCCACCTGGGAGCGCGGCCACCAGCAGGGCTTCATCCAGCAGTCCTTCGAGGCTGCCTGAGGCGCGCTACTTGCATCGGTTTCATCGCTTTTTTCCACCCGTTCCTTCACCAGCCTTCGAGAGGTTCCCACCATGCGCTCCTTCGCTCTTTCCATGGCCGGCGCCGCCGCGCTCGCACTGTTCGCCGCTGCCGCACCGGCCCAGGCGCAAGACAAGTTCACCTACATGACCAACTGGTATGCGCAGGCCGAGCACGGCGGCTTCTACCAGGCGGTGGCCCAGGGCATCTACAAGAAGCACGGCCTCGACGTGACCATCAAGATGGGCGGCCCGCAGGTCAACATCACGCAGATGATGGCCGCGGGCCAGGCCGACTGCATCATGGGTTCGAGCGACATCCAGATGATGCAGGTGCGCGAAGGCGGCGTGCCGGTGGTCAACGTGGCGGCCTTCTTCCAGAAGGACCCGCAGGTGCTGATCGCGCACGACGACGTCAAGAAGTTCGAGGACCTCAAGGGCAAGACGCTGCTGATCGGCGCGCAGGCCAACCGCGGCTACTGGCCCTGGCTCAAGGCCCGGTTCGGCCTGAAGGACGAACAGACGCGCCCCTACACCTTCAACATCCAGCCCTTCGTGGCCGACCCGAACGCCGCGCAGCAGGGCTACCTGACCTCCGAGCCCTACGCGATCCAGAAGGCCGGCGTGAAGAGCACCGTGCTGATGTTCAGCGACCACGGCTTCCCGGCCTACGCCACCACCGTGTCGTGCATGGAAAAGACCGTGAAGGACCGCAGCAAGCAGGTGGAAGCCTTCGTGAAGGCCTCGGCCGAGGGCTGGAAGAGCTACCTCGCCGATCCGGCGCCCGCCAATGCGCTGATCAAGAAGGACAACCCCAACATGACCGACGACCAGCTGGCCTACAGCGTGGCCAAGCTCAAGGAGATGGGCATGGTCACCGGCGGCGATGCAGCCAAGCTCGGCATCGGCGTGATCACCGATGCGCGCTCCAAGGCGAGCTACGACTTTCTCGTCGCCGCCAAGCTGCTCGACCCGGCGAAGGTGGAACTCGCCAAGACCTACACCACCGAGTTCGTGAAAGACGCCAAGGTCCTGCCCTGAGCCTTCCACCCATGAACCGCATCGAACCCCACACCCTCGCGCCGCCCGCGGCGCCTGCCGTGCCCGCGGTGGAAGTGCTCTCGGCCGAGAAGACCTACCCCAACGGCACGCAGGCGTTGCTGCCGGTGGACCTGTCGATCGCCGAAGGCGAATTCGTCACGCTGCTCGGGCCTTCGGGCTGCGGCAAGAGCACGCTGCTCAAGATGGTGGCGGGCATGCTCGAGCCGAGCGACGGGCGGCTCCTGGTGTGGCGCAAGCCCGTGGCGGAGATCCACAGCTGCCCGCACAAGCTGTCCTTCGTGTTCCAGTCGGCCACGCTGATGCCGTGGGCCAGCGTGCGCACCAACGTGCGGCTGCCGCTCGACCTGGCCGGCGTGCCGCGCAAGGAGGCCGATGCGCGGGTGATGGAGTCGCTCGCGCTGGTGGGGCTCGAGAAGTTTGCCGATGCGCTGCCGCGCGCGCTCTCGGGCGGCATGCAGATGCGCGTGTCGATCGCGCGCGGCCTGGTCACGCAGCCCGACCTGCTGCTGATGGACGAGCCCTTCGGCGCGCTCGACGAGATCACGCGCCACAAGCTCGACGCCGACCTGCTCGACCTCTGGCGCAAGAAGAAACTCACGGTGATCTTCGTGACGCACTCGATCCACGAGGCGGTGTTCCTGTCGACCCGCGTGGTGATGATGGCCGCACGGCCGGGCCGCGTGGTGGAACAGTTCCACATCGACGAGCCTTATCCGCGCACCCCCGACTTCATGGTGACGCCGGAATTCGCGCGCCATGCCAGGCGCCTGCAGGACAGCCTGCTGCGCGCGAGCCAGGCCGACGAGGAGCACGCACGATGAAAAGCCCGCCCCTGCTGAGCCAGCCGCGCGTGCAGCGCGTGCTCTATCCCATGCTCATCGGCGTGGTGCTGGTCGCGCTGTGGCAATGGATGGTGGTCGCCATGGAGCTGCCGCCCTACCTGGTGCCCTCGCCCTTTCTCATGGTGCAGACGCTCGTGACCGACTGGGCGCCGCTCGGCAATGCGCTCCTGGTCACGCTCAAGATCACGCTGCTGTCGTTCCTGCTGGCCACCGTGGCCGGGGTGCTGATCTCGTTCCTGTTCGTGCAGAGCAAGCGCATCGAGACCGCGCTCTTTCCGTATGCGGTGCTGCTGCAGGTGACGCCCATCGTGGCGGTGGCGCCGCTCATCATCATCTGGGTGAAGAACCCGGTGGCGGCGATGACGGTGTGCGCCGCGCTGGTGGCGCTGTTCCCGATCATCAGCAACACCACGCTCGGCCTGCGCAGCATCGACCCCGACCTGCAGAGCTACTTCAAGCTCAACCGCGCGACGCGCTGGCAGCAGCTGGTGCGGCTGCGCATTCCGAGCGCGCTGCCGTATTTCTTTGGCGGGCTGCGCATCTCGAGCGGCCTGGCGCTGATCGGCGCGGTGGTGGCCGAGTTCGTGGCCGGCACCGGCGGCTCCGGCGCGGGCCTGGCCTACCAGATCCTCCAGGCCGGTTTCCAGCTGAACATTCCGCGCATGTTCGCGGCCCTGCTCCTGATCTCGCTGACCGGCGTCGCGCTCTTCGTGCTGATGGCCTGGCTCACCAAGCTGGCGCTGGGCTCGTGGCACGCGAGCGAACTTTCCCAGGATTGAACCTTGACCATGACCGCTTCCATTTCCGCCATCGAAGAGCTGCGGCTCGAACTGCCCGGCCTCGACTGGATCACCGACGAGGGCCGCGTCACGCGCCTGTCGCAGGACTTCTCGTGGTTCAGCCCGGTGCTGAACCGCCAACTGAAGGACAAGCGCGCCGACGTGGCCGTGCGGCCGCGCACCGAGGACGAGATCCGCGCCGTGGTCGGCGCCTGCGCGCGCCGCGGCGTGCCGATCACGCTGCGCGGCAGCGGCACCGGCAACTACGGCCAGACCACGCCGCTCGCGGGCGGCGTGGTGCTCGACATGACCGGCTACAACGCCTTCCTGTGGGTGCAGCCCGGCGTGGCCCGCGCGCAGGCCGGCATCCGCCTGGGCGAGCTCGAGAAGCAGACCAAGCCCTCGGGCCAGGAGATGCGCAGCATGCCCTCCACCTACCGCAGCGCCACGCTCGGCGGCCTGTTCGGCGGCGGCTTCGGCGGCGTGGGCTCCATCAACTACGGGCCGCTGGGCGCGCCCGGCAACGTGCTCGGCATCCGCGCGATGACCATCGAGGCCGAGCCGCAGGTGATCGAGCTGCGCGGTGCCGAAGCCATGCGCATGCACCACCTCTGGGGCACCAATGGGCTGGTGCTGGAGCTGGAAATCGCACTGGCACCCGCGCATCCCTGGCTCGAGACGCTGGTGAGCTTCGGCAATTTTGCCGACGCGCTGCACTTTGCCGACAAGCTCGCGAACGCGCCCGGCATCGTGAAGCGGGAAATCGCCTTCTTCGCCGCGCCAATCCCGGACCACCTGGCGCAGCTCGCGGCGCACCTGCCCAAAGGCTGCCACACGGTGCTGTCGCTGGTGGCCGAATCCTGCGAGCCGGCCATGCTGCAGCTGGCCGAGGCGCACGCCGGCACCGTGAGCTACCGCCGGACCGCGGCCGAGGTGCAGAAGAGCAACCGCACGCTGATGGAATTCACCTGGAACCACACCACGCTGCATGCGCTCAAGGTCGACCCGTCGCTCACCTACCTGCAGAGCGGCTTCGTGCCGGGCCGGCATGTCGAGCAGATCATCGAGATGGAGCAACTGCTGGGCGGCGAGGTGATGATGCACACCGAGTTCATCCGCAACGTGGCCGGGCTCATGACCTGCAGCGGACTGCAGCTGGTGCGCTTCAGCACCGAGGAGCGGCTCGCCGAGATCATCGGCATCCACCGCGCGCACGGCGTGCACATCAACAACCCGCACGTGAACATCGTGGAAGACGGCAAGGCGGGCGGGGCGCTGCCGCCCGAGGTCATCGAGATGAAGAAGCGCTTCGACCCGATGGGCCTGCTGAACCCGGGCAAGCTGCGCGACTGGCCCGTCAGGCCCGTGCCGGCGGCCGCCTGACGATCACGTGACGCCGCCGGGTCAGCCCCGGCGCCGGCGCAGCGCGAAGGCGATGGCCACGACGGCGATCGCCGCGATCCAGATCGGCCACAGCCCGAAAGGCGCGACCCAGCGCGCAAAGGGCGTGAGCCCCGTGCGGCCTTCGACCGACGCCTCGAGCACGCCGCGCGTGAGCCGCGGTAGCTGGTGCGTGACGCGGCCTTCGGCATCGATGACCACCGTGGCGCCGGTGTTGGTGGCACGCACCATCGGCCGCGCGAATTCGAGCGAGCGCATGCGCGAGATGGCCAGGTGCTGGTCGATGGCCACCGTGTTGCCGAACCACGCGATGTTGCTCACGTTGAGCAGGATGGTCGGCGCCGTGGCCTCGTCCTTGAAGTTGGCGCCGATCTCGTCGCCGAACAGGTCTTCGTAGCAGATGTTCGGCGCGATGCGCTGGCCCTGCCAGGCAAAGGGCGCCTGCGCCAGGCCGCCGCGCGCGAAGTCGCCGAGCGGGATGTTCATCATGCGGATGAACCAGCGAAAGCCCGGCGGAATGAATTCGCCGAAGGGAACGAGGTGGTGCTTGCTGTACTTGTAGGGCTGCGCCGCGCCGGGCTGGAAGCCGAGCACCGCGTTGCTGTAGGTGCCTTGGCCACCCATCGGCAGGCCGACGATGGCAGCCTGCGTGCCCTGGCTGTAGCGCGCCTGGATCGCATCCAGGTAGCCCGCGGGCAGTTGCTGCGGCAGCAGTGGCAGCGCGGTCTCGGGCGTCACCACGAGCGAGGCCTTGGCATCGCGCAGCTGTTCTCCATACCAGCGCAGCGCCAGGTCGATGCCGCCGCCCGGAATGAATTTTTCGTCTTGCGGGATGTTGCCCTGCAGCAGCGCGAGCTGCAGCTTGCCGCTCGAGCCCTTGGCGCCCTGCGCGTCGCCGGACAGCGGTGCCGCGAGATGCGGCGCGGCGAATGCAGCGGCGACAAGTACGAGGACCTGCGCGAGTGCGATGCCGGGCGCGGGCCGGGTCAGCGCCACCAGCGCGGCCACCAGCGCGGCCACCGCGCCGATGCCGTACACGCCGATCCACGGCGCCCAAGCCGCCAGCGGCCCCTCGACGTGCGCATAGCCGCCCGCACCCCAGGGAAAGCCGGTGAACCAGCTGCCGCGCACGAGTTCGGCCAGCGTCCACAGCGCGGCGAACACCAGCGCCCCGGCCACTGGCCCGCGCGGCCCGCGAACGACGAACCAGGCACAGGCCGCCGCGTAGTACAGCCCGAGCGCGGCCGCCAGCAGCAGCACCGCAATGGCCGCGAGCGGCGCCGCCAGCCCGCCATAGGTGTGCATCGAAATGAAGAGCCACCAGAAGCTGCCGGTGAGCCAGGCGGTCGAGAAGAGCCAGCCATGCAGCCCGGCGCGGCGCCAGCCCGCACCTTCGGCGCGCAGCCAGTCCAGCAGGCCGACGAGCGCCGCCAGCGAAACGAGCTGCAGCCACCACAGCGGCCGGCCGTTCACGGGCCAGGCAATGGCCGCGGCCTGCGCGAGGCCCGCGAAGGCAAAGCCCAGCAGGCGCAGCAGGCCCATGGCGGAAAAGGCAGGAGACGTGCGGAGCGTGGCCGCTGCCGGCAGCGGCATCAGTCGGCCGCGTCGCTGCCGCGGGCCGGGGACACCTTGAACCAGCGCACGGCCCCGCCCTTGGTGTGCAGCACCACGAAGTCGAAGCCGCCGATCGCGTGGTGTTCGCCGCGCTTGGGCACGTGGCCCATCTCGTGCGCGATGAGCCCGCCGATGGTGTCGAAGTCTTCGCTCAGCTGCTCTTCGTCGAAGACGATGCCGAAGGCCTCGGCCACGCGCTCGATGGGCGTGTCGCCCGAAACGCGGTAGGTGTGGTCGGCCAGGCCGAAGATGTCGCCCTCGTCCTCGGCAATGTCGAACTCGTCCTCGATCTCGCCGACGATCTGCTCGAGCACGTCCTCGATGGTGATGAGGCCGGCCACGCGGCCGAACTCGTCGATCACGATGGCCAGGTGGTTGCGGTTGCCGCGGAACTCGCGCAGCAGGTCGTTCAGGCCCTTGCTCTCGGGAACGAAGGTGGCGGGGCGCAGCAGTGCGCGGATGTTGAGCCCCGGCGCGCGCTGCAGCTTGAGCAGGTCCTTCGCGAGCAGGATGCCGATGATGTTTTCCTTCTCGCCCTCGTACACCGGGAAGCGCGAGTGCGCGGTGTCGATGACCAGGTGCAGCAGCGCGTCGAAGGGCGCGTCGATGTTCACAAGGTCCATGCGCGGAGCCGCGACCATCACGTCGCCGGCCGTCATGTCGGCCATGCGCAGCACGCCCTCGAGCATGACGCGCGACTCGGCGCCGATCACCTCGTTGTCCTCGGCGTCCGCGAGGGTTTCGATCAGCTCGTCGCGCGAATCGGGACCGGGGTGGATGAATTCGGCCAGCTTCTGGAGAAAGCCGCGCTTGTCTTCCCGTTCGACGGGTGCGCGTTCAGGGTGAGGTTCGGCCACTGCGGGAGGCTTAGTTGAAGAGATACAAGGATACCGGATTGCGCGTGACAGGCTCTACCGCGCGGCCGCCACAGGCGCTTTTCAGGTATTCAGGGCGCGGATTTGCTGCGCGCGTCCCGCATGCCGCTGCGCACTTCCTGCAGGCTGGCCAGGAAGGCCCAGAACTGCTTGGCGCGGGTCTTGAGGTGGTAGTCGACCGCCGCGTACTGCTCGAGCGCGATTTCGCTCATGCGGCTGTCGAAGGTGGCGCTCGGCAGCTGCAGGTGCGCCTCCGATTCCGAGCCGCTGCGCACCACGGTGGCGCCGGCGTTGCGGGCGATCTTCAGCATGGCGGCGTTTTCGCTCAGCGCATGGATGAAGAGCATGCCCACGCCTTCGTTGCGCGCCACGACCACGGCCCGCTCGAACAGGCGCGCCCCGTAGCCGCGGCCGCGCGCATGCGCCGCCACCGACACGCCGAATTCGGCGCAGTCGCTGTGCTGCTCGTCCGGCGCGAACGCGAGGTGGGCCATCGCGATCAGGTCGAGCCGGCGGTTGTAGATGCCGAAGAGCTCGTCGCGCTCGAAATCGAGCCCGTCGACGTAGCGCTGCACCTGCTCGTCGCCCGCGGCGTAGCCGAAGCGCAGGTAGCGGTCGTGCGGCGTGAGCGCCAGCAGGTGCTGCGCGATGCGGTCGCGCTCGCGCGGGCCGATCGAGCGGATCGGCACCATGACGGGTTGCGGCGCAGAGGCTGCGCGCGGTTGCGCCTCAACCATCGGCGCCTTCAGGAAAGAGCCGAGGCCGAGAGACGCCTTCAGGAGGGTCTTGGCGGTAAGCATGGCTCAAATATAAGGGTTTTCCCTTAAACACCAAGCCCGCAGGGGTACTTTCTAGCGACATTTGTGAACCAATACCAGAGAGCGTGTCGTTCGCGCAACCATCGGGTGGCTAAACCGGCACGGCTGTTGTGGCCTTGACACGGTCGAGCACGAAGCTTGTCTTGCAATCCTCCACGCTGGGGTGCTTGAGCAGGGTGTCCATGATGAAACGGCTGTAGTGCCCCATGTCGGCGACCACCACGCGCAGCAGGTAGTCCATCTCGCCGGTGAGGGCGGCGCACTCGACCACTTCGGGCCAGGTCTGGACGCTGGCGCGGAACAGGTCCATGGGGTTGCGCTTGTGGGTTTCGGT
The DNA here is from genome assembly GCF_033807855.1 of Variovorax sp. SPNA7. NCBI lineage: Bacteria > Pseudomonadati > Pseudomonadota > Betaproteobacteria > Burkholderiales > Comamonadaceae > Variovorax > Variovorax sp. SPNA7. Next base: position 5,235,349 of record NZ_CP138513.1, read on the forward strand.
GTGCTTTTCGAGGCGCACATTGAGATAGGCGGTCAGGCCCAGGCCGATGACCTCGGGGCGCACGAGCGCGACATAGCGGTCGATGACGCCGCTCTCCTCGAGCCGCTTGACGCGCCGGAGCACGGCGCTCGGGGAAAGGCTGACCTGCTCGGCGATCTGGTCGTAGGTGGCGCGCCCGTCTGCTTGCAGCGTGCGCAGAATGAGCCTATCAATCTTGTCGAGTGCTTCCATGGCGTCATTTTCGCAGTTTTACTGCGTCATGCCTCTCTTTGGCGCCCAATAACGCTGAAAACGTGAGTGGCATCCGCTCTACAGTGCAGCACTGGTCGTTCTCGCCCACCCGTTCGCTTTTTTCTTCCATTCGAACCCCACTTCTGGAGACTCCCATGAGCCACACCGACGCGCCCCCCTTCACGCCCTGGGAGAACCCCATGGGAACCGACGGCTTCGAATTCATCGAATACGCGGCCCCGGATCCGGTCGCGATGGGCAAGGTGTTCGAGCGCATGGGCTTCAAGGCCGTGGCCAGGCACCGCCACAAGAACGTGCTGCTGTACCGCCAGGGCACGATCAATTTCATCGTCAACGCAGAGCCCGATTCGTTCGCGCAGCGCTTTGCGCGCGAACACGGCCCGAGCGTCTGCGCCATCGCCTTCCGCGTGCAGGACGCCAAGCAGGCCTACGAACGGGCGATCTCGCTCGGCGCATGGGGCTTCGCCGACAAGGCGGGCCCGGGCGAATTGAACATTCCCGCCATCAAGGGCATCGGCGACAGCCTGATCTACCTGGTCGACCGCTGGCCCGGCAAGAACGGCGCGAAGCCGGGCGACATCGGCAACATCGGTTTCTACGACGTCGACTTCGAGCCGCTGCCCGGCGTGGCCTCGCAGGATGCGCTGGCGCCCAAGGGCAACGGCCTCACCTACATCGACCACCTCACGCACAACGTGTACCGCGGCCGCATGAACGTCTGGGCCGGCTTCTACGAGAAGCTCTTCAATTTCCGCGAGATCAAGTACTTCGACATCGAAGGCCAGGTCACCGGCGTGAAGAGCAAGGCCATGACCAGCCCCTGCGGCAAGATCCGCATCCCGATCAACGAAGAAGGCAAGGAGCAGGCCGGCCAGATCCAGGAATACCTGGACATGTACCGCGGCGAAGGCATCCAGCACATCGCCATGGGCTCGGACAACCTGTACGAGACCGTCGACGCACTGCGCGCCAATGGCGTCAAGCTGCTCGACACCATCGACACCTACTACGAGCTGGTCGACAAGCGCATTCCCGGCCATGGCGAAAGCGTGGCCGAACTGCAGAAGCGCAAGATCCTGATCGACGGCAAGAAGGACGCGCTGCTGCTGCAGATCTTCAGCGAAAACCAGCTCGGGCCGATCTTCTTCGAGTTCATCCAGCGCAAGGGCGACGACGGCTTCGGCAACGGCAACTTCAAGGCGCTGTTCGAAAGCATCGAGCTCGACCAGATGCGCCGCGGCGTGCTGTCGGCCGCAAAATAAGCGCCTTTTTCACTGGCCAGGAGCCCCCATGCGCAGCACGTTCTCGATCGGCTTGACCCTCACCGCGGCAGCCGCCGTTGTTCTTCTTTCCGGCTGCGCCATGGCGCCGGCCGCCCCGGCGGCCAGCTCGCACCTCGACACGGTGCAGAAGGCGGCGGCGCTGCGCATCTGCACGCCGGGCGACTACAAGCCCTTCAGCTTCCAGAAGGCCGATGGCTCGTTCGAAGGCATCGACGTCGATCTCATGGCGGGCTTCAGCGCCAGCCTCGGCGCCAAGCCCGAATGGGTCAAGACCACCTGGGCCAACCTGCTGCCCGACCTCAGCGCGGGCAAGTGCGACATTGCCGTGGGCGGTGTTTCCGTGACCACCGACCGGCAGAAGCGCGCCTTCTTCAGCGCGCCCTACATGGTGAACGGCAAGGCGCCCATTGCGCGCTGCGCCGACGTCGCCAAGTACCAGAGCGTGGCCGACATCGACAAGCCTTCCACCCGGGTGATCTTCAATCCGGGCGGCAGCAACGAACGTTTTGCGCGCGCCAACTTCAAGCAGGCCAAGCTCACGCTGCACGGCGAGAACGTGACGATCTTCGACGAGCTCCTGGCCAACCGCGCCGACGTGTTCGTGACCGAATCGGCCGAAGCCATCACGCAGCAGAAGCTCAAGCCGGGCCTGTGCGCGATCAACCCCGACAAGCCGCTGCAGTACGGCGAAATGGCCTGGATGCTGCCGCGCGACGACGTGGCCTTCAAGGCGTACGTCGACCAATGGCTGCACCTGCAGCAAGCCGGCGGCGACTTCCAGCGCGTGATGAACCGCTGGCTCAAGTAAACCGAGAGAGCATTCCCATGAACACTCCTGCAGCAGCCGCTGTCGTCACGCCCGCCGTCTACGGCGCCTCGGACCGTCCGCCGCGCGGCGACTACTCGCGCGGCGGGGCGGTGCTTGCCGACTACACCTGCCCGCAGGACTGGGCCAGCTATACGCCGGCCGACCACGAGACCTACAAGCGGCTCTACGAACGGCAGGCCGCGCAGCTGCCGGGCCTCGCCTGCGACGCATTCATCAAGGCGCTGCCGCTGCTGGGCGTGAAGGACCGCATCCCGCGCTTCGAGGAAATCAACGAGCGGCTGCACCGCGCCACCGGTTGGGAAATCGTGGCGGTGCCGGGGCTGATTCCCGAGCTGCCGTTCTTCACCTTGCTCGCAAACCGCAAGTTTCCGGTGACCGACTGGATCCGCAAGCCCGAGGAGTTCAACTACATCGTCGAGCCCGACGTGTTCCACGACCTGTTCGGCCATGTGCCGATGCTGTTCGACCCGGTCTTTGCCGACTACGTGCAGCGCTACGGCCAGGGAGGCATCAAGGCGCACGAGCTCGGCGCGGGCGAGAAGCTCGCGCGGCTCTATTGGTACACGGTCGAGTTCGGCCTGATCCGCCAGCCCGACGGCCTGCGCGCATATGGCGCCGGCATCCTGAGCTCCGTCGGCGAACTGCAGCATGCCGTGCGCAGCGGCGAGCCGCACCGGCTGCCGCTCGACCTGCTGCGCACCATGCGCACGAGCTACAAGATCGACACCTACCAGAGCAACTACTTCGTGATCGAGAGCTTCGCGCAGCTCTTCGACCTCACGGCACCCGACTTCACGCCGCTCTACCAGGCGCTCGACGCCCTGCCCGACATTCCGGCCGGGGTGCTGCTGCCGGGTGAGTCCGGCCGGGCTTGAGCGCTGCTTTTCGAGTGGTTGCCGCGGCAAGCATGCGCTGCGGTTCACTATCACGTGCGCGACAGCGCATGCGCTGCTCCTAGGACAAGCCCGCTGGCGGCCAGATGTGTCTGGCTCCCACAATCCGCGCAAAAGGAGCTTGCATGCAGACATCCGCGCGACAGAACTACCCGGCCGACGTGCCGCACGAGATCGATCCCGGGCAGTACCGGTCTCTCCCCCACATGTTCGACGAGGCCTTTGCCCGCTATGCCGAGCGGCCGTTCTCGGTCTGCATGGAGCGCTGGATGTCGTATGGGGAGCTCGACACCTTGTCGAAGGCCTTGGGCGCTTGGCTCCAGTCGCTGGGCCTGGAGCCCGGCGCGCGGGTCGCCATCATGCTGCCCAACGTGCCCCAGTTCGCCGTCACGATGTGCGGCGTGCTTCGCGCCGGCTACACCTGCGTCAACGTCAATCCGCTCTATACGGCGCGCGAGCTCGAGCACCAGCTCAAGGATTCGGGCGCCACGGCCATCGTCATCCTCGAGAACTTCGCCGCGACGCTGGAACAGGTGATCGAGCGCACGCCCGTCAAGCACGTGGTCGTCACTTCGATGGGCGACCTGCTCGGCGGACTCTATGGCGCCTGGATCACGGTCGCGGTCCGCCACCTGGCGAAGATGGTGCCGCCGTACAAGCTGCCCCTGGGCAACGGCCGCAGCGTCACGCCTTTCTCCAAGGTCATCGAGGAGGGGCGCGGGCGCGCGCTGGCGCCGGACCAGAGCACGCTCGATTCGATCGCATTCCTGCAATACACCGGCGGCACGACGGGCCTGTCCAAGGGCGCGGTGCTGACCCACCGCAACATCGTCGCGGCCACGCTGCAGGCGGAGGCCTGGTTCACGCCGGCACTGTCGCGGGCGGGCGACCTGTCCAAGGTCAACAGCATCGCGGCGCTGCCGCTTTATCACATCTTCGCGCTCACGCTCTGCCTCCTGGTCATCCGCCAGGGCTCGCACATGACGCTGATTCCCAATCCGCGCGACTTCGACAAGTTCATCGCGGTGCTCAAGAAGCGTCCCTTCCACATGCTGCCCGCGGTGAACACGCTCTTCAATGCGCTCTTGATGCACCCCGAGTTCAAGTCGATCGATTTCTCCACGCTGTTCGTTTCGCAGGCGGGCGGAATGGCCGCCTCCGAAGGCACGGCGCGGCGCTGGTTCGAGGCCACCGGCTGCCCGATGATCGAAGGCTGGGGCATGAGCGAGACCTGCGCGATCGGCACCAACAACCCGGTGTCGAACACCAGCTTCACAGGCACCATCGGCTTGCCGCTGCCGAGCATCGAGATCGCCATCAAGGACGATGAAGGCAACTCCCTGCCTGTCGGTGCGCCAGGCGAGCTCTGCATCAAGGGGCCCAACGTCATGGCCGGCTACTACAACCAGCCCGCCGAGACCGCCGCGGCCTTCACGGCCGATGGCTTCATGCGCACCGGCGACATTGCCGTCATGCAGGAGGACGGCTACAGCCGCATCGTCGACCGCAAGAAGGACATGATCCTGGTAAGCGGCTTCAACGTCTTTCCGAACGAACTGGAGAACGTCATTTCGCTGTGTCCCGGCGTCGTCGAGTGCGCGGCCATCGGTGTGCCGGACGAAAAGCAGGGCGAAGCGATCAAGGTCTTTGTCGTGCGCAAGGATGCGGCGCTCACCGAGGAGGCTGTGCTGCAATACTGCAACGGACAGCTCACCGGCTACAAGCGGCCCAAGCACATCGAATTCCGCGACTCGCTGCCGAAGACCAATGTCGGGAAGATCCTGCGGCGCGAGTTGCGCACCAGCGCGAGCGCCTGAATGAACGATCGCGCCGCAGCCGGGCTGCCGGCGAATCTCGTGGTCTTCGAGCGCGGCTGGCTGTCGTCGAACAACATCCTGTTCATCGGGACCGGCGAAACCGCGCTGGTCGACACCGGGTACACCACGCATTCCGATCAGACCCTGGCACTGGTCGAATCGGCGCTGGGCGGCCGGCCGCTCGACCGGATCGTGAATACGCATCTGCACAGCGACCATTGCGGTGGCAATGCGGCCCTGCAGGGCCGCTACCCGGCGATCCGGACGGACATTCCGCCCGGCGAGGCGGCCTTGGTGGAACGGTGGGATGAGGGCGGTCTGAGTTTTCTTGCGACGGGACAGGCCTGTCCACGATTCCGGTTCACCGGCCTCTTGCAGCCGGGGACCGAATGCATGCTCGGCGACAGCCCGTGGCAGGTGCACGGCGCGCCTGGCCACGATCCCCACTCGATCATCCTCTTCGATCCCGTTTCACGGACGCTGATCTCGGCGGATGCCCTGTGGGAGAACGGCTTTGGCGTTGCCTTTCCTGAACTTGCGGGCGAGCCGTCGTTCGGCGACCTGGCTGCGACGCTGGATCGGATCGAGAGGCTGGGACCGCTGCAGGTGATTCCCGGCCATGGCCGAGTCTTCGGCGATGTCGGCAACGCCTTGGCCACGGCGCGCCGCCGACTCGAGGGCCTTCAACGCGATCCCGTGAAGCACGCGCGGCACGCCATCAAGGTGCTCATGAAGTTCAAGCTGCTGGAGGTGCAGTCCATTGCACATGACGACTGGAAGACCTGGGTCCACAGCACGTCGTATCTGGATATCGTTCGCTCGCGCTTCTTTGCCGATGCGGAATTGGAGCAATTGGCCGGGGATGTCTTGCACGAGTTGATCGGCGCAGGGGCGGCCGAGATGGACGCCTCAGGCATCCGCAACATCTGATCTTTGCCTTCTGGAATAAAAAAAGCGCGCCACCGAAAGATGACGCGCTTTTTAAAGCTGCAAAGAAAAAAGCCCAACACACCGTGTTGGGCTTTTCCTGGCTGTAAGAGCCTGACGATGACCTACTTTCACACGGGAACCCGCACTATCATCGGCGCTGACGCGTTTCACTGTCCTGTTCGGGATGGGAAGGAGTGGTACCACGTCGCTATGGTCATCAGGCATAACTTGTTGTCTGACTGATCACATGATCAATCAAACGAATTCATAGAGTTTGGAATCAGCTTTTGGCGAATTATTTTGAATGCGTCAACTTGGCATAACACCTTGATCTGACTGATCAAAGTTATAGGGTCAAGCCGCACGAGCAATTAGTATCAGTTAGCTTAACGCATTACTGCGCTTCCACACCTGACCTATCAACGTCCTGGTCTTGAACGACTCTTTAGGGGGCTCAAGGCCCCGGCAGATCTCATCTTGAAACGAGTTTCCCGCTTAGATGCTTTCAGCGGTTATCTCTTCCACACTTAGCTACTCGGCAATGCCACTGGCGTGACAACCGATACACCAGAGGTGTGTCCACTCCGGTCCTCTCGTACTAGGAGCAGGCTTCCTCAAATCTGCAGCGCCCACGGAAGATAGGGACCAAACTGTCTCACGACGTTTTAAACCCAGCTCACGTACCTCTTTAAATGGCGAACAGCCATACCCTTGGGACCGGCTACAGCCCCAGGATGAGATGAGCCGACATCGAGGTGCCAAACACCGCCGTCGATATGAACTCTTGGGCGGTATCAGCCTGTTATCCCCAGAGTACCTTTTATCCGTTGAGCGATGGCCCTTCCATACAGAACCACCGGATCACTATGTCCTGCTTTCGCATCTGCTCGACTTGTCAGTCTCGCAGTTAAGCACGCTTATGCCATTGCACTATCGTCACGATGTCCGACCGTAACTAGCGTACCTTCGAACTCCTCCGTTACGCTTTGGGAGGAGACCGCCCCAGTCAAACTGCCTACCATGCACTGTCCCCGATCCAGATAATGGACCTAGGTTAGAACCTCAAACACACCAGGGTGGTATTTCAACGTTGGCTCCACAAGATCTAGCGACCCTGCTTCAAAGCCTCCCACCTATCCTACACAGATCTGTTCAAAGTCCAATACAAAGCTACAGTAAAGGTTCATGGGGTCTTTCCGTCTTTCCGCGGGGAGATTGCATCATCACAAACATTTCAACTTCGCTGAGTCTCAGGAGGAGACAGTGTGGCCATCGTTACGCCATTCGTGCAGGTCGGAACTTACCCGACAAGGAATTTCGCTACCTTAGGACCGTTATAGTTACGGCCGCCGTTTACTGGGACTTCAATCAAGAGCTTGCACCCCATCATTTAATCTTCCAGCACCGGGCAGGCGTCACACCCTATACGTCCACTTTCGTGTTTGCAGAGTGCTGTGTTTTTAATAAACAGTCGCAGCCACCGATTTTTTGCAACCCATTCATGCTTCGTTGTTCACTACACACTAATAGGGCACACCTTCTTCCGAAGTTACGGTGTCAATTTGCCGAGTTCCTTCTCCTGAGTTCTCTCAAGCGCCTTAGAATACTCATCTCGCGCACCAGTGTCGGTTTGCGGTACGGTCGTATATAGCTGAAGCTTAGTGGCTTTTCCTGGAACCTCGTTCAGTCACTTCGCGAGCAAGCTCGCTCGATCGTTGGCCTCGGTATATGTGCACCGGATTTGCCTAATGCACGCCTACATCCAACTAAACCGGGATATCCAACACCCGGATGACCTATTAAGATCCGTCCCCACATCGCACTATATAACGGTACAGGAATATTGACCTGTTTCCCATCAGCTACGCATCTCTGCCTCGCCTTAGGGGCCGACTCACTCTACGCCGATGAACGTTGCGTAGAAAACCTTGCGCTTACGGCGAGGGGGCTTTTCACCCCCTTTAACGCTACTCATGTCAGCATTCGCACTTCTGATACCTCCAGCACGCTTTACAACGCACCTTCACAGGCTTACAGAACGCTCTCCTACCACTTGCAATAAATTGCAAATCCGCAGCTTCGGTAACTGGCTTAGCCCCGTTACATCTTCCGCGCAGGACGACTCGATCAGTGAGCTATTACGCTTTCTTTAAATGATGGCTGCTTCTAAGCCAACATCCTGACTGTTTTAGCCTTCCCACTTCGTTTCCCACTTAGCCAATTTTAGGGACCTTAGCTGGCGGTCTGGGTTGTTTCCCTCTTGAGTCCGGACGTTAGCACCCGGTGCTCTGTCTCCCAAGCTGTACTCATCGGTATTCGGAGTTTGCCTTGGTTTGGTAAGTCGCCATGACCCCCTAGCCAAAACAGTGCTCTACCCCCGATGGTAATACTTGAGGCACTACCTAAATAGTTTTCGGAGAGAACCAGCTATTTCCAAGTTTGTTTAGCCTTTCACCCCTATCCACAGCTCATCCGCTAGTTTTGCAACACTAGTCGGTTCGGACCTCCAGTACCTGTTACGGCACCTTCATCCTGGCCATGGATAGATCACTTGGTTTCGGGTCTACACCCAGCGACTGATCGCCCTATTCGGACTCGATTTCTCTACGGCTTCCCTATTCGGTTAACCTTGCCACTGAATGTAAGTCGCTGACCCATTATACAAAAGGTACGCAGTCACCCCTTACGAGGCTCCTACTTTTTGTAAGCACGCGGTTTCAGGATCTATTTCACTCCCCTCCCGGGGTTCTTTTCGCCTTTCCCTCACGGTACTAGTTCACTATCGGTCGATGATGAGTATTTAGCCTTGGAGGATGGTCCCCCCATATTCAGACAGGATTTCTCGTGTCCCGCCCTACTTGTCGTTAGCTCAGTACCACACAGGTCATTTCACGTACGGGGCTATCACCCGCTATGGCCAGTCTTTCCAAACTGTTCCGTTATGTCTTGTGCTATCACTAACAGGCTTCTCCGATTTCGCTCGCCACTACTTTCGGAATCTCGGTTGATGTCTTTTCCTCGAGCTACTGAGATGTTTCAGTTCACCCGGTTCGCCTCGCATGACTATGTATTCATCATGCGATACCTTTCGGTGGGTTTCCCCATTCGGAAATCTCCGGATCAAAGCTAATTTGCCAGCTCCCCGAAGCTTATCGCAGGCTATCACGTCCTTCGTCGCCTATCATCGCCAAGGCATCCACCACGTGCTCTTATTCACTTGACCCTATAACTTTGACGTTTCTTTCGAAACTACAAAATCATCACAAGGAATATGTCAGGTCTTTCACCTGACGCGTTATGCCGTTACATTCAAAATTCGATTTGACTCGAAATTGAAGTTTCTTTTGACGCAATCAAAAATTCTATGTTGCTGATGGCACGGTCTGCACTAAACCTTTACGAATGTGCAGTTTCCATCAGCAACGCTGATTCGACTCTATGAATTTTTAAAGAACAGCCGATTGATCAAGAGATCTCGATCAACAACAAAGAAGCCTCATGCCTAGACAGGAAGCCGCTTTGGTGTTGAATTTAAGTATCGCATTATTGGTGGAGGATGACGGGATCGAACCGACGACCCCCTGCTTGCAAAGCAGGTGCTCTCCCAGCTGAGCTAATCCCCCAAACTCTCACACGAGAAATCAGAAGATTTGGTGGGTCTAGTTGGGCTCGAACCAACGACCCCCGCCTTATCAAGACGGTGCTCTAACCAGCTGAGCTACAGACCCAATCGAGAATCAATGAAGACTTCGACTTCTTCCAACAACCGATAAGTGTGGGCGTTTAAATTAAATTGCTTGTTTCCAGAAAGGAGGTGATCCAGCCGCACCTTCCGATACGGCTACCTTGTTACGACTTCACCCCAGTCACGAACCCTGCCGTGGTAATCGCCCTCCTTGCGGTTAAGCTAACTACTTCTGGCAGAACCCGCTCCCATGGTGTGACGGGCGGTGTGTACAAGACCCGGGAACGTATTCACCGTGACATTCTGATCCACGATTACTAGCGATTCCGACTTCACGCAGTCGAGTTGCAGACTGCGATCCGGACTACGACTGGTTTTATGGGATTAGCTCCCCCTCGCGGGTTGGCAACCCTTTGTACCAGCCATTGTATGACGTGTGTAGCCCCACCTATAAGGGCCATGAGGACTTGACGTCATCCCCACCTTCCTCCGGTTTGTCACCGGCAGTCTCATTAGAGTGCCCAACTAAATGTAGCAACTAATGACAAGGGTTGCGCTCGTTGCGGGACTTAACCCAACATCTCACGACACGAGCTGACGACAGCCATGCAGCACCTGTGTTACGGTTCTCTTTCGAGCACTCCTCTATCTCTAAAGGATTCCGTACATGTCAAAGGTGGGTAAGGTTTTTCGCGTTGCATCGAATTAAACCACATCATCCACCGCTTGTGCGGGTCCCCGTCAATTCCTTTGAGTTTCAACCTTGCGGCCGTACTCCCCAGGCGGTCAACTTCACGCGTTAGCTTCGTTACTGAGTCAGTGAAGACCCAACAACCAGTTGACATCGTTTAGGGCGTGGACTACCAGGGTATCTAATCCTGTTTGCTCCCCACGCTTTCGTGCATGAGCGTCAGTACAGGCCCAGGGGATTGCCTTCGCCATCGGTGTTCCTCCGCATATCTACGCATTTCACTGCTACACGCGGAATTCCATCCCCCTCTGCCGTACTCCAGCAATGCAGTCACAGATGCAGTTCCCAGGTTGAGCCCGGGGATTTCACAACTGTCTTACATTACCGCCTGCGCACGCTTTACGCCCAGTAATTCCGATTAACGCTTGCACCCTACGTATTACCGCGGCTGCTGGCACGTAGTTAGCCGGTGCTTATTCTTACGGTACCGTCATTAGCCCTCTTTATTAGAAAAGGCCGTTTCGTTCCGTACAAAAGCAGTTTACAACCCGAAGGCCTTCATCCTGCACGCGGCATGGCTGGATCAGGCTTTCGCCCATTGTCCAAAATTCCCCACTGCTGCCTCCCGTAGGAGTCTGGGCCGTGTCTCAGTCCCAGTGTGGCTGGTCGTCCTCTCAGACCAGCTACAGATCGAAGGCTTGGTGAGCCTTTACCTCACCAACTACCTAATCTGCCATCGGCCGCTCCATTCGCGCAAGGTCTTGCGATCCCCTGCTTTCATCCGTAGATCGTATGCGGTATTAGCACAGCTTTCGCTGCGTTATCCCCCACGATTGGGCACGTTCCGATGTATTACTCACCCGTTCGCCACTCGCCGCCAGGATTGCTCCCGCGCTGCCGTTCGACTTGCATGTGTAAGGCATGCCGCCAGCGTTCAATCTGAGCCAGGATCAAACTCTATAGTTCGATCTTGATTTTTTTCGCTCTTTCGAGCAACTCATAAAAACGGAATTGAAGTGAACTTCACTTCTATTCTCATGAGCGTTTTAAGTCTTGCGACTTGTTCCGAAGAACTTACGCAATTACCTTCAAACGCCCACGCTTATCGGCTGTAAATTTTTAACGAACCCCGAAGCAAACTTTCGTTTTCTTCGTCTTGCTTGCTGTGATCAGCGAAGCCTTGTAGTCTATCACGGTTTTTTAAGTACCGTCAAACTTTTTTCGCTTTCTTCAACTTCCTGTTGCACCCCGCAACCTTCGCTGCGAGACGCTGAAGCTGCTTCAGCGGAGCCTTCGATTATGCACTGTTTTTTCAAACCGCGTCAACTTCGAAGAAGATTTTTTTCTTCTGGCCTCCTGGCAGCTCGCTCACTGGGAGCCTGCTGCCTGGAGCTGCTCGCAACGCCCCTGGAGACGCTGCGTCGCTTGCCCTTTTGTGTGAGCACTTTTTGGGTGCTCACACAAAAAGGAAAGCCCAACACACCGTGTTGGGCTTTTCCTGGCTGTAAGAGCCTGACGATGACCTACTTTCACACGGGAACCCGCACTATCATCGGCGCTGACGCGTTTCACTGTCCTGTTCGGGATGGGAAGGAGTGGTACCACGTCGCTATGGTCATCAGGCATAACTTGTTGTCTGACTGATCACATGATCAATCAAACGAATTCATAGAGTTTGGAATCAGCTTTTGGCGAATTATTTTGAATGCGTCAACTTGGCATAACACCTTGATCTGACTGATCAAAGTTATAGGGTCAAGCCGCACGAGCAATTAGTATCAGTTAGCTTAACGCATTACTGCGCTTCCACACCTGACCTATCAACGTCCTGGTCTTGAACGACTCTTTAGGGGGCTCAAGGCCCCGGCAGATCTCATCTTGAAACGAGTTTCCCGCTTAGATGCTTTCAGCGGTTATCTCTTCCACACTTAGCTACTCGGCAATGCCACTGGCGTGACAACCGATACACCAGAGGTGTGTCCACTCCGGTCCTCTCGTACTAGGAGCAGGCTTCCTCAAATCTGCAGCGCCCACGGAAGATAGGGACCAAACTGTCTCACGACGTTTTAAACCCAGCTCACGTACCTCTTTAAATGGCGAACAGCCATACCCTTGGGACCGGCTACAGCCCCAGGATGAGATGAGCCGACATCGAGGTGCCAAACACCGCCGTCGATATGAACTCTTGGGCGGTATCAGCCTGTTATCCCCAGAGTACCTTTTATCCGTTGAGCGATGGCCCTTCCATACAGAACCACCGGATCACTATGTCCTGCTTTCGCATCTGCTCGACTTGTCAGTCTCGCAGTTAAGCACGCTTATGCCATTGCACTATCGTCACGATGTCCGACCGTAACTAGCGTACCTTCGAACTCCTCCGTTACGCTTTGGGAGGAGACCGCCCCAGTCAAACTGCCTACCATGCACTGTCCCCGATCCAGATAATGGACCTAGGTTAGAACCTCAAACACACCAGGGTGGTATTTCAACGTTGGCTCCACAAGATCTAGCGACCCTGCTTCAAAGCCTCCCACCTATCCTACACAGATCTGTTCAAAGTCCAATACAAAGCTACAGTAAAGGTTCATGGGGTCTTTCCGTCTTTCCGCGGGGAGATTGCATCATCACAAACATTTCAACTTCGCTGAGTCTCAGGAGGAGACAGTGTGGCCATCGTTACGCCATTCGTGCAGGTCGGAACTTACCCGACAAGGAATTTCGCTACCTTAGGACCGTTATAGTTACGGCCGCCGTTTACTGGGACTTCAATCAAGAGCTTGCACCCCATCATTTAATCTTCCAGCACCGGGCAGGCGTCACACCCTATACGTCCACTTTCGTGTTTGCAGAGTGCTGTGTTTTTAATAAACAGTCGCAGCCACCGATTTTTTGCAACCCATTCATGCTTCGTTGTTCACTACACACTAATAGGGCACACCTTCTTCCGAAGTTACGGTGTCAATTTGCCGAGTTCCTTCTCCTGAGTTCTCTCAAGCGCCTTAGAATACTCATCTCGCGCACCAGTGTCGGTTTGCGGTACGGTCGTATATAGCTGAAGCTTAGTGGCTTTTCCTGGAACCTCGTTCAGTCACTTCGCGAGCAAGCTCGCTCGATCGTTGGCCTCGGTATATGTGCACCGGATTTGCCTAATGCACGCCTACATCCAACTAAACCGGGATATCCAACACCCGGATGACCTATTAAGATCCGTCCCCACATCGCACTATATAACGGTACAGGAATATTGACCTGTTTCCCATCAGCTACGCATCTCTGCCTCGCCTTAGGGGCCGACTCACTCTACGCCGATGAACGTTGCGTAGAAAACCTTGCGCTTACGGCGAGGGGGCTTTTCACCCCCTTTAACGCTACTCATGTCAGCATTCGCACTTCTGATACCTCCAGCACGCTTTACAACGCACCTTCACAGGCTTACAGAACGCTCTCCTACCACTTGCAATAAATTGCAAATCCGCAGCTTCGGTAACTGGCTTAGCCCCGTTACATCTTCCGCGCAGGACGACTCGATCAGTGAGCTATTACGCTTTCTTTAAATGATGGCTGCTTCTAAGCCAACATCCTGACTGTTTTAGCCTTCCCACTTCGTTTCCCACTTAGCCAATTTTAGGGACCTTAGCTGGCGGTCTGGGTTGTTTCCCTCTTGAGTCCGGACGTTAGCACCCGGTGCTCTGTCTCCCAAGCTGTACTCATCGGTATTCGGAGTTTGCCTTGGTTTGGTAAGTCGCCATGACCCCCTAGCCAAAACAGTGCTCTACCCCCGATGGTAATACTTGAGGCACTACCTAAATAGTTTTCGGAGAGAACCAGCTATTTCCAAGTTTGTTTAGCCTTTCACCCCTATCCACAGCTCATCCGCTAGTTTTGCAACACTAGTCGGTTCGGACCTCCAGTACCTGTTACGGCACCTTCATCCTGGCCATGGATAGATCACTTGGTTTCGGGTCTACACCCAGCGACTGATCGCCCTATTCGGACTCGATTTCTCTACGGCTTCCCTATTCGGTTAACCTTGCCACTGAATGTAAGTCGCTGACCCATTATACAAAAGGTACGCAGTCACCCCTTACGAGGCTCCTACTTTTTGTAAGCACGCGGTTTCAGGATCTATTTCACTCCCCTCCCGGGGTTCTTTTCGCCTTTCCCTCACGGTACTAGTTCACTATCGGTCGATGATGAGTATTTAGCCTTGGAGGATGGTCCCCCCATATTCAGACAGGATTTCTCGTGTCCCGCCCTACTTGTCGTTAGCTC